>CAVWLA010000003.1:2790000-3077836 GCA_963755825.1 uncultured Acidobacteriota bacterium | reverse complement strand
TCGTTGCGATATGTGACGATGAGTTGCGCGGGGTCGGGCTGCCCCCGGCGGTCCGCGAGGTAGCGCGCGACGAGCTCGGCGCGCGCCTCCTCGCGGGTCCCGGTCCAGTGGAGCCTGCCGGCCAGGTCGTACGCGTCGAGCGCCGAGGCGACACGGCCGCTCGCAAGCTCCTGAGAGCGCCGCCCGCTGCCACGGCTCGGTCTGGCGGCGGATCGTCTCGAGGTTGGCGCTCGCCTGCCGCTCAAGGAGCGTACCAGGTAGGCGTCGCCCGCGCCGATCACCTTCAACTGGTCCGGGTCTCCGAGGAGCACGATCTTGGCCCCCTGCTCCTGGGCGTGTTGGAGCACGCGGCCGAGCTGGCGCGTGTCAACCATGCCCGCCTCATCGATGAGGAGGACGGAGGTCCCGTGCAGCCGGTCGCGCCCGGCCTTCCAGGCGTGCTCAAGGCTGGCGAGCGTCCGTGAGGAGACCCCGGTCTCCCGTTCGAGCGCCTCCGCGGCCTTGCCGGCGAGCGCGGCGCCGCGCATCTGGTAGCCCTCATCGCGGTCGCCTCGGCGATGGCCCGCGCCGTCGTCGTCTTGCCGGCGCCGGCGCGGCCAACGATCTGCGCGAGGTCGCCTCCCGTCGTCGCATGGATCACCGCGGCGCGCTGCTCCTCTGACAGGCCTGGCGCCCACCGCGCGAGCGAGCGGTTGACGCCGACCTCCCCGAGTCGGAGGGTGTCGCGGTCGGCGAGCCGCTCGGCCGCAGCGAAGAGCCGCATCTCAGCCTGGAAGTACTCGGGCGTGGTGAAGCGGCGAGCTCCGCCGGCGTCTCGGCCGAGGTCGACGACCCGCTCGGGATGGAGCGCCGCCCGGACCAGGGCCGAGCTCTCCGCCTGGTAAAACGCCGCCCGCTCGACATCGGCCCGCGTGAAGGTCGCCCGTGTAGCGCTGACCCTCGCGAGGAGATCCTCCGCGCGCTCCTCGACGCTCCCACCGGCGAGCGGCGCGACCGCGCGGCCGGTCGGCGGCGCGACCTGAGGCAGCTCCGGGTAGCGCTCCCGGTGCTCCTGGAAGGTCTCCCCGAAACGCTTGGCGAGCTGCGGGCCGCTCAAGGTGCGATCCACGGCGGAAAGTGATGCCTTCCTCTGACCGTCCGTGGCGACGACGCCGGAGCCGCGCTCTGCCCGCTCCAGCCGGAAACCGTGCGCGGCGAGCCGTTCCTCGAAGTCCCGCCAGCTCGTCGCCTTCGCAAGCTCCGGTCCTGTCTCCTCCCGCACCCGGTCGGCGAGGGGCTGTTGCCCCGTCCGGCGGGCCTCCTGATAGGCGGGTGTGGACAGCTCCGGCGCCGCGTGGTCCCGCGAGCCGGTGCGCTTCAAGCCATGCTCGCGCTCGATCTCGCGCGCCGCCTCGTTGGCCTTCACCATGTCTCGCCGGGCATTCCAGGCGTGGAAGTCCTCGCCCACCCGGTTCACGACGACATGCACATGCTCCTTGTCCGTGTCGCCGTGGGCGATCACCAGGGCCTGGTGCCGATCAAGGCCCATCCGGGCGAGCACCCGATCCACCGCGGCGTTCCACTGCTCGGGAGAGAGGTGCTCCCCCGGCGCGAGGCTCAAGCCGAAGTGATAGACCGGCCGCTCCACGCGTGGGTTCTGCTCCGCGTGGGCTCGCATGACCTTAGCCGCGGTCCTCGGCTCCTCGATGTCGTCAAGGTTGCGCGTCGAAGTCCATGCCACCCGCTCGGGGTCGGCGCTCGCCCGGTGTCCGTTCTGGAGATAGGACACCAGCCCGCCGAAGCCCTTGCCGGTGCCGCTCCGGCTCCCGCTGGACGAAAGGCCGCCCCCTTTGAAGACGATCACTCGTCCGCCTCCAGGAGGGTGTCCCTCATGCGCCGCACCTCGGCGAGGACGCCGGAGACGGCCGCCGCGACCTCGGCCGGGAAGGGCATGCCCTGGTTTGCCAGTCTCGTGAGCTGGTTCAGGTTGTTGCCTACCCGGTTGAGAGCGACGATGGCCGGTCGGACATTGCTCCCGCGTCGGAGGACCGGGGCCGCCCCAAGCACGGCCCGGCGCGCGTAGGCGGCGACCGGCAGGCCGCAAGCGCTCGCTCGCTCCCGGATCTCCTCGTACTGCTCAGGCGAAAAGCGGGTCGAGACGGGCCGCGTCAGGTGCGACTCTGGCGGGCGTGAATCTGGTTCCGGTAATGGCGGCGTCACGGTCGAGCGGAGCGCCAGCTCGCGGAGCCAGGCGGCCGGTTTGCGGCCGGCGGCGGAGGCCAGGGCCGCGATGCGGGCGAGCTCCTCGTCGCTGAGGCGAACGCCGAGGTGGCGAGTGCGAGCCATTTTTATGTTGCTTTCGAGCCGAAGGCGAGAAAGCCGGATGTGCAACGAAGTAAACATCCGACTGACTTGCTCCGCGGTTATCGTTCGCTGGTGACCATAGCGAATCGTCGGGGCGCAATCAATGGCGTTTTAGGTAATGTGATCAATTGAGATCAAGTGACGCGTATTGATGGCATGTGATCCATCTAGGTGTATTGCGCGAGGCGACGCGGCGAGATCAGTTGCGGCGGACCGAGCGAGCACGAGACCTACTGAATTACACCGAATTAGGCCCAAGTTGGCGCTCTCCTGGTAGAGAGTCGCCTGGTGGCGTTGCGGGCTGGCGCTAAGGCTTTGGCCGAATGTCGCCGAGAAATTGCAATGCGGAATTTTTATTGGCACACTCGGCGAAGAGTCTGATAGCAAGTCGCACTAGAGACAATAGATGACAATAGAGACACCAAGAGAACAAAGGCGATCAATCAGGGCGGAGAGAGACATTCAGAGGAACGGCTTACGTCGAAGGTCCGCCAGAAGTGTTAGGGGAGCTGCGACGCCGGACAGCAAAGAGGAACGAACGAGATGACTCCTACTACCGGCCGATGGATCGCCTTCGCAGCCGTCCTGGTTCAGGCGCCGCGGCTCATCCTTGCCCTGTTAGCCGCGGATCGCGAGCCCGTTGCGCCCGCCTGGCAGAGAGGCCTCCTCGTTGTCGCCGGTCTCGGAACGGCGGTCGTGCTGACAGGCGGAAACCTCTACCTCGCGCATGCCTTGGCGACGGCGAAGCGCTGGCGGGGCATGCTTACCGCTGTCTGGGTGGCCGTCCTCGCCTCATCAGGCGCGCTTCTCGTGCCGATGATCGCGGCGGGTCTGAGCGCCAGAACTCTCTCCGAGGTTCTCGGCTCGTCGAACCTGCAATGGGGCTGGGCGGTACTCGCCGCCATGGCCCACGAGGTCACCGCGGCGGGCTGCATGCTCGCGAGCGCTGCCTCAGCCCCTGGGAGCGAGCAGATCAGCCGGCTCAGCCCCCTGACGGAGCCCCTGGAGCTGGCAGGCAGCCCCCTCCTACCCGCTGAGGTCCGGGCTGAGCCAGCTCATAGCTGCCGGGAGGGTTGCGGCAGGAGCTTCCAGTCTGCCGCTGCCGCCGCAGGGCATCTGCGGCATTGTCCCCTAAGAGTAAATCGTCCTCACGAGACGGCTAGGCCGTCCTCAATTCAGGTATCGGGAGAAGCACAATGAAACAGGATTTGCAAGAGAATCGCCCGGCGATGGCTTTGCGCTGTCGGGAAGTTGTGCGTCGGACAGGCCTAAGCCGTGCGACCATCTACCGCCTGATGGCCAGGGGAGAATTTCCGCCGCAGCACCAGCTCTCCTCCGGCCGGGTGGGCTGGAGCGAAGAGGAAATCGAGCGCTGGCTGAGAAGCCGCCTTCAGATGATGTCGTCCTAGAGACAATCGTGGCTCGCGCACCCTCTTGCCTTCGGCTTCTGGGGGTGACGGCGAAAGCGGAGCAACCGGAGCACCCTTGCGCTTCCGAGTAGGGAGCACTTGCGGAAGACCTACTTCACCTGGGTGAAGTAGGTCGCGCTACAGCGCTGTGACCCTCGTATCCCCACCGACCGACCGCGACCGACCGCCGTTCGCCGCTCCGTGGAGTGCCTCTCGAATCTCTGGAGTCCCGCGCGCGAGCGCCCTAGAACCTCACCCGTTCGATTTCGTCGGGCTCGCGTGCCGCCGTGACCTTCTGCCGCCGGCGGCTCGTCTGCCGGTGGGCCTGGCGCTGCAAGCGGTCGAGCGGGTGCTCTCGCACGGACACGACCTGGGCCGGTAGCGGTTTCCCGGAGTCGCTCACTGGTCTCGGGGTTTCGGTGACAAGGAATCTAAAACGATGCTCGACGGGGCTCGAGAATCGTTCCGGCGGCTTCCAGGGCGCGTCTCGCGTCGGCGGCGTGGTGGGTGGCGTCGTCGGCGGCAAGGCCGCATAACGCGTTATGTGTGAGGGAAATCATAGGTCGGCTTTCTTATCCCAATCCTCACGCTCATTTGGCGACTCGTCTGCAAGCGGGTACTCTCTAGTAGGATATTCACTAGCCCCGTAGTCAGTGAATGGCCCGGCATACCCGATAAGGTTAAAAATCAGACAGTGTAGCAATGTGAGGGTTCTTTGACAGAGAGCCAAGAGTTTGTTTGGGTTATCTTGTAGCTCGGCGTGGGCCGTACTATGGCGGAGCTTCTCCCATGCCTCTATCTGCCTGTACAAAATTACGCCTGACCCGGAAAGCGCCAGAAGGCGAGTCTTAGCGTTAGTAGCCTCCATGGCGCCTAACGCCCCACGTATCCGCCTTTCGGTCGAGCTAGAAAGATCGAAGCCCTTCAATCCACGTTTGACAGTGTCGAGTTCCGCCAGGAACACATCTGTCGGCTTGGCTAGATCGGCATACTCGTTCTTGAGCAGGCCCTCGACGGCCACCCCAAGGGCCAGACCTTGAGCCTCTAATGGCGACTCTCTTAGCAGGAAGACATATTGAAGAACAATAGAAAGAGGCGAACGCAGGAAGCTGCCAGATTTCTCCACATACCTGAAGAAGCAATCGAGCAGTTTCCATGTCGTTGCATCCGGAGAGAACTGAGAAATCAACGGAGGGAATGCATCATTAGTCACTTTGAGTTTTGAAGGCATTATCGTCGTGGTGATTATCCCATCTGCACTGAACTCCTGCGCGATTGTAGCCTGAAGCGACGGACCTAGAACAAACTCCATGGTCTCCTGAATGCGCGTTGCGAGTGTTGCGGGGAGGTCCCCTTCTCTCGAAGCCGATATTGAGGTCCACCCCGTGCCTGCTTTGACTGAGAAGTTGAATCCAGAGGATGAGAAGGCCGCAGCGTTTGACGTCGATGACGCCGACACTATCTTTTCACCGATTTTAGAGACAGAATTTGTGACCTGGTTGTAGGGCAATTTCAGTTCTTCGGGATACCATAGCATCAGGACATTTTGTCGAATTGTTGTAAGTGTTCGTTGATATCTGATCGCGTCGATCTTTCCACTTGCAACGATACCGACACCTTTCGTGAAAGAGGGAAAGATGCCACTAGCGCGCCAGGTGCGCCCCGAAATATCGGTGGCAGAGAGCTGGTAATAATGGGAATCTGCAAGGAATCGACTGGGGTCTGCTGAAGACTGCAAGAGCGCAAAGAGCGGAGGAGGCTCCGGATCCGAGAAGAGCTTAAATTCAAAAAACCCGTGGCGAAGAGCTATATAGCCAGACCCTCTGTGATGAACACGGTCGTCTTCGATGGCGGGAATCAGTTCAATTCTAGGGCAGTCGAGGACCCACGTCTCTGATTTAATCGCCTCAAGAACATCATCCGTTATTACCATATTTAGATACCTGCCCCATCCGCATGACGCTTGCTGTGAAAGCGGAATTGACTAAGAAGCCGTGGACGATGACGGGGCTGCTGCTGGAGTAACCTGCTGTGAGCTAAATCCACCACTCTGAGAGGTAAGGCGCCATGCAATAGGTCCCGTTTGATTCTCCGGCTCACATACTACGGAGATTTCCATAACTACTCTGCGGTCAATGGTCGGCGGGAAGCTGTTCGCCGAGAACTCGACGTTCCAAGGCATGTCGCGCTCATGATCCCTAAGGTGGAATAGCCAGAACGAGTGATTAGTGCCGTGAGCCGTGCGGTAGGCAAGAGGAATTTCGGTGCTACCCCCTTTGAGAAGCTCAATGCCGTAGGCGCCTTTTAAGTAAAATGCGCCAGGCGGGCGGGCATCTGGCTCCAATATTTTTATGTGGGCAAAGAGCCTGTAGACGGCTCCGCCTAGGTTCGCTATCGAGAGCAGGATCTCATTCGGAGGGTGGTGCCTAATCTCAACAGAGAGGCTGGGGCACCGGGAAAGAACTGCTGCCCGGGCTGCCTCCTCTTTCTCAGCTTTGGCTAGCTCCGCAAGAGAGTCTCTATGCATACGCGCTGGAGTAACAGCGAGCAAGTACCAGCTGAGAATCAGCACTATCTCGATTCCCAGTAACTCTAGACCCGGCTTGAGATGGCGCCAGGCAGTTGCCAAGGGCGGCGCGAGCACTAAGAGTAGGACTACGACCTCGCGGACGATGTCCCACCAAACGTGGGACTCGAAATGCTGCCGAGCATCGCGCTGAGCTCGGCGAAAGAGTTCCTGCCAGTAGCGAAGGATGTAGTGCTCCACGCCCCTATTCTACTCGCGGGACTCAAGCCGGCAGATTCGGGCCGGGATGAGACCCTAGGGCGATGGCCGCAGCCCGAGCAAAGGGTCTAAGTGGGGCAGCAATACGGGACTACTCGGCTACCCTCCCGTGCCCCGAATCGTGCGCCTATCGGTTAGACGGAGGAAACGCCCCGGCGTGGCGAGCACCGGGGCGGGCGAGTGGACTACATGTGGTGAGCGGCGCGAGTGAGCAGGAGTTCCGCCACCCGGCGGAAGCTCGCCCGCTGCTCGGGGCCGCGTTCTAGCGGAGGGGATTGCTTCTCGTCGCCAAGCGCGAGCAACCACCTGGACAGTTCCTCCCGATCGGCGATTTCGGACAGGCGCTCGATTTCGGCATCCGCAAGGCCGGCGAGCCACTCGCCCACATGGCGGCCCGAGAGGCCCGAGCAGATCGTCCACGGAACCGCCTGCTCGCGCGGGACTGTCAGCACGATGCGCCGTAGCGGAGGGAGCGGCGGGTTCTCTCCACGTCGCTGCCCATCTAGCGCGATCCTCAGCACCTCGGCGAGCCAATCCGCATGCCGCCCCATGTCCTTGGCGACCTCCCGGAGCAAGTGGTGTCCGTCCGCGGCTAGGGTCGGATCGTCGGTGCCCCCGAGCTTCAACAGCGCCCGCGAGCTGCGCCGAAGCTCCCCGGCGGCCTGGCGCACCTCGGCGCGGATGCCGGTCTCATCCCTGCGCCGCCTCACGGTCTCAGCTCCGCCGCCGCCTGCCAGCGCTCGGCCTGCTCGTGTGTGGCGCGTACCGTGAACGGGGGGAGCTTGGAGAGCGCGCCTGGCTCAGGCTTCATCGAACACCAGCCCGAACCCGCCGGGGCCGCCTTGCGGGTCGTGGTAAGCCGTGATGCGCAGGATTTGCCGGCGGACGCTCTCCGGCAGGTCGGCGGCGGCGTCCAGGTCGTTCCAGACGGCGAACCATCGGCCGGCGAAATGGTGGACGGCGAGCCCGGCTTCCTCGGGGCTGTAGGTGCGGGAGTTGTCCTCCCGGTCAAGGAAGACGTCGGCCACGGCGTCGTAGAGCTGGCGGCGGGTTCGCTCGGTGACGCGGGACAGGTCGACCGGCGGACGGCTGGTAGGATCGGGGGAGCTGCGCATGGGAATGTCTCTCCTGTGCGTGGTCAGGCTCCGGCGGGAGGTCAGACTCTCGCCGGAGCCGTCTGGTGGTCCGCTCCTGTTCGGGGGGCGGAAGTTGAACCCGGCGCCGCGTGGCGCCGGTCGTCTTTTGGGCGGAGTTGGACAACAGGGCCGGCCGGTCCGGCTGTAGGCGTGGGAAAGCGCGAAGCGCGCCTACAACCTGGTCCGAATGCGGAATCTCTTGGCGGCCGCATGACCACGGAGCACACTGGAGAGCCTTGGCGCACTCTCCCGAAGATGCCGAAGGTTCCGAACAGCGCACCGGCGAACGGCTCACCCATACCTCTGCGCCCACCTTCCGTTACTCCGGCTGCCCTCCGAGAGCCGGTCGCGGGGTGTACCAGGTGGAAAGGTGTCACCCAGCCGTCGCGGTAGATCCCGAAGGCGCCATGGACGATGCCGGGGAACTCGCGCATCGTCCGCTTGCCTTCTATATCCGACCATAGGAGAACGCGAACCGTGGCGCGATGCCAACGCCAAGGTACGAGAGCATCGCACGCCCTACGCTTCATCAAAAACCAGTCCGAGTCCGCCGGGGCCGCCTTTCGGGTCGTGGTAAGCCGTGATGCGCAGGATTTGCCGGCGCACGCTCTCCGGCAGGTCGGCGGCGGCGTCCAGGTCATGCCAGACCGCGAACCATCGGCCCGCGAAGTGGTAGACCGCCAGCTCGGCCTCCTCGGGGGAATAGGTGCGACTGTTCTCGGCGCGGTCGAAGAAGATGTCGGCAACCGCGTCGTAGAGCTGCCGCCGAGTTCGCTCGGTTACTCGGGAGAGATCGATGGGCGGACGGCTGGTAGAGTTGGGAGAGCTGCGCATAGGGACGTCTCCTGTGCGTGGTCAGGCTCCGGGCGCAGGTTGCCGCCTCGCTCGGGGCCGCTTCTGTATCAGGGGTGCGAGCGTCGCAGGCAGTACCGGCGGGGTCGCCTCTCCCTTCGGACCACGATATACATAGGTGCGTTCCTGCGTCAAGCGTACCTATGTACGCTCTACTCCATGGCTGAGAAGACGCCGAAGGGACCCCGGGGAGGGGAAACGACTGTCTCCAAGTCCGGGATGGTGCGGAAGACGCTATGGCTGCACAGCGACGAAGCGGAAGCGCTGCGCCAGCGCGCCTTCAAGGAGCGCCGCGCGGAGGCGGAGATCGTCCGGGAGGGGCTGCGAAAGATCCTCGGCATCGAGGACTAGCCTCCCGCTAGCCTCCGGGGAATGCAGGTTGGCTGTTACCCGTTTGTTACCCAGGAGAGCCTGATGCACGCGCTCCCAATGTGTAAAATATTGGTGCACAACAACTTAACCTGCCTCATAAGTCATTCATCTGGCTCAGGATGACAAAGCACATTCCGCTCAGGATGACATTTGGAATCCGCCGCGCGGGCGAAACCGTCACCGACCTTCCCTGCGAGGCATCCGAAATGCAGGGCTCCAGTGCATGACCATCCTCTCAGCCTCCTTCGAAACCACCCGACCATCGAGAGGCCGCGCCGCCGCTCGTCAGGAGATCGCATGACCACAACCTCCACCTCCACCGCCGACTCCCAGCCCGCCACGCTCGCCGGCACCTTCGCGCTCGGCGGCGACCTCCCCGTCCGCCGGCTCGGCTTCGGCACCATGCGGCTGACCGGCGACGGCGTCTGGGGCGAGCCGGCCGATCACGGCGAGGCGATCGCCGTACTCCGCCGCGCCGTGGCGCTCGGCATCGATCTCCTCGACACCGCCGACTCCTACGGCCCCGAGGTCGCCGAGCGGCTCATCGCCGAGGCGCTCCACCCCTACCCCGCCGGCCTCATCATCGCCACCAAGGCGGGCTTCGAGCGGCCCGGCCCCAACAAGTGGGTCGAGAACGGCCGCCCCGAGCACCTGCGCACGGCGTGCGAGGGGAGCCTGCGCCGCCTGCGGCTGGAGCGCATCGACCTCTTCCAGCTCCACCGCATCGACGCCAAGGTGCCGCTCGCCGATCAGGTGGGCGCCCTCCTCGACCTCCAGCGCGAGGGGAAGATCCGCCACATCGGCCTCTCCGAGGTGACCGTCGAGCAGATCGAGGCGGTCCGCCGCCTGGCGACCGTCGTCTCGGTGCAGAACCGCTACAACCTGGCCGACCGCCATTCCGCCGCCGTGCTCGACTACTGCACCCGCGAGAACCTCGGCTTCATCCCCTGGTTCCCGCTCGCCACCGGCGACCTCGCGAAGCCCGGCGGCCCGCTCGCCCGCGCCGCCGCGCGCCTCGGCGCCGCGCCCGCCCAGGTGGCGCTCGCCTGGCTGCTCAAGAAGTCCCCGGTGATGCTCCCCATCCCCGGCACCGCCAAGGTGAAGCACCTCGAGGAGAACACCGCCGCGGCCGGGATCGAGCTGGACGACGCGGTGATGGCGGAGCTCGAGGAGCAGGGAGGAAAGGCGTGAGACCTTCGAAAGCAGGCGGATCAAGAAGGCTGGGGGACCACCGGACAAGTAATGCGAGTGGAGGCCGCGAGAGCCATGATCTCGAGGCCTCCACTCTCCGCGCTACTTCGAGGCTCCCGTGCAGAAGAGGTCAAGCACATTCCCGAGCTTCGCGAGGATGTCGGCGACCTTCGCACCGACGATCGGGATCAGCTTGACGAGATTGAGGATCACCGGCCAATACGGCTTGATGAGTCGCCAGATCGCGCAGACGTCGGGGATCGCCAGCGCTTTCTGATCGGTCAGTTTGCGGTGAAGCTCCTCGATCTGCTGGACATCGCCCGGGGATACCTTCTCGTCGGCCATTCTCGGCTCCTTTCAAGTGTCAAGTTCTACCCAGCAGAAGACGGACGGGAGATGGATTTTCCTCGTCTCTACCTTCGAGCCGACCCGAAAAGCTGCGGAGGAGCTACTGAGCCGGCCCCGATAGAATCGGTTCGAGCCCGCCTTTTCGAGTTGACGGGGATGCGCCGAAAGACCAAACTGCCGCATATGCGAACCATGCGAAAAGCGATCGGCATCGGCGCTCTATCCCTCGCCCTCTTCGCGAGCTCCGGAGCGGCCGATACCCTGCTCACCTACGTCCGGGAAGCGCCCGAGATGGTCTTCATGGACCACGTCACGGGCGGCCGCGAGACCATCCGCGTCCTCCTCGGGCCGGAACGGCTCCGCGTCGACGAGCCGCGGCGCGCCATCATCCTGCGCCGCGACGAGGGGAAGCTCTGGTTCATCACCGATCCGCTGGAGAAGAAGGGGCGCCAGGCGATCGCGCCGGGCCTGGTGAGCGCGCCGGGGATGGTGCCGGGCCAGGGCGCCGACGGGAAGATGGAGCGCACTACGGGTCCGCGTTCCTTCGCCATCCGCTTCCCCGTCAAGCTCCGCGACGAGCTGCCCGCCGAGACCTACCAGGCGACCATGGAGAGCGAGCCGGCCGTCGCCCTCCGCGCCCGCACGGTCGCCACCGGGCGCACGAAGGCGATCGGCCGCTGGAAGGCGGCGGAGCACCGCATCGAGATCCTCGATCCCGCCGGCAGCGCGCTTGCCGCCGCCACGGTATGGACCACCGCGGACCTCACCCGCGAGACGTTCGCGCCCCTCGAGCAGCTCAACGAGACGCTCGCCGGCCTCAACCCGCGGCGTGAGCGGCTCCTCCTCGCCGAAGAGATCGGCAAGCTCCCCGGCGTGCCGGTCCGCGTCGAGACCACCTTCGACGAGCTCGCCGGCAAGGTGACCCGCACCCTCCAGCTCACCGCCATCGAGGAGAAGGCCGCGACGCCGGCCGACTACGAGCAGCCCAAGGACACCGAGCCGGGCGAGTTCATCGGCTACTACGGGGCGCACTACCACGACTTCTGAGGGGCGGAGAGCAGATGAGAACCACCGTCACCCTGGACGCCAAGTTGGTCGAGAAAGCACAGCGGCTCTCCGGGATCACCGGGAAGACCGCGGTCCTCCATGCCGGCTTGGCAGCGCTGATCGCCCAGGAGAGCGCTCGCCGGCTCACCGCCCTCGGCGGCTCTGATCCGGAGATCCGCGCGGTGCCCCGTCGCCGGCCACGTGCCGAGCCGAAGCGGTGATCCTGGTCGACACCTCAGTCTGGATCGACGACTTCCGCCAGAGCAACCCGCGGCTCCAGTGGCTACTGGAGGAGTCGCGGGTTGTCTGCCATCCATTCGTCACCGGCGAGCTGGCGGTGGGGAACTTCCGGCACCGAGCAGAAGCGCTGGCCTACCTGGAGAGCTTGCCGCAGCCGTCGGCGGTCGCCCATGAAGAGGTTCTCGATTTCGTTGAGAGCCATGCGCTCACCGGAAGCGGCTTGGGCTGGATCGAAGTCCATCTCCTCTGTGCCGCGACCATCGATCACTGCAGGCTCTGGACGCTCGACCGCCGGCTGGCGTTCGCCGCGGTACGGCTC
Organism: uncultured Acidobacteriota bacterium; assembly: GCA_963755825.1. Taxonomy (GTDB): domain Bacteria; phylum Acidobacteriota; class Thermoanaerobaculia; order Multivoradales; family UBA5704; genus DATBQN01. The sequence continues at coordinate 3,065,794 of CAVWLA010000003.1, read as the reverse complement.
GGCGTCGGCCCTTACCTGGACTAAAAGCACTCGATAGGTAATCGGAATGATTGAAGACGACGAGCTGCAAAAACTGAGGGAGATCGGGGAGCGGAACCGAGTCACGCTTTCGCTGCTCAGGAACTGGTGCGAGCACGCCGAGGTTGTCTCCGAGAGTAGCGGTGGTCTGTTCCAAGAGATGACCGGCCTTCCAATCGCTATGAGTCGGGTAACCTGCCGGCACGAGAGGGCCATGGGCTCGATTAGCATGCATTTGGACCAAAACGCCCTGTCCTTTCATGACCGCAACTGTATTGACTGCGACAGACGCATACCCGTGGGCTTCCCGAACCTGAGCCATCTCATTGGTGAACGAGACAGAGGCCGCGCGCAAGAGTCGCAAGCGGCAGACGACCGCCGCCGCGCGGAAAGCGACTTGCTGGCTGAACGCGTTGCAGCCAGAGGCCAGGTCTTCGCCAAGCCGACACCTGCTCAGATCAGCTTATTGGCTCTTCTGGATCGATTAGACCGCGTGCCCTCTGAGGAGACGGAACGCGATTTCGTTTCTGGAATGCGGGCGGTTGGGGGCATAGCCAATGACTCCTTCGGGAAAGCCGTCATCGGCGTCATTCGGGCCGGTGGCCTACATCGGATGCGCGGTGGGCTGCTCGCTCTCGAAGCGATTGGGTACGACTCGGTTTCGATCGGGGCGCTTGCACTCGATGCGCTAGCGCGTAATGAAGCGGTAGATATCGCTTCCGACCTTGCCATTCGCCACATGGCTCCTTGTCATCGCGACCAAATTCGGAAGGCTGGACCTGCATTCCTCCTTCTCGCGAGGATTCCTACCAGGTCGATGTTAGAAGGGGAAGTCGTGAGCCGCCCTGAAGCGCTAGCAGCCGCGTATCGAATGGAGCCAGCTGTTATCCAGGAGGCGATCGAGTGCGCTCTGGCGAGAAATTCTAAGAAGTGGCGTCAAGCCGGCTGCTTCGCGACCATGACCTTGATACAGGAGGAGATCGATTTCGACTTTATTGCTGTCAGCAAAGCTCTCGTCGATTCTTTTCACCTACCCGATGACGTCTATTTCCCCGGCCCTGCTTACGGCGCTGTCGCTAGAGTGCTCGCCGAACTACTCCGCCGGTTCCAAGAACCTGTCGAAGCAATTCTCATCGCATGCGAGGAAGACAGAGACCACCGAGTTAGGACCGGAGTGTTCCGAGCGTACACAGAGATCTTTCGGCGTCGGATTCCTCGCACTGGAGAGATGGTTACCGAACGGCCGATGGGCGAGTTGCGCTCTGCCGCGGTTGAGTCTAGGGTCTTCGGGAGGATTGTGGCAATTGTCTCCGTTCTCGCCGACGACGAGCGCCTGATGCTGGCTATAGATTTTATGAGAGGTGCTGACCAGTGGATTACCGGCCTTGAGCCGGCTGCGGCTGCGGCACCGGTCTTACTCGGCATTGTCGCAGTCGCATGCGAACGGTCGGAAGCCGCGCGTAGAGGCTCGTCCATAATCATGGACCCTCGTCCTGAGCCGCTCCGGGAACTCGATCTTGGAGGGCGAGCGCTCCATTTGTCAAACTTGGCCTCAGAAGTTCTCTGCCTTGTCACCAAACTTGCGCGTAAACATCCGACGTCGCCGTTAGGGCTGAGCTCGTTCGGTTGCTTCTGGAGACTCTCCGGGCTTTGCCTAGGCATGCGGATCGCTTTAAGGCGACGCTTGTCAAGCAACTCGGAGAACTTTACCTCGATCGATCTCTGCGAGATGCTCTCTTACCCGAGATCTACTCAGCGTTGACGCACCCATCAGTGCTAGTGCGCGCAGCAGCAAGTGCGGCTTACGCAGATGTCTGTAAAACGGTGTCGCCTGAGGTGCTGCCCTCGCTTCTCCACGAAAGTTTTTTAGTCCACTTTAGAGATCCATACCGAGCCGTGCACAAGAGCGCGTTGCATGTTCTAAGCCGGATCACAATGCCGAGAAAGTATCTGCAGCGTACCTTCGATTTGGTGACTGTTCTTGTGAATGTTTATTGCAACGAGCGGGAGCAACGGGACGACTTCTTCCTCGCGGATGCCCTCTCGGAGCTTCTGAGTCTCGCTCCCGAGAATTCCGGCTTTGCCCAGGCAATACAAGCTTCGCCCTCGATGCGGCACGTTCTCTCTCAGTAGATGCGCTTTTCTCTTTCTTGAGAACCTCTTTTTCTAGGCTCCTGGTGACGCCGGGGTTAGGCGAACTAGTTTTAGCCTTGCCCTTTGGGACGGGCCTGTCCGACTATCGCAGCGAGTTTGTGCTTGAGATGCTGCAGAACCTCCCTCATGAAGAAGTGACTCGCGTAGCAGGCCGACTTGTAGAGGCTGGCGTTGCTGCAGCTGGTCGGAATCCACTTGCAGCCTATCCATTGCTGGTACTGCTCGAGCGGCATGGGCAGTTCGAGGCAGCCCATCGTCTTGTCTTAGAGGCGGTACGCGCTGGTGGTTCCGATCAGGTCAAGCTTCCCGCAAGGCTCCGCATGTCCATTTACGCTAAGGCGCTGGAAATCGAGAGTGCGCTGGAGGACGGGAGGATTGAAAAGGTAGGTTCTTTGTCAGATGACATTCGCCGGCTGGAGGCAGAGATTGCAGAAGACGAGCGCCTCAATAGCGAACGGCGGAGCCGTGATGTTTTTCCCTGAATACGACCTCCGAATAAGAGGCGTGGAGGCCCTTCGCCGCGTGATCTCAGGCAGCGATCCTCGCGTCGACCTCATCGAACTAGGCATGGAGGTCGTGAGGCTCGGAGAGCGGCTACACTCACCGGCTGGGGGTGAGTTCGCAGCATGGGGCGAACTCCTGCGAGCTATCGGGCACTTAGCGCGATGGGGCGGCGCCGTCCGCGAAGCCGAGATCGACAGCGACCGGCACTTGCGCGCTGCAAAACAACGAGCACAGGACGTATTAGGTCGGTGCAAGGAAGGCACAGCAATGGGTGGCGCCGCCTCAGCGGTCGTGGGGATTGGGTCACCTGATGGTCTGCGGGCTGCCGCAACCGAGCTTCTTCGTATCAGGATGCCACTACCCTTCTCTGAGGGAGGCATGGGAGCGAGCGAATCTCCTCCCGAGTCAGAACCGCATCCAACAGAGGCGAGCAGGCCGATACTTGCATTCCTTCAGTTCTACATGGGCGAAAGCGAGGTTTCTGAACCACACGATCTCAAGCCAAATATCTTGTATGACCTGCGCCTTGAGATGCGTTTGTCGGAAATTCCTGAGGGCGTGAAGCTCATCGAGGTTACTCCGTACACAGTCGAACCAGAAGGAATAGTAGATGCTCCGACATTCCTTTTAGGCGCAACGGACGGAGAGACGACTCTATCGGGAACCGGGAGGCTGCGAGTACACGTTGCGCACGACGCGGTGGCGCGGCCACTGGAAATCTCCTACGGAGCGCAAGCTATCTCCCCCGAGAACCAGAAAGCTCCACTGATCAAAGTGCAAGGGCAAAGCAACCTTTTGTTCCGTTGCGTTGATGAAAGCAACCGATGGCGAGGCAATCGAGGCATAGAGGATGCCTTAATTCGCGCTCGCGACTCCGCAAGGCCTTTGGGCCTTCCAGATTCTGAGCTCTCGCTCTTCCTGAAGCTGCTCGGCGCCGTCGGAGTCATCGCCGCCGACTCTCTGGCGAACAACATCTTCACCGGAGAATGGCCTGAGGAGAGGTTCCACTCAAACCTACGCTCCCGCCTAAGTAGCGACCCGACTATCGGATCAGAGCTCGAGGACCACCCCAAGGCTGGTGGCGGCGTATGCGATCTGTCGTTACAAAAGATTCGACTGGAACTTAAGGTCGATCCGCGGGCCTTCGACATTGACGATGCCTTCGAGATGTATGGTCAACAGCTTGCGCAATATGCGGTGGGAAGTGATCGGCGAAGCGGGGTCCTCGTCGTGCTATGTGGGGTGAAGGAAGGCCTCGCTCCGGGTTCGATAGAGAACGATATCGGTCTACGTATTGTCTCAGCTCCATCCGGCGGCGACAGGAGCGTCGCGATCGGTGTTGTGATGATTCGCCGCGATCTTCCCGCACCTAGTGTCCCATCTGGTTAATTCGCTCGCAATTGAAGCGCAGATATGATCTACTTCGAGCATGGCAAGAGCGGTGAGCAAACTCACGTTGCGGTCTGGGGATCGGGCGACGTTGGAGAGCTGGCTGCGGAGCTCGAAGATGCGCAAGAGCCTGGCGGAGCGCGCTCGAATCGTTTTGCTGAGCTCCGAGGGTCATAGCGCGGAGGCGATCGGCAAGAAGCTGGATGTGGCGAGTCGCACGGTCTACAAATGGCGAGAGCGCTACTTGGAAGGCGGCCTCGACGGGCTGACGGATCGACCGCGTCCTGGCCAGCCGCGAAAGCTCGACGCGGCCAAGACCCGAGAGATCCTGCGTCTGACGACGGAACGCATCCCGGACGAAGCGACTCACTGGAGCCTTCGCCTGATGGCAAAGTATGCCGGGGTAACGCGCTGGCAGGTTCAGCAGGCCTGGCAGGTCGCCGACTTGCGGCCACATCGGCTGAAGACCTTCAAGATCAGCCAAGACCCGAAGTTTGCGGAGAAGGTTCTCGACGTGGTGGGTCTGTATCTGCGGCCACCCAATGGCGCGATGGTCCTTTCGGTCGATGAGAAGACGCAAATTCAAGCCCTCGACCGCACCCAGCCGCTCTTGCCGCTGAGGCCTGGGCAGGTGGAACGCAGGACGCACGACTACAAGCGGCATGGCACCGCCAGTCTCTACGCCGCCTTCGATGTCGCCAGCGGCAAGGTGCTCGGGCGGGTAACCAAGCGGCATACAGCGAAAGACTTCCTCGCGTTTCTCGACCACATTGATCGGTCGACTCCCGAGCGGCTCGATCTCCACCTTGTTCTCGACAACAGCAGCACGCATAAGACCGCAGACGTTGTCGAGTACCTGGCACGCCACCCGCGATTCCACCTGCACTTCACCCCCACCAGCGCGTCCTGGCTCAACGCCGTCGAGAGCTGGTTCTCTCAGCTCGAGCGTCGCGCGCTCTACCGCGGAGTCTTCACCAGCGTCAGCGATCTACGGCGAGAGCTTCGGCGCTATATCTCGGCTCACAACAAGCACTCTGCCAAGCCCTTCGTCTGGACCAAGTCTCCCGAGTCGATCCTCGACGCCGTCAATCGTGCCACTCAAAGCTGAACGAATTAACCAGGCGGGACACTAGTTCCCACAGCCGTCGACGATCAGCCGGGCCGCGAAGCGGCCCAGGAAAAACGACAAGGGCTCGCGGTTACAAGGCCAAGAACGACGTTCAACCTTAGTTTTGCAATCGAGCTTCTCTTCAGCGGCAACGGCGGCAATTCTAAGAAACGACTCGGCAACGTATTCTTCTCGCGGTCTACCGCCCTGCCAACAGCCCCCGCGCGATCACCAGCCACTGGATCTCCGTCGTCCCTTCGTAGATGCGCAGCGCGCGCACCGAGCGGTAGAGCCTCTCGACGGGGTTCTCGGCCAGCACTCCGCGGCCGCCGAGGATCTGGATGGCGGCGTCGATGATGCGCTGGGCGGCTTCGGTGGCGAAGGCTTTGGCCATGGCGCTCTCGGCGGTGGCTCGGGGGGCTCCGTGGTCGAGCTCCCAGGCGGCTCGGTAGGTGAGGAGGCGGGCGGCGGCGAGGTCGGTCGCGGCGATGGCGAGCTTCTCCTGGACGAGCTGGTGCTCGGCGAGCGCCTTGCCGAACTGGCGGCGGCGGCGGGCGTGCGCCAGGGCCTCGGCGAGCGCTCGCGCCGCCATGCCGCAGGCGGCGGCGGCGACGGTTGGACGGAGGCGGTCGAGGGTCCGCATGCCGACCTTGAAGCCCTCGCCCTCGTCGCCGAGGCGATTCTCCGCCGGCACACGGCAGCCTTCGAAGGCGATCTCGCCCAGCGGGTGCGGCGCGGAGAGGATCTGGGCGCCGGTGAAGCGAAGGCCGGGGGTGTCGGCGGGGACGAGGAAGCAGGAGATGCCGCGGTTGCCGGCGGCGCGGTCGGTGGCGGCGAAGACGGCGTAGACGTCGGCGATGCCGGCGTTCGAGATGAAGCTCTTGGCGCCGTCGAGGACGTAGGAGCCGCCGTCCCGCCGCGCCGTCGTCGCCAGGCTCGACACGTCGGAGCCGGCCTCGGGCTCGGTCATCGCGAAGGCGGCGATGGCGCGGCCGGCGGCGATCTCCGGCAGCCAGCGCCGGCGCAGAGCGTCGCTCCCGGCGAGGGTGATCGGCATGCCGCCCAGCGCCTGGAGGGCGAAGACGGCGTCGGCGAGCGGCGAGGCGGCGGCGAGCGCCTCGCGGACGAGACAGCAGGCGCGCAGATCGGGCGTCTCGCGGCGGCCGCCCCAGGCGGCGGGGACGGCGTGGCCGATGAGCGCCGCGTCGCCGCCCAGGAGCCCGACGATGTCGCGCGCCTGGCGGCGCGCCGCGGTGTCGTCCGCCGGCTCGGGGAGGGCTGCGATCGATTCCGTAGCAAAGCGGCCCGCCTCCTCGGCCACGGCGGCGTGGCGATCGTCGAGAAAGGCGCGGATCGGCGAGATGTCGGGAAGGAGAGCGGAGATCGGCGGGCTCATGGCGCCGCTCATCCTAATGCCGCAGGCGCCCGTCCGAGAGCGGGCCGGCGGGTTTCGCGGCCGGCCGAGCAGCTCCGTCGCCCGCCGAGCAGTTCGGAAGGCCGCCGATCGAATTCCTGGGCCGCCGATTCGTTTCGCAGCCGGCCAATCGAATTCGTGGCCCGCCGATTCGTTTCGTAGCCCGCCGATTGATTTCGTAGCCGGCCGATTGAATTTCTAGCCCGCCAATCGAATTCTTAGCTCGCCGAATCGATTCGTCGCCTTCCGACTCGATCCGAGGCTCGCCGAAGGGCTCGGTCGCCCAGCCGAGCCAGTTGGCGGGCCACCGATTCAATCGGCCGGATTCCCGGTCGATCCCGCCGGCCGCCGACGCGATCGGTTGCCCGCCGATCGAATCCGTGCCCCGGCGAATCGGATCGGCGGCGTTGCAATCCAATTGGCCGCCTCCGAGCACGTTCGGTCCGCCGCGGCTCAGCTCCAGGCTTCGCGCACCGCCGCGGTCGAGGCGATCCGCCCGAGGCGCGGGAAGACGCGGCGGAGGGCGAACTCGTGATCGCCGGCGACGACGCCGGTCATGGCGTCCTCGACGAAGACGAGCTGGTAGTTGCGCTCGAAGGCGTCGCGCGCTGTCGACTCGACTCCGAAGTTGGTGGCGATGCCGCCGAGGACGATCGTATCTCGGCCGCGGCGGCGGAGCTGCAGGTCGAGGTCGGTGCCGTAGAAGGCGCCCCACTGGCGCTTCTGGACGACGACGTCGGCGAGCGGCGAGAGCTCGGGGACGAGCTCGTCCCAGCCGGGCGGGGTCTGGGTGGGGACGCTCTCCTCGACGTCTTTGCGCACCGCGTCCACCCGCTCGGCGGCGAAGGCGACGCGGACCAGCACGACGAGCACGCCGCGCCGCTTGGCGGCATGCGCCAGCTTCACCGCCCGCGCCACGACGTCGGCGGGAGCGTGGGGGCTCGCCTGGCGGCCGACGATGCCCTTCTGGAGATCGATGAGGACGAGGGCCGTCGCGGCAGGATCGTTGAGTGGCAATGGCGTCATGGAAGCCTCCGTGAGAAAGGCCGCGTTCGAGGGCGCGGCGACGAGCGGCAGGAAGCGCGCCTCAGCGGAACCGCGGCGGCCGCTTGGCGCGGAAGGCTTCGTAGGCCTCGCGGAAATCGGGATCGAGCATGCAGGCGGCCTGGATCTCGACCTCGGCGGCGAAGGCGGACTCCATGTCGAGGGCCGCCTCGCGGAGGACGAGCTTCTTGGTCACCTCGAGGCCGAAGGCCGGGCCGCGCGCCAGCCGCTCCGCCCAGCTCCGTCCCTCGGCGGCGAGCTCGCCGGCCGGCACCACGCGGTTGTAGAGGCCGATGCGGTGGGCCTCGGCGGCGTCGACGAAGTCGCCGGTCATCAGCAGCTCCATCGCCCGCCCCATCCCCACCAGGCGCGGCAGCAGCCAGGAAGCGCCCATGTCGGCGCCGGAGAGGCCGACCTTGGTGAAGAGGAATGCGATCTTGGCGCTCTCCGCCGCGATGCGGATATCGCAGGCGGCGGCGATCACCGCGCCGGCGCCGGCGACGAGGCCGTTGAGCGCGCCGACGATGGGCCGCCGGCAGTGGAGCATGGAGAGGATGAGCGCGCCGGTCTTCCGCGTGAAGTCGAGGAGGCCGACGTAGTCGCGCGCGAAGAGCGCGCCGATGATGTCCTCGACGTCGCCGCCGGAGCAGAAGGCGCGGCCGCCGCCGGTCAAGAGGATGGCGCGGACGCCCGCTTCGACGTCCAAGGCGCGGAAGGTCGCCGCGAGCTCCCCGTAGACCTCGAAGGTGAGGGCGTTCAGACGCTCCGGGCGGTCGAAGGTGATGGTCGCGACGCCGGTCGCGGCGTCGTGCTCGTAGCGGAAGCTCCGCGGTGTGATCGCCATCGGTCTCCTGTCAGCCCTCTCCTGCTCTCGGCGGCCGCCCTCAGGGGACGACGGCGGTGGCTTCGATCTCGATCAGGGCGCCGGGCTCGAGGAGGCCGGCGACCTCGACCAGCGCCATCGCCGGGTAGCACCGCCCCATCACCCGGCGGTAGCTCTCCCCCACCGCCGCGAGGTTCTCCTCGTACTGCCGGCGGTCGGTCACGTACATCGTGAGGCGCATCACGTGCTCCGGCCCGCCGCCCGCCTCGCGCACCACGGCGAGGACGTTCTCGAGGGCGCGGCCGAGCTGGCCGGGGAGATCCGCCGCCGCCAGCCGCTGCTCGGCGTCCCAGCCGATCTGGCCGGCGATGCAGAGGAGGCGGCCGCCGGCCGGCGCCAGCATGCCGTGCGAGTAGCCGCGCGGCGCGCCGAGCGCCTCCGGGTTGACCGGGATCGCCGCGCCGCCGGAGGGAATGGTCAGGAGAGGATGCTCCCGCCGTCGACCACCAGCGCCTGGCCGTTGACCCCCTTGGCGAGCGGGTGGCAGAGCGAGACGACGAGGTAGGCGACCTCGGCGGGCTCGAGGAGCCGCCGCTGCGGCGAGGTGGCGAGGATCGCCGCCGCCGCCTTCTCGCGCGTGATGCCGGTCTTGGCGACGATGCGCTCGACCGATTCCTCGGTCATGCCGGTGTCGACGTAGCCCGGGCAGACGGCGTTGATGGTGACGCCGCTCGGCGCCAGCTCGGCGGCGATCGAGCGCGTGAAGCCGAGCACCCCGTGCTTCGACGCGGCGTAGGTCGCGATGTACGAGGCGCCGGCGCGGGCGGCGATCGAGGCGACATTCACCACCCGCCCCCAGCCGCGCTCGACCATCCCCGGCACGAACGCCTGGGTGCAGAGGAAGGTGCCGGTGGTGTTGACCGCGAAGGTGCGGTTCCACGACTCGAGGGTGATCGAGCGGAGCGGCGCCGAGGGGGCGACGCCGGCATTGTTGACGAGGACGTCGACGGCGCCGAGCCGGTCGCCGGCCTGGCGCGCCAGCGCCGCGACGGACTCCGGGTCGGTGACGTCGCAGACCGCCGCGAACGCCCGGTGCCCGGCAGCGGAAAGCTCCGCCGCCACCGCCTCCACCTCCGCCGCGGTCCGCGCCGCGACCATCACCGCCGCCCCCGCCTCGGCGAGCGCCCGCGCCACCGCGGCCCCGATGCCGCGCCCGCCCCCCGTCACCACCGCCGACCGCCCCGCGAGCATCATCGGGCGACGTTAGAGCCCGGCTCGAGCCCTGTCAAGGCGGCGGCGGGGCAGGGTGCCAGGTGTTTCGCCAGGCGAGGTGCCAGGTTCTTTTTCAGCCTCGGCAAGGTGCCAGGTACCTTGCCACGCTCCCCCGAAACAGGTGCCAGGTGTTTCGCCGGGAGGCGAGGCGCCAGGTTCTTTTTCGCCCTTGCAAAAGGTGCCAGGTACTTTGCCAACAGCAGGCGGGGGGCCGAAAACAGGTGCGCCCGAAATAGGTGCCAGGTGTTTCGCCGAGGGCGGCTATCGACGGCTAAGGCCGGAACCCTTCTTGCCCTGCAGATTTTCCACCCCCCGCCCTGCTGGGTAGCGCGCCACCCTGGCGCGCTACCCAGCAGGGCGGGCGGCGGAAACATGGCAGGCCCCAGGTCTGTCAGCAGAGCCGCAAAGGGTGCCGGCAAAGGTGCCAGGTACTTTCGGCGGCTAACCGCTCGCTGACCTCAGCCCTCGTCGCAGCCCGGATCGAGGGACTCCGCCGTCTTCGCCAGGCCCTGCTGCGCCTCTAGCACCGCCTCATCCAGAATCGCTCCCAGGGCCGCGATCGTCGCCTCGCCCTCCTCGGCGGTGGCCTCGGCCGGGGCGCCGAAGTAGGCCTCGGGGCCTCCGGCCTCGGCGAAGGTGGTGCGGCCGTCGCGGATGGCGCGGGAGAGCGAGGCGGGGTTCTCCGCCAGGCCGCGGCGGATGTCGTCGCGCACCAGGCCCGGCACGGCGGCGAGGACGATCGAGCCCTCGAAGCGGCCGGCATGGCAGGCGCCGGAGCGGAACTCGTCGCTGAGGCGCGGCGCCCACGGGCGTCGGGTGAGGTCGGGGAAGGCGACCGCCGGCGCTCCGGCGGCGCGGATCTCGGCCGCCGCGGCGTGGAACGAGCCGAGGTGGGCCGGATCGAGATGGGCGTTGGCGATCGCCAGGATTGAGATATCCCAGGCGGCCAGAGCGCGGCCGATGCCGGCGACCATGGCGGTCACCGCCGCGGGCGGCAGCGAGAGGGTGCCGGGGAAGGCGGCGGCGAAGGGGGCCGCGGTGTAGGGCAGGGTGGGGAGAAGGAGGGCGATCGAGCCGCGGCCGGCGAGCCGCCGCGCCGCCGCCGCCGCCATCGCCTCGGCGATGATGCCGTCGGTCGCGAGCGGCAGGTGCGGCCCGTGCGCCTCGATGGCGCCGACCGGCAGGATCGCCACGGCGCGCCGGCGGTCGAGCGCCGCGACCTCCCGCCAGGTCAGCTCGGCGAGGCGGACGACCGCGCCGTCGGCGACCATCGGCGCGCTAGAACTGCACGTTGTTGAGGAAGAACGCCGTCACCTCGACGTTCTTCGCCACCAGGTCGGCGGCCATCTGCGGGGTGAGGACGAACTGCCCGGCGCGCTCCTTGGCGGCCGTCGTCATCACCAGCTCGAGGCCGGCGACGCGCGGGTGGGCGTCGCGCACGCGCAGGAGAGCGTTGGCCGCCACGGCGAGGCTGTGGAACACCCCCGCCTCGGAGTTGGCGACGATCTCGACCAGCGGCCGGTCGGGCTCGCTCCCCTGGTAGACCTCGGCCTCCTCGACCCCCTGGGCGTGGAAGAACTGCTGCAGCTCGGCCGCGGCGTCCAACTGCGCGAACGGCTTGCGCGGCACCGTCGAGAGGTCGAGAAAGCCCGCCTTGGTCTTGGCGGCGGCGCCCGCCGCCTCGCGCCGCGCGTCGCGGCGCGGCGGCGGCAGGCCGCGGTCGACCGCCGCCGGCCGGCTGGTGATGAGGTCGGCGAGCGTGCGCTCGCGCGGCGGCGCCGCCGCAGCGGCCTTGGCCTTGCCGTCGCCGGTCTCGATCACCACGGCGCTGCCGTAGTTGTCGCGGTTGGCGGCCTCGGTCTTGGCGACGTCGATCTGGTCGGCGTCGAGGAAGCTCTGGGTGCCGTTCAGGAGGGTGATGAGCGCCCGCTTGCCGGAGATCTTGTACTTCTCCTTGGCGACGACCGTCGAGCCGTCCTTGAGGACGACGTTGTAGGCGAAGAGGGGAGCCGCGAGGCCGAGGGCCAGCAGAAGGGCGAGCGCGCAGGCCGCGCGATGGAGGGGAGCAGGCGAAACTCGGGGCATCAGGGTCTCTCCGATCGAGCCCGGGCACCAGGGTTAGGAGAGCAGGAACGAGCGCGCCGCGACATGGCCGGGGGAGCTCTCCCCGCGGCGGACGCGCCCGACCTCGGATGGTCGCTCTGCTATGATAACCGAGCGCCGCTCCCGAGTGAACCGGAGGGCGGACACGCAGCCTGGAGCCCGAACATGTTGATCGTCATGGAGATGAACGCCACACCGGAGGAGGTCGATGGAGTGGTGCGGCAGATCGAGCAGAAGGGGTTGAAAGCCCACCCGATCTCCGGCGCCCAGCGCACCGCCATCGGCATCACCGGCAACCTCGGCGTCCTCGACCGCGGCATCTTCGAGAGCCTGCCCGGCGTCATCCAGGTCATCCGCGTCAGCCATCCGTTCAAGCTGGTGTCGCACGAGTTCAAGCCGACGGAGACCGTCGTCCACGTCGGCGGCGTCGACATCGGCGGCAAGAACCTGGTGGTGATGGCGGGCCCTTGCTCGGTCGAGAGCATGGAGCAGACGCTGCGCATCGCGCACCAGGTGAAGGCGGCCGGCGCCCACATCCTCCGCGGCGGCGCCTACAAGCCGCGCACCAGCCCCTACAGCTTCCAGGGCCTCGGCCTCGAGGGCCTGCAGATCCTCGCCCGCGCGCGCGAGGAGACCGGCATGCCGGTGGTGAGCGAGGCGACCGACATCGACGTCCTGGACTCCGTCGCCGAGCACGCCGACATCGTGCAGATCGGCGCCCGCAACATGCAGAACTACACCCTGCTGCGCCGCGCCGGCCAGTGCGGCCGCCCGGTGCTCTTGAAGCGCGGCATGACCGCCACGGTCACCGAGCTGCTGCTCGCCGCCGAGTACATCCTCGACCAGGGGAATCCCGACGTCATCCTCTGCGAGCGCGGCATCCGCACCTTCGCCGACCACACCAGGAACACCTTGGACGTGGCGGCGATCCCCGAGGTCAAGCGGATCAGCCACCTGCCGATCATCGCCGACCCCAGCCACGCGAGCGGCAAGCGCAACAAGATCCTGCCGCTGTCGCGCGCCGCCGTGGCGGTGGGTGCCGACGGCCTCATGGTCGAGGTCCACGACCAGCCGGAGAAGGCGCTCTCGGACGCCAACCAGGCGATCCTGCCGGAGGAGTTCGCGACCCTGATGGAGGAGGTCCGCCTCCTCGCCGCGGCGATCGGGCGCGACGTGCCGACCTACGCCGCGGCCCGCTAGACACCGAGCCTTGCGCACCTATCCCTCCGGTCTGCTGCTGCTCGCGGACGGCACCGTCTTCGAGGGCGAGGCCGTGGCGCCGGGGACCCGCTTCGGCGAGGTGGTCTTCAACACCTCGATGACCGGCTATCAGGAGGTGCTGACCGACCCCTCCTACCGCGGCCAGATCGTGCTGATGACGCAGCCGCACATCGGCAACTACGGCACCGCCTCCGAGCTCGCCGAGTCCGCCCGGCCGTGGGCCGAGGGCTTTCTCGCCCGCCGCTTCACCGCCGAGCCCTCGGGCCTGCACCGCGAGCAGAGCCTGGTCTCCTATCTCCGCCAGCACGAGGTGCCGGCGCTGCAGGGCTTCGACACCCGCGCCCTGGTGCGCCACCTGCGCCAGCGCGGCTCGCTCGCCGGCGTCGTCACCTCCGAGCGCTCGGACGTCGAGGCGCTCGGCCGCGAGCTGGCGGACTTCCCCTCGATGACCGGCCGCGCTCTCGTCGACGAGGTGACCTGCGAGGCCGCCTACGAGATCGCGCCGGCGCACCCGGAGGGGCGCGAGAGCTGCCATCTCGCGGTCTACGACTTCGGCATCAAGCGGAACATCCTGCGCTCGCTCAGCCAGCGCGGCGCCCGCCTCACCGTGCTGCCGGCGCGCACCTCGGCCGCCGAGGCGCTCGCCGTGGGGGCGGACGGCATCGTCCTCTCGAACGGCCCCGGCGACCCCGAGCCGCTGACCAGCATCATCGAGGCGGTGCGCGACATCCTCGCCGCCGACGTGCCGGTCTTCGGCATCTGCCTCGGCCACCAGCTCCTCGGCCTGGCGCTCGGCGGCCGCACCTTCAAGCTGCCGTTCGGCCACCACGGCGGCAACCAGCCGGTCAAGAACCTGCTCTCCGGCCGCGTCTCGATCACCAGCCAGAACCACGGCTTCGCGGTCGAGCCGGGCTCGCTCCCCGCCAGCTGCCGGGTGACCGAGCTCAACCTGAACGACGGCACCGTCGAGGGCTTCGACGTCGCCGGGCGGCCGGTCTACTCCGTGCAATACCACCCCGAGGCCGCCCCCGGCCCGCACGACGCCGCGCCGCTCTTCGACCGCTTCCTGGCCGCCGTCGAGCGGCCGGCTTGAGCGCCGCGCCGGCGGCCGGCGACGTCCCCCTCGGCGGCCCGCTCGCCTGGACCATCGCCTGGCGGTTCCTGCGCGGCCGCGGCCGGCGCAGCCGCCTCCTCGACGGCACGGCGCGGGCGGCGCTCTCGGCGATCGCCCTGGGGGTCACCGCGATGGTGATCGCCATGGCTCTCATGACCGGCTACCGCGACGACCTCGAGAGCAAGCTCGTCCGCGGCAACGCCGCGGTGATCGCCTACCCGATGACCGGCAAGGGCACCGCGCTCGACCCGGCGAAGGGCGCCGCGGCGGCGCGCGTCCCCGGCGTCCTCGCCGTCGGCCGCGTCGCCTACGGGCAGGGCTCGCTCGCCAGCAGCGCGCTGCCGAAGGGGATGGAAGTGGTGCTCCGCGGCGTCGATCCCGGCGGCGGCCAGCTCGGCGCCACCGCGGCCGATCTCGCGCCGCGGCCCGACGGCGTCCCGCGCGCCGTGCTCGGCGCCGAGCTCGCCCACCGCCTGGGCGTCGGCGCCGGCGACCCGCTGCGGCTCGTCGCCCTCGGCTTCGACGGCGACCGGCCGCGCTTCCGCTACCAGAGCCTCCGCGTGGCGCGCGTCTTCTCGACCGGCTTCGCCGAGTTCGACCGCACCTGGATGCTCCTCGACCGGCCGCTGGTCGAGAAGCTCATGGGGACCGGCCTCGGCGGCGACCTCCTCGAGTTCACCCTCGCCGACCCCTCGCGCGCGCCGGAGGCGGCGGAGCGCATCTCGACGGCGCTCAACCCCGACTACGTGGTCACCGACTGGCAGCAGCTCAACCGCGAGCTGTTCACCGCCTTGAAGCTGCAGCAGGTGGCGCTCTTCCTGGTGCTCGGCCTGATCGTCCTCGTCTCCACCTTCAACGTCGCCTCCACCCTCGTCGTCCTGGTGCGCGAGCGGATGCGCGACATCGGCGTGCTCGGCGCCCTCGGCCTCTCGCCCTGGCGGCTGCGCGGCGCCTTCCTCCTCTACGGCGGCATCTTGGGCGGCCTCGGCACTCTCGCCGGCGTCGCCCTCGGCACCGGCGCCTGCTGGCTCCTCACCACCTTCCACCTCATCCGCTTCGACCCCGAGGTGGCGGCGATCTACTTCATCAGCTCGGTGCCCTTCGAGGTGAAGCCGCGCGACCTCGCCGCGATCGTCGGCTTCGCCCTCGTCGTCACCCTCCTCGCCTGCTGGGTGCCGGCGTGGCGGGCGGCGAAGATCGACCCTTCCGCGGCCCTGAGGTACGAATGAACGAGACGCCGCAGAGAGAGCGCTGGATCGACGTCGGGCAGGTGAAGCTCCACGCCGTCGAGGCGGGTCCGCTGGACGGGCCGCTCGCCATCCTCCTCCACGGCTTCCCTGAGTTCTGGTACGCCTGGCGGCAGCAGATCACGCCGCTCGCGGCGGCCGGCTACCGCGTGCTGGTCCCCGACCAGCGCGGCTACAACCTCTCGGAGAAGCCGGCGGGCGTCGCGGCCTACAACCTCGACCGCCTGGCCGCCGACGTCGTCGGCCTCATCGACGACGCCGGCCGCGACCGGGCGCTCCTCGTCGGCCACGACTGGGGCGGCGCGGTCGCCTGGTGGACGGCGATCCGCCACCCCGAGCGCCTGGCGAAGCTCGCCGTCCTCAACATGCCGCATCCGCGGGTGCTCGAGCACTTCGTCCGCCACGACAGGGCGCAGCGGAAGCGGAGCTCCTACATGCTGGCCTTCCAGCTCCCCTGGCTCCCCGAGCGGCGCTTCGCCGCCGGCAACTTCGCCAAGGCGGCCGCGGCGCTCGAGAAGACCAGCCGGCCGGGGACCTTCTCGGACGACGATCTCGCGCGCTACCGCGCCGCCTGGTCGCAGCCGGGCGCCCTCCACGCCATGTTCCAGTGGTACCGCGCCGCCTTCCGCGCCCGCCCCGCGCGGCCGGCCTCGACGCAGGTCGAGGTGCCGACGCTCCTCGTCTGGGGGACGGCGGACGGCTTCCTCGGCCGCGAGATGGCGGAGCCCTCGATCGCCCGCTGCACCCAGGGCCGCCTCGCCCCGATCGACGGCGCGAGCCACTGGGTGCAGCACGAGGAGCCGGAGCGCGTCAGCCGGCTGCTCGGCGACTTCTTCGCCGAGCCCTAGGGCGCCTGCCCCTCAGCTGGCGCGGCGGTGAGCCGCCGGCGGTATCGCCTGCTCGTGCGGCTGCTGGTGCGCCTGGTGGTGCGGCCGCAGCACCATGTAGCAGGCCGGCACCAGCCCCTCGGCGCCGTTCGACAGCGGCACCGTCTTGATCGTCACGCCGCTCCCCTGATCGACCACCTGCCAGCGCTCGTCGGGGAAGTAGAGCGGCCGCTCCTCGAGGTCGAAGCCGTGCGGCCGCGGACCGTGGCGCACGACCTTGTGGACCAGCCGCGGCAGGCCCGACGGGCTGTCGCCGGGGACGACGCCGCGGAAGAAGGCGAAGGCCGCCGAGGTGAGCTCGATGTCGTAGAGGACGCCGCGCTCGCCGAGCAGGATTTCGAGGCTCTCGGCGAAGCGCGGGCGGTCGGCCGGGGCGATGACGTGGAGGACGCCGCGCATGTAGATGTTGAGGTCGCCCAGCTCGGCGTGGAGCGCCGCCGCCTCGGCCGGACGGGTGGCGTCGAGCACCCGGTAGTCGATCGCCAGCCCTTCCGCGGCCGTCTCGCGCCGCGCCAGCTCGATCGCCGCCGGCGCCACGTCGACGCCGACCACGCGCGGGAAGTGGCGGGAGAGGAAGCGCGCCTGGCGGCCGTTGCCGCAGCCGAGGTCGAGGAGCGGCAGCCGGCGGTCGAGGTACGGCGCGAAGCGCTTCAGATCCTCGGCCGAGGCGCGCTCGGGGACGTTGTCCCACAGCACCTCGCCGCCGCGGCCCGTCTCGTGCACGCTCCGCCAGTAGCTGTCCCATTGAGCCGGATAGCGGCGCGGGCTGCCGTGCCGCAGGCGGAAGTAGATGAGCTGACTCCACAGACGGATCGAACCCGACATACGGTCCCCTTTCGTTCCGTTGGACAGCATCGCGCCGCGAGCCGCGGCGTTGTCCAAGGTCCTCCGGAGGTGTGTCCGTCGGGGGAGCGCCGCGGTTTCACGACTCCACAGTATTTTAAATGGTCTTCATGTTCAAGTCTTTCGTAAAGTCTGAGATCTCCTCCCAAAGGGGAGTGCATCGGCGGCCGAAAGCATTTCGCTGCCGCCGGCGCCTCGGGCCGATAACCGCCGCTCGACCGGCCGCCTGCGGGCGGCATGCTAAAATCGCCTCCCTTGAACGACGACCCGCCCAGTTCCAAGGCTGTACCTCACCCTCCTGAGCGCCGCCCGAACCGTGCAGACGGCCGGGGACGCGCCGCGCGCCTGGCGCGCGGCGGGAGCCGGCGATGAGCGCCGCCGCGGCCCTCTCGCTGGCGCTCGAGAGCGTCGCCGCCGCCCTCCCCGCAACGCCGGCCGGCATCGAGGAGGCCAAGCTGCCTCTCGGGCCGGCCTGGAGCCTGGCGCTCGCCGGCCTCCTCATCCTCCTCAACGGCTTCTTCGTCGCCGCCGAGTTCGCCCTCGTCAAGGTGCGCCCGACGCAGCTCGAGCCGCGCGTGCAGGCCGGCGCGCGCGGCGCCCGCGTGGCGCGGTACATGACGAAGAACCTCGACTCCTACCTCTCGGCGACGCAGCTGGGGGTGACCCTCGCCTCGCTCGGCCTCGGCTGGGTGGGCGAGCCGGCCTTCGCCTGGATCGTGCGGCCGCTGATCGGCGCCATGGTGCCGGCGAGCCGCGGCAGCGAGGCGATCGTCCACTCCGTCGCCCTCGGCCTCGCCTTCCTCCTCATCACCATGCTCCACATCGTGCTCGGCGAGCTGGTGCCGAAGTGGATCGCCATCGAGCGCGCCGAGCCGACCGTGCTCTGGCTGGCGCCGCCGCTCTTCCTCTTCCACCGCGTCACCTACCCGGCGATCTGGGTGCTCAACCGCGCCGCGCGCGGCATGCTGCGGCTGGCCTCGCTGCCGCCGCCGAACGAGGGGGAGGTCGCCCACGACGAGCAGGAGCTGCGCCTGCTGCTGTCGACGAGCGGCGCCAGCGGCGGCATGGGGACGCAGAAGCGCGAGATCCTGGACAACGTCTTCGAGCTGTCGCACCGGGTGGCGCGCCAGATCATGGTGCCGCGGGCGGACGTCATCTACCTGTCGACGACGCGGCCGCTCGCCGAGAACCTGGCGATCGCGCGGCAGAGCGGCCACACCCGCTACCCGCTCTGCGAAGGGGACCTCGACCACGTCGTCGGCCTCGTCCACATCAAGGACATCTTCCGCATCGAGCGGCCGCTCGTCTCGCTCGCCGAGGTGGCGCGCGACATCGACTACGTCCCCGAGACGCTCGAGCTCGACCGCCTGCTCAAGCGCATGCGCAACGAGCGCTTCCACGTCGCGGCCGTGATCGACGAGTACGGCGGCGTCTCCGGCATCGTCACCCTGGAGAACGTCATCGAGGAGATCGTCGGACAGATCCAGGACGAGTTCGACAGCGCCGAGAAGCCCGAGATCCAGGACCGCGGCGACGGCGTCTACATCATCTCCGGCGCCATGCTGGTCGCCGATCTCGAGGGCACGCTGGGGGTGGAGTTCAGCGAGCGCGACGAGGACACCATCGGCGGCGTCGTCCTCTCCGAGCTCGGCCGCCGCGCCGTGGTGGGCGACCGCGTCGAGCTCGGCCCGCTGACCCTCGAGGTCCTCGAGGTGCGCTACAACCGCATCCTCTCCCTCGAGGTCACCGTGGCGGCGCCGGCGGCGGCCGCGGCGCCGCCGCAGGAGAAGTAGCGCTCGCCTTCCGCGCCTCGCTCACCGGCCGCAGGCTGGCGAGGAACTCCTCGACCATCGCGGCGTGGGCGTCCCAGGCGGCGGCCGCCGTCTCCCCCGAGATGACGATCAGGCGGCCGTTGCGGGCGACGAGGAGCAGCCGCTGGTGCCGGCGGCCGGCCCCCGGCGGGCCGCTCTCGAGCTCGATCTCGTAGTCCGCGCCGCCGGCGTTGAGGCCGGCGTGGAGCACCCTGCCGCCGGCGCTTTCGGCCGCTTGTGCCATGGCCGTGCCGCGGGCGGTGAGCGGCGGCGCCGGCTCTTCGAGATCCTCGTCGTGGACGGCGAGGACGACGGCGCCGTCGGCGCTCTCGGCGCCGAAGAGCGCCGTGCCGCGCGGCGCCAGCCGCCACGGCCCGCCGGCCTGCGGCAGGAGGACGCGGAAACCGAGGTGGGAGTTGGAGAAGCGCCGGCCGTCGAAGTGCGGCAGCGCCCGCTCGCCGTCGGGGGGCTCGGGAGCGGCGGCGGCGGCCGGCAGCCGCTCCGGATCCGGGGCGGGCGCCGGATGCTCCTCGCTCTTCGCCGCCGCCTGCGGCCGGATCCCCAGCGCCGCGAGGTCGATCGGGCGGTCGGGCGGCCGCACGGCGGACGCCGCCGCGAGGCGCGCGATCACCGGCTCTGCCTCACCGGCCGTCCCGCCCGCCGGAGCGGAAGCGGCGAAGGGCCCGTGGAGGACGACGACGCGGGTGGGCGCCGTCCGCCGCAGGGTCCAGCCGGAGCCCAGCCGTCCGGCGGCGGCGAGGAACGCCGTCGCGTCGCCCTCGCTGTCCCACTCGGTCACCCAGGCGAGCAGCCGTCCGCCGCCGGGCCGCTGGTAGACGGCGAAGCGGTCGCCGCCCCAGCCGGCGCCCGCCGGCGGCTCGTGCGCCGCGCCGCCCGGCGGCTGGGGGAGGAGGATGCGGATCCCCTCTTCGCCGAGCTCGCCGCCGGCGACCTTCCGCGCGCCGGGGAGGAGCGGCAGGAGGTCGGGGAAGGTGATCGCCACCGGATCGTCGCGGCGGCCGAACCACTTCTCCGGGTGCAGCACCTGCTCCGACGAGCGCGGCGGGTCCTTGGCGAAGGCGTAGTCGAGCAGCTTCTGGCCGCCGCGCTGGCGGACGGCGACGCAGAAGCCGAAGCCGCGCAGGTAGCTGAAGAGGAGGCTCTCGCGGAACCAGGCCGGCGCGGCGGCGATCTCCTTGCTGCCGGGGAAGCCGGGGGCGCCGGTGGAGGCTCCCTCGCTGAGCGCCGGCCCGAGGAGGTCGGCGGCGCCGGGGACCGCCTCGATCCGCCGGCCGAGGACGAAGTCCATCATCGTCCCCGTGGCGTCCCCCTCGACCAGCGCCAAGCGGGCGACGCTGGCGTCGGAGAGCGGATCGGTCTCGACGTAACCCGACATGTCGAAGGCCTGGTCCTGCAGCGCGTGGGTCAGCTCGTGGACGAGGACCGCCTGGCGGGCGCGCTCGGCGAACTCGGCGCCGAGCTCCTTGGTCACCTGCTCGTCCCCCTGGGAACCGAGGTCGACGATCGCGAGGTACTTGCGCTCGGGGTCGTAGAAGGCGGCGATCTGGCTGGAGAGGAGCGCCGGGTAGTAGGTCGCGAGGTCCATGCTCTCGGGGATGAGGCCGAAGGCCTTGAGCGCCGCGTCGAGCGCGGCGAGGGTGCCCGGCGCCATGTCCTCGGCCATCTGGCGGTCGACCTCGCGGCGGAGCGCGGCGCCGCCGAGCATCCCCGCCGGCACCGGACGGCGAAGGCTCAGGCCGCGGTATTTCTCGGCGGCGCGCTCGAGGTCGGGGAGCGGCTTGGCGAGCTCGGGCGTCAGCGGAGCGAGCCCGGGCGGAAGGCCCTTGGGAGACGCCGCCGCCGCGGTTGGCGGAGCGGCGGCTGCCGGCGGCGAATCGGCCGCGAGGGCGGCGACGGCGGCCGCGGCGGCGAGGGCGCAGCAGGCGGCGAGGGCGAAGCCGCGGACGGCGCGGGTGCTTCCTGGATGCAGGCTCAAGGGTCTCCTCTCGGGCTCCTCCCGCGAGGAGGCTCGAGGTGGACCCGAGGCCGGACCCGCCGGAACCGCAGGCTGAATCCTATCGGAGAGGGTGGCGGAGAGGGAGGCAAAGGGGACCGGGGCTTTCCCGGCCCCCTTCGGTGCTGGCGCGCGGCCAGTGGGCCGCGGTACAGGGAGGGTTGGTACCGCGGGGCGGAAATACCGCCTCTGGAGCTCAGGTCCGGCAGCGGACGCAGCCGGCAGAGCCCCGGTAGGATCGCCAGATAGATGTATATCAATTTGAAGAAGTTGGCAAGGGGGAATCTCTGTGTGAGCCGTTTCCTAGGCTCCGGCGGACGGATCGCCGTCGGCCGGCGGCGGCCGTCGGCTGCCATCGCCTGGTAAATTGGCCGCATGCCGGCCGCGCCGACCCCACCCCCGCGCGACATCGCCCGGCTGCCGGTCCACCCCGGCCTCTGCGCCGGCTGCCTTCATCTCCGGCTGGCCGACTCCGGCCGCAGCGTCTTCGTCCGCTGCGGCCTCGCCGAGACCGACCCGCGCTTCGCGCGCTATCCGCCGCTGCCGGTCGTCGCCTGCGCCGGCCATCGCGCGGCCCCCGACAGCGAATAGGACTTCACCGGCGCCGGCCGGTATGCTTCTTGCCCAGCGATCTGGCGAAGCTTTCACCGCTCGCGCGGTTCACGGCGGCCGACCAGAGGATCTCTGGCGCCGCGAGGAGGTCGACCCATGCCCCTGTTTTCGAATTCCGAGGAGGGCGGCGGCGGCGGCGGCGGGATCGGCGGCGGCCGGTTGCTGATCGCTCTCGCCATCGCCGCCTTCTCGATCATCTCGTACCTCTCCACCCGCCAGAGCAATCCGGTGACCGGGAAGACGCAGCACATCTCGATCACCCCCGACCAGGAGATCGCGCTCGGCCTGCAGGCGGCGCCGCAGATGGAGCAGCAGTATGGCGGCGAATCGAACGACGCCGAGGGGAGGGCGCGCGTCGAGCGCGTCGGCCGGCGGATCGCCGAGAAGAGCGAGGCCGGGAAGACGCCCTACAAGTACGAGTACCACCTCCTCGCCGACCCCAAGACGGTCAACGCCTTCGCTCTGCCCGGCGGCCAGATCTTCATCACCGAGGCGCTCTACAAGAGCCTCACCTCGGACGGCGAGCTCGCCGGCGTCCTCGGCCACGAGACCGGGCACGTGGTGGCGCGCCACAGCGCCGAGCAGGTCGCCAAGAGCCGGCTGACGCAGGGGCTGACCGGCGCCGCGGTGATCGCCACCTACGACCCCAACAACCCGTCGAGCCGCCGCGACGCGGCGGTGGCGGCGATCGTCGGGCAGCTCGTCACCATGCGCTTCAGCCGCCAGGACGAGAGCGAGGCCGACGGTCTCGGCGTGCAGCTCATGGAGCAGGCGGGGTACGACCCGCACTCGATGATCGACGTCATGCAGATCCTGCAGAAGGAGAGCGGCGGCGGCGGCCAGGCGGAGTTCTTCAGCACCCACCCCAACCCCGCCCACCGCATCGAGCAGATCCAGGCCGACATCCAGAAGGACTTCCCCGGCGGCGTGCCGAGCGGCCTGGAGAAGTGAAGCGCCGCGGCCGCGGCGCCGGTCCGATCGCCTGAGATCTCTACCCCGCCGCCTCGGGCTTCGGTTCCTAGCTCGCCGCCTCCGGCTTCGCGTCGGCGGCGGCAGCGCGCGCCTCGCGCCGGGCGCCGATCCACTCGGTGACCACCGGCACCAGCGAGAGGACGATGATCGCCACCACGACGTAGTGGAAGTTCCGTTTCACCACCGGAATGTTGCCGAAGAAGTAGCCGGCGAAGAGCATCAGATAGACCCAGACGATGCCGCCGGCGACGTTCCACAGCGCGAAGCGCGCGTAGCGCATGCGGCCGATGCCGGCGACGAAGGGGGCGAAGGTGCGGATGATCGGCACGAAGCGGGCGAGGAAAATGGTCTTGCCGCCGTAGCGCTCGTAGAACGCCTGCGCCCGCTCGAGGTGCCGGCGGTCGAGCCAGCGCGAGCTCTCGCGATGGAAGACCTTGGGGCCGATCCGGGCGCCGATCCAGTAGTTGACGGCGTCGCCGGCGATCGCCGCCACCGGCAGGAGGAGCGCGAGGAGCGGCATGCGGAGCGTCGAGCCGGCTGCGGCGGCGAGCGCCCCGACGGCGAAGAGCAGCGAGTCGCCGGGGAGGAACGGCGTCACCACCAGGCCCGTCTCGCAGAAGAGGATGGCGACGAGCAGGCCGTAGAACCAGGGTCCGAGCATCTGAACGACCTGGGTCAGATGCACATCGAGGTGCAGGAAGAGGTCGAGAAGCTGCTTCATGGCCTGGGATGTCCTCGGAAGTGAGCGGTCGATCCGGCGCTGGAGTCTAGCAGGCGGCGGCGGAGCCCTCAGAATCCGAGGATCGTCGTCACCGATGCGGACCTGTCTGGCCGCTGCAGAGGACGTCTCCGCGGCGGTATCGAAGAGGATTTCTCAGAACAGCGCTTGCCGAGAGCTCCTTACCCCATACCACGGACGATGGCGACCCCGCTCGAGGTGCCCAGCCGCGTCGCCCCGGCGGCGATCAGGGCGAGGGCGGTGGCGGTGGAGCGGATGCCGCCGGCGGCCTTGACGCCGACCGGCCGGGCGCCGGCGGCGAGGGCCTTCACCAGGAGCGCAACGTCGGCGACCGTCGCGCCGCCCGGCCCGAAGCCGGTCGAGGTCTTGACGAAGTCGGCGCCGGCGGCCGCCGCGAGCCCGGCGCCGCGCACCTTCTCGGCGTCGGTGAGGAGCGCCGTCTCCAGGATCACCTTGAGCACCAGCCCGTCGCGCTCGGCGCGCAGCGCCTCGACCCAGGCGGCGAGATCGTCGGCGACGCGCCCGTCCTCGTTCCCCTTCAGCCATGAGACGTTGATCACGGTGTCGATCTCGACGGCGCCGTCGGCGACGGCGCGGCGCGATTCGGCGCGCCGGATCTCGGGGTGGGAGTAGCCGAGCGGAAAGGCGGCGACGGTCGCCACGTGGACGCCGGTGCCGGCGAGGAGGTCGGCGGCGAGCGGCACGTGGACCGGCGGCACCACGGCGGCGGCGAAGCCGTGGAGAGCCGCCTCCTCGACCAGCTGCCGCACCTCGGGCTCGGTCGCCGCCGGCCGCAGCAGCGTGTGGTCGATGTAGGAGGGGAGCGGGCGCGGCAGGTTCGTCGTCATCGTCGAGCGGGAAGTGCGGCGCGGAGCGGAGCGCGCCTCAGCGCGCCGCCGCCGCCGGCGGCGGGCTCTTCACCCGCGCCAGCTCCACGCCGGTGTAGTAGTGGAGGAGGATCTCGCGGTAGGTGTGGCCGCGCGCCGCCATGCCGTAGGCGCCCACCTGGCACATGCCGACGCCGTGCCCCCAGCCGCGGCCGGTGAAGAGCCAGCCCGCCTCGCGGTCCGGCGGCGTCAGGCGCTTGGCGGTGAAGAGGGTGTCGGGCACGTCGAGCGTCCAGCGGATGGCGAGACCGTCGACCTCCGCCGACTGCGTGTCGCCGTCGATGCGGATCTTCCCCACCCGTCCGGAGACGCCGCGCGAGAGGATCTCGAAGCCGCGGTAGCCGAGGCCGGGCAGCCGCGTCCTCACCTGGCTGGCGATCTGCGAGTCGGTGCGGAAGCGCGTCCAGCTGCTCCACTTGCTGGTGCGATCGTAGGCCGCCCCCTCGCGGTCGACCTCCTGGACGAGGGCGACCAGCCGGCTCTCCTGCCAGTAGAGCGTCAGCTTGTCGCCTGGGAGGAGGGCGAGATTGTCGCTCTCGACGTGGACGCCGGTGCGGTCACCGGTCTTGCGGAAGGTCTGCAGGCGGTCGGAGAGCGCGTAGCTCTTCTCCTCCTTGCCGGACTTGACGGTGAGCCGGCCGTCGGCGAGCGACAGGAAGGAGACCTCCTCGAAGCGGATGACCTGCAGGAGCTCGGCGAAGGAGAGCAGCATGCGCTCGACCTCGGCCGCGGTGAGCGGCTGGTCCGGCGGGCCGCTCACCAGGCCGCTGTGCAGCAGATAGGCGGCACGGCGGCGATCCTCCTCGGTCCACGCGGCGGGCGGATCCTTGACCAGGTAGGCGACGTCCTCGGGCGCCAGCAGCAGCCGCGCGTCGAGCGCCAGGTCGAAGGTCGCGGCGACGAAGCGCTGCACCTCGCGGCGGTCGAGGGTCGCGAGGCCCGTCGTCGGCGCCGGCAGGCCGGCGGTGATGGCAAGGCGCGCCAGGCGCCCGGCGAGCGCCTGCGGGGCGGAGGCGTCGGCGGGCGGCGGCAGCAGCACGCGAGTGAGGCCGTCCGGGAAGACGACGCCGCGCGGCAGGTCGCCGGCGAGGGCGACGGTCCCCGACTCGATGCAGGGGACGCCTTTGAGATAAGGCTCCTGCTTGAGCGGGAAGATGATGTCGGCGTCCTCGGTATGGCCGCCGCAGGTCGAGCTGTAGAGCGCGTCGACCAGCTCGCCCTGGTAGAGGAGCACCTGGCCGGCGGTCTCGGCGACGGCGCGCGAGGAGAGCGGATGCTCGACGTCCATGCCGCCGAAGACCTGGCACCGCGGCGACGAGCAGATGTCGTACCCCTCGCGCGCGAACTCGCCCAGGTTGCGCAGGGCATAGGTGCGCGCGGCGACCGCCTGCGCCTTGAGCGCCTCGACCTGCGGGAACTCCTCGGGCCCCATCTCGGAGGGGACGACGCCGCGCAGGTACTCCTCGAGCGGCAGCTCGTCGATCAGGTTGAGGCTGCCGCGGTCGTTGAGGTAGACGAGCAGGCGGCCGCGATAGCGGTGCCCCTGCGCGACGAGGCCGGCGGCACCGTCGGTCGAGATCGAGAGCCAGCGGCCGGGGAGCGTCTCGGCGCGGCTGCCCTGGGTGACGCGGAGCGCCGGCTCGCTCACCTGCGCCCCCTCGGAGACCACCCAGGCGCCGGTCACCCCGAGCGCCGCGACGTGCTTGGAGTCCGCCTCGGCCTCCTGCCGCGTGGCGTAGTGCCCGAGGCGGATGCGGTAGAGGTCCATGCCGGCGTCGAAGTGCGCGTCGGCGGGCTGGCCGGTCTCCTGGGCGAGCTGCTCGGCGAGGTTCTGCGCCTGGTGCTCGTCGCGGAGAGCCGACACCTGCAGGCGATAGAAGCCGCCCTGCGAGCCGCCCGCCGCCGGCTCGATGCGCAGCGGCGAGAGCGCCGCGACGGTGCGGTCGGCGGTGGCGACGGTGACCTCGCCGCCGCCGCAGCAGGGGAGGGTGAGCGCGGGGAGATCGCTCGCCAGGCCGACGCGGATGAGGACCGGCGCCGCCGGCCCGGCGGCGAGCGGCGGACCCGGCGGCGCCAGGCTACCCGGAGCGGCCGGCGGCGGCTCGGCGGGGACCACCTTCGTCGGCGCCTTCTGGACGGCGGCCGGCGGCGCCGAGCGCACCGGCCGCGCCCGCGGCTTGGGTGTCGAGCCGGCGCAGCCGGCGACGGCGAGGGCGGCGGCGGAGAGGGCGAGGAGGGAGCGGCCGAACGTCACGCCGCGGCGACCTCGGCGCGGGGAGCGCGCGGCACCTCGGCCTGCACGAGGGCGACGAGCGCCGCGGCGAGGCTGAGCGCCAGGGCGGAGCCGGCGAGGCTCTGCAGCAGGCTGAGGCAGAAGCGGATTCCGAAGCCACCGAGCGGCGCGCGGGAGAGGGCGAGGGTGACGATGAGGGAGAGCGTGAGGCCGATCACGGCGAGGATGACCGTGCAGACGAGGAAGAGGGCGAAGAAGAGGAGGACGGCGCCGAAGCGCCGGCCGAGGATGCGCAGGCCGCTCGCCGCCGCGCTCCACACCGACGACGCCTCGCGCGCCAGATCGGCCTTCGCCAGGGTGCCCCAGAAGGCGACGACGAAGACCAGGAAGACGAGCGGCAGCGAGCCGCCGCAGCCGATGCCCAGCGCCCCCGCCTGACCCCAGCGCTGGCCGCCGGCGACGAGCAGAAAGCCCCAGAGGACGAAGGCCAGCAGGACGCCGATCCATACCGCCCCCCAGAGGCCGGCGAAGGCGAAGAAGCGCCACATGTAGCGCCCGCCCCAGCCGAGGAAGTGGCTCATGCTGAAGGTGCGGAACCACTCCCGCCGATCGGCGCCCGGCAGCGCCTGGCGCTCGGCGGCGGTGAGCACGCCGAAGATGCCGGCCTCGAGGTAGCAGTAGGCGACGCAGGCGAAGAGCCAGATGGCGAGCGTGCCGACGAGGGCGAGGAGGAAGGCGGGGATCACGGCGGGGATGCGCTCGCCGAGCTGCGTCCCCAGGCGCGTCCACGCCTGGGGATCGGGCTGCGTCGTCAGCAGGGAGCGGAAGTTCTCGCGCAGCAGGCCGGCGCCGAGCACGAGGAGCGGCGGCAGCAGGCCGACGAGCGCCACGAGGCCGATGCCGAAGATGCCGAAGAAGCGCAGCAGCACCAGCTCCCAGTTGGCGCGCAGGTTGGAGAGGCCGCGGCGCAGGCAGTCGAAGGCGGAAAGTCGCATGGCGTCGGCGTCAGACCCGCGTGCTGTAGCTCTTCTGCTCGCGCCGGTAGTCCTCGACGCCGTCGAGCACCACCGGGCGGGTCATCTCGTAGAGCCGCGAGACGAGCATCGGCGAGATGCGGCTGGCGAGCGAGCGCAGGCCCGTTGAATCCGGCGGCTCGAGATCGGCGCCGCGGTCGAGGCTGCGCGGCCCGCTGGCGGCTCCAGGGGCGACAGCGGCCGGCTGCAGCCGGTAGTTGGTGGTGAAGATCGTCGCCCGCCGCCGCGCGTAGCGCTGGTTGATGACGAGGTAGAGGATGTCGCGCACCCACGGCGTCGGCTCCTGGGCGCCGAGCTCGTCGAGCACCAGCACCTCGGCCTCGATCAGCGGATCGAGGATGGCGTGCTTGGAGTCCGCCGACGAGGGGTCGAAGGTCGCCTGGATCTGGTGGAGGAGCGAGCTGAAGTCGGCGAAGCGGCCGCGCACCCGGTAGCGCTCGAGGAGCTCGACCAAGACGCCCACCGCGAGGTGGCTCTTGCCGGCGCCCGGGCGGCCGGTGAAGAGCAGGCCGGTCTCTCGGAAGCGGCCGGTCGTCGGATCGAGGAAGCCGTCGACGTAGCGCTTGGCGACGGAGAGCGCCTCGACCAGCTGATCGCGCTGGCCGGCGGGGAGCTGGCTCGAGATCTTGAAGCTCGCGAGCTTGCAGTGGCGGTAGCGCTCGGGGATGCCGGCGGCCTCGAGGAGGAGCGGCGCCCGGCGCTCATCGCGGCAGCTGCAGGGGCGCGCCGTGCCGGCGCCGCCGTCGGCCGCGACCACCCAGCCCCGGCCCTCACAGCGCGGGCAGGTCGCCTCCGTCACCTCGCTCGGCGGCATGGCCGGATGGTAGCACGAGGCCCGCGCGGGACATGGGCCTGCGGCCGCGGTTTTGCGGCCACGGGGCGGCCACGGGGCGGCCGCGCTCAACGCCCGGCGGCGACGCGGACGACCATCTGCGCCAGCGCCGCGTCGGCCTCGCCGCTCTCCCCCTTGAGGCGCAGCTCGGTCTCCAGGATGTCGGCCGGGAGGTGGGCGAGGAAGGGCTCCGGCAGCCGGGAGGCGGCGAGGTAGGCGCGGTGGAGGCGGTAGGGGTGGAGGCCGGCGAGCGGGTTCTTGCCCTTGCCGCCGGCGAGCTCGAGGTCGCCCTGCAGGGCGGGCGCCCAGCGGTCCTTGAAGCGCGGGTAGTTCGCCTCCCCCTCCGGCACGCGGGCGACGCGCATCATGCCGCGGATGGCGGTGAGCTGGCGGCAGAAGGAGGCGAAGAGGCCGAAGAAGGCGAGCCGCGCCTGCATGGGATCCTCGGCGCCGGCGAGCAGCCGGCGCAGGCGGGCGAGCGCCAGGTTGCCGCGGCCGACGGCGATGGCGTCGAGGAGCTGCCAGACGTCCTCCTCGCCGCGGTCCTCGACCGAGCTCTCGACCAGCCGGCGGTCGATGCGCTGGGCGCCGCCGCCGCGGGCGAGGTTGGCGAGCTTCCTGTACTCGCCGGCGAAGCGGGCGATGGAATCCGACTTGGCGCCGGCGCCGCCGGCCGCCCCCTTGCGGCCGTCGGTCGCCTGGCGGAGGGTGCGGCGGGCGAGCTCCTCGAGAGCATCCTTGGCGATGCGGACGCCGGTCTGCCGCTCGAGCTCCTCGGCGATCTCGGCGAGCCCCTCCCAGGCGCCGCCGCGCGCCGCCTCGAGCTCGCCGAGCTGCGCCACCGTGCCGCGCTCCTCGAGGAGGGCGAGGAGCGGATGGCCGGCGGCGACCGTCCGCTCGGCGAGGACCAGCGCGTGGCCCGGCGGCAGGCCGCCGCGGACGACGTCGGCGAGCGCCGCGAGATCGCTGCTCCCCCAGCCGCGCATCCCCTCGCGCCGCGCCGCCGCGAGGAGGGCGGCAAGACCGCCCATGAGCTCGTCCGACGCCTTCTTCTTGCGGCCGCCCTTGGCTCCCTCGAGCGCCCACTCGGGCAGCCGCGCCACCGCCGACTCGGCGCTGCCGTCCTCGGGATCGACGTCGAAGAGCCTCAACGCCTGCAGCAGGCGCGAGGCGGCGAGGCGCTCGCGCGGGTTGAGCGGGCGGTCGGCGAAGCCGGACGGCAGAGGGAGCGCCTCGCGGGCGTCGTCGACCAGCTGCGCGGCGGCGGCGCGGTCGGCGAGGACGGCGGTGTCGACGGCCAGGATCACCTTGGCCGGGACGAAGAGCGAGAAGGTGCGGAGGTCGGCGAGGAGGGGGGCGATGGACGGCGGGTGGCGGTGGGTCTCGACGGCGGCTCCCGGCTCGGCCAAGAGCGCCGCGGCGAGCCGCGCGGCGGCCGGCTCGGCGAGGACCAGGTCGCCGTGCACGAGCCAGACCGGCGGCGTCTCCCGATCCGCGCGCTCCGCCTCGGCCAACAGGGCCGCGAGCGGGTCGCGCGGATCGGGCGCCTGGCCCGCCGGGCTCAGGAGGCCTCGGCCTCCGACAGCATGCCCTTCTCGGCGAGCTCCTGGCAGTCGATGCAGTAGCGGGCCCAGGGCACCGCCTCCAGCCGCTGGGTGGCGATGGTGCGGCCGCAGTTGCTGCAGCGGCCGTAGGCGCCGTCGTCGAGGCGGCGCAGCGCGTCTTCGACCTGCAGGAGGATCTGGCGCTCGCTATCGGAGAGGGAGAACATCAGCTCCCGGTTGTAGGCGTTGTTGGCGCGGTCCACGATGTCGTCGGTCCCCACGTCGGCCGACTCCTGGCCGGCGCGCAGATCCTGCTTGTACATGCTGGTGATCTCTTGCTTCTGCTGCAGCAGGCGCTCGCGCAGGGCCTGGTAGCCCTCGGCCGGACTCGCCGCCACCGGCTTGACCTTTGGTGTCTTGGCCACGCTTGCCATCTCCTTTTTCAAAATACCTGCGAAAGTGGTTCAGCCCAAATCAGAGCCCGCGATGATAGCTCATTCCCGCCTCGATCGAGAGGGCTCGGTAGAGCTGCTCGTACAGCACGAGACGTGCCAGCTCGTGCGACAGGGTGAGAGGCCCCAGCGACAGCACCTGGCGGCTGCCGCGGAGCACCTCCGGATCGAGCCCGAGGTCCGAGCCGATGAGGAAGCCGACGGCGTGCGGCCACTCGCGGCGCAGCCGCGCCAGCTCGGCCGCGAGGCCCGCCGAGTCGGCGGCGCGGCCGCCGCCGTCGAGCGCGATGACGAGGCAGCCGGCGGGCAGCACGGCGAGGAGCGCGCGGCCCTCCTCGCGCCGCCGCTCGGGATCGCCGGCGCCGTCCTTGGCGCGCACCGGCAGGTCGCGCACCGGGACGAAGCGCTGAATGCGCTTGCGGTAGTCGGCACAGAGCTCCTCCCAGCTCGCGCGCCGGTGGCGGCCGGCCCAGGCGATCACCAGCTCGCGGCCCATGGTGAGAGATCGCGAGGAAGCGGCCCGCAGCGGCTCAGCGCGGCTCGGGAACTGGATCCGGCGCGGGTGCGGAAGAGGACGCCTCCGTGGCGTCGGCGGCCGCCGGCAGGGCGTCGTCGGCCGCGTCCGGCTCGCCATCCGGCCCGTCGTCTTCCTCCTCATCCTCATCGCCCGGCCGCTCGGCCAGGTACTCCTCCCACTCGTCGTAGAAGGCGAGCGAGCGGAAGTCGTGCATGCGATCGAGGAAGACGACGCCGTTCAGATGGTCGTGCTCGTGCTGGACGATGCGCGCCTCGAACCCCTTGACGACGGTGTCGATGGGCTCGCCGCGGCGGTCGAGGCCGCGCACGCGCACCGCCGGGTGGCGCGGCACCAGGCCGCGCAGGTCGGGGATCGACAGGCAGCCCTCCCAGTCCTCGACCATCTCGCCCCCCTGCGGCGTCAGCATGGGGTTGACGACGACCTGCAGCGGGATCTCCGCGCCCGGGCTGCGCTCGTCCGCCGCCACGCCGTAGACGAAGAGCTGGGCGCCGATGCCGACCTGCGGCGCCGCCAGGCCGACGCCCTCGGCGGCGCGCATGGTCTCGACCATGTCGTCGATCAGCGCCTGCACCTCGGGCGAGCCGAGCTCCTCCGCCGACAGCGGCGCGGCGGGGGTGCGAAGGACCGGGTGGCCGAGGCGGACGATCGGGCGGATTGGCATACGGGATGATAGCGCGCCCGCTCGCCCGAGGGGCCGCGGAGCGCATGGTATCGTTTCGCCCCATGACGGACGGACAGAGCCCGAGCGGGCGCCAGGCGCGGCGCCGCCGGTGGCTCCGCGGACTGCTGATCGGCACCGCGATCGGCGTCCCCGCCGTCGCCCACGTCGTCATCCAGCGCCGGGCGCGGCCGCCGCGGCCGCCGCGCTGGGGCCGCGGACGGCGCTACGCCGGCCGCCTGGGGGAGATCGCCTTCCAGGCGCTCGATCACGGACGGGAGGACTACCCGCCGCTCGTCCTCCTCCACTCGCTGGGCCCGGGGCACGACGTCGCGGAGTGGGAGGCGGCGGCCGAGATCCTCGCCGCGCGCGCCGCCGTCTACGCCGTGGACCTGCCGGGCTGGGGGCGCTCCGACGCGCCCGCCGCCCTGCGGCCGAGCGCCTACGTCGCGGCGCTCGAGGACTTCCTCGACGGCGTCGTGCGCGAGCCGGCGGTGCTCGTCGCGGCGGGTCTCTCGGCGGCCTACGCGGTGGAGCTCGCGGCGCGGCGGCCCGAGCTGGTGCGCGCCCTCGCCCTGGTCGGCCCCGAGGGGCTCGAGGGAGAGGCCGGCCGCCCCGGCTGGCTGGGGAGGTCCGGCCGCGCCGGGATGGGACATCTGGCCTCGCTCCCCCTCGTCGCCGCCACCGCCCTCGACCTCGCCACCAGCCGCACCGCCCTCACCCGCCACCTGCGGCACGACCTCTACGCGGCGCCCGAGCGGGTCGACGCCGCGCTCGTCGAGCACCACTATCGCGGCAGCCACCTGCCGGCCGCCCGCCGCGCCCTCGCCGCCTTTCTCGCCGGCCGCCTCAGGCCGAGCGCGGGCGAGCTCGCGGCGAGCGCCGAGGCGGTCGCCCAGCCGGTGTGGATCGCCTGGGGGCGCGCCGCCGCGCAGCCGCCGGTCGAGTGCGCCGACCTCTGGCTGCAGCACCTGCCGGAGGCCGCCCTCGACGTCTTCGAAGGCGCCGGCAGCCTGCCGCACGCCGAGCGCGCGGCGCTCTTCTGCAGCGGCCTCGAAGAGTTCCTGGACGACGTGCTCGCCGCCAAGCGATGACCGCCGACCGCTTCCCCGACGTCCCCGGCGGCTACCCCTTCCCGGCGCTCGAGCTCGAGGTGCTCGCCGAGTGGCGGCGCGGCGGCATCTTCGAGCGCAGCCTGGCGCGCCCGGCGCCGCGCGGCGAGTTCGTCTTCTACGAGGGGCCGCCGACCGCCAACAACGTGCCGCACGTCGGCCACGTCGTCACCCGCGTGGTGAAGGACCTCTTCCCGCGCTTCCGCACCATGCGCGGCTACCACGTGCCGCGCAAGGCGGGCTGGGACA
Organism: uncultured Acidobacteriota bacterium; assembly: GCA_963755825.1. Classification (GTDB taxonomy): domain Bacteria; phylum Acidobacteriota; class Thermoanaerobaculia; order Multivoradales; family UBA5704; genus DATBQN01. Next base: position 3,032,966 of record CAVWLA010000003.1, on the reverse strand, counting down.
CCCACGGCCTCGCCGTCGAGATCGAGGTCGAGAAGCGGCTGGGCTTCTCCGGCAAGCGGCAGATCGAGGAGTACGGCATCGGCGAGTTCAACCGCGCCTGCCTCGCCTCCGTGCACACCTACGAGACGCAGTGGCGGGCGATGACCGAGCGCATCGGCTATTGGATCGACCTCGACCACGCGTACCACACCTACAGCAACGAGTACATTGAGTCGGTGTGGTGGGCGCTCGCCGAGCTGTGGAAGGGCGAGCTGCTGGTCGAGGGCTACAAGATCCAGCCCTACTGCGCGCGCTGCGGCACGACGCTGTCGTCGCACGAGGTGGCGCAGAACTACAAGGACGCCGAGGACCCCTCGGTGTGGACGCTCTTCCGGCTCCACCCCGGCCAGACCATCCCCACCGTCGACGGCGGCGGCTTCGCGGTCGGCGACGACGTCAAGCTCGTCGCCTGGACGACGACGCCGTGGACGACGATCGCCAACGTCGCCCTCGCCGTCCACCCGGACATGGCCTACCGCGCCATCGAGAGCCCGCGGCAGGCCGGCGAGCTGCTCGTCATCGGCGAGGATCTGGCGACGCCGGTGCCGCTCGCCATCGACGACGCCGAGCACGCCGGCAAGCGCCGGCAGCTCGACCTCCGCGAGGCGCCCGCCGTCGCCCGCTTCCGCGGCCGCGACCTCGAGGGCCTGCTCTACGACCGCCTCTTCACCTTCTACTTCCCGGAGACGCCGGGGAAGGTGGTCCTCGGCGACTACGTGACCTCGACCGAGGGCACGGGCCTCGTCCACACCGCGCCGCCGTTCGGCGAGGACGACTACCAGACGGGACTGCGCTACGGCCTGCCGCTCATCCTCTCGGTCGACGGCGAGGGCAGGCTGGCCGCCGGCACCGGGCCGTTCGCCGGCCTCTGGTTCAAGGACGCCGATCCCAAGATCACCCAGGACCTGAAGGCCCGCGGCCTCCTCCTCCACGGCGACCGCCACCGCCACAACTACCCGTTCTGCTGGCGCTGCGACCGGCCGCTCCTCTACTACGCCACGGAGAGCTGGTTCATCCGCACGACCGCCGCCAAGGACGCCCTGGTGGCGAAGAACCGCGAGATCGCCTGGCACCCCGAGCACATCGGCAGCGGCCGCTTCGGCAACTGGCTGGAGAACGTCGTCGACTGGGCGCTGTCGCGCCGCCGCTACTGGGGGACGCCGCTGCCGGTGTGGACCTGCGACATCTGCCGCCACCGCACCGTCGTCGGCTCCTACCGCGAGCTCTTCGCCGCCGCCGGCAGGGCACTCCCCGACGACCCCTACGACCCGGCACAGTGGGACCCCCACCGGCCGGCGATCGACGACTTCACCTGGCCGTGCGACGCCTGCAGCGGCGGCACCATGCGCCGCGCGCCCGAGGTGATCGACGCCTGGTTCGACTCCGGCGCCATGCCCTTCGCCCAGCAGCACTACATGGGCCGGCCGCTCCCCGGCTTCGATCCGGCGGCGCGCCGCGGCTTCCCCGCCGACCTCATCTCCGAGGCGGTCGACCAGACCCGCGGCTGGTTCTACACCCTGCACGTCCTCGGCGTGCTGCTCTTCGACTCGGTCGCCTACCGCGACTGCATCGTCCTCGGCCACATCAACGACGACAAAGGGCGCAAGATGTCGAAGCGCCTCGGCAACGTCGTCGAGCCGATGGCGGTGATCGCGGAGACCGGCGCCGACGCCCTGCGCTGGTACTTCTGCGTCAACAACCCCGAGGTGCCGTCGCGCTTCTCGGCGCGGCTGGTGCGCGAGGCGGCGCAGCGCTTCCTGCTGCCGCTGTGGAACGCGCTCTCCTTCTTCACCATCTACGCCAATCTCGACGGCTGGCGGCCGCACGACCCGGCGCGCGCTCACGCCAGCTTCGCCGAACGGCCGGCGCTCGACCGCTGGATCCTGCTGCGGCTCGGCCGCCTGGTCGAGGCGACCACCGGGCACCTCGACGGCTATCGGGTAGCCGACGCCGCGCGCGGCGTCGAGGAGATGCTCGACGACCTCACCAACTGGTACATCCGCCGCAGCCGGAGCCGCTTCTGGCGCGCCGGCCGCGACGAGGCGGGCGGACGCTCCAATACCGGCTCCGATACCGACAAGGACAGCGCCTACGCCGCCCTCTACGAGGTGCTGACGACGCTCGCCCGGCTGATCGCGCCGTTCACACCCTTCGTCGCCGAGGTGCTCCACCGCCACCTGGTGCGCAGCCAGGGCGCCGCGGCGGAGCCCTCGGTCCATCTCGACGACTGGCCGCAGCCGGCCGCCGGTCGTGCCGACGTCGGGCTCGAGACCGGCATGGCGGCGATCCAGCGCATCGTCCGCCTCGGTCATGCGGCGCGCAACGAGCACGGCCTGAAGACCCGCCAGCCGCTCGCCGCGGTCACCCTGGTGACCTCCGATCCGGCGCTGCCCGCGGTCATCGCGCCGCAGGTCGACCTCCTCCTGGACGAGCTCAACGTCAAGGCGGTGCACTGGGCGGCCGACCGGGCGCTCTACGTTCATCAGGAGGTGCGGCCGATCTTTCCCAAGACCGGGCCGCGCTTCGGCAAGCGCATGGCCGAGGTCAAGAAGGCGCTCGCCGACGCCGATGGCGACGCCCTCGCCGCCGAGCTCGAGCGCGCCGGCCGGGTGACCATCGCGCTCGCCGACGGTCCGGTCGAGCTCGCCGCCGACGAGGTCGAGGTCCGCCTGATCGAGCGCCCCGGCATGGCGACCCAGGGCGACCGCGAGCTGCTGGTGGCGCTCGACACCGCGCTCGATCAGCAGCTCGTCGGCGAAGGCTGGGCGCGCGAGGTCATCCACCACCTGCAGACGGCCCGCAAGGACGCCGGCCTCGACTATGCCGATCGCATCCGCGTGCGCTTCGACGCCGCGCCGGCGCTCGCCGCGGCGATCGCCGCCCACCGCGAGACGATCCAGCGCGAGACGCTCGCCGTCGCGCTCGAGCCGCAGCCGCCGGCCGCCGACCTCGCCAGCCATCCGGTCGAGGGCATGGCCTTCGGCTTCACCATCCAGAGAGCCTGAACGAGAACCGGTGCCGGCGCCCTTGCGGCGCGCACCAGAACGGAACCCCCATGTCCGGAATCTTCAAAGCCTACGACATCCGCGGCATCGTCCCCGGCGAGCTCGACGAGGCGAAGGCGCGCCAGATCGGCCTCGCCTTCCCGTTCATCCTCGACGACGACGATCGCGCCCTCGGCAACACGGTCGTCGTCTCGCGCGACATGCGCACCTCGAGCCCCGGCCTCGCCGCGGCGCTCATCGACGGCCTCACCGCGGCCGGCCTCGACGTCGAGGACATCGGCCTCGCCACGACGCCGATGAGCTATTTCGCGGTGGGCGCCCACGGCGCCGCCGGCGGCATCCAGGTGACCGCCTCGCACAACCCGGCGCAGTACAACGGCTTCAAGCTCAGCCGCCACGGCGCGCTGCCGGTCTCCGGCGAGGGCGGCATCGCCGTCATGGAGAAGAAGATCGCGGCCGGCGAGCTGCCGGAGGCCGCGGTCCGCGGCAAAGCGGAGCCCGGCGACATCGCGGCCGAGTACCGGACGCACATCCTGTCGTTCCTCCGCCGCCCCGAGGGGGCCCGCCGGCTGAAGGTCGCGGTCGACGCCGCCAACGGCATGTCGACGATCTACCAGCCGCTCCTCGAGGCGATGGACATCGAGCTGGTGCCGCTCTACTTCGGACTCGACGGCAGCTTCCCCAACCACGAGGCGAACCCGCTCAAGGAGGAGAACCTCCGCGACCTCGAGGCGCTGGTCGCCGGGAGCGGCGCCGACCTCGGCATCTCCTTCGACGGCGACGCCGACCGCGCCGCGTTCGTCGACGAGACCGGCAAGGCGATCGGCAGCGATCTGATGACCGGGCTGATCGGCGGCGAGCTGCTCTCCCGCGAGCCGGGAAAGGCGGTCCTCTACGACCTCCGCTCGTCGCGCGCCGTCGCCGAGTACATCGCCGAGTCGGGCGGCATCCCGGTGCGCGAGCGGGTGGGGCACTCGTTCATGAAGGCGACGCTCCGCGCGCGGCAGGGCATCTTCGGCGGCGAGCTCGCCGGCCACTACTACTTCCGCGACCATTTCTACGCCGACTGCGCGCTCCTCGCCGCCGTCGAGGTGCTCAACCTGCTGTGGGAGAAGGGGCAGCCGCTGTCGCAGCTCGTCCGCCCGCTGGCGCGCTACGCGAAGAGCCCGGAGATCAACTTCGTCGTCGCCGACAAGCCGGGGATGATCGCCCGCCTGGCGGCGCGCTACCAGGACGCCCAGACCGACACGCTGGACGGCATCACCCTCTCCTACCCCACCTGGTGGGCCAACGTCCGCCCCTCGAACACCGAGCCCTACCTGCGCCTCGTCCTCGAGGCCTCGACCCCGGAGGAGCTGGCGGCGCGGAAGAGCGAGATCTTCGCCATCCTCGGCCCGCCGGAGGAGTAGACGGGCGACCCGCGCGACGGCGGATCGCCCGCCCCAGGCGACGGCGAGCGCTTTTACTTCGAGCTCACCACCAGGCCGACGATGACGTCGTCCGAGTACCAGACGGTGACCTGGAGGCGATCCGGGCAGCTGCAGAACGCCGACTGCACCGAGATCTGGATCCCGTCGCTCGGGTTGTCGAGGTGGCGCCACACGCCGCCGACGAAGAGCCAGAGGCTCCGCGCGCTGCCGGGAGGGTAGGCCACCAGCTCGAGCCAGTACTGCGTGGCGACTCCCGAGGTGACGGCGCCGCCGCCGAAGGCCTTGTGGCGGGCGGCGTGATCCGCCAGAGCGGCGGGCGCGGTGGTGGGGTTGGACTGATGGGTGGTCATGGTCGTCTCCCTTGTTGCTCGGTCCTGCGATTCGCTCCGCGAGAGCTCGAGCCCGGGCGGCCTCGCAGCGGAGGCCGGCGGCCCGGACCTCGCGCTCCCGCTGGCGCCGCCTGCCCACGACGGGCGGGCTCGAATACGCCACGGAGGAAGCAACGAAGGGCGCTGCCCGTTCCCCTCACCTGCGGTCGCCGGCTGCCGCCTGGCGCGCGCCAGCCGCCGCATCTAGAATCGCTGGCGCACACCCCGTCTCCGCGGCGGCTCTCGGGAGCCGCCGGTCCGCACCGCTCGGGTGTCGCAGGAGGGTTGGACGATGAGCGAAGGCTTCAACCGCCGTGATCTCCTCCGCGCCGGCGCCGCCGCCGGCCTCGCCGCAGTGGCCCCGCGGGCGCTCCGCGGCGAGGCGCCGGCGGTCATCGTGCCGAAGGCGGCGCGGCCGGTCGTCATCTCCTCGGCCAACGGCAACAAGTTCAAGAACGGCGGCCCGGTGACCTGCGTCGAGAAGGCGTTCGCCATGATCGCCGGCGGCGCCGACGTCCTCGACTCCCTCATCGCCGGCGTCAACCTGGTCGAGCTCGACCCCGAGGACGACAGCGTCGGCTACGGCGGCCTGCCCAATGCGGAGGGCGTCGTCCAGCTCGACTCCTGCTGCATGCATGGCCCGCGCAAGCAGGCCGGCGGCGTCGCCGCGATCGAGGGGGTGCGCACGCCCTCGCTCGTCGCCAAGGCGGTCATGGAGCAGACCGACCATCACCTGCTCGTGGGCAAGGGGGCGCAGGACTTCGCCCGCGGGATGGGGTTCCGGATCGAGGACGACCTCAACACCGAGAAGTCCCGCCGTCTCTGGCTCGAATGGAAGCGCCGCACCGACCCGCAGCACTACCTGGACCCCAAGACGCGCGCCGCCGCCGGCCTCGCGGCCGCCCTGCAGATGGCTCGCGAGGGCCTGATCGACCGCCGGCACCTGTGGGGCACGATCAACTGCGATGGCGTCAACGCCAAGGGCGAGGTCTGCGGGGTGACCACCACCTCCGGCCTCGCCTGGAAGATCCCCGGCCGGGTCGGCGACTCGCCGATCCTCGGCGCCGGCCTCTACGTCGACGGCGCGGTGGGGGCGGCGGGGTCGACCGGCCGCGGCGAGGCCAACCTCTACAACCTCTCCTCCTACGCCATCGTCGAGTCGATGCGCCGCGGCGCCCATCCCAAGGACGCCGGCATGGAGGCGCTCCGCCGCGTCGTCGCCAACACCGTCGAGAAGCGCCTGCTCAACGACCGCGGGCAGCCCAACTTCGACCTCCAGTTCTACGTCCTCGGCCGCGACGGCGAGCACGCCGGAGTGTCGATGTACGCGGCTCATTTCGCCGTCTGCACCGAGAGCGGCCCCGCCACCCTGGCGACCGAGGCGCTTTACGAGGGGCGCCCCTAGACCCTATAGACCCCGACCGCCGGAGCCGATCGCCCGGTCTCGCCTGTTTCTCGCACGCTCCCAGATGCCCAGCTCGACCGCGGCCGCTCCTGAGCTCCTCTCCGCGGCGGAGCGGCGGACGCTCGCCGCGGTCTGCGAGGCGCTCCTCCCGGCGCTCGAGGCCGAGCCCGGCGACGATCCCCGCCTCTTCGCGCTCGACGCCGCGGCGCTCGGCGTGGCGGCGGAATTCGAGCAGGCGGTCGGCGGGCTCGCGCCGGAGCAGCGCGCCGACTTCCGCCGCCTGCTCCACCTGCTCGAGCAGCCGGCCTTCATGCTGCCGCTGGCGGGACGGGCGCTGCCGCTCAGCCAACTGCCACTCGATCGCCGCGAGCGCGCCCTGCTCGCCATGGCGACGAGCCGGCTGGAGCCCCTGCGCCGCGGCTTCCAGGTCCTCAAGCGGTTGGCGACCTTCCTTTTCTACAGCGTCCGCCCCGGCGGCGGCGACAATCCCACCTGGGCGGCGATGGGCTACGCCCGCCCGGCCGCGCCGCCGGCAGCGCCGAGGCATCTCCGGCTGACCCAGATCGCCGCGCCGGCGACCTTCGAGGCCGACGTCTGCGTCGTCGGCTCCGGCGCCGGCGGCGGCGTCGCGGCGGCGGTGCTCGCGGCCGCCGGCAGGCGGGTGGTGGTGCTGGAGGCGGGCGGCGGCTTCGAGGCGCCGGACTTCGAGCCGGACGAGCTCGCCGGCATGCGCGCGCTCTACCTCGACCGCGGCCTCGCCGCCACTCGCGACCTGGGGATGGCGATCCTCGCCGGCGCGACGCTCGGCGGCGGCACGGCCGTCAACTGGCAGACCTCGCTGCCGCCGACCGCCGCGGTGCGCGACGAGTGGGCGGAGCGCTCTGGCTGCGCCTTCTTCGCCGAGGAAAGCTTCGACCGCTCGCTCGCCGCGGTGATGGAGCGGCTCGGCGTCGGCACCGCGGAGAGCGTCGTGAACGCCAACAATGCGGCGCTGCGCGACGGCTGCCAGGCGCTCGGTTGGCGCTGGGAGCGGATCGCGCGCAACGCCCGCGGCTGCGATCCGCGGCAGTGCGGCGACTGCGTCTTCGGCTGCCGCCACGGCGGCAAACAGAGCACCGCCGCGACCTTCCTGCGCGATGCCCAGGAGCGCGGCGACACCGAGATCGTCGCCGGCTGCCGAGCCGTGCGGGTGCTGGCGAGCGGCGGCCGGGCGGCCGGGGTGGCCGCCGTCGCCACGACGGCGGACGGCGCCGAGGTCGTCGTCACCGTGCGCGCCCCGGTCGTCGTCGCCGCCGCCGGCAGCATCCATTCGCCGGCGCTCCTGCTGCGCTCGGGGCTCGCGCTGCCGGCGCTCGGCCGGCACCTCCATCTCCACCCGGCCACCTCGGTCGCCGGCACCTACGAGCAGCCGATCGAGCCCTGGAGCGGGCCGCCGCAGACCATCCTCTGCCAAGAGTTCGCGGGAATCGACCGCGGCCTCGGCTTCCGCCTGGAGACGGCGCCGGCGCACCCCGGCCTCCTCTCGCTGGCGACGCCCTGGTGCGGCGCCCGCGACCATCGCCGGGAGATGCAGGCGAGCCGCCACAAGGCGGCGATCATCGTGCTGGTGCGCGACGAGTCGAGCGGGCGGGTGCGGCTGGCGCGCGACGGCAGCCCGCGGATCGACTACCGGCCGGGGCGCCGCGAGGAGCGCCTGCTGCAGCAGGGGATCGCCGCGGCGTCGCGCGTCCACCTCGCCGCCGGCGCCCGCCACCTGCTCGCCTTGAACCAGCGGCGGCTCGGCCTCCGCGACGCGGCGTCGGCCGGGGCGCGCGACGAGTACTTCGCCCAGGTCGCGCGGAGCCGCTACGGCCGCAACTGGTCGGCGCTCTTCAGCGCCCACCAGATGGGCACCTGCCGCATGGGGCGCGACGCGCGGAGCGCCGTCTGCGACGGCAATGGAGAGGTGTTCGGCCTGCGCGGGCTCTACATCGCCGACGCCAGCGCCTTCCCGTCGGCCTCGGGGGTCAACCCGATGATCACCATCATGGCGCTCGCTCACCACACCGCGCGGCGGATCGCCGCGCGCGCCTGACGCCGGCGCCGGGCCGGCGCGCTCCTCAGTGGAAGGCTTCGGCGGAGGTGTCGGCGCCGCTCATGCGGCGGTGGACGCGGAGGACGCCGGAGATGGCGCGGACGTCGCGGAGGAGCTTCTCCAGGTGCTTGCGGTTGCGCAGCTGGCAGACGACGCCGATGCGCGCCGGGCCGGTCTCGCGGGTCTCCGCCTCGATCTGGGTGATGTTGCTGTCCGCCTTGGCGATGACCTCGGTCAGGCGGGCCAGCATGCCCGGCTGGTCCTCGGTCTCGATGAGCAGCGAGATCTGGTAGACGTTGTCCTTCTGCTTCGCCCACTCGACCTCGATCTCGCGCTCCGGGTTGTAGAGCAGGTTCTTGACGTTGGGGCAGTCGACCGAGTGGACGGAGACGCCGCGGCCGCGCGTCACGTAGCCGACGATGTCCTCGCCGGGCAGCGGGTTACAGCACTTGGCGAGATACGCGAGGAGGTCGCCGTGCCCCTTGACGGCGATCGGCCCCTCGCGGAACGGCAGGATCTTCGACACCGCCTCGCGCAGGCGGGCGGGAGCGCCGGTCGGCTCCACCAGCTTCTCGGCCGGCAGCGTGCGCGCCAGTACCGTGCGCGATTCGGTCTTGCCGAAGCCGATGCGGCTGTAGAGGTCGTCGAGGCGCGACATCCCCTCGCTCTCGAGATAGGCGGCGAGCTCCGGGGTGTCGGCGAACTTCTTCGGATTGAGGCTGAACCGCTTGAGCTCCTTCTCGAACAGCCGCCGCCCGATCTCCATGGCGCGCTGCTTCTGCTGCGTGTTCAGCCACTGGCGGATCTTGCTCTTGGCGCGCGAGGTCTTGACGAAGGTCAGCCAGTCGCGGCTCGGGTTGCGGTTGGGGTTGGTCAGCACCTCGACCATGTCGCCGTTCTGCAGCGGCGTGCGCAGCGGCACCAGCTTGCCGTTGACCCGCGCCCCGGCGCAGCGGTGGCCGAGCTCGGTGTGCACCTTGTAGGCGAAATCGAGCGGCGAGGCGTCGCGCGGAAAGGAGAAGACCTCCCCCTTGGGCGTGAAGACGTACACCTCGTCCGGGTAGAGGTCGATCTTCAGCGTGGTGAGGAAAGTCCGCGGGTCCTGGACCTCCTTCTGCCACTCGAGGAGCTGGCGCAGCCAGAGGATGTTGGGGTCCGAGGCCAGCGGCTCGACCTTGCCCTCCTTGTAGCGCCAATGGGCGGCGATCCCCTCCTCCGCCACGAGGTCCATCTCGCGAGTGCGGATCTGCACCTCGAACGGCTGCCCTTCGTCGCCCACCACCGTCGAATGCAGCGACTGGTAGAGGTTCGGCTTGGGCATCGCGATGTAGTCCTTGAAGCGGCCGGGGATGGGACGCCAGGACTGATGAACGACGCCGAGCGCGGCATAGGTGTCGCGCAGGCTGCTGGTGACGATGCGGAAGGCGAGATAGTCGTAGAGCTGCGAGATGTCGATCCCCTGGCGGCGCAGCTTCTCGTAGATCGAGTAGTAGCGCTTCACCCGGAAGCTGATCTCGGCGCCGATCCCCGCCTGCTCGAGGCTTTCCACCAGGCGGTCGCGGATGCGCTGGGTGGCACCCTGGCCGAGCTTCATCTTCTCGGCGATCTTCGAATGGAGCTCGGCGAACTGGTGGGGGTAGAGGTGGAAGAAGGCGAGGTCCTCGAGGTCGCCCTTGACGCGCGCCATGCCGAGGCGGTGGGCGATCGGCGAGTAGATCTCCAGCGTCTCGCGGGAGATCCGCCGCCGCGCGTCGGTCGGCATGTGGACGAGCGTCTGCATGTTGTGCAGGCGATCGGCGAGCTTGACGACGATGACCCGGATGTCCTTCGCCGAGGCGAGGATCATCTTGCGGAAGGTCTCGGCCTGCGCCTCGTCGCGCCGCACGTACTCGTGGCGGCCGATCTTGGTCACCCCGTCGACGAGCTCGGCCACCTCGCCGCCGAAGGTCGACTCGACGACATCGCGGGTGGTGAGCGTGTCCTCGAGCACGTCGTGGAGGAGGCCCACGGCGACGCAGGTCTGGTCGAAGTTCAGCTCGGCGAGGAGATAGGCGACGTTGAGCGGGTGGATCAGGTACGGCTCGCCGGAGCGGCGGAGCTGGTCCTGGTGCATGCGCGCCGAGAAGTCGTAGACCGCGCGCAGGAAATGGGCGTCGATCTGCCGGCCGTGCGACCGCAGGCAGTCGAGGATGTCTTCGAAGCGCACCGCCGGCGGCGAGGTGACCGGCGGCGCGAGGCTCTTGCTCGAGGCAGGCATGGCATGGGGACCGCCCCGGTCGGGCAGCGCGAGGGTACCGAGCGGGTAGGTCTTCCGAGAGTCAACAAGTATAGAGCAGCGCGTATGCCCGCGGCGGGCGCCGGCCGCCCGTCAAGCAAAAACGCCTCGCCGTGGGACACGGCGAGGCGGCGAAAAGAGACGGCTGAATCTGCGGCTCAGCGGCGGCTGCCGGCCTTCTTGGGGCGCGGCCGGTTGGCCGCCGGACGGGGGCCGCCGGGGGCCACCGGACGCTCGCCGAGGGCCGGCGGCTGCGCCTGCGCCTGCTTGAGCGCCGGTTTGGCCGAACCCGGGGCGAGCCGCTCGCCGTCGGCGCGCGGGGCGCCCTTCTTCGAGTAGCGGCCGCCGACGCCGAAGAGCTGCTCCCAGAGGAGAGCGAAGGGGCTCGCCACGTAGATCGACGAGTAGGTGCCGACGATGATGCCGACGGTCATGACGAAGGCGAAGCCGCGCAGCACGTCGCCGCCGAGGAAGAGCAGCGAGGCGACGGTCAGCATGGTGAGGCCGGAGGTCATGATCGTCCGCGACAGCGTCTGGTTGATCGACTCGTTCATCACCTCGAGGAGCGGCTTGCGGCGGTTCTTCCGCATGTTCTCGCGGATGCGGTCGAAGATGACGACGGTGTCGTTGGTCGAGTAGCCGACGAGGGTGAGGAAGGCGGCGACCGTCGTCAGGTTGAACTCGAAGCGGAAGATCGTGAAGAGGAAGAGCGTCACCAGCACGTCGTGGATGCTCGCCATGATGGCGCCGATGCCGAAGCGCAGCTCGAAGCGGAACCAGATGTAGAGCAGCATGCCGAGGAGCGAGAAGAGCACCGCCAGGAAGCCCTGCAGGCGCAGCTCCTTGCCGATCTGCGGGCCGACGTTCTCGACCGCGATGACCGCGTAGTCGCCGAGGGCGCCGCGCTGCTGGAAGAGCTGCACTTCGGCCGGGGTGACGCCCGGCGCCTTCGCCACCTCGTCCCAGGAGGTGAAGATGGCGAGCTTGCGACGCGCCGCGAGGATGGCGGTGCCGGCCTTGTCGTAGAAGGCGCGCTCGCCGTCGACGCCCAGCGCCGCCATATGGTCCGGGTCGTTCTGCAGCAGGAACTGGGTGGTCGCCTCGGCGCCGACGCGGTTCAGGTCCAGCTTCCCCTGCTGGCCCTGGTTGAAGCGCTTGTCGAGCGCGCCGACGATGCGATCGCGGCTCCCTTCCTCGGAGCCCTTGACCACCTCGGTCTTGATCAGCACCTCGTGCTCGGCATCGCCGCCGAAGCGCTGGATCTCAGCGGCGCCGAGCCCCTGGGCCTCGAGCAGCTTGCGCAGCTCGTCGACCTGCGGGACCTGCTTGAAGCGCAGGGTGACCGTCGTTCCACCGGCGAAGTCGATGCCCAGCTTCATCAGGCGGGCGTGGTCCCAGATCGCATAGACGCCGCCCATGACCAGGGCCAGGGAGACCCAGATCCAGAACTTCCGGTACTTCATGAAGTCGATGTGGGTGTCGCGCAGCAGCTCCATCGCGTGCTCCTTGTCTCGACCCGGCGAGACCTAGATCGAAAGTCTCTGCACCCGGCGCCGCGAGAGCACCAGATCGAAGATCCAACGGCTGACGAAGACCGCGGTGAACAGCGAGGCGAGAAGACCGATGACCAGGGTGACGGCGAAGCCCTTGATCGGCCCGGTGCCGAACTGGAAGAGGATCATCGCCGAGACGATGGTGGTGACGTGGGTGTCGATGATCGACGTCCAGGCGTGCTGGAAGCCGAGGTCGATCGCCGAGCGCACCGTCCTGCCGGCCTTGAGCTCCTCGCGGATGCGCTCGAAGACGAGGACGTTGGCGTCGACCGCCATGCCGATGGTGAGGATGACGCCGGCGATGCCGGGGAGGGTGAGCGTCGAGTGGAAGGCGCCCATGCCGCCGAAGAGGATGATGATGTTCAAGGCGAGCGCCATCACCGCGTTGACGCCGGTCAGGTTGTAGATCAGCAGCATGGTGACGACGACGAGGAGGGTGCCGACGATGCCGGCGCGCAGGCCCTCCTGAATCGAGTCGCGGCCGAGCGACGGACCGACGGTGCGCTCCTCGAGGTAGGTCAGCGAGGCGGGGAGGGCGCCCGAGCGGAGGACCGTCGACAGGTCGTCGACCTCCTGCTGGCTGAAGTTGCCCTCGATGATCCCCGAGTCGTTGATCCGCGAGTTGATCCGCGGCGCCGAGACGACGCGGCCGTCGAGCACGATGGCGAGGCCCCGTCCAACGTTGGCGCCGGTGGCCTGGCCGAAGGCCTGGCCGCCCGCCGGGGTCATCGTGAACTGCACCACCGGCTGGTTGAACTGCCCCTGGCTGGGCCGCGCGTTCTTGAGGTCGCGGCCGGTGACCACCCGGCGCCGCTCGAGGGCGTAGTACTCCTTGCCGACGGCCTGGTGGGTCTCCTTGTCGATGCGGTCGCCGTCGAGGATCTCGAGGTCCGCCGGCAGCTGGCCGTTGTAGTGCTGGAGGACATCCTCGCGGGTGGGCAGGCCGGCCGAGCCGCCCTGCGGATAGGAGACCAGGCGGAACTCCAGGAAGGCGGTGCTCTTGATCAGCCGGCGCACGCGCTCGGGGTCGTCGACGCCCGGCAGCTCGACGACGACGCGGTTGTTGCTCGCCTCCTGGATCACCGGCTCGGCGACGCCGAAGGCGTCGACGCGGTTGCGGATCGTCTCCACCGCCTGGCGCACGGCGAGCCGCTGGCTGTCGGCGACGCTCTTGTCGTCCATGCGGTAGACGAGTCCGGAGGCGCCGCGCGGCCGCGAGTAGTTGCGGAAGCTGGTCGAGATGTACTGGGTCACCGCGTCGCGGTTGCTGTCGGAGGCGCCGTCGACCTGGAACGATTGGTCGCCGACGCGGCGCGCGGTCACCCCGGTCCAGCTCTTGTCCTTGGCGGTGGCGAGCAGCCGGTCGATGTCGGAGTCGACCTCGGCGCGCACGGCGTCCTCGGTGTGCACCTGGAGGACCAGATGCATGCCGCCCTGGAGATCGAGGCCGAGGTTGATCTTCTCTTTCGGCGGATAGGCGAGGATCACCGCGACGACGACCGAGGCCAGGATCACCAGGCCGCGGCCGAGCAGTTTCCGGTTCATGGCTACTTGTCCCCCTTGGTGCCGTCGTCCTCGAATCCGGAGATCGCCGACTTGGCGATGCGGACGCGGACGTTGTCGGCGACCTTCAACAGGACGACCGTGGGCTCGATCGCGACGACCTCGCCATAGAGGCCGCCGTTGGTGGCCACCCGGTCCCCCTTCTTCAGGTTCTCGATCTGTTGCTGCAAGAGGCGCTGCCGCTTGCGCATGGGCAGGATGAGGACGACATAGAAGACGCCGAACATCAGCACCATCGGCACGACGGGACCGGTGAGGAGGGCCCCGAGGGGGCCGGGCGCCGGGGTGGCGGCGAGGATGCCGAAGGTGGAAGGGATGATTCCGGTCATGTCGATTCCCTGGCAGGGCGACCTGCGCAGCGAGCTCCTCCGCTCAAGGGTACTCCAGGGGATTGAAACGGCGTTTGGCGGTCAGTTCCGTTAGCGCACCGAGCGAGATAGCTTGCCTGACCTCCCCCATGAAGTCAAGGTAATGCCGCAGGTTATGGAGCGTCGCGAGCACCGGCGCGGTGAGCTCTCCGGCCCGCGTGAGGTGATGGAGGAAGGCGCGCGACAGCCGCGAGCAGAGCGGGCAGGAGCAGAGCGGGTCGGGCGGCCGCGGGTCGTTCTTGTAGCGTGCGTTCTTGATCCGGAGCACTCCCTCGCGGGTGAAGAGGACGCCGTGGCGGGCGTTGCGCGCCGGCAGGACGCAATCGAAGAGGTCGACGCCGCAGGCCACCGCGTGGAGGATGTCCTCCGGGTAGCCCACCCCCATGAGGTAGCGCGGCCGCTCGGCGGGGAGGGCCGGCGCCGTCCACTCGACGACGGCGCGGCGGAGCTCCGGCGGCTCGCCCACCGAGACGCCGCCGATGGCGAAGCCGTCGAAGGGAAGCTCGGCGAGGGCCGCGGCGGCCGCCTGGCGGAGGTCCGCGAAGACGCTCCCCTGAACGATGCCGAAGAGCGCCGTCACCCCGTCCGGCCCGCGCCGCGCCGCGGCCGCCCGGCGCGCCCAGGCGAGGGTGCGCTCCCAGCTCGCCGCGGCGACCTCCGGCTCGACCGGCCAGGGGGGGCACTCGTCGAGCACCATGGCGATGTCGACCGCCATCCGCTCCTGCAGGTCGACGACCCCTTCGGGGGTGAAGCGGAGGGGCGAGCCGTCGAGGTGGCTCTTGAAGGTGACGCCGTCGGCGTCCACCGAGCGCAGGCCGCCCAGGCTCCACACCTGGAAGCCGCCGCTGTCGGTGAGGATCGGCCCGTCCCAGCCGGTGAAGCGGTGGATGCCGCCGAGTCCCTCGATGACGTCGACGCCGGGGCGCAGCGACAGGTGGTAGAGGTTGGCGAGGAAGATCTCGGCACCCGCCTCGGCGAGCGCCTGCGGCGGCACGCCCTTGACGGCGCCGAGCGTCCCCACCGGCATGAAGGCCGGCGTCTCGACGACGCCGTGGGCGGTCGTCAGGCGGCCGCGGCGCGCGGCGCCGCAGGTCGCGTCGATGGCGAAGTCGAGGGGCATCCGAGGTGGGGCGCGGTGGGCTGGAGCGGGCGCGCGGCCGCGGCACGGGCGGCGCAGTGTCGGCCGGCGGGCGCCGAGCCGGCCGGCGGCTCAGCGCCCGGAGCCGGGCTTGCTCTTGCTGGCGTCGCGCTCGAGGTCGATCACCCGCGTCTGCACGCCGCTCGGCAGCTTGAGGACGAAGCGATCGCCGGGGATCTGCGGGTTGACCTCGAGATCTTTGAACTCGTATTCGGTGACGTCGCCGTCGCCCTCGACGTAGCGGACGCGGGAGGGAAAGAAGCGCTGCGGGTCGATCCAGATGGTCATCGCCTTCAGGCGCTTGGCGATGCGCGCATAGCGCGGCACCAGCTCCATGCGGTAGGGATCGGTCGCGGCCTTGGGGATCTCCAGGGTGACGGTGAAATAGTCGAGGAGCGACTGCATCGAGCCGCTCGCCCCGAGGTACTTGAAGATCTGGCTCGAGTAGCGCCCCACCTTCAGCTTGTCGGCCCGCCCGAGATCGCGGTACCAGGTGGTCATCTCGTCGCCGTCGATGAGCACGGTGATCGGGTTGGGCTTGGCGTACTCCCAGCGCACCCGGTCGGGCGCGGCGTAGGAGAACTCGCCGGTCGAGTCCTCGGGCTTGACGAGGAGCGAGCTCTCGCGGTGCTGGACGAAGCGCGCCTGCAGAGTGCGCAGGCTCTTCTGCTCGAGCTTGACGCGGTCGATGAGAGCCTGCAGGCGCTGGGTGCCGGTGAGGCCCGCGGCGCGCGGATCGGCGGCCGGCGCCGCGCTGGCGCGCCCGGCGGCGAGGGCGGCGTGGCTGCCGGCGAGGGCGACAGCCAGCAGCAGGAGAGCCGACGCGAGATGGCGAGCGAGAAATCTCGAGGAGTGTGCGGGCGCGCTCTGCATGGCTCGCCGATCGTAGCGCCCGCGCCGGGTCCAGGCAAGCTTGGTTGACAGCCCAGGGGGCCGATGCTAGCTTCGCGCCCTCGAAAAGACCGGTCCCCCCGGAGACCGCACGGGAGCAGCGATGGCCGACCCCAACACCCTAGGAAACAAACACGAGTGCTACAACTGCGGGACGCGGTTCTACGACCTCGGCAAGTCCGAGGCGATCTGCCCCAAGTGCGGAGCGAACCAGAAGGACTCCGATCGCGGCGACAGCTCGGCGAGCACGCCGGCCGCACGGCGCAAGCGCAAGGTGGACACCCCCAAGCCGGTCGAGGTCGACGACGACGTGCCGATCGAGGACCTGCCGGACGACGCCATCGGCGACGCCGAGATCGAGGCCGATCTGGGCGATGACGAGGAGGAGGAAGAGGACCTCGACGAGGGGAGCTGAGCGGGTCGCCGCCTTCGGGCTCGGCGGCAACGTCGGTTCCGCCCGCGAGGTGGAGGCGAGGCTCGCCGCCGCCGTCCGCGGCCTCGCCGCCGCGCTCGGTCCGCTCGCCGTCGCGCCCCTCTATCGAAGCCTCCCCCGCTCGCCCCGCTTTCTCGCCGCACAGCCCACCTTCCTCAACACCGCCGTCGTCGCCGCGACGGATTGGGAGCCCGAGGCGCTCCTCGCCCTCGCCAAGGCGCTCGAGCGCGCCGCCGGCCGGCGGCGCGGCCCCCGCCACGGACCTCGGCCGCTCGACATCGATCTGCTCCTCTACGGCGACCGCACCACCGCCGCAGCGGAGCTCACCCTCCCCCACCCCGCCCTCGCCGTCCGCCGCTTCGTGCTCGCCCCTCTGGCCGATCTGGCGCCCGACCTGCGCGTGCCGCCGAGCGGCGCCACCGTCGCCGAGCTCCTCGCCGGCGTCGGTCAGGAGGACGAGATCGAGCGCATTCCCTGGAGCGATCCCGCCGCGCTCCTCTATGCCGCGGCACCGGAGTCGGGTACGGTAGGGGCCGCCTCGAGCGGCGGCGGCGAACCGGAGGGTGCCCGGAAGGGTGTCCGAGAGGGCTGAATGCTGGGAGGGTTGATCATCGCGGTCGTCCTCGCCCTCTGGGGGGCGCAGGCGGTGGTGCCCTGGCGGCTGCGCCGCGCCGAGGACGAGGCAGCCCTCGCAGCGCGGCGGCGGTGGGCCTATGCCGCGCTGCCGCTCCTCCTCGCAGCGCTGGTCGCCGCGCTCCTCTTTCTCCGCGCCCGTCCCGACGCCACCTACGCCGCCGGCCTCTCGCCGCTCCTCGCCAGCCAGCCGGCCCGCGTGCTCGCCCTGCTCTCCGCCGCCCTCCTCGGCGGCGATCTCCTCCTCGCCCTCGGCCGCGGCCGGCTGGAGAACCAGGGCTGGCCGATCGTCGCCGTCCTCGGCCTCGCCTCGCTCGCCGCCGCGACCTTCCTCGCCGAGATCGTGCGGGTGGGCGAGGGCCCCTCGTCTCCCCTCCTCGTGCTGCTCCTCGCCGCCGGCTGCCGGCTCCTCGTCGCCGGCGGCGCCGGAGAGATCCTCGCCCCCGGCCGGCCGCTCCTCGCCCTCGCCGCCGGGCTCGCCCTGCCGCTCTACGCGCTCCTCCTGCCGCCCGACCTCCAGCGCGCGCTCGCCGCCGGCGGCGGCTGGCTGCCGCTCGCCGGGTCGACGGTCCTCTTCCTCACCAGCCGCTTCCTGCCGCCCAGCCTGAGACGCCTCGGTCTCGGCGCCGCGGTGCTCCTCGCCGGCGTCTTCCTGGCGACCGCCGGCGACCTCTCGCAGAGCCTCGTCGGCCGGCCGCTGCCGCCGCTGCCGCCGCTCCCCAAGCCCTGAGCCGGCGGCACGCCCGCCGCTCGCCGGCCGGTCCCGCGCGGCGGACCTCGCCGAGCGCGCCGCGGGGCGGATGTTCTTCGGCTGTCTCCTTTTTGTCCTCTTTGGACCATTCCCTGTAGAGACATACGCCGATGGCGATGCCGCCGTCCGGGGAAATCTGTCTCGAAAGGGGAACACTCATGGTCCGCTTCCACCGCACCCTCGCCGCCCTCCTCGCCACCCTCGTCCTCGTGCCGGCGATCGCCGCGGCGCGGCCGAGCTCCGGCCGGGTCCACGCCGCCGCCCCGGCCGCCGCCGGAGCCCCCAGCGCCGGTCCCATCTCCCATCTCTGGCAGGGCATCCGCGCCCTGTGGGGCGAGGAGGGGAGCGGCTGGGACCCCAACGGCGTGCGCGCCGCGGGCCCGACCGGCACCGCCCAGGCAACCGGCGGCGCCGCCGCGGTCATGGGCCTGCCGACCGCCCCCACCCAATAGCGGACGCCGGCCTCCGGCGGATGTCTCGGCGGAAGGTGAGAAAGGGCCGGTCGGGTCGACCGGCCCTTTTTGTTCTCGACACCTGTCACCTTTTGGGCACCGAAAGAGACTACATCTTTGGAGCTTGAACTAAAATCCAGGTCTGACGAACCGTCCGCCGGAGGGGAGTGACTGTGCCCAATTCTCATCCATCGCTGGAGATGGTCGCGAGATGGCTCGCCGGCCGCATGGAGCACGACGAGGTGCTCGCCGAGATCGCGCCGCATCTGTTCGCCAACTGCGACGAGTGCCAGGCGAAGTATGGCGAGATCCAGCGGCTGCTCCACGAGGCCGGCCATTGGGACGAGGAGATCGCCGTGGTGGAGCACCGCGAGGCGCCCGAGCTCTTCGCCTGGCTCGCTCAGCACCCCTTCGAGGAGCAGCTGCGGATGGTCGACGAGCGCGAGGACTTCCAGACCTGGGGGCTCTGCAGCCTGCTCCTCCGCCACAGCCAGGAGGCGGTCTTCGAGGACGCCGAGAACGCCACCGACCTCGCCGAGCTGGCGGTCCGCATCACCCACCACCTGGGCGACGTCTACGACCCCAACTGGGTGCTCGACCTGCGGGCGCGCGCCTACGCCAACCTCGGCAACTCGCAGCGCGTGCTGGGCGAGCTGCGCAGCGCCGAGACCGCCTTCCGCATCGCCGAGCGGCACCTCGCCGCGAGCACCTCGGGCAACTCCCTGATCGCCGCCGAGATCCTCGACCTCAAGTGCTCCCTGCGCCGGGCGCAGCGGCGCTTCGACGAGGCGCTCGCCCTCGCCGCCGAGGCCGAGTCCGCCTACCGCCAGGCGGAGTGCGGCCACGGCCTCGCCAAGATGCTGCTGCAGAAGTCGAAGATCCTCCGCGAGGCGGGCGATTTCGGCGAGGCGATCGATCTCCTGGCCAGCGAGCTCGCCCGCTGGAGGCCGGAGGCCGAGCCGCGGCTCCGCGCCTTCGCGCGCTACAACCTCCTCGACAACCTGGTGCAGGCCGAGCGCTACGCGGAGGCCGAGGCGATGCTGCCGGAGGTGGGTGCACACCTCGCCGGGATCGCCCGCCGGCTCGACTTCCTGCGCCTGCGCTGGACCGAGGCCATCCTCGCCCGCGGCCTCGGCCGCCACGCCGACGCGGAGGCGGGCTTCCGCGAGGTGCAGAAGGAGTTCCTCGACCGCGGCATGGGCTACGACGCGGCGCTGGTCTCGCTCGATCTCGCCATCCTCTACGCCGAGCGTGGCGCCACGACCGAGCTCAAGCGGCTGGCGACCGAGCTGCTGCCGGCCTTCGAGTCGCGCGAGGTGCACCGCGAGGCGATGGCGGCGCTCATCATGTTCCAGAACGCCTGCGAAGAAGAGCGCCTGACGGTCGAGCTGGCGCGCCACCTGGCGCGGTTCCTCGAGCGCGAGCGCAAGCTCCGCGGCGAGTAGGCTCCCGCCGCCGCGGCTCGCCGCCGCGGCCTCTCGCCGCTAGACCGGGTCGCCGTGCACGAAGACCTTCGAGCGCGGGATCTCGCGCTCGACGGCGCGCAGCACGCGGACGGTCAGCTCGTGGGCGTCGGCGAAGCTGGTGGCGCGCGGGATCTCCAGGTGGAGCTCGACGAAGCGCTGGCCGCCCGCGGTGCGGGTCTTCAGATCGTGCATGCCGACGACCTGCGGCGCGAAGCGGCGCACGACGGCCTCGATCCGCCGCAGGTCGTCGGCCGGCAGCCCGCGGTCGGTCAGGTCGCCCAAGGCCTCACGGAGCAGACCGCTCGCGGTGTAGAGGACGTAGGCGGCCACCGCCAGGGCGACCAGCGGATCGGCCGGCCACCAACCGGTCCAGCGCACCACGAGGAGAGCCGCGAGCGCGGCGAGATTCACCCACAGGTCGGCGTGGTAGTGGCGGCTGTCGGCATGCAGGGCCGGGCTGCCGATGGCGCGCGCGGCGTGGCCCAGATGGCGCGCCACCCACCAGCTGGTGATGACCGAGAGGACGAGGACGCCGACGCCGAGGCCGCTGGCGTGCGGCACCGCGTGCGAGCGCAGCCGCTGCCAACCGATCCAGCCCAGCGAGACGGCGGCGACGACGAGGAAGAGGCCCTGCGCCAGCTCCGCCAGGTTCTCGAACTTGCCGTGCCCGTAGGCGTGGTCGGCGTCGGGCGGCTCGGCGCTCCGCCGCACGACGACGGCGTTGGCGGCCGAGACGAAGAGGTCGAGGAGCGAGTCGAGCGCCGCCGAGCCGAGGGCGAGCGAGCCGGTGGCGAGCGTCCCCGCCACCTTGACCGCGACGAGAAAGGCGGTGGCGCCGACGGCGGCGAGCGGCGCGCGGCGGCGCGCCCGCGAGGCGGCGAGCTCGTCGGCGGAGAGCGGCGGCTGGGCGGCGGGAGGGAGGTGTGGCGCCATCGAGGAATCGGCCGGCGCGCGGCGCGCGGCGGCGTCCTCAGGCGCCGGCACGGCGTCCGGCGAGGAGCGTCCGCGCCTCCTCGAAGACCTTCGACTCCTCGACGGCGCGCTCGGCGGAGGGCTGTCGCGCGGCGAGGCCGCGGAGGAGCGCCATCGCCCTCGCCGAATCGGCCGGCCGGAAGTCGAGGATGGCCTCGGCCAGGTAGAGCTCGTTGGTGGGGTCGCCGGGGCCCAGGGCGACGGCCCGCTCGAGCTCGGAGATCGCCTTGTCGCGATCGACCCAGCCGGTGACGAAGGGGATCCGGGGAGCGAGGGCGTGCAGCCGGCCGAGCAGGCGGTGACCGCCGGCGTTCTCGAAGCGCTCGTCGATCGAGAGGATCACCTCGGCGTATCGCCGCAGGCGGTCTCCCACCCCCTGGCGGGCGGCGGCGAGCTTGCCGAAGACGTCCGCCCAGAGCCCCCAGTCGACGGCTCCCCAGAGATAGATCTCCTTCGCCTGCGGCACCGCCGCGAGAGCGCGCGCGGTCTCCGCCGGCGACAGGCGCTCGAGCCGCTCGCGGCCGCCGCCGCGCGGCCCGAAGGCCCGGCTCGCCAGGCGATCGATCGCCGCCTCGCTCACCTCGCGGCCGCGGCCGAAGGCGGCCTGCTTCGCCTCGCGGGTCTGGGCGACGTAATCGCCCTGGTAGTGGATGGCGCGGAGCAGCTTCCAGTAGGCGTCGAGGTTGTCGGGATCGGCCTGCCGCGCCTCGCCGTAGGCGGCGAGCGCCTCGCCGACCGGGCCGGCGAGGGCGCGCGCTCCCTGATGACCATCGGCCCGCCGCGCCCAGGCGGCGTCGCCGCGCGCCAGCGCGTCGGCGGCGCGCGACGCGGCGGAGGCGGCGGCAGGAGCGGCAGCCGGCGGCGGCGCCGGCTGCGCCGCGAGCGGAGAATTGGCGGCGATGGCCGCCACGGCCGCGGCCGCGAGGAGCGCGAGGAGCGGCGCGAGCGGGATGGCGCGCGAGGCGGCGGAGCGGCGCATGGAGGTCGGGCGCGCCGCGGGGCGGAACCCTCGCCGGAGCGCGTCCTGCTATCATTCCACAGGATGGCAGACGACGGCTCCGGCACTCGCCTCCCGCTGTTTCCGCTCGCCGATGTCGTGCTCTTTCCGCGCACCGTTCTGCGCATCCACGTCGTCGAGACGCGCGAGCGCCGCCTGGTCCGCGACCTCGTCGCGCAGGAGGACGAGGAGTCGCGGCGGATCGGCATGGTGCTGGTCAAACCCGGCGGCGAGCGCTCGGGCGCCGCCGCCGAGATCTACCCGGGCGGCACCGCCGGCCGCCTGCTCGACGTCGAGCCGCTCCCCGACGGCGGCGCCAACATCCTCCTGCACGGCGAGTTCCGCTTCTCGCTCGAGCGCGAGCTCGCGCCGCTCCCCTACCGCCAGGGACTGGTCCGGCCGATCCCCGAGCCGCTGCTCAACGAGCGCGACGCCGGCATCGTGGCGGTGAGGTCCGGCCTCGTCGACCTCGCGAGCGGCCTCGCCGCCGAGCTCGGCGAGCGCTTCCCGCTGACCCTCGACGATCTCCAGGAGATCGCCGAGGAGGGCTCCTTCGAAGGGATGGTCAACCGCATCGCCGCCGACCTCGACATCCCGGCGCCGCGGAAATTCTCACTCCTCGCCGAATCGCTCCCCGACCGCGCGCTGTCGATCGTCTCCATCCTGCGCAGCCGCCGGCAGGTGATCGATCTGCTGCGTCCCTTCCGCGCCCTCGCCTCGGGCTTCGAGTGGAACTGACGGGCTGACCGTCCGGATTGCCGCGGATCGCCGGATGCTCTCCATTCGCGATCCCATCCACGGCTTCATCCGCGCCGATCCGCTGGAGGCGGCGCTCGTCGGCAGCCGGCCGCTGCAGCGCCTGCGCCAGGTGCACCAGCTCGGCCTCACCTTCCTCGTCTTCCCCGGCGCCGAGCACAGCCGCTTCAGCCACGCCCTGGGCGCCATGCACCTCGCCGGCCGCGTCTACGACGCCCTCGCCTCGCGGCCCGAGTCGCCGCTCCCCGCCGCCGGCGCCGACCCGCGCTGGCGCCGCCTGGTGCGCGCCGCGGCCCTCCTCCACGACCTCGGCCACGCGCCGTTCTCGCACTCGGCCGAGGAGCTGTTCGAGGGCGGCATCGACCACGAGGAGATGACGCGGCGCCTCATCGTGACGCCCGAGATCAGCGCCGCCTTCGAGCGCTTCGGCAACGGCGTCGCGACCGCCGACGTGGTGCGCCTGCTCGCCGGCGGCGGCAGCGCCGAAGAGCGCCTGCTGGCGCAGATCGTCTCCGGCGATCTCGACGTCGACAAGATGGACTACCTGCTACGCGACAGCCTCTTCTGCGGCGTGCGCTACGGCAGCTACGACCTCGACCGCCTCCTCGACACCCTGCTGCCGATCGCCGACCCGGCGACGGCGGAATGGGGGATCGGGCTCGAAGAGGGCGGCGTCCACACCGTCGAGGCGCTGGTCCTGGCGCGCTACTACATGTTTACGCAGGTGTACTTCAACGTCACCGGCAAGGCGCTCGAGCTGCATCTGAACGCCTGGCTCGTCGAGAGCGGCGTGCGCTGGGCCGCCGATGCCGAGGAGTTCCTCGCCGCGGACGACATCTCGATCTGGTCGGCGATGCGCGCCTCGCCGTCGCTGCATGCGCGGGCGGTCGTCGCGCGCGAGCATTTCCCGCTCGCCTTCGAGACCCGCGAGCACCTCTCGCCGGCGGAGAAGGAGCGCTTCGAGGCCCTCCTCCCCGGCCTCGCCGAGCGCTTCGGCGCCGGCAACCTGCTGGTGTCGAACTCGACCAAGGACTCGCATGGCCTCGCCACCGGCCGCGTCTTCGTGCGGCGCTACGACGGCACCCTCGAGCCGATGGCGGCGGCGAGCCAGTTCATCGGCCATCTGGCGCGCATCGAGCGCTACCGCGTCTACACGCCGCCCGCCCTCCGCGCCGCGGTCGGCGCGGCTCTCCGCGAGCGCTGGATCGACGGCCCGACGCCGGCCTCGCGGCAGATGGCCTAGCCGCCCGACGCTCCATATTTTTGGAGCGCCTGAATCAAAATTCCGCATCGGCGGCCTGCACGCCGCCGACCCGCCCCCGCCAAGTCTCCTCGCTGCAAGCCCTTGACTGGCGCCCGGTAAATCGTAAGCGCTGGCATAACAATTGCCTTAGCGTCTTCTCACTTAAAGCCTGACCTGCCCGCGGCCGGAGAGCGCGGGAGATCTGCTGGGCCATGACGCTCGCCGCCCTTCGGGACGGCGAGCGATATCGCTTCGCCCTGCGCGCGCGGCGTGGGGCAGATCTCGAAAGGAGTCTTTCCGATGAGACGCAGAGCTACGTTCCTCGGCTTGGCGCTGACGCTGGCGTTGGCGCTGGCCCTCGCTGGGCCGGCCCTGGCCCAGAACCCCACCGGGGTGCTGACCGGGCGCGTCACCAACGAGGGCAAACCGCTCCCCGGCGTGACGGTGACCGCCACCTCGCCCAACCTGCAGGGCAGCCGCTCGACAGTGAGCTCCGCCAACGGCGACTACCTGTTCGCGGCGCTGCCGCCCGGCGAGTACACTGTCAGCTTCGAGCTCCAGGGCCTCGACAACGTCAAGCTGCCGGCGACCGTCGCCGCGGCGCAGGAGACGACGCGCGACGCCGAGCTGTCGGTGACGCGGATGAAGGAGGAGATCGTCGTCACCGGCAACCTCGAGACCATCTCCGAGGGGGTGCAGTCGGCGACCACCTTCACCCAGAAGCTGGTCGACGCGCTGCCCAACCAGCGCACCCTCGAGGACATCGTCGCGCTCGCCCCCGGCGTCCACGCGACGGGGCCCGGCAAGGGGTCGGACACCCAGCTCGGCTCCTTCAGCATCTCCGGCGCGATGAGCTTCGAGAGTCTCTTCCTGGTCAACGGAGTGACCGTCAACGAGAACATCCGCGGCCAGGCCTTCGACCTCTTCATCGAGGACGCCGTGCAGGAGACGACCACCGCCTCGGCCGCCGTCTCCGCCGAGTACGGCCGCTTCTCGGGCGGCGTCGTCAACATCATCACCAAGTCGGGCGGCAACGACTTCAGCGGCTCTTTCCGCACCAGCCTCAACAACCAGAGCTGGCAGGCGAAGACGCCGCTCACCACCGTGCAGACCGACAAGACGATCCCCACCTACGAGGCGACCCTCGGCGGACCGGCCCTCAAGGACCGCCTGTGGTTCTTCGCCGCCGGCCGCCAGTTCGACCGCACCACGACGGCTTTCACCGCCGCGCCGACGCTCGTCCCCTACGACGTCGGCGACAACCAGAAGCGCTACGAGGGCAAGCTCACCGCGGCGCTCAACCCGCAGCACTCGCTGATCGCCTCGTACATCAAGATCGACGAGACGCAGCCGGGCAACTCGTTCGGCACCATCCTCGACACGGCCAGCGTCTACACCCGCGAGGTGCCGGCGGAGCTCGCCACCGCCAACTACTCGGGAATCTTCGCCAAGGACTTCTACCTCACCGGCCAGTACTCGCAGCGCAAGTTCAGCTTCATCGGCTCGGGGGCCCCCTCGACCGACCTCATCGACGGCACCCTCTTGATCGCCCGCCAGCTCAACAGCGCCCGTTACCACAGCCCGACCTTCTGCGGCGTCTGCGGCCCCGAGCACCGCGACAACAAGGACGGCCTGGTCAAGGGCTCGTACTTCCTCTCCACGGCGGGCGCCGGCACCCACGAGCTGGTCGGCGGGCTCGATCAGTTCAAGGACATCCGGCAGGTCAACAACCACCAGTCGGGGAGCGACTTCCGGATCCTCGGCACCACCGCCACGATCACCTCGGGGGGCGACATCCTGCCGGTCTTCAACCCGGGCTCGACCATCATCCAGTACAACCCCATCACCAAGGACAGCCAGGGGACCGACTTCAGGACCGACTCGGCCTTCGTCAACGATTCCTGGCACCTGAACGACCGCTTCACCTTCAACCTCGGCCTGCGCTACGACAAGAACGACGGCCGCGATTCGGGCGGCCATCTGGTGGCGAGCGACAGCGCGCTGTCGCCGCGCCTCGCCGCCGTCTACGACCCCAAGGCCAACGGCGACTGGCAGATCAACGCCTCCTACGGCAAGTACGTGGCGGCGATCGCCAACAGCATCGCCGACAGCACCACCGCCGCCGGGCAGCCGGCGACCTTCCAGTGGACCTACGGCGGCCCGGCGCTCGCCGGCCTGTCGCAGGACGATGCCATCCGCGCTCTCTTCAACTGGTTCAACAGCGTCGGCGGCATCCACGACACCAAGGACCTGATCCAGGTCACGATCCCCGGCCTCAACACCGTCATCCGCAGCTCGCTCAACTCGCCGAACGTCCAGGAGTACACCCTGGGCCTCACCAAGCGCCTGGGTGCCCACGGCCTCATCCGCGCCGACTTCATCCACCGCAACTTCACCGATTTCTACGCCCAGGAGACCAACCTCGGCACCGGGCGGGTGACGACCCCGGGCGGGCCCTCCGACCTCACCCTCGTCGTCAACGACAACAAGAACCTCGAGCGCCGCTACGACGGCCTCGACATCCAGGCGCGCTACCGCCTCGCCCCCTTCGATTTCGGCGGCGGCTGGACGATCTCCCACGCCTACGGCAACTTCGACGGCGAGACCTTCGGCTCCGGCCCCATCCCCTCGGACTTCACCCGCTGGCCGGAGTACCGCGAGGCGAGCTGGAACATCCCCAAGGGCGACCTCGCCGTCGACCAGCGCCACAAGGTCAACCTCTACGGCATCTACACGCCGATCTCGACCGACCATCACTCGCTGAGCGTCAGCCTGCTGCAGAGCTTCTTCTCGGGCCTCCCCTATCAGGCCCTGCAGACCATCACCTTCGTCGACAAGACGGTGACGCCGTCGGTGCCGATCGTCCCCAACCCGGGCTACGTCACGCCGCCGACCACGGGGCTCATCAACTACTACTTCTCGCCGCGCGCCGCCTTCCGCACCGACAACGTGTTCCGCACCGACATCGCCCTCAACTACGAGCTCAAGTTCTCCAAGCTCGACTTCTTCCTCAGCCCGCAGATCATCAACGTCTTGAACGGCCACAACATCGACACCACCGACTCGCGCTACTTCAACACCACGATCTTCGACGCCGACAACGGCGGCACCTGCGCCCACGCCGGCGCCGGCGGCGGCCCGGGCACCTGCCGCCCCTTCAACCCGCTGACCACCAAGCCGGTCGAGGGGGTGAACTGGCAGAAGGGCCCGAGCTTCGGCAAGGCGGTCAACCCGCTCGCCTACCAGCAGCCGCGCACCTTCCGCTTCTCGGTCGGCGTGCGCTTCTAGCCGCTCAACGGCTGTCGAATCCCCGAGCCCCGGCCGCCTGGCCGGGGCTTTTTCTTTGCGCAGAGGAAGTACGGCGGGCGGATCAGCCGGCAGCAGCGGCAGCAGCGAGCCGGCGGAGCGCGGCGCGCCAGCGGGAGCGGTAGCGCTCCCAGGCGGTCAGGCAGAGCGACAGCGGCAGGCGCTGGAAGCCGCTCTGCAGGACGTCGAGCTCGGTGCCGCCCTCGCGCGGATGGAGCTCGAGGGCGAGGCGCGTCGAGGCGCCCCAGCCGGCGTCCAGGCGCTCGAAGGCGAGCACCCAGCGGCGCGGCGGCAGGAGCTCGATCGTCGTGCCGCGCTCGCGGTAGGGAGCGCCCGCGCCCTCGCCGGCGCTCGCGAGCGCCAGCGAGCCGCCGGGGCCCGGCTCGACCGCCGCCTCGTCGGCGAGCCAACGCGCGAGGAGCGCCGGCTCGGCGAGCCAGCGCCAGGCTTCGTCCGGGGAGAGGTCGAGGCTCTGCCGGCAGCGCAGCTGCACGCCCGGGATGTCGCCCTGGCGGATCGCCTCGGTCATCGGCGCGGCGGCTCGGGAGAGAGGGCTGGGAGCGCCACTAGTCCAGCAGATCCCGCAGCGCCGCTTCGAGAGAGGGGAAGCGGAAGGCGTAGCCGTGCTCCTGCAGGCGGCGCGGCACCTGGCGCTGTCCATGGAGGACCATCGCCGCCATCTCGCCGAGGGCGAGATGGAGCGCGAAGGCCGGCGCCGGCAGGAAGGCGGGCCGGTGGAGCAGCCGGCCGGCGGTGCGGGTGAAGTCGCGGTTGGTGACCGGCGCCGGCGACGAGAGGTTGAAGGGGCCGGCCGCCGCCTCGTGCTCGACGAGGAAGCGGATGGCCCCCACCTCGTCGGCGAGGTGGATCCAAGGGAGCCACTGGCGGCCGTCGCCGAGCGGGCCACCGACCAGTAGCCGGATGGGGAGGATCATCTTGCCGAGCGCGCCGCCCTGCCGCGCCAGGACGACGCCGGTGCGGAGGATCGCCCGCCGCACGCCGAGCGCCTCCGCCTCGGCGGTCGACGCCTCCCATTCGCTGCAGACCGTGGCGAGGAAGTCGCTGCCGGCCGCATGGTCCTCGGCGACGAGCTCGTCGCCGCAGGGCCCGTAGTAGCCGACCGCCGAGCCCTGGAGGAGGAGGCGCGGCTTCTGTTTGGCCTCGCGGAGGGCGGCCATCACCGCCTCGCCCGAGCGCACCCGGCTGTCGCGGATGCGCCGCTTCTTGTCCTCCGTCCACCGCCCCTCGGCGATGCTCTCGCCGGCGAGATGGACGATGGCGCAATCGGCGGTGAGGAGATCCGCCCAGCCCGCCGCGGTGAGGCCGTCCCAGCGCGCCGCGCGGGCGCCCGCCGGCAGGCCGGTCACCCTGCCGGGATCGCGGCTCAGCACGACGACCTCGTGGCCCGCCGCTGCCAGCTCGCGCGCCGCCGCGCCGCCGATCAGCCCGCTCCCACCCGTGATCACGATGCGCACCGTCCACCCCCTCTCGATCGTGGTTCTAGAGCCGACCGCTCGTCAGACCGCCGCCAGCTCCTCTTCCAGCCGCTGCCGCTGGTCGAGCTCGGCGTAGAGGCCGCCGGCCGCCAGCAGCTCGGCGTGCGTGCCGCGCTCGACGATGCGGCCGCGGTCGAGCACCAGGATGAGGTTGGCCGACTGCACCGTCGAGATGCGGTGGGAGACGAGAAAGACCGTCCGCCCGCGGAAGACGCGGCGGAGGTTGCCCAGGATGCGCTCCTCGGTCTGCGTGTCGACCGCCGACAGGCAGTCGTCGAGGAGCAGGATGCGCGGCTCGCGGAGCAGCGCGCGCGCCAGCGCCACGCGCTGCTTCTGGCCGCCGGAGAGGGTGAGGCCGCGCTCGCCGACGACGGTGTCGAGGCCGTGCGGGAAGGCGCTCAGGTCGTCCTCGAGGCCGGCGAGGCGGGCGGCGAGGGCGATCTCCTCGCGGTCTGCCTCGGGTCGCCCGAGGGCGATGTTCTCGGCCACCGTCGCCGAGAAGAGGAAGGTCTCCTGCGGCACCATGCCGATCGCACCGCGGAGCGCCGCGAGCGGCAGGCGCCGCACGTCGACGCCGTCGACGGCGAGGGCGCCGTGCGGCGGATCGACGAGGCGCGGGATCAGCGACAGGAGCGTGCTCTTGCCGGAGCCGGTGCGGCCGACGATCGCCACGGTGTGCCCGGCCGGCGCCTGGAAATCGATGCCGGCGAGGACCGGCGCCTCGCCCTCGGCATAGGAGAAGGTGAGGTCACGGAAGCGGACGGCGCCCTGGATCTCGCCCTGCGTCTCGGCGCCCGGCGGCGCCTCGTCGACGATGGTGGGGACGGCGTCGAAGACGCTCCGCATGCGGCCCAGCGAGGCGGTGCCGCGCTGCACCAGGTTGATGACCCAGCCGAGGGCGATCATCGGCCAGATCAGCTTGCCGACGAAGCCGTTGAAGGTGACGAACTCGCCGACGGTGATCGAGCCGCGCATGACGAGCGCGCCGCCGTACCAGAGGACCGCGGCGAAGCCGATGCCGATGAGCGCCTGGAGCAGCGGATGGAAGGCGGAGATCCAGTAGGTGAGGACGCGGTTGCCCTCCACGTACTCGGTGTTCAGGCGCTCGAACTCGGCGATCTCCGAGCGCTCCTGGGCGTAGGCGCGCACCACGCGGACGCCGGCGAAGTTCTCCTGCACCCGCGCCGAGATGCCGGCGAACTGTCCCTGCACGACCTCGAAGAGGCGGTGGATGCGGCTGCCGAAGATGTTGGTGGCGATGGCGACGAGCGGCATGGTGAAGAGCGCCAGCAGGGTCAGCCGGAGGTCGATGCGGACCATGAAGAAGAGCGCCCCGGCGGCGGTCATCACGGTGTTGGCGCTGTACATGATCGCCGGCCCGCAGAGCATGCGGACGGCCTGCAGGTCGTTGGTCGCCCGCGCCATCAGGTCGCCGGTCGGCCGCTGCTGGAAGAACGCCTGCGGCTGCTTCTCGAGCTGGGCGAAGAAGAGGTCGCGGAGGTCGAACTCGATGTCGCGGCTCATCGTCACCAGGATGAGGCGCTGCAGGTAGGTGAAGACCCCCTGCACGATCGAGGCGCCGACGACGAGGAGGGCGTAGCGGGCGACCGCCCCCGCCCCCAGGGACGCCTTGAGCGCATCGACGCCGCGACCGACGTAGAGGGGGGTGAGGAGGCCGCAGAGAGCCGCCGCCAGGATGCTCGCGAGGCCGAGCACCAGCTTGGTGCGGTAGCGGCGGAAGTACGGGAAGAGGAATGCGAGACGGGCGTACACGGGGCCGGGCCTCCGGTCTGCGAGGATATCAGCAGACGACGCCGGCGGCCGGGCAGTGGCTCAGCTTGGTCTCCTGCGGGCGGCCGCCTTCGGCCCCACCCACCCTTCACGCCCTTCCAGGCGCCCGTCCTCGGAACCAAGCTGAGCCACTGGGGCCGGCGGCCATCGCTCCCCGCCTAGCGCCAGAAGCCGCGGTGGTAGTACCAGCCGCGGCCGCGCCGCTCGTAGCGCGGCGCCACCCAGACGGCGCGCTCGTGGGGAGGCCTCGCCCAAGAGCCGGCGACCCAGGCGTAGCGGCCGCCGTTCCAGTCGTAGTAGCCGGGGACCCAGTAGTAGCCGGGCCCCGGGCTCGCGAGCGCCACCTCGGCGCGGAACTCGGGGGGTCCGAAGCCGACGCGCACGCCGCCGCGGACCGGGTAGTAGCACGCCGTGAGACTGGCGATCAGCAGGCCGACGACGAGGAGCGAGAGCACGTTCCGTTTGTTCGTCAAGAGAGCCTCCTTTCTTCCCTTCGTGGAACCCCGCAGGGCGGGGTTTCCTGCGGCGGCGGGCGCCCGGTTCCCGCCGCCGCCCCGGCGCGCAGTCAGCTAGCCGTGATGATCGTCGTGATGATCTTCACGATGCTCGTCGCGGCGGCCGTCGCGCCAGGTGCCGCGGTGGTACATGAACTTCGAGCCGCGCTGCTCATAGGTGGGAGCCACCCAGACGGCGCCCTCGTGCGGCGGCCGGGTCCAGGTCCCCGCGACCCAGACGTAGTTGCCGCCCTGCCAGTCGTAATAGCCCGGCACCCAGGCATAGCCCGGGCCGGGGCTGTCGACCGCCACTTCCGCCTGCAGGCCCGGAGGGGCGAAGCCGACCTCGATGCCGCCGACACCGACCTCCGCCGGGCCGCAGGCGACGGCGGCAAGGCTCAGGACGCTGACCGCGGCGAGGAGCAGGAGCACTCTCTTGATGGACATATCGAACTCTCCTTTCGCGTCGTTCCGATCGTTGCGGCGGAAGCCCCTGGGCTTCCGCGCAACCGTGACATAGGCAAAAGGCGCGCCAGGTCCAGCGGGGGCGGCAGGATCGGGTGTCGGAAAAGCGGCCGCAGGGACCGCGCCGGGGCCGGCCGGCTCAGCCGGCGGCGAGCGTGGGACCGACGATGGCGGCGGCGCCCAGCGGGTGGAGCGCGGCGGGGGCGGCGAGCGTCGCCTCGAGGCGGAGGATCGGCCGGCCGGCGACCTCGTACTTAGCCTCGTAATTCGTGCGCGGCCCTTCCGGCCAGGCGTCGCGCCGCTCGACGGAGAGGTGCGGGCAGCCGGCGAGGATCTCGGTCACCAGCTCGCCGTACTCGCGGAAGTCGGTGGCGAAGAAGAGCCGGCCGCCGGGCCGGATGAGGCCGAGCACCAGGTCGACCGTCTCGGGGTCGAACAGCCGGCGCTTCTGGTGCCGGCTCTTCGGCCAGGGATCGGGGAAGTAGACGTGCACGCCGGCGGCGAAGCCGCGCGGCAGCACCGCCCCGGCGAGATAGAGCGCCTCGCCGCGGATCGCCGCCCAGTTGGCGAGCTCGCGCCGCCGCGCGCGGCCGACGAAGAGCCGGTGGTACTCGCCGGCGATCTCGATGCCCAGGAAGCGGCCCGCCGGGGCGGCGAGGCAGCGGGAGAGGAGGTAGTTCCCCTTGCCGAAGCCGATCTCGACCTCCCATGCCCCGGCGCCGGGGACGAGCTCGTCGAGAGGAAGCGGCGCCGCCAAGTCGGCGAGCCGGCGATCGCCGGCGGCGGTCGAGACGACGGCCTGGTTGACGTCGCGGAGCTGCAAACCGCGGCCCGGCGCCGCGGCCACTAGAGGAGATCCCGCCGGTCGCGGCTCTTCAGCTCGTCGACCAGGCGCCGCACCTCCTGCGAGCGCGAGCGCGGGCAGACCAGCACGGCGTCGCCGGTGCGCACGACGACGAGGTCGGAGACGCCGAGGACGGCGATGACGCCCGGCGCGCCGGGATCGCCGACCAGGAGATTGCCGCGCGCGTCGAGAGCCACCGCCTCGCCGCCGTGGACGGCGTTGCCGGTCTCGTCTCCGGCAGGCTCACCGAGCGATTCGCCGAGCGCCTCGTAGAGCGCCTCCCAGGAGCCGAGGTCGCTCCAGCCGCAGTCGAGGGGGATGGTGGCGATGTCGGTCAGGCGCTCCATCACCGCGTGGTCGACGGAGATCGCCGGCAGGCCGGCGTAGAGCTCGTCGGCCGCGGCGGGCGATGCCGCCGCGGCCATCGCCTCGAGGCCGCCGGCGAGGTCGGGGGCGAGGTCCGCCAGGTGAGCGAGGAAGGTGGCGCCGCGGAAGACGAAGATGCCGGCGTTCCAGAGATAGCCGCCGGAGGCGAGGAACTCGGCGGCGCGCGCGGCGTCCGGCTTCTCGACGAAGCGGCGCACCCGCTGCACGCCGGCGGCGCCCGCGCCAACCGCCCCGATCGGCTCGCCGAGCTCGAGATAGCCGTAGCCGGTCTCCGCCCAGCGCGGCACGACGCCGAGCGTCATCACCCGGTCGTCCTCGCCGGCGACGTCGGCGGCGCGCGACAGCGCCTGGCGAAAGGCGGCGCCGTCGGCGACCCGGTGGTCGGCGGGGAGCACGGCGACCACCCCATCGCGCCCCGCCGCGAGCATCGAGCGCACCGACCAGCCGATCGCCGGCGCCGTGTTGCGGCCGAGCGGCTCGGCGATCACCTGCTTGGGCGGCACCTCGGGGAGCTGGCGGCGGACGTCGTCGGCGAGCGCGCGGGTGGTCGAGATCCAGACCTCCGCCGGGGAGACCAGCGGCTGCAGCCGGTCGACGGTCTCCTGGAGGAGCGACCGTTCGCTCTCGAGCGCCAGGAGCTGCTTCGGGCGAGAGGTGCGCGACAGCGGCCAGAAGCGGGTGCCGCTGCCGCCGGCGAGGATCAGCGCCTGCAACCGCGCCTCACTCCTCGGGGAGCTCCATGCCCATGACGTGGTAGCCGGCGTCGACGTAGACCGTCTCGCCGGTGATGCCGGAGGCGAGCGGCGAGAGCAGGTAGAGGCCGAGGTTGCCGACCTCCTGGTGGGTGACGTTGCGGCCGAGCGGCGCCATCCCGCCCACCTTGCTGTACATCTTGATGAAGCCCGGGATGCTCCGCGCCGCCACCGTGCGCACCGGCCCCGCCGAGACGGCGTTGATGCGCACCCCCTTCTTGCCGAGGTCGTAGGCGAGGTACCTCACGCTCGCCTCGAGCGCGCTCTTCGCGATCCCCATGACGTTGTACTTGGGGACCACCTTCTCCGCCGCGTAATAGGTCAACGTCACGATGCCGCCGCCCTCGCCGAGGAGCGGCTCGGCGGCGCGCGCCACGGCGACCAGCGAGTAGGCGGAGATCTCGAGCGCCAGCAGCCAGTCCGGCCGCGTCGTCTCGATGTAGCGGCCGTCCATCGCCGGCCGCGGCGCGAAGGCGATGGCGTGGACGAGGTAGTCGAGGCCGCCCCAGCGCTCCCTGACCGCGTCAAACAGCGCCGCGAGCTCCTCCTCGCGCGTCACGTCGCACGGGCAGAGGAGCGTCCCCGGCATGTCGGCGGTGAGCTTCTCGAGCTCCTCCTTCAGCCGCTCGCCCTGATAACTGAAAGCGAGCTCCGCCCCCGCGTCCCGCAACCGCTCCGCGATCGCCCACCCGAGGCTCCGCGAGTTCGCAACCCCCATCACCAGGCCGCGCTTGCCCTTGAGGTCGATGCCGATCATAGGCCCGGCATCTTATCGCGAAGGGCCGGCGGGCCTGCGACAGCCGCCGCGGAGATCGACGAGGTCGTGGAACAGGTCCACTCTGAGCCGCCCCCTTCGTAGGGAGTCAGCTTATTCCGCAAGATTGAGGTTGACGGTCACCGTCCTGGCGCCGCCGCCGCTGCCCGCGCCGGCGCGGCCGGCAGCGGGATCAGGTCGACGATCCAGGGCTCGAGGCGGCGGCCCCAGGCGATGGTGGCGCGGAAGGGGGGCGGCGGCGGGTTCGGGGTGGCCACCCCCAGGTGGCTCAGATTGGCCGCTACCAGCGCTTCGAATGGTTGCTTGAGCGGCAGGGGCACGTCGATCTTGTCGATCCGGAAGCCCTGCACCCAGCCGAGGAGTGGCCCCGGCTTGCCGTCCGCAGCAGGGAGTTGGCCGACGGAGACCTCGCCGGCGACGATCGCGTAGCGGTTCCGGTCGGGGTAGCGGCGGCGGAGCGCCGCGGCGTCGAGACCGGCGTCGACGGCGTAGAGGCGCGACCTGGTGAGGTCCGGGTCGCGGGACTCCGCCGGATCGGCCTCGGCACATGTCGGCTCCGACGGCGGGCACGGGTTCGCGGCCAGCTCGGCCGCCCGCTTCGCGGCGGCGCGTGCCTGCTCCCGCCGGTAGGTCGGTCCGGCGAGCTCCAGGACCAGCAGGACCGGCCGTGCCGGCTGGTGACGGTAGAAGCCCGTCGACAGCGGGGACCGAGGATCGGGGGCGAGGCGCAGGTCGAACCCGAGGGCGGCCAGCCTGGCGCGGTCGAGCCAGGGGACCCCGGGCCCGCCATCCCTTGCCCCCTCGGACTCGACGACGACGCGCAGCGAGCGGTCGGTGTCGTCCCTGATCTCTCGTGTGTCGAACGCGAGCTCCCGCTCGGAGAGGACGAGCTGCGAGTCCGCTGGCGCGGCGCGGTTGCGCGCCACGCCGGCGAGCACGAGCGCGTTCACCGCCAGCAGCAGGACCGCCCCGGCGGCGAGACCCCAGCGACCCCTCATGCCATGCCCCCGACCGGCGCGGGCGGCGCGGGCGGCGCGATCGGGGTGATCGCCGTCATCGGCCCGCTGGCCGCCCGCAGGCGGTGGAGCAGCCAGAGGATCGCGACGGCGGAGAGGCCGACGACGAGGAAGAACAGGTAGTGCGGCATCCAGTCCCACCACCAGTCCACGTACTTGGTGAAGAGGAAGGCGGCGAAGAAGGCGCTCGCCGTGTAGACGGTGTCGGCGAGCCGCCGGCGGAGGCCGAGTGCGATCGCCCCGCCGGCGAGGAGGAATCCCGCGATCTGGTAGCCGATCTCGACGCCGCTCTTGCCCCAGCGCAGGAAGCTCTGCTCGCCCTCGTTGGCGAGGATGAGCACCGGCAGGAGGACCGCCACCAGGCCGGCGATGCGGTAGACGGGCAGAAAGTCGGCGCGCCGCCGGTGGGTGAGCGCGAAGGGCAGCGCGAAGAGGACGCAGCCGGCGGGAAGGAAGGTCTCCGGCCGGTCGGTCATGGCGGTCCAGAAGAAGCCCGCGAAGCCGGCGATCACGCCGGCGCTCCAGATCGCCAGCGCCGCGGCGCCGCCGGCGAGCGGCAGGCGGAGGCCGTAGGCGTAGCCGAGGAGCAGGCCGAAGGCGCCCCAGGCGAGGAAGGCGTTGGCAGATGGCAGGAGGTTGAAGATCGAGCCCAGCGCCGTCAGATCGAGGACGAAGCAGGCGAGGGTGACGAGGGCGAGGAGCGAGGCGAAGTACCCGCTCCGCTCACGGCGGGCGGCGACGTCGGTCGCCGCAAGCCCGGCGAGCGGAGCGGCGACGAGGATCGCCACCTGGACGCTTGTCGCGAGCGCCCCCCAGACGTGACGGAAGTAGAGCACGGCGCTCGCCGCGAGGGCCATCGCGCCGAGGAACGACGCGATGCGCATGCCGAGCGAGAGCTGCTTGCCGGCGGCGCTCGCGTCGACGTCGAAGCGGTCGGCGAGCGCGGCGAGCGTCGCCTCGTGATGGCGCTCGATCGCCTCCCGCTGCTCTGCCGACAGCGCCACGACGCCCTGGCGGGAGAGGTCGGCGAGCTCGGCGCGGAAGGCGGCGATGCGATCGGCTCGCTGCTGGGCGGCGAGGCGCGAGAGGGGCGGACCGCCGTCGCCGACGCGGATCGTCGGCGCCGCGGAAAGGCCGTCATGGCCGTCGGCTGGTAGCATGAGAAGGCCCGAGTATGGCGCGAAACCCCTGCCGGTGATAGCTGTTCATGGCCACGCAGGCACTTCGGATGGAAAAGGAACCATGGACCTCCTCGCGCTGGCGCGCTCGCTGATCGACATCGACTCGACGACCGGCCGCGAGCGGCAGGTCGGCGACTTCCTGTTCGACCACCTCGCCCGGCTCGCGGCGGCGACCGGCGGGCGGGTGGTGCGCATGCCGGTGGCGGCGGAGCGCTTCAACGTCTTCGCCTCCTGGGGGGCGCCGCGGGTCGTGCTGTCGACCCATATGGACACGGTGCCGCCGTTCCTGCCCGCCCGCGAGGATGGCGAGCACCTATGGGGGCGAGGGGCGTGCGACACCAAGGGCGCCATCGCCGCGATGGTGAAGGCGCTCGAGGAGCTGCTCGCGGCGGGCGTCTCGGACGTCGGCCTGCTGCTCGTCGTCGGCGAGGAGACCGACAGCGCCGGCGCCACGGCGGCGAATCTGCAGGCGCCCGAGATCGGCGGCGACCGCTATCTGATCAACGGCGAGCCGACCGAGAACCGGCTGGCGCTGGGCTCGAAGGGCGCCCTCTACCTCGACCTGCGGGCGGCGGGCAGGGCGGCGCATTCGGCCTATCCGGAGCTCGGCACGTCGGCGATCGAGCGGCTGCTGCGGGGCCTGGCGCGGCTCGCCGCGCTGCCGCTGCCGGCCGACCCGACGCTGGGGGAGACGACGATGAACGTGGGGACGATCGCCGGCGGCCGCGCCGCCAACGTGGTGCCCGACGAGGCGCGCGCCGAGGTGATGATCCGCACCGTCGGCGACACGGCGGCGTTGAAGGCGGCCATCCGCAGCGCCCTCGCCGCCGAGGCGGTCGCCCTCGAGACCGAGCGCGAGGTGCCGGCGGTGCGGCTCGCCGCGCTCGACGGCTTCGCGACGACCGTCGTCCGCTACACCACCGACATCCCGCGGCTCAGCCGCTGGGGCGAGCCGTTCCTCCTCGGCCCGGGGAGCATCCACGTCGCCCACACCGCCGAGGAGCGGGTCGGCAAGGGCGACCTCGTCCAGGCGGTCGGGCTCTATCGCGATCTCGTCGTGCGGCTGCAACAGGGGCGGCGCTGAGGCGCCTGCCGGAAAGGTTAGAAAGGAAATCCATGGCGGACTCGCGAGCGGCGGGCAAGAAGATCGAAGTGGGCATCCTCGGCGCCACCGGCACCGTCGGCCAGCGGTTCGTCCAGGTCCTCGAGGATCACCCCTGGTTCGAGCTCACCTGGGTGGCGGCGAGCGACAAGAGCGCCGGCAAGCGCTACCGCGAGGCGACCTCCTGGCAGCTCGCCGGCGAGCCGCCGGCGCGCATCGGCGACCTCGCCGTCGAGGAGTGCCGGCCGGGCCGCGGTCCCAGGATTGTCTTCTCCTCGATGGCGGGCGAACTCGCCGGCGAGATCGAGGGCGAGTTCGCCCGCGCCGGCCATATCGTGGTTTCCAACTCGGGCCATTTCCGCATGGCCGCGGACGTACCGCTCCTGGTGCCGGAGATCAATGCCGCCCACTTGGGCCTCGTCGCCGACCAGCGCGCGGCGCGCGGTTGGGAGGGGGCGATCGTCACCAACCCCAACTGCGCCGCGATCGTGCTCGTCATGCCGCTCGCGCCGCTGCGCTCCTTCGGCCTCAAGCGGGCGATGGTGACGACCTTCCAGGCGGTCTCCGGCGCCGGCTACCCCGGCGTGCCGTCGCTCGACATCCTCGGCAACGTCATCCCCTACATCGGCGGCGAGGAGCCGAAGGTCGAGGCCGAGACGCCGAAGATCCTCGGCGACTACGCCGACGGCGCCATCCGACCGCTCCCCTTCGTCCTCTCCGCCTCCTGCAACCGGGTGCCGTCGATCGACGGCCACCTGATCGCGGTCAACCTGGAGTTCGACAGCAAGCCGCCGCGCGAGGAGATCTTGGCCGCGCTCGCCGGCTTCCGCGGCCTGCCGCAGGAGCGCCGGCTCCCCTCGGCGCCGGAGCGGCCGATCCACCTCTTCACGGCGGCCGACCGGCCGCAGCCGCGCAAGGACGCCGGCATCGAGCGCGGCATGGCGACCGCCGTCGGCCGCCTGCGCGACTGCACCGTCTTCCACTACAAGTTCGTGGCGCTATCGCACAACACCCTCCGCGGCGCCGCCGGGGCGGCGGTGCTCAACGCCGAGATGATGCAGAGCGAAGGGCTGCTCTGAGGCCCCTGCCATGATCGTCATGAAGTTCGGCGGCAGCTCGGTGGGGAGCGCCGAGGGCATCCGGCGGGTCATCGCCCTCGTCCGCCGCCAGCTCGACCGCCGGCCGCTGGTCGTCGTCTCGGCGATGGCGAAGACCACCCGCCACCTGGTGGAGGCCGGCACCGCCGCCGCCGCGGGCGACCTCGCCCGCGCCCGCGAGGGGGCGGCGCGCTTGCGCGCCTTCCACCGGCGCGAGGCGGCGCCGGTGGTGCCGGCGGGGAGCCTCGACGCGCTCTTCGACGAGCGCTTCGCGGCGCTCGACGCGGCGCTCGCCGAGATCGCCGCCGCCGGCGCCATGAGCCCCGCCGCCGCCGACCGCGTCGCCGCGACCGGCGAGCTGCTGTCGAGCGCCGTCCTCGCCGCTGGTCTCGCCCACGACGGCATCGCCGCCGACTGTGTCGACTGCCGGCGGGTGCTGGTGACCGACGACCTCTTCGGCCGCGCCAACCCCGAATACGCGGCGACCGCGGCGCGGCTCGCCGCGGCCGTCGCGCCGCTCCTCGCCGCCCATCGCGTGCCGGTCGTCGGCGGCTACGTCGGCGCGACCGCCGACGGCCGCACGACGACGCTCGGCTACGAGGGCTCGGACTTCTCGGCCGCCATCTTCGGCGCCGCCTTGAGTGCCGAAGAGGTGCAGCTGTGGACCGACGTCGACGGCATCCTCACCGCCGATCCGGCGCTCGTCCCCGGCGCCCGGCCGGTCGCCGCGCTGAGCTTCGCCGAGGCGCTGGAGCTCGCCTGCTCGGGCTCGAAGAAGCCCCACCCGGGGACGCTCGCGCCGGCCGCCCGCGGCAACGTGCCGATCCGCGTCCTCAACTCGCGCCACCCGGAGGCGCCCGGCACCCGCATCGGCCCGCCGCCGGCTGGCGCCCTGAGATCGCAGACGGCGCCGCCCGCCATCCGCTCGATCGCCTGCCGGCGCCACGACCATCTGCTCTATGTCACCGCCGGAAGCGCGGCCGATCACGGGGATGGCCGCGCCGCGGGCGAAGGCTTCTTCGCCGCCGCCTACGCCTCGTGCGCCGCGCTGCGGCCGGCGCTCCTGGTGCTCGGCGCCACCGCCGCCGGAGTGTCGCTGGGGCTCGACCGCGCCGAGCGGCTGGCGGAGGCGCGGGCCGCCCTCGGCGGCGCCGGGGCGGAGGTCGGCGTCGTCGCCGGCCGCACCGTCGTCTCGATCATCTCCGAGGATCTGGCGACCTCGCCGGCGCTCGCCCGCCGCACCCTCGCCGCCGCCGCCGAGTGGGAGCCGCGGCTGGTGCTCGACGGCGCCGCCGCCCCCTGCGTGCGCTTCCTGGTCGGCGACCGCGACGCCGCCGCGGCGGTCGCCGCCCTCCACGATCGGCTGTTCGCGCCGTCCGCCGCCGAGGAATCCGAGGAATCCGCCGAGGAATCCAGGGAGGAGATCGCGTCATGAGCGAAGCTCGGCCGCTCCACCGCCTCGCGCTCGTCGGCCACGGCCGCATGGGGCGGCTGGTCGAGCGCCTGGCGCCCGACTACGGCTTCACCGTCGTGCTGCGGCTGACCGGCCGCGGGGTCGAGGGCAAGGGCGGGGCCACCGGTGAGGCTGGGATCGACGCCCTTCGCTCCGGGGAAGTCGAGGTCGCCGTCGACTTCTCGGTGCCATCGGCGGTCGCCGGCAACGTCGAGCGGATCGCCGCCCTCGGCGTGCCGATGGTGGTCGGCACCACCGGCTGGGGGGCGGAGATCGAGCGCGTCCGCGCCGCCGTCGCCGCCGGCGGCACCGGCCTCGTCCACGGCGCCAACTTCTCGCTCGGCGTGCAGATCTTCTATCGGCTGGTCGCCGAGGCGGCGCGGCAGATGGCCCGCGCCGACGAGTACGACGCCTGGGCCTACGAGATCCACCACCGCATGAAAAAGGACGCGCCGTCGGGAACCCTCCTCCGCCTGACGCGTTTGATGAAGGAGGAGGGTTTCGACCGCGGCGTCGACGTCGCCTCGAACCGCGCCGGCGCGGTGCCCGGCACGCACGTCGTCGGCTTCGACTCGGAGGCTGATACCATCACCCTCGAGCACCGGGCGAGGAGCCGCGACGGGTTCGCCCGCGGCGCCCTCCGCGCCGCCCG
The DNA here is from genome assembly GCA_963755825.1 of uncultured Acidobacteriota bacterium. Taxonomy (GTDB): domain Bacteria; phylum Acidobacteriota; class Thermoanaerobaculia; order Multivoradales; family UBA5704; genus DATBQN01. The sequence continues at coordinate 2,992,343 of CAVWLA010000003.1, read as the reverse complement.
TTGGGTGATCGGCCGCCGCGGGACCTACGAATTCAGCGACATCTGGGCCGAGATCTGATCCGACTCTGGCCCGCCGTTTCGACCTCTCTGAACCGATCGTGAGGAGCTCGTCCTCCGGGAGACCCCTGATGTTCCAAGGATGCGGTACCGCGATGGTGACGCCGTTCCGCGCCGACCTGTCGCTCGACGAGGAGGCCCTGCGCCGGCTCGTCCAGCGCCAGACCGAGGGCGGAATCCACTTCCTGGTGCCCTGCGGCACCACCGGCGAGAACCCGACGCTGTCGGACCTCGAGCAGCGGCGGGTGGTCGAGATCACGCTCGAGGAGGCGACGGGGAAGGTGCCGGTGCTCGCCGGCGCCGGCGGCTACGACACCCGCTCGGTCGCCGCCAAGGCGCGCGAGTACGAGGCGATGGGGGCGGACGGCATCCTCTCCGTCACCCCGTACTACAACCGGCCGACCCCCGAGGGCCTCTACCAGCACTACCGGGAGATCGCCCGCGCCACGCGGCTGCCGATCATCGTCTACAACGTGCCCAGCCGCACGGGGACGAACGTCGACGCCAAGACGCTCGCCCACCTCGCCGAGATCGACACCGTCATCGGCGTCAAGGAAGCCTCCGGCAACATCTCGCAGATGGCGGCGATCTTCCAGCTCGTCCCCGACGACTTCCTGGTGCTGTCGGGAGACGACGCCATCACCCTGCCGCTCGCCGCCCTCGGCGGCTCGGGGATCATCTCGGTCGCCTCGAACGTCGTTCCCTTCGCCATGGCGCGGCTCGCCAACCTCTGCCTGCAGGGGGACTTCCCCGGCGCCTGCGAGGTGCACCGGCGGCTCTTCCCGCTGATGGAGGTCGACTTCATCGAGGCGAACCCCGGCCCGGTGAAGGCGGCGCTCGCCATGCTCGGCCTCATCGAGCCGGCCTGGCGCCTGCCCATGGTGCCGCCGCGGCCGGAGAGCCAGGAGAAGATCGAGGCGGTCCTGGTCGGCCTCGGCCTCATCCCCGGCCACGCCGAGCAGCCCCTCGCCACCGCGTCGATCGGGGTGTGAGGGCCGCGATGACGGGCGACTCGAGCGCCGTTGACACCGACACCGCCGCCGCCCTCGCCGTCCTCGCAGCCGCCATCGACCGGCTCTTCGCGGCGCCGCCGGAGGTCTACGAGCGCGCGCACTTCGCCCTCTTCGAGGACTTCAAGCGGGCGCTCAACCACGGTACGGCGCGCGCCGCCGAGCCCGATCCGGCGAGCCCCTCCGGCTGGCGGACCAACGCCTGGGTGAAGCGCGGCATCCTCCTCGGCTTCCGCATGGGGCGGATCGTCGACATGTCGGTCGGCCGCCCGCTCGCCGGCAGGGAGGGCGAGGGGCACCTCCCCTTCTTCGACAAGGACACCTACCCCTTGAAGGCGCTCGACGAGGCGAGCGGCATCCGCCTGGTCCCCGGCGGCTCGGCGATCCGCGACGGCTGCCACGTCGGCCGCGGCGTCGTCTGCATGCCGCCGATGTACATCAACGTCGGCGCCCACGTCGGCGCCGGCTCGCTCATCGACTCGCACGCCCTGGTGGGGAGCTGCGCGCAGGTGGGCGAGCGCGTCCACCTCTCCGCCGCGGCGCAGCTCGGCGGCGTCATCGAGCCGGTCGGCGCTCTTCCGGTGATCGTCGAGGACGAGGCGCTCGTCGGCGGCAACTGCGGCGTCTACGAGGGGACGATCGTCCGCCGCCGCGCGGTGCTCGCCGCCGGCACCATCCTCACCCGCTCGACGCCGCTCTACGACCTCGTCCACGAGACCGTCCACCGCGCGACGGACGACCTGCCGCTGATCGTCCCCGCGGGAGCCGTCGTCGTCCCCGGCTCCCGCGCCGTCACCCGCGGCGCCGGCCCGGGCTGGGGCCTCTCGCTCTACACCCCGGTGATCGTCAAGTATCGCGACGAGGGGACCGACGAGCGGGCGCGGCTGGAGGACTGGCTGCGGTAGCCCGAAACGAGGCCATCTTCACCTCTCTCTTGTTACGAAACTGTCATTGCGAACCCGCATCTGGTAATACTCCGAGATCCGGGATCAGATCCTCGTGAGGATTGGTGAAATCGATCAGGCGAACGCCGGCCAAATCCTCCAGCGGCGCGTTTTCGATCAGGAAAGCCCGGACTCCTAAGTGCTTGACCAACTTGGAGGTTTGATCCCAAGAGGTCACGGCGCACGGGACGAACTTCTGGAGGCAGGGATTCTCGGCGGCGAGCTGTGAAAAACCGAGCGGGTGCCAGTCGCGAAATAGGTTGCCGATCAACGGCGCGGCAGAGAACTGATCGCTTCGTTCGGCACAACGGAAGGTCTGAGCCAACTCACAGAAGTGGCCGTAGAAATGCCCATAATTCTCCCACCCCCACGAATCGATGTCGTTGTCGGCAAGCTGGTCTTTCTCATCAGAAGACAGCCGCTTCTCGACGTCGAAGGACTTGTAACCGGGCTGAGCTAAGCATTCGCCAGGGTTCGCAGCGCATCTCTCGTCGACATTGCGGATGACCTGCAGAAGGCCCCGGGCATTCGCTGGGTAGAGATCCCCGGCAAGCGGGAAAATGACCGCCGAAACTCCAGTGACCTGATTCATCGAACCGCCCACCTTAGCCACAGCATCGGCCACCGTGCGACCACGGAGCTCCGCGTAGTCGGCCACGAAGACATATCGTTGCGTCGCGCGCCCCAGCTTCGCGAGGTGCCCGATCCCTAATAGGTTCTTGTTGCCTGGGTTGTAGGGGATCAGCCGCACTAGCCATGTTACCTTCGCATTGACGGCAAGATTGCGCAGGATGTGAGATGGATCGAGAGGAGCCGCCGAGCGATGCCTCGACAGCTCCAACATACGAAGAGACGGGGCAGCGACCGAAGCCAGGATCGCTCCAAGGAGTGAGATGAAGAGCCCTGTCTTGAGCCAAGTGGGAGCTTCCTTGCCCTCCTCAACCGCCTTGCGGACGAAGACGATAGCGATCAAGAAAAGCAGCAGGCCAACGATCGACAGGAAGATGGACGCGTTGTTGTCGCGGATGAGTTCAACAAGCCTCACCAGGTCATGCAAGAGGTCCTCCACCAGTACGTCCTCCTATTGCGCTCTGACTCTGATGAAGATGCCGAAACTCTCTGTTTGTTTAGGCGTCAAGCTCGGCAAGCCTGCTTCAGACCTGAGAGAGCCACCAGCGATTTTGGTGAGGCGATCAGTTCAGTTATCTGATTTTGACGGACGGTCGGACCGATTTCCCTGCCGTCGGGCTGGAGATAGGCCGCCGGTCAGGCCGCCGGCGTCTCCACTGCACAGGTCAACGTCGGAGGCAAGCTCCGCCCCTACAGCAGGTTAGGCCGCTTCTGAAGGTCTGCCGAGAGCCCGATCAGCCGAGCTCACCCGCTCGCGTCCAGCCCCGCCAGCAGCACCACCTGGCTCGCCGCCGAGGGCGAGCCGATCTCGGCCCGCAGCAGCAGCTTGACCTTGCTCTCGAGCTCGCCCGCGGCGGCCGTGCCGGGGGCGAAGGGGAGGGTGAGGAAGCCGATCCTCCCTCCGGCATAGTCCAGCTCCCCCTCGGCGCCGTCGGCCTTGAGCGGCAGGAGCGCCGGGTGGCGGCCGGTGAGCTCCCAGAAGAGCGAGCGGCTCGCCGGCTCACCGTCCCCCTCTGCCGTATCGAACCGCTCCCAGAGATCGTCGACCAGGACGACGATCGGCCGCCGGGGGTGTCGATCGGCGGCCTCGAGGAGGACGCTCGCCAGGGCCTCGCGCTCGCCGGTGTCCGGGTACGGACCGCCTTGGACGGCCGGCAGGCGCAGGGCGACGAGGACCGGCTCGCCGGGGTCGAGGCCGGCGAGCGCCGCCGCCAGCGGCCGTGGATCGAGACGGCCGCCGGCGGCGAGGCCCTCGATGGGCAGGAGCCGCGCGCCGGTCCGCAGGCCCAGCGTCTCCTCGAAGCCCGCCGGCGGCGGCGCAGAGATGAAAATCGCCCGGCCGGGGACGGCGAAGAGCTGGGCGGCGAGCGAGAGGGCGTGGACGGTGCCGCCGGTCGCGAGGGGGAGGGAGGAGGGGCGCGACGCCGGCTGGCCGCGGCGCTGGCGCTGCCGCCAGCGCTCGCGGAGGTCGGCGAGCCCCTCGACCGGCGAGTAGAGGAGGGCGCGGCTCCGCGCCTCCTCCGGCAGCCCCCCGAGGGCCGCCGCCACCGCCGGCAGCGGCACCGCCCGGCCGTGGCCGTCGGTGATCTGGCCGATGGTCGCGTTGAAGCGCTTGCCGCGCGCCTCCGCGGTCTGCTGCGGCAGGAAGTTGGGCGGCATGCGCAGGCGCAGACCGAGCGGCGACAGCGCCGCCCAGAGCTCCGGGAAGGCGGCCGCGAGCGCGGCGTCGGCGGCGGATTCGGCGATCGGATGCCCAGGCGAATCGCGGGGCGAACGCGCGCCGGCGGGGGAAGATTCCAGGGGATCGCTCATGTTCCTTCGATCATAGCCGGCTCGCTCCCGAGAGCCCTCGCTTGAAGACGGGTTTGTAAAAACGCGCTCAGGCGGCTAAAATTGGGGCGAGCAGCCGGCTTTCCGGCTCCCTCGCGGAGCACCAGGAGCCGGCGGTTTCCCTTCTTCTAGTAGATAGAACGCGGCTCGGCGCCGCGGCCGGTTCGGAAACGAGCCTCGGCGCACTGTCCTTAGAGAGCGAGCGATCGAGACCTAAATAGCGAGGAGACACCCATGGCCACCCAAGTCGAAACCATGCAGTTCCAGGCGGAGACCAAGCAGCTCCTGGATCTGATGATCCACTCCCTCTATTCGAACAAGGAGATCTTCCTCCGCGAGCTGATCTCGAACGCCTCCGACGCGCTCGACCGGCTGCGCTTCGAGGCGATCACCAACCCCGAGCTGATGGCCGGCGACGAGACGCTCGAGATCCGCCTCGCCGCCGACCGCCAGACGCGCACGTTGACGATCTCCGACAACGGCATCGGGATGAGCCGCGACGAGGTCATCAACAACATCGGCACCATCGCCAAGTCGGGGACGCGCGAGCTAGTCAACCGGCTGAAGGAGGGCGAGTCGAAGCAGACCATCGCCGAGCTCATCGGCCAGTTCGGCGTCGGCTTCTACTCCTCGTTCATGGCTGCCGAGCGGGTCGAGCTCACCACCCGGCGGGCGGGCGAGACCGCGGCGACGCGCTGGGAGTCGACCGGCGACGGCACCTACACCGTCGTCGACGGCGAGCGGGCGGGGCGCGGCACCACCATCAAGCTCTACCTCAAGCCCGAAGACCGCGACAACGGCATGGACGACTTCTCGGAGCGCTGGGTGATCAGCCGCATCGTCCGCCGCTACTCGGACTTCGTCGCCTACCCGATCATCCTCACCGCCGAGAAGGACCCCGAGATCGAGGACCTGGCGAAGGAGAAGGAGACCGGCGAAAAGCCGGTGATGCCGCTCGAGGACAAGACGCTCAACTCGATGAAGCCGATCTGGACGATGCCCCAGACGGAGGTCACCAAGGAGCAGTACAACGACTTCTACCGCCACATCTCGAACGACTGGAACGAGCCGCTCAAGGTGATCCCCTTCAAGGCCGAGGGGCGGATCGAGTACCAGGCGCTCCTCTTCGTCCCCTCGCAGGCGCCCTACGACCTCTTCTACGTCGCCTCCAAGGTCGGCCTGCAGCTCTACGTCAAGCGCATCCAGATCATGGAGAGCTGCGAGGACCTGCTGCCGCGCTACCTGCGCTTCGTGCGCGGCGTCGTCGACTCGCCGGACCTGGCGCTCAACGTCTCGCGCGAGATGCTGCAGCAGGACCGCTTCATCACCCTCATCCGCAAGGGGCTGACGAAGAAGATCCTCGACGTCTTCGACGAGATGCGGAACAGCGACCAGGAGACCTACCTCAAGTTCTGGAAGGAGTTCGGCCGCGCCATCAAGGAGGGCCTGAGCGCCGACTACGAGAACAAGGACCGCCTGCTGGAGCTCCTCCTCTTCGAGTCGTCGCACGACAAGGACAAGCTCACCACGCTGCGCGAATACGTGACCCGGATGAAGGAGGACCAGAAGGAGATCTTCTACCTCACCGGCGAGTCGCGGGCGCAGGTCGAGAACTCGCCGCACATCGAGTCGCTGAAGGAGAAGGGCTACGAGGTCCTCTACCTCGTCGACACCGTCGACGAGCTGCTCACCCAGTCGCTCCACGAGTACGACGGCAAGAAGCTCAAGTCGGTCGGCAAGGGGACCGTCGCGATGGGGAGCGAGGACGAGAAGAAGCAGGCCGAGGAAGAGCTGAAGGCGAAGGAGGAGAGCCTGAAGCCGCTCCTCGAGAGCCTCCAGAAGCGGCTCGACGAGCACGTCAAGCAGGTGCGCCTGACGAGCCGGCTCACCACCTCGCCGGTCTGCCTGGTGGGCGCCGAGCACGACTACAGCCCGCAGCTCGAGAAGCTGCTGCAGAAGGGCAAGGGCGGCGGCCCCAAGCAACGCCGCATCATGGAGCTCAACCCCAAGCACGAGATCCTCGACAAGATGCAGCACCGCTTCGAGCAGGACAGCGCCGACCCGGTGCTCGACGACTACGCGCAGCTCCTCTTCGGCTACGGCCTGCTCTCCGAAGGCGGCGAGCTGCCCGACGTGCCGCGCTTCAACCGCGCGGTGGCCGATCTCATGGGCCGCGTCTAACCGCCGCCGCAGCGATCATCGCGCCGCGCCCGGCAGCCGTCCCGACGGCGGCCGGCGCGGCGATTTTCGTTTGCGGTCGATTCGGACTGCGGCGACGGCGCGCGGCGCACCGTGACAGACCAGCGCCGCTCGTTCCTGGCAGGGGCGGGCCCCCGTGCCCGCCCGGAGGCGGGCCGAACAGCGTGCGCCGGCGCGGAGATCCGCGGGCGGCGCATCACTCCGTCGCAAAGGCCGCGTCGGGGAGAGGCGGGCGGGCACCGGGGTGCCCGCCCCTACAGGACGTCGTACCGCGATCTCAAGAACCGAGCTGGAAGGTGCTGTTTGCCAGACAAAGCGGTCGAATAAATTGCGCCCAGAGCGTGGGCGCGGGGGTGCATGCCCTTGCAGGATGTAATCTCTCGATCTGAGAGGCCGACTCGTGAGGTGCTCTATTGCCAGAGAAACCAGGGCGAGAAGTGACGTGACACGCGAGGACGAGGCAAGAGCCAGCCCCGCTCCGGCGCCGAAACGAAAGCTGATTCGGCTTCAGGGCTACGACTATTCCCGGGCTGGAGCCTATTTCGTCACGATCTGCACGCAAGACCGGGCATGCCTCTTCGGCGCCGTGCTCGCCACCGAGGTCCGGTTAAACGAGGCGGGTACGATGGTCCAAGCGACCTGGGAGGCGATGGCAACGTCTTACCCCAGCGTCGAGACCGATGCGCTCATCGTCATGCCGAACCACCTTCACGGCATTCTGGTTCTGGCAGGGGCGGGCCCCGTGCCCGCCCGGCGACGGAGGAATCAGCTCGCCCAGCCTCGAACCGATCGCGAGCGAACGTCCCGCGGCTGTCCTTGCCCGACCTGATCCGTCGTTTCAAGACCATGACCATGACGCGCTACGGCGAAGGAGTGAAGCAACGCGGGTGGCCGCCCTTTCAGGGCCGCCTCTGGCAGCGTAGCTACTTCGAGCACGCCATCCGTGGCCCGGAGTCGCTCCATCGGCTACGGCGCTACATCGCCGAGAACCCGGCGCGCTGGCTCCTGCGCACCGCCAACGCGGCCGCGGAATAGCTCAACTTGGACGAGCCGCCACCGGCTCATCCGGCCGCTGCTCTAGAAAATCCTCTTCTCCCAGGGAGAGAAACGACCATCGAAGAATCAGCCGCCCGCGGTGGGTCCGCGACGGGGCGGCCCGATCCCGCCGCCTCCGGGCGGGCACGGGGGCCCGCCCCTACCAGGGTGTCGCGTGCCGGGCACTCTCTGTGCGCTCTTCGGTCGAGTCAGACCGCGGCGACGGCGCCCAAGATCAGCGCATTCGTTCCTGGCAGGGGGGGCCCCCGTGCCCGCCCGGAGGCGGGCCGAACGGCATGCGCCGGCGCAGAGATCCGCGGGCGGCGAATCGCTCCGTCGCAAAGGCCGCGTCGGGTGAGTCAGACCGCGGCGACGGCGCGCGGGTGCGCGGCGGCGGCGCCCACCGTGCCGAAGCGCCGCTCGCGGGAGTGGAACTCGGCGACCGCGGCGGCGAGGTCCTCGGCGGCGAAGTCGGGCCACATGCGGTCGCTGAAGACGAGCTCGGCGTAAGCGCACTCCCAGAGCAGGAAGTCGGAGAGCCGGCGCTCGCCGCCGGTGCGGATGAGGAGGTCGACGTCGATACCGGAGCCACGGGTGCCGCCCGCGGAGCTCCCGGCGCTCGCCTCGGCCTCGGCGAGCAGGCGCGCGAAGTCGTCGCGCGAGAGCGCCGCGCCGTGGCCGTGCACGCGGCGGGCGGCGGCGACGATGGCGTCGCGCGCCGAGTAGTCGACGGCGATGCGGAGGAGGAAGCGGCGGGCGCCGCGGGTGGCCGCCTCCGCCGCCTCGATCGCCCGCACGACGCCGGCCGGCAGGCGGTCGCGGCGGCCGAAGACGGCGATGCGCATCCCCTTGGCGGCGCAGCGCGCCGCCTCGCGGGCGAGGAAGCTCCGCAGCAGGCGCATCAGCGACCCCACCTCCGCCGGCGGCCGCTTCCAGTTGTCCGACGAGAAGGCGAAGAGGGTGAGGGTGCCGATGCCGAGGTCCGGCGCCGCCTCGACGGCGCGGCGCACGGCGCCGGCCCCCGCCTCGTGGCCCGCCATGCGGGCGCGCCCGCGGGCGAGCGCCCAGCGGCCGTTGCCGTCCATGATGATCGCCACGTGGAGGCCGCCGGGAGAGCCGGGCCCGGCGGGCACCGGCTCGATCTCTGCTTCGGTCTCCGGCGCCGGGGTCCGGCGCGCCGCCTGCAGCGGGGTCATCGTTCGTCTCTCCTCGTCATCGCTGTCGTCCCTCTCCTGCCGATCGCAGACATTGCCGACAATGCGTTGATCGTCATCGCGCGCTCAACCCTGGCGGGTGGCGCGGATGATCGCCTCCATGTGGTCGAGATAGCGCTCGAGGGCGCGGCGGCCCGGCGCGGCGAGGCGGTACTCGGTCTTCGGCACCCGTCCCTCGAAGTACTTGGCGCAGGTGACGTAGCCGGCCTCTTCGAGCTTGCGGGCGTGCACCGAGAGGTTGCCGTCCGTCGTCTTGAGGAGCTGCTTGAGGTCGTGGAAGCTGAGGCGGTCGTTGACCGCCAGCGCCGAGACAATGCCGAGCCGCATGCGCTCGTGGATGAGGCGGTCGAGGTCGAGCGCCTCGCGCTGCGGCGCCGCCGGCGCGTCCGGCGTGCCGCCGCCCTCGCCGCGGCCCTCGCGTCCCTCGGGTCGAACCAGCGAGCGCTTCGCCATCAGCCGCCGTGGCTCCGCGCGATGAGGGCGCCGAAGAGCAGATGGATGCCGCCGAAGCCGGCGGCGAGGAGGAGGTCGCCCCAGGCCGGCGGACAGAAGAGCCCCGCCGCCCCCAGCGCCATGAAGGCGAGCCCCATCACCGGCACGATGCGCACCGCGAAGGCGCCGCCGGTGACGATGCCGGTGCCGTAGAGGAGGAGCCAGGCGCCGGGGAGGAGCGACCGTGCGCCGATCTGAAAGAGCGCCAGGGTGAGGACGGCGCCGGCGGCGATCGGCGCGAAGACGCCGAGGAGGAAGCGCCGCCCCGGCCGCGAGAAGAGCCCGAGGCCGACGTCCGCCCGCCGCGCCTTCCAGACGATGGCGCCGCCGGTGAGCGCGAAGGCGAGGAACGCCTCGCCGAGCCAGGTGAGGAGCCAGGCGAGGGCGCCGGTCTGCCGGCCGGCGAACCAGGCGGCGACGAGCGCGCTGGCGCCGACCGCCATCTCCCCCACCCCGGAGACCGAGGTGAAACAGGCCGCCCCCTCCATCGTCTCGCGGATGAAGCGCAGGTTGTCCATCGCGCGGTCGTGGAGCGCCGGCGGCTCGGGAGGCGGCAGCGAGCGGAAGGGACGGGAGCCGGTCACGGGCGGAATCTAGACCGGGACTCCCACCGCCGTCAAGTGCTTTGCAAGGTAAAGTTATGTATCAGGCGCTGCGATTCGCGCATTGCCGCCGTCGAAGGCGTCGAAGGTACCTGGCACCTTGGCTCAACACCTGGCACCTCGGTAGCACCCTTGCCACAGCCGCCGGACGGAAGGAACTTTCACTGCGGCGAGGGGAAAATCGATTCTCCCGCGGAAATCTCAAAAATTCCCTTCACCAAAGCCGACTTCCTGAGGAATTTTCACCGCGGCCAAGGGTAAATTGAATTGAGCCGCGGAAATCTCCAAGCGGCCAAGGGTAAATTGAATTGACCCGCGGAAATCTCGAAGCGGCCAAGGGTAAATTGAATTGAGCCGCGGAAATCTCGAAGCGGCCAGGGGTAAATTGAATTGAGCCGCGGAAATCTCGATGCCGCTAGCCCGCCGCCGCGCGCGCTTCCGCGGCGCGCTTGGCGGCGAGCTTCACCATCGTCACCATGCCCATCAGGCCCATCGACTTGCCCATCGAGAGCTCGTTGCCGAAGATCTGGTAGACGATGTCCTGCGGCAGCGCGGCGACCTGCTCGGGCGGGGCGCCGGAGAGAGTCTCGTCGAGCAGCACGGCGAGCGCCTTGGCGGAGATCCCCTGCGGGTTGTCGACCGCGAAGTGGTAGTTCAGGGTGCCGTCGGGCCGCCGCTCGTCGAAGAAATAGGCCTGCGACTCGCAGGCCGGCACCTGATGGAGCGTCGAGTAGGGCCGCTTGGCGATGCGCGGCGGCACCTCCTCGAAGCGATCGGCGAGATCGATCAGGAGCTGGATGCGCTCGCCGCGGTCGGGGACCAGGGCGAGGGCATCCAGCGTGCGGGCGAGCTTCTCGGGCACTTGCGGCGCTTCGGGCATCGGGTCCTCGGGCTTCTAGCGTTCGATGGGGACGCCCACCAGGTTCCCCCACTCGGTCCAGCTCCCATCATAGTTGCGCACCCGCTCGTAGCCCAAGAGATGGGTGAGCACGAACCAGGTGTGGCTGCTGCGCTCGCCGATGCGGCAGTAGACGATCACGTCGTCGCCCGGCGACAGCTTGGCCTCACCCTCGTAGAGGCCGCGCAGGTCGGCGGCCGATTTGAAGGTGCCGTCGTCGGGGTCGACGGCGCGCGCCCAGGGGATGTTGGCGGCGCCCGGGATGTGGCCGCCGCGCAGAGCTCCCTCGTTCGGATACTCTGCCATGTGGAGACGCTCGCCGGTGTACTCGGCGGGGCTGCGCACGTCGATCATGTGCCCCTTGGCGTCGAGGTGCTTCAGCACGTTGTCGCGGAAGGCGCGGTTGGTCTTGTCGTCGCGGTCGGGCGCCTTGTAGTCGCTCGGCGGGAAGCTCGGCACCTCGCGGGTGAGCGGCCGCCCCTCCTTCGTCCACTTGATGCGGCCGCCGTCCATCACCTTGGCGTTGGTGTGCCCGAAGAGCCGGAAGACCCAGAGCGCGTAGGTCGCCCACCAGTTGTTGCGGTCGCCGTAGAAGATCACCGTGGTCTCCGGCCGGATGCCGAGCCGGCGCACCAGCTTCTCGAAGCCTTCGCGGCCGAGGTAGTCGCGGCGCACCGGGTCGTTCAGGTCGCGGGTCCAGTCCACCTCGACGGCGCCGGGGACGTGGCCGGTGGGATAGAGGAGAGGGTCCTCGTTCGATTCGACGATGCGCAGGCCGGCATCGTTCAAGTGCTCAGCCACCCAGTCGGTCGACACCAGCGACTCCGGATGCTTGTAGCCACGGCTCTCGATTGTGCTCACGGTCGGTTCTCCTTTCGCTCCCAGCTCGGTGACTCCTATTTGTGACGATGATTATCACCAATACCAGGTGCCGATTCAACCCGCGGGCGAGCCGGCCCCTCCTCGCCGCGGCGCGGGGGGTGCGCGCGGTGGGCACTTTGCGCTACTGTTAAAGAACCTTCTCATTCGCGCGTGGTCCATTGGCGGCCACACCTCCGCTTCCAGAGACCGCGCGGCGGCGCGCCGCCGCCGATGGTTCGGAAGGGGAATCGATGCGTTACCGTACAGCCCATGCCGCCGTCCTCGCCGCCCTCCTCGGCATCTCGCTGGCCCCGCCGGCGCACGCCGGAACGCCGCCGTCCCGCGCCCTGCCTGCACTCGTCGACCTCCTGCGGGGCCTCTGGCTCGGCGACGGCTCCAGTTATGGCGGTCACGGCGGCGGCGAGCACCACCGCCGGCCGCACCGCGACCCGCGGCCAGACGGCTCCGGTCTCTGCCCGCATGGCTAGCGGCCGGCGATGAGGCGCGCGTCGGCGCAGGGTTGATGGCGACCGGCCCGCACGTCCGCGGCGTGGAGCTGGCGCGCCTGCTCGCCGGCGAGCTCGGCGCCGCCGAGCGGCGAGCCGTCGCCACCCACCTCTTCCGCTGCCCGCGCTGCGAGGCGCGCCTCCTCGAGATGCTCCCCGAGCGGCCGCACGGCGCGCCGACCCCGGCCTACCGCGGCCTGGTCAAGCGGGTCTGGAAGGAGGCGCGCGGCGAGATGGAGCGCCGCGCGGCGCAGATCCGCGAGGAGCGCGCCGCGGCCGAGGAGCTGTGGCAGGCGCTCGCCGGCCTCCCCGCCGAGGAGCAGGCGGCCGCCGCCCTCGCCGACCCGCGCGGCCCGAGCCTCGGCTTCTTCGAGCTGCTGGTGGACGACGCGCGGCAGATCATCTTCGAGCAGCCGCGCCTCGCCGAGGCCCGGCTCGCCCTCGCCCGCGACGTCGCCGGCCAGCTCGCCCCCGGCCGCTACGGCCGCGGCGCCATCGAGGCCGCCATCGCCCGCGCCTGGGCCCTCCTCGCCAACGCCCGCCGCGTGCTCGGCGATTTCCGCGCCGCCGAGGAGGGCTTCGCGGCCGCCGAGGAGCACCTCTATCGGAGCTGGCTCGATCCGCTGGACGAGGCGCTCGTCCTCGAGCTCAAGTCGCTTCTCCGCCGCAGCCAGCGACGCTTCGAGGAGTCCTTCGCGCTGATCGACGAGGCGCTCGCCCTCTACCGCGAGATCAACGAGCCGCACCTGCAGGGCCGCGCGCTGATCACCCGCGGGCTCCTCCTCCAGGTCGCCGACGACGCGGCGGCGGCCGCCGAGTGCCTGCGCCGCGGCCTCTTCCTCATCAACGGCCCCAAGGAACCGCGCCTCCTCCTCGTCGCCCATCACAACCTCATCCACTGCCTGAGCGACAGCGGCCGCCACCACGAGGCGGCGGAGCTCATCGCCGAGGCGCGGCCGCTGTGGACCGAGCTCGGCCGCCGGCTCGATCTCGTGCGTCTGGCCTGGATGGAGGCCAAGGTGGCGCAGGGCCTGGGGCGGGCGGACGACGCCGCGCGCCTCTTCGCCGAGGTCCGCGACGATCTCCTCTCGAGCGGCCTCGCCTACGACGCCGCCGTCGCCTCGCTCGACCTCGCGGCGCTCTACGTGCGCAGCGGCCGTCTCGCCGAGAGCAAGCGCCTGGCCGCCGAGATGATCCCCATCTTCCGCTCGCGCGAGGTGCACCGCGAGGCGGTCGCGGCGCTCATCGTCTTCCAGCGCGCCGCCGAGATGGAGACCGTCACCCTCTCGCTCGTCGAGGAGATCTCGCGCTACCTGGAGCAGGCGCGCGACAACCCGGAGCTGCGCTTCCGGACGCCCGGCGCGGCGGAGCGCTGAGGGCGCGGCGGCTCAGCCGCCGGATACCGCCGTCGCCGTCCAGCAGCGCAGCACCTCGGCGACGCTCCACGCCTGCGCGATGCAGCCGCGTGGGGCGTAGGGCGGCTCGGCGTCGAAGATCTCGCTGATCGAGCCGACGCCCGCCTCCGAGAGGTGGGCGACGAAGCCGGCGAGGAAGCGGCGGACGTCGCGATCGTCGGGATGCACCCGGCGCCAGGCATCGATGAAAGGTCCGATCAGCCAGGCCCACACCGTCCCCTGGTGATAGGCGGCGTCGCGGGCGCGGAGGTCGCCGTCGTAGCGCGGCTTGTAGTCGGGCTCGCCGGGGGCGAGCGAGCGCAGGCCGACGGGGGTGAGCAGGCGCTCGGCGACCGCCGCGACGACCGCCTCCCAGCGCTCGCGGTCGAGCACCGGGTGATCGAGCGAGATAGCGAAGATCTGGTTCGGCCGGAAGGAGGGATCGTCCCCCGCCGGGCCGTCGACGACGTCGAAGAGGTGGCCGCCGCCGGGGAGCCAGAATCTCTCGTTGAACGAGCGCCGGCAGCGCTCCGCATGGCCGGCGATCTCGTCGGCGTCGAGACCGATCTGGACGCCTGGCGCGCGCTCGGCTGCGAGCCAGCCACCGAGCAGGCGGAGGGCGTTGTACCAGAGGGCGTTGATCTCCACCGCCTTGCCGCGCCGCGGGGTGACCACCCAGCCGTCGACCTTGGCGTCCATCCAGGTGAGCTGGTAGCCGGGGGCGCCCTGGCTGAGCAGGCCGTCCTCGGGATCGACATGGATGCCGAAGAGGGTCCCCGCCAGGTGATGGCGGACGATGTCGGCGAGTGTCGGCAGGAGGAGGCGCAGCGTCTCGCGGTCGCCGCTCGCGGCGACGTAGCGGTGGACGGCATGGAAGAACCAGAGGGTGGCGTCGGCGGTGTGGTAGAGGCCCTCGCGGCCGCCCTCCGGAAAGAGATTGGGGATGAGACCGTCGCGCACGTAGTGGGCGAAGGTGCGCAGGATGAAGCGCGCCTCGGGGGTGCGGCCGGTGGGGACGGTCAGCCCCTCGAGGCTGATCATGGTGTCGCGCCCCCAGTCGGTGAACCAGTGGTAGCCGGCGATCACCGTGCGCGCCTCGTCGCCGGCGGCGAAGGCGCGGGCGGCATCCTCGACGCGGTCGGGGGTGGTGACGAACTGATCGGCGGCGAGGACGAGCTCGCCGCCGACGCCGGCGTGCACCGCCTTCTCGGCGCAGGAGATCAGCCGCGCCCGCCGCTCGATCTCGGCGGCGAGCGCCTCGCCCGGCGTCATGGCGTGGAGGATCTCCCAGCTCTCGGTCGAGGCGGTGACGGCCGCCTCGCTTACGGAGCCGGCGGTGACAGCCGCCGAAAGCTCAAAGCCGAAGAAGCCCGGGCTCCACACCTTGCCGGTCGCGGCGTAGCCGCGCGCCGCTTCGAACTCGTAACGCATGTCGACCGCCTTCTGGCCGACGACGGTGAAGGTCGGCGCGGCGCCGCTCGGGCGCAGGCGCAGAGGCGGGAAGCCGCCCGGCACCGCCAGCTCGTAGCGGTTCTCGCTGAAGGTGAGCGAGTAGGGCGCGTTGAGCGGCAGGTCGACCGCCTCCTCGTGGCCGCGGAAGTGCATCGTCGGCTCGAGCTCGAGACGCAGCGGACCGGCCGCTTCCGCCGGAGCGCCGGTCAGCCGGTAGAGGACGTGCACGGTGTTCTGCCGGTGTGGCATGACGATGCGCTTCTCGAGCGTCCATGCGGCGACCTCGTAGCGCCACACCGGCAGCCCCGCCTCGAGGCGGAACTCGGCGAGGTAGCCCGCCCCCGCCACCTCCGGCGCTCGACCGACGCGCTCGACGCCGCCGAGCTGCACCATGGCGCCGTCCGGCAGCCGCAGCCGCTCCCAGAGCTGGACGAGCGTCACCGTGCGGCCGAGCGGCGCCGGGAGGGCGGCGACGAGGAGGGCGTGGTAGCGCCGCGTGCAGGCGCCGGCGAGGGTGCCCGAGGCGTAGCCGCCGAGGCCGTTGGTGAGCAGCCACTCGCGGCGGAGGAGCGGCGCCAGGTCGGTGGCGCCGGAGCCCTCGGGCGTCTCGACGATGTCGGGGATGCGGACGAGGAGAGCGGCCGCGGCAGCGGACACGGCGGCGGTCTCGTCCGCGGCGGGAACGATGGGCACGGCGGGGTCAGCGCTCATGGCTCTCCTCGCTCTCCGCCGGGGCCGGCTCCCGCTTCTCCTGCGGTTCCGGCTCCGGCTCCGGCATCAGCACCATCGCCGCGCGGCCGGCGATCCGCCAGCCGTCGGCGGTCTCCGGCGCCGGCGTTCCGGCGCCGCCGTAGCGCGGCTCCTCGCTCGACCAGGCGAGCCGCCAGCGGCAGCCGCGCGGCGGCGCCAGGAGCGGCTCCGGCGCCGGCGTCAGGTCGAGGTCGGGGCCGAGGTTCACGAGCAGGAGCCGATCGCCGCTCCCGGGGCGGCGCGCCGCCCCGACATTCCCATCCACAGCCGCGAAGAAGCGCAGCACGAACGCCTCGGCGCCGAGCACGGCGCCGTCGATGCCGTCCTCCCCCTGGCGGCGGAAGACCGGGTCCTCGCGGCGCAGGCGGAGGAGGTCGCGGTGGAGGGCGACGCTCTCGCCGTGCGCCGCGCGCTCGGCGGGGTCGAGCTTGCAGAGCTCGAAGCTCCGCGGATCGCCGGGGTCGGGGACCTCGGCCCGCACCGCGGCGGTGGCGAGGCTGGGGAACTGGGAGAGGAAGTCGAGGCGGCCCTGGCGCACCAGCCGGGCGAGCTCCGGCCCGTGATCGGCGAAGTAGACGAACGGCTGCGAGGCGGCGAGCTCCTGCCCCTGGAAGAGGAGCGGCGTCGCCGGCCCGAGGAGGAGGAGGGCGGTGAGCGCGCGGTAGCGGGGGAGGCCGGCGATCAGGTGGCCGCGGGCGCCGCGCGCCGAGTTGGCGACCTGGTCGTGGTTCTGCAGGAAGTGGACGAAGGAGGCGTGCGGCAGGTCGCCGGCGGGGGTGCCGCGCCGCTGGCGCTGCCAGGTCGAGCGCTGCCCCTGGAAGAGGAAGCCGTGGCGCACCGCCGAGACGAGCTCCTGCGGCGTCCCCCGGTAGTCGCTGAAGTAGGCCTCGCTGCGGCCGGAGAGGGCGACGTAGGCGCTGTGGTGGAAGTCGTCGTTCCAGATCGCGTCGAGCCCCAGGCCGCCGGCGGCCACCGGCCGCACCACGGCGGCGTCCTGCGGCTCGTTCTCGGCGACGACGAAGGTCGGCCGCCCCGCCGCCGCCTGGCGCACCCGGCGGGCGATCGCCGCCACGATGTGGTCCGCCGAGTCGTCGTGGATGTCCTGCGTGGCGTCGAGGCGGAGGCCGTCGAAGTGGAACTCCTCGATCCAGTAGCCGGCGTTGGCGACGACCAGCTCGCGGACCGCCGCCGAGCCGGGGCCGTCGAAGTTGACCGCCTCGCCCCAGTCGGTCGAGTGGCGGTCGGTCAGGTAGGTCGCCGAGAACTGCGGCAGATAGTTGCCGTCCGGCCCGAAGTGGTTGTAGACGACGTCCAGGATCACCGCCAGGCCGAGGCCGTGGGCGGCGTCGACGAAGCGGCGCAGGTCGTCGGGCTCGCCGTAGAGGTGGCTGGGGGCGAAGAGGTCGACGCCGTCGTAGCCCCAGCCGAAGCGGCCGGGGAACTCGGCGACCGGCATCATCTCGAGCATCGTGATGCCGAGATCCTTGAGCGTCGGGAGCTCGGCCGCCGCGGCGCTCCAGGTCCCGGCGGCGGTGAAGGTGCCGACGTGGAGCTCGTAGATCACCTGGCCGAGCCGCTCGACGCCGCGCCAGCCGCCGTCGGTCCAGGCGAAGGCGGGATCGACCACCTGGGACGGCCCGTGCGGCCCCGCCGGCTGGCAGCGCGAGGCGGGATCGGGATAGAGCTCGCCGCCGTCCAGGCGCAGGCGGTAGAGGGCGCCGGCGCGGGCGCCGGGAGAGACGCCCGAGAAGTAGCCGGCCGGCTCGGCCGTCAGAGCCAACGGCGCCGGCAGGCGGTCCCGGTCCTCCGGCCCGGCCTCGAAGACCACCTCCACCCGCCGCCGCCGCGGCGCCCAGACGCGGAAGCCGACGCCGCCTCCCGCGACCACCTCGGCCCCGACGGGGAGACGCCTGGCCGCTCCGCCGCCCTCTCGCGTGCCCAAATCCACCCCTCCTCTGGAGCCGTCGGGCGCCGTCGCCGACCCAGGCAGGGCCCCTCGCGGCGCTCTCGCCGGCATTGCACACGCTGTGCCGGAAGGGGCCGCCGGCCGGTCGGGTATATTCCACCCTTTCCCGCCGGGGCGGCGGGGAGGTCTCGCCGCCCCGCGCGCCTCGATGCGCAGTGCCCTTGGAGCTCCCGATGCCCTCGATTCCCGATTCCGCCGGCGGCGTGGTCCGCAAGCTGCACGAGCTCGCCCAGAACCTCTGGTGGTCCTGGCAGCCGGAGACCCGCTTCCTCTTCCGCGAGCTCGACCCCGAGCTCTGGCGCACCGTCCACCACAACCCCGTCGCCATCCTGCAGCGCCTCGACCGGCAGGAGATCGGCCGCCGCGTCCAGGACCTCGAGATGCAGACCCGCATCGACCAGGCCCACCGCCGGCTGCAGGACTACCTGCGCTCCGTCGGCGCCTGGGGGAGCACCCACGCCGGCAACCTCCTCGCCCGCCCGGTCGCCTACTTCTCGGCGGAGTACGGCATCCACCAGTCGCTGCCGATCTACTCCGGCGGCCTCGGCGTCCTCGCCGGCGACCATCTGAAGAGCATGAGCGACCTCGGAGTGCCGGTCGTCGGCGTCGGGCTCCTCTATCACCAGGGCTACGTCCACCAGCTGCTCGACGCCGAGGGGCGGCAGGTCGACGAATACGAGCCGCTCGACGTCGCCGACCTGCCGGCCGTGCTGGAGATCGGCGCCGACGGCGAGCCGGCGCGGGTCGCCGTCGAGCTCCCCGGCCGCGAGGTCCATCTGCGGCTGTGGAACGTCGCCGTCGGCCGCAGCCGCCTCCTCCTCCTCGACGCCCGCGACCCCGCCAACTCGGCCGCCGATCAGAGCCTCACGGCGCGGCTCTACGGCGGCGACAACGAGACCCGCATCCAGCAGGAGATGCTGCTCGGCGTCGGCGGCTACCGCGCCCTCGCCGCGGTCGGCGTGGTGCCCTCCGTCCTCCACCTCAACGAGGGGCACTCGGCCTTCGCCCTCCTCGAGCGGGCGCGCCAGATCGTCGCCGAGCAGAGCCTCTCGGCGGCCGACGCTCTGCGCGAGGTCAAGGCGGCGAGCGCCTTCACCACCCACACGCCGGTCGAGGCCGGGCACGACCGCTTCGCCCCCGAGCTCGCGGCGCTCCACCTGGCGCCCCTCGCCCAGGGGCTGGGCCTGCCGATGGAGGAGGTGCTCGCCCTGGGGGCCGAGTTCCCCGCCGATCCCGCCTCGCCGTTCTGCCCCACCGTCCTGGCGCTCAACCTCTGCCGGCGCTCGAACGGCGTCTCCGCCCTCCACGGCCGGGTGACGCGGCGCATGTGGCGGCACCTCTACCCCGGCCGCAGCGAGGACGAGGTGCCGATCGGCCACATCACCAACGGCGTCCACGTGCGCACCTGGCTGGCGGCCGACATGGAGCGCCTGATCGCCCACCATCGCGGGCCGGGCTGGCTCGGCTCGATCACCCGGCCGGGGGTCTTCGATGGGCTGGGCGACATCCCCGACGCCGAGATCTGGGAGGTGCACCAGGTGCTGAAGGCGCGCCTCGTCGCCTTCGTGCGCGGCCGCCTCGCCGAGCGCCGCGAGCGCCTCGGGCTCGCCGCGCCGCCGGCCCCCGAGCTCGATCCCGACGCCCTCACCCTCGGCTTCGCCCGCCGCTTCGCCACCTACAAGCGGGCCGACCTCCTCTTCCGCGACCTCGATCGCCTGGCGCGGCTGGTGGGCGACCGCGAGCGGCCGCTGCAGCTCATCTTCGCCGGCAAGGCCCACCCGCGCGACGCCGACGGCAAGGCGCTCGCCCAGCGCGTCGCCCGGCTCGAGGACGACGCGCGCTTCGCCGGCCGGCTGGTCTTCGTCGAGAACTACTCGATGCACATCGGCCGGCAGCTGGTGCAGGGGGTGGACGCCTGGCTCAACACGCCGCGGCGGCCGCTCGAGGCCTGCGGCACCAGCGGCCAGAAGGCGATCCTCAACGGCGTGTTGAACGTCTCCATCCTCGACGGCTGGTGGGCCGAGGCCTACGACGGCAGCAACGGCTTCGCCATCGGCGGCGGCCAAGTCCACGCCGATCCCGAGGTGCAGGACGAGCGCGACAGCCAGGCGCTCTTCGAGACGCTGGAGAACGAGGTCCTGCCGCTCTACTACGCCCGCGACGCCGAGGGGGTGCCGCGCGGCTGGATCGAGCGCGTCAAGCGCGCCATCCACACCCTCGCCTGGCGCTACAACGCCGACCGCATGGTGATGGACTACGCCGAAGAGTGCTATCTCCCGAGCTCCGGAGGAAGCACCTGCCGCATGCCCTACTGAACCGTCTTGGGACGATGAACTGACTTCGACAAAAGGACCACAGCCACACCAAGGGGCACCCAGGAAAAGTACCTGGCACCTTCGGAACTAAACACCTGGCACCTTTTGGGAGGGCCGTCGGTCAGCGGACCTGGTCGGCCTTGGCGGCGAGGATGAAGTCATTCTTCGACAGGCCGCCGACCGAGTGGGTCGAGAGCTCCACGCGCACCTTTCCCCAGGAGAGGAGGATGTCGGGATGGTGGCCGGCGGTCTCGGCGACCTCTCCCAGGCGGTCGACGTAAGCGAGGGCCTGGCGGAAATCGGGGAAGGTGTACTGCTTGACCAGGCGGTCGCCGCCCTCGATCGTCCAGCCGGCGAGCTGCCCGGCGAGCCGCTCGATCTCGGCCGCGGTCAGCTTCGGCGCTCCCTCCTCGCAGGGCTCACAGCTCTCCGACGCCAGGTCGCTCATCGTCACCCTCCTCGTGCGTTCTGGGGTACTCGGCGGGTTGCCGATCCAGAGGTTGATTCTACGCTCCACCACGATGGCACATGGCTTGCGCTGCCTGTGCGCGAGCGAGCCCTGGAGCGCGCTCGGAACGGAGCACCATGGGACTGCAGGAACGATTCGAGCCGGAGGGAGCGAGCACGCCGCCATCGGAATGGGTGCGGCGGCTCCACGCGCTGCCGCCGATCGCGCGCTGGCTGCTCGCCTTCGCGCTCTCCGCCGCCGGCGTCGCGCTCCTTCTCCTCGTCGCGGCCTTCTCCGCCGCCGGCGCTTTCCTGCACAGCGCGCCGCAATTCCCCCGCCCGCCCTACCGCCAGCCCTCCCGACTCTACGGGCAGCCGACCCATCTCGCCGTCGGCGCCCGCTACGAGCCGCAGCTTCTCGCCGACGAGCTGACCGACGAGGGATATCGCGAGGTGACGGGCGCCGTCGGCTCCGACTCGCCCGATCCCGCGACGGCATTGCCAGCGGGCGCCTACCGGCGCGGCAAGGATCGCGTCGCCGTCCACCTGCGCCGCTTCGTGACCGCCGGCGCCACGAGCGGCGGCATGGCGATCGACGTCTCGTTCGCCGGCGATCGGGTGACCGCACTCGCAGTCGACGGCCGGCCGCTCGCCGGCGCGGCGGCGGCGAAGGGGATCGATCTCGAGCCACCCCTCCTCGCCTCCTATTACGGGCC
Organism: uncultured Acidobacteriota bacterium; assembly: GCA_963755825.1. Lineage (GTDB taxonomy): Bacteria > Acidobacteriota > Thermoanaerobaculia > Multivoradales > UBA5704 > DATBQN01. Next base: position 2,971,025 of record CAVWLA010000003.1, on the reverse strand, counting down.
GGAGGTCGACGAGCGCACGCCGGTCGCGCTCGCCGAGCTGCCGCCCTACGTCTCCCGCGCCGTGCTCGCCGCCGAGGACGCGGGCTTCTACCGCCACCCCGGCGTCTCCCCCGCCGGCATCCTCCGCGCCGCCTGGGTCGATCTCACCGGCCGCGGCGTCGAGCAGGGCGGCAGCACGCTCACCCAGCAGCTGGTCAAGAACCTCTATCTGACCCAGAAGCGCACCCTCTCCAGGAAGGCGCGCGAGCTCTTCCTCGCCTTCCTGGTCGAGCTGCGCCACGACAAGAATGAGATCCTCGAGGCATACCTGAACGAGATCTACTGGGGCAGGAGCGGCCCGGCCAATCTCATGGGGATCGGCGCCGCGGCGCGCGCCTACTTCGGCAAGGATGCCGCCAGCCTCTCGCTCGCCGAGGCGGCGACCCTCGCCGGCATGATCCGGTCGCCGGGCGACAACTCGCCGCGCGAGCACCCCGACCGAGCCATCGACCGCCGCAACGTCGTCCTCCGCCGCATGGTCGAGCTCGGCTGGGCGAGCCGCGAGGCGGCCCTCGCCGCGGCGGGCGAGCCGCTGCCGCCGCCGCTGCCGGAGGTGACGGCGCGGCGGATCGCCCCCTACTTCGCCGACGCCGCGGCGGAGGAGGCCGCGGCGCGCTTCGGCGTCAGCGACCTCGAGGACCGCGGTGCCCTCCTCTTCTCGACCCTCCGCTACCGCGACCAGCGGCGGGCGGAGGAGGCGGTCGAGCGCGGCCTGAGCGAGCTCGAGAAGGGTCCCGAGCGCCGCCATCGCGGCCGCCTGGAGGCCGCGCTGGTGTCGATCGATCCGGCGGACGGCGCCCTTCTCGCCTACGTCGGCGGGCGCGACTACCGGGCGAGCCAGTTCGATCGCGTCGGCCAGGCCCGGCGCCCGGCGGGGAGCGCCTGGAAACCGATCGTCTACGCCGCCGCCTTCGCCGAGGGCACCGCCGCGCCGGCGACCTACCTCGACGACTCGCCGATCGTCGTCCGCTACGGCGACGCGAGCTGGTCGCCGCAGGACTACGACCGCTCCTTCGCCGGCTGGGTGACGGCGCGGACGGCGCTCGAATCGAGCTTGAACGTGCCGGCCGTCCGCGTCGCCCTCTCGGTCGGCCTCGGCAAGGTGGTCGACCTCGCCCGCGCCATGGGTGTCGCTTCACCGCTCGACGCCGTTCCCTCGCTCGCCCTCGGCGCTTTCGCGGTGTCGCCCCGCGAGATGGCGGCGGTCTACGCGACGCTCGCGGGCGGCGGCTCGCTGCCGCCGCTCCACGGCCTCGCCGCGGTGCGCGACGCCCGGGGCGACGCCGTCGCCGCCGACGAGCTGCCGCCGCCCCGTCGCGTCCTCGAGCCGCAGGCCGCCTATCTGGTGACCTCGATCCTCCAGGGGGTGCTCGACCGCGGCACCGGTCAGGCGGCGCGGAGCCAGGGAGTGGAGGGGGCGCTCGCCGGCAAGACCGGCACCACCAACGGCCGCCGCGACAACTGGTTCGCCGGCTACTCTCCCGATCGCGCCACGGTGGTCTGGGTGGGCTACGACGACGACGCCACGAGCCATCTCTCGGGATCGACCGCGGCGCTCCCCATCTGGAGCCATTTCGTCGTCGCCATGCGGCCGGCCGGCGGCTACCCCGCCTTCGTGCCGCCGCCCGGCCTGGTGCGGGCGACCGTCGATCCCACCACCGGCGGCATCGCGACCGCCGCCTGTCCGCTCCAGGTGACCGATCTCTACCCGGAATGGAACGCGCCGCGCGAGCTCTGCACAGCCCACCCGGGCGCCGCCGCCTGGCGCGCCGCGAGCCTCGGCGGAGCGGCGGATCCCGCGGCGGATCCCGCCGCGGCTCCGGCGGTCGATCCGACCTCTGGGCAGACGTTCGACCAGACGGCGGAGCGAGCGCTCGCCGGCGCCCAGTCACCGGCCGCCGCGCCAACCGATCCCGTGAGGCGGGTACGCGTCATCCCTGTCGCGCCGGCACCGGCCCCGAGCGCCGGGGTGGCCGGACCGGCGACCGCTGGCAACATCGTCATCCGCCCCAGCGAACGGCCGGCGCCGGTGCCTCCGACTGCCTCTGCTGAGCCGGCTCCCACGGACGGAACGGAATCCCCGCCGCCGGCGACCGACGGCGAGAACCTGCAACCGCCGCCGCCTTGATGCCGGCACGGTTCTTGTATCGGTAAGAAGGTGAGGCGCGGGTCGGCGGCGCGGGATTTCAGCAGGGGGTTACTCGGAGCCGCCGCCGATCCAGTCTCTCTTTCCTCTCCTTCTCCCTTCAGGGCACCTGCCGCTGCACCCGCCGCTACGCGGCTCTGCGGACGATCTCGGCTCCCTGCGGCCAGCCTCCGCTGAGGAAGCTCGCGACGGCGGGGAAGAACTCCTGGGGGCGCTCGATGTAGGGGTGGTGGCCGGCACCCTCGATGAGCAGGAAGCGGCTGTCGGCGCAATGCTCGGCCCACTCGCGCGAGGCCTGGACGGGCACCAGGTCGTCGGTGCCCTGGACGACGAGCACCGGCTGCTCCAAGGCGCCGAGGCGCGGCCGAAAATCCCACGCCTTCATGCGCGGGATGATGTGCTCGAAGTAGACGGCGAGGGCGTGCGGCGGCCACTCGTTGGGGAACGAGCAGACGTCGTCGACCGGGAAGCGCGAGGCCGCCTCGACCTCGCCCATCGAGGCCGGCAGGAAGAAGTAGTTGAACCAGGCGCGGCAGAAGGCGACCGGGTCGCTGCGGTCGATCCCCTCCCGCCGCATCTCCTCCAGCCGCGGCACCCCCGGCGGATGGATGAGCACCTCCGGCGTCGGCATCTCCTGCGCCCACTCGCCCGGCTGCCGCGGGGTGATCGGACAGACGAGGAGGAGGCGCTCCACCCGCTCGCGGTTGTCGAGCGCGTAGAGGGCGGTGATGGCGGCGTGGTAGGAGGAGCCGAGGAGCGCCATCCGCTCGAGGCCGAAGTAGCGCCGCACCGCCTCGAGATCGCGCGCGTCCTCCTCGAGGCTGAGCAGGCGGCGATCGGTCACCGCGCTCGAGCGCCCGCGGCTGCGCGGGTCATAGAGGATGACGGTGCGCTCCTCGGCGAGCGGCTGCAGCGCCTCCGCGAGCCAGCTGGCGTTGGGGACGACGACGACCTCCGGGCCGTCGCCCAGGACGCGGAAGTAGAGCTGCAGCCCGGGGCGGACGAAAACGTATCCTTCGCTGCTCTTCATCCGCTGGTCTTCGTCGGCTTGTTTTCGATCGGCGGCGGGCCGCCCGGAGGGCCCAGGCGAGTTTACTACAGGGGTTTCGAGGCGCCGGCTAGGCCGGTCCGGGAAGCGGCGGGTCGTCCATCGGCTCGGCGCTCGTCTCGCCCGCCGCGAGCTCGCGCGGCAGCTCGATGATGCGCAGCGGCAGCCGGTCGGGAAAGGCGCGGCGGAGGACCGGCAGCCCGACGTTGTAGACCGGCGCGCCGGCGGCGGTCCGCCCCTCCGGCGCCCCGCGGTGAGCGTGGCCGTGGAAGACGACGTCGACGCGGTAGCGGGTAAGCGGCTCCTCGAGCCGGCTCGAGCCGAGGAAGGGGAAGATGTCGCACGGCTCGCCCTCGACCGTCTCCTGGATCGGCGCGTAGTGGAGGATGGCGACGCGGCGCATCCGCCGCAGCCGCGCCAGCGCCGACTCGAGCTTCAGCGCCTCCTCGACCGCCTCGTGGACGAACTGCTTGATGATCAGCTCGCCCCACGGCCCCAAGGCGCGCTTGCCGAAGCCGCCGGCGAAGCCCTTGACGCCCGCGAAACCGATCCCCTGCACCTGCACCGCCTCGCCGTCGAGCATGTGGATGCCGGCGGCGAGGAGGATCTCGCGCACCTCGGCCGGCCGCTCCGCCTCGAAGTCGTGGTTGCCGAGGACGGCGATCACCGGCACGTTGACCGCGGCGCGGATCTCGCGCGCCAGCCCCTCGGCCTCCTCCGGCAGGCCGCGATCGGTCAAGTCGCCGGGGAGCAGCAGCACGTCGCAGGCGCGGCTCGCCTCGGCGAGGAAGTCGTGCAGCGACGGGCCCTCGTTGAGCTTGCGGCTGTAGTGGAGGTCGGCGACAGCACCGATGCGCACCACGTCGCCGCGCTCCGCCGCCGCGCCGGCTCGCTTCGCCACGTCGCGCCGCAGATCGTCTCGCATCGCTCCTCTCCCTCCTCGCGCCTCGGTGCGCGCCGGAGATGAAAGGGCAAGCTCCATGCCAGCGGTGGTATGCCTCTTGCTGATCGCCGGCTCATGGACCACGCGACGGCGGCCGCTCCTCTCGAGCACGATCCCCTCGATCCCGCGGCGGCGGATTTCTATCGCCGGGCGATGGCGACGCTCGCCGCGGCCCGCGTCCCCTTCCTCGTCGGCGGCGCCTACGCCTTCGCGCGCTACACCGGCATCGCGCGCCATACCAAGGACTTCGACATCTTCCTGCGGCGCGCCGACCTCGACCGCGCGCTCGCCGGCCTCGCCAAGAGCGGCCTCGCGGTCGAGCGCCCGTTCCCGCACTGGCTCGCCAAGGCGCGCCAGGACGATCTCTTCGTCGATCTCATCTACAGCTCGGGCAACGGCATCGCCGAGGTCGACGACACCTGGTTCGTGCACGCCCCGCAGGGCGAGGTGCTGGGCGTCCCGGCGCGGCTCTGCCCGGCGGAGGAGATGATCTGGTCGAAGAGCTTCATCCTCGAGCGCGAGCGCTTCGACGGCGCCGACGTCGCCCACCTGCTGCTCCGCCGCGGCCGCGAGCTCGACTGGGACCGCCTGCTCGCCCGCTTCGCCGGCGCCGACGCGCGGGTGCTCCTCAGCCATCTCATCCTCTTCGGCTACATCTACCCCGGCGAGCCCGCGAGCATCCCGCGCGGGGTGACGGAGCGCCTGCTGGCGAGCCTCGCTCCGTCGGCTGAGACAGCCGATGCCGCCGGCAAGCTCTGCCGCGGCACCATCCTGTCGCGCGCGCAGTACCTCGTCGACGTCGAGGAGTGGGGCTACGCGGACGCCCGCCGCTGCCCGCTCGGCCGCATGAGCGAGGCGGAGATCGCCAACTGGACGCGCGCCGCCCGCGAAGAAGAGGCGAAGCACCAGGCGTAGCGCCGGAAGCTAACGCTTCGCCGCCAGCTCCGGCCGGTCGGTGATGATGCCGGTCAGCTGCAGCTCGGCGGCGCGGCGGTGCTCGTCCTCGCTCTCGACGCCGTAGACGTAGTTGCGCATGCCGAGCGACACCGCCTGGTCGAGGAGACCGGGGTCGAGCACCTCGTAGCTCCACACCGCCGTCCAGATGCCGCCGTCGTGCGGAAAGAGCCCGGCGAAGCCCTCGAAGGTCGCCGGCCGGCAGGCGACGACCAAGCCGCACTCGATCCCCGAGCCCGAGATGCGAGTGAAGGGCGATACCAGCGAGTGCCAGAACGAGGTCACCAGGACGCGGTGCGAGCGCGCCGACCGCTCGACGAGCGAGAAGACCGCCGGCAGCGCCGCCGGCGTCTTGATCTCGACGTTCCAGAGGATCGACGAGGAGAGCGCGAAGGCCTCCTCGAGGGTGGGGACGGGATATCCCGCCGCTGCCGCGAGCTCGCCGGCGGTGAGCTCGGCCACCTCGCGGCCGTCCGCCGTCAGGCGATCGTGGAAGAGCACCGGCCGGCCGTCGCGCGACAGCCGCACGTCGGTCTCGATGCCGTCGACGCCCAGCGCGATGGCGCGCTCGAACGCCTCGAGGGTGTTCTCGAAGGGTAGCAGCGCGGCCGCCGCGGCATGCGACCCGCAGGCGGGCGGGCGGTGGAGGCCGCGGTGGGCGAGGACGAGCACGGCGGGAAGGGTACTACGGAGAGCTCGCGCACGGCGGCCGGTTGCCTCCCCCGCCGGAGCCTGAGAGCATGCGCCGGTGGACCGCGATCCCCGACCACCGATCGTCGCCAGCCCGCAGGCGGCCGGCCTGCGCTGCCCCTGGTTCGCCGCCGAGCGCGAGCCCGCGGCGCCTGCTTCGGTCCCGGCGTCCGCTGCGAGCGCCATCGACGTCTGGGCCTTCTGCTACAACCAGCGGCGGCTCCTCCCCTACTTCCTCGCTCACTACCGCCGCTTGGCGCGGCGGATCACCGTCTGCGACAACTTCTCGACCGACGGCAGCCGCGAGTGGCTGGCCGAACACGGCGTCGCCGTCGTCGACGACGCCAACGCCGGGACCTTCGACGACGGCATCCTGCGCGACCAGAAGAACGAGATCTGGAAGGCGAGCCGCGGGCGCGCCGACTGGGTCGTCGTCTGCGACGTCGACGAGCTCGCCCACGTCGCCGCGCTCGACCGCCGGCTCGCCTGGTGCGCCGCGCGCGGGGTGAGCGCCATCCGGCTCACCGGCTTCAACATGGTGAGCGACGAGCTGCCGACCCATCAGGGCCAGATCTATGACCTCCCCGCCTTCCAGCGCGGCGCCCACGACCCGGTCTTCCTCAGCAAGGTGGCGATGTTCCGCCCCGACCTGGTGGACGAGATCGCCTTCGGCGCCGGAGCGCACGAGGCGAGCCCCCGCGGCCGCGGCTGGCTCTACGGCGACGACGTCCACTTCGCGCTCCTGCACTACAAGTTCCTCGGCGGCACCGCGGCGCTCGCGCGGCGCGGCGCCGAGTGCGCGCCGAACCTCTCCGCCGCCAACCGCGCCCGCGGCCAGAGCCTGCATTTCCTCGAGAGCGAAGCCGCGATCGCCGCCCGCCTCGACGACGCCCGCCGCCGCGCCCGCCAGCTCTTCCCGCCGCTCGGCTGAGCGAGCGGTGCCGTCGTCCGGACGCGTCTAGCCGGCGCGCCCGCCGGTCAGCCGCCGCCGCAGGCGGAGGAATGCGCTGCGCCAGCGCCAGGCGCTGGTGCCCTCCATGAACTCGACGCGGCTGCGCCAGCGCTCGAGCTCCCGGCGCGCCGCCTCGAGCTCGCCGGCGAGAACGACAACAGCGGCGGACCGCTCCTCCGCCTCGCCGCGGACCGCCGCCAGCTCCGCGCGGCCGGCGCTCGCCTGCGCCGTGAGCTGCAGCACGCGCTCGACCTCGGCGAGCCAGCGCGCCTCCGCCTCGTTGAACAGCCGCGGCAGCCGGCTGTCGACGAGGACCGGGTGCTTGGCGGCGAGGTGCTCCAAGGGGAGCAGCTGGAGTGGGGTTTCGGCAGCGCCTGGCGCGCCGGCCGGCGAGACCGCGGGCTCGCCCAGGGCCGACGGCTCGTGCGGCAGCGGCTCGCAGAGCGCCGCCGGCAGGAGACGGCACGACCAGCCGCGCTCGGCCGCCGAGAGCAGCAGGTCCCAACTCTCATAGCCGGCGGCCATCGACTCGTCGAAGCCGCCGGATCGCCGCCAGGTCTCGCGACGGAGGAGCAGCGCACCTTCCCAGGGGTCGGCGGCGTTCAGGTGGATGATCCGCCCCGGCGGCCGGCCGTCACCCGCCGTCGGCGGCGCGCCGCCGACGGCGCCGAGCCGCGGATCCTGCTCGAGGAGACCGATCGCCACGACCAACCCCGCCGGCCTGAGGAGGCCGGGCTGCACGGCGAGGACGTAGGCGCCGCGGGCGGCGGCGAGGCCGGCGTTGCGCGCCGCCGCGGCACCGCTCGCCGCCGGTCGGACGACGCGCACGCCGGCGGCCGGCAGGCGGGCGATGAGCTCGCGGCTGTAGGGATCGGCGCCGCCGCCGTCGACGGCCACCACCTCGGCAGCGAGGCGCGGCGCCGCGGCGACTGCCGACTCGACGCCGGCGACGGCCGCCGGCAGCAGCGCGCCGTCGTCACCGCAGAGGAAGGCGACGGTGAGCGTCGTCGGCGGCGGCGGCTCGGTCGCGAGCTCCGGCGGCGGCAGGGCTTCCGGCCGCGCGATGCCGGCGCGGAGGTCGGCCGCCTCGTCGAGTTCGCGCCAGAGGCTCGCCGCGGCGGGGAAGAGGCGCTCCAGCACGGCGGGGAGGGCCGGCGGGCCGGCGAGCGGGGTGAGCAGCTCGCCGTCGAGGACTGCGGCGAGCGCCTCGGCGCCGGCGCCGAGCCCGGGGAGCGCCACGCCGAGCTTGGCGCGCACCGCCGCCAGCACCGCCTCCGGATCGGCCAGCAGCGCCGAAATGGGGAGCAGCAGGCAGCGCTCGGCATGGGTGCGGTGGAAGGCCAGCAGGTGGCGGTTGTAGAAGCTCCAGGCGGCGATGCCGACGTCCGGCCGGCCGGCGAAGGCGGCGACGGGCAGGCGGGCGACGGAGCCCATCACCTCCCACGGCGAGCGGTAGACGAAGACGTAGCGGAGCTCGGGGAGGAGATCGTCCCAGAAGTCGAGCAGCAGCGCCGTGCGCGGATCCTTCCAGCCGCCGACTCTTCCGCCGCCGGCCGTCGCCGCGAGCGCCGCCGCGCGCTCGGCCGCCCGCGGGCGAAAGGCAGCGAGCCGCGAGCGATCGAGCCGCTCGCCCGGCATCCACCCCCAGTCCGGCCAGCCGCCAACGCCGCCAACCCCGCCGCCGACGGCGGCGTGCAGCATCTCGGTCTGCAGGTAGAGGAGGTCGCGGTCCTCGAAGTAGCCGCGCGGGTTGCGCGGATCGGCGGGGAAGAAGTCGCCGCCGAGCTCGACCCCGGCGCGCGCCAGGAACGAGGCGAGGAGGGAGGTCCCCGACCGGTGCATGCCGGTGATCGCGAGGAGAGGGGTCAACGCGGGCTCGCGAGGACGGTGGGGTGCGGTCGAGAGCGTTCCGATACCGGCGCCGCCGGCTACGGCGCGATGCGGTAGCGCACGGTGACGGTCGCGGTGGTGGCGATCTGGCCGGCGGAGATCGGCGTCGACTTGGCCGACGCCATGACGGCCATGCGCGGCGCGAAGCGCGGCACCGGCTCGCCGCCGCCGCCGCCCTCCTCCGCCGCCAGCGCCTCGCCCAAGCGGACGCCGAGCGCGCCGGCGATCGCCTGCGCCTTCTGCCGCGCCTGGGCGACCGCCTGGGCGAGCGCCCGCGCCTCCGCCGGACCCTCGTCGCGAAGGCCGAAGTCGACGCCGTCGACGCGGTTGGCGCCGGCGGTGAGCCCGGCGTCGATGACCTTCCCTACCAGCTCGAGGCGCTCGAGGCGCACCGCCACGGTGTCGGTCGCCTGGTAGCCGACGATGCGCGGCGCCTCGTTGGTGCCGCGCGGGTCGTTGGGGAAGAGCGGCGTCAGCGAGAGGTCGGTGGTCTGCACGTCGGCCGCCGGCACGCCGAGGCCGCGCACCGCGGCGAGGATGGCGTTCGCCGCCTGGTTCGCCCGCTCCTGCGCCGCCTGGGCGTTGGTCCCCTGCGCGACGATGCCGAGCCGGACGCTCGCCACATCGGGGTCCGAGCGCACCTCGGCGGTGCCCTGGACGGTGATCGACGGCGCCCCCGGCCCCGGCCGTGATGGCGGCGGAGCCTGCTCGCCCCCCGCCTGCGCCGCGGCGAGCGCCGGCAGGGCGAGGCTCATGAGGCCCATGATGACGGCGGCGAGCGGTGCGGTGACGGTGGGGGCGAGGCGTCGCGTCGAGATCATGGCGTCCTCCTTGGGCGGCTCTCTGACGGAGAGCGCCGAGCGCTGGCGCCGATCATAGCCCGCCGCGCGGCGGTCAGCCGCCGCCGAGGTAGCCGAGCGAGCGGAGCTGGCGGGTCGTCTCCTCGTCCGGCGGCTGGATCTCGGCGCGCGCCTGTCGGCGCGGCGCCAGCTCGTGGGCGAGGAGGCCGGAGAGGGCGGCGAGCGTGCGCGGCCGGCAGCCGGCGAGGTCGTGGCGCTCGTCCGGGTCGCTCGCCAGGTCGTAGAGCGCGGGGCCGGCGCCCTCGCGCTCGATCAGCTTCCAGCCGCTCCACACCAGAGCCCGCGCCGTCGGCCCGTAGGCGGGCGACTCGGCGGCGAGCGGCAGCGTCGCCTCGGCGCAGGCGCCGTCCGCCGCCGGAGCGCCCAGGAAGCGGCCGAGGCTCGCGCCGCGCATGGCCGGGCGCGGCGGCAGGCGGAGGCCGGCGAGCACCGTCGGCGCGACGTCGAGGAGGCTGACGCCGCAGGGCACCCGCCGGCCGCTCGGCCAGCCAGGACCGGCGACGATCAGCGGCACGTGGAGGAGCTCCTGGAAGAGGGTGTGGCCGTGGCCGACGCCCCACACCCCGCGCGGGTCGCCGCCCATCTGCCGCTCGGCCTCGGCGTGGTCCCAGAACTCCTCGCCGTGATCGGCGGTGACGACGACGAGGGTGTCGCCGCGGCCGCCGAGCGCCTCGACGGCGTCGAGCAGGCGGCCGATCTGGGCGTCGACGTAGAGCAGCGAGCCGTCGTAGAGGGCGACCTTGTGGGCGCGGAAGCGGCGGAAATCGAGATCGCCGAGATCGCTCTGGCGGTCGAAGCTCCAATTGCTGTGGGCGCTGCCGCGCTCGCCGCCGAGGTCGACCGCGAAGTGGTCGGCGTAGGGGGCCGGCGGCTCGATCGGCTGGTGCAGGTCCATGTACTGCAGGTAGAGGAAGAACGGCCGGTGCGACACCCGCGAGCGGCCGCCGAGCCAGGCGATGGCGCGGTCGGTCAGCTCGGCGGCGGTCTGCCGCTCGGCGACGGCGGTGTCGAAGCCGCGCTGGAAGCGCCCCCACAGATAGGGATTGCCGGAGAAGAGCGCAGTGCGCAGCCCCGCTCCGTGGAGGATGTCGCCCAGGGTCTCCACCTCGGGGCGGAGCTGAGCGGGCGTCTGCTCGTCGAGCTGACGCACCTCGCCGTCGACCGCGGCACCGTGCTCCACCGGATAGAGCGAGGTGAGCAGGCTGCCGACCGAGGGGACCGTCCATGGCGCCGCGGCGAGGGCGTGCTCGAAGAGCATGCCGCGCCGCGCCAGCGCGTCGAGGCGTGGCGTCGTGCCGCGCCCGTAGCCGTAGGCGCTCAGGTGGTCGGCGCGGAGGGTGTCGATGCAGACGACGATGACGTTGCGCGGCGCGCGGCGCGCCGCCGGCCAGCGGCCTGCCGCGAGGAGCATCGCGGCGGCGCCGACGACGGCGATCGCGGCGACCGCGAAGATCGCGATGGCCCGCGCGATCACCCGGCGGACGGTCGATCGAGAGCGCTGGGGGCGGCGGCGGCCGGGGAGCAGCATGCCCCCGTGCCTCGCACCAACCATGCCACGCGAAGCTTTCGCCGCGCCGCGCCGCGCTTTCTTTACAGCATCTTTTCACTGCCGCTCGGCGCCCCGGCGGCGACGCCGGCCGCGGCGCGGAAACGCGGCGCCAGGAGCCTTCGCTCGCTCTCCGGCGCCGCCTCCACCGACCCGCCGCGAGGCGGCGCTTCCGCGCGCCGCCTACTCGGGGTGCCAGACCGGCACGCGGCCCGGCGTCCACGGCGCGCCGGCCGCCTCGAGCTGGTCCTCGAGATGCTTCAGGTCGACCTCGATCAGCGTGCGCAGCTTCTCGAGCACCGGCGCGAAGTCGTCGCGCGCACCGGCGTACTGCTCGAGCTGCACCTGGGTCGGCGCGCCGCTGGCGTTCCAGTGCCCCTGGACGACTGCCTGCACGCGGTCTTCGATCGACTGCAGAGTCGGCTCGCTGTGCGAGGCGACCGTGGAGTCGCCGGTCAAGGCGACGCCGAGGTCGGCCAGCCGCTCGCGGAGCGCGCGCGCCTGGGCGCCCAGATCGGCGCCCGCCTTCGGCGCCTCGGGGAGCGTGCGATCGATGGCGTCGAGCTCGGCCCGCGCCTCGCCGGCCGCCTCGACCGCCCCCATCACGGCGCGCTGCAGCCGCGCCGTCCGGCGCTCGAAGTCGAGCACCTTGGCGAGCTCCGGTGCCGCCAGGCCGCCGCGCCACAGCGGCTCGGCCGGGAAGCTCTGCGGCTCGCCGAGCGGCACCAGCTTGCCGCCGACGCGCTCGGCGAGCGCCACGCGGTAGGTGCCGGGCGCCGCCATCGGTCCGCCGATCGAGTCGCCGCCGTCTCCCGCCTCGGGCGAAGGCGGCTCGACCGGCGTCGCGGCCGGGTAGTGGAGGTCCCAGGCGACGCGATGGAAGCCGGCGGAGACCGGCCCGCTGAGGCGCCGCACCACCTGCCCGTCCTCGTCGGTCACCGTCAGCACGATCGCCGGCGCCTCCTCGCGGTCCTCGGCGCGCAGGTCGTCCCAGCTCGGATAGGCGACCGTCTCGTTCTCGCCGACGAGCTTCTTCTCGCGCTCCTTGCGCAGAGCCTTGCGGGTCTTCAGCCCCTCCTTCAGGTAGTAGGTGAAGATGGCGCCGAAGGGAGGATTGGGGGCGGTGAAGAAGCCGGCCCCCTGGAACGCGGCGCCGTGGCCGCCGAGCGGCCGGGCGGGGTTGTAGAGGAGGGCCCGGCGCACCGGGAAGAGCGTCGCGTCGCGCGCCAGCATGGCGTCGTCGACGCGGCGGAGCGGCGTGTAGTCGTCGAGAATGTAGAAGCCGCGGCCGAAGGTGGCGAGCGCCAGGTCCCCCTCGCGCTTCTGGATGGCGATGTCGCGGACGGCGATCGGCGGCAGGCCGCCCTGGAAGGGGATCCAGCGCCCGCCGCCGTCGACGGTGAAGAAGGCGCCGAACTCGGTGCCGGCGAAGAGCAGCTCGCGCCGCTCGGTGTCCTGGGTGACGACGTAGACCGTCCCGCGGTGCGGCAGGTCGCCGGCGATCGAGGTCCAGGTGCGGCCGCGGTCGCCGCTGCGCAGGAGGTAGGGCGCGAAATCGCCCGACTTGTGGTTGTCGAAGGCGGCGAAGACGACGTCGGGATCGAGCCGCGACGCCTCGACGCGCGACACGTAGGTGCGCTCGGGGACGCCGGGGAAGCGCTCGACCTTCCGCCAATGGGCGCCGCCGTCCTCGGTCACCTGGACCAGCCCGTCGTCGGTGCCGACGTAGATCAGCCCCTCCTGCTTGGGCGACTCGGAGATGCTCACGATGTTGCCGTAGAAGGAGGTCGAGGTGTTCTTCGCCACCGCGTCGATGCTCCACACGCGGCCCATCACCGGCAGCCGGTTGCGGTCGAGCTGGCGGGTCAGGTCCGGCGAGATGGCGCGCCAGTGGTCGCCGCGGTCGTCGGTCTGATAGAGGCGGTTGGCGCCGAAGAAGAGGCGGCTGTGCAGGTGCGGGCTGACGACGACCGGCGAGTCCCAGTTGTAGCGCAGCGGCGGCTCGCCGCGGCCCGGCTGCGGCTGCACCAGGACGCGCTCGCCGGTGCGCTTGTCGAAGCGGACGAGGACGCCGTACTGCGACTCGGCATAGATGGTGTTGGGGTCCTCGGGGTCGACCTGAGTCTGGAAGCCGTCGCCGCCGACGGTGACGTACCAGTCGGCGTTGGTGATCCCCGAGGCGCTCGCCGTGCGCGACGGGCCGCTCAGGCTGAAGTTGTCCTGAGTGCCGCCCAAGAGGTTGTAGAACGGCAGCGCGTTGTCGACGACGACGCGGTAGAACTGGGTGGTCGGCAGGTTGGCGACGAAGCGCCAGTGAGCACCCCGGTCCCAGCTCTCGTAGATGCCACCGTCGCAGCCGTTGAGGTAGTGGGCGGGCTCCTCGCGGTCGATCCACAGGACGTGGTTGTCCGAATGCTTGTCGCTCTCCGGCAGCCGGCTGAAGGTCTTGCCGCCGTCGTCCGAGACGTGCATCCAGGTGTCCATCAGGTAGACGCGGTCGAAGGCCGCCGGATCGGCGAACATCTTGCCGTAGTACTGCGGCGAGCTCGAGAACTGGCCGCTCCGCTTCTCCCAGTGCGAGCCGCCGTCGGCCGAGCGGTAGAAGCCGGAGGCGCCACCGGCCGCCTCGACGTCGGCGTAGACGACGTCGGGCGACTGCTCGGAGATGGCGAGGCCGATGCGCCCCATCTCCTCCGTGGGGAGGCCGGCCGCCAGCTTCGTCCAGCTGGCGCCAGCGTCGATCGACTTGTAGATGGCGCTCTCCGGGCCGCCGTCGATCAGCGTCCAGACCTGGCGGCGGCGCTGGTAGGAGGCGGCGTAGAGCACGTCGGGGTTGCGGTGGTCCATCACCAGGTCGGTGACGCCGGTGTTGTCGCTGACGAAGAGCACCCGCTTCCAGCTCTTGCCGCCGTCGGCGGTCTTGTAGAGGCCGCGCTCGCCGCCCGCCGACCACAGCGGCCCCTGGGCGGCGACGTAGACGGTCTTCGAGTCGCGCGGATCGACGACGATCTTGGCGATGTGCTCGGAGGATTTGAGCCCGACGTTCTGCCAGCTGGCGCCGCCGTCGCGCGAGCGGTAGACACCGTCGCCGTAGGAGACGCTGCGCTGGCTGTTGTTCTCGCCGCTCCCCGCCCAGACGGTGAGCGAGTCGTTGGGATCGATCGTCACGCAGCCCATCGAGTAGCCGCCGGTGGCGTCGAAGGTGGGGCTCCAGGTGGTCCCCGCGTCGACCGTCTTCCAGACCCCTCCCGAGGCGACCGCGGCGTACCAGGTGCGGCGGTTGCGGGGGTCGACGGCGAGGTCCTGCACCCGCCCGGAGGTGAAGGCCGGGCCGATGCCGCGCAGCTCGAGGCCGGCGAAGGTGCCGCCGTTCCAGGGCGACTTGGCGGCGTCCTTGGCCTTCGCCGGCGGGGCGGCGGCGAGGCAGGCGGCGGCGAGTGCCGAGCCCAAGGCCACGACGAGGAGAGTCCGTTTCATCGCATCGCTCCTGAGAGAGAGGGCGGCAGGGAGAGGATCGGTTCGGTTTGGACGCGGGGGACCGGGGCCATGGTCGGCGGCGAGCTTAGTCAATGCCCCCCGGCGCGGCAAGGCCGCCGGGACGGGTCGCGGGAAGGCGCCCGTGGGCGGGTAACGGAATGGCGCCCATCGACGCCTAGGGGATGCGCGGCCGGCCGTTTGACGAGCGCAGGAGATTGTCTTAGCCTTTGAAAGTCCCACCAACCGTACAATTTGGAGGAGCTTCCCATGAACAGAACTTTCGCGCGATCTGTCCTTTCTCTCTGCGTCCTCGCCTTCCTGGGGGTGCAGATCGCCCAGGCCCAGGCGACCCGCACCTGGGTCTCCGGCGTCGGCGACGACGCCAACCCGTGCAGCCGCACGGCCCCCTGCAAGACCTTCGCGGGCGCCATCTCGAAGACCGCCCCCGGCGGCGAGATCAACGTCCTCGATCCGGGCGGCTTCGGCGCCGTCACCATCACCAAGCCGATCACCATCTCGAGCGAGCGGTTCGAGGCGGGCGTCCTGGTCTCGGGCACCAACGGCATCATCGTCAACGTGCCCAACGCCGGTGACCTGGTGGTCCTCCGCGGCCTCGATCTCGAAGGGCTGGGCACCGGCCTGAGCGGCATCAAGGTGATCACCGGTGGCGACGTGCAGGTCGAGAATTGCACCATCGACCACTTCTCGATCGGCATCGACTTCGAGCCGACCGTGGCGGGGAGCCAACTCCACGTCCTCGACACCATCGTGCGCGCCAACGGCTCGGGGACCACCGGCGGCGGCATCTTCGTCGCTCCCACCTCGACCGCCAAGGCGAGCCTCGACAACGTGCGCATGCAGGCGAACGTCTTCGGCCTGAAGGCCCAGGGGAACTCCAATACCTCGGTCAACCACTCCGTCGCGGCGGGCAATAGCTTCGCCGGCTTCGGGGCCGCAGCCGTCGGCGCCCCGGTGTTGACGGTCGAGAACAGCGTCGCGACCCACAATGCAGCGTCGGGAGCCGGAGGCATCAACTGCCCCGCCGGCACCACCGTCCGCATCGGCAACACCAGCATCACCGACAACGCCACGGCCATCGCCACCGGCGGCACCTGCCAGACGTTCAAGAACAACGACGTTGACGTCGCCGGCATCGGCGGTCTCACCGTCGTCGCCACCCAGTAGCCGCCGCCACAACGGCCCGGTCTCCGCGGCCCCCCTCCGCCTCGCGGCGAGGGGGGCTTCGTCGTCTCTGGCTAGGGAGCGCCTTTCCCGCGCAGCCGGAGGAGAAGGCGCCGCAGCCGCCAGGCGCTCGTCCCCTCCATGCTGGCGACTCGCCGGCGCCAGCGCTCGAGCTCGGCGGCGAGGCCGGCGCGGGCGGCCTGGGCGGCGGCGAGCTTGGCGCCGAGCCTTGCGATCTCGCCGGTGAGCAGATCGCGCTGGGCGAGGAGGGCGAGGCGCTCGGCGGCGAAGGCGTCGCGCTCGGCGGTGATCCGCGCCAGCTCGGCCTCCGCCTGGGCGTTCAGGTGCTGGGCGGTGAGGAGCTGCGGCAGGCGCCGGCGGTAGAGCTCGCGGTGCTTGTCGAGCATGTACAGGCGCAGCGGCACCCCCACCTCGGCGTCGTGCAGGCGGCTCGCCATCGAGCGCGGCCGCACGCGGTACTCGAAGGTCATCCCCGGCAGCCGGTGGAATCCCCAGCCGCGCTCGGCGGCGCCGAGCCAGAGGTCCCAGTCCTCCCAGCCCATGGCGGGCATCGCGCCGTCGTAGCCGCCGCACTGCTGCCACACCTCGCGGCGGACGACGGCGCAGGCGTCGATGAAGTTGGCGCGGAGGAGAGCGTCGAGGTCGAACTCCGGCACCTCGATCCGCCGCGAGCGGGCGCCGATCTCCTGCCGGCCGCCGTAGACGACGCCGATCTCCGGGTGCTCGTCGAGGGCCGCCAGCGCCGCCGCCGCGAAGCCCGGCAGCAGGCGGTTGTCGGCGTCGAGCGACAGCACGGCGCCGCCGCGCGAGGCGGCGATGCCGCGGTTGCGCGCCGCCGCGAGGCCGGCGTTCTCCTGCCGGATGACGGTGAATCCTCCCCGCTCGAGGTCGGCGAGGACGGCGCGCGTCCGCTCCTCGCGCGAGCCGTCGTCGACGATCAGCAGCTCGCAGCCGGCGGGGACGGTGCGCAGCACGCTCGCCACCGCCTCGAGCAGCAGCTCGCCCAGGTCGTAGCAGGGGATGACGACGGAGAGCGCCACGGCGGCGGCGCCGGGAGCGGCGAGCGGTCGCGGCGGCGGCGGGTGGGCGCGGCCGGCGGCGCCGGGCAGATCGGCCTCGGCGTCGAGCGCGGCGAGCAGCTCGACGGCGTCGGGCGACGAGGCGGCGACGAGCGAGATCAGCGGATCGCCGGGCGGCAGAGTCGCCGGGCGTCCCGGCGCCAGCCGCCGATCGGCCGCCGGCGCCGGCAGCGCGAGGCCGAAGCGCGCGGCGAGGAGAGGCGCCAGCCGCGCCGGCTCCGCCGCCAGCGCCGCGAGGTCGACGAGGAGCGTGTCCTCGCGATGGCGGCGGCGGAAGTCGAGGAGGAGGCGGTTGTAGAGGGTCCAGGCGCGGTAGGCGTAATCCGGGTGGTCGAGGAAGACCTCGATGCCCTGGCGCTGCAGCGAATCGGCGACGTCCCACGGCGCGCGATAGAGCAGGAGGTAGCGCGGCTGCGAGCCGGCGAGCGCCGCCTCCCAGTCGTCGAGGAGGAGGGTGGCGCGCGGGTCGGCGAGCCCCCAGGCGCGACCGCCCGCCGCCCGCCGGGCGGCGTAGGCCCTGGCGCTCCCGAAGTGACCCTCGCGATCGCTCTTGAAGCTCCCCGCGGCACCGGCGCCGAAGGCCTCCGGGGCGAGGCGCTCGCTCGTCGTCCAGCCCCATTCCGGGATGCCGGCCTCGCCGGCCGGGGAGACGGCGCGGAGCGCGCGCGCATCGAGCTCGATGGCGGCGGCGTTCGAGAGCTCGCCCGCGCCCTCGCCCATGTCGATCCCGGCGGCGGCGAGCCAGGAGGCGACGAGCGCCACGCCGGAGCGGTGCATCCCGGCGACGATGAGCGGAGAGATGGGGACGGACGCGCCGCCGCCGGGCATGCCGGCTCAGCGACCGCGCTGGCGATCGTAGGGGATGATGTTCTCCCACTCGGAGGCGTCGGAGCGCGCCACCACGGCGACCACCGGCTCCTCGTCGGAGAGGTTGAACACCTCGTGCGGCACGCCGGGGGCGATGAAGATGAAGTCGCCGGCGGCGTTCTCGACCGACTGGCCGAGCCCCTCGCCGTACTCGTGGCGCACGCGCCCGGCGAGGATGTAGAGCATCACCTCGAAGCCGACGTGGACGTGGGCGTGGGCGACGCCGCCGGGCGGGATCGTCGCCACGTTCATCGACAGCTGCCGCGCCGGCGTGTTCTTCGCCGAGAGGCCGATCTTGTAGCGGATGTTGTTCCAGCCGCGGCAGGTGCCGCTGCCGCGGACGACGAAGATGCCGTCGCCGGCCTCGACGGCCTGCTGCAGGTCGCTCAGATCCTCGGCGGCTGACGGAGCGGATGGTGCGGATGCTGCGGATGGTGCGGGGAGCGCGGGATCGGCCATGGCGTCGCCTCTCGTCTCGAAGGACCGAGCATACCGAAAGCGCCGCGGCGGTGGGATAGGCTCCTCCCTCGCATGACGGAACCCGCGGCAGGCGCCGAGCCGCGCCGGCTCGCCCTGCAAGCGACCGGCGTGCTGCTCTTCCTCTTCATCCCGCTGGTGCTCTTCCTCTTCGTGGCGCACCCGGCGCCGATCGGCGCCAGCCTCGCCGCCGGCGTCGCCATCATGGCCGCCCATCGCCCTCTCGCCCGGCCCTACATGCGCCGCGCGCTCGCCGCGAAATGCCTGTGGTGCAACCGCGCCCTGCCGCCGGCGCCGGCGGCGGGGACGCCCGAGACGGTCGAGACGCTGGCCCTCGGCGCCGGCGGCGCCGAGTGGACCGCCCGCTGCTGCCCCGCCCACCGGGCGCCGGCGGCGCGTTTCCTCGCCTTCGTCGAGAGGGCGGCGTGGCCGCTGCGCCTCGCCATCTTCCTCCCCCTCCTCCTCCTCCTCGCCAGCCTCGCCGCGGCCGCCGCCGGCCGCGGTCTTCCTGGTCTTGGGCCCGGCATCGACACCGCCGCGGCGACCGACCTCTTCCGGCTCGTCGTCGGCATCGCCGTCAACGCCGCCGCCTGGGGCTATCTGGCGGCCGCCCCGCCGGCCGCGGGAGGGGCGCTCCGCGTCCCCTTCCCGCTCCACAACTTCACCCTGCTGGGGATCCGCACCCTGCTGTGGATCTTCCGCCTGGTGGGGATCTGGTGGATCGCCCTCGCCGTGACGCACCTCCTGCGCCGGTGAGGCCGACCCCATCGAGCCCGCGCTACCGGCCTAGCCCTCGCTCGGCACCGCTCCCCCGCGGCCGCGCGAGGCCAGGCCGCCGAGCGTGCTCACCACCCCGGCGGCGCTGGCGGCGAGGAAGCCGGGGCCCGAGCCGAGGTAGAGCGCCAGCACGGCGAGCCCGCAGAGGGCGATCCCGGCGGCGACTCCCCAGCTCTCCGGCCTGCCGACCGGCGGCGGCGGCGGCGGCGGGTTGTTGATCGGGCTGGTGTAGGGCATCGCCGCGAGGTAGGCGACGAGCAGCACCTGAGCGACGATCTCGAGGGAGGCGGCGACGGCGCCCGCCCCGAGGAGGAAGGCGACGACGGCGAGCGCGGCGACGAGGGCGCCGGCGATCGCCAGCGTCTTTGGGGGCGCCGGCGGCGGCGGCGGTGGCGGTGGCGGCGGCGTGTGGATGTCGATCGGGCTGCTCGGGTAAGCGATCTCCGGCGTGCTGCCACCGTCGTTCGGTCTCGGCATCGGGTCTCCTTTTCAGCTCGCTGGTTCGAAGGTTGGGTCGCTTGCCACAGGCGCGCCGACGCCGGGCGCGTTACATACGCCGGCGGCTATCCCGGATCGCCGACGAGGACGAAGGGTGCCCAGTAGAAAGGATGAGCGTATCGCCCGCGGGCGATCATGGCGAGCTTGGCCTGCCGCAGCGCCTCGGCCTTGCTGTCGCCGCCCTGCAGGCGCTGGTAGAGCGCCCGCATCAGCTCGGGCGTCGAGTTGTCCGGCACCAGCCAGAGGCTGACCGCCAGGCTCCGGGCTCCGGCGTAGAAGAAAGCGCGGGTGAAGCCGACCAGCCCCTCGCCCCGCACCTGCTGGCCGAGCCCCGTCTCGCAGGCCGAGAGCACCACCAGGTCGGCGTCGAGCTGCAGGTTGAAGATGTCGGCCAGGCGGAGCATGCCGTCGTCGGCGGGTGGGCTCGGCGCCAGCACCAGGCTCGAGAGGTCGGGGTGACCGGCGTCGATGATCCCGTGGCTGGCGAAATGGATGAGGCGCGCCTTCCCCACCAGCGGGTTGTCGACGACGTTCTTCCGGCTCGCCCGCGCGTCGAGATAGAGCTCCCGCGCCGCCGCCGGGTAGAGGGCGGCGATCGCCTCGACCTCGCCATCCACCCGGGCGAGCGGCATCAGGGATCCCGCGCCGCGCGCTGGCGCGAGGACCGCGGCGGCCGGACGCGGGATCGCCGCCGCCTGCAGGGCGGCGGGAGCGGCAACGGGATCGGAACGCAGCGGCGCGCCCGAAAAGGCGTAGGCGAGAAGGCTGAGCGGTTGGCCGCCGCGCGGGCTCGCGCTCGCCGCCCGCCGGCGCAGGCTGGCGAGGACGCTCGCCGAGGGGACGTAGGCGACAGTGTGGCCGCGCAGCAGATAGGGGAGGCGCGCGAGAGGCGCGCCGCGGTCGACCTCGGCGGTGAGCAGGACCTCGAACGGCAGGCGGTGGAGCGGACCGTCGGCGACGATCAGCAGGTTCGGTTTGGCGTCGGCGCCGGCGGGCAACAGGTCGCGGTAGAGCTGGGCCGCGTCGCTGCGGAAGCTCGCCAGGCCGATGCCGCTCGGCCTCTCGATCGCCTGGCGGACGTAGCCGACCTTCTTCGCGATCCTCTCGATGTCGGCCTGCCCGCGCGCCAGCCGGTGGATGGCGAGGCCGCCGCGCGTCACCACGAAGAGATAAGCGAGCCGGTCGCCGAACCAGTACTCGAGGAGCGCCGTGCGCTCGTCGAGCAGGCGCTCGATCTCGGCGGCGCCGAGCGGCGCCGGATCGACGGCGGCGGCGCGGGCGCGGACGTCGGCATCGAGCTGCTGCTCGCTGCGCTGGATGCGGAGCAGCTCGCTCTCGAGCCGGCCGAGGAGCGCCCCGTCCGGCGACGGCGCGGCCTGCGCCCGGCGGAGGCGGTCGCCCGCCTTGGCGCGCTCGTCGTCGAGCGCGGCGCGGCGCTCGCGGAGCGCCGGCGAGGCGCCGCGGCGCAGACCGACCCTCCCCTCGGCGATCAGGTCGAGCAGGCCGCGCGCATGCCCCCGCTCGCTGGCGGCGAGCGCGCGCTCGCCGTATCCGGCGGCGGGATGGCGGCCGGCGAGCTCGGCGAGGACACCGATCTGGACGTCGTAGAGGCCGCGCCGTTGACCGAAGAAGGAGATCCGCAGGTCGTTGCTCGCCACCTGGCCGCGCTCCGTTTCGACCTTGGCGATCGCCTCCTCGATCTCGCGGCGCGCGGTCTCGGGGTCGCCCTGTTGCAGGTCGAAGGCGGCGCGGACCTGCAGGCAGGTCACCAGAGTGGTGGAGCGGCCACTCCGGCGCGCCAGGGCCAGGGCTGCGGCGAGCGCGCGGTCGGCATTCTGGGTCTGCCCGAGCAGCCGGTAGGCGCTGCCGAGACGAACGAGGACATCCGCCTCGTTGGCGCGGTTCGGCGCCGCGTGCCGCAGCACCTGCGCCCGCTCCAGGCTGGCCAGCGCCCTCTCTGGCTGGTGGATGCCCAGGTAATAGCCGCCGATGCTCTCGCGCACCAGCGCCTCGTCCTCCGCCGACCGCTGGCGGAGGGCCTCCTCGAGCGCACGGTCGAACTGCGCGAGCGCCGCCTCGGCGTCGCCGGCGTTGCCGCGCAGGAGCAGCGCCTGGCCCATGTTGATCAGCGTGCGGAGGCGGTCCCGGCCGTCGGGCTGGATGGCCAGCACCTGGCGGTAGACGTCGAGCGCCTGGTCGAGCTTCCCGAGCTCGGAGTAGAGGGCGGCGACGTTGCTCCGCTGATTGACGGCGGTGAAGGAAGCGACCTTCTCGTCGGTGAGCAGAGGGTCGTTGAACATGGCGAGCGCCGTCTGCGGCTCGCCCAGGTTCTGGTAGTTGCCCGCCAGGTTGGCGACGAGCTGCGCCTCGAGGCGGCGATCGGGCAGCCGGCGGCTGAGCTCGCGGGCCTGCAGGAGCAGCGGCTCGGCGCCCTCGTAGTCGCCCTTCGCCTGGTGCACGATGGCGAGCCCGCTCAGGGTGTTGGCGACGCCTTCGATGTCGCCGGCGGCGCCATGCAGGCGGAGGCCGCGCTGGTACCAGGAGACGGCCCGGCCGAGGTCTTTCGGGAAATTGTCCGAGGAGTAGAGGTAGCCGAGGTTCGAGGCCACCTCGCCCTCCTCGGCGCGATCGCCGAGCCGCCGCCAGATCTCCAGGGCTCGGCCGCTCTCGTCGAGGACCGCCGCCTTGCGCTGCGGGACGGTCGCCCGCGGACGTCCGAGGAAGAGATCCCCGACGGCCAAGTAGGCGAGAGCCTTGGCCTCGCCGCCCTCGTAGCCGATCGCCCGCGCCGCCGCGAGCGCGCCGTCGAGCCTCGTGTAGGCGCCCTGCACGTCCGGCTTGTAGAGGAGGAGCTGGCCGATCTCGTTGTCGGCGTCGACCTCACGACGGCGATCGCCCGCCCGGCGCCAGAGGCTCCCCGCCGCCGCGAGATCGACGAGCGCGCCGGCGGCATCGCCGCCGTCCCACCGGCGGAGCCCGCGGGAGAACGCCTGCCGCGCGGCGATCCGCAGCCCGTCGCCGCTCTCGGCGGCGCGCAGCTCGTCGAATTCGAGGCGGAAGGCGCCGCGGGCTCCGGCGGCACCGTGCGCCACGAGCTCCAGACGGTAGCGGCCGGCCTCCCGCGTCAGCAGATCGAGGCGCTCGAGCTTGAGCCGCTCGCCCCTCCCGGACTCGGCGACGGTGCGGCCGCGCGGATCGACGAGGCGGGCGCCGATCTGCAGGCCGATCTCGCGGTAGGC
The DNA here is from genome assembly GCA_963755825.1 of uncultured Acidobacteriota bacterium. Classification (GTDB taxonomy): domain Bacteria; phylum Acidobacteriota; class Thermoanaerobaculia; order Multivoradales; family UBA5704; genus DATBQN01. The sequence goes on along the minus strand of CAVWLA010000003.1, from coordinate 2,948,340 downwards.
GATCGAGAGGTAGCGCTCGGCCGGCAGAGCGAAGGAGAAGGCGCGCGCCTCGCCCGCCGCGATCGTCCGCTCGAGAGGCGCCGGCGGCGCCGCCGGCAGGCCACAGGCGAGGGCGAGCGCGGCGACGGCGAGAAGGGCGAGACCGACCCCGTCGCACCCGAGGGAGAGGCGGCAGCGTGGCAGGTCGATCGGCGCTCCCTCCAGCCGAGAGTTCGGCGGGTCAGGCGCTTCATTCTATGCGCCGTCGCCGCGACCCAGACGCGGTCCAGGCGCGGGCGGGGCTTGCGGAGGCGCTCCGGGACGCGCTCCGCGACTGGCTCCGGGACGGGCAAATGCTTGTCGCTCCGCGATTTGTGACCGCCCTGCGGCCGCCGCGAGCCTTGACTGTCCCCCGGCGCTCCGTCACCATCGACGGCGGGGAAACGCATGCAGAGCGAAGACGCCGAGGTGGTCGCCGGGTTCCTGCGCGGGGATGGCCGCGCGGTGCGCACCGTCGACGGCTGGATCTCGCGCGCCGCCTATCCCTACCAGCGCCGTCTGGCGCAGCGCTGGGAGGACGTCCTGCAGGACATCCGCCTCGAGGTGACCCGCCTCCTCAAGCAGGGGAAGTTCCGCGGAGAGTCGAGCTTCAAGACCTATCTCTGGCGGGTGGTGAGCCACACCTGCCTCGACCAGATCCGCGCCGCCGGCCGCGTGCAGTGGACCGAGCTCGACACCGACGACGGGGCGGACGATCCGCCGGCGACGGCCAACGTGCCGTCGACCCACGGCAGCATCGCGGCGCGCTCGGAGGTCAAAGATCTCCTCCTCCAGGTGCTCGAGCGGACGCCGGCCGAATGCCGCGAGCTGTGGCGGATGATCCACGCCGGCCTGAGCTACAAGGAGATGAGCGAGCGGCTGGAGGTCGCCGAAGGGACGCTCCGGGTGCGCGTGCTGCGCTGCCGGGAGAAGGCGGTGGCGGCGCGCGGCGAGCTCGTCCCCGCCCTCGGCGGCGCCGGCGGCCGGCGCCCTCGCGAGGTGGCGTAACGGCCGCCGGGTTTCGACAGCCTACAGAGGGGTGCGAGGGACAATGATGGAATGCGACCAAGCGATCGAGCGCCTCCCCTGGCTGCTGAACCGCACCCTGACCCCGGAGGAGCGCCAGCAGGTGGAGTCCCATCTCGGCGACTGCGAGCGCTGCCGGCAGGCGCTCGCCGAGACCCGGCTGGCGTGGGAGGTGTTCACCCAGCACGTCCCCACCGCCGATCTCGTCGCCTACGCCGCGGATGAGCCGACGACCGTCGGCCGGCAGACGATCGACCGCCACCTCGCCGGCTGCGCCAACTGCGCGGCCGAGCTCGAGATGGCGCGCGCCAGCCGGGCGCTCGCCGAGAGCGAGGGCGTCGCCTTGCTGATGCCGCCGGCGGGCAGCCCGCGCCGCGGCCGTTTCTGGCAGAGCTCGGCGCTCGCCGCGGGCCTGGTGGGAGTCGTGGCGATCGGCGGCTGGGTCCACAGCGCCGAGGAGGCGGCGCGCCTCGGCGCCGGCCTGCGCGCAGCGGAGACCGCGGCGGCGGCGCACCCCGCGGTGAGCCCGGCGAGCGGAGCCACCGCGGGCGCCACCGGCGGCGCGCCGGCAGCGGCCGAAAGCGGCGGCGAGCTCGCCGCGGCCATCGGCATCAACGCGACGATCCTGACCCTCGAAGCGGAGGGCGAGACCACCGCCGTGCGCTCCGGCGACGCCGCGGCGCCGCGCCAGACGGTACCGCCGAGCGCGCAGCGAATCGTCCTCCAGCTCCGCCCCAGCGACAGCGACAACTCGGCCAAGCGGCATGCCGCCGAGCTGGTCGACGCTGCGGGGAAAGCGCGAGAGCTCGGCGACGGCCTCGTCCTCAACCCCGACGGCTTCTATGTCGTCGACCTCCCCCGCCTGCTCGAGCCGGGCGAGCACACCGTCCGCCTCTACACGGCGGCCGGGCGCAAGCGCACGCTCGTCGGCAGCTATTCCTTCTGGACAGCAGCCCGATCTAGCGCGCCGTGAGGCGCTGCGACGCGGCGCCCTGGATCTCCAGGGTCACCGGGTCCTGCAGGAAGGCGACGACGCCCAGGGCGCCGCGGTTCCACGCCGGGTCGACGGGGAGCGTCACCTCGCCAGCGTGCTGCGAGCCGGGCGCCGCCGGCAGCGTGAAGGCCTTCTCCAGGCGGCGCACGACGTAGTCGTTGCGCAGCGTGCGGCGGGCGTTCTCGCCGGCGCGGACCGGCGTCTCGAGCCCGGTCTGGTAGAGGGCGACCAGGACGTCGAGGCCGTGGCGGGCGCCGGCGCGGGCGATGCGGGCGTCGACCTCCACCTTGACCGGCCCGGCGCTCTGCGGCGCGAGGGTCAGCTTGACCTCGCCGGCGGGGGCGCTCCCCAGCGCCGCCTCGATCTGCGAGGTGACCTTCCCCTCCTCCGAGCCGACGCACTCGGTGCGGCCGTTGACGACCAGCTGCGGCGTGTAGATGTGGCTGGAGCGGAAGGCGCGCGCGTAGTCGTTCTGGCGCGCCGACCAGCGCGGCGACGAGAAGGGGTCCTGCCACCCGATGTAGTTCCAGTAGTCGACGTGGAAGGAGAGCGGCAGCACGCGGCCGGCGAAGCGCGGGTCGTCGCCCAGCTTGGTGAGCAGGTGGTCGGCCGGCGGGCAGCTCGAGCAGCCCTGCGAGGTGAAGAGTTCGACGACGACGGGGCCGTTCGCGGGGCCGGCGGCGGCGCCGGAGCGCGGGATGGCGAGCAGGGTCACGGCGGCGGCGCCGATGGCGGCGGCGGCAAACGACGCCAGCGCCAGGCGGCGCGGCGGATTCTTCGCGGATCTCATCGTCTCATCCTCCGGTTCGGTTCGCGAGGCGGCCGCCCCGACACAGAGGGCCGCTCTCGAGGTACGAAAGGTGCCAGGTGTTTAGATTGGGGACGGCCGAGCCCTCCGTAAGGTGCCAGGTGTTTAGACCGGGGACGGCGATTGGGGGCGGCCGGCCCTCTGGTAGCGCGCCTCTCGCCGCCATCATCTCTCGTCTCCGCGCCCCGTCGCGCCTCGCCCAGCCGCGTCTCCCTGGGCCGCGAACCATTGGCGCGCCCCGAGGAGCTTGACGCGGCGCTCCTCTCCGGCGAGCTCGATGCCGACCGCCAGGCGCCCATAGCTCGCGAGGAGGGCGCCGCGGCGGCCGCCGCCGGCGAAGCGCAGCCGGCCCTCGACGCCGAGCGAGCCGCCCGCGACCGCCAGGCGATCGATCTCGACGAGGCGCGGCCCCAGCCGGCCGGCCGCCTCGGCGCGCACCCCATCGGCCGGCGCCTTGAGGCGCTCGTCGATCCAGGCGAGCAGGCGGTGGCGGGGCGCCAGGATGGCGAAGAGTGGCCCGGCGTCGCGGATCTTCGCCTGCACCGCGGCGACCAGGAAGACCGGCTTGCCCGGCGTCAGCAGGCCTTTCGCCAGGCGCGCCCGCGCCCACCAGCCCGGCGGCACGTGGACGGCGCTGTCGGCGGCGAGCGCCACGTCGGTCACGTCGAGCTCCGTCCCGGCGAGGTCGAAGCGCGGCTGCAGGAGATCGAGCCGCGCCACCGGGCTGTGCAGCGCGAGCCGGCCGCGCAGGCGGGTGCCCAGCAGGTCGGCGGCGATGCCCTCCCCTTGAAGGCGGAGATCGGCGTGCCCGGTCCACCGCGGCCCTTCGGCGTGGAGCGAGGCGCTGAGCGAGCCGCGGCCGCCGCGGAGGGCGATCCCGGCGGTCTTCGGCAGGTAGGCGTTGTAGTACGAGAAGTCCGGCACCTCGGCGCTGGGGACCGCCACGTCGAGGGCGATGGGCATGAACGGATGGTCGATCCCCGGCGGCGCCGACCAGGCGGCGAGGCGAAGATCGCGGCCGCGCGCGTAGGTGCCGGGATGGGTCGTGCGCGCCAGGGCGAAGCGGTCGACGACCGCCGTCAGCTCGCCGCGCGGACCACGCGGACCGGCGGCGACCACCCGGTAGTCCACCCGGCCGGCGCCCGTCGCCCGATAGTCGAGCACGCCGACCGCCACGCGGTCCGCCCGCACCACGGCGCGGGTGCCGGGCTCGAAGCGGCCGTGGGCCAGGCGCAAGGCGAGATCGAGCGGGCCCGCGGCATCGACGTCGAGACCGCCAGCCGGCTTGAGGAGCGGCGCCAGGAAGCCGAGGCTGGCGACCTGCCCGCCGAGCCGGGCGCGGACGAAGAGATGGTGGAAGGCGGGCCGGCCGGCGTCGGTCGCCGGGTCGAACGGCTCCGAGCTCCCCTCGATCGCGCCGTGGAGGCCGCGGAGGATCGCCGTGCCGCCCTGGGAGAGGTCGCCGCCGGCGAGCTCCACCCGGCTGGCGCCGATGGTCAGGCGATGGCGGATCAGGAGGTCGAGATCGCCTGTCACCCGGCCGTCGCCGGTCCAGCGGATCGTCTCGATCCAGATCTCGTGCAGGCCGGAGAGGTCGATGCCGGAGATCCGCAGCCGCCAGCTCTCCCTCGGCGGTGCCGGCGGTGTTGCGGGGTAGAGCACCTCGGGAGCCGGCCGCGGCGGGTTCGCGAAGCCGTCGATCGGCGGCCGCAGGCGCGGGTTGGTCGACCAGGGGACGACGGCATCCGCCCGGCGAGCCACCCGGAACGAGACGCCGTCGCCGCTGACGCCGTCCACCACGAATTGCCGCAGCAGCAGCCGCGGCACGACGATGTCGAGGGTGGCGCGCTCGATCGCGAGCGACCACTGGTTGTTGCGCGTCTCGCCGCCGAGGCGAAACCCGCGCACGTGGACGCGGCCGGGGAGGACCGTCCAAGCCGCCGCGTAGTCGAGGTGAGAGACCTGCGGGCGGCGAGACAGCGCCCGCTGCAGCCGCCCCGACCGCAGATAGAGGTTCGCCGCCGCGAGATAGATCAGATAGAGGGCGACGACGCCCAGGATCGCTCCCAGGACGGCGACACGACCACGCCGGTGCATGCCGCGCCTACCTCTGCGAGAGCCGTGCCGCGCCCGGGAGCCAGGTGCCAGGTTCTTTTCCGGAACAGGGAAAGAGGTGCCGAAAAAGGTGCCAGGTACTTTTCTAGGAGAGCTGCCGGAGGACCTTGGATTTCCACTGAGTCTGCCCTATGTTGTTGTCAGCACTTGAGTTGGATGCCATTGCCCTGCAGATTTTCCCCCGCCTGCCCTACCCGCGACCGAGGAACGGTCCAGGGAATCACCTGCTACCTTCAGGCGCGACTAATCACCTGGCACCTTGAACGGCACCTTGAAGGGATCCTGGCTAATCACCTGGCACCTTAGCTCCCACCGATCACCACCGCATTGCCGCCGGCCGTGGGCGTGACGGTCAGGGTTCCGGTGACCAGCCCCACGGTGCCTCCCAGGACCTGGGCGAGGACGGAGCCGAAGAGCCTGGCGGGGTAGTCCTGGCCGACCACCGCCTGGACCTCCGAGAAGGTCGCCTGGTTGATGGAGTAGGTGCCCTTGGTGCCGGCGAGGTAGGCGCCGAGGGCGCGGAAGGCCCCGATCACCCTCTGGTAGAGCTGCCAGGCGCTCACCGTCGCGCTCTCCGGGCTCCACAGGTTGTCGAGGCTGTAGACCACCAGGTTCCCCGGCGGGTTCTGGCCCGAGTCGACGGCGCGGAGGAGGGCGAGATCGCCCGCCGAGAGCGGTGGCTGGGCGAGGTTGTAGGCGGGGGTGACGAGGAGGGCCGCGGGAGCGTGCTGGCCGAAGGCCGAGGCTGCGGCGTCGGCATAGATCGCCCGCCGCTGCCGCACGTCGCCGCGGACGAGCGAGCTGCCGGCGCGCAGCGGCGGCAGCGCCTCGGCCATTGCCTGCATCCAGGAAGCCTGATACTGGGGATCGGGGACGATGGCGAGCCGGCGGACGCCGTCGTCGCCCACCGCCAGGGCGAGCTCCGCGTGGACGCTCTGGCCGACGAGGCCGGCGAGCGACGCCGTGAGGCCGGCGCTCGCCGCCGGGTCGACCACCCGCCAGACGCTCGCCAGATCGAGGATCGTCTGCTCGAGCTGCGGCGTCAGCGTCTGATCCCAGATCCAGCCGAGGTTGAGCGAGTAGGCGAAGTCGTTGCCGGCGGGCACCGCGGCGAACTGCGCCATCGTCGCGGCGAGCTCGAAGCCGTAGTTCTCGCCGGCGCTCCCCCACTGCGAGGTGTAGCGCTGGCGGCCGTCGAAGCTCACCCGCAGCTGCCCCTGGATGTTCTCCTCCCGCGTCAGCGTGGTGTTGACGGTCGAGACGCCGCCCGCCGCCCAGCCGCCGACGGCGAGGCTGACGCCGAAGGAGAAGCCGTTCTTGATCTCGCGGCTCGAGAGGTAGGAGAGGAGGACGAACTGCGGGTCGCCGGCGGCGAGGCGCGCCGCCACCCCCGAGACGTCGCCGATGAGGAGCGCCGGCAGGAACGGCGCCAGGGCGGCGGCCGCCGCCTCGAACGAGGCGAGCGTCTCGCCGCTCGAGACCCGCGAGTAGCCGACGGTGAAGGCGAGCTTGACGCTCTGCGAGAGGACTTTGACGAGCTCCGCCTGCACCTTCGCCGGCAGGCCGACGAGCGTGGCCTTGATGGCGTCGAACTGGGCGACGGCGCTGCCGAGGCCGAGCCGGGTGACGATCTGCTGCAGGAGCGCCTGCTGGTTGGCGTCGAGCTGCGAGACGTCGGTCGCCGCGACGAGCTTGGCGAGCAGGCTCTGGTAGGTCGCGTACGGGGTGCCCAGGCGCGCCTCGAGGTAGGACTGGATGAGCGGCGCGAGCTGCTGGACGTTGGTGAACTGCGCCTGCACGGAGAGACCGGCGGTCACGCCGAGATTGCTGCCCGAGCTCTTCTGGAGGTTGACGGCGAGATCGAGCTGCGTGCCCTTGGTGAACACCAGCCGGAAGGCGTCGCTGGCGCCGAAGTCGACCTCGACGCTGCCGCCGGTCGCCACGCTGAAGGCGGCGGCGCCGCTCACCTGGAGCAGGCGATCGAGGGCGGCGATGCTCGAGGAGAGCAGGCTGGCGTAGGTGAAGCTCGCCTTGAAGGCGAGGTTGCCGGCGACCACGACGGCGACCGCGTCGCCCGCCGCCATCGCCTGCAGGTCCGCGATGCGGTTGGGGAAGCGCGGGTGCGAGATGTTGGCGAGCACCGCCGGCGCCACCGCGGCGGTCGCCGGGTATCTGCGGTAGTCGAGGAGGCGGGCGGTGGTCCCCGCGTCGAGGCCGAAGGCGACCCCCGACGCCGTGCCGCCGCCCTGCCCGGAGACCTGGGAATCGAGCTCGGTCTTGAGAAACGCCGCGCCGGAGGCCGGCACTGCGATGCCGTCGGGATCGGTGAACTGCCCGGTGAAGGCGGAGAGATGATAGGAGCCCGCGGCGCCGAGCGTCAGGCTCGCCGGCCCGACCGCCAGCGCGTCGCTGCCGGTCAGCCCCAGCGGCTTCGGCAGCAGCTCGGCAGCCGGCCCCAGGCTGGTCGCCGGCAGGTTGGCGAACGTCTGTCCGTCGACGAAGGCGCCGGCGAGCGCCTTCGCGGCGTCGACGACGGCGACCTTCAGATCCCCCAGCTGCAGCGACGCGCTCGACCCCTGTGGCACGCTCGACATGGCGCTCGATCTCCTTCGGAAGGTGCTCTCATCCTAATGCAAGAACATCGGCAATCCGATCAGGCCGACGATGTTCGGGCGGTAGCTGGCGCGGTCGTAGAAGCGGTCGACGTCGACCCGCTTGATCCCCTGGCCGGTGATCTCGATCGGCTGCGCCTCGTACTTGCCGGCGACGATGGCGGTCAGGCGCCCGGCCTTGCGCGCCAGCAGGAGGTCGGCGGCCAGGTTGGCGAAGTTGTTCGCCACCAGGCGGTCGAGCGAGTCGGGGGCGCCCGAGCGCATCAGGTAGGAGAGGCGCTGGTAGATCACCCGCTCGTGGGTCTCCTCCTGCAGCGCCTCACGGATGTAGCGCCCGACGCCGCCCAGCTCGCGCTGGCCGACGGCGTCCGCCTCGCCGGTCTCGAACGGCCGGCCGCCGAGCGGATAGGCGCCCTCGGAGACGGCGAGGACGGCGTAGTTGCTGGGATTGGCGCGCTTGTCGGCGGCGAGGAGCGAGACGACGACGCCGGTGTCGAAGGGCACCTCGGCCAAGAGGGCGCGGTCGGCGCCGCCGAGGTAGGAGGTCAGCAGGCAGGTCTCGCCCGAGAAGCGGCCGAAGAGCTCGACCACCAGGAAGCGCTCGTGCGAGCCGGCGACCGTCCGCAGGTCGGCGACGAAGTCGACCGAGCGTGACACCGCGGTCGAGAAGCCGATGCAGTAGTCCGTGCCGAAGACGTCGTTGTCCATCGTCTTGGGGATGGCGACGACCGGCACACCCTCCTGGTGGAGGCGGCGGGCGAAGGAGAGAGTGCCGTCGCCGCCGATGGCGACCAGCGCCTCGAGGCGGAGGAAGTCGATGGTGCGGAGCGCCGCCTGGGTGAGATCGACCGTGCCGCGCTCGTCCGGCGGGCCGGCGGCGGAGCGCAGGTGCTCGGGGATGGCGCTCGCCTTGGTGATCGCCGGGTTGACCCGCGAGGTGTGGAGGACGGTGCCGCCGCTGCGGTCGATGGTGCGCGTCGTGGCGCGGGTGAGCGGCAGCAGCCAGGAGGAGTTGTCGGCGTCGGCGAAGGGCAGCACGTTGAGAAGTGCCGCCCAGCCGCGGCGCAGGCCGACGACCTCGTAGCCGGCGTCCGCCATGCGCCAGGCGAAGGCCTTGATCGCCGAGTTGAGACCCGGCACGTCGCCGCCGCCGGTGAGGATGCCGACCCGCTTCGGCATGCCGCGCGTCAGGCGCCGCGCTCGGCGAGCAGGTGGATGAGGTCGACCACCCGCTGCGAGTAGCCCCACTCGTTGTCGTACCAGGAGACGACCTTGACGAAACCGTCGTCGGTCGCCTGGGTCGAGAGGGCGTCGAAGATCGACGAGCGCGGGTTGCCGATGATGTCCGAGGAGACCAGCGGCACCTCGCTGTACTCGACGATCCGCGCCAGCGGCCCGGCCGCCGCGGCGCGCACCGCGGCGTTGACTTGGGCGACGGTCGGCCGCTCGCGCAGGCGGCAGACGAGGTCGACGATCGAGCCGTCCGGCACCGGCACCCGCATCGCCATGCCGTCGAGCTTGCCGGCGAGGCGCGGCAGCACCTTGCCCACCGCCCGCGCCGCCCCGGTCGTCGTCGGGATGATGTTCTGCGCCGCCGCCCGGCTGCGGCGGAAATCCTTGTGCGGCACGTCGGCCAGACGCTGGTCGTTGGTGTAGGCGTGGACGGTGGTGACGAAGCCCTCCTCGAGGCCGAAGGCGTCGTCGAGGATCATGGCGAGCGGCGCCAGGCAGTTGGTGGTGCAGGAGGCGTTCGACACCAGCCGGTCGGTCGGCTTCAAGGTCGCGTCGTTCACCCCCATGACGATCGTGGCGTCGATCTCGTCGCTCGCCGGGACGGTCAGGATGACCTTGCCGGCGCCGCCCGCGAGGTGCTTGGCGAGCTGCTCGCGGCGGGTGAAGACGCCGGTCGACTCGACGACGACGTCGACCGCGAAGCGCCCCCAGGGGATCGCCGCCGGATCGCGCTCGGCGGTCATCGCGACGGCGCGGCCGTCGACGTAGAGGCTGTCGGCGTCGCTCGTCACCTCCCTGGGGAAGACGCGCATCATGGTGTCGTACTTCAGGAGGTAGGCGAGCTGGGCGTTCTCGAAGAGGTCGTTGATCACCACCACCTCGACGCCCGGGCGGTCGGCGAGGATGCGGAAGACGCTCCGCCCGATGCGGCCGAAGCCGTTGATGCCGACGCGGATGGTGTGCTCGCCGGGGTTCATCGCGCCTCCTCCCGGCGGAGCGCGCCGCGAGCCGCCTCCCTCCGCTCTCCATGTTCGCGCTCCTCGCGGTCGAAGGCCGCGAAGCGGTGCACCAGGTCGACGACGCGGTGCGCGTAGCCCCAGCCGTTGTCGAACCAGGAGAGGGTCTTCGAGACGTTGCCGGCGAGCACCATCGTCGCCAGGCCGTCGAAGGTGCTCGAGTAGGGGCTGTGGATGACGTCCGAGGAGACGATCGGCTCGTCCTCGAAGGCGAGGATGCCCCGCCAGCGCTCGCCGGCGGCGGCGGTCCGCATCACCTCGTGGACGGCGGCGACGGTGACCGGCCGCTCGTGCCAGCAGACGAGGTCGACGACCGAGCCGTTGGGCACCGGCACGTTCATGGCGAGGGCGGTGAGCTTGCCGCGGAGCTCGGGGAGGAGGCCGAGGATGACCTCGGCGGCATTGGTCTCCTGCGGGATGATGTTCTCCGCCGCCGCCCGCCCGCGCCGCGGGTCCTCGGCGGGGACGTCGGCCAGGCGCTGCTGATTGGTGTAGGCGTGGACGGTGGTGAGGAAGGCGCGGCGGATGCCGAAGGCGCCGGCGAGGATCTGCAGCACCGGCGCCGCGCAGTGGGCGGTGCAGGAGGCGTTCGAGACGATGCGGTGCTCGGCGCGGAGGTCGCCGTCGTTGACCCCCATCACCACCGTGATGTCCGGCGGGTCGAGCGGCGGCTCGCAGAGGATGACGCGCTTGGCGCCCATCTCGAGGTGGCGCTCGAGCTCAGCCCGGCTGCGCAGATGGGCCGTCGCCTCGATCACCGTGTCGACCCCGAGATCGCCCCACGGCACGTCGCCGGGGCGGGCGCCGGAGAGCATGCGGACCTGCCGGCCCGCCGCGTAGAGGTTGCCGTCGCGGACGCTCACCTCGTCCGGGAAGCGGCCGAGGATGGTGTCGAAGCGCAGCAGGTAGGCGAGCGCCGCGTGGTCGGCGATGTCGCTGATCGCCTCGATGCGGATGTCGTCGCTCTTGTAGAGCAGCCGGAAGACGTTGCGACCGATCCGCCCGAGGCCCATCAATCCGACCCGCGTGGGCAAGGTGTACCTCCTCCCGAAGCCGGCGCAGGAGGCAGGCCGCCCCCGCGCGCCGCGGTGCGCCTGCAGTCTGCCGGTTTTCGCCCTGGCGGTCCAGGGGCGCTCCAGCGCGAGGAGATGCCCACGCGCGGCCGCGGCCGCTCGGCCGCGCCGGGCCTAGCTCGCCGGCGCCTTCACCGCGATCGGCGCCTCCGCGGGCAGCAGCTCGATCTTCTCGGCGGCGAGCTGCCGGCGGAAGGCCGCCACGTCGGTCGTGAAGACCTGGTTCAGGTCGGCGAGGAAGCGGTCGAGCGCGGCGCCCGCCTGGCGCAGGTATTCCTGCTGCGTCGGCGTCGGCGGATCCCACTGCGAGCTGAGAGCGCTCTCCACGTAGTTGACCTGCGTGAAGACGTCGTCAGGCGGCTGGATGCCGTTGGCGCCGGGGCCGGACCACAGCCGCTTGTCGAGGGCGGCGAGCTGCTTCTGGAGCTTGTCGGCGGCCTCGGTGAGCGGCGTCGACGGCGGCTTGTCGGGGGCCGGCTCGCCCTTCGCCAGCCGCTCGTCCGCCATCGCCTGGCGCGCCCGCGCCACGGCGGTGTCGATCGCGGCGCGGGTGCGCGCCAGCCGCTCGATGGCGGCGACGACGGCGTCCTGGAGGGCGCCGCCGCGCTCGATGGCGGCCCAGCGCGTCTGCCAGTCGGCGGCGCTCCAGCGCGTCCGCGGGTCGGCCACCACGCGGACCGCCGCTTTCGCTTCATGGCCGCGGAACTTGACGATCACCGTGTACGCGCCGGGGGGCACCTCGGGGCCGGCCGGGTCCTCCTGCGGCGGCTGGTCGGGGCCGGGGGGCGGCTCGCGGAAGTCGTCGCGCACGAGCGGCCAGGCGACGCGGTTGACACCCAGCTTGACCGCGGCGTGGAAGCGGCGGATCACCCGTCCCGTGGCGTCGGCGATGTCGATCTCGGCCTTCGGACCGCCCTCTTCTTCCGCGTGGTTGGCCGCAGCGGCCGCCGCGGCCTCCGCCGCCGGCTGCGCCTTGCCGGACAGCGCCGGCGCCGCCGCGGGCTTTCCGGCGCCCTCTCCCTCGGCCGCCGCGGCCGCCCGCTCGGCGGCCTCCGCCGCCGCGGCGCGCTCGCGGTCCTTGCGCGCGCGCTCCTTCACTTCGTCGGCGAGCGGCAGATCGGCGCCGGCGACCGAGAAGGTGATGAGGGCGCCGTAGGCGCGGCTCTCGCCGCGGAACTCGCTCGCCCCCTGGCCGTAGCCGCCGATGCCGACCCCCTGCCAGTGCTGCACCGCGTCGGCCACCGGGAAGAGATGGAGCGGCTCGGCGAGCGCCACGGCATCGAAGTGCTCGAGCGGGCGGATGTCGTCGAGCACGTAGAGGGCGCGGCCGTGGGTGGCGACGACCAGGTCGCGGTCGCGCGGATGGACGACGATCCCCATCACCGAGGCGGTGGGCAGGCCGTGCTTCCAGCGGAACCAGCGGCCGCCGCCGTCGGTCGACACCCAGAGGCCGAACTCGGTGCCGAGAAAGAGGAGATCGGGGTCCGCCGGGTCCTGCTCGATCGCCAGGGCGTAGCCGCGGAGGTCCGCCGTGGCGAGGCTCCGCCAGGTCTTGCCGTAGTCCTTCGTCTCGTAGACGTAGGGTGCCCAGTTCGAGCGCCGGTGGTCGTCGAAGACGGCGAAGGCGGTGGCGCCGTCGAAGCGCGAGGCGCGGATCTCCGGCACCCAGGTGTGGGCGGGGACGCCGCGCACGTTGCCCTCGACGCTCGTCCAACTGGTGCCGCCGTCGCGGGTCACCTGCAGGCGGCCGTCGTCGGTCCCCACCCAGACGACGCCGCGCGCCACCGGCGACGGCGCGATGGCGATGATCGTCGTGTGGTTCTCGGCGCCCGAGGCATCGAGGGTGAGGCCGCCGCTCTGGCTCTGCTTCTGCCAGGCCGGGTTGTTGGTCGTCAGGTCCGGGCTGATGATCGTCCAGGTGCGGCCGCGGTCGGCCGAGCGGTGGAGGAACTGGCTGCCGTAGTAGATCGCCGCCGGATCGAAGGGATCGAGGGCGAAGCCGGAGTTCCAGTTGAAGCGCAGCTTGACGCCGTCGGGGGCGCCGGGGCGGATGTCCTTGATCTCCCCCGTCTTCAGATCCCAGCGCGTGATGTAGCCGCTCTGCGACATCGAGTAGCCCTGGCTCGCGTCGGCGGGATCGGGCGCGGTGTGGAAGCCGTCGCCGCCGCCCACCGCCTTCCACGCGGCGTTGTGGATGCCGCCGGCGTCCCAGCTCGTGCTGGGGCCGCGCCAGGCGCCGTTGTCCTGCAGGCCGCCGTAGACGTTGTAGGGGGTCTCCATGTCGACGGCGACGTGGTAGTACTGCGCCAGCGGCAGGTTGGCGACGAACTCCTCGCTCTGGCCGCGGTCGTGCGAGACGCCGACGCCGCCGTCGTCGCCGACGAAGAAGTGGCGCGGGTCGCGCGGATCGATCCACATGACGTGGTAGTCGCCATGGATCGCGGCGTCGGCGGGGAGGGTCTGAAAGCTCTTCCCCGAATCGTCCGACACCTTGACGCTGAAGCCGAGGTTGTAGACGCGGTTCGGCCACTGCGGGTCGACCTTGAGCTCGGCGAAGTAGAAGGGGCGCGGGTCGACGTTGGGGCTGTGGTTGACCGTCTTCCAGCTGCGGCCGCCGTCGTCCGAGCGCAGGATGGCGCTCTCCGCGGCCTCGACCGCGGCATAGACGATCGCCGGGCTCGAGCGTGAGAAGGCGATCTTGATGCGTCCGAGGCTGCCCTTGGGCAGGCCGTCGTCCTCGCTCTCGCGCTTCCAGGTGGCGCCGCCGTCGGTGCTGGCGAAGAGGCCGGAGCCCGGACCGCCGGACTTGAAGGTCCAGGGCCAGCGGCGGAACTGCCACATGCCGGCGAGGAGCTTCTGCGGGTTCGCGGGGTCGATGGCGAGGTCGCCGGCGCCGGTCTTCTCGTCGACGTAGAGGACCTTCCGCCAGCTCCTGCCGCCGTCGGTCGTCTTGAAGACGCCGCGCTCGGGGTTCTCCCCCCACTCGCGGCCGAGGGCGGCGACCCAGGCGACGTCGGGGTCGGTCGGGTGGAGGAGGATGCGGGAGATGTGCTCGGTGCCCGCGAGCCCGATGTGGGTCCAGGTCTTGCCGGCGTCGAGCGAGCGGTAGACGCCGTCGCCGACCGAGGCGCTGTTGCGCACATTGCCCTCGCCGGTCCCCACCCAGACGACATCCGGGTTGCGCTGGAAGACCGCGATCGCCCCGATCGAATGCACCGGCTGATCGTCAAAAACAGGGTGCCAGGTGATTCCCCCGTTCTGCGATTTCCACACCCCGCCCGAGGCGCCGCCGACGTAGACCGTCTGGGGATCCGCCTCCACCCCCTCGATCGCGCTCACCCGCCCGCTCATCGAGGCGGGGCCGATCGATCGCGCCTGCATGCCGGCGAGGAGATCGGCGTCGAAGGCCGCCGGCGCCTTCGCGGCGAAGGCCGGGACACCGGCAAGCCCCATCAATAGCGCAACGACTCGAACTCGGCTGCCAGTCATCCAGATCCCTCCCAGAGAACGCCCCGATTGACCGGGGCCAAGGTCGCCTCACCCCACGAACCGCACTATACGGTCCCGAGGTGCCAGGTGTTTCGTTCGAAGCCACTCTTCGCGTCGCCCCCGACAGGGAATTGATTTCTCCGAAGAGGGCTTCGAGAAGTGCCAGGTGATTCGCCAGAAGATGCTCGGCCGAGAGGTGCCAGGTGATTCGCCGAACTGGACGCCGGCTTGGGCGGAAGAGGGCTCAAGCGAGAGCAGGCGTCAGGAGAAGGCCCCATTCTCCGTCCTCGTCTTCATGCGACACCTACGTCTCGTCCCTGAAGAGGGGACCCTGATCGAGATCACCTACCGGACCGTGCAGGAGCGCTTTCTGTTCCGCCCCAGCCCCGAGGTCAATGACGCAGTGCTCGGGGTCTGCGGCCGAGCTCAGAGGCTCTATCCCATTCGAGTCTGCGCCATCGCCGTCCTCTCGAACCATCTCCATCTGCTTCTCATCGCAGACGACGCTCGGCAGGTCGCTCGGTTCATGGCCTATCTCGGCTCGAACCTGGCGCGCGAGGTCAACCGTTTGACCGGCTGGTCGGGGCCGGTCTTTCACAGCCGTTATTCGATGATCGTCGTCACGCAGGAGGAAGAAGCACAAGTCTCACGGCTCAAATACGTGCTGGCTCAAGGGTGCAAGGAGAATCTCGTCGCTCGTCCGGAGGACTGGCCGGGAGTCCACTGCGCCCGAGCGCTGCGAGATGGCAAGCCGCTGACCGGGCACTGGATCGAGCGCACCCAGGCCTTCCTGGCGAGGCGCCGCGGCAGAGAGATCGACTCCCTCCAGTATGCAGTGGAGGAAACTTTGGTCCTCTCGCCTCTCCCCTGCTGGCAGCCTCTGCCGAGGGAGTGCTATCGCGCACGAGTGGCCGAGCTGCTCGACGAGATCGAGCGTGCCGCCGCCGCCGAACGGGCCCTCACCGGCGTCAAGCCCCTCGGAACAAGAGCGATCCTCGCCCAAGACCCTCTTCACCGTCCGATGGCGCCAGCCAAATCGCCAGCTCCCTTGGTTCATGCCGCAAGCCGAGCCACTCGCCAGGCCTTCCGCGCCGTCTACGCTCGCTTCGTGGCGGCCTTTCGCGAGGCGGCCGACCGATTGCGCCGCGGGGACCTTGCGGCGGTCTTTCCCGTTGGGAGCTTTCCACCAGCGCTGCCATTCGTCCCCGGCTAGCTCCGCTGGAGATTTGAACGACGGTCCTATTTTCGGCCTCTTAGTGAGCCGAACGGGCGCAGCACGCCGTTTTCCCAGAGGGTTCACCAGAGAAGAGAGTCAGAGAGCTCGGGTTGGCAGCGAAATGCGCTCCGTGGGCCGCCAAGCGCCCGGTCCCGGCCCTGCAGGACCACAGCTCATGCCGCCAGAGGCTCCAAAATGGCGATTCCGTCCGGCCACAGGCTCCTTTGCCGGGCGCCTTGCGGTCGAATCACCTGGCACCTCGCGATAGGATTGAGGCATGGCGGTGGCGCGGCATGGACGGCGGCGCGGCGCGGCGCGGACGGCGCGGCGACCCGGCGGGCTGCTCGTTCTCTGGCAACTCCTCGGCGTCATCGGGCTCGGTCTGTTGGGCGCCATCGTCTGGAGTCGCCGCCGGGGCTTTTCGTTCGCCGCCCTCGAAGACGACTTCTCACCGCCGCCGAACAAGGTGCCGAACAAGGTGCCAGGTGAATCGTCGGCGGGGGAGACGGGGGTGCCAGGCGAGTCGACGGCGGCCGACGCTTCGCCCTCCGACGTCGCCGTCTGGATCGCCGGCCCGGCCGGCAACCTCTTCGTGCGCGATGGCGGCGGCGGCGAGGCGCTCCCCGTCCTCTTCGTCCACAGCCTCGGCGGCAACGGCGGCCAGTGGGCCCTGCAGCTCGACCATCTCCGCCGCGCCCGCCGGGCGGTGGCGCTCGACCTCCGCGGGCACGGCGACTCCGATCCCGCCGACAGCGGCGACTACTCGATCGCCGGCCTCGCCGGCGACGTCGCGGCGGTCGCCGACCAGCTCGGCCTCCGCCGCTTCGTCCTCGCCGGCCACAGCCTCGGCGCCGCGGTCGCCATCGAGTACGCCGGCCGCCATCCCGAGCGCGTCGCTGGCCTCCTCCTCGTCGATCCCAACGGCGACCAGACCCGCCTCCCCAAGAAGCAGGCGAGCACGTTCCTCAAGGCGATCGCCGCCGACCCCATCGCCGAGCTCGAGTGGTACTTCCGCCAGATCCTCATCAACGGCGACGCCTCCGCTTCGCGCTGGGTCCTCGAGGACCTCCACCTGACGGACGAGGCGGCCATCGCCGGTGCCATCGAGAGCTCGTTCCACTACGCGCCGCTCGCCGCCCTCGCCCTCTACGGCGGCCCCAAGCTCACCGTGGTGAGCGACATGAACAGCCTCCCTTTCTCGCTCCACAACCTGGTGAGCGACCTCCCCGCCCGGCTGATCCCCGGCACCGGCCACTGGCTGCAGATGGACCGCCCGGCGGTCTTCAACCGCGTCGTCGACGAGTTCCTCGCCGAGGCCGAGCCGGCCTCCTAGCCGGAACGGATCGCGGGGCCTCTCTCGCCAGGCCGATCCTGCTCGTCTCGTAACAATCGCCGGCCGGCGGCGTGTCAAGGGTGCAGTCGACAGGAGGGAGGATGCCGCCGTGACACCCTTGTCCGCCGGCGAGCGCTCGGTCCCCGGACCGCAGCAGCCGCCAGATCATCCGCTCGAAGCGATCTTCCGCGCCCATCACGGCGCGGTCTTCCGCGCCGCCTATCGCATCACCGGCGACCCGATGGACGCCGAGGACGTCCTGCAGACCGTCTTCGCCCGCCTGCTGCGGCGCGAGGACGCGATCGATCTCTCGGAGAGCGCCTCGAGCTACCTCCATCGCGCCGCCGTCAACGCCGCCCTCGACCTCCTGCGCCGCCGCCAGCGCGCCCGTGCCGTCGCCCTGGAAGAGGTCGCGGAAGAGCTGATCGACGAGGCCGCCGCCCAGCCGGAGAGGGCGAGCGTCAGCCGCCAGCTCGGCGCCCGCCTCCGCCAGGCGCTCGCCCGCCTCTCTCCCAAGACCGCCGAGATCTTCGCCCTGCGCTATTTCGAGGGCGTCGGCAACCTCGAGATCTCCCGCCTGATGGGAACCTCGCAGACCGCCGTCGCCGTCATCCTGCACCGTGCCCGGCGCCGGCTCCAGAAGGAGCTGGCGTCGTTCGAAGGAGGCCTCTCATGAGCCGCAACCAGGAACCCGCCCTCTCCTCTCTCGACCGCGCGATCGACCAAGTCGTCGCCGCGCCGCTCGCCCCCGAGGCGGTCGACGCCGCCGCGGCCCGCGTCTGGGAGCGTCTCGCCGGCGGCTCCACGGCGCTCGCCCCGCAGGCTTCCCCCGCGGCCTCTGCCGCGCCGCCGGCCGGCCAGACGCCGCTGCGCGGCTGCGACGATTTCCAGCGCCTCATCCCGGCCCATCTCCTCGGCGAGCTGTCGCCGGCGCGCTCGCTCCTCCTCGTCGACCACACGCGGAGCTGCCTCGCCTGCCGGCGGGCGCTCAAGGCGGCGGAGGCCGCCGCGGAGAGCCGGCTCTCCGGCGCCGCTCCTGCCGCAGAGCCGCTCCAGCCGGCGCACCGCCAGCTCCCCCGCTCCCTGTGGGTGGCGATCGCGGCCGTCCTCGTCGCGGCGCTCGGCTTCGGTCTCTTCTCCCTCTACCAGCAGCTGCCGGCCGGCGGCGAGGCGCGCGTCGAGGCCTCGACGGGCGGCCTCTATCGGATCGCCAGCCAGACCGTCGAGCCGCTCGCCGTCGGCGCCCGCTTCGCCGCCGGCGACGAGGTGCGCACCGGCCGCGGCGCCCATGCCGTGCTCCGTCTCTCCGACGGCTCGCGGCTCGAGGTGAGCGACCGCTCGACCCTCTCCTTCGCCTCGCGCCGCGGCGGCATCACCGTCGACCTGGCGCAGGGGCGGATCATCGTCCAGGCCGCCAAGCAGATCGCCGGGCGCCACCTCTACGTCGAGACGCCCGACTGCCAGGTGTCGGTCGTCGGCACCGTCTTCGCCGTCAACCACGGCATCAAGGGCTCCCGCGTCTCGGTCGTCCAGGGCGAGGTGCGCGTCACACAGGCGCGCCGCGAGAGCGTCCTCTATCCCGGCGGCCAGGTGACGACGCGGGCGAGCGTCGCCGCCGTGCCGGTCGCCGACGAGATCGCCTGGAGCAGCGACGCCGGGCGCTATCGCGACCTGCTCTCCGAGCTCGCCGGCGTCTCCGCCGAGGCCGACGCCCAGTCGCCGCCGCCCGGCCTGCGCACCTCGACGGCGCTCCTCGACCTTGCCCCCGCCGGCACCCTGGTGTGGATCGGCCTCCCCAACGTCACGGCGGCCCTCGCCAACACCCAGAGCCTGCTCGATCAGCGCCTGGCCGAGAACCCGGCGCTCAAGCCCTGGTGGGACCAGACCATGGGCACGCCGGAGAAGAACGCCCGCTTCCACGAGCTCATCCAGACGCTCTCCGCCGTCGGCGCCGATCTCGGCGAGGAGGTGGGTGTGGCGGTGACGCCGGACGGGCCGGTGGTGCTCGCCGAGGTCAACAACCCGGCGGCTCTCCGCGCCGTGCTCGCCGCGGAGGTGGCGAAGATCGACGCCGCCGGCGGCGCCCAGCTCACCATCGTCGACTCGCCCGCTGCCGCTCCGGCGGGCAAGGCTCTCCTCCTCTGGCCGCAGGGGCAGTACCTGGTCGCCGCGCCGACCGCCGCGCTCCTCGCTGCCGAGGCGGCAGTCCTCGCCCAGCCGGCCGGCAACGCCTTCGTGCAGAGCACCTTCCACCAGCGCGTCGCCACCGCCTACCAGGACGGCGTCGGCTGGCTCTTCGCCGGCGACCTCAAGGCGATCCTGGCGCGGCGGCCCGCCTCGGGCTCGTCGACCGCCGAGGCGCTCGGCCTCCTGGACTTCGACGGCATCGTGATCGACCGCCGCGAGGTGCCGGGGAAGACCGAGACCCGCGCCGCCGTCACCTTCGACCGTCCCCGCCGCGGCATCGCCTCCTGGCTCGCCGCCCCGGCGCCGATGGGGGCACTCGCCTTCCTCTCGCCCGACGCGACGCTCGCCGCCGCCTTCGTGGTCAAGAACCCGTCGAGCCTGCTCGACGACCTGCTCACCGCCCTCCCCGACCTCGGCGCCAGCCTGGAGCGCCTGGAGAGCGAGCAGGGCGTCGACCTGCGCAACCTCGCGGCGGCGCTCGGCGGCGAGGTGACGCTCGCCGTCGACGGGCCGCTCCTCCCCGATCCGTCCTGGAAGCTGATCCTCGAGGTCAACGATCCCGAGGCCGTCGAGAGCTCCCTCGCCCAGCTCGCGGCGCGCCTCGACCAGGCGCTCCGTGCCCAGGGCAAGCCCGGCCTCAGCCTCACCCAGGAGGTCGCCGACGGCCGCACCTTCTACACCCTGCGCTCGCCGGGCGCCGTCGGGCGCGAGGTCGACTACACGTTCGTCGACGGCTACCTCGTCGCCGCACCCTCCCGCGCCCTCGTCGTGCAGTCGATCGCCACCCGCGCTTCCGGCTCGACGCTTGCCACATCGGCCAAGCTGCAGGCGCTCCTGCCGCATGACGGGCAGGTCAACCTCTCGGCCTTCCTCTATCAGGACCTCGCGCCGGCCCTCGAGCCGCTCTCCGGGGTCCTCGCGGGGGCGGCCGGGGCGGCCGCACCTACTCACGGGGCGCCGGGCAACGTGCCGGCCCTTGCCCAGATGCTCGCCCTCCGCGGCCCGTCGCTCACCTACGCCTACGCTTCGGAGGATCGCATCCTCTTCGCCGGGGCGAGCGACGCCGGGCCGCTCGGCCACAATCTGGGGCTCCTCGCGAGCTTCGGCCGGCTGCTGGGCGCCGTGCACTCGCCCGGCGGAAACCCCGCCGCCGAGGGGGCGCAGTAGAAGGTGCCAGGTGATTCGCCAACGGTCCGCCCTGGCGGCGCCGGAGCCGTCGAGGTGCCAGGTGTTTCGACAGAGGTGCCAGGTGTTTCGACGCGGGAGGCTCTGACGACGGCCCCGGGGGGCGCGGTGGCCGCCGTGCCCCCCGGCGGTCCGCCGGTGCTGGCGCTCGCCGGGCTCGGCGTCCAGCTCGGCGGGCGGACCATCCTCGACGCGCTCACCGCCGAGCTCCGCGGCCGGGCGATCGGTCTCCTCGGCCCCAACGGCGCCGGCAAGACCACCCTCCTCCACACCCTCCTCGGCTTCCACCGCCCCTCCGCCGGCACCGCCCGCATCTTCGGCCACGACATCCGCACCGAGCGGCGCGAGATCCGCCAGCTCCTCGGCTACATGCCGGAGAACGACTCCTTCGTCGCCGGCATGAGCGGCGTCCGCTTCGTGCGGCTGATGGCGGAGCTCTCGGGCCTGCCGCCCGAGGCGGCGCTCGAGCGCGCCCACGAGGCGCTCTTCTACGTCGGCCTGGGCGAGGCCCGCTACCGGCCGATCGGCACCTACTCGCAGGGCATGCGGCAGCTCGCCAAGCTCGCCCAGGCGCTCGTCCACGGCCCCCGCCTCCTCGTCCTCGACGAGCCGACCAACGCGCTCGACCCGCCCGCCCGCGCCCGCATGCTCGAGCTGGTGCGCGAGATCCGCGACGCCGGCGAGGTGGCGGTCGTCCTCTCCTCCCATCTGCTCCGCGACGTCGAGCAGTGCTGCGACGAGGTGCTGGTGATCAAGGCCGGCCGCATCGCCGTCGCCGCCGATCTCGCCGCCGAGCGGGCGGCGAACCGCCGCCTGGTCGAGCTCGAGATCCGCGGCGCGAGCCTGCCGGCGACGGGCGGCGACGCCGAAAATCTCGAGAGCGCCGAGTCGACCTTCGCCGCGGCGGCCGAGGGGCTGGGCTGCGAGGTGGCCTGGAACGGCCGCCAGCGCCTGAAGCTGGTGCTGCCGCCGGGCGTCGAGGTCGCCGACCTCTATCGTCTGGCGGCGGCGGGCGCGGTGCAGATCCGCCGCCTCGCCTTCGCGCGCACCTCGCTCGAGGACATCTTCCTGCAGGCGATGGACGACCGCAGGCGCGAGGTGCCCCATGGCCGTGTATGACCACGCCTACCGACGCTACACGGGCGCGCTGACGGCGTGGTCCCGGCGCCCCTGGGTGCTGGTGCGCTACAACCTGCGCGACATCTTCGCCAGCCGCATGCTCATCGCCTACCTGATCGTCTGCGCCCTCGCCCCGCTCGGCGCGGCGATCCTCATCTATCTCCATCACAACCTCTCGGCGCTCCTCGCCATCGATCTGCCGATCGGCCGCCTCATCGCGATCGACGCCAGCTTCTTCCGCCAGGTGACGAAGAGCCAGTGCTGGCTCGCCTTCTTCCTGGCGCTGGGGATCGGCCCCGGCCTCCTCTCGGCCGACATGCGCAATAACGCCCTGGCGCTCTATCTCGCGCGGCCGCTGACGCGGGCGGGCTACCTGTGGGGGAAATCGGGGGCGCTCGTCTTCCTCCTCTCGGCGGTGACCTGGGTGCCCGGCCTCCTCCTCTTTCTCCTCGAGGCGGCGCTCGAGGGCGGCGCCTGGACGGCGACCAACCTCTACCTCGCCGGGGCGATCTTCGTCTCCTCGTGGGTGTGGATCGCGGTGGTGACCCTCGCCGTCCTCGCCGTCTCGGCCTGGGTCAAGTGGAAGGCGGTCGCCCGCATCGTCCTCCTCGCTCTCTTCTTCGTCCTCCACGGCTTCAGCCGCGCCCTGGTCCACGGCATCGGCATCGCCTGGGGCGATCTCGCCAGCCTCGGCCAGATGAGCGCCATCGTCCGCGGCGCCCTCTTCCGCCAGGCGCCGGCGGACGCCGCGTCGCCGGCGGCGGCCGTCGTCGGCCTCGCCCTCTTCGCCCTTCTCTGCCTGCTCGCTCTGCGCCGCCTGCGCGCCTACGAGGTGGTGCGATGAGCGCCGCGGCGGAGGGAGCGACGGGAGCCGCGGTTGGATCGGCCGCCGGATCGGCCGCCGGCCATGCCGTGCGCCCCTCGGCGCGCGCCTCCGGCGCCGCGGTGCCGGCGGCGCGGCGGATCGTCTTCGACGGCGTCTCGAAGTTCTACGGCGAGGTGCTCGGGGTCAACCGGGTGAGCCTCTCGATCCCGCCCGGCATCACCAGCCTGGTGGGGCCGAACGGCGCCGGCAAGTCGACGCTGATGAACCTGATGACCGGTCTCCTGCGCCCGACGCGCGGCACCATCCGCGTCTTGGGGCTTGCGCCCGACCGCCCGGAGGAGCTCTTCCGCCGGGTCGGCTACGCGACGCAGATCGACGCCTTCCCGCGCGCCGCCAGCGGCTTCCAGTTCGTCCGCGATTGGCTGCGCGCCGGCGGCTGGGTGCGCGAGGAGGCGGAGCGGCTCGCCTGGGCGGCGATCGGCCGCGTCGGCCTCACCGAGGCCGCCAACCGCAAGGTCGCCGGCTACAGCAAGGGGATGCGCCAGCGCATCAAGCTCGCCCAGGCGATGTCCCACCAACCGGAGGTCCTCATCCTCGACGAGCCGCTGAACGGCCTCGACCCGATGGCGCGCGCCGAGGTCATCGAGCTCTTCCGCGAGCTCGCCGCGAGCGGCCTCCACGTCCTCGTCTCGAGCCACATCCTGCACGAGGTGGACGTCCTCTCGGACCAGGTGATCCTCGTCAACGGCGGCTACGTGGTGGCCGAGGGGGCGATCGAAGGGGTGCGCGAGGAGATGGACTCCCACCCGGTACAGATCGCCATCCGCTGCCCGCAGCCGGCGCTCCTCGCGGCGCGGCTCTTCGCCGACGACCACGTGGTCGAGGTGAAGCTCGACGACGACCGCCAGGGGCTCCTCGTGCGCACCACCGACGCCGACCGCTTCTATCTGCTGCTCAACCGCGCCGTCGTCGACAACGGCATCGCCGTCGAGTCGGTGGCGCCGGCCGACGCCGACGTCGAGGCCGTCTACCAGTATCTGATCGGCGGCGGCAACTTGGGCGGCGCGGGCGGCGGCGCCGGCAAGGGAGGTCCGCGATGAGCGCCACGGACGAAATCGCCGCTGCCCCTCCGTCGATCGCCCCGCCGATCACCGACCACACCGCGCTCCCCGAGCCCGGCCGGCGGCGGCGCCAGGCGGCGGCGATCTACGGCCTCGAGGTGCGGCGGAGCCTCGTCGGCGGCCGCGCCCTCGGCCTCTATCTGCTGGCGCTCCTGCCGCCGATCTTCTTTCTGCTGCGCGCCATCTTCGCCTCGCGCTCGATCGAGGCCCAGGGCATCGAGCACGCCACGGCCGGCTTCGCCGCCGTCTACCAGGCGTTCATCCTGCGTCTCGTCATCTACCTCGGCTGCGTCGAGATCTTCGGCAACCTCGTCCGCCGCGCCATCCTCGACCGCAGCCTGCACTACGACTTCCTGGCGCCGCTGCGCCGCGACCTGCTGGCGGCGGTCAAGTATGCCGCCGGCCTCACCGTCTCCAGCCTCCTCTTCGGCGTCTCGACGGTCGCCTCCTTCGCGCTCTGCTACCTCCCCTACCGCGGCGTGGACCGCTTCCTCCTCCACAGTCACGGCCTCGGCGACCTCGCGGCCTACGTGGCGGTCACCTGCCTCGCCTGCCTCGGCTACGGCGCGGTCTTCCTCGCCTGCGGCCTCCTCGGCCGCAGCGTGGCGATCCCGGCGATCGCCATCTTCGGCTGGGAGTGGCTCAACTTCCTCCTGCCGCCGATCCTCAAGCGCATCTCGATCGTCCACTACCTCGAGCCGCTCTGCCCGGTCCCGGTCCCCAAGGGTCCCCTCGCCGTCCTCTCCGACGCCCCCAATCCGTACATCGCCGTCCCCGGCCTCCTCCTCCTGACCGCCGCCCTCCTCGCCTTCGCCGCCTGGAAGGTGCGGCGGATGGAGATCAGGTACGAGGAGGAGTAGGGCCGCGCGTCAGCGGGGCGGCGCTGCCGGCCTCGGCTCGCCGAGCCGCGCCGCCAGCGCCTCGATGCGGGCCCGCTGCGCCGCGATCTCGGCCGCTTGCGCATCGAGCCGCCGCTCCGCCGCCTGAACGGTCCCCTGCAGCTCGGCGATCTGCGCCGCCTGCGCCGCGAGGAGAGCCGCCTGCTCCGTGCTCCGCGCGTGCTGCTTCTGCGCCTCGTTGAGCAGCATGGCGTTGACGAAGTGGTAGCGCACGGCGAGAGGCTGACCGCCGGCGTCGTACTGCACCAGATCCGGATAGACCTCGGCGACCTCCTCGGCGATGAGGCCGTACTGCAGGAGGTGCGAGCCGTCGTCGTAGGCCGGCCTGTAGCGGAAGGTGACGGGCCGCAGGCGCATCAGGCCGTCGCTCGCCTCGGCCATGTCGGTGACGTCCTCCTTGAAGCGGAGCGAAGAGGTGGCGGTGCCGAGCTGCCCCGCGGAGTTGACGAAGACTCCGGTGCCTCCCGAGCTGGTGACGCCGTTGATGCCGGCGATGAAGGCCGTGCTCTGCTGCGCCGGGCCGGTGCCGGTGGTGCCGATGCGTATGGTGTTGTTGTCGCCGGGCTGCACGTCGTTGCCGATGACGATGTTGCTGCTCTCCGTGTCGAGGTCGCCGCTGACGAAGCTGCCGATCTTGATGTTCCAGCTCCCCGTGGTCAGAGTTTTCAGTGAGTGTGGCCCGATCGCGATGTTATCGGACCCCGTCATATTGCTTGCCAATGCGCCGTCTCCGATCGCGATGTTCGAGGAGCCGGTGGTGTCGCCGAGCAACGCACTGGTTCCGAGCGCCATGTTGAAGCTCCCGGTGGTGACGAAGCTCAGGGCCTGATAGCCGAACGCGTCGTTCCTCATGCCGGTCGCGACGCCGGGATTCCCCGCCTGGTAGCCCAGCGAGAGGTTGAAGAACCCGGGAGCCCGCACCGGGCTCGAGCTGCTGAAAAAGCCGACGACGTCGGCGAGGACGTCGGTGTCGGAAACCTGCGCCTTGAGGCTCAGATCCCCTCCCTGTGAGCTCTGGCGCACCGGCAGGACGATGGCATTGGCGAGGTTGAGCCCGCCGAGCGCCGGGGAGCGGGCGTAGTTGAGCACCGAGCTGTTCGGCTGCGGCTGATCCGTGGGCCACGCCAGCAGATCCCCGGCGCCGGCGGAGTTGACGGCGACGAGGTTGAGGACGACCGCCTGGACCTGTGCCTGCGAGCCGTCGAATCCAGGCAGCGCGCAGCCGCCGCTCTGGCCTCCCTGCCCGCTGAAATAGGGGTCGGCGGTGTCGCCCACGATGTTGAAGGTCTGCGTCACGCTGTGGATCAGGCGGCCGTTGGTGCTGTTGGTGGCGAAGCGGGTATCGAAGACGCGGCAGGGTTGGACGGCGGTATAGAGGAGGTTCGGGGACAGCACCTGCGCCCGCGCCGCGGGTGCCCCGACGAGAACGAGAACGAGGAATCCGGCGGCGAGGCGAGAGAGGCGGCGGCGAGAGGCCGAGGCCGGCATGGCAGTGCTCCTTGGTCGACCATTCCTGGGGTCGAGGATGGGGGATCTGCCCGGAATGTAGTCAACGCGCCCGAGCAGGTCAAATAACAAGCACGCCAAATCAATCGAGCCGGGGCGAGCCCATAGAAAAAGGGCGGGGAAAATCTCCCCGCCCTTTTCATTTGCTGCGCAGCCGGCTCACCGCCGGCTGCTGTCTCGATCTCCTACGCCCGCCGGCGCCGCAGGCTGAGGAAGGCGCCGGTCGCGAGGAGCAGGGCGAGGAGCGCCAGGCCGGCCTCGGAGAGGGTGGGGACCTGCGGCAGGACGTCCACCGCGAACGAGGTCGGATCGTTGGCGGCCGCGGTCGCCGGGTCGTCGGTGAGGATGGACGACTCGTTGGTGCCGTTGCCGTCGGCGTCGAAGAAGACGGTGCCCTGGTTGGAGACGGTCTGGCCGGCGGTGCCGGTGTCGACGATGGCGGTGATGGTGATGGTGACCGAGCCGCCGGCCGGGATGGAGCCGTTCCAGTGCACCGTGCGGCCCGGCAGGTCGACGGTCGGCGTGCCGGAGGTGGCGGTGGCGCCCACCAGGGTGAGGGCCGTCGGCAGCACGTCGGTGAACTCGTCGCCCGGATTGTCGAGCTGCGCGCTGGCGCTGGGGTTCGAGATGGTCACCGTGTAGGTCACCGTGCCGCCCTCTTGGAAGGTGCCGGAGACGGTCTTGGTGTGGGTGCCGATCGACGCCGGCGAGAGGACCTTGAAGGTGGTGGCGCCGCCGCCCGGGGCGGTCGACATCGCGGACGCCTCGTTGGTGCCGTCGCCGTTGGCGTCGTAGCTGACGCTCGCCTGGTTGGAGACCGTCTGCGCCGCGGTGCCGGACTTGACCGTGGCGTGGATGGTGATCGTCACCGAGCCGTTGGCCGGCACGTCGCCGTCCCAGGTGACGGTGTTGGTGGCGACGGTGGCGACGGCGCTGCCCGCGGTCGCCGAGGCGGAGACCAGGGTGAGCTGGGTGGGGAGGACGTCGGTCAGCTCGTGGCCCGGGTTGTTCTGCTGATCGAAGCCGCTGCTGTTCGAGAGGACGATCGTGTAGGTGATGGCGCCGCCCTCGACGAAGCTGCCGGAGACCGACTTGGCAGCGGTGAGCGTCGCCGGCGAGAGCACCTGCACGGTGGCGGTCGCCGAGTTGTCGGTGGGGTTCGGATCCACCGCCCGGCCCTGCGACGCCACCCGGTTGGAGACCGTCGTCGCGTTGTTCACCAGGTTGCCGGCGAAGTTCGGCGCCGTCACCGTGAAGCTCAAGGTCGCCGTGTCCCTTACCGGCAGGCTGGCCAGGTTCCACAGGCCGGTCGCCGGGGTGTAGAGGCCCTGCGATGCCGTGAACGAGCCGGCGGCGAGGGTCGGGAAGAGCGGGAAGGCCTCGTTGACGTCGACGCTGTAGGCCGGATCGCCGCCGTTGTTCTTCACCGTCAGGGTGTAGATGATCGAGCCGCCGGGATTGACGGTCGTGACGTTGGCGCTGAAGGTGAGGTGGAGGTCGGCGGTGCGCGGCGCCCTGAGGACCGCGACGGCGCGGTTGTTGGCGGCGTTCTGATCGAGCGGCGTCGCGGCGGTGATCTCGGCGACGTTGTCGAGCTCCTCGGTGCTGTCGGCGGCGGCGGTGAGGTGGAGGGTCGCCGTGGCGCCGTTGGCGAGGGCGCCGATCGTCCACAGGCCGGTGCCCGAGTTGTAGGCGCCGGCGCCGTCGTCCGAGACGTAGTCGAGGCCGGTCGCCAGCGGATCGCTGACCACGACGCCGCTGGCGGCGTTGGGTCCGTTGTTGGTGACGGTCAGAGTGAAGACGACGTTGGCGCCGGCGGCCGGTGTGGCGTTGTCGGCGACGTTGGTGAGCGCCAGGTCGGCTGAGGGCGAGCCCTGGAGGAGCACCACCTGCGCCCGCTCGCCGACCGCGTTGTGGTGATGCAGGAGGAGGGCGCCGAGCGAGCCGTTGGCGGTCATGTTGGCGGTGTTCCAGGTCACCGGCAGCGTGTTGCCGTTCAGATCCTCGTCGAGGAAGTCGCCGCCGAAGTTGAGCCCCTGCGCCGCCCAGTTGTAGACGAACGGCCCGGTCGCCTGGTCGAAGAAGACGCCGGCCGCCGGCGAGCAGTGGTCGCCGGTGGTGGTGCGGGCGCAGGTCGGGTTGGTGCCCGGGCAGGTGACGATCTTGTAGCGGATGGTGGTCGTCGCCAGCGAGGCGATGCCGAGCTGCGACGGCGTGGCGCCGAGGAGCATCACGTTGTTGAGCTCGGTCGCGGTGTCGAAGGAGGCCGGCGAGACGAGGTTGACGAAGGACCCCAGCCCGAGGATGGAGTTGCCGTTGGTCGCGGTGTCGAGGACGATGCGCACCGAGTTGTCGTTGTGCGGCGCGCTGGCGACGAAGATCGACGGGTCGCTGTTGTAGATGATCTTCTCGTAGACGCCGTCGTTGTTGTTGTCGATGCAGATGTCGTAGGCGACGTCGGTCGGGCTCGACCAGTCGCCCCAGCTGGCGACGCCGAAGAGGACGAGGTCGGCGGTGAGGCTCGGGCTCCCTCCTGCCTGCACGTAGGCGACGCCGCCGTAGTGGATGTCGGAGTAGTCGAAGGCGTGGACCGGATCGAGCGGCGACACCACCTGCAGCTCGAGAGGAGTGACCAGCGATTCGATCGTCGGCAGCGTGCCGACGCCCGTGCAGGTGGGGCCCGCCGCCAGCGTGCCGGTGCAGAGGCCGGTGCCGGAGAGCGCGATGGTCGTCGAGCCGGTGGGGCTGCCGCCGGTCGCGATGACGCTCGGGGCGCTCATGTCGGAGGAGGGCTTCTCCACCATGTAGATGGGCAGCCGGAGCTTCAGCGTCGAGGCCTGGCTGAAGGTGAGGTACGACTGCTCCTCGGTCAAGAAGTTGCGCGGCTGGTCGCCGTAGTTCGCCTGCACGCCCTGGGTGGCGAAGAGCGAGGCGTCGCGGGTGTGGCCCATCTGGCTCGCCGTCGCCGTCATCTGCACGTTGAGCTCGACGGTGTCGGCCGCCGGCACCGTCACCGAGTTGCCGCCGGGCAGCGAGAAGACGACGCCGGGCGAGTCGACGACGTTGTCGAAGGCGAGGTCGAAGGTCTGCGGGGTGAGCCCCTTGTTGACCAGGCGGATCTTCTTCGTCTGCGTGGTGTCGCCGACCGTCTGCGGCTCGAAGGTGACGCTGACGACGCCGGCGTCATCGGCGTTCATCGCGATGACGCTGCCGAGCGCCGCCGACGGCGGATCGACGCGGCCGGCGCCGATGCGGGAGGGCCCGAAGCGCGGCGGCGTCGCGTTGGGGAAGAGGGTCAGGTCATGGAGCGCATAGTTCATCACCAGCGCCTTGAGCTCCTCCACCGACCAGTCGGGGTGGAGCTGGCGCAGCAGCGCCATGGTGCCGGTGATGTGCGGGCTTGCCATCGAGGTGCCGGAGATGATGAGGAGCTGGTTGCCGGCCTGGAAGCCGGAGGGATCGGAGACGCCGGTGCAGCCCGCCGCCACCAGGCAGGTGTGGCCGGTCTGCACCGAGGTGATGTTCAGCCCCGGCGCCGAGATGTCGGGTTTGAGGCGGAGCGGCACGCCGAGGGTGCGGCGCGGTCCGCGCGACGAGAAGGTCGCCACGGTGTCGCCGCCGGAGGGGCCGAGGAGGGTGGCGGTCAGGCCGCTGATGTTGGCCTTCAGCTTGTTGGCGTCGGCGAGCGTGATGCGGACGGAGGGGATGGTGATCGTCGCGTCGGTGCCGCCGAGGCCCGCCGGCGGACTCCCCGGCGCGTTGTCGGCGATGATGACGCCGACCGCGCCCGCGTTCTGCGCGTTCTTGACCTTGACGGTGAAGCCGCAGGTGCCGCGGTCGATCAAGGCGATGTTGCCGGCGATGGCGGCGGCGTTGGTGATCGCCGAGCAGCCGTCGGTGGTCGAAGGGCCCGAGGCGTCGGCGGGGTCGAGCGCGATGACCACCGCGTGCGAGCCGGGCGGGCTGCCGCTCGGGGTGAGCGCCGGGCCGAACTGCGCCGTGGCGGCGAGGTAGCCGCCGGCGACCGCCGCCGGCGCGCTCACCTGGACGAACGGCACCGTCTCGCCGGCGTCGAGGGAGGCGGCGGTGGCGATCACCCGCGTGCCGGAGCCCGGCGCGCTGGCGATGAAGAAGGTGTCGCTCGAGTTGCCGGTCGAGGTGACGACGATGACGCCGGCGAGCGCCGCGTTGTCAGAGGCGACCGAGCTGGCGTTGATCTCCGAGCCGAAGTCGGAGCCCAGCGACATGTTGATGACGTCCAGGTGGTCGGAGAGGTCGTTGTCGCCGTTGGGGTCCATCGCCCAGTCGATCCCCTGGACGGTCAGGCCGGTGCCGCCGGTGCAGCCGAAGACGCGGATGCCGTAGAGGAACGCCTTGGGCGCCGCCCCCGGCACGATGCGCAGCGAGCTGTAGGTCGAGAGGTTGGCGTCGTAGGGGCCGGTGAAGGTGGCGCCGGCCGAGGTGACACCGAAGCCGGCGGCGGTGCCCGAGACGTGGCTGCCGTGGCCGTTGCAGTCCATCGGGTTGGCGTCCGGCACCGGGGTGTTGGCGCCGTTGTAGGCGTCGCCCGCGAAGTCGGTGCCGCCCAGCACCTTGGCGGTGGGGAAGCTGCCCCCGACGGCGGTGCCGACGGTGGTGAAGCCGGCGGTGTCCGCCGACTCCGCCTGGTAGTCGGCGAGCAGGCCGGTGCCGCCGAAGTCGCCGTGCATGTAGTCGAGGCCGGTGTCGATGATGCCGATGCGGACGCCGCTGCCGTCGGCTCCCGCCGGCAGCCCGATGGTGTCCGCCCACACCTGCGGCGAGCCGATGAAGGGGACGGAGGTGGCGCTGGTGGTGTGCTCGAGGAGGATCGGCAGCACGCGCTTGACGCCGGGGATCCTGGCGATGGCGCGCAGGCTCTGCGCGTCGACGGCGACGGCGATGCCGTTGACCGCCTTGCTGACGCGGTAGAGCTCGCGGGCGCCGAAGGGCGGCGCGGCGAGCGCCCGCGCGACGCTCTCCTGCGCCGCCTGCAGCCTCAGCACCTGCGCCTTGGACGCCGCGCCGGCGGCCGCCAGCGCCCGCTTGTCGGTGCGCCGCGAGCCTTGCATGGCAGCGGCGAAGATCTCCGCCGCCGAGGGGTCGCGGAGCTCGACCAGGACCTGGACGCGGCCGTCGTCGGTGGGCGCCGCGTGCTCGAGCCCGGCGAGCGAGCCGGTCACCGGCGGCGCCTCGATCTGGACCTCGGGGGGCGCCTCCAACGGACGGTGCGCCACGGCCTCGGCCCGCGGCACGAAGCCGGCGAATCCGACGAGGCCGAGGCAGGCGAGCAGTGATGCGGTCAGCCGGCCGGCCCGCGGACGGGCCGGAGAGACGCTCGGGCGACGATGGTCGAACATAGGGGATCTCCCACGAAAAGGAACGAAAGACGTCGGTGGAGCCGCGCGCTCCAAACCCCGAGCCTCGCCACCTGTCCTCGTCGCAAACGGACCGTCGAGATCGCAGGAACCAAACCAAAGCAGAGCAACAGAGACGGCCGAGCGAAGACGGCGTGTTCAGGGTTTGAGCCGGATCTTACCCCAGAAAGGACGAAGCAAGCCTGCGCCGTGCGCCGGCGTCAACTTTTGTCGCGCCTGCGGCCGTCCGCGGGAGAGGCGTATCCTGGCGAGGGGGAGTGGAGAGCGGCCCGGCGACCCCTCAGCCGGTCCATCCGGTTTTCCGTCAGGCAATGGCACCAGCCAGCAAAGGAGAGATCATGACCAAGCATCCGACCTTCGTGCTCTTCGTCTTCCTGCTCGCGCTCGCCGCCATCCCGGCCCTCGCCTCCGCGGCGACCGCCGTCGATTCGACGCCGGCCGCTGCGCCGTCCGCCGGCGCGAGCGCTCCCTCCCTCCCCGCCTTCCTCGCCTCCCTCGATCGACCCGCCGGACCGGCCGGCGCGGCCGCCGCGGCGAGCTGCGGGCCGGGCTTCTGCACCGCCGCCGAGCGCACCGCCTGCGCGCAACAGTGCCAGGGCCACAAGGTCTTCGTCGGTCTCGAGTGCTGCAGCGACTGCACCACGGTCTGCATCTGCGGTAGCAGGCCGATCAACTGCTGAGGCTCGGGCGCTCTCCCTCTCCCCAGCGAGCGCCCTGAGTCCACGCGCTCAGTGACGAGGAGTTACCAGGCTTCGATCTGAAGAGGGTCGAGGTGCTCGAAGTGCCGGTCACGAATCGCCAGGATCAGGTCGTTCTGGAGAGCGCAGGCGGCGATCCAGAGATCGTTGTCCGGAATCGGACGGCCGAGGCTCCGTTGCCGAGCCTTGAGCGGACGGTAGTGACGAGCGGTCTCCAGGTCGTGCGGCAGGATGGGACACGTCTCGATCAGGCAGTTCACCCTCGCTCGATTTGCTACGGGTTGCCCCGACTTGGCGGCGCCGACCACTTCGCCGCCGCTCAGGCGAGCCGCACGCCGCATCTCGTGCAGCGCGCCGGCAGCAGCCCGCGGTGCTCGGCGCCGAAGCGCGCACCGCAGGCCGGGCACTTACCGCCGGCGCCGAGGACGACGGCCGAGCCGAAGCATTCGAGGAGCAGGCCGGCGACGACGACCTTGGCGCCGCGGCTGGACCCCGGCCAGAGGAAGAGCCCGATCTCGAGCACGACGCAGACCGCGGTGCCCGCCAGCATAGCGACGAGGAGACCCTTCCAGACCCGCAGCCTGCGGCGCTGGCCCTCCGTCAGCTCGACCAGGCTCTCCATGCGGCGATCCTATCTCCGGAGGCAGAGGGCTCCGGCGGCCTCACGGCTGGCGGACGATGGCGCCGTCCTTCATCACGAAGTCGACGTGCTCGAGCGCGCGGATGTCGGCGAGCGGGTCGCCGGGGACGGCGATGACGTCGGCGAGGCGGCCGGGGACGAGGAGGGCGCGGTCGTCGACGCCGAGGAGGTCGGCGGCGGCGAGCGTCGCCGCCTGGATGGCGGCGAGCGGCGTCATGCCGTGCCGCACCAGGACGGCGAACTCGCGGGCGTTCTCGCCGTGCGGGATGGGGCCGGCGTCGGTGCCGAAGGCGATCTTGACGCCGGCGCGGATGGCGCGGTCGAGGCTGCCGCCGGCGACGCTCGTCGCCGCCTCGCTCTTCGCCCGGATCTCCGCCGGGTACCCGGTCATGTCCTTGCCGCCCGCGGTGTTGATGTAGGCGGTCGGCACCAGGTAGACGCCGCGCGCCTTCATCAGGCGGACCGCCTCGTCGTCGAGCTGCGAGCCGTGCTCGATCGAGGCGACCCCGGCGCGGAGCGCCGCCAGGGTGCCGGCGAGGCCGTGGGCGTGCGCCATCACCTTGAGCCCCGCGCGCCGCGCCTCGTCGACGACGGTGCGCATCTCCTCCTCCGAGAACTGCTGGGCGTCGTAGGTCGCCTCGAAGCCGAGGACGCCGGCGGTCACCGTCATCTTGATCACCCGCGCGCCGTGCTTGATCTGGTAGCGCACGGCGCGGAGGAGCTTCTCGGGACCGTCCGCCACCCCCTGCTCGGGGCCCATCTCGAAGTACCCCGGCGGCCAGCCGTCCTCGTCGCCGTGGCCGCCGGTCATGCTGATCTGGTAGCCGGCGGGGGTGATGCGCGGACCGGTGGCGATGCCGCGCTCGATCGCCTTGGCGAGCACCACGTCGATGAAGTCGTTGTCGCCCGCCGAGCGCACGGTGGTGAAGCCGGCGGCGAGGGTCGTCCGGGCGTTGTCCGCCGCCCGCAGGGCGCCGTCGATGGGGCCGTCGAAGATGGCCTCGAACGGCCGCCGGTTGCGGCCGCCCACCGACAGGTGGACGTGCATGTCGAAGAGCCCCGGCAAGAGCGTGCGGTCGCCGAGCTCGACGACGCGGGCGCCGGCGGGGACGGCGATCCCGGCGGCGGCGCCGGCGGCGCGGATGCGGTTCCCCTCGACCACCACCGCCGCATCGCGCACGATGCGGCCGTCGCGCACGTCGAGCAGGCGGGCGGCGCGGAGGACGACGATGTCGGCCGGCGGCGGGGCCGGTGCCGGAGCCGGCGCCTGGGGAGCAGCGAGACCCGGAGCCGCGCCGAGGGCGAGGACGGCGATGACGGCCGCGGCCGGGGCCGCGAGGCGGGGAGAGAGACTTCGCGCTGGATGCGGCGGAACCGCGAACGGCAGTCGTCCGGACAAGATAGTGCCCTCCTGGTGGGATCGGCCGCAGCCTAACGCAGAGGGGGCGGAACCGCGGCCGCGGCGGCCGGCCGATTCGATCCGTAGCCGAAGAATCGACCTCTTCCGCCGCCGATTCGATTCCAAGCGGAAGAATCGATCTCTTCGCCTTCCGGTCCGTTCGGCGGCCTACCCAGGTCTTCCGGCAGCCCGCCGAGCCGGGCGGAAGCGGAAGAATCGATCTCTTCCGCTTCCGATCGGGTTGGCAGGCTACGAATCCATTCGGCGGGCTACGGATCGTTTCGGCGGGCTATCGATCGGTCCGGCGGGCCGCGGAGCGCCCGAATGGTCCGCCGGCTCGCTTCCTGGCCGAGCGATCCGGCCGGCGGCCGCTACATGCGCTCGGGGACGGGGATCCCCAGCAGATCGGCGAGCGCCTCGAGGCCGCGGGTGAAGGCCTGCGCGGCGGCGAGCCGGGCGGCGCGGGTCGGCTCGTCGCGCTCCTGGAGGATGGGGTGGCGGTGGTAGACGGCGTTGAAGCGCTGGGCGAGCTCGATGGCGTGGCGGGCGAGGAGGGAGAGCTCGAGGCCGGCGGCGCCGCGCGCCACCACCTCGCCGGTCTGCGCCACGGCGAGGACGAGGTCCCAGAGATCCTCCTCGAAGAGCTCGGGCGCCAGCCGCGCCACCGCCGCCGGCTCGACCGCGTCCGCCAGGCCGGCGGCGAGGAGCTTGCGGCGGATGTTCTTCACCCGCACCAGCGAATACTGCAGATAGGGCCCCGACTCCCCCTCGAAGGAGAGCGCCTCGTCGAAGTCGAAGGCGATCACCCGGTTGGTCGTCGCCTTGACCATGAAGAAGCGGAGGGCGGCGACGGCGATCTGATGCGCCAGGTTGTCGCTGGCGGGATCGGAGGAGGGCTCGGCGGCGGCGGGATCGTCCGGGTTGACGGCGGCGGCGCCCTCGGCGGCGGCGCGGCGGCGTGCCGCCAGCTCCTCGCGGCTCTTCGCCTCCAGGCGGTCGAGCAGGTCGTCGGCCTTGACGCCGATCCCCTTGCGCCCCGACATCTCGAGCGTCCGCTCCTCGCCCCCCTCCTCGAGGTAGCCGAGGAGGCGCGCCGTCGCCGTCGAGAGGGCGACCATCTCGTAGGCGAAGTGGACCGAGCGGGCCGCCTCGTGGCGGTGGCCGAGCGACTCGAGACCGGCGCGGACGATCTTCTGCAGGTAGCTCTGGCGGGCGTCGATGACGTTGATCACCCGCGAGCCGGCGCCGAAGGCGGGGCGGTCCGCGGCGGCGGCAAGCGGCTCGCCGCCGTCGTCGTGCGCCGTCTCCCAGACCCCCTCCTCGCGCCACCGCCGGTAGCCGAAGTCCTTGCCGAGAAGGCCGAACTTCCAGAGCTGATAGGCGATGTCCTTGCCGACGTAGGTCACCGTGCCGTCGGAGCGGACGATCACCTTGTCGGGGTCCTCCATGCCGGCGAACTCCTCGCTCTCGGCCAGCGGCATCACCCAGCAACCGGCGTTCTTGCCCTCTTTCTCCAGGCGGACGGCGCCGCTCTCCTTGAGCTTCTCGAAGGCGTGGGTGAAGAAGTCGAGGGCGAGGATGTCGCTCTCGCGGGTGAGCAGGTCGTAGCCGACGTCGAGGCGGCGCATCGTCGCCAGGTGCCGCGCCACCACCCGCCGCGCCACCAGGCGGGCGAGATCGGCGCGCGGGCCGCGGCCGAGCTCCATCTCGTGGAGGGTCTCGCGGCGGAGCGTCTGGCGGGACTTGTCGTCCTCGTACCAGCGGCCGACCTCGCTGTAGAGGTCCCAGCAGTAGAAGTCGAAGGGCTCGGGGATCGCCGCCACGTCGGCCGCCGTCATCCCCCGCCGATCGGCGAAGCCGACGACGACGTCGGCGAGCTGCACGCCGGTGTCGTCGATGTAGTTCTGCACCTCGACCGGGGCGCCCAGCCGGCGGAGCGCGCGCACCAGGACGTCGCCCAGAACCGCGTTGCGCAGGTGGCCGATGTGGGCCGCCTTGTTGGGGTTGATGTTGGTGTGCTCGACGATCACCTTGCCGGCGCTGGCGAAGGCGACGTCTTCCCCTACGAGCGGCTGCGCCAGGACGCGCGCCGCGAAGGCGGCGCGGTCGAAACGGAAGTTCAAGTAGCCGGCGCCCTCGACGGTCACCTCGCGCACCAGCGGCCGCACCGCGGGCGGCAGGGCGAGCGCGGCGCGGAGCTCCTCGGCGATGTCGCGCGGCTTGCGCTTCAGGATGCGCGCCAGCTGCATCGCCGCCGGGCTCGCGAGGTCGCCCAGCTCGCGGCGCGGCGGCACCTCGAGCACCGTCTCGTGAGCGACGTCGAAACGCTCGGCGACGGCGCGGCCGACGGCCTGCGCCAGCTCCTGCTTCAATTCCGGCCACATGGCGCGCGAGTCTACACCAGGGCTCCGCGCCCCCCGGCGGGACGGCGAGAGGGCCGCTGGGGAGCCTGCCTGCTATCATTTAGGCCATGGCGGAGGAGAAAACGACCGCGAACCGGCTGGCGGTGACCATGGACCGCACGCTCCTCGAGCTGGTCCAGGGGGACATCACGGACCTCGAGGTCGACGCCGTCGTCAACGCCGCCAACGAGCAGCTCCAGCTCGGCGCCGGTGTGGCGGGGGCGATCCGCGCCAAGGGCGGCACCTCGATCCAGGAGGAGTGCAACCGCATCGGCAGCACGCCGGTGGGGACGGCGGTGATGACCGGCGCCGGCCATCTCAAGGCCCGCCAGGTGATCCACGCCGTCGGCCCGCGCATGGGCGAGGGCGACGAGGACCGCAAGCTCGCCTCGGCGGTGCGCGCCGCTCTCGCGCTCGCCGACCGCCGCGGCCTCAAGTCGATCGCCATCCCGGCGATCTCGACCGGCGTCTTCGGCTTCCCCATCGACCGCGCGGCGCGGGTGATGCTGACCGAGATCCACCGCTACCTGCAGGGCGGCACCAAGCTCGAGCGGGTGGTCGTCGCGCTGTGGGAAGAGAGCTCCTTCGAGACCTTCAAGCGCGAGCTGCGCCGCGGCTTCCGCTAGCCCGCACACCCCGCCGACAACCCGCTTCACGCTCCGCCGCCAACTTCGGGCAGCAGGTGCGCACGCCGCAGAACGTTCCGCGCCGCTCGCGGCACATAAACGGAGTGAGACGCGTCGAGCGCTGGGAAGATCAGGCGACGAAGTAGGCGCTGGCGCGGATCTGCAGGCGGGAGCGCGGCTCGAAGCCGCTGCCGACGATCGCGAAGGCGCTCGATTCGCCCAACACCGGAAGCACGATCCAGCCGTCGAAGCTGTCGCTGCCAGCGTAGGGCGGCACGACGGGCTCGATCTCGGCGATCTTCGTCCAGTGGTCCTCCTCCGGATCGAAGGAGGCGCGCAGCTCGACGTAGGCGCGATCGAGATCGATGGTGCGCTGTCCCGACGGGTGCCAGAGCGAAAAGATATAGCGCACCTCGTCGTAGGAGCTGGTGGGAAGGAAAGCTTTTCCGCCGACCAGGAGCGGGTAGCTGAAGCCGCCCTGCGAATCGGTGGCGAAGATCTCGGGCGTCGGGTCGAAGACGACCTGGCGCGGCGGGGTGAGCGGTGGAGTGTTCATGCGCGCTGGCCTCGGGCGAGAGCAAGGGCGCGGCCGGCGCGCTGCCGGCGCTCGTCCTCGCTGGTCAGGTCGGTGCCGAGGAGCGGGCCGGCGAGGCCGAAGGCGCTGGCTCCGGCGGCGCGGTAGGCGGCGATGTCGTCGACCGGGAAGCCGCCGGCGGCGAGCATCGGAATATCGCCCAGTGGACCACGAAGAACTGATAGATAAGCCGGTCCGCCGACCGGCGGCAAAGGAAAAATTTTCACTAGATCCGCTCCCAGCGCCGCAGCCGTAACCACCTCGGTTGGAGTCAACGCACCCATGATCAGAAACAGCCCGGCCCGCTGCGCGGTCTCGGCCACCTCGGCCGAGGTGTTCGGGGTGACGAAGAACTCGGCGCCCGCGGCGACCGCGTCGCGCGCTCGCGCCGCGGTCGACACCGTGCCCATGCCGAAGAATGGCGGCGCGTCGTCGGCGCGCGCCGACGACGCGCGCTCGGCCAACAGCTCGGCGACGAGCTGCGGCGCGCGCGGCACGGAGAAGGTGATCTCGACGAGCTCGATGCCGGCGGCGGCGAGGGCGCGCGCCTGCCGCGCCGCCTCGTCGTACGACGGCGTGCGGACGACGCCGACGATCGGCGATCGTGCGGCAGCGCTCGCTACACGGGGATGGATTGCAGTCGTGGTCGTCATGCGGGGCGGGAGTCTATCACCCCGTTGCGCAAGGCTCTGGAGCGACCGTTCGGTGTCAACTTCACTCCGTGGGTGGGCAAGCGAGCTTCCGCGGAGTATCATTGCCGGAGTCGAGAGGCATGAAGAAAGATACAGCTTTCAATAAAGAGCGCATGGCCATTTCCGATCATCCCGTCAGAGAAACGCTCGACCAGCTGCTCCGGCGCCTGCGCCCCAGGCTGAAGCAGATCCTCGGTCGGTATCGCGTCCCCGCGCACGATGCTGAAGATCTCGTGCAGGAGGCGCTCGTCTCCACCATCCAGAAGTGGGAGGAGATTCAGGACCCCGAGGCCTGGCTCCTGGTCACTCTGCGCAACCGCTGCGTGGTCTACTGGCGCAAGCGGCGCACCAACCTCTACAGCTCGGTCGACGCCGCGATCCTCGAGCTGCTCTCCGAGCCGGTGGCGGCGCCGCAGGAGAACGCCGAGCTGCGCTGGGACTTGAAGAACCTCATCGACGAGCTGCCGGCGCGCTGCCGCACGCTGTTGCGCCTGCGCTACGGCCTCGGCTACGACTCGTCGGAGGTCGCCGAGCAGATGGGCTATCACCCGTCGAGCGTGCGCAAGGTGGCGCGACGATGCATGGCCGCCCTGACGTATCAGATGGTGACCCGAGGTTTCTCGATCAAAGACGAGAACTGACGCCTCGTCCCGCACCTTTCTCTTCGACTGATCTCTTTTCCTTGCCGGGAGCCATCGGGTTGTGCAACGGCGTACCAACGCCGCTCTGCGCGCATTGAGCCCGCCGCCGCCTCACGGTGACCGGCGCTCGCCGGACCGCTCCTCTCCCTCCCCCGCCTCTGCCTCGTCCGCTTCGCCCGCGCGGCCGCTCCGCGCCATGGCGCCGATCAGCCGCCGGCAGACGCCGCGCAGGATGCTCACCTCGCGCCGGCTGGGCGCCGCGCGCGCGGCGAGCTGGCGCAGGTCGCCGAGGACGCGCGGATAGCTCGCGTCGCGCGCGAAGCCGGCGCGGTCGAGCGCCTCCTCGGCGTGCGCGAAGAGACCGGCGAGCTCCGCCGCCGAGGCGAGCGGCTCGGGGGCGATCCCCGCCGCGCCGGCGGCCTGGTTGCCGCTCCCGGCGTAGAGCTCGTAGGCGAGGACGAGGACCGCCTGCGCCAGGTTGAGCGTCGGCTGCAGCAGCGAGCAGGGGATGTTGACCACCGCCGAGGTCAGCGACAGCTCGTCGTTGGTGAGGCCGCCGACCTCGGGGCCGAAGACGAGGGCGGCGGCGGTGCCGGCCGCGTCGGCGGCGAGGAAGGCGGGCAGCTCGCGCGGGGTGAGGAAGGGGAGGGCGAGGGCGCGGTCGCGCGCCGAGGTCGTCCCCACGACGCGGGCGAACGGCGCGATGGCCGCGGCGAGCGACGGCGCCCGCTCGACGCCTGCGAGGATGCGGCCGGCGCCGACCGCGAAGCGGGAGGCGATCTCGCCGAGCGCCGCCGCCGGCTCGACGACGATGAGGCGCGAGAGGCCCATGTTCGCCATCGCCCGCGCCGCCGAGCCGACGTTGCCCTCCTCGCGCGGCCGCACGAGCACGACCGCCGGCGCCTGCAGGGGATCCGTCATCGGGCGCGATCGTACGCCAGGACGCGGCGCGACGACATGGCTCCGGCGTTGACAGCCCTTGCCGGCGGGGATACCTTCAAGTCGTAGCTCCTGAGCAAGAGAGAGGTGAGGAGATGGCTCCGACGGTGGCGACGCGCGCCTATCTGATCTTTACCGGCACCGGCCCGATCCTGGTGCTGTCGACCTACCCCGAGCTCACCGACCCGCGCCTCGTCGGCAAGCTGCGCTACAAGGGGATCGACAAGTTCATCGCCTACGAGGTCGATCTCGCGGCGGTCAAGGGGCGCTACGAGCACTCCTACGACAACATCATCAAGGACCTCGAGAAGGAGGAGGACATCCGCGTCCTCGACTTCAACGGCCACCAGATCATGGCCAACTTCTCGCTCGGCGAGCTCCACGAGCCGATCAAGTTCGAGGGCTGAGGCGGCGGAGCACGCCGCCCGCCTCCGCCCACCCGCTTCAGTCGCCGCGTCGAAAATCGAGCAGGTCGTAGCCCAGCGTGCCGAGCAGCCGGCGGAGGGCCGGCAGCGGCAGGCCGACGACGTTGGTGTAGTTGCCGTCGATCGCCTCGACGAAGAGCGCCCCCAGCCCCTGCACCGCGTAGGACCCCGCCTTGTCGAGCGGCTCGCCGGTCGCCACGTACCAGGCGATCTCGTCGTCCGCGAGCGGCGAGATGACGACGCGGGAGGCCTCGACGGTCTCGGCGCTTCGACGCGCCGCGCTTCCAAAAGCCGCTCGACGGGGCTCGCCCGACACGTCGAGCACCGCGACGCCGGAGAGCACGGTGTGCTCGCGGCCGGCGATCCGCCGCAGCATGCGCCGCGCGTCGGCGGGGTCGCGCGGCTTGCCGAGGATGTCGCCGTCGACGACCACCACGGTGTCGGCGGCGACGATCAGCTCGCCGGCCGCTGCCCGCGCCGCCGCCTTTTCCACCGCCAGCCGTAGCACGTAGTCCCGCGGCGCCTCGCCCGCCCGCGGCGTCTCGTCGAGATCGACCGGCCGCACCGTCAGCCCGAGCCCGAGCCCGAAGAGCAGCTCCCGCCGCCGCGGCGAGGCGGAAGCGAGGACCAGGCGAGGGAGCGGCGGGCGGGGGGACATCAGGGGCGAGGCGGGCAGAGCCGCTACGGGTAGTAGCCGCGCATCGTCTTCGCCTCGAGGCCGGGGCGGGTCACTTTGACCTCGACGGTGCGGAACTTCTCGCGGTCGCCGCCCTGCTGGGTCGACTCGTAGGCGAGGAGGTACTGCGTGCGCAGGTCGGCCTCGACCGCCGAGTAGACCTGGCCGAGCTCGCCGGCGCGCTCGATGAAGAAGAAGCGGCCGCCGGTCTCCTCGGCCAGCCGCTGCAGCTTCGAGCGCACGTCGACCTCCTTGGGCTCGAGATGGATGCCGACCGTGTAGATGGTCACCCCGGCGCGGCGCGCGTAGTCCAAGGCGTCGGAGAACTTGTAGCGGCTCCCCTCGTCCATGCCGTCGGTGAGCAGCACGATGGCGCGCTTCCCCTTGATGCCGCCGAAGGTGTAGAGGGTGTAGATGATGCTGTCGTAGAGCGCGGTGGTGCCCTCGGCGGTCAGGTTGGCGAGGCCGCCCGCCAGCACCTCGCGGTCGTTGGTGAAGCGCACCGCCATGTGCGGCTTGGCGTTGAAGGTGATGACCGCGGCGCGGTCCTTCGGCGTGATGACCTTCTCGAAGAAGCCGAGGGCGCCGCGCACGGCGTCGTCCAGCCGCTCGGACATCGAGGCCGAGACGTCGAGGAGGACGCCGGCGTAGATCGGCAGGTCCTTGACGGTGTCGAAGCGGCGGACGGTCTGCGGCACGCCGTCCTCGGCGACCTGGAAGTCCTCGCGCTTCAGATTCGGCACCGGGTGGCCGCGGTGGTCGACGACCGTGGTGTAGAGCTCGACGAGGTCGACCTGCACCTTGTCGCCGGCGTCGGGGGCGTTGACGAGGACGACGTCCTCGGTCGAGTTGCCGTCTTTCAGGTACGCGACGGCGCGCACGTAGGCGAGCTTGCCGCCCGGCGGCAGCAGGATCGGCTGCGCGAAGGGCGGCTGGTAGAGGGTCGCCAGGCGGGTGTCGTTGAGATAGAGCTCGACGCGGTCGAGCTCGTCCCCCGCCGGCACCTCGACCTGCGCCTCGGCGCGCAGGCTGTCGCGGTAGAGCTTGCCCGGCAGCGGCTCGACGAGGCGGAGGGCGAAGCGGTGCGGGCCGGCGTTCAAGGTGAGCTGGTCGCGCGCCAGCTCGGAGCCGTCCGCCCCCAGGGCGACCGCCTGCACGGTGTGGATCTTCGGCCGGTCGCCCAAGTCGAGCTCGACGCTGAAGGGCGGCCGGCTCTTCGAGTAGACCGCCTTGCCGTTCAGGAAGAAGGCGACGCGCACGACGCCCTCGCCGCTGACCAGCGCCTCGACGCGCGCCCGGCCGGTGCGCAGCAGCTCGCTCTCGCCCGGCGCCACCAGGCGGACGCTGTGGTCGCCGGCGCTGATGGCGGCGTTGGCCTCGGCCAGAGGATCGCCGGCGCGGCGCGCGGCGCTGCCTGCGGGGGCGGCCGCCGGAGCGCCGGTCGCCGGCTCGGGAGCCGCCGCAGCCGTCGGTTCCAACGACGCCACCTGCGCGGCGGCCGGCACGTCCACGGTCCGCTCGTCACGGAAGAAGCGCTTGCCGCCGGCGTCCTCCACCTTGAGCCGCAGCAGGTAGGAGCCCGGCCGCAGGGCGCGCTGGAAGACGAGGGGAATCTTCCCCTCGCGGAGCTGGCCGCTGACCTCGGCCGCCGGCAGGGTGAAGCGGTAGCGGAAGTGCTCGAAGAGCTCGTCCTGATGGACCACCTCGCCGTCGACGACGAAGTCGTAGGTGTCGATGTCCGCCAGGCGGACGGGGCGGACGGCGTCCTGGGGAACGGCGACGACGCCCTGGACGACGGTGCGGCTGCCGAGCTTGCCGGGGAAGGAGAGGGCGAGCTCGGCCGGGAAGGTGGCGGCGCCGGCGGGCAGGTCGGTCGAGTAGGCGGTGAAGGTCTGCAGCCACTCCTCGCTCGGCCGCGGCACGGTGTGGACGCTCGCCTCGATGCGGCTCCAGTCGATCGCCTCGCCGAGGTAGCCGACGATGTCGTCGCCGCGCGGGCAGTCGACGACGATGGCGTCGGCGGTGACGCCCGGCCGCGCCCGCATGCCGACGGCGAGGACCGACTCCAGCCCCTCGGAGGGATACCAGAGCCGGTACTTTCCCTGCGGCGAGCCGCTCGCCGCCACGAAGACGAGCGAGAAGCCGCCGCGGATGCGCTCGGTGCGGTCGTAGTGCCAGAGCTCGAGCGGCAGGAGGACGTCCGAGCAGTGCGAGACGAGCACCTGCGCCGGCTTGCCGTTCAGCAGGAGCATCCTGGCGCGGTCGTCCGCCAGGTCGCCCACCAGCTTGCGCGCCAGCGCCGCGCGCTCCTCCCACTGCTCCTGGAACTCGTTCTTCGGCGTCTGCGGGAAGGGGTCGCGCACCTCCCAGAAGCGGCGGATGAAGGCGTCGCGCTGGTAGTCCTCGTGGAGCGCCAGGAAGGTCGCGCGCTCCTTGGCCGAGAGCAGCAGGTCCGCCTCCTGGAGGAAGGCGCGGTGGCGCTCCGGCAGGTCGGCGGGGATCGGCGCCGGCGGGTCCGAGAAGGCCCGCCGGGCGGGCTCGGCGGCGCGCGCCGAGGCGGCGGCGAGGAGCGCAGCGAGGGGTAAGAGAAGGAAGAGGAGGACGAGGAACAGCCGTCGCCGGCCGAGGAGCGACATGGTGACTGATCCTACGCCCGGCCGTTCCCTACGGATAGTAGCCGCGCAGCGTCTTCGCCTCGAGGCCGCTCTTGTCGAGCTTCAGCTCGACGGTGCGGAAGGTGCTCTCGTCGCCGGTGTTCGACGACTGGTAGGCGACCAGGTACTGCGAGCGCAGCTCGCGCTCGATCTCGGCGTAGATCGGCGTCAGCTCGCTCGCCGCCTTGACGAAGAAGCTGCGGCCGCCGGTCTCCTCGGCGATCTTCGACAGGTGCCGCTTGTCGACGTCCTTGCCGAGGCCGATGGTGTAGATCGTCACCCCGGCGCGACGGCCGTACTCCATGGCATCCTCGAAGCTGAAGCGGCTCCCCTCGTCGCGGCCGTCGGAGAGGATGAGGAGGGCGCGCTGCCCCTTGACGCCGTTGAAGTAGAAGAGCGCGAAGACGATGCTGTCGTAGAGCGCCGTGCCGCGCTCCGCCTTCAGGCCGGCGAGGCCGCCGGCCAGCTCGTTGACGTCGTTGGTGAACTTGACCGCCAGGTTGGGGTGGTCG
The DNA here is from genome assembly GCA_963755825.1 of uncultured Acidobacteriota bacterium. Lineage (GTDB taxonomy): Bacteria > Acidobacteriota > Thermoanaerobaculia > Multivoradales > UBA5704 > DATBQN01. The sequence goes on along the minus strand of CAVWLA010000003.1, from coordinate 2,904,290 downwards.
TTGAAGGTGATGAGGGCCGCGCGGTCCTTCGGCTTGATCGCCTGCTGGAAGAAGGCGAAGGCGCCCTGCCGCGCCTCGCCGATGGCGGGGTCCATCGAGGCCGAGACGTCGATCGCCACCGCGGCGTGGATCGGCTGGTCGCGCACCTGCTCGAAGCGGACGATCTGCTGCTTGACGCCGTCCTCGATCGGCGTGAAATCCTTCTGCGCCAGCCCCTCGACGGGGTGGCCGGCGTGGTCGAGCACGGAGGCGTAGAGCTCGACGAACTGGACGTTCAGCTGCTCCAGGTTGTCCGGCGCGTTGACGAAGACGAGGTCCTCGGTGGTGGCGCCGTCGGTGGTGTAGGCGATCGCCCGCACGTAGCCGAGCGGCTCGCGCTGGGGGAGGACGATGGGCTGCTCGTAGGGCGGCTGGTAGACCGTCGCGACGCGCGCCTCGTTCAAGTAGAACTCGACGCGCTCGACCGCCTCGCCCTCCGGCACCTGGACGTCGGCGTGGGCGAGCAGGCTCTTCTCGTAGTGCTTCCCCTTGTGCGGCTCGGAGAGGCGGACGGCGAAGCGGTGGCCGGCGGCGTTGACCAGCAGGCGGTCGCTCGCCACCTCGTGGCCGGCGCTGTCGTAGGCGGTCGCCGAGAGCGTCCGCTGGCGCGGCAGCGAGCCGAGGTCGAGCTCGACGCTCCACGGCTGCTTGGTCTTGGTGAGCACCGGCTTGCCGTCGAGGGCGAAGGTCACCTTGGCGATGTCCTTGCCGGCGGAGAGGGTGTCGAAGCGCATCATCCCGGTCTGCAGCTCGCCCTGCGGGCGGATGAGCTTCAGCGTCGTCTCGCCGTTGGAGATCGCCGCGTTCGCCTCGGCCAGGATGCGGGCGCTCTCCGGATCGGCGGCCGGGCCGGCGGCCGGGGCGATCTTGTCGGTCTCGGGGACGACGAGCGCCTCGGCGGTGCGGTAGAACTTGCCCGAGTTGAGGTCCTCGACCTTGAGCACCAGCGAGTAGGTCCCCGGCCGCAGGTAGCGCTGGAAGACGAGGGGCAGCGTCGCCGCCGCCGTCGCCTCGCCGCCGGGGACCACCGGGAAGTCGAACTTGTAGCGGAAGCCGTCGAAGAGCTTGTGGTTCTCCAGCACCTCGCCGGTGACGACGAAGTTGTAGGAGCGGTGCTCGCCGAGCTTCGCCTGCCCCGCCTCCGTCGTCGGCACCTGGAGGACCCCCTCGACCACGGTGCGGTTCTGGTAGCGGCCGGGGAAGTCGAAGGTGAGCTTGGCGTTGAAGGTCTGCGCCGACTCCGGCAGATCGGTCGAGTAGGAGTTGAAGGCGGCGACCCACTCGCCGCTCGGCCGCTTCGGCGGGTTGTCGAACTTGATGCGCAGGAAGTCGTACTGCGTGCGCTGCTGCGCCACCCAGCCGATGGCGCCGGCGAGCTGGTCGCCGTCGCGGCACTCGCGCTGGATCGCCTCGAGGCCGGGGAAGCGCTGCGGGCCGTCGCGGAAGAGCTCGCCCGCCCCCTCGAGCGGGCTCCAGATCCGGTAGGGGCCGGCCCCCCACTTCTGCGTGAAGATGACGATGAACTCGAAGTTGGCGACGTCGCTGCCGCCAGGGTAGAACCAGGCCTCGAGCGGCCAGAGCACCTCGCTGCAGGTGGAGACGATGGTCACCGACGGCGGCCCGTTGAGCAGGAAGATGCGGCTGCGGTCGTCGTTGGCGACGGTGTGGAAGCGCTCCTTGACCTCGGCGATCCGCGCCTCCCAGCGGTTGCGGAACTCGTTGGCGGAGACCAGGCCGCCGAGCTTGCTGCGCGACTCCCAGAAGTGCTCGATGAAGGAGTCGCGGGTGTAGTCCTTGTCGAGCTTGAGGAAGGTCGTCCTCTCCTGCGGGCTGATGAGGAGCTCCACCTCCTCCAGCCACTCCCGGTAGGCCGGCGGCAGGGCGGCGATCGCCTTCTTCTCCTCCGCCTTGCTCAACAGCTTCTCCTTGGCCGGCGGCTTGGTATTGGCTGCAGGGGCCGCAGGAGCCGCGGAGGTCGCGCCGGCCGGCTGGGACGGCGCCGCGGCGGCAGCGGAGGCCCCCGGGGGAGGAGACGCAGGAGGAGGATCGGCGGCGGCGAGCGGCGCGCAGAGGATGCCGAGGACCAGGACGAGCAGGGAGACCGGGGGGAGAGGGACCTCAAGACGACGAATCTGGCGCATGCTCTCGACCACCTCGGAAGTGTGGGCCGTCCGCTTCCTTAGACCCTCGCCGCGCGGCGTTCGTTCCAGAGCGCGTCTCAGAGCGCGTTCCAGCGCCGAGCGGCGCTCCCGGCACCTTTGAGTCCCGCCGCCGCGGCCGGCGGTTCTGCCGGCTGCGGCCGGGGACACGCGGGATACAATAGCGCGCCGCGCCCCGCGGCGGGCGCCATCCGATTGTAGATCCAGATGACGAGATCCGCGCCCGCGGTGCCGGCGGAAGGTCCTGAACGATGAGTCGCCACGTCTACCTCGACCACAACGCCACCTCGCCGCTCGATCCCCGCGTGCGCGACGCCATGCTGCCCTGGCTGGGGGAGCGCTTCGGCAACCCGTCGTCGCTGCACGCCTTCGGGCAGGCGGCGCGGAGCGCCGTCGAGGAGGCGCGCGAGCGGGTGGCGGCCCTCTTGGGCGCCATCCCGCCGGAGATCGTCTTCACCGCCTCCGGCACCGAGGCCAACAACGCGGTGGTCTTCGACGCCGCGCGGCGGGGGCCGGGAGGCCACCTCGGTCACCTGGTCATCTCGGCGATCGAGCACCCGTCGATCCGCGAGTCGGCGGCGCGCCTCGAGGCCGCCGGCATGCGGATCGACCGCGCCGCTCCCGGAGCCGACGGCGTCGTCCCCGTCGACGCCATCCGCGCCGCGCTCCGCCCTGACACTCGCCTCGCCTGCCTGATGCTCGCCAACAACGAGCTGGGGACCCTGCAGCCGGTCGCCGCCGCGGCGGCCCTCTGCCGCGAGCGCGGCGTCCCCTTCCTCACCGACGCCGTGCAGGCGGTGGGGAAGATCCCCGTCGACGTCGGCGCCCTCGGCGTCGACTACCTGACCCTCGGCGCCCACAAGTTCGGCGGCGCGCTCGGCGCCGGCGCTCTATGGATCAGGAAGGGCGCGCCCTTCGAGAGCTGGCTGGTCGGCGGCAGCCAGGAGCGACGGCGGCGCGCCAGCACCGAGAACGTGCCGGCGATCGTCGGCCTCGGCGCCGCCGCAGCGCTGGCGCGCGAGGAACTGGCGGCCCGCGGCGCGCACGTCGCCGCGCTGCGCGACCGCTTCGAGGCCGGCCTCGGCGCCCTCCCCGGCGCCGTCGTCCACTCGCAGCGCGCGCCGCGCCTCCCCGGCACCTCGCACTTCGCCCTCGCCGGCGTCGAGGGCGAGTCGCTCTTGATCCGCCTCGACCTCGCCGGCTTCGCGGTATCGACCGGCTCGGCCTGCTCCTCGGGCGCCGTCGAGCCGAGCAAGACCCTCCTCGCCGCCGGCATCGCCGCCGCCGAGGCGCTCTCCTCGCTCCGCGTCAGCTTCGGTCCGGAGAACACCACCGCCGAGGTCGACGCCTTCCTCGCCGCGCTCGGCCGCGAGGCGGCGGTGCTCCGCCGGCTGGCGCCGGCGGCGGCGGCCCGGTGAACGCCGCGATGAACGAGCCGATCGCGGCCGCGGACGGCGGGATCACGGCGGTCGCCATGAGCGGCGGCCTCGACTCCTCGGTCGTCGCCTGGCTCCTCGCCCGCGGCGGCGGCGCGATCGTCGGCCTCTCGATGCTCCTCTGGGACCGCGCCGGGGATGCCGCCTCGGCGGCGCACGGCCGCTGCTGCGGCGCGCTCGACCTGGGCGACGCCCGCCGCGCCGCTGGCCAGGCGGGGATCCCCCACTACACGCTGCGGCTGGAGGAGGAGTTCCGCCGCCAGGTGGTCGACCCCTTCGTCGCCGACTACCTGGCCGGCCGCACCCCCAGCCCCTGCGTGCGCTGCAACACCTGGATCAAGTTCGATCTCCTGCTCTCCCGCGCCCGCGCCCTCGGCGCGACGCGCATCGCGACCGGCCACTACGCGCGGCTGGTCGACGGCCCCGAAGGGCGCGAGCTGCACACCGCGGCCGACCCCGAGAAGGATCAGAGCTACTACCTCTTCGAGCTCACCCAGGAGCAGCTCGCCGCCTCCCTCTTCCCGCTCGGCGGCCTGCGCAAGAGCGAGGTGCGGGCGCTCGCCCGCGCCGCCGGCCTCGCCGTGGCCGAGAAGGGCGAGAGCATGGAGGTCTGCTTCGTCGGCGCCGGCATCCGCGGCTTCGTCGAGGAGCAGGCTGCCGCTTACCCGGAACGGTTTGCGGCAGCGGCGGCGGCGGTATCGGCCGGGCCGGCGGCGCTGGTCGCCGCCGACGGCAGCGTCCTCGGCCGCGGCGAGCCCTACTACCGCTACACCGTCGGCCAGCGGCGCGGCCTCGGCGTCGCCGCCAGCGAGCGTCTCTACGTCCTCGCGATCGACGCCGAGGCGAACCGCGTCGTCGTCGGCCGCGAGGCGGAGCTCGCCGCGGGCGGCCTCGCCGGCGAGCGGCTGCACTGGATCGGCGCCCCGCCCGCGGCCGAGGCAGCCGCGGACGGCGCCATCGAGGCGACGGTCAAGATCCGCTCCCGCCACGCCGGCGCCCTCGCCCGCATCCGGCCGCTCGGCGGCGGCGCCGTCGAGGTGCGCTTCGCCGAGCCGCAGCGCGGCGTCGCCCCCGGCCAGGCGGCCGTCTTCTACCGCGGCACGCGGGTCCTCGGCGGCTGCTGGATCTCCGCTCCCCTGGCGGCCTGACGCGGGCCGACATCTTGCCTCGACCGTTGCGCATTCGACTCACCGCGATCGCCGGCCTCGCGTTGGCGCTCGCCGCCTGCGGCCGGCAGCCGCAGCGCGTCCTCCGCCTCGGCACCCTGGCGGCGACGCCGCCCGTCGCGGCGGTCGAGCTGGCGGCGGCCGGCCCGCTCGGCGGCCCTTCCGGTGGCCCGCTCGGCGACGCCGCGGCGCCGACCTACCGCGAGGTGGCGGCGGACCTCGACGCGGCGCGCATCGCCCACCTCGAGGTGCGGGCGCGGGGGACGGCGACTCTCGCGCGCATCGCCTGGCGGCTCGCCCAGGACCCCCGCTTCCCGCCCTACCGGCTGCTCTCCTTCCCGCTCAATCCGGACGGCAGGGAGCACGTCTATGACGTCGACCTCGAGCGCGAGCCCTACTGGACCGGCCGCGTCGCCGCGCTCCGCCTGGCGGCGGAGGGCGGCACGCTCGACGTCCTCGGCGTCACCGGCAAGCCGGGGGCCGATCTCTACCGCTCGATGTCGCTGCGCGGCGAGAGCGTCCCCTCGCTCCCCGGCCTGCAGCGGATCGACGTCCCGCTCCCCAAGGGCCTGCCGCGCGGCACCGTCTTCGAGACCCGTGTCGGCTTCGTCCCCGAGATCGACCGCCCCGGCGCGCGCGCCGTCTTCCGCGTCTACCTGGACGCCGTCGGTAGGCGCCGCGCCGGCGAGGCGCGGCGGCCCTGGCTCGAGCGAACCATCGAAGGGTCGTCGGGCGAGGGCGGCGGCTGGCGGACGGTCGCCGAGCCGCTGCCGGAGCCGGTCATCGGCGGCGGCTCGCCGCGCTCGCTGACGCTCGAGGTCGAGGCGACGCGCAACGGCCGGCCGCTGCCGGAGGGGGTGGCGCTGTGGGGCGACCCGCTCCTGGTGACGCCGGGGAAACCGGCGGGCAGGAACCTCGTCGTCATCCTGGTCGACACCCTGCGCGCCGACGCAGTGGGCGCCTACGGCAGCCGGCTCGGCACCACCCCCAACCTCGACGCCTTCGCCCGCCGCGGCATCCGCTTCGCGGAGCTCTCGGCGCCGGCGCCGTGGACGCTCCCCAGCGTCACCTCGCTGCTGACCGGGCTCGAGCCGCAGACCCACGGCGCCGGTTACCGCTACGGCAACTTCGCGCCCACCGGCCTCGCCGGCGGCGCCCGCACGCTCGCCGAGGTGATGCGCGACCATGGCGCCTACACCGTCGGCGTCTATCACAACATCTACGTCAACCCGGCCTTCGGCCTGCAGCAGGGGTTCGACGAGTACGCCGCGCACGAGGATCGCGCCGAGGTCCTCGTCGACGAGGCGCTGCAGCGCCTGCGCCGGGTGGCCGGCAGCCGCCGGGTGTTCCTCTATCTCCACCTCTTCGACCTCCACAACCCCTACTCGCCGCCGCCGGCCGAGTGCCGGGATGTCGCCCGCAAGCTCGACCCCGGGTACGCCGGGCCGCTCGGCTGCACCGGCGACCGCCGGCCGGAGAACCCGCTGCCGCCCGCCGCCGACTGGCCGTGGTACCGGGCGCTCTACCAGGCCGAGGTCGCCTACACCGACCGCCAGGTGGGGCGCTTCCTCGCCGGCCTCCATGACCTCGGGCTCGACGACGACACCGTCGTCGCCATCGTCAGCGACCATGGCGAGGAGTTCTGGAGCCGCATCGACCAGGAGCGCGCCCTCGGCTACGAGGCGAACGGCGACCACGGCCACACCCACTACCGCGAGCTCCTCCACGTGCCGGCGATGATCCGCGTGCCGGGCCGGCAGCCGCAGGTGCTGGCGGCGCCGGTGGAGACCGCCGACCTCTTCCCCACCCTCCTCCACCTCGCCGGCGTGACGCCGCCGCCGACCCAGGGGCTCGACCTCGTGCCGCTCCTCGACGGCGCCCCGGCCGGCCGGCGCACCTTCGTCTCCGACCTCCTCCTCCACGGCCCGCCCCGCTGGGCCATCCGCCGCGGCCCCTGGAAGCTCGTCGTCGCCGAGAAGTCCTTGAATCCAAAGGATCCTGAGCTGCCGACCGAGCTCTACGACCTCGACCGCGATGCGGGCGAGACAAAGAACCTGGCACCTTCGCAGCCGGCCGTCGTCGCCGAGCTGCGGGCGCTCGGCCTGCGCCTGCGCGCCGAGCGCATCGCCGACCGCAGGCGCTACCTCTCCGGCCGCGACACCGTCGGCGCCACCTATCTCGAGTGGAACCACATCACCAAGCTGCGCTCGCTGGGGTATCTGCGGTAGAGACGAAAAACGCCCAATTTGCAATTTTCCCTTCACCGTGGCATTCTTATGGCGTCGCAGCCGCCGGGTCTCCGGCTGGCGCGGCACCCTGACACACCGGGGCCCTCCGCGGGCCCGAGCGGCGGCCTCGCCGGCAAGTCCCCGTTCTCTTCTCGCATCGCCGGAATCAACCGGGCGCCTCTCGCCTCACGCAAGGCGAGCGCCCCCAAGACAGCTTTGGAGCCAACACGCATGAGCTTCTCCTCCCTCGGCCTTCCGGCCGACCTTCTCCGCGGCGCCGCCGATCTCGGTTGGACCGATCCGACCCCCATTCAGCGCGACGCCATTCCGCCGGCCCTGGCCGGTGAGGACGTCCTCGCCTGCGCGATGACGGGCAGCGGCAAGACCGCCGCCTTCCTGCTCCCCATCCTCGCCCGCCTGGCCGGACGGCCGCGCGGCGCGGTGCGGGCGCTCGTCCTCGCTCCCACGCGGGAGCTCGCGGCGCAGATCCACGAGCATTTGACCGCCCTCGCCGCCCACACCCCGCTGCGCGGTGCCGCCATCTTCGGCGGCGTCGCCATGGGGCCGCAGGAGAAGGCTCTTCGCCAGGGCGTCGACGTCCTCATCGCCACCCCCGGCCGCCTGCTCGACCACTTCTCGCACCCCTACGCGCGCCTCGACGAGCTCGAGGTGCTGGTGCTCGACGAGGCCGACCGCATGCTCGACATGGGCTTCCTCCCCGACATCCGGCGCGTCCTCGCCCATCTGCCGAAGACGCCGCGCCAGACCCTCTTCTTCTCCGCCACCCTGCCGCCGCCGATCGTCGCGCTGTCGCGCGAGATGCTGCGCGAGCCGGTGGCGATCAACGTCGAGCGCAAGCCGATGCCGGCCTCCGGCATCACCCAGGCGGTCTACATGATCTCCGAGGCGCGCAAGGCCGCCCTCCTCGCCGAGCTGCTCCGCCGCGGCGACATCCAGAACGTCCTCGTCTTCACCCGCACCAAGCACCGCACCAACCGCCTCGCCGAGTACCTGACCAAGAACGGCATCTCCTGCGACCGCATCCACGGCAACCGCAGCCAGGCGCAGCGCACGCTCGCCCTCGCCAACTTCAAGTCGGGGAAGACCCGCGTCCTCGTCGCCACCGACATCGCGGCGCGCGGCATCGACGTCGAGGCGCTCTCCCACGTCATCAACTTCGACGTGCCGCACGTCCCCGAGGACTACATCCACCGCGTCGGCCGCACCGCCCGCGCCGAGGCCGAGGGCGACGCCTTCACCTTCGCCTCGCCGGACGAGCAGTCCGATCTCGCCGCCATCGAGCGGGCGATCGGCCGCCGGCTGCCCCGCCTGACGGTGCCCGGCTTCGACTACGCGGCGCAGGGCGACCGCCTGGAGATCCCGCTCGCCGAGCGCATCGCCGCCATCCGCGCCAAGAAGGCGGAGGACCGCGCGCGGGCGCGCGACAAGGCGGCCAAGAAGGCGCAGGGCTCGACCGCCGAGCAGGCGCGCTCCCGGCAGCCGGTGCCGCAGCGGACCGACCGCCGGCCGGCGCCGCCGCACCGCGACCGCCAGCCGGGCGCGCCGCCGCATCGAGAGCCACATCGCGACCGCCAGCCGGGAGCGCCGGCGGCCGCCGGCGACCGCCGGCCCTGGGAGGGCCAGGGCGCCCGGCGCCCGTTCGGCTCGCAGCCGCCCGCGGCGCGCGAGGGCAACCGCGCCGGCCAGGTCCGCCGCAGCGCCGGCGGCTCCGGCACCGCCGGCGCCGCCGGCGGTCCGCGCCGCCCCTCGGCGCCGCGCGGCAGCGCCAACCCGCAGGTGGGCGGCACGCCGGTGTTCAAGACGCCCGTCCACCTCGGCCACGGCGGCGAGGCGGGCAACCGCCTGCCGCCGCGGACGGGCAAGCCGCTCGAGCTGCTCGAGGAGCCGCCGCGCGAGGCGGTGCAGCAGGAAGCCCCCTCCGGGTTCAACCGGCGCCGCGCTCCCTGGGCGCGCGGCAAGGGCGAGTAGGAGGCTCCGGTGGCGCGCGCGAGGCGGTTCTGGCTCCTCAAGTGCGAGCCCGGGGCCTACGCGATCGAGGATCTCGAGCGCGACGGCGTGGCGAGCTGGGAGGGGGTGCGGAACTTCACCGCCCGCAACTTCCTGCGCGACGACCTCAAGGTGGGCGACGGCGTCCTCTTCTACGCCTCGAACGCGGAGCCGTCGGGGGTCACCGGCCTCGCCGAGGTGGCCCGCGAGGGCTATCCCGACGCCTTCGCGTTCGCGGCCGGCCATCGCTACTTCGACCCCAAGAGCGATCCGGCGAGCCCGACCTGGTACATGGTCGACATCCGCTTCGTCGAGCGCTTCCCGCGCGTCGTCCCGCTCGAGGAGCTCAAGTCGATCCCCGCGCTCGCCGCCATGCAGGTCGTCCAGAGGGGCTCGCGGCTCTCCGTCCAACCGGTGAGCCGCGAGGAGTACGACGTCGTCGTCGACCGCGGCCGGACGGCGGGCGCCGAGACGGCGGCCGCGCCGGCCGGCAAGCCGAAGGCGAAGGCGAAGCCCGCGGCGAAGCCGGCTCCGGCATCGCGACCGAAGCCGAAGGCCAAGGCGAAGCGGGTGGCCGCGAAGGCAGCCAGGCGGCCGGCATCTGCGAAGCCGGCGCGGCGGCCGGCGGCGAAGCCGGCGCGAAAGACGCCGCGATGATCGACGAGATCGAGATCCAGTGCCCCTACTGCTTTGAGCGGGTGACGATCACGATCGAGCCGGACACCTTCGGGACGCTCGTCCAGGACTGCGAGGTCTGCTGCAACCCCTGGGAGCTGACCATCCGCCGCGATCGCTACGGCGACCCCGACGTGCGGGTGGAGAAGGCCCAGGAGTAGCGGCCGCGGCCGGTGCCCTCGCCGGCACCGGCGCTCGGTCCGGCGCTTGGACCAGCGTTGGGACCGACGTTGGTACCGACGGTGGTACCGACGGTGGTACCGATAGACTGCGGGCATGCCCGCCATCGATCGTCCCGCGCCGCGCCGCCGGCGCGCCGCCCTCCTCGCCGCCGCCACCCTCTCGCTCCTCGCCTCGCCCGCCCTCCTCCGCGCCGCCGATCCGCCGTCCGCCACGCCCAAGACCGCCGTCGCCAAGAGCGATCGCGGCTGGGCTCGCGGCGCCGTCATCTACCAGGTCGCCGTCCGCAGCTTCGCCGACAGCGACGGCGATGGGGTCGGCGACCTCGAGGGGCTGACCGCCAAGCTCGACTACATCAACGACGGCAATTTCAATACGGCGACCGACCTCGGGGCCGACGCCCTCTGCCTGCTGCCGTCGGCGCCCCGCGCGGCGGGCGCCGACGCCGACCTCGATCGCCTCGTCGCCGAGGCCCACCGCCGCGGCCTGAAGGTGGTCGTGGCGTTCGACACCGGCCAAGCGTCCGGCGGCGCCGCGGGCCATGCGGACGCCGAGCGGCTGCTGGGGCCCTGGCTCAGGCACGGCATCGACGGCTTTCGGCTCCCCGGCGGCGGGCCGGTCGCCGAGCTCGCGGCCTACGCGCGGAGCATCAAACCGGAGATCGCGCTGATCGGCGACGGCGCCGGCGGCGAGGGGCTCACCGTGCGCCTCGACCTGCCGCTGGCGGCGGCGATCGTCGAGGCGGTGAAGACGGGGCGGGCGGCCGCGCTCGGTATTCGGCTGGCGCAGCTGGCGCGCGGCACCGAGGCGACGGCCGCGATCGACGCGCCGCTCCTCTCCGACGCCGCCGGGACGCGCGCCGCGGCCCTCCTCGGCGGCGACCTGGCGCGCGAGAAGAGCGCCGCGGCGGTGCTGCTGACCCTCCCCGGCGCTCCCTTCCTCGACTACGGCGACGAGCTCGGCCTCGCCGCCGGCGGCGGCGCCGGCGAGGCGAGCCGGCTGACGCCGATGCCGTGGGACGCGACGCCCGGCGGCGGCTTCACCACCGGCAAGCCCTGGCTCGCCTTCGCGCCCGGCCAGGCGACGGCGAACGCCGCCGCCGAGCGGACCGATCCGGGCTCGCTCCTCTCCCACGACCGCTACCTCATCCGCGCCCGCCACAACTCGGCGGCGCTCGCCAAGGGGGATCTCGAGCTCCTCGCACCGGCGTCGGGGGACGGCCCGGTCCTCGCCTACCTCCGCCGCGCCGGGAAGGACCGCGCCCTCGTCGTCCACAACCTGGGAGAGACGGCGACCGACGCCGGCCCCTTCGCCGTCGACGGCGTCCTCGATCCGCTCTTCACCTCGCCCGGCGTGCCGCCGCCGCACGCCGCCGGCGGCAAGGTCAGCGTCCACCTGCCGCCGCACAGCAGCGGCGTCTGGAGCCTGCACTAGCCGGCGAGTCCCGGAGCGCGCGGCGGTCCGCTCGGACGACGTCGCCCGCGGCTCGTCCCTCGGCCCCTTGCGGGCGCTCCGGCGGCTCGCCCAAGCTCCCCTCGATCCGCCGCCGGCGCGCCGCTCGGGCGCGGGCGGCACTGGCGAGGGGAGCGGGCCTTGGCAACCGAGAGCACGACGCTGGGCGACGAAAGAATCCATCTCGAGACGGTCGCCGCGCCGGCTGACGAGGAGCGCCGGCCGACCGGCGCCGCGCAGCTCGCGGCCCGTCTCGCCGCGACCATCCAGACGGTGCGCCGCGAGCGCGCCGATGCCGCCGCCGCGGTGCGCGCTCTGCTGGCGCTGCCGCACGCCGCGCGGCGGGAGGCGGTGCGGGAGGATCCCCGCTTCCGCACCGTCGAGGTCGTCGCCCATCTCCTCGAGCGCGGCGCGGCCTTCCTCATCGAAGACCCCTTCGAGGCGGAGGCGCTGGCGCGCCTGGCGCTCCACGTCACCGACCACGCGCTGCTCGCCGGCGGCGGCGAGCCCGCCGCGGGCGCCACCCGCGCCTGGGCCTGGACCCTGGTCGCCGAGGCCCGCTGCATGCGCGGCGAGCGCGCCACCGCCGACATGGCCTACAGCAAGGCCGGCCAGGCTCTGCGGGCGGGCGTCGATCTCCATCTCGAGGTCGTCCTCCGCCGGCTGCTCGGCTGCCTGCGCCGCGAGGACCATGGGCTCGGCGCCGCGCTGCCGCTGCTCCTGCAGACCGCCGATCTGCTGCTCGCCGACGGCGCCCCGCCGCCGGACGCCCGCCGCGCAGAGCGCGCCTAGAGCCCCGGCCGCCGCTCGGCTCGGCCCGCGCCCGCCGCCGCTCGGAGCGCGCCGCCGACAGGTCGCCCCGTCGTCATGGCATATCGACGCTCGGCGACCGGCCGCGAGGACGGTCGCGCGGCCGCCGGCGGTGGCGCTCCAAGGCCTTGAATCGCGGCTCCAAGAATCTGCCGCGGTACGGATCGCAGGGGATGCGGGCTCGATCGACAGCTCTGCGTGAGCGGTCGCCGGCGACAGGCCGAAAGCTCGACGAGCGCCGCGGAACGATCCAATCCCATGGATCAGCGGGGTTCCGGCGCACCGCGACTTAACAACCGCAAGTCGATGAAAACAATCGTCTTGCGCGAATTGATCTAGAAATATCCGCACTGGCACTCCGCATGCTCTAGGGCTTGGTTGCGAACAGTGATTCGCACGCCGGTGCCTGATGCATTGGCGTCTCTACGTAGGGAGACCAGAATGCAGAGACAGTGGATCCTCGCCTGCCTCGTCGTGCTCCTCGGCTTGGGAGCGGGCGGCACGGCGCGCGGCCAGGGAAGCTTCGACGCGACGATCGAAGGAACCGTCACGCTCGCCGACGGCTCCGGCGCGCCGGGCGTTCTCGTCACCATCACCTCGCCGGCGCTGCAGGGCTCGCGAACGACGGTGACGCAGGGCAACGGCGGCTACATCCTGCGCGGCCTGCCGCCGGGCGGCTATCAGGTGCGCTTCGAGCTGCAGGGATTCCAGGCGCTCAGGGCGGAGGTGCAGGTGCCGCTGGGCGCCCACGCCCGGCAGGACGGCAAGCTGACGCCGGAGACGGTCACCGACACCATCCTCGTCACCGGCGACGCGGCGTCGGTGCTCGAGCGGCCGACGGTCGGCGCCAACCTGACCGGCAAGACGATCGACTCGCTCGCCACCCCGCGCGACCTCGCCGACATCGCGGCGCTGGCGCCCGGCGCCAACACCAACACGCCGCTCGGCGGTCAGATCCAGATCAGCGGCGGCCAGCCGTACGACAACCTCTTCCTGTTGAACGGCGTCGACATCAACGACAGCGTCTTCGGCAACCCGGACGACCTCTACATCGAGGACGCCGTGCAGGAGACGCAGGTGCTCTCCTCCGCCATCTCGGCCGAGTACGGCCGCTTCGGCGGCGGCGTCGTCAACGCCGTCACCAAGAGCGGCGGCAACACCTTCTCGGGCTCGCTGCGCACCGACCTCACCAACCCGAAGTTCCAGTCCAACACGCCGCTCGAGGACAAGGAGGGGATCGAGCGGTCGGACAAGAACAACCTGCTCTACTCGGCGACCCTCGGCGGCTATCTCATCAAGGACAAGCTGTGGTTCTTCGCCGCCGGCCAGGGAGACGACAACGACACCCAGCACGCCCTCTTCGCGACCGGCACCAAGTTCGACGCCACGTCGGAGAACCGGCGCTACGAGGGCAAGCTGACGGCCAACTTCAGCAACAACCATTCGCTGCAGGCCGCCTACACGGACAACGACACCAAGGGGGTGAACACGTCGGTCAGCGCCGACACCCAGGCGTCCACCCTCGACACCGTGGTGCACCCGCACTATCCCAACACCCTCGGCGTCCTCCACTACTCCGGGGTGCTCTCGTCGTCGCTCTTCGTCGAGGCCCAGGCCTCGCAGAAGAAGTTCCGCTTCGAGGGAGCCGGCGGCACCCTCACCGACATCCAGGACTCGCCGTTCAGCTGCCTGACGCTGTTCAACGCGAGCTGCGTCTACAACGCACCCATCTTCGACGCGACCGACCCGGAGAGCCGCAACAACAAGCAGTACGCCGGCAGCCTGTCGTACTTCCTGCAGGCGGCGGGGAGCCACGACCTCAAGGTCGGCGGCGAGCGCTTCGAGAACGTCCGCACCGGCGGCAACAGCCAGTCGGCGAGCGGCTACCTCTTCCTCACCGACCCGCTGGTCGACCCCAACGGCCACATCGTTCTCGACTCGAGCGGCCGCGCCATCCCGGTCTTCACGCCGGGAGAGACCTCGCTGGTGCAGTGGATCGCCAACCGCGGCGCCGAGAGCACCATCGTCAGCCAGGCCGCCTATGTCAACGACGACTGGCGGCTCGACAACCACTGGTCGTTCAACCTCGGCCTGCGCTACACGAAGGACTCGAGCCATGCGACGGGCGGCATCCAGAACGTCAACACCAACAACCTCTCGCCCCGCCTCGCCGCCACCTTCGACCCGCTGGCGAACGGCAAGTTCCGGCTCGCCGCGAGCTATGCCGAGTATGCCGGCTCCTACACCTTCGGCATCTTCAGCAACGGCTCGCTGAGCAGCCCGGAGTATCTCTACGGACCCTACGTCGGGCCGGCCGGCCAGGGCCGCGACTTCGCGCCGGGCTTCGATCCCAAGAACTACGTCTTCCTGCAGGCCGGCGGCGGCGCCGCCAACACCAGCTTCGCCAAGAACGTCGGCGCGCCGCTGACCCGCGAGGCGACGCTCTCCGCCGGCATGCAGCTGGCGCACGGCGGCTACCTCCGCCTCACCTACATCGCGCGCCGCACCACCAACCTGGTCGAGGGCTTCATCAACCTCGGCACCGGCACCACCGACATCGTCATCGACGGCGTCCCCGGCCCGACGGTGAGCAACGTCGTCTACCAGAACAGCGACATCCCCAAGCGCGAGTACCAGGCGCTGTTCTTCGAGGGGCGCGCCGCGCTGACGCCGCGCTGGAGCCTGCAGGGCAACTGGACCCACGAGCTCAAGGAGAACGGCAACTATGAGGGCCAGGTCTCCAACACCTTCCCCTCCGCCGGCGTCGACCAGTACCCGGAGCTCTTCGACAAGGCGCGCGACTTCCCGGAGGGCCGGCTCTCCGACTACGAGCGCGACATCGCCCGCGCCTGGACCGTCTACGACCTCGACCTCCATCGCGCCGGCAACCTCTCGCTCTCGCTGCTCGGCCAGTACAACTCGCCGCTCACCTACTCGCTGGTGGCGGCGGCGGTGCCTCTCACCTCCGTCCAGCAGGCTCTCAACCCGGGCTACCCGGCGCCGCCGCGCACCCAGACGCTCTTCTTCGGCGCCCGCGGCAGCCAGGAGTTCAAGGCCTGGACGACGTTCAACTTCGCGGCGCTCTACGGCGTGCCGGTCTTCCGCTCGTTCGCCCCGTATCTCAAGCTCGACGTGCGGAACATCCTCAACGACCAGACGCTGATCGGTTGGAACACGACGGTGCATCCGGACCCCAACAGCCCCAAGGACGCGCTGGGGCTGCCGACCGGCTACATCAAGGGCAACAACTTCGGCAACGCGGTGTCGAACGTCGACTACCCGACGGCGCGCGAATACCGCTTCGCCGCCGGCATCCGCTTCTGATCGGGGCGTGAGACGGGCGGGCCGGAGGTGACGCTCCGGCCCGCCCGCTTTTTCCACCGCTCCCACCGCGCCGTCCCCCGCCGGCCGCTTCGACCCTCCCCAGACCCGCCGTTCGGACGGCCCCGCCGGCGACTCGTCCCGGGCGCCTTGCCAGCACGGCGGCGCTCGGGCGAGGCTCGGAGCGTGGGACTCCATCCGCTCTTCCGCTCGAAGGCCCTCGCCGTCCTCTCCCTGCTGACGTTGGGCGCCGCGATGCCTCCCCACTCGGCGCAGCGGCCGCCGGCTGCCGCCTCACCGCCGGCGCCCGAGCTGGTCGGCGCCGGGGTCCTCTCGACGCCGGACGACGAGATCGGCTTCGCGCTGGCGCCGGACGGCGAGACCGCCTACTTCACCCTGCGCTCGCCCACCACCACCAGCCGGCCGATCACGGTGATCTGCGTCACCCATCGGCGCGGCGATCGCTGGAGCGAGCCCGAGATCGCCCCCTTCTCCGGCCGCTGGGACGACGCCAGCCCGGCCTTCTCGCCCGACGGCCGCCGCCTGTTCTTCTCCTCCAGCCGCCCGGTGCCCGGCCGCGCGCCCCGCGCCGGCGCGCCGCCGGACTCCGACATCTGGGTGATGGAGAAGGGCGCCGGCGGCTGGAGCGAGCCGCGCGACTTGGGCGAGCCGGTCGACACGCCGGCCGCCGAGCAGAGCCCCTCGGTCGCCGCCGACGGCACCCTCTACTTCGCCTCCAGCCGGCCGGGCGGCAAGGGCGGGCTCGATCTCTGGCGCGCCCGCTGGCTCGGCGGCGACCGCTACGCCGCCCCCGAGAACCTCGCCGCCGTCGACAGCGACGCCTACGAGGGCTCGCCGGCGATCGCACCCGACCAGCGCCTCCTCGTCTTCACCGGCGCCGGCCGGCCGGACGGCCTGCGCGGCGGCGGCGCTCCCTACGATCGCGCCGACCTCTACGTGAGCTTTCAGCAGGGCGCCGGCTGGACGCCGCCGAAGATCCTGCCGCCGCCGATCAACACCGCCGCCAACGAGTCGGCGCCGAGCTTCTCGCCGGACGGGCGCTGGCTCTATTTCACCAGCGAGCGGAGCGCCGTCGAGGTGCCGATGCCGCACCCGCTGACGGCGCGGGGATTCGACGCGCTCCGCGCCGGCATTCTCTCCGGCTCCGGCAACCTCTACCGGGTTCCGCTGGCGGCGATCGAGGGCGGCGGTGCGAACTTGATGGGCAACGTCGCGACGGCGGACGAGCGCTCACCCCGCGAGCCGGCGGCGGAGGCTGCGGTGGACGCTCCGGCCGCGATCGCGGCCGATGTCCGCATCGCGCCGACCGCCGAGCCGCGGCGGCTGGGCGCCGGGGTGATCTCGACCGCGGCCGACGAGTTCGGCGGCCAGCTCGATACCGACGGGAGGACGCTCTTCTTCAACCGCTCGGTGCCGCGCTCGCAGCTCTACACGATCTGGTTGACGCGCGCCGCCGGCGGCCGCTGGGCGCCGCCCGCGGTGGCGCCCTTCTCGGGTACCTGGCGCGACTTCGACCCCGTGCTCGCGGCCGACGGGCGCCAGCTGTTCTTCGTCTCCGACCGTCCCCTCGGCGCCACCACCGGCAGCTACAACCTGTGGGCGCTGGCGCGGACGGCGAGCGGCTGGAGCGCACCCCGCCCGCTGCCGGCGCCGATCGACGGCGTCGGCAGCGCCCATTTCGCCTCGACGACCCGCGACGGCACCCTCTACTTCACCTCCACCCGGCCGGGGAACCTCGGCGGCGCCGATGTCTGGCGGGCGCGGCGGCGGGCGGGCGGCGGCTATGCCGAGCCGGAGAACCTCGGTCCGGCGGTGAACGGTCCCCAGTGGACGAACCTCGAGGCCTTCGTCGCCGCCGACGAGAGCTATCTCATCGTCAGCGCCTTCGGCCACGACGACAGCCTCGGCGACGCCGACCTCTACGTCAGCTACCGGCGGCATGGCGCCTGGTCGAAGCTCAGAAACCTCGGCCCGCGGATCAACAGCGCCGCCCGCGACTACAGCCCGCGGGTCATCTCGCCCGCCGGCGGCGAGCCGATCCTCGTCTTCGCCAGCGAGCGCGGCCTGCCCACGGCGGCGGCCCGGCCGACCACCCATCGCGAGCTCGTCGCCGCCATGCGGCGGCCGGGCAACGGGCTCGGCGATCTCTACGCTGTCGCGGTCCGCGCCGCTCTGCCGCCGCCGCGCTGAGCGGCGCGCTCAGCGAAGCGCGGGCGAGCGAGCGGCGCCGTCCATCCGGTTCTGCTGCGATGGGGAAATTGGTTCCCCCTGGCCAGCCCGGCACGGCCGACCAGGAGGTGAGGAGGAGGAACTCCAAGAGCACGTCGACCGCAAGGCCGATCAAAGGGTTCTACGCACCGTGCCCTCGGCATGGATTCAAGCGACGGATTCAAGCGCCGCCGCCGGCTGGCTCACATGGTCGGGCCGCCGCCGCCGCCGGAGCCGCCCGATCCGTCGCAGGCGATCGCCGCCTCGGCATGGGCGATGACGATGTCGCCGGTCGCCAGAGTGAGGCCGAGCGGCAGGGCGTCGAGAGAGATGTGGATGGCGTTGACGGCGATCCCCGGGAAGCCATCGACGACCGTCGGGATCTGCTCGTTGAGCACGACGCGGACCCCCGCGGCGTTGAGAAGAACGGTGTTCGGCGGCAGGCTGGTCGGCGGCACCAGGCCGAGCCCGAGGGCGCCGCCGAAGCGCAGGTTGGTGAGCACCGTGCCGCCGCTCGCCGGTGTGCCCGACGCACAGCCGCCGTTCGCCGTCGCCCGCACCACGTCGGCGGAGAGGGTGAGGAGCGGCAGCGCGCCGAGGACCGCGGCATCCAGATGATCGACCGTGGCGTCGGCGGTGGCGGCGGCGCCGGAGGGCGGCGTCGCCGCGGCGCGGGCGATGAGCACGCCGGTGGCCAGGATCTGGCCGGTCGCCGGCGTCGAGACGGAGACCGAGACCGCGGTGTTCGAGACGTCGGTGGCGGGGGAGGCGATGGCCGCGGCGACCGGCAGCGGACCGCTCGCCACGGTGATGCCGCCGCCGAGGAGGGGCACCAGATGGACGGTGATCGACTCTCCATACGCCGCGCTCGCGGCGGTGTCCGCCGCCGACGCGGCTCCTGCGAGCGGCAGGGTCGAAACCAGAAGGATCGAAAGCAGACGGATGTTGCGCATGCGGCCTCCCTCCAAAGTCGGATCGAATCTGTCATTAGCATATGCTGAAGAAAAGATTGAAGCAAGCGGCGAGGAGGGGGCAAAAAAAGAGGCCGCTGCCGGCCCAGGCGCGACACCGGGCCGGCAGCAGCCGAGGACCAGCTTCAGATCGGATCGCAGGCGCTGCTCAGCCGCACGGCGCGCTCGCCGAGATTGCTCAGGCGGCCCTGGGCCGAGACCAGCATCGTCACCCACCCCTGCGCCGCGTTGCCGAAGAGGCCCGAGGCGCTGCGGTGGCCGAGGTCGATGACGAACCAGCCGAAGTTGAACGGCACGACGAGCGACGGGTCGCCCATCGACAGGCGCTGGGTGGCGAGCGGCAGGCGATCCGTCGCCGCCGCCAGCCCGGAGGCGTTCTCCTGCTCGTCGAACATCGTCATCCCGCCCTGGGAGAGCGGCGCCCAGGCGGGCTGGCTGCCGCAGGCCACCGCCTTGCCGGCCGGCGCCTTGGTGTCGCGCCAGACGAGCATCTCGGTCCCCGCGCCGAAGGCGCCGCCCGACAGGATGCGCCCGGCGTAGGAGGTGCCGAGCGGCCGGCGGTGGTCGCTCCCGTCGCCGTTCACGTAGCGGCCGTAGAAGGTGTACTGGCCCGGCGTGTAGGTGTTCGGCTCGGCGACGATGTGAACCGCGGCGTCGCCCTTGGCGGTGTTGGCGGCCGAATCGATGAGCATGAAGTCGCCCCACAGGACGTTGTCGTCGGTCGCCACACCCTGCGGCCCGAAGTAGCCGGCGTCGGCGGGGGTGAGGTGCGAGCAGGAGCGCACCACGTCGACCGTGACGTAGCCGGTGGCGAGGCCGCTCGGGCTCGCCGCGGCGGCGCAGTCATGGGAGATCGGCGACTGGCCGCCGGTCAGCCAGGCGTGGACGTGGGCCTTCGAATCGGCGCTGAGCGCCGCCGTCACCGCGGCGCCCGCCGGGCAACCCGCGAGCAGCGGGTCGGGAGCCGAGAACTCGCCGGACGGGCTGATCCCGGGGCCGGTGGTGGGGAGGAGGCCGTCGAGCAGGTCGCGCAGGTTGAACGACTGGGCGTCGAAGCCGGTCAGGTAGACGGGGAAGGAGAGCGCCGGGATCCCCCAATTGGTCCAGATCGTCACCTGCACGAGGTGCGGCGCCGCAAAGGCGTTGACCACCGAGAAGAGGGTCGTCTTGCCGCCCGGATTGTCGAGGTCGACCTCGAAGTAAGGGATGAGGAGGGTCGCCGCGGGGACCACGTCGATCGAGCACTCGTGGGTCGCCGGACCGCCGGTGGAGGTCGGCTGCGTGACGCTGACGAGCGCGGTGCCGCCGTTGTTCGAGCTGTCGGGATCGGCGACGCCGCTCGCCGCCTGGGCGTGGAAGATCGCCGTGCCGGCGACCCGCGGCCTGAGCACCATGGTCACCTTGACGCTCTGGCCGGAGGCGAGGGTGCCGAGGTCGCAGGTGGCGCCGTCGGCGGTGCACGAGCCCGCCGCGGGAGCGGCCGAGACGAGGTCGCCATGGTCGGGCAGCGTGCTCGCCAGGGTGACGCCGGTCGCCGGATAGGGGCCGTGGTTGGTGACCGTCGTCATGACGGTGAGCGAGGTGTCGACCGCGCACGGATTCGGCGTTGCCGTGACGGTCGCGCTGAGGTCGGCCGCCGACCCGCCACCGCCGCCGCCGCCGTTCTGCACCACGATGGAAGCCATGGCCTGGTTGTTCGCCGAGTTGGGGTCGGGGGTCGCCGAGGAGACGTTGACCCAGTCGACGATGGTGCCGGCGGCGCCCATGCGGAGGGTGAGGGCGACGGTGGCGCTGCCGCCGGCGGCGATCGAGCCGAGGTTGCAGGTGACCGTCGAAGTGCCGCTGCAGGTGCCCTGGCTGGGCACCGCGGAGACCAGCGAGGCCCCCGCCGGGATGACGTCGGAGAAGACCACCTGCTGCGCCGGCGAGGGGCCGGCATTGCTCACCGTGATCTGGTAGACCGGGCTCTCTCCCACCGTCCCGGAGGTCGGGCCGCTCATGCCGACGCCGAGGTCGGCGGCGAGCTCCGGCTGCTCGCAGCCGAGCTGCGACTGCGCGTGCGAGATGACGATGTCGCCGGTCACCGCGCCGAGGCCGGTGATCGGCAGCGCGTCGAGCGAGATGTGGATGGCGTTGACGGAGAGGGCCGGCGCGCCGCCGACCGAAATCGTCGTCTGCTCGTTGAGCACCACGCGAATGCCCGCGACGTCGAGCAGCACGGTATTGGGCAGCGGATTGGCGAGCGCGTGGAGGCCGAGCCCCAGGGTGCCGCCGAGCCGCAGGTTGGTCAAGGTCGAGGAGCCGCTCGGCTGCAGGATGCCGTCGGCGCAGGCACCGCTCGCCGAGGCGACGACGGAGTCCGCCCCCAGGGTGAGCAGCGGCAGGATGCCGACCACGTTCACCCCCAGGCCGTTGACGGTGGCGTCGGCGACGGCGGTGGCACCGCCGGGCACCGTGGAGCCGGCGTGGGCGAGGAGGATGCCGGTGCCGAGGATGTTGCCGGTGAGCGCCGTCGAGACACCGGCCGAGGCCGTGGTGTGGGAGACGTCCGCCGCCGGCGGCGAGACGATCGCCGCGGTCGGCAGCGGGCCGCTCGCCACCGTGACGACGCTGCCGAGGAGCGGCAGGACGTGCAGCGAGACCGACTCGCCGTAGGATGAGGCGGAGGCCGCGGCCGGGGTCTGAGCGAGGGCCGCTCCGGCCATCAGCGTGGCGCAGCAGGAAACGACGGCGACGGCGATGGCTGGCGATCCGAGACCAAGATGACGCATGAGATTCTCCTTGCCCCGCGCACGCCTGAAGCCCCTCTCGGTGCGGACGTCAGCGGCGCGCTTCCGAGGCTTGACAATGGCAACCGTTGTGCCACGACCGGAGCGCCGGACGGCCGCCGTCCGCTATCTATTAGAAGGGCTGAAAAGAAATATTTATATGTCTGTCGAGCCGCCGATGACAGCGAGATCCGGTTCCTGGACGGAGTGTCGAAAGCGTGGAAGAACCTAGCTGGCGCCGCGCGCGGAGGGGGGCGTGACGGCCGCGGCGGGCGAGCTGGGCGAGCCGCCGGCGCCGAGATCGATCGCCGCCGGCGAACGCGCTGCAAAATATTCTCAATCTCTTGTACCTGTGGTATATAGGAACTTCATGTCGCTTGCTGTGCCGCATGGACTGGCGGATGCCGGGCATCTGTCTGGCGGTTTCGCGTCCGCCGTCCTCGACAATCTCCCGGAGCTCATCGCCCAGGTCGACCGCGGCGGCACCATCCGCGCCGCCAATCGCAGCTGGCGCGAGGCGGCCGCCGCCGCCGGGCCGCCGCTGGTGCACGGGGTGTCGCTGGGCGCCAACTATCTGGAGATCTGCGCCCGCGCCGCGGCGGCCGGCGACGAGACCGCCGCCGCCGCGCTGCACGGTATCGAGGCGGTGCTGGCGGGCGAGCTGCCGCGCTTCGAGCTCGAGCACTCCTGGAGCGGCCCGGCCGGCACCGTCCGCTTCCTGCTTTCCGCCTCACCCCTCGGCGAGGCCGCCGGCGCGCTCGTCGTGCAGGCCGACGTCACCGCCCGCCGCGAGGCCGAGGAGCAGCTCGCGGCGAGCCAGGAGTGGCAGCGGCTGATCTCCGAGGCGAGCTCCGACCTGATCTCCGTCCACGCGCGCGACAGCTCGTTCATCTTCGTCTCCGCCGCCTGCCGCAGCCTGCTCGGCTTCGAGCCCGCCGAGCTCGTCGGCCGCCGCGTCATCGACATGATCCATCCCGAGGACCTAACGGTCGCCAACGCCACCCACCGCCGGCTCCTCGAGGGCTCCGACGTCGAGACGGTGGTCTGCCGCTACCGGCGCAAGGACGGCCTCTACACCTGGGTCGAGGCGGCCATCCACATCCTCAAGCAGGGCGACCGCGGCACGGCGCCGTTCTTCTGCGTCTCGCGCGACATCAGCCAGAGCCGCGAGGCCGAGCGCCAGCAGCGCAAGCTGCGCGAGGCCCTCGAGCGCGCCGCCCTCGAATGGGCGACGACCTTCGATGCCATCCGCACCCCCATCCTGATCCTCGCTCCCAACGGGCGCATCCTGCGCGCCAACGCGGCGGCGGACGAGCTCTCCGGCGCCAGCAGCGTCGTCGGCCGCACGCTCTCTTCGATCGGCCAGGGCGAGCCGTGGGACGAGGCGGCGGTCGCCGTGCGGCGCCTGCTCGCCGGCGCCCAGCTCGACACCTCCGAGGTGCGCGACGAGGAGAGCGGCCGCTACTGGCAGATCGAGGCCTCGCTCGCCCCCTCCGTCGACCGCGGCGGCAACAAGGTCATCCTCAAGCTGCGCGACGTCACCGACATGGTGCGGCTGCAGGAGTCGCTGCGCCGCTCGGAGGTGATGGCGACGCTGGGCGCGGTGGTCGCCGGCGTCGCCCACGAGATCCGCAACCCGCTCTTCGGCATGAGCTCGGTGCTCGACGCCTTCGCCACCCGCTACGGCGAGAGGGCGGAGTACCAGCGCTACGTGCCGCGCCTGCGCGCCGAGCTCGAGCGCATCCGCGAGCTGACGCAGGTGCTGCTCTCGCACGGCCGGCCGCCCCTCCCCCACCTCATCCCGACGGACCTGGCGCAGACCGTCCGCGAGGCGCTCTCGCTCTGCCGCCCGCTGGCGCGCCAGCGGCGGGTGGCGATCGAGACCGAGGTGGGCAGCGAGTGGTCGCCGGTCGCCATCGACCGCGACCGCCTCGTCCTGGCGCTCAAGAACGTCGTCGACAACGCCGTGCAGCACGCGCCGCCGGGGAGCGCGGTGCGCCTGGTCACCCGCCGCGCCAGCCTGCGCGACGGCGAGTGGCTGCTCATCCGGGTCGAGGACAACGGCCCCGGCTTCACTCCCGAGGACCTGCCCAACCTCTTCGAGCCCTTCTTCTCGCGGCGGCCCGGCGGCACCGGCCTCGGGCTCTCCATCGTCGCCCAGGTGGTCGAGGCGCACGGCGGCCGGGTGAGGGCGGAGAACCGCGACGGCGGCGGCGCCGCCGTCGAGCTCTGGCTGCCGCTCGAAAACGGAGTGGTGGCGTGAACGCGACCAAGCTCCTCATCATCGACGACGAGCAGGGCGCGCGCTTCGGCATGCGCGACTACTTCGAGTCGCACGGCTTCGACGTCGAGGAGGCGGCGAGCCTGCGCGAGGCCTCGGCGGCCTTCCTCCGCTTCCAGCCCGACGCCGCGGTGCTCGATTACCTGCTGCCGGACGGCAACGCCTTCGAGTTCCTCGCCAGCCGCAAGAGCGCCCACCACGAGGTGCCGATCGTCGTGCTCACCGCGCACGGCTCGATCGACCTCGCCGTGCGCGCCATCAAGGAGGGCGCCGAGCACTTCCTCACCAAGCCGGTCGACATGGCGACCCTCGAGGTGGTGCTGCGCCGCGCCCTCGAGCACCATCGCCACCGCCGCAAGGCGGCCGCCGAGGACCGCCGCGAGACCCAGCGCTCCTTCGACCTGCTGGTCGGCGAGAGCCGCGCCATCCAGGCCTTCTCCTTCGAGGTCGACCTGGCGCAGCGGACGGAGGGTCCGATCCTCCTGCTCGGCGAGACCGGCAGCGGCAAGGGCGTCCTCGCCCACTGGCTGCACACCCACGGGCCGCGGCGCGACGAGCCGCTGGTCGACTTGAACTGCGCCGGCCTGGCGCCGGAGTTCCTGGAGAGCGAGATTTTCGGCCATGCCCGCGGCGCCTTCACCGGCGCCATCGGCGAGAAGAAGGGCCTGCTCGAGGTCGCCCACCGCGGCACCCTCTTCCTCGACGAGATCGGCGACCTGTCGGCGACGGTGCAGCCCAAGCTCTTGAAGGCGCTCGAGGAGCAGCGCTTCCGGCGCATGGGCGAAGTCGCCGACCGGCGGGTGGACGTGCTGCTCATCGCCGCCACCCACCACGACCTGCTGCGCGACGTGCACGAGGGCCGCTTCCGCCGCGACCTCTACTTTCGCATCAGCACCTTTCCGCTCCACCTGCCGCCGCTGCGCGAGCGGCGCGACGACATCCCGCTGCTGGCGACGCGCATCGCCGCGCGCCTCTGCCGCGACCTCCCCCACGCCCCGGTCGAGCTGCGCCCCGACGCCCTCGCCGCCCTCGCCGCGCACCCCTGGCCGGGGAACCTCCGCGAGCTGCGCAACGTCCTCGAGCGCGCGCTCCTGCGCACCTCCGGCGGGGCGCTGGCGCGCGAGCACCTGCGCTTCGACCGCGATCCCGCCGACGATCGGACGGACGGCTGCACGGGAGACGCCACCCTCGAGCAGCTGGAGCTGCAGCAGATCGTCCGCGTCCTCGGCGAGGAGCAGGGGCGGGTGGCGCGCGCCGCCGAGCGGCTCGGCATCTCGCGCAGCGCTCTCTACCAGAAGATCAAGGACCACGGCCTCGACCGCCGCGCGCGCGAGCCGCGGAGCTGACGCCGCGGCTCGCACCGCGGCCACGGCCGATCGAACCACCGGCGCGCTGGCGCCGCGCTGGCTTCGGATACCGGTTCCGCGCTAGCCTGCGCCGCCATGGCGACCGCCGCCCCGCCCGCCCGCCCGTCCGCGCGCCTGCGCTGGGCGGCGGCCGCCCTTCTCGCCGCCCTTTTCGCCCTCGACCTCGCCAGCCTGCCGCGCCTGTCGCTAACCTACGACGAGCCCGGCCACCTGCAGTACGGCAGCAACCTCCTGCACGGCGACTCCGACCGCTTCGACGACAGCAAGATGCCGGTGAGCGCGGCCAACGCTCTCCCCGCCGTCGTCGCCGAGCGGCTGCCGCCGGGGAGGCTCCACGACACCCTTGCCAGCCCCGAGGCGGCCCGCCTGCCGACCGCCGCCGCCGGCCTCCTCCTCGCACTCCTCGCCTACCGCTGGGCGGGGAGGCTCTACGGCGGCGCCGCGGCCCTCCTCGCGCTCTTCCTCTCCGCCTTCGACCCCAACCTCATCGCCCACTCGCAGCTGGCGACGACCGACCTCTACGCGGCCCTCGGCGTCGCCGCCACCTTCTATGCCTTCTGGCGCCTCGATCGCCGGCGGACGCTCGGCGCGGCGGTGGTCGCCTCCCTCGTCCTCGGCCTCGCCCAGCTCGCCAAGTACACCTCGATCTTCCTCTACCCGCTGCTCGCCGCGGTGGCGCTCGCCGTCTACGCCGGACCGCTCGGCCGCGCCCTCGTCGAGAGAGACCGCGGGCGCCTCCGCCGCCAGCTGCGCACCGCGCTGGGGGTCGCCGCGCTGGTCGCCGCCGGCAGCCTCGCCGTCGTCAACGCCGGCTTCCTCTTCAACCGCACGCTGACGCCGCTCGGGCGCTACGAGTTCCGCTCCGACACCTTCCGCCGGCTGCAGGCGATGCCGGTCCTCGCCAGCCTGCCGGTGCCGCTCCCCTACCCCTACCTCGAAGGGCTCGACTGGGTGCGCTCCCGCGAGCGCTCCGGCAAGATCTTCGGCCGCATCTACCTCTGCGGCCAGCTGCGCGAGAACGAGGGCTTCCGCGCCTACTACCTCTACGCCTGGCTGGTGAAGACGCCGCTCGGCGCCCAGCTCCTCGTCGTCCTCGCCGCGGCCGCCTACGCGCTGCGCCGCCGCCGCTTCCGCTTCCGCCGCGACGAGATCTGGCTGCTCGCCCCGGCGCTCGCCTTCTGGATCTACTTCGACCTCTTCTACAAAGCGCAGATCGGTATCCGCTACCTGCTCGTCGCCTTCCCGCTGATGTACGTCTTCACCGGCAGCCTGCTTGCGGAGCCGGAGCCCGAGGGCGAGAAGGGCGAGCGGCTGCCTGGCGCCCGCGGGCGGATCGCCGGCCCGCGGATCGAAACGGCGGTCGCCGGCCTCGCCTGCGCCGCCATCGCCGCCTCGGTCGCCGCCGGGTTCCGCGACGGCTACATCGCCTACTTCAACGAGCTGGTCCCCGATCGCGGCCGCGCCTATGAGATCCTCGCTGACTCGAACCTCGACTGGGGTCAGGACGACGCTGTCCTGGCGCGCTACCTCGCCGAACACCCCGGGGTGATCGCCAATCCCACGGCGCCGGTCGGCGGCCGGCTGGTGGTCGACGCCAACTTCCTCACCGGCGTCAAGCGCAACCGCCGCTACGGCTGGCTGCGCGACAACTTTGAGCCGGCGGGGTCGGTCACCCCGAGCCGCCTGATCTTCGACGTCCCGCCGGCCGAGCTGGCGCGGCTCGGCCTCGCGGCGCCATCCTCATCGCCGCCGACGACCGCGGCACCGGCCAGACCGCGTGGAGAGCGCTCACCATGATGAAGACGATGAAGAAGGTCGCGTTGATGGCCGCCGCGGTCGCCCTGTCGCTCCTCGCGGCCGAGCTGCTGATCCGCCTGCTCGGCGTCGCGCCGCAGGTCTACGTCATCCGCAAGGGCCGCTTCCAGCTCTCCCCCAACCGCAAGATCGGCTACGAGCCGGCGCCGCTCGCCTACCAGGGCAAGGAGCTCTCCTTCTATGACTACCAGGGCGCCAGCAACAGCCTCGGCTACCGCGACGTCGAGCATGCCGTCGCCAAGCCGCCTGGCGTCTACCGTATCGTCGTCCTCGGGGACAGCATCGCGGCCGGCCTGCGCGTCGACCGCTTCGAGGACACCTTCCCGCCGCTCCTCGGCCGGCTGCTCACCGCAGAGGGGCTGCGCACCGAGGTGGTGAGCTTCGCGGTCTCCGGCTACAACACCCAGCAGGAGGTCGAGACGCTGCGCGAGAAGGGGCTCCGCTACCAGCCCGACCTCGTGCTCCTCGAATATTCGCTGGGCAATCGCGGCCGCCTCGACGGCGACATCATGCGCACCCTCCTCGCCGAGGAACGGCAGGAGCGGGGGGTGAGCGGAACCCGCGTCAACCCCTACCTGGTGAAGAGCGCGCTCTATCGCTTCGTCCGCTTCCGCGCCTTGGCCGGCGGCGCGGCGGCCAAGGGCGACCCGCAGCGCGACCTCAGCCTGGTCTCGAACGACACCGTGGCGGAGTATTTCGGCGTCCTCGCGGAGCTCGCGCGGCAGCGGCACTTCGACGTCGTGGTGGCGGTCTTCCCGCGCTTCGTCAAGAGCTTCGGCTACTACCGCTTCGCCGACCAGCACGCCTTCGTCCGCGGCCTGGCGCAGAGGAACGGCTTCGAGCTGGCCGACCTGCTGGAGCCCTACGCCCGCTGCCGGGAGGCCTCGCCGGAACCGATCAGCGTCGACTACTTCCACCCCTCCGTCTACGGCCATCGCTGCGCCGCCGAGACGCTCGCCCAGTTCATCCTCGGCCACGCCCCGTCCGCCGCCGCGGCACGCCGGGCGGCGGCGCGCTGAGGAGCCGGCTCTCGGGAGAGGTCTACGGCGCGCAGGCGTAGCGCGAGCCGGCGAGCGCCCGCGCGTAGATGGCCTGCGCCTGGGCGTTGGGGTGGGCGTCCTCGGCGCTGACGAAGTAGCGCTCTCCCGAGCCAGCCGGGAAGCCGACGGAGCCGTTGACGACCTCGAAGCCGGCGCGCTCGGCGATCTTCGCCACCCGCCCGTAGACCTCGGCGAGCGGCCCGTAGCCCTGCGGCTGGTGGAGCTCGGGCATGAGGAGGAGCGTCGCCGGAATGCCGTCCTGGCGCAGCGATGCGCCGAAGTCCGCCAGCGCCTGCTTGGCTTTTTCCCATCCCGGCAGGCCGTCCTGATAGAGCCCGAGGTAGTAGGAGTTGTAGTCGTGCAGGCGGGCGTTCGAGTGCTTCTCGAGCCGCGCCGAGGCGAGCGACAGCAGGGCCGAATGCCAGAAGAACGGGTTGGTGTTGGGCACCGGATCGGGCTCCGCGTCGTTGAACGAGAAGCCGAGGATGACCCACTGCGGGTGGAGCTGGCGGATGGTCTGCTGGTAGCGCTGGAACTCCATCGAGGTGTTGCAGTTGCCGATGCCGGCGTTCTTCACCGTCACCCGCCGGACGCCGGCGCGCGGGCACTGCGCGGCGAGCAACCGCTCGAGCTGGTCCGGGAAGGTGTAGCCCTCGGGCACTCCCCAGCCGAAGGTGAGCGAATCGCCGACCGCGATGGCGAGGCGGTCGCTCGGGCGGCGCTTCGCCTCGGTCGCCGGATCGGGCAGGCGGAAGCCGTGCTCGTCGGTGCGTACGCGAGCGCCCATCAGGAAGGCGGAGCCGTTCGGCCGCTGGTCCTCGACGACGCCGGGCAGCTTCGAGATCACCTTGATGTTGCGCGCATAGCGCCACATCTCGACGTCGTAGACCTCCAGCCAGTTGCGCGACGCGAGGCGCAGGCCGACCTCGGCGAGGAGGAAGAAGACGACGAGGGAGACGAGGAGGACGGCGGGGCCTAAGAGTCTCTTGGTCAGGGTCGTGGCCTCAGGAGCGGATGGACCCGCGGGCGGAATCCATGGGTTGAAGAGAGTGCAGGGAACCGAGCGGGCGGCGCGGATTTTTGCCCAATCCGGCGTGCAAAGCTCGATTCCGATTGAAGTTTTTGCTTGGCACCCCGGCGAAAAGCCCCTACAATATGGGTCAGTCCGCGAACGATATCCCAGGTCGTCTCACCAAAGGAGTCTGCATGGTCATGAGAAAAACGCTGCTGCTCGGCTTCGGCGCGCTCTGCGCTCTGGCACCGGTCCTCTCCGCCACCGTCGTCTTCGTGCCGATCCCCAGCGGTGGCACTGCGTCCAAGGCCTCGTTCCAGACGACGGTCGAAGTGGCCAACAACTCGGGAGCGAACGGCCAGGTCAACATCGCCTTCGTGCCGACCGGCACCAGCGGCGTCAGCGCGGTCGGTGGCGGCATCGGCTTCGCGAACGGCCACACGGTGACCTACGACGCGACGCATCTGATCGGGACGAGCGGGCTCCTCAAGCTGACCTCGAACGCCACCGGCCTGGCCGTCGGGCAGGCGGCATTCTACGTGAACAAGCAGTCCGAGAACGCGCCCTGGGACCTCCCCGTGATCTCGGCGGCCAACGAGTTCAACCCCACCGGCAACGCCTTCATCGAGGACGTCAACCGCAATGTGGGCGGGGTGACCAACGTCGAGATCGTCAACGCCGGGTCGACCGCGTCGCTGTGCCACATCGCCCTCTACGACCCCAAGGGCGTCGCCATCCTGCCGGTGCTCGACGTCACCGTGCCGGCGCAAGGTCACGTCATCAGCGCCGACGTGCTCGGCGCCTCCCACATCACCGACCTGTTCGGCGGCGAGGCGCGGGTGAGCTGCGATCAGCTCTTCTACGCCTACGGAACCTTCGTCTCGCCCGATTTCTCCCAGTTCCGCATCATGCCGCCGCTCACCACGCCGCTGGTGCCCGCCGGCGTCGCCGCGGTGCTCAACAAGCCGGGCACCTTCTTCGCCGCGAACGCGGCGGTCGGCTCGCTCAACGTGGCGCTGCCGCTGGTGCCCGGCACCGCCTACCGGCGGGTGACGGTCGACTTCGACATGACGATCCGCGACTTCTCGCCGCTCTTCACCGGCGTCATCGGCATGTTCCACTCCGGCGGCCCGCGCTTCGGCAAGACGCTCTACTACGGCTTCAACATCCGCGGCAGCCGCGGCCGCGTCCTCGGCGATCTCGGCCAGGCGACGCTCGAGGCGGCGGTCAAGCGCGACGTCGGCTTCGTCGCCGGCGGCACCTACCACATGCGCATCATCTACGACACGCCGGCCAAGGCCGTGCTGTTCTATGCGACGAAGCAGAACGGCACTCCGGTGATGGATGCCCTGGTCGGCAACTTCAACTGGGATCTGCGCGACAGCGGCAGCGCGCCGGTGCGGCTGCAGTTCGGCCTGCCGGGCGTCGCCGACCACGCCTACTACCCGCCGGCCGGCTGGCGGTTCGCGAACCTCCACGTGGTGGCGACGCCGTAGCGTCCGCCGCTTCCGCGATCGTCCCCAGCGCCGGGCCGCGAGGTCCGGCGCTTTTTCTTTGCTGCGCTGCTGCCGGGAGAGCCGGGCGGCTCAGATCGACAGCTCAGTGGGGCAGAGTGCCGGGGCGCAGGCCGGGCGGGAAGCCCAGCCATTCGAGCGCCGGGCGGAGGGCCCCGAAGCGCTCCTCGGCGCGCTCTGTCGCGAGCAGCGGCGGCAGCGTACGGTCGCAGGTCGGCGCTCCCGCCGCCGGGGGGCCGAAGGCGCGGCGGCCGGAGGCGAAGAGGTCGCCGCGGCCTTGCGGCGTCAGCAGGAAGAGCCGGGCGAACGTCGCCGGATAGCCGGCGAGCTCGGGGAACTCGCGGGCCAGATGGACGATCTTCCCCTGCCGGCCCCAGCTCTGGGTGACGAGAAGGGCGCAGCGGTCGGCCGGCCAGAGCTCCGCCAGCTTCTCCGCCGAGCCGTCGATCGAGGCGAACCAGGGTGGATCCTCGGCTTCGGCTGAGCGGCCGGCGAGCTGGTCGAGGTAATAGAGCAGGCAGATGCGGGTCGACTGGTTGAGCGCGAAGGCCGGCTCGGCCGGCCGCCGCACCGCCGCCACCGCCTCGGCGACCCGCCGCCAATCCTCTCGCCCCAGGTAGTACTGAAAGATCCCCGCCACCTGGGCGACGCCGATCACGGCGAGCCCAGCACCGGCCGCCCAACGGTGCCAGGTACCTTTGGACCGGTCCAGGCGGCGGTGCCAGGTCTCTGCGGACCGGTCCAGCGGGCCGCCGAGAGACGCCAGCCCCAGCCCCAGGAGGATCATCAGGAAAGGCCAGCCGACCACGTCGTAGCGGAGGCTGCTCCAGTGGTGCCCCGCCGCGAGGAGGATCTCGACTCCGACCGTGCCGGCGAGGAAGCCGGCGACCGCCACCCGCCCCGATGGCCGCCGGAGCGCCGCGGCGACGCCGAGACCCACCATGGCGAGGGCCAACCCTCCCGCCCACCAGCCCACCGGCCCGCCACCGCCCACGGTCAGATCCTCGAAGCGCTCGAACGCTCCCCCCCAGGTCCAGAGTCCCGGAGCGCGCTGGATCCGCTGCCCGCGAAGGGCGAGAACCGTCGGCACCCAAGGCAGATAGGCGATACCGAGGCCCACGAGAAGGAGCGGCGACACCACGACGAGCCGGCGAGCCCGACGTCGGCGTCCGGCCGCCAGAGGATCCTCCTCAAGGCGCCCGACCGCCCCCTCGAGCGTCATCCACCCCAGCGGAACCATCACCAGCGCAGAGAGATAGAGCGAATAGAAGCACCCGACGACCGCCAGAAACGCCCCCACCCCAACCGCCACCGCCATCCGCCCCTCACCCATCCCAAAGGTGCCAGGTACTTTCCCAACGGAGCCGCCGATTTGGGAACGGCCCTCAAAGGTGCCAGGTTCTTCGTCGGCGGCGACGAAGGTGCCAGGTACTTTGTTGGTGGATCTCTCGAGCCCAATGCGCTCACCGGGTGTCAGCTCGGCCGGACCGTCGAGCAGCCGATCGAGGAGAACGAGAGCGGCGACCATCAGGCAAAGAGCGAGGGAGTACGGGCGCAACTCCTGAGAGTAGTGAACGCCGACCGGCGAGAGCGCGGCGACGGCCCCCACCGCGAGGCCGGCTCGCTGCCCGAATCGACGCCCAGTCCAACTCGCCAGGAGGACGACCGTCGATACTCCGAGGAGGATGGGCAGCAGCCGGCGCGTCGCCTCGGAGGCTCCGGCATGGAGAAGCAGCCAGGACAGGAGCCCTTCGAGAGGTGGGTGCACGGCGTCCTCACGAAGGGCGGAAACGAGATGGCGGAGGTTGCCGCTGGCCTGTTCGGTCTCGATGACCTCGTCGAGCCAGAGTGAGAATGTTCCGAGGTTGGCGAGGCGAGGCAGGAAGGCAAGCACCCCCAGGCCGATGAGCTGACGCCGCGAGAGCCCACCTGAGGCGCGATTTTGGGCGCCTACGCGCCGCGATCTCGCGTTGACCTCTGGGACCGTGGCAGTCGTCACGTAAAGATTCTGTCAAGAATCTCATGCCGCCGCCCGCCGGAGAGCGTCGAGAACCGACTCCGGTTACAATAGGTCGATGGAGGATTTTCGTATGCCGAACCGCTCCTTCCTGCCGGCCTTGGGCCTCGGCGCCCTTGCTTTCATCTTCGCCGTCACTCCTGCCGCGGCGACCTCGTACGTCATGGTCTCGGACCAGGCCCTGGCCGACCAGTCCTCGGTGATCGCCGAGGGGCACATCACCTCGGCCGAGCCCTCCCCTGCGAAGACGGCGCCTTCGACCGACTATCTCTTCGAGATCGACCATCTGATCAAAGGATTTACGGCCGGCAGCTCGGTCGTCGTTCGAGTTCTGGGAGGCGTGCGCGCCGACGGAGTAGGGCTGAAGATTTGGGGTGCTCCTGCCTTCAACGAAGGCGACCGCGCCTTGCTCTTTCTGACCGAGCGGCAGGACGGCTCGTACAATGTGATGCACTTCATGCTCGGCGCCTTCCACGAGGCGGAGATTTCCGCGGTGCGGATCGTGATCCGCAACCTGGCGGACGCCAGCGAAGTTCAGATGTCGCCGGATGGCAGCATGCAGGCGACTCCCGGCGCCGATCGTCCGCGCGACCTCGCGCGTTTCTCTAGCTGGCTCTCCGATCGCGCCAACGGGCTCATCCGCAGCCCCGACTACTTCGCCACGGTCCCACCTGGGGCCCTCAAGACCATCACCGGCCAGTACACCCTGTTCACAGACAGCGGCAAGAATCTCCGCTGGTTCGATTTCGACCGCGGCGGCAGCGTCACGTTCTTTGCCAACTCGACGCCTCAGGAAGGCCTGTCGGGTGGCGGTTATTCCGAGTACCAGACCGCGCTCTCAGCATGGAACGGCGCCGGCGGCACCAAGATTCACTATGTCTACGGCGGCACGACGTCGGCGACCGGCGGCCTGACCACCTTCGACAACATCAACACCATCCTCTTCAATGATCCCAACAACGAGGTCGGCTCTGCGTACAGCTGCACGCAGGGCGGTACGCTCGCGGTGAGTGGACCCTGGTACGACCCGTCGACGACGGGCAAGTTCAACGGCCGCGAATTCATCCAGATCCAGGGTGCCGATACGATCACCAACTCTGGTATCTCCTGCTTCTTCCAAGAGAGTCCCTCGCCTTCGAAGGCCGCCCAAGAGCTCTTCGGGCACGAGCTGGGCCATACCCTGGGCCTGGGCCACTCCTGCGGAGACGACGCGAGCGGACCCTGTACCGACCCGGTGAAGGATGAGGCTCTGATGCGCGCCTTCATCCACGACGATGGCCGAGGCGCCCGGCTGGATGCTGATGACATCGCCGGCGTTCGGTTCCTCTATCTCCCGGCCAACCAGAAACCGACTCCTTGTAGAAACACCGCGACGACGCTCTGCCTCGGCAGCCGCTTCCTGGTGAGCGTCAACTGGACCAATCAGTTCAATGGCACGAGCGGCTCCGGCAGGGCGGTCCCGCGCACCGCGTTCACCGGCTTCTTCTCCTTCGGCGATCCGTCGAACATCGAGCTGTTGATCAAGATCCTGGACTTCGACGGCACCGTCAAGGTGTTCTACGGCGAGCTGACCAACCTCCAGTTCACCATTACGGTCACCGATGTCCTCACCGGCGACATCAAGAGCTACAGCAACACGCCGGGCGACTGCGGCGGCATCGACCAGGCGGCGTTCGCCGACAGTACCGCGGCGGCGAGCCAGTCGACCGAGGTAAAAAGCCTAAGGCAGGCGCCGATCTCCTTCGCGTCGCTGCCCCTGTCGAACCACTCGAGCGTAGCCTCCAGCGGAGCCTGCAGAGCCGATCGGAACACTCTCTGCCTGCTGAACGGCCGCTTCACGGTGACAGTCGACTGGTCGAACTCTGGAAACGGCACGAGCGGGCTCGGCACCGAATCGGCGCTGTCAAAGCTGGTGGGAACCTTCTACTTCACCGATCCCAGCAACGTCGAGCTGATGACCAAGGTCATCCAATTTCCGGATCGCATCGCCTTCTTCTTCGGTGCGCTCTCGGACCTGCAGTACACGATCCACGTCACGGACAACACGTCCGGTACGGTCAAGACCTATACGAGCGCCGCTGGCACACTCTGCGGCGGCCTCGACAACAGCGCCTTCCCTCCCTTGTAACTTCTCGAGCCTTCAGCGGTGACTCCCGGCGCCGACCTTGGTCGGCGCCGTTTCTTTTTGGTGCCACCAAAGCTAAGCCGGGACGAAAGGCGGTGCCGGAGGGAAGCTGCCGAGAGGAAAGGCCATGGTCAGCTCCCTGTCTCGCACGATCTCGGCGGCCCCACGATACGCCGCGACGAACAGCCGGTACATCTCCAGAAACGCCTGCCGAGCCTGCCGGCTCGCCGCGTGAACCAGAGGTGCTAGGCTCTTGGCGATCGCTGCCGGCCGAAAATGGGGATGAAGCGCCAGAACGGCTTGCGCACCGAGAGCCCTGGTACCTGTTCGCCTTCGCTCGGCGGCCGCCTCTCTCTCGATCTCCTCGATGAGATCGCGGATCCGCTCCCGGTACATCGCATCCCCGAGATGCTGCCAACACGGCAGTCGTCCGAAGACTAAGGCCTCGGCCTTGGCGGCGCTGGCGAGATCGAGAGCCTCGCCACAGCGTTTCACCGCGTGCGCCTCGGTGTGGTCCAACCAGTGACCTCGCAGCGGCTCGCCGTCGAGAAGTGCCCCGGCACAATGGACCCCTGGCCAGTCGCACACCTTGCCGACGAGGTTCTCCTTGCAGCCCTGCGCCAGAAGGTATTTCAGACGCTCCACCTGGGCGGCTTCCTCCTGGGTGACCACGATCATCGAGTAGCGGCCGTGAAAGACAGGCCCGCTCCAGCCGGTGAGCCGATTCACCTCGCGAGCGAGCTTCGAGCCGACATACTGCATGAAGCGGGCGACTTGCTCGGCGTCGTCGGCGACCAACAGTAGATGGAGATGGTTCGAGAGCACCGCGAGACCGCAGACGCGGATCGGGTATAGCCGCTGGGCGCGCCCAAAGGCACCCAGAACCACGTCGTTGAGCTCGGGGCTGGGACGTAGAAGGAACCGGCCCTGAATGACCCGCCAAGTGACGGCGACGAGCGTTCCCTTCTCAGGCAACCAACGAAGAGGTCTTCCCATGCTTGTCCGCAGGACGGGAGAGCGACTCCATGCCACTCGCCGCCTGTCCTTGGAGCCAAGGGGCGATCGAAGCCGGTACACCCCTGTAGCTCTTCTTAAGGACGGCAAGCGCGATTCCGATCTGACGTCGCTCGTTCGTCACCTCGATGGGATGGTGCTCAGAGGCAAGTGGTCAAACAGGGGCAGAGTACCTGGCACCTTGAGGGCGGCCTCTTCAAGCATAAGTACCTGGCACTTTCCGAGTGGCAAAGGTACCTGGCACCTTTCGAGTTCGCCAGCGGTCGTCCCGGAAGAGCTACAGGCAGTGAAACTACCTGGCACCTTCCGAAGGCACGTCACCTAGATGGGACGGTGCTAAGAGGCTTATGGTCAAAGAGGGGGAGAGTACCTGGCACCTTGAGGGGCGGCCTCCTCAAGAATAACTACCTGGACCAAGAGTACTTGGCACCTTCCGAGGGCACTTTCCGAAGGGGTGAAGGTACCTGGCACCCTTTCGCACCCTTTCGACTCTTTCGAGTTCCACAGGCGGTGAAAGTACCTGGCACCTCCGAGGTCAGCCGCCCGGTGCGTCGGCCAGCAGGTCGATCACCTCGTCCGCGCTCCTTGCGGCTGCCAGATCGGCGCGCCAGCGGTCGTCCCGAAAGAGCCGCGCCGCGCTGGCGAGGAGCGCCAGGCCGACCTCCGGCCGCAGCTCGGGAATCAGCAGCAGGAAGACCGCCTCGATCGGCTTGCCGCCTCGGCCGGCCGGCAGGTCGAGCACCCCGCCGCGCGGCAGGCCCAGAGCGACGCGGGGCTCGGCGAGACCGACGACGCGGACGTGCGGCAGGGCCACCCCCTCGTCGAGGAAGGTCGAGCCGTCGCGCTCCCGGCGCGCCAGACCGCCGAGCACCTGCTCGACGTCGACCGCCGGTGGCTGGCCGGCGGCGGCCGCCACCAGCCGGGCGAGGAGAGCTTCCTTCCCGATCGGCTCGTTCACCAGGACGATCGTCTCGCGGCGGAGGAGCGCGGCGACGCGATACGAAGCCAGGTCGACGACCGGACCCGGCGCGCGCGGTTTCGGCTCCTCGTTCGTGGCGTCGGCGGCGTGTGGCGCGAGCGCGGCGGGAGCGCCGGCGTCGACGACGATCACCGCCAGCCCATCGGCGCGGGCGATGAGCTCCGCGAGCGGCACGCCGCCGCCGCGCCTGCCTCCCGCCGGCTGCAGGCCACCGAGGAGCCGCTGCCAGCGCGGGCGGACCCGCGGCCGGCCGACCACCAGGTTTCCCACCCCGTATTCGCGGGCGAAGCGGAGGATGGTGTCGACCACGTCCTCCCCCTTGAAGGTGAAGACCAGCGCTCCCAGCCGGCGCGCCAGGTCGAGGCTGCCGGCGAGCGCGCGGCGCGTCTCCTCGTCGAGCCGCGACGGCTCCTCGCTCGGCGTCTCGACGTGGAGGGCGTACCAGTTGCGGTTGAGCCGCCCCGCCAGGCGCGAGGCATAGCGCAGCAGCGCTTCGGAGTTCGGCCCGTGCGAGCTCAGGCATGCAGCCACCTGATCCGGCGCCTGCACTCCCGGCTCCGCCGCACCGATCGCCGCCAGCCGCCCGCGCCGCTCGATCACCGAGGCCGCCTCGCGGAGCGCGAGCTCGCGGAGCTGCTCCAGGTTGCCGGTGCGGAAGAAGCTCTTGAGCGCCTGAGCCGCCCGCTCGGGAGCATAGATCTTGCCCTCTTCGAGCCGGCGCTGCAGGTCCTCGGTGGCGAGATCGACGCTGACGATCTGGTCGGCCTCGGCGATCACCCAGTCCGGCACCCGCTCCTTGACCTTGACGCCGATCAGGCGCTCCACCGTGTCGTAGAGGCTCTCGAGGTGCTGCACGTTGACCGTCGTGAGCACGTGGATCCCCGCCGCCAGCACCTCCTGCACGTCCTGATAGCGCTTGACGTGCGGGCTGCCGGGGACGTTGGTGTGCGCCAGCTCGTCGATCAGCACCACCTCGGGCCGCCGAGCGAGGATCGCCGCGAGGTCCATCTCGAGGAGGTCGACGCCCCGGTAGACGATCGCCCGCGGCGGCAGCGTCTCGAGGCCGAGGAGGAGCGACGCGGTGTCGGCCCGGCCGTGGGTCTCGACGAAGCCGACGACGACGTCGACCCCCTGGGCCTTCATGCGCTGCCCCTCGACCAGCATCTGGTAGGTCTTGCCGACCCCCGGCCCGTAGCCCAGATACACCTTCAGCCGCCCGCGCCGCGAGCGGTGGATGAGCCGCAGAAAGCTCTCCGGGTTGGGCTCGGGGCGCGGCGCGGCCGGCAGCACGGGATTACCTGGATGAAGCCGCGGCCGCTGCAGCCGGCGGCGCCGGGGAAAGCGGCGGCGCCGCGGCGCGGAGCGCCAGGTTGAGCGCCAGGACGTTCACCCGCGGCTCGCCGAGGAAGCCCCACTGCCGCCCCTCGGTCGCCTGGCGCACCAGCCGGCGGACGACCTCTGTCGGCAGGCCGCGCTGGCTTGCCACGCGGTCCACCTGGAGCTCGGCCGCCGCCGGCGAGATGTGCGGATCGAGACCGGAGCCCGAGGCCGTCACCAGGTCGACCGGGATCGACGCGGCGGGCGAGCCCGCCGCCAGGCGGTCGCCGCCGAGCGCGGCGACGCCGGCGGCGACCCGCTTGGCGAGGTCGCGGCTGGTCGGCCCCAGGTTGCTGCCGCCCGAGGCCAGCGGGTCGTAGCCGCTGCCGGCGGCCGACGGCCGGCCGTGGAAGAACCCCGCGCCGGAGAACGCCTGGCCGATGAGCCGCGAGCCGACCACCCGGCCGTGCTCGACGATCAAGCTGCCGCGCGCCGCCTGCGGGAAGAGGACGAGGGCGAGGCCGGTCACCGCCAGCGGATAGACCAGCCCCAGGAGCACGGTGAGGACGAGCGTCAGGAGGACGGCGGGGACGAGCTGTTTCACGAAGCTCATGTCAGGTGGCTCCATCGCTCAGGCGAGGCCCAGCGCCGTCACCGCGAGGTCGATCGCCTTGATCCCCACGAAGGGGATGATGACACCGCCGAGGCCGTAGACGAGGAGGTTCCGGCGCAGCACCGAGGCGGCGCCGAGCGGCCGGTAGCGGATGCCGTGGAGGGCGAGCGGGATCAGGGCGACGATGATGAGCGCGTTGAAGATGACCGCCGAGAGGATCGCCGATTCGGGGGTCGCGAGGCGCATGACGTTCAGCGCCGAGAGCGGCCCCGAGCGGCTGCCGGCGAGCGCGTAGAGGGCGGCGAACATCGCCGGGATGATGGCGAAGTACTTGGCGACGTCGTTGGCGATCGAGAACGTGGTGAGCGCGCCGCGGGTCATCAGGAGCTGTTTGCCGATCTCGACGATCTCGATCAGCTTGGTCGGGTTGGAGTCGAGGTCGACCATGTTGCCGGCCTCCTTGGCCGCCATGGTGCCGGTGTTCATCGCCACCCCGACGTCGGCCTGGGCGAGCGCCGGCGCATCGTTGGTGCCGTCGCCGGTCATCGCCACCAGCTTGCCCGCCGCCTGCTCGCGGCGGATGAGGTCCATCTTGTCCTCCGGCCGTGCCTGGGCGAGGTAGCCGTCGACGCCGGCCTCGAGGGCGATCGCCGCGGCGGTCAACGGGTTGTCGCCGGTGATCATCACGGTGCGGATGCCCATCGTGCGGAGCTGCGCGAAGCGCTCGCGCATGCCACCCTTGACGATGTCCTTCAAGTGGATCACGCCGAGTGCCCGCGCCCTGCCGGCCGCGGGATCCGCCGCATTCGCACCATCCGCGCCGCCCGCACCATCCGACACCGCGACGACGAGCGGCGTGCCGCCGGCGAGCGCCACCGTGCTCACCACGGCGGCGAGCGCCGACGGCACGCTGCCGCCCTCCGCCTCGATCCAGGCGGCGACGGCGTCGGCGGCGCCCTTGCGGATCTGCCGGCCGGCGAGGTCGATCCCCGACATCCGGGTGTGGGCCGAGAAGGCGATGAAGCGCGCTTCGCGGGCCGACACCTCGCGGCCGCGCAGCCCGTAGCGCTCCTTGGCGAGGACGACGATCGACCTCCCCTCCGGCGTCTCGTCGGCTAGGCTCGAGAGCTGCGCGGCGTCGGCGAGCTCGGCCTCGGCGACCTCGGGGAGCGGCAGGAAGGCCGCCGCCTGGCGGTTGCCGAGCGTGATGGTGCCGGTCTTGTCGAGGAGGAGGGTGTCGACGTCGCCGGCGGCCTCGACCGCGCGGCCCGACATGGCGAGCACGTTCTTCTGGATCAGGCGGTCCATGCCGGCGATGCCGATCGCCGAGAGGAGGCCGCCGATGGTGGTCGGGATGAGGCAGACGAGGAGCGCCACCAGGACGGTGATCGAGGGCGGCGCCGCGGCGGCGAAGCCGCCGGCGCTCCGCGAGGCGCCGACGCTGTAGAGAGCGAAGGGGAGGAGCGTCGCGACGGCCAGGACGAAGACGATGGTGAGACCCGCGAGGAGGATGTTGAGGGCGATCTCGTTGGGCGTCTTCTGGCGCTCGGCGCCCTCGACGAGCGCGATCATGCGGTCGAGAAAGGTCTCGCCCGGCGCCGAGGTGATGCGCACCTTGATCCAGTCGGAGAGCACGCGGGTGCCGCCGGTCACCGCCGAGCGGTCGCCCCCCGACTCGCGGATGACCGGCGCGCTCTCGCCGGTGATCGCCGCCTCGTCGACCGAGGCCACCCCCTCGATGACGTCACCGTCGCCGGGGATGATCTCGCCGGCGCGCACCAGCACCAGGTCGCCCTTCGCGAGGGCGGTGCCGGGGACCGCCTCGGTGCGCACCCCTTCGATGCCCGGCTCCTCGGCGCCCCAGGAGCCCGCGAAGATGCGCTGCGCCACCGTCTCGGTCTTCGCCCGGCGGAGGGTGTCGGCCTGCGCCTTGCCGCGCCCCTCGGCCATCGCCTCGGCGAAGTTGGCGAACAGTACGGTGAACCAGAGCCAGAGGGTCACCTGGAGGGTGAAGCGCAGATCGGCGGTGTGCCCGTGGACGAGGTCGCGGACGATGAGGAGCGTGGTGAGGGCGCTCCCCACCTCGACGACGAACATCACCGGATTCCTCGCCACCTGGCGCGGATCGAGCTTGCGGAAGGCCTCGCGGACGGCCCGCCGAACGATCGGCGGATCGAAGAGCGGCAGGCTGTGACCTCGTTCGGACATCGTCGTCTCCCGTCGTGCCGGCGAGCACCTCTAGAAGAGGCTGCCCTGCTGCATCAGGTAGTGCTCGGCGAGCGGGCCGAGGGCGAGCATGGGGAAGAAGGTGAGGGCACCGACGATGAGGATGACGCCGAGGAGGAGGGCGACGAAGAGCGGCGTGTGGACGGGGAAGGTCCCCGCCGAGGCCGCCGCCGCCTTCTTGCCCGCCAGGTTGCCGGCGATCGCCATCATCGGGATGATCATGAAGTAGCGCCCGACGAGCATGGCGATCCCCAGCGCCACGTTGTACCAGAGCGTATTGGCGTTCAGGCCGCCGAAGGCCGAGCCGTTGTTGCCGGTCGCCGAGACGAAGGCGTAGACGATCTCGGAGAGGCCGTGCGGCCCGCTGTTGGCCCGGCTGGAGGTGCCGGCGGGGATGACGCTCGACCACCCCGCGAGGACGAGGACCGAGAGGGCGAAGACGAGGACGTAGAGCATCGCCATCTTGACGTCGCGGGACTCGATCTTCTTGCCCAGGTACTCCGGCGTGCGGCCGACCATCAGGCCGGCGATGAAGACGGTCAGGATGACCATCACCAGCATGCCGTAGAGGCCGGAGCCGACGCCGCCGAAGATGATCTCGCCGAGCATGATGTTCAAGAGCGGCACCAGGCCGCCCAACGGCGTGAAGGAGTCGTGCATGCCATTGACGGCGCCGCACGAGGCATCGGTCGTCACGGTGGCGAAGAGCGCCGAGCCGGCGATGCCGAAGCGCACCTCCTTGCCCTCCATGTTGCCGCCCGCCTGCTCGTGGCCGGCGACCGTCGAGGCGCGCTGGTCGACCCCCAGGTGGGCCAGGATCGGGTTGCCGCGCGCCTCCGCCGCCTGGACGACGGCGACGCCGGCGAGGCAGAGCACCATCATCGCCGCGAAGACCGCCCAGCCGTGCCGCTGGTTGCCGGTCATCCGCCCCAGCGTGTAGGTGAGCCCGGCGCTGATCGCCAGGATGAAGAGCATCTCGAGAAAGTTCGCGAGAGGCGTCGGATTCTCGTAGGGGTGCGCCGAGTTGGCGTTGAAGAAGCCGCCGCCGTTCGTCCCCAGCTCCTTGATCGCCTCCTGCGAGGCGACCGGTCCCTGGGGGATGGTCTGCTCGGTCACCATGGTGACTCGGGCCCTGCCGTCAGCGCCCGTCGTCTCGACGCGCAGCGGCTCGACGAGGTGCGCCGTCGTGTAGCCGGAGAGGTTCTGCACCACGCCCTGCGAGGCGAGCGCGAGGGCGCCGACGAGGCAGAGAGGGAGCAGCAGATAGAGCGTGCCACGGGTGAGGTCGACCCAGAAGTTGCCGATCGTCGTCGCCTCGCGCCGCGCGATGCCGCGGACGAGCGCCACGGCGAGCGCGATGCCGACCGCGGCAGAAGTGAAGTTGTGCAGCGCCAGGCCGGCCATCTGGGTGAGATAGCTCATCGTCGTCTCGCCCGAGTAGGCCTGCCAGTTGGTGTTGGTGGTGAAGCTCGCGGCGGTGTTCCACGCCAGCGCCGGCGCGACGCCGGGGAGGTGCTGCGGATTCCACGGCAGGAAGGCCTGCAACCGGAGGATGGCATACAGGAGGAGCATCGAGGCGAGGCTGAAGGCGAGCATCGCCGCGGTGTAGACCGTCCACCTCTGCTCTTCGCTCTCGTCGATCCGGCAGAGGCGATAGATCGACCGCTCGAGCGGCCGGACGACCGGATGGAGGAAGGTCCGCTCGCCCGCGAAGAGCCGCGCCATGTAGACGCCGAGCGGCTTCGTCACCGCGAGGAGGACGAGGAAGTAGAGGGCGAGCTGGAGGAGGCCGTAGGAGCTCATCGCAATGGTCCTCTCCGATCAGAACCGCTCGGGCTCGAGCAGCGCGTAGAGTAGGTAGGCGAGGAGGCCGAGGGCGACGAGGCCGCAGACGAGGTATTCGACGTTCATGGCGGCGCTCCTCTAGACCCGCTCGCAGAAGCGGGCGTAGGCGATGGCGAGGGCGAAGAAGGCGATCGTCAGCAGGACGAAGAGGAGGTCGAGCATGCGTTCTCCTAACGGGCGCCCGCGGGGAGCGCCGGCGGCGTCTGCGGGCTCCGCGGCGTCGGTTCGTCGACGGCGGCGGGAAGGGTGAACCAGAACGTCGCGCCGGCGCCGGGGCGGCTCTCGGCGCCGATGTCGCCGCCGTGGGCGAGGATGATCTCGCGCGCGATCGAGAGGCCGAGCCCGGCGCCCCCGACGCCGGTGCCCGGCACCTGGTAGAACTTCTCGAACACCCGGCCGAGGTGCTCGGCGGCGATGCCCCGGCCGCTGTCGGCGACGGTGAAGCGGACCATCGCATCCCGGCGCTCGGCGCGCACCGTGACGCTGCCGCCGGCGGGGGTGAAGTGGAGGGCGTTGGTGACCAGGTTGGCGAGCACCAGGCGGGCGCGGGCGGGGTCGATCGAGACCGCCGGCGCCGCCGGATCGATCTCCACCGTCAGCCGGAGGCCGGCGTCGGCGAGCTCCGGGCGGAGGTCGACCAGGGCCTCCTCGACGAAGTCGCGCGCCGAGATCGCCTGCGCGGCGAGGAGCTGGCGCCCGTCCTCGAGGCGGGCGAGCTCGAGCAGGCTGGCGAGGATCTCGGAGAGCCGCGCCGCGTCGTCGCGCGCCCCCACTAGCAGCTCGGTCTGCGCCGGCGTCAGGGCGCCGAGACGCTCGTCGAGCAGGATGTGGAGCGCCATCTGGAGCGAGGTGAGCGGCGTGCGGAGCTCGTGCGAGACGGTCGCCAGCAGGCCGCTCTTCATCTCGTCCAGCCGGCGCAGGTCGGTGACGTCGGCGAGAATGAGGGTGACCGAGAGCGTCTGCGCGCGCTCGTCGCGGGCGGCGATCGCCCGCGGCAGGTAGAAGCGCTCGCGCCCCTCGGCGAAGAGCTGCACCGCCGCCTCGTGGCCGCGCGCGGCGAGCTCGCCAGAGCGCGCCGCCTCGTCGATCAGCGGCTGCAGCCACTCGGCGTGGCGGGCGGGGAGCGGCTCGCCCGGGCGCAGCCCCAG
The DNA here is from genome assembly GCA_963755825.1 of uncultured Acidobacteriota bacterium. Classification (GTDB taxonomy): domain Bacteria; phylum Acidobacteriota; class Thermoanaerobaculia; order Multivoradales; family UBA5704; genus DATBQN01. The sequence continues at coordinate 2,860,536 of CAVWLA010000003.1, read as the reverse complement.
GGTCGAGATGGCGATGCGGTTGGCGAGCTCGACCTGCGGGCCGGCGGCGCCGTCGGGGGTGAGCACGGCGACGGCGTCCGGCAGGCTGTCGATGGCGAGCTGCAGGGTGCGCTGGGCGCGGAGCAGGCGCGCGCGGCCGCTCCGCCGCAGCTCGCGGAGGCTGGTCGCCATGGCGTTGAAGGCGGCGGCGAGCTGGCCCAGCTCGTCGCGCGAGGTCACCGGCACGACGAGGTCCAGGTTGCCGCCCTCGATCTCGCGCGCCGAGGCGGTGAGGCGGCGCAGCGGCAGCAGCATCGCCCGCGACAGGAAGGCGACGAAGAGCGCCGCGGTCGCGGCGCCGAAGAGCAGCAGGAGGACGGTCCGCTGGCGCGCCTCGGCCGCCAGCCGGCGAGCGTGGCCGTTGGCCTCGACCATGTTGCGCTCGTTCAGGTCGAGGATCTCGTCGGCGGTCGCCTTGATCTGCTGGAAGAGCGGCAGGAGGGTGCCGAAGTAGGCCGCCTGCCGCGCCGCCGGGCTCTCGCCGCCCGCCGTCCCCAGGAAGCGGTCGAGGCGCGGCTGGTACTCGCCGTCGAGCGCCGCCAGGCGATGGGCGAGCGCGCCCTCGCCGGGCACCGTGATGTTGGCGAGCTCCGTCGCCAGCGCCTTGGCGAAGCGCGGCCGGTTGGCGGCGACCAGCGCGCGGCCGCGCGCGGCGTCGCCGGCGAGGAGGAAGAGGGCGCCGCTGTCCATCCGCTCGAGCGCCTCCTTCATCTGCTCGCAGGCGACGACGCTCTCGTAGTTCTCCCGCAGGATGACGTCGATCGAGCCGCCCAGGCGGGTGAGGAGGGCGATGCTGTAGACGCCGCCGAGGACGAGGACGAGGAGGAGGCCGCCGAAGCCGAGGGCGAGCTTGGGCCGCAGGCCGAAGAGCCGCGACGGCTCGCGGCCCGAGGCGTCTCCGCTCGCCCTCGGCGCCATGGTCAGAACTTCACCAGCAGGGCGGTGTTGATGCGCGTCTCGCTCTTCTGCAGGTCAGGGGAGAAGCCCGGCACGATCGAGCCGGCGGGGCCGGAGTTGCCGCCCGCCGGCGTGATCCCGCCGGGGCCGACGAAGTAGGGCACGTTCGCCGCCCGATGATCGAGCTCCCAACGGAAGGTCACGAACTGGCTCGGCATGTAGTCGAAGGTGACCGAGGCGTCCCAGGCGCGAAACTTGTCGCCCGGGTTCTCCGTGAAATAGGGCGTGCCGGAGGTCGCCGTGGCGCCGTTGATGGGCGGCGGGAGCACCAGGTAGCGGCCGGGGTTGCTGATGCCGCCGCCGCCGATGGTGAGCCCGAAGAGGTCGCGGTGGAACCAGAAGCGGTTGTAGACCATGAACCCCAGGAAGTACTGCGAAGGATCGCTCGTCGAGCCGCCGGAGCAGCGGACGCCGCCGCCGTTCTCGCAGCCGAAGTCGACGGTCAGCGAGAAGGCGCCCTTGTCGACCAGCGCCTCCGGCCGGTCGAGGTACTTCACCTCGACGCTGTTGTCGCTGTGCAGGCGCAGCCGGTGGGGGTTGCCGAGGGTGTCGCGGCCCCAGTAGTCGTTCGAGAGCACCGAGAGCGCGCCGTTCGGGCGCCAGAGGATCTGGGTGCCGAGGCCCGGCGTCTGGTTGAAGGTGCCGTAGGACTGCCAGCCGTTGATCAGCCAGTACTCGACCTTCAGCTTGTCGCTGGGGAAGGTCTGCAGGCGCAGGCCGTTGAAGAACCACGGCGTGTTGGCCGATACGTACGACGGCTGGTAGGCCCAGTTGTCGTAGTTGTAGTAGCTGAAGAGGCCGACGTAGGACATGAAGATGCCGGCGTCGAGGTTGATGCCGTTCATCTTGTCCCAGTGGTATCCGCCGTAGGCCTCGGAGACATAGCGGTAGGCGTCGGCGAGGTCCCACTGGCCGCGCGAGGGGCTGGAGTCGTTGCGCGGCGTGAGCTCCGAATAGAGCCCGAACTGCGTCATCAGCCGGCCGCGCACGTTGTCGTAGTGGAAGTCGCCGCCGATGCCGAGCTGCTGGACCTGGATCTCGCCGGTGCGGCCGGTCTCCGACGAGCCGTCGATGGTGTGGTCCTTGGGGTGCTGGAAGTCGTAGACGTAGTTGGTGTCGAGACGGAACTCGCCGGTGAAGACCTTGGTGTCTAGGACGGCGTCCTTCTCGCGGCTGTTGCCGTTCAGCCAGGTGAAGTCGGCAAACGCGAACGGCTCCGCCGCCTTCGGCTTCATGGGAGCAGCTGCTGGCGGAGCCACGGCCTCGGCGATCGGCGGAGCGACCGCGACCGCGACGCCCTTCCCTCGCGTCTCGAGCTCCTCGATCCGCCCCTGCAGCTTCTGAACGACCGCGCGGAGCTCCTCGACCTCCTGCTTGAGCGCGGCGTCGTCAGTCGGAGCGGCGGCAGGCGTCGGCGGCTCGGCCGAGAGCCCGGAGGCGAGGAAGGCCGCGGAAAGGACGGCGAGGACCACAGTGCGCATTTCGAAGGCCTCTCGATCGGAAAAAGCCCGAGCCGATCTGGCCCGAGGCGTCCCGCAGAGGACCTGATTGCAGCCGCTGTGCCGCCCCACGAAGTAACCTTACACCACTGAAAATAAACGTCTTTCCGGCTATCGCACAAGGTGCCAGGTACTTTTCCCATGCAGGATGCAAGGCCGGCCCTTGCGGCCTGCAATCAGCGGCCGGAGCCGCCGGCGGTGGCGGTCTGGAAGGGGATCGACCGAAGAGGGCGTCGCAGGTGCCAGGTACTTTTCCTAGCCCCAAAGGGTGCCAGGTACTTTTCCCTGGCCCGGCGGTCGCCGGCCGCCTGGGCCTGGCTAGCGGCTGCGGGCCGGTGGGGTTTGTGGCGCCTGGCGGGCGAGCTGGTTGATGTCTTCGGTCTCGAGGATGGGGCGGGGGTAGCCGCGGTCCGCGGCCTGGATCATCGCCCTGCCGAGGTCGACCGTGGTGGTGACGTAGCGCGGCACCAGCCGGCGCAGCAGCGGGTAGAGCGGTACCGCCACGGCGTAGACGGCCCGGTAGGCCGCGGTCTTCGAGCGCACCCCTTTGAGCGGCTGGATGAAGCCGGGCCGGAACATGTAGGCCGCCGCGAACCCCAGACTGAGGAGAGCGTTCTCGGTGGCGCCCTTGACTCGCGCCCACATGATCCGCCCGCGCTCCGTGCTGTCGGTCCCGGTGCCGGAGACGTAGCAGAAGGTCATGCCCGGGCTCGCCGCGACCATCGCCCGGGCGGCGGCAAGCGTCACGTCGAAGGTCAGCCGGCGATAGCTCTCCTCGCTCATCCCAGCCGCCGAGACCCCGAGACAGAAGAAGCAGGCGTCGAAACCGGCGAATTGGCCGGCGATCGAGGTGAAGTCGAAGAAGTCGGCGTGCAGGATCTCGCGGAGCTTGGGGTCGGCGACGCCGACGCTGCTCCGCCCGATGACGAGGATCGACTCCACCCGCGGGTCCTCCCGGCACTCCTGGAGGACCCCCGAGCCGACCATGCCCGTGGCCCCGAAGATGACGACCTTCATCGCGCTCCTTTCCCGCGCCCGGCGCCGGCTGCCGGCGGGGGCGTCAGATCCCGTACTGCTTGCGCCGCCGCCAGAGGGTCGCCTGGTCGATGCCGAGGACGGCGGCGGCCTCGACCAGCGACTCGCTGCGGGCGAGGACGCGGCGGACGTGCTCCTCTTCGATCGCGGCGAGCGGGACCAGATCGCCGACCGCCGGGCCGCTGCCGTCGCCACCCTGCGCCGCCGGACGCGCTCCGTGGCGGGCCGCCGCGAGCCCCAGGCTCTCGACGCCGATCTCGTCGCCCGGCGAGAGCATGGCGCCGCGCTCGACGGCGTTGCGCAGCTCGCGGACGTTCCCCGGCCAGGCGTGGGCGAGGAGGGCGCGCCGCGCCTCGGCCGTGAAGCGGAGTCCGGGCTTGCGCACCTCGCGGCCGCAGAGGGCGAGGAAGCGGTCGGCGAGCGGCAGCACGTCGTCCCGCCGCTCGCGCAGCGGCGGCATCTCGACGGTGATGACGTTCAGCCGGTAGAGGAGATCCTCGCGGAAGCGCCCAGCGGCCACCGCCTCCTCGAGGTCGCGGTTGGTCGCCGCCAGGATGCGCACGTCGGCGTGGCGCGGCGCCGGATCGCCGACGCGCTCGTACTCGCGGTCCTGGATGAAGCGCAGGAGCTTCGGCTGCAGGGCGAGCGGCAGGTCGCCGATCTCGTCCAGGAGGAGCGTGCCGCCCTCCGCCAGCGCCACGCGGCCCGGGTTGTCGCGGCCGGCGCCGGTGAAGGCGCCGCGCACGTGACCGAAGAGCTCGCTCTCCAGGAGCTCGGCGGGGAGCGCCGGGCAGGAGACGGTGACGAACGGCCGCTCGCGGCGCGGCGACAGGCGGTGCACGGCGCGCGCGATCACCCCCTTGCCGGTGCCGCTCTCGCCGCGCAGCAGGAGCCGCACGTCGGAGGCCGCCACCCGGCGCACGATCGCCAGGACCTCGCGCATCGCCGGCGAGCCGCTGTCGAGCGCCAGGGGATCGACCTCGTCGAGCGTCCCCTCGAGCGCCTCGACCCGCCGCTCCAGCCGCGTGAGGTCGGCGATCTTCGACAGCGCGAGGTCGATCTGGTCGGGGGTGAAGGGCTTGGCGAGATAGTCGCTGGCGCCCAACCGCATCGCCTCGACCGCCGTCTCCACGGAGGCGTAGGCGGTGATGACGACGACCTTCGGCGGCGGCTCGGCGGCGGTCAGCTTGAGCAGCAGATCGAGCCCCGACTCGGTGCCCAGGCGGAGGTCCAGGAAGACGACGTCGCAGCGCGACGCGCCGGCGAGGCGGAGCGCCTCGGCGGACGAGGCGGCCGCCGCCACGCGGTGGCCTCGCCCCTCGAGATGGAGAGTCATCGTGCGGCGGATGCCCGGCTCGTCGTCCACCACCAGGATGTCGAGGCTGGGGACGTCCGCCGCCGGCGGCCGAGAGCGCATGCCGGACATCTTACTCTCGGGTGCCGCGGGCGGTTTCGCGGGCCCGCGGCGCCGACGCAGACCGTCCGGCGCCGGCTCGGTTCCGTATCTCGTGCAGTCGGCGGCGAGCCGCGAAGCTGTTGGCCGAATCCATGAATAGAATCAGGCGCCTTTCAACTGAGACGGAAGCTCGGCCTGCCAGGGAGAGATGACGATGCGCGGCGGAGGATGGCGGATGGACAGCGGACGCGCCGCCGGTCCCGCGCTCCCCACGGCTGGCCTGCTGCTCCTCGGGCTGCTGACCCTCTCGCTCGCTCCGGCCTCGGCGCAGGCGCCGGACCCGACCCCGCCGGCGAAGCCGGAGGCGGGCGCGGCGGCGAAGCCAGCCGAGACGCCTCCGCCTGACGACGCGGCGCAGCCGGCCGACAAGCTCCGCGTCTACGACCAGATCGACGTCACCGGCCGCGGCTCCGATCTCGTCGGCACCGCCGACTCGGCGACCGAGGGGGTGACCGGCAGCGTCGACCTCGCCAAGCGGCCGGTGCTGCGGCCCGGCGAGGTGCTGGAAACCGTGCCAGGGGTCGTCATCACCCAGCACAGCGGCAGCGGCAAGGCCAACCAGTACTTCGCCCGCGGCTTCAACCTCGACCACGGCACCGACTTCCGCACCTCGGTCGACGGCATCGACGTCAACATGCCGTCGCACGGCCACGGCCAGGGCTACACCGATCTCAACTTCCTGATCCCCGAGCTGGTCGACACGGTGTCCTATCGCAAGGGCCCCTACGACGCCCGCGACGGCGACTTCTCGGCGGCCGGCGCGGCCGACATCGAGTACCTCTCGAAGCTCCCCAAGGCGCTCCTCGTGCTGACGCCGGGGAGCTACGGCTACGGCCGCGTCGTCGCCGCCGACTCGCAGCCGCTCGCCGACGGCGACCTCCTCGGCGCCGTCGAGCTGCAGCGCAACAACGGCCCCTGGGTCAAGCCGGACGACTACAACAAGCTGAACGGCGTCCTGCGCTGGAACCGCGGCGACGTCGCCAACGGCATGACCTTCGAGGCGATGGGCTACAGCGGCCACTGGAACGCCTCGGATCAGATCCCGCTGCGCGCCGTCGATAGCGATCTCGTCTCCCGCTTCGGCGAGATCGACCCCTCCGACGGCGGCAACTCGCGGCGCTTCAGCCTCTCGGCCGACCTCCGCCGCGGCAGCGACACCTCGCTCACCCGCTTGCGCGCCTACAGCCTCTACTACGACCTCAACCTGTTCTCGAACTTCACCTACTTCCTCGACGACCCGGTGCACGGCGACCAGTTCCATCAGGCCGACCGCCGCTTCATCGCCGGCTTCTCCCTCGCCCACGAGTGGACGACGAGCTGGGCCGGCCGCGAGGTGGAGTCCGAGGTCGGCCTGCAGGTGCGCAGCGACGACATCCACAACGGGCTCTTCCACACCGAGGACCAGATCGAGCTCTCGCGCACTCGCGACGACCACATCGAGCAGCTCGGCGGCGGCCCCTACGCCGAGGCGCGGATCCGCTGGACCCCCTGGCTGCGCAGCATCACCGGCCTGCGCGCCGACATCTACCGCGCCGACGTGACGAGCGATCTGGCGATCAACTCGGGCACCGTCAGCAAAACGATCGGCAGCCCCAAGCTGTCGCTCATCTTCGGCCCCTTCGACAAGACCGACCTCTACCTGAACGCCGGCTACGGCTTCCACAGCAACGACGCGCGCGGCACCGTCACCGTCCTCGACCCCAAGACCAACGAGACCGTCGACCGCGTGCAGCCGCTGGTGCGCGCGAGGAGCTTCGACGTCGGCGCGCGGACGGACTTGATCCCCCACGTCGAGACCTCGCTCACCTTCTTCCGCCTCGACCTCGACTCCGAGCTGGTCTACGACGCCGACGACGGGACCACGGAGGCCGGCCGGCCGACGCGCCGCACCGGCTTCGAGCTCGCCAACTTCTACAAGGCGACCGACCGCATCACGCTCGACGCCGACCTCGCCTACTGCCACGGCCGCTTCACCGATTTCTCGCCGGCCGGCAACCACATCCCGGAGGCGCTCGAGGGCGTCGCCTCGGCGGGCGTCACCTTCGACCGCTTCGACCGCTTCTTCGGCGCGCTCCGCCTGCGCTACCTCGGACCGCGGCCGCTCATCGAGGACAACAGCGTGCGCTCGCGCTCGACGAGCGAGCTCAACGGCCGCCTGGGGTATCACCTGGAGAACGGGCTCGACCTTTCGCTCGACGTCTTCAACCTGCTCGACAGGAAGGTCTCAGACATCGACTACTACTACGCCTCGCGCCTCCCCGGCGAGCCGCTGGCCGGCGTCGACGACATCCACTTCCACCCGGCCGAGCCGCGCACCGCCCGCTTCACCGCCGCCTGGCGATTCTGACCCTCGCCGGCACGAGGAGCGCTCCGCGGCGATCGCCCGGACGCCTCTCGGTCGCGCCGGAAGGCGCGCCTCGGCCGCGCCGCAGGCGCGCTTCCGATGCCGCCGTATACTCTGGGGAATCGACGCGATGACGCCTCCGACCGAGCCTTCCGTCCGCAGCGTGGAGATCCTGCCGCCCTCGGTCCGCGCCGAGACGGCGAACGTGCTGCGCGCCGCGGCGACGATCGTCCTCGCGCTCTGGCTCCACCTCGCCAACACTGCGCCGGGAGCGGCCGGCCGCGACCTGGCGCCGGGCGGCGACCTGCTCCCCTACCAGACGCTCTTCCGCGACCTGCCGCCGGCCGAGCAGCGGACCTTCCGCGATCTGCAGGAAGGGCTCCTCGAGGCGGAGGGAATCCGCTCGACGACGGGGCGCTGGCCGGAGGCGGCGGCGCTCGCGGCGCAGGGCATTCCACCGTTCGCGCCCGACCCGACGGCGAAGGGCGCCAACCGCGCCTGGAGCCGGCGCCAGCAGGGCACGCTGATCAACTACCTGGGGATTCCCGCGCGCTCCGGCGCGCCGGCCTGGCTGCTCTCGATCCAGGAGCCGGAGCCCGCGGCGCCACCCGACCGCACGCCACCCGACGAGCAGCACCACCGGCTGGTCGACGGCACCGTCCTCCACGTCGCCATCTGGCGGCACCGCGACGGCTCGCGGGTCGTTCCGGGCCTCTTCCCGTTGCCGCACGCCGACGGCTGGACGCAGATCGTGATCGGAGTCAACGGCGCCAACGGAGTCAACGGCGCCGGCGCGCCGGCGATCCGATGACCGGCGCCGCCGAGCCGCCGCTCTCCGAGATGCCTCTCTTGGAGATCGCCGACCTCGCGGTGCGCCGCGGCGAGGAGACCCTCCTCGCCGGCGTCTCCTTCGCCGTCGCGCGCGGCGCCCTCCATTTTGTCGTGGGGCCGAACGGCGGCGGCAAGAGCACGCTCCTCGCCGCGGTGCTCGGCCAGACCGGCTTCGCTGGACGGATCGTCGCCCACTGGCGGCGCGACGGCCGCGTCGGCTACGTGCCGCAGAGCTTCGCCATCGATCGCACGCTGCCGGTGACGGTCGCCGACTTCCTGGCGCTCACCCGCCAGCGCCGCCCCGTCTGCCTGGGGGTCGGCGGCGCGGCGCGGCGGAAGATCGCCGAGCTGCTCGCGGCCGTCGGCCTCGCCGGCCTCGCCGGCCGCCAGCTCTCGGTGCTCTCCGGCGGCGAGCTGCGGCGCGTCCTCCTCGCCCACGCCCTCGATCCGCTGCCCGAGCTCCTCCTCCTCGACGAGCCGGCGAGCGGGCTCGACGAGGCCGCCGGCCGCCAGCTCGAGGAGACCCTCCTCGCGCTCCGCGCGACGACGGAGCTCACCGTGCTGATGGTCTCCCACGACCTCGAGCAGGTGCGGCGCATCGCCGACCGGGTGACGGTGATCGACCGCCGCGTCGTCGCCGACGGCACCGCCGCCGAGGCGCTCGCCGGCGATCTCGCGGCGACCCTCGAGCGCGGCGCGGCGCTGTCGGTGCGCCCGGCGGCGCTCTCTTCTGCGCTCTCTCCACAGCGCCGCACGCGATGACCGCCCTCTACGCATGGGCCGAGCATCTGGCGCGGGGCGGGCTGCTGCCGGCCGATTTCCAGTACCCGTTCATGCTGCGCGGCTTCCTCTGCGTACTGCTGCTGGCGCCGATCCTGGGCGGCCTCAGCCACCTGGTGGTGGCGCGGCGGCTCGCCTTCTTCAGCGCCGCCCTCGGCCAGGCGACGCTCACCGGCGTCGCCGTCGGCCTGCTCCTGGGCGAGCCGCTCTCGGCGCCGTACGGCGGGATCTTCGGCTTCTGCCTGCTGTCGACCCTGGCGATGGTCTACGTCAAACGGCGCTCGAGCCTGCCGCCCGACACCCTGATCGGCGTCTTCCTCGCCCTCACCCTCGGGCTCGGCCTCTGCCTGCTCGTCGCGGTGACGCGGCAGTTCAACGTCCACCAGGTGGAGTCGGTGCTCTTCGGCAGCCTGCTGACGGTGACCGACGGCGACCTCGCGATCCTCCTCGCCGCCGGCGCCCTCGTCGCCGTCCTCCTGCTGCGCGAGTACAACCACCTCCTCCTCGACAGCCTGAGCCCGCCGCTCGCCGCCGTCGCCGGCGCCGACCCGGCCTACCTCGAATACCTCTTCGCCCTGCTGCTGACGGTCGCCATCGTCCTCAGCCTCAAGGTCATCGGCGCTCTGCTGGTGGAGGCCCTGGTGGTGGTGCCGGCGGCGGCGGCGCGCAACCTGGCGCGGAGCACCCGCGGCTACCTGCTGTGGAGCATGGTCGTCGCCTTCCTCGCCGGCGCCGGCGGCCTCGGCATCTCGACCCGCCTCCTGGTGCCGACGGGCGGCGCCGTCGTCCTCGCCGTCAGCCTGCTGTTCTTCCTCACCCTCGTCGCCGGCGCGCTGCTGCGCCGGCGGGGCGGCGCCCTCAGTCGAGAATCTCCTCGACGCGGTTGAGGCCGTCAGCCGCGGCCTCGTCGAGCGCCGCCGCCGTGGCCTCCGCGGACGGCTCGCCGGCATCCGCGGCGTCGGCAGCGCCGGCCGCCTCGCCCGCCGGTTGGGACGACGGCCGCGCCAGGTGACGGTAGCCCTCGACCCGCAGCCGGATCTCCTTGATCGTCACCCCCTCGCGCTGCAGACTGGAGGTGGTGGCGGGGCCGGCGACGTAGACGAGATCGCCCCGCTTGAGCTCCCTCGCCAGCTGCAGCGCGCGATCGGCGAAGGCGAAGCAGCGATGCCAGTCCGTCGCCCGCTCGCGCTTCTCCCCCTCGCCGAGGCGGTAGTAGTCGGTGCCGACGCTGAAGGAGGCGACCGGCCCCCTCGCCGTGTGACGAAGCTCGATGCCCCGCCCAACCCTCCCGATCAGCTGCCAGTGGTTCACCGAGCCGTTCATCGCCCTCTCCTTTCGCACCCTCGCCGGAGGCTCATCGATGCATACGTGGTCGAAGCGCCCGCGGGATTGGCTTCCGCCGCGAGCGTCCCGGCGGTTGGAGGAGTGGCGCACCGCTGCCATCGCTGCCGTCCGCCGGGTGTGGGTGCCCGCGAGCGGCGCGCGCGTTCAATCAGGCGAGGGCCAACGGTGCGCGGCGGCCGCCGCCATCACTTCGCGGCCGCCATCGACACCCGCTCGAGCGCCTGGGCACGGGCGACGGCCTGGGCGATGACCTCGGCGTAGTAGCGGCTCATCCTGCCGTGGACCGCCGGCGCCAGCTTGGCGGCCTCGGGCGCGGCGGCGAGCGGCAGGCCGTTCCACACCGCCATGCCGTCCGCCTCGAGGAGCGGCCGGATCCAGGCGAGCGGCTCGCTCCCCGCGTCGGTCACCGCGGCGCGCAGGATCCTCCCCTCCGGCCCGAAGGCGACGGCGACGCCGACCGGGCCGTGCTCCGACGGCATCCAGAGCATCACGGCGGTGCCGACGCGGCGCCCCTCGGCATCGCGCCCGAGGTAGATCTTCGCCTCCTCCTCGGAGGGGGTCCAGCCGGTGGCGCGGCGGATCGCCGCGACGTCGGCGTCGCCGAGGGTCAGCCGTTGCTCGAGGAAGCGGGCCGCCCCCGTCAGGCTCTGCTGGACGAAGTCGCCCTTCTTGACGATCTCGACGTTGGGCGTCACGTGCGCCGCGGCGGGGAGGGAGAAGAGAGCCACGAGCAGGGCGGCGGAGACGGTCCTGAAGAGCAGTGCGTCATGACGCATGGAGATCTTCCTTTCTGGCGCCCGCGAACCAGCACTGCGCGAGCGTCGCGACGAGGACGAGGAGGTAGGCGAAGCCCATGGCGAAGCCTCCCGCGACGGTGACGAGGCCGAAGACGAACGCCAGCGGGCGGACGAGCTGAGCGCCCCACAGGCCGGCGAGATCGGCGAAGGGCGCCGCGAAGGCGAGCGCCACCAGGAGGCTCCGCGTCCGCGAGGAGAGCGCCAGGCCGAAGACGATGAGCGAGAGGGCCGCCGCGGTGAGCGCGTAGGCCGGCACGTGGACGTGGGTGTCCTGGACGAGGAGGTCGCGGCCGATGGTGTGGCGCGGCGCGTCGAGCGCGCCCAGGCTCACCTCGCGCTCCTCGGCGCGCGAGGCGCCGTGTCCCATCGCCGCCATCGGCGCGCCCCTGTCCTCGGCGACCGTCGCCGCCACCGCGCGCGGCGTGAAGGCGGCGAAGTTCTTCACCTCCCAGGCGCCGAAGAGGTCGGCGACGCCGAGGAGGAGGAGGAAGAGGGTCGCCGCGAGGCGGACTTCGAACGGGGCGCCGGGGAGCCTGCCCATCGGTTCTCCTTAGAAGAGGAACACCGTCTGCAGCGTCGCCGCGAGGTGATCGCGGCGGCCGACGCCGTCGGCGCTCCCGGCGAAGACCGGCGCCGTCGAGTGGTCGTAGCGCAGATCGAGGCGGACGGCGGTCTCCGGCAGGCGGAGCGTCGTCCGCTCGAGGTAGCGGAAGACGCCGTAGAAACCGCCGCCGAGGAGGTACTGCGGCGAGATGGTGAGCGACTCGAGGGTCTGGCGGGTGCCGGTGCGCGCGCCGTCGCGATCGTCGAGCACCTCGCCGCGCACCGTGGCCGCCCAGTGCGGTCCGCGGCGCACGTGGACGAAGAGCGTCTGCGCGTACCAGCGGGCGGTGCCGCCGTCCTCGCCCGCGTGGGGCTCGGAGCCGGCGACCGTCTCGCCGCCCCAGACGACCCGCGCCGCCGGCTGGAAGAGGAGCGTCGCCACCGCCGTCGTCCGCGGATCGCGGCTGGTGCCGTCCTTCTCGGCGCCGTGGATGATGCCCAACCCGAGATGGGCCGCGAGCGACGGGCTCCACAGGCCGTAGAGGGCGCCAGTCTTCGCGGTGTTGTTGTCGGAGTCGACGTCGGCGCCGTTGGCGACGATCGCCCAGCCCTCGAGCTCCGGCGAGAAGGCGTCGTGGAGGGCGAAGCCGGTGAACTTGACCGGGCGGGCGAAGTCGAAGGTGAACGACGAGGTGGCCTGGAAGTTGAGCGGCGCGTCGTCGCGCTCGATGGCGAGCGGCGAGTCGAACTTGCCGACGGTGACGTCGAGCCCCGAGGCGCTCGACGGCTGCCAGCGGAGCTGCAGGTTGTCGATGTCGGTCGCGACGTCGCGCGACCCCTGCGGCTGGTCGGCGAGGAATGGCGATGCCGCGTCGCGCGAGGCGGTGAGCTGGGCGAACACCGACAAATGATCGGAGATCCCCTTGAACAGCGAGAGGGCGAGAGCCGAGGCGTCGAACGAGCTCGCCTGCGTGTTGTTGTCGAAGCTGAAGGCGGCGACGCCGAACCCGTTGATGACCAGCTGGCGGCTCGGCTCGCCGCCGAAGGCCGCGAGCGCCGGGCCGCTCCCTCCCGAGCCCAGCGAGCCCAGCGAGACCGGCGTTTCGGTGGCCGTCTGCGCGGCGAGCGGTGCCGCGCCGGCGGCGAGCCCGAGCAGAGCCAAATTCAAGCTGAAGCTGAAGCGGTGAAACCTTGCGAAGCCTGGGCGATGACCCATGGCGACCTCCCTCCGAGAGCGAGCGGTGACCGGCCTGCCGCGGCGAGCGTTCGCCGCGGCGCGAGGGGCACGGCTCAGCCGCGGGGAGGCGGGTCGGAGAGATCGGCGGCGAGGCGGGCGGAGAGGTGGAGCGCGGCCGGCGGGAGCGGCGAGGCGACCGCGAGCCTGGCTAGCGGCGCGACCGCCGGCATCACCGTCGGCGGCAGGCCGCCGAGGACGGCCATCGACGGGGCGCCGCAGCCGCCGCGCATGCCGCAGGGTGTCGCGCAGCCCGATTCACCGGACGTTGGCTGCATGCCGGGCATGGACGGCATCCCCGGCATCGCCGTGCCGGCGGCGCGGCAGCAGGCCATGCCGCAGTCGGGAGCCCCGTTCGCGGCGGCGAAGGCGGGCGCCAGGACCGCCAGGGCGAGCCCGAGGAGCAGTGCCACGATCGAGGCTTGGCGCACGATCGAAGAGATTAGCACGAGTCGGCCGGGCTCATCCCCGGGCGCGAGGTCTCCGTACCCCTCTCCAGAAGCTGGAAGGGATGGCTCGCCAGGCCAGGGGTCCGCGATGCGAACGAAGCTCAAGCTGCTGATCCTCCTCTCGCTGCTGGCCGTGGTGCCGGTGGTGATCGCGGCACGCACGATCTCGAGCCCGCGGGGCGGCGCCGGGCACGCCGCCCATCTCCGAGCGCCTCGATCGACGGCTCCCTCTCGTTTGGCGGCCCTGCGCTGATCGCCGCCACTCCGCTCCCGAGCTGAATCGGCTCTCTCGCGAGTGCTCCCGGGCCGAGACGGACGTCTCGACCCCTCTTTTTGAACCCGAGACGGACGTCTCGACCAGCCCTTTTTCAGATCCCGCGCGAGCGCCCGCCCTTCCGGGACTAAAATCCTCCGGCGCACCAACGCTCGTTCGTCCGGAGGGACGCCATGCCGACGCCGATCTCCCGCCTCGCGGCCCTGCCGCCGGCCGCTTCGCTCGCCCTTGCCCTCACCCTCGGCCTCGCCATGGCGCCCGCGGCGCCCGCCACCGAGCGCGAGCCCGGCATCGATCCGGCGCTCCTCGCCGGCCTGAAGGCCCGCTCGATCGGACCGGCCGCGATGAGCGGTCGGGTCACCGCGGTCGAGGGAGTGGCCGCCTCGCCGGACACGCTCTACGTCGGCGCCGCGTCCGGCGGCGTCTGGAAGACGGTCAACGGCGGCCTCACCTGGGAGCCGGTCTTCGACGAGCAGCCGATCGCCTCGATCGGCGCCATCGCCGTCTTCCAGAAGAACCCCGACGTCGTCTGGGTGGGGAGCGGCGAGGGCAATCCGCGCAACAGCGCCTCGGTGGGCGACGGCGTCTATCGCTCGGCGGACGGCGGCCACACCTGGGTCCACGTCGGGCTCGCCGCCAGCGAGCGCATCAGCCGCATCGTCCTCGACCCCGACGATCCCGAGGTCGCCTACGTCGCCGCCCTCGGCCGCGAGTGGGGCGAGAACCCCGAGCGCGGCGTCTGGAAGACCATCGACGGCGGCAGGTCGTGGAAGCGCGTGCTCTACGTCGACGAGCGCACCGGCGCCGCCGACCTCGCCATCGACCCCGCCAATCCGCGCAAGCTGTTCGCCGCCATGTGGCAGTACCGGCGCTGGCCGTGGGGGTTCAGGTCGGGCGGCCCGGGCTCCGGCCTCCACGTCTCCGACGACGGCGGCGCCAGCTGGAAGCGCCTCGGCGCCGCCGACGGTCTCCCCAAGGGCGAGCTCGGCCGCATCGGCCTCGCCATCGCCCCCTCGGCGCCGGCGATCGTCTACGCGCTGGTCGAAGCGAAGAAGAGCGCCATCGTCCGCTCGGAAGATGGCGGGCGGAGCTGGAAGACGGTCAACGACGATCCCGAGAATTCCGAGCGGCCGTTCTACTACGCCCACCTATGGGTCGACCCGCAGCGCCCGAACCGCGTCTACGACCTGATGTCGCGCATCAAGGTCTCCGACGACTCCGGCCACAGCTTCGAGCGCCTCGGCCGCTCGCGCGACATCCACGGCGACTACCACGCGCTGTGGATCGACCCCCGCGACCCCGACCACATGATGGTCGGCGAGGACGGCGGCCTCGGTGTCTCGCGCGACCGCGGCGCCACCTGGAGCTTCGTCGCCGACCTGCCGATCGGCCAGTACTACCACGTCGCCGTCGACCAGGACGTGCCCTACCACGTCTACGGCGGACTGCAGGACAACGGCGCCTGGCGCGGGCCGAGCACGGCCTGGGAGCGCGACGGCATCCGCAGCGCCGACTGGGAGGACGTCGGCTTCGGCGACGGCTTCGAGTGCCGGCCCGATCCGCGCGACTCGAGCCGCGGCTACAGCCTCTGGCAGGGCGGCCACGTCATCGTCTGGGACGTGAAGACCGGTGAGCGGCGGCCGGTGCACCCGGTGATGACCACCGGCGGCCCCAAGCTCCGCTTCAACTGGAACGCCGGCTTCGCCATCGACCCCTTCGCGCCCGACACCATCTACGTCGGCAGCCAGTTCGTCCACCGCTCGACCGACCGCGGCGCCAGCTGGACGGTGATCTCACCCGATCTCACCACCGACAACAAGGACTGGCAGCACCAGGACCAGAGCGGCGGCCTCACCTTGGACGTCTCCGCCGCCGAGAACTACACGACCATCCTCTCGATCGCCCCCTCGCCGCTGGCGAAGGGCGTCCTCTGGGTGGGGACGGACGACGGCCGCATCCAGGTGACGCGGGACGGCGGCACCAGCTGGGCGAGCGTCGAGGCGAACCTCCACGGCGTCCCCGCCGGCGCCTGGATCCCGCAGGTCGAGCCGTCGCCCTTCGACGCCGCCGCCGCCTTCGTCGTCCTCGACGACCACCGCCGCTCGAACCTGACGCCCTACGTCTTCGCCACCACCGATTACGGCAAGACCTGGCGGAGCCTGGCGACCAGGGATCTCCGCGGCTACGCGCTCTCGATCGTCCAGGACCCGGTCGACCGCGACCTCCTCTTCCTCGGCACCGAGCTCGGCCTCTGGTTCTCGGAGGACGGCGGCGCCAGCTGGATCCCCTTCCGCCACGGCCTGCCGGCGGCGGTCTCGGTGATGGCGCTCGCCATCCAGGCGCGCGACGGCGACCTGATCGTCGGCACCCACGGCCGCGCTCTCTACGTCGTCGACGACATCGCGGCCCTCCGCGGCCTGCGCCGGAAGACGCTCGAGGAGCCGCTCCACCTCTTCCCCATCGCACCGGCGCAGCAGCACACCGTCGCCCCCGGCGTCGGCCCGCGCGGCGGCGGCAGCGGCGACTTCAAGGGCGAGAACCGCGCCTACGGCGCCCTCGTCACCTATTCGCTCGACCTCCCCGGGCTCTCCCTTCCCGCCAAGGGCCGCGAGAGTGAGACGGCGAGAGAGAAGGCCGACGCCAAGGATGGCAAGGGACCCCGGCCGGAGACGAAGACCACCATCGAGATCCGCGACGCCGCCGGCCGCCTGGTGCGGAGCTTCGAAGGGTCCGCCGACCTCGGCATCAACCGCACCGCGTGGGACCTGCAGCGGCGGCCCTTCCGCGAGCCGCCGAGCGAGCGGAGCGAGTTCGAGCGCGGCACGCCCGAGGTGGGGCCGGGCGTCTACGGCGTCGTCGTGCGCTTCCGCGGCCACGAGGCGAAGGGGACGGTGACGGTGCTCCCCGATCCCGCCGCCGCCGGTGAGACCGCCGCCGACTGGGCGGCGCGCGAAGCGGCGATCGAGCGCGCCGACGCGCTCCAGGGCTCGACCGTCGCGGCGATCGAGCGAGTGATCGCCGCCAAGGCGGACGTGGCGCGGATCAAGGCCAAGCTGGCGCAGCGGGAAGAGGCAGCCGCGGCAGCCGCCGGCACCGTCGGCAACCGTCCGCCGAGCCCGCTCGCGACCGCCGCCGACGCGCTCGCCGACCATCTGGCGGCCGTCGAGCGCCGGCTCTGGGTGCCGCCGCACACCCAGGGCCTCTACCGCGAAGGCGACGTCATGTCGCGCCTCGGCAATCTCAAGCAGTCGGTCGGCGCCGGCTGGGGACCGCCCGACGCGACCCGGCAGGAGGAGCTCGCGCAGGCCGCCGACTTCACGGCGAAGGCCGTGGCCGAGGTCGACCATCTCTTCGCGACCGAGGTGGCGGATTTCCGCCAGCAGGCGGAGAAGGCGGCCCTCGGGCTCCTCGCCGACCCGCCGCCCGGTTTGCCCGCGGCCCCTTAGGCCGCGCCGCGGGCCGCTCGGAGCTCGCCTATCGAGCGATCGAGATCGCGATCTTGCCGAAGACGCTCCCCGCGGCGAGGTGCTCGAAGGCGGCGCGGGCGTCGGCGAGATCGAAGGTGCGGTCGATGACCGGGCGCAGGCGGGCGGCGGCGATCGCCCGGTTCATCGCCTCGAAGCTCTCGCGGTCGCCGACGAGGATGCCCTGCAGGCGGATGCGCTGCATGAAGACCGAGGTGAGCGCCACCTCGGCCTGGCCCCCCGAGAGGTTGCCGATGAGCGAGATGGTGCCGCCCGGCCGCACCGCCTGGAGCGACTGGCGGAGCGTCTCGGCGCCGCCCACCT
This sequence comes from uncultured Acidobacteriota bacterium, assembly GCA_963755825.1. Classification (GTDB taxonomy): domain Bacteria; phylum Acidobacteriota; class Thermoanaerobaculia; order Multivoradales; family UBA5704; genus DATBQN01. The sequence continues at coordinate 2,843,166 of CAVWLA010000003.1, read as the reverse complement.
CGAGGACGTGGTCGACCCCCTCGCCGCCGGCGAGCTTCCTGGCGCGGGCTCCCCAGTCCGCCGTCTCGCGGTAGTTGATCCCCGCCTCGGCACCAAGGGCCCGCGCCCGCTCGAGCTTCGCGTCGGAGGACGAGGTCACGATCACCCGCGCGCCGGCAAGGCGCGCCAGCTGCAGTGCGAAGAGCGACACGCCGCCGGTCCCCTGCACCAGCACCGTCTCGCCGGCGGCGAGCCGCCCCTCGGTCATCAGCGCGTTCCACGCCGTCACCGCGGCGCAGGGGAGCGACGCGGCCTCCTCGTCCGTGAGGTGCTCGGGAACCCTCACCACCCCCTCCGCCGAGAGCACCATGCGCTCCGCGAGGGTGCCGTCGTGCGGACCGCCGAGGGTCGAACGCAGGCGCTCGCGGCTCGGCCAGCCGGCGATCCAGCGCTGGGCGAAGATGCAGGCGACGCGGTCGCCGACGGCGACGCGCGCGACGCCCTCGCCCACCGCGATCACCTCGCCCACCCCGTCCGAGCAGGGGATGAGCGGCAGCGGCTGGCGGCGGTCGTAGAGGCCGCGCACCATCAGCAGGTCGCGGTAGTTGAGCGCCGCGGCGCGCAGCGCGAGCAGCAACTCGCCCGCTCCCGGCGCCGGCTCGGGTCGCTCGACGAGATCCAGATGGTCGAGGCCGAAGGCGCCGCGGATCTCGACCGCGCGCACGGCTTAGGTATCCGCCGTGGGCGCCGCCAGCGCCGCGCGCATCCTGGCGAGCATCTCGGCCGCTTCGCCGGCGCCGAGCTGGCCGGCCTGCCAGCCGATCCCCAGGCCCTTGCCGTCCTGCTTCGGGATGATGTGGAAGTGCACGTGCATCACCACCTGGTGCGCCGCCGCGCCGTTGTTCTGCAGGACGTTGTAGTCGCTGGCGCCGGTCGCCTGGAGGACGGCGCGGCAGATCTTCGGCAGCGCCCTCCCGAGGCCGGCGGCGGCCTCCGCCGAGAGCTGGTGGAGGTGCGCCTTGCGCTCCTTGGGGATGACCAGGGTGTGGCCGGGCGCCAGCGGCCCGATGTCGAGGAAGGCGAGGACGTGATCGTCCTCGTAGACGCGGTGGCAGGGGATCTCTCCCGTCAGGATCTTGTCGAAGATGGTCGGCGCGTGGTCGTCGCTCATGCCAGGCATTCTAGCTGCCGCGGCGAGGCTCGCGGCGTGGCAGTACCGCGGCGAAGCCGCGTGGCGTCCGGAAGATGATCAAGAAATCTTTGCGCAACGTTCGGCCGCGGGGGAACGTAGCTCTCTCTGCGAGGGGAGCGCCGCGCCGTGCGCCGGTCGTCCGAATCTGGCGCGCGAATCTGGCGCGCTTTTCGCAATGCGAGCGAAGCATGCAACTCGGCGCAAGAGCGAAACGCCGCCGCGTCATTCCGCCGTCGATCGAGCGGAGCGCGCGCTCGCCGATCGCCGGCTCGCAAGCATCGCCGCGGCCGGACAAATTACCTCTTGACACCACGTCCAAGTCCGCTATCTTTAAAGACGTGGACGCGAGCCCGGCCCCCGACCAACCTCCGAGTACTCCCGGCATCGAGGTCTTCCCCGATGCCTGGAAATCGCTGCCGGCTCGCCGTGCCCCCGCCCTCCCCCCCGCCTCTCCTACCGCCGTCGCCTCTCAGCGCTCCGTCTCCCGACCGCGCTGCAACCCTCCCGGGTTCGTCCGCTGAACCCATCATGATCGCGCCGCCCTCCGTGGGCTTGCCGCCGGTGTTCGAGCCGGATGGGGCGTCGGGTACCGGCCGCAAACCGCCGACCCGTGCGCCGCGAGCCACGGTCCGTGTCACCGCTCTCCAGCTCGACTCTCATCTCCCTGCTCCTGAAGGAGGAGATCGCAGATGAACCAAGAGGCGTTCGCCTCGGCGCTGTCCGACACCGCCCGCCGCGAAGAGGTCTGTCAGGCCTTGGGCGTCGACTACGATCCTGAACAGTGGAAGGACTGGCGCTGGCAGATGCGCCACCGGCTGACCAAGCTCGCGCAGTTCGAGCGGCTGGTGCATCTCACCGAGTCCGAGCGCCGCGGCCTCATCCTCGCGAGCGAGAAGTTCTCCGTCGCGGTGACGCCGCAGTTCGCCACCCTGATCGATCCGAGCGATCCGCGCTGCCCCATCCGCCGCCAGGTGATGCCGGTCGAGGACGAGCTGGTGGTCTCGGCGGAGGACATGGCCGATCCCTGCGGCGAGGACCATGCGAGCGTCGTCGAGGGGCTCGTCCACCGCTACCCCGACCGCGTGCTCTTCCTGGCGCTCGACACCTGCGCCGCCTACTGCCGCTACTGCACGCGCAGCCGCCTCGTCTCACAGGGCGAGCTCGAGCCGCTCGGCCACCGCGTGCAGGCGGCGCTCTCCTATCTCCGCGACCACACCGAGGTGCGCGACGTGCTGCTCTCCGGCGGCGATCCGCTGCTGATGTCGGACGCCAGCCTCGACCAGCTCCTCGGCCGCCTGCGCGCCATCCCGCACATCGAGTTCCTGCGCATCGGCACCCGCATCCCGGGCTTCCTGCCGCAGCGCATCACGCCCGAGCTGGTGGCGATCCTCCGCAAGCACCGGGTCTGGCTCTCGGTCCACTTCTGCCACGTCCGCGAGCTCACCCCCGAGGTCGCCGAGGCCTGCGATCTCCTCGCCGACGGCGGCATCCCGCTCGGCTGCCAGACGGTGCTCCTGCGCGGCGTCAACGACTCGGCGGAGACCCTCCGCGAGCTCTTCCACGGCCTGCTCAAGCTGCGCGTCCGCCCCTACTACCTCTACCAGTGCGACCCCGTCGTCGGCACCGCGCACCTGCGCACCTCGGTCGGCGAGGGCATGCGCCTGATGGCGGAGCTCCGCGGCCACACCACCGGCTACGCCGTGCCGACCTACGTCGTCGACGCGCCGGGCGGCGGCGGCAAGATCCCGGTGCAGGCGGAGACCGTGCTCGAGCACGAGGGCCGCGCCTGGCAGCTGCGCAACTGGGAGGGGAAGACCTTCACCTACGTCGACCCTCCGGACGCGCGGTAGTGGCCGGCGGCGCCGCCCGGCAGTCGCCGGCATCATGAGGCCGCTCCGCCTCGGCTTCGTCTACGACTGCAAGGAGGACTACCTCGCCGCCGGCGCGGCGCCCGGCGAGGTGATGGAGTTCGACAGCCGCGAGACGGTCGCCGCGCTCGCCGCCTCGCTCGCCGCTCTCGGCCACCGCGTCGAGCGCCTCGGCCGCGGGACCGAGCTCGCTGGCCGGCTCGCCGCCGGCGAGCGCTGGGATCTCGTCTTCAACATCGCCGAGGGCGCGAGCGGCCGCTCGCGCGAGGCGCAGGTCCCCGCCCTCTGCGAGCTCTTCGCCCAGCCCTACACCTTCTCCGATCCGCTCACCTGCGCCATCACCCTCGACAAGCCGCTGGCGAAGAGAGTTGTGCGCGATTGCGGCCTCCCCACCGCGCCCTTCGCGGTGATCGAGGACGAGACGCAGATCGCCGCGGTCGAGCTGCCGCTGCCGCTCTTCGTCAAGCCGGCGGCGGAGGGGAGCTCGAAGGGGATCAGCGCGCGCTCCAAGGTCGGGAGCCGCGAGGAGCTGGCGGCGACCGCCGCGGAGCTCCTCGCCGCCTATCGCCAGCCACTCCTCGTCGAGCCCTTCCTCCCCGGCCGCGAGCTGACCGTCGGGGTGATCGGCAACGGCGCCGCGACGCGGACGGTCGGCATCATGGAGGTCGTCTTCGTCGCCGGCGAGGACCGCGACGCCTACACCGCGCTCAACAAGGGAGCCGACTTCGCGGCGCGGGTCTCCTACCGCCTGCTCGACGGCGAGCCGCTCGGCAAGCGGGCACGAGAGATCGCGTTCGGCGCCTATCGCGCCCTCGGCTGCCGCGACGCCGCCCGCATCGACCTCCGCTGCGACGCCGGCGGCGAGCCGCAGTTCCTCGAGGCCAACCCCCTCCCCGGCCTCAACCCCGAGAGCGGCGACCTTCCGATCATGGCGCGCCTCGCCGGCGTCTCCCACCCGGAGCTGCTCGGCTGGATCGTCGAGGCGGCGAGCGAGCGGTACGGGATCTGAATGCTGCACAGGAAGAGAACGCCCGCGGTACAGCGAGGCCGCGCGGCCCGGTTCTGCCGCCTCCGGGCGGGCACGGGGGCCCGCCCCTACCGGGGGCTCTCGCGATTCGGTGTTGAATGCACCGGCACCTCGAATCAAAGGCTGCGGGATCGGCGGCTCGGCCGCGAGCGCCGCAGGCTACGAACCGAGGTAGGGGCGGACCCCCGTGTCCGCCCTCGTCGCATGCCGAGCCGGCGGGCGGAGGCAAGCTCCGCCCCTACGACGAGCTCGACTCACGCATCGGCCGGTCGATAGGCCATGCTCCCCCTCGACCGCGTCCTCATCGCCCACAACGCCGTCGCACCCGGCGACGACGCCTCGACCGCCGACGTGCTCGACCAGGTCGCCGTCGTCGAGGACGCCCTCGCCCTGCTGAGGATCCCGGCCGTGCGCGCCGAGGTCTCCCACGGCCGAGCCTGGGAGTCGCCGCTGCTGGCGGCGGCGAGCGCCGCGGACGAGGGCCAGCGCGCCCGCTCTGTCGTCTTCAACCTCGTCGAGGCGCCGGCCGGAGCGCCGTATTTCCACACCGGGAACGCCGCGGCGCTCGAGCTGATGGGCCTCTCCTTCACCGGCTCACCGGCGCCGGTCCTCTGCCTCACCACCGACAAGCTCGTCACCCGCGCCGTCCTCGCCGCCGCCGGCCTGCCGGTCGCCGCCGGCTGCCGGCTCGATGCGGCCGACCCCGCCGCGCTCGACCGCGTGCCGCCGCCATGGATCGTCAAGCCGGCCTGGGAGGATGGCTCGCTCGGCCTCGAAGGCAATCCGGTCTGCGCGACCGCGGACGCCGTCCTCGCCCGCGCCTCGCTGCTGGCCGAGCGCTTCCCCGGCCAGCCGATCCTCGTCGAGCACTTCCTCCCCGGCCGCGAGCTCAACGTCGCGCTCCTCGCCGAGGGCAGCTCGACGACGGCCGGCGGCGTCACCGCCCTCCCCGTCGCCGAGATCGCCTTCGTCGACTTCCCCGTCGATCTGCCGCCGATCGTCGGCTACGAGGCGAAGTGGCAGCCGGGCTCCTTCGCCTATGCACACACCCCCCGCCGCTTCCCCGACAGAGACGGCGACGCCGCCGAGGCGGCCCTTCTCGCGCGAGCCCGCGAGATCTCCCTTGCCGCCTGGAAGGTTTGTGGCCTCGCCGGCTACGCCCGAGTCGACCTCCGCCTCGACGAGGCCGGCGAGCCGCGGATCCTCGAGGTCAACGCCAACCCCTGCCTCGCCGCCGACGCCGGCTTCCTCGCCGCTTCGGAGAAGGCCGGGCTGACGGCGAAGGATGTGGTGGAGAGGATCGTGCGGGCGGTCTGCCGTCCTCTGCCGCGGCCGGAGACGCCGCGCCCGCTCGCCTGATCCTCCGCCTGTTCCTTTAAGATGAGGCGATCCCCATGGCCGCGATCGCCTCCGTGTTGTCGCTCGATCCCCTCGGCGCGCCGCTCCACGCCCTCTTCGTCGTCCTCGGGACGGCGGCCGCCGTCGCGGTGTTCCTGCACGGCGCGCGGCGGCAGGGCGACGAACGAGCGGGCACGATTTCCGACGCGCTCCTCGTCGTCCTCTTGGGCGCGCTCGTCGGCGGCGCGCTGGGGGCAAAGCTGGCGGTGGCCTGGCGCTATGTCGATTCGACCACCGCGCCTTCGCTCCTCGGGCTGCTCCTCCGCGGCGGGCAGAGCGTGCTCGGCGGCCTGAGCGGCGCCTATCTCGGCGCCGTGGCGACCAAAAGGCTGATCGGCTACCGCCGGGGCACCGGCGACCTCTTCGCGCCCGCCGCGGCGCTCGGCATCGGCATTGGCCGCTTCGGCTGCCTGCTCACCGAGACACCGGGCACTCCCACCGGCGGGCGCTGGGGGACGGTGGTCGACGCGGCGCGGGCGGCGCGCATCCCCGACTTCCCGGCGCGCTGGATCGGCGTGCCGCTCCACCCGTCGTTCGCCTACGAGATCCCCTTCCACCTCGCGATGGCGGGCGTCTTCCTCCACCTGCGTGCCCGCGGCGTGCTGCGCGACGATCTCTTCAAGCTCTACCTGCTCGCGTACGCGCCGGTGCGCTTCCTGCTCGAATTCGTGCGCGGCAACCCGGTCGTCTGGCACGGCCTCACGCGGTCGCAGCTCTTCCTCATCCCGTCCATGCCGCTCCTCGCCGCCGCCGTCCTGCGCCGGCATCCCGCGTCCACCGTCGCCGCGGCCCGCATCGCGCCGCGCCCCCTCGAGGAGAGCGCATGAGCGCCGACGACCTCGCCGCGCTGCACGAGTTCCTGCGCCAGAACGGCCAACGCTTCTCGTCCGTGGCGCTCCGCGAGAGCCTCCTCGCCCAGGGCTACGACGCGGCGACGATCGACTTGGCGATGGCCGCGAACCTGGCCGAGCCGCGGTCGCCGCTGCAGCGAGCCTTTCGGCGCGGCTGGTGGATCGCCCTCGGCAACCTGCTGGCGACCCTCATCGTCATCGGCCCCATCGCCTGCATCGCCGAGCTCCTCGTCGGCATCTACCTGGTGACCGGCCGGCGGCGGCAGAACTCCGAGCAGGCGATCTGGGGCGCGGCGCTCCTCTTCGGCGCCCTCGTCTACGCCGCGGTCGGGCTGCTCATCTTTGGCAGCTGCCTGGGCGGGCTGGGGATGAGCGCGGCGGAAGCCAACCAGAAGCCGCTGATCCTCCTCGGGCTCCTCGGGCTCTTCCTGCTCGTCGGCGGCCTCGCGGCGCTCGCCCGCTGGGCGGTGCGGCACACCTTCCCGAGCCCGCCGGATGCCGCCAACACGGCACCGCTCTCCACCCTTCCCCGCCCACCCGCTGCGGTCCCAGCTCCGCTCGAACCACCTCCCGACCCGCCGCCGCCGGACGCGCGGTAAGGAGAGCCGATGCCAGGAATGCCCCTCCGCGGCGACCGCCTGCTGCGCTACGTCTCGGCCTTCTGCCCGCACTGCCACGTCGAGGACCCCGAGCGGCCGCTCGCCGAGGTGCGCCGGCTCGCCGGCTATCTCGCCGAGGAGGACGGTCGCGTCTGGCTGGTCCGCGGCTGCCCGGAGCACGGCAGGGTCCGCACGCTCTACGACGAGTCGGCCGCGATCCTCGCCTACCTCGAGGAGTGGACGGCGCCCACCAAGCGGCATGTCCCGGACGCCGCCGGCAACTTCGATGCGGTGCCGGCGAGCTATCTGCGCGGCCTCGGCGAGATGCAGACCCAGCACACCTGCATCCTGCTCGAGGACATCGACCTCTCCTGCAATCTCTGCTGTCCGAACTGCTTCGCGGCGAGCTCGCCGGCGGGGAAGGGCGCCGTCCCCGTCGCCGAGATCCTGGCGAGCATCGACACCCGCCTGTCGCGCGAGGAGGGGCGGCTCGACGTGCTGATGCTCTCCGGCGGCGAGCCGACCATCCACCCGCGCCTGCTCGACCTCCTCGACGCCGCGCTGGAGCGGCCGATCGGCCGCATCCTCCTCAACACCAACGGCATCGAGATCGCACAGAACGACCGCCTGCTGGCCTACCTCGAGCGCCATCGCAAGCGGATCGAGGTCTACCTGCAGTTCGACGGCTTCCGCCTCGAGACCCACCGCTACCACCGCGGCGCCGACCTGCGGCGGGTCAAGCAGGAGGCGGTCGAGCGGCTCTCCGCGGCCGGCGTCTTCACCACCCTCACGATGACCGCGACGCTCGGCGTCAACGACGACGAGATCGGCGACGTGCTCCTCTACGCGCTGGCGACGCCGTTCGTCGGCGGCGTCTCCTACCAGCCGCAGTTCGGCAGCGGCCGCTCGACGCCGATCGATCCCGACGCGCGCCTCACCCACACCGGTGTGCTGGCGCGGCTCGGCCCGCAGACCGACGGCCTCGTCACCTGGCGCGATCTGACGGCGCTCCCCTGCAGCCACCCGCACTGCTGCAGCATCGGCTACCTCCTCAAGACCGATGCCGGCGCCTGGCGCTCGCTGCCGTCGATCCTCGGCCACGAGCGGCTGCGCTCGCACCTCGACCTGGTGAGCAACCGCATCATCGACCCGGAGCTCTCGGCCGAGCTCCGCGCCATGGTCAAGTCGTCGCTCCTCGGCCTCTTCTCGGAGTCGAGCTCGCTCGCCCAGCCCGCCATCGGCGACCTCTTCCAGACCGTCTGCCGGAGCTGCGACCTCGGCCTCTCGGACCTCGTCCGCCTCGCCGGCAGCGCCGTCCTCGGCCTCCAGGACGCCCTCCGCGAGCTCCTCGGGGCGCGCATCAAGCGGATCACCGTCAAGCCGTTCATGGACATCCACACCATGCTCGAGGAGCGGCTCCTCCAGTGCTGCGTCCACGTCGGCACCGCCCGCGAGCGCGCCGGCGACGCGGCGGTCGCCGAGGCTGGCGCCGCCCATCAGTGCGTCCCCTTCTGCGCCGCCCAGGCCTGGCCGGCGCTCGGCCGCATGAAGCTCTCCGAGCGCGCCGGCCGCGTGGAGGCGCCGCCGCTCGCCACGGCACTGCTCGCCGGGTCGTGAGAGGGGGGAGACGATGGACGAGCCCGCGACGGCCGAGCAGATGGAGCGCGAGCCCGGATCGGCGGCCCGCGAGGCCGCGGCTCGCGCACGGGCGGCTCAGGCGTCGCTCGCCGCGGGCGCCGTCGAGGCCGAGCGCGGCGCGCTGGCGCGGCCGTTGCCGCCTGCCGTCCCCGATCCCATCCGCTTCTGCGTCTGGACGACGGTCGCCCTCCTCGCCTGGCTCCTCTCGCCGCCGGTCGCCGCCGCCCTCTTCGCCGCCGCCGGCATCGTCGCCTATGCCCGCGCCTACCGCCGGGGCCTGCGGCAGAGCGACTGCATCCTCCGCGACGTGCGGCTGGTGATGCTCTACCTCGCCCTCGTCGCGGCGCTCGGCCTGGCGGCGGCGGCCTGGCGGGCCTGGGCGCTGTGGCATCCGCGTTGAGGCATCCGCGCTGAGGCGCGGCACGGAGAAGAGAGGAGAGCACCATGGACCTCGGAGCGGAGATCGTGCGCTACGGCGCCTGGTTCGTCTTCGGCAACGTGCTGGTTGAGCAGGCCGGCCTGCCGGTGCCGGCGGTGCCGGCGCTCATCGTCGCCGGCGCGCTCGCCGCCGACGGCAGGCTGTCGCCCTGGCCGCTCCTCGCCGTCGCCATCCTCGCCGCCACCGTCGCCGACTCGCTCTGGTTCAGCCTCGGCCGCTGGCAGGGGCGGCGGGTGCTGAAGACGGTCTGCCGGATCGCCGTCTCGCCGGACTCCTGCGTGCGGCGCATGGAGTGGCTCTACGAGCGCTTCGGCCTCCGCTCGCTCCTCTTCTGCAAGTTCGTCCCCGGCTACTCGACCGTGGCGCCGACTCTCGCGGGAGCGCTCAGGGCGAACCGCTGGCGCTTCCAACTCTTCGATGCCCTCGGCGCCGGCCTGTGGGCGGCGGCCGCCATCGGCGCCGGAGCGCTCTTCCACTCGGCGATCGATCGAGTCCTCTCGGTGCTCGATCGCATGGGCTCCTTCGCCCTCCTCGCCATCGCCGGCGGCCTCGCCGCCTACATCGCCTGGCGCTTCGCCGAGCGCCGCCGCTTCCTCCGCGACCTCCGCGTCGCCCGCATCTCCGTCGAGGGCCTGACCGCCCAGCTCGCCGGCCTCGAGCCGCCGCTGGTCGTCGACGTGCGCACGAAGGGAGCCGTCTGGCTCGACGGCCGGCGCATCCCGGGCTCGGTCCGCATGGCCTTCGACGAGATCGAGGAGCGCCTCGCCGAGCTGCCGCGCGCCCGCGACGTCATCCTCTACTGCACGTGACCGAACGAAGCCTCGTCGGCCCGTGTGGCCTTCAAGCTCCGACAGATCGGCTTCACCCGCATCCGCCCCCTCGCCGGCGGCCTCGACGCCTGGATCGCGGCCGGGCTGCCGATCGACGGGGAGGAGGGCGGGCTGGAGTAAGCTCTCGGGTCTCCCGCGGTCAGGCTCAACAATTTTTCAGGCACCGTTTCACTAGCACTGTCGCGATTCTTCTTTTATACTCCAGCTCCAGTAAAAATAACGCCATGAGCATTTTTCTTCTCCAGTCGGTTTCGCCGCCGTTCACCCGGCAAGCCGCTCAGGAACCCGCGCGGGAGGCGTCGCCAGCTCGAAGAGCGGGTTGCGGGCGCATCGGGGAGCTCTTCGGCTGGCGCGGCCGGTCCCTCCAGAGGTACAAATTCGTTACCAGAGCTGTCACGAATGAGCGCGGAGCCGTACCCCATCCTCTAGAGACTCTTCGATCGCAGACGGTGGGCGAGCAACCCAGAACCGCTGGCGACCGGGTTTCCAGGCGGGACATCCGTGCTATGGTGCTTCGTCAACTAACCACGGTTGTTCTCGCTTGACCGCCGACCCGCCCGGCGAGCGCAGCGCTCGCCGTCGAGGATGGTGACGGGGGTGTCGATGCAGACGAGAAGCTTGCAGCGCAGGCCGGTTCGAGTGCTCGTTCTCCTCGGGCTCCTGTGCGTCCTCGCGTCGGTGCTCGACGCGGTCTGTTACGCCAACGTGGTCGTCTACTACAGCGACGGCTCGACCCAGAGCTGCGGAACCTTCTGCACCTTCCCCGGAGGCTGGCTATGCCGCTGAAACGAACGAAGCTCTGCCTCGCCCTGGCGATCGTCGCGACCAGCCTCGCCCTCCTCGGTATCTCGCGAAATCCCAACACCCTGCAGACCAGCTCCTTCGCCGCTGAGCTCTCCTTCACGGCGCCGCAGGCGATCCACGCCGATCGCCTGGGGAACGTCTACCTCCTACGCGGCGACACCCTGGAGGTCTTTCCGATCTCCAACCGCCGCGCCGCCGCCCCGCGCCTTCTCCAGCGCTCGGCGATCGTCGAAGGCGAGATGACGAGCACCGCGATGGCGCCCGACGGTCGCTGGATCGTGTTGGCGGCGAACCGCGTCGTCTCGCTCGACGGCGGGCGGACCGAGGCGCTGCCGGACACCGGCTGGCTCGTCAGCTCGGTCGGCTTCGTCGGCGGGGAGGCCGTCGCCGCGGTCCTGCCGATGCGGGTCGGCGGCCTGCGGCAGGCGGCGCCTGCCGCGCGACCGCCGCTGATCCTCAAGGCGGACGGCGCGGGCTGGACGACGTTCGTCGCCGGCCAGCTTCCCGATCGGTCGCGCGACCACGACGCCATGGACGCGCTCTTCGCGGAGCATACGGTCCGCTTGGCGACGGACGGAGCCGGACGGCTGTGGGCGAGCTATCCCTACCTCGGCCGCATCGTCCGCTACTCGCCGGCGGGGAAGCCCGATCTGCAGGTCGTCCTCGGCACGGGAACCGCGAGATATCGGGACCAGAAGGGAATGCTCGCCGCCTTCCGCGATCAGCTCCGCGGGAAGGGCTATGACACGGAGAATGCGAAAGTCGGTGTATTCTCCGCCCAGCTCGGGATTCGCGGCCTGACGACCGCACCCGACGGGAAGCTGTATCTCGTCCTCGATCGATCGCTGACGGGTGGCAACACCGAGCTCGCGCGGGTCGACGAGGCGCGCGGCGCGGTCGAGAGCGTGACCCTGCCGCTCGCGGCCGATGGGGAGCTCAGCATGGCGGGAGGCCGCGACGGCCTCTACATTGCAGGGGCTCGCGGTAACGAGGGCCGGTGGTCGATCGCCTGGAATGCGGTCGAACAGGCCGATTGGCGTGAGCTCACGAGCGCGCGCCTGTTCAACCATTGAGGCGAAGGACAGGAGAGCGAAATGTCCCACCACACGATCACCCTGCCGGGCACTCCGACTCTCCCCTCGAACCGCCGCCTCCTGGCGCTCGCCGCCATCGTGGCACTGCTCGTCGTCGGAATGGCGGTGTGGAAGCTGGCGACCGCCGCGGCGCCGGCCCACCAGCCGAAGATCACGGTTCAGGCCCGCAACGCCGACATCAGCACCGTGCTGCGCGACGTCGCCTCGCAATCCGGCGCGGTCCTCGCCCTCGATCCGAACCTGACGGGCACAGTCTCGCTGGAAACCAAGAACGCGAAGCTCGCCGACCTGATGAACGATTTCTGCACCGCATACTCCTGCAACTGGACGTTCTCCACGGGTGCGACGCCGGCGCTGGTCGTCAAGAGGTCGAGCCCGCCGCCTGCCGACCGCACCAAGAGCTAGCCCGAGGGCTGGCCTCCTCACCGCACATCTCCTTCGCATAAGCTCCGGGCGGAGCTCTCTGATTTCTCGCGTCGTAGGGCGTGGGATCGCGCCGCCTCCCCGGCGCGATTTGGCTGCATTCAAGGAGACAAGGAATGGACGCGATCCTCCGGCTGGCAGCGCACGTGACCAGCCCGATCGGGTTGACCGCTCTCGTGATCGCCGCGCTCTTCGGGTTGTATCTGGCGATTCTCAAGCTTCCGATCTTTCCCAGGCTGCCGCAGAACCTGGCCTTCCGCCTGCTCAGGCTGATCGCGCTGCTGGGATTCTGGATCGCTGTCGTGATCGCCGTCTTCTGGTATCTGGGTACGGTCTTCCCCCGGCCCGCCGCCGACGCGCCCTCGAAGGGGGCCGTTTCGCTGAGAGACTCGATCGTCGAGGTCGAGGTCAGGAACGCGCCTCTCCAAGAGATCCTCCAGAGCTGCGCTCGTCAGGTAGGTGCTGCGTTGGTTCTCGACAAGAACTTAAGGGGCAACCTTTCCATCAGCGACAGAGGGAAGCTCAGCGGCATCATGAACGGGATCTGCGAAGCCTTCAACTGCACCTGGACGATCGTGGACGGAAACCCACCGGCCCTCCTGGTGAGACCAAAGGCCATGGCCCCTGCCTCCGGCTGAGCTGGCGAAACCGAGGAACCAGCGCGGCCCTCGCTGAGCAGACCTCGCAGCGGATTGACAGTCGCGATCGACCTGGTAAGAATCTAGAGAGTATGACTCTTACCACCCCTGGAGGGCACATGCGCATCACCAGCAAAGGGCAGGTCACCATCCCGATTGAGATTCGAGAGCGCGCGGGGCTCTTGCCGAATACCGAGGTTCGCTTCGAGGTGGACGGCGATGGCGTACGGATTCTCCGGGACGAAAGGGTGGCTGGCGGCCGGGGGCAGAAGCTGCTCGAACGGATGCGGGGACGAGCCACGTCGGGTCTGAGCACCGAGGAGATCATGGCTTTGACACGCCCCAAGCGATGAGCGGTGTTCTCGTCGACAGCAACGTGATCCTCGACGTGGTGACGGCGGACTCTCGGTGGGGGGACTGGTCGTCCTCCATGCTCGCGCGCTGCGCCGAGGTCGGCATGCTGGTGATCAACCCCCTCATCTATGCGGAGGTCTCCGTCGGCTTCAGACGCATCGAAGAGCTCGACGAGGTCTTGCCGGCGGACTCCTTCCGCCGGGATCCTCTGCCCTGGGAGGCTGCCTTTCTAGCGGGCAGGTGCTTTCTCGCCTATCGCCAGCGAGGAGGCGCGCGCCGTTCTCCATTGCCGGACTTTTACATCGGCGCTCACGCCGCCGTGGCCGGCTTGGCACTGTTGACCCGCGATGCCCGGCGATACCGCACCTACTTTCCTCGGCTCGTGATCCTCGCCCCGGGCCGAGAGGAAGGGTGAAGCGAGAGCTGTATCCGTCCCCGCGCAGCGAGCTGCTCACCGCGTGAGCGGGGTTGTGCGATTCCTGAGCGGGCCGCACAGCCTCTGCGCGAGCCGCACAGCGCCAGCGCGAGCCGCTCACCTCATTAGCGAGTCTCCCAATCGTTAAGCGACCCGCGCAGAGCCCGAGAGACTCGCGCAGCGCCTGCGCGGCTCTCGAGAGTGGCGAAGAAGCTCTCGCACATCGCGTTGTCGAAGCGGTCCCCGACCGAGCCCATCGATGGGCGGACTCCGGCCTCACGGCAGCGTGAGCCGAAGGCGATCGAGGTGTACTGCGTTCCCTGATCGGAGTGATGAAAGACCTCGGTCGGCCGCCGTTGCCTGAGAGCCATATTGAGCGCCTCCAGCACCAGCTCGGTCCGGATGACCAGCCATCGCCCACCCCACCACGCGGCGGCTCCAGACGTCGAGCACGACGGCAAGATAGAGGACCCCCGACAGGGTCGGGATGTAGGTGATGTCGGCGACCCAGAGCTGATCCGGGCCCTCGGCGGTGAATTGTCGGTCGACCAGGTCCGGTGCCGGCCGCCGATCACGGTCGCGCACGGTCGTGCCGAACTGTCGACGACGGCTGACGCCGTGCAGATCGGCTCCTCGCATCAGGCAGGCTACCCGTTTGCGGCCGACGCGAGTGCCTCAGCGGCTAACTCGGCGTGGATCGGCGGAGCTCCGTAGGTCCCCCGCGACCGCTGATGAATCGCCCGAATCTCGACCGGTAACGCCTCTTCCGCCTGCGCCCGCTTCGACCGTGGACGAGTCGACCACGCGTAGAAGCCGCTTGGAGGAGACACCCAGCAGGCGACACATCCTGTGCACCGAGAAGGAGGCCTGGTTGGCTCTCACGAATCCGAATCCCGCGGTGGGACCGGTCCGGTCTCCCGAGCAAACCAGGCCGCGGCTTTTGCCAAGATCTCCCGATCTTCACGCAACTGCCGGTTCTCCCGCTGCAGCCGATGCAGCTCCTCGCGCTCGGCGCTCGTCAGACCGTCTTTGCGTCGACCTTCATCGATATCTGCCTGCTTGACCCAGTTCCGGATCGCGGTCGCGGTCGGCTCGAACTCCTTGGCCAGCTGCACCGGCTCCCGGCCGCTCGAACCAGCTCAACCATCTGACGACGGAACTCCGGCGCGTACGACTCTTGCCCATCGTGAAACTCCTTTCTCACCTAAGAAAGGGGCAAGGTGTCCACGAAAACGGGGCAACTCCAGCAGGGTGCTTGCCGGCGAGATTTCTATCGAGATGGCCACGGCTTCGCGGCGATTCTCGGTAGAGCGGGCGTTGGCGGCGGCGGATCAGCTCGTTCGCAGGCGCCGGCGGATGAGGAGGTAGGCGATCCAGCAGACGGCGCAGATCGCCACGAAGATGCCGAAGAGGGGAGGATAGTTACGGGTCAAGGGGGTATCGTTGCTGAACAGCGCATCGTGCGCTCCCTGCCAGGAATTCTGGTCGCTGAACAAGAGCACAACGAGGCCGATGCCGATGCCGAGCAGCCAGCGCTGCCAGCCGAGGAGCTTGCGGGTGCGGTGGAGCGACTTGAGCTCGAGGTCCAGAGGGAGCTCGGAGTGCCCCGGCAGCGCGAGGTTCTCCGCCCATTGCCGGCGGGTGCTCTCGGCCAGCTCGGGGTCCTTCTGCAGATAGCTCTCGACGAGCTCTCGCGTCGCTGGGCTTCCCTCGCCCGCCAGGTAGAGCGGCAGCAGGTCCAGGACGACTTCTCTTGGGATGTCCATTCGCTTTCCTCCGTTTCGTGGTCTCTGCAGGCGAGAGCCGCTCAGCGCAGGCCCATCAATTCCCGCCTCGCGCGGTGGACCTTCACTTTGGCGGCGCCGAGGGAGATGCCCAGCACCCGTGCGATCTCCTCGTAGGGCATGCCGTCGACGGCCCGCATCAGCAGAACGGCGCGATCCACCTCGGGCAGCTTCTGCATCCCGGCGACCACTGCGCGAAGCTCCGCCTTGTGCTCCGCGACGGCCGCCGGGCTCGCCCTGCCGTCGCTCGGCTCGCGCTCGGGGTCGAGCTCGACCTGCCGCGGCCGCTTGCGCAGGCCCTGCAGGAAGAGGTTCCGCGCGATGGTGAAGAGGTAACCCTTGACGGTCGCCATCTCGATCCGCTCGGGCGAGGCCCAGACGCGGACGAAGGTCTCCGCCGTGATGTCCTCCGCTTCGCTCCGCTCGCCAGAGAGGTAGAGCGAGAAGCGGAAGACGTCCGGCGCGTACTTCTGATAGAGGGCGCTGAAGTCGGTCATGGTGCCGTCCCGCTCGGCGAGCTTCGCACGAGACCGCTCGCGACCGGCAGCTGCCTGCCTCGCCGCCGCGCCCTGCATCATTCCTGGTTGGGCCTGTCCGAAGATCTCCATCGCCCTAGATATGCGCGGGCGGAGGGGAAGTTACGGCGTGGGGTCGGCGTGGGTTGAAGACCTGTCAGGTCGCGGCGCCCGCCCGCGGACAGGCGCCGCGCTCGTCGTCCGCGGCGATGGAGATGGCCGGGGCCCGCGGCGCACCGGCCGCGAGCCTTTCGCGCAGGCGCACGACCTCGCCGACGACCAGGGTCGCCGGCGAGACGAGCCCGGCGCGCTCGGCGATGCCGGGGAGCGTCGCGAGCGTGCCCTCGAGCAGCCGCGAGCCCGGCAGCGTGCCGCGCTCGATCGCCGCCGCCGGGGTGTCCGCGGAGCGGCCGTGCGAGATGAGCAGCGCGGCGATCTCGGCGAGGCGGGCGGCTCCCATGAGGACGACCAGGGTGTCGATGCGGGCGAGGGCGCCCCAGTCGTGGCCGTCTCCCGCCTCGCCCGCGGCGTGGCCGGTCGCGACGGCGAAGGAGGCGGCGACGCCGCGGTGGGTGAGCGGGATGCCGGCGAGGGCGGGGACTGCGACGGCGCTCGTCACCCCCGGCACCGCCTCCCAGGCGACGCCGGCCGCGGCGCAGGCGAGGGCCTCCTCGCCGCCGCGGCCGAAGACGAACGGGTCGCCGCCCTTCAACCGCACGACGACGCGGCCGGCGCGCGCGTGGCGGACGAGGAGCGCGTCGATCTCGTCCTGGCGCAGCGCGTGGCGGCCGGGGCTCTTGCCGGCATAGATGCGCCGCGCCCGGCGCGGCGCCAGATCGAGCAGGCGGGGATCGAGCAGGCGGTCGTAGACGACGACGTCGGCGCGCTCGAGGCAGCGCAGGCCGCGGATCGTGAGCAGGTCCGGATCGCCGGGACCGGCGCCGACGAGATAGACGGTGCCGCTCATCGGCCGACGGCGCCGCAAGCGGCAGCCGGCAGCTCGCCCGGACCGCCCGGCTCGGTGGCTGCTCGCGGGCCGGCGGCCGGCTCGATGCCGAGGATCTCCGCGAAGCGGCGGCGCGCCGACGGCTCGTCGCCCCGGCGCAGGAGGTCGAGGACGTCGGAGTCGACGAGGCGGTACCAGAGCTCGCGGCGCTCGCCGAAGTCCGGATGCCGGGCGACGAGCGGCGCGCGGACGCTGCCGGCGAGGTCGAGGAAGCGGGCGTGCTCGTCGCCCAGCTCGCGCTCCAGGCGCTGGCGCAGGCGGACGGCGAGGGCCGGCGCCTTGCCGGAGGTCGAGATAGCGACCGCGAGGTCGCCGCGGCGGACGACGGCGGCGGCGATGAAGCTCGAGTTGGCGAGATCGTCGACCGAGTTGAGGAAGATGCCGCGCGCCGCGGCCTCGCGCGCCGCGGCAGCAGCGGCCGCCGGCGGCAGCCCGGCGGCGATGGCGAGCCAGGCGCCGGCGAGATCGCCGGGCCGATAGTCCCGCGCCTGCCAGGCGAGCGCCCCCGCCGCGGCGAGCGCGGCGAGCCCGGCGGTCAACTCGACGGCGACGACCGTCACCGCGGCGCCGGCGGCGAGGAGGCCGCGCGCCTTGTCCTCGGCGAGCGCGCCGCCGCCGAGGACCACCGCCCGCCGGCCGCGCAGGTCGAGAAAGACCGGGTAGTAGCTCACGAGGGCTCGGTGCCAAGACGACGAGCAGCCATTCCCATCGCGAGAGAGCGCTGCCGGAGGGCCACTACAGGTCGACTCCCACGCTGTCGACGGTCACCCCGAGACGGCCGGTTTCGAGGGTGAGCTGGCAGCGGTCGGTCGCGATCTCCAGACGGTAGACGCCGGGGCCGAGGGCGGTGAAGGAGATGCCGTGGAGAGTCTGGCCGGCGAGGGCGCCGAGGGCGCGGTTGGCGGCGCCGGTGCGCTCGGCGATGGCGGCGCCGCGCGGCGTCTGCTGATAGAGGCGGAGGAGCTGCCGCTCGCCCTCCGGGCCGTGGAGCCGACGCGCGCGGCCGGTGCCGAGAGTGAGCTCGAGGACTCCCTCGAGCGCCGCCAGAGGCTCGCCCGAAACCCGCCCTTCGCCGACCGCCGCCGCCAGCTCGGCGTAGCGCCCGCGCGCCGAGCCTTCCGACACCGCGGCGGCGAGCGCGGCGATCTCGAGCTGCAAGAGGTCGCGCTCGGCCGGATCGAGCTCGAGGGCGGCCGCGGTATCGGAAGCGAGCGCGGGCGGCGCGGCGGTCACTCGATGTCTCGCGGGCCGATCGGCCGGTGCGCGGCGCCGTGGAGGATCGCCTCGACCTCGTGCTCGAAGCCGCCGGTCTCGATCGGGCAGTGGATGCCGCACTCCTTGGGCGCGTTCTTCTCCCACCACCAGCGGCCGGCGCGCGGATCCTCGCCCGGGCGGGTCGCCCGCGTGCAGGGGCTGCAGCCGATCGAGGTGTAGCCCTGCTCGTAGAGCGGATGCGACGGCACGTCGTGGGCGCGGTTGTAGTCCTGCACCTCGTCGATCGTCCAGTCGGCGAGCGGCGAGAGCTTGGCGAGGCCGCCGTGGTCGTGGTCGATCTCGATCTTGCGGATGTTGGCACGGCTCGCCCACTGGTCGCGGCGGAGGCCGGTCACCCAGGCGTCGAGCCCGTCGAGGACGCCGACCAGCGGCTCGACCTTGCGCACGTGGCAGCAGAGCAGGCGCGCCTCGACGGCGCGGCGGAAGAGGTTGGGGCCGTGGCGGACGACCATCGACTCGACCTTGGTGGCGTCGGGGAAATAGACCTCGATCTCGACGCCATAGCGGCCGCGGATGGTCTCGATCATGTCGTAGGTCTCCTGCGGCAGCCGCCCGGTGTCGACGGTGAAGAGGCGCACGGCGGGATCGATCCGCCACGCCATGTCGAAGAGCGCCATGCCCTCGGCCTGGAAGCTGGTACAGATGGCGAGCCGCGATCCCCAGCGCTCCATCGCCCAGCCGAGGACCTCCTCGGGGGTCGCGAGGTCGAAGTCGTTGGCGAGCTGACCGGCCTCGTACTCGTCGAGGAAGTCGCGCGCCCCGCCCGCCACCAGCTTTTCGATGATCATGCGGTCTCCCTGCTCGCCTGCCGCGATCGCGGAGGAGCGATCGTCGGGTGAAGATTTGCGCCGTTCACTGCAGCGCCTCGGCGGCAGCGCCGGCGGTCGACATGCCGGCGATCACCGCCAGCTCGTCGTCGCTCGAGCGCGCGAAGTAGCGCTGGATGGGCTCGCCGGCGGCGCGGCCGGCGAGGTAGGCGCGGAAGAGCCGCTCGATGACCCGGTGCACGCTGTCGCCCGGCACCCGGCGGAGCACCGGCCGGCCGATCGCCGCGTCGGCGCCCAAGCCGCCGCGGAGGAAGAGGTCGTAGCCGTGGAGCTTCTCGCCGCCGGCGCCGCGCTCGCGCAGCGTCGTCCCCTGCAGGCCGATGTCGCCCACCCAGTGGTGAGCGCAGGCGTGCGGACAGCCGTCGAGGTTGATCTTGAGCTCCGCCGCCGCCGGTCCCAGCGCGCTTTCCAGGTGCTCGACGATCTCCTGCAGCTTCCCCTTGGTCTCGGCGACCGTGAAGTTGCAGAAGGGGTCGCCGGTGCAGGCGATCGAGAGGCCGCGGAGGCCGCCCGCCTCGGGCGGGAAACCGAGCGCCGCGGCGCCGGCGAGCACGCCCTCGAGGCGGCTCTCGGGGATGTCGGTGAGGATGAAGTTCTGCCGCCGGGTGAGCCGGATGCCGCCGCCATAGGAGGCCGCGAGGTCGGCGATGTCGAGCATCTGGGCGCCGCTCATCAGGCCGAGAAAGACCGGGAAGCCGGCGTAGACGAGCCCCGGCTGCCGCTGCGGGTGGACGCCCGAGTGGTCGCCCTCCGGCGGCGCCGGCGGCGCGGCGCCGTCCTGCAGGCGGCGGCCGAGCCGCGCCTCGACGCGCTCGCGGAAGACCGCCGGGCCGAGGTCGTCGACCATGAACTTGAGCCGCGCCCGCGCCCGCGACAGCCGGTAGCGGCGGTCCTCGCGCCAGACGTCGACGATCGCCTGGAGGACGCCGATCGCCTCCTCGCGCGGCACGAAGGCGCCGAGGTCGTCGGCGAGCCGCGGGAAGCTCGCCAGGCCGCCGCCGACGCGCACCGCGAACCCCTGCCGGCCGGCGGCGTCGAGGTTGCCGATGAGCGCGATGCAGTGGATCTCCGGCGCGTTGCACTGCTGGGCGCAGGCGGCGATGGTGATCTTGTGCTTGCGCGGCAGGTCGGCGTACTCGGGCCGCGAGCTGAAGAAGGCGGCGGTCTCGGCGACCAGGTCGCGGCAGTCGAAGAGCTCGTCGCCGGCGAGCCCGGCGACCGGGCAGGCGGTGACGTTGCGCACGTTGTCGCCGCAGGCGCCGGCGGTCGACAGGCCGGCGGCGCCGAGACGGGCGAGCACCTCGGGCAGGCGGTCCATCGCCAGCCAGTGGAGCTGGATGTTCTGCCGCGTCGTCAGCTCGCCGTGGCCGCGGCCGTAGGCGACCGAGATCTTGCCGATCGCCCGCAGCTTCGCCGGCGAGAGGTCGCCGCCCGGCAGCTTCACCCGCAGCATGAAGAAGCCGAGCTTCGGCTTGTCGTGATAGAGCCCGTACCACTGCAGGCGGACGAAGTCCTCCTCCGGCACCGCCTCGTAGCCGGCGGCGATCATCGCCGGCAGGTCGTCGATCACCGCCATGCCGCCCTTCTCGTGCTTCAACCGCTCGACGAAGTTGCGCTTGCGCACCAGGTCCCAGTCGGGCTCGGCGGCTGGACCTCGGGGCGCGGCGGACATGAGGCTCCTCCTCGCGGCGCGCGGAGGGACCGCGGGCCGGGCGCCGCGTCAGGCGGCGGGTGGGTGATCGGATCGAGACGGCGGACCGCCGACGGCGGTCCTAGCGGAGAGGCGGGTGCGCGCGCGAGAGCCGCTTCACACCCGCGTCGTACAGGTGCAACGGCAGCGGGCTGGGGCGTTCGTGGGCATCGGCTTCGGTCCTATGAGCTACTAGTGAGTAACTTACTCTCCAATTCGCCGGCCGTCCAGTGTCGGCTCTTACTTTCTCTCGGTGCGCGACGGCACGGATTGGGGACAGAGCCGGTTCCCCGGCACGGTTTTTCGCCTTCGGAGGCCGTGATAGCTTGCTCGCAGGTGTTGCTCGGAGGGAGACGTGGGTATGGCACCGACCGCGGACGACGGCATCCTCACCCTGCAGAGCCACCACTCCGTCGACGAGACGCTGCGGAAGCTCGAGGGCCTCCTCGCGGCGCGGGGGATCACCCTCTTCGCGCGGATCGACCACAGCGGCGAGGCCGCCAAGGTGGGGATGAGCATGCCGCCCACCAAGCTCGCGATCTTCGGCAACCCCAAGGCCGGCACGCCGCTGATGCTGGCGGCGCCCGGCATCGCCATCGACCTGCCGCTCAAGATCCTCATCCGCGAGGACGCCGAGGGGAAGGTCTGGGTCAGCTACGACAGCCCGGCCTATCTGCAGCGTCGGCACGGCCTGCCGGCGGAGCTGCTGCCCACGCTCGCCGTCGTCGAAACGTTGGCGGCGTCGGCGGCCGAATAGTGCGGATTCGAGATGGAGAGGAAAGGCGGATGAGAGAGCTCGAGAGGCCGCGCCGACGCGGCCTGGCTGCAGGAGCGGTGGCAATCGGCGCCCTCGCCATGGACGCCTTGGCGATCGGCGTCCTCGCCATCGGGCGGCTGCTGATCCGCCGCGTCGCGATCGAGGCCGCCACGCTCCGATCGCTCGACATCGAAGAGCTTCGGGTGACGCGGCTCGAGGTCGCCGACCTTCGCGTCAGCGATTCGCTCGCGCTCCCCGCCGGCACGTCCGAACGCGAGATCTCCTGAGAGCCGACGCCTCCTCGCTCGGACCCGCTCGGCGGCGAGCCTGACTGGAAACAGCGGTCATGCGTCCGGAGGGCCCTGACGGAAAGCCCTCTGGATCGCTGCACGGGCTTTCGCCAGGATCGCCGCGTCCACCTCCACGGTCGAAAGCCGGCCGAGGAGGATCTCTGCATCTGCCAGGTGGTGCGCCGCGGCTTCAGCCAGGAAGCCGAGATCCTTGTCGCGGCCGGCGATCGCCTTCGCCGCGAGCAGATCGTGGATCTCCAGGCAGAGCCCTCGGACGCCGCGGGTGTTCTCGTTCTGGATGACGACGAGCCGTTCCTTCCAGCCCTGCGGCAGGCTGGCGGTTTCCTCTCCTACGCCTTGGGCGTAGTAACCGAAGGCCTGGTGAAACGGGGAGAGCTCGCCGATGCTGCCCTCGATGAGATCAGCGCGCTCGGGGTGATGGAGCGGCCAGAGGTCGGCTTCGGTCGAGAACCGCATGGAGGCCGGGGCGTCGGGGAACTGACCGAGGATGGCCTGGCTGCCGATGACCACGATCGTGTCATCGTCGGCGATGTCGGCAGCGGCACGGAGGAGGTGCTCCAGCTGGCCCCGAGTCATGGCTTTCCGGAAAGCCGCTCGCGGGTCACCCTCCAGATCGTCCAGCGCTCGTGGGGCGTCAGGGCTCCGGCGAAGGGGCTCGACTGGCGGAGCTCCTGCGCGAGCTCGCTGCGTTCGACCAGGAAGGCTGCAACCGATGCGGGATCGTCGGCGAGCACTTCCGCCCATTTTCGCGCGTAGAACGTCCCCCCACCCTCTCGAGCCAGCCAGCTCTCGACCCGCTGCCGGGCGTTGTCGAGAACCTCGGGCTGAATCCGCAGGCGCTCGGCGATCGCGCTGTGATAGGCGACGCTCCTCTCCTGCGCCAGTCGATGGAGATCCATGGCGACCCGAACGTTAGCACGCCGCGAACCGGCGGCCTCGCGCGCCCGGCCAGG
Source organism: uncultured Acidobacteriota bacterium (assembly GCA_963755825.1). Classification (GTDB taxonomy): domain Bacteria; phylum Acidobacteriota; class Thermoanaerobaculia; order Multivoradales; family UBA5704; genus DATBQN01. Next base: position 2,820,499 of record CAVWLA010000003.1, on the reverse strand, counting down.
CTCCTCCGGGTTCCGGCGGTCGAAAGGACAAAGAATCTCGATCTCGATGTCTCCTCTCGACCACGGTTTGCGATGGTGGGGTGAAGGACGCGAGACGGCTCCAGCGTGGAGCCACCCGTCCGGAGAGCCGCGGGACCGGCCCCCACCGTGCGAAGGGCCCGCTCAACCGTTCGACCGAACACGAGGAGAAACGAACATGGCGACCATCGACATTCTGTGTGCAATCAATGCTGCCGACCTGCCGACGCTCAGCCGGGACTCGACGAGTCCCACCGGCGGCCTCAACAGCTACGTCTACATGATCGTGAGGAACGAAAGCGTGATCAGCGGGCAGGCCGGGCCGGAGCTCGACATCAAGGCCAACATCGGCGACAACGTGCGGTGGCGCTCGACGTCGCTGGACGCCAGCTTCGACCTGAGCGTGGTGTTCTACAATTTCACCGCCACCGCGGGAGGAAAGCTCCTCAGCCCGCCCCTGCTCCTCGGCGGGGTGAGCAGCGGCAGCAACGGCACAGCGTTCACCATCAACGAGCAGATGCCGGTGCAGGGGGCCATGCCCTGGAGCGCGACGAACGTCGCGGTGCCCTACGACTATTTCCAGAGCACCGTCGAGAGCACCGGATCGGTCACCTACCAGTGGTGGTTCCGGGTCAACCATACCGACGGCGGCCTCGTCGGCTACGGCATGTGGGATCCCTTCATCCAGATCTCCAACTGACGCTCAGCTCCGCTCGCTCGCCCTGTCCTGAGGGAGCGAGCGGAGCCTGCGGACGTGAGCGGCGGCGGCCCCGAACGAGCCGCCGCCGCCCACGCAACGCCGGCCCTAGACGCCGGTCGTGCCCGGCGCGGCGGCGGGCGGCGGGCTCGGCGGCAGGATGGGGGCGGCGATCGCCGGGTTGACGCGGGCGCCGCCCAGCGAGGCGAGGCCGCTCATGGCGCCGAGGCCCATCGTCTCGACCGCCGAGGAGGGGACGATCACCATGCTCCCCTTCTCCTTGATCGCCTCGTAGAGCATGTTCATCGCCCGCAGGTGCATGGCAACCGGGTTGTCCTGGTAGACCTCGGCGGCTTTGGCGAACTTGCCAGCGATCTCGGTCTCGGCGGTTCCGAGGATGATGCGCGCCTGGCGCTCGCGCTCGGCCTGCGCCTGGCGCGACATGGCGTCCTCGAGGGCGGCCGGGATGCGCACGTCGCGGATCTCGACCGACTGCACGGTGATCCCCCAGGGGTTGGTCTTCTCGTCGAGGATCTGCTGCAGCTGATGGCCGAGCTTCTCGCGCTCGGTGATCATCTCGGCCAGGTCGTGGCGGCCGATGGTCTCGCGCAGCGCCGTCTGCGCCGAGAGGAAGATCGCCTTCTGGAAGCTCATCACCTCGAGGATCGACTTCTCGGCGTCCCAGATCAGCCAGAAGACGATGGCGTCGACGTTGACCGGCACGGTGTCGCGGGTGAGCGCCGACTCCGCCGAGACATCGGTCGTCCGCACCCGCTGGTCGACGAAGTTCGCCACCCGGTCGACGATCGGCACGATCCAGAACAGGCCGGGGCCGGAGAGCCCGCGATAGCGGCCCAAGCGGAGCACCACCGCGCGCTCCCACTGGTTGGCGATCTTGATCGCGAAGAGGAGCGAGAGGCCGGCGAGGAAGCCGACGACGATGAAGACGCCGCCCACCATCATGCCGGCATGGAGGAGGAGGGCGCCGCTGCAGCCGCCGACGGCCCAGACGATGACCGCGGCGAGCGTCGAGACCGGGTTGACGAACTTGCGCGCCTCTTCCTGGGCCTGCTCGCGGCGGGAGGCCCGCGCGGCATCGGACAGCTCGTCGTCGCGCTCGGCGGCGCGCTCGCGCCGCTGGTTGCGCCGCATGCGCTGCATCAGGGTCGGGATCATCGTCTCTCTCCTTGTCGAACAACGTTCATGAGCTCTTCACGCGGCCTTCCCCGCCGCGCTCGGCGAGCGCCTCGGCCACCTCGGCGAGCGTCAGCCCCTGCGCCGCCGCCCGCGCCAGGAACTCGTCGACAAGCTGGGTCGTCCGCCGGCGGCGCTCGACCTCGCCGATCGAGACGTCGGCGGCGGTGGCGACGAAGGTGCCGCTCCCCTGTTGGGTCGAGAGCACGCCGCGGATCTCGAGCTCCTTGTAGGCGCGGGCGACGGTGTTGAGGTTGACCGCAAGATCGACGGCGAGCGCCCGGACGGTGGGCAGCCGCTCGCCGCGGGCGAGCCCGCCGGTGGCGATGCCGGCGAGCAGCTGGTCGATGATCTGGCGGTAGAAGGGCACCCCGGAGGCGGCGTCGAGCTGGAAGCGGATGGACATGGGACGTCAGGCTGCAGTCGGGTTTGGCTGGAAACTTTGTACTAGTTGACTAGGACAATGAGAGGCTAATCCTCCTCTCCGGCCGTGTCAAGGGGCTGCGATAGGCTCCCGGCGCGCGATGACCGAGCCCGCTCCCCCCTCGCCCCGCGGCGCCTCGGCGGCTCGGATGGCGATCGCCTATGGTGCGATGCTCGGCATCTCGGCGCTCGCCTTCGCCTGGATCCGCGCCCGCGGCGGCGGGCTGGTCGCCCCGCCGCCGGCCGGTCCGGCACGCTTCGGCGCCGCGGCGGAAGCCGGCGCCGGAGGCGTGCTGGCGCCGATCGCCGTCCTCCTCCACGTCCTCCTCGCCCTCGTCGCGATCATCGTCACGGCGCGGCTCCTGGGCGCCCTCTTCCGCCGCCTCCAACAGCCGCCGGTGATCGGCGAGGTGATCGCCGGGATCGTCCTCGGACCATCGCTCCTCGGCCGCCTCGCCCCCGGCCTCCACGACGCCCTGCTGCCGGCGGCGATCGCGCCGCACATCAACCTGCTCGCCCAGGTGGGAGTCATCCTCTTCCTCTTCCTCGTCGGCCTCGAGCTCGACACCGAGAGCCTCGGCCGCGGCACCCACGCGACGATCGCCATCTCCCACGCCAGCATCGTCGTGCCGTTCCTCCTCGGCTCGACCCTCGCCCTCGCCCTCTACCCGCGGCTGTCGAGCCAGGACGTGCCGTTCACCGTCTTCGCCCTCTTCCTCGGCGTCTCGATGTCGGTGACCGCCTTCCCCGTCCTGGCGCGCATCCTCACCGACCGCGGCCTGCAGGGGACGCCGCTCGGCCGCCTGGCGCTCACCTGCGCCGCGGTCGACGACGTCACCGCCTGGTGCCTTCTCGCCCTGGTGGTCGGCGTCGCCCAGGCTCGCCTCGGCTCGGCGCTGGCGACGATCGGCCTCACCGCCGCCTACGTCGCTTTCGTCCTCGTCCTCGTGCGCCCGCTCGCGCTCCGCCTGGCGGCGCGCGTCGACCGCGCCGGGCGCCTCACCCAGGGCGACCTCGCGGTGCTCCTCGTCGCCCTGCTGCTCTCCGCCCTCGCCACCGAGTGGATCGGCATCCACGCCCTCTTCGGCGCCTTCCTCCTCGGTGCCGTCGTCCCCCACAGCAGCCTGGTGACGCGCGAGCTCACGGCGCGGCTCGAGGATCTGGTGATCGTCCTCTTCCTCCCCGCCTTCTTCGCCTTCACCGGCATGCGGACGGAGATCGGACTCGTCGCCGGCACCGGGCAGTGGCTCCTCTGCGGCGCCATCGTCGCCGTCGCCTGCCTCGGCAAGTTCGGCGGCACGCTCGCCGCGGCGCGCTTCGCCGGACTGCCGTGGCGGCAGGGCTCGGCGCTCGGCGTGCTGATGAACACCCGCGGCCTGATGGAGCTGGTGGTCCTGAGCCTCGGGCTCGACCTCAAGGTCCTCTCCCCCACCCTCTTCACCATGCTGGTGCTGATGGCGGTGGCGACGACGGTGATGACGGCGCCCATCCTCCACGCCCTGGGCGCCGACCGCGCCGACGCGCCGACGGTGACGGCGAGCCTGCCGGACGGCGCGGCCTGACGTTCCGATCGATCGCGGCGGAGTGGGGGATCAGGCGACGGGCGGGCGCTGCAGCGGGTCGGCGACGACGGCCATGGTGACGGTCGACACGGCGACGAGCTTCTCGCTCCCCGCCGGCCCGCAGAAGACCTCGGAGAGGGCGACGACGTAGGAGCGGCCGGGCTTCAGCACCTTCGACCGGCAGCGCAGGCGGTCGCCGCGCGCCGCCTGCAGCAGGTTGACCTTGAACTCCAGGGTGAGCACCACCTGATCGGCGGCGATGAGGGTGGTCGCCGCGGCGCCGGCGGTGTGGTCGGCCATCGTCGACTGCACGCCGCCGTGGACGATCCCCTCCGCCTGCGCATGCCGCGGCTCGACGGCGAGCGTCGTCTCCGCCCAGCCGGGGCCGAAGTCGGCGAGCGCGATCCCCAGATGGCTGACGAAGGCGGCGCGGCGGAAGACCTCGTGGATGCGCCGACGCTCCGCGGCAGCGGCCGCATCGGCTGGCTCGTTGGGCTGGCTGGTCACGGTCGGGACCTCCCGAAAGTGGAACGGCGGAAGCCTAGCACCGCCACGTAGCCAGCCGCCGCGGGCGTGCCCGCGGAACACTTTTTGCACGTTCGCACGGGGTCGCGCGGAAAGCGAAACGCCGCGAAACCTTGCGAAGGGAGAGACACCTTGAGCCGCCCCCCGACGACCCTCGCACCCGGAGACTCTCCCGAGCACGACGAGGAGGATCCTGCCGCCCCGACCGCTCTCGCCGAGGCACTCGGTGTGGAGAGCGAACCGGATCTCCTCGCCGGACCGCCGGCCGGTCTCGACCGCCGCGTCTTCCTCGGCCTCTCGCTCACCGCTCTGCCGGTCGTCGGCCTCGCCACCGCGTCGCTGCGGGCGACGCAGCTCCACGCCGCCGCCCAGACGATCGCGCCGGCGGCGAAGCCGGCTCTGCCGCCGCCCGCTCCCCTCCAGATCGAGCTCCGCGTCAACGGCACGGCGCACCGGCTGGCGATCGATCCCCGCACGACGCTCCTCGACGCTCTCCGCGAAGACCTCGCCCTCCCCGGCAGCAAGAAGGGCTGCGACCACGGCCAGTGCGGCGCCTGCACCGTGCTGGTCGACAACCGCCGCGTGCTCTCCTGCCTGACGCTGGCGGCGACGGTCGCCGGGCGCCAGGTGACGACGATCGAGGGGCTGGCCGAGGGGGATCATGGGGATCCCGAGCATCTGAAGCTGCACCCGATGCAGGAGGCGTTCCTCCGCCACGACGCCTTCCAGTGCGGCTACTGCACGCCGGGGCAGATCGTCTCCGCCGTCGGCCTCCTCGCCGAGGGCTGCCCCGCCGACCCGGCGGCGATCCGCGAGTGCATGAGCGGCAACCTCTGCCGTTGCGGCGCCTATCCCAACATCGTCGCCGCGGTCGCCGAGGTGCGGGGGAGGAAGGGCGCATGAACCCGTTCACCTACTCCCGCGCCACGGCGGCGGATGCGGCGATCGCCGCCGTCGCCGGCGATCCCCATGCCAAGTTCGTCGCCGGCGGCACCACGCTGGTCGACCTCCTGAAGCTCGACGTCGAGACGCCCGCGGCGCTCGTCGACATCGGCGACCTGCCGCTGGCGCACCTCGACGAGCTACCCGGCGGCGGTGTCCGCATCGGCGCCAACGTCAAGAACAGCGACCTGGCGAACGACCCTACCGTCCGGCGGCGCTACCCGGCGCTCTCCGCGGCGCTCCTCTCCGGCGCCAGCCCGCAGATCCGCAACATGGCGACGGTCGGCGGCAACCTCATGCAGCGCACCCGCTGCCCCTACTTCCGCGACACCGCCTACGCCTGCAACAAGCGCACGCCGGGGAGCGGCTGCGCGGCGCTCGACGGCTTCAACCGCAGCCACGCCGTGCTCGGCGGGAGCGAGCGCTGCATCGCAACCCATCCCGGCGATATGCCGGTGGCGCTCGTCGCCCTCGACGCCGTCGTCCACACCCGGCGGCCGGACGGGGCAGAGCGCGCCATCCCGCTCGCCGACTTCTACGTCGCCTACGGCGACGACCCGGCACGGGAGAGCGTCCTCGCGCACGGCGAGCTGATCACCGCCGTCGAGCTGCCGGCGACGACCTGGTTCGCCCGCTCGCACTACGTCAAGGTCCGCGATCGCGCCAGCTACGAGTTCGCCCTCGCCTCGGCGGCGGTGGCGCTCGACGTCGACGGCTCAGGGACCATCCGCGCCGCGCGGGTGGCGCTCGGCGGCGTCGCGACGAAGCCCTGGCGCGCCGCGGCGGCGGAACGCGTCCTGGTCGGCAGGCGCGCCGACGAAGCGGCCTTCCAGGCCGCCGCGGCGGCGGCGCTCGCCGGCGCCCGCGCGCAGAAGCACAACGGTTTCAAGATCGAGCTGGCGCGGCGGACGATCGTCAGAGCTCTCGCGGCGACCGCCAGCCTGAAGGAGAAGACGGCATGAGCAGCACGGCAGCGGAACCGGCGTCAGCGCCGGCGGCGAAGCGGGGCGAGGCGGCCGTCGGCACGCCGCTCGACCGCCTCGACGGGCGGCGGAAGATCACCGGCACGGCGACCTATGCGGCGGAGTTCCGCCACCCCCGGCTGGCCCATGCGGCGCTGGTGCAGAGCTCCATCGCGAGCGGCCATGTCGCCGCGATCGACACCCGCTCGGCGCGCCGGGCGCCGGGAGTGCTGGCGGTCATCACGCACGAGAACGCCCTGCCGCTCCGCCACCCGCAGAAGGGCGGCAGCGGCAAGCTGGGCGAGGAGCGGCTGCCGCTCGCCGACGGCGTCGTCCACTACGCCGGCCAGCACCTCGCGGTGGTCGTCGCCGAGACCCTGGAGCAGGCGCAGCACGCGGCCTCGCTGGTCGCCGTCCGCTTTCGCGAGGAGAGGCCGGTCCTCGACATCCGCGCCGCCGAGCCCGACGCCTACCTGCCCAAGCCGTCGGGCCGGCCGGTGCAGCACCAGCGCGGCGACCTCGCCGCCGGGCTGGCGGCGGGGGCGGTGAAGGTCGAGGCCACCTACTCGACGCCGGTCGAGACCAACAATCCGATGGAGCCCTCGGCCACCGTCGCCCACTGGGAGGGTGAGCGGTTGACGGTCGAGGATGCGACGCAGGCGGTGGTCGGCACCCGCGACACGCTCGCGGCGGTCTTCGGCATCCCGCGCGACAGCGTGCGCGTGCTTTGCCCGTTCACCGGCGGCGGCTTCGGCTGCAAGGGCTTCCAGTGGCCGCACACGCTCCTCGCGGCGATGGCGGCGAAGATCGTCGCCCGGCCCGTGCAGCTCAACCTCAGCCGCGCCCAGATGTTCACCTCCTGCGGCCACCGCGCGTCGACCATCCAGCGCATGACGCTGGCGGCGCGGAAGGACGGCACGCTGACCGCGATGCGCCACGACACGCTGCAGCCGACCTCGCCGACGACCGAGTTCGTCGAGGCCTGCGGCACGACGACGACGAAGGTGCTCTACGCCTGCGACAACGTGGCGATCCAGCACCGGCTGGTGAAGCTGAACGTCGGCTCGCCAGCGCCCATGCGGGCGCCCGGCGACTGCCCGGGGAGCTTCGCCCTGGAGTCGGCGATGGACGAGCTCGCGGTAGCGCTCGCCATCGACCCCGTCGAGCTGCGCCTGAAGAACTACGCCGAGCGCGACCAGAGCGAGCGCAAGCCGTGGTCGAGCAAGCACCTGCGGGAGTGCTATGCACGCGGCGCCGAGATGTTCGGCTGGCGCCGGCGCTCGGCCGCGCCGGGCTCGATGACGGACGACGGCATGCTGGTCGGCTGGGGGATGGCGACGGCGCTCTACCCCGGCAACCGGCGGCCGGCCTCGGCGAGGGTGCGGCTGACCCCCGACGGGCGGGCGCTGGTTCAGGTGGCGACGCAGGACCTCGGCACCGGCTCCTACACCGTTTTCACCCAGGTGGCGGCCGATGCGCTGGGGATGCCGGTCGAGCGGGTCACCTTCGAGCTCGGCGACACCGACTTCGCGGCGGCGCCGGGCTCCGGTGGCTCGACCACAGCGGCGAGCGTCTCCGAGGCCATCGTGCAGGCGGCGGCCGCCGTGCGCAGCAAGCTCGCGCAGCTCGCCGTCCGCCTGCCCGGCGGACCGCTCGCCGGCCTGGCGCCGGACCAGATGGCGCTCTCCGGCGGCCGCTTGGTCGCGGTGTCGAACCCGTCGCGCGGCGTCGCCCCGGCCGACCTCCTCTCGCACGCCGGCATGCCGGCGATCGAGGCCGAGGCGACCTCGCAGATCGAGGAGCGGGCGAAGGGCTACTCCATCCACTCCTGGGGCGCGCACTTCTGCGAGGTGCGCATCGACCCGCTGCTGCCGCGCGTCCAGGTGAGCCGCTGGGTCTCGGTGATCGACGTCGGCCGCATCCTCAACCCCAAGCTCAGCCGCAGCCAGGTGCAGGGCGGGGTGACGATGGGGATCGGCATGGCGCTCATGGAGGAGACCGTCTACGACCCGCGGAGCGGCCGCCCGCTGAACGCCAACTTCGCCGACTACCAGATCCCCGTCAACGCCGACATCGGCACCATCGACGTCGACTTCGTCGGCGGTCCCGATCCGGTCATCAACTCGCTCGGCTGCCGAGGCATCGGTGAGATCGGCATCACCGGAGTCGCCGCCGCCATCGCCAACGCCGTCCACCACGCGACCGGCAAGCGGATCCGCGATCTGCCGATCACCCCCGACAAGCTGCTCTAAAGGATTCGCCGGGACCTAGCCGTCGAGCTTCCGGCCCAGCTTGCCTTCCCGGCCGATCTGGATCTCCAGGGCGAGGCGGACGATGCTCTCGGCGGCGCGGCCGGCCTCGGTCGAAACCTGGTCGACCCGTGCGAGGAGCGCAGTCTCGGCCGTGGCGGCGCGATCGGCACCGTCGTGGGCGATGGCGGCGGGGCCGCTGTCGCCCTCCGGCAGGCGCTGCGCGGTGCGCAGCTCGTGGAGGAACCGGCGGGTGTACTCGAGCGCTCCCGAGCGATAGCCCATCGCCTCGAGGAGCTTCCTCAGGTTCTTGCGGCCGGGGACTTTCTTCTTGCGCTCGTAGTCGGAGATCGAGCTGTTGCCGATGCCCGAGGCCTCGGCGAGATCGTTCTGCTTCCAGCGCAGCGCCGAGCGCAGGATGACCAGCATGACGTCGAGCTCCTCGTCTTCGGCGCTCCAGCTGGACGGTGGAGGCTTCTGCGGCATGACAGCGCTGAACATATCGCCAAGATAGTCCGCCTGCAAGAATAAACTCTTCTATCTCAATGGTTTACGGGACCAAAACATTTTCACTCCGAAGCGAAACAAGATCCAGCTCCAGCCCCTTTTGTCCGCCCTGCGAGTTGCCGGAGCGGAGCGATATCTCGAAAGAGTGATCCCTTATCCGCCGCAGGAGGAGCTCGCAGCCGCCGATTCGGCGGCGCGCGAAGCGGATCGCGTCTCTCCGGCTGATGATCTCGGGAAGGCAGGCCGCCGGCGGCTGGGCGACCGGCGGCCGGCGTCTTTTTTCTTCCTCGACGTGATGCTCGCAGCCGCGAGCGACGTCCGCATCTCGCCGTTCCACCGGCTCCTGATATAGCCTAGTGGGTGACATCCCCCCTCGAATCAGGAGATCCCTTCATGTCGACGTCGGCGTCGTCCCCGGAGCGGCCCCAGGCACCCTCTCGTTCGGCTCCCCCCTGGAAGGACGCCGCGATCGCCCTTCTCGCCCTCCTCCTCGTCGCCGTGTCGGGGCTCGCCTGGAAGGACAAGCTCGCCGGCGCCGGCTCCTGGTTCAAGCCGAAGCCGAAGGGCGATCAGGTGGCGGTCTTCAACGTCGTCATGGACCGCAAGAACCGCTCGTACGTCGACATCCTCTTCGACCATCCGCTGGGCCAGGGCAAGCAGGGCGAAGTGCTCGACCCGCCGCCGGCGAAGATCGAGCCGGCGCTCGGCGGCTACTGGAAGTGGCAGGACACCAACGCTCTGCGCTTCCAGCCGACCTCGGCGTTCCCCGCCGCTTCGGAGTTCAAGCTCACCCTGCTGCCGGAGCGGCTGCTCAAGCCCGGCCAGGAATTCGTCGGCGACACCGAGCTCAAGGTGGTGAGCGACCGCTTCCTCGTCGAGGGGGTCGACGTCAACGAGGAGCCGGCGCTCACCGGCAAGGGGAAGGTGATCTTCCGCGGCAGCCTGAAGTTCAACTACGAGGTGAAGGCCGAGGAGCTCGCCTCGCGGATCAAGCTGGTCGATCCCCAGGCGCCCGGCGGCAAGCCGATCGCCGTCAGCCTGGAGACGGAGTACGAGTCGCGGGTGATCGGCTTCCGCACCGAGGCGGTGCAGAAACAGAAGGAGGAGCGCAAGGTGCGCCTGGTGATCGGCGGCGAGCTCACCTCCGCCGCCGGCAACGTCCCCCTGGGCGACGACTACGTCCATGAGATCCAGGTCGGCTCGTCCGACAAGCTCGCCGTCTGGGAGGTGACCTCCGAGCCCGGCGACCACGAGTCGACGGTCAAGATCCGCTTCTCCTCGCCGGTCTCCGCGGCGGTCGCCGAGAAGTACGTCCACATCACGCCGGCGGTCTCCTACCGGCCGTCGGCCGAGCGCAATCTGCTGTCGCTCACCGGCGAGCTCAGGCCCGGCGGCACCTACACGCTCTCCATCGACAAGGGGATGCCGGCGACCGACGACGCCGTGCTCCAGACACCCTACAAGACCGAGGTCAACCTCCCCGACCTCGAGCCCTCGGTCGATTTCCAGAGCCAGGGGATGTTCCTCTCCACCGCCGGCAACCACACGGTGGCTCTCGAGAGCGTCAACGTCGCCTCGGCGAAGGTGACGATCGATCGCGTCTATCTCAACAACCTGTTCTTCCTCTTTCAGTACGGCGGCTTCTTCGACGAGGACTATGCCTGGGAGGGCTCGCAGATCCCCCACCACCTGGGGAGCAACCTGGCCGAGGAGACGATCGCCCTCCCCAACAAGAAGAACAGCCGGCAGCACACCCCGGTGACGCTCGATCAGCACATCCCCGACTTCGCGAGCGGCACGGCGCGCGGCCTCTACCGCGTCGTCGTCTCGCGCGAGGGCGAGCCCAAGGGCTCGCAGCGGTGGCTGCTCCTGACCGACTTGGGCGTCGTCACCAAGCGCGGCAACGGCGAGCTCCTCGTATGGGTCTCCTCGTTCCACGACCTGGCGGCGATCGCCGACGCCAAGGTCACCCTCCTCTCCGACCAGAACCAGGTCCTCGCCTCCGGGCGGACCGACGGCGATGGCGTCTGGCGGCTGAAGGACTCCGAGGCGCTGAAGGCGGGGGAGCGCGAGGCGCACCCCTACATGCTGACGGTCGAGAAGGGCGACGACTTCACCTTCCTTCTCTTCGACAAGATGAAGATCGACTCGACCGGCCTCGACGTCGGCGGCGCCGAGTCGCAGCCCTCGGGCTACAGCGCCTTCCTCTACGGCGAGCGCGACATCTATCGCCCCGGCGAGCGCGTCCTCGGCCTGGCGGTCGTCCGCGACGAGCACCTCAAGGCGCCGCCGGCGATGCCGCTGGTGCTCCGCTGGCGCGATCCGCAGGGGCGCGAGCGCGGCACCCAGAAGGTGACGGCGAGCGATCGCGGCCTCGCCGACTTCCACCTCGACCTGCCGGCCTTCGCGCTCACCGGCGGCCACACGCTCGAGCTCCTCGCCGGCGCCGAGACGATCGGCCAGTACCGCTTCCAGGTCGAGGAGTTCGTCCCCGACCGCATCCGGGTGGAGATCGCCAAGCCTACCGGCCCGGTCGGCCCCGGCCAGCCGCTCGCCTACGGCGTCGCCTCGAGCTACCTCTTCGGCCCGCCGGCGGCGGGGCTGCCGGTCGAAACGCGCGTCCGCGTCGTCGACTCGACCTTCGCCCCCAAGGGTTTCGAGGCGTACACCTTCAGGAACGCCGAGCGCAAGCTCGACGACAAGGAGATCGCCAGCCAGCAGGGCAAGCTCGACGACGCCGGCCGCCAGTCGTTCAAGGCGACCGTGCCCTCCGGCGCGCCGGTCCCCTCGTCGCTCGAGGCGGTGATCACCGCCCGCGTGCAGGAGCAGGGCGGCCGCGGCGTCGCCGCGATGGCGCGCCTGCCGATCCACCCCTATCCCTACTACCTCGGCCTGCGGCAGACCGGCGCCGCCTTGGGCGACCCCGGCAAGCCGGTCGACTTCGACTGGGTGGCGATCGCCCCCGACGGCAAGCCGGCGACCGCCGGAGCGCTCCGCGTCGAGCTCTATCGCGACCGTTGGAACACGGTGCTCAAGCGCAACGAGCACGGCGGCTTCAGCTACGAGTCGTCGCGCGATCCGCAGCTCGTCGACAGCCGGGCGCTCGCCGCCGGCCAGCCGCGCGGCGTCTTCCGCTTCGCGCCGCGCCAGGTGGGCAGCTACCGCGCCGTGCTCACCGACCCCGACACCCAGGCCTCGACCGAGGTCGAGTTCTACGTCAGCGGCTGGGCCTACTCGCCGTGGGCGCTCAAGAACCCCTCGCGGCTCGACCTCGACCTCGACAAGACCGAGTACGCGCCGGGCGACACCGCTCAGGTGCAGGTGCGGGCGCCCTTCCCCGGCAAGCTGCTGCTGACCGTCGAGCGGAACGGCATCCTCCACACCTCGATCCACACCCTGACCGGCAACACCGCCAAGATCCCGCTGCCGGTCGACGTCTCCTACCGGCCGAACGCCTACGTCACGGCGACTCTCGTCCGCGGCGTCAAGGACTTGGAGCCCGGGTCGGTGGCGCGCTCGTTCGGTGCCGTGCCGATCTATGTCGACCGCACCGCCAACCGCCTGGCGGTGGCGATCGCCGCGCCGCAGGAGGTGCGGCCGGGGACCAAGATCGACATCGCGGTGAAGGTGCCGGGCGGAGTAGTGGGCAGCGGGGGCGCCGCGGCCGGCCGCGCCACGGTGACTGTGGCGGCGGTCGACGAGGGGATCCTCCAGCTCATCGACCAGAAGACAGCGCAGCCGTTCGACTTTTTCTACCGCAAGCTCGCCCTCGGCGTCGCCTCCGCCGATACCTTCGGCCTCCTCCTCCCCGAGATCAAGCCGGAGCCGGCGGGCGGCGGCGAGGGAGCCGAGGGCCTCTCGCAGCACGTCCGCACGGAGGGCATCCGGCGCGCCAAGCCGGTCGCCTTCTGGAGCGGCCCGGTGACCGCCGACGCCGCCGGCAACGCCCACGTCAGCTTCGCCCTGCCGGAGTTCCAGGGGGCGCTGCGCATCATGGCGGTGGCGGTGCGCGGCGAGCGCTTCGGCTCGGCCGAGAAGCTCACCCGCGTGCGCACGCCGCTCGTCCTCCTCCCCACCTTCCCGCGCATCCTCTCCTTCGAGGAGACGCTGGCGCTGCCGGTGACGGTGCGCAACGACACCGGCAGCGACGGCACCTTCGAGGTGAAGCTCGCGGTGTCCGCTGCAGGCGCCGCGGCCGGCCCCGTCGCCGCCCGTCTCGACACCTCGCCCGCCTCGCTCAACCCGCAGGTGGTGCCGGTGCTCTCGGGGCGCGAGAAGACCGTCTACTTCAAGGTCAAGACGGCGGGCCTCGCCGGCGACGTGCGCTTCGATCTCACCGCCGCCGGCAACGGCGAGACGACCCACGCGAGCGAGGTGGTCGCGGTGCGCCCGGACCTCCCCATCGCCGCGCTCGAGGACGGCGGCGCCGTCGCCGCCCCGACGCTCGACCTGCCGCTCGCCAAGGAGGCGCGCTTCCGGCCGGAGACGCTCCACCGCGAGCTCCGCATCGGCTCCGTCCCCCTGGTGCAGTTCTCGGCCAAGCTGCGCGACCTCGTCCACTACCCCTACGGCTGCCTCGAGCAGACCGTCTCCTCGGTCTTCCCGCTTCTCTACATGGCGGACCTGGCGCAGAAGCTCGACCCCGAGCTGCTCGATCCCAAGAAGGGGAAGGGCGACCCGGCGGCCTTCGTCCAGGCCGGCATCTCGCGCGTCGCCTCGATGCAGATCTACAGTGGCGCCTTCACCCTCTGGCCCGGCGAGGATCACGTCGATCCCTGGGCGTCGGTCTACGCGGCGCACTTCCTCGTCGAGGCGCGCCGCGCCGGCCAGCCGGTGCCCGACTTCCTCCACGACGGCGCCCTCCGCTACCTGGCGGGCGACGTCAAGGCGAAGTCCGAGTATGGCAGCGACGAGCTGGAGCGGGTGGCCTACGAGCTCTACGTCCTCGCCCGCGCCGGCCGCGCCGACCTGGGCACCATGGACTACCTGCGCGAGAAGCAGCGCAAGAACCTGTCGACCGAGTCGCGGGCGCTCCTCGCCGGCGCCTATGCCGCGGTCGGCAACCCGCAGGCGATCGCCGGCCTGCTCGCCAACCTCGGACAGGTGGAGGAGATCGAGCGCCAGACCGGCGGCAACTGGAACTCGGCGGTGAGGAACCGCGCCGTCGTCCTCCTCGCGCTCCTCGACGCGGCGCCGCAGAGCCCGCAGATCCCGCTCCTCGCCGACCGCCTGGCGCGCGACGCGCGGACCTACGGCGAGTGGACGACCCAGGAGTCCGGCTGGGCGCTCCTCGCCCTCGGCCAGCTCTTCCATCGCCAGGCGCAGGCGCCGCCATACTCGGGGAGCGTCTGGCTGGCCAATCGCAAGGTGGGCACCTTCGACAGCACCACGACGCGCTTCATCGACCTGCGCGGCGGCGAGCCGCTGCGCATCGTCATGGACGGCGGCTACAAGCCGGGCGCCGCCTTCTACAGCCTGATCACCCGCGGCGTGCCGACCGACGACGCCTTCGCGCCCTCCAACAAGGGACTCGAGATCGAGCGCCAGGTGCTCGACCGCGACGGCAAGGAGGTCGACCTCGAGACCGTCCACCAAGGCGACCTGCTGGTCCTGAAGACCCGCGTCCGCTCGACCGCCGGCGCCGTCGCCAACGTGGTGATCGAGGACCTCCTGCCCTCCGGCCTCGAGGTCGAGAACCCGCGCCTGAAGACCACCGAGTCGCTCCCCTGGGTGACCGACGCGACGGAGAATCTCTCCTACCTCGACCTCCGCGACGACCGCATCCTCATCTTCACCGACCTGCCGGCGAGCAGCTGGGTGACCCTCTACGCGCTCACCCGCGCCGTGGCGCCCGGCAGCTTCCGCCTGCCGCCGGCGCACGCCGAGGCGATGTACGACCCCCGCCTGCAGGCTACGGGCGAGCGGCGGCGGATCGAGGTCGGGGTGCGCTGAGCGGGCTCGCCGCCGCTTCCGCTCTCCGGAAGGTGTCGAGCGCCAGCTCGAGGAGCTCGGCGTGGGCGATCTGGATCGATCCCAGGTGGTCGGCGGCGTCGACGATGCGGCTCGTGCCGCCGGCCAGCTCGGCGAGCCGGCGGGTCTCCGCGGGGAGCACGTTGGCGTCGCGCCCACCGCTGACGTAGGTGACGGCGCGGACGCGGAGCGCCGCGGCGTGCCGGCGGATGTCCAAGAAGCCGTAGGCGCGCGCGAAGGTGTAGCGAAAGAACAGATAGCCGAGGCGCAGGCGCGGCGCCGTCCGCCAGCCCCAGTCGGTCAGGTGGGTGGCGACGTCCTCGAACATGGCGCCGGAGACGAGGTCGGTCGAGCTCAATGCCGGATGAGCCCAGTAGCCGCCCGAGCTGACGCCCCAGACGTGGATCGGCAGGTCGCCCACCCGCTGGCGCAGGAAGCGGAGGCCGGCCTCGACGTCGTGGTGGAGAAAGCCGGGCGGCGGCGGGCCGCTGGCGCCGAAGCCGGAGAGGTCGAGCGCCATGGCGTGATACCCCGCGTTGCGCAGCGCCTGGATCCGCCCCCGCCGGTAGAAGTAGGACTTCCCCAGCGGCAGCCAGGGCGGCAGCAGCAGCACGGCGCCGCGCGCCTCGCCAGCGGTCGGGAACCAGGTGGCGGCGAGCGTGCCGCTGCCGCGCCGGCGCTCGACCGCGAGATCGACGAAGGGGTTGAGCCCGGCGAGCGGCTGCGGCGGCGGGATCCGCTGCAGGCGTGGAGAGAGGGCTCGAAAGACGCGGCTCGCGACCTGTTCCTCGCGCGGCGCGAGCTTCGGCGGCGGGGACGGCGGGCGCGGCATCGAGTCCAGAGTTGCGCGGGGAGGAAACGGCGTTCGGCTGACCGGAGGCCGGAGTCTATCAGCGGGCTCTCCGGCAACATCGCGGCGGGAACGCCGGCGGGCGCGCCTCAGCCGGCGGGGCGGACGAGCCGCGCGGCGACGAGGACCAGCTCGATCTGGTCGACCGGCTTGGCGACGTGGGCCTGGAAGCCGGCGGCGAGAGCGTTGGCGCGGTCCTCGGCGCGGGCATGCGCGGTCAAGGCGATCGCCGGCACCGCGGCGCGCTCGCCGCCGGGGAGCGCGCGGACCTGGCGGATGAGGTCGTAGCCGTCCGCCTCCGGCATGCCGATGTCGGAGACCAAGACGTCCGGCTGCCAGTCGGCGAGCGCGGCGAGCGCCGCGGCGGCGGAGGCGACGGCCCGCACCTCGGCGCCGCAGGCGGCGAGGAGGAGGGCGAGCATCTCGAGCGCGTCCGGCTCGTCGTCGACGATCATCACCCGCAGGCCGGCGAGCGCCGTGGCGATCTCCGGCATCGGCGAGTCGGCGGCCGGTGCCGCGTAAGGCGGCATCCGCGAGCTGGCCGGCGGCAGCCGCACGGCGCGGATGGGCAGCCGCACGGTGAAGGTCGAGCCCAGGCCCTCGCCGGCGCTCGCCGCCGAGACGGCGCCGCCGTGCAGCTCGACGAGATGGCGGACGATGGCGAGCCCCAGGCCGAGGCCGCCGTGCTTGCGGGTGGTCGAGCTGTCGGCCTGGCGGAAGCGGTCGAAGACGGCGGGCAGGAAGGCCGGGCTGATGCCGGCGCCGCTGTCGGCCACCTCGATCTCGACGAACGAGCGCACGCGGCAGAGGCGGACGTCGACGCGGCCCCCTTTGGGAGTGAACTTGACGGCGTTCGACACCAGGTTCCAGACCACCTGCTGCAGGCGGGTGGGGTCGCCCCACACCAGGCCGGTGTCGGGGTCGAGAGCGGTGGCGAGCGCGATCCCCTTGGCCTCCGCCGCCGGCCGCAGCGAGTCGACCGCCGAGGCGACGAGCGGCGCGGTGTCGACCTCGCTCGCCTCGACCTTGAACTTGCCGCTGGTGATGCGCGAGACGTCGAGGATGTCCTCGATGATCTTCGCCTGCGCCCTGGCGTTGCGCTCGATCGTCTCGGCGGCGCGCAGCGCCGTCGCCTCGTCGCGCTTGCCGCTGCGCAGGATGCCTGCCCAGCCGGTGATCACCGACAGCGGCGTGCGCAGCTCGTGCGACACCGTGGCGAGGAACTCGTCCTTGCTGCGGTTGGCGGCCTCCGCCTCGGCGCGGGCGGTGGTCTCGCGGGCGAGCAGGCCCTCGCGCTCGTCCTCGGCGCGCTTGCGCTCGGCGACGTCGCGGAAGACCAGCACGACGCCGCGCACGCGCCCGTCGGCGCCGCGGATCGGCGCCGCGCTGTCGTCGATCGGCGTCTCGCTGCCGTCGCGGGAGATGAGGAGGGTGTGGTTGGCGAGGCCGACGACGACCCCCTCGCGGAGGGCGCGGTCGACCGGATTGACCGCCGGCTCGCGGCTCACCTCGTGGACGATGTGGAACACCTCGACCAGCGGCCGCCCCTTGGCCGCGCTCTCGCTCCAGCCGGTCAGCCGCTCGGCGACGCCGTTCAAGAAGACGACGCGCCCCTCGGCGTCCGTCGCCAGCACCGCGTCGCCGATGCTCGAGAGGGTGGTCCGCAGCCAGTCCCACTGCTCGCGGAGCGCCTTCTCGCTCGCCATCCGCTCGGCGAGCCAGCGGCGGACCAGGACGTGCAGCACGACGAGGAGCGCCGCGGCGAAGGCGATGGCGAGCCAGAGCGTCACCAGCGCCTCGCGGGCGCTCGCTTCTGATTCCCGGAAGCGCGCGGCGAGCCGGATTCGCGCCTGGTGGTTGAGCTCGGCGATCCGCGCCCGGATGGTGTCCATCGCCAGGCGGCCGGCGTCGGTGTCGACCACCGCGAGCGCCGCCGCGAAGCCGGCGGTCCGCCGCAGCTCGATCGTCCGCGCCAGCTCGGCATTCTTGACGTCGATGTCGCGCTGGAGGAGCGCCACCTGCCGGACGCGCGCCGGATCCCGCGCCGCCCAGCCTTGCAGCCACGCCATGTGCCCCGGCAGCCGAGCCAGAGAGCTCCGGTAGGGCGCTAGATACGGGTCCTTGCCAGTCAGCAGATAGCCGCGCTGGCCGGTCTCGGCGTCCTGCTCCATCGAGAGCACCGCCGAGAGCTCCCGCATGAAGCCGATCGTCCGCGCCACCCGCCCGTCGTTCTCGACCAGCTCCACGGTGGAGCGATGGGAGAGGTAGCCGTTGAGGCCGAGCAGCAGCAGGCCGGCGACGAGCCCGAAGGCGAGCTTGCGTTGGGACAGTGGGCTCATTCGGTGGGGCGCTGGATGGGTTTCGGTGACGCCCCCGCGAGGGCGCTCGATCATATCGCGCCGAGCCTAGCCGGCCGCCGGATCGTGGCGGGCGATGATGGCTCCGGCGTCGACTCCCGGCGGCAGGGCGCCGAAGGCGCGGCCTCCTTCGCCGGCGAGGCGGGTGGCGCAGAAGGCGTCGGCGACGGCGGGCGGCGCGGCCTGCAGGAGGAGGGCTCCCTGCAGCGCGAGCGCCATCCTCTCGACGAGGCGGCGCGCCCCGGCTTCGGCGGCGGCGGAATCGCCGCGCAGGCCGGCGAGGTCGGCTTCCAGGGCGTTCAGATGGATGTCGAAGCGGCGGTCGGCGCCGCGCGCTCGGCCGAGCTCTTCGAGAAATGCGTCGAGCGCCGGCGGCGACTTCTGCACCGCGCGCAGCACGTCCAGGCGAGGCCGCAGTCGAGCCGCGTGTGGTTGACCATCTCGAGGATCGTCTGCACGCCGCGCCCCTCCGGCCCGACGCGCTCCGCCCAGGCGCCGGCGAGCTCGGTGCGCAGCGCCGGCACCGCCGAGAAGGTCATCGACAGCGGACAGCCGACGCCGGCCTCGATCTCGGCCAAGGTGATGAACAGCGCCGCCCGCGCCACCTGCGCCCCCGGCCGCGGCTGGCGCCAGGGGAGCGCGTGGAGCCCGCTCTCGACGCCGAGGCCGAGGAGCGCGTGCCAGGCGGGATGGAACTCGACGACGTCGAGCCGGCGGCCGCTGCGGTCGTGGGTGCGCAGGACGGGCCGGTTCTCGTTGGCGGCGACGCCGAGAGCGATCGTCTCCCGCCGGCCGGCCGCCTCGCCGAAGGCGCGCGCCCGCTCCTCCGCCCAGCCGCCGCCCTCGCGGCGGAGCGCCTCGACGAGGACCCGGTCGCTCGCGAAGACGTTCCAGCCCTCGAGCGGCGGGCTCTGGTTGGCGACCTCGCCGCGCGGTCTCGCGTGGGACGCGCCGGGCGGGTGATTCCCGTCGCTCGACATCGGAATGAGGATAGCGGATGGAGCCGCCGCCCTCCACCGCTACAATCGCACCGATGTCCGCCTCGCACGAGCCGCCGACCGCGCGGCGGCCGGGCCGCCTGCGCGGCGGGCTCTCTCCGGCGATGCTCTCCCGCGGGCGCCCGCTCGCGCTGCTCCTCCTGCTCGCCGTCCTGCTGCCGTTCGCCGGCCTCCTCCTCTTCGACCGGCTGTTCCCCTTCCCGGTGGCGAATCTCCATCGCCCGGCAGCGCTCGCCGTCGCCGACCGCTACGGCGCGCCGCTCCGCTTCTTCCTGCCGGCGGACGGCCGCTTCCGGCTGCCGGTGCGGCTGAGCGAGCTGCCGCGCGAGCTGCCGCGCGCCCTCGTCGCCTCGGAGGATCAGCGCTTCTTCACGCACGACGGCATCGATCCGCGCGCCGTCCTGCGCGCCGCCTGGACCGACCTGCGGGCGCGGAGCGTCGTCTCGGGCGCCTCGACGATCCCCATGCAGATCGCGCGCATGGCCGAGCCGCGCCGGCGGACCCTGTGGGCGAAGGCGGTGGAGAGCTTCCGCGCCCTGCAGCTCGAGCGCCTCTACGGCAAGCGCGAGCTGCTCGAGATCTATCTCAACCTCCTCCCCTACGGCGGCAACGTCGAAGGGGTGGGCGCCGCCGCCTACGCTTACTTCGGCAAGCCGCCGCGGGCGCTGTCGCTGGGCGAGATCGCGCTCTTGACCGCCCTGCCGCGCGCGCCGCAGCGCTACGACCCGACCCTCTCGCCCGCCGCCCGCGCCGCCGCCGGCGCCGCCCGCGACCGGGTGCTCGCCGAGCTCGCGGCGCGCGGCGCCTTCCCCCGCGGCGCCCTCGCCGCCGCCCGCCGCGAGCCGATCCCCGCGGCGCGCCGCCGGGCGCCGTTCGCCGCGCCGCACGCCTGCGAGCTGGTCGCCGAGCGGCTCGGGCGCGGCGCCCAGCCGTTCGCGGACAGGCTCGCCGGCGCCAGCGGCGGCCTGGTGCGCTCGACCCTCGACCCGCGGCTGCAGCGCGCCGCCGAGGAGCAGGTGGGCCGGCGGATCGAGGAGCTCCGCCATCAGGGGATCGGCGAGGCGGCGGTGGCGGTGGTCGAGATCGATCCCGGCCGCCAGGGCGGCCGGCCGCTGCGCGCCCTCGTCGGCTCGGCCGGCTTCTTCGACCGCGAGCGCCACGGCCAGGTCGACGGCGCCGCCTCGCGCCGCTCGCCGGGCTCGACGCTCAAGCCGCTCCTCTACGCTCTCGCGATCGACCAGGGGCGGATCCTCCCCGACTCCTACCTGCTCGACGTGCCGACCGACTTCGCCGGCTACGTGCCGGAGAACTACGACCAGCAGTACCACGGGCGGGTGACGGTGCGCGAGGCGCTCGTCCATTCGCTCAACGCTGCCGCGGTGCGCCTGCTGGCGGACGTCGGCCTGCCCGACTTCCTCCGCCTCCTCCGGCGCGGCGGCCTCGCCACCCTCGACAAGCCGGCGGCGACCTACGGCCTGCCGCTGATCCTCGGCGACGGCGAGGTGACTCTCCTCGATCTCACCAACCTCTACGCCACCCTCGCCGAGGGCGGCCGAAACCGGCCGCTGCGCCTGCTCGAGAACGAGGCGCCGCCGCCCTCTCCAGCCGCGGCGCCGGCGGCCGACGACCATCTCGTCTCGCCGGGGGCGGCCTGGGCGGTCGCCGAGATCCTCACCGACCTGCGCCGGCCGGACCTCCCCGACGCCTGGGACATCACCCGCGGCGTGCCCGAGGTGGCGTGGAAGACCGGCACCTCCTACGGCCACCGCGACGCCTGGGCGGTCGGCTGGTCGGGGCGCTACGCGATCGGGGTGTGGGTGGGGAACTTCGACGGCAAGCCGGTGCTCGGCATCTCGGGGAGCCAGCACGCGGCGCCGCTCCTCTTCGACCTCTTCCGCGCCCTCGAGGGCGCCGGCGCCTCGGGCGCGGCGAGCGCGCCGCGGCGGCCGCCGGGCGCCGAGCTCGAGACGATCGAGGTCTGCGCCGAGAGCCACGAGCTGCCGGGGCCGTACTGCCCGCGGCGGGTGCGCGTCGAGTACCTACCCGGCCGCTCGCGCCTGCCGTCCTGCTCGTACCATCGCCGGGCGCTCGTCGACGCGGCGACCGGCGAGCTGCTGACCGGCGACTGCATTCAGTCGCGGCCGCACGTCTTCCGGCTGCTGACCGTCTTCCCCCCCGAGCTCGCCGCCTGGGCCCGCTCGCAGGGCCAGCCGGTCGAGGACCTGCCGCGCCTGCGCGCCGGCTGCGAGGGGATCCCCGACGGCGACGCGCCGCGCATCGTCTCGCCCGACGCGGCGACCGCCTACCGCCTGCGCCGCGACGCGCCGGCGCAGTTCCAGCGCATCCCGCTCGTCGCCCAGGCGGGCCCGGGCACCAGCCGCCTGTTCTGGTATCAGGACGGCGTCCTGGTCGCCGCCAACGCACCGGCCGAGAGGCTCTTCCTCCCCACCGAGCGCGGCGAGCACCGGCTGGTGGTGACCGACGATCTCGGGCGGTCGAACGCGGTGCGCTACAAGGTGGAGTAGAGGGCGGGCGCCGGCGACCGCCGACGAAGGCCTGCCGGTAGTGGGTCAGTTTGGTTCCGAGGACGGTCGCCCGGAAGGGCGTGATGGGCGGGTGGGGCCGAGGGCGACCGCCCGCAGGAGACCAAACTGACCCGCTCCCGGCTGCCGCCGCGGTTGCCTTTCGCCTCGTCGGTGTGTCTAAGGGTGCATGACCACCCTCGCAGCCGACACCAACGGCGCCACCGAGCTCCCCACCCCCGGCCCCTCCGGCGACGGCGGCGGCGCCGATCGCGCCGGCGGAACCCGCCGCCGCTTCGATCCCCGGCTCTATCAGATCGCCGTCCTCGCCGCGCTCCTCGTCTATGGCGTCGCCGCGCTCGACTTCGAGATCGGCGCGGCGCAGGCGATCGTCCTCCTCGCCACGGCGCTCCTGACCCAGTACGCCGGCACGCGCCTCGCCCGGCTCGCCGCCTTCGATCCGCGGAGCGCGCTCATCTCCGGCCTCTCGCTCTGCCTCCTCCTGCGCACCAACTCGCTCGCCCTCGCCGCGGCCGCCGCCGCCGTCACCATCGGCAGCAAGTTCGTCCTGCGGGTGCGCGGCAAGCACGTCTGGAACCCCACCAACTTCGGCATCGTCTTGGCGATCCTCGCCACCGGCCGCGCCTGGGTGTCGCCCGGCCAGTGGGGGAACGCCGCGCTCTTGGGCTTCCTCCTCGTGTGCCTGGGCGGCCTCGTCGTCACCCGCGCAGCGCGCGCCGACGTCACCTTCGCCTTCCTCGCCAGCTACCTCGCGATCGTCGGCGGCCGCGCGCTGTGGCTCGGCCAGCCGCTCGCCATCCCGCTCCACCAGCTGGCGAGCGGCGCCTTCCTCGTCTTCGCCTTCTTCATGATCTCCGACCCCAAGACGACGCCCGACTCGCGCCCCGGCCGCATCGTCTTCGCGGCGCTCGTCGCCGCCGTCGCGGGCTTCATCACCTTCGTCCTCTACCGCCCGAACGGCCTGCTCTTCGCGCTCGCCCTGGCGGCGCCGGCGGTGCCGCTCGTCGACCTCCTGCTCCCCGCCGGCCGCTATACCTGGCCGCGGCGGCGGCGAGCGCTGCCGGCGCTCCCCACCCTCGCTCACGCCCACCTTCCGAGGAGACTCGCCATGCGACGCCTCACCCGCCATGCCCTCGCCCTCGCCCTCCTCGCCCTGGCGAGCGGCGGCACCGCCCACGCCTTCTGCGGCTTCTACGTCGCCAAGGCCGACACCAAGCTCTTCAACCGCGCCTCGCAGGTGGTCCTGGCGCGCGACGGCGACCACACCGTCCTCACCATGGCCAACGACTTCGAGGGCGACCTCAAAGAGTTCGCCATGGTGGTGCCGGTGCCGACGTTCCTCGAGCGCGGGCAGATCCACGTCGGCGACAAGGCGCTCCTGGATCACCTCGACGCCTACTCGGCGCCGCGCCTGGTCGAGTATTTCGATCCCGATCCCTGCCGGCAGATGCCGATGGACGCCGCCGGGCCCGCGGGGATGGCGCTCCAGAAGAGCGAGCTGCGCGCGCGGCGCGATCTCGGCAGCCTGGGGGTGAAGGTCGAGGCGCGCTACAGCGTCGGCGAGTACGACATCGTCATCCTCTCGGCCAAGGAGAGCGCCGGCCTCGCCACCTGGCTCACCGCGAGCGGCTACCGCATCCCCGCCGGCGCCCCCCGCGTGCTCGCCGGCTATCTCAAGCAGGGGATGCACTTCTTCGTCGCCAAGGTCAACCTGGAGCAGCAGGCGAAGCTCGGCTTCACCTACCTCCGCCCGCTCCAGGTCGCCTACGACTCGCCCAAGTTCATGCTCCCCATCCGCCTCGGCATGGTCAACGCCAACGGCCCGCAGGAGCTCTTCCTCTACACCCTGACGCGGCAGGGCCGCGTCGAGACGACCGACTACCGCACCGTCAAGCTCCCCAGCGGCATGGACGTGCCGCTCTTCGTCAAGGACGACTTCGGCGCCTTCTACAAGGCGACCTTCGCCCACCAGGCCGCCAAGGAGGATCAGCGCGCCGTCTTCCTCGAGTACGCCTGGAACACCAGCTGGTGCGACCCCTGCTCCGCCGAGCCGCTGTCGCAGGACGAGCTCCGCAAGCTCGGCGTCTTCTGGCTGGCGGCGCCGGAGGAGCGCCCGAATCCCGCCCGCTTCGCCGGCGCGGGGAGCCGGGACGTCTTCCTCACCCGCCTCCACGTGCGCTACGACGCCGCCCACTTCCCCGAGGACCTGGTGTTCCAGGAGACCGCCGACCGCGAGAATTTCCAGGGCCGCTACGTCCTGCGCCACCCCTTCGCGGGCGAGGCGAGCTGCGCCCAGGCGGCAGACTACCGGCGCGACCTCGGCCGCCGCCGCGAGCAGGAAGTGGAAGCGCTCACCGCGCTCACCGGCTGGCCGACCGACCGCATCCGGCGGCGGATGGGCGTGCCGGCCGCCGAGCGGACATCTTCCGCAGATCCCTGGTGGACGCGGGTCTGGCAGCGCTGATGCCGCGCTCCGGTCGTGGTCAGCTTGGTTCCGAGGACGGTCGCCCGGAAGGGCGTGATGGGCGGGTGGGGCCGAGGGTGACCGCCCGCAGGAGACCAAACTGACCCACGACCCGCGTTCCAGGGCCGCCGTTTCGCAGGTCAACGCTGGTCAACACGGGAGGATCGCCATGAGACGGATCGCTCACGCCGCAGCCGCCGCACTCCTCGCCGCCGCGCTCGCACCCGGCACCGCCCACGCCTTCTGCGGCTTCTTCGTCGCCAAGGCCGACGCCAAGCTGTTCAACCAGGCCTCGCAGGTCGCCCTCGTGCGCGACGGCGACAAGACCGTCCTCACCATGGCCAACGACTTTCAGGGCGACCCCAAGGAGTTCGCCATCGTCATCCCGGTGCCGGAGCTGCTCGCCCGCGGCCAGATCCACGTCGGCGACCGCGCCCTCCTCGATCATCTCGACGCCTACTCGGCGCCGCGGCTGGTCGAGGTCTACGACCCCGATCCCTGCATGCGGGTGCTCTACGAGACCGCCATGCCGATGATGGCGGCTCCGGGCGGCGTCGTCGGCGGGATGGCCGCGGCGCCGAAGCTCGGCGTCCACATCGAGGCGACCTACACCGTCGGCGAGTACGACATCATCATCCTCTCGGCGGAGCAGAGCGACGGCCTCGCCACCTGGCTCACCGAGAACGGCTACCGCCTGCCGCCCGGCGCGGCGCCGGTCCTCGACGGCTACCTCAAGCAGGGGATGCACTTCTTCGTCGCCAAGGTCAACGTCAAGGAGCAGGAGAAGCTCGGCTTCAACTCCCTGCGCCCGATCCAGGTCGCCTATCGGTCACCCAAGTTCATGCTCCCCATCCGCCTCGGCATGGTCAACGCCCGGCTCGATCAGCCGGCGCAGGAGCTCTTCGTCTATGCGTTGACGCGCCGCGGGCGGGTGGAGACCACCGACTACCGCACCACCCGGCTCCCCTCGGACGTCGACGTGCCGCTCTTCGTCAAGGCCGAGTTCGGCGACTTCTACAAGTCGATGTTCAAGCACCAGGTGGCGAAGGACGACATGCGCAGCGTCTTCCTCGAATATGCCTGGGACATGAGCTGGTGCGACCCCTGCGCCGCCGATCCGCTGTCGACGGACGAGCTGCGGCAGCTGGGCGTCTTCTGGCTGGGAGAGAGCTCGCCGGCGGACGCCTCCGGCTCTCGCGAGGTGTTCCTCACCCGCCTCCACGTGCGCTATGACGCGGCGCACTTCCCCGAGGACCTGGTCTTCCAGGAGACCGCCGACAACGCGAGCTTCCAGGGGCGCTACATCCTCCGCCACCCCTGGAAGGGGAGCGGCTCGTGCCCCGCGGCGGCGGATTATCGCCGCGGCCTGCGCCAGCGGCAGGCGAAAGACGCCCGCACGCTCGCCTCGCTGACCGGCTGGGACCTCGATCGCGTCCGCGGCAAGATGAACCTGCCGGCCCGCGCGGCGAAACCGCCGGCCGACGACAGCTGGTGGACGAAGCTCTGGAAGCGGTGAAAGGTCGCGCGGCGGTGTCGGTTCCGTTTGGCTCCGAGGACGGTCGCCTGGAAGGCCGTGATGGGCGGGTGGGGCCGAAGGCGACCGCCCGCAGGAGACCGCCCGCAGGAGACCAAACGGAGCCGCCGCCGCCAGTCGCCCGTCAGCCGCCGAACAGGCGCAGCAGGCGGCTGTGCCGCCGGTGGTGGAAGCGCTCGAACTCGGCCCTCTGCTGCGGCGTGAGGATGGCGCTGATGCGCGCGTGGGTGCGCTCGAGCATCGCCGTCACCCGCGGCCTCATCTCGCGGTGCAGCGCCATCGACTCCGCCCGGCTGGCGGCGAGGATGGCATCGACCTGCACCTCCTGCTGGGGAGTGAGATCGAGATGGCGCTTCAGATCCGATGCCCAGAGGTGGGTGCCGAGGGCGGTGAAGCCGCCCGGCTGGCGCATCTGGTGGATGAGGAAGGCCTGATAGCCCAGCGCTCCGACCACCCCCCCCGCCAGGAACAGCGCGACGATGGCGACGACGGCGGTCGAGCGCCTCACCGCGGCACCGGCCGCTCGACCGCACGAGCGGTCGGAGGCGCGGATGCCGCCGGGAGCGGCGCCGCAGCGTCCGAGGTGCTCGGAGCCAGGCTGCCGCCATCGTTGGGCAGCGCGGCATAGGTGAGGAGCGCCTCGGACGAGGTGTCGTCGACCAGCAGCGGGTTCTCGGTCGACGGCGTCTGCAACAGCCCGAAGGCACCGATGGCGAGGGCGATGGCGATCGCCGCCGGCAGCGCCCGGACCGCCGCCCAGCCGAGGACCTGCGAGGGGCTGGGGAGCCGGGCGACGACGCGGCGCACGAAGAAGGGGGTGGGCATCACCTCGGCCTGGCGGGAGAGGATGGTGCGCGCCTCGCCGAGCCGCTGCGCGTAGCGAGCGCAAGCCGGGCAGGAGGCGAGGTGGCTCGCCGCCTCGCGCTCGACCTGGGCCGCCGCTCGCTCGCCGGCGGACCGCGTCAGCTGGTCGCGGAAGTCAGAGCAACGCATGGCTAGCCCTCCTCCAGAATCTTGCGCAGGCGCTTGCGCGCGCGGTGCGCCCGCACCTTGACGTTGACCGGCGTCCAGTCGAGGCGCTGGGCGATCTCGGCGACCGACCAACCCTCGCCCTCGAGCAGGGTGAGGAGGAAGCGGTCGGCTGGCGAGAGGCGCGTCATCAGGCGCTCGACCTCGAGGCGGGCGTTGGGATCGGGGGCCTCGGCGCCCGGCTCGTGGCCGTCGGCGAGCGACACGGTGTCGAGGCCGCGGCGCCGCAGCCGGTCGTAGGCGGTGCGCAGGCAGATGCGGGTCAGCCAGTGCTCGAAGGGAGCCTGGGCGCGGTAGGTGGAGAGCTTCGTCCAGGCGCGCAGGAAGGTCTCCTGCGCCGCCTCCTCGACCTCCTCGGGCCGGCGAAAGAAGCGGCCGAGGAGCCGGAAGACTCGCACCTGCTGGGCGCGCACCAGCGCCGCGAAGGCGTCCTCGTCGCCCTCCAGACTGGCGCGCACCAGGCGCGCCTCGGAGTCTTCCGTGAAGGCGGCGGTCGGCGCCATGGTCATGGTTTGGATCGACAGGGACATGGGCGCATCGTCGGTGGCCGGAAATGGTCCGGCCCCTCCTATGGAAGAAGGACGGCCCCGCCCTCTGGCCGGTTACAGAAGGGCGCCGGCGGAGCCGTCGCCGCGGGGTGTAACCGATCGGCGGCCCCGCCCATCTCGCCAGGTAGAAGGGGCGAGAAGCCCCGCCAAAACGAAGGAGATCTAATCATGAAAATGGTTCGTAACAAGGTCCTGGCGCTCGCCGGCGCCGCCATCCTCGCCCCCGTCCTGCTGTTCGCCGCCGTGGCGGCCAACCAGGGCACCCAGCCCGCGCATCAGGCCGCCTTCGCCCAGCATCTGGCCCAGAAGCTCGGGCTCTCCGACGACCAGACGGCCCAGGTCCAGGCGGTCTTCGCCAACCATAAGGCCGAGCTGAGCGCCGAGATGACCCGCATGAAGACGGCGAAGAGCGCCCTCTTCGATGCCATCCACGCCGACAGCTTCGACGAGAGCGCCGTGCGCGCCGCCGCCGCCAACGTCGCCGCGGTCGAGGCCGACCTCGCGGTCACCCACGCCAAGGCGGCGAGCGAGGTGAAGAGCATCCTCACCCCCGACCAGCAGGCGAAGGCGAAGGAGATGCTCGCCACCATGCGCGCGCATTCCGAGAAGGCCGGCGCCCGCGGCCAGCACCACATGAACATGCTGCTCGGCGGCTGATCCGCCTACCGACGGCCTCTCTTCCGCAGACTCCGCCCTCACCCCTCCAGGTTGGGGGCGGAGCCCTTTTTCTCTCCTCCGTCTCGTCTCCTCCGCCATCACCCCGACCTCGCCGTACCGATCGCCGGCTCCTCCGTGAGGACGGCCGGCCGGCGCCCCTGCCGGCGCTAGAGCGGACGCAGCGGCCGGAAGGCCGCCGGCACCAGCGAGAGGTCGGTCGCCTCGGCGACGGCGAGGCGGATCTGGAAGTCCATCACCTCGGGCGGCACCGGGCTCTGGTAGGTGCGGAGCTGGCCGGCGACCGCCGCCGCCACCTCCCCGCCTCGCGTCTTGACGGCGCGGTAGGCGCGGAAGGCGATCGCCTCGGCCGAGGCCGGGGTGAGGAGAGGCGGCACGAGGGGAGCGAGGGCCGCGAAGGCGTCCGCCGCCAGCTCCAGGCCGGCGCGCCGGCAAAGGGCGCGGATCAGGGCGAAGCCCTCCTCGGGGGTCGAGGCCGGAAAGAGCGGGACCTTGAGGTCGAGCCGCCCCGGCCGCTTCAGGTCGACCTCGATGAGATCGGGCCGGCTCGAGGCGAGGATCCAGATCACCCGGCCGCGGGTGGAGGGGTCGCTCATCTCCTGGGCGATCATCGAGTAGACGCGGCCGGAGAGGCCGGCGTCGTTGCCGCCGGAATCGCGGCGGCCGAGGGTCTGGTCGGCCTCGTCGACGAAGACGAAGCAGCGGCCGAGCGCCCGCAGCAGGCGGAAGATCTTCTCGAGGTTCCCCTCCGTCGAGCCCACCCACTTGTCGCGGAAGTTCTTGATGGTGACGACCGGCACGCCCGCCTCGCCGGCCAGGCATTCGGCGAGGAAGGTCTTGCCGGTGCCGACCGGGCCGCAGAGCAGATAGCCCTTGGGGAGCGCCCCCACCTCGCCGCGCCGCCAGAGCACCATGTCCTCGCGCAGCCAGGCCTTGAGGTCCTCCTGTCCGTAGAGCGCGTCGAGGGTCTTCCCGGCCGGCACGAACTCGATGAGGCCGTTGGCCTCGGTCTCGACGATCCGCTTCTTGAGCTCGGCGAGATCGGCGGCGACCAGCGGCTCGCGCCGGTGTTCCTTGACCTTGAGCAGGCTCTCGACGGCGGCGAGGCTGGCGCCGGCGAGCTCGGCCGCGGCCGCTTCGAAGCTGCCGGCGCCGTCGAGGCCCGACACCGCGACCGGGCAGCGCGGCGCCAGCAGGCGGAGGGCGCCGGCGAGCTCGTCGGGGGATGGGAGCGGCAGCTTGATCGACGGCGCGCGCGGATTGTTGACCAGCAGCGGATGGAGGTCGTTGAGCGACTCGGTGAGGAGGAAGGTCGCCAGCGGGTAGCGCGTCAGGAGCTCGTCGGTGCCCCAGTCGCGGACGAGGAGCGCCAGCGCGTTCTGCTCGTAGCTCCCCACCCCCGAGGCGGGGACGACGAGATGCGCCGAGCGCACGATGCAGGCGGCGTGGATCGCCGGCTGGCCCACCCGCGCCAGGTTCGCCGCGTAGCGGAAGAAGCGGCTGAGCGCCTCGATGGCGCTCCGCGGCGCCTTCAGCAGCTCGCGGCTCTCCTCGAACCCCGGCCAGCGGGAGAAGAGCTCGCCCCCTCGCTCCACCCGCGTGCCGTTGCCGAGGTCGTAGGAGAGCACGACGTCGAAGCGCGGCAGGAGCACCTGGAGGAGGAAGTCGGTGAGGCTCCCCACCGCCGGCCCCGCCGCCGCCGGCAGCAGCAGCCGGTCGTCGACGTTGCCGTGGAGGATGAACTGGCTGGCGGCGTTGCTCTCGTAGAGGAGCGCCAAGCGCGCCGCCCAGGGCGGCAGGGCCGCACGAAGATCGCCGACGCCCGCCGCCATCGGCCGATCGGTCGGGGCGGCAGAGCCGGCAGCGTCTGGCAGCGGGGGCGGGGGCGGGGGCGGCGAGGCGGCCGGCATCGGATTTCGCCGGCGCTACTGCGGCTGGGCGCCGGGGCCAGCCGAGCCGGCCGGGCCCATGGTCTTCGCCGGCTCCGCGGCGCGCGGCTCGCCCCCGGCGCGCTCGAGCGGCAGGCCCTCGCGCGCCGCGAAGTCGGCGAGCGCCTGGTCGGCGAGCGCCCGCTGCTCGGACTCCTTGATGGCGACTTCGGCGGTGGGGAGCGAATCGCGGGCGACCCGCGCCCGCCCGGCGGCCTTCTCGCGCTCCTGCTCGACCATCTCGGAGACGCGGTCGAGGGTGTCGCCGGAGCCGCCGATCGAGGAGATCATGCCGCTCGCCATCTCGGTCAGCTCCGCCATGGCGCGCTTGACCTTGAGATCGTCGATGCCGGCGCGCAGGCGCTCGATCTTCGCCCGCGCGGCGGTGATCGCCACGTCGCGCGCCTTGAGGAGGTTCTTGTAGGTGGCCTCGGCCTGCTCGAGCTGGCGGCGGTTCTCGCCGAGGTCGGCGGTGACCTTCTGCAGGCGCAGGGCGTAGCCGCCGGCGATCTCGCGGTTGCCGG
>CAVWLA010000003.1:0-2782500 GCA_963755825.1 uncultured Acidobacteriota bacterium | reverse complement strand
CCGGGCTCGCCGGCATGGGGGATCGAGACGGCCGCGAGGCCGAGCTCGCGAGCCCGCGCCAGGCCCGGCGCGCCGTCGACGTTCGCCACCACGACGGCGATCTCGGCGGCGATCGTGCCGCGCGCCACGGCGCCGTGCAGGGCGAGGAAATTGCTGCCGCGGCCGGAGAGGAGGATGCCGATGCGCGGCAGTGGCGGCGCCGAGCCGCCCGCCGGCGCGCCGGCCATCAGCGCGACACCACCGGCGAACCGGCGGAGCGGATCAGGTACCGCACCGACCAGTAGTAGGCGCCGGACTCGACGACCAGCTCCGCCGCCGAGGGCGCGAAGAGCGCCGCGAGCTCGGCGGCGGTGAAGTAGTTCTTGAGGACGAGGTGCTCCGAGCCGTCGGCCAGGCGGCGGCGCTTGTAGGTGTCGCGCTCGCCCGCCGGCGCCACCAGGTCGCCGCCGAGGCCGGGGATGCGATGGTTGTCGAGCAGGAAGACCGCGGCGCCTTCGCCCAGGCGGGCGTGGAGGGCGGCGAGGAAGCCGCCGCGCCGCGCCGCCGGGACGTGCGACAGCCAGAAGCCGGCGAGGCCGCCGTCGAAGTCGCCGGCGATCGCACCCGGAGCGTAGGCGTCGCCGATCTCAAAGCGCACCCGGCCGGCCGGCAGCGGCCGGCGGCGGGCGACGTCGAGCATCGCCGGCGAGAGGTCGGTCGCCACGACGGCGGCCGCGGCGGGCGCCACGGCGGCGGTCCAGTGGCCGGTGCCGCAGGCGAGCTCGAGGACGCGGCGGCCGGCGAGGTGCGCCGCCGCCGCCGCCGCGATCGCCGCCAGCTCGCGCGAGCGCGCCGGATCGGCGCCGGCGTCGCGGTAGATGTCGTCGTACTCCGGCGCCCGCCGGTCGTAGTAGGCGGCGAGATCGCCGGCGGGAGGGCCGGCCTCAGTCATCGGATCCCAGGCCGTCAGGCTCCAGGCCATCCGGCTCGGCGGCAGCTCCGGCGTCGTCCCCGTCTTCAGCCAGACCGGCGACCGCGATCTCGCCGCCGACACCGCCCGGAGCCTGCCGGCCGAGGTCGAAGACGACGCCGGAGCCGCCCTCCTGGACGAAGCCGATGACCGAGCTCGGCTGCTTCTGCTGGCGCAGGACGGCGAGGACGTCGCGCAGGCCGTCGGCGGCGACCACGGCGACCATGCCGACTCCCATGTTGAAGACGCGGAACATCTCCTCGGCGTCGATCGCGCCGCGCTCCTGGAGGAAGTGGAAGAGCTCGGGGATCTCCCAGCTGCCGGTGCGGATCTCGGCGTGGGTGCCGCGCGGCAGGATGCGCGGCAGGTTGTCGGCGAGGCCGCCGCCGGTGATGTGGGCGAGGCCGTGGAGCGCCGGATGAGCGAGGAGCGGGCGGAGCGGCTCGAGATACGAGAGGTGGGGCGCGAGGAGCGCCTCGCCGACCGTCGTCTTGCGCTTGCCCGTCGCCCACGGTGCGCGGTCGCCGATCGCCAGACCGGCCTGCTCGAAGAGGACGCGGCGGGCGAGCGAGTAGCCGTTGGTGTGGAGGCCGGCCGAGGGGAGGGCGACGAGGAGATCGCCGGCGGCGACGCGCGAGCCGTCGAGCACGTTCCTGCGGTCGGCGATGCCGACGATGAAGCCGACCAGCTCGTAGTCGCCCGGCTGGTAGAAGCCCGGCATCTCGGCGGTCTCGCCGCCGAGGAGGGCGCAGCCGTTCTCCTTGCAGCCGTCGGCGACGCCGCGCACCAGCTCGACGAGCCGCGCCGGATCGAGCGCGCCGGCGCCCACGTAGTCGAGGAAGAAGAGCGGCGTCGCCCCCTGCACCAGGATGTCGTTGACGCAGTGGTTGACGAGGTCGCGGCCGACCGTCGAGTAGTCGCCCGCCGCCCGCGCCACGGCGAGCTTGGTGCCGACGCCGTCCGCCGAGGCGACGAGAACCGGCTCGGCGAGGCCGGCGAGGTCGGGCCGGAAGAGGCCGCCGAAGCTGCCGATCTCGGAGAGCACCCCCGGCGTGAAGGTCGCCCGCGCCAGCTTCTTGATCCGCGCGAGCCCCTTCTCCTGGGCGTCGATGTCGACGCCGGCGGCCTGGTAGGCGCTGGGCGAGCCGGAGGTCGTCTTCATGGCGTCGGAAAAGGTCGGCCGGAGCCGCCGCGAACTATACCAGCGGCCCCACTGCTCCCCGCCTCGGACGAGCCTCCGCGGGCACTATAATCGCGTTCTTCAGGAAACCATCGGACGGGCCGGGACGGCGCCTGTCGCCGGCCGCCGCGCTCGCCCGGGAGGAGCTGTGATGCAGGGCACGCTGTTCTTTGTCCACGGCACGGGAGTCCGCGCGGAAGGCTGGGCGACCACCTGGGGGCGGGTGCGCGACTACGCGCGGATCGCCGGGATCGATGGAGTCGATTTCGTCGGCTGCGCCTGGGGACCGAAGCTCGGCGTGCCGCTCGATCTGATCGATTCCACCCTGCCGCCGGAGACGGTGACCAGGGACGCCACCGGCGAGGTCGCACCGACCGCGGCGGAGATCGCCGCCGCCGCGTGGGCGCTCCTCCTCGACGATCCGCTCTTCGAGCTGCGGCTGGCGGCCGATGGGACCCGATCGACCGCTCCGGCGGCGTCCGAGATCGTCGTCGACGGCGACCTTCCCGACCAGGAAGCCGTCGCCATGCTCCGCGGTCTCGCCGGCAGAGCGGGCACTCTCGACCTCGCCGGCACCGATCTCGCGCCGGCGGAGATCGCCGCCGCCGCGGAGCGGATCGCCGTCTCGCCCGAGCTCGCCGCCGCCAGCCGCGCCGCCGGCAGCGCCGTCGACCCCGACCTCGTCGACGCCGTCGCCCGCGCCGTCGTCGCGAGCGCCCTCGCCGCCCGCCGCGCCGACCCGCCGGGGACGGCGCCGGCGGCGCTCCTCGACGCGGCGCGCCGCGAGGCGCTGGTGACGCGGCTCGCCCAGGCGCTCTCGCCGCTGGCGACCAGGGGCCCCCTCACCGACTGGCTGAAGAAGAAGGCGATCGGTTTCGCGGCCCGCCGCGCCACCCGCGCCGCCGAGGACCGCCGCGGTGGCCTCATGAGCGCCAACACGCCGGCGGTCGGCGACGTCCTCTTCTACCAGCGGCGCGGCGAGGAGATCGCCGCCTACGTCGCCGCCGGCCTCGTCGGCTTGAAGCGGCCGGTGGTCGCCGTCGGCCACAGCCTCGGCGGCATCATCCTCGTCGACCTGCTGTCGCGGGCCGATCATCCGCCGGTCGACTACCTGGTGACGGCGGGCTCGCAGTCGCCGCTGCTCTACGCCATCGACGCGCTCGCCACCCTCCGCCGCGGCAGCGCGGCACCCAAGCCCTTCACGCCCTGGCTCAACATCTACAACCGGCAGGACTTCCTCTCCTTCTGCGCGGCGCGCGTCTTCCCCGAGATCCGCGGCATCCAAGACGAGGAGGTCGACCCCGGCGTCCCCTTCCCCGAGTCGCACAGCGCCTACTGGACCTGCGATCGCGTCTACCAGCTCATCCGCAAAGCCTGGCCGCCGGCATGAACGAGGCGAAGACCACCTGGGCGCTCGTCGTCGGCATCGACGAGTACGACTCGCCCAAGCTCGGCCGGCTCAAGGGCGCCGTCGCCGACGCCGTCGCCGCCGTCGCCTGGCTGCGCAGCCTCGGCGTCCCCGACCAACAGATCCTCCTCCACGCCGCGCCATCGGAGGCGAGCAAGCCGCCGCTCGACGCGCTCGGGCTCGCCTATGGGACCGCCCGCGAGCCGGAGATCTGGGACTCGATCGCCAAGCTTCTGGACGTCACCGGCGGCACGCGGCTCTTCGTCTTCTTCTCCGGCCACGGCCTCTACGAGGCGGCGAGCGGGCGCCTTTTCCTCACCCAGGAAGCTGGCATGGCGAAAGCGTGGCCGAACCTCGGTATGGACGCCTACGGCGAGCTCTTCCGCAGCATGGCCTTCGCGCGGCAGTTCCTCTTCCTCGACGGCTGCCAGAACTACCCGTACCCCGAGACCGAGCGGCCGCGCATCGTGGCAGCGATGCACACGGGCGTCGCCGTCCCGACGCCGCGCATCGACACCTCCCTCGTCGCTTGCTATGCCGCCGGGCAGGGCCAGCGCGCCCTCGAGATCGACGGCCGCGGCCTCTTCCTCCGCCATCTCCTCGGCGGGCTCGCTCTCCAGAGTCCCTGCTCGGCCGCAATCGATCTCGATTTCGCGACCGGCGCGCGCACCCTCGACCTCCGCGAGCTCTTCGACGTCTGCCGCCAGCGCGTGACGCGCGAGGCTTCACAGCAGACGCCGCCGCGCCAGCAGAACCCGGACATCGCGCCCAGCGGCGGGAGGTCATCGGACCGCCTGCTGCCCATCGTCCGCCTGCCCGACCTCCCCACCGCCGAGCTGCGCGTGGAGGTCTCGCCGGCCGCCGCGGCTTCAGACCTGCAGCGGCTGCGCATCTTCGCCGACGAGCCGCCGCAGTGGGATCTCAACCGGCCGACGGCGGCCTTCCCCGACGAATCCATCGGCCTGCCGCTGGTGAGCCGCCTGCCGCTGGGGATCCAGGCAACGGCGCGCCTCGTCGTCCGCCCGCAGGCGCCGTGGACGCTGGCGGACGACACGAGGAGCTTCGCGGTCGACGCGGACAGGACGCTGACATTCACGATGACCGAGCGCGCCGTCCTGCCCGGAGCTACTCGCGGAGCCACCCGCGGCGCCTTCGAGACCGGCGTGGACGACGCCGACGAAGGCGACGACGGCGGCCTCTCGGCGCGGCGTACCTACGCGCTCGACGACGACTGGCCGAAGCGCGGCTACCCGGTGGAGGTCGACGAACCGTCCGGCCGACCGAACCTCCGCCTCCTGCTGCCGCCGGGGGGCGCCGATGCGCTCGCCGGATGGCTCGCCGATCTGCCGGTGGTGTGGATCGGGCCGCCCGCCGAGGCGCCGCTGGCGCCGAGCTGGTGCGGCGCCGCCGGGAGGCTCACGCTCAAGGACCTCGAGCGCTTCGGCGGCAGGCAGGTCGAGCCCGGGCCGATCCGCGTGCAGATCGACCTGCCGTGGGGAAGCTGGTCGCGGACCGTCGCCGCGCCCGCCGCCGGCGAGGTCGCGGTGGAGCTCCCGGAGGTGATCGGCGAGCCGCCCCTCCGCGTCGTCCTCCGCGAGCAGGCGTGGCCGCAGCCCGGCGCCTCGGCCTTCGGCGCGAAGCCGCCGGGTTTCGAGATCCTCGGCCTGGGGAACGCCGCACCGGTCGCACGCCTGAGCGCTGGCCTCGACGACGCGGCTGCGGGCGGCGCGGAGATGCTCTCGGGGCTGGCGGGACCCGAGGTCTGGGCGCTTCGTTTCGAAGCCGGCCGCGCTCCGTTCGCCGTCGCCACGCTGGGCGGCGGCCTGCCCGCGAGCTTCCCCATCGTCGCCCACCGCGCTCTCGCGGTCGACCGCTCCCGCGGCGGCCTGCGCGTCGAGCCGCTCTCAGACCTGGCCAGGCCGGCCTGGGATCTGCTCGTGGCGAAAGGCCGCCTCGACGCGCTCTCTGCGGAGGACGCGCGCGAGCTGACCCGCGGCAAGTGGCAGGACTGGCTCCTCGGGCTCGCCGGCGCCTATGCCATCTGGGCCAATCCAGCCGGCCAGGCCGCCGGCTACGCCGCCGAGGTGCTCGCCAACCTCGGCCAGATCGCCGACTTGGCCGTGGTACCTGACCTCGACCTCCTCCGCCTCGCCCTCGCCGGCGATGACCGCGACGCCCAGGCGCAGCGCTTCGAAGCCCTCCGCCGCTGGGCGGAGGCGGGGGCGGTGCCGGTCTTCCGCTGGGGCGTCCCCCTCGCCCTGCGCCTCCTCGCCCCCGCCGCCGACCGCGAGCCCTTCGCCGGCTGGAGAAAGGCCCTCGCCCGAATCGAGCGCACCCTCTCCCCCATCTCCACCTGGACCGCCTGGACGCGCGAGGCGCCAAGCTCCATCCTTGCAGACAATTAGGCAGTCTTCCCGAAGGTGCCAGGTTCCTTAGAAGCCACCCGGTTTCAAAGGTGCCAGGTTCTTTTGGAGCCCAGGCCGGCCGTTCGCCTCGGGAAGGCGCCGAACGGATTTCTCCGCTTCCGGCTCGGCTCGTAGCGGAAGAATCCGCTTCTTCCGCTTCCATCTCGTTCGGTAGCGGAAGAACCGACTTCTTCCGCTTCCCATCCGATCCGTAGCGCAAGAATCCGTTTCCTCGGCTTCCGCTCTCGTCGGAAGCGGAAGAATCGATCTCTTCCGCTTCCGGGCCGATTTTCCGCTCACCGGGCGGCACGGAAGCGGGAGAGCCGAGCTCGTCGGGCTCCGCTTCGGCCGGGAGGCCGCGGAGCGGATCGCCGGGCTCCCGCGCCGATCCTCCGTCGTGGAAGGCGATTCGCGGGCGAGATCCCCGCGATCAGCGCGGGAAGGCCTCGGGGAGGCCGGCGTCGACGGGGAGGGTGGCTCCGGTCGTCGGCGTCAGGTTGGAGGCGAAGAAGACGACGGCGTTGCCGACGTGCTCGCCGGTGACGCGGAGCTTGAGGAGGCTGCGGTTGCGGTAGACCTCGGCGAGGCCCTCGACGGTGACGCCGCGGGCGCGGGCGCGCTCGGCGCCGACCGCCTGCCAGAGGCCGGAGGGCGCCTCGCGGGTGCCGAAGACGGCGTCGGGGTTGACGCTGTTGACGCGGATGCCGTCCGCCGCGAGGTCCAAGGCCGCCACCTTGCCGAGCTGCGCCGCAGCCGCCTTCGAGGCGCTGTAGGCCGCGAACTCGGCGCCGGGGGCGAAGACGTTCTTCGACGACACCACGACGATGCTGCCGCCCGTCCCCTGCCGTCGCATGGTGCGCGCCGCCTCGCGGAGGGTGAGGAAGACGCCCGTCGCGTTCACCTCCTGGACGCGGCGGAAGTCGTCGAGCCCGAGGTCGTGGAACGGCGCCGCGCAGGCGATACCGGCGTTGGCGACCGCCAAGTCGACGCCGCCGAAGCGGCGCGCCACGGCGGCGAAGGCGCTCGCCGTCGAGGCCTCGTCGGTCACGTCGTGGGCGACGGCGAGGACGCTGGCGGCGCCGTGGCGCGCGGCGAGCCTCTCCGCGGCGGCGGAAGCCGCCTTCTCGTCGAGGTCCAGGAGCGCCACGTGGGCGCCGGCGGCGAGCAGCCGCTCGGCGATGGCGCTCCCCAGCGCGCCGGCGGCACCGGTCACCACCGCCGCCTGCCGCGCCAGCGGCCTCTCGGCGCCCCGGCCGAGCTTCGCCTGCTCGAGGCTCCAGTACTCGACGTCGAAGAGGTCGAGGTCGGCGAGGCCCTCGTAGTCGCCGGTCTCGTGGACGAGGCGCTTCACCCGCATGGTGTGGCGATAGATGTCGGCGGCGATCCGCGCGTCTTTCGCCGTCGGCCCGGCGGTGAACATGCCGAGGCCGGGGACGAGCACGACGCGCGGCAAGGGATCGAGCGGCCGCCGCGCGCCGCGCGCCGCGATGCCCGCCTCGAAGTAGGCGCGGTACTCGCCGACGTAGCGGTCGAGGGCGCGCTCGATCGCCGCCCGCCAGCCCTCGGCGTCGCCCGCCTCGGGCGGCGCCACGACCAGCGGCTGCGCCTTGGTGCGGATGACGTGGTCGGGGGTGAGCGGCGGCGTGCGGGCGAGACGCGGCAGCTCCTCGCCGCCGACCCACTCGAGCGCCTCGGCATCGGCGCCGGCCCAGCCGCTCCACTCGACGATCAGCCGCCGCCAGGGGCGGTCGGCGTCGTCGGTCTCCTGCGCCAGCATGCCGCGGAGGATGGGGGCGACGAGCGCCGCGGTCGCCGCCGGGTCCGGACCACACGCCGGCGGCGGGCTCGCCACCGCCCAGCTGCGGCGCCGCCGCGCCGCCAGCCAGCGCTCGGCGGCGTCGACGAGCTCGACGTGGCGCTCGTAGCTCTCCCGCGCCGTCTCCCCCCAGGTGAAGAGGCCGTGCTTGAGGAGGACCAGGCCGCCGCAGCCGGGCGACGCCTCGGCGACCGCCGCGGCGCGGAGCGCCAGGGCGAAGCCGGGCATGACGTAGGGGACGATCCCCACGCCGCCGCCGTAGACCTCGCGCACCGCCGCCTCGCCGTCCGGCCGGTTGGTGAGGGCGAGGATGGCGTCGGCGTGCGAGTGGTCGATGAACTTCGCCGGCAGGAAGGCGTGGAGGAGCGCCTCGACCGAGGGGGTCGGCGCGTCGGCGCGGAAGAGGTGGGTGCGCTGCTGATTGACCATCTCCTCGTCGGAGAGGGCGGCGAGCCCGCGCAGCCGGCGGAGGCCCGCCAGCCGCATGCCGGGGTGGCCCTCGGGCTCGATCGAGGCGAGATCCCAGCCCGACCCCTTGACGAAGATCGCCGCCACCTCCTCGCCGAGGAGGTCGACCACCGTCGACTTGACCGAGGTGTTGCCGCCGCCGTGGAGGACGAGCGCCGGATCGCCGCCGATCAGCCGCGAGCCGTAGGTGCGCAGAGCGAGGTCCTCGCCCGCCGCGGCGTAGCGATCGACGGCGGCCCGCGCCGCGGAATCCGACCAGAGGGAGCGCACGGCGGGATCTTACCGGCTGCCGGCGCGGCCGGCGAGGGCGGCGGCTGCCGCCCGCAGGAGACCCAACGGGGCCAGGACCTTCGGCGGCCGATCCAAGAATCTGTGTCGGCTTCCCAAGCGCTTGAATCCAACCGATTGGATAGTATGCGGTTCATTGGATCGAATCGCCGGAAATGCCGCGAAATCAGCGGTTTGAAGGGCATTCAAATTTGCGTGGCAATGGCATAGAAAGTGCTTCTGGCGGAGTCGGTCAGGTATCCATGAAGCGGGCCCAAGCTCTCCGGCTGCTCCTCTCGCTCCTCCTCGCGGCGGCCGCCGTGGTGTGGGGCGGCCTGTCCTTCCAGCGCAAGGTGGCGAGCTTCCAGCCGCTCGGCTTCACCGCCGAGTGGCCGGGCGGCTTCGCGCGCGTCCTCAACGTCGAGAACGCGGCCACCGGCCTCGCGCCGGGCGACGAGATCTACCTGGTCGACGGCAGCCAGCCGGCGAGCGCCGCCGAGCTCGCCCTCCGCCTCAAGGGCAACGAGCTGAGCCATCTGACCGCCCTCCGCGGCAAGGCGCTGGTGCAGGTCGCCTATCACCGGCCGCCGCTCGACGTCGACGTCTCCTACATCCTGCTGGCGCTGATCGGCGTCGTCTATCTCCTCATCGGCCTCTACACACTGGTCCGCCAGGGCGGCCGCCAGGGGCTGCTCTTCTATTTCTGGTGCCTGGCCTCGGCGCTCCTCTATCTCCTCAAGCCGATGCCGCCGGCCGACGCGCTCTACCGGGCCGTCTACAGCGGCGACGAGCTGGCCCGCCTGCTGCTGCCGGCGCTGACGCTCCATCTCTTCCTCACCTTCCCGGGGCCGCTCCTCGCGCCGCGCTGGCGCCGGGCGCTCCCCTTCGTCTACCTGCCGGCGGCCTTCTTCGCCGCCCTGCAGCTCGACATCTTCCTCTTCCACGGCCGCTTCCTCTTCGGCCGGCCGACCGCCGGCGCGCTCATCGCTCTCGACCACCTGGAGATCGCCCACCTGGTGATCTTCGCCCTCGCCTCGATCGCCATCCTGATCTGGCGCGCGGCGCGGCCCAGCGCAGGGGGCGCCGCGGACTCCGCTGGCACCGCCGGCGGCTGGGAGCAGCGGCGCCAGCTGCGCTGGGTGATCTTCGGCATGGCCGGGGGCTACCTCCCCTTCTTCGTCCTCTACGTGGCGCCGCTCCTCCTCGGGCTCTCCCGGCCGCCGCTCCTGACCGCCATCGCGGTGGCGCCGCTCGGCCTCGTGCCGCTCACCTTCGCCTACGCCATCCTGCGCTACAAGCTGTGGGACATCGAGGTCATCGTCCGCGACACCATCTCGGCGACGCTGACCCTCCTCCTCGGCGCCATCTCGTTCTCGTTGGTCAACCTGATGATCGTCCGCGGCGTGCCGCAGGACCTCGCGGCGGCGCGGAACCTCCTCTCCTTCACCGCCGGCTTGGGCATCGCCTCGCTCCTCGTCCCCACCCGCCGCAGCCTGTCGTCCGCCCTCGAGCGCCTGCACTACCGCGGCACCTTCGGCAAGCGCCGGGCGCTCTCCGGCCTCGGCCGCGAGCTCCTCCTCGAGCGCGACCTCGGGCAGCTCTGCACGGCGCTCCTGCAGCAGATCGAGGAGGGGGTGGCGATCGAGCGGGTCAACCTCTACCTGGTGCAGCCGGATGGGCTGGTGGCGGTGCGGCCGGAGGGGCGGCTGCCGCGCCTGCTGCCGCTCGACGTGCTCGGCGACGACCTCTGGCGCGAGGACATGCGGCGCATCCCCGGCGCCGCCATGCCCACCGCGCCGATGGCCGCCGCCCAGCACCTCTTCGTCGCCGGCTACCGCTACGCCTTCCCGCTGTCGGTCTTGGGCACCCGCGTCGGCATCGCCTTCGCCGGCTACAAGGCGGACCAGAACCCCTTGAACAGCGAGGACGTCGAGCTCGTCCGCCATCTCCTCAACCAGGCGGCGCTGGCGATCGAGAACGCCCAGCTCCTCGGCCGCCTGCAGGACCAGCTGCAGGAGGTGATCCGCCTCAAGCGCTACACCGAGGGGATCTTCGAGTCGTCGCCGGCGGGGATCGCCGTCGTCGACCAGGACGGCAAGATCGTCTCCGTCAACGCCGCCTTCGCCGCGCTCGCCGAGCGCGAGCGGGGCGATCTCGCCGGCAGGCCGCTCGGCCAGGTGCTGCCGATCGAGCTCCCCGCCGCCGGCGAGACGCCGATCGAGGTTTCCTACTGCGCCGCCGACGGCGCCGAGCGCTACCTGCAGCTGTCGCTCGCCGACTTCTCCGGCGCCGAGCTCGCCGCGGCCGCCCGCGGATCGGCCGCCAGCGCAGAAGGCCGCCTGCGCATCCTCGTCGTCCACGACGTCTCCGAGCGCGTGGCGATGGAGAACGCGCTCAAGGAGAAGGACCGGCTGGCGGCGCTCGGCATGCTCGCCGCCGGCGTCGCCCACGAGGTCAACACGCCGATCACCGGCATCTCCTCCTACGCCCAGATGCTGCTCTCGGACACCGCGGAGAGCGATCCGCGCTACGAGATCCTGAAGAAGGTCGAGCGGCAGACCTTCCGCGCCGCGCGGATCGTCAACAACCTCCTCGAGTACGCCCGCGACAAGAGCGGCGAGCACCGCCCGGTGGCGCTGGCGCCGGTGGTCAGCGAGGCGATCGACCTCCTCGCCGACCGCTTCAGCCGGCGCGCCATCGAGGTCGACTTCCGGCCGCCGGCCGACGCCGTCACCGTGCTCGGCTGCGACGGCGAGCTGCAGCAGGTGTTCACCAACCTGTTCACCAACGCCGCCGACGCCATGGCCGACAAGGGCGGCCGGCTGACCGTGACCCTCGCCGCCGCAGACGGCCGCGCCCAGATCACCGTCGCCGACACCGGACCGGGCATCCCGGCGGAGCGCCTGGAGAAGATCTTCCAGCCCTTCTTCTCGACCAAGCTCACCCGCGGCGGCACCGGCCTCGGCCTCGCCATCAGCTACGATATCGTCCGCCGCCACGGCGGCGACCTGCGGGCGAGCAGCCGGCCGGGAGAAGGCGCCTGCTTCGTCGTCGATCTCCCCCTCCCGCGGGTCGCGGCATGAGCCCGGAGCCCTGGAGCGCCCTCGCGGTTGGTCAGAGGGACGCCTCGCGGGAGACCCCGCGTGACACCCCGCGGGATACGCCGGAAGGCCAGCGCGGCGAGCGCCGCTCCGCCGAGCGCCTCGCCCGCTCCTCCCGCTCGACGTCCGATCCCTCGCCCATGAACATCCTGATCGTCGACGACGAGGAGGTCCTGCAGGACGTCCTCACCTCGCTCGTCCGCCGCGAGGGGCACGCGACGATCTCGGCGCGCTCGGGCGAGGAGGCGCTGGAGATCCTCGAGCGCGAGGAGATCGACCTCGTCCTCCTCGACCTCATGCTCCCCGGCCTCTCCGGCCAGCAGGTGCTGCGCCAGATCCGCCAGCGCGATCCCGACCAGGTGGTCGTCGTCATCACCGCCTACTCGTCGATCGAGAGCGCCATCGAGGCGATGCGCGAGGGCGCCTTCCACTACATCCCGAAGCCGTTCAAGAACGAGGAGGTGCTGCTCACCCTGCGCAAGGGGTTGGAGCAGCACCGCCTGACGGACGAGAACCGCGAGCTCCGCGAGCAGCTCCGCCAGC
Organism: uncultured Acidobacteriota bacterium; assembly: GCA_963755825.1. Taxonomy (GTDB): domain Bacteria; phylum Acidobacteriota; class Thermoanaerobaculia; order Multivoradales; family UBA5704; genus DATBQN01. Next base: position 2,770,363 of record CAVWLA010000003.1, on the reverse strand, counting down.
GCTTCGGCCTCGACAACCTGGTCGGCAAGAGCAAGCCGATGCAGCAGGTCTACGACCTCATCCAGCTCGCCGCGCCGGCGAAGAGCAACATCCTCGTCCTCGGCGAGAGCGGCACCGGCAAGGAGCTCGTCGCCAAGGCGATCCATCACCACTCGCGGCGCGCCCACGGCCCCTTCGTCACCGTCAACTCGGGCTCGATGCCGCCCGACCTCCTGGAGAGCAACCTCTTCGGCCACATCCGCGGCGCCTTCACCGGCGCCATCGCCAACAAGAAAGGGCTCTTCGAGATCGCCTCCGGCGGCTCGATCTTCTTCGACGAGATCGGCAACATCCCGCTCGACACCCAGTCGAAGCTGCTGCGCGTCATCCAGGAGAAGGAGTTCATGCGGCTGGGCGGCGTCGAGACGATCAAGGCCGACGTGCGCCTGATCGCCGCCACCAACGCCGACCTCGAGGGCTCGGTGCAGCAGGGGCTGTTCCGCGAGGACCTCTACTACCGGCTGAACGTCATCACCATCAACCTGCCGCCTCTGCGCAAGCGCACCGAGGACATCCCGCTCCTCGCCCAGCACTTCCTCGTCGACTACGCGCGCGAGAACGAGAAGCCGGTGATGGAGATCGCGCCGCGGGCGATGGAGCTGCTCCTCGACTACCACTGGCCGGGCAACGTGCGCGAGCTGGAGAACGTCGTCGAGCGCGCCGTGGTGCTGTCGACCGGCGACGTGCTGTCGGTCGAGCTGCTGCCCAACGCCGTGCGCCAGCCCGACGCCTTCCTGCCGGCGCCGGCGAGCTTCGCCGCCGCCGGCCTGCCCTTCCGCGATGCCGTTTCGGAGTACGAGCGGCACCTCATCATCAAGGCCCTCCAGGCCTGCGGCGGGGTGCAGAAGCGGGCGGCGGAGCTCTTGCAGGTGAAACCCACCACGCTCCACGAGATGATGAAGCGGCTGAACATCTCGGCGGAGAGCGTCGTCTCGTCCTGAGGCGGCGGATTCCAAGCCGAGAGATCGCCCCGCGGGGGGCGCGGAGAGCCAGGGACATGGTGCGCAGGATCGCGATCCTTCAGGTCTTCCTCGTGGCGACGGCGTTGGCGGCGGCGGGCCCGGCCTGTCTCGCGGCGGCCGGTCCGGCGGTCAAGTCCCGGCCGCGCCCGGCGCCCCCGACGGCGGCGCCGCCGGTCCCGCCGCCCGCGGTCCCCGGCCAGATCATCGCGCCGCTCTCCGAGGGCGCCCTCGCCGCGCTGCCGCCGGTCGACGAGCGGGTGCCGCGGCCCGAGGCGGTCCTCGGCTACCCGCTGGGGGCGCGCTTCACCCACTGGACGCAGATCCTCGCCTACCTGCAGGCGGTGGCGGCGGCCTCCGACCGCGTCAAGATGTGGGAGTACGGCAAGACCTACGAGGGGCGTCCGCTCGAGCTCGTCGCCATCTCCTCGCCGCAGAACCTGGCGCGGCTGGAGTCCCTGCGCACCGACCGCCTGCGCCTCGCCGACCCCGGCACTCTCTCCCGCGAGGAGCGCGACGAGCTGGCGCGGAAGCTGCCGGCGGCGGTCTGGCTCGCCTACGGCACCCACGGCGACGAGGCGTCGTCCGCCGAGGCCGCGATGGCGGTCGCCTACCTCCTCGCCGCCGGCCAGGGCGACGTCCCCGAGATCCTCAAGAGCACGATCGTGCTCATCGATCCGCTGTCGAACCCCGACGGCCGCGAGCGCTACATCCGCAGCTACGAGGAGCGCCAGGGCGCCGCGCCCGACCCGCGCGCCGCCGCCGCCGAACACTTCCAGCCCTGGCCGGGCGGCCGCCAGAACCACTATCTGGTCGATCTCAACCGCGATTGGGCGTGGGCGACCCAGCAGGAGAGCCGGGCGCGCATCGCCGCCTACGAGAGCTGGGAGCCGCAGGTCTACGTCGACTTCCACGAGATGGGGACCGACGCCTCCTACTTCTTCCCGCCGCCCTCGGAGCCGGTCAACAACCGCATTGAGCATCGCGTCCTCAACTGGATCGAGACCTTCGGCCGCGCCAACGCCGAGGCCTTCGACCACCAGGGCTGGATCTACTTCAAGAACGAGGACTACGACCTCTTCTACCCCGGCTACGGCGACTCCTATCCGAGCCTGCGCGGCGCCGTCGGCATGACCTACGAGATGGCGGGCGGCGGCCGCGGCGGCCTCTCCATCGCGCTGCCGGACGGCGCCGAGCTGACGCTCGCCGACCGCGTCGCCCACCACTTCACGACCTCCCTCGCCACCGTCCGCACGGCGGCGGCGAGCTCCCATCGCCTGCTCGCCGACTTCGCCGCCAACCGCGCCGGCGCTCCGCCCGAGTCGGCGCGGACCTTCCTGTGGAGCGCCGACCGGCCGGAGGCGCGCGCCTTGGCCGACCTCCTCTCGCTCCACGGCATCCGCGTCCGCCAGCTCGAGGGCGGCGCCACCGTCAAGGCGAAGCGCCTGGCGCGCGCCGCCACCGGCGAGGAGCGCCGCTTCCCCGCCGGCACCTACGCGGTCTCCACGGCGCAGCCGCTCGGCAACCTGGTCGAGGCGCTGATGGATCTCGAGTCGCCGATGAGCGCGAGCTTCCTCGACCGCCAGCGCCGCCGCCTGGAGGACAACCTCAAACCCGAGTTCTACGACATCACCGCCTGGTCGCTGCCGCTCGCCTACGACGTCGACGCCTGGGTGGCGGCGGGCGACGTCGCCGGCGCGCGGCAGATCGCCCCGGCGGCCGGCGGCCTCACCGGCAGCGCCGGGCTGGGCGTCCTGGTGCGGCCGCAGGGGCTCGCCTCCTACCGGCTGGAGGCCCTCCTGCAGCAGCGCGGCATCCGCCACCGGGTAGCGCTCTCGCCTTTCTCGGCCGGGCTCGCCGAGTACCCCGCCGGCACCGTCTTCATCCCCCGCCACGGCAACGCCGCCGATTTCGACCGGCAGCTCGCCGGGCTCTTTCCCCGCACCCCGGAGGCCGGCGGTATTGGCAGCGGCGCGGTCCGGGCGCAGGGGATCGACTCCTCCTTCGACGTCAGCGGCATCTCGCTCGGCTCGGCGGAGATGGTCGCCGTCCGCCCGGTGCGCGTCGGCCTGCTCTCCGGCGAGGGGGTCGACGTCACCTCCTTCGGCTTCCTCTGGCACCTCCTCGACCGCGAGATCGGCCTCCGCCAGGACCGCCTCGACATCGCACGGCTCGGGCAGATCGACCTCGCCGACTTCGACGCACTGGTGATGCCGGACGGCAGCTACGACGACCACATCCCGGAGAAGACCCGCCTGGCGATCGACGCCTGGGTCAAGGACGGCGGCCTCCTCGTCGCCGTCGGCGACGCCGTCTCCTGGCTGCAGCAGCACCAGATGACGGCGATCCGCAAGTGGGAGCCGGCGAAGACCGCCGACGACCCCGAGAGCGGCGAGGACACCGCCACCGCCGAGCAGCTCGGCATCGCCGGGCGGCCGGTCTTCACCCCCGGAGCGGTGCTCGCCACCCGCCTGCAGCGGCACCACGTGCTCGCCATGGGCCTCGCCGGCTCGCCGAGCGTCCTCTACGAGGGCGAGCTGGTGCTCCGCGCCACCGGCGATCCGCAGAAGGACATCCTCCTCGCCGCCGACGAGCACCCGGTGATCGCCGGCTTCTGTTTCCCCGAGGCCGAGCAGCGCCTCTCGGGAGCCCTCCTCGTCGGCGCCGAGAACCGCGGCCGGGGGAGCGTCGTCGTCTTCGCCGAGGACCCCGACTTCCGCCTCTTCTGGCACGCCACCGCCCCGATCCTCTTGAACGCCCTCCTCTACGGCCCCAGCGCCGGCCTCGGCGGGCGGTAGGAGAGCGAGCCAGCCCCGCATGAGCTTCCACGACGACTGCCTGGTCTTCGACGGCCACACCGACGTGCCGTCGCGGCTGTGGGAGTCGCCGGCCGATCTCGCCGAGTCCCTCCCCGACCGCCACATCGACCTGCCGCGGCTGCGCCGCGGCGGCGTCGACGCGCTGGTGTTCGCGCTCTACGTGCCGCCGTCGCTCGGCGTCGCCGCCGGACGCGAGCACGCGCGGACGCTCCACGAGATCGCCCGCGCCCAGCTCGGCACCGGCTCCGGGCTGGTGCAGGCGACGAGCGTCGAGGAGATCCGGCGGGCGGATCGGCGGGGAGAGGTCGCCGTCGTCTTCGGGCTCGAGAACGGCCGGCCGCTCGGCAGGCCCGGCGGCGCCTCGACCACCGCCAGCCGCATCGGCGATCCGGGCTTCCTCGGCGATTGCGCGGCGATGGGCGTCCGCTACGTCACCTTGACCCACACCGCGAGCCACGAGTGGTGCGACGCCTCGACCGACGAGGCGCGCCACGGCGGCCTCTCGGCGGAGGGGATTTCGATCGTCCAGGAGATGAACCGCCGCGGCATCCTCGCCGACGTCTCGCACGTTTCGGACGCCGCCGTCGGCCAGGTGCTGGCGGTCTCGGCGGTGCCGCCGGTCGCCTCGCACAGCTCGTCGCGCGCCCTCTGCGACGTGCCGCGGAACCTGCCGGACGACCTGGTGCGGGACATCGCCCGCCGCGGCGGGGTGGTGATGGGCAACTCCTACGCCGCCTTCGTGGGGAGCGCGGCCGCCGAGGCCAACCGGCGGCGGATGCTGGAGCTGGGGCCGGCGCTCGCCGAGCTCGAGGAGCCCTACCTCCGCCAGCCGACCAAGTACCGCGGCGAGATCGAGCGGCTCTTCGCCGACCACCCGCTGCCGCCGGTGCCGCTCTCCCGCTTCGTCGACCACCTGATCCGGCTGGTCGAGCTGGGCGGCGAGGAGCACGTCGGCATCGGCACCGACTTCGACGGCATCGACGCGCCGCTCGCCGGCTTCGAGGACCCCGCCCGCTTCCCCGACCTCACCGCCGCCCTCCTCGAGCGCGGCGTCGACCGCACCGGCGTCCGCCTCATCCTGGGCGAGAACTTCCTCCGCCTCCTCGCCCTCGCCGAGCGCGCCGTCGCCTGAGCGGGGGCTGTCGGGCGAGGAATTTTCGCCCCCGTTTTCTCCTTCTACAGGCTGCGACAGAGCTGGAGGACACGGCCGATCCCTTGCCACCGCGGCGGGGGATCGATTAGTCTTCGAGGTTCTTGACCGCCCACTTGGGGTTCTTCCGAGAGAGACGCGGACCCCGCCAAGGAAGGAAGACGCCGATGAAGCCAGAGATCCATCCCCGCCTGCACCGCGTCATGGTGCACTGCGCGTGCGGCAATCAGTTCGAGACCCATTCGACGAAGAAAGAGATGCGGCTCGAGGTGTGCAGCGCCTGCCACCCCTTCTTCACCGGCAAGCAGAAGCTGCTCGACGCCGCCGGTCGCGTGGAGCGCTTCCAGCGCCGCTACCGCAACTCCGAGCCCGTCAAGCAGGGCGAGCCCGCCAACACGGTCTAGCCCGCCGGGGCGCGACGGCTCGGGCCGGCCTCGCGATCGCCCGTTCCGTCGCATCCGGCTCTCGTCTCCGCCCCTCGCCGGGCGGAGGCGAGGGCGGCCCCGAGCGCCACGCCAGCAAGCCTGATCGATCGAGCCGGCTTCCATCCGAGCCTCCACCGCCTCGCACGGGGATCGCACCATGCCTTCCAAGCCACCCACCGAGCTGCTCGTCGGCGGCCAGGCCCTCCTCGAGGGGGTGATGATGCGCTCGCCCGGGGCGAGCGGCATCGCCGTGCGCCGTCCCGACGGCTCGATCTACCGCGAGAGCTCGAAGATCCCCAGCCTCGCGGCGCGCCACCCGTGGGTCAAGCTGCCGGTGGTGCGCGGCATCGCCGTGCTCTTCCAGTCGCTCGCCATCGGCATCCGCGCCCTCGACGTCTCGGCGCGCGAAGCGGCGGCTGAGCCGCCGGCGGCGGAGCCGGCGGGATCGACGACTTCCGACAACGCCAGCACCCCGGCCCCCGAGATCTCGCGCTGGGCGGTGGCGAGCTCGATGATCGTCGGCGTCGGCTTCGGCGTCGCTCTCTTCCTCCTGCTGCCGCTCTGGCTCACCCAGCTCGCCGAGCGCTATCTCTTCGGCACCCTCTCCTCGCTCGCCTTCAACCTCGTCGACGGCGCTCTCCGCGCCGCCTTCTTCATCGGCTACATGGTCGCCATCTCGCGCTTCCGCGACATCCATCGGGTGTTCATGTACCACGGCGCCGAGCACAAGGTGGTGTTCAACCACGAGTCGGGGCTGCCGCTCACCGTCGCCAACGCCCGCGCCCAGAGCCGGCTCCATCCGCGCTGCGGCACCAGCTTCCTGCTCTTCGTGCTGCTGGTGTCGATCGTCCTCTTCGCGCTGATCCCCAAGAGCGCCCCCTTCGTGCTCAAGCTCGGCGGCCGGCTGCTCCTCGTGCCGGTGGTCGCCGGCCTCTCCTACGAGGTGCTGCGCCTCACCGCCAAGCGCCGCGCGGCGCCGCTCTTCGCCGCCATCGTCTGGCCCGGCCTGCAGCTCCAGCGCATCACGACGCAGGAGCCCACCGACGACATGCTGGAGGTGGCGATCGTGGCGCTCGAGGTGGCCCTCGCCGAGGACGGCCTGCTGCCTGCCGCCGGCGCGCCGGCGTCGGCCGCCGCGGCGCCGGAGCCGACCGCCGTCGCGCCCCAGCCGGAGCCCGCCTCTCCCGCGTCGGACATCGCCGCCGCCGTCTCCGCCTGAGCGGGCGTTGCGAGGACTCGAACCATGCTCGAAAAGCTCGCCGAGATCGAAAAGACCCACCAGGAGCTGACCGCCCGCCTCTCCGATCCGGCGATCCACGCCGACCGCAAGGCGTTCACCGAGACCAGCAAGGCGCTCTCGGAGATCAACCACGTCGTCGAGCTCTATCGCCGATATCAGGACGTCGACCGCCAGCGCCGCGAGACCGAGGAGATGCTCGCCTCGCTCGGCAAGGACGACGACCTCTTCGCCATGGCGCAGGAGGAGCGCGACCAGCTGCTGGTGCGCGGCGAGGAGCTGGCGGAGGCACTGCGCAAGGACCTCGCGCCGAAGGACCCCAACGACGCCCGCAACGTGGTGCTCGAGATCCGCGCCGGCACCGGCGGCGACGAGGCGAGCCTCTTCGCGGCCGAGCTCTTTCGCATGTACAGCCGCTACGCCGAGCAGCAGGGCTGGCGGATGGAGGTCATCGACCTCTCGGAGTCCGGCGTCGGCGGTGTCAAGGAGGTGTCGGCGATCGTCGAGGGGCGCGGCGCCTACAGCCGCCTCAAGTACGAGGGCGGCGTCCACCGCGTGCAGCGGGTGCCGGCGACCGAGGCCTCGGGCCGCATCCACACCTCGGCGGTGACCGTGGCGGTGCTGCCGGAGGCCGAGGACGTCGAGATCGAGGTCGACGAGAAGGACCTGCGGATCGACCGCTACTGCTCCTCCGGCCCCGGCGGCCAGGGGGTCAACACCACCTACTCCGCCGTCCGCCTCACCCACCTGCCGTCCGGCCTCGTCGTCTCCTGCCAAGACGAGCGGAGCCAGATCAAGAACAAGGCGAAGGCGCTCCGCGTCCTCAAGGCGCGCCTCTTCGACCTCGAGCGCGAGAAGGCGGATGCCGCCATAGGCGAGGAGCGCCGCCGCATGGTCGGCAGCGGCGACCGCTCGGAGAAGATCCGCACCTACAACTTCCCGCAGAGCCGGGTGACCGACCACCGCATCGGCCTCTCGCTCCACCAGTTGCCGGTGGTGCTCGAGGGCAACCTCGATCCGCTGATCGAGCCGCTGGTCGCCCACTTCCAGGCCGAGAAGATGCAGGAAGCCGCCCGCGCCGGCGGCCGGTGAGCTCCCTGACGGCCGCTCGGACGCTGCTGCGGGCCGCCCTCGCCAGCGCCATCGCCGCCGTCGTCTCCTCCGGCGCGCACGCTCTCACCACGCCGCCCGCGGCATCACAGGTTCGGTCCTGCCTCCGTTTGGTCTCCTCCGGGCGGTCGCCTTCGGCCCCACCCACCCATCACGCCCTTCCAGGCGACCGTCCTCGGAACCAAACGGAGCCAGGACCGCCGGTCCCGCTGCGCACCGACCTCGGCGGCTACCATCGCCGGATCACCACCGCGTCGCCCGCCGCGCAGGCCTATTTCGATCAGGGCCTGCGGCTCTTCTATGCCTTCGATCTCGAGGCGGCCGAGCGGTCGTTCGCCGAGGCCGGCCGCCGCGACCCCGCCTGCGCCGCCTGCGCCTGGGGCGTCGCGCTGGCGCTCGGCCCGCACATCAACCGGCCGGCCGAGCCGGAGCGCACCCGCGCCGCCGCGGCCGCCGTCGCGCGGGCGGAGCGGCTCGCCGTCCAAGCGACGCCGGTCGAGCGTGCGCTCGCCGCCGCGCTCGCCCGGCGCTACACGGCGACCCCGCCCACGACGCCGGCCGGCCAGCGGGCGCTCGACGGCGCCTATGCCGCCGCGATGGGCGCGGTGCGGCGGCGCTTCCCCGCCGACCCCGACGTCGGGGCGCTCTATGCCGAGGCGCTGATGGATCTCCGCCCCTGGGACCTGTGGACCCCCGGCGGCCGCCCGCAGCCGGGCACCGCGGAGCTCGTGGCGGTGCTCGAGGCCGTCCTCCGCGCCCACCCCGATCACCCCGGCGCCAACCACTACACCATCCACGCCGTCGAGGCGTCGCCCCACCCCGAGCGCGGGCTCGCCGCCGCTCGGCGGCTGGCGTCGGCGATGCCGGGCGCCGGCCACCTGGTGCACATGCCCTCACACGTGTACGAGCGGATCGGCCGCTACGAGGAGGCCGCCGAGGCGAACCGCCGCGCCATCGCCGCCGACGAGCGCCGCGCCGCCAGCGACCCGGCCGGCGCCGCGGGCTTCTACCGCATGTACGCCGCCCACGATCTGCAGTTCCTCGCCGCCGCGGCGCAGATGGAGGGGCGGAGCGCCGAGGCCGTCGCCGCCGCCCGCCGGCTGGCGGACCGTTTCTCGCCGGCGATGCTCGACGGCATGCCGGGCGCCGATTTCGCGCTCACCTACCCCGCCTGGATCCTCGTCCGCTTCGGCCGCTGGGACCAGCTCCTCGCCGAGCCCGCGCCGCCGGCACGATTTTCCTACGCGACCATCCTCTGGCTGACCGCCCGCGGCCTCGCCCTCGCCGCGCGGAGCCGCCTGCCGGAGGCGACAGCCGCCGCGGAGCGCGCCGGCGCCCTCGCCGCCGCCCTGCCGGCGAGCGCCGTGGAAGGATTGAATTCCGCCCGCCGCCTGGCGGAGGTCGCGCGAGAGCTCCTCGCCGGGGAGATCGCGGCGAAAGAAGGCCGAGCGGCGGACGCCATCGCGCACCTGCGAGCGGCGGTCGCCGCCGAGGACGCGCTCGCCTACGACGAGCCCCCCTCCTGGCTCGTCCCCGCCCGCCACGCCCTCGGCGCCCGGCTCCTCGCCGCCGGCCGGCCGGCGGAGGCCGCGAGCGTCTACGAAGAGGATCTCCACCGCAACCCGGAGAACGGCTGGTCCCTGGCCGGCCTCGCCGCGAGCCTCCGCCGCCAGGGGAAGACGGCGGCGGCCGGCGCCGTCGAAGCGCGGCGCGACAGCGCCTGGCGCCACGCGGACGTCAGGCTGGACGGCTCGTGGGTCCAGTAGCTACTGCGGCCGCCGCCTGGCGCGGATGGAGACCGCGATGTCGTCGTTCCGCGGATTGACGAAGTCGAGGCGGATGCGGCCGTCGGCGGTCTCGCTGACGATGGCGGGGATGGAGCTCGCGGTGAGGTACCAGCCGGCCGGGAGGACGACGGCGTCGCGCGGGCGGCCGAAGGTGCGGTCGAAGACCAGCTCGCCGCCATTCACGCCGTAGCTCTTGGCGTCGGTGTAGGTCTCGGCGATGCGGAGGCGGACCGAGGTGCCCGGCCGCACGGCGGCGAAGTGCGCCACGACGACGTCGGAGTCGGGCTCGATCTCCTCGCCCTGGGCGCCGCCGGAGGCGAGCACGTCCTTCCCGGTCTTGGTTTCGACCTTGAGGACCTCGCCGGTGTCGAGGTTCCGCGCCGACGGCGCCGAGGCGCTGCTCCCCTTGCGCACGACGTTCAGGTAGCGGTCAACTCCCGGCCGCGACTCCGTGTAGTCGTGGTAGAGGTCGAAGGCGTGCGTCTCCGGCGGGCGCAGGAAATAGACGATCGTGCGGTCCTGGTGCGCCCGCTCGGAGAAGTGGTCGCCCTCGGCGGGCGCCGGCTGGGCGAGCGCCGGCAGCGCCGAGATGACCACGAGCGCGGCCGCGAGAAGCGCCATCGAGCGACCGCCGTTCCACCCGCCGTTCGTGCGCCGCATCAATTCGCCCTCTCCGCCAGCTTCCGCGCGTGAATCACCAGCGGCGCCGGGTCCGGACCCGTGTGCATGAAGCTGACGACGAGCCGCCCGTCCGCCTCGGAGAGCACCTGTGCCGGCACGTTGCAGGCGACGAGCTCGTAGCCGGCGGGGAGGACGATCGCGTTGCGCCGGATGCCGAGCGGCCGGGCGAAGACGATGCCGCCGGCGCCTTCGACGAAGTAGCTCTTGGCGTCCGCGTAGGTCTTCTCGATCAGCAGCCGCACGCCGCCGTCGGCGGGCACCGGGCGCGGCAGGCGGATGCGGATGTAGTCGGTGTCGAGCTCGGCCTCCGGCAGGCCGCCGCGCCGCGCCTCAGCGCCGCTCACCACCTCGAACGGCAGCGCCTCGCCGCTCGCGCGGTCGCGCACCGACTCGCCGCTCGCCGTGCTCCCTTTGCGGATCGGATTGAAGAACACCGTCGCGCCGAGATCGGTCGCGGTCACCTCGTAGAGGATGTGGAAGCGGCCCGAGCCGGGCGCCAGCAGCTCGTAGCGCGTGTACTCGTCCGCCTCGCGCACCGGCTCGGCCGCCGGCGCCTGGCCGGCCGGGCGCGACGCGGCGGTCATCGGTCGCGGCGGCGGCGCGCAGCCGGCGAGCGCGGCCGTCGCGACGATCAGCCCAGCGGGAGCCAGGAGGCGACGAAGGGACGACTGCGGAGCGGGCACTGCAAGCGACTATATCCCTCCCCCAGATCCTTCGCTCCGCTCAGGATGACAGCTTTAGAGGGCATCGCACGATCATCAGGGAAACGATCTTCAGCGGTCCCGGACAGAAACTCACAAGCTTGGCGCCATCGCAGAGGGCTAGTCCTTGTCATCCTGAGCGCAGCGAAGGATCTGGGCGGGGGAGCCCGAGCGCATCACCCGGGTTGACCTTCTGCCGCCGCCGCCAGAACTCCCCTTCCGGCCAGCGACGCTCGCCGTCGTAGTGGCGCTCGCGCACACGGGCGTAGCCAGCGAACTCGTCGTCAACGTAGCGCCGGTGGCGGGCGAGGGCGGTGGGGTCGCCGCGGGTGAGGAGGTCGGCGGCGGCGTAGGAGGCGAAGATGCCGGAGCGGAGGGCTTTGAGGATGCCGGCGGAGGAGAGCGGGTCGAAGGTCGAGGCGGCGTCGCCCACCGCCAGCCAGCCGTCGCCGGCCGCCGGGTCGAGGCGGCGCGAGGCGGCGGCGTGGACGGTGACCGGGCCGAGCGGGCGGGCGGCGGCGAGCGCCTGCCGCATCACCATCGTCGCCGCGAGATGTCGCGACCAGACGGCGGCGTCGGCGAGGCCCAGGCGGCGGCCGAGATCGGCATCGGTCAGGCAGGCGGCGACGCGGCGCCCGCCCGGCAGACCCGCCGTGTACCACCAACCGTCGGCGACGGCCTCGACGCGGGTGCGCGGGTCGCCGGCGCCGTCGTCGGCGAAGAAGCGCGCGAAGCCGACCAGGCGATCGGCGGCGACGAGGCGGGCGCCGCGCCGGCGGGCGAAGGCCGCGGCGCTCCCCGTTGCATCGACGACGAGGCGCGCCGCGAGGGTCGCGCCGGCCGGCTCGCTTCTCGAGTCGCCGCTCGCGAGCCGGAGGCGCCAGCCGCCTCCCGAGGAGCGCTCGGCGGCGCGGAGCCGGGTGCCGCGGAGGAGGCGCACGCCGCGCGCTTCCGCCGCGCTCGCCAGAAGGTCGTCGAAGCCGGCGCGGTCGAGGTGCCAGCCGGCGCCGCCACGGCCGAAGACGAAGTCGTCGTCACGGGGCTGGGCGGCGCCCCACGACGACGAGGTCCCCCACACCTCGCGCTGCACGGCGTGTTCGCTGCCGCCGGCACGCGCGAAGGCTTCCCAGACGCCCAGGTGCTCGAGGAGCCGCCGCGCCGGCGGCGGCAGGGTCTCGCCGAGGCGCGGCGCCGTGTAGCGGGTCGCCTCGATGAGGACGACGGCGAGCTGGGGAGCGCGCGCGGCGAGCGAGAGCGCCGTCGCCGATCCCGCCGGCCCGCCGCCGACGATGGCGACATCGCAGGCGCCGGTCGGCGCGGCGGCGCTCACCGGGCCTTCTCGTCCTCGCGGGCCGTGTCGCCTTGCTTCTCGCCGGCGTCCGCCGCCCGTGCGGACCGCGCTCTCAGGTCCGCGCGCTCGGTGCGCTCGACGCTGATGTACACCGGCACCTCCGGCGGCGGTACCTCGCTCGGCTGATCGCCGCCGGCGGGCAGCCAGGGGTTCCGCGCCACGAAGGCGAGGCGCCACCACTCGGTCACCATCTTGAGGTCGCCGGCGTTGGTCTGCGGCACGCCGCGGCTCCAGTCGAGCGCCCGGTAGCCCGCCGGCTTGCCGTCCTTCCAGGCGACGACCTCGAAGGTCTGCAGCGGCCGGTGCGCCGGCCACCAGAGCGTCTCCCAGACGCGCTCCTCGCGCTTCATCAGCGAGTCATGATCGCTCGCTGGATCGATCCGGTTCCACTCTTCGTAGGTGACGTTGATGTCCTGCGTGGTGCACTCGTTGAAGTCGGCCTGCCAGGGGAGAGCCATCGCCTTCGTCACGTCGCCGGGCTGCAGGCCGCGGTCGAAGTCGCTGTCCTGGCTGAGCGCGACGGAGGCGTACGACAGGTAGTCGGTCTCCGGCAGCTGGCCACGGTTGGCGTTCGCCTGCGCCGCGGTCAGCTGGAAGGTCGAGAAGTCGGGATCGGCCTTGATGCGGTAGGGCTCGCGGTAGATCGCCGGGTTGCGCAGGATCCACCCCGCCTCGCCGCCGGGGCAGAAGGCGCCGCCGAGAAGGTTCGAGAGCACGCCGCGGTCGAGGTCGCGGCCGGTCGCGTTGACCCAGCCGGCGTTGGGGTCGAGGGGATTCGGCTTCCCCCAGCCCTCGAGGATCTCGTTGTAGAACAGGCCGCGCGCCCACTGGCGCAGGAGGTAGTACTGGAAGTCGGTGAGGCGGAAGAACTTCGCCGGCAGGGTGTTGGAGATCGGATTGTCGCCGGCCAGGAGCGGCATCAGCGGCAGCCCGTGAATGCGGCTCGTCGCCTTCCCCTGGATGCGGAAGAGGTTCTCCTCCCCCGGCTGGCGCAGGAGGTCGAAGAGGTACTGCCGGTAGCCCTTGTAGAGGTCCTGGGTCGCCGTTTCGAGGCAGCGCGCGCGGCACTCCTCGAGGAGCTTCCCGGTGTGGTACTTCCGGAGGTGCTCGTGGACCGCGGCGCGCAGGCGCGCCTGGAGGCCGGCGGCGGTCTGCCGCGCCCGGCCCGAGAGCGGCCCCTCGCCGATCGCCCGCGGCGGCGCCGACGGATCGCGCGGCACGTCCAAGACAGGGGCCTCGGCAGGCTCCGGGATCGCCGCGAGGATCTCGTCCACCTGGCGCTCCAGCTCGTCCTTCGCCTGCGGATAGGCGGGCGACGACGCGGCCCGCCACTCCGCCAGGTAGCGCTCGAAGTTGGTGGCGGACGGCTCATTCCCCCCGGAGGTTTGGCCTGCGACCTCGGCGGCATGCTCGCTCGCCGCCGCGCCGGATGCCTCGGCGGGGCTCGGGGCCGCCGCGCGCAGCGCTTCGCGTGAGGCGGCGCCGTGCGCCGCGTCGGCGAAGGCCGCGAGCGCCGCGCGGAGGCGTGCCGGCAGGTCCTCGGTCAGAGCAGCGCTCAGATCGCCGCCGCCGCCAGCTCCGGTCGTCGCCGCGGCGCGGAGCCGGCGGTCGGCGGCAGTATCACGCTCGGCCCGCTCGCCCGGCTCGCTCTCCGCCGGCACGCCGCCGGCGTGGAGATCGCCCGCGGCCTCGCGGGCGGCGAGGGCGAGGACCGGCGCCAGGGTCTCGACGAAGAGCTCGCCGGAGAGGTTCTTCGCGATGCACGCCTGCTCGCAGGCGGCGAGCTGGCGCCGATCGACCAGCGGCGGGATCGAGAGCTTCTGCGGATCGAAGTTGCCGCGCGCCGACTGGTTGTGGGGGAAGTTCGACTGGCCGAGGATGTTGGTCAGGTAGAGGAACTCGTCGGCGCGGAAGAGGATCGGCCAGATGTCGCGGTAGAACCAGGGCCTGTAGGCAGGGTTCCACTGCAGGCGACCGGCCTTCCAGAGCACCAGCGCCTCGGTGTCGGTGGGCGCGATCCGCTGCGGCTCGTCGAAGGTGCCGGCCTCGCCGTAGAGGTCGGTGCGGTCGGCGAACTGGCGGACGGCGAGGTCGTGGACCACCTCGTCGAGGGTCACCATGTCGAGGATCTGCGGCACGTAGGCCGGGTAGCCGACGATCACCCACGCCGGGTCGACGTCGACGAAGCGCACCTGCTCGACGAGCGGCGAGTGCATGACGAGGCGGGCGGTCACCGGGCCGTCCGCGGTGTCGTCGAACCAGCCGTCGTTGTTGGCGTAGGTGTCGATCCGCGGCTGGCCGAAGGTGTCGGCCTGATAAGTGCCGGAGTCGCCGTGGCCGCCGAGGACCAGCAGCCGCCCGACGGCGTCGGTCAGCAGGTCGCCCAGGGTGTCGATGGAGCGCGGCGCCAGCGGCGGCGGAAAGACCGTCGCGTAGAGGTCGCCGCCGTCGCGGCGGCAGGAGGCGCGGCGCCGGCCGTGGCAGTCGACCACCCGCGGCCCGGGATCGATGATGAGCTGCTGGCGCGCCTCGGGATCGGTGATCGCGGCGTTGCGGCGCGGATGGTCGGCGGCGTAGCCGTGCTCGCCCTCGAGCTGGCGGAACTCGTACCAGACGGCCTTCTTGTTGGCGAGGTGGACGCGCCACTGGATGTCGACCAGCTCGCCGGCGTTGCCGCCGCCCTCGATCCAGTCGCCGAGCGCGAGCGGCCGCCCCGCCGGGCTGTCGTCGTCGTAGGCCCAGACCTGAAAACGCGCCGCCTGGCGCTTGATCCGCCCCTCGCCGTCCTTGAAGGTGGTGAGCGGGACCGGCGAGCCGTCGGCGGCGAGGAGCGGGTTGCCCTCCGCGTCGCAGGCGATGGGGAGCGCCGCCGGCCGCTCGGGGGAGATGCAGAACTCGTCCGGACTGTTGCCGAGACGGGCGATGCCGATGCCGGGATGGATCCTGTAGACCGTTGGCATGTCGCTCTCGCTCCGCTCAGTCGAGGAAGTTCAGGGAGACGCCGTCGAGGCGCAGGAGCTCGCTCTCCGCGCCGTAGTCGGCGCCGATCACGACGAGGGTGATCTGCAGCGACGTGGCGCCGGCGTCGAGCAGCCGGCGCGCCGCCCGGGTGACGTGGATGCGGTGGTTGCGCGGCGTGTTGTGGCTGCGCGGCCGCAGGTCGTACTTGCGCGGCCGCGCCGGCGGCAGGTCGCAGTGGCCGGGGCCGCCGTAGCAGTCGCCGTGGCCGAAGACGGCGAGGTAGCCGGCGTAGTGCTCGTCGTCGATCGGCGTCGCGGCGTCGGCGTCGGGCAGGTTCAGGAAGACACGGATGAAGCACGAGCGCGGCAGCTGCGGCACGCGGTGGAGCCGCACCTCGGCCTGGCGGAAGGCGCTCCGCACCGCCGGCGGGATGTCGAGCGGCCGCGAGACGAAGCGGCCGACCGGCGCGCCGAGACCGATCGGCACCAGGCAGGTGCTCTTGACGTATTCGTAGCCGAAGCGCGCCATGTCGAGGGTGTCGGCGATGGTGTAGCTCCACGGCGTCAGCACGGCGTCGAGCTCGACCGGCAGCGAGCTCGGATGCGCCTCCTGCCACTCCGACCACAGGCGGTCGACGTTGGCATGGATGGGCCAGAAGATGGGATCGTTGGAGGCGGTCAGGTTGCTCAGCATGTCGCCGGTCGGCGGCTCGCTGTAGAGGTCGTCGAGCGAGTGGAAACGGCGGCCGGCGATCCGCACGCTGCGGTTGCGGTCGCCCCCCGCCTGCTCCGCCGAGACCCCGGCGGCCGCCTGGAAGTCGGGGTTGAGGCCGCCCGTCCAGATGTGCATCGTGTTGTGCGGGTTCTGGTCCATGAAGCCGAACGAG
The DNA here is from genome assembly GCA_963755825.1 of uncultured Acidobacteriota bacterium. Lineage (GTDB taxonomy): Bacteria > Acidobacteriota > Thermoanaerobaculia > Multivoradales > UBA5704 > DATBQN01. Next base: position 2,754,257 of record CAVWLA010000003.1, on the reverse strand, counting down.
TCGTTGTAGAGGCTGCCGCCGCCGAAGTCGCGGAAGGTCCGCAGGCTCATGATCTGCGCCATGTCGTCGGCCGTCGGGTAGTGGTAGTGGATCTGCTTCTCGATCGTCGAGCCGTTGAACTCGGCCGGGAAGCGGAGCGGGTACCAGAGCGAGTTGGCGGCGAGGAGGGCGTCGATGAAGCGGTGGCGGTGCGGGCCGCGGGTGTAGTCGTCGCCGATCATCGCGGCGACGTCGGCGAAGAAGCGGCTGGGCGAGGTGTAGCGCTTCCCCTTGTCGACCATCTCGCGCTGCAGGACGTCCGCCTGGGGCGCCGGCAGCTCGGGCACCGCTTGGCGGAGGAAGGCGAGCGAATCGCGGGTGAGGAACGCCTGCAGCGCCGGCGGGATGATCCACCCCTTCTCGGGCTTCTCCGGCAGGTACATCGGCATCGTCCAGTCCCAGTAGGGCATGGCGACGCCCGGGCAGTGGTCCTGAAGGGCCTGCTCGAACTCGTAGAGATAGATGCGGTGCCAGGGGAGGAAGCGCTCCCAGCCGTGCTGGCAGTGGTTCTGATGGATGAGCGCGATGTTGTTGTAGCTCCGCCGATCCTCCGGCCACTTGTTCAGGGCGTAGAGCTCGCGCATGGCGGCGCGCAGCTCGTCGATCTGCGGCTCGGTCATGCAATCGATGTTCATCCGCTGCTTGAGCTCACCGCGCTCGAGCTTGTACTCGTTGGGCGACCCGGCGTAGGCGTCCCACGCCTCGCGGCCCCCGGACGCCAGGTCGGACATCAGGATCGCCTCGGCGTTGTCGGCGCGGATCGCCGCCACGTGGCCCGCCGCCGGCGGCCCCGCGCTCGCGGTGCCTGATGCGGCAGACGCGGCGAGCGGCAGCGCCGCGATCTCGCGATCGCCCTGCGGACAGCCGTCGTCGATCCAGTCGGAGATGAAGGCGGCGTCCTCCACCGCCACCGCCGTGCCGCCCCACGGCAGCCGGGGGAAGCGCGAGCCGTCGAAGGGAGGCTCGCCGCGGAGGCCGCGGACGAGGCCGGAGGCGGCGCCGCGGCCGGGATAGGGCGGCTGGCGCTCGCCGGCGGGATCGCCCGCCGGGCTCTGCGCGCTCGCCCGGCAGCCGCAGGACGATCCGGCGGCCGCTGCCGCCGCGGTTCCCGCGGCGGCCGGAGGTGCGACGAGCGGCACACCATGGAGACGGGTGGCGAGGAAGGCGGTGAGCGGCAGGTTCCAGAAGCGGCCGGCGCCGCCGTAGTCCGCCGGGCTGTCGCCGGCGGCGCGATCGAGGATCTCCCGGACCCGCTCCCAGCGGGTGGGAGCGTCAGCTTCAGCCATGGTGAGCCTCCAAGGGGCGGGCGCCGGAGCCGGCGACGGTCGCGAGACCTGCCGCCGAACGGGCGCGCTCGATTCGAGGCTTCGATAGTACTCGATCGTGAAGGTGGGGAGGAACGGCGCCGGACCGCCCGCCGCTCTCGGTGCTTCCAGGCCTGTTTGCTGGCTCTACGGACGCTCGGCGAGCGGCACGAAGGGGCGGCGGGTGGGGCCGGTGTAGACCTGGCGCGGGCGGTTGATGCGGGTGTTCTTGTCCGCCCGCATCTCCTTCCAGTGCGCGATCCAGCCCGGCATGCGGCCGAGGGCGAACATCACCGTGAACATGTCGGTGGGGATACCCATGGCGCGGTAGATGATGCCGCTGTAGAAGTCGACGTTGGGGTAGAGCTTGCGCTCGACGAAGAAGGGGTCCTCGAGCGCCGCCGCCTCGAGGTGCTTGGCGATGTCGAGCAGCGGATCGCGCACGCCGAGCTCGGCGAGCACCTCGTCGCTGGTCTGCTTGAGGATGCGGGCGCGCGGATCGAAGTTCTTGTAGACGCGGTGGCCGAAGCCCATGAGGCGGAAGCCGGAGCTCTTGTCCTTCGCCATGTCGACGTACTTCGAGTGGTTGCCGCCGTCGGCCGCGATGCGCTCCAGCATCTCGATCACCTTCTGGTTGGCGCCGCCGTGGAGCGGTCCCCAGAGGGCGGAGATGCCCGACGAGATCGAGGCGAAGAGGTTGGCCTGGCTGCTCCCCACCATGCGCACGGTCGAGGTGCTGCAGTTCTGCTCGTGGTCGGCGTGGAGGATGAGCAGGAGGTTGAGCGCCCGCTCGAGCACCGGCGGCACCACGTAGGGCTCGTCGCCTTTGCCGAACATGGCGTGGAGGAAGTTGCCGACGTAGGAGAGGCCGGGCTGCGGATCGACGAACGGCTCGCCCAGGCGCCGCTTGTGGATGTGGCCGGCGATCGTCTTCGCCTGCGCCAGCAGGCGGATCATGTTGCGGTCGGCGTCGTCCTTCTCGGAGTAGTAGGTCGAGAGAAGGGTCACCAGCGAGGCGAGGGAGGCCATCGGATGGGTCTCCCGCGGATAGTTGGCGATCAGCTCCTTCATGCCGTCGTGCAGGCACTCGTCGGCGCCCAGCCGCTCGCGCAGGTCGGCGAGCTCGGCGTGGCTCGGCAGGCGGCCCTCGATCAGCAGGTGGCAGATCTCGACGAACTCGGCGCGGCCGGCGATCTCCTCGATCGGATAGCCGCGGTAGCGGAGGATGCCCACCTCGCCGTCGATGAAGGTGATGGCGCTCTCGCAGGCGCCGGTGTTGCCGTAGCCGTTGTCGAGGGTGATGGCGCCGCTCTCGCCGCGCAGGTGGGCGATGTCGATGGCGGTCTCGCCCTCCGAGCCGACGATGACGGGAAGGGTGTGCTCCTTGCCGGCGAGCGACAGCCGGGCCGGCGGCGCCGCCGTCACGACAGGGGTGGTGGAATCCGCGATGATCTCTCTCGTTGGTGCCATGCTAGGCCTCCTGGACGGCCTGACAACCGCGCTCCGCGGCCCCCGGACATCGCCTTGATTCTACCGCCCCACCCGGGGGGCTGCAAGGAAACGGCCCAGTGCGTGCTGGCTCCGCCTGGTTCCGCGGACGGTCGCCCGGAAAGCCGGCGAGAATAAGTTGACCGTGCCTCGCGGTTGAGCTAGTTTGAAGGACGAACGAGGGAGGCCACATGCCAGGACGCCGCTGCTTCTCCAAGGTCATCACCACCACCGACACCAAGAAGGCCGTTCTCGTCGGCAGCGGCAAGGGCACCCAAAACTAGCTTCTCCGCTCGGCTTTCCCCGGGGCTTCCCACAGCCTCCGCACGGCCCTCTCGAGCCGGTTCCGCTGTCCTTGATCCGTAACCTCTCCCAGCAGCTCATTCATCTCGGGATCGTCCCGCGCGCCCTCGCGGACCTCGCCGAAGTCATCGTCCTCCGGCGCGATCTCCTCGAGGCGCTGGCACGCCTCCTGGGATCTCCCCAGCTTGAGCAGTGAGATGGCGACGTTGTAACGCGCCGTGGCGAGGCGCGGCTGGCGCGCCAGAGCCGCCTCGGAGTGCTGCACGGCCTCGTAGGGGAAATCGAGCTCGTCGAGGGCGTAGGCGAGCCAGAAATATCCCAGAGAGGTGAGCTTGCGGCCTTCGGCCAGCCGCTCGAAGCGCTCGACGGCGTCGGAGAGCTTGTCGCGCTCGACTGTCTTCTTCTGGCGCGGCTCCACGCTCCTCTCCCGCGCCTCCTCCGTCTCGCGGATGGCGTGGAAGAGCTTCGCGAAAGCGATCAGCGAGCTGACTTCCACCGGGCGGTGGGAGCCGGCCGACAGCTTCTCGAGGCGCTCAAGACGGTGGATCGCCCGCAGCATGTCGAGCTGCGAATAGGCCGCGCGTCCGATGCTGAAGAGCAGCTCGAACAGCGTGCTCTGCGCCGTGCCTTCCTTGGGCTCGGAGCCGGTGAACTCGAGGATGCTGAGCAGGCGGTCGCCCTCCTCGTAACGGAACTTCTGCGCCCGCGTCAGCTCGACCGGCGTGAAGGGGGTGCCGGTGGCGGCGCGGCCGCCAGCTCCGGCGCCGCCGACCCCATCGAGCCGGATGCCACCGATGATGTCTTCGCCGACTCCCTCGAGCCGCAGCACCACCTTCTGCACCTCGAGCAGCTCGACCGGACCGATCTTCTTGACCCGGCTCGCGATGTCCCCGCCGTAGGCGGCGAGAAAAGCGGCGGCGAGGAGGCAGGCGAAGAGCGTGCCGATGACCTTGGCATCTGGAGACGGCGCCGAGAGGCTGGCGAACAAGGCGACGAGCAGAGCGAGGGCCGCCACCGCCGCGACGACCCGGAAGGCCTGCCGGATCGCCGCCTCGACCTCGCTCCGCAGCCAGCCGTCGACGTGGCGCACCAGCTGCCATGCCATGGTGAAGAGCCTGCGCATGAGAGCGAGATCCTAAAGGAAATCGCGCCGCGGTTCCCTCCGCGGCGCGATCTCGGCGGCGCTCGCCGCGCCTACAGCTCGCGGAGCGCCGTCGCCACCGGCAGCCGGGCGGCGCGGAGCGCCGGGAAGAGGCCGCCGAAGAAGCCCATCACCAGCGCCCAGAAGACCCCCTGGACGAGGAGGGCCGGGGTGACCGCGAAGGCGAACGAAACCTGGCTGAAGCTCTGCCAGTTGAGCGTCGAGGTCTGGTAGCCGTTGAAGGCGAAGTAGGCGACCGCGGCGCCGACGATGCCGCCGGCGATGGCGAGGACGAGCGACTCGACGAGCACCGAGACGACGACCGGCCCGGTGTTGAAGCCGAGGGCGCGGAGCGTCGCGATCTCGCGCGTCCGCGAGGAGACGGCGGTGTACATGGTGTTGAGCGCGCCGAAGATGGCGCCGATCGCCATCAGCCCGGCGATGAGGCCGCCGAGGCCGCGGATGATCGCGGTGAGCGACTGCGACTGGGTGGCGAAGTAGTCGCTCTCGCGATCCACGCTGACGTTCAGGCGCGGGTCGCTGGTGAGAGCGTCCTTGAACTTCGGGAAGGCCGCCGCCGAATCGAGCTTGGCGCGCACCGACTGGAAGGTGTCGCCACGCCGGTAGGCCGGCTGCAGGACACCGGCATCGGCCCAGATCTCGGACTCGGCGACGCTGCCGTTGGCGGTGAAGATGCCGACCACCGTCCAGACGTTCTCGCCCCAGCGCTGGGTGGAGCCCACCTCGAGGCCGCTGAACTGCCCCTCGGCCGCCTTGCCGACGATGATCTCGTTCTTCCCCGGCTCGAAGCGGCGCCCGGAGACGATCTTGACGCCGTTGCGGACCTCGAAGGCGGCCGGCTGGACGCCGCGCAGCGGCACGTTCGCCGCCGTGCCGGTCGAGCGCTTGGGGACGTCGACGACGACGTAGAGCTCGGCCGAGGCGTCCGGGCCGGCGGCGGTCCGCTTCACCCCCGGCGCGTCGGCGATCACCCGCGTATCGGCGTGCTGGAGGCCGCTCATCATCTCGCTGCTGCTGCCGCTGCGCATGACGATCGCGGTGTCCGGCGAGCCCGAGGCGACCATCGTCTTCTGGAAGCCGGCGGCGATCGACAGCACGGCGACGAAGACGGTCACCACCCCGGCGACGCCGAAGGCGGCGGCCGCCGAGGCGCCCTTGCGCTCGCTGATGGTGCGCAGGTTCAAGCCGGTGATGGCGACGGCTTGCGAGAGCCAGTTGAGCATGGTCAAACCCTCCGCAGCGCGTCGACGATGCGCAGCCGCATCGCCTGGACGGCAGGGATCACCCCGGTGGCGAGACCCAGGAGGAGCGCGAAGACGACGCCCAGCACGAGCCCGCCGGGCGGGATGAAGAAGATGGGGAGGAAGCCGTGGGTGGGATCGCCGCTCGAGGCGATGATCGCCCAGGCGAAGAAGAGCCCGAGACCGCCGGCGAGGAGGGCGAGGAGGAACGACTCGGCGAGCACCAGCGAGAGGACCTGGCCGTTGGTGAAGCCGAGCGTCTTCAGCACCGCCAGCTCGCTGGTGCGCTCGCGCACCGACTGCGCCATGGTGTTGCCCGCCACCAGCAGGATGGTGAAGAAGACCGCCGAGACGATGGCGGTGATGAGGGCGCCGATGTTGCCCACCTGGTTGGCGAAGCCCTGCGCGAAGGCCTGCTCGGTCGAGGTCTTGGTCTCCGCCGGCGAGTTGGCGAAGAGGCCGTCGATGCGCTGCGCGACGGCGGTGGCGTTCTTGGGGTCGGCGATGCGCAGGATGTACCAGCCGACGGTGCCGCGGTCCTTGCCCGCCTCCTTGAGGTAGTCGTAGCGGAAATAGAAGCCGGTGGTATCGGTGCCCTTCTGGGCGCCGGTGTAGATGCCGACGATGTTGAACTCCCAGGTGCGCGAGCCGTCGCGCTTCGCCATGTAGCCGGGCGCCAGGAGCGGGATCTTGTCGCCCAGCTTCCAGCCGAAGTGCTCGGCGGTCTTGATGCCGACGATCGCCCCCTGCTGGTCGGCGAGCCAGGCCTTGCGCTCCTCGGGCTTCAGCCGGTACTCGGGGTAGATGTCGAGGAAGCTCACCGGGTCGACCGCCATCTGGCCGAAGAAGTTCTTGGGGTCCTGGTAGATGCCGCCGAACCAGGTGGCGTGGGTGACCTGCTTGACGCCGGGAACCTGGGCGATGCGGTCCTGGTAGGAGACCGGCAGCGGCTGGATGAGCGAGACCTTATGGATGGTGAGCAGGCGATCGGCCCCCGACACGTCGACGCCCATGCGGAAGGCCTGGCGGATCGCCAGCAGGTAGCCGAAGAGGAGGAAGGAAACCAGCACCGAGAGGACGGTGAAGAGAGTGCGCGCCTTGCGGCGCTTCAGGCTCCCCCAGACGAGCGGCAGGAATCTCATACCGTGGGCTCCGTCGCCAGGCTCCCCTTCTCGAGATAGACGGTGCGGCCGGCGCGCGCCGCAGCGTGGGGGTCGTGGGTCACCATGAGGATGGTCTTGCCGTGCTCGCGGTTGAGCGCCTGCAGGAGGTCGAGGATCTCGTCGCCCGCCTTGCGGTCGAGGTCGCCGGTGGGCTCGTCGCAGAGCAGCAGGGTCGGATCGGTGACGATGGCGCGGGCGATGCCGACGCGCTGCTCCTGGCCGCCGGAGAGCTGGCGGGGGTAGTGGCGGGCGCGGTCGGCGAGGCCGACGACGGAGAGCGCCGTCGCCACGTGCTTGCGGCGCTCCGCCTTGCCGAGCGAGGTGAGGAGGAGCGGCAGCTCGACGTTCTTCTCCGCCGTCAGCACCGGCAGCAGGTTGTAGAGCTGGAAGACGAAGCCGATGTGGCGCGCCCGCCAGTGGGCGAGCTTGGTGTCGGAGAGACGGCCGATCGGCTCGCCGCCCACCTCGACGTTGCCGGAGCTCGGCCGGTCGAGGCCGCCGAGCAGGTTCAGGAGCGTCGTCTTGCCCGAGCCCGAGGGCCCCATGAGGGCGAGGAACTCGCCCTTGGCGATCTCCAGGTTCAAGCCCTTGAGGATGTCGAGCCGCTCGGAGCCACGGAAATAGACCTTGTGGACGTCCTGCAGCCGCACCAGGGCGGAGCTGCCGTTGCCTTCGCTCATCGCGCGTTCCCCTCTCCTAAGCCTTGGTCCGTATCGCGTCGCCGTCGGCGAGATCCGCCGGCCCTTCGACCACCACCTGCTCGCCGCCCGTCAGCCCCGAGACGACGATGGCGTCGTCGCCCACCGTCGGCGCCAGCTTGATCGAGCGGCGCTCGACCTTGTCGCCGCGGACGACGAAGACGACGTCCTGATCGCCGCTCTTGCGCACCGCCGCCCGCGGCACCACGACCTCGGGCTTCGCCGGCGCGGCGCCGGCCTGCTTCTCGTCGCCCTCGGCGAGGAAGGCGACCTTCACCCCCATGTCGGGGAGGATGCGGGGCTCCAGCTCCTCGAAGGCGAGGCGCACCTTGACCGTCGCCTTCTGGCGGTCGGCGGTGGGGATGACGGTGATGACGTGCGCCGGGATCGTCCAGTCGGGATAGGCGTCGAGCACCGCCTGCGCCTTCTGGCCGGGCTTGACGCGGTTGATGTAGCTCTCGTTGACGTCGACGTCGATCTCGAGCGATTTCATGTCGACGAGGGTGCAGATGCCGGTGCGGGTGAAGCCGCCGCCGGCCGACACCGGCGAGATCATCTCGCCCGGCTGCGCGTCCTTGGTCACCGCGACGCCGGCGAACGGCGCGCGAATGATGGTGTCGTCGATGTTCTGGCGCTGCACCGCGACGCCGCGCTCGGCGACGGTGACGTCCTCGCGGAGCGCCGCCAGGTGGGCGGCGAAGGAGTCGGCGTCGGCGTTGGCGCCGTCCAGGTCCTGCTGCGAGGAGACCCCCTCGGCGGCGAGCTTCTGCTGGCGCTTGCGGTTGATCTCCGACTGCCGGATGCGCACCTCGGTCTCGGCGAGCTGGTGGCGGGCGGAGCCGAGCTGCGCCTCGGCGAGCGACAGCGCCCGCTGGGCGCTGGCATCGTCCAGGCGGGCGACCACCTGCCCCTCCTTGACCACCGTCCCCTCCTCGATCAGCACCTCGGAGACCTTGCCGGTGATCTTCGCCGACACCGTCGCCGCGCGCCGCGCGGTGACGTAGCCCGAGGCGTTCAACACCGTCCCCGCCGCCGCCGGCCCGCCCGCCTGCTCGCGCGCCATCACCGCCCGCACCTCCTTGCCGCGCGGGCGGAGCAGCCACCAGGCGGCGCCGGCAGCGACGATGAGGGCGAGGAGGGTCCAGAGGATCCAGCGGCGGCTCCCCGCCGGGGCCGCGGTCCGTTCGTCGCGCTCGATGCGCAGGCCCTCGAGGGCGCTCTTCTCTGCTGCCATGGGTTCGGTGCCTCGCCCCCGCGCGCCGGCGCCGAGAGCTCTGGGGTGCAGCCTGGGTGGAAACCAACCGGCCCGCGAGAGCCGCGTCTTGGACGAATTTGAGCCGCCCCGCGAGGAGCGAATTCTACCGGACCGCCGGCGCCGCCCGGCGTGACAAATGTCAGCGCTCGTCGGGCTCGAACGCCGCGCAGGCGGTGTCGTTCTCCCACACCTCGACGCGGGTGACCCTCACCCGAGCCGCGTCGACGCCGGCTCCGAGCCGCGCGGCGACCTCCGCGAAGACGTGCTCGGCGATCAGCTCGGCGGTGGTGTTGCGCACGTCGAACGGCGGCACCTCGTTGATCACGTGGTGGTCGAACGGTCCGATGATCTCCTGCACCATCGCCTTCAGGTCCGCGAAGTCGACCACCATGCCGAGGGCGTCGAGCGTGCTCGCGGCGACGTGGACCCGCACGCGGTAGTTGTGGCCGTGCAGGTTCTGGCAGCCGCGGGTGTGGCCGCGGATGGCATGCGCCGCCGAGAAGGTGAAGTCTTTGGAGATGCGGTGCATGGGGTCGCTCGCGAGGGCCGCTCGCAACCGCGCATCGTGCCCCGAGCGCGGGCGTAAGTCAATGACGGCGCCCCTGCGCGCGGCCCCTATCGCCGGATAGGGGGATCAGGGCTTCTTTTCGCAGTTCACCATCCAGGGGGTGCCGAAGCGGTCGGTGAACATGGCGAAGCGCAGCGCCCAGAAGGTCTCGGCGAGCGGCATCTGTACGTTGCCGCCCTCGGAGAGGGCGTTGAAGACGCGCTCGGCCTCGGCGACGTCGTCGGCCTGGACGCAGACCGAGGAGCCCTGCGCCGGCTGAAAGTGGTCCGGCGGCGCGTCGGAGCCCATCAGCACGCTGTCGCCGACCTGCAGGCGGACGTGGGCGATCTTGCCGAGCGACTCCGCCGGCGTCTTGTCCTTCATCGGCGTGTCCGCTTGGGTCATCATGTTGACGATCTTGCCGCCGAGAGCCTTCTCGTAGAGCTTGAAGGCTTCCTCACAGTTGCCAGCGAAGTTGAGATAGGCGCAAACCTGCATCGTTGCTCTCCTTCCGTCGATCGGGGGTGAAGCTCGGTGTTGGACGATGGCCGCGGCCCGCACGCGCTCGGGCCGCACAACCCGCTCAGCCGTCGATCACCCAGTGACTCGGGGTCATCGCGCGACAGCTCGATCCTGCCGCGAATGATGGGCGTAAGTCAAGCGGACGTGTCAACCGGAGGAGCACCCAAGAGAAAAGCCCCCCGGCGGCGAGACGTCGCGCCGCGAGGGGGCTCTCTTCGAGATGTGGCTCGAGGCTCAGGGCGTCGTCTTCAGGCCGCGCTCCTCGAGCAGCGGCTCGACCTCGGGGTCGCGGCCGCGGAAGGCGCGGTACATCGCCGCCTCGTCCTCGGTGCTGCCGCGCGAGAGGATCATGTCGCGGAAGCGCTGGCCGTTCGCCCGCGTCATGCCGCCGTGCTCCTTGAACCAGAAGTAGGCGTCGTCGTCGATCACCTCGCTCCACAGGTAGGCGTAGTAGCCGGCCGCGTAGCCGCCGCCCCAGATGTGCGAGAAGTAGGTGGTGTGGTAGCGCGGCGGCACCTGCGGCATGTCGATGTGGAAGCGCTCCAGCGCCGCCGTCTCGAAGGCGTTGACGTCCGGCTGCGGCGCGTCGGCGGGGAGAGTGTGCCAGGCCATGTCGAGCAGCGCGGCGGCGAGGTACTCCGTCATCAGGTAGCCCTGGTTGAAGGTCTTCGACCTTCTTGATCTGTCGACCAGCGCCTGCGGCATCGGAGCGCCCGTCTGGTAGTGCTTGGCGTAGTTGGCGAAGACCGTCGGCTCGAGCGCCCAGTGCTCGTTGAACTGTGAGGGGAACTCGACGAAGTCGCGCGGCACGCTGGTGCCGGCGAGCGTCGGGTAGCGCACGTTCGAGAGCATGCCGTGGAGAGCGTGGCCGAACTCGTGGAACATCGTGGTGACGTCGTCGAAGCTGAGGAGCGCCGGCTGGCCGGGTGCCGGCTTGGTGAAGTTGCAGACGTTGTAGACCACCGGGCTTGGTGCCGGCGAGGCGCGTTCTGGTCGACGAAGTTGTCCTCCCAGGCGCCGCCGGACTTGCTGGCGCGCGCGAAGTAGTCGCCGTAGAAGAGCGCCAGCGAGCGTGCCGTCGGCGTCGAACACCTCGAAGACGCGCACGTCCGGCTGGTAGACCGGGATGTCCTTGCGCTCCTTGAAGGTGAGGCCGTAGAGCTTGTTGGCGGCGAAGAAGACGCCGTCGTGGAGCACGCGGTCGAGCTCGAAGTACGGCCGCACCTGCGCCTCGTCGAGGTCGTACTCGGCCTTGCGCACCTTCTCGGCGTAGAGCTGCCAGTCGTAGGCGGCGAGCTGGAAGCCGCCCTTCTCGCCGTCGATCACCTGCTGCATCCGCGCCGCCTCGGCGCGCGCCTTGGCGGTCGCCGCCGGCACCAGGTCGGTCATCAGCTTGAGATCGCCTTCTCGGGCGTCTTCGCCATCTGATCGTCGAGCTGAGTAGGCGGCGTAGGTCGGAAAGCCGAGCAGCTTGGCCCGCTGAGCGCGGAGCTTCGCCAGGCGGACGATGAGCTCCTTGGTGTCGTTGGCGCCGCCGTGGTTGCCGCGCGCCGTCGAGGCGGCGAGCATCCGCTCGCGCAGCGCGCGGTTGGTGAGCCAGGTGAGCACCGGCTGCTGGGTGGTGTTCTGCAGCGCCAGCACCCACTTGCCGGCGAGCCCGCGCCCCTTCGCCTCCTCGGCGGCGGCGGCGACGTCGCCCTCCGGCAGGCCGTCGAGCTCGGCCTTGTCGCTGACGACAGGCGCCGAGCTGTTGGTGTCGGCGAGCACCTTCTCGCGATACTCGGTGGTGAGCTTCGACTCTTCCTGATTGAGAGCGCGGAGCGTCGTCTTGTCGGCGTCGGAGAGCTGGGCGCCGGCGCGCACGAAGTTCTTGTAGTAGCGCTCGACGAGGTACTTCGCCTGCGGGTCGAGACCGAGCGAGTCGCGGCGGTCGTAGAGCGACTTGACGCGGGCGAAGAGCTTGGGGTTGAGCGAGATCTCGTCCTGGTGCGCGGCGAGCTTCGGCGACTCCTCGGCCTCGATCTTCTGCAGCGCCTCGTTGGTGTTCGACTGGGTGAGGCCGAAGAAGACCTTGGAGACCCGCGTCAGCAGCGTGCCCGAGCGCTCCAGCGCCTCGATGGTGTTGGCGAAGGTCGGCGGCGCCGGGTCGGCGGCGACCTTCTCCACCTCGACGAGCTGGCGCTTCATCCCCTCCTCGAGGGCGGGCTGGTAGTCGGAGTCCTTGATGCGGTCGAAGGGCGGCGCCTGGAACGGCAGCGGGCTGGCCGTGAAGAAGGGGTTGGCGCTCGCCGCGGCCGACCCGGTGGCGTGCGGAGCCGCCGGCGCCGGGACCCCCTGGGCGGAGTGTTGCGCGGAAGCCAGCATGGCGATGCCGAGCGAGAGGACGAGAGGTCGGTTCATAGGGTCTTCCATTTCGAAGTGGAGAGGGATGGCAGAGCTCCGTAGCATACCGCCAACCTCGCTCTCCCGCCCCGTCCCGACCGCGGCTCCGTCGCCCTCCAGAATCAGGTAGCGCTTTGATTCACGAAATACACCGGTTCAAATAGAGGACCCCGTACGAGAGAGGCCCGCGTGCGGCTCCGGTCGCCCGGCGCGCCAGTGCCGCCTCGCAGCGCACGGTTTCGTTCCATGGAGGAGAAGACCATGAGCACGATCAAGCGTTGGACGTTGCGACACCGCGCCGCGATCCTGGTGGCGGCGCTGATCGCTCTCGCCACGGTCGCCCTGGCGGCCGGGCGAACCAACCAGGCGCGGCCGCTGCTGCCGCCGGACGAGGAGTCGACGGCGAGCGCCGACGCGCAGCAGCTCGCCGCCCCGCTGCCGCCGCCGGCCCAGGTGTTCATCCAGCGGACGAGCCAGTTCCCCAACCTCGGCAACGTCCTGGTGAGCGTGCAGCTCACCGCGGACGAGATCGCCGCAAAGAGCGCCGACGGCACCCAGGACTTCGTCACCATCGGGAGCCCCGACGCCCTCGTCATCCTGCGCGACGACGGGATCGGCGGCGACAGCGTCGCCGGCGACGGCATCTACACCGGCATCGCCATGCTCGACGACGCCACCCTCATGGCGCGGTACGCGGCCGACCAGAGCGCGCTCGCCGCCCATTCCGGCGCCACCGTGCCGGTCTTCGCCGGGCGCGTCAGCATCGGCACGACGACGCCGGTCTCCTTCGACTGGAATTCCTATAACGCCGGCCAGCGGGTCGCCTTCAACCCCGCCGTCGTTTTCCTCGGCGCCGAGAGCACCAGCAATCTGCAGCAGCAGCAGCCGCCCGCCGCCGACCAGCCGCCGCTCTTGAGCCCGCGCGGCCTGGTGTCTTCCTCCCAGGCGGCCTTCGTCGCCGGCACCGACGCCTTCCAGGAGCACGTGCTGATGATCCGCGACCTCTCCGTGGTCAACGATCCCGCCCGCACCTGGAGCCCCTGCAACGGCGGCAACCCCAACGGCGTGTGGACGTTCAACCACCTGATGACCAACAACGCCAACATGGCGGCGAGCGGCATCGATCCCGCGGCCTACACTCGGAATTGGATCAACACCTGGGGCGCCCCGCCGACGATCAACGGCCACGTCGTCTCCAACCGCAACCCGGCCCTCATCCTCAACAACTGGCCGAAAAAGGCGGACGGCGTCACCCTCGACCTCACCAAGTCCCCCTTCCGCCTTCTCGCCATCGTGCCACGCGTCGACCTGCGGCGGACCACCGGCGGCGGCGGCGCCCTGACCGTCAACACCAGCGGCAACTTCATCGACGGCGGCGAGGCGCGCTTTGTCTTCGGCCTGGAGACCGGCGCCTGCGCCGTGCAGCCGTTCGCGGTGATCTTCGAATACCGCGTCCCCAAGTGCGGCTGCCCGCAGGTCAAGGCCTGGGCGCAGCAGTGGGTCGCCCTCGCCGCGATGCCCTTCGGCGCCGCCTACAACATGGCGCTGCAGAACATCACCGAGCAGTACGCGCGGCCGAATGCCAACCCGGCCCGCCCCAACGGCAGCGCCCTCGGGCAGCAGCGGACCGACGAGATCGCGCTCGCGCCCCCCTTGTGGGAGCTGCGCGAGTTCCAGCTCACCCAGTTCCCCTTCTCGATGCTCAACGAGACGACCACCGCCGACACGCCGCTCGACGCGTTCAACGGCGCCGTCCTCTTCCAGAACTGGGTGCAGGGCTCGGTCGAGCCGGCGATCCACCCGCCGGGCTTCCAGCAGCCGATCCCGCCGGTACCGCTCTTCTCCGGCGTCCCCGGCGTCTCCTTCCTCGGCTCGAACCCGCAGGAGCCGCCGGCGCCGCCGGTGACCTGGAGCGCGCCGGGGCTGAACCTCGCCATCCTGGCGGAGAACTGGGCGCGCGAGCGCGCCTCGCTCGCCTCCTGCAGCGGCTGCCACACCGGCGAGACGGGGACCCCTTTCACCCATGTCGACCCGCGGACGGGGGTCGCCCTGCGCGCAGCGCTCTCCGGCTTCCTCACCGGCATCACGGTGCCGGACCCGGTCGCCCCCGGCCACGCGCCGGCGCGCGACTTCGACGACCTGGCGCGCCGCGAGCTCGACATCCAGCAGGTCGCCGGCATGTCCTGCTCCAGCATGCCGACGGTGAGCGTCTCCGTGGTGCAGGCGGCGATCGTCTCGACCGGCCACCTGCCGAGCGACCTCTTCGCCATCTCGGGCACGGTGCCCGAATCCCGCATGACGATGGTCGGGGTCGACGACATGCGCCGCAACCTGGTGACCGAAGTGCACTAGCCGGCTGTCACGAGGGAAGGTTCTTCCCAGCCGCCCCGCCGCGCGCAGCCGCGCCGGCGGGGGGCTCTTTTTTGACCCCGGCGGCTTGACCCGACGGCGAGCGCCGCAGCTCAGCGGAGCAGCAGCTCGATCGTCGGCGGCAGCCCGGCGGCGAGGGGGCGCGGTTGCCAGCCGAGCTCCTCGCGGGCGCGGCGGTCGTCGAAGGCCCAGTCGCGGGAGAGGCTGGCGAGCTGGGCGCGGCTGAACGGCGGCCGGCGGCCGCGCAGGCGCCAGAGCGGGGCGAGAAGGGTGACGGCGAGCCGCGCGACGCCGACCGGGAGATCGAAGCGCGGCGGGGCGATGCCGGCGAGCTCGGCAACCTGCTCGGCGAGCTGGCGCAGGCTGGCGACGTCGCCGGTCAAGAGGAAATCGCGGCCCGGCGGCGCGCTCGTGAGAACCCGCGCCATGCCGTCGACGACGTCGTCCAGAAAGACCCAGCTGGTGCGGCGCGCGGCGCCGACGAGAACCGGATAGCGCCCCTTGGCGAGCGCGCGCAGGATCGAGTTGGCGCCCTCCTTCTTGCCGGGCGGGCCGTAGACCAGGCTGGGATAGACGGTGTTCACCCGCAGGCCGCGCTTCGCCCACTCGCGGATCGCCATCTCGCCGGCGTGCTTGGTGGCGCTGTACGCGGTGGGGAACGGCCGCTCGGGCGGCGTCGTCTCCGTCGCCGCAGCACCGGTCCCGGCGCCGCCGCTGCCGCCGAAGAACGCCATCGAGGAGATGGAGAGGAAGCGCCCGACGCCCAGCTTGTAGGCGAGCGAGGCGACGTTGTCGCTCCCCTGGACGTTCGCCGCCTGCATGCGGCCGGCGGGGCCGTCGAGATCGAGGTCGGCGGCGGCGTGGATCACCCAGTCGGCGCCGGACATCCCCTCGCGCAGCGAGGCGCGGTCCAGGATGTCGCCGGCGAAGGTCGCGGCGCCGAGCGCGCCCAGCTCGGCGACGGCCTCGGCGCCGCTCGTCCGCCGCACCAGCGCCCGCACCTCGTGCCCGTCGGCGCGCAACCGGCGCACCAGGGCTCGCCCCAGGTAGCCGGTCGCGCCGGTGACGAAGATCCGCATGCCGCGAGCCTAGCAGGAGCCGGCGGCCCGCCCGGCGAAGAACAACGCCCCAGCCCGGACCGCGGGCTGGGGCGTCGAGAGGACGCGAGGACGAAGGCCGGTCAGGCGATCGTCGTCCGCCGCCGGTGCAGCGTGCTCCAGGCGGCGAGCAGCAGGCAGAGACCGAGGAGGGCGAGGCCCAGCTCGGAGAGGGTCGGGACCTCGGCCACCGGCGCCGCGACGGTGGTGAAGCTCGTCGGGTCGGCGGTGCCGCCGACGTTCGGATCGTCGGTCTCGACGGTCGTCTCGTTGCTGCCGTTCAAGTCGGCGTCGTAGGAGACGCTCCCCTGGTTGGAGATGGTGGTCCCCACCGGGACCGGGTTGATGGTCGCGGTGATGGTGATCGTCACACTGCCGGCGGCCGGCACGCTGCCGTCCCAGGTGACGGTGTTGGTGGCGACCGTCGCCACCGGGGTTCCCGAGCTCGCCGAGGCGCTCACCAGCGTCAGCTGCGCCGGCAGGACGTCGGTGAACTCGTGGCCGGCGTTGTCCGGCGAGGCGGTGCCGCCGCTGTTCGAGATCACCACCGTGTAGGTCACCGTGCTGCCGGCGACGAAGCTGCCGGAAGCCTCCTTGGTCGCCGTGAGATGGGCGCTGCCGACGGTGAAGGTGGTGGGATCGGCGGTGCCGCCGACCGCCGGATCGTCGGTCTGGGCGGTGGCGTCGTTGGTGCCGTCGTTGTTGCTGTCGTAGGACACCGTGCCCTGGTTGCTGACCGTGGTGCCCTGGGTGCCGCTGTTGACCGTCGCGGTGATGGTGATGGTGACGCTGCCGCCGAGCGGCGCGAGCGAGCCGTCCCAGGTGACGGTGTTGCCGGCGGTGGCCGGAGTGCCGCTCGTCGCCGAGGCGGCGGTCAGCGTCAGGCTCGCCGGCAGGGTGTCGGTGAACTCGTGGCCGGCGTTGTCGGCCTGGTTGCCGGTGCCGTTGTTGGTGAGCGTCACGGTGTAGGTGACGGTGCCGCCGACCACGAAGCTGCCGGAGACCGTCTTCGTCGCCGTCACCGCGGCCGAGGCGGCGAAGGCCGTGCAGTCGAAGTGGACGGGGGTGACGAGGATCGACCAGGAGTTGAGCGTGCCGTTGCCGTCGGTGCCGCCCTGCGCCGCCGTGAAGACGTCGGAGGCGAGCGCCGACCAGGTCCCCTTGGTGCTGCGGCCGTTGTAGTACGACATGGCGGGGACGGTGTCCGCCGGCAGCGCCGGGTTGACCAGGGCGGCCCAGGGGGAGTTGTAGACCGGCTGCCACGACTTGGTGTACGGCGCGTCGGTGCTGCTCGCCTCCACCATGTCGGTCGTCGAGTCGTTCACCACGGTGTCGTCGATCACCATATTGGTGATGGAGGTGCCGCCGACGTCGTTGAAGCCGTCGATCAGGGTGACGAAGTCGTTGCCGACGCCGGTCGGCGAGCGCAGCATGATGGTGAGGTCGCCGACGCCCGGATGGGTGATGCTGTCGACGCGGAAGGCGAGCTTGGCGATCTCGAAGTCGTCGGTGACGGTCATCTGGTGGAAGACGCCGCGCGGCTGGAAGTTGACGATCGTCGCGTTCGCCGCGGCGTCGGTGTAGGTCACCACCGGATCGGTGCCGTTGCGGTTGCCGACGCGCACCCGGAAGTTGGTCACCGTGGTGCCGAGGCTGGAGACGGTGGTCATCGCGAAGTCGATGGCCGAGCCGCAGGGGACCGACGGGGCGAGGCCGACGACGAACTGGGTGCCGGCCGCCGAGCCCTGCGGCGCGATGGCGCCGTAGGTCGCGCTGTTGGTGTAAATGGTGACGCCGGGGGTCGAGGTGGCGAGGGTCGCCGAGGCGCTCACCACCGCCTTGCCGGCGCCGCGCCAGGGGTTGGTCAGGGTGATCGCCAGCTTGACCGTCTCGCCGGGATCGATGGCGCCGTTGTTGTTCGAGGCGCTGTCGTCGACGGCGACGTCGGTCACCGGGTTGACGACGTCCAGGAACGGCGTGTTGAACGACTCCTGGATACTGATGTGCGCCGCCGCCACGTAGCGGCCGAGGATGTGGTAGGGCGAGAAGGAGCCGTAGCCCAGGCCGCGGTCGGCGAAGCCGCCCCAGATCGAGTCCTCGTTGGCGCAGGCGTTGGTGGCGCAATCGGCGTCGATGATGGCGTCGCGGGCGTCGGTGAAGCTGGGATCGATCGGCGTCATCTTGAGGGCGTCGACGATGAGCTGCATCGCCGTGTGGTTGCCGGTCGGCACGTCGTTGTTGGCGCCCGCCGGGTCGTGGATGATGCGGCTGCGCACCTCCCACAGGGTGAGCGCCCAGATCTCGCCGGAGTTGTGCACCTCCATGCCGCCGTTGCCGTTGAAGTTGATCGGCGTCGGCGCGATGCCGCCGGAGAGGTTGTTGGTGACGTCGTCGACGTCCGCCCAGGTCATCGGGTTGACCGTGTTGTCGGTGGTGTAGGGGAAGCGGCGGATGCCGTAGACGTAGTTGTCGGTGTAGCCGGCGATGAGCTTGTAGGTCGCCCAGCCGCCGTTCGCGTAGTGGCCGTCGGGATCGTCGGCGTTGGTGTTGTTGAGGAGGGAGAGGGCGATGAAGTCGCTCCATCCCTCGCCCATGCCGCGGCCGGTGTCCCAGTTGAGGCCGGCGGCGTTGCCGATCAGCCGGTTGCTGGTGCCGTGCGTCATCTCGTGGCAGAGGATCTCGCCGTCGATGTCGCCGTCGCGGTCGATCGTCGGACCGGTGAAACGGTACATCTGGACGCGGCCGGACATGCCGTCGGGCGGCGTCGCGAAGTTGGCGTTGTTGGTCCCCGAGTTGTCCTGGGCGTCGGCGTTGACGCGGTCGCCGCCGAGGCCCATGCCGGAGAAGTTGGTCTGCTGGAAGTTGCCCGAGGCCTCGTCGAAGCCGAGCTCGAAGAGGCGGTCGTGATACCAGTTCACGGTGTAGAAGAGCTGGGTGACGATGCCGCGGCGATACTGGTCGATCGCCGCCGTGCCGCTCGAGCCGGCGCCGGTCGAGGTCTGGCCGGCCTCGGGGTTGCCGCCCTGCGGCGGCGGCAGGTAGTTGGTCTCGAAGTCGCGCGGCGCGGTGCCCAGGAAGTCGCGGTTGCGGCTGTTGACGTCGGGGTTGCCGGTCGGCCGGCCGTTGCCGTCGAGGACGCTGGCGGCGTCGGTGTCACAGATGTTGGCGTTGGCGCCGCCGGTGCGGTCCAAGCAGGCGACGGTGTTGTTGCCGAGGGTCTGCGTCTGGTTGGCGGTGCAGACGCCGCCCGGGCAGTCGTCGATCCAGCCGTTCGGGCTGGCGACGGGGTCGTAGGCGGTGTGCATGCTGACGATGGTCGGCGAGATGGCGGCCGCCTGCGTGCCGGAGCCGGGGGCGAAGGTGTTGGGAGACGCCGGCGCCGGGCTGTCGGCCGGGGTGACGCCGTCGGCCTGCACGTAGACCCGGAAGCGGGCGTCCTGCGCCGAGGCGTAGTCGCGGATGTTCTTGCGCCAGAGGAGGTCGCCGGTCTGCGCGTCGACGACGGCGTACCAGTCGGCGTCGCCGGTGGTGAAGACGACGAGCGACCAGGCGGGGACGAGGAGGCCGGGAGAGAGCGGGAAGAGCACCGGGCGGGCGCTCACCGGGCCGGCCACGTAGTCGTCGTTCTCCGCCAGCATCGTCCACGGGCCGTTCTGCGCATCGACGGCGAAGGAGCCGGCGCTCGCGCTGCGGCCCTCGGCCGCCAGCAGCTTGACGATCGCCGCCTGCGGCGAGAGGAGCTGCGCGGCGTCGATCTTCGGCGCCAGCACGCGGGCACCGGGGACCATGATGCCGACGCTCTTCACCAGGCTGCCGTCGCGCGAGAGCAGGAAGCGGGTCTCGCTCTGGAAGACCTGGCGGCCGGCGATCTGCTGCTCCATGCGGAGCATGCGGAGGCCGCTCGAGCCGCCGGCGCTGTCGCCCAAGGCGACCAGGTCGGTCAAGTCGTCGGCGCTCAATCCGTAGATGCCGCCGTTCTGGGCGAGGAACTCGCGCACGATGACTTCGCTGGTGCGGCCGGGGGCGGGCGGGGTCAGCGAGCCCCGCTTGTTGCGCACCGAGACCGGGGCGCCGGTCAGGTTGGAGAGCTTGACCTCGAGCCCGGGCATCGCCTTCTGGCGCGCCAGGATGGCGGCGGCGATCGCCGGGATCTGGCTGCGCACTCGAGTGAAGCCGGACGAGGTGGCCGCGGGGCGCGCGGCGGTGGCGTGCTTGAAGGAATCCTTGAGATTGACCCTGGCGTCGACCATGCTCTCGCTCGCCTTGCTCGCCGGCGGCGGCGCCACGATGGCGGCGAGCGGCGCGGCGAGGGGAGCGGAGACGAGGAGGACGAGGAGGGCGGGGGCGAGGGCCGTGCGGCGGTGGGAGCCGCGAGCGGGGCGTTGCAACACGATTCACCTCCAGAAAAGCAGACGAAAAAGCGGCCTGATACGGGCTTGGGATCGACCGGACCCTAGCACAGCGAGGGCGATATTCCGCCCCTTGTTTCGTGCCGGACGAGAGATGAACCGGAGCTTCGCGGCGGAGGACTAACCTGCGATCGCACGGTTTGTGACCATTCCACTAGGGAATCGGCCCCACAACCTGCGTGTTGAATACAAAGAGGGCGGGCCGCTGGGAGTTGAGCCCGCCCCGGAGCACGGGCTCCGACAATCTCCCTCAGCTCCCTCTCCTCCCCCTGCGCCGTTCCCTCCACGGCGCGGGGCTTTTTCCTCCCAGCGGCCCTTCCTCAGCGCTTGATTGTATGCGCGCTCGTCGTTCCCTTGCAACCGCCGAAGGTGCCAGGTTCTTTTTTGCCGCCCTCCTGAAGGTGCCAGGTTCCTCAGGAGCACCGCCCAAGGTGCCAGGTTCTTTTGGAGGGGCTGCCGAAGGTGCCAGGTTCCTTCGGAGGCCGGTCTCGGGCAGAGAGCTCTCCGCGGTGCCAGGTGATTCGCTTCAGCATTCCGTGGTTGACGGGGGCGGCAGTTCATGCCTAAACTATACGGCGTATAGCGAGGGCGCGTGGACGAGCCGACAACACCTGTTCTGAAAACCCGATCCAGACGACCAGGGGCCGAGCGGCTGCGGCGCGAGATCCTCGACGCCGCCCGCGAGCTGTTCGTCGCCGAGGGGTACCAGAACGTCTCCCTGCGGAAGATCGCCAACCGCATCGGCTACACGCCGATGTCGATCTACCTGCATTTCGACGACAAGGCGGAGATCCTCGACTGCATCTGCGAGGAGACCTTCACCGGCTTCCGCGAGAGCGCCGACGGCCGCGACCTGGCGAGCCTGTCGCCCCGCGAGCGCCTGGAGACCGGCCTGCGCGGCTACATCGAGTTCGGTCTCGCCCACCCCCACCACTACCAGCTCACCTTCATGACCCCGCTCGCCGACCCCCACACCCTCGAGCGCCGCAAGCAGATCGGCCGCGACGCCTTCCAGCGCCTGCGCGCGAAGATCGCCGACTGCGTCGACGAGACCCGCCTCCCCGGCTTCGACCTCGACGCCGCGAGCCAGGCGATCTGGGCGGCGGTCCACGGCGTCACCTCGCTCCTCATCGCCCGCCCCGACTTCCCCTGGATCGAGCGCCAGCGGCTGATCGGCACGATTCTCGCCTACGCCGTGCAGTCGCTCGGCGGCTGCCCCGGCACCGAGGGCGGCACCGACGCCGACCGGCGGCCGGCGCTGGCCGAGGACGCCACTCCCACCGCGACCGCAGGCGCCAGCGACGCCGAAAGGACGGCCCCATGACCACCGCCGCCGTGGCCAGCCCGGCGCACGTCAACCACCAGCCGGACGTCTCCCCCTGGCTGATCTCGATGGTCGTCATGCTGTCGACCTTCATGGAGGTGCTCGACACCTCGATCGCCAACGTCTCGCTGCCGCACATCGCCGGCAGCCTCTCGGCGACGATCGACGAGTCGACCTGGGTGCTCACCTCCTACCTGGTGGCGAACGCCATCGTCCTCCCCCTCTCGGGGTGGTTCTCGAACGTCTTCGGCCGCAAGCGCTTCTACATGGCCTGCGTCTGCATCTTCGCGGTGAGCTCCTTCCTCTGCGGCCTCGCCTGGAGCCTGCCGATGCTGATCCTCTTCCGCATCCTGCAGGGGCTGGGCGGCGGCGGCCTGCAGCCGAGCGCGCAGGCGATCCTCGCCGACGCCTTCCCGCCCGACAAGCGCGGCATGGGGTTCGCCATCTACGCCATGGCGGTCGTCTTCGCGCCGGCGATCGGGCCGACCCTCGGCGGCTGGATCACCGACAACTACAGCTGGCGCTGGATCTTCTACATCAACGTGCCGGTCGGCGTGCTGTCGATCTTCCTCACCAGCCGCTTCATCATCGACCCGCCGTGGATCGCCGAGAAGGTCCGCCAGCTCAAGGGCAAGCTCGACATCGACTACATCGGCATGGGGCTGCTCACCGTCGGCCTCGGCTTCCTCCAGGTGGTGCTCGACAAGGGGCAGGAGGACGACTGGTTCGGCTCCTCGCTCATCGTCTGGGCGACGATCATCGCCGCCGCGGCGCTGGTCGCCGTCGTCGTCCGCGAGCTGGTGGTCGCGACGCCGATCGTCGACCTGCGGCTCTTCAAGGACCGCAACTTCCTCATCTCGAACGTCCTCATCTTCGGCCTCGGCTTCGCCCTCTTCGGCTCGACCGTGCTGGTGCCGGAGTTCCTGCAGACGCTGATGGGCTACTCGGCGACGCAGAGCGGCAAGGTGCTGTCGCCGGCCGGCTTCGTCATCATGGCCCTGCTGCCGATCACCGGCTATCTCACCGACCGGGTGGGCGCCAAGCGGCTGATGATCATCGGCCTGCTGATCTCCGCCGGCGCCCTCTGGCTCACCTCGCACATCAGCCTCGAGGTCGACTACCGGACGATCACCCTCTACCGCATCCTGCAGGCGGTCGGCATCGCCTTCCTCTTCACGCCGATCTCGACCGTCTGCTTCTCCAACATCCCGCAGCAGAAGAGCAACGCCGCCTCGTCGCTCTTCAACCTGTCGCGCAACCTCGGCGCCTCGTTCGGCATCGCCGCCGTCACCTCGGTCGTGCAGCGCCGCACGCAGGTCCACCACAGCCTGCTGGTGGCGCACGCCGACCGCGCCAACCCGCTCACCCGGCGCCTGCTCGACGGCCTCAGCCAGCGGCTGACGGCGGCGGGCTCCGACCCCCACCTCGCCATGCTGCAGGCCGAGAAGTACCTCGATCTGCTGATCACCCGCCAGGCCGGCGCCATGGCCTTCCTCGACGCCTTCCGGCTGGTCAGCATCTACTGCCTGCTGATGGTGCCGTTCTGCTTCTTCATCAAGAAGGTCACCCCCAAGAAGGGCCAGATCCACCTGGAGTAGCCCGACACCATGCCAAGACCCGACGCCAAGCCACTCTCCTCAGCGCCCGCCGCCCTCGCCGCCGCGGGTCTCGCGATCGCCATCCTGGCGCTGCTGGCGGCGGCGCCCGCCGCGGCGCAGGACCCCGCCGCCGGCGCCCCCCAGATCCCCAACCAGATCGCCACGCCGCGGCCGGCGCCGCCGGCGCCCGCCGCCATCATCAGCCGCTCGCCGTCGCCCTATCTCGGCAGCGTGCCGAGCGGCGAGGCGACCGCCGAGGAGATCCCGCTCTCCCTGAGCGACGCCATCGCGCGCGGCCTGGGCAGCAACCTGGGGGCGATCGACGCCGGCCTCGACGCCAAGACCGCCGACGCCGAGCGCCAGCGCGCCCTCTCCGCCCTGCTGCCGCAGCTCACCGGCCGCGTCCACCACCAGACCGGCGAGATCAGCCTGGTGCAGTTCGGCTTCGTGCTGCCCGGCGTGCCGACGGTGATCGGTCCGTTCAGCTACCAGGACGCCCGCATCGGCCTCACCCAGCAGCTGTTCAACTATCAGGACCTCGAGACCTACCGCGCCGCCCGCGAGGCGGCCCGCGCCGCCGGCTTGAACCGCGACGACAGCCGCGACACCGTGGTGCTGGCGGTGGGCGCCGCCTACTTCCAGGTGGTGGCGAGCCGGGCGCGGGTGGCGACCGCCGAGGCGCAGCAGAAGGGCTCGGCGGCGCTCGCCTCGCTCGCCGCCGACCAGGTGAAGAACGGCGTCTCGCCGGCGATCGACTCGCTGCGCGCCCAGGTGCAGAGCTCGACCGACACGCAGCGCCTGGCGGTCGCCCGCGCCCAGCTCGAGAAGGACAAGCTGTCGCTGGCGCGGTTGATCGGCCTCCCCGTCGGCCAGCGCTTCGCGGTGACCACCGACATCGCCTACCAGCCGTGGAGCGGGCCGGCGGCCGCCGAGGCGGTGAAGACCGCCCTCGCCTCGCGCAACGACCTGCGCTCCGCCGCCGCCGCCCTCCGCGCCGCCGAGCTGGCGCGGCACGCCGCCGGCGGCGAGCGGGTGCCGTCGGTCGGCCTGAACGCCGACTACGGGCGGATCGGCAAGACCCTGGCGTCGACCGACAGCACCTTCACCATCGCCGCCGACGTCACCGTGCCGCTCTTCACCGGCGGCCGCATCGCCGCCGCCGAGGCGAAGGCCGAGGCCAACCTGGAGCGCAAGAAGGCCGAGCTCGCCGACCTGACGAGCCGCGTCGACTACGAGGTGCGCAGCGCCTTCCTCGACCTCGAGGCGTCGCAGACCTCGGTCGAGGTGGCGAAGACCAACATCGACCTCGCCCGGCAGGCGCTCACCCAGGCCGAGGACCGCTTCAAGAACGGCGTCACCGGCAACATCGAGGTGGTGCTCGCCGAGGAGGCGGTCGCCGGCGCCGAGGAGAACTACATCGCCAGCCTGTTTTCGCACAACTTCTCGAAGCTCTCGCTGTTGAAGGCGATGGGGCTCGCCGAGAAGGGCGTGCAGCAATATCTGGAAACCACGACGGGAGGGAAGTAGAGCCATGCCACAAGCAACCGAGACCCCGGCCGAGCGGCCGGCGAGAGCGGCGGAGGCGCCGCGGCAGGAGCCTGCCGCCGAGCCGGACGAGGCGCCGAAGAGCAAAGGGCTGTCGCCGCAGATGAAGCTCGTCATCGCCGTCGTCGCCATCGCCGCCGTCCTCGGCGGCATCCTCTGGTGGCTCCACGCGCGCCAGTACGAGGACACCGACGACGCCGAGATCGACGGCCACCTCCACCCCATCTCGGCGCGCGTCGCCGGCACGGTGAACGCGGTGTCGCCGGAGGTCGAGGACAACCGCGCGGTCAAGGCCGGCGCGCTCCTCGTGCAGATCGATCCCGCCGACTACCAGGCGCAGCTCGATCAGGCGGCGGCCGACGCCGCGCGCCTGGCGTCGAGCGCCGCGGCCTCGCAGGCCGAGGTGCCGGTCGCCGCCGCCAACGCCACCGGGCAGCTCGACGCGGCGCAGGCGATGCTCGCCCAGGCGAAGGACGCCGCCGGCGCCGCGCGCGAGAGCCGCGAGGCGGCGCGGGCGCGGCTCGCCCAGGCGACCGCCAACGCCAAGCGCGCCGAGGACGACCGCGCGCGCTACGAGGCGCTCGCCGCCAAGCAGGAGATCTCGCGCTCCGAGTACGACCGGCGGGTGACCGAGGCGCGCACCGCGGCGGACCAGGTCGCCGCGGCGAAGGCCGACGTCGCCGCCGCCGAGCAGCAGATCGCCGCCGCCGCCGGCAAGATCGCCCAGCAGCAGGCGGACCTTCTCCGCGCCCGCTCGGCGCCGGCGCAGATCACCGCCGCCAAGGCCCGGTCCGGCTCGGCCGACGCGGACTTGAAGCGCTCGCAGGCGATGCTCGAGATCGCCAAGCTCAACCTCGACCGCACCAAGATCTTCGCCCCCGTCGGCGGCACCATCGGCCGCCGCTCGGTCGAGGTCGGCCAGCGCGTGCAGCCGGGGCAGGAGCTGCTCACCATCATCGAGCTCGACGACATCTGGGTGACGGCGAACTTCAAGGAGACCCAGCTCGAGAACGTCCGCCCCGGCCAGCCAGCGACCATCCACGTCGACACCTACGGCCGCGACTACAGCGGCCACGTCGAGAGCATCGCCGCGGCGACCGGCGCCCGCTTCAGCCTGCTGCCGCCGGAGAACGCCACCGGCAACTTCGTCAAAGTCGTCCAGCGCCTCCCCGTCCGCATCCGCATCGACAAGGGCCAGGACCAGGAGCATCTCCTGCGGCCTGGCATGTCGGTCGACGTCAAGATCAAGGTCCGCTAGGGGCTACTACGCAGGAGCCCTCGGAGCAGACCCCGTAGGCCTGGAGATCGGTGGGGAAAAAGCGAGGGGAGAAATAAGGTCGGGCGAGGCCTGGGCTCTCTGTTTGCTGCTGGCCGAGTACCCTGGGCCCCGCCCTCCGTGGAAACCAGGAGTTACCCATGGCCCCGACGGACCTACAGAATAGCGCAGGCGCCAGAGCGGCGGCAACCGGCGCGGAGACCGCTCCCTACTGATCGAGCTTGAGGTCGTTGTTGCCGGCACCGACGCCGCTGAGCTTGCCGCCAACGAAGCGCAGGGTCTGCGGCTGGCCGGTCTTCTCGCCGGCCTGAACGCTCCAGAAGCCGATGCGCGCTCCTTTGTCCTGCCGCATGGTCCAGATCTCGACCTGCTGGGCGCCATCGCCGGAGGTCGTCGTGCTCTCCGGGCTGCCGGTGATGTCGAAGACCTGCCGTTTGGTGAGCCCGTCCATGAGCTTCCTGTCGGCGACCGCCTTCTTGACGTCGGCCGACCAGTCGGCGTGCTCGTCCTGCAGCGGCACCGGCGCGAAGGCGAGGGCCATCGCCTTCTTGAAGTCGTCCAGGGTATTGACGTTGACGAAGCGGATCACCGTGTCGTTGCCGTCCGACTTGCCGACGCCCTTCATCTCGATCTCGATGGCGCTCTCGTCGTCGTAGAACTTCAGCGAGTCGAAGGTCGCCGCGTCGTTGGGGCCGACTCCCCAGTAGATGCCGTGGGCGTGGAAGGGGCCGCCGGAGATGCCGCTCTCCTTTTTCGTTGTCACCTCGGTCGGCGACACGTCGACGATGGGGAACTTGTAGGTGCCGAAAGGATGGCGCCCGAGGCCGCAGGGCGCGTCGATCCGGAAGTAGAGCGTCGTCTTGAGCAGGCCCTCGGCGGTCGCGCGGTCCCCCTTGGGCATCGCCGCCGTGGCGGCGACGGCAGAGAACGACAGCAGCACGGCACACAGCGCATGAGAGCGTCGCATCACACTCCTCCTCGTTCATGGTCGGCGATGTGCCGTCGATTCTCGCCGGCGGCGAGAGGAAGTCAAGCCGAGTGAGGCTTTTGCATGAGGGCATCGCTCGCTCCGCGCCGGGCGCTGCCGGTCCGGGATAGCCCATCGATCGGGCAGAGCTCGCCTGCGCCCTGCGTCAACCAGAGTTGACACGCAGAGGCTGTTCCTGCACGATAGCCGGCGCCGGAGCCGCGGAGCTCTTCGCCGTCTCCAGGAGAGCCGTTCAATCCAATGGCTCAGAAAACGGCTTACGGGCCCGGCTCGACGCGGCGGCCCTCGGAGCGCCGCGCGGCGGGACCGGCACCCGGCGAGGGAAAGCCCTCCCTCGACGAGCCTGCAGGGGGAGCGCGAGCCCGCCTGCGGCCGCAACTCTCTGCGAGAGAAGGAGCGACGCGATGCCTCAGATCCTCGGCTCCAAGCTGCCCGAGTGGCGGCTGCTGGTCGACAACCTCGAGCCCTACCTCGGGGACATCCCGCATGCCGAGGCGGACCACGAGGCGCTCGCCGAGGTCGTCCGCCAGGGCCAGCAGCTCGAGGCGGAGCAGGAGATCTGCAAGGCGCGCCTGCGCGAGGTCAACCAGCGCCGGGCCGAGCTCGTCGTCGCCGGCCGCGGCGTCCGCAACCGCCTGGCGGCGACCGTCCAGGGGACCTTCGGCCTGGAGAGCGAAAAGCTGATCGGGTTCGGCCTCAAGCCGCGGGCACGGGCGCCGCGGCTGAATCGGCCATCGAAAGCGAAGGAATTGACTCGTGCGGCGGAAGAAACAGGCACCGCCTAGAAGACCCCACCGAGACGAAACCGGCGCTCAGCGAGCCGACCGCCCTCGCCCAGCCGAACCTGCCGGCGGCGACGCATTCTCCGTCCGGAATCGGCCGCACACGGCCTGAGCGCGATGCACCCCGCCTGAGATCGATCCACAGCGTCTGAACCCGGCGCTCGCCGCCTGAGCCGGATTCACCTCGCCTGAAACCGGCTCACCCCGCGTGAACGCGGCAAACACCACCTGAAACCGATTCACACAGCCTGAGAGCGATTCACCCGGCCTGAAGCCGATCCCCGGCCGCTCGATCCGAGCGGGATCGCAAACGCGGGATCCCACGCCTCCCTCCCCCCGCCGAAGCCTCCCCCGCCGCGCCGTCAGCGGGAGGCGTCGAGCTTGGCCAACAGGCTCTTCGGCGCCGCCTGCCGCCAAGCTTGCTCGAGAACCTCGCGCAGCGCCTCCTCCCGGACGAGCCCGAGGCGTACGAGGACGGCCGGATACCCTCGATAGTGATCCGTGAGGTAGAAGACCTCGGGATCGGCCGCCATCAGCAGATCGCGCTCGTCGAATCCAACCTTCACCACCAGCGTCTCGCCGTCCTCCCACAAACGGGAGAGGAACCGCTTGCGGACGCGAAATCCCGGAGTTCCGTAGGAGAGACCTTCCTCGACGCCTGGCAACGCCAGGAACAGCCGGCGGACCGTCTCGAAGGTGACGCCCGGCGGGGAGGCGGAGCGGCGGCGGCGGTCGGGCATCGGCGGGGCGATCGGCCGCGCCGAGCGCGGGTTGGAGGCCGCGGATCATACCGCGACCTCCAGGGTGTGGCGCTCAGCAGGAGCAGGAGTAGGTGTGCGCGGTGTCCGAGCAGGCGGTGACGGTGCCGTGGATGCCGCAGCGCTCGCGGCAGAGGAGCGGTGCGCAGACGCTGCAGAAGGGCGTGCCGGTCGCACAGTTGGTGATCATCGGCTGGGCGGGCTGAGGCAGCAGGAAGGCCGGCACCGCCGGGGCCTCCGCGGCAGAGACGGCTGGCGGCAAGGTCGGGGTGGGCGATGCGAGCGGCGCCGCGAAGGCGCCGGCATCGGAGAGCACGGCTCCCAGCAGGGCGAGGACGAGCACTCCGGTCATCTTCTTCATTCGATCCTCCTTCGGAGAGCACCAAGTATTTAGTGCACTCTCCAACTCTTGTGCCGCGAGCCCAGCGGCCGGGACAAGCGCGGGACGACCGGCGAGACAGCGGCAGGTAGAATGACCCTGGCATCGCAACGACGCCCGAAGGAGAACGATGATCACTGCAGCCGACATGAGCGACCTCCGGCGGGCGCACGACCTGCTCGAGAACCCCAGCTTCGCGGCGCGCGCCGTCAGCGCGCTCGGCCGGCCGATCGAGGCGGCGCTCGCGCGCCTGCCGCAGAGCGTCCACGACAGCATCCAGGCGGTGACCCGGAGATCGATCGAGCGGGCGCTCGACTTCGCTCTCATGACGCTCGGCACGCGGCCGCGGGCGGCGCGCCGCTCGGCCGACCGCACGCACAAGGTGGTGACCGCGGTCACCGGCGGCGTCGGCGGCATGTTCGGCCTCGTCGGGCTGGCGGTCGAGCTGCCGATCTCGACCACCGCCATGCTGCGCTCGATCGCCGACATCGCGCGCAGCGAAGGCGAGGACCTCGCCTCGCCGGAGGTCCGCCTCTCCTGCCTCCAGGTGCTCGCCCTCGGCGGCGCCTCGCCCGGCGACGACGCCGCCGAGACCGGCTATTTCGCCGTCCGCGCGGTGTTCTCGAAGACGATCTCGGAGGTCGCCGAGGTGCTCACCGAACGCAGCGTCGCGCGGCGCGCGGCGCCGGCCTTCGTCGAGCTGGTGGGGCGCCTCGCGGCGCGCTTCGGGGTGACGGTCTCCGAGAAGGTCGCGGCGCAGGCGGTGCCGGTGGTCGGCGCGCTCGGCGGCGCGACGATCAACGTCATGTTCACCGATCACTTCCAGGGCATGGCGCGCGGCCACTTCACCGTCCGCCGCCTGGAGCGCCTCTACGGCAGCGAGGCGGTGCGCGAGGCGTACGAGGCGATGTCGCCGGCGGCGCGGACGCCGGCGATCGCCTGACGGCCGGGTCGCCGCCGGCGCGGACTCCGGCCGCCCGGCCCTACTTCCCCGCCTTCAGCAGACCGCGCAGCACGTAGTGGAGGATGCCGCCGTGGCGGTAGTAGAGGACCTCCTGCGGCGTGTCGAGGCGCACGCGGACGGTGAATTCCTTGCCGCCGCCGTCCTCCGCCCGCGCCCGGACGGTCACCTCGCGGCCGTCCGCGAAGCCGCTCTCGACCGCCGCCGCGAGGCCGTCGACGTCGTAGACCTCGCGGCCGGTGAGGCCGAGGCTCTCGACGCTGGCGCCGCCGATGAACTCGAGCGGCAGCGACGCCCATGCCGACGAGGTTGCTGCGGTGGATGCGCTCGAAGCTCTCGGCGATGACGGCGCGGACGCCGAGGAGGCGCGGGCCCTTGGCCGCCCAGTCGCGCGACGAGCCGGTGCCGTACTCCTTGCCGGCGAGGACGATCGGCGGAACCCCCTCGGCTTCGTAGCGCATCGCCGCGTCGTAGATGGCGAGCGGCTCGCCGCTCGGCAGGTGGAGGGTGTAGCCGCCCTCGATCTCCGGCACCATGCGGTTCCTGATGCGGATGTTGGCGAAGGTGCCGCGCATCATCACCTCGTGGTTGCCGCGCCGCGAGCCGTAGGAGTTGAAGTCGT
This sequence comes from uncultured Acidobacteriota bacterium, assembly GCA_963755825.1. GTDB lineage: Bacteria > Acidobacteriota > Thermoanaerobaculia > Multivoradales > UBA5704 > DATBQN01. The sequence continues at coordinate 2,724,044 of CAVWLA010000003.1, read as the reverse complement.
GCGCCGCGACGCCGTGCTCGAGGAGGTACTTGCCGGCCGGCGACGCCGCCTTGATCGAGCCGGCGGGGGAGATGTGGTCGGTGGTGATGCTGTCGCCGAAGACGCGCGAGGACGCGGGCGCCGCGGATGTCGGTCGCCGGCGCCGGCTCGGCCGGCATGCCGGCGAAGTAGGGCGGCTGCTTGACGTAGGTCGAGGCCTCGTCCCAGGCGTAGGTGTCGCCCGCCGGCACGCCGCATGCCGTTCCAGCGCTCGTCGCCGGTGAAGACGTCGGCGTACTGGCGGACGAACATGCTCGCGGTGGAGCGCCCGGCCGATGGTCTCCTCGATCTCGTGCGCGCGACGGCCAGACGTCGCGCAGATAGACCGGCCGGCCGTCGGCGCCCGTGCCCAGCGGCTCGCTGGTCAGGTCGATGTCCATGCTGCCGGCGAGCGCGTAGGCGACGACGAGCGGCGGCGAGGCGAGATAGTTGGCGCGCACGTCGGAGTTGATGCGCCCCTCGAAGTTGCGGTTGCCGGAGAGCACCGCGGCGGCGACCAGGTCGCCCTCGGCGATCGCCGCGGAGATCTCCGCCGGCAGCGGCCCGCTGTTGCCGATGCAGGTGGTGCAGCCGTAGCCGACGAGGTTGAAGCCGAGGCGGTCGAGGTAGGGCGTCAGGCCCGCCTCGTTCAAGTAGTCGGTGACCACCTTCGAGCCCGGCGCCAGGCTGGTCTTCACCCACGGCCTGGTCGCCAGGCCGCGCTCGACCGCCTTCTTCGCCAGCAGGCCCGCCGCCACCATCACCGACGGGTTCGAGGTGTTGGTGCAGCTGGTGATGGCGGCGATGACGACGGCGCCGTGGTCGATCGAGAAGCTCTCGCCATGCAGCTCGGTGGCGACGCCGTTGGCGGTGAGCTCCGCCGAGACCGCGGCGACGGCGGCCTCCGAGCCGCCCGCCTGGCCCCAGGTGCGCGCCATCCGCGGCCGCCCCTTGCCGGCGGCGAGCATCGTCCCCAGCTCGCGAGCGAAAGAGGATTTGACCTCCGACAGGCGGACGCGGTCCTGCGGCCGGCGCGGGCCGGCGAGCGACGGCTCGACGCCGTGGAGGTCGAGCTCCAGGGTGTCGGTGTAGACCGGCTCCGGGCTCGCTTCGTCGTGGAAGAGGCCCTGCTCCTTCATGTAGGCCTCGACGAGCGCCACGCGCTCCGCCGGCCGGCCGGTGAAGCGGAGGTAGTCGATCGCCACGCGGTCGACCGGGAAGATGCCGCAGGTGGCGCCGTACTCGGGCGCCATGTTGGCGATGGTGGCGCGGTCGGCGAGCGGCAGGCTGGCGAGGCCGGGCCCGTAGAACTCGACGAACTTGCCGACGACGCCCTTCTTGCGCAGCATCTCGGTGACGCGTGAGGACGAGGTCGGTCGCCGTCGCCCCCTCGGGCAGGGCGCCGGTCAGCCGGAAGCCGACGACCTGCGGGATGAGCATGGAGACCGGCTGGCCGAGCATGGCGGCCTCGGCCTCGATGCCGCCGACGCCCCAGCCGAGGACGCCGAGGCCGTTGACCATCGTGGTGTGCGAGTCGGTGCCGACGAGGGTGTCGGGATAGGCCCAGGCGGCGCCGTCGACGGTCTCCTCCGATCACCACCCGCGCCAGGTACTCGAGGTTCACCTGGTGGCAGATGCCGGTGCCGGGCGGCACGACGCGGAAGTTGCGGAAGGCGGTCTGCCCCCAGCGCAGGAAGGCGTAGCGCTCGCCGTTGCGCTCGAACTCGAGCTCGACGTTGACCAGGAAGGCGGCGTCGCGGCCGTACTCGTCGACCTGCACCGAGTGGTCGATGACCAGCTCGACGGGCTGCAGCGGGTTGATCCGCGTCGGATCGCCGCCCATCGCCGAGATGGCGTCGCGCATCGCCGCCAGGTCGACGACGGCGGGGACGCCGGTGAAGTCCTGCAGCAGCACGCGGGCGGGCATGAAGGCGATCTCGCGCGACGGCGGCGCCGCCGGGTCCCAGGCGGCGAGCGCCTCGATCTCGGCCGCGGTGACGACGATGCCGTCCTCGCGCCGCAGCAGGTTCTCGAGCAGGATGCGGAGAGCATAGGGGAGCCGCGCGATGGAACGGCCCTCACCGGCCGCGGCCGTCTCGAGGGCGGCGAGGCGGGCGATCTTGACCTCGCGCCCGGCGAGCTCAAGGGTCGCGTGGCTATGGAACGTGTCGGTCATGGAAGTCTCCTCGAGGAGGGGCTGGGCGCCCGGCGCGTGTGAGGCCGTGCCCGACCGCCGGCGGGGCGGCCTTGGCGCCGCCATGGAGCCGCCGTCGGGCCCCAACCGAACGATACCAGGCCGGAGGGCCGGCTGCAGGAGACCAAGCCGAGCCGGCACCTGAACCACGACCGGGACCTCCAGCCCGGCGGCGGGAGGGGTTAAGATGATGATGCCATGGCGTCGTCCGGCGATCTCGCCTCCCCCCTGCTGCTCCTCGCCATGCCGCAGGTCCAGGACCCCTTCTTCCAGCGCAGCGTCGTCCTCCTCATCCATCACGAGGAGGAGGGGAGCCTGGGCTTCATCCTCAACCGCCCGACGAGCATCCGCGTCAGCGAGATCCTGCAGGGGATGGAGGTCGCCTGGCGGGGGCCGGAGCGCACCGTCGCCTACTCCGGCGGGCCGGTGCAGCCGGAGGTCGGCACCGTGCTCTACACGCCGCGGACGCCGCCCTCGCCGGGGAGCGAGGAGAACGTCAACGAGGTCCTCCCCGGCATCTCGCTCACCCAGCACGTCGGCGAGCTCTCCGGCCTGGCGGCCGACCCGCCGCAGCACTTCCGGTTCTTCCTGGGCTACGCCGGCTGGGGCGCCGGCCAGCTGGTACGCGAGATCCTGCGCAACGATTGGCTGACGGCGCCGGTCTCGAACGACCTCGTCTTCGCCGCCGACCCCGACGAGGTGTGGGCGGCAGCCCTGCAGTCGGTGGGTGTCGACCCGGCGGCGCTCCCCTGGACGACCGCGAGCGGCGAGGAGACCGTCAACTGAGCCAGGCCGAAGCCAAGCCGTTCCTCAAGACCGAGCACCACCACTCCGCCGGCGGCCTCGTCGTCCGCGGCGCCGAGATCCTCCTCATCTCCACCCAGAACGGCCGCCGCTGGCAGCTCCCCAAGGGGCACCTCGAGCCCGGCGAGACGGCGCTCCAGGCGGCGCTGCGCGAGGTGCGCGAGGAGACCGGGGTGACCGGCCGGATCGTCGGCACCCTGCCGGGGGTCGAGTACTGGTACGTCGAGAAGGGGGCGGCGCGGCGCATCCACAAGCGGGTCGACTACTACCTGCTGCGCTACGTCAGCGGCGACGCCGCCGACTTCGATCCCGAGGAGGTCTCCGGCGCCTCCTGGTTCGGCTGGGACGAGGGCATCGCCCGCATCAGCTTCGACAACGAGCGGCGGGTGCTCGAGAAGGCGCGGCTGCTCGACGCCGACCCGGGCACCGCCGGCGCCGCGGACACCGCCGCCAAGGCGGCCGGGCCGGCGTAAGATCGCCGCCGCGCTCGGCCATCAGCGACCCCGACACCGACCCCGGAGGCCCCATGATCCACGCCATCGTGCAGGTCGTCTTGAACGGCGCCGCGATCTACCTCGCGAGCCGCGTCGTCCCCGGCATCCACTACACCGGCGATCTCACCTACCTGCTCCTCGCCGGCCTCGTCTTCGGCCTCGTCAACCTCCTCGTCAAGCCGATCGTGAGCTTCTTCTCGCTGCCGCTGATCATCGTCACCCTCGGCCTCTTCTACCTGGTGATCAACGGCCTCATGCTCTACCTGTCGACCTTCTTCCTCTCCCATCTGAAGATCGACGGCTGCCTGCCCGCCATCCTCGGCGGCCTGGTGATCGCCGTCGTCAACTGGGTCGTGCGGGCTTTCACCAGCGCCTGATGGCCTCCCCACCGAAGGCGAGCCCGCGCGCCGGCAGGCCGAAGGCCGCCACGCCGGCAAAGGCCGTGAAGGCCCCGAAGGGCGCGGCCGCGATGCGGCAGGGGATCACGCCGGGGGAGGCGCGGCGCGAGTCGAAGCGGGCGCGCGCGGCGCGCGCCGCGGCGATCATCGACGGCCTCGAGCCGGCGTACCCCGACCACCGCATCGCGCTCGACTTCGCGAATCCCTTGCAGCTCCTCGTCGCCACCATGCTCGCGGCGCAGTGCACCGACCAGCGCGTCAACCTGGTGACGCCCGAGCTCTTCGCCCGCCTCCCCGCCGCCCGCGACCTGGCGTCGGCGCCGCTGCCGCTGCTCGAGGAGCTGGTCCACGCGACCGGCTTCTTCCACAACAAGGCGCGGGCGGTCAAAGCGCTCGGCCAGGCCCTCGTCGCGGATCACGGCGGCGAGGTGCCGGAGACGATGGAGGAGCTGGTGCGGCTCCCCGGCGTCGGGCGGAAGACGGCGAACGTCGTCCTCGGCAACGCCTTCGGCAAGGCGTGCGGCTTCGTCGTCGACACCCACGTCCTCCGCCTCGCCAACCGCCTCTTCTTCACCCAGGAGAGCGAGCCGGAGAAGATCGAGCGCGATCTCGTCGCCCTGCTGCCGCGGGAGCGCTGGATCGACGCCGGCAACCTCCTCACCCACCACGGCCGCGCCGTCTGCAAGGCGCGCCGCCCCGAATGCGAGCGCTGCGTCGTCAACCTGCTCTGCCCGTCGGCGGAGTTCTGAGAAGGGAAGGGCCTCCGCCATGACCGCAACGACCCGCACCGCCGTCGTCACCGGCGCCTCCTCCGGCTTCGGCGCCGCCATCGCCCGCCGCCTCGCCGCCGCCGGCTTCCGGGTGATCGTCGGCGCGCGGCGGCTGCCGCGGCTGACCGCGCTCGCCGCGGAGATCGGCGGCGCCGCCCTGCCGCTCGACGTCACCGACGCGGCGAGCGTCGCCGCCTTCGCCGATGGCGTGCGCGCCGAGTCGCCGGCGCTCCACCTGCTGGTCAACAACGCTGGCGGCGCCCACGGCGTCGAGTCGATCGCCGAGGCGCGCGACGACCACTGGGAGACGATGTACGAGACCAACGTCCTCGGCGTCATGCGGATGACCCGCGCCCTGCTGCCGCTCCTCCTCGCCTCGGGCGACGGCCACATCGTCAACCTCGGCTCCGTCGCCGGCTTCGAGACCTACCCCGGCGGCGGCGGCTACACCGCCTCGAAGCATGCCCTCCGCGCCCTCACCCGCACCCTCCGCATCGAGCTCCTCGGCCAGCCGGTGCGGGTGACCGAGGTGGCGCCCGGCCTCGCCGAGACCGAGTTCTCGCTCGTCCGCTTCGGCGGCGACGCCGAGAAGGCGGCGAAGGTCTACCGCGGCATGACGCCGCTCACCGCCGACGACGTCGCCGACTGCGTCGTCTGGGCGGCGACGCGGCCGTCGCACGTCAACATCGACGAGATCGTCGTCCGCCCGCGCGATCAGGCGACGGCGACGGCGGTCCACCGGCGCGAGAGCTGACGCGGCGGCACGTCGGTCCGACGATTCCCGGCCTTCGGCTTCCTTGCTACGATGAGCCGCCTTCAGCGGATGCGATCTGCAGCGAGGAGACCCGTGACGCCGAGGATGTTCGCCGTGGCCTGGACCGCCCTCCTGGCGCTCGCCCTGGGCGCCGCCATCTGCTGCAGCGGCTGCGGCAACCTCTTCCCGCACCGCGCCGAGGGCGAGGTCCTCTGGCGCAAGCACTGCGCCGAGTGCCACGGCCTCGACGCCGCCGGCAACACGCTGCAGTACATGGGGAACCCGTGGGCCGACCTCACCGACGACCACTGGAAGACCGGCGGCGGCGACGCGACCTCGTTCGAGGCGGTGGTCCACGACGGGGTGTTCGGCGAGATGCCGGCCTTCCCCGACCTCAGCCACGAGCAGATCCGCACCCTCTACGCCTATCTGCGCCTGCTGCGCCACGAGTCGCAGCCGCCGAGCGCCGCGACGCCATGAGGCGGCGCGGGTTCTCGCTGCGGCTGCTTCCGCTGCTGCCGCTCGCCGTGGCCGCCCTGGGCCTCGCCGCCGCGCTCTCGACGACCGCCTGCGGCGGCGCGCCCTCCGACCGCACCGCCGAGCAGCTCTACCCGGAGTTCTGCGCCCGCTGCCACGGCGCCGACGGCAAGGGCGACCCGCGCAACGTCAACCTCTACCCCGGCCTCGATCTCACCCACTCGAAGCTGGTCGGCCGCGATGCGCGCTTCCTCATCTACCGCCGTATCGCCGCCGGCTACGGGCCGATGCCGGGCTTCGCTCACCGCCTGAGCCAGCTCGAGATCGGCCGGCTGACCGACTACACGACGAAGCTCGGTTCGGCGGCCGCCGGACGGAAATGAGAGCCTGAGCCGATGGACCCCCAGCGACTGCGCGACGCCTACCAGAAGCTCCAGGTGCTCGACGACCGCCTGACCTACAAGGTCCGCCCGAAGCCGGGCGGCGCCCTCACCCGCCCCAACCCCGAGCAGATCGAGCAGTCCCTCCGCGACCTCGCCTCCTACACGGTCGAGCTCAAGGAGATCCTCGAAGACCTCTTCATCGCCATCGCCAGCAAGGCTCCGGCGGCGCCGGGAGCGCCCGGAGTCTAGAGGGCGGCCGTCAGGCTACCGGCCCGCTGGGGCGGGAGCCTGGGCCCGCGGCGAGGGCGGCGCCGGCAGCGGCGCATCGATCCCCAGCCAGGCGGCGACGCGGCCGGCGATGTCGGTCGCCGAGAGCGGATCGAGGCGCCGCTTCTCGATGCCGGCGCCGACGGCGAGGTAGATGCCGTGCATGTCCGGGTGGCTGTTGAGGTAGCCGTGCATGCCGTAGGTGGGCGGCATGCCGGAGGTCGGCGCGTGGCCGCCGGCCCGCCGGCCGCCGAGGTCGCGGAAGCAGTAGCCCTCGGCGGCGAAGAGGATGAGGTCGCCAGAGTTGGCGCTCTCCAAGCCGACCTCGGCCGCATCGCCGCGCGCGACGACGCGCTCGATCGCCGGCTCGGCGCCCACCTTCCAACCGGCGAAGAGGTCGCGCAGCTCGCCGATCAGCACGTCGTGCGACCGCTCCCCCGCTCCCGACCCTGCCGGAGGTCCCGGCGCCAGGTAGACGTGCGAGACGCCGCCGTCGCTCACCGCGAAGGCCGCGCTCTGCGCCGGGTCCGGCTCGCCGGCGGCGGTGAAGACGAGCAGGCCGCGCTCGGCGAGGAGGGCGTTGGGATCGATGCCGGCGTGGATCGGCGCCATGCCGTGATCGCTCACCAGGGCGACGACGGTCGACGACAGGTCGATCCCGGCCAGGAGCTGGGCGAGCTCCCGGTCGACCGCCTGCCAGACGCGCCGGCGCCCCAGCTCGCAGGCGGCGACGCGCTCCGCCGAGTAGCCGGGCTGGCGAGGATCGACGAGCAGCAGCTGGTGGCCGGCCTCGTCGATCGACGGCAGGTAGCCCATCAGGAGGTCCCAGTCCGGGCGCGCCGCGGCGACCCGCAGGGCGCCGCCGAAGAAGGCGGCGAAGCGCTCCGCCTGCTCCGCCCAGGTGTCGGTGTCGATCCCCGGCCGGCCGTGCCAGCGATCGCCCAGGCGGCGGTCGTCCGGCGGCCCGGACCAGGCGAGGTCGCGCGCGGCGAGAGCGTCGGCGAACGAGCCCGGATAGGCGCGGAGCGGATAGACGCCGCCGAGGTAGAGGCGCACCGCGGCGAGCCGCGGGTCGAGCTCGAGGAGCTTCGCCCAGCGCACCGCGCTCCCCGCCGACGACGGCCGCCGCGGATCGGCGTCGATCTCCACCCACTCGCCCGGCCGCAGCGCCCGCTCGCCGCCGTTCTGGCGCACGGCGAGGCGCCGGTAGTCGTCCGTCGCGGTGGAGCCGCGGGCGGCGCGGACGACCAGCTCGTAGCCGCCGGCGCGCGCCACCAGCGACGGCTCCTCGCCGCGCTCGCGGCCGCCGGCGACGGGGTGGAAGTCGGCGCGCGTCAGGCTCAGGAGCTCGGCCGCCCGCGACGCTCGGGTGACGTAGACGAGACCCCAGTCGCCGCGCCGCCGCTCCTCGCTGCCGTCGGCGCCGGGCCAGGTGACGATGCCGACCCGGCGGCCCTGGCGCCGCGCCGCCTCCCACAGCGTCTCGGCGGCGATCGGTGCGTCGAAGCCGGAGACGGCCCGCGGCCAGGGAGCGGCGGCGGGATGGAAGCTGTTGGCGACGATGCCGGTGTCGCCGGCAACGCGGCCGGTCGCCAGGCTGATGTGATTGGGGGCGGTGAGCGTCGGGTTGACCGGCACCAGCCGCGCCGCCTCGCCGTCGCCGAGAAAGCGCGAGAAGCCGCCGGCGCCGAGCGCCCCCTCGCGGTCGAGCGCCGAGAGCGTGTCCACCGCGGCGCCATCGAGCGAAAGGAGGATGACGCGGCGCCGTGCAGGAGCCGGTGTCGCGGCCGGAGCGGCCGGCGGCGCCGCGCTCTCCCCGGCGCTCGCCGCGGCCGCGGCGGACGTGCTCGGTGAAAGGCTCGACGTCGCGGTGCTGGCCGCCGGCGGCGAGCCGGCGCGGCAGGAGACGAGGAGGAGGGCGGCGAGAACGCCGCGCGCTGCGGCGAGTCGGCGCGGCGTGCGGACGGCGATCGGACGCAAGGCGGGCATCCTCCTCCCGGATGGAGCGGGCTGGCGCGGCGAGACTATACAGCCAGGGTGCGGCCGGCGGGTGGCCGGCGCGCCGCCGCAACCGCCGTCGATGAGCGGGCGTACAATGAACAGCGTGAGCGCCTCCGTCGTTGTGCTCGACCGTAATGAGATACCGAGGTATACGGTGCCCGAGGCGGCACGCTACCTCCGCATGTCGGAAGCGACTCTGAAGTCCTGGGTCGCCGGCCGAAACTACCCCGTCACTGGAGGGGAAAAGTATTGGGCGGGCCTCATCCATCGTCCCGATGAGCAGGATTCCAGGCTCTCGTTCTCCAATCTCATCGAGGCCCATGTCCTCCTCGCGTTGCGGCGGCAATTCCGCGTCAAGATGAAGCAGGTCCGCATTGCGCTCCAATATGCTCAAGAGGAGCTCCGCATCGACCGCGTGCTCCTCAGTCCGGATCTCCGCGCAACGCGGGAAAATGTCTTCCTGGAACGGCTCGACGAGCTCACCAACCTCGGCCAAGGCGGGCAGCTGGCAATGCCAGAGATCCTCGGGGCGTATTTGGAGAGGATCGATTGGAGCCGGAGCGGCGGCCCCATCAGAGTCTTCCCGATGACTCGTCCCGAGCATTTGAGCTCGCCAAAGATCTTGGCGATCGATCCCAAGATCGCGTTCGGGCGCCCCATCGTCAAGCGCACGGCAATCAAGACCTCGGTGCTCGCCGAGCGCTTCCTCGCCGGTGAATCGATCGCCGATCTGGCGGAAGATTACGACCTCGAGGTTTACGAGATCGAAGAGGCTCTGCGGTACGAGATCCCCGACGCCGCTTGAGACGATCTACTTTACCGACCGGGACCCGGGAAAGACGTTCCCCCGGATTCTGCGCGACAACGGCCTCTCGGTGGTTCGCTATGGCGACCACTACGCCGAGCGGGTGGTCCCCGACGAAGAATGGATCGCGTTCTCGGCGAAGCGGCACCTCGTCGCGATCTCTCACGACCGAAACATCCGCTCCGATCCGGTGGCGATCCAATCCGTTATGGAGAACGGCGCGCGTCTCTTCATCATCCGGGGGAAGAATCTCACCGCGAAAGAGAAAGCCAGCCTCTTCGTCGAAGCGCTTCAACGCATCTCCGCGGTTCTCACGGAACAGCGCTCGGCGTTCATCGCGGTGGTCAGCCGCCAGAGCCTGGCGAAGGGAGTGACCAAGCCAGAGGTGAAAGTACGACTGACCTTCGACGACTGGTCACGAGGTAGGCGTCACCCGACCGAGCACGAAAATCTGCCGCTCTGAAGCTCCTCTCGGGCTGCGACCAGTGGAAGCCGCAGCGAGTGCTCCCCTGCCTGAAGAGATGCCGGCCTCAGGCGAGGCCGGTCGAGCCGAAGCCGCCGGTGCCGCGGCCGCTGTCCGCGAGATCCTCCGCCTCCTCCCACTCGATCGGCTCGGCGCGGGCGAGGAGGAGCTGGGCGATGCGATCGCCGCGGCAGAGGCGGAACGGCTCGGCGCCCAGGTTGACCAGGATCACCGCGACCTCGCCGCGATAGTCGCTGTCGATGGTGCCGGGGGCGTTGGCGACGGTGACGCCGTGGCGCAGAGCGAGGCCGCTGCGCGGCCGCACCTGCCCCTCCCAGCCGGCGGGGATCTCGACCACCAGGCCGGTGGGGACGAGGCGGCGCTCGCCGGGCGCCAGAGTGATCTCGGGGCGGTCGGCGGGGAGCGCGGCGCGGAGGTCGAGGCCGGCGCTGCCGGCCGAGCCGGGGGTGGGGAGCGGGAGATCGCGCGCGGCGGCGAGCCGCCGCACCCGCACCTTCACTTGAGAGGCGCCTGCGGCGTCTGGACAGGCGGCTGCGGGCCGCCGGCGACGGGCTGGAAGCCCGGCAGCTGCGTCATGCCGGGGAAGGGGCGGCCGATCCAGCGCGCGCTCAGGGGCGGCCGGCCGCCGGGCGCGCCGGCCTTCACGTTCAGCAGATTGTAGGTGAACATCCACTGGTCGTATTCCTGCTGGCCGTTCCAGGTCTCGATCGACTCCCGAGTGCTGCGGCTGTGGACGCCGACGATCGGTCCCGCGGCGACCGTCGGGGGCTGCTCGCCGTTGGGCTGCCCGCCGCCGCCGCCCTCGTTGGGCACCTGCGGGTTGTTCGGGTTCGTCGGCGGCTGCAGCGGCGTGCCCTGGCCCTGGTAGATCGGCGCGAACTCGCCGTCCTCGGTCATCGGATCCTTCCACAGCTGGCGGATGGAGCGCGGGGTGACGTCGCGGAGCTCTTTGAGGGTCGTCGGCAGGCGCTGGAAGCGGATCTGGAAGATGCGGATCGCCTCGGCATACTGCAGGCCGCGGAAGATCAGCTCCTCCTCCTTCTCGCGGCGGATCTGGGTGCTCCACAGCGGCAGCATGGCGGCCACCATGATGTTCAAGATGGCGATCGCCATGACGAGGATGACGAGGTTGTAGCCCGCCTCTCGCCGGCGGCCGGAGACCTCTCCCATCACCAGTCCTTGTAGGGCGTGCCGTTGAGCGACGTGCCGTCGGAGCCGGAGTGGACGTCGACGACGCCGGGGGCCGGCGGATCGGCGGAGCTGCCGCCGCCGGTGCTGCTGCCGCTCCCCGAGCTCCCGCTGCCCTTGTCGCCGCCGCTGTCGCTCGGCTGCTCCTTGTCGGGATCCTCGAAGACCGGCACCCAGGTGTCGTTCTTCTTGGTGATCGGGTCGGTCGGCAGGGCCCGCAGGTAACCAGCCTCGACCAGCGCCTGCAGCGTCTCGGGATAGTGCCCCTTGTCGCCGTAGTACTGGTCGATGACGTCGCGCAGGGTGTGGAGGTTGGTCTTCAAGACCGCCTCGTTGGCGCGGGTGGGCATGTCCTTCATCGCCGGCATGGCGATCGCCGCCAGGATGCCGATGATGGCGATGACGATGATCAGCTCGAGCAGCGTGAAGCCGCGCTGGCCGCCGGTGTTCGCGCTCTCGCTCATGGATCGCTCTCCCTGCATCACCACTTGGTGTAGGCCGTCCCGTTCATGCCGGCGCCGGGCGCCAGCGAGTAGACGTCGTAGACGTCCTCGCCACCCCAGGAGGTGGCGTCCCAGGCGTCCTGGTAGCTGCGCATCCCCCACTCCGCCTTGCCGGTGATCGGATCGATGGGGATGCGGCGGAGGAACTTCGCCTTCTTGTCGATCTGGCCGATGAGCTGCACCCCTTCGACGAGCACGTCGAGCTTCGGCGGATAGCCGTCGGTGCCGAGATCGACCTGGATCAGACCGCTGTCCGAATACCGCTTGTACTCGTCGATCGCCAGCCGCATCTCGCGCAGGTCGCCGCGCAGCTCGTTCTCCTTGCTGCGCAGGGCGGTGAACTTGGCGACCGGCAGCGCGACGCCGGCGAGGATGACCATCACCGCGGCCACCATGACGAGCTCCGCCAGCGTGTAGCCCGCGTCGCCCTGGCGCGGCGCCGCGGTGCGGTCGCGGTGCGAGGAGATCACGAGGAGATCAACCTCGCGCCGCTCCCGAACCTTCCCGCGCCGCGGGAGGCACCGGCACGGCCGGCGCCGGCGTCCCCGGACGGGCGGCGGCGCCGGCGCTCACCTCGACGAGCGCCGGCCGCGCCTTGGAGGCGACCGGATGCAGGTTGGCGTCGAGCGCGCCGCTGTCGTGGAAGTCGAGGCGCGACGAGCCCGCGGCGAGGGCGCGGAAGGTGATGCGGGCGACGGTGCCATTGCCCACCACGCCCGGCACCTTGCCGAGCCGGCTGGCGCCGATCACCAGGTCGCCGCTGTGCGAGGCGTCGGAGAGCACCTGCGCGACGCCCTTGGCGCCCAGGAAGTCGCCGGCCTCGACCTTCTCCACCGCCAGCACCTTGGGATCGAAGGCGAGGGCGAGCGGCAAGTGGGAGACCGGGTCGGTCGAGGAGGCGAGGAGCGCCACCTCGAAGCGGTCGCCCGGCGCCACCTGCAGGCGCTGCGGCGCCAGCCAGAGCTGCACGCCGGCGCCGGCGGCACGGACGGTGGCGTGGCCGACGGTGGCCGCCGCGGCGGAGCTCTCGGCGGCGGCGGTGCGGGCGACCTCGGAGCTGCCGGCGTCACCGGCGGCGCCGCCTTGCACGGCCGGCGTCAACGCCTGAGCGATCCGCTCGCCGCCGCCGCTGCCGGCCTTGGAGACCGGGGGAGCCGTGGGGGCCGCGAGCGCCTCGGCACCGGCGAACGAGCTGGCGGTCGTCGACTCGATACCCGAGCCCTCCGCCGGACCGGCCGCGCCCTCGAGCGCGGCCTGGCCGGCCTGGCCCTGCGGGATGATCGGCTGCTGCGGCGTGCCGGGCGGCGGCGCCGGCGCCGGCTGTGCCGGCGCCCGGAAGATGTCGGTGGGCGGCGTCGCCGGCGCCAGATCGATGCCGGGAGTCCCCGCCGCCGCCGGCGGCTGACCGTCGGCCTGACCGCCGGCGGTCGGGCCGCCTGGACGGAGGCCGCGCGGCAGGCGCTGCACGCGGCGCCGGATGGCGTCCTGGATCTGCTCCGGCGTCCCCTCGGTGCCCTCGAACGGCCCCTCGACCTCGGACTCGACGCGCGGGCTGCCGCCGCGGAAGGTGACGTTGGCCTCGGTGCCCGCCCAGATCGGCAGCAGGTCGTCCTCGGTGATCTCGGCCTGCCGGATGATGTGCGGCGTGATGGTGAGGATGACGTCCGTCCGCGTGTGACTTGTGTTCTTGTTGGAGAACAGACGGCCGATGATGGGGATCTCGGAGAGGCCGGGGATGCCGTCCTCGGTGTTCGAGGCGTCGGTGCGGATGAGGCCGGCGAGGAAGTTGGTCTCGCCGTCCTTCAGGCGGATCGTCGAGTCGATGGTGCGGGTGCCGATGATCGGCTGCGACTGGCCGCCCTGGCCGGCCACCGAGCCGTTCAGCTGCGACACCTCGACCTTGAGCTTGATCGTCACCTCCTGGTTGTGGTGGACGCGCGGCTCCATCTCGATCTTGATGCCGACGTCCTGGTACTGGAAGGAGGTGATCGGCACGATGCTGCCGCCGATGGTGTTCGAGGTGTTGAAGGTGGTGAGCGGGATCGGCACGCGGTCGCCGATCACCAGGTTCGCCTTCTCGCCCTCGGTGATGCGGAGCTGCGGCTTGGCGAGGAGCTGCGCCTCGGTCGACTGCTTCATGAAGTTGTAGATGAAGCTGGGGACGGTGAGCGCCCAGTTGCTCTGGTTGAGAAAGCGCAGGTCGGAGATGTGGATCGGCGCCGCCGTCGTCGTCGCCGTGGTGCCGGTGCCGGTGGTCGTCGAGCCGAGGTCCAGGCTCTGCCCCACCTGGTAGTTGCTGAGCGAGATGCCGAGGTCGCGCATCTTGCCGGTGTTGATCTGCAGCAGCTCGACGTCGACCACCACCTCGGCCTTCGACTTGTCGTTGGTCTCGATGATGCGCTGGGCGACCTTCACCTTGTCGGCGGTGTCGCGCAAGATGATGGCGTTCAGCTGCTCGTTGGTGGCGATCTTCCGCGCGTCGATCAGGCTGCGCAGGATGGTCGTCATGTCCTTCACCTCGGCGTTGGAGAGGAAGAAGGTCTGGATGACGAGGTCCTCGTAGATGCGCCGGTTCTGCGGGTTGTCGGCGGCGATGATGATGCTCTGCGGGTCCATCACCTTGTAGAAGTGCCCCGCCGCCCGCATGAGGAACTCGAGCGCCGCCTGGGCGTTGACGTCCTTCAGGTCGACGGCGATCTCCTGGTCCTTCAGGTTGGGGTCGAAGAGGATGTTGATGCCGAACGCCTTGCCGAGAGCGCGGTAGATGTCGAAGATGGAGACCGGCTGGGGGAACTCGAGCGAGATCGGCGTGTTCGACCGCGGGTTGAGCTCCGGCGGCTGCGGCCGGGCGTTGCGCGTCTTCTTCTTCATGTCGTCGATGGTCTCGGCCTGGGTGTTGCGCAGCGCCGCCTCGTAGGAGTTGCGGGCGTGGTCGAGCTCGGCCTTGGCGTACTGGTTGGTGGGATCGAGCTGCACCGCCTGCTCGTACTCGATCATGGCGCGCTCGATGACGCCCGAGGCCTGATACTGCTTGCCCTTCTCGAAGTGCTCCTGGGAGGCCTTGATCTTGGCGCGCAGCAGGCCCGCCTTGTAGCCGATGTTGTCGGGATCGGTCTCCAGGGCCTTCAGATACTGCAGCACCGCCTCATCCCATTTCCCTTCCTGCGTCGCGATCTCGGCCTGCCGCGAGCTGCGATAGGCCGAGCAGCCGGCGACCGCCGCCAGCAGGAGACACGGCACGAGGAGCCGTACGAAGAGGTTGCGCATGCGTCGACCTTTCTAGGGTGCTAGCGGCCCGCCGGCAGCCGCTGGGGAGGCACGTCGGGAAAACCGACGAAACCAATGTCCACGGATTCGAAACCGATGTGGTCGACGGTGAACCGGCCGTCGATCGTCCCGCCTTCTTTTACGTTGCGAATGGTCTTGCCGTCGGTGAAGACGGCGAGCCGCCGCTCCACCGGGCCGAAGCTGCCCAGATATTTGAGGGTGAAGGGCGGCGGCTTGGGGATGAGCGCCTCGAGGCGCGCCCGCTCCGCCGCCTCGGCGCGCAGGCGCGCGGCGGCCTCCTCGGCGGCGCGCAGGCGCGCCAGCTCGGCGGCGCTCGGCGGCCGCACCTGCGGCGGCAGCGGCGGCGGCGGCTCGCGGAAGCGCCAGGGGTCGCGGCCGGCCGTCTCGCTCGTTCCGCCGCCCTGCGGTGCCGCAGCGGCGAGGTCGAGGACCTCGCGGGTCGCCGGCGTCGCGTCGCCGGAGCGCCGCGCGGCACCGCCGGCCGGCGCCGGCCGGCCGCCGTCCTCGGGGTCGCCGGCGCGCGAGCTCGCTCCCGAGGCCGGCGCCGCGACGATCGGCTCGTCGTCGCCCGGCGCCAGGTAGCGCCAGGCGGCGATGAGCACCAGGACGCCCAGCACGACGACCATCAGCCGCTGCCGGTTCAAGAGGTCCCTCCGCTGCGCGTCCCCGCCGGCGCCGGCCGGGCGAACGGCTGCGTCCCCTCCTTCGAGAAGAGGGTGGACAGGCGCAGGCTGATATGCAGCTCCGCCCCCTTGGGGTCCTCGGACATGGTGGCGTCCTCGAGGGTGAGGAAGGAGTCCGACTGCTCGAGCAGGTGGATGAACTTGCGCAGCTCGACGTAGGTGCCGGAGACCGAGAAGACGAACGAGCGCTTGATCAGGCCGTAGTCCTCCAGCTCCTGCTCGGGGTAGGCGAGCGAGTCGGGCGCCATGCCGGTCTTCCGCGCCATGTCGATGACCTCGGCGGTGACCTCGGTCAGCCGGCGCTTGCGGGTGGAGAAGCGGTCGTCGTAGAGCTCGACGACGCGGCGGCGGTTGTCCGCGGCGCGGCGGAGCAGGGTGTCGACCTCGGCCTGCCGCATCTTGAGCGTCGCGATCTCGTGCTTCTGGCCGTCGAGCTCTGCGGCGAGCGACTGCAGGTTGCCGGCGTAGCCGAGCTTGTAGACGGTGAAGGCCGCCAGGTTCAAGAGGAAGAAGACGAGCGCCGGCAACCATACCCACAGCCGCTGGCGCCAGATGTCGGCGTTGCTCATCGCCTCCCTCCCTCGTACGGCGGCGGCGTGCGCGGGCGGGTCGGCGAGCCGACGCCGCGCAGGGGATCGGGCGCCTGCGGCACCGCCCGCGGCGCCCGGTTGAAGCCGCCGGCCGGGATGCGGACCGGCGGCGGCGCGGTGCGCACCACCGGCGCCGCGAAGGTGTCGGCCGGCTGCGGCACGCCGGCCGGCGGACGCGGCGCCGCCGGCGGACGAGCGCCGGCGGCGCCCGCATTGGCGGGCTGGATCGGCTCGGGGGGCAGCTCGGGAGCGAGCTTGCGGCGGTGCGACGGCGTCACCACGCCGGCGGCGACGACGGCGTTCGGCAGGTAGCCGACGGTGACGTCGAAGCGGATGTAGCCGCCCTTGTCGCGCGACTCGCGGGTGAGGTTGGGCTCGACGAAGGCGGGATGGCCGAAGAGGTTGTCGACCAGCTCCAGGATCGCCTCGTCGGTCTTCGCCTCGCCGTCGATCGTCAGGGTGACGCGGTCCGCCGGCGGCGTCCGCCGGTTGCCGGCCCGCCGCACCTGGCGGTCCTCGCGCTCGTCGGCGATGCCGCGCGGCGACAGGCGCTGCAGGCGGATGTCGTCCGGCAGCACCTCGGCGATGCGGTTGAGGAGCCGGCTCCAGGAGAACGTCCGCTGGGCGATCTTGCCGTTCAGGTAATACACCTCGTCGTTCTGGCGCACCAGGTCGAGCCGCGAGACGCGCTCCTCGCGCGCGGCGAGCGCGGCGCGCTCGGTCGCGATCTGCGCCTGGCGCGTCTTGACCTCGGCGCGCTTCTCGCGCGAGCTCTCGAGATAGCTCCAGAAGGAGAGGACGTTGACGAGGAGGAGGAGGGCGCCGAGCGCCCAGAGCAGCACCGCCGCCCGCGTCACCGGGCGGTTGTTGACGAAGGGGCGGCGCGACAGGTTGAGCCGGTCCGACGGTCGGCGATCCGCTGCCATCAGGCCACCTCCCGCCGCGCCGCGCCGAGGAGCGGCGCCATCTCCCGCCAGGGCGCCGCCGCCTCCTCGATCTGCAGCGGCGGCAGGTGCCTGCCGTCGAGCACCCGCGCCGGACAGTCGAGGCCGTCGGCGAGGCGCGCCAGCCAGCCGGCCTCGAGCTCGGGCGGCGCCGAGAGCAGCACCCAGTCGAGCGACGAGCTCGGGAAGTGCTCGACGAGGAAGTTGCGGGTGAGCCGCAGGTCGCGCGACACCAGCCCGGCCCAGGCGGCCTCCGGCAGGTTGGGGGCGACCGCCTTGAAGCGGTGGAGGACCGGCTCGCCGCCGCGCATGAAGGCGAGCGTGTAGCCGCCCTCCTCGACCAGCGAGATGGCGCCGAAGCGCTCGCCGGAGCCGTCGCCGTAAACCGGCTCGCCGCCCGGCGGCGGCAGCCGGCGCGGCTCGCGGAGCTCGTCCATGCGCTCGGCGTCGAGGGCGCCGATGAGAGCGAGGCTGACGCTGGTGACCTGGCCGAGGCGGACGCCGACGCCGGCGAAGGCCTCCTCGAGCTGGGCGAGGAGCTGCTCCAGGGCGAAGCCGAGGAGGAGGCGGCGCGGCTCCTGCTGGTCGGGGAGCGGCGTCACCTCGGTGGCGCCGATGCGCAGCTCGTCGACGCGGAAGGGCACCAGGCGCTTGAGCTTCCAGCGCAGCACCTCGTCGCGCGCCTCGACGGCGCGCGGCAGCTCGCTCGACTCGGTGAAGCTCACCCGCAGCCAGGCCTCCGGCACCACCAGCGAGGCGTCGCGCACCGGGCCGGGGAGCTGGCGGAGGAAGCCGGCGAGGAGCGCCGCGAAGGCCGCCGGATCGCGCAGCGGCCCGCCGAGCAGGCCGACGTGGAAGGTCTCCGGCGGCAGCAGGGCGGCGCGGTAGGCGCGGAAACGAAAGCCCACCGGCAGGCGCACGAACTGCCCGTAGGAGATGCGCCGCTCGTCGACGGCGAAGACGTGCGGGGCGACCGGCACCGGAGCGGTGCCCAGCGCCCGCTCAATCCACGAAGGTGACTTTGTTGATCTCACGAAGCGTGGTGACTCCTTTGAGCGCCTTCTCGAGCGCCGACTCGCGGAGGAAGGTCATCCCTTCCTCCTTGGCGGCGCGCTTGATCTCGGAGGCCGGACGGCGGTCGAGGATGAGCTCGCGAATGTGGTCCGAGAGGTCGAGCAGCTCGGATACCGCGAGCCGCCCGTGGAACCCGGTGCCGTTGCACTCGATGCAGCCCGCCCCCTCGTAGAAGGTGAAGTCGGAATAGACGGCGGGGTCGAGGGCGCTCTCCTCGAGCAGCTGGCGGCTGGCCTTGACCGGCCGCCGGCAGTGGCTGCAGATCATGCGCACCAGGCGCTGCGCCAGGACACAGTTGAGCGCCGAGACGAAGTTGTAGAGGTCGACGTTCATGTTGAGGAAGCGCCCCAGCACGTCGACCACGTTGTTGGCGTGGACGGTGGTGAAGACGAGGTGGCCGGTGAGCGCCGACTGGATGGCGATCTGCGCCGTCTCCTCGTCGCGGATCTCGCCGACCATCACCTTGTCGGGGTCGTGGCGGAGGATCGAGCGCAGGCCGCGGGCGAAGGTGAGCCCCTTCTTCTCGTTGACCGGAATCTGAGTGATCCCCTTCAGCTGGTACTCGACGGGGTCCTCGATGGTGATGATCTTGTCCTCGGAGGACTGGATCTCCGACAGGCAGGCATAGAGCGTGGTGGTCTTGCCGGAGCCGGTCGGCCCGGTCACCAGCACCATGCCGTAGGGCTCGCGGATGAACTTGCGCAGCTTGCGCATGGTCTCGTCGTCGAAGCCGAGGATCTCCAGCCGCAGGCTCTTGAAATCCTTGTTCATCGACTCCTTGTCGAGGATGCGGATGACGCAGTCCTCGCCGTGGACCGACGGCATGATGGAGACGCGGAAGTCGATCGTCCGCCCGCGCAGGCGCAGCTTGAAGCGGCCGTCCTGGGGGATGCGCTTCTCGGCGATGTCGAGCTCCGACATGACCTTGATGCGGCTGATGATGGTCTGGTGGTGGCGCTTGTCGATCGGCTCCATCGCCTGGTAGAGGACGCCGTCGATGCGGTACTTGATGATCACCTCGGTGTCGCGGGTCTCGATGTGGATGTCGCTCGCCCGCTGCTGGATGGCGTTGAACATCGTCGAGTCGACCAGCTTGATGATCGGGCTGGTGTCGGCGGTGATGCGGTCGATCGACAGCACCTCCTCGCCGTCCTCGTCCTCCTGGACGAGCTGGATGCGGAAGTCCTCCGAGGCCTCGTCGAGGACGCGCTGGGCGCTCTCCGACTTCTGCAGGATCTCGGAGATCGCCGACCGCACGCCCACCCGCACCTCGACCGGCTGGCCGAGGAGGAGCTCGAGCTCGTCGATCTTCATGACGTCCGAGGGGTCCGACATCACCACCGCCAGGCGGCCGTCGAGCTGCGCCTCGGGGATGAAGCCGTAGCGCAGCATGAGGTCGAAGGGGATGCGGCGGAAGAGGTCGTTGTCGATCCGGAAGTGCGTCATGTCGACGAACTCGAGACCGTAGCGGGCGCCGAAGGTCTCCGCCTCCTGGCGCTCCTCGGCGAGGCGCAGGCGGGCCTGCTCGACGGTCTCGGCGCCGATCTCCTTGACCTCGCGGACGGCGGTCGCCGTCTTGCCGTTGGCTGCCATGCTCAGGTTACCTCGTGAAGCCGGGTCCGGTGGCGAAGCGGGAGCCTAACATTCCTCGATCGCTCGCCAGGCTCAGAACTTCGACGACCCGAGGACGGAGAACATCGGCAGGTAGATCGACACCAGGAGGAGGCCGATGATGAGGCCCATGAAGACCAGCATCAGCGGCTCGATGAGCGAGAGGATGCGCGCCATGCGGGTCTCGACCTGGTCGTCGAGCAGATCGGAGACGTTGGAGAGCATCTCGTCGAGCGAGCCGGTCGACTCGCCGACCTTCACCATGTCGACCGACATCTCGGTGAAGATGCCGCTCTCCTCGAGGGCGCTGTGGAAGGGCTTGCCCTCGCGCACCATCTGGATGGTCGGCTCGAGGCGCGAGCGGGCGAAGGCGTTGCCCACCGAGGAGACGGCGATCTCGAAGGCGGGGACGAGCGGGATGCCGCCCGAGAGCAGCGTCGACAGCGCCCGCGAGAACTCGGAGAGCGCGAAGCGGTGGAGCACCGGCCCGAGGAACGGCACGCGGAGCTTGATGCGGTCGAGACGCACCCGGCCCTCCGGCGTCTCCCCGTAGCGGCGCAGGAAGAAGATGCCGGCGGCGATCGCGAGGAGCGCCCACATCCAGTTCCACAGCAGCACCGGGCGGGCGCTGGCGAAGGCCGAGAAGCCGAGCGTGATGCGGGTGATGAGCGGCAGGTCGACGTCGAGGTCCTTGAAGAAGATCTGGAACTTGGGGACGACGTAGATCGCCATGACGATGATCATGGTGATCGAGAGGCCGACCAGGACGGCGGGGTAGATGAGGGCCGAGATGACCTTCTTGCGCGCCTCGAGGACCAGCTTCATGTAGCGGATGAAGCGGCGGATGACGAGCTCGAGCTCGCCGCTGCGCTCGCCGGCCTTGAGCGCCGAGGGGTAGAGGCGGGGGAAGATGTCGCCGTAGGCGGCGAACGCCTCGGAGAGGTCGACGCCGCTCTTCACGCGGTCGCGCACCTCGATCAGCACGGCCTTGAAGTTGGGGTTGGGCATGCGCTCGAGCATCAGCTCGAGGGCCTGGAGGAGCGGCAGGCCGGCCTTCAAGAGCGCCGCCAGCTCCTGGTTGAAGACCAGGAAGTCGGCGTCGGGCACGCGGCGCCGGCGCGCCGTGCGCGACAGCGCGCCGGCGATCCCCAGCTTCTTCGGCACGCCGCGGCGGCGGACCTCGAAGATGTGGTAGCCGCGGCGGTCGAGCTCGCTGCGCAGCGCCAGCTCGTCGGCGGCGGAGAACATCTCCTCGAGCACCCGCCCGTCGGGAGTCCCCACCCGGCAGACGTACTGCATCACAGCGGCACCCCCCCGCTCATCAAGGTGCGCCGATCACGCTCCATGGTCACCGTCCCGCTCACGATCCGCTGCGCACCGTCATCACCACCATCAGCGCCTCGCGGCTCGACTCACTCTTCGCCAGACCCAGGCTCATGGTGTGGTCGAGGAACAGGCTCATGTTGGTGCGGATGAGGACCTGCGGCGACCGCTTCGGCTGCCGGCGGACCACCTCGAAATCGCTCAGCCGGACGCGGCCGTCGGGCGGCAGCACCGTCCCCATGCGAAAGCTCACCTGGTACTCGGCGCCCAGCTCGTAGGTCACCGACTCGCCCTCGAGAGACTGCAGCGCCGCCCGCGCCTCGATCTCGTAGGAGTCGAAGCCGAGCAGGTCACGGAGCCGGCGGGTGATCTCCTCCGGCAGCTCCGAGTGCGTCATCGGCGGCGACACCGCGGTGCGGCTGGCGCGGACGATGAGGATGTCCAGGCGCAGCGGCCGTGCCGCGTGGTCGAAGCTGCGCAGCAGCGGGATGATGCGGGCGAGCACCGCGGCGCTGTCGCGGATGACCAGCGTGTTGTCCGCCGGCTGCAGCTCGACCGTGCCGCGCGCCGAGAGCAGCGGGTGCACCAGGGAGATGGCGTCGCTCGCCCGCTGGTGCTTGAAGGAGTAGGCATGGAGGACGGGCTCGTCGTCCGCTCCCGGCGCTCCGGCGGCTCTCGCCGGCAGGACGCCGGCGGCGAGCGCCGCGGCGAAGGCCAGCGCCAAAAGCAAGCTCGCGGACCCGCGGCGGACAGGCGACATCGGGAGGATGGGGAGATCAGCTCCGGCGGGCCGTCGACCCGGCCGCCGGAGGACGTCGAGCTGGGATGGGCGCTGGGAGCTGGTGACGGGGGCGCGCCTCAGACATCGAGCTTCTCGTCGACGATCATGACGACCGCGAGGTTGCCGCCGTCGATCTGATAGATCCGCGCGTCGGGGCGGTTCAGATCCTCGAGCAGCGGCATCTGCTGCGGACCGCGCAGCGCGGCCGGCACGGCGGTGAGCACCGGACGGACCGCCACGGCGAGGGCCGGACCTGCCTCGGGCAGGGTGGCGAGGCGAGCCAGCGCCGGGGCGCCCGGCGAGCGGGGGACCGCCAGCAGAGCGGCCGCGGCGAGGCCGGCGGCGGCCGCCAGACGGCCGGCGCCGTGCCAGCCGCGCGCCCGGATCGCCGACAGGCGGCCGCCGGCGTGGCCGGCCTGACCGCCGACGCGGCTCGCCGTGCGGAGGGCGGCGACGGCCTGCTGCATGGCGGCGACCTCGGGATCGGCCGGGGTGTTCGAGCTGCCGGCGGCCGGGAGCGGCGAGGCGAGGCGATGGAAGAGCAGGGTGGGGTCGGCGGCGACGGCCGCCCGGCGACAGCCGGCGCAGCCGCCGGCCAGGTGGTCGATCGCCGCCGCCCAGCCCGCGGGCTCCTCGCCGCCGGCCTGGCCGCGGTGGGCGGCGAGGGCGAGCCAGTCGGCCGCGGCATAGCCGGCGGCACAGCGCGCCGCGGCGCTCAAGCGTCCTCCCCGGCGGCGCCGGCGCAGGCGGCATACTCGGGATAGCGCTCGGCGAGCTCGCGGCGGAGCTGCTTGCGGGCGTTGAAGAGGTGGTTGCGGACGGTCGACTCGCGGCAGCCGACGATCTCGGCCACCTCCTGCGAGGAGAGCCCCTCGACCTCGCGGAGGAGGAAGACCAGCCGCTGCTTCTCCGACAGGCCGGTCGCCAGCTGGCGGAAGATCGCCGCCACCTCGCCCTGCTCGAGGCGGGAGAGATCGCGCTGGGCGCGGCCGTCGGCCACCTGGCGCAGGTGCTGGCGCACCGGCTCGTGGCTCTTCTCGCGGCTGCGGCGGGAGCGCAGGTGGTCGATCGCCAGGTTGCTCGCGATGCGGTAGATCCAGGTGTTGGGGCTCCAGCGGTCGTCGAACTTGGCGCGGTTCTCCCACACCTTGAAGAAGGTGACCTGGACGACGTCGCGCGCCTCCTCGGCATCGCCCAGGATGCGCTGGGTGAGCTGGAGGAGCGGCCGGGTCTTGCGCCCGATCAGCTCGTTCAAGGCCGCCTCGTCGCCGCCCCGCATGGCGACCAGGAGGTCGCGGTCGGTCAGCTCCTGCCACTGGGGGCGGGCGGTGCGGTGCGAGACGACGAGCTCGAGCATCTTGCCTTTCTACGGAGCCGGGCCCGGCGCCGTCTAGGGGGCTTCCATCGGCGCTGCCAGGGGCTGCCGGGGCCTGCCATTATACTGCCCGCCGATATGCTGCAGTCCTTCCTCTGGGGGCTCTACCAGCTCGCCATGGGAGCCTCCCTCCTGCTGACGGGTCCGCTCCTGCTCGCCCGCCGCGGCGGCCACTACCTCCCCACCCTGCCCGGACGGCTCGGCCGCGGCGGAGGCCAAGCGGAGGCGGGGCCGAACGGCGGCCGGGGCGGCCTGTGGATCCACGCCGTGTCGGTGGGCGAGGTCGGCGTCGCGGCCACCCTGGCGCGGGCGCTCCCCGCCGAGCTGCCCCTCCTCGTCACCACCATCACCCCGGCGGGGCAGGAGCGCGCCCAGGCCGCCTTCGCCGGGCGGGCCGCCGTCGCCTACCTCCCCTTCGAGCTCGGCTTCGCCATCCGCCGCTTCTTCGCCCGCCACCAGCCCGCCGCCCTGGTCCTCGTCGAGGGCGACCACTGGCCGCTCCTGCTGCGCGAGGCGCGGCGGCGCCGGCTGCCCATCGCGGTCGCCAACGGCCGGGTGAGCGACCGCAGCTTCCGCCGCATGCGGCGCCTCAAGCCCTTCCTCTCCCCGCTCCTCGCCGGCATCGACCGCTTCGGCGCGCAGACGGCTGACGACCGCGAGAAGCTCCTCGCCCTGGGCGTCGCCGCCGGCCGGGTGACCGTCACCGGCAACCTCAAGTACGAGGCGGCGGCGCCGGCCGCCTCGCCGGCCCTCGCGGCGGAGATCCGCCGGCTCGCCGCCGGCCGGCCCATCCTCCTCGCCGGCTCGACCATGGCGGGAGAGGAAGAGGCCGCCCTGGACGCCCTCGATCGTCTCGCCGGCGGCGCCCTCCTGGTGATCGCCCCCCGCCACCCCGAGCGCTGGGACGGTGTGGCGCGCCTGCTCGCTGAGCGGAGCGCCGGGCGCGGCCTGGCGACCGCCCGCCGCAGCCGGCTCGCCGAGGCGGCGGCGCCGCTCGACGTCCTCCTCCTCGACAGCGTCGGCGAGCTCGCCGGCCTCTACGCCATCGCCGCTGCCGCCTTCGTCGGCGGCACCCTCTCGGCGACCGGCGGCCACAATCCGCTCGAGCCGGCGCGCTTCGGCGTCGCCACGGCGGTCGGCCCGTCGATGGAGAACTTCCGCGACATGGCGGCCGAGTTCGACCGCGCCGGGGCCTGGCGCCGGGTGGCCGACGGCGGCGAGCTGGGCGCGGTCTGGAAGAGCTGGCTGGACGACCCGGCGGCGGCGCGCCAGGTGGGGAGCCGTGCCGAGCGGCTGGTCGAGGCGAACCGCGGCGCCCTCGAGCGCACCCTGGAGCTCCTCGCGCCGGCGATCGCCGGCGCCATGGCCGCCGCGACGTCCGGAGACTCGCCGGCGCCGACCGGCGGCGAGGTTGCGAGCCCGATGGCCGCCGCGGCGGCGGGCGGCGAGCGTGGCGGGGAGGGGCGCGCCCTTCGCCGGGGCGCCCGTTGACTGGCCTGGCGCCGCCGCCAACGTCGCCCTGGAGCCCCTGGCAGGCGCTCTACGGCGGCGCCCACGGTCTGCGCCGCCGGTGGTACCGCGGCCGCGCCCGGCGGCTGCCGCGGCCGGTCGTCTCGATCGGCAACCTCCACTGGGGCGGCACCGGCAAGACGCCGCTGGTCGCCGCCGTCGCCCGCCACCTGCGCGACCGCGGTCTCGCCGTCGCCATCCTCTCCCGCGGCTACGCCAGCCGCGGCCGCGGCGTGCGGGTGGTGAGCACCGGCGAGGGTCCGCTCCTCGGGCCGCTCCTCGCCGGCGACGAGCCGGTGCTCCTCGCCGGCGAGCTGCCGGGCGTCGCCGTCGTCGTCTCGCCGGATCGCCACCACGGCGGCCTCCAGGCCCTGCGCCGCCTCGAGCCGCCGCCGGCGCTCTTCCTCTTGGACGACGGCTTCTCGCACCTGGCGCTCCACCGCGACCTCGACATCCTCGCCTTCCCCGCCGCCGATCCCTGGGCGGGCGGCCGGCTGCCGCCGGGCGGGCGCCTCCGCGAGCCGCTGCGCGCCGCCGCCCGCGCCAGCGCCGTGGTGCTGACCGGCGCCGGCGACGCCGAGCTGGCGGCCGGTGGCGCGGCGCTCGCCGCCGCCCTCCGCGGCCACGGCTTCGACGGTCCGGGCTTCGCCAGCGCGACGGTCCCCGGCCGCCCGCTCCTCACCACCGGCGAGCCGCTGCCGCCCGGCGCGGCGGTCCTCCTGGTGACCGCGATCGCCCGCCCCGAGCGCTTCGCCGCCACCGTGCGCGCCCTCGGCCTCGGCATCGCCGGCGAGCTGCGCTTTCCGGATCACCACCGCTTCCCCGCCGGCAGCCTGGCGCGCATCGAGGCCGAGCTCGGCGCGAGCGGCGCCGCCGCCGTCCTCACCACCGGCAAGGATCGCGTCAAGCTCCTCGGCCGTCTCGCCGTGCCGCTCGCCGAGCTCCCCATCCGCGCCGAGCCCGAGCCCGCCTTCTGGCGCTGGCTGGACAGCTGGCTCGACGCGACCCTCGCCCTCCCCCGAACCTGAGCCTCCCGGCATGAAACAGGCCCCCGTCCGCCACCGCATCGAGTACGGCGTCTACCTGGCGCTCAAGGCGGCGCTCCGCGCCCTGCCGCACACCGCGGCGCGCCGGGTGGGGGCCGCCCTCGGCAGCCTCGCCCACCGGCTCGACGGCGGCCACCGGCGGGTCGCCCTGCGCAATCTCGCCCTCGCCCTGCCGCAGCTCGACGAGGAGGCGCGGGCGCGCCTCACGCGCGACTGCTTCCGCCACTTCGGCGCCGCCTTCGCCGACCTGGTGTCGTCGTCGCGCTTCGACGCCGTCGAGGTCTGCGCGCGCTTCTCCTACGAGGGCTGGGAACACCTCGAGACCGCGGCCGCCGCCGGCAAGGGCGTCTTCCTCCTCACCGCGCACCTCGGCCTGTGGGAGATCGCGGCGCTCCCGGTCGGCCTCTACAAGGGCCCGCTCCACGTGGTGGCCCGGCCGGCCGACAACCCCTTCCTCGAGCGCGAGCTGCGCGGCCTCCGCGAGCGCTTCGGCAACCGCGTCCTCCACAAGCACGGCGCGGCGCGGCCGATGCTGAAGGCGATCCGCGACGGCGGCCGCGTCGCCATCCTCATCGACCAGCGCGTGCAGGCCCGCGAGGGCATCCAGCTCCCCTTCTTCGGCCACCCCGCCTGGACGACGCCGATCCTCGCCCGCATGTCGCTGCGCACCGGCGCCCCGGTCGTCGCCGTCTACACCTTCGCCGAGCCGGGAGGGCGCTACCACCTCATCGCCCGGCCGCCGATCGTTCCCGAAGGAGACGGCGAGGAGGCGGTCGCCGCGCTCACCGAGCGCTACCTGCAGGCGATCGAAGCCGAGATCCGCCGCCGCCCCGCCGCCTGGCTCTGGATGCACCGCCGTTGGGACCCGGCGCGCGGCGACGGGCCGCCCTCACCATGAGATCGGCCGTCAGATCGGAACCCCGCTTTCCGTCCTTGGGCTCTGGGAGGGCTCTGCGCCCCGGCGGATCGACCGCCGGCCGGCGCGGTGCCATCGCCGATGCCCACTCTTCTGAGATCCGGCCCTTACAACGGCATCTCGTGGCCGGAGATCGACGAGGACCTGAGCACCGCGGGCCTGCTGCGTGGCACGCCCGCGCCGGGCGCCGTCGCCTCGCACGCCTGAGCCGTTGGGCGCCCTGCGCCCCTTCATTCCCTGACTTCCCCATCGCCGACGCTCGGTCAGCCCGCTCGGCGTCCCACCTCGTAGAGAAACATCCCGCCGCCCAGGTCGGCCACCCGGCGCTCGCGGGCGATCCAGGTGAAGGCGTTGGGGGGGATGGGGAGGATGGCGCCGTTGGCATAGGTGGCGTAGGGGTAGCCGTGGAGGAAATTGGCCGAGACGGCGACGAGGCCGGGCTGGCCGGGATCGGGGAAGTGCCAGCGGATGCCGTAGATCGCCGGATCGACGTGGCCGAAGTAGGCGAGGCCGATCTCCGGCAGGCGGCGCGCCTCCATCGCCGCCCTGACGCGCTTCAGCCCCTGTCCCCAGTCGTAGTTGGTCTCGATGAGAATGCGGTCGCCGTGGCCGCCGGCGAGGACGTTGAAGTAGGAGAGGGCGTCCGGCGTCGCGGCGAGGACCGAGACGGGATAGAGGGCGAGTAGAGCCGCCGCCGCGAGCCGCGCCAGCCGGAGCGCGCGACCGCTGCCGGCGAGCGCGGGGACGAGGCGCGCGGCGTAGACCGACCCCAACGGCATCACCGGCAGGATGTAGCGCACCCCGTAGTCGACCCGCGCGCCGAGCGACAGCACCGCCAGGAAGGTGAGGAGCGGCAGCCAGAGGAAGCTCTCGCCGCGGACTCTCCTCTCCCCGTCGCGGCGCCAGGCGAAGGGTGCCGCGAGGAGAGCGAGCAGGAACGGCAGCGGCGTCTTGTAGAGCAGACAGATCAGGTAGTAGCTCTTCCAGCCGCGCGGCGAGTAGCGGCCGAAGAGGTAGCTCGGGTACTCCCCCACCTCGTTGATCCGCTGCAGGCTGTCGACCCCTTCGACGTAGGCGCGCGGCAGCGGCGAGGGCAGGCCGCCGGGGAGATGGCCGGCGAGCGGGCGGAGCGCGCGGCTGTGGAAGGCGATCGACCCGAGCGGCGTCCCCACCCCCTGAAAGCCGTACCCCAGGTCGACCACCGCGAAGGCGACGAGGAAGATCGCCGCGAGCGAGACGAGGCTGGAGCCCCAGCCGGTCGACGCGGCTGGCGGGGCGGGATCGGGCGGCGAAGCGGGCGCCCGGCGCCGCGGCAGCGGGAAGCGATCGCCGGCAACGAGCGCCCCGCCGGCGAGGAGCACGAAGAGCGGCAGCAGGAGGAGGCCGGTGAACTTGGCGAGGAGGGCGAGGCCCAGGGCGACGCCCGCCCAGAGCAGCCGCCCCCAGGCCGGCCGGCGCACGAAGCGGTGCAGGCGGTAGAGCGCCCAGAGCACGAAGAGGGCGGCGCCGACGTCGATCGTCGCCAGATGCGCGTGGGCGACGATCGTCGGGCTGAAGACGTAGAGGGCGAGCGCGGCGAGCCCGGCGCCGGCGCCGTAGAGGCCGCGCGCCCAGCGGAAGACGAGGAGGCCGAGGGCGACCCCCATCGCCACGATCGGCAGCCGGCCGGCGAGAAAGAGGAGGTCGTAGCGGGCGCGGTTGCGCTGCATGAAGTCGGTGCCGTAGATCCACGGGAACCAGCCGGTGTTCTCGACCGGCCCGCGCGACAGGCTCGGCCGCAGGGCGAGGAGCGGCAGCGCCGCGGCGAGCTTGATGAGCGGTGGGTTCCCCGAGTAGAGGGTGAAGTCGCCGGTCCGCCAGTAGTAGCAGCCGGCCGGCAGATGGGCGAACTCGTCGACCGTCGGGGTGTCCCAGGCGAGACCGTGGGCGCAGAGGAGGACGAAGGCGCCGAGCAGCAGGAGGACGGCGGTGCGCTGCCAGGCGCGCGGGCTCATTCGAGCTCGAACAGGGGATCGCCGCCTTCGACCGCCTGGCCGGCCTCGACGAAGATCCTGGCGATGCGGCCGTCGTGCTCGGCGGCGATCTCGTTCTGCATCTTCATCGCCTCGAGGACGATGACGCCGTCGCCGGCCTTCACCTCGGCGCCCTCCTCGGCGAGGACGGCGACGACGCGGCCGGGCATGTAGGCGGTGACCCGCGCGCGCCGCTTGGCCCCCTTCGCCGCGCTCCCCTGGCGAGCGAGAGCGGTCAGCGGATCGTCCACCTCGACCGCGAAGGTGCCCGCCGCCGTCGTCACCTGGTAGACGCCCGCCGCCTGCGGCCGCACCGACACCTCGTGCTGTGCGATTGGAGCCGGAGCCGCCGCCGGCACCGCGTCGGAGGCGGCACCAAGACGGAGCGACAGCGCGCTGCCGGCGCTGCCGGCGGCTACCGCGCCGACGTGGTAGGTGCGGTCGCCGACCGTCACCACCCAGGCCTCCTCGGCCCCGCCGTCCATCTCGCTCGGCTCGACACGCTGGACGGTGACCGCCTCCTCGCGCTCGCCCTGGCGCACGACCAGCTGCATGCGCTTCATCGGCCGCCCTCCACCGCCTCGCGCCGCGCCGCGAGCCCCCAGCGCGAGCGGTGGCCGCCGGTGGCTCCCGAAACGCCCTGACCACCCGGCGCGCTGGCGCCGGCGCGCCGGGCGTGGGCGAGCGCCGCGGCGATGAACGGCAGGTCCGCTCCGTCATCGGACGACGGCGGCGGCTGCAGCTCGCCCGCCTGCAGCTTCCTGTCGAGCATGGCGATGTCGAGCCGGCCGGCGCGCACGTCGGGGTCGGCGAGGAGCGCGCGGTAGAGCGGCACGTTGGTGCGGATGCCCTCGATGCGCAGCTCGCCCAGGGCCCGCTCGAGCCGCGCCAGGGCGCGCTCGCGGTCCGCCGCCCAGACGATCAGCTTGCCGAGCATGGGGTCGTAGTGGATGGAGACCTCGGCCCCCTCGTAGACCCCGAAGTCGTTGCGCACGCCGGGGCCGGCCGGCAGGCGGAGGCGCTCGATCCGCCCCGGCGAGGGGGCGAAGTTCTGATACGGGTCCTCGGCGTAGAGGCGGATCTCGATGGCGTGGCCGTGGGGCTCGATGGCGGCGAGCTCCGGCGGCAGGTGCTCGCCCTCCGCGATGCGGATCTGCCAGGCGACGAGGTCGAGCCCGGTCACCAGCTCGGTCACCGGATGCTCCACCTGCAGGCGGGTGTTCATCTCGAGGAAGAAGAAGCTGCCGTCGGCGGCGAGCAGGAACTCGCAGGTGCCGGCGTTCTCGTAGCCCACCGCCGCCGCGGCGCGCACCGCCGCCTCACCCATCCGCCGCCGCAGATCGGCGTCGACCGCCGGCGACGGCGCCTCTTCGAGCACCTTCTGGTGGCGCCGCTGCAGCGAGCACTCGCGCTCGCCGAGCGAGATCAGCCGGCCATGGCGGTCGCCCAGCACCTGGATCTCGACGTGGCGCGGCCGGTCGATGTACCTCTCGAGGTAGACCGAGTCGTCGCCGAAGCTCGCCGCCGCCTCGCTGCGCGCCCCGCGGTAGGCGGCGGCGAGGTCGGCCGCTGCCTCGATCCGCCGCATCCCCTTGCCGCCGCCGCCGGCCGCCGCCTTGAGCATCACCGGATAGCCGATCTCGTCGGCCGCCGCGGCCGCCGCCGCCAGGTCGGGCAGCGGATCGCGGCCGCCGGGGACGACCGGCACGCCGGCGTCGATCATCCGCCGGCGGCTCTCGACCTTGGAGCCCATCGCGGCGATGGCCTCGGGCGGCGGGCCGATGAAGGTGACGCCGGCCTCGCCGCAGAGGCGCGCGAACTCGGCGTTCTCGGAGAGGAAGCCGTAGCCGGGGTGGATGGCGTCGGCGCCGATGGCGACCGCCAGCTCGACGATCGCCGCGGCGCGCAGATAGCTCTCGCGCGACGGCGCCGGACCGATCGGATAGGCCTCGTCGGCGTGCAGCACGGGGAGGCCCTTGCGGTCGGCGGCGGAGTAGATGACGGCGCCGCGGATGCCCAGCTCGTGGAGGCCGCGGAGCACCCGCACGGCGATCTCGCCGCGGTTGGCGACCAGCACCTTGCGGATGGGCCGTGGGCCCGGCCTGGGGCTCGGCCCCGTGATCGGAAGCCGGCTCGGACGCGGAGACTCGCTCATCGCAGGCTGCGCATCCTATCGCGCCGCTCGGCCGGCCAGCCGCCGCGGCCGCGCGGCGCGGTCGGCGAGCCAGCCGAGCCCGAGGAGGCCGAGGAGGGAGGCGGCGGCGCCGGCGGCGAGCGGCCGGCGGTCGACCCAGAGGCGGACGTGGTGGCGGCCGGCGGGGAGGGCGATCGCCAGGCGGTCGAGATTGGCGATCGAGACCTGGGCGGCGTTGCCGTCGACGCTGGCGCGGTAGAGGGGGAGATGGGCGCGGTCGACCACCAGGTAGCCCGGCCCGGCGGCGTCGACCTCGGCGGCGAGGCTCTCCGGGCCGCGGCGCAGAGCGAGGAGGCGGCCGCCGGCGAGCTGCCGCGGCGGCCCTCCGCCGGCGACGACGACGTCCTCGCCGGGACGGAACTCGGCGGCGGTGAGCAGAGCGTAGGCGGCGTTCAGGTGCGGCGCCGGCAGCGCGCGGCGGGCGAGGTAGAGCGCCGGCGCGCGGCCGTCGACGGCGTAGACGTGGAGGGTGTCGCCGAAGCTCGGGAAGGTGCCGAGGAGCCGCGCCCGCGGCCCGGGCACGGCTCCCGCCGCGGTCGCCCGCGGGTCGAGCGGCCGGTCGAGGAGCAGGCGGCCGACGCCCCAGGCGGCGAGGAGGCGGACGCGCAGCAGGTCGTCGCCCGAATGCTTGACCGCCCCCTCCGCCATGCGGGTGAGGAACGAGTCGAGCCCCTCGGGGGAGACGTCGAGCTCGAAGCGCCGGCCCCACAGCGGCCCGCTCGCCGGGTAGAGCTCATAGAACGCCCGGCGCTCGAGCCAGCGGGTCTGCGGCGCCGGGAAGTTGCCGAGCTCGAGCCGCGACGGCCCGAACAATCGCCCGGAGGAGCCGTTGACGATCGTCTCGGCGGGCGGCAGGAGGTCGAGCGCCGGCGGCGGCACGAGATACGGGTAGACCGCGTCGGTCGGGAAGAGCGGCTTCAAGAGCAGGAGCTGCGCCGCGATGTGGAGTGCGAGGAGGAGCGCCGCGGCGCCGGCGATCGAGCGGCCCGCCGCCTGCCGGCGCAGCATCAGGCGGGCGGCGAGCGCCAGGGCGGCGACGAGGGCGAGCGAGACCAGGCAGAGCCCGGCCCAGCGCAGCCGCTCGTTGGCGACGAAGGCGTCGGGATAGGCGGCGGGGACGAGCCGGCGGAGGGCCGGCAGGGTGACGCCGGGGAGGAGGGTCAGGCTCACCCAGCCGGCGGCGAAGATCCCCGCCAGGCCGCCGAGGGTGAAGGCGAAGCGCCGGCGGGCGGCGGTGTCGACGGCGTCCGCCTCGCCGCAGACGCGCTCGAAGCCGATGCCGCAGAGGAGCGCCGCGCCGACCGCGACCGGCAGCCAGAGCTTCACCGGATAGCGCAGCGCACCCGCGCCGGGCAGGTCGAAGAGCCGCGCCGCGAGCGGGTTGAAGCGGCCGAGGGAGACGAAGAGGCCGGCGGCGATCGATCCCCAGGCCCAGAGGGCGGCGGCGCGGCGGCGGCGCGGCAGGCCGGCGGCGGCGGCGAGCGCCAGCGCGAGGACGCCGGGGTAGAGCGAGAGGTAGTAGGGCGGCACGTCGGTGAAGAAGCGGCTGCCCCAGAAGCTCCCCGGCCCGACGACGTCCGGGCGGCCGAAGAGGAAGGGGAGGAGCCACTCGACCGCCTGCCGGGGGTCCCAGCTCGCCACCGTGGCGACCTCGGGGGTGTAGCCCCAGTGGCCGCGGAAGGAGAGCGGCAGGATGCGCGCCAGCTCGACGAGCTGCGGCGCGGCGAGGAAGGCGCCGACGCCGAGCGAAGCGAAGAACCAGCCGAGCGACCGCCAGAGCGGCGGCCACGAGGCAGTGGAGGCGGCCGGCAGAGCGAGGACCGGCGGCGAGGCCGGCGCGAGCGCGGCGCCTGGAGCGCCGGGGGCGTCCGGAGCGCTGGCGATCGCCTCTGCGGACGCGGCGGCGCGGCGGCTCGCCCGCGCCGCGAGGGCGCCCGCCGCCGCCTGGAACGCCATCGCCGAGAGGCCGAGGCCGAGGGCCAGCGCCGCCATCAGCGGATCGCCCCCGAGGAGGAGGAGCGCCGCGAGGACGGCGAGCGCCGGCATCAGCCAGCTGCCCCGCCGCCCGCTGCCGCCGGCGCCGCCGCCGCGCCGCGAGCCGGCCCAGGCGAGGCAGGCGGCGGCGAGCGCCGGGGCGAGCGTGGCGCCGGCGATCAGGTTGTAGAAGGAGAGGTGCGAGAGGAAGAAGCCGGAGACGGCGTAGCACGCGGCGGCGACCCAGGCGGCGCCGCGCGGCAGCCCCCAGGCGCGGGCGAGCCAGGCGAAGGCGAACGGCGCCAGCAGCAGGTGGAGCCAGAAGTGCGCGTTGAAGGCCCAGATCGGCGGCGCCGCGCGGTAGAGCAGGTTGTCGGGGTAGAAGGGGACGCCGTTGGGGTTGCCGGCGAGCGGCTGGCCGCCGGCGCGGAAGGGGTCGAGCTCGGGGAAGAAGCCGCGGGCGAGGGCGGCGTTCTGCGCCACCTTCATCTCGAGATGGGCGTTGGCGACGTCGCGCAGGAAGAGCGTCTCGCCGCCGCGCACGAGCGGCAGCATCGCCCAGCCGAGGAGGGCGAGGAGCGGCACCGCGAGGGCGAGGAAGGGGCGCTTCATCCGATCGGCACCGTACAATACGCCGCGTGATCCGACCTCTCGTGCGCACCATGCGCCCCACCCAATGGGCGAAAAACCTCTTCGTCCTGGCGCCCATCGTCTTCGGCCGCCAGCTCGGCGACGGCCTCGCCGTCGAGCGCGCCGTCCTCGCCCTCGTCGCCTTCTGCTGCGCGGCGAGCGCCATCTACATCGGCAACGACCTCAAGGACCGGGAGGAGGACCGCAAGCACCCGCTGAAGCGGCTGCGGCCGCTCGCCGCGGGGACGCTCTCGGCGCCCGTCGCGATGGCGGCGGCGGTCGGCCTGGTGCTCGCCGCGGCGGCGATCGCCAGCCGGCTCCCCGGCCGCTTCGCCCTCGCCCTCGGCGCCTACCTGACGCTCAACATCCTCTACACCCTGGGGATGAAGCACGTGGTGATCCTCGACGTCATGACGATCAGCTTCGGCTTCGTGCTGCGGGTGCTCGCCGGCGCCGCGGCGACCGCGATCCAGGTCTCCTCCTGGCTCATCCTCTGCACCATCTTCCTCTCCCTCTTCCTCGCCTTCTCGAAGCGGCGGCACGAGCTCATCCTCCTCGCCGACTCGGCGACCGAGCAGCGCCGGGTGCTCTACCACTACAGCCCGGCGTTCCTCGACCAGATGATCAACGTGGTGACCGCCTCGGCGGTGGTCTCCTACGCGCTCTACGCGGTGGCTCCCGAGACGGTGGAGAAGTACCACACGCAGAACCTGGTCTACACCATCCCCCTGGTGCTCTTCGGCATCTTCCGCTATCTCTACCTGATGTACCAGAGGCCCGGCGAGCGCAACCCGACCGAGGCGATCCTGCGCGACCTGCCGTTCCTCATCAACATGGGTCTCTGGGGCCTGGCGGTGGTCTGGATCGTCTACGGGCCGCGATTGCTCTGAGAGCGCCGGGCCGAACCTCTCCGAGCCCTGGCTCCGTGTGGCTCCGAGGACGGTCGCCTGGAAGGGCGTGAGGGGCGGGTGGGGCCGAAGGCGGCCGCCCGCAGGAGACCACACGGAGCCAGGGCCCCCAGCCCGAGTTGAACGCCGGGGAGAGAGGGCTTACAGTACCCGGCTGCGTGGAACCCAGAGAGCGAGAGCCCGAGACGCCGGGGCGCGTGGTCGTGGTGGTGCCGTGCCACAACGAGGCGGCAACCGTCGCCAAGGTGGTGCGCGACTTTCGCGCCGCCCTGCCGGAGGCCGAGGTGCTGGTGGTCGACAACGCCTCGACCGACGCGACCGCCGAGCTGGCGCGGGCCGCCGGCGCCCGCGTCGTCTCCGAGCCGCGGCCGGGGAAGGGGCTGGCCCTGGTCGCCGGCCTGCGCGAGGCGCGCGACGCCGGCTACTTCGTGATGGTCGACGGCGACGACACCTATCCGGCCGAGGACGCGCCGCGCCTCCTCGCGGCCGCCCGCGCCGGGGCGGACATGGTGATCGGCACCCGCCTCGAGGCCTCCGAGGAGGGCGCCTTCCGCGCCGGCCACTCGCTCGGCAACCAGCTCTTCATCCTCCTCGTCCGCCTGCTCTTCGGCGTTCGCACCCGCGACCTCTTCTCCGGCTACCGCGTCATCACGCGACGCTTCCTCGCCGCCACGCCGCTCATCGCCCAGGGGTTCGAGATCGAGGCCGAGCTGTCGCTGCAGGCGGCGGTGCAGCGCTTCCGCATCGCCGAAGTGCCGATCCGCTACCGCGCGCGGCCGAGCGAGAGCCCGAGCAAGCTGCACACCTACCGCGACGGCTACCGCATCCTGCTCGCCATCCTGACCTTCTTCCGCGACTACAAGCCGCTCACCTTCTTCGGCTTCCTGGCGCTCTTCCTGCTCCTCCTCTCGCTCGCCGGCGGCGGCGTCGTCGTCGCCGAGTTCGTGGAGACCGGCCTGGTGCCGCGGCTGCCGCTCGCCGTCCTCTCGGCGGCGCTCTTCATCCTCTCCGCGCTGTCGCTCACCTGCGGCGTGCTGCTCTCCTCGATCAACCGCCGCTCGGCCGAGATCGCCGCGCTCTTCCCCTGGCGGTGAGCCGGCGCCGGGCGCGGGCCGGCCGCACGCGCGCTGACGCCGGCCGCTTCTCGCCATCCCGCGGATGACCGCCTTCGACCTCATCGGCGCCGACTGGACCCTCCTCGCGCTCGCCGCGCTGGCAGCGGGCGGCTACCTGCTGGCGCTCCGCCTGCTCGGCCCGCGGGCCGCCGCCGACCCGCTCGAGCTCGCCGTCGCGGCGCTCCTCGCGGCGACCGCCGAGGGGGTTGGTCTGGGCCTCGCCCTCGGCGCGGCGGGCATCCTCCGCATCGGCGTCGCGCTGCCGCTGGCGCTCGCCGCCGCCGGCGCCCTCTATCTGCTGCCGCGCCGGCTGTCGCGGACGGAGATGGCGGCGCCGCTCCGCGCCGCCGGCGACCGTCTGCGCGCCCGCTGCCGGCCTGGCGCAGCGGTCGAGACAGGAGCCGAGGCAGGTGCGGGAACGAGCGCCGAGTCGCGCGGCGCCGCCGCCGCGCTCGTCGCGGCGCTCGCCATCCTCACCGTCCATGGGATCGGCAGCGAGGCGCTGCGCGGCCTGCTGCGGCCGCCGCTCTCCTGGGACAGCCTGATGTACCACCTGCAGCTCACCGCCACCTGGCTGCAGAGCGGCAACCTGGCGCCGGTCTTCGGCGCCTACCCGATGAACTACTACGGCTACGCGCCGGCCAACGGCTCCGTGTGGCTCTGGTGGTGGATGGCGCCGTCGCACAGCGAGCTCTACGCCAACCTCGCCTTCCTGCCGCAGTGGGCGCTGCTCGGCCTGGCGAGCGGCCTCCTGGCGCGGGCGCTCGGCGCGCGGCGGAGCTGGCCGCTCGCCGCCTTCCTGGTGACCATGACACCGACCGTGCTGCGCTTCGCGGCGACCCAGTACGTCGACGTCTTCACCGCCGCCTGCCTGGTCGCCGCGCTCTGTTTCGCCCTGCGCTGGGCACGGGAGCCGCGGTGGAGCGACGCGGTGCTCGCCGGTATGGGCCTCGGCGTCGGCGCCGGCGCCAAGGTGCTCGGCCTCGGCTACGCCGGCGGCATCGCGCTCGCCGCCGTCCTCCTCGCCCGCGGCGGCTGGCGGCGGCGGGTGCCGCAGCTCGCCGCCGTCGCCCTCCTCGCCGCCGCGCTCGGCGGCTTCTTCTACCTGCGCAACGCCGTCCGCGGCGTCGGGCCGCTCGCCCTGCAGTGCGAAGGGGTGCCGCACGACCCGCCGAAGAAGCCGCTGCCGCCGCTGCCGCGCCCCAACTCGATCGCCGACCTGCCCGGCGTCATGCTCGGCCGCGGCCAGCTCTTCGACGCCTTCGTCGGCACCGCCGCCCCCGGCCGCGTCTTCACCGACTTGGGCGTCGGCCCGCAGTGCCTCCTCCTCCTCCTCGCCGCCGTCGCCCTGCCCTTCGCCTCTTCGAGCCAGCGGCGGCCCCGGCGGCGCGAGGCGTGGATCGCCGGCGCCTCGCTCCTCGCCATCCTCGCCATCTGGACGACCGTCCCCTACTCCGCCTCCGGCCACGTCTACGCCAACATCCGCTACCTCGACGCCGCCATCGCCATCGCCTTCGCCGGCGGCTTGGCGGTCGCCGAGGCGCTCGGCGCCAGCGTGCTCTCTCTCGGCGCCCTCGCCGTGGCGCTGGTCGCCCAGGATCTCCTCCAGCTCCACGCCGAGATGCCGTTCGGCGTCCGCGCCGCG
Source organism: uncultured Acidobacteriota bacterium (assembly GCA_963755825.1). Taxonomy (GTDB): domain Bacteria; phylum Acidobacteriota; class Thermoanaerobaculia; order Multivoradales; family UBA5704; genus DATBQN01. The sequence continues at coordinate 2,686,886 of CAVWLA010000003.1, read as the reverse complement.
GTCGCCGCCGCGGACCTCGCCGCCGTCGCCCTGGCGCTCTCGCCCGGCCTCCGCCGCGGCATCGTCCGCTTCTCACGGCCGCTCGCCGTCGCCGCGGCGCTCGCCCTCGTCCTCATGGCGCCCCTCCTCGGCAGCTTCCGCAGCGCGGACCGCGGGCGGGCGCTCGGCGAGGAATACACCGCCCACGCCACCTCGGGCCGCCGCTTCGCCGCCGGATGGACCTGGCTCGACGAGAACGCCGGCGACGGCACCGTCGACGTGGTGAGCTCGCCGGACACCTTCTTCGTCTACCCGGCGATGGGGCCGCGGCTCGAGCGGCGGGCGATCTACGTCAACGTCAACCGCCAGGATCTCCACGAGGCCGCCGCCTACCCGCGCTGCCAGCCGCGCGTCGATCCCTCGGCCGACGCCTGGCTCGCCAACCTCCGCCGCGAAGGGGTGCGCTGGCTCTACCTCAGCCGCAACCCGCCCTACCCCTTCCCCATGGAGGACGGCTGGGCGCAGGCGCGGCGCGGCCGCTTCGCGCTGCGCTTCGCCGACGTCACCAACCGGGTGTGGGAGGTGCTGCCGGAGAGCGGGCCGGCGAGCGGATCGGCCAGCGGGGCGGCGGACGAGGAGAGTCCGCAGTGAAGATCCTCATCGTCTACGAGACGGTCTACCCGGACTTCATCGGCGGCGTCGAGCACCGCAACCACGCCCTCGCGGTGGCGCTCGGCCGCCGCGGCCACGAGGTGACCCTCGCCGGCTTCTGCCAGGGCCTGGCGGGCGATCCGCCGGCGCTCCGCATCCTCTCGCTCGGCGCGCTCGGGGCCATCTACAACCGCGAGGGGAAGCGCAGCACGCTCCAGGCGCTGCGCTTCGCCGCCCGCCTCGCCCGCCTCGACATCGGCGGCTACGACCTCGTCGAGACGCCGAACGTCCCCTACGTCCACCTCTTCCCGCTCGCCCTGCGCTGCGCGCTAGCGCGCAAGCCGCTCCTCGTCACCTGGTACGAGCACTGGGGGCCCTACTGGAAGGAGTACGTCGGGGCTTGGAAGGCGCCGGCCTACCGCGCCATCGAATGGCTGACGGCCCACCTCGGCGACGAGGTGACGGCGACCAGTCGGCTGACCGCCGAGCGCGTCGCCGCGGCGCGTCGGCGCCCCGGCGTCGAGATCGTCCCCTGCGGCATCGAGGTCGCCGAGGTGCGGCGGGCGGCGGCGGCGAGCGCCGCGGCCGGGCCGCCGCTCGTCTACACCGGCCGCCTCCTCGAGCACAAGCGGCTCGACCTCCTGCTCCGTGCACTGCCGCGGATCGCCGAGAGCCGCGCCGGCGTGCTGCTCACTATCTTCGGCGAGGGTCCCGATCGCCCGCGCCTCGACCGCTTGGCGGGCGCGCTGGGGATCGCCGAGCGGGTGCGCTTCCGCGGCCACGTCGAGAGGATCGAGGAGGTGTGGCGCGAGCTCGGCGGCGCCGAGATCGCCGTGCAGCCGTCGGCGCGCGAGGGCTTCGGCCTCTTCCCGCTCGAGGCGATGGCGGCGGGGCTGCCGGTCGTCTACTGCGAGTCGACGGAGAGCGCCGTCGCCGAGCTGGTGCGCGACGGCCGCGAGGGGATCTGCTCGCCGGCCGATTCGGCGGCGCTCGGCGAGCGCCTGGTTGCGCTGCTGGCGGACGGCGCGCTGCGCGCGCGGCTCGCCGAGGGCGCCGTGGCGCGCGCCGCGGAGTTCGACTGGGGCGAGATCGCGCGCCGCATGGAGACGATCGGCGGCGAGCTCAGCTCTCGACTCTCTCGAGGTTCTCGACGAGGCCGATGACGAGGCCGTCGGTCCCCGGCCGGCCGCGGCCGTAGCCTGAGCCCTCGACCTCGCTCCAGGTTGCCTCGCGCCAGCGGTTCCCCTCGCGTTTGAGCTGCGTCTGCCGCGTCCACGGGATGGCGCCCGCGGCGAGCAGCGCGTCGAGCGGCGGGTTGTAGCCGAGCGGCAGGGTGACGACGAGCGTGCCGCCGGGGGCGAGGTGGGCGGCGAGGTTCTCGACCGTGCGGATCACCTTCGCCGGATCGCGCGGCTCCTCGTCCCAGCCGACGTGCTCGAGGGTCGAGATGCTGACGATGAGGTCGTATCGCGACGGCGCCGCGAAGTCGGCCGCGTCCTCGTTGAGGATGCCGGGGCCGCGCTCGAACTTGTCGAGGACGGCGTGGCTGTCGCGGTCGATGGGCCCGTAGTGGGCCAGCACGTTGCCGACCTCGAGGATGGGCCGCCCGCGGTGGCGCGCCACCAGCTCGCGGACGATCGGCACCTCGACGGCGCGCTCGTTGCTCCAGGTCAGGTTGTAGCGGTGGTCGAAGTAGGGATAGGTCCGCGACTGCCAGGTGAACGTCCGCGGAGAGCGCCGGCGCCAGGCGCTCCACAGCGGGAAGGTCGCCCACTGGACGCCGAGGCGGAGCACGTAGAGAGCGCCTTTCTCGGCGAGCGCCTGCCGCGCGCTCGCCAGCATGCCGCCGCTGGCGCTCGAGTCGTAGCTCCATCGCATGGCAGGTTCTCTCGGTCGTCCGCAGGCATCCGGCACCGGCCGGCGGCGGCGGCGGATGATAGCACCCGGCCTGGCCCCGCGCTCGCGCCCTGTGTTATCAATCGCCGCGCATGCTCCTGTTCGATCTGATGGGGATCGTGCTGACCCTCATCACCCTCGCCTTCCTGGCGCTCGCCGGCTATCTCTCGGCGCTGCGGCTGCTCGGCGACGAGGCGCAGAGCGATCCGCTGGCGCTCGCCATCGCGTCACTCCTCGCGGCGACCGCCGAGGCGCTCGCCATCGCGCTCCTCCTCGGCCTCTGCGGCGAGCTCCGCATCGAGCTCGCCCTCGGCTGCCTGGTCCTCCTCGTCGTCCTCCTGCTGCGCGCCGGCCGCGGCGCGCCGGGGTCGCGCGGCGCCGCCGTCGAGCTGCCGGCGCGGCACCTCGCCGTGCGCGCCTGGGCGCGGCTCCGCGAGCATCCGGCGCTCGCCCTCCTCGCCGCCCACGCGGCGGGGAGCGAGGCGCTGCGCGGCCTGGTGCGGCCGCCGCTCTCCTGGGACAGCCTGATGTATCACCTCATGCTGACCGCCAACTGGCTGCAGGAGCGCAACCTCAAGCCGGTCTTCGGCAGCTATCCGGTCAACGACTACGGCTTCGTGCCGGCGAACGGCTCGCTCTGGCTCTGGTGGTGGATGGCGCCGTCGCACAGCGAGCTCTATGTCAACCTCGCCTCGCTCGGCCACTGGGTGCTGCTGGCGCTCGCCACCGGCGGCATCGCCCGCGCCCTGGGCGCCCGCCGCCACTGGCCGCTCGCCGCCCTCGTCGTCGCGATGACGCCGACGGTGGTGCGCTTCGCGGCGACCCAGTACGTCGACATCTTCCTCGCCTCGGTCCTCCTCTCCGCCGCCTTCTTCGGCCTGCGCTGGATGCAGGCGCCGGCGAGAGAGGGCGAGGACAGCGAGACGGGCGACGCGGGCGCGCCGCGCTGGGGGGACGCCGCGCTCGCCGGCGCCGGGCTCGGCATCGTCTGCGGCGCCAAGCTGTTCGGGGTCCCGTATGCCTTGATGCTCGCGGCGGCGGTGGTCGCCGCGGCGCGCGGCGCCTGGCGCCGGCGGCTGCCGCAGCTCGCCCTCGCGCTCCTCCTCTGCGCCGCGCTCGGCAGCTTCTTCTACCTCCGCAACATCGCCGCCGGCGCCGGCCCGCTCGCCATCGTCTGCGAGGGGCGCATCGGGCCGCCGCCCACCCACGCTCTCCCGGCGCTGCCGCGGCCGGGCTCGCCGATCGACATCTGGGCGACGGTGGGGCACGGCCAGATCCTCGACGCCTTCTTGGGCATCACCCGCCCGCAGTCGCTCGAGCTCGGCGTCGGACCGCCGGCCTTCCTCCTCTTCGCCGCCCTCCTCGCCCTCCCCTTCTGGATCGCCCGCGCGCGGCGCCGCGCGGCGCTGGTGCTCGGGAGCCAGGCGCTCTTCGAGCTCGCCTTCTGGCTGGCGGTGCCGTTCGCCGCCAACCTCAACATCTTCGCCAACATCCGCTACCTCATCCCGGCGGTCGCCATCGCGCTCGCCGGCGGCGTCGCCATGGCCGAGGAGCGCGGGGTGAGCGACGCCTGGATCAGGGCGCTGGCGCTCGTCCTCGCCATCCAGGGGCTGCTGCAGCTCCACGCCGAGATGCCGCACGAGGTGCGGATGATCCTGGGCGCGATCGACCTCGGCCTCGCCGCGCTGGCGATCTCGGCGGCGCTCCGCGGCTTCGTCCGCCGGCGCGCCCGCGGGCTCGCCATCGCGGCGGTGGCGCTCGCCGTCGTCGGCGCCCCGGCGCTCGCCCGCTTCCGCGTCGCCGACCGCGACCGCGCCTTGAAGAGCGAGTGGACCGCCCACTCGACCTCGGCGAAGATCTTCGCCCCCGGCTGGGAGTGGCTCGACCACCACGGCGGCAGCGGCGCCGTCGACGTCGTCTCGGCGCCCGGCACCTACTTCGTCTATCCGGCGATGGGTCTCTACCTGCAGCGGCGCGCGCGCTACGTCAACGTCAACCGCCAGAACTTCGACGACGCGGCGCGCTACCCCGCCTGCAATCCGCGCGTCGATCCCTCGGCCGACGCCTGGTACGCCAACCTGGGCACCGCCGGCACCCGCTGGGTGCTCCTCGGCCGCTACCCGGAGTTCCCCTTCCCGATGGAGTCCGCCTGGGCGGAGGCGCGACCCGACCTCTTCACCCTGCGCTACGCCGATCCGTCCAACCTGATCTACGAGTACCTGCCGGCGGCGCGGGCCGCGGCGGCCACGCCAGCGCGCTAGGCGCTCGACCGCTCGGCGGAGCTAGGTCGCTCGCCCGCGGAGAGCCGCGAGGCCCATGCAGGCCAGCAGGCAGCTGAGCCCGACCATCGCCCCGGTGGAGAGGGTGGGGATCGCCGCGATGGGCGGCGGCAGGCCGGGACCGCCGCTGCAGAGGCTGACGTGGTTGTCGTCGAGCGTCACCGCGCCGTTGCGGGCGAGGAGCCGGCCGGTCACGCCGGAGCCGGTGTTGAGGGTGATGCTGGTCAGAGCGACGATGCTTCCGGCGAGCGAAGTGCCGGTGCCCAGGGTCGCGGAGCTGCCCACCTGCCAGTACAGCCCGCAGCTCGAGGCGCCGTTGATGAGCAGCACGGACGAGGCGCTCGCCGTGGTGAGGGTGCTGCCGATCTTGAAGAGGAAAACGGCATTGGGATTGCCCTGCCCGTCGAGAGTGAGGGTCCCGGTCAGCTGCGCCGACGTCGAGAAGCAGTAGACGCCGGGGGTGAGGGTCAATCCGCCGAGATCCTGCCCGGTCAGGTCGGTGTTGCATGCCTCGCTCGCCAGGTCGCCGTACAGCGTGGTGAGCTGGGTCTGCGCCTGGGACGCCGCCGCGTCCGCGGCGTGGATCGAGCCTCCCACCACCGTGCCGGGAGGAAAGCCGGTGACCGCGCTGCCCGGGCTGACCCCCAGGTTGCCGGTGATGATCGTCGGTGTCGCGGTGTTGGTCACCGTCGAGCCGCCGAGCACGGCGAACGAGCTCAGCTGCGCCCAGGCAGCCGAGGAACCGCAGAGAAGGAGGAGGATGCAGAGGAGGGGAGCGGGGGAGAGCTTGAACTTCATGCGGAGCCTCTTTCAAAGAATAGGACAGCCGGCGCGAGCATGGGTCCGATCCGACGGCTACAGGATCAGGCCTCGGCTCCGGGGGCGGGAGCGGCCGCAAGGGTCGATCCTCGTCGGGTTGGGGAGCGTAGCTTGCTCTTCAGCATAGCAGAACAAGCTGCGCGGCGATCGGGGCGGGATGACGGAGGCTGGGCCCGGCCTCGAGCTCCCGGAGCCCGGGGCTGGCGGCGCGAGGGTTCCTGGCCTCGAAGGCGACGAGGGCTCCCGCGGTCTCGAGCCGCAGGCTGATGCGGAGCGCGTGTACCGCCGTCAGGCGCGCGCCGCGGAAGGGAAGGAGGGCGCATTGGCCTCGATCGAGATCTGCAGCTGCTTGGTGGCGGAGGCCAGCACGATGCTGGTGGCGCTCACCGTGGCGGCGCTCGCCGCCGTGCTGCTGGTCACGTCGTTGACCGCGAAGGACACGGTCGCGGGCACCGCGACATGGACCTGCTCGCTGACGTTGGCATCGAGCGTGGTGGTCTGGCTGGTGTCGGGGAGCGTCAACACGGTCTGCGCCTGGGCAGCCGCGGCAAGGTTCCGAGCGTGAGGGACAATACGGCGAGCGTCTTGAGGCCGATCCTGTTCATAGACCCTCCTGAGCCGTGCCGCGGCCGATCTTCGTTCCGCGGCTCAAAGGATTCGAGCGGCGTTTCGAGGGACCTCGACTCGGTGATGCCAATCTAGGGGTTGGCGGCGGGTGCCCGGTATCGGTGGAAGCCCTGAATCCCGGAGGCATTCGTCCTACACGGTGCGTCACGGTTCGCGCTACAGATCGGCGAGGTCGAACGAGGTACAGTCTGAAAGTTCCCCGCTACTTCGAGGCGACCTCGGTTGCGTCTATCCAAAGACCATCTCTTCGGCGATCTCTCACTGGGAGCCAAGGGCTTGATCGTGCTCGGCGCTCCTGTCGCTTCGCTCCTGCTCGCCTTCGCCCTGGTCTTCTGGGTGGAGCGCGAATGGCAGATCGCCTCCATGAAGGTCGAGCACACTCTGCGGACGAAGCAGCAGATCCTCGAGATCTGGCTCGCCGCGGCCGATGCCGAGGCCGAGGTGCGCCGGTTCCTCCTCACCGGCGGCCGCGCCTCTCTCTCGCCGTACCGTCGGGCCACGCAGACGATCGCCGCCAACTTCGACCGGCTGGCCACCTCGGTCGCCGACGATCCCGTGCAGGTGCGCCTTCTCGCGCAGCTGCGGCCCTCGGTGGTCGAGCGGTTCGCGATCCAGAGCGCCATGCTCACCGCCGCGGCGCATAGCGGCGAGAGCCCGCCGCAGCGCGCGACGAGCCGCTCGCTCGAGGAGCTGGTCCGGTCCTCGACGCGCGCCATGCTCGCCGAAGAGGATCGCCTCCTCGCCGGGCGCACCGCCGAGCGCAGTCGCGCGCGCCGGAAGAACGCGGCGGCCGCCGCGACCGCCCTCGCCCTGGGACTCCTGGGCTGCCTGCTCGCCTACCGGGTCCTCGTCGTCGGCATCGTGGCCCGCGTCCAGCGCGTCCGCGAGCGCGCCGTCCACCTCGCCCGGAGGGTGTCGTTCGAGGGGGAGGACACGGCGAGGGACGAGGTGGGACAGCTCGACCGCGCCCTGCTGGAGGCAGCCCGCCTGCTGAGCGATCGCGAGGCGACGCTACGCCATTTCGGCGACGAGCTCGAGTCGAGCAACCGGCGGCTGATCGTCAAGACCGACGAGGCCGAGCTGGCGAATCTTCAGAAGAGCGAGTTCCTCTCCAATATGTCGCATGAGCTGCGCACGCCGCTCAACGCCATCCTCGGTTTCGGCGAGCTGCTCCACGACGGCAAGCAGGGCGTCGTCTCGGATCTCCAGCAGGACCTGCTCAATCTCATCCTGACCAGCGGCCGCCACCTGCTGGAGCTCATCAACGGGATTCTCGACCTCGCCAAGGTGGAGGCGGGGAAGATGGAGCTCGCTCCCGAGCGCGTCGATCTGGTGGCGATCTTCGGGGTGGTGACCAGAACCCTGAGCGAGCTCGCGGCGCGCAAGCGCCTGCGGGTCGAATCGCTCGTCGATCCGGCGGTCCGCTCGGTCGTCACGGATCCCGCCAAGCTCACGCAGGTGCTCCTCAACTACCTCTCGAACGCCATCAAGTTCACGCCGGTCGACGGCAGGATCTGGCTCCGCGCCCTGGCGACGCGCGGGGGCTGTTTTCGCATCGAGGTCGAGGATACCGGGCCGGGCATCGCCGCCGATCAGATCGGCAAGCTCTTCACGCCCTTCTCCCAGGTCGGGACCACCGAGCGGCAGGGCGGCACCGGGCTGGGGCTGGCGCTCACCCGGCGCATCGTGGAGGCGCAGGGCGGCCATGTCAGCGTCCGCGCCGCGGGCGTCTCGGGATCGCTCTTCTCCGCCGTCCTGCCGCTTGGCGCCGAGAGCGCCGGATGGCCGGCTCTCAGCGCATGCGCTGAGACCGCGCTCGAAAAGGCGAGCTCATGAGCCCGTCGCAAGGCTGGTGGCGAGGGCGATCGGGCGAGGCTCTCGGCTGAGAGCGGTCGCGCTCTGCCGAAGCTCACTTCCCGGCGATGGCGAGGAGCGAGTCGCCGAGCCAGGGGGTGGTGACGACGCGGCCGATGCGGCGGAGCGGCTTCAGCACCGGGTTGCCCTCGCCGACCGAGCAGAAGTTCGACATCGTGGTGACGGTGAGCGGCTGAAAGCCGGCCGTGACCAGCGAGCGGCGCAGCAGGTCGCGCGAGAACATGTGGATGTGCGTCGGATCGAGGTGGAAGCTCCACTTCTTGCCGAGGATGGGGCGGGCCAGGCTCCCCGAGTTGAGGGTGATGACGAAGAATCTGCCGCCCGGCGCGAGGCAGCGGTAACAGCTCGCCAGGGTGTCGGGGTAGCGGTCGAGGTGCTCGATGACGTCGAGGAGAGTGATCGCCTGGAAGTAGCCGTCCGGAAAGGGGAACGGCTCCTCGGCGCTGCCCACGGCGACGGTCGCCCGCGGCGTGCGCCGGCGAGCGATCTCCGCCGCCTCGGTGGAGAGCTCGAGGCCGTGGGGCTCGTAGCCGGCGTCGGCGAGCGCGGCGAGGAAGAAGCCGTAGCCCGAGCCGACGTCGAGCACCCGCCCGCCGGCGACGCCCGAGGCGCGCAGCAGACCGATCAGGTATTCGAGATATTTGACCTTGCCGGGATGGAGCTCGAAATACTCGCGGTCGAAATAGCCCTCGGGGTGCGAGGCGGGCGGCTGTTCGGGGAGGCTCATGGGGAGCGGCCCGCAGTGTCGTCGCGGCGCGGGCGAGGGCGGCTGACCGGCGGGCGACGCGTAGGATAGCAGCCCTCGCGGCCGCTTTCGCCACCCGTGGAGGAGCCCGCGACCTAGCCACCGGATCGCAGCGGCCCGATCGCATCTGGCCGATCGTATCGGGTCGATCGCATAGAGTCGGCGCGATGATCCCCGTGGACGGCAGGCTGGCGCTCGGGCTCCTCGCCGGGCTCGCCCTGACGCAGGCCGCCGCCTGGCTCCTGGCGCGCGGTCTGGGGCTCCGGCTGCGGCCGCGGGTGATGGCCTGCGGCATCGCAGCCCCTCTCCTCCTCCTCGCCCCCTGGCTCGGCGGCAGGCGGCTGCTGGCGCCGACCGACGTGCTGCGCGGGTCGCTGCCGGGCTTCCCCCAGCTCGCGCACCCCGACCCGCACGACCTCGAGAACGACGCGGTCTTCCAATTCCTCCCCTGGGAGCTCGAGATCCGCCACGCCTTCGCCGCCCACCGGCTGCCGCTGTGGTCCGACCTGCTGGAGGGCGGCAGCTCGCCGTGGGCGAACCCGCAGGCCGCGGCGCTCTCGCCGGCCGCCTTCGCCGGCCGCCTCCTCCCCATTCAGCACCACCTCCTCGGCGCGCTGGCGGCGAAGATCCTCCTCGCGCTCGAGGGGGCCTACCTCCTGGCGCGCCTCCTCGGCGCCTCGCGGCGCGCCAGCCTCCTCGCCGGCGCCGGCTTCGCCTTGGGCGGCGGCATCGTCGCCTGGGGCATCTTCCCGCACAGCGCGGCGGCGGCCTGGGTCCCCTGGCTCGCCGCCGGCACCATCCGCCTGCTGCGCCGGCCCGGCGCGGCCGCGGTGCCGCGGACGATCGTCGCCACCGCCCTCGTCACCGCGGCGCTCCTCCTCTCCGGCCACCCCGAGACGGCGGCGATCGGCGGCCTCTTCGCCGCCGTCTGCGGGCTCGGTTATCGGAAGGCGCGGAAGGCGCGGAAGCCGCGGAAGCCGCCCACGCAGCAAACGCCGCAGATCGCCGGCCGCGGGCTTCTCTCCGGCCTCGCCGCCGCCGGCGCGGCCGCGGCTCTCGGCTTCGGCTTCGCCGCGCCGCTCCTGCTGCCCTTCCTCGCCCTCCTGCCGAGCTCGACGCGCGCCCAGGAGGCGCTGGGGCTGCGCCTGCCGGCGGCGGCCGCGGTGGGGCTCGCCGACCCGCGCACCTGGTTCTACCTCGGCCGCTGGCAGATGGCGCTGACGCCGCTCAACCCGTTCGCCTGGGGACGGCCGTTCCATGCGCCGTTCACCGGCCCGGTCGACTGGCTGAACGCGGCGAGCGGCTACACCGGCGTCGTGGCGCTCGCCGGCGCGGCCCTGGCGCTCGCCGGCGGACGCGGGCGGGCGCGCCGCGCCGCGCCGCTCCTCGCCTTCGCCGCCGTCTCCCTCCTCCTCGCCGCCAAGTTCATCCCCTTCGCCGCGGCGGTCGACGCCGTGCGGCCGCTCCGCGCCCTCACCCTCGAGCGCTTCCTGCCGGTCGGCTCCCTCGCCCTCGCCGTCGCCGGCGGCCTCGGGCTCGACGCCGTCTTCTTCTCGCACCGAGCCCGCCGAGCCGCGATCTGGATCGCCCTCGCCGCCGCCGCCATCGCGAGCCTGGCGCTCGGCCCGCTCTGGCCGGCCGCCGGCCTCTGGGCGCTGGTCGCCGCGGCGATCGCGCTCGCCGAGTCGAGCGTCGGCCCAGCGTGGCGGCGGCACGCAGGTTCGGAAGGGCGGCTGAACGCCGGTCGATCCTGGCGGCGGCCTGCCGCTACCGCGCTCCTCTTCGCCGCGCTCCTGCTCGACCTCGTGCCCTGGTCGCGCGACCTGCTCCCCGCCGGCGACCCCGGCCTGTTCTATCCGCGGACGCCGTTCGTCGCCGAGATGCGGCGGCTGGCCGGGCCGGCCGCGGGGGCCGGCGCCTTCCGCGCCATGGGCGCCCTCTTCCTCGCCTACCCGTCGATGCTGCCGTTCTACGGCATGGCCGAGCCGCGCCCGCACAACCCGCTCGCCCCCGCCGCCTACCTCGCGGTGCTCGGCGACGCCTTCGACTATTCCCCTTCCATGTCGCATTACTTCTCGTCCTTCGACCACGTCGACCACCCGCTGCTGCGCTTCTTGAACGTGCGGGCGGTCGTCGCGAGCGTCGAGCTGCCGCCGAGCCGCCGGCTGGTGCTGGTGAGCGGCGAGCGCTACGCCCCTTTCTTCCTCTACGAGAACCCGGGGGCGCTGCCGCGCTGGTTCGTGCCCGGCTCGGCGGTCGTCATCGGCCGGTCAGGCGTCCGCGGCTTCCTCGCGGCGCTCGACGACCCGGCCCGCGTGGCGCTCTTCGCCGACGAGACGCGGGGCTTCCAACCGGCGGGGCTGACCGGCGCGGCGCGGGCGCTGCCGGTCCTCGCCGCCAGGCCGGGGAGGACGGTCCTCGCCCTGCCGCCGGGCACCACCCTCGTCGCCACCTCGATCCCCAGGGTCGCCGGCTGGCGGGCGCGCGCCGACGGCCGCGAGACGGCGATCCTCACCGTCGACGGCGCCTTCCTCGGCGTCCGCGTGCCGGCGGGCGCCCGCCGCCTGACCCTCTCCTACCGGCCGCCGGGCCTCGTCGCCGGCACCGCCGCGGCGGCGGCGAGCGCCGTCCTCTCGGTAGCGCTCCTCGCCGCGGCGAGCCGGCGCCGGCGGCGGGGTCTCGGCGGGGGAAGGAACCGCCGGCCGGCGTTGTTCTCGCCTGCGTGACAGAACCCACGATGACGGCCGCCGCACCCGGCGCGGCCGCCCGGCGGCCTCTCCGTTCCGGCCTCTTCGGCGGCCTGGTCTCCTCCAAGCAGGCGGAGCGCGCCCGGCGCGAGCGCAGCGAGAAGGTCAAGGAGAAGAAGCAGGAGAGCAAGCTCAAGCTGCGGACGGTGCTCCACGACGCCGCCGACCTGGTGCAGGCGAGGAAGGGGCGGCTGCTCCTCGGCCTCGCTCTCATGACCGTCAACCGGCTTGCCGGCCTGGTCCTCCCCGGCACCTCGAAGTACCTCCTCGACGAGGTCATCGGCAAGGGCAACCGCCACCTCCTGCCGCTCATCCTGGGCGCCGCCGGCATCGCGACGATCACCCAGGCGATCACCTCCTACGCCCTCGCCCAGGTGCTCGGCAAGGCGGCACAGCGCTCGATCACCGAGATGCGGCGGCGGGTGCAGCGCCACGTGGCGCGGCTGCCGGTCTCCTACTTCGACCAGACGAAGACCGGCGTCCTCCTGTCGCGGGTGATGACCGATGCCGAGGGGATACGCAACCTCGTCGGCACCGGCCTCGTCGACATGACGGGGAGCCTGCTCACCGCCGTCCTCGCCGTCGGGCTGCTCTGCCGGCTGTCGGTCAAGCTGACCCTCGTCGCGCTCGGCGTCCTGATGCTCTTCTCGGTCGTCCTCCTCTACGCCTTCAAGGTCCTGCGGCCGCTCTTCCGCGAGCGCTCGGTGATCAACGCCGAGATCTCCGGCCGCCTGGCGGAGTCGTTCTCCGGCGTCCGCGTCGTCAAGGCCTACGGCGCCGAGCGCCGCGAGTCGCTGGTCTTCACCAAGGGCGTCCACCGCCTCTTCCGCAACGTCGCCGCGACGATGACCGGCTTCTCGATGATCTCGGCGATCTCCGCCCTCCTCCTCGGCATCATCGGCGTCGCCATCATGGGGATCGGCGGCAACGAGGTGCTGGCGCACCGGATGACGATCGGCTCCTTCGTCGCCTTCACCCTCTACCTCGCCCTCCTCGTCGGCCCGGCGGTCTCCATCGTCAACATCGGCAGCCAGATCACCGAGGCCTTCGCCGGCCTCGACCGCATCCGCGAGATCTGGAACGAGGTGCCCGAGGACGCCGGCGAGAAGGAGCGCGAGCCGCTCAAGGAGATCCTGGGCGCCGTCGAGTTCCGTGACGTCTGGTTCGAATACCAGCCCGAGCGACCGGTGCTCAAGGGGATCTCGTTCACCGCCCTCCCCGGCTCGGTGACCGCCCTCGTCGGCTCCTCGGGCTCCGGCAAGTCGACTCTCATCGGCCTCGTCGCGGCGTTCCACCGCGCCACCGCCGGCGACATCCTCGTCGACGGCCACGACCTCGCGAACGTCCGCCTCGGCGACTACCGGGCGCAGCTCGGCGTCGTCTTCCAGGACAACTTCCTCTTCGACGGCACGGTGCTCGAGAACATCGCCTACGCGCGGCCCGACGCCGCCGAGGAGGACGTGCTCAAGGCGGCCGAGATCGCGCGCTGCGACGACTTCGTGCGCCGCCTGCCGGACGGCTACCAGACCGTCGTCGGCGAGCGCGGCGTCAAGCTCTCGGGCGGCGAGCGCCAGCGGGTGGCGATCGCCCGCGCCATCCTCGCCGATCCGCGCCTGCTCATCTTGGACGAAGCGACCTCCTCCCTCGACAGCGAGAGCGAGGCGTTCATCCAGGAGGGCCTCGCCGAGCTGATGCAGGGCCGCACCACCTTCGTCATCGCCCACCGCCTGTCGACCATCCGCCGCGCCGACACCATCCTGGTGCTCGAGGACGGCCAGATCGTCGAGCGCGGCCGCCACGAGGAGCTCCTCGCCCTCGGCGGCCGCTACCACTCGCTCTACACCCGCCAGTACAACCTCGAGGCCAACCGCTTCCTCAATCCCGGCGAGAGCGCCGAGAAGCCCGCCGAGGCCGAGCCGACCCGCGCACCCGCCGTCGACGCCGGCATCGGCCGGCTGCCCATCCTCGGGTAGGCCGCGAGCTCGCGGCGGAGGCGCCGGCGCCGGCTCGCCTCGACCTCTCCGCCCCTCCGCACGATCGGCAGATCCTTCGAGCGCGGCGAAACCGGGCTCCGCGCGGCGGAGCGGGAGGTTTAGCGCGCCGAAACTCCTCGCCGCGAGCCAGAGCGGGCGGTTTCGGGCGCCGAAACTCTCCGCCGCGCGTCAGAGCGAGAGGTTTTCCGCACCGCGGCAACGCGCCGCGTCACCGGGCGAGCGCTGCCGGCTCGGCGGCGGGCCGCCCGATCGCCGACCAGCTCTCGGCTGTGATCGCGGCCGACTCCGCGCCCCGATCCTCGAGCGCCGAGGCTCTTCCCCTCGCCCTCAGTGGTCCTTGGTGTAGAGGATGTCCGCCCCGGTGGCGCCGGGGGTGGTCTGGCCGCTGTCGGCCTGGAGGGTGAAGGTCTTGTTGAGGAGGTAGCGGATGCGGAAGGTGTTGATCGACTGGAAGAGGCCGATGCCGTAGGAGACGTAGAGGCGCGGCGAGAGGTACTTGCCGAGGACGAGGGTGGCCTGGTCGAGGCCGCCGGTGCTCTCGATGGTCGCCGACTCGAGGCCGAAGCGCGAGACCAGCTGCTTGGCGAGCAGGTTGCCGCCCTTGAGCTCGAGCGAGGTGGCGGCGTTCGCGAGGAGGCTCCCCTCCTGCGGCGTCGCCTGGCTCAGCGGATGGCCGAGGAGGAGGTAGGCGAGCGCCTCGCTCTGCGTCATCACCGGGTCCGACCACAGCGTCACCTCCGGCGCCTTGAGCGTCCCTGTCGCCTCGATCCCCGCCGTCGTGCCGTCGTCGGCCTTGCGGTAGGCGCGCAGATCGACCCCCGGGTTGTCGAGCGGGCCGCCGGCGAAGATCAGCCGGCCGCGCTCGATCGTCAGGTCCTGCCCGTACGCCTTGAAGGTCCCCTGGTTGATCTCGATCTGGCCGGTCGCCGTGGGGTCCTTCCCCGGCTGCTCGACGGCCAGGAGCGAGCCGGTCGGCTTGCCGGCGAGGCCGAGCGCCTTCAGATCGATGTCGTCGCCGAGGACGACCCGTACGCGCGCCTGGATCGCCGTCGGCGCCTTGGTCGGGATCGGCTTCGGCACCGTGGCGCCGACGAAGACGACGTCGCGCGACGCCGGCACCGGGTTGTTCTTCTTCTGCAGCTTCTCGATGTCGATGTGAGCGTAGGGCACGTCCACCTGCCCGGTCAGCCGCACCAGCTTCCCCTGGTAGGTGAGGTCGAGATCCGGGCTGATGAGGATGGCCATCTCGTGCGTGCCGGCGACCTGGAAGCGCTTGCCGGTGATCTTCAGGTGCACCGGCGCCGCGGCGCTCGGCTCGAGGCTCGCCTGGCCGCTGATGGCGATCGTCCCCTTGCCCGAGCGGGCGCCGCCGGTCACCTGGAGGATGCTGCCGCCGTCGCCGGCGGCGGTCAGGGTGACGTCGCGGAGGTCCAGGCCGTACTCCGGCACCTTGGCACGGCCGGCGGCGAGCTTCGCCTGGCCGGTGAGGCGCGGCGCGCCGAAGGTGCCGCCGAGGGTGAAGTCGGCCTGCAGGTTGCCGCCGACGTCGCGCAGCTCCGGCGCCAGGGCGCCGGCGAAGCCGAGATCGGACAGGTGGGCGGCGATCTTGCCGGCGAGCGGCTGGCCGGCGACCGCGACGCCGCCGCCGAGGCGCGGCAGCCGCACCTGCCCCGAGATCTCCCCCAGGTTGGTGAGCTTGAGATCCGCCGTCGCCTGGCCGCCCTGAGCGCCGGTCGCGGCGCGGATGGCGCCGCGCTCGAAGTGCACCGTCACCGGCTTGCCCGACTCGGTCGGATAGACCAGGTCGCCGGGGCCGGGCGTCAGGTCGACGGTCAGCTGATCGAGGCCGCTGGTGCCGCCGCGGGCCGCGACCGTGCCGGCGAGCTCGCCGCGCACCGAGGCGCCGGCGGGGAGCGCCGGCTGCAGGAGGAGCGAGAGCGGCAGCGCCGCCAGCGTCGCCTTCGCCGACCACGGGCCGGCCTTCACCCGCGAGGCGTCGGCGCAGAGGCGCGCGTCGCCCGAGCGCCAGCAGAAACCGTCGAGGCGGAGGTCGGTCTGCGAGACGGCGAGCGGCGCCGGCCGCTCGAGGCTCCAGTTGCCGGTGCGCTGGGCGTGGAGGTCGAGGCGCGTGATGTCGCCGCGCCAGCTCGCCCGCGGGCCGCTGCTGCCGAACAGGCTGCCGGAGAGGCCGCCGGCGAGCGCCAGATCGACGCGGCCGCCGGGGATGTCGCTGGGGTCGACGACCGCGAGGGTCAGCGTGTGGCGCTCGGCGGCGCCGCGCGCCGCGAGCGTCAGGCTGCCGACCGAGCGCGCGCCGGAGACCAGCTGGCTCGCCTGCACGTCGAGCCGGATCTGGCCGCCGGGGGCGAGATCGACGTCCGCCGAGACCGTCGCCTTGCCGACCGTCGTCGGCGCCGCGGCCGGCGCGCCGGGCGGGCTCGCCGGCGCGTAGCGCAGGCCGGCCAGCTTGGCGTCGGTCACCAGGCGCGGCGTGCGCAGGGCGCCGGAGATCTTCCCGCTGGCGTCGACCTCGCCGCTCGCCTGCGGCAGCGCGAGGGCGAGGTTGGGGACGGCGAGGCGATAGGTGAGGTCGAGCCGGTCGCCCACCGAGCCCGAGGCGGCGACCTTGGCGCCGCCCCAGGTGAGGTCGACGTGCGGCAAGTCGTAGCGCTTGCCGGCGAGGCGCACGGCGGCGCTGCCGGCGATCGGCTGGCCGCGGAGGGTCCCCCCCAGGCGCTTGAGGTCGACCGTTCCGCTCGGCCCCGCCGCCGCGAGCGTGCCGCGGGTGTCGACGGCGAGGTCGAGCTTGCCCGGGAAGTCGGGTCGCAGGGCGGCGGGGTTGAGGCCGTTGGCGGTCAAGGCCAGCTGCCAGGTGGTCTGCGGCGACCAGCCGACGGTGCCGCTGCCGGCGAGCCGGCCGGCGAGCACGTCGGCCGCCAGCGAGGCGATCTGGAAGGAGGTCTTCGTCCCCTGTCCGGCGATCGTCCAGCGGCCGGGCGGGATCTGGCCGCCCGGCGGGCCGCTCAGGTCGGCCGCGAGGCGCGCCCGGTAGGCGTCGGTCGTCCCCGCCACCTGCGCCTCGCCGGCGGCGCTCTTCGCCAGCGGCTGGCCGCGGAGCGGCCACTGCACCTGGCGCCAGCTGGCGCGGGCGTCGAGCGTCGTCACCGCGCCGCGCTGACCGCCGCTCTGGGTGACCGAGCCTGAGGCCGTGATGCGCGCCGGCGTGCCGGGGACGGTGATGTCGCCGCGCTCGAGGCGGAAGGTGTCGCCCTGGCGGGCGAGGCGGAGGTCGGCCGCCACCTCGCCGACGGGATCGACGGCGGCGCGCAGCGAGACCGTGCCGGCGAGCGCCTCGCTGGTGCCGCTGGCGGCGATCTTCGCCTGCCCGGAGGCGCTGGCGAACGAGGCCTTGCCGCGCGGCGGCCAGGCGAGGCCCTGCCAGGAGAGCGCCGCATCGACCGCCAGCCGCTGCGCCTTGGCGTCAGCTCCCTTGGTCTGATCGGACGACGCCGTGAAGCGGCCCGCGGCATGCAGGCGCGCCGGCGTGCCGGGGAAGGCGACGTCCGCGGCGTCGAGCCGGTAGGTGTCGCCCTTCTGGTGCGCCAGCGACCAGGAGACGGCGACGGGGCCGATGGCGCCCGGCGCGAGGCCGGCGAGAGCACCTTCGACGACGCCCGCGATCCTGCCGGTGCTGGTGAAGTCGTCGAGCGTCCCCTTGGCGGCGATCGTGCCCGAGGCGGTGAGCGCCGGCAGGCTCGCCTGCAGGCGGCGCGGGTCGAGATCGCGGAAGGCGAGGCGGGCGTCGAAGCCGAGGCTCTGCAGCGGCTCGCTGAGGTCGGCGTCGACCTGCACCGCGAAGGGGGTCTCCACGGCCTGCGACACCTTGAGCTTCTCGAGAGTCCCGGAGAGCCTGCCGCCGCCGGCGACGGCGGCCATCCCCGCCGGCTGCACCGACCAGCGGGTGGTGAGGTCGAGCGGGTAGGCGCCGCGCGGCTCGAGGGTGCCGGCGACGTCGGCGTTCAGCTGCGGCGAGCGGACCGCCAGGCGGTCGAGATGGAAGACGCCGGCGGTCTCGGTGGTCGCGAGATCGATGCGGTCGATGACGAGCGGCGGCGAGGGATCGCCGGCGATCGGCTTCACCGTCACCTCGCGCACCTGGGCGTCGCGGACGATGATGTTGAAGCGCAGGTTCAAGTCGGGGAGCTTGAACGGCTCGTTGGTCGGCGGCGCCGGCGTCTTCTGCACGTGGACGCCCTGGGCGACGAGCGACTCGACGTCGAGCTGGCGATTCAGCAGCGCCGCCGGCCGCCAGGCGAGCGACAGGTGGTCGACGCGGACCTCCATCCCCGGCCGCTCGTAGAGCACGCCGGAGAGGGCGAGCGGACCGCGGATGCGCCCCTCCACCTTCGCCACGTCGAACGAGCCGGGCAGCAGAGCGCCCAGGCGGGCGAAGAGGAAGCGCGCGCCGGACTGGGTGCCGAGCAGGTAGACGGCGAGGAAGGCGCCGAGGAGGAGCGGCCCCACCACGGCGGCGAGAGCGATGCGGAGGATTCGTCGGCCGCGGTGGCGCGGCGGTCCCGCCGGCGCCGCGGTTCTCACCGGCGGCGGCGCGTTCGGGGAGAGGTCTTCGGGAGCCGGGCTCACAGGTCGGGTCCGATCGAGAAGTGCAGGCGCTTCGGGTGCCCCGGCTCGTCGACGGCGACGGCGGCGTCGAGGCGGATCATGCCGATGGGCGACAGCCAGCGGACGCCGACCCCGGTGCCGGCGCGGATGTCGGCGAGCAGGCGGTCGGAGGCGCTGCCGGCGTCATAGAACGTCGCGAGACCCCACTTCTGCAGGAAGCGGTACTCGACCTCGACGCTTGCCACGGCCAGCCGGGTGCCGCCGATGACCTGGCCCTGCGCGTCGCGCAGACCGATCCCCTCGTAGGAGT
The DNA here is from genome assembly GCA_963755825.1 of uncultured Acidobacteriota bacterium. Taxonomy (GTDB): domain Bacteria; phylum Acidobacteriota; class Thermoanaerobaculia; order Multivoradales; family UBA5704; genus DATBQN01. The sequence continues at coordinate 2,668,341 of CAVWLA010000003.1, read as the reverse complement.
AGCCGCGGACGCTCTGGTCGCCGCCGGCGAAGAAGCGGTCGGTCGGCGGCAGCTTGTGGAAGTCGCTCGCCGAGGTCGCCAGGTAGCCGAGCTCGGCGCGGGTGAGCAGGCGCCAGCGCCGGCCGCCGAAGGTCGGGTGGCCGCCGAAGCTCTGCACGAACTTGCTCGCCGCGTGGGCGGAGGCGAAGGTGGCGTTCGACAGCACCGAGCTGTCCGCCGCCGCGAGGTCGAGCTGCAGCCGCTCGCCGTGGCTCGGGTAGATGCGGTCGTCGGCGAAGACGCGGCCCCAGCTCGCCGCTGGCGTCAGCAGGTGCGAGATGCCGCTGTCGTCGCCCACCGCGAAGGTGGTGCGGGTGAAGTCGAGGCCGAACGTCTCGCGCCAGCGGCCGAGCGCGCGGGAGTAGCTGGGGCCGACGATGAAGCTGCGGCTCTCGCTGGTCTGGGTGTCGAGGTCGTCGTAGCCGAGCTTGTAGGTCAGCAGATCGACGCTCGGCCGGAAGCCCGGGACGTAGTAGTCGGCCTGGAAGCTCTTCTCGATGTCGGAGACGCGCGTCAGGATGTCGGCCCGGTGGCCGCTCGAGTTGATCCGCCGCAGCTCGAGCCCGCCGCTCACCCGCGGCCCGGTGTCGGTGCCGTAGCCGAGGCCCGCCGTCCAGTGCTCGCGCTTGGCGGGCGTCAGGTTGACCTCGATCGGCACCTCGAGCCCCTTCGCCCGGTCGCGCCGCGGCACCACCTCGACGCGCTGGAAGTAGGTCGCCGCGGAGAGCGTGTTCTGCAGCTTCAGCAGCTTGCCGGCGTCGAGCGGCTCGCCCTGCTTGAACTCGACGTAGCCGGTGAGCAGGCGCGGCTTCAAGAAGTCCTGGTGGAACTCGACCGGGCCGAAGAGATAGCGCGGGCCGGTCTGGAAGTGGAGGACGACCTGCGAGGTGTAGGCCGCGAGGTCGATGCGGATCTGGCTCTGCGCATAGTTCGCGTCGAGGTAGCCGTGCGCCGCGGCATAGCCCTCGAACGCCTGCTTGGCGCCCTCGTAGGCGGGCTGCAGGAGGACGTCGCCCGCCTTGAGCGGAAAGCGCGCGCGGATGGCCTCGAAGCCGGGATCGGTGGCGCCGGGGCCGAGCAGCTGCACGTCGACCGCGTCGACGTGCAGCGCCGGGCCGGCGTCGACTCTGTAGGTCGCCACCCAGGTCTCGCCGCGCTGGTCGAGCGAGCCGGTGACGATCGGCTTGTAGTAGCCGAAGGGCTGCAGCGCGTCGGTGATCTGCGCCGTGCCCTGGGCATAGAGGCGGCGCAGGCGCCCCTCGTCGAGGCTCTTGTCCTTGCGGAGCTGCTGGAGATCGAGGTTGGCGAGGGCGTTCTTCTCGAGCGGGCCGCGGAGCCCCTCGAGCTTGACCTCGACCTTGAGCGCAGCCTGGGCGGCGCCCGGCGCCAGGATGGCGACGGCCGCGACAGAGAGCGCCGCGAGCGCGGCGGCCGCCGGCCACCGCCGCTCCTCTGCGGACGATGGCCTCATCGCGGCAACGCCCCGGCGACCGGCGCCACGACGACGCCCCCCGTCACCGGCCGCGTCCCCTCCGGCACGCGGACGGCGCCGGCCTCGGGCCGCGCCGGCGCGCTGCGATGGCGGCGCGAGTGGACGCGGGTGAACTCGGCGCCGAGGAGGAAGACGAGCGACGAGTAGTAGACCCAGAGGAGGACGACGACGAGCGAGCCCGCCGCGCCGTAGCTCGAGGCCGTGCTGGTGTGGCCCAGGTAGAGGCCGATCAGGGCCTTGCCGACGGCGAAGAGGAGGGCGGTGACGGCGCCGCCCATCCACACCTCGCGCCAGGAGAGGTGCACGTCGGGGAGGATGCGGTAGATCATGGCGAAGAGGAGCGTCACGACGATGAAGGAGATCAGCCCGTTGGCGACCGTCAGCAGGTTGATCGGCAGGTTCAAGTGCGCCTCGAGGAAGTTGCCGAAGGCGGTGAGGGCGGCCGAGAGGACGAGCGAGACGACGAGGAGGAAGCCCAGCCCCACCACCAGCGCGAACGACAGCAGCCGCTTGCGCAGGAGCGTGGTGAGCGCCGCCCCCGGCCGCGGCGCCACCGCCCAGATGACGTTGAGCGACTGCTGGAGCTGCACGAAGACGGCGGAGGCGCCGACGAGGAGGGTGGCGGTGCCGAGGACGGCGGCGAGGCCGGAGCCGTGCCGGGCGGCGCTCTGCAGCACGCCCTGGATGAAGACCGCGGTGTCGCGCCCCATCACTCCCTGGAACTCGCGGTCGATCTGGCCGCGCACCGCGTCGGCGCCGAAGAGGAGGCCGGCGACCGCGATCACCACCACCAGCACCGGGGCGAGCGAGAAAATGGTGTAGAAGGCGAGCGCCGCGCTCTGCGTCGAGGCGTCGTGCTCGTTCCAGTTCTTCAACGTCTCGACGAGCACCGCCCGCCAGCCCTGCCTGCTCTCGTTCGTCGTCTCTTCCGCCATCGGCATCCTTCGCGTTCGGACACCAAGCCGAGAGCAAGCTTGGTGCCAAGATCGCCGGCCGCGCCGGACCTGCGGCGTTCGTGCTAACATTCACCAGCTTCTACGGTTGCGGGCGCCGCCCGCGAGGAGGTCTCACATGGTCCGCGCGCAGGCCCGCCAGCATGCCCTGACGACCACCGGGCTCGCCTCGGCGATCGTCCTCTCGCTCGTCCTCCTCGGCGCCGCGGCGCGCCCCGCCGGCGCCGCCGTCTTCCACGTCACCCTGAGCAACGGCTCGGTGATCGACAGCCTCTACGAGCCGCAGGAGGCGAGCTGGGACCACGGCATGGTGCTCGTGCTGACCGATGCCGGCAACTGGATCGGCGTCCGCAAGGGCGAGCTCGCCTCGGTGGTCTCGGAGAGCGCGACGCGCGGCTTCGGCGTCGTCATCAACACCACCACCGTGTCGCTGGGCGACGCGCCGAACGACCAGCCGGTGCCCAACAAGGACGCCGGATCGCGCAACCAGCAGGCGCTGCAGAGCCTCCTCGAGCAGCAGCAGCCGAAGCCGAACTACACCATCCAGCAGGGCGTGCAGAGCGAGGCCACCCAGGGCATCCCGTCGAGCTTCATCTCGCCCAACGGGAGCAACGGACCGTCCGCCATCACGCCGGTCTTCGTCCCGGCGCCCTCGCCGTCCGCCTCGCCGCAGCAGTAGGCGCGGCAGCCGCCGAGCACAAACCAGCTTTCACCGCCGCCCGCGCCGCGGGCGGCGTCTTTGACAACCGACGGAGAGGTGGCCGAGGTTCCGCAGCCTGGAACCACGGCCGAAGAGGGAAGCCGGTGAAAAACCGGCGCGGCCCCCGCCACTGTAACCGGGTACGAAACCGGAAGATCGCCACTGCCTGGGCGGATCACACATCTGTGTGGTTGCCCCGGTGGGAAGGTCCGGGAGTAGGAGGATCCGGAAGCCAGGAGACCTGCCACTCCGTCCGACTCCGCCCGCGGGGCGCGGGAGCCGGGTTGTCGGTGCTCCGCGCCAGCCTCCCCTCTCCCATCCCCCAGCGGACGGGAAAGGAGCACCGATGCGCCAGATCCTTCTGGTGGCCGGCATCCTCGGGGGTTGGATGCCCGTCCTCGCACAGGACAACCCGCCGCCCGCCACCCCGACCCCCGCCTCGCCGCCGGCGTTTCACGACAGCATCGTCGTCACCGGCGAGCTCGCCCCGGAGAGCGCCGCGGCGACCCCCGGCTCCGTCACCGTGATCGATCGCAAGGAGATCGAGGCGCGGCAGAGCCCCAGCCTCTCCGACCTCATCGCCGTCGTCCCCGGCATGTCCGTCGTGCAGACCGGCACGCCCGGGCAGCAGACCTCGGTCTTCCTGCGCGGCACCAACTCCGACGAGACGCTCCTGCTGTGGAACGGCATCGAGCTCAACGACCCCTACTTCGGCGGCGCCAACTGGCAGTTCGTGCCGAGCGAAGGGGTGGAGAGGATCGAGGTGCTGCGCGGGCCGGGGAGCTCGGTCTACGGCAGCAACGCGGTGGGCGGCGTGGTACAGGTGATCACCGGCAACGAGCACGGCACCTCGCTCCACCTCGAGGGCGGCGATCACGGCACTACCCGCGGCACCGCCTCCTCCGGCTTCGACGCCGGGCCCGTGCACTTCGACCTCGCCGGCCACCTGCGGGACGGCGACAGCGAGTTCGCCAACGACCGCTACAGCAGCCAGGATCTCTCGGCGCGCGCCACCTGGAACCTGGCGCCGGCGACCAATCTCGGCCTCCTGGTGCGCGCCGACAACGCCGCGACGGGCATCCCCTTCTCCTCCGGCACGCCGGTCTTCGACCGCCGCATCTCCTGGCAGGAGCGCGAGGTCGCCGTGCCGTTCCGCACCGAGCAGGGGCCCTGGGAGGTCGACGCGCAGCTCTCCGACTTCACCCTCGACAGCGCTTATCGCGATCCCGCCGACCCCGGCGGCTTCGTCTCCGACGACACCGAGGGCAAGGTGCTGCGCGGGCGCGCCGTCGCCTCCTACCGCGCCAGCGACGACCTGCGCCTCTCCGGCGGCGCCGAGGGCGAGCGCTTGGAGGTCACCGAGGGCTCGAACTTCGGCCCCGACCTGGTCGGCAGCCACCAGCGCACCTGGGCCACCTTCGGCGAGGCCGGCTACGACCTCGGCGCGGTGCACTTGGAAGGCGGCCTGCGGCGCGATCAGAACGACGTCTATGGCGGCCAGACCAGCCTCCGCCTGGGCGGCGTGGCGCGGCTCGGCCGCACCACCCGGCTGCGGGCGAGCTACGGCCAGGCCTTCCGAGCACCGTTCCTGGGCGAGCTGTTCTTCCCCGGCAGCGGCAACCCCGACCTGCAGCCCGAGGTCAGCTCCAGCACCGAGCTCGGCCTCGAGCAGGACGCCGGCCGCTTCCGCTTCACCGTCACCGGTTTCGAGACGCGGCAGCGCAACCTCATCGACTTCGACTTCGCCACCTTCAAGGACGTCAACGTCGGCCGCGCGCGGAGCCGCGGCGTCGAGGGCGAGGTGACCTACCGCTACCGCGCCCTCTTCGTGCGCGCCAACGGCACCTATCTCGACGCCAGGGACCTGACCGCCGACGTGCCGCTCGCGCGGCGGCCGCGCAAGAGCGCCAACCTGGTGTTCCTGCTGACGCCGGCCGAGCGCTGGACACTCGCCTGGACGACGCGCTACGTCGGCGACCGGCCGGACGTCGACCCCGTCACCTTCGCAAACCGGACCAATCCAGGCTACGTCCGCACCGACCTCGCGGCGTCGTTCGAGGTCAACCACTGGCTGTCGCCCTACGCGCGGGTCGACAACCTGACCGACCGCCACTATGCCGAGGCGCTCGGCTTCCCGGCCCCCGGGCGGACGGTGGCGGGCGGGGTGGCGGTCCGCTTTTGACCATCCGCCGGGCCGCTGCGGCGGCCCTTCCGATCCTCGCGGCGGCGGCGGTCGTACCTGCCCTCGCCGCCGCCGCCCTGCTGACCCTCGCCGGCTGCCGTGCCGGCGAGGTCGCGGCACCCGCCGCCGCGGCCCGCACCCCCACCCGCCTCGTCACCCTCGCCCCCAGCCTCACCGAGACGGCCTACGCGCTCGGCCTGGGCGACCGCGTCGCCGGGGTGAGCGACTACAGCGCCTGGCCGCCCGCGGCGGCCGCCAAGCCCCGCCTCGGCGGCCTCTACAACCCCGACCTCGAGCGCATCGTGGCGCTGCGGCCGGACCTCGTCCTCCTCCTCCCCTCGCAGCGCGACCTGGCGGCCAAGCTGACCGCCCTCGGCCTCGCCAGCCGCATCGTCCCCAGCGACAGCCTGCAGGACGTCGAGCGCGCCTTCGTCACCGTCGGCGACCTCTGCGGCGCCGGCGCTCTCGGCCGCACGCTCGCCGCCCGCTTCCACGCCGCGCTGGCGCCGCGCCGCGCCGCCCTCGCCGCCGACGGCCGGCCGCTCGCCGTCCTCCTCGTCGCCGGCCGCGAGCCCGGCCGTCTGGCGAACCTCCTCGCCGCCGGTCCCGGCACGTTCCTCGACGAGCTGCTGACCCGCCTGGGAGGCCGCAACGTCTTCGCCGACGCGCCGGTGCGCTACCCGCAGGTGGCGCTCGAGGAGGTCGTGGCGCGCGCCCCCGACGTCATCCTCGAGCTGCAGAACGATCCGCTGCCGCCGGCGGCCGAGCGCCGCCTCGCCGCCGACTGGCAGAGCCTGCCGCGGGTGCCGGCGGTCGCCGGCGGCCGCATCGAGACGATCGCCGGCAACTACGTGCTGATCCCCGGCCCCCGCCTCCCCCTCCTCTACGACGCCATGGCGGCGGCGCTCCGCCGCGCCGGCGGCACGGTGCGGACGGGTCCGGTGGCGGTACCATCCGGCGGCGTGGCGAGAGGCGAGCGGAGGCGGACGGCCGGATGAGCGGCCAGACGAGCGATCAAACGAGCGATCAAACGAGCGGCGAGACCGTCCTCAGCCTGCGCGGGCTCGGCTGGCGGGCCGACGGCCGCGAGATCCTCGGGCCGCTCGATCTCGACGTCGTCGCCGGCGAGTGCCTGCTGGTGGTGGGGCCGAACGGCGCCGGCAAGACGACCCTCCTGCGCTGCCTCTCGGGGCTGCTCCGCCCCTCGGCGGGCGAGCTGCGCTACCGCGGCCGCCCCTTCGCCGACCTCGCCCGGCGCGAGCTGGCGCGCCACATCGCCTATGTGCCGCAGGTCCGCCCGGCGGCGGTGCCCCTCTCCGTCGCCGAGGTCGTCCTCCTCGGCCGCTACCCCTACCTCTCGACGCTGCAGATGGCGCCCGCGGCGCGCGACTTCGCGGCGGTCGACGAGGCCATGGAGCGCGTCGGCGTCGCCCATCTTCGCCAGCGGCCGCTCGACGAGCTCTCCGGCGGCGAGCGCCAGGCGGTCTACATCGCGGCGGCGCTCGCCCAGGAGTCCGAGGTGCTGGTCCTCGACGAGCCGACGACCCACCTCGACGCCCGCCATCAGCGCGACGTGGCCGCCCTCCTCCTCGACCTCAAGGCGGAGAGCGGGCGGACGGTGATCGCGGCGACCCACGACCTCAACCTCGCGTCGCTCCTCGGCGACCGCCTCCTCGCCCTCGCCGGCGGCCGCGCCGCCGCCCTCGGCACGCCGGCCGAGATCCTCGCCGAGGAGGTCCTGGCGCGCCTCTTCGACAGCCGCTTCGAGATCGTCCGCGGCGGCGAGCGCCCGGTCACCCTCCTCTCGCTCGGGCCCTGAGCCGCATGCCGAGCTTCCCGATCGCAGAGCCGCCGATCCCAGAGCCGCCGACGGCGAGCCCGGCCGCCCGCCCGGGGCGGCCGCATCCCCGCCTCGCCTTGGGCGTCCTCGCCATCCTCTGGCTGGCGGTCGCCCTCGCCGCGCCGCTCGTCGGCAGCCACTTCGCGGTCGCCCGCGGCCTCCTCGCCGGCGACCGCACGGCGGCGATGATCTTCTGGCAGCTCCGCCTGCCGCGCGTCCTCCTCGCCCTCCTCGCCGGCGGCGGACTGGCGGTGTCCGGCCTCGCCTTCCAGACCCTCTTCGGCAACCCGCTCGCCGAGCCCTACACGCTGGGGATCGCGAGCGGCGCGGCGCTCGGCGCCGTCCTCGCCCTCCGCCTCGAGGAGAGCGGCCGTCTCCTCGGCCTGCCGGCGGTGACCGTGGCGAGCTTCGCCGGCGCCCTCGGCGCCACGGCGTTGGTCTTCGGCCTCGGCGCGCGGCGGCGCGGCCAGGAGACCTCGACGCTCCTCCTCGCCGGCATCGCCGTCTCGCTCTCCTGCTCGGCGCTCATCCTCTTCCTGCAGTACCTCTCCGACTCGACGCAGACCTTCCGCATGGTGCGCTGGATGATGGGCGGCCTCGCCGTCGTCGGCTATCGCGAGGTGCTGTGGCTGCTGCCGTGGGTCGCCGGCGGCGCCGCCGTGCTGCTCGCCCTGCGCTGGGAGATGAACCTCCTGCTCACCGGCGAGGAGCTGGCGGCCAGCCGCGGCGTCGACCTCGGCCGCCTCCGCCTGCAGGTGCTGCTGACCACCTCGGTGATGATCGGCGCCCTGGTCGCCATGGTGGGGCCGATCGGCTTCGTCGGCCTCATGGTGCCCCACATGCTGCGCCGCTTCGTCGGCCACGACCACCTCGCCCTGGCGCCCGCCTGCATCCTCGCCGGCGGCGCCTTTCTCGCCCTCTGCGACGGCGCGGCGCGGACGGTGATGGCGCCCGCCGAGCTGCCGGTCGGCGTCATCACGGCGCTCCTCGGCGGGCCGTTCTTCCTCTGGCTCCTGGTGATCCGGCGGCGATGAGCGCGCCGAGCAATCCTGTCCAAGCGCCGGCCGCAACGCCCGCCGCGGCGGCGGAGCCCACCCTCTTCTTCTGGAGCGGCGGCAAGGACAGCGCCCTGCTGCTCGCCGAGCTCAAAGGACACGGCGCCGCGGCCGGCCTGCTGACGGTCTTCGTGCAGCCGGACGACGCCGGCGCCGAAGCGGACGGCGCGGAGCGGGTGAGCGCCCACGGCGTGCGGCGGCAGTGGATCGAGCTGCAGGCGGCGGCCCTCGGCCTGCCGCTCACTGCCATCGTCCTGCCGCCGGCGCCGTCCGACGCGGTCTACCGGACGGCGGTCGACGCGGCGCTGGCGGAGGCCGCCGCCGGCGGCGTCACCCAGGTCGCCTTCGGCGATCTCTTCCTGGCGGATCTCCGCGCCTGGCGCGAGGCGAGCGTCGCCGCCGGCGGCAGCGGTGTCCGCCCGATCTTCCCCCTCTGGGGGCGGCCGACGGCGGCGCTGGCGCGCCAGGTCGTCGCCGCCGGCTTCGAGGCCTGGCTGGTGGCGGTCGACGCCGAGCGGCTCGATCCGTCGTTCGCCGGCCGCTGCTACGACGGCGCCCTGCTCGCGGAGCTGCCGCCGCACGTCGACCCCTGCGGCGAGAACGGCGAGTTCCACACCTTCGTCCGCAACGGCCCCGGCTTCGCGCGGCCGGTCGCCTGCCGGCCTGGCGCGGTGCGGCGCCAGGGCCGCTTCGCCTACTGCGAGCTCGAGCCGGCCTGAGACGACCCCGCGGGCTGGGCCGGACCGCCGGTAGAATGCCGCCCATGCTCCTCTACCGGATCGGCCCCGAAGGCTTCTACGCCGCCGCCGAGGACGCCGCCGCCGCCGCGGCCGGCGACCTCCGCGTCCTCCACTCCGACCCCTTCACCACCGGCCCCGGCGGCTGGGAGCTCGGCCGCGCGGTCGACCCCGGCGCGCTCGCCTCGCTGCTCACCCCTGTCCTCCCCGGGAAGATCGTCGGCATCGGCCGCAACTACCTGGAGCACGCCCGCGAGCTGGGCAACGAGCTGCCGGCCGAGCCGGTCATCTTCCTCAAGGCGATCTCCTCGCTGGTGGGGCCGCGGGGGACCGTGGTGCTGCCACCGGAGAGCCGGCGCGTCGAGCACGAGGGCGAGATCGCGGTGGTGATGGGCCGCCGCCTCACCCGCGGCGCCACCCCCGACGAGGCGCGCGCCGCGGTCCTCGGCGTCACCTGCGTCGACGACGTCACCGCCCGCGACCTGCAGAAGAGCGACTCGACCTTCGCGCGCTCCAAGGGCTTCGACACCTTCTGCCCGCTGGGGCCGGCGATCTGGGTGGGGGCCGACCTCGAGAGCCTCGAGGTGGTGACGCGGGTCAACGGCGTCGAGCGCCAGCACGGCCGCGCCGGCGACATGGCCTGGGCGATCGCCGACCTCCTCGTCTACGCCTCGCGGATGATGACCCTCGAGGCCGGCGACGTCGTCCTCAGCGGCAGCCCGCCGGGCGTCGGGCCGCTCGCCGACGGCGATCGCGTCGAGGTCGAGATCCCCGGCGTCGGCGTGCTGGAGCACGGGGTGGAAACGCTGCGCACCGCCTGAGCCGCCCCGAGACAGCTGCGCGCCGGCCCTCGGCTCAGGACCGCAGGGCCTTCCAGGGGAAGATCGCGAGCGAGGCGGCGAGGAGCAGGTGGAGGGCCCCGCCCGCCAGGCGGCCGGCGAAGAGGCCGGCGAGCCAGCCCGAGGCGAGGAGCGCCGCGAGAGCCGCGGCCGGATAGGCGGAGCGCACGCCGGCAAATTATCACGGGGTCGGTTGGAGTATCCTCAAGAGCGGGGCAGAGCGCTGGCCCGGCTCCCTTCCCGGCCCCATCCACATGATCGCAGCCGTCACCTTCGACGCCACTCACACGCTCATCCACAGCCCGCGGCTCGGCGCCATTTATGCCGAGGTGCTCACCCGCCACGGCACCCGCGTCGCCGCCGAGCGGGCGGGCGAGCTGGTGCGCACGGTATGGACCGAGTTCGCCTGCCTCGCCGACCCCGGGCACGACCGTTTCACCTCGCACCCCGGCGGCGCCCGCGGCTGGTGGCACCGCTTCCTCCTCCGCCTCGCCGAGCACCTCGACGCGCCGCCTCCCAGCCGCTTCGCCGCCGCCGAGCTCTACCACCGCTTCGGCAGCGCCGAGGCGTGGGAGGTCTACCCGGACGTGCTGCCGACGCTCGCCGCCCTGCGCGCCAAGGGGCTGCGGCTGGGCGTGGTGAGCAACTGGGACGAGCGGCTGCCGCTGCTGCTCGAGCGGCTGGGCCTGGCGGCGAGCTTCGCGACGATCGTCTGCTCCGCCGAAGCCGGGGTCGAGAAGCCGGACCGCCGGATCTTCCGCCGCGCCCTGGAGCGGCTGGCGGTGGCGCCGGACGAGGCGCTCCACGTCGGCGATCATCGCCTGGAGGACGTCGAGGGGGCGATCGCCGCCGGCATGCACGCCGTCCAGCTCGACCGCCGCGGCAGCGGCGTCGGCCTCGCCGACCTCGCCGAGCTGCCGCATCTCGTCGACTCGCCGCCGGCGCCGACGCCGGCGACCGGAGAGCTCGCCGGCCCCCGTTAACCGGCGCATTCATCGGACATTCTCGCGGCCATTCTCCGGCGCCGCGCCGAGCGGGGACACCGCGCCGCTGTGTTATCATTTGGTTTACAGCAGACAATCCAGATGAAGATCTCCACCAAGGGCGAATACGGCATCCGAGCGATGCTCTACATCGCCATGCACGGCGAGAACGGGCCGGTGACGAGCCATGAGATCGCCGTCCACCAGGGCATTCCGGAGCCCTATCTGCGGCAGATCCTCGCCCTGCTGTCGAAGGACCGCCTGATCGCCTCGAACCGCGGCCCGCAGGGCGGCCACGCCCTCGGCCGGCCGGCGCGCGAGATCTCGCTGCAGCACATCCTGCTCACCCTCGAAGGCCAGACGACGACGATCGACCAGATCCTCGCCCTCCCCTGCACCATCGATCTCGGCACCGAGCACTGCGCCATCCGCGAGGTCTTCCTCGAGGTGAAGCTGGCGATCGAGCGGGTGCTCTCCGAGATGACCCTGGAGGAGCTGGTCCATCGCCAGCGGGAGATCCTGCGCCACCAGATCTCCGTGCCGCTCGACCTGCCCTCGGCGCGCCCGCGGGCCCTCCTCCCCATCATCCCCGGCTGAGCTGAGCCGCGGCGCCGGCAGGCGATCCACCGGCCGCCGCCTTCGCACAGGAGCGTCGAATGCCCGGCCGGCTCGCCACGTTGAGCGCCATCGCCCTCGGCGGCGCCTGCGGCTCGGTCGCCCGCTATCTCGTCTCCGGCTGGGTGCAGCGGGCGCGGCCGCTGGCGTCGCTCGGCAGCTGGGGCCCCGGCCTCCCCTGGGGGACCTTCGTCGTCAACGTCACCGGCTGTTTCGTCATGGGCATCCTCGCCGGCCTCTTCCAGGAGCGCATGGTGGTGGCGCCGGAGACCCGCGCGCTGCTCCTGATCGGCGTCCTCGGCGGCTACACGACCTTCTCGTCGTTCGCCGTCGAGACGCTCCGCCTGGCGCAGGCGGGGAGCTTCCTCCCCGCCGGCGCCAACGCCGTGGGGAGCGTCGCCCTCTGCCTGGCCGGCGTCTGGGCGGGCGACCTCGTCTCGAAGCTGATCTAGAAGCCGATCTCGGCGCTGCGATGACCGGCAGAGAGGGCAAGGCGATGAAGCTCGAAGGCGACGGCGTGCTGGTGCGGATCTTCATCGGCGACTCCGACCGCTGGGAGGGGATGCCGCTCTACGAGGCGGTGGTGCAGCGGGCGCGCGAGAAGGGGCTCGCCGGCGCCACGGTCTTCCGCGGCTTCGAGGGCTTCGGCGCTCACAGCCTGGTCCACTCGACGCGCATCCTCCGCCTCTCGGAGGATCTGCCGATCGTCATCGAGATCGTCGACCGCAAGGACAAGGTCGACGCCTTCCTCCCCGAGCTCGACCACATGATCCAGGAGGGCCTGGTGACGGTCGAGCCGGTCTCGGTCATCCTCTACCGGGTGCGCGAGCCGGGCAGCCCGCACACCCACTGAGCCGCTTCATTTCGGCGGCGAGGGTCGTTTAGAAACCGCGAGCGCCTCGCGCGCGGCGGCGAGGAGCGGCTCGGCCGCGAGCGGCCTCCCGACCGCGCCGCGCATCCAGGCGTCGGGGGTGATCCTCCCCTGGCGCGCCACGCGCTCGAACTCGGCGCCGAAGCGGTCGCCCTGCACGGTCTGGCCGACCTGGAAGGCGATCAGGTGGCCGAGCGCGTAGTCCGGCAGGTAGAGGCCGTAGTCGATCATGTGCGAGTAGATGGCGAGGATCTCGGCGTCGCGGACGCCGAAGAGCGGCGCGTAGTAGCGGTTCCACACCTCGCGCGCGATCGAGAGCACCGCCTGCCGGAGCTCGGCGGCCGTCGCCTGCGGATGAGCGTACATCCATCGCCACACCCGCATGTCGACGAGCGACACGCCGGCGATCTCATAGGCGTTCCAGAGAGTCGCCAGGACCTCGCCGCGGCGCTCCTCGGCCGACGCCGGAGCGAGGCCCAGCACCTCGAGGTCGCGCTGCTGGAAGAGGAAGGCGAGGGCCTCGGTGAAGGCGCTCGCGGGGACGCCGGAGAGCCACCAGGAGCCGACCTCGTCGAGCGAGAAGACCTGCTCGACGTTGTGGCCGAGCTCGTGGATGGCGATGTTGTAACCCTTGTAGTCCATGCCGCCGGCGGGGATGCGCGTGCGCAGGTGCGCCATCTCCTCGCGGCGCACCGGCGGCATGGCGTGGCCGGCGCCGCGCGCCGGATCGACGACGATGCGGGCCGCCAGGTACTTCGCCTTCTCCGGCGCGAAGCCGAGCCGCGCGAGGGTATCGGGGAGCGCGCTCTGGAACGCCGCCACGGTGGGGAACTTCTTCCGCACGATGGCGTCGAGCTCGCTATCGGAGTGGCTGCCGCGGGCGCGGAACCCCGGGTACCAGATGTCGAAGGGCTCGAGCGGCCGCCCCAGCCGCGCGGCGACGAGCCGCGACAGGTCTCTGACCTCGGGCGACTCGAGAACCGCGACGAGGAGCGCCTCGACCTCGCTCTCCGGCATCTGGCGGTCGCGCTCGAAGCGGCGGGCGATGTAGGTGGGCGCCGCCGGGCTGTAGGGGTCCTCCTGCCGCACGGCGTGGAAGATGTCGAGGAGGTGGGCGTAGCGGGTGTCCGGCTCGCGCTGGCCGAGATCGGGCGGCGGAGCGCCGGGCTCGGCGGGGGTGAGGTTCGGCGTCACCAGCGACACCACCTGATTCTTCTCCGGGTTCCAGGAGACGTTGGGGTTATCGATCACCGCCTGCGGGATCTCCTGGCGGACGATGCGCTGCATCACCTTGACGATCAGGCGCTGCTTGGCGAGGCCGTCAGGGTCGGCGTAGCGCGAGCCGATCTCGTCGCGCAGCCCCCAGTGGCTGATCAGCCGCAGCCCCTCGGGGAACGGCCGCCGGCCGGCCGCGTCGACCAGCCGGTCGAGGCGGATGTTGTAGCCGGAGATGTAGGTCTCGCCGTCGGTGAAGGCGCGGGTGACCTCCTGCGCCACCGCGGCGGGCACGCGCTCGGCGAAGCGATCCATCATCGCCGAGCGCGCCCACTCCTCGCGCCGCCAGCGCGGCCCCTTCTCGAGGCGGACCTTGAGCGAATCGACCGAGAAGTTGAGCAGCGCGACGAAGGCCACCTTGGAGCGGAAGAAATCCTCGTCGACCCGCGCCGCGAGGTCGACGTCGCCGAAGTAGCGGTCGAGCGGCGTCAGCGGGCCGGTGTCGACGTCGAGCGGCGTCGTCACCACGCGGCGGATCTCGTGCACGTGGCCGTCCACCTGCTCGAGCGCCGACTGCAGGCGGTCGACGATGTGCTGCAGGGCGATCGGCTCGCTGGTGAAGCTCTCGACGCAGAAGTCGGTGAACGCCCGGTCGTCGCCGTCCTCGCGCCGCCAGCGCTCGGCCACCTGGTGGACGCCGATGTAGGCGCGCGAGTACCAGATGCGGCCGTGCTCCTCGACGACGCGGAGGACGGCGGCGTCGACCGCCTCCGGCCGGATGACGGGCGGCGCCGGGACCGCGGCGCTCTGCACCGTGGATTTGGGGGCGCCGTTCACCACCGCCAGCAGCCCGAGCGCGGAGAGCAGGGCGAGGAGGATGATTCGTCGCGGCATGGCGGCTCCTTCGGTTCCTCCGGCGATGGATCGGCCGGGCGAATTCTCTCTCGGCCGGCCGCTCGCGGCCGCCCTGTACAATCGGTGCGCCTCAACTCTCGATGGAGGACAGATCGATGCATCGCATCCTCACCTCGCTCGCCGTTCTCGCGACCGTCGCCGGAGCCCTCGGGCTCGCCCGCGCCCGCGCCGCCGGGCCTGCCACGGGTCACGGAGATGCCGGCGGTACCGGAGACCGGCCGAAGGTGGCCGCCTTCGACCTCGCCGAGGTCGCCGCCCGCCGCGCCAAGGGCACCGAGCCCTGGCTCGAGTTCCTCTCGACGACGACGCTGCGCACCGGTCTCTACGTGCTGCCGGTCCACGGCACCGACCTGCAGACGCCGCACCGCGAGGACGAGGTCTATCACGTCGTCGCCGGCCGCGCGGTCTTGGACGTCGACGGCGAGAGCCATCCCGTCCACGCCGGCTCGGTGGTCTACGTGCGGGCGGGCGTGCCGCACCACTTCCACTCGATCGAGGAGCAGCTCGAGGTGGTGGTCTTCTTCGCCCGCGGCGGCGGCTAGATCGGCCGGTCGCTACACCGCGGCCTTGAGCGCGGTCGCGACGAGGCGGTCGTCGATCACCAGCCGGTGCCCCTCGCCCGCCGCCTGCACCTCGTCGGTCGCGAAGGGGTCGAACTCGTAGGGCTTGATGATGCGGCCGTAGATCGACTTCAGGGCGCGGGCGCCGATGCGGCTGTTCTTCGCTGCCTCCTCGGCGATCTTCGCCACCGCCTGGTCGGTCACCTCGAGGTCGATGCCGTAGCGCAGGAAGAAGCTCCGCGAGCTTTCGAGGACGCCGTCCGCCGGCTCGCGGAAGATGCGCGACAGCGTCGTCGGCGTGAGGTCCTCGAGGATGACGAAGTTGTCGAAGCGGGAGAGGAACTGCGGCTGCATGCCGTACTCGAAGAGGTCTTCCTGGCGGAAGTGGTGGCGGAGGGTGAAGTACTCGCGGATGGTGATCTTGCCGTTCTCGTAGGTGGTGGTGGTGGGGAGCTTGGTGCCGCTCTTCGGCGAGGTGACGCGCTTGAAGACCTGGTCGTAGAGGGTCTCGAAGGCGCCGGCGCAGAGGAAGAGCATCTTGCCGGTGTCGACGGGGACGGCGAGCTGCTCGCCGTCGGCGCCGCGGAAGGCGAGCTGGTGGAGCACCCGCTCGCCCTCGAGGAGCGTCAGCAGCGCCTGCTGGATGTTGAGGCCGGTGACGTAGGGCTTGCCGCCGAGGAGGCCGGAGACCTTGTCGACCTCGTCCAGGCAGACCGTCGCCCGCTCCATGGCGCGGCCGATCTCCTCCGGCGTCGCCGCCGGGCCGAGCACCTGCCGCGTGCGCTCCTCGATGCGCGCGAAGAGGCGGCCGGGGTCGACGATCCCCTCCTCGGTCGCCAGGGTGCTGGTGTTCATGATGAGGACGACCCGGTACTCGCTGAACTCCGGCCGCGAGGCGTAGAGCGCCTCGATCGAGCGCATGATCGTCGTCTTGCCGGTGCCGGAGTTGCCGATCAGCAGGAGGTTGCCGAACCGGTCCCCCTGCAGGTGCTTGAAGAGGGCGACCGAGACGTACTTGAGCGCCTCCTCCTGGCCGATCACCTGGCGCTGGAGCTCGTCGTGGATCTCGGTGGGCTTCACGAGGCGGCCTCTCCCTGGCGGGCGGCGCGCGGCGCGTGATCGGCGGCGCGGGCGGCGCCCGGCTTCGCCTTGAGCGCCCGCTCGATCCAGGGGGTGACGTCTTTCGGCACGCCGCCGGGGTCCCAGCCCTCCACCTTGCGCACGATCTTCCCCTGGCGGTCGAGCACCAGGAAGGTCGGGTAGCCGCGCAGGCCGTAGACCGCCTTCGACATCCTGGCGGCGGCATCGCGCGCCTGCGGCCAGCTCTCCGCGTGGCGGGCGAGGAAGGCGCGCAGGCGCAGATCGTCGGCGTCGGTGTTGACGCCGACGATGACGAACGGCTTGCCGGCCATCTTGTGCGCCAGCTCCTCGAGCTCGGGGAGGGCGGCGGTGCAGGGGGCGCACCAGGTGGCCCAGAAATCGACCAGCACCACCTTGCCGCGGTAGTCCGAGAGCTTGAGCTGGCCGCCGCCGGAGAGCGCCGGCAGATTGAAGTCGGGCGCCGGCTCCCCCTCGTTGACGGCTTGGAGGGCGGCGGTGGCTCCGAGCGCCCCGAGCGCGGCGCATAGGACGACGGCGGCGACCGAGCGCCGCCGTATGGCGTTCTGCTTCAGCATGCGAGTCGATCTCCTGGGAGCCGTGCTCCGACGCGACCGTAGATCCTACGCGCGAGCGGGGCGATCCGTTTAGTCAGGCGCCGGTCGCGAGCGCCGCTCAAGCCGGCCGCAGCTCTCCCAGCGCCCGGCCGAGCTGGCGGTCGATCCACTGGTCGATGCGGTCGCGGAGGCGCGGCGTCACCTCGGGCGCGGCATCCTCCCACCGAGCGTCCAGGAAGTCGTCGGCGCCCGGGCCGGTGAGCCGAAAAGCGAAGACCGCCGAGGGGGCGGCGGCGACGAGAGTCTGGAAGCGCGCCTCGGCATGGACGCTCGGCGCGCCGAGGGTGCGCAGATCGAGGAGCGCACAGGAGCTCGGGACGCGCCAGTCGTCGTCTCGCGACCAGCCATACCGCCGCTCCGTCTCCAGGCTCGCCGCGATGGTCGACGCCCGCGAGAGCGCCGCGAGACGCGCTCCGAGCGTTTCCTCGATCGCCGCCTGGAGGCGCAGAGCGACGAGCTCGCGGCCGGTCGACGGCCTCGCGGTGCCCTCTCCGACCTCGTCGGGCTGCCGCAGCTCGGGGGTCGAGAGACTCTCGGCGAGCCGCTGCATGGTGTCGATCCCGCGGTCGCGGAAGAAGGCGATGGTCGGCGCAGCCTTCCCTTCGTCCGCCGCGCGCAGGGCATCGAGGTAGACGCCGCGCTGATCGGAGAAGACGACGAACGGGATCGAGGCGAAGCGATGGAAGAAGACCGCCGCCAGCGCTCGCGCCACACGTCCATTGCCGTCGGCGAACGGGTGGATGTTCACCAGGGCGTAGTGGACGTACGACGCCTGCAGCGCCGGGTGCGCCGCGGCGAACGCCGGGTTGCGGATCTCCTCGACCAGGCGATGCATCGCGGCGGCAACGCGCTCGACGGGCGCGAAGGCGAGGATCCCTCCCGTCGCCAGCCGGACGTGGTTCGGGCGATCCTTGTAGCGGCCCGTCGCCAGGGCATGGTCCTGCCAGCCCTGGGGGGTGAGCACCGGGTAGGTCGGCTGCGCCGCACAGACCTTCTCGTGGAGCGCACGAATCCAGGCCTCGGAGATCGGCAGCGCGCGGGTCGCCGCGTCGAGAACCAGCTCGTAGGCGGCGAGCTGCGCCCGGAAGAGATCGCCGACCCGCGGACCACGCTCGTCGATCATGTGCTGCCAGGCGAAGCTCTGCAGGGCGACCGCCATGGTGAAGCCGCGATCGACCGTGTAGAGCCCCTCGATGGCCCCGGTGTCGATCGCCGCGGCGCGCATGGCGACCTCGACCGCCTTGCCGAAGGCTTCCGGCCGGGCCGCGGCCCGTTTCGCGGCGAGATTCTCGGCGAAGCGCCGCCAGAGCTCGATATCGGTCGCGCCGAGACCCCACCAGGCGGCAAAGTCCGGGAACTCCCGGTAGAGGCGGTCCGCGGTCTCGATGTCGGTCATGGCGTGAGAGCGGGCTCGGATAGGCCGGGGCGGCGAGGAATCGCGCCCGAGCCAATCGGCAATTATATCGAAGGATCTCCGCCGGCAGATTCGACCTCGGCGGTCGCGGCGCAGCCGCAGGTCATCGGGCGCGCTGGCCATCCCTCCCCGACCGCAGCTCCCCCAGCGCCCGGTTGAGCTGGTGGTCGATCCACTGGTCGAGGCGCAGGCGGAAAAAGGTGGAGAGCTCGGGATCGACGTCGCCGCGGCGAACGTCCATGGGATCTCCGTCGTCGCCGGTCGCCGCGAGCCGGAACGGCAGGGCCGCCGCGGCGTCGGCTGCCGTCAGGACCTGAAGGCCGATCGAAGCGAGCCTCGCTGGCGAAGCCGGCGGCGCCAGCTCGAGCACGAGATGCATGCCGTTCTCCTGCCAGCCGTCGTCTGCAGGGCCGCCGTCGCCGGAGCGCCGCCGCAGATCCGCCGCGACGCCCGGCGGCAGCCGCAGGGCCGCCAGCCTGGCCCGCAGACCTTCCTCGACGGCGGCGAGCAGGCGGCAGGCGATCGCCTCCTGCTCGCCGTAGACGGCAGAGCGGTCCTCGCCCACCTCGCCGGGCTGGTGAGCGGACTTCGCCAGGCTGTCCGCGGCGAGCTGCATGGTATCGAGCCCGCGCTCGCGGAAGAAGGCGACGATCGCCGCCGGGTTGCCGCGATCGGCCTCCTCCAGCGCGTCGAAGTAGGCGCGGCGCTGGTCGGCGAAGACGACGAGCGGGATGGAGACGGCGCGATAGAAGAAGACCGAGGCGAGCGCCCGCGCGACGCGCCCGTTGCCGTCGGCGAACGGATGGATGTTGACCAGCGCGTAGTGGGCGTAGGAAGCCTGCAGAAGCGGATGAGCCGCGGCGAAGTCGGGGCTGGCGAGAGCGGCCACCAGCCGGCCCATCTCGATCGGCACGCGATCGACCGGCGCATAGGCATGCAGGCCGCCATCGGCGAGCTGGACGTGGTTCGGAGCGACCTTGTAACGGCCAGCCGCCAGGGAATGGTCCTGCCAGCCCTGCGGGGTGAGCACGCGGTAGGTCGCCTGAGCGGCGCAGATCCGCTCGTGCAGGGCGCGAATCCAGGCCTCGGTGATCGGCAGCCGCGCGGTCGCCGCGTCGAGGACCAGCTCATAGGCGTCGAGCTGCGCCTCGAACAGGCGGCGCACATCGGCGCCGCGCTCGTCGAGCATGTGCTGCCAGGCGATCCCCTGCAGGGCGACCGTCAGCGTGAAACCACGATCGACCGTGTAGAGCCCCTCGATGGCACCGGTATCGATCGCCGCGGCGCGCATGGCAACCTCGACCGTCGCAGCGAAGTCCTCCGGCCGGGCGGCCGCCCGTTTCGCGGCGAGATTCTCGGCGAAGAGCCGCCACAGCTCGACATCTGTCGCGCCGAGACCCTGCCAGGCGGCGAAGTCCGGGAGCTCCCGGTAGAGGCGGTCCGCGGTCTCGATGTCGGTCATGGCGTGAGAGCAGGCTCGGATAGGCGGGGGCGGCGAGGAATCGCGCCCGAGCCAATCGGCAATTATATCCAAGGATCTCGGGCGGACGCTGGGGCGGCGCGGACCGTCTTCATTCCTCTCCACGGAGCGAGCGAATGAGCGAGATATGATCGCAACCACTCATCCCATTGCGAGAGCCCGGATCCCGCGCTCCCTGGACCGCCACCCCACCCCGCTTTCCCAGCTGAGCCCTGAATGGACGTCTTTCTCTCCTACTCGAGCCAAGACAGAGCGTGGGTGCGCGGCGAGCTGCTGCCGCGCATCGAGGAAGCCGCGATCGAGGCGTTCATCGATTTCCGCGACTTCACGCGCGGCGCGCCCAGCATCAAGGAGATGGAGCGCGGCGTCGTGGAGTGCCGCAAGACGCTTATCGTCCTGACACCCGACTACATCGAAAGCGAATGGGCCGAGATCGAGAACATCATGGCCCAGACCTTGAGCCCGGCCAACCGCGACCTCCGCCTCATCCCGCTGCTGAAGGCCGAATGCAAGAAGCCCCTCCGCCTCGGCGCGCTTACCCACATCGACTTCACCGACGGTGCCGACCACGAGCTCGCCTGGCGGCAGCTCTTGACCGCGCTGGGCAGGCCGCCGGAGCCGGAGCCGCCGCGGGAGCCCCGGCGCGACGGCTGGTTCCTCGCCCATCCCTATCCCATGCCTCCGGGCTTCACCGGCCGGGTGACGGAACGAGCGATGCTCGACCGCTGGCTTTCCGCAGACCCCGAGCATCCGTTGCTGAGCCTCCGCGCACTGGGCGGCTTCGGCAAGAGCGCGCTCATCTGGCACTGGCTCACGCACGACGTGAAGCCCGCCTCCTGGCCGCACGTCGTCTGGTGGAGCTTTTACGAGGGGGACGCGAGCTTCGACCGTTTCCTGACCGAGACTCTCGCCTACCTCCGCGGTGGCACGACCGGCTCGGCGAGCCTCTCCGGCACGGACGCGGTCAGGGCGCTCCTGCAAGCGCTCCACGCTCCCGGCACGCTCTTGGTGCTCGACGGCTTCGAGCGCCTGCTGCGCGCGTTCGGTGGTTTGGAGGCCGCCTATCAGGGGAACGAGGCGAAAGGCGCAGGCGACGAGCGCGGCGAGCGCGACTGCATCTCGCCGCTGGCCGAGCTGTTCCTCTACCACGTCGCCCTCCAGCCGGGGCTGCGCTCGAAGGTGCTGCTCACCACGCGGCTCCGCCCGCGCGTGCTCGAGGCCCGAGGCGGCGGCCTGCTGACCGGCTGCCGCGAGGAGCCGCTCGAGCAGCTCGAGGCCGCCGATGCCGTCGCGTTCTTCCGCGGCCAGGGCATCCGCGGCACCCACACCGAGATCGAAGCGGCGTGCGCCCCCTACGGCTACCACCCTTTGAGCTTGCGCCTCCTGGCCGGCCTGATCCTTGGCGACTTCCAGCAGCCGGGCGACATCGCCGCGGCGAAGCGGCTGGACGTGAGCGGCGATCTGGTCCAGCGTCAACACCATGTGCTCGAGACGGCCTACGACCGCGTCGCGCCTTTGCGCCGGGCGCTCCTCTCCCGCATCGCCTGCTTCCGCAGCCCGGTGGCCTACGCCGCGCTGCAGGCGCTGGCGGAAGCGGGATCCCCGACGCCCCTCGACACCGACCTGCACGATCTGTTGGCGCGCGGGCTGCTGCAACACGATCCGCGCGAGGGCCGGTTCGACCTCCACCCCATCGTGCGCCGCTACGCCTATGACCGCCTGGCCAGGCCCGACCGCGCTGCCGCCCATACCCGTCTACGCGACTACTTCGCCGCAGTGCCCGCGCCGGACAAGGTGAAGCGCCTCGAAGACCTCGCCCCAGTGATCGAGCTCTACCACCACACCGTTCGCGCCGGGCAGTTGGACGATGCGTGCAGGCTCTATCGCGACCGGCTTCAAGAGCCGCTCTACTATCAGCTCGGCGCCTACCTGTTGATCGTCGATCTGCTGCGCCCGCTCTTCCCCGACGGCGAAGATCGCCCGCCGCGGCTGACTGATGAAAGCGCCCAATCCTGGACCCTGGACGAGCTGGCGAAATCCTACAGCTTCAGCGGGCAGCCCCGCCGTGCCGTGCCGATCTTTGAGCAGGCGATTGCCATCGACGAGAAGCGGGCCGACAAAAAAAATCTCGCCGTCGGCTTGAGGAACGTAGCGACCGGCCAGTTGACGATCGGCGCGCTGCGGGTCGCCGGGGCGAACCTGCGTCGCAGCGTCGCACTGAGTCGCGAGGAAAAGGAAGAATTCGGTGAGGCGGGTGGCCACCGGGAATTGGGCAGGATGCTGGCCTACTGCGGCGCGCAGGTCGAGTCGGAAACGGAGCTGGCGACGGCGCTGAGGACGTTCGAAGAGCAGAACCACGTACAGGCACAAGGTGTGGTGTGGGCCGACCGTGCCCTTTGTGAGCTGCTCCGGCTGCGCACCACGGCTCCATCAGTACGCCTCAACCCGCAAACGGCAATCGACTCGGCCCGCCGCGCACTGCGTCTCGCGGACGAGGCTGCCCGCACCCGTTTTCCGGTCGAGGGCGACTACGTCCGCAGCCACTGGCTGCTTGGCGCGGCGCACCGCGTCGCCGGCCAGGCAGACGAGGCCGAGCGCCACCTGAACGAGGCGCTGGAGCGCTGCCGTCGCATCAACATGGTGGACCACGAGGCCGACATCCTCCTCGACCTGACGCGGCTCCGCGCCGCCACCGGCGCGGTGGAGGAGGCCGGGCGGCTGGCCGACGAGGCGCGACTCATCGCTGATCGCGGCGGCTTCGTCCTGCAAGGCGCGGACGCCCACCTGGAGCTCGCCCGGCTCGCCGTGCGCCGCGGCGACCAGCCCGCCGCCCGAGAGCACGCCCAGGAAGCCCGGCGCCTGGCCACCTGCGACGGCCCACCCGATTTCACCTACAAGGCTGCCTACGACGAAGCGGGCGCTCTTCTCGCCAGCCTGGAGGCGGAGGGCATTTCAAACACCCGCGCCGCTTTCCCAGCTGAGCCCTGAATGGACGTCTTTCTCTCCTACTCGAGCAAAGACAGAGCGTGGGTGCGCGGCGAGCTGCTGCCGCGCATCGAGCAGGCCGGGATCAAGGCGTTCATCGATTTCCGCGACTTCAGGCCCGGCGCGCCGAGCATCAAGGAGATGGCGCGGGGCGTCAAAGAGTGCCGCAAGACGCTCCTCGTCCTTACGCCGGATTATGTCGCCAGCGAGTGGTGCGACCTGGAGAGCGTCATGGCGCAGACGCTCAGCCCCGCCAATCGCGACCTGCGCATCCTCCCTCTGCTGAAGACGCCCTGCGAGAAGCCGCTCTACACCGGCGCGCTCACCCACATCGACTTCACCGACGGCGCCGACCACGAGCTCGCCTGGCGGCAGCTCTTGACCGCGCTGGGCAAGCCGCCGGAGCCGGAGCCGCCGAGCCCGCCCCTGCGCGACGGGTGGTTCCTCGCCCATCCCTATCCCATACCTCCGAACTTCACTGGCCGGGTGACGGAACGGGCGATGCTCGACCGCTGGCTTTCGGAAGATCCCGAGCATCCGTTGCTGAGCCTCCAGGCTCTGGGCGGCTTCGGCAAGAGCGCGCTCGTCTGGCACTGGCTCACCCACGACGTGAAGCCCGCCTCCTGGCCGCACGTCGCCTGGTGGAGCTTCTACGAGGGGGACGCGAGCTTCGACCGTTTCCTCACCGAGACCCTCGCTTACCTCCGCGGCGGCACGACCGACTCGGCGAGGCTTTCCAGCACGGACGCGGTCCGGGCTCTGTTGCAAGCCCTCTACGCTCCCGGCACGCTCTTGGTGCTCGACGGCTTCGAGCGCCTGCTGCGCGCGTTCGGTGGTCTGGAGGGCGCCTATCAAGGGGACGAGGCGAGACGCGCAGGCGACGATCTCAGCGATCGCGACTGCATCTCGCCGCTGGCCGAGCCATTCCTCCACAACGTCGCCCTCCAGCCGGGGCTGCGCTCGAAGGTGCTGCTCACCACGCGGCTCCGCCCGCGCGTGATCGAGGCCCGAGGCGGCGGCCTGCTGACCGGCTGCCGCGAGGAGCCCCTCGAGCAGCTCGAACCCGCCGACGCCGTCGCCTTCTTCCACGCCCAGGGCATCCGCGGCACCCACACCGAGATCGAAGCGGCGTGCGCGCCCTACGGCTACCACCCCTTGAGCCTGCGCCTCTTGGCGGGCCTGATCCTCGGCGACTTCGAGCAGCTCGGCGACATCGCCGCGGCGAAGCGGCTGGACGTGAGCGGCGATCTGGTCCAGCGCCAACACCACGTGCTCGAGGCAGCCTA
This sequence comes from uncultured Acidobacteriota bacterium, assembly GCA_963755825.1. Taxonomy (GTDB): domain Bacteria; phylum Acidobacteriota; class Thermoanaerobaculia; order Multivoradales; family UBA5704; genus DATBQN01. Next base: position 2,644,465 of record CAVWLA010000003.1, on the reverse strand, counting down.
CGACCGCCTCGCGCCTTCGCGCCGGGCGCTCCTCTCCCGCATCGCCTGCTTCCGCAGCCCGGTGGCCTACGCCGCGCTGCAGGCGCTGGCGGAACCGGGATCCCCGACGCCCCTCGACACCGACCTGCACGATCTGTTGGCGCGCGGGCTGCTGCATCACGATCCGCGCGAGGGCCGGTTCGACCTGCACCCCATCGTGCGCCGCTATGCCTACGACCGCCTGGCCACGCCCGACCGCGCTGCCGCCCACAACCGGCTGCGCGATTATTTCGCCGCCGTGCCCGCGTCGGACAAGGTGACGCGCCTCGAAGACCTCGCCCCGGTGATCGAGCTCTACCACCACACCGTTCGCGCCGGACAGTTGGACGATGCGCGCACACTCTTTGGCAACCGCCTTGGCAAGCCGCTCTTCTTCCAACTCGGCGCCTACCTGTTGATCATCGACCTCCTGCGCCCGCTCTTCTCCGACGGCGAAGACCGCCCGCCGCGGCTGACCGACGAAGGCGACCAAGCCTGGACGCTGAACATGCTGGCGAACTCCTACAGCCTCGGCGGGCAGCCCCGCCGTGCCGTGCCGATCTTTGAGCAGGCGATCGCTTTCTGCGAGAAGCAGGCCGACAAAGGAAACCTCGCCGTCGGCTTGAGGAACATGGCGGACGACCAGTTGAAGATCGGCGCGCTGCGGGTCGCCGAGGCGAACCTGCGCTGCAGTACCGCACTGTGTCGCGAGAACAAGAAAGAATTCGATGAGGCGCTTGGCCACCAGGAATTGGGCAGGCTGCTGGCCTACCGCGGTGCGCAGGTCGAGTCGGAGACGGAGCTGGCGACGGCGCTGAAGATGTTCGAAGAGCAGAAACACGTCCAGCTGCAAGGTGTGGGGTGGGCCTACCGCTCACTTTGTGAGCTGCTCCAGCTGCGCACCACGGCTCCATCTGCAAGCCCCAATCCACAAATGGCAATCGACTCGGCCCGCCGCGCCCTGCATCTCGCGGACGAGGCCGCCCGCACTAGTTATCCGTTCGAGCGCGACTACGTCCGCAACCACTGGCTGCTGGGCGCGGCGCACCGCGTAGCCGGCCAGGCGGACGAGGCCGAGCGCCACCTGAACGAGGCGCTGGAGCGCTGCCGTCGCATCAACCTGGTGGAATACGAGGCCGATATCCTCCTCGACCTGGCGCGGCTCCGCGCCGCAACGGGCGCGGCGGAGGAGGCCCGGCGGCTGGCCGAGGAGGCGCGGCTCATCGCCGAGCGCAGCGGCTACGTCCTGCAAGGCGCGGACGCCCACCTGGAGCTCGCCCGGCTCGCCGTGCGCCGCGACGACCGCCCCGCCGCCCGAGAGCACGCCCAGGAAGCGCGACGCCTGGCCACCTGCGACGGCCCGCCCGATTTCACCTACAAGGCTGCCTACGACGAGGCGGGCGCCCTTCTCGCCAGCCTGGCGACGGAGGGCTCAAGCTAGGACACTTCCCGGCGCGGTCGGGGGACATGCCGCGCTTGCCATCCCTCCCCCCGTCGTCCAAACTTGGCAGCTCATGCCGCGCGCCACCGTCGACCTCGCCAAGATTCTCAACCCCGACCAGATCGCCGCCGTCACCCACGGCGAGGGGCCGCAGCTCGTCATCGCCGGCGCCGGATCGGGGAAGACCCGCGTCATCACCCACCGCATCACCTGGCTCGCCGAGGAGCGCAACGTCGATCCCGGCGCCATCGTCGCGGTGACCTTCACCAACAAGGCGGCGGCAGAGATGCGCGAGCGGGTCGAGGAGCTCCTCGGCATCTACCCGCTGCCCACCTTCGTCGGCACCTTCCACCGCTACGCGCTGGTGCTGCTGCGGCGCTACGGCGAGCGGGTCGGCCTCAAGCGCGACTTCCAGATCCTCGACACCTCCGACCAGCTCACCATCATGAAGCAGGCGCTCGCCGCCGAGGGCCTCTCCGAGAAGGCCTTCTCGCCGCGCTCGGTGCTCTCCGCCATCAGCTCGGCGAAGAACCGCCTGCTGGAGCCCGCCGCCTACGAGTCGGCGGCGCAGAACTTCTTCGAGAAGAAGGTCGCCCTCCTCTACCGCCGCTACCAGGGGCTGCTCACCCAGGCGTCGGGGGTCGACTTCGACGACATGATCGCGCTCTCGGTCAAGCTGCTCGCCCGCGAGGAGGACGTGCGCGAGCGGGTGCGCCGCCGCGCCGCGCACCTCCTGGTCGACGAGTACCAGGACACCAACTTCGCGCAGCTGCGGCTGATCCAGGAGATCTCCGGGGCGGCGGGCAACCTCACCGCGGTCGGCGACGAGGACCAGGGGATCTACCGCTGGCGCGGCGCCGACCTCGACAACATCCTCCGCTTCGAGGACACCTTCCCCGGCGCCACGGTGAGGAAGCTCGAGCGCAACTATCGCTCGACGCAGACCATCCTCGACGCCTCCGGCGGCCTCATCGCCCACAACCAGCAGCGTCGCGGCAAGCGGCTGTGGACCGACGCCGGCGCCGGCGAGCGGGTGGAGCTCTACCAGGCGTCGGACGAGACGGAGGAGGCGCGCTGGATCGTCGGCACCCTGCAGGGCCTGCGCAGCCGCGTCAAGCTCGGCGACATGGGGATCCTCGTGCGCACCAATGCGCAGACCCGCGCCATCGAGGACGAGCTGCTGAAGCAGGAGGTGCCCTACGTCCTCGTCGGCGGCACCCGCTTCTACGACCGCGCCGAGATCAAGGACCTGGTCTCCTACCTGCGCGTGCTGCGCAATCCGCGCGACACCTTCTCGCTCGCCCGCATCTTCAACCAGCCGCCGCGCGGCATCGGCAAGGCGACGCAGGACATGCTGCAGGCGCAGGCGACCGAGCTCGGCTCGCCGCTCTGGGACGTGATCTTCCACGACGAGCTGGGGAACCTGCCGGCGAAGAGCGCCGGCGCGGTGCGCAAGTTCCGCGACCTCATCGTCGGCCTGCAGAAGGACGCCGACGAGCTGCCGCTCCCCGCCCTCCTCGACCGGCTGCTCGCCGCCAGCGGCTACGCCGACCTCTACCGCCAGGACAACCCCGAGGACCAGGCTCGCCTGGAGAACATCCGCGAGTTCCTCTCCGCCGCCCAGGAGTTCACCGAGGCGTCGAGCTTCAACAGCGGCGATGCCGATCTGCTCACCGGCTTCCTCGACCACATCGCCCTCGTCACCGATCTCGACTCGATGAAGACCGGCCGCGGCGTCTCGCTGATGACCCTCCACAGCGCCAAGGGCCTCGAGTTCCGCGCCGTCGTCGTCGCCGGCCTGGAGGACGGGCTGCTCCCCCACTTCAACAGCCAGGGGGCGCGCGAGGACATCGAGGAGGAGCGGCGGCTGCTCTACGTGGGGATGACCCGCGCCAAGGAGCGCCTCTACCTGACGCTCTGCCGCCGGCGGCGGATCGCCGGCCGCTACCAGGATCAGACCGAGTCGCCGTTCCTCTCGGAGATCCCGGACAAGCTGCTGACGATCACCCGTAGCGCCGGCCTCTACGACTACGCCCGCCCGACCCAGCGGGCGCAGGACGTCTACTCGTTCTTCGGCCGCGAGCGCCCGGCTGGGAGCGGCGGGGAGAGCGCCGCCCGCGGCGCGGGGGAGCGCGACCCCAGCCTGACGCCGTCGCTCTTCAGCCCGCCGGCGCGGCGGGCGCCCGGCAGCGCGGGCAGCGGAGGATCTCTCGGCACCACGTTCTCCGACGAGGATCCGCCGGCGCCGCGGCGGGCGGTCAAGCGCGGCAGCCGCGTCCGCCACCCGACGCTCGGCCAGGGCGTCGTCCTCGAGCTCGACGGCCAGGGCGACGAGGCAAAGATCACCGTCTTCTTCGAGCGCGCCGGCAAGCGCAAGCTCGTCGCCCGCTACGCCAACCTCGAGCTGCTGTAGGGGATTACCGCCGGGCTGCCGCGAAGTAGTCGTCGCGGAGGAGAGCGTAGAGGTAGTTGTCGACCCGCCGGCCGCGCAGCTTGAAATAGCCCTTGAGGAGCCCTTCGCGCACGAAGCCGTTCTTCTCCAGCACGCGCTGCGAGCCGGCGTTCTCGACCGCACAGCGCGCCTCGACGCGCTCGACCAGGGTATTGGCGAAGAGGTCGGCGAGCAGCATGCCGAGGGCGTCGGTCATCAGGCCGCGGCTCTGGTAAGGGGAGGAGAGGGCGTAGCCGACCTCGGCCAGGCCGTGCTCCCAGTTGCTCACCACCAGGGTGATCCAGCCCGCCGGCTCGTTGTCGATCTCGACGATCCACTGGAACTTCTCGCCGCGGCCGCGGTAGAGGTCGGCGATCCGCTGGCTGGCGACGTCGGCGCGCAGCTGCGCGGTGGGAAGCTCGTTGAGCGGCTGGTAGCGGCGGACGGAGGGCTCCGAGCGCCACTGGCGAAGCAGGTCGGCGTCGCGCGGCGCGGCCGGCCGCAGGTTCACCCGATGGGCGAAGCGTTCCAGAGACGCCATACGAAGCAGATTCTAATGCAACCGCGCCTCACCGGCGGCGCCCGGCGGCCGGATTCCGGCGAGGATCGCGCGATCGATCGCCTCGGCGGCGCAGCGGTGTCCGTAGGCCGAGGGGTGCCAGTTGTCGGCGCCGATCGGCGTCGACGACGCCGCGCGGCAACGGGCCATCGGCTCCAGCAGGTCGACGAGGTGAAAACCCTGCTGCCGTGCGAGGTTGCGCACAAAGAGGTGCTGGTCGTAGAAGCGGTAGTAGCCGAAATTCTTCACCAGCCGCGGGAAGATCGCCACCAGCACCTGGAAGCCGTGCTCGCGGGAGAGGCCGGCGAGGACGCCGAAGTACTCCGCCACGGTGTCGCCGGAGACCAGGTCGAGATCCCTCTGCTCGTCTGACGTGAGCCCGCCGGCGGCTGAGCTGCCGCGCGGCGCCATCACCCGGAAGCGCAGGAAGCGGTAGAGGGCGCTCTTGACGAGATAGGGGTTGACCCGCGCCTGGCTCACTCCGCCGCGCTCGGCGCGCTCGTCCTCGAGCAGGGTCTTCAAGATGTCGCCGTCCACCCGCTCGCGGTCGGTCAGCGAGTAGGCGACGATGACGAGGTCCGGCCGGTAGGCGAGCGCCCGGTCCTTGAGAGTCTCGACCTCCTGCTGCGTGTTGTAGCCGGAGACCGCGAAGTTGAGCACCTCGGCGCGCACCCCCTGGCCGCGCAGCAGGCGCTCGAGGACGTCCGGGAAGAGATCCGCCGTGCGCTCGACGCGGAGGCCGGCGGCGATGCTGTCGCCGATGATGACGATGCGGTAAACCCCGGGCGGCTTCGCCACGGCGTGCTCGCCGTCGCGGAAGCCGAGGCTGTTGCTCGCCCCCTGGTAGTCGTAGAAGGACATCGACTCGCCGTGGTAGGCGAGCGGCACCGGCTCGAAGCCGATCTTCGGATTCGCCGCCAGCCGGAAGCGCCCCTTCTGGATGACGCTGACGTCGGGCGCCGCGCCGACGGCGCGGAGGCCGACCTCGGCGGCGCCGAGAGCGAGGAGGAGGGCGACGAGGGAGAGCGAGAGCTTCTTGAGCACTGGCGGGCGAAGCGGCGGGAAGAGACGGCGGGGAGCCGGCGGCGCCGGCTCCCCATCGAACACGGCGAGCCGCGGCCTAGCTGCGGATCCGCATGCGGTAGAACGACCGCCAGACGAAGACGGTCGAGATGAGGAAGAAGATCACCGCCAGCGTCAGCGAGGCCTTGCGGCTCATCTCGATCGCCAGCTCGACGGCGAGCAGGCCGAAGAGGGTGGTGAACTTGATGATCGGGTTCATCGCCACCGACGAGGTGTCCTTGAACGGATCGCCGACGGTGTCGCCGACGACGGTCGCCTCGTGGAGCGGCGTCCCCTTCTCGTGCAGCTCGACCTCGACGATCTTCTTGGCGTTGTCCCAGGCGCCGCCGGCGTCGGCCATGAAGATCGCCTGATAGAGGCCGAAGAGGGCGATCGAGATGAGATAGCCGATGAAGAAGTAGGGCTCGAGGCAGGCGAAGGCCAGGGTGGTGAAGAAGATGGTGAGGAAGATGTTGAACATCCCCTTCTGCGCGTAGCTGGTGCAGATCTCGACCACCTTCTTGCTGTCCTCGATCGAGGCGCGCTCGGCGCCCGAGTCGAGGTGGATGTTCTGCTTGATGAACTCGACGGCGCGGTAGGCGCCGGTCGACACCGCCTGCATCGAGGCGCCGGTGAACCAGTAGATGATGGCGCCGCCGGTCGCCAGACCGAGGAGGAACGGCGGGTGGAGGAGCGACAGCTTGTCGACGTTCTCCGTCAGCCGGTTGGTCAAGACGACGATGATCGAGAAGATGAGCGTCGTGGCGCCGACCACCGCGGTGCCGATGAGCACGGGTTTCGCTGTCGCCTTGAAGGTGTTGCCGGCGCCGTCGTTCGCCTCCAGGTGGTGCTTGGCGCGCTCGAAGTCGACGTCGAAGCCGAAGTCCTTCTTGAGCTCCTGGCGGATGTTGGGGAGGGTCTCGATGGTCGACAGCTCGTAGACCGACTGCGCGTTGTCGGTGACCGGGCCGTAGGAGTCGACGGCGATGGTCACCGGCCCCATGCCGAGGAAGCCGAAGGCGACGAGGCCGAAGGCGAAGACGGCGGGGGCGATCATCAGGCCGCCCAGGCCGGCGGTCGAGACGCCGTAGGCGGCGCCCATCAGGGCGACGATGACGAGGCCCATCCAGTAGGCGGAGAAGTTGCCGGCGATGAGGCCGGCGAGGATGTTGAGCGAGGCGCCGCCCTCGCGCGACGCGGCGACCACTTCCTTGACGTGCGCCGACTCGACCGAGGTGAAGACCTTGACCACCTCGGGGATGACGGCGCCGGCGAGCGTGCCGCAGGTGATGATCGTCGACAGCTTCCACCACAGGGTGCCGTCGCTGCCGATGTTGGGGATCAGCAGGTAGGAGACGACGTAGGTCATGGCGATCGAGATCGCCGAGGTCAGCCAGACCAGCGAGGTGAGCGGCGCCTCGAAGTTGAAGTTGTCGAGGTTGGCGTAGCGGGCGCGGGCGACCGCCTCGTTGATCCAGTAGGAGACGCCGGAGGTGACGATCATCATGACGCGCATGACGAAGATCCACACCAGCAGCTGCACCTGGATGTTGCTGTCGTGGACGGCGAGGAGGATGAAGGTGATGAGGGCGACGCCGGTGACGCCGTAGGTCTCGAAGCCGTCGGCGGTGGGGCCGACCGAGTCGCCGGCGTTGTCACCCGTGCAGTCGGCGATGACGCCGGGGTTGCGGGCGTCGTCCTCCTTGATGTTGAAGACGATCTTCATCAGGTCGGAGCCGATGTCGGCGATCTTGGTGAAGATGCCGCCGGCGATGCGGAGAGCCGCGGCGCCCAGCGACTCGCCGATGGCGAAGCCGATGAAGCAGGGGCCGGCGTAGTCGCCGGGGACGAAGAGCAGGATGGCGAGCATCAGCAGCAGCTCGATCGAGATCAGCACCATGCCGATCGAGATGCCGGCCTTCAACGGGATGGCGTAGGTCGGGAACGGCTTGCCGCGCAGACTGGCGAAGGCCGAGCGCGAGTTGGCGAAGGTGTTGATGCGGATGCCGAACCAGGCGACGCCGTAGCTGCCGGCGATGCCGACGAGGCTGAACAGCACGATGATGACGACCTTCGCCGGCTCGAAGTGGCGCAGCCAGCCGAAGTAGACGACCATCACGGCGCCGATGAAGGCCTCGAGGATGAGGATGAACTTGCCCTGCGTCACCAGATAGGTCTTGCAGGTCTCGAAGATCAGCTCCGAGATCTCGCGCATCGAGCGGTGGACCGGCAGGTTGCGCAGCTGCACGTAGGTGACGAGGCCGAAGACCAGGCCGAGCAGGCAGACGCCGAGGCCGCCCATGAGGAGCGCGCGGCCCGACTGGCCGAGGAACTGGACGCTGCCGAGGTCGGGCATCACGAGGTCCGCTTCGCTCGCCGAGGCCGGCATGGCGAAGAGGGCCGCGGTGACCGCCGCCAGGGCGACGAGCAGCCGCTGCTTCCATTGCGGACCCTTCCGGTCCGTGCGTGTCGATGAGAACATGGTTCCTCCAGATGGAGCGAAGGACTTCATTCGCGGTCGTCCTGCAGGGCGCCGCAGCATGGATACACCCGGACCGGCTCCGGCCCAGGTCGTTTTCGGGCGATCTCTTCAGACCGGACCGCGGTCCGGCCGGCGATGAATTCGGGTGGCTCGGGCTCGCCGGTGGAACCGCGCCGGCGATGGCGAACGGGTCTCCGATGCGGCCGAACCGGCTGCGCACCTTATCACAAACCGCTGCGGCGGCTCGATTCTCGGCCTCGCGGGCGGGCGCGAGCGGGCTCCGGCGCCGGCCGGGCCGCGGCGCTGTTGCGCGGAGTTTGCGCTCCGCCGGCGCCCGCCGGCCGCGATAGCTTTACCGCTATACTCGCAGTATCTCTTTGCGTTGCGAACCGATCCGTCCGGTGACCGGCCGGAGCACCCAGAGCCCGAGGTCGGCATGAGCTTGCTGCGCGAGATCACCGAGCGCTACCGTCTGGAGAAGATCTTGCGGTCGACCCGCTCGGGGAGCGTCCTGCGGGCGACCGACGCGCTGGGCGGCGGCACCGCGGTCGTCAAGCTCGTCGCGCTGGGCGCCGACCCGGCCGGCGAGGGGGCCCGCTTCTCCGCCTTCGCCTCGCGGCTCGCCGGCCTCGAGCATCGCAGCCTGCCGGTCTTCCGCGACTTCGGCCTGACGACCGACGGCTCCGCCTTCCTGGTGATGGAGCACCTCGAGGGTCCGAGCGCCGCCGAGCTCGCCGGCACCGACCCCAAGCGCATCGTGGCGGCGATGGTGCCGATCGTCGAGGGGCTGGCGCTCCTCGCCGAGCACGGGATCGGCCACGGCAACCTCTCCCCCGACAACCTGCTCTTCGCCACCGCCACCGGCGAGATCAAGATGCTCGGCCTCGGCACCGCCCTCCTGCGCGCCGCCGGACCCGCCGCCGGCGGCGAGAACGCCCGCTTCCGCGCTCCCGAGGAGCTGGCGGCGGGCGCCGGTCCCGCGGAGCCCGGGCGCGCCGACGTCTACTCCTTCGCCGCGACCCTCTGCGCGCTGCTCGAGGTGCCGCTCCCCGCCGGCGCGCCGGACGAGGCCGAGCCGGCCGACGCCGCGGCGGGCCGCGAGCTCTCGATCCCCCTCTCCCTCGCCTTCCAGCTCGAGGACGCCGAGCCGCTGCGCCGCTTCCTCGCCGCGGCGCTCGACCGCCGGCCGGCGGCGCGGCCGACCTTCGCCGCGGCGCGCGAGGCGGCCGAGCGCGCCCTCCACGCGGCGCCGGCGGCCGCCGCCAGCGTAGAGGAGACCCGCCCGTTCCTCCCCGAGTCTCTCGAGCCGTCCATCGCAGCGGCTGCCGAGCCACCTCCGCCATCTCTCGATGCGGCTGCCGAGCCGCCGGCGCCCATCCTCCTCGCAGCGAGCGACCGGCTGCCGGCGCTCGCGCCGGCGCGCGGCAACGACCTCCTCGCCGAGCTCGCCGCCGCTCTCGAGGCCGACATCGCCGAGGCGCCGGCGGCGCCGCCGCACGCGGTCCCGCCGGCGATCCCGGCCGCCGCCGCGCCGCCGTCCGCGGCCCCGCCCACCGCCCCGGCCGCGCCCGCGATCCCTCCGCCGCCCGAGCCGGTCCGCCTCGCCATTCCGGAGCCGCCGCGGATCGCCATCCCCGAGCCGCTGCAGAAGACTCCTCCCGAGGCGCCGCGCCTCGCCATCCCGGAGGCGCCGAAGCCGGCGGTGCCGCCGCCCGCGGCGGCGCTCGACGACGACGGCGAGGCGCTGTCGCCGATCACCGACGACATGCTCGCGGCGATGATCGCGGCTCCCCCCAAGCCGGCGGCGAAAGCGGCTCCGGCGCGGGGGGCGAAGGCGGCCGGCTACGGCGTCGCGACGCCGAGCGGCCAGCATGCGGTTCCCGGCGCCGCGTCCGGTCAACCGTCCGGTCAACCGGCCGATCAAGCGGGCGCTGCCCCGGGCGGTCAGCCGGCCGCTTGGAAGGCCCGCCTGCTCAAGCCCCTGCCGCTCGCCGCCGCGGCCGGCATCCTGCTGCTGATCGTCGCCGGCCTCGTCCTCGCCCTGCGGCGGGCGACGCCGGCCGCCGCCGCCGCGCCGCCGCCCGCGGCAGCCACCGCGGCGGCTCCGGGCCCGCCGCCGCTGCCGCCGCCGGCCGACCGCCTGCGCACCGCGGAGGAAGAGCTCGCCGCGGGCAACGACCACGCGGCCCTCGTCGCGCTGCGCACCATCACCCCCGCCGAGCAGCGCACGCTCCCGGCGACCGCCTGCCGGCAGATCCAGGATCTCGAGGGGATCCTCGCGCTGACCGCGCCGGCGCGGCTGGCGGGCGATCTCGAGAGCGGCTGGAAGACCGGCAACCTCGAGCTGCTGCGCACGGCGGCGCGCGACGCCGCCGACCAGCCGGCGGCGGCCGCCGTCCTCCCCGCCGCGGCGCGCGACACCCTCGAGCGGGCGCGCCGGGCGTCCGATCTCTACGCCCTCGCCGAGGCGGCGGCGCGGCGCGGCGACAACCCGGGCGCCCTGCAGCAGTTCGGCGCCCTGGCGCACCTCGTCCCCTCGCTCCACGACGGCTCCGGCCTGCGCGAGCGGGCGGCGGCAGCCGTCGAGGCGGAGGCCGCCAAGCGGGTCGCCGACGCCCGCTACGAGGAGGCGCTCGCCCAGCTCGATCCTCTCCGCCAGAGCTGGCCGGACCGGCCGGGCCTCAAGGCCGAGGTGGAGACGATCCGCGATCAGGAGAAGAACGAGCAGACCCTGGCCAACCTGCTCGCCCAGGCCGACAACGCCGAGAAGCGGCGGCGGCCCGACGAGGGGATCGACCTGCTCAAGAAGGTCAAGCCGACGCCCCACCTCGCGGCCGAGTACAGCGCTCAGATGGCGCGGCTCCAGGCGCTGCTCGACCGCGTCGACGCCCGCGCCCCCACCGTCGAGCTGCGCGACGGCTTCCTCCTCGAGTACGACCGCGGCACGGTGGTCAACCTCTCCTTCCGCATCCGCGACGACTACAAGGTGGAGAACGTCAAGGTCTACGCCCGCCCCGCCGGCGGCCGGATGGTCGAGATGCCGTTCAAGCACGACGGCTTCGTCTACGACGTCGAAGTGCAGCCGAGCTTCCACCAGAACGGCACCGTCGAGGTCTATGTCGTGGCGACCGACTACTCAGGCCACGAGACCTCGCTCGGCAGCCGCGAGAAGCCCCTCCAGCTCAAGCGCCGCAAGGGCTTCCGCGAGACCTAGCGCTCGGCTTCGCCGCGCCGGCGACCGGAGAAACCGCTTCGGCTAGAGCGATTCGAGCAGCGCCAGGTACTCCGGCGGCCCCATCGGCCGCGGGCTCGAGGGGTTCGAGCCGTTCTCGGCGGCGCGCTTGGCGATCCAGGGAAAATCTTTCGCCGGGATGTTGAGCTCGCCGAAGGGCGGGATGGCGAACGCCTCGGCGAGCGCCTCGATCGAGAGCAGGACGCGCTCGGCCCTCTCCTCCGGCGCCGGCCGCGCGCCGTCGGCCGACCTCGCCCCGCCGCCGCCGAGCTGCGACTCGACCGGCGCCAGCCGCTCGCAGATCGCCGGCAGATGGGAGCGCAGCACCGGCGCCAGGAGGACGGCGTTGAGCAGGCCGTGCGGCAGGTCCCAGCGCGCGCCGAGGGTCTCCGAGAGGCAGTGGACGGGGCCGACGTCGGCATTGCCGAAGGCCATGCCGGCGAGGGTCGACGCCTCCATCACCGCCGCCCGCGCCTCGGCGTCGCCGGCGGGGTCCTCCACGGCGCGGCGGAGGTGGCGGAAGAGGAGCGCCACGGCGCGCAGAGCGAGCGCGTCGGAGGCGGGGTTGGCGGCGCGGCCGGTGGTCGCCTCGAGGGCGTGGGTGAGGGCGTCGAGCCCGGTCCAGGCGACGTAGCGCGGCGGCAGCGTGGCGAGCAGGTCGGCGTCGACGATCGCCCAGCGCGGAAACATCCGCTCGCCCTTGACGCTCATCTTCCACAGCCGCTCGGGCTGGGTGATGACGGCGACCCAGGTGACCTCCGACCCCGTGCCGCAGGTGGTGGGGACGGCGAGGAACGGGAGAGGCGCCGCGCTGAAGCGCTCGCGCCCCTCGTAGGCCGCGATCGAGCCGCTGTTGGGGACCAGCATGGCGGCGGCCTTGGCGGCGTCGAGCACGCTGCCGCCGCCGAGGCCGACCACCAGGTCGACGCCCTCGCCGCGCGCCCAGTCCGCCAGGCGGTCGACGGTGGCGGCGCGCGGGTTGGGCTCGATGTCGTCGCGGCGGAGGACGGCGAGACCGCCGGGGACAGAGGCGGCGAGGGCGCCGGTGACGCGGTCGGGGAGGCCGGTCGCCGCCAGGCCGCGGTCGGTCACCAGCAGCAGGCGCCGCGGCGTGTACGAGGCGGCGATCTCCGGCAGCCGGGAGAGGCTGCCGGGGGCGATCAGCGTGCGGGTGGGGAGACGGAAGGCCATGGCCGCGAGGTGCGGAGCTGGCGGCGGCGCGGGCCGCGGACGGCCCGCGCCTTGGTGAGGAGCCGGCAGACGGGGCGGGTTACTTCTCGCTCTTCTTGAAGAAGTCGGCCATCGAGCCGAAGCTCGAGCCGCCGGTCGAGCTGGTGGTGACCGGGGCACCGTCGCCGCGCGGGCGATCATCGTCCCGCCGCTCGCGGTCGCGGCTGCCGCCGCGGTCGCCGCGGCCACCGCCGCCCCCACGCTCGCTGCGGCCGCCACCGCCACCGCCGCCGCGATCGCTGCGGCCGCCGCCCCGCTCGGAGGAGCGCGGCGAGCGCTCGCCGCGGTCGGGGCGGTCGGAGCGCTGCGGCTCGCTGCGCTCGGCGCGCTCCTCGCGCGCCGCCTGGTCCTGCAGCGAGAGCGAGATGCGGCGCTTCACCGGGTCGACCCCGAGCACCGTCACGTCGACGTCCTGGCCGAGCTGCAGCACTTCCTTCGGGTGGTTGATGCGGCGGCCGGCGCCGAGCTCGCTGATGTGGGCGAGCCCCTCGAGCCCCGGCGCCACCTCGATGAAGGCGCCGAACGCCTCGAGGCGCATCACCCGCCCCTTGACCCGCGAGCCGGCGGTGAAGCGCTCCGCGGCGTCGTTCCATGGATCGCGCTCGAGCGCCTTGCGCGACAGCGAGATGCGCTCGCCGTGCTTGGGGTCCTTCGAGGGCTCGATCTTGAGCACCTGGACCTCGATCTCCTGGCCCACGGTGAGGACGTCCTTGGGATGGGCGGTGCGGGCGAAGCCGATCTCGCTGACGTGGAGCATGCCCTCGAGGCCGCCGAGGTCGACGAAGGCGCCGTAGTCGGTGAGCGCCGTCACCTTGCCGCGCACGATGGCGCCCGGCGCCAGGTGGGCGCGGGTCTCGGCGGCCTTGGCCTTGGCCTCCTCCTCGAGGAGAGCGCGGCGGGAGAGGACGATGTTCGGCCGCCGGCCGCGGCCGCCCTCCTCGTAGCGCGCGATCTTGAAGGAGAGGCGCTCGCCGATGAACCGCTCGGGGTTCTCGACGTAGCGCAGCTCGAGCTGCGACAGCGGGCAGAAGGCGCGCAGGCCGGCCACCTGGACCTCGACGCCGCCCTTGATGACGGCGGTGACGAGACCCTCGACCGGGATGCCGCTCTGCGCCGCCGCCACCAGCTCGGCGGGGACCTCCTGACCGCGCCCGACCCGCCGGCGCAGCACCAGGCCGCCGGTCTCGGGGTCGATCCGCGACACCTTGGCCTCGATGGTGTCGCCGACGGCGACCGTCAGCTTGCCCTCGGCGTCGGAGATCTGGGCCAGCTCGATGACGCCCTCGGCCTTGCCGCCGAGGTCGACGAACGCCGCCTCCGGGCCGATCGAGACGATCTGCCCGCTCACCTTGTCCCCCACCTTGGGAGGTCCGGCGGCGGTCGCCGGCTCAGCCGGCTTGCTCTGCTCGAACTCGGCCAAGACGGTGGCAAAATCTTTGTTGTCGGGGCTGCTCTCTTCTTCCATAGGGGGGGGACTTTATCAGCCGGCGCAGGTGGTTTCGAGTCGTCGGCCCGAGCGGGAAGGGTGCATGGGACAGGCCCAGGACGTCCTGGGCAGCTTGGGCGCCCGCCTCGGCAGGCGGCCGGGGGGCGCGGCCCCCTATGGTAGCTTGAATAGCCGCCGTTCGCCCCCTCCGCGAGACCTTTCGCTGCAATCCGCCGTCCGCGCCGCGTCCGCCGCCAGCTAGCCGGCGGCGGAAACCGGCAGCGGCGCGCCGCGCGGCTCCTCCTCGGCAGCGGCGGCGGCGGGCTGGCGGAGGACGGCGATGGGGACGACCAGGACGAGGTAGCAGAAGGCCGCCAGGAAGAAGCAGCGGCTGATCCCGAAGCTCATCGAGACCAGCACGGCGACGGCGCTGCCGAGGACGCCGAAGGCGCCGTTCAACCCCCACATCCAGGACATCGCGCTCGCCGCGCGCGAGCGCAGCAGGCGCATCCCCAGGGGGAAGCAGAGGCCGAGGAGCAGCCCAACCGGCGCGGTGAAGGCGGCGATGAGAGCGATCTTCGCCGGCAGGCCGACGGCGGCCGCCCGCGGCACCACGGCGGCGATGGCGAAGGGCAGCGCGGCGAGGAGGGCGGCGAGGCCGAGCGGGATCACGGCGCGCACCAGGAGCGAGCGCGTGGGGATGGCGTCCGAGGCGAGGCTCCCCAGGCCGGTCGAGAGGATGAGCGTCATCAGCGTCACGGCGAGCGAGTAGACCGGATGGCCGAGGAGCACCGAGAAGCGCTGCATGAGGCCGATCTCGACCAGCATGAAGCCCATGCCGATGCAGGAGAAGTAGGCCGCCGCGGCGGCGAAGTCGCGCCGCCCGAGACCGTGGCCGCCGCCGCGCAGGACGAGCGGCACGACGAGCGTCGCGACGACCAGGAAGGCGACGGCGATGAGGATGGCGAGCAGGCTGTCGGTGGCGCGCAGGTTGCCGTCGATGACGCCGTGGGCGCGCGAGCGCGAGAAGCCGCCGCGCCACCAGGCCGCCGGGCGCAGCATGTTGAAGAAGAAGGGCTCGTCGTCGGTCGGCGGCGACAGCGCCAGATAGTCGTGCTGGGTGGCGACGGCGAGCTCGGCCGGGCTGCGCGCCGCGACGATGCGGGCGAGGAGAGGGTGCTCCGGCCGGGTGTCCGGCAGGACGAGGAAATGGAAGCCGTTCTCGTCGCCCACCTGGCGCAGGCGGGCGACGTCGGCCGCGCTCAGCGGATCGCGGGCGACGAGGATCGCCGCCAGGTGCCCCGAGGTGGCGAGCGCCAGGTGCTGCGGCGGGTCGCTGACGCCGCGCGAGAGGAGGGTCGCCGTCGCCAGCGACAGCAGCCGCGCCGTCTCGCCGGGGTCGCGCGGCGAGTACCAGCGGCTGACCGCGAAGATGCCGCCCGGCCGCAGCCGCGAGAGGAAGAGGTTCCAGGCCTCGACCGTGTAGAGGCCGTTCTCGGTGAGCGTCATGGCGCCCGCCGAGGTCGACGCCCAGGTGTCGACGAGGGCCATCTGGATCAAGTCGTAGGACTCCCCCGCCGCCGCCAGGTGCGAGCGCCCCTCGGCGTGCACCAGGCGCACGTCGGGGCGGCCGGCGAGGCCGGTGAAATCCCGCAGATCGCTCTTGAGCAGGCGCAGGAAGAGGTCGTTGACCTCGATCCCGGTGACCCGCTTGGCGCCGAAGGCGATCGCCGCCAGCAGGTCGCGGCCGCCGCCGACGCCGACCACCGCGACCTCGCCGGCGCCGCGCAGGTGGTAGCCGAGGCTGGTCAGGTCGTAGCCGATCCAGCGCAGATCGTCGCCGGCGGCGAAGTGGGTCGAGACGGTGAAGGCGCCGCCGTCGATGAGCAGCGGGATCTGCTCGACCTTGACGTCGGTCGGCCGCGTGCGGCTCCAGAAGGTCGGCTTCTCGAGCGCCGGCGGCCGCGCGGTGATCCGCGAATGGCTGTTCCAGAGGTCGAAGAAGATCGGCTCGGGGACGGGGTCCCCCTTCATCGTCGAGATCCACGCCAGGCGGGGATAGAAGTGGCCGTTGAGGACGCCGAGGAGGAGGAGGACGGCGGCGAGCGCGGCGGCGGCGCGCTTGCCGTGGAGACTGCTGCCGCCGGCGGCGACGGCGAAGGCGAGGGCGGCGACGGCGGCGACCGCCCCGAGGAGGAAGAGGCCGGTCGAGGGATCGAAGGTGTCGAGGAGCAGGATGGCCGCCAGGCAGCCGATGCCGGCGCCGAGGAGATCGGCGGCGTAGAGGCGGCCGATGGGGAGCGCCGGGCGCGTCAGGGCGAGGGTGATGGTGACGCCGGAGAGAAAGAACGGCAGCGCCAGGAGAGCGCTCGCGAAAGTGAGCGTCCAGAGATCCATGGCGTTGGCGCCGATCTGCACCGGCAGGCGGAGCGCCAGGATGGCGAGATGGCTCGCCGGGATGCTGGCGGCGAACCAGGCGGCGAAGCGGCCGGCGGCGGCGGCCGGCGCCGCCGCGAAGCGCTCCGGCCGCAGGTAGACGTAGAGGGCGCCGGCGGTCATCCCGAGGAGCGCCAGCGAGATGGCGAGGAACGCCAGGTGGTACCAGGTGACCACCGAGAGGATGCGCGTATCGACGATCTCGAGGACGAGGGTCGAGAGCGCGGTCAGGAAGAGACCGCCGTAGAAGAGATGCGGCCGGTTCATGATTGGAGTCGAGCGTGGAGTCGAGCGGAAGACGGCGCCCGGTGGCCCCGGGGGGAGGTCGGCGCGGCGATCGAAGAGCCCGCGAAGATCCCGCTGGCGGGCCTGCTCTGTTCGTGCATGGGAAGAGACCTCGTCGACGCCGGCGCTGATGGATTCGAGTCGTCGGCTTGCGGCGGGACGCGCGTCGCGGCACCCGGGGCGTCCCGGCCAACCTCGGCGCCCACTCCTGCGTATACGGGGGCGCGGCCCGGCTATGGTAGCTTGAATGACCGCTGTGCGAACCCCTCCCGGAGACCTTTCGATGGAATCCGCCCTCCGCCCGGCTCCTCCGCAGACCGCTCCGGCCTCTCCAGCGGGCGGCCTTTCCTGGACCCTCTATGCCGCCGTCCTCGGCTCGACCTCGATCGTCGTCGGCCTGCTCTGGGACATCTCCTGGCACTCGACGATCGGCCGCGACACCTTCTGGACGCCGGCTCACATGGCGATCTACCTGGGCGGCGTCCTCGCCGGCGCCGCCGCCGGCTACCTGGCGCTCAGGACCACCTTCGCCGGCACCGCCGAGGAGCGCGCCGCGGCCGTCCGCTTCTGGGGCTTTCGCGCCCCGCTCGGCGCCTGGGTGATGATCTGGGGGGCGATCGCCATGCTCGCCTCGGCGCCCTTCGACGACTGGTGGCACAACGCCTACGGCCTCGACGTGAAGATCGTCAGCCCGCCGCACGCGCTCCTCGCCGCCGGCATGTTCGCCATCCAGATCGGCGCCATGATCCTCGTCACCGCCCGCCAGAACCGCGCCGCGGCCGCCGCCGCCGAGAGCGAGCGCCGCCGCCTCTCCTACCTCTGCGCCTACACCGCCGGCGTCCTCCTGGTGATGTCGTCGACCTTCGTCATGGAGTACAGCGACCCCAACCTCCAGCACGGGACCTTCTTCTATCTGATCTCCTGCTTCCTCTATCCGCTGGCGCTCTTGACCGCCCACCGGGCGAGCGGCCTGCGCTGGGGCGCCACCGCGGCGGCCGCGGCCTACACCGCGCTCAAGCTCGCCATGCTGTGGATCCTGCCGCTCTTCCCGGCGCGGCCGCTGCTGGCGCCGATCTACAACCCGGTCACCCACATGTGGCCGACGACCTTCCCGCTCCTCCTCCTGCTGCCGGCGGCGGCCCTCGACCTCCTCTGCCAGCGGCTGGAGCGCCGGGGTGAGAGCCGGGGTGACCGCCGGCGCGAGGCGCTGCTGGCGCTCGCCGCCGGCGCCGCCTTCTTCGCCGTGTTCCTCGCGGCGCAGTGGTTCTTCGCCGACTTCATGCTGACGCCGGCGGCACGCAACGCCTTCTTCGCCGCCGACCAGTGGTACTACCAGGCCCGCCCCGGCAGCTGGCGCTACGTCTTCTGGGACAACGACACCGACCCGCTGACGCCGCTCGGCGTCGCCTTCGCCCTCTTCCTCGCGACCTTCTCGGCGCGGCTCGGGCTCGGCCGCGGCGCCTGGATGTCGCGGGTCCAGCGGTGAGGGCACTCGGGCGCGCCGCGCTCGCCGCCGTCGCCTTCCTGACGCTCTGCGGCCACGTCGGCAGCCCGGACGTCTACTTCGACGGCGATGCCGGCCCCTATCCGCTGCGGGTGATCGTGCGCGCGCCGGTCGTCATCCCCGGCCTCGCCGAGATCACCATCCGGCTGCGCCAGGACGGCGCCGCGCAGCCGCCGGCGCCGCGGAAGATCACCGTGCAGCCGGTGGTGTGGAACGCCGGGCCGGAGGGGGCGCCGCCGGCGGACCTCGCCAAGCCCGTCCCCGGCGATCCGCACCTGTGGAGCGCCCAGCTCTGGCTGATGACGGCGAGCTCGTACAGCATCCGAGTCGGCGTCGACGGCGCCGCCGGCGGCGGCGCCGTCTCGGTGCCGGTGGCGGCCGTCCGCCTGCGGCGGCTCGGCATGCAGCGCGGCCTCGGCGTCCTGCTCGCGGCGCTCGGCGCCTTCCTCCTCATCGGCGGCCTCACCATCGTCGGCGCGGCGGTCCGCGAGAGCACGCTCGAGCCCGGCGCGCCGCCGGACGACCGCCGCCGCTCCCGCGCCCGCACCGCCATCGCCCTCGCCGCCCTGCTCTTCGGGCTCGCCCTCTGGGGCGGCCGCGCCTGGTGGAACGCCGTCGACGCGGAGAACCGCGGCAAGCTCTTCCGGCCCTACCGCACCGCGGCGGCCGTGCGCCCGGCGGGGAGCGGGCGAGCGCTGACTCTCGCCATCACCGACCCGCGCTGGCGGGACGAGAACCGCCTGCCGCTGATGCCCGATCACGGCAAGCTGATGCATCTCTTCCTCGTCCGCCTGCCCGCCGGCGACGCCTTCGCCCATCTCCATCCGCTGCCGCAGAAGCCAGGGGACGACGAGCGCTTCACCGTCGCCCTGCCGCCGCCGCTGCCGGCGGGGAGCTACGCGCTCTACGCCGACGTCGTGCAGGAGAACGGCATCGCCAGCACGCTGACTGCGCAAGTCGACCTGCCGCCGGCACTCAGCACGGCGGCCGCCGGAGGGACGCCAGCCACGGCAGGCACCTCACCCGTAACCGCCACCGAGCCGGCAGCCGACCCGGACGACTCGCTCCTCGCCGCGACGCCGGCGGTCGGCGGCGCGGGCTCGACCGCCGACCTGGGCGACGGCTACACGATGACCTGGCTCGCCGCCGGTGCGCCGGCCGTCGCCCGCCGCGACGGCGATCTCCGCTTCGCGGTGCACGGCCCGGGCGGCGGCCCGGCCGACCTCCAGCCCTACATGGGGATGCTCGCGCACGCCGCCGTCCGCCGCGACGACGGCCAGGTCTTCGTCCATCTCCATCCGCAGGGGACGGTCTCGATGGCGGCGGAGCAGGTCTTCGCCTGGCGCGAGGCGCGGTTGGCCGCCGGGCTGCCGGTGGCGGAGTCGGCCCCGCCGCGCAACCGCGCGGGTTACCGCACCCCGGCCGTCAGCCGTTCCATCCCGATCCCCGTCGGGGCGATGGCGACGAGCATGCCGATGCCGATGCCGGCGGCGAGCGCCGACGGGACCGTCAGCATCCCCTACGGCTTCCCACAGCCCGGCACCTACCGCCTCTGGGTCCAAGTCCGCGCCGGCGGCCGCCTGCGGACCGGCGTCTTCGACACCCGCATCGCCGCCGGCCCGCCGGGCTGACCGGCTCGCCGCTGCCCGCGCCCCAGGCTTCGCCTAGCGGGCGGGCACGACGCGGAACGGATAGGCGGCGACGATCTGCTCCGGCGCGGCGCCCTTGCTGCCCGCGATGATCAGCCGGTAGAGGCCGGGGGGCAGCAGGCGCGCGGGGAGGAGGAGGACGAGCGCGTCGCGGCTGTCCGGGCGCAGGCCCGCGGCCTGCCAGATCTCCCCGCCGCTCGCGTTGCGCAGCGAGGCGCGGTAGGACGGATAGTCGATCGCCGCGAGCTCCAGGCTGAGGACGACCGCCGGGGTCGCGGCGGTGAGAGCCAGGCGGTTGACGGGCTCGCGGCCGTCGTCGCCGCTGCGCACGGCGGCGAGCGTGAAGAGGGAGAGGTTCACCTGCGGATCGGCGCCGCGCTCCTTCGCCAGCGCCGACTCGAGCTCGCGGCGGGCTCCGGCAGCGTCGCCCTGGAGGGTGCGCAGGCGGGCCTCGAGGCCCGCGGTCCGCTGCTGCGCCGCAGCCGCGGCGGTGCTCCGCGCGACCTCGACCTGGCGCTCGAGGCCGCGGTTCGCCAGCAGGAGCCCGAGCGGCAGGGCGAGGAGCAGCAGCAGGGCGGCGGCGAGCGCCAGACGGCGCCCGCGGGAGAGCCGCGCCAGGCCGGCGAGCAGGCCGAGCCCGGCGCGCGCCGCCGCGGCCTCGGCGATCGTCTCGGCCGCGACCTCGAGCATCCCGGCGCGGAATTCGCTCGCCGCCTCGAGCTGCTCCAGGCACGCCTCGCAGGCGAAGTAGTGAGCCTCGAAGGCCTCCCGCTCGCTGTCGCTCAAGCGGTCCTGGAGATAGGCCTCGACGAGGTCGTGCTCCTCGGCATAGGCATGGTCGAGGAGGGTCATCGGCTCTCCCGCGACGCCGCGGCGAGGACCGCCTGCCGCTTCTCGAACAGCTCCCGGTAGCGCTGGCGGGCGCGGAACAGCACGCGGTTGAAGTGCAGATCCGAGAGGTCGAGGGCACGGCAGATGTCCTCTTTGGCCTGGCCCGCGATGTAGTAGCGCGACAGGATCTCGCGGTCGCGATCGTTCTTCATCTCGTCGAGCACCCGGCGGACGAGAGCCGCCCGCTCCGCGGCGAGGAGGCTCGCGAGCTGCCCCGGTGAGGGGTCCGGCGCGGTCTCCGCGGCCCCCGGGTCCGCCTGCCACCTCTGGCGCCGGCCGCCGCGGCGGGCCGAGCCGAGGAAGAGATTCCTCGCCAGGCTGCTGACGAAACCCGGCAGCCTCTCCGCCTCGCGCAGCTCGCCACCCCGCACCTTTTCGATGACCAGACGGAAGGTCTCCTGGTACAGATCCTCGGCCATGATCTCATCCCGCGCCAGCCGCCGCAGCAGGAACGAGACCGCCCGGCTGAAGCGCTGCACCAGCTCGGCCTCCGCCGAGGGGCTGCCGGAGACGATGCGGCGGACCAGCTCCGCCATCGCCTCCGCTTCCTGCGGCGGGGTCGCGGCCTCGAGGCTCAACGCCTGCCCCGCCTGCCCTGGAAGTGCCGCGAGGCGAGCGAAAATCTCAGCGCCGGACGGAGGATCTCACCCCGCCCGGCCATGGCCGGGCGAGGCGAGGGGAACGGAGATCGACCGTCAGGCGACCTCGGGATGCAGAACCTGCCCATGCGCTCTCTGGGAAAGAGCGCTCATGATACAGAAAACGCCGCAGGAGTCACAGACGTGCGGGGCGCCGGCTCTCCCGGGTCCGACGCCGGCGGCCGCGGTCTAGCTCGCTTGCGGCCCGCTAGGTCGACGTGGCGGTGAACTGCCCGCAGTTGGCATTGCCGACACCTCCATCGGCGGCCTCGACCATCAGGCCAAAAGCATACGTCGTCGTGCCGTTGGCGGTGGTCACCGTGAGGCTCACGTTCACGGTGTCCGAAGCGGTCGGAGGGTAGGTCAGGGTGGCGCCTGTGGAGTCGCCGGTGAGCGAGATCGGGCCCAGCGTGCAGCTTCCAGCCGGCTGCCCTCCGTACGTCCAGGAGAGCGAGCTGCCCGACGTCCCCGGGGTGACGGTGATCGTGCAGCCGTTCGATGGAAACAGGCTGGCGGGAAAATTGGATCCGCCGGCCTTCCAGCCGGACTCTGTGAGCGTTGCAGGATTGGTCGCCATGTCGTTCTCCTCGTTCCAGGAAGACGCGGCGGGATTGCCATCGTCTGCTCTGTCGTCTGCTCTGAGGTGCCGCCGAGCCCGCCGTTATCCCAGGCCATGCGGAGCTGGTCTCGCGTCGCCCAGGAGCACGAATCCGCTCCAGTAGTACGGCGCACGCCAGCGCCGATCGCGCCGGATGGCGAGCTGTGCCTGGCGCAGGGCGGCGGCGGGCGGCCGGCCGTCGACGAGCAGAGCACGGTAGAAGCGGGACATCAGCTCCGCCGTCGAGCGGTCCTCGACGCGCCAGAGGCTCGCCAGGACCTGCCTCGCACCGGCGTAGAGGAAGCCCTGGGTGAGGCCCACCAGGCCCTCGCCCCGCACCTGCTTGCCGAGCGCCGTCTCGCAACCCGAGAGCACGACGAGGTCGGCTCCCAGGCGCAGGTCATAGATGTCGCGCAGCCCGAGGAACCCCTCGATCGGCGCGCCGCGCTCGCCGACGCGGGAGAGCATCAGCCCGGAGAGGGAGGGCGTCTGCGAATCGACGACGCCGTGGGTCGCGAAGTGGACGATCCGGTAGCGCGCCAGCTCCGCGGAGCGCGCGGTCTCCAGGCTGGCGCGGAAACCGAGGGCGAGGAGCGACTGGCCGGCCGGGGCGACGGCGCCGATCGCCTCGGCCTCGCGCCGGGTCCAGGGAAGGCGCAGGAACGTGGCGGACGAGCGCACGGGCGAGCGCTCGGCCGAGCTCGCGGCGCCCCCGGCGCCCCCGGCGCCCGATGCCGCGACCCGCGGATCGGAGCGATCGAAGACCGGGTCGGCGAGGACCGCCACGAGGCGCGGCGCGGCGTGCGGACGGGCTAGGCGACGCTCGAGGACCACGGCCGAGCCCGACGGGGCGCCGACGATCTCGTGCCGCGCCAGCAGCGAGGTCGAGCCGCCGCGCTCGGGGTCCGGCAGGGCGCCGAACGGGATGTACTGCAGCTCGCCGTCGGCGACGACGATCAGCCGCTTGCTGCCGAGCTTGCCGGCCGCCGGCCCGAGCAGCATGCGGCCGAGAGCCGCGGCCGCCTCGCCGCCGCCGTCACCCGGCGCGAGGACGCTCAGGCGGCCGTAGAGCTGGCGCGCCGCCGCCTCGATGCGGGCCTGCGGCGGCAGCTCGAAGCCGCTCACCGATCTGCGATCCACCAGCCAGAGGTAGCTGTGCTCTGCGCCGAGCGAATATTCGAGCAGCAGAGTCTCGCCGTCGAGGAGAGCCTGGAGCTCGCGGCTGCTCGCCGTCCGCGGCTGGTTGAGCATCGCGTAGCGGGGGTCGGCGCGGCGGATCGCGGCCTCGACCTGGACGAGGTCCTCGAGCACCGAGCGGACCTCTCGCTCGGCGGCCCGCCGGTGGTCCTCCGCGGCCGCCTGCCGCAGCAGCCCGTCCAGCCGGCCGGTCTTGGCGTTCAGGCGCACGAGCAGAGCGCGCTCGCGGTCGTACAGGCCGGGATCGATCCCCCGGCCGCCGCCGGTGCCCGCCTCCTCCAGCAGGTCGAGAAGCGAGCGCGCGCGCGAGCGCTCGCTGGCCTCGAGAGCCTCGCCGGCGTGCCCGCGGCCGGGCTCCCGGCGGTCGAGGTCCATGAGGAGGTCGATCTCGAGCTCGAACGCCTGGTGCTTCGAGGCGAGGAGGGAGGCGCGGAGCTCCGGATCGGTCTCCGCGACGCGCAGCGACTCGACGAGAGGGAGCGCCTCCTCGACGCGCGCGCGCGCCTCTTCCAGCCGCCCCAGGCTGCGCTCGGCGGCGGCGAGAGCGGTGAGCGCCTCGAGCAGTCGGCCGGGGCTGCCGGCGGCGCGGGCGGCGGCGACCGCCTGCTCCAGCTCCCCGATCGCCTCGCCGGGCTGGCGCAGCGCCAGGTGGGCCTGGCCCAGGCCGCGCAGGATCCTCGGCTCGTCGAGGCGGTCGTCGAGGAGGCTGGCGAGCTCGCGGGCGCGCGCCAGCTCCGCGAGCGCCGCCTGCGGCTCGCCCCCGGCGACGCTCGCCTCCCCCGCGAGCAGGCGGCCGAGCATCTCCCCCTGGCGGTCCTCGATGGCGGTCGCCTGGGCGGCGGCCTGGCGGCCGGCGGCGAGGGCGCGAGCGGTCTCTCCGCGGCTCGCGAGCGTGCGGCCGAGGGCGACGCCGGTGGCGATCTCGCCCTTGCGGTCGCCGGTCTCGTGGCGGATCGACGCGGCCTGCTCGAGGTCGACAACGGCCTGCGGGGTGTCGCCGAGGTCGTAGTAGGCGACCCCCAGGTTGTGCAGCAGCGCGCCCTCCCAGAGCCGGTCGCCCGCGCGGCGGAAGATCGCCAGCGCCGACGCATAGGCCTCGAGGGCCTTGGCGAAAGCGCCGAGGTTGACGTAGAGGACGCCCAGGTTGTTGAGCGCCCGCGCCTCCGGCAGGGGGTTGCCCTGCGCATGCCGCCGCTCGACCACCTGGAGGTGGAAGCGGAGCGCCGCCTCGGGCTCGGCCAGGGTCGTCGAGACGGCCGCCAGGTTCTGCAGCACCGCGGTCTCCCATCGCCCCGTCTCGCCGGCCTCGCGCAGCTCGCCCAGGGCCTGCTCGTAGACCGCCTGGGCCTGGCGCAGCTCGCCGGCGGTGTGCAGGGCGAAACCGAGGTTGTTGCGGGTCTTGGCCTCCTCGTAGCGCTGGCCGACCCGCGAGCGGAGGCCGTGCTCGAGCTCGACCGCGCGGCGTAGCGAGGCGATCGAGTCCCGGGCGCTGCCGAGCGCCGTCTGGGCGAGGCCGATGCCGGCCCAGGCGGCCGCCTGCCCGGGCTCGTCTCCCGGCTCGACGAAAAGGGCCAGCGCCTGCCGATAGCTTTCCAGCGCCAGCTTGGGCTCGCCGAGGGAGGCATGGACGGCGCCGATGGCGAGCGCGCACCTCGCCTCCTCGGCGCCGTCTCCAAGCGACCTCCAGGCCGCCCGCGCCTCCTCGTAGCGCGCGGCGGCGAGCCGCTGCGATGTGCCCGTCCCCTCGCGGGTGCGGACCGCCGCCTCGGTCATCAGCCGCTCGGCCTCGACGCGCCGGCGCTCGGCGGGCGTCGATTCCGCGAGCTCGTCGGCGCGCACGGTGTACGCCGCGGGCGCCGCTCCCGGGTTGGGCGACTGCACGCGGATCTCGAACGGCCCCGCGGCTCCCGCCGGCAGCAGGAGAGTCTCGAGGCCCTCGCTGTCGCTCGGGCCGTCGACCGTCATCCATACCGTGCCGTCCGGGCGCACCAGGGCGACCTCGACGTCGATCCCCCGCTGGTCGACGCTGACCAGGAGGCGCGTTCCGGCGCGGGCCTCGACGCGGTAGGAGTGCGTCTCGCCACCCGCCATGGCCCGCTCGAGCGGCTCGCCGCGCAGCAGCAGCGCCGCCGGCTGGGCCTGCGGCTCACCGGGCGAGCCGAGGAGCGCGAAGGCCAGCAATGCCGCCGGCAGGCAGCGGATAGAAATATTTCTAACCGGCAATGAAAAACCTCGCTTGGCTTCGAGTGGATGAACGGTAGCACAGGCGGGTGGGATAAAGCGCGGCGACAGAGCACCTCTCCACCAACGCGATCCAACCCGGCTCGCCCATTCAAGGAGACTGCAATGAAAGGGTTCCTCCGCAGGCGCTCGACACTGTTCCTCGCCGCTCTGCTCGGCCTGTCCCTCGCCCCGTGCCGGCTGGCGGCCGAGACTCCCGGCACCGGCCACCAGCTGCAGAAAACAGCGCTCTCCGCCGACGAGCTGGCGAACATCCGCTACGTCCGCGACAACGTCGTGCCCCACCTCCCGCACCGGCTGAACCTGGCCGACGACCGGCAGTACGCCTACGTGCTGCAGAGCCTCCGCCGCGCCGGCCGCACGGCGGAGAGGTTGCCCCATCTGTATCGCCTCCTGGCGCAGGCACACGCGCAGGGCAAGCCCGGCAAGCCGGTGATGGTGGGCGCGACGACCGGAGCGACCCTCGAGGGGATCAACTTTCTAACCGCCTTCGGAATCAGCAACGGGATTTACTACGCCGACGCCCTGTCGACCTATCCGACCAGCCAGGTGCCCGTCTCCACGGAAGCCATGATCAGCCTCGTCGACGACACCAGCCGCGCCACGTTGGGGACGGGCTACGGCCACCTGTACGCCGCGACGAATCTGCAGGTATCGGCCTCGGGAGCTCCCACGGCGGCAGGCGACGCGATCGAGGCCATCGCTCTCTTCATCATCGCCCCTTCCGGCGGCGGTCCGCTGCAGACGTTCAGCCTCTTCACTCCCGCCGCCCCGACCGTCGCCCCGATCAGCTCTTGCCAGCTATCACCCAACTACAACCCTGACATCAATTCGGGACCTCAGCAATGCGGCACCAGCTCGGCGACGACATGC
This sequence comes from uncultured Acidobacteriota bacterium, assembly GCA_963755825.1. Classification (GTDB taxonomy): domain Bacteria; phylum Acidobacteriota; class Thermoanaerobaculia; order Multivoradales; family UBA5704; genus DATBQN01. The sequence continues at coordinate 2,618,272 of CAVWLA010000003.1, read as the reverse complement.
GCCAGCAGCACGGCGCAGCTATGCCACGGCATCACTTGTCCGATCACGGTCTGTTACGGCAACCGAATCAACAACGAGTGCGACTACGGCTGCACCGGCACCTCCAGCTATCCGCCCACCTTCATGTTTCCGATCACCGGCTCGGCCAACTTCGGAGTAGCCCCGATAACGACTTCGACGGGGAGCGTTCTGGGCAGTCTGTATATCACTCTGGTGAGCACCACCGGCGGCGGCTGCACTCTCAACGCGACCACCGATCTCTCGATGATCAATGTGAACAGCAGCACCAACCTGCTCTCCTGGAACCTTCCGTCGACGAGCTTTCCGAACAGCGGCTGCATGCCGGCAGCCCTGCTGAATTTCAACTACAGCTTCGACCTCTCACTGGAGTCGCTGAGCGGCGATCTCGACATCACGTTCACTAGCGACCCCGCCCAGCAATCGCTGTCAGACACGGTGGCGGTTCCACCGCTCCAGGTCGCCCAGGGATGCCTGCCGGCGGGCGTCAAGATCCGCATGGCGGACGGCTCGGAGCGGGCGATCGAGACCTTCCAGGCGGACGGCGGCGAGAAGGTGCGCGCGCAGGGAGAGAGAGGACCGCAGGCGGTCACTGGCAAGACGTTCGGTCACGAGGAGAAGCCGCTGGTGCGGATCCGTGACGACCACGGGCACACCCTGTTGCTGACCCAGGCGCATCCCGTCATCACCTCGCGGGGACCGATGATCGCCGCCGAGCTCAAGCGCGGCGACGTCGTGCTCACGGAGAGCGGCGAGGCCGCACTCCTCGCGGTCGACCGGCAGTCGAGCCCGCGACCCGTGCCAGTGCACAACCTGCGGGTGGGCAGCAGGCAGCAGGCAGTCGGCGCACAGTCGACCTTCTATGCCAACGGCATCCTGGTCGGCGACCAGATGATGCAGCTGCACCTGATGGAGGAGGCGGCGAAGCCTCGCCACCTCTCGCAGCAGGAGATCCTCCGCCGGCTGCCCTCCGATTGGCGGCGGGATTTCCTCAACTCCCTCGCCGACTCCCACCCCTGAGCCGCCGGCCCTGCACAGCAGAAACGAACCAGACCGCGAGCTGATCGCCAGGAGATTTCACATGATGACCGTGCGTCCACCCGCCTCTTCAAGTGCCCTGCTGCTCTCGGGCAGCGCCTATGTCAGCCTCGGAAGTCCGTCGATCCTCGCCAGCCTCCCGTCCTATACGCTGGAGGCGTGGGTCTACCCGACCTCGACGACGGGGTCCCAGGCGGTGATCGGCGGCCAGTACCCGCTCTATCTCGTCAACGGCGTCCCGACCGCCGGGTATCCGTCCTCCGCCACCCCGCTCCAGGCGCCTTCGGCGCTGGCCGTCAACCAGTGGTACTACCTCGCGGCGAGCTTCAACGCCGCCACCGGCAAGCTCAGCCTCTACGTCAACTCCGCCCAGGTGGCGCAGGCCACGTATACCCCCTCGACCGCGACGTCGACGGCGAACGTCCTCATCGGCGCGGTCATGGCGAGCGGCACCCCGGAGTGGTTTCTCCAGGGGATGATCGGCCGGACTCTCATCTGGAGCTCCTGCCGCACCAGCGATGAGATTCTCAACGACTCGGTCGTCATGGAGGCGATCGAGGAAGCGGCCGAGCCGACGCTGGTGTCGTATCTCGATTTCTCCAACATGCCGGTGGTCGACCTGTCGGGCTACAACACCGGCCTGAGCTTCAAGGGAGGGGCCACGTATTCGCTCTCGAACCCCGGCCTGACCTTCGCCAGCTCCGGCTATGTGGACTGTGGCAGCATGCCGGTCCTCGATCTGGAAGGCAACCTCCCGTATACGATCGAGGGCTGGTTCCAGGCGAGCGGTTCGGGCGTCATCATCAGCAAGTATCAGACTCCCGTCGGCTCTGCTCAGCCCATCTGTCAGTACCAGGTCTCCTACCAGAAGAGCCAAGTCACCTCCTACCGCGGGCTGCAACAGGTGGCGAGCAACGGCATGTTGAGGGTGGGCAACTTCTACCACTTCGCGACGAGCTACGACTCCGAAACGAGCCTGCTCAGCCTGTACATCAACGGCAACCTGCAGGCCGCCGAGCAGTTCCTGCCGGCGGCGGATCTGCCGTCCGCCGCGGAGCTCAGCCTGCTCATCGGCGCCAACCAGACGACCAGCGGCGCGGTCGGCAACTTCTTCAAGGGGCAGATCCAAAACCTGCGGATATGGAACGTCTGCCTCGTCCAGGCGGACATCCGGCAGTGGATGTACAACGATCCGATCAACTCGCCCAACCTGCTCGCCAACTTCGATTTCACCGTCTCGCCCCCGTTGGACACCACGCAGCAGAATTTCCTCCAGCTCGAAGGCGGCGCGGCGTGGACGGTGACGCAGACGACCATCGGCCCGACCTCCGATGAGGGATCGATCGGCATCCTCCAGACGGTCAACTCCGAATACCTCTCCACCGCGGACGATCTGCCCCTGGTGGAGACGCCGATGGTGCTCTCCGTCGCGGAGCAGCCGGCACCCTTCAGCGATGCGCACCGGGAGGCCTCCTGGCAGAGCCTCGTCGCGGCGGCGTCGTTGCCCGAGGATGCGGCCCTGCTGGCCTCCCTGCGCCAGCGATTCGAGGAGGGCTATCGCGAAGCCAGCGCGCGGGTGGCCGCCGATCCATCCCTCCTCAACCCCTTCACTCAGGTGATCGAAGGCGGGATGCTGAAGATCATCTATCACGGTCCCCACGGAGACTCGGTCGCTCTCGTGATTCCGGCCGGCAGCGCTTCCGATTGCGACCTCTGGTGGCTCATCTTCGTCTACACGCTCACCGCCGGCTTCCTCCAGGCGCTCGGCTTGATCCCGTCGAACTTTGCGGTCGCCAAGCAGATCTTCAACCTGGTGAAGCAGAATCCGGCGGCAATGGCGGCGATCCGGACGGTCCTCGGCAAGACGGTCACCGCCACCACCGGGCTATCCCTGGTGGGAGTCCTCTACAGCCAGGGCCTCCTCTGGCCGATCCTCAAGTTCCTCCTCGCTTCCGCCGGATGGTGGGCGCTCGGCCGGGCCCTGGCCCAGGCCATCGCCGTGCTCACCGGCGTCGAGGCCGCGGTGATCCTCTCGGGCTTCATCATCTGGGGCGTCCAGCTGACCTATCAAACCACCAAATACAAGGCCGCGTGCAGCTTCGCCTTCGGCGAGGCGGCGCCGACGCCCGAGCTCGCTCTGGCGTGACGGTGACGGCACCTCGATTCCCAGCAGCGGCCTTGCCTCTCCGGCCTTCCGCCGGAGGGAGATGAAGCGAACCGAAAAGGAGCGAGAGATGGCAGAGAACTCGTTGTCCCCGGAGACCCTCTCCAAGATCCGGGAAAGAATCAAGCAGCTGCGGAGCGCGAAGAACAAGACCCCCGAGACGAAGAAGACCTCCCTCTCGGGAAGCAACACCGGTTTGGTGACCAGCGCTTTCTCGACGTATTCGTGGAGCGCCGCGACATACAACGGCCAGTTCGTGGTCCTGGCGTCCGTCAACGCCCTGCAGGGATTGCAGGCGTGCATGATCAGCGCGGCGGGCATCCAAGGCGGGCAACCGTACGCCTATGGGCAGATGGGCTCCGGGTCCGAGGGCCAGACGACGGCCTTGCTTTCCGCCTCGACGACGAGCAGCCCTCTGCCGGCGGCCGGAGGGTATGTTGCCTCCACCATCTCCGGTACGACGAGCAGCGGCAGCTTCTCGTACACCCAGAATATCAAGGTTTACGACGTCGCTCTCAGGAGTGCCTCGACCGTCTAGCGCTCGGCCCGAGGTGCCGGTCCCCGCGCGCGGCAGCGACCGCGCGCGGGGACCGGTGACCAGCCACCTGATCCTCAGCGGGAGAAAAAACCGATGAACGTGGAAGCGCAGTTGGCTCGACCTGCATCGGCAGCGCCGCCCAGCCCCGCCCAGACGGAGGCCGAGCTCCCGGCGGCCCCCGCCGACGACGATCCCGAGACCTTGCGCAGCTATTACACCGCCGACCTGCCGCAGGTCCTCCAGGAGCTGGGGAGCTCGGTGATCATCTCCACCTATCAGAGCGGCCGCGTCGTCATGATCCGCGCCGACGGCGAACAGCTCAACACCCACTTCCGAGCCTTTCCGCGGCCGATGGGGATCGCCGTGGCGGAGCGTCGCCTCGCCATCGGCACCCAGCATTTCGTCTGGGAGTACCACGACCCGCCGGACGCCGGCCACCGGCTGGAGCCGCCGGGCCGCCACGATGCCTGCTTCCTGCCCAGGTTCTGCCACGTCACGGGGAAGATCAACATCCACGAGATCGCCTTCACCGAGCAGGGGCTGACGATCGCCAACACGCGCTTCTCCTGCCTCTGCAGGCTCGACCGGCGGCACAGCTTCGTCCCCTGCTGGCGGCCGCCCTTCATCACCGCGCTGGCGCCGGAGGACCGCTGCCACCTGAACGGACTGGCGGTCAGGGAGGGGCGGGCGAGCTGGGTGACGGCCTTCGGCACCACCGACACGCCCCAGGGCTGGCGGGAGAACATCCACGGCGGCGTGCTCCTCGAGGTCCCCTCGGGCGAGGTCGTGGCAAGCGGCCTCTGCATGCCGCACTCGCCGCGCTGGCACGACGGCAAGCTCTGGGTGCTGGAGTCGGGGCGGGGCAGGGTCGCGACGGTCGATCCGGCCACCGGCGAGCTGTGCACGGTCGCCGAGCTGCCGGGCTTCACCCGCGGGCTCGCCTTCGCCGGCCCGCTGGCCTTCGTCGGCCTCTCCCAGGTGCGCGAGTCCAGCACGTTCGGCGGGATCCCTCTGATCGAGCGCGTCCAGGAGAGGCTCTGCGGTGTCTGGGTGCTCGACATCCGCAGCGGAGAGACGGTCGGCTGGCTGTGCTTCGACGGCGCCGTGCAGGAGATCTTCGACGTCCAGCTCCTCGGCGGCCTCGGCTTCCCCGAGATCCTGGAGCCGGCCTCGGAGCTGGCGGGCAACTCCTTCGTTCTGCCTAACGAGACGCCTGCGGCGGGCGCCGAAGCGGCTCTCCACGCCACCGGTTGACGCCGGCAACTTCGAGCTCTCGCGGTCAGCTGGCGCCGAAGCCGTGGGTCTGGCCGTGGACAGGGCCGGCCTCGCTCGGCTTGAAGAGCGCGCCGTCGGGGTCGTGGGCCGGCTCGTCCCGCTGCTGGCGGTCGGCCTGCGATCCAGCGCCGACCCTTCGGCCACCCCCGCCGCCCTGACGGGAGCGAGGTGCAGCACGCGTGCCGCGATGAGGGTGCGGGAGGCACTTAGAATTTGCCCTCCACGGAAATCTGTGGGCGAGCGCAGCGGGCGACGCGAATCGCGGCGCTCCGGCTCAGCCCAGAAGGCCCGGCGGAGACCTTACGCGAAGTGCTGCGATCTAGCGAAGCGGCAAGAATTCTAGGGAGCCGACGAACTCTTGTGCTTCACCCGCTCTCGCCAGAAGCTCGAGCTGTTCGATGCACAGCGCCACGGCGAGCGCTTGTGGCACGAAGACAACGCCGGCGAAGTGCACACCTGTACGCTGGCGGCGGCGGGCTTCGATAATCAGGTCTACGTCGGAGGAGACCAGCACTCGGCCGAGGGCGGTGGCGCGGTCGCGCAGATCCGGGTCAGGCAGCTGATGCGCCACGTCCTCAAAGGCTGTGAGGACATCGAGCCCGCGGAGCCGGAGCCCGTGCACCACCGCCTGGTTGACGTTGTGGTCGAAGTAGAGCTGAACCGGCGAGGTCAGATCTGGCCTCGGGCTCTCAGCTTAGCAACGATCGGGGATTCGCCGACCTCGGCTCGAATCCGCTCAACGTCTGCCTCTCGGTGGGCCAGGTCCGCGTCGATCCCCTCGCGGTGGTCCCAGTAGAAGGCGAGCGCGGAATGAACCTGGCCAAGAGTCAGGTGCGGATGCTGAAAAACCAGCTCCTCGGGGCTCCAGCCATGCGCCTTCACGTCGGCGACCAGCTCAACGACCTTGGTGTTGGCGGCCTTGATCCAGGGAATGCCCTGCTCGTCCAGGGCGATGTGCTCATAGGTGGTTGGCGTCGCGGCGATCATGGCGCTTGCCCTCAGCCGCTATTCTAGCTCTGGGTTCAGGCTCGAGTCCCCCGCGCCTCGGTTCGGGGCTTCTCCGGGGAGTTTGAGGCGCAACTTCCTCGACCTTGCCTCCGAGAGCTGTTTCCCGCCCGGGGAGAAGCACTGGCTGCTCGGGGCTCCAGCCATGGGCCTTTACGTCGGCGACCAGCTCGACGACCTTGGTGTTGGCGGCCTTGATCCAGGGAATGCCCCGCTCGTCCAGGGCGATGTGCTCATAGGTGGTTGGCGTCGCGGTGATCATGGCGCCTTGCCCTTAGTGGACATTCATGCAGGCTCGACCCCTCACGCCTCAGAGCCCGGGCTTCTACCGAGGAGTCTGGACGTGACTTCGTCCCCTCGATGGCAGATCAGCACACTCGCACTGGATGAGAGCGCGCCCGACCTCGGCGTGATTCCTGCGTTTTGCTGCAGGTGCAGGCCGGAGTGGCTCAGCTCGACGATGCGTCGAGCCCCAAGGGGGGCGTCCTCGACGAGCAGCTCGGTCTGGCGACCATCAAGTGTGGGGTAAGACGCCTGCAGAAGGTCGACTGTTTCGACGTAGCTCTGGCCGGAGCGGTAAATGGCAACAAGAGTTGGCAGAGTGGCTGCCACTCTGCCAGATCGAACCGATCCTGCGCGCTCTCAGATGCAACGGCCCAAGCGCTAACCCGGCGTACGCAATTTCGAGACTTTCAAGCATCCACCAGATACTGGGGTCTTCATTTTTGAACACGCAATTGCTTGGGTCGCCAGCGATAAGAATCCTATAGCTTTGACAGGCTTGCATTTAGCCCCCTACAATCGTAGTTCTCTCTATGGCGCGCTCAAAGAACAGTGCTGAGTCGGTGACGGTCGCCATCTCGACCAGCCAGACAATCAAGGCGTATCTCGACATCCTCGTAGAGGATGGAACCTACGGCAAGACGACCGCTGAAGCTGCCGAGCGTCTCCTGGCGGAGAGGATCCGGATGCTGCGCGGCGAGAGTGATTTGGCGGATCGGCTTGCGAAAGTCCAACGGAGGCAACTGATCGGCAGTTGAGGATTGAATCGGCAGGCAGGGGGGGAGTATGCCACGCTCGCCAGCGAATCGCAGTCAAGAAAGGGTAGAGGGGCAACAACGCCTCACCTTCGACGTCCTGCCGAGCGAGCCGTCATTTTTGAAGAGATTAACCCCGACTGCGCGAACACCTACCGAAAGTTCTTCTCCCTCGAGGCCAGGTTGGCGCTAGCCCATGAATTCAATGCGTATGCAGAGCCGGGCGGCGACCGCTTTCGCCGCGGCGTGGGTCGAGCGCACGGGGCGGGAGCAACGCGCCATGGCGAGGACGAGAAGGCCGGCGGCGGTGAGGTCCCAGGTCGCGGCGCGGCGCGCTCCGCGGGCGCTCATCTCGCGCCTTCCGCCGCCGGCGCGACGGCCTTGCCCGCGGTGGCCGGCGCCGGCGTTGTGGCGGTCGCCGGCGCCGCGTGCAGGGTCTCGAGGTAGGCGGTCAGGCGCAGCGCGTCGATGTCGGTCAAGCCGTAGTCCGGGCAGCGCACGTCGGCGCGCCAGCGCTGCGGGCCCTTGAGCCAGGTGTAGACCCAACCCGGCTTCAGGCGCGCCGCCGTGTCGCCGAGCGGCGGACCGTAGTAGCCGCCTCCGGCGCCGCCGGCGATGTGGCAGGCGCGGCAGCCCAGGGTGACGTAGAGGCGCTGTCCCTCGGCGGCGTCACCGACGGCCGCCGGCCGTCCGCCGAAGGGATCCTCGGGGATCGCCGGGGCGACGTAGAAGCTCTCGATCGCCGCGGCGAGCTCAGCCGCCTCCTCGCGGGGCATGCGGAGGACGGGCATCCGCTCCTCCAGGATCGGCCGCAGCGAGTAGGAGAGGACGAGGTAGCTCTCCAGCCACTCCTGACTCCACCTCAGCCGGGTCCTTCTCTGCGAAGTCCGAGTTGGCCACCGAGCGTGCCCGGCGTCCTCCGCAGGTGACGATTCCCATCGCTGCGACGGCCGGCGCGAGGGAATTTTAAAATTTCCCTCGGAAAAAACGGTTGGAGTGAGGGAATTTTCAAATTTCCCTCGGCAAAAACGAATTGAGTGGGTACTGTCCTAGTTTGAAATCCGCCTGATTCCCGCCTCGAAAACCGCGGTAGGTTCCTCCCCGAAAGGGGAGGAAACGGTCCTCTCCTGCCCAAGGAATAGCGGCCCCGAGCGAAGCCGGAAGCAACGCCCGGAGCCTGACCACGCAAAGGACAGAGCCCTATGCGCAGCTCCCCCGACTCTACCAGCCGCCCGCCGATCGATCTTGCCCGCGTCACCGAGCGAACCCGCCGCCAGGTCTACGACGCGGTCGCCGCCGTGTTCTTCGACCGCGAGGACAACACCCGCACCTACAGCCCGGAAGAGGCCGGGCTCGCCATTCACCATTTCGCCGGCCGCTGGTTCGCCATCTGGCAGGACTTGGACGTCGCCGCCGATCTCCCGGAGAGCGTCCGCCGGCAGATCCTCCGCATCCGTCACCCTGAGACGAAGAGTAGCGCCAGCCCCGGCGGATTCGGTCTGGTGTTCGATGAAGCGTAAGCGCGAGCCGAAGCCGCCCGAGCCCTGGGAGGACCCGTGGACCGGCTGGTGGTGGCACTCCAGGCCCATCGCCAAATCGCTGCACATTCTCGAGGAGCTGGACGTTCTGGTGAGTGCGCGTGGCCGTACAGATAAGTACGCTCGCGACGCCTTCTATCCCTTCTGCGTCGTCGTCAAGGTCACACTCCTGACGCCTTGCCCGTACCCGAAGCTCGACCAGCACGGCAACCCCGATGGTGCCTACCTGCCCGGCGATCACTTCTACGTCACCTCACGCAAGGAACTCCATGCAATCGCCGAGGAAGCGCTCCGACGAGCCGAGCAAGCCAAGAACGAGGAGGCACCATGAAGGTCGCGAGCTTCACCGTAGGCGCGACGTTGGATCAGTCCGCAAGGTGGAAGATGGCCGCAGAGGCGGACGGGCATCGCTCGGTCGGCACCTGGCTTGCGATGGCGGCCGACCTCTACCTGAAGGTCCGGGCGAGAGCAGGGCGGCCAATCCCGCTTGCGTGGCACAGGGGACACTTTCGAGTGCTCCTGGCAGACGGTAGCGAGATCGCAGTGCGTGGGATGTCCTCGCCCCCGTTCGGCTACTTCGAGGGCACCCAGGAAAGCCCGGACCTCGACCACTGGCACCGAAGCTTGGTGCACGTTCCTAGTAGACGGATCATCGCCACGGTACGGACGGCGAGGCAGGCAAAGGCGCTCGCTTCAGAGCTGGCGCCGGTCTGGCTACGGGACCGGGAGTTGACGGCGGGGGTGGTCGAGCGACACGAGAGGGAGAGCGTTTAGGAGAAACGGGCCGGTTACGCGAGGACCGGCCCGCCCTATTACCGCCCCACTTGCGCCCACCTGCATGATTGTGCTACTCTTCACAAGGTAGGAGGGACGACCTATGCCGCGCGCTCGATTGAGCAAAGAAGATATCGTTTTGGCCGCTCTTGCGCCTGGGAATGGTCGCGCGCACACACCCGTCCAGGTACAGAAGCTTCTTTTCCTAATCGATCAGAACGCCGCCGAGCTCCTCGGCGGCCCGTTCTTTTCCTTCGAGCCTTACCACTACGGCCCCTTTGACAAGCATGTTTATACCACGCTTGATCATCTAGCCAGCCAAGGTCTGGTGGAAATTGTTACCGGCTCGGGTAACTGGCGCAACTACCGACTCACACCGGAGGGCCAAGAAGCCGGCGAGGCGACCCTAAGAAACATCATTGCTCAAGCTGCGGACTATATCCGTCGAGCTTCCGACTTTGTCCGTCGGTTATCTTTCTCCGCGCTGGTCTCCTCTATTTACAAGGCTTACCCCGAGATGCGGGCACGTAGCGTATTCCAAGATTAACAGTGACTTCCATCATCGGGATACTCTGTAAGGATGGAGCAGTAATCGGCGCCGACAGTGCGGCGACGCTTGGCCCTAGCCCATCCTTCACCACCATCGAGCAGACGACCGATAAAATTGACATTATTGCAAATAATATAATAGTTGCTGGTACGGGCGCCATTGGCTTTCACCAGCGCTTTTCTTCGCTGGTGGGACGAGCTTATGACGGCTCACTCGCGCAAACAAACCCGAGTTTCATGGGCGGCCCGCAAAAAGCGCCCTCCACGGGAAAGGTATTCATTAAGGAAAGGGCGCTGGATATTGTAAAGATTCTTAGCCGAGCCGCCATCGAAGAAATGGATCTTACCTATTTGAAACCCGGAGGGTATGGGGCGCTGGTGGCTTTTCCATGCAGAAATGAGCCGCAGTTGTGCGAATTTTTTCACACAGACTTTCAGCCCGAATTAAAAGAGGGTTCGCGCCTCTGGTATACCTCGATGGGCAGTGCACAGATGATAACCGACCCATTCTTGGGATTCATACGGCGCGTGTTTTGGCAAAGCGGTCAACCATCCGTTAGCGACGGCATATTCGCTGCTACATGGACCCTCCAACATGCGATAGAGCTAAATACGGGTGGAGTTCAAGACCCTATTAAAATTGCCGTTCTTGAAAAGGGAAGCGACGGTAAACTTGCCGCAAGAAGGGTTGACGAGGGCGATCTTGCTGAACATAAGCAGAATATTCTGGATGCGCACAGAGTGCTGCGAGAATACAAAAATCTTCAACAGCAGAGCACGCCCGCCGAGGACCCGCCGAAGCTTGGTGATTAAAGAGGTCTATTTTTTCGCGCGACGCGCAACGCCCGTTAGCGCGGTCGTGCTACCGTGAAGAGCATGCCATCCCGCCCCAAGCGCTCCCGCGATCCCGTCCAGGCAGCTCACCAGGTCTATCTGGAGATCATCGGGGAGGCACCCGCGCCTAAGCCAGAGCGTGAGAAGAGCCAGGCCGCTATAGCACGCGGCAAACTCGGGGGAGCCACGGGCGGAGCGGCGAGAGCCGCGAAGCTCACCCCCGAGGAGCGGTCACGCATCGCCCGCAACGCCGCAGCAGCCCGCTGGGAAAAGCGCAAAACCACCGGCTAAACTAGCCGCCATGCTTGACTTGCCAGCCGCTCTCAAGCATAATGGCTGGTATGGCAAACGTCCTCAAGATTGAGAAGAGGGTCGCGATCGTCGCCGCCTTGGTCGAAGGCATGAGCGTCCGGGCGACCGGCCGCATGGTCGGCGTGTCCAAGGACACGGTCGCCAAGCTCTCCCTGGAACTCGGGGAGGCGTGCATCCGGTACATGGATGAGACGCTTCGGGACCTCCCCTGCACTCGCCTCCAGGTCGATGAAGTGTGGGCGTTCTGCTACTCAAAGCAGAAGAACGTCCCGGCGGCGAAGCAGGGCCAGTTTGGCTACGGCGACCTGTGGGCGTTCACTGGCGTTTGCGCGGACACGAAGTTGATTCCGAGTTTCCTGGTGGGATCGCGTGACGTCGGGTGCGCCACGGAGTTCATGCAGGATCTAGCCTCCCGCCTGGTGAACAGGGTTCAGCTCACCACGGACGGACACAGGATGTATCTCCAGGCGGTCGAGGATGCCTTCTCCGGCGCCGTGGACTTCGCCCAACTGGTGAAGCACTACGGAGCGGCGCCGGAGGGCTCAGAGGTCCGCTACTCGCCCGCCGAGTGCCTGGGATGCCAGAAGGTAGCGGTCCAAGGGACGCCCGATCCGAAGCACGTCTCTACGTCCTACGTGGAGCGCCACAACTTGACGCTCAGGATGAGCATCCGCCGGTATACCCGGCTCACCAATGCGCACTCCAAGCGGCTGCGGAACCATACCGCCGCGCTCGGGCTCTTCCTCTGCTACTACAACTTCTGCCGCATCCACCAGAGCATCCGAGTCACGCCGGCGATGGCCGCCGGAGTCACCCCGCATGCGTGGAATGTCGAGGAGCTGATCGGGCTCTTGGACCGGCCGGCGGCCGAGGGGATTTCAAACTAGCGACAATACGATATGCTCAAGTTCTTAGCAGATCGCCAATGCGAGGGAATCACAATGACACCTGTGCCAGCGTTTTACTCTAAGAATGAGAAAAAGAAGCCGGTCGAAGAGCGCGTGCACCACAACAACGGCGCGTGCGCTGCCGGTCAAGACATTCGGATGGATGATCGACATCTCGGCATCGGAAACTATCGCCTATGCGATAACTGCGAGGAGCTGAACGAACTGCACCTCTGATCTTTGTCCGCCCTCATGGCGGCGGCTCCCACCACCACGAGACAAGAGATCGGTACTTGCACCCGATGCGCCGCCGCGTGCCGTCGTCTCCGAATTGCACCACCCCGAAACTCCGGCGCCCCCCCATTCCCTTGCGACGCTCCAATCGAAACAGGAGCGTGTAGTCCTTGAAGCCGCTCTTCTGGAGAAGGGCGTCTAGTTCATCAAGGTGTGCCGCATAGAGATTGAGGGTGACCTCCATGCGGTGCTCGCAAGAGGATGTAGTGTTGAAGCCGTTGTTCCTCAACAGCCGCACGTGCCGCCGGATGCCGGACTCAATCCGTCGGTACCAGAGCGCCCCGGATTCGACTAACTTACCGGGCATCGCCCGCCCTCCTGCGGGGCGGATTTGAAACTAGGACAGTACCATTGAGTGAGGGAATTTCGAAAATTTCTCGGCTCCATCGCCCGCGGCAGGAGGAACTTTTAATGTTCCCTCTCCTCCGGGCGTCCGACGCGAGGAAATTTCGAATTTCCCTCCGCTGCCGACGAAATTTCCCGGCTGCCGCCGGCTCTTCTCGTCGGTCGCCGAGGACCGCGCCTCGCGATGGGCGCGTCAGCTCGGCTCGGACTTCAAGACGCAGTGCCGAAAGAGCCTGGCACCTTCCTTTGGAGGGGGCACCGAAAGAGCCTGGCACCTTGAGCGGTGCTTCCGAGAGGGTGGGGAGAGGAGCCGATTCCCTGCGGAGCGGCGTCACCGGCCCCCCCGGCCGATGGTCGCCGGCGACTCTCCCGGTCGCTTGGCGGCCCGGCGGGTGGGGGTGGGCGGCAGGGCGGGCGGCGCCTTACCCAGCAGGGCGGGCGGGGGAAGCTTGCCAGGCCGCGGCGGCCGCCTCCGCCGCCGCGCCGAAAGAGCCTGGCACCTTGGCACCCGCTCGAGCGCGGTTGCGCGGTCAATCAGGTCCGGGTCAGGGAGCTGATGCGCCCCGTCCTCAAAGGCGGTGAGGACATCGGGCTGGCGGAGCCGGAGCCCGTGAATCACCGCCTGGTTGACGTTGTGGTCGAAGCAGAGCCAAAACCGGCAAGATCAGAGCTGGCCTCGGGCTCTCAGCTTGGCGACGATTGGAGACTCGCCGACCTCGGCTCGAATCCGATCAACGTCGGCCTCCCGGCGGGCCAGGTCCGCCTCGATCCCTTCGCGGTGGTCCCAATAGAAGGCGAGCGCGGAATGAACCTGGCCGAGGGTCAAGTGCGGATGCTGGAGAACCAGCTCTTCGGGACTCCAGCCATGGGCCTTCACATCGGCGACCAGCTCAACGACCTTGGTGTTGGCGGCCTTGATCCAAGGAATGCCCTGCTCGTCCAAGGAAATGTGCTCATACGTGGTTGGCGTCCCGGCGATCATGGCGCTTACCCTCGGCAACTACTCTAGCTCTGGGGGCGAGCTCGACCAAAACCTAACCACGCCGCAGGTCCGGAGCTTCTCCGGAGAGTCCCGGTACTGGGCCATTTTGTTCCGAGCGGTCCCTGGATGGCTGGCCATCTCCGTGGAGGAGAATGAGGAATGCAAGGTGCTGGCGCCACACCTGTCACAGGATCGCGGCGAGGCGCCGTCACAGGGACTGGAATCATGGCAGTCCCGGCCCGATCGATCATCCGAACCTTGGGACTGCCGAACTCCGCCCCTACCGCTTCTTGGTAGGCTTGCTCGGCGCCTGAGTAAGCGCTGACCCGGCGACGCTCTTCACGGGCGCGGGAGTCTTCGGATTGCTCAGGAGCTTTGAGGCCTTGCTCGCTACACCCTTGGATGTCTGCTCGTTTTTCACTCTTGCTGCCTCCTTCTGATCGGGGCCAGTCGACGATTCGGCCGGTCCCACTGCTGACTATGCAACGGCTTCCATCTCAGCTAAGTCATCGGTGAAATCAAAGACAATCTGGATAGGCGCCAACGGCGACTTATTTTCGTTATAGCTATCCGCATCCATCTTCAATTGCCAGCAGTCACCGACTACCTGTTGCCTGCGCTGCTGAAGCGCGACCACCATGTGTTTCCGGCTCGCTGTTCTGATGTCGTCCCAAAGCGTCTTTTGTTCCCCGTCTTCGTGGACGCGCGCCGCATGTTTTGCCCGCACTCTTCGGCCCTGCGCATCCTCGATGTAGTCCTCCCGCAGGGCACGCGCGAGTTCATCGGCGCAGCGGTCGATTAGGGCGGATGGCTGCGGCGCCCACAATTTCTCTCTGATCGCCCATGCAGCGACTTGCCGCATCGTCGCCGGCCACCTCTGGCCGGCCTCCCTGTACCGTTCTGCGATTGCCCTCATCTGGTCGCCATAGGTATTGCCGCTACGCTTTCGTCCCATTTTCCTTTTCCTCCTTAGACGACTGGTGCTGCCCCCCAACCATCCGTAAGCATTGACCTGGTCGCCAAGTCGCGTACCTTGGCAAGCATTTCGCGGTTATGAGCGTAGCTAATCTCGCCTCGGTGCTGTAGCTGTCCAACTACTAGCCCAGGGTGGATCCTATTGACTACCGCAAACCCCTTGATCTTTTCCTTGTAGTAAAGAGGCCGGATGCGGTTGATAAAACTGTTCATCTTCACAGAACTGATGATCGCCTCCATGGCGAATTCATCAGCCCGTTTCTCGCTTGGCGGTTTCTCCTCTGATCTCATTGCCCCCTGCCCAACCAGATCGATGTCCAGGGGGACGCTGTCATTCTTGAGTCCGTCGTGCGCCTTGACGTGGCCTAGTTCGTGAAAAAGCGTGAACCAGAATGCATCGATCCGGTCAAAGCGGATAGACAATGCTATGACGGGCGAATGATGATCGAGCCAGAAGGTAGCGCCATCGATTCTAGTATTAGCCAGAGGCTCAATTATCATCAGGCGGATGCCATGCTCCGAGAGAATCCGCGGAGCCTGTCGGATCTCTTCCGGCTCAGACAGCAAAGAGCGAAGGCGCTCAATCAGCTCATCGCACTTTGCGTCGCTGTACTGAGCCGCATCCACAAAGGGAGCCAGCTGGCGCGCTCGGCATAGCCACGCCCACTGTGCCGGTGAAACCTCGCCGTAAGACGATGACTTACGGGCTGCATATGACCAGAGCTGAGGAGCCTCCTGGAGAGATTTGATCCCGAAAAAGTGCATCAGGTTGGTCTTCAGCTCAGAAGGGTCTTGCGCCGGCTGAATCCAGTGGCGCCGAATCAGTTCCTTGATAGGAGCCTTGTCAAATAGCTCGGCGCGGGTCGCAACAGCTCCATCGGGCTGACGAACCCGCGACAACTGGTAGATGCTTTCCAGATTGAGCCAATACTGAGGATCCACGCCGAATGCGGCACCAAGGCCCTGCGCTGTCTCTGGCGAGATTGCCCGCTTAGCACTAATAATCTCGCTGATGAGGCGGGGCGGACGCCCCAAGATTTCGGCCAGATCCGCCTGGCTCCAGCCGCGAGCTTCTAGCTCGTCCTTCAGAAACTCTCCAGGGGGAAAGACCTCGGCAGGGATGTAGCTTTTCATGTCGCGCCTTTCGCTCAATGGTAATCTTCGATGGATACAATCGCGACGACTTTCTCCGGGCCTTTACCCTCAATCTCGATGACCAACCTCCATTGATCGTCTAGCTTCATTGAGTGCTGATGGGCCTTTGGCCCTTTAAGCTTTTCCAGATGGAGCGACCTCATTCCTCGGAGGGTGCGCTCGTCGGGCGCTGCCTGGATGACCTGGACAAGCTTTCTGAGCGCCCGCACAACGGACGCGCCGTGCTTGTGGGAGTTCTTCGCCTCGGTGCAGATCTTTCCCAGGTCGCCATCGTCGAACCGGAATCTCATCGCGTCGTTGATGATAGCCGGCCCTCACTTCCTCGTCAAGTCCATCATTACACCAAGTGTAAAGATGGTCTGTAGTCACTGCTGGCTTCGGGTGCCGTAGAGGATTACTTTCAGGCCGAGGTCACTTCGCCACGTGACGCCGGCATCATCCTCGGCGAGCGCGGACGGTCGAGTGAGCCCGGCGGCAAGCAGCGCTACAACCCTGCCGAGTGGCTCGGATGCCGGAACGAAGCACCCATGGACGGTCGAGTAGATTGTCGGAGTGCTGCCCGCCGAGGTACCCAAGGCGCGCGGACCGTACAGGCCCCGGATTCAAACTGCCCATCTCAGAGTCCTGGCTGCCGCCTCCGCCCCATTTGGATGACACGGTAACTGCCGCGCGCCACCGAAAACGTTCGGAGCCTCGCTCCCTGCGGCGTTGGTGGCGAGGAAAACTCGAGAGTCTTCGTCGCTGCAGCGCGAGCAGAGAGGAAACATCCCCGATCTTCTTCGTTTCAGCGAGCGTAAGCTCGCTGCAGCCGCGCCCAGAGAGGAAGAATCCAGTCCTTCCACCTCTGCAGCCGAGGTTTCCGCTCCGACGCCGGTCCTTCTCGTCATACGGCCGTGATCTCCGCTTCGACGACGGGTCCTTCCCTTCTGCAGCCGAGGTTTTCCCCTCCGCCGACGTTCCCTCTCGTCTGACAGCCGGGATTTCCGCGCTACGGCCAAGCCTTCTCCTCGGATCGCCGAGTTTTCCGTGCTGGCGACGATCCTGAGGTGCGGATCGCCGGCGCTTCCGCCTCGCGGCGGGCGCTTCAGCTCTGCTCGGACTTCAAGACGGCTAGAAAGGCCGCCTGCGGGATCTCGACCGAGCCCACCATCTTCATCCGCTTCTTCCCCTCTTTCTGCTTCTCGAGGAGCTTGCGCTTGCGGGAGATGTCGCCGCCGTAGCACTTGGCGATGACGTCTTTGCGGAAGGCGTTGATGGTGGTGCGGGCGATGACGTTGCCGCCGATGGCGCCCTGGATGGCGATCTTGAAGTTCTGGCGCGGGATGGTCTCGGCCAGCCGCTCGCAGTACTGGAGGGCGCGCGGGCGGGCCTTCTCGCGGTGGACGAGCTGCGACAGCGCGTCGACCTTGTCGCCGTTGACCAGGATGTCGACCTTGACGAGGTCGGTCTCGCGGTAGTCGATGAGGTCGTAGTCGAAGGAGCCGTAGCCCTGCGTCAGCGTCTTCAGGCGGTCGTAGAAGTCGTAGAGCACCTCGGCGAGCGGCAGCTCGGAGGTCACTTGCAGGCGGCCCATCGCCAGGTACTCAAAGCGGGTGTCGAAGCCGCGGCGCTCGCGGCAGAGCTCCATCACGACGCCGAGATAGCGCTCGGGGATCATGATCGAGGCCTTGATGAACGGCTCGAAGACGCGCTGGATGGTCGACGGGTCGGGCATCAGCGAGGGGTTGTCGACGTGCAGCCGGACGCCGTCGGTGAGCTCGATGTCGTACTGCACCGAAGGCGCCGAGAGGATGAGCGAGAGGTTGTGCTCGCGCTCCAGCCGCTCCTGCACGACATCCAGATGGAGGAGGCCGAGGAAGCCGCAGCGGAAGCCGAAGCCGAGCGCCGTCGAGGAGTCCTTCTGGAAGGTGAGGGCGGCGTCGTTCAGCTGCAGCTTCTCGAGCGCCTTGGTCAAGTCCTCGTAGTCGTCCGAGGCGATCGGGTAGAGCGAGGAGAAGACGACCGGCTTCGCCTCCTTGTAGCCGGGGAGCGGCTCCGCCGCCGGCCGCAGGATGCCGGTCACCGTGTCGCCGACGGCGATGTCGGAGACCGACTTGACGCCGGCGATGATGTAGCCGACGTCGCCCGCCGGCAGCTCGGCGGTCTCGATGCGCTTCAAGCGCAGCATGCCCACCTCCTCGACCGTGTACTCGCGGGCCGAGTGCATGAGGCGGACGCGGTCGCCCCGCCGCAGCGTCCCCTCGAAGACGCGGACGAGGAGGACGACGCCGCGGTAGGTGTCGTACTGGGCGTCGAAGATGAGCGCGCGCAGCGGCGCCTCCGGATCGCCCGACGGCGCCGGCAGGCGCGTCACCACCGCCTCCAGCACGTCGTCGATGCCGATCGCGTTCTTCGCCGAGCAGAGGACGGCGCCGAAGGGGTCGAGACCGAGGTCGGCGTCGATCTCCTCGCGGATGCGCTCGATCTCTGCCGACGGCAGGTCGATCTTGTTGATCACCGGCACCACCTCGAGGTCGTACTCCATCGCCAGGTAGAGGTTGGCGAGCGTCTGCGCCTCCACCCCCTGCGAAGCGTCGATGAGGAGGAGCGCCCCCTCGCACGACATCAGCGAGCGGCGCACCTCGTGCGAGAAGTCGACGTGGCCGGGGGTGTCGATGAGGTTCAGGTGGTAGACGAGGCCGTCCTTCGCCGTGTAGAGGAGCGACACGGTGTTGCTCTTGATGGTGATGCCGCGCTCGCGCTCGATGTCCATCGAGTCGAGGATCTGGTCGCGGAAATCGCGCTGCTCGACCGCGCCGCAGCGCTGGATCAGGCGGTCGGCGAGGGTCGATTTGCCGTGGTCGATGTGGGCGATGATGCAGAAGTTGCGAATGCGGTCCAAGAGGCTCCTCAGGACGGGAGGGCAAGCCCGGCGGGTGATGCGGTCGGCTTCCGGGACGCCTCGCGGCAGATCTTCATTATAGAGGGCTGCGGCTCGCCCGCTGGCAGCGCAGACATCCTATGGATGGGAGTGCGCGGCACCCTTATAGTACAATTCTCACCCTCGACGGAGGTCTGAGAGACGCTGCCCGACGAGCAGGGGTGGAAGCTCTGGAGGTCGAGAGATGAACGTCTATACCTTCTCAGAGGCCCGGCAGAAGCTCGCGGCGGTCCTGGAAGAAGCTCAGCGCAAGGGCGCTGTCCGGATCAAGCGGCGAGATGGAAGCGAGTTCGAGGTCGCGCCCGTCCACAGCAAGGCTTCCCACCTGGACGTCGAAGGCGTTCCTCTCGGGCTTACCGCCGAAGAGATCGTGGCGACGCTACGCGAAGTCCGCACAAGAGATGGCGCCTAGAGCAGAAGGCGGCACCCGGCCGGAACAGCGCACCACTGGAGACTAGGCGCCCTCGGGCGGCAGGGCGGCGCCGGCGGGGACCGGGTCCTCGGCGGGTTTCTTCTTGCGCGACAGGAGGCCCGAGAGGTCGTCGAAGAGGCTGTAGGCGACCGGCGTGCCGACCAGGGTGAGGAGGAGCGCCAGGGTCTGGCCGCCGATGATGACCGAGCCGATGGCGCGGTTGGTCGCCGCTCCCGTGCCGCTCGAGGCGACGAGCGGGATCATGCCGGCGACGAAGGCCATGGTGGTCATCAGGATGGGGCGCAGCCGGTCGCGGTTGGCCTCCCGGATCGCCTCGGCGCGGCTGAGCCCCGCCTCGCGCAGGTGGATGGTGTGGTCGATCTGCAGGATGCTGTTCTTCTTGACGATGCCGAAGAGCACCAGGATGCCGAGCGCCGAGAAGATGTTGAGCGACTGGTTGAGCACCAGGAGCGAGAGCAGCGCGAAGGGCACCGTCATCGGCAGCGCGAGGAGGATGGTCACCGGGTGCAGCCAGCTCTCGAACTGCGCCGCCAGGATCAAGTACATGAAGACGATCGAGAGCAGGAAGGCGATGCCGAAGTTGCGCGCCGCCTTCCCCTGCTCGCGCGAGCGGCCGGTGAAGCCGGAGGTGTAGGAGGCCGGCATGTGGAGATCCTTGGCCGCCGCCGTCAGCTGGTCGATGACGGTCTGCGCCGAGTAGCCGGGCAGCATGTTGGCGAAGAGCAGCACCTGCCGCCGCCGCGCGATGCGGTTGATGAGCGACGGCCCCTCGCCGGCCTTGAGCTCGACCAGGTCGCGCAGCGGCACCGTGCCGCGGAGGGTCGAGGGGACCTCCGCCTGCGCGATGCCCTGCGGGTCGCGCCGATAGCGCTCGTCGGCGCGCACGTGCACCTCGTACTCCTCGCCGCCCTCGGTGTAGTTGGTCACCTGCTGGCCGCCGACGAGGACGTTCAACGTCGAGGCGACGTCCTGCACGTTGACGCCGAGGTCGGAGGCCTTGGCGCGGTCGATGCGAACGCCGAGCTCGGGCTTGCCGACGATGAGATTCGAGTCGGCGTCGATGACGCCCGGCATCGTCTTCAGCTTGGCGAGCAGCACCTGCGAGTAGCGGGCGATCTGGTCGAGGTCCGGGCCGCCCATCCAGAACTGGATCTCGGCGTTGTTGCCGCCGCCGAAGACGTTGACCGGCTGCACGCCGGTGCGCAGGTGGAGCTGCGCGTAGGCGGGGAGCACGCGGTCGCGCACCGCCTGCATGACGTCTTCCTGGGTGGTCTTGCGCTTCGAGGTCGGCACCAGCTTGACGTAGACCGAGCCGAGGTTCTTGGTGCGCTGCGGGTCGTTGCCGACGGTGACCACGGTGGTGACCGTCTCCGGCAGCTGCTGCACCCGCCGGGCGATCGACTGCGCCACCGCCTGCGTCGCCTCGAGGCTGGCGCCCTCCGGCGCCCGCACGGTGACCTCGAACTGCGACTCGTCGTCGGTGGGAAGGAAGTTCTTGTGCACGGCGGTGAAGAGCGGCACCGTCGAGACGAAGACCAGGACGAGCAGCACGACGACCACCCAGCGGTGGGCCATCGAGGCGTCGAGGAGGCGGAGGTAGCCGCGCTCGAGGCGGGCGTAGAAGCCCTTCTCGCGGGTCGACCCCTGCTCGCCGGCGGCATCGCTCGTGCGCAGCCAGCGCGAGCTCATCATCGGCGTCAGGGTGAAGGAGACGAGCAGCGAGACGGCGATGGCGAAGGCCATGGTGATGCCGAAGGAGTACATGAAGCGGCCGACGAGGCCGCCCATGAAGGCGACCGGCAGGAAGACCGCGATGAGCGACAGCGAGGTGGCGAGGACGGCGAGCGCGATCTCGCCCGTCCCCTCGAGCGCCGCCTCGCGCGGGCTCATCTTCTTCTCCTCGAGGAAGCGGAAGATGTTCTCCAGCACGACGACGGCGTCGTCGATGACGATGCCGACGACGAGGGCGAGGGCGAGGAGGGTGATGACGTTGAGGGTGAAGCCCATGTAGGACATGGCGGCGAAGCTCGCGATGAGCGAGGTGGGGATCGCCACCGCGGCGATGATCGTCAGCCGGAACTTGCGCAGGAAGAGGAGCACCGTGGCGGCGGCGAGGAGCGAGCCGACGACGAGGTGCTCCTTGACCGCGTCGACGGCGGCGACGATGTACTCCGACTGGTCGCGCACGAGGTCCATCTTCCAGCCGTGCGGCAGCTGGGCGCGGAGCTCCTGGACGCGGTCCTTCAGGCGGTTGATGACCTCGATGGTGTTGGTGCCCGACTGCTTGCGCACCTGGAGGACGACGGCCGACTTGCCGTCGACGCTGGCGATCGACACCGCGTCGGCGGTGCCGTCGTCGATGCGGGCCACGTCGGAGACCTTGACCGCGTAGCCGTTGCGGTTGACGATCGGGATGGCGCCGAACTGCGCCGGGTTGTCGACGCGGCCGTAGGTGCGGAGCGTCAGGTCGCGAATCCCCTGCTCGACCTCGCCGCCCGGCACCTGCACGTTCTGCGTCTGCAGCGCGCGCACCAGGTCGGCGACGGTCAGGCCGACCGCCGAGAGGCGTGCGGTGTCGGCGACGACGTTGACCTGCCGCGGCCGGCCGCCGACGATGAGCGCCTGGCCGACGCCGTTGATCGACTCGATCTGTCGCTTGAGCGTCTTGTCGGCGAACTCGGTGATGTCACGGATGGGCGCCGGGCCGGAGAGGGCGATGAAGAGGATCGGCGTCGCGTCGGGGTCGATCTTCTCGATCACCGGCGGATCGGCCTCCTTGGGCAGCTGGGCGAGGACCGAGTTGACCTTGTCGCGCACCTCCTGCGCCGCGACGTCGCCGTTCTTCTCGAGCTCGAAGGCGACGATCACCTGCGACGTCCCCTCGGACGAGATCGAGGTGAGCTGGTCGATGCCGCTGATGGTGTTGATCGACTCCTCGAGCTTGTCGGTGATCTCGGTCTCGATGTCCTCCGGCGAGGCGCCGACGAGGCGGGTGGTGACGGTGACGGTGGGGAAGTCGACCTTGGGGAAGCGGTCGACGCCGAGGGTGAAGTAGGCGACGACGCCGACCACCACGAGGGCGAGGATGATGACCGTCGCGAAGACCGGCCGGCGGATGCAGAGCGCGGCGAGCGATTTCATCGGCCGCCCCTTTCGACAGGCGCCGGCGCCGCGGCCTGCGGCGCGCCCGGCTTGGCGAGGTCGATCGAAACACGGGCGAAGAGGCCCGGGGTGAGGCGGCCGTCGCGGTTCTCGAACTCGGTCTCGAGGTTGAAGGAGCGGGTCGCCGGATCGACGACGCCGCCGACCAGGGTGACGCGGCCGCGGAAGGTTTCGCCCGGATAGGGGTCGACCGTGGCGCGCACCGGCTGCCCCTTGCGCACGCTCGACAGATAGCGCTCGGGCAGACGGAAGCGCAGCTTCAGCGGCGAGGTCTGGGCGACGACGAAGGCGACCGTGTTGTCGCCCAGCCGCTGCCCGACGTCGGTCCGCCGCTCGGCGACGACGCCGTCGATCGGCGAGCGGAGGACCGCATCCGCCAGCCGCTGGCGGGCGAGGTCGCGCGCCGCGACGGCGGAGCCGACCGCCGCCTGCGCCTGCGCGAAGGCCGAGTCGGAGCGGTCGTAGGCGGCCTGCGACACCGAGCTCTTGGCGATCAGCTCCTTCTTGCGGCCGAGGTCGCGCCGGGCGTCGTCCGCCGCCGCCTGGGCGCGCGAGAGGTCGGCCTGGGTGCGCTCGAGATCGAGCGCCAGGTACTCGGTCTCCAGGGTCAGCAGCGGCTGCCCCTTGCGCACGCGGGCGCCCTCGTCGACGAGGATGCGGCCGACGCGGCCGGGGAGGCGCATGGCGAGCTCCGAGCGCACCGGCGAGACGAACTCGCCGGTCGCGGCGACCACCGAATCAGGGTCGAGCGCCTGGCCGACCGGCGCCTGGCCCGGAGCCGCCGCGCTGCCGGGAGCCGCACCCGAGGCTGCCGAGGGCGGTGCCGTGGCGATGCCGGCGACCGCCGAGACGTCGGTGGGGAGCGGCGGCGCCGGAGCCTGCGCGGCGGCGGACGGCGCCGGGGCCGCGGGCTTGGCGCCGCGGCCGCAGGCGACGGAGAGGACGAGGCTGCCGGCGAGGCAGAGAGAGCACACGGCATACGTGACCTGGCGCTTCATCGGACACCCTCCTCAAGAACGGTCTTCTGCAGCATTCCGGCGGCCGCCCAGACGCGGAGCTCGGCGAGCTGGCGGTCGAGCTTGCTGGTCGCCACGGCGCGGCGGGCCTCGGCGAGCGAGGTCTCGGCGCTCTCGGCGTCGAGCGCGGTGAGCTCCTGCGCGCGGTAGAGGTCGGCGGCCTGGCCGTACTCCGCCTCGCTCGCCGCCAGCTGCTCGCGGGCGAGACCGAGGCTGGCGTCGGCGCTCGCCAGATCGACGAAGGCGCGGCGCACCTCCTCGCGCACCGTGCGGCGCACCTCGTCGAGCTTGAGCTCGGCCTGACGCTCGCGGTCGCGCGAGAGGGCGATCCTCGCCGCCGTCTCGCCGCCCTGGTAGATCGGCACGCTGAGCTTCAAGGCGAACTGCCCGTAGCGGTCGGCGGGGAACGACGAGCGCTGCGAGAGGAAATCCCCCTCGGCCGAGAGCACCGGGTAGTAGGCGCCGCGCTGCTTCGCCACCTCGAGCTTGGCGGTGGTGAGGTCGATCTGCGCCTCTGCCACCTCCGGGCGCTGCCGCTCGGCCGCGGCGACGAGGGACGGCTCGTCGCCGAGCGGCGGGAAGAGCGTCGTCGGCTCCTCGACGGCGATCCGCCGCTCGAGGGCGAGGTCGAGCCGCAGCCGGCTCTCGGCCTCGTCGCGCATGCGCTGGGCGTCGGTCAGCCGCCGCTGGGCGGCCTTGGTGTCGGACTCGGCGCGGAGGGTGTCGACGCGCGTCGTCTCGCCGGCGTCGAAGAGATTCTGGGCGAGGGTCTGGCGCTCTCTCGCGAGCTCCAGGTTGCGCTGCTCGACGGCACGGAGATCCTCGCCCTCGAGCACCGCCAGGTAGTCGGAGACCACCGTCAGCAGGAGCTGCTCGGCGGCCCCTTCCGCCTGCTGCTCGGCGCTCTGGATGCCGAGCCTTGCCTGGTCGAGGGCGCGGCGGTCGCGGTTGCCGGCGTAGAGCGGCTGCGTCACCGTCAGCTTGTAGTTCCAATCGTTGCGCGGCAGCAGCAGCACCTCGGTGCCGTTGAAGTCGAAGGCGCTCTCGACGGTGTTGCGCAGGTAGTTGGCGGTCGCCGAGACGTGCGGCAGCACCGACGAGACGGCGATGTCCTTCTGCGCCCGCGCGGCGGCGATCTCGAGCCGCGCGACGCCCAGGTTGGCGTTCGCCGCGAGCGCCCGCTGCAGCGCCTGGGCGAGGGTCAGCTTCATGGGCTCGCCGGCGAGATCGGAGGCTGCGCTGCCGATCGCAGATGCCGCCGCGGCCGCCGGTGCCGCGGCCGCCGGCTTCTCCTGCCCCCAGGCGGGGGCGCACAAGAGAGCGGCGGCGAGCAGCAGCCCCCCGAGACAGATCGTGACGGTCTTCAAATTCTCCTCCTCGGCCTGGTCACTCGCCGGCCGTCGTGTGAGAGGGCGCCGGCGCCCGCAAGCCCGCCGCCAGAAAGGTCACCAGATGCTCGATCGACTCCTCGGGGCGGGAGACCGAGCAGCGCCCGCGCGAGTATTGGGCGAGGAGATGCCCGCAGGAGACGGTGTGCGCCATGGCGCCGGCGACGAAGAGGAGGCGCCAGAAGATCTCGTCCTCCGGCAGCTCCGGCAGGCGCCGGGCGAGGGCGGCGAAGAAGCGCTCGATCACCTCCGAAAACTGGCTGGCGACGATCTCGCGCACCTCGTCGAGCGGCTCGGTGTAGGCGCGCGCCATCATCTGGGCGAAGGCGCTCTTGTGGCTCTCGTGAGCCATCAGGAAGACCGGCCCGACGAACGCCCGCGCCACCTCCTCGATGCCGCCCCCCTCCGCCT
The DNA here is from genome assembly GCA_963755825.1 of uncultured Acidobacteriota bacterium. Classification (GTDB taxonomy): domain Bacteria; phylum Acidobacteriota; class Thermoanaerobaculia; order Multivoradales; family UBA5704; genus DATBQN01. Next base: position 2,593,222 of record CAVWLA010000003.1, on the reverse strand, counting down.
CGCAGCGGTCGAGGAGGGCCAGCCGCTCGCGGTTGAGCGGCGCCAGACGGCGCTCGAAGACGGCGCGCACCAGCCCCTCCTTGGAGCCGAAGTGGTAGTGCACGGCGGCGAGGTTGGCGCCCGCGTGCTCGGTGATGGCGCGCAGCGAGGCCGCCGGGATGCCGCGCTCGGCGAAGAGCTCCTCGGCGGCGTCGAGCAGGCTCTCGCGGGTGCCGGCGACGGCTGAATCGTCCGCTCGTGGGTGCATCGGGTCTCCGCCGGGAAGGTCTGCCGTCGTCCAGAGGCCGGTCTCGGGACGATCCCGAGATCTCGCCGACGGTTCAAACGGACGTTTGAATGATCGAATTCCCGGCGGCCCTTGTCAACCCCGCCGGTGCCGCGATGGAGCCGGCGGCGGCAGATTTGGCGCCGCCGGCGCGTTACACTGCCCGGATGAGCGAACGCGTCTGGGAGGAATTCTCCCGCACGCTGCGCAGCGGTGCGCCCTACCGTGCCCTCCGCGAGGGTCTGGGGGACGTCGTGCGCCTGCCGGTGGCCGCCGCCGCCTGGGTCGGCGAGCTCCTCGCCCGCGACCTCGGCCGGCCGCTCCTCGTCGTGGTGCCGCGCGAGGCCGACGCGCTCACCTGGATCGAGGCGGCCCAGCTCTTCGCGCCGCCGGCCCGCGGCCTCGCCGGCCGCGAGGGGGCCGGCGAGGGCGCCGCCTACTTCCCCGCCCCCTCCCTCACCCCGTACCAGGACGCCGAGACCTCGCTTCTCGTGCGGGCGCAGGAGTCGGTGGCGCTCGACCGCGTCATCTCGGGCGCCGCGCGGACGGTGGTGACGACGCCGCGCTCGCTCTTCCGACTGCTGCCGAACGCGGCCGTCTACGCCGCCGGCGTCCTCGAGCTGGCGCCCGGCGACGACCTCGCGATCGACCTCCTGGCGCACCATCTCCTCCGCCACGGCTTCCGGCGCACCGACCTGGTCTACGAGGTGGGCGACTTCGCCATCCGCGGCGGCATCGTCGACCTCTTCCCGCCGGGGCCGGGCGGCGGCGGCGCGGCCCCCATCCGCCTCGACTTCTTTGGCGACACCATCGAGTCGATCCGCTGGTTCGACGCCCAGACCCAGCGCTCGGAGGACACCCTCGACAGCGTGCGGGTGCTGCCGCTCTACCTCTTCCCCGGCGGCCCCGAGGAGGCGAGCCGCCTCGCCGGCCTCCTCGCCCGCCAGGCCGGGGTGCCGGAGCGGGAGGCGCCGCCGGACGTCCTCGACCGCATCGAGGACCTGCGCGTGCGCGGCGGCTTCCCGGGCTGGGAGAACTACCTGCCGCTCCTCGCCGCCGGCGGCATCGCGGCGCTCGCCGACGCCATGCCGGGCGCCCTCGTCCTCGCCCTCGATCCGCCGGCGCTCCAGGCAGAGGCCGAGCACCACGCGATGCGCCTGGCGGCGGACTACGAGGCGCGCCTCGAGCACGGCCACCTGGCGCTGCCGCCGGATCTCCTCGAGCAGCCGCTCGCCCGCGTCCAGGAGCTGATCGCCGGCGCCGAGGTGCGCATTCGCGACCTGGTGCTGGGGCCGGCCGGCGCCGGCGGCGCCATCGACTTCCACGCCGCGGCGACCGACCTCTTCCACGGCCAGCTGCCGCGCTTCCCGCAGGAGGTGGCGACGGCGCGGGCGCGCGGCGAGCGCTGCGTCGTCGCCGTCCAGCCGGTCCACCGCGAGCGCATGGAGGAGCTCTTGGCGGCGCGCGAGATCGCCGTCGGCAAGGGCGGCGTCGAGCTGGCGCCGGGCGAGCTCTCGCGCGGCTTCCGGCTGCCCTCCGCGGGGGTCGTCCTCTACGGCGAGCAGCAGCTCCTGCCGCAGGCGAAGCTGCAGCGGCGCACCCCCCGCGCCCGCTACGGCCCTTTCGTCGCCAGCCTGCGCGACCTGAAGATCGGCGACTACGTCGTCCACGCCGACCACGGCATCGGCCAGTTCGTCGCCCTGCGCTCGGTGGGCGGCGACGGCGACGGCTCGGCGGCGCTGCCGGCGACTCTCCGCGACGCCACCGCCGCCGGCGGCGCAGCCGCAGCCACCGCCGGCGTCGAGGTGATGGAGATCTCCTACGCCAGCGGCAAGCGGCTCCTGCTGCCGCTCTCGCGGCTCGACCAGGTGCAGAAGTACAGCGGCATCGAGGGGGTGGCGCCGCGCCTCGACCAGCTCGGCGGCACCTCGTGGAACCGCACCAAGTCGCGGGTCAAGAACAGCATGCGCGACATGGCGGCGGAGCTCCTCAAGCTCTACGCCGAGCGCCAGCTGGCGCGCGCCCCGGCGCTCGCCGGCGACAGCGACCTGCAGCGCCAGTTCGAGGCCGCCTTCCCCTACGAGGAGAGCCCCGACCAGCTGGAGGCGATCGCCGTCATCAAGGAGGACCTGCAGCGCGAGCGGCCGATGGACCGCCTGCTCTGCGGCGACGTCGGCTACGGCAAGACCGAGGTGGCGATGCGCGCCGCCTTCAAGGCGGTCGACGGCGGCTACCAGGTGGCGGTGCTGGCGCCGACGACGATCCTCGCCGACCAGCACCTGGAGACCTTCCGCCGCCGCTTCGCCGGCCTGCCGGTCAAGCTCGAGATGATCTCCCGCTTCGTCACCCCGGCGGAGACCCGCACCATCCGCAAGCGCCTGGCGGCGGGCGACGTCGACGTCCTCATCGGCACCCACCGGCTGCTCTCGAAGGACATCGAGATCCCCCGCTTGGGGCTGATGATCGTCGACGAGGAGCAGCGCTTCGGCGTCGCCCAGAAGGAGCGCCTGAAGCAGATGAAGAAGGGCGTCCACGTGCTCGCCATGTCGGCGACGCCGGTGCCGCGCACCCTCCAGCTATCGCTCGCCGGCGTCCGCGACCTGTCGGTGATCGAGACGCCGCCCAAGGACCGCATGGCGGTGGAGACCGCCATCCTCCCCTTCAACGCCGAGGTGATCCGCGAGGCGATCGAGTTCGAGATCGAGCGCGGCGGCCAGGTCTACTACGTATACAACCGTGTCGAGTCGATCGAGAAGATGCTGGCGGATCTCAAGGCGATGGTGCCGGGCGTGCGGGTGACCGTCGGCCACGGCCAGCTCGACGAGGCCGAGCTGTCGCGGCGCATGCACGCCTTCACCCGCCGCGAGTTCGACGTCCTCCTCGCCACCACCATCATCGAGAACGGCATCGACATCCCCAACGTCAACACCATGATCGTCCACGGCGCCCAGCGCTTCGGCCTCGCCCAGCTCTACCAGCTGCGCGGCCGCGTCGGCCGCAGCAACCAGCTCGCCTACTGCTACCTGCTGGTGCCCGGCGACCGGGTGCTCTCCGAGGCCGCCCGCAAGCGGCTGGCGGCGATCCGCGAGTTCACCGACCTCGGCGCCGGCTTCCGCATCGCGGCGCGCGACCTGGAGATCCGCGGCGCCGGCAACCTCCTCGGCGCCGAGCAGAGCGGCCACATCGGCGCGGTGGGGATCGAGACCTACCTGAAGCTCCTCGAAGAGACCGTGCGCGAGATGAAGGGCGAGGAGGTCGCCGAGGCGCCGTCGGCGGCGATCGACCTGCCGGTGCCGATGTCGATCCCGCAGGAGTACGTCGAGAACGCCAACCTGCGCATGGAGCTCTACCGCAAGATCGCCGCCGCCGAGGAGTCCGAGGACGAGGTGATCGCCGAGCTGACCGACCGCTTCGGGCCGCCGCCGGCGGCGGTGCGCACCCTCATCCAGGTGGCGGCGCTCAAGCGCCTCGCCGAGGCGCTGCGCATCCAGTCGATCTCGTTCAAGGGGAGCGAGCTGGTGATCCGCCTCCGCCGCGACGCCAGGATCGACGTCGACCGCCTGATCGAGATGGTCTCGACGACGCCCGGCGCCAGCTTCAGCCCGAGCGGCGTGCTGACGCTGACCGCCGCGGGCGGCGGCGGCGTCCTCCTCGCCGCGGCGCGCGAGACGCTCCAGGCGCTCGCCAACTGATGTCCGCCGGGCGCTTGCGAGGCCGTGCCGGGCTCGGCGCCGCGCTCTCGGCGGTTCTCCTCGCCAGCCTCGCCGGAGCCTGCCGGCGGGAGGCGCAGCCGGAACCGGACGCCGTGGCGCGGATCGGCGGCGAGGAGATCCGCTACGGCCGCTTCGCGGCCTTCCTCAGCCGCGCCGACGGCGACACCGACGTGCCGCTCGGCGGCGAGGCGCTCTCGGCGCTCTTCGACCAGTTCCTCGACGAGCAGCTCCTCGCCCGGCTCGCCGCCGACCGCGGCCTGACCGCCGCCGCCGACCGCGAGCGCGAGCCGCGGCGGGCGGTCGACGCGCTGCTCGCCGCCGACCGCCAAGGAGCCAGGGCCGGCGGCGCCGGCTCACCGAGCCGCGCCAGCGACGCCGAGATCGCCGCCTACTACGCGGCACACCGCGGCGACTTCGCCCGACCGGAGCGGGTGCGCCTGCGCCAGATCCTCGTCGAGGACCGCGCCACCGCCGACCGCGTCCACGGCCAGATCGCCGCCGGCGCCGACTTCGCGGCGGTCGCCCGGCGGCTCGCCCGCGAGCCGCGCGGCGGCGGCTCCGGCAGCGTTGGCGGCGGCGGGCCGGCGGGCGACCTCGGCGGCGCGGTGGGCATCGAGCTCTCGCGCGCCGACCTGCCGCCCACCTACGCCGACACTCTCTTCGCCCTGAAACCCGGCGAGGTGAGCCGCGTCATCCCCGCGCCCTACGGCTTCCACCTCTTCCAGGTGGTCGAGCACCTGCCCGCCGAGGTGCTGCCGATCGCCCAGGTGGAGGAGGAGATCGGCGTCCGCCTCGCGCGGCAGCGCGCCGACCGGCGCCTGGCCGCCTTGGTGGGCGAGTGCCGAAAGCGTTACAATGTCGAGGTTTATGCGCGGAACTTGCCGTTTGACTATGAGGGTACCTACCGTGAGCCGACAGCGCGCACCCATCGCTAGCCTCTCCCTCCTCCTCGTCCTTCCCCTCGCTGGCGGTCTCGCGGCCCCGCGGCTCGCCGGCGCCGAATCGATGAACCGCATCGTGCTGCGGGTCAACGACCGCATCGCGACGCTCTACGACTACGAGAAGCGCAAGAACGAGCTGATCCAGGACACCAACCACCGCGAGCAGGATCCGGCCGAGCGCCAGCGCATCCTCGGCCAGGCCGGGGAGCTCGTCTACAAGGACATGTACGACGAGCTGCTCGTCCTCTCGCACGCCGACCAGCTCGGCATCGAGATCACCGACGCCGAGGTCGACAACGCGGTGCAGCAGATCCGCACCTCGAACAACCTCAAGGACGATCAGCAGTTCGCCCAGGCGCTGCAGCAGGCCGGGCTGACCGAGGCGAAGCTGCGCCAGCAGCTGAAGAGCAACCTGCGCGTGCAGGAGGTGATCAGCCGCGAGGTGCGCAGCAAGGTCAAGGTCGACGAGGAGGACCTCCGCCGCTACTACACCAAGCATGGCGAGGAGTTCCGCCTCCCCGACCAGGTGCAGCTGCAGGAGGTGCTCATCCCGGAGGACAAGGTGGCGAGCGCGGCCGAGCGGATGCGGGTGGCGACCGAGGTGCGCAAGGCCCTCCTCGCCGGCAAGCCGCTCAAGGAGGCCGCCGAGCCCTTCCTCGCCCAGGGCGAGCTGACCGGTCCGACCGACCTCGGCTGGGTGTCGCCAGGCGACCTCGACCCCTCACTGCAGGCGGCCGTCTGGAAGCTGCCCAAGAAGGGCGTCTCCGAGCCGGTCTCCGGCCGCGGCGGCCTCCACGTCCTGCAGGTGATCGACCGCCGCGACAGCCACCTCAAGCCGCTCCCCGAGGCCTCGGCGGCGATTCAGGAGAAGGAGGGGCAGCGCATCTTCCGCGAGAAGCTCCTCGAGTTCATGTCCGACCTGCAGAAGCAGTCGATGGTCGTCGCCCAGCCCCCCCAGGAGGCGGCCGGCTTCCGCAAGCTGATCAGCACCGGCACCCAGCAGCAGATCCCCGGCCTCACCACCAGCGAGGTGCCGCCGGGAGGGCCGGGCGACGTCATCACGCCGCCGCCGGGTGCGCCCGGGGCGCCGATCGGCATCAACGTCCCGGGCCCCGCCGGCGCCGCCGGCAGCGCGCCCGGCCCGGGCACCCTCGGCGGCCTGCCAACGCCGGCGCCCGTCGACACCACGACGCCACCCCCGGTCATCCAGACGCCGGCGCAGTCGCCGCCCCCTCCGCCCCCCTCCACTCCTCGCTGATCCGCAGGTCCGTTCACCGCTTCCCCTGGGCCGCAAGGCTCAGGGACGGCGGTGGAGCGCCCGCGACCCGATTTACGCCTCATTCGCGCAAAATTTGGCTCTTTTCGCCCCCGAAGGCGAGCCTCGGCGCCATTTCGGTGGACTGAAATGGACAAAAGTGGAGCGGACTGCTAGGATTTTCCGCTAGTCAGCTGCACTTTGAGGACGGATCGGGCGGGCCATGTTTCGCGGAAGCGCTCCGGCGAAGATCGACGACAAGGGAAGGCTGAAGATTCCGACCGACTTCCGCCGCTTCCTCGAGGAGCGGTACGGGCCGGATCTCTTCGTGACCTCGGTCCAGGGCGACTCGGCGTTCGTCTATCCGCTGCCGGTGTGGGAGGAGATCGAGGCGCGGCTGCAGGCCATGCCGTCGACCGATCCGACCAAGAACCGGTACCTCGAGCGCGTCAGCTTCTACGGCCAGCAGCTCCGCCTCGACATCCAGGGGCGCATCGTGGTGCCGCAGATCCTGCGCGAGAGCGCCGGCATGAATGGCGACGTGGTGGTCAGCGCGCGGCTCGATCACCTGGTGGTGTGGAGCCGCGACCGCTTCCTCGCCCGCATGGAAGAGCAGCCGTTCACCGACGAGGACTTCCGCGTTCTTTCCGAGCGCGGCATCTAGGAGCAGCGTGCGGCGCGAGCGCGGCGCACACGGGATGAGCCGTTGGATGGACAGCACCTGCCGGTCCTGGTCGCCGAGACCCTCGCCGCGCTCGCGCCCGAGCGCGGCGGCCTCTATGTCGACGCCACGGTCGGCCTCGGCGGCCACGCCGAGGCGCTCCTCCGCGCCGCTCCCCAGGCACGGCTGGTGGGGATCGACCGCGATCCCCAGGCGCTCGCCCTCGCCGGGGCGCGCCTCGCGGAGTTCGGCGACCGCGTGCGGCTCGTCGAAGGCACCTTCGACCGCCTCGGCGAGCTGCTCGACGCGGTCGCCGTCGACCGCGCCGCCGGCATCCTGGCGGACCTCGGCGTCTCCTCGCTGCAGCTCGACCGGCCGGAGCGCGGCTTCAGCTTTCGTTTCAAGGGTCCCCTCGACATGCGCATGGGCGGCAGCGAGCGGACCGCGGCGGACATCGTGAACCAGAGCTCGGAGGCCGAATTGGAAGAGATCATCAAGGGCTACGGCGAAGAGTGGCAGGCACGGCGGATCGCTCGCACCATCGTCAAGGCGCGCGAGGAGGCGCCGATCGAGACCACCGCCGACCTCCGCGCGGTGATCGACCGCGCCAAGGGCGGCCGGCGCGACCGCGAGGGCCGTGTCGATCCCTCGACGCGCGTCTTCCAGGCGCTGCGCATCGCCGTCAACGACGAGCTCGCCGGCCTCGAGGCCTTCCTCGACCAGGCGGTGCGGCGGCTCGACGACGACGGGCGGCTGGTCATCATCTCGTACCACAGCCTCGAGGACCGTATCGTCAAGAATACCCTGCGCGACCTGGCGCACGGCGAGACCGATCCGGTGACCGGGCGGCCGCACGCCGAGACCCGCCTGCTCGCGCTGCTCACCAAGAAACCGCTGCGCCCCGGCGACGAAGAGCTCGCCTGGAACCCCCGCTCGCGCTCGGCGCGCCTGCGCGCGGCGCGGAGGCTGTGAGGCGTTGAACAGCGCGTACGCGTTCAGGCGGCCGGTCGCCAATACCTATCTGGTGCGGGAGCGCGACCGCCGCCTGCGGCGCGAGCTGCTGTCGGTCGTCGCCGTCGTCCTCTCGTTGGGCGGCGGCCTCCTCGGCTACACCTGGATGCACCTCGAGCTGCTCAACACCGGCTACCGCATCGTCGCCCTCGAGCGCGAGGAGCGCGACCTGGCGCAGGAGGAGCGCCGCCTCAACCTCGAGACCGCCTATCTCGCCAGCCCGCAGCAGATCGAGGCGCGCGCCAGCCGCGAGCTCGGCATGCAGAGCCCGACGACCGACCAGGTGGTGTTCTGGGAGGAGCTGCCGTGAGGAACCGCATCCTCCTCATCGCCATCGGCGGCTGCTTCTGGGTGGGGGCGATCGCCGCCCGCCTCTACATGCTGCAGGTGGTGCAGTACGAGCACTATCGCGACAAGGCCCGCCGCCAGCAGCAGACGGTGGTCGAGCTCGATCCGCCGCGCGGCACCATCTACGACGCGCGCGGCCGCGAGCTCGCGGTCTCCGTGCAGGTCGAGTCGGCGTGGGCCGACCCCTCGGACCTCGACGATCCGGCGGCGACGGCGCGCGCCCTCGCCCCGCTCCTCGACACCGACGCCGCGTCGCTCACCCGGCGGCTGTCGCGCGACAGCAACTTCGTCTGGCTGGCGAGGAAGCTCGACCCGCGGGTGTCGGACGCGGTGCGCGCCCTCCACCTGCGCGGCATCCACTTCCTGCCGGAGAGCAAGCGCTGCTATCCGATGCGCGAGCTGGCGGCGCAGATCCTCGGCTACGTCGGCACCGACAACCAGGGGCTCGCCGGCCTCGAGCTGCTCTACAACCGCGAGGTCGCCGGGCGGCCCGGCCGGCGGACGCTCCTCCGCGACGCGCGGCGCGGCACGGTGATCGCCCCCGGCCTCGCCTCCGCCGAGCCGGAGCCCGGCCACGACCTCTACCTCACCCTCGACTCGACCATCCAGCACATCGTCGAGCGCGAGCTCGCCCGCGCCGTCGCCCTCCACCGGGCGAAGAGCGCCAGCATGGTGCTGCTCGATCCGGCGAGCGGCGCCGTGATCGCCATGGCCAGCTACCCGCCGTTCGACCCCAACCGCTACACCGAGTACCCGCCGGCGCTGTGGCGCAACCGGGCGATCATGGACTCCTACGAGCCGGGATCGACCTTCAAGGTGGTGACCGCCGCCGCCGCCATCGGCAACGGCATCGTCTCGCCGGACGACGTCTTCGACTGCGGGATGGGCGGCATCACGCTCTACAACATCCGCATCCGCGATCACAAGCCGTACGGCCGCCTCACCTTCGCCGACGTCATCGCCAAGTCGTCGAACGTCGGCATGATCAAGACCGCCCTCCTCCTCGGCGACGAGCGGTTCTACCGGATGATCCGCGCCATGGGCTTCGGCCGCCCCACCGGCATCGACCTGCCGGGCGAGAGCGGCGGCATCCTGGCGCCGGTCGGCAGCTGGCGGCCGCTCACCAAGGCCTACATCTCCTTCGGCCAGGGGATCTCGGTGACGCCGCTGCAGCTCGCCCGCGCCGTCGCAGTGGTCGCCAACGAAGGCCGCCTGGTCACCCCCTACGTGGTGGCGGCGGTGGGCAGCGGCGGCATCATCGAGCGGCGCCACCCCAACCCCGCCGCGGCGCCGACGATCTCCCCCGCCACCGCGCACGTGCTCACCGGGCTCCTCGAGCGGGTGGTGACGCTCGGCACCGGCAAGCCCGCCGCCATCCCCGGCTACGCCGTGGCGGGGAAGACCGGCACCGCCCAGAAGCCGGGGGTCGGCGGCTACTCCCACCACAGCTACGTGCCGAGCTTCGTCGGCTTCGCGCCGGCCGACCATCCGGCGGTGGTCGGCGTGGTGACCGTCGACGAGCCGCAGGGCTTCGCCTACTACGGCACCCAGGTGGCGGCGCCGGTCTTCGGCAACGTCATCCGCGAGGTGATGCTCTATCTCGGCGTCCACCCGCGCCGCGAGCCGCTCGTCCGCTGGCCGGGCCAGGTGATGATGGCGGGCTACGTGCGGCCGCGTACGGCACCGCCCGCCACCGCTGCGGCAGCCGCCGGCGACGCCGCGGGCGAGCTCGACGGCGAAGAGCTGACGCCGGAGGACTCGGTGACGACGCAGCCGGCGGCCGTCCATGCGGCGGCGCGGCCGGAGAGCCACCTGGAGATCACGCGCACGGCGGCGCGGACGGCGCCCGGGAAGACCATCCATGCGCCTCGCTGAGCTGATCGCCGGGCTGCCGATCGACGGGGGGTTGGAGGAGAGCGCCGACCTCGCGGTGACCGGCGTCGATCACGACTCGCGGACGGTCGGCCCCGGCGATCTCTTCGTCGCCCTCCGCGGCGAGCGCTTCGACGGCCGCGCCTTCGCCGCCGCCGCCGCGGCGCGCGGCGCCGTGGCGGTGCTCGGCGAGGGGCCGGCGCCGGAGGGGCTCGGCGTCCCCTGGCTCTCGGCGGCCGAGCCGCGGGCGCTCCTCGGCCCGCTCGCCGCCCGCGCCTACGACCACCCCGACCGCGAGCTCCGCCTCGCCGCGGTCACCGGCACCAACGGCAAATCGACCGTGGCGACGGTGCTCGCCGCGGTCTTCGAGGCCGCCGGCCTCAGCGCCGGCTTCGTCGGCACCCTCGGCTACCGGCTGGGCGACCGTGCCTTCCGCGGCGACCGCACCACCCCCGAGGCCTCCGACCTCTTCCGCATCCTGCGCCAGATGCGCCAGGCGGGCGCCGCCGCCGTCGCCATGGAGGTCTCCTCCCACGCGCTGTCGCTCGGCCGCGTCGAGGGCGCCGCCTTCGACGTCGCGATCTTCACCAACCTGACGCGCGATCACCTCGACCTGCACGGCGACATGGAAGCCTACTTCGCCGCCAAGCGCCGGCTCTTCGAGCACCGCAAGCCCGGCGCCCGCGCCGTGGTCAACATCGACGACCCCTACGGCCGCCGGCTCGCGGCCGAGATCCCCGCGGCGCTCACCTACGGCACGCCTGCCGGCGCCGCCGATGCCGACGTCACCGCGCGCGACGTCGAGCTGACCACCGCCGGCATCGCCGCCACGCTGGTGACGCCGCGCGGCGCGCTCGCCGTGCGCTCGCCGCTCCTCGGCAGCTACAACCTCGAGAACCTGCTGGCGGTGGCGGCCGCTGCCGAGGCGCTCGGCCTCCCCCACGCGGCCGTCGCCGCGGCCTTCGCCGCCCAGCGGCCGGTCGCCGGCCGGATGGAGCCGGTCGAGCGCGGCCAGCCCTTCCCGGTCTTCGTCGACTACGCGCACACCGAGGCCGCGCTCGCCTCGGCGCTGCGCTCGACCCGCGACCTCTCGCACCGCCGCGTCGCCGTCGTCTTCGGCTGCGGCGGCGAGCGCGACACCGGCAAGCGCGCCACGATGGGGCGCATCGCGGGCGATCTCGCCGACCTCGCGATCGTCACCTCCGACAACCCGCGCCGCGAGGACCCGCTCGCCATCATCCGCGCCGTCGAGGAGGGCCTCAGGGCCTCCGGCCGCGCCTACCGCGTCGAGCCCGACCGGCGGCAGGCGATCCGCGCCGCCATTGCAGCCGCGGCGGACGAGGAGGGCTGGGCGGTCCTCGTCGCCGGCAAGGGGCACGAGGCCGAGCAGGTGGTCGGCGAGCGCAAGATCCCCTTCTCCGACCGCGCCGAGATCGCCGCCGCCCTGGAGGACCGCTATGGCTCGGTGGCGCGTGGCTGAGGCGGCGGCGGCGGTCGGCGGCAGCGTCCGCGGCGACCTCGGCGGCCGCGAAACCGCATTCGACGGCGCCGCCATCGACTCGCGCGCGCTCGCCGGCGGCGAGCTCTTCATCGCCTTCGCCGGCAGCCGCACCGACGGCCACCGCTTCGTCGCCGACGCCTTCGCGCGCGGCGCCGCGGCGGCGCTGGTCGACGCGGCGGCGGAGGTGCCGGAGCCGCCTCCCGGCGGCGCCCTCATCGCGGTGCCGGACACCTTCCGCGCCCTCCACGACCTGGCGCGGGCGACCCGCGCGCGGACGCCGCGGCGCCTGGTGGGGATCACCGGCTCGGCCGGCAAGACGACCACCAAGGACCTCCTCGCCGCGATGCTCGCCGCCCGCTTCCGGGTGGCGCGGACGAAGGGGAACTTCAACAACCTGTACGGCCTGCCGCTCACCCTCCTCGCCGTCGCCGAGGACACCGAGTGGCTGGTCGCCGAGATGGGGATGTCGAGCGCCGGCGAGCTCCGCCAGCTCGCCGCCCTGGCGCGGCCCGACGTCGCCGTCTTCACCGTCGTCCGCCCGGCGCACCTAGAGTTCTTCGGCAGCGTGGCGGCGATCGCCGACGCCAAGGCCGAGCTGATGTCGGGCCTGGCGGCGGACGGCCTCATCGTCGCCAACGCCGACGACCCCGAGGTGGCACGGATCGCCCGCCGCGACGCCGCCGGCCGCCGGATTGTCTGGTACGGCGTCCGCGCGCTCCGCACCCCAGGCGAGCCCGAGCCCGAGATCGAAGTGACCGCGCGCGACATCGCGCCGGCGCCCGGCGGCGCCGTCGGCAGCCGCTTCACGCTCGCCGCGGGCGGCGAGGAGATCGCGGTCTCCCTCGCGCTCCACGGCCTCTACAACGTCGAGAACTTCCTCGCCGCGGCGGCCTGCGCCTGGGCGCTCGGCGTGCCGCTCGCCGACCTCGCCGCGGCGGCGGCCGACGCCGCGCCGGCCGCCAAGCGCGGCGTCGTCCACCACCTCGCCGGCGCCGTCACCGTCGTCGACGACTCCTACAACTCGAACCCGGACGCCCTCGGCCGCGCCCTGGAGAGCGCCGCCCTCCTCCCCGCCGCGCGGCGCTGGGCGGTGCTCGGCGACATGCGGGAGCTGGGGCCGGAGGCGCCGCGCTTCCATCGCGAGGCCGGCGAGCGGGCGGCGGCGCTCGGCTTCTCGCCGGTCGGCGGCGTCGGTCCGCTCGCCCGCGACCTCGCCGCTGGCGCCGTGGCCGGCGGCGGCGCCGCGGCCTCGCTCGCCGACGCCGCCGCCGCCGCCGAGTGGGCCGCGGCCGAGCTCCGCGACGGCGACCTGGTGCTGGTCAAGGGCTCGCGCGGCGTCGGCCTCGAGGCGGTCGTCGCCCGGCTGCTCGCGGCGCGGCCGGCGGCCGGTCCGGCAAGCATGGGGCGGGGAGCGGCCTGATGCTCTACTACCTTCTCTTCCCGCTCCGCCACAGCGTCCCGGCGCTCAACGTCTTCCGCTACATCACCTTCCGGGCGGCGATGGCGATCGTCACCGCGCTCCTCCTCTCCTGGTTCCTGGGGCCCGGCTTCATCCGCGCCCTGCGCCGGATGTCGGTCGGCCAGAACATCCGCGAGGTGGGGCCGCAGGCGCACCAGGTGAAGGCCGGCACGCCGACCATGGGCGGCCTCCTCATCCTCTTCGCGGTGCTGGTGCCGACGCTCCTCTGGACGACGCTCGACGATCCCTACGTCTGGATCGTCGCCGGCGTCACCGTCCTCTACGGCGCCATCGGCTTCCTCGACGACTTCCTCAAGGTGAAGCGGCACAAGAACCTCGGGCTGACCGCGCGCAGCAAGATGCTGCTGCAGATCGCCGCCGCGGCGGCGATGGCGCTCGCCCTCCTGGCGCTGCCCGCCGAGTACCGCTTCAACCCGACGCTCACCTTCCCCTTCATCAAGCGCGAGGCGATCCACCTCGGCCTCCTCTACATCCCCTTCGCCGTCATCGTCCTCGTCGGCTCGTCGAACGCGGTCAACCTGACCGACGGCCTCGACGGCCTCGCCATCGGCTCGACGACGATCGCCGCGGCGACCTACGCCGTCTTCACCTACGTCGCCGGCAACCGGGTGTTCGCCTCCTACCTGCAGATCCCCTACATCGCCGGCGTCGGCGAGGTGGCGGTCTTCTGCGGCGCCCTGGTCGGCGCCGGTTTGGGCTTCCTGTGGTTCAACTCCTATCCCGCCGAGGTCTTCATGGGCGACGTGGGGTCGCTGTCGCTCGGCGGCGCCATCGGCTGCGTCGCCATCCTCGCCAAGCAGGAGATCCTCCTCGTCCTGGTCGGCGGCGTCTTCGTCATCGAGGTGCTGTCGGTGATCATCCAGGTCACCTCCTTCAAGCTCACCGGCAAGCGCGTCTTCCGCATGTCGCCGCTCCACCATCACTTCGAGCTCTCCGGATGGGCGGAGCCGAAGGTGATCGTGCGCTTCTGGATCCTCTCGATCCTCTTCGCGCTCCTCTCGCTCTCCACCCTCAAGCTGCGATGAGAGCACCGTGGAGCGGCACCCCGAGCGGCGAATGGCGCCACGTCCTCGTCTACGGGCTCGGCCTCTCGGGGCGCGCCGCGTCGCGGCTGCTCCTCGAGCACGGCGTCTCGGTGCTCGGCGTCGACGAGAAGGCGGCGGCCGCGCTCGACCTCCAGGGGCTGGTCGACGATCCCGGCTTCGAGCTCCTCGCCGGGCAGAAGCTCGCCGGGCTGCCGGAGGCGGTCGACGGCGTCGTCGTCTCCCCCGGCGTGCCGATGGAGCGGCCGCTCATCGAGGACGCCCGGCGGCGGGGCGTGCCGGTGATCGCCGAGGTGGAGCTCGCCTTCCCCTTCCTCGACGGCCCGGTCGTCGCCATCACCGGCAGCAACGGCAAGAGCACGACGACGGCGATGACCGGCGACATGCTGCGCGCCGCCGGCCTCGCCGTCGAGGTCTGCGGCAACATCGGCCGGCCGCTGGTCGAGGCGATCGAGCGCGGCGGCGACGACGGCAATAGGACCGGCGATGCGCCTTCGCGGGTCTTCGTCGTCGAGCTGTCGAGCTTCCAGATCGAGGGGATCGAGACCTTCCGGCCGCGCGCCGCGGCGCTCTTGAACCTCTCGGAGGATCACCTCGACCGCTACCGCACCCTCGCCGCCTACGGCGCGGCGAAGAAGCGCCTCTTCCGCACCATGGGCGACGGCGACACGGCGATCGCCAACGCCGACGACGCGGCGACCGTCGACCTCGAGACCGGCGCCCGGCGGCGCCTCTTCTCCCGCCTCGCCCGCGTCGCCGACGGCTGCCACCTCGACGGCGGCCGCGTCGTCGAGGTGGCGCCGGGCGAGCCCGAGCGCGAGCTCTTTGCCGCCGACGACGTGCCGCTCGCCGGCGTGCAGAACCTCGAGAACGCCATGGCCGCGGCGCTCCTCGCCCGCGCCGCCGGCGCCCCGCCGGCGGCGATCCGCGCCGGCCTGCGCGGCTTCCGCGGCCTCCCCCACCGGCTGGAGCGGGTGGGCGAGGCGGGCGGCGTCGCGTGGTACGACGACTCCAAGGGGACCAACCCGGGGGCCACCGCGAAGGCGATCGAGGGCTTCGCCGACGGCACCGTGCTGCTCATCCTCGGCGGCCGCAACAAGGGGGCGGACCTCGCCTCGCTCCTCCCCATCGTCCGCCGCAAGGCGCGCCGCGCCTACTTGATCGGCGAGGCGGCGGGCGACTTCGCCGCGGCGCTCGGCGACGCCGTCCCCCACGAGACCGCCGGCACGCTCGAGCGCGCCGTCGCGGCGGCGGCCGCCGCCGCGCGGCCGGGCGACGCCGTCGTCCTCTCGCCGGCCTGCGCCAGCTTCGATCAGTTCCGCAGCTTCAACCACCGCGGCGAGGTCTTCCAGGACCTCGTCCGCGCCCGGCTGGCGGAGGCGCGCGGCTGATGGCGAAGAAGCTCGCCTACGACAAGGTGCTCTTCACCACCATCGTCCTCCTGGTCGGGGTCGGACTGGTGACGATCTACTCGGCATCCGCCGCGGTCGCCCGCGGCAGCGGCCTCCTCGACAACCCGTTCCTCGTCAAGCAGGCGCTGTGGACCGGCCTCGGGCTCCTCGCCATGACGGTCACCATGCACATGGACTACCGGCGCCTGCGGAGCCCCTGGGTGATCTACCCGCTCCTCGGCGGCCTCTACCTCCTCCTCGCCGGGGTGCTCTTCTCGCCGGAGCTCAACGGCACCCGCCGCTGGGTCTTCCTGGGACCGCTCTCGCTGCAGCCCTCGGAGCTCGCCAAGCTGGCGCTGGTGCCCTTCATCGCGTCGCAGATCGAGCGCAAGAGCGACCGCATCAACCACCCGGACTTCCTGCTGCCGGCCGCCGCCTTCACTCTCCTCGCCGCCGGGCTCATCGTCCTCGAGCCCGACTTCGGCACCGCCGTGCTCCTGGTAATGACCGTCTTCCTGATGGTCTTCCTCGCCGGGCTCTCCTGGCGCTACGTCGTCGGCATCGGCGCCGCGGTGGTGCCGCTGCTCTACTTCCTGGTGATCTCGGTCTCCTACCGCCGCCAGCGCCTGTTCACCTTCCTCAACCCCGAGCGCGACCCGCTCGGCCGCGGCTTCCAGGCGCTGCAGTCGCTGATCGCGGTGGGCTCGGGCGGCGTCTTCGGGCTGGGGCCGGGGCGCAGCGTGCAGAAGCTCTTCTTCCTGCCGCACCCGGAATCGGACTTCATCTTCGCCATCCTCTCCGAAGAGATGGGGATGATCGGCGCTCTCGCCGTGGTGGCGCTCTTCGCCGTCCTCGCCTGGCGCGGCGCCGTCGCCGGCTGGCGGGCGCCCGACCTCTTCGCGCGCTACCTCGCCTGGGGGCTGACCGGCATCCTCGTCATCCAGGCGCTGATCAATGTCAGCGTCACCATCGCCCTGCTGCCGACCAAGGGGATCCCGCTCCCCTTCATCTCGTATGGCGGCTCCTCGCTCGTCGTCACCCTGGCGGCCTGCGGCCTGCTCCTCAACGTCTCGCAGCACGGATGACGGAAGCGGCGATGCGATGGAGCGCACCATGGACAGACCGGCGGACGACGGCAGGCTCCCCGCGGCGCCGCACGCCCTCCTCGCCGGCGGCGGCACCGGCGGCCACGTCTTCCCGGCGCTCGCCGTCGCCCAGGAGCTGCTCGACCGGGGGTGGCGGGTGAGCTTCACCGGCCTCGCCGACGGCCTCGAGGCGCGCCTGGTCGGCGAGCGCGGGCTGCCCTTTTATCCGCTGCCGGCGCGGCCGCTCCTCGGCAAGGGGGTGCGCGCCCAGGCGGCGGCGCTGCGCACCGCGGCCGCCGGCGCCTTCGCCGCCGCGCGGCTGATCAAGCGCCTGGAGGCCGACGCCGTCCTCGGCACCGGCGGCTACGTCTCGGTGCCGGCGGTCCTCGGCGCCCGCCTGAGCCGGCGGCCGGTGCTCCTCCTCGAGCCCAACGCCCGCGCCGGCGTCGCCAATCGCTGGCTGTCGCGCTGGGCGAGCGCCGCGGCGGTCGCCTTCGCCGAGACCCGCCGCGACCTCCGGTGCCCGGCGACCGTCACCGGCGTGCCGGTGCGCGCGGCGTTCTTCTCGATCCCCGAGATGGCCTCGCCGGCAGCGGTCGGCTCGCCGCGGGCGCTGCGCCTCCTCGTCCTCGGCGGCAGCCAGGGCGCGCGGCAGGTGAACCTGCTGCTGCCGCAGGCGGTGGCGGCGGTGCGGCTCACGATCCCCGGCCTCACCGTCCTCCACCAGGCCGGCGCCAAGCACCTCGAGGAGGCGCGCGCCGCCTACGCCGCGGCCGGCCTGGAAGAGGGCTCCGGCGTCGAGGTGGTGGCGTTCCTCGACGACGTCGCCGGCGCGATGGCGGCGAGCCACCTCCTCGTCTCGCGCGCCGGGGCGATCACCGTCGCTGAGATCTGCGCCGCCGGCCGCGGCGCCATCCTCCTGCCGCTCTCGATCGCCCAGGCCCACCAGGTGGACAACGCGCGGCTGCTGGCGGCGGCGGGCGCCGCGGAGATGCTGGTCGCCGAGCCGGCGGCCGACGGCGTGTTGCCGGATGCCGTCGCCGCTCTGCTCTCGACACTCCTCGCCCATCCCGGCCGCCTCGCCGCCATGGGCCGCGCGGCGCGCCAGCTCGCCCGCCCGCGGGCGGTGGCGGCGATCGCCGACCGGCTGGTCGAGCTGGTGGAGGCCCGGCGATGAGCTTCGACCAGTTCACCGACCTCACCCGCATCCATTTCGTGGGCGTCGGCGGCGCCGGGATGAGCGGCATCGCCGAGATCCTCCTCGATTACGACCTCGAGGTGAGCGGCTGCGACCTCGCCGGCTCCGAGGCGACCGAGCGGCTGGCCGGGCTCGGCGCCACGATCTCCGAGGGGCATTCGGCGGACCACCTGTCCGGCGTCGACCTGGTGGTCGTCTCCTCGGCCATCGCGGAGAAGAACCCCGAGGTGCTGGAGGCCAAGGAGCGCGGCATCCCGGTCGTCCGCCGCGCCGAGATGCTGGCCGAGCTGATGCGCCTGAAGTACGGCATCGCCGTCGCCGGCACCCACGGCAAGACCACCACCACCTCGCTCGTCGGCGCCGTGCTGACCGAGGCCGGGCTCGACCCCACGGTCATCGTCGGCGGCCGCCTGCGCCTCCTCGGCACCGGCGCGCGCCTCGGCAAGAGCGACTACCTGATCGCCGAGGCCGACGAGTTCGACCGCAGCTTCCTGCGCCTGTCGCCGGTCGTCGCGGTGGTCACCAACATCGACCGCGACCACCTCGACACCTACGGCTCGCTCGACGAGATCCGCGCCGCCTTCGTCACCTTCGCCAACCGGGTGCCCTTCTTCGGCCGCGTGCTGGTCTGCCTCGACGACGCCAACATCCAGCAGATCCTCCCCCAGCTCGCCGAGCGCCGCGTCGTCACCTACGGCTTCTCGCCGCAGGCCGACCTCTCGGCCGCCGACGTCGAGGCGCTCCCCTGGGGGAGCCGCTTCGCGGTGCGCAGCCTGCGCTCGGGCCTGCTTGGCACGATCGAGGTGCCGATCCCCGGCCGCCACAACGTGTTGAACGCCCTCGCCGCCGTCGGCGTCGGCCTCGCCCTCCGCCTCGACTTCGCGGCGATCGCCCAGGGCGTCGCGGCCTTCAAGGGGGTGCACCGCCGCTTCGAGCAGGTCGGGCAGTGGCGGGGCGCCATGGTGGTCGACGACTACGCCCACCATCCGACCGAGGTCGCGGCGACGCTCGACGCGGCGCGCCAGACCTTCCCGCGCGGGCGGATCCACGCCGTCTTCCAGCCGCACCTCTTTTCGCGGACCGTCGACCAGGCGGAGAACTTCGGCCGCGCGCTGCTCGGCGCCGACCGGGCGGTGGTGACCGACGTCTACCCGTCGCGCGAGGCGCCCATCCCCGGCGTCACCGGCGAGATGGTGGTGCAGGCGGCGCGGCAGAGCGGCCACCACAACGTCGTCTACTGCCCCGACTGGCGCCGCGCTCCCGAGGTGCTCGCCGGCGAGGTCGAGGCGGGGGACGTCGTCCTCACCCTCGGCGCCGGCGACATCTACCGGCTGGCGCGCCAGCTGGCGCAGGCGGAGGCGGCGGCGTGACCGGGACGCTCCCCACCTCGTCGGTCGCCCTCGCCGCCGGCGGCCGGGTGCTCGACTTCCGGCGCCGCCAGGCGCCGCCGCGCCGCCGCCGGCGGAGCGTCTGGATGGCGCTGCTGCGCCCGCTCGCCACCGCCTTCACGCTCGTCGCCCTGCCCGTCGCGGTGACCGTCTGGGTGCTCACCTCTCCGCGCTTCCGCCTCGCCGAGCTGGCGATCGCCGGGGCGCGACACATCCCGGCGGCGCGCCTCGACCGCGCGCTCGCCCCTCTCCGCGGCAAGAACCTCGTCCGCCTGCCGCTCTCCGAGGTCAAGGCGCTCCTCGCCGCCGAGCGCTGGGTGGACGCGGTCGAGATCGAGAAGGAGCTCCCCCACCGGCTGCGGGTGCGCATCCGCGAGCGGCGGCCGACCGCCCTCCTCGAGGAGAGCGGCGCGCTCGCCTGGAGCGACGCCCAGGGGCGCTCCATCGCGCCGGTCGCCCCCGGCGAGGACACCGCCGGCTTCCTCGTCGTCCGTTTCGAGCGGCCGATGCCGCAGGCGGTTGGCAGGGCGCTTGCGGTGGCAGACGAGCTTCGGAAGGTGAGCCCGGAGTGGGCGTCGACCCTGTCGCGGGTGGACGCCCTGGGCGACGACGACTATCGGCTCAACACCCGCACCCTGCCCTTTCCGCTGCTGGTGCGGCGGGGACAGGTGGCGGCCGGGGTGGCGCGCCTGCAGGCGCTCCTCCCCGAGCTCGGGCGGCGCTACACCAGCCTGCGGGCGGTGGACCTGCGCTCGACGGAACGCATCGTGATCGAACCTGCGGTCGACCCCGGCACGGCGAAGCCGGCACGCGCGGCCGCGTTATGACATCAGGAATGGAGGGTCAGGCTCAATGGCCAAACCGGAACCGTACTTCGTAGGAGTGGACATTGGATCCTCCAAGGTGGGGGTGCTGATCGGCCAGCGCGACGACAAGGGCAACCTCGAGGTCGTCGGCAAGGGCCTCGCCCCCAACCGCGGCACCCGCAAGGGGAACATCGTCAACGTCGAGGCGACGGTCGAGGCGCTCAAGCAGGCGAGCGAGGAGGCCGAGGTGATGGCCGGCGTCGAGATCTCCCGCGCCTATGTCGGGGTCGCCGGCGCCGACGTGCGCAGCGTCAACTCGCGCGGCATGGTCTCGGTGTCGCGCAAGGACCGCGAGATCACCCGCCAGGACATCCAGCGCGTGCTCGACGCCGCCAAGTCGGCGGCGCTCCCTTCCGACCGCGAGATCCTCCACGCCATCCCGCAGGAGTTCATCGTCGACGAGCAGGGCGGCATCGGCGATCCCCTCGGCATGCTGGGGAGCCGGCTCGAGGTGATGGTCCACCTGGTGACCGGCAACGTCACCCGCTCGAAGACGCTCCTCACCTGTGTCAACCGAGCGGGGATCGAGGTGGTCGAGATCGTCTTCGAGCCGCTGGCGACGGCCGAGGCGGTGCTCACCCCCGACGAGCGCGAGCTCGGCTCGCTCCTGGTCGACGTCGGCGCCGGCACCACCGAGTACGCGCTCTTCGCCGACGGCGAGATCCGCTACAGCGCGGTGTCGCCGATCGGCGCCGGCCACTTCACCAACGACCTCGCCATGGTCCTCCGCACGCCCTTCGCCGAGGCCGAGCGGATCAAGAGCAAGCAGGGCTGCTGCCTCCCCTCGATGGTCACCGACGAGGAGGGGATCTCGGTCCCCACCGTCGCCGGCGGCACCTCGCGGGTGGTGCCGCGCCGCGAGCTCTGCGACATCCTGCAGCCGCGCGCCGAGGAGCTGCTCAGCATGATCCGCGAGGACCTCTTGAAGCATGCCAGCGAGGAGAGCCTGCGCGGCGGCGTCGTCTTGACCGGCGGCGGCGCCCAGCTCGACGGCCTCCTCGAGCTCGCCGAGCAGATCTTCGACGCCGGGGTGCGCTACGGCCTGCCGCGCGGCCTGGGCGGCCTGGTCGACGTCATCAGCAGCCCGAGCTGGTCGACGGCGTCCGGCCTCCTCCTCTACGCGCGCGGCGCCGAGGAGAGTCAAGGTAAAGTGCAGAAGAAATCAAGCTGGAGCATGCGCGGCATGGTGGGAAGCCTGCGCGGCATGTTCGCGGACCTGCTCTAATGGCCGCCACCGACAAGCGCGGACCGGCCGGAACGACGCGGAGCCGAGAGATCAAGAGAGATCCTGGATTCAAACCGATAGGGGGTAGACCGATGATCCTATTTGACGAGCACGACGGTCCGCTGTCGCCGCTGGCGATCGAGCCCGATGCGGTGCCGGCCCGCATCAAGGTGATCGGCGTCGGCGGCGGCGGCGGCAACGCGGTCAACCGCATGATCGACTCCCAGCTGCGCGGCATCGAGTTCATCGCCGCCAACACCGACCTCCAGGCGCTGCGCAAGTGCCGGGCGCCGGTGAAGCTGCAGATCGGCAACCTGCTCACCAAGGGCCTCGGCGCCGGCGCCGACCCCGAGATGGGGAGGAAGGCGGCGCTCGAGGACACCGAGCACATCCTCGAGCTCCTCGAAGGGGCCGACATGGTCTTCCTGACCGCCGGCCTGGGCGGCGGCACCGGCACCGGCGCGGCGCCGATCATCGCCTCGCTGGCGGCCGAGATCGGCGCCCTGACCGTCGCCGTCGTCACCAAGCCCTTCGGCTTCGAGGGGCGCCGCCGGCTGCAGCTCGCCGAGCGCGGCGTCGAGGAGCTGCGCGGCGCGGTCGACACCCTCATCACCATCCCCAACGAGCGGCTGCTCAACTTCGTCGAGCGCGGCACGCCGCTCCACGAGGCCTTCCGCATCGCCGACGACGTGCTGCGCCAGGCGGTGCAGGGGATCAGCGATCTCATCACCGTGCCCGGAGAGGTCAACGTCGACTTCGCCGACGTGCGGACCATCATGACCGGCATGGGGATGGCGCTGATGGGGACCGGCGTCGCCAAGGGCGAGCACCGCGCGCTCGAGGCGGCGCAGCGGGCGATCTCTTCGCCGCTCCTCGAGGAGACCTCGATCCAGGGCGCCAAGGGCGTGCTGATCAACATCTCTGGCGGCCACGACCTCACCCTCCACGAGGTCGCCGAGGCGGCGCGCATCATCGCCGACGCCGTCGACCCCGACGCCAACATCATCTCCGGCATGGTGATCGACCCCTCGATGGAGGAGTCGATGAAGGTGACCGTCATCGCCACCGGCTTCGACTCGGGAGCCAACGAGCGCCGCCTGGCGGCGCCCCTCGCGAGCATCAGCCGCCCCCTCGCCATGCCCCTCCCCATCGCCGCCGCCCCGCAGCCGCCGGCGATCGAGAGGGACGAGCAGCCCGAGCGCGGCCAGCAGGTCGACGTCCCCTTCTACCGCAAGGTCCTGGCGCACGCGCGAGGAGAGGACCCCAACGGCTTCGGACCGAACTGGTCGAACGTCGACGACTACGACATCCCGACGGTGCTGCGGAAACAGATGGACTGAGGAGCAAAGACGAACTGCAGGGACCGTGGCCGCGCTCTCGCGCAGTCGGCCTTCGTGGCCACGGCCCCCCAGGTTGCCCGTCCTCTACGCGCCGACCGCTCTCCGCCTATGGGGTGACCGCCACCTCGGTGGCGGGGTGAGCGCTGTCGTTCGAGTCATAACGGCGGCTCATCAGATGTCGCGCCATCGCGAGGACGTGCCGCTCGACCTCGACACGAACCGCCTCGATCTCGGGCACCGGAGCGCCGCTCCAACTGTGGAACGAGTCCGGCCGGTCGGCCCAGAAGATCGCACATCCCCCCTCACGGTCGCACCGCTCGATGATCCGCGGGTCATCGCGCCCCGTGGTGTAAGCGGCGACATGCCAGGCTCGATCGAGCTCCGCGAGCTGCGGAAGCTCGTGCTTGCCCTGGATCTTGATCTTCTTGTCGGCGAGCCGCACGTCGAATCCAGGCACGTCGCCCGGAGCGAGCTCGAACCACTTGGTCTTAGAACCCTTCTCCTTGATGAGCAGCGGAGCTCCTGAAATCGACCTGTACTCGCCGGGCTCCGAGATGAAACCGAACACACCGCCGCCCGATGCCACGAAGCGCTGGACGATGGCGGCCACTTCCGGAGCATGCCGCACCCGCGCCATATCTTCGTCGTCGAAGACGAGGAGGTCGATGTCCTCGAGACGCTTGGCGAGCAGAGCACGGAGCTTCTCCGGATCACGGGGTAGAGGCTCGCGGACGGGACGCGCCGCCTTCTCCTCTGGCTTTCCGGGGCCGCCTGGAATTGCATTGGCCGCAGGCGGCACCGGCGGGACGGGGACCGGAGGCGCCTTCACCGGCGGAGCGATGCGGGAAGCCTCCCTCTGTAGCGCCGCCGCAGCCTCGGTCGCCGCCACCCGGCCCGCCTCGAGCAAGATTCTCGTGCCGATACCGGCCTTCTCCGCGCGGTCATTGCTCCTCGGCTGCAGCAACAGCGAGAGGATCTCGTCGACGTCACGATCGATGTACACCTCATCCCGGACGGGATCGGGCGGTAGGCTGAACGCCGAGAGCCGACCCGCGATGCACAGGCGGGTCTTAATCCGGAGGCTGGGTATCCGGTCCTCGTCTTCGCCCTCCTCGGCGGAGCTCTTGAGCGGCGGGGTTTCCTTGCTCTTCGGATCGAAGATCGGCGGCTGAATGCTCTTCGACTTCAGCTCGGCATCCTTCTTCCAACCGGCGAATCCAGCGATATTGGTCGTCGCCGAATACCGATCGACCGGCAGACCGGAGGCCAGGGTGCCGTCGTCGAAATCGAGGGGAAGGTCGACCTTATACTTCGTCACCTCCCCGCTGAGCCGAACATGTTTCCTCGACCGCGCTCCGGTCGCCGTCAGCTCCAATGAAGAGGTATCGCGCACCATGGCGCTATGGGTGGTCTTGCCACGGTCCTGGTCGTGCACCGCGACGGGATCGGTCTGCAGCTGGTAGTTGGGCTCCCATAGGCTCATCTGGTACGTCCCGACCGGCACGACCTCGCCCTTGTAGTCCTCGATGATCAATTCGCCGCCCTTGAAGGTCGCGAAATCGAAACTCTGCCCCGAAGTGACATAGGTCCGCCCATAACCGTGCGGAGCCGCCGGCTTGTTCCTGAAGAGATTGCATGTCGTGTCTTCCGCATACTCGCCCAGCGGGATCGACTGATTGATCTCCAGCTCGTCCTTGCCGATCAGGATGACGCGCCGCGGAGATTGGGTGAAGTCCTCGTCCAGATACTGGCGCTTGACACGCGGCAGGATGGAGCCGCCCTTTTTTCGAAAGGTAAAGTGAAGCGAGTCGCCATCGATCACTTCGGTGGCCAAGGGATCGACCCGCACGACGAAGCGGCCCCGCTCCTTCGCTACGCGGTCGAGGGAATCGCCGGTCTCGCGGTCGTGGACCTTCGTCTCTCCGGCGACCTCGCCGGCTTCCCAGCTGGCGTTCTCGGTTCCCAGCCCTTCGTAGCCCCGGCGCTCGAGACGCATGGAGTACCAACCGGAGAGGAGATTCTCGATCGTGTAGGTGGTCGGGTCCGTGGTCCAGGGATCGACGGTGTCGTGATCTTCGCTGCCGAGAAGGATCGTGGCGCTGCGCTCGACCGGTGGCTTCTCCTCGTCGAGAGCGGTATCCAGCAGAATCGGAGTCAAGTAGATTTGCACCCCTTCGGGGTCCGTCAGGTTGATTTTGAGCTTGCCGTAATAGGGGCGCAGGAACTCCTGCTCGAGAGCGACGCCGAGCCGCTCGACGATCGAGCGCAGACAGGAGACGGGGCCGCTGCGCTGGGCGGCAGCGATGATCCGGCCGTCAGCCCGCGACAGGAGCTTGGCGTCGATCTCGATCTTCGCTCCCTGCACGACCTCGTTCCTCTCTCCTCCTCCATCGGTCTTCCGTGTGACATTGGCCTCAGCTTGGGTGTTGAGCAGCGTGACGTTGCCGAGGATGATGGCATCGAGCTTTTCGAGCAGCTCGCGCTGCCCGGGATCCATCACCTGAACGTTGGTCATCCCGCGCTGGTTGCGCTGCCACTCCTTGAGCACGTCATCGACCTTCTGCCGCTCGACGACGACGAACTGGCTCTTCCGCTTCATGAAGGTAACCAGCATCGCCTGCACCGACGGCCCGTAGTGTTGGTTGCGGGCGTCGGAGTTGGTGTCTTCGAAGTCGAGCACGGTGATGCGAGGCTTCCGCTGCGCGGTGTAGCGGCCGGTGACCGCAAAGCTGGCCTCGCCGAACGCCGCCGTGGAGATCAGGCAGCACGCGGCTGCGGTCCACGCGGTACGGAGCAATCGTTGCGAGAGCGTCATGTCGAGTTCTCCTTGAGATAGCGGGTGATCCTCAGATGGATGTCATCGGCCATGGCCGAGACGGCGGCATCGCAAGCCGCGGCACCGTCGACCTGCGAACGGACACCAGTGGCGGTTCCAAGGTCGACGGAGACCCCATGATCTTCAATCCGACAGATCGTCGTGATCCGGCAGGAGCTCCAGGGCATGCCATCCTCGGCAAAGCGCGCCAACTGGGGAGGTCCAACCCGGAGGTGGATCGTGCGGCCGAAGAAGGGGAACCCGTCGGTCCCGACCATGGCGCGGCGGAGAGCTGATACGAGTGCAGACCGGTTGGCGCCCGCGCCGTCGATCCGAAAGCGTAGAGAGCCGATCGTCAGCGCCGCTGGCGAATCCTCGACATGGACCGCGGCCGCTCTCTTCACCGCTGGCGCGGGCGACGGCCCTAACGACGCCGGGAGCTGAACGGGGGCGCTCGGCTTCAGGTCCAGAGAAGGCGTGCGACCCTGGGGGACCTCAAACCTGACGAGCGCAGCGACGAGAAGAGCGACCAACACGGCGATGAGAACGTTCCGAGCCCTCTGCCACGGCCTCGTTATCGGCGCGGGAAGAGCCGCCGCTGCGGCCGGCCCCTTCGAGGCGAAGAGATCGCCGGACGAGGTACGCAGAAAGAGCACGGGAACCGCCCAGTCGGCGCTCTCCGGCTTGAGGGAATGGATCGCCTGGCGGCCCTCGGTGACCGCCTCGTCCGCCGGCAGGCCCCCGGCCAAGCGCTCGTAGAAGGCGGCACTGAAGGCGAGAGCGTGAGCATTGCGAATCGGCGACTGCATCGCCACCACCGCAGGCACCCCTCCGAGGACGAGAGCGGTCGCCACTCCAGCGAAGGGGTTCTGGCCATCCCCCACGCCTGACATCGCCGTTTCGCAGGCATTGAGCACGACCAGGCGAAGAGCGCTGAAGTCCTTGATCTTGGTCGCCAGGTGACGCCCGCTGATCGCCTTGCGGCTGCACTCTTCGCCGTGGAAGAGCAGAGCTCCCTCGCCGCTCTCGGGATCGAAACCGGCATGGCCCATGTAATGGAGCACGTGAATGGGCCGTTGGACGAGCGCCTGTCGCAGCGCGCGGGTGTCGGGAGTCTCCAGATATTCGACCTCGATCTCCGGATTGCGTCGGAGGATCTCTCCGAGCTGCCTGGCTTCATCCGCCAGATGGAGGTCACCTTTTTCCGGATCTTGCGAGAGGACGACGAGAATCCGCAGGGGAGCTTCGAGAGGGCGCAGCCGCGAGGCGCGCGGAATGTCGAGCGAACGGACGATCGGGCTCAGCCGGCTGAGCGCCAGGAAGTCTTCTGTTTCCTCGCGATGGAGGAGCTCCCAGGAGACCCTCTGCAGCGCGGCGAGAGCTGGGTCGCGAGGGTCGATCCGCAGCCGTATGCGAAGGCCGCGGACCGGGACGTCGCCGCGCACTCGGCTGAGGCTCTGATGGAAGAGGTCGCCGACCTGACCGGCGAACAGGGCTCGAAACAGCAGGTTGCCGACGGCGGCCGGCGATGAGGTGAGCCCTGGCTCGGGAACGAGCCTAGAGAGCCGAGTCGAAGCCCCGCCCTCCCCGGCGGGCGACCGCAGCACGTGCAGGCGAACGTCGTCGCCTACCCGCGGGCCGATCTGTAGCTCGAAGTCCTCGTACTCCATGCCGCGCGCTCCGCTCGGCGTGCGGGCCGCACCTTGCCGGGAGAAGCCAGGTCGAGAGGGCCGTATCGACGGCCGGTCGCGGGTGGGCGCACGCCTCCAAAAGACACTGAGGGTGCGACGAAGGGTTAGACCGACCGACTACGACATCCCGACGGTGCTGCGGAAGCAGATGGACTGAGGGGCGCGGCGGGGGACGAGCCCGGAGAGAGGGCTCCTATTCCTCAGGAGGGACCCCCGCCGCCGGCCAGCGCCTGGTCGACGATCTTCTCGAGGTCCGGGAGGCTGACGGGCTTCACTAAGTGGCCGTAGCAGCCGGCGTTTCTCGATTGCTCGCGGTCGACGTCCTGGCCCCAGCCGGTCAGCGCGATGACGATGATGTCGCGCCCCCAGGGCTCGGCGTGGATGCGCGCCGTCGCCTCGTAGCCGTTGAGCCTGGGCATCCCGACGTCCATGAGGATCACCTGGGGGCGGAACTCCTCCGCCCGCTCCACCGCCTCGAGCCCGTCGCTCGCGATGCGGACCTCGCTCCCCAGCAGCTCGAGCATCATGGCCATCGAGGTGGCCGCGTCCTGGTTGTCGTCGACGACCAGGATGCGGCGCTTTGCGGGAACGGATTCCGGCTCTCCTTCGCCTGGCGCTTCGCAGGACGACCCGGCTCGCTCCGGCAGGATCGGCAGGCGCACGGTGAAGGTGCTCCCCTGCCCCTGGCCGGGGCTCATCGCGGCGACCGTCCCGCCGTGCATCTCGACCAGGCCCTTGACCAGGGCCAGCCCGATGCCCAGGCCGCCGGTGCTGCGCTCGATCGAGCGGTCGACCTGGCTGAACATCTCGAAGAGGGACGGCAGAGCGGCGGCGGGAATGCCGATGCCGTTGTCGCGGACGGCGACCTCGACATGGTTCATCTCCCGGCTGGCGATGAGCGAGACGGCGCCTCCCGGCCGGGTGTACTTGGAGCTGTTGTGGAGCAGGTTGCCGAACACCTGGGCGAGGCGGGTCAGATCGGCGTCCAGGTGGATCGGCTCGGGGGGCAGCAGGATCGTCAGCTCGTGCCCCGCCGCCTCGAGCGCCGGGCGCGCCGTCTCGACCGCGCTGCTCACCACGTCCGCCAGGAGCACGCGGGCACGGCGCAGCTCCATCTTGTTGCGGCTGATCCGCGAGACGTCGAGCAGGTCGTCCACCAGCCGCACCAGGTGGGAGAGCTGGCGCTCCATGATGGTCCGCGACCGCGCGAGAGCATTTTCGTCGCCGGCGGCCAGGCGCATCACCTGCAGGCCGTTGCGCAGCGGAGCGAGCGGATTTCTCAGCTCGTGCGCGAGGAGCGCCAGGAACTCGTCCTTGCGGCGGTCGGCCTCCTGGAGCACCTCCATCGCCTCTCGGCGCTCGGTGATGTCGGCCAGGGTGCCGATGTACTCGCTCAGGTTTCCCGCCTCGTCGCAGAGCCCGACCGCGTTGCCCTGCAGCCACCGCACCCGCCCCTGCGGCGACTGGAAGCGATATTCGGAGCTGAAGGGCTCGGCCGCACGGGTGGCGGCGTACCACTCGGCGAACACCCTCTCGCGGTCGTCCGGGTGCAGGGCGCGCACCCAGCCCTCTCCCTTCGCCTCCTCCAGCGAGAGGCCCGCCATCTCGCACCAGCGCTCGTTGACCCACAGGCAGTCGCCCTTCCGATCGGTGAGGAAGATCCCCACGGGCGCATGGGAGGTGAGGGTGCGGAAGCGCTGCTCGCTCGCGCGCAGGGCCTCCTCGGCTCGTTTCCGTCCGGTCACGTCGCGCGCCACCTTCGACGCGCCCACGATGCGGCCAGCAGCGTCACGGATCGGCGAGATGGTGAGCGAGATGTCGAGGTCGCGCCCGTCCTTGGCCTGGCGCACCGTCTCGAAGTGATCGACCCGCTCGCCGCGCGCGATCCGGCTGAGGATGTCCTGCTCCTCGGCCAATCGCTCCGGCGGGATGATGAGGGTGATCGACTGGCCGATGGCTTCCGCGGGCGTATAGCCGAACAACCGCTCGGCCCCGGAGTTCCACGAGCGGATGACGCCGTCGAGAGTCTTGCCGATGATCGCGTCGTCGGACGACTCGACGATGGCGGCGAGGCGAGCGCGGGCGTCCTCGTCGCGCCGGCGCTCGGTCGCGTCGCGAAACACCAGCACCATGCCCACCGCGGCGCCGGACGCGTCCAGGATCGGCGCGGCGTTGTCGTCGATCGGCCGCTCGCTGCCGTCGCGAGCGACGAGGATCGCATGGTCGGCGAGCCCCACGACGAGCCCCTCTCGCCGCGCCTGGATGGTGGGGCTCCCGGCCGGCTGGCGGGAGTGCTCGTTGAGGATGTGGAAGACGTCGGCCAGCGGACGGTCTGCGGCCTCGGCCTGCGTCCATCCGGTCAGCGCCTCCGCCACCGGATTGAGGTAGCTGACGCACCCTTCGGCGTCGGTGGTGATGACGGCGTCGCCGATGCTCGCGAGGGTGATCCTCAGCCGCTCGCGCTCGGCCGCGAGCTCCCTCTCGATCTGCTGTCGAGCGGCGGCGATCGCTTCGGCGCTCTCCGCTTTCACGGAGCGGGCCTGCCGCTCCTCGTCGTCGACGGGCGCCATCGGGCCGGCTAGGAGAGGCGGCTGGCGCTGTCCGGCGCCGGCGTCAGAGGCTCGTAGCGGCCGGGGGCGACCTGCTTCGTCTCGATGAGGTTGGGATCGTAGACCTCGCCCAGCTTGAAGAAGTGGGCGATGAGCCAGGCGACGGTGAGGGTGGGGATGACGTTGCTGAAGGGGATGAGCGCCTCGATCGTCGCCACGTTGCGGAGCTTCTGCAGCTTGAGGCGATTGAGGACGAACCAGATGATCGGCGCCGAGAAGACGTCGAGCCCGAGGTCGAGCAGATCGAGGCCGACGAGGAGCGGCAGCGGCACGTTCCGGACGGTGGTGAAGAAGTCGGCGCCGGCCGGCACCCGCAGCTTCCTCTCCCGCAGCTTGCCGAGCGCCCAGCCGATCAGGAGGGCGCCGACCACGGCGGCGACGACGAAGATCGCCAGCAGGATGATGATGAAGGTCCGCAGGGTCACGATCTTCTCCTTCGAGCCTCCTCGCCGCAGAGCATGAGCCACAGAATAGTGCAAGAAGCGTGACACGGCAGAGGGGAGGCATCTCGCCGTATAAGGGGGCATGACAGCGAGGGGGGGACGCCGGAGGGCGCGCCGCAGGGCGGCCATCATGGCCGCGGCGGCGATGTTCGCCGCCTGCGCCACGCCGCCGGCGGTGGGGCCGCCGCGGCGCGAGGTGGCCGTTCCCCTCGCCGACGCCGCGGACGGCTTCGCCGAGCGGCAGCGGCTGGACCTCGAGATCGCCTATCGGCAGATGCAGGGTTACTCCCGCGCCGGCGAGACGGACGCCGCCCGCCTGGCGGCGGGCGCGCTCGTCGCCGCCGCCCTCGCGGCGCGCGGCGAGCCCACCGCGGACGACGCCGTGCACTGGGCGGCGGCGGCGCTCGCCGCTTGCCGTGGCCACTGGGGGGAGAACCGCTGCCTGCACCCCCAGCTCACCGTGCAGCGGCTGGCGCTGCAGGTTCCCGCGACGCTGGCGGCGGTCGGCCCCGAGCTGCGCGCGGCGGCCGCCGCCGCCCCTTCACCGCCGCCCGGACCGTCCGACATCGCCGACCCCTGGCGCTTCCGCGAGACCGAGAACCAGCGCGTGGTCGGAATCGCCAGGAGCCTCGTCGGCCAGGCCGCGGCGGGGACGCCCGACTCGCCGGCCGCGCGCGGCTGGGGCGCCTACGCCGCCGCCTTCCTCGCCGCTCACGAGCGCGACGGCTGGTATGAGGCGGACAGCGCCGGCTACATGGCGATCTCGATCGTCGCCCTCCTCCACCTCGCCGATCTCGCTCCCCAGCCGGAGGTCCGGGCGCTCGCCGCCCGCCAGCTCGACCTCGTCTTCGCGCGCTGGGCGCAGAGCCAGGTCGCGGGCTACCCTGCCGGCGCCAAGAGCCGCACCTACGTCCAATGGGCGCTGGGGGCGGCCAACACCGCCTGGCCGGCCTGGGCCTGGCTCGCCGGCGGCTTCGGCCGGCCGGAGGAGCTGCCGCTCGTCGACGCCCCCGGGCTCGCGGCGAGCGCCTACCGCATCCCGCCGCCCATCCGCGCGCTCCTCGTCCACCGCCGCGAGCAGGCTCCCTACGAGATCCGCGAGCGGCGGCGGATCACCCTCCTCGGCCGCCGCGCGCTCGACACCGCGCTCTACACCTACGCCACCCCCGACTACGTGCTCGGCACCGCCCAAGCGGTCGGCGATCTCCGCCTGGCGGTCTCCGGCGGCCAGGAGATCGCCGCCACGCTCTACCCCGAGGCGGCGGCCTTCGCGCCGCTCTACCTGTGGAGCCGCACCCGCGCGGTGAGCGCCGAGCGCTGGACGAGCCGCGCGCTGGACGACCTTGCGGTGGGCGACCGCGACCTCGCCGTCGCCCGCCTCGGCGCCGGCGGCCGCTCGACCGGCCACGTCTACCTTGCCGCCGGCTGGTCGCGGCCCGAGCCCGCCGGCGGCGCCCTGGTGGCGCGCTGCGGCGACACCTATGTGGCGCTGCGGACGATCGGCGACGGCAGCTTGGGCGACGGCTGGCAGGTGGCGCGCGCGGCGTGGCGCTTCCCGGCCTACTACGCCGACCCCGCCTTCCGCCGCGCCTGGGCGGCGGTGCCCTGGCGGCAGCCGGCCGATGTCGCCCTGGAGGTCGGCCGCCGCGCCGAGGCGGGGAGCTTCGCGCGCTGGAAACGGCACGCCGCGCGGACGGCGCTCACCCTCGACGCCGGCGGCGTCCTCCGCTTCACCGCCGGCGACGGCCGCCGGCTCGCCTACCGGCCCGGCGACTGGGCGGCGGCGGGCGGCCGGGATCGAGCGGGTGACGGCGGCGAGGAGAGGCTCCATCCGGAGCTCTATCCGCTCCTCGCCGGCCCCTATCTCGCCAGCCCCGCGCCCGGCCGCTGGATCTTCGCCTTCGGCGGCGTCCGGCTGCGCTTCGACCGCCTGGCCGTGGATCTGGCGGCCGATCGAGCCCGCTGAGCCGGAATCGGCAGCCGCGGCCCTACCCGGTGATCCAGACGGCGGCCTCGGTCTGGATGAACCGCTTGACCCCCTCCTTGCCGGTGAGGCGGAGCCAGAGGGGGCCGCCGCCGCTCGGCAGCCGCAGCTCGATGTCGAAGAACGGGCAGCACCGCCGCTCGCCGGCCGCCCACTCGGCGGCGAGCGCCAGCGTCGCCGCGTCGGCCGGCAGCTCGAATTCGTAGCCGTCCGGCAGCTCGCGCACGCTCCGCCGCTCGGCGCGGAGCGCCGGACCGAGCTCGTCGAAGTGCCGCGTCCGTTCCGCCGCGGTGAACGCCGACCGCACGCAGGCGAGGCCGGGGACCGGCGCGGCCGCCGGCGCGCCTGTCGCGCCGCCGCCGACAGCGCCGAAGGCCCGCGAGAGAGCCATACCACCCAACACCAAGGCCGCGACGCCGAGAATCGCCCATCTCTTCATGCTGTCTCCTTGCCGGCCAGCGAAGCTCGCCGGGATGTCGGCGATCGGCGGTGTGCCGATCGTCGACGGGATAGGCGCCCGGCGCGCCAGGCGTGACCGCCGGCGGCGGCGATCAGGCCGCGGCCCGGCGCGCGACGAGCAGCGGGGCGGCGCCGGCGACGGCGCCGGCGGCGAGGCCGAGGAAGCCGGCGAGGCCGGCCGGGATGCAGCCGAGGCTGGCGGCGAGCGCCAGCGTGACGACGGCGCTCGACCAGTAGGCCGGACCGCTGGCGCCGCCGCCGGGGCCGCCCGTCGCGGTGCCGCGGAGGCCGACCATCACGCCGGACGCGACGCCCACCGCGGCGCAGAGCCATGGTCCGCGGGAGAAGAGCAGGTCGCAGAGGGCCGGATCGAGCAGGCGGAGGACGACCGGCAGGAAGCAGGGCAGGATGCCGGCGACGAGGCCGGTCCGCGTCCCCTCTTCGAGGGCGCCGCCGCGCAGGCGGCCGACGGCGACGGCGACGGCGAGACCGGCGAGGCAGGCGGCGGCTGGCGCCGAGGTGCCGCAAGCGAGGAAGGCGGGCATGGCGAGGAGCGCGGCGCCGGCGCCGCGGGCGAAGGCGCTCCGCCGGCGGCCGCGCTCGTAGGCGCGGCGGGCGGCGAGGTAGAGCGGCCCCGTGGCGAGGTCAGCGGCGAGGTCAGAAGCTGCCATGGTCGATCCTCCAGCGGCGGCGCAGGCGGGCGAGAGCGCGCTCGACCCGCTTGCGGAAAGTGGCTCCGGCCAGCTCGGAGCGCGGCGGGCGCTCGCCGCGGGCGTAGGCGAGGAGCGTCGCGGCGTCGACCGGCGAGAGGGCGGCGAGCGCCCGCTCGAGGGCCGCCGCCTGCTCGGCCGCCGCCGCCGCGTCCTCGGGCGACGGAGCCGAGTCCACCGTCTCGAGGAGGGGGAGGACGGCTTCCTCCCGCCGGCGGCGCGCCCGGGCCTGGTGGGTGCGGATCTGCCAGGCGGCGATCCCCAGCACCCAGGCGAGGGCGTCGCGGCGGGAATCGAACTCGCTGGCGCGCGAGAAGACCCGCAGCAGCGCCTCCTGGGCGGCGTCGTCCGCCTCGGCGGCGGGGAGGCCGCGCCGAGCGAAACCGCGCAGCAGCGGCCAGAGACGCCGGAAGAGAGGATCGAACGCCGTGCGGTCGCCGCGCGCGAGGGCGGTGAGCTCCGCCTGCAGCGCGCCCGGCTCGCCCGCTCTGTCGCCCATCGTGCCGCCCATTCCAGCAGGGATAGGCGCCGCGATGCCAGAGCGTGACGGGGAGCGGCCGGCAGCGCCGGCCGCTCCCTTGAGGCGGGGCCGCTAGAAGCGGATGCGCAGGCCGAGCTGCGCCAGGCGCTGCTCGCCCTGCAGGGGATCGCCGGCGAAGGTCGTCGGCTGCATGTAGTTGGCGGCCGTCCGGTTGCCGACGTAGCCGCTGGGGTTCTTGGCGTTGAAGAGGTTGAAGACCTCGGCCAGCAGCTCGATCGAGCGGCCGGCGCCGAGGGCGAACTCCTTGCCGGCGCGGACGTCGAGCTGCGAGAAGGAGGCGCCGCGCAGCGAGTTGACGTGCTTGACGCCGGGCGGCAGGTCGAGGGTGAAGCCGTCGGCGTTCAGATCGACGCCGGCATAGTCGGTGTAGGGCAGCGCCGAGCGGTAGCGGAAGATCCCCGAGAGGTCGAAGCCGAGCGGCGCGCGGTAGGTGGCGGCGAGGGTGACGCGATGGCGCGCGTCGGTGTCGAGCGGTCCGAAGCAGGCGTGGCAGAGCGGATCGAGCGGATCGACCGAGACGCCGGCGACCCCCGAGCCGCTGAGGTCGGGCTGGTGGTTGCCGTCGGTCAGCCGGAACTCGTCGGCGCCGGCGAGCACGTTGCCGTAGGCGCTCGACAGCGTGTAGAAGCCCTGCAGCTCGAAATTGGCGAAGCGGGAGTGGAACGACAGGTTGACGCCGTCGTAGGAGTCCTGGCCGCGGCCGTACCAGATGCTGAAGTTGCCGAACTGCGGGAAGCGGCGGGTCTCGTCGGGGTCGATGATTCCGTTGCCGTTGGCGTCGACGAAGGGGTTGGCGCGGAAGGCGAAGGGGAGGTGCGAGTAGCGCACCGAGACCGCCTCGAAGTTGAGGCCGAGGTGGTCGTTGACCTGCCAGGAGTAGCCGAGCGAGGCCTGCGTCGAGCGCGGCGTCGACAGCGTCGGGCTGGCGATGTCGTTGGGCGGGAAGGCGCCGTTGCCGGTGATCTCGTTGGGCGGCAGCGTCTGGCCGGGCTGGAAGAAGGTGCCGTCCGGGTTGCGGATGCCGGCCGGGTTGCTGTTGTTGTACGCCACCCCGTAGCTCGACTGCACCGCGAAGGCGGGGAAGAGGATGGTGGCGTTGGTGTAGGGGAAGTCGTAGTAGATCCCCCAGCCGCCGCGCAGCAGCTTCTTGCCCTTGCCGTCGACGTCCCAGGTGAAGCCGAGGCGCGGGGCGAAGTCCTTGCGGTCGTTGCGCAGCACGCCGCCGCCGCCGTTCTGGAAGTCGCGCAGGTAGGGCTCGTCGTACTGCGTCTGCGTGGAGAGGGTCTGCCAGATGGCGTTCGAGCGCTGGTCGAGGCCGAAACCGTCCCAGAGGTCGTAGCGCAGGCCGACGTTGACGGTCAGCCGGTCGCTGGCGTACCAGTCGTCCTGCACGTAGCCGCTGTATTGCTTGATCGGCGTCTTCTCGCCGGCGAAGCCGCCGAAGAAGGTGATGTCGGCGACCGGCGAGTGCAGGTCGTCCTGGGTGAGGGTGAAGATGCCGCTGGTGCCGGTGGTGAACTGGGCGGCGAGCTGCGGCTCGTCGACGTAGTTGAACCCCGCCTTGAAGTCGTGGCGGTGGCCGCCGATCGTCTGCGACCAGCTGAAGTCGTCCTTGTACTGGTACTTGGTCTGCTGCGTCTCCTGCGGCGTGTTGCCGTTCTGGCCGACGGTGACGCCGGAGGGGGTGAGCAGGCTGGGGAGCGTCGAGTCGGCGGTGATGGTGTTCTTGAACCGCGTGTACTGGAAGACCGCCTCGTTGAGCGCCGAGTCGCCGAGCTGCGCGGTGTGGCCGACGAGGAGCGACTTGTAGTCGTTGAGCACGGTGCCGAGCGAGCTGGGGTCGGCGAGCGGGTTGGCGCCGTAGACGTCGGAGTTCTTCTGGTAGCCGTAGCGCACCTGGAGGTACTGCTTGGCGGAGATGTCGTAGGTCAGCTTGGCGGTGCCCAGCTCATCGGTGAAGGGGGTGCCGACGGCGTCGCCCTGGACCGCCGGCAGCACCGGCGGCAGGCCCGGCGCGAGGATGGTGTTGACGGTGTAGGAGGTGTTGCGGTCGGTCTTCTCCCAGGTGGCGAAGAAGTGCAGCTTGTCCTTGACGATGGGGCCGCCGAGCGAGGCGCCGTACTGCTCGCGCCGG
This sequence comes from uncultured Acidobacteriota bacterium, assembly GCA_963755825.1. GTDB lineage: Bacteria > Acidobacteriota > Thermoanaerobaculia > Multivoradales > UBA5704 > DATBQN01. The sequence goes on along the minus strand of CAVWLA010000003.1, from coordinate 2,557,253 downwards.
TAGGGCTGCTTGCCGCTGTCCGACGCTTCCTCGGTCGCCGTCTCGCTGTTCAGGCTCTTGTCGCGGAAGAAGCCGTAGGCGCTGCCGGCGAGCTGGTTGGTGCCGCTCTTGGTCACCACCGAGAGCACGCCGCCGGTGGTGCGGCCGTACTCGGCCTTGTACTGCTGGGTCTGGATCTTGAACTCCTGCACCGACTCGAGGCTGTAGTTCTGCAGCGCGCCGCCGATGGTGTCGTCGGTGTTGTCGCCGCCGTCGACGACGTAGTTGACGTTCCGGCCGATGCCGCCGTTCAACGCCACCACCTGCTGGCCCGGCTTGGTGGGGTCGCTGTTGACCGAGAGCGTGGTGCCCGGCGCGAGAGTCGCCAGGTTGGCGAACTGCCGTCCGTTGAGCGGCAGGTTCTCGAGCTCCTTCTGGCTCACCGTGGCGCCGATCGCCGGGGTGGTCGCGGCGAGCGGCGCCTCGTCGACGACGGTGATCGTCTCGGCGAGCTTGGCCGGGGTCATGCTGATCTCCAGGCTCCGCTCGCTGGCGACCGAGACGTTGACCGCCGCGACGATCACCGTCGCATAACCGTTGAGCTCGGCGGTCACCGTGTAGGTGCCGACCGGCAGGCCGCTCAGGCGGAAGACGCCGTCGCCGCCGGTCACCGTCGTGCGGCTGAAGCCGGTCGCCTTCGCCATCGCCTCGACGGTGACGCCGGGGAGAGCGGCCTTCCTTTCGTCGATGACCTTGCCGGCTACGCTGCCGCTCGCGGTCTGCGCCGCGAGGGGTCCGGCGAGCGCTGCGGCGAGGGCCACGGCGAGGGCAAGCGTCGCTGCTTTCCACGTCCTACCTGGTGAGAGCCACATGGGACCTCCCTCCGATCGGTTGATAAGACTTTCTGCAATTAGAGGGTGCGCAAAACTGCCGGAAGGGCGCCCGCGGGATGAAAAACGGCACCCGCGCGGAGCGGCCGCGAGCGGCGCGCCGCGGGCCGGCACCGCCAGGGCTCTGGGAAGGAGCGGGAGAGAGCGGGAGGGAGCGAAGGAGAAAACCGGGCAGGGGAGCCGAGGCGTCCCCTGCCCGCTGGGAAGGAGGGCTAAAGGCGGGCTAGAAGCTGATCTTCAGCCCGAGCTGCGCCAGCCGCTGCTCCGGCTGCAGCGGGCTGCTGCCGGCGAAGGCGGTGGCCGTCTTGCCGAGGAGAACGCCGGTGCCGGAGTAGGCGTTCTCGACACCGGTGGGGTTCTTGGCGTTGAACAGGTTGAAGACCTCGGCGACCAGCTCGACGCTGCGCGCCGCGCCGAAGCTGAACTGCTTGCCGATGCGCAGGTCGAACTGCGAGAAGGAGTAGCCGCGCGCGGAGTTGACGTGGCTGACGCCGTTCGCCAGGTCGGTGGTGAAGCCGTCGCCGTTGGCGTCCGAGCCGAGGAAGACGGTATAGGGCTCCGCCGAGCGGTAGCGGAAGATGCCCGAGATGTTGAAGCCGAGCGGCGCCGTGTAGGTTCCGGCGAAGGTCAGCTTGTGGCGAGCGTCGGTGTTGAGGGGGCCGAAACAGGCGCTGCACAGCGGGTTGAGCGGATCGACCGAGGCGTCCTTCTTGCCGCCGCCACTGTAGTCGGGCTGGTGGCCGGCGTCGCTGATGCGGAACTCGTCGGCGCCGGCGAGGACGTTGCCGTTCGTCGAGGAGTAGGTGTAGAAGCCTTGCAGCTGGAAGAGCCGCGTGCGCACGTGGAAGCCGATGTTGGCGCCGTCGTACTTCGCCTGTCCGTTGCCCAGCCAGAGCCGGAAACCGTTGTTGAACTGCGGGAACCGCGGGTCCGCCATCGGATTGCCCTCGGCGTCGAGCTTGGCGTTGATCTTCACCCGGTAGGGCAAGTCGCGGTAGTGGACGTCGACCGCCTCGAAGTTGAAGCCGAGCGAGTTGTTGACCTCCCATGAGTAGCCGAGCGAGGTCTGCGTCGACTCCGGCGTCGCCAACGTCGGCGAGGCGATCTCGTTGGGCGCGAAGACGCCGCTGCCCTTGAGCTGGTTGGGAGGCAGCGGCTCACCGACGTGATAGAGCGAGCCGTCCGGGTTGAGGATGCCGGTTCCTCCCAGCGGCGGCGAGGCCGAATAGACGACGCCGTACGTTGATTGCACCGCCGAGGCGGGGAAGAGGATGGTGGCGTTGGTGTAGGGGAAGTCGTAGTAGATCCCCCAGCCGCCGCGCAGGATGTGCTTGCCGTCGCCGGTCAGGTCATAGGAGGCGCCGACCCGCGGCCCGTAGTTGTTCTTGTCGTTCTTGAGCACGCCGCCCTTGCCGCCCTGGAAGTCGCGCAGGTAGGACTCGTTGTAGGTCGTCTGCGTGGAGAGCGCCTGCCAGATCGGGTTCGAGCGCTGGTCGAGGTCGTAGCCCGTCCACAGGTCGTAGCGCAGGCCGAGGTTGACGGTCAGCCGATCGCTCGCGTACCAGTCGTCCTGGACGTAGCCGTTGTACTGCTTGATCGGCGTCTTCTGGCCGGAGAAGCCGCCGAAGATCGTGATGCCGGAGACCGGCCCGTTGATGTTGTTTGTTGCCAGCGTGTACTGGCCGGTGGTGCCGACCGTGAAGTCGCCCTGCAGAACCGGCTCGTTGATGTAGTTCAGGCCCGCCTTGAAATCGTGCCGGTGGCCGCCGATCGTCTGCGACCAGCTGAAGTCGTCCTTGTACTGGTACTTCGTCTGCTGCGTCGTCTGCGGCGTGTTCTGGTTCTGTCCCGAGGTCGCGCCGGAGGGGAAGAAGAGGGTCGGATCGTTCGAGTCGGCGGTGATCGAGTTGTTGAACTTGGTGTACTGGAACAGGGCCTCGTTGAGCGCGTCGGAGCCGACCTGCCAGGTATGGCCGACGAGCAGCGACTTGTATTTGTTGGTCACCGTGCCGAGCCCGCTCGGCGTGGTCAGGGGGGAGTCGCCGTACTTGTCGGAGTTGTTCTGGTAGCCGTAGCGGACCTGGAGGTACTGCTTGGCCGAGATGTCGTAGGACAGCTTCGCGGTGCCTAGCTCATCGGTGAAAGGAATCGGCACCGCCAGGCCGTCGTCCTGCGGCACCGCCTTCAGGGTGTTGACGATGTAGGAGGTGTTGCGGTCGGTCTTCTCCCAGGTGCCGAAGAAGTGCAGCTTGTCCTGCACGATCGGACCGCCCAGCGAGGCGCCGTACTGCTCGCGGCGATACGGCTCCTTGCCGGTTCCCGCCTGATCCTCGGCCACCGTCTCACTGTTCAGGCTCTTGTCGCGGAAGAAGCCGTAGGCGCTGCCGGCGATCGTGTTGGTGCCGCTCTTGGTGACGACGGAGAGCACGCCACCGGTCGTACGGCCATACTCGGCCTTGTACTGCTGGGTCTGGATTTTGAACTCCTGCACCGCCTCGAGATTGAAGTTCTGCAGCGCGCCGCCGATGGTGTCGTCGGTGTTGTCGCCGCCGTCGATCAGGAAGTTGACGTTGCGGCCGCTGCCGCCGTTCAAGGCGATGGTCTGCTGGCCCGGCTTCGTCGGGTCGCTGTTGACCGACAGCTGGGTGCCCGGCGCGAGCGTCGCGAGATTCGCGAACTGGCGGCCGTTGAGCGGCAGGTTCTCGAGCTCCTTCTGATCGACGACAGTGCCGATCGCCGGCGAGTTCTGGATCAGCGGCGCCTCGTCGACGACGGTGATCGACTCCGAGACCTTCGACTGCGTCATGGTGACCTCGATGGCGCGGTCGGTGGCGACGGTGACCTTGACGTCCGTCACGTTGACGGTGGCGAAGCCCGCCAGCTCGACCGCGACGTTGTAGAGGCCGACCGGCAGCGTGCCGATGTGGAAGGTGCCGTCGGTGATGGTCGTCGTCACCCGGTTGAGACCGGTGTCCTTCTGCGTCACGCTGACGGTGACGCCGGGGAGCGGCGACTTCTTGTCGTCCAGCACGCGGCCGGTGAGGCCGCCGCCGGAGGATTGCGCGGTCGCCGTGCGGGGCAGCACAGCGAGCCAGGAGAGGATGGCCAGGGTGAGGGTCGCGGCCCATCGTGAAGCGGGTTTTCGCAGGATGCTCATCGATCGATCTCCTCTGTCAAAAGACTCTAGGGAACACCGCAAAAGGGTTCGTACGCCGGGCTTGCCACGCAATGCCGAAACGGGAGGACGGCGATCACCTCCTGTCTTCCGGTGCCTGGCCCGGCGGCCGGTTGGAAAGGCGGGCGAGCAGCTGCGCTGCCGCCCGGCGTTGGGGAGCGAGCTGGGGCTCGTGAGCGGCGGCGGCGAGGAACGCGCGGTAGGAGTCGCCGGCGCTCCGCCGGTCCCCCGCCTGCTCGAAGGCGATGGCGCGGTTGAGCAGCACCTCGTGGTAGCCCGGCGCGAGAGCCAGGGCGCGGTCGAAGAGGGGGATGGCGGCGGCCGGCCGGTCGCGCTCCACCTCGAGCGTGCCCAGGCCGTTCCACGGATCGGCGAAGCGCGGCGCCGCGGCGGCCGCCCGCCGGTAGGCGTCGGCGGCCGCGTCGTAGCGGCGCTCGGCGCGGCAGATGTTGCCGAGGTTGTTGAGCGCGCGGGCGTTGCCGGGGTCGAGCGCGATGGCGCGCTCGATCTCGCCGCGCGCCGCCGCCGCGTCGCCGGCGGCGAGGGCGGCGAGGCCGAGGGCGTTGTGCGGCTCCGGCCGCGCCGGGTCGAGCGCCACCGCCTGCGCGAGATCCTGCCGCGCCGCCGCGGCATCGCCCAGCTCCTGCTCGCTGACGCCGAGGTTGTACCAGGCCTCGGGGTCGCGCGGCGCAGCGGCAGCAGCAGCGCGGTAGAGCGGCACGGCGCGCGTCAGGTCGCCGCGCTCGCGGTAGACCTTGGCCAGCCGGCCGCGGAAGACCGGGTTGTCGGGGTCCGCCGCGACGACGCCGGCGAGCGCCGAGAGCGCCCGCCGCTCGTCGCCGCCGGCGCGCAGGAGCTGCAGCGCGTCGCCGTAGCGGCGGAAGAGCGCCAGCCGGTCCTTGGGGTCGGCGCCCGCGGCACCACCGATGGCCGTCCCAGCACCTGCTGGCGCGGCCGCCGGCGCCGCATAGCCCAGGCTCTCCAGCCGCGCCTTCTCCTCGCCGCCCAGGGCCGCCGGCGGCGCCGTCCGCGCTCCCGCCTCGAGCGCCGCCAGGCGCGCCGCGAAGCCGTGGCCTTCCGCCGGATCGCGCACCGCGAGGTCGGCCGTCTCGCGCGGATCGCGCGCCAGGTCGTAGAGCTCCGGGCGCGGCGCCTGGATGTACTTCCGGCCGCGATGGACGAGCGCCGCGAGCGGGCTCCAGCCGAAGAGGGTCGGGTAGCGGGTCTCGGCGTAGAGATCGGCGGCGGGGAGCTCGCCGCCGCCGGCGAGCGCCGCCGAGAGGTCGCGGCCGTCGAGCCCGGCGGCGGCGAGCGGATGGCCGGCGAGGCCGGCGAGAGTCGGCGCGACGTCGGCGAGCGACACCGGGCTCGCCACCGCGCGCGGCGCCAGGAGGCCCGGTGCGCGCACGATGAGCGGCACGCGCAGCGTCGGCTCGTAGAGCAGCAGGCCGTGGGTGAGCTCGCCGTGATCGCCCAGCGCCTCGCCGTGATCGGCGGTGGCGGCGACGATGGTGCGCGAGGCGAGGCCCATCGAGTCGAGCGCCGCCAGCAGGCGGCCGAGCTGGGCGTCGGCGAAGGCGATCTCGCCGTCGTAGGGATGGCCGGCGTGGCGCTCGCGGAAGGGCGGCGGCGGATCGTACGGCGCGTGGGCGTCGTAGAGGTGGACCCAGAGGAAGAAGGGGCGCGCCGCGACGGCGCCGGCTGCGGAGCCCGCCGGCGGCAGCGCTCCCAGCCAGGCGAGGGCGCGGTCGACCACCGCGTCGCCGCGCCGCTCGGCGTCGTCGGGCACGCCGCCCGAGGCGTCGCGCTCCATCGCGTCGTCGTAGGTCGCGAAGCCGCGGGCGAGGCCGAAGCGGTGGTCGAGGACGAAGGCGCCGACGAAGGCGGCGGTCCGGTAGCCGGCGGCGGCGAGATCGGTCGCCAGGGTCGGCATGCCCTCCGGGAAGCGGCCGGCGCCGTTGTTGCGCACGCCGTGGTGGGGCGGCAGCAGGCCGGAGAGGATCGTCGAATGCGAGGGGAGGGTGAGCGGCACCGCCGACGACGCCCAGGCGAAGCGCACTCCTTCGCGCGCCAGGCGGTCGAGCGACGGGGTCTCGGCGGCGGCGGCGCCGTAGCAGCCGACGTGGTCGGCGCGCACGGTGTCCAGGGTGACGAGGACGAGGTTCCAGGGGCCGCCGCCAGGCGCCGAGCCGGCGCCATCCGAAACCGCCTGGCGGGCGCCATTGCAGCCGGAGAAACCGCCGGCGAGGCAGGCGACCGCCGCCGCCATCAGGCCGATCGCCAGGAGCCTGGGCAGCGCACCGGAGAGGACCTGAGGAGGGGGGAGGGGTCGACGCGCCACGAGGTTCCTTGTCAGGCCCGGCGGGAACCGCCGCCGCGGCCTCCGCGGCGTTCGGTCCGGCGGCGCCCTCTCGACGGAGCGGGCCCCGGCCTGGAATCTGATCAACGAGCTGCTGGGGCGGAAGGATAGCCGAAAGCATGGCGGGCGGGAAAGCGGCCCCCTTCCCCTCCTCTGCTACGATCTGCCTCGTACCGCAGCAGAGGAGACGAGCGATGATCGACGGCTACGAAGAGGCGAAATCGCAGCGCAACCTGCTCGAGCGCATCACGGCGAAGATCCCCGGCTTCAGCGGCTTCCAGGATCGCGAGCTGCGCCGCGACGTCGACAAGCTGGAGAGGGAGCACCTGTCCGCCGAGGTCGGGCGGTTGAAGGGGGCGCTGCGCGACCGCGCCCGCGCCTACACCGACGCCGGCCGCATCGGCTCGCTGCAGGGATTCGATCGGCTCGACCGCCAGCTGGACGGCCTGTCGCAGGCCATCCGTTTCAGCGACTACGGGGCGAGCGGCCTCTTCGACCCGGTGAAGATCGGCGATGCCGAGCTCGCCCGGCTCTACGAGTTCGACCTCGGCCTGCTGCAGGACCTGAGCGACCTCGAGAGCGCCATCGCGACGGTGCCGGCGCCCGGCGCCACCGATCCCGCCGCCGCGCTCGACGCCTGCCAGGCGAAGGTTGCCGCGCTCGCCGACAAATGGCGCACACGCGACCAGGTCATGGGCAGCGTCGCACAGGCCGCCAAGAGCGCCTAGTTTCGCCGCACCAGCGCCCGCGATCCGGCCTTCCTATAGGAGAAGAAGAATGGACGTCATCCAATATCACGACCCCTCCGGCCAGACGATGGTCTCGCGCTGGCCTTCCGACGGCACCGCGGCGATCCGCCTCGGCAGCCAGCTCATCGTCGAGGAGAGCCAGCAGGCGGTCTTCCTGCGCGACGGCAAGGCGCTCGACACCTTCGGCCCCGGCCGGCACACCCTGGCGACGCAGAACGTGCCGCTCATCGCCGGCCTCTTCGGCATCCCCTTCGGCGGCACCTCGCCGTTCCAGGCGGCGGTGATCTTCGTCGCCACCAAGACCTTCGTCGACTTGAAGTGGGGCACCAAGGAGCCGGTCATCTACCGCGATCGCGAGCTCGCCATGGTGCGCCTGCGCGCCTTCGGCAAGTTCGCCGTGCGCGTCGTCAACGCCCAGCTCTTCGTCAACACCGTCGTCGGCACGATGAACAACTACACGTCCGACGCCGTCGCCAACTACTTCCGCGACATCATCGTCGCCCGCCTGACCGACCTGCTGGGCGAGAACCTGCAGACGATCTTCGACCTGCCGAAGGTCTACGACGAGCTCGCCATGGGCCTGAAGTCGCGGGTCCACGACGACTTCGCCAAGTACGGCATCGAGCTCGCCGACCTCTTCCTCGGCGCCATCACGCCGCCGGACGAGGTGCAGGCGATGATCGACGAGCGCACCGGCATGGCGGCGATCGGCGACATGAACGCCTACCTGAAGTTCAAGACCGCCCGCGCCGTCGGCGACGCCGCGCAGCAGGGCGGCAACGCCGGCGTGCTCAACGCCGGCCTCGGCGTCGGCGTCGGCGCCGGCATCGGCATGATGCTGCCCGGCATGATGCGCGATGCGGGTCCGGCGCCGGCGCCGCCGGCGGCGCCGGCTGCCGCTCCGGCTGCGGCTGCTCCTGCAGCCAGCGACGCCGGCGCTGGAGGTGCCAGCCCGGCCGGCGCGGCCTTCTGCAGCCAGTGCGGCACCAAGCTCTCGGCCGGCTCGCACTTCTGCTCCGGCTGCGGCGCCAAGGTCGGCTGACCCTCCCCGCGGCGGGCGGGAAGCCCCTCGGCTCCCGCCCGCGCCGTCTTCAGCCAGATCCCCGCGAGCTCTCTCCCGCATTGCCGGTAACGCGCCGCCTCCGGCGGCGCCTGTGACGGTGTGCTCCTCGGGCTAGAATGGAACTCCGGTGAATTCGGAGGCGTCGATCTGAGCTCCCACGAGGTCGGGGAAATCCTCGACGGCAAGTACGAGATCGTCCGCCGCCTGGGCAGCGGCGGCATGGGCGAGGTCCACCTCGCCCGCCATCTCCACCTGCAGGAGCTGCGGGTCATCAAGATCCTCCGCCAGGATCTCGCCGCCGACCCCTCGGCGCAAGCCCGCTTCCTCCGCGAGGCGCGCCTCGCCACCCAGATCAAGCATCCCAACGTCGCCATCCTCTACGACTTCTCGCGCCTGCCCGACGGCAGCTTCTATATGGTGTGGGAGCACATCGAGGGGCACGACGTCGGCGAGATCGTCCGCCAGCACGGCCCGTTCGCGGTGGACCTCTCGATCCAGCTCGGCATCCAAGTGCTGCGCGGTCTCGAGGCCATCCACTCGACCGGCGTCATCCACCGCGACGTGTCGCCCGACAACCTGATGATCACCACCGATCGGCGCGGCCAGACGCGGATCAAGATCATCGACCTCGGGCTGGCCAAGAACCTCGAGCTGGCGACCGGCTCCGGCGCCAACCTCGAGATCACCAAGGTCGGCATGTTCATGGGCAAGCTCCAGTACTGCTCGCCCGAGCAGGCGGGGACGGTCTCCGGCGAGACCCTCGACCGCCGGAGCGACCTCTACTCCTTCGGCCTGGTGCTCTACGAGATGCTCGTCGGCCTGCCGCCGTTCGACTCCGAGACCCAGCACGGCTTCATCTTCAAGCGCCTGTCGGAAGATCCGCTCCCGCTCGTCGGCCGCAACGCCAAGATCGAGATCCCGGTGGCGCTCGACCGCGTCGTGCGGCGGGCGCTCGAGCGCGATCGCGAGCGCCGCTACCCCGACGCGCTCACCTTCATCGACGCCCTGGAGGCGGTGGGCAAGAGCCTCTCCGCCGTCGACACGCGGGAGGTCCCGATCGTCGTCGCAACGCCGGCGGACGGCAGGCCGGCGGCTCCGGCTCCGGCTTCCCCGCCGCCGCCGGCGCCGTCCACCCCGCCGGCCGTGCACCGCCAGCGCAGCTCGAGCGAGCTGTCGCGCGAAGAGCGGCTGGAGCTCCTCGCCCAGATCGACCGCGCCGGCAAGCGCGCCCAGGAGGGCTCGCAGGTGCTCTCGCGCGCCGAGGCGGCGCTCGCCGCCGGCCGGGTCGCCGAGGCGCGCGAGCTCGCCCACCAGTTGGAGACCGCGAACCCGCGCGCCCAGGGCCTCGACGGGCTCAAACGCAAGCTCGCCGAGGTCGCCGCCGCGGAAGAGCGCGCCCAGCGCGCCGACGAGACCGCGACGGTGCTCGCCGGCTACCTGAAGCGGCGGCAGCTGCCGCTGGCGCGGCTGGCTCTGGAGACCCTCCTCGACCTCGATCCCGCCCATCCGATGCGCTCCCAGTACGAGGCCGCCATCGCCGATCTCGGCCGCGAGACGGAGGGGGAGAAGCGGGCCGACCGCGCTCTCGCCACGGCGCGCAAGGCGCTCGCCGAGCGCGATCTGCGCACCGCGCGGCGCGAGCTCGAGGCGGTGGCGAAGGCCGACGCCAAGAAGGGCGAGGCGCTGCGCGCCGAGATCGCCGCCGCCGAGCGCGAGGAGCAGCGCGGCGCGGTGCTCGACGGGCACCGCCGGCGCCTCGAGGAGCATCTCGCGGCGCGCCGCGTCGCGGAGGCCGACCGCGAGCTCGCGGCACTGGCACATCTCGAGGTGGCGCGGGTGACTCTCGACTCCTACCGCAGCCGCCTCGACGACATCCGCTCCTCCACCCAGGCGACCGCCCGCATCGCCGAGTTCGAGCGCCGCTACCGCATCGTCCGCGAGCACCAGGACTGGTTCGGCGCCCGCGAGGTGGCGGGCGAGCTGGAGCGCGCGCTGCCCGACCATCCGCGCGCCGGCGAGATGTACGCCGAGGTGGCGCGCCTCGAGAGCCAGCACCAGCGCCAGCAGTCGATCGAGCAGGGGGTGCGGCAAGTCGAGGGCTTCCTCGAGAAGGGCGAGGCGGCAAAGGCGGAGCTGGCGCTCAAGGTGCTCCTGCAGCTCGATCCCGAGAACCGCCAGCGCCGGCGGCTCGAGCGGCAGGTGAAGGCGCTCAAGAAGTAGGTCTCCAGGACCGCCCGCCCACACCCCCTTCCCGGCGGCCGTCCGCGGGACAAGCTGAACCGCTGCCAGGTCTCCCGCTCGAGCGGGCGCGGCAGGCCGCTACGGTAGACTCGCCGCCTATGAGCTCAGCTCCCGCCTCGCTCCCACCGCCGGAGCCCGCCGGCGACCTCTCCGCCTCGCTCGCTCCACCCGCTTCGCCGGCGCCGGACACCGCGCGCGACCGCCTGCGGCGCTACGCCTTCATGAAGCTCGCCCGCGACTTCGACTCGCGGTTCGAGGCGCTGCTGCTCACCGGCCGCGTCTCCAAGTGGTACAGCGAGGTGGGCAACGAGGCGACCACCGTCCCCGCCGGCCTGCTGCTCGAGCCGGGCGACGCGCTCTGCACCCTCCACCGCGATCTCGGCGCCATCCTCGCCGTCTATCTCGATCCGGCGCGCGCCTTCCCGGGCCTCGGCTTCGGCGAGCCCGACGGCCGGCGACCCGATCCCACCGAGATCCTCGTCCGCCTCGCCTGCCAGCTGCTCGGCAAGGGGCCGGGCTTCTCGCAGGGCGTCGAGCGCTCGTTCCACTACGGCTACCTCGCCCCCGAGCACGGCATCTTGCACCTCGGCATGATCAGCCATCTCGGCGCCATGATCCCGGTCGCCGCCGGCTGCGCCTTCGCCCACCAGCTCGCCGGCAGCGGCCGGCTCGCCATCAACTTCATCGGCGAGGGGGGCACCTCGACGGGCGACTTCCACGAGGGGCTGAACATCGCCGCCGTCTGGAAGCTGCCGCTCATCCTGGTGATCGAGAACAACCGCTACGCTTTCTCGACGCCGGCCCACCTGCAGTACGCCGCGGCGCGGCTCTCCGACCGCGGCATCGGCTACGGCATCGCCGCCGAGACGGTCGACGGCAACGATCCCGACGCCATGGCCGCCGCTCTCGCGCGTGCCGCGGCGCGCGCCCGCGGCGGCGAGGGGCCGACGCTCATCGAGGCGATGCTCGGCAGGATGCGCGGCCACAGCGAGGGCGACGACTCGCTCAAGGTGGTCCCCGCCGAGGACCTCGAGCGCTACCGCGCCGAGGACCCTGTGCCCATGTATGCCAGCCGGCTCGAGGAGGAGAGCGTCATCGACGGCGGCGTCCGGGAGCGGCTCGAGGCGCGCATCGGCGAGCTCGTCGAGCTCTCGATCGGCCGCGCCCTGGAGGCGCCGGGCCCCGACCCGGCGACCGCCCGGCGGCCGGTCTTCGCGCTCGGCGCGGTGTCGGAGACAGAGCGGGAGACAGAGCGGGAGCCAGAGCGGGAGGAAAAGCGGGAGCCGGCGAGCGCGCCGGCCGCGGGCGCCGGCAAGGAGACCACCTACGTCGACGCTATCAATCAGGGCCTCGCCGAGGAGCTGGCGCGCGATCCCCGCCTGGTGCTGATGGGCCAGGACATCGCCGCCTTCGAGGGCGCCTTCCGCACCACCCGCGGCCTCCACGCGCGCTATCCGGAGCGCGTCCTCGACACCCCGATCGCCGAGAGCGGCACCATCGGCATCGCCATCGGCGCCGCCGTCCTCGGCCACCCGACCATCGTCGAGATGCAGTTCGCCGACTTCATCTCCTGCGGCTTCAACCAGCTGGTCAACGTGGCGGCGAAGCTCTACTACCGCTGGCAGGTGCCCTGCCCGATCGTCGTCCGCCTCCCCTCCGGCGGCGGCGTCGGCGCCGGGCCGTTCCACTCGCAGAACGACGAGGGCTGGTTCGCGCAGACGGCGGGCCTGAAAGTGGTCTGCCCGGCGACCGCCGCGGACGCCAAGGCCCTGCTCAAAGCCGCCATCCGCGACCTCAACCCGGTGCTCTTCTTCGAGCACAAGTTCCTCTACCGGCGGATCAAAGAGGTGCTGCCCGAGGGCGACGTGGTGGGCGTCCTCGGCGAGGCGCGGGTGGTGCGCCGCGGCCGCGACCTCACCATGGTCGCCTACGGGGCCACCACCTGGACCTGCCTCGAGGCCGCCGACGAGCTGGCGCGCGAGGGGATCGAGGCCGAGGTGATCGATCTGCGCACCCTCGTCCCCTACGACGAGGAGACGGTGCTCGCCTCGGTCAAGAAGACGGCGCGAGCGCTCGTCGTCCACGAGGCGCCGCTCACCCTGGGCTTCGGAGCCGAGGTCGCCGCCCGCCTCGCCGACGCCGCCTTCCCCTACCTCGACGCCCCCATCCGCCGCGTCACCTACCCCGACCTCCCCGTCCCCTACGCCCGCGTCCTCGAGCAGCAGCTCCTCCCCAACAAGACCCAGGTCGTCGAAGCGGCGCGCGCGCTCCTGGCGTACTAGGTCACGAGGACGCTTCCACGAACCGAGCGTTCGCCGCTGCGAGGAACGCGATCACCTGCTCTCGCTGGACGGAAGGGAATCCCGCCAGAAATTCGTCGATCGAATCCCCAGCCTCCAGATAATCCAGGAGCGTCTGCACGGGCACCCTGGTACCGGAGAACAGGGCGGCTCCGCCCATGACCTCGGGATCGCGGGAGAAAACGGAGGCGCTCATGAAGGGCAATGTACTCCGTGGGACAAGTGAGGCGCAAACACCGGCTAAACCGGTGCCGCGTGCCTCATCAGAACTTTGCGCTCGAACTCCGCCAGGGGGAGGAGTAGCTCGTCACGAGAGCTCGTCGACGACCCGTTGGAGAACCTCCTCTCCCTGCAGCGGCTCGACCTGCCCGCTCTGAATCTCCCGCTGCCGGCGCTCCGCTTCGGCGAGCCAGAGTCGCTCGTTCTCCGCTTCGAATATTGAAGGTTCGCCGCTCGACATTTTCCCCTCCGGGCCCCGCTCTTGAGCGTGCAGCAAGCTTACCGCCACCGTGCCCGAGCATCGCGGCCCGGGCGTCGTGGCGACGAATTCTTGCCGATTCACCCCGGCAGGCCGCGACAACGAAAAGAGCCCCTCCGCAGAGGGGCTCGAAGTACGCGGCGTCAGGCGGAGCGCGAGGACGCTTGCGTCAGTGCTTCGGCGTCGGGGCGGCGGGAGCGGCCGGGACCGCGGCGGCGCCGAGCTGCCGCTCGAGGTCGTGGATGCGGGTCTCGAGCTGCTTGAGGCGCTTTTCTAGCTCCGCCTCGCGGCTGGTCAAGGTCTGCACGCGGGGATGGCCGGGGACGCTCGGCGCGGTGATCGGGTAGGCGAGCTTGTCGGGGAGCTCCTCGCCGTCGAGGCTCAGGATCATCGAGCTGCCATCTTTCTTGCGCAGGAAGAGCGGCGCGAGGTCGATCTCCGGGCGGTCGCGCTTCTCGAGGTTGGCGGTCAGCGTCTGCACCTTGCCGCTCCGCCAGACCTCGAGCGGCGCCGCGGCGCCGTCCTCGCCGGCGCGGATGCGCTGGCGAATATCGAAGCTGGTGGCGACCGGCTTGCCGTCGAAGCCGGTGAGGATGTCGCCGACTTTGAGACCGGCCTTCTCGGCCGGGCTGCCGGCATCCACCTTGGAGACCATTACCCCGGCGTCCTGCGGCACGCCGAAGTGGCTGCGCAGCTCGGGCGTGAGGTCGGTCAGGCCGATGCCGAGATAGCCGCGCGCCACCGACTTGGTGACGACGCGGTACTCGAGCTGGCGGTCGCCGGGGCGCTCGGCGGCGCCGTCGTCCATCACCACCACCTTCTGGGTGCGGATGACCTTGGCCGGCGCCTTGTCGGCGGCGGCGGCCTGGCCTGCGGCGGCGCTGGCGGTGTTCGAGCCGGCGGCCGCGGTGTTGGAGCCGGAGCCAGTCGCCGCGGCGCTGCCCGGCTGAGGAGCGGAGAGGGCGGGGGGGGTGCTCTGGCCCGACGCCGCGGCGCCGACGAGGAGCCCCAGCCCGGCGATCCAACAGAGCGCCGTCTCACGGCTTGGATGTCGCTGCATGTGCCTTCCTCCTAGGGATCGATGCGAGATGGCCATGGAGATCAGAAGGTCTGGTTGGCGACCGCGTCGAGGCTCGCCGCGGGATCGGCCGCGACAGGCGCCCGGTTGCGGCCCCGCCGCGTCGGCAGGTCGCGCACGCGGTCGAGATCGACGATGAGGTCGACCTGCTCGTCGCCGCCGACGTAGACGACCGGCTGGTCGCCGGAGCGCCGCAGGCGGTGGAGGTCGCTCGCCAGCCGCGCCTGCTCGCTCTGGATCTGCGCCAGCAGGCGCCGCGCGCGAAGGCCACGGACGTCACGGAGGTCTCGCGCCGAGATGCGGCTCGCCGCCGGGACGACCTGGGTGCCCTGCAGGGTCGGAATGCTCTCGGGCGAGGCTGCCGGCGACAGTGCGGCGGCGAGCGCCGGGCGCGGCGCCGGCGGACGGCCGGGCAGCTCCCCGTGCGAGAACAAGAGGCTGGCGGCGACCACGACAGTCGCCGCCAGCGCAGCCGCGGGGAGAGTGAGCCGCGGCAGCCAGTTTGCGGAAGCCCCGCGAGGGGCGTCCAGGCGGGCGAGAACCCGCTCGGTGAAGCCCGCGCTCGCCGTCGCCGGCGGTGCGTCGCGGAGCGTCTTGAGCAGGCGATCTACTCGCTCGTCTTCCATGAGATCCCTCCGTACCAATAGGGGGCGAGCCCCCGGCGCAGGCGTTCCCGCCCGCGGTGAATGCGCGACTTGACCGTCCCCTCGGAGAGCGCGAGGGCGCGGGCGATGTCGGCGTAAGCCCAATCTTCCAGCTCGTGGAGCACCAGCGGCACCCGGTAGGCGAGCGGCAGCGCCGCCACCGCCGCCGTCACCTCGCGCTGAATCTCCTCGCGGAGCAGCCGCTTCGGCCCCGTCGCCTCGACCTGCGGGCTGCTGCGCAGGAACGGCGAGAGCAGGCGCAGCCGCCGCTCGCGGCGCTCCTCCGAGCGCGCCAGGTTGGTCGCGATGCGGTAGAGGTAGGCGCGAAGCAGCCCCTGCTCGAGATAGCCCGAGGCCGAGCGGTAGAGGCGGATGAAGGTCTCCTGGCCGAGATCCTCGGCGCGCTCCCGGCTGTTGGTCAGCCGGGTGAGGTAGGAGACGACGGCATCCTTGTGGCGGTCGACGATGTCGGCGAAGGCGTCGCGGTCGCCCGTCGCGCGCAGCCGTGCCATCAGCTCGGCGTCGCTCGGCGACTCCTGTTCATCTCGATAGGACATGGATATGGGCTGGATCACCGCGCGTCTCCAGCCACCATAACGCACGGACCGCGGTGGAGTTCCCGCCACCCTCGCGGCGCTTCTCCCGCCTTCTTCCCAGGTATACGGAGGCGGCGGCGCCGCGTTCTCCGGTGACCGGAAGCTAGGCGTCGACCGCGGCGCCGATCACCACCGTCAGCTCGCCCTTGAGCGCCGGGCGGCCGGCGAGCTCGGCCTGGATCGCCGAGAGCCGGCCGCGGAGGATCTCCTCGTGCAGCTTGGTGAGCTCGCGGCCGGCGGCCGCCGGCCGGTCGCCCATCTCCGCCGCCGCGTCGGCGAGGCTCGCCAGGATGCGGTGGGGGGACTCGTAGACGACGACGGTGTGGCCGAGGCCGGCGAGGCGGCGGTAGAAGGTGCGGCGCTTGCCGGCGCGCGGCGGCGGGAAGCCGGCGAAGGTGAACGGGCAGGCGGGGAGGCCGGAGGCGACGAGGGCGGCGAGGAGCGCCGAGGGGCCGGGCACCGGCTCGATCGCGATGCCACGTGCCGCCGCCTCGCGGACGAGGAGGAAGCCGGGGTCGGAGAGGAGCGGCGTGCCGGCGTCGGAGACCAGGGCGATGGTCGATCCTGCCTCGAGGTCGCCCAGCAGGCGCGGCAGCCGCTGCCGCTCGTTGTGCTCGTGGACGGAGACCATCGGCCGCGAGATGCCGAGCCCGTGGAGGAGGAGGCCGGTGCGGCGGGTGTCCTCGCAGGCGACGAGGTCCGCCTCGGTGAGCGCCGCGCGCGCCCGCGGCGAGAGGTCGTCCAGATTGCCGATCGGCGTCGCGACGACGCGGAGCTTCCCCGCCATGATCAGACCGCTACCGCCGGGCTAGTCCCGCGGGATCTCCTGATCGAGGTTGATGGCGCTGCCGGAGAGGCGGGCGATGAGCATCAGCCGGCGCTTGAAGCGGTTCTGCTGCTCGAGGCGGACGATCTTGGCGACCGTCGCCTCGTCGTAGCCGCCGGCAACCACCTCGCGCGGCGTCAGGCCGTGGTCGAACATCAGATAGAGCACCTCGTCCGCCGTCGCGTAGGAGAAGCCGAGCTCGCCCTCGTCGGTCTGCCCCGGCCAGAGGTCGGCCGAGGGGCGCTTGGCGACCACCGACGCCGGCAGCCCGAGGTGCTCGGCGAGCTGCCAGATCTGCCGCTTGTAGAGGTCCCCCAGCGGGTTGACCGAGCTCGCGTTGTCGCCGAAGACGGTCGAGTAGCCGAGCAGGATCTCGGTCTTGTTCGAGGTGCCGAGGACCAGGCAGCCGAGCTTCTTCGCCTGGTCGAAGAGGATCGTCATTCGCTCGCGGGCCATCTTGTTGCCGCGCCGGCCGGGGTCAGCGTCGGCTTCGCCGCTCGCCCCGCCGCTCCCGCCGACGCCGAAATAGGCGTCGATCATCGGCGAGATGTCGATCGTGCGGTGGGCGAGGCCGAGCTGGTCGGCGACGGCGCGGGCGTCGTCGACCGAATCGGCGCTCGAGGTGCGGTAGGGGAGGAGGAAGCCGTGGACGCGCTCGGGCCCCAGTGCGCGCGCGGCGAGCGCGGCGGAGAGCGAGGAGTCGACGCCGCCCGAGAGGCCGATCGTCACCCCGCGCGTCCCCGAGGTGGCGACGGCGTCGCGGATGAAGCTCACCAGCACCGCGACGGCGAGCGGCGCGTTGAGCGCGAGGCGGGCGGCGACCTCCGAGCGCGCGGCCATCTCTTCTGCAGTCTTCAGGCCGCCGCCGGTCATCTCTCCTCCTCGGGCGCCGGCCAGCCGGGCTCGTCCGGGGGACCCACGATGTCGCTCCGCTCGTCGTCGAGGATGGGCAGGCGCCAGCGCAGGCGGTCGGCGTCGCGCAGATCGATGCGGGCGACCAGCAGGTGCTCCTCGAGGAGCGGGGCACGGGCGGCGATCTCGCCGCTCGGCCGCACCACGTGGCTGTCGCCGGGGTAGAAGGCGCCCTCCTCCCAGCCCACCCGGTTGCAGTAGAGCACCCAGCAGGTGTTGACCAGGGCGGTGGCGCGGGTGAGCGTCGCCCAGGAGTCGGCGCTCTCGGGGAGCTCGCCGGCGCCGATGCGCCCCGGCGACACCGAGGGGACGACGAGGAGCTTCGCCCCGGCGCCCGCCAGCCGCGAGGCGAGCCGCGGGTGCCAGAGATCCTCGCAGACGAGGATCCCCCAGCGCGCGCCGCCGAGCGCCGAGGGCGGCAGGGCGAGCCGCCGGCCGGGGCGGAAGAAGCGCGCCTCCTGGAAGATGCCGTAGGTCGGCAGGTAGATCTTCTGATGGAGGAAGGGCGCCCGCCCGCCGCCGCCGAGGACGACGGCGCTATTGTGGAGCGCCCCGCGCCCATCCTCTTCGACCAGGCCGGCGACGACCGTCATCTCCCCCGCCGCCGCCGCCAGCCGGGCGAGCCGCGGATCGGCGTGCGGCCGCATGGCGACGCGCGACGTCAGGTGGAGCAGGCGGTAACCGGTGAGCGACAGCTCGGGGAAGACCAGCAGGTCGACGCCAGCGGCGCGGCCGCGCTCGATCCACTCCAGATGCCGCTCGAGGTTGGCGTCGACGTCGCCCAGGCGGCAGTCGATCTGCGCCAGGCCGACCGCGAGCTCGGTCGACGGACCGGCAGCCGGCTCGGCGAGCCGCTCCGCGGGCTCGCTGCCGGCGCTCGCTAGGCGCTCGTGGACGGGGGCCAGGGGTCGGTCGATCGCGGGCGTCGTCGCCATGCTCGGGGGTCTCGGCCGATGCTAGCATGCCGTCTCGATGCCCATCCGGACCGACTCCGCCGCCCCTCGCGAGCCCTCCCGGCGGCCGGCGCCATGACTGCCGGCGCCGGCGCGGCGACCGCCCTCACGATCAGCTTCGTGAGCTTCGCGAGCCTCGCGACCGTCGCAGGATTCGCCCCGCGGCCCGCCGCCGCCGCGACCAAGCCGGCGGCCGCCAAGCCGGCGCCATCTGTCACGGCGACCGTCAAGGCGCCGCCCCCTCCCGGCGCGATCCTCAAGGACCGCATCGCCGCGGTGGTCGACGAGGACCCCATCCTCGGCTCCGACATCGCGCGCGACGCCGGCCTCGGCCTGGAGGCGCGCAAGGCCGGCGAGACCGACGACGCCTATCACCGCCGCATCCTCAGCCTGCTCATCGACCAGCGGCTGCGCTTCCACGAGATCGACCGCTTCGGCTTCGTGCAGGTGCCGGCCGACCAGGTGGAGAAGAACCTCGCCGAGATCCGCGGCCGCTTCCCCGACGCGGCGGCCTACCAGCGGCGCCTGAAGGAGCTGGGGATCTCGGAGAGCGGCGTCAAGCAGCTCGTCACCCGCGAGCTGATGGTGCTCACCTACGTCGACGAGCGCCTGGGGCCGCGCGTCTTCGTCAGCCTCGACGACATCAAGGCCTACTACCGCGCCACCCTCACCCCGGAGCTCGCCAAGCAGCACCAGCCGCTGCCGCCGCTCGACGACGTCCGCGAGAGCATCCGCCAGGTGCTCCACGAGCAGCGCCTCAATCAGGAGATCGACCGCTGGACCGACGAGCTGCGCGACAAGGCGAACGTCGCCAACTACTACGACCAGGGCGGCCGGCCGCTACCGCCGGTGGTGAAGACGATCGGACCGAAGAAGCCAGGCTGAGACCGAGCGAGGCGGTGATCAAGACCGCCGAAACCGCCGCAAGATCCGTCAGAGCTACGACGGCCGGAGCTTCGCCAGCTTGCCGCCAGCGCCGCTGTTGCTCCCCGGCATGGTGCAGGCGTAGTCGAGGCGTTGCTGGTCGTCGAAGAGGAAGGTGATGCCGCACTGCCCGGCGGTGAGGACGAGCGCGTCCGGCTGCTGGAGGACCGTCGCCGGATCCCGCAGCAGGCGGTAGGGATCGGTCGCCGGCAGGAGCGAAGCCATGGGGATGTAGAGCGAGGAACCGACCCGGATGATGAACCCGGCGCGCACCGCGTAGCCGCCGGCCGGCGGGAAGATCGTGGCGACCGCCGCCTCGCCCAGACCCGGCACGTCGACGATCTCCAGGTGGACGAGGAGCTCGCCTCCCGTCGTGGCGTCGGTGGCGGCGTAGTAGCCGCCGAACTGGCTCGCGTCGGTCTCTACGGTCGCAGCGGTGCGCGCCGCCGGCGCCGCGCTGACGGAAAAAACGAGGGTCATGGCGATCAGCAGCGGCGCTCCCAGCCGTGGACGCATGCGTACAGCCCTCCTTCTCGGGCGCGCCGTCCGGGCAGGAGGCTCGGCGGCGCGCGGGTGGCTCGGGTTCGGTCGATTCGGCGGCTTCGTCTGTCTTGATCTACGGACGAGCAACGCAAGGCGTCGCACCAGCCCGACCGGGGCAGGGCCATGTTTTGCGGAATTTGAATTCGGGAGGGGAGAGGCCCAGCGGCCGGCCGAGGCGGCCGGTCCGTTGCCGGACCGGCCGCTCGTTCGAGACAGGATCTAGATGGCGGCGGGGCGGCGCTTGACGAGGATCATCACCGCGGCGAGCGCCAGCAGGGCGCCGAGGCCGAGGAGACCGACGCTGCCGAGGGTGGGCACCGGGGCGGCCGGCGGAGTGAAGTTCGCGACCTCGGCCTTCTCCGCCGTCGTCATGCACTGCAGGGCGGTGTCCGGCAGCGGTACCGACGCGAGAAGAGCCGCTTTCATGGCAGCGGCGGCATTCGTCGGCTGGCCGACGCCGAAGTTCATGATGATCTTGGTCTCCCCCGGCGCCAGGGTGAAGGTATAGCCCCAGAAGGGATTGTCGTCGCCGTCGTTGAAGCTGATGCCGGCGACCGGCACCGGCGCGGCGGCGCTCTGCAGGACGTGGCCGAGGCGCACGTCGGAGGACGTCGTGCCGGACCAGTTCTGGAAGCTGCTCACCCAGGTGTCGGCGGTGGTCACCGTGGTGTCGCCGCTCGAGGTGGCGACGATCTTGGTGTTGTTGTCCGAGCCGAGGTTGTTGGCGATGATCGCGGTGACCGTCTGCGGGGTGCCGCCGGTGTTGGTGAAGTAGTTGAGCCAGCGGGCGAAGGAGTCGTTGTCGGGGACGAAGACCTTGCGCTGGATCTGCAGGTTGCCGGTCGTCTGCACCGGCAGGACGACCTGGCGATTGACGCCGGAGGTGGTGCCGGCGCACTCCGTCGTCGCCGGCCCGAGCTTGTCGTAGATCACGAAGTTGGCGTTGCCGGTCTCACAGTTGGTGATGACGTTGTTGAGCGCGATGCAGAGCGTGTTGTAGCCGTCGTAGGCGTCGTTGAGCGTCGAGCTCGTGGTGCCGCCGTTCAACGTGTCGGCGGCGACGGCGTGGGTGTAGCTCGCCTCCGACGCCGCGCCCGAGGCGGAGCTCGTGGTGGAGAAGGTGATGTTCGTGTTGATGAAGAACTTGAGCCCCGAGGCGTCGATCAGCCCCTGGGAGCCGGTGGCGCGGGTGGGGACGTGCGGCTTCTTCGCCAGCCCGCGCATCTGCAGCTTGTTGGCGTGCAGGTTGTGATGCAGCACCTGATGCTCGACCATCGCGACGTCGGCGACGGCGGCGGTGGCGGTCAGACCACCCAGCAGAACTACGCCCAGCAAACTCCTCCTCATGGCACATGCCCCCTTCATCGGATCGGGATCGGCGGGTTCAGTACCGCCCGTCTTGGAATTGTCCGGTTGAGATGGGGCGCATTGTAGCGCAAAAAAGGGGGCCTGGCGCAGCTTGGTTTTGGAGCCGGTTCCGAGGGCCGCCGGGAACCCTGCGGCATAGAATCCCCGTCCTCCATGTTCCCCACCCAGGCCCGATCCGCGCTCCGCCGCCTCCTCCCGCTCGCCGTCCTCCTCGTCCCCGTCGCCCTCGCCGCCGGCTGCTCGCGGCGGCCGCTGAACGTCCTCCTCATCACCTTGGACACCACCCGCGCCGACCACCTCGGCTCATACGGCTACGCGCTCGCCCGCACCCCCCGCCTCGACGGCCTGGCGAAGGAGGGGGTGCGCTGCGCCGACGCCATCTCGGCGGCGCCGATCACTCTCCCCTCCCACTCGTCGATCATGACCGGCCTCCTGCCACCCGCCCACGGCGTGCGGGACAACGGCACCTACGCCCTCGGCGACGACGCGGTCACCCTCGCCGAGCGGCTGAAGCGGGCCGGCTACCGCACCCAGGCGTTCGTCTCCGCCCTGGTGCTCAACCGGCGCTACAACCTCGTCCAGGGCTTCGACGGCTACGACGACGACCTGTGGTCGGAGAGCGAGGCCAAGCTCTTCATGATCCGCTCGCGGCCGGGGGAGAAGACGGCGGCGCGGGCCGCCGCCTGGCTGGACCGCTGGGCGGCCGCCGAGCAGCCGCGGCCGCCGGCGCGGCGCCGGCCGTTCTTCGTCTGGATGCACCTCTTCGACGCCCACCAGCCCTACCACGCCTCGGCGGCCGACCGCATGCTCTCGATCTCGCCCTACGACGCCGAGATCGCGGTGCTCGACCGCTCGGTCGGCCGCGTCCTGGACGAGCTCGCCAAGCTCGGCGCGCTCGACGACACCCTGGTCATCGTCACCGCCGACCACGGCGAGAGCCTCGGCGAGCACGGCGAGAAGACCCACGCGGTCTTCATCTACGACGCCACCGTCCGCGTGCCGCTCATCCTGCGCTGCCCGCGCCTGCTGCCGCGCGGCGAGGTCTACGGCGGGCCGGTGCGCTCGGTGGACCTGGTGCCGACCATCCTCGCCGCCCTGAAGCTCCCCGGCGGCGAGGAGACCCAGGGCGTCGATCTGCTGCCCGCCTTCCGCGGCGAGGTGCCGCCGCCCGAGCTGCCGCAGTACTCGGAGTCGCTCCTCTCCGAGGTCGGCTTCGGCATGGCGCCGCTCTACGGCGTGCGCTCGGGCGGCTTCAAGTGGATCCGCGCCCCGCGGCCCGAGGTCTACGACCTCGCCAAGGACCCGCACGAGGTGAAGAACCTCTACCCGGCCGAGGCCCGCCGCGGCGCCATCCTCGACCGCCAGCTGACCGCCATCCTCGACGACAGCCGCCGCCGCGGCCTGG
Organism: uncultured Acidobacteriota bacterium; assembly: GCA_963755825.1. Lineage (GTDB taxonomy): Bacteria > Acidobacteriota > Thermoanaerobaculia > Multivoradales > UBA5704 > DATBQN01. The sequence goes on along the minus strand of CAVWLA010000003.1, from coordinate 2,534,770 downwards.
CGCCGCAGAAGAGCCCGATGGACCGCGAGACCCTGGAGAGCCTGCAGGCGCTGGGCTATCTGGCGCCGCGCACGACGCGCCAGGCGATGGGGGGGATCGACCCCAAGGACGGCATGCCGCTCTATTCCGCGCTGGAGGACGCCCGCCACGACGCCCAGCGCGAGAACTGGCCGCGGAGCGAGGAGCGGCTGCGCGCCATCCTCGCCAAGACGCCGCGGAACATCACCGCCGTCGACATCCTCGCCCTGGTGCTCACCCGCCAGGGGAAGCTGGCGGAGGCGCGCAGCGAATACCTGCGCTCGCTCGCCCTCGACCCCACTCAGTCGCGGGTCTACGCCATGCTGGGGACGCTCTCCCTGCTCGACGGCGACCTGGACGGCGCCGAGCGCTCCTACCGGCAGGCGCTCGCCATCACCCCCGGCTTCGTCGAGGCGATCAGCAACCTGGGGATGCTCGCCGTGCTGCGCGGCGACCCGCGGGGGGCCGAGGCCTGGTACCGCAAGGCGATCGCCGCCGATCCCGGCTTCCCGCGCGTCTACCGGCGGCTCGCCGACCTCTACTACACGCGCGGCGACTTCCGCCGCGCGCTCGCCGCCTACCGGCAGACCCTGGCGGTGGAGCCAGACGACTTCGAGTCGATCGTGCAGGCGGGCAACTCGGCGCGCCACGCCGGCGACCGCGCCGCCGCCGCCGCCTACTTCGCCCGCGCCGCCCGCCTGCGGCCGACCTCGTGGATCCCGCTCTACAACCAGGCCTGCCTCGCCGCCGTCGAGGGCGACACGGCGCAGAGCCTGGCCCTCCTCGCGCGGCTGCAGGGCAAGGCGTTCCCGCGCCTCGACCTGCTCGCCAACGACGCCGACCTCGCCGCCGTCCGCCGCCAGCCCGGCTACCCGGCGCTCTTCGTCGAGCTGCAGCACGAGGCGCCGGCGGACGACGACAGCACCGCCGATTGAGCGCCGAACCATCAGCCGATGGCTATAGCGAAAATACTTTCGCAAGCCATCGCTCGTGCTAACTTTTCCTTCGCTCGCGCGCCGATAGAGACAGCCGATTCGCACCGGCGATCCGGCCGGCTCGCAATCCCCGCTCTGAATCCGGTGATGAATCGATCATCACGGGAGCCGCAAGGAGGGAACGCACATGATCGTCGACCGCGCCTGGGCCGAGCGCAATCTCGGCTTCGATCCCATCGCGACGCCCGCTCCCGCCACCACCTTCGCCTTCAAGCCGGCGGTCCGCTCGGCGAGCGGCGAGGACCTGCGGCGCGAGATGATCGATTTCGATTCGGAGGCGCCGGCGGGGAGAGAGTTCCTCGCCTTCACCACGGCGACCGGTCTCTCGCGCTACACCGACGTCGACTGGCCGAAGGGCCTGGCGCCGAAGACCGGCCCCGCGCCGGCCGGCCCTGCGGACGCCCCGCTGCCGCGCGCCGACGTGCTCGTCGTCACTTGGACCGTCGACGAGGGCCACGCGCTCAGCCGCGTGCTCACCCCCGGCAAGGATTCCCACAACGACTACCTCTCCTACACCCACAACTATGCCGCCATCGCCGCCAAGATGCGGGCCGGCTGTCCGGCGATCGAGGCCAAGCGGCTCGGCGCCTACTGGACGACGGCGATCGGCGGCAAGCAGGTGGTCGTCTTCAAGTCCGACTCCCACATGTCGCAGGACGGGCCGCAGCTGCCGAACATCGACGTCTGGCGGCAGATCATCGCCGAGGTGCAGCCGAAGCTCGTCCTCACCACCGGCACCGCCGGCGGCATCGGCACCCAGTTCGAGGTCGGCGACGTGGTGGTCAGCCCGATCGTGCGCTTCGACTGCACGGCGAAGTTCAAGAAGGAGCCGTTCCACGCCGACCACTACACGAGCCGCGCCGCCGACTCCAGCCTGTTCAGCACCGCCAAGACCCTCTTCAAGGCGAACTCCGGCCAGCTCCCCAAGGACAACACCCGCCCGCCGCAGATCGTCAAGGTGTCGACCAAGGCGCTGGCGTCGTGCGTCCTGACCACCGACTTCTTCGGCTTCGACACCTCGGACGACCACTACAAGCTGCAGGGGCTGGGCGACGTCTCGGAGATGGGGGACGCCGTGCTCGGCCTCGTCGCCAGCGAGCTGGGAGCCGCCGCCCCGCGCTGGCTTGCCGTGCGCAACGTCTCCGATCCGCAGATCAAGGCCGACGGCATGACCTTGAAGCAGCAGGCCGCCTTCGCGGCGCAGATCTACAAGGGCTTCGGACGCTGGAGCTCGGTCTGCAGCGCCATCGTCTGCTGGGCGCTCATCGCGGCGGAGTAGGGGGCACTAAGAAGGAATCCCCGAGCTTCCGATCGGCGCGGCGGCGGGGAATCGACTCCGGCGGGCTACGAATCGAATCGGCGCGGGAAGAATCGACTTCTTCCGCTTCCGGCTGGCTCGGCAGGCTACGAATTCGATCGGCGGGCTACGGATCAAATCGGCGGGCTACGAATCGATTCGGCGGGCTACGAATCGAATCGGCGGGCTACGGATCAAATCGGCGGGCTACGAATCGATTCGGAAGGCTACGAATCGAATCGGCGGGCTACGGATTCAATCGGCAGGCTACAGATCGATTCGCCGGCCCGCCGAGCGCGCCGAGAAGAAAAGGCGCGCTGCGGCGGGCCGGCGATCGCCGCGGATCACTTCACCCGCGTGGCGACCGTCTCCATCGACTTGAACTCCTTGCCGTCCGGCTGCACCAGGATCGACTCGTAGCGGAAGCTGTCGGCGTCGATCGGCGTGGTGACCCCCTTGTAGACCGCCTTCTGGCGGGTCATCGGGTCGACGATGTTGGTGGTCACCGTCAGCTTGCCGGCGGCGTCGGCCGAGCCCTTGAGCAGCAGGACGCCGGTCCCCATGTTGTCGACCCAGGAGCTGACGTACTGCTCCGCCTCGTTGTCGTAGCCGTCGATGCCGCGGCCCTCGAAGGCCTGGCCCATCATCTGGCCGCGATAGACCGACTCGACGTAGCGCCCGCCGAGGATCCATGAGGCCTCCATGGTGCCGGTCGACTCCATGGGCGGCGCGCCGGGCTTGGCGTAGATCTTGGTCACCGTCGTCCAGTGGCCGATCGAGCGGTCGAGGAGCTTGTGGTGCTCGCCCGGCTGCGCCATCTTGGCGTACGCCTCCATGGCGGCGGCCTCGCTGGCGCTCGGCGCCGCGGGCGCCGCGGCCGGCTTCATCTTGGCGTCGTCCTTCGGCGCCGCGGCGGCCGGGGAGCTCCACGGCGCGACGGCGACCGCGACGGCGGCGGCGGCGGTGAGGAAGAGGAAGGACTGCCAGGCTTTCCGGGCTGCGAATGCGCGCATCGGATCTCCTTGTCGAGGTGAGGTTGGTGTGAATGGCGAGGGTTCTCGCCGAAGCGGAGGATCCCGGTGGCGAAGCCTCGGGAGCCCGCCGCGGAGCGGCTGCGCCGACTTCCATTGCCTGCTTCGTTGCGACAGGGTTGCTTACGGCTCGTTACCGCTAAACTAGCAGCCTCGCCGGACGCCCGTCAAGGGGCCCCGCGGCCGGCGGGAGGGGCACGCCGCTCCGGTATCATGGGGCGCTCCGGCGCCCGCCGCGATCCACCCGCTCGCCAGCCGGCGCCGACGCCTCCCACCATGACCGCGACCTACGACGCCTCCGCCATCGAGGTGCTGACCGGGCTCGAGCCGGTGCGCAAGCGCCCCGGCATGTACACCTTCACCGATCGCCCGGACCACCTGGCGCAGGAGGTGATCGACAACTCGGTCGACGAGGCGATCGCCGGCCACTGCTCGACGATCCGCGTCACCCTCCACGCCGACGGCTCGCTCACCGTCGCCGACGACGGCCGCGGCATGCCGGTCGACATCCACAAGGGGGAGAAGGTGTCGGGCGTCGAGGTGATCCTCACCCGCCTGCACGCCGGCGCCAAGTTCTCCGACAAGAGCTACCGCTTTTCGGGCGGCCTGCACGGCGTCGGCGTCTCGGTGGTCAACGCCCTCTCGAAGCGGCTGGACGTCTGGGTGCAGCGCGGCGGCAAGGAGCTCCACATGGCCTTCGCCGGCGGCGAGAAAGTCGAGCCGCTGAAGACCATCGGCACCGTCGGCCTGCGCAACACCGGCACGACGCTGCGCTTCACCCCCGATCCCAAATACTTCGACAGCCCCAAGTTCACTGTCGGCAAGCTGCGCCACGCGCTGCGCGCCAAGGCGGTCCTCTGCCCGGGCCTGCGCGTCGCCTTCACCCACGAGGGGACCCCCGACGACGACGGCGAATGGCAGTACGAGGACGGCCTCGCGGCCTATCTGAAGGACGAGCTCGCCGGCTGCGACATGGTCCCCGCCGAGCCCTTCGTCGGCCACTTCGCCGGCCGCGACGAGGAGGTCGACTGGGCGGTCTTCTGGCTCGGCGAGGAGGAGGATGGCGACCTCGTCACCGAGAGCTACGTCAACCTGGTGGCGACGCCGCAGGGGGGCACCCACGTCAACGGCTTCCGGGCCGGGCTGACCGAGGCGCTCCGCGAGTTCTGCGAGTTCAGGAACCTGCTGCCGCGCGGCGTCAAGCTCGCCCCGGAGGACGTCTGGGCGCGCTGCTGCCACGTGCTCTCGGTGCGCCTCAAGGACCCGCAGTTCACCGGCCAGACCAAGGACCGCCTGTCGTCGCGCGAGGCGGCGGCCTTCGTCTCCGGCGTCACCCAGGACGCCTGCGGCCTCTGGCTCAACCAGCACACGTCAGAAGCCGAGCGCATCGCCCGCCTGGCGATCGCCTCGGCGGTGTCGCGCCAGCGCGCCGGCAAGAAGGTGCAACGGAAGACGGTGACCAGCGGCCCGGCGCTCCCCGGCAAGCTCGCCGACTGCGCCAGCCAGGATCTCTCGCAAACCGAGCTCTTCCTCGTCGAAGGGGACTCCGCCGGCGGCTCGGCGAAGCAGGCGCGGAGCCGCGAGTTCCAGGCCATCCTGCCGCTGCGCGGCAAGATCCTCAACACCTGGGAGGTCGATTCCGCCGACGTCCTCGCCTCGCAGGAGGTGCACGACATCGCGGTGGCGTTGGGCGTCGATCCCGGCAGCGGGAGGCTCGACGGCCTGCGCTACGGGAAGATCTGCATCCTCGCCGACGCCGACTCGGACGGCGCCCACATCGCGACCCTCCTCTGCGCCCTCTTCCTGCGCCACTTCCGCACCCTGGTCGAGGACGGCCGCGTCTACGTCGCCATGCCGCCGCTCTACCGCATCGACGTCGGCAAGGAGGTTTTCTACGCGCTCGACGACCGCGAGCGCAAGGGCATCCTCGACCGCATCGAGGCGGAGGGGATCAAGGGCAAGGTCAACGTCCAGCGCTTCAAGGGCCTCGGCGAGATGAACCCGCTGCAGCTCCGCGAGACGACGATGGCGGCGGAGACCCGCCGGCTCGTGCAGCTCACCGTCCCCAGCCGCAGCGCCGAGGGCTTCGGCGCGGCTGGCGAAGGCGAGGGCGGCGCTCCGGTCGAGGATGCCGCCGCCGCGATGATGGACATGCTGCTCGCCAAGTCGCGCGCCGCCGACCGCAAGGAGTGGCTGACGCAGAAGGGGGACCGGGCGGAGGTCGGGCCCTAGATGGCGCCGCGCAAGAGATCCCGCAACGGCCATGGCGGGCCGGCGCCGACGCTGCCGTTCGTCGAATCGGAGCGCATGCCGCTCGCCGTCTTCACCGAGAAGGCGTACCTCGACTATTCGATGTACGTCGTCCTCGACCGCGCGCTGCCGTCCGTCGCCGACGGCTTGAAGCCGGTGCAGCGGCGGATCGTTTACGCGATGTCCGAGCTCGGCCTCTCGGCGGCCGCCAAGTTCAAGAAGTCGGCGCGCACGGTGGGCGACGTGCTCGGCAAGTTCCACCCGCATGGCGACTCCGCCTGCTACGAGGCGATGGTGCTCCTGGCGCAGCCGTTCAGCACCCGCTATCCACTGATCGACGGGCAGGGGAACTGGGGCTCGCAGGACGATCCCCGCTCCTTCGCCGCCATGCGCTACACCGAGGCGCGCCTCACCCGCTTCGCGCAGGTGCTGCTCGCCGAGCTGGGGCAGGGGACGGTCGCCTGGGGGCCGAACTTCGACGGCACCCTGGAGGAGCCGCGGCTGCTGCCGGCGCGGCTGCCGCACGTGCTGTTGAACGGCGCCTCCGGCATCGCCGTCGGCATGGCGACCGACATCCCGCCGCACAACGTCGGCGAGATCGCCGCCGCCTGCCTTCTCCTCCTGGACGACCCCGAGGCGGGCGACGACGCGCTCGCCGCGCTGGTGCCCGGCCCTGATTTCCCGACCGAGGCGGAGATCATCTCGCCGCGCGCCGAGCTGCGCCGCCTGCAGGAGAGCGGCGCCGGCTCCGTGCGCCTGCGCGCGGTGTGGGAGCGCGACGGCATCGACGCCATCGTCACCGCCCTCCCCTACCAGGTCTCCGGCGCCAAGGTGCTCGCCCAGATCGCCGCCCAGATGCAGGCGAAAAAGCTCCCCATGGTCGAGGATCTGCGCGACGAGTCGGACCACGAAAACCCCACCCGCCTGGTCATCACGCCGCGCTCGAACCGCGTCGATCTCGACGAGCTGATGGCGCACCTCTTTGCCACCACCGACCTCGAGCGCACCTACCGCGTCAACCTGACCGCCATCGGCCTCGACGGCAGGCCGCACCTCTACACCCTGCGCGGCCTGCTCACCGAGTGGCTCGCCTTCCGCACCGAGACGGTCCGCCGCCGCCTGCAGTTCCGCTACGACCGGGTGCTGGCGCGGCTGCACGTCCTCCAGGGCTATCTCGCGGCGTTTCTCAACTTGGACGAGGTGATCCGCATCCTGCGCGAGGAGGAGCATCCCAAGGCCGAGCTGATGCGGGCCTTCGCGCTCTCCGACGTGCAGGCGGAGGCGATCCTCGAGCTCAAGCTGCGCCACATCGCCCGCCTCGAGGAGATGAAGATCCGCGGCGAGCAGGCGGATCTGGCGAAGGAGCGCGACGGGCTCGAGAAGACGCTCTCCTCGGAGGCTAGGCTCCGGCGGCGGGTGCGCGAGGAGATCGAGAAGGACGCCGCCGAGTTCGGCGATCCGCGCCGCTCGCCGATCGTCGAGCGCGAGGTCGCCAGGGCGCTCGACGAGGCCTCGCTCGTCCCCACCGAGCCGGTGACCGTCGTCCTCTCCGAGAAGGGCTGGGTGCGCGCCGCCAAGGGCCACGAGCTCGAGCCGCGCGAGCTCCCCTTCAAGGCGGGCGACAGCTTCCTGCAGGCGGCCCGCGGCCGCTCGAACCAGGCCGCCCTCTTCTTCGACTCGACCGGCCGCGCCTACGCGCTGCCGGCGCACGGCCTCCCCTCGGCCCGCGGCCACGGCGAGCCGCTCTCCTCGCAGCTGCAGCCGCCGCCCGGCGCCACCTTCGTCGGCCTCATGATGGGGGACGACGAGGAGACGGCGCTCCTCGCGACGAGCCTCGGCTACGGCTTCCTGGTGAAGCTCGCGGACCTCGCCAGCCGCAACCGCGCCGGCAAGGCGGTGCTGAACCTCGGCGACGGCGCCCGCGTGCTGGCGCCGATGCCGGTGGGCGACCCGGCGAGCGACCTCGTCGCCGCGGCGACCGACAGCGGCCGCCTGCTCGTCTTCGCCGCCGCCGAGCTGCCGCTGATGCCGCGCGGCAAGGGGGTGCGCATCCTCCACGTCCACCCGCAGCAGGGCGAGTCGCTGGTCGCCACCGTCGCTTTCGCGCCCGGCGCTCACCTGCGCATCGTCGCCGGCAAGCGGCACCTGAGCCTGAAGCCTTCCGAGATCGAGGCCTACCGCGGCCAGCGCGCCCAGCGCGGGCTGAAGCTGCCGCGCGGCTTCCAGAACGTCGCCGGGATGGAGGTGGGATGATCCCGCCCGTGCGCCGAAACCCTTCGAGGAGAGATCCATGCGAACCCTCGCCCTAGCCGCGCTGTCCCTCCTGGCCGCCGTCCCGATCGCCACGGCCGCCGTCCCGCCGGCTCCGATCACCGTACCGCCGCCGCCGCCGACCCGCGTCGAGGCGGTCAAGGAGACCGTCCAGGGCCGCGAGATCGTCGACGACTACCGCTGGCTGGAGGGGGACGACAGCAACCCCAAGGCGATGGGCAAGTCGACCCCCGAGGTGGCGGCGTGGACGGCGGCGCAGAACGCCTACACCCGCGCCGTCCTCGACGGTCTGCCGGGGAGGAAGGATCTCGAGGCGAAGCTCCGGCCGCTCATGGAGGTGGGGTCGGTCGGCCTCCCCGTCCGCCGCGGCGACCGCTACTTCTACACCAAGCGCGAGGGCGACCAGAACCAGTCGGTGCTCTACCTCCGAGAGGGGCACGCGGGAGCGCCGCGGGCGCTCATCGACCCGGCGAAGCTCGACCCCAGCGGCCTCACCACGCTCGCCAGCTTCGTCCCCTCGGAGGACGGCAAGCTCCTCGCCTACAACACCTTCCGCGCCGGCGACGAGCGCTCGACGGTGCGCGTCCTCGACGTCGACCGCGGCGAGACGCTGCCGCTCGCCATCGGCAGCAAGGCGGAGGACGTCACCTGGCTCCCCGACGGCAAGGGCTTCTTCTACCGCAACCTGGCCGACGTCGAGGACCCCTACTCGGGCCAGGTGCGGTTCCATCGCATGGGGACAGCGGTCGCGGCCGATCCGCTCGTCATGCGCCAGTACACCCGCGCCGAGGACGCCAAGCTCGCCGTCACCGACGGACCGGCCGGCGAGGTGAGCCGCGACGGCCGCTGGCTCGTCCTCACCTATGCCACCAGCAGCGCCACCAACGACCTCTGGGTCGCCGATGCGCGGAAGTTCGTCGCCACCGGCGAGCTGGTCAAGGTGCCGATCTCGGTGGGCGAGGGAACGCGGAACGCCGCCGAGGTGCGGGGCGACACGCTCTACCTGCAGACGACGATCGGCGCGCCGCACCGGCAGGTCTTCGCGATCGACTTGAACCACCCCGCCCGCGAGCACTGGAAGGTCGTCGTCGCCGAGCGCCCGGACACCACGATCGAGGAGATCGCCCTGACGCCGAAGGCGCTCGCCGTGCGCATCTCGGCCAAGGCCTACGACCGCCTCGAGATCTATCCCCTGGACGATCCGCGCGCCAGGCGCGAGCTGCCGCTCCCCGGCATCGGCAGCGCCGAGCTCGCCGCCGAGGCGGACCACGGCGAGGCCTTCTACAGCTTCACCAGCTTCAACTACCCGACCTCGATCTACCGCGTCGACCTCGACCATCCGCAGCAGGCGGCGGAGCTCTGGGACCGCCCGGCGGTGCCGGTCGATCCGGCGAGCGCCGTCGTCGATCAGGTGTGGTTCCCCTCCAAGGACGGCACCCGCGTCAGCATGTTCGTCGTCCACAGGAAGGGGATCAAGCTCGATGGCGCCAACCCCACCCTGCTCTCCGGCTACGGCGGCTTCGACATCAGCGAGAAGCCGAATTTCCAAGCCTCGCTCTTCCAGTGGCTCGACGCCGGCGGCGTCTACGCCCTCGCCAACCTGCGCGGCGGCGGCGAGTACGGCGAGGCCTGGCACGAGGCGGGGATGCTGGCCAAGAAGCAGAACGTCTTCGACGATTTCATCGCCGCCGCCGAGCACCTGGTGCGCGCCGGCTACACCAATCCACAGAAGCTCGCCATCGCCGGCGGCTCGAACGGCGGCCTGCTGACCGGCGCCGCGCTCACCCAGCGCCCCGACCTCTTCGCGGCGGTGATCTCGGCGGTGCCGCTCCTCGACATGCTGCGCTACCAGAACTTCCTCATGGGCAAGTACTGGGTGAGCGAGTACGGCTCGACCGAGGACCCGGCGCAGATGCCGTTCATCTACGCCTATTCGCCCTATCAGCACGTCAAGGCGGGGACCCGCTATCCGGCGGTGCTCTTGACCGCGGCGGAGAACGACGCCCGCGTCCACCCCTCGCACGCCCGCAAGATGACGGCGGCTCTGCGCGCCGCCGACGCCTCGAACCAGAGCGAGAAGCCGATCCTCCTCTGGATCGAGGGCGAGGCCGGGCACGGCCCTGGCAAACCGCTGTCGCTGCGCGTCCGCGACGTCGCCGATCAGCGGATCTTCCTCATGTGGCAGCTCGGCATGCTGGCGCCGCCGGCCGCCGCCGCGCCAGCCGCCCCAGCCGCCCAATAACGCCCCCATCACCCGCCCTGGAGAACGACCATGAGATCCGTTCGAGCTTCCCTCTCCCGGCCCGCCGGCCCTGCCGGCCTCGTCGGCTTCGTCGGCCTCGCCGCCGCCGCGCTCCTCGCCCTCGCCCCCACCCGCCCCGCCGCCGCTGCCGCCATCGAGGTGCCGGCGCCGCCCGCCACCCGCTCGGCGCCCGTCGAGGAGGTCGTCGACGGCATCAAGATCGTCGACGACTACCGCTGGCTCGAGGGCAGCACCGACCCCAAGACGCCGGGGGCGACGACGCCCGAGGTGGCGGCGTGGACGGAGGCGCAGAACGCCTACACCCGCTCGATCCTCGACCACCTGCCCGGCCGCCAGGAGATCGAGGCGAAGCTCCGGCCGCTGATGCAGGTGGGCGCCGTCTCGCTCCCCGCGGTCCGCGGTGACCGCTACTTCTACTCGCAGCGCGAGGGCGACCAGAACCAGGCCTCGGAGTTCTACCGCCAGGGGTACCGCGGGACGCCGCACCTGCTCCTCGACCCGGCGAAGCTCGACCCCTCGGGCCTGACGACGATCGCCTGGACCAACCCCAGCCGCGACGGCAAGCTCCTCGCCTACGGCACCTTCCGCTCCGGCGACGAGCGCGCCACCCTCCACATCCTCGAGGTCGCGAGCGGCCGCACCCTGCCGCTCTCGATCGGCAACAAGGTCAGCGGCTTCGCCTGGCTGCCGGACAGCTCGGGCTTCTTCTACCGCAACCTGTCCGACGTCGAGGACCCCTACTCCGGCCAGGTTCGCTTCCACCGCATGGGGAGCGAGACGGCCGCCGACCCGCTGGTGATGCGCCAGTTCACCGCGGCGGAGAACGCCAAGCTCGCCCACACCTACGGGCCGCAGGCGGAGCTCTCGAAGGACGGGCACTGGCTGCTCCTCGGCTACTCGACGGGGACGACCAACAACGACGCCTGGGCGGTCGACGCGCGGAAGTTCGTGGCCACCGGCGAGCTGGTCAAGATTCCCATCTCGGTGGGCGAGGACGGCCGCTCGGACGGCTTCACGGTCGGCGACACGCTCTTCCTCCACAGCACTGTCGGCGCCCCCAACGGCCGCCTCTTCGCCGTCGATCTCAAGCACCCGGAGCGCGCCCACTGGAAGCTCCTCGTCCCCGAGCGCAAGGACGTCTCCATCCAGTCGATCACCGCCGGGCGCGGCGTCATCGCCGTCCACGAGGTGGTCGCGGCGCACGATCGCTACGAGCTCTACGGCCACGACGGCAAGCCGCTCGGCGAGCTCAAGCTCCCCGGCATCGGCAGCGCCGGCCTGTCGGCCGACGAAGATCTCACCGAAGCGTTCCTGCAGTTCACCAGCTTCAACTACCCGAGCACCATCTTCCGCGTCGACCTCGCCCATCCGGCGGCGCCGCCGGAGCTCTGGGAGCGCCCGGCGGTGCCGGTCGATCCGTCGACGGTCGAGGTCGAGCAGGTCTGGTACCCGTCCAAAGACGGCACCCGGATCAGCATGTTCATCGCCCACAAGAAGGGGATCCAGCGCGACGGCCGCAACCCCACCTTCCTCACCGGCTACGGCGGCTTCGACATCAGCTTGAAGCCGACCTTCAACGCCACCCTCTTCCAGTGGTTCGATGCCGGCGGCATCTTCGCCCTCCCCAACCTGCGCGGCGGCGGCGAGTACGGCGAGGCCTGGCACGAGGCGGGGATGCTCGACAAGAAGCAGAACGTCTTCGACGACTTCATCGCCGCCGCCGAGTACCTGATCGCCTCCGGCTACACCAACCGCGAGAAGCTGGCGATCGAGGGCGGCTCGAACGGCGGCCTGCTGACCGGCGCCGCGCTCACCCAGCGCCCCGACCTCTTCGCGGCGGTGATCTCGGCGGTGCCGCTCCTCGACATGGTGCGCTACCAGAACTTCCTCATGGCGCGCTACTGGGTCCCGGAGTACGGCTCCTCCGAGAACAGCGCGCAGATGCCTTTCATCTATGCCTACTCGCCCTACCACCACGTCAAGGCGGGGACGCACTATCCGGCGGTTCTGCTGACCGCCGCCGAGAACGACGCCCGCGTCCACCCGCTCCACGCCCGCAAGATGACGGCGGCTCTGCGCGCCGCCGACGCCTCGAACCAGAGCGAGAAGCCGATCCTCCTCTGGGTCGAGCGCGATGCCGGGCACGGCTCGGGTAAGCCTCTGTCGCTGCGCCTGCGCGACGCGGCGGACCAGCGCATCTTCCTCATGTGGCAGCTCGGCATGCTCGGCGCGGAGAGCCAGCGGGCGCGATGACCCGCCCCTGGCGCCTCGTCGCGGCGAGCGAGACCGCCGAGGGGAGGCTCGAGCTGCAGCAGCGCGGCGAGCGCGAGTTCGTGCTCTCGATCGGCGGCCGGGTGCTGATGAACGCCGCCGCCAGCCGCACCGAGGAGGCGCTCGCCCGCGCCGCCTGCGCCGGCATCGCGGCGCGCGAGGGCGGCCGCCCCCGCGTGCTGATCGGCGGCCTCGGCCTCGGCCTCACTCTCCGCGCCGCGCTCGACGCCCTCCCCCGCGGCGCGCAGGTGGTGGTCGCCGAGATCGACCCCACGATCGTCGCCTGGTGCCGCGGCCCTCTCGCCGCCCTGCACGGCAACGCCCTCGCCGACCGGCGGGTGAAGGTCGAGGTCGCCGACGTCGCGGCGGTGATCGCCGCCGCGGCGCTGGCGGCGACGGTCGCGGATGCCGCGAGCGCTGGGAGCGCCGCGCCGCCGGCCGCGGCGCCAGCCACGGCCGGCGATCCCCGCTTCGACGCCATCGTCCTCGACCTCTACGAAGGGCCGCGCGGGGCGCGGCAGCGGGAGGACCCCCTCTACGGCACCGCCGCCCTCGAGAGGGCGCGGCGGGCGCTCAAGGCCGGCGGCACCCTCGCGGTGTGGGGGGAAGAGGCCGACGCCGCCTTCGAGAAGCGCCTCGCCGCCGCCGGCTTCCGCGCCGAGCGCCAGCGGCCGGGCGGCGGCGGCCCGCGCCACGCCGTCTACCTGGCCCGGGCCGGGGGTCGGGCCGGAGGACGGGGTGAGCGGGGGGCGGAGGGGCGGCGCAGCGGCGGTGCGGGTCGGCGCGGCAGGGCGATCTCCTGAGGGTGTCGGCGACTCTGCTACCATTCAACCGCAACCCCGCCATTCGGCCGGCCGCAGCGAGCGCCCACCGAGACGGGGGAAGGAGGAGAACGGATGGCATCGAACCAGGCCTCGATGGCCCGCCGGGCGCGCGAGCGCGCCAGTCAGCAACAGCGGGTGGAGAAGCAGGCTCGCCGCGCGCAACGGCGGGAGCAGAAGAAGAACACGGTCACCGCCAAGGTGGATGACCCGATGAACGACCCGACGATCGACTGGGGCGACGCCGTGCGCGAGATCGCCATCCCGACCGTCGAGGAAGAGGGCACCGGGGAGGCCGTCGACTCGGATATCTAGCACCTCGTCGAACGAGGTGCCGAGGCTTATTTTGGTACGAGGAGCAGAGCGGGCGCCCGCACCGTCCGACCCGGATGCCGGAATCTGGCAGGGTCGGTCGGTGGCGCGCCGTTTCGTCTCGCCGGACGGCATGACCGTGCTGGTCGGCCGCACGGCGGAAGACAACGACGTCCTCTCGCTCCGGCTCGGCGCGCCGCGCGACGGTTGGCTGCACGTCGCCGGCGAGTCGGGCTCCCACGTCGTCGTGCGCAACCCGGACGGCCTTCCCCGCCTGCCGAAGGAAACCCTGCGCTTCGCCGCCGCCCTCGCCGCCCGCTACTCCAAGGCACGCCGCGGCGGCCGCGTCGCCGTCCATGTCGCCACCTGCGCCGACGTCAGCAAGCCGCGCGGCCTCCCCGCCGGCAAGGTCGAGCTCGCCCGCTTCGCCAGCCTCTCCGTCGCCCCCTGGCAGGGCGACGAGGACGGCGAGCCGGGCGCGGCCGGCACCGCCGGCCGCGGCTGAGCCGCGAAAACTCTTCGGTTGATCTAGCGGCGGTGACCCGCGCCCGCCGGATGCCGCGCCAGCGCCGCCGGCAGCGAGCGCACGTCGCCCGGCTCGGTCGTCAGGCAGTAGCCGCCGAGGCTGCCGACGGTGGTCAGCACGGTGGTCAGGGCGACGAGGGCGAGGAGCGCCGCGGCGAGCCAGCGCCAGGCGGCGGAGCGCCGCCGCGGCGTCGACTCGAAGCCCGCCGGGCTCTCGAAGACGCCGACCGGGCTGACGGCCGGCAGGGCGAAGGGGCGGTCGGGAGGGCTGTCGGGAGAGGTGTCCACATCCTAGGTACGCGCCTCGCCGGGGGAGGGATGCAAACCGGCGATGACGGTCGGCCGCCTCCGCCGGCCGGCGGGAGCGGTATGCTTGCGGCGCAGCAACGGTGCCGAAGCAACCGGTCAAGGAACTCCGAGTCGCCGCGTGAAGCGAACGCTCCCTCCGCAGGTCATCCGCATCGGCGAGCACCGGGCGACGCTCCCCGAGGGCGTCACCGTGCTCGACTGGGCGCTCGAGCGGCTGAACGGCCAGAATCCCCGCATCCGCTCCTTCCTGGGCTCGATCCGGCTCGTCCAGGGCATCCTGGAGAGCAACTACTCGCTCCTCCACTGCTCGCCCGAGCGCCTGCACGACATCTGGGGGAAGGTGCGCAAGATCTCCCATCTCATCCGCACCGACATCGCGCCGCGCCTCGCCGTCCCCTCCCTCATCCCGCGCCTCGAGGAGGCCCGCCAGGGGGCCGAGCTGTCGCTCGCCATGGTCGAGCGCCACGTCCTGCGGCCGCTCGACGGCTTCCCCGAGGCGGTGGCGCCGGACCAGCTGCGCGACCTCCGCAAGCTCCTCTGTGTCACCATCGGCCAGCTCCACGCCTTCCTGCAGGACACCTTCGGCGAGCTGATGGCGAGCGATCCGCGGAGCCTCCACGACGCCGACTACTTCCTCTCCCGCCGCTTCCCGCAGGACATCGAGGAAGCGGAGTGGCTGCACGCCTCGGTCGACCGCCTGCAGGACTACCTCGAGCGCCTGGAGCCGGCGCGCGAGCGCTACCTGCGGGCGCTCGCCGAGCGCCTGCGCCAGGCGCCCGCGGTGCCGCGCGGCAGGCTGTGGGAGGACACCCTGGTGCTCCTCGACGTCCTGGTGGCCGGATTGGCGCCGAAGCTCAAGGAGGTGCTCGCCCTGCGCGGCGTGCGCTTCTACGAGATCGAGATCCTCGACCGCTACGCCGCCGAGATCCCGGCGCGCTGCCGCACCCTCTTCGAGCTCCACCAGGCCGGCGCGGCGACGCTCGACGGCATCGAGTCGGTGGCGGGCGAGGGCGGCGACGAGCGCGACCAGAGCGCCCTCGACCTCCAGCAGGTGCACGCCGTCTTCAGCGCCCGCATGGAGGCGCTCCTCGACGAGCTCGACCGTTCGCTCCAGGACCTCATGAGCTTCGTCCCCATCTGGCTCGACAACATCGAGAAGCGGCGCGCGCTGCAGCTCCTGCGCGGCGCCGACGAGGCCGGCGAGAGCGCCTGAGCCAACTCCACGGCTCGGCGGGCGCGCCAGCGCGCACCGAAAAGTACGAGACGGTGGAGGCCGCGATGAGCTCGGAGAGACGACCGACGAGGGGACCCGCATGGACCGCCTGAGCTTCGACGGGCCGCCGATGGACGCCGCCTTCGTGCTCTCGGCGCCGCGCTCAGGCTCGACTCTCCTGCGCTATCTCCTCGACACCCACTCGCGGATCGCCAGCCCGGGCGAGATCTTCCTCGCCCGCCTCTGCTTCGACCTCGACATCGTGATGTCGCGCACCATCGGCATCGGCCTGCCGCCCGGCCGCGCCGGCGAGGAGCGGCTGGGCGACGAGATCCGCCGCCTGGCGGGCGGCATCATGGAGGCCTACGCGCGGTCGAAGGGCAAAGACGTCTGGTGCGACAAGTCGCCGCGCAACGTCGAGTACCTGCCCAGCCTGGTCAAGACCTTTCCGCGCGCCCGCTACATCTGCCTCTACCGCAACTGCCTGGACACCGTGAAGTCGATGCTCTCGGCGAGCCAGCAGGGATTCATGATCGAGCTCGCCCCCTATGCCGCGAAGAGCCCCGGCAACCTGGTGGCGGCGATGATCGACGCCTGGTGCGACTACACCGCGAAGATCCTCGACTTCGAGGCGGCGCACCCGGCGGCCACCTTCCGCATCCGCTACGAGGACGTCGTATTGGAACCGGAGAGGACCCTGCGGCCGCTCTTCGAGTTCCTCGAGGTGGGCTGGGAGCCGCAGGTCGTCGAGCGCGCTCTCAGCACGCCGCACGACGAGGGGGGCGGCGATCTCTTCATCAAGTACACCAAGACCATCGACCGCAGCTCGATCGGCAAGGGCTCGACGATCCCCTACCCACGCATCCAGCCGGCATTGGCGGCGATGAACGCGCTCCTGGAGCGCCTCGACTACGCGACGGTCGGCGCCGACTGGAACGACCGGCCGTCGCCCTACCTGCCGCCGGAGCCGGTTGCCACGAAGGGTCCCGCGCCCGCCGCCGAGAGCGCCGCCGCGTCGAGCGCCGAGCCCGTTTCGCAGCCGGCACCCGCACACGGTGCCGCCGAGGCCGCCGCCGGCCGCCCCGGCGATCTCGCCGACTTCTTCCTCCGCCGGCTCCCCGCCGAGCTCGTCCTGCGCACGGCGGAGGTCGCCAGGGCGAACGCCTCGGTCCGCTTCGTCATCGAGGACGGCGAGGCGGCCGGGCTCGCCGCTCCGGCGGTCTTCTGGGTCGACCTCCGGCGCGAGCCGCGGGTGCTCGCCGAGGACCGCCCCGCCGACTGCACCCTCACCATGCCGCGCGAGGTGCTCTTCGCCATCGCCGGCCGCGAGCTCAACCCGGTCGCCGCCTTCGGCCAGAGCAAGATCCGCGTGCAGGGGCCGCTCACCCTCGCCGCCCACATGATGCGCTTCGTCTGACGCTGTCGGCTGACGCTGTCGTCTGACCAGCCGCCGCCCGCCGCCGCTACCTCGCCGTGTAGAGGCCGATCACCCGCTCGATGGTGCGCTGGCAGACGGCGCAGAAGGGCACCTCGTCGCGGGTGAACATGATGCAGTCGGACTGCGGCCGGAAATAGCCCTTGGCATGGTAGTCGGCGCCCTCGAAGGCGCCGACCTTGCCGGCGTTGGGACCGCGGTCGAGGAGCTCGCTGTCGTGGCCGCGCTCCTCGCGGAAGAGCGCGTCCATCACCGACTCCGGCTTCCGGTCCTTGCGGATCTGCCGCCGCCGCGCCTGCACGTCCTTCTGATAGGCCTCGAACTCGTCCTTCTTCCACGGCGTCGGGAGAGCGGTCCCCGGCGTCACCAGGTCGGCCCACTTGAGGTGCTCGGGGTCGGTCGTCGCATTGGTCTCCCAGGGCTCGACGGCCTTCCCCTCGGTGGGGACGTCGGAGGTGTAGTACTCGTCGGCGAGGCCGGCGAAGTGGTGGCCGAACTCGTGGACGAAGACGTAGGGCGCCCACTCGCTGTCGGCGGCGACGGTGCTGTAGAGGTTGAAGATGCCGCCGCCGCCGTAGGTGTTGCCGTTGACGAGGATCTCGACGAACTCGTAGGGCGCGAACTGCGCGATGTCGCGGAAGGCGTGGTTGTCGAAGGTGAGCACGTAGCGCTCGGAGCCGAAGGCGTCGTAGGTCGAGCCGACGGGGTTGCGCCGGTGGACGCCGGTCGACGGGCGGGAGATCCCCGACTCCGCCGCCGGCGGGCAGAGCCCCCAGACGTTGAAGTCGGCGCGGTGCTCCTTGAACGGCGAGTGCGCGAAGAGGATGTCGACCAGACGCCGCGCGTCGTGCTCGAACTTCGGCAGCTCGTCGCGGCTGTAGCCGTCGCCCAGGATCAGGAAGTCGACCTTGCCGGCCGGATCGCCGCTCTTCTGCAGCGCCAGGAGCGGCGCCGGAGCGGGCGGCACGGAGGGATCGACTGTGGGGTCGTGCGGATCGATCACCGTCGACCACACCTCGCGGAAGTCGTTCTGCGCGTCGCGCTCCTTGAGCACGATCTGCACCGGCCGCTCCGGCGCCGGGAAGCGCACCGACTCGGAGAAGGTGCGGAACGCCTCCTTCGCCTCGTCGGTCTCCTGCCACTCGCCGAAGATAGAGGCGAAGCCGCGCGAGTAGACGACCTGCCGGGTCTGGCGGTCGATCACCTCGAAGAAGTATTTGCCGAGGTTGGTGTCGTCGAGCGGCCGCGCCGGGTTCCCCGGCCAGGGGAGCGGCTCGACGACGACGCGGTCGCGGCTGAAGCGTTCTTCGGTGGCGTTTCCGGTGTGGTAGTAGTCGAGCCGCATGGTGCGCGGCGTGGCGGCCGATGCAGCAGACGCCGCCGGCGCGGCCGCGGTGGAAGCAGCGAACAGGGCGAGGGACAGGACGGCCGGGGCGATTCTCGTCATTCGTCTCTCCGCAGGGTTTCGAGCGGGTCGGATTATACGCATCGCCGCCTGGCAAGATGGCGTGGCCCTCATCTGACTGTTCTTTGACACTAAACGAAAGTCGGTCCATCGAGATCTAGACAACTCGGGCTCCCCCGCTCCAGGGTCGAGCGCCATGTGCCTGCGGAGGTCTGCTATGCGATCGGCCGATCGATCGACCCTTGTCCGGACTGAGAATGCCGTCGAGCGCGAGCGTCCCGCGCCGCGGCGAGATCGCCGGAGATGTCTCGGCTTGGCCGTGCTCGCCGTGCTGATCCTCGCCGGGCTGGCTCTCGACGCCGCGCCGGCGGCGGCCCAGTTCGTGCCGCTGGCGCAGGGGGAGGCGGTCATCACATGCTTCTCCGACTTCATCAACCCGTCCCTCGGTTCCCCGACGACGATCAACACCGCCGGCCCGGTGGTCGCCTTCGTCGACGTCCGCAACCCGGTCGGCCAGAACATCCCGCTCGGCGTCAACTGGGCGGCTCCCGAGTACTCGCAGTGGACCGCCAAGGCGCTCGGCCAGGTCTTCGGCGTGACGCTCGACGATGCCAGTCCGCCGAACATCTTCGTCGCCGCCTCATCCGTGTACGGTCTCTTCCTCGACCCGACCGCGGCGACGGCGCCCTTTGCGGCCGGAATGTACGGCGACCTGAAGGCCGGCGGCGTCTACCGGATCGACGGCCAGACGGGAGCGATCTGCGACTATGCGAAGCTCCCCAACAGCGGGCCGGGGCTGGGGAACATCGCTTTCGACAGCGTCCACCGGCAGCTCCTCGTCTCCAATCTCGATGACGGCCTCGTCTACCGGCTCCCCTACACGGCCGGGGCCTGCACGGCGTCGCCCACGGCGCCGCAAGTGGCACCGATCGATACGTTCGATCACGGCGTCCAGGGTCGCACCAGCCCGGCGGCGCCCGCAGGGCTCGCCGCACTGGCCGATGACGGCCTGCCGCTCGACCCTACGAATCCCAGCGCGCAGACCGGCTTCACTCCGTTCGGCCGGCGGGTCTGGGGCCTCCAGGTCCACGCTGGCCGGCTCTACTACAGCCTCTGGAACACCGACCAGGGCCGCCTCGTGCCCAACGCCCACAACGAGATCTGGTCGGTGGCCATGACGGGAAGCGGCGCTTTCGACGCGAGCGACGTGAGGCTCGAGCGCTCGCTGCCGTATCTGGCGACCACCACCTACTCGAACCCGGTCTCGTCCATCAGCTTCTCTCCCACCAAGAACCGGATGCTGCTCGGCGAGCGGGGCCGGATCGGCGACTATGGGCTCACCCTGCAGGGAGGCGCTCGGGACGCTCATTACTCGCGCGTGCTCGAGTACGACCTGAGCGCCGCGAGCAGCGCGACGAACCCGAAGGTCTTCTACATTGGCGACGACCTCAAAAGCACTTCCTACCCGCACGCGAATTCCGCCGGCGGCGTCGACTACGGCTACAGCTTCGCCGGAGGCACGACCTGCGACGACAGCGTCTGGTCGACCGGCGACGCTCTCCACTACTACGGAGATTTCAACGGCCTCGACAATGACCTGATCTACGGCCTCCAGGGCTCGCCGCAATCAGGGAACACTCCGAACTCGCCGTACACCGCGACCAGCGTCCATGCTTCGAGCTACTACATCCGGCTGAACAGCGGCAGCGCGCCGAAGACGAAGATCGGCGACGTCGTCGTCAATCGACAGTCCTGCCTCCCGCCGCCCCCCTGTCTCTCGGCCCTCAACTCGCAGCTCATCTGCGAGACCGACGCCGCCGGCCATCCCACCGGCAGCTACACCTGGACCTTCTCGCTGCAGAACCTCTCCGGCCAGATGGTCTCCCACCTCTACATCTATCCCAACCAGGCGGGCATCACGGTGACGCCGTCGCACACCGTCTTCAACCCGCCGGTCGGCACCGTGCCGCGGTCGGTGACGGTCCACATCGCCGGCGGCACCGCCGGGCAGACGCTCACCTTCCAGTTCGCCATGTTCACTGCCGAGATCAAGCAGTGCTGCGGCGCCGAGGTGTCGGTGACCCTCCCCGACTGTTCCTGCGCCCAGCTCCTCCAGAACGTCTATCCGAGCTGTTTCCCGCATCTGCCGCCGCCCTACAACTACTCGTTCAATCTGCAGAACCTGTCGGCCACGATGATGACCCACTTCATCGTCGTGACGCCGGTGCAGTCGGACCTGGTGACGCCGGTGCCGACGACGAGCCTCACGGTCACGCCGGACACCTTCAACGTCAGCCTCAACCAGGGGGCGCAGAGCGGCCTCGAGACGATCGCCATCAGCGGCCCCAACGCGACGCCGGGGGCGCAGGTCTGCTTCCTGGTGAACGTCCACGACGCCTCGTTCAACAACTGCTGCTCGCTGCCCAAGTGCTTCACCCTCCCCGTCTGCCGCTTCTTCCCGGTGGATTGGGGGAGCCTGGGCACTGCAGTCCTGGACGAGGACGCGCACCATCTCGTGGTCGGCCGGATCGGCGCCTCGGGCACCGACGGCACCGCCGCGCCGGCCGGCCAGGCTTCAGCGGTCGACACCGCCTGGGCGCCCTTCCCGCCGCCGCCCGCCGGGGCGTTCCTCCATCTGAGCGCCGACGCGACGGCGGACGGCGCCAGCTCGCAGGCGCTGGGCGGCGTCAAGCTCACCGCGGTCGCGGCCGGCGTCGCGGTCTCCTCGGACCTCGCCGGCTCCGCGCAGCGCACGGTCGCCGTCTTCGACGGCAATCGGCAGGTCGCCTCGGCCTCGATGGGCCAGGGCGCCGTGACGACGGCCTCCGGCTGGCCGAGCGGCGCGGCCGCGCTCGTCCTCCCCACCGGCGGCGGAACGAACGATTTCGCCTTCGATCTCTCCGCCGGCGAGGAGCTCGGCTGGACCCTCCCCGACGGCACGGCGGCGGTCGGCGATCGCCTGCGGGTGAGCGCCGCGGCACCGGCGCCGTCTCTCGACGCGCTCTCGCGCTTCGCCATCCAGGCGGCCCGCATCCCGACGATCAGCCTGACCGACGGTAGCGCGCAGCCGCTGGTCTCGGCCTCGTGCACTCCCGCCGCCGACCGGCTCTGCCTCGCCGGCGACCGCTTCGCCGTGCAGGTCGCCTGGACCGACTTCACCGGCAATTCCGGCACCGGCCAGGCCCGGACGCTGACGGCGGACACCGGCCTCTTCTCGTTCTTCTCGCCGGACAACGTCGAGCTCGTCGTCAAGGTGATCGACGGCAGCGCCGTCAACGGCCGCTGGTGGGTCTTCTACGGCGCCCTCTCGGACGTCGCCTACACGATCACCGTGACGGACACGCGGACCGGTCTCCTCCGCGTCTACGACAATCCGGCCGGCACCTTCGCGAGCGCCGGCGACACCAGCGCCTTCCCCGCCGCCGCCGGCGCCGCGGCGGCTCCGGCGGCGAGCCCGTCGGCGGCAGCGGCGGGCTGCGCCGCCGACGCCCTCTGCCTCGCCGGCGCGCGTTTCCAGGTGCGGGTCGCCTGGGTCGATCCGCAGGGCGGCCACGGCTCGGGGACGGCGATCCCGCTCTCCGACGGCTCGGGCGCCTTCTGGTTCTTCGACGCCGCGAACGTCGAGCTGGTCGTCAAGGTGGTGGACGGCCGGCCGGTCGACGGCAAGTGGTGGGTGTTCTACGGCTCGCTGTCGAACGTCGCCTATACGATCACGGTGACCGACACGACGAGCGGAGCGGTGAGGACCTACGTCAACCCGGCCGGCCACTTCGGCAGCGCCGGGGACACCACGGCGTTCTAGTTGGAAGCGCGGGCGCGGCGGGGAGACTCCCGCCGCGCCCGACCGCGCCCTCAGCCGCTCTGCGCCACGATCGCCAGGATCTCCGCTCCGTACTTCCGCGCCAGGGTCGGCCCGAAGCCGGAGACGGCGAGGAGGTCCTCTTCGCCCGCCGGCCGGGCGGCGGCGAGGCCCAGGAGGGTGCGGTCAGTGAGGATGCGGAAGGCCGGCAGCCGGCTCCGCCTGGCCTCGGCGAGGCGCCAAGCCTTGAGCGCCGCGACGAGCGCCGGTGGCGCCTCGCCGTCCGCCGCCGCTCCGTCTTGGCCCGCCGGCCGCGCCGCCCGGCCGCGGCCGGCGCTCGGCGCGGCGGCGGTCTTCTTCCCCTTGCGGAGGCGCTGGCGCGGCGCGGACGCCGGGTCCTCGGGGAGCCGCAGGCCGTCGAGCGCGGCGAGCTCGCCGCGCAGGGCTTCGGCGGTGAGGGTGGCGCGCTGGAAGTGGATGGTGCGGCCCTCTTTCTCGAACTCGTCGCTCGCCACGGTCAGCAGGCCGGCGCCGGCGAGGGCGCCGAGCAGGCGCTCGAAGGCGCGGCGGGCGTCGGGTGCGCCGCCGATCTCGCGGAAGAGCTGGCCGGTCGACTGGCCGTCGCGCTGGCGGAGCGCGACGAGCAGCCGGCGGGCGACGCCGAGCTCCTCGGCGCTGGCGTCGCGGAAGCGGCGCACGGCGCAGTCGTCGGCGGCGCAGACGTCGCAGAGGCCGCACGGCTCGCCGGAGTCCTCGCGATCGCCGAAGTGCTCGACCAGGTGGAGCATGCGGCAGCCGTGCGACTCGGCGTAGCGGGTGATGTCGGCCAGCTGGGCGAGCTTGTGCTCGCGCTGGGCGACGTAGGAGGTCTGCCAGCCGGGGCGGCCGCGGACGGCGTTCTCCTCCGGGTCGAGGACGGCGCCGCCGTGGATCCACAGCTTCTCGAGCGCCTTGGCGAAGATCTCCTCGTCGAGCTTCGCACGGCGGCGCAGCTCGCCCGGCGTCTGCGGCGCCTCGGTGAGGGCGTTGTAGATGCGCGCCAGGTCGGCCGGCTCGGGGTAGTCGCGGTCGTGGAAGAACTCGTGGTTGCGGCGGTCGGCGAAGGAGTAGAGGAGGATGGCGCGGGAGGGGAGGCCGTCGCGGCCGGCGCGGCCGATCTCCTGGTAGTAGCCCTCGAGGCTCCCTGGCAGTCCGGTGTGGATGACGGTGCGGACGTTCGCCTTGTCGATCCCCATGCCGAAGGCGATCGTCGCCACGATCACCTCGAGGCGGCCGGCGAGGAAGTCGGCCTGCACGCGATCGCGCACCGCGCCGGTCATGCCGGCGTGGTAGGCGGCGGCCGACATGCCGCCGGCGAGCTCGGCTCCCAGCGCGTCGGCCTCTTTGCGCGTCGGCGCATAGATGATCGCCGGCCGCCGCGCCGGGTCGGCGAGGAGCGTCGCCACCGCCGCGCGGCGCGCCGAGGGCTTGGCCTCGGAGACCTCGACGGCGATGTTGGTGCGGCGGAAGCCGTGGATGAAGCGGCCGGCCGCGGCGAGGCCGAGCTGGCTCACGATGTCGTCCTGGACGCGCGGCGTGGCGGTCGCGGTGAGCGCGATGACGGGCGCCGGCCGCAGGATGGGCAGGCGCTCGCCGAGCATCCGGTACTCGGGGCGGAAATCGTGGCCCCATTGCGAGATGCAGTGCGCCTCGTCGATCGCCACGAGGACGGGCTTGCGCCGGGCGAGGAGCTCCGGGAAGCCGGGGACGGCGAGGCGCTCGGGGGCGATGAAGAGGTAGTCGATGAGCCCATCGAGGTAGTCGCGCGCCACCTGGCGCGACTCGCTCCTCTCGCGGCCGGAGTGGATGCGCTCGGCGTGGAGACCCAGCTCGCGGAGCTTGGCGACCTGGTCCTCCATGAGGGCGATGAGCGGCGAGACGACGAGCGTGGTGCCGCCGCGGGCGAGGCCGGGGAGCTGGTAGCAGAGCGACTTGCCGGCGCCTGTCGGCATCACGAGGAGGACGTCCTGGCCGCCGGTCACGGCGCGGCAGACGGCCTCCTGGAAGGGACGGAAGGAGGGGAGGTTGAAGGGATTGCGGAGGAGGTCTTCCAGGTGGTCGACGGAGACGGGGGTGCGCGAGGGTCGCGGAGGCGGCGGCGGGGCGGGCGAGGGGACTGCGGCGGTTCTGCTTGAAAAGAGGGGTCCCGCGGCGGGTCCTGTCACGGCGTGGTTTCCCGTATCCGTGCTCACGGAGGATGGTCGTGCCGTGTCGGACGAGCGTGGCCCGCTGCGCGCGGATACGGGATCCCTCCACGCCGCGCCACCCGCCGCGCTGACGCCTGCGGCGGGCCGCCCTCCCACCCCTGAAGAAGAAGAAGAAGAAGGGGAAGAGGGGGGAGAGGGAGGAGAAGGAGACGGGTCCTTGGGGGGAAAGGCTAGCTGGGATTGAGTGAAGGTTCCTCCGACGACATCTCTGACATAGGTCTCGATCTCTTCCAGGAAGGTCGGGAGATCCTTCTCGCGGCGCTCGATCCGCTTCAGCTCGGCCTCCCAGCGGCCGGTCATCTCCGGGCTCTTCACCTGCGGGTGGACGACCTCGATCAGGCGGATGCCTTTCTCCGTCGCCGCGAGGGCCTTGCCCTGGCGCTCGATGTAGAGGCGGCGCAAGAGGGTCTCGATGGTCTCGGCGCGGGTCGCCGGGGTGCCGAGGCCGCTCTCGCGCATCGCCGCCGAGAGCTCTTTGTCGTCGAGCGCCTTGCCGGCGGTCTCCATGGCGGTCAGGAGGGTGCCCTCGGTCAGCCGGCGCGGCGGGCGGGTGCGCTTGGCGAGCGCCTCGGCCGCGGCGACGCGCCGCACGAGGCCGGCGGCGAGGCCGGACGGCAGGTCCTGCGAGGTGTCCTCGCCCGGCTCGTCGCCGTCTCCCGCCGGCCGCGGCGCGCGGGGTGCCTTCGGCTCGCCGCCTCGGGGAGCGAGGTCGAGGACCTTCCAGCCCATCTCTTCGATCGCGGTGCCGACGCTGTGGAAGCGGTCGACGGAGGCTTCGGAATCGAGCGCGGGATCGGCAGGCGTGCGGATGGCGGTGATGACGGTCGTCACCCCCCAGACGTGGTCGCCGTGCCAGGCGGCGAGCAGGCGGCGGCAGACGAGGTCGTAGAGGGTGCGCTCGTCGGCGGAGAGATCGAGGCCGGCGGCGCGCGCCGTGGTGGGGAGGATGGCGTGATGGTCGGTGACCTTGGCGTCGTCGACGAAGCGGCGGCCGAGCTCGCGGAGGCCGGTGTCGGGCGCCAGCTCGGCCTCGTAAGGGCCGCGGATGGCGGCGACGATCTCGGGGAGGGTCGCGGCCACGTCGCCGGAGAGGTGGCGGCTGTCGGTCCGCGGGTAGGAGAGGATCTTCCAGCGCTCGTAGAGCGTCTGGGCGAGGCCGAGCGTCTTCTGCGCCGTCCAGCCGAAGAGGCGGTTGGCGTGGCGCTGCAGCTCGGTCAGGTCGTAGAGGAGCGGCGGCGGCATCCGCTTGCGCTCGGCGGCGACCGACTCGACGGCGGTGGCGCCGGCGGGCGCCGAGAGGGCGCGCGCGACGATCCGCCGCGCCTCGTCGCCCTCGGCCGGGAGGCGCTTGGCCGCCCGCTCCGGCGCCTCGCCGCGGAACCAGGTTCCCTTGTAGGCGCCGGCCGTGGGCGCCGCGCTCTCTTCGCCCGCCGGCGGGAGCTCCGGCGGCGCGAAGGTCGCCTCGACCTCCAGATAGTCCTCGGGGACGAAGGCACGGATGGCGAGCTCGCGCTCGACGACCATGGCAAGGGTCGGCGTCTGCACGCGGCCGACCGAGAGGTCCTCGTCGAAGGCGAGCGAGCAGGCGCGCGAGAGGTTCATCCCCACCAGCCAGTCGGCGCGGCTCCTGCCGCGGGCGGCGTCGGCGAGGGGGTCCATGTCCCGCCCATCGCGGAGGCCCGCAAAGCCGCGGCGGATGGCCTCCGGGGTGAGCGAGGAGATCCACAGCCGCCGGAACGGCTTGTCGCAGCCGGCGGCCTCATAGACGTAGCGGAAGATGAGCTCGCCCTCGCGGCCGGCGTCAGTGGCGCAGACGACGTCGCTGATCTGCGGCGAGTTGAGGATCTTCTGCACCACGGCGAACTGCGCCGCGGTCCCCTCGGAGACGACGAGCGGCCACTCGCGGGGCAGGATGGGGAGCTGATCGCGCCGCCACTTCTTCCACTCCGGCCGCATCTCGCCCGGCTCGGCGAGAGCCACCAGATGGCCGATCGCCCAGGTGACGACCCAGCCGTTACCGTGGAGATACCCCTCCCCGCGCTTCTCGGCCCCCAGCACCCGCGCGAGGTCCCGCGCCACGGAAGGCTTCTCGGCGACGACGGCGACAGACATGCGAGATCAGATCTTGCCATCCGGGGGCGGAGGCGTCCACTGGGCGGGGGCCTGGCCGTAGCGCTCCGCCACCAGATCGAGTCGGAGTATGACCTGAGTTATACTCAGTTGCCATGAAGACAGCGATCTCCATACCCGATCCGATCTTCGAAGCGGCGGAAGAGGTGGCCGAGAAGCTCGGCGTCAGCCGCAGCGAGCTCTATGCCATGGCCGTCGAGAGCTTTGTGCGAGCTCGCCGAGACGAAGACGTGACCGCGGCGCTCAACCGCGTCTACGACGGAGGTGGCTCGGAGCTCGATCCCGACATCGCAGAGCTCGGATACGCCACCCTGCGACGCAACGAGTGGTGATCGAGCGAGGCGAGATCTGGTGGGGAGACCTGCCCGAGCCCACGGCATCGGGTCCAGGGTTCCATCGACCCGTGCTCATCGTCCAGGCGGATCAGTTCAACCGCAGCAGCATCAGAACGGTCGTCGTCGCGGCACTGACGACGAGCATGCGCGGTTCGACTGCACCGGGAAACGTGCTCCTCCGCCGTGGCCAGGGAGGTGTGCCCAAGGACAGCCTGGTCAACGTCTCTCAGCTCGTGACCGTGGACCAGAGTCTCCTCTCCGAAAGAATCGGCTGCCTGCCGGCTCGGATCATGGAGCGGGTGGACTTCGGCCTCCGCTTGGTCCTCGGCCTCTGAGGCCTATTTCGGCCGATATCCCGGCCCCCGCAGCACCTTCCCCGGCAGCGCGCCGGTCGCCTTGCCGCCGTCGATGACCGGGACGCCGTTGACGAGGACGTAGTCCATCCCCTCGGAGAGCTGGTTGGGGCTCTCGAAGGTGGCGCGGTCGCGGACGGTGGCGGGGTCGAAGACGACGACGTCGGCCCACATGCCGATCTTCAAGACGCCGCGGTCGGCGAGGCCGAGGCGGGCGGCGGGGAGGGCGGCGAACTTGCGGACCGCCTCCTCGAGGCGCAGCTCGTGCTCCTCGCGGACGTACTTGCGCAGGATGCGCGGGAAGGTGCCGTAGGCGCGCGGGTGCGGATGCTCGCGGCCGAGGATGCCGTCCGGCGAGGTGCCCTGCGAGTCGTTGTCGATCGACACCCAGGGCTGGCCGAGCGCCACCGCCACGTCCTTCTCGGACATGCCGAAGACGGCGACCTCGGTGTAGGCGCGGTCGGCGATGAGGAGGTCGCAGAGGGCGTCGATGGGATCTTTTTTCTGCAGCCTGGCGACCTCCTCCAGGGTCTTCCCCTGGAGCGGCCGCAGCTCGGGGTTCTGCACCACTGAGATGAGGATCGCCGAAGGGCCGGGAATCTCCGCCCACTCGTCGTCCCAGGTGCCGTCGGGATTCTCCATGTCGTGGCGGATGCGGGCGCGCGTCGCCGGATCGGCGAGGCGGGCGATGAGCTTGGCGTCGCCGCCGTCGTGCGCCCAGGGCGGGATGAAGGCCGAGAAGGAGTTGAACCAGGCGGGGTAGGCGTAGGTGTCGGCGGTGACGTCCAGCCCGTCGCGCCGCGCCGCCTCGATCTTGGCGACGATCTCGATCATGCGGCCCCAGTTCTTCGTGCCGGCCGCCTTGAGGTGCCAGATCTCGACGCCGGTCTTCGCCTCGCGGGCGATGGTGAGCGCTTCGTCGATCGCCGCCATGATGCCGTCGCCCTCGCTCCGCATATGGGTGGCATAGATGCCGCCGCGCCGCGCGCTCTCGGTGGCGAGCGCCACCAGCTCGGCGGTCTTGGCGTAGGGCGCCGGAGCGTACTGGAGCGAGGTCGAGAGGCCCATCGCGCCGTCCTCCATCGCGGCGGCGACGAGAGCGCGCATGCGGTCGAGCTCGGCCGCCGACGGCGCGCGGTCGGCGTCGCCCAAGACCATCCGCCGCACCTGGGTGGCGCCGACGTAGGTCGCGAGATTGATGCCGATCTTCTGCCGCTCGAGGCGGGCGAAGTACTCGCCGAGCGTCCGCCAATCGGGGGTGATGCCGAGATGCTGGTATCCGACGAGGTCGGCGGCGATGATCGCGTCGTCGAGCGGCGCCGCCGAGCCCCCCTCGCCGGTCACCTCGGTCGTGATCCCCTGGAAGATCTTCGACGGCAGGCGCGGATCGACGAGGATGGTGAGCTCCGACTGGCCCAGCATGTCGACGAAGCCGGGCGCCACGACGCGGTCGGCGGCGTCGATCCGCCGCGCCGCCGGGGCGCCGGCGAGATGGCCGACCGCCGCGATGCGGCCGCCGCGGATGCCGACGTCGCCGCGCACCCACGGCGTGCCGGTGCCGTCGACGATGCGGCCGTTCTCGATGACGAGGTCGTACGGCGCGGGCGGGGCGGCGGCGGACGCCGCGAGAGCCGGCGCGGCGAGAGCGGCGAACGCGGCGAGCAGCAGCGGACCGAGCGACGGCATGGAGATCTCCTCCTCGAGCTGGCGTGACGTTGGCGCGCCGATGCTAGCGCGGAACCCGTCGCCGGCGAACCGGGCAGAGCGCCTGCGCATCCGCACCGCGGCGCCGCCGCCTGAAGCGCCGGGATAGACTCGGCCGAAACCGAGAGGAGACGACGCGATGATCGAGATCGCCGGCCTGGTCAAGGTCTACGATGACACGCCCGCTGTCGACGGCCTGACGCTCGCCGTGGCGCCGGGGGAGATTCTCGGCCTCGTCGGCCCCAACGGCGCCGGCAAGACGACGACGCTGCGCTGTCTCGCCGGCATCCTGCCGCCGACCTCCGGGCGGATCGCGATCGCCGGCCACGACCTCGCGGCGGAGCCGGTCGCGGCGCGCCGCGAGCTCGCCTTCGTCCCCGACGAGCCGCGCCTCTTCGAGAACCTGACGGCGATGGATCACCTGCGGGTGGTCGGCCGGCTGTGGAGCGTCGCCGACGCGCTGCCCAAGGCGACCGACCTGCTGCGCCGCTTCGGCCTCACCGAGCAGCGCGACGCCTTCCCCGCCGAGCTGTCGCGCGGCATGAAGCAGAAGCTGATGATCGCCATGGCGCTCCTCCACCGGCCGCGGGCGCTCGTCCTCGACGAGCCGCTGACCGGGCTCGACCCCAGCGCCATGCGGCAGATGAAGCGCACCGTCGCCGAGCAGGCGGCGGCGGGCGCCGCGGTCATCGTCTCCTCGCACATGCTCCACCTGGTGCAGGAAATCTGCAGCCGGGTGGCGATCCTGCAGCGCGGCAAGATCCTTCTCCAGGGGACTGTCGACCAGATCCGCGCCGACTTTCCAGGCCTCGAGAAGGACGCCGACCTCGAGGAGATCTTCCTCCGAGCCACGGAGGGCGCCGGCGCCGAGGAGGGCGAGGGCGGGAGCGCCGGCGCGGACGCGGCGGGCGCGCCGGAGGGTCCGGCGCCGGTGGACCCCCGGTGAGGGCGCTCATCGACATCCTCCTCCTCGGCTTCCGGGGGCGGATCGTGCGGCGGGTGAAGCGGCTCCGCGACCCGCGGCAGATCCTCGCCGCGGTCGCCGGCCTCGCCTACATGGGCTACTTCTTCCTGCGCCCCTTTCTCTTCGGCGCCGGCCTCGGCCGCCGCGGGATGCCGAGAGGCATGGCGTGGGGGTTCGCCGGCATGGGCGAGTACGCCGCCGCGATCCAGCTCGCCATCGCGCTCGGCCTCGCCACGGTCGTCGTCCTCACCTGGATCTTCACCTCGCCGCGGCCGGCCTTCCGCCTCTCCGAGGCCGAGATCCACCTGCTCTTCCCGGCGCCGGTCACCCGCCGCCAGATCCTCAACTTCGCCCTCATCAAGCAGCAGGCCGGCATCCTCTTCGGCGCCTGCATCCTGCTCGTCTTCAACGTCGTCCGCGGCGGTGTCGCGGGCGGCCTGCCGCTGCCGCGCTTCCTCTGCTACTGGGGGTTCCTCACCCTCCTGGACCTGCACATCAAGGGCGTCTCGCTCGCCAAGGCGCGCTGGACGGAGATCCCTGCCGCCGCCGCGGCCCGGCAGCGGGTGATCGCGGCGGCGATCGGCACCGCCTGGGTGGCGGCCGTCGCCTGGGGAGTGTCGAGCGCCTGGCGGCTCGCCCACGTCGGCGCCAGCCTCGCGGCCGGCGAGATCCGGGGCACGCTCCTCGCCTTCGTCCACGCCGTGCTCGGCGGCCTGGCGGGGACGGCGCTCACCCCCTTCCTCTGGCTGGGGGCGCCGCTCGCGAGGGCCGGCGCCGCGCGCCTCGGCGGCAGCCTCTTCCTCGTCGCCATGGTCGCCCTCCACTACGAGTGGGTGGTGCGCTCCTCGGCGCGCTTCGAGGACGCGGCGCTCGACCGCGCCCGCCGGCGCGCCGCGCGCGGCAGGCGGCGGCGCTCCTGGGAGAGCCTGTCGCGCAGCAAACGGACGCGCGCCCCGTTCCGCCTCGAGGCGGCGCGCGTGCCGGAGCTCGCCATCACCTGGAAGAACATCATCCTGCGCAGCCGCATCCCGCTCGCCCTGCTCGCCCGCCGCACCCTCCTCGGCCTCGCCGCCCTCGCGGTCGCCTACGGCGCTCTCACCGCGTTCGGCCTGCCCGGCGCCGTCGGCGCCGGGATCGCCGGCGTCACCTTCGTCGTCATGGGCATCGTGCCTCTCCTCGCCGGCAGCATCCTGCGCAACGATCTGCACGTCGACTTCCAGCACCTGGAGACGCTCCGCGCCTGGCCGATCTCCGGCTGGCGGCTGGTGGCGGCCGAGATCCTGGCGCCGGCGACGGCCCTCGCCTGGCTGGAGCTGACGGGCGCCGGCATCATCGCGGCGGTGGCGGTGGCGACCAAGGCGACCGGCGGCGCCAGCGATCTCCACGCCGTGTTGACCGCGCTCCCCGCGCGGCTCCTCGGCGGCGCAGGCTTAGGCGTCGCGCTCGCCGCGGTCCTCACCGGCACGCTCCTCCTCGGCCTCTCGATCGGGCTCTTCTCGATCACCCTCCAGAACCTCGGCGTCCTGCTCTTCCCAGGCTGGGTGCCTCTCGGCTATTCGGTCCCCCGCGGCACCTCGATGCTGGGCCAGAACCTCGTCGTCAGCTTCGGCCGCCTGATCGGCCTCGCCCTCGGCTCGATCGTGCCCTTCCTCGGCGCCGGGCTCGTCTTCCTCGTCTTGAACGTCCTCCTCAGCCTGCGCCTCGCCGCCTGGGAGCTCCCCCTCCTCGCCGCCGCCGCCGCCCTTCCCTACCTCCTCGAGACCTACCTCATGCTCCGCGCCGCCGGCGCCATCTGGGACCGGCTGGATCCCTCGCGGGAGCTGCTGGAGCCGGTTGGGTGAGAGGGCGCGCAGGGTCGCCTAACGAGCGTAGCGGTCAGGCGACACGAAAAGCAGTCAGATTGCGAAAACATCACGCTGGAAGCGGCGCTGCCGAGGCGGCGAACGCCGAGCGCAAGGCCTGACGTCTTACTCAACGACGAGGACGACCGAATCGTTGAGCACGAGGTTGTTGTTGTCATCGACGCTGATCTCGTCCTGATAGAAGGTGACGGTCGAGCTCGCATCGGTGAGCATCATGATGGCGTAGGCATCGATGTAGACCGTCCCGTTGGTGCCGAGCTGCAGATTGGTACGATCTGCGGCGGCTGGGCCTCTCCTGGTGGCAGGGTCAAACCGGCCGCGGGGGCATGGAACGCGACGCCGAGCCATCACCGAAACCCCTGCTCATACGGCAGGCGCTAGTCACGTCGAGAGGAAGCGCACATAATGCGGCAACTCAAGGAAAAGGGGACCTTTGTGGGCGACATTTACAGCGGCTCTAGCTTGGTGGCTGTCATCGACTCGGAAGGGTACGTCTCGTCTAACAACAAGCAGATCGGGCGGGTCGACGCGAGTTACGTCTATGACACCAACGGCAACCAAGCAGGAAGATTTGAGAGCAACGGCTACATCTACGACCGCATGGGTAACCAACTCGGGCGGGTTGATGGTGGAACCGTTTACGACAGCTCCGGGAGCACAGTTGGTCGTGCAGATCCCCCTCACCAAATGGGCGGAGCAGCGGCACTCCTGCTGCTCATCCGATAACTGGCCCTCAGGTGGGAGGGAGCACAACACCTCCGCCTGAATGCTCGCGGGCGGATGCTCGTGCATCTCTTCACTTTGAAGAAAGGGAGACTGCGATCGCCGACGATAGGCGCCGAGCTCAAGCAGGCTTCGAGTCCGCCGCCGGTTTCAACCTCTCCAGATTGTAGAGGTCGAGGTCGAGCGAAGCCCCGATCGCCGCGAACACCCTGACGATCTCCGGGTCGAAATGCATCGCGGGGACATAGTCTTACGCATACAGCACGCAGTCGACCTTGATCCCGCATTCGGGAAGATCGCGAAAGCGGTCGATCCTCGGCGCGATCTTTTTGACCAGACCGGTGAGATGAGCGTCGAGATCGTGAGAACGATCGAGACCCGACGCCAGGATCCATCCGTTTCCGTTCTCCTTGCGCTTCATGATCGTCGCAGGGCTCGCGATGTCGCCGGTCTTCCAGGACCTCCCGGGATTCAACCCCGTGCGAGCTGTGATCTCGTCCGGCTCGAGCCGGAGGCTGGTGACGAGGAGCTGGGCATAGATCTCGTTGGGCATCGGGTCACTTCACCGTCGAGGAGTGAGAGTCACACTCGCCGCACGGCGCGAGCAGGGGAGGACCGGCGGCCACGCCGGATCGGCGGGGCACCAGGCACGGACCGGCGCCGGAGGCGTCGGCGAGGAGCTGGAGGAGGGGGCGGACGACGGGCAGCCGGGCCGTCCAGCCGGTGAAGGCCCAGGCGAGGTTGAGGTGCTCCAGCCCGCGCGCCAGGGCGGCGATGCCCTCCTCCTCCCATGCCTCGTCGCCGTCCCCGGACTCGTAGGTCAGGCGCGTCAGGTCGCGCGCGGGGTGGTCCTCGGCGGCGAGGAGGACGAGGCCGACCGGCCGCTGCGCCGCGATCCAGCGGCCGAGCTCCGAGCAGGGGTCGCAGCCGGCGGCGACGTAGAGGCGGGCGGGCGGGGCGAGGCCGGCGAGCGACGGGTGCCAGGGCCGCCAGCGCGGCCACCAGCGGCGGACGGCGCCGCGATACGCCGTCCAGCGCGGGCCGAAGCGCGCCGCGAGGTCGTCGCCCTCGTCCCATGCCGCGAGCCCCAGCGAGTAGACGTGGGCGACGAGACCGGCTGCCATCACCCAGGGGCTGCCGAGGAGCCAACCCCAGCCGGCGAGCACGAGGACGGCCGAGAGCTGCATGGGGTTGCCGACGTAGGCGTAGGCGCCGCTCGCGACGAGGCGGCAGGGCGGATCGTAGGGGAGCGGCGTGCCGCCGCCGCGGCGGACGAATTCGTGCACCGCGTGGACGCCGAGGAGCGCCGGGATGGCGACGAGCTGGAGCCCGATGCCGCCCCAGACCGCGCCGGGCCCGTGCAGCCGGTCGAAGAGCGGCCGCCAGCTTCCGCCGGTCTCCTGGAGGATCACCTCGGGGACGAGAAAGAGGGTGAGGAGGCCGAAGGCGCCCACCTGCAGCGTGGCGCGGCCCGGCAGATTTCGCCGCTCGGCCGTCCAGCGCGCCAGGAGCTGCGCCGGGAGGAAGCAGAGGACGACGGCGGCGGCCTCGCCGGCGAGCCAGGCGGGTCCGAGCTGGAGGACGGGCGCGAGGCGCGGCATCAGCAGCAGGTCGAGCCAGAAGAAGAGGAGAGCGGAGACGGCGATCGGCGCCCGCGGCAGGGCGAGCACGGGAACGGCGCTCCACAGCAGCACCCATCCGATCCAGAGATCGACCGGCTGGCCGGCCAAGAGCCCACCCACGGCCTCGAAACGCCACCAGCCGAAAGCCAGCGCGGCATGGTGCAGGAGCGCCAGGGTGCCGAGGTTCCAGATGGCGGCGAGGAGGATGCCCGCCCGCGCCGCGAGCGGCGGCCGCCGCCACGCCCACAACCAGCCGGTGGCGGCGAGCGGGAGCCCCAGGGAGGCGGCGCGGACGAGCGCGGGCGACAGGGTCATCGGAGCGCGAGGCCTTCCGGCTCAATCGGCAAGTCCGCCGCCGGCCCCGAGGCGGCGGTGGCGACCGGCAGGTCGCCGGCTCCGATGCCGGCTCGACCAGGCGTCGCGAGATCCGTGATCAGCGCTTCGGCGGCGAGCCGCGCCGCGTAGCGCTCCCACGGCGCGAAGTACCAGGCCGGATCGAGATCGCGGCGATAGCGGAGGGTCCAGCGGACGCGCGTCCGCGAGGCGTCGGCCGGCGCGGCGGCAGTCCACTCGACGACCGCCTCGCGCCAGGCGAGCCAGTGGGCGATCTTGCTGGTATCCGAAAGCGCCCGGAAGCGCACCCGGCCGGGGCTCGATTCGACGACCTCGAGCGTCAGGTCTCCCGGTTTCCCCTCGCCGCCGGCGAAATGGATCGAACGGCGGTCGCCCCGGGCGAGGCCGGCGCCGGAGGCGGCGACGGGCCGCGGGAAACCGAGGCGCAGGAAGGGCGGCAGAGCGGAGACGAAGTGCGGCGTCTGCGCGAGCGTCGCGCCGACCGACTCGGGGAGAGCCGCGACGATGCGCTCGGCCGCGACCGTCTCCTCGCGCGGAAAGGAGAGCTCAGGCAGCGTGCCTTCGAGCGAGAGGGGGACGAGGGCGAGGAGGAGCAGACCGTAGAGCTGGACGTCGGTCGCCGTCTTCCGCCGGCGGGCGCGCTCGACCACCTTGCCGATCGCGATGCCGAGGCCGAAGAAGATTGGCGACGACATCAGAATGCAGACGAAGCCCTCGCCGAGGAAGATGCCGGAGACGAGGAGGGCGATTGCGATCGTCGTGCAGATCGTCCCGGTGAGGCTCTTCGGCCGCGAGGTGAGGACGACGACGACGGCGAGCACGGCGGGGATGCCGACGAAGAGCGCCGAGGTCTGCTCCAGATGGTGGGCGACGAGAAGCCGGTAGCAGATGGCGGCGATGGCGACCGCCGCGATCAGGCTCGCCAGGACCCAGCGCGCGCGCGACGTCGGCTCGAGACGGAGGCTCGCGATCCCGTCCTCTGGGACGTCCAGTCGCAGAAAGGCGACCGTCCCCCAGGTGACGATGACCGCCAGGAGCCAGCTCAGCATGTAGCCGGGGGGCAGCAGGAGGGCGATCGAGACCGTGACGGCGGTGCCGCGGAGCGCCCGGAGGCGCGCCCTCTCGGGCCGCGGCACGAGCGCGGCGCCGAGGCCGAGAAGTGCCGCGGCGGCCATCAGCCAGATCGGCTCCCAGTCACCCGGGTCCTTGAAAAAGCCGCCGAAGCGGGCGGCGGCAACCACGGCGACGGTGGAGGCCCAGAGCCAACGTTCGCTTCGCTTGCCGAGCAGCATAAGAGCCTCCGATCAAACGGTCCGTACAGCGTCTGGAGTCTCGGCGCCGGCGGGCAGCAGGCCGGCATCGAGGAGGAGCCCGATCACCTTGCGGCGGAGCGGGCGGAGGAGCGGCAGCGAGGCCACCTTCTTCGCCTGCACCGCGAGATCGAGCGCGCCGTCGGTCAGGCGGCGGGTGCGCGCCAGATCGGGCGAGGTGTCGTAGAGCGAGTAGAGGGTGATCCCCATGTGGAGAGTCCAGAGGGCGAGCGGCGCCAGCGCCAGCATGTCGGCCGGCATCCTCTCGTTCCCCACGGCCGCCGCGAAGACCGCCATGCTCTCCTCCCGCTGCCGGCGGCCGGCGGGGCCGAACCAGGAGAGCGCATGCTCCGGATCGCCGCCATAGCGGAAGAGAGCGACGAGGAGGCGCCGGTCGCCGGCGAGGATGTCGAGCTTCGTGTGGAACGCGATGCCGAGGCGACTGCGAAAATCCCCCGCCCCCGGAAACGCCGCCTCGGCGCGCACCCGGTGCTCCTCCTGGACGTAGTCGTAGTACGCCGCGACGATCGCCTCCTTGGAAGCGAAGTAGTAATACGTCGATCCGAGAGCCACCCCCGCCGCCCCCGCCACGTCCCGCATCGTCGTCTTCTCGAACCCCCGCTCGCGAAACATCTCGAGCGCCGTCTCGAGGATCCGAGCCCGCGTCTCGGCGGCCTTGCCGTCCGTTTTGAACATGTTCAAGACAGTAGGACGGAGGGTGGGGAGGTGTCAAGCGGGGGAGAAAAAAAGCCGGCCGATCGGCCGGGAGGAAGCGCCGGAGCCGGTCTTCGCGCCAGACCGCCTCCGGATGAAAAAGGGACTCCGATCGCCGACCGGCGCGGCCTACACCTCCGCCGGTTCGAGCTCCCCCGACTGGATGTGCCACAGATCCGCGTACGTCCCACCCTTCGCCAGCAGGTCGTCGTGGTGGCCTTCCTCGGCGACGCGGCCGTCGCGGAGGACGATGATGCGGTCGGCGTGGCGGATGGTCGACAGGCGGTGGGCGATGACGAGGGCGGTGCGGCCGGCGGTGAGGCTCTTCAGGCTCTGCTGGATGGCGCGCTCGGTCTCGGTGTCGACCGAGCTCGTCGCCTCGTCGAGGATGAGGATCGGCGCGTCCTTGACGATGGCGCGGGCGATCGACAGGCGCTGGCGCTGGCCGCCCGAGAGCTTGATGCCGCGCTCGCCGACCATGGTGTCGTAACCCTCGGGCAGCGAGGCGACGAAGTCGTGGAGCTGCGCCAGCCGCGCGGCGCGGACGACCTCGGCGAGCGGCGCGTCGCTCCGCACGTAGGCGATGTTCTCGCGGATGGTGCCATGGAAGAGGTAGATGTCCTGCGAGACGAGGGCGATCATCGAGCGGAGGTCGGCGAGGCGCAGCGTGCGGACGTCGTAGCCGTCGATGCGCACCGCTCCCGAGGTCACGTCGTAGAAGCGGAGGATGAGCTTGATGAGGGTCGACTTGCCGGCGCCGGTCGGCCCGGCGATCCCCAGCGTCTCGCCGGCGGCGACGCGGAAGCTGACGTCGCGGAGGATCGAGGCGCCCTGGTGGGCGCCGCGCCGATAGGCGAAGGTGACATTTTCGAAGGCCACCTCGCCGCGCACCCGCGGCAGCGTCACCGGCTGCGCCGGGTCCTCGATCGCCGGCTCGGCGTCGAGGAGGCCGAAGGTGCGGCGGGCCGAGGCCTTGGCGCGTTCGTAGTCGTCGAGCGTCGCCCCCAGGCGGGTGAGCGGCCAGAGCAGGCGCTCGGTCAGCATGGCGAAGAGCACCAGCTCGCCGGCGGTGATCTGCCGCGAGCCGTTGAGCACCCAGTAGCTGCCGAGGAGGAGGACGCCGGCGAAGCCGGCGACGATGGCGAGCCGGATGATCGGCACGTAGATCGCCGACAGGCGGATGGCGTCGAAGTTGGCGTCGCGGTACTCGTCCGAGACGCGGCGGACGCGCCCGGACTCGAAGCGCTCGGCGGTGAAGCTCTGGATCACCTGGATGCCGGCGATGTTG
Organism: uncultured Acidobacteriota bacterium; assembly: GCA_963755825.1. Lineage (GTDB taxonomy): Bacteria > Acidobacteriota > Thermoanaerobaculia > Multivoradales > UBA5704 > DATBQN01. The sequence continues at coordinate 2,496,950 of CAVWLA010000003.1, read as the reverse complement.
TTCTCCAGCCGCGACGCCAGGCTCCCCACCGCGGCGCGCACCCGCCGGTAGCGGGGCGAGATCTTGCGCTGGTAGAGGAAGCCCCCCCAGACGATGATCGGGATCGGCGCCATGCCGACGATCGACAGCTTCCACGAGGTGGCGAGCATGATGACGCCGGCGAAGAAGAAGAGGACGACGAGCTGGATCAGCTCGTTGAAGCCGGTGTTGAGGAAGCGCTCGAGCTGGTTGACGTCGTCGTTGAGCATCGCCAGCACCTCGCCCAGCCGGTGCTCCTCGAAGAAGGCGATCTCGCGCGCCTGGATGCGGTCGTAGGCGTCCATCCGCAGGTCGTGCTGCACGCGCTGGGCGAGCACCATGAAGCCCGCCTGGTAGAACCACTGGAAGACGCTCTCGAAGAAGAAGATGACGACCGAGAGCCCGGAGAGGACGACGGCGAGCCGCCAGGGGTCGGCGGTGCCGGCGAGATGAGAGATCCACGCCGGCGCCTCGCCGCGGAGCGAGTCGACCACCCACCCGACGAGGAGGGGCGGCATCATGTCGAGGACCTTGTTGACGACGCTCGAGGTGACGGCGCCGGTGAGCCGCGCGCGGTAGGGGCCGAGATAGCGGAAGAGGCGCCCCATCGGGTCGGCGGCCTCGGGCAGAGCGGGGGCGGACGGTGTGGGAACCGCGGCGGTTTCGGGCATCGCGCCGCGAAGGCTATCGCAAAGCGGACGGGGGCCGTGGATGTGGAACCCCGAGAGCGGAAGGCGTGGCCGCCGAGCGGAAGGAGCGCGGGAAGACCTGAAGGCTTGGCGCCGATGACGAAGAACCGCACGCGGAGAGGAAGGATCGGACGCTTCGAGGAAGAATTCGATTCTTCCTCGAAACATTCGCTGCAATGAGGAAGGCGTCGATCCTTCCTCGAACCATTCGCTGCGATGAGGAAGACTCCGGTCCTTCCAGATTGCAGCCACCGGAGAGAGGAAGAAATCGATCCTTCCTCTCTCCGCCGGCTGCGATGGAGAAGAGAGCGATCCTTCGCCGATCCAGTCGCCGGAGAGGAGAAGAGGACGCCCCTTTGGGGTTCCAGGCGGCACAGAGGCGAGGCGAGGCGGCGCTCCTTCCGGCGCGGCGCGATATCCTTCGTGGCGAGGAGGAGGACGATGGATCTCGCCGAGCACTATCTCGCCCACACGGCAGCCGAGCTGCGCAAGCTGAAGGGCCTGGCGGACCGCGCGCTCGCCCAGGTCTCCGAGGAGGAGCTCTTCGCCTGCCTCGACCCCGAGGCCAACAGTCTCGCGGTCCTCATGCAGCACGTCGGCGGCAATCTCCGCTCGCGCTTCCGCGACTTCCTGACCAGCGACGGCGAGAAGCCGGACCGCGACCGCGATGCCGAGTTCGTCGTCGCCCCCGGCACCACCCGCGCCGATCTGCTGGCCAACTGGGAGTCGGGCTGGACGACGCTCTTCGCCGCCGTCGACGCCCTCGTCCCCGCCGACCTCGAGAGGACGGTCACCATCCGCCGCGAGCCGCACTCGATGATCCAGGCGCTCGAGCGCGCCTTCGGCCATCTCGCCTACCACACCGGACAGATCGTCCTCCTCGCCAAGCACCTCCGCGGCGCCGCCTGGCACACTCTCTCCGTCCCCCGCGGCGCGTCGGCGGCGCTCAACCAGCGGATGGCGGAGAGGAGCGAGCCGGCGACATAGCTCTCGACTCGACCGGGTGATCGCCACCGCCTGGCGGTGGCCTCTTCATGCCTTGAAATGGTGCCTCGACGCGACGGGCGCAGTAGGATTCTCGCCGTGGGGAAGCGGAGCGCCACCGATCAGCTCGATCTCTTCGGCGGCGGCACGGCGCCGCCGCCGCCGCGGGCGAAGGGGGTGGGGGCGGCGGCGGTTCCCGCCGAGGTCGCGGCGCTCGGGCGGGGCTTGCCGGCGGGCTTCCGGATGGGGCCGTCGTCGTGGTCGTTCCCCGGCTGGGCGGAGCTGGTCTACGACCGTCGGTACGCGGAGAGCCGCCTCGCCAAGGAGGGGCTCGCCGCCCTCGCCCGCCACCCGCTCTTCCGCGCCGTGGGGATCGACCGCACCCACTACGCGCCGGTCCCCGCCGCCGAGCTCGCCCATGACGCGGCGCAGGTGCCGGACGACTTCCGCTTCCTCGTCAAGGCGCACGAGGCGCTCACCCTCGGCCGCTGGCCCGACCGCCCGCGCTACGGCCGCGAGCAGGGACGGCCGAACCCGCTCTTCCTCGACGCCGCCTACGCGGCGGCGGAGGTGGTGGCGCCGTACGTCGAGGGGCTCGGCGAGAAGGGCGGCGCCCTGCTCTTCCAGTTCGCGCCCCAGGACCTGGGGTCGCCCGAGGGCTTTGCCGCCGAGCTCCACGCCTTCCTCGCCGCCCTGCCGCGCGGCCCGCTCTACGCCGTCGAGCTGCGCAACCGGGAGCTCCTCGGCCGGCGCTACGCGCAGGCGCTCGCCGCGGCGGGAGCCGTGCACTGCGTCAACGCCCACCCGCGCATGCCGGACGTGATGACGCAGGCCGAGCTGACCGGCTGGGGCCGCCGGACTGGAGCGCCGGCGAGGCTCGTCGTCCGCTGGCTCCTCGGGCGCGGCGAGACCTATGCCGACGCCGGCCGCCGCTTCGCCCCCTTCGACCACCTGATGGCCGAGGACCCGCCGACCCGGCGCGCCCTCGCCGGGCTGATCCGCGAGGTGACGGCGGGCGGCGGCGAGGCGCTGCTGACGGTCAACAACAACGCCGAGGGCTCGTCGCCGCGCTCGATGGCGCGGCTGGCGGAGGAGCTGCTCCGCTCGCCGGCCGCGGCCGGCGGCGACGCCGCGCCGGGCCGCCGCCGAGAGAGCTCGAGCTGAGGCGGAGGGCGGGTTGCGGCGGCGAGCCCGGACCGTCGAAGACGATCTTTCACCGCGCTGTCGATTGTCCGCCTCCCCGTTCGACTAGGGTATGGAAACGAGATCAACCTTCAACCACAAGGAGAGACGAGCCATGCAATACCTGCTGCTGATCTACGACCGCGAGAGCGACTGGTCCGCGCTGTCGGAGGCCCAGATGGGCGTCATGATGAAGGACTACGGGACCTTCACCAACGAGATCCGCGAGAGCGGCCACTACAAGGGCGGCAACCCGCTGCAGCCGGTTGCCACCGCGACGACGGTCAAGGTGCGCGACGGCAAGACGCTGACGACCGACGGACCGTTCGCCGAGACCCGCGAGCAGCTCGGCGGCTACTACCTCGTCGAGGCCAAGGATCTCGACGAGGCGATCGGCATCGCCGCGCGCATCCCCAGCGCCCGCATGGGGATGATCGAGGTGCGCCCGATCATGTCGATGGGCTGAGCGCTCGCGGTCGGGCCGCCCTGTGGAATACTCGCCTCCACAGGGCGGCCATGGCGAGAGAGGTCGACGCAACCACCGCACCGGCGACGCCGCCACCGGCTCCGCATCCCCTAGTGCATTCAGCAGCTCATCCTCGAGCCGAGCAATCGATTGGCCGGCCGGCCGAGCCGACGGGTCGCGCCACCGATCCGCTCACTCCGCCCATTCGACCCATTCCGAACACTCCGATCGATCCGCTGATCGAGGCGAGCTTCCGCACCCTCTCGCCGCGGGCCCTGGCGACCCTGATCCGCCTCCTCGGCGGCGATTTCGACCTCGCCGAGGAGATGCTGCAGGAGGCCTGGACCGCCGCGCTCGCCGCCTGGCCGGGCGCCGGCATGCCGGCGAACCCCTGCGCCTGGCTGGTGTCGACCGCCCGCCACAAGGCCCTCGACCAGATGCGGCGGCGCGCCAGCTTCGCCGCCAAGCTGCCCGAGCTGGCGCACGGCCTCCCCACCGCGGCGCCGCCGCAGGAGATCGCCGACTGGCCGAGCGAGCTCGCCGACGACCGCCTGCGGCTGATCTTCACCTGCTGCCATCCGGCGATCGCCCCCGAGTCGCAGGTGGCGCTCACCCTCCACACGCTCTGCGGCCTGTCGACCGAGGAGATCGCCCGCGCCTTTTTGCTGCCGGTGCCGACCCTCGCGCAGCGCCTGGTGCGCGCCAAGCGGAAGATCCGCGCCGCCCGCATCCCCTATCAGGTGCCCGATGCCGAGCACCTGCCGGCGCGGCTGACGGCGGTGCTCTGCGCCATCTACCTGGTTTTCAACGAGGGATATGCGGCGACCGCCGGGGCTGAGCTGCTGCGCGCCGATCTCTCGGCCGAGGCCATCCGGCTCGGCCGCCTCGTCGTCGAGCTGCTGCCGGAGTCGCCCGAGGCCCAGGGGCTCCTCGCCCTCATGCTCCTCCACGACACGCGGCGCGCCACGCGCATCGACGACGCCGGCGAGATCGTGCTGCTCGAGGACCAGGACCGCGCGCGCTGGGACCGCGGCCAGATCGCCGAGGGGATCGCCCTCGTCCGCTCGGCGCTCGCCGCGGGCGGGCGCGGCCTCCCCGGCCCCTACGCGCTGCAGGCGGCGATCGCCGCCTGCCACGCCGAGGCGGCGACCGCGGCGAGCACCGACTGGCGGGAGATCGCCGCCCTCTACGGCCTCCTCGCCCGCGTCCAGCCGTCGCCGGTGGTGGCGCTCAACCGCGCCGTCGCCGTCGCCGAGGTCGAGGGTCCGGCGGCGGGCCTCGGTCTGCTCGACGCCCTCGAGGCCGGCGGCGAGCTCGACGGCTACCACCTGCTGCCGGCGGCGCGCGCCGACCTGCTCCGCCGCCTGCGCCGGCCGGCGGAGGCGGCGGCGGCCTATCGGCGCGCCCTCGACCTCGCCTCCAACGCGGCCGAGCGGCGGTTCCTGGCCCGCCGCCTGGCGGAGGTGGCGCCGTGAGGGCCGGCCGCGTCATCCTCGGCACCGTCGCGGCGCTCGCCGCGCTCTTCGTCTTCGGCCGCTTCTTCCTCGCCCAGCTGGCGACCGCGCCGCAGCGCCAGGAGCTCGCCGGGGTCGTCGCGGCGCCGCCGCCGGGCTTCGCCATCGAGCCGCACGGCGCGCTGGCGCCGGAGGCGGCCGCCACGGCGCTCGCCGATCTCACGGCGGCGCGGCCCGGCCGGCCGGTGGGTGTCCGCTTCGAGCTCTCCTCCGACACGTTGTATTGGTTAGTAGATCCGCAACAAGAGCGGATCGAGGAGCGGCGGGCGGGTGCGGCAGGGACGCGCACGGCGACCGTGTGGCAGGGAGGGGTGGGCGCCCGGCTCGCCTGGGCGCGCGTCCACGGCGACTTCGCGGCACCGGGCCTGCCGGCGCCCGAGCGCCGGAATCTCTACCACTGAGCCTCATTTCAGTGCTGGCGATATACTTTTCACGTCCCGTCACCGGGCGTACGAGGCAGGTCGATGCGCGTGCTGCTGGTCGAACAGGATGCTGTCGTGGCGGCGCGCCTGGCGCCGGTCCTGGCGGCCTGCGGCCACCAGGTGACGCGCGCCGGCGAGCCTGAAGCCGCCGCCCTTCTCGCCAAGACCAGCCAGCCCGCGGCGGCAACGGCCGGCCTCGCGGCCGACGCCGAGGCGATCCTCGTCATCGCCTGCGCCGACGCCGCGGCGGGCGCCGCGCTCTGCCGCCGCGCCCGTGCGCGGGCGGAGACCGCCGGTGCGGCGCTCCTCGTCGCCATCGACTCCGAGCCCTCCTGCGGTCCGCGCGGCCCCGGCGGCCCGGTGATGGAATCGCTCGCCGCGCTGGTCGACGCCGGCGCCGACGACATCCTGACGCCGCCCTGGGACGACGCCGCCGCCCTCGCCCTCCGCCTCGCCCTGGCGGCGCAGCGGACGACGCGCGCCGAGGAGGCGGCGCGGGCGCTCCGCCTCACCCAGTTCACCCTCGACCGCGCCGCCGACGCGGTCTTCTGGGTCGCCCCCGACGGCCGCTTCTTCTATGCCAACGAGGCGGCCTGCAGCTCGCTCGGCATGTCGCGCCGCGAGCTCCTGGCGAAGAGCCTGGCGGACATCGCCCCCTCCTACTCGCGGGAGCTCTTCGCCTCGCTCATCGCGACCGTCGACGCCGCCGGCGCGGTGACCTTCGAGACCGAGCACCGCCACCGCTCCGGCGAGCTCTTCCCCGTCGAGGTGACGATCAACCATCTGGAGTACGCCGGCCGCGAGTTCTACTGCGCCTTCGCCCGCGACATCGCCGAGCGCAAGCGGGTCGAGCGGGCGCAGCGCGAGTCCGAGGAGCGCTTCCGGGCGCTGGTGCAGAACGCCACCGATCTCATCGCCGTGCTCGCCGCCGACGGCACGGTGCGCTACGAGAGCCCGTCGCACCAGCGGGTCCTCGGCCGCGCCGCCAGCGCCGAGCCGGCGACCAGCATGCTCGCGCTGGTTCACCCCGACGACCGGCCGCAGCTCGAGGACGCCCTCCTCCACCTCGCCGAGCACCCCGAAGGCCTGGTGACCCTCGAGTACCGCTCGGCGCACGCCGACGGCAGCTGGCGGGTGATCGAGTCGACCGGCGCCAACCTCCTCGCCGACCCGGCGGTCGCCGGCATCGTCTTCAACTCGCGCGACGTCACCGACCGCCGGCGGGCCGAGGAGAAGCTCCTCCACGACGCCTTCCACGACGAGCTCACCGGTCTCCCCAACCGCGCCCTCTTCATGGACCGCCTGGGGCAGGCGATGGCGACCGCGCGCGCCCGGCCGGGGGAGATCGCGGCGGTCCTCTTCCTCGACGTCGACCGCTTCAAGATCGTCAACGACTCGCTCGGCCACCCGGCGGGCGACGAGCTGCTGGTGTGGATCGCCGCCACGCTCACCGCCACGGTGCGGCCGGTCGACCTCATCGCGCGGGTCGGCGGCGACGAGTTCACCGTCCTCCTCGCCGGTAGCCGCGACGCGGCCGACGTCGTGCGCATCGCCGAGCGCATCCAGGAGCAGCTGGCGACGCCGCTCGACCTCTCCGGCCACGAGGTCTTCGTCACCGCCTCGATCGGCATCGCCATCGCGACCGCCGAGCACCAGCACCCGGCGGACCTGCTGCGCGACGCCGACACCGCGATGTACCGCGCCAAGGCCTCGGGGCGCGCCTGCCACGTCGTCTTCAACCGCCGCATGCACCGCTCGGTGCTGGCGCGGCTGCAGGTGGAGGCCGACCTGCGGCGGGGCATCGAGCGCGGCGAGCTGCGCGTCCTCTTCCAGCCCTTCGTGGCGGTCCGCGGCGGCCAGGTGGTGGGCTTCGAGGCGCTGGTGCGCTGGCAGCACCCGCAGCGCGGCCTCCTGGCGCCGGACGACTTCCTCCCCGTCGCCGAGGAGACCGGCCTCATCGTGCCGCTCGGGCGCCTGGTGATGAACGAGGCCTGCAGGCAGGTGCGCGAGCTCGCCGTCCATGCCGGCGACCGCCCGCTCACCGTCTCGGTCAACCTCTCGAACCGGCAGTTCTTCCAGACCGACCTCTTCGAGCTCGTCGAGCGCGCGCTCGCCGACTCCGGCCTCGATCCGGCGCTCCTCGGCCTCGAGATCACCGAGGGGGTGATCATCCGCCAGGCGCAGCTCGCCAGCAGCCGCTTCAAGCGGCTGAAGGAGCTGGGGGTGAAGCTCTACCTCGACGACTTCGGCAAGGGCTACTCGTCGCTCAACTACCTGCACCGCTTCCCGATCGACATCCTGAAGATCGACCGCTCCTTCGTCGCCCGCATCGAGGAGACGGCGAGCAACGTGGCGATCGTCGAGGCGATCGTCCACCTCGCCCACCAGCTGCACATGGAGGTGGTGGGCGAAGGGGTGCAGACCCGCGGCCAGCTCGCCAAGCTCGCCGCCATCGGCTGCGAGTACGGCCAGGGCCACCTCTTCGCGCCGCCCATCGACTTCGCCGCCGCGAGCGCCCTGGTGGCGGACGCCGCGGCGGCGCGGCGCGGCGATTTCTAGACACCCCGCGGCAGACCGGGCGACGGCGGCAGCGAGGCCCCGCGGCGTGCCCGGGGCGACAGCCCGCGCGCTATGATCGCGGCCATGTCGATCAGCGTGGCGACCTGGAACGTCAACGGCATCCGGGCGCGGGAAGCGCAGTTCCTCGAGTGGGTGGAGCGCGACCGGCCGGACGTCATCTGCCTGCAGGAGATCAAGGCGACGCCGGCGCAGGTGCCGGCGGCGGTGTGCGAGCTCGCCGGCTACTGGTGCTACTGGCACGGCGCCGGCGGCTACTCGGGGGTGAGCCTCAACCTGCGCCGCGACACCTTCCCCGAGCCGCCGAGCTTCAGCCATCCGAGCTTCGACCACGAGACGCGGATCGTCGTCGCCGAGCTGCCGGGCTTCGCCGTCGCCTCGATCTACGTCCCCAACGGCGGCAAGGACTTCGCGGCGAAGATGGCGTTCCTCGCCGCGCTCCGCGACTGGGCCGGCGAGCTCCGCGCCGCCGGCAAGCCCGCCGTCCTCTGCGGCGACCTGAACGTCGCGCGCACCGACCGCGACGTGCACGAGAAGGAGCGCAAGCCGGGGGTGATCGGCCAACGGCCGGAGGAGCGCGAGCTGATCGAGGCGATCCTCGGCCACGGCCTGGTCGACGTCGGCCGCGCCCTCGATCCCGACAACGACGCCCTCTTCACCTGGTGGCCGCCGTGGCGGAACATGCGGCAGCGCAACATCGGCTGGCGCATCGACTACGTGCTGGCGAGCGCGGCGCTCGCCGCCAAGGCCACAGCCTGCCGCGTGCTCGCCGATGTCGGCACCAGCGACCACGCGCCGGTGATGGCGACCTACGACCTCTAGCCCGGCGGCCGGCGCCGGACCCCGCCGTCAGAACCGGCGGCGGAGGCCGAGGTGGAAGGCGATGTCGGCGCTGTTGTCGTAGTTGAGGAGGTTTTCGGTGAAGGCGGCGATCAGCGAGAGCCGCCCGGGGAGGGCGTGGCCGTAGCCGAGCGAGATGAGGTAGGTCGTCGGCGTCAGAGCGCTCTTGCGGACCGTGCGGAGCGGGCTCTGCGAGAGGTCGAACTGGGCGAGGAACGACGAGCGCGCGAAGAGCGGCCGCTCGTAGGCGACCGACACCGCGGCGACCGTCTGCGACGAGGTGCCGATGTGGTCGTCGGCACCTAAGACCAAGGCCGAGAGGGTGACGTCGAGCCGGGCGCGGCCGACCGGGCGCGAGGAGAGGAGCTGCAGGCCGACGTCGGCGCTCCCCGAGCCATAGAAGTCGTCGCGGTTGCCGGTGGGGAGCTTGACGAGGCCCTGGACGGCGAGGCGGCCGAAGCCGATGCCGGCGAGCCAGGCCGGCGGCGGCAGCTCGCTCTTGGCGCCGAGCACGACGTCGCCGGCGCCCACGCCGCGGGGGTCGGTCGACACCACCCGCTTGCCGTCGGAGCGCAGGTAGATCGTGTAGCCGTCCCGCGGCACCGAGAGCCGGCCGTCCTGGCCGAGCCCGAAGGTCGAATGGAAGCCCTCGATGAGGCCGTCGGTGTAGCCGCCGCCGATGTCGAGCACCGGCAGCGTCGCCTCGATCTCGATACCGTTGCCGAGCCCGTGCCGCACGGTGACCGTCGTGCGGCTGACCTCGCCGTCGATGTAGTAGAGCGAGTCGCGGCCGCCCGCCGCGGCGTCGAGGTCGGCGGGGGTGAGGGCGCGGCGGGTCTTGTCGGGGAAGAGACCGTCGAGCGCCTTCGACTTGGCGAAGGAGTTGGCGACGCCGTAGCCGAGCTCGACCTCCCAGGCGCCGGCGGGGAGCGCCGTGGGGGTGCCGGGATGGGCGGCGAGAAAGCCGGAGGCGAGGAGGAAGTCGTTGCCGGTGACGAGCGGCCCCCAGGCCGCGCCGCCCGCGAAGCTCGCCGCCGCCGCGCCGGCTGAATCGGCGGCATCGGCAGCCATCGCCGGCACGGCGCCTGTCGCTGCCATGGCCCATGCCACGAGAATCGCCGCGCCCGCGAAGCCGCTGGTGGCGGCGCGGCTCTTCGCCCTGCGGGCGCTGGCGCCCGTCCTTCCCTCTCTCATCGTCGACCTCCCCGAGTGGGCGAAACTGTACCATCGCCCCGCACGGCGCGGCCGCCCCGGCCGGCTGCGGCGGTTCCCGGCAGCACGCCGCGGTCGAGGAAGATCTCCCACAGCTTCTCCCACGGGCCCCAGCGATGGCCGCCGGGGACGACCGTCACCCGCTCCGGCGGCAGCAGGTCGGCGAGGAGATCTGGCCGGGCTGCCCGCGCCCGGGATGGTACTGCGAAACGCCGGCGGCGCGGCCGGCCGCGGCTGGCTGACCGCCTGCTAGGCCAGCGCCGCGGCGGCGGCCAGCTCCTCGAAGCGGGCCGTGAAGTGGCGGAGCACCGGCGCCTGGAAGGTGAAGCGGAGGCCGCGCAGCTCGTCGCGGTGGTCGCGGATCTCCTCCAGCACCTCGGCGACGTAGGCGAGGTGGGCGTCGGTGAAGACGCGGCGCGGCACCGCCAGGCGGACGAGCTCCATCGGCGCCGGCTCCTCGCGGCCGGTCGCCGGGTCGCGGCGGCCGAACATGACGCTGCCGATCTCCACCCCGCGCACACCACCCTCTCGGTAGAGGGCGACCGAGAGCGCCTGCGCCGGCAGGTCGCGGGGCGGGATGTCGGGGAGGAAACGGCGGGCATCCAAGTACACGGCGTGGCCGCCGGTCGGCCGCACGATGGGGATGCCGAGCTCGCCGAGCCGTCGGCCGAAGGCGGCGACCTGGCCGATGCGGTAGGTGAGATAGGTCTCGTCGAGCACCTCGACGAGGCCGCGCGCCACCGCCTCGAGGTCGCGCCCGGCGAGGCCGCCGTAGGTGGGAAACCCCTCGATGACGATCAGCCGCTGGGTGATCCGCGCCATCAGCTCCTCGTCGCGGCTGGCGAGGAAACCGCCGATGTTGGCGAGGCCGTCCTTCTTGGCGCTCATGGTGCAGCCGTCGGCGAGCGCGAAGACGTCGCGGACGATGTCGCGGATCGAGCGCTCGGCCTGCCCCGGCTCGCGGCGCTGGATGAACCAGGCGTTCTCGGCGAAGCGGCAGGCGTCGATGTAGAACGGGATGCCGTGGGCGCGGCAGAGCGCCGACATGCCGCGCACGTTCTCGAGCGACACCGGCTGGCCGCCGCCCGAGTTGTTGGTGAGGGTGAGGAGCGCGAGAGGGATGGCGCCGCGCGGCGTCTCGGCGAACAGCCGGGCGAGGCGGTCGAGGTCGATGTTCCCCTTGAACGGATGGTCGGAGGCGGGGTCGTGCGCCGCGGCGCCGACGAGGTCGAGCGCGGTGCCGCCGTTGGCCTCGATGTTCGCCCGCGTGGTGTCGAAGTGGCTGTTGTTGGGGACGATCGTCCCCGGCCCGACCAGGGCCGAGAAGAGGAGGTTCTCGGCCACCCGCCCCTGGTGGACGGGGAGGATGTGCGGCAGGCCGAAGATGTCGCGGATGGTCGACTCGAAGCGGAAGAAGTTGCGCGAGCCGGCGTAGGCCTCGTCGCCCTGCATCAGGCCGGCCCACTGGTGATCCGACATCGCCGAGGTGCCGGAGTCGGTGAAGAGGTCGATGAAGACCGCCTCCGAGGGGACGCGGAAGAGGTTGTAGCCGGCGGCCGCGAGGTGCGCCTGGCGCTCCGCCCGCGCGGCGAGCCGGATCGGCTCGATCACCTTGACCCGCCAGGGCTCCGGGAGGGTGTAGGCCCGCTGCCGCCGTGTGCTGTCGTCGCTCGCCATGATGCCGGCTCTCCTCCGCGTCCGCCGCCTCGAAATATGTGCGAACTATCGAAAGGATGTGCAGACAAGTCAAGCTCGGCGGCGGCGGCGATGCCGTGGATTGACGGTGCATCCGACGAGTCTCCGAGGGAAAGGCCGGGCAGTGGCTCAGTTTGGTCCCGAGGACGGCCGCCTGGAAGGGGGTGTGGGAGGGCGGTCCCGAAGGTGGCCGCCCGCAGCGGACCAAACTGAACCACGACCGAAGGGCCCCGGCGGCGCGGCGCCTCTGCTACCGTAGCCGCCGGATGTCCGATCCCCAACGGGCCGGCTCGAGCCGCCTGCCGCGCCGCCTGGGCGCCCTCGACGGCGCCCTGATCACCGTCGGCTCGATCGTCGGCACCGGCATCTTCATCACCACCGGCGACATGGCGAAGGTGCTGCCGCATTCGGGCCTCATCCTCGCGGTGTGGGTCGTCGGCGGCCTCCTCACCCTCGCCGGCGCCCTCACCTACGGCGAGCTCGGCGGCCTCTTCCCGCGCGCCGGCGGCATCTACCACTTCCTGCGCGAGGCGTACGGGCCGCTGTGGGGGTTCCTCTACGGCTGGACGGCGTTCCTCGTCATCATGTCCGGCGGCATCGCCGCCATCGCCGTCGGCTTCGGCGAGTACCTGGGGAGCTTCGTGCCGGCGGCCTCGACCGCTCACGTCCTCTTCTCCCTTCCCCTCGGCGCCTGGACCTGGCGGCTCACCGGCGGCCAGGTGGCGGCCGCGGCGGCGATCGCCTTCCTGACCGCCATCAACTGGCTGGGCTTGAAAGAGGGCGCCTGGGTGCAAAACCTGCTCACGGCGGTCAAGATCGGCTCGATCGTCGTCTTCGCCGCCCTCGGCCTGGCGCACCGCGCCCCCGCCGGCGCCGGCCTCGGCTCGCTCGCCGCGCCGCTGCCGCTCGCCCACGGCGCGGGCGTCCTGTGGACCGCCGCCGGCATCGCCATGATCGCCACGCTGTGGACCTACGACGGCTGGTACAACCTCACCTTCTCGGCCGGCGAGATGCGCGACCCCGGCCGCAGCCTGCCGCTGGGGCTGATCGGCGGCACGCTCGCGGTGACCGCCCTCTACACGCTGCTCAACCTGGTCTACGCCAAGGCGCTCCCGGTCGCCGCCATGGCAGCGACCTCGCGCATCGGCGAGACCGCCGCCGCGGCGCTCTTCGGCTCGGCCGGCGCCCGCCTCGCCTCGGCGGCGATCCTCGTCGCCACCTTCGGATGCCTGTCGTCGAACATCCTCTGCTGCTCGCGGATCTACCTGCCGATGGCGGAGGACGGTCTCTTCTTCCGCTCGGTCGCCGTCGTCCATCCGCGCCACCTCACCCCCGGCCGCGCCCTCTGGGCGCAGGGGGCCTGGGCGATGGTGCTGGCGCTCTCGGGGACCTACGAGCAGCTCTACACCTACGTCATCTTCGCCGGCGTCCTTTTCCACGCCGCGACCGGCGCCGCTGTCTTCGCTCTGCGCCGCAGCCGCCCCGACGCCCCCCGCCCCTACCGCGTCTGGGGCTACCCCGTCGTCCCGGCGCTCTTCATCGTCGCCTCGCTCGCCCTGGTGGGGAACACCCTCGTCGAAAAACCCAAGGAGTCGCTCATCGGCCTCGGCTTCGTCGCCCTCGGCCTCCCCGCCTACGCCTACTGGCGGCGGCAGAGCCTGAGACGGACCTGACCCGACGCTCGATTCGATCGCGGTGAGCCGCCTCGGGCCTCAGCCCACTCTCTTCCTCCTCTCGCCGGCGAGCCTCGACGGCCGTCGCGCGCTGCAGCTCGCCGCGCCGCGCGCCCGCTTCCCCACCGCCGAGCGCTTCCGCTCGCCGGCAGGGGTGCCGATCGGCGAGGCCTACGCGTTCCTCTCCTCGCTCTACTTTCGCGGCAAGATCGCCTACGCCCGCCGCTTCGCGGCGCCGGGGAAAGCGCTCGAGGGCGGCATCTTCGTCATCGCTCCCGGATTTGGGTTGGTGCCGCCGGACTGGGCGCTGACGCCCGAGCGTCTGAAGCGCATGCGCCGCACGCCGGTCGATCCGCGGCGCCCCTCCTACGCGCGGCCGCTCGCCGCCGCCGCCGCGGAGCTCGCGGGACTTCTCCCCGCGGATGGGCGCGCAGTGCTCCTGGGGAGCATCGCGACCGCCAAGTACACCGCCGTGCTGGCGCCGATCCTCGGCGACCGGCTGCGCTTCCCGGCCTGTTTCGCGGGGACCGGCGACATGCGCCGCGGCGCCCTCATGCTACGCGCCGCGGCGAGCGGCGAGGAGCTCGAATACGCGGTGGTCGAGCCGCCGAAGAAGCTGAAGGGCTAAGCCTCCAGCGCCTGCTCGAGGTCGGCGATCAGGTCGTCGGGGTGCTCGAGGCCGATCGAGAGGCGGATGAGGTCGTCGGCGGTGCGCGAGCCGGGGCCTTCGCTCGTCGCGCGGTGCTCGATCAGGCTCTCGACGCCGCCGAGCGAGGTGGCGCGGACGAAGAGCCTGGCGCGGCCGACGGCGCGGAGCGCCGCCTCGCGGCCGGCGCGGACGTCGAAGGAGAGCATGGCGCCGAAGGCGGACATCTGGCGTGCTGCGATGGCATGTCCGGGGTGGTCCGCGAGGCCCGGGTAGTGGACCTCGCCGACCGCCGGCAGAGCGGCCAAGGCGCGCGCCACGGCGAGGGCATTGGCGCTCTGCGCCACCACCCGCACCGGCAGGGTGCGCAGGCCGCGGAGCACCAGCCAGCAGTTGAAGGGCGAGGCGACGGCGCCGAGGATGTGTCGCACGTGGGCCACCCGCTCGTGGAGCGCGCCGCGCGCGGCGAAGAGGAGGGCGCCGCCCTGCACGTCGCTGTGGCCGCCGAAGTACTTGGTGGTCGAGTGGAGGACGACGTCGGCGCCGGCGGCGATCGGCTGCTGCAGGGCGGGCGTCGCAAAGGTGTTGTCGACGACGGCGATCGCGCCCGCCTGATGGGCGAGGCGGACGGCGCCGGCGAGGTCGACGACCTTGAGGAGCGGGTTCGACGGCGTCTCCAGCCAGAGCAGCCGGGTCTCCGGGCGCAGCGCCCGCTCGACGGCGCCGAGGTCCTCCATGCCGACGAAGTCCGCCGCGATCCCCCACTGCGGCAGGAACTCCTCGGCGGTCCGCCGGAAGCCGTAGTAGGCGTCGTCGGGGAAGACGACGTGCGAGCCCGGCGGCAGCGCCTGGAGGAGCGCCACCCCCGCCGCCATGCCGGAGCCGAAGACCAGCGCTTCCTCGGCGCCCTCGAGCGGCGCCAGGGCCTCCTCGAGGAGAGATTGGGTGGGGTTCGACTCGCGGATGTAGGCGTGCCCGGCAGGGAGCTCGCCCGCCTCGTCGCGAGCGAAGGTGGTGGCGAGATGGATCGGCGGCGCCACGGCCCCGGTGGGGTCCTCGTGGCGCCCCGCGTGGACGGCGCGGGTCTCGAATCGCATGCCGGGAGAGTAGCGCCTGACGGCGGCCGGCGCTATCCTCGCCGGCCGGAGGATCCCGACATGAAACGAATCGTCTGCACCGCTCTGACGGCGGTGGCCGCGGCCGCAGTGCTCTCGACGCAGCTCGCGTCGCCGCTCGCCGCCCAGCCCGCCGCCGCCTCGCCGCAGCATCAGGTCATCGTCCTCAAGGCCGCCCGCCTCTTCGACGGCCGCGGCGACGCGACGATCGCCAACGGCATGGTGATCGTCGACGGCGGCAAGATTCAGGCCGTGGGCGCCAACCTTGCCGTCCCCGCCGGCGCCCAGGTGGTCGACTTGGGCGACGCCACCCTGCTCCCCGGCCTCATCGACGCCCACACCCACCTCTCCTTCGAGTCGGGCGACAACTGGACCCAGGAGACCCTCGACACCCTGCGCCGCTCGGTCGCCGACAATGCCATCCGCGCCACCCAGAACGCCCGGCGCACCCTGATGGCAGGCTTCACCACCGTGCGCGACGTCGGCTCGGGCGAGTACATCGACGTCGGCCTGCGCAACAACATCCGCGACGGGATCATCCCCGGACCGCGCATGCTGGTCGCCGTCCACGCGCTCGGCGCCCGCGGCGGCCACTGCGACAACGGCGGCTATCCGTACGGTGCCTTCGGCAAGGAGACCGGCATCGAAGACGGCATCGCCGCCGGCGCCGACCAGTTCCGCGACGCCGTGCGCTTCCAGGTGAAGTATGGCGCCGACGTCATCAAGGTCTGCGCCACCGGCGGCGTGCTGTCGCTCACCGACGAGGTCGACACGGCGCAGATCACCCAGGACGAGATGAACGCCATCGTCGACGAGGCGCACCGGCTGCACAAGAAGACCGCCGCCCACGCCCATGGCGCGCAGGGTGCCAAGGTGGCCATCCGCGCCGGCATCGACTCGATCGAGCACGGCTCGTTCCTCGACGAGGAGGCCCTCCGCATGATGAAGGAGCGCGGCACCTATCTCGTCCCCACCCTCATCGCCGGCGAGTGGACCGGCGGCCGCGCCGAGGAGCGCCACTTCCCGCCGGAGATCATCGTCAAGGCGAAGATGGCGCTCGCCGCGCGCTCGGAGATGTTCAGGAAGGCCCTCGCCATGGGGGTGAAGATCGCCTTCGGCACCGATTCGGCGGTGTCGCCGCACGGCCTGAACGGCAAGGAGTTCGGCCTCATGGTGGGGCTCGGCATGGCGCCCGCCGCCGCCCTCAGGAGCGCCACCGCCTCGGCCGCCGACCTCCTCGGCATCGCGAAGACGGTGGGCACGCTCGAGGCGGGCAAGCAGGCCGACATCGTCGCCGTCGGCGGCAGTCCGCTCGCTGACATCCACGTCATGGAGAAGGTCCGCTTCGTGATGAAGAACGGCACCATCTACAAGAACGAGCCGTAGCGGCGGGGGCCTTGCCAAAAAAGGAATTGGCAGGCGATCCCGGCACGGATCGCCTGCCCCGAGGAGGGCCGCCGCTTGGTTCCGATCGACTGCCCGTTCGACTGCCGTCTCTCTACTGCGCTGTCATCAGACGATCGATCGTGGTGACGTGCTGGCGCTGGCGCGGCAGCAGGGTGTCGCGGATGAGGCTCTTCACGGCGACCGGGAGCTTCTCGTCCTCGAGCGCCCCCTGGTACTCCTTGACGCCGTGCTCCTCGCCCTCCTTGAGCGCCTTCAACGCCGCCTTGTTGCCGAAGATCTTGGCCGTCCCCTCGACCGCCTTGGCGAAGGCGCCCCAGGCGCCGGAATCCAGGCTCGGCTTGGCGCCCTGGCCGGCGACGTGCTTCTGCAGGGCGTCGGCGGCGTCGCGATGATCCTTGCGCAGCTGATGGATCTCGGTCATCCCTGGAGCGCTGCTGTCCTTGAGCTTCTCAAGCGCCTGTCCGTAGGTCTCGAGAGCGGAGATCTCGCCGCGCAGAAGGCTGTTGAGGGTCGTCGTCTGTTCGGTCTTGGTCGTTTCGGTGGTGGTGGTATTCATCATGGGCCTCCTTATCCAGTTGCGTGAACCGCGCGCCGGAGCGCTCGGCAATACCTGCCCCGGTAGGAGTGCAAGGCCCGTGCCCTGTGGTCGCCGCGCAACAGAATCTCGCCGCCGCAGGCCATCTTTGGCGCCTTTCTTGCTCACTGTTTTCTATGGCCAGGCCGCCTCAGTACCGCGGCCGGCCGTTCAACCCAACACTTTCGTGAGGAGAGACCGATGCAGAACAAGCGAAGGATCGTGCAGATCGGAGTCGCGGCGATGACGGGCTTTCTCGCCCTGTGGGCTCCCGCCAACGCGCAGATGGGCGGCGGCGGCGGCCAACCGATGGACACCGCCGGCGGCATGTCGAGCTCGTCGAGCCCGAAATCGCACGCGATGAGCAACGGCTCGATGGGCGATAAGAAGTTCATGAAAAACGCCGCCCAGGGCGGCATGGCCGAGGTCCAGCTCGGCCAGCTGGCGGTGCAGAACGCCGCGAGCGCCGACGTCAAGGCGTTCGGCCAGCGCATGGTCGACGATCACACCAAGGCCAACGATCAGCTGAAGCAGGTCGCCGCGGGGATGAGCTACACGTTGCCGGACTCGATCTCGTCGGGCGACAAGGCAGAGGCCGCCAAGCTGGCGAAGATGACCGGAGCCGGTTTCGACAAGGCGTACGTCGACTACATGGTCAAGGACCACAAGGCCGACGTGAAAGAGTTCGAGCGCGAGGCGGCACACGGCACCGGCAGCGTCAAGGCCTTCGCCAGCTCGACCCTCCCCACCCTGCAGGAGCACCTCAAGATGGCGATGGACCTGCAGGCCAAGATGGGCAAGTAGAGAGCAGCGGAGCGCGACGGCGCTCTCGCAATCGAGATCCACCGGCGGGCGGCCTCGCAGAGGCCGCCCGTCTTGCGTCTCAGACGCCTATCGACCGCCGTCTTCGGCGGGATCGCCGGCGGGATCGCGATGGATCGTCGGCTTCGCGAGCGGCGCGCTGTCGCCAACGCCGATCTGGAAGTTGACCGTCAGCGTGTAGCGGACCTTGACCGGCTGTCCGTTGGCGGTCGCCGGGCGGAACACCCACTTCATGATCGCCTCGAGCGACGCGGCGTCGAACTCCGGCGCCGCGCCGCGCAGCACGCGCGCCTCGGTGACGCAGCCCTCCTCGTCGATCATCGCGCCGAGGATGACAGTGGCCTGTGCGCGAGCCTTGCGCAGCTCGACGGGATACTCCGGGTTGACGTGGTTGATGACCTGCGGCCGGGTGACGCCGTCCTCGCCGGCCTTCGGCACGACCTCGCCCGCGTCCTCCGCCGCGCTCGCCTCCCCGCGGTTCTGGCAGACGACGACGCGCGCCTGGTCCGCGACCTCCAGCGCCGGTGACTGGCCAAGGACGGTGCGCGCCTCGGCGAGCGCCTTGTCGTGCGAGCCGGCGGCGGCGTAGGCGCGCGCCAGGAGCACCTCGACCTCGGGAGAGCGGCCGCCGGCGAGCTGGTCGGCGGTCTCGAGGCGCGCCACGGCATCGTCGAAATGGCCCATCGCCAGAGCCGCGAAGCCGCTCCGCACGGCCGCCGTCCAGGGGGCGTCCGGAGCCGTCGCCTCGGGTGCTGCCGCGGCCGGTTGGGCGACGGCGACCCCTGTCGCGACCATCGCACAGAGGAGCGCGGCGAAGGTGGGGAGCGAGATGCTGCGGCGGCGGGACTGGCGACGAGGGAGATCCATGGGCTGCCTCCTCCGAGGGGTGGTGATCGCCGCCTCGCGAGGCGGCGATCGTTTGCGCAACCAATCTACCGCAGGAGAGGCCGCGGCGGAGCACCCGCTGCCGGCGGTGTACTCTTGGGCAACGCGATGCGAGACGGCGAGACAGACCGGGGACCGATGACCGCCGCCTGGGATCGGCTGCCGGCGACGGCGACGGCGCTCGGCCAAGGGATCGCCGCCGGCCTGCAGCTCGGCGCGCAGCTCTACGTCTCGCTCCGCGGCGAGGTGGTGGCGGATGCGGCCCTCGGCGACAACCGCCCCGGCGAGCCGCTCACCCCCGATCACCTGATGCTCTGGCTGTCGTCGACCAAGCCGCTCGCGGCGGTCGCCATCGTCCAGCTCTGGGAGCGCGGCCTCCTCGAGCTCGACGACCCGGTGGCGCGCCACATCCCGGAGTTCGCGGTGCACGGCAAGGGCGGCATCACCGTCCGCCATCTGCTCACCCACACCGGCGGCATCCGACTCCTCGACACCGGCTGGCCGGCGGCGCCGTGGGAGGAGATCGTGGCGCGCATCGCCGCCTCGCGCCCGGAGCCCAACTGGGTGCCGGGCGAGAAGGCCGGCTACCACCTCGCCTCGAGCTGGTTCCTCCTCGGCGAGATCGTCCGCCGCGTCGACGGCCGGCCGTTCGAGCGCTACGTGCGCGAGGCGATCTGCGCCCCCGCCGGCATGGCCGACACCTGGGTGGGGATCCCGTCCGAGCGCTTCCGCGGATACGCCGAGGCGGGGCGATCGGGCGCCCTCTACCTGACCGAGAGCCCGGCCTCCGGGCAGGCGGGCCAGGCCGGTCATGCCCCCGCGGCCGGCCGCCGCGAGCTGGTGTGGACCACCGAGGCGCGGCTGGTGCCGACCCATCCGGGCGGCAACGGCTACGGGCCGATGCGCGACCTCGGCCGCTTCTACGAGACGCTGCTGGCGCGCGGCGAGGGCGCCGGCGGCCGCCTGCTCTCGCCGCAGGCGGTCGAGGCGGCGACCGCCCGCCACCGGGCGGGGATGCTCGACCACACCTTCCGCCACGTCATGGACTGGGGGCTCGGCTTCATCATCGATTCGAAGCAGTACGGCGCCGACACCGTCCCCTACGGCTACGGCCGGCTCTGCTCGCGGCGCACCTTCGGCCACAGCGGCTACCGCTCGTCGGTCGGCTTCGCCGATCCCGAGCACGGCCTGGCGGTCGCCCTGGCGATGAACGGCACCCCGGCCGAGGCCGCCCACGAGCGGCGCATCCGCAGCGTGCTCGAGGCGATCTATCTGGATCTCGGCCTGGGCGCCGATCCGGCAGAGGCGCCGAGCCCGCAGCCCGAGCTCTCCGCAATTTCCTGAAAAGTGCGCCGCCCGGCCAGCCGGCTAACCGCGGCGGCGGAAGAGGTACAGCGGCACGCCCGCCACCACCGCGAGGCCGGCGGCGAGGAGGTCGTTGACCCGCGCGCCGGCGGCGAGCTCGATGCAGAGGAGCGAGGCGGCGATGGGGATCAGCGGACCGAACGGCAGGCGGAGCGCCGGCTTGCCGGCGAACTTGCGGCGCAGGAAGGGCACCGCGATGGCGGTGCCGAAGTAGGTGGCGAGGCGGGCGACCGTCGACAGCGCGGCGAGCCGCACGAACGAGCCGGTGAGGGCGAGCGGCAGGGCGATCGCGGTCTGCACGACGATCGCCACCGCCGGCGTGTGCAGGCGCGGGTGGACGTAGGCGAGCGCCTGCGGCCCGAAGCCGTCCTCGGCGAGAGCGAAGAGATAGCGCGGCCCGGTCAGGATGGTGTTCGAGTTGCTCCCCAGGATGGAGATCGCGGCGCCCACCGTCAGCAGCCAACCACCCCACGGCCCGAGGAAGAGCCGCGCCGCGTCGGCGAGCGGCGTCTTGGCGGCGGCGAGGCCGGGGAGGGTGCCGAGCGCCACCCACTGCACCGCCGCGTAGAGCAGGGTGACGATGACGATCTGGGTGATGAGGGCGAACGGCACGTCGCGCCGCGGGTTCTTGAACTCGCCCGCCGGCGCCGCGATGTTCTCGAAGCCGGCGTAGGCGAAGAGGAGGAGGAGCGCCGCCTCGCCCAGGCGCGCATGGTCGGGCACGCCGCCGCCGACCGCCCGCGCCCAGGAGACGGCGAAGAGGCCGACGCCGACGAAGACGAGGAGCGGCACGATCTTGCAGATGGCGAGGCCGACCGCCGTGCGCGCCCCGGAGCGCACGCCGACGACGTTGATGCCGGTGATGACGAGGACCGGCAGGACGATCGCCGCCGCCCGCCCCCAGCCCCCCTGGGCGCCGGGCCAGAGATAGCCGAGCGCCTGGGCGAAGCCGGCGGAGAGCGAGGCGACGGCGGAGACCCTCGCCAGCCAGGTCATCCAACCGACCTCGAAGCCGAGGAACTTGCCGAAGGCGGTGCGGGCGTAGAGGTAGGCGCCGCCCGCCCCCTCGAAGTGGCTCGACGCCTCGGCGAAGCAGAGCACGAGAAGGAGGACGGCGAAGCCGGCGAGGAGGACCGCCCAGAGGCTCGCCGGCCCGAGGATCGCCGCCGCCGCCGCGGGCAGCAGATAGACGCCGCTGCCGATGACGTCGTTGAGCGCCAGGCCGACGATCTCCCAGCGCGAGACGGCGCGCTCGAGGCCGGAGGCGCTGGCCGGAGCGAGCGCGGGAGCCAGCTCGGGAGCCGGATGCGACACTTTGCTGCTCATCGGCGATCCTCCACGCATCCGCGCTAGGCCGCGATCCTCGCCCCGGCGGTTTCCGGGAGAGTCCACACCCAGGCGCCGGCGAGGGCGGCGAAGCCGGCGGCGAGAGCGACGCCGCCGGCGAGCCCCCAGCGGCCGGCGACCGAGGCGATGGCGAGCGGCGCCACGAACTGCACGCCGCGGGTGACGTTCATGTCGATCGACATCGCGGCGCCGCGGACGCGGGTGGGGAAGAGCTCGGAGAAGTAGGCGCCGTAGCACGACCAGGTGCCGGTGCCGATCCCCGCGATCAGCATGCAGCCGAGGCCGATGAGCGGCTGCGCCGTCGTGGCGCTCCAGAAGACCGTCACCATGAGGAGGCCGCAGGCGGTCACCGCCGAGTAGAGGGTGAAGGCGCGCCGCCGGCCGATGACGTCGGAGAGCCAGCCGAAGGAGAGGTAGCCGAGGATCGAACCGGCGACGAAGGTGAGCGTCCACCAGCCGGAGCCGAAGATCGACAGGCCGCGCTGCTTCTGCAGGTAGCGCGGCAGCCAGACGACGGCGAACCAGTAGGCCGACATGTTGAGGCCGGTGAGGACGAAGGTGCGCAGGAAGAGCGAGGCGAGGTCGGGCGCCACCAGCTGGGCGAGGATCGGGCGGCGGGCGCGGGCGAGCTCGGCGCCGGCGAGCTCGCCCGCGGCGAGGCGGCGGCGGTGCTCGGTCCACACGTCCGACTCCGGGATCCAGCGGCGGCGGAGCAGGAAGACGACGGGGAGCGCGGCGAGCAGGAAGGTGAAGCGCCAGCCGGCGCGCGGCGCCAGGAACGAGCCGGCGATGGCGGCGAGGCCGAGGCCGGCGGGCGCGCCGAGCTGCGCGATCGCCCCGTAGCGGCCGCGCAGCGCCGGCGGGAAGGTCTCGCCCACCATCGCCTGGCCGGCGCCCCAGGTGCCGCCGACGCCGAGGCCGGCGAGGGCGCGAGCGGCGAGCAGCAGGCCGGCCGACGGCGCGAAGAAGCAGAGGACGTCGGCGGCCGCGAAAGTGGCGATGGCGACGCGGAGCGAGGCGCCGCGCCCCAGCCGGTCGCTCATCCAGCCGAAGAGGAAGCCGCCGACGCCGGTCATCCCGACGCCGACCGCGGTCAGCCGCGCGAGGTCGAGCTCGCTCGAGCCAAAGGTGTCCTGGATGGGCTGCAGGACGAAGCTCACCAGCATGAGGGTGAAGAAGCCGGAGGCCCAGGCGAGCCAGGCGAAGGCGAGGATGTGCCAGTGCCTGCCGGTGAGGCGCGGCAGGTCGGACAGGCGTCCTGACGGCAGGCTCGCGGACGTCGCGGACAAGGTGCCGGCGATCTTATCTCGACCAGCGTCTCGACCAGCGTCTCGACCAGCGTCTCGACCAGCGTCTCGACCAGCGTCTCGACCAGCGTCCCGGCCGGCGGCCAGCGCCGCCCCAGCGGCAGCGGTAAAATGGGACGCACCGCTCGCCGGCGCGTATTTCGCTTTCTCGCCGCCGCCGGTTAACCTCCCGCCATGCTCCGCTCCGCCCTCTCGCGGCCCCTCCTCGTCGCCGCCATCTGCTGCGCCATGGCCGGAATGGCGGCGGTGATCGCCCATGCCGCCGCGACGCTCGATCCCGGCGCCGTCGGGCGGACGCTCCTCGGCGCGCTCAACCAGGAGCGCGCGCGGGCGGGGACGCCGCCGCTCGCCCTGCAGCCGGCGCTCGAGCGGGTGGCGCAGGCGCGCGCCGAGGAGATCGGCCGCCACGGCAGCCTCTCCGACGAGCGCGGCCAGGAGGAGACCACGCGGCGCCGCATGGAGGCCGCCGGCTACCGCGCCGCGGAGTGGGTGGAGAGCGCCGTCTCCTCGACCGACGAGGTGACCGCGCTCGTCAGCACCTGGCGGCGGCAGAGCGGCGACACCTACCGCCAGGTGATGGGCGTCGACTACCGCGACTTCGGAATCGGCGTCGGCCGGCTCGACGGCGCGCCGCTCTACACCTTCCTCTTCGCCGCCCCCGAGGGCGAGTACTTCGCGCGGCGGACGTCGGCGCTCCGTGATCTGCGGGCGGTGCGCACGGCGATCCGCGCGCGGGTCAACGGCGAGCGCGCGCGGGTGGAGTCGCCGCCGCTCGCCGAATCGGCGGAGCTCGACCGCGCCGCCCAGGCGCACGCCGAGGACATGCTGGCGCGCGGCTACTTCGAGCACGAGAGCCCGGAGCGCCACACCGTCCGCGAGCGGGCGCAGTCCGCCGGCTACCGCTGGCGGGCGGTGGGCGAGAACATCGCGCTGGGGCAGCTCACCGCCGACGAGGTGATGGACAGCTGGATGAAGAGCCCCGAGCACCGCGAGAACATCCTCGACCCCGAGTACCGCGATCTCGGGGTCGGCTTGGCGCTCGGCGAGAGCAAGAAGGGGTTCCGCGTCCTCTGGGTGCAGACCTTCGGCCGGAGGCAGAAGAATTGATCGCCGCCCGCGGCGTCCGGCGCGGCGTGCGGCGCGGCTCCCGACACTCGTTCGCCACCGCCGCGCTCGGCGCTCTCCTCGCCCTCGCGGCTGCCGGCGCCAAGGCGCCGCCGCCCGCCGCCCCGCCGCCGGCAGCGCCAGCATCGCCGGCCGCCCCGACGCCCGCCTCGCGCACGCCGGTGGCGCGCGCGGCGATCCTCGCCGCCATCAACCACGAGCGCGCCGCCTTCCACGCCCGGCCGCTCGCCCTCTCGAAGGATCTCGACCGGGTGGCGCAGGCGCGCGCCGCGGAGATCGCCCGCCGCGGCGTGCTGCCGTCGCCCGAGGACTCGGGCGACCTCTACGCCATCGATCACCTGATCGTCGCCACCGGCTACCGGCCGCAGGGCTGGACCGAGAGCCTGACCGTCGCCGTCGGCGACGCCGCCTCGGTGATGGCCTACTGGAAGGCCGGCGACAGCTTTCTCGCCGCGATGAGCCGCGACTACGCGGACCTGGGCGTCGGCGTCGCCATGGTCAAGGGGGTGCCGGTCTACGCCTTCCTCTTCGCCTGGCCGCAGCGCGAGGTCTACGCGCGGCAGGTCTCCGGCCTGGGCGACCTCATCGCCGTGCGCAAGGAGATGTTCGCGCGCGTCAACGCTCTGCGCGCCGGCGCCAACCTCGCGCCGCTCACCGACGACCCGCGCCTCGACACCGCCGCCCAGAAGCACGCCGACGACATGCTGGCCCGCCACTTCTACAGCCACCTCACCCCGGAGGGGCTCAACCCGCGCGACCGCATTGAGGACGCCGGCTTCTTCTCGCCCCTCGTCGCCGAAAACATCGCCGAGGGCGAGTTCTCGGTCGCCGACGTGGTGGACGGCTGGATGCGCAGCGAGGCCCACCGCGCCAACATCCTCGACCCGCGGATGACGACCCTCGGCGTCGGCCTCGCCGTCGGCCGCTTCGAGGACCGCCTGCGCATCCTCTGGGTGCAGGAGCTCGCGCGGCAGGGCCCCTAGCTTCTCGCCCCCCCTCCCCCTACTTCCCTGCCGGCTTCGCTACCGCACTGGCGATGAAGCGCTCGATCTCGTCGCGCAGCTTGCGGTGCTCGGACTTGCGGATGTACATCATGTGGCCGGCCTCGAACTGGGCGATGTGGATGTGGTCGCGGAGCTCCGGCGGCAGTCCCAGATGGTCGACGGTGTAGACGGAGTCGAAGTAGGGGCAGGCGAGGTCGAAGTGGCCGGAGGCCATCAGCACCCGCAGGTCGGGGTTGTGGGTCATCGCCTGGCGCAGGTACTCGGCGACGTTCAGGTACTGGTTCTCGGAGTCCGCGAAGCTCCACGGGAAGACCTTGTCGTTCTCGCGCTCGTAGATCACGTCGCTCGAATACTTGAGGTCGCGGCGGATGTAGTCCTGCACCGCCGCCGTGTAGGGGCCGTCGAGCGAGGTGTCGGCGGGGTCGAACTCCGGCACCTCGCCGGCGGCGTCGAGGTCGCTGCCGGTGAAGCGGGTGTCGAGGCGGCCGACGGTCTTGCGCTCGCCGCGCAGCAGCTCCTTGGTGAAGCGGTTGATCTCCACCCGCAGGTTGGCGCGCTCGACGTAGTCGGCGGAGAGGCCGGTCAGCCGCGCCACCTTCGCCGCCACCTCGCGCCGGCGCTCGGGGGTGAGGAGGTCGCCCTGCATGAGGGCCTGGGCGTACTCGTTGCGGGCGAACGACTCGGCCTCGGCGAGCGCCTTGCCGAGGTCGCCCTGCAGCTCGGGCGGCAGCTTGTGGTAGTTCCAGGCGGTCGCCGTGTAGGTCGGCAGGATGAGGATGTAGGGCATGTCGTTGCCGACGTGGAAGTCCTGGTCCTCCCAGTTGAGGATCGAGGAGACGAGGACGATGCCGTTCAGGTACATCCCGTAGCGGTCCTGGAGGTGGCGGGCGAGCGCTGCGGCGCGCGTCGTGCCGTAGCTCTCGCCGGCGATGAACTTGGGCGACGACCAGCGCTCGTTGCGCGTCACCCACAGGCGGATGAACTCGCCCACCCAGTCGACGTCCTGGCGGAAGCCGTGGAACTGGCTGGTCTTCTCGCCCGGGGCCGGACGGCTGTAGCCGGTCGACACCGGGTCGATGAAGACCAGGTCGGTCGCGTCGAGGAGCGAGAACTCGTTGTCGATCAGCCGGCCCGGCGGCGGCATGCCGGTGCCGTCCTCCCGCCGCTCGACGATCTTGGGGCCGAAGGCCCCCATGTGGACCCAGAGCGACGCCGCGCCGGGGCCGCCGTTGAAGCAGAAGGTGACCGGCCGGCCGCTCGGCCCCGGCACCCCGTCCCGCGTGTAGGCGACGTAGAAGATCGACGCCTTGACGTCGCCGTCGTCGCTCTTCATGGCGTAGTTCCCGGCCGTCGCCGTGTACGCCACCGTCTCGCCGTTGAGCGTCATCGAGTGGCGGGTGCGGCTGGTCTTCTCCTCCGGCGCCGCCTTCTTGTCCTTCTC
Source organism: uncultured Acidobacteriota bacterium (assembly GCA_963755825.1). Lineage (GTDB taxonomy): Bacteria > Acidobacteriota > Thermoanaerobaculia > Multivoradales > UBA5704 > DATBQN01. The sequence goes on along the minus strand of CAVWLA010000003.1, from coordinate 2,470,640 downwards.
CTTGCCGTCCCGGCAGCCCTTCATGCAGGAGGAGGACGAGGACATCGCTCCGTCGCCGGAGGGCTCCGCGGCGGAGAGGCCGGAGGGGTCCGGCCCGGTGGGTGGCGGCTGGGCGTGGACGAACGGCGGCAGGAGGAGGGCGGCGGCGGCGAGCAGGGCGGAGACGAACGGCAGGGCGAGCGGCGAGCGGCGGCGGACGGGCACAGCCATCGTGGAGCCTCCTCGGAGAGGTGGATTGTCCGGGCAGGGGACGGTGAGGATTCTACGCGCCGCCGGCAGGAGAGTTGCACCGCCCGCGGGCGACGTACCCCAGGAGCGCGGCGGCGATCACAGCCAAGAAGAGCCAGGCCAAGGCGATCTGAGCGCAGATAGCTAAGAAATCAGATCTCCGGGCTGTCATTGAGCGGTCGACGCTAAGATCGACAGGAATATCAGCCGGAGGCCGAGGGTTTTCCTCACTGCGCAGCGGACCGGGTCGCCAATCCGGCCAGCCGTCCGCGGCGCCGCCGACAGCCGGGAGAGACCGGCCAAGCGCCCCCGGCGACGGGGGCCGGAGGAGACCGAACGACATGTCCGAAAGAATGAGCCTTCCCGTCCTGCCGCTGAAGGACTTCGTGCTTTTCCCCGGCGTCACGACGCCGATCAACGCCGGCCGTCCGGGTACCCTCAAGGCGATCGAGGCCGCCCTCACCACCCCCGAGCGGCTGGTCTTCGCCGTCTCGCAGCGCGAGGACGTGCGCGAGGTGAGCCCCGAGAACCTCTACACCATCGGCACCGTGGCGAAGATCGGCCAGGTGCAGCGCGGCCTCGCCGGCATGCAGCTCCTCCTCCAGGGGGAGCAGCGCGGCATCGCCATGCGCATCGTCGAGAAGGACGGCCACCTCGAGGCGACCGTCCGCGAGGCCGACGAGATGGCGCCGCTCAACCCGCAGAACCCGGCCTTCGTCGCCCTCTTCCGCGAGGCGCGCGAGCGCGCCGCGGAGCTCGGCCGCAAGTCCGGCCTGCCGGAGGAGATCATCCAGCAGGTCCTCGCCGGCGTCACCGACCCCGGCCGCCTCGCCGACATGGTCGCCGCCTACACCGAGCTGAGCCAGGCGCAGCGCCAGAGCCTGCTCGAGACGCTCTCCGTCGAGGAGCGCCTGCGCCGCGTGCTGGTCCACGTCCAGCGCCAGCTCTCCGTCCTCGAGGCGCAGGAGGACATCAAGTCGAAGGTGCAGGAGGAGCTCGGCGACCGCCAGCGCGAGATGCTGCTGCGCGAGCAGATGAAGGCGATCCAGAAGGAGCTCGGCGACGGCGACGGCGAGTCGGCCGACGAGCTGCGCGAGAAGCTCGCCGCCCTGGCGCTCCCCGACGAGGTCAGGAAGGAGGTCGACCGCGAGCTCGGCCGCCTCAACCGCATGGGCCGCGAGGGGATGGAGTCGCAGGTCATCCGCACCTATCTCGAGACCATCGCCGAGCTGCCGTGGAGCGAGCGGAGCGCCGAGCATCTCGACCTGATCGAGGCGGCGCGCGTGCTCGAGGAGGACCACTACGCCCTCGGCGACGTCAAGGACCGCGTCCTCGAGTTCCTCGCCGTCCGCCAGCTGCGTCAGAAGCTGGAGGTCGAGGCCGCCGCGGTCGCAAAGGCCGCCGAGGCCGCCGAGGCTGACACCGCGAAGGCAGGCGACGAGGCAACGCCGGCCGCCGAAGGCGAGGAGAGCCTGCAGGCCCTGCAGGCCGAAGCCGAGCGCGAGGTGCCGGAGCCGACGGACCCCGCCGTCCCCGGCAACGATGACGAGAAGGCCCGCGGGCCGATCCTCCTCTTCGTCGGTCCTCCCGGCGTCGGCAAGACCTCGGTCGCCAAGTCGATCGCCCGCTCGATGGGGCGCAAGTACGTGCGCATCTCGCTCGGCGGCGTGCGCGACGAGGCGGACATCCGCGGCCACCGGCGCACCTACGTCGGCGCCATGCCGGGGCGCATCCTGCAGGGCATGAAGCAGGCGGGGACCAAGAACCCCGTCTTCCTCCTCGACGAGGTCGACAAGCTCGGCGTCTCCTTCCAGGGCGACCCGGCCTCGGCCCTCCTCGAGGTGCTCGACCCGGCGCAGAACGACACCTTCACCGACCACTACCTGGGGGTGCCGTTCGACCTCTCGGAGGTGCTCTTCATCGCCACGGCGAACTTCATCCAGAACATCCCGGGGCCGCTCCTCGACCGCATGGAGGTCGTCGAGTTCACCGGCTACACTGAGCGCGAGAAGCTCGCCATCGCGCGGCAGTACCTGGTGCCGCGGCAGCGCAAGCAGGCCGGCCTGTCGAGCGAGCAGCTCGACCTCCCCGACGACAGCGTGGCGCAGGTGATCACCGGCTACACGCGCGAGGCGGGCGTCCGCCAGCTCGAGCGCGAGGTGGGCAAGCTGGCGCGCAAGGTCGCCCGCAAGATCGCCACCGGCGAGGCCGAGCGAGTGACCATCGGGCCGGACGAGGTGCACGACCTCCTCGGCCGTCCGAAGGTCCACCCGGAGCGCATGTCGCGCGTCGACCAGGTGGGTGTGGCGACCGGCATGTACTACACGCCGACCGGCGGCGACATCATGTTCGTCGAGGCGAAGACCATGCGCGGCAAGGGCGAGCTGGTGCTCACCGGCCAGCTCGGCGACGTCATGAAGGAGTCTGCCCGCGCCGCCTGGAGCTACGCACGAGCGCACGCCGAGAGCCTGGGGATCCCCGACCAGGCGTTCGACCGCGACATCCACATCCACGTCCCGGCCGGCGCCATCCCCAAGGACGGCCCGTCGGCGGGCGTGACGATGGCGACGGTGCTCGTCTCGGCGCTCTCCGGCCGCCCGGCCCGCCACGACATCTCGATGACCGGCGAGATCACCCTCTCCGGCCGCGTGCTGCCGATCGGCGGCGTCAAGGAGAAGGTGCTCGGCGCCGTCCGCGCCGGCATCCGCAAGGTCCTCCTGCCGCAGGAGAACGTGACCGACCTCGAGGACCTGCCGAAAGAGGTGCTCGAGACCCTGGAGATCTACCCGGCGACGGAGCTCGGCGAGGTGCTCGCCATCACCCTCCGCGGCGCCTCCTTCCACGAGGGGCGCCTCCGCTTCGGCGACGACGAGGTGCTCCCCAGCGTGGCGCTGGTCGACACCCCGCCGCCCGCCGAGCGGTTCCATCACTGAGCCACAGCCGTCACGAGAGTCTAGGAGAGCACGCCCGCCCTGCCGGCCCCGAGCCGGCAGGGCGGTTTTGTTTGGTGTGCCCTGCCTGCCGTCCCCATCTCGATTCAGCCGGCGGCGGCCTCTCCCAGCTCGAATCCCCGCGCCAGCGAGTCGGCGACCGCGAGCCCGCGCGGTGTTGGAATCAAACGCCTGCCGTCGGCACGCAGATGACCCTCCTCCACCAGCCGCTCGATCCACCGGCCGTTGGCCGCCGCGAGATCGATTCCGTAGCGCGCGCGGAAGGCCGCGAGATCGATTCCCGCGGTCGTCCGTAGGCGGAGCATGAGCGCCTCGAGGGCGAGATCGGCGGCGGCGAGATCCTCTTCCCCGGCGACCGGCCGCTCGCCCGCCGCGACGCGCGCCTCGTAGGCGCCGAGGCCGCGCTCGTTCCACCAGCGCCTGCCGCCGGCGCCCGCCGGCGCGAAGGAATGCGCCGAGGGGCCGAGGCCGAGATAGGGCGTGTGGTCCCAGTACTTCTGGTTGTGGCGCGAGCGGTGCTCGGCGGAGCGCGCGAAATTCGACACCTCGTAGGCCGGGTAGCCGGCATCGGCGAGGACCTCGTGGGTGAGGAGGAAGAGATCCGCCTGCGCCGCCTCCGGCAGCTCGGCGAGCGCGCCCCGCGCCTGCCGGCGGCCGAACGGCGTCTCCTCGTGGATGGTGAGCTGGTAGCAGGAGAGGTGATCGGGGGCGAGCGCCAGGGCGGCGTCGAGCGTCGCGCGCCAGGCCGCCGCGCCCTCTCCCGGCAGGCCGTAGATGAGGTCGAGCGAGACGGTCTCGAAGCCAGCGTCGCGGGCCAGCGCGACGGCGCGGCGGGCCTCCTCCGGCGAATGCCGGCGGCCGAGGAAGCGGAGGGCGCCGGCGTCGAACGACTGCACGCCGAGAGAGAGGGTGCGGACGCCGAGCGAGCGCCAGTCGGCCAGGCCGGCGGCGGTGACGTCCTCCGGGTTGGCCTCGAGAAAGAGGCGCGCCCCGGCGGCGACGTCGAGCGCGCCGCCGACCGCGTCGAGCGCCAGCGCCAGATCCTCGCCGGCGAGCGCCGAGGGGGTGCCGCCGCCGAGATAGACGGTGTCGAAAGCGCTCGGCACGGCGGTCCACGCCGGCGCCGCCGACCACAGCGCCGCCTCCGCCGCCAGACGCCGCGCGAAGGCGGCGCGGCGCGCGCGACTGCCGGTCACCACCGCGAAGTCGCAGTAGGGGCAGATCGCCGAGCAGAACGGGATGTGCAGGTAGAGGCCGGCGGCGGCGAGAGCAGGCGCCGCGGCGGGGAGGGGCTCCGTCGCCACGCGGCCAGTATAGCCAGGGCTCGGCGTGGAGGCCGCAAATGCCGGCGCTCCGCAGATCCGGCGAAACCTCAGCTCGACCGCGCGGCGAGGAGCGGCCGCTCCCGTCCCAGCCGCCGCTCGGCGGCGGCGATCAGCTCGGCGAGGCCGGCGCGGCAGGCGGCGGAGACGGCGACGCCGTCCAGGCGGCGGGCCCAGGCGGCTGCCTCCTCGGGGGAGACGAGGTCGGCCTTGTTGACGACCACCAGGCGCTCGATGCCGCCGAGGCCGAGCTCGTCGAGGATGCGCACCACCGCCTCGATCTTGGCCTCGAGCCGCGGGTCGGCGGCGTCGACGACGTGGAGCAGCAGGTCGGCGCCGGAGAGCTCCTCGAGCGTGGCATGGAAGGCGGCGACGAGGTCGCGCGGCAGGTCGGCGAGGAAGCCGACGGTGTCGGTGATGATCACCTCGCCCTCGCGCGGGAAGCGCAGCCGCCGGCTGGTCGGGTCGAGGGTCATGAAGAGCTGGTCGGCGGCCTCGACGCCGCTCGCCGTCAGGGCGTTCAAGAGCGTGCTCTTGCCGGCGTTGGTGTAGCCGACGATCGAGAGCACCGGCACCTGCTCCTCGCGGCGCCGGCGGCGGCGCAGGTCGCGCTGGCGCGCCAGGCTCGCGACCTTGGCCTCGAGGGCGCGGATGCGATCGCGGATGCGCCGGCGGCCGATCTCCATCACCGTCTCGCCCGGCCCGCGGCCACCGATGCCGCCGGCGAGGCGGGACAGCCCGGCGTCCTGGTCGGTCAGCCGCGGCAGGTCGTAGCGCAGCTGCGCCAGCTCGACCTGCAGCTTGCCGTCGCGGCTCTTGGCGCGCTGCGCGAAGATGTCGAGGATGAGCTGGGTGCGGTCGATCGCCTTGAGACCAGTCGAGTCCTCGAAGGCGCGCGCCTGGGCCGGCTTCAAGTCGATGTCGAAGATCGCCACCGTCGCCCGCCGCCGCATCCCCTCGAGCACGATCTCCTGCAGCTTGCCGCGGCCGACCACAGTCTTCGGATGCACCTGTGCCCGCCGCTGCCGCACCTCGCCGGCGGCCTCGACGCCCGCCGCGCGCACCAGCTCGCGGAGCTCGGCGAAGTGCTCGTCGTCCGGCCGCAGGCCGACCAGGAGGGCGCGCTCGCGGCCGGTCGCGCCGGCGGCGGAGGTGAGCCGCGCCAGCTCCTCCTCGAGCGCCCGCAGGGTCGCCTCGACGTCGAAGTCGAGACGGTGGACGTCGGGCGCGCTCAGCCGCTCGAAGAGCTCGCGCTCGCCCGCCGGACCCGCCTCGTCGAGCGCCCCCGACGCCGCGGCGGGCGACAGATGGGCGACCTCGAGGCGGCCGGCGTCGCCGCCGGGGAGCACCTCGATCATCGCCACCAGGTCGAGGCGGAGGAGCGCCAGGTCGTTGAGATCGTCCTGCGACAGCGGCTCCGCGCGCAGGTGGGTGTGCACCAGGCGCAGGCCGCGGAAGCGGCCGACGCCGCCGCGCAGGCGGCCGACGTCGGGGAGGGTCAGGCTGTGGGCGTCGCCGACGACGACGTGGCGCACCGAGCCGTCGCGCGCCAGCAGCACGCCGACCTGGCGGTTGAGCTCCGCGGAGACGGCGGCGAGGTGGCGCGCCAGCTCCGCCGAGACCACCTCGTGCGGGTCGACGCGGCGGCGGAAGGTCCGCTCGAGGGCGCGGAGCTGCGAGGCCTTGATGCCGCGGGTGTCGCCTTCGACGTGCGGGATCGGCGGCCTCAGTGGAGGGTCGGCGGGGCGTAGTAGTCGGCCGGCGGCTCGGCGTCGAGGCCCATGTCCATCAGGGCGAGCAACAGCTCGAGGCGCCGCTCCGGCCCGTCGGCCTCGAGCAGCGCCTGCTTCTCGGCGGGGCGGAAGGGGAGCGCCACGGCGAGGCCGTTGACCAGCGACACGCCGGGGAGGCTAGCCAGCAGATCGAAGTCGAAGCTGAGCTCGTGCGCCTTGCCGAAGGCGCGCAGCGCCGCCATCGCCCGCGAGGCGTCGAGCGGCAGCTCGGCCTCGAGGAGGTCGCCGGCGAACTCCGCGTACTCGGCGGCCGCCCGCCGATAGCCGCGCTCGAGCGGCAGCTCGGCGCTCACCCGGAAACGGCTCACTCCCTTGAGCAGGATGAGGAAGCGCCCGTCGGGCTGGGCGTCGCACTGCTCGATGCGGCCGGCGCAGCCGATGCGGTAGAGCTCCGGGCAGTCGCCCATCTCCTCGGGCTGCAGGATCGGCTGGCGGTTGTCCTGGCGCGGCACCAGCGGCTGGATCATCCCGATGTGGTTGCCGGCGGCGCGCGAGTCGGCCACCAGGTTGCGGTAGCGCGTCTCGAAGACGTTCAGCGGCAGCCAGTTCCCCGGCAGCAACAGCGAGCCGGTGAGCGGGAAGAGGGGGAGGATGGAGGGGGGCGCTGCAGGCATCGGCGAGAGCTCGGAGACCGGGCTTGGCGAGGGCGCCAGCGGGCGCTCGCGAGCCCTCGAGGGATGATTCCACAGCCGACCGGCGGGGGCAACCATCGCCGAGCCGGCGACGGAGGTCCTGGGAAGTGTCCGGCCGCCCTGCAACCGAGGGGCAGGCGATGGCGTATTGAGAAGAATCCGCGAGGTGACCCACCGTGCAAGATCTCCACTATGGCCTTCGCCGCATCGTCCGCAGCCCGGCCTTCAGCGCCGTCGTCGTCCTCACCCTCGCCCTCGGCATCGGGGCGAACACGGCGCTCTTCAGCGTCATCGACGCGGTGTTGCTGCGGCCGCTGCCCTACAGCGAGCCGGACCGGCTGGTGACGATCGACCACCACTACCCCTCGCTCGGCGACCTCCACGCCTCGGTCTCGGCGCCGGGCTTCCGCGACTACTCGGGCCGCACGCAGGTCTTCGACAGCGTCGCCGTCGAGCGCAACTGGAGCGCCAACCTGGTCGACGCCGGCGATCCCCAGCGCTTGAACGGCGCTCAGGTGACCGGCCGTTTCTTCGGCGCCTTGGGCGTCCCCGCCGCGGCGGGCCGGCCGCTGGTCCCGGGCGACGACGTCGCCGGCCACGAGCACGTGACGGTGCTGGCGCAGAGGCTCGCCCAGCGCCTGTTCGGCGGCGGCGAGGGCGCCGCCGCCGCCCGCCGCGCGGTGGGCGCCCGGCTGCGCATGAACGGCGAGACCTACCAGGTCGTCGGCGTCATGCCGGACGGCTTCCGCGACGTCTTCTCCCGCCAGGTCGAGCTCTGGGTCCCCATGGTCATCCCCCCCGCGGCGTTCGCCGACAGCAACCGCACCAACGAGTCGTACTCGCTCGTCGCCCGCCTGCGGCGCGGCGTCTCGCCGGAGCGGGCGCAGAAGGAGATGACGGCCTTCGCCGGCCAGCTCAAGCACGACTATCCGAACAGCTACCCGCCCGACTGGGGGCTCCTCGTCACCACCCTCCACGAGAAGGCGTCGGGCAACGTGCGCGCCATGCTCCTCGTCCTCCTCGGGGCGGTCGGCTTCGTCCTCTTGATCGCCTGCACCAACGTCGCGAGCCTCCTCCTCGCCCGCGCCTCGGGACGCGCCCGCGAGATCGCCGTGCGCACGGCGATCGGCGCCTCGCGCTGGCAGCTCGTCCGCCAGCTGCTCATCGAGAGCCTCCTCTTGGCGCTCGCCGGCGGCGCCCTCGGCCTCGCCCTCGCGGCGTGGGCGCTCCGCGCGGCGGCCCGGCTCGACATCGCCGGCCTGGCGCTCGGCGAGCTGCGGCTCGACGGCACCGTCCTCCTCTTCACCCTCGGCGTGGCGCTCGCCACCGGCTTCCTCTTCGGCCTCGCCCCGGCGCTCGCCACCGCCCGCGCCGACACCCAGTCGACCCTCAAGGAGGGCGGCCGCGGCAGCTCGGCCGGCCGCTCGCGCCAGGCGATGCGCCGCGGCCTGGTGGCGGTCGAGGTCGCCCTGGCGCTCGCCCTCCTCGTCAGCGCCGGCCTCCTGCTCAAGAGCTTCCTGCGCCTCTCCGACGTGCAGACCGGCTTCGCCGCCGACCACCTGCTGACGCTGAGCCTCTCCCTCCCCACCGCCCAGTACAAGACCCCGGCGGAGCAGTCGGCCTTCTTCGATCGCGCCCTCGCCCGCCTCGCCGCGGTCCCCGGCGTGAAAGCCGTCGGCGGCACCTCGAACCTGCCGTTCGGCGGCAGCTGGTCGACCGGCAGCTTCGAGGTCGAGGGCGTGGTCACGCCGCCCGACCAGCCCAGCCCCTGGGGCGACCTGCGGGTGGTGAGCCCCGGCTTCTTCCGCGCCCTCGAAGTGCCGGTTCGCGCCGGGCGAACCTTCAGCGAGCAGGACGCCGCGAGCGCCGTCAAGGTCGCCGTCGTCGACGAGGAGATGGTGCGCCGCTTCTTCCCGCACGGCGATCCGATCGGCAAGCGGCTCGCCCTCGCCGCCTCCCCCAAAGACTGGATCACCATCATCGGCGTCGTCGGCCACACCAAGCACGAGGGGCTGGACGCCCAGCCGCGCGTGCAGCTCTACGCTCCCTACCAGCAGCGCCCGATGCCCTTCATGGACCTCGTCCTGCGCACCGCGACGGAGCCGCGCTCGGCGCTGCCGGCGGCGCGCGCCGCCCTGCGCGAGATCGATCCGGCGCTCCCCGTCTACGGCGTCCACACCATGGCGGAGCTGGTCGACGCGTCGACCGGGCAGCGCCGCTTCGCCGCCCTCCTTCTCGGGCTCTTCTCGGCGATGGCGCTCCTCCTCGCCGCACTGGGGATCTACGGGGTGATGGCGTTCTCGGTGGCGCAGCGCTCCCACGAGCTGGGGGTGCGCATGGCGCTCGGCGCGGTCAAGGGGAGCGTCCTCGGCCTGGTGCTCCGCCAGGGGATGGCGCTCGCCGCCATCGGCCTGGCCGCCGGGCTCCTCGCCGCGCTCGCCTGCACGCGGCTCCTCGCCAGCCAGCTCTTCGCGGTGCGGGCGACCGACCCGTGGACCTTCGCCCTGGTGACGGCGATCCTCGCCGCCGTCGCCTTCGTCGCCAACCTCCTCCCCGCCCTCCGCGCCACGCGGGTGGACCCGGTGATCGCTCTGCGCGAGGAGTAGCGAGCCGCACGGCTCGCCGACGCGCGGCGGTGGCGTAGACTCGCCGGCGGAGAGCTCGCCGCCGTGCACCTGAAGACCCGATCGGAGATCGCTCACATGCGCCGCGCGGGCCTCGCCGTCTGGCGGGCCCACCAGGCGGCGGCACCGCTGGTGCGGCCGGGGGTGACCACCGCGGAGATCGACGCCGCGGTCGAGGCGGCGCTCGCCGCGGCGGGCGCCGCGCCGCTCTTCAAGGGGGTGCCCGGCAAGATCCCCTTCCCCGCCGCCACCTGCATCTCGATCAACGAGCAGGTCGTCCACGGCATCCCCGGCGCCCGCCGCCTCGCGGCCGGCGACGTCGTCAGCGTCGACATCGGCGCCCGCATCGACGGCTGGTGCGGCGACGCCGCGATGACCCACCCGGTCGGCCCGGCCGCGGCGCTCTCTCCCGAGCGCGCCCGCCTGCTGGCGGCGACCGAGGAGGCGCTCCGCCTCGCCATCTCGCTCCTCGCCGTCAAGCGCCGCTGGCGCGACGTGGCGCGCGGCATGGAGACATACCTGCGCGACACCGGCTTCGGCGTCGTCGAGAGCCTCGCCGGCCACGGCATCGGCCGCTCGCTCTGGGAGCCGCCGGAGGTGCCCAACTCGTGGAGCGGCAACCGCGACGACTTCGAGCTGCGCCCCGGCCTGGTGATCGCCATCGAGCCGATGGTGAACGCCGGCAGCAAGGAGGTGCGCCTGCTCGACGACGGCTGGACGATCGTCACCCGCGACGGCCGGCCGAGCGCCCACTTCGAGCACACCGTGGCGATCACCCGCGACGGCCCGCAGGTGCTGACCGCCGGCCCCGACGGGGAGGGCTGGGCCCTCGGCGCGCCGCCTGCCGCGCCGCGGCCCGCCGTGCGGGCCAACTGATCACCGGCTGAAACGGCGCCGGACGCTCGGCCGAGGAGTTGCGCGCTCCCGCGATCTCTCATACCTTCGACCGCGGCGGCTCGGTGCGCGCCGGAGGGCCCGCGGTGGAATTCGATCGCTTCGCCGGCGACTACGAACAGATCCTCGACCGCTCGATCGCCGTCTCGGGCGAGAGCTCGGAGTATTTCGCCGCCTACAAGGCGCGCCATCTGGCGAGGGTCTCCGCACCGGGGTTCGCCGGCAAGGTGCTCGACTTCGGCTGCGGCATCGGCCTGCTCTCGGGCTGCATCCAGCGCGCCTGGCCGGACGCGCGCCTCGACGGCTTCGACGTCTCGCGCGACAGCCTGCGGCGGGTCGACGCGGCCCTCCTGGAGCGCGGCCTCTTCACCGACGACGCCGGCCGCCTGGGCTGCGACTACGACCTCATCGTCCTCGCCAACGTCATGCACCACATCGAGCCGCCGGAGCGCCGCCGCACCCTCCGCGAGCTCGCCGGCCGCCTGGCGCCGCGCGGCCGGCTCGCCGTCTTCGAGCACAACCCCGCCAACCCGCTCACCAGGCGGACCGTCGACCGCTGCCCGTTCGACGCCGGCGTCACCCTCCTGCCGCCAGCCGAGACCATCGCCCATCTCGAGGCCGCCGGCCTCCGCCGCATCCACCGCGACTACATCGTCTTCCTCCCCCGCCCCCTCGCCTGGCTCCGCCGCGTCGAGCCCGCCCTCGCCTGGCTCCCCCTCGGCGCCCAGTACGCGGCGATCGGCGAGAAGCCGGCGGGTCCGGGGGAAGACTAGCCGGCGATCCGCACCAAGACCGCGGCGACGACGCGGTCGCAGCGCGCGCCCTGGAAGGCGAAGGCTTCGTGGCGGACGGCGCCGGCCTGCTCGGCCAAGCGGCGGCGGAGCATGGCGCGGGCGCGGTGGAGGCGGGTCTTGACGGCGGGGATCTCGAGGCCGAGCGACTCGGCGGTGGCGGCGGTCGAGAGACCCTCGACGTCGCGCAGCATGAGGACCACCCGGTAGGCGGGCTGCAGCTCGGCGATCGCCGCTTCGAGCGCCGTGCGCAGGCTCTGGTCGATGGCGCGCCGCTCGGGATCGCGCTCGGCGGCGCGGAGCGCCGGGATGGACTCCCTGCGGAGGTCGGTCATGCCGTCGATCTCCACGGCGCGCCCGCGGCGGCGGGCTCGCGCCAGCGCCTCGTGGACGGCGATGCGGGTGAGCCAGGTCGCGAAGCGGGCGCGGCCGGCGAACTGGTCGAGGTGGCGATAGGCGCGGACATAGGCATCCTGCATCACGTCCTCGGCCTCGGCGTCGTCCGCCAGAATGCCGCGGGCGACGCGGAAGAGCCGCTGGTTGTAGCGGCGCATGAGGATCTCGAAGAGCTCGCGCTCGCCGGCGAGGACGCGCGCCACCACTTCCTCGTCGGCAAGGGCAGGCAGCCCCACAGACTGCGGATCGGAGGTCAGCTCGAGGGTCGGGGGCACGGACGGCGGCTCGGGTGGCGGCTCGCCAGGGGTCTCGATCTCCATCGCTCGCGGTTCCATCGGCCTCGGGTTCACCTAGAGGGAGTCGGCAGGAGGGGATCGGTTACAAGCTCGGCTCTCCGAGGCTCGCCGTAACCTCCGCCCGGCTCGCCGCTCTGAAGGGATGCAGGCGAGGGCCTACCCTCTCGCCGGCTCCGAGCCGAGATCCGACCATCCGGCTCTCTCCAGAAAGAGGGGTCTCCCATGTCTTCCGCTCGCCCGACGAGCTCGCCTGTGTCGCAGGCTTACCACATCCTCCACTTTGCCTTCATCGTCGCGCCGCTCCTCGCCGGGCTCGACAAGTTCACCGATCTGCTCTGCAACTGGGACCAGTACCTGGCGCCGTCGATCGCGCACCTCCTCCCCTTCTCCGGCCACACCTTCATGCAGCTCGTCGGGGTGGTCGAGATCGCCGCCGCGGTCGTCGTCTGGCTGCGGCCGCGCTTCGGCGGCTACCTGGTGGCGGTCTGGCTGTGGGGGATCATCCTCGACCTCCTCCTCGTCCCGGGCTACTTCGACGTCGCCCTCCGCGATCTCGGCCTGTCGCTCGGCGCCCTGGCGCTGGCGCGGCTGGCGGAGGCCCGCGCGCCAGAGCGCGCCTGACGCCGCGCCCCTCACAGCCAACCCTTCTCGCGCGCGATGCGCGCCGCCTCGACCCGGTTCTCGGCGCCGAGCTTGCCGATGGCCTCGGAGAGGTAGTTGCGCACCGTCCCCTCGGAGAGGTGGATCTCGGCCGCGATGGCGGCGGTCGAGCGGCCGTCGGCGGCGAGGCGGAGCACCTGGCGCTCGCGCTCGGAGAGCGGGTCGGCCTCGCCCCAGGCAGCCGCCGCGAGCTCGGGATCGACGGCGCGGAGGCCGGCGTGGACGCGGCGTACGGCGTCGGCCAGGCGGTCGGCCGGCGCGTCCTTGAGCAGATAGCCGGAGGCGCCGGCGTCGAGCGCGCGGCGCAGGTAGCCGGAGCGCGCGAAGGTGGTGAGGATGACGACTCGCACGCCGGTGGCGCGGCGGCGGATCTCCGCCGCCAGCTCGAGGCCGCCCATCCCCGGCATCTCGATGTCGGTGAGCACGACGTCGGGAGCCAGGGTGGCGAAGAGCGCCAGCGCCTCGTTTCCGTCGCGGGCACGGCCGACGACCTCGATGTCCGGCTCGAGGTCGAGGAGCGCCGCCAGCGCCGCGAGGACCATCGCCTGGTCCTCGGCGATGAGGACCCGGATGCGGCTCATCCGGCCGCCGCGGTCCCCAGGGAGGCGCCGAGGCCGGCAGGGCCCGGCGCTCGCCCAGCCGTCGGATCGACCGCCGGAGCGGACGCCGGAGCCGCGGCGATGCCCGGGCACGGCAGGGTGACGCGCAGGCGCGAGCCGCCGGCGCTCCGCCGCTCGACGCTGCCGCCCAAGGCGGCGATGCGCTCGCGCATGCCGGAGAGCCCCGAGCCTTCGGCGGCAGTGTTCTCGGCGCCGCCGCGGCCGTCGTCCTCGACCTCCAGCGACACCGCGCCGTCCGCCGCGGCGAGCCGCACGCTGCAGGCGCTCGCCCGCGCGTGGCGGAGGACGTTGGTGATCGCCTCGCGGAGAGCGAGGGCGAGGGCGCTCGCGATCTCCGGCGGCAGGTCGAGCGCCGGCGCCGCGATCGCCGGCTCGATCCCCGCCGTGACCAGCGCCAGCCGGGCGCGCACCAGCTCCGCCGCGAGATCCGCCGAGCGGTAGCCGGAGACCGCCGTGCGCACCTCGGCAAGCGCCTGGCGCGAGATGCGCTCGACGTCGGCGATCTCGCGCCCGGCCGCCGCCGGATCGCGCCCCACCAGCTTGCCGGCGAGCTCGGCCTTGATGGCGATCACCGTCAGGGTGTGGCCGAGGAGGTCGTGGAGATCTCTGCCGATGCGCTCGCGCTCGGCGAGCTTCGCCAGCCGCTCGACCTCGCCGTGCGCCAGACGGAGGCGGGCGTCGGCGCGGCGCACCTCGGTGTAGTGGATCTTGATGCCGCCGATGAGGAGCGCGAAGACCAGCGCCGGGACCCAGTACCAGGCCGGCAGGTGGAGGAGCCACGACTCGATGCCGATGGCGGCGGCGAGCGCCGCCAGGCAGCGGACGGCGAAGGCCGGCCGCCCGGCGATGCCGACGAAGGCGGCGGCGAACACCCAGAGGCAGCTCGACCAGGGGTTGATCGGCGCGAAGACCATCGCCAGGAGGGCGATACCGCCGATGCTCCACAGGATGCGGCGGCCGGCGAGCCGGTAGCCCCAGAAGTAGAGGGCGAGGAACGCCGCGGCGCCCGCCGCGGTCTCCAGCCAGAGCGTGCGGCCGGCATGCGCCAGCGCCGGGTAGACGAGGAAGGGGACGAAGTAGACCAGCCAGACGAAGGGCATCCAGCTCGCTTCACCGTCCGGGGTGTGGAGGCACGCCGCTTCGCCGTCGCTCATCGCGTCACCTCGTCAAACGATAGCACCGCGGATTCGCGGCGCCCGGCGTCGAGAGCGCGCTAGCCATAGGTCTTGCCGTCGTCGCGGCGCATGAGGACCGCCGCCGCGGCGAGGGCGACGACGGTGGTGGCGGCGAGCACCGCGGCGTCTGTCCAGCCCGAGCCGGCCTCGCGCGCTAGCCCAAGAGTGCGCAGGGCGAGCTGCCCGAAGTGATAGGGCGGCAGCCAGACGGCGATCTTCTGCAGGAAGCGCGGCAGCATCTGGATCGGCAGCCAGAGGCCGGAGCAGAGCGACGCCGGCAGGTAGATGAGGTTGATGATCGCCGGCGCCGAGTTGGGGCCGGCGAGATAGCCCAAGGCGAGGCCGACGGCGCAGAAGGGGATGGCGCCGGCGACGAGGACGGCGGCGAGCTCGGCCCAGGTGGCGAGCGGCAGGCGGACGCCGCCGGGACCGGCGCCGAGCGCGAAGAGGATGGCGACGATGGCGGCGCCGAAGGCGAGGGCGGCGACGGTCTTGGCGGTGAAGTAGGCGGAGAGCGGCATCGGCGTCGTGCGCTTCCAGAGCATCCAGCCCTGGCCGCGCTCGCTCGCGACTCCGGTGCCGAGGCAGAAGAGCGCCGCCCCCATCACTCCGAAGGCGCCGTAGGTGGCGAGCAGGTAGAGGGCGCGCGTCGGCTGGTCGGCGCCGCGGATGCCGAAGCCGAAGAGCGAGTAGAAGACCGGCGCGAAGCCGAGCGTCGGCAGCACGAAGGCCGGCAGGCGCCAGAGCTTGAGCAGCTCGTACTTTGACTCCAGGGCGTAGATGCGGGCCAGGCTGCGCTGCGGTTGGCGCTGTGATCGGATCGCCGTGCTGCTCATGCCGCCACCTCTCTCGCCGCCGCCGGCGGCGCGGTCAGGGTCAGGAAGGCTTCTTCGAGGCCGGCGCCGCTCACCTCGAGGTCGGCGAGGCCGGGATCGCGGGCGAGAAGGCGGGCGACGATCGGCTCGGCCGCCGCGGCGACGATCTCGGTCGCGGCACCCTCGCGGCGCGCCGCGGCGACCCCCGGCCAGGCGGCGATCTCGTCGATGGCGAGCGCGGTGACGCAGCGCACCCGGCGGCCGCGCACCCGCGACTTGATCTCGGCCGGCGTGCCCTCGGCGAGGACGCGGCCGGCGGCGACCAGCACGATGCGGTCGGCGAGGGCGTCCGCCTCCTCGAGATAGTGGGTGGTGAGGAGCACCGTGCGGCCGCCGTCGGCGATGCCGCGGATGGCGCTCCACAGGCCGCGGCGGCTCTCGACATCGAGGCCGGCGGTGGGCTCGTCGAGCACGACGAGCGCCGGGCCGCCGGCGAGCGCCAGGGCGAAGAGCACCCGCTGGCGCTGGCCGCCGGAGAGCTTGCCGAAGGGGCGGTCCTCGAGGCCGGCGAGGCCCGCCAAGGCGACGAGCTCGGCCGCGGCGAGCGGCGCCGGGTAATAGCTCCGGGCGAGCGCCAGGTGCTCGCGCACCCTGAGCGTCTCGGGGACCTTCGAGATCTGCAGCATGGCGCCGGTCGCCATCCGTGCCGCCGAGCGCCGCGGGTCGCGGCCGAAGATCCGCGCCGTGCCGGCGTCGGGCGCCAGCAGGCCGAGGAGGAGCTGCACGGCGGTGGTCTTGCCGGCGCCGTTGGGGCCGAGGAGCGCCAGCACCTCGCCGCGGCGGACGGCGAGGTCGACGCCGGCGAGGGCGGTCAGGGCGCCGTAGCGCTTGACGGCCCCCGCGAGCTCCGCGGGTGGAGGGTCCTGCGAGGGGGTCTGCGACGGGTTGGCGATGGCCATGACGATCCTCCCTGAGTACGGGAGGATCGTCGCAGCCGGCGCCGGCGGGCGGTATGGACAGGCGTCAGGACTTTCGCCTGACAGCTGTCACCCTCACTGCTCCTCGACGATCGCCAGGTTCGAGAAGCTCTGCGTCCCCGCGGGTGTCGGAGAGGTGTCCGGCTGGCCGGACGGCGGCAGCGGGCCGCGCGAGATGAAGGTCACGCTGAGCGTCTGGCTGTTCCACAGGCCGGCGGCCTGCAGGTTCTTGAGCGCCGTGTTGAGCCGGAAAGCCGCGATCCCTCCGCCCGGAGGGGCGTGCTGGCCGGAGAAGCCGAAGAGCGCCAGGCTGCCGAGGTAGCTGGGGCTGCCGAACTGTGCGCCCGAGGTGCTGCCGCTCGGCAGGTTGAGATAGATCTCGAAAGTGACTCCGGGAGGGACGCTCGACTGGATGCCGTTGACGCGCAGGCTCAGCGGCGGTGCGTTCGAGGAATTTCCCAGCACCTGGGAGATCGCCGCCAGAACGGAGCTGTTGAGCGGCATCTGCACGGTGACCGGCTGCTGCGTCAGCACCCGCTGAGCGTCGATCTGCAGAAGATCCGGACACTCGCAGGGCGGCCATGGCGGCGGCCAATGGGGCGGGAAGACGGGGAAGAACTGAGGGATGGGCGAAGGCGGCGTCGGGTCGTCGTCATAGATGTAGCCGAGCTGGCTCAGGGTGTCGACCACCTGCGAGCCGTTGAGCGTCACCGGGTTGTTGTTCTCGTCATAGAAGGTGAAGTTGGTCGTCATCCAGACTTGGTCCGTCAGCGGATCGGACCGCCCGCCGCCCTGGGCGATCCAGCGCTTCCAGAGGCGGTCGATGTTGGCATGGTGCAGGTAGAAGATCGGGTCCTGCGCCGCGGTGTCCGGATTGCCCATCAAGCCGGCGATCCGGACGTGGACCGCATCGTGGGGATGCGATTCCAGCTCGCCGTGCGTGTTGTTCATGTGCATGGGCCCGGCAACGATCTGGCCGCCGAAGCTCGCGCCGGAGCCCGTCGGCGAATCGAAGTTGGGATCGGCCATGGCGACAGCGTCATCGACGTCCGACGGCCGCAGCGTCCAGAGGCCGGAATTGATGTTCGGGTTGCGATTGGCGATGTAGAGCGAGTTCATCGCCAGATTCGCCGGATTGCGGAAGATGTCGGGCAGAGCGACCTGAGTGGGATCCTCGTAGTTCCAGTAGGGCAGCGCCAGCGTGGGGTCGCCCGATGCCTTTCTCAGGATGCGCTCGAAGTAGTACAGGTACATCCGGTGCCAGGCGAAGAACAGGTAGGAGCCGTGCTGGCACTGCTTGAGGATCGGGTCCATGCTCGCCATCATCGAGCCGTGGATGGCAGCCTGGTACGCCAGGCTCGTGTGATCGTTGGCGAGCCGCCCCTCCATCACCTGGAACCCCATGCGCAGCGACGCCTTCTGCGCCGCGCTCAGCGTGGAGACGTCCGGACGGACGTAGTAGCCGAGTGCCGCCAGCCGTTGCGCCGCCCCCGCCATCAGCAGCACGAGCATCAACAACCGCGATAACACCCTGGCCGACAGTAAAGACTCTCTGCCCATCTGCGCACCGCCTCTCTCTTGAGTCATCCACTAAATTAAGTGCCTGGATGATCCAGAGTGAGACAAGGAGGCGCTGAAACCGGTTCTCGGGAGGTGCCTCGGCGCGGCGAGGCACCTCTCGTGATCGGCGAAGAGAGCCGGGGCTACCGCGCCGCCGCGCGGAGGGCCGCCGTGGCGCGGTCGACCGCGGCGGCGAAGGCGTCGATGGCCTTCGCCTCGACCACCGCCTGCTCCTCGGCCTCCTTCCAGTCGCGCTGCTCGATCGCCTCGCGGACGCCGGGGAGGGTCTTGACGCCGTAGCCGGTGTAGAAGCCGGGGGCGTAGATCTGGTGGCGGTACCAGGGGCGGCGCGGCAGGCCGTCGCCGGTGGTGAGCGCGCGCTCGGTCGCCATCCACGCGGCGTCGAGCGCCGCCGCCGTCGCCGGCGGCAGAGTGCGGCTGCCGTCGGCGAACCCGGCGGCGAGCTGGGTGTAGGCGCCGACGCTGCGCTCGAGCCCGGCGGCGGCGTTCTCGAGCGGCGCGAGATTCAGGTGCGGCACCGGCGCCTTCCGCGCCGGCGGCACGAAGGTGAGGGTGGGATCGGCGGCCGCCGTCATCTCATGGCCGGCGAGCTCGAGCGAGGTTTCCTCGGTCTCCTGCCGCTCGTCGTCGGCGAGCTTCGCGACCTCCTGCACGTAGCGGCCGAGGGTGGCCGAGAAGGCGGCGGGATCGAAGGGTAGGACGTCGGCGTCGGCGAGGCGGAGCACGGCGCGGCCGGCGGTCCGGGCGAGCGCCACGCCGTAGTCGAAGCGCGGATCGCCGAAGCGCGTGTAGTGGTCGAAGGAGTCGTAGATCGAGTGGTAGGAGCCGCCGTCGTCCTCGCCGCCGTAGGCGAGGTCGAGCGAGGCGATCCCCAGGTGCTGGAGGAAGGGCGTGAAGTCCGAGCCCGAGCCGAGGGCGCCGATGCGCAGGTCGTGGCGATCGCGCAGCTCGCGCCGCTCGGCGAGCGGGGCGTCGACGACGTCGCGGGCACGCCGGCGGGCGATCACCGAGAGGCCGGTCTCGGGATCGGTGACGTCGCGCCCCACCTGGTTGACGAAGCGCTCGAGCGTGTGCGAGCCGCCCATGTTGAGGAAGCCGCGGCCGTTGCTGTCGGAGTTGATGTAAACGGCGGCCTTCTTGACGAGCTCCGCGGCGTGCGTTTCGGCCCATTCGGTCGAGCCGAGGAGGCCCGGCTCCTCGCCGTCCCAGGCGGCGTAGACGATCGTCCGCCGCGGCTTGAAGCCGTTCTTCGCCAGCTCGCCCACGGCGCGCGCCTCGGCGAGCTCCGCCACCAGCCCGGAGAGCGGATCGTTGGCGCCGTTCACCCAGCCGTCGTGGTGGTTGCCGCGCACGATCCACTCGTCGGGGAGCTCGGCGCCGGGGAGCCGCGCGATGACGTCGCGCGCCGGCACCAGGTTCCAGTTGAAGGCGAGCTTCAGGTGGACGCGGGCGGGGCCGGGCCCGAAGCGATAGGTGATCGGCAGCGCGCCGCGGAACGCCTCCGGCACCACCGGCCCGCCGAGCGCCGCGAGGAGCGGCCGCGCGTCGGCGTAGGAGATGGGGAGGGTGGGGATCTTGGCGATGGTGGGCGCCTTGTCGATCGGCAGCCGCTTGGCGTCCGCCGTGGCGCCGACGCCGGGGGTGAGCGGATCGCCGGAGTAGAGCGGCATGTCGGCGACCGAGCCGCGCTGCACGCCGTTCTCGTTGCGGAAGGGGCCCTGGGGATAGACCTCGCCCTGGAAGTAGCCGTCGTCGCGCGGGTCGGAGTAGATCAGGCAGCCGATGGCGCCGTGCTCCGCCGCCACCTTCGGCTTGATGCCGCGCCAGGAGCCGCCGTAGCGCGCGATGACGATCTTGCCTCGCACGTCGATGCCGCGCCGCTCGAGCGCCTCGTAGTCCTTCGGCACGCCGTAGTTGACGTAGACGAGATCGCCGGTGACGTCGCCGTCGGGCGAGTAGGCGTTGTAGGTGGGGAGCTGCTCGGCGGCCTGCCCCGAGGTGGCGTCCTCGGGGATGCCGGGCTCGACGAGGGAGGCGTGGAAGCGGCTGGGGCCGACCATCTCGAGGAGGCGCGACTTGGGGGTCGGGAAGAGCACCCGGAACTCCTCGATCGCCGTGTCGTAGCCCCAGGAGCGGAAGAGGCCGGCGATGAACTCGGCGTTCTCCTGGCCGTAGGCCGAGCCGACGGGATGCGGCTGCGCCGAGAGGCGCTTCAGCCAGGGGCGGAGATCGTCCTGGCGGATGGCGGCGTCAAAGCGAGCCTCGAGCGCGCGCTCGTCGGCGGCGTGGGCGGCGCTGAAGCCCGCCAATGGTCCGGTCGCCGGAGCTTGCGCCGGAGACTGAGCGGGAGCCTGCGCTGGAGACGGCGCGCCGAAGAGGGCGAGAGCGGCGGAGCAGGCGAGCGAGAGGGCGAGGGGAGGCAGGGAGCTGCGGCGCGGTTGCATGCGTCTCCTCCGGAGCAGGGGGGTGGGCGAGGCGGACGGGACGTTAGCACACCCCCTGCGCCGACCGCCGCGCCTGCACGATGAAACGCTTCGGCGCATGGCCCACGAAGTAGAACGGGTAGCAGGTCACCAGGGTGAGCGCCGGATGATCGACCGGGGCGAGCACGGCGACGTCGTCGGGCGAGACGATACGGAGCGAGTCCACCGAGTAGCAGTAGCTCCCGGTATCGGTGGTGAGGCGGATCGCGTCGCCCTCGCGGAGGTCCTTGAGCGGCCGGAAGAAGGTGTCGCGATGGCCTGCGATGCCGACGTTCGCCGCCGGCTGGCTCGGCAGTCCGGTCGCGGGGATGTGGCCGGCCGCCTGGCTCAGCGTGTCGTCGTCGTCGCCCTCGAGCACCATCACGGAGACGCCGACGCGCGGCACCTCGAGGCGGCCGACGATGTCGCCGGGACGGAGCGGCGCGGCCGGGGCCTCGGTCCCGGACGACGGCGCCGGAATGGCCGAGGCCTCGGCGGCTTCGGCATCTCCTGGGCTGCCGGCGTCGCCCGGCAGCTCGGCATGCCGCGCCGCCAGACTGGCATCGAAACGGCGCGAGGCGTCGCGCTGCACGGCGCGGGCGTGGAGGGCGACGTAGCCGTAGCTCCCCAGGCAGACGAAGGCGACGAGGAAGAGCGCCCGCTCGAGCCAGCGGCGCGGCGTGGCGCGCCGCCACAGCGCCAGCGCCCCGATGGCGCAGAGCCCGCGGTCGAGCTGCGCCCGCGCGCGCTGCGCCGCGCGCCGGACCGCGCTCTGATCTGCGCTCTGGTCTGCGCCTTCATCTGATACCTCTGATACCTCGCCGGGATCTTCGCTCCGCTCGTCCATCGCCCCTCAGCAAAGGAAAGAGCCTGGCGCCGCGAGGCGCCAGGCTCGTCGTTCACTCTCTCGCCGAAGAGGTTACGAGCGGCTGCGCAGGGCGACGCCCGCGGAGAGCGCGAGCAGGCCGGCGAGGCCGACGAGCGGCATGTCGCTCGCGGTGCGCGGCAGCGTCGTGCTGCCGGAGGTGCCGGTGGTGTCGGTCCCGGTGCTGCCGGTCGTGCTGTCCATGTTGGAACCGCCGCCCGTGGTGGTCGTCGGGGTGGTCCCGGTGGTGGTCGTCGTGCTGCTGGTGCCGGCCATGCCGGTGGTGTCGTTGCCCGGCGTGGCAGTGGTGGCGGTGGTGCCGCCGGTCACGCCGTTGCCCTGGGTGCCGGTCTGCGGCGTCGTGCCGGTGGTGCTCGTCGTGCTGCCGGTGTTCTGGGCCGTCGTCGACTCATAGCTGCTGCCCGTGGCGCCCTGGGCGGTGTTGCCCGGATGCGAATCCTGCACCGCGGTGCCGGGCTGCGCGCTGGGCTGCGCCATCTGGCTGCCCGGGTTCGCCAGGTCGTTGTTGGCGGTGTTCGGCTGCGGGTTGCTGGTCTGGCCGGGGGCGGAGGAATTCGGCTCCTGCGCCATCAGAGCACCGGAGATGGCGAAGACCATGGCGGCGGTATAAAGGGCTAGACGCTTCATCGTTGGCTCCTCTCGAGTCGTTGCTTGCGGTTGGAAACCCTGGCGGGCTCCCGCGATCCAACATGGCGCCGAGGCGCTACGGCCAGCTACGAGCTCGTTCGATCTCAAACCCTTTTTCGGTTCAACCGAGAGCTCCGTTGGGGCCGCTTTGCCCTCGTCGCCTTCGGCTCGAGAACAGTGCAATCACGGTGCCAGACAGAGAGGATCGGGCAACGCAAGGCGACTTTCGAGAGGGTCGAAACAAGCAGCTCCGTCGTCGTTCTCAGTGCGTCAGCTTCTTGTAACGCAGACGGTGCGGCTGGTCGGCCTCGGCGCCGAGGCGGCGCTTGCGGTCGGCCTCGTAGGCCTCGTAGTTGCCCTCGAACCAGACGACCTCCGACTCGCCCTCGAAGGCGAGGATGTGGGTCGCGATGCGGTCGAGGAACCAGCGGTCGTGGCTGATGACGACGGCGCAGCCGGCGAAGGCGAGGAGCGCCTCTTCGAGCGCCCGCAGGGTGTCGACGTCGAGGTCGTTGGTGGGCTCGTCGAGCAGCAACAGGTTGCCGCCGGCGAGGAGCGTCCGTCCGAGGTGGAGCCGGTTGCGCTCGCCGCCCGAGAGGTCCTTGACCCGCTTCTGCTGGTCCGAGCCCTTGAAGTTGAAGCTCGCGGCGTAGGAGCGCGCCGCCACCTGGCGGCTGCCGAGGACGACCGGGTCCTGGCCATCGGTGATCGCCTCCCAGACGAACTTCTCGCCGTCGAGCGCGTCGCGGCTCTGGTCGACGTAGGCGAACTTGACCGTCTCGCCGAGCCGGAGCGAGCCGCCGTCCGCCGTCTCCTGGCCGACGATGAGGCGGAAGAGGGTGGTCTTGCCGGCGCCGTTGGCGCCGATGACGCCGACGATGCCGCCCGGCGGCAGCGCGAAGGAGAGGCCGTCGATCAGCAGGCGGTCGCCGTAGCCCTTGACCAGCTTCTTGGCCTCGACGACGAGGTCGCCCAGGCGCGGGCCGGAGGGGATGTGGATCTCGTTCGCCTCGACGCGCTTCTCGCTGTTGCGCTCCTCGGCGAGGAGCTCCTCGTAGTGGTTCAAGCGCGCCTTGCCCTTGGCCTGGCGGGCGCGCGGGCTCATCCGCACCCACTCGAGCTCGCGCTCGAGCGAGCGCTGCCGCGACGACTCGGCCTTCTCCTCCTGCTTCAGGCGCTCCTGCTTCTGCTCCAGCCAGGAGGTGTAGTTGCCCTTCCAGGGGATGCCGCTGCCGCGGTCGAGCTCCAGGATCCAGCCCGCCACGTTGTCGAGGAAGTAGCGGTCGTGGGTGACCGCGACGACGGTGCCCGGATAGTCGTGGAGGAAGCGCTCGAGCCAGGCGACCGACTCGGCATCGAGATGGTTGGTCGGCTCGTCCAAGAGCAGCAGATCGGGCCGCTGGAGGAGCAGCCGGCAGAGGGCGACGCGGCGCCGTTCGCCGCCGGAGAGCGTCGTCACGTCGGCGTCCGGCGGCGGCAGGCGCAGCGCGTCCATGGCGATCTCGAGGGTGCGATCGAGCTCCCAGGCGTTGGCGTGGTCGATGGCGTCCTGCACGCGGCCCTGCTCGGCCATCACTTTGTCCATCTCCTCGTCGGACAGCTCCTCGGCGAAGCGGGCGTTGATCTCGTCGAAGCGGGCGAGGAGCGCGCGGGTTTCGGCGACCCCCTCCTCGACATTGCCGAGGACGTCCTTGGCGGGGTCGAGCTGCGGCTCCTGGGGGAGATAGCCGACCTTCACCCCCTTCGCCGCCCACGCCTCGCCGCCGAACTCGGTGACGACGCCGGCCATGATCTTCAGCAGAGTGCTCTTGCCGGCGCCGTTGCCGCCGAGGACGCCGATCTTGGCGCCGGGAAGGAACGACAGCCAGATACTCTTCAGGACCTCCCGGTTGGGCGGGTAGATCTTGCGGAGGTCCTTCATCACATAGATGTACTGCTCGGACATGGGGTCTCCTCGAGCTTTCTTCCTTGCCGCCGGGAAAGGGTGGGCGGTGCAGCGGACTGCAGGGGAGGGATTATACGGCGCCCGCGGAGAGCCGCGGCGCGGCGAGGTTCGCGCTATCCTCCGGCGGTGACCGGCCGCTCGGCGGAGGCGAGGGAGACCCTGTGACCACGGACCCGCGGCTGTCGGACTGGGCGAGCTTCTACGTCGTCGTCGGCTCGGCCGGCGGCGCGCTCGTCGCCATCCAGTTCGTCGTCATCACGATCCTCGCCCAGCTCCGCCGGCGCGCCTCGGCCGACGGCATCAACGCCTTCGCGACGCCGACGGTGGTGCATTTCAGCACCGTGCTGCTGGTCTCGGCGGTGATGAGCGCGCCGCTCCCCTCGCTCCTCTGCCTGTCCGTCGCCCTCGCGGCGTGCGGTCTCGGCGGGCTCTTCTACGCGGGCCTCACCGTCCATCGCACCCGCCGCCAGAAGCTCTACCAGCCGGCGTGGGACGACTGGCTCTGGTACACCATCGTCCCCGGCACGGCCTACGCCGCGATCGCCCTGGCAGCGCTCTTCCTCGGTGCCGCGACGCGGAGCGCCGCCCTTGCCATCGGCGCCGCGACGCTCGGCCTCCTGCTCCTCGGCGTCCACAACGCCTGGGACTCCGTGACGCACATCGTCATCGCTGAGCCGGACGCCGGCGTGACCGGCGCCGATTGATCGACCGGCTGGAGGCCCGCGCGGTCAGAGCTTCAAAACCATCTTCACCATGTCGTGCTGGTTGCCGTCGGGGTCGGTGCCGTAGCCGGGGACGGGGTACTTGTCGAAGCCGAGCTCGGAGAGGGTCTTGACGGCGTCGGCCTCGAGGTCGGAGATCAGCATGCAGGTGAGGTGGCGGAGGCCGTCGTGCTTGGCGATTGAGATGAAGGTGTTGACGAGCATGGTGCCGAGGCCGGCGCCGCGGTACTCGGGATCGAGCAGCCACTTGATCCGCCCCACCAGGCGCAGCGGCCCGCCGTGGCGGCGGTGGAGGGTGGCGTCGGCGACGATCTTGCGGCTGTCGACGGCGAGGAGCGGCAGCACCTTGTCGTAGTCGAGCTCGCGCCCCCAGCTCTCCACCAGCGCGCGGCTGTCGATGCGGTCCCAAGCGAAGCGGCGCACCTCGCTCGGCAGGTGCTGGAAGAACTCGAACAGGCCGTCGGTGTCGTGCTCGGTGAACGGCCGCACGAGGAGCCGGCGGCCGTCGCGCAGCACCGTCTCCATGGGGAAATGCTCAGGCATGGAATCCTCCTCCTCTGAGATGGGATGGGAAAGGCAGAGACCGGCGGCGGCCTCGCGCGCGTCCGGCCGAGATTGTCGTGGCGCTAGGCACCCGCTAGCCACTGACAAGGCGGCGCAGCCGCTCGGGGAGGGCGGCGAGGAACGGGCCGAGGTCGTCGACGTCGGGGAGCGTGATCTCGATGCGGCCGTTGGCGAGCCGCCGCACGCCGCCCTCGCCCGCCAGCGCCAGCGGCACGGTGACCGCCTCGCGCGACATCTCGAGCCCGTCGGTGACGGCGAAGACGCGCTGCATGGTGGCCTGGTCGAGGATGCGCATGGGAGGGAGGCAGGCGGGCGGGGACTCGAACTCTATACCCCTACCCCTCCCAGTCCCAGAAGTAGTCCTTGTTGGTGAGGGCCTCCTCGACAGTCTCCCCCTCGCCGCCCTCGCCGTCGCCCCCTTCGCCCGGACCCGACCTCGCCTTGGCGTCGCCGCGGACGATGGCGAGCTGCTCGACGAGGTCGGCGGTCTCGCGCTCCCAGTACTCGTCGGTGCCGAAGTGCGGCCAGGCGGCGGGGAAGGCGGGGTCGTGCCAGCGGCGGGCGAGCCAGGCGGCGTAGTGGACGACGCGCAGGCCGCGCAGAGCCTCGATGAGGCGCAGCTCGGCGCGGTCGAAGAGCCGGAACTGCTCGTAGCCCTCGATGAAGATCTCGCGCTGGCGCAGAGCCTCGCGGTCGCGGCCGGGGAGCGCCAGCCAGAGGTCCTGCACCGCCGGGCCGGTCGCCATGTCGTCGAAGTCGAGGACGCGGAGGAGGCCGTCGCGGAAGAGGATGTTGCCGAGGTGGAGGTCGGCGTGGAGGCGGTGGGTGGCGACGCCTTCGAGCATGCGGTCGGCGAGATCGGCGAGCGAGAGGGCGGCGCCGAAGTAGCGGTCGCGGAGGCCGCGCGGCACCGTGCCATGGTCCTCGAGCCAGGCGACCGGCTCGCGCACGTAGGTGTCGGCGTCGAGGCGCGGGCGCGACGGCGCCGGCCGCCGCGCGCCGACGTTGTGCAGCCGGCCGACGAGCATCCCCAGCCGGCGGACGGCGAGGTCGTCGAGCTCGTCCGGCGCCCGGCCGCCCATGCGGTCGGCGAGCGTGTAGTAGATGCCCTCGATCCGCCGGAGCGTGCCGCCGTTGGGGAACGGGCGGACGGTCGCCACCGGGATCTCCTCGGCGGCGAGCTCCTGGAGGAAGGAGTGCTCCTCGAGGATCTGCTCCTCGTTCCAGCGGCCGGGGCGGTAGAACTTGGCGACGATGCGGCTGCGGTCCTGGAGCTCGACCTCGTAGACGCGGTTCTCGAACGAGTTGAGCGGGTAGCAGACCGGGTTGCAGGCGAGGCCGCCGGCCTCGACGGCCTCGAGCACCCGCTCGGGGGTCAAGGAGAGGAAGAGATCGGTCGCCGGCCGCTCCATGGGTGGTCAATTTAACACGCGGCAGTTGACGGATAGCGGGCGGACCGCGGGCGCGCCGCCGGCGCCCGCCGACACAGATGAAAATGGCGCCGGACCGCTGTGCTATCCTGCGCCGCGCCGGCGCGGCCGGCCCCCCTTCACAGCCCTGCGGAGAGCGCCCATGGAGATGTACGAGAACGTCCTCGAAACTTTGGGCAACACGCCCCTCGTCAAGCTCGGCCGCTTCTCGCCGACGGGCGCCACGCTCGCCGCCAAGATCGAGTCGTTCAACCCTGGCGGCTCGGTCAAGGACCGCATCGGCATCGCGATGATCGAGGCCGGCGAGAAGGCCGGGCTGTTGAAGCCCGGCGGCACCATCGTCGAGCCGACCTCCGGCAACACCGGCATCGGCCTCGCCATGGCGGCCAACCTCCGCGGCTACAAGCTGATCTGCACCGCGGCCGACAAGATCCCGCAGGAGAAGGTCGCCCTCCTCGAGGCCTTCGGCGCCCGCGTCATCACCTGCCCGACCGGCGTCGCCGCCGACGACCCGCGCTCCTACTACAAGACCGCCGAGCGCATCCGCGACGAGGAGGGCGCCTACCTCCCCTACCAGTATTACAACCAGGCGAACCCCGAGGCGCACTACCGTACCACCGGCCCCGAGATCTGGCGCCAGACCGGCGGCAAGGTGACCCACTGGGTGACCGGCGTCGGCACCGGCGGCACGATCAGCGGCACGGCGAAGTTCCTCAAGGAGCAGAACCCCGCCATCCGGGTGATCGGCGTCGATCCCATCGGCAGCGTCTACGGCTACTATCGCGAGCACGGCACGCTGCCGCCGGAGGAGCAGATCCACCAGTACCTGATCGACGGCATCGGCGAGGACTTCATGCCGACGACGGTGTGGTGGGAGTGGATCGACGAGATCGTCAAGGTCGACGACAAGGCGGCCTACGAGGCGGTCTTCGAGCTGGCCCGCCGGGAGTCGATCTTCACCGGCTCCTCGGGCGGCGCCGCCGCCGCCGGCGCCCGCCAGATCGCCGCCGCGCTCCCCGCCGACGCCCTCGTCGTCACCCTCTTCCCCGACTCCGGCGAGCGCTCGCTCTCCAAGCTCAATGCCCGTTGGATGCGCGAGAAGGGCCTGCTAGACGCCTCGTAGCGATCGCGTGTCTGAAGCGCTCTCGCGCGATCTATAATGGCTCGCCGTTCCACCCGAATCGCCCTGTGAACCGAGGCCCCCTCCGCGGGGGAAGAGCGAGCCCATGCAAGTCAATCCCGTGATCTTCACCCTGACGGTCATCCTCATCATCGTCTTCGTCGTCATGCAGTGGAGGAAGAAGCAGCAGGCCGCGGCAAAGGTGACGGCGGCGCTGCCGAAGGTCAACAAGGATGCGGCGATGCACGCCGAGGTCGACCGGCTGACGGCGAAGAGCGAGGAGTCGCCCGAGGAGGTCTACATGACGCTCCGCGCCGAGGCGCTCGACACCGGCCCGGCCCGCTTCGCGGCGCTCCCCGGCCGCGCCCCCGAGGACCCCTACGGCGCCATGATGGAGCTCGGCATCCCGAACTCGGTGGTGACGCTCGCCTGCTTCGCCGACGGCGACGCCGGCCTCTACTACAAGAGCGGCGGCGGCATGAAGGGCGGCATCGGCCACGAGACCGTCCGCAAGGTCGCCCAGGAGTTCGTCGCCCTCGCCAAGCTCGCCCTCCCCAAGATGCTGCGCACCACCAGTCACCCGCTCCCCGAGGTCGACCGCGTGCGCTTCTACGTCCTCACCGCCCAGGGCATGTACACCACCGAGACCGACCGCGAGACCCTCAGCGAGACCGAGGGCGAGCTCTCGGCTCTCTTCTACGCCGGCCAGGACGTGGTCGCCCAGATGCGCCAGGTGCAGGAGCAGCGCGGGCGGTAGGGTCGCGAGGCGCCGCTAACGCGCCAGGGCCAGCACCGCGATGCCGGCGAGGACGAGCGCCGCGCCCGCCGTCCGCCGCAGCCCGAAACCCTCCTTGAGGAACAGCCAGCCGGCGAGCGCGCCGAGGACGACGCTCACCTCGCGCACGGCGCCGGCGTAGGCGACCGGCGCGATGGCATAGGCGGCGAGGACCAGCGAGTAGGCGATCCCGGAGAGGAAGCCGACGCCGGCGATCTGCGGCCAGCTCTCGCGCCATTCGAGGGCGACGGCCGACCAGCCGTAGCGCTGGACGACGAGCGGCGCGATGACCAGGGCGGAGAGCGCGAAGGCGAGCGCTGTGTAAGGTACCGGGCGGAGGATGCGGATGCCCACGGCGTCGATCGCCGAGTAGCCGGAGATGGCGAGCGCGGTCAACAGCGCGAGACCGAGCCCGGCGCGCGAGGACCGCGCGGCGGGCACCTCCGCGGCCGGCGCCGCCGCGGCTTCTGGCTCCGCGCCCGCACGCGCCCCGCCGCTCGCGATGACGAAGAGGCCGCCGACGATCACCGCCAGGCCGCAGAGGCCGGCCGGCGACAGGTGCTGGCCGAGGAAGAGCACCGACCAGACGGCGAGGAAGGCCGGCGCGGCGCCGCGCGCCACCGGGTAGACGACGGAGAAATCCGCCACGCCATAGGCCGCCGCCAGGCTGCCGAAGTAGATCCCCTCGCAGAGTGCCGACGCCATGGCGTACGGCCACACCCGCGCCGGCAGCGGCCCGCCGGCGAGGAGGAGCGGCAGGAAGGCGATCGCCCCCACCACCAGCGACCACCAGGCGAAGACCAGCCGCTGCCGTGCCCGCCGGACGAGCAGGTTCCAGCCGACGTGGAGGACCGCGGCGGCGAGGAGGAGCGCCAGGGCGACGGGGGACATGGAGCCGCGGAGCGGACGCGCGGGAGAGCCGGCGGCGGAGCGCTACGCCTTGCGGCGGCGCTTCATCGACCAGCGGAAGGTGAAGCGGGCAACGACGGTGCCGTCCGCCAGGCGGCCGACGGAGGTCATGTCGGCGGTCGCCGCCTCGCCGGTCGCGAGCGTCCGTGCGACGGCGGCGAAGATCCGCGCGCCGTCCTCGCAGACGAAGGTCGCCCGCCCCGTCGCCTTCTTCTCGAAGCTCGCCTCGAGGCCGACGATGATGAGCGCCACCGGCTCCCCCGCCAGCCGCACCGCGAGCAGGCCGAGCGCCCCCGTCGACAGCTCCGCCGCCATGGCGAGCGCCGCGAAGTAGGTCGAGCGGAAGGGGTTGGTCGACCGCCAGCCGTAGGGGACCGAGGTCGTGCACGCCCGCTCGTCGAGCGCCTCCAAACGGAGCCCGGCGAAGAGCGCCAGGGGCAGAGTCTTCAGGAAGGAGAGCCGGAAGCCCCAGGGGCTCGTCAGCTTCCGCACGAGAGCGCGCGCCACCGGCGAGCGCGGATCGAGCGGCAACACCGGAACATCGGCAAGCGGATCGACAGAAGCCGGAAGGGACTGGCTCGGAGCGGCGGCGGTATCGAGCGGAGCGGTCATGACGTGGAGGCAGCCGATTCTACGCCCCCGGAGGGCCTCGCCGCCGCCCGATCCGCCCCGAAACCTCGCGGCCCGATCCGTCCCCTCCCGATCGCGCCCGCCGCCGAGAAAGCGGCTCGACACGCCGCCGATTCGATTCCAATCCAGCCGATTGAATCCGTGGCCCGCCGATTCGATTCTCCGCCGGCCGATTGAATCCGTAGGCCGCCGATTCGATTGGACTCCGGCCAATTGAATTCGTAGCCCGCCGATTCGATCGGAGGCCGGCCGATTCGATTCGTAGCCCGCCGATCGTCTCGGAAGGCTGCGGATTCGATCGGCCGGCGGAGAATTGGATTTCCCGGCGAGGACGCGAGATCCCGCGCTCGCTCGACATGGCTCCGCGCTCGCTTCGCGTCGGGCGCAACTGCCCCCGCAGGAGGAGCCTGCCATGAGCGGGAACCAACCGACTTTAGGCCCTGGCCTGACGGCTGTCCTGGCTCGGCTGTGCGAGCGGCTGGGGGCGTTGACCAAGACGCAGGCCGTCGAGCTCCCCCTATCTGGTCGACGTCGTCGCGGTCCATCTCGGGGGCAGGAGGATCACCGCCGCGACCTACCAGGCATGGGACTACGGCGTGGTGGCATCGGAGGCGTGGCGCGCGCTCAAGAGCGCCGGGAAGGGCGCCGACCGCGCCTCGGCGGAATCACCCGCGTGATCGTCAAGTACCCCGCCTGCGAGGGCTCGGACGACATCCTCCTCATCGCGGTGACCTTCGACCACGATCACGAGCGGATGAAGTCGCTCATCAAAGAGCATCGATCGGAGATCGATCGCTGGCGGTCCGGCAACGACGAGAGCTAACTCTCAACCCGGATCCAAGTGCGCCGCCTCCGCGTCGCCCATCTCGACCTTGCCGCTGGGGAAGTACTCCTTCCAGCGGCGGCTGACGGTGGCGGCGGTGGCGGGGTCGGCGGTGAGCTCGGCGGGGAAGTTGGGCTTGCGGCGGGCGTCGATGAGAATGGGGGCGGTGTAGGCCAAGTGGTTGCTCTCGACGGCGACGGCGGCGGCGTGGAGGTCGGCGGCGGGATCGAAGCGGGTGAAGGTGGTCCACAGGAAGTTGATCGTCGAGGCGGCGGCGCGGCGGGGCTCGTCGGTCAGCACGAGGAGCGGCCAGCCGGCGAAGGCCGGGTGGGCGGCGAGGCGGCGGAGATGGTCCCGGACGCCGGCCCGATCTCCGGCTCGACGTTCCCCTGGATCTCCCACTGAGCTTGCCGCTTGGCCTTCCGCTGTATCTCGAACACACGCCGGTCCGCCGACCACCAGGCAGCCGCGGCAGAAGACGCGCACCTCGGTGACCCCGGCGGGGAGCTCGGCGGCGGAGAACTCTCCCGGCAGGTCGCGCACCGGATCGCCGAGGCCGAGCCAGACCCCCTTGGAGCCCTCGTTGAGGCGCGGCCCCGAGTAGTCGAGGGTGTCCATCGAGAGGTTCGCCAGGACGTAGAGGTCGGTCTCCGTGCGGGTGCGCGCCAGGATGTGCTCGAGGGTGGCGCGGAAGTCCTTGAGGTCGATCGGCGCATCGGACGCCAGCAGGAACTTGGTGAGCGAGAGCTGCCCTTCGCCCAGGATGCGAAAGGCGGCGCCCATCGCCTCGCGGCGGTAGCGCTCGCGGACCACGGCGCCGGCGAGCGAGTGGTAGCCGGTCTCGCCGTAGGACCACAGGCCGCGCACCGCCGGCATCACCAGCGGGAAGAGCGGCGACAGCAGCTCCTGCAGCAGATCGCCGATGAAGAAGTCCTCTTGGCGCGGCTTGCCGACCACCGTCGCCGGGTAGATGGCGTCGCGCCGGCGGGCGAGGCGCTCGATCTCGAAGACCGGGAAGTCGTGGCGGAGCGAGTAGTAGCCGTAGTGGTCGCCGAACGGCCCCTCGGGCCGCCGGACGCCGGGCCGCACGCGGCCGGCGAGCGCCACCTCGGCGGATGCCACGAGCGGATGCGGAAAGCCCGCCGGCTGCACCATCGGCAGCTTGCGGCCGGCGAGGAGCGAGGCGAGGAGGAGCTCCGGCACGTTCTCCGGCAGCGGCGCGATCGCCGCCAGGGTGAGCGCCGGCGGACCGCCGAGGAGGACGGTCACCGGCAGCGGCACGCCCAGCCGCTCCGCCTCGGCGTAGTGGAAGCCGCCGCCCTTGCCGATCTGCCAGTGCATGCCGGTCGTCGCCGGCCCGTGGACCTGCAGGCGGTACATGCCGAGGTTGCCCGCACGGTGGGAGGCCGGCGAGGACTCGGGGAGCGGCGGCTCGGTGTAGACGAGCGGCAGGGTGACGAAGGGGCCGCCGTCCTCGGGCCAGGTGGTGAGGACCGGAAAGCGGTCGAGGCGCACGTCGCCGGTCACCACCTCGGCGACCGGGCCGCCGCGCCGCCGCGCGGTGCCGATGCGGAGCGCCTCGCGCGCCACGTCGCGCGCCGCCCAGAGCTTGGCCGGAGTCGGCGGCAGCAGCGTCTCGGCGAGGCCGGCGAGACGCTGGATCAGGCGCAGCGGCCGCGTGCCGAAGGCGAGCTCGGCGCGGCGGGCGGTGCCGAAGAGGTTCGTGGCGAGGGGGAAGTCGGCGCCGCGGACCTGCGTGAAGAGGAGCGCCGGGCCGCCGGCCGCGATCACCCGGCGGTGGATCTCCGCCGCCTCGAGCCGCGCCTCGACCGGCGCCTCGACCACCGCGAGATCGCCGTCGGCGCGCAGGCGGTCGAGGAAGGCGCGGAGGTCGGGGAAGCCGTCGCCGTTCATCGGCGGGGAGTGTATCCGCTATGCTTGGATGCCCGTCCCGAGCGCCTGTCCGGAGGAGACACCATGCTGTCGGATCGCCCCGTCCGCTCCACCCCCCGCCGCCGCCGCGGCGCCGGCCGCATCGTCCTCTGGATCGTCGTCGTCCTCGTCCTCGCGCTCGCCGGCCTCGCCGTCTGGGTGCGCCAGCAGATCGCCGGCAGCCTGCCGCGGCTGGAGGGCCGCCAGGGCCTCCCCGGCCTCGAGGCGGCGGTCACCGTCGAGCGCGACGCGCTCGGCGTGCCGACGCTGCGCGGCGCCAACCGCATCGACCTCGCGCGCGCCACCGGCTTCATCCACGCCCAGGAGCGCTTCTTCCAGATGGACCTGCTGCGCCGGCGCGGCGCCGGCGAGCTCGCCGAGCTGCTCGGTCCGGGGCTCCTCGAAGCCGACCAGGACGCCCGCCGCCACCGCTTCCGGGCGCTCGCCGAGAAGATCATGGACGCCGCGACGCCGGAGGACAACCGGCTCTTCACCGCGTATGCGCAAGGGGTCAACAGCGGCCTCGCCGCCTTGCACAAGCCACCCTTCGAGTACCTGGCGCTGCGCGCCCAGCCGCGGCTCTGGCAGGCCGAAGACTCGGTGCTGGTGGTGATGGCGATGTTCTTCGACCTGCAGGACTCGGCGGGCGTCCACGAGTCGACGCTGGGGGTGATGCACGATACGCTGCCGGCGCCGCTGTTCGATTTCCTGACCCCGCGCGGCAGCGAGTGGGACGCGCCGCTCGTCGGCGGGCCGCTCGCGGCGCCGCCGATCCCCGGCCCGGAGGTGATCGACCTGCGCCGCCAGCCGGCCCCCGCCCCGCCGCACGCCGCCGCGCTCGCGGCGCCCGCCCGCTTCGCCGCCGCGACCCGGCTCGACCGCGAGGAGGACGGCGCGGCGCTCGTCCCCGGCAGCAACAACTGGGCGGTCGCCGGCACCCACACCGCCGACGGCCACGCCCTCCTCGCCAACGACATGCACCTGGCGCTCCGCGTGCCGTCGACCTGGTTCCGCCTCTCGCTCGCCTGGCCGCAGGAGAACGGCGCCGAGCGGCGGGTGACCGGCGTCAGCCTCCCCGGTGTCCCCTCGATGGTGGTGGGCTCGAACGGCCAGGTCGCCTGGGGCTTCACCAACACCCAGGGCGACTGGAGCGACCTCGTGGTGCTGGAGGTCGATCCGCGCCGCCCCGACCTCTACCGCACGCCGGAGGGCCTGCGCCCGTTCGTCCACCACGCCGAGACCCTGCGCGTGCGCGGCGGCAAGGCGAAGACGATCGACGTCGTGGAGACCATCTGGGGCCCGGTCATCGACAAGGACCACGCCGGCCGCCCGCGCGCCTTCAACTGGACCCCGCAGCACGCCGACGCCGTCAACGTCCTCTCCCGCGGTCTCGAGACCGCGGCGACGATCGACGAAGCGATCGCGATCGCCCACCAGTCCGGCATCCCCAACCAGAACCTCATGCTCGCCGACTCGAGCGGGCGGATCGCCTGGACGGTGATCGGCCGCATCCCGCGGCGGGTGGGCTTCGACGGCCGCCTCCCCACCTCGTGGGCGGACGGCAGCCGCCGTTGGGACGGCTGGGTGCCGCCGGAGCAGATCCCCAAGGTGGTCGATCCGCCGTCCGGCCGGCTGTGGACGGCGAACGCCCGCGTCGTCGGCGGCGCCGACCTCGACCTGATGGGCGACGACGGCTACGACCTGGGGGCGCGCGCGATGCAGATCCGCGACGACCTGATGCGCCTCGACCGCGCGACGCCGCGCGACCTCTTGAAGATCCAGCTCGACGACCGCGCCCTCTTCCTCGTCCGCTGGCGCGAGCTGCTGCAGCGCACGCTCTCCGCCGAGGCGCTCGCCGGCCATCCGCTCCGCGCCCGGCTCCGCCGCCTCGTCGACACCACCTGGACCGGCCGCGCCTCGGTCGACTCGGCCGCCTACCGCATCGTCCGCGCCTTCCGCGCCGACGCCCGCGACATCGTCGTCGCCCCCCTGGTCGCCCCCTGCGCCGCCGCCGATCCGCGCTTCGACTACAACGACGTCCCGCACACCGAGGCGGCGATCTGGAAGCTGGTGAGCGAGCGGCCGGCGCACCTCCTCGCGCCGCCCTACAAGAGCTGGGACGACGAGCTGCTGGCGGTGGTCGACAAGACGATCGCCGATCTCCATATGGCCAGCGTCAAGGACGGCGCCCTCACCTGGGGAGCCCGCAACACGACGGCGATCAACCACCCGATGGTGGCGGCGTTCCCCTTCGCCGCGCGCTGGCTCGGCATGCCGCCGCACCAGCTCCCCGGCGACTCCAACATGCCGCGCGTGCAGGCGCCCGGCTTCGGCGCCTCCGAGCGGCTGGTGGTCTCGCCGGGGCACGAGGAGAGCGGCATCTTCGAGCTCCCCGTCGGCGAGAGCGGCAATCCGCTGTCGCCGCACTTCGCCGACTCCGAGGCCGCCTGGGAGCAGGGCCAGCCGACGCCGTTCCTCCCTGGCAGGCCGGCGGCGACGCTCCACCTGGTGCCCGGCGAGCTGACGGCGCAGTGATGATGCGAGCGGAGAGCAGCCGGATGCCCAACCGATGACGAGCGAACACACCGTCCACCTGGTCGACGCCAGCCCGTACATCTTCCGGGCCTTCTTCTCGCTCCCCGAGAGCATCAAGAGCCGCGACGGCAAGCCGGCGGCGGCCGTCTACGGCTTCGCCGGCTTCCTGCTCAAGCTGATCGCCGACGAGCGGCCGACCCATCTCGGGATCGCCTTCGACCGCAGCCTGACGACGAGCTTCCGCAACCAGCTCTACCCCGCCTACAAGGCGCAGCGCGCGCTGCCGCCGCCGGAGCTCGAGGCGCAGCTTCGCGCCTGCGAGGAGGTCGCCCAGGCGCTCGGCGCCGCCACCTACATCGACGACCTCTACGAGGCGGACGACCTGATCGCGACCCTCGTCGCCCGCCTCGAGCCGCAGGGCCACGGCGCCGTCGTCATCACCTCCGACAAGGACATGGCGCAGCTCGTCTCGGAGCGCGTCTCGATCTACGACTTCGGCAAGGGTCTCCGCCTGACGCCGCCCGAGGTCGCCGAGAAGCTCGGCGTGCGCCCGGACCAGGTCGCCGACCTCCTGGGCCTCGCCGGCGACCCGGTCGACAACATCCCCGGCGTCCCCGGCGTCGGCCGCAAGACCGCCGCCGCCCTCCTCGCCCACTTCGGCCACATGGAAGACCTCTACCGCCGCCTCCCCGAGGTCGCCAAGTTGAAGACCCTCCGCGGCGGCGCCAGCCTCGCCGAGCGCCTCGCCCTCCACCGCGACATCGCCCTCCTGTCGAAAAACCTGGCGACCATCGCCCGCGACGCCCCCATCCCCCCCGATCGCGCGACCCTGGAAGCCCTGGAGTACCAAGGCGCCGACCGCGAAGCGGTCGACGTGCTCTTCGATCGGCTCGGCTTCGGGACGATCCGCGGGCGGATTCCGCGGTGGCGGGGGGAGGGGTAGGGGGTAGGGGAATTGCCGCGAGCGGGAAGCTCTCGCCTGGCGGCAGAGGCTACGGAGGGAGGAGCTCGACCCGATCGGCCACCCAGAGAACGACCGTCTCGGTCGCTTCGAGCCCGCCGTGCTCGTCGAGCCCGCGCTGGTGAAAACGGATCAGGTCTGCGCGGCTGATCAGATCGTCCCAGGGCTCGCTGGTCACTTGGCGAGCATCCTAAGCAATCCGTTCCAGCGCTCAAAGACGAGGTCCTCCGCAGCCTTGCCCCGCAGAACGACCGTCTCTTCGCTCGCACCAAACAGGCCCAGGAGCCGGTTCCTGCCGGCGCCTCGAATGCCGACCACCCTCACCTGCCCGCCCCGCAGGGCGATCGCCCTCTCCACCTGCTCATCGGTGGCGGGAAATGCCATCGGCGCTCCGTTGAGCCGGATCCTGACCTCGGAACGTCCCGGCTCGAATCCGACCCCCACGAGATCCGCGACGACATCGAACATGCCAGGCAGGTCCGGGGCATCGCCATCCAGAACGATTTCAAGGCAAGTCGG
Source organism: uncultured Acidobacteriota bacterium (assembly GCA_963755825.1). Lineage (GTDB taxonomy): Bacteria > Acidobacteriota > Thermoanaerobaculia > Multivoradales > UBA5704 > DATBQN01. Next base: position 2,434,045 of record CAVWLA010000003.1, on the reverse strand, counting down.
CATAGTAGGAATTGTAGCGCGGACGCAAGCTGAGCCTCCCGGAGGCCGCGGCAACCAGGTCGGATCAAGAAGCAGCATCGATCGCGCCCCTCGCCTGCTCACCCCGCCGCGCGGGTGAACTCCATCACCCAGTTCCACTCCCACTCGCCGCCGTCGAAGGAGAACGCCTGCTCCCAGCGGGCGGTGTCGGGGCCGAGGCGGGTCCAGCGGAATTGGACCTCGACGGGCCGGCCGTCGTCGAGGTCTTCGCCGTAGAAGGTGCCGCGGTCGCCGTCGAAGCCGCCGTGGACGGGCGGGCAGAGGGTGGCGCCGCGGCTGTCGATCCAGTGGATGGACCAGCGGCGGTTGGCGAGGTCGAAGGCGCGGATGGCCATGCCGCTGCGGCCGAGGGTCGGGAAGACCATCTCCTCGACGTTGACGAGCCCTCCCATGTGCGGCTCGCAGCGCTCGGTGGCGGGGAACTCCTCCCATTCGTCACTGCCGACGCCGCGCTCCTTGAGGCGCCGGTTGGCGACGTTCCAGGTGCCGAAGAGGAAGTCGAAGTCGTGCGGGTCGCCGGTGGGGATCGTCGGGATGGTCATGGCTGCTCTCCTGGCTGGGCTCGAGGACGGATGGCCGCGGGATGCGGACGGGAGGCATCCTGCGCCTCCTAAGCTGCCATCGCCTGTCAGGTTTCTCTGTTAGGTTCGCGGCGTGAGCGCGGCGCGGCTGCTGTCGATCCTCATGCTGCTGCAGGCGCACGGCCGGATGAGCGCGCAGGCGCTGGCCGCGACGGTCGAGGTGTCGATCCGCACTGTCTATCGCGACATCGACCAGCTGAGCGCGGCGGGCGTGCCGGTCTACGCGGAGCGCGGCCGCGCCGGCGGCTTCCAGCTCCTCGAAGGCTGGCGGACCCAGCTCACCGGCTTGACGGCGGCCGAGGCGCAGGCGCTCTTCCTCGCCGGGCTCCCCGGTCCGGCGGCGGAGCTCGGCGTCGCCGGCACGCTCGCCGCGGCGGAGCGCAAGCTCCTCGCGGCGCTGCCGGCGGGCTGGCAGGAGGACGCGCAGCGGATGAGCTCGCGCTTCCACCTCGACCCGGTCGGCTGGTTCCAGAGCGCGCCGCCGGCCGACCACGTCTCCATCGTCGCCGAGGCGGTGTGGGGCGAGCGGCGCCTCAGCATGCGCTACGAGAGCTGGGCAGGCATCGTCGAGCGCGAGGTCGAGCCGCTCGGCCTCGTCCTCAAGGCGGGAGCCTGGTACCTCGCCGCTAGCGCTTGCGGTGAAGCGGGGACCGGCGGCGAGCCGCGCACCTACCGGCTGGCGAGCATCCGCGAGCTGACGATCAGCGCCGAGTGCTTCAGCCGCCCGCCCGGCTTCGATCTCGGCGCCTACTGGACGGCGTCGACGGCGCGCTTCGAGGCTGGCGTCTATCGCGGCGAGGCCGTCCTCCGCGTCTCGCCACGCGGCCTCGAGCGCCTCCGCGGCTTAGGCCCCGCTCTCGCCGACGCCGCGGCGAGCGGCACCGAGGCTGCCGGCGCGGACGGCTGGGCGCGGCTCGCCGTCCCCATCGAGTCGATCGACCACGCCGCCCAGGAGATGCTCAAGCTGGGCGCCGAGGCCGAAGTGCTGGAGCCCGCGGAGCTGCGCCAGCGCATGGCCGAGACGGCGCGGCGCCTGGTGGCGCTCTACGAAGAGCCGCCGGCGGAGTGAGCGCGCCGCGACGCCCGCGGAGCTCCCCCTGCTAGAATCCGCCCCACGCCGCACCGTTTCCGGAGGTCCGAACATGCTCCGCAAAATCGTCCTGGGGGTCGCCGCCCTCGCCGTGCTCGCCGTCGTCGGCTACTACGGCTTCTTCTTCGTCATGATGGGTCCGCACGACTTCATGGGGATGATGCGCTACGACCAGCGCCATCCCGGCAAGCTCGCGGTCGGCGACCGGGCTCCCGACGCCACGCTCGCGGCGCTCGACGGGACGCCCACCGTCGCTCTCCACGACCACTGGCAGGCGAAGCCGCTCGTCCTGGTCTTCGGCAGCTATACGTGACCGCCCTTCCGGCGCTCGGTCGAGCGCATGGAACAGATTCACCAGCGGTACGGCGGGCGGGCTGAGTTCCTCACCGTCTACATCAAGGAAGCCCACCCGCTCGACGAGTGGCGGATGGACGTCAACGACGAGCAGAACGTCTGCTATCCGCAGCCGCATTCGATGAAGGCGCGCCTGGCGATCGCCAACGACTTCGTGAAGCGCTTCCACTACCAGATGCCGCTCGCCATCGACGACATGAGCAACCGCGCCGAAAAGCTCTACGCCGGCTGGCCCGAGCGCCTCTACGTCGTCGAGACCGACGGCCGGATCGTCTACAAGGGCGAGCCGGGGCCGTTCGGCTACCACCCCGAGGAGCTCGTGGATTGGCTGGCGAAGCGGTTCCCTGACGTCAAGCGGCTGCCGCCGCCGCCGCCCGAGGAGAACCACAAGGCCTGACCCGCCTTTCGCCGGCGGCTCAAATCACCTCGTGAGGGGGCGAGCTACGGCCGGCCCGCGGACTGCCCGCTGTCCGCGAGTGCCCGAGCCAGGAGATCCTCGACGCCGGTCTCGCGGCTCCAGCGCGCCAGGTATTCCCTGTCGAGCCGCGCCCCCTGGACCTTGAGGACGCCGAGCAGGTCGTTCCATTGCCGCTCGGAGGCGCTGCCGCCGAGCTCGAACCAGCGCAGCTTCTGGATGATCAGGTCCTCCGGGCTCGCCACCTGGAGCGAGCTGTCGCCGCCGGCTCCCGCGAACGCGACGCTCCGCCGGCGCGCCATCTCGGAACGGGCGAACGCCTCGTTCGCCAACACGAAGACGTCGACCTTGAGGTTGGTGTCGAGGTGGATGAGGTTGAAGGAGGCGTGCCGGCGGACCGCGCCCAACAGGCGCTCCTCGTCGAGGTAGAAGCGCTCGCGGAGCATCGCCGCCAGCGGCGGCACGTGGCGGATCGCCAGATCGGCCACCAGATCGGCATCCTGGGTCGCGCGCGGGATGCCGTAGAGCGAGGTGGCGAGCGAGCCGCCCAGCAGGTAGGGGATGTCGAGGGATTCGAGCGCCCGGACCACCTCGAGAGCCACTCTCAGGGCGCCGGCGAGCTCCACCTCAGTACCCCTCGATCTCCGGGTCCCACCCGAAGGCTCTGATCATCGTCTCGCGGTCGATGGTGAGCGCGGCGAGGCGCAGGCGCTCTTCCCGCGGCGAGAGATTCGGCCCGTAGCGGTCGCGGATGCCGGCGAGCGCGAGCTGGCGGACCGCCTCGCTCAGGTCGAGGGCGATCGCCAGGCGCTCCTGCTCGGTCATCTGCCGATAGCGCTCGAGGAGGCGCTCCTCGACGTCGAGCGGTGTGTCGGCGGACTGCGGTTTCATGAGCGAGGTCCGAGGGCCGAAGCAGGGCCGCCGCGCGCGGTGCGCGGCGGCCGGGGAGCCGGGCGCTAGCTCTCGCGCTTGCCGGCGAGGATCGCCTCGCGGCCGGCGAGGTAGAGCAGGACGGTGAGGATGGCGAAGGGGACGAGCGCCAGGAGGTCGGCGTGCGGCCCGTTGAAGAAGGGGTTGTGGCTGTCCATGAAGTGGGTGACCTTCTCGTTGAAGTCGGTCAGCACGCCCGCCATGAAGGCGATGAGGATGCCGGCGATGGCGCCGCCCGCGATGTAGCCGGAGGCCATCAGCACGCCGGGGCTCTTGTCCCCCTCGGCCTGCAGCTGCTCCTCGGTCAAGTTCTCGTGGCGGAGCTTGCGGCGCAGGTTCCAGTCGACCAGCCAGCGCACCATGCCGCCGATCAAGATCGGCGACGACGAGGAGAGCGGCAGGTAGACGCCCACCGCGAAGGCGAGCGACGGGATGCCCGACATCTCGAGCACGATGGCGATCATCACCCCGAGGAGGACCAGCGCCCAGGGCAGCTTGTGGTTGAGGATGCCCTTGATGATGTAGGACATCAGCGTCGCCTTGGGGGCGTCGAACTTGTTGACCGTGGTGCCGTCCGGCCGCACCTTGTGGGTGCCGTTGATGCCGGGGTCGACGAAGTAGGCCGGGACGCCGGTCGCCGGGTCGACGAGGTAGCGCTCGGCGGGGCCGCCCGAAGGGTCGAGCTTCTGCCAGACGCGGTAGACCTTGGAATCGCTCTGCGCCTGCGGGCCGTTGAGCTTCTCCGACTGCGCCAGCTCGTTCAGGGGCGCCCGCAGGGTGGTCGGGAAGTTGTGCTTCACCTTGAAGGCGACGCGGCCGGCGTCGTCGACCAGGTACTCGCCCGCCTCGAGGCCCGCAGCCGGCGCCGCCTGGCCGGCGGTGAAGGTGAGGTCGTGCCAGGTCCCCTGCGGCGCCTTCGCCTCGCCGGCGTAGGCCGGCAGCGTGGAGGCCGTCGCCGGCGGCACGGTGGCGCTCGAGCTCACCGCCTCGAAAGTCGTCGGCGGCACGAAGACGGTCGCCGCGTCGTTGAGCTTCAGAAGGATGGGGCCGAGCACCAGCGCCGAGGCGAGCGCGCCGATGAGGATGGCGATCTGCTGATGGCGCGGCGTCGAGCCGATGAGGAAGCCGGTCTTCAGATCCTGCGAGGTGGTGCCGCCGTTCGACGCGGCGATGCAGACGATGGCACCGACCGAGAGCGCCGTCACGTAGTAGGCGGGGCCGGTCCAGCCGATGGCGAGGAAGATCAAGCAGGTGAGGAGCAGCGTCGCGACCGTCATGCCCGAGATCGGGTTGGACGACGAGCCGATCTCGCCGGTCAGCCGCGAGGAGACGGTGACGAAGAGGAAGCCGAAGACGACGATCAGGAGGGCGCCGAGGATGTTCATGTGGAGCTTGGGCGACAGGATGATGACCGCCAAGAGAGCGACGATGCCGATGCCGACGAACTTGAGCGACAGGTCGCGGTCGGTGCGCAACGTGCGGCCCGCCGCGGCGTCCGCCGCCTGGCCGCCGCGGAGGTCGGCGAGGCCGCCCCTCAAGCCCTGCCAGATCGTCGGCAGCGAGCGGACCAGGCTGATGATGCCGCCTGCCGCGACGGCGCCGGCGCCGATGTAGAGCACGTAGGCGCCGCGGATCTGGCCGGGGTCCATCTGGCTGATGGGGACGAGGCCGGGCGCCAGCGGCGCCGACAGCCCCTCGCCGAAGAACTTGATCGCCGGGATGAGCACCAGGTAGGCGAGGACGCCGCCGGCGCACATGATGGCGGCGATGCGCGGGCCGATGATGTAGCCGACGCCCAGCAGCTCGGGCGAGATCTCGGCCGAGATCGAGCCCGCCTTGAAGGGCGCCGAGAAGACCTTCTCCGGCACGTCCTTCCAGGTCTTGAACGCCTCCATGGCGGTCTTGTAGAGGATGCCGATGCCGAAGCCGGTGAAGATCGTGCGGGCGCCGGAGTAGGAGGCGGCGCGGGCGCTCGGCGCCTCGCCGGCCTCGGCGGCGGCGCGGGCGGCGATGGCGCGCTCCTCCTCGGTGGCGCCGGCCTTGAGCACCTCGGCGCAGGCGGTGCCCTCGGGATACTTGAGGATGCCGTGCTGCTGCACGATGAGCGCGCGGCGCAGCGGGATCATCATCAGGATGCCGAGCAGCCCGCCGAGCACCGCCACCAGCATCACGCGCGTGATCTCGAGATCGAAGCCGAGGATCATGATCGCCGGCATGGTGACGCCGACGCCGAAGGCGATCGATTCGCCCGCCGAGCCGGCGGTCTGCACGATGTTGTTCTCGAGGATGGTGGCGTCGCGCAGGCCGAGCTTGGAGAGCAGGCGGAAGAGGGTGATCGAGATGACGGCGACGGGGATCGAGGCGCTGACCGTCAGGCCGACCTTGAGCACCAGGTAGAGCGACGAGGCGCCGAAGACGATCCCCAGCAGGGTGCCGAGGATGATCGGCAGGATCGTCAGCTCGCGCATCTGGATGCTCGCCGGGATGAAGGGCCGGAAGCTGGCGGCGCGGGGCACTTCCGGAGCGGGGGTGACGATGTCCGGAAACTCTTGCGGCTGGACTTCCTTGACTGCCATGACGGGCTCCTCCGGCGCTTGCTCGGATGCGATTGGGTGGGCCATTCTAACAGGTGGCTGCCGTGGGGGATGCGGGCCGCGGGCGGCGCGGAGAATCCGCCGCCGGCACCCCCGGCGTACTAGCGGGTGAGGCCGTCCGCGACGGGCGGCCGAGGAGGCTTCGCATGACCAGTCGATCGACCTGCTCCCCGCACTCGCTCCTCGTCCTCTTCGCCTGCATGCTCGCCGGCATCGCTCCGGGCTCCGCGGCGAGCGCCGCCGACGCCGCGCCGGCTCCGGCCAAGGCCGTCTTCTCGATGTACTGCTACTGGAACGGCGAGGCGACGCTGGGCAAGGCGCCCGGCGTCCTCGCGACGCGCATCGGCAGCCTCGGCGGCGAGGTCGTCGAGGTGCAGTACGACCCGGCGAAGACCGACGTCGGCAAGCTCGCCGCGACGCTCAAGGAGCAGGGCAAGGGCGGCTTCTACTCGCTGATCGTCGCCGACGAGGCAGCCAAGGCTCGCGCGCAGGCGCTCCATCTCGACGGCTCCGAGATCCGCCTCGAGCGGCGGGAGCCGCGCTTCGAGGAGTCGAAGTATTCGCTGCGCACCGCCCACCCCGAGCTCTACTACCTCGACCTCACCGAGGCGCAGGCGATGGCGCTCAACAGCTGGAGCTATTTCGGCGGCGCCATGCCCGACGTGCTGACGCCGGAGCAGAAGGCGATGCTGGCGAAGGTGAAGGCGAAGCTCGGCCGCGGCGAGCCCCCGCTGCGTCCGGAGCGGGTGGGCGCCTACCGCGAGGCGTATCACCAGGAGCTCGTCGCCTGGCTGGGAAAGTAGACCTGCCCTCGCCGCACGGGGCGGGTCACTCGACGCCGAGCCGCGCGAGGAGCGAGCCCGATGTTCGCCGCGCCAGCTGATCGAAGGTGCAGAGGGCGGGCTTCTTGTCCGGCCGCCAGCGGAGGAACTTGGTGCCGTGGCGGAAGCGGCCGCCGGCGAAGTGGTCGTAGCGCACCTCGCAGACGAGCGTCGGACGGAGCGGCTGCCAGTCGTCCGAGCGCCGCGTGCTCCAGCGGCTGGGGCCGCCCGGCGCCTTGCCGGTGAAGCCCGGCGGCTCGACCAGCGGGACGAGGAGCGGCGCCAGCTCGCGGCGCTCGTCGGCGGTGAAGCTCGACGTGAAGCCGACGTGGTCGAGCCTCCCCTCTGCGTCGTAGAGCCCGAGCAACAGCGAGCCGATGGCTCCAACCGCTCCGACCGCTCCGACCGCTCCGCCGTCGCCGCGCGCCTGCAGATAGCGGAAGCCGCCCACCACGCAGTCCGCCGTCCGCAGCCGCTTGACCTTGACCATGCCCGCCCTCTCGCCCGAGTGGTAGGGCTCGTCCGCCCGCTTGGCGACGACGCCGTCGAGACCTCCCGAGCCCAGCGTGCGCATCCAGCCCTCGGCGATCGCGCGCTCCTCGACCGCCGGCGAGAGGCGCACGCCGCCGCCCGCCGCGAGCGGAGCGAGGAGCGCCCGCAGGCGTGCGCGGCGCTCGGCGAGCGGTGTATCGAGGAGCGGGTTGCCGCGGCGGCCGACGAGGAGGTCGAAGGCGAGGAAGACTGCCGGTGTCTCGCGCGACAGCCTGGCGATGCGCGACGCCGCCGGATGGATGCGCTGCAGGAGGGCGTCGAAGTCGAGGGCGCCGCGGGTGAAGAGGACGATCTCGCCGTCGAGGACGAAGGTGGGCGGCGCCAGCTCGGCGAGCGCCGCGGCGACCTCCGGAAAATAGCGCCCGAGCGGCTGGCCGCTCTTCGACTGCAGGAGCACCTCGCCGCCGCGGCGGAAGGCGAGGCAGCGGAAGCCGTCCCACTTGGGCTCGTAGAGCCAGCCCGGCCCGGCGGGGAGCGCCTCGGCGGCGACCGCCTCCATCGGCGGGAAGGGCGGGCGGATGGGCAGATCGATCGCCGGAAACTCGCCGGCGAGATCTTCGGCGGGGACGGCGCCGGAGTTGACCGCAGAGCGGGCCGACGAGCGGCCGCGCGCTCGCCGCACGCGCTTCGGTTCGCTGGTGCGCTCGGGCATGGCGGACGAGCCGAGCAACCCGCGTGCCGGCGGCTTGGAGCGGCTAGTTGACGGCGTTGGGGACGGCGAGCGAGAACGGCGCGATCTCGGCGTCGAAGCTCTCGCCGTGATCGGAGACCATGCGGTAGGAGCCCTGCATCGAGCCCACCGCCGTGTTGAGCGGGCAGAAGCTGGTGTACTCGAAGCTGTCGCCCGGCGGCAGGACCGGCTGCTCGCCGACCACCCCCGGGCCCTGCACCTTCTGCACCTCGCCGTTGGCGTTGGTGATGATCCACTCGCGGGAGAGCAGCTGCGCCGTCTCGGTGCCGACGTTCTCGATGCGCACCTGGTAGGCGAAGAAGTAGTAGTCCTCCTGCGGCGAGCTGCGCTCGGAGTCGTAGTAGCTGGTCACCCGGATGCGGATGCCGCGGGTCGTGGTGTCGCTCACGCGGCGGAGTTTACCCCAGCCGCCCGGCGGTCCGGGCCGGCGCGGCGGACCGGTGCGGCGTCAGCGGCGGACCGGCGCCACGCGCACGCGGACGCGGTGCCAGGCATTGTTCATGTAGCCTTTGAAGTTCCAGATCGGCGCCGGCTCCGCCGGCTGGCCGACGCCGGCCGAATCCCAGGCGCGGACGACGATCTCGTGCTCGGCGCCGGGCGTCAGGCCGAGGGCGCCGCGCCAGAAGCGCCACGACCACGGGCCGCGGTCCTCGAAGAGATCGACCGGCGACCAGGTGGCGCCGCCGTCGCCGGAGAGCTCGACGCGCTCGACGCGGCGGCCGCCGCCGGCGATGGCGTAGCCGCGCACCGGAACGGCGCCGGCGGCCACCAGCTCGCCCGCCGACGGCGTGCAGATGACCGAGTTGATCTCCAGCTCCTCGAGCACCCGCCCCTGCTCGTAGTCGACCGTCGCCGCCCGCATCGCGGGCGGGAAGAGGCGGTAGGCCTTCTGCTGGAAGTAGTTCTCGGAGGGGCTGTCGCGCAGCTCGACGCGCGCCAGCCACTTGACGCTCCGCGCGCCGATGAAGCCGGGCACCAGGGCGCGGAGCGGCGCCCCGTGCGCCTGCGGCAGCGGCGCGCCGTTCATCTCGTAGGCGACGAGCACGTCGGGCGACAGCGCCTTCGCGAGCGGGATCGAGCCGCCGAAGGTGAAGGTCTCGCCGTGGCGCTCGACCTCGTCGAGGCCGTGGAAGGCGACGTGGCTCGCCGCCGCGAGCGGCTCGGCCTGTGCGATGAGGCGGCCGAGCGAGGCGCCGGTCCAGAAGGCGTTGCTGATGGCGTCCTCGCCCCAGGGGAGCTCGCCGGGGATCGGCTCGACCGCGATCAGCTCGGTGCGGCGGTTGCCGGCGCACTCGAGAGTCGCCGTGAAGCTGCGCGCCGGGAGAGCGCGGAGATCGTCGAGCGAGAGGGTGAGCGGATGGCGGACCAGGCCGTCGATGGTCAGCCGGAAGGCGGCCGGATCGACCGCCGGCGCGTCGCCGTGGCTGCGCAGGAAGAAGAGCTCGTTGGGGGTGACCACCTGGGAGCGGAGGGCGGCGAGCTCGGGGCCGGCGTTGAGCGGCCGCTCCAGGCGCACCTGCAGGCGAGGATCGCGCACCCCGGCGGGCGGCGGCGCGGTCTCGGAGATCGTGCGGCCGGACATCAGGCGTCGTAGGAGAGCGCCCGCTCGGCGCGGCGGAAGCGGCCGTCCGCCGCGGCGACGGGCTCGAAGACCGAGCAGTGATCCATCTCGCCGCCGTAGATGTGGAGGGTCAGGGCGACCTGGTCCGGCCGGGCGTTGGCGAGCACGTGATACTCGAAAGGCGGGATGAGAGCACCCGCCGAGCCGACGCCGGCGAGCACGTGGCCGCGCTCGACGAAGCGGCAGAGATCGCCCTCCTGCTCGGCGAGCTCGAAGCGGCGCACCTCCATCTCCCCCTCGACCACCGCCTCGACGCACCAGATGCCGGCGTGGTCGTGGAGCGCCGTCCGCTGGCCCGGCCCCCAGGTCATCACCACGGCGGTGAAGCCGAGATCGGCGTCGCGGTGGAGCAGGCGCCGGCAGTAGTGGTCGCCGGTCATCTCCCGAAAGCGCTCGGGGAGCAGCAGGCCGCCGGCGGCGAACGCCTCGAGCTCTTCCTTGATGCGCTCGGCGATCGCCGGCACGTCGCCGAGCAGCACCGCCTCGCGCAGCCGCTCGACCAGGATCTCGGTATCTCGTCCGGTGAGGGTTTTCATCACATCTCCTTAGGGTGCAGCGCCCGCCTCGCGTCCCGCCGGCCGCCCGCGCCCGGAAGCGGCGGCGGCGCGCCGGGCGGCCGCTCTAGTCCGACTCCAGATAGGTATAGCCGGCCAGCCCCTCTTCGTAGCGGCGCAGGAGCTGGCGCGATTCTTCGAGGGTCATCCGCTTGGCGCGGAGCGCCAGCTCCGCGGCGTGGCGCACGCGCGCCACCAGGTCGTTCTTGCTGTAGCGCACGTAGCGCAGCACGTCGGCCACGCTGTCGCCGGAGACCACCTCGTCGATCCGGTAGCCCTCCTCGGCGTCGAGCGAGACGTGCACGGTGTTGGTGTCGCCGAAGAGGTTGTGGAGGTCGCCCAGGATCTCCTGATAGGCGCCGACGAGGAAGACTCCGAGGTAGTAGGGCTCGCCGTTGAAGGGGTGGAGCTCGAGCACGTTCTTGACGTCGCGGCGGTCGATGAAGTGATCGATCTTGCCGTCCGAGTCGCAGGTGATGTCGGCGAGCACGGCGCGGTTCTGCGGCTCTTCGTTGAGGCGGTGGATGGGGACGACGGGGAAGAGCTGGTCGATGGCCCAGGAGTCGGGGACCGACTGGAACACCGAGAAGTTGCAGAAGTAGGTGTCGGCGAGCGCGCGCTCCAGCCCCTCGAGCTCCTCGGGGAGCTCGGCGAGGGAGCGGGTGATCTTCAGGATCTTCTGGCAGATCGCCCAGAAGAGATCCTCGGCGAGGCCGCGGTGCTCGAGCGAGAGGTGGCCGAGGTTGAACAGGCTCAGGCACTCGTCGCGGTAGCCGATGGCGTCGTGGTAGGCCTCGAGGAGGTTCTTGCGCGACACCTCGCGGTAGGAGTCGAAGAGGTGGCGCAGCGACAGCTCGGCGTCGGCCGGCGGCTTCGTCGGCAGCTTCCCCACCGCGAACTCGGCGACCCCCAGCACCTCGATGATGAGCGCCGCGTGGTGGGCCACCGTGGCGCGCCCGGACTCGGAGACCAGGATCGGATGCATCACCTCGGCGGGATCGCACACCTCCATGACGCCGTAGACGATGTCGTTGGCGTACTCCTGGAGGGTGTAGTTGAGCGAGGAGGCGAAGTTGGTCTGCGAGCCGTCGTAGTCGATCCCCAGGCCGCCGCCGACGTCCAAGTAGGCGAGTGGCGCCCCCATCTTCACCAGGTTGACGTAGACCTGCGCCGCCTCGCGCAGCGCGTCCTTGACCGAGCGGATGGAGGAGATCTGGCTGCCGAGGTGGAAGTGCAGCAGCTCGAAGGTGTCGAGCATGTCGTTCTCGCGCAGGAAGGCGACGGCGTCGAGCAGGTCGCGCCCGGTCAAGCCGAACTTCGAGCGGTCGCCGGCCGACGCCTCCCAGTGCCCGGAGCCGCGCGCCGAGAGGCGCGAGCGGATGCCCAGCCGCGGGCGGACGCCGGTGCGCCGCGCGATGTCGCGGATGAGCTGCAGCTCCGACGGCTTCTCCACCACGAGGACGACCTTGCGGCCGAGCTTCGAGGCGAGCAGAGCGGTCTCCACGTACTCCTCGTCCTTGTAGCCGTTGCAGACGACGAGGGCCTCCTCGTCGTCGAGCATCGCCATGACGGCGAGCAGCTCGGGCTTCGAGCCGGCCTCGAGGCCGAAGTGATACGGCCGCCCGTATTCGACCAGGCGCTCGACCAAGTGGCGGTCCTGGTTGACCTTGATCGGGTAGACGCCGCGGTAGGCGCCCTGGTAGCCGTACTCCTTGATGGCGCGCGCGAACGCCTCGTTGAGCTCGACGACCCGGCCCTTGATGATCTCGGAGAAACGGATGAGGAGCGGCAGGCCGATGCCGCGCTCGCGCACCTCGTCGACCAGCTCTTTGAGGTCGATCTCCGGCGAGCCGGGGCCGCCCGGATGGACGCTGATGCAGCCGGCCGTGTTGACCGAGAAGTAGCCGTTGGCCCAGCCGCGAATGTTGTAGAGGTCGAGGGAGTCCGCCGCAGTCCAGCGGTTCGATAGGGCGCTCACGGCCATCGGGTGCGGTGGCTCCTCCTGCTTTTCAGCGCAAGTCCTTGCGGGGTCAACGGGTTCGGAGGCTCTCCCCACCCTCGGGGCGAGCCCGAATCGACTCTAGCATGAAGCGGTCGGCGGTCAGCGCGACGGTGCGGCGTCGGCGGCCCGGAAGATGAAGAGGTGCTGCATGGGGAGGTCCTCCTGCCGCGCGACGAGCGCGAAGCCCGCCGGCTGCCACTCCGCGAGCACCTGCTCGACGGTCATCCGGTGCTGCGGGTAGATGCGGGCCGCGGTGTCGCCCTCCTGGCGGAACTCGACCAGGGCGACGCGGCCGCCGGGGGCCAGGCTGCGGCGGATGGCGGCGAGCATCGGCCGCGGCTGCTGGAACTCGTGGTAGACGTCGGCGAGGAAGATCCAGTCCATGCGGCCGGCGGGGAGCTTGGGGTCGGTCTCCTCGCCGAGCACCGGCACGATGTTGGCGATGCCGTCGCGCGCCGCGTAGCGGCGCAGCAGGTCGACCATCTCCGGCTGGATGTCCTCGGCGTAGACGCTGCCGCTCGGCCCCACGGCGCGCGCCAGGCGCCGCGCGTAAAAGCCGGTGCCGCAGCCGATCTCGGCCACCGTCTGCCCCGGGCGGAGGGCCAGCGCCTGGAGCACCAGGTCGGGCCGCTCCTCCTCCTCGCGGCCCGGCCGCTCCAGCCAGTCGGCGCCGTGGAAGCTCATCACCTCCGCCGGCTGGCGCGCCGGTACCGCCGCGGCGGCGGACGCGGCCGGCATTGCCGATGGCGAGGAGACTGCGGCCGCGGTCGACGCCGCCGGCGCCACCGGCGCCGGCCGAGCGCAGGCGGCGGTGACGAGCGGCGCCAGCAGGGCGACGCCGAGGACGAGCGGACGGAGGCGCAGGCGGACGAGCGGCGGGCGGGCGGGCATGCGCCCGAACTCTACGCCCGGGCGGGCGCGAGGAGAAGAGACGGCGGAGACGACGACGCCCCGCGGGAGCGGCTCCCGGCGGGGCGCGGTATCGGTTCGCGAAGTGGCGTTAGGAGATCTTAACGACGTTCCTCGCCTGGAGGCCCTTCGGTCCCTCGACCACCTCGAAAGAGACGCGGTCCCCCTCGCTCAGGGTACGAAAACCCTCGGCGACGATGGCGGCGTGGTGGACGAACACGTCCGCGCCGTGTTCGCGCACGATGAACCCATACCCCTTGGTGTCATTGAACCACTTCACGGTACCTTGCTCGGGCATACTCTCTGCTCCTTACCAACAGGTTGTTGTTATTCGCCGCGTTTGGCGCGGCTCTTCCCTCCCGCGGAGGCGGGCTGGAAATTCGATCGCTACTGGGTTTTTACGCTTCGCTACCTCGACGCTATCCGGATCGGCGGACCTCTCCCGAGCGAGAACGATCGGCGAGAGCTGGCAAACGGAAACCCCGGGCAGGCTCATGCCCGAGCGCCTGGATGCATGGGTACATGGGTGCCGGAGTGACGGTTCCTCGATCGAGCGGAGCGTATGCGGTCGAAGGCCTGCTGCGGAGGGGTATCGCGGGTGTCTCTCGAAGCTTGCTAGTTCCTGCCAGGCCGGGGATCTGTTGGGAGCATGACAAAGTCGTAGAGAAAAATCAAGGGAGAGGAAAAACCGGTTCTGGCTCCGTTTCGTTCCGCCGACGGTCGGCTGGAAGGGCGTCACGGACGGGCGTCGCCGCAGGCGCCGCGGGCAGGAGACCGGACGGAGTCGGCAGCGAAAAACCTCCGGGCGGGAGCCGGCGGAGCGTCCGCGGCGGGCTCTCCTCCCGCGCCGGCGCACCGGCGCTCTGATGCTCAGGCGACGGAGGTCAGCGGCCCTGGAGCGCGCGGCGGGTCGCCGGCGGCGTGGTCAGACGATGTCGAGGCGCGGCGGCCCGGCGAGCACCTCGCCGATGTCGGCGGCGCGATGGCCGGAGTCGACGAGCGCGGCGAGCAGCGCCGCGGCGGCGGCCGCCGGCACCGCGATCAGCAGGCCGCCCGAGGTCTGCGGGTCGAAGAGCAGCTCGCGCTCGGCGCGGTCGAGCGGCGGCGTGACGCGCAGCAGCGACCGCACGTTCTCCTCGTTGGCGGCAGTGCAGCCGGTGGTGACGCCGCTCTTCGCCAGGCGGTCGAAGCTCTCGTGCACCGGCAGGCTGGCGTAGCGGATGCTGAGCGCGGCGCCCGACGCCCGCGCCATGCCGAGGGCATGCCCGGCGAGGCCGAAGCCGGTGACGTCGGTCGCCGCCGTGGCGCCGTGGGCGAGCGCCAGCGCCGCGGCCGCGGCGTTCAGCTTCTCCATCTCGCGGAGCGCCGGCTCGAGCCCGGCGGCGTCGAGCTTGTCGAACTTGAAGGCGTTGATCAGCACGCCGGTGCCGAGCGGCTTGGTGAGCAGCAGCCGCTCGCCGGCCTTTGCGCCGGCATTGGTGAGCAGGCGGTCGCGGTCGGCCTCGCCGATCACCGCGAGGCCGAACTTGAGCTCGGCGTCGCGCACCGAATGGCCGCCGAGGAGCACCGCGCCGGCCTCGCCCAGCGCCTCGGCGGCGCCGCCCAGGATGTCGGCGAGCACCCCCTGCGGCAGATCCTCCGGGAAGCAGCAGAGGTTGAGCGCGAAGAGCGGCCGGCCGCCCATCGCGTAGACGTCGGAGATGGAGTTCGCCGCGGCGACGCGGCCGAAGCGCCGCGCATCGTCGCAGACCGGGGTGATGAAATCGGCGGTCGCCACCAATGCGTGGCCGCCGAGAAGGTAGACCCCGGCATCGTCGGCCGTTTCCGGGCCGACCAGAATCCGCTCGTCCCCGCCGGCCAGGCGGGAGAGCGGGGCGATCAGCTGAGCAAGGTCCCCCGGACCGATCTTGGCCGCTCAGCCACCGGTGGTGGCGCAGGCGGTCAGGCGGAACTTGCGTCGAATCCATGACATGGGCCGGCATTGTACCCGCCGCTCGCAACTTTGGTACGCGCCCTGCGTAGGTGGGGGTAGGTTGCGCCCGACGCTGGCCAGCTCCACCTGGTCCCCTGGCGGCGCCCCGGGTCGTGCAGCCTCATCCCACTCGATCGGCTGACCAGGTAAGGAGGATGAAGCGATGAAGTTCGATGTCAGGAGGCGTGGGCTGGCCGGCGCTCTGGCGCTCGCCGCGGCGCTCTCGACCGGCGCCCTCGCCACGGCCGCCGGAACCGGAGTGACCTTCATGAACGGCAGCAACCACGCGGTCGATCTCTACACCCGCTACGGCGGCAGCTCGTGCATCAACTCGGCGAGCGAGAAGAAGGTGACCATCGACGCCGGCCAGAGCGGCTCGATCGACTCCGGCGACTCCAAGGTCTGCTACTGCCTCTCCGTCCCCGAGCGGGCGACCTGCCCGGGCGGCTGGCTCGAGGCGGCGGCCGGCTCCACCCAACGGCTCCAGTAAGAGCCCAGCGAGGCGACCCGGAGGAGACGCGCGGCGCGCCTCCTCCGGGAGCCGCGGCACCGCGCTCTCCCTCGCTCCGCCTTCCCTCATCTCTCTCCAAGGCCAGGCCCGCCTCTGACGACGGCTCGGGACTGGCTCGCCGCCGCTCGGCGGCGCGGATACAATCGCGGCAGAAATTTAGGAACGCATCGACGGCCCCTGAGGGCCGCCGTCTCTCGATCGCCTGGCTTCCGTTCAACTCATTCCTGGAGGAGCTCCATGACCAGCAAACTGTCGACCGCGCTGCTCGCCGAGTTCATCGGCACCTTCGCGTTGATCTTCATCGGCGCCGGAGCCGGGGCGCTCCGCTGCCACCTGGTGGGCGTCGCGCTCGCCCACGGCCTGGTGATCGTCGGCTTCGCCTACGCCTACGGCCACATCTCGGGCACCCACATCAACCCGGCGGTGACGCTCTCGGTGTGGTCCGCCGGCGAGATGCAGACGGTGCGCGCCGTCTCCTACATGCTGATCCAGCTCCTCGGCGGCATCTCCGGCGCGCTCGCCCTGCGCTGGGTGCTGGGCGGCACCGCGACCGGCCTCGGCGCCACCAACCTGGCGAGCGGCTTCCAGGTCGGCGACACCACGATCACCATCACCGCGGCGACCGGCTTCGTGGTCGAGGCGCTGATCACCTTCTTCCTCGCCAACGCCGTCTTGAACGCCGGCGTCAGCGGCAAGGCGACGATCCCGGGCGGCCTCGCCATCGGTCTCACCCTCACCTTCTGCATCCTCATGGCCGGCCCGCTGACCGGCGGCTCCGCCAACCCGGCGCGCACCCTGGGACCGGCGGTCGCCGCCGGCAACTTCGCCGACATCTGGGTCTACTTCGGCGGTCAGGCGGTCGGCGCCATCGTCGCCGGGCTGCTCTACCGCGGCGTCCTCGCGGAGCCGAACGCGGCCTAGAGAGCCAGGCAGCTCGGAGCGCCGGCGCTCAGGCGGTGACGGGCGCCGGCGCGATCGTCGCCAGCGGCTCGATCATGCCGTCGAGCGGCGAGGAGGCGGCGGCGTAGAGCTTGCGGGGGATACGGCCGGCGTGCGCCGCCAGCCAGCCGGCCTCGACGGCGAGACGCATGGCGCGGGCCATGCGGACCGGGTCGCCCGCCTCGGCGACGGCGGTGTTCATCAGCACGGCGTCGGCGCCGAGCTCCATGGCGAGCGCGGCGTCGCTCGCCGTGCCGACGCCGGCGTCGACGACGACCGGCACCGTCGCCTGCTCGAGGATGATGCGCAGATTCGCCGGGTTGCGGATGCCCATCCCGGAGCCGATCGGCGCGCCGGCCGGCATGACGACGGCCGCCCCCAGCTCCTGCAGCTTGCGGCAGACCACCGGGTCGTCGTTGGTGTAGGGGAGGACGACGAAGCCCTCGCCGACCAGCTTCTCGGTCGCCGCCAGCAGCTCGACGTTGTCGGGGAAGAGGGTGCGGCGGTCGCCGATCACCTCGAGCTTGATCCAGTTCCAGCCCCCCACCTCGCGCGCCAGGCGCGCCGTGCGCACCGCCTCGTCGGCGGTGTAGCAGCCGGCGGTGTTGGGGAGGAGGAGGTACCTCTCGCGGTCGATGGCGTCGACCAGCGAGCTCCGCCCCTGGGCGTCCAAGTTGGCGCGGCGGAGAGCGACGGTGACCATCTCGGTGCCCGAGGCGGCGAGCGCCGACGCCATGGTGTCGAGGTCGGCGTACTTGCCGGTGCCGAGGATGAGCCGCGAGCGGAAGACGCGGCCGGCGATGGTGAGCGGAGCGATGTCGGTCGAGCCGTGGGTCACGGGGATGGGTCCTCCTGCAGAGGTCATTCTATGCCCGGTGTTTGGGGCCGGCGCAGAGGCGCCCGCGGCGCCAGCCGCCGGCCGCTCAGCAGGTATCGGGGCCGCGGGTGGAGTGGAAGGCGACGTCGCCGCTCTGGCGATCGAGGGCGACGACGTGGAAGGGCCGCGAGGCGACCATGCAGCGGCATTGGGGACCGGGATACTGCTCGAGGACGTTGACGGCGAGGCCGTTGGCGTCGCGGGTGATGGTCTGGATGGTGACCTTGGCGGTGCAGCTCTGGGTGGCGAGGGCGACCGAGATGACCATCTTCTTCGTGAAGTCGACCGCCGGGGCGGTCTGCGAGGTGCCGAGCCGGCCCCACAGCGCCTGGTAGCCGGCCGCGTCGCGCACCACGTCCTCCGCCGCGCCGCCGCTGCCGCCCGGCACCGAGGCCTGCGCCAGGGTGGTGAACGCCACCGGCTGCGCCGCCGCCGGGCCGCCGGGCTCGGTCGACGTCCGCGCCGAGCCGGCGCAGGCGAGGAGGACGAGAGCGGCGAGGGCGGAGAGGCCGACGGCCCGTGGTTCGCGCATACCTCTCCGTCGCCAAGCAAACCCGGTGCCGGGCCGGCTCGCCGGCCGGCGGTCGGCGGCGGCAGCGGCTCGAAGGCTCAGCCGACGGCTCCCGCCAGGACCGGCACCGGCGCCTCGGCGAGGATGCGGTTGGCGTCGTCGACGAAGACCAGCGACGGCCGATGGCCGTGCGCGGCCGCCTCGTCGTAGGTAGCGTAGGTCGCCAGGATGACGATGTCGCCCTTGCGCGCCTTGTGGGCCGCGGCGCCGTTGAGGATGATCTCGCCCGCTCCGCGCCGCCCGGGGATGGCGTAGGTGGCGAAGCGCTCGCCGTTGGTGACGTTGTAGATCTCCACCCGCTCGTAGTGCAGCAGGTCGGCCGCCTCCATGAGCAGCGGATCGACTGTCACCGACCCCTGGTAGTTGAGGTTGCCGTCGGTCACCGTCGCGCGGTGGATCTTCGACTTGAGAAGGGTGCGCTCCATATCGTCCAGAACCTCTCTAGGCGGCCGCCGTCATCCCGCGGCCGCGATCTGTAGGTTGATGTTGTCGATGAGACGGGTGCCGCCGAGCCGCACGGCGAGCGGCAGCACCACCGCGCCGGCGAGCGTCTCGACCGGCTGGAAGGTCGCGGCGTCGACCACCTCGGCGTAGTCCGTCCGCGCCAGCGGCTCGGACGACAGCACCTCGCGGAGGATGCGCCGCACCTCGTCCCCCCGCCGCTCGCCGGCGGCGACCGCCCGCCCGGCCGCCTCCAGGGCGCGGCGGAGGACCGGCGCCGCCTGCCGCTCGGCAGGCGAGAGATAGGCGTTGCGCGAGGAGAGCGCCAAGCCGTCCGCCTCGCGCACGGTGGGCGCCGCGGCGATCTCGACCGGCAGGTGGAGGTCGACGACCATCCGGCGGACCACCGCGAGCTGTTGGGCGTCCTTCTCGCCGAAGACCGCGACGTCGGCCTGGACGAGGTTCAAGAGCGCGCAGACGACCGTCGCAACGCCGCGGAAATGGCCCGGCCGGAAGGCCCCCTCGAGCCCCTCGGCCGGGCCCTGCGGGTCGATCCAGGTGGCCCGGCCGGGGGGGTAGACGGTGTCGATCTCGGGGAGGAAGAGGAGATCGCAGCCGGCGGCCGCGAGCATCTCGCCGTCGCGCTCGGGACTCCGCGGGTAGCGTGCGAAGTCCTCGCCCGGACCGAACTGGGTGGGGTTGACGAAGACCGAGGCGGCCACCCACCCGGCGCGCTCTCGCGCCAGGCGGACGAGCGACAGGTGTCCCGCGTGGAGCGCACCCATGGTGGGCACGAACCCCACGCGCTCGCCGCCGGCCTTCCGCAGAAAGACCTCGCGGCGGAGATCGGCCTCCGCGCGGACGGTGAGCATGGCCGCCGGCCTAGCCGTAGAGCTTCTTGAGGTCGTCGGCCGGCCGCGCGGCGCCGCCGCCGTAGCTCTCCTCGGGGCTCGGGAAGCGCCCCTCGCGGACATCGGCCGCGAAGCGGGCGATGCCCTCCCGCGCGGCCACCCCTAGCTCGGCGTAGTGCCGCACGAAGCGCGGCGCGATGCGCTCCTCGAGACCCAGCAGGTCGTGGTAGACGAGCACCTGGCCGTCGCAGGCGGCGCCGGCGCCGATGCCGATGGTGGGGATGCCGACGCGGCGGGTGACCTCGGCCGCGACATCCGCCGGCACCGCCTCGAGGACGAGGCAGAAGGCGCCGGCGGCCTCGACCTCGGCGGCCGCCTCGCAGATCGCCTGGCGGGCGCCGTCGCCGCGCCCCTGGACCTTGAAGCCGCCGAAGCGGTGGAGCGACTGCGGGGTGAGGCCGAGATGGGCCATCACCGGCACCTCGGCGCCGACCAGGGCGGCGACGATCTCCGGCCGCGCCCCCTCGATCTTCACCGCCTGCGCGCCGGACTCCTTGACGAAGCGGATGGCGTTGCCGACCGCCTGCGCGGCGCCGAGGTGGAAGGAGCCGTAGGGCATGTCGGCCACCAGCAGGGCGCGCTTGACGCCGCGCCGCACCGCCCGCGTGTGGTGGAGCATCTCGTCCATGGTCACCGAGAGGGTGTCGGGGTGGCCGAGGACCACCATCGCCAGCGAGTCGCCGACGAGGACGACGTCCGCCCCCGCCGCGTCGGCCGTCCGCCCCTGGCCGTAGTCGTACGCCGTGACCATCACCAGCCGCTCGCCCCGCTCGCGCGCCGCCGCCACCCAGGGCACCGTGACGCTCTTCGCTTCGCCTGTCATCGGACCGCTCCTTTCGAGGAGTTTCGGCCTGGAGTCCCGCCCCCCGGAACCGGGGTTTACGCGCTCCGGTCGAGCCCGAGCCCTGAAAAACCAAAAGCCCCTCCGCTCGCAACTCGAGACGGAAGGGCTCGGGCAGACCCCGCGGGGTCACCTGGCTCGGCTCGGGATCGGATCGCGATCACTTCGAGGTGTCTGTCCCCGCAGGGTGGGGGATCAAACCCTCTCGATCGGCCGCCGCGCGCGAGAGCTCGGAAGCCCCGCCCGCGGTCCCCGAGCCTCGTCGTCCCCCGAGGGGGACCGGCGGCTCGCGACGCTCTCGACTCCGTCTCGGTCCCGTCTAGCGGGATCCAAGCGGCTGGAAGTACTCGGTCCCCCGGATCGGCTTGGCGAGCCGGTGGAGCAGCTCGTCGAAGTCCTCGGGCCGGTCGGGGAAGTTGAGATACCGCGTATCCACGACCAGCAGGGGGGACCGGCTGTAGTAATGATAGTAGTGATTGTAGGCGTCGATCAACTCGGCGACGTATTCCTGGGCGATCGCCTTTTCGACGTTGCGCTGCCGCCGGCGGATGCGGCCCATGCAGGTGTCGAGATCCGCCACCAGGTAGATGACCAGATCGGGCACCGCGAGCTGCGGCTCGAGGAGCGCGTAGAGCTTGTCGAAGAGCATCAGCTCGTCGTCCGACAGGTTCAGATAGGCGAAGATGCGATTCTTCTGCAGGGTGTAGTCGGCGACCAGCAGGCGGTCGAACAGCTCGCGCTGGGCGATGTCCTGCTGCTGCTTGTAGCGCGAGAGGAGGAAGTAGAGCTCGGTCTGGAAGGCGGCGCCGGGGCGGTCCTGGTAGAAGTCGCCGAGGAACGGGTTCTCGACGTCCTCCAGGATCTTCACCCCCTCGTAGCGCCGCGCCAGCATCTCCACCAGGGTCGTCTTGCCGACCCCGATCGGGCCGTCGACGGCCAGATAGTGAAAACCGAGGGGGTCGGGCTTCACACCGCGGCGGCGCTTTCGGCGGGAGCGGCGGCGGCGCGGCTGGCGGCGGGCGTCCCGGCGACCGGGGCCGCAGCCGCGGCCACTTCCTCGGCCCGGCGCTCGATGCGGTTGTAGAGCGTGTCGCGCTCGACCGGCTGGAAGCCGGCCAGGCGCACGATGCGCTCGAGCTCGCCGCGGGTGAGGCCCTGCGAGGTGCGCGCACCCGCCATGTGGTAGATGTGCTCCTGCACCAGGGTGCCGTCCATGTCGTCCGCCCCGAAGCGCAGCGCCACCTGCGCCAGCTTGGGGGTGATCATTACCCAATACGCCTTGATGTGGGGGATGTTGTCGAGCACCAGCCGACTGGTCGCGATGTGCCGCAGGTCGGCGTCGCCCGTCGTGTGGTACTCGAGGCCCATGTAGTTGTTCTCGGGGTGGTAGGCGAGCGGGATGAAGGCGTTGAAGCCGCCCGTCTCGTCCTGCAGGGCGCGCAGGCGGAGCAGGTGGTCGACCTTGTGCTCCGCCTTCTCGACGTGGCCGTAGAGCATGGTGCAGTTGCTGTGGATGCCCATGCGGTGGGCGATGCGGTGGACCTCGATCCACTCGTCGGCGTCGAGCTTGCCGTCGCAGATGATCTCGCGCACCTCGGAGTGGAAGATCTCGGCGCCGCCGCCCGGCAGCGATCCCAGCCCGGCGGCGCGCAGGCGGGTGAGCACCTCCTCGATCGAGATCTTCTCGTACTTGGCGAACCAGCCGATCTCGATCGCCGTGAAGGCCTTGAGGTGGGCGTTGGGGAAACGGCTCTTGAGGCCGCGCAGCATCTCCTCGTACCAGGACATCGGCAGGTCGGGATGGAGGCCGCCGACGATGTGGAACTCGGTCACCGCGTTGCCGCCCTGGTCGGCGGCGTGGGCGTAGACCTCGTCGTGGCTCATCGCCCAGGCGTGCGGCTCGCCTTTGAGCGCCGCGAAGCTGCAGAACTTGCAGTTGTAGGTGTAGACGCAGACGTTGGTCGGATTGATGTGGCGATTGAGGTTGTAGTAGGTCACGTCGCCGTGCAGCCGGTGGCGCACGGTGTCGGCGAGCTTGCCGAGATGGAGCAGATGCGGCGTCGTGAAGCAGAGGAGAGCGTCCTCGGCGTCGAGGCGGACGCCGTCGCGCACCTTGGCGGCGAGATCGCGGAGCGGCGCGGGGAAGGTCTCGGGGGCGAGTGCAGGAAGGCGATCGACGCTCACCGGCCCAGTATATCAAGCGCGCTCGCGGCGAAGAGCCAGAGGGAGAGGATGCCGTTGGCCTGGAAGAAGGCGGCGTTCAGCCGCGACAGGTCGCCGGGGCGCACCACCCAGTGCTGGTAGGCGAGGAGGCCGAGGCAGCCCAGCCAGCCGATCCAGTACCAGGTGCCGAGGACGGGGCCCGCGGCGGCCGCGGCGTCGACCCGCGGCAGCAGCGCGAGGAGCGCGAGGACGCCGGCGTGGAGGGCCGCCGACAGCCAGAGCGCGCCGCGCACGCCGAAGCGGACGGGGATCGAGAAGAGGCCGTTTCGACGGTCGAAGTCGAGGTCCTGCAGGGCGTAGAGGATGTCGAAGCCGCCGACCCAGAGGAGCACCGCGGCGGCGAGCACGAAGGGCGCCGGCGCGACGTCGCCGCGCACCGCGATCCAGGCGCCGAGCGGCGCCCCGGCAAGCGACAGCCCGAGCACCAGGTGCGACGCCCAGGTGAAGCGCTTGGTGTAGGAGTAGAGGAAGAGAATCGCCAGAGCGAGGGGCGAGAGCGCCAGCGCCAGCGGGTTGAGCCGCCAGGCGGCCACCTCGAGCACCGCCACCGACACCAGCGTGAACGCCGCCACCGCCGCCGGCGACACCAGGCCCGCCGGGATCGCCCGCGACGCCGTCCGCGGGTTCGCCGCGTCGATGCGCCGGTCCACCAGCCGGTTGAACGCCATCGCCGCCGACCGCGCCCCCACCATCGCGACGACGATCCAGCCCACCGTCCGCCATCCCGGCCACCCCCGCGCCGCCAGCAGCGCCCCGAGCAGCGCGAACGGCAGCGCGAAGACGGTGTGCTCGACCTTGATCATCTCGAGGATGACCCGGACCTGGCGTGCGATGGATCGGCCGCTCATCGGAGGTGAGCCGCCCAGGGAGAGCGCGAGCGGATCGCGGGGATCGCGGGGATCGCGGGAGCGTCGCCGGACACGGCGGGAATCGTACAGCCTTTCGACTGCACGCCAGCTCTTCGAGCCCCCTCCACCCGGCGAGCCGCGATCAGTCGCGCCTGGGGAGAGCCGGACCACCGAGCGCGTAGAGGTAGACCGCCGCGCCGGGGGCATGCCGCTCGTCGAGGCGGCGGCCGGTGCGATCGAGATGGCGGAGGATGTAGGGCTCCTCGTCGACCTTGCACCATGAGCAGTCGTGCGAGAAGACGAACCAGGTCCGCCCGTCGCGGGGGAGGCGGTCGAGGCTGTCGAGGTACCTAGCGGGCTCGGCGCGCGAGCGGGGGCCGACGAGGTAGTCGATCGGCCGGAAACCGAAGGCGGGGGCGTAGAAGGTGAATGCCTCGAGCGCGCCGTAGTAGACGTAAATGCGATCGCCGGCGAGCCGGTGGTGCTGCAGGTAGGCCATTACCGGCTTGAGGTCCTCCTTCATGTCGGGGTGCCGGAGATTGGCGACGGCTCGGGCCGCGGGACCGTAGAGCAGCAGCGCGCCGGCGAGGAGCGCGATCGCCGCGCCCGTCCTCGGCGCGGCCCGGCGGCAGAACGCGGCCACGGCGTCGATCCCGGCGCCGGCCGCCAGCAGCACGAGCGGGACGAGGAAGAGGAGCAGGCGGCCGCTGAAGGGGTAGCTCTGGCGGGACGAAGCGAGGAGGACAGCGGGGAGCGGGGTGACGAGGAGGACGGCGAGCCGCCATCTCGTCGCCGCGAGGTGGACGGCGCCGAGGACGGCGAGCGCCATGCCGAGCGCCAACGCGCCGCCGCTCCAGCCCACGGGGTCGCGGAGCATCGCCGCCAGCGCGTGGGCGAGCCATGCCGGCTGCCGCCCTAGGGAAGGCGGCAGGAAGGCGGTCTGCCAGTAGGCGACCAGCGTCCGGTTCGCCGCCAGGGCGCGGAGCGAGATCGCGTAGAGGGCGAGCCCGGCGATCGCCCAGGCGAGGAGGAGCGCTCCCAGCCAGGGGAGCCGCCGGCGGTCGCGCCGCGACCGGAGGTCGAGGCAGACGTCGAGGACCAGCGCGGCGGCCGCCCCGGCGAGGATGAAGACCGCGGGGTGTGAGAGCCACATCGCCACGGCACCGCCGAGCGCCAGCGCGGCGTAGTCCTTCGGTTGCGCCTCGGCGCCCAGGCACCTGGGCGCGAGCAGCAAGAGCAGCAGCGCGGCGAGGACGTCGCTCGAGTACTGCTTGGCCTCGGCGGAGTATTCGATCAGCTTGCCGGAGACGACGAAGAGCGCCAGCGCGACGCCGGCGCCCAGTCGGCCGAGATAGACGCGCGTTGCCGTGCGCATGGCGAGCACCGCGGCGGCCCCCGCCGCGAAGGGGAAGAGCCGCAGCACGTAGTCCTCGTTGCCGAACGCCAGGACCAGCGCCTTCTGGATGAAGAGGAAGCCGAGCGGCGCGCCCTGGTCGAAGCTCAGCGGCAGCAGCAGCTGGCGGAACGAGCGCCCGGTGATGTTGAGGGCGAGCTTCGCCTCGTCCAGCCACAGCGACCGCCAGGTCGCGAATTCCGCCATCCGCAGCGCGATGCCGAGCGCCACCAGCAGCCACACCGCGGCCGCCGCCGCCGGCTGTCTCAGCGTCACGCCGGCACGGCGGAAGCGGGAGGGCGCCGCCGAAGCGACGGGATCAGCGGCGGTCGAGGCGGCGGGGAGCACGCCAAAGCATAGCCCGCACCGGCTGTAACGGAACCCTGCGTTCGAGCGCCGAATGAACGCCGCAGACCGCGCCAGCGCCCACCGCGCGCGGAGGTCGTCGGCGCATGGCGCGGTGAGGAGATCGGCTCCCGGTGAGCGTTCTCTCACCTCGGATCCCTACGATCGACCCCTCGAGGGTTGGAGGAAGAACGATGCTCCTGCAAGCGAAGAGTCTCGAAAAGCCCGCCGCCGCCGGCCGCCGGCGGGCGATGCTTCATCCACGATGGGCGCGCGCGGCGCGGCTGGCGGCCGGCCTCGCGCTCACGCTGGCGCTCCCGGCGCTCGCCCGCATGACCGAGCCGCCGAAGAGCTTCACGCTCAGCGGCGACAAGGCGGCGCTCGCCGCGGTGCAGCGCAAGGTGCTGCCGAAGCTCGACGCCGAGCGCCTGCTGCGCGAGGACCGCGCCCGCGGCGTCAAACCGCGCGCGCCGCAGCCTCTGCGTTTCGCCGAGCCCGCCGCCGTCAGCTACACGCTCGCCAATTCGGGCACCTGGCAGACCCTGGCGGACGGCTCGCGCCTGTGGCGCCTGCGCATCCAGTCGGCCGGCTCGAAGAGCATCAACCTGGGGTTCACTCGCTTCGACGTCGCCCCCGGCGTCAAGCTGTGGATCTACGATCCCGCGCACGCCCACGTCGAGGGGCCCTACACCGAGCGCAACCGCAGCCACGCCGGCCGGCTGTTCACCCCGGTCATCGAGGGCGACGAGGTCGTCGTCGAGGTCGCGGTGCCGGCGGGCGCCGCCACGCCGACGATCGAGATCGGCAGCGTCAACCGCGCCTACCGCGGCTTCGCCAAGAGCGGCATCTTCGGCGGCAGCGAGGGCTCCTGCGAGACCGACGTCATCTGCCCGGCCGGCAACGCCTGGCGCGATCAGATCAACGCGGTGGCGGTCTACACCCGGAGCGGCGCGTTCGCCTGCACCGGCCAGATGCTCAACGACACCGCCGGCGACTTCAAGAACTATTTCCTCTCCGCTCACCACTGCGGCGTCGACGCGACGAACGACGACACGGTGGTCGTCTACTGGAACTTCGAGTCGCCCACCTGCGGCACCCACGACGCCGGTCCCACGACGCACAACCAGACCGGCTCGACCTTTCGCGCCAGCTACACCGACAGCGACTTCCAGCTCGTCGAGCTGACCGACACTCCCGACTCCAGCTACCACGTCTTCTACGCCGGCTGGGACGCGAGCGGGACGATCCCTCCCGCCACGGTCTGCATCCATCAGCCGTCGACCGACGTCAAGGCGATCAGCTTCTCGAACAGCTCGCCGATCAGCGCCGACAACGGCGGCGGCGCTGACGCGACGGGCAACCACTGGCAGATCAACTGGAGCTCCGGCGTCACCGAGGAGGGCTCCTCGGGGTCGTGCATCTGGAACACGACGAACAAGCGCTGCATGGGTCAGCTGCACGGCGGGCCGTCGGCCTGCGGCGCCGCCGCCTCCGATCTCCACGACTACTTCGGCAAGCTCTCGGTGAGCTGGGACGGCGGCGGCACCGCTGCCACCCGGCTCAAGGACTGGCTCGACGCCGGCAGCACCGGCGTCCTCGGCATCGACGGCGCCACGCCGGCGATCGCCGGCGGACCGGTGATGCGGCTCGAGGAGACCGTCCTCGACTACGGCGGCGTCGAGCTCGGCTTCGCCTTCACCAAGGCGATCGTCATCCACAACGACGGCGACGCCAACCTCGTCGTCTCCGCCGCCAGCGCCTCGCCCGGCAGCCCCGACCTCGCAGAGTGGCCGGTGAGCGAGCTCGCGGCGGGCGCCGTCGTGGCGCCCGGCGCCGCGCCGCTGGTTCTCAAGCAGGAGTTCCTCCCCACCTCGCTCGGCGCCCACCAGATCGGCATCACGGTGACCAGCAACGATCCCGCGCAGCCCTCCGTCGGCGTGCAGCTCGAGGGCTCCGGCATCGCGCCGATCCCCATCGACAGCATGCTGGTGCTCGACCGCAGCGGCAGCATGAGCGAGAGCGCCGGGGCGCGGACGAAGATCGATGCCCTGGGCACCGCCGCCAGCCTCTTCGCCAACCTGCTGCGGCCGGACGCCGGCGCCGGCACCGGCGACAAGATCGGCATCGTCAAGTACAACGACACCAACCAGGTCTATGCCGCTCTCGCCTTCGCCGACGATCCGGCGACCGCCGGCTCGCACATCGCCGACATCGACACCAAGACCGCCCCGCCGGCGCTCGCCGACCCCAACGGCCTGTTGCCGGAGGGCTCGACCGGCATCGGCGGCGGCATGCAGACCGGCGCGGCGCAGCTGCCGCTCCCCGCCGGCAGCCGCAAGCACGTTATGGTGGTGCTGACCGACGGCATCGAGAACGTGGCGCCGAACATCGATACGGTGTTACCGACCATCCATTCGAACGACCCCGCCCTGCGCATCTACAGCGTCGGGCTGGGCAACGACATCGATCCCGGCAAGCTGCAGTCGATCACCAACGTCACCAACGGCTACTTCCAGGTGGCGGACGACCTCTCCGGCTCCAGCCTGTTCGATCTCGAGACCTTCTACTTCAAGATCTTCGCCAACGCGACCGATCTCCAGATCGCCCTCGATCCCACCCGTCCGGTCAGTCTCAGCGGCGGCACGGTCATCGTCGACCGCGTCCGCATCAGCTCGTCGGACCACCGCGCCACCTTCCTCGCGCTCGACCTGCCGCAGACGCGGTCCGGCTACGACCTCCAGCTCGTCGATCCCAACGGCAACGTCATCGGTCCGGCGACCCTCGTCGGCGGCGTGCCGGTGCACATCGTCCACCGCGACACCTACACGATCTACAAGGTGATCTTCCCGAGCGGCCTCGCCCCCGCCCCCTACGTCGGCGACTGGCTCCTCCGCTTGCAGCCGAAGGAAGCGCCGCCGCCGCCGGCGATCAAGGTCGCGTCCGAGCACCCGCTTTCCACCACGACGGCCAAGGCCACCCTCTCCGACTCGGTGCAGATCGGCTTCGCCGCCGCGGTGGGCTCCGACTACCGGCTCGGCATCCAGCTCCTCTCCTCGACCTACCTGCCGGGCTCGGCGGTCTCCGTCGTGGTCGCGCTCACCGACGCCGGCTGGCCGGCGCGCGACGGGCAGCTCACCGGCACCGTCACGGCGCCGGACCACACCGTGACGCCGATCGTCTTCGTGGCGGGCAAAGGCAACTGGACCGCCCAGATCGCCGCCACCGGCGAGACCGGCGTCTACCGCGTCTTCGTGCGCTCCGTCGGCCACAACACGCGCGGCGAGCTCGTCATCCGCGAGGCGACGCGCTTCATCACCCTGGCGCCCGGCGCCAGCGGACCGTGCTGCGGCGCGGGTGGGCCCTGCGGCGGGGGCAGCGGCAACGGCAGCTTCGGCAGCGTGGGCTCCGGGGCCAAGGGCGGCGCCTGGGTCTTCGGCGTCCTCGCGGGAGAGGGCTGGCCGCTCGGCGGTCTCCGCGATCGCTACGACCCGACCTCTCAGTTCGGCGGCTTCCTCGAGCGCGAGCTCGGCGGGTCGGTGCGGCTCGGCCTCGAGGCGGGGTATCACACCTTCGGCGCCAAGCCGCCCGCGGCGCCGGCCGACAGCCTGGGGGTGACCGAGCTCTCGCTCGGCGGCCGCTGGCTGGGCAGCGGTTCTCTCCGCCCCTACGCTCTCCTGGGACTGGGCGGCTACCACACGCTCGGCACCTGGAAGCTCGGCGCCGAGCTGGGGGCGGGCCTCGACCTGCGCATCGCCCCCCGCGTCTCCCTCGTCACCGGGGCGACCTTCCACAGCGTCGCGGCGCCGACCCCGGCGGTCGGCCGCCTCGAGTGGATCGACGCCTCCCTGGGCCTCTCGATCGGCTTCCACCCGTAGGCCGCGGAGCGATGCCCGGGCTCCGGCGATCGACGGCTCGCGCCGATCGGTCGCCGGAGCCTTCGTTCGTTCGGCGCGAAAACTCCGGGGCGCGTCCGTCGAATCACCGGGGGCCTGGCGCGATCGAGCGCGGAGCCCGAGGAGGTCCGCCATGGATGCCCGCGCCAACACGACAGCGATCTGCTGCGTCCTCGCCCTGCTGGGAGTCTCCCCTGCGCTCCGCGCCGATGCGTCCTGCGGCCCGCCCTGCGGCCGTCTCTTCGACAGCGGCATTTCCTTCTTCGTCTTCGCCCTCGCGCTCTGTCTCGTCTACTGGCTGGCGATGGTGACCGTCCGCTGGCAGCGGATCGCGCGGGAAACTCGCGAGGACCTGCGCGGCGAGATCAAGGCGGTATGCGCCGAGCTCGAACGTGGCGGTTGCGGTCAAGGGCCAGAGCGCCGCGGCGGACGCCAGCAAGAAAGCGGTCGACGGGCTACTGTGCGCCGCGAGCGATCTCCTCGACGGCCCGCGAAAGCGCGGCACCCGGCTCCTCGACATTCTCTTCTGGTCGCGCGGGCAGGAGATCACCGGCTGGGGATACGTGCACGAGGCGCAGGTGCGCATGGTGCCGCTGCTGGACGGCGAGACCGTCAAGGCGCGGCTCGAGACCGTCGAGCAGAAGCTGAGGCTGGACGCGACGCCGAGAGCGACGGCCCTGGCCGACGCGATCCATGCGGCGCTCACCGCGAGCCCGGCGGCGAGCGCCGAGCGGCTGCAGGCGCTCCTCGCGCCGGCTCTCGCCTTGAGCTACGACAGCGAGGACGACGGCTTCGCCGACCTCGTCAGCTGGCAGAACAAGGCCTCCTGGCTCGTCGGCTGCGGGCTCTGCGCCATCGTGGCGTTGACGGCGGTCTTCCCCCAGCATGCCATCCTGCTCCTCGTCGGCGCCGCCGGCGGCCTCATCAGCCGCCTCAGCCGGTCGCTCGACCGCAAGAGCGTTCCGACGGACTACGGCGCCTCGTGGACCACCCTGTTCCTCAGCCCGGTCGCCGGAGCGGTCGGCGCCTGGGCCGGGATCATGGTCTCGGTCCTGGCGGTGAAGGCGGGGGTCCTCGGCGCGATCTTCCAGGCGGACTGGAGCCACCCGACGGGCGTCGGAACCCTGGGCATCGCGCTCCTCTTCGGATTCTCCGAGCGCCTCCTCGACAGCGTCTTCGACAAGCTCGAAGGCAAGGCCCTGGGGACGGATGCGAGCGATGCGGCGAAGACCACGGCGGCCGCGAGCGGCGCGCTGACCATCCTCGCCCTGACGCCGGCGACCGGCAAGGCGGGCGCGCCCTACACGGCGCAGCTCCAAGCCACCGGCGCCAAGGGGAACGTCGCCTGGTCGCCGGCACCGGGACTGCCGATGCCGACAGGCATGACGATCGATGCGAGCGGCAAGGTCGCGTGGGCTCCGACGCAGGCGGGTCCCGTCACCTTCGTCGTCCAAGCCACCGATCAGGCCGGGACGGCAACGAAGGCGATGACGCTCACCATCGGCGCATGAAGAAGACCAGCGTGGCCTGGGTGAGCTTCGCGACGGCGCTCAACTCGGCCGTGATGACAGCGAAACAGCAAGATCTTGAAGATAGGTTATCCTAGGGGCTCTCGACGAGGAGAAACCCGATGTCCGATCCCGCGGCCGGCGCTGGCTTCGATCTCACCATGGCGAGGACGCTCGCCGAGGCGGTCAATCAGGCGTACCTCAAGTACAACGATCCCGAGCATCAGATCGTCCTTCCCGGCTACGAGATCCTCGACACCATCTCGGTGTACGAGATCGCCGGTCTCACCGCCGACGGCAAGCCGCCGACCTCCCTCGGTTGCGGCGACTCGGACCGTACGTTCATGGGCTTCAGCGCCTCCGGCAAGCCGCCCGGCTATCCGTCCTACAACAACCTCGTCGCTCTGCGCGGCACGCAGAGCGACGAGGAGGGGCTGGAGGACGTCGACTGGAGCATGACCGCCTGCAACCTGCCGACGGGCGCCGAGGTGACCAAGACCTACGGCCAGATCTCGGCGGGCGTCTCCGACTTCTACTCCGGCACCGACTGGGACACCGTGACGCCGCTTTCCGCCTGCTTCAAACAGGCGATCGCCAACTTCGAGGAGCCACGGCCGCTCTACATCGGCGGCCACAGCCTGGGCGGCGCACTCGTCACCCTGGGAGCGCTCGACGCGGTGGTGAGCGGCATCTACGTGTCGAGCCAGCTCCCCAAGGTCTACACCTTCGGCAGCATGAAGGTCGGCGACCCGGTCTTCGGCCAAGCCGTCGCGCAGCAGGGGATCGAGGTCTTCCGCGTCGTCAACCTGGCGGACTGGGTCCCCGCCTTCACCGGCATCTCCGCCGACACCCCCGGCTACCTGCCGGTGGGGCTCGAGTGCTCCTTCCTCTGGCAGACGGAAGACCTCGCCGACGGCGGCGATTGGGCGAACCACTCCCTCACCGGCATCTACCAGCCGACGCTGCAGGACTTCCCGCACGTCATCAAGTTCGGGCCGCGGCAGTACCCGCAGTAAGGAGCACGCCGGCTCCGGCCGCGAGATCGACGATCCGCGCGGCGCGACGGCAGGCGCACCGTCGTCGACTCCCTACAGGTGGAAATTCTCCGTCTCTTGCTGGAGCACGCCTTGCATCGGACGGCTCTCGGCATGACTCGATCTGCGCGATCGAGAACCCGAGAGAGAGGCCTCCGTGAACCCCATCGTCGCGCTCGTGCTCTTCGTCGCCGCCAGCTTCGCGGCGGCCGGCCTCGGCAGCCTGTGGACGGCGCGCTCCGTCAAGACCTGGTATCGAGAGATCGTCAAGCCATCCTGGACGCCGCCCGCGGCGCTCTTCGGACCGGTGTGGACGATCCTCTATCTCCTGATGGCGGTCGCCGCCTGGCTGGTCTGGCGGCAGGGCGGCTTCGCGGCGCACCGCGAAGCGCTCGGTCTCTACTTCCTGCAGCTCGCCCTCAACGCCATCTGGTCGGGCCTCTTCTTCGGCCTCCGCCGCCCCGGCTGGGCGCTCGCCGAGATCGTCCTCCTCTGGCTCGCCATCGCGGCCACCCTCGCCGCCTTCCTGCCGGTTTCGGCCTGGGCTGCTGCTCTCCTCGCGCCCTACCTGGCCTGGGTGAGCTTCGCGACGGTGTTGAACGCGGCGATCTACCGGCTGAATCGCTGATCGCCGTCAGGCGCGGCCGGCCACCCACGCCGCCTGCCCCAGGCTGATCCCGCCGTCGTTCGCCGGCACCTGGCGG
This sequence comes from uncultured Acidobacteriota bacterium, assembly GCA_963755825.1. Lineage (GTDB taxonomy): Bacteria > Acidobacteriota > Thermoanaerobaculia > Multivoradales > UBA5704 > DATBQN01. The sequence continues at coordinate 2,401,881 of CAVWLA010000003.1, read as the reverse complement.
TTGGTCCAGACGGTGAGGGCGCCGGCGGCGAGGTGCGCGGCGACCGCCTCCAGGAGCAGGCGGTTCTGGAAGACGCCGCCGGAGAGGACGACGGTATCGATCCCCTCGCGGCGCGCCAGCTCGCGGGCCGCCGCCGCGACTCCCGCGGCGAGGCCCTCGTGGAAGGAGCGGGCGATCTCCGCCGGCGGGCGGCCGCTCAGCCGGTCGGCGATCAGGGCGGCGAGGAGCGGCCGGTGGTCGAGCTCGCGGCCGTCGAAGGGGAGCGGGTAGGGCTCGGCGGGCGGCGCCTCGCGGGCGCGGTGCTCGAGCCAGATGGCGGCTTGGCCTTCGAAGCCGATCTCGCGGGTGAAGCCGAGGAGGGCGGCGGCGGTGTCGAAGAGGCGGCCGGCGGAGGTGGTGGGGAAGGTGCGGAGGTTCTTCTCGACGAGCTCGCGGGCCTGGCGATAGCGGCGCGGGAAGTGGAAGGGCGCCGCGGTGAGATCGGGCAGGCCGGGGATCGCGGCGAGGAAGCCCGCCGCGGCCTGCACCGGATGGCGCGCCGCGGCGTCGCCGCCGGGGAGCAGGGCCGGCCGCAGATGCGCGGCGCGCACGAGCCCTCCGCGCACGCTGCCGGTGAAGAATTCGCCGCCCCAGATCGCACCATCGTCGCCGTAGCCGGTGCCGTCGAGCGCCACGCCGACGACGCGGCGGTCGAGCGCGCGGTCCGCGGCCGGACGCTCGGCGAGGACGCTCGCGACGTGGGCGCGGTGGTGCTGCACGGCGACCGTGCCGCCGCCCGCCGAGAGCGCCTCGGCGAAGCGGCTGGAGGCGTACTCCGGGTGGAGGTCGCGGGCGACGACGAGCGCCGCCGGATCGACCTCGTACATGGCCGTGAGATCGGCAACGGTCGCCTCGAAGGCGCGGAAGGCCGCGTAGTGGTCGAGGTCGCCGAGGTGCTGGCTGACGAAGGCTTCGCCGGCGACGACCAAGGTGACGGCGCTCTTCAGGTCGGCGCCGACGGCGAGGATCGGCCGCGCCGCGGGCAGCCTCGCCGCCGCGCTCGGCGCGTAGCCGCGGGCGCGGCGGAGCACGGCGGGACCGAGCGACGTCAGGCGGCAGATGGAGTCGTCCGCGCGGCGGGCGATCGGCCGCTCCCCCACCAGGAAGGCATCCGCGATCGCGCCGAGACGTTCCTGTGCGTCGGCGTCATCGTAGGCGATCGGCTCGTCCGAGCGGTTGGCGCTGGTCATCACCAGAACCTCCGGCGCGCCGGCCGCGAAGAGCAGATGATGAAGCGGGGCGTAGGGGAGCATGACGCCGAGGTCGAGGTTCTCCGGCGCCACGCCGGGGAGCTCGACCCGCGCCGGCGCCAGGACCACCGGGCGCGCGATCGAGGTCAGCAGCGCCTCGGCGGCCGGCGGCAGCTCGACCAGCGCGCGGGCGACGTCGACCGTCGCGGCCATCAGCGCGAAGGGCTTGTCGCGGCGGAGCTTGCGCGCGCGGAGGGCGGCGACCGCGGCGGCGTTCCGCGCGTCGCAGGCGAGGTGGTAGCCGCCGATCCCCTTGACCGCCACGATGCGCCCGGCGGCGAGGAGTTCCACGGCCGCGGCGATCGCCGCCGCGTCACCGGTGACGGTGCTCTCGCCATCGCGGAGCCGGAGCAGGACGTGCGGTCCGCAGGCCGGGCAGGCCGTCGGCTGGGCGTGGAAGCGGCGGTCCGCCGGGTCGGCGTACTCGGCGGCGCAGAGCGGGCAGAGGGGCCAGCCGGCCATCGTCGTCCGCGGTCGGTCGTAGGGCAGCGAGAGGACGATCGAGTAGCGCGGCCCGCAGTCGGTGCAGTTGATGTAGGGATAGCCATGGCGGCGATCGCCGGCGGCGGAGAGCTCGGCGAGGCAGCGCGCGCAGACCGGCAGGTCGGGGGAGATGCGGACGGTCGGTGCCCCCTCGCGCGCGCTGGCGCGGATGACGAAGGCGCCGCAGCCCTCGAGCTCCGCCGCCGCCGACTCGATGGCGGCGATCTGCGCCGCCGGCGGCGGCTGGGCGGCGAGGTCGCGGGCGAAGCCGTCGAGCGCGGCCGCTTCGCCCTCGACATGGATCTCGACGCCGTCGGCGCCATTCAATACCCAGCCGGCGAGGCCGTGGAGGCGCGCGAGGCGAAAGACGAAGGGCCGAAAGCCGACCCCCTGGACGACGCCGCGGACGCGGAGACACCGGGCCGCGACTCCGGGGATGGCGTCGGCGGGCAGAGTGTCAGTCCGCGGGCGCCGGCGAGCTCGGCGCGACCACCGGGCAGCCGCGGCCCTGCCAGCCGACCTGCAGGACGCGGCCGTCCTCGACGAGCACCGGCACCATCCGCTGGTCGGTCAGCGCGGCGAGGCGCGCGAAGGCCGCCGCGTCGGCCTCGACGTCGTGCTCGACGAATTCGCGGCCGTCCCACTCGAGCTGTTCGCGCATCTCGGCGGTGTAGGGGCAGCTCGCGGTGCCGAAGAGCTCGAGGCGCGGGCTCATGACGGGGTTCTCTCCTGCCCAGGCTGCTCAGCTTGTCCGGCCGACGTCGGGCTCTCCAGCCGTTCGAGCAGCTCGAGCATGACGTGGTAGGTCGACGCCTGGATCTCCTGGATGCGCGGCACGTAGTCGCAGGGGACGACGAGCGGATGATCGGCGAGCCCGCGCCGCAGCGTCTCGCCGCCGTCGTAGCCGAGGAGGGCGACGGTCGAGAGCCCGCGCTTGCGCGCCTCGACGAGCGCCGCGAGCACGTTGGCGGAGCCGCCGCTGGTCGAGATGGCGATGGCGACGTCCGCCGGCCGGGCGTGGGCGATGAGCTGGCGGAGGAAGATCGCGTCGGGGCCGATGTCGTTGGCGATCGCCGAGACCACCGCCGGCTCGAGCGCCAGCGACAGCGCCGGCACGGCGCGGAAGCGCTTGAGCGGCGCCGTGCAGTCGAGCGACCAGTCGTTGGCGTCGGTCGCCGAGCCGCCGTTGCCGAAAAGGAGGAGCCGGCCGCCGCGCGCGACGCGGGCGCGGATCGCCGCCACGGCGCGGGCGATCGCCGCCGCCTGGCTCGCCGCCACCTCGGCGCGCAGCCGCTCGTCGTCCGCCGCCTTCGCCACGATCGACGCCGCGACCTCGGCGAGGAGCCCGCCGGTCTCCTGCTTCTCCTTGCCGAGGTAGGGGTAGAGGAAGCTCGAGCGGCCCACGTCGTGCCCCATCTCGCGGTGCTCGAAGAAGACGTGCACCGTCTCCCACAGCACGTGGTAGGCGATCTCGACCAGCTCCTGGTGGAGGTAGGGATCGGGCGACGGCGGCGAGATGACAAAGCGCGCCGGATCGCCCGGGTCGGCTGCCCCGCCGGCGCCTCGGCCGATCATGTCGAAGGTCTGCGCGCCGCGCGAGCGGGCGAGCGCGAGCGCCGCCTCGACCTCGCCGTCGCCCTCCGGCGGCCCGAAGCCCATCACCACGTCGTCGGCTTCGGCGAGCGCCGCGATGCCGGCGGCGCCGGCGAGCGAGAGGTCGAGCGCCGGCAGCGCGCGCTTGCCGACGATCACCGGATGGACGAACTCGACGGCGACGTGCTGGGCGTCGGTCGCCGAGTGCGCGCGGCCGAACGCGAGGAGCCTGCCGCCGCGCAGGAACCGCGCCGCCATCTCCTGGCAGGCGAGCGCCAGCCGCGGCGCCTCGGCGGGAAAGAACGCCGACGAGAGACGGTTGCGCGCCAGCAGCCGCTCCGCGACGAAGGCGGCGTCGGCGGCTAGGGGCTCGGCGGCGGCGGCCGTCGGATCGGCGATGCGATCAGTGATCGACATGAACAAACGGTCTCTGCGTGGACAAGAGGTCAGCTCTCACGATGACGGGCGAGCGGAGGTATGGGATCGATCACTTTCGTCCAGTGCCTTTACGTAGCTCATCGCGCGCTCAACAGATCCGCGGCAGCGGGTCGCCGGAGAGCATGTCGACGACGCGCATGCCGCCGTAGGAGGCGATGGCGAGGACGGTGCGGCGGGGCTCGGCGCGGATCTCGCCGATGGCGACGGCGGCGTCGCCGCCCGGCGTGGCGCGGAGGGCGGCGAGGGCGGCGTCGGCGTGCTCGGGGGCGACCACGGCGAGGAACTGGCCCTCGTTCGCGATGTGGAGGGGATCGAGGCCGAGGAGCTCGCAGGCGCCGCGGACGGTCTCGCGGACCGGGATCTCCTCCTCGCAGAGGGCGACCCCCAGGCCGCAGTCGCGCGCCAGCTCGTTCAACGCCGTGGCGACGCCGCCGCGCGTCGGGTCGCGCATCCAGCGCAGGCCGGGGGCGGCGGCGGCGAGGAGGCTCTCGACCAGCGGGTAGACCGAGCGGGTGTCCGAGGAGAGCTCGGCCTCGAGGTCGATGTCGCCGCGGGCGAGGAGGATGGTGATGCCGTGGTCGCCGATGGGACCGGAGAGGAGGACTCGGTCGCCCGGCCGCACCGAGCGCGCCGAGAGGTCGGCGCGCGGATCGACGCGGCCGATGCCGGCGGTCGTCACGTACATGCCGTCCGCCTTGCCGCGCTCGACCACCTTGGTGTCGCCGCCGACGATCCGCACCCCCGCCCGCCGCGCCGCCTCGGCGATCGCCCGCGCCTCGGCCTCGAGGACCGCCGCCGGGAGCCCCTCCTCGAGGACGAGGGTGACGAGGAGGGCGAGCGGCTTCGCCGCCGACACCGCGAGATCGTTGACCGTGCCGTTGACCGCCAGCTCGCCGATCGAGCCGCCGGCGAAGGTGAGCGGCCGCACCACGAAGCTGTCGGCGGTGAAGGCGAGGCGGGCGCCGTCGACCTCGAGCTGGGCGGCGTCGGTGAGCGGCTCGCGCCCGCTGTCGCCGGGCGAAAAGAAGAGCGGCGCGAAGAGCCCCTCGACGAGGCGCCGGCTGGCCTTGCCGCCGGCGCCATGCGCCATCTCGATCTGCGCGTCCTTGAAGCGGATGGCGGGGGCGGCCCGCGCCGGCTCGTCCTCCGCCGTCTTCATGGCTCCGACGCGGCGCCGGTGCTCGCGGCCGCCGCGGCGGGTTGACCGGCGGCGAAGTCGGCCACCTCGTCGTCGCCGCCCGCCATGCGGTGGACGTAGTTGAAGTAGGCCGCGCAGGCGCCTTCCGAGGAGACCATGAGGGCGCCGATCGGCGTCTCGGGCGTGCACTCGCGGCCGAAGAGCTTGCACTGGTGGGGCTTCAGGACGCCTTTCAGCACCTCGCCGCACTGCGCCGCCTTGGGGTCGGTCACCCGCACGCCGGGCACCGTGAAGCGCCGCTCGGCGTCCCACTCGGCGAACTCCTCGCGCAGGCGGAGCGCCGACTGCGAGATGAAGCCGAGGCCGCGCCACTCGAAATAGGGGCGCAGCTCGAACACCTCCTGGAGGGCGCGGAGCGCCGGCAGGTTGCCCTCCCAGGGGACCACCCGCGCGTACTGGTTCTCGACCTCGGCGCGCCCCTCCTGCAGCTGGCGGAGGATCATCACCAGCGACTGCAGGATGTCGAGCGGCTCGAAGCCGGAGACGACGATCGGCTTGCCGAAATCCTGCGCCACGAACTCGTAGGGGCGGCAGCCGATGACGGTCGAGCAGTGGCCGGGGCCGATGAAGGCGTCGAGGCGCATGTCCGGCGAGTCGAGGATGGCGCGGATCGCCGGGATGATCATCACGTGGTTGCAGAAGATCGAGAAGTTGGCGATCCCCAGCCGCCGCGCGGCGAGGAGCGTCAGCGCCGTCGACGGCGCCGTCGTCTCGAAGCCGATGGCGAAGAAGACGACGTGCTTGGCGGGGTTCGCCTGGGCGAGCTTGAGGGCGTCGAGCGGCGAGTAGACCATGCGGATCTCGGCGCCGCGCGCCTTGTGCTCGAGCGGGCTGCCGTGGGTGCCGGGCACCCGCATGACATCGCCGAAGGCGGCGAAGATGACGCCGGGCTGGGCGGCGATGGCGAGGCCGTCGTCGGTGCGGCCCATGGGCAGCACGCAGACCGGGCAGCCGGGGCCGTGGATGAGCTCGACGTTCGGCGGCAGCAGGCCCTCGAGGCCGAAGCGGTAGATGGCGTGGGTGTGGCCGCCGCACACTTCCATCACCCGGTAGTGGCGGTTCGGATCGGCCAGCCGGCGGACCTCGTCGGCCGTCTGGCGGATGAGCTTGGGGTCGCGGAACTCGTCGACGTATCTCATGGCGCCTCCTCTCGGGTTCTCGCGGACCGGCTCCTGGCGCGCCGGCTCCTCACGAGGGCTCCTGACCGAAGCCGTAGCCCTCGATCTCCTCCATCGCCTGCAGATCCTCGCCCATCATCGAGAGCATCCGCATCTGCTCCTCGGCGGCGTCCTCGCTGATGCGGCTCATCGCGAAGCCGACGTGGATGAGCACCCAATCGCCCACCGCGAGCGCCTCCTCCTGCAGCAGGTCGACGTTGACCTGGCGGCGGACCCCCGCAACCTCGACGAGCGCGAACTGCCGCGCCTCGGTGACGAACTCGATGACCTTTCCGGGGATGGCGAGACACATGGGAGCACCTCCAGCTCTGCAGCATAGCTCTTCGCCGCGGGCGCGTGCTGACGACCGACGCGCTTCCAGGTCCTACGCTCCGCTCACATCTTGCTGATGCGGATGTAGCGGGCGATGTCGGGCGCCGAGAGGATGATCGGCAGGACGATGAGGATGACGATCGCGATCAGGACCCAGCTCCACCATTCCATGCTCACGCACCTCCGTGCTGCACGGCTGACGCCGAGGAGCCGGCGGCAGTCTCCCGCTGCAGGACTTCGAGGATCATCTCGACCGCCTCGTCGACCGCCCCCTCGACGGGTGGCGAGAGGCCCATCTCCTCCTCCGTCGACAGCGGCTCGCAGCCGACGAGGAGGACCCGCCGCGGCGTGCCGCCGAGCGAGCGCAGAAGGCCGAAGACCGCCTCCGGCGTCATCGAGTGGGCGTCGGCCGGGCCGGCCGCGCCGGCGCCCAGCGTCGCGAGGTCGGGCTCGATCAGATACACGGTGCCCGGCTCGCCGCCGCGCGGCGTCAGGTCGACGAGGATGGTGGTGTCGTTCGGGCGCTCGAGGAGCTCGAAGGCGAGGTGGAGGCCGCGGATGCCGAAGTCGGCCACCCGCACCCCCAGCGGCAGCGGCCGCGATTGCAGCCGCCGCACCACCTCGACGCCGAACCCGTCGTCGCCGAGGAAGATGTTGCCGACGCCGGCGACGAGGATGCCGCCCGCCGCCGATCCATCCGCCGCGCCGCCCTCCGCTTCAGCCATTGGATTCGCTCATCGCTCGTTCGACCGCTATGGGACGGCGCCGGCTCACATGGCGCGGATTCTGAGATATCGCGCCAGATCCGGCAGCGACGCGACGACGACGGCCGCGACGGCCAGCAGGAGGGCGCTCACCAGGACGCGTTGCAGGTTGCTCATGATCTCGTCTCCTCTCGATGGTCCCGTGGGTGCTCGGAGCCGGCCGCTGGCGCGGCCTGCAGCGGCTCGATCTCGTCCGGATAGAAATAGAAGAATCGCCCCGTCCCGGCCTGCAGGTCGTGGTTGGGGTCGTCGGCGAGGGTCACCGCGACGTAGGTGGCGTCCTCGACGTCGCGGAAGACCCCCTCGACGCGCGCCTCGCGGCCGGCGAGGAAGAAGTCCATCGAATCGGCGCGCCGCGACGGCCGCAGCACGACGCGCGAGCCCTTGGCGACGAGGGCGCCGGCGATGACGATCGACGCCTCCTCGGGCGCCGTCTCGCCGGGGGGGTTGAGGAACTCCTCCCAGCCGGCGATCTCCGGCGCCACGGCGGCCGGCCCCCAGGGGGCCAAGGTCTCGAGCCCGTCGTGCGCAAGGGCTCCCGGAGCTGCTCCCGTAACGTCGGCAGGCGCCTCTTCGCCTCCACCGCGCAACGAGCGCACGGCGCCGTGCAGCCGCTCGAAGATCTCCCGCGGGATGGTGTCCGCCCCCTCGACGATGCGGCGGGCGCGCGCGTCGGTGGCGCACGCCTCGCGCTTCTCCTCGTCGGTCAAGGTCATGATGCGGAGGGTGAGGATCTCGTCGATCTCGGTCGCGTCGCAGAGGTCGCCGGGGCTCTCCGGCGCGATCGCCGGATGGTCGTAGAGGATGATCGGCGACGACAGCACGACGTCGCGGCTCCTTTCGGGCCCGACGAGGACCGGCCAGGTGTGCCGGTTGACGCAGGCGGCGGCGGCCGTCGCCGCGTCCGGCGGCGGATCGAGGAGCGAGACGAAGCCGCCGCCGGCGACGCTCAAGAGGGTGTGGGCGCTCACCAGCGAGCGGCGGACGGCGTCGTCCCGCGTCAGCTCTCCGCCGCCGTCCGGCCAGGCGGTGAGGTTCTCGATCCGCACCCGCAGGCGGAGCAGGTCGGGAGCGCCGGCGGCGGTCGGCACCGGCTCGGCCGACAGGCGCACGACGGCGGAGATCGGCCAGCGCCGGCGCACAAGGCGGCCGCGCAGCGCGCCTGCCTGGTCGAGCACGTCCTCCGTCTCGCTGCTGCCGGCGAGGTCGAAGGGGATGGAGCGGCCGCCCTCCGCCTCCCGCAGCAGCTCGCCGAGAGCGATGCCGCTCAGCTCGATCTCGCGCTCGAAGCCCTCCTCCCAGGCGACCAGCAGCTCGCCGCCGGCGCCGCAGCCGTCGAGGGACTCGACCGGCCGGAAGACCGGCTCGCCGGCCTCGGCGCTCCCCTCGACCAGGTCCTCGAGCGTGCGCGCCTGGAGCTGCAGGCAGCGGATCTTGAGATCGACGCGCGGCCCGTCGCCGGCGGCCGCGTCCGGCCAGGGCTCGACGAGACACTCCGTCTGCATCTCCCAGGGCTCCGAGCCGCCGCTCTCGGCGTAGCCGCGCGGGGCGACGACGCCGAACTGGAAGCGCACCCGGTTCTTCGCCGACGAGGCGCGGTAGGGGTAGAGGACGTAGCCCTCGTAGAGGATGGCGTCGGCGAGCTTCTGCGCCAGCCCGAACCCGGCGCTCACGAGGGCACCTCGGGCTCGGCGGCGCCGACCGGCGCCACCGGAGCGGGCCCCGCGCCGGCGGCCTCGAGGAGCGCCGCCAGGGTGTCGTCCCAGGTGGGGAGCGCGCGCTCGGCTTTGAAGCGCTGCAGGGCGTCGAGGCTCTCGCGCTGCAGGCGGATCCAGGCGGCGCCCGGGAAGTAGAGGTCCATCACCTGCCGCCAGACGGCGACCGGCAGCCGGAAAGCCGCCTCCTTCTCCCACGGCACGCGCTCCACCATGAAGCCGCTCCCGCCTGCCGCGCCCTGCACGAAGACCGTGCCGCTGAAGAGGAAGAGGAGCGGGATCTCGCCGTCGTCGAGACCCTCGAAGTATTTCGCCGCGGCGACCTCGAAGTCGTAGGTGCAGGTGATCGGCAGGTCGACCGTGGTCGAGCCCGCGAAGCCGGCGACCATCAGGGGCGCCTGGGTCCAGAAGAGCGCCCGCAGGGTCTGGCTCCAGCGCGCCGGCTCGCCGAAGAGCTCGAGGAGCTTCGCCTGCTCTGCCGAGCTGTGGTGCCGCCGGTGCGGCTCGATCATCACCTGGCAGCGCAGAGCGATGGCGTGGATGCGCTGGCCGGTGGTCTCCTCGAGACGGAGCGCGAAGGTGAGCGTCGGCACCGCCGCGTAGGGCTCGGCGCGCACGCCGTCGACCGCGAAGCTCAGCTCGGACACGGACCGCCCTCGGGCTCCGGCGCCAAGCCCGGCTCCGATGCCGCCGGCTCCAGCTCCTCGCCGCTCTTCAGGCGCAGCATGGCGAAGAAGTCGGCGATCTCGCTCCACGCCTCCTCGCCGCCCTCGAAGCCGCGCCAGCGGCGGCGGATGCGGCCGACCAGCTCGTAGCAGGCGTCGATCGGCACCACGTAGCACTCGAAGCCCGCCGGGCGCTTGTAGACGAGGAGCGCCTCGACGTCGGGCTCGAGGCTGGCGAGGAGCGGGTTCGAGGCCGCCAGCTCTTCCCAGGTGCCGAGCGGCAGCAGCGACTCGGTGGCGCCGGCCGGGCTGGGATAGAAGGCGGCGGCATGGCCGAGGCCGCTGTGGTGGAAGAAGAAGGCGATGCCGACGGGGATCTGCAGCCCCTCCCACTGCGCCTCGGTGAGCATCAGGTCGCGCGGGTAGAGGTAGCGCTCGGGGATCGTGCGGTACTTGCCGCCCGCCGCGCCGTCGCGGGTGAAGAGCATGCCGCAGGGGCGGCAGGCGCAGAGCAGGCTGCGCGTCTCGAGGTTGACCATGTGGCGGTGATCCGGGGGGATCGGCGTGCCGCAGAGCTCGCAGCGCTCCTCGGCGCCCTTGCCGCCGGCTGAGCGAGGCGGCGCCGGCCGGCCGGCGAGGAGGCCCTTCAGCCGGGCGATCGCGGCGTCGCTGCCGGAGCCGCCGTTGCCGGAGCCGCCGTCGCCCGACCCGTCACCCGCGCCGCCGACCGCCATCCGATCCCTCCCTCGTCGCCGCGCCTCTCACCGGCCTCAGGATACCGCCGCCATGCCCGCCGCCGCGCTCGGCTCCGCGACCGGCGGGCGGCTGGCGATCGCCGGCACCGCGATGCGCAGGGCGGCGCCGTCGAGGAGGAGCGGCAGCGGCTCGAGCGGCAGGGCGTCGGAGCCGGGCAGGGAGCCGGCCAGAGCGCCGGCGCGGCGGACGTCGTAGCGCCGCGCGCACGAGGCGCAGCTCAGCAGCTCGTCGTGGAGCGCCCCGGTGGCGAGCGGCGCGCCGCAGGCGGGGCAGGTGTCGCGGTAGGCGTACCAGGCGTCGCCCCACCGGCAGAGGACGATCCGCACGCCGGCGAGCTCGACGACGGCGAGGCCGCCGGGGCCGATCTCCGGCGCCTCGACCCTCAGCCAGTGGCCGGCGCCGCGCTCGGCGGCGGAAGACCTGCCGCCGCGGCCGCCGTTGCTTCCCGCACCGCCGATCTGCACCACGCCGTCGCGGTTTCCGGCGGCGGGGTGTTGACCCGGATGACCCGTCTCGGGCGCGACGCCCTCGACCTCGATGCCGGTGATCTCCGGTGCCGCCTCTTCGATGGCCTTCTCGATGGCGAGCTTCATGGTGACCGCCGACGACGGGCAGCCGTCGCAGCTCCCCTCGAGGCGCAGGCGGACGACGCCGTCGACGACGCCCACGAGCTCGACGCCGCCGCCGTGCGAGCCGAGGTAGGGGCGCACGTGGTCGAGCGCGCGGGAGATGCGCGCCTCGAGGTCGAGCGGGTGGAGGTCGTGGAGGACCATGAGGCTCGCCACCAGCTCGTCGTCCGCCAGGCGGGCGAAGATGGGGACCGACGCCGGGCCGGCGTCGTCGACGGCGCTCAGGATGCGCTCGAGGCCGGCGCCGTAGAGCCGCATCAGCAGCTGGACCAGCTCCTCGGCCTTGCCGCGGAAGGCGGCGCCGGCACCGCCGAGCTCGCCCAGGATCACCTCGATGCGGTCGCCGGCGGCGCGCAGCGAATTATCGTCAGCCATGCGCTACTTCGGCGCCAGCATGCCCATCGTCGCCGGCGCGTGGCGCTGCTCGATCACCAGGCCGTTGGGGAGCGTCATGTGGACGCCGCAGGGCAGGCAGGGGTCGAAGCTGCGCACGGTGCGCATGATGTCGATGCCCTTGAATTTGTCGCCGCGGTTCTCCTCGAAGATCGGGCAGCCCTGCACGGCGTCTTCGTACGGTCCCGGCGTGCCATAGGAGTCGCGCGGGTTGGCGTTCCAGGGGGTCGGCGGGTAGGGGTGGTAGTTGGCGATCTTGCCGTCGCGGATGACCATGTGGTGCGACAGCACGCCGCGCACCGCCTCGGTGAAGCCGCAGCCGATGGCGTCCTTGGGGACCTTGAACGACTCCCAGGTCTTGGTGTGCCCGGCGCGCAGCTCCTTCAGCGCCTCGTCCATGAAGTGGAGGGCGCAGGCGGCGGCGTAGGCTTGGAAGTAAGTGCGGGCGCGGTTGCGCTCGATGGTGTTGCTCCACTTCGGCACCTTCCACTCGAAGCTCACCGGACCCTTGGTCGCCGTCTTCGGCAGGTTGATCTGCACGCTGTTCCCGGTGGCCTTCAGATATCCGATGTCGACCAGGCCGGCGAGCGCCGTCGCCCACAGGCGGGCGAGCGGGCCGCCGCCGGTGTCCAAGGCGAGGTGATCCTTGCCGTCGAACCAGCGCGGCGACATCACCCAGCTGTAGTTGCCGTCGAAGTTGCGCTTCTGCGGCCGCGGCACGGTGTGCTGGTTCCAGGGGTGGCGGCGGTCCACCGGGTTGCCCAGCGGGTCGCGGTCGACGAAGGTCTCCATGCCATCCCAGTCCTCGTAGAAAGAGCTGCCGAGGAGGATGCGGATGCCGAGGTTGATCTGCACCAGGTCGGTCGTCACCAGCTTGCCGTCGACGACGACGCCGGGGGTGACGAACATCTTGCGACCCCAGTTGGTCATGTCGCGGTAGTTGAAGTTGCAGGCCTCGGGGTCCTGGAAGCAGCCCCAGCAGCCGAGCAGGATGCGGCGGTTGCCCACCTGCTCGTAGCCGGGGATGGCGGTGTAGAAGAAGTCGAAGAGGTCGTCGTGCATCGGCAGGACGCGCTTCATGAACTCGACGTAGCGCATCAGCCGGCTCAGGTAGTCGGTGAAGAGCTGGATGGTCGCCACCGTGCCGACGCCGCCCGGGTAGAGCGTCGAGGGGTGGACGTGGCGCCCTTCCATCAGGCAGAACATCTCCCGCGTCATGCGGCTCATCTGCAGCGCTTCGCGGTAGAACTCGCCCTCGAACGGATTGAGCGACTTCATGATGTCGCCGATCGTGCGGTAGCCGTGGGCGGCGGCGTTCGGCGCCTCGGTCTTCGCCGCCAGGTCCCAGACGCCGGGGTTGGTCTCGCGAACCATCTTCTCGCAGAAGTCGACGCCGACCAGGTTCTCCTGGAAGATGTTGTGGTCGAACATGAACTCGGCGGCCTCGCCCAGGTTCATGATCCATTCGCCGAGGTGCGGCGGCCGCACGCCGTAGGCCATGTTCTGCGCGTAGACCGAGCAGGTGCAGTGGTTGTCGCCGCAGATGCCGCAGATGCGGCTGGTGATGAAGTGGGCGTCGCGCGGGTCCTTCCCCTTCATGAAGATGCTGTAGCCGCGGAAGATGGACGAGGTGCTGTGGCACTCGGCGACGCGGCGCGCGTTGAAGTCGATCTTGGTGTAGATGCCGAGGCTGCCGACGATGCGGGTGATCGGGTCCCAGTGCATCTCGACGAGGCCGGCCTTCGTTCCCGGTGCTGTTGTCGCCATCTCGTATCTCCCTTCGGGCCTTTGGCTCGCAAGAACAGCGCCTAGCTCGGTGACTGCGGTGCGTTCCCCGGCGGGGATGCCCCGCCGGGTCGACGGGGGCTTCGCCTCACCAACCCTTCTGGTACCCGGTGCTCAAGGTCGACCCGCGATGCCGCCACTTGGGCTCCTTGTCGAGCGTCCTCTCGGTGATGCCGCGCAGCGCGCGGATGACGCCGCCGTAGAGGCCGCTCGCCTTGGTCGAGACGGTGGCCCCCGGCGGCTCGTCCATGAACGGCATGAACTTGTCGGGGAAGCCCGGCATGGTGCAGCCGATGCAGATGCCGCCGACGTTGGGACAGCCGCCGACGCCGTTCAGCCAGCCGCGCTTCGGCACGTTGCACTTGACCACCGGGCCCCAGCAGCCGAGCTTGACGATGCACTTGGGCGAGCCGTACTCCTCGGCGAAATCGCCCTGCTCGTAGTAGCCGGCGCGGTCGCAGCCCTCGTGGACGGTGCGGCCGAAGAGCCAGGTCGGCCGCAACGCCTCGTCGAGCGGGATCATCGGCGCCTGGCCGGTCGCCTGGTAGAGCAGATAGAGGATGGTCTCGGAGAGGTTGTCGGGCTGGATCGGGCAGCCGGGGACGCAGACGATCGGGATGCCGGCCTTCGACTTCCAGTTCCAGCCCAGGTAGTCGGGGACGCCCATGGCGCCGGTGGGATTGCCCGCCATCGCGTGGATGCCGCCGTAGGTGGCGCAGGTGCCCACGGCGAGCACCACCAGCGCCTTCGGCGCCAGCCGGTCGAGCCACTCGGAGGTGGTCATCGGCTGGCCCGTCGCCGGGTTGTTGCCGAAGCCGGACCAGTAGCCCTCCTTCTTGATCGACTCGTTGGGGATCGATCCCTCGATCACCAGCACGAAGGGCTCGAGCTCGCCGCGATCGGCCTTGTGGAACCACTCGATGAAGTCGTCGGCGCCGCCCTCCGGGCCGCACTCGAAATCGATCAGCGGCCAGTGCACCGCGATCTTGGGGAGACCGGGGAGGGCGCTCAAGGCGATCTCCTCGATGCTCGGCTGGGTCGCCGCCGTCAGAGCGACCGAGTCGCCGTCGCACGAGAGCCCGGCGTTGATCCACAAGATGTGCACCACCGGTTCGGCTGGCTGGGATGGACTTGCCGTCGGCGCCATGCGCTACCCCCTTTCAAAGCTCAGGATGACCGCTGCCCTCACTGCGGAACGGCCGGCCGGCCGTTCCTTCGGCGAGCCCCGGTCCGGTCACTGCCCCCGCTTCAGCAATCAATTTGAGAGTCACTTTCAAGTTCCATACCAGTAGCTCGCACCGCGGGGGCGCGGTGCGCGGACGCGGCAAGCCGCCGGCTCGAGAGTGACAGCGGCCGCCGGCTGCGCTTCGATCGTCTGCTTATTTTTGTTTTGCGGGCTCGCCCGTGCGGGGAGCCGAGGTCCAACGCAGGATTCGCCGCATGCTGCATCTGCAGGCGTAAACCCTTTCCGGCTGCCGTGTTACCCGCTGGCTGCCGAGAGCGAAGGGCTGGCAGCCCTCCGAGATTTGGAACGTACGCCCGGCTTTCAGAGAAGTCAAGCCATTGTCAAGAGGGGCGCTGCGGCGCCACCTCGATGTACGAGTTACCGCCGCCCGCTCGACCACCGCATGAGGTGTATCCTGACCGCGACGCGGGCCGCTTGCGCCTGCGCATACTCCATGCATGAGCTCTCGATCGCCATGGGTCTCGTCGAAGCCGCCAGCGAGGAGGCCGTCCGCCAGGGCGGCGTCAAGGTGGAGGCGCTCCACGTGCGCCTCGGCGCCCTCTCCGGCGTCGTCCGCGAGGCGCTCGAGTTCTCCTACGAGCTGGTCGCCGCGGGGACTCCCATCGAGGGCGCCCGGCTGGAGATCGAAGAGGTTCCGGTGACCGTCCACTGCCGGCGCTGCGATGCCGACCGCACTCTCCCCAGCGTGCAACATTTTCACTGCCCGGTCTGCGATCTGCCCACGCCGGACGTCGTCGGCGGGCGCGAGATGGAGCTCTTCGCCCTCGAGATCAGCGAGCCGGCGAGCGCGGATCCCTGAGACAAACGTGATCAACTCCGTCTCTTGATCGAGGTCGAGCTCGTCCACATCGAGCGAGGGTCAGCCGCCATGCAGCCGCGCATCATCGAGGTCCGCCAGGGCCTGCTGAAGAAGAACGACGTCCTCGCCCGCGACCTCCGCCAGCGCTTCCTGGAGGCCGGGGTCTTCGTGGCGAGCCTGGTGTCCAGCCCGGGCACCGGCAAGACCGCCTTCCTCGAGGCGACCCTCGCCGCCCTGCGGCCGCATCATCGGGTCGCCGCCCTGGTCGGCGACCTGGCGACCGACCGCGACGCCCAGCGGCTCGCCCGCGCCGGCGCTCCCGTGCGCCAGATCGTCACCGGCACCGTCTGCCACCTGGAGGCGGAGATGGTGGGCAAAGCGCTCGACGGCTGGGACCTCGCCGCCCTCGACTTCCTCTTCATCGAGAACGTCGGCAATCTCGTCTGTCCGGCGAGCTACGACCTCGGCGAGGGCCTCCGCGTCGTCCTCCTCTCGGTGACCGAAGGCGAGGACAAGCCGCTCAAGTACCCCACCATCTTCAACGCCGCCGATCTCGCCATCCTCACCAAGATCGACCTCGCGGAAGCCGTCGGCTTCGATCGCGACGAGGCCTACCGCAACGTCCACGAGGTCCGCCCCGGCCTCGAGATCCTCGCGACCTCCGCCCGCACCGGCGAGGGGATGGACGCCTGGATCGCGCGCCTCGCCGAGCTCCGCGAGCGGCGGCTGGCGACGGCGTAGGCGCCCCCACGCCCAGCCGCGGTACCTCAGCGCGCTTCCTGCTGCCCTCCTCCTCCTTCATGTCCGAATTCTGGACACTCGCATCCCGAAGTCGGCCAGCCTTGGAGGAAAATTCAAAATTCCCTCGCCCCAGACGCCGCGGGAGAGGGAAATCCAAAATTTCCGCGAGAACTTTTGATTTTCCTCAGGCCCTTTTTAAATTTCCTCGCCGCAATTGCCGTGGGCGAGGGGAAATTCAAAATTTCCGCGGAACTTTTTAGATTTCCATCTCTCCAACCGCCGCGCGGCGGGGAACTTTGAACTTTCTCCTCACCAGTCCCACAGTCGAAGAACCAGCGCTTCCGGCCGTTCCGCGGCGGACGCGAGAGAGAGCCGAGCGGGCGACCGCCTGCAGCGGCGGGTTCGGCGGGGCGATGAAGCATGGTCTGATAGAGAACGCCTGACGAGCGGCGAGTGTTGTACTCACCTCACGGGCCGCCTCGCCGGCCCCCATCGAACGCCGGATCGAACGAACGAGGAGAACCGATGATCGACGAGCCACAGATCGTCCAGACGGAGGTCCAGCCGACCGCGGTCGTCCGCTTCACCATTCCGCGCGCCGAGATCGCGCAGGTCATGGGCCCTGCCAAGGCCGAGGTGATGGCCGCCGTCGAGGCGCAGGGCGTCGGTCCGGCCGGCCCGATGTTCTCGCGTCACTTCAGGATGGACCCCGGCATCTTCGACTTCGAGGTCGGCGTGCCGGTGAGCGCCCCGCTCGCCCCCGCCGGCCGCGTCGTGGCGAGCGAGCTGCCCGCCGCCACCGTGGCGCGGGCGGTCTACCGCGGCCCCTACGAGCGCCTCGGCAGCGCCTGGGGCGAGCTCGACGCCGCGCTCAAGGCCGCCGGCCATGAGCTCGCCCCCGGCCTCTGGGAGCGCTACGTCGCCGGACCGGAGACCGGCGTCGACCCCGCCGACTTTCAGACCGAGCTCAACCGGCAGCTGGTGCGGTAGGGCCGCCGGCAGAGCGGGAGGGTCGAGAGGCCATGGCCGAGGACGTCGACTGGAAGCCGCCCCTCAACGTCTGGTACCGCGTCGCCTTCGACGACAGCGAGGTGACGATCGAGGCGGCGCCGCCGGGCCGCCGGGCCTGGCGTCAGAGCTTCGCCTGGTCGAGCGTGATCCGCGTCTGCTTCAAGCCGGAGGAGGGCGCCTCGGACGGAATCTACGTCTTCACACGCGAGCGGCCGGAGAGCTACGTCATCCCTATCGAAGCGTCGGGCGGCGCCGCCTTTTACGACGAGCTCCTCACCCGCCGCCTCTTCGCCGCCGACCTCGCGATCGAGGCCGCCGCCGCCACCGAGGGTCTCTTCTGCTGGCCGCCCGGCGGCAGCTCGTCGCCCGATCAGGCCCGCGAGACCCGCTGCAAGCCGCCCGAGCCGAAGGGCACGGCCGACTTCGACGCCGGCCAGCTCGAGGCCTATCTCCAGAAGAGGCTGCCCGACCGCGAGCACCTGGGCGCCGAGCCCGTCGCCGAGCTGAGAAACGAGATCGCCACCGGCGGCTTGGAGACCCTCGAAGAGCTCGACGCCATCCTCGACAGCACCAAGGAAGCCGTCGCTCAGTTCGAAGCCGATGAAGCAAAGAAGGGCCACGGCCCCCTCGCCGACGTCGGCATCGTCCGTGTGGCAGTAAGAATCTTCGACCCGCGCTTCCTCCACGCCGCCGAATGGCACTTCATGACCGAGCAGGGCCTCGCGGCGGCGGATGCGGCGCAGTACGGCCGGTATCGAGAGCTAGTGAGGTGGGTCGACGCTCAGCGAGAGGATTGAGGCGGTAGCAGCCGCTGAATCCCGCCGTCGTCTGGCCGGCCGAAGGCGAGAAGGTTTCAATGCTCCTCGTGCATCTCTCCGGCCGCCTTCTTCGGCAGCGCCACGACGATCGTCTCCGCGATCCGGACTGCACCATCCTCGAGGTCTTCGAGTGGCGCTCGGCCGGGGCCATCCAGCAGGCCCACGCCAACCCCGCTGTCCACGTCCTCTGGGCCGAGTTCGCCGCCGCCTGCGACTACACGCCGCTCGCCAAGCTGGCGGAAGCGCAACAGATGTTCGCCGAGTTCGAGGCCGTGCAGCTCTGAGCCAACACGTCTGCACCGACGGCGGCAGGACCATCACCTGCGGCGTCTACGGCGACTGCCACACCCTCTGCATCCACTTCGCGCCGGCCGCGACTGGAAGACTTCCTCGCCACCTTGGCCCCGAGCGCGCCCGCCCAGCCGGACAAGGCCAGACCTCCGACGGCTCAGCACTGCGATCAACGCCAGCGGACGCCTCTCTCGGTCACAACCAGGAGCCGTCCTTTGATGTCGAGGTCGAGAACAGACCGAAGGTGGGCGCGCGCGAAGCTCAGCGTCGCTTCGCGGCCAGCGGTCGGCGGCCGTGGCAAGATGATTCCTGCGAAGTCAGCCGGCGGGTAGATACGCACGTCGCCGATGCCTTTGTCGAGCGTGACGAGCACCCGCGCGTCGGCATTGGCTTGTCTGAGGACAACCGGATCGGCCGCGCCGGCAAGGCCCTCCTGTTGTACCGAGTCGACCTCATAGCCGACGGCTAAAAGGTCGGTCAGGAGCTCTGAGGGCAGGTTCTCGTCAAGCTTGAGCTTCATCCCTCACCAAAGGGAGAAGACTCTCCTCGTGAGCAAGCTCGGCGGCATACCCGAGCGCGGCGTCAATGTGCTCGGAGGACAGAGTCGGGTAGCTGCGAAGGATCTCTTCACGGCTCGCTCCCTCGGCGAGGCTGTCCAAGATGTTGGTGACGAGGACCCGCGTGCCCCGAGCGCACAGGCTGCCGCCGCAGATCAGGGGGTCGGACGAAAGGTTCTGTCGCCAATCGGTCATCGTTCACTCCAGACGGCGAGTCCGGTTCTCGACCGTTCCTCGCGGCTCAGATCCATAGTACCAAGGGTGTCCAAGGACGAGCGGAGGGGGTGGGACTCGAACCCACGAGACCCTCGCGGGTCCTGCGGTTTTCAGGACCGCTGCCGAGCCTCCCAGGCAAACGACCCGCATGGATTAGGATCAATCCAGCCATGGCGCAATTCCGTTGGGGGCGGGTCGAGGAGCTGTTCGCCGACTGTGTGGACAGGGACCACGCGGGGAGAGCCGAGCTTCTCGACCGCTCCTGCGCGGATGACGCGGAGCTGCGCCGCGAGGTCGAATCGCTCCTCGCCGCCCACGAAACGACCGCGGGGATCCTCGACACGCCGCTGGCGCTTCCTTCCACCGCGCCGATGACAGCGGAGCTGCTGGCGCCGGGTGTCCGTCTCGGACCGTGGCGGATCGGCGCGCTGATCGGCCGTGGCGGCGCCGGCGAGGTGTATGCCGCCCAGCGGGCGGACGATTCGTTCGAGCAGCGCGTGGCGATCAAGGTGCTGCAGCTGGGGGCGGCGGCGCAGCTCGACCGCTTCCATGCCGAGCGCCGCATCCTGGCACGGCTCGAGCACCCGGGGATCGCCCGGCTGCTCGACGGCGGCACCCTCGCCGACGGACGGCCGTACGCCGCCATCGAGTACGTCGAAGGCCGCCCGCTGGTCGAGCACTGCCGCGAGCACGGCTGCGATCTGCAGGAGCGCCTGCGGCTGTTCGGCGAGGTCTCGGCGGCGGTGGCCCATGCGCATCGCAACCTCGTCATCCATCGCGACCTCAAGCCCGGCAACATCCTGGTCGGGGCCGACGGCCATGTGAAGCTGCTCGACTTCGGGATCGCCAAGCTCCTCGACGCCCGCGCCGCGGCAGAGGCGGGCGCCGCCGGGGATGTCACGCGGGCGCCGCTGACCCCCGACTACGCGGCGCCCGAGCAGCTCACCGGCGAGCCGGTGACCACCGCGACGGACGTCTATGCGCTCGGCGTGCTCCTCTTCGAGCTGCTGACCGGAACGCGCCCCTGGCGCAGCGGCGACCTGCCGGTGGCGAGCGCGGTGAGGCTGTTGCTGGAGCAGGAGGCGCCGCCGGCGAGCCGGGCGACCCCCGACCCGCAGGTGCCGGCCCGCCTGCTGAAGGGCGATCTGGACGCCATCATCGCCAAGTGCCTGCGCAAGGAGCCGGAGCGCCGCTACGATTCGGTCGCGGCCCTGTGGGAGGACGTCGAGCGCCATCTTCGCCACCAGCCGGTCCGCGCCCGCGAGGGCGCCCGTCTCTACGTGCTGGGCCGTCTCCTGCGGCGCCACCGCTGGGCGGCGGCGGCCGTGGCGGCCGTCTTCCTCTCGCTCGCCGCCGGCCTCGCGGCCTTCGCCTGGCAGGCGCACCAGGCGGCGCTCGAGCGCGACCACGCGCGCCGTGCCGCCCGCCGCGAGGAGGCGGTGCGCGATTACCTGACGAGCATGTTCCGCACCTCTCTCGCCGAGCCCGCGGCGGCGCCGATCACGGCGAAGGCGATGCTCGACCGCAGCGCGCAGCGGGTGCTGGTGGAATATCGCGACCAGCCGCAGCTCGCCGGCAAGGTGGTCGAGACCCTCGCCGACCTGTATGGGGCGCTGGGCGACATCGAAGGGGAGGCGCCGCTGCTGGAGGGGTTCCTCGCCGCCGCGGGAGCGGAGGCCGATCCCCAGTCCGTGGCGCTGGCGCGCCAGAAGCTGGCGAACATCGAGCTGGTGCGCGGGCATCCCGAACGGGCGGCGCCGCTCGTCGCCCAGGCGGCGGCCTTCTGGCAGCGCGATCCGGAGCGCTACCGCGAGCAGCGCCTCGAGGGACTCTTCGTGCGGGGGTTGCTGCAGCGCTCGCAAGGGAACCTCGCCGGCTCCATCGCCACCTACCAGGACGCGATCCGCGAGCGCACGGAGCTCTCGGGGCACGCGCACCGCGAGACCGCCAATCTCTACAACTCGCTCGCCATCACGCTGACCGCCGCCAATCGCCTCGACGAGGCGCTCGCCGCCCATCGGGAGGCGCTGGGGATCTACCGCGAGCTGGGGCGGGGCGAAGACCTCGACGCGCTGGTCCTGCTCGGCAACATCGGCACGCTGGAACTGCGCGTCGGCCGCCTCCGCGAGGCGCAGGAGACCCTCGCCACGGCCTACCGGAAGCAGCGGGCCGCGGCGGGCGATTCCGCCGCCGTCGCCGCGTCGATGGGCCTCTATGGCGCCGCCCTCACCATGCGCGGACAGACCGCGGAGGCGCTGCCGGTGCTGCGCGAGGCGGCCGACATGGCCGTGCGCTTCACCGGTCCATCGAGCCCTCTCGCCGTGCAGGACCGCCAGTTCCTCACCGCGGCGCTGGCCGCGGCGGGGGACCTGGCGGCGGCGCGCGGCGCCCTCCGCGCCAACCTCGAGATCGCCCGCCGGCAGTTCGGGCCCAACCACATCCTCACCCTGCGGCTGCGGCTCGCCCAGGCCGAGCTGGCCCTGGCCTCCGGCGAGCCGGCCGCCGCCGCGGCCCAGGTGGCGACCCTGCTGCCGGCGCTCCGCACGCTGGGAGGGCAGTCCGGACCCTGGGTCGCCCGCGCGCAGGTCATCGCCGGGGATGCGCTGCTCGCGCTCGGCCGCCCCCGCGAGGCGCTGGCGCCGCTCCGCGAGGCCGTGGCGCTACGGCAGAGCTTCCTCTGGGCAGGCAGCTGGGAGCTCGCCGAGGCGCGGGCGCGCCTCGGCGAAGCGCTCGCCGCCCTCGGCGATCCGGACGGCAGACGGCTGCTGGAGATGGCGGCCGCGGCGCTCAAAGCCGAGCTCGGCGCCACCCATCCCCAGACCCGGCGCGCCCTCGCCGCTCGATCCGCCGTCCATTCCTGAATCAGGGCCGATGGCCGGTTTGCCGCGCCGTTCCGGTTCTATCTGACAGCGGGATCCCTCCGCTGAACGTTCGAACCGAAAGGAAGCTGCATGCCTTGGCGAATGATCGGCATCTCGCTGCTCGCTCTGCTCTGCGCTCTCGGCGTGGCGCGCCCCGCGCCAGCGGCCACCATCACCGTCACCGGCACCGGCGACACCGTCGCGGTCGACGGCAGCGTGACGCTGCGCGAGGCGATCGCCTCGATCAACGGCGGCGCCAACGTCAACGCCGACGTCGTGGCGGTCGGCACCTACGGGTCCGTCGACACCATCGCCTTCAACATCTTGGGAGGCGGTCCGCAGACGATCGTCGTCGGCGCCACGGCGCTGCCGCCCATCGTCAAGCCGGTGATCGTCAACGGCTACACGCAGCCCGGCAGCTCGGCCAACACCCTCGCCGTCGGCGACAACGCGGTGATCAACATTGTCCTGCAGGGATCCACCGGGGGGCTCAGCGGCCTCGAGGTGCGCAGCGGCGGCGACAATTCGGTGA
Organism: uncultured Acidobacteriota bacterium; assembly: GCA_963755825.1. Taxonomy (GTDB): domain Bacteria; phylum Acidobacteriota; class Thermoanaerobaculia; order Multivoradales; family UBA5704; genus DATBQN01. The sequence goes on along the minus strand of CAVWLA010000003.1, from coordinate 2,379,611 downwards.
TCCGCGGGCTCGTCCTCCAAAAGCATCTCTTCGCCGTCCAGATCAGCGCCAGCGGCGTCGTCGTCGCCGGCAACTTCATCGGCACCGACCGCGGCGCCACGACGGCGGACTCGACCACCACCAACAGCTCGGGGATCAACATCACCAACGGCAACCTCGGCAACGCCGTCATCGGCGGCTCCGCCCCGGCGGACCGCAACGTGATCTCCGGCAACGGCACCGGCGTGGTGATGAACTCGCAGCTCGCCAACACGGTGAGCGGCAACTACATCGGCGTCAACGGCACCGGCACGGCGGCGCTCCCCAACTCCGTCGCCGGCATCTCCATCGGCGGCATCGGCGACGTCAGCATCGGCGGCGCCACCATCGGCGGCATCGCCGCCATCCCCGGCCAGGGGGCGGGCAACGTGATCTCCGGCAACGGCTCACGGGGCGTCCAGGTCGATACCAACGGCGGCGCCACCGTGATCGGTCCGGTGACCCTGCAAGGCAACCTCCTCGGCCTCGACGCCGCCGGCGCGAACGCGCTCTCCAACACCGGCGCCAACGTCTACCTCCTCGACCGCAGCCTGCCGTCCTCGGGGGTGCCGCGGCTCGGCCCGGTCACCATCGGCGGCTCGGTCGCCGGCGCCGGCAACGTCCTCTCCGGCAGCGGCGACGGCATCTTCTCGGTGGCCGCCGGCACGATCATCCGCGGCAACCGCATCGGCACCGACATCACCGGCCTCCTCGCCCGGCCGAACACCTTCGGCATCGAGATCACCGGCAACGGGCTCTTCGACGGCAGCGCCACCATCGGCGGCACCGGCGCCAACGAGGGGAACGTCATCTCCGGCAACCAGAGCGACGCCGTGCGGGTCTCCCTCTCGACGGCGACCCTGCAGGGGAATCGGATCGGCGTCTCGAGCGGCGGCGGGGCTCTCGGCAACGGCGGCTTCGGCGTCTTCGTCGACAGCGGCCTCGCGGCGGTTGGCGGCACGACGGCCGGCGCCGGCAACATCATCGCCAACAACGGCGACACCGGTGTCCAGGTCCGCGTCGGCTCCGCGGGCGTCCACAATGCGTCGGAGGCGGCCATCCTCGGCAACTCGATCACCGCCAACGCGCAGCTGGGGATCAACAACTCGGCGAGCGACCTGGTGACCCCCAACGACCCCGGCGACGGCGACTCGGGACCGAACGATCTGCAGAACTTCCCGGTGATCACCGCCGCCGCTCTGGCGAGCGGCAACCTCACGGTCTCGGGTACGCTCAACAGCACCGCCAGCGCCACCTTCCGCGTCGAGATCTTCTCCAACGCCGCCTGCGACGCCTCCGGCTTCGGCGAGGGGGAGACGTTCCTCGGCGCCGTCGACGTGACCACCGACGGCAGCGGCAACGGCGCCTTCGGCCCGACCGTGCTGGCGATTCCGGCCGGCCAGCCGGTGATCACCGCCACGGCGACGAACCCGGCGAACCACACCTCGGAGCTCTCGAGCTGCGTCGTCGCGGCGGGTGGACCGCCGCCGCTGCCCACCCTCTCCATCGACAACGTGTCGGCCAACGAGGGGAACGCCGGCACGACGCCGTTCACCTTCACCGTCACCCTCTCGGCGGCGAGCGCCTCGCCGGTGACGGTGAGCTATGCCACGGCGGACGGCACCGCCACGGCGGCGGGCAGCGACTACGTGCCGGCGAGCGGCGTGCTGACCTTCGTCCCCGGCGGGCCGCTCAGCCAGACGATCACGGTCGACGTGGTGGGCGATCTGGCGGTGGAACCGAACGAGACCTTCACCGTGGGTCTCTCGGCCCCCGCGGGAGCGACGCTGGCGACCTCGCAAGGCACCGGCACCATCGTCAACGACGACAGCGCCGGCCCGCCCCCGCCACCGGTGGCGGTGCCGACGCTCTCCGCGTGGGGAGCTCTGCTGCTGATCGCGAGCCTGGCGTTCCTCGGATTCGCGCGGCTGGGGCGCTAGCTAGCCGGCCGCTCTTAGCCGGAAGAGAGCTCGCGGTAGAGCCAGGCGCGGGCGAGCGTCCAGTCGCGGCGAACGGTGCGCTCCGACAGGCCGAGCGCCCGCGCCGTCTCGCGCTCGTCGAAGCCGGCGAAGAAGCGGCACTCCACCACCCGCGCCAGACGGGCCGATTGACGCGCCAGGCGGTGCAGGGCCTCGTCCAGCGCCAGCAGGGCCTCGTCGCTCGCGACGCCGACCTCGAGCGCCTGGTCGAGGGACAGATGGGGGATCCCACCGCCGCGCTTAGCGGCCCGGCGGGCCTCGGCGTGATTGACCAGAGCATGCCGCATGGCGAGCGCCGCGGCACGAAAGAAGTGGCTCTCGTCGTTCCAGCTCCGCGTCTCGCGGAGCTTCAGGTAGGCCTCGTGAACGAGGGCCGTGGTGTGCAGAGTCCCGCCCGCCCCGGCCCGCGCGCGTTCCCGGCTGGCCAGCCGTTTGAGGTCGGCGTAGAAGAGCGGCAGCAGCTCGTCCGCCAACCTGCGGACGGCCGGCGGGACGCTCTCGTCCCACGCGAGGACCGCGGCGGCGCCTGCCCCGTCGATGGAGTCGGCCACTTGGCGATCCTACACCGGCGGTTCGGCTCGGCAGGCTTCAGTGCTCGCCGTCGCAGGCGTCCGCCCGGGCGAGGAGAAAGGCCCTTTCCCGCACGTTGCGGGTCAGCGCGGCGGCAGCCTCGAATTCTGTGCGCGCCTCGGCCAGTCGGCCTGCACGGAACAGAAAGTCAGCCCTCGCCGCCGGCAGGGGCGCATAGTGGCGGAGGGCGGCGGCGGCGATCTCGTCCACCAGTCTGAGGCCCGCTTCGGGCCCGAAGGCCATGCTGTGGGCGATGGCGCGATTGAGATCGACCACGGGCGAGGGTGCCGCGACGCGCAGTCGGTCATAGAGCGCGGCGATGCGCGGCCGGTCGGTGTCGGCGGCCCGGCGTGCGCGGGCGTGGCAGGCGGCCAGCGCGGCCTGCAACACATAGGGGCCGTCGCCGCCCAGCGCTTCGGCGCTGGCCAACGCGTCGAGGCCGCGGCGGATCGAGAGCTGGTCCCAGCGCGAGCGATCCTGCTCAGTGAGCCGTACGACGGAGCCGTCCGGCCCGCTGCGCGCCTCGAGGCGCGACGCCTGGAGCTCCATCAGGGCGAGGAAGCTCCTCGGCGAGATCCACATTTCGCACGAAGCGGGCCAGGCCCGCGATGAGCCTGGCCCGTTCAATGCGAAAGGTCGCTTCGATCGCCCGGTGCGTCTCGCCTGCGATCACACCGCATTGTCGGCCAAGGCCGCAGGGGAGACAAGCGGCTCCAGCCGGCGGGATCAGGCGACGCCGAGCTTGCCGCGCTCTCCTTCACGAGGCGTCGAAAGCTCTTCGGGGGTCAGAAACTCGGCCAGATCCGCCGCCTCCAGGAACGGCCGCAGCTCGAGCTCGCTGCGGCCCGGCATGATATTGGGGCTGCGCTTCGCCCAGGCCACGGCTTCGTCCATGTCCCTGACCTCCCAGATCGAAAAGCCGACGATCAGCTCTCGGCTCTCGGCGAACGGCCCGTCGATGACCGTGCGGCCGGAGCCATCGGAGACGATGCGCTTGGCCTGGGCGCTGTTCTTGAGGCCGGCGCCGGCCACCAGGACGCCGGCCTTGACCAGCTCCTCGGTGAACTGATCCATCGCCGCGAACGCCTCGGCCGTGGGGGCCGCGCCCTCTCCGCTGTCCTCATTGGCTTTCCCGAACACCATGACCCGCATCGTCTGCCTCCTCCTTTGAGCCGTCTCCATTGGCGCCTCATGGAGACGACGAACGAGCGGGCTGGAAATCGACAATCTTCGAGCAGGGTCAGGTGGCCGGCGGCGCCAAGTACGCTCCGACGTGGCGTGCAAAGACCGAGAAATCGTCCAATTGGTGGTTGAGCAGGCGGTGAAGGATCTCGACGTCGACATCCAGGTAAGCGTGAACGACGACGTTGCGGAAGCCGGCCACAGCCCGGAAACGCGCGGCGAAGTCCGGCGGCAGAATGCCCATCTCGCCGACTCGATCGATCGCCGACGCATAGTCGGGTACGTCGTGGCCGGTGCTCGCGGCGAGGTGGGCCGCCATCTCGAGGGCGTTCTGGGCGCAGAGTTGGAGTCCCCGCTCCACAACCCAGCGCTCTTCCGGCTGGGAGGCGAGCTCCTCGACGCCTCGCCCCTGGTGGCGGCGGAGGATCTGCAATGCGGCGTCCAAGGCCAACAGGTGGCGCCGGGCGACTTGCGGGTCGAGCTTCCCGGGCGTCATCTCACCATCACCGTCCAAAGCTGCCGTCGGCCAGGCGCCTCGCCAGCTCACGGTCGATCTTCTGGAGCTGCGGCAGGTAGTCGCAGTAACGCGACAGGGCATACCCTTCCCGCGTGGTGGTCGCGGCGAGGTCGCGGCTCATCAGACGTTGCCCGTCGCGCAGCACGCGGTGGTAGAGCAGCGGCGGCGCATCGTTGAGGAGGACCGCGTCGAGCCGGAGGACACCCAGCGCCGCCATCAGATCGGTGAGGAGGCCGGCGGTATACCCGTAAGGAGACGGCGGCAGGCGCTCGCGGTCCACGTAGACCGCGATGTCTAGGTCGCTCCCTGGGCCGGCATCGCCCCGTGCCTGCGAGCCGAAGTAGTAGGCCTCGAGGATTTCCGGGCGCGCGGCGAGTCGCTCGCGGAGGCGATCGAGAACCGCTGGATCGAGGGTAGCCACCTCGCCGAAGTCTAGTGTACTCGTCTTTGATTCGGCTTCTTCCCAGTGGAAGATTGCAATAACCGTCGGCGGGTACGCCTTGAACCGAATGGCGGAGGGGGTGGGATTCGAACCCACGAGACCCTTGCGGGTCCGGCGGTTTTCAAGACCGCTGCTTTCAACCGCTCAGCCACCCCTCCGGGTGATGCGGGGAGGCGAGTCTACCGCGGCGGCCGGGCGTCGCAGACCGCCAGCGCTACCGCCCGACGATCCTCTCGAGCCCACCCATGTACGGCTGCAACGCCTTCGGCACGTCGACGGTGCCGTCCTCCCGCTGGTAGGTCTCGAGGATGGCGACGAGGGTGCGGCCGGCGGGGAGGCCGGAGCCGTTGAGAGTGTGGAGGAGGCGCGGCTTGCCGCCCCCTGATGGGCGGTAGCGGAGGTCGGCGCGGCGGGCCTGGAAGTCCTCGCAGTTGCTGCAGGAGGAGATCTCGCGGTAGGTGCCCTGGCCGGGGAGGAAGACCTCGATGTCGTAGGTCTTGGCGGCGGAGAAGCCCATGTCGCCGGTCGAGAGAGTGATCACGCGGTAGGGCAGCTCGAGCGCCTGGAGGACGCGCTCGGCGTGGCCGACCATCTCTTCCAGCCCCTCGTCGCTCGTCTCCGGCGTCCGCAGGTGCACCAGCTCGACCTTGCTGAACTGGTGCTGGCGGATGAGGCCGCGCACGTCCTTGCCGTAGGAGCCGGCCTCGCTGCGGAAGCAGGGCGTGTAGGCGGTGTAGCGGATGGGCAGGCTCGCCTCGTCCAGCACCTCGCCGCGGTGGAGATTGGTGAGCGGCACCTCGGCGGTGGGCACGAGGTAGTAGGGATATCCCTCGAGATGGAAGAGGTCCTCCGCGAACTTGGGGAGCTGGCCGGTGCCGATGAGCGCGTCGCGGTTGACGATGCAGGGCGGCAGCACCTCCAGGTAGCCGTGGCGGCTGGTGTGGAGGTCGAGCATGAAGGAGATGAGGGCGCGCTCCAGCCGCGCGCCGGCGCCGAAGGAGGTAGTGAAGCGGGCGCCGGCGACCTTGGCGCCGCGCTCGAAGTCGAGGATGCCGAGCGCCGGCCCGAGGTCCCAGTGCGCCTTGGGCTCGAAGGCGAAGGCGAGCGGCGTGCCGACCACCCGCTCGACGCGGTTGGCGTGCTCGTCCTTGCCCACCGGCACGCTCGCCTGCGGCAGGTTGGGGATGGCGAGCTCGATGCCGCCCAGCTCGGCGTCGAGCGTCGCCAGGCGGGCCTCGAGCTCCTCGATCCGCGCCTTGCTCGCCGAGACCGCGGCGATGGCGGCGGCGGCAGCCGCGGCGTCGCCGCCGCCCTGCTTCAGGCGGCCGATCTCGCGGCTCGCCTCGTTCTTCTGCCGCTTGAGCTCCTCGACCTCGACCAGCGCGCCGCGGCGCTCGCCGTCGAGCAGCAGCCAGGTGTCGAGGTGCGCCGCATCGGCGTTGCGGCTGGCGAGCGCCGCGCGCACGCGCTCCGGCTGATCGCGCAAGGTCTCTCGGGAGAGCATGGCGCGGGAGTGTACTAGAAGAAGGCGGGCAGACAGACGAGAAACGCAGGGAGCGGGTGCCGACGACCGCGCACCCGTCCCCTGCCGTCGACTCGACGCTCGCCGCGAGCGCGCCTCGCCGCTCGCGCCCGGCTAGTTGGCTGCCGGGATCACGTTGCTGGCCTTGTTCACGCCCGCCTGGTTCAAAGCTTTCGTCGCCGCGCTGGTCGCGGTCTGCGATCCGAAGTAGAAGCCGACGATCGTCGTCACGAGCGTGCCGAGCAGGGTGAGGAACTGCTTGACGAGATCCCCGTCCTGGGTGGTGCTGGTCGAGGTCGGCGTGTTGGTCGAGGAAGGGACCAGGTCATTCTTCTCGTGAGCGGTCCCGGCCGCGTTGTTGGCACGGCCGCCGGCATCGGCTGCCCCCGGCTGAGGCGAAGTCAGCGCCTGCGCCGCGGCGGAGTTGGCGGCCAGCCGATAATCGCCCACCGAGTTCGCCAGAGTCCTAGCGCCCGTGTTGGCAACCGGCTTTCCGGGCGCCGTAGCGTCGCCCGACTCGCTGCCGTGCGCCGGATTCTGGTTCGAGTTGTTCTTGTTATCCGTCGCCGCCGGCTGAGCCGCCCCGAGCAGGAAAAGGCCCGCCATGCCGAGGCTGGCGACGAGGAGGAGCGCGAGGAGCGCCCGGACGCTGCCTTCTGGCATCCCCAGCGCCTGGCCCGGGTTCGCCAGGTCCATCGCCTTGAAGACCAGCACCAGCAGGGCGACGCAGGCGAAGGTACCCAAGAGACCGGCGAGGGCGAGGAGCGCGACCTCGACGCTGGGGACCATCGTCGAGACCTTGGGGAGAATCCAGAACGGGATCCCGATCGCGACACCGAGCGCCAGCAGGGCGACCAGCCCTGCCAGCGTCAAACCCCCTTTGCTCATACCTCCTCCTTCTCGATTGGCGGGAGGAGCATCCTCCATCCTCCTCTCTAGACGGCCACGCCATCGTTTTTCGAGGTCGCCGGCGACGCCTTGTCGGCTCCCATCCGTATACCTGCCGAGACGATAAGATCCAAGGCCAGCTCATGCGCGACCTGGTCACCTCCGACATCTGATGCTCGAGCCACGGGCTGTCCGCATGCCGCTCGCCGAGGCGCTGGCGCGCGCCGCGGTGCCGCTCGCCAGCCTGGCGGCGATGGCGGCGCTCGCCGCGCACGAAGTAGACCCGATGGCCGCGGCGGAGAGCGGCTACCTCGCCGTGGTCGCCGCCGCGGTGCTCGCCGCCGCCGCCTTCCTCGCCCCGGCGCCGGCGATCGAGGCGGGGCTCGGCGCCGTCCTCGCCGCCGCCGTCGTCTGGGCGCTGCCGGCGAGCCCGGCGCGCGGCGCGGCGCTCGTCCTCCTCCTCGCCGCCACCCTCGCCGTCGCCGCCGGGCGGCGGCTCGCGACGTGCCGGAGGGAGCTCCGGGGGGAGCTGCCGATCGCCGTCTCGGTGCCGCTCGCCATCGGCCTCCAGGCGCTCCTCCGCGGCGATCTCCTCCTCGCTCCCCAGGGCGCGGCGCGCGCCCTCGTCCTCGTCGTCCTCGTGCCGCTCGCCGGCGCTCTCGCCGTGAGCTTCCTCTCCCGGCGTCACGGGCTGGGGGCGGCCGTCGCCGCCGGGCTCGCCGTCGCCGTCACGCCGGGATGGACGATCGCCACCGTCCTCGCGCTCGCCGCGCTCGCCGGCGGCGACGCGCTCGCCGCGAGTGCCGGCGGCACCTGGCGTGCCGCGTGGCCGCTGCGCGCCGCGGCGATCGCCGCCATCGCGGCGCCGCTCGCCTGGGGCCGCGCGGGCTGGCTGGCCGTGGCCGCCGGCCTGGCGCTCGCCAGCCCGGCGCTCGGCCTCGGCGGCGCGGCGGCGCTCACCGCCGCCTCGCTTACCTGGAACAACGTCTGGGCGCACGGCTCGCCGATCTTCTACACGCGCTTCGAGCGTGCCTTCGGCCGCATCGAGCCCGGCGTCTGGCACGACGGCGCGACCGCCGCCGGCATCTGGATCGCCTTCGTCTTCCTCTGCGTTCCCGCGGCGGCGTTGCCGGCCGCGGGCCGCCGGCGCTGGGCGCTCGCCGGCGGCCTCCTCGCCTTCGCCGCCCCCGCCTTCGTGCGCGCCGGCATGCCGGCCTTCGCCGCGCTCGCGGCGCCGCTCGCCCTCCTCGCCCTCGCGGTGTCCGGGGCAGGTACCGGAGCCGGAGCCGAAGCCACGCCGGAGGGCGCGGCGCCGCCGGCCGCCGTCTTCCAGCGCGCCTGGACGGCGGCGCTCGTCGCCGGCACCGCCCTCCTCGCCGCCTATCCCTGGCTCCGCGCCCAGCCGCTCGCCGATTTCCTCGCCCTGGTGGGGCCGGCGCCCATCGCCGCGCTGGCGGCGGCCGCCGCGGTGGCGCTGGCGAGCCTGCTCTCGACGGCGGGCCGCAGACCCCGCCCGTTGCTGCCGGCGGCCGCCGCCGCGGCAGTCGTCTTCGTCGGCATCCTCGTCCATCAGCGGCCGGCGACCTCGCTGCTGCCGGATGGCGAGGCGCTGCGGCTCGCCGCCGGGTCGCCGCTGTGGGAGATCCACCTGCAGGCCGCTCCCGGCGCCGCGCCGGCGCGCGGCGTGGCGCTCGTCTCGACGCTCGAGAACGGCGGCGGCGTCGCCGCCGGCACGGCGGTCGCGACCCTCCTCCTCGACGACGGCAGGGGCGCCGGCCGCCGCTTCACCCTCGTCGCCGGCGACGACACCGCGGAGTGGGCGGCGCGGCGGCCGGACGTGGCGCGGGCGCTCGCGGCGGCCGGCGAGACGACGCCGCCGGCCTGGATGTCGACGGTCGCCGACGGCTTCTTCGCCCAGCGCTACCGTCGCCGCTTCGAGCTGCCGGCGGCGGCGGCGATCGGCAAGCTCCGCCTCGAGCTCGCCCCCGGCCTGCCGCCGAAGCTCGCCCTCGCCGTCTACCGGCTGGAGATCCTGCGCTGAGCGCGCTCCGCGAGCTGCCCGCCGCGAGCGGCGAGGCCGCCATCCCCGCCGAAGCGCCGCGCGAGCCCGGGCGGCGATCCGAGCTGTCTGCCGAGCGGCAGGCCGAGGCCGGAGGCCAGCCGACGCCGCCGGCACCTGCGGAGGCGCGGGGGACGCGGCGCATGGAGATCATGGCGACGGCCGCGACGGCGGCGGTCGCCGGCCTCGGCTCGTGGCTCGTCGCGCGCCTCCTGCCGCTGCCGGCGGACGATGCCTTCCGCGCCACCCTGGTGGCGCTGCCTTTCCTCCTCGCCGCCTTCGATGCGCTGGCGCACTGGTGCGAGCGCGCCGGCGGCGCGCGGCTGGCGCCCGCCGGCTCGGCGGCGGAGCTGGCGGCGACCGGCGCGCTCGTCCTCGCCATCGTCGCCCGCGGCGGGCTCGGTCTGCCGCAGGCGGACGCGGCGCTCGCCGCCGGGCTCCTCGTCGTCCTCGCCGTGCGCACCGCCCGCCAGCTGGTCGCCGCCCGCCGGCTCCTCGGCGCCGCGCTCCCCGACCGGCCGCCGGCGCTCTTCTTCCTGCTGCCGCTCGCCGTCTACCTCGCCATCCTCCCCTGGTCGGCGGCCCACCGCCAGGCGGACGGCGACGAGCCGTTCTTCCTCCTCGTCACCCACAGCCTGGCCTACGACTTCGACGCCGACCTGGCGAACAATTATGCGCAGGCGGACTGGCGCTACTTCATGACGCGGCCGATCCGCCCGCAGCCCGGCGACCCGGTGGGGCCGCGCGGCGAGCGCTACTCGCGGCACAACGCCCTGCTGCCCCTGGTCCTCGCCCCCGCCTACCGCCTCTGCGGCCCGGCCGGCGCGCTGGCCACCATGGCGGCGCTGGCGGCGGCGCTCGCCTGGATGACGCTCCGCCTCGCCCGCCACTATGCCCGCGGCCTCCCCGGCGAGGCGCTCGCCGCCTACGCCCTCGTCGCTTTCGCCTCGCCGCTCCTCCTCTACTCGTACCAGGTCTGGGTGGAGGTGCCGGCGGCGCTCCTCGCCGCCATCGCCCTCGACCGCCTGCTGGCGCCGGCGCCCGCCGCGGAGGGGCGCGGCTGGGGATGGCGCGGCTGGCTGGGCTTCGGCCTGCCGCTCGTCCTCCTCCCCTTCCTCAAGATCCGGCTGATGATCCTCTCCCTCTCGCTCGTCGCCCTCGCCGCCTGGCGCGTGCGGAGGGATGGCCGGCAGGGCGGCCGCCAGGGTGCCCGACAGATCTGGGCGATGACGCTCCTCCTCGCCGCCGTCGGCGCCGGCATGCTGCTCTACAACCAGGTCACCTTCGCCAACCCGCTCAAGATCCACTCCTGGCAGGAGCTCGACCTCCACCAGTACTCGCCCGCCGCCTACGGCCTCGGCTTCACCGGCCTGCTCTTCGACGCCGGCTTCGGCCTCTTCGCCTGCGCGCCGATCTGGCTGCTGCTGGTGCCGGCCGCCGCCGTCGGCTTCCTCGCCCGCCGCCGCGAGCCGCGCGGCCTCGCCTTCCACTTCGCGGTGATCGCGGCGCCCTATCTCCTCGTCGTCGTGCCGCGCGTCGAGTGGTACGGCGGCTGGTCGCCGCCCTTCCGCTACGCCCTCGTCGTGCTGCCGCTCCTTGGCATCGCCCTGGTGCCTCTCCTCGCCGAATTGCGCCGGCCGGAGCGGCGGGCGGCGCGGGCCATCGCCGCCGGCCTCGCCGCCCTCACCGCGGCGCTCTTCCTCCTCTGGGTGGCGGTGCCGGGCTGGACCTTCAACTTCGCGGACGGCCGCACCTATCTGCTCGACGCCCTCACCGGCCGGCTGGGGATCGACGTCGCCCGCTTCTTCCCCAGCTCCATCCGGCCGCGGACGGCGACCTGGCTGTGGCCGGCGGCGGCGCTCCTCTCGGTGCCGCTCTTCGCCTGGCGGACGCGGCGGCGGCGCGATGCGAACGATGTCTCGGACGGCGGCACCGGCCTCGCCGCGGCGACGGTCGCCGCGCTCGCCGGCGCCGCCGGCCTCCTCGTCCTCGCCGCGGCGCTCCCCGTCGCCGCGACGCGGGTGCCGACGCGGACGATCGAGGTCGAGGACCCGCAGGTGGCGAAGAGCGGCGGCTACGCCTATCCCGAGCGCTGGGCGGTCGAGCGCACGCGCTTCCGCGGCGCCTGGACGCTGCGGGCCGGCGAGCGGGTGACGGCGCCGGTCGTCCCCGGCGGCCGCCGCCTCCTCCTCACGCTCACCGCCGAGCCGATCCGCAACCAGCCGCAGCCGTTCGAGGTCGCCATCGCCGCCGGCGAGCTGGAGCTGGCGACGTGGACGCCGCACCGCGACCGCGAGTGGCGGCAGACGGTCCTCGGCCCCTTCGAGTGGCCGGCCGGCGCGCCGCTGGTGATCAGCGCCCGCGGCCCGCGCGCGGCGTGGCCGCCGAACGGCGTGCTGCTCGACCGCGTGGACCTCGAGTGGATCCGCTGACCGAGGCCGGCGCCGGGGGCCCCGCTGGCCGTCCCGCTGGTTATCCGGTACCGCGAGTCGCCGCGGTGATTCCGACGCTCGGCGTCAGCCCGCTCCTGGCGCGCTGCCTGGCGGCGCTCCGCGACGACGCCGAGCGCGCCGGCATCGCGCTCACGACGATCGTCGTCGACCAGGGGGAGACGGCGGCGGCGCTCGGCGCCGGGCTCGCCGACCGCGTGCTGCGGCCGGGGAGGAACCTGGGCTTCGCCGGCGGCACCAACCGCGGCATCGCCGCGGCTTTCGAGGGGACCTGCGACCTCGTCGCCACGGTCAACGACGACGCCGTCGTCGAGCCCGGCTGGCTGGCGGCGCTCGCCGGCGCTCTCGCCGCGCGGCCGGACGCCGCGGCGGCGCAGGGGATCAACCTGCAGCTCGCGCGGCCGCAGCTCGCCGACGGCTGGGCGCTCGCCTGGAACCGCTCCTGGCAGGCGGTGCAGTCGGGGCACGGCCTGCCGCCGCCGGACCCCGTCGCCGGGGTGAGCGAGGTCTTCGGCGTCTCGGCGACGGCGGCGCTCTACCGGCGCTCGGCGCTCGCCGCGGCGAGCCTCGCGGGCGGCCAGGTCTTCGACGAGCGGCTGGGCTCCTACTACGAGGACGCCGAGCTCGCCTGCCGCCTGCGCGCCGCCGGCTTCGCCGCCTTGAGCGTCGCCGCGGCGCGCGCCCACCACGGCGGCGCCACCTCCGGCCGCTCGCTCGACGGCGGGCGCTCGCGCCGGCGCCTCATCTACCGGAACCGGCTGCTCGTCGCGGCCGGCCTCCTGGGGAGCGGCTTCTGGCCGCGCCTGCCGGCCATCGCCTGGCGCGATCTCAAGGATCTCGCCCGCGCCGTCGCCCGCGGCGAGGGCGCCCCGGGCATCGTCCACGGCTGGCTGCGCGGCCTCGCCGATCTCCCCCGCTTCGCCCGCCGCGGCCCGCCGGCGGTGCCGCTCGCCACGATCCGCCGGCTCCGCTGGCTGCCGCCGCCGGGCGCGCGCGAGCCCGCGGCGGAGACCGGCGCCGCCCGCGACGGGGAGCGCATCCGATAACCTTCGCCGTCATGGACGCGGAGGGGAGGACGACAGAGGGTGCGCCGGAGGCCCGCGCGGCGGAGACCGCGCCACCGCCACTCCTCTCCGGCGTCGTCGTCCACTGGCGCAACGAGGAGCTCCTCGCCGCCCTCGCCGCCGCCTGGCCGCGCGACCCGCGCTTCGAGCTGGTAGTGGTCGACAACGGCTCGCACGGCGAGCTGGCGATCGGCGGCGCGCGGCTCGTCGCGCCCGGCTGCAACCTCGGCTTCGCGGGCGGCGCCAACGCCGGCTTCGCCGCGGCGCGGGCGCCGCTCCTCCTGCTGCTCAATCCGGACGCTCTCCCCGAGCCCGGCGCCCTCGAGGCGCTCGTCGCCGGCTTCGCCGCCCTCCCCGAGGCCGCGGGCCTGGCGCCGCACCTCGCCGGGGCGGCGGGCGAGCCGCAGTGGCCGTGGCAGCTGCGCCGCCTGCCACGGCCGTGGGAGGCGGCGCTCCAGGCGCTCTTCCTGCCGCTGCCGCGGCCGCTCGCCGCCGAGCCGGCGGCCGGCGCCGCCATCCCCCAGCCGGCCGCCGCCGCCCTCGCCCTCCGCCGCACGGCGCTCGAGCGCGTCGGCGGCCTCGACGCCGGCTTCTTCCCCGCCTGGTTCGAGGACGTCGACCTGGCGCGTCGGCTCCGCGCCGCCGGCCTGGTCCTCCGCTACTGGCCCGCGGCGCGCTTCGTCCATGCCCTGGGGTCGACGGTCGCCGAGCTCGGCTACGGCCCCTTCCTGTGGATCTACGGCCGCAACCTGGTGCGCTACCTGAGGAAGCACCACGGCGGCGGCTGGGCCGCCGCCGGCCGCGTTGCGCTCGCCCTCGGCCTCGCGCTGCGCTTCGCGACGCTGCCGCTCCGCCGCCCGCGCCGCGCCGCCAGCCGCGCCGCGGCGGCCCGCGGGCTCGCGGCGGCGCTCGCCGGCGTCCTCAGCGGCTGGCGCCGCCCGGCCGCCCTCGCCGCTTTCGCCGCTCCGCGGGGAGCGGCGGCACCGGTGCCGGCCGAGCCCGAGGCGGCGTCCGCATGAGCGGGGCCATGCCGGCGGTCGCCGTCTGCATCGTCACTCACGGCTCGGCCGCCGACCTCCCCGGCTGCCTCGCCGCGGTCGCGGCGCTCGCCCACCGGCCCCTCGAGCTGGTCGTCGTCGACTGCGGGAGCGACGACGGCAGCGTCGAGTTGGCGCGGGAGCTGGCGCCGGACGGCATCCCGCTCCGCGCCATCGCGCTCGCCGAGAACCTCGGCTTCGCCGGCGGCATGAACGCCGCCATCGCCGCGAGCACGGCGCCGTTCATCCTCACCCTCAACGCCGACGCGCGGCCCGAGCCCGGCTACGTCACTCAGCTCCTCGCGCGCCTGGAGAGCCGCGGCGCGCGCGCCGGCGCGGCGACCGGCCGGCTGGTGCGGCTCGACCCGCGCGATGAGAGAGAGGGGGGGCCTGGCTCCGTTGGGTCTCCTGCGGGCGGCCGCCTTCGGCCCCACCCGCCCATCACACCCTTCCAGGCGCCCGTCCTCGGAGCCCAACGGAGCCAGGACCAGGAGGGCGCCCCTTGCCAGCTCGACGCCTGCGGCATGCGGCTCACCTCCGGCTGGCGCCATCTCGACCGCGGCTCGGGCGAGGCGGACCGCGGCCAGTACGCGGCGGCGGAGCGCGTCTTCGGCGCCACCGGTGCGGCGTCGCTCTTCCGCCGCGCGGCGCTCGCCGACGTCGCCTGGGGCGCCGGCGAGATCTTCGATCCGCTCTTCCACTCCTTCCGCGAGGACGCCGAGCTCGCCTTCCGGCTCTGCGAGCGCGGCTGGGAGGTGCTCTACGAGCCGGCGGCGGTCGCCTTCCACCGCCGCTTCAACCTCCCCGAGCGCCGCGCCGCGATGCCGCCGGCGGTCAACTTCCACTCGCTGAAGAACCGCTATCTGCTGCGCTGCTACCACCAGACGGCGCGCAACTTCGTCCTCACCCTCGCCCCCACCCTGCTGCGCGACGCCATGGCGCTCGGCTACGTCGTCCTCCGCGAGCGCAGCTCGCTCGCCGCCTACGCCTGGCTGTGGCGCAATCGGCGGACGATCGCGGCGCGCCGGCGGCAGGTCGCGGCGCGGCGGACGGCGCCGGCGGCGGCGCTCGACCGCTGGTTCTTCCGGGACGGGGAGCCGCTGTGACGGGCGATGCCGGCTCGGGCGGCCTCGGCGGCCTGCGGGTCGCCCTCCTCGGCAGCCGCGGCATCCCGGCGAGCTACGGCGGCTACGAGACGCTGATGGAGGAGCTCGCGACGCGGCTCGCGGCGCGCGGCATGGCGGTCACCGTCTACTGCCGCGCCCACTCGACGCCGCGGGCGATGCGGCGCTACCGCGGCGTCGACCTCGTCGTCCTGCCGACCGTCGCCAGCAAGCACTTCGACACCCCCGTCCACACCCTGCTCTCCTGCCTCGACGCCCAGCGGCGCCCTTACGACGCGGCGCTGGTGGTCAACTCGGCCAACGCGCTCTTCGTGCCGCTCCTCCAGGCCGCCGGCATCCCGGTCGCCCTCCACGTCGACGGCATCGAGCAGCGGCGCGCCAAGTGGGGGCCGTTCGGGCGCGCGGTCTACGCGCTCTCCGAGCGGCTCGCCGGCGTGCTGCCGACCGCTCTCGTCACCGACGCCGAGGTGATCCGCCGCCACTACCTCGAGCGCTACGGCGTCGACTCGACGCCGATCGCCTACGGCGTCGCGCCGGCGCCGCCGGCGACGCGCGAGACGCTCGACCGCCTCGGCCTCATGAGCCGCGGCTACTTCCTCTACGTCAGCCGCTTCGAGCCGGAGAACAACCCGCACCGCGTCGCCGCGGCGTACCGCGAGGTGAGCCGCGGGGCGGCGGAGATGCCGCTCGTCATGCTCGGCGGCGCCCCCTACGCCAGCGCCTTCATCGCCGGCTTCACCCGCGGCGCCGACCCGCGCATCCGCTTCCCCGGCGCCATCTACGGCGATGGCTACCGCGAGCTGCTCTCCCACGCCTTCGCCTACGTCCACGCCACCGAGGTCGGCGGCACCCACCCGGCGCTCGTCGAGGCGATGGGCTACGGCAACTGCGCGGTGGTCAACGACACGCCGGAGAACCGCGAGGTGGCGGGCGAGACGGCGATCTACTTCCGAGCGAGGGTGCCGTCGACGCTCGCCGCGGCGCTCGAGGGGCTGCTCGCCGCGCCCGCCGAGGCGGCGGCGCGCGGCAGAGCGGCGGCCGAGCGCGCCGCGCGCCTCTACTCGTGGGACCGGGTGACCGACCTCTACGAGGCGCTCTTCTCACGGCTGGCCGGCCGCGCGTCCGAGCTTCCGAGGTGAGAGAGACGCATGCTTCCTGAGCCGATCCTCCTCGCCGCCGCCGCCGCGGGAGCCCTCGGCACGGTGCCCGCGGACGCCGCCGGCCTCGACGCCCGGCTCGACTCCGCGGCCCTCGAGCGGCTCGCCGCCTGGCTGTTGTCGCCCGCCGCGCTGGCGCTGGCGCCGGTCCGCCGCTACGTCTTCTACCTCAAGTGGATGGACGAGACCTTCCACGCCGTCGCCGAGCTCTTTCCGGCGGAGAACGCCGGCCGCGCCGGCCGCCTCGACGCGCGGGCGATGGCGACCTCGCCGGAGGAGATGCTCCACCTCGCGAACCACCTCTACCTCCTCGCCGGCGCCGGCATCGGCGGCGACGTCCTCGAGTGCGGCTGCTTCAAGGGCTTCTCGACCTGCTGCCTGTCGCACGCCGCCGCGGCGCTCGGCCGGCGGCTGGTCGTCGCCGACTCCTTCGCCGGCCTGCCGCCGCCCGGCCCCGGCGAGGGCGCCTACGAGCCGGGCGACTTCCGCGGCACGCGCGCCGAGGTGGCGGCGAACGTCGAAGCCTGCGGCCGCCCGGAGGTGGTGAGCTACCTGCCCGGCTGGTTCGCCGAATCGCTCGCCGGCTGGCAACAGCCGCTCGCCCTCCTGTGGATCGACGTCGACCTCTACCGCTCGACGCGCGACGCGCTCGACGGCGCCTTTCCGGCGCTCGACCGGCGCGGCTCCGTCTTCAGCCACGAGCTGCTGCCGGCGCATATCCAGAACGGCGCCATCGTCCACCGCGGCGAGCCGCCCGGGGCGCTCGCCGACTTCTGCGCCGAGCGCGGCCTCGCCTATCGCGCCGCGCACGCCGCCGGCTGGACGGGAGTCCTCACCTTCGACGGCAGCCCGGCGCGCGGCGCCGAGCGGCTGCTGGCGCTGGTCGCGCGGCGCCTGCGCGACCTCGACCACCGGGCGCGCGCGGCGCGGCAGGCGCTCGGCCTGCGCAGCGCGCTCCGCGACCTCGGCCGGCGCACCCGCTCTGCTATCTTCAAACGAGCCGCCGCGGGACGTCCCGGCGCCAAGCGAGGCCCCGACGCATGAGCCCCATCCTGCCGCGCATCTTCCGCTCGTCCGCGAAGCCCAAGGCGGCCGGGCCGCTCACCCGCGACGGCCTCCTGGCGAGCGATCTCTGGCTCGATCAGCCGGACGCCCACGCCGAGATCGGCCGCCGCCTGGCGGCGGGAGCGCTCCGCGCCGAGCAGGCCGAGAAGCTCCGCCATTTCGTCGACCGCGGCTACCTCACCCTGTCGCTCGACCAGCCGCAGGCGGTCTACGACGACGTCTGGCGGACGGTCGAGCGGCTGTGGCGCGAAAAGCCGTGGAACGTCGCCTACGCCTACCACAGCCCGCTCCGCGTCTTCGCCCTCGCCGACGAGGCGCGCGACCGCCGGCCGTCGGTCCGCATCGCCGACCTCCACTCGGCGAGCGAGGGCGCCCTGGCGCTCTACCTCGAGCGCCAGATCTTCGACTACGTCGAGCTGATCTGGGGGCAGCCGGCGGTCGCCACGCAGAGCCTCACCTTCGAGTACGGCAGCCAGCAGGCGCTCCACCGCGACCCCGTGCACGTCCACACCTCGCCGCCCAGCCACCTCGTCGCCGCCTGGATCGCCCTCGAGGACATCGGCGAGCGCTGCGGCGCTCTCACCTACATCCCGGGCTCGCACCGCCTCCCCTACTGGCGGGACGCCCGGGGCGACTACCGCCTCCACCAGGCGGGCCACGGCGAGAAGGAGATCCGCGCGGCGCTCGACTTCGACCTCGAGCAGTGCGCCCGCCGTGGCCTCTCGCCGGAGCTCTTCACCTGCCGGCGCGGCGAGGTGCTCATCTGGCACCACTCGCTGCTCCACGGCGGCTCGCCGCCGGCGGACCCGGCGCTCACCCGCAAGAGCTTCGTCGTCCACTTCTCGACGCTCGCCAACTACAAGCGCCTGCGGCAGACCGTCGTCGAGCCCGCCCGCGACGAGGCCGGCAAACCGATCGAACGCAGCCACACCTTCGGCACCGACCGCCTCCTCGAGCGCGACGGCTGCCGCGGCTTCGACAACCCGCTACGGGACTACCAGGGGCCGGGAACCTCGCTCTGACACAAAGCACGGTGACGCCGCGCCCGAATGGTACGGATCTTGCCGTCCGTTGATGGTGCGGAAAATGTGGACCCAGCCGATGCGCGGCGACTGCGAGCAGATCGTTTGAACCCGGCCGCGGACGGCTCATCTCAAAGGAGGAATGACATGGCGAAGCCAGCGAAGAACACCATCTGCCTCTGGTACGACGGCACCGCCGAGGAGGCGGCGCGGTTCTACGCCGAGACCTTTCCCGATTCGTCCGTCGACGCGGTGCACAGCGCGCCGGGAGACTATCCGGCGGGGAAGCAGGGGGACGTGCTGACCGTCGAGTTCACCGTGCTCGGCATTCCGTGCCTCGGGCTCAACGGCGGACCGATGTTCAAGCACAGCGAGGCGTTCTCCTTCCAGGTGGCGACCGTCGACCAGGCGGAGACGGATCGCTACTGGAACGCGATCGTCGGCAACGGCGGCGCGGAGAGCGAGTGCGGCTGGTGCAAGGACAAATGGGGACTCTCCTGGCAGATCACGCCGATCGCCCTGACCCAGGCGTTCACCGATCCCGATCCCGCCGCCGCCAAGCGCGCCTTCGACGCGATGATGACGATGCGAAAGATCGACGTCGCGACGATCGAGGCGGCGCGCCGCGGCTGAGGCCGCGCTCCGGCGCGTCGAGCGGAGATCGCCGTGCCGCGGCGGCGAGCCGTCCGGCGCTCAGGGCGAGGCGAGGAACAGCGCCCCCATCGACCCCACGTCGTAGATCTCGGCGAGCGGGATCTCCTCGCAGCGGAAGTCCTCGGCCCTGAGGGCGGACGGGCGGGGGTCGGCGAAGTCCGGCTGGCGGCCCGGCGGCGGCAGGTGGCGGAAGAGGCGGAGCGTCGCGAAGCGGGCGTGGAGCTTCTCTTCCCAGTCCCAGAGGTACATCGCCGAGCGCTCGCGCGGCCGCGCCTGGTGGAGCGCCAGCGCCTGGCCGTCGAGGATCGGCGGCAGCGAGGTGAGGAGGGCGCCCCCCGGCGCCAGGCGGCCGGCGATGGCGGCGAGCAGGCGGTCGGGATCCTCCACCCGCGGCAGCTCGCCGAAGGCGACGACGAGATCGATCGGCCCGAGGTCCTCTGGCAGCTCCGGCGGTCCGTCGCCCGCCTGGCCGGCGCGGAAGTCGATCCCGGCGCGGCCGAACTTGCGCCGCGCGTAGCGCCGGCTGCGGCCGTCGCGCTCGATGCCGGCGACCGCCGCGGCGCCCTCGGCGAGCAGCCGGGCGCAGCCGTAGCCGGTGCCGCAGGCGATGTCGACCACCCGCTTGCCGCGCGCCAGACCGGCGGCGAAGAGGTAGAGCGAGAGATGGGCCTGGTAGAGGTCGTTGGGGACCTCGGGGGAGACCACCCCTCCCGACGGCGGCAGGCCGCTCGCCAGCCGCCGCCAGGCGTTCTGCGCCCGGATCGACCGGTGGCTCGGGCCGCGCTTCGTCGAATCGCTCAAAGCCTTACTCTCCGTCGCCCGCCGAGCGGGCGTGGATCCCGCGCGCGGAGTGCTTCCGGCGCGGCTCCAGCGACGATAACGCAATCGCGGGCTCGCATCGCGGCACCGCGGCCGCTGCTGGCCTCGAATGTGCACGGATGACCTGCAACTAGACGAAGGCTTCGGGCAGTACGTTAAACTAGCTACTGGACCTGTCGAGAAGAGCTGTCGCGCCGCACGGCCTGGCGATCGCGTTCCATCCATGCTGAAAGAAAGAGCCCGGATCCTCGCCGTCCTCATCTTTCTCCTCGACCTCGCTCTCGTCTCCCTCGCCTTCGTCACCGCTTTCTCGCTGCGCAGCTGGGTGCTGCCGCGCCTCGCGCCGCAGGCCTTCCCGAGCTTCTACCCGCTGTGGTCGTACCTGCCGCTGCTGCCCCTGGCGCTCGCCATCTGGGGGACGCTCCTCCTCCTCTCCGGCCGCTACCGCTCGCACCGCACGGTGCCGCTGGTCGACGAGGCGTGGGCGATCCTCCGCGTCTCGACCTCCGGCGCGGTGCTCTTCATGCTCATCCTCTACGTCGGCCGGATCGACGAGCGCCTGCTGCGCGACGACCGCATCAGCCGGCTGTGGATCCTCCTCTTCCCGCTCCTCTCCTGCCTCTTCCTGCTCTCCGAGAAGATCGGCATCCGCATGACCTCGCGCTACGTGCGGGCGCGCGGCTTCAACTACCGCACGGTCCTCATCGTCGGCACCAGCGACGCGGCGCAGGACATCGCCGAATCGATCTACGGCCACCGCTTCTGGGGCTACCGCATCCTCGGCTTCGTGCGCACCGGCAGCGACGAGGACGGCGACCCCTGGAACGGCCTCTTCCCGGTGCTGGGGGAGGTCGACGACATCGCGCGGATCGTCGAGGAGAACGTCATCGACGACGTCATCTTCGCCGTCCACCGCCGCGAGCTCGACCGCCTGGAGGACCTCTTCCTGTCGCTCCAGGAGCAGGGCATCCGCACCCGCTTCGCGATGAACCTCTTCCCCCACACCCGCGCCAAGGTGGAGATCGAGGAGCTCGACGGGGTGCCTCTCCTCTCCTTCGCCACCACGCCGACGTCGCAGATCCAGCTGATGGCGAAGCGCGGCCTCGATCTCGCGCTCTCCTCGCTGGTCCTCCTCCTGGCGCTCCCCGGCGTCGGCGCCATCGCCCTCCTGATCAAGCTCACCTCGACCGGCAACGTGCTCTTCCGGCAGACCCGCTGCGGCTTGAACGGGCGCTTCTTCACGCTCTACAAGTTCCGCACCATGGTCGAGGACGCCGAGGAGCAGCGCGAGGCGCTCCTCCACCTCAACGAGATGAACGGGCCGGTCTTCAAGCTGAAGAGCGACCCGCGGGTCACCGCCTTCGGCCGCTTCCTGCGCAAGTTCAGCCTCGACGAGCTGCCGCAGCTGTGGAACGTGCTGCGCGGCGACATGAGCCTGGTGGGGCCGCGGCCGCCGATCCCCGAGGAGGTGGCCCGCTACAAGCGCTGGCAGCGGCGGCGGCTGGCGATGAAGCCCGGGCTCACCTGCCTGTGGCAGATCAGCGGCCGCAACGACGTCGACTTCGATCGCTGGATGGAGCTGGATCTCGAGTACATCGACTCCTGGACACCGCTCCTCGACCTCAAGATCCTCATGAAGACGATCCCCGTGGTGCTCTCCGGCAAGGGCGCCTCCTGATCGCCGGGCCGCCGGCGAATCCCTCTTCTCGAAATCTGAAGCTCTGAAGCCGGCCGGGGGGGCCGGCTCAGCGGCCCGTGTCGCGGCGGCGGGGCAGCGTGCCGGCGATGAGGCCGAGGGTGGTCTCGAGGACGTGCTGGAGCGGCCGGGCGTCGGCGCGGTTGGTTCCGGCGAGGGCGAAGGCGGTGCCGTGGTCGACCGAGGTGCGCAGGAAGGGGAGGCCGAGGGTCCAGTTGGTCGCCAGGCCGAAGGCGGCGGTCTTCACCGCGATCAGCCCCTGGTCGTGGTAGAGGGCGAGCACCCAGTCGAACTCGCCGCCGCGAGCGCGGGCGAAGAGCGAGTCGGCGCTCTCCGGGCCGCGGACGTCGAGGCCGCGAGCGCGGGCGCGGGCGACGGCGGGGGCGAGGAGGGCGCCATCCTCGGCGCCGAGGAGGCCGCCCTCGCCGGCGTGCGGGTTCAGGCCGGCGAGCGCGATGACGCCGCCGGCGTGGCGGTCGAGGCAGGCGAGGGCCTCGTCGAGCGCCGCCGGGGTGATGCCGGCGATGGCGTCGACCAGCGGCAGGTGGACGGAGAGGAGCGCCACCTGCAGCTCGGGGGCGAGGAAGGCCATCAGGTAGTCGCGGCCGTAGCGCTCGAGGCCGGCGGCCGCGGCGAGGTAGTCGGTGTGGCCCTTGAAGCCGGGGAGAATCTGGCGGGCGATCGAATCCTTGGCGACCGGCGCGGTCACCAGGGCGCGCGCGGCGCCGGAGCGGGCGAGCGCGATGCCGGCGTCGAGCGCCGCCATGGCGCCGTGGGCGTCGGCGGGACCGGAGCGGCCGAGGGTGAGCTGCCGCCGGCTGCCCACCGGGTCGAGCACCGGGATGACGCCGGCGGGGAGCGCCTCGAGGCCGCCTTCGGCGGGCGGCGCGGCGAGATAGGTGAGGCGGTCCCAGGGAAAATCGGGGAGCGACGGCTGCAGCGCTTCGAGGGCGGCGCGCTCGGCGACGAGGAGCGCCCGGTGGAGAGGCTCCGGCTCGCCCGCGGCGGGGGCGAGAGCCTTGAGAAGGATCTCGGGGCCGATCCCGGCGGGATCGCCCTGGGTGAGGGCGAGGACCGGCAGGCGCTGCAGGCCGGCGGCGGGCGTGGTCAGCTGGTCGGTCAGGTGGGTGGTCGGCGGGTTGATCAGCTGATTGATCAGGCGCTTGGGGGCCGGTTCTCGACCGGCCGCTCCTCGGCGGCGGCGCCGTCGGTCGGGGCGCGGCGGGTCCGCCGGCGGACCTCGCGCAGCTCCTCTTCCTTGAACATGTAGCGGATGTACTGCTTCTGGATGAGCAGGTTCGGCCCCTGCTGGCGGTTGAGCTTGATCGAGCCCTTGTCGTACCACTCGATCCAGCCGCGCAGCTCCTCGTCGTTCGAGAGGATGACCACCATCGGCGTCTTCGCCGCCATCTGCTTGAGGTAGTAGAACTCCTCGGCGTTGGTCTGCTCGGGCGGCGCCAGCTTACGGCGGACGCTGCGCGACGGCATGTCCTTCTTCATCTCGTTCAGGTCGGGGCGGATCAGCTTGCGGGTGGCCATCGTTCTCAGTTCGACGCGGGCTGGCTCGGCGCCGGGCGATCGTCCCGCCGCCCCTCCGGGCCCTTGCCGCGATACTGGTCGTCCTCATAGGCCAGGCAGCAGAGCAGGCGCCCGCACTGGCCGGAGATCTTCGAAGGGTTGAGGCTCAGGTTCTGCCGCTTGGCCATCGAGATCGAGATGGGGCGGAAGTCCTTGAGCCAGGTCGAGCAGCAGAGGGTGAGGCCGCAGACGCCGATGCCGCCGACCAGCGCCGATTCGTCGCGGGCGCCGACCTGGATCATCTTCACCCGCGCCGAGAAGCGCGTCGAGAGATCGCGGACGAGCTGGCGGAAGTCGACCCGCCCCTCGGCGGTGAAGTAGAAGGTCGCCTTCTTGCCGTTGAGGGAGAACTCGACGAGCGAGATCTTCATGTCGAGAGCGAGGGCGCGCACGCGCTCCTGGGCGAAGATCTTGGCGGTGGCCTGCGCCTCCACCTGGTGATCGAAAGCGGTGCGGTCGGCGTCGTCGGCGAGGCGCACGATCGGCCGCGCGCTCGACTTCTGGCAGGGCTTGAAGACCGCCATCGGCGACTGCTCGACGTGGCCGAACGCCGGCCCGCTCTCGAGCTCCACGATCACCTTTTCTCCGCGCGCATAGATCTGTCCGCCGGTCATGCAGAGGGTCAAGTTCGTCTCGTCGCGAAAGCGTACGCCGACGAAGGTGTCGGCGACGGCGGTGGACATCCCCTTGAAGGAACAGCCTTGACAGCCGCTCATCGTCTCGAACCGTCGCGATGCGTAATATGCACGTTAGGTACCACCTCAGGTAAGTGTCTGCACGTTATCACGGGAACGCGCAGGCGCCGCGGCGCCGCGGCCGCGACTGCGCCCTCGCCGGGAAGCGGCTCAAGCGCCGGGGCCGAGCGCGGCCACGCGGCGGCCGATGTCGCGCCGGAAGACCTTCGACGGCCAGTCGATCCGCTCGACCGCGCTATAGGCGCTGGCGAGCGCGCCGGCGAGGTCGGGGCCGGTGGCGCAGACGTCGAGGACGCGGCCGCCGGCGCTCACCACCTGGCCGCCGGCGAGCGCCGTGCCGGCGTGGAACACCTGCACTCCCGGCACCTCGGAGGCGCGCTCGAGGCCGTGGATCGCCTCGCCCTGCACCGGCTTGCCGGGGTATCCCGCGCCGGCCAAAACGACACACGCGGCGACCTCCGGGCGAAAGCGCAGGCGCTCGGCGTCGAACCGCCCGGCGGCCCCCGCGGCGAGCACCGCGGCGAGGTCGTCCGCCAGGCGCAGCAGGAGCACCTGCGCCTCGGGATCGCCGAAGCGGGCGTTGAACTCGAGCACGCGCGGGCCGTCGGCGGTGAGCATGAGGCCGGCGTAGAGGACGCCGACGAACGGCCGCCCCTCGGCCGCCATGCCGTCGATCACCGGCTGGCAGACGGTCGCCAGCAGCGTCTCGGTGGCGCTCTCGGGGAGGACGCCGGCCGGGCTGTGGCTCCCCATGCCGCCGGTGTTCGGACCGCTGTCGCCGTCGCCGATCCGCTTGTAGTCCTTGGCGGTGGCGAGCGGCAGCAGGCGCCGGCCGTCGGAGAGCGCCATGAAGGAGACCTCCTCGCCGACGAGGCAGGCCTCGACGACGGCGCGCTCGCCGGCGGCGCCGAAGCGCCGCTCCTCGAAGATGGCGGCGATCGCCTCGGCGAGCCCGGCCTCGTCGCCGACGACGAAGACCCCCTTGCCGGCGGCGAGGCCGTCCGCCTTCAAGACCACCGGCAACCCCGGCGAGCCAAAACTGCGCGCCGCCTCGCGGGCCTCGCCGGCGCTCCGCGCCAGGGCGAACGGCGCCGTGGGGATGCGGTGGCGCGCCATCAGCTCCTTGGCGAAGACCTTGCTCCCCTCGAGCTCGGCGGCGGCGGCGCTCGGCCCGAAGACCGGCAGGCCGCGGCGGCCGAGCTCGTCGGCGAGGCCCAAGGTGAGCGGCAGCTCGGGGCCGACGACGGTCAGGTCGATGCGCTCGGCGGCGGCGAAGTCGGCGAGCCGCCGCACGTCGTCTCGCGTATTGACGGCGATCGGCACCGCGGTCGCCAGAGCGGCGGTCCCCGGGTTCCCGGGCGCGCAATAGAGCCGCGAGACGAGCGGGCTCTGCCTGAGCTTCCAGCAGAGCGCGTGCTCGCGCCCGCCGCCGCCGACGACGAGCACCCTCACGGGCGGCGGCTCCCGGCGCCGGCGAGGGCGGTGAGCGCCATGACGTCCAAGATGTCGTCCGCCGAGCAGCCGCGCGAGAGGTCGTTGATCGGCCGCAACAGCCCCTGCAGGATCGGCCCCACCGCCCGCGCTCCGGCGAGGCGCTCGGTCAGCTTGTAGCCGATGTTGCCGGCGTCGAGATCGGGGAAGACGAGGACGTTGGCGCCGCCGGCGACCGGGCTGCCGGGCGCCTTGCGACGCGCCACCTCGGGGACCAGCGCGGCGTCCACCTGCAGCTCGCCGTCGACCGCGAAGTCGACGCCGCGCGAGCCGAGCTCGGCGAGCGCCGCGCGCACCCGGTCGACCCGCGGGTGCTGGGCGCTCCCCTTGGTCGAGAAGGAGAGGAGCGCCACCCGCGGCTCCTCGCCGAGGAGGGCTCGGCAGGAGGCCGCCGCCGCCTCGGCGATGTCGGCCAGCTCGGCGGGCCGCGGCTCCGGCACCACCGCGCAGTCGCTATAGATGAGCGCCCGGCCGTCGGCGAGGACCATGAGGAAGCAGGAGGAGACGGTCTTCAGACCCGGCCGCGGGCCGACCACCCGCAGGGCGGCGCGCAGGGTGTCGGCGGTCGTCGCCATGGCGCCCATGACGGCGCCGTCGGCGCGGCCGCTCGCCACCCGCAGGGCGGCGTAGTAGAGCGGGTCGCGGAGGAAGAGCTCGGCGTCGCGGGTGCTGAAGCCGCGCGCCCGCAGGCGCTCGTCGAGGAAGGCGCCGAGCGCCGGCAGCTCGGGGTCGGTCGCCGGCTCGAAGACCGGCACCGTGAGCTTGACACCGGCGCTGTCCGCCGCCGCCTCGACCATCGCCGGGCGACCGACGAGGAGCGGCCGGCAGAGCCCGGTCGCCGCCGCCCGCTCGGCGGCGACCAGCACCCGCGCGTCCTCCCCCTCGGCGAGGACGATGGTGGCGTCGACGAGCGCGGCGCGCTCGCGCAGGCGGGAGAGGAGATCCGAGGGCATGGGGAGCGAGCGCTCGGGGCCAGCGTCTGCGACGGCCGGCGGCGCCCGAGAGCGGCGGCGAGTCTACAAGAGAACGCGCGGCCGACCCCGAGGATCAGGACCAGGCTGTGGGGAGAAGGCTAGCCCTTGAGGACCATCGTCCCGGTCGGCTGCGGCACGCCGCCGTGGGGCTCGATGGTGACCGCCCAGGCCTGGATCTGGGCGATCGGCGGCACCCGCGCGACGGGGACGGTGGCGAAGCCCTTCTCGTCGACGGCGAAGGTGCCGGCGGCGACCGGCTTGCCGTCGGCGATGTACCACAGCTCGTAGGTCTTGTCCGCCGGCAGCGCCCGCAGGTTGGCGGCGACGAAGATCGCCCGTTGGCCGTCGGGGTCGACGAAGGTGTGGCCCTTGGCCGCCGGCGCGTCCTTCAGGCCGGCCAAGGCGACCGGCCTCATCGCCGGCGAGGAGATGATCGCCATCGCCTGGGCGAGGCGCTCGCTGGTCGCCTCGGCGCTCGCCAGCTCGCTCGCCAGCGCCGTCGAGCGCGCCGCGGCCTGGTCGCGGTCGGCGCGCACGTGGGCGAGCTCGGCGCGGAGCGAGTCGATCTCGCCCGAGAGCGAGCTGCGCAGGGTGACGCCCCAGACGAGGAGGGCGAGCGCCGCGGCGGCGGCGAGCCAGCTCCAGGCGGGGGCGCGGCCATGGGTACGAGGAGTGCGGGCGGCCGGCGGCGCCGGAGGCGTCATCGACGGTGCCGGCGGCGCGGACGCGCGGTCGTCGAGCTGGGTCATGAGCCTGGCGAGCGCGCCGTCCGACGGCGCCACGGCGGGCGGGGCGGTGGCGAGAGCCTCGACCTCGGCCTGCAGCTCGGGCAGCAGGCGCGCGCAGTCGGCGCAGCCGCCGGCGAGGTGCTCCTCGACGGCGCGCAGATCGTCGCCGTCGAGCGCCCCGAGAACGTAGAGCGAGAGGAGCTCCTCGATCGCCGCTGAGTGTGGGGTCGCCATCGTCAGGAGCCCAACACCTGGCGGAGCTTCGACATGCCCAGGTGGATGCGTGATTTCACCGTGCCGAGAGGCGCCTCGAGGCGGCTCGCGATCTGCGTCTGGGTGAGCCCTTCGAAGAACGCCAGCTCGATGCAGCGGCGCTGCTCGGGCGGCAGCAGCTCGAGCGCCGAGCTGACCTTCTGGCGCTGCTCGCTCGCCTCGATGCCGGCGGTGCCCACCGGATGCTCCTCGCGGCCGGCGCTCTCGACGGAGATCTCGTTCTCGCGGCGCTGCCGCGCCTCGCGCGAGCGCAGCTGATCGAGGGCGCGGGAGCGGGCGAGGACGAGGATCCAGCCGCGCGGCGAGGAGCGTCCCGGCTCGAAGCGATCCGCCTGCCGCCAGACCTGGAGGAAGACCTCCTGCAGCACCTCCTCGGCTTCGCTGCGCCGGCCGAGGATGCGGATGAGGAGGCCGAGGACGACCGGCGAGTGGTGGGTGAACAGGCGCGCGAAGGCCTCGCGGTCGCCGGCGGCGACGCGGCCCATGAGGTAGTTGTCCTCGTGCCCGTTCGGTTCCATGGAGATCGAGCCGCGTGCCGCTCCGGACCAGCTGCCGGCCGATCGGCCGGCGCCCGAGGACCGTCCCGGCATCAACGAGTCGGGAGGTCGAACGTCAGAGAAGCCCACAGGCTCTCCCAGTTTACCCCGGTTTCCGCCGGGGCCTCCAGCATATGCACAGTTTCGACCAGCCAGAAGCCGCCTTCCGGCAGGCGCAGGGCCACCCGGCCCTCGCGGTCGGTGCGGCCGGCGATGCGGTCGGGAGCGGTCTTCGAGGCGTGCTTGAACGAGAGGGCGACGACCTCCGAGCCGGCGAGCGGCCGGCCGCGATAGAGCAGCCGGAGCGGCAGCTCGGCGCCGGCGGCGAGCTGGTAGGGATTCTTCTCGGGGACGAGCTCGAGCTCGATGCCGAGCGGCTTGTCGAAGCCGGTCATGGTCGGATGGGTGGCGTCGGCGGCGCCGGCGGCGGATGCGGAGAGGACCAACGCCTTGGCGCAGCGCGAGAAGACCTCGGTCGACGGCTTGGCGCTCTCGCCGCGACTGCGGCGCAGCGCCGAGATCGACTGCAGACCTTCGAGCGTCAAATAGTCCTCGAACTTCGCCGCCGGCAGGTCGACCCGCTCGCGATGGCTGCGGTAGACGATCTGATAGAGGCCGGGCGCCGGCAGCGTCGCGAAGCCGGCGGGCTCGGCCGCCGGCGGGCCGAGGATCGGCCGCTCGGCGCCCGTGGCGCCCGGGCCGACGATCGCGAAGCGCTCGATGCGCGCCGGCTCGCGCGGCACCGGGTCGCCGTGCAGGCCCTCGCCGACGCGCAGGCGGATGGCGAGCGGCGCCGTCGGCGCCGGATGGAAGCTCGAGGGGACGATCCAGAAATCGTGTGCCGCGGCCGGCGAGGTGGCGCCGAGGCCGAGCAGGAGGGCGAGCCCGACGACGCTCCAGAGCTCCAGCCGGATCCCGAGCCCGGCGGCGACGCCGGGGCGCGACGCGAGGTCGCGGGCGGGGAGGGGGCGGGAGAGGGAGCTCATGGTGTCGTCTCAGGTGGCTCGGGTCGCTAGGCTAGGTGTCGCGGAAGCGGTAGGCGGGCGGAGCGCCGTGCTCCGCCCGCCCGAGCGCCTGTTAGTTGCCGCCGGTGAGGCCGTTCGCCCCGTTGGGCGAGCCCGGGATCGGGTCCTTCAGGTAGGGGAAGGCGTTGTCGAACTGGCTGACGTCGTTGAGCGTGCCGTCGGTGAAGGGCAGCGCGCCCGAGGGCGCGTCGGCGGGGTTGCAATAGACGCCGGGGAAGGCGTGGCAGAGGACGCCCATCGCCACCCGCAGCTCGATGTCGACCACGTCGTCACCGGGACGTCGGCCGTTGGGGAAGCCGGCGAGATCGTTGCCGAGGGCGCCGAGGTTGCTCTGCGACGCGGCCGGGACGACGGGAGTCGCGGTGTTGAGACGGAGCTCCTCGGCCGGACCGCCGAGCAGGTTGACGCCGGCGATGCCGGTGAGGAAGGCGGCGACCAGGTCGGTGCGCGGGAAGTTGGTGGGCGCCTTGACGCCGGCGCTGCCGAAGAGGATCTCGAGGATGGCCGGAAGAGTCGGGTTGGTGACGTAGTCGGCGAACTGGGCGTCGTGGTTGGGGGTGCTGTTGTTGAACTTGTTCTTGTCCTTGAGGCCGATGACGACCTCGTTGACGAGCGGCGCGCCGAGGCGCGACACCTGCACCATGTCGCCGCCGGAGTCGGCGATCTGATAGCCGGGGGCGTCGCGGAGGAGCCGCTCGCGCGGCACCGAGGCGGTCGTCCAGCCGCCGATGACGGTCTGGCTGCCGGCGGTCAGGCAGGAGGCCGGAACCTCCAGCGCGAAGGTGGTGACGTTCTTATCGGCGAGCGTGTTGGGCTGCGAGTCGCGGGGGCCGAGCGGGTTGGAGAGGTTGACGAGGTCGAAGATCTCGCCGAGGTTGACCGCGAAGCCGTCATGGCGCTGGCCGACGAAGACGCGGCCCTGCGCGTTGCCGCAGCCCGGGATGGTGATCGGGTACATGAACTGGCGGGCGTAGGTGTGGTAGTCGGGGAAGGTCTTCTCGCCGATGTTGTCGACCGGCTTGCCGAAGCGGGTGCTGCCGGTGACGGCATTCTTGACGAACTGGCCGGCGTACTCGCCCTTGCCGTCGACCGCGCCGCGGATGATGGTGAGCTGGTAGGTCTCGGCGCGGTTGAGAGTCGCCGAGTGGTTGTCGGTGATCTGGCCGACGTTGATCAGCGGCACGGCGACGTTCTTGCCGCCCACCGGCAGCGCGATGTCGTTGAACTGTTGCACCACCTTGAACTGGAAGGTGATGTCCTCGACGCCGTCGCCGTTCTGGTCGACGTGGATGCGATAGACCGCGTCCGGATCGAGGGCGAAGTAGTTCGGTCCACCGTAGGCGTCCTGCAGCGGCAGGTAGTTGGCGATGAACGTGACGTAGCCGCCGCGGCCCGGCTCATAGCTGTTGAACATGTAGAAATCGGAGCCGTCCACCTTCGGCGTGCCGGCGATCGCCGGCGCCTCGCGATGGCTCGACGCCAGGACCGGAGCGGCCACCGCCAACAATGTGGCGGCGCCCAGGAGCAGCCCTACGGCTACACGACCATTCTTCATACGCATCTCCCTTTCCTCAGACCAAGTGTTCTTTGGATTCCGAACGATTCGGCATCCCATGACAGAGCAAGAAGCGTTCCGTGGTCCGCTGAAGCATTTCCATCCAGCGAGTTGCGGACTCTTTGGAGGCCCGTCTCACCGTGCACTACGGAACCGCGGCGTCCGGCGGATGAACGGCTGAGGGCGTGGCGAGGTCTGAAGACGCAAAAGCGCCGGCCGCTCGCGCGGACCGGCGCCTTCGCGCAGCGAAAGCGAGAGAGCGATCAGTGAGCCATGGCGGGCGAGGCGACGACGACGCCGCAGGCGAGGCGGTCGCCGGCGTTGCCGGTCGGCTGCGTCTTGCAGTCGTCGGTGCCGCCATGGAGCACGACGGCCTTGCCGACGATGGCGTCGGGGCCTTCGAGCGGCACGCCGGTCAGGTCGACCTCGAGATGCCCCCTGCCGTCGCTCCCCACAGTGATGTTGCCCATGTCGCCGGCATGGCGCGGCGACGCCGGCATGCAGCCGTGCATGGCATGGCCCGGGTTCCAGTGGCCGCCGGCCGACTTGAAGTCGGGCGGCGTGCAGACGCCCTTCTCGTGCAGGTGGAAGCCGTGCTCGCCGGGCTTGGCGCCGGCGACGTCGGCGACGACGCGAACGATGCCACCGGATTGCGTGAAGGTGACGGTGCCGCTCACCTTGGGGTCGGGCGACTGCAGGGTGGCGGTGGCGGAGCCGCCCATCGCCATGGCGGGAGCCGCCTGAGCGGCGGGCTGCGGACCGGCGGCGAGCGCGGCGAGTGCCGCGGCGGCGATGGCGACGAGCGACAGCGTGGGTGCGATCTTCATGCTTCTCTCCTCTCGAAAGATGGCACGACGCGTGATCATCACGGCGTCGAAGCGTCGCGGCTCAGCGGTGGCCGGGACGGGATGCCGCCGGCGCGACGGCGGCGGCTGCCGGCGGCGGTTTGGGCAGCGTGGTCAGCTCCAGCCGCACGTCGGCGAGCGAGCGCGAGATCTGGATGACCACCGGCGTCGCCGCCGCATCGGTCGCCAGCCAGAGGTCGACCTTGCCCTTCCACGAGTGGCCTTCGCCGCTGTCGATGCCGCGGATGGCGAAGTGGCGGGTGTCGACGGCGCCCGCCGGCAGCGTCCGCCGCTCGTTGCCGCGCGGGATGATGGTCACCGGGTAGACCTTGTCGTCCGACCAGATCTCCAGCCGCCGCGGCTTGTCGGGCGGATCGTTGCGGATGGAGTAGATGGCCGAGACGATGTCGATCACCCCCTGCTGGGTGATCTCCTGGCTCTCCGACTTGGAGCGCCCGCGCCAGGTGTAGCTGCTCCAGGCGCGGATCGGCTGCAGGCGCGCGGCGTCGATCTCGGCGCCGTAGCGCCAGTAGTCGCCGCCGGCCTCGGGCGAGGTGATCACCAGCTCGCTCTTCAAATGCCCGTTGGCGTCGGTGCGGAAGGTCAGCTCGCCGAGGCCGTGGTTGGGCAGGAAGAGGCCGGCGATGGCGCCGAAGAGGTTGCGCAGCGCCCAGCGGTAGTGGAAGTCCTCGTTGGCCGGCTCGGCGGCGCGCAGGGCGGCGGGGAGGGCGAGGCCGGCGAGGAGCGCGACCAAGGCCGCGGCGCGGAGGCTCTCGGCGCGGCGCGAGCGGGATTTCATCGATGGGATCCTCGCTCTGGAAGGGTTCGGCGCTGCCGGCTCGGAACGAATTCGGCTCGGCGACGAGATCGCTCGCGCCGCGGTGGATTGTTGCAGATCGGCGGGCATATCACCTAGCTGCCGGCGATCGGCACGCGGCGCGCCTATCCCTCGCTCTCCAGGACCTCGCGCACCTTGTTCGCCAGGGCGCGGCCGGTGAACGGCTTCTTGAGCAGCGGCGCCTCGGCCGCCAGCCGGCCGCCGGGGGCGCCCAGGCTCATCGGATAGCCGGTAGCGAAGAGCACCTTCATCTCGGGCCGCAGGAAGGCGACACGCTCGGCGAGCTCGACGCCGTCCATCCCGGCCATGAGCACGTCGGTCACCATGAGATGGATCGGCCCGACGTGGCGCTGGCAGATGGCGATCGCCTGCGCGCCGTCGGCGGCCTCGAGGACGCGGTAGCCGTGCGAGGCGAGGATCTCGGCCTGTGGCCGGCGGATGTTCTCCTCGTCCTCGACGAGGAGGATGGTCTCCCAGTTCTCCTCGCCGCGCGGGCCGCCGCGCTCGGCGCCCGGGGCAGCCGCCATCGCCGGCAGGTAGACGAAGAAGGTCGAGCCCTCGGCGGGAGCGCTCTCGACCTCGACCTGGCCGCCGCTCTGCAGCACGATGCCGTAGACCATCGAGAGCCCCAGCCCCGCCGGCTCGGCGCCGCCCTTGGTCGAGAAGAAGGGCTCGAAGACCCGCCGCCGCACCTCCTCTCCCATGCCGGGGCCGCTGTCGGAGACCGAGAGCAGGACGTGGGGGCCGGGGGTGCCCAGGCCGGCCGCCGGCAGCGGCCGCGCCGGCCGCGCCAGATCGCGTGCCGAGAGGTCGAGGTTGGCCGTCCGCAGGGTCACCCGGCCGCCGTCCGGCATGGCGTCGCGGGCGTTGCTCACCAGGTTCAAGATCACCTGCTGCAGCTGCTCGCGGTCGGCCTCGATCCAGGCGAGGTCGGCGGCGAGGTCATAGGCGAGCGTGATCCCCTCGCCGAGCACACGGCGGAGCTCCTCCTGCATCTCGGCCAGCAGATCGTTGAGCTGCAGCGGCCGCGGCGTCAGCACCTGGCTGCCGCTGAAGGCGAGGAGCTGGCG
Organism: uncultured Acidobacteriota bacterium; assembly: GCA_963755825.1. Lineage (GTDB taxonomy): Bacteria > Acidobacteriota > Thermoanaerobaculia > Multivoradales > UBA5704 > DATBQN01. Next base: position 2,346,738 of record CAVWLA010000003.1, on the reverse strand, counting down.
GGCGAGCGCCGCCCCGCGCTCCCCCACCCGCTCGATCTCGCGCAGGTGCTTGCGCGCCGCGTCGTCCGCCGCCAGGTGCGCCAGCGCCAGCTCGGTCTCGAAGCCGATCGCGGTCAGCAGGTTGTTGAAGACGTGGGCGATGCCGCCGGCGAGCAGGCCCATCGCCTCCATCCCCCCCGGCGGCGGCTCCGGCAGCGGCCGCGGCAGGCGGATGTCGGTCCGCTCGCGCGCGGATTCCCCCCGCTCGCCGCGCTCGGGACGGTCGTCGATGGCGCGCACCACGGGGGTGGGGTTGATCGGCTGGCTCATGGGATCTCGCTCCATGGGGGGGCCGGCGGCCGGCGCCAGCCGGCGGATGGGCCATCCCGCTCTTCCAATCCTTATGCAGATTCCGGTCCACCGGCGGCCTCCGGTTCAACCGGAGGGCGGTCCACCCGGAGGGCGGGGGCCGGCAGCGCCCGGCGGCTATCTCAAGAGGAATTACGGCTGGCTGGGCTTCTTGCGGATGCGCAGCTTGCGCTTGCCCTCGATCGTCTTCTGCAGGCGGTCGACGGAGCGGCAGGAGAGCTTGCGCACGCTGGTGACGTTGTAGCCCAGGCGGTCGGCGACCTCGTAGGTGGAGAACCCGAAGGCGTAGCGCAGCCGCAGCAGCATGCGGTGGCGCGCCTCGAGGCCGCCGATGGCGCGGTCGAGATCCCAGTGCATCTCGGCGCGCTCCTGCGGCGGCGGCAGCGGCGTCGCCAGCAGATCGAGCGTCGGCGGATCGACCGCCTGCACCCGGCCGTAGCGCTTCTCGCGCCAGTAGACCGAGCACTTGTGGCGCAGGGTGACGAGGAGCCAGCCCTGCTTGCTGCGGATCTCGCCCCAGTTGAGGAAGGTGGCGAGGAGGGCCTCCTGCAGGAGGTCCTCGGCGTCGGTGTGGGGAACGCGGTAGTTGGCGAAGAGGCGGCGGATCTTCGGCCGCAGCTCCTCGAGCAGCTCCTCGATCGTCGCCGGCCCTGCGGGGAGGTCCTCGTGCGCGGTGACGGGTTCCATGCGATCGCGGGATGGGGTCGGTGCGAGGAGCGATGTGGCGGAGCGCTTCACTCCACCGCGAATCGACATCGTCAATCAGACAACTTTATCACTCTTCTACGGAATGAAGGACCATTTCTTGGCGAATCGGGACCAGGAAGTCTTCTATTGACGTTTCGCTAAGTGATTGGTCCGGCGGGGATTGGAGCCGCGCGCGGCGCAGAGCCGAGCGACTGGATCGTCCTCGTGCCGTACGCAACCCTGACGGCACGGTCGACCAGACCTGCAGCTGCTACCAGTGCAAAGAGACGCCGGCGAGGTCGTGAGGGAACGTCTCGGCGCGGAAAAGCGGAATCTGTAGCCTGGTTGCTCCGTAAATTGGAAAGCTCTATTTTATGGCCGTGGCGCTACTGCCATCCTCGCTGTAGGAGACCCATCATGAAGAGCTTCTTCGCCTTTCTCCTCGGAACGTTCCTCCTCGTTTCCGCCGCCAGCGCCGCCGAGATCTGGACCTCCATCGCCTCGACCGGCACGATCCTCCCGGCCTCCGCGGGCGCCGCGGCGCAGATCACCTCCACCGCTTCGAAGGTGACCTATTCGAGCTCGAGCACTCTGACGGGAGACATCCAGATCGTCAACAACGTGACGAGCGACGCGACCGCCTTCCCGGGCTGGACCACCATCGAGCTGGTCGGCAGCAACGACAACACGAACAACGGTCTCTACGCCAACCTCAACGCGTCGTCGCGGACGACCGGGGCCGTCACGGGCCTGATTACCGCCACCGCGGGGCCCGTCGCCGGCACGACGGTCATCACCGGGACGACGACGCCCGGGTACGTGTTCGACTTCACCAACTACAACTATTACGTCGTGGTCCACCTCGTGCGCAGCTCGACGACGGTCCATCCGAGCATCAGCGGTCTCCGCGTCTACTGATTCCGCCCGACGATCCGGCGGCGCCCCGATCAGCGGGCGCCGCCTCGGCGGTTCGAACACGCGAATCGCCGCTAGTAGATCCCGAGCTGCAGCTTCGCCGCTTCGGACATGCGGGCCATGTCCCAGGCGGGCTCCCAGACGAGGTCGATCTTGGCGGCGGTGACGCCGGGGACTCGCTCGACCTTGGTCTGCACCTCGCCGGGCAGCGAGCCGGCGACCGGGCAGCCGGGGGAGGTCAGGGTCATCTTGATCTCCACCTCGCCGGTGGGCTCGATGGCGATGTCGTAGATGAGGCCCATCTCATAGATGTTGACCGGGATCTCGGGGTCGAAGACCGTCTTCAGCACCTCGACGATCCCCTCTTCGATGGCGTCGTGACCGGCGGGCGTCGCCGCCGAGGGCAACGGCCCCGGCTCGCCGCCGGCCGGCGTGGAGTCGGCGGCGGAAGCGGAAGCGGTGGCGGGAATGGCGGCAGCAGCGGCGGCGGGGATCGTCGCGGAAGCCGCAGTCGGGACGGCGACCACCGGCAGGCTCTCGACGGGCGCGCTCGCGGTGCTCGGCGCGTTCGACGTGCTCGCGGCCTGCGGGGGGTTCGAGACGCTGTGGACGTCGGCGCTCGGCTCGGCCATGGGGGTTACTCCTGGGGAGGGCGCGGGGGATCGCCCGCGGGCGTGGCGGCGGCGGCGTTCGGATCAGCGCTGGCATTAGGCTGCTTCGTGGGGTCGAGCGCCGGGCTGTCGAGGGCGGACTTGAGGGTGTGCCAGGCGAGCGTCGCGCACTTGACGCGCATCGGGTAGGCGCGCACTCCCGAGAAGACCGCGAGCTTGTCGAGCTCGGCGTCGGCGCCGATCTCGGGCCCGGCGCCCGGCTCCGAACCCGGTGCCGCCGGTCCCTCGGTCAGCATGCGGTGGAAGCCGTCGAACAGCCAGCGCGCCTCGGCGACCGTCTTGCCGCGCAGCGCCTCGGTCATCAGCGAAGCGGAGGCGGTCGAGATAGCGCAGCCGGCGCCCTCGAAGGAGACGTTCTCGATGCGGTCGCCGGCGAGCTGCAGATAGACCGTCACGCGGTCGCCGCAGAGCGGGTTGTTGCCCTCGGCGCTGCGGTTGGCGGCGGCGAGCGGCCCGAAGTTGCGCGGCGTCTTGTTGTGGTCGAGGATGACCTGTTGGTAGAGCTCGTGATCCATCGCTGAGTCCTTCAGATCCTTCAAGTTCCTGTCACTCCGGCCGCAGGCGCCATCAGGCGCAGAACATCTCGCGCACACGCGCCACGCCGGCGGCGAGCGCGCCGACCTCGTCGAGCGTGTTGTAGAAGGCGAAGGAGGCGCGCGCCGTCGCCGGCACGCCGAAGCGCTCCATGACCGGCTGGCGCAGTGGTGGCCGGTGCGGATCGCGATGCCGTCGCGGTCGAGGATGGTGCCGACGTCGTGCGGATGGACGCCGTCGACGACGAACGACAGCACTGCCGCCTTGTCGCGGCGCCGTGCCGATCAGGCGCACGCCGGGGATGGCGGCGAGCTGCGCCGTCGCCGTGCGCCAGCAGTTCGCGCTCGTAGGCGGCGATCGGCGTCGAGGCCGACCGCGTCGACGTAGTCGATCGCCGCGCCGAGGCCGATCGCCGCCGGCGATGTCCGGCGTGCCGGCCTCGAACTTGTACGGCAGGCGTGCGCGTAGGTCGTCTTCTCGAAGCGTGACCGAGCGGATCATGTCGCCGCCGCCCTGGTACGGCGGCATCGCGTCGAGGAGCTCGGCCTTGCCGTAGAGGACGCCGATGCCGGTCGGGCCGTACAGCTTGTGGCCGGAGAAGGCGTAGAAGTCGCAGTCGAGGTCGCGCACGTCGACGCGCAGGTGCGGCACCGCCTGGGCGCCGTCGACGAGCACCGGCGGCGCCGCGGGCGTGGGCCATGCCGACGATCTCGCTTGACCGGGTTGACGGTGCCGAGCGCGTTGGAGACGTGGGCCACCGCCACGATGCGTCGTGCGCGGGGTGAGCAGCGCTCGAACTCGTCGAGTCGAGCATCTCGCCGCGGTCGTCGATCGGCGACGACGCTGCAGCCGGGCGCCGCCTGCTCGGCGCAGAGCATCTGCCAGGGGACGATGTTCGAGTGGTGCTCCAGCGCGGTGACGAGCACCTCGTCGCCGGCGCCGACGCGCAGGCGGCCGAAGCTCTGGGCGACGAGGTTGATCGCCTCGGTGGTGCCGCGGATGAAGACGATCTCGCCGGGATCGGCGGCGTTGAGGAAGCGCTGCACCTTGCGCGCGCGCCTCCTCGTACGCGCTCGGTCGCCTCCTGCGACAGCGTGTGCACGCCGCGGTGGACGTTGGCGTTGTCGTGCGTCGTAGAACGTCGGCGACGGCGTCGATGACCGCCCGCGGCTTCTGCGCCGTGGCGGCGTTGTCGAGGTAGACCAGCGGCTTGCCGTGGACGCGCTGGGCGAGGATCGGGAAGTCGCTGCGGACCCGCGCCAGGTCGAAGCCCGGCACGGCTTGCGGGCGCTCGGCTGCGGATCCTTCGATGCCGCGATGCCGCCGGAGTTCGATCCTGCTCGTCTGCGTCCTGTCGCCATCCGCCGCCGTCCTCTGATCCGTACACCGACTGGCGCACGACGTCGCCCTGGGGAGGCGGGTACGAGGTACCTCGAGCTCGCGGCGCACGGCGCGACCTTGATGCGGCCGACGATGTCGTTCGCGAAGGCGTAGGTCAGCAGGCTCCGCGCCGCGTCCTCGCCGATGCCGCGCGAGCGCAGGTAGAAGATCGGCTCGTCGTCGAGCTGGCCGACCGTCGAGCCGTGGGTGCACTTCACGTCGTCGGCGAAGATCTCGAGCTGCGGCTTGGTGTTGACGACGGCGTCGGCGACAGCAGCAGGTTCTTGTTCGTCTGCTTGGCGTCGGTCTTCTGGGCGTCCGTGCCGACGTAGATCTTGCCGTTGAAGACGCCGCGCGCCTGGCCGTCGAGGACGCCCTTGTAGAGCTCGTGGCTGGCGCAGTGCGGCTTGGCGTGGTCGACCCGCATGTGGTTGTCGACGACTGGCGGCCGCCGATCATGTAGAGGCCGTTCAGGATCGTCTCGCTGCCGGCGCCGTCGAGGAGGGCGTTGACGTCGTTGCGCACCAGGCCGCCGCCGAGCGAGAGCGAGTGCGAGGAGACGTTCGACGAGCGGCCTGGACCAGCTCGAAGGTCGCCACGTGGAAGGCCTCGCGGCTCTCGCGCTGCACCTTGTAGTGGTCGACGACGGCGCCGGGGCCGGCGACCAGCTCGGTGACGCCGCAGCTGAAGTAGAGCGGCTCGGCGCCCTCCGCCGCGAGGTCGAGGTAGCTCTCGACGATCGTCGCCTGCGCCTGCTCGCCGATCACCAAGAGGTTCCGCGGCAGCGAAACCGCCGACGGCTACCGGCCGGCTCGCCGGCGCCGGTATCGAAGACCAGGTGGAGCGGGCCGGGGAGCACCGCGCCGCGCGGTAGCCAGACGAAGGCGCCGTCGGCGAAGAGCGCCGTGTTGAGCGCCACGAAGCTCGCCTGTTCGTAGGAGGCGTGGCGGCCGAGGTGGGCCTCGACCTTCTCGGGATGGTGGGCGAGCGCCTCGGCGAGGCTGCTGACGACGACGCCCTCGCCGAGGTCGCCGCCGCTCCCGGTGTGGGACAGGTGCGGCGCGAAGCGCCCGTCGACGAAGACCAGCGTCGCCGCGGCCGCGAAGAGGTACGGGGCGAGTGCCGACTCCGCGGCGCCGGTCGCCTCGGGGGTGAGCGGCGCGGCCTCGGCGAACGAGCCCTGGGCGATCGGCTTGACGTTGGTCGCCCGCCACGCCTCCTGCTTCTGGGTGGGGAAGCCGAGCGCCGCGAAGCGCGTCATGGCGCTCTGCCGGAGGGCGGCGACGAACGCCGGCTCGGTGCCCTGCCGCTCGCGCCGGCGGCGGTCGAGCTCGACGATCCAGGGGGCGACGGGCTGGGGATCGGCGGCGGCTGTCTGCGGCCCGACAGGAACGGCGGCCGGCGTGGCGATCTCGGGGCTGGCGGTCGATGTCATCGCCGTCTCGCTCACGCGGAGACGCCCGCCGGGCTCGCGGCGAGAGCCCCGGCGCGCGCCTCGTCCTCGAGCCAGGCGTAGCCCTTGGCCTCCAGCTCGAGCGCCAGCTCCTTGCCGCCGGACCGCACGATGCGGCCGTCGACGAGGACGTGCACGAAGTCCGGCACGATGTAGTTGAGCAGCCGCTGGTAGTGGGTGATGACGAGGAAGGCGCGGTCCTTCTGGCGCAGGGCGTTCACCCCGTCGGCGACGATGCGCAGAGCGTCGATGTCGAGGCCGGAGTCGGTCTCGTCGAGGACCGCGAGCGTCGGCTCCAGGACCGCCATCTGGAAGATCTCGTTCCGCTTCTTCTCGCCGCCGGAGAAGCCCTCGTTGACCGGCCGGTTGAGCAGCGACTCCTCCATCTGCACCAGCTTCATCTTCTGGCGCACCAGGCCGAGGAACTCGATGGCGTCGAGCTCCGGCACGCCGCGGTGCTTGCGCACGGCGTTGAGCGCCGCCTTGAGGAAGTAGGTGTTGCTGACGCCGGGGATCTCCACCGGGTACTGGAAGGCCAGGAAGACGCCCTCGCGGGCGCGCTCCTCGGGCTCCATCTCCAGCAGGTCCTTGCCGTTGAAGAGGATCTCGCCTGCGGTGACCTCGTAGCTCGGAGGCCGGCGAGCACTCTGCGCCAGCGTGCTCTTGCCCGAACCGTTCGGGCCCATGACGGCGTGCACCTCGCCGGCCTGAACGGAGAGATCGATCCCCTTGAGGATCTCCCGCCCCTCGACCTTGGCGTGCAGATTTTTGATCTCTAGCATCGTTCCCTCATTCTCTCGACAGACTCGGTAACGGGGCTCCAGATGGCCGCCCCGGTGGCGCTCTCAGGATCGTGGTTCAGCTTGGTCCGCTGCGGGCGGCCACCCTCGGGACCGCCCTCCCATCCCCCTTCCAGGCGGCCGTCCTCGGGACCAAGCTGAACCACAACCGACGTTGGCATCGGGGATGGCGTCGACTAGCCGACGCTCCCTTCGAGGCTCACGGCGAGGAGCTTCTGCGCCTCGACCGCGAACTCCATGGGCAGCTCCTTGAAGACCTGCTTGCAGAAGCCGTTGACGATCATCGACACGGCATCCTCGGTGGAGATGCCGCGCTGGTTGCAGTAGAAGATCTGGTCCTCGCCGATCTTCGACGTGGTCGCCTCGTGCTCCATGCGCGCGAGTGGGGTTCTGCACGTCGATGTAGGGGAAGGTGTGGGCGCCGCACTCCTCGCCGATCAGCATCGAGTCGCACTGCGAGTAGTTGCGCGCGTTGTCGGCCCCCTTGAGGATCCGCACGGCGCCGCGGTAGGTGTTCTGGCCGTGGCCGGCGGAGATCCCCTTGGAGACGATCGTCGAGCGCGTGTTCTTGCCGATGTGGATCATCTTGGTGCCGGTGTCGGCCTGCTGGTAGTCCTTGGTGAGGGCGACCGAGTAGAACTCGCCGATCGAGTCGTCGCCCTTCAAGATGCACGCTGGGGTACTTCCAGGTGATCGCCGAGCCGGTCTCCACCTGCGTCCAGGAGATCTTGGCGCGGTCGCCGTCGCACTTGCCGCGCTTGGTGACGAAGTTGTAGATGCCGCCCTTGCCGTTGGCGTCGCCGGGGTACCAGTTCTGCACCGTCGAGTACTTGATCTGCGCGTCCTCGAGCGCCACCAGCTCGACGACCGCGGCGTGCAGCTGGTTCTCGTCGCGCTTCGGCGCCGTGCAACCCTCGAGGTAGCAGACGTAGGCGCCGTCGTCGGCGACGATCAGCGTGCGCTCGAACTGGCCGGTGTTCTGGGCGTTGATGCGGAAGTAGGTCGACAGCTCCATCGGGCAGCGCACACCCTTGGGGATGTAGACGAACGAGCCGTCGGAGAAGACCGCCGAGTTCAAGGTGGCGAAGAAGTTGTCGCTGTAGGGGACGACCGAGCCGAGGTACTGGCGGACGAGGTCGGGGTGGTCCTGCACCGCCTCCGAGAAGGACGCAGAAGATGATCCCCATCTCGGCGAGCTTGCCCTTGAAGGTGGTGGCGACCGAGACGCTGTCGAAGACGGCGTCGACGGCGACGTTGGTGATGCCGAGGAGCATCTCGCGCTCGCGGAGCGGGATGCCGAGCTTCTCGTAGGTCTTCAGGATCTCCGGATCGACCTCGTCGAGGCTCTTGGGGCCGGCCTTCTTCTTCGGCGAGGCGTAATAGATGATCGACTGATAGTCGATCTTCGGGTAGTGGATGTTGGCCCAGGTCGGCTCCGTCAGGGTCAGCCAGTGGCGGTAGGCCTTGAGCCGCCAGTCGAGCAGCCACTCCGGCTCGCCCTTCTTCGCCGAGATCAGGCGGACGACGTCCTCGGAGAGGCCGGGCGGCAGGCTCTCCTGCTCGACGTCGGTGATAAAGCCGAACTTGTAGTCCTGCTGGGCGAACTCTTCGATGGTGTTGGTCGCGGTCTGCATGGTCGCCTCGAATCTGTCTCGTCGGTGTCGAGTTCTCGAAGCCCGCGCGGGTCCGCGGGCGAGCGTTCGTCTCGTGTTGGCCGGCTCGGTTGGCGGCGCTACGGCGCCGGTGCCGGCGCTGCGAGGGCCGCCGGCCGCCGGCCACCCAGGGTGACCAGCCGCGAGGCGAGCGGGTGGTTCATCTCGGCGAGCGAGATGCCGCCGAGCGCGGTGCGGATCGCCTCGTTGATGCGCTGCCAGTTGCCGCGCACCCGGCAGAGCGGCTCGTGGACGCAGCCGGTGGTGTCGTCGATGCACTCGGTGATGGCGATCGGCCCCTCGAGGCAGGCGATGATCTCGGCCATCGAGATCTCCTCCGGGCTGCGGCCGAGGGTGTAACCGCCCTTGATGCCGCGGTGCGACGCGAGCAGCCCCTCGCGGGTCAGCAGCTTCAAGATCTTGCTCACCGTCGGGAGGGGCAGCCGCACCTCGTCGGCCAGCTCGGGAGCGGCCCACCAGCGCGCCGGGTCGCCGGCCATATGGGTCATGAGGACGATGCCGTAGTCCGTCTGGCGGGTGATCCGGATCATGTCTTGCTCGCTCCTCCGGGTGGAAACAGGACCTATCTGGTCCTGATTCCAGATCATAGCAAGGAAAGGCGGATTGTCAATCGCTGCGGGAACCGCCGCCGCCCTATAGAGCCGCCTGGACGGCGGTCCGCACAGGGGCCCAGAGGTCAGCCGATACCGCGGCTATCCGAACAGCCCTTGGAGGGCTCCGTAGAGGCCGACCGCGGCGAGCACCAGCGAGGCGGGGACGACCACTCGCGCGCGGTACCAGGGCTCCCGCCGGGAGGCGGCGCCGCCGAGGAGGACGAGGGCGGCGACGGCGACCGCGAGCTCTGCCGCCCCGGCGCCGGCGCCGAGCCCGGCGGCCGCTGCGAGATGCGAGCCGGCCGCTCCGAGGCCACCGACCCCGACCATCTCCGCGAGCGCCGGCACCAGCTCGATCCCGGCGGCGAGGCCGCAGGCGGCGACGAGAGCCAGCCGCCACGGCGCGAGCTCGCGGCCGCGGAGGTTGGCGATCGCCAGGCAGACGACGGCGAGGCCGGCCGCCGGGCCGGCCCAGCGCGGCCCCGGCATGGCGAGGCCGCAGGCGGCGAGCGCCAGGACGACCGACTGGCCGCCGGCGAAGGCGGCGAGCTGGACGAGGAGCCGCCGGAGGCGGAGCGCGAGGAGCGCGATGCCGACGACGAGGAGGATCGGCGCCGTCCCCGCGGGGAGGATGCGGCGGAAGCCGAGCCGCGCGGCGCGGAGCGCCACCTGCCAGCGGGACGGCGGCACCACCGCCGCGGCGAGGGTGAAGGGGCGGCTGGTGCTCTGGCCCTCCAGCCACTGCCGCGACGGCGCCGCGTCCCCCTCGTTGAGGAAGCCGATGGGAAACGAGCCGAGCACGAGGTCGATCGCCCAGGTCGCCGTGCGGGCGCCCGGCGGGATCGGGCCGGTGAGATGGAGGGTCAGCTTCGGCAGCGGCGCGAAGGGATCGTCGGGCGGCGCCGGCGGCCGGTCGAGGGCGAGACTCGCTGGCGGCGAGGGGCGGCCGTCGAAGGCGAGCGTCGTCTTCTCGGCGAGGAGCTGAAAGAAGGGGCCGAGGCGGCCCCGGTCGGCGGCGGGGACGGCGGCCGCGAAGCCGGCGATCCGGCCGTAGCGCGTCTCGCCCGGCGGGCCGGTGGCGGGAAAGCCGGAGACGCGCTCCTCGTCGATCGCCACGTCCACCCGGTAGATGCCATCGCGACGGAACGTCGTCGTCATCTGGAGAGTGCCCATCTCATGCGCCGTCGCGGCGGACCCCGCGAGCAGGCCGGCCAGGGCGAGGAGAGCGAGGGCCGGACTCGGCCGGCCCGGCAGTCGCCACGGCCAGCTCATCGATACTCTCTTAAATTGTCATCCTGAGCGAAGCGAAGGATCCGGGCGGGGGAATCTCTAAGCCAAACGCTGTCAATTATTTGGAGCGTTCCCTCCCCCAGATCCTTCGCTCCGCTCAGGATGACAATTTGAACCGCTTCGCGGGATGAGACCGCCGCAAACTTCTGGCGCGCCGCAGAAAATTTACAGGCGCTCAGGATGACAAGCGAACCATTTCGCGGGATGAGACGCCGAAACCTTTGGCGCCCGCAACAACACAGCCTCTGAGAACCTCCGGCGCGCATCCCAGCCCTTCTACGGACCGGTCGGCCGGCCGGATGGACGGCCGGCGGGGCGGTGCCGTGCGTGCTCACCGGTAGCGGGCCATGAAGCGGCGGTCGATGCCGTCCTTGAGCCGCCAGGCCCAGCGCGCGTGGGCGGTCCATCCTTTATAGGAGAGAAGGGCGCGGCCGTCGGCGGTATTGAGGAGGGAAAGAAAGCCGTGCTGCGGCCGGTAGCGGGGCGGCGGCGTGCGGCCGAGGGTGGCGAGCAGGCTCCCCCAGAGGACGGGCCCCTCGCGCACCGCGTAGACCCCTGCCTTCGGCGTCGCGGGATGGCTGGCGAGGGTGCCGCAGTCGCCGGCGGCGAAGATGCGCGGATCGCCGACGGCGCGGAGCGAATCGTCGAGGAGGAGGAAGCCGCGCTCGTCGACGGCGAGGCCGGAGCCCTGGAAGAGCGGCTGGGCGACGGCGCCGGTGAGCCAGACGGTTAGGTCGGACGGCAGCCGCGAGCCGTCGTCGAGGTCGACCGCGTCGGCCTGGACGGCGAGCGCCTTCACCCCGGTGCGGACGGCGATGCCGCGGCCGGCGAGCACCTCGAGGGCGCGGGCGCGGAAGCGCGCCGAGGAGCCGGCGAGGATCTCCGCGCCGCCGTCCAGGATCGTCACCTGGCGCTCGACCCTCGCGTCGTCGAGGAGGCGGGCGGCGGCGAAGGCCACCTCGACCCCGGCCGCCCCGCCGCCCACCACGGCGACGGCGGCGCGCTCTCCCGCCTCGGTGCGGCCGGCGAGCTCGAGCAGCCGCGCGCGGAGGTCGGTCACCCGCGTCAGCGGCTTGACGCCCGCCGCGTGCGCCGCGATGGCCGGCTCGCCGGCGCCGGCCGGCAGCGAGCCGACGGCGAAGGAGACCAGCTCGTAGCCCAGCTCGCCGCCCCCGGCGAGGGCGACCCGCCGCTCCCGCGGATCGACCGCCACCGCCCGGCCGGCGACGAAGCGGCCGCCCGAGCGCGCCGCGAGGCGCGCCAGGTCGACCGAGATCTCATCCTCCGAATAGGTGCCCTGCAGGTAGCCGGGGACCATCCCCGTGTAGTGCTGCCGCGCCTCGAGCGACACCACCGTCAGCTCCACCCCCGGCGGATCGCCAGCCAGCCGCCGCATGACCTCGAGATGGGCATGGCCGCCCCCGACAAGGAGAAGCCGCACTCTGCCGGTCACCAAGTGCTGGACGGTCACCCGGCGGAGAGTAGCGGAAGTGGGAGCCGATCCGGCGGGTGGATGTGAGGCCAGGTGCGCCCGGAAAAGCTCACCGCGGCGGCCTGCCGGCACATCTTCAGTAGTTGTTCACCTTCGCGGTTCCACGTCCGTCGCTCGAAGGAGACCGTCATGAAAACGTCCGCCCTCTTCGCCGCGCTGCTCCTCACCGCCTCGCTCGCCGGTCGAGCCCAACCGAGCTGGCTCGCCCCGCCCGGCGCCGGCCGCCACCCGGCGGCCGCCGCCCACCAGGCCGCGAGCCCCGCGCTCCTCTATAGGCTGGGCACCGACCGCGCCATCCAGGACGCCCGCCGAATCGACCTCGTCGTCCGCGTCGACGGCAGCGACTTCCTCAAGGAGACCACGGCGGTCGCGCCAGGGCAGGCGGCGGGGGGCGTGCTCCTCCTCTTCGCCGCCCGCCCGGACCTCCGCGCCCAGCTCGACCGCTGGTCGACCGAAGGAGCCCGCGCGATCGTCTTCGAGGTGCTGGCCGACGGTCACCCCGTGCAGCAGCTCTCCTGGAGGACCCTCCGCGAGGCCAGCCAGGCGATCCGCCAAGCCGACTTCGAGGCCCTCCCGACGACTCCGACCCTGACCGTCTTCAAGCTCCCGGTGGCACCGAAGGGCGGCCGCTTCCTCACCTCGATCTCCGGCGCAGACAGCGGCTGCCAGGACGCCTGCGAGTCGGATCGGGAAGCTTGCTACCCGGAGACCTGCCCCGGCCTGCGGAGCTGCCAGGACTGCGACGACCAATACGACCTCTGCGTCGAAGCCTGCAACCCAGCGCCGCCCTGCACCGATCCGGTGAGCGTCAGCTACACCAGCGACGGGCCGCACGTCGCCGGCTCGACGTCGTTCGGTCCCGACGGCTGTTATGGCTCCGGCGCGACCGGCGAAATCTACAACTCGTAGAGCAGACCATCCGCACGACCTACTGGGAAGTCACGACCTACTGCCATGCGCCGCCGAGCTACGTCGAGACCGGCTATTTCGACTCGTATTTCTACTGCGATGAATCGACTTCCTACACCTGCAGCTATCCGAGCGGTCCGTTCTACGGAGCAACCTGCACAGATTTCTAGGAAACTTTACCGAGGAGACGAGATTCGGCGAGAGTTTCCGCTCTACATCCGGGGAACGCGGCCTCGCGGCCGAGATTTCCCGGATGGCCTCGAAGAAAGAGGGCTTGCGCCGAAGATTTCCTGGATGGTCTTGAAGAAGTAGGGCTTGCGCTGAAGATTTCGAGCTTGGCGAGGGCGCAAGCGATGAAAAAAGAGAAAAGGTCGGCCCGCAGCGGGTGAGTGCGCCGCGTAGCGGTTGCGCGGCTCGCGCAGCGGTTGTGCGAGCCGCGCAGCCGCTGAGCGGGTGGCTCAGGGGCTGCGGGGGATGCTCAGGGGATGAGTAGGTCGCTTAGGGGATGGGCGGGCCGCTCAGAAGCGGGGCGGCGATCATCGGCAGGGCGGCTCGCGAGGCACGCGCACCGCCCGCGGGGCCGAGGTGGTGCTCCCGCTCGACGAGATCATCCACCGTGGGAGCGCCGCAGTCGTCAATCCCGAACCCGGAACGTGCTCTCAGCTCTGTTCAACTTCGCCGTGGATCTCGGGCGGATGGAGAAGAACTTCATCGAGGACTGATAGCACCCGACCCAAACCTCCCGCGATGACCATGTCACTGATACGAGAGATCGGCCAATTCTTCAGGGGCGTGTAAATAGGTGCTCGACGTCTCCAGCGACATCCATACGACTATCCTCCTGACCGTCTCGGAGCATCGCGGCGGCCTATCTCCCGGAATCCCTAAAAGGGAGTAAAACGACGCGATCGCCCGAGCGCTCAGCCTGTCTCCAGGCCGCTGATGCAACAGACTGCTGTGGCAATTGACATTGCTGATTCCTGCGGCTATACTGAACTGATTCAAATGATCATATATAATGACGCTAACTTTCTATCCGCTCCTCCTAAATAGCCATTGGCCACGCGGATAAACAGAGGCGTGGCAGAGACTCGGGCGGCAGTCGTTTGAATTCGAGTTGCGGCAGAGACGCAGCTCGACAACTATTGGAACGTTTCGCATGGACCCTGTACTAGGAAGGATCCGAAAGCTTCATTGGAACTACGCAGACGGCGATACCTGTGCTCGGAAGGAGTTGGAGAAGCGCTTAGGGGAGACGGCTCGCCAGGGAGCTCTGGTCCTCTACTCTGATCTGGTTCGTGGCATTTCTTTCAATCTCTTCAATGTGAGGCAGTCCCCATTGGAGCTCGGCGTGCCAGAGTGGACATACCTCCATCGAGCAATCCTCGGAGACTTTCTCGGACGAATTTCCTGTGACAGCTATGAACAAGCCGGCTTTCTTGTGAGCGCTGTCGCTATTAGCAGTTCTGACTACCAGCCGAGCGAGGGCTTCCGTGCATTAGTCAAGGAACTCGGACTGGCGTCAACCCAAGGCGATGCCTACCTGGCCTTTTGGACTGGCCAAGTTCACAAAGCGCAGATATGGCACAGGGCTAACGCGGTCTAAGAACGCGCATTACGGTGTTAGACGTCTCTGAGAGCACGATTGGTTTTGCTGGCGCGGCGAGTTCCTGCTGCCGCAGGTTGTATCGATTGATTCGATCCCGAGCGGAAAGGCAAATGTCCCTTCCAACGGTCGAACAGATGAGTATCGCATAACGTGCGGCACGCCGCCGACCTAGGTGACGTTGGGGCAGCACTCGGAACGTCGAGAACTTCGAATGGACCTGATAACGAACGAACTTGGCCGTCTTCTCTTCTTCCTGCTACCGGGTTTCGTGGCTGCTTGGGTGTTTCACGGACTGACGCCCTATCCAAAGCCGCCACAATTCGAGAGACTTGTCCATGCGTTTATACTAACTGCAATCACGAACGCTCTTCTCTGGCTAGTGCGGCTTACGTGGCCCCAGCTCCCGAAGGACGACCAGTCGACGCTCGCTTTCGGTGTCGCTCTGGCTTTAGTCGTTGGAACCCTCTTTGCCGCAGGCGCCAATCACGATCTTCTCCACAGAATCCTCCGCCGGCTTCGAATCACCCGACAGAACTCTCTTCCATCCGAGTGGTATTCGGCATTTGCCCGCCATGATTCCTACGTGGTTCTGCATCTTACCGGCGAGCGACGCCTTTATGGCTGGGCCGAGGAATGGCCCAGCTCGCCGGAGAAAGGTCACTTCCTGGTTGTTGACGGCGAGTGGCTCGAGCCAGAGAAATCCACTCCTCTCCAGGGTGTTGATACAATAGTTGTTCCGGTCACACAAGTCGAAATGATAGAGTTCATGACCCCTATGCTTCGCGACAAGAAAGGTTCGGACAAATGACAAAGCAGCCGACTCCGCCGCCGGGCCGTCCGGAGAAACCGCCTAGCAACTTCCGCGGTGGTGGTTCAACCCCGCGGCCAGTTCAGCAGGTGAAGCCGCCGCCTCCACCGCCTCCACCGCCGAAGCGATGAGAAAGTGACTCCTAACCCTCCTGGCGGCGGTTCTGGAATAGGCAAGGCAAGGGACAATCATCGCCGTCGAGAGCCAAGGTCGTTAGGTGACTCGAACGCGGCTGGTCGCCTGCGAAAGCTCGTGGAAGTGGGGGCGTTCGCACCTTACGAACCTACGCCGAATACGTTAGGAGCGCCTCATGCCCGACCCACTATCATCGAGTCCAAAACAATTCATTCAAGGCGCCCCGGTGCTCCACGTGCCGGACGTCGAGCGAACCGCAGCCTTCTATCGTGATGTCCTGGGCTTTACCTGGGACTTCGGCGACGAGGCTATGCGGTCGTGTGGCGGGACAACTCGGCGATTCACTTCGTCAAAGCCGGCACGGTCCCCAGCGGCGTCCACCTGTTTCAGTGGGTGAAGGACGTGAACTCCTACTATCGAGAGATCGTCGGCCGAGGCGCCGAGGTTGCGGACGAGCCGACCGACCAGCCGTATGGCATCCGCGAATTTCGCTTGAGCGATGTCAACGGTGTCGGCATCGTCTTCGGTCAGGACATCGAGGGAGCGCCGGAAGGCTAGCGAGCGTCCACCGAACACCCGATCGAAAGCCGGCAGACGAAGGCTCGCCCGCTCGATTCCCCTCTTACAGCAGCTCCCGCAGCCTCGCGTACCCGGCCCGCGAGACCGGCAGCCTCGTGCCGTCGGCGAGGATGGCGACGCGGCTGTCCTTGGCGTAGAGCTCCAGGCGCTCCAGGCGGTCGAGGTTGAGGAGGTAGGAGCGGTGGATGCGGATGAAGCGGGCCGGATCGAGCTCGGCCTCGAGCTCGGCCAAGGTCTGCTGCTTGCGGTGCTTGGCGCCATCGGCCTTGAGGAGCACGTAGTCGTCCTGCGCCTCGGCGTAGTCCAGCCTGGCCGCCGGGATCACCCGGATGCGCGACTCCTCGCGCACCAGCAGGCGGTCGGCGTAGGGCCTTCCGCGGGCGGCGCGCGCCGTCCTCGCGAGGGCGGCGGCGGGCGGGTGGTCGCCGGCGGCGAGCCGCTCGGCGGCGCGCGCCACGGCCTCGGCCAGGCGCTCGGGCGAGTAGGGCTTCAAGAGATAGTCGACGGCGTGCACCTCGAAGGCCCGCAGAGCGTGCTCCTCGTAGGCGGTGGTGAAGACCACCGCCGGCGGATCGGCGAGCAGCTCGAGCACTTCGAAGCCGGAGAGCTTGGGCATCTGCACGTCGAGGAAGACGAGGTCCGGCGCCAGCTCGACGATCGCCTTGACCGCCGCGAAGCCGTCGGCGCACTCGGCGACCACCTCGACGCGCGGCACTCCGGGCGCCGGCTCCGCCGCCAGATATTCGGCGAGGAGCGCGCGCGCCGCCGCCTCGTCGTCGACGACGACGGCGCGGAGGCGATCGTGCGCAGTCTCTTCCATCTCAGCCGCCAGTATCGCCTCCAATCGCGCCGTCCATCGTGCCGCCATTCTCGCTGTCCATCTCACCGCCTGCGGCCGGCACCGTGATCTCGACGCGGAAGCGGCCGGGCGGCGCGGTGACCGTGAGCCGCGCCGCGGCGCCGTAGCGGGCGCGGAGGCGCGCCGCCACGTTGGCGAGGCCGACGCCACCACCGGCGGCGGACGGCCGGTCGGGATCGCAGGGGTTCTCGACGGCGATCGTGAGAACGCCATCGACGAGGTGCGCGGTGAGTCGAATCGCGCCGCCTTCGAGGAGCTGCGCGATGCCGTGGCGGACGGCGTTCTCGACCAGCGGCTGGAGGAGGAGGGGCGGCACCGGGGCGCGCCGCGCGGCATCGTCGACCGTCGACTCGAAGACCAGGCGGTCGCCGAAGCGGGCGCGCTCGACGGCGAGGTAGCTCGCCGCGTGCGCCAACTCGTCGCCGAGCGGGATGCTCTCCTCGCCGCCGGCGCGCAGGCTGCGGCGGAGGAACTCGGCGAGGAGGATGGTCATCTTCCGCGCCCCCGGCGGGTCGCTGCCGGCGAGGGCGCCGATGGTGTTGAGGCTGTTGAAGAGGAAGTGCGGATCGAGCTGCGCGCGCAGGGCGCGCAGGTCGGCCTCGCGGGCTCGGATCTCGAGCTGCAGCGCCTGCCGCTCGGCGGCACGCGAGCGCTCGACGGCGAGCACCGCGTAGTAGATCGCCGCGGCGAGCAGGTAGACCGGCACGCCGAGCGCGAAGAGCCAGGGCGCCTCGCCGGCGAAGCGGCGGCCGGCGCCGGGCCAGGGCGCCAGGCGCTCGAGCGCCGCGGCGGCGAGCCAGCCGAGCCCCACCCAGACGCCGCTCGACAGCGCCGCGGCGACCGCCTGCGTGCCGAGCACGTCGACCGTCCGCGCCGGCCCCCACGGCGCCGCCCGGCAGACGTACCAGGCGGCGAGGCCCATGTAGGCGTAGACGACGGTGAGCGGCACGGCGAGCGCCAGCGCCTCGCCCCAGCGCGCGCCGCCGTGGCGGGCGAGGAGCGCGGCGACCAGCGGCACGAGCGGCAGCCAGGCGGCGAGATAGAGGCCGAGGCGCCGCGGATGGGAGAGGATCGGATGCATGGCGCGCCGCGCGGCGACCTCGCGTCCCTAGTCTTCGACCGTGGGCTCGTTCTCGACGTCGACGCCGCCCATCAGGGCGAAGCCGGTCACCACCAGCCGCTGGCTGGAGGCCGCCGGCTGGCGGGTGAGGTCGTGGAAGCTGCCGAGGAGGGGGGTGCCCTCGATCACCACCGCCCAGCTCGTCGGGACATAGATGCGGACGCCGCCCCAGAGGGCGCTCACCTCGAGCACCGCCTCACCGCCGGCGATCGCCGCCTGCCGCAGATCGATCTCGCAGGAGCCGAGGAAGGCGACCGCGCTGCCGCCGCGGAAGTCCGCCGCCGTGCTGGCCTGGGAGACGGCGCCGAGCACCGCCGTGGCGCGGACGAGCGCGCCGGCCTCGACCGGCGCGCCGCCGCGGACGGCGGACGGCGGGCGCCGCGGCACGAGCGCCGAGAGGGCGAAGCTGAAGCCGACGATGACCAGGATCGAAGCCGGGAAGAGGCGGCCGTCGAGCGGCACGAGGTCGAAGTTGCGCGCCAGGAACCAGATGCCGAGGAGGAGCAGGATGAGGCCGCCGGCGTTCCTCCCGCGGTGGCGGAGCGTGCTGCGCAGCCCGAAGAAGATCAGGAAGAGCGGCCACAGCCGCCAGAACGGCGCCATGTCGACGTAGCCGTAGTTGGCGAGCGCGAAGAGGGTGCCGAGGCCGATGAGCAGCAGGCCGATCCACAGCCGGTTGCCGGCGCCCCCGCGGCAGCCCCGGCGCGGACCGGCCGGGGCGGGGCCGTTCGCTAGCGGTTGCATGGGAATCCTCTTGAAGAACGCAGCGCTCGGCTCATGGCCGCAGCCGCCCCGGGCCGCGCCGCGGCAGCAGCGCGGAGAGCGCGAAAGCGAGGCCGACGAGGACCAGGATCGACGCCGGGAACAGCCGGTCGCCGAAGGGCAGCATGCCGGCGTTGCGCATCAGGAACCAGCAGCCGAGGAAGAGGAGGACGAGGCCGCCGGCATGGCGCCCGCGGCTGCGCACCGTGATGCCGACGCCGAAGACGATGAGGAAGAGCGGCCAGATCTGGTGCGCCGAGACGGCGTAGACGCCGCTCAGGCTGGCGAGGGCGAAGAAGGCGCCGATGCCGATCAGCGCCAGGCCGATCCACAGCCGCGCGCCGGCGCCGGCGCCGCAGCAGTCTCGGCGATCGCGGGCCGGCGAAGGATCGGTCGGTGTCTGCGAAGCCATGACAGGTTCCATGAGACCTCCTTGAAGAGCGCCGCCGGAGGGAGCGCCGGCCGCTGCAGCACACCCTAGCCGCGAGCCGGCGGCGGCGCAGCACGGAATCGGCGAACGGCGGCCGGGGACCGGCGATCGGCGATGGCCGGCCTCAGACCCCGGAGAGCACCCGCCGCAGGAGGAGCAGGAGGAAGGCTGCGGCGACGAGGAGGGTGAGCGGCATCAGCCAGCGCGTGAAGCGGCCGGTCGACGGCGCCACCCGCTCCGCCTGCTCGATCTCCGCCGGCCGCCAGGGGCTCGCCAGGAGCTGATCGCGCAGCGCCTCGATGTCGTAGTCCGGCGCCGTCAGCCGGTGGGCGCCGGCGAGCAGCTTGACGTCGCCGCCGGGCCAGGCGAAGACCAGCACGTCGGCGCGGCGGACGACCTCGATCTCGAGATCTGTGAGCGGCGGGTTGTCGCGGTCCTCGAAGCGCAGGTCGAGGTGCGCCGGGGCCGGGGCCGAGAGCGGCAGCAGGCCTCGGCAGGGGAGCGGCGGGTGCGGCATGCACTCCCAGGTGGACTGCGCCTCGACGCTCTCCGTGCTCTCGACGCCCGGCCGCGGCGGCGCGATGTAGCGCACCGCGAACGCCCGCTTGAGCGGACTCGCCGGCGCTGTCAGCAGGAGCTGCGAGAGCGGCAGGCCGGTGCGCGGCAGCTCGAGGTCGATGCGGCTGACGCCGCCGTGCTGGCGCGACATCGGCCACGCCTTGAGCCCGGCGCGATCGAGGACGCCGACCGGCGCCGGCGGCGTCCAGTGGAGGAAGGGGATCTGGCGGCCGCGGGAGGCGAGGCGGAGATCGCCGAGGTCCGGCCGCGCGTAGGTGTAGACCGTCGCGGGGAGCTCCAGCCGCACCAGGCTCCCCGCCGCGGCGCCCGGCGCCACCACCTTGAGGTCGGCCTCGAAACGGGTGTCGCCGAGCGGGTTGCCGGGCGCGATGGCGGCCGGCGGCAGCGGCGCCGGCGGATGCTCCTGCTCGACGCCGGGCGAGATCCAGGCGGCATCGTCGCCGCCGCCGTGTGGCCCGCCGGAGGTGCGGCGGGGCTCGCCGGCGCCGCCGCCGTAGGCGAGGGTGTAGACGCCCGGATCGGCGGCCTCGAAGACCACCGCCTCGGTCGCCAGCTCGGCGCCGAAGCTCTTGAGAGTCGGGCCGGGCGCCGCCGTGCCGTCGAGCTCGAGGCGGAGCTGGTCGCCGGCGAGCGGCCGCGGCTCGAAGGGGAGCGAGAGGCTCGCCTCCGGGCCGACCCCCTGGAAGACCCCCTCGGCGAGCTGGCGCCAGCGCGAATCGTCAGGCTCGTAGAGCCGATAGCCGACGCTCCCCCGTGCGGCGAGGAGGACGGAGAGGCGGCGCAGGATCTGGCCGGCGGCGGGGAGCGGCAGCCGGCAGACGAGCGCCGCCGGCGGATGGCGGACGCAGTCGGCGGCGCGCGCGGTGACGACGAGCGACGAGCGCGGCGCGGTCTCCACCTCCACCTCGCGCACCTCGGGGAATCCCGCCTCGCGCGGCCAGTGGAGGCGCAGGTAGCGCCGATCGCTCGGCGGGTAGACCAGCGAGGTGCGCCGCAGCGCGCCGCCGTTGCCCATCTGGAAGAGGTCGCCGGCGGCGAGCGGCTCCCAGGCCTGCCGGTCGGCGCTCGCCTCGAGGCGCACGGCGGGGGCGCGGGCGAGGCGGGCGAAGGCGAAGATCAACCGCTCGTGGGGCGGCGGGTTGGCGCCGAGGTCGAGCGAGATCGCCCAACCGCTGGGCTCCTCCTTGAGATCGATGACGGTCGCCTCGCGGCGCTCTCCCGTCGCCGCCGACGGCACCAGGCGGCTCGCCACCTCGCCGCCCGCCGGGCCGAAGACGCGGAGGTCGGCGGCCTGGGCGCCGCCGTTGGGCGCCAGGTGGCGGAGCGTCGTCAGGTCGAGCGGCACCTGCACCCAGCCGCGCACCGGCACCTCGACCGGGCGCGTGTAGAGGAAGCCCTCGATCGCCGGCGGCTGCGGCCGCGGCCCGGCCGGCGGCGAGGCCGTCGCTGCCCGGGCGCCGGCGCCGAGAGCGAGACCGCCGGCGGCGAGCAGGAGGAGCGCCGGCGGCGCCCTCAACGCGCCTCCCGGAACACGAACCGCTGGTAGAGAAAGGCGAGCAACAGCAGGCTGGCGCCGAGCCCGAGGAACGAGAAGACGCGGTAGAGGTCGCCCAGGCTCGACATGTCGTAGAGGAACACCTTGGCCACCGCGAGCATCATCACCGCCAGGGAGGCGTAGCGCAACGTGCGGCCGCTGCGGCCGTGCCGCGCACGGATGCCGAGGACGAGGAGGAGGGTGGCGAAGAGGATCCAGGCGGCCGAGTAGGCGTAGCGCTCGGCGACCGTCGCCGCGCCGGTGTCGAGGTAGCTGCCGTGAAACGCCTGCCGTACCTCGAGGCTGATCAAGACGAAGAGGCCGGCGAGGGCGGCGAGCGCGAAGGCGCCGGCGCTCCGGCGCGCCAGCCGGTCGGTCCCCGTCTCGATCGTCGGCTCGATGTTCTGCTCGACGCTCGGCTCGATGCTCGGCTCGCTCGGGGGCTCGCCCGGCGCCGGCGCCTCGCCGGCCGCGGGCAGCTCGCGCGGGCGGAGGATTCCGGCGGTCAGGGCGAGGGCGGCGATCGGCGCACCGAAGGCCCAGAGCAGGAGGTTCACGATCAGTGTCTCGCCGACCGGGCGGTGGTTCCACAGCGGATTGGCGGCGAGCCCGGGGCCGAGGACGCAGAGGACGAGAGCCGCCCAGGCGGCGACGACGCCGCTTAGCCGGAGGCTGCGGCGGCCGAGCCGGCGGCCGAGCGCGAAGGCGGCGCAGGCGAGGAGAAACCAGGCGACGGCGACCGTCCCCAACTCGGCCAGATAGGCGGTCAGGTTCCCCAGGTCGCCGGGGTGGAACCACTGGCGGATCTCGAGCGTGAGGAGCGCCCAGGCGATGGCGACCGCGGCCCCTTCGAGGCCGGCGCCGGTGCGGCGGTCCGCCTGCCGCCGCGCCAGCTCGGCTCCGGCAGCGAAGGCGGCGAGCGGCGCGCCGTAGCCGTAGAGCAGCCAGTTGAGGAGCGGCAGATGGCCCACCGGAACGTCGATGACGGCGGGGTTGAACAGGCGGACGAGGACGAGCGCGGCGAGCCCGCGCGCCAGCCAGGTGAGCACCGGCAGCCGGAAGCGGCCGGCGAGCCAGAGGAGCGCCGGCACCTCGAGCGCCCAGGCGACGGCGAACCACGAGCGATCGAGCTCGAGCGGCACGGCGAGGCTGACGAAGGTCGTCGCGGCGACGGCGATGGCCGCGAGCGTCGCGCGCCGGCTGGCGGTCTCCACGGCCTCCGGAGCCGGCGGCGTTCCGTCCTCGATCGCCGCTGCGGCCGCTCCCTCGCCGCCGCGCGCGAAGAGATAGGCGGCGGCGATGTAGAGGAGACCGAGGGCGAGCGCCTGGATGCCCCAGGAGATCCCCACCGGCTGCTCGCGGGTCGCCGTGTAGGCGAGGAGGAAGAAGACGACGCCGGCGGCCGCCGCGAGCGCCGCCCAGCGACCGGGGCGCGGCCTCCCCCGCCACGGCTTCAGGCGGGCGCCGGCGAGGCCGGCGGCGGCGAAGAGGAGGCCGAGGCCGAGGGCCGTCCAGCGATAGCGGCCGGGCTCGGCGAGCGCGTGGCCGCCCCCCGGCCCCCAGGTGAAGAGGAGCGCCGCGGCGATCGCCGCCGCCATCCAGGAGAGCCCGGCGAGCTCGGCGTCGAAGAGGCCGAGGGCGAGGACGCCGGCGGCGAGGATGCCGAAGAACCACCACTCGAGCGTCGAGTAGCCGGCGCGGCCGGCGACCATGGCGACCGTCGCCAGACCGAGCCCGAGGGTGCCGCGGGCGAGCCAGGCCGCGAGGCCCTCGTCGCCCCACGCCTGCCGCCGGCCGGCGAGCGCCGCGATGGTCGTCGCGGCGGCGAGGAGGACGAGGAAGAGGCTGATCCAGACGGCGTCGGGCGGCGTGAACGGGCCGGCGAGCCAGGCGGCCGCCCAGAGCAGGCCGCCGGCGTTGGCGAGACCGCCGATCGCCAGCCAGCCGCGGCGGCGCGCCGCGAAGAGGAAGCCGATCTCGAGCACCAGCAGGTAGCCGAAGAGGTTGCGCGCGCTGGGCTGCCCGGAATGGATCATGTAGGGCGCCACGAAGCCGCCGAGGAGGCCGATCAGCGCCACCATCGGCCCCTGGCGGAGCGACAGCGCCACGGCGACGGCGGCGGTGAGCACGATGAGCCCGAAGCCGGCGGCGGGCGAGATCAGCCCGTAGAGCGTGGTGCCGGCGAGGAAGCAGGCGAAGAGGTCGGCGATGCCGGCCGCCGAGAGCCCCTGGGAGACGCGCGGCGACGAGCGCCGCATCGCCTCGCCTGCGCCCAGCATGACGACGCCGAAGGCGACGCCGAGCGTCACCCGCACCGCCGGCGAGAGCCAGCCCTGATCGAAGGAGTACTTGACGAGGAAGGCGCCGGCGAGGGCGAGGGCGATCGAGCCGATCCACACCGGCAGGCGGGCGCCGAGCCGCTCCTCGAGGCTGATCCGCGGCGGCTCCGGCGGCTTCGGGGGCTTCGGGACGCCCGGCGGCACCGGCGGCACGGCGGGACGTGGCGGCGCCTCGGCCGGCGCGTCCGGCGCCAGCGGCTCCGCGGGCTCGTGCACGGCGGCCTCCGCCGGCGCCGCCGCGGCGAGCGGCGAGGTCAGGGGAGCCGCGGCGGGGAGCGACGCGGTGAGGTCAGGGGCGGCGGGGAGCGACGGCGGACGCGAGGCCGGGAGGGTGACGGGCGCGGCGCCAGAGAGCGGCGGAGCGGTCGAGGCGGAGCGCGCGGTGAGCTTGCGGAGCGCGCTCTCCAGATCGGTGATGGCGCGCTCGGCGGCGCGGACGCGGCGGTGGGCGATCGCCGCCAGAACTAGCGCCGCGACGGCGGCGACGAGGATGATCGCGGTCAGGCATTCCATGCGGGATGGTCGCGGCCCGACCGAGAGCGCCCCGGGGCCTCGGCAGGGGACGTTCCACGCTCACCGCGTGGATGCGGTACCGGAGAGAGGGGCCTCAGCTTCTGAGAACGGCGGGACTCTATCAACAAACCGCGCCGGCGAGTCAAGACTGCCGGCGGCTCCGCTTCTTGTGGTCCTCGACCAGGGTCTCGACGACGGCCGGGTCGGCGAGGGTGGTGATGTCGCCGAGCTCCTCGTATTCGCCGGCGGCGATCTTGCGCAGGATGCGGCGCATGATCTTTCCCGAGCGCGTCTTCGGCAGGCCGGGGGTGATCTGGATGCGGTCCGGCGTCGCGATCGCGCCGATGGCGTGGCGCACCTGCTCTTTGAGGGCGCCCTCGAGCTGCTCGGCGTCCCAGCTTTCGTAATCGGGCTTGGGGATCACGTACGCATAGATGCCGGTGCCCTTGATCTCGTGCGGGAAGCCGACCACCGCGGCCTCGGCGACGCCCTCGTGCGCCACCAGGGCGCTCTCCACCTCGGCGGTGCCCAGCCGGTGGC
The DNA here is from genome assembly GCA_963755825.1 of uncultured Acidobacteriota bacterium. Taxonomy (GTDB): domain Bacteria; phylum Acidobacteriota; class Thermoanaerobaculia; order Multivoradales; family UBA5704; genus DATBQN01. The sequence goes on along the minus strand of CAVWLA010000003.1, from coordinate 2,322,186 downwards.
CGGAGACGTTCAGCACGTCGTCGACCCGGCCGGTGATCCAGTAGTAGCCGTCCTCGTCGCGGCGGCAGCCGTCGCCGGTGAAGTAGAGGCCGGGGAAGCGGCTGAAGTAGGTCTCGCGGAAGCGCGCGTGATCGCCGTAGATGGTGCGCGCCATGCCCGGCCAGGGGCGCGCCAGGCAGAGGTTGCCGGCGACGCCGTTGCCCTCGAGGCGCTGGCCGTCCTCGTCGACGATCACCGGCTCGACGCCGAAGAAGGGGAGGGTCGCCGAGCCCGGCTTCGGCGCGATGGCGCCGGGGAGCGGCGTGATGAGGATGCCGCCGGTCTCCGTCTGCCACCAGGTGTCGACCACCGCGCAACGGCCGTCGCCCACCACCTCGTAGTACCACTTCCAGACCTCGGGGTTGATCGGCTCGCCGACCGAGCCGAGGATGCGCAGGCTGCCGCGCCGGTGGCGCTTCACCGGCTCGTCGCCGGCGCGCGCGATGGCGCGGATGGCGGTCGGCGCGGTGTAGAAGATGTTGACCCCGAGGTCGTCGACGATCTGCCAGTAGCGGCCGGCGTCGGGATAGGTGGGGATCGACTCGAACATCACCGTCGTGGCGCCATTGGCGAGCGGGCCGTAGAGGATGTAGCTGTGGCCGGTCACCCAGCCGATGTCGGCGGCGCAGAAGTAGACGTCGTCGGGCTGCAGGTCGAAGACATATTTGTGCGTCATCGCCGCGTAGACCAGGTAGCCGGCGGTGGTGTGGAGGACCCCCTTCGGCTTCCCCGTCGAGCCCGAGGTGTAGAGGATGTAGAGCGGGTCCTCGGCGGCCATCCACTCGGCCGGGCAGGTCGAGCGCTGGCGGGCGGTCTCCTCGTCGAGCCAGAGGTCGCGGCCGGAGCGCATCGGCACCGCGGCGCCGGTGCGCTTGGCGACCAGCACCCGCTCGACCACGCCGACGCCCTCGACCGCCTGGTCGACGGTCGCCTTGAGCGGGATGCGCCGGCCGCCGCGGAGGCCCTCGTCGGCGGTGATGACGAGCTTGCAGCCGGCGTCGAGGATGCGGTCGCGCAGCGACTCCGCCGAGAAGCCGGCGAAGACGACAGAGTGCACGGCGCCGATGCGGGCGCAGGCGAGCATGCTGTAGGCGAGCTCGGGGATCATCGGCAGGTAGATGCAGACGCGGTCGCCGCGGCGGACGCCGAGCGAGAGGAGGACGTTCGCCACCCGCGCCACGTGATGCTTGAGCTGGCGATAGGTGATGCGCTCGTACTCGCCCGGCTCGTCCTTCGCCCAGATGATGGCGGTCTTGCCGCCGCGCTCCGCGAGGTGGCGGTCGATGCAGTTGTAGCAGGCGTTGAGGCGGCCGCCGGCGTACCAGGAGAAGTCGACCTCCTCCATGTCGGCGTCGAGGATGCCGTGCGGGGGATGGAACCAGTCGAGGATCGCCGCCTGCTCGCGCCAGAACGCCTCGGGCTCGGCGAGCGAGCGCCGGTACATCGCGTCGTACTGCTCGCGGCTCTTGACGAGGGCCTTGGCGGCGATCTCGGGCTTGACGGGGATCATGGGCGGCCTCCCTTCGCGCGGGTCGCCGCGGATTCTACCGCCGAGCGCGGCCTTGCCAGCGGATCTGCCGCCCCGCCCGCCTCAGCGGCGCGGGCGGCTGGGGAGGGCGCGGAGGGTGGGCGGGCGGTGGAGGCCCAGCACCTTGATCTTCTTCGACAGGCCGACGCGCGAGAGGCCGAGGCGGCGGGCGGCGCCGGAGACGTTCCAGTGCAGGCTCTCCAGGGTCTCGACGATCATCGTCCGCTCCTGGTCGCGGCGGTAGGCGCGCAGGCGCGCCCGCCCCTCGGCCGGCAGCTCGCCGAGGTCGGGGAGGAGCGACAGGCTCGCCGGGGTGATCGGCGCGCCCGGCGCGGTCGCCGCCACGGCGTGCTCGATCTCGGCGGCGAGCTCGCGGGCGTTGCCTTCCCAGGGGTGGCCGAGGAGGAGCTCGAGCGCCTCCGGGTCGAGCTCCGGCACCGGCCGGCCGAGGCGCGCCGCGAAGCGGGCGACGAAGCTGGCGACGAGCGGCGCCAGGTCCTCGCGCCGCTCGCGGAGCGGCGGCAAACGCACGAGGAGGCCGCGCAGGCGGAAGTAGAGGTCGGCGCGGAAGCGGCCGGAGTGCGCCTCGGCGCGCAGGTCGCGGCGGGAGGAGGCGACGATCCGCAGGTCGAGGGCGCGCGGCCGCGGGGCGCCTACCGGGATGATGGTGCGCGAGTCGAGGAAGCGCAGCAGCTTCGCCTGGGCGACCGGCGCGAGCTCGCTCACCTCGTCGAGGAACAGGGTGCCGCCGTCGGCGACGCCGGCCAGGCCCTCGCGGTGGGCGCCGCCGCCGGCGACGCCCCGCGGCGTCCAGCCGAAGAGCTCGCGCTCGAACCACTCGTCGCGCAGGTGGGCGGCGCGCACCTCGACGAACGGCCGCACGGCGCGCGTGCCGGCGCGGTGGACCAGGCGGGCGACCAAGCCCTTGCCCGTCCCCGCCTCGCCCTCGACGAGGAGCGGCAGATCGCTCGCCGCGAAGGCCGCGATCTGGCGGCGCAGCTCGCGGATGGCGGGCGACGTCCCCGCCAGCTCTTCCGGCACGCGGTGCATGCGATCGTGGGCCTCGGTCGACATCTGGATACCTCCTGCTGGCTGGCGTTGCCCGGCCTTGCCTGACGGATGGGCCGGCCGGCCGCGGCGGGCCGGCGGCGCTCTCATCAGACCAGGTGCCGGCGGGGGGAGGAATCGCGACGACGGCGGCTCATGCCGGCCGCTCCAGCGCTTCCTTCAACGCGGCGAGGAAGCGGTCGATCTCGTCCTCGGTGTTGTAGAAGTGGGGGGCGACGCGGAGCCGGCCGGCGCGCGCGGCGACGATCACCCCGCGCTCGGCCAGGGCCTCGACGAGGGCCGGGGTGGCGCGGCCGGGGTGGACCGCGGTGACGATCCCCGAGGCCTCGCCCGGCCGGCGGGAGCTGACGACGGCGAAGCCGAGCTCGGCGAGCCCCTGCCAGGCGCGGCCGGCGAGGGCGAGGACGCGCGCCTCGATCGCCGCCGGGCCGGCGGCCAGGAGGAGGTCGAGAGAGCCGCCGAGGGCGAAGATGCCGAGGCCGTTCAAGGTGCCGCTCTCGTAGCGCTTGGCGCCCGCCGCCCAGTCGATGGCGAGGTCGGTCCACGACTCGGTGTCGCGCATCGACCGCCAGCCGGCGCGCCGCGGCGGCAGCCGCTCGACGACGCGGTCGGAGACGTAGAGGAGGCCGATCCCCTCCGGGCCGAGCAGCCACTTGTGGGCGGCGCCGCAGGCGACGTCGATGCCGTCGCGCTCGACGTCCAGGGCGAGGGCGCCCAGACCCTGGATGACGTCGACGACGAAGAGGGCGCCGCGCTCGCGGCAGGCGGCGCCGAGCCGCCCGAGGTCGAAGCGGAAGCCGTTGGCGTACTCGACCCAGGAGACGGCGACGACGCGCGTGCGGCTGTCGATCGACGCCAGCAGCTCGCCGGTGTCGAGGCGGCCGTCGCGCTCGGGCACGGTGCGGTACTCGACGCCGCGGCCGGCGAGGAGCATCCAGGGGTAGGCGTTCGACGGGAACTCGCAGCCGGCGCCGACGACGTTGTCCCCCGGCCGCCAGTCGACCGCCTGGGCGATCAGAGAGAGGCCGGTCGAGGTGTTCTCGACGAAGGCGACCTCGCGAGGCGAGGCGGCGCCGAGCAGCCGCGCCGCCATCCCGCGCACCTCCTCGTAGGCGCGGATGCGGTCGGGGAAGTGGCGGTCGGCGGTCGCCCCGACGTCCAGGGCAAGGCCGGCGACGCGGTCGACGGCGCGGCGCGGCAGCGGCGCGATCGCCGCGTGGTTCAGGTAGCAGTAGCGCTCGACGTGCGAGAACTCGGCGCGGAAGCGGGCGACCGTCGCGGCGTCCATCGACTCTCCCATCCCGCTCCCTTTCCCCTCTTTCTAGGCCGCGCGGCGTTTGGCGTCGTCGGCCGGCTTCTTCACCGCGTTGAGGGCCGAGCGCAGCTCGAAGCCGACGAGCGCCGGGCCGCCGACGGCGATGACCAGGGCGTAGTGGAGGCCGCGGAAGAGCAGGGTGGCGGCGCCGGCGCTCACCCGGTCGACGCCGAGGGCGACGTAGGCGGCGACCATCGTCGCCTCGGTGGTGCCGATGCCGCCCGGCGTCCCCATCAGCATGCCGGCGGCGTTGCCGAGCGCGACGACGGCGACGACGGCGAGCACGCCCACCGGCTGGCCAAGGGCGCGGAAGATCAGCCACTGGGCGACGGCGTTGGCGAGGAAGAGCCCGGCGCCGAGGGAGGCCGCACGCAGGTTCATGCCGCGGTCGCCGAGCAGGCGGACGAAGGTCGCGACCGCCTCCTGGCCGTGGACATAGAGGCGCTGCAGCCGGCTGTCCTCGCGCTCGGCGCGGCGGGCGAGAAAGCGGGCGAGAGGGCTGCCGGCGAAGGGGCCGCTCTGGCGGCTCCAGACGGCGACGCCGGCGGCCGCCGCGGCGAGGACGGCGAAGGCCGCCCAGCCCCACGCCGCGTGGCCGCTCGCGATCGCCACCGCGGCGACCGCCACGACGGTGCAGAGGCTGATCGTCGCCTGGTGGACGAGCTGGTCGTAGAGGACGATGCCGTAGAAGAGCCCGAACGAGCCGCCGGTCCGCCGCGCGAAGTGGCGGGCGCGGAGCGGCCCGCCGAGGAGGCGCGCCGCCGGATTCAGCAGGTTGAGCGCCGCCGAGGCGAGGAGCACCGCGAAGCCGAAGGGGGAGCCGGTGCGGACGCCGGTCACCCGCGCCGCCGCCAGGCGGAAGCGCAGGTCCCAGGCCTCGAAGCGGAGGACGAGGAAGAAGATGGCGAGCCCGACGAGCGGCCAGCTGGCGCCGGCGAGGCGGCTCGCCAGATCGCTCCAGCGGATGCCCGCGATGAGCCGCCAGGCGACCGCCACCGCCAGCGCGAGGAGCAGGGTCTTGGCGGCGAGGACGAGGAGCCGCCGGCGGCTCTCCCCGGCGGCCGGCGGCGGCGCGGGGCTCTGGAGATCGGAGATTTCGGGCATGATGGGCGCCGGCCGAGCGGGGCGGAGGCAGCGCGCCGGGCGGGAGCTGGAGGCGGCGCGCTCGACGGCCGCCGCCCGGAACGAGCGGCAAGGATATCAGGCGGGTTGTCAGGCGGCAGCGGGAGGCCGGGATCGAATGGCGGACGAGCCAGATGGAGCGGGCGGACGGGCGGACGGGCGGCTCGAGCTCTCCCGCGAGGAGATGCGGTCGCTCGGCTACCGGGTGGTCGACCTCCTCGTCGAGCGGACGGCGGCGCTCGCCGAGCAGCCGGTCGCCGGCTGGGCCGACCGCGAGACGCTGGCGCGCGCCCTCGCCGAGCCGCCCCCCGAGGAGCCCCGCCCGGCGGCCGAGGTCCTGGCGCGGCTCGAGCGCGACGTCTTCTCGCGCTCGATGGCGGTCTCCCACCCGCGCTTCTTCGCCTTCGTGCCGGCGCCGGGCAACTTCGTCAGCGCCATGGCCGACGCCCTCGCCTCCGGCTGGAACCCTTTCGTCGGCACCTGGTTCGCCGGCGCCGGGCCCGCCGAGCTCGAGCTGGTGACCGTCGACTGGCTGCGCCAGATCTGCGGCCTGCCGGAGAGCGCCGGCGGCCTCTTCGTCTCCGGCGGCTCGGCCGCCAACCTGACCGCCCTCCACGCCGCGCGCCACGCCGCCCTCGGCACCGCGCCCGAGCCGCGCGCCGTCGTCTACTTCTCCGACCAGACCCACTCCGCCGTCGAGCGCGCGCTCGCGGTGCTCGGCTTCGCCCCCGAGCAGATGCGGAAGCTGCCGGCGGACGCGAGCTTCCGGCTCTCCCCGGCGTGCCTCGGCGCGGCCGTCGCCGCCGACCGCGCCGCCGGCCGCCGGCCGTTCCTGGTGGTCGCCAACGCCGGCACCACCAACACCGGCGCCGTCGACCCGCTCGCCGACCTCGCCGACCTCTGCGCCGCCGAGGGCCTCTGGCTGCACGCCGACGGCGCCTACGGCGCCGCGGCGGTGCTCGCCGAGCGCGGCCGCGAGCTCCTCGCCGGGCTCGGCCGCGTCGACTCGCTCGCCCTCGATCCCCACAAGTGGCTCTTCCAGCCGTTCGAGATCGGCTGCGTGCTGGTGCGCGACCGGCGGCTCCTCCACGACGCCTTCTCGATCCACCCCGACTACCTGCAGGACGTCCACCGCGACCTCGAGGCGGTCAACTTCTGCGACTACGGCATCCAGCTGACGCGGAGCTTCCGCGCTCTCAAGCTCTGGATGTCGCTGCAGGTCTTCGGCCTCGCCGAGTTCCGCCGCGCCGTCGAGCGCGGCTTCGACCTCGCCGAGGCGGCGGAGGCGATCCTGGCGCGCGACGCCTGCTGGGAGGTGGTGACGCCGGCGCAGATGGCGATCGTCACCTTTCGCTTCACCGCCCCGGCGCTCGCCGCCGACGCCCTCGAGCGCGTCAACCTGGGAATCGTCGACGGCCTCCGCGCCGACGGCTTCGCGGTCGTCACCTCGACCCGCCTCGGCGAGCGGACGGCGCTCCGCCTCTGCACGATCAACCCGCGGACGACCGACGCCGACCTCGCCGAGACGATCGCGCGGATGGCGCGGATCGGCCGCCGGCTCGCGGCGGGCGAAACCACGGGCTCGTGAGACACTCCCTTCAATAGAGCCCGATCACTCGCTCTACATCCGTCGAACGATCATCCCGAGGAGATCCCATGTCCGAGACCAAGATCACCGTGCAGAAGAACGGTCCCCTGCGCATCGAGGGCGACTTCCAGATCGTCGATCCCACCGGCGCCGCCTACGGCCTCGGCGGCCGCACCGCCCTCGCCCTCTGCCGCTGCGGCGCCTCGGCCAACAAGCCGTTCTGCGACGGCAGCCACAACCATCACGGCTTCCAGGACGAGCCGCAGGCGAGGGATCTGCCGCCGAAGGCGCCGGCCAAGGCCTGAGCCGCCCCCACCTCTCCTTCCCGCCAGCAGCGCCCGGGCCGCCGCCGGTCTCCAGCGCTCACTGCCGGCTCACCTGCCGCTCACCGAGCGCTCATGGAGCGCGCCAGCCGGCGCCGCTAGCTTGGGAGCCGCAGCGGCGCACTGGCGCGCCGGCAGTCGCAAGGCTTCACGGAAGGAGCCCAGCATGTTCAACAAGGTGTGGATCATCTTGGCGGCGCTCGCCCTGCTCCTCGTCCCACGCGCCGGCGCCCAACCCAACTGGCGGACCGCCGGGCTGGTCGGCGGCGTCCTCTCCCTGCCCTCGACGGGCTGCGCCTCGGGCCAGTCGACCTGGTACGACCCCGAGGCGTTCTTCTTTCCCGACGGCTCCCGCGGCTTCCTCGCCCAGGGGGTGCAGCCGAACCCCTGCACGCCGTTCGACGCCCTCTATCTCGCCAAGTTCAACCCGATGACCCTCTCCTGGCAGCTGCCGGCGGCGAACACCTGCCCGACGCTCGCCGGCCGCTACGCCGACTTCGCCTGCCCCGACCTGCCGACACTGGCGCCCTATCAGCCGCTCGCCAGCCCGGCGATCACCAAGGTCGGCAGCCGCTACTACATGGCCTTCTCGGGGGGGAACGGCGACCTCCGCAAGGGGCACGTCTTCTGGGCCTATTCGGACGACGGCTTCACCTGGAACCCTCTCAAGTGGGACCCCAAGCCGTCGGGCTTCAACTGGAAGCCGCTGATCTACCCGCTCTACGGCGACGTCTGCAAGAAATTCTTCGGCATCTCCCAGCTCACCCTCACCTATGACACCGCCGACGGCATGTTCTACATCCACGTGCAGTATCTGCACGGCGACAACAGTGCCGTCGACGCCTACATCTTCCGCTTCCCCTACTCGAGCGCCAACGGCTTCGGCCTCGGCGGCCCGATGCAGATCTGCGTCAACCACGGCGCCGCCGGCACGCCCTGCACCTGGCAGAGCCACTCCGGCGAGATGGTCTTCGACTACGACGGCCAGCCGCCGGTGGGGACCGATCCGCTGCTCACCAAGTACACCGGCGACGTGCAGAACTTCGCGGCCGGCGCCGGCAGCATCGTCTGGGACCCTTCGCACAGCGACTGGCTGCGCGTCTACACGTCGTTCGACGGCCTCCTCCACTGGCAGACCTCGACCTCGCTCGCCTCGGGGATCTGGTCGGCGCCGGGGAGCGTCGACATGACGGCCTTCAACTCGGAGGTGAGATCGCTCTATCCGCTCATGCCGGGTCAGACGGAGCACGCGACGACGTATTACGGCGGCCTCTTCTGGGGCACGATCGGAACGCGCACCGGGATGTGGCTCTTCCAGCCGGCGGACTATCTCAACTGCTCCACCCCCTTCGTCGGCCTGGGCATGTTCACCGTGGCGCTCAACTACAGCTAGCGGGATGGAGCGCCCGAGGGCGGGGAGGGTGCGCAAGGCGAGGCGCCGGGATAGCCTTCGCCCCATGCGCTCCCCCGCCCTCCCGGCCGCCGCCCTCGCCCTCGCCGTCGCTCTCATCTCTCTCGCCGCCGTCCCTGCCCGCGCCCAGGGCCCCGACGCCCACTGGAAGACGCTCGCGACGGCGCACTTCCGGCTCCACTACCCGGCCGAGTCCGAGGCCTGGACGCGGCACGCGGCGGCGCGGCTGGAGGCGATCTGGGAGCGCGTCGAGAGCGAGGTCGGCTACCGGCCGCCGGCGATCGTCGACGTGGTGGTCTCCGATCCCGTCGCCGACGCCAACGGCGCCGCCTTCCCCTTCCTCGGCTGGCCTCGCCTCGTCCTGTGGACGAGCCCGCCCGAGCCGGAGTCCGAGCTCGGCCACTACGCCGACTTCTCGGAGCTCCTCCTCGTCCACGAGAGCACCCACCTCGTCCACCTGCTGCGGCCGTCGCGCAACCCGGCTGCGCGCCTGAGCGAGCTGCTGCTGCCGATCGGGCCGGTGGCGATCAAGTCGCCGCGCTGGGTGTCCGAGGGCTATGCGACGGTCGTCGAGGGGCGGCTCACCGGCTCGGGGCGGCCGACCGGCGACCTGCGGGCGGCGATCCTCCGCCGCCGCGCCCAGGACGGCAAGCTCCCCACCTACGGCCAGCTCAACGGCGATAGCAGCTGGCGCGGCTTCTCGATGGCCTACCTCATGGGCTCGGCCTACCTCGAATGGCTCGACCGGCGCGCCGGGCCGGGGAGCCTGCCCAAGCTCTGGGCGCGCCTCTCGGCGCGGCGCGAGCGCAGCTTCGACCAGGCGTTCGCCGGCGTCTACGGTGAGTCGCCGGCCGACCTCTACGGCCGCTTCACCGCCGAGCTGACCTACAGCGCGGTGGCGGCCGAGAAGGCCATCGCGCCGGTGGCGCGCGAGGGGGCGCCGTGGCAGGACCTGTCGTGGACGACCGGCGCGCCGGCGGTCTCCCCCGACGGCGGCCGGCTGGCGATCGTCCTCCAGCACCGCGAGGCGCCGGCGGAGCTCGTCGTCTGGTCCACGGCGGCGGACGACAAAGAGCGCCAGGAAGACGCCAAGCGGCGCGCCGAGATCGCGGCGAAGGATCCCGAGGACGTGCCGGCGGTGCTCCACGAGCCGCTCCCCCGGAAGCGCCTCTTCACGCTGCCGGCGATCGACGGCATCGGGCCGCAGACGCCGCGCTTCCTGCGCGGCGGCGACGGGCACGGCGGCCAGGCCATCCTCTTCGTCCGCTTCGAGCCGGACGGCGAGGGCTATCTCCACCCCGACCTTTTCCGCTGGGAGATGGAGCGCGGCCGGGTCGAGCGCTTGACTCGCGGCGCCGACCTCCGCGAGCCCGACCCGGCGCCGGACGGCACCTGGGCGGTCGCCGTGCGCAACCGCAACGGCACGTCGCAGATCGTCCGCGTCGATCTGGCGACCGGCGCCATCACCGAGCTGACGCCGGCGACGGTGGAGACCATCTACGACCATCCGCGCCTGTCGCCGGACGGCGGCCGTGTCGCCTTCGCCCTCCACACCGACCGCGCCTGGCGGCTGGCCGTCCGCGACCTCGCGACGGGCGGCCAGCGCGAGCTGGCGCCGCCGGCCGAGGGGACGCTCGCCTCGCCCGCCTGGAGCGCCGACGGCAAACGCGTCTACGCGGTCGTCGGCAGCCGCGGCTTCCTCGACGTCTTCGCCTTTCCGGCATCGACGCCGGCATCGGCTGCCGACGAGAGCGCGCCGGTCGCCGTCACCCGCACCCAGGGCGGCGCGCTGTCGCCGGAGCCGACGCCGGACGGCAAGGCGCTCTTCTACCTCAACCTGCGCTCGGACGGCCTCGACCTCTACCGCCTGGAGCTCGCCGCCAACCCGCCGGCGCCGCCCGGCGAGCCGCCGGGGACGACCTGGGCGGCGCTGGCGCCGGCCGTGCCGCCGCCGCCCCCCTCGCCGGCGCCCGCTCCCTTCGCGACCGCCGAGGTGGCGCCCGGCCGGCCGTACGGCCTCGGCCGCCAGGAGGTCGAGCCGCTCCTCTCCGCCGCCGGGACGAGCGCCGGCGAGTCGGTCGTGCTCGGCGCGCGGGTGGGCGACGTCGTCGGCCGCTTCGATCTCATCGCCCTGGGCGCGCTCGGCGAGGGCGCGCCGCAGGGCGGCGTCATCGCCGCCGCCTTCCGCGGCCTGCCGGTCACCTTCTCCTTCCACCTCTTCGACGCCCGCGACCGCCCATCGGCGCAGAGCGGGCTGCGGTCGAGTGTCGGAAGCGCAGGAATCGCCGACGGCGTTCTCGACATCGAGCGGCGGGGAGCGGAGATCGCGGCGGGCTGGGACCGCCGCTTCGGGCCGACGGGAATCCGGCTCGCCGGCGGTTTCCTCTGGTCGCATCTCGAGCCGCGCTTCGACCGCGGCTTCGACGAGTCGATCGGCTTCGTCTCCGCTCGCCTGGCGTCCGACCTCTCGCGCGGCCGCTGGCACCTGCAGCCGGCGCTCGCCGGCCACTGGGAGCGCCAGCTCACCGACGACCAGCGGGAGGCGGGCGCCGCCTGGGAGCGCCGCGGCGCCGCGGTGTCGCTGGGGCTCGCCCACGACAAGGATCGCCTGACGCTCTCGGCGCGGCGCGACATCGCCGACGGCACCTTCACCCCCTTCGACCTCTACAGCCTGGGGGGCGCCGCCAGCACGCTGCTGCCGGCGGCGGTCGAGGCCGGCCGCATCGCCTCGCCGGCGCTCCCCGCCGACACCCTCCTCGGCACGCGCTACGAGGGCGAGCGCGCCGAGCTGCAGCTCGGCTTCCTGCCGGCGCCGCTCTTCTACGAGCGCCACCGCTTCTCGCTCGCCGACGGCGCCGCCGGCCCATGGCTCGACCTCGCCGGCATCGAGTGGCGCTTCTCGACGGCACCCATCCCCATCGGCCGCATCCCGGCGCTCGACTTCCGGGTGGGGGCGGCGCGCATCCTCTCCGACCCCTACCGCGGCTCGACGCGCTGGTGGCTGACGACGGTGCTGCGCCCCTGAGCCTTGAAGATGGAGCTCTAGTATGTCCGCCGTCGATCGCCTCTTCGTCCTGCGGCTCTCCGGCGACTTCTATACCAAGGCGCGGCAGACGCGGATCCGCTTCCTCCGCCGGCTGACGCGGAACCTCGCCGACGCGCTCGCCGCGCACGGCATGCCGCACCGGCTGGAGCGCACCTGGAGCCGGCTCTATCTCGAGAGCCCCGACGCCGGCGCGCCGGAGGTCGCGGCACGGGTCTTCGGCGTGCAGTCGGTGTCGGAGATCGTGCGGCGGCCGTGGGCGAGCCTCGACGACGTCGTGCGCGAGGGCGAGGCGTTCTTTCGCGACGGCGTGCGCGGCAAGAGCTTCGCCGTCCGTGCCAGCCGCCGCGGCCGGCGCGAGGCGATCCCCTTCGATTCGAAGGCGGTCGAGAACGCCCTCGGCCGCGCCCTCCTGCCGCACGCGGCGCGCGTCGACCTCGGCGCGCCGGAGGCCACGGCGCACGTCGAGATCGAGCCCGGCAGCGCCCACCTCTTCTCCGAGCGGACGCGCGGCTCGGGCGGCCTCCCCGTCGGCGTCGAGGGGCGCGCCGTGGCGCTCGTCTCGGGCGGCTTCGACTCCGCCGTCGCCGCCTGGCTGCTGCTCAAACGCGGCGTCGCGCTGGACTACGTCTTCTGCAACCTGGGCGGCACGACGCACCGACTGGGCGCCCTCGGGGTGATGCGGGTGATCGCCGAGCGCTGGAGCTACGGCTACCGGCCGCGGCTCCACGAGATCGACCTGCGGCCGCTCGCCGCCGAGCTCCAGGAGCGGACGCCCCCCCGCGACTGGCAGCTCCATCTGAAGCGCCAGATGCTCCGCGCCGCGCAGGCGGTGGTGCGCGCCGACGGCGCGGCGGCGATCGTCACCGGCGACGCCATCGGCCAGGTCTCGTCGCAGACGCTGCAGAACCTGGCGGTGGTGAGCGAGGCGGTGAGCGTGCCGATCCTGCGGCCGCTCCTCGGCTTCAACAAGGAGGAGATCCTGGCGCTGGCGCGGCGCGCCGGCGTCTACGAACTGGCGGCGGCGGTCGGCGAGTTCTGTGCTCTCGCGCCGCGGCGGCCGGCGACGCGGGCGCCCCTCGCCACCATCCGCGCCGGCGACGCCCTCCTCGACCCGGCGGCGCTCCGCGAGGCGGTCGCCCGCCGCGTCACCCACGACCTGCGCGGCCTGCCGGCGGCGAGCCTCGCGGCGCCGCCGCTCGCCGTCGACCGCATCCCGGCGGGGGCGACGATCCTCGACCTGCGCTCGGCCGAGGCGTTCGCGGCCTGGCACTACCCGGGCTCCCTCCGCCTCGACTTCCCGCAGGCAGTCGCCGCCTACCCCTCCTTCGGCCGCGGCCTCACCTATCTCCTCGTCTGCGAGATGGGCTGGAAGAGCGCCGACCTCGCCGAGCGCATGCAGCAGGCCGGCCTCGCCGCCTTTCACCTCAAGGGCGGCGCCGGCGCTCTCATGCGCCTGGCCGCAGAGCCGCCGGCGCCGTAGGCGGGCTCAGCGGAAGGGCTCGGGCAGCACCTCGTCGACGCGCGCCAGCATCGCCGCGAAGCGCTCGCGATCGAGGGTGACAAAGAGCGCCGTCGCCTCGGCGAAGAGGGTGTCGCCGGCGTAGAGGCGGCTCGCGGTCCACACCTTTCTCCCGTCCGCGCGCTCCACCCAGGCCTCGAGCCAGGCGTCGGTACCGAGCGGCAGCAGATGGCGGAAGCTGGTGTCGAGCTGCACCGCGACGACCCGGTGGCCCGCCATCCAGGCCGCGGCGCCCATCGCCTCGTCGAGCACCGCCGCCATGCTGCCGCCGTGGGCGTGGCCGGGCGGTCCCTCGGAGCCCGGGCCGAACCAGGCGCGGCCGGCGAGCGGGCGCGGGCCGGGGCGCCGGAAGTAGCGGACGCGCAGCCGCTCACCTTGCGGGTCGCCGGAGACGAAGGAGCCGCGGCCCCCCTCGAGGCGCGGCGGCTCGACCGCCTCCCAGCCGTCCTCGGCGACCACCGCGGGCGCCGTCGCTCGCTGGCGGTCGCTCATCGCTGCCGTGGCTCGGGATCGGGGGCTTTGCGCGCGGGCTGAATCATTTGCCGCGGTCGAGCCGACCGCTCGGGCGAGACTATAATGACGGTGCCCAACAACCAGGCGTCGTCGCCGGACAACATCTCGTCACCATCCGCCGTCCCCAGGAGGCCACGCGATCTCGATTCCGTCGATCCACGGACCGGAGAGCGAAGGACTGGCCGGGGTGATCCCGGGCGACCCTCCGCTGCGCGAGAGCGAGCAGTGGTTCCGCACGCTGGCGGAGACGACGTCGACCGCCATCTTCGTCTACCGCGACACCTTCCTCTACGTCAACCGCGCCTGCGCCGAGCTCACCGGCTACGACGCCGCGGAGCTGCTCGGCCTCGAGGTCTGGCGGGTCGCCCATCCGGACTTCCAGCCGGCGGTGCGCGAGCGGGTGGAGGCGCGGCTCGCCGGCGGCGCCCCGAGCCCGGCCTGGGAGCTCAAGATCCTCCGCAAGGACGGCACCGAGCGCTGGATGGACATCAACATCGGCATGGTCGAGATGGACGGCGTCCCCGCCGCCATGGCGACCGCCGTCGATATCACCGAGCGCAAGCAGAGCGAGCTCGCCCTGCGCGAGAGCGGCGAGCGGCTGGAGCTGGCGCAGCGCGTCGCCGGCGCCGTCGCCTGGGACTGGAACCTGCTGTCGGACGAGCTGACGCTCTCCCCCCATGCCGACGAGGTGCTCGGCTTCGCCGCCGAGCGCGCCTGGCGCAGCGGTCCGCTCTTCACCGCCGCCGTGCACCCCGACGACCAGCCGCGGCTGGTGGCGGCGCTCAAGCGCTGCCTGGACGACGGCGAGGACTTCACCCTCGCCTTCCGCGTCCGCACCCCCGGCGGCGAGCGCTGGCTCGCCGAGCGCGGCCGCGCCGTGCGCGACGCCGCCGGCGCCACCGTCCGCATCATGGGCGTCGCCCACGACGTCACCCAGCAGAGGGCCGCCGAGCAGGCGCTCGCCCAGGAGCGCGAGCGCGCCGAGGTGACCCTCGCCTCGATCGGCGACGGCGTCATCCGCACCGGCGCCGGCGGCCTCATCGACTACTTGAACCCGGTCGCCGAGCGGCTGACCGGCTGGCCGGCCGCCGAGGCGCTCGGGCTCCCCATCGGCCGCGTCTTCCACGTCGTCGACGAGCTCGGCCGCCGCCCGCTCTTCAACCCCGTCGACCGCTGCCTCGAGGAGGGCAAGATCATCGAGCAGCCGGGCGGCTCGCTGCTGCTGCGCCGCGACGGCACCGAGTTCGCCATCCGCGACTCGGTGGCGCCGATCCGCGACGGCGACGGGCGGATCACCGGCACCGTCCTCGTCTTCAAGGACGTCACCGAGCTGCGCGGCATGGAGCGCGAGATGAGCTACGTGGCGCGCCACGACGCGCTCACCGGCCTCATCAACCGCCGCGAGTTCGAGAGCCGCCTGCAGTTCTGCCTGCGCACGGCGCTCGAGGAGGGGCGCGAGCACGCCCTCTTCTACCTCGACCTGGACGAGTTCAAGCTGGTCAACGACACCGCCGGCCACGTCGCCGGCGACGAGCTGCTCAAGCAGGTGACGAGCGCCCTCGCCGGCTGCCTGCGCAAGGGCGACACCCTCGCCCGCCTCGGCGGCGACGAGTTCGGCGTCCTCCTCGAGGACACCACGCCGGCGCGCTCGCGGGAGATCGCCGACAGCCTGGTCGCCGCCGTCAAGGCGCAGCGCTTCGTCTGGGAGGAGCGCATCTTCGACGTCTCGGCGTCGCTCGGCGTGGTGATGATCGGCGCCGCGAGCGGCGACATGGGACTGGTGCTCTCCGCCGCCGACGCCGCCTGCTACGTCGCCAAGGAGAGCGGCCGCAACCGCTCGCACCTCTACGAGCCGGACGACACCCTGGTCGCCGAGCGCTACGGCGAGATGCAGTGGATCCACCGCATCCACAAGGCGTTCGAGGAGGAGCGCTTCCGCCTCTACCGGCAGGCGATCATGCCGCTCGACACCGCCGGCGGCGCCCGGCCGCCGCTCTGCGAGATCTTCATCCGCATGCTCGACGAGCAGGGGGGGATCGCCTCGCCCGGCTCCTTCATCCCCGCCGCCGAGCGCTATCACCTCATCCCGTCGATCGACCGCTGGGTGATCCACAACGCCTTCGCGGCGCTCGTCGCGGGGCCGCTCGCCGACCCCGCCGGCGCCACCTGCTTCGCCCTCAACCTCTCCGGCCAGTCGATCGGCGAGGCGGCCTTCCTCGACTACGTGCTCGGCGAGCTGGCGGCGAGCGGCATCGCCCCCGAGCGGCTCTGCTTCGAGATCACCGAGACCGCGGCGGTCGCCAACCTGGCGCGGGCGACCCGCTTCATCTCCACCCTCAAGAACCTCGGCTGCCGCTTCGTCCTCGACGACTTCGGCAGCGGCCTGTCGTCGTTCGCCTACCTGAAGAACCTGCGCGTCGATTTCCTGAAGATCGACGGCGTCTTCGTGCGCGGCATGGTGAGCGACTCGGTGCAGCGCGCCCTCGTCGAGTCGATCCACCAGATCGGCCACGTCATGGGCATCCAGACGATCGCCGAGTCGGTGGAGACCGCGGCGACCCTCCAGGAGCTGCGGCGGATCGGGGTCGACTACGTGCAGGGCTACGAGATCGCGGCACCGGAGCCGTTCGGATAGCTGCCGCCCAGGGCCGCTCCCCTGGCGGGCGCGGTTCTTGCTCAGGATTTCTGCGCCGTGCGTCGAAAACATGTCGGAAATCGCCTGAGCCCGGTCTCACCGCTCGGCCCGCGGTCGCGGCGGGCCTCCGCCGCCGACCGCGGGAGGAGCCTCCTCGGCCGTAGGCCGGCCGCCACGCCGGCGCCGGCCAGCGCCGACCCCGACCTGCCGCGGCTCGTCGAGCAGATCCCCGCTCTCCTCTGGACGACCGACCGCGAGCTCTGCATCCTCTCCTGCCTGGGCGGCGGCTTCGCCTCGCTGGGGATCGACCCCGCCCGCCTCGTCGGCCGCCGCCTCGGCGAGTACCTGGGGACCGACGACCCGGCGAGCCCGCCGCTCGCGGCCCACGCGCAGGCCCTCGCCGGCCGCGCCGTCCGCTTCGAGCAGGAGTGGGAGGGCCGGCTGCTGCAGTCGCAGGTCGAGCCGCTCCGCGACAGCGAGGGGAGGATCGTCGGCTGCGCCGGCATCGCCTTCGACATCACCTCGCGGCGGACCGCCGAGGAGGCGCTGCGGCGCGAGACCGAGCGCGCCCAGGTGACCCTCGCCTCGATCGGCGACGGCGTCATCCGCACCGACGTCATGGGGCGGATCGACTATCTCAACCCGGTCGCCGAGCGGCTGACCGGATGGTCCGCCGCCGAGGCGCTCGGGCTCCCCGTCGCCCAGGTCTTCTCGCTGGTCGACGAGGTGACCCGCCGGGTGCTCCCCGACCCCATCGGCTGCTGCCTCGCCGCCGGTACCGTCTTCGAGTCGCCGGGCCACGTCCTCCTCACCGGCCGCGGCGGCCAGGAGCTCGCCGTCCGCGACTCCGCGGCGCCCATCCGCGACCGCCGCGGCGAGGTGACCGGCGCCGTCCTCGTCTTCAAGGACATCACGCAGCTCCGCGGCCTGGAGCGCGAGATGACCTTCCTCGCCAGCCACGACGCCTTGACCGGCCTCATCAACCGCCGCGAGTTCGAGATCCGGCTGAAGCGCGCCATCCGCAGCGCGCGGGCCGAGCGGCGGCACGCGCTCCTCTATCTCGACCTCGACGAGTTCAAGGTGGTCAACGACACCTGCGGCCATCTGGCGGGCGACGAGATGCTGCGCCAGGTCACCGCGCTGCTGCGCTCGCGGGTGCGCAAGAGCGACCTCCTGGCGCGGCTGGGCGGCGACGAGTTCGGCGTGCTGCTCGAGGACTGCCCGCTCCCCGAGGCGCGGCAGATCGCCGAGCAGATGCGCCGCACGGTGCGCGAGTTCCGCTTCTCCTGGCGCGGCCAGGTGTTCGAGGTGGGGGTGAGCATCGGCCTGGTGCCGATCGCGCCGGACAGCGGCGACATCTCGCACGTGCTCTCCGGCGCCGATGCCGCCTGCTACGTCGCCAAGGACAGCGGCAGGAACCGCATCCACGAGTACGAGCCGGACGACACCGCGGTCTCCGAGCGCTACGGCGAGATGCAGTGGGTCCACCGCATCCATGGCGCCTTCGAGGATCGCCGTTTCCGCCTCTACTACCAGCCGATCCAGCCGATCCAGCCGGCCGACCAGGCGGCGGACGACGGCGAGGCGATGTGCGAGATCTTCCTGCGCATGCTCGACAGGAACGGCGAGATCGTCGGGCCGGCGGCCTTCATCTGCGCCGCCGAGCGCTACCACATGATCGCCTCGCTCGACCGCTGGGTGGTCGGCACCGCCTTCCGCGCCCTCGCCGAGGCGCAGCGGCGCCAGGATGGCCGCCCCCTCCGCTTCGCCATCAACCTCTCCGGCCAGACGCTCTCCGAGGAGAGCTTCCTCGAGTTCGTCATCCAGGAGCTCTTCACCAGCGGCGTCGACGCGCGCCGGATCTGCTTCGAGATCACCGAGACGGCGGCGATCACCAAGCTCGACGGCGCCATGCGCTTCATCACCGCGCTCAAAGCCAAGGGCTGTTGCTTCGTGCTCGACGACTTCGGCAGCGGCCTCTCCTCCTTCGCCTACCTCCGCGACCTGCCGGTCGACTACCTGAAGATCGACGGCGAGTTCGTGCAGGGGATGGTCGCCGACCGCGTCAAGCGCGCCCTCGTCGAGTCGATCCATCAGATCGGCAACGTCATGGGCATCAAGACCATCGCCGAGTGCGTCGAGAACGCCGAGACGCTGGAAGCCCTGAGATCCCTGGGCGTCGACTACGCCCAGGGCTTCTACCTCGCCCGCCCCCAGCCGCTCATCCACGACGTGTAGGCCGGCGGCGGGCAAGGCCGTCGCTCTCAGCGAAGCATTGACTTCACCGCCGCATCGTGATTACATCGTACCCACCGACCGATTCCGCCGGTGGGGAGGGCTCTCATGAAGACGCGCATCGTCCGCATCGGCAATTCGCAGGGGATCCGCATTCCGAAGCTCCTCCTCGCCGAGGCCGGGCTCGCCGAAGAGGCCGAGATCGAGATCGAGCTCCGCCGCGGCGAACTGGTGATCCGCCTTGCCGAGGAACAGCCGGCGACCTATCGGGCCGGCGAGGTGCGCGAGGCGGCAGCGCGCTGGAACGCAGGGACGGAAACCGGCGAACAGGCCTGGGTCGCGACCCTCCTCGACCGTCTCGAAGCCGGCGAGGAGGTCGTGCTCGACCGCGACGGCCGACCGGCCGCGAAGCTGGTCGCGATCCGCTCGACGCCGCGCCGCCCCGGCCGTCTCCAGGGCCGCCTGACGATCGCCGACGACTTCGATGCGCCGCTGCCGCCGGAGATCGCGGCCGCCTTCCGTGGCGAGGCCGGCTAGAGCATGCCGCTCAAGGTTCTGCTCGATACTCACGCCTATCTCTGGTGGCTGGCCGACGATCGGAGGCTCTCGGACGACGCGCGCCGTCTCCTCGCCGACCCGCGGACCGTCGCCTACGTGAGCGCCGCCTCGATCTGGGAGATCGCCATCAAGGTGAAGCTCGGTAGATTGGACCTGCGCGGAGCCTCCAGCCTCGCCGACGTCACGGAGATCGCGGCCAGCGACTTCGCCGAGCTGCCGATCCGCAGCCGTCACGCGGCGGCGGCCGGCGCCCTCCCGCGCCATCACGACGACCCGTTCGACCGCATGCTCGTCGCGCAGGCCCAGGACGAGGAGCTGGTCCTCCTCACCCGTGACGCGAAACTCCGCGCCTATGACGTGACGATCGTCGGCGCCTGACCGCGCGCCGGGCGAGACCTCAGAACCCCGCCGCCTGGCCGTCCTTGCGCGACTCCGACGCGCCGTAGTAGACCCGCCGCTCAGCGTCCCAGGCGACCGCCTGGTAGCCGCCGTAGTCGCCGAGGTTCCAGCCGACGCGATGGCCGCGCTCGACGAGCTCGCGGACGGCCGCGTAGGCGAAGCCGGATTCGAGCGCCACCTGGCCGCCGTCCTCCATCCGCTCGCCGGTGGGCTCGGAGGAGCCCTCGTGGAGGAGGCGCGGGGCATCGCCGGCCTCCTGATAGTTCATCCCGAAGTCGAGAAGGTTGACGAGGATCTGCACGTGGCCCTGGGGCTGGAAGGCGCCGCCCATGACGCCGAAGGCGAGGAGCGGCCGGCCACCGCGGGTGACGAAGGCGGGGATGATGGTGTGGAAGGGCCGCTTGCCCGGCGCGTAGACGTTGGCGTGGCCGGGCTCGAGCGAGAAGAGCTCGCCGCGGTTCTGCAGCGAGAAGCCGAGCCCCGCCGGCACGATACCCGAGCCCATGCCGCGGAAGTTGCTCTGCAGCAGGGAGACCATGTTGCCCTCGGCGTCGCCGGTCGCCAGGCAGACGGTGTCGCCGGCGTCGATGGCGCCCGTGGTCCCGATACCGCCGGGCGAGCCGGCGAGGTTTCCCGACGCGCCGCCAAAGCTGCCGGCCGGCTGGGCGGCGGCGGCGCGCCGCGGGTCGATCCGCCGCCGCCGGGCGGCCGCGTACTCGGGCGACACCAGCGCCGCGACGGGGGCGCGGGCGAACTCGGGATCGGCGTAGAAGCGCGCGCGGTCCTCGTAGGCGAGCTTCTTCGCCTCGATCAGCAGGTGGAGGTGATCGGCGCTGCCGAAGCCCAGGGCGCGGAGATCGTAGCCTTCGAGGAGCGCCAGCATCTGCAGCGCCGCCACCCCCTGGCCGTTGGGAGGCAGCTCCCAGACCTCGTGGCCGCGGTAGGAGACGGCGACCGGCTCGACCCAGCTCGATCGATGGGCGATGAGGTCTGCCGCGGCGAGGAAGCCGCCCGCCGCCATTACGCTCGCCGCGATGGCACGGCCGATCTCGCCCTGATAGAAGGCGTCGCGGCCGCCGGCCGCGAGGGCGCGGAGCGTCGCCGCGAGATCGCGGTTGACGAAGATCTCGCCCTTCCGCGGCGCCCGGCCGTCGGGCAGGAAGACCTCGGCGAAGCCGGGCTGATCGGCGAGCGCCTCGGCCTCCCGCCCCCAGGTGTGGGCGATGACCTCGGTGACCGGAAAGCCCTGCTCCGCGTAGCCGATCGCCGGCGCCAGCAGCTCCGCCATGGGCAGGCGCCCGAAGCGCCCGTGGAGGGCGAACCAGCCGTCGACGGCGCCGGGGACGGAGATCGAGAGCGGGCCGCGCGCCGGGATGCGGGCGAGGCGGAGAGCGCGCAGGTGCTGGAGGGACATGCCGGCCGGCGAGCGGCCGCTGCCGTTCAGGCCGTGCAGGCGATGGGTGCCGGCATCCCAGACCATGGCGAAGAGGTCGCCGCCCGGTCCGCCGCCGGTCGGCTCGACGACGGCGAGGACGGCGTTGGCGGCGATCGCCGCATCGACCGCGCTGCCGCCCTGGCGGAGGATCTCGACCGCGGCCTGGGTGGCGAGCGGCTGGCTGGTCGCCGCCATCCCGCGCGGCGCGATCACCTCCGAGCGGCTGGCGAACGGGCGACCGGTCGGGCGATCGATGGACACCGGCCGAGCATATCAACCGCCTGCGGGCCTACCGGCCGCTCACCCGCCCGGCCGGGCCCGGCTCTCCGGCGGGATATGCTGCGCCTGCGAATGCCCCGCGTCCGCGGGGAGCCTCGGCCCGCATCGCGCGCGAGCGCGGCGGAGCCCGTCCCACCCATCGGCAGCATCCATCCTGAGGAGGAGAGCCATGTCCGTCGCCAAGGTCACGGAGATCACGTCGGAGTCGTCGGAGAGCTTCGACCGCGCCATCGAGGAGGGGATCGCGCGCGCCGCGAAGACCCTCAAGAACATCAAGAGCGCCTGGGTCAGCGAGCAGCACCTGACGATCGAAGCCGGCAAGATCGTCGGCTATCGCGTCAACATGAAGCTGCTCTTCGTGCTCGAGGACGCGCGGTAGAGCGTCAGCGCGGCGACGCCACCTTGCGCGGCCCGGCCGAGCGGACCGCCTCGGAGACGCCGTCTTCGTACTTCTCGAAGTTGTCGGCGAACATCTCGGCGAGCTCGGCCGCCTTGGCGTCGTAGTCGGCGCCGCTCTTCCAGGTGCCGCGCGGGTCGAGCACGCTGGCGGGCACGCCCTCGACGGCGACCGGCACCGCGAGGCCGAAGAAGGGGTCGACTCGGGTGGCCGCGCCGTCGAGCTCGCCGGCGAGGACCGCCACCACCATGCGGCGGGTGTGGGCGAGGGAGATGCGGCGGCCGACGCCGTGGGGGCCGCCCGTCCAGCCGGTGTTGATCAGCCAGACCTTCGACTCGTGGCGCGCCAGGCGCTCGCCGAGCATCTGCGCGTAGGTGCCGGGATGGAGCGGCAGGAACGGCGCGCCGAAGCAGGCGCTGAAGGTGGCCTTGGGCTCGGTGACGCCGCGCTCGGTGCCGGCGACCTTGGCGGTGTAGCCGGAGAGGAAGTGGTACATCGCCTGCTCGGGCGACAGGCGCGAGATCGGCGGCAGCACGCCGAAGGCGTCGGCGGTCAGGAAGATGACGTTGCGCGGATGGCCGGCGAGGCCGGCGAGGTCGGCGTTACCGATCTGGGTGAGCGGATAGCTGCTGCGGGTGTTCTCGGTGAGGCTGGCGTCGTCGAGATCGAGCCGCCGCGTCGACGCGTCGACGACGACGTTCTCGAGCACCGTCCCGAAGGTGCGGGTGGTGGCGTAGATCTCCGGCTCGCCTTCCTCGGAGAGCCGGATCACCTTGGCGTAGCAGCCGCCCTCGACGTTGAAGATGCCTTCTTCGCTCCAGCCGTGCTCGTCGTCGCCGATGAGAGTGCGCGAGGGGTCGGCCGAGAGCGTCGTCTTGCCGGTGCCGGAGAGGCCGAAGAAGAGCGCCACGTCGTCCTTGGCGCCGTAGTTGGCGCTGCAGTGCATCGACAGCACGCCCTGGCGCGGCAGCACGTAGTTCATGACGCTGAAGATGCTCTTCTTGATCTCGCCGGCGTACTCGGTGCCGCCGATGAGCACCATCTTGCGCGAGAAGTCGAGCAGGATGAAGGTCGACGAGCGGGTGCCGTCGCGCGCCGGGTCGCCCTGGAAGGTCGCCACGTCGAGCACCGTGAAGCCGGGGCGGAAACGGGCGAGCACCTCGGGGTCCTCCTCGCGGAGGAACATGTTGCGCGCGAAGAGGCTGTGCCAGGCGTACTCGGTGATGACCCGGACCGGCAGGCGGTAGCGCGGATCGGCGCCGGCGTAGCCGTCGAAGACGTAGAGGTCGCGGCCGGCGAGGTGGGTCTTCACCCGCTCGAGCAGGCGCTCGAAGCGCTCGGGCTCGAACGGCTTGTTGACCTCGCCCCACCAGATGTCGCCCTCCGTCGTCGGCTCCTTGACGAGGAACTTGTCGTTCGGCGAGCGGCCGGTGTGCTTGCCGGTGGTGGCGGCGAGCGGCCCCGCCGCCGCGATGACCGCTTCGGCGCGCCGCACCGCGTGCTCGTAGAGCGCCGCCGGCGCCAGGTTCCAGAAGACCGTCCCGGCGTCCAATCCCAGATCCTCGACGCCGTGGCTGCTCACCGAAGTTCCCTCGTTGCGCATCCGATCACCTCGCAAGAGTTTCAACAGGAGAATGGAATTCTAACAGCGCTCGAACCCCGCTCGCTGGGCGGGCCGCGAGGGGCGCCCGGACGGCTGCCGGGCGCTCCGCCGGCCTAGCGCCCGCCGCCGGCCGCGGCAGCCGCAGCCGCCGGGGCGGGAGGGTTGCCGAGATAGTCGAGGACGAGGAGCGACATCGCCTTCATGCCGACCGCGATGGCGCCGTCGTCGCCGTGGAAGGTCGGGGTGTGCAGGCCGCCCGAGGTGGTGCCGGGCTTGGTCGTCCCCAGGCGGAGATAGAAGCCGGGGACGATGTTCGCCATGTAGGCGAAGTCCTCGCCGCCCATCACCGGCTCCTGGTCGAGAACGTTGGCGCGACCCACCGCCCGCTCGAGGCTGGGGCGCACGCGCGCCGAGAGCGCCGGCTGGTTGACCGTCGCCGGGCCGTTGCTCTGGTAGTCGAGATCGTAGGAGCCGCCGCCGGCCTTGGTGGTGCCGTCGAGGATCTCGCGCATCCGCCGTTCGACGGTGGCGCGGGTCGCCTCGTGGTAGGTGCGCACCGTCCCCTCGAGGTGGACCTCTTCGGGGATGATGTTGAAGCGCTCGCCGCCGCGCACGATCCCCACCGTGACGACGCTCGGCTCGAGCGGCGAGAGGTTGCGCGAGCGGATGGTCTGCAGCGCCATGATCGCCTGCGCCGCGATGACGATGGGGTCGACGCCGAGGTTGGGATAGGCGCCGTGCGACTGCTTGCCGTGGATGGTGATGCGGAACTGGTCGACGGCGGCCATCGTCGGCCCCGCCGTGTAGCCGAGCTGGCCGACGTCGAGGTCGGGGAAGGAGTGCAGCGCGAAGGCGGCCTGCGGCCGCGGGTTGGCGAGCGCGCCGTCGTCGATCATGCGCAGGGCGCCCGGCTTCTCGCCCGGCGGCGGCCCCTCCTCGTCGGGCTGGAAGAGGAAGACGACCGTCCCTGGAATGCGCTCGCGGAGTGAGGCGAGGACGGCCGCGACGCCGAGGATGGTCGAGGTGTGGATGTCGTGGCCGCAGGCGTGCGCGACGCCGACGTCCTGGCCGAGGTAGGTCTCCCGCTTGGTCGAGCGAAAGGGGAAGTCGGTCTTCTCGGTGACCGGCAGAGCGTCCATGTCGGCCCGCACGGCGACCACCGGACCGGGCCGGCCGCCCTTCAGGATCGCCACCACGCCGGTCTTGGCGACGCCCGTCCGCACCTCGAGGCCGAGGGCGCGCAGGCGGTCGGCGACGAGCTTCGAGGTCGCCACCTCCTCGTACCCCAGCTCGGGATTCTGATGGATGGTGTGGCGCACGGCGACCATCTCGGGGGCGATCCGCGCCACCGCGCGATCGACCTCGGCGTCGAGGGGACCGGCGGGCGGGTGCCCCGCCGTCGCGCCGAGAGCGGCCGCCGGCGCGGCGAGCGCCAGCCAGAGCCAGGAAAGCAGGGAAGGGCGCCGGATCATCCTCGGGTCTCCTCAAGGTTGGCGCCTGGGGCGCCGGGCGGGACGGAAGTCTACACCCGCCGGCGCGCCCGGGAACGCAATCGTCTCCGGGGCTTACGACCCTGCGACCGGCCCGACCGCCGCCAGCCGGCCGACCCGATACACTCGCCGCCATGAGCGGCAGCGAAGCGCGATCGGCGGCCAACGAGATCCTTCTCAGCCGTCGCCGGCTCGTCCTCCTGCTGGCTCTCGCCGCCCTCGCCGGCGCGGCGCTGGCGCTCGGCTTCGGCGGCATGCGGCTCGCCCAGGCGCGCGGCGCGCGGCGGGTGGAGCGCGCGGCGCCGGTTGCCGACCGGCTGGCGCTCGCGCCGGCGGCCTTTACCGATCTGCCGGGCTGGCGGGAGGACGACCTCGCGGCGGCGCTCCCCGCTTTCCTGCGCACCTGCGGCAGGCTCTCCAGCCGCCCGGCGGGCGCGGCGCTCGGCGCCGACTCGCGCTTCGGCACCGTCGGCGATTGGCGTGCCGCCTGCGCCGCGGCGGAGCGCGTGCCAAGGGGTAACCGCGGCGCGGCGCGGGCCTTCTTCGAGGATGCCTTCGCGCCGACCGCGGTCAGCAACCACGGCGAGGCGGTCGGACTCTTCACCGGCTACTACGAGCCCGATCTCTACGGCAGCCGGCGGCGCCACGGCCGCTTCACCGTGCCGCTCCTGGCGCGGCCGCCCGAGCTGGTGACGGTCGACCTCGGCCGCTTCCGCCCCGCCTGGAAGGGCGAGCGCCTCGCCGGCCGCGTCGTCGCCGGGAGCCTCGAGCCCTATCCCGACCGCGCCGCCATCGCCGCCGGCGCCCTCGCCGGACGCCGCCTGGAGATCGTCTGGGTGGACGACCCGGTGGACGCCTTCTTTCTCGAGATCCAGGGCTCCGGCCGCGTCGAGCTGGAGGAGGGCGGCACGCTGCGCCTCGGCTTCGCGGCGCAGAACGGACATCCCTACACGGCGATCGGCCGCGAGCTGGTGGCGCGCGGCGCTCTCGCCAAGAAGGACGTCTCGCTGCAGTCGATCCGCCGCTGGCTGGCGGACCATCCGCAGGCGGCGCCCGAGGTGATGGCGAAGAACGCCTCCTACGTCTTCTTCGAGAAACAGGAGGGCGAGGGGCCGGTGGGGACGGAGGGCGCGGTCCTCACCCCCGGCCGCTCGCTCGCCGTCGACACCGGCTTTCTCGCCCTGGGAGCGCCGCTCTGGCTCGCCGGCACCGTCCCCTCGCCGGCCGCCGCGGCGCCCGACCGGCCGCTGCGCCGGCTCGTCGTCGCCCAGGACACCGGCGGCGCCATCCGCGGCCCGGTGCGCGGCGACGTCTTCTGGGGGCACGGCGAAGAGGCGGCGGCCGTCGCCGGCCGGATGAAGAACCCCGGCCGCCTCTGGGTGCTGCTGCCGAAGGCGGTCGCGGCGCGCCTGCGGCCGGCAGCGGCTCGCGCTCAGTAAAAGCGACTCAGCAGCGGGCGGCTCAGTACCGGCGGTCGAGCGAGAAGAACGGCTCCTTGTAGATGCGCGACGAGCGGCCCCACACCCACTGGTTGTAGCCGACCTCCGCGTACCAGGTGTCGCGGCGGCCGAAGGGGACCAGCCAGGAGGCGCCCACCTTCAGCATCTCGGCGTCGTTGAAGTTGTTGGTGGCGCTGACGCCGAAGCGGTCGTCCGGCTGCGGCTTGCTGTCGTTGTGCCGGCTCCCCACGTAGGTCGCCGCCACCTTCGCCCACGAATTGAAGACCGGCAGCGGGAAGCCGGCGTCGACCGAGATCGGCAGGGCGTCCGCCGGCGCGCCGGTGCGCACGGTGTAGCCCACCTGGGCGTTCCACCAGCCGCGGCCGAGCATCGAGCGGCTGATGAGATAGGAGAGCGTGTAGTCCTCCTTGAGCAGCCCCCGCCACTCCGGGCTGACGCCGGTGACGTTGCCGTGGGAGTCGAAGAGGTGGCGGTTGTAGGGACCCGGCAGGTCGTAGAAGTAGGGCGTGCGGTAGGTGAAGGCGAGCGCCATCGGCAGGCTGCCGGTCTTCAGGGCGTACTTGACGCCCAGCCAGGCGTCGGAGAGCCCGGCGTTCTTCTCCTCGGCGCTGCGGATCCCCTCGTAGCCGTCGAGGTAGGTGAAGAGATAGGTGACCGAGAGATTCTTGAAGACGCCCGCCTCTCCCGACAGGTAGAGATAGCGGAAGTCGTGGTACGACCGCTTGCCGCCCGAGCGGTTGAAGTACTCGTTCCCCTGGGTGTCGAACGAGCGATCGGCGAACTTGTCGCTGTATCCCAAGCCGATGTCGCCATGGCCCGGATCGGGAACCCAGGCACCGCCGGCGGCGGCGACGCCGGGCAGCAGCACGACAGCGAGCGCACACAGTAATCCCGCAGAGCTTCTCTTCATGATCCTTCCCTCCAGTCGATCGCCGGCGGAGAGTATCAAGCCGTACGCCAGGATTGCGAGACCTGGTTTCGGCCGCCAGCGGTCGCTGGTCAGCTGCAGATGAAAGGTTTCTTTTTCAGTGCGCCCAGGGGCCCTTCTTGACCTGGCCGTTGCCGCCGTCTCCGCCGCGCTCGCCGCCGCCGCGCACCACCCGGATGCCGCGTTTGCGCCGCAGGCGGCCGAGCCGCTGCTCGATCCACCAGCGCTCGAGGCGCAGGCGCGCCTCGCGGAGCATCCCCTTGCGGCCGCCGCCGAGGGTGAGGAAGGCGTAGGTGGCGCCGACCGCGGCGCAGATCCCCAGGAAGCCCGCGAGGTCGCGCGAGGTCAGATAGCCCATGAAGGCGAAGAGCACCTCGAGGGCGAGGAACCAGCGCGCCTGGATGGGCAGGATCAGCAGATAGATCGTCGACCGCTGGTTGATGGTGGCGAAGGCGGAGACGAGGATGGCGAGGAGGACCTGCTGCCCCTGCATCAGGCTGAAGGCGACGGGGAACGGCTGCGCGAGCGCGGTGCCGGCGGTCGCCCGCCAGACCAGCACGGCGAAGAGCGCCGCCGGGATCGCGGCCGCCGCGATGGTGCGCCAGAAGAGCCGGCGGCCGAGCTGGACGAAGAGATCCTTGCCGAACCAGTAGAGCATCAGCAGCTCGACCAGGTACCAGAGCCCGGGGACGCCGAAGCCGATGAACGGGTAGGTCGCGAGCTGCCACACGTGGCCGGCGGTCCACACCTCGCCGGAGAGAAGGAAGGGCGCCACCAACGACGGGCTCAGGTGAAGGAGCGCGAAGGTGACGAACTCGACGGCGACGAGGACGACGATGTCCGTCGGCGGCCGGCCGCCGAGGCCGCCAAAGGCGCTGCGCACCTCGTAGGTCCTAGGTCCGGCCAAGCGCGGACCTCACCCGATCACGCATAGCGCACCCACTTCCAGATCTCCTGGATCGTCGGCTTCTTGCCGTACATCAAGATCCCCACGCGATAGATGCGCGCGGCGATCCACACCATGAGGAAGATGAAGCCGATGGTGAGACCGTAGGCGAGCAGGAGCTGCCAGAGCGGCGGCATCTGGAGGGCGATGCGGAGCGTCATCAGGAGCGGCGTGAAGGGCGGGATGAGCGAGACGACGACGGCGAGCGTCGAGTCGGGGTCGTTGATGATGCGGAACATGAGAAAGAGCGGCACGAGCAGGAAGAAGACGATGAACCCCGCCACCTGCTGCGCTTCCTGCAGATTGTTGAAGGAGGCGCCCACCGCGGCGTAGAAGCTCGCGAAGACGAAGAAGCCGAGGACGAAGAGGAAGATGAAATTGAGCACCATGGCGATGGTGACCGCCGGCAGCGTCACGCCGGCGGGGAGGGCGACCATCGCCGCCAGGATGCCCGGCGTCGTCAGCACGACGAGGGTGGCGCACCAGAGCGCCATCTGGGTGAGGCCGAGGAGGCAGATGCCGATGAGCTTCCCCATCAACAGCTCGTTCGGCCGGATGCTCGACACCATCACCTCGAGGATGCGCGAGCTCTTCTCGTCGAGCACGCCGGTCATCACCTGCTGGCCCCAGATGCCGATCGACACGTAGAGCATCATGAAGATGAGATAGCCGAAGGCGGCGCCGGCGAGCCCTCCCTCGGCGCGGCTGCCGCCCTGCGCGACGCGGAGGGTCGCCAGGTCGACGCTGTGGGTCAGCTCGCCGATCTTCTCCGGATCGAGCCCGGCCTGGCGCAGCCGCACGCCGCGGACGGCGGTCGAGAGATCGCCCTCGAGCACCTCCTGGGTGAGCAGGTTGGAGACGCTCCGCGCGTGGTACTCGACGCGGTTCGAGGCGAGCGCGTCGGCGTCGAGCCACAGCCAGGCGTCGATCTGTTTCGCCGTCACCCGCCGGTCGAGGTCGGCGCGCTGGGCCGCGGCATCGGCCTGCGGCGCCTCGGAGAGGAAGTCGAAGCGGACGTTCCGCTTCGCCTCGGCGGCCATGCGGTTGGCGGCGCCCATCGCGCGCGACCGCGGGTCGCCGAGGCTCGCGGCGGCGGCGTCCGGCGGCGCCGGCTTGGCCGGCTCGGCCGGCGCGACCTCCTTCTTCGTCTGAGTCGTTTGCTTGATGGCGGCGAGCGCGGCGAAGACGCCGCCCCCCGTGCGGTCGACGACGACCACCTTCTGGCGCGCCTCCGAGCGCGACAGGAAGAGCGAGGGGAGGATGGTCGCCGAGCCCAAGAGGAGCGGCAGCAGCAGGGTCGCGATCCAGAAAGCCTTCCCCTTGATGCGCTGCAGGTACTCGCGCTTCGCCACCGTTCGCACCGCGTCAAGCCGCATCGCGCACCGCCTTCATGAAGATCTCCTCGAGGTCGGGCTCTTCGGAGCGGAACTCGCGCACCGCGACGCGTCCGACGAGGTCGCGGAGCACCTCGGCGCCGTCCGCCTCGGGGCGGAGGAAGAGCTTGGCGCCGCCTTCGTCGGGGATCAGGTGATCGATGCCGGCGACGCCGGCGAGAGACGCGAGGTCGCCCTCGGCGACCAGGCGGTAGGAGTTGCCGGAGAGCCGCCGCTTGATCGCCCTGAGCTCGCCGGTGAGGATGGCGCGGCCCTGGGAGATGAGGCAGATGTGGTCGCACATCTTCTCGGCGAGCTCCATGCCGTGGGTGGAGAAGACGATGGTGCGGCCCTGCTGGCGGTAGTCGGTGAGGAGATCCTTGAACATCTCCTGATTGAGCGGATCGAGGCCGGAGAAGGGCTCGTCGAGGATGAGGATCTCCGGCTCGTGGAGGAGCGTGCCGACGAGCTGGATCTTCTGCTGCATCCCCTTCGACAGCTCCTCGACCTTGTTCTTCGCCCATTTCCCCAGCTCGACGCGCTCGAGCCAGCGCGCCACCGCCGCCTGGGCGTCGCGATGACGGAGGCCGCGGATCTCGGCGAGGAACATGAGCTGGTCGTGCACCGTCATCTTGCGGTAGAGGCCGCGCTCCTCGGGGAGGTAGCCGATGCGGCGGAGGTCGGCGTCGGTCCGCGCGCGGCCGAAGGTGAGCACCTGGCCGGCGTCGGGGGCGATGATGTCCATCACCATGCGGATCGTCGTCGTCTTGCCGGCGCCGTTGGGGCCGAGGAGGCCGAAGATCGAGCCCGGAGGCACCGCCAGCGAAACCCCGGCGACCGCGGTGAAGTCGCCGAAGCTCTTGCGCACGTCGATCAGCTCGAGGCTGGGTGTCATCGTCTGGAGCTCTCCCAAAAGCCTGCGGGAATGGGTCACGTCATGCTAACAGGGCCCGGTGTCAGCGTGACAGCGGGGCCGGCAGCGGCGAGTTGCCGGCGCCTGCCGCGGCTGACAAGATCGGCGCTCTCGCTCAGGCGCCGCGTGCAAGCTCTCCAGCTCATCTGCGTCCTCCACCGCCTCGCCGGCCGCACCGGCCATCGCTTCAACCAGGCCCTGGGCCTCGAGATCGAGGCCCGCCGGCGGGGCATGGCGCCGCTCCTCCTCATCCACGCCGAGTCGGAGCCGGCGGTCCGCGAGGCGCTGCCGGCCGCCCTCGCCGTCCTCCACGACCCCGTCTTCCGCGCCGACTGGAGCTTTGCCGAGCGCACCGCGGACTTCGTCGCCATGCTCCACGAGCACCTCGACGGGCGGGTGCGGCGGGACGACCGCCTGCTGATGACGATCGCGACGCAGTGCGAGGCGCGGGCGCTCACCGTCTGGCTCCGCGAGCTCCCGGAGCGCGCCAAGCCGTGGATCCTCGTCCTCCTGCCCGCCGACCGCTGGAACCGCGGCGGAGCGGCCGAGCGCGACCGCCAGCACCAGGAGCTACGGGAGCTGGGCGCCGAAGTTGCGGCGACCCCGGACCCCGACCGCCGGCGGCTGGTCTTCGCGAGCCACACCCGCGAGCTCGCGGCCGAGCTCGCGGAGATCGTCGGCACGCCCTTCGCGATCGCGCCGCTGGCCGAGATCGACCGCGGCCTCGACCCTGTCGAGCAGCCGGCCGAGCGGCCGCCGGACCGGCCGCCCCGCGTGGCGGTCCTCGGCGGCGCCCGCGCCGAGAAGGGCTCGCACCGCGTGCGCGCCATCGCCGCGGCCTGCCGGCGGCGCGCGGACGTCCGCTTCCGCGTGCAGATCGCCAACGAGACGCTGCCGCCGGCGGAGCTCGCCGAGCTCGCGGCGATCGCCGGCGATCCCGGAGTCGAGGTCCTCAGCGGGCCGCTCGGGCAGGAGGAGTACGCGCGGGCGCTCCGCACCTGCGATCTCCTGCTGCTCCCCTACGACCGCCGGCCATACCGCCAGCGCCCGTCGGGGCCGGCGAGCGAAGCGATCCTCTGCGGCCTGCCGCTGGTGGCGCCGCGCGGCACCTGGATGGGAGATCAAATCGAGTCCGGCCGCGCGGCGGGGGTGACCTACGGCGACGCCGGGGCGGAGCGCCCGGAAGATGGCGAGATCGAGGCGGCCGCCGAGGCGGTGGCGGTGGCGGTCGCCGATCTCCCAGCCCTCCGCGCGCACGGCCGTCGTGCCGCCGCCGGCTGGCGCCGGGCGCACTCGATCGCGCCCTTTCTCGACTGGTTCGAAGGTGAGATCGCCCGCCGCGAGAGCGGGCGGGTTGTCGGCCCCCTGGGGCTGTAGCTCAGCGAGCGGCCGGCGACGCCGGCATGGCGTCGACGGTCGGCGGGCTCGCCATCCGCGCCGCGGCGAGGGCGGCCGAGCGCTCGGCCTCGGCGCGGGCGCGCTCGGCGCTGCCAATGCTCCCGGCGCCGCGCGGCTCGACCCAGCCGTGGAGGTGCTCGCGGCAGAGGTCGGCGAGCGTGCGGACGTGGTCGGGCCGGTCGTTGAGGGCGGGGATATAGCGGTAGCTGGCGCCGCCCGCGTGGAGGAAGAGCTCGCGGTTCTCGCCGTCGATCTCCTCGATCGTCTCCAGGCAGTCGGCCGAGAAGCCGGGGCAGACGACGTCCAGGCTGCGCACGCCGGCGGCCGCCATCGCCTGGATGGTCCGCGCGCTGTACGGCTTCAGCCACTCCTCGCGGCCGAAGAGCGACTGGAAGGAGACCTCGTAGCGCTCGCGCGGCAGCTCGAGCCGCTCGGCGACCAGGCGGGCGGTCTTCTGGCAGTGGCAGTAGTAGGGGTCGCCGGCCTCGAAGTAGCGCTGCGGGATGCCGTGGAACGAGAACAGCAGCCGGTCGGCCTGGCCGCCCGCCGCCCACGCCTCGCGGACGGTCGCCGCCAGCGCCTCGATGTAGCCGGGCCGGTCGTGGTAGCTGGTGATGAAGCGCGTCTCCGGCACCCAGCGCCAGGCGGCGAGCTCGGCGGCGACGGCGTCGAAGGTCGAGCCGACGGTGACCGCGGCGTACTGCGGGTACATCGGCAGCACGAGGATGCGCCGGCAGCCGCGGCCGGCGAGCTCGCGGAGCGCGGCGGGGATCGACGGATTGCCGTAGCGCATGCCGACCGCGACGTGGAGCGGCGTCCCCACCTCGGCCGCGAGAACGCTCGCCAGCGCCGCCGCCTGCCGGCGGGTGATGACGAGGAGGGGCGAGCCCTCGGCGGTCCACACCTTCCGGTAGAGCGCCGCCGACACCTTCGGCCGCGTCGTCAGGACGAAGGCGTGGAGGATCGTCCACCAGAGCGCGCGGTTCATCTCGATCACCCGCGGATCGAGCAGGAACTCGCGCAGGTAGCGGCGGAGGGCGGGCGACGTCGGCGCGTCGGGAGTGCCCAGGTTGGCGACCAGCACCCCCACCGCCGGGATCTCGCCGTGCGGCGGCGACGGAACACCGAAAAAGCGCGCCATGGCGGCTCCGGCCTCAGGGAGCCTCGGGGAGCGAGTACTCGAGCTCGTACGAGTGCTTGCCGCCCTCGGCGATCTTGATGTCCATCCTGCCGGTGAGGCCGGCGAGCTGGCCGGTGCCGGAGTCCGGCACCACGGTGATCGCGAGCTGCGGTACGCCGCGCGTCATGGTGCCGGTGTGCTGCAGCACGAAGGTGCCGCTGCGGCCGTGCAGCGTGCCGGTGACCTTCTCGATGGCGACGTAGCCGGCGGAGCCCTGCACGGCCGTCGACGAGGCGAGCATCTGGCCGATGCTGGTCGCTTCGAGCTCGCCGTGGAACTGCTTGTCGATCGACATCCTGCCGATGGCGCCGCCGGCCGAATGCGCGTCCTCGGCCTGCGGCGCGAGCTTGACCTCGAACGGGCCGGTCGCGTGGTGCATGATGGGTTCCTTTGTGGAGCGAGAGGGAGCCGGGGCCGCGGACGGCTGCTGTGCCGCGGAGAGGGAGGCGAAGGCGAGGGCCACGCAGAGGGCGGCGGCGGAACGGGATCCGATCTTCATGCGGTCCTCCGTGGCGGAGCGGCGATCATACAGCGCCTTCCAGAGCGCGCCTCCCGGCTCATGCCGTGCGCCGGACCTCTCGCATTCGAGCCAGGCACCAGCGGATGACGAAGCCGTCCGACGGGTAGCCCACGCCGGCCGACGAGATCGGAATGAGGTTGCCGGCGAAGAGCAGGAAGGCGCCGGCGGCACAGGCGAAGAGGAGGTTGGGGAGCGGGCGATCGGCCTCGAACAGGTGGGGAGCGGCGGAGGCTGTGGGTCCGAGGAGGAGCAGCAAGAGAGCGAGGCTGGCGGCGGGGCCGCCCGCCGCGAACACCGCGAGCCGCCGCGGGCTCGGCGCCGTCACGTCGACGAGGACCAGACCGCCGACGACGAAGAGCCACTCCCGGCACAGGCGAGGGCGCCAGCCCGCCGTCGTGCGGAGGAGCTCGAACGGCCCGACGAGGAGCCGGCGGACGGGGAAGCCGACGAGCCGGGCGGCGAGGAGATGGCCGAGCTCGTGCGCGGCGACGTTGACGAAGGTCGCTGCCCAGAGGAACCCGAAGATCTCCGCGAAGACGAGCCCGCCCTCGTCGTGCGTCGCCCTGGCGAGCGCGAACGCGAACCCGCAGAAGGCGGCGAAGCCGAGCGAGAGAGGCGCCGGGCGGAGGCGCGAAACGGCGCGCAGGAAGAGCGCCGGCCGCGGCGGATCGCCGCGCAGCGCGCGGAACGCCAGCTCGACCCCGAGAAGCCCGGCCACCAGGTAGACAGGCGCGAAGAGAAGAAACGCGACCTGCCGACCGTCCCACTCCAGAACGAAGAGCGCCGTCGCACCGAGCCCGAGGACCGCGAGGATCGCTCCCGCCGCGGCAGGCCGCAGCCGCTGGCGGAGCCTCGGCCTCATTCGCTGGGAGCGGTCAGCAGCGCCTCGACCTTGCGGTAGAGGCGGTCGAACGATGGCGCGCGCCGGGCGGCCTCGAGGTCGAAGAGGGCGGCGAGAGCGGGTTGATCCACCGTTTCGGCGTACCTTCCCTCCATGCGGGCGGCGAGCCATTCCTTCGCCCCGCGCACCGCCTCTGGATCGGGAGGAGGTGTCAGATCGGCGGCGAGGTGGCGTTGGCCGCGAAGCGACTCGGCAGCGGCCAGGAACCAGCTCTCGAACTCACGATGCGCAAGGACGACGGAGATGCGAAGATCCGAGCGCACTGCCTTCGCGCGGCCGAGCAGGCTGGGCCCCAGCTCGCAAGGAAGGTCGTCATCGCTGTCGAGCAGGATGAAGAGAACACCATCGCTTCCGACCCGTCTCCCGGCGAGCTCCACGACGCGCTCGAGCTCGCCCGGCTTGACCAGCAAGCCGCGATGAATCCTTATCGGATGGAAGACCTGGACCGCGATCTGAGAATCGATGGCCTGCCCGATGCGCCGCAAGACGACAGGAAAGGCATCCCTTTCGCCGTGCCCTTCGACGATGCAGGCGAGGCGCAGGATCATTCTTGAGTGAGCCTGGCGAAGAGGATGCTCTG
The DNA here is from genome assembly GCA_963755825.1 of uncultured Acidobacteriota bacterium. GTDB lineage: Bacteria > Acidobacteriota > Thermoanaerobaculia > Multivoradales > UBA5704 > DATBQN01. The sequence continues at coordinate 2,287,484 of CAVWLA010000003.1, read as the reverse complement.
ACTTTTGTCTCTCTCTGCTTCTTCGAGGTCCGGAGCGAGTTGGTCCAGTCGGAGCAGTTCGCCAGCCGTATAAAGGCCATCACGAAGAGCAGACGCGCTTACTTTGTCGAGACGCCCGATCGTCGTCAGCCCTTGTGCTGCCAGGACTGCGAGAATCGAGTCCCATGCGATCGCAGGATCGTCAAGTAGCTCGGGGCTATGACTCGTGACCAGCACCTGTGTTCTTCTGCTCGCTTCGCGGATGGCGTCAAGCAATACGCCCGCTGCCGCCGGGTGAAGAGCGATCTCGGGTTCTTCAACTCCCACGAGCGGGATGTTCGGTGTGACGCCACCTGCCGACTGGAAAAGAGCCACGAGGATTCCGAGCGCGCGTAACGTGCCATCTGACATGTTAGCCGCCTGAAATCCCCAAGGATGCTCCGAACCGGCCATTTGCTGCTTGAAGCTCAAGGTTTCTTTAGGCCCGATCGAAGTGGCGTCGACCTCGGTGATGCCGTGCACGACTTTAGAGAGGTATTCCTCGATCCGTGTTTTGGTCTCTGGCCTCCGTGCACCGAGCTGGCCTAGCACGCTCGCCAGGTTGCCGCCATCCCGCGACAAGAGGTCTCCAGCGTCCGGAGCCTGCAGATCTCGAATGCGGTCCGGGTTGAGGTTGTAAAAACCCATGTGGGAAAGCGCGTCGTAGACCGGCCGAAATTCGGGCAGGCCTGACGCATTGACTAGATACAGACGGTCGGCGAGGACCGCCGGAGCAACTTGAACCGTCTTCGCGACCAACTTGCCTGCTTCGACGAGGTACGAAGCACCCGACCACCCAAAAATTTGGCTGGAGGCGAGCTGACATTCCTCTCTGGTCACCTCGTAGCGCCCTTCACGCAGAGCGCCGATCCGGAAGGCGTAGAAACCGCGCTGTCCGGAGCTCAAGGTGAACTCGAAGCGAATGCCGAAGTGCGTCGGATGTCCGGCCGATCGCCGCCGGACCTCGTTGATCCCGCCGCGGTCGCGGAGCGCGTGGTCGAGCGACGTCCGCAGCGCGTCGGCGACGAAGCGAAAGGCGTCGAGAAAGTTGCTCTTGCCGGCGCCGTTCGGTCCGACGAGGAAGGTGAGAGGCCCCAGCCGCACGTCGCACTGGGCGATGCTCTTGTAGTTCTTGAGCCCGACGCGGGTAATGAAGGTGGAATCGCCCATTGGTTCCTCTGCGGGGCGATTCTTGCACAGGGAGAGGCGGCGCCTGGCGGCGCGGGCCGGCCGACGGCTCCGCGCCTACGACCGCCCCTGCAGCATCCCGAACACCTCGTCCACCTGCTCCCAGCCCACCCGCATCAGGAAGGTGTTGCTCCTGCCGTAGGACTTGCTCCCCAGGATGTAGAAGTTGGGCTCCGGGTTCTTCAGGGCGGCGGCGCCGTGGGTCTGCTGGGCGAGGCAGTCTCCGGCGCCGGCTCCGAGGAGGGCGACGTGGGGTCTCGCGGTGTCGATCATGGCTGCCCTCGGGGTGGCCGGCGCGGGCTGGACGGCCGCCGTCAGAACCGCGACGCCGCGCGCTCGCGCGCCGGGAGGATCTCGAGACAGGTGGTCCACCAGCCGGTGAGGATGGTCTCGACGAACTCCTCCGGCAGGCGCTCGCGGCGCATCTCGTCGGCGAGCGCCAGGTGATCGTAGGCCAGCGGACGGAGGTCGATCGCCAGCTCGCCGCCGGCCTGCGCCTCGACGACCGCGTAGCGCACCGTCGCCAGGCCGTCGTTCGCCGGCCGGCCGATGACGCCGACGTTGGCGACGTCGCGGCCGGAGGGGAGCCGCCGGTGCCAGGGCAGGCCGGTGTGGGTGCAGAGGATGCCGTCGCAGGCGCTCTGGTCGAGGAGGAGCTCGAGGAACGCCACCGGCGAGGTGCTGGCGAAGAGGAACTCGTTGATCCGCCGCGGCGAGCCGTGAACGAGGAGGAGCTCGCGGCCGCCCACCCGCACCCGCCGGCGCCGCGGCAGCGACCCCATCCAGGCGCGGAACTCCGCGCTGCAGCGCTCCGCCGTGTAGCGGTAGGAGAGGGCGGCGAAGTGGTTGTCGCGCGGATCGGTGTAGCCGCAGTTGCAGTCCTCGCGGCCGCCGGCGAGCGATTCCTCGTAGTTGCCCTGGATCGTCCGCACGCCGCCTCCGACGAGGAGCGGCCAGACCCTCTCCGGATGCGGACCGAAGCCGCCCAGGTCGCCGAGGCAGTAGACGGCCTCGGCGCCGGCTTCCGCCGCCGCCGCGAGCAGCGCGGCGAGGCCGAGATGATTGTTGTAGACGCCGCCGCAGACGACGATGCGGTCGAACGGCCCCTCGACCGGCGTCGGATCGGCGAGCGCCGCGCGATAGCCGGCGAGCGCCGCCGCGCGCGCGGCCGGAGCGAGGACCCGGCCGGCCTCGGCGGCGGCGGCGCGGAAGCGCGCCAGGGGCACCAGATCGTTCCCCCAGGTGGCGAGACCGCGGTGGGCGGTGAGCCGCGCGGCCTCCGCCGCTTCGCGCTCGTCCTCGGGCGGGCGGTAGGGCATCGCTCAGGTCCGGCAGCTGACGCCGTAAACGTGGCAGGTCCAGCAGGCGGCATGGTCGAGCGGGAAGGTGCCGAGGGAATCGGCGAGGCGTTCGCCCATCCTCGCCGACGGCTCGTTGACCAGGATGGGGCAGACCCAGACTCCCTCCGCGGTCGCCATGCGGCCGCTGCTGCACTGCAGGTGGTCCCAGCCCCCCGGCGCGTCGCTCTCCCGCAGCCGCTGCCAGCTCTCGTAGGCGCCGCTGCGCTCCGCCTCGGCGCCGATGTGGAAGACCGGCAGCACTTTGAGCCGCGGCCGCGCCAGACCGAGACCGCGGAGGAGCGCGAAGAAGCGCGCCTTCCCCTCCTCGGCCGAGGCGCCGGCGCAGGCCTCGGTCACCGTCAGCACCGGGTTGAAGCCGGCGGCGGCCAGGTTGCGCAGCCCGGCGAGGACGCGGTCGAAGGTGCCCTCGCCGCGGATCGCGTCGTTGCTCGCCGCGTCGTAGCCGTCGAGCGAGACGCGGAGGTCGAGCGAATAGTCGGCGGCGGCGGCGAGCGCCTGCAGCCGCCGGCAGCGGGCGGCGTCGAAGAGGAGGCCGTTGGTGAGCACGCTCGCCGGCCCCACGGCGAGCGTCGCCGCGAGGATCGCCTCCATCTGCGGATTGAGGAACGGCTCGCCGCCGGTGAAGTAGTACTCGCGGACACCGAGAGCCACGGCGTCCGCGAGATGGCGCTCGACCTCCGCCAGGCCCATCATCTCGTGGGTGTGATTGGTCGGCGAGCAGGAGATGAAGCAGTGGGTGCAGGCGAGATTGCAGACGGTGCCGCCGACCTGCAGCCAGAGGGTGTCGAGCGAGGCGAGCGCGACGCGCGGTGGCGCCTCGAGCGCGTCGGCGGCTATGTCGGATCTGCCTTCGAGAGGAGTGGCGGTCATCTGCGTCTCGCGAGGTCGAGTGGGAGGATCTCGGCACGGGCGGGACACCGACCGCGCCGAGGTTCGAGAGAGAAGCCGGCGGCAGACCACGATGCCGAGCCGCCGCCGACCCGCCGAGCTAATGCAGGCGGGAGAACGGCGGCGCGCGGCCGGTGATGCGCGGCCCGCCGGGGGCGGAGAGCTTCTTGGGCGGCTCCGGCGCCGCCGGCCGGCGGCGCTCGGCGAGCGCCCGGCGCAGGAGGTCGGCGAGCGGCGGCCCGCCGACGGCCACGGCGGGGCCGGGCGCCGAGGGACCGGGCGACGGCGCGGGATCCGTGGCGGCGACGGCGGACGGCGCGGGCAGCTCGCCGGCCGGGCGCCGCCGGCGGGCCGGCTTCGACGCGGCGAGCAGGCGGTCGACGTCGGCCGGGCGATCGGGATCGGCGAGCGGCTCGAGGAGGACCACCTCGCGGCCGGCGGCGCGGAGGACGAGCGAGAGATCGGCGAGCGTCGTCGGCCGGAACCAGCGGACGGCGCCCAGCGCCGGCAGCGGCGTCGCCGCGGCGAGCAGGTAGATGCCGCCCTCGAGGCTGGGGCCGAGGACGACGCGCCGCAGCTCGCCGGCGAGGAGCGCCAGCGCCTGGCGCAGGTGGCGGTCGGCGAGGCCCGGAACGCGGGCCCCCACGACGAGGAGAGGGCCGCGCCGGCGGCCGCGCGCCGCGGCACAGGCCCTCTCCAGACGGAGGCCGAAGTCGCCGCCGGCCTGCGGCAGGTGCTCGACCCCGTCGGGCAGCCCGCCGCGCTCGGGCGAGCAGACCTTCACCCGGCAGCCGCAGGCGCGGCCGGCCGCGACGGCGGCGTCGAAGCAGGCCTGGCGGACGCCGACCTCCAGCTCCCGCGGGCCCGGCGGCGCCGGGCTCCGCCGTTCGCTGTCGCGCACGGCTCCCAGGGTGAAGACGAGGAGCATGGGTACGTCTGGCTGCATGGTCAGGGTCCTTATATACCCAATACGGGCCGGAGTCGTCGGGCGGATGACAGGCCGCGGGCGGCGCCGGCGGCGGCGGGCGCTCCGGCCGAGCCGCCGCGGTCGATCCCGAGACACCGTCTGAGCACCGTCTGACACCCCGTCCGACGCGTCGTCCGACGGGGCCCGACGACGCTGTGTTCCCCTGCGGCCGAGCGGGGTTCAGCGGCGCCGGCCGCGGCTCGGCGCGCCGAGCGCTTGCGCTATCATCGACCTCTCTTGAGGCGATTCCTCCTCCTCGCGCTGCCGCTCGTCCTCCTCGCCATCGCGCTCTTCCATTTCGCGCTCGAGGCGCTGGGCCTCGCCGACGGCGCGGCGCTCACGGCGCCGGTGGCCGGCGCGCTGGGCGGGGCGCTCGGCGGCCAGGGGGCCGCGAGCCTGCTGCCGGCCTGGGCGCTCGCCGGCACCTGGGTGCTGGAGGCGGTCGCCCTGACCGCCCTCTTCCTCCTCGTCCAGGCGCGCGGCGCCTGGTGGCTCGACGGCCTCCTCGCCGGCTGGATCGCCTGGGTCTTCCGCGGCCCGCTCCTCGTCGTCACCCTGGTCGCGGCGACCGGCGTGCGGCCGGGGCCCTGGTGGACGCTCGCCTTCTATTGGTTCGTCCTCTATTCGCTCTGCGGCCTGCTGCTGGGAGCCCTCGGCGCGCGGACCGGCGCCGCGCGGCCGGCGGCGCCCGATCCCGCCGAGCCGCCCTCCTCGCCGGTGCCGGCTCCCGGCGCATGAAACCGGCGCGATGAGGATCGCCGCCGTCGGCCGCGCCCTGCCGCCGCACTTCTACGACCAGGCGACCCTCCTCGCCGCGCTCAAGAAGCGCTGGTCGCTGCGCTACCTGAACCTCGAGCGGCTGGAGCGGCTGCACCAGAACGTCCTCGTCGGCGGCCGCCACCTCGCCCTGCCGATCGAGGAGTACGACACCCTCGCCACCTGGGGGAAGGCCAACGACGCCTGGATCCGGGTCGCCCAGGAGGTCGGCGAGGCGGCGGTGCGCGACGCCCTCGCCCGCGCCGGCCTCGCGACTTCCGACGTCGCCGCGATGATCTTCGTCACGGTCACCGGCGTCGCCGTGCCGTCGATCGATGCCCGGCTGATGAATCGGCTGGCGCTGCCGCCGGCGGTCAAGCGGATGCCGATCTTCGGTCTCGGCTGCGTCGCCGGCGCGGCGGGGATCGCCCGCGCCGCCGACTACGTGCGCGCCTATCCGGACCAGGTCGCTCTCCTCCTCTCGGTCGAGCTCTGCTCGCTCACCCTGCAGCGGGAGGACCTCTCGATCCCCAACCTGATCGCCTCCGGCCTCTTCGGCGACGGCGCCGCGGCGGTCCTCGTGGCGGGATCGGAGCGGCCCGCCGCCGGGCCGCGGATCGTCGCCAGCCGCTCGGTCTTCTACCCCGACTCCGAGCGCGTCATGGGCTGGGACATCTCGGAGAGCGGCTTCCAGATCGTCCTCTCGGCCGGCGTGCCGGACGTCGTCCGCGACCACCTGCGCGCCGACGTCGACGCCTTTCTCGCCGACCAGGGCCTCCGCCGCCAGGACATCGCCTCCTGGGTCTGCCACCCGGGCGGCCCCAAGGTGCTGGAGGCGATGGCGGAGGCGCTCGAGCTCCCCGCCGGCGCCCTCGACGTCACCTGGAAGAGCCTCCGCGAGGTGGGGAACCTGTCGTCGACCTCCGTCCTCCTCGTCCTCGCCGACACCTTGGAGCATCACCGGCCGCCGCCCGGCAGCTACGGCATGCTCCTCGCGATGGGGCCGGGGTTCTGCTCGGAGCTCGTGCTGCTCCAGTGGTGAACCACCGCGGCGTACGACGGCGGTGAGCGGCCTCGCCATCGACAGCCGCGCCCTCTACACCGCCCTCGTCGCCGCGGTCGCCGTCGCGCGGCTCGCCGAGCTCCACGTGGCGAAGAAGAACCGCCGCCGACTCCTGGCGCGGGGCGGCATCGAGGCCGGCGCCGGGCACTATCCGGCGATGGTCGCCATCCACGCCGCCTGGCTCGCCGCCTGCCCGGCCGAGGTCTGGCTGCTCGACCGGCCGCTCCTGACGCCGCTCGCCGCCGCCATGCTCGCCCTCCTCGCCGCCGCGATGACCCTCCGCTACTGGGTGATCCGCACCCTCGGACCGCGCTGGACGACGCGCATCGTCGTCCTCCCCGGCGCGCCGCGGATCACGAGCGGCCCCTTCCGCTTCCTCCGCCACCCCAACTACCTCGCCGTCGTCGTCGAGATGCTCGCCCTCCCTCTCGTCCACACCGCCTGGCTGACGGCGATCGCCGCCAGCGCAGCCAACGCCGCCCTCCTCGCCGTACGCATCAGGGCCGAGGAGCGGGCGCTGGCGGCGGCCGCGGCGAAGCCGGTGAATCCCTAGACGCCGGCGCTGCTACTGAAAAATGCTCGTCCGTGCCGCTCCCAGGTCTCGCGGCCCCCTTCGACCTGAACGCCGCCGGCCGCCGGCGGGACACACCGCCGTGCGCCCGTCTCGCCGGCGGCCGGTCCGCCTCCGCGTGTGTCATCCTTCGGAGCCATGAACGACGGCTCGATCCTCGCCGGCATCGCCGCCGTCGCGCGCGAGCACCTCGGCTGGGAGGGGTGCGCCCTCACCCCCGAGATGCGGCTGGTCGAGGACCTGCGGCTCGACTCGATCCGCCTGCTGACCCTCGCCGCCGAGGTCGAGAACCGCTTCCAGGTGATGCTCGCGCAGGAGGACGAGGCGGGGATCGAGACGGTCGGCGACCTCGTCTCCATCGTGCGGAGGAAGCTTGCCGCCGGCTGAGGCGGCGACCCTCCTCGACCTCCTCGCCGCCGCCGGACGGCTGCCGGAGGGCGGCATCCGCTTCCTCGACCGCGACGAGCGCGCCACCTGGCTGCCGTGGGGCGAGATCCGCCGCCGCGCCGAGGCCGCCGCCGCCGGCATCGGCGCCGCCGGCGTGCGGCCGGGCGACCGCGTGGCGCTCGTCTACCCGACCTCGCCGGACTTCTTCGCCGCCTTCTTCGGCACCCTCCTCGCCGGCGCCGTGCCGGTGCCGCTCTACCCGCCGGTCCGCCTCGGCCGCCTCGCCGAGTACTACGCGCGGACGGCGCGCATGCTCGCCGCGGTCAGCGCGCGGCTGGTCCTCGCCGACCGCCGCGTGCAGCGCATCCTCGGCGTCCCGGTCGCCACGGCGCGGCCGCCGCTCGGCTGCCGCACGCTCGCCGAGCTGCCGGCGGGAAGGCCGCGGCGGGCGGGCACAGGCAGCGCCGGGATCGATGCCGATGCGATCGCCGCCGACGACCTCGCTCTCGTGCAGTTCTCCTCGGGGACGACGGTCGATCCCAAGCCGGTCGCCCTCTCGCACCGCGCCCTCCTGGCGCAGACGGCGATCCTCTCCGGCCTCTGGGAGGACACGCCGACGCTCCGCCACAGCGCCGTCTCGTGGCTGCCGCTCTACCACGACATGGGCCTCATCGGCTGCGTCTTCCCGGCGCTCCGGCGCGACGCGACGCTCACCCTCATCCCGCCCGAGCTCTTCGTGGCGCGGCCGGCGCTCTGGCTGCGCGCCGTGTCGCGCTACCGCGCCACCATCTCGCCGGCGCCCAACTTCGCCTTCGCCCTCTGCGCCTCGCGGGTGGCGGAGAGCGAGCTCCAGGGTCTCGACCTCTCCTGCTGGGTGACGGCGCTCGACGGCGCTGAATCGGTGGCGCCCGGCGTCGTCCGCGCTTTCGAGGCGCGCCTGGCGCCCTACGGCCTGCGCCCCGGCGTCGTGACGCCGGTGTACGGCCTCTCGGAGGCGGCGCTCGCGGTCACCTTCCCGCCGCTCGGCCGGCCGTTCCTCGCCCGCCGCTTCGACCGCGAGGCGCTGTCGCGCGAGGGGCGGGCGCGCGCCGCGGAAGCGGGCGGGATGGCGCGCGAGATCGTCTCCGTCGGCCGGCCGCTCCCCGGCTTCCGGCTCGAGGTGCGCGACCCGCACGGTGCGCACGGTGCCGGCGCCCTCGGCGAGGGGCGGACGGGCCGCGTCTGGATCGCCGGCCCGTCGCTCATGAGCTGCTACCTCGACGACCCGGCGGCGACCGCGCGGGCATTCGACAGCGAGGGCTTCCTCGACACCGGCGACCTCGGCTTCCTCCTCGACGGCGAGCTCTACTTGACCGGGCGCGCCAAGGACCTGGTGATCCTCCGCGGCAGGAACTACTCGCCGGAGGAGATCGAGCGCGCCGTCGACGGCCTCCCCGGCGCGCGGCCCGGCTGCGCCGTCGCCGCCTCCTTCCTCCCCGAGGGCGGCGAGGGCGAGGTGCTGGTGCTCTTCGTCGAGTCGCGGCGGGGGGCGCCGCGCGACGAGCGCGAGGCGCTCCCCGCGGCGATCCGCACGGCGGTCCTCGCGGCGACCGGCCTCGACGCCGCGGTCGCCGCGGTCCTGCCGCCGGGGACCCTGCCGCGCACCTCCTCCGGCAAGCTGCGGCGGGCGGAGACCCTCCGCCTCCACCTCGCGGGCGAGCTCCGGCCGCCGGAGAAGCCGACGGCGCTCCGCCTCGCCGGCGCCGTCGCCCGCTCGCATCTCGCCTACGCGCGGCTCAGCCTGACCGGAGCCGGAGGGGGTGCCGACGGCGGCGAGCCGGAGCCGGAGGGCTGAGGTGAGCGCGCCGCGTGCCGGGCGCTCCGCCGACGTCGCCGATGTCGCCATCGTCGGCGGCGGCCCCGCCGGCCTGGCGACGGCGATCGAGGCGGCGCTCGCCGGCCTCTCGGCGGTGGTCGTCGAGCGCGGCCGGCCGCCGCTCGACAAGGCCTGCGGCGAGGGGCTGATGCCCGACGCCGCGGCGCGCCTGGCGAGCCTCGGCGTGGCGGTCGCCGGGCGCCCCTTCCGCGGCATCCGCTACCTCGACGGCGAGACGGTGGCCGAGGGCTCCTTCCCGGGGCCGCCCGGCCTCGGCGTCCGCCGCACGGCGCTCCACGCCGCGCTCGTCCGCCGCGCCGAGGAGCTGGAGGTCGCGCTGCGCTGGGGTGTCGCCGCGAGCGGCCTCGAGCCGGCGGGAGTGCGGACGAGCGACGGCCTGGTCGCCGCCCGCTTCGTCGTCGGCGCCGACGGCCTCAACTCGCGGCTGCGGCGCTGGGCCGGGCTCGAGGCCGCGGGTTTCGAGAAGAGCCGGGGCGGAGAGCGGGCGCGCCGCTTCGGCGTTCGGCGCCACTACGCCATGGCACCGTGGAGCGATTTCGTCGAGGTGAGCTGGGGGCGCGCCGCCGAGGCCTACGTGACGCCGGTGGCGGCGGACGAGGTCGGCATCGCCATCCTGTGGAGCGGCGAGGCGAAGGGGTTCGACGACCTGCTGCCGTGCTTTCCGGCGCTCGCCGAGCGCCTCGCCGGCGCCGAGCGGGCCTCGCGCGACCGCGGCGCCGGGCCCTTCCGGCAGCGCGCGCGAGGGGTCGCCGCCGGCCGCGTCGCCCTCGTCGGCGACGCCGCCGGCTACCTCGACGCCATCACCGGCGAGGGGCTCGCCATCGCCTTCCACCAGGCGCAGGCGGTGGTCGCGGCGATGGCAGGAGCAGGAGCCGGCGGCGACCTCGCGGCCTACACCGCCGCCCACCGCCGCATCGGCCGCCTGCCCAACGCCATCACCGGCCTGGTCCTCGCCCTCGAGCGGCGGCCAGCCCTGCGCCGCCGGGCCATCCGCGCCCTCGCCGCCGAGCCGGCAATCTTCTCGCGCCTCCTCGGCATCCACGGCCGCATGCTGCCGGCGCGCCGCCTGGGGCTCCCCGGCGCCGCCCGCCTCGCCTGGCGGCTGGTCGCCGACGGCTGAGCGCTGGCCGGCGCATAGGATCTGGCTGAGCATGGCCCGGCGCTGTCGGGCCGGCGTAGAACCCAGGGAGCGCCTCGGGTGACACACTCGAGATCGATCGACAACTTGCATTCTCATCGGGAGAGAGACATGACCTGCCGACCGCACCCCTCGTCGTCCGCCCCGCCGCGCCGCTCGCTCCACCGCGCCAGCACCGCCGGCGGCCTCGCCGCCGCCGCCATCGCCTCCGCCCTCGCGATGGCCTTCGCCCTCGCCGCGCCGCTGGCGGCGGCTGCCAACGACACCGTGGTCCTCCAGCTCGACCCCAAGGCCACCCAGGTGAGCTTCAGCTTCGGCGCCACCTTCAAGGGCGTCAAGGGCGACCTCGCGATGCGCGAGGGGCAGATCACGGTCAACCCGGAGAACGGCCTCGCCGGCGGCCGCATCGTGCTCGACCTGACGAGCGCGCGCACCGGGGTCATCCGCCGCGACAAGAAGATGCACGAGAAGATCCTGGAGAGCGGCACCTATCCGTGGGCGGTCTTCACGCCCGAGCGGATCGACGGCCGGCTGCACCACGAGGGGCAGTCCGATCTGCAGATCCACGGCAAGCTCGACTTTCACGGCTCCGCCCACGAGGTCGGCATCGTCACCACGGCGCACGCCCACGGCGACCAGGTGACGGCGACCGGCTTCTTCTCCATCCCCTACACCACCTGGGGCCTCCGCGACCCGAGCTTCTTCATCCTGCGGGTGGCGAAGGAGGTGCGCGTCGACATACGGGCCGTCGGCCACCTGATGGGCGGCACCTTCGAGTCACCCGGCAACCCCTGAGACCAACGTCGGGCCGTGGAGACGTGACCATACCTTGGTCAACGTCTTCGCTCCAAGAAGCAGCCAAGCATAGGTACCTGGCACCTTTAAATGGTCGGAACCTCCGTCGCAAGCATAGGTACCTGGCACCTTTTAAATGGTCGGAACCGCCGTCGAGCGGCGCGGCCGGCGCAAGCTATTGCTCCCTCTGAGGTTAGATGAATCTAGCGTAGCGCTGAATCCGTCAACAGAGGCGCCATTGTCGACCGAATCGTGAACAGATGTTGACATGTTGGGCGCAGATGAAGAGAATCTCTTTGTCGACTGGCGGCGATCAAGCCTCCAATCGTACAAAGGAGACGAAAGATGCACACTGCAGAAGGAATTTGTACGACGCCGCCGGCCGGGCGCCCTCCCGGACCGCCGGGGACGCCCCCGCCGCAGGCCGCCGCGGTCGAGCGGCTCAAGGCCGAGCGCGTCCAGGAGAAGCTCGCCGCGCTGCCCGGCTGGCGGCTCAGCTCGGACGAAGAGGCCATCACCCGCGCCTTCCACTTCGACAGCGTCGGCCCGCCGCTCGTCTTCGCGGCGCTGGTCGGCGCCCTGGCGGCGGAGGTCGGGCACTACCCCGCACAGACGATCGTGCGGCAGACGGTCCACTGCCACCTCACCACTCGCGAGGTCGGCGGAGTGACGGAGAAGGACCTCGAGCTGGCGCGCCGCATCAGCCTCCTCGGGTGAGCAGGTCGGGCGAGGCCTGGGCTCTCCTGGTCGAGTGCCGCAGTCCCGCGCCCTTCGTGGAAACGACAGACACACACACAACCATGGCCCCGGCGGCAGGATCGAGCAGACCGCGCCGGGAGCCGCAACCAGAGAAAGAGGTAGATCCAATGCCCACGCCTTCGTTCAAGGACAAGCTCTCCGACTGGCAGGTGCTGGTCGACAACCTGACCCCTCACCTCACCGATCTGCCGCAGGTGACGGCCGATCACGCCGCCCTCTCCGATCTCGTCACCCGCGCCCGCGGTCTCGAGAGCACCCAGGGCGTCCAGAAAGCGGCGCTCCGCGCCACCAACCAGCAGCGCCGGGATATCGAGACCCAGGGGCGCGATCTCGCGACACGGCTCGCCGCGAGCCTCCAGGGCAGCTTCGGACCGAAGAGCGAGAAGCTCATCGAGTTCGGCCTGAAGCCCCGCCCGCGCGTCGTCCGCCGCGTCAAGCTGAGCGCCACAGACAAGCTGCAGAAGACGGCGGACGAAGGTGCTCGTGCCGCCGCGGAAGTCGCCGCGATGACCGCGCTCAAGGCGGCGCAGAAGGAGCTCGCCAAGGCGGCCGTCAACTGAGCCGTTCCTGACCTGTCCATCCCTTCCGGCGCCGGGATTTCCGGCGCCTTTTTTCGTCTCGCGATGTACCGCGCCCGCACCCCGCCGATCCGATCTCTCGCCCGCCAATCGAGTCCGTAGCCAGCCGATTCGATTCGTAGCCCGCCGATTCAATTCGTAGCTCGCCGATCGAATCCGTAGCCCGCCGATTCAATTCGTAGCTCGCCGATTCAATTCGTAGCTCGCCGATTGAATTCGTAGCTCGCCGATCGAATTCGTAGCCCGCCGATTGAATTCGTAGCTAGCCGACCGAATTCGTAGCCAACCAATTGAATCCGTCGACCGCCGGCCCGAGATTCCGCTGCCGCGCTCGCAACCGCCGCGGCCGTTCGAGCCGGCCTCAGGGCCGCGGGTTGGGCTCGCCGTCCGACGGCGAGGAGCCGGCGGGTGGCGCCAGGTCGACGAGCTGGCCGTTGGTGTCGAGGCCGCGCGAGTCGGTCAGGTAGACGAAGGCGGGGCCGGGGGCGAGCTCTTCCGGCAGCGCGACGTTCACCTGGCCGCGCGACTCGTGCCAGCCGCCGCTGGCGTCGCGCGGCAGCACGAAGCGGCGGCTCCCCTGCAGGATCTCGATCGAGTTGCCGGCGTTCGAGAAGTGGACGCCGAAGATCGCCATGGCGCCGCCGAGCGTCAGCCGCGGGCTGAACGACGTCGCGTCGACGATGGCGCAGCTGTTCGCGGGGTCGTCGTGGCAAGCGTTCAGGCGCGGACAGTTGGCGGGGAGCGCCGGCGGCTTGGCGCCCTGCAGGGCGGCGCGGAGGACGGCGCCGGAGAGGGTCGCCTCGCCGTTGGCGCTCTGGAAGAGGCCGTAGGTGCCGCCGGTCTGGTCGACCGCCGGCGCGTTGTCGAGGATCTGCCAGAAGACGGCGTAGGAGACGCCGAAGGCGTCCGGCGCCTCGATCGCCCCGATCAGCTCCTGCACGTAGGAGGCGGCGCGGCACTCGCCGTTGCGCGGCGCGGTGCGCGCGAAGCCGTACTCGCCGAGCAGCAGGTTGGCCGGCTTGAGCTCGGGGCGGGCGCGGCGCAGGAGGGCGAGCGCGTAGGCGAGGCCGGCGCCCAGCTGCTGCTTCAGGTTCGTCGTCGGATCGAGCCCTTTGACGGCGAGCGTCTCCCACGACGAATACGAGTAGTAGTCGACCTCCACCCGCGGCCCGACGTAGTCGATGACGCAGCGGTGGGCGATCGACTCGTCGGCGCCGCACCAGGCGCCGTTCTTGTGCAGCTGGTTGAACTCCAGGCCGGCGAAGAGGCGCGCCGAGCTCCGCGGGTTGGCCGCCTGCGCCGCCCGCACGCCGGCCGTCCGCGAGCGCATCCAGGCGAGGAAGGCGTCCCAAGCGGCGGGATCGCCGGCGCGGCCGTGGATGGCGTTGTCCCCTTCCCAGTTGAGGAAGACGAAGGTCTTCCGCGGATAGCTGCGCAGCAGGAACTCGCCGAGCGCGGCGAGCTGCGCGCGCTCGAGCGCCGCCTCGTCGGCCGTCCAGCCGTCCTTCCAGTCGTTGCGGTTGTCGGCCGGCGAGTAGACGGTGAGCAGATAGGTGTCGAAGCGCGGATCGGCGAAGAGCCGCCCGTAGGCGGTCTCGCCGGGGTAGTACGGATAGCCGGCGCCGGCGACGATGCGCAGCAGATAGCCGTCGTCCTCCGGGTTCGTCGGCGGGTTGACCTGGTAGTCGTCGCGCGCCCCGAGGTAGACGCGGATGGTGCGGCTGCCGGTCGCGGCCACCTTCTCGGCCGCCCAGTTGAGGCGGTCGGGACAGCCGTCGCAGACGGCGTACGACGAGTCGTCGAAGCCCCAGGCATAGACGCCGAAGCGGTGCGTCGGGTCCGCCGACGGCGCCGGCACGCCCGACGGAGCGGCGGCGGCGGGGATCGCCGCGGCGGCCGCGAGAGCGCTCCACAGGGCGATCGAGACAGCGGACCGGAGACGGCTGCGGAAGCGGCGGCGGGGCGGCAGGGTGGGCTCCTTCGGCTGCGATCTTACAACGCGCGAAAACGGCGCAACGGCGCCTCGCACCGTGGGTGCATCGGTTCGGGTAAAATGCACCCACTCGGCCATGATCTCTCCAGCTCCAGAGGACGCGCGGGCGGCGATCGACGTCGCCCGCTCGCAGGCTGCCCAGGAGGGCAAGCGCGTCGCCGTCGTCTTCGGCGCCGACTGGTGCCCCGACTGCGACGCCTTCAAGCGCTCGCTCGGCCACCGCACCGTCGCCCCCGTCGTCGATCCGAGCTTCGTCGTCGTCAAGGTCTCGGTCGGCAACCGCGACCGCAACCTCGACCTGATGGCGGAGTACGGCATGACGGTCGGCAGCGGCATCCCGGCGGTCGCCATCCTCGAGCCCGACGGCTCGCTCGTCGCCGCCCAGCGCGACGGCCTCTTCAGGAACGCCAGCGCCCTCCTCTCCGTCACCGAGATCGCCGCCTTCTTCGACCGCTGGGCCCCCCGCCCGGCCGCCAAGCCCCCGTCGGCGCCGGCGTAGCTCCCGGCGCACGCCAATCCGCGCGCCGCCTCCCGGCCGCGTTGAAGCGAAGCGTCCATTCAGCAGACAATGGCGCCCGGCCAGTCCAAATGGCGCTTCCGATCTCACCCGCGGCAAGAGGAACACGACGAGCATGCCCAGGCCTCCGGCAGCCTTTCTGAGCTACGTCCAGTACGAGGACCAGCACGAGGAGGGCCGCATCACGGCCCTGCGCAAGCGGCTCGAGGGTGAGATCCGCATCTACACCGGCCAGAAGGACTTCGCCATCTTCCAGGACCGCGCCATCGGCTGGGGCGAGGAGTGGCAAACGCGCATCGACGGGGCGCTCGACGGCACGACCTTCTTCATCCCGATCGTCACGCCGCTCTTCTTCGAGAGCGACGCCTGCCGAGCGGAGCTGGAGCGATTTCTCAAGCGGGAGGAGGTGCTCCAGCGCAGCGACCTCATCCTGCCGATCTACTACGTCAACACCAAACGCCTCAACGATCCCGCCGCGCGCGCCAAGGACCCGCTCGCCGAGGCGATCGCGGCGCGCCAGCGCGTCGACTGGCGCGAGCTGCGCCTGGAGCCGCCGTCCGATCCGCGCATCGGCAAGCTCCTGGCCTCGATGGCCGAGCAGGTGCTGGCGGCGCTGGAGCGTCCGCATGCGAAGTCGGCAGCAAACACGCCTGGGGATCCGCCGCCGGGCGACGCGCCGCCGAGGCCCACCGAGTCGCAGGGACCGAGCGGACCTCCCGGTGGCGGCGCCGCTTCGGAGCCTACGGCGAAGGTCGAGCCGCCGACCCACGTGGTCGACCTCGAAGGCGGCGGCGACTTCACCTCGATCTCCGCCGCCGTCGAGGCGGCGAACCCAGGCGATCGCATCCTGGTCCGCCCCGGCCGCTACGAAGAGGGCATCGCCGTCGACAAGCCCCTCGAGATCCTGGGCGACGGTCCACTCGAAGAGGTCGTCGTGCGGGCTCTCGGCGCGTCTGCGATCACGTTCAGCGCCGCCAGCGGCAGGATCGTCAACCTGACGCTGCGGCAGCTCGGCGGCGGAGACTTCTTCGGCGTCAACATCGCCGGCGGGGCCCTCGATCTCGAAGGATGTGACATCTCCTCGCGGGGCCTCGCCTGCGTCGGCATCCAGACCGGGGCGAATCCGACGCTGTCGCGGAATCAGATCCACCACGGCAAAGCGCAGGGCGTGCTCGTAGTGGGCCACGGACGGGTGACACTCGAAGGCAATGAGATCTTCGGCAACGGCCTGAGCGGGGTCGAGATGCAGGGCACCAGCCGGACGACCCTCCGGCGGAACCAGATCCACAGCGGCGTGGCAGCAGGAGTCTCTGTGAGCGACGGCGGGCGCGGCATTCTCGAGGAAAACGACATCTTCGCCAACGCCGGCCATGGAGTCACGATCGGGGGCTCCAGCAGTCCGACTCTCCGTCGCAACCGCATCCATCACGGCAGGGCCAATGGAGTCGTAGTCAACGAGGACAGCCAAGGAATCCTCGATGACAACGAGATCTTTGCGAATGCCACTTTCGGTGTCTGGATCGGCGGCGGCAGCGCACCGACGGTGAGGGAAAATCACATCCACGACAACGTGAACGCAGGCATCTGTGTGACCGATGGCCAAGGAACGCTGGAGGGCAATGAGATCTCTTCCAATGCGCACGGGATCTATTTCAACGGCAGAAGCAGCCCCACCGTCCGACGGAACTGGATTCATGAAAACAAGACCTATGGACTACAGGTTTCAAGGGGTGCCAATCCCGTCGTTTCACACAACCAGATCACCAGGCATTCCGCCCCGGCGATTTGCATACTCGACGCGGGCGGCACATTTCAAGGTAATGACCTTCGAGGCAATGCCGGCGGTGCCTGGTACCTCGATTCGGCAACCGTCTCCAAGGTCGTCCGCCTAGAGAACATCGAGACGTAGCTCTCGCACCGCCGAACGAAGACCCTTCCACCGCCTCGCCCCCTCACCCAGACCCGATAAGATCGCCCCATGGACCTGCACCTGACGGGCAAGTCGGTCGTGCTGAGCGGCGGCAGCCGGGGCATCGGCCGCGCCATCGCTCTCGCCTTCGCGGCGGAGGGGGCGCGGGTGGCGACGTGCGCGCGGGGGGAGGAGGGGCTGCGGGCGATCGCGGCGGAGCTCGCGGCGGCGGGGCCGGGGCCGCATGCGACGGTCGTCGCGGACGTCACGACGGAGGCGGGGATCGAGGCTCTGCTGGGCTCCGCTCGGGCGGCTTCCGGCGGCATCGACGTGCTCGTCCACAACGTCGGCGGCTCGCGGGTGTGGCCGTTCGAGGAGGCCGACGAGGCCGACTTTCGCGCCGTCTTCGAGATGAACTTCTGGCCGGCGCTGCGGCTGTCGCAGCGGGCGCTGCCCGACCTCAAGGCGGCCGGCGGCGGCGCCATCCTCTTCGTGGCGTCGATCTGGGGGCGCGAGGCGGGGGGCGGGGCATCGTACAACGCCGCCAAGGCGGCGGAGATCAGCCTCGCCAAGGCGATGGCGCGCGACCTCGCCAAGCACCGCATCCGCGTCAACACCGTGGCCCCCGGCTCGGTGTGGTTTCCGGGCGGCGGCTGGCAGCGCCGCGAGCAGGCGGACCCCGCCGGCATCGCGGACTTCGTGCGGCGGGAGATCCCCGGCGGCCGCTTCGGCAGCCCCGAGGAGGTCGCCGCCGCCGTCACCTTCCTCTGCTCGCCGCGCGCGAGCTGGGTGACCGGCGCCTGCCTGCCCGTCGACGGCGGGCAGGGCAGGGCGTTCTGAAAACCGGCCGCGGCCGGCGCCCGCTCGCCGATCGGGCAGACCGGGCCGGCTGGTCCGCTTGGGCAGACTGGGCCGCCCTGGCCTTCTGCGCCGTCTATCTCGCCGTCGCGGTGCCGCTCGCGGCGTATCGCGCCGCGCGGCACGCCAGCCTCGCCATCGACGAGGCGGAGGAGACCGAGGCCGCGGCGCGCGCCCGCGTCCACGGGAAGGCATTCACCGCCGCGGTCGACGCCATCCGCCGCGCGGTGCCGGCCGACGCCGACTATCTGCTGATCGACGCCAGCCCGCCGGCGGAGGGGCGGGCCCTCTGGGTGCGCTACGACCTCGCGCCGCGGCGCGTCATCCTCGTCCGCGAAGAGCCCGACCGCCGGCGCAGCGCGCGCTGGCTCCGCCAGCACGTGCCCGGCGGCATCCGCTGGGTGGTGGCGCTCGACGGCGACGAGCCGCCGGCCCTCGCCGAGCGCTTCCAGTATTTCGCCGCGCGCGAGCAGAGCGAGCGGGGGCGATGATCGCGGCGGCCGCGGTGGGCCTGGGCGGCGTGGCGCTCTTCACCGCCGCCGGCGCCGGCCTCGCCGAGCTCTCGCCGGCCCTCCGCCGGCTGCCGCTCGGCAGCCGCCTCGGCTACGCCTACCTCCTCGGCCTCGCCGCGGTCCCCGGCGCGCTCTTCGCGCTGTCGCACCTCGCCGCAATGCCGCTGCGAACGGCCGCGGTCTGGGCGGTCGCCGCGGTGCCGGCGGCGATCGGGCTGCTCGCGGCGCTCTGGCGACGGCGGCGCGAACGCGAGCGGGCCGCCCGGCGGCGGCGCGACCCCGTGGTCCTCGTGTGCTTCGGCGTCGTGGCGCTCATCGCTCTCGGCCTCGCCGCGCAGGCGGCGAGCGATCCGGTGAACGACTGGGACGGCCGCATGACCTGGAGCGCCGAGGCCCGCTACATGCGCGCCGCGGCGACGGTCGATGCCGAGGTGCTGCGGCACCGCCGCTGGTTCATCACCCATCCACAGTATCCGCCGCTCCTGCCGCTCGCGCAGGTCGCCGTCCTCGAGGCCTTCGCGGCGGACGGCGACTCGCATGCCTTCCGCATGCTCTACGCCGCCGCTTTCGTCGCCTGGCTGCTCGTCGTCCAGGACGGCGCGCGGCGGCTCGCCGGACGGCGCGCCGCGGCCCTCGCCATGCTCCTCGCCGCGGCGGTGCCGTTCTACCAGTACGGCGAGGGGGGAGGCGCCTCGGCGTATAGCGACCTGCCGCTCGCCGCCTTCTACGGCGCCGCCCTGGTGCTGCTGGTGATCCTGCCGCCGCGGCCCGCCGATGCCGGGGCCGCCGGCCTCTTCCTCGCCGGCGCGGTGCTGGCGAAGAACGAAGGGCTGCCGCTCGCCGCGCTGGTGGCGGCGCTCGCCCTCGGCCAGGCGCTGCTTCGCGGCAGGAGAACGCGCCGCCGCGCGCTCGCGGCGGCGGCCGCGGTCGGCCTCGCCGCACTCGCCGCTGCCGCCGCCTGCGCCCTCCTCGCATCCTGGCGCGCCGGCATCCCCAACCGGGAGGACGAGGCATATCTGGCGAACTTCCACTTCGCCGAGCTGTGGCCGGTCGTCTTCACCCGCCTGCCCGGCTTCGTTCCACTTCTTCTCGAGCGGATGGTCGCGTGGAAGTCGTGGACCGCCTTCTGGTGGGCGATCCCCGCTCTCCTCGTCGCCGGCCGCCGCGCCGTCCTCCGCCCGCGCCGCCTCGCCCTCGCCCTCTTCATCGCCGCCGCGGCGCCGCCGGCGATCGGCTGGATCGCCTACTCGACCCGGCCCGACGGCGCCGCCATCGCCGCCGTCACCTGGGACCGCTTTCTCCTCCAGGGCTCGGTGCCGCTCATGATCCTCGCCGCCGGCGCGCTCGCGGACGTCCTCCGCCGGCGCGGCGGTCTCCTGCGCGCACAGCGCCGCGCGCTCGAAGAGGGTCGCCCGACCGCCTAGTGGTGCTGGAGGAGCTGCAGCAGCTGCGTCGGGTTGACCGGCTTGGTCAGATGGAGATCGAAGCCGGCGGCCTGCGAGCGGCGGCGGTCCTCGTCGCGGCCGTAGCCGGTCACCGCGATGAGCTGCGCCCAGGCGGTCTCGGGATCTCGCCGCAGCTCGGCGGCGACCGCGAAGCCGTCCATCCCCGGCAGGCCGAGATCGCAGAGGACGACCTCGGGATGGAAGCTGCGCGCCGCCGCGACGCCCTCCTGCCCGCCGTGGGCGAGCTCGACCTCGTGGCCGGAG
Source organism: uncultured Acidobacteriota bacterium (assembly GCA_963755825.1). Lineage (GTDB taxonomy): Bacteria > Acidobacteriota > Thermoanaerobaculia > Multivoradales > UBA5704 > DATBQN01. The sequence continues at coordinate 2,267,641 of CAVWLA010000003.1, read as the reverse complement.
ATCTCGAGAAAATCCCGCAAGCTGGACGCGGCGTCCGGATTGTCTTCGACGACGAGGATGCGGCGCGCCGAGGAGGACGCCCGACGCGGCCCTCGCGCCGCCGCGGGAGCGTCGGCGACCCGGCGGCGACCGGCCGCGCGCGCCGGCCGCGGCGGAGCCGCCAAGGGCAGGCGCAGGGTGAACTCGGCGCCACGGCCGGGGCCGTCGCTGGCGGCGACGATCTCGCCGCCGTGGAGCTCGACGAGCCCCTTGACCACCGCGAGGCCGACGCCCAGGCCGCCCTGACAGCGGTCGAGGCCGCGCTCGCCCTGCGAGAAGATCTCGAAGACGTGCGGCAGCAGCTCGGCCGAGATGCCGACGCCGGTGTCGGCGAGCGAAACCTCGACGCGGCCGTCGACGATGCTCGCGGCGAGGGTCACCCGGCCGCCGCCGGCGGTGTGCTGGAGGGCGTTGCGGAGGAGGTGCGACAGCGCCTGCGCCAGGCGCGAGCGGTCGCCGTCGATCGCCAGGCGCTCGCCGGGTAGCCGGAGCGCCAGCTCCACCCGCGCGCGGTCGAAGGCAGGGCGGTGCTCGCGGGCCACCTCGCCGAGCAGCGCCGCGAGATCGAGCGGCTCGCGCCGCAGCTCGATCAGGCCGCGGCGCACCCGCGAGGCGTTGAGCAGGCCGTCGACCAGCTTCGCCTGGTAGCGGATCTGCCGCTCGGCGGTGTCGATGGCGCGCTCGAAGGTGTCGTCGCCATGGCCGCGGAGGCGCAGCACGTGGACGGCGTTGCTCAGCGCCCCGAGCGGGTTGCGCAGCTCGTGAGCGAGCATGGCGAGGAAGTCGTCGCGGAAGCGCTCGGCGCGGTCGAGCGCGTCCTGCTGCGCGACGAGGCGGCGGGTGAGCTCGCCGCGGCTGCGCTCGCCGGCGCCGGCGAGCCGCAGCTCGGCGATCATCCAGCTCGCCCGCGACGACGCCGCGCCGTCGCCGAGCACCAAGGCGGGGGGCTCGGCGAAGGTGTTGGGGCAGATACCGCCGCCGAAGGAGACGAGGGGGTGGGTGCGCAGCAGCGCGATCGTCTGCTCGGGGGAGAGGCTAGTGCGGTCATAGAGGCAGATGGCGCTCGAGCGGCTGCCGGCGAGGAAGCGGCCGACGAGGGCCTCGCGGCGGGCGAGATCCGCGGCCGCCTCGCCGCTCGCCAGCGGCACCAGGTCGCCGGCGAAGAGCAGCCCGCCGAAGCCGTCGTCGAGCGCCTCCTGCTCGGCCTGGCGGAGGAGATCGAGGAGGGCTCCGTGCCCGTCGTCCGCGGCGGCGGCGATCGCGGAGGGATTGGCGGCGGGAGGGCCGCTGTCGAGGAGGACGAGGGCGCCGCGCTCGGCATCCTCGCCCACCGGCACGCCGCTCGCCTCGAGGGCCGCGGTGAGCGCGGCGAATTCCTCCCGGCTGCCGAGCAGCAGGCAGCGGAGGCCCTTGCCGAGCGCGGCGCGGAAGATGGGCGCCAGAGCCGGCGTGCGCTCCGCGGCTCCCTCGTAGAGCAGGCAGAGGTGATCTCCCGCCTGCAGCGTGTTCATCTGAGAATTCATCGGAGCGCTCATCGGTACGGCCTCCCGGTCGGCCGGGGCGGCGTCGCATCGCCCCTCAACCCCCCGACGGCTCCGGCGGCCTCTGGCACTTCAGGAGAACGCTCTCGTTGCCATGCCCGGAATCGCGTCGAGGCTCGCGACCCGTCTCTCGCCTCTGCAAGAGCCGGGCCGGGCGCGCGGCGCGCACCGGAGGCCCTGAGAACGGCTTGCGAAGATGAGGTGCCGGCTACTCGCCGGCGGCGGGCGGCAGCGGCCCTGCCTGGCTGGAGTGGAAGTAGCGGATGAGCTTGTGGAAGCCTTCCAGCATCTCGGTCAGCGCCTGCTCCTCGGAGGCCGGCAGCGGCCGGTCGATGCCCAGGATGCGGTAGACCTCGGAGCGCCCGGACGCCGGCGTGCCGGCGGCCTCGCCCTCCGCGCCCTCGCCGCGCACCGGCCGGCGCATCGCCTCCGGCCGCTCGTTGACGATCTGCAGCGCGTTGTGCAGATCGTTGAGGCTCCCTTCGAGGGCGGCGAGGATCTTCTCGAGGGTGTCGAGCGACGGCTTCTGCTTGCCGGTCTCGTAGGCGGAGAGCATGGCCTTGGTGATGCCGGCGGCGTCCGCCACCTGGTACTGGCGCTTCGACTGTCGATCGCGAAGCCAACGCAGGGCCCTACCGAGGCCTTCAAAGATGGGCATGCGCGAAATGTATCCCTACGGGACGCTCGAGGCAAGCGCAAACTTATGTGCTTCAATGACTTACGGGCGTTAACCGCTTCTCATTGGAAGGCCATTTATCGCTTGACCTGACGATTCGAGAGGGTCTAGAGTTGTCACCGTTGACAACTTTTGTTCTGGAGACGCTCCGATGCGTCAAGCGGTTATCTCGACGATCGAAGGACCCCATCCGTGCCCGGCATCGATGACGGCGTGCCGGCCGGCGCCGATCACATCGGACGAAATCGGCGAGCGAGCCGAGCCAGGAGCGAGGTCGCGCCATGAAGAAGGATGAGCATCCCGCCGCCGAGCAGCTCGAGCGATTCCTCTCCGACCAGCTCCCCGGCGTCGAGCGCCGGACGGTGGTGCGCCACCTGCTGACCGGCTGCCCGCGGTGCACCGCCGCCACCCGCCAGCTGTGGACGCTGACCGGCGGCCCCGAGCCGGTATCGCTCCGGCACGACCTGCCGCGCGACAGCTCTCGTCGCGAGAGCCGCCGGCGGCGGCCGTCCGCCGCGTCCCGAGCCGTGCTACCCGCCGAGCCGATCGTCGGGGCGGCGGCGGCGGCGCCTGTCGAGAACCACCACGAGACCATCCCGCACCCCGCGGCCTATCGCGGCGTCCTCGAGCGGGCGATCGAGCGCGGCCTGGAGCGCGAGCGCGAGCTCGCCGTCGAGCGCGAGGAGGCGCCGCGCCTCGTCGCCCGCCTGCTGCTGGCGACGCCGGACGAGCGCCAGAGGCTGGCCGAGGACGACCCGCACCTCCCCACCTGCGCCGTCGTCGAGACCCTCCTCGACCGCGGCGAATTTGCGGACCCGGCGGCCGAGGCCGCCACCGCCGCCGAGCTCGCCGAGCTGGCCCTCACCATCGCCGAGCGGCTCGACCGCCGGCGCTGCGGCGTCGGCGTCGCCCGCGAGCTCGCCCGCCGCGCCTGGGCCGCCCTCGGCGAGGCGCGGCACCGCGACGGCGATCTGCCGGGAGCCCGCCGGGCGCTCACCGCCGCCCGCGCCCTCCATCGCCCCTCCGCCCCGAGGGTCGAGACGGGCGAGAGGACCGGCGCCCCTCCCGCCGCAGAGACCGCGGCACCTCTGGCCAGCGCTGCAGACACCGAGAGCACCCTCGACAGCGAGCCGCGCCTGCGCTGGCTGGAGGGGAAGATCGCCCTCGCCGAGGGCCGGACGGTCGAGGCGGAGGCCGCCCTCGTCGCGGCGCGCGCCGGCCTCCTCGCGCGCGGCCTCGGCCGCGACGCCGCCGTCGCCTCGCTCGACCTCGCGGCGCTCTTCCTCCGCGCCGGGCGGTGGAGCGAGCTGCGCCAGCTGGCGAGCGAGCTCTACCCGATCTTCGCGGCGCGCGACATGCGGCGCGAGGCGCTGATGTCGCTCCTCGTCTTTCGCCGCGCCACCGAGAGCGAGACGGTGACCGCCGAGCTGCTGCTGGAGATCGCCCACTACCTTGGAGGCTTCGCCATCGGCCCGCGCAGCCGGGCGGCCTAGCCCGCCTGCTAGTCGGCGGCCGGCGGCGGGACCGGCTCGGCGGCCGCCGGCTCGAGCGGAGCGGCGGCCAGCGCCTGCAGGCGGATGTAGGCGTCGGTCGTGGCGACGAGGATCACCTGGTCGCCGGCGTTCAGGCGCGTCGGCCCGCGCGGCACCACCATCTCCTCGCCGTGCATCACGGCGACGGCGGTCGCCCCCGCCACCGCGCCGAGCGCCTCGGCGACCGAGCGGCCGTCGAGCGCCGAGCCGGGCTGCATGTGGAGCGAGACCAACATCCCGGCGCCATGGGTGATGGGGATCGGCTGGCCGAAGCGCAGCAGGCTCGCCAGGCGCGGCAGCGAGATCTCCGAGATGTCGACCTCGCCGCCCTCGATGATCTCCAGCGCGCGGCGCACGAAGAGGCCGCGGTGCACCCCCGAGTCCTCGCGCGCCGGCACCTGCGACTCGTAGAGCGTCGGGTAGCGGCGGCCGGCGGTCAGCGAGCGCTGGATCATGAACGACAGCATGTTGGCGAGCATGGCGGGGACGATCAGGCCATAGCCGCCGGTCATCTCCGGCACCATGATGAGGGTGGAGATCGGCGCCCGCGCGGCGCCGGCGAAGAGCGCCGCCATGCCGACGACGACGAAGGCGGCGGGGACGATCCCGAGGTGGGGGAAGAGCGCCGCGAGGCCGAGGCCGACGGCGCCGCCGAGGAGGCCGCCCATGGCGACGGTGGGGCCGAAGAGGCCGCCCGAGCCGCCCGAGCCGACAGAGAGCGCCATCGCCGGCGCCTTGAAGGCCAGCGCCAGGACGACGGCGCCGAGCGACAGCTTGCCGGCCATCGTCAGCTCGACCCAGCCGTAGCCGGGGCCGAGGATCTCCGGCACGCCGATGGCGAGCAGGCCGACCAGGAGGCCGCCCAGGGCCGGCTTCCAATGCGGCGGCCCGGGCAGGCGGCGGAAGAGGTCGCGGACGGAGTAGAAGAGCGTCGGCAGGACGGCGCCGAAGACCCCGGCGATCGCCCCCAGGAGGGCGAAGCCGGCGAGGGTGAACGGCGACTCGAAGGTGAGCCCGGCGGGGATGGCGAAGATCGGCTTCCAGCCGGCGACGAAGCCGTGGATGGCGTAGGCGGTGACCGCCGAGATCACCGTGTAGATGAGCGCCTCGGACTCGAAGACCATGTCGGAGTAGAGGATCTCGACGGCGTAGATGGCCATGCCGAGCGGGGCGCGGAAGATGGCGGCGAGGCCGGCAGACATCGCGGCGAGGAGGACGATGCGGCGCTCCTCGCCGCGCAGCTTCATGGCGCGCGCGACGAGGCCGCCGAGGCTCGAGGTGATCTGCGCCGTCGGCCCCTCGCGCCCGGCCGAGCCGCCGGAGCCGATGAGCACCGCGGAGGCGACGAGCTTGATGAACGGCAGCCGCTTGCGCACCGCCAGCCGCTGCTCGTGGTAGGCGTGGATGGCGGAGTCGGCGCCCTCGCCCTCGGCCTCCGGCGCCAGCGCATAGACCAACACCCCCGAGATCAGGCCGCCGAGCGCCGTCGACAGCGGGATCATCAGGCGCTCCATCCAGCGCGAGCGCGGCGCCGCGGGCAGCAGGCGCCCGACCTCCGGCCAGCCGTAGTGGCCGATGCGCCCGAGGAGGAGATGCCGCGCAAGGTCGACCGCGGCGTCGAAGAGGAGGGCGACGAGGGCGCCGAAGACGCCGACGAGCAGGCAATAGCCGATCAGCCGATAGCTGGTCGCCTTGCTGGCTGCGGAGGATTCCGTTTCGGGTTCGATGGCGAGAGCTCTCCGCGCTGGAGTGGGAAGGAGGCGGCACCGCACACGCCGGCCGCCGCGAGCCCTGATTATGTCCGAGCCGCTCCCGGTGTTGGATTCAGAGAGATTCGGGCGGCTGGTGCCGTAGCATTGCAGCGCTCATGCCCTCGCCTCCGCTCCATGTCGCCGTCGTCGGCGCCGGCGCTTTCGGCGGCTGGACGGCTCTCGCGCTCCTCCGCGGCGGCGCTCGCGTCACGCTCCTCGACGGCTGGGGGCCGGGCAATGCGCGGGCGAGCTCGGGGGGCGAGTCGCGGGTGATCCGCGGCATGTACGGGCCGGACCGCGTCTACACCGACTGGACGGCGCGGGCCTTCGCGATCTGGGAGGAGGAGGGCGCCCGCTGGGGCGAGGCGCTCGTTCACCCCACCGGCGCGCTCTGGATGTTCGCCGGCGACGACGGCTACGCCCGCGCCTCGCTGCCGCTCCTCGCCGAAGCCGGCCTCCCCGCCGAGGAGATCGCGGTCTCCGAAGCCCGCCGGCGCTTCCCGCAGGTGGAGTTCGACGGCATCGGCACCGTCTTCGTCGAGGAGCGCGCCGGCTATCTCTCGGCGCGGCGCGCCTGCCGGGCGGTGGCGCGCGCGGTGGTCGCCGGCGGCGGGGAGCTGCGGCAGATCGAGGCCGAGCCGGGCATGATCGCCGACGGCGTGCTCCGCCACCTGCGGCTCGCCGACGGCGGCCGCCTCGAGGCCGACGCCTACGTCTTCGCCTGCGGGCCGTGGCTCGGCCGGCTGTTCCCGGACGTCGTCGGCGCCGCTCTCCGGCCCACCCGCCAGGAGGTCTTCTTCTTCGGCCCGCCGGCGGCGGACCACCGCTTCGACGAGGGGCGCTGTCCGGTCTGGTTCGAGGCCGGCGAGCGCATCCTCTACGGCATTCCCGGCCATGCCGGCCGCGGCTTCAAGGTGGCGGACGACACCCGCGGCCCCGAGATCGACCCGACGACCGCCGAGCGCCTGCCGTCCGTGGAGGGTCTCGCCGTCGCCCGCGCGCTCCTCGCCCGCCGCTTTCCCGGCCTCGCCGCCGCGCCGCTCGTCGAGTCCCGCGTCTGCCAGTACGAGAACTCCCCCGACGGCCACCTGATCCTCGACCGCCACCCGCGCGCCGAGAACCTCTGGCTCGCCGGCGGCGGCTCCGGCCACGGCTTCAAGCTCGCGCCGGTCGTCGGCGAGCACGTGGCGGCGCTGGTGCGCGGCGAGGCGCGGCCGCTGCCGCAGTTCGCGCTCGCGCGGCTGGCGCGCTGGAAGGCGGCCGGAGGCGCGGCGACGACGCAGTTCGAGGCGCGGTAGGCCGGCTTCAGCCGGTGGGAATCCAGGCCAGCGGAGACCGCCGCCGCGGTCTCTCCATCACTCGGGCAGGCAGACCGCCGAGGGGAGATCGGCCGCCTGCGGCAGCGGTTCCGGCTGGGCTTTCTGCGCGGCCTCTTGACTGCGCGCCAGGGTGATCATCGCGACGCTGGCGACGATGACCACCGCCGCGGCGAGCGTGCGGCCGGTGATCGGCTCGCCGGCGATCGCCCAGCCGAGGAAGACCGCCACCAGCGGGTTGACGTAGGAATAGGTCGAGACGAGCGCCGGCGGCGCCGCGCGGAGCAGCCAGAGGTACGCCGTGAAGGCGACCACGGCGGCGGCGATCAGATAGAGGAAGCCGACGAGCGACGGGCGGGTGACCTGGGCGAGGTGGAAGTGCGCCAGCTCGCCGAAGGCCGCGCCGGCGGCGAGCATGAGGGCGCCGCCCGCGAGCATCTGGATGCCGGTCGCCATGAGCGGCGATTCCGGCAGATCGGTGGCGCGCGAGTAGAGCGAGCCGAGCGCCCAGGTGAGCGAGGCGAGGGTCAGCATGACGGCGCCGGCGATGTCGACGCCGCCGATGCCGGACGGCCGCACCAGGAGCGCCACGCCGGCGAGCCCGACGACGATGCCGACGATGACCGCCGGCCGCGGCCGCGGCGCCTTCCCCGACCACCAGGGGAGGAGCACCATGAAGATCGGCGTCGTCGAGACGAGGAGCGCGGTGAGCCCCGAGTCGACTCGCTTCTCGGCCACCACCACCAGGCCGTTGCCGCCGAGGAAGAGGAGGAAGGCGACGCCGGCGGCGCTCCGCCACTGGCGCGCGGTGGGCGCCGGCACGCCGCGCCACCAGGCCCACAGGTAGAGGATGACGCCGGCGACGAGGAAGCGGACGCCGGACATGGCGAGCGGCGGCAGGGTCGCCACCGCGTAACGGATGGCGAGATAGGTCGAGCCCCAGATCAGGTAGACGAGCCCGAGGGCGACGGCGATCTTCACCCGCAGGCTGGCGTCAGCCACGGGACACCGCCCGCTCGACATCGAGCTCGGCGAGCGCGGCCGCCGCCGCGGGGAGCGGCAGGCGGGAGCTCTCGTGGATCGTCTCGAGGACGATCGTCGTCCGCGTGCGCACCGAGCCCGGGCCGCCGATCCCCTCGCGCAGCAGGCGGCCGAGGCTCTTGGCATCGGCGGTGCGCACCTTGACCAGGAAGCAGTCCTCGCCGGCGATGTGGTGAACCTCCTGCACCCCTGGCAGCGCCGCCAGCCGCCCGGCGAGGTCGGTCTCGCCGGCGATGGAATCCGAGCGCACGGAGACGAAGGCGAGGAGGCCGAGATCGAGCGCCGCCGGGTCGATCCGCGCCTCGTAGCCGGCGATGACGCCGCGGGTCTCCAGCTTGCGGATGCGCTCGAGGATCGCCGACGGCGCCATGCTCAGCCGACGGGCGATCTCGGCGTTGGAGGTGCGGGCGTTCTGCTGAAGGATCTTCAGGATCTCGATGTCGTTGGCGTCGATCATTCGTCGGATCTCCTGGCCGCGAGATCATCCGACGAAGAGAAGCGACTGTCAAGCGGATCGTCGGCCGATTCGACGATCGGCCGAACGATGTTCGAGGAGAAGGGCGAGGAGCTAGAGAGGAATGCGGCTGGCGGCCTCGGCGGTCAGCGGATCGTCGGTGAGACCCCGCGCCTGACGGAGCCGGGCGGCGTTGGCGATCATCGCCGCGTTGTCGCCCGAGTAGACGAGGGGGACGAGGCGGAGCGCGAGGCCCCGCCGCTCGGCCCAAGGGGGCAGCTCGCGGCGCAACAGCCGGTTGGCGGCGGCGCCTCCCGAGACGGCGAGGAGGCCCGGTTTGCCGAAGCCCCCGAAGGCCCCCCGGCCGGCCGATCCGTCGGCCAGGAGATCGAGCCGCGCCAGCACCTGGCCCACGGCGGCGGCGCGGAAGCCGGCGAGGAGGTCGAGGACCTCCTGCCGCGGCGGCGCCTCCCCACCGCCCACCCAGGCGCCGTCGTCGAGGCGGCCGAGGCGAGCCTCCAGGCGCTCGATGGCCTGCAGCGCCTGGCTCTTCAAGCCCGAGTAGGAGAAGTCGAGCGACGCCGGCCCGCAGTCGGGGACGGGGAAGCGCAGGCGCTCCGCGCGGCCCCCCTCGGCGAGCTCGTCGACCCGCGGCCCCTGGGGGTAGGCGAGACCGATGCGCTTGCCGACCTTGTCGAACACCTCGCCCATGGCGTCGTCCCGCGCCTCGCCGAGGGTGGTCGCGACACCGCCTTCGACGGCGAAGAGGCCGCTGTGGCCTCCGGAGAGGACGAGCCCGACGAAGCGCTCCGGCTCCTCCTCGGCGGCCTCGCCATCGCGGCAGAGGAACGGCGAGTGGAGGTGGCCTTCGAGGTGGTGGACGGCGTGGAAGGGCAGGCCGCGCGCGTAGGCGATCGCCTTGCCGAGCGAGAGGCCGACGAGGAGGGCGCCGACGAGACCCGGCCCGCGCGTCGCCGCCACCGCCTCGATGTCGCCGATGGCGCAACCGGCCGCGGCGAGCGCCGCCGCGTAGACAGCCGGCCAGTTGGCGAGGTGCTCGCGCGAGGCGATCTCGGGGACGACGCCGCCGTAGGGCCGGTGGGCGGCGAGCTGGCTGGCGACGACCGAGGCGAGCACCCGGCCGCCGCCGTCGACGACGGCGCAGGCGGTGTCGTCGCAGGAAGTCTCGATGCCGAGGACGAGCGGGCAGGCGGGCACGCCGGGAAGTCTACAGGCGGGCGGCGGGCGCGCCGCGGGCGCGGCGACCTCCGGCCAACGAAAAACCCTGCCGGAGCAGGGTTTTTCGTGCCCGCGGGAGGAGCGGCGGCGTCAGCCGGCGGTGCCGGCGGCCGGTTCCTGGCCCTCGGCGCCCTGGCCTTCGGCGCGCGGGATCTCGATCGGCTCGAAGACCGGGATCTCGAAAGCGAGCTTGCTGTGGCAGAACTCTTTCCAGTCGTCGGTGACGTTGTCGAAGATGATGTTCATGTCCTTGAAGATGCCGTCGGTGACGATGTAGGAGTCGTGCAGGTAGAGGATCGAATCGTCGTCGAGCTCGCGATCGACCTCGACCTCCTTGCCGTCCACTTCCTTCTTGTCCTTGCGGACGTTCTCCTTCTTCTCGCTCCAACCGGGGAACTCCCGGAAGCTCTGGGCGAGATAGGCCTTGCAGTACTTGGAATTCTCCATCGCGAACCTCCTGCTCAAGTCGACTGCCGACAGTCTTGGTTTCCGGGCACGCCGCGGGCGATGTCCACCCTACTGAAGTGCGCCCCGTGGAGCGAGCGTGACACCCCCCCGGCGGACAGGGCACCGCTGATACACTACGCGACCTGGCGGCGGAGCGGCAAACGGTGTCGCCCGACAACTGCCGCCACCCGCCGCTCCCTCGACTCGTCGCATGCCCCTGCGCTTCGGAATCAACGGCCTCGGCCGCATCGGCCGCGCCCTGCTGCGCCTGACCCGCGACCAGCCGGAGCTCGCGCTGGCGGCGGTCAACGACGTCGTCGCGGCACCGGTGCTGGCGCGCCTGCTCGCCCGCGACACCATCCACGGGGTCTTTCCGGGCGGGGTGTCGGCCGAGCCGCCGGCCGCCCTGCTCGTCGACGGCCGGCGCATCCCGGTCCTCGCCGAGGCCGATCCCGCCCGCATCCCCTGGCAGGACCACGCGGTCGAGGTCGTCGTCGAGGCGACCGGCCGGTTCGCGCGCCGCGATCTCGCCGCTCCCCACCTCGGCGGCACGGTCGAGAAGGTCATCGTCTCGGCCAACGCGCCGGAGGTCGAGCAGACCTTCTGCCTGGGGGTGAACGACTCGACCTACGACCCGCGGGCGCACGGCGTCATCAGCAACGCGTCGTGCACCACCAACTGTCTGGCGCTGACTCTCAAGGTCCTCCACGACGCCTTCGGCGTGCGCGGCGCCATGATGAACACCGTCCACCCCTACACCGAGAACCAGCGCCTCCTCGACGGCCCCCATGCCGAGGCCCGCCGGTCGCGCGCCGCCGGGCTCAACATGATCCCGACGCCGACCACCGCGGCGCGCGCCGTCGGCCTGGTGATCCCGGCGCTCCAGGGGAGGGTCGAGGGCTTCGCGGTGCGGGTGCCGACCGCCGCCGTGGCGCTCCTGGACGTCGTCGCCCAGCTCGAGCGGCCGGCCGGCGCCGAGGCCATCCGCGACGCCTACCGCGCCGCCGCCGCCGGTCCGCTCGGCAGCGTCCTCGCCGTCGCCGAGGAGGAGCTGGTCTCCTCCGACTTCATCGGCGATCCGCACTCGGCGATCGTCGACCTGCCGCTCGTCCAGACGCCGCCCGGCGGCCTGGTGCGGGTGGTCTCCTGGTACGACAACGAGTGGGGCTACGCCAACCGTTTGAAGGATCTGCTCCTGCTGCTGGCGCGCGACCGCTGAGCCGCCGGCTCGCGCCACCGTCCCCACGATCCGCTTCCACTCCGCCAGAAACCGAGGAGACCCGCTCGATGGCGCCGCTCTACACCCTGACGGACCTCGACCTGACCGCGCTCCGCGGCGTCCGCGTCTTCGTCCGCGTCGATTTCAACGTCCCCCTCTCGGCCGCCGGCGAGGTCGCCGACACCAGCCGCCTGGAGGAGGCGATCCCCACCCTCCGCGAGCTCTCGGCCGCCGGCGCCCGGCTCCTCCTCGCCTCGCACGCCGGCCGCCCCAAGGGCGCCCCCGATCCGCGCTTCAGCCTGCGCCCGGTGGCGGCGAAGCTCGCCGAGCTCCTCGGCTCGCCGGTCGAGTTCGCCGCCGACTGCATCGGCGAGCCGGCCGAGCGGGCGGCGGCGGCGCTGCCGGAGGGCGGCATGGCGCTCCTCGAGAACCTCCGCTTCCACGCCGGGGAGACCGAGAACGACCCGCGGTTCGCGGCGGCGCTCGCGGCCCTCGCCGCGGCCTACGTCGACGACGCCTTCGGCAGCGCCCATCGCGCCCACGCCTCGGTCGTCGGCGTCGCCGCCCTCTTGCCGCGCCGGGCCGCCGGCCGCCTCCTGGTGCGCGAGGTGGAGGCGCTGTCGCGCCTCTTGGGCGAGCCCGACCGGCCGTTCGCGGCCCTCCTCGGCGGCGCCAAGATCGAGGGCAAGATCGACACCCTGGAGAACCTCCTGCCGCGCCTCGACATCCTCTTGGTCGGCGGCGGCATGGCGAACACCTTCCTCGCCGCCCAGGGCCTCGACCTCGCCGACTCGCTCGTCGAGCGCGACCGGCTCGACCTGGCGCGGGAGATCCTGGCGCGCGCCGCGGCGCGCGGGATGGAGGTCGTCCTGCCGCGGGACCTGGTGGTGACCGACGACCTCGCCGCGCCGCGACGGATCGAGACGGTCGCCGCCGACCGCGTGCCGGCGGGCATGAAGGCGGTCGACATCGGCCCGGCGACCCGCGCCGAGTTCGCCGCCGCCGTCGGCCACGCCAAGCTGCTCTTCTGGAACGGGCCGCTCGGCGTCTTCGAAAAGCCGCCGTTCGACGACGGCACCAACGAGGTCGCCCGCGCCCTCGCCGCCTGCCCGGGCTTCTCGGTGATCGGCGGCGGCGAGACGGTGGCCGCCGCCCGCCGGGCGGGGGTGATCGGCGCGATCGGCCACGTCTCGACCGGCGGCGGCGCGGCGCTCGAGTTCCTCGCCGGCAAGGCGCTCCCCGGGGTGGTCGCCCTGGAGCGCGGATGACCGCGGCGGCCACGACGCCGCGACGGCCGCTGGTCGCCGCCAACTGGAAGATGAACCTGCTGCGCGCCGCGGCGGAGGACTTCTGCCGGGTCCTCGGCGGCGGCTGGGGTGACGGCGCTCCGGCCACTCTCGCCGCCGTCGACTCGATCGTCTACCCCGCCTTCCCGCTCATCCCGGCGGTCGCCGCCGGCCTCTCCGGCAGCGGCGTCGCGGTCGGCGGCCAGGATCTCCACCCGGCGGACTCCGGAGCGCACACCGGCGACGTCTCCGGGCCGCAGCTCGCCGATGCCGGCTGCACCTGGGTGCTCTGCGGCCATAGCGAGCGCCGGCGGGACCACGGCGAGAGCGACGAGCTGGTGGGGCGGAAGGCGGCCGCGGCGCGCCGCGCCGGCCTGACGCCGATGATCTGCGTCGGCGAGACGCGCGAGGAGCGCCATGCCGGGCACACCTTCCGGGTGCTCGAGCGGCAGCTCGCCGCGGCGCTCGCCGGCCTCTTCGCAGAGAGCGCCGCCGACCAGCGCTTCGCCCTCGCCTACGAGCCGGTGTGGGCGATCGGCACCGGCGAGACGGCGACGGCGGAGATCTGCCAGGAAACCCACGGGCACCTGCGGCGGGCGCTCGCGCGCGAGCTGGGCGGCGGCCTCGCGGCCGCCGTCCGCATCCTCTATGGCGGCTCGGTCACCGCGGAGAATGCCGCCGAGCTGCACGCCGGCGAGGACATCGACGGCTTCCTCGTCGGCGGGGCGAGCCTTGACCCGCGGAAATTCCTGAGTATCATGACCGTTTGCGCTCGCTGAGCCCCGCTGACGCGGGCTGCGCCCTCTCGGAGGTCTTCGGAACGTGATCTACCTGCTCGAAACGATCCATATCCTGGTCTGCCTCTTCCTCATCATGGTCGTCCTCCTGCAGCAGGGGAAGGGCGCCGACCTCTCCGTGTTCGGCGGCGGCACGACGCAGACCGCCTTCGGCGCGCGCGGCGCGACGACAATCCTCCACAAGCTGACGGTCGCCTCGTTCGTCATCTTCATCCTGACGACGATCTCGATCGCCATCCTGCAGAACCGGCTCGGCGGCTCCTCGGTGATGCACGGCGCTGCGACCAGCTCCAGCGCCGCGCCCTCCAAGGCGGCCTCGAAGCCGGCGGCGGTCAAGGTCCCGGTGGCCCCGGCGCCCGCGCCGGCCGCAGCGGCTACCGCGGTCCCGGCGGCTCCCGCGCCGGCTCGTCCGCCCCGCTGAACACTCGACGGACACGGCCGTTTCAACCCTCGCCGCGTCCTGCTACAATGCGCCTCCCCGCGGGCGCCTGGCTCGCACGAGTTCTTTGCCGAGGTGGCGGAATTGGTAGACGCGCACGTTTGAGGGGCGTGTGGGGTAACCCGTGCCGGTTCGAGTCCGGTCCTCGGCACCATCCTTTGCAGCACTCCCAGGCAATCACCAGGTAGCCAGAAGCAGGATCGACGCGCGGCGCCGCTCCGGTCTCGCCGGGCGGCCGCCCTGCCCGCAGAGCGACCTCTCCCACGGCCGTCGCCGAAGCGCTAGACTCGCCATCCGAACTTGGGGGGAACATGAGCGAGACGACCGAGCCCAGCCTGACTCCGGAGGCACCGGCGGCCCCTGCCGCCGTGGTCGCCGCGCCGACCGCGCCACCGGCCGTGGCGAAGCCCGCAGCGCCGGCCGCCGCCGCGAAGCCGGCGGCCCCCGCCGCGCCGGCCCGCCCGCTGCCGTCGCAGGAGGACATCGCGGACTGGATCGCCGGCGCCGACGTGCCGTTGATCGGCGCTCCCTTCGAGGGCCTGACCGTCGCCCGGTTCGACGGGCACGTCATGCAGGTGCGCAAGGAGGAGCTCATCCCCCAGCACTGGCAGGCGATCTCCGACCGCAGCGTGCCGGACGACCTCACCTTCGAGCGGCTGCCCGAGGTCGGCGATCTGCGCATCCGCTACAAGAACCAGGAGCTCGCCCGCCGCCGGCTGGCGCCGCTGCGGCTCGCCTGGCGCGAGCTCGCCGGCCGGCGCCCGGCGATGTGGACGGTGGCCGACCTCTTCGCCGCCATCCGCCGCCTCTACGAGCACAATGCCCAGGTCGACTGGACCGATCTGCTGACCGCCACCCGCGACGTGTGGCGCGGCCAGCAGCTGCCGCAGGGCCGCGAGCAGCTCGAGATCCTCTGGGCCTGCCTGGCGCTGATTCGCAAGAACACCAAGAAATAGCGGCCCGGGCTCGCGGGGCGAGCCCGGTCGCGCTGTCGACTCCTGCGGCCTACTTGCCGGCGCCGTCGACCGTCGCCTTGAGGATGGTGATCGGCTCGCGGGGAACGTCCGAGAAGGGGCCGGAGTTGCCGGTGGGCACCGAGGCGATCTTGTCGACCACGCTCATCCCCTCGACAACCTTGCCGAACACCGCGTAGCCCGGCGCGCCGGCATGGCCGTCGAGATTGCGGTTGTCGACCAGGTTGATGAAGAACTGGGCGGTGGCGCTGTTGGGATCGTTGGTGCGCGCCATGGCGATGGTGCCGCGCGAGTTGGAGAGCCCGTTGGTCGACTCGTTGGCGATGGGCTCCTTGGTCGGCTTCTGCGCCATCGCCGAGGTGAAGCCGCCGCCCTGGACCATGAAGCCGGAGATGACGCGGTGGAAGATGGTGCCGTCGTACTGGTGGGACTTGACGTAGTCGAGGAAGTTGGCGACCGACTTGGGCGCCTTCTCGGCGTCGAGCTCGATGACGATCTTGCCCTTCGAGGTGTCGAGGGTGACGCGCGGGTGCGCCGAGGTGGACGGCGCCACGGCGGCGGCGGCCATGGCGAGGACGAGCAGATGCACACCGACGATCATGGAAAATCCTCCTTGTTTTGTTTCGTTCGTGCGTTCTGGGATGGGGAGCGAATGGTAGCACGGAAGGCGCGGGGGGCAGGTTGAGCGGGCACGGGGTGCCGGCGGCGGCGGTCGGGCTGGTGCTCGCCGGCGGCCGCTCGCAGCGCATGGGCGAGGACAAGGGCTCGCTCGACGCCGGCGGCGAGAGCCTCGCCGCGCGCGCCGCCCGCAAGCTCGCCGCGGTCTGCGCCGAGGTGGCGGTCGCCGACCGCGGCCGGCGGCTCCTCGACGCATGGCCGTCGCTCCCGGACGGCGCCGGCGAGGGCCCGGTCGCCGGCCTCCTCGCCGGCGCGCTCGCCTTTCCGGGCCGCTCGATCCTCGCCCTCGCCTGCGATCTGCCGGAGGTCCCCGCCGCCCTCCTCGCCGAGATCGGCAAGCCCTCCGGCTTCGATTGGGTGGTGCCCCGCCGGCACGGCCGGCTCGAGCCGCTCTGCGCCCTCTACCGGCCGCCGGCTCTCGCCGCCCTCGCCGCACAGGTCGAACGCGGCATCTTGGCGCCCCATCGCCTCGCCGACGCCGCCGGCCTCTCGGTGCGCTACCTCGACGCCGCGCTGCTGGCGCATTTCGGCGACCCGGAAGCGATCTTCGTCAACCTCAACCGGCCCGAGGACCTGCAGCGCTGGAGGGAGAGAAGGCGAGCGGGGGGCTGACCGGCCCGGGCGCTCAGACGTCGAGCTCGGCGGGGACGCCGCCGCAGGCGGCGCAGGGGCAGATCTCGCGCAGGAAGTCGTAGCGGTAGATGCCGGTTCCGTGGCCGTCCGACCAGCCGATCGAGATCGCATAGTTGCCGACCTCCTGGATGGAGGCGGGGGCGACCGGCTGCGCCGGCGGATGGAAGCGGATCTTCATCCCCGAATGGCCCTGGCAGCCGGCGCAGGGGCACCAGCCGCGCAGATAGTCGTGCTCGTAGTCGGCGCCGTGGCCGTCGCTCCAGGTGAGATGGAGGTGGCGCCCGTCGGGAAGCCGCCGCACCTCGGTCAGGTAGATGGTGTCGCTCGCCATGGCCGCTGCGATGCTAGCACCCGCCCGGTCATGGTAAAAATCCATTGAACGCTCGTCCGGGTGGACGGGGCGAGCGCACAACGAGCGCAAGGAGATCCTCATGAAGCGTACGATCCTCGCCCTGCTCCTTCTCACCCCGCTGGTCCCCGCCGCCGCCACGGCTCAGGCCTACCGCTTCGAGATCACGCCCACGGTCGGCTATCGCTTCGACGGCACCGTCGCCGCCTACGACGATCATGGCAACCGCTTCGACAACCCCGAGCTCCGCCTCGACGGCAGCGGCATCTACGGCGTCACCTTCGACTTCCCCATCGCCTACCGGCTGCAGCTCGAGGTGCTCGTCAACCACCAGAGCAGCAACTTCAGCACCGACAACAACAACTCCTTCGCCGGCCGCCAGACGCTGGGCGACGTCGATCTCGACTACTACCAGATCGGCCTCCTCTATCAGTGGGGGCGCGGGCAGGTGAACCCCTACATCGCCGGCTCGCTCGGCGTCGCCAACGTGCAGCCGAAGTTCGGGGCGAGCGACAGCCGCTTCGCCGGCTCGTTCGCCGGCGGCGCCAAGATCTTCTTCAACCGCAACGTCGGCCTGCGGCTCGAGGTGCGCGGCTACTACACCGACCTCGACTCCTCCTACCAGCGGGTCGACGATCACGGCTTCCACTTCCGCGAGCGGGTGAACGAGGGGCTCTATCAGGCGGAGGGGAGCGGCGGCATCATCTTCTCCTGGTAGCCTCAGGCGACCAGCGGAAAGACCCGGTTGCGGCCGCCGTGCTTCGCCTCGTAGAGCGAGCGGTCGGCGGCGGCGATGAGGTCGCGCGGGGTGATCCGCCCTTCCCTCGGCGGCACCTCGGCGAGCGAGGCGAGACCGATCGAGATGGTCACCCGGGCGAGGGTGCCGTCCTCCATCTCGATCGTCGTCTTCTGCACCAGGGCGCGGATCTTCTCGGCCACCTCGCTGGCCCCCTCGAGGTCGGTCTCGGGGAGGACGAGGAGGAACTCCTCGCCGCCATAACGCCCCATCAGGTCGGTGCTGCGCAGGCCGGCCATCGCCACCTGCGAGATGCGCTTCAAGAGCGCGTCGCCCGCCAGGTGGCCGTAGCGGTCGTTGATCTCCTTGAAGTGGTCGAGGTCCGCCATGGCGACGGCGAGCGGCCGGCGGTAGCGGCGCACCCGCTCGAGCTCGCGGCCGAGCTGCTCGAGGATGGTCTCGCGGCGGAGCAGGCCGGTCAGGCTCTCGTAGGTCGCCGACTCGAAGAGCCGCACGTTCTCGAACACCGTCGCCACATGGCGCGCCAACAGCTCGAGGAGATCGATCTCCTCGGCCGGATAGGCGCGCCCGCCCTCCTTGCGGCCGACGAGGAGGACGCCGACCAACAGGTTGTGGGAGAGGAGCGGCACGGCGAGCGCCGTCTCGAGCGGCGCCAGCCGGCGCCCGAGCGCCGGGCTCCGCGCCGCCACCTGCTCGGCGGGGAGCGGCCGGCCGGCACGCCGCAGCAGCTCGACGCCGGGGTCCTCGAGGGTCAGGAAAGGGGGCTGGTCGAGCCGCCCGAGGCTCTCGGGCAGCGTCGAGGCGAGCCCGGAGAGGAAGCTCGCGGCCGAGTCGGCGATGAGGAGGGTCGCCGAGCGGGCGGCGAAGATCTCGCAGAGCCGCGCCACCAGGTGCTCGCCCATCAGCGGCAGCTTGCCCTGCGCCGGCAGCTCGCCGGCGAGGGCGATGAGCTGCTGGCGCAGCGCATAGCGCTCGGGGAAGAACCGCCGGCCGATGCTCGCCTGGAGGAGGCGGCGCAGCGGCGCGAAGAGCAGGCCGAGGACGAGGGTCGCCGCCGAGACCGCCCAGACCGAGGCGTTGCCGCCGAAGATCCGCGTCGCCAGGACGCCGCCGGCGCCGAGCGCGGCGTAGAAGACGAGGAAGAGGATGCCGGTCAGGGTCGTGTAGATGAGGCTGCGGCGCACCACCAGCTCGATGTCGAAGAGGTGGAAGCGGTAGATCGCGGCGAAGAAGGCGATCGGATAGCAGAGGAGGGCGAGCGGCTCGAGCGCCGAGAACCAGAACGGCAGCGGCCGGTCGAGCAGGCCGAGAGAGGACGAGACGACGACGAAGGTGCACCAGGGGAGGACGCCGGCGAGCACCAGGCCGGCCTGATGGCGGCCGCGCGGCGACGGGAAGCGGAGCGCCTGGTAGCCGAGGAGGACGACGACGGCGAGCGCCCAGATCGGGATCGCGATGCGCAGCAGGAGAGTGTCGACGGCGCTGGCGCTCCACGGCAGCAGGCGCCAGCCGAGAACCTCCTCGGCGACGTAGGTGACGCAGCTCGCCAGCCCCACGCCGAGCCCCATCACGTAGTACAAGGGGATGAGCCACGGGCGGCGGCTCACCCACGGGTGCCGCTGCGGGATGAGCGAAGCGAGATGCAGCTCGAGGCCGATCTGCAGGCCGGTCAGCAGATAGAACGCCGACAGCGCCACGGGGACGAGCATCGGCGAGCCGATGGCGTCCGTCGGCAGCGCCAGCTCCCAGGTGACGGCGAGGGTGAAGAGCAGGAACAGGTGGCCTTGGAGGTCGGCGGCGCGGCGGTTGAGGGCGAGGAGCGCGAGGGCGAGAAAGGCGAGGATGGTGAGCGCTTCGATGCCGAGCGTGAACCAGCTCGGCGAGATCCCCGGCGACAGATGGAGATCGAGGATTCGGCTCCCCCGCCGGACGCGGAAGACGACCGTGCGGCCCGCCTCGAAGCGCGCCGCGGCGCGCTCGTAATCGTCGAGCGTCACCGTGCGGAGGCCACCGACCATCACGATCTGATCGCCCTTGCGCGCGCCCCCTCGATAGGCCGGCAGATCGGGGTCGATCGACGCCACGAGCACCGCCTCCCTGCCCTCGCCGGGAGCGAAGCCCAGCCGGCGCCCGGAGCTCTCGATCGACGATCGAGCCTTGATCGCGACGAGGCCCCCGACACCGAGGACGAGAACAGCGGACAGCGCGAGGAACACCGACCGTGGAGTTGACAATTGATCTCTATGGGTAATTTGAAACGGTATTTTACCGCAAACCATGTCAGGTAGCGGCAGCAGAGATCCCGCGGGTTATCACCGCCAGCGGGCGCCGGCGCAGGCGGCGCGGCGATGTCACGGCAACCCGGGATCCAGACACCATGGAAAGAGACACCACGGCGGATCGCTCGACGCCCGAGGGTTCTCCGAAGTCATCTCCAGATTCTGCGAAAGAGCGACTATGCCTCGACATCCCAGCGTCACCCCGTCCGTCGCCGCCATGCCGGGCGACGTCTACTCGAGCTTCGCCGGCCGGCTGGCGACCTATCGTGGCGAGATCTATCCCCTGCACCTCGGGGACACCTGGCTCGATCCGGCCCCCGGCTGCCGCCTGGAGGATCTGCGGCTGGCCGAGAACCCGGGCATGTACCGCTACCCGGCGGCGCAGGGGCTCCCCTCCCTGCTCGAGGCGATCGTCGAGCGAGAGCGCAGCAAGACCGGCGTCGCGATCGGACCCGAGAACCTGCTGGTCGGTGCCGGCGCGACCGGCGCGCTCTCCGCGGTGGTCGGCGCCATCGTCCAACCGGGCGACGAGGTGCTCCTCCTCGCCCCCTACTGGCCGCTCTTCGCCGGCACCGTGCGCATCTTCCACGGCACCCCGGTCGACGTCCCCTTCTTCGGCACCGTCGACTCGGCGGAGAGCGCCGTCGAGGCGGTGGCGGCGCACCTCTCGCCGCGCACGGCCGCCCTCTACATCAACACGCCCAACAATCCGAGCGGACGGGTGATGCCGCGCGCCTGGGTCGAGGCGCTCGTCGAGTGGGCCGCCGCCCATGGCCTGTGGGTGATCAGCGACGAGGTCTACGACACCTACGTCTTCCGCGGCGAGCACGCTTACGGCCTGCAGCTCCTGCCGGAGCGCACCTTCGTCGCCCAGTCGTTCTCGAAGGCGTACGGGATGGCGGGAAACCGCTGCGGCTACGTGATCGGACCCGCGTCGATCATGCCGCAGCTGAAGAAGATCAGCGTCAACAACTTCTACAGCGCCCCGAACGGCGCCCAGCTCGCCGCCCGCCGGGTGCTCGGCGCCGCCGGCGACGCCTGGGTCGCCGCCGCGCGCGAGAGCTACAAGGCGACCGGCGATCGCACCGCGGAGCGCCTCGGCGTCGCGCCGCCCGAGTCGAGCATGTTCCTCTTCATCGACGTCGCGCCGTGGCTCGACGAGCGCGGCCTGCTGGGCTTCCTCGAGGACTGCGCCGACCGCGGCCTCCTCCTCGCTCCCGGCCCCAGCTTCGGCCCCTACCCGACTCACGTCCGGCTCTGCTACACGGCGACCTCGCCCGAGATCGTCGCCCGCGGCGTCGAGGTGCTCGCCGAGCGCATGGATCGCGGCGCCGGCACCGCCCAGGCCGGCGGCGCGAGCGCCGATCGACCGGCGATGGCCGCCGCGTCGCGCGGCTGAAAGCCGAGCCCCTAGGGCTGCGGCGGAGGCGCCGTCGGCGCCTGGCTGTGCACCCGCACCGCCTCGTCGAGCTGCAGGCCGAGGACGGTCCCCTGCGGGACCTCGATCTCCTGACCGTGGTTGTGCGCCGCGATCGCCGCGCCGGCGGCGGCGCCGATGAGGGCGCCGAGGATCGAGCCCTGCCCTCGGCTGCCGCGGCTGAGGATGTTGCCGAGGATGGCGCCGCCGGCGGCTGAGCCGCCGATCGTCGCCGCGGCGCGCTTCGACTCGTTGCGGCCCTCGCGCACCAGCGACGCCTGGATGGGCACCGTCTCCCCGGAGGGGAGGACGAGGTCGGTGAAGCGGAGGCCGAGAGAGGCCTGGCCGCCGATCGTCTTCGTCGCCACCGCCTGGGTCACCTCGCCGGCGATCTCGGAGCCGGCGGGGATGGCGATGGCGCCGTCCTCGCCCGCGATGTCTCTGACGACGCGGCAGCGGAAGAGGTCGCCCACCTTGCTCGTCGCCGAGGAGAGCGCCGTCGACAGCTCGACGTCGATGCCGGTGCCGGCCGGCACGTTGACGCGCGGCCTGGGGAGCGGCGCCGGCGCCGGCTGCGGCGCCTCGGCTGGCGCTTCCGGCGCGGCGGGCGACGGCTCGGGCGCGGGCTCCGGAGCGGCCGCGGCCGGGCTCGCCTCCTGCTCGCGCTGGCGCAGGCGCTGCTCGCGGCGATCGAGCTCCGCCTGGCGGGCGGCGAGGCGCTTCTCGCGCGCCGCCAGGCTCTCGCTCCGCGGCGCCGGAGGGAACGGAGGCGGCTCGGGCGGCAGGGTCACCGTCTGCGGGTTCTGGCCGAGCTCGGCGGCGCGGCGGTCGGGCTCGACGGCCGGTGGCGGCGGAAGCTGGGCGGAGGGGACAGTCGGCGCGGCGGACGGAACGGCAGACGGAGCGGTGGCCGGCGGCGCTGTCTGGGCGGTCTCGGTCGGCTGGGCGGCGGGCGGGCTCGGCCGCTCGGCCACCTGCTCTTCGCGCTGACAACCGGCCGCGGCGAGGGCGAGGACGCCGGCGAGCGCAAGGGTCGCCGCGCGGAAGGGACAGAGGCGAGCGACAGGGAGGCTCATGGCGATCTCCTTCGGATGCGGAAAGAATGCTCTCAGCGGCGGCGGGAGGGATCGAAGGGGACGACCTCTCCCCCCTTCTCCGTCGCCGGCGGTGAGACGTCGGGCGTCTCCTTCGTCGAATCGCCGGATGACGCGCCGCGCGCCGCGTGCTTCTCAGATGGTTGACCGGAGGACCGGCCCGAGGTCTGGCCGGAGGGTCGGCGGGCGGCCTTGGCGCCGCCTCCGGCCGCGGGCTCTTCCGTCTCCGTCTCGCCGTCGAAGCGCAGGCCGAACTCCGCCGAGGGGTCGACGAACTCGGTGAGCGCGGCGAAGGGGATGGTCAACCGCTGGCGGGCGCCGTTGAAGGCGAGGGAGACCGAGAAGGACTCGGCGCCGACCTCGAGCCCCCAGTATTGGTTCTGCAGAATGACCGTCATCTTCTCGCGGTACTTCTCACGCAGGCCGCGCGGGATCTCGACGCCCGGGGCGTCGGTGCGGAAGCCGATGTAAAAGAAGTGCTCGCCAGGCAGCCCGCGCTCGGCGACCTCGGCGAGCACCCGGCGCACCGCGTCGCGGAGAGCCGCGCGGACGATCTCCTGGTAGTCGAATCCTTCGCTGCTGTCCAACCGGCCTCCTCGCCAGGGTCCGGCCTCCCTTGCCGCGGCGCCAGGCCCCAGTCTTTTGAACGATCTCGGGCGGCCTCGAGATTCCAGGCCGCAGCGGATCGCTACGGTGGATCGTAGGTGCCGAGCGGTGTCCAGGGCCCGCAGCGGGCGATGCGGGCGACGGCGCGGGCGGTGCCGACGGCGGCCCCGTACTTGCGGATCGCCCCCTCCGCGTAGTGGCTGCAGGTGGGGGTAAAGCGGCATTGCACGCCGAGCAACGGCATGCGCGGCGAGAGGGTCGCCTGGTACAGGTGGATCGCGGCGAGGATGGCGCGCGCGCTCACCTGGTGATCGGGAGGCTGCGCGAGGTCGGCGCCGAGGAGGACGGCGAGAGCGACGACGACGGCGATGTTCCGGCCTCGACGCCAGCCGGCCGGCCGCTCGGCCTGGGCGGCAAGGGGCCGCGCCGCCGAGCGCCCGTCCACCGTCTCGATCTCCTCTGGTGCCGACATGCGGCGCAGCGTAACGGAAGCGCCTCAGCGAGGCCAGGTGCCGCTCGCCAGGCGGCCCGCCCAGAGGGCCACGAAGAGCGCGGCATCGGCGGCGAGGAGGGGGGAGATCCAGGCCCGCAGCCGCCAGACCGCCGGCTGCAGCAGGGCGATCCCGGCGGCCGCCCAGCCGACCGCCAGCTCGGCGGCGACCAGCGGCGCCAGCGGATGGAGGACGAGCGCCGCCCGCCACTCGCCCTTGGCGAGATGAGCGAGGGCGCGGGTCATGCCGCAGCCCGGGCAGGGGAGACCGGAGAGGCGGCGGAAGAGGCAGAGAGGGGGGCCCGATGGCGGCGCGCCGAACCTCAGCACGGCGAAGGCAAAAACACCGGCGGCGCCGATCGCCGTCCACCAGGCGAGGCGGCGAGCGCGCACGCCGCGGAAGCTCAGTGCGTCAACTGGTCGATCCACGCGCTGAGCATCACCATGCCGCCCATGGCGAACATCCAGAGGAGCCCGGCGCAGAAGAGGAGCATGCCGACGAGCCCGAGAACCTGGGCGACCTTGGCGATCGTCTCGCCGGCTGCCGGCGAGCGGCCGCGGGCGATCTCGCGCAGCTCGCGCGTGGCGAGGTACCAGGCGATCGGCGAGAGGACGAAGCCGCAGCAGGTGGCGAAACCGACGATCGAGACGACGAGGGCGGTGATCGCCTCCGAGCTCGGTTTCGCTGGGGTGGGTGTCGGCTCGGAGAGCGTCATGCCGAGCTCCGGAGCGGCGATCGGCCGGGCGGGTGTGCTCACCCGCCCGGCGCTTCGCGACGCGGCTCTAGAAGCGGTCCACGAACTGGCTGAGGACGGGGATGATGAAGCGCTCGCCGTTCAGCGCCTTGACGATGCAGAGGATGATGATGACCAGGTAGAGGATGCCGAGGACCGAGCCCGCGAGGCACCCGGCGCACGCCAGGAAGTGGATGATCGATCCGGCGAGGTGGATGACGAACCAGAGGGCGAACCAGGCGACGGTCAGCACGAGACCGTTCTTGGCGTGCCACTGCACCTCGCGATCGTCCTTCTCGACCAACAGCGGAATGAGCGCCAGGAGGCCGAGGTAGGAGAGCACCAGCATGATGTTGCGGTTCGGGCTCACGGTGCCTCCCGACGGCGGTGGCGGCGGCGTGTAGGTCGGCGGCGGCGGCGGGGTCGGCTGAAGGGGTTCACTCATCGCAGACTTCTCCTTTCGGCGTGCGAATCGGTGGCGAGTCTGGAAAGGCCTGAGCCTTGCCGCGGCAGTCTACACAAGCCCGGCGCCCCCGCACAAGGAACGCGCGGCGAGAACGCCGGCGCAACAACGGCGCGAACACGATGGCGGCAGGCGCCTCTCAGGGCTCGCTCGCGGCGGCTTCCGCGCCGCGCAGCCCGATCTCCGCCAGCGCCTCCTCGAGCGCCGCGCGCCGCGTCGTGCGGACCTTGAGCGACAGCCGCGCTCGGCGGCCGTCGTACTCGGCGCCGGCGAGCTCGACCTCGGGCGGATGCACGAGGCGCTGCACGGCGCCAAGCCGCTCGTAGGGGACCGCGACGACCAGGGTGGTCGTTGGCAGGCGCTCGACGACGTCGAGGCTGGCGAGCGCCGCGCGCACGGCGCCGGCATAGGCGCGCGCGAGACCGCCCTTCCCCAGGTTGACGCCGCCATACCAGCGGGCGACGGCGGCGAGGATGTCGGAGAGCGCGGCGCCGCGCAGGACGCGGAGCATCGGCGCTCCCGCCGTGCCGTGCGGCTCGCCGGCGTCCGCGGCGCGCTCGCGCGCCGGCTCGCCGACGCGGAAGGCCCAACAGACGTGGGTCGCATCGGCGAAGCGCTTCTCGAGGAGCGCCAGAGCGGCGAGAGCGGCGGGCTCGCCGCCGCCCTCGGGGACCGGCTGGAGGACGGCGCGAAAGACGGAGCCCTTGTCGCGGATCTCGCCCTCCGCCGGCGCGCCGGGGACCTTCATCGCGATCTCGAGCCGCACTGCGGAGGCGCCGGCGCCCGTCCGCCGGCCGGCGGCGGGCCGCTACCCCTGGACCCGCTGGTAGATCTCCCGGTAGCGCGCCACGACGGCGTCCTGGCCGAAGACCTCGACGGCGCGCCTGCGGCCGGCTTGACCGAAGCGGCGGTGGAGGGTGTCGTCGCGCAGCAGCTCGAGGGCGGCGGCGGCCATGCCGTCGACGTCGCCGACGGCGCGCAGGAAGCCGTTCTCGCCGTCGGTCACCACCTCGGGGATGCCGCCGATGGCGGTGGCGACGACCGGCACCTCGCAGGCGAGCGCCTCGAGGGCCGAGAGGCCGAACGATTCGGTGTCCGAGGGGAGGAGGAAGAGGTCGGCGCCGGTCAGCACCTCTTCGACCAGCGGCAGGCTGCCGACGAAGGTGATGTGGCCGCAGATGCCGTTCTCGCGGCAGTACTGCTCGACCTTCGGACGGTCCGGCCCGTCGCCAACCATGAGCAGCCGCGAGGGGATCTCGCGGTGGACGCGCTCGAAGATGCCGACGACGTCGAGGACGCGCTTGAGCGGCCGGAAGTTCGAGATGTGGACCAGGATGCGCTCCCCAGGCCGCGCCCAGCGCCGCGCGCCGGGGAGCTTGCGCGCCGCCTCGTAGCGGGCCGGATCGATGAAGTTGGGGACCACGTCGATGCGGCTGTTGACGCCGAGCTGCTCGACGGTGGTGCGGCGGAGCGATTCCGACACCGCCGTCACCGCGTCGCTCTCGACGATGCCGAAGCGCGTCGTCTCGAGGTAGCTGGGGTCGTTGCCGACCAGCGTCACGTCGGTGCCGTGGAGCGTCGTCACCACCGGCAGCGGCAGCGGCGCGAGGATCTGCCGCGCGAGAACCGCCGACACCGCGTTGGGGATCGCGTAGTGGACGTGCAGCACGTCGAGCCCGCTGTGGCGCGCCACCTCGACCATCTTGGTCGCCAGCGCCAGCGGATACGGCGGGTACTCGAAGAGCGGATAGCGCGGAACGATCACCTCGTGGAAGAACAGCTTCGAGGTGACGAAGGAGAGCCGCGTCGGCAGCGCGTAGCTGATGACGTGCACCTCGTCGCCGCCCTCGGCGAGCGCCATGGCGAGCTCGGTGGCGACGATCCCCGAGCCGCCGTAGGTCGGGTAGCAGGAGATGCCGATCCTCATCGCACCCCTCCCGGCAGGATGGAGAACGGATCGGCGACGGCGAGCGGCAGGCGGCTCCAGAACGGCTCGCCGAAGGTGCCGCCGACGAGTGTGCCGAAGTGCCGGGCGCGCCCCTCGACCATGAGCGAGAACTCCGGCGTCGAGATCTTGGTCACCGGCTCGGCGCTCTCCCGCTCGGCCTCGTGCGGGGTATTCGGCTGATGCGGCTGATGCGGCTGATAAAGCTGGCTCCGGTAGGCGGCGAGCGCCTGGCGCTTGATCTCCCAGGTCGCCGTCACGTCGACGATGAAGCTCGGCTCGAAGGGGTCGTGCTGCATGAACGAGAAGACCGCCGCCGGCCGGTGCGGCGGGCGGTCCGCCGACGGCTGGCCGCGCTCGCGGAGGCCGGAGTAGAAGCAGGCCGCGGCGACGAGAGCGTGGGCGCGGGCGTGGTCGGGATGGCGGTCGTGCGGCGCCGGACCGAGGATGAGGTCGGGCTGCCAGGCGCGGAGGACCTCGATCAGCGCGTCCTCCTCCGCCTCGCCGGCGCGCAGGCCGCCGTCGCCGCAGTCGAGGAAGGCGAGGTCGGAAGCGCCGAGCGCCTCGGCGGCGCGCTCCGCCTCGGCGAGGCGCTCCTCCGGGGTGCCGCGCGTGCCGCGCTCGCCGCGTGTGAGATGGAGGAGGCCGACCCGCCGGCCGGCGCGGGCGAGGAGGGCGAGCGTGCCGCCGCAGCCGAGCTCGACGTCGTCGGGATGGGCGCCGATGGCGAGCACGTCGAGCTTCATGGCGTCACCACCTGGATCTGGCGCGGGTCGAGATCCATCTGCTCCCAAAAGCTCTCGGCGAGGCGCGGGCCGAAGCGGCCGCCGAAGTAGGCGGTCGACAGCACCCGCTCCTGGAAGCGGCCGAGCGGCTCGACCGCGGCGCGGAGCTGCGCCAGGCGGCGGCTCTGCACCTCATCCTTGCGCGCCGCGGCGGCGAGCGACTTGTCGGCGAAGAGCTCGAGGGCGCGGACCACCTGCTCGCGGGTTTTCTCGTACGGCCGCTCGAGGCTGGGATCGAGGGCGAGGGCCGCGGTGCGCAGGGCGTCGAGCGACGCCTCGATCCCCTGGCGCACCGGCGTCACGATGTCGCCGCCGGCGGCCACCGCCCGCGAGCGGTCGAGCGCCTGCGGATCGCCGAGCAGGTCGGCGAGCGTGATGCCGGCCTCGGCGAGCTTCGTCACCTGCCGCTGCTCGAGGACGAGCGCCTGCGGACGCAGCGCCGCCCACGGTGGCGGCACCGCGAGCGCGCCATAGGTCGCCGCCGCCTGCGGCAGGTAGGAGAGCTCGCCCGGCCCGAGCAGGATGACGGCGGTGCCGAAGACGGCGTCCTGGAGCGCCGGCCGCGCCAGCACACCGGCCGAGACGACGCCGGGATTCTCGTCGATGGTGCGCAGCAGGTCGGCGACGGTCCCCGGTTTGGCGCCCGCGTCGCCGCCGCGGAGGATGAAGCCGTCCTCGCCGCGCCATTCGATGCGCCGCCGGTGGCCGTTCTGGAAGAGGAAGAGCGGCGAGGCGCCGCGCTGAGGCGTCACCTGGAGGGGGAGGCCGCGCTCGACGATGGCGGCATCGCGGAGGGCGAGCGCCTCCTCGACCGCGGTCCGCCGCTCGACCAGCCGGCGCAGCCAGGGGCGCTCGGCGGCCTTGAGCGCCGGGTGCATGGCATCGACGAGGAGCGGACAGCGCTCGCCGAGGAGGTGCACCATCAGGCGGCAGAAGGCCTCGCCGAAGCGGGCGTCGGGCCGGTACCAGCGCCCGAGGGCCGCCAGCCAGTCGCTCGAGAGATCGCCCGGCGAGCCGGCGGCGAGCGCGGCGAGGACGTCGGCGACCGCCGGCCCGAAGGTGCGCATGCCGACCGGCGTCAGCGGCTCGGGGTCGGGGCCGAGGTCGAAGCTGCGCGGCCCGTCGGCGGTCTGCACGGCGGCGGTCGTCACCTCGGTCCAATCGTGGTCCTCGGTCGCCACCCAGAAGACCGGCACCGCCGGCTCGCCGCGCTCCGCGAGCGCAGCCGCCCAGCGCGCCACCGCCATCAGCTTCGAGAAGGTGTAGAGCGGACCGCCGAAGAGCCCCGGCTGCTGGCCGGCGATGACCACCCGCGCCGCCGGATCGGCGAGGCGGGCGGCGAGCGCGTCGGCGCGCGGGTGGCCGTAGGCGCGGTTGGCGTCGGCGAGCCCGCGGGCGAGCTCGCGGCGGTCGACCGCCGGCGGTGGCGCCAGATCCGGCAGCTCGCCCGGCGGCACGAAACGGAGGGGAGCGAGGAGATCGAGCTCGCGGCCGGCGAGGAAGGCGGCGGGGATCGGCGGCAGCCGGCCCGCCGCGGCGAGATCGACCGCGAGCGCCGCCGGGCGGCTGGTGGTCGGCGCGGCGAGGCCGTTCGCTGTCAGGGTCATCGGGATCGTCCCCCTCCACATCCGAGAGCTCGGCGCCGAGTTCTCGTCGCCGAGACCCTCAGCCGCCGCGGGCGATGATATCCCGCCGGATCGAGCGGTCCGGCCTGCGGATATGCTACGGCGATGCTCGCCTGCCCATCGGGCGCGGCGGGAGCTCGCGCATGAGCCTGCGCATGCAGCTCGCCCTGCGCCACGCCTTCCTGGGAGCCTTCCTGCTGCACACCCTGAGCGTCGCCTGGGTGTGGCGCTCGTGGGGCTCGTTCGGCCGCGGCAACCTCCTCACCTGGATGGATTTCCCCGCTTCGCTCGCCTTTCTCCAGCTCACCGGCCGCGAGCTCCTGCTGGGGAGCTTCCTCTTGGGCGGCCTGGAGTGGGGGCTCGCCGGCCTCTTCCTCACCTGGATCCTCGGCCGCGCCGTGCGGCGCGGCGCGCCATCACCCACGGCCGGGCCCCCGGCCGAGCCGCCGGCGGGGCCGCTCGCCCCATAGCTCCATGGCGCCCGGCGGCTCCGCGGCTCGGGCCGCGTTGAGAAGCCGCCTTTGGAATCATTAGAATGAGCGAGATGTCGACCCTCCCCGAGATCCGCGCCGTCGACCTGGGCGGCGTCCGCGTCGACCCGCCGCTCTGGCTGGCGCCGATGGCGGGGGTGACCGACCGCGACTTCCGGTTGATCGTCCGCCGCATCGGCGGTGTCGGTGTCGTCTCGATGGAGTTCGTCTCCTCGAAGGCGATCGTCAGCGGCAACGGCCGCACCCGCGAGCTGATGGTCTTCTCTCCCGAGGAGCGGCCGCTCGCCATCCAGATCTACGGCTCGCACGCCGCGACGATGGCGGAGGCGGCGCGGGTGGTCGAGGCGATGGGGGCCGACGTCTGCGACATCAACATGGGCTGTCCGGCGAACAAGGTCCTCAAGGGCTGCGCCGGCGCCGCGCTGATGGGCGATCTCGGCCTCGCCGAGGAGATCGTGAAGACCGTGCGGCGGGCGATCTCCATCCCGCTCACCGTCAAGTTCCGCCTCGGGCTCGACGGCTGCCGGCAGAACTATCTCGACCTCGGCAGGATCTGCCAGGACAACGGGGTGGCGGCGGTCGCCATGCACGCGCGGACGGCGCGCCAGATGTTCGGCGGCGAGGCCGACTGGAGCCATCTCGCGCGCCTCAAAGAGGCGCTTTCGATCCCGGTGATCGGCAACGGCGACGTGCGCACCGCCGACGACGCCCTCCGCCTGCTGGCGGCGACCGGCTGCGACGGCGTCATGGTCGGCCGCGGGGCGACGATCAACCCCTGGATCTTTCGGCAGATTGCGGCGCGCCTGTCGCGCGGCGCGCTCGCCGAGCCGACCCTCGCCGACCGCCGCGACCTCATCCTCGGCCATTTCCGCCTGGTGGCCGAGCGCGAGAGCTCGAAGTACGCCATCCACAAGCTGCGGAAGTTCACCGGCTGGTACACCCACGGCCTGCCCAACGGCCGGCACCTGCGGCAGAGCATCCAGCAGCTTCCCGACGTGCCGAGCTTCCTCGCCGCGGTCGAGGCGTTCTTCGCCGAAGTCCTCGCCGAGGCCGCCTGACGACCGCGCCGAAGAGCCCGCCGGCTCCCGCCGTTGCGAGCACCGCGACCGAGAGCTCGATCGAGGTCGCCGTCGGCCCGGAGCGGGCCGGCGCCGCCGTCGAGCGCGCCGCCGAGCAGTGGGGCGCCGAGATCGAGCGCCGGGGCGAGCGGCGGTTTCACCTCCGCCTCGGCGTCGTGGCCGGCCTGCGGCGCGGCTCCGTGACGGGCGAGCTCGAGATCGCCGCCTCGCCGGCCGGAGCGCGGATCGCCTTCCGCCCCGAGGCGAGCGAGTACCGGCTGCAGAACGCGGCGGTGGGCATCCTCGTCATGGCGGCCCTGGGAGCGGTGCCGGTGCTCCTCTGGCCGCTCTTCCCCGCCCTCCTGCCGCTCGCCTCGATCGGCATCGTCCTCGGGCTCTCCGCCTGGTTCCTCGTCCTCTCGCGCCTGCACACCAGCGGCCCGGCTGAGTTCCTGGAGACCGTCGCCGAGGCGGCGGCGGACGATGCCGCGGGCGGCGAGACCGGCGAGGCGGCGGCGGAAGGGTGACCGGCGGCGGCGCCGCGCGGGAATCGGCCGCCGCCGCCGCTGGTTTATACTGCCGAGGTCTGATGGTTCTTTGGTAACTGGGGGCGTACCGGTTTCGACGGGGAACAACTGCGGCGCGAGGGTCGCGTGTCGAGTATCCACTCGTAAAAGCGGAACCGAATACCTGCGAACGACAACTTCGCTCTCGCGGCCTAGAGATACGCCGTGACGTTTTGCCTGGAGCGCGACCCGCCACGCCAGGCAGAGCGACACTCTAAGCGGGTCGAAGGTCTCGGATGCCTTGCGCCGAGAACCGGATAACAAAGCAAGGCTGGCTGCTGCGCCAGGTGCCTTCTTCCAACGTGCGGCGGCGAGATAAAAAATAGAAGGCTACGCACGTAAAAGCCTTCGTGACGCGTTTCTCGGACGTGGGTTCGACTCCCACCGCCTCCACCAACCAAAGCTTTCGCCCGCCCTCCGGGTTTCTCACCCTGCTCCCAGAGCTATGTCTTTCGCTCGGCGCTCGACCGAGCGCCGGCCGTCGCTGCGCGCGGCTCGCCGCCGGCGTTCAGGCACCGATCAGCCGATCGGCTGATCGGCGAAGGCCGCGGCGATCGACGCCGCGAGCGGCGGCAGGAGCACGCCGACCTCGGTGATGATGCCGGCGATCAGCTCGTGAGGGGTGACGTCGAAGGCGAAGTTGACCGCCTCGGTCTCCGCCGGCGCGATCGATCGCCCGAGGACCTCGGTCACCTCGAGCGTGGCGCGCTGCTCGATCGGGATGTCGGCGCCGGTCGCCGTGGCGCGGTCGATGGTCGAGCGCGGCGCGGCGATGTAGAAGGGGATGCCGTGACGGTGGGCGAGGACGGCCACCGTGTAGGTGCCGATCTTGTTGGCGGTGTCGCCGTTGGCAGCGATGCGGTCGGCGCCGACGACGATGCGGTCGACCAGCCCCTGCGCCATTAACGTGCCGGCCGAGGAGTCGGTGACCAGCCGGTGGGGGATGCCGAGCCGCTTGAGCTCCCAGGCGGTCAGGCGAGCTCCCTGCAGCAAAGGACGGGTCTCGTCGACCCAGACCATGCCGACGCGACCGCGCCGCCAGGCGGACTGGATCACCCCCAACGCCGTGCCGTAGCCGGCGGTCGCCAGCGCTCCGGCGTTGCAGTGCGTGAGCACGCGATCGCCGGCGGCGAAGAGGTCCGCGCCGCGCTCGCCCATGCGGAGGTTGGTCGCGACGTCCTCGGCGCACAGCGCGTGGGCCCAGGCGAGGAGCGCCTCGCCCACCGCCGCGGGGCCGGCGGCGAGCGTGTCCTCGAAGACTTGGCGGCCCTGGGCGAGCGCCCAGCGCAGGTTCACCGCCGTCGGACGGGTGCCGGCGAGGAGGGTCGAGACCTCTTCGAAGCGCGGCGCCAGCAGCTCCTGCTCGTCGATTCCGCGCAGGCCGAGCGCAAGCCCGTAGGCCGCCGCAACGCCGATCGCCGGCGCGCCGCGGACGGCGAGACGGCGGATGGCGTCGGCGACCTGCTCCGGCTCGCGGCAGGTGATCCAGACCTCCTCGGCGGGGAGCAGCGTCTGCTCGAGGAGCTCGAGCGCCTCGCCCGACCAGCGCAGCGGCGAGAAGGGAGCTTCGCCGACGTGAAGATCGGAAGGCCCGGCGGACTCGAGGGGATCGGGACTCTTGGCGGCGCCGCTCATCGGGTACCATCTTACGATGCGAACCCGCCGCGCAGTGCCCGACACCAGGCTGCAGGAGCTTGAGCAGGAACCCGGGCGGAAGCCCCGGATGGCGACCGACCGCGCTCTCCCGTCTCGCCGCGCCGCCGGGGTGGCCGCTTGAAGGGTGACCCGAAGGATCTCGGTTTTTCGACCCGCGCCATCCACGCCGGCCAGCCGCCGGAGCCGACCACCGGCGCGGTGACGGTGCCCATCTTCCAGACCTCGACCTACGTGCAGGAAGCGCTCGGCGAGAACCGCGGCTTCGAGTACGCCCGCCTCCACAACCCGACGCGCTACGCGCTCGAGGCCAACATCGCTTCGCTCGAGCGCGGCCTCGCCGGCCACGCCTTCGCCTCCGGGATGGCGGCGACCTCCGCCCTCATGACGCTCTTCTCCGCCGGCGACCACACCGTCGTCTCGCGCAACGTCTACGGCGGCACCTACCGGCTGTTCACCAAGATCCTCGAGCGCTACGGCCTCACCTTCACCTGGGTCGACACCACGGACCTCGCGGCAATCGAGCAGGCGATGACGCCGCGGACGCGGCTGCTGTTCCTCGAGACGCCGACCAACCCGA
Source organism: uncultured Acidobacteriota bacterium (assembly GCA_963755825.1). Lineage (GTDB taxonomy): Bacteria > Acidobacteriota > Thermoanaerobaculia > Multivoradales > UBA5704 > DATBQN01. Next base: position 2,234,687 of record CAVWLA010000003.1, on the reverse strand, counting down.
TGATGGAGGTGACCGACATCGCCGCCGCCGCCGCCATCGCCCACCGGCACGGCGCCATCGTCGCGGTCGACAACACCTTTCTCTCGCCCTGCCTGCAGCGGCCGCTCGAGCACGGGGCGGACGTCGTCCTCCATTCGGCGACCAAGTTCCTCAATGGCCACAGCGATCTGCTCTCCGGGCTCCTCGTCTCCTCGCGGCCGGAGGATGCGGAGGCCTTCGCCTTCGCGCAGAAGTCGACCGGCGGCGTCCCCTCGCCCTTCGAGTGCTTCCTCGTGCTGCGCGGCATCAAGACCCTCGCCGTGCGCATGGAGCGGCACGAGGCCAACGCGCGCGTCATCGCCGACTATCTGGTGGCGCACCCCAAGGTGCAGCGCGTGCTCTACCCGGGGCTCGCCGACAACCCCGGCCATGAGATCCAGAAGCGCCAGGCCTCCGGCTTCGGCTCGATGATCACCCTCGACATGGGGACGCTCGACGCCGCCAAGTCGTTCCTCGCCGGCGTGCGGCTGATCGCGCTCGCCGAGAGCCTGGGAGGCGTCGAGAGCCTGATCTCACATCCCGCCACCATGACCCACGCGTCGGTCGAGCCGGCCGAACGGCTCAAGCTGGGGATCTCCGACAGCATGGTGCGCATCTCGGTCGGCATCGAGGATCTCGCCGATCTGCAAGCGGACCTCGAGCAGGCCCTGGCGCGGGTGTAGACAGCAGGCGAAGCGAGGACGAGGGGGATCGAGCGTTAAGCGCCGACGTCAGAGGTCGGCGTCCTCCGGGTCGGCGGCGTAGGCGACGGCGCCCTCTTCTTCGTCGTCCTCGTCGTCGTCGGCGAAGTCGGCGTCCTTGTCGACGCTGCTGACGATCCACTCGATGAAGCTCGCCTCGCCGCTCGCAGCCTCGAAGCAGAGGATCTCGGGGAGCTCGTAGCTGTGCAGCTCGCGGATCGTCGCGGCGACGGCCGCGAGCTCGCTCGCCATCGTCTTGACGATGAGGAGCAGCTCGCCGTCCTTACAGATCTTGCCTTTCCAGCGATAGATCGAGCGGACTCCAGGCAGGATGTTGACGCACGCCGCTTGGCGGCGTGCGACGATCTCACGCGCGATCAGGTAGGCCTGTTCTTCGGTGCCGACGGTGGTGACGACGGCGATCGCCCGCATGACGGGCACGTTACTGCAGTCGTTTGAAGCGAGTCAATCGAGCGCTACTGCTGCCACGTCTGCGCCGCGAAGTCGTAGACCAGGACGCGCACCTTGCCGGTGCCGCCGAAGACTCGCACGGCGGCGAGATGCGTGCCGTCGGTGACGTAGAGCGAGCCCGGAGTGGCGCCGCCGAAGGGGTCGAACGAGGCGAGGTTCGAGCTGTTGAAACGCACCGGGTCGCCGCCGGCGTCGAGCCAGTGAGAGCGGTCGCCCGGATCGCGCACCCGCTGGTCCGGCAGACCGAGGTGGACGCCGCGGCCAACGTGCTGGAGCTGGCGCGCCGGCGCGACCTCGACATCGATCCCGGCGCGGATGTCGTCGTTGCGCACCCCGTCGCCATCGCCGTCGCGGTAGAGAGAGAAGCTCACCGCGCCGGAGGGCTCGGTCGCGAAGAGCACCGCGACATTGGCGCCGTCGCGCACGGCGAGGGCGCGCGCGGTGCGCAGTGCGGCGACCAGCTCCTCGGCGCCGAGCCGCACGCGGAGCGCCGCGGTCAGCTCGATCAGCGGCGGAACGGCGACGAGAAAACCGAGGCTCAGCACGGCGACGACGACGGTCAGCTCGGAGATGGAGAAACCCGCAGCGAGTCGGCTCATGGCCGGCCACCGGGAAGGCCGACGGCGGGGCGGACCGGGCGATCGCGAGATCGCCGGCCGCCCGCGCCGCGCGGCCTCCTAGCGCGCGCCCCCCGCGGCTCGCTTGGCGCTGGCCGGCGCCGCCAGCTGACGGCTGGCGCGGCCGGTGCTCGCCGCCGGCTCCGCGCCCGCCTTCGCCGACGGTTGAGCGGACGCCTTGGGCTTCGGGCCGCTCTTGCCGGCGCCCTTGGGAGGCTTCGCCTTCGAGCCCTTGGTCTTGCTCCCCTTGCCGGAGCGCCCGGCGCCGGCGACCTTCTCGTCGAGCGTCGTCTCGCCCGAGGTGACGACGTACGGCTTGAGCTGGGCGAAGAGCTTTTCGCCGATGCCGCGCACCAGCATCAGCTCGTCGGTCGTCTTGAAGGGCCCGTTCTCCTTGCGGTAGTCGACGATCCGCTGGGCTACGGCGAGACCGATGCGCGGCAGATTGGAGAGCTGCTTGGCGTCGGCGGTGTTGATGTTGACGACGCGCTTGGTGTCCGCCGCGGCCGCCAGGGCGGAGATCGAGGCGAGGAGGATGAGGGTGAGGACGATGCTGTTCTTCAAGCGGCGCTGGCTCTGCATGACGATCTCTCCTTGTCGGGTTTGGAAGCTGGGTGGTTGAGGTCTGAGCACTGGAGCGCGGGGTCCCGAGGACCCCGGCTCCCCCTGTCTGCCGTGGCACGTTTCCTTTCCTTTCTGGCTGCTCCGCACCCCCTCTCCGGTCGTTGACGGCAAACCCCTAGATCAAGCCGCTTGCCAGCTCGGGAGAATCGTCCAAACCTTTTGAGGAGAGATGTTTAGGAGAGATCGTCGCGGTCGCGGCGAAGCCCTGCGCGTCAAGCGATTGCGCGGCTCTCGCGGGAAGGGAGGGGTGACGAAGGCGCGGCTCCGAGGGGCCGGCCGTCACGGCAGGCGCTGTCCAATGATCTCGGGTTTGTATACTTGACGAACCCAAGCCCAGAGCCGTCCCAGAATCAGGACGGCCGCTAAATCACTTGACAGCTAGGAGGAGGGGGAATCGATACGGCCGGCGGATGCGACGAAGGCCAGGAGCGCGCGGTCGCGTTCTAGGTTTTCCTGCGGGTGGGCCATGGCGTCCTCGATCGCGTCGGCGAGGCCGCCCAACTCTCCGCCGCATCTGCGGGCGAAGTTGGCGAGCGCTCCCAGCTCCATGGTGTGAAGCTCTCGCCCAGGGTTGGCGAAGGTCAGGAGGGCCTCCAGGTGCCGCATGTCCCGGACGCATGCGCGTAGGAGCGTCCGGAGGTCGCCGTCCTTCTTGCGCGGCCACCAGAGCGGGGATGCGTTGATATGCAGCTCGGAGATGAGAGAGGAAAGGCGACGGAGCCCGGAGGCGTCGCCCTTGCGGGTGAAGTTCATCAGGAAAGTCTCCCGGAAGCCGTCGCGCCGCGGGTAAGTGACTCGGCGGCCCATGGCTACAGCTCCCGCTCGATCCGCAGAGCAAGCCGCTCTACGTCCCCAGCGAGGGTGCCGGCGAAGTCCGTCAGGCGGCCGCCGGAGGCGCCGCGGTGGGCGTCCTCGCCCTCGACCTCCAGCATGCGCAGGAAGCCCCACAGGATGCGGAGGTCGGCGGCAGCGGCGCGCAGCTCGGCGTGGATGGGAGGATCGCCGCCGAGGTCGGGGCCATAGCTCGCCGCCGTCTCCAGGACGTAGCGGAAAAGCATGACGCCGACCTGCCGGAGGGCGGCGCGGTCGGCGTCATCAAACCGGAAGAGGAAGATCTGCCGGAAGGCGATGTCGTCCTCCCAAGCAAGGTGCGGCGGGAGTGAAGCTGGCGGGGGCGGGGTAAACTGCGGGCGGTCGCTCATGGAGCTAATCCCTCCGTGGGTGGCTAGGCCCGGCGGGGTGCTCAAATCACTCCGTCGGGCCGCTTTGCCGGAGTTCCCTCAGGGAGAACGGCCTCCCATCCTGACTCAGGGCCTCCGACCTCGCCGCAGCATAACCCATCTTGGGGTATCCCGAGACGGGTTGGATGATCCGCGGTAATGGCGTCGCACGCGGACGACTACCGGCGGATGCTGGAGAGGCTACGGGAGGCGCGGATCGCCGCCGGGCTCACACAGGTCCAAGTCGCCAAGAGGCTCGGGAAGCCGCAGAGCTTCGTCTCAAAGGTGGAACTGGGGGAGCGCCGGATTGATCCGGTCGAGCTGCTTCGGTTCGCGGAGTTGTACGGACGAGCGGTGGAGTGGTTCCTGGCTGAGCTTTAACTACTTCTTGGCCTTCTCACAGATGCCAGCAATCGTCTCGGCATCGTGTCTCTGAGATTCCGGAAGCGCCAGCCAGTAGGCCCAGAATGCCGCCTCAAGGATTGCGTAGGCGTTCTCATCCCTTACCTGTGCAAGCGCATCAAGCCGGTTCTTCGCTCGCGCTGTAAGCCGAGTCGATACAGGTACCGGCTTCTCCGACTTTTGAGCCTTCTCCGGCTTCGGCACCTTAGAACTCCAGGCAGGCGAGCAGCAAAACGCCCAGGGTGCTGCATGGCAAGAAATCTAGATATCTGGGCACTTATCTGGTCAGCTGGTTAGCGCATTAGATTTTTAAATGTCTACAGGTCCAACTGCCGCGCAGGCTAAGCCTCAAACAATTTGAATGTCAAGCTTTGAACAGGGCTGAAATTCTAGCACGCCGCGAAGACCGTTGAAATGGGCGTAAGTCATGGTTTTAAAGTAACCTAACGCTTGTGGGTTGAGTCGAGGCTAACCCCCAGGGGTTGTGGAAAAACCCCATTGACACACGCCGCGGGCCTGGCGTAACATCTAGTTGTCTTTATTCCGGTGACTGAAAGGAGCTACCTTGATCGACTGCGAGAAGCTGATCGCCCAAGCTGAACAGAAGCGGCGCGAAGCTATCGCGGTGGCGGAAGAGGAGTATCAGCGAATCGTGCAAGCCGTCCGACTAATCCAGGGTCTGAACGGTCCGGCATCGAATCGCTTGGGTCACGGAACTCTCTCCTCTGTTGTGCTGACCGCCATCAATGAACTCGACGGTCCATTCACGGTTCGTGACGTTGAGGCACGGCTACGCACGCTGGCGCCTGAGATCGCTCAGCGGACATCGATCGCGTCGATCTCTACCACCATTAGAAGGCTCGTAGGAAGGAGGATTCGGGTCGCGGAGTTCGGGGGCAGTACAAAGCCCTCTAGGTATCTGCGAGTCGATATACGGGATAGCAGTGAGGCTAGACAACCGAGGCCCCGTGTCACCGGGGCCTCGTGCGAAACTAGTCTCTAAGTCTTTGCAGTACCCCTCGGGACTCTTTGAGGGGTGGGCCTACATGAGGTAGACCTATCCTCCCATAGACACTCCCGGGGGTCAATAGCGAAGCCGTCCGAGGCTTCGTAAGGGAGAAGTACCATGCACTTCGAGGGAGCAGTCATCAAGGAGCAGGGAGTGACGTTCGCCGTCGTTGTCGTCAAAAGGTATGTCGTCGACAACCCGGCGGAGGCCGAGCGGGCGATCATTAATTTCTCGGGCGCATTCCCGGGGATTCCGGTCGTCGTGATGGGTCAAGACCCCCGTGGACGAGCCAGGTATTACGGACGGACGGACATCGTCCAATTCTTGGCGAACGTTCCCTTTCAGGCCATCCCCTGGAAGCGCTACAACTGGAACTAGACGAGCCCCTCTCTCTTGAGGTGGGCCGGGAGGTCGATCCGCGAGGACCGGCCTCCTTTTTTATGCGGGCTTCTTCCCGCGCGGCTCCGGCCTCACCTTGTCCACCACCTCTTCCCGGTTGAGAGGGGAAGGCGGAGTCCGGGATCATGCGCCAGGCACTGAGGAAGCTACTTGGAATCCCGGACCAGGATCGATCCGATTGAACTCCGGCAGTTCGCGGCGCTGGGCGGGAGGCCCGTCGGCTTCTTTCTGGACTCCTAACTCACCACCGTTAGTAGCAGGATCGGCCGCAGCTCATGCTGCCGAAACTTGCCGCATGCTGGAGCATGCGGCGGCATGCAGGAGCATCTTGACGTATACCCAGGTATGCTCTAGCATGCGAGGAGATGAGCGGCAATGCCAAGCCTCAGCCAACCCTCAAGGGCTACATCGGCTGGGCCTTTACCGAATATGTGCGCGCCGATGATCAAGAGCCAGGCCCCACGGCAGAAGCGATGATAGCCGACTGGATTCGCAGCCACGCGGAAATGCTTGAAGAGCAATACGACATTACTAGGGAGCGGTACCGGCACGAAACTGGCCTGAACGTCGCCGGCGCAGAAAAGAGATTCGGCCAAGGGAAAGAGGGCGGCAAGCCTCCTAGGGATGGTGCCGGTAAGTAGTTGGAGCGCAACGGGTTGTGGAAATGAGGTCTGGTACGATTTTCATGCGACGCGACACCTTATGCGTTGACCGTCGCGTTCCGGTAGGTAGTATGCTCAAGCCCTGCAATGTGGCGCCAAATCGACCGTTTTCTGAGCACGCGGATGCTGCTACCGTGGCTGCCGGTTCTCATCGCATGGCAGGTCGGGAAGCCGGGCATCTTGACGCCAGGGCTTTTCGGAGCATTGGCAGCCGTTCTGGGAGCGCGCCTGATCGTGGATGGCGCCTTCAGCGGTGTACTTCAGATCTGCTTCGGGATCTTTCCGCTCCTGAGTGGCGCGGTTGTTTGCAGCGGAGCATCCGCCAATCCAATGGCTTTCGGACTCGTGTGCTACGTGGCGGCCGGGCTCGGCACGACCCTCGCCGCCGTTTCCGACCTTCGCGGACGCCGTTAGGAATCGGAGGTCAGCATGACTAACCAGGTGGCACTCGGCATTTCTGTCGCATTCCTTATCCTCGGCGTCGTAACGTGGACCGTTCGCGAAGCCACGCGCGGCTACAAACCTCCAAAGCAGCGGGTGCCTTCTCGGATTTACAGACTCCTGGAAAGCGCTCGTGACCGTTTCTTCAAGGGAAGCAGCGATGTGCGATTTACCGTGTTCACTCCGGACTCCGAAGGGTCTGCGCTGATCCCATTCGCTAGGATTGGATGGGGCCAGCCATCGGCCGAAAGCACGGTTGCATTCAAGCCCGGGGAGGGACTCGCTGGGCTGGCCATTGAGGAGCCCGACGGGATTCTAATTGCTCGATTGGGTCCCTTCGAGGATCTTGAGAAGGCGCGCGAGCTGCATCGCACAGCCTTCAGGCTCACGATGGCGCAGGCAGACGCCCTCAGCGATATGCAGCTAAAGACGACAGTGCTGCTAGCTAGCAGTCTTCGGAGAGGAAGGTTGCTAAAGGGTGTCCTATGCATCGACAGCCTCGACCCGGCGTTGGTGCCTAGAGATGCCGACAGGGCATTCTGGAATGCGCTGGACAATCTCGCGGCCGACCTTGCGGATGCGCTGCCAGAACCGGAGAGCGCGGCCGTGGAAAAGACGAGGGTCCGGGCAGAGACAGGACTAGTGGTAAATCAGATAAGGCTGGAGATACCGCTACGCCCAGCGCAGGAGAGCTTGGCCATTCCAGGGCAAATCAGGGCGCGCGCTTAGATCACGAGCCGCGGGTACTAGCCCCCAGTACCGAGCCGCGCCTGGTCTTGACTTCGGGCTTCGCCTTCAACAGCTTGTCCACCGCCTCATCCAAGGTAAGCGGGTAGAGCGAGACGTTAGGGTCTACTTTCGGCTCTCGCCTTTTCGCCTTCGCTTTTGGTGTCTTTTTCCGAGGGGCGGTATCGTCTTTTGCCATCGCTCGATCCCCTGAAAAGGAAGAAGAAGCTGCGCTGTCTCAGCCACTCCGCCCGGTTTGGTGTCTCCTAGTCTAGGGCAAATCAGGCTTTCAGCGTTTCCATCCCTTTGGGGGTCCGGTAGTAGAGCCGCGTCCCCTCGGCGCCGGCGACCGCCTGCTCTACCCGCTCCGCGTCGTCAAGCTTCCGCGTGTTCCACCGGAAATCGAACTCCTCCAGGTAGCGCTGCATGTGCTGTTCGGAGATGTGGTGGAAGGCTCCGAAGATGCCGCGCTTAAAGAGAGAGAAGAAGGACTCCGCGAAGTTCGTATGAACGATGCCGCGGACGTACTCGCCGCGCGAGTGGTCGACCGACTGGTGCCCGGCGAATTGCTTGTCGAGCCCCCAATAGGAGTGCATCTGGTCGGTCATGATGTGCGCCTCGCACTCGACCTCCCGGCGGATGATGCCCTGAAGCGTCTTCGCCTTGACGTCGTCCACCTTCCAGGAGCGGGCCTCGCCGTCGCGGGGAACGAGCGAGAAGACGATCGTCTTCGTCCCGCGCGCGGTCGGGCCGCCGCGCATGTCCTGCCCATGCTTGCCGCGCTGCTTCTTGCGGGACGCGCCGACGAAGGTTTCGTCCGCCTCGACGACGCCGCCGACCTTCGCGCGATCGGCCGGAGCGTCCTTCTCCATGGCCTTGCGGATGCGGTGGCAGAGGAACCAGGCCGACTTGTAGGTGATCTCGAGAGTCCGGTGTAGCTGGTTCGCGGAGACCCCCTTTTTCGAGGAGCACATCAGGTGGATCGCGTAGAGCCACTTGTTGAGGGGGATGTGCGTCTCGGCGAAGACCGTTCCGATGGTGACCGTGAACTGCTTCCGGCAGTCGCGGCATTTCCAGACGCCCGGGCGGACGGCGCGCTTTGACGTCGGCTTCGCCGTGAGCTTGTAGGCGCGGTCCACGACCCCGCAATGGGGGCAGACCGGGCCGTCCGGCCAGCGCTGCGCCTCCAGCCACTCGCGGGCCGCGCCTTCGTCCGCGAACTTCTGGGTAAGTGACTGAAAACTCGGGCCTTTGCGGGTCGCCATGGGGATCTCCCTCTAACAAACCCATCTTAGGTTACCTGGCTGGGTTTGTCAAGTATACGATCCCGAATGATCTGGACGGCGGCGCGATGGTTTGACAGCGGAGCGGGCGGGAGCGGCGGGCGGTGCGCCGACGGCGAGGTGAGGAGGCACCGGGGGAGGCGGCGGCGGGGCCGACCGCTCGCCCTCCCCGCGATTTCAAGATAGATTTAGCCGGCCATGGCGAAGCGATCCGTCCTCCGCGAATACCTCGAGGCGCTGCTCATCGCGGCGATCTTCCTGCGCTTCGCCAACACCTTCGTCCTGCAGACCTTCTACATTCCCAGCGGCTCGATGGAGAACACGCTGCTGGTGGGCGACCACCTGTTCGTCAACCGCTTCATCGACGGACCGGCGCCCACCGCGATCGAGCGCCAGCTGCTGCCGCTGCGCCCTCTCCGGCGCGGCGACATCGTCGTCTTCCGGGGCCCCGAGGATCCGCGCGTCGACGTCGTCAAGCGCTGCATCGGGCTGCCCGGCGACCACCTCCAGATGGCCGACAAGCGGCTCTTCCTGAACGGCAAGCAGCTCGACGACACAGCCTACGCCATCCGCCGCGACCCCAACGTCTATCCCGATCGGCCGTACGTTCCCGAGCAGGAGCGCCGGCGGGACAACTTCTCCATCACGGTGCCGGCGGACAGCTACTTCTGCATGGGCGACAACCGCGATAACTCGTGGGATTCGCGCTTCTGGGGGCCGCTGCCGCGCCACCTGCTGAAGGGGCGCCCGGTCTTCATCTACTGGTCCTACGGCGGCGAGACCGCGTACAACGCGACCGGCATGGGGTCACAATTGCGCCAGATCGCCGATACCGCGTTGGGCTTCTTCACCCGCACCCGCTGGTCGCGCACCTTCCACCTCATCCGCTAGCGGCCAGCCGTTCCCCCGAGCTCCGATGGACGGTCACAAGTCGCTCGCGCGCGAGTACCTGGAGGCGTTGCTGATCGCGGTGATCTTCGCCACCTTCGCGCGGACGTACGTGGTGCAGGCGTTCAAGATCCCCTCCGGCTCGATGGAGCAGAACCTATTGATCGGCGATCACATCCTGGTCAACAAGTTCGTCTACGGGCCGACCATCTCGCCGCTGGAGACCAAGCTGCTGCCGATCCGCGCCGTCCGCCGGGGCGACGTCGTCGTCTTCCGCTTCCCGCAGGACCCCACCCGCGACTTCATCAAGCGTTGTGTGGGCATCCCGGGCGATGCCGTCGAGCTGATCGACAAGCGCCTCTACATCGACGGCAAGGAAGTCCATGACGCGGGCTACGTCTATCACTCCGACGACCGCGTCTTCCCCCGCTCGCCGATCCTCTCCGACGGCATGCGCCAGCGCGACAACTTCGGCCCCGAGCAGGTGGCGGCCGGCCACTACTTCTGCATGGGCGACAACCGCGACAACTCGAACGACTCGCGCTTCTGGGGCGAGGTGCCGCAGAGCCATCTGAAGGGCCGCGCCTTCGCCATCTACTGGTCGTTCGCGAGCGACGTCGAGAGCTACGAGCCGATGACGCTCGGCGGCAAGATCCGGCAGCTCGGCACCGTCGCCCTCGATTTCCTCTCCCATACTCGCTGGAATCGCGCCTTCCGCGTGGTGAGGTAGACTCCGGGCAACACATCGCGCGGGTGACATCACCGAGGAGGGCGTATGCGTCGCAGATCTGGCGAGGCGGGTTCCGGGAATGTCGGCTGTATCCTCTGGGTCGTCGTGCTGGGGATCGCCGTCCTGATCGCATGGAAAGCCATACCCGTCAAGGTGAGGAGCGCCGAGCTCTACGACCACATGGTCGAGGTCACCAAGTTCGGCGCCAGCACCAAGCCCGAGGACATCGAGAAGGACATCCTCGCCAAGGCGCGCGAGCTCGATCTGCCGCTCGACAAGGAGCACTGCAAGGTCGAGCGCATCGGCGACCGCCTAAAGATGGAAGCGAGCTACACCGTGCCTCTCGACTTCCCGGGCTATACGTACCAGTGGCACTTCGACCATCAGGTCGACCGGCCGCTCTTCATCTTCTAGACCGCACCGCGCAGGCGCGGCCGACCTCGCGGGGCGCGCGGTGACCGCACCGCAAGACGATCGGCCGGACCAGCGGCCAGGTCATCGCCACCGGCGGCGCTCGAGCTGGATCGACGTCGCCGTGGCGGGGTTCCTCCCCGGCCTGCTCGCCGGCATCCAGGTCGCCGGCCTCCTCTTCTTCCTCAACCCCGGCCTGCCGTTCTCCCCCGGGCCGGTGGCGCGCGCCGCCCTCCTCTACGGGCTCCTGCTCGGCGCCGCGAGCCTCCTCGTCACCCTGCCGTGGACGTTCAGGCACCGCCGCCGCGCCCGCCGCCTGCTGCCGTGGGGGCTCGCCGTGGCGCTCGCCTTCGCCGCGGTCCTCGACGGCGCGCACGCCTCGTACTACGCCTACTACCTGCCGTCGGGGATCAACGATCGGCTCATCAAGGCGGCGGTCTGGCTGTCGCTCGCGGCGCTCATCTTCTTCTACACCGCCCTCCTCCATACGCTGCACCGGCGGGCCTACGGGCGGCGCAGCCGCTGGGGATTGGCGCTCGTCGCCGGGCTCTCGGTGTACGTGATGGTCGAGCGGCGCGAGGCGTTCCAGCCGCGCCCCGAGATGACGCCGCGGCCGACCATCGTCGAGGACGTCGGCCGCCCGCGCCTTCTCGTGGTCGGCCTCGACGCGGCGACCCTCGACGCTCTGCTGCCGCTCGCCGGCGAGGGGCGCCTGCCGTTTCTCGCCGCGGTGATCCGCGGCGGCGCCTACGGCCGCCTGGAGTCGATCTCGCCCCATCGTCCGTCGGCCCTGTGGACCACTCTGGCGACCGGCAAGTATCCCTTCCGCCACGGCGTCACCGGCGGGCGCACCTACAGCGCCGGCCTGCTGGCGCCGGGGGCGGAGCTCCATCTGCTGCCCGCCGGCATCGGCTTCGATCGCTGGGGTCTGCTCGGCGGCCGGACCGGCAATGCGCCGCCGCGTGCCGCCGCCGCGCTCACCCTCTGGGAGATCCTCGATCGGCTGGGGGTGCGCGCCGGGCTCGTCGGCTGGCCGGCCTCCGCCCCGGCGCCGCGCGACCTCGCCTTCGCCTTTGCCGGCGGCTTTTTCCACGGGCCTCCAGGCGAGGTGGATCCCCGCCTGGTGCAGCCGCCGGATCTCGCCGCGACGGCGCAGCTGCTGCGCATCGCGCCGGCGGACCTCGACGCGGCGATCCTCGGCCGTTTCGGCGAGGCTGCTCCATCCACGGTACGCCGCGCGCTGGCCGGCGACGCCTGGAGGGAATCTCTCTCCGCCCATCTCCTCGATGAGCATCCAGACGTCTCCGCCTTCTTCCTCGAGCTGCCAGGGCTGGAGGAAGTCTCGCGCGAGTACTTCGGCGGATTCTCGGCGGTCGAGTTCGAAGGATCGAAGGCGCGGCTGTTCCAGACGGCGACTCAATACGTCGCCGGCTACTACGCCCACCTGGACGATCTGCTGGCGGCTCTCTGGGAGCGCGAGGAGGGCCCTCGCCTGCTCGCCGTGGTCTCGGCCTACGGCGTCGACGCGCCGGGCCCCTGGGCGCGCTGGAAGCGCGAGGTCTCGCAGCGCGCCGTCCTCGGCGGCCGCTTCGAGGGCTCGCCGGACGGCGCGCTCCTCCTCTACGGCGGCGGCATCCGCCCGGGAGCGCTCCTCACCGGCGCGCGGATCGTCGACGTGGTGCCGACCCTGCTCTACGGGATGGGGTATCCGGTGGCGCGGGACTTCGACGGGCAGGTTCTCACCCAGGCGTACGGCAAGGACTTCCTCGCCGCCCACCCGCTCACCTTCCTGCCCTCGTACGAGGCGTTGACCGGCGCGCGCCCCGCTTCACCCGCCGGGGCCGCTACGCCTCCCGCTTCGCGCTGACCAGCTTGGGGGCGGCGACGGCCGGCGCGGTGCCGGCGGCGCTCTCGCGCACCATCGTGCAGCGGCCCTCGAACACGGCGCCGTCCTCGATCACCAGCGACGGCGTGTTGACGTCGGCGAAGATTTTGCCGCCCGGCGCGATCTGCACGCGGCGCGCGGCGCGGACGTTGCCGCGCACCGTGCCGGAGACGAAGAGCTGGCCGATCGCCAGCTCGCCCTCCAGCTCGCCGCCTTCACCGACCATGAGGTCGCCGTCGGAGACGACGTTGCCGGTGAACTTGCCGTCGATGCGGAAGGAAGCGTCGAAACGGAGCTGGCCGTCCAGTTGGCTGCCGCGGTCGAGGAATCCGTTGAGATCGCCCTGCTTGTTGGCGTCCGACTTCCAGATCATCGCTGCCTCCTGAATCCGAGAAAAGGTCGACGTCGCGGCGGTTGCGGAACGGGATCGTCCGGGGGTTCCTAGCGCTCGTTGAGCAGATCGTAGAGGCGCATCAGCTCCTCCTCGGAATGGAAATGGAGGGTGAGCACCCCTCCTTTGCCACGACGCCGGATCTCCACACGCGTCTGGAGCTTGCGGGTGAGCGTCTCCGCCGCCGCCGCCGCATGGACCTCGACCGACTGGGAGGCCCTCGGCGCCGCCGGGCGCGCCGGCTTGGGCGAGGCCGCGAGTCGCTCCATGTCGCGGGCCGAGAGGCCGCGCGCCACAGCCTGCTGCGCCAGCTCGATCTGCTGCTCGGGCGTGGCGAGGGCGAGGAGCGGCCGAGCCTGGCCCGCGGTGAGCCTGCCGGCGCGCAGCAGCTCCAGAACCTCTTCCGGTAACCTCAATAGACGCAATGAGTTAGCGACTGTCGACCGCGACTTGCCGACGCGCGCCGCGACCTCGTCCTGCGACAGGCCGAAGGTCGCCTGCAGGGCGCGATAGGCCTCGGCCTCCTCGACGGCGTCGAGATCGCTCCGCTGGAGATTCTCGACCAGGGCGAGCTCCAGCCGCTCCCGATCGTCCGCCACCTCGCGGACGACGACCGGAACCTCCTGCAGGCCGGCGAGCTGCGCCGCCCGAAAGCGGCGCTCGCCGGCGATGATGCCATAGCCTCCCCCCGCGTCGGCGGCGACCACCAGCGGCTGCACGATCCCCTGGGCACGGATCGACTCGGCGAGCTCGGCGAGCTGCTCCTCGTCGAAGCGGGTGCGCGGCTGCAGGCGGTTGGGGTGGAGGGCGGAGATCGGCAGCGTGGTCACCGCCTCCGCTTTCGCGGGCTCCGCCGGCGGCGCGGGCGGCGGGGGCGGCGCAGGGGCGAGGAGGGCGTCCAGTCCGCGGCCGAGGCCGCGCTTCTTTCCGGGATTCCGCTCGCCGGCCTGTCCGCCGCCGGCGCTCACGCGGCCCTCCTCAGAACCTCGCGCGCCAGGGCGAGATAGGCCTCGGCGCCGCGCGACTTGATGTCGTACTGGAAGATCGGCAGACCGTGGCTCGGCGCCTCGGCGAGGCGGATGTTCCGCGGCACCACGGCCTCGAAGACCTGGCCGCCGAAATGCCGGCGGATCTCGTCGGCGACCTCGCGCGAGAGGTTGGTGCGGTCGTCGTACATGGTGAGGAGAATCCCCTCGAGCGCGAGCTTGGGGTTGAGCCCGCCCTGCACGCGCTTGACCGTCGCCAGCAGCTCGCTCATCCCCTCGAGGGCGAAGTATTCGCACTGGAGGGGAACCAGAACGCCGTCCGCCGCGGTCAGGGCGGAGACTGTCAGGTGGCCGAGCGAGGGTGGGCAGTCGAGGAGGACAATGTCGTAGCGGTCGGCGACCTCCGCCAGGCAGCGCTTGAGGATGCCCTCCCAGCCGGCCTCGCCGACGAACTCGACCTCGATGCCGACGAGGTCGCGATCGGACGGGATGAGGTCGAGGTTGGGAAAGCCCGACGGGCGGATCGTCTCGGCGAGCGGCGCCTCACCGACGAGGGCGTGGTAGAGGTGCGGCACCGAGGCGGTGGCGCCGAGGCCGCGAGTGGCGTTGCCCTGCGGATCGCTGTCCACCAGGAGCACGCGCCGCTCGAGCGCGCCGAGACCGGCCCCGAGGTTGATGGCGGTGGTTGTCTTGCCGACGCCGCCCTTCTGGTTGGCGATGGCGAGGATCGTGCTCATCGGGGCGTTTCCTTTGGACGGGTCTCTCGGCCGTCGTCTCGCCGCAGCTCGACGATCCGGCGCCGGTCGCTGCCGGCCAGCGGGATGCTGCGCGCCGGCACGACGCCTTCGGGCAGCTCCGGAAGCTCGTCGCCGGCCCAGAGGAGGATGCTGCCGCTCGGCCGCAGGCGACCGGCCAGTGCTCCCAGGAGCGAGGAGTCGATCTTGAGTGCCCGGACCGTCACCCGGTCGAATTCGGCGGGCAGGCTTTCGGGTAACGGGAGGCCGACTCTAACATTGAGACATCGGCACGGCAACGCGGCGCGCCGCGCGGCAGCGGCCAGAAAGGACCATTTCCGCTCGCGCGCCTCGACGAGCGTGACGCCGAGGTCTGGCCGCGCGGCGGCGAGGATCAGGCCGGGGAAGCCGGCGCCGGAACCGAGATCGACCAGCTCCCCGTCGCGGGGAACGAGAGGCAGGGCGGCCAGCGATTCACCGTAGTGGCGGACGACGAGATCTTCGATCGTACCCGGCCCGATCAGGGACAGCCTGCGGTTCCAGCGCTGCAGCTCGACGTAGTGGGAGTAGAGAGCCTCCAGGGTCGCGGTTGCCAGCGGCTCGGGCGAGGTAGCCGAAAGAGCGTTGGCGAGCCCCTCCGGGGTCAGGCTCGGGAGCTCAGACGGCATGATCGCTGCGGAGGACCCTGGAATCGGGCCGAGAGTCCTTGAACTGGTTTCCGAGGAAACATTTTCACGTGAAACATCACCCAGCTATCCCTCATCCTCCAAGACTCCGCCGGAAGGAACCCGGTTCTAGCGTGGGCGGACGGTGACCCTTTTGAAGTAGCCCTCGCCGTCGCTCTCCGTCTCCACGTGGGGATCGTCCGCCAGCGTCATGTGGACGATCCGCCGGTCGGCGGGGTTCATCGGCTCCAGGGTGCGCGACCTGCCGCGGCGGCGGACCTCCTCGGCCACCCGCTGCGCCAGCGTGCGGAGCTGCTCTTCGCGGATCTCGTGGTAGTTGTCGCAGTCGACGCGGCAGAGCACCGTCTCGCCGGTGACAGCGCGGATGACCCGCGACAGCAGGTGCTCGATCGACATGAGGAGCTCGCCGTCGTCGTCGAAGCAGCGCTCGGACGCAGGTCCGGAGAGGTCGATCTCGAGGCGCTCCTCTCCCTGGTGAATGCGCGCCGTGAGGTCGAGGCCCGCGATGGCGAGGAGCAGGTCGAGACCCTTCTGCGCTGCCTCGGCCGCCGCACCCGTCGCCGCCGGGTAGCGCTCCGAGGCACGGCGAGGGGTCTCCGGCAGAGCCACGAGACCGCCGTCCTCCGTCTCGCGCACCGACGCAGGAGCCGGCCGCCGCGGCGCCTCGCGGGGGGCGGGGCGCGGCGCTCGCTCTCGATCTCGACCGGCGCCGCGCTCACTTTCGATCCTCGGCTGCAGCGGGGGAGCGCCGACCGATGGGGCCGCCGCGATCGTCCGGTCCGCCGGCGAGCCGGCCGAATCAGAACCGCCAGTCGTCGCCGGCGGCGGCGCGGCCAGCGGCGGACGGGCCGGGGCTGCCGGCGCAACGGCCGCCCGCGAACCGCCGGCAAATGGCGACTGCGCCGGCGCCTGAGCGCCAGCCGGCCGCTCCGGCGCCTCGGGATCGACCTCGATCATCACCCTGCGGCGGGTCTTCAAGAAGCCGTGCCGCTTGTCGATGGTCTTGAAACCGATCCGCTCGGGATCGAGATGGTGGTAGTTCGCCGCCTGTACCAGCGCCTGGCGCAGGGTGTCGCCGGAGAAGAATCTTCGCTTGGCTTCGCTCATGGTGGTTGCGCTTTCGTCCCGCGGGCTCATGCCGCCTGCCGGCTCTTTAGATGGTTGTAGACCCCCTGCTGGATGATCGTCAAGACGTTGTTCGTCAACCAGTAGAGCACCAGGGCGCTGGCAAACTTGAAGAAGAAGAAGAACATGAAGATCGGCATGAGCTGGAACAGCCGCTTCTGCATCGGGTCGCCCGCCATCGGCGTCATTCGCTGCTGGATGAACTGCGTGGCGGTCATGACGACCGGCAGCACGTAGTAGGGATCCAGCGAGGAGAGGTCGTGGATCCACAGGATCCATGGCGCGTTCTGCAGGTCGACCGCCGCGCGCAGCATGCCGTAGAAGGCCCAGAGGATGGGGAGCTGGATGAGGAGGGGGAGGCAGCCGCCCGCCGGATTCACGCCCTCGGCCTTGTAGAGGCCCATGATCTCCTCGTTCATCTTGCGCTGGGCGTCGAGGTTGGGCCGCCCCTGCTTGTCCTTCATTTTCCCCTTGAAGCGGTCGCGGATCGCCTGGATCCGCGGGTTGAGCTCCTGCATCCTCCGCGTCGAGACGTAGCTCTTGTGGGTGAGCGGCAGGGTGACGATCTTGATCATGATCGTCATCAGGATGAGGGCCCAGCCGTAGTTGTGGACGACGTGGTTGTAGATCCAGTGGAGAGCGGTCAGCAGCGGCCGGCCGAGGAAGCCGAAGTAGCCCAGGCTGAGAGTGCGGTCGAAGCCATAGGGAAGGGCCGCCAGGCGGTCGTATTCCTTGGCGCCCCAGAAGCCGGTGGTCGCCAGGCTCTCGGCGTCGGGCTGGAGGACGACGAGGAACTCGCGATTCCACCCCTCGTATTGCGGCGCGATGACGCCACCTCTCGGGACCGGCACGAAGCGCGAGGCGATGTTCGTCGGCCCCAAATCGATGAGGACGGGCGCCAGGACGGTCCGCGCCACCGGCTGGGCCGGCACGACGGTCGCCAGGTAGTAGTTGTCCTCGAGGCCCGCCCACGCCATCGTCGAGCCGGCGAGCGTCCGCGGCTCGGATTTCTTGAGGTCGAAGAGCTTGATCTCGCCGCCGAAGTCGAAGACCGCGTCGCGCCGCAGATAGGGGCTGTCGAGCTGCGCGAGCGTCGGGTTGCGTAGGCCGGGTCCCAAGGCGAGGCCCCAGTCGCGCCGGCCGGGCACGTCCACCCGCGCCTCGAGCAGGCCCTGACGGTTGATGCGGAAAGCCTTCGTCGCCGTGCCGTTCGGCCCGCTGTAGTGGAAGGTGACGGCGTCGGGCGAGCGCTCCTCGACGGCGAAGAGGGAGGTGTCGAGCGGGAGAGCGGCGAGGTCGCGGTCCACCAGGCCGTACGGATAGAGCGAGCTGGTTCGCCGCCGCACCATCTCGAGCGGCTTGCCGTCGGCGTCGGGCCAGCGCTTGAGGACCAGGGAGACCAGCTGCGCGCCGCGGTTGCTGAAGGTGGCGCGGGTTTCCTTGTCCTCGATGACGACGCGCTCCTCCACCTCGGCGGCGACGGGGATGGCCGGGATCGCCTGCGTCTGCGGCGCCGCCGTACCGGCGGGCTCCGCGGGGGCGGCCGCAGGGGCTTCGGGCGCCGCCGCCGGCTCGGTCCCCGCGGCCGCCGTCTGCGCCTCCGGCGGGCGCTTGGGCTTCTCGGGGAAGAGCAGAGTCCAGCCGAGCCAGATCGCCATCGAGACGAGGACGGCGATGAGCAGCCTTCGATTATCCACTGAGCTTGGGATCCTTTCTGGAGCGCACGCGGGACCGGCGGTCACGCGGCGCGAGGGGTCTCTCTAGGGCAGATCGACCCCGCCGGGATGAAACGGATGACACTTCGCGAGCCGCCCCAGAGCGAGCGCTCCGCCGCGCGCGGCACCATGCTTGATGATCGTCAGGCGGGCATACTCCGAGCAGGTGGGAGTGAACCGGCAGGCGGGAGGCAGCAGAGGGGAGACGAGCCGCTTGTAGAAACCGAGGAGGGCGATCGCGAGAGCGCTCACCGGTCCCCGCCGCGGCGCACGATGCCGCCGAGCAGGCGCAGCATCTCGCCGCGGAAGACCGTCCACTCCACCCCGCGCGCCTCGGGCTTCAGATGCACCACGAGGTCCATCGAGGGAAGGCTTGCGCGTTCCTGCCATCGCCGGTAGATCTCTTTGATTCTTCGCTTGAGCCGATGCCGTACGACCGCGTCGCCCACCTTGCGGCTGGCGGTGATGCCGAGCCGCGGATGCCCCAGCTCATTGGCAACGAAATAGAGGATCGCGATCTCGCCGTGCCGCCGCCGACCGGTGCGGTAGCACCGGAGGTAATCCGCTCGTCGCCGCAGCCGCTCTTCCGGGAACAGGCGCTCGCCGGACGCCGCGGGGGCGGCCGAGCTCGGCGGCGAGGTCATCAGACGGCCAGGCGCTTGCGTCCCTTCCGGCGCCGCCGTGAGATGACGGCGCGCCCGTTCTTGGTGCTCATCCGAACGAGGAAGCCGTGGGTCTTGTGGCGGCGGCGGTTGTTGGGCTGAAACGTCCGTTTCACGTTGGTCCACCTTCTCTAGTTAGAGGTGAGGGTCGCTGTCGCGGCCAGGCAGAAGGCGCCGCGGATGTGCGTCTACCCGAACGAAACACGTAACCTAGCGCAGAGGCCGGGTGGCGGTCAAGGCGCCGCCGTTCCGGGTGCCGGCCCCGTCCGATAGCGACCACGGCCGCCTGGAAGGGCGCAATGCGCCCCTCAAGCCCGCGACAGCCGGTTGAGGCTGGCGCGGAGCAGCTCGTGGAAGGCCGCCTCCGGCCGCTCGCGCCGCGCGTCGGCGACGGCGCGCTCGGCCTGGGTCTGCTTGTAGCCGAGGTTGACCAGCGCCGAGACCACGTCGCCGTCGCTCGGCAGCGGCCGCTCGGGCTGCTCCACGGCGAGCTCGCGCATGCGGTCCTTGAGCTCCAGGACCATGCGCTCGGCGGTCTTCTTGCCGATCCCCGGAATGGTCGCCAGCCGCGCCAGGTCGCCGCCGGCGAGCGCCGCGACGAGGTCGTCCGGCGGCATGCCGGAGAGGATCACCCGCGCCAGGCGCGGGCCGATGCCGGAGACCGCGATGAGGCGCTCGAAGAGCAGCTTCTCGCGCTCGCTCCAGAAGCCGAAGAGGGATAGGTCGTCTTCGCGTACATGCGTATGGATGTAGAGGCCCAGCCGTTCGCCGGGCCGCCGCTCGATCTCGTAGAAGGTCGACAGCGGGATGTGGATCTCGTAGCCGACACCCTGGACGTCGAGGAGAACACGCTCCGGGCTGGAGCTCAAGAGCTGGCCGCTGAGGTAGCCGATCATCGGAGCATCAGGTCGATACGGTCACGCGGTCATCGCGACGGGCGAGGGAGGGAGGGGCAGGAAGCGAGAGGCGGCGAGCGTGGCGCGCGCGAGGTCGCGGCGCGCCACGCTCTCTGCTCTCCAGGCTCAGCTCGCCGGCGTCTCGTCGCCGCCGATGCCGTAGGACTCGACGAGCTGGCGATCAGGCGTCACCCCGAGCTCGCGCCGCCGCTGCTCGAGGATCGAGGTCATCAGCCGGTTGAAGCGGTCGCTCTCCACCTCCTGGCGGATCTGGTCGCGCTGATCGGCGAACTGCTTGGGGTCGAAGCCCTTCTTCTCGGCGACCTGGAAGAGCACCGCACCCTGGGCGGCGGGGAGCGGACCGCCGACCTGCCCCGGCGCCAGGGCGAGCGCCGCCTTGGCGACCTGCGGGTTGAGGCCGAGCCCCTGGATGAAGCCGGTGGCGCCGAACTCCTGCGAATCCTCGACCTTCAAGCCCATCCCCGCCGCGACCTGGTCGAGCGTCTTGCCCTGGGCGAGCTGCTGCTTCGCCTCGTTCAGCCGGTCGAGGGCGAGCTGCTGCAGCTTCTGGGTGACCACCTGCTGGCGCACGCGGCCCTCCACCTCGGCGAGCGCCGGCACGTGCGGCGGATAGACGTTCTCGAGCAGGAACACCGCCCAGCCGCGCGGCAGCTGCACGGGCTTCGAGATCTCGCCCTTCTTCATGGCGAACACCGCCGTGGCGACCGCCGGCTGGCGGCCGATCCCCGGCACCCAGTCGTTCTGGCCGAACTTCGGGCTGACCGCGAAGGTCACGTTCGGATCGTCCTTCACCAGCGCCTTCAGAGCGTCGGCGGTCTTCGGCTTCGCCTTGTCGATGCGGTCGGCGAGCTCTTTCCCCCGGCTCTCGCCGATCGTCCTGGCGCTCTCGGCGGCGAGCTGGTTGGCGATCTGCGCCCGCACCTCCTCGAACGGCCGCTCGCCGCCGGGATGCTTGTCGAGCACCTCCAGGAGGTGAAAGCCGAGCGGCGAGCGCACCGGGCCGACCACCTTGTGCAAGGGGGCGCTGAAGGCGGCGTCCTCGAACTCCTTGACGTTGCGGTTGCGCGGGAAGAAGCCGAGGTCGCCGCCGCGGGCCTTCGAGCTCGCGTCGTCGGAGACCGCGGCGGCGACCTTGGCGAAGTCCTCGCCGCCATCGAGCCGCTTCTTGGCCGCGTCGACGGCCTGCTTGGCCGCCGCCTCGTTGCGCTGATCGTTGACGGCGACGAGGATCTGGCGGGCGTGGATCTGCTCCTCCTGCTTGAACTCGTCCTGATGGGCGTCGTAGTAGCCGCGCACCGCCTTCTCGTCGGCCTGGTTCTGTGCCTGCAGCTTGTAGTTCTCGATCAGCGCGTAGGCGACCTCGCGCTGCTCGGGGAGCTTGAACTCGTCCTTGTGCGCGCTGTAGTAGGTGTTGAGCTCGGCCGGCGAGACCAGCGGCAGCGCACCGGAGCCGCGCGACACCTGGATGAAGCGGATCTTTGCCTTCTCCACCTGGTCGCGGTAGTTCTGCTCGATCTCCTTGTCGGAGACATAGAGGCCGGCGTGCAGCACCTCGATCAGCTTCTGGCGCAGCAGGGTGTCGCGCACCTCGCGCTCGAAGGCGTCGGCGGTGGTGTGCTGCGACTGCAGCGACTGGTTGTAGATCGCCTCGCCGACGAAGTGCCCCTGCTCGTCCTTGAAGATGTCGAGGATCTGATGGCGCACCTCCTCGTCGGTCGCTGTCAGGCCCATCCGCTTCGCCTCGTCGGTCAGGATGCGGTCCTGGACGAGCTGGTTGAGCACCTGGAGCGGCAGCCGGAGCTGCTTCTCGAGCTCGGGCGTCATCTTGTCGCCGTAGGCCTGCCGGGCGCGCTCCTGCATGCTCACCAGGTGGCGCTGGAACTCCAGGCGGCTGATCGTCTCGTGACCGACGGTCACCGCGACGTTGTCGCCACCCCCGCCGCGCTGGCCGCCGATGCCGGCCCCGAAGTCGACGAAGATGAAGATGATGAAGATGGCGATGATGACCCAGAGGATCCAGCTGAGGTACTTGACGTTCTCGCGTAAGACTTTGAGCATGGGGAGACTCCTTAGACGCCCGAAGCGGACCGGGGAGCCTACCAGCTTCGCCCCACGGCGACAACCGGGCGGCCCCGGCGGGGTGGGAGCAAGGTCCGGCGTGCCCGCGGTTTACGCCCGCCGACCCTTCCTTTAAGATAGGCGCCTTCCCGCGCACCCCGCGCGACGCCGCGCGAGGTGCGCCGCTTGCCGACCATCGACGAGGACAGGGCCTGGATGGCGAGGGCTCTGGAGCTCGCCCGGCAGGCAGCGGCGATCGGCGAGGTGCCGATCGGCGCCGTGATGGTGGGCGGCGAGCCCGCCGGGCTCCTGGGGAGCGGGCACAACCGGCGGGAGATCGACGGCGATCCCCTCGCCCATGCCGAGCTGCTGGCGATCCGGCAGGCGGCGGCGAAAACGGCGGGCTGGCGCCTCGCCGGGACGACGCTCTATGTCACCTTGGAGCCCTGTCCGATGTGCGCCGGAGCGCTGGTCGCGGCGCGGATCGACCGCCTGGTCTACGGCGCGGCCGATCCCAAGGCGGGCTACTGCGGCACCCTGGGCAACGTCGTCCAGGACCCGCGGTTGAACCACCGGCTGGAGGTGACGGCCGGGGTGCTCGCCGACGAGTGCGGGGCGCTCCTCCGCGGTTTCTTCGCCGAGCTGCGGCGCGGCCGGGAGCGATGACATAGGATGCAGCGCCCGCGGTTCCTCTCCCGAGGACGGCGGCCCGGTTCTTTCTCAGTGCGAGGAGAGGTGTCCGAGTGGCTTAAGGAGCACGCTTGGAAAGCGTGTGTAGGGGAAACTCTACCGTGGGTTCGAATCCCACCCTCTCCGCCAACATGCAGCAACCCGGAGAGGTGCCAGAGTGGTTGAATGGGACGGTCTCGAAAACCGTTGACCGGGCAACCGGTCCGTGGGTTCGAATCCCACCCTCTCCGCCATCGAAGTACAACGAAGAAACAAAGAACCTAGCTCGACGGGTCGGCGCCCCTGCCGACGCCGACCTCGCCGCACCCAGACCCAACCTTCCGCGGGTCGTCCTGACCCTACCTCGCGGAGAACAGTTCCACCCCGCCGCTAGACGTACCGCTTGACGAAGGCGAGCGCCGTGTCGGCGACCTCGCGCCAGCCGCTGTCGATGGTGAGGGCGTGGCCGCGGTTGGGCATCTCGTGGATCTCGGTGACCCCCTGGCTGTGCTCCTGGTGCTTGAAGGAGGCGTTGGCGATCGCCCAGGGGACGGTGTGGTCCTTCTCGCCGGAGAGGATGAGGAGGGGGCTGCGCTCGGGGTTCTCGGTATCGACCTTGGCCTCGGTCCAGGGGTTGAAGTTGGCGGTCGCCGGCCACCGCCGGGCGCCGCCGCCGGCGGGCCGAAATGCCGGCGGCCGAGGCGCTGTTGAGAGAGGTGGAAGGCAGGCCCCGACGACCGCCCACGTCAGCTTTACATCCTCGACCCCAGGACATACCATGGCCATTCCGGCAGTGGCGGACGAAGGGTTCGGGTCCTGTGCATCGGTCGCCACCGAACCTCGTCAGGCCCGGAAGGGAGCAGCGATAAGGTCGGCGCATCGAGTGCCGCAGCTCAACCGGAACCCTTCGTCGGCCACTGCCCCCCGTCGCGTCATGACCTACCAGGTCCTAGCCCGCAAGTGGCGTCCGCAGAACTTCTCCAGCCTCGTCGGCCAGGAGCCGATCGTCACGGCGCTGCGCAACGCCCTCAAGGAAGGGCGCATCGCGCAGGCCTACCTCTTTTCCGGCATCCGCGGCGTCGGTAAGACCACTGCCGCCCGCGTTCTCGCCAAGGCCCTCAACTGCCAGCGCGGGCCGGCCGCCGACCCCTGCAACGAGTGCGACGCCTGCCTCGAGATCACCCGCGGGGGGGATCTCGACGTCATCGAGGTCGACGCCGCCACCTACTCCAAGGTCGAGCAGGTCCGCGAGCTGACCGAGAGCCTGCGCTACGGGCCGGCGCGCGACCGCTACAAGGTGGTGGTGCTCGACGAGATCCACCGCCTCTCGCGGCAGGCCTTCGACGCGCTCCTGAAAATCGTCGAGGAGCCGCCGGCCCACCTGGTCTTCATCTTCGCCACCACAGAGATCGAGGCCGTCCCGGCGACCATCCTCTCGCGCTGCCAGGAGTTCCACTTCCGGCGCGTGCCGACGCTCGAGGTCGTCGCCCTGCTGGCCGACATCTGCCGCTCCGAGGAGATCACGGCGAGCGACACGGCTCTCCGCCTGATCGCCCGCGCCGGCGAGGGGAGCGTCCGCGACTCGGTGGCGCTCCTCGATCAGCTCGCCACCTTCGGCTCCGGCTCGATCGCCGACGACGAGGCGGTCCGCCTCTTGGGCGGCCTCGACACCGCGCTCTTCGGCCGCCTCCTCGGCAGCATGCTGGCGGGCGACCGCGCCGGCGTCTCGGCCGCCATCGCGACGGTCGAGGACGAGGGCTGGGATCCGCGGCACGTCTACGGCCAGTTTCTCGCCTTCTGCCGCGACGCCCTCCATCTCGCCATGGGCGGCGACGCGGCGCACACCGATCTGCCGGGCGAGGAGGCGACCGCCCTCGCCGCGCTCGCCGCGGAGGCCGGCTACGAGAACCTCCTCCGCCTCCTCCAGCAGCTCCTGGCGAGCGAGCAGATGGTGCGGCGGAGCGAGTCCGGCGCCCTCGCCGTCGAGATCGCCTGGCTGCGCGCCGCCGAGCTGCCCAAGCTCACCCGCATCGAGGAGCTGCTCTCCGGCATGGGCCTCGGCGCTGCCGGCACCGCCACCGTTGCCGGCGCCGCCGGCAAGAGCAGCGCCGCGGCTTCCCGCCCCATGGCGGTCCCCGCCGCGCGGCCGGCCCCCCGTCCCGCCGCCGTGCCCGCCGCCGGCCCCTCGGCGCGGCCGGCGGAAGCGCCGCGGACGGAGCCCGGCGCGCCGGCTCCAGCTTCGAGCGCGCCGCGGGCCCAGCCGGCCGACGCGGCGCCGGCGCGGCCGACGCCGGTCCTCGTGCCGCGCCCTGCCGCGCCGCCTCCCCAGGTGAGCCGGCTCGAGGCGTTCCTGCAGGAGGTCGAGAAGCTCAAGCAGCCGCTCGCCGCCCACCTGCGCGCCGCCGAGGACCTGCGCTTCGAAGATGGGCGGCTGGTGATCGTCCACCACCAGGGCGATCCCTGGCTGCCGCAGCGGCTCGACCGCGGCAGCAACCGCGAGGTGCTCGAGCAGGCGCTCGCCCAGGCCTGGGGAGCGGGCACCGGCTTCACCATCCTCACCGGGACGAGCCCGCGGACCACCGCCGTCATGGCGCCCGACCTGTCGACGGTCAAGCTCGAGCTCGTCGAGGACAACCCTACCGTCCAGACCCTCCTCGACATCTTCGGCGGGCGCGTCGAGAAGGTGGAGGAGCACGGCAGCATCGCCGAGATCGGCACCAGATCAGAAGAGAGGACCGAGAAGATATGAGCAGCATGCGACAGCTGATGAAACAAGCCCAGGAGATGCAGGAGCGCCTGCAGCGCGAGCTCGCCGAAACGGTGGTCGAGGCGAGCGTCGGCGGCGGCATGGTGTCGGTCAAGCTGAGCGGCCACAAGCAGCTCCTGGCGGTCAAGATCGATCCCGAGGTGATGGACAAGGAAGACCCCTCGATGCTCGAGGACCTGATCGTCGCCGCCGTCAACGAGGCCGGGCGCAAGCTCGAGGAGACGATGCAGGGCAAGATGGGCGCCATCACTTCCAGCCTCCCCGGCCTGTTCTAGACCTGCAGACGATGTCCGATCCCCTGGCCCGCCTGGTGGGCGAGCTCGCGCGCCTGCCAGGGGTCGGCCCCAAGACCGCGACCCGGCTCGCCCACTATCTGCTGAAGGTCCCCGCCGAGGAGGCGCAGGCCCTGGCGGCGGCGATCGTCGAGGTCAAGGAGAAGCTCTTCCACTGCTCGCGGTGCAACTCGATCACCGCCGTCGAGCCCTGCCGTTTCTGCGCCGATCCAGAGCGCGATCGGAGCATGCTCTGCGTCGTCGAGGAGCCGTTCAACATCGCGCCGCTCGAGCGCACCGGCGAGTACCAAGGCCTCTACCACGTGCTGCTCGGCGCGCTCTCCCCGCATCGCGGCATCGGCCCCGATCGGCTCGCCATCCCCTCGCTCCTGCTGCGCCTCGAGGGCATCCGCGAGATCGTCCTCGCCACCAACCCCAACGTCGAGGGCGAGGCGACGGCGCTCTATCTGGCGCGGCTGCTGAAGGCCCGCGGCGTGCGGGTGACCCGCCTCGCCTTCGGCATGCCGGTCGGCGGCGACATCGAGTACACCGACGAGGTGACGCTCGGCCGTTCGCTCGCCGGACGGCGCGAGATGTGACGCCGGAAGACCTCCTCCCCGCGATCCTCACGCCGCCGCCCGGGCCGCGCTCGCGGGCGCTCGCCGAGACCCTCCGCCGCGTCGAGGCGCCGGGCGTCAACACCGTCCCCGCCGCGGGCGAGCCGCCGATCGCCTGGCACGAGGCGCGCGGCGCCAACGTCGTCGACCTCGACGGCAACCGCTATCTCGATCTGACCGCGGGCTTCGGCGTCGCGGCGATCGGCCACCGGCATCCGCGCGTCGTCGCGGCGATCGAGCGAGAGAGCGGGCGGCTGATCCACGGCCTCGGCGACGTCCATCCGCACTCCCTCCGCGCGGCGCTGGCGGCGCGCCTGGTCGAGCTCGCCCCGCTGCCCGAGGCGCAGGTCTATTTCGCCATCTCCGGCGCCGAGGCGGTCGAGATCGCCTTGAAGACCGCCCTCGCGGCGACCGGCCGGCCCGGCGTCCTCGCCTTCGCGCCCGCCTACCACGGCCTCACCCTGGGGGCGCTCGCCGCCACCTCGCGGGCGGAGTTCCGCGCTCCTTTCGCCGCCCACCTCCACCCCCATGTCCAGCGGCTCCCCTTCGGCGCGCCGCGGCGCGATCTCGCGGCGGCGATCGCGCGCGCGGACCTCGGCGCCGTCGTCGTCGAGCCGATCGTCGGCCGCGAAGGGGTCCTGCTGCCGCCGCCGGGCTGGCTCGCCGAGCTCACCGCCCTCTGCCGCGAGCGCTCCGTCCTTCTCGTCGCCGACGAGATCTTCACCGGCTTCGGCCGCACCGGCGCCCGCTTCGTGGTCGAGGCGGAGGGCGTCGTCCCCGACCTCCTCTGCTGCGGCAAGGCGCTCGGCGGCGGCCTGCCGATCGCCGCGGTGCTCGGGCGCCGAGGGCTATTCCGCGTCTGGGAGCGCGCCGGCGAGGCGCTCCACACGGCGACCTTCGTCGCCCATCCGCTCGCCTGCGCCGCGGCGCTCGCCACCCTCGACGTCCTGGCGGAGGAGCGGCTCGCCGAGCGGTCCGCCGACCTCGGGCGCGCCATCGCGCCGCGCCTGCTGAGCTGGCCGGAGCGCTTCCCGGCCGTCGCCGCCGTGCGCGGCCGCGGCCTGCTCTGGGGGATCGAGATGCGGACGCGCGAGGAGGCCTCGCGCTGGGTCGGCGAGGCGCTATGCCGCGGCGTCCTGATGCTCGCCGGCGGACCCGAGGGGAAGGTCGCCCAGCTGGTGCCGCCGCTCACCATCGCCGAGGCGCAGCTCGCCGCCGCGCTGGCGCTCGTCGAAGACGCGCTCGGCGCGGTCGTCTAAGGCGCCGGGACCTCAGTCAGCCGGCTTAGTGGCGAGGCGGAGAGGGGGCGCCCGACGAGCCGGACGAGCCGGAGCCGCCGGCGAGGATGAACCAGCCGATGATCTTGTCGTCGAGCTCGCGCAGGCGGGTCGCCACCAGGTTGCAGAGGATCTTGAGCAGGCTGAGCGACGACAGCCGGTTGATGTCGAGGATGCCGTTCAGCACCTCGCGCGGGATGGCGAGGACGACGGCGCCGCCGTCGTGCGCCTTGGCGTCGGCCGAGCGCGGCTGGTGGTCGATGAGCGCCATCTCGCCGAAGTAGTCGCCGCGCTCGAGGAAGGCGAGGGCCTCCTCGCCGGCGCCGGGGATGTACTTGCTGATCATCACCCGACCCTCGAGGACGACATACATCTCGTCGCCCACCTCGCCCTCGCGGAAGATCACCTTCTGCGCCGGCAGCTTCTTCTCCCGCGACAGCGCGGCGAGGAAGTTGATCTCGAGGTTGGTGAGCTTCTGCTCCTGGAAGAGCTTGCGCTTGGCGGCGAGGTCGATGCGGAACTCGCCCGAGGCGTCGCGCGGCGGCGCCGACTGGATGGTCGACGGCTTGCCGGTCTCGGAGAAGAACTGGGTGAGCTTCTCGTTGGTCTGCCGGAGCTTCTTCGACAGGCTCTTCCAGAACGCCCAGTGGAGGGCGAGCGTCAGACGCTGGTCGCTCTCCATCGCCGCCGCGAGGGCCGCCGGCGAGAGGGTGAGGAGATCGCTGACCGAGGCCGCCACCGCGTCGCCGGAGCGCGTGCTCTGGTCGACGAAGCTGGTCTCGCCGAAGAGGTCGCCGGGCTCGAGGGTCGCCAGGTTGAAGCTGCCGTAGGGGGTCTTGCGCTGGATGCGGACCTCGCCGCTCTCGATCAGGTAGGCGTCGACGGTGAGCTCGCCCTCCTTGACGATCGCGGTGCCGGCGGCGACACGCGTGCGCGTGACGCAGGGAGCGAGGAGCTCGAGCTGCTGGTCGGTGAAGTGGGCGAAGACCTCCCACCGCCGCAGGAGAGATGGAATGCTCAAGATGTTCCTATTGTACCGCGATTGACCGGGCGCTCCCGGGCGGTCCGGCGCCGGCGGCGAGGATGAGATCGGCGAGCCGGCTCTCGGGGGCCGCGGCGCGGCCGCTCGCCGCCGCCCACCCCGCGCGCTCCGCGTCGCCCTCGGCGCGCCACAGCGCCGCCGCCTGCAGGAACCACTCGGCGAAGAGCGGGTCGCCGGGGCCGAGGTCCGAGCGCAGCTTGCTCTCGAGCGGCGCCTCCACCTCGTCGAACCGCCGCCGCGCGGCGGCGCGGTCGCCCGCCGCCAGGGCCAGCCAGGCGGCATGCAGGTTGATCGACTCGGCGAGATCGGAGCGCCGGGCGAGCGCCCGGGCGAAGGCATCGGCGGCGGCGGCGGCGCGGCCGCGGTAGGCGGCGACCGAGCCGCGCTCGAGCCAGGCCTCGCCGTCCCCCGGATCGCCGGCGAGGATGCGGCCGAGGAGCTCGTCCGCCCGCTCCCAGAGCAGCAGGTGCTTGGCGGCGACGGCGGCGGCGTAGAGCTCGTCGCGCGGCGCGCGGGGGCCGGTCCGCGCGCGCTCGAGGGCGGCGGCGAAGCGGCCGCTCCCCAGCTCCCGCAGCGCCTCGCTCTCGCGGCTCGCCGCGCCGGCGCGGAGGCTGGCGAGGAGCCCGAAGGCGCCGAGCACGATGGCGGCGCCGACGAGGACGACGAGGACGGTCTCGAAACCGGGCATGGGCCTCTCTCCTAGCTCTCCTCGAGCGCTCCGAGCACCTTGCCGACGAGCGAGGACAGCGGCAGGGCGGCGCGGCCGGCGCCGTCGAACCATCCCGCCTCGGCGCCCTCCGCCACCTCGCCGTCCCTCGGATCGCCGGCCAGCTCGGCACGGTGGACCGCCACCTCGACATCCCGGAAGGTGATCGAGTGGCGGACCCGCGCGAGGAGCGGCCCCAGCGTCCACACCCCGCCGTAGCGCGCCGCGAGCCCGCGGGCCGCCGAGCGCCCGCCGGCGGCCTCCACCCAGGGGACCTCCCAGGTGCCGGCGAGGACCGCGCTCCCCTCGGGACGGCGGATGAGGAGGATTTCCCGGCTCCCATCGCCCCCCGCCGCGTGCTCGACGACCGCCGCCACCACCCGCAGCCGCTCGCGCTGGCGCCGCGGCCGAGCGGTCGGATAGCGCTCGGGGTCGCCCTCCGCCAGCGCCCGGCAGGCGTCGCGGAGCGGGCAGAGGAGACAGCGCGGCCGGCGCGGGGTGCAGAGCGTCGCCCCCAGCTCCATCAGCGCCTGGTTGGAGTCGCCGGCCCGCACCGGGTCGAGAAGCTCCGCCGCCGCCGCGACGAGCCGCCGGCGGGCGGCGGCGCCATGCGGGTCCTCGGGCGCCGCGAGCAGCCGCGAGACGACGCGCTCGACGTTGCCGTCCATCACCGGCACCGCCTCGCCGAAGGCGATGCTGGCGACCGCGGCTGCCGTATAGGCACCCACGCCGGGGAGCTCGCGCCATCCTGCCGCGTCGGCCGGGAAGCCGCCGCGCGCCACGACGGCCCGGGCGGCGGCGTGGAGCTGGCGGGCGCGGCGGTAGTAGCCGAGCCCCGACCAGAGGGCGAGGACGTCGTCGATGGAGGCCGCCGCGAGATCGCCGACGGTGGGGAGGCGGGAGAGGAACCGCTCGTAGAAGGGGAGCGCCACCTCGACCCGCGTCTGCTGCAGCATCACCTCGGAGAGCCAGATGCGATAAGGGTCGCGCGTGCGCCGCCAGGGCAGGTCGCGGCGGTGGCGATCGAACCAGGCGAGGAGAGCCGCGGCGTGCCGCACCGCGTCAGTATAGGCGGTGTGGCCGGGCCAATTTGGCAGTGAGGGTGGGGGATTCGCGGCCTGGTCAGCCGCGGGACGAGTCATCCCCGCGGCCCGAGGGCCGCGGGGTTCACCCGCTTTTCGCTAGGAAAAGAGTAGGGGGGAGGCCCCATCTCTCCGGTTGGATTCTGTGGATTCACCCCTGTGGTTAGGGGAAGTAGGCAAGCTTTCTAGAGGGTGAGACCGCGAACGGCCTCAAGTTCAGGCAGGATCAAAGTGTGGTTGGAGGTGCCTCCCCGCGTACCAGTCTTCATTGTGCTTATCTCCTTCTGCAACACCCGTGCCCGTTCGAATTCGCCCTTTCAGAGGATTCTCGATCGCCATGGAAGGCCTCCCGAGCGGCCGCCGCATGGCCGATTGTGCAAGCGGGGGGCCGGGAGCCGATCGTTTTTTCATGCTGCTCTATATGATCCGGCCGATGCCCGCCGCCGCCGAGAGAGGGTCGCGACCGCTCGTCCTCGGCTGGAAGGAGTTCCTCGACCTCCCCGAGCTCGGCATCCATCGGCTGAAGGCGAAGATGGACACCGGCGCCCGCACCTCCTCCCTCCACGTCGACTCGCTGCGCATCGTCGCCGGCGCCCGGCCCGGCCATCCGGGAGGCGAGGAGATCGAGATGACGGTCGGCTTCGACCGCCGCCGCCCCGACCGCGTCGTCGTCGCCCGCGCGCCGCTCCTCGGCCGCATCCAGGTGACCGACTCGGGTGGCCATCCGGAGATCCGGCCGGTGATCGCGACCGACCTGGTGATGGGGCCGGTCAGGAAGCGCATCCTCCTCACCCTGACCGATCGCACCGGCATGCTCTTCCGCATGATCGTCGGCAGGAAGGCGCTCGAGGGCGACTTCCTGGTCGACGTGGCGCGCCGCTACGCTCTCGGCGGCCGCCGGCTCCCCGGCGCCGGCTGACCGCCCGCCCGCTCTCCGCTCTCCATCGCATGAAGATCGCCATCCTGTCGCGCAACCGGGCGCTCTACTCGACCAGCCGGCTGGTCGCCGCGGCGGAGGCGCGCGGGGCGGAGGTCTCCGTCCTCGATCCGCTGCAGTGCCTGGTCAAACTCTCCAAGCGGCGCCCCGAGGTCTGGCACCACGGCGAGCGGGTGACCGGCCTCGACGGCGTGGTGCCGCGGATCGGCGCCTCGATCACCTTCTACGGCCTCGCCGTCCTGCGCCAATTCGAGATGATGGGGGTCTTCCCGGCCAACGAGAGCCAGGCGATCTCGCGCAGCCGCGACAAGCTGCGCGCCCTCCAGCTGCTCTCCCGCCACGACATCGGCATCCCGCCCACCGCCTTCGTGCGCCGCAAGGAGGATCTCCGCTCGGCGATCCGCAAGGTCGGCGGCGCGCCAGTCATCCTCAAGCTCCTCGAGGGGACGCAGGGCAAGGGCGTCATCCTCGCCGAGTCGGCCAAGTCGGCGGAGTCGATGCTCGACGCCATGCACTTCTTGAAGCAGCACCTCCTCATCCAGGCCTACATCCGCGAGGCGGCGGGGACCGACGTCAGGGCGATCGTCGTCGGCGGGCGGGTGGTGGCGGCGATATCGCGCCAGGCGAGCGCCGGGGAGTTCCGCTCCAACCTCCACCGCGGCGGCACGGCGCGCGCCGTCGAGCTCGACGCGGCCTGGCAGGCGACGGCGATCAAGGCGGCCGAGGTGCTGGGTCTCAACATCGCCGGCGTCGACCTGATCCCCTCGGCGGAGGGGCCGATGGTCCTCGAGGTCAACAGCTCGCCCGGCCTCGAGGGGATCGAGAAGGCGACGGCGGTCGACGTCGCCTGCGCCATGATCGACTTCGTCCTCGCCAACGCCCCCCACGGCGACCCCCGCGACCGCGCCCGCGGCTAGCGGGCCGCCGGCCAGGCGCCCTGCCGGACGGCCTTTCGCAGCGGGCGGTAGGATAGGGGCATGAAACGCCTGCTCATCGCCTTCTGCGTCCTCATCGGCATCGCCATCGCGGCGGCGATCGCCGGCATCGCCCTCGCCGGCAGGGGCCCGTCGCTCGCCGCCGCCGCCGGCAGCGGCTCGACCGTCCTCGTCTGGCGCGTCGACCGCCCCATCGTCGAGCAGGAGGTCGAGCCGGCGCTCCCCTTCGGCGGCCGCGCCGGCGCCGACAGCATGGCGAAGCTCTACCCCGCGCTCCGCGCCGCGCGGAGCGACGGCGCGGTGCGCGGCATCGCGGTCTACGTCGAGGGCGCCGACATGGGGCTCGCCAAGGCCCAGGAGCTGCGCCGCCAGCTCCAGGCGTTGAAAGCCGCCGGCAAGTTCGTCGAGTGCTACATGGACACCGTCGGCGAGGGCGGCAACGGCACCCTCGACTACTTCCTGGCGAGCGCCTGCGACCACATCCAGATGTCGCCTGCCGGCAACCTGAACCTGCTCGGCATGCTGATCGACACCCGCTTCCTCCGCGGCACCCTGGACAAGCTCAAGATCGATCCCAGCTTCAACCATATCGGCGCCTACAAGAGCTACGCCGAGACCTATACTGAGACGCAGTTCACGCCGCCGGCGGCTCTGGCGCTCAACGCCGCCCTCGACAGCCTCTACGGCCAGCTCGTCGACGGCATCGCCCAGGCGCGGCGGCTGACTCCCGCCGGCGTGCGGGCGGCGATCGACGCCGCCCCGTACAGCGCCGGCGAGGCGAAGGCCAAGGGGCTGATCGACCGCGTCGGCTACGCCGACGACTTCCGCGACCGCATCCGCCGCCTGGCCGGCGGCCGGCCGCGGCTGGTGCGCCTGGAGAGCTACGACGGCGGCGGCGGCCTCTCCGGCCGGCGCCTGGCGGTGGTCTTCGCCGAGGGCGAGATCCACCGCGGCCGCGCCGGCGGCGGGCCGTTCTCGAGCGACGCCTCGATCGGCTCCGACGATCTCGCCGAGACCCTGCAGCAGGTGGCCGACGACGACGGCATCCCGGCGGTGGTGCTCCGCATCGACAGCCCGGGCGGCTCGTCGCTCGCCTCCGACCTCATCCTCCACGAGGTCGAGCGGCTGCAGCGGCGCAAGCCCGTCATCGTCTCGATGTCCGACTACGGCGCCTCCGGCGGCTACTACATCGCCGCCCGCGCCACCCGCATCGTCGCCGAGGCGACCACTCTCACCGGCTCGATCGGCGTCGTCGGCGGCAAGTTCGCCACCCGCCGTTTCGAGCGCGAGCTCCTGGGGATCACCCACGACGAGCTCAAGCGCGGCGCCAACGCCGACCTCTACACCTCGACCGACCCCTACACGCCGGCGCAGGCGGCGCAGGTCGAGCGCCTGATGGGGCAGGTCTACGACCTCTTCGTCGGCCACGTCGCGGCCGGCCGCCACATGACCCGCCAAGCGGTCGACGCCATCGCCCAGGGGCGCGTGTGGACCGGCGCCGAGGCGCGGCCGATCGGCCTCGTCGACGAGATCGGCGGCCTCGACCGCGCCATCGAGCTGGCGCGCCAGGCGGCCGGCATCCCCGCCGGCGGCGCTCTCCGCCTCGAGCTCTACCCGCATCCGAAGAGCTGGCTCGAGATGTTCCGCGACCGTCGCGAGGCGGCGCTCCCCGAGGCCGTCCTCCGCCTCGTCCACAGCCTCGACAGCCGGCCGCCCGAGATGCTCGAGCTGCCGAGCGAGGAGCGCTCCCTCGCCCATCCCTTCTGAGCCAGCGCTGAGCCAGCGCTGAGCCGCCCCGAGCCTGCCGCCCGCCGCCGGCGGCCTCTCGGGGGGCGCCCGGGCGCGGCGTCTCGAGCCGAGCCGTGGAAAAAGAGTCAACTCATTGCAATGGGTGCACTTACAGCCCTCTTTTTTCGGCTCTTGCGGCCCCCTTCGCCTGTGTTATAGTCACGCAGTCGTCGCCGAGACCACTGCTCACAAGCCTCAGATCTTCTGGAGAAAGGATTTCCGCAAGGTGTGGATTTCCTGTTGAAATATTGCTGTCTGCCGGCTGCCGCGAGCCCCTCTGATGTCCGATCGATCCCTCTGGTCACTGCTTCAACGACAGCTCCAGCAACAGCTCGATCCCGAGGACTTCTCCACCTGGTTCCGGCCGCTCCGCGTGCAGAGCGAGCGCGAGGACCGCCTCGTCCTCCTCGCCCCCAACTCGCGCTTCCTCTCCACCCTCGAGGAGAGCTTCCGGCCGCAGGTCGACCGCGCCGTCGCCGGGCTCGACGGGCCTTCCTTCGAAGTCCTCTTCTCGCTCGAGGAGAAGGCGGTGCCGCCGCCGCCCGTCGAGCCGACCGGCCAGGGCCAGTTCAACCCCAAGTACCTCTTCGCCAACTTCGTCGTCGGCAGCTCGAACCAGTTCGCGCACGCCGCCGCGCGGGCGGTCGCCGAGGCGCCGTCGCAGAGCTACAACCCGCTCTTCCTCTACGGCGGGGTCGGCCTCGGCAAGACCCATCTCCTCCACGCCATCGGCTCGCACATCCAGACGGCGCACCCGCACCTGCGCGTGCTCTACCTGGCGGCCGAGCAGTTCGTCAACGAGCTCATCAACTCGATCCGCTTCGACCGCATGCCCGCCTTCCGCGAGCGCTACCGGACGATCGACGTGCTGCTCATCGACGACGTGCAGTTCCTCGCCAACAAGGAGCGCACGCAGGAGGAGTTCTTCCACACCTTCAACACCCTCTACACCAGCCAGAAGCAGATCATCCTCTCGTCGGACTCCTCGCCGCGCAACATCCCGACCCTCGAGGAGCGCCTGCGCAGCCGCTTCGAGTGGGGGCTGATCGCCGACATCCAGCCGCCCGACCTCGAGACCAAGGTCGCCATCCTCCGCCGCAAGGCGGACGTCGAGGCGATCGAGCTGCCGCCGGCGGTCGCCGACTTCATCGCCCACCAGGTGCGCTCGAACATCCGCGAGCTCGAGGGCATGCTCAACCGGGTGATCGCCTTCTCGTCGCTGACCGGCAAGCCGATCTCGCTCGAGCTCACCCGCGAGACGTTGAAGGACATCCTCCCCCCCGAGGGGCGGCGCGTCGAGCCCAACGAGGTGGTGCGCCGGGTGGCCCACCACTACGGTTTGACGGTCAAGGAGATCAAGAGCAAGAACAACTCGCAGCAGGTGGTCTTCCCGCGCAAGATGGCGATGTACCTGCTGCGCCAGCTCACCCCGCTCTCCTACCCGGAGATCGGCAAGGTCTTCAACGACAAGCACCACTCGACGGTGATGTACGCGGTCAAGGACATCGAGGAGCGGCGCGGCGCCGACAATGACCTCGACCGCACCCTGCAGTCGATCGCCCAGCACTTCGCCTGAGCCCCGACCCTTCCTGAAAGCCTGTGCAAATCCCTGTGCGGCGGCGGTGGAACGAGCTGCGGAAGATCTCGCGCCGGCCTTTTTTTCCGCTTCGCTCCGCACCTCCTCCACAGGCCGTCCACAGCTTCCAGCCGGGCTTTTAGAGGACGACTAAGAGCCGATGAATCAGAAACTTAGCACCGCTTTCCGCAGCCATCGGAGCCGCCTTCTGTTACTGCTACTCTGATGCTATATTTCCTTTCGAGACGGAGAAGGACGCATGGAAATTCGAGCCAATCGTAGCGAGCTCGTGAGCGAGCTCATCCCGATGCAGGGAATCGTCGAGCGCAAGACGACGATCCCCGTGCTGTCGCACCTGCTGCTCACCGCGCGGGGCGACCGGCTGCATCTCGCGGCGACCGATCTCGACGTCTCGCTCACCTCGTGGTGCGAGGCCGACGTCCGCCAGGAGGGCGGCATCGCGATCCAGGCGAAGAAGTTCCAGGAGATCGTCCGCTCGCTCAACAGCGAGGAGATCGACCTCGTGCTCGACGAGCCGCGCGTGCTCACCATCCGCGCCGGCCGCTCGCGCTTCAAGATCCACGGCATGGCGCCGGACGACTTCCCGACCCTCCCCGGCGTCGACGGCCACTCGATCGCGGCGACGGAGATCCCCTTCCTCGAGCTCCGCCGGATGGTGGCGAAGATCCTCTTCGCGGTCTCCGCCGAGGAATCCCGCTTCCAGCTCAACGGCGCTCTCCTGAAGCTCAAGGACGGCGCCTTCGAGATGGTGGCGACGGACGGCCATCGCATGGCGCTCGTCGAGCACGCGCTCGACACCAGCGTCGACGCCGACTCGGTCCTCGTGCCGCGCAAGGCCCTGCAGGAGATCCAGCGCCTCGAGGGTGAGGGCAATCTCGCCTACCGCCGCGGCGAGCACCACCTGTCGTTCCGCGTCGGCAAGCGGGAGCTCATCTGCCGCATCCTCGAGGGTACCTTCCCCGACTACGAGCGGGTGATCGCCAAGGACAACGACAAGAAGGTGGTCTTTGAGCGCAAGCACCTCGCCGACGCGGTGCAGCGGGTGGCGCTCCTGACCGGCGACCGGGCGCGCTCGGTGCGCCTGCAGTTCAGCCAGGACCAGCTCGTCATCTCGGCCGCCAACCCGGACCTCGGCGAGGCGGTCGAGGAGGTCGCCTGCGCCTACGAGGGTCCGGGCTTCCGGGTGGGGATGAACCCGGACTACCTGTCGCAGTTCCTCTCCGCGGTGGAGACCGAGAAGGTGCGCCTCGAGCTCATGGACGAGAACACCCAGTGCGTGGGCTATCCGCAGGACGGGCCGGACGCCCGCTACCTCTGCGTGATCATGCCGATGCGCATCTGAGCGCCGCGCGCGGCGCCGTCGCGCCGGCCCCTCTCTCGCCTCCCCGCCGACCTCCGGGACCTCCGATCCCGTGCTCTCCCAGCTAGCCGTCAACGGTTTCCGCAACTTGGAGCCGCTCGTCTGGCGGCCGGCGGCGGGCTCGCACCTCATCCTCGGCGGCAACGGCGCCGGCAAGACCAGCCTCCTCGAAGCCGTCTACGTCCTCGCCACGACGCGGAGCTTCCGCACCTCCCAGCTCGCCGACTGCGTCCGCCACGGTGGCGATCTCTTTCACCTCGAGGGCGAGGTGGCGGGCGAGCAGCGCATCCGGCTGGAGGTCGGCTTCGGCCGCGAATGGCGGCTGCGGACGGTCAACGGCCGCCCGGCGCCGCTCGCCGAGCACCTGGCGGCCCTCCCCGTCGTCTCCTGGTCGACCGGCGACGCCGAGGTGCTCTCCGGCCCGCCGGTCCTGCGCCGGCGCTTCCTCGACCGCGGCGTCCTCGGCATGCGCCCGGCGACCCTCGAGGTGCTCGGCCGCTACCGCCGCGGCCTGCGCCAGAAGCGCGAGCTCCTCGCCTCCGGCGGCCGCGGCCTCGAGGCCTGGAACGACGTCCTCGCCGCCGCCGCCGCCGAGCTCATCGCCAAGCGCCGCGCCTACGTCGAGCTGCTCTCGGCGAGCCTCGCCGGCGTCCTCGCCGAGGCCGCGCTGCCCTTCCCCGCGGTGACGCTCCGCTACCGGCCGTCGCCCGCCTCGGGCTTGACCGGCGTCGACGCCGTCCGCGAGAGCCTGGAGCGCATCGCCGACCGCGAGCGCCAGCGCCAGCTCCCCCTCCTCGGCCCGCACCGCGACGACTTGGAGATCCTCTGGGGAGAGCACGAGTTCGGGCGCACCGGCTCGGCGGGCGAGAAGAAGGCCCTCTCGCTCCTCCTCCTCGCCGCCCACGGGCGCGTCGTGGCCGCCGCCGGCCGCAGCCCCGTCTACCTCCTCGACGACGCCGACGCTGAGCTCGCCCCGCCGACCCTCGCCGCGGTCTGGAGCGTCTTCGCCGACGCCGAACAGCTCGTCGCCAGCTCCAACCGCCCGCAGGTCTGGCTGACCCTCCCCGTCGGCTCCCTCTGGCAGATGGAAGCGGGGAAGATCACGACCCTCTGACGCCGACATCCGCGAGGCTGCGGAGCGGGAAAAGACGATCCGCGGCGCGCCGAATGAATCGGCGGGCTACGAATCGAATTGGCGAGCTACGAATCGAATCGGCAGGCTACGAATCAGTTCGGCGAGCTACGAATCAGTTCGGCGAGCTACGAATTCGATCGGCGAGCTACGAATCGAATCGGCAGGCGAAGAATCCGTTCGGCGAGCTACGAATCGAATCGGCAGGCGAAGAATCCGTTCGGCGGGCTAGGAATCGATTCGGCGGGCTATCGATTCGTTCGGCGGGCTACAGATCGAGATGGCGGGCCACGAGGGCGAGCGGCGACTGAGGTCGGGAACCGGATCGCG
The DNA here is from genome assembly GCA_963755825.1 of uncultured Acidobacteriota bacterium. GTDB lineage: Bacteria > Acidobacteriota > Thermoanaerobaculia > Multivoradales > UBA5704 > DATBQN01. The sequence goes on along the minus strand of CAVWLA010000003.1, from coordinate 2,196,415 downwards.
CTCACAGCGATCGAAAGAGGTTAGACGCGGTTTCGACTCAACGACATCAGTCGATTCCTTGGCAGCCGGCCATGCACATCGTCTTCCTGACCCTCTTTCTCGGCCTCGTGCGCGGGCCGCAGACCGTGACGCTGGCGGCGGAGGACCGGGCTGCCTCAATCGAGCTGTTCCTGGACGGCCGGAGCGTGGGGAGGATGACGGGTCCGCCTTGGAGCCGCCGGGTCGACTCCGGCCCCGAGCTGCTGCCGCACCGTCTCGAGGCGCGGGCGGTGGGGCGCGACGGGGTGGAGGCTGGCCGCGCCGAGCAGTGGATCAACCTGCCGCGCCCGCCGGCAGAAGCCGAGATCCTGCTGGCGCCCGCGGCGCCGGGCATGGTCGGCGCGCAGGTCCACTGGCAGAGCATCAGCGGCGAGCGCCCGTCGGCGGTCTCGCTCCGGCTCGACGGCGAGCCGCTGCCGCTCGATGCCCAGTCGCGCGCCGTGATCGCGATCCCCGCCGCCGGCTCGGCACGGGTGCTCGCCGCCGAGCTCCGCTTCGCCGGCGGCTCACCGTCCGCCGGTCGCGACTGCTGAGCGAGGGCTGGGGCGGCGACACCGAGAGCGAGCTGACCGCCGTCCCGGTCTTCACCGGCGGGGCGGCGCCTCCGCTCACCCCGCAGGACCTCGCCGGCCGCCTGCAGGCCGCGGGGCGGGCGCTCGAGGTGACCGCCGTCGAGCGCGAGCCGGCCGACGTCCTCGTCATCCGCGCCCCGGGCATCGAGAAGATCGTCGCCCCGCGGACCGACCGGCTCGGCAGCTCGCTCCACGGTTACGGGAGCTTCCGGCCGGACCCGCGCCTGCGCTTCCAGCTCGTCGGCTGCCGCGCGACCCCTCGCCAAGGCGGCGGACCTCAGAAGGGCGCCGGGGCGGAGATCTTCGACATCGCGCCCGCCGCCTCCTGGAAGGGCGAGCTCCTCGATTTCCTGCTCTCCGGCCGCTTCTCGAACGAGACGGGCGGCGGGGACTTCGAGCGCCCTCCGAGCTGTTCTCTCGGGTGGGGATTCGCGGCCTCCTCGCGGGCCGCCCGCCGCCCTCGCCGCGGCCACGTTTTTACTTTCTGAGGCGCGCCGGCGAGGCGATTCCGAAGGGGCGCGCAAAAACCCTGTTACGAATCCCCTAAGCCCTTGTTTTTCAACGAGGTAGGACTAGGAAAAAGACGCCGATTGTGATATTGTTTGCAAGCCTCGGTTTCCCTCTCCGTCGAGGGGGAGTCAACAACTTCCAGAGCAGCGAGCGGAGAGCGGCTTGAACGAACCAGAACCCACCTATACCGCGGACAGCATCAAGGTCCTCAAAGGCCTCGAGGCGGTCCGCAAGCGCCCCGGCATGTACATCGGGGATACCGAGGACGCCTCGGGCCTCCACCACATGGTCTTCGAGCTCGTCGACAACTCGATCGACGAGGCGCAGGCCGGCTACTGCGCGCGGATCGACGTCACCATCCACACCGACAACTCGGTGACCGTCGAGGACGACGGGCGCGGCATCCCGGTCGACCTCCACAAGGAGGAGGGGCGCTCGGCGGCCGAGGTCATCATGACCGAGCTGCACTCCGGCGGTAAGTTCGACAAGAACTCCTACAAGGTCTCGGGCGGCCTCCACGGCGTCGGCGTCTCGGTCGTCAACGCCCTCTCCGAGACCCTCGAGCTCGAGGTCAAGCGCGACGGCGACGTCTGGTTCCAGACCTACCACCAGGGCGTCCCCGAGGCGCCCATCCAGGCGATCGGCAAATCGCCGAAGCACGGCACCAAGGTGCGCTTCTGGCCGGACACCACGATCTTCGCCGTCCGCGAGTTCCACTTCGACACCCTGGCGCAGCGCCTCCGCGAGCTGTCGTTCTTGAACCGCGGCATCTACATCCACCTGCAGGACGAGCGCACCGACAAGGAGATGGAGTTCGCCTACGCCGGCGGCATCTCCTCCTTCGTCGAGCACTTGAACCGCAACAAGCAGCCGCTCCACCCGAAGCCGGTCCACCTCCTCGACACCCGCGACGACGGCACCGGCGCGGAGACCGTCGAGGTCGCCATGCAGTGGAACGAGGGCTACCAGGAGCTCACCTACGCCTTCGCCAACACCATCAACAACCGCGACGGCGGCACCCACCTCTCGGGCTTCAAGTCGGCGCTGACGCGGACGATCAACGCCTACGCGGCGTCGAGCGGCCTGTCGAAGGCGCTCAAGGAGAACCTGACCGGCGACGACGTGCGCGAGGGGCTGACGGCGGTCATCTCGGTCAAGATCAAGGACCCCAAGTTCTCCTCGCAGACGAAGGAGAAGCTGGTCTCCTCGGAGATCAAGGGCTGGGTCGAGCAGGTGGTCAACGAGAAGCTCGCCGCCTACCTCGAGGAGAACCCGCGCGACGCGCGGCGGATCGTCGAGAAGTGCGTCGAGGCGGCGCACGCCCGCGAGGCGGCGCGCAAGGCCCGCGAGCTCACCCGCCGCAAGGGCGCCCTCGACGCCTCGAACCTCCCCGGCAAGCTCGCCGACTGCAGCGAGCGGAACCCCGAGCTCGCCGAGCTGTTCCTCGTCGAGGGCGACTCCGCCGGCGGCTCGGCCAAGCAGGGGCGCAACAGGAAGTTCCAGGCGGTGCTGCCGCTCAAGGGCAAGATCCTGAACGTCGAGAAGGCGCGCTTCGACAAGATGCTCTCCTCCGACGAGATCAAGGTCATCATCACGGCGCTCGGCACGGGGATCGGCAAGGACGACTTCGACGTCGCCAAGCTGCGCTACCACAAGCTCATCATCATGTGCGACGCCGACGTCGACGGCAGCCACATCCGCACCCTCATCCTCACCTTCTTCTACCGCCAGATGCAGGAGACGATCCGCCGCGGCCACCTCTACATCGCGCAGCCGCCGCTCTACAAGGTGAGCCACGGCAAGAGCGAGGCGTACTTGAAAGACGACCGCGAGTACCAGGCCTTCCTCGTCGAGCGTATCAAGGACGCCTGGGAGGTCGATCTCCACTCCGCTCACGCGGCGGCCAACGGCGACGGCTCGAACGGCGACGGCCGCCGGTTGAGCGGCGCCCATCTGGCGCACTTCCTGGAGCGCGTCGAGAGCTTCCGCGCCGGCCTGGAGAAGCTCGTCTCGCGCGGCTATCCCGCCGACGCCCTGAAGATCGCCCTCGGCCACGAGGTCAAGGACAAGACGGCGTTGAACGACGGCGACCGTCTGGCGAGGGTGGCGCAGGCGCTCGAGGCGGCCTACACGCGGGTCGAGGTCGGCCGCGACGAGGAGCATGGCACCGGCTTCGTGCGCTTCGTCTCCCGCCGCGACGGCGTCGAGCGGCCGGTGCAGATCGACTGGAGCCTGGTGACGAGCGCCGAGTACCGCGCCCTGGCGCAGAACGTCCAGGGGCTCGAGGCGATCGCCGCCGGCGGCTTCACCCTCGTCAAGGGCGAGGAGATCTCCGAGCACGCGACGATCGAGGAGGCGCTCGAGAAGCTCTACGCGGGAGCGAAGAAGGGCGTCTCGATCCAGCGCTACAAGGGTCTCGGCGAGATGAACCCCGAGCAGCTCTGGGAGACCACGATGGACCCCGACCGCCGCCGCCTGCTGCAAGTGCGCATCGAGGACGACGTCGAGGCCGACTCCATCTTCACCGTCTTGATGGGCGACGAGGTCGAGCCGCGCCGCGAGTTCATCCAGGCCAACGCGCTCGACGTGCGCAACCTGGATGTCTGAGACCGGTTTTTGGATTGGCCATGATTGCCAACCTCACGGCGAAGGTTAAGGGACATTGGGCAGCATTCTGGATTTTGGGCGTTCTTCCCGCCGTCTGTACGGTTGTGGGTGTCAGCTTCCTCAGCCTACGGCACTCTGTAATCCCATCTGTTGCACCGGCTCAATCTTTGCGAACGGCAGCACGAGGCCAATTGTCAACGCAGGACAGCGGGTTCGGCTCAAGCGAGGCACAGGTTGCAGCAGATTCAGATTTCTCACCCTTATCACTGCGGGAATACCTTACGTCCTCCACAGAACCGTCGTTGACTGACTTACAACGCGACGAGTTCGTAAGGAGCCAAACAGGTAAACGAGTTATCTGGGAAGGGACGGTCACCGCTGTTCGTCCGCCTACTGACGGAAAAATTTTTGTTAGTACTAAAGCTGTAGATTCCGACCTTTTATCAAGCGCATTTCTTGTGTTTGACATAACCGATAAGCAAAATCTGCTAAGGATAAGGTCGGGTCAAAAGATAAGAGTTACCGGATTGGTTCTCTCAGATAGTCTTGGCCCCTATCTAAAGAACTGTCGCCTTCTGAGGATTCTAGGCTAGGGCTCCGGCGATCTGTATGGAAATTGCAAATCTCGAGTTCCGTGAAGCTTAAGGAGTAAACGATGCGATATAAAGTTTTGCTACAGCACTCCGAAGAAGGTTTCAGTGTTTCCGTTCCAGGCCTTCCAGGCTGCCTGTCGCAGGGGAACACCGAATCCGAAGCGCTCTTGAACATCGAGGACGCGATTCGCGAGTACCTCGCGGTTGCCGAGGAGCTCGCGAGCGGAGCGGAGGTTCGTGAGGTCGAGGTTCTGGTCTGAGTGCCGAAGGTTCCTGGCATTCCCCATCTCGCCGCCGTGCGAGCGCTCGAAAAAGCTGGTTTTCGCGTTGCACGGCAGGGTAAGCACATCGTGATGACGGATGGGTTTCGCATCCTGACCATCCCGCGCGGCAATCCAGTCAACGCCTACACCATGGGCGACATCGTGCGTCTAGCCGGATTGACAGTCGAAGAGTTTCGCAGGCTTCTCTAGCAGAGGACGGTACGAGCCGATATGAGCGAAGACGATCGCATACTCCCCTTCGAGCAGCCGATCCCGGTCGACATCGAAGACGAGATGAAGCGCAGCTATCTCGATTACGCGATGAGCGTGATCATCGGCCGTGCGCTGCCCGATGCGCGCGACGGCCTGAAGCCGGTGCACCGGCGGGTGCTCTACGGCATGTGGGAGAGCGGCAACCGCTCCGACCGGCCGTACAAGAAGTCGGCGCGCATCGTCGGCGACGTGATGGGCAAGTACCACCCGCACGGCGACAGCGCCATCTACGACACCGTCGTCCGCATGGCGCAGGACTTCGCCATGCGCTATCCGCTGGTCGACGGCCAGGGCAACTTCGGCTCGATCGACGGCGACAACCCGGCGGCGATGCGCTACACCGAGGTGCGCCTGACCAAGCTCGCCGAGGAGATGATCCGCGAGGACATCGACAAGGAGACGGTCGATTGGGCGCCCAACTACGACGGCTCGGAGACCGAGCCGCTGGTGCTGCCGGCGCGCGTCCCCAACCTCCTCGTCAACGGCGCCACCGGCATCGCCGTCGGCATGGCGACCAACATCCCGCCGCACAACCTCGGCGAGGTGATCGACGCGACGCTGATGCTGATCGACGATCCCGACGTGCTGACGAGCGATCTCATGCGCGCCGTCCCCGGGCCCGACTTCCCGACCGCCGGCTTCATCCACGGGCTCGAGGGCATCCGCTCCGCCTACACCACCGGCCGCGGCATCATCCAGGTGCGCGCCCGCGCCTCGATCGAAACCGAGAAGCGCGGCGAGCGCCAGTCGATCGTCATCACCGAGATCCCCTACCAGGTGAACAAGGCGCGGATGATCGAGCGCATGGCCGAGCTCATCCGCGAGAAGCGCATCGAGGGCATCTCCGACCTCCGCGACGAGTCCGACCGCGACGGCATCCGCGTCGTCCTCGACGTCAAGCGCGGCGAGGTCCCCGAGGTGATCTTGAACTCGCTCTACAAGCTCACCCAGATGCAGACCACCTTCGGCATCATCCTCCTCGCCATCGTCGACAACCAGCCGCGGGTGATGACGCTCAAGGAGCTGCTGCAACACTTCCTCAACCATCGCAAGACCGTCATCATCCGCCGCAGCCGCTACGACCTGCGCAAGGCCGAGGAGCGCGCCCACATCCTCGAAGGGATCCTGAAGGCCCTCGATCATCTCGACGAGGTGATCGCGACGATCCGCGCCAGCGCCAACGGCGCCGAGGCGCGCGAGCGGCTGATGTCGGGCTTCGCGCTCTCCGAGGTGCAGGCGCAGGCGATCCTCGACATGCGCCTGCAGCGCCTCACCGGCCTCGAGCGGCAGAAGGTGGTCGACGAGTACCGCGAGCTGATGGTCCTCATCGAGCGCCTGCGCGCCATTCTCGCCTCGGACCAGCTCGTCCTCGTCGAGATCCGCCGCGAGCTCGCCGAGCTGCGCGAGACGTTCGGCGACGCGCGGCGCACCGAGATCATCCCCGAGACCTCGGACATCACGATCGAGGACATGATCGCCGACGAGGACATGGTGATCACGGTCACCAACTCGGGCTACGTCAAGCGCTCGCCGCTCGCCCTCTACCGCCAGCAGAGCCGCGGCGGCAAGGGGCGGACCGGCATGCTGACCAAGGACGACGACTTCGTCGAGCACCTCTACGTCGCCTCGGCGCACAGCTACATCCTGGTCTTCACCCAGAGCGGCCGCACCCACTGGATCAAGGTCCACGCCATCCCGGAGATGGGGCCGGCGGCCAAGGGCAAGGCGATCGTCAACCTGCTCAGCCTCGAATCGTCCGAGCGGCTGGCGACGACGGTCGCCGTGCGCACCTTCCCCGAGGACCGCTTCCTCATCTTCGCGACCGAGAAGGGGACGGTCAAGAAGACCGCCCTCGCCGCTTTCGCCAACCCGCGCGCCGACGGCATCATCGGTATCAACATCGACGACGGCGACCGCCTCCTCGCGGTGCGCGTCACCGGCGGCGGCGAGGACATCCTGCTCGCCACCGCCAAGGGCTTCGCCATCCGCTTCCCGGAGAGCGACGTGCGGCCGACCGGCCGCGCCACCTACGGCGTCAAGGGGATCACTCTGCGCCCCGGCGACCGGGTGGTGTCGATGGAGGCGCTCGCGGCGCTTGGAACGTCCGCGGCGCTCGCGGGCGCGGAGGCGAGCGGCGCCGAGAGCACCGCGGCCGTCGAGACCGAAGACGCGGGCATGGCCGCCGCTGATTCGACCGCCGAAGTCGCCGATGAAAGCGCCGCGGCCGAGGCTCCCGCCGCCGGCGGCATGGGCGGCGAGATCCTCGCCGTCGCCGAGCGCGGCTACGGCAAGCGGACGCCGGTCTCCTCCTACCGCCTGCAGACCCGCGGCGGCCTCGGCATCATCAACTTGAAGGTCAGCGAGAAGACCGGCGAGGTGATCGGCGCCAAGCACGTGACGCCGGGCGAGGGGCTGATGCTCATCACCCAGGAGGGGATGATCATCCGCATGGGCGTCGGCGGCATCCGCGTCGTCGGCCGCTCGAGCCAGGGCGTCAAGCTGATGGATTTGGACGACGGTGATCGCCTGGTCGCGGTCGCCAAGCTCGCCGAGCGCGAGGAGAGCGAGATCGGCGGCGATCTCGACGAGAACGGCAACGGCGAGGCGCTCGATCTCGCGAGCGTCGATGCGGAGCTGGAGCTCGGCGATCTCGCCGACACCAATCTCGAAGACTCCGATCGCGACCCGGATGGCGGCGAGCCTGAGGAGCCGATCAATTAGCATCGCGCCGCGGCCCGCGCCGTCCGGCCGCTTCTACCGGACGGCGTGGACGTTCTACCTCGTCATCGCGGTCGCCGGCGCCCTCTGGATCGGTTTCGCCCGCCGCGGCCCCATCCCGCTCTCCCTCTTCGTCGCCCGCCGGGGCTGGTGGATCGATCTCGCCGCCGGCGCCGCCGCCGGCCTCGTGCTGTGGGCCGTCTGGCGGCTCGGCCGTCGCGTCTTCCCCGCCGCCCGCGAGCTCGAGGAGCGGCTCGCCGGTCTCCTCGGTCCGGTCACTCTCGGGGAGGCGATCGGCCTCGCCCTCCTCTCCGGCTTCGCCGAGGAGCTCTTCTTCCGCGGCGCCGTGCAGGGGAGCCTCGGCTGGATCCCCGCGGCGCTCCTCTTCGCCCTCCTCCACACCGGCCCGGGGCGCGCCTTCCGGCTGTGGACCGCCTTCGCCCTCGTCGCCGGCCTCCTCCTCGGCGGCCTCATGCACTGGCGCGGCAACCTGCTCGGGCCGATCGTCGCCCACGCCCTCGTCAACGGCATCAATCTCCGCGGCCTCGGCCGCCTCGCGGCGGCGGCGCGCGAGCCCGAGAGCGCGGCCGACCCGGCGGCGCCGTAGCGCCCGCCGACAACCTCGCGCGTCAACCCGGATGGCCGTCCGGACGCTTCTGCTAGACTGCCCGGGCTTCGAGAGGAGAGCCGAAAACGATGGCCGTGAGAGACACGCGCGACGTGCTGGACCGCATCGACCGCGAGAAGAGCGCCTACCTGGGCGAGCTCAAGGATTACATCCGCATCCCCTCGATCTCGACCGATCCCGCCTACGCCGCCGACGTGCGGCGCGCGGCCGAGTTCCTGCTCGAGAAGATGCGCGCCGCCGGCCTGACCGCCGAGCTGATCGAGACCGCCGGCCATCCGCTGGTCTACGGCGAATGGACGCAAGCGGCGGGCGCGCCGACCGTCCTCTTCTACGGCCACTACGACGTGCAGCCGGTCGATCCGCTGGAGCTCTGGCGGCATCCGCCGTTCGAGCCGACCGAGGAGGGCGACAAGCTGGTGGCGCGCGGCGCGACCGACGACAAGGGGCAGTCCTACGCCCACTTGAAGGGGATCGCCGCCATGCTCGCCGAGCGCGGCTCGCTCCCCGTCAACGTCAAGCTCATCGTCGAGGGTGAGGAGGAGGCGGGCGGCGAGGCGATCGACCGCTACGTCCGCGAGGACGGCGGCAAGCGCCTGGCGGCCGACTGCGTCGTCATCTCCGACAGCTCGCTCTACGGCCCCGGCCAGCCGTCGCTCGTCTACGGTCTCAAAGGGCTCGCCTACATGGAGCTCAAGGTCACCGGCCCCAACCGCGATCTGCACTCCGGCACCTACGGCGGCGGCGTCGCCAATCCCCTGAACGCCCTCTGCCACATCATCGACGGGCTGCGCGATGCCGCGACCGGCAAGATCCTCATCCCCGGCTTCTACGACGACGTGCGGCCTCTCGAGGGCTGGGAGCGCGAGGAGATGGCGAAGCTGCCGTTCGTCGAGGACGACTACCGCCGCGAGCTGGGCATCGGCGAGGTCTTCGGCGAGCAGGGCTACACAACCCTGGAGCGCGTCGGCGCGCGGCCGACCTGCGACGTCAACGGCATCTTCGGCGGCTACCAAGGGAAGGGCGCCAAGACGGTCCTCCCCTCCTGGGGCGGCGCCAAGGTCTCGATGCGTCTGGTCCCCGATCAGAAGGCGGAGACGATCGCCCGCCTGTTCACCGAGCACGTCAAGAAGATCGCCCCGCCGGGAGTGACCGTCGAGGTGTCGTATCTCCACGGCGGCGGCCCGGTGATCGTCGAGGCGCAGGGGCCGATCGTCGAGGCGGCGATGGAGGCGATGGAGGAGATCTGGGGGGCGCGGCCGTTGCGCATGCGCGAGGGCGGCTCGATCCCCATCGTTTCGACCTTCTCGCAGGTCTTGGGCGTGCCGATCCTTCTCCTTGGCTTCGGCTTGAACGACGACGCGCTCCACGCGCCCAACGAGAAGTTCAACATCAGCCACTTCTACAACGGCATCCGCTCGGTGGCGCGGCTGCTCGATCGGCTGGCGCCGTCGTGAGGTCATGAGGAGCAAGGACAACCTCGAGCGCGAGATCAAGTTTCCAGACGTTGAGCTCGACAAGCTGCGCGAGCGGCTGCGCGAGCTGGAAGCGGAGCGGTTGGGACCGGCGGCTTTCGAAGACAACTGGATCCTCGATCGGGACGACGAGCTGGTCTCCTCGGGCCGCATCCTGCGCCTGCGGACCGACGGCCAGCGCTCGCGCCTCACCTTCAAGGGACCGCTCCGCCTGGAGGGGAACATGAAGGTGCGCGAGGAGCGCGAGATCGAGATCGAGAGCGCCGACGAGGCGCGCGAGCTGTTCAGCAACCTGGGCTACGCCGTCGTCCGCCGCTACCAGAAGATGCGGGAGGAGTGGCAGCTCGGCGGCGTCACCATCGCCCTCGACCACACCCCGATCGGCGACTTCGCGGAGTTCGAGGGCGACGGCGCGGAGACCGTCGCCCGCCGCTGCGGCCTCGATCCCGAGAAGGGCGAGCGGCGCTCTTACTTGCGGCTCTACGAGGACTTCCTCAAGGAGCATCCGGAGGCCCCTCCGGAGATGGTCTTCCGTCCCGGCAGCTGAGGCGGGCCCGGTCACTCGAGCCATGCCGCCGAGGCGCCGGCGCCTTCGCGCCCTCGTGCTCGCCGCCGGGCTGGGAACCCGCCTGCGGCCGCTCTCGACGGCGCTCCCCAAGCCGCTCTTTCCGGTCTGCGGCCTCCCCATCCTCGGCCGCACGCTCGAGGCGCTCGCCGGCGCCGGCTGCGAGGCGGCGGCGATCAATCTGCACTATCTCGGCGCACCGATCCGCCGGCGCTTCGGCGACTCCTTCGCCGGCATGCCGCTCGTCTACTCGACGGAGCCGGAGATCCTCGGCACCCTCGGCGCGCTCCAGCCGCTGGGCGATTTTCTGCAGCCGGCGGATCTCGTCTTCCTCATCAACGGCGACAGCCTCTGCCGCTGGCCGCTGGCACAGATGGTGCGCGCGCACCTGCGCGCCGGCGGCGGCCGCGGTGAGCCAGCGCCGCTCGCGACGCTCCTCCTCTCCCGCCGCGCCGACACCGCAGAGTTCGGCGGCGGCGTCGCGGTGGACGATGCGGGGCAGGTGACCTCGCTCCGCGGCGACGGCTCGCAGCCCGGCGACGATCGGCTCGTTTTCGCCGGCGCCCACGTCCTCTCGCCCGAGCTCCTGGCGCGCATCCGCGAGCGGCCCGCCGGTCCCGCCGACATCGTCCGCGACCTCTACGACCCGCTCCTCGCGGCAGCCCGGAGCACCGGCGCGAGCCCGCTCCGTGCGGTCGCCACCGATCGCGTCTGGCACGACCTGGGGACGCCGCGCCGGTATCTCGACGGCGTTCTCGACTGGCTGCGGGCGAGCGGCCGTGGCGCCTGGACGGCGCCCGCCGCGAAGGTCGCGGCGAGCGCGTCGTTGCGCCGCGCCGTGGTCGAGAGCGGAGCCGCGATCGGCGACGGCGCCCGCCTCGAGCGCACCATCGTCCTCGCCGGCGCGGTGGTCGGCGCCGGCAGCGTCGTCCGCTGCTCGATCGTCGGCCCGGGCGCCGTGCTGCCGCCGGGGAGTCGCCTCGATGGTCAGCTCGCCATGCCGGGTGAAGCGGGTGAACCGGATGAGCCGGCCACACGCCTCACGCCGCTCGGCGGCGCGGCGTGAGCGGCGTGGAGAGCGCGGCTTCTGGCAGCGAACTGGACGACCGCATTGGGCATCCGTCGCGATCGGTCGTCCTCGCGCTCCTGCTGCTGATCCTCGCCGTCGGCGCCGTCCTCCGCTTTCACGGCCTCGGCCGCGAGTCGCTGTGGAACGACGAGCTCGACAGCGTGCGGGTGAGCGGCCAGCCGACCGTCGGCGAGGTCTTCGCCAAGACCCTCGGCGGCGACGGCCATCCGCCGACCTTCAACCTCCTGCTCCATGTGGTCCAGAGTCATCTCGGCAACAGCGAAGCCCTCCTCCGCCTGCCGTCGGCACTCTGCGGCACGCTCTCGATCGTGGCCATCTTCGTCCTCGGCGAGCTCCTCTACGGCGCCGCGGAGGGCCTCGTCGCCGCCGCTCTCCTCGCCGTCCTCTGGTGCCCGATCCACTACAGCCAGGAGGCGCGGCCGTACGCCTGCCTGCTCCTCGCCGTGCTCGCCGCCGGCGCCTTCTGGGTGGCGCTCGTCCGCCGCTGGGGCGAGGGACGCGCGGCTTCGCCGTGGCTCGCCGCCGGCTTCCTCTTCTCGGCTCTCGCCGCCGCCTACCTGCACCACTTCGGCGCCGGCATGGCGTTCCTCCTCGCCGGCGGCGCCGTGCTCCTCGCCCGCGGCCCGGCCCGCCGCGCGGCGGCGTGGACCTTTCTCCTGCTCGTCGCGGGCTACGGGCCGGGGCTCCGCTACCTGATGCTGCAGAAGCGGCACTCCCACTCCTGGGCGTGGATCCCGCCGCCCGGCCTCTACAGCGTCGGCTGGTACCTCAAGTTCCTCTTCAACGAGTCGCGCACCCTGCCGGCGCTGGCGATCGGCGTCGGCATCGCCGCTCTGGTCAAGGTCGCCATGGCGCGCCGCAGTCTGCGGCAGGGCGCGTCGGAGTCGCCGCTCTCCGAGCGGCCCCTCGGCGACCTCTCGCCGTCGCTCGTCCTCGCCCTCTGGCTCGCGGTGCCGTTCGCCGGCGCGGTCGCCGTCTCCTATGCGGCTTTCCCGCTCCTCACCAACCGCAACCTGCTGGTCTGCCTGCCCGCCGCCTACCTGCTCCTCGCCCGCGCCTTCGCCGTGCTCGCCTCTGGCGTGCGCCTGGCCCTCCTCGCCAGCGTCGCCACCCTCCTCCTCCTCGCCCATCTCCTCTTCGTCTACCGCTTCTACGCGGTGCCGGAGAAAGAGCAGTTCCGCGAGGCGGTCGCTGCGGTGGTCGCCTCCGAACCCGCCGGCTCGCCGCCCGATCCCGGCGTCGTCGTCCTCGGCCGCGCCTTCTACCGCGACTACTTCGACTACTACTTCGCGCGGCTCGGCTCGCGCCGCCGGGTCGACCTCGTGGCCGGCGACGACGCCAGCATCGCCGCGGCGCGCGACCTCCTCGACCGCACCCGCCCGTGGCAAGTCTGGCTGCTGCGCGGCCATCGCGAGGTCGGCCCGGCGTTCCTCGCCTTCCTCCGCGGCCGCTACGCCGAGCGCCAGCACCTGGCGCTCCTCGGCGCCGACGTCTGGCGCTTCGAGACCGCCGTGCAGCCGGCGGCGGGGAGACCGCGGCCTTGACGGCGCCGGTGCCGGTGCCCGCGCGCCCCTTCGATCTCCTCGTCTTCGACTGGGACGGCACGCTGATGGACTCGATCGCGACGATCGTCGCCTGCACCCGCGAGGCGTTCGGCGCCGCCGGGGTCGCGGTGCCTGACGAGGCGGTGATCCGCGGCACGATCGGATTGGGCTTTCGCGAGACCATCGACCTGCTGGCGCCGGGCGGCGGCGAGGCGCTCTTCGAGCGCGTCGTCGGCTGCTACCGCGAGCGCTGGTTCGCCACCTACCGCGAGCGGCAGCTCCTCTTCGCCGGCGTGCCCGATCTCCTGGCGCGCCTCGCGGCCGACGGTTATCTGCTGGCGGTGGCGACGGGGAAGAGCCGGCGCGGGCTCGACGACGGCCTGCGCGAGAACCGCCTCGCGGCGCGCTTCGCCGCCACCCGCACCGCCGACGAGGCGCCGTCGAAGCCGCACCCGCGGATGCTCCTCGACGTCCTCGACGAGCTGGGGGTGGCGAAGGACCGAGCGCTGATGATCGGCGACTCGGTCCACGATCTCGACATGGCGCTCGCCGCCGGGGTCGCCGCGCTCGCCGTCACCAGCGGCTCGCACGGGCGCCGCGAGCTCGCCTCGCGGGCGCCCGTCGCCTGTCTCGACGGCGTCGGCGAGCTGCCGTCGTGGCTGGCGCGCCGCGCTACTTCGAGCGCCACTCCTTGAGCGACGCCTCGAGGTCGGCGGTCGCCGCCGCCGAGACCGGCGGCTTGGCGCCCTGCGCCGCCGCGAGCGCCTTCTCGCCGGCGGCGACGGCGCCCTTGTAGTCGCCCTTCTTCGCCAGCAGCTGGGCGCGGGTCTGGTAGGTGGCGAAGGCGGGATGGGCGGCGACCGCGGCGTCGGCCCAGCGCAGCCCCTCGCCGTCGGCGCAGCCGCCGGTCTGTGCGCAGTAGGCGGCGGCCTGATTGAGCGCCCGCCAGCCGAGGTTCGACTCCGCCCGCGCCACCACCAGCTTCGGCGTCGCGACGTCGATCTTGATCGGTACGGCCAGCCGCTCCCAGCGCAGAAGCACGACGACCGAGGTCTCGGTGAGGTCGGTGAACGCGAAGCTCATGCGCTCCTCGGGCTCGGCCGGCCGCGCCTTCGCCTGCACGCGCAGAGCGTCGTGGTCCTCCTTGTAGTCGAAGGCGCCCCACAGCTCGGCGTCCTTGCTGAAGATGATCGTCCAGTCGCCGCTCTCGGCGGGGATGGTCTGCAGGCCGTAGATGCCGGCGGGGAGCTCGTGGCCGTCGACCGAGACGGCGGTCGAGAAGGAGATGGTGGTGTTCTCGTTGGCGCCCGTCCGCCACACCTTGCCGTAGGGCACGAGGCCGCCCCAGATCTTCCTGTCGTGCACGCCCGGCCGGCTGTAGTGGATGGTGATCTCGCTGATCCCCACCATCTGCGAGACGCTGGCGTTGGGGCTCGGGCGCGGGAAGTCGATCTGCTGCGGCTGGGCGGCGAGGGAGGCGGCCGCGGCGACGCCGGCGGCGAGGCAGGCGGCGGCGAGGGTGAGCTTTCTCATCGGATTCTCCTCGGGATGGATCGGGTGTTGGCTTGACGACGCTTGGTGGAAGGCTCGGCCGGCTCGGGCTCGCCGCCGAGGCTCGAGGCGGCTCGCTTCAGGACGGCTTCGCGGCGGCCGCCGGGCCGGCCGCGGCGCGCCTCCGGTTGACGTACTTCATCGTCGGCCGCGCCACGAACGGGAAGGCACCGCCGAGATAGTTGAGGGTCTTGAGCAGCAGGCCCGGCCGCCAGTGGACGCGCTTCGCGTGGACGGCCTTCCAGGCCAACTCGCCGATCTGGCGCGGTGTCAGATGAGCGCCGAAGGTCTCGAGCGAGCCGGCGCGGTAGGTCTGGCTCTGGACCATCGGCGTATCGACATAGAGAGGCATGAGGTCGGTGACGACGATGCCGTCGGCGGCCAGCTCGAGGTTGAGCGCCTCGGTCAGGCCGCGGACGAAGAACTTCGACGCCGCGTAGACGGCGAGGTCGGGGACGCCATAGACCGCCGAGGCCGAGCACATCGAGAGGACGTGGGCGCCGGGCGTCGCCTTGAGGAGCGGCAGCGCGAGATGGATGCCCTGGGTGACGCCCAGGACGTTGATCTCGATGGTGCGCGCGTGCTCGTCGAGCGGCGTCTCCTCGAAGGGCCCCATGCGCATGATGCCGGCGCAGTTGAAGAGGGCGTCCATGCGGCCGCCGCTCCACTCGCCGAAGGCGGCGATGGCGGCGCGGTACTCCTCGCGGTCGCGGACGTCCAGCCGGCGCGCCAGCGACATCCCGGCGCCGGCCTCGCGCGCCACCGCCGCGAGGCCCTCCTCGTCGACGTCGAAGAGGCCGACCTTCCAGCCCCGCGAGGCGAAGACCAGGGCCGTCTCGCGGCCGATCCCGGACGCCGCGCCGGTGATGAAGATCGCCTGGTTCATGGGGTGTTTTCTCTCCGGGGCCTCCGTAGAGTATCGCACCGTCTCGCCGCCGCCCGCCGAGAGCGGGTACGATCGCCCCATGGCTTCTCCCCTCGCGCTGCCGACCACCGCGCCCGCCTCCACCGCCCGCTTCCCCTTCCGCCCCTGGGTGCGCAGCACCTGTCGCCGCGCCATGCTCTGGGGGATGGGCCTGGTGATCGTCCTCGGCGCCTTCACCCGCATGCTGCCGAGCGACGAGCGCGGCGCCTGGGGGCGCGGCTTCGGCGTCCTCCTCGCCTACAGCGTGCTCTTCGTCGGCAGCCTGGCGAAGATCTGGTGGACGGCGGGGAAGCCGGCCGTCGAGATCGCGGCGGACGGCTTCGCCTTCCAGCCGCTCCACACCTTCCGGCCGCGGCAGATCCCCTTCTCCCGCGTGCTCGCCGTCAACCCGCGGCCGGGCACCGAGGCGCTCCGCTTCGTCGTCGAGGCGCGCGGCGAGGCGCGCGAGCTCTTCCTCAACCTGGCGGTCGTCAAGGGCCAGCACCGCTTCGTCGAGCTCCTGGGCGACGGCCTGGCGCGGGCCGGCCTGACGGCGGTGCCGGGGCGCGAGCGGAGCTGGCGCCGCGTCGAGTGGGTGGAGGCGGAAGGGGTGATGGGGGTGGGAGGGTAGAGGGCGAGCCGAGACGCCGGGGCCGCTGGCCGCCGGCGTCTCTCGCCCCTCGCCTAGCGCTTGGCGAAGCCGGTCACGATGTAAGTGCCGGAGCGCTGGTCCTTCTTCAGCTTGATGATGTTCTTCCGCTCGGCGTCCTCGAGCAGCTCGGAGAAGGTGCTGTAGCCGAAGTAGCCCTCGTTGAACGACGGCTTCTTGCGCTGCATGGTCTGCTTGATCATCGAGCCCCAGAGCACGTCCTTGTTCTCGCGCACCAGCGCCTGGATCGATTCGACCATGAGGCTGAACGCCTCGGCCGCCTTCTTGGTGAGGCCGGCGAGCTGCGGCGCCTTGGCGGAGTCGCGCCAGACGTCCTCGTAGTAGATGAACTCGTCGCAATTGTCGACCAGGAGGTTCGACGACGAGTTCTTCACCCCGATGCCGATGACGTACTTGTTGTTCTCCTTGAGCTTCGAGACCAGCGGCGAGAAGTCGCTGTCGCCGGAGAGGAGGACGAAGGTGTCGAGGTGCTCCTTGGAGTAGGAGAGATCCATGGCGTCGACCACCATCTTGATGTCGGCGCTGTTCTTGCCCGAGTAGTACTTCTGCGGGATGTCGATGAGCTCGATCGCCGCCTCGTGGAAGGGCCGCTTGTAGTCGCTGTAGCGCTCCCAGTCGGCATAGGCCTTCTTGACGATGATCTTGCCCTTCTCGAGCAGGCGCTCGAGGACGCGGTGGATGTCGAACTTGCCGACCTCCGAGTCGCGCACGCCGAGGGCGATGTTCTCGAGATCGCAGAAGAGGGCGATCTTCCGCTCGTCGTTGTGCGAGCGCGGGCGGTCGACCGGCACGAACACCTCGCGCGGCGAGATCTCGTAGTCGGGCGGCAGGTAGAAGTTGTTCTCCGCCGGCTTCGCGGCCTCGCGCGAGCGGTGGTGCTGGGCCGGCGCGATGGGCGCCACGGGCGCCATCGGGGCAGCCTGCTGCGGCTGCGATTCGGCGGCGTCGAGCGCCTCGTCGTCGCCCTCCAGGTCGTCGTCCTCCTCGTCGACCGGCGCGCCCGGAAAGCCGGGCGTCGCCGCGGCAGCGGCGCCGCGGCCGGACTTGCGGCGGCCGCCGCGGCTGCGCCGCGAGCGCGGGCGCTTCTTCTCGCCCGCCGTTTCACCTGCGGTTTCGCCCTGGCCCTCCTCGCGCTCGGCGAGGTCGGCGGTCTGCATGGCCGCCGCGCCCGCAGCGTTCGCATCGTGCGCCGCGGGGCTCGCGGCCTCCATCTCGACGCGGCCGTACGGCTCGTGGGCGGCGTGATCGGCGAAGCGCTCCGCGGTCTGAGACGTCTCGAAGGGGTGCTCCGCCGGGGCTGCGCTCTCGTCGTTGAACGGCGTCGGCGAGACCGCGGCCTGGCGAAGGGTGAAGGAGGGGAAAGACTGTGCAGGGGGGGTGACGGAGAGGGGCTCGAAGGCTTCCGTGCGGGGGAAGCTCACGGCGGGCGGCTCCTCGCGCTCCGGCTCGACAGCCGGGGGGGCCGCCGCGGGCTCGGCCGCGGGCTTCGCGGCGCGGCTCTCGGCCTCGCGTTTCTCGTCAGGTTCTGGTTCGTTCGATGCGCCCTCTGCTGTGGGGCGCAGCCACCATGGACTCAAAGCTAGATCCTTTCCCGAGCCGCATGGGCTCGTTGCAGACGCGGTCCTCGCCCCGGATCAAGAGCCACCACGAAATCGCATGAAAAGCGGATTGGGTTCGAGCTCGGGCCACGGAAGCGGCGAAGGGGGCGGGCCGGTGCAGCCGAAGGCAGTATACCTGACTTTGCGGAACCGCGCCAAACTGGCGCGGTTGGGATAGTACAGTGCGCCTCATGAGCAAGTCGGAGGTCTATAGCTGGCGCCTTTCACTTCGACTCAAGCAGCAGCTCGAGAAGGCGGCTCGCCTGAAGAAGAAGAGCCTGGAGCAGCTCTTAGAAGAGATCGCGGCGAATTGGCTGGAGCACTTCTGGGAGGGGACCTCAAGCTTCGAGGAGCGCCAGCAAGCCATGCGCGACTCCGCCATGGAGTCGATCGGCGCGCTGCACGGGAAGAACCCCAACCGCGCAGAGACCGTGAGCACCGAGATTCGCGCTCGACTGGCGAAGCGGCATCGCCGATAGGCCGCGGGTCTTCCTCGACACGGGCGCGATCCTGGCGCTCATCGACCGCGTTGACCGGTGGCACCGGCTCTGCGCTGAGTTCAAGACCCAGGCCTCTCAGTCGAGGTCGAACGGCCGGTGGGGGCGGCCTTCGTCGGGGTCTTCGGCGGCGCGCTTCATCGCCTCGCGGAACTTCTCTTCGAGCAGGCGGTCGCGGTCTTTCATCGCCGCGACCTCGCGCTGGAAGACGTCCTCGGCCTTCTCGCGGCCGCTCTCCATCTCCTTGAAGAGGCTGTCGAGGTCCTTGCCGCCGGCGAGCGGCTGCTTGGGCTTGCGGTGCGCCAGCACCTCGCCGGTCGCGGCGTCGACCACCAGCTCGGAGCCGCAGTCCGGACAGCGCACGGAGAGCTTGCGGGTCTCGTCCATGGGCCATTCTAGTCAGATTCGCGGCGGCGGGCACCAGCGCGCGGCGGCGGCGGCGAGGGCGAGGGCGGCGGCGAGACAGCCGGCGAGGAAGCCGGCCGGACGGTAGACGAGCTCGACGCGGCGGACCGCCCGGCCGTCGCCACCGATGCCCTCGATGCGCGCCGCGGCGAAGGGGCCGCGGGCGTGCGCGGTGGGCTGCACACTGCCGTCGACGATCGGCCGCCAGCCGCCGTCCTGGTAGCGGGTCGAGGCGAGCGCCGCGGCGCCGGAACCCGCCGGCGTGCCGACCCAGGCGCCGATGCGATCGGTCTCGACATCGGTGATGCGGACGCCGCCGCCGCCGGCGGGCGGCCGCGTGAGGAAGAGCGGCGCTTGGGGGCGGGGGAGCTCGCAGATCCAGGCGCTGTCGTCGTGGAAGGCGGCGGTGGTGCCGGGCGGGCAGCCGGCCTCTGGCGCGGTCAGCAGGTAGCGCACGCCGAGCCGGCGATAGAGGCTCGCCGCCGGCGATGTGGCCAGGTTGCCGAACTCCGGCGATTCGCCGCGCCAGGCGGCGGTGATCGGCGCCGTTGCCTGCACGTAGGCCCACGGCGTCACCGGGTTGTAGGCGCGGGCGTCGGCGAGCCCGTAGAGCGAGGGGAGGTTCGGCGGGAAGGCCGGCCCGAGGGCGGCCATGCGGTCGAGGCCGAGGTGGGTGGCGAGGAAGCGCGTCGCGGCGTTGAGCGGGAACGCCAGCCGCCGCGGGCTCGGCGGATTGGCGCCGCGGTGGAGGAGGACGAGCTCGGCGGCGAGGAGGAGGGCGACTGCGGCGGGCGCCAGGCTCCGCCGCGGCAGGGCGACGAGAACGAGCGCCGCGGCGGCGAGGAAGCGGAGCTGCCAGCGCAGCCAGCCGAGGCGGAAGACGGCGAGGATCGCCGGATCGCGCGGCGCCGGGTGCGCCAGGTAGGCCCAGGCGATGAGGCCGGCGAGCGCCGCGGCGGCGCCGAGCACGACGGCGATCTCGCCCCTCCGGCTGCCGCGGAGATCGCCGCGCCGCAGGTGCTCGAGGCCGCAGGCGCCGAGATAGGCGAGACCGAAGCCGGCGACGAGGGCGAGGCGCGGCGTCGCCACCGCGCGCACGGCGGGGGACGCCGCCTCCCAGCGCGCGAGGAGCGCCGGCCGCGCGATGACGGCGAGGCTCGCCGCCGTCGCCGCGGCGACCACCCCCTCCTGCGGCAAGCGCCGCCGCGCGGCGACCGCGACGCCGGCGAGCATTGCGAGGAGGGTCGCCGTGCCGGCGAAGCCGCCGGCGTCCTCGTTCGTGCTGTCCGGCCCCCAGTAGGCGGCGACGCGGCTGTTGCCGAAGGCGTTGGGCGCCGCGATCGGGAGCAGGGGGAGCAGGCGGGCGTGCTGATCGTCGGCGGCGCTCTGGGCTCCGCCGGCGAGAGCGGCCGCGCCAGCCGTCGCCGGCTCGCGCAGGCGCTCGGCGCGGAGGCTCGCCGGCAGCGCGCGCGCCGCGAGGAGCAGGTGCGGCGCGGCGAGGCCGGCGGCGATGGCGGCGGCGAGCGCGGTGTCGCGGAGGAGCCTCGCCCGCGTCCCCGCTGGCCGCCGCGCCACGAGATCGGCGAGGAACAGCGCGGCGAAGGTAAGCGCGTCGACGATCGTCTCCGGATGGCCGGCGAGGAGGAGCGCCGCGAGCGCCAGGGCGAGGAGGAGATGGTCCCTGGCGCGAAAGCTCTCGTCCGCCCGCTGAGCGCAGCGCACGAGCGCATAGAGGACGAGGGGCAGGAGCGCCGCGGTGTTGGCGAGCGGCCAGCCCAGCCAGAGCATCACGAAGCCGCCGAGGCCGTAGGCGAAGGCGCCGGCGAGGGCGGCGCCGGCGGCGAGGCTCTGGCGGCGGAGGAGGAGGAAAGTGAAGACGAGGGCGACGAGGACGCGGAGGGCGGCAGTGACGGCGGCGGCGCGCGGATAGGGGAACGGGTAGGCGGCGAGGACGAGCGGCTGCAGCGCCTGCGCCTGCGGATCGGCGAGGAGCGGCAGGCCGGCGCCGGCGCGCGGGTTCCACAGCGGCCAGCGGCCCGCCGCCCACTCGCCGCGGACGGCGACGGCCGACGGCGCGACGAGGGTGATGAGGTCGCCCTGCAGCGGATTGCCGAACGGCTCGGTGGGGGCGAGGGCGCGGAAGGGCGCCTGGCCGCGGAGGCCGTCGAGCGGCAGCAGCAGCTTGCCGCCGAAGAGGACCGGCGCGAAGAGCGCCAGGAGAACGGCCGCGAAGGCGGCGGCGACCGCCGGCGGCACCGGGTCGTACCAGCGCCGGAGCACACGGAGGAGGAGGGCGAAGAGGAGCGCGACGTAGAGGCCCGGAAGCAGGTCGACCGGGCTCCACGCAGACATGAGATGTGAGTCTAGCAGCCTGTTTCGGAGCCGCTCCGGCGCGGCCGGCGGGCCCCCGGACCATGGATCGTGGATCAGTTTGGTTCCGAGGACGGTCGCCTGGAAGGGCGTGATGGGCGGGTGGGGCCGAAGGCGACCGCCCGCAGGAGACCAAGCTGACCCACGATCGGACCGTGCTACATTTCGGGCCCTGCGGCCGAGCCGGCGGGGCCTCCGGAGCGCTTCTACCGGAGCATTTCGACCGTCTCGCCCCATCCTCACGATGCTCCGGGTCGCTCGCCAGATCTTCCACTTCCTGCCGCTCCTCGGCACCCTCACCGCCCGCGAGCTCAAGGCGCGCTATCGCGGCTCGGTGCTCGGCTTCCTCTGGTCGCTCGCCAATCCGCTCCTCCTCCTCGGCGTCTACACCTTCGTCTTCAGCGTCCTCTTCAAGCCGCGCAACGCCGGCGCCGACCCCTACGCCCTCTTCGTCGTCTGCGGGCTCTTCCCGTGGATCTGGCTGTCGACCTCGCTCCTCGAGGGCTCGATGTCGCTCATCGCCAACTCCGGCCTCATCCGCAAGTCCGCCTTCCCGGCCGAGCTGCTGCCGATGGTCGTCGTGCTGTCGAACCTCGTCCATCTCCTCCTCGCCATCCCCATCGTCGTCGCGGCTCTCGTCACCGGCTGGGTGCTCGGCTACCACGTCGGCGGCTGGTCGTCGCTGCTGCTGCCGGCGGTCGTCCTCCTCGAGCTGCCGATGATCTCCGGGCTGGCGCTCGGTTTCGCGGCGCTCAACGTCCACTTCAAGGACACCCGCGACCTGCTCGCCAACCTCCTCACCCTGCTCTTCTTCCTGACGCCGATCCTCTATCCGCTCGCCTCGCTCTCGGGGCTGCCGGCGATCCGTTGGGTGGTGCGCCTGTCGCCCTTCACGCCGTTCACCCTCGCCTACCAGGACACGCTCTTCCGCGGCGTCGTGCCGTCGCCGGTTCTGTGGATCCAGATGGCGGTCGTCGCGCTCGTCTGCTGGACGGCGGGGGCATGGCTCTTCGACCGCCTGCGCGAGACCCTGGTGGAGACCGCGTGAGCCTCTTCCGCCGCGCCGATCCGGCGCTCGCGGCGCCGGCACCGGCGCCGAGCGGCGCGCCGGCCGCGCAGGCGCCGCCGCCCGACGCCATCCGCGTCGAGGCGCTCACCAAGCTCTACCGGCGGACGGCGCCGGGCGATCAGTTCCGCACCCTGAAGAGCGCCCTCGTCGAGGGCAACCTCACCCGCCACCTGAAGCGCGAGGAGGCGATCGTGGCGCTCGACGGCATCGACTTCACGGTGGCGCCCGGCGAGGCCTTCGGGGTGATCGGCGGCAACGGCTCGGGCAAGTCGACGCTCTTGAAGCTGGTCGCCGGCATGCTGCAGCCGACCACCGGACGGATCGCCGTCGCCGGCCGCCTGGCGGCGCTCATCGAGCTCGGCGCCGGCTTCCATCCGGAGATCTCCGGCCGCGAGAACGTCTTCATCAACGGCGCCGTGCTCGGCCTGCCGCGGCGCGAGATCGCCCGCCGCTACGACGAGATCGTCGAGTTCTCCGGCCTCGCCGACTTCATGGAAGAGCCGGTCAAGAACTACTCGTCGGGGATGTACGTCCGCCTCGGCTTCGCGGTCGCCGTGCACACCGATCCGGACGTGCTCCTGGTCGACGAGGTGCTGGCGGTGGGCGACGAGGCGTTCGCCCATCGCTGCCTGCGCCGCATCGAGGAGTTCCTCGCCACCGGCCGCACCCTCCTCCTGGTCAGCCACTCGCTCGACCTGGTCGGCGGCATCTGCGACCGCGTGCTCTGGCTCGATCACGGCGTGCAGCGGCTGGTCGGCGAGCCGCGCCGGGTGATCGACGCCTACCGCCAGCAGGTCGCCGACCGCGAGGGCGACGAGCACCGCGCCGCCAAGGAGCGGCAGGACGGCGCCGAGGGCGAGGGGCGCCGCTGGGGCTCGGGCGAGGCGGAGATCGCCGCCGTCCGCATCCTCGGCGCCGACGGCGCCGAGCGCTATCACCTGGAGTCGGGCGAGGCGATCACCTTCGAGCTCGCGGTGCGCGCCGCGCGGCCGCTCACCGACTTCGTCTTCGGCATCGCCGTCGCGACGCCGCGCGGCTTCGAATGCTGGGGCACCAACACCGATCTCGAGGGCTTCGCGCCGCGCCGCTTCGCCGGCGAGACGACGGTCCGCGTCGTCTGCCCGGCGCTCCGCCTGGCGCCCGGCGAGTACGTCGTCGACGTCGCCGTGCACGCCCGCGACGGCGCTCCCTACGACTATCGGCAGCGCACGCTGGGCTTCACGGTGACGGCGCGGACCGGCGGCGTCGGCGTCTACTTTCCCGAGCATCGCTGGGAGTTCCAGGGCGGCGTCGAGTGGGAGCCGAGCGCCGGGCGGCCGGCGCTCTCCGAAGGCGAGCCTTGAGCCCCGGCGGGCCGTCGCGGCTCGCCGCCATGGCGCGCCACTTCGCCGGCGTCGGTCTCGGCGCGGTCGATCCGGCGCGGCTGGTCGCCGAGGCGCTCGCCGCGGCCGATGGCCCCGGCCGCTCGGCGCGCTTCAGCGCCGCCGCCGCGATCGCGCTCGGCAAGGCGGCGGCGGCGATGGCGCGCGGTGCAGCGAGCGCGCTCGCGGAGTCGGCGCCGCGGCTCCTCATCCGCCCGCACGACAGCCAGCCGCTCGACGATCCGGCCTGGGAGGAGCTCACCGGCGGCCACCCGGTCGCCGACGCCGCCAGCCTCGCCGCCGGCGAGCGCCTCCTCGCCTTCCTCGCCGCGCTCCGCCCGCAGGACCGCCTGCTCGTCCTCCTCTCCGGCGGCGCCTCGGCCTGCCTCGAGAAGCCCGCCGCCGGCCTGTCGCTCGCCGACCTGGCGTCGACGCAGCGCGCCCTCCTCGCCGCCGGCCTGCCGATCGGCGCCGTCAACGCGGTGCGCAAGCACCTCTCGGCGATCAAGGGCGGCGGCGCTCTGCGCGCCTGCGCCGCGCCGGTCCTCGCCCTCGTCCTCTCGGACGTGCCGGGCGACGATCCCGCCGTCGTCGCTTCCGGCCCCTTCGCCGCCGATCCCTCGACCTTCGCCGCGGCGGCGACGGCGGTGGCGCGCGTCGACCTGCCGGCGGCGGTGGCGGCGCACCTCGAGGCGGGAGCGCGCGGCGAGCGCGCGGAGACCTTGAAGCCCGGCGACCCGGCCCTGGCGCGGCTGACGCTCCGCATCCTCGCCGGTCCGCGGACGGTGTCGCGGGCGGTCGTCGCCGAGGCGCGGCGCCTGGGCTTCGTCGCCGAGGAGGGTCCGCTCGCCGGCGAGGCGGCGGCCGCCGCGGAGGATCTCGTCGCCCGCGGCCGGCGGCTCGCCGGCGAGCGCGTCGTCCTCGCCCTCGGCGGCGAGACCACCGTCACCTTCGAGCCCGGCAGCGCCGGAGTCGGCGGCAGGAACCAGGAGCTGGCGCTCGCCGCGGCGCGGGCGCTCGGTCTTGGCCGCAACGGCCGCGAGGCGGTGCTGGCGCTCGCCACCGACGGCGAGGGCGCCGGCACCGGCGCCGCCGGCGCCATCGTCGACGGCGGCTCGTGGGAGGCACTCGGTGCCGCCGGCATCGACGCCGCGGCGGCCCTCGCCGGCCACGACTCGCACCCCGCGCTCGCCGCCCTCCCCGGCGCCCTCCTCGCCACCGGGCCGACCGGCACCAACGCCGCCGATCTGGTGGTCTACCTGCGGCTGCGCGACGAGTAGCCGCCCCGGGCCCGGCCGGCGCGGCGCCCCTAAAGCACCGGGATCGAATGCGATAGCATGACGGCAGAGCCGACAAGGAGACGCGCGCGATGGCCGAGCCCGAAGCGGAACTCAACGTCAAGATCGGTGACGAGGAGCTCAAAGGGCGCTACTCGAACCTCCTCCGCATCACGCATACCCGCGAGGAGTTCATTCTCGATTTCATCAACCTGGTGCCGCCGCAGGGCGTCGTCACGGCCCGCATCGTCACCAGCCCCGGCCACCTGAAGCGGATCTTGCGCGCCCTCTCCGCCAACCTCGAGCGCTACGAGGAGACCTACGGCGCCATCCCCGAGGCCGCCGAGCCGGCCGGAGGGGGCAGCGTGCACTGAGGCGGGTGCGAGCCCGCGTCAGACCCTCTCTCTGCGACCAGAGCCCGGAACCCCCACATGGCCGGCAGGTCCAGCGCCGCGCGGCGCGCCGTCGCCAGCTTCCTGCCGCTCCTCTGCGGCCTCGCCGTCGCCGGCTGCCGGCCGGCCGAGCGGCCGCTCACCGCGGTGGCGATCACCGAGTGGGTCGACGGGCCGGCGCGCTGGCTGATCCTCCCCGACGAGGAGAGGCGGCTCCGCCGCCTGCGCACCAACCAGGAGGCGGTCGCCTTTCTGGAGGATTTCTGGAACCGCCGCGATCCCGATCCCGACCAACCGGGAAATCCCTTCCTGCAGGTGTTCTCGCAGCGGGTCGAAGCGGCGGACCGCCTCTACGGCGAGGGCGGGACGCGCGGCAGCCTGACCGACCGCGGCCGGGCGCTCATCCTCCTCGGACCGCCGCCCCTCCTCGGCTTCTCACACCGCCCGGCGGCGGCCTGGGCGCCCGGACACGCCGGCCGGCCGCCCGGCGAGCCGCGCAAGGTGAAGGTCGAGACCTGGACCTACGCCGCGCCCGACCTGCCGCCGGCGCTCGTCAAGCTGCTGGAGGCGGAGGGGCGCCAGCCGCCGGTGGTGCTCACCTTCCTCGTCGAGCCGCGCGGCACCTTCCTCTTCGACGGCGGCAAGCTCCTCGACCTCGCGGCGCGCGCCGCCGTCCGCGAGCCGCAGCGCTAGACGCTAGAAGTTCCAGCCGGCGACCAGCCGCAGCCGGTTGAAGTCGCCGCCGGTGGCGGTGAGCTGGCCGAAGACGCGGCCGGTCGCCGCCGGCCACTCGAGCCCGGCCGCCGCCGACGGCTCGAGGAGGAACTCGCTGCCGCGATGGCGGTCCTGATCGATCGAGCCGAAGGTGATGCCGCCGCCGGCGTAGAAGGTGGTGCGCGGATCGAGCGCGATGCGGTAGTAGACGGGGACGGTGGCCGCCACCTCGGTCTGCCCGCCGCCGACCCCCACCTCGAGGTCGGGCTGCAGGCGCAGGTGGGGCACCAGCTCGCCGAGATTGAACTGGATGCCGCCGAGGAGCTGGCCGGGCGAGAAGCCGGCGCCGGCGTGCACGCCGAAACCGCGGAAGGCGAAGTCCTGCGCCGCGGCGGGCGCGGCGAGGGCGATGGACAGGAGCAGAACGGCACTCAGTCGTTTCATCTCGAGGCTCCTCGTGGTCGCGGCCATGATCGCGGCGCGCGCCGGCGTCGCCGCCTTCCGCGGAACGGCGGAGCGGCACCGCCGCGAGATGCGAGCAGTGTGCCACGGCACACGCCGCCCGAGCGGCCGGCGAGCGCGTGGAGCGAGCTGCCAGCTTGGCGCCGGCGCCGCAGGAACGGCGCGCGGCGAGCGGTCTCCGGCGGGTCTCGCTACCACGCCGGCAGCCGCTTGGGAGATGATCGGACGGTCGGACCGTCCCGAGGACAGAGGAGAACCAGTCATGGACAAGCGAAGAGCCATCGTCGTCTCATTGCTGCTCGCCGGAGGGCTGCTCGCCGCGGGCGCCGGCCGCTCCCAGGAGCCGCCGCCGTTTCCTGGTCACGACGACGCCCAGGCGCCGGACCAAGCGGGAGACCAGTCGGCGGCCGAGGGCGCCGCGAACGATCCCGCGGTGGAGTCCGCGGACACCTTCCATCAGGAGCTGGCGCCGTATGGCCAGTGGACGCCGCACGACGGCGGCGAGGTCTGGGTGCCGCGCGTCGAGCCCGGCTGGCGCCCGTACACCAGCGGCCATTGGGTGAGCACCGATCAGGGCTGGGCGTGGGTGGCCAACGAGCCCTGGGGCTGGGGCCCGTTCCACTACGGCCGCTGGGCCTACGATTCGTCGCTCGGCTGGGCCTGGACCCCGGGTTACGTGTGGGCTCCGGCGTGGGTGTCGTGGCGGCACGGCGGCGGCTACCTGGGCTGGGCTCCACTGCCGCCCACGATCGGCTTCCGCGCCGAGGTGGGGCTCGACCCGGTGGGCGGCTACATCACCCCCGGCTACTACACCTTCGTCAGCGAGCGGAACATCCTCTCGGTCAACGTCTTCGACGTCATCCTGCCGTCGCGGCGCAACGTGCTGATCGTGCGCGGCGCTCCCGACATCACGCGTTACGACGTGGTCGGCGGCCGCATCTACGACCGCGGCGTCGACGTGCGGCGGATCGAGCAGGTGATCGGCCATCCGGTGTCGCGCCTGCGCGTGGCGGACATGGTGAGCCGCGGCGGGCCGGGAGGCCGCGGCGCCTTCTATCAGCCCGCCGTCATCGCCCGCGCCGCGCACCTCAACCATGCCGAGTTCGGCGCCGCCTCCCGCTTCCCGGTGGGCGTCGGCCGCGCCCGCCACGACGCCGTCCACATCGCCGGCCACAGCACCGGTCACAGCGTCGGCCAGGAGGCCGTCCACGAAGTTGGCTCGACCCGCTCGAACAACGCGACGCATCAGCCGCATCCGGCGTACGAGGCCGGCGCCGCGGGCCACACGCACACCACGTCGTCCACCGAGGCGGGCGCCGCCGGCCACATCCACACGACGTCCGGCGAGGGCGGCGCCACCGGCCACACCCACACGACGTCCACCGGATCCGGTCAGCACGTCCAGACAGGCTCGACGGGTGGTCCGCCGAAGGTGGGGACCCAGGCGGAGGAGCAGAAAGCCCGCGTCGACAGGGAGAAGCCGAAGGAGCACAAGCCGCCGGCGTGAGGCGGTCGGATGCGAAGACGACAAGGGCCGGCGCGGTGACCGCGCCGGCCCTTGTCGTCTCGGGAGAAAAGTGGGGAAGGAGAACGCCGGAGCGTACGGGCGCTACTTCTTGATCGACAGCAGCTCGACCTCGAAGACGAGGGTCGAGTTGGGCGGGATGACGCCGCCGACGGACTGGTTGCCGTAGGCGAGAGCGGGCGGGATGGTGAGCTTGCGCTTGCCGCCCGCCTTCATCCCCGCGACGCCCTTGTCCCAGCCTTCGATCACCTGGCCGGCGCCGAGCTTGAAGGTGAAGGGCTGGTTGCGGTCGAGGCTGGAGTCGAACTTCTTGCCGTCGGTGAGCCAGCCGGTGTAGTGGACGGTCACCACGTCACCGGATTTCGCCTCGTCTCCCTCGCCGGTCTTCTGGTCGATATATTTCAGACCGGAGCTGGTGACGACTTCCTTGCCCTCGGGCTTGTCCATGGCCATGGCAGGCTTCTCCTTCTTCTCGGCGGGCTTGTCCTGGGCGAGAGCCCGCGCGGGCGCGAGCGAGCTCGCGATCAGTGACAGTGCGATCAACGAGGCGGCGGGGATGCGTAGCTTCGTGTCAGCCATCTCGGTCCTCCTCTCGGGGCGACGACGCCGGTTGTTGCCGTAAAGGCGGGATTCTACGTCAAACCGCCCGCCGCACCAGCCGCCCGCCCTTGACCACCGCGGCGACCGGGTTGACGCCGTAGTGATAGACGAGGTGGAGCAGGTTGGGCGCCGCGAGGAGGAGGAGATCGGCGCGCTTGCCCTCCTCGATCGAGCCGATCTCGCCGCCGAGCCCCAGCGAGCAGGCGGCGTTGAGCGTCGCCGCGGTCAGGCTCTCGCCGACCGAGAGGCCGAGCTTGAGCACGGCGAGGGTGATGACGAGCGGCATCGACTCGGTGTACGACGAGCCCGGGTTGCAGTCGGTGGCGAGCGCCACCGGCACGCCGGCCTCGACCAGGCGGCGCGCCGGCGCGTAGCGCTCCTTCATCAGGAAGAAGCTGGTGCCGGGGAGGAGGACGGCGGTGACGCCGCGCGCCGCCAGCGCCTCGATGCCGCGCTCGGAGACCGCCATCAGGTGGTCGGCGGAGAGCGCCCCGAGCTCGGCGGCGAGCTCGGCGCCGCCGGAGTCGACGAACTCGTCGGCGTGGAGGCGCGGCGCGAGGCCCGCCGCCGCCCCCGCCGCGAGCACCCGCCGCGACTCGTCCGCCGAGAAGACGCCGCGCTCGCAGAAGACGTCGCAGAAGCGGGCGAGCCCGGCCTCGGCGACCGCCGGCACGATCTCGTCGCAGACGATGTCGACGTAGCGCGCGCGGTCCGCGGCGCCGCCGCGGTGCTCGGCGGGGATCTCGTGGGCGGCGAGGAGGGTGGGCACGAGGTCGACCGGGTGCGCCGCGGCGGCGCGGGCGATGGCGCGGAGCTGCTTGAGCTCGGGGGCGAGCGCCAGGCCGTAGCCGCTCTTCGCCTCCGCCGTCGTCGTCCCCCAGGCGAGCATGAGGTCGAGCCGCCGGCGGACGCCGTCGACCAGCTCGTCCTCGCTCGCCCGGCGCGTCGCCGCCACCGTCGAGAGGATGCCGCCGCCGGCCGCCGCGATCTCCTCATAGGTCTTGCCGGCGAGGCGCGCCGCGAACTCCTCCTCGCGGCTCCCCGCCCACGGCAGGTGGGTGTGCGGATCGACGAAGCCGGGGACCAGCGTGCCGCGCTCGCCGTCCAGGCGCTCGATCCCCGGCGCCGGCGGCAGCTCGCCGAAGCGGCGGACGCGCTCCTCGCGCGAGCCGACGAAGGCGATGCGGCCGTCGCGGCAGACGACCTCGGCGCCGGCGAGGCGCGCCACGCGCCCCTGCTCGGCGCCGCGGCGGGGCGTCGAGCCGAGCGGCGTCGCCACCTCGCCGAGGTTCTCGATGAGGAGTGTGCTCGCGGCGGCGTTCATGGCGATGTCTCGGCGTCGGCGGGGAGGCCGACCGCCTCGCGGCCGAGGTCGCGCACCGTGCTCGCGAGCCAGGCGGCGACCTCGTCCCAGGCGAGCGGCGCGGCGAGCGGCGAGGCCGGCGGCATCGGCTCGCCCTCCGTCGCCGAGAGGTCGGCGAGGCCCTTGAGCGCCTGCAGCGGGAAGTCGCGCACGTGGCCGAACTTGTCGGCGGCGCGGGCCAGGAGCGCCGCCAGCGGGACGGCGCGGCAGAGGCTGTAGAGGTCGACGAAGTCGCGCCGGCTGCCGCGGCTGATGATCGCCGCGATCTTCATCAGCCCGAGGTCGACCGCCGAGGCGACCTGCAGGCGCCCCAGCTCCTCGCAGGGATCGGCGAGCGGATAGGGGTAGTAGAAGAAGCGCATGCCGGTGCCGCCGGAGGGCTCGCCAGCGCCGGCCGGAAAGCGCACGAAGAGGTAGCCGTCGCGCGCCGTCTCGACCTCCGGTTTCGGGGCTCCTGGAGCGAGCGGCGCGAGGGCGAGGAGCTCGAGCAGGAGATCGCGCCGCTCGGGGCCGGTCAGCCGGTTGGTGGCGGTCATCAGGTCGAGGTCGCGCACCGGCCGGTGGCCGAGGTAGAGGGCGAGCGCCGCCGAGCCGGCGAGGTACATCTCCTCGGCGAAGGGGCGCTCGGCGAGCCGCTCGGCGAGCCCGCGGGCCGCCGGGGCGAGCGCCTCGGGATGGTCGAGCGTCAGGCGGCCCGGCTCCGCCGTCTCTCGGCTCAGAGCGGCCACAGGTCGGCGCGGTCGGCGGGAGCATCCCCGGCTGCAGGGGAGTCCTGGCTCCGTTTGGTTCCGAGGACGGGCGCCTGGAAGGGTGTGAAGGGCGGGTGGGGCCGAAGGCGGCCGCCCGCAGGAGACCCAACGGAGCCAGGACTCGCCGGGAAGTCGGCGCCGAGGACCAGGCTCCAGAAGGCGCGGCTGCGTCGCGAGAGGCGGCGATCGCCGCGCTCGGCGAGCCAGGCGCTCACCCGCGCCTCCGAGAGGGCGGCGAAGAGCCAGGCGAGATCGGCGCCGTCGCCGTCCTCGAGCAGGCGCTCGACGACGAACGGCGCGGCGGAGGTGAGATCGAGATCTGCTGGCGGCTGATCGGGGAACAGGCGCCGGGCCGCCGGCGGCGGGATCCGGGCGCCGGTCGCGGGCGCGGGATCGGGTGCCACGGTCAGGAGGCGCCGTCGCGGCGCTTGCGGGTGAGCGTGTGGACGGTCGCCGTCGCCCGCTCGTCCTCGGTGTCGGCCTCGAGGATGCGCTGGAAGAGGTCGATCGTGCTCTTGAACTTCATCTGCAGCTCGCGGCGCATGGTGCGCATCTCGGTGATCTTCGCCTCGAAGCGGGTGGCCTGCTCGATCGCCTGCTCCACCATGCGGTCGGCGGCGATCTCGGCCTCCTTGAGCATCAGCTCGGCCTCGCGGCGGGCGTTGGCGGTGATCTCGTCGGAGACCTTCTGCGCCTGGAGGAGCGTCTGCTGCAGCTGGTGCTCGCGGTGCTCGGTCTCCTCCAGCCGCTGGCGGTAGTAGCGGTTCTCGCGCTCGGCCTTGTCGAGCTGCGAGGCCTTGGCGGCGAGCTCCTCCGCCACCAGCGACAGGAAATTCTCCACCTCGCCGGGGTCGAACCCCCGCATCTTGAGCGGGAAGCGCATCTTCTGGACTTCGAGGGGGGTGAGGGCCATGGCGGAGCCTCCTCAATCGAGCCGGCGGCGCGCGGCAGCCGGCGCCGGCCTCCAGCGAGCGGATAAAAGGATGCGCATCTTACCATGGCCGCTCGCCGAGGCCGGAAAAAGCCTGCTCTGCAGCCAGTTTAGACCGCTCGGGCCGGCTTCGGTCGACGGCCGAAGATCGCAGTGCCGACGCGCACATGGGTGGCACCCTCCTCGACCGCCACGGCGAAGTCGCCGCTCATCCCCATCGAGAGGTGGCCGGGGAAGTCCCGCCACTCCGGCAGGCGGGCGAGCTCGTCGCGCAGCGCGCGCAGGCGGCGGAACCAGGGGCGCGACGCCTCGGCGCCCTCGCCCTGGGGAGGGATGGCCATCAGGCCGACGATCCGCAGGTGGCCGAGCGCGGCGAGCGGCCGCACCGCCTCGGCGAGCCCGGCGGCCGGGAAGCCGTGCTTGGTCGCCTCGCCGCCGAGGTTGATCTCGAGGAAGCCGGCGAGGCGGCCGCCGCGCTCCGCCGCCTCGCGGTCGAGCGCCGCGGCGATCTTCGGGCGGTCGATCGAATGGATCGCCGAGAAGAGGTCGAGCGCCTGCTTCACCTTGTTCGATTGCAGGGGGCCGATCAGGTGCCACTCGAGCGCCGCCGGCAGCTCGGGCCGCTTCGCCGCCGCCTCCTGCACGCGGTTCTCGCCGAAGACCCGGAGGCCGGCGTCCCAGGCGGTGCGGAGCGCCGCGGCCGGCTGGATCTTGCTGGCGCCGACGAGGGTGACCTCCTCCGGCTGGCGGCCGCTCCGTGCGCAGGCCTCGGCGATCTCCCGGCGCACGGCGGCGAGCCGCAAGGCAATTTCAGAGCTCATGCGGAGCGCATCGGAGAGCTCATCGCCGCCGTGCCGCGAGGCTCAGGCCGGAGCCTCCTCGACGTAGAGGATGCGCTTGCAGCTGTCGCACTGGACGAGGCTGCCGTTGTTCTTGATCTCCACCACCACCTGCGGGCGCACCCGGTAGCTGCAGGCGCCGCAGTGCCACTCGCGCTGGCCGCGGCCGGGCCGCTCGAGGAGACGGATGGCCGCGAGGGCGCCGTTCGGATGGCGCTCGCGGATGCGCTCGTACTGCGAGACGAGGCCCTTCGGCAGGCGGTCCTTGAGCACCGCGATGCGGCCGTTGAGCTCGTCGACCTGCCGCGCCACCGCCGGCTTCTCACCCTCCCAGCGGGCGAGCTCGACGGCATAGCGCTCCTCGACCTCGCGGAAGGCCTCGCGCTTGGCGGCGAGCTCCTTCTGCGTCTGGTCGAAGCGCTCGATCATCGCCAGGGCCTGCTCCTCGGAGGCGGCGATCTGCGCCTTGGCGGTGTCGATCTCCTGCAGCAGGGCGCCGTACTCGCGCTGGGTGCTCACCTTGTTGATCTGCTGCTGGTACTTCTTGAGCTTCTCCTGCACGTCGCCGATCGCCGCCTCGGCGAACCGGCGGTCGTGGGCGATCGCCTCGGCGTCGGCCTCGAGGGCTTCGATCTCCCCCTGCCGCGCGCCGTGCTCCTCGTGGAGCTCCTTCATCCAGTCGGGAATGCCGTGGAGGCGCCGCTCGGCGTCGCGCAGCTGGTCGAGCGCGCCTTGCAGCTCCACGATGGTGTCGAGGTGCTGAGTCGTCATTGCAAGCATCCGCTCCTCTCGATGGTAAGCCATCCCAAAAACGAAGAGGGGCGCCTCTCGCGAAGCGCCCCTCGGATACACGAACCCCTCTCGCGAGGGCCAGGAATCTCGATCTCTTGTTCAGTCTCCAACCCGAACTCCCTCGAATCGGTGGGTCCACCTGGATTCGAACCAGGGACCTGCCGGTTATGAGCCGGACGCTCTAACCGCTGAGCTATGGACCCAGGGCGAGAGCCCTCTGAGGCGGTTCATCAGTATAGCGCACACGAGGTTGGAGGCGAAAAAAGCGCAACGCCAGCGGCCTCAGAGACCGGGAGAGCCGCGCTCGCGGGCCTCCTCGGCGGGGGTGCTCTCGGCCGGCAGGAAGCCCCCCCAGGCGGCCGTCAGCCGGGCGGCGAGGGCGGCGCGGCGGGCGGGGTCGTCGAGCCGGCTGCTGCCGCCGGCGGGTCCCCAGCGGCGGAGCGAGAGCGCCGGCGGCGCCCCGGAGAGCGGCGGGGTGGCGTCGAAGGCGGTGGCGAGGCGGGCGAAGCCGGCCGGGAGGGCGAGCGGCGGCGCCAGCGGGCGCAGCCGGCTCTCGAAGCTGGCGCGGTAGAGCTCGGGCGACGGCGGCAGGAAGCGCGTCTCCCAGAGGAGCTGGTCGTCGCCGTCGACGAGCGACAGGCGGTTCTCGCCGCCCGAGAGGTAGAGCTCGGAGAGCACGGCCCGCGAGCCGCCGGCGGGCGCCGGCCGCCAGAGGCTGGGGGCGACCGCCGGGGCGGCCTTCTCCCCGGCGGCTTCGAGGAGGGTCGCGAAGAGCCGCTGGGTCGCCGGCCGGCTGCCGCGCGCCAGGGCGAGTTGCCGCGAGCCCGCCGGCAGCTTGATGGCGAGCGGCACCTCGATCACCTGGCGCGAAAGGTCGGCGCCGGTCAGCACCTGGCCCTCCTCGCCGAGCTCCTCGCCCTCCGCCGCGGTGACGACGACGAGCGCCCGGCTCCACTGGCCGCTCGCCCTCACGGCGTCGAGGAAGAGGCCGAGCCGGAGATCCGCCCACACCACGTCGAGCAGGTAGAGGGCGCGGTACGAGGCGCGATCGTCGCCGGCGAGCGGTTTCTGCGGATCGGCGAACTCGGCCAAGTCCGCGGCCTCGACGCTCCGCGGCAGGCCGCCCGGCATGCCGCGGCGGAGCGCTTCGCTCAGGTTGTCGCGCAGCCAGGGGCGGCGGATCCACGGCAGGTGCGGCTCGGGGACGTGGATCCAGACGAAGTCGCGGCCGCCGCCGAGGTGCTGCAGCCGGGCGACGGCGGCGACGCCGTCGCCGAGCGCGGTGAGCTCGTCGAAGCCGCGGCCGTAGCCGAGGCGCGGGGTGAGCCAGGGGCCGGAGGAGAAGCCGCGGGTGCGGTAGCCCGCCGCCTTGAGCGCCTCGGGGAGGGTCAAGAGGTCGCTCGCGAGCGCCGCCCGCCGGCTGTCGATCGCCTGGTGCTGCCACGGCCGCAGGCCGGTCCACAGCGAGGCCATCGAGGGCACCGTCCACGAGGAGGAGGCGATGGCACGGCCCGCCCAGTCGGCGCCGGCGGCCAGCTCGTCGAGATGGGGGGTCAGGCCGGGCTCGCCGCCGAGGCTGCCGACGGCATCGGCGCGCAGGCCGTCGAAGGTGATGAGGACGATCGGACCGCCGCCGGAGTCCGCCGGCGCCGGCGGGCGATGGCAGGCGGTGATCACCGAGAGCGCGGAGATCGCCGCGATCACCGAGATCGCGGCGATGGCAGGCCCGCGCCGCGGCGCCGTGGCTCCCACTAGCCGGCTTGCGGATAGAGCTGGCGGTAGCTGTCCGAGAGCACCAGGATGCGCTTGACGTAGACCTTCGACTCCTCGAGGTCCAGCCCCTCGAGGAAGCGGTCGAGCTCGCCGCCGCGCTCGTGCCACAGGCGCTTGATGCGGAACGGGCCGCCGTTGTAGCCGGCGAGCGCCAGCTCCAGGTTGTCGTCGAACATCGACATCACCTGGCGGAAGTAGGTGGTGCCGAGCTGCAGGTTGTAGGAGGGATCGGCCAGGCGGTCCGCCGCGAAGGGGACGCCGAACTCGTGCGCCAGCTCGCGCGCCGTCCCCGGCATCAGCTGCATCAGGCCGCGGGCGCCGGCGGTGCTGGTGACGGCCGGATCGAAGGCGCTCTCCTGGCGGATGATGCCGTAGACGAGCGAGGCGGGGAGCCGGTTGCGCGCCGCCCAGCTGCGCACCGGCTCCTGATAGTCGAGCGGGTAGTAGAGGCGGAGGGCCTCGGCCGGCACCGCCGCTTGGTAGGGCGAGCCCAGGGCCGGGAAGGCGGCGCGGATGGCGAGCATGCTCTTGCGGCGCTCGCCGCGCCGCGCCAGGCAGAGGGCGTTGAGCGCCGCCACCGCCTTCGGCTGCGCCTTGGGCTTGACGAGCTCGATCTCGGCCGACGCCAGGGCGTCGAGGCCGACGTCGGAGAGCAGCCGCGCGCGCTCCAGCACCGGATCGTTCGGCCACGGCTCGCCGGCGGAGGGTGAGGCGGCGTCGAGCGCCACCCGCACGCCGCGCGCCGCGGCGGGCGCCTTCATCCGCACGAGAGCGCTGCGGCGGTAGAAGTCGGCGGTGTCGGAGCCGGCGATCTGGCCGTAGATCTCCTGCGCCCGCGCCGTCTCGCCGAGCTCGTCGAAGGCGCGCGCCGTCCAGTAGCGGCCGCGGCGGGCGTTGCTGTCCTCCGGGTAGATGTCGGCGAGCTCGGTCCAGTAGCCGATGGCGCCCGAGGCGTTGCGGCGGGCGTACTCGCGCCAGCCGAGCGCCCACAGGTTGGCGGCGCCGGTGGTGTCGGCCGGATCGAGCCGGCGCAGCTGCTTCAGGGTCTCGACGGCGCGGTCGAAGAGCTCGGATTCGGCGAAGTCGGCATAGAGGGCGCGCAGCGCCTTGGCCGCCAGCTCGGGCTCGGTCCCCAGCTCGATCACCTGGCGGAGGTGCTGCACGGCGATCTGCTGGAACGAGCGGCGCTCGGCCGCCGCCAGGTTGTTGCGCCCGCGGTGGGCGGCGGCGACGTCGAGGGCGGCGCGGGCGCGCGCCCACTCGAGACGCGCCTGCTCGCGGCGATCGTTGGAGGCGAGCGGCGAGAGCAGCGCCAGCGCCTCCAGGCCGAGATGGTCGCGGGTGAGGATGTCGGCCTTGAGCACATACCAGTCGACGTCGCGGTCGCGCGCGCGCACCGCCTCGAGGGCGGCGAGCGCATTGGTGCCGAGATCGAGCGCCAGGAGCGACGAGGCGCGGCTCTTGAGCTCGGCCGCGGTGAGCAGATCGGACCAGTCGAGGCCGCCGCTCCTGCCGCGCAGGGCATCGGAGACGTGCAGGCGCGCCGCCTCGGCGGGCGACTGCACGAGCAGGCGGCGCGCCGCCTCCGCCTGCCGCGCGCCGTCGGCGGTCGCCCCGGAGATCTCCCAGGCGAGGCTCTCGAGCTCGGCCGCCGGCTCGCCGGTCACCTTCCAGTCGCGGCCGCGCTGGATCATCTCGAAGGCGCGGCCGGTGTTGCGCTGGCTCCAGGCGAGGGTCGCCGCCTTGACCAGGGCGCGCGGTCCCAGCGGCGAGCCGGGATAGTCGCCGAGGAGCTTGGCGAGGGCCGCCTGGGCGAGGAGCACGTGGCCGTTGGCGAGGGCGGTGTCGGAGAGCAGGAAGAGGCGCCAGTCCTCGAGCACGCCGCCGGGATCGGCGGCGGCGAAGAGCCGCTCCTCGGCGAGGGCGGGCTGCGCGCAGCTCTGGGCATAGAGACCGGAGATCAGCCGCGCGAAGGTCGCCTCCGTCTTCGGCCGCGCGAGGAGCGGCGCCAGCGCCTGATCGGCCGCGGCGCAGTCGCGGCGGCGGAGCGCGGCGGCGGCCGGCGCGTACTGGCGGCCGATGTCGAGGTCGCGCAGCGGTCTCGCCGTGGCCGGGGGCGCTGGAGCTGCCGGAGGCGCCGGAGCCAGCGACGCGAAGAGCGACAGGAACGGCAGGAAGATGGCGAGGGAACGGGGACGGCGGAGGGATGCGGCGATACGGCTCACGATGACTCCAGAGTCTTCTCGCCCGCCGTCGGCGACGTGCCGCGGCGGGCAGTGGAACCCGCGGCGCGGGTCCCGCGAGCGCGCCAACAGCTCGCGCCCGTCAGGTTCTCAGATGCCGAGGGCCTTCGAATCCCCGGCCGCCAGGATGCGCACCAGCTCCTGGTAGAAGTAGTCGGTCGTGCGCAGCACCCGCGGCTCCACTCGCTCCTCGTACATCTGCCGCGAGCGGTCGATGTCGTCCTTCAGGCGCTCGTAGAGATCGCGGTTGCGCCGCCCCTCCTCGACCTGTTCTTCGTTGTAGAGCTTGATCTCGGAGACCAGGAGGCGCGCCAGGCGCCGCGCCTCCTCGTGCAGCGCCTCGTCGTCGGCGGCGACGTTGACGCGCGTCGTGGCGAACGCCCAGCCCGGCCCCTGCACGTCGGAGGGCGGCCGCACCTCGGGGTTGCCGCTCGCCGCGGCGGCGGCGGTCCGCGGCTCGTCGCGGACGGCGGCGGGCGGCGGGGCCGGCGCGGGAGCCGGCGAGACCGCGCGCGGGGCGCCGACCTGGGTGTCGTCGCCGAGCTCGGCGATGGCCGCGGGCTCTGCGGGGGCGGGCGTCTCGGCGGGCTCGGTGAAGGCGATGCGCGGCATGAGGACCGTCTCGGCCGCGGCGGCGGGCGCCGGCGCCGGAGCTCTCGGCGCCGCTTCCTCCGGGCGCGAGACCTCCTGGGTGCGGACCCAGGCCGAAGGTGCCGCGGGCTCGGCCGCCGGCGCCAGGCTCGCCGCCGGCGTCGCGTCGTGCGCCGCGGACGCCGTCGCCGCGGTGTCGTCGAGCGCCGCGTCTTGGTCGAGATCGGCCTCGTGCTCGGTTTCGTGGGCGGCTCGGTCGGCGGTCTCGTGCGCGGGCTCTTCGACGGCCGTCTCGATCGCGGCACTCGGAAGTGCTGGCGGCAGTGCTGGCGGCACTGCCGGCGGCTCGGTGTCCGCGCGCTCCGCGGTCGCCGGCGGCGCTGCCGACGGAGCGGCGGCGGCGGATGCGGTGCCAGCGGGCTCGGCAGGCTCGGCGACGCGCAGGGTGGAGGTCGCGGCGCGCTCGCGGAAGGGGAGCGACTCGATCGCCTGCGAGGCGACGTAGGCGAGCGTCTGGACGCCCTCGACGAGCAGGTCGGCGCCGTCCAGGTGATCGGCATAGAGCGCCGCGGCCACCTGGTCGCGGAGGACCAGGGGCACCAGCACGGCGTCCTGCGGCAGCGGGCTCTCGAGGCGGCTGCAGAGGTCGGCGCACTCGGCGGCGGCGAGGCGCACGGTGCCGTCGCCGCGGCCCAGGCGGCCCCAGGCGCCGTCCGCGATCGACAGGCCGCGAATCGCTTGGTCGCCATCGCGCTCGCCGTCGCCGAAGCCCTGCGCCCCCCAGCCCTGGAGCTGGCCGTTCTTGAGAATCAGGACAGCCGTGCGCGAGGCGAATCGCCGGCCGCCGGCGAGGAGCGCCGAGAGGATCGCCGCCTGCGAGCGCGCCGAGTCGATCTCGACGACGGCGTCGCGCAGCTCGGCGAAGGCCCCCTGGCGCGCCGTGCCGGTCGCCTCGCGAGCGATCGGCGCCACGTGGTCGTCGGTGAGCAGCCGGGACGGGAGGTCGGTCTTGACCTCGTCGAGGGATCGCAGGAGCTGCTGGTGACCGCTGTGCAGCCGCTCGTTGAGCTCGCGCCGCAGCGTGCCGATGGCGCGCTCGACGGCGGCGCCGATCTCCCGGTCCAGCTCTTCCACTCGTTCCGAAAAGGACATCCTCGGCTCTCCGCGTAACTCCCGATAGGCGTTGGCTCTACGGGGCACGATTATACGCATTCCGCGCGGTCAAGCGGAGCGCCGCCGGCAAATCGGCGGCGGCGCGGCGGCCTCGGCGCCGAGTGGTGAGGGGTGCGGAGGCTGTGCTACGGTCGGCCTCTCGCATGCGGCAGCAGTCCTCGCCCCGCCTCCGCCTGGTCACAGAACAGCTCCTCGGAGCCGCGCGCGCGGCCCCTGCCGCCGCGCTCCTCCTGCTGCTGGCGCTCGCCGCCTGCACCGGCGGCGGCGCCGGCGATCTGCGCGAGTGGAGGTGGCTGGTCGACACCAAGCGCGCGCTCGACGCCGATCGCGACCGGCCGCCGCCGGCAGCCGCCACACCCGCGCCGGCCGCCGCCCAGCCGCCGGCGGTCGCCGCGGAGGCCGTGCGCCGCAGCCTCGACGTGGCGCGGCGGGTCGCCGACTACCGGCGGCGCCTGGCCCGCTATGTCGAGCGGCACGCCCCGGCGGCGGGCGAGCCGCCCTCGCCGCGCGAGCGCGCCGCCCTCCACATGCGCAGCGACGAGGAGGTGCGCACGGCGCGCGAGTTCGTCGCCCGCGCCGGCGACTACCGGCGAGCGATCGAGATCTGCACTTCGGCGCTCGCCGTCGATCCCGGCTATCCGCCGCTCGAGAGCGAGCTCGCCGCCGCCGAGGCCGGCCGCTACGTGACCGCCGAGCGCTTCGCCAAGGTGAAGGCGGGGATGACCGCAGACCAGGTGCTCGCCCTCCTCGGGCCGGTCAATCTCCACGACCGCCGCGATCTTCCGCAGCGCGGCCTGATCGCCTGGTTCTACCCGCGGGATGCCAGCGGCGGCGCCGCCGCCGTCTGGTTCAAGCGCGTCGACGGCCATCCCGGAGCGGTCTTCCAGACCGACTTCGACGCCGTCGATCCACACCGCGACGGCGCGCCGCCGCCGGAGCCACCGGCTGCCGCGTCGCCCGCCGGGGCGCCGGCCGGCTGAGCGGGCTGGAGCGATCGTGCGCCGCGCGCCGACTGAAAACGGCTACTGAAAATACCCGTCGACGTCGACGATGACCTGGACGGTGCCGCTGGCGCCGACGGTGGCGTTGGCGGCGAGGGTGCCGCTGTTGTCCGAGGCGAGGGAGAGGATGGCGTTGTTGGCGCGGGTCTGGCCGGTGGCGAAGTTGACGGTCGAGACCGGCGGCAGCGGATAGTTGCCGGGGTAGAGCGCCAGGTTGCCGGCGACCGTCGGGGAGACGACGGTGATGTTGGCCGCGATGGCGCGGGCGGTCGCCGGCACGCCGCAGCCGGCGGCGCCGGCGACGGGGATGACGAGCGGCGCACCGCTCGCCAGCGGTCCGCTGTTGCGGGTGTCGATCAGGCGGCAGGGGGTCAGGGTGTAGAAGCCGGCGCCGCCGTCGGCGGCGATCGTCACCGGCACCGCGGTCGAGGTATCGAAGCCATCCGCGTTGGTGACCTCCAGGCTCACCGTGTAGGTGCCGGGCGGCACGGCCGAGGTGTCCCACCAGGTGGCGTTGCCGGCGATGTCGATCTCCTGGTCCGCCGAGATGACCTTCCATTTGTAGGAGAGCGGCGGCCGGCCGTGGGCGGCGCTGGTCAGCTTGACGAGCTGGCCGGAGACGAACGACGTGCCGCCGACCGCCGCCTGGTCGATGACCGGCATGGGGTTGAGGACCATGACCGTCTTGACGACGGTGGTGCAGCCGGCGGCGTTGCACGACTTGAGGGTCACCTGCTTGGCGCCGGAGGTGGCGAACGAGGCCTGCGGGCTCTGCGCCGTCGAGGTGCCGGCGACGACGGCCTGCGCCGGCGTCCACGCCGCCATCGAGAGGCCGAGAACGAGGAGTAGCGATGATGACCCGTGCTGCATGCGACGGCCCCCCGGCGGTCCGCCTCTGGCACGGTCGAGCGGCCGTGAGGCGGGGTGAGAACGAATAGAAAGCGCGCTGTTTCTGGCTGCGGAGGCTAGCCCTCTTCGGCCCGGCGGTCAAACCCGGCGGCCCTTTCGGCCGCCGGCGACGGCGGCGCCGGAGCTCGATGGCCCGCGGTCGCGTCGGGATGGCGGCGACGATGGCATCAAACGATGCGGGCTAGAATGCCCTGATGCTGGTCGACGAGAGCCTGCTCTCCGGGGCTCCGGATCCGGAGGATCTGGGGATCGAGGCGTCGCTGCGCCCGCGGCGGCTCGACGACTACGTCGGCCAGTCGAAGATCCTCGACAACCTGCGCGTCTTCATCCGCGCCGCGCGCGAGCGCGGCGAGTCGCTCGATCACGTCCTCCTCTTCGGTCCGCCCGGGCTCGGCAAGACGACCCTCGCCCACATCGTCGCCGGCGAGATGTCGGCGCCGCTGCGCATCACCTCGGGGCCGGTGCTCGAGCGCGCTGGCGACCTGGCGGCGATTCTCACCAACCTCGAGCCCGGCGAGGTGCTCTTCATCGACGAGATCCATCGCCTCGGGCCGACCGTCGAGGAGATCCTCTATCCGGCGCTGGAGGATTTCCGGCTCGACCTGGTCATCGGCCAGGGCCCCGCCGCGCGGACGGTGAAGATCGACCTGCCGCGCTTCACGCTGATCGGCGCCACCACCCGCGCCGGTCTGCTGTCGTCGCCGCTGCGCTCGCGCTTCGGCATCGTCCATCGCCTCGACTTCTATCGCCCCGAGGAGCTGGCGCAGATCATCGCGCGCTCGGCGCGAATCCTGAACGTGGCGATCGACGGCGGCGGCGCGGCGGAGATCGCCCGCCGCAGCCGCGGCACGCCGCGCGTCGCCAACCGCCTGCTCCGCCGCGTGCGCGACTTCGCGCAGGTGGAGCGGGCGCGGACCGTCGACCTCGAGATGGCGCGCCGGGCCTTGGCGCTCCTCGAGGTCGACGAGCACGGCTTCGAGGAGCTCGACCGCAAGATCCTCGGCACCCTCATCGAGCACTACGCCGGCGGGCCGGCCGGCATCCGGGCGCTCGCCGCCGCGGTCGGCGAGGACCGCGGCACGCTGGAGGACTTCTACGAGCCGTTTCTCATCCAGGAG
Source organism: uncultured Acidobacteriota bacterium (assembly GCA_963755825.1). Lineage (GTDB taxonomy): Bacteria > Acidobacteriota > Thermoanaerobaculia > Multivoradales > UBA5704 > DATBQN01. The sequence goes on along the minus strand of CAVWLA010000003.1, from coordinate 2,154,664 downwards.
GGTTTCCTCCAGCGCACGCCGCGCGGCCGGGTCGCCACCCGCCGCGCCTACGAGCACCTCGGCTACCCGCTGCGTCCGGGCGCCGCCGGAACGCTCTTCTAAGGAAGCCCGCCGGCATGCCGACGCGATGCCGGCGGCGCGCGGCGCGGGCGACCTCGCCCGGCTCTGCAGCAGGCCGCCCGCGATGACCGCTCCCGCGCCGCGGCGCGCCGCGCTCCTCTTCAACCCGGCCGCCGGCCGCCGCCGGCAGCCGGGCATGCTCGGCGACCTCTGCGCGGCGCTCGCCGCCGCCGGCTGGGCGGCCGAGCCGACGCCCTCGCCGGGGCCCGGCGGCGCGGCGACCGGCATGGTGCGCCAGCTCGCCGCCCGCGGCGACCTCGCGGCGGTGCTCGCCTTCGGCGGCGACGGCACCGTGCGCGAGGTGGCCGCCGGCCTCATCGGCACGCCGACCGCGCTCGGCATCCTGCCGGGCGGCACCGTCAACCTCCTCGCCCGCGCCCTCGGCCTGCCGCAGGTGCCGCTGGCGGCGGCAACGGCGCTCGCCGGCCTGGCGCCGCGGCCGATCGACGTCGGCGTCGCCGGCACGACGCCCTTTCTGATGATGGTCTCCGCCGGCCTCGACGGCGCCGTGCTCGCCGGTCTCGACGACCGCCGCAAGGCGCGCTTCGGCCGCGCCGCCATCGCCGCGCAGACCCTCGGCGCCTGGTGGCGCTACGGGTACCCTGAGCTCACCGTCACCGCCGACGGCCGCGCGCTCGCCGCGACCTTCGCCGTCGTCGCCAACATCGGGCTCTACGGCGGCGCTTTCCGGCTCCTCCCCGCGGCGCGGCCGGACGATGGCCGCCTCGACCTCCTCGCCTTCCGCGGCCGCCGCGCCGCGACCGCGGCCTTCGCCTGGGATCTCCTCCGCGGCGCCCACCTGCGCCGCGCCGACGTCGCGACGCTCGCCGTCGACGAGGTCGATCTCGCCGGCCCGCCCGGCGCCCTCGCCCAGGTGGACGGCGACCTCTGCCCGGAGCCGCTGCCGCTCCGCGTCCGTCTGGCGCCCGAGAAGCTCTGGGTGCTGGCGCCGGCCGGCTGAGGCGCCGGCTCGCGGTCTACAATCGCCGCCAGGGCGCGGAGGGTCGCCGGCGACCGCCGGCCGCACCGGTCGCCGCGGCCGCTCTGGAGGCTTCGATGCTGGCGAAATGGATGCGGACGGATGACAGCGTGGTCGGTTTCATCCTGCGGCTGACGCTGGGGATCGTGTTCTTCCCCCACGGCGCGCAGAAGATGCTCGGCTGGTTCGGCGGCGGCGGCTTCGCCGGCACCATGGCGGGGATGACCAAGATGGGGCTGCCGGCGGCGATCGTCTTCCTCGTCATCCTCATCGAGTTCTTCGGCGCCCTCGCCCTCCTGCTCGGCTTCCTCGGCCGCCTCGCCGCGCTCGGCATCGGCATCGTCATGGTCGGCGCGGTCGCCACCGTCCACATCTCGAACGGCTTCTTCATGAACTGGATGGGGAATCACAAGGGCGAGGGCTTCGAGTACCACCTGCTGGTGCTCGGCATCGTCGCCGCGCTCCTCGTCACCGGCAGCGGCCGCTGGTCGATCGACCGCTCGATGTCGAACCCGCCGCCGCGCTGAGGCGGCAGGGGGTTTCCGCGGCGAGAGCGAAGGAATCTTCGGAGCTTCCTCCTCTGCAGCGTCTGCAGCGAGGAAATCTGCAGAGTTTCCCCTTCTGCGGCGGCTGTAGAGAAGAAATTTTCGATTTTTCCTCTCGATCGACGCTTCAGCGAGAGAAATTTCGCGAGTTTCCTCGCTCGCGGCCGCCGCAGCGAAGAAACTTTCAAAGTTTCCATCGCTGCGGACGTTATTTCTCGGAAATTTTCGATTTTTCCTCGCTCCGGCCGCCGGGACGGGGCGTGCCTGTCGTCCGCCCGCGCTACGTGCGGAGGAACTGCCAGCGCAGGTCGCCCTCGATGGGGGCGAAGACCTCGGGGCGGATGCGGGCTTCGAACTGGCGGAGGACGGCGGCGAGGGGGGCGCCTGCCGCGGCGGCCTCGATGGCGTCGGCGGCGTCGCTGCCGGCTTTCGAGAGGTAGGTCTGCCAGTGCGCCTGACGAATGGAGAGCGATCCCATCGAGATGTTGGGCATCTTGGCGACGCCGCGCTTCAGGCGCTCGATCTTCTCGCGCAGGCTGCGCTCGGCGTCCATCGGCTGGCGCTGCCAGGGGGTGTAGGGCTTCGGCACCAGGATGTTGACGCCGAGGTGGATGCTGCCGATGATGCCGCTCTTCTGCGCCGCCGCGAGCATCACCGCGCGGGCCTCGGCGGCGAGGCCGATGATGCCGTCGACGTCCGCCATCGTCTCCTCCGGCAGGCCGATCAGGAAGTAGAGCTTGAGCTGGGTGAAGCCGGCGGCGAAGATGAGGCGGATCTTCTCGAGCAGCACGGCGTTGGTCACCGGCTTCCCCATCTTGCGGCGCAGCTCGTCGGTGCCGGTCTCCGGGGCGAGGGTGATCGAGCGGTCGCCGGAGGCGTGCAGCGCGGCGAGCACCGGCTCAGTCACCGCCGGGATGCGGATCGAGGAGACCGAGGTGCGGAAGCCGAGCTCGTTGGCGGCGCGGAGGATGGGCTCGATGTCCGGATGGTCGCCGACGGCGGTGGCGACGAAGCCGAGCTGGTCGGTCACGGAGCGGGCGCGGTCGAGCGAGGCGAGGATCGCCTCCGTGGGGTGCCAGCGGAAGCGCCCCATGCCGAAGGTCGCCCAGCAGTAGCGGCACTTCTCCGGGCAGCCGCGCGACATCTCGATCAAGAACTTGTTGGCGAACTCCGTCCGCGGGGTAACGATCGAGGTGGTCGGCAGGTTGCCGGGCTCGAGCATCTGCTCGGCGGTGAGCTCGAGCTTGCGCAGCTTGCCGAGATCGCCGTCCTCCTCGGGATGGTGATGCTCCGGCACGTAGAAGCCGGGCTCCGCGGCGAGGCGGGCGATGAGCGCCTCGCGGCCGCCTTCCTCCTCGAGCGCGCCGAGCAGTGCGGCGAGGTTGTTCTCCGCCGCGCCGAGCGCGAAGACGTCGACGAACTCCGCCATCGGCAGCGGGTTGATCGAGGCGCAGGAGCCGCCGAGGACGACCAGCGGGTCCCACCGCCCGCGGTCGCGGCGGCGCACCGGGATGCCGGCGCGGGCGAGCATGCGCAGGAGGTTCAGGTAGTCCTCCTCGAACGACACCGAGAAGGCGACGCAGGCGTGCTCGCCGAGCGGCCGGCCGGCCTCGACCGACAGCGGTACGCCGGCGCCGTCGTCGAAGAAGCGCTCGCAGGTCCAGCCCGGCCGCGCGTGCACGAGCTCGTAGACACGCTGGTAGCCGAGGGAGGACATCGCCACGTGATAGCTGTTCGCGTAGGCGAGCGCCAGGCGGTGGGCGCCGTGGCGCGGAAACACCGCCACCGGACGCTCGTCGGCGAGGAAGGGAGACCAGTCGTACCCGCGGGGCTTCATCGGACCGGTGATTCTACCGCATGCGGGCCGAGCGCCCGCTCGGGCGGACGGCGCGGCCGTCGTCAGCGGGCGCGGAGGTCGGCCTCGGCGCGCTCGGCGAGGAGGTCGAGCTCCGCCGCGTAGCGGGCGAGGTCGAAGGGGCTGCCGAAGGGGGCGAGGCGGTCGCGGGGGTGGCCGCGGCGGCGCGGATCGGGCTCGCAGAGCTGGCGGACGATGGTCTCCAGGGGCTCCGCGAAGGGCGCCGGCAGCTTCGCCGCGAAGTCGATGACGGCGCGCTCGAAGGCCGGCCGGAGATGCGGCATCACCTCGTCGAAGGGGCCCTGCCAGATCTGCCAGCGGTGGCGCAGCTCGAGCTCGGCCGTCCACAGCGCCGTCATCGGGCTGCCGGTGACGAAGTAGACCGCCATGCTGCCGAGGAGGTAGGCGTCGCAGCCGAGCCGGCGGTGATCCCAGTCGGGGTCCGGGCGGCCGTAGAGGAGCTCCGGCGGCGCGTAGCCGACGTCGCCGGCGATCTCCAGGTCGTCGAGCGGGCCGCCGCCGCGGCGGGTGGCGCGGCCGAGGTCGCCGAGCTTCAGGCCGCCGCCGAAGAGCAGCACGTTCTCGGGCTTCAGATCCTGGTGCGCGATGCCGAGGGCATGGAGCTGCCGCAGGCCGGTCGCCAGATGCGCCAGGGCGCGCAGCGCCCAGGCGAGGTCGAAGCGCTCGCCCAGATCGGCCATGCGCGCGAGGTCGCCGTCGGCGAGCTCGAAGATGAGGTACTCGACGAGGTTGGGCGGCGGCCCGTCGGCGAAGCGCACGTCGCCGCTCCCCAGCGCCGTCACCACCCGCGAGAGGCCGCGCTCGCTGCACTGGAGGAGGAGGTCGCGCTCGAAGCGGTAGGCGCTCGTCATCACCCGCAGGGCGCCCGGCGTGAGCGGCTGGCCGGGGGCGGCGGCCGCGTAGTCGAGCGCCTTGAGGAAGGCGCGCACGCCGTCCGCCGACTCGACCAGGTAGCCCTGCCAGGAGATGCCGCCGGGAGCCGCGGCGCGCAGCGCGAGAGGCGCCAGCACGCGCCAGCCGCCCGGCAGGACGAGGCCGGTCAGCCGCCGCGGCAGCTGCTTCGAATGGCCGCTCATCGCGCGCTCTCCCCTCCGCATGCCGCCGACGGCGGGCGCCGGTGCCCGTCCTCGACGGCGCCCGGCCTGCGTTCAGCTCTCCAGCAAACGCGCGGAACTATGCGGCAGGCGGCACGCTGTGTCAATGTGCATCGATCCAGCAGTCCAGTTGTCCGCAAAACGATCAATTGCGCGCAAACCGGCGGCCGGCGGCCGCCTCGGCTACCATAGGGGGATGCGTCTCCTCTATACGTACCTCCGCCGCTACCGCGGCCTGGTGCTCCTCGCCCTCCTGCTGGCGGCGGTCAACCAGATCTTCTCGCTCCTCGATCCGCTGATCTTCCGCCACGTCATCGACACCTACGCCACCCGCTACCGCGAGTACACCACCGGCCAGTTCTTCCGCGGCGTCAGCCTGCTCCTCGCCGCCGCCGTGGGGGTCGCCTTCGTCTCGCGGCTGGCGAAGAACTTCCAGGACTATTTCGTCAACGTCGTCACCCAGCGGCTGGGCGCCGAGCTCTACTCGGACGGCGTCCGCCACTCGCTCGAGCTCCCCTACGCCCTCTTCGAGGACCAGCGGAGCGGCGAGACCCTGGGCAAGCTGCAGAAGGTGAGAAACGACGTCGAGAAGCTGATGGGCGCCGCCGTCAACACCCTCTTCACGACGCTCGTCGGTGTCGTCTTCGTCATGGTCTACGCCTTCACCGTGCACTGGATCATCGCCCCGGTCTTCCTGCTCACCGTGCCCGTCCTGGGCGTCCTGAGCTCGGTCCTCTCGCAGCGCATCAAGCGCATCCAGAAGGTGATCGTCGCCGAGACCACGGCGCTCGCCGGGGCGACCACCGAGTCGCTGCGCAACATCGAGCTGGTGAAGAGCCTCGGCCTGGCGCGGCAGGAGATCGGGCGGCTGAACGCGGTCACCGCGAAGATCCTCCGCCTGGAGCTCCGCAAGGTGCGCTCGCTGCGCCTGCTGAGCTTCATCCAGGGGACGGCGGTCAACGCGCTGCGCACCTCGATCCTCTTCCTCATGCTCTACCTGATCTACACCCAGCGCATCACCGTCGGCCAGTTCTTCTCGCTCTTCATCTACTCGTTCTTCATCTTCGGGCCGCTGCAGGACCTGGGGACGGTGATCAACAGCTACCGCGAGACCGAGGCGTCGCTCGACAGCTTCCAGGAGATCCTGGCGCTCCCCGTTGAGCCGCGGCCGCTCCGCCCTCTGGCGCTCGGCGAGCTCGCCGACGTCGAGTTCGCCGGCGTCGGCTTCACCCATCAGACGGCCAGCGCGCCGGCCCTCCACGACGTCTCCTTCACCGTCGGCCGCGGCGAGACGATCGCCTTCGTCGGCCCCTCGGGCTCGGGGAAGACGACGCTCGTCAAGCTCCTGGTAGGCCTCTACATGCCACAGATCGGCAGCGTCACCTACAACGGCAAGCGGGGCGACGCGATCGACTTGGACGAGCTCCGCGCGCAGATCGGCTTCGTCACCCAGGACACCCAGCTCTTCTCCGGCTCGATCCGCGAGAACCTGCTCTTCGTCAACCCCACGGCGAGCGACGCCGACTGCCTCGAAGTACTGAAGAAGGCCGCCTGCGACAGCCTCCTGGCGCGCGCCGAACAGGGGCTCGACACCGTCATCGGCGAGGGCGGCGTCAAGGTTTCCGGCGGCGAGAAGCAGCGGCTGTCGATCGCGCGGGCGCTGCTCCGCCGGCCGCGCCTGCTGGTCTTCGACGAGGCCACCTCGTCGCTCGATTCGCTGACCGAGGAGGAGATCACCGCCACCATCCGCGACGTGGCGTCGAGCCAGGAGCTGATCACCATCCTCATCGCGCACCGCCTGTCGACGGTCCTCCACGCCGACCGCATCCACGTCCTCGAGCACGGCCGCATGGCCGAAGCGGGCCGCCACGAGGAGCTGCTGGCGCAGAAGGGCCTCTACTACGCGATGTGGCGCCAGCAGATCGGCGAGCGCCGCCTGGCGCCGGCGGCGCCCCGCCTCGCGGCGCGGGCCTGAGCCGGCGCCATCCCGGCACTGCCAAAAATTTCTCCTCGCGGCACCGTAGAATAGCCGCCCATCGCTTTCCGAGGAGGAGGACTCATGCCCGTTTCCGTCCGGCGCTCGGCCGTTCTTTTGACTTTTTTCGCGCTCTCTCTACCGCTCGCCCGCGCCGCCGCGGCGGCGGATCCGCCGCCGGACGCGCCCAAGCCCACCGAGACTCTGAGCGAGACTCATCACACGGCGACGATCGGCGGCCACACCATCCGCTACCGCGCGCTCGCCGGCGAGATGCTGATCGGCGACGAGGGCAAGCCGCCGAAGGCGAAGATGTTCTACGTCGCGTATCTGGCGGAGGGCGCGTCCGCCGTGCGCGATCGGCCGCTCACCTTCCTCTTCAACGGCGGTCCGGGGTCGGGCTCGGCGTGGCTCAACATGGGCGCCTTCGGTCCCATGCGGGTGCCGGTCGACGCCGACGGCATCCCCGGCCCGCCGCCCTGGGCGGCGGTCGCCAACCCCAACTCGCTCTTGGACGTCAGCGATCTCGTCTTCATCGACCCCGTCTCGACCGGCTTCAGCCGCGCCCTGCCGGGGCAGGAGGAGAAGCCGTTCCACGAGGTCCACGCCGACGTCCAGTCGGTGGGCGAGCTGATCCGCCTCTTCCTCGCCCGCCAGCAGCGCTGGGGCTCGCCGCTCTTCTTGATCGGCGAGAGCTACGGCACCATCCGCGCCGCCGCCCTCGCCGATTACCTGCAGCGCCGCTTCAGCATGAACCTCGCCGGCGTGACGCTGATCTCGCTGGCGCTCAACACCGCGGTCTTCTCGCACGACGAGGGCAACGATCTCCCCTATCCGCTCCACCTGCCGGCCTTCGCCGCCGCCGCCTGGTACCACAAGAAGCTGGCGCCCGAGCTGCAGGCCGACTTCGCGCGCACCGAGCGCGAGGCGGAGGAGTTCGCCCTCGGGCCGTACACCGACGCGCTCTTCCGCGGCGACTCGCTGCCGGAGGCGAAGAGGCAGGAGATCATCGCCGGCCTGTCGCGCTACACCGGCCTCTCGGCCTACGAGATCGACTTCAACGACCTGCGGATCAACCCCTTCCTCTACTCCTACAAGCTGCTCGAGAAGGAGAAGAAGGCGATCGGCGTGCTCGACTCGCGCTACGTCGCGGCGCCCAACGGCCTGGCGCCGGCGAGCTTCGCGCCGGAGTACCTCTACGCCACGGTCGACCCCAGCTACCAGGTCGCCGGCGTCTTCTCGGCGGTGGTCAACCGCTATCTCAACGACGACCTGAAGTTCCACTCGGACCTCAGCTACGAGCTGCTCTCGCAGCCCACCGGCAACGCCTGGGACAACGGCCACGACACCGCCGGCTACTTGAACACCGCCGGCAACCTGCGCGTCGCCATGATCGAGAACCCCCGGCTCAAGGTCTTCGTCGCCGCCGGCCAGTTCGACATGGTGACGACGGCGCTCTCCTCGCGCTACATCATCAATCACCTCGGCCTCACCCCGGCGCTGCGCGAGAACCTCACCTTCCACGAGTACCCGGCTGGGCACATGATGTACATGCACGAGCCGTCGCTGGCGCGCCTCAAGGCCGACCTCGCGGCGTTCTACGCCGCGGCGGCGCCGGAGCACGGAGGGAAGTAGCGCCGCGCCGCGGCGAGCGCGGCACGGCCCGCGGAGATCCGCTACAGGTTGCTGGACTAGAGAGGAGACCTCGATGTCGAGCCCCAATGCCCGCCCGCGGGCCCTGCCGCGCCTCGCTCGTCGCCCGGCGCTGCTCGTCGCCCTGCTCTGCGCCGCGTTCGTCTCCGCCCGGCTCGCCGCCGCCGGCGCCGGCGGCGCGATCGAGCTCGCGGTCGACGCCACCGATGCGCCGCGCGGCGTCTTTCACTCGCATCTGGTGATCCCGGCCGCCGCCGGCCCGCTCGTCCTCGCCTATCCGAAGTGGGTGCAGGGCGAGCACGCGCCGTCCGGCCCGGTGATGCAGGTGGCCGGCTTCACCGTCTCGGCGGGCGGCAGGGCGCTCCCCTGGCGGCGCGATCCGCTCGACATGTTCCTCGTCCGCGTCGAGGTGCCGCCGGGCGCCTCTGCGGTCGAGGTGGCGCTCGACTACCTGTCGCCCCCCGAGGTCTTCGGCAGCAACTACGGCGAGACGCCGAACGCCACGCCGCACCTGCTGATCGCCGACTGGCACGATCTCCTCGTCTACCCGCTGGGCGCCGCCGCGGCGGACATCCCGGTGCGCGCCTCGCTCCGCCTGCCGGCCGGCTGGCAGCTCGACACGGCGCTGCCGATCGCCGAGCGGAGAGATGGCGCCGTCGCCTTCGCGCCGGTCAGCCTCTACACCCTGATCGACTCGCCGGTCTTGGCCGGCGAGATCTTCCGCACCCTGGAGCTCGGGCCGCCCGAAGCGCCGGCCCGCCTCTCGATCGCCGCCGACCGGCGCGCCGCGCTCGAGCTCTCCCCGGCGAGAATCGCCGCCTATCAGCGCCTCCCCGCGGAGGCCTACGCCCTCTTCGGCGCCCGCCACTACCGCGCCTACCACTGGCTGCTGGCGCTCGGCGACACCCTCGACCAGAACGGCCTCGAGCACCACGAATCGAGCGACGACCGCGGCAAGCTCGGCATGTTCACCGACGCCGATCTCGCCCTGCGCTGGGGGTCGCTCCTGCCGCACGAGTACGTCCACTCCTGGAACGGCAAGTACCGGCGGCCCGAGGGCCTGGCGACGCGCGATCCGCAGCAGCCGCTGGCGACCGAACTGCTGTGGGTCTACGAGGGGCTCACCCGCTATTTAGGCGACTTCGTGCTCACCACGCGGAGCGGCATCCGCAGCGTCGAGGAGACCCGCGACTACGCCGCCTTCGTCGCCGCCAACCAGGATCACAACCGCCCCGGCCGCCGCTGGCGCCCGCTCGCCGACACCGCCGCCTCGGTGCAGGTGCTGGGCGGCGCGCCCTCCGCCTGGACCGCCTACCGCCGCGCGCTCGACTACTACGACGAGTCGCTCCTCATCTGGCTCGAGGCCGACACCACGCTCCGCGCCCTCTCCGTCGGCGGCAGGTCGCTCGACGACTTCTGCCGCGCGTTTTTTGGTCCAGGCAGCGGACCCGGCAGCGGTCCAGGGAGCGGGCCAGGCGCCGGCTCGGCGCCGGCGGTCGTCCCCTACAGCGCCGACGACCTCTACGCCGCCCTCGGCCGCATCGCCCCCTACGACTGGCGCGGCTTCTTCGCCGAGCGGGTCGAGGCGGTGGCGCCGCGGGCGCCGCTCGGCGGCTTCGCGGCGGCGGGCTGGAAGCTCGTCTACACCGACCAGCCGAACGTCTACCTGACGGCGCGCGCGAGGAGCTCGAAGCTCCTCGACCTCAGCTTCTCGCTCGGCGTCTGGGTGAAGGACGACGGCACCGTCGACGACATCGTCGTCGGCTCGCCCGCGTGGGAGGCCGGCCTCGGGCCGGGGATGAAGCTGGTGGCGGTCGACGGCCGCGCCTGGACCGCGGACCTCCTCCCCGAGGCCATCCGTGCCGCCGCCAAGTCGACCGCCGCGATCGAGCTCACCGTGCAGCAGGTCGACGTGCTCAAGACCCTGCGCGTGACCTACCACGACGGCGAGCGCAACCCCCACCTCGTCCGCGACCCCGCCCGCCCCGACCTCCTGGCGGCCATCCTGGCCCCGAAGGTGCGCTGAACGCGCGCTGAGGCCGGCGCTCAGATCGGCAGGAGCGCGTAGCGCAGCACGACGAGCAGGGCGAGCACCGCGATCAGCGGGTGCACCTGGCGCCAGCGGCCGGCGGCGAGCTTGGCGAGCGGGTAGACGACGATCCCCGCGGCGAGGCCGTGGGTGATGTTGAAGGTGAGCGGCATGAGGAGCGCGGTGAGGAAGGCGGGCGCCGCCTCGCTGAAGTCGTCCCAGGCGATCTCGCGCACGGCGCGGACCATGAGGGTGCCGACGAAGACGAGGGCCGGCGCGGTCACCGGGTTGAGGCCCGGGCCCGCCGCCTTGCCGAGCATGGCGACGAGCGGCGCGAAGAAGAGCGAGGCGCCGAGGAGGAGGCCGGTCGCGACGCTCGCGAGGCCGGTGCGCGCTCCCGCCGCGACGCCGGCGCCGCTCTCGATGTAGGAGGTCACCGCCGAGGTGCCGGCGAGCGCCCCGCCGACCATCCCCACGGCGTCGGCGGCGAGCGCGCGGCCGAGCCGGGGCAGGCCGGCGGCGCCGTCCTCGCCTGCGGCCTCCGGCTTCATCAGCCCCGCCTGGTGGGCGATCGCCATGAGCGTCCCCAGGGTGTCGAAGAGGGCGAAGAAGAGCATGACGAGGATGAGCGGCAGGTAGCGCAGCTGGAGCGCCCCCCAGAGGTCGATCGAGAGGCCGGGGAGCGCCAGGTGAGGCAGCGCGACGATCGCCGCCGGCCGTGCCACGACGCCGGTCGCGAGCCCGGCGGCGACGGTGCCGAGGAGCCCCCAGAAGATCGCCGTCGAGATGCCCGCCGCGGCGAGGGCGAGGGTGAGCGCGAGGCCGAAGAGGGTGAGCCGGGCGGCCGGCGTCGAGAGGTCGCCGAGGGTCACCAGGGTGTTGGGGTCGGCGCGCACCAGGCCGCCCTGCTGCAGGCCGATGAAGGCGATGAAGAGGCCGATGCCGACGGCGCCGGCGAGCGTCAGCACGCGCGGCACGGCGCGCACGATGACGGCGCGGGCGCCGGTCACCGTCAGCAGCACGAAGAGCACGCCGCTCCAGAAGACCAGGCCGAGCGCCGTCTGCCAGGGCACCTTGGCGCCGAGGCATATGGTGTAGGCGAAGAAGGCGTTCAAGCCCATGCCGGGGGCGAGCGCGATGGGGTAGTTGGCGAGGAGAGCCATGAGCAGCGTGGCGAGCGCGGCGGCGACCGCGGTCGCCGCGATGGCGCCGTCGAGCGGCATGCCGGCTGCGTGCAGGAAGACCGGGTTGACAGCCAGGATGTAGGCCATGGTGAGGAAGGTGGTGACGCCGCCCAGCACCTCGCGGCCGGGCGTCGAGCCCAGCGCGCGGACATGGAAGAGCCGCTCGAGCATGGGGCGGATTCTGCGTGTTATCCTTGCCTCCTGCAATGACAGACGCTCTTGGTTTCCTTTCGGCCAAGCCCATCCCCCCCGCCGAACGCCTGATCTTCGCCCTCGACGTCGCCGGCCCCGAGCCGGCGCGGCGGCTGGTCGAAGAGCTCGGCGACGCGGTCGTCTTCTACAAGCTGGGCCTCGAGCTCTGCCTCTCGGGCGGCTACTTCGAGCTGCTCGACTGGCTGGTCGAGCGCGGCAAGAAGGTGTTCGCGGATCTCAAGCTCTTCGACGTGCCGGAGACGGTGCGCGGCGCCGTCCGCGCGCTCGCCGCGCGGCCGGTCGAGTACCTGACCGTCCACGCCCAGGACGACGCCGTCCTCGCCGCGGCGGCGAGCGTCAAGGGGAGCCTCAAGATCCTCGCCGTCACCGTCCTCACCAGCCTCGACGTGGAGGCCATGCGCCGCGACCTCGGCACGCCGGTCGACATCCGCCGGCTGGTGCTCTCGCGCGCCGCGCGGGCGGTCGCCGCCGGCTGCGACGGGCTGATCGCCTCGGGCCTCGAGGTGGGCGCCCTGCGCGCCGAGCTGGGCGCCGGGCCGATCGTCGTGGCGCCGGGGATCCGGCCCGCCGGCGACCGGCCGCCGGACGATCAGAAGCGGGTGGTGACGGTCGAGGAGGCGTTCGCCAGCGGCGCCGACCACATCGTCGTCGGCCGGCCGATCAAGAACGCCGCCGATCCGCGCGCCGCGGCCGAGGCGATCCAGCGGACCATCGCCGGCCTCTTCGCCGACCGCTAGCTCAGCCCGGCGGTTCGGTCGACGGCGCGAGGCCGGCGGCGGGCCGGCTCGGCACGCTGGCGCCGTTCGGCAGCGGCGTCGCGTGCGCCGGGGCGTCGGCGAGGCGCTCGAAGAGGGCGATCTCAGGATCGACGAAGCGCTGGCTGGAGTCGACGTCGTCGCGCGACAGGATGTCGAGGAAGGGCTCCGACTGGCGGCGGAAGACCAGCCGGTAGCCGAGCTCGCCGCTCGCCAGCTTGTTGTAGATCTCCTCCTCGTTCTCGTGCCGGAAATCGGTGACGTTGACCGCCACGTACTCCGCCTCGAGGTTCTCGAACACCCGCCCGTGCGAGCGGATGGCGCGCGGCCACTCGATCCAGCGGAAGCGCGGGATGTGCTTGCGGCGGCCGACGGCGACCACCGAGTCCGGCCGCCGGGCGTGGCTCGCGACGTAGTCCTCGACTCCGTAGCGGGTGTCGGCGAAGAGCCGGAAGTCGATCGACGAGGCATACAGGATGCTGTAGACGGCGATCGCCGCGACGGCCGCCCAGCGCAGCGCCCGCGCCGCCCTCGTGCGCGCCGCGGGGCGTACCAGCTCGCCCAGGAAGTAGCCGCCGAAGAGGGCGAGGATGAGGGCGATCGGCAGCACGTAGCGGTCGAAGGTGAAGAGGATGAGGTTCAGGAAGGTGACGTAGTAGGAGATCACCGAGACGAAGATCGAGAGGAGGAGAAAGGCGATCTCCCTTTCCTCAGCAGCCTCCGGCGGCGTCGCCGCCCAGCTCTCCATCCGGGCCCGCCCGCGCGGCGTCAGGCGATAGATGGCGAGCCCGAGCCCCAGCACGCAGGCGAGAGTCAGCGCGTCGTTGAGAGCGAAGGCGATCTGCTTCAGGAACAGCCAGAGGAGCGCCGCGTGGCCGGCGGCGGTGCGCGGGAAGTCCGTGTAGCCCTGGCTCATCGGCCCGAGCAGGAGCTGGATGTGGATGGTGAAGCGGTGGGGGTCGAAGGGGATGTCCTGGAAGAGCACGAAGGCGGCTGCCGCGGCGCCGGCGGCGGCGAGCATGCGGCGGTCGACGACGGCGCGGAGGAGGCCGAGGACGACCCCGCGCTCGCGGTGCTCGCGGCGGTAGAGGTTGTAGACGATGGGGAGCGGCAGCAGCGTGTAGAGGCCGTAGGCCTGATCCTTGGTGCACACCGCCGCCGCCGCGGCGACGGCGAAGAAGACGTAGTCGCGCATCCGGTTGCGCTGCAGGACGTGGACGAAGAAGAGGAGCGAGAGCGCGAACCAGCAGACGTAGGGCGAGTCGAGGTTCGCCATCTTCGCGTAGTAGACGAAGGGCGCCACCGAGACCGCGGTGAAGGCGGCGAAGAAGGCCCGCCGGCGGCCATAGATGGCGCAGCCGGTGAGGTAGAGGAAGTAGACCGCGGCGAGCGCCATGACGAGGCTCACGACCCGCCCGAAGTAGGTCAGGTGGACGATGAGCGCCGGCTGGTCGACCGGCGCCGGCCCGTGCTCGACCGTGGCGCGGTAGGGCCAGGAGAGGGCAGTCAGCAGCGCGAAGTGGAGCGGCGGGTAGCGGGCGTGCCAGCCGTTGGGCGTCTCCGGCGAGATCGCCTTGGCCCACGAGGTGGGGTGGAGCTCGTCGCCCGCCCAGCCGACCCACGAGGGCATCCCCCAGCTCATGCCGCTGGCGAAGAGGACGAGCGCCCAGACGAGGAGCGCGGCGATCGCCCAGCGCGGCCAGGTGTCGAGCGGAGTGTCCGGCGGGCTCGGCGGGCTCGGCGGCTGGATGGCGGGGGGAGCGGTCGGCTCCGTCTCGTTCGTCGGCATGCGCTGGGAGCTCGGGTCGCAGGGGGCGGCTGGATCGGCGTCGTGCGCCGCAGCCGGCGATCGTAGCAGCAGCGCCCGCGGCCTTCCAGCGCCGCCGGCGGGGTACTGCCTCAGCTTGGTCTCCTGCGGGCGGCCGCCCTCGGCCCCACCCGCCCAGCACGCCCTTCCGGGCGACCGTCCTCGGAGCCAAGCTGAGGCAGTACCCTCCCGCGGCCGGACGGGTATGATGCGGCGCCGGGGGGGTGATCCCCGACAGCGCCCGACCGCCCCCGACCGCCGTCCGATGCCGGAGCCCGAGAGCTGGTCCAAGGAGCTGCGCGCCACCCACCTCGGGGTGTCGCGCGAAGACCTGCGGTTCCGCGAGGTGGCGAAGGACGATCCCCGCTTCCTCGACCGCAGGACCTTCGACCCCCTCCGCGCCGACCTCTTCGAGTACGCGCTGCAATCCTGGCCGACGTTTCTCGGCCGGCCCAAGCGTGACGAGCTGCACGCCGCCAGCCGCGGCGTCTGCGGCGCCCTCAAGAAGATCCCCGAGCGGATCTTCGGCAACGACTGGGCGGCGGTCGCCAAGTTCTACGACATCGCCTCGCCCGCCGTCGCCGAGATCTATTTCTCGCCGCCGAACGGCCTGCCGGCGGGAATCGCGCGCGGCGACTTCATCGACACCGCCGATGGCTTCAAGTGCCTGGAGGTCAACTTCAGCCCGCGGATCGGCGGCTGGGAGACGGCGCCGCTGGTCGCCGCACACCTCGCCATCCCGCCGACGGCCGAGTTCGTGCGCAGCGAAGGGATCACCGTCGGCTACACCGACACCATCCGCCTGCTCTTCGTCCACGTCGTCGACGAGGCGCTCGCCGCCGGCCTCGCCGCGGACGGCGCCCTGCACATCGCCATCGTCCGCATCCCCGACGTGCCGATGGGCTCCGCCGTCTTCCAGGCCTACCTGCGCGCCGAGTACGCGCTGCTCTGCCGCGAGCGCGGCCTCGAAGGCTCCGTCCGCGAGTGCTACCCCGACGAGCTCGCGACCGCCGATGGTGCGATCTATCTAGCCGGCGCGCGCATCGACGCCATGATCGAGTTCAACGACGTCACCCCGCGCGACGTCTACCGCGCCTTCAAGGCCAACAAGCTGGTCCTCTTCAACGGCCCCGTCACCCGCATCCTGAGCGACAAGCGCAACATGGCGCTGCTCTCGGCGGGGCTCGAGTCCGGCGCCTTCGACGGCGCCGACCGCGAGGCGATCCGCCGCCACGTCCCCTGGACGCGCCAGGTCCTCCCCGGCCGCGCCGACTTCTACGGCGAAGAGATGGCGATGCGCGACCTCCTCCTCACCCATCGCGAGGAGCTGGTGCTCAAGGCGAGCCTCTCCTACGGCGGCAAGGCGGTGGCGATCGGCGACTTCACGGCCGAGCGGGAGTGGCGGGAGATGGTCGACGCGGCGCTCGCCCGCGGCGACTGGATCGTGCAGGAGCGGGTCGAGTCGCTCCCCTACCTCTACCAGAGCGGCGACTACGGCTGCTCGCCGCAGGACATGATCTGGGGTCCCTTCCTCTTCGGGGAGACCTACGGCGGCCTCTTCATCCGCCTGCAGCCGAAGGCCGCCCGCTCGGTCGTCAACCTGACGCAGACGGCGACCGAGGGCTGCGCCATCGAGGTCTAGCGCCGCAGCGCCAACCGCATGCCCGAGCGCCCCGCCGCTCCTCCCGATCCGCTGCGCCCGGGCCCGTCGCGGCCCGCCGCGCCGGCTGTCTCCGATCGCTTCTCAAACGTCTCGCTGTGGGCGGTCTTCGGGCTCGGTCTCGCGATCTCGGTCCTCTTCTGGAGCCGCCAGACGATCGGCGGCGATCAGCTGAACCTCCTGGCGCGCGGCTGGCTGCTGGCGGCCGAGGGGCGGTGGATCCCGTACGGCAACCCGATGTCGACCGGCGGGGTGACGCCCGGAGGGCTCACCAGCCTCCTCGTCGGCCTGCCGATGATCCTCTGGCGCGACTATCGGGCGCCCGGCCTCCTCATCCTTCTCTGCCACGCCCTCGCGTTCCTCGTCCTCGAGCGCGCTCTGCGCCCGATCCTGGCGCCGCGCGAGCGCCTTCTCTTCGCCGTCCTCTACTGGCTCAACCCCTGGCGGGTGTTCTTCTCCGGTTACCTGTGGAACCCCAACTACCTCTATCTGTTCGGCGCCGTCCACCTGGCGACCGCGCTCCGCCTGCGGTCCGGCGCCTCCGAAACCCCCGGCGTCGTGCCCGCCGCCGCTCCGTCCGACACCGCCCCATCCGCCGCCGCCTCGTTCCTCCACGCCGCCTGCCTGGCCCTCGCCTTCGAGGTCCACGCCTCTTTCCTGCTCCTCGTCGTCGCCTCGGCGCTGCTCCTCTGGCGGCGCTACATCCGGCTGCGCTGGTGGGCGGTGGTGGCGGGAGGTGCCATCGGCAGCCTGCCGCTCATCCCCTGGGCGATCGCGGCGCTCCACCACCCGCAGATCGCCACCGGCAATCGCGGCTTCCTCGGCCGCGGCCTGCTGCTCGTCTTCCCGATCCTGCGCGGCATCCTCTATCTCTTCCGCTACGTCTCGCTGACCGTGGCGGGGAAGATGGACCCCTTCGACTTCACCACCTCCCTCGGCCTCTCAGCCGACCGCTGGCTCCGCCCGCCGCTCTTCGTGGCGACCGAGATCCTCGGCCCGCTGACCGCGCTCGCGCCCCTGGTCGCCTGGCTGTGGCTCCGCCGCAGTCATCGCGGCCGCGTCCTCCAGCCGCTGGCGCCGGCCGCCAGCGGCCGCGACTGGCTGGGCGGCTACCTCCTTTGGAGCTTCCTCGCCGCGGTCGTCGTCTTCGGCCTTTCGCCGACGACGATCATGTACTGGCAGGGGTTGATCCTCTTCCACGTCGCGGTGCTGCCGGTGGTGCTCTGGCTGGGAGCGCTGCAGGAGGGAGCCCACGCCCGCTGGGTGACCCGCGGAGTCGCCGCCTACGCGTGCCTCGCCCTCTTCGTCCTCTTCGGCATGGCCTTCGGCAGCCCCTACTACCGCTGCGGAGGCCGCGAGCCCCTCCGCCTCCCCCTCCGCTACGACCACCCCATGCTCCACGACCTCGGCATCCTCGCCGCCTGCCCGATGCCCACGAACGACCCGAAAGGCTGGTGGCCGGACGTCCTCCCGGCCCCGCCGCCGCTCCCCCGCCGGTTGCAACCCCAGCCAACGGTGCCGTAGAATCCGCCTTCCGCACGTGGCAGTACCTCGTGCACCCTTAGCTCAATTGGATAGAGCGTCAGACTACGGATCTGAAGGTTGGGGGTTCGACTCCCTCAGGGTGCACCATCGATCTTCCGTTGAATAAAAGTTACAGTCAGAGCCCGAAGCGGCTCTCCGGTGCTGCGCGCGCGGGGAACACTCGGGGACTCCTGGCGCACGCGCGCCTCCCTCTCGCCTCCTGCCTTTCCACTTCTTCTCTTTCGTGAAATCATGATTGCAGCAATAGCTTCCCATTTGAGAAGGGTGGCGCACGTTGGCGCACGACGATCGGTTGCTCGCCGCCCCGTTGCGCGAGCATCTGCGGAGCCTTGAAGAAGCGAGACGTGCCGACTGGCATCGCTATCCGGCGCAGGTGTCACGCGCCGCGGCCTATATTCATAGCCATCTCTTCGACCGCGGGCTGAACGCCGCCGGCGTCCGCTCGGGATGTGGGGTGCGTAATCACAATCTCACCACTCAGTTCCACCGGGTAGTTGGCGTCACTCTCCGCGACTACATCGAGACGCTACGGCTCCACGTCGCCGCCCATCTGCTGTGCACTGTCCCGACCGAGGCCTTCTGGATTGCTGAGGCAGTCGGCTATGAGAGCTATGAAACCTTCTGCCGCGCCTTCCGCCGGCATTTTCACTGCACACCGAGCGAATTCCGGGTGCAGCCAAGAGGTCGTTGAACCGGTGGCTCGAAGAAGCAAGAACAAGAAACTTAAGCAAGCGCAACTGCTCAAGCATCGATAAACTCTCCTCCTGTCACGGGGCCCGCCGACGACAGCGAAATAGCCGCTTTCCCGCTCTCGGAGAGGCGGCGATCGGTCATCCATCCATTCATTGGAGAGGAGTTGTCATGACCCACAACAAGCTCGCCGCGTTCGCCCTGGCATCCGCCGTCGCCTTGATCGTCGCCCTGCCCGCCGCCGCGGAAAGCAAGGAGAAGCCGGCTTCCCGGGAGCCGCAGGTTTCGACCGCGCTCCAACCCTCGAGCCATCTGGGGGCCGGCAAGTCGAGCAGCCATCTACAGGTTCACCGGCACCACGCCGCGACGAAGTCCACCTTCTCCGCCGCCGCGTACGAGGAATGCTCCTTCATCTGCGGCGATTGGCTGGTCACCTGCTCGGGCGAAACGGCCGACTGCGACGACTCGTCCTGCGAGGCGACTGGAGGGGGTTTCATCTTGGACGCCGAGTGCGTGGACTAGCTCCTGAATGGCCAGCCGGGGGCGACGCTCCCGGCCGGTCGATCGATCGAGAGTTGGCGCCGGCTCGAAGGCGGCGCCAACCTCGCCGCTTCTGGCACTCGTTGCCGCAGTTCGGCGGGTTGTTGAGCTGACGGAGACAGGACGACGCACAGGTGCTGGGTTCGAAGAGGAAGCTGGTAAGGCAGACGCCCTGCAGGCCTACACCGCCGCCACGGACCCTGCCACGCTCCTCGTCGCCTCTAAGCGCATCCTCTTCCCGGTTTCGAGCGGAGGCGCCGTGCGCACCGGCATCGAGGTGCGCGAGAAGAACGGCGTCTGGGGCGTCGGCGCCGTCGGCCGCGCCGACGTCGCCACCCGTCTCGCCGCCGCCCGCACCGCCCAACACACGACGAGGTCCCCGCCGGGGCCGATCCGGCGGGGCAAGAGAAGGGAAGGCTGGCATGGAGGCCGACTCACCAGCAGCGGAATCAGAGCAGCTGTATCTGGTGATCGAGACGTTTCGCGGCGGCGATCCGGTGCCGGTCTATCGGCGCTTCCGCGACCGCGGCCGGCTGGCGCCGGAAGGCCTGCGGTACATCGCCAGCTGGGTCACCACGGACCACCGCCGCTGCTACCAGATCATGGCCTGCATCGACCGGCGTCTCCTCGACCGCTGGATCGCGGCTTGGGAAGACCTGGTCGACTTCGAGGTCGTTCCGGTCGTGACTTCCGCGGAAGCGTTCGCGGCGATCGCTCCGCGCATTGAGCCCTGAAAGCTCGCCTTCCGGATCTCCTGATGACCGGCAGGCGGAATGCGCCGGCGCGAGGATCAGTGGTTCTGAGGAACCCCTTGCTTGGCTGGATCGAGAAGGAGCCGGAGAGCCCGGCAGGCGCGCCGCCTACCTGACGGTCGACAGTCCGCCATCACCCTCGACAGAGGCCCCAGAAGCGGGGCCGATCGACGGATCGATCGGCCCCCTCGCTACGACCTAGAGCTGGTTCTGAATTGGGTTGGCGGGATTGCCGGGCTGGATGACCGGGGTGCAAGCCGAGCCGGGGGTACCGGGCGTTCCTGGGTTTCCTCCGCTCGCCAGGGTCCCGGCTGCACCGGAGGTTCCGCCGGTGCCGGAGGGATTGCCGACCCCGCCGCCGCCGCCGCCGGCGCCGTTGCCGGCGGAAGCCGAACCGCCGCTGCCCGCGCCGCCACCGGCACCTGGGCCGGCGCCGTTGCCGCCGTTTCCACCGTTGCCGCCGTTGCCGCCGATCGCCACCCCGCCATTGCCGCCGTTGCCGCCGTTTCCACCCGCCCCCTGGAAGACGTTGTTCACGGCCCAAGCCGGGCCGCCGCCGCCGCCGGGGCCGCCGTCACCGCCCGTCGCATTGCCGCCGTTTCCGCCCTTGCCGCCGTTTCCGCCGGGGGCCGGAGGCGTGCCGCAGCAGTTGGCGCCGTTGGCGCCGTTGCCGCCGGGTTTACCGACCGCGCTGCCGCCGTTGCCGCCATTTCCACCATTGCCGCCGGCCGGACTTGCAGCCGTCCCTGCGGCGCCGGCGTAGCCGGGACCGCCGGTACCGCCGACGGTGTTGGCACCGGCGATGCCCGCCGCGCCGTTGGCGCAGGCTGGCGGCGGGTTCGGATCGGGATCCGGACCGGGGTCCGGGTCGGTGACGACAACGTCGCCGCCGGCGCCACCCGTCGCGCCCTGGCCGCTCGCGACGAGGCCGTTGCAGGCGCTCCACGTGCCCTGTCCGCCCCGGCCGCCGGCGCCGCCGTAGACGGTGGCGAGGGCGCGTCCCGGCAGGTTCGAGACCAGCCGGTCGACGGCGAGGACGATGTCGCCGCCGCGTCCGCCGACCGCGCCGACCGCACCGTTGCCGCCGGCGCCGGCGCGGATCACCGCGGTGCGGAACACGATGCGCGGCGCGTTGAGCACGAGGTCGCCGCCGCGCTCGCCGGCCGCGCAGCTCCCGAGGCCGTTGCGCCCGGCGCCGGCGGCGATCTCGGCGTTGACGTAGATGGTGCCCGGCGTGCTGAGGGTGATCGAGACGCCGTGCTCCGCCTTCGACTGCGCGGCTCGCCGTAGCGCTGAGATCGGTCCGTTGACGACGATGTCCTCGTCGCTCCGTACCGCGACGTCGTCATCGGCGACGAGCTGCTCGTCCGCACGTACCTCGAAGCGCTGCACCGAGAGCTCGCCCGCCAGATGGCGCTCCACCCGTGCGCCGAGATCGAACGGCGCCGAGCGCGCGGCCGAGGCGATCAGCACGCCGAGTCCGAGAGCGAGGCACCAGGCCGCTCTGCCGTGTCGCCGATTCCGTTCCCATCGAGGAGACGCTGACCGCATGGAGACACTCCTTTCGCCGGCCGCGGTGCCAGTACCGCAGCGCTTCGAACGAGACAACGCAATGCGTAAGTTGCTCTACAGGAGGAGGTGTCGCGCGGCTCTCGGGCGTGACGCCGCCGGAGGCGAGGGCGCGAAGGACGCGCAGCGCCGGCCAGGAACGAGAGATCTATAGCGAGCGCTCGCTCCTGCGGGCCGACCCGAGGGGCTCGGTGGCACCGCTCTCTCTCGCCGGTCTCACGCCGAGAAGAGGCGCGAGAATCGGGGCCGACCGACGGATCGATCGGCCCCGCTCGACGGCCTAGAGTTGGTTCTGAATCGGGTTTGCGGGGTTGCCGGGCTGGATGACCGGGTTGCAAGGGGAGCCCGCCGTGCCGGGCGTTCCCGCGCTTCCTCCGCTCGACGGGGTGCCGGCCGCACCGGAGCCTCCGCCGCTGCCGGAGGGCAGGCCGAGCCCGCCGCCGCCGCCAGGGCCGCCATTGCCGCCGGAGGCCGAGCCGCCGGCGCCCGCGCCGCCACCGGCGCCTGGGCCGGCGCCATTGCCTCCGTTGCCTCCGTTGCCGCCGTTGCCACCGAGGGCCAACCCGCCGTTGCCTCCGTTGCCTCCGTTGCCTCCCGATCCCTGGTACACGTTGTTAAAGAGCCAGGCGGTGCCGCCGCCGCCACCACCGCCGCCGGCGCCGCCCGTGGCATTGCCGCCGCGGCCGCCATTGCCGCCATTGCCGCCGGGAGCCGGCGGCGTGCCGCAGCAGCTCGCGCCGGCGCCGCCATTGCCACCTGCCGCGCCCACCGCGTTGCCGCCGTTGCCGCCGTTGCCGCCGTTGCCGCCGTTCGGGTTGATCGCTGTCCCTCCGGCGCCGCCGCCACCGCTGCTGCCGGTACCGCCGACGGCGTTGGCGCCGGCGACGCCCGCCGCGCCGTTGGCGCAGGCCGGCGGCGGGTTCGGATCAGGATTCGGATTGGGGTCCGGGTCGATCACGACGACGTCGCCGCCGGCGCCGCCCGTCGCGCCCTGGCCGCTCGCGACGAGGCCGTTGCAGGCGCTCCACGTGCCGCGTCCGCCCAGACCTCCGGCGCCGCCGTAGACGTTGGCGAGCACGTGTCCCGGCAGGTTCGAGACCAGCCGATCGACGCCGAGGACGAGGTCGCCGCCGCGCCCGCCGGCCGCGCCGACCGCGCCGTTGCCGCCGGCGCCGGCACGGATCTCCGAGGTGCGGAAGACGATGCGCGGCGCGTTGAGGACGAGGTCGCCGCCGCGCTCGCCGGCCGCGCAATGCCCGAGGCCGTCACGGCCGGCGCCGGCGGCGATCTCGGCGTTGACGTAGATGGTGCCCGGCGTGCTGAGGGTGATCGAGACGCCGCGCTCGGCTCTCGAGTGCGAGGCTCGGCGCAGCGCCGAGATCGGTCCGTTGACGACGATGTCCTCGTCGCTCCGCACCGCGACGTCGTCGTCGGCGACGAGCTGCTCGTCCGCGCGCACCTCGAAGCGCTGCACCGCGAGCTCGCCCGCGAGATGGCGCTCCACCCGCGCGCCGAGATCGAACGGCGCCGAGCGCGCCGCCGGGGCGACCAGCACGCCGAGGCCGAGAGCGAGACACCAGGCCGCCCTGCCGTGTCGCCGATTCCGTTCCCATCGAGGAGACGCTGACCGCATGGAGACACTCCTTTCGCTGGCCGCGGTGCCAGTACCGCAGCGCTTCGAACGAGACAACGCAGTGCGTAAGTTGCTCTACAGGAGGAGGTGTCGCGCGGCTCTTTGGCGTGACGCTCGCCAACTTCACACTGTTGCTGAACGACGCGGGTATACTCAGCCGATGGACCGGCGCCGCAACTTCCTCCCCCTGAGCGGCCTGCTCGTCTGCGTGGTGGGCTTCCTCAGCTACCTCCTCTTCTTCTACCAGTTCCCGATCACCCGCGACCTGCCGTGGGTGAGCTGGCTGCTCTTCGCCCTCGGGCTGGGGCTCGCCGCCTTCGGCGTCCGCCGCCCGTTCCGGCAGCCGGAGCGCTACCGGGGGCGGTGGATGAGCCCGGTCCTCGCGCTGCTCAGCGTGGTCGTGGTCGGGCTCTTCGTCTTCGGGACCACCATCGGGTCGCGCCAGCTCCCGGTCTCGGCCGGGGCGCCGAAGGTCGGCGAGAAGGTGCCGGACTTCGTGCTGCCCGACTCCGCGGGCCAGCCGGTCCACCTCTACGATGTCCTCGGGGGCAAGGCCGGCGGCGCGGGGACGGCCTCGTGGGTCGTCCTCATCTTCTATCGCGGCTACTGGTGACCGTTCTGTAACTCCGAGTTACGGAGTTTCCAGCAGCACCTTCCAGAGCTCGCGGCGCGCGGCATCAAGCCGATGGCGATCAGCGTCGACCCGTCGGCGGTGACCCGTGCGCACGTGGCGAAGAATGCTTGGACCTTCACCTTCCTCGCCGATCCGGACGCCAAGGCCATCCGCCGCTACGACCTCCAGCAGGAGGTGGGGGACGGCAAGCTCATCTCCCGGCCGGCGGAGCTCCTCGTCGATCCGCAGGGCACGGTGCGTTGGCGCGACCTGACCCACGACTTCCGTGTCCGCACGCGCCCGGAGACCGTGCTCCAAGTCTTCGACCGCCTCACCGCCAGGTAGCAGCCGGGGGTCCGTAGAGCCTCGCCGTTCGGGGTACGCGCTCGCCCAGCACCCGGCGCCACATGACGCCGGGTTCAACTCAATCCCCCCGAAGGAGAGGATCACCTGACGGCTGAGCCTCGCCGCCCGCCGGGCGCGCTGCGGCTAGGGGTCGCAGCGATCCATGCAGGCGCTCAGGCTCAGGTAAGCGGGGAAGGTGGGGCAGCCGCTCGTCGAGTGGTAGCACTGCCGACTGATCGCGTTGCAGCACCAGTTGATGACGGTGGCGGGGAGGGCGAAGGGTGTCTCGGCCGGCTGGGCGTCGCGACAGGCGAGGCTGATCGCGGGAGCTGTCTCCCTTGGACTGGTTGGCGATGCGATCGAGACGCGCGTTGGCTCCTGGTGAGCCGCGGCGCCCGGAACGACCGCCTCTTGTCCTCGCAGCCCCAGGGAGGACGCGAGACCAGCGACGAAAGCGAGCAGGACCACGATTTTTCTGCCTTGCATGAGGTCACTCCTTTCATAAGCGTAGGTGCCGCTGCAGGCGCGCGGTGGGCCGGGAACAGCTTCGCCAGCATGGCGCCGCACGCCATGCGCTATCGCTTCCTCTCTTCCTACAATATCCGCCCCCGCTCACTCGTCTATTACCGTAGATGAAGGACGCGGCGAGCGTGGCGCGGATGGCGATCGAACAGGACCAGCGGATCTCCGAGGTGGTCCAACGGGAGCAATCCCGGCTGCGCAACTTCATCCGCCGGCACGTGCCCGACCCGCGCGACGCCGACGACATCCTGCAGGACGTCTTCTCCGAGCTGGTGGAGGCGAACCGCCTGCTGATGCCGATCGAGCACGTCACCGGCTGGCTGTTCCGCGTCGCCCGCAACCGCATCACCGATCTCTTCCGCCGCATGAAGCCGGAGAGGTTGAGCGCTGCCGCCGTCGCCGACGGGGACGGCGAGCCGCTGCGGCTGGAAGACCTGCTGCCGTCGCCCGACGCGGGGCCGGAGCTGCTCTACGTGCGCAGCCTGCTCCTCGACGAGATCGAGCTGGCGCTCGACGAGCTGCCGGCGGCGCAGCGCGAGGTGTTCGTCGGGCACGAGCTGGAGGGGCGGAGCTTCAAGGAGATGGCCGCCGAGACCGGGGTGAGCATCAACACGCTGCTCTCGCGGAAGCGCTACGCGGTGCTCTATCTGCACAAGCGGCTAGAGAGCATCTACAACGAGCTGACGAAAGGCTGAGGGATCACCATGAGAAGGAAGTGGGTTTTCATCGTTCCGGCGGCGATCGTGGGAATCGTGCTCTTCTGTGCCGTCGGCGGCGCCGCCGTGCGGCTGCTGTGGAACGGCCTGCTGCCGCCGCTCTTCGGCTGGCACCAGGTCACCTTCTGGCAGGCGCTCGGCCTCCTGGCGCTCTGCCGAATCCTCTTCGGCGGCTCGGGCTGGCACCGCTCCGGCCGCTCCCACCTCCGCCGCCGCATGGCCGAGCGCTGGGAGCAGATGACCCCCGAGGAGCGGGAGCGCTTCCGGCACGGTATCCGCGGGCGCTGCGGTTTCGCTCCGACCGCCGGCGAGACCCCGGCGCCGTGACGCCGGGCGCGGCCGCCCGCATCGTCGGGGAGCTCAGGGACAGGGGTGCGGCGGGCCGAGCTTGTCCGCTTGCAGGAGCTCGCGCGACTCGAGACAGCGGATGGCCGCCGCCAGCGGGTGGCGCAGCGCGATGGCGAGGTCTTCGGCCTCCTCGGGGGTGAAGCCGCCCTCGATCAGGGCTCGGTCGGTGATCTTCGAGCGGATGACGGGCGCCAGGATCACCTTGCCGTCGACGACGAAAGCGACGGCACGGCCGACGTTGTCGAGGGTGAAGTCGCCGAATCTCGCGGCGGCCTGCGGCCCGAAGCTCACCGTCACCACCGGCTCGCCTCCCTGGCCGCTCTCGGAGCGCACTTCGCTGAAGTCGCGGCTGGTGACGGCGCTCCGCCGGAAGACGGCGTAGAAGGGATGCGCGGCGCCATCGGGCGCGGCAGGGCGCTTGGCGGCGCTGGCGAGGATCTCGACGTCGGCGGGGACCTTGCCGCCATAGTGGCCGAGGATCGCCGCGCGCTCGACGCCCGCGCCGCCGCCGTCGGGATAGGCGACCAGGCGCAGCTCGAACAGGCCGCCGGCGAGGAGGAGCGCGCGCACCCGGTCCGCATGGTCGAGCGGCGGAAGCTGGACCTGGATGCGATCACCGGCGAGCGCCTCGACGCCCGGGTCGGAGTCGGCGATCGCTTCGGAGAACCTCTGCCGGAGGGTCTCGACCTCGCCGCGGAGCAGGCCTGCCCGCGCGCCGGTGGCGAGCGCGGGATCGAGGCGCACCTGGAGGACGAGCTGCGTGCCGCCCGCCCGCGCCGGGCTCGCCCGCGAGGCGGGCGGCGCCGGCGCCAGGGGCGCCAGGGTCATTCCGGCGAGGAGCATCCTCGCGCTCGGCTCGATCGCCGGCCAGCGATCCGCGTGCGCTTCAACGGTGACGCTGAACACCTGGTGGCCGCGCAGGATGAGGCGCTGCAGGCGCTCGAGCTTGACCCCGCCGCTCACCTGGCTGTAGTGCAGCTCGTAGGCGGGTTGGCCGCCGGTCTCGACGACGCGGCCGTCGAGCTTGGTGAAACCCTCCGCCGACGAAGCCATGCTCTTCTCGACCAGGCCCTCGAACAGCTCCAGAGAGATGCTGCCGGGGCCGAGATCGCTCGCGATCACGGTGAGCGAATCGCCCTGCGGACTGTTCAGGTAGGCGAGGACCCTCTGATTGCTCGTCGCCCGACGCTGCCAGCCGGCGAAGGCCGCCGGCAGGCGGACCGCGAGACCCACCTCCGGGAAGGTGTAGGTGAGCCCGTCGCCGCTGCGCACCGTCGTGGAGAGCGGGCGCTTCGGCGCGAACGCTTGGCGCCGCGCATCGGACCGCGCCGCAATCGCCTTGCCGCCGGCGCCGATCTTCCGCTGCGGATCGAACGCCGCCGGATCGACGGCGCGATCGGCGCCCGGCTTCGCCGCCGCCGCGGCGAGCTTGGCGACGAGCGCGGTCCGCGCCGCCGCCGGGAGCGCGCCGCGCACGACGACGACGCGGCGCGGCGCCGTGCGCTCGACCTGCCAGTCGCCGCCGAGGCCCCGCGCCGCGGCGGCGAAGCGCGCCGCGGCCTCTCCGGTGTCCCACTCGGTGATCCAGGCGAGGAACGTCGCCGCGCCGCCGGTCGCCGTCGCCGGCCGGCGGTAGACGGCAAACCGGTCGCCGCCCCAGCCGGCGGCATCGGCCTCGGCGCGCGATCGCTCTTCGCCGTCGTTGCGCAGCAGAATCCCGATCCCCATCTCGCCGAGCTCGCCCGCTGCCGCCTCGACGTAGCCGGGCAGCTCGGCGCGCAGCGCGGGCCAGGCGATGGCCACCGGATCGTCGCGGTGGTCGAACCACTTCTCGGGGTGGAGGATCTGCTCCGAGGAGCGCGGCGGGTCGGTGCTGAAGGCCTGATCGAGGAGCCGCCGGCCGCCGCGCTCGAGCACCTTGATGCAGAAGCGCGCACCGCGCAGGTAGGTGAAGGCAGTGGTCTCGTCGAACCAGCGGGGCGCGTCGCTCCCGGCGCTCGCGGCAGTCCCAGCCGGCGAAGCGGGCGCCGCTCCCGCCGCATCGGCGGTCCGCGTGCGGGCGAGGAACCCCTGGGGGTGATCGATCATGTTCTGCAGCAGGTCCGCCAGCACGGGGATGTCGTCCGGTTTGCTGCCGGCGTCGTCGGCGAGCATGACGAGGGTGGCATCGCCTTCGGCCAGCGCCAAGCGCGCCATGGCGGCGTCCGACAGGGTGTCGCCGCCGATCAGGCGGCTGAGGTCGAAGTGCTGGTCCTCGAGCGCGTGCGTCAGCTCGTGCAGCACGAGGCTCTCGCGGATCTGCGTCGCCAGCGCGGCGCCGTCGCGCTCGGCGAGCGCATCGCCGAAGAGCGTGCCGGGCCCGGTGACCAGGGCGAGCCGCTTGTCGCGCGGCTGGTAGAAGCCGGCGAGCTGGTTGGGGGTGAGCCGCACGGCGGCATCCTCGAGGTCGACGTCCTGCGGGACGAGGCCGAACGCTTTGAGGCCGATCGCGAGAGTGCGCAGGTCGCCGAAGGCCGCTCCAGGACCGGCGGCGAGCTCGCGGCCGAGATCCGCCGGCGAGATGGTCTGGAGCGGGACGGGGTGCGCAAAGCGCAGGCCGCGGTACTCCTCGACGACCGCCATCAGCTCGGGGAGGCGCTTCTCGACGTCGGCGGTCGGGCTCTTCGCTTCGGCTTCTGGCGGCCTCGGAGCCACCGCCGCCGCTGCCGGCGTCGTGGCCGGCCGCGCGGACGGTGCGAGCGCCAGGCAGAGCAGCATCGCGAGGGCC
Source organism: uncultured Acidobacteriota bacterium (assembly GCA_963755825.1). GTDB lineage: Bacteria > Acidobacteriota > Thermoanaerobaculia > Multivoradales > UBA5704 > DATBQN01. The sequence continues at coordinate 2,126,734 of CAVWLA010000003.1, read as the reverse complement.
AGCCGGCGGCTGGCCGGGGACTGCGGGGTCCGCGGCATCATGGCGCGATGATATCCGTTGCCGCGCGCGCCGGCAGGCCGGCGACCCGGTCGCTGGGCTCAGGCGCCGAAGCGCTTCGCCGCGCGGACCTTGGCGCGGGCGGCCTCCTCCTCGCGATTCTTCGGCGGCGCGTTGGTCTCGAGGGCGCGGAGGAGGCGGGTCGAGACGGCGGCGATCTCGTCGATGGCGGTCTGGAACGGCTCTTCGTTCGCCTTCGACGCCTTGCTGAAGCCGCTGATCTTCCGCACGAACTGGAGCGCCGCGGCGCGCACCTCGCCGTCGGTCACCGGCGGCTCGAAGTTGAAGAGGGGTTTGATGTTCCTGCACATGGCCGGCACCTCGCTCGGTAGGCGGCGAGAATATCAAGCGCGCGGGCTCCCGGCGCCGGCGGTGACTTGGGGTCCGCGCTCTGCTACCTTGCGCTGGTGCGAGCCGACGATGAACGGAGGGGGCCTTGAGAGCGGTCGCCGCGACGCGCTACGTCACCCCGCTCCGTGAGGGGGGATCGCTCCCCGCCATCGTCGAGGCGGACGACGACGGGCTCTACGTGCTCAAGTTCCGCGGTGCCGGCCAGGGCCCGAAGGCGCTCGTCGCCGAGCTGGTGGCCGGCGAGATCGCCCGCGCCGCCGGCCTCGCGGTGCCGGAGATCGTCTTCGTCGATCTCGACCCCGAGCTCGCCCGCACCGAGCCCGACCCCGAGATCCAGGATCTCATCCGGGCCAGCGCCGGGCTCAATCTGGCGCTCGACTACCTGCCCGGCTCGGTGATGTTCGACCCGGTGGCCGAGACGGTGGCGGCGGACCTCGCCTCGTCGATCGTCTGGCTCGACGCCTTCGTCACCAACGTCGACCGCACGGCGCGCAACACCAACCTGCTGATGTGGCACCGGCGCCTCTGGCTGATCGATCATGGCGCGGCGCTCTACTTCCACCACAGCTGGGGCGACTTCCTGGCGCGCAGCCAGGACGCCTTCCCGCGCATCAAGGATCACGTGCTGCTGCAGGCGGCGAGCGCGCTCCCCGCGGCGGACACCGCGATGTCGGCGCGCATCACCCCGGACCTCCTCGCCGCGATCGTCGAGCTCATCCCCGACGCCTGGCTCGTCGCCGACTCGCCGTTCGCCTCCGCCGCCGAGCACCGCGAGGCCTACCGGCAGTATCTGGTGCGGCGCCTGGAAGGGCGGCGCGCTTTCCTCGCCGAGGCGATCCGTGCCCGCGCGCTGTAGCTACGACTACGCCGTCGTGCGGGTGGTGCCGAAGGTCGACCGCGAGGAGTTCGTGAACGTCGGCGTCATCGTCTCCTCGCCGGCGAGCGGCTTCCTCGCTGCCGGCATCGAGCTCGACGAGGAGCGCCTGCGGGCGCTCGCCCCGGATCTCGACCTCGAGCCCGTCCGCGCCCATCTCGCCTCGATCGCCGTCATCTGCGCCGGCGGCGAGGCGGCGGGGCCGATCGGCCGCCTGTCGCAGCGCGAGCGCTTCCACTGGCTGGTGGCGCCGCGCAGCACCATCATCCAGACCTCGCCGGCGCATGCCGGCGCGAGTGACAGCCCGGAGGCCGCCCTCGAGCGCCTGCTCGACGCCATGGTGCGGCGGCAGCGCGCTGAGCGCTAGGCGGCGGCGCGCCGACTGATGTAGCGTTGATCCTCAGATCTCGGCGAGAGGAGCGGTCCCGATGACGATGCGGTGGCGGCACCCGATGGCGATGGCTAGCGTCGGCATTCTCCTGGCGATCGGCAGCCTCGGCGCCGCACGGCCGGCCGCGGCGCAGCTCTTCCAGGTGATCACGGCGAGCGATCAGCCGGGGGCGACCTCGCAGACGAGCGGTCTGGCGGTGATCGACCCGGACCATCTGCTCACGGTGCCGGTTTCGCTCCCCGCCCAGCTCATCAGCCTGGCGAGGAACCCGCGCACCGGCGAGCTGTTCACGCTGACCCTCGCCGGCCTGACGCGCCTCGACTTCGCGACCGGCGCCCTCACGCCGGTGGGCTCGCCCTACACCGTCGCGATCCGCAGCATCGCCTTCGACAGCCAGGGGAACCTCTTCGGTTTCGCCCTCTGCGATCCGACGTATGCGAACGAGCTCTTTCAGCTCGACCCGGCGACCGGCGCAGTGACCGGAGTCCTCGGCAGCCTCGACAGCGGCCGCGTCGCGCCGTGCAGCCCGAACTCGCTCACCCAGGGTGCGGCCATTGCCATCGACCCCGCCGACGACACGCTCTATCTCGTCGCGATGGCCGCCAGCAACATCACCTTCGTCGATCGCTTCGACCTCTTCCTGGTGCCGACGGCCGTCGCCTCGAGCTCGTTCATCGGCGGTCTGCCGTTCCCGCCCATCGCGGCGACGATCTCCAACCGCAAGCTCTGGTTCTCCTTCGCCTTCAGCATCCTCGGCCCTGGATTGGGATTGGGGACGGTCGATCTCAGCGATCCATCGCCCGAGCTCCAGTTCTCGAGCGGCGGCGCCTATTCGGCGCTCACCTTCCCGGGCAACGCCTTCATCGTCGGCCTGGCGCCGGCGAGCGTCACCTGTGCGCCGAGCGCCACCGCGACCTGCCTCTTCAACCGCTTCAAGGTCGAGGCGACCTACGACGCGCGGCCGACGAACGGCACCGGCCCCGCCAACGTCCTCCTCGAGAGCGGCGAGAGCGTCAAGTTCAGCTTCTTCGATCCCGGCAACGTCGAGCTGCTGGTCAAGATCCTCAATGCCTGCACGCCGCCGTTCAACAAGTGGTGGGTGGCCGGTGGCGGGCTGACCGACGTCGGCGTGGCGATCAAGATCACCGACACGCGGACCGGTGCGGTGAAGAACTACAACAGCCCCAAGGGGAAGCTCTTCCAGACCTTCTTCGACACCTCCGCCTTCGGCTGCCCCTGAGGCCGCGCGGTTCGAGCTGAGGGGCTCCGCCTCCAGCCTACCGCCGGAGACGGCGGATCGCCTTCAACCCTTCGAGCACCGCGAGCACCAGCGCGCCGACGCCGGCGGCGAGGGCGAGGTCGCGCGGGGCGAGCGGGCCGAAGCGGAAGAGACTCCGCGCCGGCGGCACGAAGAGGGCGACGGCGAGGACGGCGGCGGTCGCCAGAGCCACCCAACGCAGCGCCCTGTTCGGCCGCCGCAGAGCGGTCAAGAACGAGGCGCCGAGCGAGCGGCGGGCGAGGACGAGGGCGAAGTCGGCGACGACGAGGGCGGTGAAGGCGAGCGCGCGGGCCTGCGGCGCCGGCATGCCGCTCCGAAGCGCGCCGGCGAAGAGGGCGGCGATGGCCGCCAGGATCACGACCCCCTGCAGCAGGCTGCCGGTCAGGAAGGCGGCGGAGAAGAGCCGGCGGCGCGGATCGCGCGGTGGCCGGCGCATGATGTCGGCCTCGGCGCGCTCGGCCTCGAAGACGATCGTCGAGACGGGGTCGATCACCAGCTCCAGGAAGGCGATGTGGACGGGGGTGAAGACCAGCGGCCAGCCGAGGAGGAGCGGCAGCAGCGAGAGGCCGGCGATCGGCACATGGACGGCGAGCACGTAGCCCATCGCCTTCCGCAGGTTGTCGTCGATCCGCCGGCCGAGCCGCACCGCCGCGACGATCGAGCCGAAGTCGTCGTCGAAGAGGACGATGGCGCTCGCCTCGCGCGCCACGTCGGTGCCGCGCTGCCCCATGGCGATGCCGATGTGCGCCGCCTTGAGCGCCGGCGCGTCGTTGACGCCGTCGCCGGTCATCGCCACGACCTCGCCCTGGGCCTTGAGCGCGTCGACGATGCGGAGCTTCTGCTCCGGCATGATGCGGGCGAAGACGGTCGCCGTGCGCACCCGGCGCTCGAGCTCGCCGGCCGGCATGCGCTCGAGCTCGTCGCCGCTCACCACGCTGTCGTCGGCGAGCGAGATCCCCGCCTGGCGGGCGATGGCGCGCGCCGTCGCCGGGTAGTCGCCGGTCACCATCACCACCCGGATGCCGGCGTCGCGGCACTCGCGGACCGCCGCCGGCACGTCGGGCCGCAGCGGGTCGGCGAGCCCGACGAGGCCGAGCAGCTCGAAGGTGAAATCGTGCTGCGAGGCGGGCCAGGCGCTGCCGGCGAACGAGCCGTGGGCGACGGCGAGGACGCGCAGGCCTTTCGCCGCCATCCGCTCGGTCGCTGTACGGAGGTTGGCGAGGCGGCCGGCGTCGAGGTGGCAGAGGTCGGCGATCGCCTCCGGAGCGCCCTTGGCGGCGATGGCGAGCTCGTCGCGGCCGGCCGCCTTCCAGACGTGCGACATGGCGAGGAGGTCCGGCGACAGGCCGTACTCGTGCGCCAGCAGCCAGTCGTGGTGGAGGTGCTCGGTCTGCGCCAGGAAGCGCCCGCCGAGCTCGTGGAACGCCTTCTCCATGGGATCGAACGGGTCCTCCTCCGACGCCAGGATGCCGAACTCGACGAGCTCGTGGAAGCGCTCGGGCAGCTCGGTTTCGGGTTTCGAGGGTGAGATCGAGAGGCCGACCGAGCCGCCGGCCGCGCCGGCCTGCGGAGCCGCCGGAGCCGCGGGCGCGATCGCGTAGACCTCGCCGCCGGCCGCGAGCTCGACGATCTGCATGCGGTTGGCGGTGAGGGTGCCGGTCTTGTCGGTGCAGAGGACGGTCGCCGCGCCGAGCGCCTCGATCGCCGCCGCGCGCCGGGTGAGCACCCGCTGGCGCGAGATGCGCCAGGCGCCCATCACCAGGAAGACGGTCAAGACGAGCGGGAACTCCTCGGGGAGCATCGACATGGCGAGCGTGATGCCGGCGAGCACGCCGTCGAGCCAGGTGCCGCGGAGGAGACCGTAGAGGAGGACGACGAGGACCGAGAGGGCGATGCCGCTCACCGCCAGCAGCCGCACCAGCCGGCGGGTCTCGCGGTGGAGCGGCGTCGGCTCCTCGGCGATGGTGCCGAGCGCCTTGCCGATGCGCCCGATCTCGCTCGCCGCGCCGACCGCCCGCACCTCGGCCATCCCCTGCCCGCGCACCACGACGCTCCCCGAGAACACGTAGGCGAGATCGTCGCCGCCGGGCCGCGGCGGCAGCGCGCCGGTGCCGCCGAGCGCGTCCGGGCTCGCCGCCACCTTCCTCACCGGCGCCGGCTCGCCGGTGAGGAGCGACTCGTCGGCGGCGAGATCGTTGGCGGCGAGAAGCGCCGCGTCGGCCGGCACGCGGTCGCCCTCGGCCAAGAGCACGACGTCGCCGCGCACCACCTCGCGCCCCGGGATGCGCCGTCGCGCGCCGTCGCGCACCACCAGCGCCCGCGGGCTGGTCAGGCTGCGCAGGGCCTCGAGCACGTGCTCGGTCCGCGACTCCTGATAGATCGCGATGGCGACCGTCACCACAGCCGACGCCAGCAGCATGAGCGCCTCGCCGCGGCTCCCCAGCAGCAGGTAGACGATCCCGGCGGCGAGCAGCAGCAGGAACATCGGCTCCCGCCCCACCTCGAGCGCGATGCGGAGCACCGTCCGCCGCGCCGCCCGCGCCAGCTCGTTCGGACCTTCCGCGGCAAGCCGCGCCGCGGCCTCCGACTCGGTGAGGCCGCGAGGGGAGACAGGGTGAGGCAGGGTTGAGATGGACGCGGCCGCGGGGCTGGCGACGGCTTCGCCGATCGTGCTCGGGTCGCTCATGCCGAGGGGCAGCTTATGGGATCGCGGAGGGGCTCGCTCGACTCTCGGTCCCGTCGCAGTGCGAAATCTCGCCGGGCTGTCCGTCCAATCCAGCAAGAGGCTCCTGCCTCTCTGACGATGAGATGAAAGGACGGTACGCGATGAGACGCAGTGTGTCATTGGTATTCGTTGCCATGATGTTGGCGGCGGCTGCCGGTAGAGCCAAGGTCGAGGCGAACGACCCCATGCCGGTTGATTCCTGTTTTGGAAGTCCCTCGGCCATTACGTCGGTATCCCGACTCGGCGCCGTTCGGATCGTCGTCTTCGACCCGATGTCCAACTCGTTCGCCTTTGTGTCGCCATGCGGCGGCCCTGGAGAGTCGGCGAAAGAGGCGCAGAACCGCGAGCGACTGGACAGCCGGCGGTTGGCCCTTACAACCCAGAAGATCCGGCTGCTCATCCTGCCTTACAACCCTCTCGACGGCGGTCTGACGCTCGTCGCTTCTCGGAGCCAAGGCGGGACCGAGTTTGCGGAAACGCCGGCGGCAGCCGCCCCTGCCCAGCTCTCCACGGAGATGACGGCTACTGCCAAGCCCGGTAAATCTGCGCCACCCAAAAAGCCGAAAGTCGACGCTACGGTGAAGAAGGCGATGAAGAATTCGACGGCTGCGGTGCCAAAAAATTCGAAGACAACGACAGGTTCCAAGGCGACGCAGAAAAAGGGTACGCCAAGCCCGCTGCCTGTCCAGCCAAAACCGACTGGCGCAATCCAGACAGCTAAAGATCTGGACGCTGGCTTCGAGGAAATGGACAAGAGCCTTGAAGACGTCAACGGTCAGCTCTCGAAGGCCGATGCCAGCAGAACCTGCGTCCAGGACCGCCTGCAGGATGTTCCGATCCGGATCTCATCGCTGCTTTCTGCCGGAAGCCCGAGGTTCTCGTTGGGGAGAGACGTGCGCCTTGGCGACATCGAGGAAGAGTCTCGGCGGCGATCCACGTTTGTGTGGGAAAACGGATATACGCCCTGTTTCGGTTCACCAACTGCTTCATTCGACAACGACGTGAGCGTCCTTGGAGATCAGTTTCTGGATGCATCCAAGGCTGTCGGCGACCTTGGCCTCGATGTGGAGGAAGTTTCGAGGCTTGTCGGCCACCTAGCCGGAACTACGGCGCCAGCGAATATCGATCCGGCGACCTGGAATGAGCAAGTCGCCGATTACCAGGCATGGGCTTCGGGCCTCAAGGGCCACCAGATGGAGGTAGAGAAGGAGCTGAAGGATCTCTCGGCTGCGATCGCCGTCGTCCGCAGAGGTAGCGACGACTTCAAGCGGATGATGAATTCTCCCGCTTTCACTCTGCAGCGGAGTATCTATCCTCCGCTCGCGAGCGGGGAGTCAATCACCTTCACGATCACCCGCTCCGCCGTCGTCGGCTCGGATGGCAAGGCGAAGCTCACGCCGAAGCAGACTGCGGTTCTCGAGGTTCGCTCCGCCCCCGTTTACACCGTTCGCTTCGGAACCGGAATCGTGGTGAGCGGCCTGCGAGATCCCAGCTTCAAGGTAGGCGATGACCCGAAGGATTCTTCGATGAAGATCATTCTTTTCGACGATCAGGGGCAGAACCAGGTCCTGCCGGGGCTCTTCATCCACCACTATTGGGGCCGGCGGTCACCGCTGCTCTTGCCTTCTGTTTTCGAACGCTTCATGCCGACCTTCTCTCTCGGCATCCCGGTCGCGAAGACCGACCTCCTGCAGCAGGTGCTCTTTGGCCTAGACTGGGAGCTGGTACCTGGGCTCGAGCTGAACGTCGGCGCCCACTGGGGCAAAGTCAACGGCTTGAACAACGGGTACCACGTAGGTGGTCCTCCGGTGCCTCAGGACCTCGACGTTACGACGATCCAGGAAAAGAGATTTCGGACTGCCTTCTATGCCGGGATCGTGCTCAACGGAGACACCTTCTCGAATTTTCTCGGCCAGCGGCAGTAGATTGCGACCCGGCGGGCCGCCGAAGAGATCCGCCTAACCGGCGCGCCGAGCGGCCGGCGCGTCGGCGCCCGTCGCCGCGGCGACGAACGGTCCGGCATTGCCTTCGACCGCCGGGTCGAGTGGCGCCGACCTCTCGCGGTGCATGCGGAGGGTGAGGAAGCTGCCGGCGGTCATCAGGGCGGAGGCGACCCAGAAGGGGGCGGCGATCCACCAGCCGAAGAGGGCGGTCGACCAGAGGGGGCCGAGCAGCCTGGAGACGCCGCCGAAGGCCTGCTGCACACCCATCAGCTGCCCGGTCTCGCCCTGCGGGGCGCGGCGCGAGACGAGCGCCGTGGTCGAGGGGAAGAGGAGCGCCGTCCCCACCGGCATGAGGAGGAGGACGAAGGCCAGGATGGCGATCCGCGCCCCCATGGCGAGCGGCAGCCAGGCGGGGATCGGCAGCACCAGCATGCCGACGACGAGCGCCATCGTCCCCAGGCGCATGACGCCGACCTCGCCGAAGCGGCGGACCGCCGGGCCGAGGAGGATCGCCCGCATCACCACGCCGATGGCGCCGACGTAGGTGTAGAACCAGCCGATCGTCCGCTCGTTGACCGCGTACGCCTGCCGCAGGTAGAGGGCGAGGACGCCGTTCATCGCCATGAAGGCCATCATGCCGATGGCGTAGACCCAGATCAGCGAGCCGACCTCCGAGGCCGGATGGGTGAAGACGTCCCACAGCGCCTTGCCGAGCTTGCGCTCCGTCTTGGCCGTCGCGCCGCCGTCGTCCTTCGCCTTCGACTCGGGGAGCCAGCGCGCCGCGGAGACGACGTTCGCCATGCAGAGCCCCGCCGCGAGATAGCCCGGCGCCGAGGGGCCGAGGGAGGTGGCGAAGGAGCCGATGACCGGGCCGATGGTGACCCCCAGGCTGGTCGCCGCGGTCACCCAGCCGAGCGCCTTGGCGCGGTCCTCGGGAGCGATCGAGTCCGAGACGTAGGCCTGGACGACGCCCGTCGTGCCGCTCCCCATCCCCTGCACGAGGCGGGAGAGGAAGAGCACGAGGAGGCTGTGGGCGAGGCCGAAGAAGACGTAGGCGACCGCCGAGAGCATCAGCCCGGTGAGGATCATCGGCCGCCGCCCGTAGCGGTCGGAGAGCCGCCCCCAGAAAGGCGAGGTGACGAGCTGGGCGAAGGCGAAGGCCGAGATGAGGATGCCGACCATCGCCGGCTTGGCCCCGAAGCGCGTGGCATAGAACGGCAGCAGCGGCAGCACGATGGTGAAGCCGATCATGTCGACGAAGACGGTCGCCATGAGGACCCAGAGCTGGCGCATGGCGGCGCCGCGGGCGGGCCTGCCGGCGGCGGCGGGCTGTGGAGGTGAGGAAGGTCCCATCGTCATCCTTCTCTATGCCGCTCCCCGGCTGCCCTGACCCCAGAGCAAAAAGGCGGCGGCGCTGGCGATCATCAGGAGCACGCCGTAGACCGCCGCCATGCCGAGATCCTGCAGCCGCAGGCTGGCGAGGATCTCGATGGCGATCGGACGGGTGTCGTAGGTGTAGAGGACGATCGAGGTGACCAGGTCGCCCAGGGCGGTGATGAAGGCGAGGCCGAGGCCGGCGGCGAGCGCCGGCCAGACCAGCGGCGCGGTCACCCGCCACAGCCGGCGCGCTCTGCCGGCGCCGAGCGAGGCGGCCGCCTCGTCGAGCGCCGGGTCGAGCTGCGCCAGGCCGGAGAGCGCGGCGCGGCCGGTCAGCGGCAGGTCGCGGATGAAGTAGGCGAGCGGCAGGATCACCGGCGTGCCGATGAGGACGGCGCGGCCGAGCCACGGCTGGTGGACGCTCCAGGTGGCGGCGAGCGCGATCGCGAAGACGGTGCCGGGGATCGCCCACGGGAAGGCGATGAGCGCCTCGAGCGCGCGGCCGAGGCGGCCGCGGGCGAGGAGCGACAGGCGCGCCGCGGCGAAGCCCACCGCCAGCGCCGCCGCCGCCGCCGCGGTCGCCATCCACAGCGAGTTGACGACCGGCCGCAGGTGCTCGCCCTCGGCGACCAGGGCGCGGTAGTTGCCGAGATTCAACACCGGCGGCAGCGTCTCGACCGTCCAGGTGAAGGCGGGGACGAAGGAGAGCAGGATGAGGACCGCGTGCGGCAGCAGGAGCACGAGGGCGAGGGCGTAGGCCGCCGTCGCCGTGGCGATCCGGCCGCCGCGGCTGGCGATCCGCCGCCGCGCCGGCGCCACGCCGCGCACCGAGCCGGCGACGACCGAGGTCTCGCCGCTGCCGCGCATCGCCCAGAGGACGAGGAGGGCGACGGCGGTGAGCGCCACCGTCTCCACCCGCGCCATGCCGAAGTCGCCGTTGAGCTTCGAGGCGACGATCTGCGTCGTCATCACCCGGAAGCCGCCGCCGAAGACGTAGGGCGCCGAGAACGAGGCGAGCGCCGTCATGAAGGTGAGGAGGGCGGCGCCGGCGAGGGCGGGGCGGAGCAGCGGCAGGGTGACGCGGACGAGCTGCCGCCGCCGGCCGGCGCCGAGCGAGGCGGCGGCCTCGAGGAGGGCGCCGTCCATGCGAGCGAGCGCGGCGCGGGCGAAGAGGTAGAAGTAGACGTACATCGAGTAGGCGTGGACGAGGAGGATCGCCCCAGGCCCGGCGAGACGCCAGGGCGGCTCGTGGAGGCCGAAGAGCGCCATCAGGCCGCGCGGCACGAAGCCGCTCTCGCCGTAGAGGAAGAGGAAGGCGATGACGCCGACGAGCGGCGGCAGCGCCACCGGCAGCGCCGCGATCGAGCCGAGCAGCCGGCGGCCGGGGAAGTCGGTGCGCTCGAGGAGGAAGGCGAGCGGCACGCCGAGGACGGCGGCGAGGGCGACCGAGGCGAGCGAGATCCAGACGCTCCGCCAGAGCGCCATCCACTCGTCGCCCCGCGAGGCGAACTGCGCGAACGGCGCCAGCGTCCACCCCGCCGGGCCGCGGAGCGAGTCGAGGAGGGTGAGGAGGAGCGGATAGCCGACGAGCCAGGCGAGGAGCAGGGCGACGAGCGCCGCGGCGGCGAGGAGAGGCGTGCGGCCGCGCGGGCGCCCGCTGGCAACGCTGGAGCCCGATCGGCCGGCGGATGCGCTCGCGATCATGCGGCGCCCTCCGTCGCCTGGCGGCGGAAGATGCGCGGCGCCGGGAGGCGGGCCTCGTCGCCGGCCCTGCCGAGGGGAGCGACCGACACGGTGTCGCCCGGCGCCGCGGCGCCGGCGTCGCCGAGGACCTCGATCTCGACCTCGCTGCCTGCTGCTTCGACGATCACGTGGTAGGCGGTGAACGGACCGCCGAAGCGCCGCTCGACGACGCGGCCGGCGAGCGCTCCCGGCGTCGCCGCCGGCACCAGTGCCAGCGACTCGGGGCGGACGACGAGCTCCGCCGCCTCGCCGGCGGCGAGCGAGTCGGTGGCGATCCCCTCCCACGCCGGGCTGCCCGGCGCCCAGTCGAGCCGCACGGCGCCCCGCCCGCCGTCGCCATCTCCCGCCGGCACGAAGGTCCCGCCGACGACGCTCGAGCGGCCGACGAAGGTGGCGACGAAGCGGGTCGCCGGCCGGCCGTAGAGCTCCTCCGGCGTCCCCAACTGCTGGAGGACGCCGCGGTAGAGCACCGCCACGCGGTCGCCCAGGTGAAACGCCTCCTCCTGCTCGTGGGTGACGAGGAGGGTGGTGATCGACACCCGCTCGATCGCCCACTTGAGCTCGCGGCGGGTGCGCTCGCGGAGAGCCGGGTCGAGGTTCGAGAGCGGTTCGTCCAAGAGGAGGATGCGCGGCTCGGGGGCGAGGGCGCGGGCGAGCGCCACGCGCTGCTGCTGGCCGCCCGAGATCTCGCCCACCCGCCGGCCGGCGTAGCCCGGCAGATCGACGAGCGCCAGCGCCGACTCCACCCGGCGGGCGACGGCGTCCTTGTCGAGACCGCGGCCAGCGAGGCCGAAGGCGACGTTGCCGCCGACGGTGAGATGGGGGAAGAGCGCGTAGTGCTGGAAGACCATGCCGAGGTTGCGGCGCTCGGGCGGCAGGCGGGTGACGTTCTCACCGCCGAGGACGACGCGGCCGCGGTCCGGCGTCTCGAAGCCGGCGACGGTGCGGAGAACGGTCGTCTTGCCGCTGCCGGAGGGGCCGAGGAGCGCCAAAACCTCGCCGCCGGCGACGTCGAGCGACAGGCCGGAGAGGACGGGCGCCGCGGGCGGCGGCGCGAAGCGCTTGTCGATCCCTTCGAGGCGGAGGGTCGCGGGGGCCGGGCTGCGGGGAGGGTCGGTCACGGTTCGCACGGCAGGCGGAGGTAGGTACGGGCTGGCGGCCGTTAAGTTCCCGCCGGCCCGGCCGCCCCCTTGCCGCGCACGGTGCGGTCCCAGGTGGTCATCCACTCCTGCCCGCGGGCGGCGATCATCGCCCAGTCGACCGGCGCCGGCTTGAGGTCGCGCAGCACGTCGCGCGTCCACGGCGGCAGCGAGGCGGCCGGGATGTCGGTCCGCGCCGGCAGGCGGAAGGCGTCGCGGGCGGCGAGCGCGGCGGCCTCGGGCGAGCCGACCCACTCGAGGAAGGCCTTCGCCTCGCGCGGATGGGGGGCGCCCTTGACCAGGCCGATGGCGTCGTCGATCACCGGCGAGCCGCTCGCCGCGAAGTGGAAGTTTATCGACGAGCCGCGCTTCCTCTGCCAGAGCACGTCGGTCAGCTCCCAGACGGTGAGCAGCCCCTCGCGGCGCTCGAGCTGCGTCATCAGCAGCGCCGGGTTGAGCACGTACTGCTTGGTCTGGCCGTCCAGGCGGCGCAGCCACTCGAAGCCGCGGCGGGTGTCGCCGGTCGCGGCGACCGAGCGCTCGAGGATCATGCCGAAGAGCGTCCGCATGGTGCCGCTCGCCAGCGGATCGCGGATGAGGATCTTCCCCTTCCACTTCGGCAGCAGCAGGTCGTCCCAGTCGCGCGGCGCCTCCGCCGCGGCCACCGCGCGGGCGTTGAAGACGAGCACCGGCGCCGTGCGGTAGAGGCCGAAGTAGAGGTTCTGCGGATTGCGGCTGGAGGCCGGCACGGCGTCGGCCCAGCGCGGCCGGTAGGGCGCCAGCAGGCCGTCGGCGGCGCCGTGCGCGAAGATCTCCTGCGGGCCGCCGAACCAGAGGTCGGCCTGCGGGTTCGCCGCCTCCGAGCGCACCCGGTCGTAGACCTCCTGCGAGCCCATGTCGAGCCAGCGGACGTCGATCTCCGGATGCGCCTTCTCGTAGGTCTTCTCGACCAGGCTCAAGAGGTCGCGGCCGTGCGGCGAGTAGAGGACGAGCGGCGTGCGCCGCGGCCCGCCGCAGGCGGCGAGGGCGAGGAGGGCGACAAGGGCAGAAAGGCCGAGGCCGGCGGCCGCCAGCCCGCGCGCTCCCCGTGCTCTCCTCGCCCCTGCCATCTGCCTCATCGGCCGGTGCGCGGCGCCGGCCGCAGCGCCAGCAGGTTGGCGAAGAGCCGGTAGGCGCCGGGGACGCCGGCGGGGAGCTGGCGGAAGAGCGCCAGGCCGGTGTAGACGTAGCGCCCCTTGCCGACCGTCGCCACCAGCAGGCTCCCCTCGAGGCGCGGCCCGTCGGGATCGGCCATGGCGAGGAGCGGCCGGTAGGCGGCGTCCCAGGTGTGCGCGAAGTAGAGGCCGCGCTCCTGTACCCAGTTCTCCCAGTCGGCGGCGCCGATGCGGTTGGGAGTCGTGAAGACGGGGCTCGCGGGGTCGAGGACGGTGACCGCCGCGGTCTCGTCGGTCACCCGGTCGTGCGGCCGCGCGATGTCGAAGGGGAACGGCGCGTACTTGCCCTCGACGAACGGATACTGCTGGTACTGGACGATCACCAGCCCGCCGGCGCGGGCGTAGTCGAGCAGCCGGCCGTTGGCGCGGTCGAGCGCCGGGTCGACCTCGTAGGCGCGGCTGCCGACGACGATGGCGTCGTAGGCCGCGAGGTCGCCCTTCTCGAGATCGAGCGGCGAGAGGAGGGCGATCGGCACCCCCACTTGGGCGAGGAACTCGGGCACCCGGTCCGACGCGCCGCGCACGTAGCCGACACGGCGCAGAGGCGGCAGGGCGATGTCCGCCGCGCTCACCTCGAGGGTCGCCTCCTCCGGCCGCGGCGTCGGGCGGATGTGCGGATAGTCGATGACCGGCACGGCGAGCGCGATGCGCTCGCCGGAGCCCAGCACCGCCTCGAGGGTGAGCGGGTAGCGGCCGGGCGCCAGGCCCGCCGGCGGCGCCAGCTTGACGTCGAAGCTCGCCGAGCCGTTGGGCTCGAGGCGGAAGGCGATGGGCGCCACCGCCGGCCAGGCCGGCGGCGCCTTCACTTCCAGGCGGCCGGCGAGCGGCTCGGCGGCGCGCGAGGTGAGGGTCACGGCGAGGTCGCGCGGCGTCCGCCGCGCCACCGGCCACATCACCAGGTGGTCGGCGAAGGTCACCTCGACGCGCGGCACGACGCGGAGCGGCCGGCGCACCTCGCCCAGCGCCTCGTCCTCGCGGAGCGCCACGACCTCGCGGTCGAGGTCGACGGCGACGCCGCGGATGGTGAACGAGAAGCGGGCGGTGAGCGGCGCCGGGCCGAAGGGCTCGCCGCGCTCCGCCGCCGACGCCGTCGACCAGTCGTAGAGGTCGCCTTGCATCGGCCGGCGCAGGAAGTAGGGGATGGTGTAGGGAGCCTGCGCCGGCACCGCCAGGTTGCGCCGCTCCTTCACCTTCTCGCCGGGCGCCAGGCCGCCCAGCTTGGCGGCGGTGGGGTCGGCGGCGGTCCCGGCCGCCACCGTCACCGGCTGGGCGTCGCCCCAATCGGAGCGCAGAGCGATGCGGAGGTCGCCGAGAGCGGCACTGCCGCCGTTCCAGATCGTGGTGTCGACCTCGATGGCGCTCCCCCGCGTCGCCGTCTCGCGGGCGGTGGTGGCGTCGACCGCGATTCCCGCCGCCGCGGCGAGGCCGGTCTCGGCGACGAGGATCTTCTCGTCCAGGAGGTCGGCGACGGCGCGCTCCTCGGGATCGCGAGCGGAGGCGAGGAGGGCGCGCGCCGCGCGCAGGTGCTGCAGGATCTCGGCGAGCGGCGCCGCGGCGTCCTCGAAGTGCGAGGGGGCGAGCGCGGCGCGCGCCTTCACCGCCAGCGCCTCGGCGGCGGCGAGCTGCTCCGCGATGCCGCGCTTGGCGGCGCCGTCGGCGAGCGGCGCGGCGATCGCCGCGAGATGGGTGTCGATGCCGGCGAAGGCGTCCTTGCCGTCCTTGCCGGCGCCGCCGTCGACCCAGGCGAGGTGGTCGCTCTGGTCGCCGAGCTCCTGGATGCGCCCCATGTCCTGCGAGCGATGCATGCTGCGCGAGGCGGCGGCGAGCTGGTAGGACGACTTGCCGGTGAGCGCGTCGATGCCGCCGAGCGGCAGGGAGAGGGTGGCGGAGTTGCGGTCGAACCAGGCGCCGCGGTAGAAGGCCTGCGGCCGCCAGGGGACGAGCCCCTCGGCGGCGAGCGCCGGCAGCGCCGCGGCATCGCCGGCGAGCCGGTAGGCCTCGGGGGCGACGACGCCGGAGGCCTGGTGCTGGCCGTGGCCGGCGCGCGGCGTGCCGGGGAAGACCGCCACCACCACCTGCGGCTTGAAGCGGCGGACGACGCGCACGGCGTCCTCGACGAGCGCCGCCTTCGGCCACAGGCGCAGCGTCTCGTCGAGCGAGCGGGTGAAGCCGAAGTCGAAGGCGCGCGAGAAGAACTGCCGGCCGCCGTCGATCTCGCGGGCGGCGAGGAGCTCGCGGGTGCGGATGAGGCCGAGCCCGACGCCGAGCTCGGGGCCGATCAGGTTCTGGCCGCCCTCGCCGCGCGACAGCGAGAGGTACGCTGCCTCGCCGCCGAGGCTGCGCGCCACGTAGGTCAGGAGCGCGGTGTCCTCGTCGTCGGGATGGGCGCCGATGACGAGCAGCCGCCGGTGGCAGGAGAGCTTGGCGAGCGCGCGGTCGACGGTGGCGAGGCCGCCGGTCGCGGCGGGGGCGAGCGCCGAGGGTGCCGGCGCGGCGCCGGGCACGCCGCCGACGCCGGCGGACGCGGGCGTCACCGAGCGCAGGCAGAGGGCGGCGAGCGTCACCAGGGCGAGGATAGAGAGAACCTCAACAAGGCGTCGGGTCATGGCCGTTCTCGTTCGATCTGGAAGCGGAAGGGTGGATCGTGAGCCGTGGCGCCGCGGGGCGGAAGCCGATACGGCAATGGCACCGGCGGATGTGCAGTCTAGCAGGCCCGGCGCCGCTCCTCGCCCGGCGGCCGCGGCCGCCGGCTGCGATAGACTTCCCGGTGTTTCAGCCCCGCCCACCGAGCGCCCGACAACCGTCCGTTAAATGCCCGATCGAGAGGACCGCGACGAGATGAGACCTCCAGCCGAGACCGGGCGCCGCCGCTTCTCCTCCGTCGCCGTCGTCCTCCTCGCCGTCGCCCTCGTCGCCTGCCTGGCGCTCGGCGGCCGGCCGGCCGAGGCGCGCGCCGGCGGCGGCCACAGCTTCTCCGGCGGCCACTCGGGGAGCCACGGCAGCTCGCATTCGTCCGGCGGCGGCTTCCACTCCTATTCGAGCGGCGCGCACTACGGCGGCGGCGGCAGCTCGATCGGCTGCGGCGGCTTCTTCTTCCTCCTGCTCGTGGTGATCGCCATCCTCGTCGTCGTCGCCATGGTCAACCGCCGTCGGGCCGCCGGCGGCCTCCCGGCGTCGTCGGCGGAGCCCTACGCGCCGCCGCCACCACCACCGCCCGCCGACCTCGAGGCGATCCGCGGCGTCGACCCCGACTTCTCGGAGGCGCTGTTCCGCGACTTCCTCTATGCCCTCTATGCGCGCGCCCACCACGCGCGCAGCAGCGCTCACGACCTCGACGGGCTCGCCCCCTATCTGTCGGCGGGGGTCCGCCAGGCCCTCGCCGCGCGGCCGCCGGCGGGCGTGCCGGTGACGGCGGTGGTGATCGGCGCCATGCGGGTCGTCGACGTCCGCCTGCCCGCCGGCCCCCCCTTCGCCGCCGACGCCGGGATCGGCGTCGAGGTCGAGTTCGAGGCCGACTTGACCGAGGGCGATCCCGCCGCCGCCCGCGCGCAATACGTCAAGGAGCGCTGGCGCCTGCTGCGCTCCGCCGCGGCGAAGAGCCGCACGCCGGAGAACGTGCGCAGCTTCCACTGCCCGAAGTGCGGCGCCCCCTTCGAGCCGGCGTCGCCCAGCGAGGGCGAGCGCTGCGCCTACTGCGGCGAGGTGGTGGGCGGAGGGCGCTTCGACTGGAACGTGCAGGCGATCTCGGTGCTGGAGAGCGACGAGCGGCCGCCCGCGCTCACCGGCACCGTCGAGGAGGAGGGGACGGACCTGCCGACGGTCTTCCATCCGGACCTCGCGGCGCGGCGCGCGACGCTCCTCGCCGACGACCCCGAGGCGACCGACGCGGCGCTCGCCGCGCGCCTGGCGCTCATCTACGGCGAGATCAACGCCGCCTGGAACGCGCTCGACCTCTCCAAGGCGCGGCCGTTCGTCTCCGACAGTCTGTTCGACTATCTGCAGTACTGGATCGAGGCGTATCAGCGCCAGGGCCTCCGCAACGTCACCCAGGGGGTCCACATGACGCAGTCGACGATCACCAAGGTGGTCCGCGACCGCTACTACGACGCGGTCACCTTCCGCGTCTGGGGGACGGGTCCGGACTACACGGTCGACCAGAAGAGCGGCAAGGTGGTGGGCGGCGATCCGCGGCACGATCGGCCGTATACCGAGTACTGGACGCTGCTGCGCGGCGCCGGCGCGCGCGGCAAGCCGTCGACCGAGAAGAATTGCCCCAACTGCGGCGCGCCGCTCGCCATCAACCAGAGCGGCGAGTGCGAGCACTGCGGCGCCAAGGTGACGAGCGGCCGCTTCGACTGGGTGCTCTCCGAGATCGAGCAGGACGACTCGTACACCGGTTGAGCGAGCGGTGCGCGGCCCCTTCCTCACCGATGCGGCGAAGCGGGCCTTCACCGCCGCGGTGCACGAGTTCGAGGGCGCCTGCGGCGCCGAGCTGGTGGTCGCCGTCCACCCGCGCTCGGGCTCGTACCTCGCCGCCGACCTCGCGGCGGGGATCCTTGCCGGCGTCCTCTCCCTCGCCGCCCTCCTCTTCTCGCCCTGGCCCTTCGCCCTCGCCTACTTCCTCGTCGATCCGCTGATCGTCGGCGCTCTCGCGGCCCTCGCCTCGTCGCGCACACGGGCGCTGCGCCGCCGGCTCACCTCGCGCGCCGAGCGGCGGCGCCGGGTCGAGGCGGCGGCACGGGTGGTCTTCGTCGACCGCGGCGTCCATCGCACAAAGGCGCGCAACGGCGTCCTCCTCTATCTCTCGCTCCTCGAGCGCGAGGTGGCGGCGGTGATGGACGTCGGCGTCGAGCCCTTCGCGGCGAGCGAGGCGTGGCGGAGCGCCCTGGGCGAGGTCGCGGCATCGCTCGCCGCCAAGGAAGACGGCCTCGCCGTCGCCGCCAAAGTGCGCGGCCTCGCCGCCGCCCTCGCCCATGCGCTGCCGCACACCGCCGATCAGGCGAACGAGCTGGCCGACGAGGTCTGCGAGTGACGGGTGGCCGGCGGCGGCCGAGAAAGCGCGCGGCGCCGCTCGGCTCGATCGCGCTCTTCTCCCTGCTGAGCGTGGTCTGCCTGATGGCCTTCGCCGGCGCCGCGCTGGCGCGGCCGGGCGGCGGCCAGAGCTACGGCGGCGGCAGCTCGGGAGGCGGTAGCGGCGGCGGTGGCGGCGCCGGGCTGATCTTCTTCGTCGTCCGCATCTGGATCCAGTTCTGCATCGCCTATCCGCAGATCGGTCTCCCGGTCACCGCCGTAGTGGTGATCGGCTGGCTGCGCTACCGCCACAACCATCCGCACACCAGCGAGCGCTGGGACACCCGCACCGCGTCGCCGGCGCCCCCCAGCCAGCCCGCCGCGGTCGACCTCGACGCCATCCGCAGCCTCGACGCCGACTTCTCGAGCGTCCTCTTCACCGACTTCGCCTACGCCCTCTACGCCCGCGCCCACGAGGCGCGGAGCGATGCCGCGGCGCTCGCCGCCCTCGCCCCCTACCTCTCGACGGGCGCGCGCGCGCACCTCGCGGCGCGCCGGCCGCCGGGGGCGCCGGTCGAGGGTGTCGTCATCGGCGCGCTCCGCGCCGCCGACGTGATGGTGCCCGCGGTGGACCAGCCGGGCGCGCGGTTCGTCGCGGTGACGCTCGAGATCGAGTCCAACATGACGGTGGGGAGCGGCGCCGTGGCGGCCACCCAGTACGTCCGCGAGCGCTGGCGGCTGGTGCGCGACGCCACCGCCAAGAGCCGGCCGCCGGAGGCCGTCGGCTCCTTCCACTGCCCGCACTGCGGCGCGCCGTTCACCGACACCGGCGGCGGCCGCTGCCAGTACTGCGGCGAGGTGGTCACCGACGGCCGCTTCGACTGGAGCGTGCAGACGATCGAGGTGGAGTCGATCGAGGACCGCGCCTCGTCGCTCGCCGGCACCGTCGCCGAGCAGGGGACCGACCTGCCGACGATCTTCCATCCGGCGCTGGCGGCGCGGCGCGCCGAGCTCCTGCAGGCCGATCCGGCGACCACCGACGCGGCGCTCGCGGCGCGCCTGCGGCTCATCTACGACCGCCTGAACGCCGCCTGGACGGCCCTCGACCTCACCCCCAGCCGCCCCTTCGTCTCCGACCGCCTCGACGAGTACCTCGAGTACTGGATCCGCGCCTACAAGGCGCAGGGGCTGCGCAACGTCCTCACCGGCATGCGGATGACCGACGCCAAGCTGGTGAAGATCGTCCGCGACCGCTGGTACGACGCGGTCACCTTCCGGCTGTGGGCGACCGGGCGCGACTCGACGGTGCGCCAGGCGGACGGCGCCGTCGTCGCCGGCGATCCGGCGAGCGACCGCGCCTACTCCGAGTATTGGACCCTGATCCGCAGCGCCCGCCGCCAGGGCCCGCCGCGCACCGACGCCAGCTGCCCCAACTGCGGCGCGCCGCTCGCCGTCAACATGGCCGGCAACTGCGAGCACTGCGGCGCGCTCATCACCCGCGGCGACTTCGACTGGGTGCTGTCGACGATCGAGCAGGACGACTCCTACAGCGGTTGACCGCAGGAGCAGCGCATGATGGAGATCCGCCGCCACTTCGATCCCTGGTCGCTCGCCATCATCGCCATCACCCTCGTGCTGTTTCTGATCGCCCTGGCGCTCAAGGGCTTCACGCACGACCTCCTCCTCGAGTCCGGCGTCTTCCTGGTGTCGGTCAAGCTGATCCTCATGTCGTACAAGAACGGCGTCGCCGCCGAGCGCCTGGACGAGCGCCTGCAGCGGATCGAGGCGGCGCTCGACGGCCTCAAGCCGAACCCTCCGCGCTGATCCGCCGCGCGCGCCGGCGTAGACGTCCGCTCTCTTCTCCGCGTACATACCGGGCAGAGAAAAGTTCTTCACTTGTCGTTCTCTTTCGGAGCTCGGTAGGTCTGGGAAGGAGCCCGGCCAGATCGTTCGGACGGCGCCTCGCGTGGCGCCTCCGTTCACCAACCTCCAGCCGGCCGGGCTGGATCTCTCGCCAGAGGAGCAACTGTATGCGTAGGAATTGGTGTGCCTTGTCGACTCTCGCCGCGGCGGCCCTGACCCTCGGCCTCGCGGTCCCCGCGGCGCCCGCCGCGGCGGCGGTCTTCTTCCCCAACAAGACGGACGACACCGCGGACGGCGCCTGCGACGCCGACTGCTCGCTCCGCGAGGCGGTGATCGCCGCCAACGCGGCGCCGGGCGCCGACGTCATCGTGCTCGCCGCCGGCACCTACACGCTGACGCGAGGCGGCGCCGGCGAGGACGCCGCCGAGACCGGCGACCTCGACGTCCGCTCGGATCTCACCGTGCTCGGCGCCGGCGCGGCGACGACGGTGATCGACGGCGCCGCGCTCGACCGCACCTTCGACGTCGCCGCCGGCGTCCATCTCGAGCTCATCGGCGTCACCGTGCGCAACGGCCGCGTCGACCAGTCGGGCGGCGGCGCGATCCGCAACGCCGGCTCGCTCACCCTTACCCGCTGCGTCGTCGCCGGCTCGCGGGCGACCAACGGCGACGGCGGCGGCATCCTGTCGGCCGGGACCGGCGCCTCCCTCGTCGTCACCGCCAGCACCATTGACGGCAGCTCGGCGCACGACGGCGGCGGCATCGCCGCGGGCGGCGCGCTGACCCTCGTCGACTCGACGGTCAGCGGCAACGCGGCGACCGATCTCGGCGGCGGTCTCTATCTCTACACCCGCCTCGCCGCGACGCTCGGCAACGACACCATCGCCGGCAACACCGCGGCCGTCGACGCCGGCGGCGCCTTCATCGAGAGCAGCGCCTTCCTGGGGCCGGAGGTCGTCGCCTTCGAGAACACCATCCTCGCCGCCAACCGCGGGCCGCACCATCCCGACTGCCTGGGCTCGGCGTTCTCCGGCGGCTACAACCTGGTCGGCGATCCCACCGGCTGCCTCGACTTCGCGGCGGGCAAGCACGACCTCGTCGGCGCCGCCGGCGCGGCGCTCGATCCGCACCTCGGCGCTCTCGCCGACAACGGCGGACCGACGCCGACGCTCCTTCCCGGCACCGTCAGCCTGGCGCTCGGCAACGGCGATCCCGCGGCGCCGGGGAGCGCCTCCGGCGCCTGCACGCCGACCGACCAGCGCGGCGAGCCGCGCGGCACCGCGGCGGCGGGCCGCTGCGACATCGGCTCCGTGCAGTCCGTCGGCTCCTGCGTGCCCGGGGCGCAGACGCTCTGCCTCGACGGCCGGCGCTTCTCGGTCAAGGCGCACTGGACCTCGGCCACGGCGAGCGGCGACGCCGGCGCCGTCGAGCTCACCGACGACACCGGCTACTTCTGGTTCTTCGATCCGCTGAACGTCGAGCTCACCGTCAAGGTGCTCGACGGCTGCGTGCTCTCGAACCACTACTGGGCGTTCCTCGCCGGCCTGACCAACGTCAAGGTGGACGTCACGGTCACCGACACCGCGAGCGGCAAGGTGAAGGTCTACAGCAATCCGCTGAACCGGACCTTCGTCACCCAGCTCGACACCGGGGCCTTCGCCACCTGCCCCTGAGGCCGGCGGACGAGCGGACCTGCGAGCGCGGCCGGCCGGATTACCCGGCCGGCCGCCGCTGCATGATGCCCATGGCGACGACGGTCATGGCGTCCTCGCCGTGCTGGTTGCGCACCGTGTAGCGCAGGCGGACGAGACCGCGGTCCGGCTTGCTGCGGGAGGGCCGCACCTCGAGCACCTCGATCAGCACCCGCAGCGTGTCCCCCGGCCGCACCGGCCGCAGCCAGCGCAGCTCATCGACACCCGGCGAGCCGAGGCTGCCGGTCTCGCCGACGAGCGCCGAGTCGACCACCATCCGCATGCAGAGCGCCGCCGTATGCCACCCAGAGGCGATGATGCCGCCATACGGCGACCGCCGCGCGGCCGTCTCGTCGACGTGGATCGGCTGCGGGTCGAACTGGCGCGCGAAAGCGAGGATCTCCTCAAGAGTCACCGTGTGCGAGCCGCTCTCGAGCACCTGGCCGGGAGCGAAGTCTTCGAAGTAGAGGTTGAGGGGCATGGTGGCGAGGCTCCTAGCGCCGCGGCCGAGCATCGACAGCGGGCCGGTATCGATCGGTGCTCGCTGCCAGCCTCGTGCCTGTTCTGTTCAGGTGGCTTGGTCCTTCGCCAAGGCGGCCTCGCCAACGACGGTGATCAGGCGGATCAGGGCGTCCGGGAGAGGGTCGTCATCGACCTCGAGGTCTTCGCGACGTCGCCCTGCAACGATCCGCACGGCCTTGCGTGCCGCATCGAGCATGGCCTGGAGGCGCGTCAGGTCTCTCTCAGGTAGCACGGATCTCCACGGCTCCTCCGCTGTGCCCCCTAGACGTTGAAGCGGAAGTGCGCCACGTCGCCGTCCTGCATCTCGTACTCCTTGCCCTCGAGGCGCAGGAGGCCGGCTTCGCGGCAGGCGGCCATGGTCTTCAGGCGGAGGAGGTCGTCGGCGCGCACCACCTCGGCGCGGATGAAGCCGCGCTCGATGTCGGAGTGGATGGTGCCGGCCGCCTCGCGGGCCTTCGAGCCGCGGCGGATGGTCCAGGCGCGCACCTCGTCCTCGCCGACGGTGAAGAAGGAGATGACGCCGAGGAGGTCGTAGCTGGCGCGGGTGACGCGGTCGACGCTGGGGGTCTCGAGGCCGATGTCGGCGAGGAAGTCGCGCTGCTCGGCCGGCGGCAGGCGGCCGATCTCCTCTTCGATCGGCGCCGAGATAGTGACCGCGAGGACCGCCGGGCGGAGCTCGATGCCGAGGGCCGCGGGGTCCGCCGCGGCGACCTCGGACTCGTCGACGTTCAAGACGACGAGCATCGGTTTCGCCGAGAGCAGCTGGAAGCCGCGCAGGCGGCGCTCGTCGTCGGGGTCGAGCGTCACCTCGCGCAGCGGCGTCTCCGACTCGAGCGCCGGCAGGATGACCTCGGAGAGGAGCTTCTTCTCGCGCTGCTCCTCGGGGTTCAGGCCGCGCTTGGTCGCCTTGTCGAGGCGCTCGACGCGGCGCTCGACGAGGTCGTGGTCGGCGAGGATGAGCTCGAGGTCGAGGGTCGAGATGTCGCGCGCGGCGTCGATCGAGCCCTCGGAGTGCAGCAGCTCGGGGTCGGCGAAGGCGCGCACCACGTGGACCAGCGCGTCGACCGTCTTCAGCTTGGCGAGGTCGATGCTCTCGGCGCTCTCCCCCTTCTTGATGCCGGGGATGTCGAGGTACTGGATCGTCGCCGGCACGTAGCGCTTCGGCTTGAAGAGGTCGCGGAGCAGCTCCAGGCGCGGATCGCGCACGTTGGCGACCCCCATGTTGGTCTTCTCGGAGGTGGCGAACTTGTCGGTCTCCTGGCGCGACGCGGTCAGGGTGTTGAACAGGGTCGTCTTGCCCACCTTGGGCAGACCCAGGATGCCGAGTTGCATGGCGGTGATCTCCTGAGGTGTCCGGCGGAACCGCCGGCGGAGGGATCTCGGGGCAGAGTCCCCGTCGGCGGGGAGACTAGCGGGTGGCGCCCGAAGGGGTCAAATACCCGGTCAAACACTGGGCCGAATGCCGACCGAGCCGCGGTCCGCGCCCGTCAGGCGGTCCGCTGCATGGCGAGCCCGGTCGCCAGCACCGTCGGGGCGCCGATCATGCCGTCGAGCAGATAGAAGGTGAGATCGCGGCCGACGCCGGCGATGCCGCGGAGGAGCGACGGGACGTCGCCGGCCAGCCGGACGCCGTTCAGCGGCGAGGTGGCGCGGCCGCTTTCGATGCGGAAGCCGTAGACGGGGAGGGCGAAGCGGCCACTCTTGTAGTCGATCGCCAGGCTCCCCGCGACGTCGAGCGCATAGGCGCCGCGGCGGACGGCGCCGACCATCGCGGTCGCCGCCACCCGCGGCTCGGGCTTGAGATAGAGGTGGGTCGGCGCCGGCGCCGGCAGGTCGCGCCAGCTGGCGCGGCGGCTGCAGCCGGAGGGCGCGCCGCCGCCGCGCTCGGCCTCGCGCCAGGAGAGGAGCGGCTGGCGGAAGATCCCCGCCTCGACGAGCACCACCTCGCGCGTCGGCACCCCCTCGCCGTCGACGCCGCTCTCGAAGACGCCGCCGGGGAGGCGCCCGTCGTCGATCAGCGTGGCGAGCGCGCTCCCCAGCCGGTCGTCGGCGCCCCGGAAGCCGGCGCTGCGCGACGCCGCCTGCGGTCCGACGAGGAGCGGCAGCAGGCCGGCGACGAGCCGCGCCGCGACTGGCGGGGCGAGGAGGATCTCCGGCGTCTCGCCGGGATCTGCGGGGGCGGCTGCTGCGATCTCCAGGCGGACGGCGAGGCGCCGGGCGAGGGCGAGGGGGTCGAAGCGGCGAGCCTCGCGGGCGACCGAGTAGAGCGCCGCGACGGGCGCCTCCCGCCCCGGCCCGCGCGCCTCGACGTAGAGCGAGGCGACGCGGTGGCGGGTGCGGGCGCGGATGCCGCGGTCGCTCGCCAGCTCGGCCTCGCTCCAGCCGTCCTCGAGGGCGGTGCGGAGGAGGCGCGCGCCGGCGAGCGCGGTGTCGAGCTCGCGGCCGAGGCTGGCGAGGAGGCGGAGCCCCTCGCTCTCCCCGACGAGCGGCGCGTCGAGGTCGGCCGGCGCGCTCCAGCCCGCCCGCGCCGGCTCCGTGGTCGCGGACGCCGGCTCCGGCAGCGCGAGCGGCTGGCCGCTCATCGCCGGCCACGGCCCGTCCGCCGCCGGCTCGCCGGTGCCGCCGGCGAAGAACGAGCCGCGCCCGTCGCCGGCGCGCACCGCCCAGGCGCGCTCCTGCACGAAGGCCGAGGTCTCGGTCGCCTCGGTGCGCTCGATCCGCCGCGAGCGGCCGTGCTTGGCGAGCACCTCGACCGCCGTGGCGCCGCGCCGGCCGAGCGCGCGGAGCACGCGATCGAGCGCCCCTCCGTCCGCCTCCGGCGCGCTCATCCGCCGTTCATCTGCTGGTCACCCGCCATTCATCCGCCGATCATCCGATCGCCACGCCTTCGAGGCGGAGCGCCGGGGTCGTCGCCCAGACCGGCAGCTTCTGGCCACCCTTGGCGCACCAGCCGGCGCCCGCCGGCTGCGCCTCGCGGCCGACCGCCGTCACCCGCGTCAGGAGGTCGGCGACGCGGCCGCGAAGCGCGCACGGGCCGAGGATGTCCGCCGCGGCGCCGCCGCGGATGCGCCTCGCGTGGGGGAAGTGGAGGACGAACTCGCCGGAGACCGCGTCGAGCGCGCCGCGGCTCGCCGCCTCGAGGTAGAGGCCGCCCTCGGCGTCGGCGAGGAGGTCGCCCTCCGCCGCCTCGCCGGGGACCAGCTCGAGGTGGGTCGAGCGCGGCCCGGGCGGCAGGTGGCGGCTGCCGCGCCGGCCGGCGCCCGGCAGGCAGGCCGGCGAGAGGCGCGACCAGAGCGCGTCGGCGAGCGGCTGCTCGACGGCGCCGCGGCGCAGCAGCCAGCGGCGGCACACGGGCGAGCCCTCGTCGTCGGTGGCGCGGCGGACCGGCGCCGGCGCCGCCGCCGGATCGTCGAGCACGTCGAGGCAGGCGGCGCCGATGCGCAGGCCGAGCGCCGCCTCCGGCCGGCCGGTGGCGGCGAGGGTATCGGCCTCGAGCGCGTGGGCGACCGCCTCATGGAGGAGGATGGCCGCCGCCGCCGGCGCGAGCACGGCGACGCCGGCGGCGAGGGCCGGTGGCGATGCGCCGCGGGCGCGAAAGATCGCGACGCAGGCGGCGGCGACGCGGGCGGCGGCGGCGGCGTCGAGAGCCGGGAAGAGGGCGCCGTGCCGCCCCCAGGCGAGCTCCGCCGCGACGCTGTAGAAGAGCTCGCTCTCCGGCGCCGCCGCCAGCCGCGCGCCGACCACGGCGACGAAGCGGCGGTGGCGGCGGACGGTCAGGCGGAGCGGAAAGCCGACGTGGTGGGCGCGGATGGCGCGCGCCACGAGGCCGGGGAAGTCGGCGAGCTCGGCGGCCTCGGGCGCCGCGTCCCAGGGGACGAGAGCGAGCGCCGGCTCCGGGTAGTTGGCCGACGGTTGCGCCCGCGCCACCTGGCGCACCGCCTCGGCGAAGGTCTTCCCCTCGATGCCGTCGCGCGAGGCGAAGAAGGTGCGGCCGCCGCGCACCAGGCGCACCGCGAAGCCCTCCTCGCGCAGCACGCGGAGCTCCGGACCGGCGCCCTCCGGCGCCAGCGCGAGCTCCTCGCGGCGCTCGAAATAGGCGTCGGCGAGGTCTTCGGGCTGCTCGGCGAGCTGGGAGAGGGCGCGGGCGATGGCGGCGGCGTCGAGCTGCGAAAACGGCACGGGGCGATTGTGGCATGGACTGGTAAGATCGCGCCCCGATGAGCTCAGCCGACGCCGCACCCGGGAGCGCCAAGGTCGAGGAGCTGCGCGAGCGGCTGCGTGCCGCCGAGCGCGGCGGCGGCGAGGAGCGCATGGCGCGCCAGCACGCCGCCGGCAAGATGACGGCGCGCGAGCGGGTCGAGATGCTCCTGGACGCCGGCTCCTTCGCCGAGATCGACGCCCTCGTCACCCATCGCTGCCGCGACTTCGAGATGGACGCCAACCTGATCGCGGGCGACGGCGTCGTCTGCGGCAGCGGCACCATCGCCGGGCGCCTGGTCTTCCTCTTCGCCCAGGACTTCACGGTCTTCGGCGGCTCGCTCTCCGAGACCAACGCCAAGAAGATCTGCAAGGTGATGGACCTCGCGGTGGAGAACGGCGCCCCGATCATCGGCCTCAACGACTCCGGAGGCGCCCGCATCCAGGAGGGCGTCGCCTCGCTCGGCGGCTACGCCGACATCTTCCTGCGCAACACCATGGCCTCGGGGGTGGTGCCGCAGATCTCCGCCATCATGGGACCCTGCGCCGGCGGCGCCGTCTACTCGCCGGCGATCACCGACTTCATCTTCATGGTCGAGGGGACGAGCTACATGTTCGTCACCGGTCCCGAGGTGATCCGCACGGTGACCCACGAGGAGGTCAGCATGGAGGAGCTGGGCGGCGCCGCGACGCACGCCGGCAAGAGCGGCGTCTGCCATTTCACGGTGGCGAGCGATGCCGCCTGCCTGCTCGGCATCCGCGAGCTGCTCTCCTACCTGCCGAGCAACAACCTCGACGATCCGCCGGCCGGCGAGAGCACCGACGACCCCGACCGCGAGTCGGCGGCGCTCAACACGCTGGTGCCGGCGGATCCCAACAAGCCCTACGACGTCAAGCAGCTGATCGCCGCGGTGGTCGACGACGGCCGCTTCCTCGAGGTCCACGCGAGCTACGCCAAGAACCTCTTCGTCGGCTTCGCCCGCTTCGGCAACCGCAGCGTCGGCATCCTCGCCAACCAGCCGAACTACCTCGCCGGCGTGCTCGACATCGACGCCTCGTTGAAAGGCGCCCGCTTCGTCCGCTTCTGCGACGCCTTCAACCTGCCGATCATCACCTTCGAGGACGTGCCGGGCTTCCTCCCCGGCACCCAGCAGGAGTTCGGCGGCATCATCAAGCACGGCGCCAAGCTCCTCTTCGCCTATGCCGAGGCGACGGTGCCGAAGATCACCGTCATCACCCGCAAGGCCTACGGCGGCGCCTACTGCGTGATGGCGAGCAAGCACCTGCGGACCGACGTCAACCTCGCCTATCCGACGGCGGAGATCGCGGTGATGGGGCCGGAGGGCGCGGTCAACGTTCTCTACCGCCGCGAGCTCGAGGCGGCGGCCTCGCCGGCGGATCTCCGTGCCGAGAAGATCGCCGAGTACCGGGCGCGCTTCTCGTCCCCCTACATCGCCGCCGAGCGCGGCTTCGTCGACGCCATCATCGAGCCGCGCACCACCCGCCGCGAGATCGTCCGCGCGCTGCGCCAGCTCGCCGCCAAGCGCGCCAGCCTGCCGCCGAAGAAGCATGGCAACATGCCGCTCTAGCCGGCGCCGCGCGCCGGCGGCGGCCGCGGTCGGGACAACTTTCGGCCTGTCTTGGACTTGGATCGCCGGCCGCGCCGCCGCGGCGGGCTTGGGGCTTTCCTTGACATGCAGCGGGAGGGTGCGGCAAGCTGGCGCGGCTTTGTCGCCAGGATTCTTAAGAGATCGTTCATTGCTCGCACCTGAGGAGAGGGCATGAGAGAAAAAGATCGAGAGCTCCGGCGCCGCCGGCAGCGCCGCATCAAGCGCCTGAAGAAGCGCGTCCAGGAAGCGGCGCAGCAGAAGCCCGAGCGGGTGCAGGCCTCGAAGCGGCCGGTGAAGAAGCCGGCGTCGGCCGAGGGCGAGCCGCAGGCCGAGGCGGGGGGCGAGGCGTCGCGCGCCGCCGCCGACGAGCCGAAGAAGAAGCCGGCGGCGAAGAAGCCCGCCACGGCCGCCGCGGCATCCGATGGTACGGCGGTCAAGAAGCCGGCGGCGAAGAAGGCCGCGCCCAAGAAGCCCGAGCCGGCGACCGACGAGCCGAAGAGCTGAGGCCGCCCACGTCCCGCCCGCTGCGCCGGCGGCGAGCACAGAACAGGCCGGCGGCGATCGCCAGCGAGGAGATGTGACATGCCGGACTATCGATCGCTCAAGGCCGTCGACGCCGAGGTCTACCAGGCCATCGCCGACGAGCGCGGGCGCCAGAATCAGGGCCTCGAGCTGATCGCCTCCGAGAACTTCGTCAGCCGCGCCGTGCTCGAGGCGGCGGGCAGCGTCCTCACCAACAAGTACGCCGAGGGCTATCCGGGCCGCCGCTACTACGGCGGCTGCGAGTTCGTCGACGTCGTCGAGCGGCTGGCCATCGAGCGCGCCAAGGCGCTCTTCGGCGCCGCCCACGTCAACGTGCAGCCGCACAGCGGCACCTCCGCCAACATGGCCGTCTACTTCGCCATGCTGCGGCCGGGCGACAAGCTGATGGGGATGGACCTCTCCTGCGGCGGCCACCTCACCCACGGCCACCGGCTGTCCTACTCCGGCCGCGATTTCACCGTCGTCGCCTACGGCGTCGACCGCGAGAGCGAGCAGCTCGACTACGACGAGATCGAGCGCATCGCCTTGGCCGAGCGGCCGAAGCTCATCATCTGCGGCGCCTCCGCCTACAGCCGGGTGATCGACTTCGCGCGTTTCCGCGCCATCGCCGACCGCGCCGGCGCCCTGCTGATGGCCGACATCGCGCACATCGCTGGCCTCGTCGCCGCCGGCATCCACCCGTCGCCCATCCCGCACTGCCAGTTCGTCACCACCACCACCCACAAGACGCTGCGCGGACCGCGCGCCGGCATGGTGATGTGCGAGGAGGCCTACGCCAAGGAGATCGACCGTGCGGTCTTCCCCGGCATCCAAGGCGGCCCGCTGATGCACATCATCGCCGCCAAGGCGGTGGCGCTCAAGGAGGCCGCGAGCGCCGAGTTCGCGGCCTATCAGCGGCAGATCGTGGCGAACGCCCGCTCCCTCGCCGCGCGGCTTATCGCCGAGGGCTTCCGGGTGGTCTCGGGGGGCACCGACAACCACGTCTTCCTGCTCGACGTCTCGGCCGCCGGCCTCACCGGCAAGGTGGCGGAGAAGGCGCTCGAGGCGGCGAGCATCACGGTCAACAAGAACACCATCCCCTACGACACCAACCCGCCGCTGGTCGCCTCCGGCGTGCGCATCGGCACCGCGGCGCTCACCACGCGGGACATGCGCGAGGCGGAGATGGACGCCGTCGGTGGCCTCATCGCGGAGGTGCTGCGCGCCCCTGAGGACGCCGCCGTCCACGCCGCGGTCCAGGGCCGCGTCCGCGAGCTCGCCGAGCGCTTCCCCCTCTACGATGCGCTGATGTAAGCGGTCTGCCGGCCGCCGGGCGCCGGCCGGCGTCTCCCGGTGGAATCGCTTTACAGCCCTACCGAAACAAAGGATACTCGCCGTCTCTCGGGCCACCGCCCTCTGCGGCAGGCGCCCGGAGCGCGAGGAGGCCTGTGAGCGGAATCTCCATCCGATGGTTGAAGGCGCGGCTCTGGGTCGCCGGCCTGTGGCAGGCCGCCTATGAGCCGTTCTACCAGACGCTGCGCTACCTGGCGATCCGCCGCTTCGTCTACGATCCGCGGCCGGACGACGTCTTCATCGTCAGCTACCCGAAGTCGGGGACGACGCTGATGCAGATGATCGTCTACCAGCTGGCGACCGGCGGCGAGGGCGACATCGATCGCCTCTCCCACATCGAGGCGGTGTCGCCGTGGTTCGAGCTCGACCTCGACTTCGACGCCGGACCGTACCTCGCCGCGCTCCCCTCGCCGCGCGCGTTCAAGAGCCATTTCACCCGCGGCTGGCTGCCCAAGAACGGCCGCTTCATCTACCTCGCGCGCGGCCTCCCCGACGTCACTCTCTCGGCCTACCACCACTTCGTGATGATCAGCGGCCGCCAGGTCGAGCTCGAGCCGTTCGTCGACACCTTCCTCGGCGGCCACCCGATGTTCACCGGCTCCTGGTGCCGCCACCTGCGCGCCTGGTGGCCGCACCGCGACGATCCGGCGGTCCTCTTCGTCCTCTACGACGAGATGATCACCGACCTCGAGCGGACGGTGCGCCGGGTGGCCGCCTTCTGCGGCATCGCGGTCGACGGGGCGGCGATGCCGCGCATCCTCGAGCGCTGCGGCATCGCCTACATGCGGGCGCGCAACGAGAAGTTCGATCCGCGGCTGCCGCTGCGCGCGCCGATGGACCGCGGCGTCCTCGGCCGTGGCCGGCCGGGCGCCGGCCGCGGCGAGCTCTCCGCACCGCTCCGGCGCCGGCTGGCCGATCGCCTTGCCGCGGTCGCCCGCGAGCTCGGCGGGACGGCCGGCGAGCGGCTGCTCCGCTACGAGCCGGAGGACGGCTCCGAAGCCGTCGCCGAGGGCGGTCGCGACCGTCGGGCGGAGACCGCATGAGCGCCTACGTGATGGCCAGCCGCCCGCGCTCCCGCGCGCTGCGCCTGCTCTTCGATCCGCTCGATGCGCTGTCGCGCTGGAGGACCCGCCGGCTGACGGTGCTGCGCCAGGATCTGGCGCTCGCCACCCGCTTCCGTCCGCGGGCGGACGACGTCTACCTCGTCGGCTACCCGCGCTCGGGCCTGGCGCTCCTGCAGATGGCGCTCTATCAGCTCACCACCGACGGCGCCATGCCCTTCCCCCACATCGCGGCGGTGTCGCCGACCCTCGAGGCCGAGGTGGTGGCCGGCGACCGCTTCGTCGAGAAGCTGCCGTCGCCGCGCATCTTCAAGAGCCATCTGCCGTACGCGCGGCTGCCGCGCGGCGGGCGGACGATCTACCTGCTGCGCGACGTCGGCGACGTCGCCGTCTCGGCCCACCGCTACTGCAGCCTGCTCGCCGGCCGCGAGCTCGACCGCGACGAGTTCCTCGCCGGCTTCCTCGCCGGCCACCCGCGGCTCGGCGGCAGCTGGTTCGACCACCTGCGCTCGTGGTGGCCGCACCGCCAGGACGAGGACGTCCTCTTCCTCGACTACGACGAGGTGGTGGCGGACCTCGCGGCGGCGCTCCTCCGCATCGCCCGCTTCTGCGGCCTCGACCTCGCTCCCGGCACGCTCGAGCGCGCGCTCGACGCCTGCCGCTTCGACTCGATGCTCCAGCACGAGGCGCGCTTCGATCCGCGGCTGCGCCAGATCTCCGGCCCGGCCGAGAGCTTCATCCGCAAGGGTGTGGCGGGAGGCGGCAAGCTCGAGATCTCCGCGCGCCAGCGCGCCGAGATGGGCCGCCGCACCGCCGCCCTCGCCCGCCGCCTCGGCTGCCGTCCCGGCGATCCCTTCGCCGCGCTCTTCGAGGTCGGTTGAGGCCGGCAAGGTCGTGCCGTCGATCGTCGTCTCCGCGGCGGCACAGAAGAGCATTATTCAGCAGCAGCGCCGGCGTCCTCGCCGGCCGTACCGTTCTCTTTCCTCAGCCGGTTGTCATCGCCGCCGCCGCCTCGGGCACGCCGAAGCGCTGGCGGAGATGGCGCCGCACCTCGCCCAGCAGGTAGATCGAGCCACAGGCGACGAGGAGCTCGCCGGCGCTCGCGAGCGCGCGATCGAGCGCCGCGCCGGGGTCGGGCTCGAGCGTCATCGGCAGCGCCGGCGGCAGGAGGGCGGCGAGCTCGGCGGGCGGGCGGGCGCGCGGGCTCGCCGGGGTGGTGAGCGTGGCGCGGCGGGCGAGCGGCGCCAGGGGGGCGAGGATGGCCTCGGCGTCCTTGTCGCCGAGGACGCCGAAGAGGAGGTCGACCGGCGGCCGCGCCGGGCTGTCCGCGGCGGCGAGGAAGTCGGCGAGCACGGCGGCGCCGCCGGGGTTGTGGGCGGCGTCGAGGAGCACGCGGCGGCCGTCCGGCAGCGCCACGGCCTCGAGCCGTCCCGGCCAGCGGCAGGCGGCGGCGCCGCGGGCGATCGCCGCGGCGTCGAGGCGCGGGAAGCCGCCCGCGGCGAGCGTCTCGGCGGCGGCGGCGGCGAGCGCCAGGTTCTTTGCCTGGTGGCCGCCGAGGAGGGCCGGGGCGAGCTCGTGGCGGCCGGCGGCGGTGGCGAGGCGGACGGTCAGCCCGGCCCAGCCGCGCGGCACCACCGACTCGATGCGCACCCGCTCCATCCCCCAGGAGAGATTGGCGCCCAGCGCCGCGGCCGCGCTGGCGACCGCCGCTGCGGGCTCGGCGTCCTCGATCCAGGCGATCGCCGGCCGGCCCGGCCGCAGGATCCCCGCCTTCTCGCGTGCGATGAGCGCCAGCGTGCCGCCGAGGTGCTCCATGTGGTCGAGGCTGATCGGGGTGATCAGCGAGAGCAGCGGCTCGGCGGTGTTCGTGGCGTCGAGCCGGCCGCCCATGCCGACCTCGAGGACCGCGAGGTCGACGCGCTCCTCGACGAACCAGAGGAAGGCGGCGAGGGTGAGCGCCTCGAAATAGGTGGGGATCTCCTGCGCATCGCCGCCGGCGGCGGCGACGACGCGCGCGAGGAGGCCGCCGAGCCGCTCGGGCGCGATGGCGCGGCCGTCGATGCGCAGGCGCTCCTCGACAGTCTCCAGATGCGGCGAGGTGTAGAGCCCGGTGCGATAACCGGCGGCGCCGGCCATCGCGGCGAGGAAGGCCGAGGTCGAGCCCTTGCCGTTGCTCCCCGCGACGAGCACCGCCGGCAGCCCCGCCTGCGGCGACCCCAGAGCGGCGAGCAGCCGGCGCGGGCGCTCCAGCCCCAGCCGAATGCCGAAGGGCTCCAAGCTGCGGAGGATTGCCTCGGGATCACCGTCGAGCGGCGCGCCGGGTCCACCGCGCGGCAGCTCTCGATGACCGCCGGGCATGGTCGACTGAGGCGATCGGTGGATGGGTGCGGGGCGGCCGGCTCAGCCGAGGTGCCGGAGGCAGCGGGCGAGGGTTTCTTTCATCTCGGCGCGCGGCACGACGAGGTCGAGGAAGCCGTGCTCGAGGAGGAACTCGCTGCGCTGGAACCCCTCGGGGAGGCTCTGGCGGATGGTCTGCTCGATGACCCGCGGTCCGGCGAATCCGATGAGGGCGCCGGGCTCGGCGACGTTCAAATCGCCCAGCATGGCGAAGGAGGCGGTGACGCCGCCGGTGGTCGGATCGGTGAGCACCGAGAGGTAGGGGAGGCGCGCGTCGCGGAGCCGCGCCAGGGCCGCCGCGATCTTCGCCATCTGCATCAGCGACAGGGCGCCCTCCTGCATGCGGGCGCCGCCGGAGGCGGAGACGACGATGAGCGGCACCTGCTTCTCGAGCGCCCGCTCGACGGCGCGGGTGATCTTCTCGCCCACCACCGAGCCCATCGAGCCGCCCATGAAGCGGTACTCCATGGCGGCGAGGATCACCGGGATGCCGTCGAGCCGGCCGCCGGCGACGACCACCGCATCCTTCTCGCCCACCGCCTGCTGGTAACTGCGCAGGCGGTCGCGGTAGCGCTTGGTGTCGCGGAAGTTGAGCGGATCGCTGGGCGAGATGCCGGTGAAGAGCTCGCGCGGCTCCTCCTCGTCGAGGAGGAGGGCGATGCGCTGGTGGGCGTCGATGCGGAAGTGGTAGCCGCAGCGCGGGCAGACCCGGAGGTTCTTCTCGAGGTCGCGCGAGTAGATGATCTCCTTGCAGCTCTCGCACTTCACCCACAGCCCTTCGGGGACATTGCTGCGCGGCCGGTCCATGCGGACCGGCTTGGGCTTCTTGGTTTTCCTGAACCAGGCCATCTGAATTCTGCCGGTCGCGGATCGGCTCTCTCCGCAGGTCGATCCCATCGGGTGAGAGCCAGCGGATCGGCGCCGACCGCGAGGGGGCGGCTGGGGGCCGCGAGCTACGGGGAGACTTGGATCAGACCTCGGCGCCGTGCCCTTCCTCGGCCTCGAGGTCGTTGGCGATGCCGAGGCGCATGCAGGCGGCGTCGTACATCTGGCGGGAGGCCTTCTTGGCGTTCTGCAGCTCGGCGAGGCGATCCTTGACCTTGGCGAGCTCCTCCTCGATGGAGCGGTCGAGCTCTTCCATCTCCTGCTTGGTCACCTCGAGGGTGTTCTCGTAGAACTTCCGCTGTTGATCGGTCAGGCTCATGATCCCTCCAACCCGAACGTAGTTACCTCGCCGTCAAGTCCTCTTCGTCGCCGTCAGAGCTTGAACGGGATCTTGAGCATCGTCCAGGTCTTCACCCTGACGCCGTTCTTGGTCGCCGGCCGGAACGTCGCCGTCCGAGCTGCGCCGAGCGCGGCCTCGTTGATGCCGACATTCGGTTTGATCGACTGAGACAGCTTGACGCTCTCGACGTGGCCGTTTTCGTCGACGAGGACAGATACGATCACGGTGCCCTCCGCCCGCAGGCGTTTGGCGAGCGCAGGATACTCCGGTTTGGTAAAGCTGACAAGCTGCGGCGGGACGACCCCCGGGCCCTCCTCGACCAGCTCGCCGACGCGGACGCCGGGGGCCGCCGGCGGTGGGCTGGGCGCCGCGGCGGGCGGCGGCGCGGGGGCCGGAGCGGACGTCGCGGCCGGCTCCTCGGCCTTGGTTTCCTTCACCTCGCGCGGCACCGGCGGCGGCTCGCTCGCCTGCGGCGGCGCCGGCAGAGGGGGCGCCGGGGCCGCGGTGGTCGGGGCGCTCGCCGCCGCCGGCTTGGCCGCCGCCGTCTTCGTCGCCGCCGCGGCCTTGGCGGCGGCGAGCTCCTTCTCGAGCCGCTTCTGCTCGTCCTCGAACTTCTTGCGCAGGTCGCCCTCGTGCTTGGCGAGCTCCTGGTTGACGAGCCCCGAGACGTCGACCTTGCTGCGGCCGTTGGCGTTCGGCTGGCCGACGGTGGGGACCGCCGCTGCCGGAGCGCCGGCCGCGGGGGTGACGGCCGGAGCGGTCGCGGCCGCCGCCGGCGGCGCGCCCGCCGGGGGAGCGGCGCGCTTCGAGCGCATCAGGAAGTAGGTGAGCAGGGCGAGGACGACGAGGCCGGCGGCGATCGCCGCCCAGAGGAGCGACCGCCCGCGGCGACCCCCCTCCTCGCCGACGAGGCCCTCGACCGGCGCGATGGGCGCCAGAGGCGGCGGCGCTTCCGGCATCGGCTGGCTCGGCTGGCTCGGCTGGCTGATGGGGCTCGGCTCGACGGCCGGCGCCGGCGGCGGGATCGGCGGCGCCGGCAGTGGGACCGCGGCGGCGACCGGCGCGGCGGCGGGCGCCGGCTTCGCCTCGGCCGCCGCGGCCTCCGGGTGGAAGAGGCGGTGGAGGTAGGCGGCGAGGTCGGTCGGCCCCGGGGTCGGCTTCAGGCCGTAGAGCACCGAGTCGAGCCGCGCCTGCATCTCGCCGGCGCTGGCGAAGCGGTCGCCGGGATCGAGGGCGAGCGCCTTGCGGACGATGTCGTCCACCTCGACCGGCACGGCAGGGGCGACGTCGCGCGCCGAGCGGGTGCGGCCGTCGCGCACCGCCTCGAGCACCGAGATCTCGCTGTCGCCGGGGAACAGCCGCTCGCCGGTCAGCATCTCGAAGAGGATGGCGCCGAGCGAGAAGATGTCGGAGCGCGAGTCGACCGACCTCCCCCGCGCCTGCTCGGGGGACATGTACTGCAGCTTCCCCTTGAGCGCCCCCATCTGCGTCTGGCTCGCCTTGGTGACCGCCTTGGCGATGCCGAAGTCGCAGAGCTTGATGTCGCCCTCGAAGGTGATCAGCACGTTCTGCGGCGAGACGTCGCGGTGGACGAGGCCGAGCTCGCGCCCCTCGAAGTCGTGCTTGCGATGGGCGTAGTCGAGGCCGGAGGAGAGCCGCGAGGCGACGAGGAGCGCCAGGCCGAGCGGCAGCGGCAGGTCCCGCTTGCGCGCCGCGTTCATGATGGCGCGCAGGTCCTTGCCCTCGACGTACTCCATGGCGATGTAGTAGTCGCGGCCGATCTTCCCCAGGTCGTAGATGTGGATGATGTTGGGGTGGGAGAGCTGGGCGGCGAGCTTCGCCTCGTCGATGAACATCCCGATGAACTCGGAGTTGTCCGTCAGGTGGGGCAGGATCTTCTTGATGGCGACCGTCTTCTGGAAGCCCTCGACGCCGCGCATGCGCGCCTTCCACACCTCGGCCATGCCGCCGGCGGCGATCTTCTCCTGCAGCGTGTATTGGCCGAAGCGCTCGCCGGCCTGCTGGCCGCCGGCGGCGATGGGGATCTGCTGCGTCGCCATCGGGGCGTCGGCGTGCGGCGGCGCGGCGGGCACCGGCGGCGCGACCGACCGCGGCGCCGCGGGGGGCGCCGGCGGGACCCGCGACGGGATCGCCGGAGCTGCCGGTTGCGGGGCCGGGCCAGCCGCGGGCGGGGCCGGCGGCGAGATGGCGTCTGCTGCCGGCGGCGGGCTCGCAACCGGCGCCTGGGTGACCGGCGGGGCGACGGGCGCAGCCGGCGGCGGCTCGGCCCTGCGGCGCGGCCGGGCCATCTCCTCGAGGGCGGAGAGGTCGAGGTCGGCGGCGGTCCGCGCCGGCTTGCGCGCCTCGGGGACCGTTGCCGGTGGCGGCGCGACGGGCACCGGTGGCGGCGGCTGGGGGCGCGGCGGAGCGGGCGCCGCGGCGGCCGGGCTCGCTGGCGGCTCGGCGGGCCGCGCGAAGGCGCCGCTCGGGGAGGCCGGGCTCCTGGCGGTCGAGCCGAGGCCGGAGAGGGTGCGGCTGATGAGGGCGTCGAGCTCGTCGCCTGCTTCCGCCGGCCGCTTGGGCGGCGAGGCTCCGGTCGCCGGCGCCGGCGGTGCCGGGGCGGCCGGCTTGGGCCGCTGCGGCGCGCCGAAGCCGAGGACGCCGGACAGGGTCTGCTCGAGCTTGCGGTTGAGCTCCTCGTCGCGCCGCGCGGCGGCCGCCTGGTTCGCCGTCGCCTGGCCGGGCGTCGCCGCGACCTCCTTCTCGACCTCCGCCAGCATGTCGCCGAAGATGTCCCGCGAGGTGAGCTTCGGCTCGTTGCCGGCGGCCGGCGGCGGCGCCGGACTGCCGGCGGTGCGGCGGGCGGCGAGGGCGCGGCGGACGGCGGTCTGCAGCTCCAGGTTGCTGAACGGCTTGGCCAGCAGCTCGTCGGCCTCGATGCCGCCGACGCCGGACTGGGCGGCGTTCTCGCCGAGGAGCGCGACGACGCCGGGGCCGCCGGCGCTGCGCGAGAACGAGCTGGCGACGGCCTCGATGCCGGCGATGTCGGCGCTCACCACGACCAGGTCAGGAGCCTCGGAGGCGCCCGCCTGCAGCGCCTCGGCCTGGCTTCCCACCACCCTCGTCTTCCAGCCCTCGGCGGTGAGCGCTTCGCGGATGCGCTCGATGGAACGAGGTTCTTGCTCGACGACGAGGATCGAGGGCATGCAGATCTCCTGAGGGGCGACGTGCCTTTCTAACACTCCGCCCCCGCCCAGTCAATCGACCGCGCGGCGAAAACGCCTGATTCTCCTGGCAGTTAGTGGTGCTCCGGAGGGCGCCGCGCGGCGCTCCTCGCCCCTCCCGGCGGGGTCCTGCTAGAATATCGCTCCATCGTTTGGAACCACGTTTCAGACCATTCCGCGGGAGCTCTCGATGTCAGGTCACAGCAAGTGGGCGACGATCAAGCACAAGAAAGCGGCGACCGACGCCCGCCGCGGCAAGATGTTCACCAAGGTTCTGCGCGAGATCACCGTCGCGGCGAAGATCGGCGGCGGCGACGTCAAGGCGAACCCCCGGCTGCGCTCGGCGGTGCTCGAGGCGCGCTCCAACAGCGTGCCCAACGACAACATCGAGCGCGCCATCAAGAAGGGCACCGGCGAGCTCGAGGGCGAGGCCTACGAGGAGGTCCTCTACGAGGGCTACGGCCCGGGCGGCATCGCCGTGCTGGTCGAGGGGCTGACCGACAACAAGAACCGCACCGCGCCGGAGATCCGCCACCTGTTCACCAAGTACGGCGGCAGCCTCGGCGCCAGCGGCTGCGTGGCGTGGATGTTCAACCGCCGCGGCTACTTCGCCATCGAGCGCAGCAGCATGGACGAGGAGAAGTTCATGGAGGTGGCGCTCGAGCTCGGCGCCGACGACGTGGCGACCGAGGGCGACCTCTACGAGATCTTCACCGCCCCCGAGGACTTCATCCGCGTCCAGGAGGCGCTCGAGGCGAGCGGCGTCACGGTGGCGGCGAAGGAGCTCGCCATGATCGCCGGCAACCTGCTGGAGCTCGCCGCCGACCGCGCCAACCCCGTCCTCCGCCTCCTCGAGGCCCTCGAGGACCATGACGACGTGCAGCATGTCTGGGCCAATCTGGACGTCGACGAGAAAGTCCTCGCCGCGCAGTAGCAGGATGCCGGCCGGGCTCGTCCGCCATGCGCATCCTGGGCCTCGATCCCGGCAGCCTCCACACCGGCTACGGGCTGATCGAGAAGAGCGGCTCCGCCTTGGCCGTGATCGAGGCGGGGCGCTTCTCCTGCCCGCAGACCCTCGCCCTCCCCGCCCGCCTGGCCCGGCTGGTCGCCTGCCTGACGGAGCTCCTCGCCCGCGCCCGGCCCGAGCTGGTCGTCGTCGAGTCGCCCTTCCACGGCATCAACTCGCGCTCGCTCATCGTCCTCGCCCAGGCGCGGGGGGCGCTCCTCGCGACGGTCGCCACCTGCGGGGTCGAGATCCGCGAGTACAGTCCGGCGGAGGTCAAGGCGGCGGTCACCGGCAGCGGCCGGGCCGACAAGGAGCAGGTGGCGCGCATGGTGCGCCTCCTCCTCACCGTGGAGACGCGGGAGCGGTTGGCGAGCGACGCCACCGACGCCCTGGCGATGGCGATCTGCGGCGCGCAGCGGCTGCGCTTCGATCGCCTCGCAGCGTTGCAGGGAGCGGTCAAATAACTTTGCCACCGAGCGGCCCGCGCCCCAGGGTCGGCGGGCATACGGCCGAAACCGGAATCTTGGAGTAGAGTCGGGCATGGCCTTCCAGGGCTCGTTGAAGGAGCTGCCGCTCCCGGACATCATTCAGCTCGTCTCGGTCTCCGGCAAGACCGGTGTCTTCGCCCTGCAGCGCGAGGGCGACTCGAGCGGCGAGATCTACCTCCGCGGCGGCCACATCGTCCACGCCAGGACCGGCGATCTACAGGGCGAGGAGGCCGTCTACGAGCTCGCCGTGTGGCCCGAGGGCGACTTCGTCTTCACCCCCGGCCGCGAGACCGACGTCACCACCATCCAGAAGTCGAACACCAATCTCCTGATGGAGGCGGCGCGCCGCATCGACGAGTGGCAGGTGCTGTCGAAGCGCATCCCCTCGACGCGCCTGGTCCCCGTCTTCACCCAGCAGGCGGCGACGACCTCGGTGTCGCTGACGCCGCAGGAGTGGGGCCTGATCTGCAAGATCGACGAGCGGCGCTCGATCGAGGAGATCGCGATCGGCCTCGACATGAGCCCTTTCGAGGCCTGCAAGCTCCTCTACGGCCTGCTCACCTCCGGCCTGGTGACGCTCAAGGAGGATCTCTCCCGGCTGCACACCGAGAGGCTCCACGCCATGCGCCCCGAGGAGCTCGACCAGCTCGCCGAGAGCATCCACCAACAGGCTAAGCAGCTCCTCTCTGGCCACCCTCGCCAAGCCGAGCTCGACACCCCCTACCGCATGAGCCGCGCCGAGATGGACGGTGGCAGGGGCACCGAAGCCGTGCTCGATCTGGTGCGCGCCGAGGAGAAGGTGGTCTCCGCCGCCCTCGGCCCCCATCAGTCGAAAACCTTCCTCGATCGCGTCACCCACCTCCTGGACCGTTGAGCCCGCCGTTGCTCGCCCTCGCGACGTTCGCGACGGAACATGGGGTGACGAGGACGGCGACGCGCTGCGGCCGGCGGCTCGCCGGCGGCCTGGCGCTCCTCGCCGCGCTCGGCCTTCTCGCCGTCCCGGCGCGCGCCCAGTTCGTCCCCAGCGCCGTCGTGCCTCCTGCTCCGCCGGCGGCGACCGAGCCGGCTCCGCCGGCCGGCGCCCTGCCGCAGCCCCAGCCTCAGGGCACCGCGCCGCAGAGCCAGCCGCCGGGAGCGGTGCCGGAGGGGCAGCCGGCGCCGTCACCACCCGAGACCCCGCCGCCGGCACCCAAGAGCCCGCCGCCCGCTGTTCCGCCGGTCATCAGCCCGGTGCCCGGCGCCGCCGCCGCTCCCGAGCCGGACGAATCGGCGCCGCCGAGCGAGCCGGGGAGCGGCGCCGGCTCGTCGGCCGCGGTCCCCGGCACCGCGGGCGGCACCGACCTCTCCGGCCGGCCGACGCGCGACAGCTTCCTGCCCCGTCTCGACGTCTACTTTCCGGAGGGCGACCTCGACCTGCGGGTGAGCCGGCTGGTCAACAAGACGTTCTTCGAGGGGCAGGTCAAGTACAACTTCGTCAGCGGCGACATCACCGCCTTCCTCCGCTACCGCTACTACGACTTCAAGCGCATCACCCAGTTCACCGTCTTCGACTCGATCTCGTTCCCCAGCGTCGAGCACTTCTCGAACGACTTCGACCGCGTCCGCGGCGCTCTCCTCCTCTTCCAGTGGCCGCGGGACTACAACCACCGCACCTTCTTCCTCGCCGAGGTCGACCGCATCTCGTCGAACACCATCGACCTCCAGTTCAACAACAACACCACCGACAACTACGTGCGGCTCGGCTACCAGATCGGCACCCCCGACGACTCGCGGTCGAACGCCATCGTCGCCGAGACGCGCGCCGAGCGGCAGACGCTGTTCACCGCCGTGCGCGAGATCGGCCCCAACGGCTTCGGCCTCACCGGCGCGGTCACCTACGGCATCCCGCAGCTGGGCGGCGACTACCGCTACCTGCGGGCCGAGGGCGAGGCGCTGAAGCGCTTCGACGTCACCGAGAACACCTTCGTCGTCGGCCGCTTCCACATCGGCAGCTTCCTCTACAAGACCCGCGTCCGCCCCGACACCGTGGACATCAACCCCCTCGACCAGTACTCGATCCCCCACAACGACTACTTCGACCTCGGCGGCCGCGACAACCTGGAGGGGTTGAAGCGGAGCCTCTCCGGCACCGACGAGGTGCACTCGACGGTCGAGTATTTCTTTCCCTGGTTCCTCGACGCCCACCGCGAGTTCCTCCGCCTCGAGTGGCAGAATTTCTACTGGATCCTCTACTCGGGCATCGGCGCCGTGGGCTTCGACCACAAGGTCTTCACCGGGGCGGACGGCTTCTATCCCGATCTGGGAGTGGGCTTTGAGGCGTCGGTCCGCCTGCGCCACAAATACCGCTTCTTCCTCTCCAGCCTGGTGGCACAGACTTTGAAGGGGAACAGCGGCGTGGAGGCGCGTGTTTCGGTCAAGTCGTACCGCTGACTGGACTGCAGGCGGTGGGTTGGCGAGGCCGAGAGGCGTATCGGATGCGCTTCGCCGCAGTCCGAGATTCTGGCAGGGGCATAGAGGTCTCTGCTGTCCAGGCTCATAGCCGGAGGAGATAAATGAGATTCAGATACGTTGTATGTGCGGCGCTGTTGGGCCTCGCCCCAACTCTCGCGTTCGCCGGAGAGGAGGCCAATGCTCCGACAGTGACCGGCGAGACGGGACTCTTCTCGCTGTTCACCGGCGACACGCTCCCGCGGGGCAATTGGTCGTTCGGGATCTACGCCAACAACTATGACCGGGTGCTGCGGACGAGCGGCGTCAACCTGCCTGGCAAGGTGGGCGACCTCGACTGGAACGTCTACAGCGCCAGCGTCGGGGTCGGCATCACCGACCGCTGGGAGGTCAGTGCCGAGATCCCCTACGACGACTACGAGTTCCACCGCGACTTCCGGGTCGACCAGCTGAACGACAAGGGACAGGGCAACGTTCGCATCGGGACCAAGATCCGGCTGTACGGCAACCCGGGCGATAACAGCCAGTTCGCGATCAACGGTTTTGTAGAAGTTCCATCCGGCCAGAAGGAGATCGCGTCCGACGGCACCGGCTTCGGCGTCGGTCTCGACTGGAGCGTCCGCAACTGGGTCTTCAACGTCGGCTACCGGGATCCGGGCGGCAAGTCGGGCAGCGGCATCATCACCCTGCCGGACGGCTCGTTCTTCCTCGATCCGACCCGTCGCGACGTCGAGAAGCAGGTGATCGCGGGCATCGGCTATGCCGGCCGCGTCTCCGACCGGCTCGACTGGATCACCGAGGTCGTCGGCACCTTCAACAACGCCAGCAACGGCGAGATCCAGTTCAAGGACTCCTATGACGCGACGACCGGCGGCCGCCTCTGGCTCGGCGAGGCGCAGAACTGGGCCTTCAACTTCGCCCTCCGCGCCGATCTCAATCAGCTGAGCTCGGTGAGCGATCACTGCCCACTGGGCGGCCTCATCGGCCTGACCTACTTCCCGGCGGCCTTCCGTCACCCGGCGGCTCCTCCCCCGCCGCCGCCTCCCCCGCCGCCACCACCGCCGCCACCGCCGCCGCCGCCACCGCCGGCTCCTGAGCCGCCGCCTCCGCCGCCGCCTCCCCCGGCTCCGGCGCCGAAGCCCGAGGAGCGGGTGACGGTCAACTTCACGCCGGGCAGCGCGCGTCTCTCGAACATCGCCAAGGCGAAGCTCGACGAGGTGGCTCTCAAGATGAAGCAGGACCCCACGCTCCACGCTCAGGTGCTGGGCTACACCGACGCCTCCGGCAACGCCGCGGGCAACCAGCGGATGTCCGACCAGCGGGCGCAGGCGGTCAAGAACTACCTGGTGACGCGCCACGGAATCGATCCCAGCCGGATCACCACCGAGGGCCGCGGCTCGCAGGACTCGACCGGCAACCCGGCCGAGGATCGTCGCGCCATCGTCATCCTGTCCGTGCAGTAGACCTCAAGCTCGAAGCACGAGCGAGCGGCCCCGCCAGCGATGGCGGGGCCGCTTTTTTTGTGGCCGCTTCTTGCTTGGCGGCACGCCGGCCGCGAGCGCCGAAACGCCTCGGCATACGCCGGCGCGCGCCGCTCTCGCGGTGCCGCGCGAGGAGCTAGAGGGCTTCGCGGCGCAGCGAGGAGATGGCGCCGAGGAGACCGGCGCCGGCGCCGACGA
This sequence comes from uncultured Acidobacteriota bacterium, assembly GCA_963755825.1. Classification (GTDB taxonomy): domain Bacteria; phylum Acidobacteriota; class Thermoanaerobaculia; order Multivoradales; family UBA5704; genus DATBQN01. The sequence continues at coordinate 2,083,345 of CAVWLA010000003.1, read as the reverse complement.
GGACGAGGAAGGCGAGCTGCTGCGGGGTGAGGAAGTCGGTGGCGAGGAGCGAGGCGAAGATCGAGGTGCCGGCGCGGGCGTGCGCGGCGCGGTAGGCGGCGACGAGGCCGGCGAGCGCGATCCCCGAGCCGAGCAGGCCCTGCAGCAGCCCCTCGACGTAGAACGGACCGCGGATGAAGAACTCGGTCGCCCCCACCAGGCGCATGGTGGCGATCTCCTCGTGGTGGAGATAGGCGGTGAGGCGGATGACGCTCGCAATGGTGAAGATCGCGGCGCCGAGAAGCACCGCGCCGAGCGCCAGCCCCACCCCGCGCAGGATGGCGATGAAGGTCTCCAGCTGGCGCAGCCACTCGCGGTCGTCGTCGACCATGCTCACCTCGGGCCGGTGGCGCCAGCCGGCGAGCCAGGTCTCGAGCTCGGCCGGGCGCGCCCAGCGCGCGCCCGGTATCCCGGAGATGGCGCCGGGACCGACGAGGGCGATCTCGAGCGAGGCGGGGAGCGGCTCCTGGCCCAGCCCCTCGACGAGGCCGCCGAGGCTGGGGAAGGCCGCCTCGAAACGCCGCCGCGCCAGCGCCGCCGAGATCGGCTCGACCGCCGCCACCCAGGGCGCCTGCCGCGCCTCCGCCGCCAGGCTGGCGAGGTCGGCCGCAGAGGTCTGCGGCTGCAGATAAATCACGACGCGCGCCTCGGCCCGCCAGCGCTCGACGGCGCCGGCGAGATTGCGGCTGGCGAGGAGGAACGTGCCGCCGAGGCAGAGGCTGACGGCGATGGTGAGCACGGCGAGCATGCTCACCTTCCAGCTCCGCACCAGGTTGATCGCCGCCTCGCGGGCGAAGTAGGCGAGCGCCTGCAGCAGCGTCACGTGGGATCGGCCTCCGGCGCCCGACCGTCTGGTGCCGCGGCAGGCGGCTCGAGATCGGGATCGAGCGCCACCGCCTCCTCCTCCGCCCGGCTCGCCGCGGCGCGCGCCAGGTCCTCGGCGCGCGCCCACTCGGCGAAGCGGTCGGGCGCGGCGGGGCTCTCGGGGCTCGGTGGCGGAACGGCCGCCGCGCGCTCCGCGGCGGCCTCGCGCGCGCCGGCTTCGGCATCTGGTGTGGCGCTCGGCACGACGGCCTCGGCGAGCGGCTCTCGGCCGGGCGGCGCTGCCGCGGTCGCCGCGCCGTCGCCGTCCGCCGCGCTCTCCTCCGCAGGCGGCCGCGGCTTTGGCGGCGAGGAGCCGCGGATCTCGCGGTCGCCGGCGAGGCGCCCGCGGTCGAGGGTGAGGATGCGGCCGCCGACGCGCTCGATGGTGTCGCGGTCGTGCGTCGCCAGGATCACCGTCGTGCCGCGCAGGTTGACCTCGAGGAACAGGCTGAGGATCTCCTGCGACAGCTCGGGGTCGAGGTTGCCGGTCGGCTCGTCGGCGATGAGGATCTCCGGCTCGTTGATGAGCGCGCGGGCGATCGCCACGCGCTGCTGCTCGCCGCCCGAGAGCTCGGGTGGAAAGGCGTTGAGGCGATGTGCCAAACCGACGCGTCGTAGTGCCTGAAATGCTACGCGCTTCTGTGCTTTCGCATCGAGACCCAGGATGCGCGGCAGGTAGGTGACGTTCTCGAAGACCGTCTTCCTGGGGATCAGCCGGAAGTCCTGGAAGACGACGCCGATGGTGCGGCGGAGGAACGGCACCTTGCGCGGCGGGATCGAGGAGACGTTGCGGCCGTTGACGAGGATCTGGCCGTCGGAGGGCGTCTCCTCGCGAAAGATGAGCTTCAAGAGCGTCGTCTTGCCGGCGCCCGAGGCGCCGGTCAGGAAGACGAACTGGCCGCGCGGGATCTCGAAGGAGAGGTCGTCGACCGCGGCCTGCCCGCCCGGGTAGCGCTTGGTGACATGGAAGAACTGGATCACCGGGCGGATCTTTCTGCCATGCCGCGCCGCCTACTCGGCGGGAACCGCCGGCGCCGCTGCCACCGAAAGCAGGGCGACAGCCTCGCGCAGAGCCCGCTGGACGCGGGCGGGATCCGCGCGGCCGCCGGAGAGCCTCATCACCTGTCCGGTGAGGAAGCCGAGGAGGGCGATCTTGCCGGCGCGGAGCTCCGCCGCCTGCGCCGGGTAGGCGGCGATCGCCGCCTCGACCCAGCGGCCGATGACGGCGTCGTCGGTCACCTGGGCGAGCCCTAGCCGCTCGACCGCCGCCGCCGGCTCCTCGCCGCTCTGGAAGATGGCGGCGAAGATCTCCCTGCCGGCGGAGACCGAGAGCCGGCCGCTGTCGACCAGGGCGACCAGCGCGGCGAGCCGCGCCGGCGGCAGCGCCGCCGCCAGGTCGCCGGGCTCGAGCCGGCGGCTCTTCAGCTCGCGCAGCCCGTCGCCGAGGATCCAGTGGGCGAGCGCCTGGGGATCGACGGTCGGCGCACCAGGAGCCGCTGCCGCTCGCACCGCCGCCTCGAAGTAGTCGGCGAGCTCGCGCGCCGAGGTCAGCAGGCGGGCGGTGTCTGCGGCGAGCCCGTGGGCGGCGATCAGCCGCTCGCGGCGCACCCAGGGGAGCTCGGGGAGGCCGGCGCGGAGCGCCTCGACGCGCTCCCGGGTGACGACCAGCGGCGGCAGGTCGGGCTCCGGGAAGTAGCGGTAGTCGTGCGCCTCCTCCTTGCTCCGCGCTAGAAGCGTCGAGGCGGATGCGACGTCGAAGCTCCGCGTCTCCTGGGCGACGGTGCCGCCGGCGTCGAGGATGGCGCCCTGGCGCGCGATCTCGTGGGCGATCGCCCGCGCCACATGGCGGAAGGAGTTGACGTTCTTGATCTCGACCTTGGTCCCCAGGCGGCTCGCGCCGGCAGGCTTCAGCGAGACGTTGACGTCGCAGCGCAGGCTTCCCTCCTCCATGCTGCCGTCGCTCGTCGCGGTGTAGAGGAGCACGCGATGGAGGGTCTGCAGATAGTCGTGCGCCTCCTCCGGGCTCGCCATCTCCGGGCGCGAGACGATCTCGACGAGCGGCACCCCGGCGCGGTTGAAGTCGACGAGGCTCATGGCGTCGAGCCGGCCGCCGCCCGGCGCCTCGTGGAGGAGCTTGCCGGCGTCCTCCTCGAGGTGGAGGCGCTCGATCCCAACACTCTTTGCGGAGAGGGTGAGCGGCAGCGCGCCGTCCTCGGCGAGCGGGCGGTCGTACTGGCTGATCTGGTAGCCCTTGGGGAGGTCGGGGTAGAAGTAGCTCTTCCGCGCGAAGACCGAGGTCTCGCGGAGGGTGCAGCCGAGCGCCACGGCGAGGCGGATGGCGAGGTCGATGGCCTTCCCATTGACCACCGGCAGGGTCCCCGGATAGCCCAGGCAGATCGGGCAGACGAGCGTGTTCGGCGGCTCCCCGAAGCGGTTGGGGCAGCGACAGAACATCTTGCTCGCGGTGAGGAGCTGGGCGTGGACCTCGAGTCCGATGACTGGCTCGTAAAGCATGATGCGCGACGAGTCTACCGGAAGAGCTTCGCGGCCTAGAATGAGCGTCATGGCGAACCCCGTCAGCGGACCGCGCGCGAGCGGCGGCCACGCCGTGTGGAGCGGCGATGATGGCGGTGTCGAGGTCCGCTTCGTCGGCCGCGGCCCGGCGGCGAGCCGCGCGGCCGAGCGGGCGGCGGTGCTGGCTGGCATGGAGCCGGGAGCTGCCCCGCCGGTCGCCTGGGCGCGGCAGATCCACTCGGCCGAGGTGCTCTCCGCCGTCGCCGGCGAGTGTGGCGCCGGCGACGCGCTGTGGACCGCCGAGCCCGGCCTCGCCCTCTCGATCGCCACCGCCGACTGCGTGCCGGTCGTCCTCGCCGGCCCCGAGGGCATCGCCGCCGTCCATGCCGGCTGGCGCGGTCTCGCCGCCGGCATCCTGCCGAGGACCGTCGAGACGGTGGCCGCCGCGCTCGGCGCCGACCCCGCCGGCTGGCGGGCGTGGATCGGGCCGGCGATCGGCCCCTGCTGCTACGAGGTGGGGGACGAGGTGGCGAGCCAGGTCGCCGCGGCGAGCGTGCCGGAGGTGGTCGTCGCCGGCGCGGCGGGAAAGCCGCATCTCGATCTCGCGGCGGCGGCGGCGGCGCAGCTGCGCGCCGCGGGCGTCGGTGGCAGCGAGACGATCGCCGCCTGCACCCGCTGCGGCGAGGATCATCTCTGGAGCTATCGGCGCGACGGCAAGGGAGGCGGCCGCAACCTCGCCTTCATCTGGCGGCGGGGATGACGCCGGACTCGGTCGGCAGCCGTGCGCTCAGCCACCCGTTGATGCCGGCGGACATCACGCGCACGTTCTCGTAGCCGAGCTTGCGGGCGCGGAGCGCCGCGCTGGGAGCCTTGCGGCAGAGCGGGTTCGAGCAGTAGAAGACGAGGAGCGCCTCGCGATCCGCCGGGAGATCGGCGGCGGCGAAGCCGGCGGGATCGAGAGATCCTCGTTCGGGCTGCTCGGAAAGAGCTTGGCGAGTCCGGCGGCGATGGCGACTAGAATGCGGTGGCGGTGGGCGGGGGAGTCGAACCCTTCCGGGGAGCTGTCCCGGAGTCCTCAAGGGGTGTCTAAGACCCCTGCCGTCGGGTAGGGACGTGCACCAACGTCCAGGACTTGTGCCGGCCGTCCGGGCACTCCTGGGTCCCGTCGTAGTAGCCGAACGGCGGCGAGATCCGGCCGCGCACCGTAACCGCGCGGCCGTCCGCCAGGACGACGCGGAACGAGCCGCGGTGCCACGCGAGCGGCATGGGCAGGCCGGCGCGGGCACGGGTGCGGAGGTAGGCGTCGGCGACGACGGCGAGCCACGCGCCGACGCTCGCGTGACCGTCCGCGGCGGCGCACTGCTTCCACCTCGCGCTCTGCCGCTCGTCCGCCCGGACGGTGAAGGTGGCGATCTTCACTGTACCCGCTCCGCCTTAAACGCCTGGCGCCGGAGCGCCTCGCGGGCGACCTCCTCCAAGTCGCGGAGGGTGGTGACGGAGAAGGTGTCACCCGGCAAGAGGACGATCGGCCGGCCGCTCATATCGCGCTCTAGGATGGGCGGCGGGGTAAGCGGCGTCACCACGACCTCGACTGTCCGGCCGCTCACCCTCGCCACGGCGTCAAGCTCCCGTCAGGATGTCGAGCGAGGGGGAGGAATCCCACCAGGCCAACTCCTCGAAAGGCTCCGGGGAAGCCGTGGGGCGCGTCACGGTCGCACCTCCGCTTCGATCAGCTCGGCGAGCCGCGTCATCTTGGTTGCCAGGATGCCGGCGAAGTCCGTGAGGCGGGCGCCGGAGTGGCTGCGGTGGGTGTCGTCGCCCTCAACCTCCAGGGCGCGGAAGAACCCCCACATGGTGCGAAAGTCGGATGCCGCCGCTCTCAGCTCGGCTCGGATGGGCGGGTCGCCGTGGAGGTCGGGGCCGTAGTCGGTCGCCGTCTACAGGACGTAGCGGAGCATGTCGCCCATTTGGCGGAGGGCGGCGCGGTCGGGTTCGTCGAAGCGGAAGAGGAAGACGTGCCGGAAGGCGGCGTCTTCCTCCCAGGCGAGGTGAGACGGCGGCGGGGCGATAGACTCGGGGCGGTCGCTCATGGGGTGCATGCTCCATGGGTGGCAAGTCCCCGGCGGGAGGTGAGACTCTCGCCGGGGGCGCTTTCGGGATTGGAGAGGGACGCTCCCTCCCCTCACGGAGAGGAAGCTACAGCGGAATCAAGGCGGAAGATCCGGCAACACACTAATAGCCCACTACCGAGAGCCGAGGCGGAATCAAAAATAGCCGAGGTAAATCGTCCGCACCCAAGTGTAATTGAAATTATCCTCACTCAATTTGCAGCGGGAGAAGGAAAACTCGCGCCCGACCGCCGATGGCGACGACGCAGTGGTTGGCCGACATCTCGCCGCAGGCCGTGCCGACCCCTGGCTCTTGCAGAAAAGGGCGGCTGCCCCGCTCGCTCGTGGAGCAGCCGCTCGGAAGGTCAGCTGGAAGCGATCGATCGCTCGGCTATTTCGGGCAACGCTGAGCGTTGGGGATGCACTCATTCGTGCACTGGCCGTTGACTACGACCGGGCAGCAGTGGTCGCCGATCACGCACAGCGTGAAGCAGGCGCAGGTCGGCGCCGGCTCGTCCATCAGCAGCGGCGCGTTCGAAAACGGCAGCTGCGACGGTTGGTCATGGATCCAGGGGAGATCCACCGCCGAGGACGCCGGCGTAGGCGGGGACGTCTGCACGGCCGCCTGCAGCGCAGGCGCGCTGACGGTCAACGACCCGGCGACGAGCAACAAGGCGCCGAGCTGCAACAGGTACTTACGCATCATGAACCTCCTTCGACCGTTCCGCGGCAACATCACCGCGGAGCCAGTGAGGAGGGCCCTCTCACGACATGTTTACCCTGCAATATGCGATCCGGCCCTGTCCCCGCGGGCATCAGGGGCCGCGCCGTCGATCCCTTGATCGGCTCCGCATGGGGCTTGCCTGGGAGCGCCGGCGTCCCCGCCGGCTCGACCGCGAGAGCGGCGCAGGGATGACGGTCGAGGCGGAGTGGAAAGCTGTGCAGGCGAGGACGCCGGTGCTCCCAGGGGAAAACTGGCGGCGGCTTCCTTCGATCGAACGGCCGCCCTACCCCGCCGTCCGCGCGCGCGGCCCGCGCGGATCGCGTCCGAAGGCTCGCAGCTGGCCGCAGGCGGCGGCGACGTCGTCTCCCCTCGGGCGGCGGACGGTGGCGGTCAGGCCGCGGCGCTTGAGGCGGTCGGCGAAGGCAGAGCGGCGGCGACAAGCTGGGCACCGCCGGGAGCCGCCTGGTGGCCGAAGTGCTCGCCGGCGCTATCTATTACGGCACCGACTTCGCCTACGACGACGGTTGGAAACCCACCGCGGTGACGCCGACCGGCACCGTGGTCTACAACCCGGGCGGGCCGGATCCCAAGAACGCCGTCAAGCTGCAGGACATCATCGACTTCGTGCTGTCCTGAGCGGCCTTCATCCACGGGCGGCGGGGATGACGCCGGACTCGGTCGGCAGCCGTGCGCTCAGCCACCCGTTGATGCCGGCGGACATCACGCGCACGTTCTCGTAGCCGAGCTTGCGGGCGCGGAGTGCCGCGCTGGGAGCCTTGCGGCAGAGCGGGTTCGAGCAGTAGAAGACGAGGAGCGCTCGCTGGTCGGCCGGGAGATCGGCGGCGGCGAAGTCGGCGGGATCGAGGTTGACGGCGCCGGGGACTCGGGCCTCGACCCAGCTCCCCGGCGCGTTGACGTCGATCGCGGTGACCCCGCCTTCGCGCAGCAGCCGGTGGAGATCGTCCGGCGAGATCGTGCGGAGGCCCATCAACCGCGCCATCATCGTCAGGCTCCCGCCATCGGTCGCGGGCGCATCGCGCGCCGCAGGATCCTCTCGGAGGCGAGCCAGCCCGGGATGAGGACGCCGAAGAGCATCCATTCGCCGGTCACCCGCCCGGCGGTCTTCGTCGACACCAGGGAGGCCGCGATCACCAGCGCCGCCCAGAGGATGGCATGGGCGATGAGCAGCCCGCGGTGCTCGCGGCTCGCCGGCGCGCGGTCGAGGCGCTTTGCCAGCACGCAGGCGGCGGCGAGCGCCGAGCGGTTCTTGGCCTCCTCGGCCGCCAGCTCCGGTGCGCGGCCGAGCTTTGCCACCGCCGCCGCGAAGGCCTGCTGCTCCGTCAGACCCTCGCCGCGGGCGCGCTCGATCTCGCAGTACAGGTGATCGCTGAGCTCGGCGGCGCTCGCGGTGTCGTTGCAGCGGTCGGCGTAGACCGCCGCGCTCCACGCCGCGACCTCACTCTCTAGGTCCCACATGGCTCTCCTCCTTCCAGTCGTTCCAGCATGCTCTGCAGCTTGCTCCAGTGGGCGCGGAGCTCGGCGAGCTCCGCGCCGCCGGAGCGGTGCAGGCGGTAGTACTTGCGCTTGCGGCCGTTCTCGGCCTCGCCCCAGTAGGACTCCACCAGCTGGCGCTTCTCCAGCCGGTGGAGGATCGGGTACAGCATCCCGTCCGCCCACTCCATCGTGCCGCCGGAGAGCTCCCGCACCTGCTGGATGATGGCGTAGCCATAGCTGTCGCCGCGCTGCAGGATCGAGAGGATCAGCGGCACCGCGGAGGCGGCGACGAGGTCTTTGGAGAGGGGCATGGAGGTCGTTCCCGCCGCGGCGGCAATACATAGCTCTTCTATGTATCCGCATCGTACACGGGGAAGGCCGGAGAACGCAAGCGGGCGTCGCCTCCCCTGCGACCGCGAGCCGCCCCCCTGAGGGCGCGGCGGCGGCTCCGCGCCAGGAGCAGAGGGAAAATCGAAATTTCCCGAGGAAAAACGTCCGCGGCGAGGGGAAAATTGAAATTTCCCGAGGAATAGCGTCGGCGGCGGTGGGAAATTTGAAATTTCCCTCGCTCGATCAGCCGCGGGAGAAGGAAAACGCGAAATTCCTCGCGTCGCAGCGCCGATCGAGAGGGAAAATCGAAAATTTCTTCGCTACTTGCGCCGCGGAGACGGGAACTCTGAAAGTTTTCCTCACCACAGCCGCTGCGGAGTGCCAACCGCTGAGGATTTCCTCTCCGCCACCGCCGCTTCACCCCGCGGTCCGCGCGCGCGGACCCCTCGGGTCCCGGCCGAAGGCGCGGAGCTGGCCGCAGGCGGCGGCGACGTCGTCGCCGCGCGGGCGGCGGACGGTGGCGGTGAGGCCGCGGCTCCTGAGACGGTCGGCGAAGGCGTCGATGGTCGCTGCGGCCGGCGGCACCATGGAGTCCCCCAGCACCGGGTCGGGGTTCACCGGGATGAGGTTCACCTTGGCGCGGCGGTGGCCGAGGAGGCGGACGAGGGCGTCGGCGTCGCGCGGCGCGTCGTTGAAGCCGCGGATGAGGATGTATTCATAGGTGATCTTGCGCCCCTTCTCCAAGGGGTATCGATCCAGCGCGGCGAGCAGCTCGGCCAAGGGGTACTGGCGGTTGAGCGGCATGACACGACTGCGCCGCTCGTCGTCCGGCGCGTGCAGCGAGACGGCGAGGTTGGGGCGCCGCGGCCAGGCCGCCAGCTCGTCAATCCCCGGCACCACGCCGGCGGTCGACACCGTGATGCGGCGCAGCGAGATCTCCTCGCCGAGGATGTCGATCGCCGCGCGCACCGCCGGGAGGTTCAAGAGCGGCTCGCCCATCCCCATGAACACCAGGTTGAGGCCAGGCGCCGGCAGGCCGCGGTCGGCGCGCACCGCCGCCACCTGGCCGACGATCTCGCCGGCGGTCAGGTTGCGGCCGGCGCCCCAGTAGCCGGTGACGCAGAAGGTGCAGGCGAGGGCGCATCCCGCCTGGCTCGACAGGCAGAGCGTGCGGCGGTCGCGGTCGGGGATGTCGACGGCTTCGATCGTCGCGCCGTCGGTTAGCTTGAAGAGGTATTTTGCCGTGCCGTCGGCGGCGACGTGGCGCGAGTCGATCGCCAGCAGGCCGATGCGGTAGCGCGCCGCCAGCGCCGCGCGGAGCGCCTGCGGCACGTCGGTGATCGCCGCGAAGTCGGTGGCGCCGCGATGGTGGAGCGCGTCGTAGATCTGGCCGATGCGGAAGCTGCGATCGAGGGCGTCGCCGAGGCTCGCCAGCTCCTCGCCGAGGCGCTCGCGGCTGAGGCCGAGGAGATCGGGGCGCGCATCGCGCTCGCCCGGCGGCGGTGGGGAGGAAGTCGGGGCTGTCATCGCGCGGAGGGATCGACCGGCGGCCGATCCCGTGTGACGAGAAAGTGGCGCCGGCGCGGCGTCAGTCGGCGACGGTGCGGCGGCGGCGCAGGCGGCGCGTCGGGTCGATGCCGATCGATTTCAGGAACGAAAGGTCGCGGCCGTTGATCTGAAAGGCCGGATCGCCGGACGACGCGGAGATGCGCGGCGCGGTCAACGCGAGCGACTCCTCGGCGCTGCCGTCGCGCTTGCAGTCGACCAGCAGGTAGAGCGAGTAGCCCTCCTCGCGGATGCGGCGCAGCGAGCGGCTCACTTCCGTCGATTCGGAGATCGCGTCGGAGAGAGCGCGGCGCAGCTCGCGCAGCATTTGATGCAGCTTGTCGTCCAGACTCGAAGACCTCCCGGCCAACTCACCTGCGATGCTCTCGGGGGCGGGCCGACGCTGGATTATGGCCCTCCCTCGCGCGGGGTGTCAAACCGTTCGGCAGCTCCAACAAGCGGCTCCCGAGGCCCATTCCCACGCGCTTCGAGAGCCCTCGCGCGCACCTCGCCGAGCGTGGTAGCCTGCTGCTCTCCCGCGCGTCGCAGGCTGCATGAGCCCACCTGAAAATACGCCGACCGCGCACTCGGCGAGCCTGCGCTGGCTCGCCGCTCGCGGCCTCGCGCCGCTCCACCTCGAGCCGCTCGCCGGCGATGTGTCACCACGCCGCTATGCGCGCGCCCGCTTCGCCGACGGCACGTCCGCCATCCTCGCCGTCTATCCCGCCGATCCCGCCTATCCCGACGCGGTGCGCGATGCGTGCGCGCGCTTCGCCGCCACCGGCGCGCTCCTCGCCGGCGCCGGCGTGCGGGTGCCGGCGATCCTCGCCGCCGATTGCGCCGCCGGCTTCATGCTCGTCGAGGACCTCGGCGATCGCATGCTGGCCGATCTCGCCGCGGCGCCGTGGAGCGAGCTCGCGGTCTTCTTTCGCGCCGCGCTGGCGGCGGCCGAGCGGATCGCCGGCCTGCCGGCGGCGGCGGTCGCCGCCATCAACCCGCCGCTCGACGGCGCTCTCCTTGCCCGCGAGCTGCAGCAGACCTGGGATCTCTTCCTCGCCCCGCGCGACCTCCTCGGCAGCGCGGCGGAGCAGGGCGAGCTCCGCGCCGTGCTCGACGAGCTCGTCCGCCGCCTCGCCGCCGATCCGCCGCGCCCCTGCCACCGCGATTTCATGGCGCGCAATCTGGTGCCGCTGGCGCCGTCGCCGGAGGGGCGGGTCGCCGTCCTCGATCACCAGGATCTCCGCCTCGGCCCGCCGGCCTACGACCTCGCCTCGCTCTTGAACGACACGCTCTTCCCGCCGCCGGCGCTCGAGGAAGAGCTCCTCGCCGTCGCGGCGCCGACGGCCGCCGACCGCGAGCGCTACCATCGCGCCGCCGCGCAGCGCACCCTCAAGGCGGTCGGCACCTACGCATCGTTCGCGCGCCGCGGCTCGCCGCGGCACCTGCCGCTCATCCCGCCGACCCTCGGCCGCTGCCTCGCGCACCTCGGCCGCCTCCCCGAGGCCCGCGCCACGGCGGAGCGGCTGACGCGGCGCTGGCGGCTCGCTCTCGAGCCCCCTCCACACTGATCTGTTAGACTGTCATGTGCGGGTGCGGTAGGGTCCGACTGGAGCCGCCCCCAGGAGAACGTGTCATGCCCAGCCTCGGCCCCATGGAGCTCCTGCTCATCCTGCTGATCGTCGTCATCATGTTCGGCTCCTCCCGCCTCGCCGGGATCGGCAAGGGGATGGGCGAAGGCATCCGCAACTTCAAGCAGAGCATGAAGGGGGACGACGACAAGCCGGCTCCCTCGAAGAAGAGCTAGCGGCCCGGCCGCGGACTGCCGCCGGCCGCGGCAGTCGACCGTAGACCCGAAGCACTCCGGCGCAAGAGCGCTTCGGTCGCCACACTCGCATCTCCAGCGTCGGGATGTTTCGCCGGCTTCCACCGCGAGGGAAGCCGCCGGCGCCGCGCGGCTCAGCGCGCCGCGCTGGCGAGCGTCGACTGCGGCGCCGGCCGGAAGAGCTCGTGCGCGGCGGCGACCATCGGCGTCGTCAGATCATCGCCCCGCCGGCTGCCGGCCGACGTCTTCCAGATGTTCTGACGATGGTCGACGTAGAGCGAGAGCACGGTCTTGACATAGTCGCGCGTCTCGCGGAAGGGCGGCACGCCGCCGTAGCGCGTCACCGCGCCGGGGCCGGCGTTGTAGGCCGCCACGGCGAGCCGCAGGTCGCCGTGGTAGCGCTCGATGAGGCCCGACAGGTACTGGCTGCCGACGTCGAGATTGATGTTGGGATCGAAGAGATCCGCCCGGCTGTGCAGATCGCCGTTCTCGGGGATCACCTGCATGAGGCCGATGGCGCCGTCGGGCGACACCGCGGTCGGCGAGAACGCGGATTCGGTCTCCACCACCGCCGCGATGAGCAGACCGTCGAGCCGGTTGCGCAACGCCGCGCGCCACATGGCGCGGCCGTAGGGGAGCCGGGTGAGAAAGCGCCGCTCCTCGAGGAGGCCGGAGGAGCGATCCGCGGCTTGGGGGAAGAGCTCGTAGCCGTGCCGCTTGGTGCCGAGCGCGGCCTGCAGGTCGGCGGGCCGCATCGCCGAGAGGCTGCCGCCGGTGCGGCCGGCCGCCCAATCGGCGAGAGCGAGCTGAGCGGGATCAGGACTGGTTCGAGACGCCGTGGAGATGGACGGTTGCGACGGCGTGGGATCGACGGCGAAGGCGAGGAACACGAAGGTGGCGAGCGCGGTGAAAGACACCCGTGAGGGCTCTGTTTTCATCGGTGGCTGCTCCTCCTCGACGATGGATGCTCATGTTTCTCCGGCGAACGCTCGCCAGCTCCATACAGGCACAACCACCCGCGGATCATCCGGGGTGGTCTCTGCAAAATCTACCAGTGAGGAGGTTGCGAGAGTTGTGCCAACGGGGCCGTCTCAGGCCGATCGGCGGGCCGACCACGGCGCTCCAGGCGGTGATCGCGGGCTGAGGAAGAAGCTGCGGTGGAGAGGCGCCGCGGCGCCGCCGGGCGGGCGGCGGATCAGGTGACCGAGTGCCGGCGGCGGGTGGGCCGGCGGCCCGGCAGGTCGTAGTCCTCGCAGCCGATGCCGAGGTCGGAAACCTTGTTGCGCAGGGTGTTGCGGTGCACGCCGAGCGACTTGGCGGAGCGGCAGAAGTTGCCGTGGTTCGACTTCAGCGAGGCGACGATGAACTGGCGCTCGAACTCCCGCCGGGCCTGCTCCAGGGTGACTCCGCGGCGTACCAGCTCGTCGACGATCGGATGCAGACGTCCGTTGAGGTTCTGTTCGGCCAAGGTCTGGGGATCCTTCCGGGTTGAGGTCGTCGATCGTACCACAGCGCCGGCCGGCTTTTCCCACCCGCACGGGCGCCCCGCGCCGCATTGGCCTGCCGCCGTGCCGTCGCGGCGCGGGCCCCCGCCCGCCCTGCCGCCCGGTCCGCCCGTCGCGGCCTACTTGGTGTCTTTGATGTCGATGCGGTCGCCGACGAAGATCTCGTAGCGCGAGCGGACGATGCGCGCCACCGAGGACTTCGGGTGGACCGAGAGGATGGCGAGCTCGCCCAAGACCACCGGCGGCAGGCCCGGCCGGTTCATCCGGTAGATGGTGTAGATGTCGCCGGGCGTCACGTCGGCGTCGGCGCCGCGGTCGATGTAGACCACGTGATCCTCGCCGAGCGAGACGATGTCGTCCTTCGAGTAGACGATGGCGGGCGCGTCGGCGAGCTTCGCCGCCTCGGTCGGGTAGTTGATCGGCCGCATCGCGGTCCGTCGGCCGAGGGGCACCGGCTCGGCCTGGAAGGCGGAGAGGCGCGCGCCGACCGTCACCGGGTCGCAGGAGTGGACGATCTCGGCGATGGCGGTCTTCTCCTGCACCGAGAGCACGCGCACCCGCCCGAGGTAGCGGTAGAAGCGGCCGAAGAGGTGGCCGCTGACCGGATGGATGACCTCGTGGCCCGGCTCGACGACGGTGAAGATCTGGCCGGCGCTCATGCCGCCCTCGCTGCCGCCGCTCAGGTAGACGATGTCGCCCGTCGAGAGACCGTACTTGGCGGTGTCGATGACGCCGTAGCGGCCGACCTCGCTCGACGATGGGGCGCCGACGGTGATCGACGTCGCGCCGTTGCGCGAGCGCGGCGACAGCACGTCGTACTCGGAGCCGGTGATCGCGAAGGGGAAGGCCTCGTTGACGGTGCCGACGTAGCCGCTGCAGTAGATGTCGCTCTCGGCACCGAGCGGCGTCGGCGGGCTGGCGGCCGCGCCGGCGGTGATGACGCCCGCCACCGGCTTCGACGCCTCGGCGGTCTCGTCCGCCGGCTCGGCGGTGGAGCCGGCTCCGGCCCCGGCGCCCGCAGTGTCGGCGAGGTTCTCGGTGGCGGGAGCCACCTCGGGACCGATCACCAGCGGATCGCCCGGGTAGATCCAATGAGCGTCCAAGATGTACTGGTTCTTCTCCCAGATCTGCGGCCAGAGGTAGGGATTGCCGTAGGTGCGCTTGGCGATCCCCCACAGGGTGTCGCCGCGCACGATCTTGTAGACCTGGAGGCCTTGCGGCGTCGTCGCCGGCGGGGTCCAGGCGGTCCAGTGGTCCCCCGTCCAGTGCAGATCCTTCGGCGGCCGCTCGGCGGCCATGGCCACGGTCGAAACCGCGAGGAGCATCGCGAGGACGGAACCCACATGCCGCACGTTCATGGAGCCTCCCGAGACCGGAGGAAAGCCGCGCTTATAGTGAAAACACTATGACTAGAATATCCGGGAACTGCCGACGGTGTCAAGGTTTACCGGGGTAGACCTCAAGTGCTGCTTGAGCTTAGACCGACGCCCGAGCAGCCTAAGCTGGTTCCGTTTGGTTCCGAGGACGGCAGCCTGGAAGGGCGTGATGGGCGGTGGGGTCGAAGGCGGCCGCAGGAGACCAAACGGAGCCAGCGCGGGAGCGGCCGGTCGCCGCACCGCCAGGAGCGCCCCGGCGGCGGCGCGGCTCACGGCAGCTTGGCGCGGCGCTCGTCGGCGAGGGCCGCCGCCGCGGTGCTGGGGAAGCGGCGGACGACCTCGCGGTAGGTGACGCGGGCTCCCTCGACGTCGTGCATGGCCTCGAGCGTCTGCCCGGCCTTCAACATCGCGTCGGGGACCTTGTTGGCGTTGGGGAAGCGCTCGACGGTCTCGCGGAAGGCGGCGAGCGCCCCCTTGAGATCGCCCCGCGAATAGCGGCACTCGCCGATCCAGTAGAGGGCGTTGTCGGAGAGGTCGCTCGCCGGCTCGGTCTGCAGGAAGCGCTGGAAGCTCGCCTCGGCATCGACGAAGTGACCCTGGTTGTAGAGCGAGTAGCCGCGGTCGTAGAGAGCCTGGGCGGCGGCCGGCACCGGCCGCCCGCCCTCGGCCGGCTCGGCGGCGGCGCGGCCGGCCCTCGCCTCGGGAGCCGGCGGCGGCTCGGGCACCGGACGGGCGGCGGCGATCCGGCTGCGCGGTGTCGGGTTGAGAGGGTTGAGGGGCGCCGGGGGTGGAGCCGGGAGCTGCCCGGCCTTGCGGCCGGCGCTCTTCGGCGGCGGCGCCACGTCCAGGTCCGACTCCTCGATCGGCGGCGCCGACGGGCGGAGCACCGGGTCGTCCGCCAGGTCGCGCGGGGCGGCGGGGGGTGCGCCACGGCGGAGGGAGGGCGCGGCGGCCGTCCGCCCGCCGGAGATCTCGGCCAGCTGCTGGCGCAGGCGGGCGATCTCGACCTCGTCGACGGCGGCCTTGCGCTGCAGCTCGAGGACGCGGGTCTTGAGCTCGGCGATCTCGGCGGGATCGACGGCGGTTTGCGGCGCCAGGCCCGATCCCGAGCAGCCGGCGAGGGCGACGCCGCCGATGAGCAGGCCGGCGGCGAGGAGCGGACGCCAGGCGGCGAGCTCCGCGCCGGTCCTCATCGCGTCACCTTCTGGCCGGCTGGGATGTCCGCTACGTACGGGCTCTGCGGGTACTCCTTCTTCAGCCGCTCGAACGCCTTCTTCGAGTCCTCCGGCTTGCGGTTGTGGCTGTAGGCGAGGCCGAGCGAATAGATCACCTTGTCCTTCTCGGCGTAGTTCGGATAGTTCTTCAGCAGGTATTCGAAGCGCGCCACGGCCGCCTGCGGCGCGCCGTAGCGCAGATAGAACTGGCCGACGAGGAACTCGTGCTCGGCGAGGTTGGCGCGCACCACCTGGCTCTGCTCCTTCGCCTGGTCGGCGTACTCGCTCGTCGGATAGAGCCGCACCAGCTCGTCGTAGGCCTCGAGCGCCTTGCGGGTCACCTCCTGATCGCGGTCGGGTCGCTCCATCCGCTTGGCCAGGCTGTTGGCGATCTGGAACTGCACGTAGGCCGCCTGATCGCTGGTCGGGAAGCGGTTCAGGTAGTCGCGGTACTTGGCCTCGGCCTGCACAAAGTTGGTGGTGCTGCCCTCGAGATAGAAGGTATCGGCGGCGAGCAGCAGACTCTCGCGGCCGGTCGCCGAGTTGGGCTCGATCTCGAAGGCGTGGGTGAAGAAGGGCCGCGCGCGCGCATATTTCTTCTGCGCCAGGAAGATCTTCCCCTGGGAGAGCGATTCTTCGGCCGAGAGCTTGAGGATGGGATCTTCCTTGGCCTTCTTCTTGCCATGGTGGCAACCGGCGGCGACCGTGACGAGGAGGGCGAGGCACGGCAGCAGCCAGAGGAGGGGACGCGAACGCTTCATACCGTCTCCGATCGGGCGCTCGTTCTGAGCTCCGACATGCGCGCCACCGGGTCGGCGGCGGAGAAGATGGCGGAACCGGCGATGCATACCGAAACGCCGGCCGCCACCACTCGATGGATGTTATCGCGCTCGATGCCGCCGTCCATGGCGATCTCGACGCCGCGGCCGCCGGTCCGCGCCAGCGCGGCCAGACGCCGCGCCTTGTCGAGCGCGTGCACGAGGAACTTCTGGCCGCCGAAGCCGGGGTTGACCGACATCAGCAGCACGTAGTCGATCTGCGGCAGGATGTCGACGAGCAGCTCGACCGGCGTCGCCGGGTTGACGGCGATCCCCGGCGAGGCGCCGCCCTGGCGGATGTGGCTGACCAGCCGGTCGAGGTGGACCGCCGCCTCCCAGTGGACCGCGATGCGCGCCGGGCCGGCCGCCAGGTAGTCGTCGATCAGGCGGTCGGGGTTGGCGACCATCAGATGCACGTCGATCGGCAGCCGCGTGCGCCTGGCGACCGCCTGCAGCACCGGGATGCCGAACGACAGGTTGGGCACGAAGTGCCCGTCCATGACGTCGAAGTGGACGAGGTCGGCGCCGCCTCGCTCGCAGAGGTCGAGCGCCCCACCGATGTCGGTGAGGTCGGAGGCGAGGAGCGAAGGGGCCAGCTTCATCGCGGAGAGGCCGCTCGCGCCGGCGTCACGTCACGCCCTCCGCCGTGGCGACCACCAGCGAGACCGCGTCGTCGCGGGTGAGCGGGTGGCCGGGCAGCGGGAACTGGCGCAGGATCACCCCGGCCGCGACGCCCTCGTAGCGCTCGAACTTGACGTTGCCGAGGTGGATGCGCTGCCCCTCGAAGAAGAGGCGCACCGGATCGTATTGGCGGTAGACGAGGTCGGGCATGACGTAGCGCTCGCCCGGCGTGGCGCCGGCGAGGAGCACGTCGACCGCCGTCGCCGGCGCCACCAGCGCGCCGGCGTCCGGGTCCTGATCGACGACCGAGCCCGGCTCCTCGCCGCCGGCGAAGGCGATCAGCGTCTTGCCGATGGCGAGGCCGGTCGAAGAGAGCAGCAGCTGGGCCGCCGGGAAGGGCTTGGTCGCCAGATTCGGCACCTCGAGGCGCTGCGGCCCGAGCGACATCACGAGGTCGACGCCGCTGCCGCGCTTGACCAGGGTGCGCGCGTCGGGGACCTGACGGAGCACGCGCCCGGCCGGTACCGCGTCGTCGTAGCGGCCCTTGGCGGCGACGCGGCGCAGCAGCAGCCCGCGGTCGGCGAGGGCGTTCGCCGCGTCGTCGCGGCTGAGGCCGGTGACCTTGGGGACCGGCGTCACGCCGCTGCGGACGAAAAAGCTGAAGGCCACGTAGGAGGTGACGAGGAAGACGGCGACGACGACCAGCGCGTAGGCGAGGAGACCCACCGCGCGCAGAAGCTTCGCCCCCATAAGCGGGGCAGTCTACCAGAGGCGCCCGGAGGGCTCGCCGGAGCAGGCTGCCCGCGCTCGCCGGCGCCGTAGAATGCCCTCCTCCGTGCCGCCTCGCCGCCGCATCGCCGCGCCGCTCCTCGGCGTCCACGTCTCGGTCGCCGGCGGCGTCGCCACCGCCTTCGGGCGCGCCGAGGCGCTCGCCTGCGGCGCCATCCAGATCTTCGTCAAGAACGCCAACCAGTGGCGGGGAAAGGATCTGCTCGACGCCGAGGTCGCCGCCTTCCGCGCCGCGCGGCGGGCGAGCGCCGTGGGCCCAGTCCTCGCCCACGCCTCCTATCTCATCAACCTGGCGGCGACCGACCGCTCGATTCTTCGGCGCTCGCGCGCCGCGCTCGCCGACGAGCTCACGCGCTGCGCGCGGCTCGGCGTCGACGGCCTGGTGCTCCATCCCGGCGCCCACCTCGGCGCCGGCGAGGAGAGGGGGATCGCCCGCGCCGCCCGCTCGCTCGACGCGGTGCTGAAGGCGGTGCCCGGCGTCGCCACCCGCGTCCTGCTCGAGAACACCGCCGGCCAGGGGAGCTGTCTCGGCGCCCGCCTGGAGCACCTCGCCGGCATCCGCGCCCGGCTCGCCGAGCCGCACCGCGTCGGCGTCTGCATCGACACCTGCCACGCCTTCGCGGCGGGCTACGCCATCCACGAGGCGGCGGGGTACGAGGACTTCGCCGGCGAGCTGGAGGAGCGCGTCGGCATGGGTGCGGTGGGCGGCATGCACCTGAACGATTCGCTGCGCCCCTTCGCCTCGCGCCGCGACCGCCACGCCCACATCGGCGAAGGACTGATCGGCCTCCCCACCTTCGGCCGCTTCCTCGCCGACCGGCGCCTCCGCCATGTCCCCATGGTCGTCGAGACCGATCCCGAGCCCGACATGGCCGGCCACAGGCGAGATCTCGCGGCGCTCCGCGGGTTGCTTTGCGCTGCGGGTTGAGCGGTCGGCCGCGCACCAGGCCGGCGTCGAAGGAGCTAGCTCTCTTGCTGGTCTCTGGATACCTGGAGGCCGGCCGCGCTCCAGGGCATCCAGGCCTCGTCGAGGAGCCCGGGGTCCGCCGTCGAGCCCGCCTCCCAGAGGTCGCGACCGAGCGCCAGAGACCGCTCGGCCGCCGGCAGGTCCTCGCAGGCTCCCTGCGCGTTGGCGAGGAAATGCAGAGCCCACCCGAGAAGGCGCCAGCGCCAGGCCTCCTCTCCTGGCACCTGCTCGGCGATGCGCACGGCGAGCTCCGCCCACTCCAGGGCCTCGCGCGGATGGTCCGGCGCCCGCGCTGCGCTGAGCAGCGCCGCCTGCTCGCAGATCGGCCAGCTCCGGTACTCCTCGGCCTCTTCGAACAGGAGCCGCCCGTCGGCCGGCGTGCACCGCTCGCGCAGGAATGTGAGGAGAGGCTCAGCCTCGCCCCGCTCTTCGCCCCGCGGCCGAGCGTCGCTTGGCCGGTCTGTGTGCTCTCGATGGCTCCGGGAGGAAACCGTCAGGTCGGCGGCCTCCCGGACCAGAGCGAGGATCTCCAGGGAGAGACCTTCGGATAGCGCGCGGTCGGCAAGGGATCGCCCCCTCCCCGCCACCAGGAACGAGCGGATCGCCCGCAGCAGCGGCGCGAGCAGGGGCTGCGGGAAGTTCGTCGCCGCGGCGACACTCTCCAGCACCTGTGGTGGCACCATTCGCCTGCCGCGCTCATAGGCCGAGGCCTGGCTCCGCGTGATGCGGACGGCCTCGGCGAGCTCTGTCGGTTCCAGCCTCCTGGAGCACCGCAGGAGAACCATCGCCAGGCTGGCAGCCAGGTCTTCGAGCCTCTCCTCGCCCATCCGATTCACCTCGCGTGCGTAGAACCTAACTCCCGCCGAAGATTTCTTCACCCGGTAGAGGGCACCATAGCTACTAGCGGAGAGGCCGAGCCCGCCCGCCATCCCGGCCGAAACCGGGCAGCCTCGCCGGAAAGGAGTCGTTCATGCGTATTCTTCGCTCATCTGCTCTCGTCTTTCTTCTTGTCCTACCGCTCTGTTCGTCCGGGGCCCTCGGAGCCCAGGCCCGCGCCTCCCGCTCAGCACAGCCGACGGCCGCCGCCTCTCCGGGTCTCCTCGGGCAGCTCCGAGGATTCCTCGTGAGCCTGTGGAGCCCGGCGGGGTGCGAGATCGACCCGCTGGGCATCAAGTCCTGCCACCCCACCGGCCTCGTCGCTCCGCGGCCGGCCCCGGCGGCAGACGCAGGCTGCGAAATCGACCCCCTGGGCCGCTGCGCTGCCCAGAGGTAGGTCGTCGCCATCAGGCGGTCGGAGCCACCAGGCCGCCTGAGCGTGGGGGTCGGAGCGATCAGCGAGCTTCGGCCCCCGCTTCATCGAACTGGAGCGTCGGATCGTGCTGCGCGCGGCGGAGGTAGCGCTCGACCTTTCGCACCAGATCGACGGTGGCGAGCTGCCGCTTGGCCGCCTCACAGAAGATCCGCAGCGCTGCGAGGGCCTCGCGGTGCACGCCTTGGGCTTTGAAGATCCAGAGCATCTCGCCGGCGACCACGGCCACCTCGCCGGCTTGCCCGAGGTCGAGGAGGACGAGCGATAGGTCCAGGCTCACCAGCGCGTAGTCGTAGGCGAGATTGGCCTCCTGGAAATCTCGCCGGACCTGGCCGAAGGTCGTACGGGCCTCGGCATGGCGGCCGAGACCTGCCTCCACCTTTCCGTGCAACCAGGTGCAACGTGCCAGGTCGAGAGCTTGGCCGAGACGCTCTGCAAGCACTCGCACCGCGGCGAGCCGCGGCCGAGCCTCGGCGGCCCGCCCCAGGTCGCAGAGGTCGACCAGAAGGTTGAACCGAACGCCGAAGGCCAACCGTGGCTCTCGCCGAGAGTCGATCAGAGGCTCCGCCTCGATGAGAGCAGCCGTCGAGGCCGCGGGATCACCGAGGCGACGAAGGAGGTTCGACTTGCTGAGGAGGATCTGGCCCCTCAGGTCGCCCTGGTCGATGAGAAGCGCCTCGTCGATCTTGTGGAGAGCCTCTGAGAATCGTTGCTGGTCCTTGCGGAGGTTGGCCTCGATCCAGGGCAGCCATGCCTGCTGGAGGATGCCCGGATCCCCGGCCGCGCCGGCCTCCCAGAGCTTGCGGCCGCGGACCAGGGACCTCGCGGCCGCCGGCAGATCGTTGCAAGCGCGCTCCGCGTTGACCAGAAAGTGGGTCGCCCATCCCTCGAGGCGCCAGCGCCATGTCTGCTCCCCGGGCACCAGCTCGGCGATGCGGACGGCGAGCACGGCCCACTCCCGCGCCTCTTGCGGGTGATTCGGAGCCAGCGCAACGCTCTCGATGGCCACCCGCTCGGCGAGCGCCCAGTTGCGGAAGTCGGGAACGCCCTCGACGAGAAGGAGCCGCTTGGCTGGAGTGAGCTTCCTCAGGCGGACGATCTGGGGGTCGGCGAGCTGCCGCTGGGCGAGAGCGTCGCCCTCGACGACGAGGAGCTCGAGGAGGGAGCGGACGGTGTCCGTGATCAGCCGGCCAGCCCGCTGGGCGACGACCTCGACCCGGCGATGGGCCTCTTCCGCCGAGCCCGGCATGGCGGCGGCGAGGCGCGATGCGGCGCGGTTCTGGCTGAGGTCCGCGAGGCCCGCATCGATTCGCTCTGCGGGGATGCCCAGAAAGCCGACGAGATACTGCAAGCGCTCGCGCTCCAAGCTCTTGCGGCCCTTCTCATAGTCGTTGAGGAGAGAGGGCGAGATCCCGGCGGCGACCGCCAGCTCCGCCTGGCTCCACCCCTGGCCGGCGCGGAAATACGCGAGGAGGATGTTGAAGTCCGCCAAAACGGCCCTCGTCATGGGCGATCTCCCCTTGGAACCCTGGTCCGAGGTCTGGCCCGGCAATGAGGATCTACGGGTGGCGTCGCTTGCGCGACAACCGAAGGAACGATAGCGCACAACCTGCAGATACTTCACCGGAACACACCCTAAATTCATCACATCTGCTGGAAACGTTCACTTCCACTTCGCTCGCCAGCAAGTCCTCCGTAGCGTTCCTTCGTGCAGAAGCACCGGCCGGCGAGCTGGTCGGGCGAGCCAGGAACGGAATCCGAAACATTGGGGTCTAGACAAGGAGAGGGCGACATGGGCATGAAACGACAGGCATTCCTCGCGGCCAGACTGGTGACGGCGATGCTGATGGCGCTGGCTGCGGCGGCCTACGGGGCGACGGCGAAGAGCGGCTTGGCGATCGGCTTCGACAAGGCGGCCGTGGTGGTCTCCGGGGTCTCGCCGAACGGTCAGGTGGTCGTCTTCGGCGTGGCGCGCGAGGTCGACGACTTCGTGGCGAAGATCTCTCGGCGGCACCAGGTGGTGGCCGCCGATGCGACCGGCTCGGCGCGCTACGACCTCGGTCGAGCGGTGCCTCAGCCGTCGGTCTGGGTGGCGGTGGATCTCGCGACGGGCTCGGTCGCGACCGGGGCGCCGGGCGGCGGCTCGATCGTCGAGAGCGACTTCCGCGGCAGCGGCCCGGCGGCGCTCGGGAGCGGCCTCGACGGCATCGCCGACGAGCGGCCGCTCCTCGACGTGCTGGTGGTGCGGCCTGGGCAGGGCGTCTGGTATGCCCTGGTGGGCGACGGCGGCCCGGCCGACGAGGGGGAGCCCAACGACGGCAGAGTGGAGATCTCGTTGGCCCATCTGCGGAGCGTGGGGATCGGCGCCGCCGCCAGCGTCAGCTCGCCGGCCGCCTTCGCGAGCCGCGACGTGGTCGTCGCGATCGATCCCCTCGTGCTCACGGTCATCGTCCGGCAGGTGTTGGGGGTGAAGCCATGAGAGCGCCTGCGATCCGACGCGCCGCTTCTCTCGCCATTTTTGCGGCCCCGCTCCTCGCCGCCGCCCTCGCTCTGCCGCTCGCCGCGGACCCCCATCCGAACGTGGCGATCGGCCTGTCGCCCGACAAGTCGTATCAGATCGGCGACGTCGACAACGTCAACCTGTTCAACGGCGCTCTCACCGTCACCATCCCGCTCGGCCCCTCCTATCCTCTCGGCGGCAACCTGTCCTACCAGCTCACTCTGGTGCGCAACTCGAACCCCTGGTTCGTGCTGCAGACGACGGACAGCACCGAGACGCTCTACAACGAGTCGATGCCGTCCACTTGCTCCAACGCGGGCCTCGGCTGGCGGGTATCGTTCGGCGAGCTCGATCCCTACTGCTCGCCGTCGGACCTCGCGAACCACATCTACCAGGACCCGTCTGGAGCGGACCACGTGTTCTATCCGACCCTCCACCTCGGCGAGACCGCGGTGGCGGGCGTCTTCTACACCCGCGACGGCACCTATCTGCGGCTCAAGTGGAACGATCCGACCGCCGAGCTGGATTTTCCGGACGGCACGGTGCGCAGCTTCCAGAAGACCGCCGTCGTCGACCCCGCCCATCCGGCGACCGTGCTCTTCTACCGCTGGCGGATGGTGAAGCTCTCCGATCCCTTCAACAACTGGATGCAAGTCGCCTATGGCACGACCGCCTGGACGATCACCGACAGCCTCCATCGCACGCAGACGATCAACCTGCGGAGCGATCTGTGGGCCGGCTCGCCCTACTACGAGACGATCTCGAGCGTCGCTCTCGCCGCCTTCGGCGGCGGCGTCGCGACCTACCAGCTCAACTACCTGTCGCCGACCATCGCGCGCAACTGTCCGGCCGAAGACCCCAACCTCGGCAACGGCGTGCCGGTCGCGGTTCTCACCAGCCTGGTCCTCCCGGACGGCTCGACCTACAGCATGGCCGCGGCGGACAACTTCCTGCCGGCGCCGCAAGGGGCGTGTGTCCAGGCCTCGGGCGAGCTGCTGGGGATGACGCTGCCGACGCTCGGCCGGATCGAGTGGACCTACATGGCGTACCACTTCCCGAATCCGGCCTCGGACCATCCGAAACCCTGGCGGATGTCGAATCAAGGCGTCGGGACGCGGACGACGAAGAACGAGCAGGGCGCGATTCTCGGACAGTGGACCTACACGACGAGCCTCTCGCCGCCGCCGTTCCCTGGCGCCCAATCGCAGGAGCTGGTCAACAGCGTCACCGACCCGCTGGGGCAGAAGACGGTGCGCTACTTCTCGGTCGATACGGAGAACGTCTACGTGGGGTGGAACGGCTGCGACTACGGGCTGCCATTCACCCGCAACGTCTCGATCGGCAGCTCGCCGCTCTATCTGTCGAGCCAGACTTTCCGCACGAACGGCGCCCTCTTCCGCTCCGAGTACGTGCGTTACGAGCGCGATCAGACGGGCCTCTGCGACGGCGGCGTCGAGGATCTCGACCGGCGGGTGGCGGCGATGCGCACGGTCTACGAGGACGACGGCGGCGTCTACGCGGAGACGGACAACGCGAGCTTCGACGGGCTCGGCCACTACCGGACGGCGACGACGGCGGGGAGCTTCCCCGCCGGCAACGCGCGGACGCACGTCACCAACTACAACCCGTCGGCCGGGACCTACACGGTCACCACGACGAGCGGCGGCGACACCGTCACCGGCGGCTTCGTGCCGCCGGCCTCGACCGCTCCCTGGCTCCTCGGCACCTCGAGCTACCAGGACGATCAGGAGAACGGGGTCACCGGCTCGTTCATCGAGAGCTGCTACAACAGCATGAATGGTTTCCTCAACCGCAAGCGGATCCACCAGTCGACCGGCGCGGCGCCGAGCACCGCCGACGTGGTGATGGACTTCACGCCAGACACGCAAGGCAATGTGGTGGCGGAGAAGAGCTTCGGTGGCGACGTGCAGCAGGGGATCTCGGCGGGAAACTTTTGCACCTTCGTGCCGGGCTCGGGCCTCCCGGCGGCGGCGGAGTACGAGATCGACTCCACCTACCAGAACGGCGTCCGCTCGACGGCGAAGTACGCGGCGGCGCCGTTCTTCTCGCTCAACCAGCAGATCGACGCGGCGACCGGCCTCGCGCGGTCGAGCACCGACACCACCGGCGTGCTGACGACGACCTACAGCTTCGACGCCATGGGGCGGCTGACCCGCGAGCAGCCGGCGCAGGAGGCCGCGACGGTCTACGCCTACACGCCGGCCAACCCGGCCACCCGCGCGCTCGCCGGCGTCGACATCCAGCGCCAGGGGAACGGCGGCACCCGGCTGGCGGAGCGGATGCTCGTCTTCGATGCGCTCGGCCGCGTCTATCACGAGACGCAGCGGCTCGCCGACGGCAGCTTCAACGTGCGCGAGACGCTCTACGACGGCAACGGCAACAAGGCCTCGGTCTCCGAGCTGCAAGCGGGCAACCCGGTGCAGAAGACCCAGTTCCTCAACTACGACCCTGCCGGCCGGGCGACGCTCATCCGTCCGGCGGATTCGACCTCGGCCAACGGCTTCGCCCACGACGTGGCGGTCGCCTATGCGGGAGCGCGGTCGGTGACACGGACGGTCTCGATCGGCCAGACGCTCGCCGGCGGCGCGGTCGCCGAGTCGCCGGCGACGACGACTGAGGTCTACGACCGCCAGGGGCGGCTCTCGCAGGTGACCGAGCCCTCCGGCGCCGCGGGCGCCAACGTCACGACGACCTATGGCTACGACGTCGGCAACCGCCTCGCCACGGTCGCGACGTCGAGTGCCGGGGTGACGCAGAATCGCGGCTTCACCTACGACCAGCGCAGCTTCCTGCTCTCGGAGAGCCATCCGGAGAAGGGAGCGGCAGGGAACGGCTCCGTGACCTACTCGCTCTACGACAGCCGCGGTCACGCCCACCGGAAGATCGACGGCCCGAACGATCTCACCTACGCCTACGACTTCGCCGAGCGGCCGACGATCGTCCGCCAGACGGGCGCCGGCTTCACCGCCTGCAATCAGCTCAACCAGCCGCTCTGCTACAAGCTGTGGAGCTACGCCATCCAGAACGGAGCCACCAACGATTACAAGAACGGCAAGCTCTTCCAGTCGGTCCGCTACAACTACCCGGTTCTCGGCGGGACGCAGTACCAGGCCTTCATCACCGAGACCTACCACTACGGCGGCGTCGAGGGGCGGGTGTCGCAGCGCGACATGCAGCTCACCTTCGCTCTCTACGGCCAGACGCCGACGCCGGGCGAGTCATTCACCGAGAGCTTCGCCTACGATCCGCTCGGCAACACCGGCTCGATCACCTACCCGACCTGCACCTTCGCATCCTGTGCCGGTACCGATATCCCGCGCACGGTGAGCTTCACGCACACCAACGGCTTCCTGACCGCGGTGACCGGAACCGGCACCACCCTCGGCGGCATGCCGACCAGCTCGGTCTACGCTTCGGCGATCACCTACTGGCCGAACCTGATGGTCGCCCAGGTGACGCACGGCAATGGCGTCGTCGACACGCAAGCCAACGATCCCAACGCGATGCGGCGGCCACAGTCGATCGCGGCGACCCTCGGGACCGGCGTCGGCGCACCGACGCTCTGGAAGACCGACAACTACGCCTATGACGGCGCCGGCAACATCACCCAGATCGGCGCCAGTCGCTTCCTCTACGACCGGGTGAGCCGGCTGACCTCGGGCTCGCTGCCCCTCGACACGCAGGATTCGACCACGCCGGTGGCGCAGACCTACGCCTTCGACGCCTTCGGCAACATCCAGTCGATCGGCGCCACCGGCGCCCGCAACACGCCGACGAGCTCGGCGACCAACCGCCTGAACGGCGCCGGGACGACCTATGATGCGGCGGGGAACCTGACCGCCTGGAACGGCGCGACCTACGAGTACGACGGTTTGAACCAGCTCAAGCATTTCGTCTCCGGCAGCCAGGAATGGCTCTATCTCTACGACGCCGACGACGAGCGTCTGTGGAGCTACCAGCCGGGCATCCCCGGCACCTCCGTCCGCTTCGACCGCTGGACCATCCGCGACCTCGCGGGCAAGGTCCTCCGCACCTATGAGGCGAGTGGCTACAACTGGACGGGGAGCGACGTCGAGGACAGCATCTATCGCGATGGCGTGCTCCTAGCCGCCGAGCTACCCAACACCGGAGCCATCCATCATTTCCACTTGGACCACCTAGGCACCCCGCGCCTCATCACCGACCAGAACCACGCCCAATTCGCCTACCACGCCTACTTCCCCTTCGGCGAAGAAGCGACTCCATTCAACCAGGACACCGAGCGGATGAAGTTCACCGGGCATGAGCGGGACCTGGCGAGCACGGCGGGGACGGGAGATGATCTGGATTACATGCATGCCCGGCACTATGGGCTAGTGACGGGGCGGTTTTTGAGCGTGGACCAACATGCTGGAGCATCCACGCGGCCGCAGACATGGAACAGATATACTTACGTCTCGGGAAACCCTCTTCTTCGGGTGGACCCAACCGGCCTAGTAGAGCTGACCTTTACTCTGACTACCTTCATACAAGACAAACAAGTGACTTCGCCTAGTTTTAGCGGAATGCGCACTTTCAAAGGGGACGGCAGGAGCTTCGATACAAAGGGCGGTTCTTTCAGGACACAACAGTCTGCAAAAATCGAGACGGATCCAGCCAAGGCAGCCAACCCATTGCTCTCTCAGAGCAATGTGGCTGGCCGAACAATCGAACTGAACCCAAATGGGTCAGAGAAGACTTCGGATGTCGCGGGCTCCGTCGGAAGTTCTGTTGGCTCACGGGATGACCAGGGAAACGCCGTCGTTCAAATGACTACTGACTCTACGAATCCTCTGGTCTTTGGCGCTCCGGCTATCGACAACTCGCTGCAGATCGTGGCCTCTCCATCCGGTACCTCGGTCAGCGTATCCGGCACGCTTGATGGATTTCCCTCCGTTATGCTGACCGTCTCAGGTCCATCAGGCCAAGCCATTCCCATTATCCAATTCAACCCAACGAGTGTGAACAACGGTCCTTCAGCGCTATTTCCCTTCCTCGGTGATCAATCCGTCAATGTACAGTGCTCCGGTGTTGGCAACGGCGTAGGCAGCTGCACTCCGGCGCCACGATAACGAAAGGAGCCTCTGCGTGAAGAAATGGCTAGTTGGGGGCGGGGCAGTCCTTCTGCTCGCTTCAGCCCCAGTGCTATTGCTGCAGGCATCCGAGGAGTATCTGTCGCATAAGGCATACTCAAGGTATAGAGTCAATCCTCTGACTGATGCCAAGGTGGCAAGATTTGACGGCAACCAAGTTGAAATCATTGCCTCGTCCCTTAACCAGGAGGCGATGGGGACCCTGAGTCAACTACCGCCGATGGCCATCAAAATAAATGGCCGCGACTATTCAGCCCGACTGCCAGCCGATATTCCGCCGGGATTCACCGAGGCGCCCCAGCGATATCATTCGTTGGCCCTGGTTACCTTGCATGACCGACTGCGCGGCGTGGAATCGCTCGTTACCGTTGAGGGGTGGGGGTCTTTGCCTTCGAAGTCTTGGGAGTATCGGCTTCTCTTTGTTACCGCGACAGAAGTCAGAGAAGAACGTTTTGGTTATAGAGAACGTGGTTCACCCCTCTACCGCGTTCCGCTTATTCGGTTTATCGGCTCGTCGCTCGGCTTCAAATCGGATTTGCTGCAGCTCTGGCCCACGCTATGGTATCCCATGGTTTATCCCTGGTTGACGGCGCTGGTCGGTGCCCTGGTGATCATTGTTGGGGCCGCTTGGCGGCGAGGGGCGTCGATCAAGCCGGCTGCTTAACAACCCGGGCCTTCGCCCACACCCAAGCGTCGATCCAAAGCTTCAGAGAACAGTTACAAAAAAGCCCGTAGCGAGGCTTTTATGATCGGTAAACAAAAAATCTCACGAGCTCATCAACCTTCGACGGCACGCGTTCCTCGGTCGTGGCTACCTTATTTCCTAATCGGGCTGCTCCTTTGGATCTTCGCGTGTTGCTTGTTACAGACAGACTGGAGTCAAACGGCTGGTATCCGCAGCTCCCTTTACGGCTGGTTCTATTCGCAGGTCGTCGTCGTTAGTCTTCTAACTCGTGTGTCGATTGGCAGATTGATCGGCCTCTCATCGCGAAACGCTGTGGTTGCGGACCTCCTCCTTGTCTACCTCGCTATCTCTGCTCTCGCGTGGAGAGTTGCTGAAGGCATCGCGAAGCCGAAGAATTGGGGGCCTTGGTCACGTGCCGTCTTTGTGTGGGTGGCTGTAGAGGGAGGCTACTGCTTGGTTGTGCTGTTGCTGGGTCACTTCAAGATCCTTGCCGAATAAGGCAACTGAGGCGAGGTTCTTTCGTCCGAGGTGCCGAGCCCAGGAAAAAGCTTCGGCGTCAGGACAACACGGTGCCGACAGCGGAGACTCGGTTCTCATCCTATGAGGGAGTATCCCAGCGGTAGGCATAAATTCGAGCGAAAGGCGGTGACGAGCATGAACACTACTCATCTCTCCGTGTCGCCAGGGGAGATGATTGTGGCGATTGCAAGACGTATGCAGGCGGGTGACCTCAACATCGTGGAAAGGTGCCGCCTTCTCGCTGATCTTCATTGGGACCTCCCTGGTCCCGAGGACAAGCTCTTCGAGTCAATGCTCGCAATCAGCTCAGAGACAGAGGATTATCCCATCGGTGAGCTTCGGACGATGTGGATACCGAGCGCACTTGTTCGGATAGATCTTGAGGTCAACGCCTATGTAGAGCGTGTTCGCGAGGACGTTCTTGAGACTTGCGCTCTAATCATTGCAAAATATTGCAAACCTTCCTGACGGTAAACGCGCAGGAGCGGAAGAGCGGCGGTAGCCAAGAGCCACGGGCGGCAACGTGGCTACTCCTCCAAAGTGAGTCAACCTATGAGGCTTAGATTCATCGTCCTGCTTTGCGCGCTTACTCTTTGCTCGTGCGGAGAGAGACTCCTGCGACTCACCGAAAGCGAGATCCAGTCTCGCCCAGTATCTCAGACGCCTCAGACGCCGATCGGGTCCTACATCTTCGCTCCCTCTACGTGCCGGGCGACGTTAAGCCGCCTTCCCACGTCCGGGGGCGAAGCCACCTAGACGCCGCGGTGAGGTCCCTCCGCCTGGCGGCGAGCTGGTCGAAAGAATCGTCGAGGACGACGGGCACTTAGATCTTCGGCGTATAGGTCCGCTTTGATGCGGAGATCGGGGCATCATGACCGCCTTTCCCTTGACGGGGGCGGCTCTCGCAGGTGACCGAGCCCTCCGGCGCCGCGGGCGCCAACGTCACCACGACCTACGGCTACGACGTGGGCAATCGCCTCGCGTCGGTCACCACGGCGAGCGCCGGGGTGACGCAGAACCGCGGCTTCACCTACGACCAGCGCGGCTTCCTGCTCTCCGAGAGCCATCCCGAGAAGGGCGCCGCGGGGAACGGCGCGGTGACCTACTCCCTCTACGACAGCCGCGGCCACGCGCACCGGAAGATCGACGGGCCGAACGATCTCACCTACGCCTACGACTTCGCCGAGCGGCCGACGATCGTCCGCCAGACGGGCGCCGGCTTCACCGCCTGCAACCAGCTCAACCAGCCGCTCTGCTACAAGCTGTGGAGCTACGCCATCCAGAACGGTGCCGGCGACTACAAGAACGGCAAGCTCTTCCAGTCGGTCCGCTACAACTACCCGATCCTCTCGGGCAGGCAGTACCAGGCATTCATCACCGAGACCTACCACTATGGCGGCGTCGAGGGGCGGGTGTCGCAGCGCGACATGCAGCTCACTTTCGCCCTCTACGGCCAGACGCCGACGCCGAGCTCATCGTTCACCGAGAGCTTCGCCTACGACCCGCTCGGCAACACCGGCTCGATTACCTACCCGACCTGCACCTTCTCGCCCTGCACGGGGACGGACATCCCGCGCACGGTGAGCTTCACGCACACCAACGGCTTCCTGACCGCGGTGACCGGCACCGGCACGACCCTCGGCGGCATGCCGACCAGCTCGGTCTACGCTTCGGCGATCACCTACTGGCCGAACCTGGTGGTCGCCCAGGTGACGCACGGCAACGGCGTCGTCGACACGCAAGCCAACGATCCGAACGCGATGCGGCGGCCACAGTCGGTCGCGGCGACCTTCGGGACCGGCGTCGGCGTACCGACGCTCTGGAAGACCGACAACTACGCCTACGACGGCGCGGGGAACATCACCCAGATCGGCGCCGGGCGCTTCCTCGACGACAGAGTGAGCCGGCTGACCTCGGGCTCGCTGCCGCTCGACACGCAGGACTCGACCACGCCGGTGGCGCAGACCTACGCCTTCGACGCCTTCGGCAACATCCAGTCGATCGGCGCCACCGGCGCCCGCAACACGCCGACGAGCTCGGCGACCAACCGCCTGAACGGAGCGGGGACCACCTATGATGCGGCAGGGAACCTGACGGCCGGGAACGGCGCGACCTACGAGTACGACGGCTTGAACCAGCTCAAGCACTACGTCAATGGCAGCCAGGAATGGCTCTACCTCTACGACGCCGACGACGAGCGCCTGTGGAGCTATCAGGCGGGCATCCCCGGCACCTCCGTCCGCTTCGACCGCTGGACCATCCGCGACCTCGCCGGCAAAGTTCTCCGCACCTACGAGGCGAGCGGCTACAACTGGACCGGCAGCGACGTCGAGGACAGCATCTACCGCGACGGCGTGCTCCTCGCCGCCGAGCTACCCAACACTGGGCAACAATATACTTGACTCAGTAGCCCGCATGGCGTAGAGTCCTCCTATGGACACCCAAGTACGCCGTCCCCGCCTGCCCCGCACCTTGCTTGACGCCGTCCGTTACTTCGCGGACGCGGACACCTGCTGCGAGTTCGTGGTGGGCCTCCGCTGGCCCAACGGCGTAGCCTGCCCCACCTGCGGCCGGACAGACGTGCGGTTCATCTCCACCCGCAAGATGTGGGAGTGCAAGGCGAAGCACTCGCGGAAGCAGTTCTCTATCAAGGTCGGAACGATTTTCGAGGACTCGCCCCTTGGCATGGACAAGTGGCTCCCCGTGGTCTGGATGATCGCCAACTGCAAGAACGGCGTCAGCTCGTACGAGGTCGCCCGCGACCTGGGCGTAACTCAGAAGACGGCCTGGTTCATGTTGCAGCGCGTCCGCGTTGCGATGGAAACCGGCACGTTCCGCAAGGTGACGGGCGAAGTCGAAGTGGACGAGACGTTCATCGGCGGGCTCGCCCGCAACATGCATAAGAAGGTCCGGGAGGCGAAGATCAAGGGACGCGGCCCAATGGACAAGACGGCCGTCATGGGCGTTTTGGAGCGTGAGGGCGAGGTCCGCGCCTTCGTGGTGGACAACCGAAAGAAGGGAACCCTCCAGGCGAAGGTCCGGGAGAACGTCGAGCCCGGTTCCGAAATCTTCACCGATGCGCTCCGCTCCTATGAGGGTCTCTCCCCCGAGTATGCCCACGAAGCGGTCGACCACGCCGAGTGCTACGTCCGCGGGAACGTTCACACCAACGGCTTGGAGAACTTCTGGAGCCTCTTGAAGCGCACCCTCGGCGGGACCTACGTCGCCGTTGCGCCGTTCCACCTTCACCGCTACGTCAACGAGCAGGTTTTTCGCTACAACGCCCGGCAGGGAACGGACGGCGGTCGGTTCCTTGCAGTCACCAAGAACACGATCGGCCGCCGGCTCACCTACAAGGAGCTGATCGCGGCGGAGGAATAGACTGATGGCAGTACCACCCGAACGAGAGCGAGAAGAAAAGCCGCTGAGCGAGCAGGAAGCCGAGCAGGCTTTCGAGCGGCTGCGCAAGGTGACCTCTGGACTTCTCCGAGTGCCGAAAGCCGAGCTAGACCAACGGCTCGCGGAGAAGAGGATCAAGTCACGGCGGCGGATGAAGTCGGTTGAGTGAGAATATTGCGAATCGCTCTTTCGCCAAAGCCCAAACAAGCTCATGAGCCGCTCACTGTGTATTCAGCGTTGTCAAGAACTATCGTGATGTCATCGGACGCCCGAGAGATTGTTCCGGTTATGGTTACTTTGTCGTTGTTCTTCAGCAATTTCGTCCCAGGAATGGCTGGAACAATCGCGCGCACGCGGCCGGTCAATAGACCACCAATCAGAGACAGTTCGGCTCGATGACCACCAAGTAATATTCGCACCGCTAGCACCTCTAAATCCCATTTAACTCGCATCCCCACGTAATCCTTCACCGCAGCGCTGCGCCTTAGAAGCGGTAGCGATTCGAGAACTTTGCCGAGTTCGGCGCGGCTAAGCGCCAATTGTGGCGAGGACACTGCTGATCCGGCAGATTCAGCATGTCCCGAGCGGGAAAGCGATGGCCCGACGAGAAGCACTAATCCAGCGGCGGTGAGAAAGGCCGCGACCGCGTAGGCAATCGGTCTGCCTGAAAGCGCGACCAAAATCGCAAGGGCCGCCACTAGGAAGGCCACCCCAGCCGACTTGCGATTTGTCCAGTCCTTGAGATGCATCCGCCGGTCGCGCCGCCTAGTCCTCGATCTTGAGCAACCGCCGTACCGCTTCCCGCACGATCGCCGACTCCGAGCGCCGCTCCTTGAAAGCCCGGAGCCGGAGCGCTTCCGCTTCGTCCTCGTGAAACCAGATCGTCTTCTTGACGCCGGCTTCCGTGATGCCGGCCTTCTCTTCCTTCGCCGCCTTCCCCTTGTCCCGTGGCACCATGGCCGAAGTGTAAGACTTCCGGCGTACTGGCTTTACAGACTTCTGTAAGTCTGGCATCATCTCTCCGCGAAGGTGAACCGGCCGGAGCCGGGCAGGTGGTGAACCGGAGCGAGGAAGGAAGGGGGAGCCGGCGTGCGGCTCCGTCAAGAACAGGTAAGCGGCCCCGACGAGAGAGCCACCTCGCGCCGGAGCCTGACCACGCACAGGAGACAGCCCCATGCGTAGCTACGCCGACTCTACCAGCCGCCCGCCCATCGATCTGTCCCGCGTCACCGAGCGCACCCCCGGAGACAACTCTTTGACGCCGTTGCCGAGGTCTTCTTCGACCGCAGCGACAAAACCCGCACCTACTCGCCGGAGGAAGCCGGGCTCGCCATCCACTATTTCGCCGGCCGCTGGTTCGCCGTCTGGAGCGACTTGGACGCCGCCGCCGAGTTGCCAGAGGACGTTCGCCGCCAGGTCCTCCGCATCCGCTACCCGGAAACCAAGGGAACCGGCCCCGGCGGCTTCGGGCTCGCCTTCGACGAAGCTTGACCTATGAGCGTCCCCAGGAGTCACAGGGTCTTGCTGATGCGGCGAGTCCAAGCTTGCCGGTGGGAGTTCCTGCCCGAGGTCTACCGCGTGCGGATCGATGATGTATAGCTCGTAGATCTTGGGACCTGGGTAGAGTAAGGCCGATAGGCCGACAAGGGAGACCCAGGATGGCGAAGAAGAGCGAGCTGAAGGCGGAGGAGCGGCTGGAGGTGGTTCTGGCGCTGCTGCGGCGGGAGGAGTCGGCGGCTGCGCTGTCGCGGCGGTACCAGGTGAGCGAGGTGACGATCTACCGCTGGCGCGACGTGTTTCTGGCGGCGGGTAAGACGGGCTTGGCCAAGCCGGATGGTTCGGCAGAGGCGGCGGCGGCCCGCCGCATCGAGCAGCTGGAGGGAGAGCTGGCGAAGCGGGCGCAGATCATCGGTGAGCTGTCGATCGCCAACGACATTTTAAAAAAACTCCGGGCCGGCTCATGCTGAGCGAGACGCTTCGCAGCATGATCCGAGAGGTAGTTCGTAGCCATCCGACGGTACGCCTGAAGCAGGTGGTTCGTGCTCTGGGCCTGCCGTGCTCGAGCTTCTTCCGCCGGCCGGTGGTTGCGCGGCGGCGTCCTGGGCCGTCTCCGCGGCCGCTCGATCCACAGCTTTCTGCGGTGGTGATCGGCTTCGCCAAGCAGTTCCCTTGGTGGGGCTACAAGCGATTGGCGGTCGTGCTTCGCCGGGCTGGCCAGCGGGTCACGGACCGCTTTGTGTACCGAGTCTTGAAGGCCGCCGGCCTGCTGATCAAGAGGCGCAGCCGCGATATCGAGCTGTACCAAGCGGCCAAGCTGTTCGAGCTGCTGCCGCAGGGCCCAAACGAGCTCTGGCAGGCCGACGTGACCTACATCCACATTCCAGGCCACGGCTGGTGGTACGCGGTGACGGTCGTCGACTACTTCAGCCGGTACCTCTTGGCGATTCACCTGTCACCCAGCTTCGATGCGGCGTCTCTGATCGTCGGCATCGAGAAAGCCAAGGCCGAAGCCGAGCGGCTCCACGGCCCGCTTGCACGGCGGCCGACGCTGGTCACGGACAATGGGTCGAGCTTCTTGTCGCGTCGGTTTCGGGGGCACATCGCCGGAAGCCTGGACCACGTGCGGACTCGCTATCGGACGCCCGAGCAGCTGGGCCTGCTGGAGCGGTTTCACCGCACGCTCAAGGCCGAGGAGGAGTACTGGCACTTATATGCCTCGCCGCCGGAGGCGCGCGAGAAGCTCGACGCGTTCCGGGAGCGGTACAACGAGATCCGGCCGCACTGGGCCCTGGTACCGGAAGCCGGCGGCGATCCGGTCCCGCCGCTCGAGGTCTATCGGGGCGGAAAAGCGGTGCAGCTACCGGCCTGGCAAACCTGGGCCAAGGTCGCCAAGGAGAAGCTCGAAAAGCTCCGGGTAGGGCAACAGCAAGAGGTCGCGACCCCGGCCTGAGGGCCGGGGCGAGGAGTTACACAGAAATCAACCAACCCGGTCCAGTTGATCTGCGAAGCAAGACACTTCTGTGCCGCCTACGTCTTCCGGCACCACCGTGACTTGGTGCCGATCCGGTCGGAAGTTAGAAAGTGGGATCGCGAGGAGGGGGCAAAAAAGCGGCGCGAAGAGGAGGAGCGCAAGGCAGCAGAGGACCGATGGGATGCGGCCCGACGCCCATGATCTACTGAGCCAAGTATATTGTTGCCCAACACTGGAGCCATCCACCACTTCCACCTCGACCACCTGGGCACCCCACGCCTCATCACCGACCAGAACCACACCCAGGTCGCCTACCACGCCTACTTCCCCTTTGGGGAGGAGGCCACCCCCTTCAACCAGGACACCGAGAGGATGAAGTTCACCGGGCATGAGCGGGACTTGGCGAGTTTGGCGGGTACGGGGGATGATTTGGACTACATGCACGCGCGGCACGAGAGCCCGGTGACGGGGCGGTTTTTGAGTGTGGACAGCCATCAGGGGGAATCCACCTCGCCGCAGAGCTGGAACCGCTATGCCTACGTGCGTGACAGCCCGCTCAAGCTGGTGGATCTTATCGGCGGGGCGAAGACCTTCTTCGCTGAACATCGGGCGATGTTTAGAGGTTTCAGTCCATTCCCGACGACCGGTGGTGAAGCTGCTGTTGCCCTCATCCTTCCCGAGCTGAAGCTCGGATCATCCCTGGCGCGCTTCGCTGGAATCACGGCGGGCATGGAGCGCTTTACGGGCGGACAGCTAGCGCATTTTGAAAGCCAGTTAGCGGAGGATGGCGCTGAGTCATTGCTGAAATCGCGAGCAACGTTACAAGGGAGAATCCTTGAACACCTCGATAAAATCACTCAAGCAGAAAAAGCTGGTCGTTTCACCAGCTCGATGGAACGCGAGATTCGTAACTTTCAGCAGCAAATCAATGCGATCGACCAACTGCTGCAGAAGGGAGGGTACACCTTTATCCAAGGAGACTTGGTCCGCATAGTCCCTCCTCCAAAGTAAGAAGTTTGCAGATCTGGACCATGGGCCAGGTGTGTGCTAAAGCAGGGCCGAGCTTGCTCTGTCGGATCCCCTGAGAAGGGAGATGTCGTTGGAACGTCCTGAAAGCATCGACCGATTTGCCGCAAGTGCCCACCGCTACTGTAACTGGGTTGAGACGTGGGGTCTCTCATTGCAGGGAGAGTTGGGGGAGGTTTTGCATGGACTGATTCGTCTGTACGCGAGCGCGCTCGCCCTACCAGCAGTGCGGCCCCTAGGCCAATCGTCACCGGCACGCTTGGAGTGGGACGAGCGGTCGGTGGAGCAGCGATTCAGTTTTCTTCCTAGCCGCTTTTATTCTGATGTCTTCGATCCGTGGGCGATGAGCGAAGAGCCGGTCGTCGCCGATCTGGCAGATGACCTCCGCGATATCTACCTTGATCTCCAAGTGGGTCTCGCCGCCCTTCAATCGAGCCCCTGGCAGGAGGCTGCCTGGCTCTGGAGAAATAGCTTTTGCACTCACTGGGGGCGCCACGCTGTGTCTGCGCTGAAAGCGCTTCACGGCCTGGCGATGAAAGAGAGCTGGGTGGCACCAGCCGAGAACGCTGACGAGGGCTGAGCCCCTTGAGGGGCGGAAGCTGCGGTAAGGGCCGCTCCAGTCGATGGGGCTGGAGGCGGCTTTCGGCGCGTATTCAACGCATCCTCAACGAGGGCGCGAATCGGAGCTCAGTTTCGGCCTGCGTCAGCCGTCGCATGGGTCGTGCCTGCGGGGAAGCAGCGCGCCGGCGCTGTGCCGCATTCCGGCCTGCGGTTGAGCTCAGCCGAGCGCCGTGAGGGCGTCGGCGAGGCGGGGGAGGGCGGCTTCGATCGCGGGGAGGTCGACGGCTGCGATGGAGAGGCGGAACCAGCCGTCGTTCTCGGGGCGGCCGAAGGCCTGGAAGGGGACGACGCCGATGGCCGCGGCTTCGAGGACGTAGCGCCGCACTTCCTCGTTGGTCGAGAGCAGCTCGCCCGCCGGCGTGCGGCGGCCGAAGGGGTGGATGCGCGCCGTCAGGTAGATGGCGCCCATCGGCGGGATGCTGTCGACCGGCAGGCCGCGCGCCTTCATCGCCTGGAGACCACCATGGAGGAGGTCGAGGCGGGCCGCGATGTCGCGGTGGAAGACGGCGTGGAAGTCGCGGATCGCCGCCGGATCGTCGAGCAGCTCGACGGTCGCCACCTGCTCGGCGCGCGGCGCCCAGGCGCCGACGTGGCCGAGCACGGCCGACATGCGGGCGATGACGTCCGCCGGCCCCACCGCCCAGCCGACGCGCAGGCCGGTCGCCGCGAAGGCCTTGCTGATGCCGTCGACGAAGATGGTGTAGCGCGCCATCTCGGGCACGATCTCGGGCGGCGTCACGTGCACCGTGTCGCCGAAGCACAGCATCCAATAGATGTGGTCGTAGAGGAGGTAGAGCGGCCGCTCGCCGCGCCGCTCGCGCCCCGCGTTCTCGTCGAGGATGAGCTCGCAGATCCCCGCCAGGTCGTCGCGGCGGATCGCCGTGCCGGTGGGGTTGAGCGGCGAGTTGAGGCAGAGCAGGCGCGCCCCGGGCAGCGCCTGGGCGAGCGCCTCGCGGGTGGGAAGAAAACGGTCCTCGGCGCGGCACGGCACCGGCACGCCGATGGCGCCGACCATGTGCACGTAGTGGTTGTTGTTCCACGAGGGCAGCGGGAAGACGACGCGGTCGCCGGGGTCGCAGACGGTCGCGTAGGCGCAGTAGATGATCGGCCGGGCGCCGCCGGTGATGAGGATCGACTCGACGGGGTAGGCGAGACCAAGCTCGCGCTCGTAGAAGCGGCCGACGGCGCGGCGCAGCTCGGGCATGCCGTTGGCCGGCGGGTAGTTGGTCTCGCCGGCGGCGAGGGCGTCGCGCACCGCGGCGGCGAGCCGCGCCGGGATCGGGAAGTAGCGCGGGTTGAAGTCGCCGACCGTCAGGTCGCAGACCGGCTTGCCGGCGGCGACGCGCGCCCGCATGTCGGCGGCGATCTTGAGGATTTCCGAGCCGACGAGGCCGGCCGCCATCTGCCCCACCCGGCGGCCCGGATCGCTCCCCGCGTCGAGGGCCAGAGCCGCGAGGTCGGAGGCTGCGCGCACGGTCGCCATGGCGGTCGTCATTCTCTCATAGAGGTGCGGCCGAGGAGTCCCCACGGGCCGGCGGCAAGCGGGCGGAAGCGGTAGCGCGAGCGCCCCTCAGACGGCGCCCTTGAGGAGATGGAGCAGGCGGTCGGCGACGAAGGCGGCGTCGATCTGGTCGAGCGCGGCCTCCTCCTGGACGATGGCGCCCGTGCCCCAGCCGTAGCGCAGCCGGATCTTCTCCGGCGCCGCGCGGTGGTGCGAGATCTCGATCATGCCGCGGCGGCTCTCCCGCGACTGGATCTGGATGTCGAAGCGGACGCGGTCGGTGGTGCGCTCCTGGAGGCGCGTCAGGTGGCCCTGGCGCTCGAGGTCGACCATGAACTCGCGAAGCGTCGGCAGGATCACCGTGCGCTTGATCTCCTCGAAGCGGTAGAGCGCCCGGTTGCCCTCGAGGGCGCGCTCGCGGTCGGCAAAGCGGTCGAGCTCGCGCTGGCTCTCGAGCGTGCCGAGAACTTTCTTGAGCTCCTGTCGCTTGGTGTCGTCCACGGTGATCTGCTCTCGGAGGTCAGTTTATCATCGGCACTCCGTGCGACCCTCGTCCAGATCTGGGCCGGCGCCGCGGCTCATACCACGATCGCAATATTAAAATCCCATCAATTGACCGATCGAGCGGCCGCCGCCGGCTGCGAGCGGGCGAGGAGGTCGGCTAGGTGCTGGCCCCAGATCGCCGGCAGCGAATGGGTGCCGTGCCCGCGGGTCGCCGCGGTGATGGGGAGGAGGACGTAACGGCCGCCGGATACGCGCCGGATGGCCTGCTCGAGGATGCCGAGCTCCGGCGGGTTGACCTGATCGTCGGCCGAGTTGACGGCGGTGAGCGGCGCGCGGATCGCCGCCAGGTGCGGCAGCGGATCGTAGTCGCGCGACGCCTCGAACTGGTAGATGAGGTCGTTGGCGTCGAGCGTCGTCCGGTAGCGCTCGATGAGCCCGGCGAGCATCGCCTCCGCCTTCTCGCGGGTCGGCGCCTCCGTCTGCCAGGCGAGCGGGCTCGACACCATGAAGATGAGCATGTGGATCGCCTCGACGAGGCCGCGCGGCTCGCTCGCGTACTCCCCCTGCTTCCATTCTGGGTCGCTCTCGATCGAGTCGACGATCATCTTGCGCATCATGCGGTTCCTGCCGGCGATCTCGACCGGCAGGCTGGCGAGCGGCATCAACGCATCCATGAAGTCCGGGTAGGTGGTCCCCCAGACCCAGGTGTGCATGCCGCCCATCGAGGTCCCCATCACCAGCCGGAGATGGTTGACGCCGAGGCACTCGGTGAGCGTCTGGTGCTGCGCCCGCACCATGTCGGCATAGCCGTAGCGCGGGAAGCGCATGTGCAGCCCGTCGCTCGGCCGGCTCGACTTGCCGTGGCCGATGCCGTCGGGAAGGATGATGTAGTGGCTGGCGGCGTCGAGCAGCTGGCCGCGGCCGAAAAGCTGGCCGGCGAAGGCGTCGCGGAGGAACTGGTGGCCGTCGCCGCTGGTGCCGTGGAGGATGAGGACGGCGTTCTGCACCACCCCCGCGGCGTCGCGCGCCGGCGCGCCGAGCGTCGTCACATGGAGGCGGAGCGCCGGCAGCGTCTCGCCGTCGGCGAAGCGGAAGCTCGCGAGCGTGCAGTCGCGCTCGACCGCGGCGAGCGTTGCGCCCGGAGCCGCCGTTGGCGCCGCGGCCAGTGGAACCGTGCCCGACGCCGCGGCGGAGCAGGCGATGGCGAGCGCGAGGAATGGGCTGGCGACGGTGGCGCGGCGCGCGGCGGTGGTCATCGCGATGTTCATCGGGAGCTCTCCAGGAGGCGGGCGTGGAGGAGATGGTCGAGCCGCGGAAAGGCGGCGTCGAGGTAGGCGTTGCCGCCGGCGAGCATCTTCCCCTGGCGGCCGCCGCGCATGCCGCCGCCGGCCGTCTCGCCGTAGCCGCCCTCGAGGCGGTCGACGACCTCCATGCCGGCGGTCACGCGGCCGATCGGCGCGAAGCCCTGCGCGTCGAGACGAGCATTGTCCGCCAGGCTGACGTAGAGCTGCGTCGAGCGGGTGCCGGGACCGGTCATCGCATAGGCGACGGTGCCGCGCGCGTTGCTCTGCCGGACGGGGTCGTCGGGGATCGTGCGGCCGGCGAAGCGCGCGGTCACCGCGGGGTCGCCGGCGATGCCGAACTGGGCGATGAAGCCGGGGACGACGCGGAAGAAGCGCGAGTCGTCGAAGAAGCCGCTGGCGACGAGCGCGTGGAAGCGGTCGACGCCGTGTGGCGCCCACGCCCGCCGGGCCTCGACCTCGAAGGTCCCGCGGCTGGTCTCGAAGCGCACCCGGAAGGTCTCCGGCGCGGGTGAGTCGATGGGGACGGAGGCGAGCGGAGTCTGATCGCGCGCCGTACGATGCGGTGCTGAGGGGGCGCCGCAGGCGAGCGGCGTGAGGAGGCAGGCGAGAGCGACACGCAGACGAGGCGCCGAACGGCGGCGGCTCGGCTCATCGCCGAGCGTCAATTCACCCAGCGGTCGACGAGCCGGTTGATCACCTTGCGCGGATAGCTCGCGGTCGGCGAGGGCAGCGCCTTGAGCAGACGGAGGATCTCGGGGAGGGCCCCGGCGACGCCGGCGACGGGGTTGGCGAGCCAGAGGATCTTCTGCTTGCGGCTGACGACGGCGAGGGCCGAGGCGGCGGGCTGCCCCTCCGCCGGCGGCACGACGCCGTACTTGGCGGCGAAGTCGCGGTCGTCGTGGAGGAGCGGGAAGAGGAGCTTCCGCTCCAGCTGCACCTTTTTCAGCGCCTCGATCTTCGCCGGGGAGATGGCGAGGATGCGCGTCTTCACGAGAGCGAGGTCTTTGAGGCCGCCGTTGAGGGCCTCGAGATCGCGGCGCGCGCCGTCGCTCTCCGGGTCGGCGAAGAAGAAGAGGACGACGGCGTTCTGGCTGATCTCGTCGCGCAGCATGAGCAGCGCGTCCTCGGTCGAGGTGAGATCGAAGTTCGGTGCCTCGTCGCCGGTCGAGATCGTTCCCACGGTCGGCTTCTCCTCGCGTCGCGGACG
The DNA here is from genome assembly GCA_963755825.1 of uncultured Acidobacteriota bacterium. GTDB lineage: Bacteria > Acidobacteriota > Thermoanaerobaculia > Multivoradales > UBA5704 > DATBQN01. Next base: position 2,041,937 of record CAVWLA010000003.1, on the reverse strand, counting down.
GACGGTCGCTGGTCGCTCGCCAGGGGTCGGATCAGGAGCCCGGGAGCAGGTGTGCCGGCAGGTGCTTGCTGATGTCGAACCATATCACCACGACCATCAGCAGCAGGATCATGACGAAGCCCACCTGCGCGATGACCTCCTTCAAACGCAGCGAGAGGTCGCGGCGGATCACCCCTTCGATCAACAGGATGAAGATCTGGCCGCCGTCGAGGATAGGGATCGGCATGAGGTTCAAGATCGCGATGCTGATGCTGATGAAGCCCATCAGGAAGAGCAGCTGCTTGAAGCCGAGGCGCGCCGCGTCGCCGCTCTGGCGGGCGATCTCGATCGGCCCCGCGAGGGCGCCCTTGGCGGACATCTCGCGGGTGAAGATCTTGCCGATCATGCGGAAGGTCTCGACGACGATCTGCTCGTTGTAGCGGACGCTCTCGATCACCGCCTGCCCGGGGCTGTAGCGCTGGTAGATGCCGATGCCGATGCCGATGATGCCGCGGCCGCCCTCGAGGTGCGGCACGACGGGGAGGATGCGGTAGCTGGCGTCGCGCAGCACCTTGACCTCCACCCGCTTGCCGGCGCGCTTCTCGACGTAGGCGACGAAGTCCTGGTTGTCGGCGATCGGATGGCCGTCGACGGCGTGGATCTCGTCGCCGGTGCGGAAGCCGGCGGCCGCCGCCGGCGAGCCGCCGCGGACGTCGGTGACCTGCGGAAAGACGCTGGGGAAGATGCCGCCGTAGTCGCCCAGCTCGTTGCTGGGGTCGCGCTGCGGGGTGACCACCGCCGGGAACTCGCGGCCGCCGCGCTCGACCGTCATGCGCACCGGCTTGCCGGGGGAGGTGAGGAGCGCGAAGGCGAGGTCGCGCCAGCTGTGGACGGCCTCGCCGTTGGCGGCGACGATGCGGTCGCCGCGGACGATGCCGGCGGCGGCCGCCGACGAGCCGGCGTCGACGGCGCCGACGACCGAGGGAATGCTCGCCGGGTTGGGCACCGCGATGCCGACCATGAAGAGCACGGCGAAGAGGCCGACGGCCAAGATGACGTTCATGAAGGGGCCGGCGACGTAGACGAGGATGCGCTGCCAGCGCGGCTTGGCGAGGAACTCGCGCGGATCGCCGGTCGCCTCCTCGAGGTTCTCACCGCCCAGCCGCACGTAGCCGCCGAGGGGGATCGCCGACACCTTGTACTCGGTCTCGCCGCGGGTGAAGCCCCAGATGCGCTGGCCGAAGCCGAGCGAGAAGGTGAGCACCCGCATGCCGAAGGTCTTCGCCATCACCAGGTGGCCGCCCTCGTGGACGAAGATGATGACGCCGAGCGCGAAGGCGAAGGCGAGAATGTCGGTGAGGATGGCGGTCATGGAGTCTCCTGGGGGGGACGAGCTCGGCCGCTCGGGCGCCCGATTATACCGAACGGCCGCCGGCGCCCCGCTGATTCCCGAGGCGGGGCCGTGGGTCAGTCTGGTTCCGAGGACGGTCGCCTGGAAGGGCGTGAAGGGCCGAAGGCGACCGCCCGCAGGAGACGAAACTGACCCACCATCCGCGGCGGGTCTCCTAGCGGCCGCTCCCCAGCCCGAGGAGCCAGATGCCGAGGAGCATCACCGGGGCGCCGAACATCATGGCGTCGATGCGGTCGAGGAAGCCGCCGTGGCCGGGGAGGAAGGTGCCGGAGTCCTTGACCGCGGCGTCGCGCTTGATCAGCGACTCGACGAGATCCCCCACCTGCGCGCCGACCGCCGTCGCCGCCGCCATGAGGAGAAAGCCGGCGTGGAGCTCGCCGCGCCGCCAGACGCTCCACACCGCGGCGGCGACGAGGCTGGTGAGGAAGCCCGCCGCGGCGCCCTCCCAGCTCTTCTTGGGGGAGACGATCGGCGCCATCTTGTGGCGGCCGAGCCGCGAGCCGGCGTAGTAGGCGGCGGTGTCGCCGAGCCAGACGATCGCCATGAGCAGGAAGACCAGCCAGGGGTCGATGCGCTGCAGGGTGACGATGGCGGCGATGGGGAGAGCGAGGTAGGGGATTCCGAAGCCGAAGATGCCGAGGCTGGCGATCGACTCCTCGACCGGCGTGCGGGAGAAGAGGAGGAGGGTGCCGAGGCCGACCGAGAGCGCCGTCACCGCCGCCAGCAGCTCGACGTCGGTCAGGCCGCGCCGCGCCTCCATGGCGAGATAGAGGCCGGCCGCGGCGAGCGGCACGAAGATGAGAAGGAGGTTGAGCGGCGCGTGCGGCGCCCGCTTGCGGGCGATCGCCACGTACTCCCACACCGCGCCCTCGACGATGACCGCGATCACCACGAAGAACCAGCGGTCGGGGAGGAGGAAGAGCGCCGCGAGCATGAGCGGCACCCCGACGGCGGCGGTGGCGAGTCGCTGCATCCGGTCGTCGAGGATGAGTAGCCGAGAATCGGGGGGAGCGAGAGGTCGCCGCGGCAGGTTCTCGTGCGGTGCGCCGCGGCGGCGATCAGCTCGGGCGGCGGGCGGCGGCGCGGCGATCGACGTCGTCGGCCTTGACGCCGCCATAGCGGCGATCGCGGCTCTGGAAGGCGAGGATCGCCTCGTAGAGGTCGCGGCGCCGGAAGTCGGGCCACAGCGTCTGCGTCACCCAGATCTCGGAGTAGGCGATCTGCCAGAGCAGGAAGTTCGAGACGCGCAGCTCGCCCGAGGTGCGGATCATGAGGTCGGGGTCCGGCTGGCCGGAGGTGTAGAGGTAGCGGCCGATCGTCTCCTCGTCGATGTCGGCGCGCTTGCCCGCCGCCCAGTCGGCGACGATCGAGCGGCAGGCGTCGACGATCTCCGAGCGCCCCGAGTAGTTGAGGGCGATGTTGAACTCCATGCCGCCGCAGCCCGCGGTCGCCGCGATCCCCCGCTCGAGCTCGCGGACGACCGAGGCGTCGAGCTCCCGCCAGCGGCCGATGACGTTCAGGCGGATGTCGTTCTCGACCAGGTTCGCCGTCTCTTTGCGGACGTACTCCTTGAGCAGGTTCATCAAGGTCCAGATCTCGATCCGCGGCCGCTTCCAGTTCTCGGTCGAGAAGGCGTAGAGGGTGAGCACCGGGAGCTCGAGCTCCGCCGCGGCCTCGACGGTGTCGCGCACGGCGGCGACGCCGGCGCGATGGCCCTCGGCGCGCGGCAGGCTCCGCGCCTTCGCCCAGCGGCCGTTGCCGTCCATGATGATCGCCACGTGGCGAGGCAGCCGTCCGAGGTCGAGACGGCGCACCAGCAGCTCTTCAGGGGACCCCGGATCCGCGAGTTTCGAGACGTCGATCATGGTCAGGAGCACCTACGCTAGCATAACCGGCGCCGCCGTCCGGGAGGCCGCGGCGCGCCCTCCGCTCCACCGCCTCCCCCACTGCTCGCCCGCGTTATAGAAAGACTTTCAGGGTCCGCTCAACCGCTCTCGCGAAGTCGCGTCTCTCTCCTCGGCCGCCTCGATCGGGCTCCACTCGGGCGGATAGAAGACCTCGTCGAGCACCAAGCCGTGGGCCGGTGCCGTGGCGCCGGCCGTACCGCGGGGGCCGCCTTCGAGGAGGGCCGCAAAGTCGGCGGCCGACCGCCGTCCCATCCCCACGTCGACCAGCGTTCCGACGAGAGCACGAACCATGCCGCGGAGGAAGCCCTCGCCGCGGATGGTGAAGCGGAGCGCCGCGCCCTCCTCGCTCCAGGCGGCGGCGAAGATGCGCCGGCAAGGCTGGCGATGGGAGCCGCCGGCGGCGGCGAAGGCGGAGAAGTCGTGGCGGCCCGGCAGGTGCGCCGTCGCCTCGGCGAGGGCGGCGACGTCGATCCGCCGGTCGGCGCGCACCGCGAAGAGGGCGTCCAAAGGGGAGATCACCGTCTCGCGACGGAGCGTGTAGACGTAGGTCTTGGCGGCGGCGTGCTTCCTGGCGTGAAACCCCGCCGGCATGCGGTGAGCGGCGAGCACCCGGACGTCCGCCGGCAGGTGGCGGTTGGTGCCGTGGACGAGGGCGGCGAGCGGCAGCCCCGACGCGGCGTCGAGGTGCGCCGCCTGGCCGCGGGCGTGGACCCCGGCGTCGGTGCGGCTGGCGCCAATCAGCCGAACTGGCCGGCGGACCGGCCGGCCGAGCAGCTCACCGAGGGCCCTCTCCACCGCCTCCTGCACGGTGAGCGCGTTCGCCTGCCGCTGCCAGCCGGCGTAGGCGGCGCCGCGGTAGGCGATGGTCAGGCGGTCGACCACGGCCGCCGGGAGAAGGCGAGGAGGAGCGCGAAGGGCCCCCAGATGGCGAGGAACACCCAGGGGAGGAGCGGCACGCTCGTCCCCCGCGGGACGTAGGCGAGGAGGATGAGGCCGGAGAGCGCCAGCCAGGCACGGTGCCGGGTGAGCGCCGCCCAGGGCAGCACCCAGAGGACGTACCAGGGGTAGATGGTGGCGGAGAGCAGGAGCAGGCGGGCGAACAGCCGGCCGCTGCCGGCGATCGGGTCGCGCTCGCGGAGCGAGGCGGCGATCGCCGCGGCGCTCCCCAGGCCGAGGGCGAGCTTCGCCAGCAGCTGCGGATAGAGATAGGGATAGAGCCAGTTCCAGCGGTAGAACTCGCGGCGGGCGTCCTTCCAGGCGGTGAGCCGCGCGGCGAGGGCCGGCGCCAGGTGGACGGCGTCGAGGAGCCGCCAGAGCGGCTCGAAGAGCGGGCCGTTGAACTCCCAGCGCAGGCCGTAGGTGAGGAGGCCCGGCGGTGGCCCGCCGGTTGCTAGGAAGATGGGGAGAAAAGCTGCCAGGAGGAGCGATCCGGCGGCGGCGAGAAAGAGGAGGGATCGTCCGCTCTGGCGGCTCCACATGGGGATGGCGGCGGCCGGCGCCAGCTTGAAGAGCGCGCCGGCGGCGGCGCAGGCGGCAGCGAGAGCGGCTGATGTGGCTGTCGGGGCGGGCGGCGCGGGCTCGCTCGCGGCGCCCGAGCGATCCCGCCGGCGCAGCACCAGGAGCGCGGCGGCGAGCGCGGCGGCGATCCCCAGGGAATCGACGTGCCCCATGCCGGAGGACTCGAGGATGGCGAGCGGATTCCAGGCGTACCAGACGACGCGCGCTTCCGGCAGGCCGGCGCGGCGGGCGAGGGCCAGCAGCAGCGCGACGGCTGCGAGGTCCGCGGCGGTCGCCAGGATCTTCCAGGAAAGGATGGGAAAGGGTAGCCTAGTCGATATACTGAAGGCCGCTAGGGCGAGGGGTGGGTAGACCGTGGGAATGTCGCGATGGGGGAGCTGTCTCCACTCTCCCTGGCTCCCTTCGCGCAGAGCGGAGAGCTCGGCGGCCTGCGGCGGGAGAGCGTACGGGTTGTAACCGGCCGCCGCTACCCTGCCGTCCCAGAGATAGCGCAGCACGTCTTCGGAGAGCGTGAGGGGTAGAGGCAGGAGAGGCAGCCGCAACAGCAGAGCCCCCAGGAGGATCGCTGTTCCCAGCGATCCCGCTCGCCGTCCAAAAAGGGTTCCGATCGCTCCGCCGGCCGTCTCCAGGCGGCGCGCGGCGAAGGGGAGTGCGAGGAAGCCGGCTCCCGCGAGGAGCAGAGCGAGGACCACATGACGATTCAGATCGAAGACGAGGAGCAGCCCCAGGCTCGCCGCGAGGAGCGGCGCCAGGGCGGCTCCCAGAGCGAGACCGGCGACCCGCTGACCCGCCGGATGCTCGGGAGGCTCCAGCCGATCCAGCGGCCCTCGCAGCGCATCCTGCGCGGAGGCGCCGGGCGTTGACGGTGGGATCTCAGGCGGCGACTGCCGTACTGGCACTCTACTACCTCATCCTGGCGGTGCTCGCCTTCTACGGCGTCCATCGCCTGGTGCTGGTGGTCGAGTACCTGCGCACGCGGAACAAGAGGGCGCAGCGTCCACCCGACCCGTCGGAATGGCCTCGGGTGACGGTCCAGCTTCCACTCTACAACGAGATGTACGTGGCGACCCGGCTCATCGACGCCGTCTGCCGCCTCGACTACCCGCGCGACCGGCTGGAGATCCAGGTTCTCGACGACTCGACGGACGAGACCACCCGCATCGTCGCCGACCTGGTCGCCGCCTACCGCGACGACGGCTTCGACATCCATCACGTCCACCGCGCCGACCGCACCGGCTTCAAGGCCGGCGCCCTCGCCGCGGGCCTCACCGCGGCCAAGGGCGACCTCCTGGCCGTCTTCGACGCCGACTTCGTGCCGCGGCCCGACTTCCTGCGCCTCGCCGTCCCCTTCTTCGCCGACCCCCGGCTGGGGATGGTGCAAGGGAGCTGGTCGCACATCAACCGCGCCTACTCGCTCCTCACCCGCGTCGAGGCGATCCTCCTCGACGGCCACTTCCTGATCGAGCACACGGCGCGGCATCGGGTCGGCTGCTTCTTCAACTTCAACGGCACGGCGGGGATCTGGCGCCGCGCCGCGATCCTCGGCGCCGGCGGCTGGGAGCACGACACGCTGACCGAGGACCTCGACATCTCCTACCGCTCGCAGCTCGCCGGCTGGCGCTTCCTCTATCTGCCCGAGCTCGACGTGCCGTCGGAGCTGCCGGTCGACATCAACGGCTTCAAGAGCCAGCAGTTCCGCTGGGCCAAGGGCTCGGTGCAGACCGGCCGCAAGCTGCTCGGCCGCATCCTCAAGGCGGATCTTCCCTGGCGGGTGAAATTCGAGGCCTTCGTCCACCTCACCAACAACTCGAGCTACCTGCTGACGGTGCTCATCGCCATCCTCATCTTCCCGGCGATGATCCTGCGCGCCGGCACCGGCTATCGGGCGCTGCTGCTGATCGACGTGCCGCTCTTCCTCGGCGCCACCGTCTCCGTGCTCCTCTTCTACATCACCGCCCAGGTGGCGGGCGGCCACTCCTGGCGGCAGTCGATCCGCTACATCCCGGCGGTGATGGCGATCGGCATCGGCCTCTCGATCAACAACACGCGGGCCGTCGTCTCCGGCCTCTTCCAGCACGGCGGCACCTTCCACCGCACCCCCAAGTACCGCATCGAGCAGAGCGGGCAGGAGTGGCTGTCGAAGCGCTACCGCGCCGGCACCGACCTCTCGTTCCTCATCGAAGGAGTCCTCGCCCTCTACTTCGCCGCCGCCTTCATCTACGCCTTCCAGCGCGGCATGTGGATGTCGCTCCCCTTCCTCTACCTCTTCATCCAGGGCTACTCCTACATGTTCCTGCTCTCGGTCTTCCCCTTCCTCGGCCGCGGCAGCGCCGGCGCCGAGCCGCCCCTCCCCGCGGCTCAGCCGCAGGGCTGATCAACAGCGCAGCCGCGGGGCTGATCAACCGCTCAGCCGCAGGGCTGATCAACCGCGCAGCCGCGCGGCTGAGCGCGGCCTTCACCCCTCCTCCTCTCCCAGCCCCACCAGCGCGAGCAGCTTGAGCGCGTTGGCGGTCGTCGCCACGCCCGGCCGCAGGCGGTAGTCGAAGGTCATCCGCGGGCCGGCCGCGGTGTCGACGAAGCTCTCGCGGAAGTGCGCCGTGCGGCAGGCGGCGGCGAGCTCGGGGATCGCGGCCAGCTCGAGGTCGTGGGTCGAGACGGCGCCCAGGGCGCCGGCGGCGAGGAGGTGCTGCAGCACCCGCCGCACCGCCACCTGGCGCTCGGCGCTGTTGGTGCCGCGGAGGATCTCGTCGAGGAGATAGAGGAGCGTCCGCCCGCCGCGTGCCGCGCGGTCCGCCGCCCGCACCACCTCGCGCACCGAGAGCAGCTCGGCCATGAAGAAGGAGACGCCGTCGGCGAGCGAGTCCTCGACCAGGACGCTGGTCGCGAGGTCGAGCGGCGGCAGGTCGAGCGCGGCGGCGGCGACCGGCGCGCCGGCCTGAGCGAGGACGACGTTGGTGCCGAGGGCGCGGAGGAGCGTGCTCTTGCCCGACATGTTGGAGCCGGTGACGAGGAGGAAGGAGCCGGCCGGACCGACGGTGACGTCGTTGCCGACGCGCACCGCGTCGGCGAGGAGCGGATGGCCGAGCCCGCGCGCCGTGAGGGCGCTGGCGGCTAGCAGTTCGCCGGCGGGCGCTGCGGCGACCGTCGGGAAGGCCCAGCTCGGATTGTCGTGGGCGAGTGCGGCGAGTGCGGCGAGCGCCTCGAAATCGCCGAGGGCGCCCAGCCAGCGGCGGGCCTCGCAGCCGAAGCGCCGCTGCCAGCGCTCGAGGAGGTCGAGAGTATGGAAATCCCACAGCAGCAGGAGCTGCAGCGGCAGGTGCAGGAGCGCCACGTGGCGCGCATCGGAGAGCCCCACCCGGCGGTCGAGGATCTCCATGGCGCGATGGGCGGGCGTCCCCTCCGGCGCCAGGTCGCCGGCGATCCCCCGCAGCCGCTCGCTCGCGAAGCGGCCGCCGGCGACGAGCGCCAGGGCGCCGGCGTAGAGGCGGAACTCGCGCTCGCGCGCCTGCAGGCGGTTGAACGCAGTCTGCACCGGCTCGCCGTAGATCCAGGTCAGGACGAGGTTGACGGCGACGCAGGAGAGCGGGATGCCGAAGGAGATCGGCGAGCCGGGCACCAGCCAGGCGAAGCCCAATGCCGCCGTGGTGACGGCCATGGCGCGGCTCGCCCAGATCAGCCAGGGCCGCGCGGCGAGGTAGGGCGCGCCCTCCGCCCAGCGGAGGAAGGGTTCCGCGTCGGGCGGCGCCTTCTCCATCGGCCGGGCGGCGAGCTCCAGGCGCTGGCGCAGGTCGACCTCCGGCGCCAGGTCGGCGACCGCCGCCTGCCGGCGGGCGATCTCCTCCGGCGCCGCCGGCGCCAGCAGCCAGCCGGCGAGCGCGGCCTTGCCGGGCGGAGTGTGGGCGGTGCCCAGCAGATGGAAGAGCGACGCCGGACCGAGGAGTCCCAGGTCGCGCGCGATCGGCGGCGCGACGAAGCCGTCGGGCAGGCGCGGCAGCGGCAGCGCGCTCCAGGTGCGCGCCAGCCGGGCGAGGCCCTCGTCCTGCAGGGTGACCAAATCGCGGGCGCGCCGCTCGTCGCGGATCACCCGCCCATGGAGAACGAGGAGCACGAGAAAGGCGGCGCCTGAGGCCGCCGCGCCCATCGGCCACAGCCGCCCCGGCGCCGAGGCGTGCAGGAGGACGAGGGCGAGGCAGAGAGCGATCGCCGCGAAGGCCGCGAACCGCGCGATCGAGAAAGCGAAAGACCTCCGGCCGAGCCGCTCCGCCTCCGCCGCGAAGCGCTCGCGGCGCTGGCGGTAGACGGCCTCGGGAGGCGGCCGATCGCTCGTGCCGAGGGCTGGCCCGGCCGGGGTCTGGGGCAGCGAGCCGGCCGCCCTACTCCACCGTCACGCTCTTCGCCAGGTTCCGCGGCTGGTCGACGTCGGCGCCGCGGCGGACGCCGATGAAGTAGGCGAGGAGCTGCAGGGGGATGACGTTGACGATGGGCTGCAGGAGCGGCGACACCTGGGGCACGACGATGAGGTCGTCGGCGAGGTCGGCGAGATCCTCGCGCTCACGGTCGGTGAGGCCGATGACGACGCCGTCGCGCGCCTTGACCTGCTGGATGTTGCTCTTCACCTTCTCGAAGACCTCGTCGCCGGTGGCGAGCGCCACCACCGGCAGGTCCTCGTCGATCAGGGCGATGGGGCCGTGCTTCATCTCGCCGGCGGGGTAGCCCTCGGCGTGGATGTAGGAGATCTCCTTGAGCTTGAGCGCCCCCTCGAGCGCGATCGGGTAGTTGATGCCGCGCCCGAGGTAGAGGAAGTTCTCCGCCCGGAAATAACGGCGGGAGAGATCGTCCATCGCCGGCTCCAGAGTGAGCGCCTGGGCGATCGCCTGCGGCAGGCGGGCGAGATCGTCCAGGTAGTGCCGCTCGAGCGGCCCGATCCGCACCTGGCGCAGATAGAGGGCTAGCAGGTAGAGGGCGACGAGCTGGGTGGTGAACGCCTTGGTCGAGGCGACGCCGATCTCCGGCCCGGCGTGGGTGTAGATCACTCCTTCGCTGATGCGGGTCGCCTGGCTGCCGAGCACGTTCGAGACGGTGAAGAGGCGGGCGCCGCGCTCGCGCGCGATCTCCATCGCCGCCAGGGTGTCGGCGGTCTCCCCCGACTGCGAGATCCCCACCGCCAGGACGCGCGAGGAGACGATGGGGTCGCGATAGCGATACTCCGAGCCGTAGTCGACCTCGACCGGCATGCGCGCCAGGCTCTCGATGAGAAACTTGCCGACGAGAGCGGCGTGCCAGGAGGTGCCGCAGGCGAGCAGGTGCAGGCGCTCGAGGCCGCGGACCTCGTCGACCGAGAGCTGGATGGTGTCGATGGTGATCCGCCCGCTCTCGAAGTCCACGCGTCCCCCGAAGGTGTCCTGCACCGCCTGGGTCTGCTCGTGGATCTCCTTGAGCATGAAGTGCTTGTAGCCGCTCTTCTCGGTCTGGATGGGGTCCCAGTTGAGATGCTGGACGGGGCGGTCGACCGGCGTGCCCTGGCGGTCCCAGATCTCGATCCCGCCGGGCCGGAGGCGCGCCAGGTCGCCGTTCTCGAGGAAGATGACGTCCTTCGTGTGAGCGAGGAGCGCCGAGGCATCGGAGGCGAGGAACTGCTCATGGTTGCCGAGGCCGATGAGGAGCGGCGGCCCCTGGCGGGCGGCGACGATCTCCTGCCCCTCGCGGCCGTCGGCGGCGGTCGCCACGGCGGCGAAGGCGTACATCCCCTCGAGCTCGGCCTTGGCCTTCTCGACCGCGGTCTTCAAGTCCCCGGAGCCGCCGTCGAGGTAGGAGGAGATGAGGTTCGCCACCACCTCGGTGTCGGTGTCGGAGCCGAAGGTCCAGCCGGCCGCCTGCAGGCGCTTCTTGAGCGGCAGGAAGTTCTCGATGATGCCGTTGTGGATGAGCGCCACGCGGCGCTTGGAGTCGACGACCGGATGGGCGTTGCGCTCCGAGGGGGCGCCGTGGGTCGCCCAGCGCGTGTGGCCGAGGCCGTAGTGCCCGGCGAGCGGCCGCTGGCGCAGCTTCTCGCGCAGTCGCTCGAGCTTTCCCTCCGCCTTGACGGTCTCGAGCGTGCCGTTCTTCACCACCACGAGACCGGCCGAGTCGTAGCCGCGGTACTCCAGGCGCGACAGACCCTCGACCAGGAGCGGCACGACCTCACGGCTGCCGACGTACCCGACGATTCCGCACATGTGTCGTTATGACCTCGCCCGCGGGGGTCTTTATTCCGCCGCCGGCTTCTCGCGCCGGCGGCGGAGCCGCCCCGGCAGGTTCTTCTGCCGCGCGCGGCCGACCGCCAGAGCGCCGGCCGGCACCTCGCGGGTGATCACCGAGCCGGCGGCGGTGGTGGCGCCGTCGCCGACCTTCACCGGCGCGACGAGGATGGTGTCGCTGCCGATGAAGGCGCCGCGGCCGATCTCGGTGCGGTGCTTCCTCTCGCCGTCGAAGTTGCAGGTGATCGTCCCGGCGCCCAGGTTGGCGCCCTCGCCGATCTCCGCGTCGCCCACGTAGGCGAGGTGGTTGACCTTGGCGCCGGCGCCGAGGACGGCGTTCTTCACCTCGACGAAGCTGCCGACGCGGGACATCGGGAGCAGGCGCGCCGCCGGCCGCAGGCGCGCGAACGGCCCCACCTCGGCGCCCGCCTCGACGGTGGCGCCGTCGAGCACGCTGTAGGGGTGGATGGTGACGCCGTCGCCGAGCGTCGTGTCGCGCAGCCAGGCCCCCTGGTGGAGGGTGCAGCCGCCGCCGATGCGGCAGGCGCCGAGGAGGGCGACGCCGGGGTGGATGACGGTGTCGGCGCCGACCGCGACGCCGGGCTCGACGACCGTCCGCGCCGGCTCGAGGACGGTGACACCGGCCGCCTCGAGGGCGGCGAGCTGGCGATCGACCAGGCGGCGGTGCACCTCGGCGAGCTCGCTCCGCCGGTTGACCCCCCAGGCTTCGGCCGGATCGGCGAGCGGCAGCAGGCGGACCTCCCGGCCCTCCGCCGCGGCGGCGGTGAGCGCGTCGGTCAGGTAGAGTTCGCCCTGGGCGTTCTGCGGCTCGAGGCGGGCGAGGTAGGCGAAGATCTCCGGCGCCGGGAGGGCGTAGAGGCCGGCGTTGACGCGGCGGATGGCAAGCTCCGCCGCCGTCGCGTCGCGCGCCTCGACGATGCGCGCGAGGTGGCTCGCGCGCTCGCTCGGCTCGTTTCCCGCCGCGATCACGCGGCCGAGCGAGCCGGGGGCGTCGAGGTCGGCGACCGCCATCGCCCCCCAGGCGGGACGTTCGCCGGCGAGGGCCCCGGCGAGCGCCGCGAGGGTCGCCGGCGACACCAGCGGCACGTCGCCGGAGAGGACGAGGAGGGTCGCCCGGCGGCCGGCGAGCGCCGCCTCGGCGCGCGCCAGGGCGTCGCCGGTGCCGCGCTGCTCCGCCTGCAGGACCCAGTCGATGTTGGCGAGCTCTCCGTCGGCATCCGGCGATGAGAACGCCGCGCGCACGGCCTCGGCGCCGTGGCCGACGACGACGATCCGGCGCTCGCAGCCGGCGGCGCGCGCCGCGGCGAGCACCCAGGCGAGAAGCGGCCGGCCGGCCGCCGCGTGGAGCACCTTGGGGAGGCGCGACACCATGCGCTTCCCCTGGCCGGCGGCGAGGATGACGGCGACACGGTCGCTCGCCGCGGGATCGGCGGCATCGGCGGCATCGAGATGCTGCGGCGCGTCGCTCATGCCTGCCGGACGGCGAGCGCGAGCACGGCGCGCGCCAGGCTCGCCGAGTCGTGGCGGATGAGGTCGCCGGGGGCGAGGAGGTCCGCCGCCAGCACCTCGACGCCCAGGCGCTCCAGCGCCTCGCGGTCGACGTCGACCGGAGCCGAGCCGGTCTCCGCGTAGTGCGCCAGGAGCTCGGCGGGGATCGGCGTCGAGTTGACGAGAACGGCGTCGACGACCCCGGCGCCGGCATGCTGCTGCACGGCGCGCAGGTGGTCGATGCCGCTCATGCGGTCGGTCTCGCCGGGCTGCGTCATCAGGTTGAGGAGGAGGATCACCGGCGCCCCCGACTTCGCCATCGCCTGGCGGATGCCGGGGATGAGCAGGTTGGGGATGATCGAGGTGTAGAGCGAGCCCGGTCCGAGGAGGATCAAGTCCGCCTGCTCGAGCGCCGCGACGGCGCCCGGGAAGGCGGCGGGGGCGGGCGGATCGAGCTCCACCCGCGCCAGCTCCTCGCTCGACAGCCCCACCGCCGACTCCCCCTCGTAGACGCGGCCGGAGACGCCGTGGCCGCGCAGGCGGACGTCGGTCGAGGTCGCCGGATAGACCTTGCCGCGCACCGAGAGCACCGACTCGGCGGTCAGGATCGCCTGGTAGAAGTCGCCGGTGATGCCGGTGAGGGCGGTCAGGAAGAGGTTGCCGAAGCTGTGCCCGAGGAGGCCGCCGCCGTTGGGGAAGCGGTACTGGAAGAGCCGGGCGAGGAGGTCCTCGTCGTCGGCGAGCGCCACGATGCAGTTGCGGATGTCGCCCGGCGGCAGCACGCCGAACTCGCGCCGCAGGCGGCCCGACGAGCCGCCGTCGTCGGTCACCGTGACGACGCCGGTCAGCTGGCGCAGCTCGCCGCCGACCTCCGTCTTGAGGCCGCGCAGCAGGGCCGAGAGGCCGGTGCCGCCGCCGATGGCGACGAGGGCGGCGCCGGGCGGCGCCGTCGGCCGCTCAGGGGAAGTCGAAGAGGTGGCGGAAATCGCGGTCTTTGCGCAGCTCGGCGAAGTCGGCGTCGTGGTAGGCATGGATGCGGTTCTTGGGGTTGAGCTCGACGGCCTGGGTGAGCGCCTGCGCCGCGTCCTCGCTGCGGCCCTCGAGCGCGTAGACGGAGGCGGTGAGGTAGGCGAAGCGCTCGTCCTTCTTGTCGCGGCCGCCGCGCCGGGAGATCTCGAGCGCCGCCTCGAGATTACCGCGATTCTTCTCGAAGACGGCCTGCAGGTAGGCATCCTCGCCGCCCTGCTCCTCGCCGCTCCCCAGGCGCTGCTTGGCGGCGAGGAGGAACACCCGCGCCCGCGCCGCGATCTCCGGCTGGTCGTCATCGACGGCGAGGCGGTCGAGGAGCTTGACCGCCTTGGCCCAGTCCTGCTTGTGCATCGCCGCCAGGGCGTCGGTGTAGCCGGAGAGCCCGGAGTCCTTCGCCGGCGGGGGCTTGGGGGGAGCGGGCCGCGGCGGCGGCGGAGGCGCCTGGGTCGCCGTCGCCGCCTTGGCGGCGGGCTTCGCCGGTTGCGGCTTGGGCGGCGCGGCCTTGATCGCCGGCGGTCTCTCGGCTGGCTTCTTCGCCGGCGCGGGCTTCGCCGCCGGCGGTCTCGCGGGTGTCTTCTTCATGGGGGTGGCCTTCGCCGGCGCCGGCTTCGACTGCGCGGTCTTCGCCGGAGCGGAGCGTGCGGGAGCGGTCTTCTTGGCCGTCGGCTTGGGCGCGGATCGGGCCGGTGCGGGCTTGGCGGCCGGGCGCTTGGCGGCCGGCGGCTTGGTGGCGGATGGCTTCTTGGCCGTTGATTTGGTGGCTGACGGCTTGGCGGCCGACGGCTTGGCCGTCGAGGGTCGTGCCGCGGCGGCCTTGGCGGGGATCACCTTCTTCTTGGCGGCGGCCGGCGGCGCCAGCTCCGCGAGCTTCTCGCGCACCGTCTTCACGTCCGTCTTGAAGCGCCTGGCGAGCTCATCGACCGGCTTCGTCTTGCCGTAGCGCCGCAGGTAGGAGATGTCCGCCGTCTGCCATCTCTTCGCCATCGCTCGTCGCTCCCCAGTCCGTGGCCCGTGGCGGCGGAGCCGAGACGGAGCGGGGCTCCTCCCGACACGGGGCACTAGCTAGCGTTTGCGCAGCTCGATCAGGATCTGCTTGGCGACCGACTTCAGGGTATCGAAGACGCCGACGCCCGTCGTCGCCACCGCCTCGAAGGTCGGCTCGCGCTTGTAGTTGAGGGTGCGGTACATCTCGTCGACCGGCATGACGTTCGAGAGGTCGCGCTTGTTGAACTGCAGGGCGTAGGGGATCGTCGCCAGGTCGAAGCCGTGCTCCTGCAGGTTCTCCTCGAGGTTGCGGATCGACTCGATGTTGGCCTCCATCCGCTCGTCCTGGCTGTCGGCGACGAAGACGACGCCGTCGACGCCCTTCAGGATCAGCTTCCGGCTGGCGTCGTAGAACACCTGGCCGGGCACGGTGTAGAGGTGGAAACGGGTGGTGAAGCCGCGGATCGAGCCGAGGTCCAGGGGCAGGAAATCGAAGAACAGGGTGCGGTCGGCCTCGGTCGCGAGCGAGATCATCTTGCCCTTCGATTCGGGCGCCGTCTTGTTGTAGATGTACTGCAGGTTGGTCGTCTTGCCGCACAGCCCGGGGCCGTAGTAGACGATCTTGCAGTTGATCTCCTTGCTGGCGTAATTGATGAAGGTCATCTGTGCTCGCTCGCTCCATCGCCAGCCGGGAGACCCCGGGCCGGGTGCGGGCCTATTGCCCCGCTCTGTTCACCCGTCTATGCACGCGCTCTTACTCACCGAAGAGGGCGTCGATGTCGTCGTCGGTGATCTCCGAGAAGGGGCTGCCGTGCGGCGCTCCCTGCGGCCCGCGGTCGCTCTTCTGCAGCATCGTTTCGAAGATCTTCTCGAGGTCCACGCTGGCCCGTTTGACGCGCAGGCGCACCAGGCCGAGCGAGGAGCGGTCGTCGAAGATGACCACCAGGATGGCCCGCTTGGCGACGATCGAGATGTGGATGTGGTCCTGCTGCCCTTCATGGAACAGCACCGAGAACTCGCGCTCGCCGATCAGCTTGGCAAGGCCGTCGGTCGCCGCCACGTTGCCGGCGGTCAGCGAGGCGAGCGAGGTGGTGTCGAACTGCTCGATCTCTCCGGCGGCGGCGATCTGCTGGCCGTTCTTGTCGATCAGGAAGACAGCCTTGGCGTTCGACTCCTGACGCAGGCGGCGGAGAGCCTCCTGCAGGCTCCTGTACTCCTCTTCGTAGAGAACGAAGTCGGCTGCGCACATGGCTACCCCTTCCGGACCGCGCGAAGATATACCACGGGACCTCGGTTCGGCGATGCGTCCGCGCCGGGGGTGCCGCTCAATGGAAGAGCCGCCAGCCTTGGAGGATGTCGGCCTCGGCGATCGTCAGCCGGTCGCCGTCGACCCGATGGGCGAGGGGGACCGGCTTGCAGCCGCCGCCGCCGGCGTTGGTCTCGGTGAGCCGGAAGGATTTGTCGCACTTGTTGCAGACCAGCCACTCCCCTTCGTGGCGGAAGCCGCGGTTGTACTTGGCGCACACCTCGTCGGCGTCGTAGGCGACCTGGACGGTGCCCTGGGCGTCGCGGCCGACGAAGAAGCGCACCTCCTGGTTGCCGGCGTTCAGGAAGCGGTAGAAGCGCACCTGTTGGTTGCCGAGGCCGGCGAGGTCAAGGGTGACGGCGCCCCTCTCGGGCCGCACCAGCTCGTAGCTCGCGCCGCCGCCGTTCTCGAGCAGCATCTTGGCGCCGAGGACCGCGGCGATGAAGAGGAGGACGATGACGACCCCGTGCACCGGCCTGAAGCGAAGCATTGCCGTATTGTGGCCGATGCGGTAGGGAGCCGCAAGTGGACCCCCGCCGGCCCCGCTCCGAGCCCCAGCCGCGCCGCGAGGAACGGCGCAAGTGCTTGCTCTGGAATCGGTTGTCGCCGGCCCTACGGATTCGCCGGCATCCCGGCGCAGAGCCAGGCGGCGAGCAGGCGGGCGGCGGCGCGGTGGCCGGCGGCATTCCAGTGCCCCTCGCCCGGCCGGGTGTTGGGGAAGCCGTGCAGGAAGCTCCCGCTCCGCGCCGTCTCGTCGGCGAGCGGCGGCGCCAGGGCGAGGACGGGGATCCCGGCGGCGCGGCCGAGCGCCTGCAGGCGGCGGTCGGGGTAGAAGAGGTCGGGCACCCTGAGCTCGCGGGCGAAGGCCCGCCGCTTCTCGACGCTGGGGTCGACCTGGATCGGCGTCGACAGGCTGACGACGGCGAAGCGGGCGCCGTGGGCGCGCGCCTCGGCGTCCATGGCGCGGATCATCGCCTCGGTGGCCTCCCAAGCGGCGCGCCAGGCGGCGTCGGCGGGCGGCTGGTAGACGGCGTTGTCCAGCCCCAGCTCCTCGATCGGCTGGGTGGTCACCCGCCGCGCCTTCCAGGCGCCGACGTAGCCGTCGACGGCGCTCTTCGCCATCTTGCCGAGCTGCAGGAGGCGCACGTGGTTGAAAGCGGCGTAGAGGGCGCGCGCCGGCAGGCTGCGGCGGAGGCGATAGCCGTCGCTGGCGAGGAACGAGTCGTCGAGCACCAGCCGTCCGTGGTCGACGACGAAGTACGGGCGCAGGGGGTCCTGCTCGAGCGGCCGGTAGTTGTTGCGCACGTCGTTGCCGGTGTAGAAGGCGAGGAGGACGAGGTCCGGCTGGTACTTCCACACCGCGTGGCGGAGGGTGATGAGCTCTTGGGCGGTGCCGTAGCCGGAGACGCCGAAGTCGAGCACCTCGACGCCCCGCGGCCGCGCCGAGCGCAGGCAGGCGGGGAGCTGGCGCTCGAGGAGCGACCAGAAGGTGTCGCCGGCGGGCACCTGGAGGGCCTCGGCGCAGGAGTCGCCGAGGACCGCGATGCGCAGCACGCCCGGCGGCTTGGCGACGGCGTGCTCGCGGTCGCGCAGGCCGTCCGAGCTGATGCGGACGAAGGCGTCGCCCTCCTTCGTCCAGCGGCCGCTGGCCCCCGGCAGGAGCGACCAGCCGCGCGCTGCGTCGGGGCCGTAGAAGTTGGGGTAGCCGATGCCGGCGACGCGGAGAGCCGCCTCCGCGGTCAGCAGGGTGACGAGGACCGAGGCGGCGAGGAGAGCGAGCCGGCCCGCCCGCGAGCGCGTCGGCATCGAGCCCTAGAACAGCGTGTAGATGAAGGGCGCCGTCGCCTGACTGGTGAAGACGAGGAAGATCACCAGCGCCAGGATGAGCACGAAGGGGACGATCCAATAGACCTTGTTCTGCCGCGCGAACTGGAAGATCTGCCGCAGCATCGAACCGACGTAGCCGAGCCTGCTCATCGCCCTTCTCTCCTTGTCTGTGTCTCCGGTGTGCTCGACGCGGGCGGGCGCAGTGGCCGGCCCTGCTGCGGCGCCGCGGCGAGCCAGCCAGGGCCGCCGCCCTCCGCCAAGGCTAATCTAGCTGATACTCCTGCCGCCAGTCGCCCTTCTCCTCGACCGCCGGCTGGGCGCTCTTCTGCAGCAGGAAGGGGCCGAGCACGAGATAGTCCATCTCGGTCCGCATGAAGCAGCGGTAGGCGTCCTCGGGGGTGCAGACGATCGGCTCGCCGCGCACGTTGAAGCTGGTGTTGACGATCACCCCGTAGCCGGTCAGCTTCTCGAACTCGCTGAGCAGGGCGTGATAGCGCGGGTTGACCTCCGCCGACACCGTCTGGATGCGCGCCGAGTAGTCGACGTGGGTGATGGCGGGGATGTCCGAGCGCGGCCGGTTCACCCACTCGACGAGGTCGAGGCCGTCCTCGTCGCCCTGCTTCGCCACCCGCCGGCGCTCGACGACGTCGGCGACCAGCAGCATGTAGGGGGACGGCCGGTCGAGCTCGAAGTAGTCGCCCACCCGCTCCTCGAGGACGCTCGGCGCGAACGGCCGGAAGCTCTCGCGGAACTTGATCTTGAGGTTCATGATCGACTGCATCTTCGGCGAGCGCGCGTCGCCGACGATCGAGCGGTTGCCGAGAGCCCGCGGCCCGAACTCCATCCGCCCATGGCAGAGGCCGACGACGTTCTCCTCGGCGATGAGGCGGGCCAGGCGCGGCGCCCAGTCTGCCTCGGCGAGCTCTTCGTGGGGCAGCCCGCGGGCGGTCAAGAAGGCGCGGATCGCCTCGGCGCCGAACTCGGGGCCGAGGAAAGCGCCGCGCATGGCGTCGCGCCGCGGGGTGACCGTGCGCGGCCGGCCGAGGCCGTTGTGCCAGAAGGCGAGCGGCGCGCCGAGGGCGCCGCCGGCGTCGCCCGCGGCGGGCTGGATCCAGATGTCGTCGAAGATCCCGGCGCGCAGCAGGATGCCGTTGGCGACGCAGTTGAGCGCCACGCCGCCGGCGAGGCAGAGGTTGCGCTTGGCCGTCAGCTCGCGGGCGTGGCGGGCGAGCCGCAGGACGGCCTCCTCGGTGACCTCCTGGATCGAGCGCGCGAGATCCATCTCGCGGCGCGAGATCGGGCTCTCGGGCGGCCGCGGCGGCCCGCCGAAGAGCTTGGCGAATTTGGCATTGGTCATCGCCAGGCCGTCGAGATAGCCGAAATAGTCCATGTTGAGGCGGAAGGAGCCGTCGTCCTTGAGGTCGATCAGCTCGCGCCGGATGAGGTCGGCATAGCGCGCGGTGCCGTAGGGGGCGAGCCCCATCAGCTTGTACTCGCCGGAGTTCACCTTGAAGCCGGTGAAGTAGGTGAACGCCGAGTAGAGGAGGCCCAGCGAGTGAGGGAACTTGATCTCGCCCACCAGCCGCAGGCGCGCCCCCTCGCCGACGCCGATCGTCGTCGTCGCCCACTCGCCGACGCCGTCCAGGGTGAGCACGGCGGCCTCCTCGAAAGGCGACGGATAGAAGGCCGAAGCGGCGTGCGACTCGTGGTGCTCGGTGAAGAAGATCTCGGTGCGGCCGTCGAGGCCGCACTCGGCGAGCGACTCCTCGATGCGCGGCGGGATCCACAGCTTCTCCTTGAGCCACAGCGGCACCGCCTGGACGTAGGAGCGCAGGCCGCGCGGGGCGACCGCCAGGTAGGTCTCGAGGATGCGGTGGAACTTGAGCAGCGGCTTGTCGTAGAAGACGACGCCGTCGAGGCCGCCGGCGGCGATGCCGCCCTCCGCCAGGCAGTAGCGCACGGCGTTGGCGGGGAAGTCGGCGTCGTGCTTCTTGCGCGTGAAGCGCTCCTCCTGCGCCGCGGCGATGATGCGCCCCGAGTCGACCAGGCAGGCCGCCGAGTCGTGGTAGTAGCAGGAGATGCCGAGGAGCTTCACGCGGTCTCGAGGAGATCTAGAACTGCTTGCGGTAGGCACCGGCGCCGTCCGGCTGGCTCGGCTCCGACCAGTAGGAGGCGCTCCGCGGGTCGAAGCCCTTGGTGATGGCGAGCTTCCCGGCGGCGCGCAGGATGGCGCCGACCGGCAGGACGAAGACGAAGAAGAGGATGGTCATCAGCACCCAGGTCACCACCGCGCCGACGCCGCGGCCGAAGGCGTCGAGAGCCCGCTGCAGGCGCGGATAGAGGCCGGTCGGCGAGGCGACCGCGATGGCGGCGAAGAGGACCGCGACGGCGGCGACCACATAGGCAGGCTGCGGCCGGTGGGGCTTCAGGTAGTCGAAGAGCGCCGCGACGGCGAGGCCGCCGGCGAGGCCGATGAGGCCGCGCCGCCGCGCCGCCGACCGCGCCGCGAGCTCGCGACGGGCGCTGGCGCCGGCATCGGCGACCGGAGCCCAGACCACCGACGACGCCTCGCCGGCCCGCTCCGCCGCTCCCATCTCCAGTGTTCGACTCGCCATGAGGTTCGCTCGTCTGCTCGCTCGTGAGGGGTGATGCGATCGCGGGCAGCCTGCCAGCCGGCCGCCGCGAAGCGCGGCAGATCCTACTACGAGAGGCGCCGCGGCCATGTGGAGCGCCAGCGGTGCGCCCGCGCGGCTGCACAGAAATGGTTGCAGCGCGAGGCTCCGAAGCTATAGAATCCTTGCAATTTCAGCGTCCACGGCATCCGCTCGCCGGTTCTCCAGGAGGTCTCTCGCGATGAAGAAGGCGCTCGCTCTCGCCAGCCTCATGCTCTCGGCCGTGGTTATGCCGCTCGCCGCCGGTCAGGTGATCGTCCCCATCGCGAGCGGCACGACGGCGAACGGCACCTCCTTCCGCACCCGCATCTGGGTTTCGAACGCAGGGTCCTCCGGGGCCTCGTTCACCACCGCCTTCATCGGCACCGGCCTCGACGGCACCACGCAGGAGACCTTCGGCTCGCCGGTCGCCGTCCCCGCCGGCGGCACCTTCCTCGCCACCGGCGCCGCGCCGGCGGGCAAGGTGGGGATGGTCGAGATCTCCGGCGGCGCGGCGCTCAGCGTCGCCGCGCGGCTCGAGCTGGTCGACGTCAACGGCAACGCGCTGTCGAGCGCCACGGTGCCGGTCGTCGGCTCCCCGAACGCCCTCGCCGCCAACGCCGTCACCCAGCTCCAGGGGCTCGAGGAGGACAAGACCACCGGCACGACGAGCGACTTCTTCCTCGTCAACCTCGCCCGCTCGCCGGCGCAGTGCACCGTCGGCGCCTTCGCCGCCAACCGCACGGCGCTGACGCCGACCGCCATCATCACCCTGCCGCCGCTGTCGCATCGCACCTTCGGCGATCTGCTGGCGACTCTGGCGGCCGGCGACATCGCCAACGTGCGCCTGCAGGTGAGCTGCGATCACGCCTTCTACACCTATGCCGTCGTCTACGAGGTCGGCGGTCCGCTGACCAACATCCTGGTGCCGACGGCCAACCTCGGCGCCGACCTGCTGGGGAGCGGCGCCGGCGCCGGCAGTGGCGGCGGTGGCAGCGGCGACCCGACGCCGCCGGCGACCGCGCAGACCTTCACCGTCTCCGGCGTCTTCCTCAACGCGCGCCCGGGCGCCTCGTCGATCAGCTACAACCTGCCGCTCACCGCGGGCGTCCCCTACCAGGAGATCGTCACCGAGTTCGACCTCTACGTGAACCGCTGGCAGACCAACCTCTTCCACGGCGTCTTCGCCATGCGCCGCGGGGCCGCGGTGCGCGAGAACCGCGTCCTCTACGACGGCGTCACCATCCGCGGCGACAACTCGAAGACCGAGCTGGAGCTCGGCTATCAGGATCAGTTCGTGAAGACGGTGGGGCCCTGGAAGCAGCTCCACCACTACCACGTCCGCGTCGACTACGACGTCATCAACCGGCTGATCACCTTCCAGACCTTCGAGGGCGGCGTGCTGACCTACACGCTCAAGGGCCCGGCCTACAACTTCGATGTCGCGGACAACGGCAACAAGGTGCACGTCGACTTCGGCCTGAGCGGCATCGCCGACGGCGCCTACTTCCCGCCCATCGGCTGGATCTTCTCCGACCTGCAGGTGTCGATGGTGCCGAGCAACTGAGGCGGCCGCCTCAGCTGACGAAGATCATCGTCGCGGCGAGCGCCAGGCCGAGCGCCAGCTCGAGCGCGGCGACGCCGAGCCCCCAGCCGCGCCGCACGGCCGGCGCGTTCGGCGGAGCCGGCTCGCTCGGCCGCTCGCCGGCGGCGATCCCGGCCGCCGCGAAGAGGCAGGCGAAGGGCATGAAGAGGAGCCAGATCCTCCCCACCTCGCCGCGCACGCTGCCGGAGATCCAGAGCAGCGCGAGCAAGCCCCAGAAGCCCCAGATCCCCACCCGGTAGGAGAGCGCCGTCTCCGGGGCGAGCGCGTCCGGCGCTCCGCTGTCCGCCTCCTCCCGCCGCGCCCAGCGCGCCGTTCCCAGCGCCGCGAGCCCCACCAACAGAACCGGCGGTCCGAGGAGGAGGGCGAAGTCGTAGGGATTCCACGCCAGCCAGGTCCCGTAGCCGCGGGTGACGACGGCCATCGCCCGGTGGGTCAGCATGCCGGTACGGAAGGCCGTCCACGGCGAATAGCCGGCGAGCGGTACGAGGGCGGCCCAGGGGAGGAGAAAGCCGAGGCCGAGGAGAGCGGGGCGGACGAGAGCGCGCATCCAGCGGCGGATGCGTGCCTCCTCGACGGCCGGCTCGATCGGTGTGGCGGGCGCGGCCGCCGGCGCCAGGGCGACGGCGCCGGCCCAGGGGAGGAGCGCGAGGCAGCCGTAGCTCAGAAACGTCGCCAGGGCGAGGAGGAGGCCGGCGGCGAATGCACGGTACCAGCCGCCGCGGCCTCCGCCGACGGCGAGGGCGAGGGCGGCGACGGCAAGGAGCGGCAGCGCCTGGTCGAGCGACGGGGTGAAGAGCGAGCGCGCCGGCACGGCGAGCCAGAGGAGCATGGCGAGCCGCGTCACCTGCGGCGGCAGGCCCCACGCCGTGCCGAGGCGGGCGAGCGGCCAGGCGGCGAGCGCCGAGAGGGCCGGCAGCAGCCAGGCGAGGACGGCGATCGTCCACGGCCCGGGGAGGCGCCGCGGCACCGGCCGGTGGCGGTCGCGGGCGCGCGCCAGCTCGCGGTCGAGCGCGTCGCGGGCCGCCGCGATGGTACCCGTGCCGGCGCCGGGCGGCGGCACCGGCAGATCGCGGGTGAGCCGCGCCAGGCCGCGCACGGCGAGGAGGGCGCCGGGCGGATGGGTGCGGGCGTGGAGGTCGAGGCCCGCGCTGGCGCTCTCGTAGTGGGCGAGCAGCTGGGCGGTCGGCGGCGCCAGGCCGGCGTCCCACACGTAGCCGAAGGAGAGGCGCGAGGCGAGCGAGCCGAGGACGCGGTCGAGCCCCCCCGGCTGGGCGCCGGCGAGCGCCATGGTGAAGCCCCAGCCGAGGAGGACGAGGAGCGCCGCGGCGCCCGCCTCGCGAGCTCGCCGCCGCGGCTCTCTGCCGCGGTCCCAGAGCACGTAGGCGCCGAGGAGCGCGAGGGCGAGGAGCGCCGGCCGCCAGGCGGCGGCGAGCCCCGGCGCCCGGTACTCCCAGCGCCACTCCGCCGGGCCGTTCACCCCCGGCGCCTCGGCGAGGATGGCGGCGAGGAGGGCGAGCGTGGCGACGGCGGCGGCGGCGAGGACGATGGCGGGGAGCGCACGGCCTCGGCGTCTCATCGCAATCGGCCGGCCGCCGGCCGCGATCTCGGCGTCATCGGCGCGGGGCCTCTCAGAGCCGCGGCAGAGCCACGACCGTCCGCTCGTCGACGACGTTGCCGGTGTTGAGGGTCGAGGCGGGCTCGAAGAGGAGGATCTCGACCTCCTCCTCGGCGACCGGCCGGTGCTCGACGCCGTGCGGCACGACGAGGAGCTCGCCCTCCTCCACCCACACGTGGCGGTCGCGGAACTCCATGCGGAAGCGGCCGCGGACGACGAGGAAGAGCTCGTCCTCGACCTCGTGATGGTGCCAGACGAAGGGTCCCAGCGCCTTGACCAGCTTGACCTGCTGGCCGTTGAGCTCGCCGACGACGTGCGGCACGAAGTGTTGGTGGATCCGGCCGAGCTTCTCGGCGAGATTGACCTTCTGCGGGGCGTCCATCGAGCGCGTCCTCCGAATGAGCCGTCGGGGCACAAGCATAGAAGATCCTCGCCGGCTCGGGCGCGCGCCACGGCTCGCCTGCCGGCGGCAGACGCACCGCCGAGACTAGAATCCGCGCCACCATGCCGCCGCCCGCCCTCTCGGCCCCGCCGCCGCTCCCCGCGCCGCGCCGCGACCTCGCGATCGCCGGCTTCACTCTGGGCCACGGCACGGACCGCGAGGCGCGCACCGGCGTCACCGTCATCCTCTGCCCCGAGGGCGCCCTCGCCGCCGCCGAGGTGCGCGGCTCGGCGACCGGCACGCGGCAGTTCGACTCGCTGGTCTCGGCGCTCCACGTGGCGAGCCGCGCGCACGCCGTCGTGCTCTCGGGCGGCAGCGGCTTCGGCCTCGCCGCCGCCGATCCGGTGGTCGCCAGCCTGGCGGCCGCCGGCCACGGCTTCCGCACCGGCGTCGTCCCCATCCCGCTCGTCCCCACGGCGATCCTCTTCGACCTCGGCCTCGATCCGCGGTGCTTCGACGTCCAGTCGCTCGACCCCGCGGCGCGCCCCTGGCCGCGCCTCGCCGCCGCGGCGCTGGCCGCCGCCGCCGCCGGCCCCGTGGCGGTGGGGAGCGTCGGCGCCGGCACCGGCGCCACCGTCGGCAAAGCGCTCGGCCTGGCGCAGGCGATGAAGGGCGGCTTCGGTTTCGCCAGCCTCACCACCTCGCCCGCCGCCGGCGGCATCACCGTCGCCGCGGCGGTCGCCGTCAACGCCTACGGCGACGTGCGCGATCCGGCGACCGGGGCGACCGTCGCCGGCTGCCGGCTCGCGGCCGAGAGCGGCGAGCTCGCCGGCGCCGAGCGGGTGCTGGCGGCGCTGCCGCCGGAGAGCGAGGGGCCGTGGGCGGGCAACACGACGCTGGCGGTGGTGATGACCGACGCGGCGCTCTCCAAGCCCGCCCTGCTGAAGGTCTGCCAGATGGGGTTCGGCGGCCTCTACCGCGCCCTCGCTCCCGCCCTCTCGCAGGTCGACGGCGACCTCGTCGTCACCCTGACGACCGGCGCCCGCCCGGCCCAGCTCAACCAGGTCGGCACCCTCGCTCAGCACGCCGTCGCGCTCGCCATCCTCTCCGCCGTGCGCGAGGCCGAGGGCCTCGGCATCCTCCCTGCCTGGCGCGACCTGCCGGGCAATTCCTAGTGGTGGCCTAGTCGCGGCGGATCGCCGCCGCGCCGCCCGGCAGCAGCAGCGAGAAGCGGAACGGGAAGCGCCGGCGCAGCTCGAGCACGGGCTCACCGTCGAGGAGCCGCGCCACTTCGGGGAGCGTCCAGGCGCGGCGGACCGAGACGTCGCCGTCGTTGCGCGTCACCGGGCCGGCGCCGAGGAGCGGCAGGGCCACGCGGACGAGGAAGAGCAGCAGGCGGCTGCGGCGGAGATCGACCACGGCGGCGCCGGCGCGCGCCACCCGCCGCATCTCCGCCAGCAGGCGGCGGTTCGCCGCGGCATCGAAATGGTGGAAGAAGAGGGTCGAGAACGCCCAGGCGAAGGCGCCATCGCGAAACGGCAGCGCGGCGGCGTCCCCCACCACGCGGAGCTGGCGGTCGCCGCCGCGCCGTCTCGCCGCCGCGCGGCCGATCGCCAGGTGGTCGATCTTGCGGTCGAGGCCGACGATCTGGACCGCCATGCCACGCCTGCCGGCCATGCGCGCCAGCTCGCCGGCGACCTCGCCGCTGCCGGTGCCGAGATCGAGCAGGCGGCTCCGCTCGCCGGCGGCGAGGCGCGGCAGGAGCGTGCGGCGGAGGGGGAGCGAACCGAGGAGCGCGCGGTTCACCCGATCGAGCTCGGCGAGCGAGCGCGCGGTCGCCGCGGGATCGAGATCCGGGCTGTCGAGGAGCTCTTCCTCGGCAGCCGCCGAGAGGCGTTTCATCCACTCGCTTTATACCAGCCCGGCGCCGGTGCCGGGCGCTGCTGGCTCCAGCCGCCGGCGCTCCGCGGCGCGAGACGAGCGGGATGGGTGGCGGCGCGCCGCGGATTGCCAGCGCCGGCCCCGCCGCATAGCATGCCGGCAGCCTCGGCTCCGATCCCGATGAAGCAGCGCACCCGCTCGCCCCGCGACGTCTGGGCAACCCTGCTGCCGACCGCCGGCGCCGTGCTGGCGCTCGCCGTCGCCGCCTGGCTTCCGGAGCTGCCGGCGCTCTCTCGCGGCGGCCACGCGGCCTCCGGGCTCCTCGTCGTCGCGGTGCTCTCGGCGGCGGCGGCGGCGGGGCACCGGCCGTTGGGCGGCGCCACCCTCGGCCTCGGTGCCGTCGCGCTGCCGGCGGCGCTCGTGCAGTCGAGCCCGGTCGCCGCCGCGGCGCTCGGCGGAGCGGCCTTCCTCGTCGCCGATCTCTTCCACCGCCTGGTGCGGGTCAACGCCGCGGTGCAGCTCCCCGAGCGCCGCCGGCCGCTCCGCGCCCTGGAGAGCAGCGGGCGGGTGGCGCTCGCGGCGCTCGCCGGCGGCGGGCTCTGGGTCGGTCTGGCGGCGAAGCGGCCGGCGACGGGCCTGCCGCTCCTCGGCCTCGCCGCCGCGGCGGCCTACCTCGCCGCCTTCGCCGGCCTGGAGATCGCCGATCGCAAGATCCGCCGTCCGGACGTCGCCCTCCCCTTCGGCCTCATCCTCTGGCCGCTGCTGCCGGACGCGCTGGGCTGGGCGGCGGGAGTGGCGATCGCCATCGCCGGCCTCGCCGCCGGCTGGCGCACGGGCGGCGTCCTCCTCGCCGCCTGCGGCCTGCTCGCCGCCGAGGCGGCGCGCAACGACCTGCTCTCCGAGATCCACGGCCAGCGCGCCTCGGGGCTCGAGAAGGTCGGCAGGGCGGCGGAGACCATGCACGGCCGCGGCCGCGAGATCGCCGACGTCGCCGAACAGATCCGTAACGAGTGCGGCAACATCCTCAAGCCGCAGCCGCCGCAGAACCTCCGCAAGCTCCACTGGTTCCAGTTCGAGCTGCTGGCCGCCGGCCGCCTCCGCCAGAGCTGGTGGGCGGCCGCCGAAGGGCCGCTCTCTCCCGGCGCGCCGGAGCCGGAGCGCACCGCGCCGGTGCTCCCCGGCGTCCACCGCCGCACCCACTGGCGGATCGTCGAGCGCGAGCTGCGCTCGGACGGCACCGTCCTCGGCCTCATCCGGCTCTGGTGCGACCCGCGCTGCCTCGCCCCCGAGGACGTCGAGCTCCTCGACCGCCTACTGCCGCAGATGGCGGCGTCGCTCCACCGCTCGCTCCTCGACCGCGAGGCGAGCGAGGACCCGCTCACCGGCGTCTCCGTGCGGCGGGTGCTCGAGCGACGGCTGCAGGAGGTCTACGCCCGCAGCGTCGAGGAGGGCGGCGCCATGGCGGTGATCCTCTGCGACCTCGATCACTTCAAGCGCATCAACGACACCTACGGCCACGGCGCCGGCGACGAGGCGCTGGTGCTGGTCGCCAAGACCCTCGATGCCGCGCGGCGCGAGGACGACCTCTGCTGCCGCTACGGCGGCGAGGAGTTCACCCTCCTCCTCGACCGCACGCCGGGCGAGGCCGCCCTCGGCTTCGCCGAGCGCCTGCGCGAGCGCATCGCGGCGCTCGAGTTCACCGCCGGCGGCAAGCGGGTGCCGCTCACCCTCTCCGCCGGCGTCGCCGCCTTCCCGGACCTCTACGTCAAGGCCGCCTCGGAGCTCCTTCTCTTCGCCGACGGCGCCCTCTACGAGGCCAAGCGCCGCGGCCGAGATCGCGTCCTCCTCGACCTCGGCCAGGGCCGGTACCTCTCGCCGGAGGGCATCGTCGAGACCGCCGAGGACGCCCCGCCGGTTCCCGAGCCGCCGCGCATTTTCGCCTGAGGCTGTTAGGGCAGCGGCAGGAGCGGCGCCAGATCCCATTCGGCGCGCTCGCCGGCGTCGGGCGTCGTCTCCTGGAGCGCCGTCAGCAGATCGAGCGGCTCGGCGGCCTGGCGGAGCGCCGCGTGCTCGGCGCGGTTCGTCACCACTGCCGCCTCCATCCACGCCAGCCGGCGCTCGCCGGCGAGGTCGCCGATCAAGTCGAACGGGATGAAGAACGCGTCGTCGGCGGCGTCCAGGAGGCCGCGGGCGGCGGCGGCGGCGGCGAGAGCGCCGAAGCTCGGGGCGAGCTGGGCGAGCGCGGCGCGGCAGGTCTCGCGGAAGCGGCCGCGGAGAGGGTCGACCGGCGGCAGCGGCCATCCGGCGAGCGCCCGGCACGCCGCGGCGGCGAGCGCCGGCCGCGCCGACCATGCCGCTGCCCGCAGGTCCGGCGCGCCGAAGCCGGCGAGATCGGCCGCGCGGCGTGCCGCCGAGCCCTCACCGGCGAGCAGCCGTCGCGCCGCCGGCGTGATGGCGGGCGGCGCCGCCCCGTCGCCGCAGCGCGCCCGGCGTCCGCGGCGGTCGATCGCCGCGGCGAGGTCGGCGAGGAGCGCGTCGCTCGTCGCCGGGAGCACGCGAGCGAGGCCCGCTTCGAACGCCGCGAGGCTGGCCTTGGCAGGAGGGCTCGGTAGTGAAGGTTCCCGCCCGGAGAGCCCCGCTCGCACCCGCCGCGGCGCCAGCCGCAGGCGCGCGCGGTGAAAGGCGAGGGCGGCGCCGATCCGGCGCCCTTCTGCCGGCAGCGCCCCGGCGCCTCCCGGCTCGATCAGCGCCGCCGCGACCGCCGCGCCCCCGGGCGCGCCGGCGAGGAGATCCATGAGCCTCCCGGCGTCGAGATAGAGCCGCAGGCGGACGATTCTTACCGGTGGTGCCTCGGGCATCGGCAGGCCGAGCTGGTAGAGCGCATAGCGGAGCCCGGTCGCCACGATGTGGCGGAGCAGCGTGACGCCGAGATGGGAGAGCGGGGCGAGCGGCCCGGGGGTGAGGAGGGCGCGGCTGGCGACGAGAGCGGTCGCCCGCTCCTTCGCCGGAGGAGAGCCGGCCATCCGGCCATCCGGAGCGACGCCCGATCGAGAGCCTGATCGCACGGGAGAGGAAAGCTACCATGCGCCCCGAGGCGGTGCTCCCGCGGGCGCGGGCGGCCTCTGCTGGCAGGGCGGCGTGGGCGGTTTGACACCCCGGAACCCCCTCGCTTACACTGACTTGCGCGATTCCGTCGGGGCGTAGCGCAGCCTGGTAGCGCACCTGCCTTGGGCGCAGGGGGTCCCCAGTTCAAATCTGGGCGCCCCGATACCGACGGCGCCCTTGGCGCTCCCAATCGACCGGCGGAGGGTTCGTGGATCGGCTGCCTGTAGCTCAGTTGGATAGAGCGGCGGCCTTCTAAGCCGCGGGTCGGGGGTTCGAATCCCTCCAGGCAGGCCAAGTTCTCCGATAGACTCACCCCCGCAAGCCGGGTGAACCGCCCCCGTTTCGCACCCACCTTGCGCCCTTAGCTCAGCTGGATAGAGCGACAGCCTCCGGAGCTGTAGGTCAGAGGTTCGAATCCTCTAGGGCGCACCATTAGTTTCAAGCACTTACGGCAGTCTCCTCGACTAGCGCCAGCCTCACAGGCATCAAGCAGGCATCAACCGGCAAGCTTTCGTGGGCGCGCCGCGCTGCCGGCCCGGAAGAGCCGCTTCGGCCAGCGTCCGCACGTCCTTGGCGGCGCTTGTCAACACGCCTCAGACTAGGCTTGTACGTGGTCCGTGGAGGTCGTCTCTGCTCGACCTTTCGGGCAGGCTATTTCCCCGCTGGCAGGGCGCGCCACAGCGCGGAGCCGCACCCCCGAGCCAGCCTCTGCAACCGATCGGCCCTGTACGGGGCTCCCACGGCGTCCGCGAGGTGCCACAGGCTCCCGTCTCTGATGCGCAGTCGCTTGGATCGGGAGCCACAGGTCCGCGGGTGATGTCAATACCCGTTTCGGCCAGTCCTTCCGCTCTCCCCTGCCCGGCTGTAGGCTCGCCGGTGCTGTGTCACGACCCGACCTAAGGAAGAAAGGTGAGTGGCGCCAGGTGGGCGGGCGCTGGCGATACTGCGAGGCTCTCCCTCCCCCGCCCCGCGGCGAGCGACACCGAGAACGCGCCGCCAAGCGCCTGCGCCGCGCGCTGGAGCGGGCCGAGCTCGCGGGTCTGGTGCTGCTGTAGGGTCGGAACGGCACCCGCGCCAAGCAATCGCCCTCGCCCGCCGCCCGCCTTCCGCCATCGCCGCTCGCGCTCCTTAGTCGTGGCACTACCCCCGGTCGAAAAGTCGGATCGCCGTGCGCGGAAAGCAAGCCCGCCTTCAAACTGAGGACCAAAATTTCCCTTTCCGGGAGGAGCGGAACGCATGGACACTCAGGATCAGTTCTTGGCCGCCGTGGTCGAAGGACAGCTCGCGAAACGCGAGGTCGCAGCCAAAAAACTACTGAAGCGAGTCGATCGCGACTTCGATGTCCTGGCGGTCTGGGGAGGCGAAGGTTCAGAAGCTGCTCTGAATCGCCTTAGGAGCTGGGAGGGTACTGTGTTCGAGCGCGAGCGGCGATGGGATCTGAGCGGTTACATTCTCGTTCTCAGGAAGATCGGTGCTTGCCTCAAAAGCGGCGACCATTTGCAGGCGCTGGCTGTTGCGATGACATACATTCAGATCCCCGACGAAGTCACAACCCAGGTCGAGATCCGTCGCAAGCGCGCAAGGAAGGATCTCCAGCGCCTGGCGAATCAGATTTGGACGAGCGAGCCAACGCTCGCGACGTTGTCTGTAGCCTGCGCCATCGGAGAGGTTACTCGAGGCGTCCCGGAGACCATCCGCAGGCTGATCAAGCCTCCTCCGTGGGCCACGCCCCGGCGGGGGCGAAAGAGAAAATCTGGTAAGTGATCTCACCAGGTTCTTATCCCCTACCCTGGCCTCCATAGTCCCATGGCCGCCGCCCCCGTTGGGGCGCGCAAGTAGGGGAGGAGGTCACATGAACGAGCTGCTTTCAACCGATCAGGCCGCCGCGCGCTGCGGTCTGTCCCCTCGGACTCTGGAGAAGCTGAGAATCACTGGTGGCGGCGCGCCCTACGTCAAGCTGGGACGCGCCGTTCGGTACGAGCTCGCCGACCTCGACGCGTGGATCGCGAGCAGCCGGCGAGCCTCCACCTCTGATCCTGGCTGCATAGGCTCCGTTCGCGAGCCGTGAGCGCTCCGTCGCCGGAACTGCTCGTGGCTCTGGACAGCGCGGTTCTGGCCCGTGAGGGTCGGCGCGAGGGAAGCGAGGTTCGCTTCCGCTGTCCGGCCCATGAGGACCACGACCCCTCGGCCAGATGGAACCGCGACAAGGCCGTCTGGCACTGCGATGCCTGCGGAGCGGGCGGCGGCGCGGTAGATCTCGCCAAGCTCCTGGACGTCGAGCTGCCTCCCGTCCGCGCCCGCGAGCTGCACGAGACGGTCTACGTCGTCGGAGACGCCGCGGGCTCGACCGTTGCGGAACACGTCCGGAGGGACCCACCTGGGCGAAAGAAGGAGTTCTTCTGGCGACGCAATGGTCGGGCGGGGCTCGGCGGGTTGCACACCTCCAAGCTGCCGCTCTATGGCGCCGAACGCCTGGACGGCTTCGATCGCTCGCGGCCTCTGTTCGTCACCGAGGGCGAGAAAGCCGCGGACCGTCTGCTCGCCATCGGCGCGCAGGCTGTGGGCACCGTCACCGGCGCCGCCGGAGCGCCCTCGGCGGAGACCCTGGAGGTACTTAGCGGGCGCGAGGTGGTGCTCTGGCCCGATGCGGACGCTCCCGGCAAGACGCACATGGAGCGCATCGCGGGCCTACTCGACGGCATCGCGGCGAGCGTTCGGACCTTTGCCCCGGAGGGTCTCCCCGAGGCTGGGGACGCAGTGGAATGGATCGAATCGCGGAGGGCTCAGAGTGAGTCAGAGCGTGCCGCCCTCCTAGCCGAGCTCGAACGGCTGGCGGGCGCGGCGCCGTTGAGTCGAGCCAGGTGCATCGAAGGTGCGCCAGGAGATGAGCGCGGGGACTGCTGGTCGGCGGCGATTGCGGCTCCGGAATTCCTCGCGGCCAGCGCCGGAGAGGTCGAATTCTTGGAGCCGCGACTCCTGGCGCCGGGCTGTCTCACCGAGTTGTTCTCGCCGCGCGGCCTGGGCAAGACTCATGTAGCACACGCCATTGCGGTGAAGCTCGCCCGGACAGGCCGGCGAGTGCTCCTCCTGGACCGCGACAACAGCGCGCATGAGGTGAGGCGCCGGCTCCGTGGCTGGCGAGCGGAGAGAGCGGACACGTTGAAGGTGCTCCCGCGAGACAAAGCGCGCCCGCTCACGGACGCCGCCGCCTGGCGCGGATTCCCATCCGACCAGTACGACCTGGTGATAGTGGACTCCTTCGACTCGACTGCCGAGGGCGTTGGAGAGCACGATAGCGAGAAACCAGCGCGTGCTCTTGCTCCTCTTCTCGACATCGCGCGGCGCGAGAACGGGCCGGCGATTCTGGTGCTCGGCAACACGGTGAGGACTGGGGCGCACAGTCGAGGATCGGGAGTTGTCGAGGATCGGGCCGACATCGTTTATGAGGTCCGCGACGCGACTGGACTTCAGCCAACGGGGACCAAGCCCTGGATAGAGGAGCTGCCGCCGGCCGATGCCGGCGCCTGGCAGGGCCGATCCACCCGTAGAAAGCAACGCGATCGGTACCGGCTCGCCTTTGTGCCCACCAAATTCCGCGTCGGCGAGGAGCCCGAGCCATTCATCTTGGAGGTGAACTTGTCTGCCGGGCCGTGGACACTCTCTGACGTGACCGCCGAGGTAGACCGTGTCGGCGCGGAAGTTCGGGAAGCTCAGGAGCGCGGCGAGCATGACCGCCGCAGGACAGCGGTCGCCGCTCTGAAGGAGGAAGTTCAGGCGCGGGCGACAGGTGGGAAGCCTCTCCAGAAGAAAGACGCGGAGGATCTGCTTACACAGCATGGTCTCAGTCGGAAGGCAGCGCGAGAGCTGATCGAGACTGGCTCGGAATGGCGGCTTACGCCTCTCGCCGGCCGTGGTAACCCGGTGGCGCTGCTGCCGGTCAGTGCTACCACACTCGACCACGGCGGCGAAAATCAGTGGGCGTCCTCAAGTCTTGATTTTTCAATGACTTCCGAGGGCTCGATTTCCGACGCCCAAGCGGGACGGGCACGGCGAGAATCGAGGCCGTGTAACACTTTGGAAGGGAATGACTTAGTGGGACCACCTATTTCCGCCGCCGAGGATGAAGACTCCGACTCATGGGATGAGATGTGAGGCCATGGGCGCCGAGTCGGTCATCGCCGAAGCGAGGAGCTGTGGCGTCGAGCTGCGGGCTGCTGGCGACCGTCTCCGCTTTCGACCGGCTGAGGCCGTTTCGCCCGAGCTGCGGGAAAAGCTGCGCACCTACAAGCCTGAAATCCTGCGGTTCCTGCGACCAGCGGTCGCCGATGCACTCGGCGGAGTCCGTAGGGCGCGGCCGTCCCTGCTCGCCGCCGATGTTTGCGCGATGCCCCTTAACGACTTCGCGCGCGCGGGACTCGTGGTCGAGGTTTGGAGCGAGCGGCTGGGCGAGATTGTCCTCTTCGCGAGCGACAATGCCGTTACAGATCCCGGAGAGCGCCGCTGTCTCTACCGCGTGGCAGAGCTATGGGAGACCTTGCGCTTCGACGCCGTGAGTCTGCGGAGGGTTCACCAGGTCAAGCGCCTGTTTCGGGGAACAATTCTGGCGTCCTGAAGGGCCTGGCAAGCCCTCGGGGCGCCGGAAGGTGCGCTACGTCTCGCGAAGGACTAGCTTGATACGCTTAAACTCATCCAGCATCTGACGCAGCACCGCTACGAAATGGAGATAGAGCAATTGGACCGCCTCAGTTTCTGGCTCTGATTCTGCAAGCTCGGCGACGAAGAACACGACCATTCCCCGAATTCCGCTACTTCCATAGGCTTCAGCGTACTCAGTCTTCAGGTTCTGAATCTCCAGCTCGCTTGCGATTTCAATATCCACCGAAAGAGAGAAGGAGAAGTAGATCAGAGGGCCGAATTTCATCGCAACGCTAGCGCCGAGCAATTGGAGATAGGCGGCGCGCATGTGGGCATAAAAGGCATAGCGACTGATCTCTGAAAGTGCAGGATCGTTGAGGCCCGCGCGGAGCTGTTCCCAATAAACTTCTCGCTCTGGTTGAGAGAGGAACTTCCATTTTGCCCGTACGAATTCCCCGACTGGGACAGGCGCTCTCCTGTTCAAGAGCAGTGACAGGATGAAGATGCCTAGAGCTGCTAGAGTAGCAACCGTCGCCATCTGTGAGTCACCTCGCCGGCAAGGGGTTTTAAGAGTCTCTGGACGCTATCATAGGCGAACAGAGAGAGCCTCTCTGTAGAACGTGGCAGGTTGACTGAGGTGCCCCCGGCGTGGCGAGCGCCCGGGCGGGCGAGCGGCTACGTGTGGTGAGCGGCGCGTGTGAGCAGGAGTTCCGCCGCCCGGCGGAAGCTCGCCCGCTGCTCGGGGCCGCGTTCTAGCGGAGGGGGTTGCTTCTCGTCGCCAAGCTTCAAGAGCCACCTGCACAGCTCCTCCCGGTCGGCGAGTTCGGACAGACGCTCGATTTCGGCATCCGCAAGGCCGGCGAGCCACTCGCCCACATGACGACCCGAGCGGCCCGAGCAGATCGTCCACGGAACCGCCTGCTCGCGGGGGACGGTGAGGACGATTTGCCGTAGCGGAGGGAGCGGCGGGTTCTCTCCCCACCGCTGCCCATCTAGCGCGATCCTCAGCACCTCGGCGAGCCAGTCCGCTTGCCGCCCCATGTCCTGGGCGACCTCCCGGAGCAAGTGGTGTCCGTCCGCGGCTAGGGTCGGATCGTCGGTGCCCCCGAGCTTCAACAGCGCCCGCGAGCTGCGCCGAAGCTCACCGGCGGCCTGGCGCACCTTGACACGGATGCCTGTCTCATCCCTGCGCCGCCTCACTGTCTCACCTCCGCCTCGATTCGCTCGGCGAGCCGCGCCACCTCGGCCGCGAGCGTGCCGGCGAGCCCTACCAGCGGGCCGCCAGAGGCGCCGAGAGCGTCCTCCTCGCCCTCCTCGGCGATCCTCACGAGAGCGGCCCACAGCGCCCGCGCATCGGCCGCCACGGCGCGGAGGTCGGCAAGGATCGGCCGCTCCCCCTGGCGCTTGGCCCGGTAGCGCGCCGGCCGCTCCGTGACGTAGCCGGCGAGCAGGCGCCCAAGCTCATGGAGGGCGGCGCGGTCCCGCACGTCGAAGCGCGAGAGGAAGGCGCGCCGGAAGGCGGCAGCGTCGAACGCGACATAGTCCGGCGGGGTCGGTTCGGCGGACATGGCTACAGCTCCCTTTCGATCAGCTCGGCGAGCATCCCGACCGCGGCGGCCTGCTCGCCAGCGAAGCGCGCGAGCGCTTCATCCGCTGGCGCCAGCACCGACTCGTCGGCCGACCGCAGGGCCATGGCGAGATAGCCCTCCAAGTGCCGGAGATCCGCCGCAGCGGCGCGCAGCTCGCCATGGGTTGCGGACTCGGGATCGGGGCCGTAGGGTGCCGTCTCTAGGGCCATGTCGTGGAGCATCTCGCCCAGGTGCGCCAGGGCGGCGCGGTCCTCGGGCTTGGTGAAGAGGCGGAGCGTCGTCTCGCGGAAGGCCGCGGACTCGTTCCAAGGGGGCGGGGTAGACTCCTCGGAGCTGCGCATAGGGCTGCTTCCTTTGCGTGGTCAGGCTCCGGCGGGAGCTGTTACCTCTCGCCGGGGCCGTCTAGGTGAAAAAACGGGGCGGCACGGCGCCGCCCCGACGTGTCTACGTCCTCGGGAAGGCGATCACCTCCGCCGCGGGCCTGCCGTTCAACGCCGCCGCGATCTCGCCGGAGATCCGCTCCGCTCCGGCTCGGCGCGGGTCGTCCGCGAGGTGCGCGTATCGCGCCGTGGTGCCGGGGCTCGAGTGTCCAAGGATCGCCCCCAGGACCGGCAGGCCGAGCCCGGCCGCGGCGCCCACGGACGCGAAGGAATGGCGCAGGTCGTGGAGCCGCACCCCTTCGAGCCCGGCCCGCTTCGCGATCCGCCGCCAAGCCTTGTCAATCCCCACGACGGCGGCGCCGTGCCGCAGACCGGCACAGACAAAGGGGCTCCCCTCAAGCCGGAGAGCGCTCGCCAGGAGGTCAAGCACCGGCGCGCCGACGTGCACCGTCTTCCGACCCGTCTTGCTATCGGGCAGGAAGAAACAAGAGCGCTGCGCGTCCACGTACTCCCACTTCAAGCCGAGCACTTCACTCCGGCGCATGCCGGTGAGCGCGAGCAGGCGGACGGCGACGACGAAGCCGGGCAGCTCGCCGCCGGCCTTCTCGGCCTCGCTCAGGGCCTCGCCGAGCCGCCGAATTTCCTCGCCAGTCAGGAACCGCTCGCGCTTCTGCTCGGGGTACTTCTCTACGTGGCGGCAGGGATTCGAGCCGTCAGTGCGCATACCCCAACGCTCGGCCTGGTTCAACATGGCTTTGACGACGGTGAGCGTCCGGTTTGCCTCGACCGGGATAGCCGCCAGGGACTGGTGCAGCTTCACCACATCCGAGCGGTTCACGTCGGCTACCTTGCGCCGGCCGAGCGCAGGGAGGATGCGCTTCTCGATCAGCCGGCGGAACTCCGCGACCGTCCGCGGCTTGCCCTTCGGCTGGAGATGCCGCTCCAAGTAGAGCGCGGCGAGCTGCGCGACGGTCTCCCCCTCTCGGTTCCGATCGCGCTCCTCGACCGGATCGCCCCCTTGTCCACCTCCGCGAGCAGGGGCTTGGCCAGCGTCCGGGCTTCGTCCACGGTGAGGCGCCCGTACTCCCCCAGGTTCATCCGCCGGATGCGTCCCTGCGCGTTCCGGTACTGGATGACGAAGACCTTCCGGCCGGTCGGGAAGACGCGGAGCCCGAAGCCGCGAGGCGAGGAATCCCACAGCGTGTAGTCCCCCTCCGGGCGCGGTTTGGCGGCGGCGATCGCCTTCTGTCCGAGAGGCTTCCGAGTCAGCTTCGGCATGTGCCCTCCTGGCTTGCCGGCATCAAGCAGGCATCAACAGGCATCAAAAACTAGGGTAGATCAGAGTAGGAGGGAGGGCAAGGGCAATCTGTAACTGGTTCAATTGCCGTGCTTTGAAGTGCTGAGGAAGGCTCTGGAGTAGGTCGACCAACAGCCTCCGGAGCTGTAGGTCAGAGGTTCGAATCCTCTAGGGCGCACCAAGCATCTCCCATGTAATCAAGTAGTTGCGAGCGCGGCCTGAAAACGGCTTAGTGGCGCTCCATGCGCGGGGACCACTCGGGGACCACTGGTGCATCCGCTTCTCCGCGCGTTCGCTTCGGCCTGTCGTGCTTTGCAGCTCCCTTAAAAAGACAACCGGCGGCACGCGGCGCCGGGTTCAACTTCGATCCTGAGCACCCGACGCCGTACAGCCTGCCGCGGTGGGGCGGCGGGCTCGCGCTCTTCGTTGACATCCAGCCTGTTTTGGATATTCTCATTTCAGACTATGTCGAATCGAAGGAGGTCGCCCATGAAAGTCTCCGTGAACGCCTTGCTGCTGGTCGCTCTTCTCGCCCTGCCCTCGGCGCTGTCGGCTCAGTTTTGCGATACAGACTGCGCAAACGTCTGCAATTCGAGCTCCGATTGCGGGAACCAATGCACCCTGAGCTGCGACACCTCGAGCAGTTGCGGGGCGTACGGCGTCTGCAATCCCGATCCCGATGGGGATGGCGTGATCACGGACAACTGCCCCTACACCTACAACCCCAGCCAGGCCGACTGCGACGGGGACGGCATCGGGGATGCCTGCGATTCCGACAACGGCACCTGGTCCCTGGTCGGCAGCCTCAACATGTGCGACATCGTCGGTCGCACGCACGTCGGGTACGTGGACGTGCAGGCGCATTACGAAGGGCTCTACCACGACACGAGCTCCTGTGGCAGCCCCGATAAGTGGATCGGCTATACGGTTCCTGGAACGTCCTGCTATGGCTTCATCACGGTTTCGACCTGCTGCGACAACACCTACGGCGGCACGAACTGCCTGTACCATTTGAATCAGAACACCTGTCACACTTAGGGACGCCGCGGCCCGGCAGCCCTTCAACGCGGAGAACGGACCAGGCGCTGGCCTCAGCGCCAGAAGGCGAGCCGCGACCACCAGGGCCGCGGTGAGAGGAAGGGAGCGCACACCTCCCCGCCCTCGCGGCCGGCGAGGACGGGAGCCGCTTGGATGTCGTCCGCGGTGAGCCGGCGCAGGTCGATGCAGGCAGCAACGGACCCTTTTGCGGACGCGCCTAACACTCCCTGCGGACCCCCGCGCCGGCTCGCCGTGAGCTCGGGTTCCGGGGCGATAGAGTCTCGCCTCGACCGATCCACGCCGTTCCTCGGGAGGGACCTCATGACGCTTGCGTCGATCCTGCTCCTCGCCTTTGCCCTCCTCGGCGCCGTCGCGCCGGTTCCTGCGCCGACCGACCTGGACCGCCTCCAGGGCACCTGGCTGACTGTCTCGATGGTGAGCAACGGCAAGACGCTCGTGGGCCCCGGCGTCCCGCCGCAGCCCGGGCCGGCGACGACTCTCGCCTACGAGGGGAACCGCTGGCTCGTCCGGGTGGGGGAGAAGACCGTGGCGAGCGGCATCACCCGCCTCGACGAATCGGCGACGCCGAAGCGGATCGACCTGCTGAACGAGCCCGGCGTCAAGAACGGCCAGCCGCAGCTCGGCATCTACGAGCTCGACGGCGACACCTACCGCTACTGCCTCGCCCCGGCCGGCAAGCCGCGGCCGACGGAGTTCTCGAGCCCGGCGGGGAGCGGTTGGTCGCTGGGGGTGAGCCGGCGGGCGCCGCGGTGAGGGGCTGACCGCCTAGGTCGAGACATATACTAAGATGCGACTGGACGGCCCTCCCGAATCCTCTCGGGTGCACCGCCGATCTTTTCTAGAATCAGTCTGTTACGGCCAGAGTCCGCAACCGGCCCGCTGCCGGTCGCTGGCTCGAATGGTTTCTTGCTGTGGATCGATGGGTTCCGAGGAGCCGATCAACGACATGCATCTTCAAGGAGGAAGGCGCGATGCACAACGACGGTAGCCCCACTTCTCAGACCCCCAACGGAGTCGTGATTCTCGAGACCGTGCAATGGTCGTCCCTGACCGAGGTCGACGAGGTGAAGCGCCTCGACGATCATGACTACCTGGTGCTCGACGAGGTCCGCCAGGTTCTGGCAAAGCATCGCTCGACGGAGCGGTTTGGAATCTGTCTCCTCCACCGCCACTTCGATGTCGCCCCGGGCGAGATCGCCGTCGAGCACACGGATGTGGAGAATCGCATCTCCACGGTTCGAGTCGAACCTCATGGACCGGAGGGCGACTATCTCCAGACGATGTGGAAGTTCGGCCCGAATGAGGAGAGCATCCCGGTCACCGCCTGTGTGCGGCGCTGCAACAGCGCCGGCGGCCACAAGAACGAGCACGTCAGAGAAAAGCATTAGCCGCTCGGCCAACCGACCGAGGAACGAATCGTTCCGAGCGGTGTGCTCGCGCACTCGGCGAGCTGGGCATTGTCTTGAACGGAAAGGACGTCAACCATGATCGATGACGGCAAAAAGTTCCTCGACGGCCCACCCCTCAAGACTCAGGTCTGCATCGTGGGAACCGGCCAGGCCGGCATCACTCTGGCCTGGTATCTCCTGCGGCAGGGGATCGACGTCACCCTGCTCGAAGGCAGCCGCAGCTTCAACCCCTCGGGGCCGAACGCCCCGGTGAAAAACGCCTATCTGTACAACGAGAACACGCTCCTTTATGACGGAGAGTCGGTCGGGCAGTTTGCCATCAGCGAGCCGCAATTCCTGATCAGGCCGACGCCCGAGTTCAACCAGGGTGCCAGGGAGAGAGAGCGGATCTATGGCGGCACCTCGACTCATTGGGGTGGCCAGTCACGGCCGCTGGATGCGATCAGCTTTGAAAAGCGGCCGCCTGGGTTCCCGGGCTGGCCGATCACGCGCGCCGATCTGGATCCCTACTATGCCGAGGCGTGCAAGTTTCTCGACCTGTACGGCGACTACTATGCGCCCGACGGCACCGCCGGGTACAACTTCACGGCGGAGTTCTGGGCAAAAGAGCTGGGGCAAGCGGTTGCCGATCTCGAAGGCTTCGATGTCGACATGTACCAGTTCGTGCCGAATCAAAACCTGCAGTTCCAGGCCCGCAAGGTCGATGGCGTGACGATCGGCGAGAGCAAGGCGCATGTCATCCTGAATGCCAGTCTTTTGAACATCGTGCATCAGGATGGCAGTGTCAGCGAGCTGACCGTCGGTATCATGGACGACGATCGCTCCAGCCCGAAGGCGCTGGGCGAATTCAAGATCAGCGCGGACATCTATGTGCTGGCCTGCGGCGCGGTGGCCAACGCGCGTCAGTTGCTGCTGTCGGACGTCGGCAACAAATATGATCTCGTCGGCCGTTATCTCATGGCCCATCCCATCGCCCAGGGCGCGGATGCGGTCTCGGTGAATCCAAATTACCTGTCCTGGCCGGAACAGCAGTTGTTGTCGTATCAGAACCCGGGCTCGAAATTTTCCCCCGTCACTCTCGTGGCCGGCCTGCTGACCCCGAACGGTGAAGCGTTGCGGGCCCAACAGACGGGAAGCTGCTGGTTCGGGCCTGGGGGGACCGACAATTTCTACCACGAGCTGATCCCCGAACATAAAAGCCGGGTCGCGCTGTCCGACTGCGAAGATCCCAACTGCAAAGATCTCTTCGACCAGCCAAAAGCCCAGGCCGACTGGGTGTTGAGCGAGGATGAGCCGGAAAACTTCAAGAAGCTGGCGGACCTCTTCGAGACGGCGGTGACGGCAAAGGGCGGCGGTCCTGTCTCGATCGGAGAATGGTCTGACATCCAGGACAAGATGACCTTCAATGGCCATCACATCGGCACGACACGGATGGCGGCCACCGAGCAGGAAGGTGTCGTCGACCGCAACCTCAAGCTGTTTGCGGTTGACAACCTCTATGTCGCGGGATCGTCGGTCTGGGCGTCAGCCGGGATCTCGAATCCAACGTTTTCGATCGTTGCGTTCTCGATCCGTCTGGCCGAGCATCTGGCCCGGCAACTGAAAGGCGGCTGAGCTCAAAGAGTGCGGTCAAACCCGGTGGGACCGTCGTCGTCAGTGCGTTTCCGGAGCATCTCCCGCTGCCGCGCCCAGCCCAGGCGGCGGGCGTCTTCGGAGAGGCGGTCCGCGATCGGCGCCGCGCTGGGATTGGCGCTGCTCCTCGGCCTACCGGCAGCGGGCTTCTCACGGCAACCCGAGTGGCCCTCGTCAGGGCCGGCCGGACCGCAGCCCGCCGAGCCGTCGGAGCACCGGACAGAGCCGAAGCCGGCGCGGACGCCGATCCTCACGACGCCCCATTTCGCCCTCTACAGCGACTTCGACTTCAACCTGAACGACGCGCTGATCGCCGCCGGCCTGGCGCGGAAGGACAAGAAGCCCGAGCCGATGCAGTCCGCCGCCGAGGCGGCCTGTCTCGGCAAGCTGCCGGCGTCGGCTCGCGCGGGGTGGAACGGCGCCGTCGACTACTACCGGGAGATCATCTCGCCGGCGCGCTGGAGCGACCGCCCGCAGTACCTGGTCCGCGTGCAACTCGCCGGCTTCGACGAGGAGCTCGAGGATCCGGCGGACCGGCAGTTCGTCGACATCGCCGAGGGCTTCCGCGCCGCCGCGGCGCCGGCCTATCGAGCCTGCCGCTGGGCGAACCAGGACGAGACGAACCGACGCTGGATCGCGGAGCTCAAAGGACGGCTGGCGACCGACGAGGCGAAGATCGCGCCCCGTCTGGAGCAGCTCTACCGGAAGCGGTGGACGGCGCTCCCGATCCCGGTCGACATCGTCGAGACCGTCGACTGGAGCGGAGCCAACTCGATCCTCCGCGACCCCGCCGGAGGCCACCTCCTGATCTCGATCCAGAACGAAGGCGCGAACGCCTTCGAGATCATCTTCCACGAAGCCTCGCACCTCCTCGTGGGCCGCAACGCCCCCATCCGCCAAGCCCTGGACACCGCCGCTGCCAAGGCCGGCTTCCACCTCCCCGGCGACCTCTGGCACGTCGTCCTCTTCTACACCACCGGAGAAGCCATCCGCCAAATCCTCGCCGACGACGGCCAGCCGGGATACACCCCTGTGCTCTATGCGATCTTCGCCCGCGGCGGCTGGACCGAATATCGCCAGGCGCTCGAGAGCAGCTGGCTGCCGTATGTCGAGGGGAAGCGAGATCTCGCGGTGGCGGCGGGAGGGTTGGTGGAGGCGGTTCGGAAAGGGGCGGCGGCAAAGGCTGGAGCAAAGAAACAGTAGAGCCGGTCAGCCCTCAGCCGGCGCCTCTTGGATCACCGCCGCGATCGCCTGCGGGATGAGGATTGACTGGAGCGTGCCGTCGACGTTCAGGATGCAACAGACCGTCGTCAGCTGGCCGCGGGCGACGAGTGTGCCGGCGACGAAGATCTCGAACAGATAGGTGAGCGACTTGGAGCCCTTGCGGGCGACGCGCAGGTGGACCTCGAGCTCGTCGCCGAAGCGGACCGGCGCCAGGTAGTTGCACGACGCGGCGACGCGCGGCCAGCCGACGCGCCGGCCGTCGAGGTCGAGGTACTGGGCCACGAAGCCGACCCCAAGCGAGTTGAGGAATTCCATCTCGGCGTTCTCCATGAAGGCGAAGAAGCGCGAGAAGTGCGCGATGCCGGCCATGTCGGTGTCAGAGAACTCGACCTTGCGGCGGGTGGTGAAGGAGTGCATGTCGTGGGGTCTCCGGGCAGGGGCTCGCGCGGCATTGTCGCCCGGATCGCGCCGGCGAGGAAACCGGACCCTTCGGGACCTCGCCGTATTGACAAAGGCGACTTGATGCCTGCTACGCTACCCTTCGAACATGCGAGCACATCGGTGGAGGCTCTTGGCGGTCGCCTTGGCGATCCTGGTGTTGAATGCGGGTCGCGTTGCCGCCCAAGAGGCCGGGGCGGCGCGCATTGGCTTATGGCTTGTCGGCACCCTGGCCGCTTACCCTATCGATATGCTGATCGATCAGGTCGTCAATGCGGCGACGGTGAGGGATAACGAAGCAGAGCTCACGTCGATCCAGCTCAATCTACAGAACCTGTACAAGAAGTCGATGGCCCGGCGCTCGAGCGACGTTCAGCAGATCAAGCTGGAGCTCGACACGACGACTTCCGAGCTCAAGATCCTGCATAGCTTGATGCGCCAGCGGCCGACGCGCGAAGACCTCGGCCGGTACCGCGCGGAGGTCGACCGCGATGTCGCGGCGCTCAAGAAGACTGTCGCCAAGCATGAGAAGCTCCTCCAGCAGCACGGGCGCCAGCTGCAGCAACACGAAGAGATGCTCCGCGAGCAGGGTGACCAGATCACCGACCTGCAGCGGCGCATGGATCAGCAGGAGGCTGTGCCGGCCGGGCCACCGCTCTCGCTGACGCTCATCATCGAAGGTGCGTCGAGCGTCGTTCGGCTGCATACCGAGCGGTGGTGCGAGGTGTCCGACGCCAAGGTCGGGACCGGCACCGTCCACGTGGGGGAGCCGGAGAGCGTGGTCGACTACTGCGTCGCCAATGGCACGGCCGCCGTGGTGGAGATCGCCGCGCCGAGAGTCTGGGTGT
This sequence comes from uncultured Acidobacteriota bacterium, assembly GCA_963755825.1. Lineage (GTDB taxonomy): Bacteria > Acidobacteriota > Thermoanaerobaculia > Multivoradales > UBA5704 > DATBQN01. The sequence continues at coordinate 1,998,480 of CAVWLA010000003.1, read as the reverse complement.
CGCTGCCGGCCAGCCTCAGCGATTTGGTCGAGATCCACGACAACGGCCGGACATTCCAGCGTTGGGTCCACCCGGACCCGTAGCAAGGAGCGACCTCAGCTCGCCAGCGCCTACCTCACCGCCGCGTCCGCCTCGAGCCGGCGGTAGAAGTAGTACGACGCCGCCCAGAGGACGCCGGTTCCCGCCGACCAGCCCCACGCCTCGAAGCCGTCGCCGACCGCGAGGTGGGCGATGAGCGCCGAGACGAGGGTGATGGCGAAGCCGGCGTAGGCCCACTCCTTGAGGCGCGCGGGGACCATGGGGATGAGGAGCGCGGCGAGGCCCGCCAGCTTGACCCACGAGAGCTCGACGCGGAAATAGGCGGGGAAGCCGAGGTGGGCGAACATCGTGGCCACCTGGGGGAGCCGCAGCTGGGCGTAGGCGGTGAAGCCCATCTGCAGCGCGAAGAGCGCGGTCGAGATCCAGAATCCGGCGACGAGTCCCTTGGAAGACTTCATTCGACACCTCCGAGCACCCTCTCGAGGGCGCCGAGGAATTTCTGCCAGCCGTAGTTGGCGCCCTGATACGCCGCCTGCTGATCGGCACGGAAGCCGGAGTGCTCCATGCGAAGGTGGGTGCCGCCTGGAGCCGGAGTCAACGTCCAGAGGACGACCGAGTCGAGCCCCAGCGCGCTCCAGGTATAGGAGAGCCGCCGCAGGGGATCGACGATCAGCACCTCGCAGTCGATGACGCCATCCCAGCTCGGCATGGGCTCGTTGCGGAATTGGAACCTCCGCCCGACCTCCGGCTCGAAGTCATTCTTCAGCAGCCATTGCGCGACGAGCGGCTTCTCGGTGAGCGCGCGCCAGAGCTTCTCCGGCGGGTGGGGAAAGACCCTCTCGATGACGAGGGTCCGGGTGCTCTCTGCTGCATCGCTCATCATTCCATCCCTTCCAAGAGGGCTTCGAGGCGGTCGAACCGCTCGCGCCAGAAGGCGCCGTAAAGGGCGAGCCAGTCCACCATCGGCGCCAGCGCGTCGGGCCGCGCGCGGTAGTGGGTCTCGCGCCCCTCGCGGCGATGCCGCACCAGCTTCGCCGTCCTCAGCACCGTCAGGTGCTTGGAGACGGCGGGTTGCGACACTCCAGCGCAGCGGGTCAGCGCGTGGACGGTCTGCTCGCCCTGGCGGGTCAGCTCTTCGAAGATGGCCCGGCGCGTCGGGTCGGCGAGCGCCCGGAACACGCGGTTGGCCTGGGCCGTCTTCACACACAAACCATAACCATACGGTGATGGGTTGTCAAGCGCGACGCAGGGCGCTCGAAGCTGCGGCCTGGCGCGATCTCGGCTGCTGCGATCGCGCGCCAAGCCGCTCGGATTGGCCGCCGCCGCTCAGGGGAAATTGGTGTCGGCGACGCTCGTCAGCGCTCCGGCCGGGTTGCTGTACTGGCGGCTCGCGCCGGTCTGCAGATCGGTCACCGTGACGGTGTATTCGACCGAGGAGAGGGCGCCGTAGAAGAGCCAGAACCTGCCGTTGACGGCGGTGCCGTCGATCACCTTGACGAGCAGCTCGACGTTGGCGGGGTTGAAGAACCAGAAGTAGCCGCTGCCGTCGGCGCTGGCGTCAGAGAGCTGCACCGCCTCGCCTTTCCCGCTGCGGCCCTGGAAGTCCTTCCAGTCGACCGCGATGGCGAAGCGGTTGCCGGCGAGGCAGAGGAGCGTCGGCGTCGCCGCGCAACTCGCGCTGCCGGCGTTTCGGTCGGCGGGAGCGGAGGCTTTCGCCCCGGGGTCGATGGAGCGCGAGAGCGTCGAGCCGCCTCGGCCGGCGGTGCGGACGACCGCCGCCGCAGGCGCCCGGAACGCTCCGTCCGGCCCGAACGCATTGGTGTCGGCGAAGCTCGCGAGGGCGCCCGCGGGGTTGAAGTCGCGGCGGGTGAGGCCGGTCTGGGTGTCGGTGACGGTGAGCGTGTACTCGACGGTCGAGAGGCCGCCGGCGAAGACCCAGAAGGAGCCGTTGACGGCGGTGCCGTCGAGCACTTTGACCACCACCTCGGCGCTCTGCGGGCTGAAGAACCAGAAGTAGCCGGTGTCGCCGGTGAGGGCGACCGCCTCTCCCGCGGTGATGTCGCTCGACAAGGCGCGCCAGGCGGCCTCGACGCGGAAGCGGCCGGCGAGACAGAGCGCCGTCGCCGAGGGCTGGCAGCCGGTCGGAGCGGCGAGCGGCAGCGCCCAGGGCTCGCGGCCGTGGAGCGCGTCGTCGGCCGCGAAGAAGAGGAGGCCGCCGGCGACGGTGAAGCCGGAGGGGTTGGAGGAGAGCGCTTCCGGCGCGATGTCCTGCACCAGCCGCGTGCCGGCCTCCGTGCCGTCGCTCGTCCACGGCTCGAAGCCGTGGATGCCGTCGTCGGCGGAGAAGTAGACGCGGTCGCCGACAGCGGTGAGGCCGCTCGGCTGCGACGAGGCCGTGCCGGGCAGGATGTCCTTGACGATCAACGGCTCCGCGTCCGTGCCGTCGCTCACCACCAGCTCGCGGCCGGTGGCCCCCTGCGGCGCGAGGAGGAACAGCTTGCCGCCGGCGGCGACGATCTCCTCGCCGCCGATCGGTGCAGTGGTGATGAACGGGATCTCGACGGTGCCGGCCACCGTGCCGTCGGACCGCCACAGCGCCAGGTAGCTCACGTCGGGTTTCTCGGCGAGGAAGTAGAAGCTGCCGCCGAGCGCGGCGACGCCGGGGATCTCGCTCACCACGATGTTGGAGACATTGATGCCGTCGAAGACCGGGAAGGTGCCTTCGCCGGTGCCGTCGGTCCGCCAGATCGTCGTGCCGAAGCGGAAGAAGACGAGCGGTCCCACGGTGGTGAAGAGAGGCCCGGGCAGGCCGTTCGGGTTGCCCAGCACGTTGACGAGCTGCGTGCCAGCGGCGGTGCCGTCGCTCGTCCACAGCTCGACCGCCGCCGAGAACGGCGGCGTCCGCGTGGCGAAAAAATAGATCTTCCCGCCGCCGGCTGCGAAGAAAAAGATGCTCTCGTGCGGCAGCTCGAAGCGCTCCCCCGTGCCTTCCGGCGTGCCGTCGCTCGACCACACCTGGTCCGGAGAGCCGGCCACCGGGAAGAAGACCTGATTGCCGAGGGGAGCGGGCGGCGCGCCGCCGGAGTCGTCGGTGAAATGGGTGAGCGCGACGGCGGGCGTCCCGCGGTCGGCGGCGAAGAGCTGCAGATGTCCGTTCTGCAGGTGCCAGAAGAAGACCTTGCCGCCGGCCGCGACCGGGGGATCGGCGGGCTCGAGGTCCGGAGGCTCGAAATCGGTCACCGCGACGGTCGACGCCGCCGTCCCGGTGCTGCGCCAGACGGCCTCCTGGCCCTTCTGCCGGGCGCGGAAGAAGACGGTGTCGGCGAGCGCCGCGAACGCCTGCGGGTTGGAGCCGCCCGTCGCCGCGCCGCCGGCCTCGACGGTGTGAGCGTTCGCCGCACCGCCGCCGGCGACGAAGAGCGCGGGGTCGCCCAGGTTGTCCGCGGCGGTGAAGAAGAGCCGGCCGCGCGACGAGGCGAGCATGGTCGCGTCGAAGCTCGCGGGATCGATCGAGAGACGCGTGTCGCCGCTCGCCGAGCGGGTTCCCGCCGGCGTGCCGTCGCTCACCCAGACCTGCGACCCGGGCGGCCCGAGCGCGAGGACGAAGACCGCCTCGCCGAGCGCTGGGAGGGGGCCGCTCGCGACCGTGCCGGGCAGGGCGCCGAGAGAGACAGTGCCGGCGGCGGTGCCGTCCGTCGCCGCGATCCCGCTGCCGCCGGCGGCCGCCGCCACGAAGACGACGCGCCCACCGGTGCCGACGAGCGGCCGCGGCGCGCCGAGGTCGAGCGCGGCGACCTGCGCCGCGCTCTGCGGACTGCCGTCGGTCCGCCACAGCCGCCACTGGCCGGGCGCGGCGGCCGCCGGGAAGATCAGCCGGTTGCCGAGGAGGGCGAGGTCGGCGAGCGGCAGGCCCCTGCCCGACGCCGCGAAGCCGAACGGATCGGGGTTGGCGAAGCGGGTGGCGGCGTGCGTCCCCGCCACGGTGCCATCGGTCACCCACACCTCGGCGCCCGCCGCAGCGTCGCCGGCGACGAAGTAAGAGCGATCGCCCGCCACCTTGAAGCCGGTCGTCTGGCGGAAGGCGTCGGCGCCGGCGAAGGTCGCGAGGCGCTGGCTTCCCGCTCGCGTGCCGTCGCTCGTCCATAGCTCGGGGTGCGAGGCGCCGACGGCGAGGTAGACGCGGTGCGCCGCCGCGGTGAGGAGCGACGGCATGCCGTCGAGGGTCGCGGCCACGGCGGTACCGGCGGTCGTGCCGTCGCTCGACCACAGCTCGCGCGGAGTGGTGAAGAAGACGCGGCCGCCGGCGACGACGATCGCCGAGATCGGATCGCTTCCCTCGCCGCCGAGCCCTTTCAGAACCCCCGTTCCGGCGACGGTGCCGTCGCTCCGCGCCGGGCCGCAGAGGGGTGCGGCAAGGTCGTCCGAGATGCAGCCTTCGAAGTAGAGGACGTTGCCGGCGAGCGCGAAGGGCGAGGTGGCGGTCGGCTGGACTGCCGAGTGGAGGCCGGCGAAGGTCAGCGCGAAGGTGCCGCGCCGGGTGCCGTCCGAGCGCCAGAGCTCGCGGTCGCCGCTGTCTTCCGGGGTCGCCGAGAAGAAGAAGAGCGGTCCGGCGGCGGCGAGCGGCGTGATGGCGGTGTTGCAGCCGCCATGGCAGATGTCGGCGAGGAGCTCGGTGCCGAGCGGCGTCCCGTCGGTCACCCAGAGCTCGCGGCCGGTGCTCGCCTGGCTGGCGGAGAAGAAGACCTTGCCGCCGGCGGCGAGGAGGCTCTGCGGCCTGGCGGGGAGCAACCTCACCGCGGCCTCGGTGGTCTCGATGTCGCGCACCAGGCTGGCCGCCTGCGCCGCGAGCATCGACGGCGCCGCGAGAGAGCCGAGGAGAACGGCGAGGAGAGTGCCGGTGAGAAGGCGAGACGGCGGAACGGCGCGACGCGCATTGTGCTTCGTCATCATCGGCGGACCTCGCGGACCGCGCGGCGGTGAGCCCGCGGTCCGCAGCATGGCGCCTGGCGCCGGGTGGGTGTCGTCGAGGTGTACGCCGGCGGCACCGCGCGCGTCTAGGTTGCTTGGACCACGGCCGCGGCGAGGCGGCCGCATCCCGACTGTCTGGAACGAGGACTTCCGGCGCGCGGCCGGGCGCGCTCGTTGGCGAGGATCTGGAAGCCCTGGCGCCGCTATACTTGGCGCATGCGATCGGTCGCCGACGATCTCCGCCAGATGGACAGGGAGACGGTTCTCAAGACGTCGCCCGAGGAGCGTATCGAGCTCGCCTTGCGGCTCGGAGAACGGGATCTCGAGATCTTCCGGCAGGCCCAAGGGTTGGATCGGGAGGAGGCGCTCCGCGTTCTCCGGCGCCGCCGACAGGCCGGTCGATTCCCCTCCCGGTGCATGACCGAGATCATCGGTTGAGCCTGCTCCAGCAGGTGGCGGTCGAGCGAGAGATCGGCCGCCTGCCCGAGAGGGCAGGCGCTCTCTGGCAACGGCTTCTCTTGGGCTAGACGATCGCCGCCGCCGTCACCAGCGGGCGCCGCGCCTCCGGATGGCGTAATAGGTGAGGCGCTCCGCGGGCGACTCGAAGCGGCCGACCTGCCAGATCTCCGGCCGATCGAAGAGCGAGAAGATCGGCGGCAGCGGCTCGTCCCAGGTGAAGAGGCTGGCGTAGCGGTTGGGGAACTCGCCACGCAGGTTGGGATTCGGGGTGTGGAAGTAGAGCGCGTCGCGGCCGCCGTCCTGCAGGCAGAGGTCGAGCCAGAGCTGATGCGGCAGATCGTAGTCCGCGGTCTGCGCGAGGGCGCGCTCGAACATCGTGCGGAGAGCGAGGAGATGGCTGCGGCGGGCTCGCGCCGACCGGTTGCTCCTCCCCAGGCCCCGCGAATCCGCGTGCTCGTGCCAGAGGTCGTACCAATCGCTCGGCGAGAGCTCGAGGCGGAAGCGCTTCGCCCGCCGCTCGAGGTTGCGGTAGTAGCGGCGGTTGCCGCGCAGGCGGGGGTGGTGGCGCAGCATGCCGCGGAGCATGGTTACTCCTGGCGCAGCGCCGTCAACGGATCGACCGCGGTGGCGCGGCGAGCGGGGACGAGGTTGGCGGCGAGGGCGACCGCGGCGAGGAGGAGCGAGGTGACGCCGAAGGCCAGCGGATCGGTCGGGCTGACGCCGTAGAGGAGATTGGCGGCGAGGCGGGTGACCACGGCGGCGACGAGGAGGCCGATGGCGAGGCCGGCCGCGATCACCACCATCCCCTGGCCGAGCACCATCCCGAGCACCGTGCCGCGCCGCGCCCCGAGCGCCATGCGGATGCCGATCTCCCGCGCCCGCCGCGACACCGCGAAGGAGGTGACGCCGTAGATCCCCACCGCCGCGAGGGCGAGCGCCAGGAGGCCGAAGACGGCGAGGAGCGCGGCGCCGGCGCGCGGCGCCCAGAGGCCGTTGGCGAGCGCCCGCGAGACGGTCGCCACGTTGGTGACGGAGAGGTCCTTGTCCATCGTGCGCACCTGGCGCTCGACGGCGGGGAGCGCCGCCGCCGGGTCGCCGGCGGTCCGCGCCAGGAGGGTGAGGGCGCCGCCCCAGCGCTGCGGCAGCGAGAAGTAGATGTAGGGCTGCGGATTCTCGCCCAGCGAGTTGTACTTGACGTCCTTCGCCACCCCCACGACCTCGACGAGGTACTTGTCGCCGAAGAAGCGGAAGCGTTTGCCGATCGGCTCCTGGCCGGGCCACAGCTTCGCCGCCATCGTCTGGTTGACGACGACGACCGGCGGCGCGCCGGCGCGGTCGGCGGCGGTGAAGCCGCGGCCGCGGACGAGCGGCACGCCGACCGTCGCGAAGTAGCGCGGGCCGACGCCGTTGACCTGGATGAGGGTGCCGTTCTTCGTCGCGTCCTGCCCCTCGAGGAAGACCGAGCGCGCGAAGCTCCCCTGCAGCGGACCGGCCTGCGCCACCGTCGCCTCGAGGACGCCGGGGACCGCCGTCACCCGCTCGAGCATCTGGCGCAGGAAGACCTCGCCGCGAGCCGGGTCGTAGCCGCCGAGCTCGAGATCGAAATTCATCGTCAGCAGCCGCCGCGTCTCGAAGCCGGGGTCGGTCGCCTGCGCGGCGGAGAGGCTGCGCAGGAAGAGGCCGGCGGCGATGAGGGCGACGAGCGAGAAGGCGACCTGCGCCGCGACGAGGAGGTTGCGGCCGGAGAGGGTGCGGCCGGCGGCGGCGGGCGGCGGCGCCTGGCTCTTGAGCGCGGTGACCAGCTCCGGCCGCGACGCCTGGAGCGCCGGCGCGAGGCCGAACACGAGGCCGGTGGCGAGCGCCAGGGCGAGGGTGACGAGGAGCGTCCGCGGGTCGAGCCGCAGGTCGAGGTTGGTGGCGATGCCGAAGGGCACCGAGGCGACCAGCGCGCCGAGGCCGCGGATCGCCCAGGCGGCGAGGAGGAGGCCGCCGGCGCCGCCGAGGAGGGCGAGGAGGACGCTCTCGGTCAGCAGCTGGCGGACGAGGCGTCCGCGCCCGGCGCCGATCGAGAGGCGGATGGCGATCTCCCGCCGCCGCGTCGCGGCGCGCGCCAGGAGGAGGTTCGCCACGTTGGCGCAGGCGACGAGGAGGATGAGGCCGACGACTGTCGCCAGCAGCGCCGAGATCGCCACCGCGCCGTCGCGCAAGCCGAAGGGGATGTTCGCCTGGGAGAGCGGCACCAGCTTGAAGCTGCGGCCGCGGTCGTCGTCCGGAAACTCGCGCTGGAGGCGCTGCGACAGCGCCGCCGCCTCGGCGCGGGCGGCGGCGAGGCTGACGCCGGGCTTCAGGCGGCCGATGGCGAAGACGAGGAGGCCGCGGCGGGTCTCGTACCAGTCGAGGTCGGGGTTGGGGCGGACGGTGCGGTGGAGCGCCATCGGCAGCCACAGCTCGGGGACGAAGCCGGTGTCGGTGCCGCGGAACTCCGGCGGCGTGACGCCGACGACGGTCACCGGATGGCGGTTGACGAGGATGGCGGCGCCGAGCGCGCGCGGGTCGGCGCCCAGCCGCGTGCGCCAGAAGCGGTCGGAGACGACGGCGACCGGCTGGCCGGCGCCGCGGGCATCCTCCTCCGGCGCGAAGGTGCGGCCGCGCGCCGCGCGCACGCCGAGGACGTCGAAGTAGTTGCCGGAGACCAGCTGGCCGAACGCGGCCTGCGGCTCGCCGCCGCCGGCCGCGACGCTCATCTGCACCCAGTCGTAACCGAGGACGCCGGCGAACGACCGGCTGCCGCCCGCCAGGTCGCGCCAGTTGAGGTGCGACGACGGCGAGAGGCCGGGGTTCTTCTCGTCGACGGTGTAGATGGTGACCAGCCGCTCCGCGTGGTCGACCGGCAGCGTGCGCAGGAGGAGCGCGTCGACGAGGCTGAAGATGGTCGTATTGGCGCCGATCCCCAGGGCGAGCGAGAGGACGGCGATGGCGGTGAACGCCGGCCGCGCGAGGAGGAGCCGGAGGCCGAAGCGGAGATCCTGGATCAGGTCGGACATCGGTCGTCCTCCGAGCGCCGCCGGCAAGCGAGCGGCGCGGGTCAGCCCAGCATTCGACTCAAGGCAGAAAGGAATCGCTCACTTTGCGCACCCACTTGTAGAGCTGACCTCCTGCCCGCGGACAAGAGGCATCTCTCGCCAGTCCTTCGCAGTGACGGGTCGTTCCGTCGCAACGCGAAACCAGCAACCTCGACCAGTGAGGAGATTCTCACACCATGCGCAGTCCGTACCAACTGAGCGCCCTCTTTCTCGCCCTCGCCGTCGCCCTCATCGCTCCCCTCGCCCTCCACGCCGGCGAGCTGCCGCAGGCCGGCGCGAGCTGCCCGGCCCCGGCCGCCTCCGCGACGAGCCTCGCGGCGATCTTCCAGACGCCTTCTCCTCTCCCGGCGGCCGGCCTTGGCGTCTGCGCCTCCTCCTGCAATCCCGCCACCTGCCACAGGGGTCCTCACGGATTCTGCCAGCAGCTGACCTGCACCCTCGGCCAGCGCCCGTCGACCTGCGGCACCGGCGACTCCTGCATTCCCATCCCCGACTGCAACTAGGCGCACCAGCTTTCCTGTGACGAGAAGCCCGGCCGCTTGCGGCCGGGCCAGCGCGCGCAATCGCCTGTCGAAGCACTGACAGAAAAAGAGCCGATTTCCTTCGCCCCGTCGGCGCCTTCAGCCGACAATCAGCGCGCGCCGCCCCCCTCCCCCCTTCAGATCGCCCCGTACAGCTCGTCCCAGACCAGCGCGTTGTGCCAGTACTCCGTGTGCGCTACGAGCGGGATGGTGGCGTCGGGGTCTCTCTTGTTCTGGACGCAGTCGGCGGCGGCGGTGCCGGGGTTGTCGTAGAAGTCGAGGTAGCCGCTGATGATGTCGTTGGGCGAGTAGACGTTGACCCAGGGGAAGGGCCGCGCCGTCTGGATGAGCGGCTGGACGACGGCCGCCAGGGCTTCGCGGGTCTCGGAGGTGCGGCTCCCCTGGCTGGCGAAGAGGAAGGCGGTCTTGTCGAGCGGCGAGCCGAAGGTGAGGAGGAGCTTGGTGCGCGCCGCGACGGCGAGCCTGCCGCCGTGGATGGCGTCCTCGTTGAGCAGCTCGTTGAGCGTGTCGTAGGCGACGACGGAGCCCAGCGAGTGGGCGACGAAGATGACACGGTCGTACTCGTGGCCGACGCCGGCGCCCCCACCACCCGAAGCCGCGGGCGGCGCGGTGTAGATCGCTCGCGCCGCCTTGGCGGCGACGGCCTTGATGGCGTCGCGGACCTCGTCGAAGCGGTCGAGCCGGTAGGAGGTGACGTAGGCGGCGACGTCGCCCGCGTACTGGATGAGGAGCTGGCGCACCTCCCAGGCGAGGCCGGCGAGGAGCGCCCACACCCAGAGGAGCCAGCCGCGCTCGGCCCAGCGGAAGGGGGCGAGCAGCGCCGGCCAGGGCGTCGGCTGGCGGAGGAGGATCGCGAAGGCCATCCAGCCGGCCGCGAGGGTGACGGCGAGCGAGGCGTAGAAGAGCACGGCGAGGGCGGTGCGCACGGCGGCCTGGCGGCCCTCCGCGGACTCGTGCCCGGCGCTGCGGCGGACGGCCCAGCCGGCGAGGCTCGCGAGCACGTTGAGGAGGCAGGCGGCGGAGACCGCGACGGCGAGGTCGTCGCGGCCGCGGAAGGAGGGATCGGAGAGTGCCGCGATCCGCCAGCTGCCGACGGGTCGCAGGAGGATCGCCATCGCGAAGGCGACCCAGATGGTGACCGCCGCGGTCTTCGCGGAGAGCACCCAGAGGACGAGCTGGCGGAAGCGGGTGAGCTTCCACGGCCGGCCGTCGATCCCCGACAGCCCCTTGCCCAGCAGCGAGAGGAAGAGCGCGGCGCCGAAGCCGACCCCGGCGAGGCAGAAGACGCCGGCGGCGGCGGTGAGCGAGGTGAGCAGGCCGTGGGTGAGCCACGCCGTGCCGCCGAGCGAGGCGCGGGCGGCGGCGACGGCGGTGATGGTGCCGTTCAAGACGATCAGTGAGAGGAGCAGGATCTCGGTGAGGAGGAGCCAGATGAGGCTCCGCCAGGCGGCCGGGAACTGCACCCGCTTGCCGAAGATCACCCGCGAGAACGGCCGGATGCAGTTGCTGAGGCCGTTGACCCCGGCGCCGAGGAGGAAGGAGATGACCTCGACGAGCGTCACCTTCCCCTCGGTGAGCGGTGCCCAGTACGCCTCGTAGAGATGGACCTCGCGCGGGCCGCCGCCGGCGGGCTTCTGCACCTGCAGCTCGACCCGCCGGTAGATGTCGCCGCCGATCTCGACCTCCTGCACGACGGGCTTCGCCAGAGCGCTGAGCGGGATCCCGCGCGCCCGCGCCTCCGCCGACCGCAGCGCCTGGTTGACGGCGTCGAGGGTCTCGAACGGGAGCTGCTCGCCCATGCCGTGGATGGTGAGGATGGCGAGCTTGGCCGGCGCCGGCACGGCGACGAGCGCTCTCTCCTCCGCGGCCGGTGCCGGCGCTCTCGGCGCGACCTCCGCCGTCTCCTCGACCTCCGCGGCGAAGCTGGTGAGCGCGCGCCGCCGCTCCCCGGCCTCCGGCACCGCGGGTTTCGCCGGCTCGGCCGCGGGCGGATAGGCCATCGGCGGCTTGACGGTGAACGTCGACGGCTTGGGTTCGTCGGCCACGCGGATCTCCTCTTGGGCAGCCGCGAGAGGCCGCCAATTCGCAGAAAGATGTTTGTTTCGCAGATCCTATGTGAATCGAGCCCGCGGGGCCAATCTCGCGGCCCCGCCGAGCATCTCCTCTCGATCGCGAGACACGGCGATCCTCCGCGCCGTGTTCGGCGGCGGCGGATCGACTTTCTGGAGAGACGGACGCGGGCGGAGAATTCGCCGCGAGATCCTGCGCGGAAAGAGCGATCGGCGGCGAACGGGCTCGGGTCCCGCGGCCCGCGTCGAATCGGCGGGGCGCCGATCCATTTCCTGTCCGGCCGATTGAATCCGTAGCGGAAGAGATCGATTCTTCCCGCGCCGATCGAATCGGCGGGCTACGGAATCGATTGGACTGCGGCCGATTGAATCGGCGGGCTACGAAATTGATTTTCCGCCGGCCAATTGAATCGGCGGGCTACGAAATCGATTTTCCGCCGGCCGATCGAATCGGCGGCCTCTCGATTCGATTCTCGCCGCCGGCGGGGGCCTACCGCTCCGCGCGCCGCGGAAGTACCCTAGTCGACCATGAGCGGCTCCGCCCGAAGCCGATTGCGCAACGGCCTGCTGATCTTCCTCGTCTGGACGGTCGCCGGGCTCTTCTTTCTCACCCAGGACCTCACCCGCAAGGTGCTGTGGGGAGATCCGACGCCCTGGTGGCACTTCCTCGTCTCCTGGCTGATCGGCGTCTACCTCTATGCTCTCCTCACCCCCGTCGTCCTCTGGCTGGGGGCGCGGTTTCCGCTCGAGCGGCGGTTCTGGCTCCGCCGCACGGCGCTCCACCTCGCGGCGAGCGTCGTCCTCTCGATCGTCCATCTCGTCGTCGAGGCCGCCATCCTCTCCCGCCTGCCGATCCTGCCGGCGATCAAGCCGCACACCTTCGGCGTCGCCCTCTTCGTCCTCTTCGTCCTCGGCTTCCACCCCAACGTCACCAGCTACTGGCTGATCCTCGGCGCCCAGCTCGCGGTGCGCACCTACCGCCGCTACGAGGAGCGCCAGCGGGAGGCCCTGCGGCTCGAGCTCCACGCCGCCGAGCTCCGCGGGCAGCTCGTCGAGGCGCGGCTCTCCGGCCTCAAGAGCCAGCTCCAGCCGCACTTCCTGTTCAATACGCTCAACGCCATCATGGTGCTGGTGCGCCAGGGGCGCTCGGCGCAGGCGGAGGAGATGCTGGCGCGGCTGGGCGACCTCCTGAGGAGCGTCCTCGACGACGCCGCGGCGCAGGAGGTGCCTCTGCGCCGCGAGCTCGACCTCATCGCGCTCTACCTGGCGATCGAGCAGGTGCGCTTCCAGGACCGGCTCAAGGTCGCGATCGACGCCGACCCGGCGGTGCTCGACGCCGCCTTCCCCCATCTCGGCCTGCAGCCGATCGTCGAGAACGCCGTCCGCCACGGCATCGGGCGGCGGGCGGCGGCGGGGCGGATCGAGATCCGCGCCGGGCGCGCCGGCGGCCGGCTGGAGATCGAGGTGAGCGACGACGGCCCCGGCCCCGCGGCCAGCGACGGCAGCGACGGTGCCGGCGGCATCGGCCTCGCCAACACGCGGGCGCGCCTGCGGCAGCTCTACGGCGACGCGGCGAGCCTCTCGCTCGAGAGCGGCCCGCAGGGCGGCGCGGTGGCGCGGATCGCCGTCCCCTTCCGCCTGGCGCCGGAGATCGCGGCGACGGAGGCGATCGAGCTGTGCTCCTGACCGTCCTCCTCGTCGACGACGAGCCGCTCGCCCGCGAGGGGCTCCGCATCCTCCTCGAGGCCGACCCCGAGATCGGCTCGATCCACGAGGCGAAGGACGGCGCCGCCGCGGTCGCCGCCATCCGCGACGGCCGGCCCGACCTCGTCTTCCTCGACGTGCAGATGCCGGAGATGGACGGCTTCGGCGTCGTGCGGGCGGTGGGCCCCGAGCGCATGCCGGCGGTCGTCTTCGTCACCGCCCACGACCGCTACGCCCTGCAAGCCTTCGAGATCAGCGCCCTCGACTACCTGTTGAAACCGGTGACCGGCGAGCGCTTCGCCCTGGCGCTGGCGCGGGCGAAGGAGCGCCTCCGCGAGCGGCCGGCGGAGGAGGCGAGCAAGCAGATCCTCTACCTCCTCGAGACCATCGCCCAGCCGCGCCAGTACCTCAAGCGCCTGGCCGTCCGCGCCGAGGGCAAGACGCTCTTCGTCGACGTCGCGGACGTCGACTGGATCGAGGCGGCGGAGAACTACGTCAAGCTCCACGCCGGGCGCTCGGGCCACCTCCTGCAGGCGCCTCTGGCGACGATCGAGCGGTCGCTCGACCCCGAGGTCTTCCTGCGCGTCCATCGCTCGGCGATCGTCAACGTCTCGCGCATCCGCGAGCTGGCGCCGCTCGCCCACGGCGAGTACGCGATCACCCTCGAGGGCGGCGCCCGCCTGCGCTCCGGCCGCACCTATCGCGAGCGGCTCGCCGCGCTCGCCGCCAATCCCTTCTAACCGCTGTCGGCCCGCTGTCGATCGAACACCCGGGCCGGTTCGTCCACCGGCGCGGCCGCTTGGTCAACTTCCTCTCCCTCCCCTCGGCGGAGCGGGAGAGGCTCTCCTCAGAAGCACCAGGTCAGAGATCAAGGAGACCTCCCATGAGCCCTCGCGCCTTTGGCAGCACCGCCGCCGCCGTCGTCCCCGAGCCGGATCTCTCCGAGTCAGCGCCGAAGACCCAGGAGCCGGCTCTCCACTCCGCGCCGCAGGAGGCGCCCGGCGCCCGCGACCTTCGCGACGTCGCGGCCGTCGGCAACCTGCGGGCCTTCGTCACTCTCCTCGTCCTCGCCCACCACGCCGTCCTCGCCTACCACCCCGACGCGCCGCCCGCCGCCGCCTCGCTCGTCGCCCAGCCGCGCTGGTGGCAGGCGTTCCCGGTCGTCGACCCGGCGCGGTGGTCCGGCTTCCGCCTCTTCGTGGGGTGGAACGACACCTTCTTCATGGCCCTCATGTTCCTGCTCTCCGGGCTCTTCGTCTGGCGCGGTCTGGAGAGCCGGGGGAGCGCCGGGTTCTTCCGCGGCCGCGCCCGGCGCCTCGGCATCCCCTTCCTCGCCGTGGCGGCGCTGGTGGCTCCGCTCGCCTACTACCCGGCCTACCTCGGGACGGGGGCCCACGGGGGCGTCGCCGGCTTCGCGCGGCAGTGGCTCGCCCTCCGCAGCTGGCCGGCCGGCCCGGCCTGGTTCCTCTGGGTGCTCCTCGCCTTCGACGGCCTGGCGGCGCTCGCCTTCGCCGCCCGTCCGGGCTGGATCGCGGCGCTCGGCCGCGCGGCGGCGGGCCGGCGGCCGCTCGCCTTCTTCGGCGCCCTCGCCGCCCTCTCCGCCGCCGCCTACCTGCCGCTCCTCCTCACCTTCGGCCCCATCCAGTGGGCGAGCTTCGGCCCCTTCTTCGTGCAGACCAGCCGCATCCTCTTCTACGCCGTCTACTTCCTGGCCGGCCTCGCCGCCGGCGCCGCCGGCCTCGACCGCGGCCTCTTCACCGCCGGCGCACTGGCGCGCCGCTGGCTGGGCTGGCCGCTCGCGGCGCTCGCCGCCTTCGTCGTCCTCATCGTCGCGACCGTCCTCTCCCTCGCCCCGCACGCCTCGCCGCGCGCCTGGGGCGTCCTCTGGGGATGTGCCTTCGCCCTCTCCGCCGCCGCCTCGTCCTTCGCCTGCCTGGCGCTCTCCGAGCGCTTCGCCAACCGGCGCACGCTCCCGCTCGACAGCCTGCGCGCCAACGCCTATGGGATGTATCTCATCCACTACGCCTTCGCCGCCTGGCTGCAGCTCGCGCTCCTCGGAGCGCCGCTCTCCGGCCTCGCCAAGGGGGTGCTCGTCACCCTCGGCACGATCGCCCTCTCCTGGGCCGCGACCGCGGCGCTCCGCCGCATCCCGGCGGTGGCGCGGGTGATCTAGTGATGGGGAGGCCTGGTGACGATTCTCAGGGGGCGGCTGCCGGGGACTCTCGCAGCCGCTGGACGTCGCGGAGCGGCGGCTCGCCGAAGTGCCGCCGGTAGTCGCGGCTGAAGTGCGAGGCGTCGTCGTAGCCGACCTGGAAGCCGGCTTCGGCGGCGCCCTTGTCCTCGTCGAGCATCAGCCGCCGGGCTTCCTGCAGCCGCAGCTCCTTCTGAAACTGCAGCGGCGTCATCGTCGTCGCGGCCTTGAAGTGGGCATGGAACCCCGAGACGCTCATGTTCAGCTGCCCGGCGAGATCCTCGATGCGCAGCGGCTCGTCGAATCGCCGGCGCAGCACCTCGACGGCGCGGGCCATGCGATGGCCCTGGCCGCCGAAGTGGGTGAGGTGGCGCAGGCGCGAGCCCTGCTCGCCCTTGAGCAGCCGGTAGATGATCTCCCGCACGATGAGCGGCGCCAGCGCGCGGTAGTCCTCCGGCCTCTCGGCCAGCCGCACGAGGCGGAGCGTCGCGTCGAGGAGTGGAGCGTCGAGCGGGCTGACGTCGACGGCGCGGACGCCGCCGCCGTCGCCGCGCGCGGCGCCCGGGTCTGACTCCACCATGACGGAGGCGACGATCGCCGGGTCGAGGACGAGCCGCAGGCTCAAGTAGGGGCGCTCCGGAGAGGCGTCGACGACGCGGCCGACCGCCGGCAGCTGCATGGTGGCGATCAGATAGCGGGCCGGGTCGTAGCGGAAGCACTCGTCGCCGACGAGGATCTCCTTGCTCCCCTGGGCGACGAGGCAGAGACAGGGCTCCATGAGGGCATAGACCGCCGTGCCCGTCGACGCCATCCGGTTGAGATGGAGACCGGGCTGGACCTCGCTCTTGCCGTCCTGCGGCAGCCGGCGAGCGATCCGCTCGGCGAGCTCCGCCTGATCCGCCCGCAGGCGAAGGGCGAGCCGTTCTTCCTCGTTTTCGTCGATCACCTGTCCACCTCGCCGTCGAGCAATCGCCCTGGAGCCGAATGGAGAGAGCGTTAGACTATCGTCCAAGAACGATCGACGATCGTCCAACCGCTCCCTCCCGATCTCAAGCTAATCTCGCTCATGTCGTCGCGTTCGAGCCTCATCGAGGGCTCGCCACGCCTGGACGATCGTACAACGCAAGCGCAGTGTCATCAAGCCGACGACACGCACAACGGCAGTGAACCTGCAGGATGGAGACGACCATGAACAAGAGAGCACTGGGAACGAGCGGTCTGGAGGTCTCGGCGATCGGCCTGGGCTGCATGGGGCTGAGCTTCGGGCTCGGGCCGGCGATCGAGAGGCAGGAGGCCATCCGGTTGATCCGCGCCGCCGTCGAGCGCGGGGTCACCTTCTTCGACACCGCCGAGGCCTACGGCCCGTTCCTCAACGAGGAGGTGGTCGGCGAGGCGCTGGCGCCTTTCCGCGACCGGGTGGTGATCGCCACCAAGTTCGGTTTCAAAGAGGGAGAGGTGGCGAAGGGCACGGACAGCCGGCCGGCGCACATCCGCGAGGTCGCCGAGGCCTCGCTCCAGCGCTTGCAAACGGATCACATCGATCTCTTCTACCAGCACCGCGTCGACCCGGAGGTGCCGATCGAGGACGTGGCCGGAACGGTCGGCGACCTCATCCGCGAGGGCAAGGTCCGGCACTTCGGCCTCTCCGAGGCGGGGGTGGGGACGATCCGGCGCGCCCACGCGGTGCAGCCGGTCACCGCGCTGCAGAGCGAGTACTCGCTCTGGTGGCGGGAGCCCGAGAAGGAGATCCTCCCCACCCTGGCCGAGCTCGGCATCGGCTTCGTGCCCTTCAGCCCCCTCGGCAAGGGCTTCTTGACCGGCAAGATCGACGAAACGACGACCTTCGACAGCTCCGACTTCCGCAACATCGTCCCCCGCTTCACGGCGGAGAACCGCAAGGCGAACCAGGCCGTCGTCGATCTCCTCGCCCGCATCGCGAAGCAGAAGAGCGCCACGCCGGCGCAGGTGGCGCTCGCCTGGCTGCTCAGCCGCGAGCCGTGGATCGTTCCCATCCCCGGCACCACCAAGCTCCACCGCCTGGAGGAGAACGTCGGCGCCGCCGACCTCGAGCTCACCCCTGCCGACCTGCGCGAGATCGAGGACGCGGCAGCCGCGATCACGGTGCAAGGGGCGCGCTATCCCGAGCACCTGCAGCACATGGTGGGACGATGAAGGTAGCCGCGTTCCATGCGCCGGGCGAGCGCTCGGTCTGAAGGGCATTCCGAGAAGGGAGAAAGAGAATGGAGATCAAGCGAATCGGATCGCGGCCATCCGCCAGAGGACCGGCGGACTGGTTCACCGGTACGGTGCGGATCGACCCGCTCTTCGAGGCAGAGGAGCCGGCCCGCGCGGCCTCCGCGCGCGTCACCTTCGAGCCGGGAGCGCGCACCGCCTGGCACACTCACCCCCTCGGCCAGCGGCTGATCGTGACCGAAGGCTGCGGCTGGGTGCAGCGCGAAGGCGCCGGCATCGAAGAGATCCGGCCGGGGGACGTCGTCCTCTTCGCCCCCGGCGAGAGGCACTGGCACGGCGCGACCGCGACCACCGCCATGACGCACATCGCCATCCAGGAGCAGCTCGACGGCAAGGCGGTCGAGTGGCTGGAGAAAGTGAGCGACGAGGAGTACGGGGGGCGCTGAGCGCCGGGCGCGTCAGCTACGCCGGGAGAGGGCTGCGAACACCGCGAAGGTGTCCGATCTTCAACAGCTCAGAGGGGGCTCCGGGGAACGGCTAGGTTTGGTAGCGCATACGGGATTCGAACCCGTGTTACCGGCGTGAGAGGCCAGCGTCCTAGACCCCTAGACGAATGCGCCACGTCCAGAACGGCAAGAGGGTAGCACAGCGCCGCGCCGAGGTTCAATTCGCCGGCGCGCTCGGCTCGCCGGCCTGGCCCGGCGGCAGACGGGCCGCCTGGGCTCGCGGCGGCGACGGGTAACGGCGACGCCCGGGCCGCGCCGAACGTAGTGTTATAGGGTCGGAATCGGGGTCCCCTTGGCACTGAAGCTGGTCGCCACCATCGGCTCACAGACGGTCACGCTGCCGGCGCGGCGCTCGCTCCTCGTCGGCCGCTCGGTGGCCTGCGATCTCCCTGTCCGCGATCCCACCGTCTCGCGCCGCCACGCCGAGCTCGAGCTGGCCGGCGGCGCCCTCCACGTCCGCGACCTCGGCTCGACCAACGGCACGTTCCTGAACGGCGAGCGGCTGACCGACGCGCTCGCCCGGCCCGGCGACCAGCTCGCCTTCGGCCGCTCGGTCTTCGACCTGCGCGACGACGGCGAGCCGGCGGGCGGCATGCCGGTCGAGACCTCCTCCGGTGCCCTCGACTCGACCATCCTCCGCCGCGTCCCGGTCGCCTGGGTGGCCGACATCTCGGCCCAGCTCGCCGACCCCGACGGCACGTCGCTGCTGCGCATCCGCGGCAGGTCGCCGGCGGAGCGGCAGGAGCGCCGCCTCACCCTCCTCCTCGACATCGCCAAGGCGCTCGCCGGACAGCCGGAGATCGACCACCTGCTCGCCAAGGTCGTCGACCTGACCTTCCAGGTGATGGCGGTCGACCGCGCCGCGATCCTCCTCGTCGGCGAGGACGGCAAGCCGGTCCCGCGCGCCGCGCGGAGCCGCATGGCCGACGGCCGCGCGGCGGCGGGGTCGGCCGGCGATCCGACCACCGATCCGATCAAAGGAGTGGACGCCGTCTGGGAGGTGCCGCCGGCGACCGTCCATCAGGCGCTCACCGAGCGCTCCGCGGTGCTCCTCGAGATGGACGAGGCCGACACCCGCTCCGCCGCCGGCGCCATGGTCCGCCGGCTGGGGAGCGCCATGTGCGCGCCGCTCCTCTCGCCGCAGGGCGAGGCCCTCGGCCTCATCTATCTGGAGAGCTGGCTGGAGAGTCGGCAGACCGAGGGCGGCTCGCCGCTGCCGCTCCCCCCCGGAGCCCCCGATCTCGCCGCCGATCTCTCTCCCGGGGCGACGATCCCGCCTGACCAATCGCCGGTGACCGACTCGCCGCGCTCGTTCAGCGACGAGGATCTCGACTTCCTGTCGTCCTTCGCGACCCTCGTCGCCGTGGCGATCGAGAACAGCCGGCTGGTCGAGCGGGCGCGGCGCGAGGCGCTCGTGCTGTCGAACTTCCAGCGCTATTTCGCCCCCGAGCTGGCCGAGGAGATCGCCGCTCATCCGGGCGAGATCGGCCTCGGCGGCAGCAAGCGGCGCGCGGTGGTGCTCTTCGCCGACATCCGCGGCTTCACCTCGCTCTCCGAGCAGCTCTCGCCGGAGGAGATCGCGCTCCTCTTGAACGAGCACTTCAGCGAGATGGTCGAGGTCGTCTTCGAGCACGGCGGCGCGCTCGACAAGTTCATGGGCGACGCCATGATGGCGATCTGGGGGGCGCCGCTCGCCCACGCGGACGACGCCGACCGCGCCGTCCGCGCCGCGATCGACATGGAGCGCGCGCTCCAGGCGCGCAACGCCAAGCGGGCGGGCGAGGGGCGGCGGCAGCTCGAGGTGGGGATCGGCATCAACCTGGGCGAGGTCTTTGCCGGCAACATCGGCAGTGACCGGCGCCTCGAGTACACGGTGATCGGCGACGCCGTCAACGTCGCCTCCCGCCTCTGCGCCGAGGCCGGGCCGGGCGAGATCCTCATCGCCGAGCCGCTCTGCCAGGCCCTCGCCACGCCGCCGCCGCTCACCGCTCTCGCGCCGCTGCCGCTCCGCGGCAAGGCACAGCCGGTGCCGGTCTACCGGGTGGAGTGGCGGGTGGAGTGGGCCGCGGCGGCGGCGCCGCCCGCCCCCCTGCCGGCGGAGAATTCGCCGGCGGTCCGGGCGTAGACTCTGCCGGCGCGGTGGGCTCGATCGTCGCAATCCCCCAGCCGGCGCAGGAGGCGAGACGATGGCGATCCACTCGGCGGGCGCTCATGGGCCCTCGCGCTCGATCGACCCCGAGACCGCGCCGCGGCCGCGGATCAAGGAGCTGGAGGTCATGGTCGCCGAGGTAGTCCGCGAGGCTCCGGACACCGTCACCCTGGTTTTCTTCACCGGCAACGACCGTCTCGAGTACCAGCCCGGCCACTTCCTCACCATCCGGCCGCAGCAGTTCTCCGATCTCGACCGCTTCTGCAAGTACTTCGAGGACATGAAGGGCCGCACCGAGCCGGCGCGCGCCTACTCGCTCTGCTCGGCGCCGCACGAGCGCCAGCTCGCGGTGACGGTGAAGGAGGAGCTCTACGTCTCCGGGCTCACCAAGTATCCGCCCCTCCTCTCCCCCCTCCTCGTCTGGCGGACGGCGCCCGGCACCCGCATGGTGGTGACCGGCTTCGGCGGCCCCTACACGCTGCCGGCGGACATCGAGTCGCGCACCGACCACCTGGTCCACATCTGCGCCGGCTCGGGGATCGTCCCCAACCTCTCGATCGTCAAGCACTGCTTGGCGAACGACATGAAGATCCGCCATACCCTGATCTACGGCAACAAGACCTGGGACGACATCATCTTCCGCCAGCAGTTCGACGACCTCGCCAAGGCTCACCCCGACCGCGTGAAGATCGTCCACGCCCTCTCCCGCGAGAGCGGCGTCGAGCGGCACGGCCCGCACGTCCGCCCCGGCCGGGTGACCGAGGAGCTCATCCGCGAGCACCTCGACGATCCCTCGGCCGTCGAGGTCTTCGCCTGCGGCCCGGCGATCGGCCGCTTCGATCGCCTGGCGGCCAAGGAGCGCGGCGAGGAGGCGAAGCCGCGCTTCATGGAGACCGTCCTCGCTGCGTTGGCCGGCTTGGGCGTGCCGGACGAGCGGATTCATCGCGAGAGCTACGGGTAGGAGGAGTCCTTTGGACCCGACTAAAGGGCACAACCGAGCCGTAGGGGCGGGCCCCCGTGCCCGCCCGGATGCGGGGAAACCGGCCCGCACGATCTCGGACCCACCGCGAGCGCTCACCGCGATTCTTCGGATTCCACGCCACGGAAGCGCGGGCGGACACGGGGGTCCGCCCCTACGGCCCTGCCAAGCGCCGCGCGCCCTCCACGACGCTCCGGTGACGGCCGTGTCGCGGTCTGCCGCCGGCCGGTTTCCGAGCTTGTTCGTGGGTTGAACAAGCTCGGAGATCTTTGCTAGACTGCGCTTCCACCGCGGAGAGGATGTCTCTGCCTCGTTCCGCCACCCCGACCGAGCACGATGGCTGAACCGGGCAGGGATCGGAGGGGTGGGGTGAGCCCCTGGAGCGCAGGCTTCGAGCTCACCGGGGCGGTGGCGGGCTTCACGCTGGTGGGGAGCTGGTTCGATCATCACTACCACTCCTACCCGTGGGGAATCCTGATCGGGCTGGCGCTGGGGCTGGTCGGCGGCACGTACAACCTGATTCGCAGCTCGATCGCCGCCTCGCGGGACGCCGGCAGCAGCACCAAGACAACCAACGGCCGCTCCGGCGGCCGCGAGAAATGAGCGGAGGCCGGCGGGCCGCGGCAGGGTATCTGCGGTTCCTGGGGTGGCTGGCCGGTGTGGTGGCGCTGGCCCTCGCGCTCGGCTACGTGCCGACGCGGCGGCTGGCGGGCGAGGCGGGCTTGAAGGCGATGCTCGCCGGCTGCGCGATCGGCGCCGTGAGCTCGATGGTCGGCGCCATCCCGGTGGCGCTCGCCGCGGCACGCGGGATCAAGAGCGCCACGGCACCGCTCGCCGCGATGGCCCTGCGGTTCGCCGCGGCCCTCGCGCTGGTTCTGCCGGCGGCGCTCTCTGGCTGGTTCGCCACGGTGCCGCTCCTGGTCTGGGTCGCGATCAGCTACATGGTCCTCCTGGCCGTCGACACGCGCTACGCGCTGGTCGCCCAGGGAGGTTCTAGGAACGGTCGTTTAGGTGACGAAGAGTCGGGAGACGTGAAGACATGATGGTCGCAGCCGCGCTCGCCGCCGCAGAGAACCCGCTCGAGCACGTCGTCCAGCATCCGCTGGTGACGCGGCCTGCGGACTGGGGATTCCTCACCCCGAACGGCGTCGTCACCCTGCTGTCGAACCACATCGTCATGATGATCGCCGCGGGCCTGCTGCTCGTCCTCTTCCTGCCGCTTCTGGTGCGCCGCCGGGCGGGCGCCGACCCGGTCGGCCGCCTGGTGCCGACCGGCTTTGCCAACCTGCTCGAGATGATCTGCCAGTACCTGCGGATCGAGGTCGCCGAGCCGGCGCTCGGCGAGCACACCGACCGCTTCGTCAAGTACATCTGGAGCACTTTCTTCTTCATCCTGACGGTCAACCTGCTGGGCCTGCTGCCGATCCCGGCGCTCGCCCGCCTGGCGCACTTCGACGTCGGCGGCACGGCGACGGGGAACATCTGGGTGACCGCGACCCTCGCCTTGATGACGATGGCGATGATGGTCGTCAACGGCCTGCGGCTCGGCGGCACCAAGTACCTCGCCCACTTCTCGCCGGGGCCGATCTGGCTCGCGCCGCTCTTGATCCCGGTCGAGCTGATCGGCCTTCTCGCGCGCATCTTCGCCCTCGCCATCCGGCTCTTCGCCAACATGATCGCCGGCCACGTCCTGCTCGCCGTGCTGCTCGGCTTCATCCTCGGGGCGTGGCGCTCGATGGGCGCCGGCGGCGGTCTCGCCATCGCCTTCCCGGTCGTCCTCGGGAGCGTCGCGATCACCCTCCTCGAGATCTTCGTCGCCTTCCTGCAGGCGTTCATCTTCACCTTCCTGACGGCGCTGTTCCTCGGCTCCTCGGTGGTCCTGCACCACGACGAGCACCACGAGGAGCACCAGCCGATCTTCGCGGAGAAGTACCTCAAGCTCGACTGACCGAATCACACACTTCGCCATGCCCGGACATGCGCGGGGCACGCGGGCCACGAGGCGTGACTGCGATGGCGAATGCAACAGCGGCGGCCGGCCCCGCACAGGCTGCCAGATGAAGCGAAAGGATCGACCGATGAGCCAGAAGCTTTCCAAGAGGTTTTCGCAGACCGCCCTGGTGATGATCGCCGCCGGCATGCTCCTCATGCTGCTGCCGGCGACCCCGGCCCACGCCCAGCCCGCCGTCGGCACCGAGGCCGCGCAGCCCGCGGCCGAGCATGCCACCTTCCTCACCACCGACGGCGCCCGCAAGCTCGGCGGCGCCATCGGCGTCGGCCTGGTCATCATGGGCGGCGCCGCCGGCATCGGCCGCATCGGCGGCAGCGCCGTCGAGTCGATGGCCCGCCAGCCGGAGGCCGCCGGCCAGATCAGCACGGCGATGATCATCACCGCCGCCATGATCGAGGGCGCCACGCTGTTCGCCGTCGTCGTCGGGCTGCTCGCCGCCCGCTAGAAGCTCTCGCGGGCTCCGGCGACCGCTCGCGGCCGCCGGAGCCCGCCGCATCGACCTTCTGAGATGAAGACGCTGGAAACGAGAACGATGGAAATGACGAAGACGGCAACGAAGAAGACGGAGACGATGGAGATCAAGATGCGCCGGATGCTGCCACTTCTCGCGGGTTTCGCCATGGTTCTGACGGCCCTCCCGGCGCTCGCCGCCGAGGCCGAGGGCGGCGGCGACGTGTCGCCGTTCGCGGGCGACGTCGGTACCGCCCTCTGGGCGCTCGTCATCTTCGGCCTCGTCATCTTCATCCTCGGCAAGTACGCCTGGGGCCCGGTCTTGAACGTCCTCCAGTCGCGCGAAACCTTCGTCCGCGACTCGCTCGAAGCGGCGAAGCGCGAGCGCACGGAGGCCGAGGCCCGCCTCGCCGAGTACATGGAGAAGCTCGCCCGCGCGCAGTCCGAGGCGCAGGCGCTGATCGACGAGGGGAAGCGCGACGCCGAGGCGACCAAGCGGCGCATCCTCGACGAGGCGCGCGAGGAGTCCGAGAAGATCGCCGCGCGGAGCCGCCGCGAGATCGAGATCGCGACGCAGACGGCGTTGAAGGAGCTCTACTCGACCTCGGCGCGTCTGGCGACCGACATCGCTGGCCGCCTGATCGGCCGCGAGCTGACCGCGGCCGACCACGAGCGCCTGGTCGCCGAGTCGATCGAAGAGCTCGGCAACGCCCGGCCCACCGGCTCGACCGGAAACCCCGGCACGGCGCACTGACGACATGGCGAGCGCAGAAGATCATCAGGGCGGCGTCCCCCAGGTGTATGCCGAGGCGCTCTTGGCGCTCGCCGAGGAGAAGGGCGTCGCCGACGACGTGCGCGCCGAGCTCGACGGCCTCGCCGAGCTGGCGACCCGGGACGCCGCCTTCGCCACCTTCCTCGAGAGCCCGCTGGTCGAGTCGGAGGCCCGCAGGCAGACCTTCGAGAAGCTCTTCCGCGGCCGCGCGAACGACCTCTTGGTCGACGCCATCCAGGTGATCAACCGCAAGGGCCGCCTGGCGCTGCTGCCGGCGATCGCCGCCGCCTACCGCCAGGAGCACCGGAAACTCCGCGGCATCGTCGAGGTCTTCGCGACCAGCGCGGTGCCGTTGACGGAGGCGCTGCGCGCTCAGCTCGCCGCCGCGGCGGCACGCTTCACCGGCAAGACCCCGGAGCTCGTCGAGAGCGTCGATCCGGCGCTCTTGGGCGGCATGGTGGTGCGCATCGCCGACGAGCGCATCGATTCGAGCATCAGGACACGTCTACATGACTTGAGCGGGACCCTCCTCCGGCGCGCGTCGCAGGAAGTGCAGAGTGGCTCCCGGTACGTCGCATCCTAGAGGGGCGCTATGAAATTCAAAGTCGACGAGATCACGTCCGTCATCGAGGAGGAGATCCGCCAGTACCGCAGCGAGGTCGACCTCGCCGAGGTGGGCAAGGTCCTCGAGGTCGGGGACGGCATCGCGCGGATCTACGGGCTCTCCGGAGCCATGGCGGGAGAGCGGGTGGAGTTCGCCAACGGCGCCGCCGGCCAGGTGTTCAACCTCGAGGAGAGCTCGGTGGGCGTCGTCATCCTCGGCGACTACCTGGGCATCAAGGAGGGCGACCAGGTGCGCCGCAGCGGCGAGCTGCTGTCGGTGCCGGTCGGCGAGGCGCTCGTCGGGCGTGTCGTCGATCCGCTCGGCCGCCCGCTCGACGGCAAGGGGGTCATCGAGACGCCGCACCGCCGGCCGCTCGAATGGGCCGCCCCCGGCATCGCCGAGCGCCAGCCGGTCACCGAGCCGCTGCAGACCGGCATCAAGGCGATCGACAGCATGATCCCCATCGGCCGCGGTCAGCGCGAGCTCATCATCGGCGACCGCAAGACCGGCAAGACCGCCATCGCCATCGACGCCATCCTGAACCAGCGCGGCGGCGACATGATCTGCGTCTACGTCGCCATCGGCCAGAAGGAGTCGACGGTCGCGGGTCTCGTCGAGCGCCTGCGCGAGGCCGGCGCCATGGACTACACGATCGTCATCTCGGCCTCGGCCGCCGACCCGTCGCCGCTCCAGTACGTCGCCCCCTACGCCGGCGCCGCCATGGCCGAATACTTCATGTACAACGGCAAGGCGACGCTCTGCGTCTACGACGACCTCTCGAAGCAGGCGCAGGCCTACCGCCAGCTGTCGCTCCTGCTCCGCCGGCCGCCCGGTCGCGAGGCCTATCCCGGCGACGTCTTCTATCTCCACTCGCGCCTGCTGGAGCGCAGCGCCAAGCTGCGCGAGGAGTACGGCGTGGTGCCCAAGGACACGGCGGCCGACGCCACCGACCGCTCGCTGGTGGTCAAGAACCCGCAGGGGATCGCCGCCGCCGCCGAGGTGCGCCCCGACGACGTCAACAGCCTCTATCACCGGCCGCACGGCAGGAAGAAGGCCGAGGCCTTCCGCGCCACCCTGCCGGAACCGGATAAGTACCGCGTCCACCGCTTCCCCAACAGCGGCGGCTCGCTCACCGCGCTGCCGATCATCGAGACGCTCGAGGGCGAGGTCTCGGCCTACATCCCGACCAACGTCATCTCGATCACCGACGGCCAGATCTACCTCGAGCCCGACCTCTTCTTCGCCGGCGTGCGGCCGGCGATCAACGTCGGCATCAGCGTCTCGCGCGTCGGCGGCAACGCCCAGCGCAAGGCGATGAAGAAGATCTCGGGCTCGCTGCGCCTCGACCTCGCCTCCTTCCGCGACCTCGAGGCTTTCGCCCAGCTCGGCACCGAGCTCGATCCGGCGAGCCAGCGCCAGCTCGACCGCGGCCAGCGCATGGTCGAGCTGCTGAAGCAGCCGCAGTACCAGCCCTACGCCTTCGCCGACGAGGTGCTGTCGATCTACGCCGGCACCCAGGGCCTGCTCGACGATCTGCCGGCGCCGCAGGTGGCGCGCTTCGAGGCGGGGATGCTCGCCAACTTCCGCGACGCCTTCCCGGAGATCTACTCCGAGCTGGCGGAGAAGGGCGAGATCTCGGACGCTCTCGCCGAGCGCATCAAGAAGGTCATCGCCGACTTCAAGGCGCAGTGGAAGCGCAACGAGGCGAAGCCGGCGACTCCGGCGGCCGCGACCGCCGCGGCCGCCGCGAAGTAGCGCAGGCGACGTCGAGAGAGAGGGAGACGAAGGTGGCGAATCGC
The DNA here is from genome assembly GCA_963755825.1 of uncultured Acidobacteriota bacterium. GTDB lineage: Bacteria > Acidobacteriota > Thermoanaerobaculia > Multivoradales > UBA5704 > DATBQN01. The sequence goes on along the minus strand of CAVWLA010000003.1, from coordinate 1,971,962 downwards.
AGGGTTCTCGTCAAACGGCGCAAGTCGGTGCGCAGCATCCGCAAGATCACGCGCACGATGCAGCTCATCTCGACGGCGCGCTTCCAGGCGGCGTACAACCGCGCCGTGGCGACGAAGCCCTACGCCGAGAAGCTCGCCGAGCTGGTGGCCGACATCTCGCGTGCCGCGGCGGGGCTCGACCATCCGCTCCTCGCCACCCACGACGAGGTGCCGCGCGCCGCTCTCGTCGTCCTCACCAGCCAGCGCGGCCTCGCCGGCGGCTACAACTCGAACGTGCTGCGCGCCGCCATCGCCCATCTCGAGGGCCAGGAGGGGCGCGGCATCGAGACCGACGTGCAGATGGTCGGCAAGAAGGGGATCGCCTTCTTCCGCTTCCTCCACCGCAAGATGGCGGAGCAGCGGACCGACCTCGCCGATCCGCCGCGCTTCGAGGAGGTCGAGGCGATCGCCAACGACCTGATGGCCCGCTTCACCCGCGGCGAGATCGCCTCGGCGCACGTCACCTACATGCGCTTCCTCTCCGCCGGCCAGCAGAAGCCGGCGGTGGTGCAGCTGCTGCCGCTGGTCGACGCGGCTCCCGCCCAGCCAGCGGCGGGCGGCGATGAAGAGAAGACCGAGAACGCCGCCAAGAACGCCAAGCCGGGCACGCAGCTCGAGTACGACTTCTCCCCCGGCCCCAAGGAGCTCCTCGACGAGCTGCTGCCGGCGGTCGTCCGCATGCGGCTCTTCCAGGCGTTCACCGACGCCGCGGTCTCCGAGCAGATCGCCCGCATGGTGGCGATGAAGGCGGCGACCGATGCGGCCGGCGACATGATCAAGGCCCTGACGCGGGAGTACAACCGCGCGCGGCAAACCCAGATCACCATGGAGCTCCTGGACATCGTCGGCGGGGCGAACGCCCTCTCGTAGACGAGCCTCGGGAGCCACGACACTTTGCGAGCGGGTAGATCGCCATCATGACAAACATGGAAAATACCGACAGCACCCACGCCGGCCAGGTGATCCAGGTCATCGGCTCCACTCTCGACGCGCAGTTCGCCGAAGACCACCTGCCGTCGATCTACAACGCTCTGCGCATCGACGTCGCCGGCAAGCAGACGCTCTGGTGCGAGGTCGCCCAGCACCTCGGCGGCGGCACCGTCCGCGCCGTGGCGCTCGGCTCGACCGACGGCCTCGAGCGCGGCGCCCGCATCGTCGACACCGGCGCCGCGGTCACCGTGCCGGTCGGCGAGGAGACGCTCGGCCGCGTCTTCAACCTGGTCGGCGAGCCGATCGACGGCCTCGGGCCGGTCACCGCAAAGGAGCGGCGGCCGATCCACCACGAGCCGCCGCCCTTCGAGGACCTCTCCTCGCGCACCGAGATGTTCGAGACCGGCATCAAGGTCGTCGACCTGCTCTGCCCGCTGGTGCGCGGCGGCAAGGCCGGCCTCTTCGGCGGCGCCGGCGTCGGCAAGACGGTCATCATCCAGGAGCTGATCGCTCGCCTCGCCCGCTTCCACAGCGGCTACTCGTGTTTCGCCGGCGTCGGCGAGCGCACCCGCGAGGGCAACGACCTGTGGCTCGAGATGCAGGAGGCGCAGATCGGCGACACCGGCAAGCGCGTCATCGACCAGACCGTCATGGTCTTCGGCCAGATGAACGAGCCGCCCGGCGCCCGCCTCCGCGTCGCCCTCTCGGCGCTCACCATGGCCGAGTACTTCCGCGACCAGACCGGCGTCGACACGCTGCTCTTCATCGACAACATCTTCCGTTTCTCTCAGGCGGGCTCCGAGGTCTCGGCGCTCCTCGGCCGCATGCCGTCGGCGGTCGGCTACCAGCCGACGCTGGGCACCGAGATGGGCGAGCTGCAGGAGCGCATCACCTCGACGACCCGCGGCGCCGTCACCTCGATCCAGGCGATCTACGTGCCGGCCGACGACTACACCGACCCGGCGCCGGCGACCGCCTTCACCCACCTCGACTCGACGGTCAACCTCGAGCGCGGCATCTCGGAGAAGGGCATCTACCCGGCCGTCGATCCGCTCGCCTCGTCCTCCCGCATCATCGCGCCGGAGTACATCGGCGAGCGCCACTACAAGGTCGCCCGCCGCGTGCAGCAGATCCTCCAGCGCTACCGCGACCTGCAGGACATCATTGCGATTCTCGGTATCGACGAGCTCTCGGAGGAGGACAAGGTGATCGTCCGCCGGGCGCGGAAGATCGAGCGCTTCCTCTCCCAGGCCTTCTTCGTCGCCGAGCAGTTCACCGGCTTCCCCGGCAACTACACGCCGCTCGCCGAGACCATCCGCTCGTTCGAGGAGCTCTGCGACGGCAAGTGGGACGCCCTCCCCGACCAGGCGTTCATGTACGTCGGCGCCATCGAGGAAGCGGCGGCCAAGGCGGAGACGCTCAAGTAGGCGTTATGGCGCGCGGCCTCTTCCATCTCAGCATCATCACCCCCGAGCGCGCGGTGCTCGAGAGCGATGCCACCTTCGTCGCCTTCCCGGCCTGGGACGGCGAGGTCGGTATCCTCCACGGCCGCGCGCCGCTCCTCTTCAAGCTGGGGACGGGGAAGCTGCGCGCCGAGACGCCGGAAGGCGAGCAGGTCTTCTACGTCGACGGCGGCTTCGCGCAGATGGCGGACGACCGCCTGACCATCCTCACCCAGCAGGCCAAGCGCCCCCAGGACATCGACCGCGCCGCCGCCGAGAAGGCCCTCGCCGCCGCCCGCGAGGCCCCCGCCCCCAACGAAGAAGCCGTCGTCGCGAGACAGCGCGCCGTCGAGCGGGCGCGGGCCCAGCTCCGCATCGCGGGGTAGGCGCTCGCATCGGGCGAGCTCGCCCGGCGGTCGCGTCGTGCCCCGCTCCGTTCCCTCGGGTCCCCTGCGCTTCCGGCGCGGGGACGAGTTCTAGAAAACGATCGAGCTCGGCGCGCCGGAAGCTCGGCCGGTCACTGCGCGGGGCACGACGCGACCTCCGTGGACCGTCGGGGGAGGCTCGCAGGGTGGCGGGATAGGCGGAGGGCGGCCGCCGGGCATGTCCGCCCGGACCCTGCCGCTATCGGCGGCCTCTGCGCTCGCCGCGTTCTCGGGGCAACACGATCGCCCTCAGGGGGTGGGATAGGCTGCCATTCCCCCATGCCTTCGGAATACGACCCGCTGATCCCCGACCGCGAGGAGGTCGAGGACGATCTGGAGCCGGTGCGGGCGCGGTTCCGGGTGGCGAGCGGCCCTTACCTCCGATCTCCCTGGTCGTGGCTGGCGTGGAGCGCGGTGCTGCCGGCGGCGGCTCTCGTCACACCGCGGGCGGCGGCGATCGGCGGGCCGGCGGGGGTGCTCGTCAGCTGGTCGGTCGCCATCCTCTTGGGCGGGGCGGTCGAGGTGGCGGCGATCATTCGATCGCCAGCGCGCTCGGGCTCCGGCGCGCGGTCGGCGCGAACACCGCTCGCCGCCTGGGCGCTCCGCATCCAGGGGAACCTCTCGCTCGTCGCCTTGGCGCTCTCCGTGCTGCTGGTCTGGCAGGACGTGGCGTGGGCGCTGCCGGGCGTCTGGCTGCTGGTGCTCGGACACTCGTTCTATCTGCTCGGCGGCCTCGCCTTCCCGCCGATGCGGACGTGCGGGTTGATCTTCCAGGCGGGCGGCTTCGCGGCGCTGTGGCCGAGCCTCGATCCGCTCTTCGTCTTCGCGCTCGCGACGGCGGCGGGGAACCTGTGGATGGCGATTCAGGTGTGGCGGCTGCGGCGCCGCGGGTCGGAGGGCGCCGGCGCGGCGGAGCCGCCGCTCAGCTCGACCAGCCCGTACCGGAACCGCTGACGCGGTCGGAGAGCGAGCGCCGCGCGCCGGTCGCGAGGAGCGGGATCCCCAGCGTCGCGGTGGTGAAGAGGCCGCCCAGCCAGCGGCGGGCGGCCTGATCGAAGGTGAGCGCCTCGCCGTCGCGGCCGCGGGCGATGAGGCCGGCCCAGGCCATCCCCAGCGTCTGCCCCCAGAAGGCGAGCGGCAGCACGGTGTAGAGGAACGAGAAAGTCAGCAGGAAGAGGGTGAGCGCCGGCCAGTCGGCGGCGGCGGTCGGCTGCGCGTCGAGGAGGCGGCAGCCGGCGACCGCGGCGACGGCGATCGCGGCGTGCACCAGGAGGTCGGCACCGCCGGCGAGGAAGCGGCTCTTGCGGCCGGCTCCTGCTGCAGCGTCGCGCGCGGGCGGCGGCTCGGCGGCGGTCCGCTCGGCCGGCGCCGGCCGGGGGAGGGAGCGCGGCGCTGCGGCGGGCGGCGGAGCCGCCTTGGGCCGCGGATCGCCCTGACGCGTTTTGGCGGCTCGCGGCGGCGGCGCGAAGGGGAGCTCGGGCTCGTCGAGGTCGACGTCGTAGGGATCGGAGCGGTCTGTGGAGCTGTCGAGGGGGAGGTCGAAGAGGCTCGGCTCCTGGTCCTCTCCGTCCGGGGTGCGGCTCGAGCGGCGGCGCATGGCAGTCCGGCCGCTCAGCGGATGGGGAGGTACTTGACGTAGATGCGGAAGAGCATGTCCTGCGGACGCTCCTGATAGGTCTGCGCGAAGAGGGAGTTGCGCTTGAGGTCGGCGTCGTTGGGATCGATCTTCAACGCCTCCTGGAATCGGCTGAGCGCCTGCGTCGGGTCGGCGCGCTGCAGGTCGCGCACGCCGAGGTCGTAGTACGAGTCGACGATCAGGCGATCGAGGTCGCGGTTGCCGGGGTTCTTCTCGCGCAGCCGCCAGAGCGCCGGCAGCACGTACTCCCACTCGTGCTGGCGGAAGGCGTTGAGCTCGGTCGCGAACGGCTCGAGCTCGTGCTGGGCGCGCGCCATGTCGTCGGCGTCGGCGCCCTCGAGCTTGGCGAGCTTGCCGGCCTCGTCGAACTTCTCGACCGCCGTCAGGTCGTCATGCGCCGCGCTCGCCTGCCGCGCGTCGGCGAGGAGCTGGGCGCGGTGGGCGCTGACGCCGGCGGCGAGCGGCGGCGGCACCGCCACCACCGGGGCGGCCGGCGCGCTCCAGGCGGCGATCAGCTTCTGCGCCTCCTGATAGTGCGGGTCGGCGGGCGGCAGGCGCTTGAGCTGGGCGACGGCGATGGCGTCCTTGCCCTGCTTGTGGAGGTTGGTCGCCTTGGTGATCGGATTCGGTTTCGGCGCCGCCGTCAGGGTTTCGTCGCGCGAGTTGGGGAAGAGCTCGTCGCGCTTCCAGTAGGCGGCGCCGGCGACGAGGAGGACGAGGAGGAGGACGGCGCTGCCGACGTAGACGAAGGTGCGGCTGGCGCGCTTCTTCCGGCCGGCCGCTGGCCCCTCGGCGGTCGCCTCGGCGGCGTCCTTGCGCTCGCGGCGGTCCCGGCGCTCGCCGCGCGGCGCCGAGGCGCCCGGCTCCGGCGGCACCAGGATCTCTTCCTTGAGGTCGCCGGGGACGGCGTCGAGGTGCGGCAGCGGCAGTGCCGCCGGTCCCTCGCCGGTCGCCGGTCCCAGGTCGCGCGTCGGCGCCGGCGCCACGATCGGCACCTCGCCGGCGTCGAGCTGCTGCAGGAACTCGCGCGCCGCGAGGTAGCTCGGCTGTAGCGCGACGACGCGCTCGAACGCCTGGCGCGCCGCCGGCAGGTCGCCGGCCTCGAGGCGGGCGAGACCGTCGTGGAAGATCTCCTCGACCTGGCGCTCGTTCTCCGCCTTGACCTTGCGCGCCCCCTCGATCCGCCGCGCCGCCTCCTGGTGGTCGATGTCGATGAGGAAGATCCGCGACCAAGCGTCGATCGCCGCCTGCGGATCGCCGCCGGCGAGCGCGGCATCGCCCTCGTCGAGGAGCTGGCGGATGCGCCGTTCGCTCTCCGAGTCGCCGCCGAAGGCGGCGCCCGCCGAGACGCCGGGGCGCAGAGCCTCCGGCAGCTCCCGCTCGCTGAGCGAGAAGCCGACGCTCTCGGGCTCGATCGCCGCCTGCTGCTGGCTCGGCGAGCTCGCCGGCGCGCCGAGCGCGATCGATGCCCCGGCATGAGGCGCCGGCAGCGGGACGGCGGCGGCCGGCGAGGCAGGGGGCGCCGGTGCCGCGGTCGCCGCCGATCGCGCGGCGAGCTCGGCGATTTCCGGATGAGTGGGATCGAGCGAGCGCGCCTTCTCGAGCAGCCGGCCGGCCTCGGCGGCGTCGCCGTTTGCCAGCGCCTGGCGGACCTTGTCGAGGAACTTGTGGACGTAGGGCTCGGCCTCCATCCGCTGGTGGGCCACCTCGGCGAGGTGCCCCAGCTCGGGATCGGCGAGCACGGCGGCGCTCTCGCGCTCGACGATCGCCAGCAGCTGCGGGAAGCGGCGCGCCGCGAGGAGGTCGGCCAGGCGGGCGCGGAGCTCGGCGTCGTGCGCCGGGCCGGCGGCGACGGCTGGCAGCTCGGGGAGCTCGTCGCCGAGGTCGTCGAGCTCCGGCAGCTCGGCGGCGAGATGGCTCAAGTCGTGGATGTCGCCGAAATCGACGTCGCCGGGCGCCGGCGCGGCGTGAGAGGGCGGAAACGGCGCCGCAGGCGGCGGCGGGGCGGCGGCCGGCGCCTTGAGATCGGCGATCGCCACCGGTCCGGCCGACGACTTCAGGCGGTCCTGCAGACGGCGGGCGGGCTCGAACTGCGGATCCATGCGCAGCACGAAGTCGCAGCCGAGGAGGGCTTCCTGGCGGCTGCCGCTCTCGGCCAGCGCGAGGGTCTGATCGAAGGTGCCGAGGAGCCGCTGCTGCGCGTCGGCGGAGAGCGCGGGATTTCCGGGATAAGTCATGGCGAGGCGCCGCTAACGGAGGCTGGACATGCTGGATTGAAACGATTGCGCGTCATCCTAGCAAAGTCGTCCGGGGGGGACAACCCGCGGCATTGCTATACTTTGCCGCCCGTGCCGCAGCTCGAGTGCGTCCCCAACGTGAGCGAGGGCCGCCGGCCGGAGGTGATCGCCCGGCTGCTCGGCGCCGTCTCCCGCACCGCCGGCCTCCGCCTGCTCGACGCCTCCTCCGACCCCGATCACAACCGCTCCGTGCTCACCCTGGCGGGCGAGCCGGCGGCGCTCCATGCCGGCCTTCTGGCGCTCTACGAGACGGCTCTCGAAACGATCGACCTGCGCGAGCATCGCGGCGTCCACCCGCGGGTGGGCGCCGTCGACGTCACCCCCTTCGTGCCGCTCGTCGGCGCCACCATGGAGCTTGCCGTCGAGGCCGCCGAGCGCCTGGGCGCCGCGCTCGCCGCGCGCTTCGCGCTCCCCGTCTACCTCTACGAGCGGGCGGCGCGCCGCCCCGAGCGGCAACTGCTCGCCGACATCCGCCGCGGCGGCTTCGAGCGCTTCGCCGAGAAGCTCGCCCTCCCCGAATGGGCGCCCGACTTCGGGCCGGCTCGCGTCCATCCCACCGCCGGGGTGACGGTCGTCGGCGCCCGCGACTTCTTGATCGCCTTCAACGCCGTCCTGGCGACCGCCGACGTCCTGGTGGCGCGCGCCATCGCGCGGCGGCTCCGCGAGTCGGCCGGCGGCCTGCCGGCGCTCCGCGCCATCGGCGTCGCCCTCCCCAGCCGCGGCCTCGCCCAGGTCAGCATGAACCTCGTCGACTACCGGCGGACCTCGATGTGGACGGCGCTCGCCGCGGTCCGCCGCGAGGCCGCGGCGCACGGCACCGAGGTGATCGAGACCGAGCTGATCGGCCTGGTGCCGCAGGCGGCGGCCGAGGCCGTCGTGCGCGAGAGCCTGGCGATGCCGGGCTGGAGCGGCCGGAGAGTGCTGGAGACGCAGCTCGCGCGGACGGCGGAGGAGGAGGAAGAGACGTGGACGGCTGGGAGTTGAGCCGGCGAGGACGCCGGCGCTCCCAGGGACTGCCCGCCGCCACCGGTCGTGCCGTCGATCGTCGTCACCGATTCGGATCCTGTTGGCCGCTGCGGAGACGACGAGGCATTTTTCAGAACAGGCGCCGGCGTCCTCGCCGGCTTTTTCGCTTGCTACGGACCGGCCAGCGCGGCGGCGAGGCGGTGCGGCATGCCGTCGAAGGAGCCCGAGGACATGGTGGCCAGGACGTCGCCGGGCCGCGCCTCGGCGAGCGCCCGCGCGAACACCTCGCCGGTCGTCGGCAGCGCCTCGGCGGGGACGCCGGCGGCGGTCAGGTCGGCGGCGAGGCCGGCGACGTCGAGCGCCTCGTCGGCGCGCAAGCGGCCGGCGTGGAAGAGCGGCGCGAAGAGCACGCGGTCGGCGCCGCGGAAGGCGGTGCGGTAGGCGGCGTCGAACATGCTGCGGCCGGCGGTCAGGCTGCGCGGCTCGAAGAGCACCACCAGGCGGCGGCCGGGATAGCGCTGGCGCAGCGCGCCCAAGGTCTTCTCGACCGCCGTCGGATGGTGCGCGAAGTCGTCGACGACGGCGATGCCGCGACCCGCTGGCAGCTCCTCCAGCCGCCGCTTGACGCCGCCGAAGCTCTTGAGCGCCGCGGCGACGGCGGCGGCGGGCAGCCCGTCGCGCCGCGCCGCCGCCCACACCGCCAGCGCATTGACGACATTGTGCTCGCCGGCGAGGGCGATCTCGAGCTCGACCTCGGCAGCAGCGTCGCCGACGGAATGGAGATCGCGGACGCGGAAGCGGCTGCCGGCGGGGGTCGCCTCGATCGGCCCCAGCGGACGGAGGTCGTTGCTCGCCGCGAGGCCGTAGAGGACGACCGGGCAGCGGGCGCCGCGGGCGATGGCGCGCACCTCGGCGGTGTCGCCGCAGGCGGCGAGGAGGCCGTCCGCCGGCAGCAGCGCGACGAGCTTCTCGTAGGCGGCGCGGAGGGCCTCGGGAGTGGCGTAGAGGTCGGCGTGGTCGTGCTCGACGCTGGTGAGGAGGAGCGTCTCCGGCTGGTAGTGGAGGAACTTCGGGCCGCGGTCGAAGTAGGCGGCGTTGTACTCGTCGCCCTCGATCACGAAGCGCGGGCCGTCGCCGTCGTGGAAGCTCGCCGGCAGGCCCTGCGGCGCGCCGCCGATGAGATAGCCGGGGTCGGCGCCGCAGGCGCGGTAGACCCAGGCGGCCATCGCCGTCGTCGTCGTCTTGCCGTGGGTGCCGGAGACGACGAGCGGCCGCCGGCCGGCGAGGAAGAAGCGGGCGAGCGCCTGCGGCATCGAGGCGAGCGGCAGGCCGGCGCGCTCGGCGGCCACGGCTTCCGGGTTGTCGCGATGGATGGCGTTGCCGACGACGACGAGGTCGGGCCGCGGCTCCAGATGGGCCGCGTCGTAACCGATGGTCGGATGGATGCCGGCGCCTTCGAGGAGCGTGCTCATCGGCGGATAGAGCGGCCCGTCGGTGCCGCGCACCGCGTGGCCCTGCTCTTGCAGCAGGCAGGCGAGCGGCGCCATCCCGGTCCCTCCGATCGCCATGAGGTAGATGGCCTGCGGCGCGGCTGTCTTTCTCATCGGGAGCGCCGAGTGTAGCATTGCCCTCGAGAGGCCGGCAGCGCGCCAAGTCCCGGCGTCGACCTCAACTGCGTTGCCCAAGAAATCGGATTTCACTAGAGGAGTCAGGCCGATGAAACGCCACGTGACGACTGCCATTCTGGCACTCGCTTCCATCCTGATCGTCGCCGGAGCGCTCATCGCGCAGGCGCCCGCGGGCAAACCGAAGGCCGTCGCGGTCGAGCCCATCGGCGACGTCGGCGATGTCGCCAAGGGCGACAACGCGGCCCACGATTTCGTCCTCAAGAACGAGGGCAGCGTGGACCTGCAGATCACCAACGTCATGCCGGCCTGCGGCTGCACCGTGGCGCGCTACGACAAGGTGATCGCGCCGGGGAAGACCGGCACCGTCCACGTGGTGGTCGACACCACGACCTTCACCGGCCCCATCGCCAAGTACGTGACAGTGTTCACCAACGATCCGGAGAACCCGCAGATCCAGCTCACCGTGCGGGCGAAGGTGGCGCCGTACATCGCCGTCAAGCCCGGCTACGCGCGCTTCCTCGTCGTCCGCGGCGAGTCGCAGAAGGGCATCATCACCCAGAGCCTGTGGTCGACCGACGGCCAGTCGTTCGACATCACCAGCGTCGACTCGCCGACCCCGGCGCTCAAGGTCACCTATCGCGAGGCGACCGAGAAGGAGCGCGTGCCCGACTCCAAGGGCAAGCAGTGGCGGGTCGAGATGACGCTGTCGAACGACGATGCGCCGATCGGCCCGCTGGTCTCCGCGGTCGCCATCCACACCAATCACCCGAAGCAGAAGATCGTCGACATCCCGATCTCCGGCTTCGTGCGGCCGATCCTGGCGGTGACCCCGCCGCTCGCCGACTTCGGCAAGGTCGACTTGAAGGAGCCGCGCCGCTTCACCTTCAACATCAAGAACTTCGCCACCGAGCCGATCAACCTGACGAGCGTCGACCCGTCGGTCAAGGGCGTCGGCGCCGAGCTCAAGCCGGTCGAAGCGGGCCGCAACTACAACGTTCAGCTCACCCTCAAGCCGGACATCGCCAAGGGTCCGTTCGAGGGCAAGCTCATGGTCCACACCGACAGCCCCAAGATGCCGGTCGTCGAGGTGGGCATCCGCGGCGTGGTTCTGTAGCAGCGGATTCGCGGCGCCGGGCAGTCTGGCCGGCGCGGTTCGTGAAGAAGGGCCTCTAGGGTTTTCCCCAGAGGTCCTTTTCGTTTTTAGGCGGCGCCTGACGGCGCTTGCCGCCTTTCGCCAGCACCTCGGCGACCTCGGCGAGCGCCGGCGCCAGCACGCGGTTCTGCTCCGCCACCAGCTGGCCGATGCCGAGCATGGCGAGATCCAGCAGGGCATCCATCTCGCTGCGCTGGAAGCTCCGCTTCTCCCCCGTCCCCTGCACCTCGACGAGGGCGCCGTCGGCGGTCGCCACGACGTTCATGTCCACCTGCGCGACCTGGTCCTCGACGTACTCGAGGTCGAGGAGCGGCGTGCCCTTGACGATGCCGACCGAGATGGCGGCGATCTGCGCCGTCAGCGGCCAGCTGGCGATGTCGCCGGTCAGCAGCAGACGGGAGAGCGCCAGGGCGGCGGCGACATAGGCGCCGGTGACGGCGGCGGTCCGCGTGCCGCCATCCGCCTGCAGCACGTCGCAGTCGAGGGTGATGGTGCGATCGGGCAGCAGGGTGAGGTCGAAGGCGGCGCGCAGGCTGCGGCCGATCAGCCGCTGGATCTCGGAGGTGCGGCCGGAGGGTCGCCCCTGCGACACCTCGCGGGCGCTCCGCGTGTGGGTGGCGCGCGGCAGCATGGCGTACTCGGCGGTCAGCCAGCCGCGGCCGCTGTCGCGGAGGAACGGCGGCACCCGGTTGTCGACGCTCGCCGCCACCAGGACGCGAGTGTCGCCGACCTCGATGAGCGCCGAGCCCTCGGCGAACTTGAGGACGCCGGTCTCGATATGGATGGGGCGCAGCGCGTCGGCGGCGCGCCCGTGCGGGCGGGTGAGGGGAGGGTTCGTCATGCGCCGATTGTAGCGGCGAATGCAACGGCGGCCGGAATCGCGCCGTCAGGTGACCTCGACCCACTCGAGCGCCAGGGCGGGGTCGCCGAGGATGCGGCCGGCGATGCGCTCGAAGGTGGGGCCGGAGTCGGTCACCGAGAGGCGGTGGTCGACGCGGGCGCCGGCGGGCGCCGCCAGGCCGCGCTCGGCGAGGCCGCCGGCGACCAGCTCGGCGACGGTCTCCGCCGAGTCGACGAGGGAGACGCCGGGGGCGGCGCGCTCGAGGACGGCGCGGAGGAGCGGGTAGTGGGTGCAGCCGAGGACCAGGGTGTCGATCTCGGCGGCGAGGAGCGGCGCCAGGTAGCGCGCCGCGACCTCGGCGGTCACCGGGTCGTCGTGCCAGCCCTCCTCGACCAGCGGCACGAAGAGCGGGCAGGCCTGGGAGATCACGGTGAGGCCGGGGGCGAGGCGGGAGAGGGCGCGCGGGTAGGCCTCCGAGCGCACCGTCGACTCGGTGGCGATCACCCCCACCCTGCCGCGGGAGACCTCCGCGGCGCGCCGCGCGCCGGGCTCGATCACCCCCCAGGTGGGCACCGGCACGTCGAGGTCGTCGAGGGCGAGGGCCGAGGCGGTGTTGCAGGCGATGACCACCGCCTTGACGCCGCGGTCGAGGAGGAAGCGGACGTTCTTCCTGGTGTAGCCGGCGACGGTGTCGCGCGACTTGCTGCCGTAGGGGAGGCGCGCGGTGTCGCCGAGGTAGAGGATCGACTCGTCGGGGAGCCGCCGGCGGAGCGCCGCGACGACGGTGAGGCCGCCGACGCCGGAGTCGAAGACCCCGATCGGGGCCGGGTCGGTCATCGGCGGCTCGCCGTCAACGGCCGAGGTCGCGGATCGGCACCAGCGGCTGGCTGGTGTCGAGGTGGCCGGAGAAGGTCTGCCGCTGGGTGCCGTTCCACAGCAGCACGACGCGCGGCGCGGTCTGGATGTTGAGGGCGATCGAGTCGACGACGGAGTAGACCATCTGCATCTCGGCGTCCGAGCCGGCGGCGGGCGGCTGGTCGTGACCCGCCCACTGGAGGTCGACGTAGGCGACGCCGTTGTCGCTGAGGAGCACGCTGCCGAGGGTGACCTCCTTGGGGAAGGGCCGCGCCAGGCCGGCGGCGGTGGGGCCAGCGAGGAGCGCCTCGACCACCCGGCGGACCTGGTCGCGCGGGGCGCGGCTGACGGCGACCTCGCGGCGCTCGGGGCGCAGGCCGCCGCCGTCGGCCGGGAAATAGAGGTCGGCGAGGAGGGCGACGCGCTCGCCGCCGACCTCGACCAGGTGCGGCCCGATGCGGCGCACCCGCTTGGCGTGGCCGGTCAGGTACCAGACCGCGAGGCCGCCGGCGAGGAGGAGGAGCGCGATGCCGAGGGCGAAGGCTGCCGCCCGGCGGCTCATGGCCGGTGCGGCCTCTCGGCGGTCGGCGGCGGCGGCGGCGCCTGTCCCGAGGCCGGCGGCGCGGCGAGGTTGGGCGCCGTGCCCTGGGCGACATTGCCAGGGGCCGCGGTGGCCCCAGCTGCGCCGGGAGTCGGCGGCTGGCTCGGCGTCGCTCCCGCCGGCGCCGCCTTGGCCTCGGTGACCTCCTTGTAGCGCGCGATCGCCTGCACCAGCGCGTCGACGAGCTGGGCGCGGTACTCGGGGTCCTGCAGCTTCTTCTCCTCGTCCGGGTTGGAGAGGAAGCCGAGCTCGACGAGGATCGCCGGCATCGTCGCCCCCACCAGGACGCGGAAGGGCGCCTGCTTGACGCCGCGGTCCTTGAGCTGCAGGGTCTCGTTGAGCTCGCCCTGCACCAGGCTCGCCAGGCGCTGGCTCTCCGTCAGGTGGCGGCTCTGCGCGAGGTCCCACAGCATGAGCTGGAGGTCGCCTTCGCCGGAGTCGCCGGCCGCGCCGGCGGCGGCGGAGCCCGCGCCTCCGCCCGGCGCCGCCGCGTTCTCCTGCCGGGCGGAGCTCGCCGCCCGCGGGTCGGTCGCCCGTTCGGCGAGGAAGTAGGTCTCGGCGCCGTGCGCGCCGGCGCCGAGCGACGAGTTGAGATGGATGGAGACGAAGAGGTCGGCCTTGTTCTGATTGGCGATCGCCGGCCGGGCGTCGAGGGCGAGCTGGGTGTCCTCGCCGCGGGTGAGGATGACGCGCACCGGCAGGCGCTGCTGCAGGCGGCTCGCCAGCTGCTGGGCGAGGAGGAGGGTGAGCTCCTTCTCCTGCACCCCGCTGGGGCCGATGGCGCCGGTCTCGGGACCGCCGTGGCCGGGGTCGACGACGATGGTGCGGATGCCGCTCCCCGGCTCGGGCGGCGCGAAGGCGGGCGGCGTCGGCGCCGCGCCGGCGCTCGTCGCGTGGACGTCGAAGACCAGGCGGAAGGGGTTCTGCAGGACGTAGCTCTCGACCTCGGCGCCGGGCGCAAGGTCGACGTGGACCTTCTCCGGCGCGATGTCGACGCCGCGCACCAGCGGGTCGTCGACCTTGCGCTGCGGCGCCGCGGCCGCGAGCCGGTCGGCGACCATCTGCACCTCGACCACCCCGGACTGCTGGACGAGGCGATAGTGCGGCGCCTCGGGGAACTGCAGCACGACCGTCGTCATCCCCTGCAGGTGGACGACGTCAAAGGAGACCGGGATCTCGCGCGACTTGCGGCGGGCGATCGCCAGGCGCTGCGTCTCCGGGTGCCATTCGAACGAGTAGCCGAGGACGTCGCCGTAGGTCTTGGCGAGGAAATCGAGAGGGACCAGCACGCCGCCCTCGCCGCGGGTCGGCGGCTGCGACAGCGATACGATGGTGTCGCCGACGGTGACGACGGCGCTGCCGACGCCGAGCACGACGTCCTTGTCGCCGATCTTCAGGCTGAAGCTCTCGCCGGTCTCGCCGGGGACGAGGGCGCCGCCCCCCAGGGCCTGCGCGAGAGGCGCCAGGGCGAAGAGCGGGCCGCCCGCCGAGATGGTCACCCGCACGCCGAGGTCGCGGCCGTCGAGGGCGACGGACGGTCCGCCGGCGGTGGCGGCACTCGAGGCGGCACCGGGGCCGGCCGGGGCGCCCGCCGGCGGCCGGGTCTGGCCGATCAGCAGGATCGAGAGGAGCGGGACGAGGACGAGCGGGACGTAGTGCCAGGTACGGCGATTCACGCGCGAGAGGATACCATCCGGAGCCGTGGAGCTCGCCGGCGCTTGGAATCCCCGCCGGGGGTGTGGTAATGCTGTCCCCCATCGCGCCGGCCCCCGCCGGGGGCCCGGGAGCCGATGGGTGCAAGGAGAGCGCGACATGGATATCCGGCAGTTTCGGGTCGTCTTGCGGGCGAAGAGCTTCGAGCGGACCTGCCGCTTCTACGGCGAGAGCCTGGCGCTGCCGCGGGTGCAGAGCTGGGACCGCGAGGACCTGCGCGGCGCCATCTTCCAGGCCGGCCCCTCGCTCGTCGAGGTGCTCGGACGGCCGGGGAGCGCCCGCCAGAGCGGCCGCGACGAGATCTACGACTACCAGGGTCCCGAGCAGAAGATGACCCTGACCTTCATCGTCCCCTCGCCCGAGGAGGCCTACCGGGAGCTGCTGTTCCGCGACAAGAACATCCCGGGCGGCCTGCGCCACGACGAGGACGGCGCCCTCGTCTTCGAGACCCACGACCCCGACGGCATCAAGATCGTCTACCGGCAGGCGGAGGCCTGAGGCGCGGCATGGGCCGGCGCCTCCCGCCGCCGGCGGCCTGGGCGCTCGCCGCGGCCCTCCTCTTCACCGGGCACGCGGGGCTCGCCGGCGCCATGGGCGCCGCCCGGCCGCCAGAGCATCCGACCACGCCCGACCGTCCACTCGATCGGCCGGCCGGCCGCCCGGCGGTCGACAAGCCGGCCGCCGAGCATCCCTTCACCAGCGCTCTCGCCGGCGGCGAGCGGCAGAGCTCCGAGCCGTGGACGATCGACGACCTGATCCTGGCCGAGAGCGCCAGCGACTGGGCGATCTCCCCGGACGGCAGCCTCGCCGCCTGGGTCAAGTCGACGGTCGGCAAGGGCGGCGACAAAGAGGACGAGGCGACCGTCTCCGACCTCTGGCTCACCCGCCTCGGCGGCGCCAGCCCGGAGTCGTTCCAGATGACGCGCGGCGACGAGATGGTCTCCGATCCGGCTTTCTCGCCCGACGGCCGCAGCATCGCCTTCCTCTCCAACCGCTCGCCCGACGATCCGCCGGCCGACAAGGCCGCGGCGGCCGACGACACCCAGCTCTGGCTCATCCCGGTGCGCGGCGGCGAGGCCTATCCGATCACCCACTTCGACCGCGAGGTCATCGCCTTCGCCTGGATCGACGCCGACACCCTCCTCGCCGTCGCCAAGGAGTCCCCCTCGGCGGGCGAGCAGCGCCGGAAGGAGCGCCAGGACACCGCGGTGGCGGTCGAGGACACCGCCGACCAGCCGCCGGTCCGCCTCTTCACCGTCTCGCGCGACGGCGAGCGCATCCACCGGCTGACCGACAACGACGACTGGATCGACTCGGTGGCGGTCTCTCCCGACGGCCGCCACGCCGTCGCCACCGCCCAGGAGAGCCTCTCCTACGTCTTCGACAGCAAGGTGCCGCCGAAGACCTTCCTCGTCGACCTGCAGAGCGGCCGCATGACGCGGCTCTTCGCCCCCGAGAAGCCGGCCGATCCGCCGAAGCTGCTGCCGCACGACGTGCGCTGGACCCGCGACTCGGCAGGCTTCTACTTCGCCAACGACCGCACCCGCCATCCGCGCTATCGCCTGGCGACGGTGACCGAGCTCTACTACTACGACCTGAAGAGCGGCGGCACTGCGGCGGTCGACCTCGGCAGCGACCGCGGCCTCGCCGAGATCGACGGCGGCGCCTACGCCCCCACTGCCGACGGCTTCGTCGCCCTCTTGGCCGACGGCGTCCACGTGCGGCCGGCGCGCTACGTGCGCGCCGGCCGCGGCTTCCGCCGCCAGGACCTCGCCGGCCGCCACGCCGCGCATCTCGACGAGCTGGCGATCGGCCGCGACGGCAAGACCGTCGTCTACCAGACCTCCTCGGCGACCGAGCCGCCGCAGTGCTACGCGGCGAAGCTCGACGGCGCGCGGCTGACCGGCGAGCGGCGGATCACCGAGCTCAACCCCGGCTACCGCGACAAGCCCAAGGGGAAGGTCGAGGTGGTGCGCTTCAAGGGGTCGCGCGGCGAGATGATCGAGGGGATCCTCTACTACCCGCTCGACTGGCGCGCCGGCGAGAAGCGGCCGCTCGTCCTCGACCTCCACGGCGGCCCGGCCTTCGCCGACACCGACACCTGGCTCGCCGACTGGGAGGCGCCGGACCTCCTGCTGCGCCAGCGCGGCGCCTTCGTGCTCAAGGTCAACTACCACGGCAGCACCGCCTACGGCCTCGACTTCGCCGAGTCGATCGCCGGCCACTACTACGAGCTCGAGATCCCCGACATCGAGGCCGGCGTCGATTCGCTCATCGCCCGCGGCCTGGTCGATCCAGGGAAGCTCGGCAGCATGGGCTGGAGCAACGGCGGCATCCTGACCGTCGAGCTCCTCACCCGCTCGCCGCGCTACAAGGTGGCGGTGGTGGGGGCGGCCGACGTCGAGTGGATCAGCGACTGGGGGAACGTCGACTTCGGCGCCACCTTCGACAACTACTACTTCGGCGCCCCGCCCTGGGAGAAGCCGCAGCTCTACATCGACAAGTCGCCTTTCTTCCGCCTCACCCAGGTGACGACGCCGACGCTCGTCTTCGCCGGCACCGAGGACCGCGACGTGCCGCCGCACCAGGCCTGGTCGCTGTTCCGCGCCCTGCAGCAGATCGGCAAGGCGCCCACCCGCCTCGTTCTCTTCCCCGGCGAGGCGCACGACCTGCGCAAGGTCGCCCATCAGCGGCGCAAGCTCGAGGAGGATCTCGACTGGTTCGACCGCTACCTCTTCGGCCGCCCGCCCGCCCGCCGCGAGGCGGTGAAGGAGGGGACGCCGCTCGCCGCCCTCGTGGCGCGCACCAAGGCGGTGCGCAGCGGCGGCGCCTTCGGGCGGCGCGAGGGCGGCGCGCTGGTCCCCGAGACGGTTCCCTACCACGGCCACGAGGTCGGCCGCTTCGAGGTCACCCGCGCCCAGTACGCCACCTTCGATCCCAGCTTCGCGCCGGCGCCGGGCGCCGAGAACCTGCCGGCGACCGGCATCCCCTTCGCGCGCGCCCAGGCCTACTGCGCCTGGCTCGCCAAGGCCACCGGCAAGCCCTTCCGCCTACCCTCCACCGACGAGGCGCGCGACCTCGCCGACGCCGCCGGCTCCGGCGGCAACACGCTCGACCGCTGGGCGGGCTACTCGCCGACGCCGCACGACCGCAAGGAGATCGAGGAGACCCTCCGCGCCATGCCCGGCGAGGCGCCGCTCCTGCTCGCCGTCGGCAGCCTCTCCGGCAGCGGCGAGGACCCCGTCTTCGACCTCGACGGCAACGCCGCCGAGTGGGCGGTGGGTGCCGACGGCAAGGGGGTCGCCATCGGTCCCAGCGCCGACCGCCCGACCGATCCGCGAGGAGACGATCCGCCGGGCGCCGCCTACATCGGCTTCCGGGTGCTCGCGGGACGCTGATAGGAGACCCCGCCGGCCAGAGACGCCGCGGCGTCCCCTTCCTCCGTAGAATCCTCCGGTGGGCGACTTCCTCCGCGATCCCGAGCTCGGCCGCCTCGTCGACCAGCTCAACAGCGACCCCGCCGCCGCCGGCGCGCCGGAGGCCGATCCCTTCTCCTCTCGCCTCGCCGATCCGCAGGCCGGCGGGCTGATCGACGACAGCTCCGCGAGCCGCACCGTCACCGTCGTCGACGACGGCGAGCCGCTGCCGCGGCTGCTCGCCGAGATGGCGCGGCGCGGCGCCTCGGATCTCGTGCTGATCACCGACCTGCCGCCGATCTTCCGCATCGACGGCCGGCTCGGCGCCACCCCCCATCCGCCGCTCGCCGAGGAGGAGATCCGGCGGATGTTCGCGCCCTACCTGGTCGCCGCGCGCGCCCGCCGCCAGCTCGGCGAGGAGGGCTCGGCCGACTTCTCGCTGCGGCTCGAGGGGAGCGCCGGCATCTCGGCCGGCGAGCGGGGCTCGGGCGGCTACCGCTTCCGCGTCAACCTCCACCGCCAGCGCGGCCGCCTCGCCGTCGCCGCGCGCGCCCTGCCGCGCGAGATCCCGACGCTCGCGCGCCTCAACCTGCCGCCGGCGCTCGCCAAGCTGGTGCAGATCAACCGCGGCCTGGTGCTCGTCTGCGGCCCCACCGGCTCGGGGAAGTCGTCGACGCTCGCCGCGCTCCTCGGCGAGATCAACCGAACGCGCGCCGCCCACATCCTCACCATCGAGGACCCGGTCGAGTACGAGCACGGCAACCAGCGCTCGATCGTCGAGCAGATCGAGATCGGTCTCGACGCGCCGTCCTTCGCCGCCGCCCTCCGAGCCTCGCTGCGCCAGGACCCCGACGTCATCCTGGTCGGCGAGATGCGCGACCTGGAGACCGTGGCGACGGCGCTCACCGCCGCCGAGACCGGCCACCTCATCCTCTCCACCCTCCACACCAGCGACGTCGTGCAGGCGATCCACCGTATCGTCGACGTCTTCCCCGCCGGCCAGCAGGCGCAGATCCGCCAGCAGCTCGCCCTCGCCCTCCATGCCATCGTCTTCCAGCAGCTCCTGCCGCGCGCCGACGGCGGCGGCCGGGTGCCGGCGATCGAGCTGCTGATGGCGACCTACCCGGTGCGCCACCACATCCGCAGCCAGACCCTGCAGAAGCTCTACAACGAGATCACCCTCGGCAAGAGCCAGGGGATGATCTCCTTCGAGGAGTCGCTCGCCGGCCTGGTGAAGAGCGGCACCGTCGACCTCGAGGAGGCGCGCATGCGCTCGGCGCGGCCGGACGAGCTCGACAGCCTGCTGCGGGTCTGATCCCGCCCTCGCCCGCACCGCCGGCGGCTCGGCCCGCGGCGGTTGACAGGCCCCGCCGCCGTCTCTAGTGTCGCGTGTCGAAAGTTCCCGTGACAGACCGGCGAGTCATCGTCCGCGAGGGCTCGCGAGCCGAGCGAGGCACCGCCATGAAGAAGCTCTCCGTCCTGCCCTTCGGGGTCGTCCTCGCCCTCGGCCTGGCGCTCGCCGGCGAGGTCGCCGCGCGCCGCCCGCAGCCGCCCGACTCCGGCTCCGCCCCGGTCGTCGCGCCGACGCCCGACGCCGACGAGCCGGAGCACCGTCCGGCCGGGCCTCCGCCAGCGCCTCCGGCCGCCGATTTGAAATCCGACACCAAGGCGGACGCCAAGCCCGACGCCAAGGCCGACCACCTGGCGGAGAGCAAGCCGGCGGCGTGGGATGTCAACGCGCCTCCCGGCCCGTCGCACGAGGTGCCGATCGACGTCCGCGAGGGGACCTGGCTCTCCCTCGACGTCTCGCCGCAGGGCGATCAGATCGTCTTCGACCTGCTGGGCGATCTCTACACCATCCCCATCGCCGGCGGCGAGGCGCGCGCGCTCACCCACGACGTCGCCTGGCAGATGCAGCCGCGCTACAGCCCGGACGGCCGCCAGATCGCCTACACCAGCGACCAGGGCGGCGGCGACAACATCTGGGTCATGGAGCGCGACGGCAGCAAGGCGCACCAGGTGACCAAGGAGAGCTTCCGCCTCCTCAACGGCCCGGTGTGGACGCCGGACGGCCAGCTCATCGCGGCGCGCAAGCACTTCACCTCCGAGCGCTCGCTCGGCGCCGGCGAGATCTGGCTCTACCACCGCTCCGGCGGCGACGGCCTGCAGATGACCAAGCGCCCCAACGAGGAGAAGGACACCAACGAGCCGGCCTTCTCGCCCGACGGCCGCTACCTCTACTACAGCCAGGACGTCACCGCCGGCGCGACCTTCGAGTACAACCGCGACTCCAACGGCGAGATCTTCGACATCGAGCGGCTCGACCGCCAGACCGGCAAGACCGACGGCCTGGTCACCGGCCCGGGCGGCGCCGTCCGCCCGACGCCGTCGCACGACGGCAAGCTCCTCGCCTTCGTCCGCCGCGTCCGCGGCCGCAGCGTCCTCCACCTGCTCGACATCGCCTCCGGCGAGAGCTGGCCGATCTACGACGGGCTCGACCGCGACATGCAAGAGACCTGGTCGATCCACGGCCTCTATCCGTCGATGGCGTGGACGCCCGACTCGCGCTCGATCGTCTTCTGGGCCGGCGGCAAGATCCGCCGCATCGACGTGGCGACGCGGAAGGTCGCCGACATCCCCTTCCACGTCGCCTCGACCCGGCGGGTGACCGAGGCGGTGCGCTTCCCGGTCGACGTCGCCCCGCAGAGCTTCCACGTCAAGATGCTGCGCTGGGTCGAGGTCTCGCCGGCGGGAGATCGCGCCGTCTACCAGGCGCTCGGCCACCTCTACGTCAAGGCGCTGCCGAACGGCCTGCCGCACCGCCTGACGCGGCAGGCGGACGACTTCGAGAGCTTCCCCTCCTTCTCGCGCGACGGCCGCTCGATCGTCTACGTCAGCTGGAACGACCGCACGCTCGGCAGCGTGCGGATCGCGCCGGCGGCGGGCGGCGAGGGCCGCACGGTGACCATCCAGCCCGGCCACTACGTCGAGCCGGTGTTCACGCCGGACGGCAAGCAGGTGGTCTTCCGCAAGGTCGCCGCCGGCAATCTGACGGCGGCGGCGTGGTCCGGCAGGCCGGGGATCTACCGCGTGCCGGCCGCCGGCGGCCCGGCGACCGCCGTCGCCGACCACGGCCAGTCGCCGTACTTCGGCGCCGCCGCCGACCGCGTCTACCTGCTCACCGTCGACGACGCCGACCACCGCAAGCTGATCTCGATCGGCCTCGATGGCGGCGACGAGCGGACCGAGCTGACGAGCGATTGGGCGACCGACTTCCGGGTCTCGCCGGACGGCCGCTGGGTCGCTTGGAACGAGCGCTTCAACGCCTACGTCGCTCCCTTCGTCTCGACCGGCAGGCCGGTCGACCTGGGGCCGAAGGCGACCTCGATCCCGATCGCCAAGGTGTCGCGCGACGCCGGCGAATCGCTGCGCTGGTCGGGCGACTCGCGGGCGCTCCACTGGTCGCTCGGCCCCGAGCTCTACACCCGCGAGCTCTCCGACGCCTTCGCCTTCCTCGCCGGCGCCCCGGCCGTGCTGCCGCCGCCGCCCTCCGCCGGCCTCGATCTCTCCTTCGACGCCACCAGCGACCGGCCGGAGGGGAGCGTCGCCTTCGTCGGCGCCCGCATCCTCACCATGGCGCCGCGGCAGGGCGCGGCGGGCGGCGACGAGGCGATCGCCGACGGCACCGTGGTCGTCGCCGGCAACCGCATCCAGGCGGTGGGGCCGCGCGCGACGACGCCGGTGCCGGCTGGCGCCCTCGTCGTCGACGCGGCGGGGAAGACCATCATCCCCGGCATCATCGACGTCCACTGGCACGGCCAGTTCGGCAACGACGGCATCATCCCGCAGCAGAGCTGGGTCGACTACGCGACGCTCGCCTTCGGCGTCACCACGCTCCACGACCCCTCGAACGACACCGACACGGTGTTCGCCGCCAGCGAGCTCGGCAAGGCGGGCCTCATCACCGCGCCGCGCATCTTCTCGACCGGCACCATCATCTACGGCGCCATCGCTCCCACCACCGCGGCGATCGACAGCCTCGACGACGCGCGCGGCCACCTGCGGCGGATGCAGGCGGTGGGGGCGTTCTCGGTGAAGAGCTACAACCAGCCGCGGCGCGAGCAGCGGCAGCAGATCATCGCCGCGGCGCGCGAGCTGCACATGATGGTGGTGCCCGAGGGCGGCTCGCTCTTCGAGCACAACATGACGATGGTGGTCGACGGCCATACGGGCGTCGAGCACTCGGTGCCGGTGGCGAGAATCTACGACGACGTCCGCCAGCTCTGGCGCGGCACCAAGGTCGGCTACACGCCGACCCTGATCGTCGGCTACGGAGGTCTCTTCGGCGAGGAGTACTGGTACGCCAAGACCCACGTCTGGGAGGACTCGCGGTTGATGTCCTTCGTGCCGCGCACGGTGGTCGACCCGCGCGCTCGCCGCTCGCTCAGCGCCCCCGACGACGAGTGGAACCACATCCAGAACGCCAAGGCGGCGACCGAGCTGATGCACCAGGGCGTCCACGTGCAGCTCGGCGCCCACGGCCAGCGCGAGGGCCTGGGCGCGCACTGGGAGATGTGGATGATGGCGCAGGGCGGCATGACGCCGATGGAGGTCCTCCATGCGGCGACCCTCGCCGGCGCGCAGTACCTCGGGCTCGACAAGGACTTGGGCTCGCTCGAGCCGGGCAAGCTCGCCGACCTCGTGGTGCTCGACAAGAACCCGCTCGACGACATCCACAACACCGAGGCGATCGATCAGGTGATGGCGAACGGCCGCCTCTACGACGGCAAGACGCTCGACGAGATCGGCAATCACCCGCGCCATCGCGAGCCGTTCTTCTGGCAGCTCCCGGCGCCGGCCTTCTCGCCGCTCGCGGCGCCCGAGAAGAGGCCGGCGAAAGAGCACGCGGCGGCGCCCGGCGCCTGAGGCGACGTGAAGCCAGGGCGCGCCGTCAGCCCGGCTGTGCGGCGAGCCGCGCGGCGAGCCGCCGCGCCGCCGGGTTCGCCGGGGCGCTCCGCAGCTCGCGCTCGTTCATCGCCCGCGCGGTCGCGACATCGCCCTCGGCGAGCGCCAGCAGGGCGCGATTGTGGAGGGCGGAGAGGTTCTCCGGATTGAGCGCCAGCGCGCGGTCGAGGTGCGCCGCGGCCTCCGCCGGCCGGCCCAGCGCCAGCAGCGCGCCGCCGAGGTTGCTCTCCGCGTCGTCGGAGCGCGGCTCGCGCCGCGCCGCCTGCGCGAAGAGCGGCAGCGCCGCCGCGAAGTCGCCGCGGCGGGCGGCGAGATCGCCCAGGTTCAGGTAGGCGAGGAAGTTGCCGGGATCGGCATCGAGCGCCGCGCGGTACTCCGCCGCCGCCTCGTCGGCGTCGCCGCGCTCCTCCGCCAGGCGCGCCAGGTTGTAGTCGACGAGATCGAGCCGCGGCCCGTAGCCGGCGAGGATCGGAAGCATCAGGGCGACCAGGCACACGCTCGCCCAGCCGGCCGTCGCCAGCCGGCTGCTCTTGCCGCCGGCCCGCCGGCCGCGCCAGCTCTCCGCCAGCGCCGCGATCGGCAGCCCGCCGAGGACCAGCAGCGCCGGCACCGCCGGCAGTCGGTAGCGCGAGAAGAGGAAGAAGACGATCGTCGAGGCGACCCAGGCGGCGAGGAAGACGAGCGCCGGCGCCAGATCCCCGCCGGCGGTCGCCTCGCCGCGGCGCCGCCGGGCGAGGGCGAGGAGCGCGCCCGCCGCAGCGAGGAGGAGGGCGCCGCCGTACTCCAAGAGCGGCAGCCGGAAGACGGGCGACAGCGAGGCGATCCAGTAGTAGTCGACGGCGTCCGGCCACTCGTACCAGCGGAAGTACATGCCGAGCTTCCGCGCCTGGAGGCCGACGAACGCGCCCGGATGCGCCCGCGCCCAGCCGAGCGCGCGGCCGAGCCAGTAGCCCGAGACCTCAGAAGCGGAGAGCCGCCTGCCCAGCGCCTCCTCGGCGACGCGGATCGGCTCCCGCCGCTCGAGGGCTGGGATCTGCTTGCCGGGGACGATCGGGTGATACGCGCCGTCCGCCGCCGCGTTGTTGCCGATGAAGAAGTTGACGCCGCCCTGGAAGGTCGTCGGCAGGAACGAGCCGCCGACGATCCCGTTGCGGAGGGCGACCGGCGCCAGCGCGAGAGCGACTCCGAGCACGAACGCCGCCGACCGCCATGCCGCCGAGCGGAGCCGCTGTCGTCGCGACGCCTCCGCCACCCGCCGCCAGGCGAGCGGCAGCAGAAGCGGAGCGACGAGGAGCGCGTTCTCGCGCAGCAGCGCCAGGACACCGGTGAGCACCCCTGCCAGCAGCCACAGCCCGCGGCGCCCGCCGAGCTCTCCCGCTCCGTCATCCCGAGCGAAGCGAATCCCGCTCGCGCTGCCAACCCGCGCCGAGCGAATCCCTCCCCCTCCGTCATCCTGAGCGGAGCGAAGGATCTGGGCGGGGGTTTCCTCGGCGACGCGCCCCCCGCCGCTCCGCGCCGCCGCGATCGTCCACAGCAGGAAGCAGACGACGGCGGTCGCCGGCGATTCCTTGAGGAGCTGCACGTCGTAGAAGAGGAACGGCCCGTAGATCGCGGCGAGCCCCGCCGCGGCGATCCCGGCGCGCTCGCCGACCGTGAGCCGCGCGGCGCGGTAGAGCGCATAGATGCCGGCGACCGAGAGAGCGATCTGGACGAGATAGACCGCGTCGATCCGCCCGCCGCCGAGCTTGTAGATCAACGCCACGAGGTACGGGTAGAGCGGCGCCTGGAAGAACACGCCGGAGCCCCGCCAGTCGCCGGCCGCGATCGCCCGCGCCCAGCGGTCGTACTCCTGGCTGTCCATGACCAGCTGCCCGACGAACGGCATCCCGCGCACCGCCGCCCAGTGCGCCAAGCGCAGCACGAGCGCGATCCCCAGCACGACGAGAAGTGCCCGCCGGCCGCGGACCGACCCAGCGGGAGGAAGTTCTGCAACTTGGGCCATGACCTGCGCTTAATCTGCCACAGAACGTCCTCCTCCGCGCGCCGCGCGGGCGCCGGAGTAGACTTCCGCCATGAGTGGGCGAGTCGAGTGGGTACTGACGGCTCTCGAGCGAAAGCCGGAGACGGGCAGGTGACCGAGCCGAAAGATCCCGCCGATCCGGACGAACCCACCTGGGACTTCGAAGGCACCCGCCGTCAGCACCTCCTGCGCGGCCTGCGGATGACGCCCGCCGAGCGCCTTCAGTGGCTGGAGGAGACGGTCGACGAGATGCGGCGACTGCAGGGGCTGGCCGCGAGAGTCGGCCCAATGAGGGATGAGAAGACGGAGCCCTGAGCCGGCATCTCCGCCCGCACTGTTCGCCTGCGTCAAGAACTGAGCCGCGCGAGCGGCGGACCTCTGAGCCCGCCGCTCGATCTCACCTGACCGGATCAGAACTGGCAGACGCCGCCGGAGCAGGTTCCGTGCGAGCCGTCGGAGCAGTTGCACTGGCTGCTCGTCGAGCAGAAGCTGTGGGTGCAGGTCCGGCCGCCGCCCCCGCCGCCTCCTCCCGGGAAGGTGTAGTGACAGGTGCCGCCGAGGCACGAGACCGACTGCGCGCCCGGGCAGGAGCACTGTGCCGCCGTCGAGCAGAACCCCTGCAGGCAGCCGCCGCTCGTCGCCCAGAGGGCGGCGGATGGGTCGGCGCCGGTTGCCGGGCTAGCGACCGACGTCATCGCCGGAGCCGGGGCGACGCATTCCGTGCCGCCGGCGAGGAATGGCGCCGGCGCCGGGCTCGCGGTGGCGCGGGCGACGAGGGACAGGACCAAGAGAAGACCGAGGGACAACGATTTCCATGCTCTCACTGCCGTCCTCCTCTCTGTTCGCGGCCCATGGGCGGGCCGGAGATGCTCGGCGGATGGCAGAGAGCCCTTCGCGCGGACTCGGCGGGCCCTGTGGACCCTTCGCCATCCCCTGAGAGCAGCAGTGCAGCTCGGCGGCCGGAGGGCGCTCGCAGGGTGCCCCTGTGACGGTGACGTCCGTCGCACCCCCGTCAAGAGGTGACGAGCGCTCTCGCCAGATAGACGCAGGGGTAGGTCGCCAGGAATGCCCACACGAAGTTGTTGAGCCCCATGACGACGGCGTTGAGAATGTGAAATAGGAGGGCCAGCCCCAGGCCCACCAAGCAGGCTTCTTTGGGGAGCAGAAGGACGGCGGGAAACGCCAGCTCGGCCACGATGACGGTCCAGTTCAGCACGCGGGCGAGCCGCGGGTGGCTGGTCAGGAACGTGCTCAGGCCGGAGGTACCGTGCGTGTGCGTGTTGACGATGCCCTGTAACGCGTGGCCCGAGCGCCAGACACCGGAAACGAGCTTGGCCAGGCCGGCTGACAGATACGACAGGCAGGCCTGACCCGCGATGAAGAGCGCCGCCATGCGAACCGCTGCGGGGGACCAGGAGAAGCTCAGGCCCAGGGCGGAGGCCAGGAGAGACATCTGCAACATCTGTTCTCCCCCATCGCCGCCGACGCGCCGGCGCCACGCCACCCACATCGAGGACAGGGCCAGGAACCAGAGACCGAGGGGCCAGCGCTGCGCTCGACCGGTCAGGCCGGCGACGATGAACAGGATGCCGACGAACAGACGCACCACGAGCACGGAGGCCATCAGGCCGGTCGACTGAACGAGCTCTCCGACCCGACCGCGCCCGAGTGGCGAACCGATGTGGAGGACCGGGCTGCAGATCCCTCCCGGCCCGAACTCCCGGATCATCACCAGGTGCTCCAGGCAGGTAACGACAACCCCCACGGCCGCAAAGGCGACGGTGAGGTTGAGAGTGCCCACCGGATCCATGGAGCGCCTCTATTCGAGGCCGTGCCACCGCGAGACGTAGAGCACTTGTATGCTGCGCGGCGGGACGAGCCCCTGGGTCGCAAGCAGGCAGAACTGACGTTCCGTCTCTCCCGCCGTCGCCGGCTGGGCCATCGTCTTCGCGAGCAGGACGAGGTAGGGCCAGGTCAAGACGATGGTGTCCGGATCTCCCGCCTCGTCCTGGATCGAGCGGAGCTGGCGGCACACGAGGAGAGCGAGGTCGATGACCGACTTCTCCTCCAGCTTCTGCGGATTCCAGACCCACCTCCAGGCGTTGATCGTGGGCTCGCGGCTGCATTCGAGCCACGGACCAGGCCTGCCGGCCGCTTCGCGGCCATGGAAGAGGAGCCGGATGTCGGACTGCCCAGGATTTGGTGCGAAGAAGGTCCAGAGCGGCAGGTAATCGAGCAATGCGCTCGGCACCCGCTGAAGGAACCAGCCAGCATTGAATTGCCTGACAGCGGTGGCCGCAAGCCAGAGGAGGAAAAACGCCTGGAGCGCGGACGTCAGGTGGTCTTGGACTTGCCCCTCCGCTGCTGAGCAGCGAACGCCGTAGCTCCCTGCCAGAGGCGAAGGAGTTGGTTCAAGGTGGGCGCGGGCACCGACTTCAGGCTGATCACCGCGCTGGCGAGCGCGCTCTGCAGCTCGGGATCGATGGAGATGTCATTCGGCGACTTCCTGACGTTGTCGGTCGCCTGGGTCCAGGTCTGCACCTCGACGTTGGACACCTTCTCATCCGCGTAGGCGACGATCCAATCGACGAGATGGAGCTCCTTCCGCGTCAGAGTCACCTCTTCGTTCCGCCCTCTCTTTGGACCGGTCTTCGGGGTGGTCTTCGTCGCCGCAGCCTTTTCTTTAGGTGTCATTTGCACATTCTAGGCGTCGGGCCTTCAGGGAGTCAAACTCACCGGGAGCCGGCCGCGGGCTGCGTTCAGGCCGCCGTCCGCGCCCGCCGTGCCGCCATCCAGCGGGCGGCGAAGGGGAGCGCGGCGAGGCCGAGGAGAGCGGCGAACCAGAGCGTGGCGGCGCGGACGATGAGGGTCGCCGAGGCGGCGGCGGCGGTGTCGAGTCCCTGGGTCTTCAGGAGCGCGGTCAAGGCTCCCTCGGCGGCGAGGAGGCCGCCGGGCAGCATGGAGATGGCGCCGACGATGCTCCCCAGGTTGTAGTCGAAGATGCCGGCCATGGCGCCGGCTCCCGGCACGTACTGCCGGGCGGCGAGGACGAAGCCGATCCCCTCGGCGCCCCAGGCGAGCACCGCGACGCCGGTGCCGAAGAGGATCAGGCTGGGCGTCAGCACCCGCCGCAGGCTGGCGAAGACTTCGCCGAGGTGAGCGGCGTAGCGGCCGGCGACCGGCAGCCTGGTGAGCAGCTCGAAGAGCAGCTCGGCGCCGCGCTCCCAGGTGAGCGCGAGCCCGCCGGCGAGGGCCGCCGCCAGGCCCGCGGCGCAGATCCACCGGCCGCCGGGGAGCGGCAGGGCGGTGCAGCCGAGGACGACGAAGACCCCCAGGATGTCGGTCAGCCGCTCGGCGAGGACCGCCGGCACGACGCGGAGCGCCGGGCCGCCGCCCAGCTCGCGCACCATCCACGCCTTCGCCAGCTCGCCGGCCTTGCCGGGCGTCACCGAGAGGAGGAAGCCGACGAGGAAGGCGGCGAGGCTCCGCGGCCAGGGCAGCTCGACCGCCAGCGCTCTGAGGTAGACCTGCCAGCGGCCGAACCGCAGGGCGTAGTTGCCGAGCGAGAGGGCGAGGATGGGGACGAGGATGGCGAGCCGGAAGTCGTGCAGGCGGCCGGCGAGCTTGTGGACGTCGGCGACCAGCGCGAGCCCCAAGCAGGCGAGGACGCCGAGCGCCGCCGAGGCGAGGAGCTTGCGCCCCAGGTGCTCGAAGGTCGGCGAGGAGGCGGGGGGCTCGACGGCCTCGGGATCGCTGGCGCCGGCGGCCGCCGAGGCTTCGAGCCCGCCCGCGGCGGCGGGCTCGCCGCTCAGGCCGCGGCCTCGGCGGCGCTCTTCTCCAGCTCGGGATACTGCTCGAAGAGCCGCATCCAGTGGCTGGTCTTCTTGTACTGCTCGATGCGGCGCTTGCCGATCGTCGGGTACCACGCGTAGTCGTGGTAGAAGAACGAGCCGAAGACGAAGAAGTAGACGAGCGGGGTGCGGAAGAAGAGCTTCTGCATGGCGTGGAGCGGTCCGAACCACACCAGGTGGCCGAAGCGGCTCACCATGTTGTCGCCCACCGAGAAGTGGTAGTTCCAGCGCGAGATGTCCTCGCCCACCACCTCGATGTCGCGCGGGTCGCCGCAGCCGAGCCCGGCGTCGTGCGCCAGGCGGATGTAGGGGATCGACATGGGATCGAAGCCCATGATCTTCGCCGCCACCGCGTCGACCGCCACCTGATCGCCCGAGGCGAGGAGGACGTCCTTCTCGACCGGGATCATGGTGCGCGGGCCGGGGCCGTTGCCGCAGGTGGTGCCGTCCATCATGGCGAACATGCCGGGATGGATCTCTTTCTGGATGGTCAGCAGATCGACCAGCGTCTCGTGGATGTGCGAGTGGGTGTAGTGGCGGCGGGTGTTCAGCAGGCCGCCGAAGGCGTTTTTCATCGCCCCCGTCGTCGTCGTATAGATGTGGCACTTGACGGTCGGCAGGTGGACGATGTTCTTGCCCTGGAAGAACTCCGGGATGCGCACCCCCTCGGGATAGATCTTCGGCAGCACCAGCATCTTCCCCTTCGGCTTGTACTCCACCCACTGGAGGTCGTCGGGGAAGCAGTTGTAGCGCACCGGCACGCCGTACTTCTCGAGCACCGGCAGGTAGCGGTTGAGACGCTCGCCCTTCTTGGGGTCGGTGACGACGGTGTTGTTCTGCACGCAGACCTGGTCGGCGAAGCCGCCGGCGCGCAGCGCCTGGATCGTCCCCTCGAGCTGCCACGGCGTGGTGTTGGCGCCGGGGAAGGGGAAGTGCCAGGAGATGTTGTCCTTGAGGATAGTGGTGGCGCCGGGCGCCAGGTGCTGGCGGAAGTCGGCCATCTCCATGGTCCGCCCGACGTCGGGGAGCACGGTCTCGGGAGTGGTCTTCAAGACGGCGACGCGGGCTTTGGCCATGCGGCTTTCTCCTATGGTGCGGCGCGGCACCCGAGCGCCGTGCTGGCGCTCTCCGGGCGACGCGGGGGGAGCTCTACGGATCGAGGCGGCGCGAGACCGCCTCGCCGGCGGCTCGCGCGGCCATTATAGACGCTGGGAAGGGGACCGCCCGGTGCCGGCTCGGCTTGGTTCCGAGGACGACCGCCTGGAAGGGCGTGAAGGGTGGGTGGGGTCGAAGGCGGCCGCCCGCAGGAGACCAAGCCGAGCCGGCACTCTCACCCCCGATAGAACGCCGCGACCTCGTCGGCGACGCGGTCGGCTTCGGCGTCGGTGAGCTCGGGGAAGATGGGCAGGCAGAGGACGTCGCGGGCGGCGGCGGTCGCCACCGGCAGCTCGCCGGCGCCGATGTCGATGCCCTCCCAGGCCGGCTGGGTGTGGAGCGGGGTGGGGTAGTGGACGGCGGAGCCGATGCCGTGCGCCGCGAGGTGGCGCTGCAGCTCGTCGCGCCGCGCGGTGAGGACGGCGAACTGGTGGTAGACCGGCTCGACCTCGGGGGAGTCGACGGGGAAGCGGAGGTCGCCGACGCCGGCGAGGTGGCGCAGGTAGCGGGCGGCGATCTCCCGCCGCCGCGCGTTGTCGCCGTCGAGGAGGGTCAGGCGGCAGTTGAGGACCGCCGCCTGCAGGCTGTCGAGCCGGCTGTTGGTGCCGATCGCGGCGTGCTGGTAACGCCCCGTCTGGCCGTGGTTGCCGAGCCGGCGGGCGCGCTCGACGAGGATCGGTTCGTCGCCGGTCAGCGCTCCGGCGTCGCCGAAGGCACCGAGGTTCTTGGTCGGGTAGAAGCTCCACGCCGCCAGCCGCCCGAAGGCGCCCACCCGCTTGCCGCGCCAGCGCGCGCCGTGCGCCTGCGCCGCGTCCTCGATCAGCCACAGCCCGCGGCGGCCGCGCAGGTCGAGCACCGCGTCGACGTCGAAGGGCCGGCCGTAGAGGTGGACGCCGAGGATGCCGACGGTGCGCGGGCCGACGCGGGCCGCGGCGTCGCGCGGGTCGAGGTTCAGGGTCGCCGGATCGACGTCGCAGAAGACCGGGCGGCCGCCGAGGAGCGCCACCGCCTCGGCGGTGGCGAAGAAGCTGAAGGCGGGGACGATCACCTCGTCGCCGGCACGGAGGCCGAGGGCGCGGAGGGCGAGGATGAGCGCGTCGGTGCCGTTGGCGAGGCCGGCGCAGGCGGCGACGCCGAGGTAGTCGGCGAACGCCTGCTCGAACTCGCGCCCCTCGGGGCCGAGCACGAAGGAGGTCTCGTCGAAGATGCGGCGGAAGCGGACGGCGAGCTCGGCGTCGATGCGGGCGCGGGTGCGCGCCAGGTCGAGGATGGGCACGTTCATGGGCGATCGATCTCTCTCGGCAGCTGCAGCGGACTAGCGGCGCGGCGCGTCCGCGGATGGGGGCTCGTGGAGCGGGTAGCGCGTCCAGGGCGTCGCGTAGACGCCGATCTGATCGCCGCCCATGGTGATGTTGTCGCGCACGGTGACGACGTGGAGGAGGGGGAAGCGGCTGTCGTCGGCGAGGTTGGGGAACCAGGCAGGGAAGACGACGACGAAGTCGGGCTGGCGGCGCTCGAGCGCCGCCATGCGGGCGGTGAGGACCGGCACGTGGCGCCGCGCCACGTCGCGGCCGATCTCGTTGAGCACCTCCGGCGAGGAGATCCCCACCAGGTCGATCACCCGGTTGGGGAGGAGGTACTTGAGGGCGCCGATGTCGTTGACGGCGAGGACGGCGCGCGGGTCGAGGCGCGGCGCCAGCCAGCGCGCGGCGCGCACGTCGCCGTCGTCGACGTTGGCGACGTTCAGGTCGTAGCGCGCCGCCCATTCGGCGAGCGAGGAGGCCGTCGGCCAGAGCAGGAGCACGCCGGCGATGAGCCCCGCCGGCAGGCGCGCGCCGGCGAGGCGCACGGTGCGGCCGAGGGCGCAGGCGGCGGCCTCGAGGCCGAGGAGGCCGAGGACGGCGACCGGCGGCAGCAGCGGGAAGTAGTAGCGGCCGAAGTTGCCGGCGAGGAGGCCGCGGCCGATCGGGCTCTGCAGCGAGTAGGCGAGCGGCAGGCCGAAGACCCAGAGGGCGGGGAGGAGGCCGCGGTCGCGCGGCGTCCCCAGCCGCGTGACGAGCACCGCGGCGCCGCCGAGCGCCGCGAGCGCCGTGTAGGGCTGCGCGCCAAAGATGATGCCGAAGATCTGGAACAGGTACTCGAGGCTCGGCAGCAGCCGGCGCACGGCGGCGCCCTTGGCGGCGTAGGTGGTGGGGAGGAACGAGCCGCCGGCGAGGCGGTAGAAGAGCAGCGGGCCGGCGAGGACGAGGAGGGCGAGGAGCAGGCCCTTGGCGAGCGGCCGCCAGGCGACCCCCTCCCAGACCAGGCCGCCGCTCGGGCGCTCCGCCGCGGCGCCGCTCGCGGTCTCCAACCCGGCGCCGTCCGCCGCGGTTCCGGCCGCGCTCGCGCTCGCGGCAGCCGTGTCCGCGCCCTCGCGGCGAAACACCAGCAGGCGGTCGACGACGGCGACGGCGAGGAGGAGAAGGCCCTCCGGGCGGGCGAGGACGGAGAGCGCGAGGACCGCGAGGGCGAGCGGCGGCCGAGCGGCTCCCGCCTGCCGCTCGCGGAGGTGGAGGATCATCCCCCACACCGAGAGGACGACGAAGAGCGGCACCTCCATGCCGGATACCGAGGCCCAGGCGAGCGGCCCGCTGATCGCCGCCAGCAGGCCGGCGAGGAGCGGCAGCGGCGGCGCCAGATCGAGCTCGCGCGCCAGCCGCCGCGTGGCGTCGGCGCCCACGGCGGTGAGCACGATGCCGAGGAGCTTCGTCCACAGGAAGACGCTCCCCGGCAGGTAGAAGAGGAGGGCGAGGAGCGCCGTCCACAGCGGCGCCGTCGAGCCGGTGACGATCTCGCCGGGGTTGTAGGAGAGGCCGCGGCCGGCCGCCAGGTTGCGGGCGAACTGCAGGTGGATGAAGCTGTCGTCGAGCGGGAAGCTCAGGTGGCCGATGGTGTAGCGCTCGGCCGCCAGGTAGACGAGGCCGGCGAGCGCGGCGATGACTGGCGGCAGCGCCGAGAGCGCCGGCGATGCGGGCAGCCGCCCCTCGCGCGCGGGCGTCGGGGCGTCGGCGCGGACCGCCAGCGGCTGGTTTCGCATGGAGGGCCGCAGCATATACAAAGAGCGAGGGGATTTAAGCGTCTCACGCGTTGCTCGGGTGGTCGCTCGGGCGGTTGCTCGGCTATCATCGGCCGCCATGTCTCAGCAAGAGCTGGAACGCCGCCGGCGCGGCGCCGCCCGCATGGCGCTCTACGGCAGCCTCGTCGTCGTGGCCGCCATCGCCTGGGGCTTCGGCGCCCTAGTCGACCGGCCGCTCCGCGCGCGGGCGAGCGAGCAGTGGATCCTCACCGACTATCCCAACCTGCCGGTGGTCAAGCTGCTCCGCGACTACGTGCGGATCGACACCAGCCCGACGACCGGCGACGAGGTGGCGGGGGCCCGCTTCCTCGCCGCGCAGCTCGCCGCGGCCGGCATCCCCTCGCACATCGAGAAGCTCGACGGCCGCCACGCCAACCTCTGGGCGGTGCTCGAGGGGGACGACCCGCAGGCGCTCGTCCTCCACAACCACATCGACGTCACCGCGGTCGACCCCAAGCAGTGGTTCGTGCCGCCGTACGAGGGGCGCATCGATCTGCCCTGGCTCTACGGCCGCGGCGTCTTCGACATGAAGAGCGTGGCGATCGCCCAGCTCGAGTCGATGATCGCGCTCAAGAAGAGCGGCCGCCGGCTGCACCGCTCGGTGATGTTCCTCGGCACCGGCGGCGAGGAGTACGGCAGCTATCTCGGCACCCAGTGGATCCTCCGCGAGCACCCCGAGCTGGTCCGCCGCTTCTGGGCGGTGATGACCGAGGGCGGCACCGTCGAGGCGCGCACGCGGAGCGACATCAAGTATTGGGGCACCGAGGTGGCGCAGAAGCACTTCGTCGACGTCACCGTCTGCGCCAGCGACAAGAAGCCGCTCGAGGACCTCCGCGCGCTCATCGACAAGGAGGTGCGCGCGACGACGACCGAGCTCGCGCTGGTCCCCGAGGTGCGCGACTTCCTGCCCTACTACGCTGCCTCGCGCGACAGCCGCGAGCTCAAGGGCCTGCTCACTGACCCCGAGCGCCTGCTCGCCGATCCCGCCGCCTTCAAGCGGCTGCCGCCCTACGTGCAGTCGATGTTCCGCAACGAGACGGTGCCGATCCAGATCCGCCCGGCCGAGGGCGGCGGCTGGGAGCTCGATCTCAAGCTCCACCTGCTGCCGGGGGTGGATCTCGCCGCCGTGCGCCAGCGGCTGCTGCCGGAGTGGATGACGCACGGTCTCGCCGTCTCCTGGAACGAGCTGCCCACCGCCCTCCACGGCAGCCCCATCCGCCATCCGGTGCTCGACGCCGTCGCCGCCGAGGTCGAGAGCCATCATCCGGGGGCGGTCGCCGGACCGATGTTCCTCGCCTGGACCGCCACCGACGCGCGCTACTTCCGCCGCGCCGGGATCCCCTCCTACGGCTTCTCGCCCTTCCTCATCATGAACACCGACACCCTGCAGGTCGACGCCGCCAACGAGCGCATGGCGCTGCCCGGCTTCGTCGACGGCGTCGACCTCTACGTCGACGTCGTCCGCCGCCTGGCCTTCTGAGCCGGCTCGCGCCGGACGCCCGGCGCGATGACACTTATCGCCAGTCACGCATGTCAAAAATTGTCGAAGCACGGGGCGTCGGTATTGAAAACAAAGGGTTTGCTGGTGATGAGCCTCTGGCACAGACGCTGCTGGAATGGTCGACGGGGCGCAAAGGCCGGTGGAATGAACCACCGGGTGCGAAAGGCAGATTCCAGAGGAGATGCAAGAAATGATCACTAGGCTCCGGAGGCGGGAGAAGGGGTTCACGCTCATCGAGCTGCTGATCGTCGTGGCGATCATCGGAATTATCGCGGCTCTCTTGATTCCGAACTTCCTCGACGCTCTCCAGAAGGCGAAGCAGAAGCGGACCGTCGCCGACATGCGCAACGCCGGCACGGCGCTGTTCTCGTGGCTGACCGACCAGGTCGGCGCGGCCGCGGCGGGCGCCGCCGGCACCGGCGACGTCGACCTCACCCAGTACAACGGCGGCACGGCGCAGACCGGCGACACGCTCACCACCGTCCTCGTTCCGCAGTACCTGCAGACGGTGCCGGTGCTCGACGGCTGGAAGCATCCGTTCGACTATTACCTCAACACGGCGAATCCGCTCGCCAAGCACGTGATGGCGATCCGCAGCTACGGCCGCGACAACTCGCCGATCGGCACCACCTACACGGTGACCTCGTTCGATCCGACCGACTACGACCAGGACATCGTCTGGGCCGACGGCTTCTTCGTCCGCTGGCCGCAGAAGGCGACCCCGTAGACTCCGCTCCAGCGGCTCACCAAGGAAAGGGCGCCCGAGTGGGCGCCCTTCGCTTTTAGTGGCGTCGCAAGGCTTGACAGAAACTTGTCCGGCGACTGTCAAAGATTGTCTCGCATCCCTGCATAGCCACTGAAAACAAAGGGTTTACCGCTGTGGCGAGGCTGGCACGGAGCCTGCTCTTAGGCCTGGTGACACTCCAGAGGAATCGACCCTGGACACAACCGTTGCGCCCTTGCGCGGAGGGAACAGAATGCTGACCAAATTGCGGAAGCGGGAGAAGGGATTCACCCTCATCGAGCTGCTCATCGTCGTTGCGATCATCGGCATCATCGCGGCCCTCTTGATCCCGAACTTCCTCGACGCCCTCCAGAAGGCGAAGCAGAAGCGGACCGTCGCCGACATGCGCAACGCCGGCACGGCGCTGTTCTCGTGGCTGACCGACCAGGTCGGCGCGGCCGCCGCGGGCGCCGCCGGCACCGGCGACGTCGACCTCACCCAGTACAACGGCGGCACCTCGCAGACCGGCGACACGCTCACCACCGTCCTCGTTCCCCAGTACCTGCAGCAGGTGCCGGTGCTCGACGGCTGGAAGCACCCCTTCAACTATTACCTCAACACGGCCAACCCGCTCGCCAAGCACGTCATGGCGATCCGCAGCTACGGCCGCGACAACTCGCCGATCGGCACCACCTACACGGTGACCTCGTTCGATCCCACCGACTACGACCAGGACATCGTCTGGGCCGACGGCTTCTTCGTCCGCTGGCCGCAGAAGGCGACCCCGTAGAACGCACCGTCATCGGCAGCGAGCGAGGGCGCCCCGAGTGGGCGCCCTTTGCTTTGGTGCCGAGCCCGCGGCCCGAATGCTAGATTCCTCCGCCATGCCGAGCCTGCGGTCCCTCGCGCTGTCGCTCGCCGCCCTCGCTCTCGTCGGCGCGCCGGGATCGCCGCCGGCCGCGGCGGCGCCAGCAGGCGCGGCCGGCCTCTCCGAGCCGGCGCGCTGGCT
Organism: uncultured Acidobacteriota bacterium; assembly: GCA_963755825.1. Lineage (GTDB taxonomy): Bacteria > Acidobacteriota > Thermoanaerobaculia > Multivoradales > UBA5704 > DATBQN01. The sequence goes on along the minus strand of CAVWLA010000003.1, from coordinate 1,935,680 downwards.
CTCCGCATACCTGCAGATCGACACCACCAATCCGCCGGGCAACGAAGGGAAGGCCGCCGACTACCTCGCCGGCATCCTCGGCCGCGCCGGCATCCCGTCGCGCCGTGTCGAGTCCGCGGCGCACCGCGTCAGCCTGTGGGCGCGCCTGACGGCGCCGGCGAGCGGCGGCCGCGCCGTCCTCCTCCTCCATCACATCGACGTCGTGGCGCCGGGCCCGGGCTGGAGCGTGCCGCCGTTCTCCGGCCTGCAGAAGGACGGCCGGCTGTGGGGGCGCGGCGCGCTCGACGACAAGAGCCTCGGCGTCGCCGAGCTCGCCGCCTTCGTCGACTTGAAGCGCCGCGGCGGCCCGCGCGGGCGCGACGTGATCTTCCTCGCCGTCGCCGACGAGGAGAGCGGCGGCGGCGAGGGCACCGCCTGGCTGCTCGCCCATCGCCCGGAGCTCTTCGCCGGCGTCGAGGCCGTGGTGGGAGAGGGCGGCCGCAACCAGATGGCCGACGGGCGCCTCCTCTGGTGGGGGATCGAGGTGGCGCAGAAGCGGCCGCTCTGGCTCACCCTCGAGGCCGACGGACGCGGCGGCCACGCCTCGTCGCTCAACCCGGCGAGCGCCATCCATCAGCTCATCGAAGGTCTGGCGCGCCTCCTCGCCCTGCCGCCGCGCTGGCGGGTCTCGGCGCCGGCGCGCGCCTACCTCGCCGCCATGGCGCCGCTCAGCAACCCGCACTGGAGGGACGTCTTCGGCCACATCGACCGCTGGATCGGCGACAGCGGTCCGCGCACCTTTCTCCTCCCCGGCATGGCGAACCTCTTTCTCGACACCATCCAGGTGACCGAGCTCGAGGCCGGCGACCGCATCAACGTGATCCCCGCCGCGGCGCACGCGCTGCTCGACGTGCGGCTGCTGCCGGACACCGACGGCAGAGCCTTCCAGGCGGCCATCGAGCGGGCGCTCGGCCGCGAGATCGAGGTCAAGCTCCTGCTCACCGCGCCGCCCGCCGCGCCGTCGCCGGCCGCCGGCCGCCTCTATGCCGCCTTCGCCCGCGTGCTCGGCGCCGAGGCGCCGGTGGTGCCGGCGATGGTGCCCGGCTTCACCGATTCGCGCTTCTTCCGCGAGCGCGGCATCGCCGCCTACGGCATCTCGCCGTTCGCCCTCGAAGCCGCCGACTCGGCCGGCATCCACGGCGTCGACGAGCGCATCCCGCTCGCCGCCTTCGACCGCGGCGTCGAGCGCATGCGCCTCGCCATCGCCGCCTACGCGGCGGCGCCCTGAGAGCCGCTCGGCCGGAGCACATCTCATGCATGATTGTGCATGAGTTCGCTGATGCCTCGGCGCGGGGGTGACAAGCCATTGCTCTCGGAGTGACTCTTTTTTTCACCCCGCCGCCGCGCTGCCCCGTAACCCTCTGAATCTACGTGTTCGCCTCCCGACCCATCGCTGGCACAGCATTTGAAGTTAGAGCTAATTCACGGGCTCTTGGGAGGGATAGACGATGCGCTACAGGCGCTCTCTGCAGTCTGGATTCACTCTGATTGAGTTGCTGATCGTGATCGCCATCATCGGTCTCATCGCGGCGATGCTCATCCCCAATCTGCTCGATGCGTTCCAGAAGGCGAAGCAGAAGCGCACCCTCGCCGACATGCGCATCACGGGGACCGCGATGCTGTCGTGGCTCACCGACCAGGTGGGCGCCGCAGCGGCGGGTGCCAGCGGCACCTCGACCGTGGTGATGAGCAACTACGGCACACTGCACACGGCGGCGGAGCTCACCACCGTGCTGGTGCCGGAGTACCTGCAGACGGTGCCGCCGCTCGACGGCTGGAAGCGACCCTATGAGTTCTACCTGCAGTTCGCCGATCCTGCCGCCCAGCAGGTGATGGCGATCCGCAGCCCGGGCCGCGACGGCGTCGACGACAGCGCCACCTACACGGTGAGCTCTTTCGACCCCACGGATTACGATCGGGACATCGTTTGGGCCGACGGCTTCTTCGTGCGCTGGCCGCAGAAAGTCACGCCGTAGGGCCTCCCTTCCGGCACGGCTCCGCGGCCGTGCCGGAAGGTCTTTCTTCCTGTGCCGTCGCGAGCCGCGCGGCGACCCCGCCGGGTCTCTCCTCCCGACCCGTCGGATATGATCCCGATCCCATGACCGAGGCAGGGCGCTACACCCGCGGCAAGGGTTTGCTCGAGCCGTACCTGGCGAAGCGCCGGGCGCGCCAGGCCAACCGCCTCATCCCCGACGAGCTGCGCCACGGCCGCATCCTCGACATCGGCTGCGGCTCGTTCCCGTACTTTCTCTCCCACACCTCGTTCCGCGAGAAGGTGGCGATCGACCAGCTGCCGCCGGCGACGGCGAGCGCCGACATCGCCTGGCACACGCTCGATCTCAACGCGGCGCCGAAGCTGCCGCTCGACGACGGGCATTTCAGCGCCGTCACCCTGCTCGCCGTCGTCGAGCATCTCGATCCGACCAGCCTGGTGCAGCTGCTGAGCGAGGTGCGCCGGGTGCTCGCGCCGGGCGGCCGCGTCGTCATCACCACGCCGGCTCCCTGGTCGGACGGGCTCCTCCACTGGATGGCGAGGAGCGGCCTGGTCTCCGCCGAGGAGATCGAGGAGCACGTCTACGCCTATACCCAGGCGCTCCTCGGCTGGTACTTCGGCAAGGCGGACTTCCCGATGGCGAAGATCCGCTCCGGCTACTTCGAGCTCGGGCTCAACATGTGGGCGACCGCGGACCGCTGAGCGCTCGCCGCGCGCCCCGGCTCGCCGGCTGGACGGCGGGCGGCTCCGCCGTCGCGCTCCTCGCCGCCGCCTGGCTCGCCGCGCTCTTCGCGCCGCTCGCGCCGGGCGACCGCGCCCTCGCCAACCGCGACATCGCCCTCTTTCACCTGCCCCTGCGCGCCGCCTTCGCGCGCCTCGCGGCGCTCGGGCCGCCGGTGTGGAATCCCTGGCTGAACGGCGGCCAGCCGCTGCTCTCCAACCCCAACTACGCGGCCTTCTATCCGCCCTCCTGGCTGGCCCTCGCCATGCCGCCCACGATAGCGCTCAACTGGCTGGTGATCGGCCATGCGGCGCTCGCCTTCGCCGGCGCCTACGCGCTCGTCCGCCGGCTGGGCGGCGGGCGGCCGGCGGCGGCGCTCGCGGCGCTCGCCTGGAGCGGCGGCGGCGCGGCGCTGTCGCTGGTCTCGGCGCTCACCCTCTTCTGCAGCATAGCCTGGCTCCCCTGGACGCTCGCCTGGGCCGACGCCGCGCTGCGCGCCGGGCGGCCATCCGCCAGGCTCCGCGCGGCGCTCGCCGCCGGCATCGCCCTCGGGCTCCAGATGCTCAACGGCGAGCCGGCGACGGTCGCCATCGCCGGCCTGGCGCTCGTCTGTCTCGGGCTCTCCGCCGCCGGCGCCGCGGTCCGCGATGGAAGGTCGCGGACGATCGGCACCTCGGCTGAGGAACCGGCCGACGCGGTGACGCGCCGGCTCGCCGCCCTCGTCCTCGTCGGCATCGTCGTCGTCGCCGTGGCGCTGGGGCTCGCCGCGGCGCAGATCCTCCCCACTCTCGCGCGCCTCGCCGGCTCGGCGCGGGCAGGAGGGCTGCCAGCGGCGAGCGCCGCCGTCTGGTCGTCGCCGCCGGCCCGCCTCGCCGAGCTCGCCTGGCCGCGCTTCTTCGGCGATCCGGCGCGGGTCGAGGAGGGTCTCTATTTCGGCTGGCGCGCCAACGACCGCAGCTACCCCTACGTGCCGTCGATCTATCCGGGCCTCCTCCTCGCCATCCTCGGGCTCTCGGCGCTGGTGCGCTGGCCGGTGCCTCGCCGCGGCGCCTGGGCGGCGGCGGCGCTCGCCGGCGCCGCCCTCGCCATCGGCCGCCACGATCCGCTCTACGGCTTCCTGCGCCGCGCGGTGCCCGGGCTCGCCCTCCTCCGCTACCCGGAGAAGTTCGTCCTCCTCCTCCTCGCCGGCCTGATCTTCGCCGGCGCGCTGGGCTGGCAGCACCTCCTCGCCGAGCGGCGGGCGGGGCGCCGCGCCGCCGCCGACTTCCCGCTCGCGGTCTCCCTCGTCGTCCTCGCCGCCGCCGCCGCCCTCGCCGCCCTGCTCGCCGCCCGGCCGGGCGCCGCCGGTTGGCTCGTCGTCACCCGCGGCGCGCCGCACCCGCTGCCGCAGGAGGTGGCGCGCGGCGTCGCCGCCCTCCATGCCGAGGCCCTGGCGGCGATCGGGAGCGCCGCCGCGGTCGCCGCGCTCTTCGCCCTCTGCCGCTTCGGGCGGCTGTCGGAGCGCACGCTCGCCATCCTCGGCGTCGCGGTCCTCGCCGTCGACCTCTGGCACTACGGCCATGGGCTGGTGCAGACGCTCCCCGCCGCCGCCTACCGCGTGCCGCCGCCGCTCGCCCGCACGCTCCTCGCGCACTCGGCGTCGGGTACCGAAGGCGCCCCGATCGGCCGCGGTGAGCGGCTCTATGTCGAGCCGCAGCCGACCGACGAGCCGGACCTCGTGCTGCGCTCGGGCAACCCGGCGCTCTCGGTGGTGCGCACGCAGCTGGCACGCCTCGAGCCGGCGTCGGGTGCTCTCTGGGGCCTCTCCTATGCGCTCGACGAGGACTACGACCTCATGCTCACCTCGTGGGGGCGGCTGGCGCTCTTCGTCTTCCACGCCGAGGAGCGCTCGCCCGAGCTCGCCGACCGCTTCCTCGGCGCCTGGAACGTCGGCGCGCTGGCGCTGCGCCGGCCGGCGGCCGAGTGGATCCCGCAGGCGCAGAAGAACGGCGTGCCGCAGCCGGCGCGGCTGGTGCCCAACCCCTTCGTGCTGCCGCGCTATCGCTTCCCGCGGCGGGTGAGCTTCCATCCCAGCTACGCCTCGGCCCTGGCGGTGGCGCGGCTCGAGCGCTACGACCTCGCCGTCGCCGAGCACTGCGTGCGGCCGAGCGTGCGGCCGGCGACGGTCGCCTACGCGGCCCCGGCGGTTCTCGCTCTGGCGGATCGCGGCGGGCGATTGCTGCTGCGCTATCGCGCCGCGGCGCCGGCCTTCTTCGTCTTCGCGACGACCTACGATCCCGGCTGGGCGGCGGCGGTCGACGGCGTCGAGCGGCCCGTCTATCCCACCGCCGCCTGCCAGCTCGGCCTCGAGCTGCCCGCCGGCGAGCACTCCCTCGACCTCGCCTTCCGCGAGCCGCGCGCCGGCCTCGGCGCCGCGATCAGCCTGCTCACCCTCGCCGCCTGCGCCGTCGCCATGGCGCGGCTGGCGGCGCGCGCCCGCGGCGCCCGGCGCCCGGAGACGCCGCCGGGAGCACTCGCGGGATCGGCATAGAATCGCGCCACCGTGGCCTTCGAAACCTTCGTCGTCGCCTATGCGGCGATCCTCGGCCTCATCGTCGGCAGCTACCTGAACGTCGTCATCTACCGCCTGCCGCGCCGGCTGTCGACGGTGACGCCGCGCTCGCGGTGCCCGGTCTGCGGCACGCCGATCGCCGCCCGCGACAACCTGCCGGTCGTCTCCTGGCTCCTCCTCGGCGGCCGCTGCCGCAGCTGCAAGACGCCGATCTCGCCGCGCTACCCGCTCATCGAGGCGGCGACGTCGGCGCTCTTCGTCGGCTGCGTGCTCGCCTTCGGCACCACCGTCGCGGCGCTCGCCGCGGCCCTCCTCGCCGCCCTCCTCGTCGCGCTCGCGGCGATCGACGTCGAGCACTTCATGCTGCCCGACCGGCTGACCCTGCCGGGCATCGCCGCCGGCCTCGCCCTCTCTCCCTTCCTCCCCTTCGGCGGCTTCCGTGCCGCCCTCCTCGGCGCGGCGCTCGGCGGCGGCATCCTGCTCGCCATCTCCGGCGCCTGGCTGCTCCTCCGCGGCGAGGAGGGGATGGGGCTCGGCGACGTCAAGATGCTCGCCATGATCGGCGCCTTCCTCGGCTGGAAGGGGGTGGTGGTGGCGCTCTTTTCGGCCTCGCTCGCCGGCGCCGCGGTCGGCGTCGTGCTGCTCGGCCGCAGCCGCGCCGGCCTCAAGACCAAGCTCCCCTTCGGCGCCTTCCTGTCGCTCGGCGGCCTCTTCGCCCTCTTCGCCGGCGCCCGCCTGGTCGATCTCTATCTGAGGCTGCTGTGAGCCCGCCGCCGCGGCGCTTCCCGCGCCTCGGTCTGCGCGACGAGGTGCTCATCCTCCTCCCCGCCGCCCTCGTCCTCCTCGTCGTCCTGTCGACCTTCACCCTCTTCTCCTACAGGAGCGGCATCGCGCGCCTCGCCGAGGAGCGCCGCGACGAGGCGAGGCGCCTCGCCCGCTCCGTCGCGGTGGCGGTCGCCGGCGCCGCCGCGCTGCCCTCGCCGGCCGAGCTCCACGGCTGGGCGCCGGGGGCGGCGAGCGCCACCGTCCTCGACGCCGCCGGCCGCACCCTCGCCGGCTTCGGGGAGCTCGCTGGTGATCTCGACACGGAACCCGGGGCCGGACTCGCGCCTCTCGGCGGCCGGATGCCGACGTCGGCGGTCGCCGCCGGTCCGGACGCGCGGCTGCCCGACGCCGTCGCCGGCTTCGCCCCCCTCGCCGGCGGGCGGACGGTGCGCGTCGACCTCGCCGCCGCGACGCTCGCCGGCCAGCAGCGCGGGCTCGCCGTCCTCACCGCCGTCGTCCTCGCCGTCGACAGCGCCCTCCTCGTCCTCGTGCTGATCTTCCTCCGCCGGCTGATGACCCCCTACGAGACCCTCCTGGCGCGCGCCCGCGAGGTGAGCGCCGCCGCCGACGCCGACACTCCCGCCGGCGGTGTCGGAGGCACGGGCGAGATCGACTTCCTGCTCGCCACCTTCGAGCGCGCCATCGCCGCCGCGGCAGTGCCGCCGGGGAGCGCCGAGGACGACATCGCGGCGCTCGAGAGGACGCTCACGGCGAGCCTGCAGAGCGGCCTCCTGCTGCTCGATCGCGGCGGCGCTGTGCTCGCCGTCAACACCGTCGGCGCCGAGCTCCTCGGCTTGCCGGCGCCGCCGCCCGGCACGCCGCTCGCCGGCTACCTGGCGAGCCAGCCCGAGCTCGCCGCGCTCATCGCCGGCGCCGTCGCCGAGGAGGCCGGCGTCTCGCGCCGCGAGGCGACGCTGCGCAGGCCGGCCGCCGGCGAGGCGCTGACCCTCGGCCTCACCGTCCACCCGCTGCGGCGCGACGACGGCGCGGCGCGCGGCTTCCTCGTCCTCTTCGCCGATCTCACCTCGGCGCGGCGGCGGGCGGAGGAGAGCCGCATCGACGAGAGCCTGGCGCAGCTCGGCGAGATGGCGGCCGGCGTCGCGCACGAGCTGCGCAACAGCCTGGCGACGCTCACCGGCTATCTCACCCTGATCGAGCGGCGGCCGGACGAGGATGCGATCGCCGATTTCCTGCAGGAGATCCGCCACGAGACCGGCCATCTCGAGCGCGTGCTCGACGACTTCCTCGCCTTCGCGCGGCCGGGCACGGCGCGGCCGCGCGAGCTCGGCCTCTTCGCCCTCCTGGCGCGCGCCGCCGCCGATCCCGCCCTCGACGGGATGGCGGTCGAGGTCGCCGCGGCATCGCCCGAGGCCGCCTCGGCCGAGCTCTACGGCGATCCGCAGCTCCTCGAGCGCGCCGTGCGCAACCTCCTGCGCAACGCCGTGCAAGCCGAGCGCGAGGCGGGGCGCCAGGGACCGGTCGAGGTGCGCCTCGAGCGCACCGCCGAAGGGCTCGAGGTGGCGATCGAGGACCGCGGCCGCGGCCTGCCGGCGGCGGTGCGCGAGCGCCTCTTCCAACCCTTCGCCACCGGCCGCGCCGGCGGCGTCGGCCTGGGGCTGCCGCTCGCCCACCGCATCGTCGCCCTCCACGGCGGCCGCGTCCGCCTGGAGGACCGCGCGGGCGGCGGCACGCGGGCCCTCATCGCCTTCCCGGCCGAGACCGTGGTGCGACACAATTGATACCGAAGGTAGCGACGCGGTCGCGCGAGGCGCCTCGGTCCAGCGGTCGTCAAAGTTGCGTAAGATCCTTTGCTTGCCGTCGCTTACAGCCTCCCGGACGCGCCGATCGCCGGGCGGCACCGCCCTTGCTCTAGAGGGGTTCCGACATGCCCAGGCACAAGCTGTCCCCGGAGAATGGGTTCACCATCCTCGAGCTGCTGGCGACCCTCGCCATCGCCGGCGTGCTGATGGCGATCGGCCTTCCCGCGCTGTTCAACTTCATCGGGCGCAGCAAGCTCGAGGGGTTCGCGCGGCAGAGCGCTCTGCTCATCGAGGCGGCCCACTTCAACTGCATCAAGAAGGCGAGCACGCAGTCGGTGGTCTACATCGACCTCAACAAGCGGCAGATGGTGAGCTTCGAGGACGACGACAACGACGGCAAGTTCGACAACAACGACGTCGAGCTGGCCCGCTACACGCTCCCCTCCGACGTCTATTTCTGGGGGCCGCCCGACGCCGCTCCGAATGGCACCAACGTCATCATGGGCCTGACCCCGGACCCCTCGGGCACGCCGCAGAACGTCGCCATCCTGCTCTCCGACGGCTCGATCAAAGACGCCGGCGCCTTCCGGCTCGGCGACAAGAACGGCAACTATCTCGAGGTGTTCATCTCGCCGCAGGGCACGGCGCGGCTGCAGGTTCTCAAGTGGGACGGCGCCGCCTGGCGGGCGCCGGGCGACAACAACCAGGCCTGGACCTGGAAATGAGCGGGGGAACGATGCGGATCGACCAGCATGCCGCGCGGCGCGCGGAGACCGGCTTCTCGCTCATCGAGGCGCTCATCGCGACCGGCATCCTGCTGATGATCGCCATCGGCATCATCCCGCTCTTCGCCTCGAGCATCCTCAACAACAGCCGCGGCAGCGACTCGACGACGGAGACCAATCACGCCCGCAGCCAGATGGAGGACCTGCTGCAGCTCCCCTGGGGCGGCGCCATCCTCACCCTGCCGGCGACGGGGACGACGAGCGAGATCGACGAGTGGTGGGCGCCAGGCGACACCGGCATGTTGAACGATTCGGCGGAGGGGTGGCAGGCGGCGTTGCCGACGGGGTTCGTTCCCTGGACGCGCAAGACCCTCATCACCCAGTACAACATCAGCGCGCTCGACGACGGCTTCCTCGGCACCAACGAGGTGGAGGACGGCTCGACGCCGCCCCTCAGCGTGCAGCTGAAGATGATCCAGGTCGAGGTGGACAGCGGCAAGCAGGGGTTCGGCAGCGGCGAGAAGATCGTCCTGCAGGCAATCAAGGCGTACTGAGAGCGGGGAGATCGGGAGAGATGATGCGTCGATCGCCAGGAGCTGAGGGGTCGCGTGCCGAGTCGGGGTTCACCCTCGTCGAGCTGACGATCGCCCTCTTCGTCACCGTCGAAGTGATCCTCGCCGTGCTGCTGCTGTTCGATTTCAGCAGCAAGCTGACACGGGTGCAGAGCAACGTCACCGACATGCAGCAGTCGCTGCGCATCGCGCAGTACGACACCGTGCGGCTGGTCCGCATGGCCGGCCGCGGCGGCTTGCCCGAGGGGACGAGCCCGGTGGCGCTCTCCGCCGGCTACCTGGGGGCGGCCGTCGCCGTGCAGAACAACGTCGCGTCGGGCACCCACATCAGCGACTCGACCTCGCCGACGGTGGTCGCCGGAACCGATGTCCTCACCATCCGCGGCGTCTTCTCGTCGCCCGTCTACCACCCGCTGTCGATGACCCTCGATCATCCGACGACTCCCAATCTGTCGACCAGGGGGACCATCGTCGTCAAGTCGGTCATCCCCGTCGATCCTCTCGCGGCGGCGGATGCGGTGGTCACCCAGGATCTCACGCCGCTGGTGACGGCGATCAACAGCGGCATCCCCGAGGCGCTCATCATCACCGGCGCCGACGACTCCGTCTATGCCGTCGTCGAGCTCGACCCGGGGACCTCGAGCACCGGCGTCGCGGGCCAGGTGACCGTCGGCTTCAAAATCACCGGCGACGCCAACGCGGTCGCCTTCTCCGGCCTCTCGGCCGGCGGCAGCTTCCCCGCCGCCCTCAACGCCATCTGGACCGTCGGCATCCTCGAGGAGTATCGCTACTACGTGCGGGAGGACTACGCGATCCCCGGCAACACGACGAGCGACCTGATCCCCAAGCTGTCGCGGGCGCACGTGCTGCCCAACACCAACGTCGCGTGGGGGAGCGGCACCGCCACGGCGAACGCCACGAACCTGATGCTCGACATCGCCGACAACGTCACCGACCTGCAGGTCGCCTTGGGCTTCGACCTCAACGGCGACGGCCAGGTCACCGACGCCAACAGCTCGACCGACGAGTGGCTCTACAACGTGCCGGCCGACGCTGCCGGCAACGTCGGCAACTGGAACGGCAAGCCGCTCGACTACGTGCGCCTGAACACCCTGGTGCGCACCGACCGCCGCGACTTCCAGTACACGGCGCCGCTCCTGGTGTCGATCGAAGACCGCCTCTACGGCGCGAGCTCGCCCTACAACGACCCGACGACGGCGACCCACAACCGGATGTTCCGGCGGCGGCTGCTGCAGACCATCATCGACCTGAGGAACTTGTGATGAAACAGACGACACTCGATCGAGCAACGGGCGCCGAGCGATCGCGGCGCTCGCAGGGGGCGCCGGACGCCGTCGCGGTGCCGCGGGGAGAGCGCGGCAGCGCCTACCTGGTGGCGCTCCTGGCGCTCGTCGTCCTCACCATCCTCGGCCTGTCGCTGGTCCTCATCACGCAGACCGAGGTGCAGGTCGGCGCCAACGAGCGCACCGTCAACCGCACGTTCTACACCGCCGACTCGGGCTTCCACGTGATGACGGCCGAGGCGCTGGCCAACGACAGCTACGTGGCGCCGATGGTCACCCTCAACGAGACGAAGGTCGGCACGCTGGGCCAGGTCTCGACGTTCACTAAGACGTCGCCGTTCACGCCGATCATCGCCAACTCGCTCGACAGCCACATCTGCCCCTACTGCCCGGCCAACGAGGCCGGCACCAAGTACTACACCAAGACCTATCAGCTCACCTCGGGGGGCAGCCCGACGAACTCGGCGAGCGCGCCCATCGGCGGAGGTCTCGGCGAGAAGCTGCTGTCGCTGACCATGGTCATCCAGCCGGCCAAAGATCCGCCGACCAACGCCATCAAGGACACCTCCCTGCTGCAGAACGTCAAGTTCTGATCGCTCGCGCCGCCGCTCGACCGGAGAAACCATGCTGCCCAAGACCCTCTTCCGCACGCTCTCCCGCGCCGCTCTCGGCTGCCTCGCACTGGCGGCGCTCCTCTCGCCGCCGCCGGCCGCGGCCGACGACCGCGACCTGCTGCGCACCTCGAGCGCCAACCCCTACGTCTTCATCATCCTCGACACCTCGGGATCGATGAACTGGGCGCCGCCCTGCTCGGCGAGCGACTTCGCGGCGGGCGCCTGCACGCCGCTGTGCACCACCGGCGACTGCTTCGTCCCCTTGATGGGCGACGATCCGCACTCGAAGATCTATGAGGCGAAGCAGGCGCTGGTGAGCGTCCTCCGGCAGGTCAACAACGTCAACTTCGGCTTCGGCACCTACAACCAGGACACCCTCTACGTCGCCCAGAAGCACTGGATGTACTCGGCGGCGAGCGCCGGCCCGATCATCTCCGGCGTCCCCGGCGGCGCCTGGCCCGCGGTCGGCGCGCAGGAGGTCTTCGGCTTCGAGTGGCCCTGCACCAGCGGCAGCACCACCGGCTGCGGCGGCACCACCCCCGCCGACACCTCCAACTTCTGGCAGCTGACGCGCGTGCAGCGAGTGCCCAAGGGCGGCCCGCTGTTCAACCAGTCGCAGACGATCTACATCAAGGCGACGACCGGCACGGTCTACAAGGTCACCTACGCGCCGGTCGCCGGCGGGGTCCTCGGCGCCGCGACGGTCCAAACCAACGTCACCGTCGCCAAGTGCACCAACTCGGCCTGCTCGACGACCAGCGCGGTGGGCACCAACCTGGTGACCTGGAACCTGATCTCGGACTTCGTCTCCTGGGAGTTCACCGCCACCGCCGGCAACCCGCAGGACTTCGAGATCGGCTTCTTCAACCAGACGGATGCCCAGGACTCGGTGACCTCCAACACCTGCAGCGGCTGGGATCCCAACACCGACACGGCCGCCGACAACTCGACGGTCGCCTGCAGCCCCTTGAACGGCAGCTGCCCGATCGACTTCCGCTACCCCACCGATGCGACCGACGCGCGCGGCACCTTCTTCACCGTCGGCGACGTCATCCCGCTCGACTGGACGAACGATCACAACCTGCTCATCCAGCAGCGCCTGGCCCCGGTCCTCATCTCCAACCCGGCGGCGATCCCCAACGCGACGCTGCCCAACGCCGGCTTCGGCATCGCCACCTACTTCAACGATCAGCCGCTCGCCGGGGACGGCTCGTTGCGCCTGAAGAACACCAATGTGCGGCCCTTCATGCCCAGCGGCTCGACGCCGCTCGGCGCCAGCCTGCTCTCCTTCCGCCAGTGGTACGCCGGCTGCACCAGCGGCAACTGCACGACGTCGCAGGCCGCCAACAGCTGGAAGGGGTACGCGGCGGCCCACGACAGCAACTTCGCCTGCCGGCGCAAGTACGTGCTGTTCATCACCGACGGCCAAGAGACCTGCGGCGGCGACCCCTGCACCGCGGCGGGCGACCTCAACAATCGCGACGGCGTCACCGTCGACGTGGTCGCCTTCGGCGTCAACGCCGCCAACTCCACCCTCTCGTCGATCAACTGCATGGCGGCCAACGGCGGCGGCACGGCCTACTTCCCGCAGAACCAGACGCAGCTCGTCGCGGCGCTCAAGAACGCCTTCGGCTCGATTCTCGAGGAGTCGACGGCGTTCGCCTCCGCGGCGGTGCCGCAGGTGCAGGCGGACGTCTCGGACAAGCTCTTCCTCACCAGCTTCAACCCGTTGAACGGCGAGTCGATCTGGAACGGCCACGTCAACGCCTTCCTCAAGCCGCTGCCGCTCACCTCGTCCAACAAGCCGGACACCTCGCGCATCTGCGACGGGGTGGCGATCACCAGCAGCTGCCTGCTGTGGGACGGCGCCGCCGCGGTGGCGCGCGCCGCGCCGACGCCGACCAACGCGGCGCTGGGGACCTCGACCGGCCTGCAGCTCGGCCTCGACCCCACCGTCAACCGCCGCGTCTTCTATCCGGAGGCGAACACCACCGGGGCCGTGCCGGGCACGATGCGGCTGTTCTACGCGCCGACCGGAGCCTACGTCCTGCCTTCGATCGATCCGCTGTGGACCGACCTCTGGAACGGCCTGCAGATCTCCTACGCGCCGGCCACCCCGAGCTCGGCGCACGACACCGCCGTCACCATCATGGCGAAGCAGCTCGGCGCGCGGACCGACACCATCAACTTCCTCGACGGCAGCATGCAAACCGTCACCTACGCCCTGGGCGACACCTTCCACGCCGACCCGCTGGTGATCTCGAACCCCGAGAACTTCGACCTCTACTCCGCCGACTACAAGGGCAACGGCATGCCCTGCGGCACGGTCGGCGCGCTGCCCAAGAATCCGGGGTACCGCTGCTTCGCCGACAAGCACCGCCAGCGCCGGCAGGTCCTCTACCTGGCAGCCAACGACGGCCAGCTGCACGCCTTCGACATCGCCAACTACTCGGTTTCAAAGTCGAAGTACCTGGACGACATGAAGGGCCTCGAGCTCTTCTCCTACATCCCCCGCCTGGCGCTCCCCATCGTGCGCGATCAGGCGCAAGGGACGGCGGAGATCTTCTCGGTGGATGGGCCGCCGCGCACCAACGACGTCTTCATCGACCCCAACTACACCACCGCCCCGACCTCGATCGACGACTCCAACCGCGAGTGGCGGACGGTCATCGTCGGCGGCTTCCGCGAGGGCGGCTCGATCTTCGGCGGCGGCATCGTCAACGGCTTCACCAGCGGCTACTACGCCCTCGACGTGACGCAGCCCGACACCCTCGACTCCAACAACCTGCCGGTCAGCCCGGGGACGCCGACCTCGCCGACAGTGCCCGACTGCCTCGACGTCAACAACATGGCGAAGGCCAACTGCGGCCGCAACCCCTACCCTGCCGTGCTCTGGGAGTTCACCGACTCGATCTCCGGCTCGCGGCTGGACGAGGACGGCAACGGCTCGCCGGACCTCGGCGCCACCTGGTCGGCGCCGACCATCGGCCGCATCAAGGTGACCGACAGCGGCAGGGTGGTCGACAAGTGGGTGGCGATCTTCGGCGGCGGTTACGACGAGCTCAACAAGACGACACCGAAGAGCGGCACCTGGATCTACATCGTCGACATCGAGACCGGCCAGGCGATCTACAAGCACGTCCTCGCCGGCGCCGCGGCCGCCGATCCGGCGGTGGTCGACTCCAACCAGGACGGCTACCTCGACACCATCTATATCGGCACCACCGCCGGCAACATGTACAAGATGGACATCAGCAGCCCGGCGGCGCTGCAGACGGTGACCATCAACAAGAGCCTGCTGCTGCCGGCGCTCGCCGCCAACGCCTCGGCCAAGCGGGTGACCGATTCAGCGTGGAACCCGTTCGTCATCTTCTCGACCGGCGGGCGGCCGATCTTCTTCGCGCCGACCGCCTTCTACCTGCCGTCGATCGGCCGCTACATCCTGGGCTTCGGCACCGGCGACCGCGAGAACCTGTGGAACTTCACCGGCCAGACCGGCCGCTTCTACATGATCGAGGACGAGGGCTTCACGCAGTCCACCACCGGTCTGCCGAGGACCGAGGCGAACTACCAGCAGCTCGACAGCAACGGGGCCGACGTCGCGTCGGCGATGGACTTCATCCTCAACCCCGTCGGCAGCTTGAAGAGCGGCTGGATCCTGCTGCTCAACGCCGACGAGCGGGTGATCACCCAGTCGTTCGGCCTCTCGGGCGTCGTCCTCTTCTCGAGCTACAACCCGCAGGTGGTGGTGAGCGGCACCGGCAGCGACGTCATCTGCGCACGGACCGGAACCAGCCGGCAGTTCCTGGTCTTCGCCAACAACGCCAACTCGATTCTCTCGACTGGCGGCAGCTTGGCGCGCTTCCTGACCATCCCGGAGTTCGTCACCAGCCCGTTCGTCGAGCAGGGCGCCACCAAGAACGCCCCGGCCACCAACAAGAACTCCGAGCAGCTCGACGCCATCCAGCAGGGGATCTACAATAGCCTCAAGCAGTTCGCGCCGAAGAACGCCCGCTTCGCGAACTACTGGTTCTCGGTGAGCGGCGTGCGCTCCGACACCGGCTACGTGCGGGAGGCGACGATCCCGATCGCCATCGAGATCAAGAACTGGAAGGAGTATTGATCGTGAGACGAACCGCTCCGCTCCGCCTCCTCTCCGCCGCCCTCCTGGCGCTCGCCGCGCTCGCCCTTCCCGCTCGCGGCGGCGCCGACTGGCTGGTGACCACCGAGGGAGGTCGGGTGGAGACCCGCGGCCCGTGGGAGGTCAAGGGCAAGCTGGTCGTCTTCACCACCGCCGGTGGAGCGCTCTCCTCGCTCCGCGCCACGCAGGTGGACCTCGAGGCCAGCCGGCGCGCCACCGTCGAATCGAAGCAGGCGCTGGTCGAGGCGGAGAAGGCGCCGCCGGAAGTGCCGCGCAAGTCGGTCCGCTCGATCACCGACAAGGACTTCAGCCATCCGGAGGCGAAGCCCGCCGACGCCAAGCCGGCGGACGCCAAGTCCCCCGACGGCACCCCGGCCTCCGCCGCCGGCAAGCCGGCCGAGACCACCGGCAAGAGCCCGATCGCGGTCGGCACCTGGCAGAAGGTGGACCGCAAGGAGAAGGACGGCATCGACATCATCGGCACGGTCAACAACGGCAGCTCCGACCTGCAGACCGACGTCGGCATGACGGTGGCGCTGATGGACGACGCCGGCGGCACCCTCGGCACCGCCCGCGCCATGCTCACCACGGACTCGATCACCGGCAAGGGGTCGACCGATTTCAAGGCGTCCTTCCCGGGCGTCTTCACCTTCGCCCGCGCCAAGTTCGACATCCAGAGCGCCGGCCTCAAGCTGGCCGTGGCGCCCAGCGCCAGCCCAAACACGCCCGGCGCCAGCCCGAACGCGAACGGTCAGGCCAACGGCGCCGTCAAGCCGCCAGGCAGCCGGTGACGGTACGCGGTCGGCCGCCTTGCCGATCCTGATTCACTCGCGATACCTCGGCACCCCGCCGAGGTCGAGCTCGCGGACCTTCCTGAGCGTCGTCCGGTAGCTCCAGCCGAGCGCCTTGGCGGCCTCGCGTTTGTCGCCGTCGGCGGCGACGAGCGCCTGCCGCAGCCGCTCGCGCTCGCCGCCCGCGGCCGCCGATGTCGATCCCGATGTCAATCCCGATGCCGCGGCGAGCGGGCGCAGCAGCGGCCGGACGTCCATGGCGCGGAGGATGGCGCCGTCCGCCAGGATGAGCGCGCGCTCGAGGACGTTGCCGAGCTCGCGCACGTTGCCCGGCCAGGGCTCGGCGGCGAGGAGCGCCGCCGCCTCCTCGTCGAGCTGCGGCGGCTCGCGGCGGAGGCGGCGGGCGATGCCGGCGAGGAGGTGGCGAGCGAGGAGCGGGATGTCGCTCGCCCGCTCGCGCAGCGCCGGCAGCTCGACGGGGAAGACGTCGAGCCGGAAGTAAAGGTCGGAGCGGAAGGCGCCGGCGGCGACCATCGCCTGCAGATCGCGGTTGGTGGCGGCGACCAGGCGCACCTCGGCGCGCAGCGTCCTGCCGCCGCCCACCCGCTCGAAGGTCCGCTCCTCGAGCACCCGCAGCACCTTCCCCTGGACGCCCGGCGACAGCTCGCCGATCTCGTCGAGCAGCAGGGTGCCGCCGGCGGCGAGCTCGAAGCGCCCCGGCTGCCGGCGGTCGGCGCCGGTGAACGCCCCCTTCTCGTGGCCGAAGAGCTCGTTCTCCATCAGCTGCTCGGGGATCGCCGCGCAGTTGACGGCGACGAACGGCCCCGCCCGCCGCGGCGAGAGGGCGTGGAGGGCGCGGGCGAAGAGCTCCTTGCCGGTGCCGCTCTCGCCGGTGAGGAGGACGGTGCTCTCCGTCGGCGCGACGCGCTCGAGCAGGCGGATCGCCGTGCGCAGGCGCGGGTGGCGGCCGACGATCGCCGGTGCGCCGGGCGGGGTGAAGATCTCCGGCTCGCCGCCGCCGCGCTGCAGCTCCCGCCGCTCGCCGATGGCCTGCGCGATGATACGGGCGAGATCGTCGATCTCGACCGGCTTCTCCAGGAAGTCGTAGGCGCCGAGCTTCATCGCCTCGACCGCCGCGCCCACCGTGCCGTAGCCGGTGAGCACGACGACCGGCACCTCCGGCTGCGCCCCGCGGCTGGCGGCGAGCACCTCGAGCCCCGAGGCGTCGGGGAGCTTGAGATCCGTCAGCACGAGGTCGTAGGAGCGGCCGCCGAGGCGCCGGATGCCGCCCTGCCCGTCGGCCGCCGACTCCACTTCGTAGCCCTCGGCGGCGAGCGCCCGCTCGAGCATGCGGCGTAGCGAGTCGCGGTCCTCGACGACCAGGATCCTGCCGCCGGCGGCCGGGGCGCGCTCCGGCGTCGGGCGGCCCGGGCTCACCGCGCCGGCTCCGGCAGTGGGGCTGGGACGGTCGTCGGTTCGAGCGCCGCCTTGATGGCGGTCGACTGGAGCGCCGCCCTGACCGCGGCGACCAGCGCCGCGTCGTCCTCGGGGTCGACGGTGCGGAGGTCGAGGAGGAGGTGGCCGTCGCGCAGGTAGCCGACGACCGGCGGATGCGGCGGCGCGCCGCGGCGGAGCCGGGCGAGGAGCTCGGGATCGCCGGGGAGGGCCAGCGCCTCGCCGGGGATCGGCTCCTCGGGCGCCGAGCCGCCGCCGAGGAAGGCGTCGGCGGCGACGATCCCGACCTCTGCCGCGCTCCCGCCGCCGATCGCCTGGGCGATCGCCTGCAGCCGGCTGCGATGAGCCGCGGCGTCCGCCCACAGGCGGTCGACCGGCAGCGGCGCGCCGGCCAGGTGCAGGCGGAGCACCCCTTCGAGGGCGGCCAGGGCGGCCCGATCGGGGCGCAGCGCCCGGTAGAGCGGGTGCTTGCGGCAGCGCGCCAGGAGGTCGGCGCGGCCGACGAGGAGGCCGGCCTGCGGGCCGCCGAGGAGCTTGTCGCCGCTGCCGCAGGCGAGATCGCAGCCGGCCGCGACGAGCGCCGCGAAGCTCGGATGGCGGGCGAGCTGCGGCGCGGCGCTCGGGCGCAGCAGCCCGCTCCCCTCGTCGACGAGGACGGGGATGCCGGCGGCGCGGCCGAGCTCGGCGAGCTCCGCCGGCTCGACCGTGGCGACGAAGCCGATCTGCCGGAAGTTGCTGGGGAAGACCTTGAGCAGGAGGGCGGTATCGGGGCCGATGGCGGCGCGGTAGTCGGCGAGGCGGGTGCGGTTGGTGGCCCCCACCTCGACGAGGCGCGCGCCGGCCGCCGCCATGATCTCGGGGATGCGGAACGAGCCGCCGATCTCGACCAGCTCGCCGCGCGAGACGACGACCTCGCGGTCGCGCGCCAGGGCGGCGAGGGCGAGCACCAGCGCCGCAGCGTTGTTGTTGACGGCGAGCGCGGCGGCGGCGCCGGTCGCCAGGGTGAGCAGGCGCTCGACCCGCCGGTTGCGGTCGCCGCGGCGGCCGCTGGCGCGGTCGATCTCGAGATCGCAGTAGGCGTCGAGGAGTGCCGGCAGGCGGCTGGCGACGGTGCGCGGCAGCGGCGCGCGGCCGAGGTTGGTGTGGAGGAAGATGCCGGTGGCGTTGAGCAGGCGGGCGAGCGGCGGGCCGAGCTCGTCGTCGAGCGCTTCGGCGATCCGCGCCGGCAGGCCGGCGAGCTCGCTCGCGATGTCCGCCGGCGCCGCGAGCAGCCGGCCGCGCAGGGCCGCGAGCTCCCGCTGCGCTTGGACCGTCACCGGACCTCGCCCGTATAATGCAGAGAGCTCGACGATCGCGGGGTCGCTCAGCAGCCGATCGACCGCAGGGATCGCGCGGCGGGCGTCGTGGGGTTCTTCTACCATCTCGAGCGTCGAAGCCATTCTAGGAGATTCGTGGATCCCAAGCGAAATACGGGAGCACCGGGAGCTGGCGCCGGCCGCGGCGGGATCGGCGTCGGCGGCACCGGGAGCGTCGCCGCGCGGCCGGGAGCCGCGGGCGCCGTACGGCGGCCTGCCGGGCCGCC
Organism: uncultured Acidobacteriota bacterium; assembly: GCA_963755825.1. Lineage (GTDB taxonomy): Bacteria > Acidobacteriota > Thermoanaerobaculia > Multivoradales > UBA5704 > DATBQN01. The sequence goes on along the minus strand of CAVWLA010000003.1, from coordinate 1,916,607 downwards.
TGCGGCGGCTCCACGGCTCAACGTCCAGGAGGCGCTCGACCAGCTCGGGCGCAGCATCCAGCAGCTCCGCATCGACTACGAGCGCTTCTTCAACGGCGCCCTGCCGATCCCTCCCGAGGAGCTGCGCAATCGCATCCTGGCGCAGTTTCGCCAGCTGCGGAACGCCAACCTCGCCGCCGCCGTCGACAACTTCCGCCTGGCGGATCTCGAGGCCCGCTTCAACACCTACGGCGAGCTGTTCAACCGCCGCCTGCGCGAGCGCGAGGAGGGCCGCCACATCGGCCGCGCCGCCGCCGACCACGAGGCGCCGCGCTTCGACGTCGAGAAGGGCGTCCTCGTCGCCGACGCCGTCGAGGCGGCGGCCGCCGAGGCGCTCTACGTCGGCCTCTGCCAGGGCGGCGGCGAGGCGCCGCGCTTCGACCTCGCCAGCTTCCAGACCTACATCGAGCGCCAGACGGCGGCGATCCGCGAGCGCACCGGCTGCGCGCAGGTGCAGTTCCGCCTCGCCGCAGAGGACGGCAAGCTGCGGCTGAAAGCCCGCCCGGTGCAATGATTCTTCGCTCGTCAGCCCACAGGAGACCCGTCGTGAAGAGAACCATCTGGTGGATGCTCGCCCTCTCCGTCGCCCTCTCTCTCGCGGCCCTCGCCGCGATCGCCGCGACGCCGCCCAATCTGCCCAAGGCGCTCGCGGCGCAGCGCCAGCTCGCCGCCCAGCGGCCGCAGGACGCCGGGGTGCAGAACGATCTCGGCAACCTGCTGCTCCTCGCCCGCCAGCCGGCGGAGGCCGAGGCGGCCTACCGCCGTGCCCTCGAGCTCGATCCGAAGCGCACCTCGGCGCTCTTCAACCTCGGCCTCCTCGAGGAGGACCGCGGCGACTCCAAGGGCGCCCGCGAGCTCTTCGAGCGGGTGGTGCAGAACGAGCCGCAGCACGCCTGGGCGCACTACGAGCTGGGCTCGATCGCCGAGGCCGCCGGCCGCCGCCAGGCGGCGGTCGGCGAGTACTCCCGCGCCTTCGCTCTCAATCCGCAGCTCGCCTTTCCCGACGTCAACCCGCACGTCGTCGGCAGCAAGCTGATGACGGAGTCGCTGCTGCGCGCCTATCGCCAGACCGCCGTGCCGCCGCAGGCGCCGAAGGCTTACGAGCAGCCGTCGCGCATCGCCTCGATCCTCGTCGGCACGCCACCGGCGAACGCCGACGAGACGGCGGCCGCCGGCGCCAACCCGCCGCTCGTCCGCCAGCCGCCGGTGGCCGGTACCGCCCGCCCCGGCACCGTCATCCGCGAGGGCAACCTGCCGCGCGGCGACAACACCGGCCAGGCCCTGCCGCCGGGCACCGCGAAGCGCCCGGACGCGACGGCGAACGGCGCCGCGGGGGGCTATCGCCCCGGCCAGACCAATCCGGCGGGCCGCTTCGGCGCCACGCGCACCTGGCCGCGTCCCGACCCCAACCTGCCGAACTCCAACCTCGACGCCGACGAGGAGACCGAGGTCCCGGTCAACCAGCAGCCGATCCAGCCGCAGATCAACCCGCCGCCGGGGGTCGTCGTGGCGCCGCCCAGCGGCAACTCCTACTACCAGCCGCGCCTGGGCAGCTCCGGCCGCCTAGAGATCCGCCTCCTGGGCGCCACCGAGCCCGCCGTCCGCGCCGCCGGCTGAGCCCGGCACTGCCCCGCCCCCCGCGGCTTCTCTCGGGCGCCGCGGGGGCGGGGATCGCCGAGCTTCGACGGATGGCTACCTCCTCGGCTCGTACCGCATCGCCACCGCCCCCGAGCCCAGCTCCAGACGGCTGACGAGCTTCAAGTCGACAGGCTTCGATAGGCCCGCGAACAACGTCGGCCCATGGCCGGCCAGCCTGGGGTGCACGATGAGCTCGTACTCATCGATCAGGCCCAGCTCCGTCAACGCCAGCGGGAGCTGCACGCCTGCCACGAACAGCCCCTTACCCGGCTCCCGCTTGAGCTGCTGAACGGCCTGCCCCAAATCTCCGCGCAGGAGCTCCGCGTTCCAATCGACCCGCTCCAGAGTGCTCGACACGACGTACTTCCTGGCCGCATCGATCGTCCGGGCGAAGGGTTCCATCCAAGCCGGCCGCGCTCCCGCCGGCGCCGGCTGCCGCCACGCGGCCTCCATCATTTCGTAGATCACCCGGCCAAAGATGAGGGCATCGGCCTGGGCGAGGTTCTCGAACGCGTGACGAAACAGCTCTTCGTCCGGGACGATCCCAAGATGATCGCAGCACCCGTCCAATGTGACGTTGATGGAATATCGAAGGGGTCGCATGCGGCAAGATTACCGCTCGCCATAGGGAGGATGACAACTCAAGGCAGCCTCGACGAGCCATCGAGCCGCAGCACCTTCCACACCACGACGTTCCCCTCCCGTGCCAGCGGCACCAGCCAGGGCGCCGGCGGGCGCGGCGGGCCGCCGCCGCTCGCCGCGCTGAGCGCCGCCGGCCGGTCGCGCCGGTCCTCCTCGCCGACCACCAGGTAGGCCGCCCGCTCGCGGTTGAGCAGGGTGTGCAGGTGCGCCAGGTAGAGCGCCGGGTCCGCGACCTCGGGCCCGAAGGCGTCCGGCGCGTAGAGGTAGCGGCCGGGCTGCGGCAGGTAGCGGCCGAGGAAGGGCGAGGTGCCGGCGAGCCGGGCTCCCGGCGGCAGGCGCCGGGCCAGCCGCTGGAGGGCGGCGACCTCGCGGTAGGGGTGGTCGGCGACGAAGGCGGGGAGGCGGAAGGCGAAGGTCTTGACGGCGAGGAGGAGGACGAGCGCCGCGGCGAGCCCGCGCCCCCAGGGGAGGAGCGCGCTCAGGCGGGGGCGGCCGCCCGCCGCCGGATCGTCGGGCTGGGCGAGCGGCGAGAAGGCCAGCGCGTAGCAGGCAGGCACCAGGAGCAGCAGGAACCGCCCCCAGGTGAAGAAGGAGAAGGCGACGGCGGCGAGGAAGAGGCCGCCGGCGGCGAGCAGCCAGCCGGCGCCGCGCCGGCGATGGGCGAGCGCGCAGGCGGCGCCGGCGGCGAAGAGCGCGACGTGCGCCCAGGTGCCGAGGAGCTGGGCGAGGCCGCCGCCGGCCGCGAAGCGCCAGAGCTCGGCGGCGCCGCCGCGGAGGACGCCCCAGGGATCGCCGGCGACGACCTCCGCCAGCGAGCGGTACGGCACGCGGTCGAGATAGGACCAGTCGGGGTAGCCGTGCAGCTTCCAGGCGAGGTTCTTCCAGTTCTCGTCGTGGAACGGCGATCCGAAGGCGATCTGCCGGATGACCCAGACCGGCGCCAGGGCGACCGCGGCGGCGAGCGCGGCGGCGGCGAGGTCCGCCAGGCGCCGCCGCCGCGGTCCCGGGGCGAGCCACCAGGCGGCGAGGAGGCCGGGGAGGAGGAAGATCGCGTTGCCGCGCGTCGCCGCGGCGAGGCCCAGGAAGACGCCGGCGGCCCAGGCGCTGGCGCGCCCCGCCGAGCGCAGGTAGGCGAGCCCGGCGGCGAGCGCCGCGGCGCCGAAGGCGGCGAAGAGCATGTCGGTGGTGACGTGCTGGCCGAGGATCCAGAGGTTGGGGTTGACCGCCGCGAGCGCCAGCGCCCAGCCGCCGACCTCGGCGCCTCCAACAGGACCCGCCAGCTCGCGGCCGGTGCGGAAGGCGAGCCAGGCGAGGGCGGCGGCGGCGGCGTTCGAGAGCAGCCGCGCGGCGGCGAACGGGCCGCCGAGGACGAAGGAGAGGCCGGCCGCGAGCAGCGGGTAGAGCGGCGGTCGGAAGGGATCGTGCGGCAGGTGCCCGGCGAGGATCGTCTCGGCCTGGGCGACGTAGCCGTCGCGCTCGGCCGTCCCCGCCTCCTCGACCCAGTGATAGCGCGCGCCGAAGAGGGCGAGGGCGACGAAGAGGAGGCCGGCGGCGGCGAGCGCCAGCCGCTCCGCGCGATCGACCGGGCGGCGCACGGACGGAGGGGCGCCTCAGCGCGGCGCGGCGGGAGCGGGAGGAGGCGGAGGCGGTGCCGGTGGCAGGGCGGCCCCGCGAGCCGGAGTCGGCGCCGGAGACATCGCGGGAGCCGGAACCGGAGCCGGATGCTGAGGCGCCGGCCCGGCCGGTGCCGTCGCAGGCGTCGCCGCCGGAGCCTGAGCAGAGCCCGCGGCGGCGTGGACCGCCGGCGCGGAGGTCGCCGGGAGACCAGCCCGCAGCGGCGCGGGCGCTGCAGGAGCAGGAACAGCCGTCGGAGCAGGAGCCGGCGTCGCCGGCAGCACGATCACCAGGTCGTTCGGGCGCACCATGCCGAGGTTCTCGCGCGCCAGGCGCTCGAGCGAGTCGGGGTCGTTACGCAGGCGCCCGATGCGCCCGCGCAGCGTCTCGATCCGCTCGTTGGTGTCGTGGATGGTCTGCGTCAGCGCGCGCTGGTGGTCGCGCGCCGCCGCCAGGTCGCGGTGGCTCTTGACGCTGGCGAAGACGAGGAGCACCGAGAAGAAGAGGACCGCCGCGCCGAGCACGGCGCGGAGCGAGTCCGGACGCGCGGGCGCCTCCTGCTTCAAAACCGGCTGCGCGGAAAGGCGGCCGCCCCGGGGTAGGCGGCGGCGCCCTCCAGCTCCTCTTCGATGCGGAGCAGGCGGTTGTACTTGGCGACGCGGTCGCTGCGGCAGGGCGCGCCGGTCTTGATCTGCCCGGCGCGCGTCGCCACGGCGAGGTCGGCGATGGTGGTGTCCTCGGTCTCCCCCGAGCGGTGGCTGATGACGTTGGCGTAGGCGCGGGTCTTCGCCATCTCGACCGCCGCCAGCGTCTCGGTCAGGGTGCCGATCTGGTTGACCTTGACGAGGAGCGCGTTGGCGATCCCCTTGGCGATCCCCTCGCCGAGGATGCGCGGGTTGGTGACGAAGATGTCGTCGCCGACGAGCTGCACGCGGCCGCCGAGCTCGGCGGTGAGCGCCTGCCAGCCGTCCCAGTCGCTCTCGGCGAGGCCGTCCTCGATCGACACCAGCGGATAGGCATCGAGCCATTCGCGGTAGAGGGCGATCAGGTCGGCGCTCGCCAGCCCGGTCCGCTTCTCGCCGGCGAGGGCGTAGGTGGGAGCGCCCTTCCTGCCGTGCTCTTCGACCAGCTCGGAGGCGGCGACGTCCAAGGCGAGCGCGATCTCGCGGCCCGGCTGGTAGCCGGCGCGTTCGATGGCGGCGACGAGGAGGTCGAGCGCCTCGCGGTTGTGCGCCAGGTTGGGCGCGAAGCCCCCCTCGTCGCCCACCGCCGTCGTCAGGCCGCGCTCCTTCAGCACCGCCTTGAGCGTGTGGTAGACCTCGACCCCGGCGCGGAGAGCCGCCGAGAAGGTCTCGAAGCCGAGCGGCACGAGCATGAACTCCTGCACGTCGACCGAGTTGTCGGCGTGCGCGCCGCCGTTCAAGACGTTCAGGAGCGGCACCGGCAGCAGGGTGGAGGCGGGGCCGCCGAGGTAGCTGTAGAGCGGCAGGCCGGCGGTCTCCGCCGCCGCCTTGGCGACGGCGAGCGAGACGCCGAGAATGGCGTTGGCGCCGAGGCGGCTCTTCTCGGGCGTGCCGTCGAGCGCCACCAGCGCGGCGTCGATGAGCGCCTGGTCGCGGGCGTCCATGCCGGAGAGCGCCGGCGCGATCTCGCCCTCGACGTTCTCCACCGCCTGCGACACCCCCTTGCCGCCGTAGCGCTTGCCGCCGTCGCGCAGCTCGAGCGCCTCGCGGCTGCCCGTCGAGGCGCCGGAGGGGACCGCCGCGCGGCCCAGCGCGCCGCTCTCCAGCAGGCAGTCGACCTCGATGGTCGGGTTGCCGCGCGAGTCGAGGATCTCCCGTGCCGCGATGTCGTCGATTCCGAACATGCCCCTCCCTCGCCAGGGAACGCGCTGTGGTCGAACCGGGCGCCCGTGGCTCAAAGGTTAGCGGGAACCTCCCGCCGTCACAAGCATTTTCGTGCCTGGAGATCGGCGGGCGGACCGCCGCCTCACCGCCGCCGGCCACCAGGCTCCGGCGGTCTCGGGCTGCTAGACTGCCGAACGGACCGCCGCCGGCGGGGAGGATCGAGAGCGGACATGCCGCTGTTCGGGAAGAGAAAGACGCGCCTCGCCCCGCCGCTGGTGGCGCCGAAGCTCCATGTCGGCGCCGGGCGGGCGCGCCTCGACGGCTGGCTGAACGTCGACATGCAGCCGCTGCCGGGGGTCGACATGGTGGCCGACGTCACCCAGGGCCTGCGCGTCTCCGGCGTCGAGTCGATCTTCGCCGAGCACTTCCTCGAGCACCTGCCGGTCGCCGCGGCGATCGGCTTCCTCCTCGAGGCCCACCGCGTGCTGGTGGACGGCGGCTGGATCCGCCTCTCCACCCCCAACCTCGACTGGGTGTGGGTGACCCACTACCGGCTCGACCTCGAGCCGCCGGGCAAGCGCACGGCGGCGATCGCCATGAATCGCGCCTTCCACGGCTGGGAGCATCAGTTCCTGTGGAACCGCGAGCTGCTCGGCGAGGCGCTCGCCGCCTGCGGCTTCGAGCCGGTGCGCTGGTGCCGCCACGGCGAGAGCGAGCTCCCCGTCTTCCGCGGCATCGAGCGCCACGAGACCTACGAGGACTCGGCGGAGCTCCCCCACGTCGTCATCGCCGAGGCACAGCGAGGGGCGCCGCAGCCCGAGCGGCTGGCCGAGCTCCGCGAGGTGCTGACGCGCGACTTCCTCAGCCATCAGAAGGGGTAGTCCCAGCCGGCGGCGGGAACCGGCGGCTGGAGGGAGTAGACTCCGTGCAGCTCTCGCTTCTCCACGCGCTCTTCCGGAGGGATCGACATGCACCGCCATGCCCTGCTCGCCGCCGCCGTCCTCCTCGCCGCGCTCACGACCGCCTGCCAGCGCCATGAGGCGGCCCCCGCCGCGGCCGGCGACGCGCCGTTGTCCCCGGTGAGCTCGTCCACTTCTTCGAGCTCGTCCTCCTCGTCCGGCGACCCGATCGGCGTATCCGAGTGCGACGACTTCCTCCGCGCCTTCCACGACTGCGTCGACAACAAGGTGCCGGAGGCGTCGCGGGCGGATCTCAACACCCAGATGGAGTCGAGCATCGCGCTCTGGCGCCAGGCGGCCTCGACACCCGAGGGCAAGGCTGGCCTCGGCGTCGCCTGCAGCCAGAACCGCGACACCATGAAGTCGTCGCTGTCGCAGTACGGCTGCTCGCTCTGAGCCGGCAGACGGCCCCACGACCGGGCGGGCAGATTTGACAACGATGCCGGCCGGTGCCACAATGTCGCTCCGCTTCGGGGAGATATGCCTCCGGGGTCGGGTTCTTTGTCTATGACGCGGGGTGGAGCAGTCTGGTAGCTCGTTGGGCTCATAACCCAAAGGTCGCAGGTTCAAATCCTGCCCCCGCAACCAATATCGGCAGCACAGATTCAAACCGAAGGCCGCGAGCGATCGCGGCCTTCGGTGTATTCAGGGCACGAGGAGGGGATCGGGTGCCGGCATTCATCTTCACCAAGGACCTTCCGCGCCAGGCGGCCTTCCGGGCGGTCGTGCCCGCGGGGATCGAGACCAAGGCGCACCTCCTCGATGCCCTGGCGCGCGAGCTGCGGTTCCCGGACTACTTCGGCCACAACTGGGACGCCCTCGACGAGTGCCTGCGCGACCTCGGCTGGCTGCCCGCGGGGGACGTTCTCCTGGCCCACGAGGACGTCCCGCTGCACGCCGATCCTGCGGCGAGGAGCATCTACCTGGCGACCCTGCGTGAGGCCGTGGAGGTCTGGGCGGAGCGCGGCGGGCGGCGACTGCTGGTCGTCTTTCCCCCCAGCGCTCAAAAGACCGTCGAAGACTCCGCAGAAACGCATCCGCGAGCCTGATCGAACGCTGAGGAGCGGCGTCTCGCGAGCTGCGGCCGGTTTCTCGTCCGAAACGACGGCTGCACGGACGGCTGCACTCTCTCTCGAGCCCATTGCGCCGCAGGAATGGCCGAAAGATCCGCGGCGAGGGCGCTACGGTTGTCGCCGAGGGCTATTCGGCGGACGAATGGTCCTCTGCGAACGAGATTTCGGGCTTACGGCGAGAGTTTCCCGGATTTTCTCGCGGAGTCGGCTCTTACGTCCGCCGCAGAGGCCCTTGCAGGCGGTCTAGAGCCGTTGCGGCGAGAGTTTCCTCTCTACACTCAAAATTTCCTCTCCGCAGCCGCTGCGCCGGCGCGGATGGTAGGTTGAACGCCATGCGAGCTCCCGCCGCCGTCTCCGCGTCCGCCGTGTTGCTCACCGCCCTCTGCTCGACCGTCCTCTATCCGCAGGAGCCGAAGACCCACCGCCTCGAAGCGACTCCGTCGACGGTCGCCTATGGCTACTACTGGGCGGCGGCGAAGCCGGTGCTGCGGATCGCCTCGGGCGACATCATCGACGTCGACACGCTCTTGACCAACACCCCCGCCGGTCTCCATCGCGCCGGCGTCCCCGAAGACAAGATTCAGAGCTCGCTCAAGGCGATCGTCGCCGAGGTCACCGGCGACCGCCGCGGACCGGGCGGCCACATCCTGACCGGCCCGGTCTACGTCGAGGGGGCCGAGCCCGGCGACGTGCTCGAGGTGAAGATCCTGGCGATCGATCTCCCCATCGACTACGGCTACAACGGCTGCAGCGGCTTCCTGCCGGAGAACTGCGACCGCGCCGCCGGCACCAGCATCATCCACCTCGACGCCAAGACGATGACGGCGGTCTTCGCGCCCGGCATCGTCGTCCCGCTGCGGCCGTTCTTCGGCAGCATCGGCGTCGCGCCGGCGCCGGAGCTCGGCCGCGTCAGCAGCAACCCGCCGGGGAGGCACGCGGGGAACCTCGACAACCGCGAGCTGGGCGTCGGCACGACGCTCTACATTCCGATCTTCGCCCCCGGCGCGCTGTTCGTCGTCGGCGACGGCCACGCCGCGCAGGGCGACGGCGAGGTCGACCAGACGGCGATCGAGACCTCGCTCCGCGGCCGCCTGCGGCTCACCGTCCGCCACGACATGAAGCTCACCTGGCCGCGCGCCGAGACGGCGACCGACTACATCAGCATGGCGACCGATCCCGACCTGACCGTCGCCACCAAGCTCGCCATCCAGGAGATGGTCGACTTCCTGGCGGCGACGAAACACCTCACCAAGCACCAGGCCATCCAGCTAGTCAGCATCGCCGGCAACGTCGCGGTGACCCAGCTCGTCGACAAGCCGAACGTCGGCGTCCACGTCAAGCTGCCGAAGAGCCTCTTCACCGGCTCCGGGCGCGGCGGCGTGTAACCCGCGGACGATCCTGCCGCGGCAACCGCTCAGGGCCGCGGCGGCGGCGTCGCGATATGGGTTTCGTCCGGGTTCCCCGGGCGGAAGGTGATCTGGAGCTCGGTCGTCGTCGAGGCCGGCAGGGTGACGCGCTGCAGGAATCCCTGCGGCCAGCCCGCCGCGATCGTGCTCTCGGAGGAGAGCGCGGTGAGGAAGAGGTCGTAGTCTCCCGGCGTCAGGAACGGCAGCACGAGGTGTCCGCTGCCATCGGCGGAGCTCGGCAGGCCGAGGAGCGCCAGATGCGCCGCGAGAGCCGCCTGCGGGATGACTGTGCCGTTCGCCCGCAGGACCACGCCGGCAGCCGGCAGGGGCTTGCCGCGCTCGTCGACGAACGTCAGGTCGAGCGCCGCGGGCTGCGCGGCGCACGGCACGATCACGGCGGCATCCGCGGTGTCGCTCGCCGCGGCGCCCTGGCTGGCGAGCGACCACGAGAGCGGACAACCGGGACCGGCGGTGAAGAGGAGTGAGGGCGCCGACCCGGCACCGTCCGGCACCTCGACCTCGAAGCGACCATCGCCGCCGGCGCGGCTGTCGCGGTAGAGCCCGATGCCGCTCGCCGGTGCGAAGCTGGTGCTGGCGATCCAGGCGCCGGGCACCGGCGTTCCATCTGCGGTCACCACGGTACCGGTCACCGTGCTCGTTCTGCGGAGGACCAGAGTCACCGGTGGCGGCTGGCCCTCCTGGATCAGCTCCACCGTCTGCGGCTCGGAGGGGCGGTAGCGGGGCTTGAACGCCTGCAGCTCGGCCGAGCCTGCACCCGCGGCACGCGCCTCGAACCGGCCTGCCGCGTCCGTCGAGAGGGGGATGATGCCGTTCCAACGCAGCGCCACACGGGCGTCGGCCACCGGTCTTCCCGCCTCGTCGAGGACGACGCCACGGATGGTGCCGTCCGGCAGGCGGAAGTCGAGGCTCTCGACGTCACCCGTAGCGATCGTCAGCTCTCGATGGCCGGCGGTCGGCGCGCCGGTGTCCGAGACGACCCGGAACGAGTACCAGGAGGGCTCCCAGAGGGTGAGGTCGTAGCGACCCTCCGTATCGACCTGCGCCGAGGCGGCATCCTCGGCACGCACCCCCTGCGGGCGGTAGGCGTCGACGGCCAGGCTGTGAACGGTGTAGCCGGCCGCCGGATCGTCCCCGACGCGCACCTCGCCGCGGACGTGAGCCGGCGCCAGGGCGACCTCCTCGACCTTCGCCTCTCCCGGTGCGATCGAAAGCCAGCGGCTCAGCTGCGCCGGCCCTCCGGCGATCAGGACGCGCAGCTCGTAGATTCCCGGCGACAGATCCTGGAAGCGGCACATGCCGTCCCGGCCGACCGCCGCCTGATCGCGCAGCGCGAGCGGCGAGGCGCCCTTGCCGGCCGCTTCCCGGTCGGGGCTGAGCAGGCGGCAGGCCGAGCCGGTCAGCGCCTTCCCGTTCACCGTCACCCGCGCGGTCAATCGGCTCGCCACCACCATGCCGACCTCCCGAAAGGCGAAGGTTCCCGGGGTTGCGACGAGACCTCGCGCCTCGGCCGGTGCGAAGCCGGGATGCCGGATGGAGGCGCTCGCCAGGCTGCTGGTCAGCCCCGAAAACAGGACGAGCCCGTCGCTCGCGCTGGCAACTTCCCCTCGCCGCCGTGCTGCCTGCCCGTAGCCTGGGGTCTCCTCCAGGGTCGCTCGGGCGTTCGCCTGGGGCTTGCCGTCGGCGGCGGAGACGCAGCGCAGAGCGAGCGACCAGCCCGGCCGCCGGTGGAAGGTCACGACGATCTGCGCTGCCGGGCTCGCCGACAGCCGCTGCAGATCGGGGGCGTCACCCTTCGCGGTCAGCGAAGCCACGAAGTCGCCGGCGGGGATCTTGATCCCTTCAGGACGCATGACGCCGTGGAAGACCGGCTGGCGAAAGCTGGGGTCCGCCGGATCGTAGAGCGACACGGCCGGTTCATCGGGACTCCCGGCGCGCAGCCGCAGCAGCGCCTTGCGCGGCACCACGAGGCGGCGCGAGCCGTCCGCCTGAGTCTGCAGCCGAGCCCGCTCACGGCGGACCGGCCCGTGGTCCGCGCCTTCCACGCGGAGGCTCTGAAAGCTTGCTGGTGGTAGCGCCACCTCGCCGGATCGCACCGAGCTGCAGGAGACGCCGAGGTCGAGCTGGAAACAGACATCGAGCGGCGCACGAATCACCTGCCCGCGGTCGTCGACCAGGTGGATCACTCCTGCCGGCGCAGCGGCCCCGGCGGCCGATGCTCCCCCGAGGAGCAGGAGCCCGCCGAGAAACGGCGCGCCGAGCCTGCCGAGTTGGGTCTGCCTCTTCAAGTGCGGGATTGCAGCTTGACGACGCTCACCGCTCGCGGCGCCGTGGCGGCAGGTGCCCTATCCGTGAGCAGACACTGGCTCGAGTGAGCGTTTCCCGCACCTTCCAGCGAAGCTAGAGATCGAATAGGACAAACGAATTCAGCGCACTCGCCGCCACCGGAGGCGACGCAGAGATTCTCGGCGAACATGCCAAAGGCACAGGAAGTCTGCTGAGATTCGGCGTCGAAGACACATTGCGCGCTGCAGAGGCCTGCAGCAGCGTCTCTCGCTCCGAACGAATAGGCCAAGAGAACGGTGACGGTGGACACCAGTACGGCTCGCCAGGTCAGCTTCATCGCTTTCGCCTCCTCCGCAACTTTCAGTAATTGTACGGTAACTCAAGTTGCGAGATCAACGCTCTCTCTTCTCGATCCGGGTCGCACCTCGCCGAGCCGGCCTCCTCCCCTCCCGCCGCTCGCCCGGCCGTGATAAATATCGCCGCATGGCACAGGTCCAGCTCCCTTCCTCTCTCGTGCGCCTGGCCGGAGACCGCGGGGAGATCGAGGTTTCCGGCGGCACGGTGGTCGAGGTGCTGCGGCGGCTGGTGGCGGCGCGGCCGGGGCTCTCCGGGTGGGTGCTCGACGAGCGCGGCGAGCTGCGGCCGCACGTCGCCGTCTTCGTCGACGGCGAGCGGGCGGCGGCGGGGCAGCCGGTGGGACCGTCTGCAGTCCTCCAGGTGGTGCCGGCGATCTCGGGCGGCAGCGGGCGCGAGGTCGAGGTGCTCGCCGGCACCCGCAAGGGGCTCTTCGTGCTGCGCGGCCCTGCCGGCGGCCGCCTGCGGCTCGCCGCCCGCGTCTTCCCCGGCCAGCCGGTCGAGTTCGCCGTGCGCGACCCGTGCTCGGGCCGCGTCTTCGCATCGGTGACGCACGGCCACTACGGCCCGCACCTCTTCGCCGCGGACGATCCCACCCTCCCCGAGGAGGAGTGGGAGCGGTGCCGCGGCCTCGCCTTCCCGACCGACGCCGGCGCCGCGGTGGAGCGCATCTGGGTCGTCGAGCCCGGCGCCGAGCCGGGGGTGCTGTGGGCGGGCGTCGCGCCGGCGGCGCTCTTCAAGAGCGTCGACGGCGGCCACACTTGGGAGCTCAACCGCGCGCTCTGGGATCACCCGGCGCGCCCCGGCTGGCAGCCCGGCTTCGGCGGCCTCTGCCTGCACTCGATCTGCCCCTGGCCGGGCGAGCCGGAGCGGCTGGCGATCGGCATCTCCTCCGCCGGCGTCTGGCTGACCGACGACGGCGGCCTGAGCTGGCGGCGGAGCGTCCAGGGGCTGGTGCCGCGCTACGTGCCGGAGGAGGCGCGCGCCACGACCACGGCGTTCTGCGTCCACTCGCTGCGCCGGCCGCCGCTCGAGCCGACGACGCTCTACATGCAGTTCCACGGCGGCGTCTATCGCTCGGACGACGCCGGCGAGAGCTGGATCGACATCGCGCGCGGCCTGCCTTCGGACTTCGGCTTCCCCCTGGCGATCGATCCGCGCGACCCGGCGCGGGCCTTCGTCATCCCGCTGCAGGCGGACAGCGACCGGGTGACGCCCGAGGGGCGCCTGCGGGTCTACGCGACGGACGACCGCGGCGCCTCCTGGCGCCCGCTCGCCGCCGGCCTGCCGCAGGGCGGCGCCTATCTCACCATCCTCCGCCAGGCCTTCGGTCACGACGGCGGCAGCCCGCTCGGCCTCTACTTCGGCGCCGAGTCCGGCGAGCTCTTCGCCTCCGGCGACGGCGGCGAGACCTGGGCGCAGGCGACCGAGCGGCTGCCGCCGGTGCTCTCGGTGCGGGCCTCCGGGCTCGCGTCCGCGGCCTCCCGGTAGCTCTCCGGCTCGCCTTCCGGCAGCCCTCCCCGCAGGCTTTCGACTGCCCGCCGGCGGCCCGCGGCCCGGGCCGAACGGTCCGCTTCGGCCTCCCTCCGAGCGGGTTAGAATGCACGGAATGCCTCCCAGTGAGAGAGAGGTCACCCGGCTTCTCAAGGAGTGGAGCCAGGGCGACGCCGCGGCCCTCGAGGACCTCATGCCGGTCGTCTTCGACGATCTGCGCATGATCGCCCGCCGGCAGTTCCAGATGGAGGCGGCGGACCACACGCTGCAGCCCACGGCGCTGGTCAGCGAGGTCTACCTGCGGCTCTGCGGCCAGCGCAGCGTGCACTGGGAGAACCGCCGGCAGTTCTTCGCCTTCGCCGGCATGCTGATGCGGCGCATCCTGGTCGATCATGCGAAGGGCCGCAACACGGCGAAACGCGGCAAGGGGCTGCCCAACCTGCCGCTCGACGAGGCGATGATCGCGCCGGAGCAGAGCGTCGTCGACGTCGTGGCGCTCGACGAGGCGCTGTCGCGGCTCGCCGCCTTCGACGAGCGGCAGGCCAAGGTCGTCGAGCTGCGCTTCTTCCTCGGCCTCACCAACGAGGAGATCGCCGAGGTGCTGGGCATCTCCCTCACCTCGGTCAAGCGCGACTGGCAGACGGCGAGGATCTGGCTCTATCGCGAGATGAACCGCAAATAGCCGGGGAGCCTCGCCGCCCGCCTTCCTCGCGTCGAAGGAGAGGGCGGCTCGGTCGTCCGCCCGTTCGCCGCTGGTTTCGCCATCCGTTCTGGCACCCGAGGGAACCGTGACACCGGAGCGCTGGGAGTCGGTCAAGTCTCTTCTCGACAATGCCCTGGACCTGGCGCCGGGCGAGCGGGAGCCGTTCGTCGCGGGGGCGTGCGAGGGGGACCCGGACCTCCACCGCGAGGTGCTCGCCCTCCTCAGCGCCGCCGACGACGTCGGCGACTTCATCGAGACGCCCGCCGCTCGCCTCCTCGCCGGCACCGAGAGCCTCCCCGCCGGCCGCCGGCTCGGCCCCTACCGCATCCTGGAGGAGATCGGGCGCGGCGGTATGGGCACCGTCTACCTCGCCGCCCGCGCCGATCTCGAGTACGACAAGAAGGTCGCCATCAAGGTCGTCCGCCGCGGCATGGACAGCGAGGAGATCGTCCGCCGCTTCCGCCAGGAGCGGCAGATCCTCGCCAACCTGACGCACCCCAACATCGGCGCTCTCCTCGACGGCGGCACCACCGACGACGGCCTCTCCTACTTCGTCATGGAGTACGTCCTCGGCACGCCGATCGATCAGTACTGCCGGGCGCACGAGCTCTCCGAGCCCGCCCGCCTGGCGCTCTTCCGCACCGTCTGCTCCGCCGTCCACTTCGCGCACCAGAACCTCGTCGTCCACCGCGACCTGAAGCCGGCCAACATCCTGGTCACCGAGGACGGCGTCCCCAAGCTGCTCGACTTCGGCATCGCCAAGCTGCTGGCGATCGACGAGCCCAACTCGACCCAGATCCTGCAGCCGGGCCTCCGCCTGATGACCCCCGAGTTCGCCAGCCCCGAGCAGCGGAGCGGCGGCCAGATCACCACGGCGACCGACGTCTACGGCCTCGGCCTGCTGCTCAACCTGCTGCTCACCGGCCGCCTGCCGGCGGCGCGCGGTCCGAGTGGGGTCGAAAAGAGGGCCGACGGCGTTGCTCCGACTGCGCCGACGCTCGCCCCTGCCGGAGCGCCGCCGGCGGCATCTCCACGGCCGGCGGCGAAGCCGGCAGGACCGGAGGTCCCGCTCCACGGCGACCTCAGGAACATCGTCGCCATGGCGCTCCGCGAGGAGCCGGCGCGCCGCTACGGCTCGGCCCAGGCGCTCGCCGACGACGTCGACCGCCACCTCCACGGCCTCCCCGTCGTCGCCCGCGCCGATTCCTGGAGCTACCGGGCGTCGAAGTTCGTACGGAGGAACCGGGTGGGCGTCGCGGCGGCTTCTCTGTTCATACTTGTGCTAATCGCGTTCGGCGTCACCGTGACGATTTTCTGGCAAGAATCGAAGAACGAGCAAAGGCATGCAGAGGCTGTCTCAGGGGTACTGACTAAGCTCCTGACCAGCGCAGACCCCGACGACACTAGGGGTGCGCAAATCACCGTCAAAGAAGTTCTCGACCCGGTCGCCGAGGGCGTCATGAAGAACTTGGAGATGGCGCCCGCGATACGAGCGGATCTGTTGACAACGCTGGGAAGAACCTATCGCAGCCTCGGCCTCTTTGTTCAGGCGAAGCCGCTGCTCGAGGAGGCGGCGAAGGTGCGTCAAGCGACGCTCTCCAGGTGCGACCCCAAGCTCGCGGAGAGCCTCCATGACGTGGCGAATGCGCGGCGCTCAACGGGCGACAGCAGCGCGGCCGAGGCTCCGCTCCGTGAGGCCGTCAAGATTCAGCAAACCTGCTTGGACCGCGACGACCCCGAGGTAGCGCGAGGGTTGAACAATCTTGCGACATTCCTCGAAGATCAAGGCAAGCTGCCCGAGGCAGAGCGGTTGCTGCGCGAAGTGCTCAGGATCAAGCTACGCAATAGCGGTGGCCGCGACGATCCCGATGTTGCCATGGGCCTTAGAAATCTCGCCGTCCTTCTGCAACGGAAAGGAGATTTCGCACGCGCGGAAGTCGCGGGCATGCAGGCGCTCAGCATGCGCGAACGATTGGCCCACAATGCCCCGAACTCGGACGTCGCTTCGATCCTCAATACTCTGGCGGGGATTCGGGAGGACCGTAAGGATTTTGCGTCCGCAGAGCAGCTCTACCGGCGATCTCTCGCCATGCGCCAGCAGCTCAACGCGAACAGCCCGGGCGTAGCGCGAAGCTTGAACAATTTTGGGCACTTTCTGGAGGCTCGCGGCGACCTCCGCGGAGCGGAGGCCAAGTATCGCGAGGCACTCGATATCTACGATCGCGGCAAGCTCGATCGACATAATCCGGACCGGGGAACCTTTCTCAGCCATCTGGCCGGCGTTCTGCTCTCCCTGGGCGACCCCACTGGTGCCGAGCCGAAGGTTCGCGAAGCGCTCGAGATCTTTCAAGAGAAGCATGTCTCAGACCAGCGCCTGACCGATGCGAGACGTGTGCTCGACGCCTGCATCGCTCAGCTCCACCCCGCCCCCAGCCGCGCTCACTAACCCTCCGCTCTAACTAGCCTTCCGCTCGGGCGCCCGCCCGGGCGCTTTTCCACCGCGCTTCGCCGGTCTGCCGCGGCGTGTCCGCGCGCGCCGTGGCCCGCCTTCCGCCACAAGGAAAATTCCTTCGTTACACCCCTTTCGAGAGGCGACGCGGAACGCCTTTCGAGTACGGGGATCCCCAGACCCGCAAAAAACGGTTCGCAACGAGACCCATTGGGTCTGAGGGAGAAGTTATGTCGATTCAGAGCAATTCGTTCCGGAAGTCCGTCCTCGCCGGCGCCGCCATCGTTCTTTCCATCGGCTTCGCCGCCGGTGCAGGGGCCGCGACGCGGCCCGGCAAGGCCGCTTCCACGCAGGAATGGGGGAGCGACGTCGTGCGCATCCGGGCGGCACAGCCGAGCGCGCTCGCCGTCGGTCCGGCTGGCTCGGACCTGCAGGTGGCGCCGGCGGACGACGAGGAGAGCTCCGTCTATCTGCCGAAACAGCCGCAGCCGACCGGTGCTCGGCCGGTGACCGGGAAGGACACCGTGCTGGCGCCGGTCGATTACTGCCTCGAGCTGACGCCGTCCGAAGGCACCGACGGTCCCTACCGCCTGCAGTTCCATTTCCTCGGCGGCGAGACGGAGGCCGCCGCCAATCGTCCCACCGGCCCGGCGCACAAGCAGCCCCCGGGCCGGCATGCGCTGGTCCAGGCGACCACCACCGCCAGCCTCACCTTCGACTTCGAGACCAACGTCGACGGCACGATCTCGAGCGGCGGTGACGTCAGCCTGGTGGGCGCCTTCTACGATGGCGAGGACGAGCTGGTGGCGTCCGACGACGAGGAGAGCCGGCTGAGCACCTCGCTCTCAGCCGGCGAGTACTCCTTCGTCATCCAGGGCGATGATCAGTTGACCGGCAGCTATCAGATGACGGCCGATCAGGGGACCTGCAACTAGCCCGCACCGTTCGTTTCTCTTTCGGGCCCGGCCGCGGTCAGGCGGCCGGGCCCTTTTTCGTTCGGGGGCCGCGGCGAGCCCCTGTCTTTGACGCGAGATTCAGCGAATGAAGGGACCAATCGCGGATCGATCGCAGGCGGGTGTTAAACTGATCGCATCTTTGTGCGGAGCGAACGTCCCGCCAAGCGATGCGAAGCGATCGACCGAGCCCACCTGAGCCGCCGTCGCCGCAATCGCGTCTATTCACCGAGTTCGTGCGCGCCGAGGCCGCCGGCGAGGTCGGCCTCGAGCAGACGGAAGAGGTCCTCTCGGCGCTCCGCGCGGCGCTGCGCAGCGAGCTCCGCCACCGCGGCCTGTGGGAGAGCTCGCCGCGCTATCTCGGCATCGTCGGCTGGCAGAGCTGGGGCGAC
This sequence comes from uncultured Acidobacteriota bacterium, assembly GCA_963755825.1. Classification (GTDB taxonomy): domain Bacteria; phylum Acidobacteriota; class Thermoanaerobaculia; order Multivoradales; family UBA5704; genus DATBQN01. The sequence continues at coordinate 1,898,740 of CAVWLA010000003.1, read as the reverse complement.
GGCGGGCCCGGCGGCGGGCCGCTCGCCGAGCTGGTCGGCGAGTGCTATACCTTCATCTTCGTCGACCGGCGGCGCGCCCTGCGCGCCCAGCTCACCGTCAAGTCGAACATCGACGGCCTGGTGTTCCTGAACATTCGGCACTTCTTCTACGAGCGCCAGAAGGCGCACGACCCCATCGGCTTCCGCGTCTTCGAGGTCGTCTGGGCGGCGGTGCAGCGCTCGCTCGCCGACGGCGTCCTCACCATCCTCGACGGCGATTCGAAGGTCCGCAACGACACGGTGCTCGGCTTCGATGCCGCCAGCGACCCGTCGCTGGCGCCGCCCGCCGACCTCTACGCCTGGGCCTCGCGAGTCGACGACGAGCTGCTGCCGCGGCTGGTGACGGCGCGCGGCGAGCGCCAGGACGCGGTCGCGCTGGAGCTCGCTGAGCGCCTGGCGGCGCGGCGCGGCCAAGGCCCGCAGGTCTTCCGCTTCAAGGACCTCGTCGACGCCTTCAAGGACGACGTTCGCGAGCGCTGGGCGGCGATCCTCCAGGCCGAGCCGCACGTCGAGCTGGAGGAGGTGGAGGGCGCCGCGCGCCAGGCATGGCTGCCGCCGCCGGCCGACAGCTACGAGGAGCGGGAGAGCTTCCGCGCCCTCGTCGCCTGCGTCCTCCTGGCGCTGCAGAGCATCGAGGTCCCGGAGACGACGCGCGGCTACCTCTCGACGCTCTGGCAGTTCCTGCGCGTGCAGAGCGAGGGTGCCGGCGAGCCGGAGCCCGCCGCCGCCGGAGCACCGGCGGCCGCGGGCGTCAAGCGGCGCCGGCGGCCGGGACGGCCGTCGGACCGCGCCCTCGCCGAGGAGCTGCTCATCCCGCGCGAGCAGCTGCCGAGGCTCTTCGGCATCCTCGGCGGCATCGTCGAGCGCTGCCGGTCGAACGGCGGAGCCGCCGGCCTTCGCGGCTCCCTGGAGGGCGCCCTGTGAGCATCGAGCGGCCGCCGAATCGACCGGAGGATCAGCGGCCAGCTGCGCAGGCGCCGCCGGCCGTCGCCCCCGGCGACCTCTTCGTCCTCCGCGAGACCGCCGACTATGCCGTCGAGTGGGCGATCGTGGCGCGGGACGCGCGGGATCCCGCCCGTCTCCGCGCCGTGCCGGCCGACACCCACCCGGCGACCGGCAGCGCCGACGTGCGGGTGCCCGCCCGCGCCGCCGCCGGGCCGCTCAACCTGCGCTGCGCCCACGCCGTCTGGCTGCCCGAAGATCTCCTCGACCTCCGCCTGCGGAGCGGCGCGCTCGACCCCACCGACCGCGCGCTCGCCGAGCGCCGCCTGGCCGAGATCGAGAGCGACCGCGGGATCGCCGGCAGCTCGCCGCTCGGCGTCGAGACCGACCGCGATCCCGAGTACATCGAGTGGATCGCCGAGGTGGTCGCCCCCGCCGCCGAGGCGCTCCGCGCCGCCGTCGCGGCGCGCCCCTCGAACCTCCGCAAGCCGCCGGCCGCGCGGGCCCGGCCGGCCCGCCGGTTCTCCTTCGAGCGCCTGGCCGCCGCCGCTCTCCTCGCCGTGGCGCTCGGGCTCGGCTGGAACACCGTCCTATTGCGGCGCGAAATCGAGCGACTTAGCAAGCCGAGCTTCGGTCCGCAGGTCAGCCAGATCGACCTGAGCGTTCACCGCGGCCTGTTGCCGCCGATCCGCGTCAACGTGCCGGCGGGCGCCACGCTGCTCGGGCTCATCGCCGATCTCGGCGAAGGCCTCTCGGACGAGGGCATCTACCATCTGGAGCTCGTGGAGCTCGCCGGTGACAAGGAGAGGGTGCTCTGGACCGGCAGGCCGTTCAAGCCCGACCGCAGCTCCAATCCCCTGGTCGCCGTCAGCCGCGAGATCGTCCCCGATGGGCTCTACTGGCTGCGGCTCTATCGGAAGGGTGCAGCCGAGATCGCCTCGGAGCGGAGCTTGGAGATCGTGACGGCGCCAGCCGAGAGCGCCCCCGGCGGGCGGTAGGCCGCTGCGCCGGCGCTGCTCCGCGGCGCGGACCCTCATCGAGCAAGCTGCTGGCAGTTCGTCCGATCCGTGGCCTAGTACCAGCCGTCCCCTTCGGGATTGATCAGCGCCTCGACGAGCGCCTGCTGGGCGCTCGCCAGGCCGCGCGCGAAGTCGTCGTCGTAGGGCACGACGACGTAGTGGACGATGCCGGCCGCCGAGTGGAGGTGGTTGTGGTAGGCGGCATAGTCGCGCGCGGAGTCGCTGGTGCCGACGGTCGAGCGGACGCCGGGCGGCAGGAAGACGACGTAGACGACGTCGGCCGCCAGCACCGGGGCGCCCTTCGCCGTCACCAGCCGGTTGAGGCGACGCTGGATCTGCAGGTCGGAGAGGCGGTTGTCGCGCGGCAGGCCCACCGGGTCCGCCAGCGCCGCGCCGCGGAGCTGCGGCGCGGCGAGCCTGTAGGGCGCGAGCGACGGCAGGGTCGCCGAGCCGCCGCGGCTCGCCAGGGCCGCCACCGTCTGCGCCTCGCGGGGCCGGTTGGCGGCGTCTCGCCAGCCGCTCCCCAGGAAGAAAGGGACGATGGCGCCGCCGGAGATGGTCGGCCCGCCGTGGAAGGTGGGCTCCGTACGGACGATCGACCGGCGCGGCACGATCTGCACGCGGCCGCCGTCGTCGTCGAAGAGGACGGTGCCCTTGGGGGCGTTCTCGAGGACCGCCGGCGCGGCGGCGAAGGCGGAGGCCAGACAGCCGAGCGCCAGGCCGAGGCCGAGCGCCGCCGATGGGATGTGTCGCTTCATGGTTCTCCTCGCTTCCACCGATGGTCGGCTCATTGGACGTTGAGGGCGAAGTCGTCGACGACGAAGGACGTCTGATCGATGGAGTCCTCGGCTCCCACCAGGAAGACGCGGATGGTCTGTCCGCGGTAGCTCGAGAGGTCGAAGGACTTCTGAGCGTAGCCGGTGTTGTGGTCGAGGTTCGAGTAGGTGGCGAGGGTGGCGAGAACCGTCCCCGCAGAGCTCTCCACCTGGACCTTCAGGGTGTCGTACGCGGTCGTCGTCGAGGTCTCCGCGGTGTCGACGTGGAGCCAGAAGGTGAGGGTCGCCGTGGCGATCGTCGACGGGATGGCGACCTGCTGGTAGAGGGTGTCGGTATGGACGGTGCCGTAGCCGTCCAGCCACGCCTTCCAGGAGCCGCCGTGCGCCGGCTCGGAGGTCGAGCTGGTGATGACGCTCGTGCTCGCCGTCCACAGCGTGTTGCCGGACTCGAAGCCGGGGTTCTTGAGCAGCTGCTGCGGGGTGCCGCCGGCGGTCACGTTCAAGGTGAGCGGCGCGGTGTGGGTCTTGCCGCCGCCGGTCGCGGTGACCGTGATGCCATAGGCGCCGACCGCCGCGGTGCCGGCGGCCAGGGTGAGCGTCGACGAGCCGGCGCCGGGCGCCGCGACCGAGGTCGGCGCGAAGGTCGCCGTGGCGCCGGCGGGGACCCCCGACGCCGAGAGGGCGACGGCGGCGTTGAAACCGCCGGAGACGGTCGTCGTGGCCGTCGTCGTCGCCGTGCCCCCCTGCGCCGCGGAGACCGCGGCGGGCGAGACGGCGAGCGCGAAGTCGGGAGCGGCCGAGCTGGTGACCGTGAAGGCGACGGTGGCGGTGTGGGTCTTGCCGCCGCCCGTTCCGGTGACGGTCACCGTATAGGTGCCGGGGGCGGCGGTGCCGGCGGCGAGCTTGAGGCTCGAGGAGCCGGCGCCGGGCGCCGCGATCGAGGTCGGCGTGAAGGTCGCCGTGGCGCCGGCGGGGAGCCCCGACGCCGAGAGCGCGACGGCGGCGTTGAAGCCGCCGGAGACGGTGGTCGAGACGGTGGTCGTCGCCGAGCCCCCCTGGACCGCCGAGACGGCGCTCGGCGAGGCCGCGATCGCGAAGTCGGGGCTGGTGCTCGGGTTGAAGACGATGTTGAGGACGGGATGGAGCTCGATGCCGTTCGGCGCCACGCCGGTCTGCCCGTGCAGGAAGTCGAACATGCCGACGCCGGTCACCTGCACCGGGATGTTGGCGGTCTGAAAGCTCGTGGTGACGTTGTACTTGGCGTCGAACTGCGCGCGGGCGCTGGCGATCTTGGCGGCGAAGGGGCTGCCGGAGCCGACGCAGGCGGGATCGGGGATCTCGGCGATCATCGTGTTGCCGGAGGAGTCGGAGAGCACCAGATGGTAGTCCGAGTCGGACTCGAGCTTGTACTCGACGAGCGTCGCGGTGAGCACCCAGTCGGTCGTCTCGTAGGGCGAGACGCGGCTGGTGGCGGGGATCGGGTTGGGCGCCGTCCAGCTCCGCATGGTGACGATCGTGTTGGCGCTCGTCGACGAGAGGTTGATGGCGCCGGCGCCGCTGTCCGTGCCGGTCTTCACCGACCAGCGCTCGACGCCGCAGGAGCCCGAGCTCGCGAAGGCGTTGGGGACGAGGATCTCGTCCTCCTCGCCCACGTCGACGGTCACCACGCCGGCGGCGTCGGCGAGACCGGCGTGGCCGGCGGGACCGTCCTGGTCCGGCGGCTGGGCGGAGGACGCGAAACGAGCGCTGCCGAGCAGCAGGAGGGCGAGGAAGAGGGATGCGGTCCGACGGTTCATGGAGCCTCCTGCACGGCGTCCGGTCGACGGTTCGAGGTGGAAGCGAGACACGGCGATGACACGATCGTCGTCGGCCGCGCCGCCCAGGAGCCGTTCCGCGAGCCGCCCGCGACCTCACCTTCTCGGTGTTCGTGCTCTTCTGAGAGCATGGTGCTCCGGCGGGTCCGAGGCGCGACGACTCGACGGCGCCCTGCCGGTGCCGCTTGTCCGCCGCGCGGACCGTCATCTAGAGTCGAGCCCATGAGAACCCTTCCCAGATTCCTCCTCACCCTGGCAGCGCTCACCGCGCTCACCGCCGGCGCGGCCATCGCCGCGCCCGGGCGCGCGCCCGAGGTCATGCGCTGGACGGTCGACGGCGTCGATCGCGAGGCGCTGGTCTTCGTGCCGGCGCCGGGCGCCGCGGGCGTCCGTGTGCCGCTCGTCTTCGGCTTCCACGGCCACGGCGGCACCATGCGGTCGTCGGCGCGCGCCTTCGCGATCCAGGACGTCTGGCCTGGCGCGCTGGTGGTCTACCCGCAGGGGCTCGACACCGCGACGCGAGTGGACCCGCGGGGGAGGTTCCCCGGCTGGCAGCGCTCGCCGGGCGACGACGGCGACCGCGATCTCAAGCTCGTCGACGCCATGCTGAAGAGCCTGCGCGCCAGGTACCCGGTCGACGATCGTCGCATCTATGCCATGGGGTTCTCGAACGGCGCCATCTTCACCTATCTCCTCTGGGCGACCCGCGCCGCCACCTTCGCCGCCTTCGCCCCCTGCGCGGGAGCGATCTGGGACGGCACCCACCTCGCCGAGCCGAAACCGCTCCTCGAGATCGGCGGCGAACGCGACCGCATCGTCAAGTACCCGCTGCAGGCCGAGTCGATCGCCAAGGCGCGGGCGCTCGACGGCGCCACCGGCGCGGGCGCCGCCTGCGGCACCGGCTGCACCCTCTACCCGTCGACGAGGAACGCGCCGGTCGAGACGATCACCCACCCCGGCGGCCACGTCTTCCCAGCCTGGGCCGGCGGCCGCATCGTCGAGTTCTTCCAGGCCCACCCGCGCACTCCATGACCGCTCGGCGCCAGCTGGTCCTCATCCTCACCCTCGCCATCGCCCTCACCATCGGGACGCTCGCCGCTCTCGCCGCCGGCTCCGCCGCCGCGGTCGAACGGGCTCCCGAGACCATGCGCTGGACGGTCGACGGCGTCGAGCGCCAGGCGCTGGTCTTCGCGCCCGCGGCCGGTGCCGCAGGCTCCAGGCTGCCGCTCGTCCTCGCCTTCCACGGGCATGGCTCCGACATGCGGGAGCTGGCGCACGCGCTGGCGATCCACGACCGCTGGCCCGCCGCGCTGGTGGTCTATCCCGAGGGGCTCCCCACCGTCTCCAGGCTCGATCCGCAGGGCACCGAGCTCGGCTGGCAGCGCGAGCCCGGAGAGAACGGCGACCGCGATCTCAAGCTCGTCGACGCCATCCTCAAGAGCCTGCGCGCCAGGTACCCGGTCGACGATCGGCGGATCTATGCGACGGGCTTCTCGAACGGCGCCGTCTTCACCTATCTCCTGTGGGCGACCCGCGGCGCCACCTTCGCCGCCTTCGCCCCATGCGCCGGGGTGCTCGGCAGGACGGCGCACCTGAGCGTGCCGAAGCCCCTCCTCCACATCGCCGGCCAGACGGACCACATCGCCCCCTATCCACTGCAGCTCGAGACCATCGGCGCGGCGATGGCGCTCGACGGCGCCGCCGCTCCGGGGACATCCTGCGGCGCCGGCTGCACCCTCTTCGCCTCGACCAAGAAAGCGCCGGTCGAGACGATCATCCACCCCGGCGGCCACGTCCTGCCGCCGGCGGCCGCCGACCGCATCGTCGAGTTCCTGCGCGCGCAACCGGCGTCTCCGTAGCGAGGTCCGCACACAAAAAAAGGGGGGCTCCCGGCCGGGAGCCCCCTATCCCTCTCAGCCCGGATCCCGGATCAGGGCTGCGGCTGGCCGGTCGTCGGATCGAGCTGCACCGCCGTGGCGCGCGGGTGCGAGAAGTCGAACAGGCCGTTGAGCGAGCCGGCGATGACGTCGAAAGAGCCGGCGCCGATCCGCTCGAGCCTCCAGTTGTCCTCGATGAAGCGCAGCACCGAGCTCTGGTCGGTCACCGTGTGGTCGACGTAGTTGGGCTTCGCCCAGCGCGAGACGGCGAGGAGCGGCAGGCGCGGGCCGTAGCCGCAGCGGCCGCGGAGGTTGTGGATCGAGAGCGCGCGGCCGCAGATGCCGGGGCCGTTGAGCGCGTCCGCCGCGGACTGCGAGGAGTTGACGATCGGCGGCATCTGGTGGTCGTACCAGCCGTCGGAATCGTCGTAGAGGATGAAGATCGCCATGTCCTGCCACTCGGGCCGCTTCTCCAGCTGGTCGATGGTCTGGGCGAGGAAGACCTGCTCGTCGAGAGGCGAGGAGTAGCCGGCGTGTCCGTCCTGGCTCTTCTTCGCCTTGAGGAAGGAGACCGCCGGCAGGTTGCCGGCGTTGACGGCGTTCCAGAAGTCGGTGAGGTCGTACTGGTGATTCGCCGCGTCGGTATGGCCGATCATGGCGACCGAGCTCGGCGGCAGGTGGTGGGGATTGGCGGTCGAGGCGTAGTACTCGAACGGCTCGTGGTGGGCGCTGTAGTCGCTCTGTAGAGCGCCGCTGAGGTTCGCCGTCTTGGCGCCGCAGACCGCCTTGCCGCCGGCCGTCGCGGTCGGCTTGAAGCCGCCCTGGAACCAGCCCCAGGTGATGCCGGCGGCGTTCAGCCGATCGCCGACGTTCTCGCCGGTCATGGCGATCTGCGTCGAGCTGCCGCAGTCGTCGTAGAACGGGTCGGGATCGCCGATGACGGTGTCGTCGACGACCGCGTCGGAGAGGGCGCCGATGGTGTGCGCGAGGTCGACGCGGCCGGTCTGGCCGGAGACCAGGTTCACCGCGCCGGGCGTCGAGGGGCCGAAGGTGGTGCCGAAGGAGTTGTCGCTCATCGCGAAGCGCTGCGCGAGGTTCCACAGCGCGGTGACCGTGTTGCCGTCGTAGTAGCCCATCACCAGGCCGGCGCCGTGGCCGTAGTCGGGGCAAGAGCTGCCGCCGACGCCCACCGTCTCGACGAAGCGGTCCATCAAGCCGCCGTCGAACGCCTCCTGCTCCGGACCGTAGTCGTGGTCCTGGTCGCAGGTGTAGTTCTGCGAGCGGTCGAAGCGGAAGGGCTGCACCGAGTTGGGGTTGTGATAGAGCATGCCGCCGCTCAGCAGGCCGTTGACCGACGGCGTCGCCGGCGCGGCATGGAAGGCCGGCTCGCCAGCCGGGTTCGCCGCCAACGGGTAGGTCCCGAAGTAGTGATCGAAGGCGACGTTCTCCTGGAAGATGACGACGACGTGATGGATCGGGGTCGTCGTCGGCGCGCCCGCTGCGCCGGCCGGCAGGGCGCCGGCGGCGAAGGCGAGCAGCCCGAGCGTGGCGATGCCGCAGTGGAGACCTGAGCTCATTCCTCTTCTCCTCATGGAAATCGGTGGAAATCGAACGATGGTCGCGACAGACGATCGCCCGCGCACGGCGCCGGCGCGTCCGGATTCGATGCGGCGAGACTAGAGGCGGCGCTTGGCGCGCCGATGACGGCGCCGTCAACTCGGCGCGATGGGCGGGCGACAGTCCGGCGGAGGCGGCCGCGGTTCTAGATCAGCGTGCCCGTGTCCGCCTCGCCGAGCATGGCGCGGCGGACGAGCGGCAGCGGCGGGCCGCCGAAGGAGAGCAGGGTGTCGTGGAAGGCGCGCCAGGCGGCGCGGCCGCCGCGCGCCGCCGTCCAGTCGGCGCGCAGCTTGCGGACGATGAGCTTGCCCAGCGTGTAGTTGAGGTAGGCGGGATCGAAGGCGCCGCGGCTCGCCTGCTGGCGGGCGCTCTGCGCGTCGAGGAACGCCTCGTCGCGGAAGCGGCGCTCCGCCTCGGCGAGCGTCATCCCCGCGGTGTGGATGCCGAGGGCCACCAGGTAGCGGACGTTGCGCAGCAGGGAGTTCTGCAGCAGGCCGAGGTGTACCGCGGGATCGCCGTCGCCCAAGCCCGCCTCCCAGACCAGCTCCTCGGCGTAGTGCGCCCACCCCTCGGCGAAGCCGTAGCCGACGAAGAGCCGGCCGATCGCGGAGGGGGCGCGATTGGAGTGCAGGAACTGCAGGAAGTGGCCGGGCCACGCCTCGTGGATGGAGGTGAAGAGCAGCTCGGCGCGGCCGGGCAGATAGGCGGCGCGCTCCGCCGGCGTCCAGGCGGGATCGGGGGGCGCGATGTAGTAGATCGACGGCAGGCCGCGGTCGTAGGGGCCCGGGATGTCGATGTAAGCGGAGTTCCAGCGCTGGTAGGGCGGCGCCTCCTCGATGCGCAGCGCGCCGCCCTCCGGGATGGCGACGAGGTCGCGCTCGACGACGAAGGCGCGGAGGTCGGCGAGCTGGCGGCGCGCCTCGGCGACCGGGCCGTCCTCCGGCTTGTCTGCCTGCACGCGGGCGACCGCCTCGGCGAGGGTCGAACCCGGCGCGTAGCGGGCTGCGGCCTCACGGAGCGCGGCGAGATTGCGCGCCAGCTCGGCCTCGCCGGCGCGCCAGAGATCGACGAGCGGGATGTCGATCCCCTCCGTGTTGCGGAGCATGGCGGCGAAGCGCGCCGGCCCCAGCGCGAAGCCGGCCTCGGGGTCACCCGCTCTGTCCGCACCGCTCGCCTCGCTCTCCCCACGCGCCAGCCAGCCGTCGAGCTCGCGCATGGCAGCCGCGGCGGCGGCGTTGGCGGCAGCGAGCTCGGCCGCGCGCGCGGTCTGTCCGTCGCCGGCGAAGGCCGGCGCGAAGACCGCCGGCACGTCCGTCTCGTAGTAGCCGGCGAGCCCGGCGAAGGTGGCGCGCGCCAGCTCGGCCATCGGGCGCGGCAGCGGCAGGCGGAGGTTCTCTCGGATCTCGGCTGCTGCCCGCGGCACGGCGCGGGCGTAGGCGAGGTATGCCGTCAGCCGCTCGGCGAGCGGCGCGTAGTCGCGGGCGAGATAGAGGTTGGGGTCGAGCGCGGCGCTGTAGAAGAGCGGGTTGGTCGCCGGCGCCTCCGCCTCCTCGAGCCAGAAGCGCTCGCCGTCGAGGTGGGCGAAGAGCGCCGCGCGCTCGAAGCGCTCGGCGTCGTCGCCGAGCGGTTGGAAGGCCTCGACCTCGGCGCGCGCCGAGGCCAGGCGGTCGCGCTCGGCGGCGAGCCCGGCGGCGCTCCAGTCCGGCAGCCGGCCGTCGAAGTCGTGGCGGCCGGCGCCGGCGGCGAAGCTCGGGTGCGCGGCGAAAAAGTCCTCCAGGTAGCCGTCAACGAGGTCGTTCCAGCTCTTCATGTGCGCTCTCCCTGCGGCCTCTCCGCGGCGCCCGCCGGCGGTGGAGCGCCGGCGGCGGGTCGCGGAGCCGCGCCTGGGTTACGATACGCGCGTTCCCGTCTTCGTCGCATCCCCCCGGCGGCCCATACGGGCGGGGCCGCCGCCATCGATGGACCTTGAGGAGGCACGCCATGGCCGACGCGGTCCCACAGACCTACGCCAACCACACCCGCTATGTCCCGCTGTATCACTTCGTCGCCCTCCCCCTCCTGCTCTTGAACCTCGTCTACTGGGTCTACGCCCTCATCCGCTACCGCACGGGGCTGCAGGTGGACGGCCTCGTCCTCGCGGTGGCGGTGATGCTGGTCGCCTTCTACACCCGCACCTTCGCCCTCAGCGTGCAGGACCGCGTCATCCGCCTCGAGGAGCGCCTCCGCCTGGCGCGGCTCTGCCCTGACCTCGGCCCGCGCCTCGACGAGCTGACCGGCGGCCAGCTGGTCGCCCTCCGCTTCGCCGGCGACGCCGAGCTGCCGGCCCTCACCCGCCGCGTGCTCGACGAGAAGATGACCGACCGCAAGGCGATCAAGCAGCAGATCCAGAGCTGGCGGGCCGACGAGGCGAGAGCCTAAGCGAGCCGATTGAGGCAGTGGCTCCGTTTGGTCCCGAGGACGGCCGCCTGGAAGGGGGTTTGGGAGGGGGTCCCGAGGGTGGCCGCCCGCAGCGGGCCAAACGGAGCCACGGCCCGATTTAGGGGTAGAGGCGGGCGTACTCGAGACGGCTGGCGAGGACGCCGCGCAGGTAGGTGCGGGTCTCCTCGAAGGCGATCTTGGTGAAGAGCTCGTCGGCGTCGCCGCTGTAGCAGTAGCTGCGCCAGAGGCGGACCTCGGCCTCGCCGGCGTTGTAGGCGGTGACCGCCAAGGGGAGCGACCCGCCCGCCGTCTTCAGCAGGCGGGTCAGGTACTCGCCCCCGAGGGCGATCGACACCTCGGGCCGGTAGAGATCCTCCGGCCGCAGCGGGCCGAGGTCGGGCCGGCCGGCGAGGCCGCGGGCGGTGGGGAGGACGAGCTGGGTGAGGCCGCGGGCGGCAGCGGGGGAGAGCGCGTAGGGGTCGAAGCGGCTCTCCTCGCGGATGATGGCGGCGAGGAGGTGGGCGTCGATGCCGTGGAGCCGCGCCTGCAGCTCGATCGCCTCGCGGTAGGGAAGCGGGTAGAGGAGCGTCTGGAAGGCCGAGGGCTGCATGGCGAGCGGCAGCCGGTCGGGGGCGCGCAGGCGGATCGTCTCGCCGAAGCGGAGCGCCCGGCTGGTCTCGCCGGCGGCGGCGAGGAGCAGCGCGCCGGTGAAGGCGAGCGACGGCTCGCTCGGCGGGAAGTCGTCGCGCACCGCCGCCGCTCCCTCGCGGAAGAGCCCCAGCGCGAGGAGCATCTCCAGCGGCTTGTCGGAGGCCGTGTGCCAGAGCGGCCAGCGGGCGATCGTCACCTGCGAGAGGTGCAGGTAGGGCTCGGCGGCACGGTCGGCGGCGAGGGTGTCGCGCAGGCGGTGCCAGGCGCTGCCGGCGGTCTCCCGCGAGCCGGAGAGCACCCAGGCGCCGAAGAGGTCGTCCGGCCGCGTCGAGGCGGCCAGGCGATGGCCCTCGGCGGTCGCGGCGTGCGCCAGCGCCGGCGACGCCAGGCGCGCCACCGCCGACTGCGCCAGCGGGTGGATGAGGTCCATGCGGACGACGGCCGAGTACTCGTCGATCGCCGCGCGGACGTCGCCGCGGAGCTCGGCCAGGCGGCCGCGCCAGTAGGTGATCTCGAGCTGGTCGTCCTTGCTGCCGAAGGCCCCGGCCTGGTCGAGCCAGGCGCCGGCGCGCTCGCGGCGGCCGCGCACGACGTCCGAGGCGGCGAGGAAGAGCGCCGCCCGGCTCGCCTGCGCGCGCCAGCCGGGGCGGGTGCCGAGGAGGTCGTAGAGCTGGCCCGCCGTCCGCTCGTCGCCGCTGCGCCATTCGAGGCGCAGCGCGGCGAAGAGCGCCGGTCCCGCCCACTCGCCGCCGGGGCTGGCGAGGTAGGCGCGGCGGAAGTCCGCCGCCGCCGTCTTCCAGTGGCCGAGGATCTCGTAGGAGCGGCCGCGCTGGAAGAGCGCCGCGGCGCGCTCCTCGCGGTTGCTGGAGGCGGTGGCGAGGTCGCCGAAGAGCACCGCGGCGCGGGCGAAGCGGCCCTCCCAGAAATGGGCGCGGGCAATGCCGAAGCGGGTCTCGAAGGTCTCGTGCGCCGTCTGCTTGCCGTCGAGGCCGTCGGCGAGGATGGTGAGGGCGCGGGCGAAGTCGCGGTGCTGCAGGAGGGTGAGGCCGACCAGCCGCTTCAGCCGCCCGCGCTCGCCCGGGTTGGCGAGGGAGATCAGACGCTGGGCGGCGAGGCGGGCGGGCTCGTCGCCGCGGCCCTCCTCGAGGAGCGCGAGGAGGATGTCGCGGGCGGCGTCGCGGCGGCCGTCGCGCTCGGCGCAGGCCGCCGCCGCGACGAGGAAGCGGCGGCGCGGGAAGGTCGCCATCCTCTCCGGCGAGACGCCCTGGAGGAGCCGGCAGTCGCCGCCGCGCTCGAGGGCGCGGGCGAGGAGGATCACCGCCTCGCCGGCGAGCGGCTGGCTGGGGTCGTTGAGGAGCGCCGTCGCGATGAGGCCGGCGGCGACCTCGGGGTGGCCGGTGCGCTCCTGGGCGAGCGCCAGGTGGTAGTAGGCGTAGAAGGCGAGGCGCGGGGTGTGCCCGAGGGTGTCGCTGAAGGCCTGCGCTGCCTCGTCGAGCTGGCCGAGGCGGACGAGGAGATTGCCGCGCAGGTAGTCGAGCCCCCAGGCGTGGGCCTCCCCTGGATGCTCGGCGAGCTCGCGGTCGACGAGGGTGAGCGCCTCCTGCTGGCGGCCCTCGATCTGCAGCTCGACCAGGGCGGGGCGGGGATCGACGGCGAGGGCGGCGGCGAGAGCGAAGGGAAGGATCATCGAGGGCGGCCGCGCGTCGGCCGCGCGACCTTACACCGCGGGGGCCTCCGGCAGCCGTTCCACCCGCGCTCCGAGGCTCTGCAATTTGAGTTCCATCCCTTCGTAGCCGCGGTCGAGATGGTAGATGCGCTCGACCACCGTCTCCCCCTGCGCGGCGACGCCGGCGAGGACCAGGCAGGCCGAGGCGCGCAGGTCGGTCGCCATGACGTTGGCGCCGGAGAGCGGCGTCGGCCCGTGCACCGTCGCCGCGGGGCCGTCGACGCGCACGTCGGCGCCCATCCGCGCCAGCTCGGGGGCATGCTGGAAGCGGTTCTCGAAGATCGTCTCGCGGATCGTCGAGACGCCGGCGGCGGCGGTCATCAGCGCCATGTACTGGGCCTGCAGGTCGGTGGGGAAGTCGGGGTGCGGGGCGGTGTCGATGTCGCGCGCCACCATCGGCGCGCCGGTCGAGCGGACGCGGACGCCGTCGGCGGTGATCTCGACGCCGACGCCGATCTCGGCCAGCTTTGCGAGGAGGGGTGCCAGATCGGCAGCGACCGCGTCCTCGAGCAGCACGTCGCCGCCGGTGAGCGCGGCGCCGAGGAGGTAGGTGCCGCCCTCGATGCGGTCGGGGATGATGGTGTGCTCGGCGCCGCCCAGGCCATCGACGCCGTCGACGACGATCGTCGCCTCGCCGGCGCCCCCGATCCGCGCCCCCATGGCGACGAGGAGGCGGGCGAGGTCGGCGACCTCCGGCTCGCGGGCGCAGTTCTCGAGCACCGTCGTGCCGCGGGCGAGGCAGGCGGCCATCAGCAAGTTCTCGGTGCCGGTCACCGTCGGCATGTCGAAGCGGAAGCGGGCGCCGACCAGCTGGCGGGCGGTGGTCTCGACGTAGCCGTGGTCGATGCGCACCTCGGCGCCGAGGGCGGCGAGGCCTTTCAGATGTTGGTCGATCGGCCGCACGCCGATGGCGCAGCCGCCGGGGAGCGACACCCGCGCCTGGCCGTGCCGCGCCAGCTGCGGGCCGAGGACGAGGACGCTCGCCCGCATCGTCTTCACCAGCTCGTACGGCGCGTCGAGCGGCGAGCCGCCGTGGCCGGCGCGGTGGATGACGAGGGACTCGCCGCGCGCCTCGCTGCCCATGCCGAGGTGCTCCAGGAGCCGGAGCATGGTCCGGATGTCGCGCACCTGCGGCAGCCGCGACAGGATCACCGGCCGGTCGGCGAGGAGGGTCGCCGCGAGCGCCGGGAGCGCGGCGTTCTTGGCGCCGCTCGCCCGCACTCTGCCGACGAGCGGGGTGGGCCCCAGGATGCGAAACCTGTCCATGGTGGTCCGCTGGAGTCTTAGGGGCGCTTCAGGGTGAGCACGCGGGGGATGCCGGAGTAGTCGCGCCGCACGCCGGCGAGCTCGAGGCCGGCGGCGGCCGCGTGGCGGCGGGCGGCGTCGAACTGTCCAAAGCCGATCTCGACCACCAGGTGAGCTCCTGGGCGGAGGCCGCTCGCGGTCCCGCAGAGGCGAGCGAGCGTGGAGTCGCCGGCGCCGGGCGAGAAGAGTGCCAGGTGAGGCTCGAAATTGCAAACCTCGGGCGACAGCGCCGGCGCCTCGGCGCGGTCGATGTAGGGCGGGTTGGAGACGGCGAGGTCGAAGCGGCCGAGGTCGAGGCCGGCGGCGAGATCGGCGGCGAGGAGGTGGACGCGGTCGCTCGCGCGCAGGCGGCGGGCGTTCCCCTGCGCCACGGCGAGGGCGGCGGGCGAGATGTCGGTCGCCACCACCCGGCTCTCGAGGATCTCCAGGGCAAGGGTGACGGCGAGGCAGCCGGAGCCGGTGCCGACGTCGAGGAGCCAGGCGCCGCGCGGCGGGTGGAGGGCGAGCGCCGACTCGACGACGTGCTCGGTCTCCGGCCGCGGGATGAGCACGCGGGAGTCGACGTGGAAGGGGCGGCCGTAGAACTCGCGCTCGCCGAAGAGGTAGGAGACCGGCTCGCCGGTCAGGCGGCGGCGGAGCATCTCCTCGAAGCGGGCGGCCGCGGCGTCGGCGACCTCGGCGCCGGGGCGGGCGAAGACCTGCGCCTCGGAGAGGCCGAGGACGGCGCCGAGGAGGAGCGCCCCCTCGCGCGTCGAGGGGCGGAACGGCGCCGCCGCCAAGCGCGGCCGCGCCCCGGCGAGGAGGGCGCCGATCGTCGTGGGCATCGCGGTGTCGGGATCTCCAGGAAGCTCGTCGGGCGGGCGGCGTCGCCTAGGCGAGGCCGAGCTCGGCGAGCGAGCCCGCCGCGACCGCCCGCTCCCCCAGCCGCGCCAGCTCCTCGGCGGAGCGGATCGCCGCCAGCCGCCCGGCGGCCGGCTTCGGCAGCGGACCGAACCGCCGCACCAGCAGCCGCTCGACCGCCTCGAGCAGGCCGCGGCGGAGGCTCTCCTGCATGCCTTTGTGCATCACGTTTTGCATCAGCGCTAGTCTGCCATAAGCGCTGCCGCCGGCCGCCCTACTCCTTGCCGTCGCCCTCGGCCTTCCCCTGCCAGCGCCAGTCGCGGATCTCCGGCATGTCCTCGCCGTGCTTCCAGATGTACTCCTTGTGGTCGATCAGCTTGTCGCGCACGAGCTGCTTGGCGTAGGCGGCCTGCGGCGCCAGCTGCGGCGACGCGGTCGATGACGTCGCCGACGAGGTGGAAGCGGTCGAGGTCGTTCAGCACCACCATGTCGAAGGGCGTGGTGGTCGTGCCCTCTTCCTTGTAGCCGCGGACGTGCAGGTTGTCGTGGTTGGTGCGGCGGTAGGTCAGGCGGTGGATCAGCCAGCGGATAGCCGTGGAAGGCGAAGATGATCGGCTTGTCGGTGGTGAACAGGGCGTCGAAGTCGCGGTCGGAGAGGCCGTGCGGATGCTCGCTCTGCGGCTGCAGCTTCATCAGGTCGACGACGTTGACGACGCGGACCTTGAGCTCGGGGAATGTGCTCGCGCAGCAGCTCGACGGCGGCGAGCGTCTCGAGCGTCGGCACGTCGCCGGCGCAGGCCATGACGACGTCCGGCTCGCCGCCGCGGTCGTTGCTCGCCCACTCCCAGATGCCGATGCCGGCGCGTGCAGTGCTTGACGGCGGCGTCCATGTCGAGCCACTGCGGCGCCGGCTGCTTGCCGGCGACGATCACGTTGACGTAGTTGCGGCTGCGCAGGCAGTGGTCGGTGACCGAGAGCAGCGTGTTGGCGTCGGGCGGCAGGTAGACGCGGATGACCTCGGCCTTCTTGTTGACGACGTGGTCGATGAAGCCGGGGTCCTGGTGGCTGAAGCCGTTGTGGTCCTGCCGCCAGACGTGCGAGGTGAGCAGGTAGTTGAGCGAGGCGATCGGCCGCCGCCAGGGGATGTGGCTGCGTCACCTTGAGCCACTTGGCGTGCTGGTTGAACATCGAGTCGACGATGTGGATGAACGCCTCGTAGCAGGAGAAGAAGCCGTGGCGGCCGGTGAGCAGATAGCCCTCGAGCCAGCCCTGGCACTGGTGCTCGCTGAGCATCTCCATCACCCGGCCGTCGGCGGCGACGTGGTCGTCGCCGGGGAGGATCTCGGCCGTCGAGCAGCGGTTCGTCACCTCGAAGACGGCGCTCCAGCGGTTGGAGGTCGGTCTCGTCCGGGCTGAAGATGCGGAAGTTGCTGCGTCCGCGTTGCAGCTTCAGCACGTCGCGGAGGAACTTGCCCTGGACGCGCGTCGCCTCGGCGTCGACCGCGCCGGGCTGCGGCACGTCGACGGCGTAGTCGCGGAAGTCGGGCAGCCGCAGGTCGCGCAGCAGGAGGCCGCCGTTGGCGTGCGGGTTGGCGCCCATGCGCCGCTCGCCCTCGGGCGCCAGCTCGGCGAGCTCGGGGCGGAGCCGGCCGGCGTCGTCGAACAGCTCCTCGGGCCGGTAGCTCCGCATCCAGTCCTCGAGCATCTGCAGGTGCTCCGGGTTGCTCGCGATGTCGGACAGCGGCACCTGGTGCGCGCGGAAGGTGCCCTCGACCGGCTTGCCGTCGACCACCTTCGGGCCGGTCCAGCCCTTGGGCGAGCGCAGGACGATCATCGGCCAGCGCGGCCGCTCGCTGAAGCCGCTCGGCGCGCGCCTCCGCCTGGATGCGGCCGGATCTCGGCCGACCACGTCGTCGAGCGTCGCGGCCATCAGCTGGTGCATCGGCCTCGGGTCGTCGCCCTCGACGAAATACGGCTCGTAGCCGTAGCCGCGGAGCAGCGGCTCGAGCTCGTCGCGCGGGATGCGGGCCAGGACCGTCGGGCTGGCGATCTTGTAGCCGTTCAGGTGCAGGATCGGCAGCACGGCGCCGTCGTGCACCGGGTTGAGGAACTTGTTCGAGTGCCAGCTGGTGGCCAGCGGGCCGGTCTCGGCCTCGCCGTCGCCGACCACGCAGGCGACCAGCAGGTCGGGGTTGTCGAAGGCGGCGCCGAAGGCGTGCGACAGCGAGTAGCCCAGCTCGCCGCCCTCGTGGATCGAGCCCGGCGTCTCGGGCGCGACGTGGCTGGGGATGCCGCCGGGGAAGGAGAACTGCTTGAACAGCCGCTTCATCCCCTCCTCGTCCTGCGAGATGTTGGGGTAGACCTCGCTGTAGGTGCCTTCGAGGTAGGTGTTGGCGACCAGCCCCGGGCCGCCGTGGCCGGGGCCGGCGATGTAGATCACGTCGAGGTCGTGCTCGCTTGATGACGCGGTTCAGGTGGACGTAGATGAAGTTCGAGCCCGGGCGTCGTGCCCCAGTGGCCGAGCAGCCGCGGCTTGACGTGCTCGAGCGTCAGCGGCTCGCGCAGCAGCGGATTGTCGAGCAGGTAGATCTGGCCGACCGAGAGGTAGTTGGCGGCCCGCCAGTAGGCGTCCATCCGCTGCAGCAGCTCCGGCGCCAGCGGCGCCGGTTTCGAGCCCATGTCCTTGTCCGTGTCCATGTCGATGCTCACCTCGTCGAGCTGCCGAGGCCGAGGACGCGACAGACCGAGGTCGCGATCATCAGCTCTTCGTCGGTGGGGATGACGCGCACCGCGACCCGGCCGGCGTCGGTGGAGATCACTGCCGCTCCGCTGCGCTCGCCGCCGCGTTGCGCGCCGCGTCGAGCTCGATGCCGAGGAAGCCGAGCCCGTCGCAGATGCGCTCGCGCACCGCCGGCGCGTTCTCGCCGATGCCGCCGGCGAAGACCAGGGTGTCGAGCCCGCCGAGCGCCGCGGCGTAGGCGCCGATCCACTTCTTCGCCTGGTAGCAGAAGAGCGCCACCGCCTCCGCGGCGCGGACGTCCGCCGCCTCGCGCGCCAGCAGGTCGCGCATGTCGGAGCTGGTCTCGGAGACGCCGAGCAGCCCCGACTCGTGGTTGACCATGCGGTCGAGCTGCGCCGCGGTCTGCCCATCGGTGCGCGCCAGGTAGGCGAGCACCCCGGGGTCGAGGTCGCCGGAGCGCGTGCTCATCACCAGGCCGGCGGCGGGGGTGAGCGCCATGGTGGTGTCGACGCTCCGGCCGCCGGCGACCGCCGCCAGGCTGGCGCCGTTGCCGAGGTGGGCGAGGACGACCCGCCCCGCCGCCGCCGGCGCGCCGGCGAGCCGCTCCAGCTCCTCCAACAGGTAGGCGTAGGAGAGGCCGTGAAAGCCGTAGCGCCGCACCCCCTGCGCCTCGTAGCGGCGCGGAATCGGCAGCTGGCTCGCCACCCGCGGCAGCGCGGCGTGGAAGGCGGTGTCGAAGCAGGCGACCTGCGGCACCTGCGGGGAGCGCGCCGCGAGGGCCTCCATCAGCGCGATCTCGGCGGGGAGGTGCTCGGGGTCGAAGGGCTGGATGCGCTTGAGCTCGGCCAACATCGCCGCGTCGACGCGCCGCGGATCGCGAAAGCGCGGCCCGCCATGGACCACCCGGTGGCCGACCGCCCCGAAGCCGGCCTCGGCGCGGTCGCCGAGAGCACCGGCGAGCCGCTCGAGCAGCGGCTCGAGGCTGGAGACATGGTCCGGCGCGTCGATCGCCGCGGGCTCCGGCGAGCCACCGGCGATGCCGCGGAGCGAGAGCGTCGCCTGCGAAGTGCCGATGCGGTCGATCGCACCGCTCACCCTCCGCACGAGCGGCGGCCCGCAGTCGAAGACGGCGAGCTTCAAGCTCGACGAGCCGGCGTTGAGGACCAGCACGGGCTCGCTCGCGGTGGATCGGGAGATCGGGGTCATCGGGTGAGGAGTGTGGCACACGCGATCGCAGGCTCGCGGGGCGACGCGGCGTCGAAATCGCGCCGAACGCCCGGCGCGAGCTGGCGCCGGGTGCGGTTTCGGGCGCAAGATCCGGATAGATCGACCGGCGGTGGTCCCCTACGATGCAGCTCGAGAGGTGAGACCATGACGACCGAACCGTCGACCCCAAGACCGATCCGAACGCCGCCGATCCGTCCGCTGCCGATGCCCCGAGACCATCACTCCACGCCGCCGCAGGCGCCGCCCGCGGCGCTCGCGGCGATGACCGACGACGCCCGCTGGCGGGCGGTCGAGGAGCGCGACGCGCGCCTCGACGGCCTCTTCGTCTATGCCGTGCGCTCGACCGGCGTCTACTGCCGGCCGTCGTGCCCATCGCGGCGGCCGCGGCGCGACCGCGCCGCCTTCTTCGCCTCGCCGGCGGCCGCCGAGGCCGCCGGCTTCCGCGCCTGCCTGCGCTGCCGGCCGCAGGAGCCGTCGCCCCGCGACCCGCAGCTGGAGCTCGCGGTCGGCGCCTGCCGCGCCATCGAGGAAGCGGTGGCCGGGAGCGCCGCCGGCGCGCCCGCTCCGGCGCTCGGCGAGCTCGCCGCCGCCCTCGGCGTCTCGCCGCACCACCTGCAGCGCACGTTCAAGGGCCTCACCGGGGTGACGCCGCACCAGTATGCCGCGGCGCTCCGCGCCCGCCGGCTGAAGTCGCTCCTGCGCGGCGGCGAAGGGGTCACGGCGGCGCTCTACGAGGCGGGCTACGGCTCGTCGAGCCGCCTCTACGAAGCGAGCGACGCGCAGCTCGGGATGACCCCGGCGACCTACCGCCGCGGCGGCCGCGGCATGGCGATCCGCTACACGGTGATCCCCTGCGCGCTCGGCCGCCTGCTCGTCGCGGCGACGGCACGCGGCATCTGCGCCGTCGAGCTGGGGGACGACGACGGCGCCCTCGCCGCGGCGCTCGCCGCCGAATACCCGGCGGCCGCGATCGAGCGCGGCGGCGGCGCCTTCGACGGCTGGGTCGAGGCGATCGCCGGCTATCTCGCCGGCGATCGCGCGGCCCGCCACCTCGAGCTGCCGCTCGACCTGCAGGCGACGGCCTTCGAGCTGCGGGTGTGGGAGGCGCTGCGCCGGATCCCCTTTGGCGAGACGCGCTCCTACGGCGAGATCGCCGCGGCGCTCGGCGCGCCGCGGGCGGCCCGCGCGGTGGCCAACGCCTGCGCCGCCAACCCGGCCGCCCTCGTCACCCCCTGCCATCGCGTCGTCCGCGCCGACGGCGCGCCGGGAGGCTACCGCTGGGGGAGCGGGCGCAAGCGCGCGCTGCTGGCGATGGAGCGCGGCGACAGCCCGGTCTGAGCGGGTGACGCCGGCCCCTCCGTCGCGCCCGGCGGGCGGCAGGGGGCCGGCGGGTGTATCGTTTCGGTCCTATGAAGATCTTCGCCGCCCTGCTGCCGCTCGTGGTGTTCGGAGCCGCGGCTGCCAGCGCCGCGCCGCCCTCTTCCCCCTGCGCGCCGTTCTCCGGACCGCTCGAGCGCGCCTCGCGGGCCGCCGCGGCGGCGAAGGGCGACGGCGCCAGCGCCTTTGCCGCCTTCCGCCAGGCCGCCGGGGCCATGGCGCGGTCCGGCGGCAACCCGCGGCTGGGCCGGCGCATCGAGGCGCTGGTGCCCGGGCGCGCCGTGCCGGCCGCCGAGGCCGGGCTCGCCGCGTGCCTGCTGCGCCGCTACGTCCAGGCGCGCTACGGCGAGGCGATCGTCCACGACCTGCAGGCGATGGTCGGCTTCCAGACCTTCACCGTCGCCGGCAAGCAGAACTGGGACCTCCCCGAGATCGTGCGGCAGGACGAGTGGCTGGCGCGCCGCGCCGCCTCGCTCGGCCTCGCCTTCAAGGACTATGACGGGCGGGTGGTCGAGATCACGCTGCCCGGCCCGCCGCACGTCCTGGCGCTCTTGACCCATGGCGACGTGCAGGGCGTCGAAGGGCAGCAGTGGTCGTCGCCGCCGTTCGCCGGCGCGCTGGTGAAGAGCGAGGGTGCTGGGGCCGAGGGCGGCGACCATGGCGACCGCGGTGACCGCGGCGATCGGATCATTGGCCGCGGCACCGAGGACGACAAGGGGCCGCTGGTCGCCGGCCTCTACGCCATCGCGGCGCTCGCCGACTCCGGCTGGCCGCGCGGCGCGACGGTGCGCCTGATCGTCGCCAACGGCGAGGAGTCGAGCTGGGACGAGATCCCCTACTACCTGGCCCGCGCGCCGATGCCGGAGACGACGATCGGCCTCGACGCCGGCTATCCGGTCACCCATGCCCAGAAGGGGTACGGCATCCTCACCTTCACCTCCGGCTCGCCCGCCAACCCGCCCAAGCCGGCGCGCTACCGGGTGGAGAAGATGGAGGGGGGGAGCGGCATGTCGATCATCGCCGAGCGCGGCACCGCCTGGCTCGAGCCAATGTCGCCGGCATCGCCGGCACCGCCGGCGAAGCCGGCCGCCGGCGGCGACCTCGACGCCGCGCGCGCCGAGCTGGCGCACGCCACCGAGCGCTGGGCGGCGGCCCATCCGCCGGCCCGCTTCGAGGTGACGCGCCAGGACGGCTCGCTGGTGATCGCCGCGCTCGGCAAGGGCGGCCATTCGTCGGAGCCGAAGAGCGGCCACAACGCGCTCGGCGACTTGACCGCCTTCGTCGCCAGCCTCGACATCACCCTCGACCGCTGGGGAGCGCTCGCCGCCTTCGTCGGCGGCGCCGTGGGGACCGAGTCCGACGGCCGCTCGCTCGGTCTCGCGCGGCGCGATCCGGTGATGGGCGAGCTCACCGCCAACCTCTCCTTCCTGCGCGAGAAGGACGGCGTTCCCATCGCCGAGGTCAACATCCGCCAGCCGCAGGGTGTGACCAAGGCGGAGATCGAGAAGAGCCTGGCCGAGCGCGTCGCCATCTTCGACCGCGCCAGCGGCGCCGCGATCGCCGCGGCGACGGAGATCGCCAGCGAGCCGCACCTGGCGCCGGCGGACGGCAGGCTGGTCAAGAGCCTCCTCGAGGTCTGGCAGGAGGTGACCGGCGAGCCGGGCAAGCCGATCGCCATCGGCGGCGGCACCCAGGCACGGCTGTTCACCGGCGGCGTCGACTTCGGGCCGTCGACGGACATGGTCCACTATCGCGGCCACGGCACCGACGAGTACATGACGCCCGCCGAGCTCGAGCGGATCGCCGAGCTGACCGTCGCCGCGCTGTGGAAGCTCGGCCGCGCGGCGCCGGCGGTGCCCTAGCGGGCCGCCGGCAACGGACGGAGACGGCGGATGGCGGAGCGCTCGATCCGGCGGTCGGCCCTCCCCGGCCCCGCGCTCGCGCCGTCGTCCGCCGCCGGCTTCTCCCTCCTCGAGGTGGCGATCGCCCTCGCCATCCTGAGCGTCGCGCTCCTCCTCGGCATGTCGCTCCTCCTCGGCCAGGCGCGCTACGTCCATCGCCTCGACGCCGACCGCGCGGCGCGCGGCGCGCTCGCCGGAGCGCTCGAAGCGATCCGCTCGGGGGCGGTGCCCATCAGCCCCGGCCACTTCGCCTCGCCGAGCCTCGCCGGGGAGCTCGGCGGCGCGCCGGACGGCATGACGCTCGAGGTCGACGTCACCGCCGCCGCCGGCGGTCCTCCCGGCCTCTACGAGGTCGCCCTCCGCGCTCACTACCTGGTCGCCGGCGCGCCCGCCGAGCGGCGGCTCGCCAGCATGGTCTGGCAGCCCGCGGCGGCGGCGCCATGAAAACACCGGCGCCGGCGTCGCCCGCCCCGGCTCGCGGTGTCTGCGGCGTTCGCGGCGCGCGCGGCTTCACGCTCATCGAGACGATGATCGCCCTCGTCCTCCTGCTCTTCGCCCTGGCGCTCGCGGCGCAGCTCCTCGCCGAGAGCGCCCAGCGCTTCGCCACCGCCCAGGGCGAGGTCAGCGAGCCGCCGGCCGTCCTCCTCCTGGCGCGGATGCGCGGGGACGTGCGCGCCGCCGCGAGCTTCTCGCTGCTGCCCGACGGCGGCCTGCGGCTCGACGGCCATCCGGCGGGCACCGTCGTCTATCGGCAGGTGGGCTCCGACCTGCGGCGGCAGGTCGTCGCGGCGAGCGGCGAGATCGA
The DNA here is from genome assembly GCA_963755825.1 of uncultured Acidobacteriota bacterium. Classification (GTDB taxonomy): domain Bacteria; phylum Acidobacteriota; class Thermoanaerobaculia; order Multivoradales; family UBA5704; genus DATBQN01. The sequence goes on along the minus strand of CAVWLA010000003.1, from coordinate 1,875,666 downwards.
GTCGGATGCGCCGGCCTGGCGCAACGTCGTCGCCTTCTCCGCCGTTCCGCTGGGCGACCGCCTCGCCGCGATCACCATCACCTACCGCCGCCGGGCGCTCGGCCGCAGCCCGCTGCAGGGGCTGCCGGCCGACCGCGGCAGCGTCTGGGAGGAGAGGACGGAGACCCTCCAGGCGGTGCCGCGCGGCGGCGGCCTGGGGAGCGGCTGGTGAGGAGGGGGGAGATCGACGCCGCAGACGATTCCGGCGATCGAGCGACAGAGCTGGAGGTGCGGGCGGGCGAGAGCGGCTATGCGCTGCTCACCGCGCTCCTCGTCCTCTTCCTCGTCGCCGTCTCGCTCGAGCTCGCCGCCTCGGCGCTCCTGCTCCGCATGCGCGCCGCGCGCGCCGATGCCGCGGCGACGGCGCTCGACGCGCTCTCCGACGCGGCGCTCGCCGAGACCCTGGCGCACCTCGCCGCCGATCCCGGCTATCGCGGCGTCGCGGCGCACCCGTTCGCCGGCGGCATCATTGGCAGCCGTATCGAATTCGTTGGCGTCGGCCGCTTCGAGGTGCGCGCCGCCGCCGGCTTCGCCGGCCGGCTGCGCGTCGTCAGGGCCGAGGTGGCGCGGGGGAGCGGCTCGGCGTGGGTTACGTCGTGGTCGCGGGTGCCGCCGTTCGGCGACGAGCTGGAGTGAGCGCCGGCCTCACTCGAAGCCGCGCAGGCTCTCGGCGCGCGCCACGCGGTCGATGGCGATGACGTAGGCCGAGCGGCGGAGGTCGATCTTCTTCGCCTTGTGGACCGCCAGCACCTCGTGCCAGGCCTTCTCCATCCGCTTCGCCAGCTCGCGGTTGACCTGCTCCTCGTCCCAGAAGAACTGCTGGAGGTTCTGCACCCACTCGAAGTAGGAGACGGTGACGCCGCCGGCGTTGACCAGGATGTCGGGGGCGACGACGATGCCGCGCTCGGCGAGCTTCTGGTCGGCGCGCGGCGTCGTCGGCGAGTTGGCGGCCTCGAGGATGAAGCGCGCCTGGATCGCCTCGCAGTTCTTGCGGTTGATGACGCCGCCGAGGGCCGCCGGGATGAGGAAATCGCAGGGCAGGGTGAGGATGTCCTGATTGGAGACCTCGCGGCCCTGGCCGAAGCCCTTGATGCTGCCGTGATGATCGCGGGCGTAGGCGAGGAGCGCCGGGATGTCGAGGCCGGCCGGGTCGTGGAGGCCGCCGTCGATGTCGGAGACCGCCACCACTCTCCCGCCTAGCTCGTGGAAGAAGCGGGCGGCGAAGGTGCCGACGTTGCCGAAGCCCTGGATCACCGCGGTGCTCGCCGCCGGGTCGACCCCCCACTCGCGGGCGAGGTGCTCGAGCAGGAAGACGGTGCCGCGCCCGGTCGCCGCCTCGCGGCCCTGCGAGCCGCCGAGCTCGAGCGGCTTGCCGGTGACGATCGCCGGCGAGTAGCCGTTCTTCCGCCCGTACTGGTCCATGATCCAGGCCATCGTCTGGGCGTTGGTGTACATGTCCGGGGCCGGGATGTCGCGCTGCGGCCCGAGGATGATCGAGATGCGCTGGATGAACTTGCGGGTGAGGCGCTCGAGCTCGCCGGGGCTCATCTCCCATGGCACGCAGGCGACGCCGCCCTTGGCGCCGCCGAACGGCAGGTCCATCAGCGCCGTCTTCCAGGTCATCAGCGCGGCGAGGGCGCGCACCTCGTAGATGTCGACCTCGGGGTGATAGCGGATGCCCCCTTTGTAGGGGCCGCGGGCGCCGTTGTGCTGCACGCGGTAGCCGATGAAGACCGCGCCGGTGCCGTCGTCGCGGCGGATGGGGACGTCGACCCGCATCTCGCGGAAGGGGGTCTTCAGCAGGAGCCGCAGCTCCTCGTGGAGACCCATAATCTCGCTCGCGATGTCGAACTGCTCGGAGGCGATCTGGAAGTCGGTGGTCGGGCGCGGTTTTTCGCTGGTGTCGCTCATGTCGCGGCGCGCGGCTCCTGAGGAAGCGGTCGGAGAGGCGGGGCGCCGGTCGGCGCCGGGTTGCTCGGCCTACGAGCGGCGCGGAGAGGGAGGTCTCCGCGCATGGCGTAAACGCAGTGTATCACCGGGTTTATCGAGGGCAGTGCCGGCTGGAGCGGGGCGTGGCGCGGCTCGGCGAAGCGGCGAGTTGACAAACAGGACCGCAGCGGTCCAGAATCGTCTCGATCTTTTGAGACATTGTCTCAAAAGTCGATCGGGAGAACCGCGGCGGTCCGCACCAGCCCCCGCAAGGAGCCTTCGAGAGCCCGGCCATGGCAGAGATCCGCGAGCGCGAGCAGTTCCTGGCCCTGTTGCGAGACCGCGGTCAGCGCGTCACCGGGGAGCGCCTGGCGCTCTTCGATGAGGTGTTCGCCCAGCACGGCCATATCGACGCCGACGCGCTGCTGCGCGCCATGCAGCGGCGCGGCTCGAAGATATCGCGCGCCACCGTCTACCGGAACCTCGATCTGCTGGTCGCCTGCGGCTTCGCCCGCAAGCAGCGCCTGGGCAGCCGCGGGTTCCTCTACGAGCACCTGCACGGCGGCCAGCAGCACCACGACCATCTGGTCTGCACCGAGTGCGGCCGGGTGGTCGAGTTCGTGAGCCCCGGCATCGCCGCGCTGCAGGCCGAGATCTGCCGCGCCCACGGCTTCGAGCCGGCGCGCCACACGCTGCAGATCGCCGGCCGCTGCAACAGCTGCGCGGCCGCCGCCGAGAGCGAGCCGGCCGCCCGTAGCGGGCCCGCCGGCCGCGCCGGCGGGGGGAGCGCGGCGCATGCTTGAAGCGCTGATCGTCGCCCTCCGCGAGGGGATCGAGGCCGCTCTCATGGTCGGCATCATCGTCGCCTTCCTGCGCAAGGAGGGGCAGGAGCGCCACCTGCCGGCGGTGTGGGCGGGGATCGCCACGGCGGCGGCGGCCGCCCTCGCCGGCGCCTTCGCGCTCTACCGCATCGCCATCGACGAGGAGGTCTTCGAGGGGCTCCTCTACGTCGTCTCCGCCCTGCTGGTGGCCTCCGTCCTGGTCTGGATGTGGCGGCACTCGCGCGAGCTCGCCGGCGAGGTGCGCGGGGCGCTCGGCCGCATCGTGGAACGCGATTCGGCGCGCTCGGTGGGCATCGGCATCTTCCTCTTCACCTTCGTGATGATCTTCCGCGAGGGTGCCGAGACCGTCCTCTTCCTCTCCGCCATCTCGCTCACCACCAGCGGCCTGCTGGCGATCCTCGGCGCCCTCGTCGGCCTGGCGCTCGCCGCCGCCTTCGGCGTCTTCTTCGTCCGCGGCAGCGTGCGGGTCGACCTCGGGCGCTTCTTCACCGTCACTGGCATCGCGCTCCTCGTCTTCCTCCTCCAGCTCCTCTTGAACGGGTATCACGAGCTCGCCGAGGCGGGGTGGCTGCCGGCGAACCCGACCACCATGGCGACCATCGGGCCGCTGGTCAAGGACGAGTTCTTCTTCGTTCTCGCCGTCCTCGCCCTGCCGCTCCTCATGCTCCTCGTCCCCGGCCGGCGCCAGGTCGCGGTGGCGCCGCCGGCGGATGCCGCCGGCGCGCGCCTCGAGCGCGCCGCCGAGGGCCGGCAGCGGCGGGCGCGGGCGCTCGGCGCGACGCTGGGGATCGCCATCCTCGCCGCCCTCGGCCTCGGCTGGGTCTACTCGCGGCCGCCCGCCAGCCTGTCGCCCGCCGCGCCGGTGGCGCCGGGCGCCGACGGCACCGTGCGCATCCCGCTCGCCTCCTTCCACGGCCAGACGCTGCGCCGCTTCGTCGCCACCATCGGCGGCGCCAGCGTGCGCTTCATCGCGGTGCCGGTCGACTCCCAGGGCCACCTCGCCACCGCCTTCGACGCCTGCCTGGTCTGCGGCGCGCGCGGCTACTACCAGGAGGGTGGCAACATCGCCTGCCTGCACTGCGGCTCGCTCATCTATCCGCCCTCGATCGGCCGCTCCGGCGGCTGCAACCCCATCCCGCTCGCCTCGCACGTCGAAGGCGGCGACCTCGTGCTGGCGGCCGCCGATCTGGCGGCCGGCGGCCGGTACTTCGGCGCCGCGGCCCAGCACGCCGCGCACGCGATGTAGCGCCGGGCGGACTCGAGCCCATGTACCTTCGCCTGCTCGCCGAATCGGTGCGCCGCGGCACCCGCCGCAAGCTCCTCGCCGCCACCGCCGTCGCCCTCGGCACGATGGGCGCGGCGGCGCTCGCCGAGGTGGTGCTCGCCTCGGGCGACCGGCTCGCCGCCGAGCTCTCCTCCTACGGCGCGAACCTGGAGGTGGTGCCGGCGCGCGGCGCCACGCTGCCGGTCGCCGAGCTCACCAACCTCAAGAAGATCTTCTGGGCCAACAACATCATCGCCTTCGCGCCGCTCTACGAGCTGCGCGTGCGGCTGGCGCCCGCCGGGGCGCCGCCGGCCGCCGCTCCGGCGGCTCCCACCAACACCGGCGCCGTCGCCGTCGCGCCGGTGGTCGGCACCTGGTTCGCCGTCGCCGCCGATCCGCAGCTGGCGACCTGGCGGACGGGCCTCCCCGCCGTGCGCCCGACGCTCCGCATCGCCGGCCGCTGGCCCGCCGACGCCGCCCCGCCGGGTGGGCCGCCGGAGGCGGCTCTCGGCCGCCGGCTCGCGGCTCGCCTCGGCGTCGGTCTCGGCGCCACCGTCCACGCCGACCTCGGGCCGCGCGCCGCGGAGCTGCGCGTCGTCGGGCTGGTGGCGAGCGGCGGCGACGAGGAGGAGCAGGCGCTGGTGCCGCTCTCCGTCGTCGCCGGCCTCGCCGGCCAACCCGGCCGCTACACGCGCGCCGAGGTGTTCGCGCTGACCAAGCCGGAGAGCGGCAACGTCCGCGACCCTCGGAGCCTCACCGGCGCCCAGTACGACACCTGGTACTGCACCGCCTACCCCTCGTCGGTCGCCTTCCAGATCTCGGAGTCGCTCCCCGGCGCGCGGGCGCGCGTCCTCCACGGCGTCACGGCGGCCACCGCCGCGGTCACCGGGAGCCTGCGCGGCATCCTCGCGGTGCTGGCCATCGTCGCCCTCCTCGGCGCCGCGGTCGGCGTCACGGCGGCGATGACGGCGACCGTCATGGAGCGGCGGCTGGAGGCGGGGCTCCTCGTCGCCATCGGCGCCGCGCGCAGCCGGGTGGTGCTCTTCTTCCTCTCGGAGGCGGCGCTCCTCGGGCTCGCCGGCGGCATCGCCGGCGGCGGCACCGGCCTCTCCCTCGGCCGGCTGCTCGGCAGCCGGCTGCTCGGCGTCGCCGTCCCCTGGGCCTGGGCGCTCCTCCCCTACGCGGCTCTCGCCGGCCTCGCCGTCGCCACGCTCGCGAGCCTGGCCCCCATCCTCCGCGCCCTCGGCCGCTACCCGGCGGCGATCCTCAAGCGGGCGACCGCCTAGCTCCCCCTTCTCCCGATGGTCCTCCGCCTCGTCGCCGCCAGTCTGCGCCGCCGCTCCCGCCAGCTCGCGCTCATCGCCACCTCGGTGGCGGTGGCGGCGGCGACGGTCGCCACGCTCGCCGGCTTCTCGGTGCGCGTCGAGGACCGGCTGGGCGCCAGCCTCGCCGCCTTTGGTCCCAACCTCACCGTCCGCCCCCAGGTCGGCGGTCTCGCCGCCATCCCCGAGGCCGAGGCGGCGCGGGTGCGGGCGGTCGCCGGCGTCGCCTCGGCGAGCGGCGTCCGCGCGCCGGCCGGCGCGCCGGGCGCGGCTCCCGGCTTCGTGCGCCTCGACGTCCGCGCCGACCCGCGGCACCTGTCGCGCATCGCCCGCGCCGTCGAGGCGAGCGTTCCCGGCGTCGAGGCGACGCCGCTCCTCAAAACCAGCGAATCGGACGCCCGGCTGACGCGGCGGCTCACCCTCGTCCTCGCCGCGGTCTCCATCGTCTCGCTCGCCCTCGCCCTCCTCTCCGTCGCCGCCGCCACGGCGGCGCTGGTCGGCGAGCGGCGGGCGGAGATCAGCCTCTTCCTCGCCCTCGGCTACACCGGCCGGCGGGTGGCCGGCCTCTTCGCCGCCGAGCTCCTCGCCACAGCGCTCATCGCCGGCCTCGCCGGCGAGGTCCTCGGCGAGGTCGGCGCCGGCTGGCTCGCCGACCGGCTGCTCGGCCCGGCGAGCGGCGGCGGCCCGGCGCTCGCCCTCACCGTCTCCGGCGCCGCGGCGGCGGCGGTCGCCGCCGTCGCCGTCGTCGGCCTCTCGATGGCGGTCGCCCTCTCGCGGGTCGAGCGGCTCGACGTCGCCGGCGTCCTCCGCGGCGAATGACGACGATGGCGGAGCCAGCGGCGACGACGCCCTTCCTCGCGGTCGAGGGCCTCACCCGGACCTTCGGCTCGCTCGCCGCGCTCGACGAGCTGACCCTCGCCGTCGACCGCGGCGAGTGGGTGGCGGTGACCGGCCCCTCGGGCTCCGGCAAGACGACGCTCCTCAACATCCTCTCCGGCCTCGATCATCCGACGGCGGGCCGCGTCGCGGTCGGCGGCCTCGACCTCGCCGGCCTCTCCACCCGCGAGCTGGCCCGCTACCGGCAGCAGACGATCGGCCTCGTCTTCCAGCAGTTCCACCTGATCCCCTACCTGACCGCGCTCGAGAACGTCATGCTGGCGCAGTACGTCCACAGCATGACCGACCGCGGCGAGGCGGAGGCCGCGCTGCGCCAGGTGGGGCTCGGCGGCCGCCTCGAGCATCTGCCGTCGGAGCTCTCCGGCGGCGAGCAGCAGCGCGTCTGCATCGCCCGCGCGCTCATCAACCATCCGCCGCTGGTGCTCGCCGACGAGCCGACCGGCAACCTCGACGCGGTCAACGAGGCGCTGGTGATGGCGCTCCTGCAGGGGCTCCACGAGCGCGGCCACACCCTCGTCCTGGTCACCCACGACCGCGACATCGCCGCCCGCGCCGACCGCGAGATCCGCCTCGAGCACGGCCGTCTCGCCTCGCCGCCGCGGGCGCCGGAGGGAGAGGTGCCGGCGGCGCTCGCCGACCTCTGGCGGCTGATCGAGGAGGACGGCGCCGCCGTCTCGGTCGCCCGCCGCGGCGTCGCCGAGCTGCTGGCGGGCGGCCTCCTCGCCTTCGTCGACGGCCGCATCGCCTTCACCGAGAGCGGCCGCGCCGAGGCCGCCGCGGCGGTGCGCCGGGTCCGCCTCGCCGAGGTGCTGCTGGCGCGGACGCTCGGCCATCCGATGACGACGGAGTGCGGCACCGAGCGGCCGCTCGCCGCCGGCTTCGAGGACCAGGTCTGCGCTTTCCTCGACCACCCGACCGTCTGCCCGCACGGCCGCCCGGTGTCGCCGGCCGGCGGCTGCTGCGGAGCGCCGCGCGGCGCGGAGTCTGCGTCATGAGGGGCGTCCGCCCGCGCGCCGGTTGCGCGCTCGCGGCTCTCCTCGGCCTCGCCGGCGCCGTGACGGCGGCGCCGCCGCCGGTGGTCTCTCCGCGCCCGGCCGTCGTCGAGCGCCGGCTGGCGCTCATGGGGACGGCGCTCGCGGTGACGGTCGAGGCGGGGGATCGCGCCGCCGGCCTGGCGGCGAGCGAGCGGGCGGTCGCCGCCGTCGAAGCGGCCGAGGCGCGCCTCTCCACCTGGCGGCAGAACAGCGAGCTGGCGCGGCTCAACCGCTCGCCGGCGGGCGCCGCCTTTGCGCTCTCGCCGGCGCTCGCCGCCGACCTCCGCGGCGCCTTCGACTGCGCGCGCTCGACCGGCGGCGCCTTCGATCCCACCGTCGGGCCGCTGGTCGCCGCCTGGGGCCTGCGCACCGGCGGCCGGCTGCCGTCGGCCGCCGAGCTCGCCCGCGCCGTCGCGGCGACCGGCTACCCGCAGCTCGAGCTCGCCGGGCGCTCGGCCGTCCGCCGCCAGCCCGGGCTGATCATCGAGGAGGGCGGCTGGGGCAAAGGCGCGGCGCTGCGGGACGCGCTGGCGGCGCTGACGGCGACGCCGGCCGCGGGCGGCGCCTCCCGCGCCCTGCTCGACCTCGGCGGCCAGGTGGCGGTGTGGAGCGCGGCGGCCGGCGGCGCGGCCTGGACGGTCGACGTCGCCGATCCGCGCCGCCGCGAGCGGCCGGTGATCGCCGTGCGCCTCGACCGCGGCTCGCTCTCCACCTCCGGCAACAGCGAGCGCGCCGTCGAGGTGGGTGGCCGCCGATACGGGCATCTCCTCGATCCGCGGAGCGGCCGGCCGGCGCCCGACGTCGGCAGCGTCACCGTCTGGGCGGCCGATCCGCTCGTCGCCGACTGCCTGTCGACCGGCCTCTTCGTGATGGGCGCGGAGCGGGCGCTGTCGTGGGCCGCGGCGCACCCCGAGATCGAGGTCCTGATCCTGACGCCGGCGAACGGCCGGCTCGTCGCCCGCGCCAGCCGCGGCCTGCGCGGCCGGCTGACCATGTTGACCGCAGATGTGATCTTGGAGAGGCAGTCCCCGTAGGGGCCGGCGTCCGGCGCGGGGGAGCGAAAAGACAAACCAGGAACGGCGAGGCGGCGGTGCCAACCAGGTCCGCCTCGCCGCTCCAATCGCAGGCCCGCGCGAGCGGGCCCACAAGGAGACTCTACATGAGTCCTAGAGAAGGGTGTGCCCGGCGCCGCCGGTGGCTGATCTCGTCGATCGCAGCTCTCGCCGCCGCCTCCTCAGCTCTCTCGACCGGCGCCGTTCGCGCGCAGACCGCCGCCGCGGCGCCCGCTGGGCAGGCCGCTGGTCAGACCGCGGCGAGCGAGAACCCCGAGGCCCGCCTGGCGCGCCTGGAGAAGGAGGTCGAGGCGCTCAAGGCGGAGCTGGCGCGCATGTCGGCGCCGGCCTCCGGCGGCAGCGGTTCGTCCACCGGCGCCGCCGCCGCGGCGGGCGATCCGGCCCGCCTCGCCGAGATCGACCGCCGGCTGGACATCCTCTCCCAGGAGATCGAGCGGCTGCGGCTGGGCGAGCAGGTCGCCGGCGCGACGACCTCGGAGTCCGGAATGGGGCCGGCGGCGTCGAAGATCTACCACGCGCAGCCCGGCGTCTCCCTTGGCGGCTACGGCGAGGCGCTCTACCAGAACTTCAACACCCGGCGCGACAACGGCGCGCCGTCGGGGGTGGCGGACGACCTGAACCTCCTCCGCGGCGTCGTCTACGTCGGCTACAAGTGGAACGACCATTGGCTGTTGAACTCCGAGCTCGAGTGGGAGAACGCCAACACCGAGAGGGGGGGCGAGTCGGCGGTCGAGTTCGCCTACATCGACTACCGCTGGAAACCGGAGCTCTCCTTCCGCGGCGGCCTCCTCCTCATGCCGGTGGGGATCATCAACGAGTTCCACGAGCCGACGACCTTCCTCTCCACCCGCCGCCCCGACGTCGAGACCCTGCTCATCCCCAGCACCTGGCGCGAGAGCGGCATCGGCCTCTACGGCGAGTCCGGTCCGTTCCAGTACCGCGCCTACCTGACGGGCGGCCTCGACGCCTCGGGCTTCGCCTCGGACGTCGGCCTGCGGGAGGGCAGCCACGAGGGCTCGAACGCCTCGGCCAACGACTTCGCCGGCGTCGTCCGCCTCGACTGGACGCCGCGCCCCGGCCTCCTCGCCGGCTTCTCGCTCTTCCATGGCGGCTCCGGCCAGGGGCTGACGACGGACGACGGGCACCGCATCCAGGTCGGCACGACGCTCGGCGAGGCGCACCTCGAGTGGAGCTATCGCGGCTTCCAGCTGCGGGCGATCGGCGTCCAGGTGTCGCTCTCGGACGTGGCGGACCTCGACCGCATCCTGGCGCTCTCCGGCGACGCCTCGGTCGGCAGCCGGCTGACCGGCGGCTACGTCGAGCTGGGCTACAACCTCTTCTCCGCCATGCCGCACGGCGAGCAGTCGCTGACGCCCTTCGTGCGCTACGAGCGCACCAACACACAGGCGTCGGTGCCCAGCGGCTTCCAGTCCAACCCGGCGAACGACGTCACCATCTGGACCGCCGGCGTCGCCTTCAAGCCGATCACGCAGCTGGTCTTCAAGGCTGACTATCAGAACTACGACAACCGCGCCGGCAGCGGCCTCAATCAGCTCAACCTCTCCCTCGGCTACATCTTCTGAGGAGATGCCCGCGATGACCCGCTCCGGAGCCGTTCTCCGTCGTCCGTGCTCGCCAGCCTCGGCTGAACGGATCCGGGCGGTGCCCCGGCCGGCGCGCCGCCGGGCGCCGGCGGCGCTCTGCGCCGCGCTGGCGCTGGCGGTCCTCGCCCTCGGCAGCGCCGTGCCGGCCGCCGCCAAGGTGTTCCTCACCGTCGACGAGGCGCTGAAGCTCGCCTTTCCCGGCGCCGCGGTCGAGCGCCACACCGCCTATCTCAAAGAGGAGGAGCGGGCGCGCGCCCAGAAGCTCGCCGCGGTCGAGGTGGAGAGCGCGCTCGTGACCTATTATGCCGCGACCCAGGGCGGCAAGCTCGCCGGCACCGCCTACTTCGACAACCACCGGGTGCGGACGCTGCCGGAGACGGTGATGGTGGTGGTCGATCCGCGCGGCAAGGTGGTGCGGGTCGAGGTGCTGGCCTTCAACGAGCCCGAGGAGTACCTGCCGCGGGGCGCCTGGTACGGTCAGTTCGCCGGCAAGGGCCTCGACGCCGAGCTCGATCTGTCGCGGAGCATCCGGCCGGTCGCCGGCGCCACCCTCACCGCGCGGGCGACGACCGCCGCGGTGCGCCGCGTGCTGGCGCTCCACCAAGTCCTCGCCGAGCGCGAGAAGGCGCCGCCGCCCGGCGGCGGCGCCGGAAAGCCCCGGCCTTGAGCCGCACCGAGCTCTGGCTCCTCCACGCCGGCACCGCCCTCGTCGGCGGCACCGGCCTGGTCTACGCCTGGATGCTCTATCTGCTGAAGCCGGCCGATCCGTACTCCGTCGTCCACCACCCCTGGCAGCCGGCCATGCAGCATCTTCATGTCCTTGCCGCGCCACTCCTCGTCTTCGCCGCCGGACTCGTCTGGCGCCGCCACGTGTGGGGCGGCTGGCGCTCGGGCGTCCGCCCCCGCCGGCGGAGCGGCGTCGCGATCGCCCTGATGCTCGGACCGATGATCGCCTCCGGCTACCTGCTGCAGACGGCGGTCGACGACTCCTGGCGGAAGGTCTGGGTGGCGGTCCACCTCGCCACCTCGGCGTTCTGGCTGGCGGGCTACCTGGTGCACCAGCTGACGCCGTCGCCGGCCCGGCGCGACGCACCGGCGCGAGTGGGCTTTAGCTGACGAGAGGCTGACCAGGCGTCAGGGCCTGGGGCGTGCGAGCGCCAGGCCGCTCTCCGCGGGCGCGCCCTTCGGCGCCGTCGCCGACCAGTGGTACTCGACGAGGAGCGGCGAGCCGTCCCCCGAGCCCAGCGCCCAGAGCACGGAGGGCGCCGGCCGCACGCTGCCGACGCGGAGCTGCCCCTCGCGGGTGCCGAGGACGAAGAGCCCGGCGGCGAGCGCCTCGGCGTCCATCCCCTCGAGCGTGCGCACGGCGACCGCCTCCATCCCCTCGACCGGCCGGCCGCTGCGCTGGTCGATGAGCGGGGCGAAGACGTCGCCGGCGATCGCGAGCGGCCGATCGTCGGCGGCGACGAGGGCGAGCGACTGGTCGCGCAGCAGCACCTCGCCGATCGGCGCCGGCATGCCGGGGAGAGCGGGGAGGGCGACCGTCCACCCCCTGCCGCCGGGGCCGGGCCCGAAGGCTCGCCAGACGCGGCCGATGCCGACGACGCCGTTGGCGGCCCCCCTGCCCTGCAGCGCCTCGACCGCGCGGTCGACCGCGGCGCCCTCGGCGAAGCCGAAGAGAGTGACCCCGCCCCCCGCCGCGAGGCTCGCCGTGCCCGCCTTGCGATCGAGCACCAGGCCGCCGCAGGCGGCGCTCTTGACCGCCGCGGCGAGCGCCTCGTCGGCGGGGCGCGCGGCGACCGGCGCGCCCTGCCCCCACAGCCGATAGAGGCCGCGGGCGAGCGGCCCATGGGCGCCGTTCGACCAGGCGCAGAAGCCGGCGGCGCGGGAGAGGAGCTGGAAGAGGCGCGGCTCGATCGGCTGCGGGCCGCGCCCGGCCGCCGCGTCGAGCGCCGCGATGGTGCCGGCGAGCGGCGGCGCCGCAGGGTCGACCTGGCGCTCGAAGACGGCGATCTCCTGGAGCGCCGCGGCGGCGGCGGCCCGCGCCGTCTCCGGCGGCAGGTCGCGCAGATCGATCGACACCGGGAGACCGAACGCCCGGCCGTCGATGTGCGACGCCACCGGCACAGCTGGCGAAACCGCGCTCGCCGGGCGTCCCGCCGAGAGCGCGGCGAGGCCGAGAGACAGCGCCAGAGCGAGCGCGGAAACGGACGGGGAGCGGGTCGCGGTCATCGATGGCGGCAATCAAAGGGGAGCGGCAGCTTCACATTATGCGCGCAAGCGGCGCCGGCGGGGTAGCGCCCGCGGTCAGGCGGAGAGCAGGACGCGGACGAAGCGGCGCTTGCCGACCTTGAGGAGGTAGGGCTCGGCGCGCGGCGGCAGCTCGCGGAAGGGGTCGTCGGCGCGCTCGCCGTCGATCGTCACTGCCCCCTGGCGGACGAGGCGGACGGCGTCGTTGCTCGAGCCGGCGGCGCCGGCCTCGACGAGGAGGGCGCGCAGCGGCCGGGCGCCGCCGGCGAGCCGGCGCTCCTCGACGCTGTCGGGCACGCCGCCGCCGGCGAAGATGCGCTCGAACTCGGCGGCGGCCTCGGCGGCGGCCGCCTCGCCGTGGTAGCCGAGGACCACCTGTCGCGCCAGAGCGCTCTTCGCCGCCTTGGGATGCAGGCAGCCGGCCTCGACCTCGGCCCGGCGCGCCGCGATCTCGGCCTCCGAGAGGTCGGTCAGCAGCAGGTACCAATCCCACATCAGGGCGTCGGGAATCGACATCGTGCGGCCGTACATCTCCTTCGGCGAATCCTCGACGGCGATCGCGTTGCCGAGGCTCTTCGACATCTTCTCGCTGCCGTCGAGGCCCACCAGCAGCGGCACGGTGAGCACCACCTGCGGCTCCATGCCCTCTTCCTTCATCAGGTCGCGGCCGACGAGCAGGTTGAAGATCTGGTCGTGGCCGCCGAGCTCGACGTCGGCGGCGAGGGCGATCGAGTCGTAGCCCTGCGCCAGCGGGTAGAGCAGCTCGTGGAGGTGGATGGGCTGATTCGCCTGGTAGCGGGTGCGGAAGTCCTCGCGCTCCATCATCCGCGCCAGCGTGTAGCGGCCGGCGAGGCGGACGATGCCGTGCGAGCCGAGCTTCCCCAGCCAGCGGTCGTTGTAGTCGACCACCGTCCGCTCGCGGTCGAGGACGCGGAAGACCTGGCGCTGGTAGGTCTCGGCGTTGGCCCTCACCTGCTCCTCGTCGAGCTGCGGCCGGGTGGTCTTCTTGCCGGTGGGATCGCCGATGCGCGCCGTGAAGTCGCCGATGAGGAAGACCACGCGGTGGCCGAGCACCTGGAAGTGGCGCATCTTGCGCAGCAGGACGGTGTGCCCGAGGTGGAGGTCGGGCGACGACGGATCGAAGCCGGTCTTGACGGTGAGCGGCTTGCCGGTCCGCCGCGAGCGCTCCAGCTTGGCGCGGAGCTGCGCCTCGTCGACCAGGTCGACGGCGCCGCGCCGCAGGAGCGCGAGCTGCTCGTCGACGGGAGGGAACGCTTCGGCCACCGCCCCGGCGCTCAGGAGAAGATGACGTACTCGCGGTCGGCGGCGAGCGGCCGGCCGCCCTCGGAGCGGCCGAGGCCGGGGTGCGTCAGCTCGAGGGCGAGATAGGCGCGGAAGACGGAGACGAACATCTCGACCCGCGCCCGCGCGCCGCGCCAGAAGCCGCGCTTCTTCTCCTTCACCAGGTGGCGGAGGTGGAAGAAGACCGTCGTCGTGGTGCGCATGCCGAGCTGGCGGCAGGCCCAGTTGAGGCCGGTCTCGATGGCGAAGCCGGCGATCTGCTCCTCGGGAACCGCCTCGAAGACCTCGCGCTTCAGGCAGCGGATGCCGGAGAGGAGGGGCCCGAAGGTGCGGTGGAAGGCGTCGAGGATGCGGCCGCGGTGGCGGATGCCGACGTTCATGTCGGAGCGGTCGTCGAGCACCGGCCGGATCAGCTCGTCGAGCATCGCCGCGGTCAGGTTCATGATGTCGCCGTCGACGAAGACGAGGAGGTCCGCCCGGGTGTGGGCGACCCCCATCGCCATCGCCGCCGCCTTGCCCTGGTTCCGCCGCAGGTGGATCGTCTTCAGCTTCATGCCGCGGGCGATGGCGACGGTCTCGTCGGTCGAGCCGTCGGAGACGACGATCACCTCGTCGATGAGCGGGATCGCCTTGAGGACGGTGAGGACCTCCGCCAGCGTCTCCTGCTCGTTGTAGGCCGGCACGATGGCTGCCACCCGCCGGGTTGTGCTCGTCATCGCCGCGGCCCTCGAACCTGCGCCCACCCATGGAGTGCCCACCGGGCGGACGCCCGGCCGCAACATTCTAGCGGATTCCTCACCGCGGCCTGGACCAGTCGGGCGGCGGCGGCGAGAGCTCCGCCGCCGGCAGCAGGTCGCCGGCGGCGACGATCCGCGCGTCGCCGCCGAGCGACCAGCGGCCGCTCCACGGGTCGTCGGACCGCTCGCCGGCAATGGCGACGGAGAGGGCGAGGCCGCTCTGGGTGTGGACGGCGAGCGGCCCGGAGCCCGCGGCACCGAGCGAGATGGCGACCGCGGCGGCGGCGAGGGCGCCGGTGCCGCAGGAGAGGGTCTCGTCCTCCACCCCCCGCTCGTAGGTGCGGATCTCGACCGTGCCGGGGGAGGGGAAGCGGACGAAGTCGACGTTGGTGCCGGCGGGGGCGAAGGCGGGGGAGAGGCGGAGAGCGCGGCCGAGCTCGACGACCGGCGCCGCCGCGAGGCCCTGGGGCCAGACGAGGACGAAGTGCGGCACGCCGACGAGGACGGACCAGCCGGTCCAGGAACGGCCGTCGATCTCGATCGTCCGCTCGCTCGGCGCCGCCGGCGCCGGCAGCTCGAGGGCCACCGCCTCGCCGTCGAGCCGGCGGGCGTCGACCGCCTCGGCGGCGGTCTCGATGCGCACCCGCGAGCTCTCCCAGCCGAGATGGAAGGCGAGCTGCGCGGCGCAGCGGGTGCCGTTCAGGCAGAGGTTGGCGGGTTTGCCGTCGGCGTTCCAGTAGCCCATGGCGACGCCGCCGCCCTGCCGCCGCAGGGTGAACAGGCCGTCGGCGCCGAGCGAGACGCCGCGCCGGCACCAGGCGCGGATCTGCTCGGCGGTGGGCGGCGCCGCGGGCTCGGCGAGGGCGATGAAGTCGTTGCCGCTCCCGGAGAGCTTGTAGAAGGAGGTCACTGCGCCTTCGTCTGCGCTTCGCCGGGCGGGCTCTCGTTGCCCGACTTGTCGACCGCCGTCACCCGGTAGGTGTAGGTCGCGCCCCGCGCCACCGACATGTCCTGATACTGCAGGTCGGTGATCGGCTGCTCGGTGAGCTTGCGGAAGTCTCCCGCGGCGCCCTGACGCCGGTAGACCAGGTAGCCGCCGAGGTCGGGAGCCGACGAAGCACGCCAGACGATGCGCACGCTCCCCGTCTCGGCGAGCGCCACGACCTCGGTCGGCGCCGGCGGCGGGAAGCGGTCGACGTACTTGATCTCGGCCTCGCCCTGGATGGCGCTCTCGCGAAGCGGACCAGGGTCGGTGATCGCCGTGACGCTGTAGATGTAGCTCTCGCCGAAGCGGGCGGTGGTGTCGACCGTCGAGCGGTACTCGCCGGGGGCGGCGCGCACCGGGGCGCCGAAGGTCTTGGTGGTGGCGTCGCGGCGGTAGACGTTGAAGCCGAGGATCCTCTCGGGGACCGGCTTGGCGGGCGGCGCGGTGGAGGAAGCCGAGGCCGAGGTCGCCGCAGCGGCGGACGGGGCAGTGGCAGCGGCGGGAGGAGCGGCTGCCGGCTGCTCGGGGTAGGTCCACGACACCTCGACGCCGTCGGCCTTGCCGGCGAGCTTGATCTCGGTCGGCGGCGCCGGCGGCGCGAAGGGGATGAGCGCCGCCTGGTTCGAGAAGGCCGAGCGGTCGCCCTTCGGTCCCGTCGTGCGGACGACGAAGTAGTGGACGAGCTCGCCCGCCGGCGCCGGCGTGGTCGCCGAGGTGGCTGTCGCCGCCGTCTTCTTCGCCGCATCGGTCGTCGCCGGCTTGGCGTTCGTCTTGCCGCTCGCGGTCTCCGCCTTCGCGCTCGGCTTGGCGTCGGTCTTGGCGGCGGTCGTCGTCGCCGTGCCCACCGTGCCCGCCGCCGTCGATCCAGCCGCCCCGGGTGTCCCGGCTGCCGGCACTGGGCTCGGCGCTCCGCGCACCGGCAGGGGCTGGGGGAGCGGGAGGGTGATGACGACCTTGTCGCCGATGGTGTCGGCGGCGATGTCGGCGCCCTGGATCTTCACCAGGAGCTTCGCCTTCGCCTCGAGCTCCCGCGGATCGATGGCGGGGAAGCCGCCGGGCAGGTTCGCCGCCGGCGGCGGCACCGAGGCCGCGCCGACCGCCGGGGTGGCGATGGCGCCGGGCACGGCCGCCGGCTTCGCCGCCGCCCCCGCCGCCGCGGTCGACGGCGTCGCCGGAGCCGGCGTCGACGGGGTCGCCGGAACCGGTGCGCCGAGGACGGGCGGAGCGGTCGCCGTGGCGGTGATCGTCGGCGTCGGCGTTGGATTCGCCGGAGCCGGGGCCGAGCTCGACGACGGTGTGGTCGCCGGGGGAGTCGTCCCCGCGGCCGTCGAGCCGGCGGGCGTCGTTGCCGTCGGGCCCGCCGCGGGCTTGGTGGCCGGTGTGGTGGTCGCGGCGGCGGGCTTGGTCGCTGCCGGCGGCGGCGGTGGCGCTGGTGGCGGGGCCTGGCGCTCCATCTCCCAGACCTCGACCGCGGTGACGCCGTTCAACGCGATGCCGGCTGGCGTCGTCTTCGGGTAGGTGAAGCTCAGCAGGACGTTGGTGCCGCGCTGGATGATGGCGAGATCCTTAGTCGGCGCCGG
This sequence comes from uncultured Acidobacteriota bacterium, assembly GCA_963755825.1. GTDB lineage: Bacteria > Acidobacteriota > Thermoanaerobaculia > Multivoradales > UBA5704 > DATBQN01. Next base: position 1,858,808 of record CAVWLA010000003.1, on the reverse strand, counting down.
CACGTAGCGGAGCGGCGGCAGCGGCGGTCCCTTCTTGCCGCAGCCGCCGGCGGTGAGGCCGAGGACGAGCGCTGTCGCGGCGAGATACGGCGCCCAGTCCCTAGAGGACATAGCGCGAGAGATCCTGGTCCTGGACGATGCCCTCGAGAGTGCGGCGGACGTACTCCGCGTCGACCTTGATCGCGGCGCCGGCCATCTCCGGCGCGTCGAAGGAGACCTCGTCGAGCAGGCGCTCCATCAGCGTCGAGAGGCGCCGGGCGCCGATGTTCTCGGTCGACGAGTTGACCTCGACGGCGAGGCGCGCGATCTCGGCGACCGAGTCGGCGGTGAACTCGACGGCGACGCCCTCGGTCGAGAGGAGGGCGGCGTACTGCTTGGTGAGCGCCGTCTCCGGCTCGGTCAGGATGCGCACGAAGTCCTGCTCGGTGAGCGGATCGAGCTCGACGCGGATGGGGAAGCGGCCCTGCAGCTCGGGGATGAGGTCCGAGGGCTTGCTGACGTGGAAGGCGCCGGCGGCGATGAAGAGGATGTGGTCGGTCTTCACCATGCCGTACTTGGTCGACACGTTGGTGCCCTCGACGATCGGCAGCAGGTCGCGCTGCACGCCTTCGCGCGAGACGTCGGGGCCGCGGCTCCCCTCGCGGCCGGCGATCTTGTCGATCTCGTCGAGGAAGACCATGCCGCCCTCCTCCACCCGGTGCCGCGCCTCGCGCGCCACCAGGGCGCGGTCGATGAGCTTCTCGGCCTCCTGCTGGATGAGGATCTCGCGCGCCTCGACCACCCGCACCTGCTGCTTCTTCTTGCGGCCGAAGAGCCCCGGCAGCATGTCCTTGATGTTGATGCCGACCTCTTCGACCCCTTGCGGGGTGAACATCTCGAGGCTGGGGTAGGCCGACTCGTCGACCTCGATCTCCACCATGCGGTTGTCGAGGGCGCCCGAGCGCAGCTTGTCGCGAAACTTCTCGCGCGTGCCGGCGAGGTCGTCGTCCTCCTCGCTCCCCTCGCTCGGCTGCTCGTGGCGCAGGTAGGAGGCGATCGGCCGCGGCGGCACGAGGAGCTGCAGGAGGCGGTCCTCGGCGCGCGCCATCGCCGCCTCGCGGACGGAGTCGCGCTTCTCTTCCTTCACCATGCCGACGGCGATCTCGACCAGGTCGCGCACCATCGACTCGACGTCGCGGCCGACATAGCCGACCTCGGTGAACTTGCTCGCCTCGACCTTCAAGAACGGCGCCTTGGCGAGGCGCGCCAGGCGGCGCGCGATCTCGGTCTTGCCGACGCCGGTGGGGCCGATCATGAGGATGTTCTTGGGCGCGATCTCGTCGGCGATCTCCGCCGGCAGCTGCTGGCGCCGCCAGCGGTTGCGCAGAGCGATGGCGACGGCGCGCTTCGCGGCGTGCTGGCCGACGACGTACTTGTCGAGCTCGGCGACGATCTGGCGCGGCGTCATGTTCTCGAGCACGGGGCCGAGCTCGCCCGCGGTCTGCGTCGACGGAGGCCCGGAAGGCGGGCCGGAGAGCGGGATCGACATACCGGGGCTACAGCTCCTCGAGCGTCAGGCGGTCGTTGGTGAAGACGCAGATCTCCGCCGCGATCTTCATCGCCGCGCGCACGATGTCGGCGGCGGCGAGCTCGGTGTGGCGCATCAGGGCGCGCGCCGCGGCGAGCGCGAAGTTCGCCCCCGAGCCGATGGCGATGACGCCGTCCTCCTCGTCCGGCTGCAGCAGCTCGCCGGCGCCGGAGACGAAGAAGCTCTGCGCCTGGTCGGTGACGATCATCACCGCCTGCAGCTGGCGGAGAGCGCGGTCCGTCCGCCAGTCCTTGGCGAGCTCGACGACGGCGCGCTCGAGGTTGCCGCCGTACTCGTCGAGCTTGGCCTCCAGGCGGGTGAACAGCGCCAGGGCGTCGGCGCCGCCGCCGGCGAAGCCGACGAGGACCTTGCCTTTGCCGGCGCGGCGCACCTTGCGCGCGCCGCCCTTGACGACGGTCGAGTTGTTCATCGTCACCTGGCCGTCGCTCGCCATCGCGACCTTGCCGTCGCGGCGCACGAGGAGGACCGTGGTGGAGGCGAAGGTGTCCATGGGTGCGCGATTGTAGCAGGGAGGTGGCCGGCGGATGAGATGCGCACCCGGTGCGCCCCCGATGGTTTCTAAGGACCGCTCTCGGACCGCCTTACGGACCGCCGGCCGGCGGGTTTCAGGCGCCGGGCGTCAGTGCCGCGAGGAACGCCTGCGGTTCATCGGGGGTGACGATGAGCCGGCTCTCGCCCCAGTCGAGGAGGACGGCGTGCGAGAGGTCGCTCGCCGCGAGGTCGAACTCGCCCCACAGGCGCGAGTCGAAGCCGCCGGTCCCCGCGGCGACACCGCCCGCCGTCGCCAGGCGCTCGAGCTGGGCGATCTCCTCGGTGCCCAGCCGGCGGGCGGCGACGCCGGCGAGGTCCCGCCGCTCGCGGCGGCGGCGCAGCTGGAGGACGAGCGAGCTGCCGTCGATCTCCAGCCAGAGGGGGTCGAGGTCGCCGCTCATCCGCCAGGCGGTCCACGGCACCAGGGCGACGGCGAGGGCGAAGATCGCCGGCCAGCGCCGGCCGCTCCAGCCGGCGGCGCCGCCCACCACCACGAGGAGGAGCGAGAGGCCGAGGAAGAGGGCGCCGAGCCGGCGGCGGCCGCGGCGGATGGCGCCGCCCGGGGTGCAGAGGAAGCGGCTGCCGGCGTCTGCGGAGCCGATCGAGGTGGCGGCCACGGTCAGCCCTCGCCCGCGCCGCCCGCGCCACCGGCACCGCGGGCGCGCGGGTGGGCGTCGCGATAGACGGCCAGCAGCCGGTCGATCTCCAGATGGGTGTACTTCTGGGTGGTCGACAGCGAGCTGTGGCCGAGCAGCTCCTGGATCGCCCGCAGGTCGGCGCCGTTCTCCAGCAGGTGGGTGGCGAAGGTGTGGCGCAGGGTGTGCGGATGGACGCCGGCGGCGATCGCCGCCTCGCCGACGTAGCGGTCGAGGATGCGGCGCACCGAGCGGTCGGTCAGCCGGCCGCCGCGGAGGTTGAGGAAGACCGGCTCCTCGCCATCGCCGCCGCGGGCTTCGCGCGCCGCGCCGCGGACGGTCTCCCACACCTCGAGCCAGGCGCGGAGCGCGTCGGCCGCCGGCCGGCCGAAGGGCACCATGCGCTCCTTGTTCCCCTTGCCGACCACCCGGAGGGCGCGGCCCGAGAGGTCGATCGCCCGCCAGTCGAGCCCCACCAGCTCGCCGACGCGCAGGCCGGCGGCGTAGAGGAGCTCGAGGATGGCGCGGTCGCGGCGGGCGACCGGCTCGCTCCCCGCCGGCGCCTCGATCAGGTTCTCGACCTCGCCGGGGCGCAGGTGGCGGGGGAGGGTCTGCGGCACCTTCGGCGTCGGCACGCCCTGCGCCGGGTTCGCCGTGAGCAGCCCCTCGCGGCAGGCGAAGCGGAAGAGGCTGCGCACGGACGAGAGCGCGCGCCCCTGGGTGCGGCGGCCGTTGCCGCCGCGGGCGAGCGCGGCGAGGAACGAGCGGACGGCGAGGTGATCGACCTCGCCCGGCGCGATCTCCTCCGCCGGCCGGGCGAGGAAGTCGCGGGCGAGGAAGTCGAGGAAGCGCAGCAGGTCGCCCTCGTAGGCGCGCAGCGTCTCCCTGGAGAAGCTGCGGTCGCGCAGGTGCTCGAGGAAGCCGTGGATGAGGCGGCGGAGGGTCATCGCCGAGCCGGCTCGCCGGCGGCGGCGGCGAGTGCCGCCGTGGCGCGCGGGGTCTTCGTCGCGATGCCGTGGCGCTCCGCCCAGGCGGCGAGGTCGGCGCGGGCGCGCTCGACATAGGCCGCCTTGCGGTCGCCCTTGCGCAGCCGCTCGGGCAGCTCCGGGAAGAGGCCGTAGTTGATGTTGGCCGGCTGGAAGTGGCGCGGGTCGGACTCGGTCAGGTGGCGGGCGAGGGCGCCGAGCGCCGTCGTCGTCGGCAGCGGCTCCTGCTCCTGGTCCGCGGGCGCCTGCCGCGCCAGCGCCAGATAGAGGCCGATGGCGAGGCCGGTCGCCGCCGACTCGAGATAGCCCTCGACGCCGGTGATCTGGCCGGCGAGGCGCACCCGCGGCGCCGCCTTGACGCGATAGAGCCGGTCGAGATGGGTCGGCGCGTTGACGAAGGTGTTGCGGTGGATCTGGCCGAAGCGCTCGAAGCGGGCGCTCTCGAGCCCCGGGATGAGCCGCAGCACGCGCTGCTGCTCGCCCCACTTCATGCGCGACTGGAAGCCGACGAGGTTGAACTGGCTCTTCGCCAGGTTCTCCTGGCGCAGCTGGACGACGGCCCAGGGGCGCCGGCCGTCGGGCGCCTGGAGGCCCACCGGCTTCATCGGACCGTACCGCAGGGTATCCTCGCCGCGGCGCGCCAGCTCCTCGATCGGCAGGCAGCCCTCGAAGAAGATCGCCTTCTCGAAATCGTGCGGCACGACGACCTCCGCCGCGCTGAGCGCCGCGTGGAACGCCGCGTACTGCTCGCGGTCGAGCGGCGAGTTCAGGTAGTCGTCGCCCTCGCCCTTGCCGTAGCGCGACTGCCAGAAGAGCTTGCCCATGTCGAGGCTCTCGGCGTCGACGATCGGCGCGATGGCGTCATAGAAGTAGAGGTACTCGCTCCCCAGCAGCTCCTGGAGCGCCGCCGCCATCGCGGCCGAGGTGAGCGGGCCGGTGGCGAGGACGGTCTCGCCGGCGGGGATCGCCATCACCTCCTCGCGGCGGATCTCGACGCCGGGGAGCCCTTCGAGCGTCGCGGTGACGTCGCGCGCGAAGCGGTCGCGGTCGAGGGCGAGGGCGCTCCCCGCCGGCACCGAGGTGCGCCGCGCCGATTCGATGATGAGCGAGCCGAGCTCCTCCATCTCGCGCTTGAGGAGGCCGGCGGCGTGGAACGGGTCGTCGCTGCGCAGCGAGTTGCTGCACACCAGCTCGGCGAAGTCGCCGCTCTTGTGCACCGGCGTGCCGCGGACCGGCCGCATCTCGTGGAGCACCACGGGCACGCCGCGCCGCGCGAGCTGGTAGGCGCACTCGGAACCGGCGAGCCCGGCGCCGACGACGTGGATGGGGTCCATGGCGAGAGCCATTATAGAGACAGGGCAACGAGACGCGGCCTGGAGTGACGGCGGAGATGAGCGCGGAGCTGGGAGCCGGCGGTGCCCGAGCGGCCCGGTCTACAATCGCTCCATGAGCCGAGACGACAAGCCGCTCCGCGACCACCTCCACGCCCTCCTCGAGGGCGGCCACGCCCATGCCGGCCTCGACGCCGCCGTCAAGGACCTGCCGCCGGCGCTCCGAGGCGAAAAGCCCGCGGGCTCGCCGCACTCTCCCTGGCAGCTCGTGGAGCACCTCCGCATCGCCCAGTGGGACATCCTCGAGTTCAGCCGCGACGCCAAGCACGTCTCGCCGACGTTCCCCGACGGCTACTGGCCGCGGAGCGCCGCGCCGCCCGACGACGCGGCCTGGGAGAAGAGCGTGGCGTCCTTGCAGAGCGATCTCGCGGCGATGCAGAAGCTGGTCGCCGAGGCCGACCTCTACACGCCGTTCCCCTGGGGCGACGGCCAGACCGTCCTCCGCGAGGCGCTCGTCCTCGCCGACCACAACGCCTACCACGTGGGCCAGCTCATCCTCGTCCGCCAACAGCTCGGGGCGTGGAAGGGCTGATCGCACTCTCTCTCTGGACGACCGCCGGAGGAGAGGAAACATTCGATCTTCCCTCGCTCCCGATGCCGCGGGAGAGGGAATTTTCGATTTTCCCTCTCTACCGGGCGTCGGACGAGAGGAAAATCAAAATTTCCCCTCGACAATCGTCGCGGGCGACTGGAAATCCAAAATTTCTCGTCCTCCCGGCCTTCCGGCCAAGGGGAATTGAAAATTTCCACGGGAATTTTTGATTTTCCCACGGGGAATTTAGTTTTTCCTCGCATCTCTCGCCGGAAGCGAGCGAACCGTCACCCTGCGAGGACGGCGACCGCAGGGCAAGACGACAGAGCGCTACGAAACCGCCGCCGAGCCCGCCGGGATGCCGGCGTAGAAGCTCTCGCGGACGCCGCCGGCGTTGACGCGGCACATCGGCACCATCTCGCCGTCCACCGGCACGCGGAAGACGCAGGCGGCGAGCCGCTCGCGGCCGGTGTCGGTGGCGAGCTCTTCCGGGCTCATGAAGTGGTGGCTGGTGAGGGTGATGCCGTCGACCCGCAGCCGCCCGGCGAGGGCGTCGGCGAGGAGGCGGAGGAGGCTGGTTCCGGCCTCGTCCCGCAGCCGGCGGTCCGCCCAGCGGCGGACGTGGCCGAGGATCCAGCGCGGCTCGGCGCGGAGCAGGCCGAGGCCGCGCGCCAGCTTCTCGAGCGGCCGGTCGTCGCGGAAGGCCACTCCCCCCAGGCCCTTGGCGAAGAACTGCTCGACGATGGCGAGGTCGTCCGGGTGATCGCGGAAGGCCTGGACGAGGCGTGGCGGCTCGCCCGGCCGTTCGAGCGCCAGGAGCGGCACGAAGCGGGTGCATTCGGGGTGCCCGAAGTGGAGCGGCGCCGGGTTGCCGAGGAGGTTGTCCAGGGTGGGGCCGAAGTCGGCCGTCCCTTTGGCGATCTCGCCCCACAGGCTGGCGGCGTCGACGCCGTGGAGCTCGCGGCGGGTGCGCCCGACGCGGGCGAGCGGCTGGAAGCTCATCAGGCCGAAGGCGTCGCGGTTGGCGATCGTCCAGCGCACCACGCCGGCGATCTGCGGCAGGTTGTCGTCCGTCACGGTCAGCGTCATCGCGGCGCGCAGCGCACGGCCCGTCCGCCGCCGCGCGGTGCGGATCATCGCCGCGAATTCCTCGCGCAGCGGGTCGAGCTCGCGCTCGGAGGTCGGCGCGCGATGGCCGTCGCGGCCGCGCTGGGTGATGTCGATGTGGACCGACACCTCGGTCAGGCCGCCCTCCATGAGGCGCTCGAGGAGGCCGGGCTTGCGGCGCAGATTGTCGCCATGGGTCATCAGCATCGGGACGACGCCGATCGCCCGCGCATGGGCGAGGATCTCGAGCAGCTCGCTCTCCGGGCGCAGCGTCACCTCGCCGTCGGTGAGCTGGACGTTGCTCTTGGGACCGAGATAGCGGCGCAGCTCGTCGAGCTGGGCGAGGATCGCGGCGGTCGACAGCGCCGGGATGCGGTTCGCCTCGCTCCCCAGGTAGCAGCCGGTGCAGGCGAAGTCGCAGCGCGGCTGGATGCCGATGGTGGCGCCGCAGCCGGTCGCCTTCTGTCCGAGCCCCTGGCCGGCGAAGCGGAGGGCGGGGTCGAGATCGGCCCAGCGCTCGGCGAGGAGCCGCCGCTTCTCCGCCGTCACCGGATCGGCAAAGAGGGAGGCCGCACTCTGGAGGAGCGGCCGCACGCCGGATCGCCGCCGGGTCGGGGCGTCGCGCGCGATCATCTGGAGGCGTCGTTCAGCTTCCAGCTGTAGTCGTCGTAGGCGAGCTTGGCGTTGGCGCCGGCCTTCTCGATCTGCGCCCGCTTGTCGGGCGAGACGTACTTCTCGATGAAGGCGAGGCGGCCGCCGCCCCACTTGTCGAAGTCCTCGCCGAACCAGTCCATCACCTTGGTGGTGTGGACGGTGAGGTCGCCGCCGTCCTTCTCCAGGTGCACGCCGTGGGGGCCGTTGAGGAACTTCCGCGCCTGATCGTCGAGCTGCTCCGCGATGCGCGCCCCCTCGTAGGCCTCGCTGCGGATCGGCGGGCAGCTCTCGGCGGCGCAGTTGATGGAGAAGTGGATGCGCGGGTCCTTGAACCCCTCGCGGATCTTGCTGTTCTCGATGTCGTTGAGGGAGATGGCGCCGGCCCTGGTCTTCACCGTGGGCTTCTTGAAGACGTTCAGGCGGATGATGGGGTCGGTCGAGATGTCGCGGATCGAGGCGACCGGGTAGTGCTCGACGACGGTCGACACCACCGAGATGTTGTAGAGGTTGATCCAGTAGGCGAGCCGGTCGTTGCGCGACAGCGCCGCGGGGTCGACCTCGGCCAGGCGCTGGCGGAGGCCGGCGAGCGCCGCGGCATCCTTCGCCTTGAGCGCCTTGTAGTCCATGCCGCGGGCGGGGTCGTAGTGCCGCGCCAGCAGATCGTTCCAGGCCGCGTAGTCGGGGGCCGCGGCGCGCGCCGCGGGGGGAGCGCCAGCGCCAGAGCCAGGAGGCAGAGGGCGGGGAGAGCCTTGATCGTCTGCATGGGCCTCACACTTTCTCTACGGCGCGACCGTCGGCCCGGATGATCCGGCCGTCGCCGGGCAGGCCCGCCGGACCGGCCGGCGGATCGATCTGCAGCCGGCGCAGATAGGCGCCATAGGTCCACAGCGGCACGTCGACCAGGCAGCCGAGCAGCTCGGCGGTCATCGCCAGGTGGCGGGGCAGGCCTCGCGCCCAGCCCAGCTTCTGCACCTTCGAGCGATGGGACAGGCCGCCGAGAATGCGGATGGCCGCGGGCAGCCGCCGCCGTGCCACGACTTCGTTGATCATGATCTCGATGCGAAATCCGCGCCGGCGCGCGGGCGAGATGGCGGCGAAGATCTCGCGGCGGAGGGCGCGCAGGCCGCTGATCGGCGGCAGGCGCAGGAAGAGCGCATTCTGGAGCCTCCCGTAGTCGATCACCCCGCAGGAGAGGACGGCCCGTCCGGCGGCGACCGGCGCCGCCAGCGCCTCGAAGTGAGCCGCCGTGGCGCCCTCGATGTCGGCGTCGAAGAAGACGAGGATCGGCGCGGAGGTGGCGAGGAACCCCCGCTCGAGCGCCCGCCCCTTGTCGCCGTCCTCGCCCGCCGGGCGGGCGGCGATGACCTCGGCGCCGGCCGCGGCCGCGACCGCCGCCGTGTCGTCGACCGAGCCGTCGTCGACCACCACCACCCGACCGGCGCCGGGCGCCGAGAGCGCCGCCCGCACCACTCCAGCCACCGTCGAGCCCTCGTCGCGGGCCGGGATGACGACGTCGTAGGCGGGCACGCGGTCGATCCTATGCCGGCCGATGCCGGCGGGACCCGTCCAGGGCGGCTGCAGCCAGGTCTGTGCACGACGTTGCTCAAGTGCGTAGACACGTGGTAGAAGGGCGAATCCGTTGCATAGATCTCGCGCCCTCCCTCGGGCGCCAAACGTCAGGAGGTGGCCATGCGTCTCGACGCCCTCATGCCCAAGCCCCGCCGTGCCGTCACCCTCGCCTGCGCTGCGCTCTTCCTCGCGCTCGCCGTCTGCGCCCAGCCGGCCCCGCCGTGCAAGGACCAGTCGCCGCGCCGCCTGGAGAAGTACGATGCGACGAGCAAGACCTCGACCATCCGCAAGGGCCCCGCCGACACCCTCGTCTACACGCCGCGCGGCGGTACGCCGGTGACGCTCCAGCGCTGCGGCCAGCACTACCACTGCTGGATCGAGAACCTGCAGCCGACCTGCGCCGGCCAGCATGCGACGCCGGAGGGCGGCCCCGCCGCGGGCTGCCCGAAGCTGCCGCCGGCCGGCAGCTGGGTGGAGATCCACACCGTCTACTCGAAAGAGGTGGCGCACGACGGCTGCGACCCCGAGACCCTCGACTGCTGCAAGGCCGGCCCGTTCGTCGTCAAGGGGTATCACGCCAAGGTGACCGAGGGTGGGAAGCCGGAGCCGGTCCCCGTGCTCTGGGGCGTGCCGGCGGCCGAGTGGTCGGGCTCCAACACCGGTCCCGACAACCCGCCGGGAAGCTGCAAGCCGATCCATGCGCAGTGGGACTTCAAGCTCGGCTGCGGCTTCACCGTCAGCCTCGGCCAGCTCGGCGGTTTCCACCATCAGGATCAGGCCCGCGGCCTGCAGCCGCCGGACCGCCTGAGCCACGACCTCACCCACGTCATCCCCTGATCTCCCGCCGCCGGCCGGCTCAGCCGGGCCGGCCGGCGGCGAGGAGGGCGGGGTCGAGGGCTTCCGCGGCGTCGATGCCGCGCGCCTGGACGAGCACGCGGATCTCCTCGCCCATCCCCTCCCCGTCGAGGAGCGCCATCGCCTGCTGGCGCACGTCGGCGCCGGCCTCCGCCAGGTCCGCGAAGATGCCGCAGGCGGCTAGCCAGAGCGCTTGGCGGGTGAAGGCGACGGTGGTGAGACCCTCTGCCTCGCCGGCGCTCTGCAGCGCCGAGAAGTCGACGTGCGCCGTCAGATCCTGCTCGCCCAAGAGGACGAAGGGGTTGCGGTGGACGCGCTGGCGGCTGTAGGCGGCGAGGGTGCCGTGCGGACGGATGCGGGGATCGAGCAGCCGCTCCCGCCGGAAGCCGTAGTCGCAGGTGACGAGGAGGCCGCGGCCGAGCCGCCGGGCGAGCCGGCGATAGAGCGGCGCCCAGCCGGGGGCGAGGTCGGCCACCTGGCCGGGTGCGAGGGCGACGTCGGGATCGCGGAGGAGGGCGGCGAGCGCGGGAGCGGAGAGCTCGCCCTCGCGCCAGGCGAAGCCGCCGTCCTCGCCGCTCGCGACCCACAGCTCGCCGAGGCCGCCGTCGGCGCGGCCGATCAGCCGGTGCACCGGCAGCGCGTCGAACAGCTCATAGGAGAAGATCATCCCCTCGATCGAGCCCTCGGCGATCGCGTCGAGATCGCCGACCGTCTCGACGGCGGCGCCGGGCGGCAGCGGGCGCGCGACGCGGTCCCAGCCGCGGAAGCGCCGTCCCTCGGCCGCCGGGAAGAAGGAGCGCGCGGCGGCGAGATGGGCGCCGTTCCCGTAGGCCGCCTCGAAGAGCTCCGCCGGCCGGCCGAGAGGCCCGTCGAGCCGCGCCAGGAGGCGGCCGGTGGCGCGGCCGAAGAGGGGCGACAGCGACGAGCCGGTGACGTAGTCGCCCGCCTCGCCGATCGGCAGCTCGGCCCGGCGGTAGTAGCCGCCCTCGCCATAGAGCGCCTCCTCCATCACCTCGGCGAAGGGGATGGTGCCGCGCGCGGCGATGCGGTGGCGGAGGCGCTCGGCGGGGGAGGGCATAGCGGGCGCGGGGCGCGGGTCGCCATCCTATCGCCCGCCGGCGGCTGCCGGCGGCCTGCTACAATCGCACGCCGCAAATGCCTGACACGCGCCGACTTCCCAGTACCGAGCGGCTCCTCGAGCTGGTCGACGGCATGGCCGGCCGGCCGGTCGTCATGGTCGTCGACCTGGTCGCCGACCGCTTCATCCACGGCGTGCCGAAGCGCATCAGCCGCGAGGCGCCGGTCCTCATTCTCTCCTATCAGGGCGAGCGCCTCGCCCCCGGCGGCGGCGCCAACGCGGTCGCCAACGTCGCGGCGCTGGGCGGCCGGCCGCTGCCCCTCGGCGTGGTGGGCGACGACGATTCGGGGCGCCAGCTGGTGGCGGCGCTCGCCGCGCTCGGGGTGGAGACCGGCGCCATCCTCACCCGCGCCGGCTATCGGACGCCGACCAAGGTCCGCATCCTCGGCGGCGGCAGGCACTCGATCCAGCAGCAGATCGTCCGCTACGACATCGAGGACAGCCTCGAGCTGAGCCCCGCCGAGCGCGCGCACTATGCCGCCAGCCTCGCCGCCTGGGCGGGCGCGGCGCGCGTCGCCGTCCTCTCGGACTACGGCTACGGCGCGGTGGCGCCGGCTGTCCTCGCCACCGTGCGCGAGGCTCTGGGCGCCGGCGCGGTCCTCGTCGGCGACAGCCGCTACCGCCTGGCCGAGCTCGCCGGGCTCGACGGCGCGACGCCCAACGAAGAGGAGGCGGAGGCGATCCTCGGCGGCGCCATCGACGACGAGGGCGAGCACCTCGAGGCGGGCGGCCGGCGGCTGCTGGCGCGGCTCGGCGCCGGCTTCCTCCTCATCACCCGCGGCAGCCGCGGGATGAGCCTCTTCGCCGGCGGCCTCTCCGCCCACCTGCCGGTCCACGGCACCGATCAGGTCGCCGACGTCACCGGCGCCGGCGACACGGTGATCGGCACCTTCGCCCTGGCGCTCGCCGCCGGCGCCGAGCCGCTCGAGGCGGCCATCCTCGCCAACTACGCCGGCGGCATCGTGGTGATGAAGATGGGGACGGCGACGCTCTCCGCCGACGAGCTGCGCCGGGCCGTGGCCGGCGACGCGCGGCCGCTCGCCGGCCTGCGCTGGGACCCAGCCTGATGGGGCGGGTGATGAGCCGCGGCGAGCTCGTGGAGCGCCTGGCCGAGGCGCGCGCGGCCGGCCTCTCGGTCGCCTTCGCCAACGGCCACTTCGATCTCCTCCATGTCGGCCATCTGCGTTACCTCGAGGCGGCCAAGCGCGAGGCCGACCTGCTCGTCGTCGGCGTCAACGGCGACGCCTCGGTCGGCCGCCTCAAGGGCGCCGGCCGGCCTCTGGTCCCAGAGGCGGAGCGCGCCGAGCTGGTCGCCGGCCTGGTGCCGGTCGACTTCGTGGTCGTCTTCGACGGCGATTCGCCGGCCGACCTGATCGCCGAGCTGACGCCCGACGTCCACGCCAAGGGGACCGACTACGGCGCGCCCGAGCGGGTACCGGAGTACGAGGTGGTGCGCGCCTACGGCGGCCGCACCGTGCTCGTCGGCGACCCCAAGGACCACGCGACGAGCGACCTCATCGCGCGGGTGCGCCGCATGCGGGACGTCGCGGGGTGAGCCGGCCGCCCGGTCTGCCACCACCCCTGTCTGTTACCGCGCGGCCGCACCCGCTCGACGCCAAGCGCATCCTCCTCGTCCGCACCAGCGCTCTCGGCGACGTCGTCCACGCGCTGCCGGTGCTCACCGCGCTGCGGCGGGCGCTGCCGCGGGCGCGCATCGGCTGGGTGGTCGAGGAGAGCATCGCGCCGCTCCTCGCCGGCCACCCCGACCTCGACGACCTCGTCGTCGTCCGCCTGCGCAGCTGGCGGCGGGCGCCGCTCCGGCCGGCCACCTGGGGCGAGGTGGGCGAGCTCCTCGCCGTCCTCGACCGCTTCGCGCCGGACGTCGCGCTCGATCTCATGGGCAATCACAAGGCCGGCATCCTCGCCGCCCTCTCCTTCGCCGACCGCCGGGTGGGCCTCGCCCGCCGCCGCCGCCGCGAGCCGTCGAGCTCCCTGTGGCTGACCGAGCGGGTGGACAGCGGCGCGCTCCACGCCGTCGACCGCGGCCTGGCGCTCCTCGCTCCCCTCGACCTGCCCCGCGACCCCGCCGACTTCGGCGGCGAGAAGCTCTTTCCCACCGTGCCGCGGGCGGCGCGCCAGCTCCTGGCGAGCGCCGACGAGCCCTTCGTCCTTCTCCATCCGGGCGCCGGCTGGGGCAACAAGCGCTATCCGGCGGCGGCGTGGAGCGAGGCGGCGCGCCGGCTCGCCGCGGCGGGCGGTCCCACGACCTGGGTGGCGATGGCGCCGGGCGAGGAGGAGCTCGCCGCCGCCATCGAGGCGGCCGGCGGCGGCGCCGTGCGCCGAGTGGCGGCGCCCGATCTCGCGACGCTCGCGGCGCTCGCCCGCCACGCCGCGCTCGTCGTCGGCGGCGACTCCGGTCCGCTCCACCTGGCGCACGCGCTCGGCGCGCCGGTGATGATGCTGATGGGCCCCACCGATCCGGCGCGCTCCGGCCCCTACGGCGCGCCGGAGCGGGCGCTCGTCCATCGCCTCTCCTGCAGCTTCTGCCAGCGCCGCTTCGACGACGCCAAGGCCTGCCTGCTCGAGATCTCGCCCGCCGAGGTCGCCGCCCGCGCCGGCGAGCTGCTCCGCCGGCGGTGAGCGCCGCGGCTCAGCCACACAGGTAGTGGGTCAGCTTGGTTCCGAGGACGGTCGCCCGGAAGGGCGTGAAGGGTGGGTGGGGCCGAGGGCGACCGCCCGCAGGAGACCAAGCTGACCCACGGCCCAGCCACCGCTTCGTTGACGCCCTTTTTCACCGGCTGCTAGACTGAAATGCAGTCTTAGAGTTCGATTGATCTCGTCCACCGTCTCGTCTCGGAGCCCGGCTCCTCAGGGTGTGGCATGGCACAAGTCGACAGCGCGACCGCTCGCAGGCAGGGGCCGACCACGGCCAAGTTCGGAGAGCTCCTGGTCAAGGGCGGCAAGATCACCCAGGCCCAGCTCCAGGAGGCCCTGACCCAGCAGAAGGAGCAGGGCGGTCGCCTCGGCAGCAACCTCGTCAAGCTCGGCTTCATGACCGACCGCCAGCTCGTCGAGTCGCTGTCGCAGCACTTCCGGGTCCCCTCGGTCGACCTCCAGGGCATGGAGATCGACGAGGCGGTGATCAAGATCATCCCCGCGGACATCGCGCGCAAATACACCATTCTGCCGGTCAACAAGGCGGGCGCCACGGTCACCGTGGCGATGATCGATCCCACCAACGTGTTCGCCATGGACGACGTCAAGTTCATGACCGGCTACAAAGTGGAGCCGGTGGTCGCCTCGGAGAACGCCATCCGTATGGCGATCGACCGCTACTACGGATCGACCCATGCGATCGAGCTGAAGAAAGTCATGGAGGATCTCTCCGACGAGTCGAGCGGCGACCTCGAGGTGCTCGACGAGGAAGAGGATCTCGACCTCGCGGCGCTCGAGGAGGAGTCCGAGCAGGCGCCGGTCGTCAAGCTGGTGAACATCGTCCTGACCGACGCCATCAAGCGCGGCGCCTCCGACATCCACATCGAGCCCTACGAGAAGGACTACCGCGTCCGCTACCGCATCGACGGCATCCTCTACGAGATGATGCATCCGCCGCTGAAGCTCAAGGAGGCGATCACCAGCCGCGTCAAGATCATGGCGAAGTTGGACATCGCCGAGAAGCGGATGCCGCAGGACGGCCGCATCAAGATCAAGACCAAGGTGTCGGGGCGCAACAAGGACCTCGACTTCCGCGTCTCGGTGCTGCCGACGATCTTCGGCGAGAAGATCGTCATGCGCCTCTTGGACAAGGACAAGCTGATGCTCGACATGGCGAAGCTCGGCTTCGAGCCGGAGTCGCTCCGCCGCTTCGAGCAGGCGATCCTGAAGCCCTACGGCATGGTGCTGGTCACCGGGCCGACCGGCTCCGGTAAGACCAACACCCTCTACTCGGCGCTGCAGCGCATCAACACTCCCGAGGTCAACATCATCACCGCCGAGGACCCCGTCGAGTTCAACCTCATGGGCATCAACCAGGTGCAGATGAAGGAGCAGATCGGCCTCAACTTCGCCGCCGCCCTGCGCTCCTTCCTGCGCCAGGATCCCAACATCATCCTGGTCGGAGAGATCCGCGACTTCGAGACCGCCGAGGTGGCGATCAAGGCCGCCATGACCGGCCACCTGGTGCTCTCGACGCTGCACACCAACGACGCGCCGTCGTCGATCAACCGCCTGATGAACATGGGGATCGAGCCCTTCCTCGTCGCCACCTCGGTCCACCTCATCGCGGCTCAGCGGCTGGTCCGCCGCATCTGCACCTTCTGCAAGGAGCCGGCGGAGCTGCCCGCCGCGGCGCTCACCAACGTCGGCTTCTCCGACCAGGAGGCGCGCACCTTGAAGCTCTTCCGCGGCCGCGGCTGCGAGCGCTGCACGACGACCGGCTACAAGGGCCGTCTGGCGCTCTACGAGGTGATGGAGATCGACGACGAGGTGCGCGAGATGATCCTCTCCGGCGCCTCCGCCTCCGAGCTGCGCCAGAAGGCCATCCAGAACGGCATGATCACCCTGCGCCACAGCGGCCTGCAGAAGATCCGCGACGGCGTCACGACGATCGAAGAAGTGGTGCGCGAAACGGTCGCCTGATCGTCGGATCGCCGAACCGTCCGGCGGCTCTCGCCGCCGCCGGACCGCTCAGCCGCGGCCCGTCCGCGCCGGGCGGCTCCGCTCCCGCTCGACCAGCTCGCCGTCCTCGAGTGCCAGGGTCCGATCGGCCCAGGCCGCTGCCGTCAGCCGGTGGGTGACGAGGATCACCGCCTGGTGTGTGGCGCATTCGCGGAGCCCGTCGAGCACCTCGGTCTCGGTGGCGAGGTCGAGGGCGCCGGTCGACTCGTCGAGGATGAGCACCTCGCCGCCGTGGAGGAGAGCGCGGAGCAGCCCCAGCCGCTGCCGCTCGCCGTCCGAGAGCCCCTTGCCGGAGCCGCCGAGAACGTGGTCCCAGCCGCCCTCGAACCCTTCGACGACGCGGTCGAAGCAGGTCGCCCGCGCCAGCCGCCCGAGCTCCTCCGCGCCGACTCCCCGGCGGCCGAGGAGGGCGTTGTCGCGCAGCGACCCGGCGAAGAGGACGGTGTCGGGCGCCACCAGCGAGATCCTCTCGCGCAGGCTGCGCGGCCGCAGCCGACGCACGTCGCTGCCGCCCAGGTGAACGGCGCCCACCTGCGGCTCGTAGAGGCCGGCCAGCAGCTTCGTCAGCGTGGTCTTGCCGCCGCCGCTCTCGCCGACGAGGGCGACCTTCTCTCCCCGGCGGACGCGGAGATCGACACCGCGGAGGATCGGCCGCCCGCCGCCGTAGCCGAAGCGCACGCCGCCGCAGCCGAAGCTCGCGGCCTCGGCCGGCGCGGTCGGCGCGGTCGATTGCCGGCCGGCCGGCGCGCGGGCGGCCGGGGCGAGCTGCTCCAGCGCGGCGATGCGGCGGATGCTGCCGCCGGCGCGCTGCAGCTTGGCGTTCGTCTCGACGGCCGCGCCGAGCGGCGCGAAGAGGCGCGTCAGATAGGTGTAGAAGGCGATGTAGCTCCCCAGCGTGAGGCGGCCGTGCATCAGCTCGTAGGCGCCCGCTCCCAGCATCCCGGCGGTCGCGAGCGTCACCGCGGCGAAGAAGGCGGCGTGGAAGCCGAGCTCGAGGCGGCGCTGCTCCAGGGTGGAGCGCGAGACCTCCGCCGCCCGGCGGCGATAGCGCGCGAGGAAGAAGCGCTCGGCGCCGAGGAGGCGGATCTGCACCGCGCCGCGCAGGGTTTCGTCGAGCGCATCGACCCGCCCCGCGACTCCCGAGCGCACCGCGTCCGCGGCCGCCTCGAGCCGCCCGCGGAAGCGCGCGGTGAGACGGAGCAGCGCCGGCACGAAGGGGAGGGCGAGGAGGCTCAGACGCCAATCGAGGAAGACCATGACGCCGAAGGTGAGCGCGACGCCGAAGACCATGCGCAGGCTGTTGGGGAGGAGATCCGCTCCCACCTGGCCGATCTGCTCGACATCCTGCTCGACCTGCTGGCGCAGATCCCCCGCCGCACGCTGCTCATGAAAGGCGGCATCCAGCCGCAGCAGGCGGCGCAGCAGGCGCTGCCGCAGGCGCAGCGTCAGCCGATCGCTCGCTCGCGCCGCGAGCCAGATGCCGGCGGAGAGGACCGCGCTGCGGCCGAGGAAGACGAGCAGGAAGACCCCCACCGCCCCCTCGATCGCATGCCAGCGCCTGCCGCCGAGGCCGCTGTCCAAGAGCCAGCGGACGATCAGCGGATCGACCAGCGAGAGGATGGTCGCGGCGAGCAGGCAACCCGCCGCGGCGAGCTGCAACCGCCGCAGCGGGCGAAGCTCGTGCGCCAGCCATCGCCAGTCCGAGGTGTAGGCCGGCGCGCTCATCCCGCTCCCTCAGCCCAAGAGCTCATCGAGCATGTAGGCCGGCGGACCGCCGCTCCGCAGCCGGTGCAGGAAGAGGGCGATCCCGGCGCTGCCGGTGCCGAAGTCGCAGCTGATGCGGGCGCGCGATTCGCCCGGGAAGGCGATGCCGTCGTCGCGCTCCAGGCGGAAGAGCAGCAGGCCGGCGAGCGCCTTGCGGGCGCCGGCCGCCGCCTCGTCCCGGTGGCGCCCGGAGGCCGCCAGGTCGAGGTAGAACTCGCCGATCCCGGCGAGGCCGAAGAAGCGGCCCGGGAAGATGGCGTACTTGCGCTCGGTGTCGAGGAGCAGTCCGGCGAGGAGCGCGGCATGCTCCGGCTCGCCGGCGACCCGCAGGTAGCGCAGGAGCACCATGCCGACGCCGGCGCTGCCCGATCGCCAGTAGGGCGTGAAGGTCGGCTCGCCCTCCTTGATGCGCCAGGTGATGCCGCCGTCGGCGTTGCGGAGCGAGCGCGCGGCGACGAAGCGCAGGGCTTTCCGGCCGGTCGCGAGGAGCTCGCCGTCGCCGGTCGCCAGGTGCAGGTAGAGGAGGAAGAGGGCGATGCCGCTGGCGCCGTGGGCGAGGCCGCAGGCGACGTCGCCCTCTGAGGTCCACCAGCAGGTCCCCCCTTCCTCGTGCCGCGAGGCGACGAGGAACCGGCCGGCCCCGGCGGCCCGCGCCAGGTAGGCCTCGTCGCCGGTGGCGAGGAAGAAGCGCAGCTGGGTCATCCCCCATCCCGCGGCGCCGTGGAAGAGGTCGGGCGAACGCTCGAGGAGCGGATGGCCGTGAGTCATCGCCAGCACCTCCTCCGCCCGCTCCCGGAGGCCCAGCTCGAGGAGAGTCCAGGCGACGCCGGCGAGCCCGGCGTAGAGCCCCGGCGGGTAGAAGGCGGGTCCGATGTCGCGGCGGAGGATCCAGTCGATGACCGCCGGAGGCACGCTCCCCGTGATTCTCTGGAGCGCGAGGGCGACGCCGCAGGCGCCATAGGCGACCTGCAGCGGATTGGTGTCGAAGATCGCCGGATCGGCCGGGAACAGGCGGTCGTCGCGCTCGAATGAGGTGTGGGCGGAGAGGTAGCGCAGCATGCCGGCGATGAGGCGCCCCAGCTCCTCGTCCTCCGCCGGAGCCTCGGCAGCATCGGCAGCATCGGCAGCTCCTGCAGCCTCGGGGCTCGCCGCGAGCGAGACGTCGGCGAGCGGCGCGGGCTCGTCGCGGAGCACCTGGAGGACGTGCGAGAGCGCCGGCCGTCGAGCGCGGTCGGCGTCGAGGAGCTCGCCGATGCAGCGCGAGAGCGCCGGCGGCAGGCCGAGGTCGCGCTCCATCGCGGCGAGAAAGCGCCGGTGCGCACCGTTCTCGAAGAGGAGCGTGCTATTGACCGGGATGAGGCCGGCGAGCATCAGGCCGCCGAGCGAGAAGAGATCGTCCTCGGCGGTCACCCCGCCGTCGTCGAGCCGCCGGGTGGCGGCGAAGCCGGGGGTGAAGAGCATGGTGGGAAGATCGACCCCCTCTTCGTGCGCTCCCTCGAGGTCGATCAACCGCACGGTCTCGCCGTCGGCCGCGACGATGACGTTGTAATGCGACAGGTCGCTGAAGACGATGCGCCGCTCGTGGAGCACGGCGAGCGCCCGCGCGATCGCCGAGTAGAGGCGGCGGTAGCGGGCGAAGAACTCCTCGCCCTGCTCGCGGCTGGGGCGGGTGCGCAGGCTGAGGCTGATCTCGGCGTGGTAGCTGCGCAGGATCTTGCCCTCGATCAGCTCCTCGACGAGGTAGAAGTGCTCCCAATCGCGGAAGAAGTCGACCGGCCGCGGCGCGACCCTCGTGTCGGCGAGCAGGGTGAGCAGCCGGTGCTCCTTCTTGAGCAGCCACACCGCGTCGGTGCCGCGCGGCGAGACGTTGGTAAACGGCCGCGCTTCCTTGATCACCACTCTCTCGCCGCTCGCCGTGTCGACGCCGAGGTAGACGCCGCCACTGTTCGAGAAGGCGAGGGCCGATTCGATCCGGTACCTGCCGTCCTTGAGCGCCGCCGGACCGTCGCTCGCCGCCTCTCGATCGACGGGCTCGGGAGCGGCGAAGGGATCGGCGAGGCCCGGCGGCAGGTGGAAATAGGGCGTCCGGTCGTCGTCGACCCAGGTGTCGCCGGGAGCCGCGATGACGTGCACGGGCCGGCCGTCGACCGCCAGCCGCTTCAGAGGCCGGAAGCCGCCGTAGCGGTAGTGCACCGGCGAGCCGTCGCGGTAGCGCCGGTCGGAGAGGATGTAGGGCCCGGAGTAGCCGGTGAGAGCGTCGTCGAGGCAGGCGAGCAGATCGCGGCACTGCCCGTCGTCGGCTGGATAGACGGTGATGAACTTGCCGGCGCCGCCGCGGTTCCAGCGCTTGCCGTTGACGAGAAAAAGGAGCGTCTTGTCGGCGACGAACTTGAAGGGGACGCGCCGCTCGGCGAGCAGCCGCGCGGTGGTGGCGAGGACGGGAGCCGAGTTGCCGAGCGTCGCCGAGACATGGATCTTCCAGCCCTGGGCGGGGAGCGCGGCGACGGCAGGGTCGCAGTCGAACCAGAGGTTGCGCCGCGCCAGCCGCCAGCACGGCGGCAGGATGCGGCGCACGAGGTCGGCGAAGTCGCGCCGATCGGCGCCGTAGCGGCCGAGCGGCTCGTAGAAATCGCGGTCGGCGACGAGGAAGAGGAAATCGTCTGCGAGCATGGTGGCGTCGCCTGGCTCCCGCTGGATGAGAGGTGGTGGCCCGAAGGATTGATCGCTTGCCGCTAGGTCGTCGTCAGATCACCACGAAGTCGTCGCCGGCGAAGCAGGCGGCAGCGCTGTTCGTCGAACAGGCGCAGTTGTGATCGCTGCACGAGCTGTTGTCCTGGTTGGTCGGCGTGATGTTGATCTCGGGAGTCGCCACTGCGAGCCTTTGCAGATTGAGAATGCGTCCCATCGGAACCTCCTCAGCATTTCGCTGTCGTCGATTTTGAAGCCGGTGGGGCCACCACCGCTCAAAGTAATACAAGAACGAAAACCGCGAGGTCAAACAGCCGCATGCGAATCGATCTACGTATCGAGCGCCTTTGCGCTCCAATGCTCATGTGATGCAGGCTCGACGGACGGCCTGCTTCTCGCGCCGCCTAAACAATGCTGCCGCGAGGCGTGTCTCGTAGATCGTATGGGCGGTGCGAATGGCCGCGCCGCGCGCTTTCTCGAGCAAGTGGAACGCCGTCGCGAAATGTCCGCAGTCCCTCAAATTTGCCGGCGCGCACCGTTTTCTTTTAGAGTCGGGTGAATCATGCGCTCGGCAGCCGGTGGAGGACGCGCCATGCGCGACGAGGCAGAAGTTGATCGCGGCAGCGGCGGAGCCACCGCCTTCCTCGCCACGTTCGCCAGCGAGCTTCGCCACGCCGCGCGCCGTCTCGCCGGCCAGCCGCTGTTCTGCGTCCCGGCGGTGGTGGCGCTGGCGGTGGGCATCGCCGCGGCGACCGCGGTCTTCGCCATCGTCGACGCGGTGCTCCTGCAGCCGCTCCCCTACCCGGCGGCGGGCCGCTTGGTGCGCCTGCGCAGTGCCGTGCCGGCGACGGGGAGCGCGCCATGGGGGCTCGCCAAGGCCGAGTTCCTCTATTTCCAACAGACCAGCCGGTCGTTCGAGAGCCTCGGGCTCTACTCCCTGTGGAGCTCGACGGTGCAGGCCGCGAGCGGTTCCTGCCGCGGCGCGGAGGAGGTGCTCACCGCGCAGGTGAGCTCCGGGCTGCCGCGCGTCCTCGGCCTCGTCTGGACGTCGGGCCGACAGCCGCTGCCGGCCGACGAGCTGCCGATCAATCCCGAGGTCGTCTGGCTCGGCGAGCGCTACTGGTCGCGCTGCTACGGCCGCGATCCGGCGATCGTCGGGCGGCAGCTCCTGCTCGACGGCCGGCCGGCGGTGGTCGCCGGCATCCTCCCGGCCGGCGCCCGGCTGCCGGAGCAGGCGAGGCGGCCGGAGCTGGCGATCGATCTCTGGGTCCCCCTCCATCTCGATGCGGCGGAGCTGCCGGTGGCGAGCCACATCTTCCGGGCGCTCGGCCGGCTGCGGCCGGGGATCTCCCTCGCCGCGGCGCGGCTCGAGGTCGCGCGCCTCACCGCCAGGCTGCCCGCCACCCTTCCCGCCGCCTATTCGACGGCCTTCCTCCGCAAGACCGGCTTCACCACCGAGGTCGTCCCCCTGCGCGCCGACGTGGTGGGCGACGCCGGGCGCCTGCTCTGGCTGCTCTTCGCCGCCACCGGCCTGGTGCTCGCCGTCGCCGCGGCCGATGTCGCCAGCTTGACCATGGCGCGGATCAACGCGCGGCGCACGGACGCCACGGTGCGCGCCGCCCTTGGCGCCGGCCGCCGTCGCATGCTGGTCTTCTACCTCTCCGAGCCGCTCCTCGTCGCCGTCGCCGCCGGCCTCGCCGGCCTGCTGGTCGCGGCAGTCTCGCTGCGCCTCCTGGTCGCGCTGGCTCCCGGCAGCCTGCCGCGGCTCCCCGAGGTGCGGCTCGGCACCGCCTCCGTGGTCTTCGCGGCCGCGGTGGCGCTCGGCATCGCGATGGTCCTCGGCGCGCTCCCCTTCGCGGTCCGCTCGCGGACCAAGTGCGTGCTCACTCCTGAGGCGCGGCACTGCACTCTGTCGCGGCGCCAGCGCCGCGCCCAGCACTCGCTGGTGGTCGGCCAGGTGGCGCTCTCGCTCCTGCTGGTTGCCGCCGCCTGCCTCTTCTGGCGCACCTTCCACAACCTCGCCGCGGTGCCGCCGGGCTTCACGCCGGACGGTTTGGTGACCCTCCGCGTGGTGCTGCCGAAGGAGAGATATGCCTCGTTCCAGGCGGTCGCGGGCCTCTACCGCCAGCTCGCCGAGCGCCTGCGGGCGCTCCCCGGCGTCGCGGCCGTGGGCTCGATCGACTCGCTGCCCCTGACCGGCTTCGACGGCTGCTCGGCGGTCTACCCGGATACCCGGCCAGGCGGTTCCGGCGACCCCGCTCCCTGCGTCCCGACCTACCTCGTCGCGCCGGGATATTTCAACGCCATGCAGATCCCGCTGCGCGGCCCCGAGGTCGGCTGGCCGGAGGTCGAGCGGCGGATGCCTCTGGCGGTGGTCAGCGAGGCGCTGGCGAAACGCCTCTGGCCGGGGGCCAACCCCGTCGGCCGGAGCCTGCGGGGGAAGCTCGGCACGACGCCCTACCGGGTCGTCGCGGTGGCCGGCGATGTCCGCGCCGGCGGCCTCGACCGGCCGGTGGCGCAGGCGCTCTATCTGCCGTTCACGCCGGCGGTGGGCGCCGAGCTGTGGGGGCCGGTCCGCCAGCTCTCGATCGCCGTGCGGGCGGCGGCCGGCACTCCGCTCGCCGGTCTCGGGCCGGCGGTCCGCCGAACGGTCGCCGATCTCGATCCGCAGGTTGCGGTGGCCGACCTCGACACCATGGACCGCATCGTCGGCGAGTCGCTGGCGCGCGTGACGCTCCTCGCCTGGCTGGTCGCCGCGGCGGCCGTGGTCACATTGCTGCTGGCGCTCATCGGAATGTATGGGCTCCTCACCTACCTGGTCGGCCGCGAGGAGCCGGAGATCGGCATCCGCATGTGCCTCGGCGCCCGCCCGTTCACGGTCGGCTGCCGGGTCGTCTTCGAGGCGCTGCAGCCGGTGATGGTGGGGATCGTCGCGGGGATCGCGGCGTTCTGGTTGGTCTCGAGCCTCCTGCGGTCCTACCTCTATGCCATCAGCCCGACCGATCTGCCGACGCTGGCGATCGCCGCCTGCGTCCTCTTCGGGGTCTCCTGCCTCGCCGCCTGTCTGCCGGCGCGGCGCGCGGCGCGCGTCCAGCCGCTCGACGCCCTGCGCCAGGATTGATCGCGCCGGCCGGTCGCCGTCAGACCCCGCCGGCGCGCCTGCCTCAGGCGGACGGCGGCGGCGGGGCCTTCGTGGTGGTGTGGGTCACCATCTTGAGGATGCCGATGCCGAGGAGGACGAGCACTCCGGCGCCGATCCAGACGTTGGGAACGTGAGCCAGGTGGGCGGCGTAGCCGAGGCCGGCGACGACGATGATGAAGCCGACCAGATAGACAGCAGATGTCGATGACATAACTCTCTCCTCCCGATCCGCCCATCCGGGGCGGTCGCGACAGCGTATCCATACAAGACCCGCGCCAGCCGGCGTTCCGCCCGGCGAGGCTCCCCTGCAGGTCCCGCCCCGGCGCGTCCCCGAGAGCTTTTGGGGTAGATTGGCTCGATCCCCGAGGAGAGCGATGACGACATCCACGCACTGGCCGCCACGTCGGCCGCACGAGCGGCCGCGGCGGTCGCGGAGGACCGCGCGCTCGGCGGCGCGGATCGCGCTGCCGTTGGCTCTCGTGCTCACCCTGGCGGCGCAGCGGTCTCCGGCGGCACCTCCCGCCACGCCGCCCGCCGGCTCCGCGGTTCCCTCCGGCCCCAGCATCGGAATTGCCGCGCCCGTCGCCAAGCCCGTCCTGCCGCCGATCTCGCCGGCGGCGCCCACCCCGACCGTACCCGGCCTGCGGCCGGGCGAGGTCGAGCTGCGCGACGGTATGCGGCAGCTCATCCGCGACGCCCGCGACCGCGTCTTCCCCGCCCTCGTCCACATCGAGGCGGTGACGGTGCAGTACGAGGGGGGCGAGGAGGTCAAGGGGCGGATCGCGGGGAGCGGCACGATCATCTCGAAGCAGGGGCACGTGCTCACCAACCAGCACGTCACCCAGCATGCCGGGCAGTTCCGGCTCACCCTCTCCGACCGCCGCGAGGCGACCGCCGAGCTGGTCGGCGAGGATCCGCTGACCGACCTGGCCGTGCTCAAGCTCGACCTCCACAGCCTGCAGGGTGAGGGCGGCGCGCCGGCCGGCCAGGCGCCCGATCTCCCGGTCGCCCGCTTCGGCGACTCCAGCCGGCTCGAGGTGGGCGACTACGTCATGGCGATGGGCTCGCCGTTCTCGCTCTCCCGCTCGGTCACGCTCGGCATCGTCTCCAACACCGAGCGCGTCTTCGCCCAGGGTTTCCTCGGGCGCAGCGGCGACGACTTCGAGCTCGAGCCCGGCCAGCGGACCGGCCTCTTCACCGTCTGGATCCAGCACGACGCGCTGATCAACCCGGGAAACAGCGGCGGTCCGCTCGTCGATCTCGCCGGCGACGTGGTGGGGATCAACGAGCTGGGCGGTGCCTCGATCGGCTTCGCCATCCCCAGCCGGCTGGCCAAGGAGGTCGCCGAGTCGCTCATCGCCCACGGCGAGGTGACGCGGAGCTCGATCGGCGTCTCCTTCCGGCCGCTCCTCGACACCGATGTCGACCGCGGCCTGCTGGTCGACTCGGTCACCGCCGGCGGCCCCGGCGCCCGCGCCGGCCTGGCGACCGGCGACGTCGTGCTGGCGATCGACGGCCGGCCGACGACCGCCCGCTTCTACGAGGAGCTGCCGCCGATCATGAGCCGCCTCGCCGGCCAGCCGGTCGGCACGCGGCTGCGGCTGACCGTGCTGCGCGGCGGCCACGAGGTGCCGATTGAGGTGATGAGCGAGAAGATGGAGCGCGACCGCGGCGACGAGCGCGCCTTCCACGCCTGGGGCTTCTCCGCCCAGGAGCTGACGGCGAAGCTGAAGCGCGACCTCTCGCTCGACACGCCGGCCGGGGTGCTGGTGACCGGGGTGCGCAGCGGCAGCCCGGCGCAGCTCGCCCAGCCGCCGCTCGACGAGGGCGACGTCGTCACCTCGATCGGCGGCGCGCCGGTCAAGAGCCTCGCCGCCCTCGCCGCGCGGTACGCCGCGCTCACCGCCAAGAAGGACGATCTGCTCGTCGAGTTCGATCGCCGCGGCAAGAGCTACGTCACGGTGCTCGCCGGCCGCGGCGGCGACGACGAGCCGCCGCCGCGCGAGCTCGCCAAGGCGTGGATCGGGATCGCCACCCAGCCGGTCGCCGAGACCCTCGCGGCGCGCCTCTCCGCCGCCGACGTGCGCGGCTTCCGCATCACCCGCGTCTACCCGCACACCGCCGCCGCGGCGACCGGCCTCGCGGTCGGCGATCTCATCGTCGGCCTGAACGGCGATCCGCTGGCGCCGCGCGGCATGGAGGACTCCGGCCTCTTCGACTCGCGCGTCCGCCGGCTCGAGGTCGACGGCACGGCGAAGCTCTCCGTGCTGCGCGACGGCAAGCCGCGCGAGGAGACGGTCCGCCTCGAGGAGACGCGGACGACGCCGGCCGAGGCGGCGCGCCAGAAGAGCGCCCCGCTGGGGCTCACCGTCCGCGAGATGACCTTCTTCGACCGCGACGAGAACCGCTGGCCGGATGCCGTCGTCGGCGTCCTCGCCGACCGCGTCGAGTCGGCGAGCCCGGCGCAGGCCGGCGGCGTCCGGCCGACGGACCTCATCGAGCGCCTCGACCGCTACCCGGTGCGCGATCTGGCGAGCTACAAGCAGGCGCTCGCCGCGCTCGCCGCCCGCCGCCCGAAGCGGGTGGCGGCGGTGGTGCGCCGCGGCGAGCGCAGCCATCTGCAGTACCTGGAGCCTGACTGGGACGCCGCCGGCGAACCGACAAGGAGAAACCGATGAGCCCACGCCGTACGACGATCCTTCCCGGCCGCCGCGCGGCCGCTCTCCTCGCCTTCGTCGCCCTCGCCGTCCTGCGCGGGCTGTCGCTCGCCGCGCAGCCGGCCGCCCCCGACCTCGCCAAGATCCTCGCCGAGCGGGCGCCCGCGGTGGTCACCGTGCAGGTGGTGGTGCAGATCAAGATGAGCGGCGAGATGGGCAGCTCGATGGGGGAGAAGCAGGAGTTTCAAACCGAGGCGAGCTGCACCGTCATCGATCCCAAGGGGCTGGTGCTCTGCTCGAACACCCTCCTCGGCGGCTACATGTCGCTCATCCAGCGGCTGATGGGCGGCAAGGTGGAGATGACGGCGACGCCGACCCAGATCAAGGTCCTCGTCGCCGACGACCCCAAGCCGCTCGACGCCAAGCTCCTGGTGCGCGACAGCGACCTCGACCTCGCCTGGCTGCAGATCAGCGTGCCGGCGGGCAGGACCCTCGCCTACGTCGACCTCAGCCGCGCGGCGGCGCCCAAGGTTGGCGATCCGTTCGTCGCCGTCCGCCGCCTCGACAAGTTCTTCGACCGCACGCCGACGGTCTACGAGGGGAAGATCGGCGGCATCATCCGCAAGCCGCGCACCCTCTACGTGCCGACGGCGACCGCCGAGTCGGCGCTCGGCCTCCCCGCCATCTCCCCGGCCGGCGACGTCCTCGGCATCCTCGTCCTCCAGTTCCCCGACGAGGGGAGCAGCCTCTCCGACTCCGGCGGCCCCTTCGGCCGGCTGGAGACCTCCGCCCGCATGCAGGAGCTGGTGCGCGGCTTCATCCTCCCCGCCGCCGAGGTGCTCAAGGCGACGAAGCGGGCGACGGAGAGCGCAAAGACGGGCGACGCCGGCAAGGCCGGCGGCCGCTAGTAGAGGGTATCGGCGAGGGTTACGCCCGGCTGTTCCACAGCACGTCCGCCAGCCCCTTCGTCTGGTTCTCGCGGCGTGCCATGACGAAGAGGGCGTCCGACAGGCGGTTGAGATAGCGGATGGTGTAGGGGCCGACGGTCTCCTCGCGGGCGAGGGAGACGAGCAGGCGCTCGGCGCGGCGGCAGACGGTGCGGGCGACGTGGAGGTGGGCGGCGCCCGCCGAGCCGCCGGGGAGGATGAAGTTGTCGAGCGGCGGCAGGTCGGCCGAGAGCGCGTCCATCAGCGCCTCGAGCGCCGTCACGTGCCGCTCTTCGATCGTCGGCACCGGCATGCGCGCCTTGTCCTCCTCGAGAATGCAGAGGTCCGAGCCGAGGTTGAACAGCTCGTTCTGGATGCGCCGAAGAGTCGTCGAGAGAGCGCCGTCGAGCCCGCTCGCGAGCGCGGTGCCGATGATCGAGGAGAGCTCGTCGACCGTGCCGTAGGCCGCGATCCGCGGCGAGTCCTTGGCGACGCGCTGGCCGCCGCCCAGCCCCGTGGTGCCGTCGTCGCCGGTGCGGGTGTAGACCTTGGTGATCCGAGGCATGTTGGTGTCCTCTTGGCCCCCAGTCGCCGGGGGCGCAAAGCTACCGGATGAGCGCCGCGCCGGCAACCCGCGGACGCTTGACGATGCGGCGGCCGCGGCCTAACCTGCCGGCAGGATGAGCGATCCCACGAAGCCCAGTGCCACCGGGGGTGACGCGCCGCGGCAGGTCGCGGCATCCGCCGCCGAGGAGCTGCTCCGCACCTGCCCCATCTGCGGCCGGCGGCTGGAGGAGCGGCGGTGCAAGCTCTTCTGCCCCGAGCCGCGCTGCGGCTACTTCCTCTCCTGCGCCGACTACTACTGAAAATGTTGGGAAGCGCCGCGGGGCGGGCGCTCGGGGGACGGGTGTCGATTCGGCCGCGGGGCAGCGGCTCAGAACTTGACGGCGATGCCGCCGAGGAAGCTCTTGCGCAGCTCGCCGTCGCCCGCCGCCTGCTGTGAGGCGTTGGTGCGCGACAGCTCCATGTTGAGCTGCACCGCCCAGGTGCCGGAGAGGGCGAAGAGGACGTTCAGGTCCTGGGAGACCATGAGCTGCAGCCGCTGCAGCTCGACCAGCGAGGTCGCCGCCGCGTTCGCCCCGTAGGGCGAGAGCTCCTGCGAGAGCCGGTGGAAGGCGATGAAGAGGCCGGTCTGGGTGCGCTGGAAGCGGGTGTTGACCGAGGTGGTCAGGTACTGCACGCGGTTCTCGTAGGCGCCGCCGGCGGGCGCGTAGAAGGTGCCGCCGCCGCCGGAGCCCATGCTCCCTTCGAAGGTGCTGAGGACGTTCGGCGACAGCCGGCGGGAGACCGAGAGGCGGAGCTCCGGCACGTCGTCGCCCGGCACCAGATAGAGGCTCTCCAGGCGGTCGAAGAGATCCTCGCTGAAGTAGAGCTGCAGCGTCTTGCCGAAGGTGCGGTCGATGGCGCCGAGGGAGATCGCGTTGCCGTCGTTCCCCGAGCGCGAGAGGTGCACCTCGTAGCAGGAGCGGCTCCCCTCCTCGCAGAGGTCGGACTCCTGATAGAGAGTCGGCAGGAAGGCCGGCTCGAGCGGGCTGGTGGTGTTGTAGACGCGGCGGCTGGCCGCGGTCTCGAGCTGCCACTTGTCGCCGAGCTGGAGCACCACCCCGCCGCGCGGCGTCATCTCGACGCTGCCGTCGTCGAGCGTGCTGTAGAGGCCGTACTCGACGAGGAAGGCCGGCTGCAGACGGATGCTGCCGCGGCCGAAGAGGTCGAGGTTGCCGGTGCCCGGTGCGTAGAGCGCCTGTGTGGTGTCGCCGGCGAGCCCGAACTGCTGCTCGCGGAAGCGCATGCCGGCCTGGAGCGTCGAGCCGGGGCTGAACGAGGTGGTGTACGAGCCCTCGAGCCGCCAGGTGCGCGCCGCCTCGGGGATGGCGGTGGGGTCCGGCACGCCGGCGCGGTTGAGGTTGCTCTGGCTGGTGTACTGCGCCGCGAAGTCGGACTGCCCGCCGGCCATCGGCTGCGACCAGCTCACCTGGTAGTGCTCGAAGTCGATCGGCGAGTCGGCGCTCTGCTGGCGGGCGCTCAGCCGGCTGGTGAGCGAGCTGACGTTGAGCTTGCTGCCCGGCGAGCTCTCGAGGTCGAGCGAGACGGCGCTGGTCTGGCCGCTGCCGCCGCCGGCGCCGGGCTGCAGGGACGACGGGTCGAGCTGCCAGAAGTGGCCGCGCAGGCCGACCTGCATCTGCCCCACCTGGCCCTGGATCCCCACCCGCGCGCCGGAGACCTGCGACTCGCCGCCGGCGGTCAGGCCATCGACGCCGGTCATCGCCGAGACGTCGGTGTGGAACTGGGCGAGGTAGCCGCCGGAGCCGGGGAGGCGCTCCTGGGTGAAGCGGGCGAGCTGGCCGCCCGAGGTCTCGGGCGCCAGGGTGTCGATGTCGCGCAGGACGTCCGCCGGGATGCGGGCGCGGAGCGACCAGATGTCCTCGCCGTCGGGCGCCGGACCCTGCGGCTCCTTGGGCGCCTGGGTGAGCTCGAGCTCGAGGAACTGGTAGGCCTTGTCGGTGGTGCGGGTGAGCATGATGACGACCGGCTCGAAACCCGCCTTGTGGGCGATGATCTTGTAGAGGCCGGCGGGGAGCTCCTGGAAGAGGAAGTTCCCCTGCGCGTCCGTCGAGACCTTGTGGAGGCTGAAGTCGGAGAGCTGGTAGGCGTAGACGCCGGCGGCGGCGATCGGCGCCGCCTCCGCGCGCACCCGGCCGGCGACCCCGGCGATCCGCCGCTCTTCGGCGGACGCACGACCGCCCGCGCCCATCAGGAGGAGGAGGGCCACGGCCGTGAGGATCTTCTGGGCGCTCGACATGAGCTCTTTTCCTGCGACTCCCGCAGTCTAGACCCCCGCCCCACCCCTGTCAAACCGCCTCTAGAGGCTGTCGCCCGGCGTTTTCGGGGGCATTTTCTTCAACGGTGCCGGGTGGCGGGAAGCTCGCGCCGCGGTCAGCGGCTCGGCGTGCGGCCGGCGACCAGCGCGATGACCTCGGCGGCGCCGCAGCGTTTGAGGGCCAGGGCCGCGGCGTCGAGGGTGGCGCCGGTCGTCGCCACGTCGTCGACGAGGAGGACGACACGGCCGGCGACCCCGCGGCCGGCGCCGCGGCCGCGGAAGGCGCGGCGCGGGTTGGCGAGCCGCTCGCGCCGGCCGAGCGCGCTCTGCGGCGGCGTCGCCCGCCGCCGCACCAGCGCCCCGGCGAGCGGCCGGCCGAGGGCGGCGGCGAGCGGCCGCGCGATGCGCTCCGCCTGGTTGTAGCCGCGCGCCAGCCGCCGCCGCCAGTGGAGCGGCACCGGCACGACGAGGTCGATGCTGCCGACGCCGCCCGGCGCCGGGCCGCCGGCTGGGAAGAACGCCTCGGCGAGCGCCAGGCCGAGGTGGCGGCCGAGGTAGTCGAGCCGGCCGAACTTGAGGCCGCGGACGACGGCGTCGAGCGGCGGCTCGTAGCTCCACAGGGCGAGCAGGCGGTCGTAGGCCGGCGGCCGGTCGCGGCAGCGGCCGCAGAGGTAGCCGGCGGGAGCCGCCGCGGCGAGCGGCATGGCGCAACGGGCGCAGGCTCCCTCGGGCGTCCGCAGCCGGCCGCGGCAGGCGGCGCAAAGCCCGAGCCGCGCCGCCGCCGCGAGCGGCGCCGCGCAGCCCAGGCAGGCGGCGGGGAGGAGCGCGGCGAAGAGCCGGTCGCGCCAGCCGTGCCGGGCGACGCCGCGGGCGTCCGCCGCGTATACCCCCTCAGCCGGCGCGCGGAGCGCCCCGGCCGCGGCGGCCGGCGACGATATACTCCCCCGGCGCTCGCGGCCGTCGGATGGCTTGCCGGACGGCGGCGCACCGTGGATCGAAAAGGAGAGACTTTGGCCAGCACTCATCGGTTGCCCAGCCCGCATCGCCTGCTCGCCAGGCTCGCCCTGCTCGTCGCCGTCCTCGCGCTGCCCGCCGTGGCGCGCGCCCAGGACCACTACACCTTCTCGGCGGCGCTCCTCGGCGGCGTCGGCGGCTCGCCGGACGTCGACGGCTCCAACTACGGCAACGCGGGCTACCAGGTCAACCTCGGCCTGCTCACCGAGCCGCGGACCATCCTGGGCCTGCGCATCGGCCACCTCGACCTCAACCGCCCGCAGCCCTTCGGCACGCTCACCAATGCCGGGCTCACCTACGCCACCATCGGCGGCGAGTACCGCTACGACGAGGGGTACTACGACTCCGGCATCTACCTCGCCCTGGGCGCCTATCGCCTGCACGGCAACGACGCCGTCGACGGCAGCAGCCGCGACCAGACCGCGATCGGCGCCGCCCTCGGGCTGACCGGCGAGTTCAAAGTGACGCGGCGCTTCGGCGTCGTCGCCGAGCTCTCCGGCCACTACGCCGACTTCAGCCGCCGCGACTTCCAGTTCTTCGCCATGGGGCACGTCGGCCTCGCCTACCATTTCTAACGAGCCTTTTCTCAGCCGCTTCGCGCGGCGGCTCAGCGCAGCGGGCCGGCGCCCATCAGGCTCGCCGTCGGCGGGTTCTCGTCGACGACGGTGAGCCCCGACGCGTTGCACAGGTTGACCAGCCGCTGACAGTCGATCCGCGAGCCGCGGAAGCTCACCAGGACGCTCGAGTCCTGGGGGTTCCGCGCCAGGTGCTCGACGTCGATGCGCGCCTCGTCGAGCAGGTCGGTGAGGTCGCCCAGCTTCTGCGTCGGGTCGAGCTGGACGACGAGGGCGTGCTGGTCGTGGTGCAGCCGCCGCTCGAGCGGCTTCAAGGCCACCAGGATGATGAGCAGAGCGATGGTGACGACGATCGCGTCGGCATAGAAGCGCGAGCCGATGGCGATGCCGATCGCCGCGGCGACCCACAGCCCCGCCGCGGTGGTCAGGCCGCGCACCGCGCCGCGCGACTGGATGATCGAGCCGGCGCCGAGGAAGCCGACGCCGGAGACGATCTGCGCCGTGATGCGGGCGCCGTCGCCGAGCTGCACCGAGACGTGGGCGAGGAGGGTGGCGCCGACGGCGATCAGCATGTGGGTGCGCAGCCCTGCCCACTTTCCCGTCCATTCGCGCTCGGCCCCCACGGCGCCGGCGAGGATCGCCGCGAGGCCGATCTTGGCGAGCAGCTCCGCCAGCTCGGCCATCGTCATCATCGCCATCATTCCTCTTGATCCCGCGACCGCGGCGGCCTAGCCGCGCATTCGATCACCACCGCGGTCGCGGCCGAGGCGGCTGGTGATCTCGCGGCGCACCTGAGGGTCGTCCCAGTTGGTCATGCCGACGTATTTCCGCACCACCTTGCCGCCGACGATCAGGTAGGTCTCGGGGAGCTGGCTGGTGCCGTAGCGGTGGGCGACCTCCCAGTTGGGGTCGTAGAGCACCATGTCGCCGCGGCCGCTCCTGCCGAGGAAGCTCTGCACGCGGCCGTTGGAGTCGGCGACGGCGACCATCAGCACGGCGAAGTCGGGGCGGCCGGCGAGGTCGGAGGCCAGGCGCTGGATCGCCGGCTCCTCCTCGATGCAGGGCGGGCACCAGGTGGCCCAGAAGTGGATGAGGGTGACCGGCGCCAGGCGCTTGGCGAGGGGGGCCGGGCGACCGCCCGCGTCGAGCAGGAAGCCGGCCGGCGCGGCGCTCTCGCCGCGCGGCCAGAAGAGGGCGGCGAGGGCGCAGACGGCGAGGGCGGCGAGCACCCAGCGCGACTGGCGGCCGAGCGGCGCGGCGGCGGAGGGTGGGACGGACGGGCCGGGCGAGCCCGGCGAGCCGGTGCCGGCCGCTCCATTCGAGGAATTCGCCGCCGCTCCAGACATGTTTTCC
Source organism: uncultured Acidobacteriota bacterium (assembly GCA_963755825.1). Lineage (GTDB taxonomy): Bacteria > Acidobacteriota > Thermoanaerobaculia > Multivoradales > UBA5704 > DATBQN01. The sequence goes on along the minus strand of CAVWLA010000003.1, from coordinate 1,826,148 downwards.
TCGCCGTGGATCGAGATCAGTCGGCTGTTAGGATACCCCAACCCCAGACCATGCCCTCGGACTCTCCCCTCGCCGCCGGCGACCGGCGCACCGCCTTCCTTGTCGGCATCGTGCTGCCCGGCCAGCCCGGCTACGTCGTCGACGAGCACTTGGACGAGCTCGCCGAGCTCGCCCGGAGCGCCGGCGCCAAGGTCGTCGGCCGCGCCGTCCAGTCGCGCAAGGGACCGGATGCCGCGACCTTCGTCGGCAAGGGCAAGGCCGAGGAGATCGCCGCCGAGGCGAAGGAGCGCAAGGCCGGCCTGCTGATCTTCGACGACGACCTCTCGGGGAGCCAGGTGAAGAACCTCGAGAAGTCGACCGGCCTCAAGGTGATGGACCGGAGCGCCCTCATCCTCGACCTCTTCGACCAGCGGGCGCGCTCGGCCGAGGCGCGCACCCAGGTCGAGCTGGCGCGCCTCAACTACATGCTGCCGCGGCTCACCAAGCAGTGGAGCCACCTGTCGCGCCAGGCGGGCGGCAAGGGGACCCGCGGCGGCGAGGGAGAGAAGCAGCTCGAGCAGGACCGCCGCGTGCTGCGCACCCGCATCCGCCGCCTGAAGGAGGAGCTCGACAAGATCGAGCGCACCCGCGACCTCCACCGCCGCGGCCGCCACGGGGTGCCGGAGATCGCTCTCACCGGCTACACCAACGCCGGCAAGTCGACCCTCTTCAACCGCCTGACCGGCGCCGGCGCCCTCGCCGAGGACCGCCTCTTCGCGACCCTCGACGCCAAGCTTCGCCGCGGGCCGATCGGCGACGGGCTGGGCGACGGCCACGGGCGATCCACCGCGAACGGCGAAGGCCGCCGCGCCGCCGAGGACACGGCGGGCGCCGGCAGCGCCGCCGGGGTCGCCGTCTTCGCCGACACCGTCGGCTTCATCCGCAAGCTGCCGCACCACCTGGTGTCGTCCTTCCGCAGCACCCTGGGAGAGATCGCGGCGGCCGACCTGGTGCTCCACGTCATCGACCGCAGCCACCGCCAGTGGCGCGAGCAGCGGGAGATCGCCGAGAAGGTGCTGGACGACCTCGGCGTCGACCGCTCACGGGTCCTCGAGGTCTACAACAAGAGCGATCTCCTGGCTCCCGACGAGCCGCGCGACGGCGCCCTCTGGGTCTCCGCCGCCACCGGCGAGGGCATCGCCGGCCTGCGCTCCGTCATCGCCCGCCGCCTCCAGCACCAGCCCCACCACCAGCCGGCGCCCGCCGCCCCGCCGCGGCCGGCGGAGCCCTGGGACACCCCGCCCCAGGTTTGACAGCGCCCGCGGCGCCAGCCTAGACTCACCCGCTCGTGGGGCCGTAGCTCAGCTGGGAGAGCGCTTGAATGGCATTCAAGAGGTCGACGGTTCGATCCCGTTCGGCTCCACCAACTTAACCCTTCCCGATCCAATGAGTTGACGTGGCCTTCACGGCCGCCTCGGCGGTCCGCTCCGCCGTGTGCGCCCGGTTTCGGCCGGCGGCTGGAGAGGGATCCGGCCTGGCAATCCGCTGCGATGGCGCCTCAGCCCTCCGCCAAGACCTCGACCCGCCCTCCGTCGAGCACCATCATGATTTTTTTGAAGTCAGCGGTCGGCGACAGCAGGGAATAGGCCCGTCGATACGTCTTGACATCGGCGAACCAGCGATCACTGCTCAGCACGAGCCATCGCTCGCCGGCAAATCCCTCCGGTAAACGCGCCTTCGCTTTCGCGGCGATCTCGTCATGCAACGCGCGCATGGCGCTCGCCAGAAAACCGGGCTCCGGATCGCCGCTGAAGACGAAACCGATCACCTCTTGGTTCCATGTCGAACGATCGTCCAGGACGCGATAGCGAATCCGATTGCCGAGGATGGTCTCCTTTTCGTCGACCTCTTCGGCGCCGCTCGCGAGATCGATCAGTAGCTTGCTCGTCAGGGCGGCGATCAATTGCGCCGGCACCTTGATCGGTGCGCCGAGGGTGAAGACGATCGTCTTGCCATCCGGCACGTGGGTGCCCAGGGCGCTTTCGATCTCGCGCAGGGTTCGCTGCGCGACCCTGTCTTCCCGCAGGCGTGCCCTGGTGACCGGCCCGCGTCCGGAAGGTTGCGGTGCAACGACCGCGACGTCGAGGGCGATCCGCCGTCCGCCGACCGTCAGGTAAGCGTCCGGCGGGCTATCGCCTTGCTGCCACGCGGCTGATAAATGCCTCGCAACGGCCTCGATGGCGAGCTTCTCCGCCTTCCTCAGATCCGCCGAACTCCGCATCGATTCGTCGACTCTTGGCAGCACCAGACGAACATGCGGCCAGAGGCCAAGCGACGTTACGCGAACATGAGCCTGCCCCGAGGCTCGGGAATCGAGCGACCGAGTTCCTTTGCCGTATCAATCCATTCTTCGATGATTCCTTGAACATTGATCAGGGCTTCAGAGTAAGTCGGTCCGTCGGCTGCACAGCCCGGCAGTTCGGGGACTTCGGCGATAAATGCCTCATCTTCAGCGCTCCAGTAGATGATCACCTCGTAACGTGGCTCAGTCATCGATCTCTCCCGCAAGGCGGTACCTCAGAATCACCTTCCGCACCTGTTGGACCTGATAGGGCTTCGCCTTGGCGCCTCTCGGCTGAAGGTTCAAGATATCGGCGATGCCCTCTCGGCTGAAAATATGATGGCTCCCCCTGATCCGCTCGTCAAAGCCTAATTCGCGAAGCAGATTGCAAAGAGACCCGAACGGGATGTTGGCATCCGATACTCCCCTCAGGATCTGGTCGAGAAGTTTGGTCTGCACGGATCAGTGGCTGAGTTCTGGCCAGGTCTCGACAACGTGGCGATGCGTCGAGGTGTGGCACTAATATACACCTAACAACCTTGCTCGTCAGTCATTTACCTTCCTGGGACTACTCTCTTCGCGCCTCCCCGAGACCACCTGGAGCAATTCGCCGTGAATGGGCTTCAAGATGGAGCGGGTTCGGCTCACTCAGGTCCCCCTCCCTTCTCCGGGCCTCCCTTTGGGTATAGCGACTCTGCTGCCCGCACCGCCCCGGCTCCCGCCGCCGCCCCCTTCCGCCAGCATTTCTTGAATCGCCCCCGGCGCTCGGCTAGACTGCCGGGAGCGACGAGCGGCCGGGATGTGATGGGGTACCTCGCTTGGCCTCGCGGCGCGGCCGGGTGGCGCGGGCGCGCGCCGCCGGCCCTCGTGCCACCCTATTGATTGCTGCGCAAATGCACAACGGGTAGGATGCGCGCGTCACCGTTCGAGCCATGCGCCAGGGGGGAGCCGTGCAGCCGAGGAAAGTGCTGGTCGTCGACGACTCCAAGCTGATGCACAAGATGTACGAGGTGATGCTGCGGCAGTATTCGCTTGTCTACGCCCTCGACGGCCGCCAGGCGCTGGAGCGGTTGCACGAGCACGGCGACATCGAGCTCGTCATCCTCGACATCAACATGCCCAACATGAACGGCCTCGAGTTCCTCGCCGAGATGAAGGCGGACGGCGCCCTCGCCGGCACGCCGGTCATCATCATCAGCACCGAGGGGCGCGAGCAGGACACCGCCCGCGGTCTCGAGGCCGGCGCCGCCGCCTACATCAAGAAGCCGTTTCACAGCGAGGAGATCCTCGACGTCATCGCGCGCCTGCAGAAGGGCAACGCGGCGTGAGCGAGATCCACACGCGCTCGCCGCGGCTCGGCGCGGCGGCGGCCGGCGGCGAGCTCCTCGCCCAGCTGCGCTCGACGCTCGAGCGCGCCGCCGAGCTGGCGCGCGGGCTCGAGGCCAACGTCGCCGACGCCGCCAACGCCGCCGCCGACGACCTGCCGGCCGACGACCGCGCCGTCGACCTCGAGCGCCGCCTGGCCTCCGCCGAGTCCGACATCAAGGAGCTCGCCTCGCGGCTGGTCGACTCCGAGCACCAGGGCGGCCGGCTGATGAACCTCTACGTCGCCACCTACCAGCTCCACTCGACGCTCGACCCCGCCGAGGTGCAGGCGACGATCGCCGAGATCGCCATCAACCTGCTGGGCGCGGCGCAGTTCGTCCTCCTCCTGCGGCGCGACGAGGAGGAGGGGCTGGAGATCGCGCTCCGCGAGGGCGGCGCCGATGGTGCCGACCGCGCCGCCGATCCGCTCTACGGCGGCGACACCTATCAGGGCGGCGACCCGATGGTCGACGCGACGCTCGCCGACGGCGTCCTCCGCCTGGGGCCCACCGCCGAGTCGCGGGCGCTCGCCGCGGTGCCTCTCCGCGTGCACGACGAGATCGTCGGCGCGCTCGTCGTGCGCAAGCTCCTCGACCACAAGCCGATCCTGCGCTCCGAGGACCGCGACCTCCTCGACCTGCTCTCGGCGCACGCCGCGATCGCCCTCTTCGCCGCCCGGCTCTTCGCCACCAAGGACCGCAAGCTCCGCACCCTGGAGAGCCTGGTCAAGCTGGCGCGAGGCGAATGAAGGGCCGGCGGGACCTCTCCTTGCCGATTCCATGAAGCCCTAGCGCGCGACCGCAGGCGAACTCAAATCCCATGGGCATCTCCGGCAGCTTGAAGGACGTCTCGGTCGCCGACGTCATGCAGTTCGTCCACCTCGGGCGGCGCACCGGCACGCTGCTGCTGTCGCGCGGCCGCGAGCGGGCGATGATCGGCTTCCACGTCGGCCGGCTGGTCTCCGCCCAGGCGCCGCTCACCCCCAAGCTCGGCGACCTCCTCATCTCCTCGGGGACGATCGAGAAGGACGTGCTCGACGAGGCGGTCTACGCCCAGGCGCACGAGGCCGAGCGCCGCTCGCTCGGCCAGATCCTCGTCGGCTCGCGGGCGATCGCCGCCCAGGACCTGCGCAACGTCATCGGCCAGCAGATCGAGCAGGCGGTCGCCGAGGTGATGGTGTGGGACACCGGCACCTTCGAGTTCGCCATCGACGACCTGCGGCCGATCGACGACATCGCGCTCTATCCGAGCGACGTCCTCCCCGACGCCGACATCAACACCCAGATGGTGCTGCTCGAGGCGGCGCGCATCTTCGACGAGCGCAACCGCTCGCCGCTCGCCCTCGCCCCCGGCATCGCGAGCGCGGAGGCCGCGCCGGCGGAGGAGGCCTGGAGCTCCGGCGACTCGACCCATCCGTCGCTCGACCAGGCGCCGCTCGCCGGCAGCCTCGGCGCGGCGGTGATGGAGGCGCTCGCCGCCGCCGGGGTGGGCGGCCCGGGCGTCCTGCCGGTGCCGGCCGACGCGCCGCTGCAGATCGTCTCGCGCGACGCCGCGCTTGCCGAGCGCATCGCGGCGGCGCTCGCCGGCGAGCGGCCGCCGGTCGTCCCGGCGAGCCTCGCCGAGGCGGGAGCCGGCGATCCGGGCGAGCCGCCGATCGTCCTCCTCGACCTCCGCCAGGCCGGCGGCGTCACGCTCGAGCAGGCGGCGCGGGTCCACCGCCGCCACCCGAGCGCCTCGCTGGTCGCCGTCGTCGACCCCGGCACCTCGTTCGGTCCGGTCTACGCCGCCGGCGCCCTCGCCGCCCTGCCGCCCGAGGTCGAGGCGGTCGTCGCCTGCGTCGAGAACGTCCGCGCCAGCCGCCGCGACCTGGCGCACGCCGGGCACGGCGCCCTCGCCGGCCATGCCAACGGCGACGAGCGGGAGGAGCGCGACGACCCGCGCGGCGGCGTCGCCCGCCTGCGCCGCGTCTTCGGCGACCTGCGCTCGGGCCTCATCTCGGCGACCGTGGCGCTCAACCTGATGCACATCATCTCGGAGTCGGTCGAGCGCGCCGTGCTCTTCCTGGTGAAGCGCGATCAGCTCGTCGCCCTGGGCGCCTTCGGCAACAACCACCAGGGCCGCCCGCTCGCCGAGGTGACCCGCGGCGTCAAGCTGGGGCTGGCACCCGAGCACGCCCTGGCGCGCAGCCTGGCGACCGGCGACGTGCAGTCGGTCGACTTCGACGAGGCGGCGCTCCCCGAGCCCTTCCGCTCGCTGGTCGGCCGCCCGCGCACCGGCCAGGTGGTGATCTTCCCCGTCCTCGGAGCGCAGCGGGTGATCTCCGTCATCTACACCGACAACGGCGACCGCGAGCAGGCCGTCGAGGACATCGACATCCTCGAGCTGGCGACCGCCCAGGTGGGGATGGCCTTCGAGAACGAGCTGCTGCGGCGCCAGATCTCGCAGCACCGCGAGTAGTCCGCGAGTCGCCGCACCGCTCGGCCGGCACGCTCCGTGCACGGTTCGGCGGCGGCGGCCGAGAAGCCCTCCCCCGGGCTTCCCTCTCGAGCCGACCCTTCACGCCGCAAGTCCAAGGATCCCGCCGCGGCTCCCGGCGGGGGGAGAGATCCGATGAGCGTCAGGCCGCACCGTCTCGCCGCCCTCTCATTGGTCCTCGCTGCGCTGGTCCCGGCGTCGGGCTGCACTGTCTTCTCGCGCGGAGACCAGCGGCAGGACTACCACTTCAAGCACAGCTTCCCCGTCTCGGATCCCGAGTTCCGCCGCTCCCTCGACACCTTCGGCAGCGCCATGGTCGAGGGCAACCGCGCCGAGATCCTCAACAACGGCGACCAGATCTTCCCCGCCATGATCGCGGCGATCCGCGGCGCCAAGACGACGGTGAACCTCGAGTCCTTCATCTTCGACGACGACCGGGCGGGCAAGCAGGTTGCCGACGCGCTGATCGACGCGGCGAAGCGCGGCGTCGAGGTGCGGCTGCTGGTGGACGGCGAGGGGAGCCACGTCGGAGCGCTCTGGGACCGCATGAAGCAGGCGGGGGTCAAGGCGTACGTGTTCCATCCCATCCGGCTGTGGAGCATCTACAAGATCGGTCGCCGCACCCACCGCAAGATCCTCGTCGTCGACGGGCTCGTCTGCTTCACCGGCGGCGTCGGCATCGCCGAGAACTGGCTGGGCGACGCGCGCAACACCAAGGAGTACCGCGACATGTCGGTGTCGGTGGCCGGCCCGGCGGCGGCGCAGATGCAGGCGATCTTCAGCGAGGACTGGACCTACACCACCGGCGAGCTCCTCGTCGGCGACAGGTTCTACCCCCGCCTGGAGCGCGTCGGCAACGTGCCGGCGCAGGCGATCAAGGTGGCGCGCGGCGACTCGTCCTCGCTCGCCGGCATCCTCTATTACCTGGCGATCCAGTCGGCCGAGAAGTCGATCTACATCCAGAACGCCTACTTCCTCCCCGATACCCGCGTGCGCGCGGCGCTCCTGCGCGCCGTCAAGCGCGGCGTCGACGTGCGCATCATGGTCCCCGGCAAGGACATCGACGTGCCGCTGGTGCGCCTCGCCTCGCGCCGACACTACGGCGAGCTGCTCCAGGGGGGCGTCAAGATCTACGAGTACACCGGCACCATGATGCACAGCAAGGACGCCGTCGTCGACGGCATCTTCGCGACCATCGGCTCGATCAACTTCGACGCCCGCTCGATGCGCGAGAACGCCGAGGAGAGCTTTGCCTTCTACGACCGCGAGTTCGCCGGCCGCCTGGAGGCGGTGATCGCCGCCGACCAGCTGCATTGCCACGAGGTGACCTACGAGAGGTGGAAGAAGCGCGGCCTGGTGAGGAGGATGACCGAGCTCTTCTCCTGGTTCTTCCAGCCGCTCTACTGAGCCGGCGGCCGGCCTCGGCTTCGCGCTGCCTGGCGCCTTCCCGGCAGCGGTTGCGCCGATCCCCGCGAGCGGTCACAATCCCCGCTCGACGTCGAGGAGGCCCCCCGTGCCAGAGATCGGACGCAACGAGCCCTGCCCCTGCGGCAGCGGCAAGAAATACAAGCGCTGCTGCCTCCCCCTGCGGGAGGAGGAAGACCGCGCCGCGCGCATCCTCGGCACCGCGCTCGGCCACGCGCTCGACTGGCTCTTCGAGGCCCACGGCGAGCCGGTGCAGGCGGCGATCGAGAAGGACTTCTTCGCCGCCCCCGACCGCGAGGCGATCCGCCAGCTCTTCGACGGTCTGCCCGGCGATCTCCGCGAGACGCTCGAGGTCAACCTCAACGACTGGCTGCTCGCCGACGCGCGGATCGAGGTCGGCGGCGTCCGCCGCTCGGCGGTCGACCTGCTCGCCGACGAGGGCGGCCCCAGCCTCGAGGCGGTGGCGCGCGAGCGCATCGCCGAGATGGCGAGCCGTCCGCTCGGCCTCTACGAGGTGGAGGCGAGCCGCGCCGACGGCCTGCAGCTCCGCGACGTGCTGACGCCCGCGGCGCCCAGCCTCTTCGTCAAGGAGCCGCAGCGGCCGGACTCGCCGCGCGCCGGAGCGCTCCTCGGCGCCCGGCCGGTCGCCGACGGCGACGGCCTCATCCTCTCCGGCTCGCTCTATCCGTTCCCCCCCTCGCTGCGGCCGGCGATCGAGGACCGGGTGCGCGCCGCCCTGCACGGCCGCTCGCCAGCCAGTGGCGATGCCGATGCCGGCGGCGCCGCCGTCGGGCAGGCGATCATCGACACCTGGCTCGACTGCCTGGCGGTCACCCTCGACACGCCGGAGCTCGTCGACCGCGCCTCGGGCGAGTCCCTCCGCCTGCTCACCGATCACTACCAAGTGACCGATTGGGAGCGCCTGGCCGCCGCCCTCGCCGACGCGGGCGACGTCCTCGGGAGCCGCGCCGACGGCTGGGTCCGCCGCGACGGCAAGGCGGCGCGGCCGGGAGCCCTCCTCTCCCTCCGTCCCGCCGCCGGCGACGGCCTCGCCGTCGCCGCCCGCAGCGAGCGGCGCGCCGACGAGGGGAAAGCCTGGCTCGCCGAGCTCGCCGGCGGCGCCGTCGCCTTCGAGAGCCGCGACGAGGCCGATCCGCGCCAGGCGTGGCGGTTGCCGAAGACGCGGTAGGCGGGCCGGCTTCGCCCTCGGACCTGCAGCCTTGCGGCTCGCCCTAGCTCGCGACCTTCGTATAGCCGGCGGGGATCTCGAAGTCGCCGTTCTCGTCGCCGAGGGCGCGGACCTCGGTGGTCCCCTCGAGGCTGAGGGCGCCGCTGCCGCCAGAACCCGAGTCGGAGCCGCCGCGGTTGCGGTGGAGAAGGCCGGCGAGGCCGCCCTGCTGCTGCTCGCCCGAGCCCTCGCCGTGTCCCGAGTCGGCTGAGCCGGCCGAACCGGCGCCGTCCTTGCCGGCCTGGGCGCGGAGCGTCCAACGGAAGTTGTTGACGATCGCGAAGCCCGGCGCCTTGCCGCTCTCGGCCGCCATCTTGGTCATGGCCTTGGCGAGCTGCGCTCCGGAGACGCCGGTGTTGCGCATCAGGCCCTGCAGCATCGAGTCGGCGGTGCGCACGTCCGGGGCGGTGATGCCGAGCTTCGCCATGTAGTTGCGGCTGAACGCCCGCTCCGTCTCGTGGTAGTGGCGGATCGCCGCCGTCTCGGGCGTCGTCCACCTCTCGTCGTGGAACTCCCAGCGCGAGCGGTCCTTGCTCTCGGTGTCCTCGAGCTCGATGTAGCCGTCCATGATCGACTGCTTGCAGGGGAAGCCGGCGATGGTGTTCTCCTGGCCGGTGACCTTGACGCTGAAGTCGGCGTCGACCACCCGCACGCTGCTCTTCTCGCGCGGCGCCTCCGCCTCGCGCCCGCCGCGGCTCTCGGCGGCCTCCTGGTAGCGCGCGATCGGCGTCTCGGTGTAGGTGTTGTTCGAGGGATCGAGCGTCCAGACGACCCCCTTGTCGAGCCGCGTGATGGTGATGCGCTGCCGGCTGCCGCCGCTGCGGCGCATCTTGGCGAGCGCGCCGATGAAGCCGCCCTTGACGGCGCTGGTGCCCTCGCTGCGCTTCGCTTGCGGCGAGATCCACTCGGTGCTGTCGGACTCGGCGACGCTGCCGAAGAGCGGCACGCGAGTGTGCTGGACGATCTTCGAGCCGTCGGCCCAGAGAGGAGTGGCGGCGAGGACGGCGGCGACGGCGCCGATGGCGATCTTTGCGAAAGGGGTGGCTCGATGCATGGAGTTCTCCTCGAGAAGTGTTCGCGCCTCGGCTGAGTGCGTGACGGTGCGGCGGCCAAGCCTCCGGCGCCGCATCCTATCGGAGTGCCGCGGGCGGCAGCTCGGCGCTCCGGCGGCATTCATCAACCATCGGCGAGCCCGAGGCCAGGCGCGTTACGCCAGCGGCAGAGATCGTCGCCGAAGGACCGCCGGCCGAGATCGGTTCCCTTCTCGCCGCCTCCCTCCCCCTGGCACGCTGCGTGCGGGGATCGGTCTCATGAACGTCAATCCACGCGCCGGGAAGCCGCCCACGGCTGCAGATCTCGTCGACATCCCCAAGCTGGTGACGGCTTACTTTGCCGAGCGTCCCGATCCGTCCGTGGCGGCGGAGCGGGTGTCGTTCGGCACCTCAGGGCACCGCGGCTCGTCGTTCGACCGCTCGTTCAACGAGTGGCACATCCTCGCCATCAGCGAGGCGATCTGCGCCTGGCGGCGGAGCCAGGGGATCGGCGGGCCGCTCTTCCTCGGCGGCGACACCCATGCGCTCTCGGCGCCGGCTCTCGCCAGCGCGCTCGAGGTGCTCGCCGCCCATGGCGTCGAGGTGCGGATCGCGGCGGACGACGAGTACACGCCGACGCCGGCCATCTCGCACGCGGTGCTCACGTACAACCGCGGACGGGCTGACGGACTCGCCGACGGCATCGTGGTAACGCCGTCGCACAACCCGCCGCGCGACGGCGGCTTCAAGTACAACCCGCCGAACGGCGGGCCGGCGGACCCCGCGGTCACCGGCTGGATCGAGGCGCGCGCCAACGACATCCTGGCGAGCGGCGCCGGCGGCGAGCTTGCCGTCCGCCGCATCCCGTACGCGCGGGCGCTCCGCGCCGCCACCACCGGGCGCCACGACTTCCTCTCCGCCTACGTCGCCGACCTCGGCGGGGTGATCGATCTCGCGGCGGTCCGCGGCGCCGGCCTCTCGCTCGGCGTCGATCCGCTGGGCGGCGCCGGGGTCCGCTACTGGGGGCGGATCGCCGAGGTCTACGGCCTCGACCTGACCGTCGTCGACACCGAGGTCGATCCGACCTTCCGCTTCATGTCCCTCGACTGGGACGGCCAGATCCGCATGGACCCCTCGTCGTCTTACGCCATGCAGCGGCTGATCGGCCTGCGCGACCGCTTCGAGGTCGCCTTCGCCTGCGACACCGACCACGACCGGCACGGCGTCGTCACCCGCAGCGCCGGCCTGCTGCCGCCCAACCACTACCTGGCGGCGGCGGTCTTCTACCTCTTCCAGCACCGCCCGGCCTGGCGGCCGCAGGCGGCGGTCGGCAAGACGGTGGTGAGCAGCTCCATCATCGACCGCGTCGCCGCCAAGCTCGGCCGCCGGCTGTACGAGGTGCCGGTCGGCTTCAAGTGGTTCGTCGACGGCCTGCTCGACGGCTCGCTCGGCTTCGGCGGCGAGGAGAGCGCCGGCGCCTCGCTGTCCCGCCTCGACGGCACCGTCTGGACGACCGACAAGGACGGCATCGCGCTCGCTCTCCTCGCCGCCGAGATCACGGCGCGGCTCGGCCGCGACCCCGGCGAGGTCTACCGCGGGCTCACCGCCGAGCTGGGCGAGCCGGTCTACGACCGCGTCGAGGCGCCGGCGACGGCGGAGCAGAAGGAGAAGCTGAGACGCCTGTCGCCGGCCGACGTGCCGCTCAAAGAGCTCGCCGGCGAGCCGGTCGCGAGCGTCCTCTCGACGGCGCCGGGGAACGGCGCGCCCCTGGGCGGCATCAAGGTGACGTCGGCGAGCGGCTGGTTCGCGGCGCGCCCCTCGGGGACGGAGGACATCTACAAGATCTACGGCGAGAGCTTTCAGGGCGGCGACCACCTGCGGCAGATCCTCGCCGAGGCGCAGAAGGTCGTCGACGCGGCGCTCGCCAGGCCCGCCGGGAGCTGATCACGAGCTGATCCCGAGCGGATCGGCGGCCGCCCGCAGGAGACCAAGCTGAGGCAGTCCCCGTCGCCGGCGTCGCTGGACGGTCGCGCGCGGCGTGGGGTAGCCTCGCGCCGCCCCGGGGCCTGACGGTAGGGAAGAGGGGCGGATCGGAGCGGGCGTCCAATGGCGGCGGCGATGGCGGAGCCGAGGCAGCTGGGTCTCGCGGCGGCGATCGCCACGGTCACCGGCGAGTCGATCGCGCTGGGGATCTTCCTCACCCCGGCGATGATGGCGAAGTCGCTCGGCTCGCCGCTCCTCCTCGCCGCCATGTGGTGCGCGGTCGGCGGCATGGCGCTCGGCGGCGCTCTCTGCTACGGCGAGCTCGCCCTCCGCTACCCGCAGGCGGGCGGCGACTACGTCTACCTCCGGCGCGGCTACGGCCCGCGCGTCGCCTTCCTCTACGGCTGGATGAGCGCCGCCGTGCTCGACCCCGGGCTCGCCGCCGCGCTGGCGGTGGGGGCGGCCGCCTACGTGCTGGCGCTGCTGCCGCTGCCGGCCGCCGCGGCGCCCTTCGTCCCCGCCGCCATCCTCGTCGCGCTGGCGATCAACAACTACTTCGGCGCCCGCTTCGGCGGCCGCGTCATGGCGGCGGCCAACCTGCTCAAGCTTGCCGTCCTCCTCGCCCTCGTCACCTGGGCCTTCGCGAGCGGGCGCGGCAGCCTGGCGCACCTGGTACCTCTGGTGGCGCGGCGGGCGGGCTCGCCGCCGCTCTTCCCGGCGCTCGCCGGTGCCGCCATCGCCGCCTTCTTCAGCTTCGGCGGCTGGTGGGAGGTCGGCAAGCTGGCGGGCGAGATCCGCGCCCCCGAGCGCAACCTGCCGCGCGCCTTCGCCGGCGGCGTGATGGTGGTGACCGCGATCTACCTGCTGGTCAGCTTCGCCTTTCTCTACGTGGTGCCGCTCGAGAGTATCGTCTCCAACACCGACTTCGTGGCGCAGCTCGGCACCGTCCTCTTCGGCGCCGCGGGCGGCCGGGTGCTCTCGGCCTGCGTCCTCCTCGCCGTCCTCGGCGGCCTGCTCACCCTCACCATGGCGGCGCCGCGCGTCTACTACGCGATGGCGCGCGACGGCGCCTTCTTCGCCGTCTTCGGCCGCCTGCAGCCGCGCTTCGGCTCGCCGGTCGCCGCCATCCTCTGGCAGACCAGCCTCGCCCTCCTCATCCTCCTGCTCGGCGCCTTCGACCGCATCCTCGCCTTCTTCGTCTTCTCCGCCGTCTTCTTCGTGGCGCTCACCGCCGGCTCGCTCTTCCGGCTGGAGCGGCGGGTCGACCGCTGGTGGTATCCGGCGGCGCCGATTCTCTTCCTCCTCGGCTGCGCGCTGATGGCGGCGCTCGTCCTCCTCCACGATCCGCTGCCGGCGCTCCTCGGCATCGCCCTGGTGCTCGCCGGCGACCCGCTGCGGCGGTTCTTCGCCCCCGGCGCCGCACGGGAGGGCGAGGGGCGGCAGGCGCCGCCGCGATAGGATCGGCTCGCCCGTCATTCCCTATGCCCGCCGCCTCCCTCGCCCTCGCCGCCGCCCGTGCCGGCAACGCGCTCCGCCGCCTCGCCGCCGGCCTGCCGGCGCGCGGCGGCGTCTCGCCGACGGTCGCCAACGATCTCTTCGTCGCCCACCTCGCGGCATACCACTTCGCCGCCGGCCGCGCGGCGGGGCGGCGCGTGCTCGACATCGGCTGCGGCACCGGTTACGGCGCCGTGGAGCTCCTGCGCGGCGGCGCCGTCGAGGTCGTCGGCCTCGATCCCGACTCGAGGAGCCTCGCCTACGCGCGGCGGCGTCTCGGCGAGGCCGGTGCGCGCGTCCGCTTCGTCGCCGGCCGCGCCGAGGAGCTGCCGGCTCCGCTCGCCGGCGGCACGGCGAGCTTCGATCTCGCCGTGGCGGCGAACGTCCTCGCTCACCTCGCCGATCCGGCGGCGGCGCTCGACGGCGCCCGCCGCGGACTCGCCGCCGACGGCATCCTCGTCGCGACGGTGCCGCCGATCGTCGACGATCGGATGATGGAGCAGCAGCGGGCGAGCGGCGTCCACCGCGCCAACCGCTATCTGTGGGATTGGGAGAGGCTGCTGCGGCCGCGCTTCCGCAACCTGCGCCTCTTCGGGCTCGCCGCGCCGGCCGGCGCGCGCCTCGATCTCGCCGACCCGCGCCGCTCCGCTCTGCGCGCCGAGGACTTCCGCTGGACGGAGACCTCGCTCGCCGTGCCGGGCGACCTCGGCACCCTCGCCGCCGCCTTCGTCGCCGACTCGCCGCTGCCCTGACGCGGCGCCGGCCGAGCGTTCAGCAGCGCGTCAGAGCGGCGGCGGCTGGTAGCCGCGGATGGGGCTGTCGAAACCGTGGCAGCCGTTGGCCTCGAGCACCGTCTCGGTCTCGAAGATCCGCGTCCGCTCGGCCTCGCTGCCATCCTCCCGTCGCACCCGTTCCAGCAGGTTCTGCGATCGCATCCGGTAGTCGGCGAGGGTCGAGAAGTGGACGACGAAGCTGCGCCGCGTGCGCGCCGGATCGGCGACCACCGAGCCGCCGTGGAGGAGCGAGGCGTGCCAGAGGAGCACCGCACCGCGGCGGCAGGTGAGCGCCTCGGTGGCGAGGCCCGCCGCGGCCACCTGCTGGCGGTCGAAGGCCGCCATCGCCGCCGACTCCGCGTCGCCGTGGCGGCCGTGGTCGAAGCGGTGCTCGCCGGGCGAGAACTGGTAGTAGGGGAGGCGGTGCGAGCCGGGGACGTAGACGAGCGGACCGCTGTCGGGGTGGATGTCCTCGAGAGCGATCCAGGCGGCGACGAGGTGCGAGGGCGGCTTGGTCTGCACGAAGATGGGGTCGCGATGGAGCGGCTGCTGGCTGCCGTACTCGAAGTAGAGCGACTGCGTGGCGACCGCCTCGGCGCCGAGGATGCGCTCGACGTAGTCGAAGATCGGCCGCGAGAGGAGGAGCGCGAGCGCCGCCTGCGAGTGCGAGTGGAAGTCGGCGATGCGGTAGGAGGCGCGGCGGTCGCGCGCCGCGTCGGCATAGGCGAAGGAGCGCAGCAGACCCTCGCGCGCCCAGGCGAGGTCGGGCGGCCTTTCGCGCCAGACGCGGTCGACGTCGCCGGCGAACTGGTCGAGGAGGGCGGGCGAGATGCCCGCGTCGAAGGTGAGATAGCCCTTGTCGACGAAATGCCCCAGCGCCGCGGCCGCGGCGTCGCCGATCTCGCCCTGGCGCTTCCAGGCGGCGATGCGGGCGGCGGCGCCGGGCTGGTCGACCCACAGGTCGCTCGCCAGACGGCCGTCCGCGCCGATCGGCGCCGGCGGCTCGCCGCCGCCGCGCTTCCAGACTCGCTGCAGAATGTTTTTCAACCGGGCCTCCCTGTCGAGCCGGATTCTATGCGACCCGGCAGGCGGGGCCGCGATCCGTGTCGAGACACCATTGGTGCTATAAGGAAAGCCATGGGTGACGCGCTCCGCCGGCGCCTGCGCCAGGAACAGTTCGAGAGCCCGATGCAGGAAGCGCTGCTCAACCTGATGGTGGCGGGGGAGTACGTGCAGGAGCGCATGGAGCGGCTGTGCGAGAAGTGGGAGATCACCCCCTCGCAGTACAACCTGCTGCGCATCCTGCGCGGCGCGCCGGAGGGCCATCCGCGCTGCGAGATCGCGCGGCGGATGATCGACCGCGCCCCCGATGTGACCCGCCTCGTCGACCGCCTCGAGCGCCGCGGCCTGGTCGAGCGCGACCGCTCCGCCCGCGACCGCCGGCTCTCCCTCACCCGCATCACTGCGGCGGGGGCGAGCCTCGTCGAGCGCATGCAGCCGGCGATGGACGAGGAGCAGCGCCAGCTCGCCGCGAGGATCTCGCTCCGCGACCGCCGCGAGCTGTCGCGCATCTGCGAGAGCCTCTACGGCGAGCCCGCCGCGGACGGCACCGAGCGCGGCTGATCTCTGCCTGACGCGACGCGCGACGTCAGCGCCCGTCGACCAGTCGCAGCAAGCCGAAGCGGTCCGGCAGATGGAAGTTCGGCGGCGTCGCGAGCGTCGGCGACCAGGCGCTCCACTCGGGCGGCGTGCCGTCCCGCGGCCGCTCGACGCGGAAGAAGTTGGCGCGCCAGACGGGCGGCGGCGGCCCCGGCGGGGCGACGGCGCTCCAGGGGATGCGGAGCGCCGCCCACCAGTCCTCCCCGGTCGCGGCAGCGGCCGCGCCGGCCTCCCAGCGGAGGCCCGGGCAGTCCCAGGCGGTCGTCGCGCGCAGCGTGTCGCGGCGGCCGTCCGGGTTGTCGATGCGGGCGTCGAAGAGCGTCCCCAGCGGGCTCACCTCGAGCTCGTAGTAGAGGGCCGGCGCCGCCTCGCCGGACGCCAGGAAGAGCTCCACCACCTCCTCCTCGTAGAGCGGCTCGTCGCGCCGCGTGTAGGTCCCCCAGGCGTCGCGGTCGGCGCAGTCGAAGCGCACGTAGAGGGCATCGTCGTCCCAGCCGAGCCGCACGGCGGTCTGCTGCGCCGCGTCGGCGCTGCCGTCGGCGAGCCGGAACGGGGGAGCGGCGCCAGCGCGGACCATGGCAGGTCGGCGAGCGGCCGCTCGACCGGGCCGCCGGCGATCCGCGGCATCCTGGCGACGCGGGCCACGGGGAGATCGCCGCCGGCCGTGGGAAGGCTCGGAAACGAGATCAGAGCGGACAGCCCTCGTGGCGCGGTCTGATATCGTCCGCTCGCCGATCCGGCATCGAGAATTGGAGGTTCTGCATGGCGAGGAACCGTGGGTTTCACACGCAGGCGCCGCGGCGGGGCACCGTCCTCCTGGCGGGCATCCTCTGGCTGGTCGGGCTG
The DNA here is from genome assembly GCA_963755825.1 of uncultured Acidobacteriota bacterium. GTDB lineage: Bacteria > Acidobacteriota > Thermoanaerobaculia > Multivoradales > UBA5704 > DATBQN01. The sequence continues at coordinate 1,809,549 of CAVWLA010000003.1, read as the reverse complement.
CTCAACGCCCTCGGCGCGCTCTCGCTCCCGGATCGCCTGGGGGTCTGGATGCTGGTGCTCGCCGGCGTCCTCCTGCTGCTCGGCTCGCTGGTCAACGGCCTCTGAGGCAACGGCCCGCCGACGTGCAGGGCTGCGCGATCGGCGCGAGCCGCTACCAGCTCGGCGGCGTGAGGCCGATCACGAGAACCGCCCCGGCCGCGCTCACCAGCGCTCCGAGATAGAGCGTCATGAAGACGTCGTACCACCTGCCGGCGGCGATCCGCGCGCGCTCCGGTCGGGCACCGTCGTAGAGGACTTCGAGCTCCGTCCCCACCCGGCAGGCGCGGTCGCGCAGGATCTCGGGCGAGCGGAAGACGACCTGCCGGCCCTCGGCGGTGTCGAAGGCGACCACCGGGAAGTAGCAGGCGGGGCGCCAGGAGCGGGCGTTCGGCTCCGCCTCGCGGCGCACCACCATCCCAGTCGCCGGCACGGCGTGCCGCACGAAGCGCAGCTTGGCGACGAAGAGGCTGGCGCCGTAGGCGAGGACGGCGGCGCCCATGGCGAGGAAGAGGCTGCCCCAGAGGTGTGATGAGACCATCGACAGCTCCCGAGAATTGGCGGCGGGAGTATCGCACGGAGGTTACTTGAGCGTCCAGGCGCAGGCGATGAGGCCGCCGATGAGGCCGCCGAGCCAGCCGGCGACGGGAAAGCCGAAGGGCGGGCGCGAAGCGGCCTCGCTGCCGGCCTCGGCGCCCTTCTTGCCGAGGGCTTCGAGCCATTCGCGGAGCGCGAAGAGACCGCCGGTGCCGCCGCCGACGAGGCCCGCCAGGAGGCCGAGGCGGACCGCCTGGAGGAGCCAGTGCGGCACGATCGCGAGGAGCGGATAGACGCTGTCGCAGATCTGGGCGAAGAGGAAGGCGGCGAGCGGCCAGGCGGCGGCGGCGCGCAGGCGGTCGGCGAGGTCGGGCTCGTGAAACTCGGCGAACACGGCCGCATCGTAACTCGCCGGGTGTTGGGATCGTTGGGCTCGCGGGCCTGCCGGGCACCGGCCCTCGGCGGACGCGATATCCTTCCTCCGCCATGGCCATCGCCGAACCGCAGCAGAGCGCCGTCGCCCCCCCGACTCCCGATCCCCAGACGGTCGACGCCTTCCGTCGCTGGGGCTACCTGGCGGCAGATCTCGATCCGCTCGATCGGCTGCGGCCGGAGCAGCACCCGGCGCTGGGCGACCTCACCCTGCCGGCGGTCGCGGCGCTCCGCCGGGTCTACGCCGGGGCGATCGGCGTCGAGTTCATGCACATCGCCGATCCCGAGCGCCGGCGCTGGGTCGCCGAGCGGATGGAGAACGAGGCGGCGGTCGACGGCGGGCGCCTGGCGCGGGCGCTCGACGAGGTGCTCGCGGCGGAGACCTTCGAGCAGGTCCTCCAGGCCCGCTACCTGGGCACCAAGCGCTTCTCGATCGAGGGCGTCGCGGCGCTCATCCCGCTGCTCTCGGAGATGCTGGAGTCGATCGCGGCGCACGACGGCGACCAGGTGGTCCTCGGCATGAGCCATCGCGGCCGCCTGAACGTCATGCTCCACACCGTCGGCCGGCCGGCCTACGAGCTCCTCGCCGGCTTCGAGGACGTCGATCCGCGGAGCATCCTCGGCGGCGGCGACGTCAAGTACCACATGGGGGCGACCGGCACCTTCCACGGCTCCGGCGGCCGCGAGCTCTTCATCCACCTGGTCTCCAACCCCAGCCACCTCGAGGCGGTCGACGCCATCGCCGAGGGGCGCGCCCGCGCCAAGCAGGTGCGCTCCGGCGACGCGCGCGGGCAGAAGGTGGTGCCGATCCTCCTCCACGGCGACGCCGCCTTCGCCGGCCAGGGAATCCTCGCCGAGACGCTCAACCTCTCGGCGCTCGCCGGCTTCGACGTCGGCGGCACCGTGCACGTCATCGTCAACAACCTGATCGGCTTCACCACCGAGCCGCGGTCGTTCCAGTCGTCCCGCTTCGCCTCGGACGTGGCGCGCCGCCTCCCCATCCCGATCTTCCACGTCAACAGCGAGGACGCCCGCGCCGTCCTCCGCGTCGCGGCGCTCGCCATCGAGTACCGCTACGCCTTCGGCGAGGACGTGGTGGTCGACCTGATCGGCTACCGCCGGCACGGCCACAGCGAGGTCGACGATCCGACCATCACCCAGCCGCTGCTCTACAAGAAGATCGCGGCGCATCCGCCGCTGTGGAAGGTCTACGCCCGCCAGCTGGGCATCCCCGAGGCCGAATCCGAGGCGAAGGCGGCGGCGCTCCGCGCCGAGCTCGACGAGGCGCAGCGGCAGGCGGGCGAGGTCGAGCGCAAGCCGACTCTGCGCACTCTCCCCGCCTACTGGGACCGCTATGTTGGCGGCCGCCACAAGCCGGAGTACGAGGTGCCGACCGGCGTCGAGGCGGCGGAGCTCGGGCGGCTGGGCCAAGTGCTGACGACGGCGCCCGCGGGCTTCCACGTCCACGAGAAAATCAATCGCCTGCTCGAGCAGCGCGCCAAGATGAGCCGCGGCGAGCTGGCGGTCGACTACGGCATGTCCGAGGCGCTCGCCTTCGCCTCGCTCCTCGCCGCCGGCACGCCGATCCGCTTCAGCGGCCAGGACAGCCGCCGCGGCACCTTCAACCAGCGCCACTCGGTCTTGATCGACGTCGAGAATGGCGAGGAGTACCTGCCGCTGCAGCACGTCGCGGCCGACCAGCCGCGCTTCGAGATCTACGATTCGATGCTCTCGGAGGCGGCGGTGCTGGGCTTCGAATACGGCTACAGCCGCGACTACCCGGAGACGCTGGTCCTCTGGGAGGCGCAGTTCGGTGACTTCGCCAACGGCGCCCAGGTCATCATCGACCAGTTCATCACCGCCGGCGAGGACAAGTGGGGGCTCCTCTCCGGGCTCGTCATGCTGCTGCCGCACGGCTACGAGGGGCAGGGGGCCGAGCACTCGAGCGCGCGCATGGAGCGCTACCTGCAGCTCGCCGCCGAGGACAACATCCAGGTCTGCCAGCCGTCGACCGCGGCGCAGTACTTCCATCTGCTGCGGCGCCAGGCGCTGCGGCCGTGGAGGAAGCCGCTCGTCGTCTTCACGCCGAAGAGCATGCTGCGCCACAAGGACTCGTCGTCGCCGCTCGCCGACCTCTCGCGCGAGCGGTTCCTCGACGTCGTCCCCGACGCCGAGGTGGCGGACGCCGCCCGCGTCCTCCTCTGCAGCGGCAAGATCGGCCACGAGCTGCGGCGCGAGCGCGAGCGGCTGGGCAACACCACGACGGCGATCGTCTTTCTCGATCAGCTCTACCCGTTCCCCGAGCGCGAGCTGGCGGAGATCCTCGAGCGCCACCCGGCGGCGCGCGACATCGTCTGGGTGCAGGAGGAGCCGGCGAACATGGGGGCGCTCTTCTCCGTCCTGCCGAGCATCCAGCGGGTGGCCGGCCGCCGGCCGGTGCGCACCATCAAGCGCTCGGCCTCCGGCAGCCCGGCGACCGGCTCGGCCAAGGCGCACGGCATGGAGCAGAAGGCGCTCCTCGCCCTCGCCTTCGCCAATTACTAGACGGAGCGCGAAACCCGGCGGCGCGGGCTTCGTAGAGCAGGGGAGGAGGTACCTCCCTCGATGCTCGTGCTCTTCGGACTGCTGGTCGTCGCCGCCGGGGTCGCCGGGCTCTTCGTCCTGGTCGCCCTCGTCGCCGGCATCGCCAAGCTCGCCTGCCGCGCCGTCCTCTTACCGTTCGCGCTGCTCGGCGCCCTGCTCAAGCTGGTGTTGCTGCCGATCGTGGCGCTCGTCGCCCTTTGCGTGCTGGCGCCGGCCCTCCTCGCCGTCGGCGCCGCGCTGCTGCCGCTCCTCGTCGTCGTCGGCCTCCTCTGGTGCGGCGCCCGCGTCGTCGCGGTGCTCCTCTGACGCGCCGCGCCACCCGTCGCCGGGCGGCCGGGGTATCCTGCCGCCCATGAACGAGATCGAGCGCATCACCGACGAGCTGCAGCGGGCGCTCTACGGCGAGACGTGGCACGGGCCGTCGCTCACCGATGCGCTCACCGACGTCACCGCGGCGCAGGCGGCGGCGAAGCCGCTGCCGTCGGCGCACAGCATCTGGGAGATCGTCCTCCACCTGACCTTCTGGGCCGAGACGGTCGGCCGCCGGCTGGACTCGGCCGCGCCGGTGACGGTCGCCGAGGGCTCCGCCGACTGGCCGGGCATCGGAAGCACAGCGGGAGACGCGACGGAGGACGCCTGGCACCAGGCGGTCTCGCGGCTGGAGGACGCCCATCGGGAGCTCAGCCGGCAGCTCGCCGCGCTGCCGGAGGCGAAGCTCGCCGAAGCCGTCCCCGGCAAGGGCTACGACGCCTACGTCATGCTCCACGGCCTCGCTCAGCACGACGCCTACCACGCCGGCCAGATCGCGCTGCTCAAGAAGGCGACGAGCTGATTCGGACCTGGCGGAGCGTCAGGCGCGCTCGACCGGGCTCGCCGTGACGCCCGGCAGGCCGTCGACGAAGCGGGTGCCGAAGGCGCGGGCGGGGGTCCAGGCGCCGGGCGCGACGGCGCCGCTCTCGGCGCGGACGGCCGCCTCCACCGCGGAGACGGCGGTGAAGGCGTAGGCCTCGGGCGTCTCGATGCGCGCCGTCACCGTGTCGCCGGCGGCGTTCCTCGCCTCCCCCCAGAGATAGGTGCGGGCGACGGCGCGGTCCTCCGCCGACGGGCCGGGCGCCCGGCGGTCGACGCGGCGCTGCAGCCAGCGCTTGACGGGGCCGATCGCCGCCAGCGGCGCCAGGCGCGCCAGGCGGCGGAGCCGCCGCACCGACCTGGGCGATGCCGCGGTGTAGACGCGGATGTCGGGGATCCCGGTGGTGTGGAACGCCGTCGCCACGTCGCCCCAGGGGATGGTCATCGTCCAGCGTGACCCAAGCCCGCCGCCGAAGTCGATCTCGCGCGTCGCATAGCCGGCCGGCACCGGCACGATGCGGCCGCCGCGCCGCACGGCGCCCAGGTGGGGCAGGCTCTCGATCATCGTCTTCAGCGTGCCGCGGCTGTAGCCGCCGCGGTCGGAGCCGAAGGCGAGGACGAGCTCGGTGGCGTCGGGGAGCGCCTCGCCCAGCCGCGCCGCCAGGCAGTCGCTGGGGACGACGTCGAAGCCGACGCCCGGCAGCAGCGCGACGCCGGCGCGCTCGGCCTCGCTCCGCCGCGCCAGGATGGTCTCGAAGACCGCGATCTCGCCGGTGATGTCGAGGTAGTGGACGCCCGCCGCGAGGCAGGCGGCGACCAGCGGCGCGCTGGTGCGGACGAACGGGCCGGCGCAGTGGAGGACGGCGGCGACCCCCTCGAGCCCGCCGCGAATCGCCGCCGAATCGCCGAGCCCGAACACACGGCTCTCCAGCCCCAGCTCGCCCGCCAGCGCCGCGAGCGCCGCGGCGTTGCGGCCGGCGAGGAGCGGCCGCAGGCCGCGCCGCGCCGCCTCCCGCGCGGCGAGCTCGCCGGTGTAGCCGTTGGCGCCGTAGATCATCCACATGGCGGGCGGGCTCCCTACGGCGTGCCGGCGTCGATGCGGAAGAGGCCGCTCGCGGTGCCGGCGTAGAGCACGCCGGCCTGGACGGGATCGAGCGTCAGGGCGCCGGAGAACTGCGCCGCGGCGCCGGCCACGTTGAGGCTCGTCCAGGTGCGCCCGCGGTCGAGGCTGCGGAAGACGCCGCGGCCGACGATGCCGGCATAGAGCGTCGCCGGCGAGCGCGGATCGACGAGGAGGGCGCTGGCGTCGGCGACGAATGTGCTGACCAGGCGCCAATGGCGCGCCCGGTCGGTCGAGACGAAGAGGCCGCTGTCCGCCGCCACGTAGAGCACGGCGAAGTTGGTGGGGTCGACCGCGAGGCGCACGGGCGTACCGCTGAAGCCCTGCGTCGCGGGCGACCAGCTCGCTCCCCCGTCGCGCGAGGAGAGGATGCCGTTCCAGCTGTCGATGGCGTAGAGGCTCGCCGGGCGCCGCGGATCGATGGCGTAGGCGATGGGATCGTGGAGGCCGGCCAGCGGCGTCCAGGTCTTCCCCGCGTCGACGCTCTTGAAGCCGAAGCGCTGCTCGGAGTCGCAGATGTTGGTGGACCCTGTGCCGCCGAGATAGAGGGTCGCTGGCGAGCGCGGGTCGATCGTGACCGGCGCCAGGATGGCGCAGCTCTCCGGCACCGGCAGGGACCTCCAGGTGGCGCCGCCGTCGGCGCTCCGCAGCAGCCGGCTGCCGGTGTCGTCGTCGAAGCTCGAGGTGTAGAGCGTCGACGGGCGGCCGGGAGCGGCGGCGATGAAGGACGGCCTATCGAACGCGAGGAGCGGCACCCAGGCGGCGGCGGTCGAGCGGTGCTCGCGGAGCAGACCGACGAGAGGGACCTCGACGTAGAGGTCGGCCGCCGCGCGCCCCGCCGCCACGGCGGCGACCGCGCCGATGCCGGCGGCGCGGAGGCCGCGGCTGGCGCCCTGCCACGAGCGGGCGCCGTCGCCGCTGCGGAAGACGCCGCGGTCGACGCTCGCGGCGTAGAGCGTGCCCGGGGCGTCGGGAGCGGTGGCGATCGCCGTCGTCCGCGCCGCGAGCGGCGCGGTCGGCGTCCAGGTGGCGCCGTCGTCGGCGCTGCGGAAACCGGCGGTGTAGAGCGTGCCGTCGGCGGCGAGCGCCAGCGGCAGGCCGATGATGGCGGTGGACCCTGGAGGGGTGATGGAGGCCCAGGTGGCGCCGCCGTCGGTGCTGCGGGCGAAGGCGTTGCCGGCGGAGATCTCGAGGCCGGAGGTCGAGCCGACGAGGATCGTCCCCGGCCGCCGCGGATCGAGCACGACCTGCAGGGCGAAATTCGGCGCGCCAGGCAGAGCGGTCCAGGTCTCGCCGCCATCGCTGCTGCGCAGGACGCCGAAGGCCGCGGCATAGACGATCGAAGAGCTGGCCGGGTCGACGGCGATGCTGCTCACCGAGCCGCGCCACGGGCTGCTCCCTGCCACGTCGTGCCAGGTGTCGCCGCGGTCGGTGCTCTTGAAGAGGCCGCCGACCGACGGCGGGAAGGTCGCCGTCGCGGCGGCGAAGACGGTCTGCGGATTTCGCGCGTCGACCGTCAGGGCCCGTATGTCGGCGACGCCGGGAGCGATCGGCCGCGGCCGCCAGGTGGCGCCGCCGTCCTCGCTCTTCCAGAGGCCGCTGCCGCCGGTGCCTGCGTAAAGGATGCGGGCGTCGCTCGGATCGACCGCGAGGACCGCCACGTAGCGTCCACCCAGGCCGCCATCGAGGTGCCGCCAGCTGCTGCCGCCGTCGGCGCTCTCGTCGACTCCCGAGGCGGTCGCGGCATAGACCGCGGGCGTTGCGCCGGGGGCGACGGCGAGGGAGAGGACGGTGCCGCCGTTGGGACCTAGCGCCGTCCAGCGCACAGGCGCCAGTGCCTCGGCCGTCGCAGGCTGCAGGGCGCCGGCGGCCATCGGCAGGGCGCCGGCGACCAGAAGGAGCATCCAGATCGGTTTCTGGAAGATGGAGATCGGCGGTCGGTGGCTCGGCGTGCTCATCTGCGCTCCTCCGGCGTGCCGCGGTCGGCCGGGCCGCCGAGCGCCCGGCGCGCCGCCAGCGCGCGCGCCATGGCCGTTTCGCGGTCGGCGGCGAGGGCGGTCAGGTGCCCCATCTTGCGGCCGGGCCGCGGTGCCGCCTTGCCATAGAGATGCAGCTTGACCTCGGGGTACGCCAGCGCCGCCGCCCAGTCGGGCTCGCCCCCCTCCCAGAGGTCGCCCAGGAGGTTCGCCATCGCCGCCGGGCGGAGGAGGTCGATGGCGCCGAGCGGCAGGCCGCAGACGGCGCGGAGCTGCTGCTCGAACTGGCTGGTCACCGCGGCGTCGAAAGTCAGGTGGCCCGAGTTGTGGGGGCGCGGCGCCAGCTCGTTGACCAGCAGCCGGCCGTCGCGGGTGACGAAGAGCTCGACGCAGAGGACGCCGACGACGTCGAGCGCCGAGAGGATGCCGCGGGCGATCTCCGCCGCCTCGCGAGCGAGCGCTGGCGCCAGCTCGGCGGGGGCGATCGAGAGGTCGAGGATGTGATGGCGATGGCGGTTCTCGATCGGCGCGAACTCGGCGGCCTCGCCGTGGGGCCCGCGCGCCGCCACCACCGAGACCTCGCGCTCGAAGTCGACGAAGGCCTCGAGAATGGCCTCGCCGGTGCCCAGCGAATGGAAGGCCGCCGGCGCCTCGGCGGCGGTGCGGATCACCGTCTGCCCCTTGCCGTCGTAGCCCCAGCCGGCGGTCTTGAGGACGGCGGGGAGGCCGATCGCCGCGATCGCCGCCGCCAGATCGCCGTCGCCGCGGACGGCGGCGAAAGGGGTGACGGGAAAGCCGGCGCCGGCGAGAAAGCTCTTCTCGCGCAGCCGGTTCTGCGTGGTGTGCAGGACCGCGCCGCCGGGGCGCACCGGCGCCGCCTCGGCCGCCGCCTCGGCGGTCGCCGCGGGGACGTTCTCGAACTCGAAAGTGACGACGTCGACGCCGCGGGCGAAGGCGCGCACGGCGTCGAGGTCGTCGTAGTCGGCGGTCACCTCGCGGTCGGCGACCTGGCCGGTCGGCGTGTCGGTGTCGGGAGAGAGGGTGTGGACGCGGTAGCCCATCCGCCGCGCGGCGATGGCGAACATCCGCCCCAGCTGGCCGCTGCCGAGGACCCCGATCGTGGCGCCGGGGAGGACGGCCGCGGCGCGGCGGGCGCTCACGCCAGGGTCTCGGCGCGCACCGCCCGCGCCTGCTCGGCGGCGAAGTCGGCGAGGCGCCGCGCCAGCTCGGGACGGGCGATGGCGAGGATGCGGATGGCGAGGAGGGCGGCGTTGGCGGCGCCGGCGCGGCCGATGGCGAGCGTCCCCACCGGCACGCCGGAGGGCATCTGGACGATCGAGAGGAGCGAGTCCATCCCCTTGAGCGCCTGGCTCTCGACCGGCACGCCGAGCACCGGCAGGAGGGTCTGCGCGGCGACCATACCCGGCAGGTGGGCGGCGCCGCCGGCGCCGGCGATCACCACCTCGATGCCGCGGCCGGCCGCCGTGGTGGCGAACTCGCGCATCCACTCCGGGGTGCGGTGGGCGGAGACGACGAGGCTCTCGTGCGGCACCGCGAAGCGGGCGAGCATCTCGGCGGCATGGCGCATCGTCTCCCAGTCGGAGCGGCTCCCCATGATGACGCTGACCAGCGGCTGCGCCGCATGGGCCGGAGCGTCTGGAGCGGGCGAGGGTGTCGACATAGGGGTGGATGCCCGGACGTTCAGGCGTCCGAACGCCCGAACGCTAGCACAGCCCGTCGCAGCGATCGCGTTCCATCGCCGAGCGCCGCCGGTCGCCGTCGATCCGCGCCGGCAGGCTGACTCGTACTAAGCTCCGCGTGCAAAGCCCGAGCTCGATGGATCGATCCGCGAACCGCCGCTGCGTCCTCCTCTTCGCCGTCTCCACGGCGATGGAGGTGCGCGCCAAGCGGCTGGGGCGGGCGGGCCTGTTGCTCGGCTACGCGCGACGCCGCGTCGTCGCGGCGGTCGCCGAGCTCTCCGGCGTCGATCTCCTGGTGGTCGGCGCGGCGCCGGCGCCCGGCCTGCCCTCCCTCCCCCAGCGCGGCGGCAGCTTCGGCGAGCGGCTGGAGAACGCCTTCGCCGACGCGCTCGCCCGCGGCTACGAAGAGATCGTCGCGGTGCCGGGCGACGTGCCGCAGCTCGGCGCGGCGTTGCTGGCGCGCGCCTTCGACCTCCTGGCGAGACACCGCACCGTCCTCGGCCCGTCGCCCGACGGCGGCGTCTACCTCCTCGGCTGCAAGCCGGCCAGCTCCGATCTCCTCGCCGGCATCGCCTGGTGCCGTGCGAGCGTCTTCGCCGAGCTGCGCGCCCGCGACGCGCACGCCGCCGTTCTGTCGCCGCTCGCCGATCTCGACGCGCCGGGCGATCTCGCGGCGCTCCTCGGCGGCGAGCTGCCGGCGGACCTCCGGCGCTGGATCCTCCGCCTGTTGCCGGTGGCGCCGCTCGCCAGCGGCTGGGCCACCCGGCGAAGCCGCATCTCGTCGCTCCTCCTCGCCGCCAGCCGCGCGACGCGCGGGCCGCCGCCAGCCGGCGCGCTCGCCCGCTGACCTCGCCGTCGTCATCGAAAGCTGGTTCCGCGCGGATGCCTCCGGCTCCGCCGAGGAGGTTTGCCTTGCTCCGTCCGTCCCGCGTCTCGCCCCTTCCAGGCGCCGCCGGCCTGCTGTCGATCCTGCTCGCCCTCTCGGCGCTCGCCGCCCGCGCCGACGAGCCGGCGCCCGCCCTCTCCGTGCGCGCCCCGGCCGGTACCTTCGACCTCTCCGGCGGCATCTATCTCTTCGAATACCTGCCCGATCTGAAGGGCGCCGACCAGAAGTTCGAGATCTACGCCTTCCTGTTGAACATCGATGCCGCGTCGACCGACAAGAGCTACGGTCTCCACGTGCAGACGCGCGCCCGCGACTCCAAGCTGCGCTCGTACTTCGTCTCCGACGTCTGGTTCCAGGAGGCGTACGTGTGGGCGAAGACGCCGGTGGGCGATGTCCACGCCGGCAAGTTCTACCGCAAGGTCGGCGTCCTCTGGGACGACTCGTTCTTCGGCAACGTGCAGTACTTCAACGGCCTGAAGCTCAACCCGGACTACGGGGTCGAGCTGGTCGGCAAGCGCGCCGTCACCCCGCGCTTCGGGCTCGACTACTCCGCCCAATACTTCGCCAACAACGACCACGTCGCCGGCTCGCTCCCCGGCCGCGACGTCGAGAGCGACCCCACCGCGATGCAGCGTGACACGGTGACCGCCCGCCTCGTCCCCACCTGGTCGCTGGGCGCCGGCCGCTCGTTCGCCCTCGGTCTCTCCGGTCTCTCCGGCCGCATCGAGCGCACCGGCGGCGCCGCGACGCCGAGCTTCTCGCTGGCGCAGGCCGCCGTCGACGGCACCCTCACCTGGGGCCCCGCGATCGCTTACGTCGAGCTGCTGAAGCAGAACGGCATCAAGCCCGAGCTGACCCCCGACCTCCGCCTCGGCTACCTCGACGGCACCTACCTCCTCGCCGGCGTCCGCTGGCAGGCGCTGCCGCGCCTCAACCTGCGCGTCAACTACAGCCAGGTCGACTACACCGACCTCAAGGCGACCGAGGTCGAGCTGGTGCCCGGCGCGGTGGTCACCCTGCGCGACAAGCTCGATCTGATCGTCGAGTACGACTGGTGGAAGAGCGAGCCCGAGCACGGCCCCGACACCTTCATCGACAAGAGCTACAACCTCGTTCTCCACGACAGCTTCTAGGAGACACCGTGCATCGCTCAGCGAAATCGTTCAGGCTCGCCCGTGCCGCTCGGACGGCTGCCGTCGCCCTTCTCTCGCTGGTGGCCGCGGTCGCTCCCGCGGCCGCCGCGGAGAAGGTCGTCATCCAGTACGACTGCATCCCCAACTACGCCAACTGGGGCGGCGTCACCGCCCTCTACAAGCAGGTCGCCGGCGTCACCGTGCCGCCCGACCCCAAGGGCTCGTCGATCGCCCTCGCGGCGCTCGAGAAGGAGAGGGACCACCCCGTCGCCGACTGCGCCTACTACTCCGGCGCCATCGGCTTCCAGGCGGCGGAGAAGGGGCTCCACCAGCCCTACAAACCGAAGGGCTGGGAGCTGATCCCGGCTGATCTCAAGGATCCCGGCGGCCTCTGGTGGACCGTCCACACCAGCGCCATCGCCCTCGTCGTCAATACCAAGGCGCTCGGCGGCGCGCCGGTGCCGCGCTCGTGGCAGGATCTGCTGAAGCCGATCTACAAGGGGAAGATCGCCTACGACGATCCGAGCTGGGGCGGCACCTCGTACACGCTGATCTACGGCCTCAACCAGCTGATGGGGGGCAGCGAGACCAATTTCAAGCCCGGCCTCGCCTACCTCAAGAAGCTCGACGCCAACGTCTCCTCCTATCCGCGCGAGTCGGTCTACAACGCCGTCCTCCGCGGCGAGATCCCGATCTGGATCAACGCCGACGGCAACGGTTACAAGATGCGCCACGTCGACGGTGGGCCGGTCGAGGTGGTGATCCCGCGGGAGGGAACCTTCACCATGCCGCTGGTGATGGGGATGGCGAAGGGAGCGCCGCACCGGGAGGAGACCGAGCGCTACTTCGACTGGCTGCTGACCAAGCCTGCGCAGGCGGAGTTTGCCAAGGCCTACTTCAAGCCCGTCGTCGCCGGCACGCTGCCCGCCGCGATCGCCGCCAGGTTCCTCCCCGAGAGCGAGTATGCGCGGGCCCGCTCGCTCGATCTCGCGAAGATGGCGGGGGCCGCCGACGCCCTGAAGAAAGCCTGGGTGGACGAGATCCGCGGCAGTGGGCGGTAGCGCGGGCGGAGCGGCCGGCCGAACCGGCGGCGGGGTGAGGAGAGCCGGAGCCTCGGGAGCGCTCCTCGCGCTGCCGCTGGCGCTCTTCCTCGCCGCGCTCGTCGCCTGGCCGCTCGTCCGTCTCGCCGCCGCCGCTCTCCGCTCGCCGGCCGCCCTCGCGGCGGTCCTCGGCGCTGGCCGCTACCGCACGTCGCTGGTCAATTCGCTGGCGCTCTCGGCCGCGGCGGCGCTCGCCGCCGTGGCCCTCTCGATCCTCCCCGCCTGGACCCTCGCCCGCCAGCGCTTCGCCGGCGCGCGCCTGCTGCGCGCCGCGATCACCCTGCCGCTCACCTTTTCGGGCGTCCTCGTCGGCTTCCTCATGGTCGTCGTCCTCGGCCGCGTCGGCGCCCTGCCGCAGCTCGCCCAGTGGGTCACCGGCCGCGCGCTCTTCGCCGGCTCGGCCTACACGGTCGCCGGCCTCTTCCTCGCCTATCTCTACTTCGAGGTGCCGCGGGCGGTGGTGACGCTCGAATCGTCCTTCCACCGCTTCCCCTGGGAGCTCATGCAGGCGGCGCGCACCCTCGGCGCCGAGCCGCTCGAGCGCCTTCGGAAGATCGCCCTGCCGCTCCTCGCGCCCGCCCTTCGCGCCACCGTCGCGGTCACCTTCTCGGCCTCGATGGGCTCCTTCGGCGTCGCTCTCCTCCTCGCCCGCCGCTTCACCGTGGCCCCGCTCGAGGTCTACACCGAGCTGGTGGGATTCCTCGACGACGCCGTCGCCGGCGCGCTCTGCATCGCCCTCGCCGTGCTCACCCTCGCCGCCGATCGCCTGCTGGGAGGCGGCACCGAGTGAGCGCGGCCGGGCACCGCGGCGGCTGGCCGCGCCGGGCGGGCATCGCGGCGACCGCCGCGGCGGCCCTCGCGCTGGCCTTTCCGCTCGCGGTGATGGTGACCGGCGCCTTCTGGCATTCCGAGTGGTACGGGCAGCGCTCCGAGGGCGCCGCGGTGGTGGGGAGCGGAGCGCTCTTCCGCTACGTGCTGGCGATCTGGGGCGGCGCGCTGGTCCATTCGGCGGAGCTGGTGGCGGTGGTGGTGCCGCTCGCCCTCGCCCTCGGCGCGCCCGCCGCCTACGCCTTCCGCCGCCGCCCCTTCCGCGGCTCGCGGGCCCTCGAGGCGGCCGCCCTGACGCCGCTCGCCATCCCCGGCATCGCCCTCGCCGTCGCCCTCATCGAGACGGCCGGCGGCCTGCCGCGCTTCGTCCTCCTCGCCGCCGGCCACCTCGCCTACAGCGTGCCGCTGGTGGTGAAGACGGTCGGCAACTCCGCGGCGGGGCGCGAGCCCGACCTGGGCGCTCTCGAGGCCGCGGCGCGGACCCTCGGCGCGCCGCCGCGAGAGGTGGCGCGGCGGATCGTCGTGCCGCTCCTCCGGCCCGCCCTGGTGCTCTCGGCGCTCCTCGTTTTCGCCGTCTCCTGGGGCGAGTTCAACGCCTCGTTCCTCCTCGCGACGCCGCTGCTGCAGACCTTTCCGGCGGCGCTCTACGCGACCTACACCACCAACTCCTTCCCGGTCGCCGCCGCGGCGACGATCGTTTTCCTGCTGCCGGTGGCGCCGGCGCTATGGGCCATCCAGGCCCTCGGCGGCGATGCCTTCCACCGCGGGCTCCAGGCCTAGCGCCCGATGTCGTGGCGAGCCTTCCTCCGCTGCCGGATCGCGGGTGGCGCGCGATGAGGGTCGAGCTGCGGGAGATCGCCTTCTCCTACGATCGCGCGCCGGTCCTCGACGGCGTCTCGCTGGCGCTCCCGGAAGGCCAGATCACGGTGGTGATCGGCCCCTCGGGCTCGGGGAAGTCGACCCTCCTCGGCATCCTCGCCGGCCTCCTCGCGCCGGCGCGCGGCGCGGTGCTCTTCGACGGGCGCGACGTCGCGGCGACGCCCACCGAGCGGCGCGACGTCGGCGTCGTCTTCCAGTCCTACGCCCTCTTCCCGCACCTCACCGTCGCCGAGAACCTCGCCTTCGGCCTGCGCAGCGCGCGCGGCCGGCGCGCCCTCGCCGGCGGCGCGGGAGCTGGCGATCCGGCGGCGGAGGTGGCGCGGCGGGTGCGCGACGCGGCACAGCTCCTCGCCATCGAGCCGCTCCTCGATCGCCGGCCGACGGCGCTCTCCGGCGGCGAGCAGCAACGGGTGGCGGTGGCGCGGGCGATCGCGCCGCGCCCGGCCCTCCTCCTCCTCGACGAGCCGCTCTCGGCGCTCGACGCGCGCCTGCGCCGAACCGTCCGCGCCGAGCTCGCGGCCCTCCTCGGCCGCCTGGCGACGACGGTCTTCTACGTCACCCACGATCAGGAGGAGGCGATGCTCCTCGCCGATCATCTCGTCGTCCTCGACCGCGGCCGTATCGGGCAGCAGGGGTCGCCGCTCGACCTCTACCGCCGTCCGGCCGACGCCTTCGTCGCCGGCTTCCTCGGCGAGGCGAACCTGCTGGCGGCGGAGGTGGTGGGCGCGGCGGGCGGCATGCTGCGTCTCGCGACACCGCTGGGGACGGTCGAGCTGCCCGCCGCTTCCGCCCAGCGCCGGGGGACGCTCCTCGTGCGGCCCGAGGATCTGCAGATCGCGGCGCCCGACGGGCTCGACGCGGCGAGCGCCGCCGGGCCCGGCGTCCGAGCGGCCGTCGTCGCCGCGCGCGGTCTCGGCGCCTACGACCGCACCGTCCTGCGCCTCGCCGACGGAGAAGAGCTCCTCGCCCACCTGCCTCCGGGCAGCGCGCCGGTCGAGGGCAGCGCGGTGTGGATGCGTCTCCGCGCCGGGCGCGGACACCTCCTGCCGGCGGGCTAGCGAGCCGAGGCGAGCGCCTGGCAGCCGCGCCGCACAGGCCTCTGTATACCTCCGGTTGCATGAATCCGACGGGTGCTGGCAGACGAAGATCCAGAAAACCCAGGGGGAGACTGATCGGATCTGAGAGCCGGTCGCGATCCTCGGAAAGGTGACGCTCATGCGCCCCTCTAGCCGTCGAGTGATCTTCGTCGCGGTGTTGGTGGTCAGCCTTGGCTTGGCTCCCTTGAGCGCGCAGCCTGCGCGGGGTTCTCGGCATGTCGCTCCAGCGAGCGCCTCTCCGGTCGGGCTCTTCTTGAACCGAATTCTCCATGTGTTGGGTCTGAAAGCGAGCGGGGCTTCGGACAGCTCGAACGGCAGCTGCCAGGCAACGAGCGCCAATTCAGTGTTCGGTTGCAGCTCGCCCTTGGACGACAGCCGAGGCGGATTCGATCCCAACGGCGCTTCCTGACCCTTCTCGAATCAGGACTTCGGGGCTGGGAGGACAGTGACCCTCCCTGGGGAGGCTTGCGTCTTCCGAGCTCAGCCCTTCTCCGTACCTTCGCAAGGTTGTAGAATCCGCGCTGGATTCGCGACAGCCCCTTCGGAGGGTGCCATGCACGTGATGCGGGGCGAGCTTCGGAGTTTTTTCGACAATTCCATGGGTAGCGAGGACCGCAACCGGATCCTGCGGCATCTGCTGTCCGGTTGCCGGATCTGCCGACAGCTCGCGAGCGACGTTTTTGCTCACGAGGAGCCGCCGGCCGAGTACGACGCCGTCTTCTGGCGATTGATGAGCACGAGATCAGCGTGGCCGAGCGAGCCGCGGTCGGAGCGGCTGCGAGCCCGCGAGCAGTGGGCCTATCTCGAGCGTCTCTCCCCCCGGCAGCGCCAGCTCCGCATCAACAACGACCCCAGTTACCTCACTTATGGTCTGTACGAGCGGCTCCTCGAGGTTTCCAAGGAGCGGGCACGCGACGAGCCGATCGACGCTGTGGAGTTGGCTCGCCTCGCTCTCGCTGTCGCCGAGAAGCTCGACGGGGCCAGCTACGGAGAGCCCACGATCCTGGAGATCAGGACCGCCGCTCTCGCCGCGCTCGGCAACGCTCAGCGCCTGGCAGCCGACTTTGAGGCCGCCGCCGGCTCGCTCGCGCTGGCGGAGCGCATCCTCCTCGAGCAAGACGATTGCGATCGGCTCGAGCTGGCGCACATCTATTCGCTCACCGCCTCGCTACTGACCGATCTCGGTCGCTTCGACAAGGCTGTCGCTGTTCTCGCCAAGGCTCGCGCCATCTACGAGAGGGTGCGCGATCGGCACATGATCGGCCGCGTCAACATCCAGGAGGCGCTGGCGATCGGCTACGTCGATCCCGAGCGCGGCGTCGCCCTGCTGCGCGACGCCCACGCCCTGATCGACGGTCACCGCGAGCCCCGGCTAGAGCTCTCCATCCGGCATACCTCGGCGTTTTTCCTCTGCGATCTCGGCCGACCGGAAGAGGCGCAGGAGCTGCTGCAGAAGTCCCGCTGGCTCTATCACCGCTTCGGAGACCGCGCCGCCCAGATCCGCCGCCTCTGGCTCGAGGCCAAGATCCACCGCGGCATGGGGCGGCTCGCCGAGGCCGAGGCGATCCTCACCGGCACGGCCGAGGAGCTGCTCCGCTACGGCCTCCATCAGGAGTACGTCCTGATGATGATCGACCTGGCGGAGAATTTCGCCGCCCAGGGCCGCCTCGACGAGACGCTCGACATCGTCGGGCAGATCCACAGCTCGCTCGCGGGCTGGGGGATGCACGAGGAGGGGCTCGCCGTCCTCCTCCTCGCGCTGCGCTCGCTGCGCGAGAAGCAGGTCCGGGGGAGCATCTTCCGCGAGCTCACCACCTATCTCCGCCGCGCCTGGAACCGGCCCCAGCACGCCGGCTGAAACGGCTCGCGGCCGCAGCGCTCCAGCCGCCCGAGCCCTCCCTGCCGTTTCGGCGTACTCTAGAGATCTGCAACTCGGGGCGGCGCGGGGCTTCGACGGCCCCGCCGGCCCGCTCTGGAAGGGGGATCCCGATGAAAATCGTCCGCTGCGCCGCCGCCCTCCCGCTCCTCGTCCTCCTCGCCTGTGGGAGCAGCTCCAAGTCCAATCCGACGGCTCCGCAGAGTCAGCTCGCGGTGAACGTGCTCCTCGATACCTTCAGCACCGGCAGCCTGCTCGCCGCCTCCGTCTCCTTCGACGGCCGGGAGATCGGCCGCAGCGACTGGTCGAGCATCGGCGGCTGCATCGGCACCTGCCTCATCGAGGGAGCCCAGGGCACCTTCCCCGCCCCCGGCCCCCACACCGTCACCGTCACCATCCTCAACGAGACCCCCGGCCTGATCGACTACAACGTCAGCGGCACCGTCTTCCTCGCCACCTCGACTGTCGACGGCACCATCCCGCTCGCCCTGCAGACCTTGAAGCTCCCGGTCGGCGGCTCGGCGAAGTACAGCATCAGCATCTAGCCGGCTGGCTGGATGCCCGCGTCACCCGAGCCCGGCGTGCTGGTCGTGCGACGGCGCAGATTGATGCCGAAGGTGAGAGGACGGCGCGTCCGCATCCGCGCCGAAAACGAGGGCGCTCGGGGACCGAGGGAGGAGAGAGGTTTTTTAACGGCGGGCGCTATAGATTGGCTGGGAGGCAGGGACTCGAACCCCGATTCTGCGGTCCAGAGCCGCATGTCCTACCATTGAACGACCTCCCAGCAGAGGCTCACGAAGCGTAGCGAAAGGGTTGCGGCAGGTCAACCCTTCGCGGCGGTGCGCCCGCAGCGCGCGGCGGCTAGGGGAAGATGCCGAGGTCCGCGTAGCAGAGGGCGATCTTGTCGATGGCGTCGATGAAGGCGGCGGTGCGGAGGTCGATCTCGCCGGCGTAGCGGAGCTTGATCTCGCGCAGGTGGTGGTAGGCGGTGACCATGGTGTCCTCGAGGCCCGAGTTGACGAGATCCTGCTCGTCGGCGCCGCGGGTCACCGAGGCGATCTCCTCGGCGGAGAGGTGCTTGCCGGTCATCCCCTCGACCGACGACAGGATGCGCCGGAAGGCGCTCTCCTCGAAGCGCTTCTCCATGCGGCCGAGGCGCACGTGCGAGAGGTTCTTCAGCCACTCGAAGTAGGAGACGAGGACGCCGCCGGCGTTGACGTAGTGGTCGGGGAGGATGAGCACGCCCCGCTTGTGGAGCATCTCCGAGGCCTCGCTCGTCGTCGGCCCGTTGGCGCCCTCGACGATCATCCGCGCCTTGATCCGCGCCGCGTTCTCCTCGGTGATCTGGCTCTCGAGCGCCGCCGGCACCAGGATGTCGCAGTCGAGCTCGAGCGCCGCGTGGCGGTCGACGTTCTCGGCGCCGGGGAAGTCGAGCAGGCTCCCCGTCTTCTGGCGGTGCTCCCAGACCTTGGCGAGCTGCAGGCCCTTGGGGTCGTAGATCGCCCCCTCGGCCTCGATCAGCCCGACCAGCACGCCGCCCAGCTCCTCGAGGAAGCGCGCCGCGTTGTGGCCGACGTTGCCGAGGCCCTGCACGATGATGCGCTGGTTGGCGATGCCCGGCTGCAGGCCGATCGCCTTCATGTCCTCGGCGACGCTGCACGCCTCGCGAGTGGCGAAGGCGAGGCCGCGGCCGGTCGCCTCCGAGCGCCCGCGGATGCCGCCCTGCGCGATCGGCTTGCCGGTGACGCAGCCGAGCGCCTCGAGCTTGTCGGCGGCGAGCGAGACGTAGGTGTCGGCGATCCACGCCATCTCGCGCGGGCCGGTGCCGAAGTCGGGGGCCGGCACGTCGATGCCCGGTCCGATGAAGCTCTTCTTATAGAGCTCGAAGGTGTAGCGGCGGGTGATGCGCTCCAGCTCGTCGACCGAGTAGGACTTGCTGTTGATGCGGATGCCGCCCTTGGCGCCGCCGAACGGCACGTCGACGACGGCGCACTTGTAGGTCATCAGCGCGGCGAGCGCCACCACCTCGTCCTCGTTGACCGAGAGGCTGTAGCGGATGCCGCCCTTGGTCGGCATCTTGTGATGGCTGTGCTCGGCCCGCCAGGCGTGGATCACCTCGATCGAGCCGTTGTCGCGGCGCAGCGGGAAGGTGAGGTGATAGACGCCGTTGCAGTTCTTGATGAGGGTGAGCAGCCGATCGTCGTGGCCGGTGAAGGAGGCGGCGCGATCGAAGTTGCGGTTGACCTGGTCGGTGAAGCTGATCTTGTGCGACGCCATTGGTTTTCCTTGGCAAGGTTGCCGTGGCTGGGGAGCGGCCTCGATGGCTCGTGGTCGAATGGGCGGCGGGATCGGCCGGGGCGAAGGGAGTGATAGCATTCTATCGCTTCAGCGCGCAAGTCGCTGCACCCGCTCGCTCCCCCTTCCCGCTCCGACGCCCACCCCAGCGAGGAACGACGGCCCTGATGACGGTCATGCCGCTCGCCAGGCTCCTCGCCGCGACCTTCCTCGGCGAGGCGATCGGCCACTGGCTGCTCGCCGCCGCCATCGCCGCGGCGGCCTTCCTTGCCGCGCTGGTCTTGAAACGCGTCGTGCTCGGCCGGGTGGCCCGCATGGCCGGAGCCGGCGCCAGCGGCCTCGGGGTCGAGGATTTCGGCGTCGACCTGCTGCGGCAGACGCGCTCGCTGCTGCTCTTCTTCCCCGCCCTCTACCTGGGGAGCCTGGCCCTCGACGCCTTCCCGATCAGCCAGCACCTGCTGCGCTCGGCGGCGATCGTCGCCATCCTCCTGCAGCTCGCCTTCTGGCTGTCGATCGGGATCGACGTCTGGGTCGCCGGCTACCGCCGCCGGCGGCTGCCGACCGACGCCGCGGCGGCGACGACGGTGTGGGTGCTGCGCTTCGCCGGCAAGCTCGCCCTCTGGTCGCTCCTCCTCCTCCTCGCGCTCGACAATCTGGGGGTCAACGTCACCGCGCTGGTGACCGGCCTGGGCGTCGGCGGCGTCGCCGTCGCGCTCGCCGTGCAGAACATCCTGGGAGACCTCTTCGCCTCGCTCTCGATCGTCATCGACAAGCCGTTCGTCCTCGGCGACTCGATCACCGCCGGCGACGTCTCGGGCGTCGTCGAGAGCATCGGCCTCAAGACCACGCGGCTGCGCAGCCCCACCGGCGAACAGGTCGTCTGCGCCAACGGCGAACTGCTGAAGAGCCGCATCCACAACTTTCAGCGCATGGCCGAGCGGCGGGTGACGCTCGCCTTCGGCGTCGCCCTCGACACCCCCGCCGCGGCGGCGGCGGAGATCCCGGCGCTGGTGCGGCAGATCGTCGAGGCGCTGCCGACGGTGCGCTTCGAGCGCGCGCACCTCAAGACCCTCGGCGCCGCGACGCTCGACTTCGAGGCCACCTACGTCGTGCTGACGGCGGATTTCGCCACCTACATGGACCGCCAGCAGGCGGTAAACCTGGCGCTCCTCGCGGCGCTCGCAGAGCGCGGCATCGAGCTCGGCCGGCCGGCCCTCCGGCTCGTCGAAGGGCCGGCGGCGGCGCGGCAGTAGGGCGGCGGGCCGGGCGCCCGGCGTCGCCGAGGCGGAAGGTCCGGTGGCCCGCCTCCTTCCATGGTAGGCTCGATTCTCCAAATCATTGACGCAAACGCTCTCGTGGAGCTCCCTCGAGCTCCCTGGAGACGCCCGGTCCCGTGGAGCAACCCATTCCCGGTTCTTCTCTCGGCGCGAGCGATCTGGCCGCGCTGCGCGCCGATCTCGCCTCCGCCGTTCGCCGCATCTGCCCCTCCTGGCTCGCCGACCGCGCCGAGGATCTGGTCCAGGTCGCCCTCATGCGGGTGATCGAGGTGCACCGCCGGAGCGAGGGAACGGCGGAGTTCTCTTCGTTCTATCTGCGGAAGGCGGCCTACAGCGCCCTGGTCGACGAGATACGCCGGCTGCGGCGCAGGCGGGAGGTGCCCTTGGAGGAGAGCGGTGCGCTGGGCGAGCGGACGGTCGAGGCGCCGGACCCCGAACGGGCGGCGGCCGGTCGCGAGCTGGGCGCCGTCATCCAGGGCTGCCTCGGCCGCCTGGTGCGGCCGCGCCGGTTGGCGGTAACCCTGCATCTGATGGGGCACAGCGTGCCGGAGGCGGCGCGGCTCCTCGGCTGGAGCGTCAAGCGGCTCGAGAACCTCGTCTATCGAGGCCTCGCCGACCTGCGCGGCTGCCTGAAGTCCTCGGGGGTGACGAGATGACGGACGAGAGCGACGACAGCCGAACGCTCGCCGAGCTGCGGCGGGCATTCACCGCGCCGGGCGCCGCGCCGGCGCCCGCCACCTGCCCGCCGTCGGCGTCGATCTGGGCCGCCGCCGCCGGCGAGCTGCCGCCGGCGGAGCTCCGCGCCGTGATCGATCACCTCGCCGGCTGCCCGTCCTGCGTCGAGGACTGGCGCCTCGCCACGGCCGTCGGCCTGGACACCGTCGCCGACCAGCCGATGACGGCACCGGAGATGCGGCGGCGGTCCCGCCGTGCCCGCTTCGCGGTCTGGGGCGCGTCGGCGGCCGCGGCGGCGGCGCTCATCGTGGAGATGATGCTCGGCGGCCCGGCGTCTGTTCCGCGCGGCGGCGGGCACAGCGCCGTGAGCGCGGCGGCGCCGGCCCTCGATCGCGAGAACGCCATCGTGAGCTGGCAGGAGACGCCGGGCGCCACCTACGACGTGGTCGTCACCACGGCGACCGGAGACGTCGTCGCCGAGTGGCACAGGCTCACCGTGCTGAAGGCGAGCATTCTCCCGGACGAGCTGGCCATCTATCCGCCGCAGACCAAGCTCCACCTGCTGGTGACGGCCACCTCTTCCGACGGCCACCGCACGGCCTACTCCGTAAGAAATCTCACCCTGCACTGAAACATTTCGCGCCCCTCGCGCGCCAGTTGAGGGAATACCCACCTTTCGTTCGTTCTTGATCACAGACCCGGGATCGTCCTGGGACTCCTCAGGGCCGGAGACAGAAAGGAAGGCGGTATGCTCGATTTTGTACACAAGAAAGAGAACTGCGACGAGGCAGTCGACCCGCAGCGCCCGGCCGCCCCGCGGTCCGTCGAGATGGTGTCGGTCCGGAACGAGCCGAAGCCGAAGCCGCAGCCGAAGCCGAGGAGATACGCCATCAGCCTCTTTTGGAACCTCGGCTTCAAGGTCACTCGGCCGAAGCGGCGGTCCGTGCCGCGCGGGACAGCGATTCAGGTGGACGACAGAGCGAACGAGCGGAAGCCCGATCTCAGGGGCTGAAACCGGCTGACGCGCGGCCGTGGGCCAGCGCCACCACAACCGACGAGGAGGATCGCGATGTTCGATGGAATCGAGGATCTGGGCCCAGACGACCCGTCTGACCAGGACGTGTACTCCGTTCAGCTCGGCGGCCAGCTCGGCGCGCAGTGCGTGACGCCGCCGCCGACCGAAAGCAAACCCCCCGCCTAGCGGAGAGTTTTGGGGGGCCGCGAGTCAGGACACGCGCCCCCATTCCGTTCTTGCGCAATTGGGATAACCTGATGACGTGACGCCAAATGCCGCCGGAGATGCCGCCGTCGCCGGCCTGCTCCTGCTCCTCGCCGCGGCTGGGCAGGCGCAGGCCGGTGACGTAGCCAGCTGCGAGAAGAGGTTCGCCGCGAGCCCCGAAGCCAGGGAGACGGCAGCGTGTTTCGAGGCTCTGCCCGATCAGCATCATCCGCTGGACGACGCGAAGGGCCTGGAGATCGTTCGCCGCATGCAGGCTCTCGCCGCGCACGCTCCTGGCAGCGCTCCTCTCCATCCCTGGATCTCCTACAGCACCACTCATCTGCTCGAGCCCGACGCTTCGCCGTCTGTTACCGACGAGGTGGGCTATCGATCGGCGGCTGCCGGCTTCGCCGTGCGAGGGGATCGTGCGGGCGAGTTGGTGGCGCGGACGAGTCTCATCCGCGTGCTGTACGGCGAGAAGTTTCTCGATGAAGTCGAGCTGGAGACCGCTCGCGCCCTCGCGGCTTCCGCCTCCGCGACCGATACGATCAGCGTGGCGAAGCGGAAGATCCTGGAGGCGAAGCAGCACCTCCGATCCGGCAAGGCGCTGCGTCGTGCCGAAGCTCTCCTGAAGAATGTCGATCGGCAGCTGGCGGCGTACCCAGGGCTTCTCGGAGGGAAAGCGGTTCAGCAGGACTGCCAGGCGACTCTCGGCAGCGTCGCCCTCGAGCTCGGTCTCTTCGACGAGGCAAAGACCGCTTACAAGCGCAGCTATGATCTAGCGAGCCACAAGCCCGAAAATAGTGCGGCATCGACCGCCCTCTACGGGATCGCTCGCGTTGTGGTCGAAAGGCTGGCCGTGCTGCCGAGCGCGGAAGCACGTGCCGAGGCGGTCGCTGCCATGGAGCGAGCGCTCCGCGTTGCCGAGGCCGTGCGCGATTCCAGCAATGCCAGCACCGAGCACGATGTGCTTGCCGAGTTGCTGGGCGGCGCCGCTGCCGAGGCGGATCTCGACGCCTGCCTCGATCCGCGGCAGAAAATTGCCAACATGAATCGCAGCTACTGTTTCGGCGCTCGCGCTCGCAATCTTGCCGCGAGCGATCCGGCGGCGGCGAAGGCGGCGGCGGACCAAGCGATCAAGCTCGCCGGCTCCGATCCGTGGGCGGCGATCTATGCGCGCGAGAGCGCGATGCGCGCTGCTTGGAGGAGCGGTTCTCGCGGCGAGGCACTGGCGGCGACGGAGGCGGCGCTGCACGACATCGAGGCGCTTCGCGGCAGCCAGGAGGGCGGGAACAGCCAGGCGAGGTTCTTTTCGACCTGGTCGGACGAGTTCTACTGGTCTTCCGGACACCTCCTAGCGGCCGCGGCCGGGCACGACGCGGATCTCCTCTCGCGAGCGTTCGATGTCATCGAGCGCCTGCGCGCGCAGACGCTGCTCGAGACGCTCGAGAAAACGCCCGCAAACCCGGCGACCGAGAAGGAGCTGGACGATCGAGCTTCGCTGCTCGAGAAGGAGATCAAGCGCGTCGCCGACCGCGCAAGGGACGCCTCTCTCTCTCCGAGCGAACGCGGCGAGGCGACGGAGGACCTCGCCGCGCTCGGGCGAGACCAACGCGCGGTGGAAGCCGAGCGCGCCGTGCCCCCGGCACCGCCCGCCAAGGCTCGCGCGAGCCTCTCTCAAGTGCGCGCGCACCTGCTCGCGAACGAGGCCCTGCTCTCGTTTCAGGTCGCGCCCTGGAACGACTGGACGGGGGACTTCGGTGGCGGTTCCTGGCTCGTCGTCATCACCCGCGACGCGCCGCCCCGTGTGGTCCGCCTCGGCGGGATGGGTCGCCAGGCTATGCGCTCGGCGGTCGACGAGTACCTCGCGGCCGCCGCGGGCTCCGGGCCCGGCACGAGCCGCGAGAGGGCGCTCGCCGCCGGCCTCTACGGGCAGCTCGTGGCGCCCGCCCTCGCCGGCCTGCCGGCGGCGATCGACCACCTGATCGTCGTCCCCGACGACGCCCTGAGCCGCCTCCCCTTCGCCGCTCTGCATCTGGCGGCAGGGCCACCGCTCGGCGAGCGCTTCCTGCTCTCGGAGGTGCCCTCCGCCACCCTCTGGCAGCTCTGGCACCAGGAGAAGGCGCTCCCCGGTGGCCGGCCGGTGCTCGCCCTCGCCAATCCGCCGCTTCCCGATGCCGCCCTGCGCACGCGGCTCGAA
The DNA here is from genome assembly GCA_963755825.1 of uncultured Acidobacteriota bacterium. GTDB lineage: Bacteria > Acidobacteriota > Thermoanaerobaculia > Multivoradales > UBA5704 > DATBQN01. Next base: position 1,784,851 of record CAVWLA010000003.1, on the reverse strand, counting down.
GGCGTCGACCTGCCGGCCGAGGCGCTGCAGTTTGCCGCCAGCGAGGCGCGCACTGCCGTCGACTCGCTGGGCGGTGATCGCCGCGTCGGCGACGACGTCTCGGAGAGCGCCTTCAAAAAGATGGCCGAGAGCAGGAGCCTGCAGCGCTTCGCCATTCTCCACTTCGCCACACACTCGCTGGCCGACGAGCACGAACCCGAGAGCGCCGGCATCTGGCTGTCCCCTGGATCTCCCAGCGAGGACGGCCTGCTGCGGACGTCGGAGATCGCCGCGCTGCCGCTCCGCCCAGGGCAAGCCGTCGTGCTCTCGACCTGCAGCAGCGCCCGCGGTGAGCTGGTGCGCGGCGAGGGAGTCCTGTCGCTCGCTCGTGCCTTCTTCGAGGCGAAGGCGAGCGTCGTGGTGGCGAGCCTCTGGCCGCAGCGGGACGACGAGGCGCGGAACTTCTTCCAGTGGTTCTACCGCCATCTCGCCGCGGGGATGAGCTACTCGGCCGCTCTCGCCGCGGCGCAGCGCGACCTCCGCCGCGAGAATCCGGAAATCCCCACCTCGGCATGGGCCGGCTTCGTCGTCTTGGGCGATGGCGACCTGGTGCCCGCCCCCGGCGGGCGGAGCTGGGGCTTCATCCATCGCCGCCAGCTCGCCATCGCCGGGTCGGCGGCGGCGCTGCTCGCCGTCCTCGGCGCGGCTCTCCTCGCCCGCCGCCGGCGGCTCGCCTAAACCGCCCCTCCTCAGACGAGCGCGGTCCGCGCGAGGTCCTGCGCCACCTCGGCGACGAGGGCGGCGCGGGCGGTGTTGACGAACATGTGGTTGCCGGGGAGAACGAGGCTGCGGAAGGGTCCGCTGCTGTGCCGCCGCCAGGCCTCGAGCTCGGGCTCGGTGGTCTCCGGGTCGACCGTGCCGCCGAAGGCGGTGAGCGGCACGTCGAGCGGCGGCTCGTCGCGGTAGGCGTAGGTCTCGACGAGCTCGTAGTCGGCGCGCAGCGTCGGGTAGACGATGTCCATCAGGTCCGGGTTGTCGAGGAGCGCCGGGTCGACGCCGAAGTCGACGCGCATCGAGCGGATGAACTGCGGGCGGCCGAGGCCGCTCACCAGCGGCCGGCGACGCGGCAGGTGGACGGCCGGATGGCCGGAGACGAAGAGCCACTCCGGCCTGCTCATGCCCTGCCGGCGCAGCTCGCGGGCGAGCTCGAAGACGGTCATGGCGCCGACGCTGTGGCCGAAGAGCGCGAAGGGGAGATCGAGGTAGGGCGCCAGGACCTCGGTCGCCGCCGCCACCATCGCCGGCATGCGGGTGATCGCCGGCTCGACGAACCGGTTCTCGCGGCCCGGCGGCTGCACCGGGCAGACCTCGACGCCGGCGGGCATCGCCGCCTGCCAGGCGGAGTAGGCCGAGGCGCCGCCGCCGCCGAAGGGGAAGCAGAACAGGCGGAGCCTGGGGTGCGCGCTCTCGCGCCGGTAGGTGAGCCACTTGCCCGCGTCTCGCAGCATCGGAGCCTCCTCAACTGCCAGGGTGCGCCACCGCCTCCCCGGCGCGACGGCCGCTCGACGTCCAGGCGCCGCCGGTGACGAGCGGCCCGTTCGCCTGTCACCGGATTTCGACTGACGTCGTCACTCGCGGTCCCTAGGCTGCGGTTCCACCGGCAGACGCGCGGTGGCTCTCATCGGGCGGATCGCGGGCGAGGAGACGTGACGATGCGAAACCAGGAGATGGGCAGGGCCGCGCTCGCGGCAATTCTGATGATGATGTCGGTCGCCGCGTCGATCGGCGGCGGCCGGCCGGCGATGGCACAGGAGGCGACGACGATCACCGGCCGCGTCTTCGCCGACTTCACCGGCAAGGAGAACAGGGACGACGGCACGGGGGCGAAGACGAGCGACAGCGGCGTCGGCGCCGACGTCAAGCGCTTCTACGTCGGCGTCACCCACTCCTTCGATAGCGTCTGGTCGGCGAGCTTCACCTCCGACATCGGCGACAAGGGCGCCAAGCGCTACGACCTCTTCGTCAAGAAGGCGTTCGTGCAGGCGAAGCTCAGCCCGCAGGCGATCCTCCAGCTCGGCTCGGCGGACACCGCCTGGGTGCCCTATGCCGAGAGCCTCTACGGCTACCGCTACGTCGAGAACGAGGTGCTCGACCGCCTCGGCTTCGGCGTCTCGGCAGACTGGGGCGCCCACTTCGTCGGCCGCACCGGCGGTGACACCAAGTGGAGCTATCAGCTCTCGGCCGAGAACGGCCGCGGCTACAGCGACCCGACGCGCAGCAAGAGCGTCGACTTCGAGGGGCGCATCGGCTTCGAGCCGGCGCCGGGCTGGAACGTGGGGCTCGGCGGCTACTCGGGGAAGCGCGGCCTGGAGACCGCCGCGCTGCCGGCCCTCCACACCGCGACGCGCCTGGACGCCGCGATCGGCTATGTCGGCAGTCGGCTGCGGCTCGGCGGCGAGTACTTCCGGGCCAACGACTGGAACACCGTCACGTCGGCGGCGAGCGACCGCTCGAACGGCCTCTCGGCCTGGGTCTCTTTCGCGCTCGCTCCCAGGGTGGCGCTCTTCGGCCGCTACGACGACGCCAGGCCCAGTCAGGACCTGAAGCCCGGCCTCGAGGACCGCTACGCCAACGCCGGCATCGAGATCAAGGTCAACAAGGACTTTCAGGCCGCGCTCGCCTACAAGCACGAGACGGTCGAGGGGGGCACGATCTCGGAGCCGAACGGCACGGTCGGCTCGGCGGTAGCCCGCGCCGAGGGCAAGTACGATGAGTTCGGCCTATGGACGCTCTTCAACTTCTAGAGCTATATAGTGCCTTGCATGACGACCGATCGCTGCCGCCTCCCGGCCGCCGCCCCGCGATGCTGACCGGCGGGGTGTTCTGGGCTCTCGCGACGGCGGCGGTCTCCGTCGCCGCGATCCATACCCTGGCGCCCGACCATTGGGCGCCCTTCGCCGCCGTGGCGCGCGCCCGCGGCTGGTCGGCGGGGCGGACGGCGCGGGTGACCCTCCTCTGCGGCTTCGGCCACGTCACCACCTCGGCGCTCCTCGGCTTCCTCGGCCTCCTCTTCGGCTTGCGCGTCCTCGATTCGGTGGGCAAGCGGATGGAGGCGCTCGCCGGCATCCTCCTCATCGGCTTCGGCCTCGCCTACGCCATCTGGGGCCTGCGCCGGAGCGCCGGCGCGCACTTCCACGGCCACGTCCACGACCACTACGACCACGTCCACGAGCCGGAGCGGACGACGGTCTGGACGCTCTTCCTCCTCTTCTCGGCCGACCCCTGCGTCGCCGTGGTGCCGATCATCTTCGCCGCCGCGCCGCTCGGCGCCGCCCGCGCCACCGGCGTCGTCCTCCTCTACGAGGCGGCGACGCTGGCGACGATGGTCGCCCTCGTCCTGCCGGCGCGAGCCGGCGCCCGCATGCTCAACTTCAAGTTCCTCGACCGCTACGGCGATGCCGCCGCCGGCGGCACCATCGCCGCGGTGGGCGTCCTCGTCACCGTGCTCGGCTGGTAAGACGTTCGATGCGCCGCCGGCGGCTTTCGCGCCCGCTCCTCGCCGCGGTCGTCGCTCTCAGCCTCGCCGGTGCGCTCGGTTGCGGCGCCTTCGACCATCTGAGCGGCGTCAGCACCGCCAAGGAGCTGCAGGCGACGGGGGTGGCGGCGGAGGCGGAGATCCTGTCGCTCTGGGACACCGGGATCACCGTCAACGAGGACCCGGTGATCGGCCTCAAGGTGCGGGTGCGGCCGGCGAGCGGCGCGCCCTACGAGGCGACGATCGCGAAGAGCCTGGTCTCCCGCCTCGACGTGCCGCGCTTCCAGCCCGGCCAGGTCATCCCCGTGCGCGTCGATCCCCGCGACCCGGCGCGGGTGGCGGTCGACGTCTACAAGTACCGCTAGCCCCGGCGCGGCCTCGGCCGCCGTCCCTCAGCCCGGAAACGGCTGCACGATGAAGCGCGCGATCCGCCACTGCCCGTCCGCCTCGCGGCGCCACGAGGCGACGTAGCGGCCGTGGTAGTCGACGGCCGGCTTGCCGTGCTCGGCGGCGCGCTGGCGGTAGGTCCCCCACTGGTAGGCGGCGTCGCCGTAGACCTCGACCGCCTCGCTCGCGGTGGTCGCCGACTCGACGTCGACGGCGGTGAAGATCGGCGCCAGGAAGCTGCGGATCGCCTCGCGCCCGTGGAGGGCGGCCATGCCGGGCTCCAGGAGCTCGCCGTCCGCCGTATACGAGCCGGCGAGCGCCTCGACCGGCCCGCTCTTGAGGAGCGCCGTGTAGCGCTGCATCGCGGCCTCGATCTCGCGGCGCGCCGAATCGTCCGCCGCCGGAGCGGTGGCAGCGCTCGGAGCTGCGGCAGCGGCCGGAGCGGTTGCGGCGGCTGGAGGGGCGGGCGGGGCGTCCGCCGCGATGGCGGCCGATGCCGCGGCGAGGATCGCGAGGACGGCGAGGGTCAGAGAGGCGCGGAGACCGCGCGGGACGGCGCCGTGGTTCCAGGGCATGGGATGTCGGCCTCCTCGGTTGGGGACCCGCGGATCATCCTCCAAGCGGCCGGCGGAGGAAAGGGCTGGCCGAACAGGGTGCTTTTGACTCCTGCCCCACCCCCCTCTAGAATGGCCGTTCTGCCGGACCTCGGAGAGGTGCTGGAGTGGCCGAACAGGACTGCCTGCTAAGCAGTTGTTCGGGGTAAACCCGGACCGAGGGTTCGAATCCCTCCCTCTCCGCCAGCTGAACAGCTGGCTCATCTGAACCACCTTCGCGCCGCGGCCGGCCCTCGCGGCCCGCCGGTCCCATCGTTCGGACGATCCACCCCTCGGCACCCAAGCATCCCCATCCGAGCCGCGCTGGAGCCCCCGCAGGAGCCCCGATCATGAGATCCGTCAATCCGGCCACCGAAGAGGTGATCCACGAATACGGCGAGCACGACGCCGGCGAGGTGCGGCGGCGGCTCGAGCGCGCCGCGGCCGCCGCCTCGTCGTGGCGCGACTTCTCCTTCGCCGAGCGCGCCGAGCTGATGAGCCGCCTCGCCGAGCGGCTCCGCGAGAGTTGCGAGGCCTACGGCCGGCTGATGACCGAGGAGATGGGCAAGCCGATCGCCGCCGCCGAGTCCGAGGTCGACAAGTGTGCCTGGGTCTGCGACTACTACGCCGAGCACGCGGCGGCGTTCCTCGCTCCGGAGGCGGTCGAGACCGATGCCGCGCGGAGCTTCGTGCGCTTCGACCCACTCGGCCCGGTGCTCGCCATCATGCCGTGGAACTTCCCGTTCTGGCAGCACTTCCGCTTCGCGGCGCCGGCGGTGATGGCGGGCAACGTCGCCGTCTTGAAGCACGCCTCGAACGTCCCCGGCTGTGCCCTCGCCATGGAGGAGCTGTTCCGCGACGCCGGCTTCCCCGAGGGGGTGATGACGACCCTCCTCGTCCCCTCGGCGCGCACCGCCGAGCTCATCGCCCAGCCGGAGATCCGTGCCGTGACGCTCACCGGCAGCGAGCGGGCCGGCCGCGAAGTCGCCGCGGCGGCGGGACGCCAGCTCAAGAAGACCGTCCTCGAGCTCGGCGGCTCGGACCCCTTCGTCGTCCTCGCCGACGCCGATCCGCGGGCCGCCGCGGCGCAGGCCGCCAAGGCGCGCACCGTCAACTCCGGCCAGAGCTGCATCGCGGCGAAGCGCTTCATCGTCGAGGAGGAGATCGCCGACCGCTTCGAGGAGGAATTCGTCCGCCGCATGGAGGGGCTCCGCGTCGGCGATCCCATGGACCGCGAGACCGAGGTCGGGCCGCTCGCCCGCGAGGATCTGCTCGCCACGCTCGACGACCAAGTGGCGCGCTCGCTTGCCGCCGGCGCCCGGCTGGCGACCGGCGGCGAGCGCCTGGCACGGAAGGGCTGGTTCTACGCCCCGACCGTCCTCACCGGCGTGCGCCCCGGCATGGCGGCCTTCGACGAGGAGACCTTCGGCCCGGTCGCCGCGGTCGTCCGCGCCCGCGACGCCGCCGAGGCGATCGAGCTCGCCAACCGCTCGCCCTACGGCCTCGGCGCCAGCCTGTGGACGGCGGACGCGGCGCGCGGCGAGGATCTGGCGCGGGAGATCGAGGCCGGCTCGGTCTTCGTCAACGGCATGGTCAAGTCCGATCCGCGGCTCCCCTTCGGCGGCATCAAGAGCTCGGGCTACGGCCGCGAGCTCGCCGCCTTCGGCATCCGCGAGTTCGTCAACATCAAGACGGTGTGGATCAAGTAGGGAGGGGGAGCGAGCGATGGCGAACGAGATCGATGGCGCGGTGCGGGTGCGTTTCGCCCCGTCCCCCACGGGGTTCCTCCACGTCGGCGGCGTGCGCACGGCGATCTACAACGACCTGCTGCGCCAGCATGCCGGCGGCGCCTTCGTGCTGCGCATCGAGGACACCGACCGCGAGCGCTCGGACGAGGCGATGACGCGCCAGATCCAGGCGGCGCTCGCCTGGATCGGCGTCGCCTGGGACGAGGGGCCGTACCTGCAGAGCGAGCGGCTGGCCCGCCATCGCGAGCGCGGCGAGGAGCTGCTCGCCGCCGGCCGCGCCTATCGCTGCTTCTGCACCGCCGAGGAGCTCGACGCCGAGCGCGCCGCGGCGCAGGCGAAGGGCCTCGCCTTCCTCTATCCGCGCACCTGCCTGCGGCTCGACCCCGGCGAGGTCGCGGCGCGGCTCGCCGCCGGCCGGCCGTTCGTCGTCCGCTTCCGCATGCCGGACGACCACGTCGTCTTCGACGACCTGGTGCGCGGCCGCATGGACTTCCCGCCCGAGGCGCTCGACGACTTCATCCTGCTGCGCTCCGACGGCTCGCCGACGTACCACATGTCGGTCGTCGTCGACGACATCGACATGCGGATCACCCACGTCATCCGCGGCGAGGACCACCTTTCGAACACGCCGAAGCACGTGCCGCTCTTCCGCGCCCTGGGCGCCGCGGTGCCCGCCTTCGCCCACCTGCCGCTCATCCTCGGGCCGGACAAGAAGCGCCTCTCCAAGCGCACCGGCGCCACCTCGGTCGAGGAGTTCCGCGACGAGGGCGTGCTGCCGCAGGCACTCTACAACTACATGGCGCTCCTCGGCTGGTCGCCGGGCGGCGACCGCGAGATCCTCTCCCGCGGCGAGATGGCGGCGATCTTCTCGACCGACCGCCTGAACGCCTCGGCGGCGATCTTCGACCGCGAGAAGCTCTTCTGGGTGAACGCGCAGTACCTCTCGCAGCTGCCGCTGGCGGCGATCCTGCCGCACCTCGAGCCCTTCCTCGCCGCCGCCGGCCTCGCCGGCGCCGACCCGGGGCGCCTGGCGCGAGCCCTGGAGCTCCACCGCACCCGCGCCCGCACCCTCGGCGACCTCGCCGAGCTCGTCGTGCCCTACTTCCGCGAGCGGCTCGACTACGACCCCGAGGCCACCGCCAAGTTCCGCGCCGACCCCGACCTCGGCGGCCACCTGGACGCCCTCCGCGCGCGCTTCGCGGCGCTCCCGGAGTGGACCAAGGAGGGGCTCGAGGCGGCCCTCCGCGCGCTCGCCACCGAGCGCGGCCTCAAGGCCGGCGCCCTCATCCACCCCACCCGCATGGCCCTCTCCGGCGCCGCCGCCGGCCCGCCCGTCTTCGACCTCATCGAGGCCATGGGCCGCGACGAGAGCGACCGCCACTTCGCCCACTTTGGCCGTTTCCTCGCGGCGAGCGTGCCGGCAGCGCCAGGATGAAGAGCGCCGCCGCAACCGTCGACGAATACCTGGCCGAGCTGCCGCCGCAGCGCCGCCAGGTCGTCGCCGCCGTCCGCGACATGGTCGTCCGCCACCTGCCGGCGGGCTACCGCGAGGTCATCGGCTACGGGATGATCAACTACGTCATTCCGCTCGAGCGCTACGCGGAGACCTACAACGGCCAGCCGCTCGGTTATGTTGCGCTGGCGGCGCAGAAGAGCCACTTCGCGCTCTACCTCATGTGCGTCTACATGAGCCCCGAGCAGGAGGCCGCGCTCCGCGAAGCCTTCGCGAAGGCCGGCAAAAAGCTCGACATGGGAAAGTCCTGCGTCCGCTTCAAGAAGCTCGAAGACCTCCCCCTCGAAGCCCTCGGCGAGCTCATCGCCGGCATCTCACCCGAGGACTACATCGAGCGCTACGAGGCGGTGCGGCGGCGGTGAGCGGCCGACCGGCGGACGTGGCAGGGCTCCGTCGCTAAACAACCCGTCCTGCGGCGGGTCTCTAGGTCTGGACGCCGCCCGGGTGTCCGCGGAGGAGCGGCCCTGGGAGTCCGACGTCAGGCCAACAGGAAGATCCAAGATGCGGCGAAGGGGAGCAGAAAGGTAGAGTTCTTAACATGATGGCGAGCATCTTAGGAATAATTGCCAAATTTGCTCCTCTGTCGATCATCATCGCAGCACTGGGATTTCTCCAGAGTGTTCGGCAGGCGAGGATCAAACGCGATCACGACGACGCGGTTTCGGTTCGCGGGGTTCTCAATAGCCTGGGTACAAAGACGTACGTCCTCGAGTGGTCCCTGCTCGGCAGTCCGCCTTCTTTGATCGCTGCAAGCGTAATGCAGATCCGTGAGGCGGTCGAAGAAAGAATCGGGAAGGCGCCAGCCGATCACGAAATAGCCGAGTTCCTGTCCGAGCAGTTACTTGCCGAGGGCATCGTCGAGAAATCCTTGCGCGACTCCAAGGTGATCGAGAGATTCCAGAGCGAGGCTTTGGAGTTTGGCAAGCTGCGTGCAGACCTGGGCAATCGACTCCCGCTCGTTCAGGCGGCGTTTGCGGAAGTGGAGACCAGGCTGCGGATGCTGTTCCTCCTCGACTCATTTTTGATCTTTGCGATGCGCAACAAGCCTGAATACAAGGAGCTGAAGGGGCGAGATCCCGGCATGCCTCCTGTTGGGATGTCCGGATTGCACCGCTTGCTTCTGCAACATCTGATATTGCCGGATCGCGAAGCATTCTCGGAAGCCTGTGGGTTCCTGCAGGAATTTTGCGAAGCCGCCGGAGCGGCCAACGATCGTCGCGTTCTCTCGCTGACTCGGCGGCGCCACCTGTTCCCAAAGCTCGGCGATTGGTGGTCTACGCGAAGAGATCTACGGGGTGATGACTCGGAGGAGAAAGTTCTCCTCAAAAAGCTCAAAGAGAATGCTGGCGAGCATTTCAATCTCTTGAGCCCGGTCGTCGCAGAACTCTCGAAGGCAAGACGTCAGGAACGAGTTGCATCCCGTTTGCGCCAGCGTTCTGCACTCCGCATTCTCGGCGCGCTCGACAATCAGGGTGAAGGCTCGAAGCTTGCGAAGGTGACGCGAGCGTTTTTAGCTAAGTGCGAAGCGACGACGGGTGACAGCTCCGCGACGATGTTCAATCTGCTGCAGCTGCGGGCTCGGGGCATCGATGATCCTGACATCGATGCGCTGCTTGCTAGTGCGTCTGGTGCTGTTGAGCTACTCAAGTCCGCGCTCGACCGAGGTGCGACTGGAGATGTAGGCTCGGGTGAGATTTTGGCCCGCCACAAATAGGGTCCGCTTCGAGAAGCTCGAAGACCTCCCCTTCGAAGCCCTCGGCGAACTCATCGCCGGCATCTTGCCGGAGGACTACATCGCGCGCTACGAGGCGTGCGCCGGCGGCTGGCTGCCTGGTCTCAGGGGAGCGCCGGCAGCCGGCCGAAGAGGTGCGAGCGGGTGAAGGCCGGGTCGCCTTCGTCGGCGAGGCGCACTGGCTGCCGCCGGGCTCCCCAGTTTCCCGGCACCGCCTCGAAGCGACCGGCGCAGTGGGTGGCGCAAGCGGGGCAGGTTCCTTCCGGTGTCAGGTTCCAGCGCGTCAGCTCGTAGCCGTCGCGGCCGATCAGCGTCTCGCCGCAGGCGTGGCAGGTGGTGGTGTTGCCTTCGCGGTCGCGGACGTTGCCGGTGTAGACGTAGCGGAGGCCATTGGCGCGGGCGATGCGGCGGGCGCGGGTGAGGGTGGCGGGCGGCGTGCTCGGCAGGTCCAGCATCTTGTAGTCGGGATGGAAGGCGGTGAAGTGGAGGGGGACGTCGGGGCCCAGGCGCTCGCCGATCCAGCGCGTCATGGCGTCGAGATCGGCGTCGGAGTCGTTCTCCCCGGGGATCAGCAGCGTCGTGATCTCGAGCCAGACGGCGGTCTCGTGCTTCAGGTACTCGAGCGTCTCCTTGACCGTCGTCAGGTCGCCGCCGCAGACGTTCCGGTAGAAGCGGTCGGTGAAGCCCTTGAGGTCGACGTTCGCGGCGTCGATCGAGCGGTAGAAGTCGCGTCGCGGCTCGGGGCAGATCTCGCCGGCGGTGACGGCGACGGTCTTGACGCCCGCCGCGTGGCAGGCGTCGGCGACATCGACCGCGTACTCGAGGAAGATCACCGGGTCGTTGTAGGTGAAGGCGACGCTCCGGCAGCCGAGGCGCGCCGCGGCGGCGGCGATCCGCTCGGGAGACGCCTGGTCGGCCAGGGTGTCGGTCTGCCGCGACTTGCTGATGTCCCAGTTCTGGCAGAACTTGCAGGCGAGGTTGCAGCCAGCGGTGCCGAACGAGAGCACCGGCGTGCCGGGGAGGAAGTGGTCGAGCGGCTTCTTTTCGATGGGGTCGATGCAGAAGCCGGAGGAGCGGCCGTAGGTGGCGAGGACGATCTCGTCATCCAGCCGCGCGCGCACGAAGCAGAGGCCGCGCTGCCCCTCGCGCAGCTTGCAGAAGCGCGGGCAGAGGTCGCACTGCACGCGGCCATCGTCCAGCGCATGCCAATAGCGCGTCGGGACGACGCTCGCGCCGCGCTCGATCTCGGCGTCCATGGAAGTACAAACCGCCGCCGGCCGGAGAGGATTCCGCGCGGGCTCGGGCGAGCGGCTCGCCGCTACAGCTACTGCGCGGTCGGCTTCTCCTCGACCGTCGCCAGCGCGCGGAGCTCGTCGATCGAGCGCAGCACGCCACCGCGCACGACGGCCTTCACCTGGCGCAGGTTGGCGACGTCGGCGGTGGGGTCGGCGCCGACGATCAGGAGGTCGGCCAGCTTCCCCTTCTCGACGGTGCCGAAATCCTTCTCGCGGCCCATCACATGGGCGCCGTTCCGGGTCGAGGCGACGATCACCTCGAGCGGCGTCATCCCCGCCGCCTGCATCGCCTCCATCTCGGCGTAGACGCCGGGGCCGTGGAGGGTGAGCGGGTTGCCGGCGTCGGTGCCCATGGCGATGGTGATGCCGGCGTCGCGCACGCGCTTCAGGTTCGCGTCGCCGGTGTGGTCCGGCTCGGGGGATGCCGGGGGCCGCTTGGCGATCTTCGCGGCGGCGACCTTGTCGGTGCGGGCCTCGGCGGTCGCCGCGAGCTTCGCCCGCGTCAGCGGATCGACGCAGCCGTTGGGATCGTCGATCGCCGGCGCCTTGCCGGCGGCGGCCGCGTCGAACATCCGCACGTAGCCGGCGGGCACGGTCAGGGTCGGCACGTAGCTCGCGCCGTTCGCCTTCACGAGCTCGAGGAACTCGCCGTCGATAGGCATGTCCCAGACGCTATGGACGAGGACCTTGGCTCCCGCCCGGAGCGCCGCCTTGGCGGTGGCGAGGGTGGTCGCGTGGGCGATCAAGGGGAGGCCGAGCCGCTTCGCCTCCGCGCCGCCGGCGGCGACGAGGGGGGCGAGCGCGGGGACCTTCTCCCGGCTGCCGATGAACCAGACCTTGATCGCCTGCGCGCCGCTCGCCGCGAGGTAGTCGACGCCGTCGCGGGCGGCGGCTTCGTCCTTGAGGAAGATGAACTGCCGCTCGGCGGGGAGGTTCAGCCAGTGGTCGACCGTCGACAGCAGCGGCCCGGCCGCCGCCACGTGCGGGAGCGTGGTGTCCGGCTCGAAGCGGCGCGGCAGCTCGAGCGTCCAGGGGTAGCCGCCGACGTCGAAGACCGCGGTCACCCCGCTGCAGAGATCGGTGTGCCCGAAGCGCTCGGGATGGTGGCGCAGGTCGTCCTCGGTCTTCTCGTAGGGGTAGCGGGCGCGCAGGTCGAGGGCGTCGGGCCGGCCGTCGGCCCAGCCGGTCTGCGAGAAGTGGACGTGGGCGTCGACCAGACCGGGGGTGATGAAGCGGCCCGCGAGGTCGGTCACCTCGACGCCCGCCGGCACCGGGCAGTCGGCGCGGGCGCCGGCGCACTCGATGCGGCCGTCGCGGAGCAGCACGGCCGAGTCGCGGATCGGCGGCCTGCCGGTGCCGTCGACGAGCGTCGCGCCGACCAGGGCGCGGGGCGCCGGCGGCACGCCGGGCTGGTTGCGGAAGGCGGTGGAGACGGCGATCCGCCAACCCGCTGGGGTGTGCAGGAAGACGCGCTCGGAGAGCCCCTCCTCCTCGCTCGCGCCGTAGCGGACGCGGTAGCGATAGGTGCCGTAGACGACGCCCGGCGCGATCGGCGTCAGGCGTAGGTCCTCGGCGCCGAAGTGGTCCGGCCACCCCTCCCCGGCGGACTTCGCGAGCCCTTCGTAGCCGAGCTCGAAGCCGGTCGAGCCGGTGCGCGCCAATCCCGGCGACTCGAGATAGCAGGCGAGGTAGGCCGCCTTGTCCTTGTCGCGGATCGCCTGCAGATTGCGCTCGAAGAGCTGGCGGGCCGCGGCGAGGTCGCCGGCGGATTCGGCAGCGGTTCCCGCCGCGGGAGCGGCCCAGGCGGCCTGGCCGACTCCGGTGAGCGAGAGCCCGAGAGCCAGTGCGACGAGGGCACGAGAGACGGAGACCGCACGGTGAGGGAGCAGCCGGCGCGACGGCTCTGCGGATGCGTTCATGAGAGGGACCTCCTGGACGGAGGATTTTAGCGGAATGCGAGCCAGGCGACCGGCGGGGTGAGATCGTTGGCCGCGGGATGATTTTCCTTCGCCCCGAGATCGCCGAGAGAAGCCGGCGAGGCGGCTGCCTGGGGCCTACGTGAGGGGAGCGTGAGGCGGAGAATGCGGGGAGCTGGCTCCTCGGGAGGGACTCGAACCCCCAACATTTCGGTTAACAGCCGAACGCTCTACCATTGAGCTACCGAGGAATCTAGGAGGCGCTCCGACAAGTGCGCCCGGAAGGCGGATCTTAGGCACCCGGCGCGGGCGTTGTCAATTGGATGGGCCGGGACTGAAACGAGCGGCGGCCCGGGGGGCCGCCGCTCGGGGTCGGGGGAGGCTCGGGCGGAGGACCGCCTAGGCCGTGGTGTCCAGGAAGGGCTTCAGCTTCGTCGCCCGGCTGGGGTGGCGGAGCTTGCGGAGGGCCTTCGACTCGATCTGGCGGATGCGCTCGCGGGTGACGTTGAAGGAGCGGCCCACCTCTTCGAGGGTGTGCTCGGAGCCGTCGCCGACCCCGAAGCGCATCTTCAGGACCAGCTCCTCGCGCGGCGTCAGGGTCTTCAGTACCTTGCGGGTCTGGTCCTTGAGGTTGGTGAAGATCACCGAGTCGATCGGCGACACCGCGTTCTTGTCCTCGATGAAGTCGCCGAGATGCGAATCCTCCTCCTCGCCGATCGGCGTCTCGAGGGAGATCGGCTCCTGGGCGATCTTCATGATCTTGCGCACCTTGGAGGCCGGCAGATCCATCCGCTCGCCGATCTCCTCGGCGGTCGGCTCGCGGCCCAGCTCCTGGACGAGCGAGCGGCTGGTGCGGGTCAGCTTGTTGATGGTCTCGATCATGTGCACCGGGATGCGGATGGTGCGCGCCTGGTCGGCGATGGCGCGGGTGATCGCCTGGCGGATCCACCAGGTGGCATAGGTCGAGAACTTGTAGCCGCGGCGATACTCGAACTTCTCGACCGCCTTCATGAGGCCGATGTTCCCCTCCTGGATGAGGTCGAGGAACTGCAGGCCGCGGTTGGTGTACTTCTTGGCGATCGAGACGACGAGCCGGAGATTGGCGACGATGAGCTCCTCCTTGGCCCGCTCGCAGATCGCCTCGCCCTGGCGGATCTTCTCGATCGTCGCCGCGATCTCGGCGTGCGTCGTGCCGTAGCGCTCCTCGAGCTCGCGCAGGTTGCCGCGGTACTTCTCGATGCGCCGGCGGTGGAGGGCGCGGAGCTCCTCGCTCACCTCGCGCTTCAACGCCGTCTGCGCCCGCTTGATGTCCTGCTCGAAGCGGCAGAACTGGCGGTCGATGTCCTTCAAGAACTCGACCAGCCGGTTGCGCGTCTGCACCGAGAAGTCGATGGTGCGGATGTCCTTGGCGATCTTCGCCACCATGCGGTCGATCTCGCGCTCGATCTCGAGATACTTCTCGCCGTCCGGCTTGCAGCGCTTCTGGCGCTTGCGCAGCTCCTGGATGTCGCGATCGTTCTCGGCGATCTGCTCGAAGATCTTCAAGTTGCCGCGGATGCGGTCCGAGGCCTTGGGGTCGAGCGGCTCGTCGGGATCGGCGTCGATCAGCTCGCGCAGGATGCGCTTGTCGCGCGCCGCCATCTCGTTCAGGCGGAGCAGCTCGCGCAGCACCACCGGGTTCTCGCAGAGCGCCTCGTAGATCGTCCACTCGCCCTGCTCGATGCGCTGCGCGATCTCCACCTCGCCCTCGCGGTCGAGGAGAGGGACGGTGCCCATCTCGCGCAGGTACATGCGGACGGGGTCGTTGGTCTTCTCGTGGGTGGCGAGACCGAACTCGGTGGTCTCGTCCTCCTTCTTGTCGAACTCGCTCGGCCCCGACTCGAAGTCGTCCCGATTCTGGTAGCGCTCGGGCCGGTCGATGACGTCGATCCCCAGATCGGAGAAGCGGATGTAGATCTCATCCAGCTCGTCGGGGAGCGACACCACCTCCTCGGGCAGCATCTCGTAGATCTCGTCGTAGAGGAGGTAGCCCTTCTCCTTGCCAAGCTCGATGAGCTGCTTGACCGAGGAGTACTTCTCTTCGACGGGCGTCAGGCTGGAAATGGTCAATGGGACCTCCTAGTGTTTGCTCGCCTCCGAGCGGAAGCCGACGAGAGGCGATCAGCCGCGCGTCAAGCGGCTCCCTTGCCGGAGCCCGTCTTCGCCGTCGCTTTGAGGCTCAGGCTCAAGCGTCTCTTTTCGTCGTAGAGGCGTGCGAGGAGCGCACCGTCCCCGCCCTGGCGCTGCGCTTCGCTGATCTCGCTCACCAGCTCTCTCAGCCGCTGTTGCTCGAAGCGGTGGGTGAGCTCGGCCAGGAGCGCGGTCAAACCCGGCTCTTTTTGAGCTGTATCGGGCGACTCCGGCTCCCTGGAATCAGCAGGCGCTTCTACCAGAATCTGGGCCATCCGGTCAATCGAATCCCCGTTTGAGCCGAGCTGAGAGAGCACCGCGCGCGCGTCGGGCGGCGATCCGCCGCTCCCCGCGTCCCCATATAGAGTGCAGTAGACCTGGTAAATATTCCTGCATTGCGGGTCGAGGAAGACCTCGGCCACCGGCAGGTCCCCGCGCGCCGGCACGTCGCCGCCCGAGAAGAGCCGCGCCAGCACCCGGTCCTCGTGGCTGCGGACGACGCCCGCCTCGCGCGGCAGCCCCTCCTGGCGGGGGGCGGCCGGCGCCGGGCGGCCCGCCGGCCGATGCTCGAGCTGCGCGAAGAAGACCTTCTCGGCGATCCCCAGCCGCTCCGCCGCCCGCCGCAGGTAATTGTGGCGGGCGACCGGATCGGTCACCACCCCGACGAGCTGGCGGACGGCCGCCCCGGCGATGGCGGTCTGGTGGGGGTCGCGGCCGGCGTCCTTGGGGATCAGGCGCTCCATCTCGAGGAGGATGCCGTCCGGCGCCTCGGCGACGGCGGCGGCGACCGCCTCCGGCCCTTGGGCGAGGCGGAGCGAGTCGGGGTCGTGCCCGTCGCCGAAGCGGGCGCGCCGCACGGCGAGCTTCTCGGCGAGGAGGAGCGGCAGGGCGCGGCGGAAGGCGCCCTCGCCGGCGCCGTCGCCGTCGTAGCCGACGACCACCGTCTCGGCATAGCGGGAGAGCAGCCGCGCCTGCTCCGGGGTGAGCGCCGTCCCCATGCTGGCGACCGCCCCGTCGACGCCGGCGGCGACGGCGCCGATGACGTCGAAGTAGCCCTCGACGAGCACCGCCCGGCCGGTCTCGCGGATGTCGCGCTTGGCGAGGTGGAGGCCGTAGAGCAGGTTCCCCTTGTGGAACTGGTCGGTCTCGGCGGTGTTGACGTACTTGGCGCGGTCGTCGCCCAGGGTGCGGCCGCCGAAGCCGACCAGGCGCCCGGCCTGGTTGTGGATGGGGAACATCAGCCGGTGGCGGAAGCGGTCGAAGGGGTCGCCGGTGCGCTCGGAGCGGCCGGTGAGGCCGGCGGCCTCGAGGTCGGCGAGCGGCACCTTGCCGGTCAGCGCCTTGCGCAGGCCGTCCCAGGAGTCGGGCGCATAGCCGAGGCCGAACCGCTCGACGAGCTCGGGCGGGATGGCGCGCTTGGCGAGGTAGTCGCGGGCGAAGGCGGAGCGCGTGAGCTGCTCGGTGAAGTAGCGCGCCGCGACGGCGAGGGCGCCGCCGATGTCGCGCTCCTCGCGCCCACGCGGGGCGGTGCCGCGGTCGCGCCGCGGCAGCGGGATGCCGAAGCGGCCGGCGAGCGACTCGATGGCGGCCGGGAAGTCGTCGCCGGTGGTCAGCATGTGGAGCTTGATGGCGTCGCCCCCCTGGCCGCAGCCGAAGCAGTAGAAGAGGCCCTGGACGGGATCGACGCTGAACGACGGGCTCTTCTCCTTGTGCAGCGGGCAGAGGCCCTGGTAGCGGCGGCCGGCCTTGCGCAGGCGGGTGTGCTCGCCGGCGATGGCGAGGATGTCCGCCGCGTCGCGCACCGCCTGCACCAGCTGCGGCGTCAAGTTGGTGTTGCCTAGGGCCATCGGTCTCCAGCCGGCTCCGCGGCGCTCCTCCCCTTCATACGGTGCGCGGCCGAGGTTGCGCCCGATTCACGTCTCCCGCGGTCTACGCGCTCTCGCTCAGACACCATCAAGCCCCGCGCAGGGTGACGACGGTCGCCCCGTTGCCGCCTTCGTTCGCTTCGCCGGCGCGGATGCCGGCGACGCCGGAGTGGCCGCGGAGGTGCTCGCGGACGGCGTCGCGCAGGCGGCCGGTGCCGTGGCCGTGGATCACCCGCACCTCGCGGCGCGAGGAGAGGAGGGCCTGGTCGAGATAGGCGTCGAGCTCCTCGAGCGCCGGCTCGACGCGGCGGCCGATGAGGTTGATCTCGACCTTGGCCTCGGCGCCGAAGCCCTCGCCCGCCGCGCCGCGCGGATCGCGGGCGGCGACCTCCTCGGCGAGGGGTCCGCGGCTCCGCCGCGTCGACGCCTCGGCGCGGCGCTCGGCGCGGTTCTCGCCCGCGGGAGGAGTGCCGGCGTCGGCGGCGATCGGGACCAGCTCCTCGGGGCGGCAGCGCAGGCGCTTGCCCTTGACCGAGACCTCGGCGCGGCCGGGCTCGAGCTTCTCGACGATGCCCTGCCAGCCGAGGAGGGCGTGGCGTGCCGGCGACCCCACGGCGAGCCTGCCGCCGGTGGCCGCCGGCGCCTCGTCGGGGAGCTCGGGGGCGGTGGCGAAGAGGCGGTCGACCGCCGCCGCCTCGAGGCCGCGGCGGCGGCCGCCGGCGACCTCCTCGCGCAGGCGCTCGACCTCGGCCCGCAGCTGATCGCGCACCTCGCGGCGGAAGGCGTCGACCTCGCCCTTCAAGCGGCGGCCGACGGCCTTGCGCTCCTCCTCGAGCGCCGCGCGCTCGTCGGCGAGCCGGCGGCGGAGCTTCTCGGCGTCGGCCGCCTCGACCTCCAGGCGGTCGCGGGCCTCGCCGAGCTCGGTGCGCACGCGGTCGACCTCGGCGAGGAGCCGGCGGAGGTCGCGGTGCTCGGTCCCCAGCCGCGCCTCGGCGCGGTCGAGCCATTCGGCGGGGAGGCCGAGCCGGCGGCCGAGGGCGAGCGCCTCGCTGCCGCCGGGCGGTCCGGGCACCAGGCGGAAGGTGGGGCGGCCGGTCTCGGGGACGAACTCCATCGCCGCGCAGGTCGCTCCCGAGAGCTCGATGGCGGCGGCGGCGAGCTGGGAGAGGTGGGTGGTGATGACGCCCAGGGCGCCGCGCTCGAGGAGCCCCTCCAGAAGCGCCACGGCGAGCGCCGCGCCCTCCTCCGGATCGGTCCCCGAGCCCAGCTCATCGAGGAGCACCAGGCTGTCCGGTCCCGCCGCCTCCCAGGCCTCCTTCAGGCGGAGCAGCCGGCCGCTGAAGGTCGAGCGGTCGGCGAGGAGATCCTGCTCGTCGCCGACTGTCGCCACCAGCCGGGAGAGGCAGGGCACGCGGCTGCCGGCGGCGGCGGGGATCGGCAGGCCGCACTGGGCGATGAGCGCCAGGAGGCCGGCCGTCTTCAACGCCACCGTCTTGCCGCCGGCGTTGGGGCCGGTGACCACCAGGATGCGGCGGTCGGGCGTGAAGTCGAGGTCGAGCGGCACGATGTCGCCGGCGTGCCCGGCGTGGCCGAGCGCCGCCTCGCGGAGCTCCGCCAGCCGCCCGTCGAGGAGCGGGTGGCGCGCCGCGCGGAGCCGCAGCTCGCCGCGCGGCGAGGTCTCGGCGAGGCGGCCGCCGGAGAGCTCGGCGAAGCGGGCCGCCGTCTGCAGCAGGTCGAGCTCGCCGAGGAAGGCGGCGTGGACCTCGAGGTCGGCGAGCGCGCGGTGGGCGAGGTCGATCAGCTCGGCGAGGATGCGCCGCCGCTCGGCCTCCTCGTCCTCGACCGACTGCTGCAGGTTGTTGTTCGACTCGACGACGCCCAGCGGCTCGAAGTAGAAGCTCTTGCCGGTCGCCGAGCGGCCGTGGACGAGGCCGCTGCTCCGGCCGCGGGCGCCGGCCTGGAGCACCAGGACGAGCCGGCCGCCGCGCATCGGGATGGTCTCCTCGGAGAGCTCGTCCTTGTGGCCGGAGACGAAGTCGCCGAGCTCGCGGTAGAGCTGATCGCGGACGCGGCGGATCTGGCCGCGGAGGCTGGCGAGGAGGGGGCTGGCGTCCTCGCGCACCTCGCCGCGGCGGTCGAGGGTGCGGTCGATCCGCCGCTGCAGGTCGCCCAGGTCGGGGAGGGCGGCGGCGAGGCCGGCGAGCTCGCGGGCGGCCGGGTCGACGGCGGCGATGCGGAGGGCGGCGGCGCGGCTCGCCTTGATGAGGTCGGCGAGGTGGACGAGGTCGCTCCCCTCGACCGGCGGCCGGCCGGTCGCGATGCCGGAGAGGAGGGAGCCGATCGGCACCTCGAAGTCGGGGACGAGCCCCGGCCCGCCGGAGCCTCCGGTGACGCGGCTCGCCTCCTCGAACCGCCGCCGCCGCCGGCGGAGCTCCTCGTCGTCCGCCGCGGGGACCAGTGCCAGGGCGCGGTCGCGCCCGAGGTCCGTCGCCGCCAGGCGCGCGAGGACGGCGAGGAAGCTCGGCAGCTCGAGCGCGGCCGCGGAGGCGGCGGAGACGACGGCGGAGGCCGGCGGCGGGGGGGTGTCGAGGAGGAGTTCGTGTTCCATCGGAGAAAGAAAAAGGAGCGAGGCTGCGGCCTCGGACAAAGAAAAAGGAGCGAGGCTGCGGCCTCGCTCCTGGGGACTGCAGGCTCTGGTCCGAGGGGCCTTTCGGCCGCTCGTCTAGAGGCCCTGGCGCCGCTCTTCGACCAGCTTGCGCAGCATCTTCTTGCGCGCCTGCACGGCCTTGCGCTTGCGCTTGACGGAAGGCTTCTCGAAATGCTGTCGCTTGCGCAGCTCGGTCAGGATCCCCGACTTCTCCACCTTGCGCTTGAAACGGCGCAGGGCGTTCTCGAAGCTCTCTTCCTCGCGCACATGCACTACCGGCATCAGGCTCACCTCTTTTCTCTTCTCGGATTGTCCTTGCGGACGCGGGAAGGCAGCTCCGCCCTTGGGCGAGCCGCTCCCGGCCGGCGAGTTTGCCGGAAACCGCACCGCTCCGTCAAGCCGCGGGCGGCGTCCGCTGCGCTCCGGCGGCCTCCCCGGCCCCTCCGTCGCCCCGTGCCGAGGCGAGAAATCGCAGCCGCCATCGACACTTGCGTGCTAATATTCGCCGCCGCGCATCGCTCACATCGCCGCAGGCCAAGGGGAGCTCGAGTTTGCCCTCCGCGAAGGCAAAAAGCCCGCGTAAGGACTGGTACAGCATCTCCGTCGACACCCTGCGCGGCTGGGGGCTCCTCCTCTTCGCCCTCGCCGTCGTCGGCGGCGGCTATCTCGGCTACCGGTTCTGGGAGCAGCGCACCCTCGAGCACGACGCGGCGTCGGCGATCGCCGACACCGTCCGGCTGATCGCCCAGGTGCCGGGGGGCCAGGCCGCGGGGAGCTCGAAGAGCGACTACGACGCCGCCCTCCAGAGCCTCGGCGAGGCGCGCATCGAATATCGCCGCGCCGACTACCGCCGGGCCCTCGCCAGCGCCCAGCGCAGCAAGAACGTCCTCCTCTCCCTCCTCGGCGCCCGCGACGAGCCGGCGGCGGACGCCGAGGTCAGCTTCATCACCATCCAGGGTGGCGTCGAGTACCGCCGGCGGGAGGGCGGCGACTGGGAGGAGGCGAAGAGCCGCGTCGCCCTCCACCCCGGCGACTACGTGCGGACCTCCGCCAACGGCTCGGCGGAGATCATGTTCGCCGACCGCTCCCTCTACACCGTCCGCCCCAACACCCAGTTCATCGTCTCCGCCGCCGCCTCCGGCAGCGAAGGGGGCGGCCAGTCGATCGAGATGGACTACGGCTGGGTCGACCTCTCGACCACCACCCACCCGAAGAACGTCAAGACGCCCGGCGCCGAGGCGCGCGTGCAGCACGACTCCGAGGGCTTCGTCGTCTTCGACAAGAGCACCAACCGCGGCCGCTTCGGCGCTCTGCGCGGCGGCATGGATGTCGAGTCGAAGGGCGGCATGAAGCGGACGGTCGAGAAGTTCCAGCAGGTGGTGCAGACCGGCGACCTGCTCTCGGCGCCGCAGGCGGTGCCCGACCGGCCGCTGCCGCTCGAGCCCGCCGACAACCTGGAGGTCGACGCCAGCCGCGTGCAGCGGCTGGTGCTCGCCTGGAAGCCGGTGCCGGGGGTCGCCCGCTACGCCCTCGAGGTGTCGCGCAACCGGCTCTTCGTCGACAACATCGTCGACGTCTCGAACCGCACCAAGACACGGGCGACGCTCGGCATCCGCGGCGAGGGGACCTTCCAGTGGCGGGTGGCGGTGATGGGCAAGGAGGGCTCGCCGGGGCCATGGAGCCTGCCGCGGCGGTTCCACGTCGCCTCGCGGCACGCCGGCGCCGGCGACAAGAACGCCAATCCGCCGCCGCTTGACCTCGAAGACGTCAAATCCTACGGTAGTATCTATATTGTCCGCGGCAAGAGCGATCCGGGCGTTCGGATCGAGGTCAACGGAGAAGCGGTGAAGGTCAACGCGGACGGAACCTTTCAGAAGACCGTGCAGTTCACCAAGGAAGGCTGGAGCTTCATCGATATCCAGGTGCGCGACGGCTGGGGCAACCAGACGGTCCGCCGCCGCCGCGTCTTCGTCGAAAACCCTTAACAAGCTCGAGCGGGCGGACACCCTCACGCGATGGACGTCGGCCGATCGACCCCCAACCTGCGCGCCACCGGCCGCACTCCGCCCCCGCCGCGGAGCTCGTAGAGAGGTCCCCGAAGTCTGATGCCTCTTGCCTCCTTCTTAAGATACTTTTCGAAAGACCTGGCGATCGACCTCGGCACCGCGAACACCCTGGTGTTCGCGCGCAACCAGGGCATCGTGGTGCGCGAGCCCTCGGTGGTCGTCATCAACAAGCTGACCAACCGCATCGAGGCGGTGGGCAGCGAGGCCAAGGAGATGCTCGGCCGCACGCCGGGCAACATCGAGTCCATCCGCCCGATGAAGGACGGCGTCATCGCCGACTTCGAGGTCACCGAGCGGATGCTCGAGTACTTCATCAAGAAGGCCCACGGCCGCAAGATGTACGTCCACCCGCGGATCGTCATCGGCGTCCCCTCCGAGATCACCCAGGTGGAGAAGCGGGCGGTCAAGGACTCGGCGATGCGGGCCGGGGCCTCCGAGGTGTTCCTGGTGGAGCAGGCGATGATGGCGGCGATCGGCGCCGGTCTGCCGATCACCGAGCCGTCGGGCAACATGATCGTCGACATCGGCGGCGGCACCACGGACGTCGCCGTCATCTCGCTCGCCGGCACGGTCTACAGCCGCTCGGTGCGCATCGCCGGCAACGAGATGGACGTCGGCATCATCCAGTACCTCAAGCGCAAGTACAACCTGCTCATCGGCGAGCGCACCGCCGAGCAGATCAAGATCCAGCTCGGCTCGGCCTACCCCTTGAAGGAAGAGATCAAGATGGACATCAAGGGGCGCGACCTGGTCGAGGGGGTGCCGAAGACTCTCACCATCTCCGACGAGGAGATCCGCGAGGCGCTGGCGGAGCCGGTGGCGACGATCGTCGAGGCGGTGCGCATGGCGCTCGAGCGCACGCCGCCCGAGCTCTCCGCCGACATCATGGACAAGGGGATCGTGCTCTCCGGCGGCGGCGCGCTGCTGCGCAACCTGGACCAGCGCCTGCGCGACGAGACCGGCCTGCCGGTGGTCCTCGCCGAGGACCCGCTGGCCTCGGTCGTCCTCGGCACCGGCCGCGTCCTCTCCGACATCGACCTGCTGCGCAAGGTTTCCATCCGGTAGGTGCGATGCGGGCCGAACCGTGGATGAGCGCCGCACCGCCTGGGTTCTGATCCTGGTCCTCGCCACGCAGCTGGTGGTGCTGACCATCCGGGTGCCCGGCGCCGCCGGCTCCGGCACCCTCATCGGCTCCCTCGTCCTCCGCCTCCTCGGGCCGGTGGCGCGCGGCGTCGCGGCGGCCGGCGAAACCTTCACCGTCACCCGCGAGGACCTCTCTCTCCGCGACAGCCTGATCCGCGAGAACCGCGCCCTCCATCGCGAGGTGCTCGGCCTGAAGCTCGAGGTGCTGCGCTTCGAGGACCTCGGCGGCGAGCTCGCCCGCCTCGGCGAGGCGGTGCAGTACGCCGCCTCGCCGATGGGCGACATCCGCGCCGCCGACGTCGTCTACGTCGACCACGCCTCCTGGCTGCGAACCCTGGTGCTCTATTCGGGGAAGGCACCGGCGCGGATCAACCAGCCGGTGCTCGCCCCCGGCGGCCTGGTCGGGCGGGTGGTGCTGGTCGCCGGGCCCTACGCCAAGGTGCAGCTCATCACCGACCGCGCCGCGGCGGTCGGCGGCATGGACCTCCGCAACCGTCGCCAGGGCGTCGTGCGCGGCGGCGGCGACCCCTCGGACGGCCTCGACTTCGACTACGTCCCCCTGCAGGCCGAGATCCGCGCCGGCGACCGCATCGTCACCGCCGGCATCGACGGCGTCTACCCGCGCGGCATCCCGGTCGGCACCGTCGCCTCGGTCGAGCCCGGCGGCCAGCTCTTCCACCGCATCCGCCTCGTCCCCACTGTCGACTTCGGCACCCTCGACCAGGTCTACCTGCTCGATCATCTGCCGGTCCCCGGCGAGGTGCAGAAAGCGATCCCCGGTGCCCGCGCCCGTTAGGTTCGCCCTCGGCCTGGCGCTCGCCGTCATCGTCCACTTCGTGGGCGCCCGGCTGCTCCCCGACTTCCCGCGCGCTGTCGACGTCTTCCTCGTCGTAGTGGTGCTCTACGGCCTCTCCGGCGATTCCTTCAGCGCGCTCTTGGCCGGCCTCGCCGTCGGCCTCATCGAGGACACCCTGACCGGCGGCCTCTACGGTCTCTACGGCATCGCTGATACCATCATCGGCTACGGCACGGCGCGGCTCGCCCAGCGCCTCGTCATCCAGCGGGCGACCGGCGTCTTCGCGGTGGCGGGGATGGCGTCCCTCGCGCAGCAGGCGATCGTCATCGGCCTCGCCTGGATGCTCTTTCCGGGGCCGTCGTTCCCCCATCTGCCGTGGGTGGGGATCAAGGCGGTGGTGAGCGGCGCCCTCGCCATGCTGGTCTACGCCGCCACCGAGCGCTTCCGGCACGCCTACGAGGTGCGCCGCCGCGGCCGCATGAGCAAGCTGCGGATGGGATAGCAGAACGATGCATCGACTCACCGCAGCAACTCGCCGCCGCCCGCTGCCGAGCCCATGAAAGTCGTCCGCGAATATCGCGACGACCTGGTGCAGCGGGTGCGCCTGCTCACCTACACCGTCGCCGGCCTGCTGGTGGTGATCGCCGCCGGCTTCTGGTTCGTGCAGATCGTCCAGGGCGACTACTACCGCGAGCTCGCCGACAACAACCGCCTGAGGAAGCTCCCCATCCAGGCCCCGCGCGGCCTGATGGTCGACCGCAACGGCCGCATCCTGGTCGAGAACATCCCCAGCTACAACCTGATGATCGACCGCAGCCGGAGCGCCGACTTGAAGCGCGCCCTGACCTTCGCCGCCGAGATCCTCGGCCGGCCGCGCGAGGAGATGGCAGCGCTCATGGACCGCTACCGCGGGGTGCAGAACTTCAAGCCGGTGCTGGTGGGGGAGAACCTCTCGCTCGCCCAGGTGGCGCGCATCGGCGTCTCCAACCTGGAGTATCCGGAGTTCGAGGTCGAGGTGCAGAACTTCCGCCTCTACCGCCACGGGGCGCAGACCGCCCACATCCTGGGCTACCTCGGCGAGGCGTCGCTCGACGAGCTGGAGAGCGCCGGCGGCCGCCTGACCGGCGGCGACCTGGTGGGGAAGAAGGGGCTCGAGAAGCGCTACGACGCCGAGCTCCGTGGCCGCGACGGCGAGCGGGTGGTGGTCGTCGACAGCCGCGGCCGGCTGCTCGAGGAGTACGGCAAGCAGCCGGCGGTGCCGGGCACCAACCTGACCCTCACCCTCGATCTCGACCTCCAGGAGGAGGCGGCGCACTGGCTGGACGGCCCCGAGAAGATCGGCGCCATCGTGGCCATGGACCCCCGGAACGGCGAGATCCTCGCCCTCGTCTCCTCGCCGTCCTTCAACTCCAACCTCTTCTCGCGCCGCTTGCAGGCGGACGACTGGAAGGCGCTCATCGAGGGGCCCTACAACCCGCTGCAGGACCGCGCTCTGCAGAACACCTACTCGCCGGGCTCGACCTTCAAGATGGTGATGGCGACGGCGGGGCTCGCCGAGGGGGTGATCGGCGAGCACGACCGCGTCTTCTGCCCGGGCTCGACGGTGATCTACAACCACCCCTTCCGCTGCTGGCGCAAGGAGGGGCACGGCTCGGTCGACGTCCACGACGCCATCGAGCACTCCTGCGACGTCTTCTTCTACCACCTCGGCCAGAAGCTGGGGATCGAGCGCATCGCCCGCTACGCGCGGCTCTTCGGCCTCGGCTCGCCGACCGGCGTCGACATCGAGGGCGAGAAGCGCGGCGTGGTGCCCGACCAGGCGTGGAGCATGGCGACGCGGAAGATGCCCTGGTACCCCGGCGAGACGATCTCGGTCGCCATCGGCCAGGGCCCGGTGCTGCTGACGCCGCTGCAGATGGCGGTGATGACGGCGGTCGTCGCCAATGGCGGCAAGCGCGTCACCCCCCACCTGGTGCGCGGCGCGGCCTATGCGCCGCCGCGGCCGGTCGGCCCCGACGACCCCGAGTTCCGCCAGCGCTTCACCCATGCTCTCGACGTCGTCCGCCAGGGCCTCTGGGCGGTGGTCAACGACCAGGGCGGCACCGCCTACTCGAGCGTCCACCTCGACGGCGCCGACATCGCCGGCAAGACCGGCTCGGTGCAGGTGGTGGCGCAGAAGGTGCGCACCGACGCCAAGAACCTACCCTTCCAGTACCGCGACCACGGCTGGTTCACCTCGTTCGCCCCCGCCAACGATCCCAAGATCGTGCTCGTCGTCTTCGCCGAGCACGGCGGCGGCTCGCACGGGGCGACTCCGATAGCGAAGGCGCTGTATGAAAAGCTTCTCGCGGTCGATCGCCATCCCCTCGCTTCCTGAGGAGAAGCCGCGCCTGCGGGCGCTCTCCTCGATCGACGGCGGCCTCGTGCTCGCCGCCCTCTGCCTCGCCCTCATCGGCCTCGCCACGGTGCACAGCGCGAGCGCCGAGATGACGACCGACTACCTGCCGCGCCAGGCGGCCTGGATCGGCCTCGGGCTGATCCTCCTCGTCATGGCGATGGCGGTCGACTACCACGTTCTCCTCGACTTCTCGCTGGTGCTCTACGGCCTCGGCCTGCTGTCGCTGGTCGCCGTCTTCTTCATCGGCGTCAAGCGCGGCGGCGCCACCTGCTGGATCCAGGTCGGCCCCTGGCAGTTCCAGCCCTCGGAGTTCGCCAAGCTGGCGACGGCGCTCTTCCTCGCCCGCTTCCTGGCCGGCCTCAACCGCCGCGTCCTCGACCTGCCGCAGATCGCCGCCGCCGTCGGCCTGGTCGGCCTTCCCATGCTCTTGATCGTCGTCGAGCCAGACATGGGCGGCGCCGCGATGTTCGTGCCGCTCCTGGTCGGCATGCTGCTCGTCGCCGGGGTGCGCTGGCGGCTCCTCCTCATCGCCACGCTCCTCGTCATCATCGGCGGCGCCGGCCTGTGGAGCTTCGGCATGAAGGGGTACCAGCGGCAGCGGGTGATCACCTTCCTGCAGCCGGAGAACGATCCCCTGGGCGCCGGCTACCAGGTGCGGCAGAGCAAGATCGCGGTGGGCTCGGGCGAGCTCATGGGCAAGGGCTACATGCAGGGGACGCAGAGCCAGCTCCGCTTCCTGCCGGCGCGGCACACCGACTTCATCATGGCGGTGCTCGCCGAGGAGTGGGGCTTCCTGGGGGTGGCGACGGTGATCGGCTGCTACATCCTCTTCATCATCAGCGGCGCCCGCATCGCCATGCGCGCCCGCGACCGCGCCGGCATCCTGCTCGTCGTCGGGCTGCTCTCCGTCTTCTGCTTCCACGTGCTCTACAACAGCGCCATGGTGGTGGGCTTCGTCCCCATCACCGGCATCCCCATCCCCTTCCTCTCCTACGGCGGCACCTTCGTGCTGTTCAATTTCGTCGCCACCGGGCTCATCCTGGGGGTCGACCTGCGCCGCTACGTCAATCGGTGAGCGAGCCCCCGGCTGGCGGCGGCGGGCGCCCTTCTGATCTACTCGACGGTCCGAGCCCGCGAACCGACCCTGCCATGACGCTCAAGATGCTCCTCGAGAGCGACCCGCACCAGACCCGCATCGGGGTGCTGGAGGACGACCGCCTCACCGAGATCTTCGTCGAGCGGCACCGCCACCGCGGCGTCGTCGGCAACGTCTACAAGGGGCGGGTGACGCGCGTCCTCCCCGGCATGCAGGCGGCCTTCGTCGACATCGGCCTCGACCGCGACGCCTTCCTCTACGTCAGCGACGTGGCGGGCGACGTCGAGGCGATGGAGGAGCTGGAGATCGAGGAGGCGAGAAACGGCGCCGGCCACGACGAGCCGGGCGGCGCGGGGGGCTCCGGGGGCTCTGGATCGTCGGCGCACCCGGCGCACGGGCCGGCGCCGCAGATCGGCGACCTCCTCAAGCAGGGCCAGGAGATCATCGTCCAGGTGGTCAAGGACCCGCTGCCCAACAAGGGGGCGCGGATCTCCACCCACGTCACCCTCCCCGGCCGCTACCTGGTCCTCCTCCCCACCGTCCGCCACTTCGGGGTTTCCCGCCGCATCGAGGAGGAGGCCGAGCGCGAGCGCCTCCTCGCCGTCCTCACCCAGCTGCCGGTCGCCGGCGGCCTCATCGTCCGCACCGTCGGCGAGGGCAAGGAGCGCGACGCCTTCGAGACCGACCTCGCCTACCTCACCCGGCTGTGGGACAAGGTCCGCCAGCGCGCCAGCAAGGTCTCGGCGCCGACCCTCCTCCACCAAGACCTCGACCTCGCTCTGCGCGTCGTCCGCGACCTCCTGTCGCAGGACTTCAGCGTCCTCTGGGTCGACGGCGAGGAGACCTACGAGCGGATCGTCGAGTTCCTCGACCAGGTGCAGCCGAACCTGGTCAGCAAGGTGCGGCTGTTCCGCCAGAACGCCACCCTCTTCGAGCAGTTCGGCATCGAGGACCAGATCGAGGCGGCGTTGAAGAGCAAGGTCTGGCTGAAGTCCGGCGGCTACATCGTCATCAACCCCACCGAGGCGCTGGTGGCGATCGACGTCAACACCGGCCGCTTCGTCGGCCAGAGCAACCTCGAGGACACCGTGCTGCAGACCAACCTCGAGGCGGTCTCCGAGGTCGTCCGCCAGATCCGCCTGCGCGACCTCGGCGGCATCATCGTCATCGACCTCATCGACATGATCGAGCCGGCGCACCGCGAGGAGGTCTTCGCCAAGCTCGAGGCCGAGATCCGCAAGGACCGGGCGAAGACCAAGATGCTGAACATCTCGGAGTTCGGCCTCGTCGAAGTCACCAGGAAGCGCAGCCGCGCCAACCTCGAGCGGCTGCTCACCCAGCCCTGCCCCTACTGCAGCGGCCGCGGCCGCATCCAGGCGATCACCACCATCTGCCTGAACCTCAGGAAGGAGCTGCTCCGCCTGCGCGGCCGCGCCGTGCCGGGCGAGCTCCTGCTGCGCGTCCACCCCGAGGTGTCGCGCGCCCTGCAGCAGGAGGAGCGCGCCATCCTCGAAGAGCTCGAGCGCTCGCTGGGGGTGACCATCCTCCTGCAGAGCGACCCCGAGCTGCACCACGAGCGCTTCGACGTCCTCGAGGTCTGATTGCCGGGGGAGCAGCCGGCGGACCTCGCGACCTTCGCCGTCCCCGGCTGGACCGGCCGGATCGTCCGCCGCCATTTTCCGGCGCCCACCGCCCTCGCCGCTGAAATCGCGCGCCTCGCCGATCCAGCGTCCGGTTGGAAGACCCTCCACTGGGGGCGCAACTACCTCTACGTCGCCCGCTTCGCGGGCGGCGCGGCGGGGCCGTTCGACGTCGTCGTCAAGCAGTTCCGCCGCGACGGCCGGCGCGAGCGGCGGCGGCCGGCGAGCAAGGCGGCGCGGAGCTTCGACGCGGCGCGCGCCCTCGCCGCCGCCGGCATCTCCACCCCCGAGCCGGTGCTCGTCGCCGAGTCGACGGGCCCCTGCGGCCCCTGCCTCTACGTCTGCCGCTACCTGCCGGCGACGGTCGAGGCGCGCTACCTCTTCCGCGCCAGGAACGACGGCACCCTCGCCGCCGCCTACCCCGGCCTCGACTTCGCGGCCTTCGTCGACGCCCTGGGGGTCCTCGTTCGCCGTCTCCACGACGCCGGCGTCTGGCACCGCGACCTCTCCGGCGGCAACGTCCTCGTCCCCGCGGCGCTCGCCGGCGGCGCCGAGCCTGCTCCGACGATTCCGCTTGACCCGATCACCCCGCGCGACCTGGCGCTGATCGACCTCAACCGGGCGCGGCTCGGGCGGGTGCCGACGGTGAGCGAGCGCAGCCGCGACCTCTGCCGC
Source organism: uncultured Acidobacteriota bacterium (assembly GCA_963755825.1). Taxonomy (GTDB): domain Bacteria; phylum Acidobacteriota; class Thermoanaerobaculia; order Multivoradales; family UBA5704; genus DATBQN01. The sequence continues at coordinate 1,755,658 of CAVWLA010000003.1, read as the reverse complement.
CTCGCCCTCTTCGTGGCGGCGGACCGCGAGCGGCTGCTCGCCGCCTACTGGGGCGAGGGCGGCGCGACGCCGCTCAGGCGGTCGCTCTACGCCATCTACCGCCGCGCCTTCCTGGCCAAGAACGACGCCAAGCGCGGCCTGCGCGCCGGCCGCGCCCGCCTGCGCGCCCTGCTGCCGCGCCGCGCCCACGCCCACATCCCGCCGGCGGCGCCGGGGGCGGCGGCGCGCGACAAGGCGGTGTGGGACGCCCTCTCCGACCAGCCGCATCAGCACGCCGGCCGCCTCGAGAAGCTGGGGGTCCGCCTCGCCGACGCGCCGGCGCACCTCGCCGAGCTCGCGGTGGTGGCGCGGGCGGCGCCGCGCATCTGGGCGCGCTACCGGCAGATCTCCCGGGGCCTGGCGGAGGCCCCGCCCGGCGGCGCGCCGATCCCCTTCACCGGCCTCGGCCTCGGCGTGCGCCCCGATCCCGAGCGGCCGGCGTCGCCGGGTGCCGACTGCGAGGTCTTCGGCGCCGTCCGCGAGCTGGGGGTGCGCCAAGTCCTCCTCCGCCTCCACCCCTGGGCGAGCGACCACGCCGCCGAGGAGGCGCTCGCCGGCGCGCTCGCCGCGGCCGGCGTCGAGCTGACGTTCGCATTGCCGCAGAACCGCGAGCTGGTGAAGGACCCCGCCCGCTGGCGCGCCACGGTCGAGGAGCTGGGGAGCCGCTTCCTGCCGTACGGCCGCCGCTTCCAGATCGGCCACGCCATCAACCGCAGCAAGTGGGGGATCTGGAACCTCGGCGAGTACCTGGCGCTCGCCGGCGACGCCATGGAGATCCTGCGCCGGCTGGGCGAGGTCGAGATCCTCGGGCCGGCGGTGATCGACTTCGAGTACCACGCGACGGCCGCGGTGCTCAACCTGCGGCGGCCGGGCCTCGCCTTCGACGGCGTCTCCGCCCTTCTCTACGTCGACCGCCGCGGAGCGCCGGAGAACCGCCAGGCCGGCTTCGACACCGTCGACAAGGTGGCGCTCTTGAAGGCGATCGCCGAGACGGCGCCGAACGTCGCCGGGGGCGGCGCCGCCCGCTGCTGGGTGACCGAGGTCAACTGGCCGCTCTGGGAGGGGCCGCACTCGCCCGCCGGCCGCGCCGTCGCGGTCGACGAGGAGACCCAGGCCGACTACCTGGCGCGCTACTACCTGCTGGTCCTCGGCACCGGCCTCGTCGAGGCCGTCTTCTGGTGGCAGCTGGCGGCGCGCGGCTACGGTCTCCTGGCGCCGGTGCCGGGAGCCCCGTCCCGCCGCCGGCCGGCCTTCCACGCCCTCCGCACTCTCGTCGACGAGCTGCAGGGCAGCCGCCTCGAGCAGATCCTCCCCGCGCCGCCCGCCGTCCGCCTCTATCGCTTCCGCCGCCCGGACGGCGGCGAGACCGTCGCCGGCTGGGCGGTCGAGGGCGCCGCGCGCGCCACCCTCCCCCGCCCGGCGGCCGCCGTCCGCGGCCGCGGCGGCGAGGCGCTCGCCGTGCCCGCGGGTTGTGAGGTCGAGGTGGGGGCTTCGGTGCGGTATTTCCGCTTGGTGGAGGAGTGAGGGATCGGGCGCTCGCCAAAGTTTGCGGTGGTTCCCATCCCGCGACGGGCTCCAAATGGTCGTCCTGAGCGAAGCGGAGGATCTGGGGGAGGGAGCGCTCCAAATAATTGAAAGTATTGCGCTTTGAGCCCGGCGCGCCGTCAGCGCTCGCCCACGCCGTGGCGCGCCAGCCGGCCGGTCAGGTGGCGCTTCACGTCGCGCCATTCGGTGGCGAGGATGCTCCACATGACGCTGTCGCGGACGGTGCCGTCGCGGCGCGCCTGGTGGTGGCGGATGACGCCGTCGCGGTGGGCGCCGAGGCCGGCGATCGCCTTCTGCGAGGCGAAGTTGAAGTTGTCCGTGCGCAGGCCGACGACGCCGCAGCCCAGGCTCTCGAAGGCGTGGGCGAGGAGGAGGAGCTTGCAGCCGGTGTTGACGTGGCTGCGCTGCCACCGCTTGGCGTACCAGGTGTAGCCGATCTCCACCCGATCGATCGGCGCCACGATGTCGTGGTACCGCGTGGTGCCGACAATGGCGCCGGTCGAGAGCTCGCGCACCACCCAGGGCAGCATGTGCCCAGCCCGCTGGCCGGCGAGCGCGTCGGCGATGTAGACGGCCGTCTCCGCGGGCGCCGGGACGGAGGTGAACCACAGCTCCCAGAGCCGGCCGTCGGCCGCGGCGGCGGCGAGAGCCTGTTCGTGCGCCGGCTCGAGCGGCTCCAGCCGCAACCCATGGCCTTCGAGGGTGACGGGCGCGGGCGCGATCATGGCCGGCTCGTCGACGCTTCGAAGGCGTCGCGCAGGCGGCGCGACCGGATGCTGCCGCGCGGCACGCAGACCGGGCAGCCGCAGATGCGCTGGCCGTGAGCGCCGGGGTAATAGCGCCAGCCGACGACCTGGTTGGCGGGCCGGATGGCGTGGATTTCCGATGGCTCGACCTTTCGCGGTACGAGAATCTCGTAGCCGCGCGCGTCCGCGGTGTCCATGACGCGGCGAACGGCGGCCGCGGCGGTCATCGCCTCGTGGGGGACATTGAAGTACCCGACCACGACGGGCTCCTCGTCCGGCAGGCGGAAGTGGACGGCGACGATGGTCTTCGCGCCGCGTCGCTTCAGCTCGCGAAGCCACTGGTGGGAGACGAAGTAGTTGGCGAGGACGGGCATTCCATAGACGGCCCATCCAGGGGCGCCGCGGCGGCCGGCGGGGCGGATCCCCGAGCGCTCGATCGAGCGCTGCTGGCGGGCATCCGCGAGGTGGACGAACATGGCCATGGCGAGACCTCTCCTACTGCTCGAACATCTGGCCCACCGGCACGATGTCGACCGCCGCCGGGTGGAGCTTCATGCCGACGAACTCCTTGTCGGCGGCGAGCACGTCGTCGTCGACCTTGGCGTTGTACTGCTTCGGGCTGGGCTCGTCCGCCTCGAGGGCGGCCTTGAGGTCGGCCGCCTGGTCGGCGACCATGACCACCTGGAGATCGGCCGTCTGCAGGTACTTCCTGGCGGCGCGGTTCACCTCGTCGAGCGTCAGCTTCGGGACGCGGGCGGCGATCTCGTCGAGGAAGCTCGGCGTGCCGTAGAAGCGGCTGTCCATGAGGAAGCCGAGCCTGCGCTCGAGCGTCTGCCCCCAGAGCTTGGCGTAGTTGACGACGAAGTCGCGGGTGAGCGCCAGCTGCTCCTCGGTCATGCCGTGGTCGCGGAGCCGCTCGACCTGGTAGAGCGCGGCGCGCAGAGCGAAGCGGGCGTTCTCCGGCGCCACCGGCCGGATCCACACCGAGAAGAACTGCTCGCGGCGCGGCACCCCCGGCACCGGCGTCGAGGTGCGCGGCGGGTTGGCGCGGTACTCGATGTAGGAGTAGTCGCCGTAGTTGAGGCCGCGCTTGGCGCGCAGCTCGTTCATCAGCTGGCCGTGCGCGGTGCGGTGCTCGCCCAGGTAGCTGTTGGCGAGCAGGAGGGCGAAGTAGTCGGGGTCGGCGTGGCCGAGCGCCAGCGGGTAGCCGAGGTCGATGCCCACCGAGGCGGTCTTCTTGTCGATCAGGGTGAAGCGCCGGCCCGCGACCGGTGGCGCCGGCGGCAGCGGCGGACGGCCAGCGCCGGGCTCGCCGGCGGGGAGCGCCGCGAGGATCGCCGCGAGCCGCGCCGGATACGCCGCCGGGTAGCCGCCGGCGACGCCGGTGAGCAGGCGGGCGCGGACGTAGTGTGCGCGGTGGAAGGCCCTGACGTCGTCGAGGGTGATCGCCTTCAGGCCGGCGACCGTCCCCGCCGTCGGATGGCCGTAGGGGTGGCCGGCGAAGATGCGGTCCTGGATCGCCTCGAGGCCGAGGAGCTCGTCGCTGCCGCTCCTCAGGCTCGAGGTGAGCTCGGCGAGGAGCTCCTCGCGGTTGCGCTCGAAGTCGGCGGCGGCGAAGCCGGGGTGGAGGAGCGCGTCCGTGAAGAGGGCGGTGTACTCGTCCAGCCGGTCGCGGTGGACGCGACCGCTGAAGGCGGTCACCTCGCGGTCGACCTCGCCGCCGATCGACGCCGCCAGCGGGTAGAGGGCGTCGAGCACCTCGCTGTAGGAGCGCCGCGCGCTGCCGGCGTCGGCGACCATGCGCGCCGTCAGGCGGGCGAGGCCCTCCTTGCCGGGCGGGTCGTCGATCGAGCCGGCGGCGAAGACCAGCCGGATGGCGACGACCGGCGTCGCCGCGCTCGGCAGGGTGACGAGGCCGCCCGCCGGGCTCGCCGCCGGGTGGTTGGCAGCCGCGACGGCGGGCGCCGCGGGCGGCAGGAGGCCGCCGAGGACGGTGAGGACGGCGAGGACGGTCAGGCTGAGGGGGCCGCGGAGCGCGGCGGATCCGGCGTGCGAGCTCATCGTCACTTCCCTCCCGCCGCCGGCGCCGTCGCCGCGCGGTGCGCCAGGGTCACCAGGGTCTCGTTGTCGCGGCGGAACACCTGGCGGGCGACCCGCGAGATGTCCTGCGGCGTGACACGGTCGTACTGCTCGAAGAGGCGGTTGAGCGCCTGCGGGTCGCCGGTCAGCTCGATCGCCGAGGCGAGCGCGCGGGCGACGGCGGCGGGGCTGTCGAGCGACAGCGCGAGGCGGTAGCGCAGGTGCGACTTGACGCGCGCCAGGCGCGCCGTGTCGACCGGGTGGCTGCCGAGGTCGGCGAGCGCCGCCTCGACCGCCTGCTGCACCTGGGGGAGCAGGTCCGCCGAGCGCACGCGGGCTTCGACGGTGAAGAGGTAGGGGTCGCGGTGCGGGTCGGCATCGCCCATCAGGCTGTCCGCCCACTGGCGCTTGACGACGATGTCCTGGTAGAGCGGCGACGACTCGGCGAAGAGCAGCTGGGCGATGAGGTCGAGGGCTGCCGAGTCCGGCGTCGCGGTCGAGAAGGCCGGCGTGTGGTAGGCGAGGACCATCTGCGGCCGCCCCGGGTTCGGCCAGTCGAGGTGCGCCTCGCGCGCCGCGGTCTGCGCCGGCTCGGGCGCGATCGCCGGCGCCTGGTAGCCCGGCTTCCAGTCGCCGTAGTAGCGCTTGGCGAGGGCGAAGACTTTCTCCGGCGAGACGTCGCCGGCGACCACCAGGACGACGTTCTCCGGCCGGTAGAAGCGGGCGAAGAAGCCGCGGCTGTAGTCGTAGTAGCCGGGCATCGCCTGCACGTCGGCGAGGAAGCCGATCGTCGTGTGCTTGTAGGTGTGGGCGGAGAAGGCGAGGTCGCGCAGCTTCTCCTCCATCGGCTGGAAGGGCGACGAGGCGCCCTTGTTGTACTCGCCGAGCACCGCCTGCGACTCGGTGCGGAAGGCGTCCTCGGCGTACTTCAGGTTCTTGAAGCGATCGGACTCCATGTCCATCATCGTCGGGAGGCGCGCCGACGGGCCGATGATGTAGTAGTTGGTGAAGTCGTCGGTGGTGAAGGCGTTGGAGTCGGCGCCCATGCGCTCGAGGAGCTCCGAATACTGATCCTTCGAGTAGCGGTCGGTGCCGCGCGACATCATGTGCTCGAAGAAGTGGGCGAAGCCGCTGTGCCCGGCCTCCACCTCGTCGCGCGAGCCGGTGCGGACGACCGAGTAGTAGCCGACGATCCCCGGGCTGTCGAAGGGGACGACGACGATGCGCAAGCCGTTGGCGAGCTTCGCCTGGTGGATGGGGTAGGGGAAGGCGGCCTCGCGGCGGCCGGCGGTTTTACCGGGAGGCTTGCCGGCGGGCTTTGCGGAGGGCTTCTCGCTGGCTGGGGGAGCGGCGCCCTGAGCGGCGAGGGCCGGGACGGCGGCGGCCAGGGTGAGCGAGGCGGCGAGCGCGAGGCCCGGGCGAAGGTTCACGGGTGGAATCTCCTTTTGAGCGGGAGGTCCCCGGCAGCTCCCGGGAGGCCGGACGATAGTATAGCGGTGCCATGAGACGCGTCCTCCTCCTGCTGCCGCTCGCCCTCTTCGCCGGTTGTCTCGTCGCTCTGACCGCCCTCCGCTTCCGTTCCCCGGCCGTCCTCGATGCCGACGCCGGTGGCTCGGCCGTCGCGGTGCCCGCCGCCAATCGCGCGCCGGCGCCGCCCGTCGTGCTGCCGCGGGCGCCCGCCGCCGATGCCGCCTCCCGGCAGCTCCGGCGGACGCCGATCGTCGCCGTCGCCGAGAAGGTCTCGCCGTCGGTGGTCAACGTCTCCGCCGAGTCGATCGTCCGCGAGGCCGACCCCTTCTTCGGCGGCCTCCTCGGCTCGCGGGCCCGCCGCTCGCAGTCGCTCGGCTCGGGCTTCCTGGTCGACGCCAACGGCATCGTGGTCACCAACGCCCACGTCGTCGCCGGCGCCTCGCGGATCGTCGTCACCACGCTCGACGGCCGCGAGCTGCAGGCCGCCGTCCTGGGCTCCGACGCCGACGCCGATCTCGCGGTCCTCAAGGTCGCCGGCAAGAACCTGCCGGCGGTGCCGCTCGGCTCGTCCGCCGACTTGATGATCGGCGAGACGGTGGTCGCCATCGGCAACCCCTTCGGCCTCTCCCATTCGGTGACCGCCGGGGTGATCTCGGCGCGCGGCCGCACCGTCCCCTCGGAGGCCGGCGCGCGCGTCTTCACCGACTTCCTGCAGACCGACGCCTCGATCAATCCCGGCAACTCCGGCGGCCCGCTGGTCAACCTCGCCGGGCAGGTGATCGGCATCAACACCGCGATCGTCTCCGGCGCCAACGGCATCGGCTTCGCCATCCCCGCCGATCGCGCCCGCCGGGTGGTGCAGGACCTGCTGCGCTTCGGCGAGCTGCGGCCGCTGTGGACCGGCCTCCGCCTGGTGACGGTGAGCCCGGAGCAGGCCCGCCGCGACGACCTGCCGAGCGCCCGCGGCGCCCTCGTCTACCGCGTCTACCCCGACTCGCCGGCGGCGCAGGCGGGCTTCGCCAAGAACGACGAGATCGTCGCCGTGCAGGGCCAGCCGGTGCTGGCGCGCGAGGACGTCACGACGGCGCTCTACTCGCTCCCCGAGGGGACGCCGATCGCCCTCCGCGTCCAGCGCGGCGGCCGCACCCTCGACCTCAAGGTGGCGCCCATCCACCCGCCGCACGACCTCGGCTTGCGCATCCTCGCCGAGCGCGTCGGCCTCTCCGTCGACGGCGGCCGCGACGGCCTGGCGATCGCTCGCGTCGCCGCCGGCAGCGACGCGGCGCAGACCGGCCTGCGGGCGGGCGACGCCATTCTGCAGGCCAACGGCCGCGACGTCGACAAGCCCGACGCGCTCGGCGAGGAGGTCCTCCGCGGCTTCGACCGCGGCACCCTCCTGCTGGTGGTGCAGCGCGGCCGCTACGCCTACAACCTGGAGTTCCACCTCGATTGAGCGGCATCGCCTGAGCGCCTGCTCTTGAGATCCCTCCCTTGAGCGACGGACCGCACCGCATCGCCCTCCTCGTCTCCGGGGCTTCGGGGATGCTGCTGCCGCGGCACGCCCTGGGGCGGCTCGCGGCGCACCCGGCGATCGAGCGCATCCATCTGGTCGTCTCGGCGGGCGCCAGCCAGGTGCTCCGCCACGAGCTGGGCGCCGAGCGGATGAGCGCCGGCGACCTGGCGGCGGCGGCCGGCCTCGACGAGGCGGCGCTGGCGAAGGTCCGCATCCACCGCGACAACGAGCTCGACGCCCCCATCGCCTCCGGCTCCTACCGGCTGACCGGCAGCCTCGTCCTCCCCTGCAGCGCCGGCACGCTGGGGGCGCTCGCCACCGGCTCGGCGCGGACGCTCGTCCACCGCGCCGGCGCCGTGGCCTTGAAGGAGAGCTGGCCGCTCGTCCTCGGCTTCCGCGAGACGCCGCTCTCCATCGTCCACGTCGAGAACATGCGCCGCCTGCTCTTCGCCGGCGCCACCCTCCTCCCTCCCGTCCCCGCCTTCTACATCGGCGGCGAGGAGATCGGCCGCTTCCTCGACCACTACGTGCTCCGCGTCCTCGACCGCTTCGGCATCCCCGAGCCCGGCGAGCCGGGCCTGCGCTGGGGCGGCGACTGAGGCGGCGCCGACCCTTCCAGGCGACCGTCCTCGCAACCAAACTGAGCCGGGTTCTTCGCTAGACTCCCTCCCATGGACGACCCCAACGGACCCCTCGCCGCCGAACGCCGCTACTTCGCCGCCCTCGTCGCGGGCGACGTCCCCGCCCTCGACCAGCTCCTCGCCGACGACTTGATCCTCGTCGACGTGATGAGCGGCTCGGAGACCACCAAGCCGATGCTCCTCGAGGCGCTGGGCGCCGGCGGGCTCCGCTTCGAATCGATCGCGCCCGCCGAGGCGCGGGCGCGGATCTACGGCGCGACCGCCGTCATCAACGGCCGCACCCTGATGCACCTGCGCTTCGGCGAGATGGCGTTCTCCACCCGCAGCCGCTACACCCACGTCTGGGTCGAGCAGGGGGGGAGCTGGCGGATGGTGTCGGCGCAGGGGACGCAGATCGCCGATCAGCCGCCGGGCCCGCCGCCCCAGGCCGAGAGATCGGCATGAGCGCGCCGCGGGTGCTCATCGCGGGGGCGGGTCCGACCGGCCTGGTGCTGGCGCTCGGGCTCGCCAAACAGGGCATCCCGTTCCGCATCGTCGAGAAGCGCGGCGGCCCCGGCGAGGCGTCGCGGGCGATGGCGGTGCAGGCGCGCACCCTCGAGTTCTACCAGCAGCTCGGCTTCGCCGACGAGGTCGTCCGCCGCGGCCTCCGCATGGACCGGCTGCACCTGCGGGAGGGGAGCCGCGAGGTGGCGGAGATCGAGTTCGGCAAGCTCGGCCCCGACCTCAGCCCCTACCCGTTCGCCCTCAGCTTCCCGCAGGACGAGCACGAGAAGCTGCTCATCGAGCGGCTGGCCGCCGCCGGCGCCGCGGTCGAGTGGCAGACCGAGCTGGCGAGCTTCGCCGACGACGGCACGCGGGTGCGGGCGACGCTGCGGAAGCAGGGCGGCGAGGAGACTTGCGAGGTCGACTTCCTCTGCGGCTGCGACGGCGTCCACAGCACCGTCCGCCAGGGCCTCGGGCTGGGCTTCCCGGGCGGCACCTACGACCAGCGCTTCTACGTCGCCGACGTCGAGGCGACGGGCACCGCGGCGAGCGGCGAGGACGTCAACCTGTGCATCGGGCCGCACGCCTTCTGCATCGTCTTCCCGGTGCGCACCTCGCAGCAGCACCGGCTGATCGGCCTCGTGCCGGACGCCTTGGGCGGCCGCGAGGAGCTCACCTTCGAGGACGTGCGCGGCGATCTCGAGGCGCTGATCGACGTCCGCGTGCAGCGGGTCAACTGGTTCTCCTCCTACCGCGTCCACCACCGCGTCGCCGACCGCTTCCGGGTCGGCCGCGTCTTCGTCGCCGGCGACGCCGGCCACGTGCACAGCCCGGTGGGCGGCCAGGGGATGAACACCGGCATCGGCGACGCGGTGAACCTCGCCTGGAAGCTGGCCGACGTGCTCGACGGCCGCGCCGACGAGGAGCTCCTCGACACCTACGACAGCGAGCGCATCGGCTTCGCCCGCTCGCTCGTCGCCACCACCGACAAGCTGTTCCAGGGCATCGTCGGCCGCGGCATGACCGGCCAGATCGTCCGCTCCCTGCTGGTGCCGCACCTGGTGCCGTTCCTGATGGGCTTCCAGGCCCTCCGCCGCGAGCAGTTCCGCCTCGTCTCGCAGACCCGCATCGCCTACGAGGACAGCGCGCTCAGCGAAGGGGAGGCGGGCGACGTCGATGCCGGCGACCGGTTGCCCTGGCTGGAGGGACCCGGCGGCGGCAACTTCGCGCCGCTCGCCTCGGTCGCCTGGCAGGTGCACGTCTACGGCACGGCGAAGGCGGACCTCGCCGCGGCGGCGGCGCGCGCCGGGCTGCCGCTCCACACCTTCCCATGGACTCACGCGGCGGATCGGGCCGGCCTCGCCGAGGACGCCCTCTACCTGGTGCGCCCGGACGGCCACATCGCCCTCGCCCTCCGCGGCGAGGAAGCCGCCGCCGGCCTCGAGGGCTATCTCGAGCGCTTCCATCTCCGCGGCCGCGGCGCGGTCGCCGCCGGCTAGGTCCGCGGCGCTCCGCCTTCAGCGGCGGACGAGGTCGCGGGTGATCGCGGCGATCGAGGGGGCGCCGGCGAGCGCCATGGCGAGGTCGAGCTCGTCGCGCAGGGTGCGCAGCACCCAGGCGGCGCCGGCCTCCCCCTCGGCGGCGAGCCCCCAGAGGATCGGCCGGCCGACGAGGACGGCGCGGGCGCCGAGCGCGAGCGCCTTGAGCACGTCGGTGCCGCGGCGGATGCCGCCGTCGAGGAGCACCTCGATGCGATGGCCGCTCGAATTCAGCGCGTCGACGATCTCCGGCAGCACGTCGAGCGTCGCCGGCGCGGTGTCGAGCTGCCGGCCGCCGTGGTTCGAGACGACGATGCCCTTGGCGCCGGCCGCCGCGGCGCGCACGGCGTCGTCGGCGCGGACGATCCCCTTGACGACGATCGGCAGGTCGGTCAGCGAGCGCAGCCAGTCGACGTCGCGCCAGGAGAGCGAGGGGTCGAGGAGGTGGGCGACGTAGGCGGCGAGGCCGGAGTCGGCGGGCGCCGCCGGCACCTCGCCGTAGCCCTCCGGCAGCATGTTGGCGATAGCGAGGCCGCGCGGCAGGCGGAAGCGGTTGCGCACGTCGCGCTCCCGGCGGCCGAGGAGCGGCGCGTCGACGGTCAAGACGAGCGCCCGGCAGCCGGCGGCCTCGGCGCGCCGCACCAGCCCCTCGGTCGCCCGGCGGTCGCGGTAGACGTAGAGCTGGAACCACACCGGCCCGGAGGAGGCGGCGCAGACCTCCTCGATGCGGGTGGTCGAGAGGGTGGAGAGGATCATCACCGTCCCCGCCGCCCCGGCGGCGCGCGCCGTCGCCAGCTCGCCCTCGGGGGTCGCCAGGCGGTGGAAGGCGGTCGGCGCGACGAGGATCGGCTGGGCGACCGCCTGGCCGAGGACGACGGTCGAGAGATCGCGCACGGCGACGTCGACCAGCACCCGATAGGCGATCGCCAGGCGGTCGTAGGCGGCGCGGTTCTCGCGCAGGGTGACCTCGTCGTTGGCGCCGCTCGCGTAGTAGTCGAACGCCTCGCGCGACAGCCTCTCGCGCGCCATCGCCTCGAGCTCGAAGACGTTGATCGCTTCCATGGCGCTCCCTCGCGGATCGGCGGCGCTTCCCCTGCGCGCCACGCCGCCGATTCTAGCGGCGCTCGGCAGCGGATCGGTTCGAGGCTAATCGAAGAGCGTCGCCTTGCCTCATCGATGCTTCTTCATTTGTCATCCTGAGTCATGCGAATGACTGCCGAGTGACGCTAAGTTATCTTTTCCTCAGCGCCTTACGAATCATAACGCCTACACTCTATGCTTCTGGGTAACAAGCGGGTAACAGCCAAGCTCAGCGGCTTCGGCTCACAGCAGGAACCTAGATGTAATAGTAACAAGCGGCGGGCCGAAGGCCGATGGAGCGCCGAGTAAGGCCAATGAATCATCGCCACGTAATGTTCCACGCTCCGTCGGCGCTTACATCAAAAGCATAAACGCCGCTCCGGAGCTTCACGGCTTTTGAGCCATCAAAGGATCCTGTTGCGTTCACCAGCAACTCGACGTGTTCGCCGTCACGGTCCAACAACCACACGGCGAAATGACCGACGCCCTCGTGCTGAAGATTGAAGACTCGCAGCCCGCCGTTGAACCGAATAAGATCGGTTCCTGCCTGCGAGCCGCCGCGAATATGCGCCATTTGCTCAAGTTCCATGGGCGGCTGAGCGAGAATATCCCAAGGACCATCCGCGCTGACGTCGTACAGAAATCTGCCCTCACGGGGAATCTTGACTAGCTTAGTCCCATGAAAAGTTCCAGTGGCGTTAACTAGAAGTTCGACTCGCTCCCCTTCGGAATCGAGTAGCCATACTGCAAAATGGCCGCCGCCACGGTGCGATAGCGAAACTTTCCACAGGCCCGGAGAGAGCTCGAAAAAGTCACTCGCATGTTGACCGACACCTGCGAGCCTGTGAAGATCACTTGCGCTTTCTGCATCTGTCTCTACACGCTGATGAGCCAGAACGGAAGAAGTGGCCGGCAAATCCGGAGTGCGGACCTGGCCCATGACGTTGCACAGTGCGGCGATACCTTCTGACCAGTGCTCTGGCGCGAGGTTAACGAACTGAATATGCCTTAGAGTTCGACCGCCACCTATGGCGCGATTCGGTACTTCACCGGACAAAAGAACCGGGATGAACCACGTGGAGTCGCCGCGCAGTCTGATCTCTTCGATGGCAATCGTTAGTTCTTCATTCATGAACGTTATGTCGCGCGCTAAATAGTCGCTTGAGAAGCATGCCAGGAAGAACTGGCCATCCCGAATCGCCCGACGAATCTCATCCTGCCAGAAGGCGCCCGGCAAAAGTGAATCACGATCCCACCATGGGTCGATATCGCGATTCTGCAGCTCTCGAACGAGCAGGGCCACGATTTCCCGGTTCTCTTGCACGTACGACACGAAGACACGAAGCGGAGCCATAACCGACATTTTATGCGATTCGGGCGTTCGGAGCGTGCAGTCGGAAGCGCAGAGCGCCGGACGGCCTAACCTCAGATTCGACGACCCCCTGGCTTGATCGCGCTTCGGGTCATCCGCTGTGGAAATAGGCATTCCGGGTCGCGGAGAGATCGTCTCCGTAAGTATCACTGGTCACTTGAGTTACTTCAGCATAGCCGCCGGGCTCAGGGTGTCAATTGCGACAGCAGGGTGTCGTATAGGCGGCCGGCGGGCAGGCTGGGCCGGCCGAACGCTTATACGACGCGTGATCCCGGGTGGCGCTCTTCCCTTGGCGTCCCCGTAGAGGGGACGCAGGACCGGCAGCTCGGACGGGGGGAAATGCTATCTCTCTCAAGAGAATCCCCATGCATGGAGATTTCTTGTCATCCTGAGCGAAGCGAAGGATCTCGGCGGTTGAAGATCGAAGTACAATCCAGTCAATCGTTTGGAGCGTTTCCTCCCCACAGATCCTTCGGTGCCCTGGCCGCCCTGACGCAGCACGGGCGAGCGGCAAGCCCGCTCGCCCGTGGGAAGAGGTCTCGGCGGCCGCCGCGCGCGAGGCGACCGGTCGGAGGCCAATCGGCCGTCAGCGGCCCGCCGGCGGGGTCGCGGGGGGCGCTGCTGCCGGCCGCGGGCGCGGGCGGGCGCCCGGGGCGCCGGCGCCGTTGGGGCCGGGGCCGGCGCCGAAGGCCGCCTTGGCGAAGCCGGTGGGAACCTGGTAGGTGCCGGCCGGGGCGGCCTTCTTGTCGACGGCGGCGAGCTCCTGGGTGGTCTTGATCTGGCCCTGCGGCGTCGTCACCCGCGACTCGGTGTAGACCGGGAAGCCGGGGATCTGGGCGATCTTCTTCGCCCAGTCGCCGTTGCCGGGGCTGAGCGAGGTGAGGTGCGCCTGCATCTGGGCGAAGGAGGCGGTGTCGAAGCCGACGTCCTTGCTCATCCACATGTCGGAGGCGATCTTCATGCCGGCGGCGTTCGACAGGTTGACCTGGTACTTCTTGGCGCTCCAGGCGCCGATCTTCTTGGTCTCCGCGGTCGGCGTCACCACGACGTCCATCTTCGACATCTTGGCCATCTGCTCCATCATCTGCTCGCCGCCCTGCGGCATCAGCTTCTTGAAGTCGACCGGCAGGTCGACCTCGTTGTAGGACTTGGCCTGGTTGTCGATGAGGTACATCTTGTTCTTGTCGAGCAGGAGGAGGAGCGAGAAGTTCGCCTCGTCGCGGCGGATCTCCTGGTTGTCGGGGCTCACCCAGACCTTGATCTGGGAGTCGTGGTTGGGCTGGCCGACGGCGGTGGCGTCGGTGTGGCTCTTCATCGTCAACAGCGTGTCCGCTCCCGCCGCCGTGGCGACGGCGAGGGCGAGCGGCAGCAGCAGGCTAGTGATCATTCGGCGCATGGAGCGTTCTCCTTTGGGAGATGAATTCAGTCAGGTAAACCAACGGACGCCGGGGGAGGATTCCGCCGCCGCACGGAGAGGGTCTTCTCGACCTCGGCGACCACCCTGCCGTCGAGGTCGAGCACCTCGGCGGTGAGCCGGCGCTCGCTGCGGCCGGCGGCGTCGGCCGCGGCGCGGATCTCGGCGATCTGCTCCTCCGGGATGTGGAAGCGGGCGGCGACCGTGCCGCGGCCGGGGCGGCGGAAGCGGATCGTCGCCGCCTTGTCCCAGACGACGTAGTCCGGCCCCAGGGCCTCGATCAGGATGAGCATGTAGAAGGGGTCGCACATGGAATAGAGGGAGCCGCCGAAGGCGGTGCCGACGAAATTGCGGTTCCACCGCGTGAGCTTCATCCGCACTTCATAGGTGCGCTGATCGGGCCCGACGCGCCGCACGCGGATGCCGGCGCCAAAAAATGGCGGGTAGAAGCTCAGCATCCTGAGCAGCCAGGTGCGCGGCTTGCGCGCGCCCTGTGCCCCCTCCGGCCGCCCCCCTGCCGCCGCGTCGCCCATCCTCGCCGCCCCTCTCCTGCGGTTTCTCGCCGCCCGCGCCTCCGGCGCCTCGGGCGAGGAGTATTCTCGCGGGCGAGCATAGCTCCGCCGTTCGAGGCGGGGGCCGGGAAGGTAAGGCCGCAGGTTTCGCGGTTTCGGTGGGTTCCATCGGGCGGTTTCATCGGTCGTGAGGCGGCAAGGCTTCACGCGAGAGTCGAGGAGAGACCATGCGAACCGTTCCCAAATCCCGCCGTTTCCGCTTGCCGCGCCCCCTGCGCCGTCTTCGGAGCTCGCTGCCCCTCCTCGCCCCGATCGCTCCCCTCGCTCCGATCGTCGCGATGCTGGCGCTCGCCGCGCTCTGCGCCCCGCGGCTGGAGGGAACGGCGGCCGCCGCCGCTCCGGTGGCCGCCGGGCGGCCGGCCTCCTCCCGCATGCCGTGGCGGCAGGCCGGCCTCAGCGAGCGCCAGGCCGCCGCCCATCTCCTCAACCGCTTCGCCTTCGGGCCGCGGCCGGGCGAGGTCGACGAGGTGGTGGCGATGGGGCTCGACCGCTGGCTCGACCGCCAGCTCGCCGGCGGCGACCGCTCGGGCGCCGCCGATCCGCAGCTCGCCCGCCGCCTCGCCGCCTATCCGGCACTCGCCATGTCGACGGCCGACCTCCTCCGCGTCTATCCGCCGCCGCAGGCCGTCCTCGCCGAGGCGCGCCAGGCGGGGGTGGTGACGGGCAAGAACGCCGCCGGCATCGTGCCGCTGGCGGCGGTCGATCCCAACGCCGGCCTCGGCGCCGGCGCCGAGGCCGACAAGAAGGCGCTGCGCCAGAAGGTGCTCGCCTTCGCCAGGGAGCGCGGCTACCGGCCCGAGAAGGAGCTCCTCGGCCAGCTCATGGCGCAGAAGCTCCTGCGCGCCGTCTATGCCGAGAGCCAGCTCGGCGAGGTGATGACCGACTTCTGGTTCAACCACTTCAACGTCTCGCTGACCAACCGCCGAACGCGGCCCTATCTCCTCGCCTACGAGCGGGACGCCATCCGCCCGCACGCCCTCGGCCGCTTCCGCGACCTCCTCGGCGCCACCGCCCACCAGCCGGCGATGCTGCTCTATCTCGACAACGCGCAGTCGACCGCCAACGCCGCCGCCGAGACGACGATGGCGGACGCGATGGAGCGCCGGCCGGCCGGCCGCTTCGGCATGCGGCGCGGCGCCCTCGCGGCGCGCGCCGGGGGTGCGGGAGGTGCCAAGAAGGGCGAGCGGGGCTTGAACGAGAACTACGCCCGCGAGCTGATGGAGCTCCACACCCTGGGCGTCGACGGCGGCTACACGCAGAAGGACGTCGTCGAGGTGGCGCGCGCCTTCACCGGCTGGTCGGTGGTGCCGGCGGGGCCGGCGCGGGCGAAGCTCGAGGAGCGCCTGGCGCGGGCCGACCGCAACGGCGGCCTCGGCTTCCGCCAGGAGGGGGAGTTCCTCTTCCGCGCCGACGCCCACGACGCCGGCGAGAAGCTCATCCTCGGCCACCGTTTCCCGGCCGGCCGCGGCATCGAGGACGGCGAGCAGGTGCTCGACCTCCTCGCCGTGCAGCCGGCGACGGCGCGCCACCTGGCGTCCCAGCTCGCCGTCCGCTTCGTCTCCGACCATCCGCCGCAGGCGCTGGTCGACCGCCTGGCCGCGGTCTACCTCTCCTCCGGCGGCGACATGCGGCAGATGATCTGGGCGATCGCCGCGGCGCCGGAGTTCTGGAGCCGCGAGGCGGTCGACGCCAAGATCAAGTCGCCCTTCGAGCTCGCCGCCTCGGCCCTCCGCGCCATCGGCGGCGAGGTGGGGGAGCCGCGCGCCCTCATCGACTGGATCGGACGCATCGGCGAGCCGCTCTACGCCTACCAGGCGCCCACCGGCTACCCCGACCGCGCCGAGGCCTGGGTCAACACCGGCTCGCTCTTGAACCGCATGAACTTCGGCATGACGCTCGCCGCCGGCAGGGTGCGCGGCGTCGACGTCGATCTGCCGGCGCTCAACGGCGGCCGCGAGCCGGAATCGCGCCAGCAGGCGCTCGCCGTCTACGCTGGCCTGCTGATGCCGGGCCGCGACCTGGCGCCGACGCTGCGCTTGCTGCAGCCGTTGGTCGCCAACCCCGACCTCGCCCGCCAGGTCGATCGCCGGGCGCCCGTTGCTGTTGAGAAACCGGCCGAGAACCCGGCCGAGAATCCGCCCGAGCATTCGACGACCAGGCCGCGGCCGGCGGTCGACGAGAGGTCGGCCGCGAACGCCGACGAGATGCTCGCCGAGGCGCTCTTCGGCGATGCCGCGGAGCGCCAGCCCGGGCGCCCGGGCGGCGACCGCGAGGCGGCGGCGCTCGCCCCTTCTCCGCTGCAGCAGGTGGTCGGCGTCATCCTCGGATCGCCAGAATTCCAACGGCGTTGAGGCGCCGGCAGATGAGCACACCCAGCAAATCAGGAGGCACGTCATGATCAGCCGTCGAATCTTCCTCAAGGCGAGCGGCATCGCTCTCTTCACCGCCGGGGCGGGGCCGCGCTTCCTCGAGCGCGCCGCGCTCGCCGCCGCCGCGCCGTCGGCGCACCGCCGGCGCAAGGTCCTCGTCACCATCTTCCAGCGCGGCGCCATGGACGGCCTCGCCGCCGTCTCGCCGCTCGACGAGGCGGTGATGAAGAGCCTGCGCCCGCGGCTGGCGATGAGCGCCGCGCGCGCCGCCGCCGGCGCGCCGCAGGGGGCGCTCCTCGACACCGGCGCCGGCTTCGGCCTCCATCCCGGCCTCGCGCCGCTCTTGCCGCTCTGGCAGGAGAAGCGCCTGGCGATCGTCCACGCCGTCGGCTCGCCGGACCCGACGCGCTCGCACTTCGACGCCCAGGACTACATGGAGACCGGCACGCCGGGGCGGAAGGGGACGCCTTCCGGCTGGCTCAACCGCGCCATCGGCCTCCTCGGCCACGACGCGACTCCGCTGCGCGCCGTCGCCATGACGCCGTCGCTGCCGCGCTCGCTCTACGGCGATCAGCCGGCGCTGGCGGTGACCAACCTGGCCGATTTCCGGCTCAAGGTTCCCGGCGCCGGCGGTGCCAGTAGCCAGGCTGCGGCCGCCGCCGGCCAGGGCTTCGAGGCGCTCTACGGCCAGGCCTCGCAGAGCCTGCTGCGGGCGACCGGCAACGAGACCTTCGAGGCGGTGCAGACGCTCTCCGAGGCGCAGATCGCCAACTACCGCCCGGCGCCCGGCGCCGACTATCCGCCGAGCCCGCTCGGGCAAGCGCTCAAGCAGATCGCCTTCCTCGTCAAGTCCGACGTCGGGCTCGAGGTCGCCTTCGCCGAGTCGAGCGGCTGGGACACCCACGTGCAGCAGGCCGGCACCTTCGCCCGCCAGGCGGCCGATCTGGCGCGGTCGATCCAGGCCTTCTGGACCGACCTCGGCACCTACCAGGACGACGTCCTGCTCACCACCATGACGGAGTTCGGCCGCACGGCGCGCGAGAACGGCTCCGGCGGCACCGACCACGGCCACGGCTCCTGCCTCTTCGTGCTCGGCAACCGGGTGCAGGGCGGCCGCGTCCACGGCGACCTGCCGGGGGTCGATGTCGCCCAGCTCCACGAGGGGCGCGACCTGCCGGTGACGACCGACTTCCGCGCCGTCTTCTGCGAGCTCGCCGGCAAGCACCTGTCGATCGCCGACGACGCGACGCTCTTCCCCGGCTGGACCGGCAGGCGGCTGCCGCTCATCGCCTGAGGTCCGAGGCTCGCCGCCGCCCGCGCCGGGCGGCGGCGGATCATTCCTTCCCGATCCTCCCTACGCCATCACCGTGCGGAAGGCGGCGCCGAAGGCGCGCATCTCCTCGGCGGTGCCGACGGTGACGCGGAGGAAGTTGGGCACCGCCGGGAAGGGGCGGCCGACGGCGACGCCCTCGGCGCGCATCGCGTGGATGACGGGCGGCGTCGGCCGGCGCAGGTCGACCATGAAGAAGTTCGCCTGCGACGGCAGCGTGCGATAGCCGAGCGCCGCCAGGTCGGCGATCGCGGCGCCGCGCACGGCCTGGTTCGCCTGGCGGTTGCGCAGCACGTGGGCGTCGTCCTTCAGGCTCTCCCGCGCGCCGGCGATGCCCAGCAGGTTGAGGTCGTTGAAGGCCTGGTGCTTGCCCATGCGCTCGATCGCCGCGGCCGAGGCGATGGCGTAGCCGGAGCGCACTCCCGCCAGGCCGTAGACCTTGGAAAAGGTGCGCAGGACGATGAGGTTCGGATGCTCGCGCACGCGCGGGATGACGCTCTCGTGGTCGGCGCTCTCGACGTAGTGGAAGTAGGCCTCGTCGACCACCACCATGGTCGTCTTCGGCAGGCTCTCGATGAACGTCTGCACCTCGGCCTTGGGGGTGAGCGTCCCGGTCGGGTTGTTGGGATTGCAGAAGTAGACCAGGCCGGCGCTCTGTGCCGCGGCGACCATCGCCGGCAGGTCGTGGCGGTAGTCGGCGGTGAGCGGCACCAGCACCGCCTTGTCGCCCACCGCGCGGGCGTGGAGGAGCACCGCCTCGTAGGTCGGCTCGGCGACTACCAGCGAGCGCGTGCCGTCGCAGAAGGCGGCGACCGAGAGCTCGAGGATCTCGCTCGAGCCGTTGCCGAGGAGCACCTCGTCGGCGGTCACCCCGTGCAGCGCCGCCACCTCCTCGGTGAGCGCCGCCTGGGTCTCCTGCGGGTACCGCCAGGCCTCGGCGAGCGCCTCGCGCATCGCCTTGATCGCCCCGGGGCAAGGGCCGAGCGGGTTCTCGTTGGCGTTCAAGCGCACCATCTCGCGGCCGCCGCCGGTCGAGGCGGCCTTCATCGCGGCATGTCTGACAGCCGGCGCCGGCGATCCCGCCGCGGCCCCCGTGCCCAGCGCCGCCAGCGGCGACCACGCCGCGGCGCCGATCCCCGTCCCCACGCCGACGCCCAACCAGCGCGCGAAATCGCGCCGCGAAAGCTCCCTTCCGGTCTCGCTCATGGCTCTCCTCCGTCTGAAGGCCCCATTCTGCACCCGCCGGAGCCGGGATTGAAATCGTCCGGCTCGCGACACCATTCGCGGCCTTCTGTAGGGGCGGGCCCCCGTGCCCGCCCGCCGATCGCGAAGGCGCTCCATCGCCGCGGTACCTCCCCGCGGCAGGCCCGTGCTCGGACCGAACCGGCCCCTCCGCCTCCGGGCGGGCACGGGGGCCCGCCCCTGCCGGTCCGGGATCGGATCTCATCGGATGACCCTCTCGGCGATGAAACCCTCGACGATGCTCTCGCGTACTCCTCCTTGACGCTACAACTACCCCGGTAGTACTATCGCGGTAGTTGACCGGGAGAAACCGCCGATGGAAACCGACCGATCGCAGCTTCGACCCCCTCTCGCCACTCACCATCTGGGCGATCTGCAGCTCGCCATCCTGCGCTCGCTGTGGGCGCGCGGCGAGGCGACCGTCGCCGAGGTCCACGAGGACCTGGCGCCGGAGCGCGGCCTCGCCCTGACGACGATCGCCACCATGCTCGTCAAGCTCGAGAAGAAGGGCGTCATCGGCCATCGCGCCGACGGCCGCCGCTTCGTCTACCAGCCGCTCGTCGAGGAGAGCCAGGTGCGCCGCTCGATGGTCGCCGAGCTCACCTCGCAGCTCTTCCGGGGCGACGTCACCGCCCTGGTGAGCCACCTGCTGTCAGAGCACGACATCGACCCCGCGGAGCTCGACGAGCTGCGCGAGCTGATCTCCAACCGCGAGCAGCAGGAGGACATTCGATGAGCGCCCCCTTCGCCCCCATCGCGGCCGCCCTCGCGGCCTTCTTCCGCGCCACGGCGGTCCCTGTCGCGGCATGGCTCGCGACCTATGCCCTCCACAGCACGCTCCTCCTCGGCCTCGCCTGGCTCGCCACGCGGCGGCTCGCCGGCCGCTCGATCCACCTCGAGGAGGCGATCTGGCGCGCCGCCCTCTTGGGAGCCCTGGCGACCGCCACCCTGCAGGTCGCCGGCGGCTGGACGCCGCTCGCCGGCACCTTCCGCCTCGCCGCCGCCCGGCCGGCGCTGACGGCCGAGACCTCGGTCGCGCCAGCCCTCCCGGCCAGCCTGCAGCGGACCGCGAGCCAGCCCGCCGCCCGACTCGGCCGCGCGAGCATCGCCTCGCCGATCGTCCCGATGGCGACCGGCGCCGAGCGCGCGCCGATCCGGCGCACCGCGGCCGAAGGCGCGCTCGGCGCCCCGGTCTCTCCGCATCCCAGCGCATCGCCGGCGGCCTCGGCCGCTGGCGCTCCATCGGCCTCCAGCGTCCTGGCCCGCGCGCTCGCCGCCCTGCCCGCGCTCGCCGTCGGCGCCTGGGCGGCGCTCGCCTTCCTCCTCGTCGTCCGCCTGGCGAGCTCCTACTCGCGGCTGCGGCGGCGCCTGCGCTCGCGGGGCGAGATCTCGGGCGGCCATCTGATGCAGCTGCTCGTCCGCCTGAAGCCGATCGCCGGCATCCTCCGCCCCGTCCGCCTCACCTGCTCGCACCGCCTGCCGGTGCCGATCGCCCGCGGCCACGCCCGGCCGGAGATCTGCGTGCCGCCGCGCGCCCTCTCGCACCTCTCGCCCGAGCAGCAGGAGAGCCTTCTCGCCCACGAGCTGGCGCATCTGGCGCGGCGCGATCCTTCCTGGCTCGCCCTCTGCCAGCTCCTCGCCGCGGCGCTCTTCTTCCAGCCGCTCAACTGGATCGCGGCCCGCCGCCTGCGCGAGCTCTCCGAGCTCGCCGCCGACGAGTGGGCGGTGGCGCGGACCGGCCGTCCGCTCACCCTCGCCGGCTGCCTCGCCGAGGTGGCGCGCTGGTCGATCGGCGCCGGCGCGGCGCTGCCGGTGCCGGGCATGGCGGACAGCGCCTCGCCGCTCGGCGAGCGCATCCGCCGGCTGGTCGACGGCCGCCGCGCCGAGCGGGCCATCCCGCGCGGCCTCGCCGCCGCCGTCGCCCTCGTCGTCCTCGCCGCCGTGGCGCTCGTCGCCCCCGGCGTCTCGGCGAGCCCCAGAGATGGAGGCGATGCCGCGACCGTCGTCCAGACGCGCCTCGTCGACCCGCCGACCGCGGCGGGAACGAGCGCGACTCCGGAAGCCACCGAGGTCGCGGAAGACGCACCGCAGGCCTCCCAGCCATCCGAAGCCGCTGAGCCGCCGAGCGACGACGCCGACGCGGAAGAGCCTCCGGCCCTGGGGCCGCCCGCGGCCGATCCGGATGCGACCCCGATGGCCGAGCCGCCGGCGAGCTGGCCGGCTCCGCCCGCTCCGTCGGCGGTGCCGAGCCCGCGAGCGCGAGTGGCGCCGCTCCCCTCGCCTGCTCCGCGGCCGTCGCCCACCCCGGCCGCTCTGCCGCCGGGCCCGGCGCCGACCGCCCTGCCGATGGCGATGGCAGCGATGGACCCGCCGCCGCCTCCTCCTCCCCCAGCACCGGCGGACAGTCCCACTCGACCGGCGCCGCCCGCTCCGCCGCCGCCGTTTGCCGGCCCGCGGGCGCCGCGCGCTCCGGTGCCTCCCGTTCCACCGCCGCCGCTCTCCAAGGCCGAGCGGAAGCGGCTCGAGGCGCTCCGCGAGCGCGCCGAGGCGATGGGCCGTGAGGGCGATCTCTCGGCGGCGGATCTCGACCGCCTCACCGCCGAGGCCGAGCGCATCGCCCGCACCGTCACCGAGCGGATGCAGCCGCAGATCGACCGCCTTGCTGCGGATGCCGCGCGCATCGCGGCGAGCACGCAGGGGCTGAACAGTGCCGAGATGGAAAAGCTCGATCGGCAGATGGCGGCTCTGGGCGAGCACATGCAGCCGTCGGCCGAGCAGCTCGCCCGGCTCACCGCCGACGCCGAGCGCTTGGCGAACGACCACGCGATGTCCGAGAAGGAGCGCCAGAAGCTCGGTGAGGAGATGCGCCGGATCGGCGAATCGATGCGTCCGAGCGAGGCCGATCGGCAGAAGCTGGAGAGGCTCGCCGAGCAGAGCCGCCGGATCGCCGAGGGTGTCGACAGGAAGCAGCTCCACGAGCTCGAGTCGACGCGCCGCGAGCTCGAGGCCGAGGCAAAGGCGCTCGGCGAAGAGATCCGGCGCGAGCTCGAGCCGGCGCTCCGGCCGCTGCGGGATCAGAAGCGATCCCTCAAGCGGCCCCAGCATCCGGCGCCCCCCGCGCCACCGCCGCCGCCGGCCGAGCCGCGGGAGCCCGGCGAGCCCCACGACGCCGACGCTCCGCCCGCCCCGCCGGAGCCGCCGCCCAGCGTGCGCTGAGAACGTCCTCGACGAGATCAACTGGCGCGTCGCGGTCGAGGCCGCGGCGCGCCGTGTTGTTTTATGAGGCTGGAGAGCCGGCCGCTCCGTTCAGAGAGTCTGTGCCGCCTCGGAGACGTCCCGCGATCGACGGCACGACCGGCCGTCCTGAGCCGATTTTCAGGCTCTCAAGGTATGGGGGTAGCTCCAGCTCAGGCCGACGGGTTCAGATCCGAGCGCGGATGGCGGCCACGAAGTCGAGTAGGTCGCCGAGCTTGTTCTCGACGATGTCGCGGACAATTCCGAGGTCGACGTCCTCGTAGCCGTGCACAAGGATGTTGCGGAATCCCACCATGCGCTTCATCCGGGCGCCAAGCTCGGCGGGAAGCCAGCCGTGGCGCACCAGGACGTCGAAGTAGTGCTGCCGGCTGTCCGGCTCGCCGAGGCGCTCGTCGGTGACGATGTGGATCGCGGCGTCCAGGGCGGATTGGATGGCGACCTGCAGCGTGTGCTCGACGAACGCTTCTGCCACCACGTCGTCGGCGAGACGTTCCGGTCGGGCGTAGCGCCGGAGGTTCGCGACGCAGGTCTCGATCCGGGCGAGACGCTTGGCGAGGAGCGGCTCGTCGGTCATCCGCGGGCCCTCGGCATCCTGCGGTAGAGGTGCAGGTCGGGCTCGATGTCGAAGAACTCGTTTTGCGCCCTGACCGTGAACCGTACGCGACGGGACGGGTCGAGCTCGACGAGGAGCTTGCCGCGAAGGACTCGGTGGACGAGGTCCGCTGGCGCCGTGTCGAGCGTCACCACCTGCACCGGGACGCCGAGCAGGTCCTCGATCTCCCCTTCGAGCCGGAAGGCGTCGAGCCCCTTCGGCGGCTCGCGGGAATAGAGGATGCCGACGTCGACGTCGCTATCCGGCCGGGCGGTGCCGCGCGCCACGCTGCCGAAGAGGTAGACGGCGGCGATCCCCTCTGCCTCCGCGCGGGTGGCGAAGAAGTCGCGCAGCCGGCGCTCGATCGCCTGGCAATCCATCGTCGAAGTATACCGTCGCGCCGGGAGTGGCTCGCAGACCTTGGGAGCTGCCGCCGAGCGCAATGTCTCCGACTTGCCGGCTCTCCCGCGCGTCAGGGTCGCGAGGTCTGGCAGCTTCTCGTGGTGGCGAGAGAGCAGTCGACGGCGGTGGGGCAGCCGCCGCAGCCGCGTGCGGCCAGCAGGTCCGCATCGGTGACCACGATCGACGGCACGACCGGCCGTCCCAAGCCAATTTTCAGGCTCTCGGGTTAGGGGAGTAGCTTCGGTTCAGGCCGATTGGCCGCTCTGCAGGTGGACGCTCTTCAGCATGTCGAGGAAGGCGTCGTGCTGTGGACCGAGGGTGGTCTCGGGGCCGGTCGCCTTGAAGAACCAGGGGCCGCCCGGCCCTTCGACGACGGCGCCGAGCAGCCGGTAGCCGGCCTGCTCGGTCTTCGGTCCCATCCCCATCGCGGTCGCCTTCATGGTGCCGGAGACGTCGAGCCAGCTCACCTTGAGCCCGCCAGCGGTGAGCGTCCCGCGCTTCGGCGTGCCGCCCGCCACCTGATCGTTCCAGCGCGCGATGTTCTCCTCGACCCCGCCGCCCTGTCCCGGTCCGAAGTAGAAGAGCGCCAGCTCGGCGGGGCCGCCCGGCCCGGAGATCGTCGCCTCGGCAAGCCGCATCGAGCTCGCCGGAGCCTTCGAAGTCCATCCCGTCGGCAGCGAGAACGCGATCCGCGCTGCCGGAGCCGGAGAGCCGGCCGCCGGCGCGCTCGCCGGCTGCCCCGGCACCCCGCCGCCGAAGTCGGAGGGATGAACGGGGAGCGACGGAACCTCAGGAGCCGGCGCCGCCCCAGCAGTAGCCGGAGCCGGAGCCGGAGCCGAGCCGTCCGCCGCCGGAGCGGTCGAGCCAGCCGCCGCGGCAGGAGCCGGCACCCCGCCGGCGATCTCCGCCTCCTTGGCGCGGCAGCCGCCGAGCGTCGAGAGAAGCAGAGCGGCTGTGGCGATCGAGCAGGCGAAACGGCCCATGGGAAGCCCTCCGGAAGAGCCGCGAGCCTATCACCCGCCGCGAGCCTGCCCGCCCCGCTCCCAGTCGCCGCCCCCACCGGAGAGCCCCGCCGGCGATCGGCTAAGATCCCCTGCGGAAGCGCTCGGGGGCTGGTGCCTCTCGCGGTCTTCAAAACCGTTGTCCGGTGCCGGTTGCGGTATCGGGGGTGGGTTCGATTCCCATGCGCTTCCGCCAGAGAACAAAGCACTTACAGCCCTGAAGCCTCGCGCCTCCTGGAGCCCCTCTTGACTCCAGGACGGGAATTTGGTGCACTTTTGGTGCACTTCGCGGAGGCTTGCATGGCCACCATCGTTCCCATCCAGGGCAAAGACGGCATCCGGTACCGAGTCCAGGTGAGGCTCAAGGGGAGCCGCACCGAGAGCGCCAACTTCAAGCGGAAGACCGATGCGAAGAAGTGGGCCGCCAAGCTCGAGACGGCGATCCGGGAGGGTCGCTACTTCCCCTCGACCGCGGCCAGCAAGCACACCGTCGCCGAGCTCATCGACCGCTACCTCAAGGAGGTCAACCCGCGCCGACCCCGCTCGATGGAAAGCCGGGAGCAGCACCTCCGGTGGTGGCGGGAGCGCCTCGGCCGCCTCCGCATCCGCGACGTGACGCCGGCGGCGATCGTCGAGCAGCGCGCCGCGCTCCTCCGCGGCATCACCCGCCGCGGCATCCAGCGCGGCCCCGGCACGGTCAATCGCTACCTCGGCTCGCTCTCCCACGCCTACACGATCGCCGTCCGCGAATGGGAGTGGTGTGACCAGAACCCCTGCCGCCGGGTGGCGAGGGCGCAGGAGCCGCGGGGGAGGGTCCGCTTCCTCTCCCACGCCGAGCGCGACCGGCTCCTCGCCGCCTGCCGGGAGAGCACGAACCCACTCCTTCATCCGCTCGTCCTCCTCGCCGTCTCGACCGGCGCCCGCCGCGGCGAGCTGCTCGGCCTGCGCTGGAAGGCGGTCGACTTCGAGCACCGAGTCATCCGCTTGGAACACACCAAGAACGGCGACCGCCGGGCTCTCCCGATCGTCGGCCCGGCCTTGGAGGCGCTGCTCGACCTTGCCCAGGTGCGGAGGATCGACAGCGACCTCGTGTTCCCCAGCCGCCGAGGCGCCGAGCCCGCAGGAATCCAGAAGGCATGGAACAGGGCCGTCGAACAGGCCGAGCTCGAAGATTTCCGCTTCCACGACCTTCGCCACACGGCGGCCTCGTACCTTGCGATGAGTGGGGCAACTCCGGCCGAGATCGCGGAGGTCCTCGGACACCGGACGCTCGCGATGGTGCGGCGGTATGCGCATCTGTCGGCGGAGCATGTGGCGGGGGTGGTGGCGCGGATGAACGAGCGATTTCTTGAGGGAGCCTAATGCGACGCAATGGCGCCGGGGGGTATCCTTGAGTGCGGGGCAGTCTCATAGGAAGCACGATTTATTGGGTTTTACTGTAGGCTAGGGGGCAGCCGGTTATGCTTCGCTTTTACGGAGACAGCCCACCTCACTACCTCCACAGCCTCCAACTGGGCGGCGTGTGCCCACATTGCAGGCAAGGTTCCCGATTTGCCCTTGTCACCTCTCAGGACTTCGCTAGGCTGAAAGCGCTCGGTGCGAACGAGTTAACCGCGAGTTACAGCTGCGAGCTCTGCCTTAAATCAATACCCATACTTTGGAGCATTGTGGACTGGCCAGGATCAGGGCCTGCTCCTCGGGTTGCGAACCCTCAGTGGATGGTGGCGGTTCTCGAGGACTTCGATTTCGAGTATGTTCCCGAGGCTGTCCAGAAGGAAATCAAAGAGGCTCTCGCCTGTCTATCGGTAAATGCTTATAGCGGCTTTGCGGCTCTCAGTCGGCGTGCAGTACAGGCGATCTGTTCCGACCTCGGCGCTGCAGGTAGTTCGCGCGTTGAAAAACAGATCGATGAGATGATCGAGCTCACTGGAATGGATGACGGTGTGCGGGAGTTGGCGAAACAGATAATGCTCACGGGCCACGACGGTGCCCATCCTCACCTACCCGAAGTTAGTAGCGAACGCACACAGGTGCTGTTGGTACTTCTCCGAGATCTGACTTATCAGATCTATACTCGCCCCGGGAAAGTTCGCGAAGCGGCAGCTCTCAGGCAACAGGCCATCCTGAGTCGATAGACGAGGAAGCGCAAGCCGCTCTTGCTGCGCCATGCGGCGGCCTACGAGCGAGCTTCGCGGCGGCCCTCAAGCCAGGCATCAAGCTTCTGTGAGTCGATGAGCACTCGCCGGCCGACACGAACGATGGCTGCTTCGAGGCCGTTCTGTCGGGCGTTGAAGACGAGCCAGCGAAGGCTGGCTTCAGTAAACGCTGGGTTCTCCTGGGCGAGCTGCTTGATTGTCCGCAGGTCCGTGTACCGTGACATTCCAGTC
Organism: uncultured Acidobacteriota bacterium; assembly: GCA_963755825.1. Taxonomy (GTDB): domain Bacteria; phylum Acidobacteriota; class Thermoanaerobaculia; order Multivoradales; family UBA5704; genus DATBQN01. The sequence continues at coordinate 1,728,588 of CAVWLA010000003.1, read as the reverse complement.
TGCTCCTTGATCTAGTTTTCCTGGCCGGCGCTCGCCAGTTGGGCTGAGTCATTCCGACGTGTGTTGATCCCTCTCTCCCCCGTGCCGAAGCCGGCAATGGCGAAGATGGCCGCCGAGGGCATAGGGTGAGCCGAAGGGCTGACCACAGAGAGCGCAGTGAAATTCTGCACGAGGCATGGAAGATCCTGGGCTCGGAGCAGGCTCCGCTGTGCCAGCAGCTGGGCTTCCAGCTAGCTGCCGTTGCTGAGCTGGAGCTTCCCAGCTGGCTCGATCGATCGGCTTCGGCGCCTGCCCTTCCACCGCCGTCCTGCTACCTGCGCCGGCTGCTGCCAGCATGCAGCCGGCTCCCGAGATCTCCACCGTAACCACGGAAACGAGCGCCCAGAGCCATCGGCCCGCGACGCTCGGTATGACCGGCGCCAGCGCGGAGCCGACCGCTTCAACCACCATGGGCGTGACGATGACCGCGGTCCCGCCAAGTACCAAGAGCCAGACGACGAACAGGGGCACGCGGTCGGCGGGTGAGATTACGGCGCCATGCGCGATGTACGCAGCGCCGAGGCTGAGCGCCGCGACGGTGGCGAGCGCGCGGATCGTGAGGAGCACGGCTCGCCAAGTGCTGGGCACCGGAACGCCGTCGGCGTGCAGGAGCGCGAGAACAAGCAGCGGGCCGTTGACGGCCACCGCTGACATTGCAAGCCCGACGCCCAGTCGCAACCGCATCACGCGTCAACCTACTCGGAACTGGCGCACGGTGCAAAACCACACTCTATTCACGTTTCTTTTCTTGCTCCCCATCTCTCCGCTCGCCGCCGAGGCTGTGGGAGCTGTGGTGAACGCGGGCGGCGGGTGGGTAGCGTTCTCCAAGGGCGGAGGGAAGCTCCGCGGTGGCGGGGAGGCTGTGGAAAGCTCGAGCTGGCGGTCGGGTGGGGAGCTTTCCACAGCCTGGAAGGCGGAGCTTTCCTCGGCCCGTCAGCTTCCATAGCCTGCTCTCCGGCGAGGGTGTGATCGATATCGCGCGGAGTGCTATGGACACAGGCGTGATTGTGAGTCCGCCTCGCCGCCCCAGCTTCCGCGCCTCCCCACAACACGCTCGGAACGCTCGCCCCCGCCCCGAGCCTGTGCTGCCGGATGGAGAAACCGAGACGGCGTTCCACAGTTCCTACAGCCTGGTCGGCGGAATGTGAAGTTCGAACAGGAGCCGCTCTGCTCTGCTAGTCCTCCTTCGTCGCGATCGCTCCACGTGTGGCGGCAAGCCACGAACAAGTCGCCGGTAGGCCGCTGATCGCCGCGGTCGCGCGCGTCTCCCCTTAAATGCGGCAAGGCGCCTTGCCCGCGGGCAAGCAGCGATTGAGCGAAACATACTTCACCTAGGTGAAGCATATTTGTCGCAAACACTCGCGTTTCTTGGACCGGCGAGCAGAGCGAGCCGGAATCCCCCAGCGCGGTGGGTCGAGCGTTTTGAGGCGCCGCGAAAGCGGTGCCTCAAAACATTGCTCGCTCTTCGCCTATCGTTTTCATGCGGAACGCGATGATGGCAGTCGGCTGGCAAACCAAACTCTGGCGCATTCATCGTTGGAAGCGCCCTCGGGGGAGACAGCTGCGAGAGCTACGACAGGGTAGGAAGAGCGTCGCCCAGGAAGGGCGAGGTTGGTCTCGGGCGAGTAAGGGCGATGCGCCTTGAGGAGCGTCTGGTGCTGGAATGCCTATCCGAGGGCGGCAACTCCGCTGGCTGGCGCGCCCCGGATATCCGGCACTTCGACCACCCGCTGCCCCTCGACCGGGCTCTCGACCGCGGCGACCAGAGCCGCGACCATCTGGCGGAGAGTGACGAGGCCCAGGCGGCGGGCCGAGTCGCGGGTCGCGGGGAGGCGCTCGAGGAGGGCGTAGATCGGGATCAGGGCATAGGGCCAGCGATGCCCGGGGCCGAGGACATACCAAGGGCGAAGGAAGGTGGCGTTCAATCCCGCTCCGGCGATCAGCCGTTCGCCGCGCTCCCGCACCTGCCAGTAGGCCTGCATGCTAGGCGCCGGGTGGGCGACGGAGAGGTAGATGAAGTGGTCGACCCCGGCCTCCCGCGCCGCCGCGACGGATGCCTGCACCGAGGTCCAGTCGACTGCCTCAAACTGTGCCCCTTTCCAGGGTCCAGGGTGAGGGACGCCGACGAGATGAATCAGGGTGTCAGCCGGCTCGACGTGGCGGGCGAAGCTCGCCGCGTCGAGGGCGTCGCCGGTTACCGAGGCGCAGCCCACCGAGAGCTTCCCTGCCGAGCCGGGGCGTACGAGGGCCATCACCCGGTGCCCGCGGGCGACGAGCGCAGGGATGAGCCTGGCGCCCATGTAGCCGGTGCCCCCGGTGACGAAGACGCGTCGCGAGGTCATGACCTCTCTACGCCGCCGGGCGACGGATGGATGGCGATCGGCGGGATGGTTTAGCTCGCAGGTCTTGGGACCCTCGGTAGAGAAGGGGCGAGAGGCCGACCAGGAGACCGGGACTGCAGCGAGAGCCGCGCCTAAGGAGACCGTCGAACAGGAGAGGCGAGGTCGGGCGCGGGCGAGTCCGGGTGAGGTGCCTTGAGGAGCGTCTGGTACTGGAGTGCCTCTCCGAGGTGGGCCGCTCGAATGGGACCGCCGCCGGCGAGGTCGGCGATCGTTCGGGCCAGCGAAAGGATCTGCATCCTGCCGCGCCAGGTGAGCTGGAGGACCGCTTTCCACATGTCGAAGAGCTCGGCTCCCGAGCGGTCGAGCCCGCAGCAACGGTCTAGATCGTCATCCTTCATCCGAGCGTTCAATCTCGGCGCGCCAAAGCGCTGCTCCTGGATGGCCCGGGCGAGGCCGATCCGATGGACGACTTCGCCCAGTCGCTCGGAGTAGATGCAGGTCCAGGGTTCCGATTCGACCTCGATGAAGATGTGGAACCGATCGAGGAGCGGAGGCGGCAGTTGGCGGAGTGGGCGAAGGTCGAGGTTCCGGCTGTCCTCGGCTTCATGAACGGACAGGGTGGCGAGCAGGGTGAACTCCGCCGGCACGGTGGCTCGGTGTAGGCCAGCGCCCGCGACGTGCGCGCCTTCGTCGATCACACGCGGAAGTGCGCTCAAGGTCTGGCGCGGAAAGGACGCGACGTCATCGAGGACGAGGGTTCCGTAATGAGCGAGGCGCGCTATACCTGGTCTCCGAGAGCCCAGGAGCCTCGCGACCGTGAGCTGCTGGGGAGCCCAGACGAAGGGAGGATGATTTGGCCCCGTGAGCGAGAGAATCTCGGAGACGGAGCCCGGTACCGGCGCTGGCCCATCCGCGAGCGGCGGCAGGATCAGCCGGCTCTTCCTTGCCAGCATGGTCTTTCCGACGCCTGGCGGGCCGATGAGGAGGCAATGATGCCCGCCAGCGGCCGAGATCTCGAGCGCACGGTGGGCGGCGGCATGGTTTCCGCCCCACGAGCCCTCCGGGTCGGGAGTCCGCTTGGTACGCCTCATCGGTGCTCCCAGGCCGGCCATCCTCGCAAGCTCTGAAAAGTCGGCGGCGAGATGACGAGATAGTCGAGCAGCCGGAGACCCCGCGGCCTGGCCTCTTGACGGAGGCGCCCTATGAGCTCGTGCGATTCACCCCACGGGAGCGGGCCGCTGCGGGTGAGGTGGAAGACGATCACGCCCGTCGCGCCGTGTCGCTCCACCTGACCGACTACCGTCGCCGCGGCAGACTCGACCGAGAGGCGACCTTTCCGGCGGTAGGCTCTCGGAAGGCAGGGATCGAAGAGCGTCTCGGCGATGAGGCAGTTCAGGTCGTCGACGAGGAGCACGCCGGAGACCTCCTGCTCGGAGGCATGGAGACCGATCGCCTGGCCCGCGGCCATTCGCGAATTGGCCAGCACCCTTCGACCAGCTGCCCTTTCGCGGAGCTCCCGGGTGAGCTCCATCGCCTCGAGGAGGACCGCGAGCGTCTGATCGTAGAACGCGTTCTCGCTTCCTGCAGTCACGCCCTCGGGATAGACCGCAGCGAGCTCATACGCCCTGACCAGCGCGCTCGCGCGGGATATCGGCATCGGTAGATGGCCCATCGTCCTTCTCCTCCTCTCCAAATGACGAGGGTCGATCGTAGGAGGATCGGTGAACGGCTGAGCGAGGAGCTACCCGGGGCGGTATCGGACGTCTGCTAAGCGCGATAAGGACTCGCGGCGGTGCAACGACCGACGGAGGGTCGGCCGGGAGCGACCGAGCAGCCCCCGGCCAGGTTCTCAGTGGATGCCGAAGGGGTCGATCGAGCTGCCGCTATCGGCCGACGTGGTCTGCGGCGGCGGCGTGGGCGCAGCGCCAGGCTGCCCGGGCTTCCCGAGCGGGTCGATGGTGCTCCCGTTCGCCGCCCAGAGCGAACGCAGGGAGTGCAACAGCCCTTCCAGGGTGAATTGGGTGGCCGTCGTCGGTGTGGCTCGACGAGCCGGCGCGGTCTTGGGAGCGGCGAAGAGCGGCCCAGAGAGGGCGCAGAAGAGGATGGTACTCGAGGCCAGGAGTCCGAAGCGGCGCATGACGACGCCTCCTTTCAGCGCGGCATCGGACCAGCCGCCACCATGGCGCGCGGGGGTGCCGCTACCAAGAGGAGTGTCTCCCAACGGGCATGAGGGATCGCTCGGGTCAGATGCCGCATCGCACTTCTCCTGGCTCCGGCAGGTTTCGTCTCCGCTCGCGGGTCCCGGCGGCACACTGCCTCTCGACAGCAGTTGACACTTTCCGCAATCGGAGGAACGCCCATGAAAGAGAGTCATCTCACGCCGGAGACTCTTCGCCTCCTGCTGGCGCGCGACAGCACGGAAGAGGAAAACCGCGCGCTCCTGCATCAGCTCGCCGTATGTCCCTCCTGCTATCAAGTCGGCGGGTACATTCTCGACCTCTACCAACAGGGTGCCCTCTCCCTGAGCTTCTGCACGGTGGACATCGAGCTGGCGCGGTCCCGGGTCGAGGCTCCGGCCCTCTTGGCGAAGCTCGAGCGGTTTTCGTCAGCCCAGCAGCAAGGGCTCGTCCGGGACACGAGCCAGTTCCGGAGCTGGGGTCTTTGCGAGCTCCTCTGCGCCGAAAGTGAGCGTCTCGCCGCCCGGGACGCCGGCCGCGGGGTGGAGATCGCCGAGCTGGCCGTCCTCGTCGCCTCGAATCTGGACGAGTGGCAGCCCGCGGAGCGCTCGTGGCTCCTCGAGCTGCGCGCCTATGCGTGGGCGCACCTGGCGAATGCCCGCCGGGTTCTAGGGGAGCTGCGGAGCGCCGAGAAGGCGTTCGAGCAGGCCGACCTCGCCTGGGAGCAGGGTGCAGCCGACGCGGGAGACGCCGTCGGCTACGCCGCTCGTTTCTATGCCCTGAAGGCCTCGCTCCGGCGGGAGCAGCGCCGCTTCGAGGAAGCGGAGGCCCTGATCGACCTGGCGCTCGACGCGGAGGCTCCCCCCTCCTTGCGCGGCATGCTCCTCATCGCCAAGGCGAAGCTCCTCGAGGAGATGGGGCGGCTCGACGAGGCCATCTCACTCCTCCGGCGCACCGCGCCAGAGGTCGAGGCCGGTGGTGCCCGGCTCGCCTTTGTCCTCCGCCACAACCTTCTGGACAACCTCACGAAGGCCGGTGACTGCGCAGGTGCCGCGGCGCTCCTCCCGGAGGTGCGGGAGCTCGCTGAATCCGCTGGAGACCGGCTCGATCTCCTGCGACTCCGTTGGGTCGAGGCTCGGATCGCCCAGGGTACCGGCGACACCGCCTTGGCTGTCTCCCTGTTCGAGGAGGTCCGGCAGCAACTGGACAGCGAAAGCCTGGGGTACGACGCCGCACTTGCCGCGCTGGAGCTCGCTCTCCTGTATGCGAACGAGGGCCAGACGGCCGAGGTGAAGCGCCTGGCGAGAGAAGCGTTCACCGTCTTTCGGGCTCAGGATGTTCGCCGGGAGAGCCTCGGGGCGCTGACGCTCCTCCTCCAGGCGACCGAAGCGGAGACATCGGCCGCCGAGCTCGCGGCGCAGATCGCTGCATGCCTGACCGAAATGCGTCACCGAGTCACAGTTCCCTTGACTCCGCAGGACCAATGACTACTAAAATCCTCGGACACGGGTCGAATGGAGATGCCGAAGCGGAGAAAGCCTGGAGATCGAGACCTCGGCCTCATCCTGACCATTCTCCGGGTCTATCGAGATCTCCATCAGAGCGAGGCCGCGGCGGCGGCCGGACTGCCGGCGAGCGCTGTCTCGGAGTACGAGGGGGGCAAGCGGGCACCGCACCTAAAGAACCTCGAGAGGCTTGTCGCCGGCCTGGGCTTCGAGCTGTCAGTGATCGACGAGGGCCGCCGATTTCTCGACCGTCTGCGAGCAGCCGAGGTGCTTCCTTCGGCCAAGGAGCGCGCGGAGGCGCCCGCTCTCTTTGCCCGATTGGAGAGGCATCCGGCGCCCGTCAGGAGGGCACTGATCAAGGAGGTCGCCGACTTCCGAAGCTGGGCTCTCGCCGAATTCATCGCTCATCGAAGCTCCTCGGCCGCGGCGGACTCCGCTGGAAAGACGCTCGAGCTTGCGGAGCTGGCGGTCGCCGTCGCAGAGCAAGTGCCTGGTGGTGAATCCTGGCGTGCTCGCCTACGAGGCTATTGCCTGGCTCACCTCGCCAACGCCCGTCGCGTAGCCGGCAACTTCCGCGCCTGCGAAGAGGCCTTCCAAGCCGCCGAGCGCCTCTGGAATAGGGGAGCCGATCCCCTCCAACTCCTCTCGGAGGCTCGTCTGTTGGCCATGAAGGCCTCGCTCCGCCGGGAACAGCGTCGGCCGGCTGAATCCTTGGATCTCCTGGAGCAGGCCCTCGTTGCACCCGGTGGCCAGGAGCTCTCGTCAACCTTGTTGGTCAACAAAGCGACGACGCTCGAGATCATGGGCGACCTCGAAGGGGCGATCGCGCTCCTGCGGCAAATCGCCCCCCGGCTGGAGGCCGAGGGCGACCCGCGACTGATCTTCTGTCTTCGGCAAAATCTCCTCGATTTCCTGAGCAAGGCCGGTCGCGCGAAAGAAGCCGCCCTCCTGCTCCCGGAAGCGAAGCGTCTCGCGCAGGGCGAGCTCGATCGTCTGCGAGTCCGCTGGGCCGAGGCGCGCATCGCGGCGAGCCTCGGCGAACGTGCTCGAGCTGTTCGGCTTCTCTCGGAGGTACGCGCTGAGTTCGCCACGCGTGAGATTCACTACGATAGCGCCCTCGCCACGTTGGAGCTCGCGATGTGTCACCTAGAGGACGGCAGATTCGCGGAGGTCCGGTCGCTCGCGCGCCACATGGTTCCGATTTTTCAGGCCTCGGAAATCCATCGCGAGACGCTTGCGGCGCTTACAGTCTTCCGTAAGGCCGCAGAAGAAGAGCGGGTGACGGTTGAGGTTGTGCGAAGGCTCACAGGTTTTGTCTACAGGGCGCGTCACATAGCAGGGCTGCGATTCGATGTGCCTTAGAAGAGACTGCTCAAAACGTGAGCCAGTCGATCGAGTCGCATTAGCGAAGGACGCCAAGATCAAAAGGGCTACCGAGCTGAAATCGTTCCTCGCCGTGAACCTGAGCGTATGAGCGCCGGCCAGAGATTCGTGCAGCACCATCAGATTCAGCCACTCGCGCCGGCTGCCACCTGCGGCCAGCCACTCCTCGATCTCGGGCGCCACCTCCTCCGCCCGAAAACGCTGGCGCCCCGCTCAACCATCCTTGCTGCCTTCCTCGGGCCGCCGCTCTTGTAGAGGTGGACGTGGCCTTGTGCAGTCGCCGCGAGATCACGATCACTGCCCCAGCCGGCTTGCCGGCCGGGGGATCCCCGCCAGCTCATCCGCCGAATACAGGATGAGCCTTGGCGAGGGCTTGTGCAGCATGGGGGGACCAGCCCCGTGCCGGGCGCAGCTTAGCGGTCTATCGATGGCCAGCCAAGGGATGCCAGCACACCATTTCCATGGGCAGCCCCCGAGCGTCGGTTTCGGGGGATGGAGGATCGGGCCGTGTTCGAGGCAGAGCTCGGCGGTGACCGCGGCTACCAGAGCGTCGAGCAGGTCATCGTGGTGCAAGCGGTGCAAGCGGAGCTTGGGCGCGAGCCGCCGGGGCGGCGTCTCACCGTTCCCACAGCCCAGGCGACGATCGATGAGAAGGACGGAGGTGAGGCTCAGCACAATCGCTTCGTCGCTGCCGTTTGCACCCGACGCGTCTTCCCCACTTTTGGCTGTCACGCTCGTGCCGCCGCTCGGTCAGTCCAACTGCTGCTCCCGAACCGACCGGCTCGCCTGAAGCAAGACAAGTATGAAAGCCACACTCGCGATGGAGACGACGAAGATGAGTAACGCGGCGGCAAAGACAGACCGGTTCCCCGGAAGCATGCCTGCAGTAAGACGGCCGTGTACCTCGTTGCTGATAGTTAGCAGCCCGCCGCTCAAATAAGACGAGCGCGAGTACTCATTGAGCGACAGCGTTCCGGCCAGCAGAGCCCCTCCGACGATCCGAGCGAGGTTAATTCGACCAACAATCCGAATCACCACATCGAAGGGACCCCTAGCATACTCCAAGGCAGCCTCAAGAACTTGCAATCGGATCTGCTGGTTGGCTAATAGGAGGGTGCCGCCAACGAACGGCAAAGCCCATAGCACGTGAGCCAGTACGACGAGGAACCATCTCCCTTGGGCCTGCCCGAACAACTTAAGAATCTGTAGAAGGCAGATTGCATAGGCATCGCCAGGCACTAGGACAAGCGACGCTAGCAAGAGCAGGACCCACCGGCGCATTCTTGGATCCCAAGCCACAAGACTCAGGATGAATGCCCCGGCTGCGGCAATCATTGCGACCATGGCCGCAACGCCGAAGGAGTTGAATAGCGCGTCAGTAAGGGGGCTGGGGGACGCGAGTCCCCGAAAGTTCTGCAATGTCCATTGCGGTCCCTCTCGCGAGGGGATGCGGAATGCCTCGGTGGCGACGGCGAGCAGCGGTAGGCAGCCCGCTGCAATGCTCAAGGCACCAGCAATCGGGGGCCCACAACGCACCCCAAGCTCAAGGAGCGCGCTCCAGCTACCGCCTGTGCCGGCGTGGACCGGCGCAAGAGAGACCGGTCCGGAGGATACTAGACGCTGGGACTCCGCCTGCAGCCCCGCAAGGCCGCGCGAGAGGACGCTGCTCGCGACCACAACCAAACCACTGAAGGTCAAGGCGAACCCTACAAGCAGTACGCTGAACGCTAGAAGCGCGGGGACACCATCGTTCGCCAATGAGGCAGCGAGGGTCTGCACACTCGTCTGAGTGGGTCCATCGAGAAATCTTGCCTCAGCCGATGCAAAGCAGCTGAGGACGAATACCGCGCACAGCCCGACCACCAAGCCAGCGCGGGCTCGGCTGAATGCCATCAGGACAAAGGTGTTCTGCGGCCGGCCGATCTCCGCCGCCGCGAGCCACTCTGTCCGATGTCGATCGGGAATTGCCGCGAAGACGCTGAGGATGCCAGCGGGCAGCATTGACGAAACGAGGCCGCAGACGACGGCGCCAAAGTTGTATCGAAGGCCCTCTAGGGCGCCGAGGCCTGTGAGGAAGCTCCAGGCTGAGCTGATGGCCCCGATCGGCGACAAGAGAAGCTGCCAGCCAAAGGCACGGAGCATGTCGCTAATCAGCCAAGGAGCCACGATAAGCGCCAGCGCAACGGTCTGGAGACTGACGCGTCGAAAGCGAGCTAGCCAGTAGGCAGCGGGCACAGCCACGAGCATCGTGACGCCGGTGACAGTCGCCGCTCTAAATAAAACTCGCGCGAATTCTCGCACTCGACCGCTTTCAAGCACGGCCCTATACCCATCCAAGGACCCGACTGAAAATCCGCCACTAGGGTCGACGCGACAGAAGCTGAGCAGAATAGCGACAACAAGGGGAAAACACCCGGCCACCGCAAACAGCAATGCCGCCGCGAGAACTACCCTACGATTCGCGATGCGCTGTATTGATGGACCGACTCGCCGCTCTAAGCGCTTCTTAGCTTGCTCCACCACTCCTCGTAGCTGCGATAATTGTCCGGCCGAACGTTCTGCCAAAACACGGTCTCCCGCACCTTTTCCTGCACGTGATTGAGAGTATTGAGAACCTCTTTGCCATTCGCTGGCTTGGCCGTCTTAACGTACTCGGCCGTTGAGTCATTGGGGACGGCGTAGCCCCGTGCGGTCGCCAGTGTGCTGCCGTAGAAGCCGGAATAGAGCCAATCAGCCATTTGGTGGCAGATGTCGGTCACTCCGCGCTTAGCCGCGCCCGAATGCAACAGAAGGTCAATGGACCACCCTTCGTAACCCTCGCGTGGCGTAGCGTACCTTGCGGCGATGCCTTGGTCGTTCAATGCCTTGACTATGGGCTCCCAGCCAGTCATAACCCAAACTTCTCCGCTCCGCATGACCTCCACACCCTGCTCCCAGCCGCTCCATAGCTTTCGGAACTGCCCCGACCGCTTCTGCTCGATGAGGAACTCCATCACTCCCTTGAGCTCAGTTTCTGTAAGATTCCCCGGGTCATTGATTGCGAGCAACTCGTTCTGCTTTAGATAGATAGCGGTGAAGATGACGCTGTTTACCCAGGCGTCCTCCATCGAGGTCTTGCCCTTGAGACGAGGATCGAACACCGCGGCATAAGTGTCTACGATCCCGCTTTCATAGCCCGGTACGGTTGCAATGCGCTCCGGAACATAGACCATCGAATCTGCGTTGACTACCAGCGGCAGACCGAATTGTCGCTGTTGCCACCTTGTGTGCTCGATGTCTTTCGCCCACTTCCATGCTGTATCCCACCTGCTGATCTTGGCGAGGTCCCAAGGAAGGATGGCGCCGGCCTGGGCAAGAACCCCCTCAGCGCCGCCGAGCAGGCCGCCAAGGTCGTAGTCCGCCGCGGCGGAACCGGATGTCATCTGCGCAATGACGGGGCCGGCGTCGTTCCCGTTGTCTTTGAAGAGCAGCCGAACTCCGACGTCACGCTCGAGATGCTTCCAGCCGTCAACTCCAATGTCGAGGGTTGCAGTGCCGTAGAGGGTCAAGTCCCTAGTTGCCTGAGTAGGTGGGCGGTCGGCCTTCCTAGAGCAGCCAAGCCCCACCATCCCGAGAGAAAGTAGGGCCGATCCTTGGCCCAGGCGGATGAGTAGCTCTCGACGTGAGATATTGGAGTGCATCAGATCCTCCGCTGCATTGGTCAATCGCCAGACACGATGGTCACGGCGTCTGGGTAGATCATCGCCTCAACTTCGGTGCCTTCACGGATGTCCCCTTTGGCCGCAGCCTTTGTCATCAAGACCACGAAGTCGCACAAGTTCAGAATGCGAACCGTGGCACGAAGGGTAGAACCGCGATCAACTACATCCCCGATGATCGCTGGAATCCAGGAGGAGTCCGGGGCCGGGTGGCGCTGAGCGGGGCGGATAGTCAGCCCATCATGACGCACCAGCGCGAAACAGGGTTGGCCCAACAGAGTGTGGGGGATGCTCTGGGTCGAGCGGAGTTGTAGTTCGACGCCGTCGTCGTGTCCAATGACGAAGAGTCCGTCGCGATTCAATGTCCCCCGGACCACCGAGTGCGTGCCGAGGATTTCGGCGACACGACGGCTGGGTGGACTTGTGAGTAAGTCCGATCGATTCCCTGTTGCAAGGATCCGTCCTCGATCCATCACCGCCAGAGTGCCAGCTACGTCAAGGACGAAATCGCGATCGTGACTGACGATCAGGGTAACCAGTGTCGGAGACATCCGCGAGAGGCGAGTGATTAGGTCGGCCAGACCGTCGCGTTGAAGCGTGTCCAGTGCGGCTGTTGGCTCATCTAGTAGGAGCACTCGGGGTTCGGCCATGAGCGCTCGGCCGATCGCCACTCGCTGCTGCTCGCCGCCGCTCATCTCACCGGGAAGTTGGGTTGCGCAGTGTGCGATGTTGAGACGTCGCAGGTACATGGCGGCGAGCCAGCGCCGTTGCTCCCGCGAGTAGTACGGTACTAGGCGACCACCCTCGAGAACGTTCGCGAGACCTGTCAGATGCGGGAATAGTGCGTAGTCCTGGAAGACCGTGGCTACTCCGCGCCTCTCGGTTGGCATACGAGTCACGTCTTGGTCTCCGATGATTATGCAGCCGGTTGCTGGGACCAAGTGCCCTGCAATGATCCTAAGCAGCGTGGTCTTGAACGAACCGCTCGGACCCAGAATCGCAGTGATCCCTTGGGCGGCAATGCCGACATTGGCGAGGCCGCTGAGAGGGTTGGCGGAGGCTCTTCCGCGGCTGTAGGAGAACGAGATGTCCTTTAGGGTCAACCGCCCGCCGGCGGAGACGGAGGGATCTACGGCAATGAAGGCGGGCGCGGGACGCGTCGACGGAAATCCCTCGAAGTGTCCGCTACTTAATTCCTGCCAGATGCGCATATCTGGCCCGAGACCGTACTCCACCTCATAGGGCTCGGCGTCGCCCAAGAAGCGCTTAAGTGCAAGCTCGACCAAGAGGTAGTCGCTGAGCTTACGGACGATAGGGTGTCGGCGATTCCGAACCCCTAGTCGTTGAAGGACCGGCTGAAGGTTGACATAGACCTGGTTTTCGCAGGACCTAGCGAAATGGCGGTTGGTGGCAAAAGTCTCCCGAATCCACGTGAGCGCAGCCACGAAGCGAGGGGCATCACACAGGTCGGAGACCCGTCGGACCGCGACTTGCTTGCGGAGAGGCGATGGGATCCGACTAACCAGCTTCAGGCACTGTTCTTCGACGCGATCGAACGCTGACGCTTCATCTAAGTTGTACAGAAGTCTGAGGTTCATCTTCTCGGGGGCGTCAAGAAGGTAGAGGGAAAGGCGAACGCCCTCCTCCCAGGCAGATGAGACCACCCGCTCCACGGTGTCTGGAGTAAGCCGCGGTGAACCCAGGCTCAACAAGAAAATTCCCGACTTACGCCCTGCCGCAGTCGGGCGGGCCAGAGAATCTTTGGATCGCCATGGCAATCGTTCGCGCCAAAAGGCCGACGACCACCTAGCCTCCGGATGAGGCCGTGGGTCGGCTGCTCTATCGGGCTGCTCGTGCACTTGGAGCCCTGCCTTTCTCACCCGTCGCGACCGCCGTGCCGCCCGAAGCCCTGTTGGCTGATACTCCGCTCGTGATTGCAGAAGCCCGAGGGCCCCGTTCAGGAAAGGCCGGGAACTGCCAGAGTGCGCGCTCGCGCGGATCGTCAAGCTTCGGAGCGCACATTTGCGCCGCCGGATTCAGAAGATCGCAGAGTTCTTCGTAGTGTTGAACCAGATCCTCAGCCGATGCGTGACCACTCAAGCCGCCGACCACGTTCTGCCCGAAGAAGGCGCCTGCCTCGTCGGGACTCTTGAACCATTTAACCCAAGTCTGCATCATGCTTCTGAGCACGGCAAGCGGCGTGAGATCGCTACCTAGCGCAGCTGCCGTCGATTCCGGATTGCTCAAGCCGTCCAAATCGAAGTCCGGGAACATTGTCCTGAGAAACTCTCGCAGGACCTCGTCGGACTTGCCGTTAACGACGCTGTTACGAAACCACTCCACGGCAATTGCCCAAAGCTCCAAGACCCTTGCTCCAATGTTGCCGGGATCAGCGTCCGCGGCCTCGGACGCCGGCTCGAACATCCCTTTGTGCCCGGCGAGAGTGTTGAGAGAGGGCACTCGAAGGTCGGCGGGCCCGGCGAACAGAAGGGCGGAATCTTTCCGCCAAGTAAGCAGCTCAGTGGTTTGAAGGAGGTTCCCGGTAAAACCGCTGACGGTGCCGTTGCAGAAGTCGCGAAAGCCTGGATCTAGGCTCGCAATCCCTTGGATAGTGGGGTCAGAGAAGGCGGGGGCCTCGAGGCCTCCGGCTAGTTCTGAGAGGATCGGATCGACACGGCGGACCGCGATGTGGTAGTCCGTGCCCTGTTGGCAGGCGACTACTGCGTCTGACCAGATCTCACGGAGCGCTGTAGCGCGACCAGCCGCCTTCTCGCCGGAGTGGCGCGCCCAAGCCACTAGCGACCTCAGGGTGAGGTCCTTTCCCGTCCGTGCCTCGCTGCGAAAGGCCTCGAAGTCAGCCATTTCGGCAGGATCGAGTCGACTGCTCGCTAGGTCCGCTCTGACGAAGACGCAATGTCCGACGAATAGCTGAAGGAAGGGGCCGATCCAGTCCAAGCGGGGCGCCGACCCCCCCCGTTTGACGTGCCAGAAGATCGGTAGCCAATTCACTGATTCCACCAAGTCGGATTCGCCGGCGAAGAGGTCCTTCGGCAGGCTGCTCCACTCTGGCCGGTCATCGACGAACTCGAGGCGGGGAAGATTCAACTCGCGACTCGCATCTTCGTATTGCTCGGACGCGAGCGTGAAGAAGGCGTGCAGCACGCAGGTGTCGGGTAACGATGCGTGACGCACGCGCAGCCTGGCTTCAATGCTGCGAGCAACCCCACGGCCGAACCTCCGGTCGAGGAACTCCCGCACGGCCAAGTCGATAAGACTAGAGACGGTCCGATTCTCCGTCCGCGCGAGGCTACTCAGTTGAGATTTAGCCTCGACATCTAGCCGAATCGTGACGGCCTCCTTGGCCGCATTACGTTGTCGTACGTTCTCCATCGAGAAAGACTACACCAGCTTACGACGGAAGCCAAGAGGCCGCGAGAGGGCCGACGAAGCGCGGTCTGTCCGCTAGCGCTCGGGCCCGAAGTGTGCTCTGGCCGAGGGTTCTCGCGCCCTATGACTTCACGCGTCGGGAGTTCGGCCCGTTGACGTCGTCATACGAAAGTGTGTACGATGTGTACGTAGCGGCAACACCGATGTTCACCGGGCTATCCGGAGCGAGGCAAGGTCGACAGTCAACCAAGAGAGGAGTCGAAGATGCCCCACCACCAGCCCCCCCCTTACCCGCATGTCCACCATGGTCCCGACGGTGCTCTGCGATGGCGCTGGGGCCGCGGCGCTCCCGCCCACAGGCACCCACCCCCTGACCCCATCGTCGAGATCCTCCGCAAGCTTACGAGGCACGATCACATCGCAAACATCGCCGGCCTCATCGATATGGCCGGTCGTCTGGGCCGCCCCGACGTCGTCGAGGTCCTCGTCGAGATCGACTTGGCGTATGCGAGTCCACCCACCGAGCTAGCGCTCGATGAGCTCGAATCGCGACTCCGACTCGATGGCCATCGTCGCCGGCAGGAGTCACTCTCGGCCGCGGAGGGCAAGGCGGTCGCCCTGATTTTTCCTCTCGCACCCCATGTGCACGAGGAGTGGGTCGAGCGCCCGGGGACGACGATCTTGATTCCCTCCGGGCACCATTTGCCGGCCCACCTCGGGCATGGGCTAGCGCGGGTAATCGACGGGACGCGCGCCTGCCGCCGTGCCGTCGGTGAGTTCGACCTCGTTCTCGTCGAGGCCTACCGCGGCGATGCAGAGTTCTTGGGAGACGTCGAAGTCGTGGACGTCATGGACAGAAACTACGTGTCTTCCGACACTTGGGTGCAGGTTCACCTCCGGCCCCACCGACACCACGAGGACGTCCCCTTCAATCTCGACCGTGAGCGCTTCAGCAGCATCCTCTAAAGGGGGTAACGCCATGATTCCGGATCCAACCTCGATTCTCGGCGGACTTCTGATGTTCGTCATCATGCTCGCGGGCTTCGCCGCGATGACGCTTAGGAAAGCGCCACAGGCCCTCGCGTTGGCGCTCGTAGCCTGTGCCTGTCTTGCCATTCAAGGCATTCAGGCCGAGACAATCCTGCGCGGCGGCTTCGCCCACTTTGCTGATATCGCGATTCTGTTCACCGCTGTCGCGATCCCGGCGCACATGATCGAGCGGTCCAGCGCGTTTCGCCTGCTCTTAGGGCGGGCCGGCGGACAGCTCGGAAACCTTGCGCTTGCTCGTCCAAGAGCTGCGCTTCCCATCGTGACGTCTTTCCTCTTGGTCACAACCTATGTCTTGGCAGCGCTGGGGCACAACACGACCAGTATCCTCGTCATGACACCAATCGCAATTCGCCTGTGTTCGGGATTCCGCATTCCGACTCGAGTAGTCCTGAGTGGAATGCTTGTAGCTAGCAACCTCGGGGGCTTCAGCACGCGCTGGGGTGACACACCGAACATCATCGAAGCCAGAGTCTGGCAGTTGGACAACGGGGCGTTCCTACGAGAGATCCTGCCCGTCAACCTCTGTGTGCTGGCTGCTCTTTGCGTCGCCGTCGGCGCACTGACCATCCGCAAGGCGAGACGCACGTCTCTAGGCTTCGAGGGCATGTCGCCGGAACAGCTAGCCACCACGGCGGTCACAATGGAGCAGTATTTCTGCGAGTACACAAAGATCGACCGCCGTCTCCTGTTTGTCGGCGTTGCGTCGCTGTCAGGATTCATCTCCTTGCAGATCGCCTTCCCGGAATTGCAGATCGTCCTGGGTGCCCTGACAATCGTCTTCGCCGTAGGCCTTGAGCGAGCATCCAGCCGCCTCGCCACGCTCCAAAGCCTTGGCTACGAGACGTACACTGTGTTCGCGGCGATCTTCGTTTTGGCTGGCTGTGTAGAGCACTCGTGGATTGGCCAGACTCTTCAAGCGCTCGTCGCTCGCACAGGTGCGGCTGCGTGGGCGATTGCGCTGGCTGGCTACCTAGGAACTGCTTCAACTGAAGCCGCTTCATGGGCGACGGCAGCCGCCTCGGCTATTCATCCGCTCGACTCGTCACACTCAGCAGCTTGGGCTCTTGGAGCCGGCATCTGCGCAGGTAGTAGCTCGATCATCACCGCAGCTAGCGCTGGAATCATCCTCGCTTGCGAAAGCAAGCGCCTCGAGGGCGGCAAGCACGAAATCACATTCCGTCACTTTCTGCCGTTCGGTGTCGCGTTCTCGCTATTCATGCTGCTCTTCTATGCCGCGATTCTCACAGCGTTTAGGTTCTAGGAGGCTTGACCATGTTGAGTATAGGTGGAGGTCAGAGTGGGTCGCGCTCGCCCGAGGGCGAGCTGCGAATGTTAGCGACCTCGGCTGCGGCTGTGTGGGGTCTAGTCCCCAATCCGGCGAGATATGCGCTGGGCGTGGCCGCCGTGATCATGGCGATGGCCGCCTGGATCAATGCGCAGATCCCCGTCGCCCTGGGCGACCTCGCGAATTCGATCAGCTCGGCTCAAAGTGGAGCGAAGCACTGGCAATTACGCGACGCTAAGGGCTTCCTCTTCCTCTTGGCGTCCATGTTCCTGCTTCGCGAGGTGCTGAACGTCGCCAGGAAATACCTCGTGCACAAGACGACTACCAATCTCGACAAGAAGATCATGGTGGATGTCTTCTCGAACCTGATGAGAGCGGATATTGCGTCGCTCTCCCAGGACCGAGTCGGCGCGCTTCACGGTCGACTAAGGCGAAGTGCTGAAGGGTTCACCAGGTTCGTGATGCTCTGCTTCATGGACTTCCTGCCTAGCATTCTGATCGCAGTATTCGCTTTTAGCGTCGCCCTGGAGCGACGCATGCTGCTCGGTCTCGTGATGCTCGGAGTGGTGCCCGCGGCCAGCTATATCGTAGTGCGCCAGATTCGATCGCAGAAAGGCGTGCGCTTGGAGCTGCTGAGGTGCAAAGAGAGCGTTGATGCGGCGGTTGTCGAGCAGTTGTCTGGCATCGAGACGGTACGAGCGGCTAACACGCACGACCGTGAGGTGGGCCGCGTCGCGCAAGTATGCGAGGGGGTGCGGAGTCGGGAGCTCCGGCACCACGTCCAGATGAGTCTGTTCGACTTCCTAAAGGCCCTCAACGAATCCACATTTTTCATCATAGTGGTGGCTCTGTCGATTGCGCTTGTGGCGAAGGGCGCCTTCCCGGCTGGCGAGATAATCACGTTCAGCATGCTGTTTGCGAGTATTCTGATGCCGCTGCGAGAGATCCACCGGATTGTGGACGAGGCTCACGAGAGCGCGCTGAAGGTTCGCGACCTTCTCGACCTACTTGCCGAACCGCACGACTCCTCGTTCATAGTTATTGAGCCGGGCGAGCCGACGCTTGACGGCTCTGTGCCTGCTATCGAGCTTTGTGATGTGACCCTGGACTACCGGACTGCAGGCGGCAGTGTGCGGAAAGGACTCTCAAGGGTCTCATTGTGCGTCCCGACTGGGAATGTAGTCGGTGTAGCGGGCTATTCGGGCAGCGGCAAGTCGACCTGGCTTCGAGCGCTGTTGAGGCTGGCCCATCCGTCCAGCGGTCAAATTCTGGTCGGAGGCGTTCCAATTGAGAAGTTATCGCGCGAGACTCTGGCGAGACTTGTCGGCTACGTGAGTCAGTCGCCGTTCCTCTTTGCAGGGACCGTTGGGGAGAACATCGCTTACGGGTGCGAGAACGTGACCGAGGAGAGGCTAGTTATGGCTGCGGAGGCGGCGGACCTGATGAAGGACATCCGTTTGATGCCTGGAGGCTTCGAGGCCACGGTGTTGGAGGGCGGGAGGAACCTGGCCGGGGGCCAGCGGCAGAGGATAGCGATTGCACGAGTTTTTCTGAAGGCGCCGCCGATAGTTGTTCTCGACGAGGCCACCAGCGCGCTCGACAATTCGACAGAAAGGCGGGTCCTGGAGGCTTTGAGTCGAAGGCTCAAAGGCCACACGGTGATCATGGTTGCTCACAGGCTGTCGACTCTGCGGGGTGCCCTACGCCTCTACATCTTCAACGAGGGTGAAATTGCGCAGACAGGCACGTTCGACGAGCTATCCGAGTCTCCCGGAATCTTCTCTGAGCTCCTCAAGAATGCTGGAATTGGGTCTGGGGAGGATCAGGGAGGCGCGGAGTCCAGCGAGGTGCTCTTGGAGGAGCTGCAGGCTGTAGGCCAGGTGCGCCGCTAAGGTGGCCGTCCGTCGCGTCCGCAGCGCACCTGCACCAAGGAAGGCGAGACTAAGGCCGTCGACCACCTCGGCCTCGAGGCCCTGACTATCGAGGCGCCAAGAGTCCTCGCTCAGGTCGCACCGCGACCCCGGCGGACTGCCGGCATGATGGCCGAGTCGGCAGTCGGACCCTGGTGCAAATTCGGTGCACTCGCCCCCAATTCTGCCTCGTTTTCCACAACTACAGACAACGGGCCAACGCTTCGTAAATAGCTGATCCGTCGATTGTTATCTGCTGCCGTTCGTCGCTGCCGTTTGCCACCGGCCGTCTTCAAAACCGTTGTCCGGTGCCGGTTGCGGTATCGGGGGTGGGTTCGATTCCCATGCGCTTCCGCCAGAAGATAGGCACTAGCAATCCTGAGGCAGGCCGCGGTTCGGCCCCCCTTCACTCTGAGAGCGGGATTTGACGCATCCTTTGTGCACTTCGGGCGAGCCTCGTAGAGAAGGACGAGCGTCGCGCGAAGAGCGCCCCAACGCTGATCACGCCCGACGCCCTTAGCCGCCTTCCAGACTGCGAAGTGTGGAGAGTGAGCGCGAGAGTTCGTGAGAACGTCACCCTCTCGATCTTGTCCGGCTCGACCAGCTCCCGTCCGCGGTCATAGGGCTGGATGGTGGCGGCCGACGGCGAGCGGGGCCCAGCGCTCCTCGCCGAGCTGCTCGCCGCAGCGCCCGCTCCAGCGGGCCGGCCGCCATCTCGCCGCGGCGCCCGACTCCCTGGAAGAGGCTTGGTTCTAGGCTCCGTGCGCGGCTCTGCCGCGACGAGGGGCGCCCCGGGCGTGCCATCGCGCTCAGGATGCATGCCGTCGAGCGCCTCGCGGCCGTCGCGCCCTCGAAGGCGCCGGCTCTGGGAGTGATCCGACTCACGGCATCTCCGCCCGGATTTGATCATTGAAGCCGGACCGCAGGCGCGAGTAGTAGATGCCGCGATATCCGAACAGCCGCAGGAGTGATATCTCAAGAAACCACAAGCTGAGCGAGAGGGCGTCCATTCGGGCGGCTATCCCGATGCGAGAGAGAGCCGTGCGCTTGGCTCGGCCTGGGTGGACAACGGCATTGCGTATGGCGACGAGCGCCCCTACTCCATCCTGCCTCGCGAGATTTGGCAGCGCTGCTGTCAGATCAGGTAAATCTGCTGTGGGTACCGCAGCGGGAATTTTAAGCACGGTCAAGATGTGCCGGATTCGTTCGTCAGCGCTCCACTTGTTACAGTCTTTCTCTGCGAACTGTCTC
The DNA here is from genome assembly GCA_963755825.1 of uncultured Acidobacteriota bacterium. Taxonomy (GTDB): domain Bacteria; phylum Acidobacteriota; class Thermoanaerobaculia; order Multivoradales; family UBA5704; genus DATBQN01. The sequence goes on along the minus strand of CAVWLA010000003.1, from coordinate 1,708,561 downwards.
GTTCTGGGATCTTCGACCGCCACCAGCCAGCTCAGCAGCTCGAGGGCTGTTTGGACTAGAATAAGCCCTCCTTCGATACCCCCGGCGTCCGAGTTGGCTTCGACATACCAATGTATGCAATTGGTCAAGGGATCTCGCCACAGAGATCGGTTCCAGAGCGTCATGAATCCCGAGAAGGCACGCGAGACCTTGGTAACTTGGTGCCATTCCCGCTGCGGCCACCAAGATCTGCGATTACGCCAGCGCGTTAACCTTCGCGGCACCCACTGAAGCCAGCGCGTGGCGCCGGAGAGCTCTCCAATCGCCAGCGTTGGGCCGCACCAGATCCCTCGGCAGAATGAGAAGAAATAATGAAGAGCGGAGAGCAGATCGCCTGCCTTGTGCTTCGAGAACGCCCGGCCGTCAGTCCGTTCGATGCATCCGACATTGGTGATCGCAAAGCCGCCTTCAGCCTCGAGCGTCTTTCGTAGTGCATCGTCCCCGACCACTCGATCGAGCGTGATCCGCCACTGACGATGGCGAAGGACGAGCCGGCCGCGGGATGCGCCCCAATCTTCATGGTGGATCGCATCTCCTAGAAATGGATGGAAATTCGCCAGATGGAACGTGACCTTTCCGACCTGGCCTTCCTGCAGAAGTGGATCATCGAGCAACCGGCCCGAAAACCGGCCGGCTGGGATCGATGCGGAAAGCGTTGCGACACGGCACGAGCTGCCAAGGCCTTCGATCCTGAGCCAGTCATCGGAGAGATTGGGAATGAGCTTTCTGTCAGTAAGCTCGAAGGAAACATGTGGCCGTGGCAGCCAATGAAGGAACAGACTTCCTTCTGCAGGGGTGCCTCCCTGGTCAGGTCGAAGCGTCAGGCTACCGGAATAGAGAGATACCGGCGAATTCACCTCTGCGGTCACATAACGTGGCGTGATAGCTGCCGGCATCGCGCGCAGGGTCGCTTCGATTTCTTCCTGGGTGCTTTCCGGGCCGGGGGAAGCTCCGGCGGGTGGGTTGGAGTCTTCCATCGGTGGGCGGGAGGAGCTTGCCATCAGCCCATCAGCTTCTCATAGCTGGCACCGATCTGGGCACGCCTTTCGTACGAAGAACCCAGGCCGGGAGAGCGGTCAGCTCCTGCTCTTGACGCCGCCCTTGATGAACGTCTTGCTGTCCGAATCCCAGATCGAACGGGCCTTCTCCCAATCGAGGGAGAACTTGTCGTCCGGGATGCTCCGGTTGATCTCGAGGACGTCCACGGTGTACTCGAGATGCATCTGGAGGGCGCCCTCGTGCTCGGGGTCGTAGACGTCGAGGCTGATGCGGGTCGGGAAGTCGAGATCCCCGTGCGGACCGGCGCTGGTGAAGCCGTCGTAGTGGAGGTCGGAGAGGGGGCGCCCGTCTCGCGTCAGCCGGCGGCTGCGGCGCAGCCTCCAGCCGGTGCCCGCCGGCTCCAGGGTGAGCCGGTGCTCGAAGGCCGTTCCCTTGTCGGCGTCTCCCGGGATCTGGATCACCATGGCGCGACCCGCGCCCAGGCCGGGGCTGTCCTTCTCGTCGTTCCCCTGCAGCCGGACAATTCCCGGGTTCCCCAGGCGCAGGGCCTTGGCATTGAGGTCGGGGATTCGCGGCATGCAGCCGTCACATCCGTCGTTGATGACGTGCAGGTAGTCGAAGAACAAGAGGAAGGGATTGGGCAGCGAGATCGGCAGGGAGGCCGAATCGTCCTTCTGCACGGAGAGCAATCCCTCGGCGGGGATGAACAGCTCGAGCTGCTTGCCGTTGAAGGCGACCGAGAAGTCCGGAGCGAGGGGATGCGAGCCGGCGGTGCTCACCGCGACCATGTACCTGCGGCCCGCGGCCCAGTAGGTGTAGTCCACGGTGCTTTGGCTCTCGGCCGCACCATTCGGCCCTGCGGCGGCCTGCAGAACGCCCTTGGCGTGCAGGTGAACCGAGCTGAGGTTGCGGAGCGCCGCAGCCATCGCCTGCAGGGCGTCGCCAAGGGCCGGGTCCTGAGATGCCGTCCTGCCCGGCTGCGGCGCCGCGGTCAGGCTGCTGGCGACCGCTGCCGCCACGATCAACGCGGCGAATCCTCGTCGTTTCATGATGCCCACCTCGCCGGAAGCTCTCAACCGTCACAGACGCTGGTGCCGAATCGGTTGCCACAGCAGCAGCGGAAGAAGAACATGCAGGTGTAGGTGCCACACGGCGTCACCCCGGCGACATAACCGGACGACTGAACGACATTGATGTCCACCGCGGGCAGAGAGGTGGGGGCCTGTACACAGTCACTGTTCAGCGAGCAGGCCGACGCCGGGTGGCAGGCGTCTTCGCCGTTGGGGAGTGGTGGGGGCGGCAGGAGAATACAGCCGCCCCCGCCGGCGGCGTTTGCCTCAACCGTTGCCAAGGCGGCCAGCAGCGTCAAGATCAACGCCCGAGAAAGCCGTAGTTGCATTTTTGCTCTCCTGCTGGTTTGACGCTACATCCGACCCGCTCGGGAGTCAACGTCGAAGAGGCCCGGCACCAGAAGGCGGGAGTCAGCGATAGCCGGCGGGGAGCCCTTCCCAGAGCCACTGTCCCACCCGCCGGGCGGAGACGTAGCACACCCAGGCGGCCGCACCGAGCAGTTGGGTGTCGGTGGGATACCGGGCGCGATAGGCGGCGACGACGGCGTCGTCCACCCGGTAGGAGGCGAGCGCGGTGAGGAGGGCGAAGCGGCCCGCGGCCCTCTCTTCTGGGGGAACCCCGGCCAGCGCGGTGTCGAGCTCTCTCGGGTCCAGACCCCCGAGGCCCGGATCGGTGCCATCCCAGGCTGCGAGCCGTTCCAACACCCGCTCGCGTACCGACTCGTGCAGCGCGCCCTGGACCGCGGCGTCCACCGCTGCGGCATAGCGTGCGAAGGCGCCGGCCACGCTGGGATTCGCCCGTGCCCAGGGGAGGTCGGCCGGCAGATCGGCGGGCTCGAGGAGGGTCAGCGACGCACCCGGCACGCGACGGACCGAGACGAGCGCCGCAAAACGGCCGGCGGCGAGCTTCCGGATCCACCCCTTGGCCCAATGAGCCATCGAGGGCAGGGGGTATGGCGATTCAGGCAGGAAGACGTGGGCCATCCGGTTGATGTAGTGGAACGCCACCGCGGTGCCGATCATCTCGCTGGCATCCGCGGCCGGGAAAGGCGGCCGTGACAGCGCGGCGGCTCCGGGAGAACGCTGCGCCGCTCCCCAGGCCACGACCTCGCGGAGCCTCTCGTCGCGCAATGCGCCGGCTTTCCTGGCCGCGAGCGCCCGGGCGGCGTCCCGCTCCCCGGCTGCTTCCAGCATGAGGGTATGGGCGTCGATGCAATAAGGGCAGCGGTTGAGGCGCGAGATCTCCGCCGCCAGGGCCTCCTTGACCGGTCTCGCGACGTGACCGGCGACGAGGGTCTCCCGCAGCACGCACCAGGCGCCGGCGAGCAGCCGCGGCAGCGGAGAGTGGAGAGGGATCGGCGCCAGCAACCCGAACTCCCGCCGCGCCTGAGAGTAGACCTCGGCCACCAGCCCGGTTCCCGCCGCGGGCGAGACCGGCTGGAGGTATCGGATCTCTGGCATGAGGCGGTTGGAAGCATATCTCCGCCTCGGGACGATGTCTCGAACAGGAGCTCCCCGGAACCTGCCGGGACGTGACGTCCCTGGCGAGCGAGCATCGCCGCCCGCGCCTTCAAAACCTGGGTTCGACTCCCATGCGCCTCCGCCAGCAGGCGGAGCACTCAATCTGAGCGGCCAGGAAGCTCAGTTGATGCCGACGAAGTTGATGGTCGGAAACTGCGACGTCGTGCTGCGGTCGATGATCACCTCGACGTAGTAGGCGTTGGCGCTGAAGTCCATGGATGTCGAGCTGAAGGTGCAGCTGCTCGTCGTCGTGGTGGTGAGGCTGGAGGCCGAACAGATCGCGGTGCGGCTTCCGGTCGCCGGGGCCACGCTATAGAGCGTGGCGACGATCGAGGTTCCCGAGACGACGCCGCTGTAACCGATCGTCAGAGTTGTCCAAGCTGGCAGCGTCTCATAGGACGTCACGTTGTAGGCCACTGGAAAGGGATCTGTCCCCGCAATGCTTCCGGCATAGTAGGTGATTCCCACTCCGTTCCCTACCCCGACGGGGGCGGTGAAGGCGCCGACCTTGATGTTGGCGCTGGCAAACGATCCGGAAACTCCGACCGCAGTCCACTGCGACGAAGCATGGGCGGAGAGAGGCGCCAAAAGAATGGCCGCGATCATCGGTGCAAAGACTTTTCGCATCGTCCGTTCCTCCTGTTGCAGCCTAATATAACTTGCGGCATTAAGGGCGGCAAGGATCATCTGGCGCTGGGTAGCGGGTCCGGGCGCTGGCTCGTCGCTATCCGAGGCGCCGATAGGGTCCAGTTAGGGCGACGTCCCTCATCGCCCCGCTGCCCCCGCCTTCACCTGGCTTTTGATCCACCCCTCCACGCGCTCCGCCAGCAGGTCGAGCGGCAGCGGTCCGCCGCTCAGGACTTCGTCGTGGAAGGCCTTGAGGTCGAAGCGGGGCCCGAGCTGGGCTCTGGCGCGGTCGCGCAGCTCGCGGATCTTCAGCTGCCCCATCTTGTAGGCCAGCGCCTGGCCCGGCCGCGCGATGTAGCGGTCGGTCTCCGTCTGCGCCAAGACGTCGTTGACGTCGTTCTCGTGCATGTAGGCGATCACCTGGTCGCGGGTCCAGCCCTTGTCGTGGATGCCGGTGTCGACGACCAGCCGCACGGCGCGGAAGAGCTCCGAGTTCAGCCGGCCGTAGTCGGACACCGGGTCCTTGTAGAGGCCGACCTCCTTGCCGAGCTCTTCCGCGTAGAGCGCCCAGCCCTCGGTGTAGGCGGACAGGCCGCGCGCGTCGAGCACGCGGAACTTCGGCAGCCCCTGGAGCTGCTGCGCCACGCTGAGCTGCAGGTGGTGGCCGGGCACGCCCTCGTGATACGCGACGGCCTCGTCGAGCACCAGCGTGCGATGGGTCGGATCGGAGACGGCGACCACCACACGGCCGGCCCGTTTGCCGTCCGGCGTGCCGTGGACGTAGTGCGTCGCCGCAGCCTTGTCGAAGTCGGGAATCGCCTCGACGGTCACCGGCGCCTTCGGCAGCAGCCCGAAGAGCTCCGGCAGCCGCGGCTGCATCTCGTCGATGTGCCGCTTGAAATCGGCGACGATCTGGTCCTCGCTCGTCGGCTGCCATTTCGGATCGCTGGCGATCGCGGCGCGGAACGCGGCGAGATCCTTGGAGCCCTGCGCCAGCGCCAGCTTGGTCATCTCCGCCGTGATCCGCGCCACCTCCTGGAGGCCGAGCTGATGGACGGCCTCCGGCGTGATGTCGACGGTGGTCATCGCCTTCACCGCCTCGGCGTAGCGCCGCTTGCCGTCCGGCAGGCTCTCGACCGAGATCGCGGTCCGCCCCTTCGGCGCGTACTCAACGCGCAGAAACGTCGCCAGCCGCCGGTATGCCGGCAGGACTTCCTCGGTGGCCGCCTTGGTGATGGCGGCCGTCAGCCGCTGCTTCTCGGCCGCCGAGAAGCTCGCCGGAAATCTCTTCAGCGGCAGCAGGAAAGGGTTTGCCGAGACGATCCCCGCGCACTGCCCGGGCAGCTTGTCGACGACGAGCTTCGGCGGCATCAGGCCGTCCCGGAGGCCGGCGCGCAGCACCTCGATGGTCTGCTCGAACACCCGCGGGATCTGGTGGAGGCGCGCGATGTAATCCTCGTAGTGCCGCACGGAATCGAAGGGCACGCTCAACGGGAGATCGGCGAGCGAGGTATGGACGCCGTTCATCTGGTTGAGCGGCATCTCGTCGTCCTTGAGCTCGTAGGTCACTTCGGCGCGGACGAGTTGCTGCTCGAGGAGCTCGTGCGACACCCGGTCGGTCTCCGCCATGCCGGTGGTCGGGATGGCACGCAGCCGCGCCAGGAAGGCGCTGCTCTCCGCGTGCCGGCGCTCGATATGCGCCAGCGAGGCATCGGCCAGCTGCGCGTTGTAGCGATCGTCGCCGACCGAGGTCGCCCGCTCCGGCGCACTCTTGAGATCGGCCTGATAGAAGTCCTCGAACAGCGCATTCTGTTGCGCCACACGCTCGGTCACCGAGGCGGCCTGGGCATGGGCTGAGGAGCAGACGCTGGCGGCGAGCAGAAAGCAGGCAAGGTTTCGCATGAGCCGAAGGCTACTACAGCGGGTAAGACGACCTACAGCATGGTCAAGAAGATCGGCTGCAAAAGGCTCGATGGCGAGGTGCCGGCTCTCGCGGGGCCGGCAAAAGCGGATTGAGGTAACCGGTCAGCCTCTGCTCTTGACGCCGCCCTTGATCAACTTCTTGCTGTCCGAATCCCAGATCGAGCGGGCCTTCTCCCAGTCGAGGGAGAACTTGTCGTCCGGGATGCTGCCGGCGACCGCCCCGGCCACGATCAACGCGGCGAATCCCCGTCGGCTCATCGTGCCTCCACGCCGGAAGAGCTCAAGGTGGGCAGTGATGTGGAGATCAATATCCGCGGCATTCGCAGTTGCATTTTTTCTCTCCTGCCGGTTTGAGCGTAAATCCGACAGGCGCGGGAGTCAACATCCGAGGAGGTCGCGAGCCTCTGACTGCGGCGTTGTGATCGAATCCCCGATACGGCGAATGCGGCCCGCCGCCCCGCGTGCCGTCAACGACGAATCAGAGGAGACCACTCATGCAAACGCCGAAGAACATCGACGTCCTGTTCATCGCCGGTTTCGGCCCGATCGTTCGCGACCCGGCCGCCAGCCGCAGGTTCTATCGCGAGTCTCTCGGAATTTCGCTGAAGGAGGATGCCAGCGGCTATCTGTACACGGGCGAGCTGGAGGGCGCGAAGCACTTCGCCCTCTGGCCGCTGGCGCAGGCGGCGGAGTCGTGCTTCGGGACGGATCAGTGGCCCGGCGATGTCCCCGTGCCGCAGGCGTGGATCGAGTTCGACGTGCGTGACATCGGACAGGCGACCGCCGAGCTCACGTCGCAGGGCTACGAGCTGCTGGTCGCGGCGCGCACGGAGCCCTGGGGCCAGGTCGTCACGCGGCTGCTGGGGCCGGAGGGTCTGCTGGTGGGCATCACCCACACGCCGGCGATGCGGAAGTGAGCTCGGCGGTCTATCGGACCGAGCCTTGCCGCCGGCGAGAGGACGGCCGCCGGCGCTCGCTCGCCCTCACCGCGCCCGCTCGACGTCGAGCTGCGCCATGCGCCGCGGCGGCGGCGGGGCGCCTCCCTTCACGGCCTGCCAGAGGACGCGGTTGAAGAGCGCCATGTCGGCGACGTCGGGCTCGCTCAGGTCGAGGCGCGCGGAGCGCGCGGCGTTCTCGCCGGCCGGGTTCTTCTCGTCCATGGGCACCTCGGGGCGGAGGGCGCGATAGGGGCGGAGGTCGGGGGAGCCGGTGAAGAGGCCGGTGAGCGGCCGGCCGTAGTAGTCGAAGTGGGAGAGCGCCGAGAGGCCGAGGATCGACTCGATCGTCGCCAGCACGTCGGTGGTGTTGACGAAGCGGTGGACGACGCCGGCGCGGCTGTAGGGGGAGACGACGAGGAGGACCGAGCGGTGCGAGTCGACGTGGTCGGGGCCGTCCTGGGCGTCGTCCTCGACGACGAAGATCGCCGTGCTCTTCCAGAAGGGCGAGGCCGAGACCGCCTCGACGATGCGGCCGAGCGCGAGGTCGTTGTCGGCGACGTAGGCGCGCGGCGTCCGCATGCCGGCCCTGGCGCCGGAGGTGTGGTCGCCGGGGAGCGAGAGCAGCTCGAGCGCCGGCATCCGGCCGCTCGCCACGTAGCCGCGAAACTCGGCGAGCCAGGCGTCGGCGCGGACCTGGTCGAGGATGTCGAGGTCCCACGCCGGGTAGGCGGGCGACACGAAGGGCGCCAGCGCCGGCTTCGCCGAGGTGTAGACGATGGCGCCGCCCGGGCGCGTCTCGGCCTTGCCGTACTCGCCGTAGTCGCGGAAGGAGATCCCCTTGGCGGCGGCCAGGTTCCAAAGGTAGCCGCCCGCCGGCTCGTCGATGTCGGCTTCCTCCGGCGCCCCGGCGTAGCGGTCCGAGTAGGCCGCCGGCGTCGTCTTCTCGGTGTAATCGGTGGCATAGGCCGAGGTCGACCAGGGGTGGCCCTGGTTGCTCACCTCGGCGTTGACCAGGAAGCGGTCGTAGAGGCCGAAGCGCTCGGCGAGCGCGTGGAGGTTGGGGGTGACGGCGCGCGGGAAGAAGAGGAGCGAGCGGTCGCCGTCCCCCTGTGGCAGGTCGGCGAGCAGCTGGTCGTAGGTACGGTTCTCCCTGATCACATAGACGACGTGCTCGAGCGGCGGCAGCGCGGCCCGCCGATCCTTCGCCTCGGCGATCGGGCGGTCCCAGCCGTCGGCCGCCGCCACCCGCCGCGTGAGGTCCGCGAGGTCGCCGCCGGGGAGCGGGATGTCCTCGAGCGTGCCGTTGAGCTGGCCGAGCGTGTAGGTCGACGAGGCGGGGACGTGCTTGGCGCCCGGCTGGTCGTTGGTGGGATTGGGACCGGTGCCGCGCCCCTTGCCGCTCAAGACGGCGAGCGTGCCGCCGCGCACGAGGACCGCCGTCGGGTACCACTCGGTGGGGATGCGGCCCGTCAGCCGGTCGCCCCGGTCGCCGCGGCCGCCCCTGCCGGCCGCGCCGCCCTTGCCGGCCACGCCGGCGCCGCCGATTCCTGACGTGGCGGGGGAGAGGTCGAAGACGGCGATCGAGTCGTCGTCCGCCTCGGCGACGAAGAGCCGTGTGCCGGCGGCGTCCAGAGCGAGGGCGTTGGGCGTGCTCCCCTCCGCCGGGCCGGCGGGCGCTGGATCGGCGAGCTCGGCGACGACGCGACGGGCGCCGGTGTCGACGGCGGCGACGCGGTCGAGGCTGGCGAGAGCGACGAAGAGGCGCGAGCCGTCGGCGTTGAGGAGGAGCGCCGAGGGGTGGCGGCCGACCGCGATGCGGCCCACGTCGGCGAGGCGCCCATCCGCCGCCGGCTTGAAGACGGAGATCTCGGAGCCGCCCCAGGCGGAGACGTAGACGGCGCCGTCCGGAGCGACCGCCACGCCGTACGGGTAGGGGCCGGTGGGCAGCCGCTGCGCCACGCGGCCGGTCGCCGGGTCGACCACGGCGAGCGCGTTGCCGAGGTTCTCGGCGACGTAGAGGCGGTCGCCGGCCGGCGACACCGCGAGGCCGGCGGGGAAACGGGTGCCAGGCTCCTTCGGCTTCTTCTCCGCCAGCGCGATGCGGCCGTCGGGCACCGCCCGCCCCTGCCGCCAGGCGTAGCGATAGACGGCGTCCTCGTTGCCACCCGAGGCGTAGAGCGTGCGGCCGTCGCGCGAGAAGGCGAGACCGAAGAAGGCCGCCTCCTGCGGCAGCGTCTGGAGGACGCGGCCGGAGGCGCTCTCGATCACCTGGATCCCCTCCTGGCGCCAGCCGCAGAGGATGACGACGAGGCGGTCGCCCTCCGGCGAAGCGACCATGGCGAGCGGCATGTTGCCGACCGCGGTCGAGCGGCCCGCCGGGTCGAGCCGCATGCCGGTGGGGAGCAGCAGGCGCTGCGGCGCCGGGCCGGGCACCGTGCCCGGCGATGGAGCGCGGCAGGCGGAGAACGAGCCGGCGGCGAGAGAGAGCGCGAGGACGAGGGCGGGGCGCGGGGTCACCATCAACCTCCGGGGTGAGCGGCAAGAGCCGTGCGGCCATCCTATCCCGCGCGCGAGAGCCGGCGGCCGGATTCGGAAGGATGGGGCGGTTCGGCTCCACTGCGCGGAGTTGGTACCATGCCGCTTCATGAGCTCGTCCGTCGACCGCGTGCGCGAGGACTTCGACCGCATCGCGCGCCTGGCGGCCGGGCACGGCGAGCTCCCCGGCCTCTACGACGACTTCCTGCTGCGGCAGATCCCGGCCGCGGCGGAGCGCGTGCTCGAGGTCGGCTGCGGCTCCGGCGCTCTCAGCCGCGCGCTGGCCGCCCGCGGCCACCGGGTCACCGCCGTCGACCTGTCGCCCGAGATGATCCACCTCGCCGAGCAGCGGACGCCGCCGGCGGCGGACGTGACCTATCGCTGCGGCGACTTCCTCCGCATGGCGCTCGACGCGCAGCCCTACGACGGCGTGGTCTCCAGCGCGACGCTGCACCACGTCCCTCTGGAGGCCGGCGTCGAGCGGCTGGCGGCGGCGGTGAGGCCCGGCGGCACGCTGGTGGTGCACGACCTGCGCTCGGATGCCGGCGGCTGGGACCATCTGCATTCGGCCATCGCCTCCGCGGCGCGCGGCTGGGCCAGGCTCCGCGCCGGGCGCCTGCGCGAGGACGCCGCGGTGCGCGCGGCGTGGCGGGAGCACGGCCGCGGCGAGCGCTACCCGACGCTCCGCGAGGTCGAGGCCTGGGCCGGCGAGCTCCTCCCCGGCGCCCGCGTCGTGCGGCACCTGCAGTGGCGGTACACCGTCGTCTGGCAGCGGCCGCATGAGGGGCTTGGCCCGCCGCCACCGCTCGCTCGCACGATTTAGAGAAGAGGCTTCTTCTTCTCTTCCGCCTCCAAGGAGACCCCCATGCATCGAGCCGTGCGCAGCGCCTCGCTCCTCGCCCTCTTGATCCTCGTCACCCTGAGCCCGGCGGCCTTCGCCGCAGCGGCGCCGGCGATGACCGCAGTGTCCGCCTTCGTGCCTCAGCTCGCCCCGGCATCCGCGCCCGCCGGCGCCGCCGTGAGCCTCCCCGCGATGCAGCTCTCGCCGTCCGCCGACTGGCTGCCGGCGCAGAACCTTCCGGCGTGCTTCAACACCATCTGCCAGGCCTGCTTCAGGCAGGGCAAGGCCTGCACGATCGCCGGCCAGACCTGCTCCTGCAGCCGGTAGAAAGGAACACCGGGCCGCGCGGCGCGGCCCGGCGTCCGTCCATCCGTCTGCGCTCGCTCCCGGCTACTTCGCGTTGCGCTTGCAGGTCTCGTGGTCGGTCGGCGTCCACTTGCCGCCCACCTGCATCTCGCCCATGTGCTCCATGCTGGCGCTGCCGGTCCTGGTGAAGGTGTCGCGCACCGGGATCGCCGGTCCGCCGCCGTTCTCCTCGCCGGTCCACACCATCCTGTCGCCGTCCCAGCCGGTCGAGGTCTGGTGGCAGCGGCCGCCGAAGGAGTCGAAGCAGCTCATGGTGAAGCCCTTCGCGTCCGGGTCGTAGCCCTGCACGAACTGGAAGATCATCGGGTGGGGGTTGGTCGGCGACTTCGCCTCGGAGTACTGCCCGACGTACCAGAAGCCGGCGATCTCCTTGGCGATGTGCACCTTGCCCAGGGTGGCATGCGCCGGGCCCATGGGCGACGCCTCCGCCTTGCCCTTGCAGGTCCATTCGCCGGCGAAGAACGCGAGCTTGGCGAGCTCGGGCGACGGGGCCGGCGGTGCGCTCGGCGCCGGCGGCTGCGCCACGAGGGGGAACACGGCGAGCGCGCCGAGGACCACCGCGGCGGACGCCAGCTTCGATCCCTGCCTCGAGCGTTGCTTCGAAACCATTCTCTCCATCGATCGCCCTCCTATAGGATCCGCCGGGACTGGCGGCGGCTCCATTCTACGCACAGCTGACGCATCAGCGCCGGCGCAGAGCAGGTGTCGGAGGATCTCGATGATCATCGCCCTGGCGTCCCCCCGCATCGCCTCGACCCTCGACGACGGCCTCGACCGGATCGAGCGGCAGCTCGCCGCCGCCGCGGCGGCGGGCGCCGAGATCGCCTGCTTTCCGGAGGCCTATCTCCCCGGCCTGCGGGGGCAAGAGTTCGCGGTGCTCCCCTTCGGGGAGGCGGAGCAGGAGCGGGTGGTCGCGGCGGTCTCGCGGTGGGCGCGCACCCTCGAGATCGCGGCGATCCTCGGCATGGAGCGGCTCACCGCGGCCGGCCGCGAGAACGTCGCCCTCGTCGTCGACGGCCGCGGCGAGATCCTGGGCTGGCAGAGCAAGACCCAACTCGACCCGAGCGAAGATCCGTTCTACGTGCCCGGCCACTCCCGGCGGCTCTTCGAGGTCAACGGGGTCAAGTTCGGAGTCGCCATCTGCCACGAGGGCTGGCGCTATCCCGAGACGGTGCGCTGGGCGGCCGTGCGCGGCGCCAAGATCGTCTTCCATCCCCACCACACGGGGAGCGACCGGCAGGGAACTCTCTTGACTAGCTGGGGCGCCGCCGACGCGCCCTACTACGAGAAGGCGATGATGATGCGGAGCCGCGAGAACACCATCTATTTCGCGAGCGTCAACTACGCCCTGCGCTACCAGGAATCGGCGACCAGCCTGATCGCCCCCTCGGGCGACTGCCATGCGCACCTGCCCTACGGGCAGGAGGGTGTGTTGGTGCAGGAGATCGACGTCGCGGCGGCGACCGGCCTGCTGGCGGCGCGGTATGCGCCCGAGCGGTATGGGGAGAGCGGGTGAGGTGAGACGGAGGCGCCGCCGGCGCGCGTCGCCAGGATCGACGAGAACGTCAGCCTTGACTGCCTCGGCCTAGAAGCAGCTACAGCTCGTGCCGCCGGAGCAGGTGCAGCTCGCGCACTGGTTCGCTGGGCAGGAGACGTTGCAGGCTCCCGTGTCACGGCAATTCACGGTGCACGACGCGGCACACCCGCTTTCCGGAGGGGTTGGCCCTGTCGGGTTTTGCGGCAGCTGGCTGGCGCCGAAGACTGCTTCGAGGCCAGCGCCGAATTTCCCCTGCGCGTCGGTGAGCGGTAGACGCATCCGCAGCTTTCCGGAGTACTCGGCGAGAATGGTGACGTCGGAGAAGGCGGCCATCTCGATCCCTGTCCGAGGCAGAGAAGGCCCTCCAGACCTCGCGCCTGTGCCGGCCCGTTCTGCCGTCTCTGCCTGGGCAGGCCCACGGGAAAGCACGAGGAGCTGTAATGTAGCAATAGATGCTGACGCCGCGATAGGCTCGCTCGCTGAAATGCTGCGGGATCTGATCTATGGCCTGCGAGGCCTCCGACGCAACCTGACTCTCTCCGTCTCTGCCGTCGTCGCGCTCGCGCTCGGCATCGGCCTCAACGCGGCGACGCTCAGCGTCCTCGACACCCTCCTCCTGCGAGCGCCGGCCCAGGTCCGCGATCCGGGTTCGCTCCGCCGCCTCTACTCGGCGCCGCCGGTCCCCTCTGGGAAGGACCTGGGTGGTCCGCAAGGGGCGGCGATTTCTTCTTGGAGCTCCTGGGCCGAATGAAGCCCGGAGTCTCCGCCGAGCAGGCCACGGCGCAGGCGGCGGCCGCGCTGCAGGACGATCTTGGGGCGATGGGGGGGCGGGGACATCGCCGCGTTGCGCTCGGCCCCGTCCAGGAGGGGCGCGGCCCGGACAGCGTTCAGCCGGTGCGCCTGGTCGGCTGGCTCGCCGGGTGCTCCTTGGCGGTGCTCGCGATCGCCTGCGTCAACGTCTCGGCGCTCCTCGTCACCCGCGGGCTCGACCGCCGGCGCGAGCTCGCGGTACGGCTCGCCCTCGGCGCCGGGCGCGCCCGGCTGGTCCGGCTGCTGCTGGCGGAGAGCCTGGCGCTCGCGCTGCTGGGCGGCTGCGCTGCCCAATTCGTCGCCTGGACGGGGATCACCGTGCTCCGCAGATTCCTGCTGGTTCCGACGACAGGCACGGCCAGCGTCCTCGACCCTCGGCTTCTCGCGATCATCGCGTTCCTCACGGTGGCCGCGGGACTGGTCACCGCGGTCGCCTCCCTGCGCTCCGCCGCGCGGATGGAGCTCGCCTCGGCGATGGGAGAGGGTGGCCACGAGGGCGACCCCGGCCGCGTCCGCCGGCGCGGTCTGCTGCTGGCGAGCCAGGTTGCGGCCACCGTGGTGCTGCTCGTCGGCGCCGGCCTCTTCCTCCGCAGCCTCGAGAACGTGCAGCGGCTGCACTTGGGGCTCGACGCGGCGCGTGTCCTCGTCGTCACGGTGGACCTCGCGAGCGCCGGCTCCGGCGACCTCCCGGCGGACGCAATCCTGCGCCGCGCTCTCGACCGCGTCCGCCGCCTTCCGGGAGTCGCGCGGGCAACCATCGCCGCCGCGATTCCCCTGCCCAGCAGCTTCGGCACGCAGATCGCCGTGCCCGGCCGCGGCGATGTGGCCGCCCTTGCGCCGGGCCACGCCTATCTCAACGCCGTGGCTGGAGACTTCTTTGCGGCCCTGGGCACCGCGGTGCGCCGCGGCAGGCCGCTGACCGATGCGGACGACGCCGGCCGCGAGCGGGTCGCGGTCGTCAACGAAACGGCGGCAGGGCTCCTCTGGCCGGCACAGAGCCCTCTCGGTCGATGCATCCAGGTGGGAGGCGACCGTGAGCCATGCGCCACCGTGGTCGGCGTCGTCGAGGATGCGCGGCGCAACCGGCTGCTGCCCGAGCCAGCGACAATCCAGGTCTATGTCCCACTGCGCCAGGCACCCTCCTGGATCCATTCGCGAGTTCTCTTCGTGCGCACGGCTCGCGAGCCGGAGATCCTCGCCGGGGCAGCCCGCCGGGAAGTGTTGGCCGCAGCCCCCGACCTTCCCTTCGTCGACGTCGAGCGGCTCGCCGACCGCCTCGACCCGCAGCTCAAGCCATGGGCGGCCGGCGCGGTTTTGCTCTCTCTCTTCGGCGCGCTGGCGCTCGTCCTCGCGGCGATCGGGATCTACGCCGCCGTCTCCCAGGCCGTCGCCTCGTCGCCGGCACGAGCTGGGTGTGCGCATGGCTCTCGGCGCCGGGCCGCGCGCCACCTTTTGGCTCGTGGCCAGGCTCGGGCTCGTCCCCGCGATCCTGGGGGCGGGCCTCGGGCTCGCCACCGCGCTCTATGCTGCGCGCTACGTCGAGCCGCTCCTCTTCGCGGTCCGCGCGAGAGACCCATGGACCGCCGCGACCGCCGTGCTCATCCTTCTGGCTGCGGCGCTCTTTGCGAGCTGGCGCCTGGCCCGCGGACGCCATCCGTCTCGACTCGTACGACGCGAGCGCCGGCGGGGGCGGCTTCTATGCGCGCTGCGGCTGGGCGGAGAGAGGGCACGCAGCGTACCGCGGTGTGCCGCTGGTCTACTACGAGATGATGATCGAGCCGGCGGCTGGGATGGGTGATTGAGGGGAGTCTCGGGCGTCGGGAGAGGGGCCCTTCCCTCACAGCAGGTTCCTCTGGCGACCCGCGACTGAGGAGGTTCATCGATGCGACTGACTCGGCTGGGTGAGGTGATCTTCGCTTGGAGCTTTGCGGGGGCCGGGGCGCTTCTCCTCGTCTCCGGCGAGTTCGAGCTGCTCTGGAAGCTCTTCCCGGCATGGAGCCCCTGGCAAGGACCCATCACCCATGCCTCGGGCCTCGTGCTGCTCGCGGGCGGGCTGGGCATGCTGGTGCCGCGCACGGCGAGGCTCGCCACCCTCGTCATCACGGTCAACGCCCTGCTGTGGCTGCTGGTGCTCGGCCTCCCCCGCGTCGTGGCGAGCCCCACGACCGAGGTTCTGTGGCTGAACTTCGGCCAGAACCTGACGATGGTGACCGGCGGCTGGTTCCTGCTGGGCTCGTTCGCAGGTCGGGACGGCAGGCCCTTGCTAGGTCTTGACACCGGCGCTGGGGGCCTCCGCTTGGCGCTCGCTCTCTACGCCCTCGCGCTCCCCATGATCGGGCTCTCGCACTTCGTCTATGTCGAGGCCGCGGTAGCGGCGGTGCCGGCGTGGCTTCCCTACCGTCTGGGCTTCGCCTACCTGACGGGCGCGGCGCACATCGCCGCCGGGCTCGGCATTCTCTTCGGGGTTCTGCGGCGCCTGGCCGCGACGGCCGAGGCGGCGATGCTCAGCCTCTTCCTGCTGCTCGTCTCCGTCCCGGGCGTCGCGGCCAGCCCGGCGGCCCACCTCCCCTGGACGGAGCTCTTCATCACGGCGATGGTCGTCGGCGCGGCCTGGGCCGTCGCCGGCTCTCTGCAAAGCCCCCCGTGGGGCCTGGCGCGACGGGGCGGTAGCGGCGCGGAGCGCACGCCCGCATCGGCGTGAGGAGGCCTGCGGCCTCCTCACGCGACCGGTCGCCGGCTACTCGATCAGCGGGCAGCGGCCACGGATCGGCGCCAGGCAACCCCTGCAGGTGGTGGCGAGTGCAGGTGGATTGCCGCAGGTGTTGCAGCAGAGCTGGCCTGTCGGGCAGTCGGCGCTGGTGGTGCAGCCGGTCCTGAACAGGGGGCTGGGGGGCAGGTCGTTCGGCGTCGTGACGGGCTGGGTCGCGAGGGTCGCCAGGAACTGCGCAGTCGCCGCAGCCTGCGCGGAGCCCGCGGCCGGCGCGGCCACCGGCGTCTGGGCGGTGGCCAGCGCGAGCGGGAGCAGGGTGACGAGGGCCATGAGGACGAGAACGGACTTCTTCATACGCCCATCTCCTTGGTGTCGGGACCGGCAGAAGACCGGCCGCCTTCCATAAGACGAGGTGCCTCGCAGCGCTCGGGTCGAGCTGACCGGCCTCTTGGCTGGGCGGAGAGAGGGCACACGGCGTGCCGCTGGTTTATTACGAGATGCTGATCGAGCCGGCGGTGACGGACGATGGCGGCGAAACCGAGGCTTCGAGGATCAAACGCCCGCCGGTCCGTAGCCCAGGATCTCGTCTTCCTCGTCGCGGCTGAGTCGGCGGCCGAGCTGGTCCGGCGGAGCCTTCGGCCACACCTCGTCTTCGAGGAACTGCAGGAAGTCGCTGCCGCGGTCCCGACGACCCTGTTGCAGGCTCAGGCGTTCGCGGCGCTCGGCCAGCCCTTGCGGGACTGCGTCTCTATGCGCCATTTCGGAACGAGATCTCTGAATGAGTTTCGAGGTCGAGGATCGGTTCTTTTCAGCGTCGTCGATGGCTACTGCACATCTCCGCCGAAGTGTACAGGAACCCGGAAGTTTCGACGGAAGTAGTTCTCCATCTCGCGCCACAGGACACTGCCGACCCGCCCCGCCGATTGCAGCTTCTGAGCGACCAGGAGCCAGACCGCCAAGCCCTCGTCGTGAAGACCGATGCTCCGTAGAATCGGGATGAGCTGCTCGATGAGCCGCACGCACTGCGCCACCATCCCACGCTCCGCCAGCACCTGGGCGAGGTCGACCGAGAGCAGGGTAAGGTCGATCGGATGGCCGCCCTCCGCCCTGACCTGTTCCCACAGGGACTTGAAGATCTCCTCGGCATCCTGGTACTTGCCGAAGGAAAAGGCGATCCGCGCTTCGAGCCAATAGCCGCGCAACCGCACCCAGGGATCGGAGAATTTCCGGTAGAGCGGCCGCGACTCTTCCAGGAGCGCCAGCGCTTCCTTGGGGCGCTCCAAGTCATTCAGGCACCAGACGGTATTGTGCCGGACGCACCATTCGAGGAATGGTTCCTCGGCCGCGTCGTACAGCGTCTCGGCCTCGAGGAAGAGGACGATCGCCGACTCGGGGTCCCACTTCATGCGGACGCAGCCCAGCTTCAGGATCGTCCGGCCCTCGCGGTGTTCGTCGTCGACCGACCGATAGGAGCGCCGGGCGAGCTCCAGGAGTTGTTCAGCTTCGGTATAGCGGCCGAGGTCGTTGAACCATGAGGACTCGAATTGCTGAATGCGCGCGCTCACCAGTGGATCGCCCGACCCTTCCTCGATTCGTCTCCATGCCTCCGTGAAGGCGTCCTGCGAGCCCCTGTAGTCAGCCCGGAGCCGGCGAGCGTTACCCACCGCTCCATAGGCGCCGGCGATGAGGTCCTGACGGAACGAATCGGGGACAAGACGGACCTTCGGGGCAATCTGCAAGGCCAGCATCGCGACGGCCTCGGCTTCTTGGGGCTGAGTGCGGCCGATGAAGGCCGCCACCTCGAGAAGGCGGTCGTACAGCCCGAAATGATGGAAAGACTTGTCTCGCCCGACGATCTCCGCCCGGCGGCCAGGGTCCATCGATTCGAGCGCCGACCACTGCGCGAGCCCCATCACCTTGGACACCGCAATGTCGAGGGACTCCGCGGCCGGGAACATCAGAGGCTCCGGGATCGTGTAGTCCCGCCGTCCATGCTGCGGGAAGATCCCCTCCTCTGCGGCGATGCGGGAGACTCGCCTCCGGCACTGCTTACATCTCCCGATCAGGTGTCCGACGACTCGCTGACGGTCGGTCGCTGTGGCTCGTTCGCGGAGAAAGTCCCGCGCGAGCGCCTCGGAGATGTGCCATTCAGCCATCAGTCGTCCTCCCCGTACGTTAGCTTCAGCGACAAAATAGTACATCATGGCAAGCTGATTTCTCTACAAAAGAGGACGGGCGCCGCGGAAGATGAACGGCGCCCGTCCGAGGGGAGCGCTAGTGGTGGCCGTCCGGGTCCGCTCCGCCCCCGACATCCACCGTCGCCGGCGGCGCCGTGGCGGTCGTCTGGCCGCTTCCTGAGCCCTGCGCGGTGCCGAGCCCTACGAGGGCGATCAGACGCTGCCAGGGCCCGACAAGCGCCTTGGATGGGGCCTGCGCGGCCTGGTGGACCGCTACCTTGTGCATTCCCTGAGCGACGCTCGGGAAAACCGCCAACACCAAGAGGAGCAAAGCGACGGCTGCAATCGATCGGCGCATGGCGATGCCTTTCTGTGGAAGCCCGTAGCCCTCCCGCCGCCATGGCGGGAGGAAATGGCTCCCCCTAAAGGGTAGTGCCGAGGCGCTTATCGCAAGAAGCAGGCGGCGCCAGGATCGTCGTCCATCCGCACCACACGGGGAGCGATCGGCAGGGAACCCTCTCGTGCGGCGGGAAGGTGTGCCGGCAGGAGATCGACGTCGCCGCGGCGACCGGGTTGCTGGCGCGGCGCTACGCGCCCGAGCGCTATGGGGAGAGCGGGTGAAGTGAGCGGGCGGCGGCGCCGATGGCGTCAGAGCGCCGCGGCCGGCGCGCCGATCGGAGGTGATAACCCGTGCGACTGAGCGTGCAGCCGGCGAGAAGGGCGTGCTCTACGGCATGTGCACGTCGCAGGTGCTCGCTGCGCGGCTGAGCGGCGAGATTGTCGGCATCTTTCGGCTGACGACGAAGAAGCCCTGGGCCAACGACACCAGCTACTTCACTCGCTGCCGCCGGCCGCTCTATCTCCTCGCCATGGCGATCATGCCCACCCGGCAGGGCCGGGCCTCGGCAGGGAGTGCCTGGCCCTGGCCGCCCGCATCACCAGCGCTTGGCCCGCGGACGCCGTTCGTCTCGACGCCTACGACGCGAGCGCCGGCGGGGCTTCTTCTACGCGCGCTGTGGGCTGGGCTGAGAGAGGTCACGCGGCTTACCGCGGCAAACTTCTGGTCTACTTCGAGCTGCTGCTCGAGCCCGAGGTGAGCGAATTTAGGAACAGACAACCGATCTCAACTAGGGTCCAATAACTTGACTTCTTCCCTCGGTCGTATTTAGCCACGCCTCGATAACTTCTCTGGCCTTTGTTGCGCCAATCACATTAACGCCAAAAATCGTATCTATTCGCCGGAGGACTTTTATAATAACTGAGATGCCTCTGCTGCTGTGAGACAGTATCTCAAGCACTCGTATCGTGACCCGAGCTGCGAAGTCGTCCAGTGGTGCCTCACGCCACACCGTCGGCAACAGGTTGGCGGCAGCAAAGAGCAGGTCCTGTCCCCGTCCAAAATCTTTTACTCTACTCAGGACGCCAAGCAACGGCTGCTTGTTAGGGTCCCATTCGCATAATTCGCAGGCAACAATAATCGTGGACACCGATATTGCGGTAAAATGGTAGCCAAATCCGCAAAGGCGGGAAGTGATTACATCACACTCTCTATCCGTCAGAATTCTAACAGCCCTCAACCAAAGGCAAGTGGACTGGGTCCAGGTTCGCTGCAAAGACAATTCCTTCTCCACAACCACGGATGTCACGAAGTCGTCAGTCCAGAAAAGACAATTTCGTTCCTTCGCGACGGCTATGCTTTCGGCGGTTTCGGAGCCAAAAATTCGCAAGAGCATCTTGCGAGTCTCGGGACTGATCCGCGCCAAGGGACGCCCGCTAACAATTTCGCAGGTAGCTTCTACTTTATCTGCAAACTTCCTGGCCTGGTCTGCCTGCCTACGCTCTGCTTCAAGGTCTAGCTCATGCAAAACAACCCGATCCCGGCCCTCGTCAAATAAAATGTAACCATGAGTTCTGTCGAATAGATCTGAGCGTCCTTGCTTTCTCAGGACTTCCAGAGTTCCCGCCGATACGATGCATCTCACGGGAAGCCTGGATAAATCAAAATCTCCGTTCAATAGGCTAACTGTGCTGAGGGCCACTAGGTCGAGCACCACTTCACGCGCGGATCCGAGCAGGGTCTTTGCCTCATCGAAATCCTCCGCTCTTCCTTCGAAACAGTAAATTGAGCGCCTTTCGTCGAGGGCAAAGGCTCGCATCACCACAGGCAGGTCTTTTCCCGCAGCAGCTGCAAGCGTGTTCAGTGGAATTCTCTTTTCGTTGTACATTCCTTCAGCTGCGATCCGGCCTCCGGCCATTAGCCTATTTACCTCGATTAACTCATCCAGCTCGTGTCCCTTTGCGTCAAAATTAATCGAGACACTTTCAAAGAACGATTGCTCAGGGAAGTGGCGATTCATCTGCGCCATAGACTCATGCATGCGATGTAAAATTTTGTGTTTAATTTCCACTATTTCGGCTGATTTGGATCGCATCAAAGACTGCGGTAGAATCACTAAGTCTCCGACGGATTTCCCAAGCAATGCTTGCGCGAGAGGATGCTCTGGTGAGTACTCGCCTCGGCTTATCTCTGGTTTCTCAGAGTCTTCAATGGTCAGCCATTCTGAGTGACCTTCGATCTTAAGGCACACGGCGCTTCCTGGCACAACCTGCTTGGGGGCATCTAATGCAAGGTCTCCCTTGGGCCAGCCCAAAATCAACGTTATGATAGCACGGTGGCTGAGGGGATCATCCGGGAAGCGACGCACGAGATCGTAGGCAATTATGGCCGCAGCATTCGCGTCCCCCTTAAACCGCAATATTTGAGCCAACCTTGCGCCATCCACCGCGGCTGCAATGTCCTTAGCATTAGGAAGAGCGTCCGTGTATGCATCTACAATATCTGGCCATTCTTGCGTTACAGCCAGGTTGAGGAGTAACAGCTTTAGGTTGAAGTCTGCAGGGTTAGAGTCCAAGTACTTTATGACTACTGCTCTAGCTGTTGTTGGCTCACTGTAGCGGATTAATAGATCAACCTCCATCGCGGCGACCTCGGGAGCATAAATACCGTTGACTCTGAGTCTCTCGCAGTAGTCAAGGACCAGATCGTCTCTCTCGGCGTCAGCAGCGGTTTGGAGAACGATCAGGGTGTCCTCATTAAATACGGAGAACGAGGACAGCCCAGCCCAGATTGGAAGCGCCTCCTCCGCTAAGCCAAGTCTGCTGAGGAGTACTGCAAATTCACGTATCAGGATTAGGTTAGTCGCCTTCCCTAGGAGGCCGGACATCTCTTTCGCTTCTGTCTTAGCCTCCTCTTGAAAGCCCATCCTTTGCAATGCCCACGAAAAAATTATCCCTCGCTCAAGGGGGTCTGTAACGCCCCTTATTGTGACCTCGGTAGTTTCACGGTTCAACTCTCCTGAGAGCTGGAGAATATAGAGAGTACGTCGAATGTATTCAAGTCGAAGCTCTACCTCAACCTCGCCGAGATCGGCCACGCCCTCTTGGAGCAGAGCGCGTGCACGTTGTCTTTCAACATCCCCGTCAGAGTCGTAAAGCACAATGCCGAGCAATAGGCGGCTTCGTGGGGTAGGGTGGTTTTTAAACAGTTCCTTTGCTCCGTTAAGCGCGCTGGCTAAGTCCCCCGAGCGCCATGTTTCCATGGTGAATGCCGTTGCAAAATGTTCGTCGCCGGGCTTCTTGCTATGCGCGGAGTGGAAATCGATGAGAGCAGATTTGTCGTCTCCCAGAAGGAGAGATGCGAGTCCTCTGTTAAAGCAGGCAGAGGCGACGAGGCTGGCTGGTGCACCCGGCGACTCTATCGCTCTCGTTAGGTGTTCCCGCGCGGCGTGGACCAAACCAGAATCTCGAGGCAAGAGACGCATTCCCTCATGAGCGGCTGCAGGTAGTCCCTGCTGAAGCAATGCAGCGCCAAGCGAAAAGTGCAAAGTAGGTGAATCCTCGTGAACTTCTTTAAGTACCTTTTCCGCCTTAAGTGGGTCGTTCCCTTCCATTGCCCGTTCATACAGCGCTAGCGCGACATTCAAGGTCGACTTGAGAAAAGGGGGAACGGTTGTGAGTAGCTCTTCTAGCGCGATATTATCAGGAGCGCCCTTTATCTTTATTATCTGAGCCCGTTCGCTCATAGGGTTACGACGGCAAGCATCGGAGGCCAGAAGATAAGCCTGCTCGCGGTCGCCGGAAAGAAGGTGGCCATGAGCAGCCACTCCCAGTGCCCCTTCATCATCAAGCGGTAGATGAGTGGCTGCTTCAAGAAACGCATGAGCCGCTTTCTGTTCTTCCCCCTTTGCAAGGTACCCCGTTCCAATATTTGCCACGATCTTGAACCGTTCACGGGGTGTCAGGTGGTCCCATCGTTCGCGCTGCAGTCTCTGGAGTAGAGCCAGTCCGGCATCGGGATTGCCCTCGATTATATAGCGAGATGCCTCATCGATCTCGGCATGCGCGTGTCCCAGCAGAGCTTGCAGGCCAATTTGCGCATAGGTAGCGATCCCCGCGCTTGCAATTGGCGGGCTTGGTAGGGAATACAGCTCGCTTACGAGGCCCGAGTCCTGCTTGAGGATCTCTTCGATGTCTTGCCAGGCGTAGATCAAGACTTTAAAGAGGCCGCCAGCTTGATGGCTCAAAGTGACGTTAGCAACGTAGCGCTGGAGATCGGGGTCGCGGTCGGCGCTCGTCGCTATCAATAGTTCGGCGAGATGTGGCTCGAAGGTTTTGGCGTCCTCGATGATTGCATCTACCTCATCTTTGGTTAGCCCTTTACTGGTGAGCTTGCTGCGGCATTGTATGCCGATTACATGATCTGATTCGACGGATAGAAGATCAATACCAAATTGTGAGTGACCGAGGCGTCCGAACTTCTGTAGGTGGGGTAGTTTGAGGTAGGACCGGAATATTTTGAGACAATGGCTCTCGAATGAGACGCTGTTATCTGGCTTGTAAAAATTAAACGATTGTATTGCCATGGTGGAGCCCAAGCTATCAGTTGACGTTTTACGGGCTATGTCGAGAGGGATGGGGGGCTAAATCGTCGGCGAAGTTAGCTTAGCACATTGCGGGAAAGCAACTGGTGGCTAAGTGAGGCGCGTTCGCGGGTATTGGTCCAGTTCCCAGGCATCGGGAGATGGCTGCCGGATTAGCGCGCCGACGACGCGCCAAGAGGACGCTGCGGTATAAAGGAGGATGAGGCAGCTGGTAGGTGGGTACGCAGCCCTTTCAACGGCTTGCCAGCTAGGATTACGAATTCCCTGGCGACCCCGTTGACGTGAGCGATGCCTTTGACTCTTTGCGTCCAAGGAAAATAGGATACTCGATCTTCGACCCGGGCAGGTGCTGCCACTACGGGCATTGTGCCGAAGGATAGGGAGGTTCGCGGCGTGCACAAATCTACGGTGCCAGCTGTAAAAAGAAGTCGTCCATCTGCGCCTCCAGAACAGCCTCAGCGTCTTCGCCTTGGGCCTTCATTCGCACGACGTCTTTAAGATCGCCATCGGAAAGAAATATAATTAGGACTCCTGAGAGCATCCAGGCCCGTCGACGCGCTTTGACTGCTGATATGGATGGCGCTTGTCGACTACACAGTAAGCCGAATGCCCGTCTTGCCTTCGGGAACAGGTACTGCTGAATCGCCTCTACCTCTGCTTGTGCGATTTGGTCTGAATAGTTTTTGAACTCTGCCACTACCAAGCGAGACAAGTATTCGTACTTTACGCTGTCCCAAAAGCGATTCCCTGTGCGTAGGGGGAAGACAGCGTCTCGGCGGTCAAGTCCATCTTCTGACCATTTCTGAATCTTGGGCGGACGGAGAGAGGGGGAAAAGGCATAGTTTAGTATGCGTACACACACCTCTTCATAACGGCTCGCGTCTTCCCTGCCGGGGCTAACGGCGTCAAGGTCTGCAATGAGCCGATTAACCTCGGTTCCTTCCCGCTCTTCTTTTACCCTGCTGAGGTTGTCGAGCGCCTCCTGAGCGTCGATGACTCTTTCAAGGGTCATCAGAACCTGGGTATGCTGCGCTAGTAGGCTCTGAATTTTAGGCTCATCCCATATCTCGATGTTAGTCGATATGCTGAGTTCATTCCGAGAACGAGAATCCAACGAAGCAGAAAGGATGAGGAATGCCTTATCGGCACCTCGTAGCGCCATGCCACGTTGAAGGTCACCGACGATTTGCCGCAGGATAGATGGAGACGACAGCCTGTGACGAAGAAGCTTGACTTGTGCAACCAACCGCTCTCCATGAGGACCGTCAAACTCCCAATCGACGCCATGATCAGGTACGCCAGAGGCATAAGGCCGCCGCAGCTGCTGAAAACCTTCTGCGGCTAATAGAGCTCCACAGAGTAGCTCGAATTGCCGCGAGTCCAGCTGCTGGAAGTCGATATCCGTCACATTGACTCCCCACGCCTTTCAAGGCGTTCGGGCTTTAGCGGAGCCGCAAAGCATCAGGTGGAGTCCCAGGTCCGCGTTGGTCGGAAAGGGGTCCTGGAGCGGTCCGCCATTGCAGACATTTGGGAAATAGGTTATCGGCCTGCACGGTTCGGTGTCAATCACAGTGACCTGTCGTTAAACACCGTCAGAAAAGAGTGGAAGTGAAGAGCTACAAGGGCGGAGCTTGACGCGGGCCCGCGTCGAGGACGGAGTTGTTCTTGTCCGTCCGTCCGCCTGCTCGTGTTCCAGAGCTCCCTCCCTACCCGAGCGACGACGTGGACCGAGCAGGCAACCGGGTGTCTATAGTTGTCTTCTAACCGCGAAGATGGGCGAAGGCCTCCATGGGCGTAGAGGCTCTTCGCAGAGGGCGGGAATTGAGCGATGATGCCTCGACCCGTCAGAGCCCGCGCACGAACCCCTCGCGCCAGCTCGCGCACTCCGGCTGCCAGCCGAGGTCGCGCTTCGCCTTGGCGTTCGACGAGCCGCGGATGCGGGTCATCATTGAGAGGCCGGCCTCGCCGAGGGCGAGGCGTCCGAGCCAGGCGGGTAGGCGGTACGGCGGCTTGGCGCCGAGGGCGCGGGCCAGGTAGGGGAGCCAGTCGGCGACCTCGGCCGGCTCGTCGTCGACGATGTTGAAGACGCCCGGGGCGTGGCGTTCGAGGGCGAGCTGGGTGGCGCGGGCGGCGTCGGCCACGTGGATGAAAGACCAGACGCCTGCGCCGCCGCCGAACACCGGGAGCTTGCGCCGGCGGATCATCTCGACGATGTCTCCCTGGGCCGCGATCGAGGTGCCCGGGCCGTAGAGGGAGCCGTAGCGGAGCGCCGTGCCGGTGACGCCGGAGGCGGTCGTCACCATCTGCTCGAGGGTGCGGATGGCGGCGAGCGAGCGCCGTGCCGCCGGCGGCGGGTCGGCGTCGAGCGGGTCCTCTTCGGATTTGAGGCGGCCGCCGCGGCGCTCGTTGGGCCAGCCGGTGTAGCTCTGGGCGACGAGCTTCGGCGTGCCGGCGGCGCGCGCCGCCGCGAGCAGGTGACCGGTGCCCTCGACTCGGAGGCGGTTGGTCGCCGCGAGCTCGTCGTCGAGGCGCCGGAGGCTCCGCATCGAGGCGAGCGCCGTCATCTCGTGCACGATGGCGTCGGGGCGTGCCGCCAGGACGGCCCGCCTCACCGCCTCGCCGTCCAGCCCGTCGACGACGACCGCCTCGGCACCGTGGGCCTGCAGGCGCGCCGTCTTCTGCGGCGAGCGCGTGGTCGCGACGACCTGGTGGCCGGCCGCGACGAGGAGCGGCACGAGCTGCTCGCCCACGGCACCGGTCCCTCCCGCGACGAAGATCCTCATGCCGGAAGGTGCCGCAACATCTGTGCCGGAAGGGTGAGCTCACAATGCCGGCGAACGGTAGGAAGCGCCATCGGTCGAGGGCCGGAGATCGGCGATCGAGCGGAAACGGCGAGCAACCGGCGAGAGAGGCGTTTCACCGCGATCACCGCCGCCCTGGGGAAACTCGGCGAATCGAAATTTCCTCTTCGCAAACTCAGAGATGAAGAGGAAATTTCGATTTTCCCTGGCTCCATTTGATGCGGAGAGGGGAAATTAGAAATTTCCTCTCCGCAAACTGAGAGAGCACGAGGAATTTTTGATTTTCCCTCTGAAAAAACCTCGGCGCCTTCGGAAGCTGCGATTTTCCGATGGCCGCGGGGGAAGGGGGGCTCTCGCCCGGCTGTTCTCGCTTCGCGCCGGGCAATAAAAATGGCGCCGAGCGGGAGCCCGGCGCCGAAGAATTGAACGACAGATGAGCTACGGATGATTACGGCAGCGCGGCGCGGGCCTTCTGCAGCTTGGCCGCGGCGATGGCGGCTTCGGCGTCGGCCTTCGCCTTGGCCTGAGCCGCCATCGCGGCCAGCTTCTCCGCCTTCTCGGCGGGGCTCAGCCGATTCGGGGTGGCCTTCGAGCGCGGCTTGACCCTGAACTCGAGCAGCTTCTCGCTGTCCGAGCCGAGGGTGAGCTTGAGGCCGGTCGCCAGGCGGGTGCGGAGGGCGCCGGCCTGGACGGCGATGGTCATGCGCTGCTTGTTGACGTCGCGGAGGCCCGACTTATGGAGATCCTGCTGGGTCTCCAGGGTGCGCGCCTGGGTGACAAAGGCGGCGAGGGCGTCGTGGTCCGGCACCAGGGCCGGCATGTCCGTCAGGTGTGGTGTGAGGCTGTCGACCAGCGTCTGCCAGTCGACCAGGTTGTCTTTGAACGTCGGCTTCTGACTCATGGTGTCGCTCCTTTCCCTTCCGGGAAGGTTGCGGCCCCAGCGTACGGCTCGTTGGTTTGCTGGTGGCCAGGGTTGAACGTCTGCTACCACGAAGGGCGCGGTCAGAGCGCTCGGCCAGAGAGCCCAGACCTCGCCCGACCTGCTCGCCCCGGAAGCCCGGTCCTGCCGGTCTCTCCGAGGGTCCTGCTCTAGTCGCTGCCTCTGTGAACAGAGAATAGAACCAGTCACTACAGTTTTCTGCCTATCACCTCGCTTTCCAGGCGACTCACGGCACCATTACCGCCAATCGACGGGCAGATACTCCGTCAATCGCCGCTCCGTGTCAATACTTTGTCGCATGATGGTGGTGCATCTTCGCCGTGGGTGGCATTTCTTCTCTCGGTAGAGCTTTTCGGATATGGCGACCGAACCATAGGCTTGCGGGTGGCGACTGGAGCGCGCTACGTTGCTGGGAACGTCATCTCTGCCGAGGAGAGAGCCCATGGCGAAGAAGCTGCCTGCCTACGCGGTCGTCGTCGGAGCGCTGCTTGTGGCGCAGGTCATCCCGGCGTCGCCGGCGGCGGCCTCCGGGCACTCCGGCGCCGCGGGCTCGACGTCGGCCACACATGCGAGCGCCACTCACAACAGGACAGTTCACGTCTCCGGTTACCAGCGGGCGAACGGCACGTGGGTGCGGGACTACTATCGGGCGCCGCCCGGCGACGGCCTGACGTCCTCCGGGCTCGCCGGCTCCTCGCGGGTCTCCGCGCCGTTCGAGTCTCCATCCGCCGCGGCAGATCTCTCGCGGGGCTCGAGCTCGACATCATCCTTCTCGTCGTCGTCCTCCTCTTCGTTCCACCAAACCGGCCGCCCAATCTCCATCCGGCGCGAGCTCTCCCGCATCGGGAGCTCTCGGCCGTCCGGCTCGGCGAGCCTCGACGGTGACGATGACGAACCGGCTCTCCGCCTGCAGCAGCAGGATGCCGAGCTGCAGAGCCAGGCGGCCCTCCGCCGCTGGATCCTCAGCCAGAACGGCCGGCCCGCCCCGGCCCCGGCGGCACGCGCGGCCTCGCCGGCTCCGGCGCTCGCGGCTTGGAGCTCGATCTACCAGGCGCAGATCCGCACCCCGGCGGCCGCCGCCCGGCGGCTCGCGGTGGCGCGCTCGGCCGACGACTGCGCCGCGCTCAGCCGCGCGACGCTCGCGACGCGCATCCCGCACGTCGCCGACGCCGACCTCGAGTCGGGGGTGGCATCGGCGCTCCGCTGGTACGTCGCGGCGGCCGACTCCTGTGCCAAGGGGATGCGGGACACCACGACGCTGCGGCTGGAGAACGCCCGTGGCGAGCTGGCGCGCGTCGCGGCGCGGCTGCAGGCGGTGGCGCCCGGCGGAGGTTGAGACGGCCGGCCGCTGCTATCCGGCCGCTTCTAGGGGAGCGGTGAGAGCGGCCGGCCCTACGGCGCTTCGGCAGCTCCCGCCGCGCCGCCGATCGCCTCGCCGAACATGATGCGGTGCCCGTCGGGGGTGCGGATGCCGAACTCGCGGCGGCCCCAGGGCTGGTCGGCGATCTCCTGAACGCGGGGGACTCCCTTCGCCGCCAGCTCGCGGTGGAGGTCGTCGATGCCCTCGACCGTGACGTAGGCGAAGTAGGAGTGATCGCCCGTCTCCGCGGCGGCCATCGCGTCGCGGCACTCGCCGAGCATGAGCTCGAAGCGGCCGCGCGAGAGGAGCGCCCAGCCGGGAAACTCGGCGTCGACGGTGAAGCCGAGGAGGTGGCGGTAGAAGGCCACCGAGGCGGCGAGGTCCTTCACCGCGAGAACGCTCCGCGCGCCGGTCAGCTCCGCCATGTCGTCGCTCTGGTCATCACCGGGTGGGTGAGGGAATCCGGGCCTGCTGTTCGTCTTTAGGGAGGGGCGACGAAGAGCCTCGCCGTTCCATCGCGCTCGATCGTTTCATCGAGAGCAACAAATCGGATCTCGAAACGCCTAAGAAGTCAACCACGTCGAACCGAGAGGAGACCACGATGCCGGCGAAGAAGGCTGCTCCGAGGAAGGCCGCTCCGAAGGCGAAGCAGGCCGAAGGGATGACCATCCACAGCATCCAGCGCTACGGCTGGATCCCCGACCTGCCGGACGCCCGCGACCACCAGTTCTCGGCGCCCATGGAGGTGCTCGGCACGCTGCCGCCGAGCGCCGACCTGCGGCCGCTGTTCCAGCCGCCGTACGACCAAGGCCAGCTCGGCAGCTGCACCGGCAACGCCATCGCCGGCGCGGTGCAGTTCGATCGCCGCAAGCAGGGCCAGAAGCCCGACTTCGTGCCCTCCCGGCTCTTCATCTACTACAACGAGCGGGTGATCGAGGGCACCGTCAAGCAGGACAGCGGGGCGCAGATCCGCGACGGCATCAAGAGCGTCGCCACCCTCGGCGTGCCGCCGGAGACGGACTGGCCGTACGTCATCGCGAAGTTCGCCCGCAAACCGAGCGCCACCGCCTTCAAGGACGCCACGGGCAACCGGGCGATCAGCTACAGCAGCGTCGCGCAGAGCCTGTCGCAGATGAAGGGCTGCCTCGCCTCCGGCTTCCCCTTCATCTTCGGCTTCTCGGTCTACGAGAGCTTCGAGAGCGACGCGGTGACGAAGACGGGCGTCGTCCCCATGCCCGACCTCGCCAACGAGAAGCTGCTCGGCGGCCACGCGGTGGTGGCGGTCGGCTACCAGGAGTCGTCGCAGCGCTTCATCGTGCGCAACTCCTGGGGCACCGGCTGGGGGATGAGCGGCTACTTCACGATGCCCTACGCCTACCTGCTCGACACCCACCTGGTGAGCGACCTGTGGACCATCCGGATCGTCGGCTGATCGGCTGAGGAGCTGACGGGCCGATCGGCCGTCCGCCGGGTCGATCGGCCGCGGTCAGGCGCGCTGTTCGGCGCGCTGTTAGGCCGTGACGTGGAGGTGGAGGGTGAAGGTCTCGGCGGCGGCGCCGGCGGCCTCCCAGGAGCGGCGGTTGGCGAGGCGGATGTCGCAGTCGCCGGCGCGCAGGGCCTTGAAGCGCCAGGTGTGCGTGCCGCCCTGGCCCGGCGCGGCGGCCTGGCTCGCCGCGGCGTCGTCCTCGGCGGCGCAGGCGGTTTCGGAATCGGGGGCGAGCGTCAGCTCCCAGCGGAAGCCCGTCGTGCGGTTCTCCGTCAGTCGGACCTCGAGGAGGTCGCCGACCGCGAGGTCGACCGTCTTTCCGTTGGCGCTCTCGTCGACTGACCGCATGGGGCCTCCTTGTGGAGCGGAGCGCTCCGGACAGGCTGCGCTGCGCTGCGCAGAGGCCGAGGATACCCCGCCGCCGCGAGCTAAGGCGCCGGGTTGTCGCGCACCTCGGTCAGCTTGCGCGTTGTGCCGTAGTGGAAGTCGTCGAGCTCGGAGGTGCGGACGAGGAACGGCACGCGCAGGTTGCCGACGGCGCGGTAGTCCTCGTAGTCGGTCTGGTCGGGGTCGGGGCCGACCAGCGTCGGGCGGTCCACCTCCTGCCGGCGGAGGAGCCCGGTGGCGACGTCGAAGGAGAGCAGGGCGGGATCGCCGCTCGGCGATTTGATTCGCACGAGATAGACCTCGCGGCCGTCGATCGTCCCCTTGCCGATCGTCCGCGCCGTCGCCGCCCGGTCGCGCAGCTCGAGCGGATAGCGGAGATCGACGCGGTAGGCGAGCCGACCGAGCTCTTCGGGGGAGAGCGCGCGGTCGCTCCGCGGCGACTTGACGGTGCCGGCGCCGCCGGCGAAGGTCTCGACGACGCGGTCCGTCGGCGGCCCGTAGGAGAGGGTGGCGCCGCCGACGCGCTCGACGATCTCCAGCGGGTCCTCCTGGCCGCGGTTGACGCCGTGCGCGGCGGGCGTGCCGTCGCCGACGACGCCGAGGTGGAGGACGGTGCCGCGGGAGACGCGGCTCTTCACCGCCTCCAGGGCGGCGCGGCCGCCGAGCGCCGCGATGTAGCGGTCGAGGACCTCGGTGGCGGCCGGCAGCTTCGCCGCCGGCGGCGCCGGGCCGGGGCCGACGATGAAGCCGAGCTCGAGCGAGGCGACGCGCGCCGGGTGGACCTGGCCGTGATGGCAGGTCTGGCAGGTGACCTGGGTGTGGCCGCCGAAGTGCTGCTGGTTGATCTCGAAGACCATGCGCATCATCTCGCGGCTGGTCTCCTTCTCCGGCTTGGTGTCGAGGTCGTAGCGGTCGCCCTCGATGACGTGGCAGTAGTCGCAGCGCACGCCGAGCGAGGCGCGCATGACGTGCATCAGCGAGGCCATCTGCGACGACGGCATCCCCTTGAGCACCTGGATGTTCTTGAACTCCTTCTCGGAGGGCGGGTCCGCCTCGGCGGCCTTCGCCGGCGCCGGTGCCGGAGCCGCTGGAGTCGCCGCCGGCGCGCGCAGGGCGATGGCGGCCGCGAGGAGCGCCACGGCCGCCGCCGGCAGCGCCATCCGACGGCGGCGGGGCGCGCCGCCCGTCCGGGGGGATTCGTCGAGGCGGGATGCCTGCGGTGCGGGCGGAGTCGTCGCCATGGGGATCTCCTGTGGATGGGGGCTCGCGGCGATCGCGTCGCCTCGACCTCATAAGGTGTGCCGGCGGAGCTCCGGCGCGCCGGCACGCTCCCGGTACGCGCCTTGCTAGATCGATCCGGCAAGGAGGACACATCATGTCGGAAGCCACCTGGAACCCACCGTCCACCGAGAAGCACGGCAAGCTGAACGCGGCCAAGGAGAAGGATCTGCCGGCGAGCGCCTACGCCTTCGCCAAGCAGCGCAAGGAGCCGATGACCGACGCCTCGCACGTGCGCAACGCCATCGCCCGTTTCGATCAGGTCCGCGATGTGAGCGACGCCGAGCGCGAGCACGCCTTCGCCAACATCAGGAAGGCGGCGAAGCACTTCGGCGTCGAGGTCGAGGAGACCGACTGGCGCCAGCTCGGCGCCAGGCCGCACAGCCGCAACGCGGCGAAGGGCTGACGCAACCTTGCTCTGCTGCGGGCACGCTTCGCGGATCGAGAGCAGACCGAGGGCTCGATCCCCGCACGGGGCATGAATGCCCGGTGGTGCCGTCGATCGTCGTCACCGCGGCGGCACAGAAGGGCATCTTTCAGAGAACCGCCGGCGTCCTCGCCGTGCGGCCGCATACCGCCGGCATCAGATCTTGCTAGCGCGCGATTAATAACTTACCGTGCATCTTCCGGCGCCGGCGGGCCTGCGGCTCGCCGGGCCGGAATCTCTTTCCCATCCCTCGAGAGGAGACCACGATGCACATTCGACGCTCGCTCTGTCTCACGCTGTCCCTGCTGCTCGCCGCCGTCGCCGCCGCGGTCGCCCTGCCGAACGGCGCCGGCGGGGGCATCCAGGTCAACAAGGACCTCACCAACCTGGGTCCGGTCGCCGACGATTTCGCCATCGTGCTGACCGGCGCGGAGTCGATCACCCAGACCTTCGACGGCCACACCGCCGCCCCGTACGTCGGCTGGTTCGGCGCCCCGACGGTGAGCACGGTCGGCGGCAACACCGTCATCCATTGGCAGGGCTTCAACGACTACGACGACAGCCGCATCGACAACGGCCAGACCATCCACGTCGGTCTGTCGACCGGCGACGGCACGCACCAGATCGCCGACATGTACTGGACCGGCCCCGACGGCCGGCGGCTCTCCGGCAGCGTCGTCTACGACATCGACGCCAACGTGACCTACAAGACGAACGTCGTCACCTGGACCTGGGCGAACAACTACGCCGACACCGCCGCCAACCTCGCGGTCAGCAACGTGCGCTTCGCCGTCTTCGGCCAGCCGCTGGCGCTCGGCGACCTCACCAACCAGAACGCCCAGCTCGCCGGCGCGCTGCGGCCGCTGTCGCAGGGCTTCGGCGTGGCGCCCGGCGGGGCGCAGACGCTGACGCTGCCGGCGGCCGTCGCCCCCGGCTCGGCGGTGGTCGTCGTCTACACGGTGAGCGCTCCGGGGTCGGGCGCCCTGGTGACCGACTTCCTGCAGACCGTCGTCGGCGGCGCCCAACCGCAGTAGCTCGCCGCACCATCCCCGCCGTGACCGAACGGCGCCGGCGACAAGCTCGCCGGCGCCGTCTCTCTTCCGCCCCGGCTCTCTCGCGCCGACGCCCGCCTGCCGCCCCTACTGGCTCAGCGGCAGCTCACCTGCATCGAGGCGATCCCCGCCCGGCTCACCGGCTGGATGGTGTACCTGGGGTAGCGCCGCGGCGTCGGCTCGACGGTGTACCGCGGATCGAACGCCGGCTGGAAGGCGCGGCCCAGGAACTGCGGCGCGAGCCCGGGAGCATTGCAGCCGAAGACATTGGCGTACCAGGTCGCCGGAGGATTGGTCCATGTCACGTCGCCGCTCGCCGGCGCGGCCACCGACTGCGTGGGCGGCGGGGTGTTGGGCGTGTAGTCCCCGAGGCTCATCACGCCGAGCTCTCCGACCGTCACCGGGCCGCGCGTCTGCAGCGCGATCTCGGTCACCGTGCCGGAGAGCGGGGGGAACGTCTGCACGGAAGTCGTCCACGAGCCGTGGGGTGTCGATGAGGTCTCCCTGGCGACGCGCCAGGTGCCGCTGCCGTCGCGCACCAGCGCGAGCGGCGCCTGCGATCCCTGGTAGCGGACGACCGCGATGGGCGCCTGCGGCGGGGTCATCCGGGTCGCGTACAGATTGACCTGACCGGCCCCGCTGATGGCGAGCGCGCTGCCGCCGTCGTACGACGCCGCGTAGGTGATGCTCGCGGCCACGCCGCACAGCCAGGTCGGCTGGACGTCCTGCAGGCCGAGACCGTTCCACGCCGTCGACGCGCCGGCGACGCCCTGGATGGTGAAGAAGTCGCCCTCGCCGGTGTTGAACCGGGTGACGAACGGCGTCGCCAGCGCGACGCCCGCGGCGTCGACGAAGGCGGCGACCGAGCTCGCTGCCAGCGGAGCCGGCCGGCAATTCGCGCCGGACGGCACGGCTCCGAAGCCGACGAAGAGGTCCCGATGCGCCTGCTGGACCTGTGCGCGCGTCGCCCTGTCGTTGAGGTTGGGGCCGCCCCAGCGCTCCCAGCCCAGGGCGTAGAGGCCCGGCGCCTGGTAGTAGCCGCCCGACGTGCCGCGGATCGCGGCGAGGGACGCGAACATCTTCTGGGTGTCGAGACACGCCCCGCCGTTGGAGATCTGTGACGGGCCGCTCGCGCAGGGGACGTCCTGGGCGAACGGGTAGACGTACCGCGAGTAGGCGGTGGTGAACGGGTTGTTGTTCGGCGGCCGGTTGCGCGAGACGAAGTTGAAGGTGGCCGATGGAGAGCCGTTGCCGTAGTCCGACTGGAAATGGCCGGCCGCGTTGAAGGCCGCCTGCGACGCCTGCCCGGAGAGGTCGTCGACCCCGCCTTCGTAGTAGAGCAGGACCAGCGGCCGGCCGCCCGGCCCGGGCTTGGGCCGCAGCAGGTTCATCACGGCGATCGACAGGTTCCGGTCGACGCCCTCGACGTCGAACAGCCAGCCGTCGAAGCCGTAGGTGTTGGCGAGGAGCGCCATCTGCTCGGCGGCCGCGGCGGCGTCGGCGAAGAAGGCGTTGACGGCCTGCCCGCAGCCTGGGCAGTCGCCGGTCATCACGCCGACGATCGGCGTGCCGTGGCGGTGGGCGGTGTTGGTCCACCCGGTCGGCGGGACCGCCATGGCAGCATGGTTGTAGTAGTAGACCAGGCCGACGTACGGCCACTGGCTGAAGTTGTACATGTTGCCGGTGTCGCCGGCGCCCTGGAAGGCGTTGGTGTAGTCGTTCATCGGCGGCTTGACGAAGTTCCCCGCCTGGTCGGTCGCCGCGAAGAGGCGCGGCGTCGCGAAGCCGGCGGCGAGCGACGCGTTGAAGGTCGCCGCGGCGCGCTGCGACAGCGGCACCTGCTCGGGCCTCCACGCCCGCATGTCCGCCGCCGAGTCGACGCAGAACGACGGCGCGCACCTCGACGCCGGCGCCGCGTCCGCGGTGTCCGCCGCATGCGCGGCGAGGCCCGCGGCCAGGACGAGCGCCACGGCCGCTCGCCGCGCGAGGGCCATCCATCGATCGTCCATCGTCTTCGCATTCCTCGCGGTCTCCGCCTGTGTCTCGCTCATGGCTCGCTCCTTCCGGAAAGGAGATGGCGGCACGCCACCTCTCGGCGGAGGAGTGAGGCCGCGGGACGGCCGATTGCAGAAAATTTATGGGGAGGCGAGGGCGCCGCCCCCTCCTCAACCCTTGTAGCGCGCCGCCGCCGGCGGCTGCCCGCGCTTCGAGGCGGGAGGTTTCTCGTCTGACGAGGGGACTGGCCGCGCTGCGGGGATGTCCAATCTCAGCTCTCCGTTCGCAGGCAGCTCGCCGCTTGCGCAGGGCACGCCTGGCGGCGCCGGGTCGCCGGCGAGCAAGGTGCCGACCTGGACGGTTCGGCAGGCGGTGTAGTGACCCGGCTCGAGCCTTGGGATGACGAACTGCTTGCCGTCGGGCGCAGGTGTGCCGTTGAGCTCGGCCCAGCTCTCGAGGAAATAGGGGGAGGCGAGCACGAAGTCGTGGACGACCGAGGTTTCGAGCGCCGGTAGGCGCCGATCCGGCCCGCGATCCTCGTAGCGCAGGATCAGCGTGCCGCCCTCCATGCTCACCGGAATGACGAGCGGTTCGTTGCTGTGGGCGTCGGCGTATAGCTGTCGCACCGTGAATCCGGGCGGGAAAACGGTGAGCTGCACGCCCTCTACACCTGCCGGCAAGCTCAGGTCGAAGACACCCGATACATCCGTCGAGGCCTGCGGAAGCACCGTCGTCAGCGTGCCGAGCCCGGGAAACATCGCGACGATTTGCGCCCCAAAGACTGGATTGCCGCTGGGATCGATCACCTGCCCAGTGAGCTCGAGCTTCTTTCGCAGAACAAGCCGGAGATCCGCTCCAGAGGCCCGCTCGCGCACATCGGCCGCGACGCTCTCCGAGGAGAAGCCTTTCGCTCGCGCCTCGAAGTACCAGGTGCCCTCTGACAGTCCGCGAACCTCGAATTTGCCGGAGGAGTCGGTGACGGCATCGTCGGGGTGGTCTTGCGAGCGTGAGATCTTGACGCGGGTGCCGGGGACTGCGTTGCCCGATTCGTCGACCACAGCGCCGTGCACGAGAGTATCCGGGACCTCGAGCGACAGCCGCGCTCTTTCGCTCCCCGGCGACTTGTGAATTAGAACCTCAGGGAAGCTGGCCGAGAGATGTAGCGGGCCGTTGAGCAGCTCGATCCGCCAGCTCGGCCGGTCGGGCAGGAAGACCCGGAACTTTCCGCTGCGGTCGCTTCTCGCCGCAATCCGCTGTGCGCCGTGCAGGCCGCCGAACCAGAGCACGCACTCGAGAGGCTCGTCGCCCAGCTGCACGGTGCCGAAGACCTCGACGAACGGCAGACGCACGTCGACCGGCGCCATTCCTGGCCGTACGAAGACGGGTGTGGAAGCCCATTCGGATTGATACCCGCCGTTCGTCTCTACGAGGTAGGAGCCGGGCTCGAGACCCTGGGCGCGCCAGGCGCCTTCTTCGTTTGCGGTGCCCCGGGTTACTGGCTCGAAATGGGAGTGATCGAGATCCTCTTGCGAGAGTTGGAGGACCCAGCGGTTGCCGTAGGGGTCGCGCGGAGGCTCGACCCGGACCTCCAGCTCCGCCGCAGGCTGGAGCCGAATCGGATCGAGCTCGGTCTCCGCCAAAGGGAGCACCTGGATCGGTGAAAGCCGCGCCGGCGCGAAGTCCGGATAGCGGGCGGTCAGCGTGTAGAGGCCGGGAGGGATACCGGCCAGCTCGAAAAAGCCGCGCGAGCTGACCCGCGTCTTGGAGTGGAATGCAGCCTGCCGCGCCGGGTCGTCGGAGGCAGGCCGCGCTCCCGAGCGACGCGGCTCGAGGTCCACCGTACCCGCCTCCAGCGCGAAGCCACGCCGCGGGCTCTCGATCCACCCGACGACCGTGGCGCCGGGCTTGAGATCGAGAGCGCCGAGGTCTCGGCGTCCTCCCGCCGGGATCTCGATTCCCCAAAGGTATTGGGTGCGCAGGTGCTCGGCGCGAAGCCGGAGGTCGAGCCGGCCCGCCGGCAGGGTGCAGACGAACTTCCCGTCCCTCACCGAGCAGCTCTGAGCGACCGGTGCCAGCGGCTCCGCAGCGTCCGGCGCCCCCCGTAGCCGGATCTGAAGCTCGGCAGGCATCGCCGTTCCCGCAGGCACCCGCACGGTGCCCGCCAGCGTCCCCGCAGGATAGATATCGACGACGACTGAAGCCGACTCCTTGCCGGCGATCCGCATCACCTGCGAGCAGCTCCAGGTGCCGGGGAGAGCGACAGAAACCCGCCAAGCCGAGTCAGGGGCGACCGCGAAGCGCGCACCATGCAGCCCCGAGATCGAGGCTCGCAGCGGTGGCTCCGTTCCGCCGGCCGCAAGTGGTTCCAGCGTGACCTCGCCGGTCAGGGCTGGATCCGCCGACCGGCTTGCGGCACCGTGGACCACGGCTTGGATTGTTATTGGCACGGACGCCGGCGGCGGCACCGACGCCGCCAGCAGAAAAGCAATCAGGAGAGCCGAGATCATGAATCAGGCGTGAATGCTCGCGCCGACGCAGCTGTTTCCCGAGGCCATGCAGCCTCGGGCGTGGCCAAGCTAGCTGGGCGCACCTGGCGGTCCGGGAAGGCCGTCGCAGAAATCCTCAGCACTTCCTCATATGGACATCCATTCTGCGCTCGCTTCTTGCACCCAAACTCAGCTCTTTCTAAGGCTCTCTGCTATTCCACTGTTGCTTTTGAGGTTCTTTTTCCCTTCGTTCTCACAATCGGGAGGCCCTGGGTCTTCCTAGTTCTGGCCGGAGGCCTTGCGCTGCATCTCTCGGTTGCCTTCGCCATGGGACTAAACTGCTTTCGAAGTGACCTGCTCGGTGCGCTCAGCAGCCATCGGCCCGAACCACCTCGAATCGGAGCGCCGGGTCGAGCCGCGCCCGCCGCAGGAAGCGCTCGACCCTCTGGGTCAGCTCAGCCGTGGCGATCTCACGTCTCGCCGCCTCACAGAAGGTCCCAAGAGCGGCGAGAGCTTCCCGATGAACTCCCTGCGCCTTGAAGATCCAAAGCATCTCCTGGGCGATGGCAGCAACCTCTCGGGCACGGCCGAGATCCAGGAGGACGAGCGAGAGGTCCAGGCTTACTAGCGCGTAGTCGTAGGCAAGCTCCAACTCCCGAAAGTCTCGCCGGACCCGACCGAAGGCGGCGAGGGCCTCGGCAGCATTGCCGAGGCCGGTTTCGACCTTCCCGGCCAACCAGGCGCAGCGGGTTAGGTCCAGCTCTTCTCCGAGCTGCTCGGCGAGCTCTCGCACGCCGGGAAGCCGAAGCTGCGCTTCCGCGGCTCGGTCGAGTGAACAAAGGTCAACAAGCAGGTTGAAACGCAGGACAAGAGCAAGCCGTGGCTCCCGGCGTGCGTCGATCAGCGGCTCGGCGTCCAAGAGCACTGCGGTCGAAGACACCGGATCACCGAGAGTTTGGTAGATCCGCGCCTTCGAGAGCAGGATTTGGCCTCTGAGCTCACCTCTATCCAGGGCAAGAGCCTCGTCGATCGTCTGAAGAGCATCCTCGAATCGCCTCTGAGCGCGCATAAGGCACGCTTCGATCCAAGGTGGCCATGCCTCGTTGAGTAGCCCAGGAGGATCCATCAGCCTCCCCGCCACCCAGAGTTCGCGGCCTCTGGCTGAGGACTCTGCTGCCGCCGGCAAGTCGTTGCAGGCGCGCTGCGCATTGGCCAAAAAATAAAGCGCCCAGCCGTGGAGGCGCGAACGCCACGTCTCTTCTCCGGGCACCTGTTCGGCGATGCGGACCGCGAGGTCAGCCCACTCCCGCGCTTCGCGCGGGTGGTTCGGCGCGCTCGCCACGCTCAAGAGTGCCGCCTGCTCGCAGACGGTCCAACTCCGGTACTCCTCGGCCTCCTCAAAGAGCAGCCGCCCGTCGGCCGGCGCGCATCTTTCACGCAGAAAAGTGAGAAGTGGTTCGGCCTCGGTACGTTCCTCGGGCCGTGGCCGAGCGACCGCTGGCCAGCCTCTATCGCTCTTCTTTTTACGAGGGATCAGCGTGATGTCGGCGACCTCCCGAGCCAATGCCAAGACCTCCAAGGCGAGCCCTTCTGAGAGGACGCGGTCGGCACGCGACCTACCCTTCCCGGCGATAAGGAACGAGCGAATACCTCGTAACAAAGGCTCGAGCAGGGAAGGCCGGAAGCCCGCCACGACGGCGACCCTTTCTAGCACCTTCCGGGGCACCACCCGTTTGCCCTGCTCAAAGGCCTTGGACTGGTTCCGCGTGATGCGAACCGCTGCCGCCAGCTGGCTAGCCTCCAGACTCTTGGAGCGCCGCAGCAGGACCATCGCCAGGCTTAGAGATAGGTCTTCGAGCCTCTCCTCTTTCATCGAATTCACCTCGCGCGTGCAAAAGATCGCTCTAGGCGCAGATTTCTTCACCTGACTCGGGGCACCATTCCTAGTAGCGGTGAGGCCGCGCCCGTGGCCATGCCGGTCGCCGTTTGGCGGGCCTCACCGGAAAGGAGTGGTTCAATGCGTGTCCTCCGTCCTGCGACCCTCATTTTCCTCCTCGCCCTCTCTCTCGGATCGCCCGAGGCGTTCGCGAGCGTGCAGCGCTCCTCTGCCCGCCTCAGCCGGCAGGGAGCCGCGATCCCCGAGGGGCTTGTCGGCCAGCTCCGAGGTTTCCTGGTGAACCTATGGCGTGCCGAAGGGTGTGGGCTCGATCCTCTGGGCCGCAACAGCTGCATTCCGAACTCGATCGTCGTCCCGCACCAAGTTCCTGCGGGCGACGCGGGCGGCGGGCTCGGGCTTCTTGGCCGCTGCACGAGATAGCAAGGTCCTCGATAGGGGACCGGAGCAATCAAGGAGCTTCGGTCCCTTTTGCATCAAACTTGAGGGAGGGGTCGAGCTGTACCCTCCGCAGGTAATGCTCGACCTGGAGCACGAGCTCGGCGGTGGCGACCTGTTTCTTGGCTGCCTCGCAGAATATCCGGAGGGCGGCCAGGGCTTCCCGGTGGACCTCCTGGGCCTTGAAGATCCAGAGCATCTCTCTGGCGATAGCCGCCACCTCGGCAGCGCACCCGAGATTTAGCAGGGCTAGCGAAGTATCCAGGCTCGCCAGCGCGTAGTCGTAGGCGAGCCCAAGGTCCCGGAAGTCGCGGCGCACCTGGGCGAAGGCGGCAAGGGCCTCGGCGGTATTGCCGAGCCCAGCTTCGATCTTGCCGTGCAGCCACGTGCAGCGGGTTAGGTCCAGCGCCTCACCTAGCCTCTCTGCGAGCGCCCTCACGGCTGGCAGACGGGGCCGCGCCTCCGCAGCCCGCCCGAGAGCGCATAAGTCCACCAGAAGGTTGAACCGCAGGGCAAGGGCCAGCCGTGGCTCGCGGCGGACGTCGATCAGTGGCTCCGCCTCCAAAAGCACGCCGGTCGAGGCTTCGGGATCTCCTAGAGTCGCGTAAATCCGAGCCTTGGACAGGAGGATGCGCCCCCTCAGCTCGCCTTGGCCGAGCTCCAAGGCCTCGTCGATCTTCTGGAGGGCCTCGGCGAACCGCCGCTGGGCACGCTTGAGATTGGCCTCGATCCAGGGTAACCAGGCCTCGGTGAGGACACCCAGGTCCCCCGCCTTACCCGATTCCCACAGCTTGCAACCGAGGGTCAAGGATTTTTGGGCCGCCGGCAACTCGTCGCAGGCACGCTCCGCATTTCCCCGGAAGTGAAGGGTCCAACCTTGCAGGCGCCAGCGCCAGCTCTCCTCGCCGGGTACCATCTCGGCGATTCGTACGGCAAGTTCGGCCCACTCTCGCGCCTCTTGAGGGTGGTTCGGCGCCAGGCTGACGCTGTCGAGGGCCGCGCGTTCCGCTAGAGCCCAATTGCGGAACTCCCTGCCGCCTTCGACGAGAAGCAGCCTTTGGCCCGGGGTGCGCTTCCTGAGTCGAACGATCTGCTGGTCCGCGAGCTGCCGTTGGACGATAGCGTCGCCCTCGACGATCAGGAGTTCCATCAGAGAACGGACGGTGTCCGCGATCAGCCGACCCGCCCGGAGGGCGACAACTTCGGCGTGGCTATAGATTTCGCCCCGCGAGCCCGGTGAGGCTGAAGCAGCGCGCGACGCGGCGCGAGTTTGGGCCAAGTCCGCAAGGCTTCCGTCGACTCGCTCCGGAGGGATGCCCATAAAGCCCGCCAGGTACTCCAGCCGCTCGCGCTCTAATGTCTTGCGCCCCTTCTCGTAATCGTTGAGCAGGGAAGGAGAGATGCCGGCGGCCTCTGCAAGTGCCGTCTGACTCCAACCTAAGCCGGTCCGGAAAAACACGAGAAGGACACTGCAGTCCGACGGAACGGCCTTCATCTTGAGCGCTCTCCTTTGGTGTTCCGCCGAGAGTATGTGCGCGTAGTCCCGCTTGCGTGACAACGGAAGGAACGATATCGCAGAAGGTTCATGTATTCAATCGGAAGCAACCGAATATCGGCCAAGGCTGAAGAGGTCACTCGCGTTCCGTCTGGGGCGAGCGCTGCGTCGCGAGGAGGAGGAAGCGCCGTCGGACGGCTGACAGGCACTTCACCGGGAGGCATCCAAATTCGGCATATCTCCTGACCTTTGTTCACCCGCGCTTCAAGTCGCAAAGAGTCCTTCATAACCTTGTTCCATGCCGAAGCATTGCAGGCCGCGGAAAACCGGCGAACTAGACCGGGCTGCAGCGGAGCGAAGCGATCTGAGTGCTGTCGTTGGGGAAATCAAGTCCATCTGTGGCCGGCTGCAGTTGGTCGCGAACGACCTGCTGGGCGACTCCACGACCGGTTCGCGTGCGCGGGCCAAGCTAGCCGTGGCGCGGAACCAGCTTTGGGGGCTGGCTGGTGAGTTGGTCGGCGCGCGCGCACGGCTCGGATGGCTCGGTGAAGAACTACGCTCCGAGCGCCAACCGGAGGCGCCGCTGCCGAGCGAGGAGGACCTCGATGAATCGGCCGTGCTGTTGTCGGCGATCGAGTGCGTCCTAGCAGACTCCCTCGCTCCTGCCATTCGTTCTCTCTTGCAGGCTGCTGGTTACTCACCGCCCGAGGATGCACCAACTTGCGCGCATCGAGAGGGGACTTTGCTTGAAGGCGATTCCTGACGACCGATTAGCGGTTCGAGATCGAGGCTCGCAACCTCGACTTCCGGTCCGTGGACTCGGGGACAGGTCGGCGCGCCGGCAGTTCGGCTCCTCCCGAGCCGCCGGCGAATCTTCTAGCTCGGCATGGGAGCAGGCGCTCGGCGAATGGCAGACGTTCAAGGGAGGGCACTTGAGAGCGGGCTGGCTTCACACTTACTTGCGACGGATAGAAACCGAGGCGATCAGAGCCGCTCTTGGCTGCAATCGCTGGAACGTCAGTTCGACGGCCAAGAAGCTAGGCCTCTGCCGTACCAGTCTCGTTCGGCGAATGCAGACACTCGGCATCGAACGGCCGACAAAAGGTCTCGTGCATCCGCTCTACTGGCCCTGCCCGCAATGTGGCTCGGCGGCTGGTGAGCCCTGCCGTGACCCGAAGACATCGCGCGCTCGGTCACCCCACTGGAGGCGTAAAGGACCACCCAAAAAGGAAGGCGAAGGCGTTGAGACGATCCCTGATCCCCCTTTGGGAGCGGATTCCGCAAGCCAGCAGAAGGGATGCCAATGAATCTTTGGGATCGACTGGCGGCGAAGCTGTTGGATCTGCCTGAGCAGATCGCCGAAGATCACTACCGCGCTAAGGCTCTCCTCACCGAGCTACTCACCCAACCGGAGGTAGTACGCGAGCAGATGGCGGTGAGCTTCGAGCGGTTCCGCTCGATAGCTCTAGTCGAATTGCTTCTCGAGCGGAGCACGAATGACCCGGCCCCACAGGAGGCGGTAGTGCTCGCCGAGCTGGCTCTAGCGATCGCAGGCACTCTCGACGCCACCGGCAGGGCGTCGGGTCTGATCGAGGAAGCAAGAGCGCGGTCGTGGATGATTCTAGGAAACGCTTGCCGGAGGTGCGGCGATCTCAGTCGCGCTCAGTGCGCGTTCGAGACGGCTGCCGCTCATCTCGCGAGCGCCTGCGATCCCCTCGAGGAGAGTCATTTTCACCGTCTGAGAGCCCTCCTGCTTCGCGACTTCTGCCAACCCTTGGCGGCGATAAGTGTCCAGGAGCGGGCCGTGGAGTTACTCCACGGATTCGGTCAGCCAAAGGCTGCCGCTATCTCGCTCATCGAGCTGGCTGCCCTTCATCTTGGAATGGCTGACATACCTCCTGCACTCGATTGTCTGCGAGCGGCGGTGGCCGACCTGGGAAGCGATCTTGCGCCGGAGCTTGGAGGCCTGTCTCCACGTTCGGGCTGCGCGGTGGGAACTACAAAGGGTTGCAGCTCAACCGCCGGCGGAAAACTGGGATGACCTTTTGGTTTCGCCGCAGTGGGAAGAGCGTGCGGGACACGCTGCTGCTCCAGCTGCAGCAGAATCACAATGGGATCACTGACGAGCTCCGAAGCGCCATGGCGCGAAATGGTATTGAAATTTCGACACATCAGATCGAGCACCATTTGCAGCGGCTCGCGAAAAACGGGTTGGTG
Organism: uncultured Acidobacteriota bacterium; assembly: GCA_963755825.1. Lineage (GTDB taxonomy): Bacteria > Acidobacteriota > Thermoanaerobaculia > Multivoradales > UBA5704 > DATBQN01. Next base: position 1,665,272 of record CAVWLA010000003.1, on the reverse strand, counting down.
ACACGGCAGACCTTCGTTGTGCTGACCGTCGCAGGATACCGGGCCGCCGCGGAGGTGGTGCGGCGCCGGCAGAGATAGGGTTGATTCAGAGGTTCTCTTGCAGCAGCGCAGGTTTGCGAAGGCGAAGGCAGAATCGATAATAAAAAGCCTGGTGCGACCGGTGTCTGAGCGCAGTCTCCGGGCATGAGCGTAGGTGAATCAGTTGTGGGCGGAGAATGTTCACCGGATTGGCGACCGCCAAACCTGCACCGCAATTCCGCGAGGCTGGCGAGGTGGAGGTCGAGCCGGCTTACGAGGGAGGGATTAGTCGATGAAGCCTCAAGGCATATTGGTTCGAATTGCAGCGTCCGTATTTTTTCTGGTCTCACCATTGAGTGCGGAAGAGAGATTCAAAGCGGACTCCGAAAGCGCGAGGGCGGGAGTCGCGGAATACGGTGTGGTTCGTAGCAGTCGTACCGCCTTCGAAGTGACGGTCCGGGATGCCGCGAAGGCAACGATGGCGACCTTGGGAGTTCAGCTCGCCACGGCTGACGGCCATGTTCTAACCTTCGAGAGGGGCAGCACCAGGCTCCGGGTGGTCCTGGACCTTCCTGCAGGCAAGATCAGCGTCACCGATTTGGTGACAAGGGAAACTGGCTCTCGCACGATCGACATGGCTCATCACAAACTGATCAGGGAGGGAAACCAGGAGGTCTTCGACAAGAACGAGCATGACATAGACTTCGCGATGAGGTCTTTCGATCAAACTCTGATCAACCTGGGCCTGGGCGAATACAGGCAGGACACGCGCTTACATGGTGGAAAGGCTCCAAGCGTGACGACGCCGGCGGCGCCCTCTGCGCAAGGTCCTGGTGGAGGCGTTGCGCCGCCTCAGAACCAGTACAACCCTGGGGATAACAGCGACGGCGGGTGCACGCCGGCGTGTCAAGGGGCGATCATCGACCCCGGCTACTACGAGGTAGCCACCTCGCGGTCGCTCTGCTGCTATCGGGCGACGAGCGACACAAATGAAGCCTGTTCAAACAGGTATTGCCTTGGCTGCTGCAGCATCCTCGGGTGTGACTACATCTGCGGGGCGGGACAGTATCTCTGCGGCTGCTCGGTCGAGGGGCAGGCTTGTTCGGAACCGTCGTTCTGCTAAAGTACCCTCGGCTGGGCCGAGCAGTATGAGGTGCCATAGTCGGATGCGCCGTCTCGGCTTCGCTAGCGAGAGGGCGCTTCTGTCTTCGCCGCGGGGAGGTTCGAGTGGGAATGGATACCATTATTCGACCGTACCATCTGGTTATGCTGATATTCCCCCTGCTTGCTCTATTCGGAACGATTTTCTGGCTTTGGATGTTAGTCGATGCTGCGCAGAGAGAGGATCTTGGCAAGAGTGGTCGGGCGAAGTGGTGTCTGATAATTGCAATGACTTGGGCATTCGGAGCGGCGGCCTACTTCTACTGGTCGAGAGGCTCCGGGAGACAGGTCGGCCCGCAGGATGAGGCGCAGAGCTCGGATCCAGTGCAGTAGCGGGCCCCGCTTGCCGTCGTCTCGCCTAAGATCGTAGTGGCCAATCGCTTCGCTGTCAGAGGCATCGAAAAATCGGCAGCGTCCTCCGCTTGGAAACGTAGAGAAGGCAGTTAGCCGAGGCCGATCGCCGTCCATGTCGCTACCGCCGAGATCCCAAAGGCCCATGGCCGTCTGTCTTCGCGCTGCTTTGGTGAACCCGCAAGGAATTCACGGCCTCTGAGTCCGGCCAGGAGCTGTCGGGGATCTCGCTGGCTGGCACGCGGCGGCTCGCGGGCGCCTCCTCCCCCTCCCCCTCACCCCTTGTAGCGCGACGCCACCCGGGCGTACGCCTGGCGGAAGGGGAGGCCCTCGTCGAGGACCAGGCGGTAGGCTTCCTCGACCGCGTAGAGCTCGGGATCGAGGCGGATGGCGTCGCGATTGAAGGCGACGCCGGGGAGGGCGGCGGCGACCACCGCCAGGGTCTCCGCCGCGAGGTCGATGCCGCGGAAGAGCGGCGCCTTGAGGAGCTGCAGGTCGCGGCTGTAGCCGGAGGGCAGCTTGGCGGTGATGGCGAGCGCCTCGAGGAGGCAGGCCTGCGCCGTCGCGCCGCGGCCGCGGACGAGCTCGAAGACGTCGGGGTTGCGCTTCTGCGGCATCATCGAGGAGCCGGTCGTCATCGCCGCCGGGAGCGTCACGTAGCCGAGCTCGCCGCTGCTCCAGAGGACGAGATCGCCGGCGAGCCTCCCCAGATCGGTCATCAGGAGGACGATCTCGAAGAGCACCTGGGCCTCCGCCTTGCCGCGCGAGAGCTGCACGGCGGTGACCGGCTCGTGCACCGCGGCGAAGCCGAGCTTCTTCCGCGTCGACTCGCGGTCGAGCGGCAAGAGCGGCACGCCGTAGCCGGCGGCCGAGCCGAGCGGGTTCTTGCTGATCCGCCGCGCCGTCGCCGCGAGCCCCTCGGCGTCGTCCTCGAGCTCGGCCGCGAAGGCGCCCGCCCAGAGCGGCACTGAGCTCGGCATCGCCCGCTGCAGGTGGGTGTAGCCGGGGAGCGCCGTCGACGCCTCGCGGCGGGCGAGGTCGGCGAGCGCCGCCGCCACCGCGCGCGCCCCCGCCGCGAGCTCGGCCACCGCGTCGAGCAGGTAGAGGCGGAGGGCGGCCAAGACCTGATCGTTGCGCGAGCGGCCGAGATGGACGCGGGCGCCGGCCTCGCCGAGGCGGCCGGCGAGGCGCGTCTCGAGGGCGGTGTGGACGTCCTCGTCGGCGAGCTCGATCCACCACGTGCCGCGCGCGTGCTCGCTCGCCAGCTCGTTCAACCCGCGCCGGAGATCGGCGACGTCGCCGGCGGCGAGGAGACCGACCTCGCCGAGCATCTCGACGTGGGCGATCGACGCCCGCACGTCGTAGGGCACCAGGCGGGCGTCGAGACGGTGGTCCTCGCCCGCCGTGTAGCGCAGGACCCGCTCGTCGAGCGGCTCGCCGCGATCCCACAGGCGGGTCATCGGGCGGCTCCCGCGGTCTCTTCGATCTCTGGCCCGGCGGCCGTCTCGGTCTCTGGCCCGGCCTCGGGCGCCGCGCTCGCCGCCGGCTCGGCAATTGGCTCCGCCGGGCGCTCCGCCCAGGCGCGCACCAGGCGGGTGTAGAAGCGGGCGCCGTCGAGGATCTCGCCGGCGAGGACGAACTCGTCGGCGGTGTGCGAGCGGGCGCTCTCGCCGGGGCCGCACTTGATCGCCGGGATGCCCGCCATGAAGACGAGGTCGGAGAGCGTCGCGGAGCCGTAGAGCCGCGCCTCGGGGCGGGCGGCGAGGGCGGCGCGGACGAGCGGCGTCGTCTCCGCCGTCTCCCGCGGCAGCAGGCGGTCGGAGAGCACCCGCACCTCGCCGGCCACCGCCCGGCGGAGCCGCGCCACGAGCTGGCCCGCGTCGAGCGCCGGCGTGGTGCGCACGTCGAGCACCGCGGTCGCCTCGCCGGGGACGACGTTGCGCGCCGTGCCGGCGCGGAGCGTCGTCGGCTCGAGGGTGGTGGGGCCGAGCCGCGGGTGCTCCGGCCCGAGGTCGACCTCCTCCAGGGCGACCAGGTCGCGCGCCAGGCGGCGCGCCGCGTTGGCGGCGCCGAGGGCGCGGGCGTTCGCCGCGTGGCAGGCGTCGCCGCGGGCGACCAGCTCGAGGACGAGGAGCCCCTTCTGCGCCACCGCGACGTCGAGGCCTGTCGGCTCGCCGACCACCGCGGCGCACGGCGCCAGGCCGCGGCGGCCGAGCTCGGCGAGCACCGCCTCGGTGCCGGTGCCGCGCGTCTCCTCGGCCTCGACGAGGGCGAGCGCCAGGGTGAAGGGCAGCTCCGCCTCGGCGAAGGCGAGGAAGGCGGCGACCATTGCCGCCACCGCGGCCTTGGCGTCGTTCGAGCCGAGGCCGTAGATCCGCTCGCCCTCGGTCGCGACCCTCCAGGGATCGCGCGTCCATCCCGGCGCCGGCGGCACGGTGTCGAGATGGGTGTCGAGGAGGAGCACCGGGCCCCGGCCGATCGTCGCCAGGAGCGAGCTCCCCAGCCGCGCCGGCACCACGCCGCGCTTGGCGAGCGACTCGGCGAGGAAATCGGCCAGCGCCCCCTCCTCGCCGGAGACCGAGGGGATGCGGGTGATCGCGGCGTGGAGGGCGAGGATCTCGTGCGCCGGCAGCATCAGCCGGCAGCCCTCGCGCCGGAGCCACTTGCGCCGGTGCCGACGAGCTCGGCGGCGGGCAGCGGCGACCCAGCCGGCGCCGCCTGCTGGCTCGGCGCACCGGCGCTCGCAGCGCCTTGAGCGGGCGAGCTGGCGCTCTCGACGACCAGCGTGCCGACGCCGTCGTTGGTGAAGAGCTCGGCGAGGAGGCCGTCGGGGAGGTCGTGCGACAGGATGTGCACCCGTGCCACGCCGCCGGCGATCGCCGTCTCGATGGCGCTCGCCTTGGGGAGCATGCCGGCGGCGAAGCTCCCCGCGCCGCGCAGGCGGGCGAGGCCGGCGAGGTCGGTGTAGGAGACCAGCGAGCCGGGGTCGCCGGTGCGCTCGAGGATGCCGGCGGCGCCGGTCAGGAAGATCAGCTTCTCGGCGCCGAGGGCCACGGCGATGGCGGCGGCGGCGGTGTCGGCATTGACGTTCAAGAGCGCGCCGTCTGCCGACGCCGCGAGCGGCGAGACGACGGGCACCAGGCCGGCGTCGAGCAGGGCATGGAGGGCGCGCGGATCGACCGCCGCGATGTCCCCCACCTGGCCGTAGTCGACGAGGCCGCCGGCGGTCGCGACGGGCGGCCGCCGCCGCGCGTCGAGGAGACCGGCGTCGACGCCGGAGAGCCCCACCGCCGGCAGCTCGACGCTCCGGCAGAGGGCGAGGAGGCGGGTGTTGACGGCGCCGTTCAGGACCATCGCCGTCACCTCGAGCATCGCCGCGCCGGTCACCCGCCGCCCCTCGACGAAGGGCGCCTCGACGCCGAGGGCGCGGGCGAGCGCCGTCGACTGCGTGCCGCCGCCGTGCACGAGGACGACGCGGATGCCGAGCTGGTGGAGGATCTCGATCTGCTCGACGAGGGCGCGGGCGGGGCCTTCCGCGTCGAGCCCGCCGCCACCGATCTTGACCACGAAGGTCTTCCCCTTGAAGAGCCGGATGTAGGGGATCGCCTGCCTCAACGTCACCTCGGGCGCCGGCTGACCGACGTCTTTCATGCGCGTGCCTCCTTGCCTGGCTTTCCCGCCAGCATGCGATGCAGCACCGCCATCTGGACCCACATGCGGTTGCCGGCCTCGGCGACGACGGCGCTCCGCGGCCCGTCGAGCACCTCGTCGGCGACGACCACGTTGCGCCGCACCGGCAGGCAGTGGAGGAAGCGGCAGCCGGGCGCCGCCGGCGCGAACCAGCTCTCGTCGACGCACCAGCCGCGGAGGCCGGCGCGCGCCGCCGCCTCCGCCGCGGCGTCGCCGTAGCAGCCGGCGGCGCCCCACGACTTGGCGTAGAGGACGTGGGCGCCGGCGAGCGCCTCGCCGCGCTCGGCGCTCTCGCGGACGCACCCTCCGGAAGCCGCAGCGGCGGCGCGGGCGCGCGCCATGACCGGCGCCGGCAGCGCGAAGCCCTCCGGCCGCAGCACCGTCACCTCCATGCCGCGGCGCGCCGCCATGTCGAGGACCGCCGCCGGCACCGCGTAGGGGAGCGGCTTCGGGTGCCAGGCCCAGGAGAGGACGAAGCGGCCGCCGGCGGCGGGGACGCCGAGGTCGTCGAGCGTCTTCCAGTCGGCGAGCGCCTGGCAGGGGTGGTCGGCGGCGGACTCGAGGTTGACGAGCGGCGCGCCGCAGCCGGCGGCGACCGCCGCCATGGCGCCGAAGGCGGCGTCGGCGAGGTCCGCCGCGAGGTCGCTGCCGCCGGCGAAGGCGCGGATGCCGAGCGCATCGGCATACTCGGCCAGCACCGGGATCGCCTCGCGCACGTGCTCGGCGGCGGCGCCGTCCATCACCGCGCCGTCGCGGCTCTCGAGCGTCCAGCTCCCCTGGCCGGGCGAGATGACGAAGGAGCTGCCGCCGAGCCGCGCCATCCCCGCCTGGAACGAGGCGAGGGTGCGGAGAGAGGGATTGAAGAAGAGGAGCGCCAGCACCTTGCCGGCGAGCGCCCGCGGCTCGGGCTGCCGCGCCAGCCGCCCGGCGAGGGCGAGGAGCTCGGCGATCTCCTCGCGCTCCAGATCGGCGAGGGAGAGGAAGCGATTCACCGCCGCGCCCCTCCCGCGGAGGGCCCGGCCGGGATGTCGGCGAGGGCGGCGGCCAAGGTCCGCACGTGCGCCTCCTCGAGGACGAGCGGCGGCAGCAGGCGGACGACGCGCGGATCGCCCGACAGGCCGGAGAGGATGCCGCGGGCGAGGAGCTCCGCCTGCACTTCGCGCGCCGGCCGCGAGGTGCGCAGGCCGAGCAGATACCCCTCGCCCTGGATGCCGGTGACCGGCCCCACGGCGCAGGTCGAGCGCAGCAGCTTCGACAGCGTCCGCACCCGCGGCAGCAGGCCGTCCTCCTCGATCGCCGTGACGACCGCCTCGACCAGCGCGCAGGCGAGCGGCCCGCCGCCGAAGGTGGTCCCCAGGTCTCCGACGCCGAGCCCGCGCGCGGCGATCTCGCCGGCGAGCACGGCGCCGGCGGGGAAGCCGCCGGCGAGGCCCTTGGCGGTGGTGAGGACGTCCGGCGTCACGCCGTAGAGCTGCGCCGCGAAGGGCTGGCCGCTCCGCCCCATGCCGCACTGCACCTCGTCAAAGAGGAGGAGGGCGCCGGCGTCGCGGGTCAGCCGGCGCGCCGCGGCCAGGTAGTCGGCCCCCAGGTCGACGGCGCCGGCGACGCCCTGGATCGGCTCGACGATGAGCGCCGCGGCGCCGTCGAGAGCCTCGGCGAGGGCGGAGAGATCGCCGCGCGGCACGGTGCGGACGGGGAAGGGCGTGCGCGGGAAGCCGTACCAGCGCGCCGCGCCGGCGGTCACCGCCGCCGCCGCCGCGGTGCGGCCGTGGAAGGCGCCCTCGAGCGCCACGACCGTCTCCCGGCCGGTGGCGCGAAAGGCGAGGCGCAGCGCGTTTTCGTTGGCCTCGGCGCCGCTGTTGACGAAGAAGATGTGAGTGAGGCCCGGCGGCGCGATCGCCGCCAGGCGCTCGGCGGCGCGGGCGCGGACGGCGAGCGGCACCGAGTTGCTCTGGAAGAAGAGGCTCTCCGCCTGCGCGGCGAGCGCCGCCAGGAGCCGCGGATGGCGGTAGCCCAAGAGCGCCACGGCATGGCCGCCGTAGAAGTCGAGGAGCTCGCGGCCGTCGCGGGTGCGCAGCATGACGCCGTCGCCCGAGACCGGCTCGATCGCCGCCTGCTCGTAGACCGGCAGCAGGAAGCGCGCCTCGTCGCGGGCGGCCTGCGGCAGGGCGGTGTCGAGCTGCAGAGCGCTCGGGCTCTCGGCGGATGCGGGCATCGATGTCTCTCCTCTCGTCGTGCGACTTCTTAGAGCCAGCCGAGGCCGGGCTGCAGGAGGCCGGCGGTCTCGGGCAGGCCGAGCAGCCGGTTCATCCACTGGATGGCGCCGCCGGCGGCGCCCTTCACCAGGTTGTCGATCGCCGAGAAGACGGCGAGGTGGTCGCCGTCGATGGCGAGCGCCAGGCGGCAGCGGTTGGTGCCGACGACGTCCTGCAGCCGCGGCGGCTCGCCGCCGACGGTGACGAACGGTGCGTCGGCGTAGAAGGCCCGCAGCGCAGCGATGGCTTCGCCGGCGTCGAGCCGCCGCGCCAGGCGAGCCTGCACCGTGGCGTAGATGCCGCGCGCGAACGGCCCCGCCTGCGGGATGAAGTGGATCTCGGGGTCGATTCCCGACGCCGCGGCGGCGAGGGCCCGCATCTCCGGCTGGTGGCGGTGGGCGAGCGGGCTGTAGGCGAAGAGGTTGCTCCGCCGCGCCGGGTGGTGGGTGGTCGCCGTCGGGGTGCGGCCGGCGCCGGTGCTGCCGGTGACGGCGACCACCGAGAGCCGCGGCTCGATCCAGCCCAGGCGGAGGAGCGGCACGGCGGCGAGGAGGGCGGCGGTGGTGAAGCAGCCGGGATGGCCGACGCCGCCCGGCGGCACGCCGGCGGCGTGCTCGGGGAGCGCGCAGCGGAACTCGGGCAGGCGGTGCGGCGCGCCGTGCGGGTGGCCGTAGACCGCGGCGTAGGAGTCCGCTGCGGCGAAGCGGAAGTCGGCCGAGAGGTCGACCAGGCGGAGCGCCACGCCGGCGTCCGCCGCGGCGCCGAGGAGCTCGTCGACGAGCGGCGCCGAGGCGCCGTGCGGCGCCGCCGAGAAGGCCGCGACCGCGGCGGCGCCCGCCGTCCGATCTGCCGTGCTGGCCGCCGCCGCGAGCGCGCGCGGGAGATCCTGGCGCGCCGTGAAGGCGAGGCCGGGATAGCAGCCGGCGAGGTGCGGGAAGGCGGCCTCGACCGGCTCGCCGGCCTGGCTCTCCGAGACGACGGCGGCGGGCCGCAGCAGCGGATGGCCGGCGAGCAGGCGGAGCAGCTCGCCGGCGACGTAGCCCGAGCCGCCGAGGACGACGGCGGGGACGGTGCGCCCGGCGGCGGAATCGGTCGGGAGGTCGAGGGCGAGATTCGGCTCGACGGCGAGCGGCGAACCGGTCACGGCAGCGCCGCCCGCGAGGTCTGCTCGGCCGTCTCGGCCGCCGCCGGCGCCGCGAGGCCGAGGCGCTCCGCCACCCGCCGCGCCAGCCGCCCGCCCTCGGTGCGCGCGTTGATCGCCGGGATCCCCAGCGTCTCCTCGATGATCTGGGTGCCGACGAGGTTGTCGGTCGCCGGGCCGGTGATCGCCGCCGGCACGATGCCGAAATTCTCGGCGAGGAGCTTGACGCCGCCCCAGGCGGCGACGGGATCGTTCGCCGCCAGGACGACGGCGGTGAAGGCGGCGCGGAGAGCGCTGTCCTCGAGGATCGCCGCCACGCCGTAGGCGCCGAGGAGGCCGTCGCCGAGCTCGGCGACGATAGCGTCCGGGCGGCCCGCGAGACCGCCGGCGAGGCGGCCGAGGAGGGTGCGGGTGATCGCCGGCGCGTTCTTGGGCGTCGTCGAGACCACCCCCAGGTCGGTGAAGAGCGCCGTGCTCCGCGCCCCCGAGTCCTCCATCGCCAGGACGTCGCGGCGCAGCGACACGCCGGTCGCCTTGAGGCCGTCGATCGTCCAGCCGTCGTGGCTGAGGTGGCGGACGAGGGCGCAGGCGGCGGCGGTCTTGCCGCAGTTCATGCACGAGCCGACGAGGGCGACGACCGGCACCGGCGCCGTGCCGCCCCCAGCGCTACCGCCGAGATCGAGCGGCGCGGCGTCGTCGAGCGCCAGGAGCGAGCCGTCGCCGATGCGCGCCGGCTCCCCCCAGCGCTCGCCGAGGTGCGGGAAGTGGAGGACGGCGCCCAGCACCTCGCACTCGAACGGCGGCCCGAGGTCGGGGTTGATCGAGTCGCAGATCCCCAGCACGCCGCCCATGTTGAGCAGATGGATGGTGTCGCCGGGGGCGAGGCGCTCGGGGAGGTGGCCGGAGTAGCCGAAGAGCGCCTTGCGGTGGCCGAGGGCGCCGGCGATGAGGTCGCCGCGTTTGATCTGCGCCATGCGGCCGCTGGGCAGCTCGAGCTGGCTGTAGGTCGACTTGTCGTTCCTCACCCGCACCGCGACGACGACCCCCTCCTCGCAGGGGATCTCGGCGGCGACCCGCACCTCGCGCTTGAGCTTGCAGGCGCGGGTCACCGAGGCGATCTTGTCGAGCAGGACGGGCTTCACCGGCCGCCTCCGCCGGCGCTCTGCGCCGCCAGCTGTGCAGCGCCCGCCGCCGCACCTGCCTGGACCGCCGCCGGCGCGGTCGATTCGGGGATGGCCGCTGGCGCGGCCATGCGCGCGTGGAGCATGGCGGGGAGGGCGGCGATGCGGGAGAAGCCGCGCGCGTCGGCCGCCGTCCACTCGCCGGCCGCCTCGCCGTAGACGCCGCGCGAGGCGTCGCGCAGCGAGTGCGGCGAGGCGACGCCCTCGACGAACACCTGGCCGGGGCGGAAGAGGAGGTAGACCTCGCCGGTCACCCGCTCCTGCGAGGAGACGAGGAGCGCCTCGATGTCGCGGCAGGCGGGGTCGAGGCTCTGCCCCTCGTGGACGAGGTCGCCGTAGACGGCGGCGACCATCTCTTTGACCCGCGCCTGGCGGCCGGTGAGGGTCAGCTTCTCGAGCTCGCGGTGGGCGGAGAGCAGCACCTCGGCCGCCGGCGCCTCGAAGGCGACGCGCCCCTTGATCCCCAGGATGGTGTCGCCCAGGTGGATGCCGCGGCCGATGCCGAAGCCCTGCGCCGCCGCCTCCACCCGCTCGATGAGGGCCACCGGCGCCAGCTCCTCGCCGTCCCAGGCGGTCGGCACGCCGCGCACGAAGGCGAGGGCGTGGCGCGCCGGCGGCAGCGGCTGGTCGAAGGCGCCGCGGGTGAGCACCCAGGCGGACTCCGGGATGGCGGCGACGGTGTCGAGCGTCTCGCGGCCGCCGATGGTCACCCCCCAGAGGCCGCGGTTGATCGAGTAGGCGGCGCCCGCCGCCGGCACCGGCAGGCCGCGCTCGGTGAGGTAGGCCACCTGCTCGGCGCGCGGCCGCGGCGCGTCGCGCACCGGGGCGAGGATCTCGAGCTGCGGCGCGAGGGTGCGCAGGGCGACCTCGAAGCGCACCTGGTCGTTGCCGGCCGCGGTGCAGCCGTGGGCGACCGAGGAGCTGCCCAGGCGCAGGGCGGCGCGCGCCACCTCCTGCGCCTGGATGAGCCGCTCGGCGCCGACGCAGAGCGGGTAGACCTGGCCGCGGCGGACGTTGCCCATGACGAGCGGCCGCAGCACGCGGTCGAAGAAGTCGTCGCGCGCGTCGATCAGCAGGTGGTCGGCGGCGCCGAGGGCGCGCGAGCGCGCCGCGAGGGCGTCCGCGGCGGCGGCGTCGATGCCGCCGGTGTCGACGGTCACTGTCACCACCGGCCGGCCGTAAGTCTCCGCCAGCCAGGGGATGCAGTAGGAGGTGTCGAGGCCGCCCGAGAAGGCGAGCACGATCGGCTCTGGAGCGAGAGCGAGAGCGGGTGCGGGGGGGGAGGGGAGCTCGTGCATGGCGGTCACCTCGCTTCGAGGAAGCTCTCGAGCCTCTGGATCAGTCGCTGCTGGTGGCGGGCGGAGGCCGTCGCCACGAAGACGGTGTCGTCGCCGGCCATCGTCCCCACCACCTCGGCCCAGCCGGCGCGGTCGATGGCGAGGCCGACGCTCTGCGCCGCGCCGGCGCCGGTCAGGACGACGGTGAGATGGGGGCCGGCCGGCTTCACGGCGCGCAGGAACGGGGCGATCTCGGCGACCGCCGGGTCGCTCCGCTCGCCGCCGCGGGCCGCCGGGGTGGGCGGCAGCGCGTAGCGGCCGCCCATCCAGGCGACCCCCAAGTCGCGCAGGTCGCGGCTGACCGAAGACTGCGTGGCGGCGATCCCCCGCGCCTTCAGCCCCTCGACGAGCTCGAGCTGCGAGGTGACGCGGGCGCTGGCGAGGATCGCGAGGATCTCCCGCTGGCGGGCGTCGCGCTGTTCGTGGTCGGTCGGCATGGGAGGTTCTCTCGCGAAACAATGCGCATTCTACTGCGCATCGTGCATAAACAGTCAAGACCCCTTGCTCCCGGGCCGGGCGCGAGTATGATCTGGCGCAAGTTTCGTTTTTCTGCTGGCCGGAGGGGTAGGACGGTGCCGCGCATCGAAGCCGCTGTCCGCTGGTGTTCCCTCATCCGCCCGCTCGCGGCGGCTCCCGGCCGAAGGTCCCCAGACGCTGAAATATCTCGCCGCGATCAACCGGATCGGCCGCCTGGCTGGCCGCCCGGACATCGCTGCAAATCCCCTGATCTGGCGCTGTTTTGGGCGACGCCGCGCGGGGCGCTCGCCGTGGGATCACCCGTGCAGCACCTTTTTCGCCCCCCTGGGCAGAGGAGTGGACTCGTGATGAACGGAAGCTGGAAGCGATCGATGATGCAGGCGGCCTGCGGCGCCGTCCTCTTCTATGGGCTCGCCGCGCAGCCGGCTGCGGCGCAGCTGCAGTGGTCCTCCGCCGATGGCCAGATGTCTCTCAAGCTCGGCATCCTGAGCCAGGTCCAGTTCGAGAGCCTCGACAATGCCGCCGCGACGCACGCCGGCGACAACATCTTCTTCCGCCGCCTGCGCCTGCTCGGCGGCTTCAAGCTCTCCGACAAGCTGTCGATCTTCGTCGACACCGACAACCCGAACCTCGGCAAGGGCAACGCCGACGGCACCAAGAACAACATCGACACCTTCATCCAGGACGCCACGCTCACCTATAGCTTCAACAAGGCGTTCATGATCGACGCCGGCCTCATGCTGACGCCGAGCACCTACAACCACACGCAGTCGGCGGCGAGCCTGCTCGCCATCGACTACGGCGCCTACAGCTTCAACGAGAGCACGCCGCTGACCGCGCGCACCGGCCGGGACTACGGCGCCGAGGCGCGCGGCTACCTGGGCGACGATCACATCGAGTACCGCGCCGGCCTCTTCCAGGGCTACCGCGGACCCGGCTCGGTCGACCCCTTCCGCGTCGCCGGCCGCCTCACCTACTGGGCGTGGGGCGCCGAGACCGGCTTCTTCTACCGCGGCACCGGCCTCGGCAAGTCGAAGACGCTCGGCATCGGCGGCAGCTTCGACGTGCAGAAGGACTACAAGGCCTACTCGGGCGACGTCTACTGGGAGCAGCCGATCGCCGGCGGCGACGGCATCACGGTGCAGGTCGACTACCAGACCCTCGACGGCGAGGGCTTCGTGGCCGGCCTGCCGAAGCAGAAGAACACCCTCGCCGAGGTCGGCTACTACATCCACGGCCCGCGCCTGCAGCCCTACCTGCAGTTCATGCGGAACGACCTCGACAACCCCGCGCTCGCCGACGAGAAGCGCACCCAGCTGGGCCTCGCCTTCTTCTTCGGCGGCCACAACCAGAACATCAAGCTCGGCTACACCAAGATCGACAAGGACGCGGCGCCGAAGCGCAACCAGTACCTCGTGCAGTACCAGGTCTTCCAGTTCTAACGCACGGCGTTACCCCAATCGAAAGGGGGATCTCGCATGAGTGTTGCGACTGCCTCGGGTGGTGATGCGGCAGGCCGGCTGGTGTCGCGCGAGGAGGAGCGCAGGGTCATCTTCGCCTCCTCGCTCGGCACCGTCTTCGAATGGTATGACTTCTATCTCTACGCCACGCTGGCGCCCTTCTTCGCCTCGCTGTTCTTCCCCAAGGGCAACGACACGGCGGCGCTCCTCGCCGCCTTCGCCACCTACGCCGCCGGCTTCCTGGTGCGGCCGTTCGGCGCCCTCTTCTTCGGCCGGCTGGGCGACCTGGTGGGCCGCAAGCACACCTTCATGATCACCATCGTGGTGATGGGCCTCTCGACGGTGCTGGTCGGCTGCCTGCCTTCCTACGCGACGATCGGCGTCCTGGCGCCGATCCTCCTGGTAACGCTCCGCTGTCTGCAGGGCCTGGCGCTCGGCGGCGAGTACGGCGGCGCCGCAACGTACGTGGCGGAGAACGCGCCGGAGAAGCAGCGCGGCTATGCCACGAGCTGGATCCAGACCACCGCCACGGTCGGCTTCTTCCTCTCTCTCCTGGTGATCGGCCTCTGCCGGCACTACTTCCAGGAGGATGCCTTCAAGGACTGGGGCTGGCGCGTGCCGTTCCTGGTCTCCTTCGTCCTCCTCCTCTTCTCGCTCTACATGCGGATGAAGCTCAACGAGTCGCCGGTCTTCCAGCGCATGAAGGCGCAGGGCAAGGGCTCGAAGTCGCCGCTGCGCGACAGCTTCCTGCGCTATCCGAACAACAAGTACGTGCTGCTCGCCCTCTTCGGCGCCGCCGCCGGCCAGGGCGTCGTCTGGTACACCGGGCAGTTCTACGCCCTCTTCTTCCTCACCATCACCCTCAAGCTCGGCTGGCTGCCCGCCTACGAGCTGCTCGCCATCGCGCTCCTCGTCGGCACGCCGTTCTTCGTCTTCTTCGGCTGGCTCTCGGACCGCATCGGCCGGGTGAAGATCATCCTCGCCGGCTGTCTGCTGGCGGCGCTGACCTACTTCCCGCTGTTCCACGGCCTCACCCATGCGATCAACCCCGGGCTCGAGGAGTTCCAGCAGAGCCATCCGATCACCGTCACCGCCTCGGAGTGCCAGTTCCACGTCTTCCCGGGGCCGAAGACCCACTACAGCGACTGCGATCGGGTGAAGGACTTCCTCACCAAGGCGGGCCTCTCCTTCAGCTCGGCCGACGCGGCGGCGGGCCAGCCGGTGACGACGCAGATCGGCGCCACCCAGCTCACCGGCTGGGACGAAGCGAAGTTCAAGGACGCCCTCAAGGCGGAGAAGTACCCGGCCGCGCCGGACCCGGCGCGGATCGACTACATGATGGCGGGGTTGATCCTCTGGCTCATGGTGCTCTACGTCACCATGGTCTACGGCCCGATCGCCGCCTTCCTGGTCGAGCTCTTCCCCACCCAGATCCGCTACACCTCGATGTCGCTGCCGTACCACATCGGCAACGGCTGGTTCGGCGGCATGCTGCCGCTCCTCGCCACCGCGCTGGTGGCCACCCACGGCAACATCTACTACGGCCTCTGGTATCCGATCTGGGTGGCGGCGCTGACCGTCGTCGTCGGCGCGCTCTTCCTCCGCGAGACGAAGAACAAGTCCCTCTTCGACGAGACCCCCGCCGCCAGCTAGGCCGGCTCTCTAGAATCGATCATCGATCATTCACCCCGCCGGGCGCACTGGGCGTCCGGCGGGATCTCTTCTTTCCCCGCAGAGGCCTTGGGCAGTCGATGCGCGCCTCGGCTCAGCCGTATCTCGCAGGGCTCTCGTGGACGGACTCGGCGGCGAGGAAGGGGTTGATGACGCGCACGCTGCCGTAGATCCGGCCGTGCTCGAAGTCCTCGGAGAGAAGCTCGGGCACGCCGAACGTCTCGGCGTAGGCCCAGAGGTGGGCATCGAACCAGGAGAGCTGATAGAGCGCCGCGGCCCGCAGGGCGTTTTGGACGACCTCATCGGTGGGGTAGAGGACGGGAAAGGTGAGGAGGATCTCCTCGGCCTCGCGGCGCGCCTCGGCGGGAGTCAGGAGCGAGTGACCGCCGCGCCAGAGCGGGCGCGTCGCGGCGGCCACAAATTCGACGATCGCCTGGTGCGGCACGACGAGCGAGCCCTCCTCGGCTCCCCAGCGCAGCAGCCCGAAGGCGGCGCGCTGCTTCTCCGGAAAGCGCGAGTCGTAGCGATAGACGAGGACGTTGGTGTCAACCAGAGCCGCCACGGGTGTAGAGCTCCTCGCGGGTCCAGCCGCGGTCGGTCGCCGGCGCGGGCGGAGGCTGCTCCGCTTCCCGTGTGCGCTGCCTGGCCGTCGCGGCGTCGAAGATCCCCAGCCGCTCCGCGGCGTCGAGCCGGCGACGGCCGCCGCCCGGCGGGATCACGCGGATGAAGGTGCCCGCGGCCTCCCACTCGATCTCGTCGCCGGGTCGGATGCCATAGCGATCCGCCAGCGCCTTGGGGATCGTCACCTGGAGCTTGCTCGTGACCTTGGACATGATCCTTACTCTAGCAAGGATCGCTTCCTTGTCAACCCTTCAGCCGATCCCGCCGCCTAGGAGGTCTACCTCGCACTCGTCGCCCGCGGCGCGCGCCGGCGCGCCGGCGCGGAGGCGGAGGAGCGCGTTGCCGCGGCCGAAGGCGGCGAGGTCGTGGGAGCCGTGGGGCGGGAACGGGGTGACCGTCGGCAGCGGGCTGCCGGGGTCGACCTGGGCCGGCATGAAGCGGTCGCGGGAGGGCGGGCCGGCGGGGAGCCGGGTGGTGAGGCTGGCGGCGAGCCCGCCGCGCCAGAAGCCGTCCGCGAAGCCGAGCAGCCGGCGCAGCGCCGGGCGCACGAAGAGCCAGAAGGCGACCATCACCGAGGCCGGGTTGCCGGGCAGGCCGAAGACCAGGCCGGCGGCGGCGCCCGAGCGCGGCACGTGGACGCCGAAGACCAGCGGCTTGCCCGGCTGGATCGCCACCGCGTCGAAGAGCAGCCGGCAGCCGAGGCGCGCCAGCACCCCCTCGGCGAGGTCGTGCTCGCCCATCGAGACGCCGCCGCAGAGGAGGAAGACGTCGGCGGCGAGACCGCGGTCGACGAGCGCCGTCAGCTCGTCCTCGCGGTCCGGCGCGATCCCCAGGCTCTCGAACGGCAGGCCGAGGGTGGCGCCGGCGGCGAGCAGGAAGTCGGTGTGCGAGTCGCGCAGCTGGCCGCTCCCCGGCTCGCGGTCGGCGGGGACCACCTCGTCTCCTGTCGCGAGGATCGCCACCCGCGGTGCGCGGTGGACCGGCAGCTCGCCGTAGCCGTGGGTGGCGAGGAGCGCCAGAGCGCCGGGCGAGAGCGCCGCGCCGCTCGGCAGCAGCGGGGCGCCCTGGCGGAGGATCTCGCCGCGCCGGCGCAGGTTCTCCTCCGCCGCGACGCCGGCGCGGAAGGTGACGGAGTCGCGCGAGCGCCCGGCGAGGATGCCGGCGGCGAGGCCGCGCTCCGCCTCGGGGTCGGCGGTGAGCTCGACCGGCACCACGCGGTCCGCCCCGGCGGGGACGGGGGCGCCGGTCATGATGCGCGCCGCGGCGCCCGCCGGCAGCGCGAAGCCGGGAGCGTCGCCGGCCGCGATGGTGGCGGCGACCGGCCGCGTCTCGCCCGGCGCCACCTCGCCGCCGACCGCGTAGCCGTCCATCGCCGAGACGTCCGCCGCCGGCACGTCGACGCGGGCGGCGAGCGGCCGCGCCAGCACCCGGCCCGCCGCCGCCCGGCGGGCGACCGATTCGGTCGGCAGGGGGGCGAGATGGGCGTCAATCAGGCGCCATGCTTCGTCGGGGGAGAGCATCGGTTCTGAATGCTATACTCTTGTTTCAACTTGTACAGTGTCCCCGCTTTGCGCCGCGCGCCGGCGTGTGCGACCGAGCGCGGGCGGAGGAGATTCGCCTGGCCACCGTGGAGAGCGGATTTCAATATCGGGGCGATCTCGCCGAGACCGCGCTGCCCGAGATCCTCTACACGATCGATCGGTTCCAGGTGCCGGGGATCATCGAGGCGAGCCGCGGCGGCATCGTCAAGCGCGTCTTCATCAAGGAGGGCAACGTCGTCCACGCCACCTCCTCCGACCGCGACGACAGCCTGGGGACCTTCCTGCAGACGAGCGGCCTGCTGACGCCGGAGGCCTACGCCGAGACGATGCGCGAGCGCGAGCGCTCGAACAAGCGCTACGGCGTCCTGCTGATCGAGAGCGGCCTGCTGTCGCCCGCCGAGATCTACCTCGCCATCCGTCAGCAGATCGAGGGGATCGTCTGGAGCCTCTTCTACTGGCAGGACGGCAAGGTGACCTTCTCGATCGGCGATTTCCGCGAGGCCGACACCGTGCGCATCCAGCTCCCCATGCGGCAGGTCATCTTCCAAGGGATCAAGCGCGCCCCCGACGCCAAGACCCTGGTCGCCCGGCTGGGGAGGAAAGAAACGCTGCTGGAGCCCTGTTATCGTAGCGAGGAGCTGATCGAGATCGCTCTCGACGCCTCGGATGTGCACCTGCTCGCGCTGGTCGACGGCAAGCGAACGCTGTACGACATCTGCAGCCAGGGGCCCTACAGCGCGGCGGAGAACGGCAAGGTTCTCTACGCCTTCCAGGTGCTCCGGCTGCTGCGCGCGGCCGGCGTCGCGACGGACGCGGACTCGACCGCGCGCCGCGACGAGCCGACCGGTGCCATCCGCATCCGCTTCAAGACCGAGGGCGGCAAGTACAGCTTCTGATCCCTCTCTGCAAGGAGGTCGCTCCGGCATGCCCCTCTACGAATATCAATGCCTCGCCTGCGGCGAGAAATCCGAGATCCTGCAGCGCTTCGACAGCCCGCCGCTCGCCGCCTGCCCGAAGTGCGGCGGCGAGGTCAAGAAGCTCCTCTCCTCCCCCGCCTTCCAGTTCAAGGGCAGCGGCTTCTACGCCACCGACTACGGCGGCAAGAAGGGCGGCGAGCCGAGCGCGGGCGGCAAGTCCGAGGGCGGCGGCAAGTCGGAAGGCAAGTCGGAGTCGGACGCCGGCAGCTCCGCCAAGGCCGACGGCGGCGACAAGGCCGCCAAGTCGGAGCCCAAGCAGGAGAGCTCCAAGGCCAAGGAGACGGCGGCCAGCGCGAAGGACTGAGGCGCCGACGGAACCGCACGCCCGCCGCGCCGTTCGTCCCGTTCCATCCTCTCTCGGTGCACTGTGGCCTGTAACGACTGATTTTGATGCTCGTGGGCGCACGCGACATCCGCGGTGCGCCGTCCCCCGCCGCTCGGCGGCGCGGAGGTTGCTTGGCAGACGAGGACGGGGGCGGCGGCTCGGGCGCGGCGCCGCGGGCCGCGGGGCGGCGAGCCTCCGAGACGGAGGGCGATCGCCCGTCCGAAGGCGGGCTCCTCGAGCGTCTCGCAGGGGTGCGGTCGACGCTCGCCCGCGAGCGCGATCTGGCGCCGGCGCTCTGGCTCGAGCTGGTCGCGCTCCCCGCCGGCGAACGGCTGGCTCGGATCGCCGCCGAGCCGCGCTTTCAGACCTTCGGCCTCTGTGAGCTCCTCCTGGCGCGGGCGACGGCGATGGCGCCGGCGCCGCACACGCCGCCGGTCGCCGGCCCGGAGGTCGGCCACCTCGCGGCGCTCGCCCTCGCCGCCGCCGAGCGGTTGGACGACAGCGTGCACGCGGCGTCGATCGTCCACGACCTCAAGGCTCGCGCCTGGGCGGAGATCGGCGAGGCGCGGAGGGCGGCGGGCGAGCTGCGCAGCGCCGAGGAGGCCCTGGCGCAGGCCGCCGCCTGCCTCACCCACGGCTCCGGCGACCTGCTGGTCGATGCGCGCCTGCTCGAGTTCGAGGCGGCGGTGCGCATCGCCCAGGGGAGGCCGGGCGAGGCCGACGCGCTGCTGCGCCAGGCCGCCGCGCGCTACGCGCAGATCAACGAGCCGCAGCTCGCCGCCCGCGCCCTCGCCCGCCGCGAGGAGATCCGCACCGCCTCCCTCGCCGCCCCCGCCGCCGCGCATCCGGCGTTCGGTACGACGATCTGATCCTCAGGCTTCGACCACCTCCCGCTCACCTCGCGCCGCCGAGGTCGAGGACGAGCTCGCCATGCGGGGCGAGCGTGCCGTGGTCGCAGCTCTTGCCGGTCAAGGCGGCGAGGCCGAGGATCACCTGGATCTGCTCCGGTAAGGTGAGCAAGCAGGCGGAGTAGTCGCCCGCGGCGAGCCGCGGGATCTCGTAACGGCGAGGATCCCGCTGGCTTTCCCCGGACATCCGCGCCCAGCTCAGGAGCGTGTCCAGCGAGAGCGGTTGACCGCCGACGACGATCAGAGGAGTCGCCTGCAGAGGATCGACGAGGTCCAGGGCGGGTGTGCGGAGGACGAGGCTGCCGCCGGCGTCGTCGACCGCGATCGACAGCGGATCGGGGAACGGCGCCTGCACGCTCAACGTGCGGAGCGCGAAGCCGGGCGGCATGACCTGGATCTGCAGCTCGTCGGCGGCGGCGGGAACGTCGAGACGGAAGCGGCCCGACTCGTCGGACGTGGCGTCGGAGAGGAGGACGTTCAACCGTCCGCGCGGTGTCGCGAAGAGGCGGGCGCCGGCGACAGGCCCGGCCGGCGCGGTCACCACGCCCGCGAGCCATTTCTTTTCGTGCAGCACCAGACGGATGCCAGGGCTCGCCGCCTCCTTGGACGGCGTGACGGTGACCGGATCCGAGCCGAAGAGGTGACCGTCGCGTTCGGCCTCGGCCCACGCGTCGTGGGGCCTCTCGGGGACCCCGTCGAGGACAAATGCACCCCGTTGATCGCTCCAGGTCGACTGCTCGTCGATGTCGACGAAGTCGGTTGCCCTGACCATCGCTCCGGCCACCGGGTTCGAGCTCTCGTCCACGACCTCGCCGGTGATCCGGCGGTCGGGGATCACGAGGTCTAGCTTCGCTGCTCGCGCGCCCTTCTGCCGCTCGACCCGCACGTTGCGCATCGTCCGGTGCAGCTCGGGCAGATCGACCCGCCAACGGCCCTCCTGCGGCAGGTAGCCGGTGAAGAACCCCTTGGCGTCCGAGTCCATGCGGATGGCGGCGCCTCGCGATCCCTTGAAGAATCCCAGGCGCGTGGAGTAGGGATCGTCCCCCTTGCTCACATGCCCTTCGACGAGGACCAGAGCGATCTCGCGGAAGAGAGTCCGGTCGCGATCGAGCTCCACGTCCTCGGAGAGGAAGCTCGCTCCCTGGCTGTCGCGGATGTCGAGGGTATAGAGACCCGGATCCATCCCCCGGTGCACGAACCTCCCGTCGACCACCGGCCCGCCGGCGGCTTCCCGAAACTTCGCGAGCGCCAGCTCCTTTCTCATCAGAACCGCTCGCCAGGGCTGCCCCCACGGATCGAGCGCCGGGGTCACCTCGACCTCCAATTGCAGCGGGAGGGTGAGGACCAGAGGCTGATCGAGCCGGGTCTCCTGGTCTCGCTCGATGACGACGGGCAGCAGGGTGGTGGTGGCGAAGCCGGGTTGGCTGACGGAGAGAGCGTAGGAGCCGGGGGTGATTCCACCGAGCTGGAAGAATCCTCGCGCGCCGGCGGTCGTCGAGCGCGCCTCGGCGCGGCGCGGATCCTCCGCGCGCAGCAGCGCGAGGCCGCTCGGCACGAGCTCGATCCGGCAGAGCCGAGAGACGGGCGCGCCGTTCGCCGTCTCCACCCTGCCCACGAGCGACGAGCCGCGCACCAGCCCGAGCGCTCCCAGGCTCTTGACCTTTCCCGACGCGACGTCGATCTGCCAGAGGTACTGCGGAGTGAACCCGGAGGCCTCGACGCGGAAGTCCCAACGGCCGCTGGGCAGTCGGCATCGCCAACGCTCACCCGCCGCGCGGCAGGCGACCGTCGCGCGCTCCGCCGGGCGGCCGGGAGAGCCACTCGGCGGCGGCTCGAAGCGGACGGACACCGAGGCGGGAGCCGCCTCGCCGCGGGGTGGGAGGAGCGTGAGCTCGATGTCTCCGGCGCCGTGAAGCGCAGGCTTGGCGACTTCGGCGGGCAGGGCGCCGGAGCGCGCGATGGCGAGAGCGGCGAAGGCGATCTGCCATGCCGTCACCCGCGCCAGGCGCCTGCGGCTACCCGCGAGGTGGCCTGCGCTCATCGCCGATCGGCGGTGCTCCATGCCGAGGCGGCTCCGGGCGCGGGGCAGCTCGCCGTGGTCGGTTCCCAGGGGAGGCTCGGCAGGAGCGCGAG
Source organism: uncultured Acidobacteriota bacterium (assembly GCA_963755825.1). Lineage (GTDB taxonomy): Bacteria > Acidobacteriota > Thermoanaerobaculia > Multivoradales > UBA5704 > DATBQN01. The sequence continues at coordinate 1,644,025 of CAVWLA010000003.1, read as the reverse complement.
CTGCAGGCTCGGTACCTTCAGTAGACTTGCGGTGGGCGGCAGCATCGGGCCGGTGGTCGAACAAGCCAAAACGCCGTCGACGCACCCATTCTCGTCGCTACAACCACAGAAAGCGGTCTTGCCCGGGCCAGGCAACTCACAAAACTGCCTGTCGCCACCCGGAACCTTCTTGCAGATCCCGCAAATGACGTCCACTCCCGGACAAACACCCGCGAAGGCTGCGCTTCCGCTCGCAAGGAAAAGGATCGCCAGGGAGGTCAACCACTTCGTTGTCTTCATCGCTCTGTACCCCGACAAGTTTGAGTATCCACTGACCATCCAAGCTCTTCTTCAATCGCTATCGTACATGCTGGGCAGGCACCGGGCAACCTGGGCAGCCCTCAGGCTTCGACCACCCGGCCGGCGGCGAGGAACCAGAGCTCGAAGCGCACCGGGCGGCTGAGGCCGAGCGCCTCGGCGAGGGCGCGGCGGTAGATGGCGCCCTGCGCTGCGTAGGCGGCGGCGCGGCGGGCCAGCGCGGCGTCTCCGACCACCACGTCGGTCTTGTAGTCGACGATCACCAGGCTGCCGAGGTCGCCCGTCCCCTCGCCCTCGGCATAGAACAGGTCGATCGCTCCCGACACGAAGCCGACCGCTCCCGCTTCGGTTGCCGGCGGCAGCAGCACGGCGAGCTCGCGGGCGACGATGTGGGGAGCGATGGCGGCGAGGCGGGCGGGGAGGGGGCCGGCGGCGAAGCGGGCGAGGAGATCTCGGGCGCGGGCGAGCGCGGCGGCGGCGGCCTCGCCCTCCGCGATCCCGGCGAGGTAGGCCGGCAGCCGCGCCGACTGGCGCTCGCGCTCGGCGTCGGCGGGAGCGGCGAAGTCCCAGCGCTCGAGGGCGCGGTGGACCGCCGAGCCCGCCGCCATCGCCGTGGCGCGCTCGGCGTCGTCCGGCGCGCTTCGCTCCGCGGGGAGGTCTGCGGTGCAGCCTGTTCCTTCGCCTTCGCCACCGAAGCGGCGCTCGGCGAGCTCGGCGAGGCGGGCGTGGGCCTCCGAAGACGCTGCGGTGGAGAACGGCCGCGCGCTGCGCGCGGCGGCGGCGGTCCGGCGCCGGGCGATCTCGGCGCCTTGGCGCGCCACCACGGCGGGGGAGGGGAGCGCCGGGATTGCCTCGGCGGTTCCCGGCGGCGGCTCGGTCTCGGCGTCGGCTGCGCCGCCGGCGCCGCCCGATGCGAGGGCGGGGAAGACCCAGAGCGCCTCCCCCCGCTCGATCGCCCAGCCGCCGCTCGCCTCCGCCTCGTCCCACAGCGCGGCGACATCGGGGCGGTCGCGCCGCGCCAGCAGCAGCTCGGCGTGGCTCCGCGCCTGCTCGGGCGGGCAGTCGTCCCTCGCCGGCCAGATGCCGGCGAGCACCAGGCGGACCTTGGCGCGCGTCATCGCCACGTAGAGCGTGCGCACCCGCTCGGCCCCCTCGGTGGCGGCGCGCTCGGCCTCGACGACGTCGAAGCCGAGGGTCGGCGCGCCGAATAGCCGGTACTCGACGGCGGCGGAAGCTCTCTCCCCGGGCAGGGGCAGCGGCCCGACCTCGGTCCGCCCCGCCTGCTCGGGGCGCGGCGGGCGATGGGTCTGGACGACGTAGACGTGGCCGAAGTCGAGCCCCTTGGCGCCGTGGATGGTGAGCACCGAGACCGCCTCCGCGGCGGCGTCGCCGGGCCGCCCCTCTTCTTCATCGGGCGCCTCGGCGACGGCGGCACGCAGGCGGCGGAGGATCGCCGTGCCGTCGCCGCCGCCCTCGTCGAGCGCCGCCTCCAGGCGGCGGAAGAAGCGGTCGAGGTTGGCCACCCGGTAGGCGCCGAGGTAGCGCGCGGCGGCGATCGGCTCGACGAGGAAGAGGCGGCGGAGGCGCTCGACGAAGCGGTCGGCGGGGTCGCGTGCCCAGGCGTCGCGGAGGGCGGCGAGCTGCTCGACGGCGGCGGCGAGGCCGCTCTCCCAGCCGCGGATGCGGTCGAGCCCCGGCGCGTCGGCCGGCACCTCGGCCGCGGCGGCGGCGATCAGCCGGCGCAGGCGCGCCAGGCCGTGGCGGTGCGGCCGCACGAGCTCGGTCATCCGCTGCGGAAAGCGGCGGCGCCAGAGCGGCACCAGGGCGGCGTCGGGCACGCCGACCGCGGGCGAGCGCAGGACGGTCAAGAGCGCCAGGTGATCGCCGGGGTCGAGCACCGCGCGCACCAGGGCGGCCGCCTCGATCACCTCGCGGCGGCGGTAGTACTGGCGGTCGCGGCCGACGCGGAACGGCACGCCGGCGCGGCGGAACGCCTCGAGATAGACGTCGAGGTCGCCCATGGCGCGGAGCAGCACGCCGATCTCGCTCCAGGCGACACCGCCCTCGGCGTGGAGCTCGCGGAGGTCGGCGGCGAGCGCCGCCGCCTCGAGCTCGGTCGCCGCGCTCGACGGCGTGCGCGGGCCGCCCGGCTCGCGGCCGTCCGCCCGCTGCCAGGAGACCCAGTGCTCGACCGGGCGGCGCTCCCGCACGCCCGCTCCTACTAGGCCGACGTAGCCGGTGGCGTCGCGGTGCTCGGCGCAGGGGAGCAGGCGCACGAACGGCGGCTGCCGCCGGTGGCGCGCCCGCATCACCGGCGCCACCGCGCGCTCGACCTCGTCGAGGATGGGCGGCGCGGAGCGGAAGTTCTCGACCAGGCGGAGCTTGCGCCCGCCGGCGGCCTCGACGGCCTCGACGAAGCCGTCGTAGGCGGCGAGGTCGGCGCTCCGCCAGCCATAGATTGACTGCTTGGGGTCGCCGACCAGGAAGAGGCCCGGCCGCTCCTCGGGCGGCCCGTCGAGGGCGAGCAGGCGGAGGATCTGGCACTGCAGCCGATCGGTGTCCTGGAACTCGTCGACGAGGAGCTGGTCGATGCCGCGGCGGAGCTCGGCGCGCACCTCCGGCCGGTCGGCGAGGAGCTCGGCGGCGCCGTCGAGGAGCCCCTGGAAGGTCTCGACGCCGCGGGAGCGCGCCAGGCGCTCGACCTCGGCGAGGAGCGGCGAGAGCGAGCGGCGGGCGGCGTCGAGCTTCGCTCCGTCCAGCCGCTCGAGATGGCCGAGGAGGCGGTAGAGGGCCTCCGCGGCGGCGGCGAGCGGGGCCCGCACGCCGGCGAGCGCGCTCTCCTCGTGGCGGCTGGCGAGCCTGCCGCGCGCCCAGTCCTTGAGCCGCGCCGCGAGGTTCGGCGGCAGCGCCTCCGCCGCCAGCTCGCGGAGCCTCGTGAGATCGCCCGGTGCACTATCGGAGCGGGCGAGCCGGGCGACCCCGGCGGCGACCTTCGGCGCCAGGGCCGTGCCGCCGCCGAGGCCGCCGGTGGCGGCGCTCGCGGCGAGTAGGCCGTCGACCGCCGCGGCGCTCGCGGCGACCCGGCCGGCCAGCGCCGCGACGCGGTCGGGTGCCAGCGGGTCGGCGGCGAGCGCGGCGGCGGGGATCCCCGTCGCGGCGAGCGCCGCCAGGGCCTCGACGAGCTGCGGCGGCCCGATCCCCTCGCCGGCGAGGGCGAGCAGGTGGGGATCGCCGGGCTCGCCATAGGCGGCGCGGAGGCGCGCCTCGACCACCTCGCGGACGATCGCCTCGAGCTCGCTGCCGTCGGCGTCGACGGCGAGCTCGGGGTGGCGCCCGGCGGCGAGCGGATGGGCGGTGAGGAGGCCGAGGCAGAAGGCGTGGACGGTGCGCACGGTGAGGTGGTCGAGGGTGCCGAGGAGGGCGCCGGCGCGGCGGCGGCGGCGCTCCGCCGCGGGCAGCGCGCCAGTGTCGAGCCACCGCGGCACGGCATCTCCCGAGGCGAGCGCCGCGAGGTCGCCGGCCAGCCGCGAGGCCATCTCGGCGGCGGCGGCCTCGGTGAAGGTGATGGCGACGACGCGCGAGAGCACCCCGGCGGCAACCCGATCGCCGTCGTCTCCCGCGCTTTCGACGACCGCTCCCGCCGCGACCGCTCTCACCCGGCGCTCGCGGAGGCGCGCCGCGGCGCGCTCCCAGCCCTCGCCCAGGCACCAGGCGAGGACGCGGGCGACGAGCGTCGTCGTCTTCCCCGTCCCGGCGCCCGCCTCGAGCACCAGCGGGCGGACGAACTCGCTCTGCGCGGCGCTCCGCGCCGCGCGATCCTCTCGCAGGAGCTCCTCGTCGCTCAACGGCCCTCCGCGGCGTCCGACTGGGCTTCGCCCGCGGCGGCTTCGGGTTCGGGTGGCGAGCCGACCGGGGCGACGGCGAGGTGCCAGAGGCCGGCGAAGGCCGCCGCCTCGCCGCCGCTCGCCGCCCTGGCCTCGGCGGCGTAGGCGAGGAGCCGGCTGCGTGCGCCGGAGTCGCCGCGCAGGCAGGCCTCGGCGACCCGGCAGAACCTGCAGCGGGCGGGCTCCTGGCGGCCGGCGACGTCCACCAGGCGCGGGAAGAGCGATCCGGCGTCCCAGGCGGCGAGCGCGGCGGCGACGGCTTGGCCGAACGCCGCCGCCGCCGCGTCGCCGGGCGGCACCTCGACGGCGCGGTGGTCGGCGTCGAGGTCGGGGCGGAGGAAGAGGTAGCGGCCGGCGGCGCCGGCGCCGCCGCCCAGCTGGTAGGCGACCGCCTGCAGGCTCTTGCCCTCGCGCACGCGGCGCAGGAACGCCTGGCGGCGCGAGGCGGCCTTCTTGGCCTCAGTGAACGGCTTGCCGGTCTTGTAGTCGGTGAGCACCGCGCCGCCCTCGCCTCCAGCTCCGCCTTCGCCGCGGTCGACGCGGTCGGCGCGGAAGAAGAGGGTCCGCGGCGCCTGCGCGCCGCCCGCCACCTCCACTTCGCCGCGCAGCTCGGCGCCGACCACCAGCGGCGGCAGCGCGGCGTCGCTCCAGTCGGCGGCGCGCGCGGCGTCGACGAACGGCCGCGCCCGCTCGGCGAGGGCGCGCGCCAGGCCGCGGAGAGGGATGCCCTCGTCGGCGGCGACGCGGGCGGCGGCGGCGGCGAGGTAGCGCTCGACGTCGCTCGGCGGCGGCCAGGGCGCCGGGTGGAACGGGCGGTCGGCCCAGCCGGTACCCGCCACCGCCAGCTCGCCGCCGCGGCCATCCGCCGGCAGCGAGCGCGCGACGATCCTCTCCAGCACTGCGTGGACGACGTTGCCCACCAGCAGCGGATCGAGGCCGGGCAGGGCCTCGAGCGGATCGGGGGTCGGCTCGACCTCGAGGAGCCGCTCGAGGAAGGTCTGCCACGGGCAGGCTGCCAGCGACTCGAGCGTGGTGACGTAGAGATCGCGGTGGCGCGGGTCGCCGCCGCTGCGGGGGGTGCGGCCGAGGAAGCCGAAGTAGGGGCCGGCGAGAAGCCGCACGGCGCGCCCGCTGGAGGTGCGCCGGTCGGGGTCTATCTCGTCGAGGACGGCGAGGCGGACGGCGGCGAGCGCCGCGGCGTCTAGATCGGCGCCGCCGTAGGCGGCGGCGTGGAGATCGCCGCCCGCCTCGCGAGCGGCGGGGTCGAGCTCGGCCCGCGCCTCGCCGATCGCCGCCGGCAGCAGCGGCCGCCAGGCGTCGCGGCCGGCGTGGAGGCCGGCGAGGATCGCCGCTTCGAAGGCCGGCCGCGGCGAGCCTGCGGCAGCCGGTGCCGCATCGAGGGCCGGTGCGATCGCCGGCGGGGCGGTCGACGCGGCGCGGGCGAGGAGGGGCGAGGCGGCGAGCGGCCGTCCGTCGTCGTCCGCCGCCTGCCAGGAGAGGGTCACCGCGGGGGCGGCTTGGAGGAGCTGGGCGAAGAGGTAGCGCTCCTCGTCGAAGCCGCCGGACTTGATCGGCACGTCGGGCAGCACGCCGGCGCCGCCCGGTCCGCGGAGGACGCGGCGGAGGTCGTCCGAGAGCAGCGGGTCCTCGCGGATGGTGCGCGGGAAGACGTCGCGGTTGAGGCCGACGACGAAGAGGTGCTCGAAGGTGCGGCCGCGCGCCTCGGTCGCCGAGAGCACCTGGACGCCGCCGCCGGCGCCGCCGAGCGGGTCGGTCGCCGCCTCGGCGAGCGCGCGGGCGAGGAGGCGGGCGAGCTCGGAGAGGGTGATCGGCAGGCCGTCCGGCAGCTCCGCGGCGAGATCGTCGAGGGCGGCGTCGACGGCGGCGAGGCCGGGCTCGCGCAGCCGCTCGCGGGCGCGCGCCAGCCAGCCGCCGGCGCGCCCGCGATCGGCGGCCGGCCTGCGGCCCCACCCCAGCTCCTCGCCAAGGAGGGCGGCGAGGAGCGCTCGGTGCGCCGCCGCGGAGGCCTCGGCGGGCCAGGCGGCGAAGCGCGCGACGAGGGCGGCGGCGGCGGCGCGCGCCCGCTCCAGCTCGCCGCCGGCGACGGTGCGCGCCGCGGCGCGCGAGGCGCGCGGCGCCGACTCGTCGCTCTCCTGCGGCTCGCGCTCGGCATCGCCCCCGAAGTCGGCCTCGGCGGCGGCAGCCTCGAGGGCGGCGGCGGTGCGCAGGCCCTGGCGGATGGGCAGCGGCAGGCGGCCGTCGCGGAGGAGGGGGGTGATGTCGCGAGGGTCGAGCGCCGCGAGATCGGCGAGCCGCGCGGCGCCGAGGGTGCGGATGGCGAGGCGGAGGTCGACCCGCCGCCGCGCGGTGATCGGCAAGCGACGCTGCGCGTCGACGGCCAAGCGCCGGTGCCCTTCGCGCGCCGTGTCGCCTGGGAGCGACGCCAGGGCGTCGAGCCAACGGTCGCAGGGGCTCGCCTCGCGCCGCTCGAGGAGGTCGAAGAGCGCGGCGGCGCGCCGGCCGGTGGGGGTGACGCTGCCGCGCTCGCCGGCGCCGGAGAAGGGGATGCCGAGGCGGCCGAAGTGGCGGCGGATCGCCCGCCGGTAGGGCGCGAGGTCGCGCGCCACGACGCCGATGCGCTCCGCCGCGACGCCGGCGGCGAGGAGGTCGCCGATGCGCACCGCGACCTCGCGGATCTCCGCCTCGGCTCCCGGCGCCATGAAGCGCGCCGGCGCTGCGGTGCCGGCCGGCCGCTCGGCCGGCGCCGCGCCGCGCCAGCCGCTCGCCGCCGCGCCCGGTGCCAGCGCCTCGGCGAGCCGCGCGGTGAAGGCCGACTCCTCGCCGCCGGGCCGCGCCGGGTCGGGCGGTCGGTCGAGGATCAGCGTTGCCGCCGGATGCTTGAGGAGCTGGGCGAGGAGATCGGTCGCCACACCGGTGGCGTCGGCGAAGCCGTGGATCCAGAGGGCGCGGGCGGGGAGGGCCGCCTCCGGATCGGCGGCGAGGATCTCGACGGCGCGGCGGAAGAGGTGGGAGGCGCGGCCGATGCCGAGCCGCTCGGCGGCGCGGTCGACCTGCGCCGCGATGCGCACCAGGGCGCGCGCCCGCTCGACCGCCGGGCGCGAGGCGGCGTGTCGCCCGAGCTCGGCGAGCGCCTCCTCGGCGGCGTCGGCGTGCGCCGCGGTGAGGCCGGCGTCGAGGAGGTCGCGGATGGTGCCGGCGACCGTCCCGTAGCCGTCGACCAGCGAGTCGAGCGGGCGGAGCGGCGCCTCGAGCGCGGCGAAGCGGCGGGCGAGGAGATCGAAGGCCGGCGCGCCCGTCGGCGGCGCCTCGCCGGCGCTCGCCAGCACCTCGCAGGCGAGGCCGTGGAGGGTCTCGACGACGACCCCGGCGACGGCGCGGCCGCGGCGGCGGACGAAGGCGGCGGCGACGTGCTCGCGGAGGCTCCGCGACGGCACCACGATGCGCACTGGTCTCGCGAGGAGGGCGGGATCGCCCGCCGCAGCGTCGAGCAGCCCGTCGACCGTCGAGAGCAGCAGCTCCTCGGCGGCGAGCGGGCCGCGCGCCACGACGACGGGTGTCCGCGGCCCGGCGGGCGGCGGATCGAACAGCGAGAGCTGCAGGGGCACTGCGGAAGGATACCGCCGGGGGGCGAAAGGCGACTCTTAGCGTCCGGCGCCGGCCGGCTCGGCGTCCGCCGTCCGCAGCTCCTCGGCGAGCAGCCCGGCGGCTTCCTGGTCCTTGTACTGCAGCAGGTAGAGGCGGTAGTAGATGCCGCGCAGTGCCAGCAGCTCCTGGTGGGTCCCCTGCTCGCGCACCTCGCCGCGGTGGAGCACCAGGATGCGGTCGGCGCGCTGGATCGTCGACAGCCGGTGGGCGATGACGATGCTGGTGCGGCCGACCAGCAGGCGGTCGAGCGCCTGCTGGATGAGCTGCTCGGTCTCGGTGTCGATCGAGGAGGTCGCCTCGTCGAGGATGAGGATGCGGGGGTCGAAGGCGAGCGCCCGCGCGAAGGCGATGAGCTGCTTCTGGCCCACCGAGAGGCCGGCGCCGCGCTCGCGCACCACCGAGTCGAAGCCCTCCGGCAGGCGCTCGATGAAGGGCAGCGCGCGCACCTCCGCCGCCGCCCAGCGCAGCCGCTCGTCGTCGATCTTCTCGTCGCCCAGCCGGATGTTGGCGCCTACCGTGCCGGAGAAGAGGAAGACGTCCTGCAGCACCAGCGCGACGCTCCGCCGCAGGCGCTGGAGGTCCCAGGCGCGCACGTCGACGCCGTCGACGCGGACGGCGCCCCCCTGCACGTCATAGAAGCGCAGCAGGAGGTTGGCGAGGGTGCTCTTGCCGGCGCCGGTGTGGCCGACGACCGCCAGCGTCTCGCCCGGCCGGACGCGGAAGGAGACGTCCTTCAGCACCGGCTCGCCGGCGATGTACTCGAAGACGACGTGATCGAACTCGACCTCGCCGGCGACGCTCGCCGGGACGTGGGCGGCGTCCGGCGATTCGATCTCGACCGGCGTGTCGAGGACGCGGAAGATGCGCTCGGAGGAGGCCATCGCCGCCTGCAGGATGTTGTACTTGTCCGAGAGGTCGGAGAGCGGCTGGTAGAAGCGCTGGGCGTACTGCATGAAGGCGATCAGGCCGCCGATCGAGATGGCGCCCTGGATGACCTTGCCGCCGCCGTACCAGAGCAGCAGGCCGCTGCCCACCGCGGTGATCAGCTCGACGCCGGGGAAGTAGATGGCGTAGTAGAAGACCGAGCGGACGTTCGCCTCGCGGTGGGCGTCGTTGATCGTCGAGAACTCGTCGAACGCCCGCGCCTCGCGGTTGAAGAGCTGCAGCACCGACATGCCGGTGATGTGCTCCTGCAGGAACGAGTTGATCTTGGCGATGCGCACCCGCACGTCGCGGAAGCTGTCGCGGACTTTGATCTTGAACCAGGAGGTGAGGCCGATGAGGAGCGGGATGATCGAGAAGGCGACGAGCGCCAGGCGCCAGTCGAGCCAGAAGAGCACGGCGACGATGCCGACCAGGAGCATGATGTCGCCGACGATGGCGACGATGCCGGCGGTGAAGAGCTCGTTGAGCGCGTCGACGTCGGTCGTCACGCGGGTGACCAGGCGGCCGATGGGGTGGCGGTCGAAGTACGCGATCTGCAGCCGCTGGAGCTTGGCGAAGATCTCCCGCCGCAGGTCGTTCATGATGTACTGCCCCATCATCTGCATGACGTAGCTCTCGCCGTAGAGGACGCCGAAGGCGAGGACGACGGCGGCGAGGTAGGCGACGGCGCAGTAGGCGAGGCCGCGCAGGCCGAGCGCCGCCGGATCGACGCCGCGGGCGGTCAGCAGGCGGGCCACCCAGGCGCTCGCCGTCGAGCCGGAGGCCGAGTTGGGCGGCCGGATGAAGAGGTCGAGGGCGACGGCGGTGACCAGCGGCCCGACGAGCTGGAGGACCGACGAGAAGAGGATGAGGACGAGCGCCGTCGCCGTCATCCCCCGGTAGGGATGGACGTACCCCAGCAGCCGGCGCATGAGGCGCGCGTCATAGGCCTTGCCGAGGACCTCTTCGTCGTGGGAGATCGGCTCGGACATGTCGCTAAGGATAGCGTAGGCGGCGGAGCGATTACCCCAGCTTATGCTCTTCCGTCTATCGGTTCCCCTGTTATACACTTCGTGCAGTTTCTTCCTTCAGCTCTGCAGGAGCGCGCGCGATGCCGCCGAGTTTGAACCAGCTCTTGAAGGCTATGGTCGAGCAGGGTGGCTCCGACCTCCACATCACCACCAACTCGCCGCCCCAGATCCGCGTCGACGGCGTCTTGAAGCCGATCAACGTGGCGCCGCTGACGCCGACCGAGACCAAGCAGCTCTCCTACTCGATCCTCACCGACAACCAGAAGCATCGGTTGGAGGAGAACCTGGAGATCGACTTCTCGTTCGGCATCAAGGGCCTCGCCCGCTTTCGCGCCAACGTCTTCCACCAGCGCGGGGCGATCGCCGCCGCCTTCCGCCAGATCCCCTATGAGATCCGCGGCTTCCGCGAGCTCGGCCTGCCGACGGTGATCGAGCGGCTGTGCGAGAAGCCGCGCGGCCTCCTCCTCGTCACCGGCCCCACCGGCTCGGGCAAGTCGACGACGCTCGCCGCCATGCTCGACAAGGTCAACCGCGAGCGGCACGAGCACATCGTGACGATCGAGGACCCGGTCGAGTATCTGCACAGCCACAAGAAGTGCATCGTCAACCAGCGCGAGCTGCACGCCGACACCCACAGCTTCTCGAACGCCCTGCGCTCGGCGCTGCGCCAGGACCCGGACGTGGTGCTGATCGGCGAGATGCGCGACTTCGAGACCGTCGAGGCGGCGTTGCGCATCGCCGAGACCGGCCATCTGACCTTCGCCACCCTGCACACCAACTCGGCGGCGCAGACGATCAACCGCATCGTCGACATCTTCCCCGCCCACCAGCAGGGGCAGATCCGCGTCCAGCTCTCCTTCGTGCTCGAGGGCATCATCTGCCAGTCGCTGCTGCCGCGCGCCACCGGCAAGGGGCGCGCCCTCGCCATGGAGATCCTGGTGCCCAACTCGGCGATCCGCAACCTCATCCGTGAGGACAAGGTCCACCAGATCTACGGCATGATGCAGACCGGCCAGTCGAAGCACGGCATGCAGACCTTCAACCAGTCGCTCGCCGCCCTCTACTTCAAGCGCATGATCTCGCTGCAGACCGCGATGGCCCGCTCGTCCTACCCCGACGAGCTGCAGGAGATGATCGCCCGCGGTGCCGCCGCGCTCGGACCGCAGATGATGCCCGCCGAGGCCAGGAGCTAAGCCATGCCGAGTTTCGTCTGGAAGGGTCGCACCCGTGCCGGTCAGGCGCAGGAAGGTCAGCTCCTCGCCGATTCGCGCGACGCGGCCGTGGCGGTCCTCCGTCGCCAGCAGATCCAGGTCACCAACATCCGCGAGAAGGGGCGCGAGATCAAGCTCCTCCCCCGGCTGCCGCAGCGCATCGGCACCAAGCGGGTGGCGATCTTCACCCGCCAGTTCTCGGTCATGCTCGACGCCGGCCTGCCGCTCGTGCAGTGCCTGGAGATCCTCGGCGACCAGGAGGAGAACCGCGCCTTCCAGGCGATCATCAAGCAGGTGCGCACCGACGTCGAGTCCGGCTCGGCGCTCGCCGAGGCGATGAAGAAGCACCCCAAGGTCTTCGACGACCTCTTCGTCAACATGGTCGCCGCCGGCGAGGCGGGCGGTATCCTCGACATCATCCTGCAGCGCCTCTCGACCTACATCGAGAAGGCCGTCAAGCTGAAGAGCCAGGTGAAGTCGGCGCTCATCTACCCGGTGACCATCATCGTCATCGCCGCCGGCGTCGTCTTCATCATCCTGTGGAAGGTCATCCCGGTCTTCGCCGCCCTCTTCGCCGGCCTCGGCGGCGAGATGCCTCTCCTCACCCGCGTTGTCATCGAGGCGTCGAACTTCATCGCCCGCTACTTCATCTTCATCTTCATCGTCCTCATCTTCGGCGGCATCGCCATCTCGCGCTACCACAAGACCTACCGCGGCCGGCGGGTGATCGACGGCACGCTGCTGAAGATCCCGGTGATCGGCATGCTGCTGCGGAAGATCGCCGTCGCCCGCTTCTGCCGCACCCTCGCGACACTCACCTCCTCGGGCGTGCCGATCCTCGACGGCCTGGAGATCACCGCCAAGACCGCCGGCAACGCCATCATCGAGGACGCCGTGATGGCGGTCCGCAAGGCGGTCGAGGAGGGCAAGACGCTCTCCGAGCCGCTCGGCGACACCAAGGTCTTCCCGGCGATGGTGGTGCAGATGATCAACGTCGGCGAGCAGACCGGCGCCCTCGACCAGATGCTGTCGAAGATCGCCGACTTCTACGAGGAGGAGGTCGACACCGCGGTCGCCGGCCTGATGAAGCTCCTCGAGCCGGTGATGATCACCATCCTGGGCGTCGTCATCGGCACCATTGTCGCCGCCATGTACCTGCCGCTCTACTCGGTGCTGTCGAAGATCGGCTAGCCGCCCGGCCGGCGAGCGTCCACCGCGCCCTCCTCCGCGCTCCGGGGGAGGGCGCTCGTGTCTCAGGCCGCCGGCCGGGCCGCCCGGCGAGGTTCGTGCAGAAGGAGCCCACGAGGAGAACACACGATGCCGACGGCCGCCCCTCAGCAAGCCTCGCCGTTCAGACCCGTCACACCGCCGCCCGACCTGCGCGCTCTCGCCGCCGGCGATCCCGGCGAGCTCGCCCGCGCCGTCGCCGCGATGCGCGCGGCGGACCTCGCCGAGCAGCTCGACCGCCTGCCGCCGGCGGCCGCGGCGCGGGTGCTCGCGGCGCTCCCCTTCGACCTCGCCGTGCAGCTCTTCGACGAGCCGGAGTTCACCCGCCGGCGCGAGGCCTTCGAGCACCTGCCGGTCGCCCAGGCGGTGCCGCTCCTCGACGCCATGTCGGCGGACCAGCAGGCGGACTTCTTCCGCGAGCTGCCGCCGCCCGAGCGGGAGCGGCTGCTCGCCGCCGTCGACCCGGCGAGCCGGCAGACGCTCACCCTCCTCCTCGCCTGCCCGCCCGACTCCGCGGCCGGCATCATGACCACCGAGTTCGTCAGCGTCGGCGCCGACTGGACGGTCGAGCGCGCCCTCGCCGACATCCGGCAGGTGGCGCGCGACAAGGAGACCATCTACGCCATCTACGTCGTCGACCCGCACGACGGCCGCCTGGTGCACGTCGTCTCGCTACGCGACCTCCTCATCGCCGATCCGGCGACCCCGGTGCTCGAGGTCGGCCGCCGCCGCCCGCCGCTCACCGTGCGCTCGGGCGACAGCCGCGCCGACGTCGCCCGCCTGATCTCGAAGTACAACCTCCTCGCCGCGCCGGTGGTCGACGACGGCGGCCGCATCCTCGGCATCGTCACCGTCGACGACGTCATCGACTCCATGGTCGCCGCGCAGACGCAGCAGGCGCAGCGCATGGGCGGCGTCGAGGCGCTCGACAAGCCCTACACGCAGATCGGCTTCGGCACCATGATCAGAAAGCGGGCCGGCTGGCTCTGCGCCCTCTTCCTCTCCGAGATGCTGACGGCGACGGCGATGCAGCACTTCGAGGGCGAGCTGTCGCGGGCGATCGTGCTCACCCTCTTCATCCCGCTCATCATGAGCTCGGGAGGCAACTCGGGCTCGCAGGCGACCTCGCTGATCGTGCGCGCCCTCGCTCTGCGCGAGCTGAAGCTCTCGGACTGGTGGCGGATCGCGCTCCGCGAGCTGCCGACCGGCATCGCCCTGGGCGCCATCCTGGGCGTCATCGGCATCGTCCGCATCTTCCTCTGGCAGCACTTCCATCTCTACGACTACGGCGTCCACTGGCCGCTGGTGGCGGCGACGGTCGGCGCCGCGCTCGTCGGCGTCATCACCTTCGGCTCGCTCGCCGGCTCGATGCTCCCCTTCATCCTCCGCCGCCTGGGCTTCGACCCCGCGGTCTCCTCGGCGCCTTTCGTCGCCACCCTGGTCGACGTCACCGGCCTCGTCATCTACTTCACCGTCGCCTTCGTCATCCTCCATGGGACGCTGCTCTAGACAAGGGATGTAGCGACCGCTCAACCCGCCCCCTCCCGCCTGTAGAATGGCGCTCCGATGCCCGTACCGCGCGGCCTCGCGCCCGATCCGAAGCCGGAGCTCGCTCGCCAGCTCCGCTGGTACATCGCCATCCGCGTGGTGGCGATCGCCAGCGTGCTGCTGCCGTACTTCCTGCTCCAGCTGATCGCGCCGGCGGCGGTCGCTCCGGAGCTGGCGACCGGCGTCGCGGCCGCGCCGGCGATCGCCGGCGGCGGTGTCGGGCCGGCGGGACCCGCCGCCCACGCGGTCGAGCCGCTGCAGCCGGCGCTCCTCTACGCGCTCGCCGGCGCCACCTTCCTCGCCACCCTCTTCTACATCGCGCTGCTGCGGCTGCTGCGCCGGCACATCCAGGTCCTCGCCTACATCCAGTTCTTCGGCGACCTGGTGCTGATCACCGCGCTCATCCACCGGGTGGGCGGCATCGCCTCGCCGTTCTCGATGCTCTACCTGATCGTCATCGCCGTCGCCTCGACGCTGCTCCGCCGCCGCGCCGGGGTGATCGTCGCCTCGGCCGCCTACCTGCTCTACGCCAGCCTGCTCCTCGGCCTCTACTTCCACTGGCTGCCGCCGGCGAGCGTCGAGGGCCTCGAGCCGGTCTCCATCTGGCGCCTCAACTACAACCTGGCGGTCCACCTCTTCGGCTTTTACGGTGTCGCCCTCCTCACCTCGTACCTCGCCCACAACGTCACCCGCGCCGAGCGCGAGCTGGTCGAGAAGAGCGAGGACCTGGCCGACCTCCAGGTGGTCCATCGCGACGTCATCGAGTCGATCACCAGCGGCCTCATCTCGACCGACCTCGAGGGCACCATCACCAGCGTCAACCGCGCCGGCCAGATGATCCTGGCACGCTCCGAGGCGGACCTCGTGGGGACGCCGATCCAGGAGTCGGGGCTGCTGCCGGCCGAGCGCTGGGCGGAGCTGACGGTGGGCTCGGACGGCCGCGCCAAGCGCCGCTCGGAGGTCGCCGTGCAGCGCGGCGGGACGACCGCCTACTTGGGCTTCACCCTCTCGCAGCTCTCCGACGCCGAGGGGATCGAGCGCGGCTACATCATCATCTTCCAGGACCTCACCCGCTGGCGGCAGCTGCAGGAGGAGGTGCGGATGAAGGACCGCATGGCGGCGGTCGGCGAGCTCGCCGCCGGCCTGGCGCACGAGATCGGCAACCCGCTCGCCGCCATCTCCGGCTCGGTGCAGATGCTCGCCGGCGCCGCCGAGCGCGACCCGGCGCAGAAGAAGCTGATCGACATCCTGCTCAAGGAGAGCCAGCGCCTCGACCGCACGATCAAGGGGTTCCTGCGCTTCGCCCGGCCGCGCGAGCGCGCCAGCGTCCACTTCGACGTCGCCCGCCTCCTCGCCGAGAACTTCGAGCTGCTGAAGAACAGCGACGAGGTCTCCGAGCACCACCGCCTGACCCTCGACCTGGTGCCCGACTCGTCGCGGCTCGTCGCCGACCCCGACCAGGTGTCGCAGATCTTCTGGAACCTGGCGCGCAACGCTCTGCGCGCCATGCCCGAGGGCGGCACCCTCTCGGTCGTCGGGCGCCTCGTCGGCGAGGCCTATCGCCTGCAGGTGGTCGACACCGGGCGCGGCATGTCGGAGGAGCAGCGGGCGAACCTCTTCCACCCCTTCCACTCGTTCTTCGACAGCGGCACCGGCATCGGCATGGCGATCGTCTACCGCATCGTCCAGGAGCATGGCGGCCACCTCGGCGTCGAGAGCCGGCCTGGCGAGGGGACCACCATCACCGTCGAGCTGCCGGTCGCCACCGTCGTCGCCCACGCCGTCGCCGCGACGCCGTCCGGCATCCACTCGATCGTCGAGTTCCCTTGAGCATGCCGAAGATCCTCATCGCCGACGACGAGGCGAGCATGCTCGACTTCCTCTCCCTCCTCTTCCAGGCGGAGGGCTACGACGTCGAGACGGCGCGCTCGGCCGAGGCGGCGCGCAAGGCCCTCGCCGGCCGCAGCTACGACCTCGTGCTGTGCGACATCCTGATGCCCGACGGCAACGGGCTCGATCTGCTCAAGGAGATCAAGAGCGCCGACGCCAACGCCGCGGTCATCATGATGACCGCCTACACCTCGACCAAATCGGCGATCGAAGCGATGAAGCTCGGCGCCTACGACTACATCTCGAAGCCGTTCGACGTCGAGGAGCTGAAGATCGTCGCCCAGAAGGCGCTCGAGCGCGCCGAGCTGGTGGACGAGAACGTCTATCTCCGCCGCGAGCTGGAGCAGAAGTACACCTTCAACAACATCATCGGCAAGAGCCCGCGGATGCAGGCGATCTTCTCGCTCGTCGACCGCGTGGCGCGCACCGGCTCGACCATCCTCATCCACGGCGAGAGCGGCACCGGCAAGGAGCTGATCGCCCGCGCCATCCACTACGCGAGCCCGCGCGCCAACCGGCGCTTCCTGTCGATCAACTGCGGCGCGCTGCCCGAGAACCTGCTGGAGAGCGAGCTCTTCGGCCACGAGCGCGGCGCCTTCACCGGCGCCGTGCGCGAGAAGAAGGGCCTCTTCGAGGAGGCCGACGGCGGCACCCTCTTCCTCGACGAGATCGGCGAGATGCCGCCGACCATGCAGGTGAAGCTCCTCCGCGTCCTGCAGGAGAAGGTGGTGCGCAGGTGGGCGGCACCTCCGAGGAGGCGGTCGACGTGCGGATCATCGCCGCCACCAACCGGGACCTCGAGCAGCGCATCGCGACCGGCGACTTCCGCGAGGACCTCTACTACCGGATCAACGTCATCCCCATCCACCTGCCGCCGCTGCGCGAGCGGCGCGAGGACATCCCGCTCCTCGTCGACTTCTTCCTCGTCAAGTACAGCAAGCAGATGGAGGTGCCTCTCCGCCAGATCTCGGTCGACGCGATGAAGATGCTCGAGAGCTACGACTGGCCGGGCAACGTCCGCGAGCTGGAGAACCTGGTCGAGCGGGCGCTGGCGCTGGCGCACAGCGACACGGTGACGACGCGCGACCTCCCGGTGCACCTGCTCACCAACCGCCGCGCCGCGAGCGAGGTCATCTCGCTCCCCGAGGAGGGGCTCGACCTCGAGGCCTACCTCGAGCAGATCCGCGCCCAGCTGATGACCGAGGCGCTGGAGCGCACCAGCGGCGTGCAGACGCAGGCCGCCGAGCTCCTCGGCATGAGCTTCCGGAGCTTCCGCTACTACGCCAAGAAGGCTGGTCTCAAAGGCGGCGACGGGGAAGGGTAGGCGAGGAGATCGCCTCGATCTGCTGCTGGAGGATGGAGCCGCCTCCTCCCGGCCGGGAGGAGGCGATGAACGGTTCTCAGGCGACGCGGAAGGCCTTGGTGGCGACCGACTTGCCGTCGAGGAGGATCTCGATCTTGTAGTCGCCGACCGGCCAGCCACCCGGCTTCGAGACGTGGAACTCGGTGGCGGTATCGCCGGTGGGGGCGATGTCGAGCGTCTCTTCCTTCACCGGCTTGCTGGCGCTCTTCATCTCGAAGCTCCAGCGCGCCGTGATCTTGGCGCTCGGCGCCGCGCCGCTGCTGGCGACGGAGGCGTAGAAGGTGTCCTTCTTGTCGAAGGTGTCCTTCTCCTGGGTGACCTTCTTGTCGGCGCCGATGGCGCTCCCCAGGGTCAGGCCGGTGACGGTGACGCCCGCGGGGGCGGCGGCCGGCGCCGGGGCGGGTGCCGCCGCGGCCGGCGGCGGTGCCGGCGCCGGGGCCTCTTCGGCCTTCTTCTGGCATGCGGCGGTGGTCAGCAACAGGGCTGCGGCGGCCACCAGCAGGCTCGCTCGAATCGTCTTCATCGTCTCCTCCACTCTCAATCCGGAATGACCAGGGTCTGGCCGGGATGGATCAGGTCGGGGTTGGGGATGGTGTCCTTGTTCGCCTCGTAGATCTTCTGCCACAGGTTGCCATGGCCGTAGACGTGCTGGGCGATCTTCCACAGGCTGTCGCCGGCGGCCACGGTGTAGGTCTTGGGCTCGGCGGCCGCCGCCTCGGGCGCCGCCGGAGCCGTCGACGAGGCGCCCCCCTCGACGTCCGAGAAGTCCGGCCCGTCGGCCGGATCGGGCTGCTTGTCATCGGGTGCCATGCTCTCTCCTCTCGCTCGGCGGCCGCTCGTCCACGTCTCCATCGCACGGCGCGGTGCGGCCGCCTGATCCCGGCTGCGTGCGATCCGCTGCCGCGGAGGCGGTACCTCCGGCAGCGGCCTTCGATCCGGCGCTCGATCACCCCCGAGAAGCCGGTGATGGCGCCAGCGGTCTAGATGTCCTTGCGCAGGTACAGTAGCACCGATGGCCGGCGAAGGAGCCCGGTCGGGCGGCGGCCGGTTTCGCTCGGCTCGCCCAACCGGCTCTTGCGACACCTTGAACTTTAGAATCTCTGAAGATCAGGGGTTCGCTGAACTTCGGGCCGCGGGCGGGGTTCCCTGCGCCGGCCCCTCTCTCGTCAAGGAGGTCGTGCGCATGAGCATGCCCATCGAGGATGGAGGCCTTCCGGCGGCCGCGACGGCCGCGGATCGCCCGAGCAGTCCGGCCCAACGGCGCGAGCTCGACCGCCGCCGGTTCCTGGGCGGCATGGGAGTCGTCGTCGGAGCGGCGGCGAGCGGGCTCGTCGGGATGGCGGCGGCGGAGGGGACCGCCGGCGCCGTCGAGGTGGGTCCGGACAGCCACTTCCAGCGCGCCAACCGGGCGTTCGACCTCCGCCTGGAGGCGGCGCTCCGCGAGCGGGCCTTCGGCTCGCCGCGCACGGCGACCAACGGGGACGAAGAGCGCTACTCCACGAAGATCAACAACTTCAGCAAGACCCTGCCGCACAACACCTACGGCGAGGTGGACCTCGCGGCCTACGGCCAGCTGGTCTCCGGCGTCGCCAATGCCGACTACGCCGCGCTCGAGCTGGTGCCGCGCGGCGGCGTCCTGGGCTTCGTGGGCGCTCTCGGCGGCTATACCTTCAACATCTTCGGCCCCGACTCCGAGGCGATCACGACGGTGCCGCCGCCGGCGCTTTCGTCGCCGCAGTGGGCGGCCCAGATGGTGGAGCTCTACTGGATGGCGCTCCTGCGCGACGTGCCGTTCTCCGAGTACCCCACCAACGCGCTCGTCGCGCAGGCGTGCGACGACCTGTCGCGCCTCTCCGGCTACACCGGGCCGCGCGACCCGGCGACCGGGCGGGTGACGCCGCAGGTCCTCTTCCGGCTCGACTATCCAGGGGTGACGGTCGGCCCCATGGTCTCGCAGTTCCTCCTCCAGCCGTACCGCCTGAACGGCCTCGACATCACGCAGCGCATCGATACCTGGACGCCGGGCCTCGACTTTCTCACCTACTACCCGGAGTGGCTCGATTCGCAGAACGGCTTCGCCGCCTTCCCGGCGGGCCAGCCGGGCGACTTCGACTCCACCCAGCGCTACCTGCGGACCGCCCGCGACCTCGGCGCCTACGCCTTCCAGGACTTCGTCCTCACCGCCTACCACTCGGCGGCGCTCGTCGCCTCGGGGTTCGGGCTGCGGCCCGACGCCGCCAACCCCTATCTCACCAGCCACCGCCAGGGCGGCTTCTCGACCTTCGCCATCGCGCATCTCCTGCAGCTCATCAGCTCGGTCGCCCACGCCGAGCGCGAGTGCTTCTTCCAGAAGTGGTCGGTGCATCGCTCGGCGCGGCCGGAGGCCGGCGGCGGGATCGTCCACAACGCGGTGGCCGGAGCCCGCCCCTATCCCATCCACTCCGATCTCCGCGGCTCCGCGGTGCTGCCGCTCGTCTTCGAGCACAACCGGCAGCAGAACCTGGCGCGGCTGGGGTTCGACGCCGGGTCCTACATGCTGCCGATGGGGGCGCGCATCGGGGCGCCGAACTTCCCGTCCTACCCCGCGGGCCACGCGGTGACGGCGGGCGCCTGCGTCACGGCGCTCAAGGCCTGGTTCGACGAGAGCCGGCCCTTCCCCGCCGCCGTCGAGCCGACGCCGGACGGCACCGCGCTCGTCCCCTACACCGGGCCGACGCTCACCGTCGGCGGCGAGCTCAACAAGCTCGCCCACAATCTCTCCCTCGGCCGCGACATGTCCGGCATCCACTGGCGCGCCGACACCCAGGGCGGCCACCCGATGGGCGAGGAGATGGCGATCCGCATCCTCCGCGAGGACCGCACCACCTACCCGGAGCCCTTCACCGGCTTCAGCCTCACCCGTTTCGACGGCGAGACGATCACCATCTGAGCCGCCGCCGGCGCCAGCTCTCGACGAGGGCGGCCCGCCGGGGCCGCCCTCTGGGTTCCTCACTCCGGGATGATGAGAATCTGACCCGGGCTCAGCGGGTCGGGGGCGTCGAGCCGGTCGCGGCCGAACCGCCGGCGGGAGCCGCCGCGTCCGTCTCGGCGGCCGGCGACGGCAGATCGCGTACCTGCAGGCCGTAGCCGGAGGTGCCGAGGAAGAGGCGGCCGTCGCGCACCAGGGCTGCGGCGATGTCGCGCGCCGGGAAGGGGACGGCGAGCGGCGTGAAGGCGCGGGCCGCGCGGTCGTAGAGCTTGGCGGCGTCGCCCTCGACGAGCACGGCGGGGAAGCGCGGGTCGCCGGTCGGCAGCACCCGCGTCGGCTTCTCGCCGATCGCCGCCCACTCGCCCTCGAGACCGCCGCCGCGCAGCCAGGCGCCGCTGGCGCTCCACAGCAGGAGACGGTCGCCGACGCGGTCGAGACGGCCGCCGGGCGCCGGCGCCTCGATGGTGTGGTTGGCGCCCGGCGTCAGCCGATAGACGCCCTTCTCGTCGCTCGCCCAGAGGGCGCCGGCGAGGAGCGCCGCCGAGCGCGGCGCGCCGTGCTTCCAGGGCATCGCCACGAAGCGCTCCCCGGCGAGCTGCCAGAAGCCCGCGGCGGTGCGCGCGACGAGCGTCTGGCCGTCCGTCGTCAGCTGCTCGATGCGCCCCTCGCCGAGCTCGGCGACGCGATGCCAGTCCTGGCCGAGGCGCTGGTAGAGCCCGCGCTCGGTCGCCGCGTAGGGGCGGTCCTTGAACACCGCGAGGTCGAGCACGGTGGGGAGCGGCGCGAAGATGCCGCTCCAGGTGCGGCCGCCGTCCTCCGAGACGTGGACGCCGGAGACCGGTCCCGCGTGGTCGACCGCGGCGAGCAGCTCCGCGCCGACGCTGGCCAGCGCCCAGACGCGGGTGTTGGTCATGCCCTGGCTGCCGCGATGGAAGTTCCTGCCGCCGTCGTCCGAGATCCACACCCCGGAGCCCTCGGTGCCGAGGACGATGCGCTCGGGCCGCCGCGGCTCGACCGCGATGGCGAGGACGGAGAGCGCCGAGTCGCTCTTGCGCTCCCAGGTCTTGCCGCCGTCGGCCGAGGCGTAGAGGCCGGAGACCGTGCCGGCGAGGAGCCGGCCGTCGGGAAGCGCGGCGAAGCTCGTCGTCCGCCGCTCGTCGAGACCCTGCTTGTAGCGCTGCCAGTGGGTGCCGTGATCGGTCGTCTGGTAGACCCAGCCGCAGGTCGACGCCCAGATCTCGCCCGGATGGTCGGGGATCGGCGTCAGGCTGAAGACCTCGGTGTCGAGCACCATGCCCTCGAGGGGCTGGCTCCAGGTCTTGCCGCCGTCGTCGCTGCGGTAGGCCTGGCGCCAGGTGCCGGCGATGACGGTGTCCGGCAGCGCCGCGTCGACGAGCAGGCTGGTCACCTTCTGGACGTCGGGGAGCTCGGCGGTCAGCCGCCGCCAGGAGAAGCCGCCGTCGGCGGTCCCCCAGACGCCGGAGCGGGTCCCCGCGTAGAGCCTCCCCTCGCGGCCGGGGACGAGGGCGATGGTGTAGACCGGCTCGTCGGGGAGGCCGTGCCCGGCCGCCACCCAGGACTTTCCGAGGTCGTCGGAATAGGCCACCTGGCCGCTCCCCCAGATCCCCCACAGCGCCACCCACAGGCGGTGCGAGCGGTTGGGGTCGAAGCGCAGGGCGCCGACCACCCAGCCGGGGAAGGGGAGGGCGGCGCCGGCGTCCTGCCAGGTGGCGCCGGCGTTGTGCGACAGGTAGAGCTGGCCGGCCGAGGTGCCGGCGAGGATGGTCGCCGAGTCGTCGGGCGAGAAGGCGAGGGCGCGGATGTCGGCGCCCCAGATCGGCGCCGGCTGGAAACCATCCGCGGCATGCGCCGGCTCGGCGGCGAAAGCGGCGAGAGACAGCGCCAGCGCCGCCAGGGCAGCGGCGGCGACCGCCGAGAGCTTCGTTCTAGACACGATGCATCGTCCTCCGACTCCTGCGCCGGCCGCTCGCGCGCGCGACGAGCGCCGCGAGCTGGAAAGAGTGGCCACGCGCCCACCGGCTGCAAGGAGCGTTCCGTCCGGCAAAAAAGGATAGCACCGCGCGCCGCGGCGTCCAGGGGACCTACCTCTCGTCGGTCAGCCGCAGCAGCCGCTTGAGCGCGAACCAGCGGCGGCGCAGGCGCCAGAAGCGGCTCGCCTCCATCGCCGCGAGGCGCGCAGCGAAGCTGGCGGCCTCCGCCTCGGCGGCGGCGAGGCGCGCCGCGAGATCGGCGCCGGTGCGCGCCAGATCCGTCTCCGTGCGGGCGAGGGCGCGCCGGGTGCTGGCGAGGAGCGCGGCGTCGATCGAGCTGGCGGCGAGGAGCCAGGCGCGCCCGCCGCGGTCGACGGCGCGGAGCGCGAGGACCGCCGTCGAGCGCGAGACGCCGGGCGGCAGGGGGATCTCGAGGCGAAGGCTGCGCCCGGCGATCGGCTCGCCCAGCTCGGCGGCGTCGACGTCGGGGCGCGGTCCGAGCGCGGTCGAGCGGGCGGCGACCTCGCCGTCGACGAGGGCCTCGACGGCGGCGACCGCGCCCTCCCCGGCGTCGGGCGCGCTCCCCACCCAGCCGGTCGCCAGCAGGCGGTCGGGGGCGGCGAGCGTCAGCTCCTCGATGCAGGCGAGCGGCTCGCGGCGGAGCCGCGGGCCGCCGCGCGGCGGGCGGTCGCCGGCGCCATTGGTGGCGACGTAGAGGTCCTGGAAGTGCTGCAGCGCGCGCGGCAGGCGGTAGAGCGCCGCGCGCGGCGCGACCCGCGCCACCGCCCGCCGCACGAACGCCTCGCTCACCCAGGCGGTGCCGTACTCGCCCTTGTGCAGCGAGCCGCTCTCGGAGAGCTCGGCGAAGAGGAGGCCGCCCGGCGGCAGCGCGGCGGGCGGCGTCACCAGGGTCTCGTCGTGTACCGAGAAGACGAGCAGGCCGCCCGGCGCGAGCAGGCGCCAGAGCGCCGCCAGCCAGCCGTGGAACGACGCCTCCGGGAGATGGGTGAAGAGCGAGGTGACGAGGATGGCATCGAAACCGCCCGGCGGCCGGAAGGCCGCCGGGTCGGTCGACGAGACCAGCCCGTCCACCCCGAAGCGCTCGATCTGAAAGCGCACGCCTTCTGCATAGATGTCGGCGACGGTGAGGCGGTCGGCGGCGAGCTCGCGGACGA
Organism: uncultured Acidobacteriota bacterium; assembly: GCA_963755825.1. Taxonomy (GTDB): domain Bacteria; phylum Acidobacteriota; class Thermoanaerobaculia; order Multivoradales; family UBA5704; genus DATBQN01. The sequence continues at coordinate 1,620,850 of CAVWLA010000003.1, read as the reverse complement.
GGAAGCGGGTGACGCGGCCGTAGCCGCTGGCGAAGTCGAGCGCCCGCTCGACCCGGGCGGTGCCGCCGAACCACCAGTCGAGGAGCTGGCGATAGGTCGCCGCGAGCTGGAAGCCGGAGAGGTAGTAATCGGCGAGCGCCAGATCGCGGTCGCCGCCGCGGGCGGCGAGGAGGAAGGCGAGCATCTCGTCGGCGGGGTGGATCGCGGCATCGACGCCGGCGGGCAGACCGGCATCGCGCCAGACGGCGCGGACGAGCGGGCTGTCCTCGAGCGGGGAGTCGGCGAGCGGCATGAGGCGAGGCCGGAAGTCTATTCCACCCGCGGGGCTATACTCCGGCCCCGTGATCCGCAAGCTGTTGCTGGGGCTCGCCCTCGTCTGGGCGGGGTACGCGGCCCTCCGCGAGATCAACGAGGCCCTGAGCGGCTACGACGTGCGCGACCGCTGGCAGGCGCGGCCGCTCCTCTGGCGCGCCGGGATGCCGCCGGCCGACGATCTGGCGCGCTTTGCGGCGAGCGCGCGGCCCCTGCTGCCGGCGGGGAGCCGGGTCGCCTTCGCGTCGCCCGCAGCGTCCCCTGCCGCTCGGCTCGACCCCGGCGCCGACCTCTTCGTCTACCGCTGGGCTGCCTATCTCCTCCCCGAGGTCGACCTGGTCGAGGCGGCGTCGCCCGCCGCGGCGCGCGCCGACTACGCTCTCGGCTACCGGCTCGCGCTCCCGGCGGACCGCTTCCAGGCCTTGTCCCGCCTCCCCGGCGGCTGGCTCTACCGGGTGCGGCGATGAGCTGGCTCGCGGTGATCGCCCTGCCGCTCCTGCTCTGGGCGCTGGGGGCGCAGGCGCTCCGCGCCGCCGGCGGCCGGCCGGCGCGCGCCGCCCCGGCGATCGTCGCCGGCGCGCTCGCCTTCTACCTGGCTCTCTCCCTCCTCACCTGGCTTGGCGTGCCGTGGACGCGGTGGACGCTCGCCGGCGCGCTCGCCATCCTTTTCGCGCTCGCACGCTGGGCGAGCGCGAAGAGGGGCGACAGCCGTGGCACTGCTCGTGGCGAGGCCGGTGAGGCTGAAACCGCCAAGCTCGGTTGGGGAGACGCCGCCGCCGGCGCGCTCGTCGTCGCCTTCGCCCTCTTCGCCGTGACCCTGTGGGTGACGACGCCCGACTTCGTCTACCACTGGGGATTCAAGGCCGAGCGCTTCGCGCTCGCCGGCGCCATCGACCTGCGCTTCCTCGCCCGGCCGTGGAACGGCGGGCCGGGCATCCACCCGGACTATCCGAACCTGCTGCCGAGCCTCGACGCCGCGACCGCCATCTTCGCCGGCCGCTTCGATCCCGGCGCCCTGATGCTGTGGTCGGCGGTCTGGTTCACCGCCATCCTCGCCGCCCTGCGCGACGCGCTGCGCGCGGCGGGTGTCGAGCGCTGGACGGCGCAGGCGGCGATCGCCGCCGTCGCCGCGGTGATGGCGACCTTCGCGCTGGGCAACTCGCTCGCCGGCGGCGCCGACTGGCTGCTCGCCCTCGCCCTCGCCGTGGCGGTGCCGGCGCTCTGCGGCGCGGCTGATGACGCGGCGGATCTCCAGGTGGGCATCGCGGCGGCGTTCGCCGCGGCGTCGAAGATCGAGGGCGTGCCGCTGGCGGTGTTCCTGGTCGCCGTCCATCTGGCGCGGCGCTCGCTGCCCATGCTGCCCATGCAGCCAACGCCGGCGGCGCTGGCGGGCGGCGGCGCCGCGGCGCTCACGCCGCGCGCTCTCGGCCGGGCGGCGCTCGTGAGCGGGCTGCCGCCGGCGGCGGCGATCGTCCCCTGGGCCATCGAAGCCGCCCGCCACGGCCTCTTCCAGGCCGGCAACTCGGGGCCTTTCGACTGGGCACGGCGGGGGGAGATCTGGCGCGGCGTGCGCGACGTCGCCAGCTCGGCGCCGCTCCACGGGCTCCCCTGGGGGCTCGCCCTGCTGCCGCTCCTGGCGCTCTCCCGCCGCACCCGGCCGCTCGCCGCGGTGGTCGCGGCGCAGGCGCTGTTCTTCGCCTGGGCCTACCTCGCCTCGTCGATCGATCCCTGGCTCTACGTGCTGTCGAACGGCTCGCGCCTCGCCTTCCAGCTGCTGCCGGCGGTGCTGGTGGGAGCGGTGCTGGCGACCGAGCCGGCGATCGAGCTGTCGGCGCCTACCGCGGCTCGCTGAGCGCCACCGCCGCGCCGTCGGTGTCGCGCGGATCGCTCGCCGCCTCGCATCGGCCGCCGGCCAGCCGGCGCACGGCCTGGATCTTGGAGACCGTGGCGCTGGTCACCACGCGGTGGCCGCGCCGCTCGAGCTCGGCGCGGGTCTCCGGCGAGAGCGCGTCCTCCTCGGCCTCGAGCTGGTCGGGGAGCCACTGGTGGTGGAGGCGCGGGCGGCCGACCGCGGTCGCCAGCGGGTCGCCATCGACGATGACGTTCAGGAGCACCTGCGCGGCGTGGGTCGGGATGCGCGAGCCGCCGCGGCCGCCGAGCGCCAGCTCCTCGCCGCCGCGCCAGGCGACCAGCGGCACCATCGAGGAGAGCATTCGCTTGCCCGGCGCCACGGCGTTGGCCTCGCCCTGGACGAGCTGGAAGAGGTTGGGCTTGCCGGGGGCGGTCGCGAAGTCGTCCATCTCGTTGTTGAGGAAGAACCCGGTCTCCTCGACGTAGAGGCCGCAGCCGAAGAGGGCGTTGAGCGTCGTGGTGAGCGAGACGATGCCGCCCGCCGCGTCGACCACCGCGAGGTGGGTGGTCTCGCTGCCCTCGCGGCGCGCCGGCGCGGCATTTCCCGGCCAGGGCTGGAGATCGCGCGAGAGCCGGGCGCGGCCGCGGTCGATGCCGTCGGCGCGGCGGGCGATCCAGGCCGGCGACAGCAGGTCGGCGGCGGTGGCGCGGGTCGTCGTCGGGTCGCCGAGGAGGAAGCGGTCGGCGAAGGCGCCGCGGAAGGCCTCGGCGAGGAGATGGTCGCGGTCCGCTCCGTAGCGCGGCAGGCGGCCCCAGCCGAGGCGGTCGAGGACGGCCAGGGTCTGGCCGACGATGATGCCGCCGGAGGACGGCAGCGGCATGGCGGCGATCTTCCAGCCGAAGGCGTCGATGGCGAGCGGTTGGCGCCACACCGGCCGATAGCCGGCGAGGTCGGCGGCGGCGAGGATGCCGCCGTGGCGGCGCGAGGCGCCCTCGACGGCGGCGGCGATCGGTCCGCCGGCGAACGCCGCTGGACCGCTCGTCTCGTAGGCGGCGAGGGTGGCGGCGAGCGCCGTCAGGCGCAGGCGGCTGCCGACCGGCGGCGGCTGGCCACCGGGCAGCCAGGTCCGCGCCGTCTCCGGGAAGCGGGAGAGGAGGGCTCGGCTCTCCGCGCTGCCGAGGAGATCGTGCAGGTGGCGGCCGACGACGAAGCCGTCCGCGGCGAGTCGCCGCGCCGGCTCGACCACCGCGGCCCAGGGGAGCTTGCCGAGCTTCCTGTGCAGCTCCCAGAGGCCGGCCGGCGAGCCGGGGACCCCGGCGGCGAGCGGCCCGACGAGCGAGGCGTCCGGCACCGGCTCGCCGCGGGCGTCGAGGTACATCGCGGCGCGCGCCGCGGCGGGCGCCGTCTCGCGGAAGTCGAGGGCCGAGACCTCGCCGCCGAGCCGGGCGACGGCGAAGCCGCCGCCACCGAGGTTGCCCGCCTCGGGGTAGACGACGGCGAGCGCGAGGGCGGTCGCCACGGCGGCGTCGGCGGCGTTGCCGCCCTGGCGCAGGGCCTCGAGCCCGACGGCGGTCGCCGCGGGATCGGCGGAGGCGATGGCGCCGCCGCTTCCGGCGACCGCCGGGTGGTGGAATCCGAGGGTCGGCGCGGCGCTGAGCATGAGGAGGAGGAGGGCGAGGAGACGTCGACGTGGCCGCTGGGGCATCAGGAGACCTCCTGAGCCGGGAAGTCTCTCACGGCGCTCTAGCGGGCGGGCGCCGCGGCGGCGAGCCAGCGGGCGCGCACCGCCGCCGCCGCCCGCATCCGCCGCGGCAGGCGGACCGAGGCGTCGAGCGTCCGCGCCAGCAGGTGGGTCTGGCGGGTCTCGAGGTAGATGCTCGCCGCCCGCCGCAGGCCGGCGGCCGCCTCGGCGGCGCGCCCCTGGTCGCGGTCGATCGCCGCCGCCAGCTCGAGGACCGCCGCCTCGACCAGTGGGTCGCCGGTGCCGGCGAGCTGGCACCGCCGGGCGGTGGCGAGCGCCTCGGCGGCGCCGGCGAGATCGCCGGCCTGCCGCCGCGCCGCGCCCGCCTGCGCCCAGCAGCGGACGGTGAGGTCGGCGACGACCGGCGCCGGGTGGATCGATTCGACGAGCCGAGCGGCGACGGCGAGGGCGAGATCGGCCAGCCGAGCCGCCTCCTCGGGCGCGGTGCCGGCGGTGCCGGCCGCGGCGCTCCGCTCGAGGAGCACCTCGCAGAGCCCCCAGCTCCCATTGCGGGGGTCGGCGAGCACCCGCTGGCGCTGCAGCTCGAGGGGATGGGCGGCGAGGCGGGCGGCGAGGAGCGGCGCCTCGGCGCGCTCGCGGGCGAGGGCGGCGCGGACGGAGAAGAGGCGATCTCCCATCGTTCCGGCGGGCCGGCGGGCAGCTTCCCCTGCCATCGTTCCTGCCATCCTCACCTCCTCCGTGGGCGGCTCATCTTAGCAGTGTCGATAACCTGAACGGGCGTGACAGCTGAAGATCCCCTGCTGAGGGTTCTGGCACCCTCGGAGCCAGCGCCGGCGGCCTACTCCCGGGTGCGCAGCAGCGAGGCGACGACGGCGCTCGCCAGCACGGCGAGGACGATGCCGAGCGAGAGCGCGGTGGGGATCTCGACGTAGCGATGGACGAGCATCTTCACCCCGACGAAGGCGAGCACCAGGCCGAGGCCGCGGTTCAGGTAGACGAAGCGCCCCATCAGCCCGGCGAGGAGGAAGTAGAGGGCGCGCAGGCCGAGGATGGCGAAGATGTTCGAGGTGAAGGCGAGAAAGGTGTCGCGGGTGACGCCGAAGACCGCCGGGATCGAGTCGACGGCGAAGATGACGTCGGTCACCTCGACGACGACGAGGGTGAGGGCGAGCGGGGTGGCGACCAGCCTCCCCGCCTCGCGGGTGAAGAAGCGCCGGCCGTCGAAGCGCGTCGACAGCGGCACGAAGCGCTGGAAGAGGCGGATCACCGGATTCTCCTCCGGGCGCACCTCGGTCTCCTGGCCGCCGAGGAGCTTGGCGCCGGTGTAGATAAGGAGGAGGCCGAGGATGGGGAGCAGCCAGGCGAAGCGATCGAGGAGGGCGATGCCGAGCGCGATGAAGAGGCCGCGCGAGACCAGGGCGCCGAGGATGCCCCAGTAGAGGACGCGGTGCTGCAGCTCCGCCGGCACCGCGAAGTAGGCGAAGATGACGAGGAAAACGAAGATGTTGTCGAAGGAGAGCGAGCGCTCGATGACGTAGGCGGCGAGGAACTCGAGCCCGGCGGTCCGCCCCTGCGACAGCAGCACCCAGAGGTTCCAGGCGAGCCCGACGGCCGTCCACAGGATGCTGCTGGCGAGCGCCTCGCGCCAGCCGATGCGGCGCTCGCGGCGGTGGAGGAGGCCGAGGTCGATGGCCAGGAGGACGGCGATGAGCGCGAAGAACAGCACCCACTCGCGCAGGCTGCTGGCGCTCGGCATCGCGGCTGGAAACGCTGGGCGGTCGGGATGATCGAGGTGGCGCTCGGCGGCCGGCCGCGCCTGGCCGACCGCCGCGACCGGGATGGAGAGCTCGCCGGGCGGCGGCGAGCGCGACGTCCTGCGCGAGCTTTATTTCAGATGGCCGTTGACCAGCTTGGTCATCTCGAACATGCTGACTTCGGCCTTGCCGCCGAAGACCGCCTTCAGCTTCTCGTCGGCCACGATCATGCGCTTGTTGGCGGGGTCCTGCAGGTTGTGCGCCTTGATGTAGTCCCAGATCTTCTTGGTGATCTCGGTGCGCGGCTTGGGCTCAGAGCCCACCACCGCGGACAGCGCGGCATCGGGCTGGACCGGCTTCATGAAGCTGGCGTTCGCTTGACCACCTCGCGCCTTTTTTTCGGGCATCGTCTTCCTCCGCTTTGAATGGATTTGGTAAGGACGGCCACAGCTCAGGCACGCGAGAGGCATGCAAATCTCCGGCCGCATCCTCTCCGTGCGCCTCCAGGTGAGCCGTTACAGCCCTTCCATCCTCCCCTGGGAGGCCCGCGCTGTCAAATCCGCGGCACCCTTCGGTGCCGGCTCGGTCTGGTTCCGCGGAAGGCTGTCCGCAAGGGCCGGGCGGCCGCCTCATGCTATTTTGGCCGCCGATGGCCGGCCTCTTCATCACCTTCGAGGGCCTCGACGGCAGCGGCAAGTCGACCCACCTGCAGCGCGCCGCGGCCTGGCTCCGCGAGCGCGGCCTCGCCTGCCTGACGACCCACGAGCCCGGCGGGACGCCGCTCGGCGACGCCATCCGCCAGGTCTTCCTCGACGCACGGTGGGGCACGATGGACGGCGTCGTCGAGATGCTCCTCGTCTTCGCCAGCCGGCGCCAGCACCTCCTCGAGGTGATCGAGCCGGCGCTCGCCGCCGGCGTCCACGTCCTCTGCGACCGCTTCACCGATTCGACCCTCGCCTACCAGGGCTACGGCCGCGGTGTCTCGCGCCAGCGCATCGCCGAGATCGACGCCCAGGCGACCGGCGGCCGGCGGCCCGACCGCACGCTCCTCTTCGACCTCCCGGCCGAGCTCGCCCGCGCCCGCTGCCACTCGCCGCGGCGCCGCCAGCGCGGGGGAACCGATCGGTTGGACGCCGAGGACCTCGCCTTCTACGGCCGCGTGCGCGACGGCTTCCACACCCTCGCCGCCGCCGATCCCGGCCGCTTCCGGCTGGTCGATTCGTCGCGGAGCCCGGCGGAGACCGCCGCCCAGGTCGAGGCGGCGCTCGCCGGCATCTTCGGCCTCGGGCTCGTCGAGCCGGTTCCCCACGAGCGGGGCGCCGCGCCGCTGCCGGAGGGCGAGGTCCCGGCGTGAGCTCCGCGGCGGCGGAGGACCTCGCCCGCCGCGGCGAGCTCTATCCCGCGGTCATCCTCCACGGCGGCGACGAGCCGGCGCGGCGCGCCGCGGCGATCCGCCTGGCGCAGATCCTCCTCTGCGACTCCGAGCCGGCCGAGCGGCCGTGCGGCATCTGCCGCCACTGCCGGCGCATCGCCTGGCCCGAGGGCGGCGCCGAGGCCGCCTTCCATCCCGACCTCCAGGTGCTCGAGCGCGATCTGAAGACCGCGACCTCGGTCGAGGCGACCCGCGAGCTGCTGCGGGCGGCGCAGGTGTCGCCGTTCGAGGCGCGCGGCCAGGTCTTCGTCATCGCCAACGCCGAGACCCTGTCGCCGGAGGCGGCCAACGCGCTCCTCAAGGCGCTCGAGGAGCCGCACCTCACCTCGCCGCGCAACTTCCTCCTCCTCGCCCCCTCCGCCCGCGACCTCCTGCCGACGCTCCGCAGCCGCTCGCTCGCCGTCTACCTGGGGCCGGCCGTGGCGGTCGACGCGGCGGCGGTCGAGCCGCTCGCCCGGCGCTTCGCGGCGGCGGTCGGCGAGTACGCCAGGACCCGCTCGGCCGTATATCTGTTGGCAGCTGCCGAAGCGCTCGCCGCGGGCCAGAAGTTCGACGACCCGCGCGCCGGCCGGCCGTGGGCGAACGCAGCGGCGGCGGTGCTCGCCGGCCTCGCGAGCCTCGGCGAGACGCCGGGGGGCGCGGCACGCGGGCTGGCGCTCGCCGAGGATCTGCTGGGGGCGCCGGCGATGCGGCTGCGCGGCATCGGTGCTGAGCGCATCCTCGAGGGGCTCGTCGCGCGGCATTTCGCCGCGTAGTCAAGTGATGTCGGCGAGCTCGGGCACAGGCTTCGTTTGGTTCCGAGGACGGTCGCCTGGAAGGACGTGAAGGGCGGGTGGGGGCCGAAGGCGGCCGCCCGCAGGAGACCAAACGAAGCCAGTGCCCGCGCCCGGCGGCCGTTGGGGCCGGTCCTCTGCCCGTGCTAAAATGCGCCCCCGGTTTTGCGGCGGCGGCGTCGAGAAAACCTTCGAACCGAGCGATTCGGTCAAGCGACAAGAAAAGGAGTCACTATGAGTGCAGTCGAAAGCAAGGGGACGGGTCCGAGAGGCGTCATCTTCGGCGCCCTGTTCATCGTCCTGGCGCTGGGAGTCTGGCTGCCCGCCTGCTCCGCGCAGGACGGCAAGATGGGGAAGTCCGATCCGGCCAAGGTGCTCGCGGTCGTCAACGGTAAGTCGATCACCGAGGGCGACGTCATCGCCGCCAACGCCTCCGATTTCCAGGCCCTCGAGCGGCAGTACCAGCAGAATCAGCACGACCTCATCGACAGCAAGCTGAAGACGATGGTCCAGGACAGCCTGCTCGAGGCCGAGGCCAAGGCCAAGGGCGTCTCCAAGGACCAGCTCCTCGCCGACGGCACCAAGGGCGCCGCGGTCACTGACGCCGACGTCGACAAGTTCTACACCGACAACAAGGCGCAGATCCCGCCGACGATGACCAAGGAGCAAGTGGCGCCGCGCATCAAGCAGTACCTCGAGCAGCAGCAGCAGGCCTCGGTGCGCACGAAGTTCTTCGACAGCCTGGAGGCGAAGTACAAGGTCGACTATCGCCTCGACCCGATCCGCATCCCGGTCGAGAGCGCCGGCTTCCCGGCGCAGGGCCCGACCTCGGCGCCGGTCACCATCGTCGAGTTCTCCGACTTCCAGTGCCCGTTCTGCTCGCGCCTGAAGCCCGAGATCGAGCAGGTCAAGGCGAAGTACGGCGACAAGGTGCGCATCGTCTTCCGCCAGTTCCCGCTCGCCATGCACCAGAACGCCCAGAAGGCGGCCGAGGCGGCCCTCTGCGCCAACGACCAGGGCAAGTTCTGGCAGATGCACGACGCGATGTTCAACGACCAGAGCGGCCTGACGCCCGAGGGCCTCAAGGCGAAGGCGAAGACGATCGGCCTGAACAGCCAGACCTTCGACGCCTGCCTCGACGCCGACAAGCACACCAAGGACATCCAGGCCGACATGGCGGCCGGCTCCGCGGCCGGCGTCCAGGGCACCCCGGCGATGTTCGTCAACGGCCGCTTCATCAACGGCGCGGTGCCCGTCGACGACATCTCGAAGGTGATCGACGACGAGCTCAAGCACCCGATGGCGAAGAGCGCCAGCTCGAAGTAGGCGGATCGCGCATGGCGGGACGGCGCCCGGCGCCGTCCCGCTCTCCGCCCCCGCCCCTCGATCCCCGGTCTGCACTGCGGCGCCCCACCCTCCGCCCCGCGCGAGCCCCCCTCCGCCCCCACCCATGCCCGGCGATCTGCCCCCCGACGAGTTCCGGCGCGCCATGCACCGCGCCGCCGACCTGGTGGCCGACTACCTCGAATCGGTGGGCGACTACCCGGTGCTGCCCCGCGTGGCGCCCGGCGACGTCAGGCGACAGCTGCCGGCGTCTGCTCCCCAGGCGCCGGAGGCGATCGACGCCATCCTCGACGACTATCGCTCGCTCATCGAGCCGAACGTCACCCACTGGAACCACCCCGGCTTCCTCGCCTACTTCGGCATCACCGGCTCCGGCCCCGGCATCCTCGGCGAGATGCTCGCCGCCGGCTTGAACGTCAACGCCATGCTCTGGCGCACGTCGCCTGCCGCCACCGAGCTCGAGGAGCGGGTGTGCGACTGGCTGCGGCAGATGATGGACCTGCCGGAGGGCTTCGCCGGCCACATCAACGACACCGCCTCGATCTCCAGCCTGGTGGCGCTCGCCGCCGCCCGCCACCGCCTGCCGCTCGACGTCCGCGGGCGGGGCCTCGCCGGCCGTCCCGAGGTGCCGCCGCTCGCCATCTACGCCTCCGATCAGGCGCACTCCTCGATCGACAAGAGCGCCATCCTCCTCGGCCTCGGCGCCGAGAGCGTGCGCCGCATCGAGACCGACCCCGAGTTCCGCCTCTCCGTCCCCGCCCTCGCCGCGGCGATCCGCCGCGACCGCGCCGCGGGGGTGCTGCCGATGGCGGTGGTGGCGACGGTGGGATCGACCTCCACCACATCGATCGATCCGGTGGCGGCGATCGCCGACCTCTGCCGCGACGAAGGCCTCTGGCTCCACGTCGACGCCGCCTACGCGGGGAGCGCGGCGATCTGCCCGGAGCACCGGGCGCAGATGGCGGGGATCGAGCGCGGCGACTCGCTCGTCGTCAACCCGCACAAGTGGTTGTTCACGCCGGTCGACTGCTCGGTCCTCTTCGTGCGCGACCAGGAGCAGCTGAAGAGCGCCTTCTCGCTCGTCCCCGAGTACCTCAGGACGCCCGAGGCCGGGGTCACCAACCTGATGGACCTCGGCGTCCAGCTCGGCCGCCGCTTCCGCGCCTTGAAGCTCTGGATGGTGATCCGCGCCTTTGGCGTCGAGGGCCTCCGCGAGCGCATCCGCGAGCACTGCGCCCTCGCCCGCTGGCTGGCGGAGTCGATCGCCGCCGCCCCCGGCTTCGAGCTCGCCGCGCCGACCCCCTTTTCGACCGTCTGCTTCCGCGCGGTACCGGATGCCGCGATGGATTCCGCCAAGGACTCCGAGGCCGGCGGCGCCGTGGCCGCCGAGCGCGAGGACCGCTTCAACGAGCGGCTCCTCGCGGCGGTCAACGCCCGCGGGCCGTTCCTCCTCTCGCACACCGCTCTCCGCGGCCGCTACGTCCTGCGCGTGGCGATCGGCAACCTGCGCACCGAGCGCCGGCACATCGAAGCGCTGTGGGACCTCGTGCGCCAGTGTGCCGCCGAGCTCGCGGGGTGAGCCGCCGGCCCGCCGGCGGTGCTCCTGCCGCCCCGCCCGTTCCGCCTCCGCCGAGCTCCGCGTCCGCGGCGGACACCCCGCGCTTCCGACCCTACCGCCCGACCCGCCTGCCGGAGCCCGAGATGCTGGCGCGGGCGCGCGCCTTCCACCGCGAGATGGACGGGCGGCGGAGCGTGCGGCACTTCGCGCCGGACGCGGTGCCGCGCGAGCTGATCGAGCTCGCCATCGCCACCGCCTCGACGGCGCCGTCCGGCGCCCACCGCCAGCCCTGGCGCTTCGTCGCCGTCTCCGACCCGGCGCTGAAGCGCACCATCCGCGAGGCCGCCGAGGCCGAGGAGCACACGATGTACGTCGAGGGGCGGATGCCGGCGGACTGGCGCCAGGCGCTGGCGCCGCTCGGCACCTCGTGGGAGAAGCCGTTCCTCGAGATCGCGCCCTGGCTGGTGGTGGTCTTCGAGGAGGTCTGGAGCGTCGGAGGCGACGGCGCGCGGCGGAAGAGCTACTACCCGAAGGAGAGCGTCGGCATCGCCTGCGGCCTCTTCATCGCCGCCCTCCACCACATGGGGCTCGCGACCCTCACCCACACCCCGAGCCCGATGGGATTTCTCAGCAGGATCCTCCACCGGCCGGAGAACGAGCGCCCCTTCATCCTCTTCCCGGTCGGCTACCCGGCGGCGGACGCCGAGGTGCCGGACATCGAGAGGAAGCCGCTCGCCGACGTCGCCGTGTGGGAGCCCGGCGCCTGAGCGCGCCGGCTCAGGGCTCCAGCCAGTCCTTCGGCCGCAGGAACTCCTCGTAGAGCCTCGCCTCGGGCGAGCCCGGCTCGGGGTGCCAGCCGTAGCGCCAGCGGACCTCGGGCGGCAGCGACATGAGGATCGACTCGGTGCGGCCGCCGGACTGGATGCCGAAGAGGGTGCCGCGGTCCCAGAGGAGGTTGAACTCAACGTAGCGGCCGCGGCGGTAGAGCTGGAAATCGCGCTCGCGCTCGCCGTGCGGGAGGTCCTTCCGGCGGCGGACGATCGGCAGGTAGGCGTCGAGGAAGCTGTCGCCCACCGCGCGCAGGAAGGCGAACGAGCGCTCGACCCCCCACTCGTTCAGGTCGTCGAAGAAGAGGCCGCCGATGCCGCGCGGCTCGTCGCGGTGGCGGAGGTAGAAGTAGCGGTCGCACCAGGCTTTGAAGCGCGGGTAGACGTCGTCGCCGAAGGGTGCGCAGGCGCTCCGCGCGGTGCGGTGCCAGTGGACCGCGTCCTCCTCAAAGCCGTAATAGGGGGTGAGGTCGTAGCCGCCGCCGAACCACCAGACGGGCTCCGCGGTGTCGGCCTCGCAGCCCTCCTCGCCGGCGCGGAACATGCGGATGTTCATGTGGCTGGTGGGGACGTAGGGGTTGCGCGGATGGACGACGACGGAGACGCCGATCGCCTCGAACGGCCGGCCGGCGAGCTCCGGTCGGTGGAGCGTCGCCGCCGCCGGCAGGCTGGCGCCGAACACCCGCGAGAACCCCACCCCCGCCTGCTCGAGAACCCCGCCCCCCGCGAGAACCCGCGACCGCCCGCCGCCCCCCTCCGGCCGCTCCCACGCGTCCTCCTGGAACCGCGCCCCACCCTCGATCTCCTCGAACGCCGCACAGAGGCGATCCTGGAGATCGAGCAGGTAGCGCCGGACGGCGAGGGCTTCGGAGTCGAGCAACGGTCGTCCAGGCTTGAGCGCGCCGGCGCCTGCCCCTACTCGCGGTCTTCGACCCGGATGGGGAAGAGCTCGGCCTGGCGGCGGTCTTCGGTGGTGATGGGGACGCGGTAGTCGCCGGTCCAGCAGGCGGTGCAGTAGCTCTCCCGCGGGCCGTTGACCGCGGCGAGGAGGCCGTCGAGCGAGAGGTAGGCCAGGCTGTCGGCCTCGACGAAGCGGCGGATGCCCTCGACGTCCTGGCTGGCGGCGATCAGCTCGTCGCGGTGCGGGGTGTCGATGCCGTAGTGGCAGGGCCATGCAGTGGGCGGCGCCGAGATGCGCAGGTGGACCTCGGCGGCGCCCGACTCCTTCATCATGCGGACGATCTTCCGCGAGGTGGTGCCGCGGACGATCGAGTCGTCGACGAGGACGACCCGCTTGCCGCCGATCAGCTCGCTCACCGGGTTGAGCTTGACCTTGACGCCAAAGTTGCGGATCGACTGCTTGGGCTCGATGAAGGTGCGCCCGACGTAGTGGTTGCGGATCAGCCCGAACTCGAGGGGCAGGCCGGACTCGCGGCTGTAGCCGAGCGCCGCGAAGAGGCCGCTGTCCGGCACCGGCACGACGACGTCGGCGACGGCGGGCGCCTCGCGCGCCAGGCGCGCTCCCATCGCCAGGCGCGACTGGGCGACCGAGTCGCCGAAGAGGCGGCTGTCGGGGCGGGCGAAATAGACGTGCTCGAAGATGCAGCGCGTCGGCTGCGGATGGGTCGAGAGGTGGAAGCTCTGGATCGCCTCGATGCCGCCGCCGCGGGAGACCACCACCTCGCCCGGCTCGAGCTCGCGCACCAGGCGCGCCTCGAGGAGGTCGAAGGCGCAGCTCTCCGAAGCGAAGGCGGCGCAGCCGGCGGCATCGCCCAGGGCGAGCGGGCGGAAGCCGTAGGGATCGCGCGCCGCGATCAGCGCCTGATCGGTGATGAGGAGGAGCGAGTAGGCGCCGCGCACCTCCTCGAGCGCCAGCATGAACGACTCGGCGATGTCCTCGCGCGGCTGGCGCGCCATCAGGTGGAGGATGACCTCGGTGTCGCTGGTGGTCTGGAAGATCGACCCCTCGCGCTCCAGCCGCTGGCGGATCTCGACGGCGTTCGTGAGGTTGCCGTTGTGCACCAGGGCGAGCGGCCCCATCGAGGTCTTGACGACGATCGGCTGCGCGTTGGCGATGACGCTGGTGCCGGCGGTCGAGTAGCGGGTGTGGCCGAGCGCCCGGCGGCCGGGGAGGCGGGCGATCGCCTTCTCGCGGAAGACGTCCGAGACGTGGCCCATGCCGCGCTCGGCGTGCAGCTGCTTGCCGTCCCAGGAGACGATCCCGGCGCTCTCCTGCCCGCGGTGCTGGAGGGCGTAGAGGCCGAGGTAGGTCAGGTTCGCCGCGTCGTCGCAGCCGTCGATGCCGAAGATGCCGCACATAGTCGAGTCTCAGCGTACGGTCGTTTAGGGGTCGCCCGATCCAGCAACGAAACCGGACGTGTCTCCACGCCCTCTCGTGCTGTCATCCTGAGCGGAGCGAAGGATCTCGGCGGTGGAGAGCCGGCACAGGCGTTGCCCGGCCCCCAGATTCTTCGCTGCGCTCAGAATGACAGGTACCTCTCCCGCACTCGACCCAACGCCGGCGGGGCCTGCGAAATTCTCACAGGTCGAGGGCCCGCGGCAGCGCCGTCGACCAGATCTCGTGCAGCTCGGCGACGGAGGCCCGCAGGGCGTCGCCGCCGCGGCGCTTCGCGGCACGGCCGTTCTCGCCTTCGCCGCTCTCGATGACCAGCTCCTCGCCGCCGACGCTGCCGATCTCGAGCGCCGGGACCTCGGCCTCCTCCGCGGCGCGCAGCACCTCGTCGAGCGACGCCGGGCGCAGCGCGACGATCGCCCGCGCCTGGGTCTCCGAGAAGAGGTCGGCGCCGGCGAGCGGCACGCGGACGACCGCTCCCATCCGCCGCGCGAAACAGGCCTCGGCGAGCGCCACGGCGAGGCCGCCCTCGGCGAGGTCGTGGGCGGTGTGCACGAGGCCGGCGCGGGCGAGCCGGCGCAGCAGGCCGGCGAGGCGCCGCTCGGCCTCGAGGTCGACCGCCGGCGGCAGCCCCTGCTCGATGCCGTGGAGGAGGCGGAGGTAGGCCGAGCCGCCGAACTCGCCGCCGTCGCGGCCGAGGAGGACGATGCGGTCGCCGGCGGCGACGAAGGCGGAGTCCGGGGTGTTGGCGAGGTTGGGGATCACCCCCACCACGGCGACCGTCGGCGTCGGGTGGATCGAGCGTCCCTCGGTCTCGTTGTAGAAGGAGACGTTGCCCGAGATGACCGGCACGGCGAGCGCCCGGCAGGCGTCGGACATGCCGCGGATGGCCTCGCGGAACTGCCACATGATCTCCGGCCGCTCGGGGTTGCCGAAGTTGAGGCAGTCGGTCAAGCCGACCGGCTCGGCGCCGGTGCAGGCGAGGTTGCGCACCGCCTCGGCGACCGCCTGGGCGCCGCCGCGCCGCGGGTCGAGCGAGCAGTAGACCGGGTTGACGTCGGAGGTCATGGCGAGCCCGGCCGGGGTCCCTTTGAGCAGGAGAACGGCGGCGTCGCCGCCCGGTCCGGTCACCGTGTTGGTGCGCACGGTGTGGTCGTACTGGCGCCAGATCCACTCCTTGCTCGCCAGCTCCGGAGTGGCGAGGAGGCGGCGGAGCGCTCCCGCCGTGCCGCCGTCGCGATCGCTCGGCGCCGGCACCTCGGGCGCCTGCTGGCGGCGGGCGAGATCGGCGGGCGGCGCCAGCGGCCGCTCGTAGACCGGCGCCTGGTCGGTCAGCGGGGCGATCGGCATGTCGGCCACCACCGCGCCGTGGCGCAGGACGACGGCGCGGCCGCTGGCGGTGACCTCGCCGATCGTCGCCACCTCGACGCCCCAGCGGCGGAAGACCTTGGCGACCTCCTCCTCGCGCCCGCGCTTGGCGACGATCACCATCCGCTCCTGCGACTCGGAGAGCATGATCTCGTAGCCGGAGAGGCCGCTCTCGCGCAGCGGCACGCGGTCGAGGTCGAGGCGGACGCCGGTGTGGCCGCGCCCCGCCATCTCGAAGCCCGAGCTGGTGAGGCCCGCCGCCCCCATGTCCTGAATGGCGACGATCGCCCCCGTCCGCATGGCGTCGAGGCAGGCCTCGAGGAGGATCTTCTCGGTGAAGGGGTCGCCCACCTGCACCGTCGGCCGCTTCGCCTCGCTCTCGGCGTCGAAGGCCTCGGAGGCCATGGTGGCGCCGTGGATGCCGTCGCGCCCAGTGCGGCTGCCGGCGTAGAGGATCGGGTTGCCGGCGCCTGTCGCGCGGGCGGTGAAGATGCGGTCGCGGCGGGCGATGCCGAGGGCGAAGGCGTTGACCAGGATGTTGCCGTTGTAGCAGGGGTGGAAGCCGGTCTCGCCGCCCACCGTCGGGATGCCGACGCAGTTGCCGTAGTCGCCGATGCCGCGCACGACGCCGTCGATCAGGCTCCGCATGCGCGGCGCGTCGACGTCGCCGAAGCGCAGCGAGTCCATGCAGGCGATCGGCCGCGCGCCCATGGTGAAGACGTCGCGGAGGATGCCGCCGACGCCGGTCATCGACCCCTGGTAGGGCTCGATGAAGCTCGGGTGGTTGTGCGACTCCATCTTGAACGCCGCCACCCAGCCGAAGCCGATGTCGACGACGCCGGCGTTCTCGCCCGGCCCCTGGAGGACGGCCGGGCCCTCGGTGGGGAACTCGCGGAGGTAGATCTTCGAGGACTTGTACGAGCAGTGCTCGGACCACAGCGCCGAGGTGATCCCCAGCTCTGTATAGGAAGGCTCGCGGCCGAGGATCTGGCGCAGGCGCGCATACTCCTCTTCGGAGAGGCCGTGGGAGCGCGCCAGCTCGGGCGAGACGGTGGGCTCGGCGCTGCCCTTGGCGAGCGTCGAGGTCACCGCCGCCCCCCGGCCGCGGCGCTCGCCGCGGTGGCGGAGAAGCGGCGGGCGCCCGCCGCGACGGCGCTGGCGAAGACCGCCAGGCCGTCGGTGTTGCCGAGGATCGCCTCGGCCGAGCGCTCGGGGTGGGGCATCATGCCGAGGACGTTGCCGGCGGCGTTGGCGACGCCGGCGATCGCCCGCGCCGAGCCGTTCCAGTTCCAGGCGTCGTCGGCCTCGCCGCTCGGCGAGACGTAGCGGAAGACCACCTGGCCGGCGGCCTCGAGGCGATCGAGAGCCTCGCTCGAGTCCTCGTAGTTGCCCTCGCCGTGGGCGATCGGCATGCGCAGCACCTGGCCGGCGGCGAGCTTGCGGGTGAAGGGGAGATCGTTCCTCTCCACCCTGAGATAGACGTCGCGGCACTGGAAGCGGCGGTCGCGGTTCTTGCGCATCGCCCCCGGCAGCAGCTTCGCCTCGAGCAGCACCTGGAAGCCGTTGCAGATCCCCAGCACCAACCCGCCGGCCTCGGCGTGGCGGCGGACGGCGCCGACCACCGGCGAGAGGGCGGCCAAGGCGCCGGCGCGCAGGTAGTCGCCGTAGGCGAAGCCGCCGGGGAGGATCACCAGCTCGGAGCCCTTCAGGTTGTCGTCCTCGTGCCAGAGGAAGGTGACGTCCTGCTCGAGGACGTGCTTCAGGACGTGGTAGACGTCGTGGTCGCAGTTGCTGCCGGGGAAGACGACGACGCCGCACTTCATCGCGGCGCCTCGCCGGCGAGGATCTCCACCGAGTAGTCCTCGACCACCGTGTTGGCGAGGAGCTTCTCGCACATCCGCTTGAGCTCGGCGTCGGCGGCCGCCGGGTCGGTGGTCGCCAGCTGGATCTCGAAGCTCTTGCCGGCGCGGACGTCCTCGACGCCGGCGAAGCCGACCCGCTCGAGGGCGTTGCGGATCGCCTTGCCCTGCGGGTCGAGGATCTCGCGCCGCGGATAGACCGTCACTCGTGCCTTCACCTAGGGTACCTCCAGCCAGGGGGTGGGTTGGAACTGCTCGGAGAGCACGAAGAGCGCCGGGCAGCCCTCGCGCGCCAGCGCCTCGCCGACCGCCGCGGCGGCGAGGGCGGGGAGATTGTTGGTGCGCGACAGGTGGTAGAGGACCACCCAGCGGAGCCGTTCCGAGAGGAGCTCGGGGAGGCCGTCGGCGGCGTCGCGGTTGGAGAGATGCCCGTGCCGGCCGGCGACCCGTTGCTTCAAGGGCCAGGGATAGGGGCCGTTGCGCAGCATGTCGAGGTCGTGGTTGGTCTCCAGGAGCAGCAGGTCGAGGTCGCGCATGCGTCCCCAGGCGAGGCGGGTGCGCACGCCCAAGTCGGCGGCGAGCCCCAGCCGCCGCCCGAGGCCGTCCTCGACGACGAGGCCGATCGGCTCGCGGGCGTCGTGGGGGAGCGCGAACGGCTCGACCGCGAAGCCGGCCACCTCGCGGACCTCGCCCGAGCGGAGGACCACCGCCCGCGCTGCGGTCTCCTCCGAGAGCGTGCAGCCCTCGAGCGTCCCCGCCGTGGCATAGACCGGCAGCCGATGGCGGCGGGCGAAGCGCTCCGCCCCCCGGCAGTGGTCGATGTGCTCATGGGTGAGGACGAGCGCCTCGATCGTCCGCGGATCGATGCCGGCGAGCTTCATGCGGAGCTCGATCTCGCGGCACGAGAAGCCGGCGTCGAGGAGGATGCGCCGCCGCGCCCCCTCGCTCCCCGACTCGACCACCACCGCATTGCCGCCGCTGCCGGAGCCGAGGACGACGACGCGCAGCGGCGGGCGGGTCGGCTCCGCAGCGTCGAGCGGCGCCGGGGCGAGCAAGACCGGCCGCGGCGCGGCGGAGAAGTCTGGATCGAAAGTCAGGAGAGGAGCAGCGGCGTCGGTGGGAGGAGCGCTCTCGACCGGCAGCTCAACCGGCTCGGCGAGGGGCTCGGGAGCCCCGAACAGCAGCCCTTGACGCCACACTTCGAGAGGAACGCGAGCTCTGCGGATCGCTTGTCGCCAGGGGGGAGCCACCGCCCCGAAAGGGTATCACAGGGCCGCCGGGCGGCCGGGGCCACTCCCGGCAAACGACCACCTTGAGCTACGCGCCGTCGTCACCTCGGGGCCGCGTAGCTCGCTGTCGCACTGACTCCTCGCTAGACGGCCGTCGACAGAAGGCTACCCAGGCAGTCGATGTGCCTTCAACCAGTCTTTGCCATGGTCCGTCGCAATGAACCAACAGATGTCGCCGGTAAAGGGGTCTTCCTTGAGCTGATCCCACTCTCTTCTCATCCACGATATGGCCTCATCGACCGGCATCTTCCACGACGCGAACTCCGGGCCGAGATCGATAGGAAAGCCCGGCACGATCAGATCTGACTCTAGTAGATCGCGCACGATACCTAGCGTTTCCTCCTTAGCCGCGGCAGGATCAGAAACGCCGAGCAGGTCCCGCACCTGGGCTAGAACCTCCCAGAAACCGACAAAATCCTCTGCGCCCTCGGCAACAATATTGCTTTTGATCGTCTCGCGCATCGTCATCTTCTAGGGCGTCAAGTACGGTAGCTGCTTGAAGAATTTAAGCTTGTCGACCTTCACGCCCTGAATTGTGACGTCGATTGTCGCTTCGACTCCCGGCGTTGAGCTGCTCAAGCGATAGACAAAGCGTCCGACTCCTGGCACGTCGAAGACTCTGAGGCCAGGCTTCTCCAACACGAGCTTACCCTCAGCTGTTAGCGCTTCAAAGAGCTGAGAGGCCGCTTCCTTTCCACCACCGAGGAACCGAATCCGGCTACTTGACCCAGCTTCGCCAAGCAACTGGCCTCCTGGCCGGAGCAACCCTACAACCGTATCGAAGGCCTTCGTGGCGCCGACCTGAATACCCATATAGGTCGCGCCGGCGGCGAGCGTGGAGCTGCTTTCGATGAGCCCCTTCTGGACCAGATTGGGTTCGGCACCAGGGCTCATCCTAACCGCCTGCGCCTGACTGATCTCTCCGTCGTCTGCCAGCGCCTGAGCGTTGGGATCAACCTTCACTGGCGCCGGTGGGAACATCTTGTTGAGGGCGCCCAAGAAAAGCTGCTTGAGCTGCTGAAAGAGGCCTGGCTCTTCTTTTTCCTGGCCGTTCGGATCCAGATAGCGGAGAGGGTTGTCGCCGGCGTAGAGATAGCGGTTCCAGGTCTGAGGAAGGCTGGCGCTCCCTGCCAGGGTATCCACGCTCAAGAACCTTCCCGTCACCGGGCTCTCGTGCCGCGCGTGCATGTAGTCCAGGTCGTCGCCCGGGCCGCCGGGGCTGGCGAGATCTCTCTCGTGGCCGGTGAACTTCAGCCTCTCGGCGCCCTGGTTGAAGGCGGTGGCTTCGGTGCCGTAGGGGTAGTAGACGTGGTAGGCGAGCTGGGTGCCCATGCCGTCGGTGATGAGGCGGGGGGTTCCCAGGTGGTCGAGGTGAAAGTGGCGGGGGCCGGTGGGGGTCTCGGCGGCGAAGAGGAGGCCGTCGCGGTAGATGTCGTCCTCGGCCCAGCTGCCGGTCCAGTTGTAACCCGACGCCTCGTAGGTGCGCAGAGCCTTGCCGCCGAGGTCGCGGAGGGTCCAGCGGTCGAAGCGGACGCTCGTGCCGGCGACGCCGGGCTTGAAAGACCAGGCGCGCTCGTCGTCGGCGTCGTACATGTAGAGCCACTCCTCAGTGCCCGACACGTAGTGCTTCATCTGGTCGAAGGCGTCGTACTCGTAGGTGGCGCCGTTCCAGGCGGTCAGGTTGCCGGCGGCGTCGTAGGCCGTGCCGGCGCCGGTCAGCCGCTGCCGGCGGTCGACTGCAGGTTGCCGAAGGCGTCGTAGGTGAAGCTCTGCGGATCGGCGGCCTGCAGGTCGAGCATGCCGTTGGTGCTGTCTACTTCAGTTGATCCGCATCTGCGCTCGCCGAGTCACGGGCTTACCGTCGATTTTGAGAATCGCTTTCTTTGCCTCATTCCGGACCCACGTTCGCGGGTGGGTCACGAGCTTCACCAGGTAAGGCCGTGCTTCATGTGCCTTGAGCGTGCCGAGGGCGGAAACCGCATGGCCCACCACCTCATCGTCCTCAAGCAGCTCAATGAGCAAAGGGACCGCCTTCTGAGCTTTGAGCTTGCCGAGCGCCAGCGCGAGCATCTTACGGGCGCTTCCGCCGCCAGGGCGGCCCAACAAGTCGATGAGGTCCTCGGCCGAGTCTCTCGTGGCAACCACAGTGAGAGCGTTGGCAATTGCCCACCGGAGGCTAACCGTATCCGGCGAGTCATCACCCAAAAGATGCTTGAACTCTGTAATCAAGGGTGCTGTGGCAATTGCCGCTGCCTCCTTGACGCTCAACGCTCGTACTATGCCTTCTTTGACATCGGGGTCCTTTATCTCAGGCAGCATACGAATCAGTGTTGGGATGGCCTCTGGGTATCTCTCTCTCGTATGGACGAGGTCCCAAACCGATGAGATAGAGATCCCATGTTCACGAATAGCTGCGACAACACGCGAGTCTTCTTCTCCAAGGCTCATCGGCTTAGGTAGGTTACCCGAATCAGTCCTGAATCCACAAATGCCTTTAGAGTCTTGGAAAGATGAGTCTCGTCGCCTGGGCGAATTTGAATGATCACCTGGTAGCCTTTCTGCTGCGCAAAGGCAAGATAATCACGCAGCTGGTCAGACATTGAAAGTCGAGCTACGTTCTTGGAGTCGATGAGTTGGCGCCCCGCTTTGTCAAGCAGGTCCGGTACCCGAAATTTAGCCGTGCCTGTCAACGAGTCGATCTTCTCCTTTGCTTCATTGAAAATGCCCAACGCCCGCTCGCCGATCCGACCAAGGTTGATACTGTTGAGGCTCCTCTCCGTGGCGGTGAGCGCCGCCTGGCTTTCCTCCGAGACGGTGGTGCCCACCGCCTCCGCAGCTGCAGCCACGCTGGCCTCCCCCTCCTCGATCGCCGCTTGGCCCGCGGGTGATTCAACGACCGCGAGAGCGACGATCGCTTCGCCGATGCAGAGGTCTTCGATGCATTTGCCTGACGGATCGGTGTACTTCAACGGGTTTGCCGTCACGTAGGCGTAGTGATTCCAGAGCTGGGGCGAAGGGATTGCTTTCTTCGGATCGTCGACCGGATCCACGCTCAAGAACCTTCCCGTCACCGGGCTCTCGTGCCGCGCGTGCATGTAGTCGAGGTCATCGCCCGCGCCGCCGGGGCTCGCCAGGTCTCTCTCGTGGCCGGTGAACTTCAGCCGCTCGGCGTCCTGGTTGAAGGCGGTGGCTTCGGTGCCGTAGGGGTAGTAGACGTGGTACGCGAGCTGGGTGCCCGTGCCGTCGGTGATCAGGCGGGGGGTTCCCAGGTGGTCGAGGTGAAAGTGGCGGGGGCCGGTGGGGGTCTCGGCGGCCAAGAGGAGGCCGTCGCGGTAGATGTCGTCCTCGGCCCAGCTGCCGGTCCAGTTGTACCCCGACGCCTCGTAGGTGCGCAGAGCCTTGCCGCCGAGGTCGCGGAGGGTCCAGCGGTCGAAGCGGACGCTCGTGCCCGCGACGCCCGGCTTGAAGGACCAGGCGCGCTCGTCGTCCGCGTCGTATATGTAGAGCCACTCCTCGGTGCCCGACACGTAGTGCTTCATCTGGTCGAAGGCGTCGTACTCGTAGGTGGCGCCGTTCCAGGCGGTCAGGTTGCCGGCGGCGTCGTAGGACGTGCCGGCGCCGGTCAGCCGGTTGGTCGTCGAGCTCGTCGGCGTGTTGAGACCGCCGCTGCCGGCGGTCGACTGCAGGTTGCCGAAGGCGTCATAGGTGAAGCTCTGCGAGACCGTCGGGCCGACGCCGTTCGACGCCAGCGACTGGGTGCTCGCGGCGAGCCGGCTCACCCCGTCGTAGAGATAGGTGCTGCCGCCGATCTGGGTGATGTTGCCGGCGCCGTCGTAGACGTAGCTCCCCGAGGACCACGAGGCGAGGCCCATGGAGGTCGACGACGAGGAGACGGCGGCCGGTCGCGCCATGGCGTGCGCGTCGGCGGCCTGCAGGTCGAGCATGCCGTTGGCGTGCTGCACCTGGGTGACGAGGAGGTTGCCGCCGTAGGTGATGCCGGTCCCCGCCGCCTCGCCGGCGATCTGCGCTGTGTAGCCGGGCACGCCGGTCAGCAGACCCTTGGTGTAGCCGTAGGTGATCGTCCGCGGCGTCGCGGCGACGCCGCTGCAGGCGGCGAAGGTGCACTGCGGGTAGCCGGTCGAGGCGAGATGGCCGAGGCCGTCGTAGGAGAAGGTCTCGTTGAACGACTCCGAGGCGCTGCCGTTGAAGGTGTGGGCGAGGCTGCGCTGCGACACCCGGCCGCCCACCCCCTGGTAGGTGTAGGTCTGTCCGATGAGCGAGGTGTAGGTGGTGCCACCGAGCAGCGGGTAGTTGTAGCGCCAGCCGGTGCGCAGCTTGCCGTTGGCGGCGTCGCTGCCGACGTTGGCCGTCGCGTAGGCGAAGGTCTTCAACGGCCGCTTGGCGCCGCCGGTCTCGTCGATCTCGGTCACCCGCTCGGCGGCGTCGTAGGTCAGGATGAGGTCGTTGGGACCGTCGATCTTGCGGTGCGAGTGGCCGCGCGCGTCGTAGGAGAGATAGGAGACGGTGCCGTTGCCCGAGGCTCCTTTCTCCGGATGGTTCTCCCAGTCGAGCAGGCCGCGGTTGTCGTAGGCGAAGGCGCGCGTCTGGGTGACCCCCGAGCCGGTCGTCGAGACCGTCGCCAGACGGTTGCCGACGTCGTAGCCGTAGGTCGTCGTCACGTTGCCGCCGCCCGCGCCGGAGGGCTCGGTCACCGCCGCCAGGCGCCCCTGCCGGTCGTAGGTCTCGGTCGTCGTCACCGGCGACTCGGCGACCGTCGTCCCCGCGAGCGTCTCCCCCACCCGCACCGTGCGCGTCGTCGTGCGCACCCCGGCGTAGGTGAGCGAGACGTCGTGCGCGAAGCCGTTGGCGGTGGTCGAGTCCGCCGGCCGGATCAGCGCCGGACGCCCGAACGGGTCGTAGGAGAGGTACTGCGTCTTCTGCACCGGGTTGCCGACCTGCAGCTCGGAGACCGACGCCTTGTTGCCGGCGCCGTCGTAGAGCGTCTCGCGCACGTTCCAGAAGTCCGGCAGCTGCTGGGTCTCCCGCCACACCCTGCCGAGGCCGTCGAAGAGGATCTGGTTGTGCGTCTGGGAGGTCGTCACGTCGACCACCGCGGCGGCCCCCGCCGAGGCCCGCGTGTAGGCGTAGCTCGTCGCCAGGAGCCCCGCCGGCGCGGCGCTCGTCACCCGCTCCATCGCGTCGTAGGCGTAGCTCGTCGACTGCCCCGCCGTGTCGCGGCTCGACGAGATGAGGCCGCTCCCGGTGTCGATCGTCTGGTCGAGCGAGAGGAAGGAGAGCGCCGCCCCGTTCGATGGGTTGAGATAGCGCGAGCTGGCGAGGACGCCGCCCTGGTAGCCGTGGCTGATCTCATAGACCGGCGACGCCGGCAGCGCCAGCGGGCAGAGGCTGCCCGCCGTGCTCAGGGCCTGCGTGTCGCCGCCGTAGTAGCGCTCCATCGCGACGTCGCCCTGCACCGTCGGATCGAAGACCGCCAGGAGATCCGTCGCCCCCGCCGCCGAGCCGTTCGCGAGATGGGTCCGCTTGCGGAGCAGAAATCCCGTCGTGCCGTCGTAGCAGGTCGAGGTGAAGGCGGTATTGCCGCTCTCCGCCGACCAGGCGTAGTTCGACGTCTCGAGCACCCACGGGCTCGCCGAAGCCAGCATCGTGAAGCTGTGGTCGGGATAGAGGTTATTGGTCAGCGGATCGACATGGTATGTCCCCTGCGCCGGGTTGTAGTCGACGTCCGTCGTCCGCGCGTTGTTGCCCGGAAAGCTACCGCTCGTCGCCGAGGCGCGGTAGTGGCCGAGCCCGTCGAAGGCCGAGTAGTCGACGTCGGCGTAGGTGCCGCCGTCGTCCCAGTAGACCGTGCGCTGCGACTCGACCCGGCCGTTGAAGCTGTTGTACGCCGTCTGCCCGGCGTGGTTGACCGCGCTCACCGAGTCGTCGGTGAAGCGCAGGTAGGTCGAGCGCAGGAGTGTCCCGCCGACGGCGCCCCGATACGCCTCGGTCGAGAGATTGTGGGTGCCGGAGGAGTCGGTGAGGTCCGGGCTGAACGGCAGACCCTCCGTCCAGTTGCCGCCCCAGCTGTTGAAGTAGTGATACGTCTGGTGGCCGAGCGGCGAGGTGACGAGCAGCCGCTGCTCGTCGACCGACGAGCCCGGCCGCGTCGCTTGGCTGTAGGTCCAGGTGCCGAGCGAGGCGCCGGAGACGTCCGTCGTCGTCTTGGTGAGGATGCCGTCCGACGTGCTCACCCAGAGCATCGGCGTGCCGCTCCCCGGATGACGGAAGCTGTAGGCCTGGTAGACATAGTCGAAGCGGCCGAAGGTCGGCAGCGTCAGGCTGATGAGCGTCCCCGGCACCTGGTAGTTGCCATTGATGAAGCTGTTGTCGAGCGCGTAGGTCAGCGAGTCGAGCGAGCCGTCGGGGAGCCGCAGGCTCTGCAGCAGCGGCGCCGTCACCGTGTCCGAGTCGCAGAGGTCGTTGTCCTGCCGGTGGCGGGCGATCGAGGTGTCGGCGTAGGCGAGCTGGTAGGTCGCCGTGGTGCCGCCGAAGGCGGTCACCGTCACGCGGTCCACCTGGCCGAGGCCCGGGGCCGCGGCGCGGAAGTAGACCCGCTGCACCCGCCCCTGAGTGTCGGCGAGATCCCACTCGTTCGTCAGGTAGGTGACGTTGACGACGTCCGTCGCCACCCCGCCGCTCTTGTAGAGCGCCGCCATCTGCGTCAGCCGGTTGTCGGCGCCGAAGGTGTGGACGAGGCCGTTCGGCAGCTCGATCGTCTTGCTGCCGTTGGCCAGCAGTTTCAGGCGCAGATAGGTGCCGTCGCGGCTGTAGAAGACGTTCGGATCGACGGTCTCGAAGTTGTGCAGGGTGGGAAAGAACGAGTGCTTTCGAGCCGTCGGCGCTGACGTAGAGCCAGGTCCCCGGCGAGTCGTTGTACGGCGGATCGTTCGGCGGATAGAGCTCGCCCAGCGACACCCGCCAGCCGATCCCGGCGTTGTGGAAGACGTCGAGATTGGCGTCCACCGGCGCCGAGGTGTCATGGCACGGCGGGCCCGTCTCCAGGTTCCACACCCCCGAGTTGTAGTGCAGAGCGAGGCCGTAGGAGAGCGGACCGCCCACCGGATAGGTGCCGCCGAGCGGCAGCGCCACGGTCAGGTTGCCGTTGTAGAGGTTGACCGCGTCGATGTCGCCGATCAGGTACGCCGCGTTGGCCGACAGGCCGCGCGCCCGGTTGACCGGATCGTCCTGCGCCGCGGCAGGCCGCGGAGCGACCGCGCCGGCGAGCGCCAGGAGGACGAGGCCGGCGGCGAAGGTGAATCGAGGGAAGGGGAACGGAGCGAGGTGAGCGGCGGCGCGAGCGTGCGGTGAGCGATCGTTCATCGGCGTCAGTCCGGGATCTGCAGCGTGAAGAGCTGCAGGTCGGTGGGGTCGACGGCGATGACGAGATCGCCTTTGAGGAACTGGCGCGGCGCCTCGCCGCTCTTGGCGTCCGGCAGCAGCGCCGCGGGCGAGGCGCGGAGCGAGCCGTCATAGACGCCGTCCTCGTCGTCCGGACCGCCGTCGTGGATGGCGAGACGCCAGCTCCCCACCCCCGGCCGCACCAGGAGCAGCTCGAGGCTGTGCCGGTCGACCGCCAGCCGGCCGAGCGCGCGGTCGATCCGCCGCGCCGAGGGATCGATCGTGGTGAGAGCGAAGCTCCCCGGCGTGCCGATCGCGCTCTGCCCGGTCGTCAGATCGACCGCCGCCCAGACCGACAGCTCCGGCACGCCGACCCCGAGGTCCAGCCGCGCCGAGCCGCCGGCGTCCGCCGCCACCCGCTGGTGAAACCGCCCGACCCGCGTCGAGATCCCCGCCACCCGCTCCCGGTAGACGCTCCACACGATCACCTCGCCCCCCGGCGTCCCGCCGCTGACGACGACCGCCTGGTGCTCGAACGAGATCGCCGGCTGCGCGGCGGCGGCGAGAGGGGCCAGCAGCAGGAGGAGGAGCAAGAGGGGCGGCGTCCAGCGCATCGGAGGTCTCCTCGGGCCGCTCGCGCGGCGGTGGCAATAGGATTTGCTCCCACTCTACGGGAGCCAGGCGGAAAGCGTCCAACGACGGGAGACCTGATCCTGAGGCCGCGGAAGCCGCCGGGGAGCCCTCCGGGTCACCGTGAAAGCTCTTCCCGATCACCGGGAAGGCTCGGCCGATCACCGGGAGGGCGCAAAATTTTACGCGGAGGGCTCGAAACATTACCGGGCAGTCGCGTATGTACTCGGAAGAGCCTTCCCGCATGCCGGCCCGCGGGCCGGGGCCTGGTACCCAAGCCGTCGATCGACCGAATCCCGCCGTCCCGGCTCAGCCGTCCGGCGTCACCTCATTCGAGAGGGCCGAGCCATGACAATCCTCCTCCTCTTCCTTCCACTGCTCCTCGCCGCGGCGCTCCTCGTCCAGGTCCGCCAGCCGACGCGATGGCTCGGCAGGCCGTTCCTGTGGGTGATGAACCGATCGCACTCGGGGTTGACCGACTGGGGATTGCAGCACCTCGCGATCGAGGAGCGCTTCCGGATCCTGGACGTCGGCTGCGGGGGAGGGAGGACGATACAGAAGCTGTCCGCCATCGCCTCAGAGGGGCGGGTCTACGGCGTCGACCTCTCCGCCGAGAGCGTCGCCATGTCGCGGCGGGTGAACGCGCGAGCGATCGCGGCCGGCCAGGTCGAGATCAGGCGTGCCTCAGTGGCGAACCTACCCTTCCCCGAAGGCCGTTTCGATCTCGTCACGGCGGTCGAGACCCACTATTACTGGCCGGATCAGGCCGCCGGCGTGCGCGAGATCCTGCGCGTGCTGAAACCCGGCGGCGCGCTCTGCATCATCGCGGAGACCTACCGGAGCGGCGGTCACAGCAGGCTGGGCGAGCTGGCGATGAAGCCGCTGCGGGTCTCGATCCTCAGCGTCGACGAGCATCGCGAGCTGCTCGTGGCGGCCGGCTATGCGGAGGTGGAGCTCCTGGAGGAGCCCCGACAGGGGTGGATCTGCGCGAGGGGCAGGAAGCCCGCGTAGCGCCGCGCGATCGGGCGTTCAGCCCTTCCGCTCGAAGCGGTACTCCTTGCCCTGCTCGAGGAACTCGAGGTCGGGGTTCCTCATCTCGCGCACCTCGCGGACGATGCGCTCGATGCTGGGGGGCTTCAGGTGGTGGAGGAGGATGGGCACCTTGCGCTGCAGCTTGGCGAGCTCGATCTCGAGGGTCCGCGGCGTCAGGTGGAGCGAGACGTCGGCGATCTCCTGGAGAGAATTCTCGAAGCTTGTGTCGATGGCGAGGGCCTGCAGGTTCGGGGTGCGGTTGGCCACCTCCCAGAGGCGCTGGGTGGGGCCGGTGTCGCTCGACCAGAGGAACGCCGCGCCGTCCTGCTCGATGAGGAAGCCGTGGGTGGGCACCAAGTGGTCGACCGGGATGGGTGTGAAGGTGACGCCGTCGATCGTCAGCGGCTGCTCGCTGTGGAACTCGTGGAAGCGCACCGCCGGCAGCAGGTGGTTCGGCAGGCGGGTGAAGTCGGGCCAGGTGGCGTTATTGAAGAGGTACTTGCGGATGGCGTAGATCGTCGCCTCGGAGGCATAGATGTCGATCGGCCGGTCGCTCTTGCCGTAGACGTTCTCGATGAAGAACGGCAGCGAGGTGGTGTGGTCCATGTGGGAGTGGGAGAGCAGGATCGAGTGGACTCCCACCTGCTGCTGGACGGTCAGCACCTGCGACAGCGAGCCCGCATCGAGGGCGATCGAGCCGTTGATGAGCAGGCAGGTCATCCTGCACTCGAGGCTCTCGCCTCCAAATCCGCCGAGCACTTTGAGACGCATACTTGGGTAAGAGTCTACCGCTCTAAGCGCAGATGTCACAACCGCGCGGCGCCGCCGCCGGCGGACGGCGGGCGCAAACGAAAGGGCCCGCGCTCGCGCGCGGGCCCCGGCGGTGCGGCTGCGGCGGAAAAACTAGGCCGCGATCAGAAGCGCGAGCCCACCCAGAACGAGGTCTGGAAACCGCCCTTGGTGTTCTTGAAGTCCCACTGCTTGGCGAGATCCCAGTTGACGTCCAGCCCGAAGAGGTTGACGGTGATGCCGTAACCGTAGGCGGAGACGCCGTCCTGCAGCTTGTGGAGGTTCGAGTCGTAGAACTTGAAGGCCGGGCCGTCCTTGAAGTACGCGCCGCCGACGTCGAGGAAGAGCACGCCGCGGATCCCCTGGAAGCCGAGGAAGGGCGTCGCGATGACGTCGATCATCGGGAAGCGGAACTCCAGGTTGGCGAAACCGGCGCGGTCGCCGACCAGCGAGCGGAAGTCGAAGCCGCGGACGGTGTCGAGACCGCCGAAGTAGAACGGGGTGGGGGCGTTGCCGCTCGCCTCGCCGAGGAAGAGGCGGAAGGCGAAGCTGCTGCGCTGGGTGAGGGGGACGTACTGGCGCAGGTCGACGTCGGTGCTCGCGGCGAGCGTGCCGCGCTCGTGCGACTTGGTGTCGGGGGCGTAGGAGGCCTCGGCGCGCCAGCGGTGGCCGCTGATCGCCCCCCACGGCGCGAAGACCGCGGTGTCGCCGGTGAGGGCGCCGTTGATGATCGGGTAGTTGTCGTCGCGCGGATTGATCACCGGGATGAAGTTGCCCTTGAGGTCGGTGACGAAGGACTGGAAGTCGATCTTGCGCAGGATGTAGCCGGCGCCGATCTCGCCGCGGCTGTAGAAGGAGAAGGGGTAGACGATCGAGGCGACCGCGCCGGTCTCCGAGAAGGCGGCCTTGTCGCGCTCGATGAAGCCGTTGACGCTCTGGGCGAGGAAGTAGGTGCGGGTGTCGAACACCTCGAGCTGCCAGTTGCGGCGGTGCGAGAGGTCGGCGTAGATGAAGTCGAAGTCCGAGAAGCTCTCCACCGCGGAGAGGTTGGCGATGATGCGCTTGTCGCCCAGGTAGTCCGAGAAGTCGAGGACGACGCGGCCGAGGACGGTCTGCGTGTTGTCGACGCCGACGAAGCTCGAGGCGTCCTCGAGGAAGAACTTGAAGCCGCCGTACTTCTCCTTGTTGGCGGGGTCGATCGTCACCTGGATGTCGGGCTCGAACTTGGGGAGCGCCTGCGCCTGGGTGGGCTCCGGCGCCGGCTTCTCGGCGGCGGGGATGGTCTTCAGCGGCTGGTCGGTCACCGTGTCGTAGAGCGAGAAGACCATCTTCCAGTAGCCGTTGAAGATCAGCCGCTCCTTGCCGTCCTTGCTGGCGAGCACCGCCGGCATCGAGGCGCCGGTGACGACGTTGGTGAACTGCCGCCGGTCGCCGGTCGCCAGATCGAGGCTGAAGATGTTCTCCGGCCCCTCGCGGTCGGAGGTGAAGTAGATGCGCTTGCCGTCCGGCGAGAAGATGGGGTCGTTCTCGTTGGTGTCGCCGGTGGTCAGCTGATAGCGCGCGCCGGGGTTGTCCAGGTCGAGGCGGAAGATCTTGTTGAACCCCTTGCCGACCGAGGAGACGAAGACGACGCTCTTGCCGTCCGGCGAGTAGACCGGGGCGCCGTCGTAGGTGTCGTCGTTCGTCAGGTTGGTGATCGCCAGGCTGTCGAGGTCGATCGAGAAGAGGTCGAACTGGCCCTTGCGGAAGCCTGAGAAGACGATGTGGTGGCCGTCCGGCGACCAGGCGGGGGAGAGCTGCTGCTCGATGTCCTTCATGTCGATGACGCGGCGGATGCCGCCGTGGAGGACGTCGATCAACATCAGGCTGCGCCCGCTCTCGCGCTTGACGAAGATGGCGATGCTGTTGCCGTCGGGCGAGAAGGAGAGGTCGCGGCCGAGGTCGCGGCCGAGCTCCTGCTCCTGCGCCACCAGGTACTGGTAGCGGTTGGAGAACGGCCGCGTCAGGTTGCGCAGGAACTTGCGGTTCTTGGCGTCGAAGAGGAGGACGTCGGTCTTGCCGCGGTAGTTGGAGATGCCGGCCACCAGGTCGCCCGAGGGCGAGGCGCTGGGCGAGGTGACCCAGGCGCGCGTCTCGTCGTTGATGCGGTAGATGTGGCCGAAGTCCGACGGCTCGCCGGTCTTCACCAGCTCGGGCAGATAGGTGCGGCGCAGCCAGCGCCGGAACTCGATGTCGAACTCGTCGGGATCGATGCGGAAGGCGCGCTTGATGGCGCGGTCGACCTTGCCGCCGAAGGTGTTCCTGGTCTCCTCGACGAAGTCGAGGAAGCCCTCCTTGCCCCAGCGGTCCTCGATGAAGTCGAACACCGCGTGGCCGAAGCGGTAGGCGAAGAAGCCGCCGAAATCGACCCGGCTGACCGGCGGAATCTGGTCGTTGACGACGGCGTCGCGGAGATACATCTTGTCGCGCGACGACTCGTCCTTCGCCATGTAGCTCGCCATGCCCTCCATGAACCAGGTCGGCGGCCCGGAGGTGACGCGCTCGGAGATCTTGCCCTGGAAGAGGATGTGGTACTGGAAGATGTGGGTGAGCTCGTGGCTGACCAGCTTGTAGAGCCCGGCGTCGGGGACGTCGACCGGCAGCACCATGCGGAAGCGCGCCGGGCTGGCGAAGGCGCCGACGCCCTCGGGGATGAAGTTCAGGATGACGTTGTTCTGCTCGAACGCCGAGTGGGTCGAGTAAAAGATGAGCGGCGTCGGCTCCTTGATCTGATAGTTGAAGGCGCGGGAGAGCTGGTCGTAGGCGCTCTCGGCGATCGACACCACCTTCTGCAGCAGCACCTCTTCGCTCGAGTAGTAATAGACGTTGAAGTGCGGCGAATGGTAGATGTGCCAGTCGAAGTTGCGGTAAGCGATCTTGTTCTTGCCGAAGCCCTCGCCATAGAGGTCGGGGCCGAACTGGGCGACCTGAGCCGAGACGGGGAGCGCGGCGAAGGCGCCGATTGCGGCGGCCAGACAACACGAGATCAGGCGAGCTGAGCGGGTCAACGGCGTCTCCTTATTCCGTGAACAGGGTGCGGGTTGCCTCAACCTCTTTTTGGGTGAAGACCCCGGTGATGCGGTCCTCGAGCGACAGCAGGTTCTCGAACATCCCGCGCAGGGGGTCGGCGTTCTGCCCCTGCAGGCTCTGGAAGTCCTTGAAGTTGTCGGCGTAGATCAGCTCGCCGGTCTTGCCGTCGTAGACCTGCATCAGGATGTCGTACTGGAAACCGGTCTGCTCGACCAGCACCTGGCGGTAGTACGGCCGGCCGTTGAAAGGCGACGTGTACTCCTCGGTGCGGTAGCCGGTGCGGTCCTGGACGTCGAAGTCGAGGCCGCCGGCGAGGATCAGGTCCGCCTCGGTGCGCTCGCCGAGCTGGCGCCAGAACTCCTTCTGCTTGGCGAGCTGCTCCAGGTCGTAGACCGGGAAGTCGAGCGGGCCAGTCTCGATGACCTTGAGATCGGTCTCGCGCTTGATGACCTTGTTCAGGTAGCGGCCGAACTCCCGCTGCACGTCGACGTCTTTGCCCAGGTTCTTCGTCTTCTCCCCTTCCTGGGTGACGACGATGAAGGGGGCGACGGCGATCGACTTCTTGCCGATCAGGTTGAGGCGCGCCTTCTGCGGCAGCTTGAGCTTGACGTCGACCGACCCGGCCCACAGAGGCAGCGCCGTCAGCAGGGCGGCGGCGAGGACGATCGAGGGGGTGCGTTGGCGGCTCATCGGTTCCTCCGTTCTCGTTGTTCCTCTTGCCGGGGCGAGCTCTCGACGGAGCGGCTATGGTGTCGGCGGCGGCTGGCCTGGCTGCACGGGCTGGCCGGGAGGGGTGATGCCAGGCGGCGGCTGACCGGGCAGCTGGCCCGGCTGCTGGCCGGGATACGGTTGCTGGCCGGGAAAGGGCGGCGGCGCGCTGGTCGGCGCGTCCGGCTGGTCCGCCGGCCGCACCGAGCCGGGCGTCGCCGGCTTCTGGCCGCCAGCGCCCTTGCCGCTCTTCGACACCTTGGGGTTCTTGGCGTCGCCGGGCTTCGTCTGCCGCGACTTGAAGCCCTGGTAGAACTCGACGAAGCGGGTGTAGTTGTTCTTCACCTCGCGGCTCTCGGGCGCGATGGCGATCGCCTTCTTGTAGTACTCGAGAGCCTTGTCGAAGTCCCCCGCCGCCTCGTACGCCACGCCGAGATTGTTCTCCACGTGCGGGTTCCTGGGGTCCAGGCGCTCGGCCTCGCGGAAGCGGAAGAGCGCCTCCTGCCAGAGGCCGCGGCGGGCCATGCTGACGCCGAAGGAGAGCTGCGTGGCGGCGTTGGCGTCCGACTTCTGGCCGCCGCCGCAGGCGGCGAGGGGCAGCACGGCGAGGAGAGCGAGGAGGGCGAGACCCGGCAGTCGCTGCGGACGGGAGCCCAGGGGACGGGGGCGGGGGTGATGAGTCATGGGCGTCGGCCCCTTTGGACCCTCGTAACTGCGGTGCTCCAGGCGTTCTGTCGGGCCCGTTAACAGGCGTCCTAGTATATACGAGCAGCGGTCGCCCGCCGGCCGGCTGCAAAGCTCTGGAACGGTGAGTCCGCGGAGGCTCGCCGAAGGTTTCTTCCCGCCTCGTTTTGGCTGCTGCTCACGCGCTGCAATGGCGCCTCCGGCGGCCCGGCGTGCGATCCGCCGGGCGCTCTCCGTCCTCTCTCCTCTGAAGGCTCTCGCGCGCGGCGGCGCCGCGGGGAAACAAACTGGAGGAAAGCCGGATGGGCTCTGCGCACGATCTACGCGACCTGCTGATCGCTCTCTTCGCCACCCCGGCGCTCGACCGCGGCGCCGTCTGCCTGCTCGGCCGCGAGCCGGACCGCTGGGCCGGCCGCTCGCCGCAGCAGGCGGCGGCCGCCGGCGCCGAGCTCGGCCTGCCGCGCGACCAGATGCGGCGCGCCCTCGCCGCGGCGGCGATGGCGGCGGGCCTCGCCGCCGCCGAGCGGCAGCGCGCCGCGGCGCACGGCGGCCGCCTCGTCACCCGGCTCGACGCGGCCTATCCGCCGGCGCTCGAGCACCTGGCGCTGGCGCCGCCGGTGCTCTGCCTGCGCGGCGCCGCGGAGCCCTTCCGCGGGCCGGCGGTCGCCGTCGTCGGCTCGCGGGAGGCGAGCGAATACGGCCTGGAGACCGCCGGGCTCTTCGCCCGCGGCCTCGCCGCCGCCGGCGTCACCGTGGTCTCCGGCTTCGCCCGCGGCATCGACGCCGCGGCGCACCGCGGCGCGCTCGCCGGCGGCGGCGCCACGGTCGCCGTCCTCGGCTGCGGGCTGGGGGTCGACTATCCGCGCGGCCACGCGCCGCTCGGCGAGCAGATCGCGGTGGGCGGCGCCCTGGTCTCGGAGTTCGCCTGCGGCACGGCGCCCCGCGGCTGGCACTTCCCGGTGCGCAACCGCATCATCGCGGCGCTCGCCGCCGGCACCCTGGTGGTCGAGGCGACGGCGCGCTCGGGATCGCTGGTGACGGCGCGCCACGCGCTCGACATCGGCCGCGAGGTGTGGGCGGTGCCCGGTCGCATCGTCGATCCGCGCGCCGCCGGTCCCAATGCCCTGATCCGCGACGGGGCGGCGCTCGTCGAGCATCCGCGCGACATCCTCGAGAGCCTCGGTTGCGGCACTGTCGCGAGCCCGCCGCCGGTCACCGCGGTTGCCAGGGAGCGGCCGCGCGGCCTCGCCGGCACCATCCTCGATGAGCTCGACGAGGTGCTCGACGCTCGGGGCGGCGAGGCCGCGCCGGAGGAGCTGGCGGCCGCTGCCGCGGCGCCGATCGACCGCGTCCTCGGCGCGCTCCTCGAGCTCGAGCTCGCCGGCTGGGTGGTGCGCCGGCCCGGCCCGCGCTTCGCTCGGGGATAGGCACCCGGGCGGCCGGCGGGTTGCGACGATTCGGCGGGCGATGGTACTGTCCCCGGCCTGCCGCCGGCGCCCAGATTGCGAGCCTGATGAAATTTGCCGACGCCCCGCGGCGTTGCGAGGGACCGTGGCCAAGAACCTGCTCATCGTAGAAAGCCCAGCCAAGACGAGGACGCTGAAGAAGTTTCTCGGCCGGCAGTACGCGGTCGAGGCGTCCCTCGGACATATCCGCGACCTGGTGAAGAAGGACATGGGGATCGGCAAGAACTACGAGCCCCATTACGAGGTCCTGGCGGCGAAGAAGGAGGTCGTGCAGAAGCTCCGCAAGGCGGCGGAGGGCGCCGAGCACATCTATCTGGCGCCCGATCCGGATCGCGAGGGCGAGGCGATCGCCTGGCACATCGCGCAGGTGCTCTCGGCGGAAAAGCAGGCGCTCATCCAGCGCGTCACCTTCAACGAGATCACCCGCCGCGCCGTGCTCGCCGCGCTCGAGCATCCGACCGAGATCGACTACAAGAAGGTGGACGCGCAGCAGGCCCGCCGCGTGCTCGACCGCCTCATGGGCTTCCGCCTCTCGCCGCTCCTCTGGGACAAGATCAAGCGCGGCCTCTCCGCCGGGCGCGTCCAGTCGGTGGCCCTCAAGATGGTCTGCGAGCGGCAGGCGGAGATCGACGCCTTCGTGCCGGTCGAGTACTGGCTCCTCGGCGCCGACCTCGAGGGCGCCGCGCCGCCGCCCTTCACCGCCAAGCTCGCCCGGGTCGACGGCAAGAAGGCCGAGGTGGCGACCGGCGAGCAGGCGGCGGCGATCGTCCGCGATCTCGAGGCGGGGCGCTTCAAGGTCGCCGCGGTCGAGAAGAAGCGCTCGCAGCAGAAGCCCGGCGCCCCTTTCATCACCAGCCGCCTGCAGCAGGAGGCGGCGCGCCGCTACGGCTTCGCCGTCAAGCGCACCATGTCGCTCGCCCAGGGTCTCTACGAAGGGCGCGAGATCGGCGACCGCGGCGCCATCGGCCTCATCACCTACATGCGGACCGACTCCACCCGCGTCGCCGACGAGGCGATCACCGCGGTGCGCGAGACGATCGGCGCCACCTACGGCGACGTCGCCCTCCCCGAGAAGCCGAACGTCTACAAGTCGAAGGAGAGCGCGCAGGACGCCCACGAGGCGATCCGCCCGACGAGCTTCGACCTGCCGCCCGACGCCGTGCGCGACTTCCTGAAGCCCGACGAGTGGAAGCTCTACAAGCTGATCTGGGACCGCTTCCTCGCCTCGCAGATGCGCCCGGCGGTCTTCGACGTCACGCAGGTCGACGTCGAGAGCGGCCGTCACACGCTCCGCGCCTCCGGCCGCATCCTCCGCGAGCCGGGATTCCTCGCCGTCTATCGCGAGACGCCGGAGGAGGGCGCCGAGCCGAGCGCCGAGGAGTCGGAGGCGACGCTGCCGGCGCTCGTCGAGGGCGAGACCCTGAAGCTCCTCAAGATCAGCTCGGAGCAGAAGTTCACCCAGCCGCCGGCGGGCTTCAGCGAGGCGACGTTGGTCAAGGCGCTGGAGGAGAACGGCATCGGCCGGCCGTCGACCTACGCGGCGATCCTCTCCACCCTCACCGACCGCGACTACGTCACCAAGGTCGAGGCGCGCTTCCGCCCGTCGGAGCTCGGCAAGCTGGTCAACACCATGCTGCAGCAGGGCTTCCACGACATCCTCAATGAGGGGTACACGGCGGAGCTGGAGGTGCAGCTCGACCGCATCGAGGACGGCGCGCTCGACTGGAAGAAGGCGATCGCCGAGTTCGACAAGAAGTTCAGCCGCGACCTGAAGACCGCCGGCGACGAGATGCCCAACATCAAGAAGGACGGCATCCCGATCGACGAGCTCTGCCCCGACGACGGCGGCCAGCTCTTGAAGCGCTTCGGCCGCTTCGGCGCCTTCATCGCCTGCGCCAACTACCCTGAGTGCAAGTACAGCCGGAACCTCGAGGAGCCGGCGGCGCCGGCGACGAGCGGTGCCGCGGCGGGCGAAGGGGGCGAGGCGGGCGCCGAGGCGACGGAGGCCCCGGTCTGCCCCGAATGCGGCAAGCCGATGCAGATCCGCCGCAGCCGCTTCGGCACCTTCTGGGGCTGCACCGGCTATCCGGAGTGCAAGGGGATCTTGAAGACCGGCCCCAAGCCGGTGCCGCCGAAGCCGACGGGGATCGGCTGCCCGGAGTGCAAGCAGGGCGAGATCCTGGAGAAGAAGTCGCGCCGCGGCAAGATCTTCTACTCCTGCAGCCGCTATCCCGACTGCAACTTCGCGGTGTGGAACAAGCCGGTCGCCAAGCCCTGCCCGAGCTGCGGCGCGCCGTTCCTGCAGGAGAAGACCACCAAGAAGGCCGGCACGCGGAACCTCTGCATGCTCGTCCACGACGACGCGGCCGACGTCTGGCACCTCGACCCCAAAGGCTGCGGCTACGCCGAGGACGTCGACCCCGACGCCGCGGCCGAGGCCGGCGTCGAGACGGTGCCCGAGCCGGTCGAGGTGAGCTGAGGCTCCGGGGCGTTCGCGGCGCCCTCTTCCCCGGGCGGGTCACGGCGCCTCGCCGCCCGCTTTGTTGACAACCTCTCCTGGTCACTGCGTAGCCTCGCGAAGGTCGCAGCCCCGCACCGGCATGAATGCCCGTGCTACGCGAGGCGCCGGATGAATCCGGCTTCGCCAGAAACTAAGGGAATCCCCTCCAAGGCCGGGCAGTTTTGCAGAGTATGAGCCTCGAACCGATGAGCTCCCCAACGCTCGACCGCGAACTCGCCGTGCCTCCCGTCGTCGGTCCTGTCGCCCTCCGCGTCGCCAGCCTGCCGCGGTCGATCGACTTCTATCGCCGGGCGCTCGGCCTGCGGGTGCACCGCGAGGCCGGCCGCTCCGCCGCGCTCGGCGCCGGCGGCGACGACCTGGTGCTCCTCGAGGAGCAGCCGGACGCCGCGCGCGCCGGCCGCACCACCGGCCTCTACCACTTTGCCCTCCTCCTCCCCTCGCGCCGCGCGCTGGCGCAGCAGCTCTGGCGCCTGCTGCAGGGCGGCGTCCGTCCGCAGGGCGTCGCCGACCATCTGGTGAGCGAGGCGCTCTATCTCGCCGACCCGGATGGCAACGGCATCGAGCTCTATCGCGACCGGCCGCGCGCCGACTGGCTCTACGACGGCGACAGCATCCGCATGACGACGGACCCGCTGGATCTGGACGGCCTGCTCGCCGAGATCGGCCCGCCGGCGGAGCGCCTGGCGGACATGCCGCCGGAGACCACCATGGGCCACGTCCATCTCCGGGTGTCCGACCTCGCCGCGGCCGAGGCGTTCTACCGCGACGTGCTGGGCTTCGACGTCATGGCGCGCCTGGGCGGCTCGGCCGCGTTCCTCTCGCGGGCCGGTTACCACCACCACGTCGGCCTCAACACCTGGGAGAGCCGCGGCGCGCCGGCGCCGCCGGCCGGCGCGCTCGGTCTGCGGCACGTCACCTTTCACCTGCCCGTCGCCGAGGTGAGCCGAGCGCGCGCGGCGGCGGCGGAGCGCGGCCTCGCCGTCGAGGAGGGCCCCGACGGACTCCTCCTGCGCGACCCGGCGGGCAACCTCGTCACCCTGGTGAGCTCGCCATCCGCAGTCTCGCCCGCAGCGCCGTGAGCACCTCGCCGGCGGACCCCGGCCTCGACCTTGCCGATGCCGCCTTCGTGGCGGTCTACGACGACCGGCCGCTGTGGTCCGCGGCCTGCGGCCAGCTCCTCCTCGACTCGATCCGCCTGGCGCCCGGCCTCCGCGCCCTCGACGTCGGCTGCGGCACCGGCTTCCCGCTCGTCGAGCTGGCGGAGAGGATCGGCCCCGGCGGCGAGGCGCACGGCGTCGATCCCTGGGCCGCGGCGGTCGAGCGCGCGCGGCAGAAGATCGCCCGGCGCGGCGTCGCCAACGCCTTCGTGCACGAGGGCACCGCGGCGGCGCTGCCCTTCGCCGCGGGCTTCTTCGATCTCGTCGTCTCGAATCTCGGGATCAACAACTTCGAGCAGCCGGAGGCTGCGCTCGCCGAGTGCCGGCGCGTCGCCAGGCCCGGCGCCGAGATCGCGCTCGCCACCAACCTCCAGGGCACCTTCGCCGAGCTCTACGAGGAGCTCCCCGGCGCCCTCGCCGAGGCGGGAGTCGGCGGCGCCGAGGATCTCGTCGCTCGCCACGTCGCGCGGAGGACGACCGTGGCCCGCACCGAGGAGCTCCTCCGCGCGGCCGGCTTCGCGCCGGCGCGCAGCGCCGAGCGTGCTTTCCGCCTGCGCTTCGCCGACGGCGCGGCCCTCCTCGCCCATCACTTCATCCGTCTCGGCTTCCGCCCCGCCTGGGAGGCGCTCGCCCCCGAGGAGTCGCGCGCCGCCGCGATGGAAGCGCTCCGCCGGCGCCTGGATCAGCAAGCGTCGCGCTGCGGCGAGGTCACCCTCACCGTGCCGATCGCCTGCGTGCTGGGGCGGGCGGAGTAGAACTCGACGGCGTCGAGCGCGCCGCTCAGAGCGGCTGGAAGAAAGCCTGCCTCAACACCTCAGGCTGGTCCGCATTCGAGCTGATCGGGAGTCAGGCCGGCGAGGGTGTGGTAGGCAGCGAGGTCCGAGACGCGCAACGTGGTGCCCGCGATCACCGGCCGGCCGCCGCGAATGTCCGGATCGCTGACCACGGATTCGATGGGTAGGACCTGTGCCGGCATGCGATCTCCTCGCGCGAGGCTCTCTGAAACCAGACGAACACGCGCCGCTTGCGTCGGGCTGAGAGCGGTCCAGGCGCCGGGGGGTCGCCCCGGCGCCTCTCCTCAATTCTTCTGCCGGAACGCCTCGTCGGCCTCGGCGCCTCGGCGGGGTTTCCATTGCAGGCTGTAGTAGTCGCCGCGGTCGCGCGCCCAGGGGTCGAAGACGTTGACGACGCCCTGGAGCTCGCCCGCGAGCTCCGGCATGGCGCGGAGGAGGACCCGCTTCAGCGGCGACACCGGCTGCTGCGGATGGCCGTTCGGCGCGCCCTTCTCGGTCATCGGGAACGGCCCGTTGTCGTTCACCCAGTCGACGCCCAGCTGGGTGTAGAACTCCGGCCGGAAGCTCGAGGTGAAGAAGCGGTCGCTGAAGAGGCGGCGCGAGGCGTTGAGGATGAAGACGACGAACTGCGTCTCGGAGATGGCGAAGCCGTGCGGGCGGACCGGCTCCGCCAGCCAGCCGACGACGGTGTCGACATCCTCGACGTTGTCGATCAGGCTGCCGTTCGGATGGCCGAGGCAGTCGTTGATCGGCGAGCCGTCGGTATTCAACTGGGCGTCGGTGATCACCTTGCCGGCGTCGCAGACGTGCTGTCCGTAGACCTCCCGCAGGGTCTTCGCCAGCTCCTGCTGCTGCTGTCGGGCCGCGGGCGCCAGGGCCGGGTCGGAGTCGACGAAGTCGTCGAAGCTGGCGAGCTGCCGCAGGCCGTACTGGCGGCGGAACTCGTTGAAGCGCGGCACCCCGCGCTCGCGGTCGCGGATGAGATCGAGCGCCGCGACGTCGATCTGCTTCGTCTCGCTCTCCAGGCGGTCCATCTTGAGGTTCTGCAGGAACTGCGGATGGTTCTGCAGGCCGAGGAGGCCGAGGCGCTGCCGGCCCAGGCTCAGCGCCCAGTTGGCGAGGCCGCGCGAGCGCATCGCCTCGGTCGCCTTGCCGCGGAAGGTGTCGACCACCGGGATCTTGTTCTCGATCGGGTTGGGGTCGGCGAGCTCCCGATACTCGATCAGGTCCGGCACCAGGGCGTGCAGGCGGTAGACGGTGATGAACTCCTCGGGGAAGTTGAACGGCGAGCCGAAGTGGTTGGTGCCGCCGTTGACGTCGTCCGGGTTCTTGAGGCTCCAGCCGGGTTTCTTGCTGCCGAGGCCGAAGATGCCGGGGCCGGAGGCGAAGACCGAGTACCACTGGGTGCCCTTTACGACGTCGGTCGAATCGTGGAAGCTCGCGATGACGTGGTAGAGCGCGTCGGCCACCTCCGAGTCGCCGCCGCCGAGGAGGCCGTTCCAGTTGGCGTTCATGCCGCGGTAGAGCGGCTCGTCGTAGAGCAGCTGCGGAGTCCACTCGATGGTGTGGATCTTGGCGATCTCGGCGGACACCACCAGCCGCGCCGCCTCGTACAGCTCGTCCGCCGAGACGTCGCGGTAGCGCATGACGGCGTCCGGGCGCGCCGGGTTGCGCAGGCCGCTGTCGGCGTCGGGGCTCGCCGCGGCACGCTGGCGGAACTCGTCGACGAAGACGTTGTGCTCGCGAGTGAAAAGGTTGTGGTAGAAGCTGAGGCCGATCGACCAGTTGTCCGCCATCGCCGCGGTCTCCTGGCCTGCCCAGTCGGGATTGATCGGATCGGCGGCATCGAAGAGCGGCAGGTAGCCGAGCTTCTCGCCCGCTCCGGGCCGGCTCCCCACCGGCTGCAGGAGGAGCTTGGCGGGATCGCCGGGATCCCGCTTGACGCGGCGCAGCGACCGCTCGTCGTAGCCGTAGATCTGCGAGGCGTCCCACCAGGCGGTGACGGTGTTCGCCATCGTCTTCGGCGCCCGGCTGAGGTACTGCTTGCCGTCGTGCGAGAAGGTCGCCGGCTCGCTCGCGTCGGCGACGTAGGCGCGGTCGATGCGGTCGCCGGGCCGGCAGCCCAGCCGCGCGATCTCCTCGGCGGTGAGCGGCCGGGTGACGTTGCCCGAGATCTCCGTGGCGCAGCCGACCGGCATGAACTCCGCCTGGTTGTGCCCTTCTTCCAGGTGCGAGAACCAGTCGTGGGTCATGAACTGGATCCAGAAGGCGGCGAGGACGTTGAAGAACGGCGCCTTCTTGTAGTCGCACTCGGCGTCCTTCGAGTACCCCGGCAGGCCGTAGCCCTCGCGGCAGAGCTCGGGGTGCGATTGGGCGCGGGTGAAGAGGCGCCGGCTGATCACCTGCGGGTCGGGCTGGAGGAGGGCCAGGCGGTCGCCGTGGCGGTTCTTCGTCAGCTCGGTGCGGCCGAGGTCCGGAAAGGTGGTCGCGAGCTCGACGTTCCGCGCGAAGCGCTGGCCGGTCGAGCCCATGAGCGGGTTCCTGGTGTCGTTGCAGATCCCGGTGAGCGTGCGGTGGCGGATGAGGTCGCCCTGGCAGAGCTGCTCGCCGGCGCCGCCCACCGCGGCGAAGAGCGGATCGTCCGCCGGCAGCCGCATCTCCGCCCACGTCTTGAGCACCGGCCCGCCGACCCCGCCCCGCCCCTCGACGAACTGCTGGTAGGTGTCGTTGTTGTCGAACAGGTTGAACTTGATGAGGCCGATCCGCTGGTACTCGAGATCGAGGAGGGCGCCGTCGATGCCGCGGCCGTTGGGTCCCAGGTGATGGAGCTGGGTGACGAAGTCCGGCGCCTTCGAGGTGTCGTCGCCGGCGCCCCAGTAGCGCGACCAGTCGACCCAGGGAGTCGGTCGGAAGTCGACCGCCGTCTGGCCGCCGCGGCAGCGCGCGGTGGCCTCCTCGACCTTGCCGAGGAACCGCCGGTCCGGCGTGTCGGCGATCCGCAGCACGCCGCCGCGAGCCATCTCGGCGCAGGCCTTGAGCGAATCGATCTCGGTCTGGATCTGCGGCCCGGTCGCCCGGCACGCCGCGCAGAGAAGCATCCCGACGACCAGCGCCCATCGCGACATCTTCATGGCGGTCCTCCTCCCGAGCCGAGGGACCCCGCG
The DNA here is from genome assembly GCA_963755825.1 of uncultured Acidobacteriota bacterium. GTDB lineage: Bacteria > Acidobacteriota > Thermoanaerobaculia > Multivoradales > UBA5704 > DATBQN01. The sequence continues at coordinate 1,579,015 of CAVWLA010000003.1, read as the reverse complement.
GAGCCGGCGCCGCCGGTCCAGGGTCTCTGTTTCACGCGCTGCGCTCTTTAGGACTTGAGCGAGCTTAGCAAGAGGAGGCGGGAGGCGCAATCTGATGCATGGCCGGCGATGGCGAGGCCGATCGCCGGCTGCGCCGGGTCAGCGCGGCCGGCGCTTCCAGACGATGTCCCACGACTCGCGGCGCTCGACGAAGCCGGTGAGATGGCCGTCGGGGGCGCGCTGGAAGACCTTGCGCAGGCGGGGCTCGCCGGGGACGAAGAGGACGTCGGCGGCCTCGACGCGGAGGGTCTCCGGCTTGCGGCCGGTGCGCTCGCCGACCAGCTCGTCGCCCTGGCGCCGGATGGTGTAGCTGACCTCCGGTGTCAGCGAGTAGACGCCGGCGTACTCGTCGAGGCGCCGGGCGGGCAGGTGGATGGCCGGCGGATCGGAGAGGAGGGCGAGCACCTGCGCGGCGATGAGGCGCCAGCGGCCGCCCTGCCGCTGCCAGGTGTCGGTCTCGCGGTAGCTCGCGTGGAGCGTCTGGCCGAAGTAGATCTCGATCTCGGCGAGGACGTAGGTGGCGATTGCGATGTCGCCGTGGGGCACCACGTGGAGATCGGTCACCTTGATGATGCCCGAGATGTTCTTCGGCAGCGGCTTCAGGTCCGCGAGGAGCTGGGAGCGGTTCTTCACGCTGGCGTCCTCGCCGGTGTAAATCACCTCGGGGGCGAGGTAGCGATCCCAGACGGCGGCGTCGCCGGCCGCCACCGCGTCGCTCATCTCCTGGATCTGGCGGCCGAGCACCTTGGCGAGGTCCTCGGCGGAGACGGAACCTCGAGCCGCGGCCCCTGGAACGGCCTTTGGACCGGCCGCCGGGCCGGCGCCGGCGGCGGTGGCACGGCCGGCGACGACGGCGAGGAGCAGGGCTGCCGCGAGGGCGGCGGTCGGGGCGGACGAGCGTCTCATGGGACCTCCTCTAAAGGCTGCCTGCGAGGGGAGTCTATGGCGAGCCTGCGCCACGTTGACAGCCCTCATCGCTCGGGTACAATACCCGCGCTCAACAGGGGAGCCGGGCGGTACGGTCGTACAAGGGAGGGGCGCTGACCATGGCGAACTATCTGCCGATCCTCGTCTTCGTGGTCATCACCATCGGTTTTCTCGTCGTCACCCTGCTCGCCGCGCGCCTCCTCCGGCACCGCAGCAGCTCGGCCACCAACCTCGATCCCTACGAGTGCGGCAACGAGCCCGAGAGCTTCGCCCACGACCATCGCTTCTCCGTCCGCTACTACCTGATCGCCGTCCTCTTCGTCGTCTTCGACGTCGAGACGATCTTCCTCTATCCGTGGGCGGTGATGTTCGACCGCCTGGCGCTCTTCGGCTTCGTCGAGATGGTCGCCTTCCTCACCATCCTGATCGCCGGCTACGTCTACGTCTGGAATCGGGGGGCGCTCAATTGGGCCTAGAGTCGTCGGAGGGCAACGTCCTCACCACCACCTACGACAAGATCTTCAACTGGGCTCGCCGCTCGGCCATCTGGCCGATGCAGTTCGGCCTCGCCTGTTGTGCCATCGAGATGATGGCGGTGCTCGACCCGCGCCACGACATGTCGCGCTTCGGCGCCGAGGTCTTCCGCGCCACGCCGCGACAGAGCGACCTGATGATCGTCGCCGGCACGGTCACCGAGAAGATGGCGCCGATCGTCCGCCGCCTCTGGGACCAGATGCCGGAGCCCAAGTGGGCGATCGCCATGGGCGCCTGCGCCACCTGCGGCGGCCCCTATCGCACCTACGCCGTCACCCAGGGTGTCGACCGCGTCATCCCGGTCGACGTCTACGTGCCCGGCTGCCCGCCGCGCCCGGAGGCGCTCCTCTGGGGCCTCCTCCACCTGCAGCGGAAGATCGATCGCATGACGGTCGCCGGCAAGCGCCCCAAGGCCGTCGAGCCGCAGCTCGTCAACGCGCCGATGGCTGAGACGACAGAGGTCGGGGCTTGAGCGACGAGACCGGCAGCTCGGGGCCGCCCGGCGCGCCGCGCGCCGGGGCCGGCGGCGAGGGCGAGCCAGCCGTCACCCCGGCGACCCCCGCGGCGCCGACGGCTCCAGCGCCTGCGGCTCCGGGATCTCCCGCCGCGACGTCCAAACCTGCCGCCGCTCCGCGTCCCGCGGCGCCGGCGGCCGCCGAGGCCGACAAGCCGCTCTGGGAGGTCGATCCCAAGAGCCCGGAGTGGATCGAGGCCGGCGACGATCCGCTCGCCGGGGCTCTCAAGGACGAGTTCGGCGACGCCATCGAGTCGGCGCGGAGCTTCGCCGGCGACCTCACCCTCGCCATCCGCCGCGATGCGGTGGCGGAGGTGGCTGCGGCGCTCAAGGCCAAGCACCGCTTCACCTATCTGATCGACCTCTGCGGCGCCGACTATCCCAAGCGCGAGCCGCGCTTCGACGTCGTCTACCACCTGCACCGCTTCGACGACCAGCGCCGCATCCGCCTGCGGGTGACCACCGACGAGGCGACGCCGGTGCCGACGGTCTCCGCGGTGTGGAGGGCGGCGAACTGGCCGGAGCGCGAGGTCTACGACATGTACGGCGTGCGCTTCTCGGGCCACCCGGACATGACCCGCATCCTCCTCTGGGAAGGCTTCAACGGCTATCCGCTGCGCAAGGACTTCCCGGTCGAGGGGATCGACACCGGCTCGGCGATCTACCCGGAGTACTACGAGCAGAAGGCCGGCCCGGTCTCCGGCACCGGCACCGGCTGGCGCCCCGCCGGCTCGGCGCCGGCGAAGCCCGCCGCCCCGGCGAAGCCGGCGGCGCCGGCCGCCGCGCCGGGAACAGCCGCCGCGCCGGCGGCTCCGCGCGCGCCGCTCTCCCCGGAGGAAAAGGCCGCGGCGGTCGAGAGGGCCAAGGCGGCGGCTGCTGCCAAGGCCGCGGCTGCTGCCGCTGCTCCGGCACCGGCAACCGCTCCGGCACCTGCCGCGGCTCCGGCTCTTCCTGCCGCCAGTCCCGCGGCCGCCGCTCCCGAAGCGCCTGCCGCGCCTGCCGCGCCGCCCGCGCCTCCGGCGGACCCCGAGCCGCCGGCGGGCTCGTGAGATGACGACCCCCGAGATCTTCCCCGCGCGCCTCTACGAGACGACGAGCCGATGAACGACGCGATCCTCGACGCCCCCTCCGACCATCTCTTCGGCTCCGACGAGGAGATGGAGCTCAACTTCGGGCCGCAGCACCCCTCGACCCACGGCGTGCTGCGCCTGAAGCTGCGGGTGGACGGCGAGCGCATCCTCTCCTGCTACCCGATCATCGGCTACCTCCACCGCGGCACCGAGAAGCTCTTCGAGCTCCATCCCTTCTTCCAGAACGTCCCCCACACCGACCGCATGGACTATGTGGCGGCGGCGACCAACAACCTCGCCTACGTCGGCGCGGTGGAGAAGCTGGTGGGCCTGGTGGTGCCGCCGCGGGCGCGCTACATCCGCACCATCCTCTGCGAGCTGCAGCGCATCTCGTCGCACCTCCTCTGGCTCGCCACCCATGCCATCGACATCGGCGCCATGACGCCGTTCTTCTACTGCTTCCGCGAGCGCGAGCAGGTGCTCGACCTCTTCGAGGAGTTCTGCGGCGCCCGGCTGACCCTCAACTGCATGCGGCCGGGCGGCCTGCCGCACGATCTGCCGGTCGGCTGGACCGACCGCTGCCGCGAGTTCGTCGAGCTCTTCCCGGCCAAGGTCGACGAGTACGAGGAGCTGCTGACCGAGAACCGCATCTGGAAAAAGCGGACGGTCGGCATCGGCGTGCTGACCCCGGAGGTGGCGATCGACTACGGCATCACCGGGCCGATGCTGCGCGGCAGCGGCATCTCCTGGGACCTGCGCAAGGAGATGCCCTACGAGGCCTACGGCGACGTCGAGTTCGACGTGCCGCTGGGCAAGAACGGCGACACCTACGATCGCTACCTGGTGCGCATGGAGGAGATGCGCCAGGCCGGCCGCATCGTCGTCCAGTGCCTGGACAAGCTCCCAGAGGGGCCGGTGATGGCGAAGCGGCCGCGCGTCCTGCGCGCCGCCAAGGACGCCGAGGTCTACCACGGCATCGAGGGGCCGAAGGGCGAGATCGGCTTCTACATCGTCGGCGACGGCACCACCAACCCCTACCGCTGCCACGTGCGGCCGCCGTCGTTCGTCAACCTCGCCTCGGTGCCGGAGCTGGCGCGCGGCATGCTGATCGCGGACCTGGTCGCCATCATCGGCACCACCGACATCGTCCTCGGCGAGGTGGACCGCTGATGAACCTCTTCGAGCCGCTCCACCGCGCGCTGGGCGACACGCTCTTCTACTGGGCGCTGTCGCCGGCGATCAAGATCGTCGTCCTCCTCTTCCTCGGCATCCTGCCGGTGATCACCTACCTGGTGCTCGCCGAGCGCAAGATCCTCGGCTTCATGCAGGCCCGCGTCGGCCCCAACCGCGTCGGGCCGTGGGGTTTCCTGCAGCCGATCGCCGACGTCATGAAGCTGCTCGTCAAGGAGGACACGCTGCCGGTCAAGGCGGTCAAGTGGGCGTTCATCCTCGCCCCCTGCCTGGTGGTGGCGCCCGCCTTCATCATCTTCGCGGTGATCCCGGTGGGGCCGCCGGCGGCGGCCGCCGGCCATCTCGCCTGGTACGTCACCGACGTCAATACCGGCGTCCTCATCGTCATCGCGCTCGCCACCATCGGCGTCTACGGCCTCATCATCGGCGGCTGGTCGTCGAACAACAAGTTCTCGCTGATGGGCGGCCTCCGCTCGGCGGCGCAGATGATCTCCTACGAGGTGCCGCAAGGGCTGTCGCTGGTCGGCCCGCTAATGCTCGCCGGCAGCATGTCGCTCGTCCAGGTGGTCGAGGCGCAGCGGCGGGCGCACTGGTGGTACATCGTGCCGCAGATCGTCGCCTTCTTCATCTATCTGGTCGCCGGCGTCGCCGAGAGCAACCGCAACCCCTTCGACCTGCCGGAGGCGGAGTCGGAGCTCGTCGCCGGCTTCCACACCGAGTACAGCGGCATGCGCTTCGCCCTCTTCTTCCTCGGCGAATACGCCAACATGATCGTCATCTCGGCGGTCGCCACGACGCTCTTCCTGGGCGGCTGGCTGCGCCCCTTCCCCAACGTCGCGGCCTTGGGCTTCCTCGACGTGGTGCCCGGCATCGTCTGGTTCTTCTTGAAGATCTGCGTCTTCCTCTTCGTCTACATCTGGTTCCGCGGCACCTTCCCGCGCTACCGCTTCGATCAGCTGATGGACCTCGGCTGGAAGTGGATGATCCCGCTCGCCCTGGTGAACATCCTGGTGACCGCGATCGTCAAGCTCCTGCTGCTGCCGCACTGAAAGGTCTCGCCATGGCCGCCAAGCCTGCAATCCAGCGCTTCCTCGACAGGATCATGCTCCTCGACCTCTTCGCCGGTCTCGGCGTGACGGCGAAGAACATGATGAAGAAGAAAGTCACCGTGCAGTATCCGGAGGAGCGCTGGGAGCCGTCGCACCGCTTCCGCGGCATGTTCCGGCTCGACGAGGAGCGCTGCATCAAGTGCACCCTCTGCGCCAAGGACTGCCCGATCGACATCATCTACATCGACGTCAGCCAGCAGGTGAACGCGGAGAGCGGGAAGAAGGAGAAGGTCCTCGACCGCTTCGACATCGACGTCCAGCGCTGCATGTTCTGCGGCCTCTGCGAGGAGGGCTGTCCGACCGAGCCGAAGTCGATCTGGCTCACCACCAAGACCTACGAGCTCGCCTCCTACGACCGCTGGACCAACCTCTACGTCGACATGGACCAGCTGCAGGACTGGCGCGTGCGGCCCGCCTACACCGACGAGGAGATCGCCTAAGTGGACGCTCTCGTCGCCCATGGGCCGGCGATCCTCTTCTATGTCTTCGGCGCCCTCGCCGTGGTCGCCGCGGCGGGCGTCGTGGTGCTCAGGAACCCCATGTACGGGGCGATCTCGCTCCTCGTCACCTTCCTCTCGGTGGCGGTGCTCTTCCTGCTGCGCCATGCCGAGTTCCTCGCCGTCGTGCAAGTGTTCGTCTACGGCGGCGGCATCATGGTGCTCTTCCTCTTCGTCATCATGCTGGTCAACCTGCACAAGCTGTCCGAGGCGCGCACCTACTGGCGGCAGTCGCCGGCGGCCCTGGTCCTCGCGGCCCTTTTGGTCGCCGGCTTCGGCTACCTCTTCCTGCACGTCGGCTTCGAGCCGCCCTTCGCGCACCCGGAGGCGTTCCGCTCCGTCGTCGGCGACGACCTCGGCAACTCCCAGGCGGTCGCCTGGAGCCTCTACCGCGACTACCTGCTGCCCTTCGAGATCGCCTCGCTCTTCCTGCTGGTGGCGATGATCGGCGCGGTGGTCCTCGGGCGGAAGGATTGAGCGTGCGGCACGATCGACCGCGCGCACTGGACGGAGACTCGCGATGCCCGAAGTGACGAGCACCCACTATCTCGTGCTGAGCTTCCTGCTCTTCGCGATCGGAATCACCGGCATCCTCGTGCGCCGCAACATGATCACGGTGCTGATGTCGATCGAGCTGGTGCTGAACTCCGTCAACCTGAACCTCATCGCCTTCTCCTACCAGTGGTCGAACCTGACCGGGCAGGTGTTCGCCATCTTCACCATCACCGTCGCCGCCGGTGAGGCGGCGGTCGGCCTCGGCATCCTCATCGCCCTCTTCCGCCTGCGCGAGTCGACCGGGCTCGACCGCGCCGTCGAGCTGCGAGGTTAGGGCATGCGGTTCGAGCACCTGATCTACCTGCTGCCGCTGCTGCCGTTCCTCGGCGCGCTGTTGAACGGCGTCGTGCTGAAGGGGCGCATCGGCAAGGGTGCCGTCGCCGGCATCGCCTGCGGCAGCGTCGGCGCCTCGGCGGCGATCGCCATCATGGTGATCGCGGGCTACGTCTCCGGCGCCGTCGCCCATGCCGGCGCCTACTACGCCGACATCGACATCTACCACTGGATCCCGGCCGGCCTGCTCACCAGCGCCTCGCAGGGGATCGGGCGGTTCGACGTCAGCATGGGCTTCCTGGTCGACCCGCTCGCCTGCGTGATGCTTTTCGTGGTCACCTTCGTGGGTTTCCTGATCCACCTCTACTCGGTCGGCTACATGGCCCACGAGGAGGGGTTCCAGCGCTACTTCACCTATCTCAACCTCTTCATGGGCGCCATGTTGATGCTCGTCCTGGGCAACAACTACGTCGTCATGTTCGTCGGTTGGGAAGGGGTGGGCCTCTGCTCCTACCTGCTGATCGGCTTCTACTACAAGCAGGAGTTCCCGCCCTACGCCGGCCGCAAGGCGTTCATCGTCAACCGCATCGGCGACTTCGCCTTCATGGTCGGCCTCTTCTCGCTGGTGGCGAACTTCGGCACGCTCAAGTTTTCGACCCTCTTCGGGCGCATCGCCGCCGACCCCTCGCTCGCTCTCCAGCACTACCACCTCGGGCTGACCGTGGCCAGCTTCGCCGCTCTCTGCCTGTTCATCGGCGCCATGGGCAAGAGCGCCCAGATCCCCCTCTACGTCTGGCTGCCGGACGCCATGGCCGGCCCGACGCCGGTCTCCGCCCTCATCCACGCCGCGACGATGGTCACCGCCGGCGTCTACATGGTGGTGCGCTCGAACGTGCTCTTCCGTCTGGCGCCCGGCGTCTCGCTCTTCATCGCCGTCATCGGCTGCCTGACGGCGCTCATGGCGGGCACCATCGCCATCGCGCAGACCGACATCAAGAAGGTCCTCGCCTACTCGACGGTGTCGCAGCTCGGCTACATGTTCCTCGCCGCCGGCGTCGGCGCCTACACCGCGGCGGTCTTCCATCTCGCCACCCACGCCTTCTTCAAGGCGCTGCTCTTCCTGGGCTCCGGCTCGGTCATCCATGCCATGGGCGGCGAGCAGGACATGCGGAAGATGGGCGGCCTGCGAAAATACCTGCCGACGACCTACAAGACCTTCTGGATCGCCGCTCTCGCCATCTCCGGCATCCCGCCGCTCGCCGGCTTCTTCAGCAAGGACCAGATCCTCTCCGAGGTGGCGGCGCGCGGCCTCTGGCCGCTCTACGCGATCGGCCTGCTGACCGCCGGCCTCACCGCCTGCTACATGTTCCGCGCCGTCTACCTGACCTTCTACGGCGAGTTCCGCGGCAGCGAGGAGCAGCGCCACCACCTCCACGAATCGCCGCCGTCGATGACCGTGCCGCTGGTGATCCTCGCCGTCGGCGCCTGCGTCGCCGGCCTGGTCGGCATCCCCGCGGCGTTCACCGGCGAAGGCCGCGACCTGAACGTCTTCAACCGCTTCCTCGATCCGGTGCTGGCCGAGGTGAAGGGCCTGGTCCCCGGCGCCCACCACCTCAACCTGGCGACCGAGTGGCTGCTCATCCTGGTCTCGGTGGGGGTGGCGCTCACCGGCTGGATGATCGCGCGCGCCATCTTCAAACAGGGCGGCGCCGCCGCGGGCGAGGTGTGGGTGCGGCGCTTCCCGCGCCTCCACCGCGTGCTGTACAACAAGTACTACGTCGACGAGCTCTACGACGCCACCGTCATCCGCGGCTTCTGGGCCACGGCGCGCGCGCTCTTCGCCTTCGACGCCAAGGTGATCGACGGCTTCTTCGTCAACGGCGCGCGCAACCTGACGGTCCTCGTCTCGATGCTCTCCGGCCTCTTCGACCGCTACGTCGTCGACGGTCTGGTCAATCTCATCGGCTGGATCCTCAGCCAGTTCTCGCGCCTGCTCCGCCGCGTGCAGAGCGGCTACGTCTCCAACTATGCGCTGGTGCTGGCGTTGGGGATGTTCGCCCTCGTCTGCCTCTTCTTCGCGCTGGAGCGAGGGTAAGTCCGGCTCACGGGCTGCTGTCGTTCACCGCCGATTGCCGTCGATCCGGCGGGCCGGTCTCTTGGGGGGTGTCATGTTCGATTGGGTGCACCAGGTTCCGATTCTCTCGATCATCTGCTACCTGCCGCTGCTCGGCGCGCTGGTGATCATGTTCGGGATGAAGGGCGGCAACCCGACGGCGATCCGCAAGTTCGCCACCGGCGTCGCCTTCGTCGACTTCCTGATCTCGATCCCCCTCTGGTTCGCCTTCGACCGCGGCGGCGCCCTCTTCCAGTTCCGCGAGAGCGCGCCCTGGATCGACTCCATCGGCGTCCGCTACGAGTTCGGCATCGACGGCATCGCGCTCCTCCTCGTCCTGCTGACGACGCTCCTCGGCGTCCTCGCCTTCCTCTCCTCGTGGTCGGCGATCCAGAGCCGCGAGAAGGAGTACTACATCTTCCTGCTCCTCCTGCAGACGGGGATGCTCGGCGTCTTCATGGCGATGGACTTCTTCCTCTTCTACGTCTTCTGGGAGGTCATGCTGCTGCCGATGTACTTCCTCATCGGCATCTGGGGCGGCAAGCGGAAGCTCTACGCGGCGATCAAGTTCTTCCTCTACACGCTGGTCGGCTCCGTCCTCATGCTCCTCGGCATCCTGGCGCTCTACTTCTACAACTCGAGCGGCCTCCTCGCCTGGAAGGGGCTGGGCAACGCGGCGACCTTCTCGATCCTGCAGTTCCACCAGATCGGCGCGCAGATCCCGCCCGACCTGCAGATGTGGATCTTCCTCGCCTTCTTCGTCGGCTTCGCCATCAAGGTGCCGATGTTCCCCTTCCACACCTGGCTGCCGGACGCCCACGTCGAGGCGCCGACCGCCGGCTCGGTGATCCTCGCCGGCGTCCTCCTCAAGATGGGCACCTACGGCTTCGTCCGCTTCTCGCTCCCCATCCTGCCGGACGCCACCCGCCGCTGCCTGCCGTGGGTCGCGGCGCTCGCCATCGTCGGCATCATCTACGGGGCGCTGGTGGCGATGGCGCAGAAGGACATGAAGAAGCTGGTCGCCTACTCGTCGATCTCGCACCTCGGCTTCGTCATGCTCGGCCTCTTCGCACTGAACGGCGCCGGTCTCAACGGCGGCATCCTGCAGATGATCAACCACGGCCTGTCGACCGGCGCCCTCTTCCTCCTCGTCGGCGTCGTCTACGAGCGGCGCCACACCCGCATGATCTCCGAGTACGGCGGCATCTCGGCGGTGATGCCGGTCTACGCCACGGTGTTCCTCATCGTCACCATGTCGTCGATCGGCCTGCCGTCGCTGAACGGCTTCATCGGCGAGTTCACCATCCTCGTCGGCGCCTTCAACCGCAACTGGTGGTGGGCCCTCCTCGCCGCCCTGGGCATCGTGCTCGGCGCCGCCTACATGCTGTGGATGTTCCAGCGCGTCTTCTTCGGGCCGATCACCAACACCGAGAACCGCAACCTGGCGGACTTGAACGGCCGCGAGCTCACCTACCTGCTGCCGCTCGTCGTCCTCTGCTTCTGGATCGGCCTCTACCCGCGGCCGCTCTTCCAGGTGATCGAGAAGCCGGTGGACTACCTCGTCGCCAAGGTCGACCCCAGCTACGCCGCCGCCAAGACCGCCGCCGCCGGCTCGCCGAGCGCCTCCGCAGCCGCGGCGGCGTTGCTGCCGACGTCGCCGGCGGTCGCCGCACCGGCCGTGGGAGGAGCGAAGTAGCGTGGGTGCCGCCGGCTTCAATCCGCAGGAGTTCTGGCTCCTCATCCCGGAGTTCTTCCTCGCCGCGGTGGGGCTGGTGCTGCTCCTCGCCGGAACCATCGGGCGCGGGCTCGGCAACCGCGAGTCGTCGATCATCACGGTGGCCGGCCTCGGCCTCACCGGCGCTCTCCTCCTCCGCGTCCACCACCTGACCCCGGGCCGCCATCTCCTGCTCGGCGGCATGTTCATCATCGACAACTACTCGTTCTTCTGGAAGCTCCTCGTCCTCGTCGCCACCATCGTCACCGTGCTCCTCTCGGTGCGCTTCGTCGAGGAGGCGCGCTACCGCGCCGCCGAGTACTACGCGCTCCTCGTCCTCGCCAGCACCGGCATGCTCTTCATGGCGAGCGGCTACTCGCTGCTCACCATCTGGATCGCGCTCGAGACGATGGCGCTCTCGAGCTACATCCTCGCCGGCTACTTCAAGCGCGAGCTGCGCTCGACCGAGGCGGCGATGAAGTACTTCATCCTCGGCGCCATGTCCTCGGGGGTCCTCCTCTACGGCATCTCGCTCCTCTACGGCGCCGCCGGCACGGTCCAGCTCGACGAGCTGTCGCGCGGCCTCGCCGTCGCCGCGAGCTCGGGCAATCGCCTGGTGCCGCTCGGCTGGCTCCTCCTCGCCGCCGGGCTCTTCTTCAAGGTCTCCGCCGTTCCATTCCACATCTGGACGCCGGACGTCTACGTCGGCGCACCGACCCCGGTGACCGGCTATCTCGCGGCGGCCTCGAAGGCCGCCTCGTTCGCCATCCTCATCCGCATCTTCTACGAGGGCCTGGCGAGCCAGCGCGCCGGCTGGCAGATGATCGTGGCGGTGGTGGCGGCGGCGACGATGATCTGGGGAAACGTGGCGGCCCTGACGCAGGACAACGTCAAGCGGATGCTCGCCTACAGCTCGATCGCCCACGCCGGCTACATCCTCATCGGCGTTCTCGCGGTGAACGAGATCGGCCTCTGGTCGATCATCTTCTATCTGCTCGCCTACACCTTCATCACCCTCGGCACCTTCGGCACCGTCATCCTCCTCGAGCGGCGCGAATATGCCGGCGAGAGCTGCGCCGACTACGCCGGCCTGGCGCGCCGCTCGCCGTTCCTCGCCGCCATGATGCTGATCTTCCTCATCGCGCTCACCGGCATCCCGCCGACCGGCGGCTTCGTCGGCAAGGTCTATCTCTTCGCCGCCGCCGTCCAGGCGGGCTGGACCTGGGTCGCCGTCGTCGGCGTGCTGACCAGCGCGATCTCGCTCTATTACTACTTCCGAATCGTCGTCTACATGTATCAGCGGGACTCGGAGGCGACGACTCCGGTGCCGCTCGCCGCTCCGGCGCTGGTCGGGGCGGTCGCCTTCTGCGCCCTGGCGACGTTGGTCCTGGGCATCTATCCCGGCCCCTTCATCGCCTTCGCCAAGCAGGCGCTGCTGCCGCTCCCTTGAGCCGCCCCTGAGCCGGAGACGCGCGTCGGGGCAGGGGCTCCCGTCGCGAATGACGCCATCGACGTGCCGAAACGGCTGACGCGGCGCGTCGGCCGTCGACGCTCCGCCGCCGCGGAACGTCCCGCGCCGCGGCAGTCCAGAATCGGGACAGCTCGATGAAACCTGGCCGCTCGCGCCATCGCCGCTGCCGGGGACGGCTGGGCGGACGGGTCCTAAACTGTTGGCACTCCTCGTGCGTATCTTCGGGTGGGGAGAGATCCCGAGTTGAAGGGGGTCAGAATGCCTAAAGAGACTGCGAACCACCAGAAAGGGTGGGACTTCGAGGCGGCAGCGATGCCCTTCGTGGACGCGCTGTATAACACCGCCTACAGGATGACGCGCAATTCCGAGGACGCCGAGGACCTGGTTCAGGAGAGCTACCTCAAGGCGTACCGGTACTACGACAAGTTCGAGGAGGGGACGAACTTCAAGGCGTGGTTGTTCAAAATAATGAAGAATACCTTCATCAACAACTACCGCAAGAAGCAGCAGGCCCCGGCGCTCTCGGACTTCGCCGATATCGAAGAGTCGTTCGAAAGCCAGGTGAGCGAAGACGCCGCCCGGCAGATCAAGAATCCCGAAGAAGAGTTCCTCGAGAACGTGCTCGACGAGGACGTCCAGCGCGCCCTCGACAAGCTTCCTCAGGACTACCGCATGGTGGTCATCCTCGCCGACCTCGAAGGATTCTCGTACAAGGAGATCGCCGAGATCCTCGAGGTTCCGGTCGGCACGGTGATGAGCCGCCTCTACCGCGGACGGCGGCTGCTCGAGGCGGCGATGCTCGAGTTCGCGCGCGAGCATGGCTACATCCGCGAAGGCGGTGAGCCGGCGAAGATGCGGAGCCGCGTGGCGGGCAGCAAATAGGCGGATTTGCGCGGAATATCTCCCGTCGGGGTGGAGTTGATTAGGGCGAGCCGCGCGCTGGAATCCGAGCGGCAGTCTTCGAGGCACCGGATCGCGGAGGAAGGACGATGGATTGCAAACGAGTTGGCGAAGTGATCTTCCTGTTCTTCGACAACGAGATGGACGAAGAGCTGCTGACTCCTTTCCGGGACCACATCTCCCACTGCGGCGACTGCTCGAAGAAGATCGACTACACCCGCAAGCTGCTGCTGGTGGTGAGACAGCGCTGCATGCGCTGTTGCGCTCCTGACCGTCTACGCCACCGCATCCTGTTCAACATGCCTCACCGCAGCGGTCACGATCAGCCCCACTGATCGCTGGACGACCCACCGTGAAAAGCCGCCGTTCTCGCTTCGCGCCGTCGATCGCGCTCGCCGCGACCCTGCTCCTGGCGAGCCTGCCGCTCGTCGGCGAAGGCGTCAGCCTGCGCGGGCTGGGCGGCGAGCAGCTCGCCGACGCCGACCTGGCGCACGGCGCGACGATCGCCATCATCTGGGCGAGCTGGTCGCCGCGTTCGCGCAACATCGTCGAGCGGGTCAATCCGCTCGCCTCGCGGTGGGGGAGCAAGGCGCATGTGGTGACGGTGAATTTTCAGGAGGACCGCTCGACGGTCGAGCGTTTCTTGGCCGGCAAGGGGTTCACGGTGCCGGTGTTCCTCGACACCGAGGGCGCCTTCTCCAAGCACTATGCCGTGGCGACGCTGCCCGGGTTGCTCGTCGTCAAGGACGGCCAGGTGGCCTACCGCGGCAAGCTGCCCGACGATCCGGATCATGTGATCGAGGATGCGCTGCGCTAGTCGGCCGCTCGGCGCCACCGACGACAGGGGAGGAACGCTCTGTAAAAGATGCTAGAAGAGTGATGTAAAACCCGCCACGACGCCTTCCGCCGCATCTACGCCGCGCGCTGCAAACCTTGCGCGCAGACCCATCCTTTCGCTAGTATCCGCCGCGTAGCCATCGAGCTCTGCGACTCTAGAATTCCAGCACCCCCCGAGGGAGGTCTTCCCGGATGCAGCTATTGAAGGTACAACTCGGTCCGCGCTCGCTGCGTTTCATCCTGCCACTCGGGCTCGCCCTCCTCGCACTGAGTCTGCTGCAAGCCACGCGCCACTTCGATACCCACTCTCCAGCTTCCTTCCCGCCGCTCGCCCATTTCAGCCCCGCCGGAGCCCTTCCCACCGAGGCGACGATCCATCTCAGCCGAGCTCGCATCCCGGCGGAGTTCACCCTGCTGCGTGGCGAGACGATCACCGATGTCTTCGAGCGGCTGGGGCTGCCGAGCGGCGACGCCCGGCAGGCGACGCATGCGCTCTCCGAGCACGTCAACGTGCGCGCCCTGCGCGCCGGCAACCGCTACTCGGCGTTCTTCAATCCCGACTTCTCGCTCGCCTCGCTCGAGATCACCCTCGACGGCAACGGCCGGCTGCAGCTGGACCGCGCCGGCCGGCAGTGGGAGTCCGTCTGGCAGCCCTTCCAGCGCACGGTCGAGGTGCGGGCTCTCGCCGGCGAGGTCGACGGCTCGCTCGAGAGCTCCATCCGGCGCGCCGGCGGTCCCCTCGCCCTCGCCTACCGCATGGCGGACGTCCTACGCTGGGACCTCGACTTCAACCGCGACCTGCACCGCGGCGACCGCTTCGAGGCGCTCTACGAAGAGGTTCGCATGAACGGCCAGACCACCGCCATCGGCGATGTCCTCGCGGTCTCCTATCAGAACAGCGACGGGCGCCGCCACGAGGCCTACCACTTCCGCGAGGGCGATACGTACTACGACGGCGAGGGCCAGCCGCTCAAGAAGATGTTCCTGCGCTCGCCGCTGCGCTACTCGCACATCACCTCGAGCTTCAGCATGCACCGCTTCCACCCCGTGCTGAACGTCTTCCGGCCCCACTACGGGGTGGACTACGGCGCGCCGGTCGGCACTCCGGTGCAGGTGACGGCGGCCGGCGTGGTGCTCTTCGCCGGCTGGGACGCCGGTGGCGGCAACGTCGTCAAGGTGAAGCACGGCGAGCAGTACGTGACCAACTACCTCCACCTCTCGCGGTTCGCCGCCGGCATCCGTCCGGGCGCGCGCGTGCGGCAGGGCGAGATCATCGCCTACACCGGCGCCACCGGCCTCGCGACGGGTCCCCACCTGGACTATCGCGTCAAGTATCGCGATCAGTGGATCGACCCGCTGTCGCTCAACGGCGTCCGTGACGAGGCGATCCCGTCCTACCAGCTCGCCTCGTTCCACACCTGGCGCGACGAGCTGCGGGCGACCATGGACAGCGGGAGGGTGCCCGCCTCGCTCAAGTCCCGTCTCGTGCCCAACCCACAGCGGGCGATCAACGCCGGAGCGCCGTCGCGGTCGCTCGCCGGTGCTCTCGCGCGGTAGCGCTCCCCTGACCATCCTCGCCGAGCCGCGACTCCCGCCGGGAGTCGCGGCGTGAGCGCCGTCCAGGCGCGCGCCTCGTGCCGCGTCGACCTCGCCGGCGGCACTCTCGACATCTGGCCGCTCGGGGTTCTGCACCCCGGCGCGCGAACGATCAACCTGGCGATCGATCTCGCGGCGACGGTTCGCCTGTCGCCGCGGTCTTCCGGCTACCGCCTGCGACAGGGAGATCGCGTCCTTGAGGCTGCCTCAGCCGCGGCGCTCGCTCGCGAGCCCGAGGGTGCGCTCGCCGGGACGATCGCCGAGGCGCTCGCGCTGCCGCCCTGCGAGGTCGCCCTCGAAAGCGGCTCGCCGCGGGGCGGTGGGCTGGGGGCGAGCTCCGCGCTCGCCGTGGCGCTCATCGCCGCTGGTGAGGAAGCCTTCGATCTCCGGCGCACCTCGGTGGCTGAGAAGGTGCACCTGGCGCGCGACCTCGAGGCCCTCCTCATGGGGCTGCCGACCGGCATCCAGGACCACTATCCCGCGCTTCTCGGCGGGGCGCTCGCGATCGCGCACGGCGCCGGCGGCGAGCGCGTCGAGCGGCTCGACGTCGACCTCGGCCAGCTCGACGGGAGCCTCGTCGTCGCCTACTCGGGTCAGAGCCACTTCTCGGCCGGCAACAACTGGCAGGTGGTGCGGCGGCGGCTCGAGGGCGAGCCGCAGGTGAGCGAGCTCTTCGCCTCGATCGCTACCGTGGCAGGCGAGTTGGAGAGCGCCCTCGCCGGCGCCGATCTGCCGCGGGTCGGCGAGCTGATGAGCCGGGAATGGTCCTATCGCCGGCAGCTCGCACCGGGGATCTCGACTCCGGCCCTCGAGCGCTTCCTCGCCGCGGCGCTCGGCGCGGGTGCCTGGGGCGGCAAGGCGTGCGGTGCCGGAGGAGGTGGGTGTCTCGCCTTCCTGAGCCCGCCCGACCGCCGCGAGAAGGTCGCGCGAGAGCTGCAGGCGGCCGGCGCCGAGGTTCTCTCCGTCCACCCGGCGGCGGAGCCGCTGCGGCTGACGATCGATCGGTAGGCTAAAAAAGCGAACCCCCGCGCCGCTCGCATCAGCGGATCGCGGGGGAGCAGTCGATCGAGGCCTCTACTGGCGGACTCGGTATTCGAGGAGCTGCTGCGCCTTGTCGAGGCTGATCTGATCGCTCAGCAGGATGTTGTGGACATCGCTCCAGCCCGTCGGCGTCGCCTCGGAGTACTGGACCTGGGTGTCCTGCTGCCAGGAGATCACCGCCTTCTGGCCGTCCTCGGAGGAATAGAGGAGCACCGTACCGGTCCCGATGCTCGGCAGCGGGCGGCTGGACGCGACCTGGAACTGGAAGAGGTGCGTCTCGCTCGTCGGCGTCGGGTCGTTCGGCTGGCTGTGGACCTCTTCGATCGTCGTCTTGAGCGAGGTCGAGGCCGCGTTCTGATTCACCAGGCCGCCATGGCCGAGCTTGACGCCGACGTCGATGATCTGCGCTCGCGCGCCGCCGGCGATGTTCTGCAGGGTGGTGAGCCCGCCGGGAGCCTGGGAGTTGAGGATCAGGCTGCGCACCCGGTCCGCCATGGTCTGGGCGAACTCCGGGTAGAACGAGGTGCCGCTGGCCAGCACGGCGGCGCTCGCCGCGTCGGCCATCGCCTGGAGGTGCTGCGGGAAATACTTGATGCCGACGTCGATGATCTGGGCGCGGGCGAAGTCGGCGAGCACGCTCAGCTGGCGCGGCAGGGCTCCGATCTCGACCCCGACGAGGCGCTTCGAGGAGGCGTCCGCGAAGGTCACGACCACCGTCTGATCGCTCGTCCCCGTCTCGAGGCGGGGAGCGACGAGGATGGACTTCGGCACGTCCGGGCCGCTGCTGGCGGCGGGGCTGTTGTCGAAGTCGTTCAGCCGAAAGATCGGGTTCGAGCCCAGGTAGTTGCCGTCGTCCAGAATGATGGGGGTGTAGAACGTGTCCTGGGTGCCGACGGCGTTGTCCTCGGCCCACACCAGATGGAGCACCGTGCGGTTGATGGTCGTCGCGGCGACGCCGGCGGCCGCCGGCATGACGTAGGACTCGCGGGTGACGGCGAGCTGCGGCGAGCTCTTCTTGGCGAAGGGGTCGCCCAGCACCGGGATCACCTGTCCCCACTGGCCGCCGTGGAGGCTGCCGAGGTTGAGGATCGGGTGGATCAGGCTCACCTGCGTCTGCCAGACCATGAACAGGGTGGCGGACGATTCCTCGTAGAGGAGGAAGGGGAGCTGCTCGACGTCCGCGCCTTCGGTGCCGGGCACCAGCAGGCGCGTCGTGCCGTTGACGGGGTCCGTCACGTCGAGCGCCAGGACGATGTTGCCGGGATCCGTGTCGCTCCCGTTCGGGAAGAGAGTCGCGTACTTGCCGGCCTGGGCGACGTAGATGACGCCGTTGGCGCCGAGGGCGCTCTGGCGATCGAACCCGAAGGCCGCCGCGGCGAGCGTCAACCCGAGCGTCAGCGTGAGAAGGGGTGTGCGCATGTTCATAGATCTCACGCTTTCAGGTTGATCAGCTTGCGGACGTCGATCGCCATGAGGAAGCTCGGCAGGTAGGGCTGGTCGGGGAAGTAGCTCTCCTGCAGGCGCGAGAAATAGCCGCGCGCCTGGTCGTCGTCGCCCTGCAGATTGGCCGCCTCACCGAGCAGGTAGAGGGCGTTCTTGATCTCGTCGGCGCTGCCGTTGGCCTCGGCGAGCGCCAGCGCCTTGCGGCCGTGGCGCTCGGCCTGGCGGGGGCGGCCGGACTCGAGATGGGCGAAGCAGAGATCGAGCCGCGGGCAGATCTGGTAGCGCTCGGCGCCGATCCGGCGCAGCATCGCCAGGCTCTCGTAGAAGAGCGTGTAGCCCTCCCGCAGGCGGCTCTGCAGCACCCGGCAGTAGCCGAGGTTGTCGAGCATCAGGGCGCGCCGGATGCTGGGCTCGCGATAGAGGGAGAGCGCCGTCTCGTAGTGGCTGCAGGCTTCGTCGATCAGGCTGTCGGCGAGGAGAGCGTTGCCGATCTGGTTGTGGCTCGAGGCGATCCAGTCGACCCTGCCGAGCAGGTCGGAGCGGTCGCGGGCGAGGCGGGCGTAGAAGAGCGACTTCTTGAAGTCCTTCCGCAGCTCGTGGAAGCGGGCGATGTTGTAGGCCGCGAGACGGCAGTTGGCCGGATCCTCGCTGCGCAGCAGCACCTCGCGCATGCGCGGCACCTGGTCGTCGCCGGCGCCGAGCGAGATCGCCGCCGCGGCGACGTTGCAGAGCGCCAGGTCCTGCAGGCGGCGGAGGCCGATGTCCTCGGCGATCGCTGCGGCCCGCCGGTAGAGGTCGAGCGCCGTTTCGAGCTCGCCGGTGTCGATCGCCTGCCGGCCCTGCTCGTTGAGCTCTTCAAACGCCAGAATTGGATCTTCGATCGGATGATTCGCGTCCACCATTCCCACCACTGTCGCGCGCCCCCCTGACTGTGCCGTCGTCAACCGTCGATGTCTTCGCCGCGACCGCGACCCGAGTCCTGTGCGCGCTTGAAGGCGATGAAGTCCTGCACTTCGCGCTGCGCGTTGTCGCTCAGGCTCTGGAACTCCCGGATGATGCCGACGTCGCGCGGAGTCAGCGACTCGCGGGCGACGTCCTCGAAGAACTCGCCGATGCTCATCTTGAACTCGGCGAGGATGCGGAAGAGGGTGTCGAGGCTCACCCGGTACTCCCCCTGCTCCATGCGCGAAAGATCCGACTGCTGGATCCCGAGCCGGGCGGAGAGCTCCATCTGGGTGAGCTTGTGCTCCTTGCGGAGCTGGCGGATCTTGCGCCCCACGAGCTGGACTTGGCGGATCTTCTCGACGGTTGCCATGGTGGCGTGCTCTAGGAGGGGTACTATGTCAGAATGGCATAGCTGGACTGTTTAGGGATAGTACGCCCACCCAAGGGGGGTGTCAACTCAGGGGCGACTCCGGAGAGGGCCGAGACCGCGTGAACGTGCGCCATCATCTCTTCCTTTTGAAGCAGCTGGTCAAGCGGGACTTCCAGGGCCGCTACGCGGGCTCTCTCCTCGGCTTCGCCTGGTCCTTCGTGCAGCCGCTCTGGATGCTCCTGCTGTTCACCTTCGTCTTCTCCTCGGTGATGAAGATCACGCCGACCGGCACCCATACCCACCACTTCGCCATCTTCCTCTTCAGCGGCCTGCTGCCCTGGATGGCCCTGCAGGAGGGCGCCTCCCGCGCCTCGACCGCCATCACCGACAACGCGAGCCTGGTCAAGAAGCTCCGCTTTCCCTCAGAGATCCTGGTGCTCGCGGTGGTCCTCGCCGCGCTGCTCCATGAGGCGATCGCGGCCTGCATCTTCGTCGGCGTGCTGACCGTGGTGGGGGAGCTCGCCTGGCGCGGGCTGCCTCTCCTCCTCGTCGCCATCCCGCTCCAGGTGTCGCTCACCCTCGGGCTCGGGCTCCTCCTCGCCTCGACGCAGGTGTTCTTCCGCGATACAGCACAGGTGATCGGGATGGTGTTCACCGCCTGGTTCTATCTCACCCCGATCGTCTATCCGCTGTCCTACGTGCCCGCCCGTTTCCTCCCCTGGATCGAGCGCAACCCCTTGACCGGCCTGGTCGGCCTCTACCGTCAGGCCTTTCTCGGGGGAGGTGTGGTCTCGGTCCGCGCCACCCTCCTCCTGGCGGCTGTATCCGTCGTGCTACTATCTGCCGGCCTCTGGCTGTTCACCCGCCTCAAGAGCGCGTTCGTCGACGAGATCTGAGCGCGCTTCGGAGGTTCCCGCGAAAGGTCGCGCGGGATCGGGATTCAGGTGCCGGCCGCCGCCCTGCTGCGCCTCCAGGGCGACGCTCTCTCGCCGTAGTGACATCTGGTCTGCTTCTTGCTCGGTGCGGGTCGGCCCATGCAGACATCTAAAGGAGCTCGCCTCATGAGGACTCTCGTGCCCCCTCGCCTTGCGGGCGGCCGCTCGCGGCTCGCTGCCGCGGCCCTGGCCGCCTTCCTCTCGATCCCTGCCGCCGGTGCCTTGGCGGCGGTCGCCGCGCCCCCGCCGGCCCCGCCCGCCGCCGCCGCGGCACCGGCGCCGCCGGGTCCGGCCGGCGCTCCCGGCATCTACAATCCGCAACCTCCCGACGGCAAGTGGCTGGTGGACGACAAGGGCCACAAATACTTCCTCAACAAGTTCCCCAAGTCCGCCGGCAGCTTCCTGCGCGTCGGCGAGCATCAGGTGCGCACCTCCTGGGGGATCACGCTCAAGGTCGACAAGGAAGACGACAAGTTCTTCTACTACCGGGTGTACAAGGCGGATGCGGCGCCGCCGCCATCGGCGCCGAACAAGCTCGCCCCGCCGTCCGCGGCGGACCTGGCAAAGGCCGCCGCCACCTACAAGGCCGACATCCCGGAGAGCGACCGCCTGCGCTTCGTCAACTTCGGCCACGGGCTGCCGACGAGCGGCCAGTGGCGCAACGGCTTCGATATCGCCGACATGAACGGCGACGGGCATCTCGACATCGTCCACGGCCCGGCGCGCAAATCGCTCGCCCCGCCGGCCATCTTCCTCGGCGACGGCAAGGGGAACTGGAAGCGCTGGGCCGATGCCAAGTATCCGCGGGTGCCCTACGACTACGGCGACGCGGTGGTCGCCGACTTCAACGGCGACGGCCACCCCGATCTCGCCCTCGCCATGCACCTGCGCGGCCTGCAGGTCCTCCTCGGCGACGGCAAGGGCGGCTTCACCAACTCCAGCCAAGGCCTCGACTTTCAGGTCCCGGGCCGCGGCGACGATCAGCCCGGCTTCTCGACCCAGGCGATCGCGGCGGTGGACTGGAACGGAGATGGGAAGCAAGACATCATCGCCCTCGGCGAGGGGCCCACTCTCGCCATCACCACGGCGCGCGTGCGCGCCGCCGGCTCGGTGCCGGCGCTCGGCCTGGTCGTCTACATCAACCAGGGAGATGGCACCTGGAAGCGGCAGGACGTGGGGAGCGCCGCCACCCACCTCTTCGGCGATTCGTTGGCGGTCGGCGACTTCAACGGCGACCACCGTCTCGACCTGGCGACGAGCTCCGGAGTGATGGGCCGCCGGGACCTGATCGATCTGCACAAGGACGACGGGACCTGGGAGCCGGTCGAAATCGACACCATGCGGCCGGCGGCGTACGTCAACGCCGTCGCCGCGGCCGACCTCGACCACGACGGCCGGTCCGACCTGCTCGTCGGCTATGTCAACTTCGAGCTGGACGTATGGCGCTCCGGCATCGACGCCTACTATTCGCGGCCGGGCGGCAAGTGGGAGCGGCGGGCGCTGTGGTCGCAGGAGGGACGTTTCTCGGTGACCGCGATCGGCACCGGCGACCTCGACGGCGACGGCAACACCGATGTGGTGGCGCTGACCGGCGACGGCCGCACCCTCATCTTCCTCGCCGACGGCAAGGGCTCGTTCACCCGCGAGAAGACCGGGGTGCCCAATTTCAGCGGCTGCCGCGGTTACCACGTCCGCCTCGCCGATCTCGATGGCGACGGCCGGGCGGAGATCGTCTCGAGCTTCGCCGGCGAGTCGACCGGGATGCAGATCTCGACCGGCCAGGTCGTCGCTCCCACCGAGCAGTGCCCCTCGAGCGGCGGCTTGACGGCCTGGAAGGTCGTGGCGGCGCCGGCGGCCGGGCGCCGTCCGTGAGCCCGTCCGTGAGCTGGAGCTGGGCCGAATGGCCGGCGAAACCCGGAACGCCCCGGTGAATAGGGCACTTGACAGACTCGGGGGGCACCCCTATAGTCCACCAGCATAAATTAGGGGTGGGGTCGGAAGAGCCTGGCGTTGCGCTATCCTTCCGCTCCTGCCGGAGATCTTTGAGACTATGCGTCGAGAGCTCATTCTCGACGCCTTAACGATTCGCGGCACTACGATCCTTTAAACGGGAGGTGATCTCTAAATCCGAGGAGAGTGGAGCAGTTCTAGGGTTTCAACCTTGAGTTTGATGTTGTTGTTGCCTCCAACCAACTGTCTAGGAGATTGTCCAACATGAAGAGAGCCATTCTTAGCCTCGCACTCCTCGGCCTCGTGGCCCTGGGTAGCCAGGCGGGTGCCGTCATCTGCACGGTCGATGACGTGCCGGCGGCGACCCTTCTGCTGCCTTATTTCGAGGTCGACAGTGCGAACTCGAACGGGGTCACCACCCTGTTCTCGATCAACAACGCCTCGGCCACCGCGGTCCTCGCCCACGTCACGGTGTGGACCGACCTCTCGTACCCGGTCCTCGACTTCAACGTCTACCTGACCGGTTACGACGTGCAGTCGATCAACCTGCGCGACATCCTGGTCAACGGCGTTCTGCCGCAGACGGCCTCGGCCGGCCAGGATCCGGGCGACACCATCAGCCCGAAGGGTTCGTTCTCGCAGGACATCAACTTCGCGAGCTGCAACGCCCAGCTGCCGCCTCCGGCGGTTCTGCCGGCGGACTTCCTCGCCTACCTGAACGCTGCTCTCACCGGCCAGGGCTCGACCCAGATCACCGGTTGCGCCGCTTCTTCGTGCTGCGCGGCGCAGGCGTTCGGCGACGGCATCCTCCGCGGCTACGTGACCGTCGACACGGTCAACAACTGCACCCTGCGCTTCCCCAGCGACCTCGGCTACTTCGGTGCCGGCGGTACTGGTGACGCGACGGATCAGAACGTCCTCTGGGGCGACGTCTTCTTCGTCAACCCGGCGGAGAATTTCGCCTCGGGCAACCCGATGGTCCACGTCGAGGCGAGCGCCACCAACCCGGAGACCTCGGTCGCCGGTCAGTACACCTTCTACGGCCGCTACGTGAACTGGCAGGCGACGGACAACCGCGAGCCGCTGGCCACCAACTTCGCCGTCCGCTTCGTCAATGGCGGCGGGTTCAACGGCGGTACGTTCCTCCACGTGTGGCGCGACTCGAAGAGCGTCCCGTCGAGCTTCGTCTGCTCGGCTGGCAACGGTCCGAGCTGGTACCCGCTGGGCCAGGAAGGCCTGGTGATCTTCGACGAGCAGGAGCACCCGCAGCAGCCGCAGTCGTTCCCGGTTTCGCCGCAGCCGCGCAACCCGGGCCTCATTCCGTTCCCGGCCGAGACGAACTCGACCGAGGTCGGTGGAGCGAGCACCTCTCTTCCGGTGCCGTACGCCTTCGGTTGGCTCTATCTCAACCTCAACACGACCATCGCCGGCGTTCCTGACCCGCCCGAGGATCCGACGGCGGCGCAGGCTTGGGTCGAGGTCCAGATGCGCGCCGAGGGCCGTTATGAAGTCGGCTTCAGCGCCATCAAGCTCGACAGCGCCTGCACGGCGCTTCACTTCACCCCTTAAGGGGCTAGGAATAGCCCTCCGATAGGGTGGCATTGGGATGGGCCCGACGCGAGTCGGGCCCATCTTTTCCTCCCCCCGCAGCCGTTGCGACCTGCCCCTCGCAATCGCCACCGAGGCAGATCAGAACGGCTGACACAACGACGGGCGCACCAGCCTCGAGCTGCGCCTCCAACGTGGAAGTCCATGCTTCGTCCGAACGACCGTCGAGCGCGAATCATCTGCTTTGCCGCGCCCTCGGTTGTGAAGTGCTCTTGAAATCGTAGTAGGAGGATCACTCACCCATGACGCAGTCGCCCTCGCCCTCCCGCATCGCCAAGACGCTCTCACGAACCGCTCAGCTCCTGCCGTTCCTCCTCGCCGCGGCATCGGTGCTGCCGGCCGCTCCCGCGGCTGCGCAGACCTCCTGCGACCTCGCACGCTCGGGTTGCGGCCAGATCGTGCCCACCACCTGCGGGGGTACTCCGGCGACCGGTGCGCCGCGGTCGCTCTGGGGAGAGCTCCAACCGACGGACACCGGCCAACTGCCCAGCGAGCGCGACTCCACCGGCTTCCCGGAGTTCGCACAAAATTACGATTCCACGAACTGGTTCGTCGGCCTGTCGATTCAGAACAACTACCTGGTGACCGGCAGCTCGCACGGGTTGGCCACCTGGGATCTCCATACGGACCCGGCGCATCCCCACTTCCTCGGCCGTCTGACGGACGCCAGCTTCCCCGTCTGGGCGATCGGAGAGATCAAGTGGCCGCTGCAGGACATCGCCATGGTGCAGGGCGACGACACCATCGCGGCGCTCTCCGGCGAGAGCAACATCGGAGTCGCCTTCGTCGACACGAGCAACAAGACCTCCCCCCGCCTGCTCTATCAGAACCACCTGAAGAGCGGTGAGGAGGTCTACGCGGCAAACATCGGCGGCACGGAGTACGCCTTCCTCGCGGCGTCGCAGGGCTCGCCCTCGGGCGGCGTCTATGCCTTCAACCTGACGCAGGCACGCCAGTACACCAGCTGCCTGGAGGGAGTTCCCGCTCCCGGTGAGGTGACCCACTGTCCGGGTGTCTACGTCGGCAAGATCGGGACCGCCAACTCGGCGTTCTTCATCAGCGGCGTCGACAACTACATCGCCTTCAGCAGCGGCGGCGGCGGGTTCGAGATCTGGGATGTGTCCAATCCCGCCTCCCCGCACCAGGTTCTCCATGGCCTCGACGGTGCGCCGCCTCCGACCTGCCCCTTCGCCACGCCGACGGTCTACGGCGTCGCCATGTGGAAGAACAACAACCACTACTATGTCGGCCTCCGCTCCCAGGTCTACAGCTGCACGGCGGTTCCTCCGGGCAACGTCAGCCAGGGGCAGATCTACGACGTGAGCTGCATCACCGGCGGGTCGTGCTCTCTCGGCAGCGCGCTCTGGACGCAGCCGCTCTTCCAGGACGGCACCCGCGCCTACTTCGTCACCTTCTCGCGCGGCGCCGGCAATACCAGCTATCTCTACTACGGCTCGGAGGATCGCTGTCTCGGTGCGCCCGAGCGCGAGTACCTGTTCGACGTCACGGTGCCCACGGCGACTCGCGACATCGCGCCGCAGACCGGCTATTGGGGCTGGTACTACCGCGGCAACGCGACCGGGTTCAACTACATCATGCCGCGCCGAGGGGTGTTCAACGGCTCGTACTTCTATCGCGCGGCGCTGGCCATTCTCGACGTCCATCAGCACGTCGGCGCCGTGGTGCCGACGGCGGATTTCAGCTTCAGCCCGCAGCAGATCTACCCGGGCGACACCGTCACCTTCACCGATCAGTCGACCGGCAGCCCGACCAGCTGGAACTGGACCTTCTCGCCGGACGGCACGCCCGCCGGCAGCACCTCGACCTCGTCGCAGAACCCGCAGGTGAAGTTCGCCGCCAAGGGCACCAAGACGGTCTCCCTGACGGCCACCAACGCCGTCGGCCCGAGCACGCCCACCAGCAAGCAGGTGACGGTGCTCGATCCATCGCCGCAGATCGGCACGGTCACCGTCTCTCCGGCCAATCCCCTGCAGTGTCAGCCGGTCACCTTCACCGCGACCGGCGTCACCGGTCAGGCGACTCTCGGGTACAGCTGGAAGATCACCAATTCGGACTCGGTGGTGGCGCCCGGCGGGACGAGCGCGGCGAACCCGTTCACCTGGGACACTCATCTCAACAACCCCATTCCACAGCCGTATACGGCCACGATCACGGTGAGCAACGGCGTGGGCACGACGACGAAGAGCGCCAGCTTCAGTCTCGGCGCGCTGCCGCCCCTGCCGACCTCGACCTTCACGCCCACCAACTCGGCGTTCTCCGCCGGCACCGTGCAGTTCAACGTCGCCGTCGCCGGCGCCACCGAGTGGAACTGGGACTTCGGCGACGGAGCCGGCTTCACCGGCTGGACCTCCGATCCAATCGCCGGTCCGAGCCCTTCCCACACCTACACGACCATCGGCAACAAGTCGGTGGTGGTGAAGGTCCGCAACTGCCTGTCTGATCCCAACGGGCTGCAGAGCGCTCCGCTGGTGGTCGACATCCTGCAGATCGCACCCTTGGTGGCGAGATTCCAGGCCAGCTGCTCGTTCGCTCCCTGCTCGTTCAGCACCGGCCAGGCCATCGCCTTCGCCGACCAGTCGCAGGGTGCGCAGGTCTGGGACTACGACTGGACGCACACCGGCTCCAGCGCCACCAGCTGCAGCTTCACGGATTCCGGCCATACGTCGGCGGTCATCGCGCACACCTACGCGGCCTCCGGTTCCTACACGCCCTGTCTGCGCGTGCACCGCGGCGCCAGCGAGACCAACGTCTACGTGCATCCGCAGTTCAGCGTCAGCCCGGTCATCACTCTTCCCGTCAGCCTCTCGATCTCGGGGCCGACCTCGGGCACTCCTGGGCAGGCGCTCGCTTACACCGCGATCGGCTCCAACTGCACGCCGGCCGCCAACGGCTGGTCGTGGTCGCTCCCCGGCGGTACGCCGTCGAGCGCCAGCACGGCGACGGTCTCCGTCACCTACTCCGCGACCGGCCTGCATCACATCACCGTCACCAACAGCGCCTGCGCCGGCGCCACCGGCTCGGCCAGCGTCAACATCTCCAACGGCAATGGCGGCGGCGGTGGTGCTTTGGGAGCGGTCTTCACCTTCTCGCCGACGACGCCGACGACCAATCAGCCCGTCAGCTTCGACGCCAGCGCGTCGACCGGCAGCCCGACTCTCTACAGCTGGGCGTTCGGCGACGGCCAGTCCGGCAGCGGCGTCTCGACCTCTCACTCCTACGCCAAGGCGGGGAACTACAGCGTCGTCCTGACGGTCTGCAGCGCGGCGACCTGCGTCAGCTCCACCCCGCAGGCCGTGGTCGTGGGAGGCGGCGGGCCGCCGCCTCTCGATCCGAACTACACCAGCTCGGCGACGTGCTTCAACCAGTTCGGCGTCAAGGAGTGCGACGGCCAGGCGGGCACGGTGATCACGCTCTCCGCGGTCACCACGCTGGCGACGAGCTATACCTGGAACTTCGGCGATGGGTCGACCGGCACCGGGCCTTCGGTGACGCACACCTGGGCGGCGGCGGGCAACTACAACGTCACCTTGTTGGTCGCCAACAGCCAGACGAACGCGACTCTCACTCTCGTCTTCAAGCTCACCGCGCCGACCGCGGTGCCGCAATCGGTGCTGCTCCCCTGGCTGGCGTCGACGCGCGGCGTCCTCACCCAGTCGAGCGACCTCTATATCCACAACCCGGCCTCGACGCCGATGGACGTGGCGCTCGAGTTCCGCCGCCGTCTGGGAACCCCGGAGACGAATCCGCCGCGGGCCTCGCGCACGATCGCGCCGGGCGCGACGCTCTTCTCGGCCGACGTGCTGAACGACCTCTTCGGGCGTCCGGAGAACACCGTCGGCTACGTCACGGTCGCGGTGGCGAACGGTGTCGCACCGATCATCACCTCCTACAACACGACCTTCCAGAGCGACGGCACGCAGTTCGGTCAGACCATCTCGGGAGTGACCATGCCGACGGCGGGGGCTGCCAGCCAGGCGAGCAGCGAGGCGAGCCAGGTTCAGCACCTCGTCGCGCTCAACGACAACTCCGACGAGGTCTCTTACTTTGGCCTCAGCAACCCCAACAACGGGCCGGCGACCTACAAGCTGAGCCTCTTCGACAACCAGGGCAAGGCGATCGGCTCGCCGACGACCTTCACCATGGCTCGGCTCGGCCTCCAGCAGTTCCAGCGCGAGGACATCGAGAGCATGTTCGGCGTCTCCAATGCTCACGACTATCGGGTGCAGATCGATTCCGTCTCCGGCGGCCAGCTCTATCCCTATGGCGCCAAGCTGCGGACGATCTCGTTCGACCCGTCCTTCGTCCAGCCGGGAGTCAACAAGTCCAAGCTCTACGTGATCGGTGCGCTGTCGACGCCGGGCCTCAACAACACCATCTGGCGCAGCGACCTCGTCCTTGCGAACACCAGCGCGCAGGCCATTCAGACCACCGTCTCGTACATCAGCGCTGGGCTCGGCAACCAGACTCTCGCTCCGGTGACCCTCACCCTGCAGCCGGGCGAGACCCAGCGGCTGGCGAACGTCGTCGCCGACAAATGGGGAGTGACCGACGCGGTCGGCACCCTGACCCTGGAGACCGACGCCGCGTCGAGCGCCTTCCCGCTCGTCCAGGCCGAGAGCTACGACTTCTCGCAATCGGTCCGGCGGTTCGGCCAGTCGATGCCGGCTCTGTCGGACGCCGATGCGGCGGGTACCGGCCAGGGGAACTACATGGTCGGCCTGCGCCAGGACGCCACGCACTGGACGGCGCTCTGGCTCTTCAACCCGTCGACGACGGATGCCGGAACGTACGACCTCGTCTACCGTGGCCTCGACGGCACGGTGCTCGGGCAGACCAGCGGTCTCCGTCTGCCCGCTGGAAAGACCAAGCTGATCCGGCCCAGCGAGCATCCGCTGCCGGCCGCCGGCGTCACCGGTGGCTTCACCGTGCAGATCCTCGTGCACAGCGGCAAGATCCTCTCCGCCGGCCAGGTCGTCAACCTGACCACCAACGACCCCGCGTACATCGTGGGGGCGACGCGCTAAACGCGCTGCCCAGCCGTCGAATCCTCGAGGCCGCCGGACCTCCGTCCGGCGGCCTTTTTGTCTCTCCGCCCATCCCGTCCCATCGCATCCCCATCGCATCCAATGACACGACCGTCCGCTCTCTACGGCGGCCTCTTCGTGACCGCGCTCGCGACGCTCGTCCTCGAGGTCGTGGACACCAGGATCCTCTCCGTCCTCACCTGGTATCACCTCGCCTTCCTGGCCATCTCGCTCGCTCTGCTCGGGATGACGGCGGGAGCCCTCTTCGTCTACCTCTTCCCTCGCCAGACCGGCGGCCGCCCGGGCGGCATCCAGGAGCCCGAGGCCGCGGCGCGCGCGGCGGGCCGCTTCGCCGCCTGCTTCGGCGTCTCCATCCCGGCGAGCCATCTCGCTCTCCTCGCCATCCACCTGCCGATTCGCGTCACCACCGACTGGCTGGACATCGGACGTCTGGTGGCGGCCAGCGCCGTGCTCGCGGCCCCCTTCTTCTTCTCCGGTGTCGCCGTCGCCATCGCGCTCACCCGCACCTCGCTGCCGATCGGACGGCTTTACGCGGCCGATCTCCTGGGAGCCGGCAGCGGCTGCCTGCTCGCCATCCTCCTGCTCGACCTCTGCGATCCGTCGACCGGCCTCTTCCTCCTCGGGGCCGGTGCACTCGCCGGGGCGGTCGCCTTCGACGCCGCGGTCGGCCGGCGGGGACGCTGGACGATCGCTCTCGCCGTCGCCCTCCTGCTCTCGGGGATCGCCAACGGCGCGCTCTATCCCCGGCTCGTCTGGATCGGCTCGATGAAGGGCAAGCCGGTCGAGCAGCCGGTTCTCTTCGACCTCTGGAACAGCCACTCGCGCATCACGGCGCGCGCCGCCGGCCACGGCCCGGCAGCGCTATGGGGGCCGGGCAGCCGCGCGGCGCCGCCGCGGGTCGAGCAGGTTCCCCTCCGCATCGACGGTGGAGCGTTCACCGTCTGCACCCGGTTCGACGGCGGTCAGGGAGCGGCCGATGTCGCCGGGCTGAGCTGGCTGGCCGACGACCTCACCAACCTCGGCTTTCAGCTGCGCGGAAAGGATGGAGAGGTCGCGGTGATCGGCGTCGGCGGCGGCCGCGACCTCCTCTCGGCCGTGGCCTTCGGCAGCCGGCGGGCGACGGGGATCGAGGTCAACGGGCTCTTCGTCCGCCTCCTCCGCGGCGACCTCCGGCGCTTCGCCGGTCTCGCCGACCGGCCCGACGTGCGCCTGGTCCACGCCGAAGGCCGCTCGTACCTCGCCGCCACGGAGTCGCGCTACGACCTCCTGCAGATGGCTCTCGTCGACACCTGGGCCTCGACCTCGGCCGGTGCGATGACGCTGACCGAGAACGGTCTCTACACCGTGGAGGCGTGGCGGCTCTTCCTCAGCCGGCTCCGTCCCGGCGGCATCCTCGCGGTGAGCCGGTGGTATTCGCCGCAGGATCCGGGGGAGACCGCACGGCTCCTCTCGCTCGCCACGGCGACCCTGCTCAGCCGGTCGGCGGCGCTGCCGCGGCAGCATCTGGCGCTCGCCGCCGCGGGGAGGCTGTCGACGCTCCTGGTGAGCCGCGATCCGCTGACCGGCGCGGACATCGCGCGCCTGCGCGCGGCCGGCAGCCGCTACGGTTTCGAGTTCCTCGTGCTTCCCGACGCCGCGCCGGCGCACCCGCAGCTCGCCGCAATCGTCGCGTCGCGGAGCGCGGCCGAGCTCGCCGCCGCCACCCGGCATCCATACCTCACCCTCTCTCCGCCGACCGACGACCAGCCGTTCTTCTTCAACATGCTGCGGCCGACGGCCTGGTGGCGCGGCGGCTTCTCCGCTGCGCGGGCCGGGGGCGTCATCGAAGGCAACCTGCGCGCCACCGAGAGCCTCCTCGCCATCCTCGCCGCGGTCGCGCTGCTGGTCGTGGCGACGCTCGTCGTGCCGCTCCTCGCCCGCGGCCGCGGCCATGGCCTGGCGCCGGCGGACTTCGTGGCCGCCGCTGCTTACTTCTCGCTCATCGGCCTGGGCTTCATGCTGGTGGAGATCGGGCTCATGCAGCGCTTCTCGGTCGTCCTCGGCCACCCGGTCTACTCGCTCGCCGTGACCCTGATGCTGCTGATCCTCTCGACCGGTGTCGGCAGCCTGGCCTCGGATGGGCTCGCCGCCCGCTCGCCGCGGGTCCTCGTGGCGCTCCCGCTCGTCCTCGCCCTGGCCCTCGCCGGGCTGCCCGCCGCCATCTCGGCCAGCATGCCAGCGGTCGCCGCGGCGGGGCTCGCCGCCAAGGTGCTGGTGATCGCCGCCCTGACGGTGCCGCTGGGGCTCCTCCTCGGCCTCTGCTTCCCTCTCGGCATGACCCTGCTGCGCTCGCGCGCGCCGGCGGCGATGTCCTGGATGTGGGGCTTGAACGGTGCGCTCGGCGTCCTCGGCAGCGCGGTCGCCGTCCTCGTCTCGATGAGCTTGGGGATCAGCCGCTGCTTCTGGCTGGCCGCCGTCTGCTACCTCGCGCTGGTCGTTCCCTTGACCGCGCTGCGGCGGCGGGCCGCGCGGCCCCTCGCGCCATGAAGGGTACAATGCGGCGATGAGCGCCGCCGTCATCGAGGTCGAGAGACTCTCGAAGATCTACCGGGTCTACGGGAGCCCTTGGGACCGGCTGCGCGAGCTCGCGGTGCGCCGTCCGCGCCATCGCGAGTTCCATGCCCTCCGCGAGGTGACGTTCACCCAGACCCGCGGCGAGGGCCTCGCCCTGATCGGCGAGAACGGCGCCGGGAAGAGCACCCTCCTCAAGATCCTCGCCGGCATCACCGCGCCCACCACGGGCGCCGCCCGCGCCGCCGGCAAGATCGCCTCGATCCTCGAGCTCGGCTCGGGCTTCCATCCCGAGTTCACCGGCCGCCAAAACATCGCCCTCAACGCCGCCATGCTCGGTCTCTCCGAGGACGAGGTGGCGCGGAAGATGCCGGCGATCGTCGACTGGAGCGAGCTCGGCGAGTTCATCGACCAGCCGGTCAAGGTCTACTCGACCGGCATGGCGATGCGCCTCGGCTTCTCGATCGCCACCCAGGTGGAGCCCGACGTGCTGATCATCGACGAGGCGCTCTCGGTCGGCGACGGCTACTTTCAGAAGAAGTGCATGGATCGGTTGCGCGAGTTCGTCGATTCGGGGGGCACCCTGCTCTTCTGCTCGCACGCCATGTACTACGTCTCCACCTTCTGCCAGCGCGCCCTCTGGCTGCGCCACGGGCGGGTCGAGGCGCTCGGCGAGGTCCGCGACGTGGTGCGCGAGTACGAGAACTTCCTGCTCGCGAAGAGCGCCTCGCACGCCGCCGACCCGGTCGGGGCCGAGCCCGTCGTGCCGCGCTCGGCGCCTGGCCGGCTCGGCGAGGTGCGGGTGCTGGGCGGCCGCTCGGAGCGGCCGCTCCTCGCCTGCGGCGATCCGCTCGAGATCGAGATCGGCTGGGAATCGGACGAGCCGAGCCGCGGCTTCCACATCGGCGTCGGGATCAACCGTATCGACGGCGTCGAGGTGGCGTCCTTCGCCACCCACGTCGACGGCATCGGTCCGCTGCTGGGCGCCCGCCGCTACACCGTCCGGCTGCGCCTCCCCAGCCTCCCGTTGGTCAAGGGGGAGTTCACGTTGTATATTTTTTTGCTGGACGAGGGGGGACTCCACATCTACGACCAGCGGCTCCTGCCGCGCGCCTTCACCGTGGAGAGCCCCACCTACGCCTTTGGCCTGATCCGCGCGGAGCACCGCTGGGACGTGGATGCAGGAGCCGGCGCCGCCGTCGCGCTGGGCAGCGAGTCTGCCGAGACCGAGGCCGAGGTCGGAAGCCGAGTCGCCCGATGATGAAGACCGCCAGCTCATCCCTGCTCGCCGATACGCCTGCCGCCGTCTCCCGTCTCCTCCTCAACCCCTTCCTCCACGTCGCCGAGGCGCGGCTCTACGATCCGCTCACCGACCGCGCGCTCGCCGAGGGCGAGCCCGGCTACGCCGAGGTGCGCGCCCTCCTCGCCGGCGCGCCGATCGCCGGTCTCGCGGCCGACGTTCGCGACACCCTCAGCGCCGCCGGCTGGCTGCTGCCCGACGAAGGCGATCCGGCGCAGCGATTCCTCCTCAAGTACGTCTCGCTCGAAGCCCACACGGTCTGCAACCAGGCCTGCTACTTCTGTCCGGTGTCGATCGCTCCGCGCGAGGACTACTTCATGCCGACCGAGATCTACGAGCGCATCCTCGGCGAGCTCGCGGCCTTCCGGTCGACGATCGAAGCGGTCTTCATGATCAACTACAACGAGCCGACCGCCGACCGGCGATTCATCGATCAGGTGCGCGCCATCCGCGCCGCCGGCCTGCCGCCGGCGGTGCTCACCAATGCGACCGGCCTGACGCCGGAGCGCATCGACGCCCTGGTGGAGATGGGCGGGCTGCGCTTCCTGTCGATCAATCTCTCGACCCTCGACCGCGAGCGGTACCGCCGCGAGCGCGGCGGCGATCACCTGCCGCAGGTGCTCCGCAATCTTGAATACGCGCGCGACCGCACCCTCGCCGAGCAGATGGACATCGTCGTCCTCGGCACCGGCAACGAGGACCACCAGCGAGATTTCGCCGAGATCTCCGAGCGCTTCGCCGGCAGCCGCTTCACCGTCAAGTCGTTCGAGGTGATGGACCGCGCCGGCTACCTGCAGATCGGCCTCAAGGCATCGACCGGCGGCAGACAGCTCTGCGGCTGCGACAATGTCGGCTCGCGGCCGCTGCAGCACCTCCACATCACCCCCCAGGCCAAGGTCGTGCTCTGCTGCGAGGACTACGACGCCAAGTACGTGGTGGGCGATCTCCATCGGGAGAGCGTCCGCGAGGTGCTCACCGGGCCGGCGCTCGCCCTCATGCGGCGCTGGGCCTACGGCCTGGCGGAGCCGCCGGCGGATTTCATCTGCCGCGGCTGCACCTTCGCTCTCACGCGGCCCTGATGCAGCCCCGCCGCTGATCGCGTCCGGCCATGCGCGTGGCCATCGTCCTCGTTCACTACCACGCGGCGGAGCTGGCGGCCGAGGCGGTCGCCGCTCTCGCCGCGGACGTCGCAGCGGCCGGTCTCGACGCCGAGTGGCGGCTGGTCGACAATGGCAGCGACGCGGCCGGGCGCGCCTTCCTCGAGGGTCTGGGGATCGGGCGGATCGACCCCGGCAGGAACCTCGGCTTTGCCGGCGGGGTGAACCTGGGAGTGTCGCACACCACCGCCGAGGCCATCCTGCTGGTCAATCCCGACGTGCTGGTGCAGCCCGGCTGTGTCCCGGCGCTCCTCGCCGCACTGGCGGCCGGCGCCGCGGTCGCCGGCCCGCGCTTCTATTGGGATCGCGGCAAGCGAATGCTGCTGCCGCCCACCGAGCCGAGGAGCCGGCCGGCCGAGCTCGCCGCGGCTTTCGCCGCCGGCTCGCCGGCGTGGGCCGCGCGCGCCCGCCGGCGCCTGCGCCGCTCGGCGCGGCAGCACTGGAACGCGGCGGCCGCCGCGGCGCCGCTGTCGAGCTTCGCGCTCTCCGGCAGCCTCCTCGCCATCCGCCGCGCGGCCTGGGACCGGGTGGGACCGTTCGACGACGGCTACCCCCTCTACTTCGAGGAGACCGACTGGCTCCTCCGCGCTCGGCGCCAGGGCTTCGCCGGCGCCTACGTCGCCGCCGCGGAGGCGATCCATCTCCACGGCCAGAGCGCGGTGCGCGAGCCGCGCGCCGGCGCCTGGTTCGAGGAGTCGGCTCGCCGCTTCCGCCGCCGTCACTACGGCCGGGGCTTCGAGCGCCTGCTCGCCGCGATCGGCCGCCGGGCGGCGCGCCACCCGGCGGGGTTTCCGCCGCAGCTCTTTCCCGCCGCGGGGATCGACCTCGATGCCTTCGCCGAGGGGCGCGCGCCGCGGCCTCTGTGGGTCGAGGTGTCGCCCAATCCGGGCGGCTTCCCGGCGCCGGCGGAGCAGCTCGCGCGGCCTGCCGGGCGTTGGATGCTGCCGGCTGACGTGGCCGCTCGCCTGCCGGACGTCCCGCTGTCGGTCCGGTTGGTGGACGAAGAGGGTGGTGAGCTCGCCGCCTACACCCTGCGCTGCGGGGCGGCGCCCGCGGGCTCCGAGCGCTGACGTGCGCGTCGCCTACGTCCTGCCGGAGCCCGAGCTGGGGGGCGGCAGCAGGGTCGTCTTCCAGCATGCCGACATGCTCGCCGCCGCGGGTGTCGAGGCCACCGTGCTCGGCGCCGGTCCGCGGCCGGCCTGGGCGCGGTTGGCGTCGCCCTACGTCGACTATGCCGCGGCGCCGCCGCGGCTGCCGCCGCAGGACCTGGTGATCGCCACCCTCTGGTCGACCATCGCGAGCGCCCGGGCCTTCGGCCTCGGGCCGCTGGCCCATTTCTGCCAGGGCTACGAAGGCGGCCTCGTCCATCTGCGGCCGGTGCTGGCCGAGATCGAGGCCGCCTACGCGCAACCCCTGCCGACGCTCACCGTGACTCCCCATCTCGCCCGCTTCGTCGCCGCGCGCTTCGGGCGCGCGGCCGAGGTGGCGCCGCCGTCGATCGATCCGCTCTATCGCCCGCGCCGCCGCCTGCGGCCGCGGCGGCGGCCGTGGATCGCGATCCCGGGCATCTTCGAGGCCGAGGTGAAGGGCGTGCCGACGGCGCTCGCCGCCGTCCGCCGCCTGCGCCGCATGGGCTGCCCCGCGCGCGTGCTGCGCTTCTCGATCCTGCCGCTCTCGGCCGCCGAGCGCGCCATCCTGGAGCCGGACCGCTACCTTTGCGCCGTGCCGCCGCGGGAGGTCGCCGCGGCGCTCTCCCGCTGCGATCTGCTCCTCTTTCCCTCCGGCCCCGAGGAGGGCTTCGGCCTGCCGCTCCTCGAGGCGATGGCAGCCAAGGTGCCGGCGGTCGCCTCGCGCATCCCCTCGACCGAGTACATGACGGAGGGCGCCGTCGCGCTGGTCGCGCCGGATGACGAGGCCGGCTTCGCCGGCGCCGCGCACGATCTCCTCGGCTCCGCGCGGCGCTGGCGGCAGGCGCGCCGCGCCGGGCTCGCCGCCGCGGCGCGCTTTCGGCCCGCGGCGGTGTCGCCGCTGGTCGTCGCGGCGGTGCGCTGGGCGGCAGAGCGGGCGCGCGCGTGAGCTGGCTCGCCGGCCGGCGGCGGCTCGACCGTTGCCGGTACAATCCCGCTCCATGATTCGGCGCGCGCGGCTGGCGACCAGCGAGGGTTGGCGAATCCGCCCATGACCGAGCTCTCGGTGGTCATCCCGGCGTTCAACGAAGCACGGCGGCTGGGACCCAGCCTCGACCGCGCCCTCGACTATCTCGAGTGGCGCGGCGCCAGCTTCGAGGTGCTGGTGGTCGACGACGGCAGCGGCGACGCCACCGGCGAGGTGGCGGCGGCCTACGCGGATCGCGGCGTGCGGCTCCTCACTCACGCGGTCAACCGCGGAAAGGGAGCGGCGCTGCGCACCGGTGTGCTGGCGAGCGTGGGAGAGCGCGTGCTGCTCTCCGACGCCGACTTCTCGACCCCCATCGAGGACCTCACCAAGCTCGAACGGCGCCTGCCCGAGGCCGAGCTGGTGCTGGGGAGCCGCGCCGTGGCAGGTGCCGAGCTGCGCGAGCGCCAGCCGCTCTACCGCGAGCTGATGGGGAAGACCTTCAACCTCCTCATCCGCCTCCTCGGCGTGCGCGGGCTCCACGACACCCAGTGCGGCTTCAAGCTGGTGCGCGGCGACGTCGGCCGCCAGCTCTTCGCCGAGATGGTGATCGACGGTTTCGCCTACGACGTCGAGATGGTCTGGCTGGCGCAGCGCCACGGCTACCGGGTCGTCGAGGTCGGCGTGGTGTGGGCCAACTCCGCGGCCTCGACCGTCGACCCCATCCGCTCCTCGCTACAGATGATCCGCGATGTGATCCTCTTGCGCCTGCGCCGGGCGCGGCGGTGACGCGGCGCCCGCGCCATCCGGTGCGGTCTGCCCGGAGGAGAGCCTGAACCCGGCGCTGCCGATCCTCGCCCTGCTCACCGCTGCCGGCGCCCTGCTGTGGCGGCGCGAGATCGGCGTCCCCTGGGCGGCGCTCGGCCTCGCCGGCATGGCTCTCCTCGGTCCCGCCCTGGCGCTGCCGACCGGCGTGCCGAGCCCGGCCGGCGCGCTCGCCGGCATCCCGCCCTGGCAGGGGGCCGAGGTCGCAGGAGGGCGGCCGCCCGCGGGTAACCCCGTCCTCCAGGACGTCACCTTTCAGATCGAGCCCTGGCTCCTCTTCCTCCGCGGCGAGCTGCGGGCGGGCCGGCTGCCGTTCTGGAATCCTCACCAATCGTCCGGCGCGCCGTTCTGGGCCAATGGACAGTCGGCGCCGGTCTTTCCCCTCCATCTGCTCTTCGCGGCGCTGCCGGTGGGCATCGGCCTCATCCTCCTGCCCTGGCTCCGCCTGGTGATCGGCGGCTGCGGCACCTGGATGCTGGCGCGCGAGCTCGGCCTCACGCGGCAGGCGGCGCTCCTCTCCGCGCTCATCTTTCCGCTCGCCGGGATGACCGTCTCCTTCCTCCTCTACCCGATGGGCAACGCGCTCGCCCTGCTGCCCTGGGTGCTGTGGGCCGTCGAGAGGATCGCGGCGGGCAGAGCCGGGGGCGTGCGCGCCCTCGCCCTCGCCGGCGGCCTCCAGCTCCTCGCCGGCCACCCCGAGACGGCGGCGCACACGGCGCTCCTCTCCGTCGTCTATCTGCTCGCCCGCGGCGCCGGTCCGGCGACGGCCGCGGAGTCGGACACGCCGGAGGGGAGCCGAGCGAGCGGTTTCCGCGCGCTCCTCCGCGCCGCTGCCGCGCTCGCCGCCGGCTGGGCGATCGCGGCGCTCGTCGCCGGCATCGAGATCGTCCCCGTCGCCCTCGCCCTCCCCTGGAGCAGCCGCTGGCAGCTCCACCTCGCCGGTGCCGAGCCCTCGCTCGGCCTCCTCGCCCGGCAGCCGCTGCGCCTCGTCCTCCCCCAGCTCTACGGCCATCCGGCGGCCGGCACCTGGTGGGGACCCTTCAACTACTCGGCGACCGCCGTCTACGCCGGTGCCCTCGCCCTGCCGCTCGCCGCGGCGGGACTCGCCGGCCTGCGCGCCGACCGGCGCTGGCGCGGCATCGGCGCCGTGCTCGCCTTCTCGTTTCTTGCCGCCTATCACCTCCCCGGCCTGCGCGAGGCGCTGGGCGCGCTGCCGGTCGTCGGGCGCGCGCCGCTCCATCGGCTGATCGCCGGTGTCGAGCTCGCCCTCGCGCTGCTCGCCGGGGCGGGCTTCGATCGCTGGCAGGGCGCCCGCGAGGGTCTCGGGCGCTGGATGTGGGGCGGCGCCGGGCTCGTGGGTGCCCTCCTCGCCGCCTCGTGGGCGCTCTTCGCCGGGGAATGGGCGGCGCGCGGCCTCCTCCGCGAGCAGATCCTCTGGTCGGCCGTCGCCGTCACCGCCGCGGTCGGCCTGGCGCTCGCCGCTCGCCTCTCGCCGGCGCGGCGGAGCGCCCTCGGCCTCCTGCTGCCCGCCTTCGCCCTCTGCGACCTCCTGGCGGCGCACGGGGCGATCAACCCCGCCCTGGCGCTCGAGAAGCTCTTCCCCGAGACCGGCGCCGTCCGCTTCCTGCGCGCTGCGGCGGCGGGGAGCCGGGTGGCCGCGACCGGCGTCGCCCTGCGGCCGAACGCGGCGATGGTCTATGGGCTCGACGATCCGCGGGGTGACGATCCGCTGAAGATCGCCCGCTACGAGGCGGTCTACGGCTCGTTCGCGAAATCCGATCCCGTCTATTACCAGCCGATCGTCCGCTGGGGCGATCCCTGGCTCGACCGCCTCGCGGTTCGCTGGGTGCTGACCGGCCCGGCGGAGCCGCCCCCGATGCCCGGCTGGCGGCAGGCGTATACGGGTGGAGACGCGCGGGTCTACGAGCGGCCGGGCGCCCTGCCCTTGGTCCGCTTCGCGGATGGCGGGGCAGGGGAGGAGGCGCGGGTGGTGGAAAGAGCTCCGGGAGCGTGGGACATCGCCTGGCGCGCGCCGCGCGCGGCGACGCTGGTGGTCGCCGAGACCTTCGCGCCCGGTTGGCGGGCGACCGCGGCCGGCCGCGGCGTGCCGGTCTCTCCCGCCGACGGCATTCTGCTCGGCCTCGCCGTCGGCCCGGGAGCGGGGAGGATCGCCCTCACCTACCGCCCGCCGGGGCTGGCGGCGGGTGCTCTCGCCAGCCTCGCCGGCATTGTCGGCCTCGTCGGCCTCGGGCTCCTCGCGGCGGCCGGGCGCAGGGCCGGCGCCGGCGAGCTCGGGGTGGCGCCATGAGGGCGCGCGGCGAGGGCTCTGGAGCGATCGAGCTGCGGCCGACCGAGCCGGCGGACCTGCCGGCGCTCTCGGCGCTCTTCGAGCACGGCTTCGGCCATCCGCTCTCCCTCGACGCCTGGGAATGGAAATACCGCCGCCTGCCCGGCGAGGGCCGCAGCCTGGTCGCAGTGGCGGCGGGAGAGCTGGCGGCCCACTGCGGCGCCGTCAAGCTGCCGGCGCGCTGGCGCGGCGGCGAGGCGGCGGTCTGGGAGATCGGCGACTTCGTCGGCCGGCCCGGCCGCGGCGGGCTGCGGCCGCCGCTCGTGGCGCTCGCCCACCACCTCTTCGCGGACATCCCGCGCCCCGGCGAGGCGCCCTGGTGCTTCGGCTTCCCGACCCCGCGCCACCTGGTGCTCGGCAAGCGCGCCTTCCAGTACGGCCAGCTCCCCACCTTCCAGCCGCTCGCCGGGCCGCTCGCGGCCATGCCCGAGGTTCTGCCCCAAGGGAGCACCGCGGCCGGCGTCCGCCTGGAGATCGGCGACACCTGCGGCGACTGGGCGGAGACGATCTGGGAGCGCTGCGCCGTCCTCGGCGTGCGGCGCTCGGCGGCCTTTCTCAACTGGCGCTACCACGCCCGCCCGGAGCGCTACTACCGCGTCTACCGGCTGTTCTCGGCCGCCGGCGAGGGCTTCGCGGTCTTCGCCTTCGTGCATCGCGAAGCGTGGGCCACCGAGCTCTGGCTGCCGCGCGGCGGCGAATGGTACCCTGCGATGCGCGCCGTCGCCGCCGACCTGCGCCAGTGCGGCCTCGAGCTCTGGCGATTCTGGCCCGGTCCCAGCCTCGCCGATTCCCTCGCGGCCGCCCTCTCCCTCACCCCTTCCGGCGAGCCGCAGCTCATGGGCTGCAGGGGGGTTCCGGGCGGCGAGGATCCGGTTTCCGTCGCCGCCGGCTTCACCTACGCCATGGGGGACTATGACTTCGCCTGACCGGGCGCGTGCCGCGCTGCTCCTCGCCGCCCTCGCGGTCCTGGCCGTGGGCGGCTGCCGGCGCTCCCCTCCGCCGGGCTTTGACCTCCGGTCGGCCGTCGAGCGAAGCGCCTTCGCCGTCGGCCGCTCGCGTGCGGCCGGTCTCGCCTTCCCCCGCCGGCCGGAGCTGCGCGACCTCGACCTCGACCACGAGCGCCGGCCGGTCGTCCTCGCCGCCGCCGGCGCCTGGACCTGGCGCGGCGAGGTGCCGCGCGGCGCGGCCCTCCACGCCGGCCTGTCGATCCTTCCCGCCGCCTGGGACGTCGTCCACCAGCTCGAGGCCACCATCGAGCTTCGCGATGACAGCGGCCGCGGCGGGCGGGAGATCCTCGTCGTCGGCCGCCGCCGGCGGGCGGACGGCGGCACCTGGCTCGACCTCGACGCCGATCTCGGCCGCTGGGCGGGGCACGCCGTCACCCTCACCTTCCGCGCCGATCTCGCCGGCCTGCCGCTCCGCCACGCGGCCGCCAACGTCGTCGCCTGGGGGCCGGTGTCGCTCGCCGGCGACCGGCGCCAAGGGCGCCCGAACGTTCTCTTCATCCTCGTCGACACCCTGCGGCGCGACCGGCTGACCCCCTACGGCTACCGCCGCGAGACGACGCCGGAGATCGCCCGCCGGCTGGCCGCCGCCGGCACCGTCGTCGAGGACGCCTACAGCCAGGCACCGTGGACCCTGCCGTCGGTGGTTTCGTTCATGACCGGCCGCTTCCCCGGCGAGCTCCTCGGCGAGGATCTGGCGACC
The DNA here is from genome assembly GCA_963755825.1 of uncultured Acidobacteriota bacterium. GTDB lineage: Bacteria > Acidobacteriota > Thermoanaerobaculia > Multivoradales > UBA5704 > DATBQN01. The sequence continues at coordinate 1,538,337 of CAVWLA010000003.1, read as the reverse complement.
TACGGCGTGCCGGCCGGCGTCGCGACGCTGGCCGAGCGGATGGCGAAGCTCGGCTATGCGACCGGCGGCTATTTCGCCAACCCGGCCCTCCACGTCGGCGCCGGCTTCGAGCGCGGCTTCCAGAGCTACTACGCCCCGCCCGCCGACGTCGAATGGATCCGCAAGCACGCCGACTCGCTGAACGCGCGCGCGCTGCCCTGGCTCCGCGGCCACGAGCGGCGGCCCTTCTTCCTCTACCTCCACTACATCGACCCCCACGATCCCTACGAGAATCCCGAGGTGGTCGGCGGCCGCTCGCCATTCCTCCCGGATTACACCGGGCCGGTGACCGGCGAGTGGGTGCACGGCATCTACACCGGCCACCGCGAGCTGCCGGACCCCGCCCGCGACCTGCCGCAGATCAACGCGCTCTACGACACCGAGGTCCACTTCGTCGACCATTACGTCGGCGAGATCCTCGCCGCTCTGCCGCCGGCCGTGCTCGCCCAGACGATCGTGGTCCTCACCGCCGACCATGGCGAGGAGATCCACGACCACGGTGGCTGGAAGCACGGCCAGACGCTCTACGGCGAGCAGATCCACGTGCCGCTCCTGGTGCGCTGGGATGGCCACGTGCCGGCCGGCAAGCGCCTCGCCGGTACCGTGCGCCTGCTCGACCTGGCGCCGACCCTGATCGCCGCCGCCGGCGGCGCCGCCGACCAGGGCTGGCAGGGGATCGACCTGCTGCCATCGCTGGTCGGCGGCAGCGCTCTCCCCAACCGGCCGGCCTTCGCCCACGGCCTCGCCGGCGGACCGCTGCGCGCCGCCGCCGTCCGCGGTGCCGAGAAGCTCATCCTCTTCAACCGCGAGGAGCCGTTCCATCCCGCCGACGCCCTGCAGTCGTATCTGTGGACGAAGGACCTCGGGCGGCTGCAGCGGATCGAGCTCTACGACCTGGCGAGCGACCCGGCAGAGCGGCACAACCTCGCCGCGGCGCACCCCGAGCGGGTCGCCGCGCTGGCGCCGGTCATCCATCGCCAGCTCGACCGCGAGCTCGGCGGCCTGAAGCTGATGACGGACGGCCTCGCCGCCGGCGCGCGCGTCTCTGGTAGCATCCTCTTCGCGCATGCCCCGCAGCGCGCCATACCCTACTTCCTGGCTTCTCCGAGCGCCGGCGACCGCGTCGAGATGACGGCCGACCGTCTGCGCTTCGACCTCGTCGCCGAGACGCTCGCCAAGGGCTTCCGCGTCGAGGGCGACTTCGGCCGCGTCCTCGCGGTCGAGGCGACGGTCGACGGCCGCCCGCTGCCGGCGGCGCGCTGGCGGATCGGCCCGCGTCGGCCGTACGCCGGCGGCGCGCTGGCGCCGGCCGATCTCCTCGCCGCCGAATGGCCGGGTCTGGTGCCGCCCGCCGGTGCCGGCGGCCTCGACCTCTGGGTCCACGACACCACGGGGGCGGCACGAAAACTCGCTCACGACCCGGAGACCGAGCGGCGCCTGCGCGCTCTCGGCTATGCCGATTGAGCGAGCGCGGCAGGCTCCCCCAGCTCCCCGGCGTCGCCGAGCGGGTGACGGCGGGCTCGGCGCTCGTCGTGGCGCCTCACTACGACGACGAGGTGCTCGGCTGCGGCGGCGCCGTGGCGCAGCTCGCCGCGGCCGGCGCCGCGGTGCGCGTCCTCTTCCTCACCGACTGCGCCGGCGGCGAGGAGGTGCGCTTCGACCGCGCCGAGGACCGCGAGGCCTATCGCTCCCGGCGCAAGGCTGAGGCCGCCGCCGCCGTCGCCGTGCTCGGGGTCGCCGGCAGCGAGCATCTCGACCTCCCCGACGGCGAGCTCGACAGCTACCTCGACGAGCTGGCGGCTGGCATCGGCGCCGCCCTCGACACGCAGCGCCCGGAGCTCGTCTTCATCCCCTCGCCGCTCGAGGTGACCCGCGACCATCGCGCCGCCTTCGGCGCCCTCCACCGCGTCCTCGGCGGCCTGCGCGAGGGCGACGCGCGGTCCGTGGCCCTGGCGTCGCTGCGCGTCCTGGCCTACGAGGTCAACTACCCGGCGCATCCCGACCTCCTCGTCGACGTCAGCGGCGAGGGCGGGACGCTCGAGCGGGCGATGGCCTGCTACGCGAGCCAGGAGGAGCGCCACGGCTACCTCGCCGGCGCCCTCGGCCTGCGCCGCTTCCGCACCCTCTCGCTCGCCGCCGGCATCACCTTCGCCGAGGCCTACCGGCGCCTCACGCCGGCGGACTTCGCGACACGCAGCCCGGCGCAGCTCATCCACCACCTCGGCGGCGTCCCCGAGCTGCTCGAAGTGCGCGAGGGGCCGAGGATCTCGGTCGTCGTCCGCACCCGCGACCGCCCCGAGCTCCTCGCCGAGGCCCTCGGGAGCCTCGCCGCCGGCACCTATCGGCGGGCGGAGGTGGTGCTGGTCAACGACGGCGGTGCGCCGCCCGAGGTTCCCGTCGACTTCCCGCTCCCCATCGTCCGTGTCGACCTGCCGGCGAACCGCGGCCGCGCCGCCGCCGCCGAGGCCGGCGTGGCGGCGGCGACCGGCGACTACGTCGCCTTCCTCGACGACGACGATCTGGCGGCCCCGGAGCACCTGGCGACCCTCGCCGGTCTGGTCTCCGCCGCCGGCGTGCGCGTCGCCTACACTGACGCCGCGGTCGCCTCCTACGCGCTCGACTGCGATCTCGAGGCCGGCGGCTGGAGCTGCCGCGAGCGGCGGCTCCCCTACAGCCGCGACTTCGATCCCGACATCCTCCTCGTCGACAACTACATCCCCTTCAACACCCTGGCGATCGAGCGCTCGCTCTTCGCCGCGGTCGGGCCGTTCGATCCGGAGCTGCCGTTCTTCGAGGACTGGGACTACCTCATCCGCCTGTCGGCCCTCGTCCCCTTCCACCACCTCGCCCGCGTCACCTGCGAGTACCGCCACTTTCGCGGCGGCGGCCATCACGTCTTCGGCGAGCGGCCGCGCGAGCGCGGCGACTTCCTGACCGTCAAGGCGCGCGTCCTCGCCAAGCACGCGGCGCGGCTGACGCCCGAGGTGCTGGCGCGCGCCGTCGACACCCTGCGCGGCGAGCTGGTGGACGAGCGCGAGGCGCGCGCCGCCCGCGGCCGCGAGGCGGCCGCCGCACGGCAGGAGACCGCTCGCCTCCATGGCGAGCTCGCCGAGCTGGGGCGTGCCCACGAGGAGCTGGCGCGCCAGCGCTTCGACTTCGAGGTGCGCTTCCACGAGAAGAACGGCATCCTCGCGGCGCGCGAAGGCGAGCTGGCGGCGCTGCGGAGCGAGCACGAGCGGCTGGGCGGCGAGCTGCGCCGGCTCTATGCCGAGGAGGTGAAGCTGCGCGCCGCCGCCGCCGAGGAGGGCGATCACCTGGGCAGGACCTATGCCGAGATCGCGCGGCTGAACGGCCTGCTCCGGGAGATGGAGTCGACCCGCGCCTGGCGCGCCCATCTCTGGCTGCAGCGCCGGGGATCGCGGTGACCCGCGTCGCCCTCGTCTCCTCCGAGCCGATCCGCGCGCGGATGGCGGGGATCGGCATCCGCTACGTCGAGCTGGCGCGCCGCCTGCCGCGGCCGGGGATCGAGGTGGTGCTGATCTCGCCGGCCGCCGTCGAGGAGATGGCCGAGGTCGTTGGGGAGGTCCCCGTCCGCCGCTTCGAGCGCGGCCGGCTCGCCGCGCTCCTCGCCGACTGCGGCGCCGCGGTCGCCCAGGGCCAGCTCGCCAACGACGTCATCGTCGAGCTGCCGCAGCTGCCGGTCGCCGTCGACCTCTACGATCCCTGGCTGATCGAGAACCTCTCGTATGCCGAGACGCTGGGGCTCGATCCCTACCGCAACGACCATGCGACGTGGGTCCTGCAGCTCTCGCGCGGCGATTTCTTCCTCTGTTCCTCCGAGGAGCAGCGGACCTTCTATCTCGGTTTCCTCGCCGCCCTGGGGCGGGCCAACCCGGAGCGCATCGGCCGCGATCCCGACCTCGCGACGCTCATCGCGCCGGTGCCCTTCGGCATCGCCGAGGAGCTGGCGCCCCACCGGCCGCTGCTGCCGCCGCGCCGCGACGGCGAGCGGCGGCTCCTCTTCGGCGGCCTCTACGACTGGTACGACCCCTGGACGCTCCTCGACGCGCTGGCCGCCCTCGAGCGCCCGGGCTGGACGCTCCTCCTCATCCGCAACCCCAACCTCGAGAGCACGCCGCAGCGGCTGCTGGCGGAGGTCGAGGCGCGCTGCCGCCGGCAGGGGTGGTGGGGCGAGCGGGTGCAGGTGCTCGACTGGGTGCCGGCCGACCGCCGCTACGACCTGCTGCGCGAGGTGGACCTGCTGGTGGCGCCGCACCGGCCGAGCCTGGAGACGCGGCTGTCGCTGCGCACCCGCTTCCTCGATGCGCTGGCCGCCGGCTGCCCGGTGGTGACCAGCGAGGGCGGCACCATGGCGCGGCTCCTCGCCGCTCACGGCGCCGGCTGGGTGGTGCCGGCGGGCGACGAGGCGGCCCTGGCGCGGGCGCTCGTCGAGGCGCTCGACGAGGAGACCGAGGCGGCGGCCCGCGCGCGCCGCGCCGGCGCCCGCGCCCTCCTCGCCGAGTTCCGCTGGGAGCGCGTGCTGGCGCCGCTCGTCGCCTTCTGCCGCCAGCCGGCGACCGACCCCACCAAGGAGCGCTTCGCCTTCCGGCCGCCGACGGTGGTGCCGCAGGACCGGCTCGCCTTTCGCCTGCGGCGCCGGCTCCGCCGCTGGAGCGGCGGCCGGTGAGCCAACCCGCCCTGCGCAAGGTCTCGGTCGCCATCCTCTCCTGGAACGGCCGCCATCACCTGGAGACCTGCCTCGCCGCTCTCGCCCGGCAGGACGATCCCGGCGTGCCGTGGGAGATCCTGGTGCTCGACAACGGCTCGACCGACGGCACGGCGTCCTGGCTCGCCGCCGCCTACCCCAAGGTGCGCCTCCTCGCCAGCCCGGTCAACCTCGGCTTCTGCGGCGGCAACGGCAGGCTGGTGGAGGCGGCCGACGGCGACGCCGTGGCGTTCCTGAACAACGACACACGGCCGGAGCCCGGCTGGCTCGCCGCTCTGGTCGAGGCGCTCGCCGCCGCCCCGGCGGACGTCGCGGCGGTCTCCGGCCGCATCGTCGACTGGGAGGGCGAGCGCCTCGACTTCGGCCGCGGGCTGATGACCTTCGACGGCCACGCCTTCCAGCTCGACTTCCGGCGGCCGCTCGCCACCGCCCGCGTGCCGCAGGCGGGGGAGGAGCTGTTCTTCGCCTGCGGCGGCAACATGCTCGTCCGCCGCGCGTCCTTCCTCGCCGCCGGCGGCTTCCAGGCCGAGTACTTCGCCTATCTCGAGGACGTCGATCTCGGCTGGCGGCTGTGGGCGGGCGGCGAGCGGGTGCTCTTCGCGCCGGCGGCCGTCGTCCATCACCGATCGAGCGCGACGAGCGACCTCCTCGGCCTCTTCAACCGCGGCTTCCTCTTCGAGCGCAACGCCTTTCTCACCGCCTACACCAACTACGAGCCCGGCCTCTGGGAGCGGGTGATGCCGGCGCTCCTCCTCACCTTCCTGGCGCGCACCCAGGCGCTCGTCGCCGCCAACCCGGGCGGCGCGACGCTCCGCATCGACCCCTATGCCGGCTGGATCGCCAACACCGCGCCGGTCGCCGCGCCGGCCGGCGGTCCTGCCGCGGAGCCGACCCTCCAGCAGGCGGCGGCAGACAGCCGTCCTTCCGGCCTCACCCCGGCGGGCTTCGCGCTCCGCCTGCGCGAGTACGGCGCGCGCGATCTCCTGCGCCGTGTCTGGCGAAAGCTCCGCGGTCCGTCGGCGATGGAGAGACCGACGCCCTATCCCATCCTCGACGACGAGCGGACGATCGCCCAGCTGCGCGCCCTCTCCTATCTCCTCGGCCATCTCGACGCCGCGGCGGCGCGGCGCGCCACCGTCCAGCGCCGCCGGCGGCGGAGCGACCGCGAGATCTTCGCGCGCTTCCCCCCCTATCTGGTCCCCACCTATCCGGGCGACGCCGAGCTCTTCGCCAGCCCGGGCTTCGCGGCATGGCTCCCCGACGATCTGCCGCTGGTACGGGCGGAGCTCGCGGAGATCATGGAACCGGACTGAAACCCGCCGCGCTCGCGCCGCTGCGGCGGGCGCGGACCCTGCATACGGTTTTCCGCCCAAGGGAGAACCGCATGCACGAAGCGCGGAGGGCTGCCGAGACCGAGGTCGGGTTTCTCGCCGGCGGCGGCGAGATGGGTGCGCGGATGCGCGAGATGGACTGGCCGGCGACGCCGCTCGGTCCCACCGCGCGCTGGCCGCAGAGCCTGAGGACGGCGGTCCGCATCATGCTCACCTCCCGCCAGCCGATGTTCGTCTGGTGGGGCGAGGATCTCGTCAACCTCTACAACGACGCCTACAAGACGATCGTCGGCGGCAAGCACCCGCTGGCGCTCGGCCAGCCCGCCGCGCAGGTGTGGCGGGAGATCTGGGACCAGGTCGGGCCGCGCGCCGAGTCGGCGATTCTCGCCAACGAGGGGACCTATGACGAGGCGCTCCGCCTCATCATGGAGCGCAACGGCTACCCGGAGGAGACCTACTACACCTTCTCCTACAGCCCGGTGCCGAACGATCAGGGCGGCACCGGCGGCATCCTCTGCGCCAACACCGACGACACCCAGCGCATCCTGGGCGAGCGGCAGCTGGCGCTCCTCCGCGAGCTGGCCAGCCGCACGGCGGACGCGCGCACCTTCGAGGATGCCTGCGAGCGGAGCGTCAGCTGCCTGGCGACCAATCCGCTCGATCTGCCCTTCGCGATGATCTATCGGGTCGAGCCGGAGCGCCGCCGCGCCTCGCTCTGCGGGACGGCCGGCGTGGCGCCCGGCCACGCCGCCGCGCCGCCGGAGGTGGCGCTCGACGACGCGGCGCTGTGGCCCTTCGCCGAGGTCCTGCGCTCGCACCGCCCCTGCCTGGTCGCCGATCTGCCGCGCCGCATCGAAGGCCTGCCGACGGGCGCCTGGGAGCTGCCGCCGAAACAGGCCGTCGCGCTGCCCATCGCGCCCGCCGGGGCGACGGGGAAGTCCGGCATCCTGGTCGCCGGCCTCAATCCCTACCGGCTCTTCGACGACCGCTACCGCGGCTTCGTCGACCTCGTCGCGGGGCAGATCGCCGCCAGCATCGGCAACGCCCAGGCCTACGAGGAAGAGCGCCGGCGGGCCGAGACGCTGGCCGAGCTCGACCGCGTGAAGACCGCGTTCTTCTCCAACGTCAGCCACGAGTTCCGCACCCCCCTCACCCTCATGCTCGGGCCCACCGAGGACGCCCTCGCCTCGGAGTCGCAGTCGCTCTCCGGCGAGAGCCTGCGCACCGTGCACCGCAACGAGCTGCGGCTCTTGAAGCTGGTGAACTCGCTGCTCGATTTCGCCCGCATCGAAGCCGGCCGCGTGCAGGCCTCCTACGAGGAGACCGATCTCGCGGCGCTCACCGCCGATCTCGCCGGCGCCTTCCGCCCGGCGGTCGAGCGCGCCGGCCTGCGCTTCGAGCTCGACTGCCCGCCGCTCGCCGAGCCGCTCTTCGTCGACCGCGACATGTGGGAGAAGATCGTTCTCAACCTGCTGTCGAACGCGGTCAAGTTCACCTTCGAGGGGGCGATCGCCGTCGGCCTCCGCGCGGTGGGCGACCGCGTCGAGCTGACCGTCCGCGACACCGGCACGGGCATCGCCGCCGCCGATCTGCCGCACATCTTCGAGCGCTTCTATCGCAGCGAAGGAGCGCGGTCGCGCACCCACGAGGGCTCGGGCATCGGCCTGGCGCTGGTGCACGAGCTCGTCCACCTGCACGGCGGCGAGGTGCGGGTGGAGAGCGCGGTCGGCCGCGGCACGACCTTCGTCGTCTCGATCCCGCGCGGCCGGGCGCACCTCGTGGCCGAGCGCATCGGCGCCCCGCGCACCCATGCCTCGACCGCCACCGGTGCCGCTCCCTTCGTCGAGGAGGCTCTCCGCTCGCTGGCCGTCTCACCGGCGGTGGACGATGCGGCCGGCGCGGCGGCGGCGGTGCCCGCCGAGGTCGGCGCGGCGCGCATCCTGGTCGCCGAGGACAACGCCGACATGCGCGACTACGTCTGCCGGCTGCTCTCCCCGCGTTGGACTGTCGAGGCGGTCGCCGACGGCGCGGCGGCGCTCGCCGCGGCGCGCCGCCAGCCGCCGGACCTCGTCCTCACCGACGTCATGATGCCCCGCCTCGACGGCATCGGCCTGCTGCGCGAGCTACGTACGAGCGAGCGGACGCGCGACATCCCGGTCATCGTGCTCTCGGCGCGCGCCGGCGAGGAGTCGCGCGTCGAAGGGTTGCGCGCCGGCGTCGACGACTATCTGGTCAAGCCGTTCTATGCCCGCGAGCTGCTCGCGCGCGTCGAGGCTCAGCTCGCCCGCGCCGAGCTCCGCCATCTCGAGGAGGGCCACGGCCGCCGCCTGGCGAGCATCTTCGCGCACGCGCCGGTCGCCATCGCCATCCTGCGCGGGCCGCAGCACGTCTTCGAGGTCGCCAACCCCCGCTATCTCGAGCTGCTCGCCAACCGGCAGGTGCTCGGCAAGGCGATCCGCGAGGCGCTGCCCGAGATGGCCGGCCAGGGGATCTTCGAGCTGCTCGACTCCGTCTACCTCTCGGGCGAGCCGTTCGTCGGCCGCTCGCTGCGGGTGCTGCTGAACCGCGGCGCCGGCGGCGAGCCGGAGGAGGCCTTCTTCGACTTCGTCTACCAGCCGCTCCGCGACGACGCCGGCAGGGTGCAGAGCATCATCGTGGTGGTCTTCGAGGTGACCGAGCTGGCGCGGGCGCGGCGCGCCGCGGAGGCCGCCAACCGCGCCAAGGACGAGTTCCTGGCGATGCTCGGCCACGAGCTGCGCAACCCGCTGGCGCCGATCACCACGGCGCTCCACCTCATGCGCCTGCGCGGCGGCGACGAGCTGCAGCGGGAGCGCCAGATCATCGAGCGCCAGCTCAACCACCTGACGCGGCTGGTCGACGACCTGCTCGACGTCTCGCGCATCACCGGCGGCAAGATCGACCTCAAGCGGCAGCCGGTCGAGCTCTCCGAGATCGTGGCGCGGGCGATCGAGCTCGCCAGCCCGCTCCTCGAGCAGCGCCGCCACCACCTCCACCTGGCGGTGCCGTCGAGCGGCGTGAGCGTCGACGGCGACGCCGTCCGCCTCGCCCAGGTGACGGCGAACCTGCTGACCAACGCGGCGAAGTACACCGAGCCCGGCGGCGACATCTGGGTGTCGGCCGAGCTCGCCGGCGAGCGCGCCGTGCTGCGCGTCCGGGACAGCGGCATCGGCATCGCCGCCGAGATGCTGCCCAGGGTCTTCGACTTCTTCGTGCAGGACCATCAGGACCTCGATCGCTCGCAGGGCGGTCTCGGACTCGGCTTGAGCATCGTCCGCAGCCTGGTCAGGATGCACGGCGGCGAGGTGTCCGCCGCGAGCGGCGGCAAGGGCCGCGGCAGCACCTTCATCGTCGAGCTGCCGGCCGCCGTGCCGCGGTCGGGCGGGCGCGACGCCGACCTCCCGCCGGCGGCGGCCGCTCCGGCGCCTCGCCGGCGGGTCCTCGTCGTCGACGACAACGCCGATGCGGCCGAGCTCCTCGGCGAGCTGCTGAGCGCCTCCGGTTACACCACCGAGATCGCCCACGACGGCCCGTCGGCGATCCAGGCCGTCGGCACCTTCGATCCCGACGTCGTGCTGCTCGACATCGGATTGCCGGCGATGGACGGCTACGAGGTCGCCCGGCGGCTCCGCGAGCTGCCGTCCCGGCGGCCGCTGCGCCTCGTCGCGGTGACCGGCTACGGCGGCGAGGGCGATCGCCAGCGCGGCGCCGCGGCCGGCTTCGACGCCCACCTCGTCAAGCCCGTGCAGTGGGAAGCCCTGGAGTCGCTGCTGGACAGCTTCGCCGGCTGACCGCTCGGGCTACTCTCCGCCTCCACCGCGCAGGACGAGCCGCATCGCTCCCGCCGCAACCGTCGCCCGCATTGGTCCTTCTCCATTTCGACGACCGGAGAGCCGAAGGATCGGTCTCTTCCTCATCGCGGCGAATCCTTTCCCGCTCGCGCCCACGCTTCCCGTTTCGGCCGTCGCGGAAATCGGCCCCTGTCGCTCGATGCTTCTCCGCTAGAAGCTCACCCTCAGCCCCAGCCGCAGCGAGGTCGGCGGTGTTCGCAGGATGGGTCTCTTGTAGTCGGGGTTGGTGGGGGTGGGCGAGGTGTTGTCCGCCTCGGCGAAGTCCCAGCGCTCGTCGAGCAGGATCGGCCGCTGGGCGTTCAGCAGGTTGAAGACGTCGAAGAGGAGGTTGACCGTCGTCGGCCCGAAGGTGAGCGGATAGCCGAGGTGGAGGTCGGCCTCGTAGATCGACGGCGAGCGCCCCTCGGCGCCGCGCTCGGTGAGGAAGAACTCGTAGCGGCCGTAGGCGTCCGAGAAGCCGTAGCGGGTGAGCGGCGTGCCGCTGCTGTAGTAGCCGGAGAGGCCGATCTGCAGCTTCCAGGGGGTGAAGTAGACGCCGGAGAGCTTGAGCTGGTGCTGGCGCTCGTTCGACAGCGGACCCTTGTTGGTGATGCGGGTGAGGTCGGTGCCGTTGGTGAAGAAGTCGTAGTAGTCGTAGGCGGCCGAGATGTTGGGGTCGGCGCCGACGTTGGTGAAGGGCGAGTACTCGCCGTCGTAGTTGCCGTCGAGCTTCGAGTAGATGTACGAGGCGAGCCCCTGCCAATTGTTCGAGAAGCGCTTGTTGACGTCGAGCTGGATGCCGCGGTAGATGCGCTGCGGCGCCGGCGTCGGATAGGTCGTCGAGTAGTCGAGGGTGAAGTCGCGCTTGAAGATCCCCTTGCCGGGGTTGCCGATGCAGTAGGTGCCGTCGTTGATGCAGAGGAAGTCCTCGATCACCTGTCCGTAGCTGCGGTAGATCCCCTTGATGCCGACCGAGACGCTGGGCAGCACCTCGCGCTCGGCGCCGACGATGTACTCGTCGAGATACTGGCCGCCGATGTTGGGGTCCGCCGGCTCGGTGAAGCCGCCGAGGATGGTCGAGCCGGTGCCCAGGATGGCCTCGGCGTTGGGGTCCGGATGGTTGTCGGTGGGCGAGAAGTTGACGATGCGCGGCTGCCGCTCGAAAGAGAAGGAGCGGATGACGAGGTCCATCGGAATCTGCTCGTAGAAACGCCCCGCCGAGGCGTAGACCTTGCTCTTGTGATCGCTGCGCGGATCCCAGATGGCGCCCAGGCGCGGCGCGAAGTCCTTCTTGAGGTCGATCTGCTGGGTACCCTCGGCGTCGATGATCTGCTGGCGGTCCCAGCGCAGGCCGTAGGTCAGGGTGAGGTTCGAGCGCGCCGTCCAGCGGTCCTGCAGGTAGGCGGTGGTGACCTTGTGCGACGGCGAGGCGAAGAGCGCCGAGACCGGCGCGTTGGGGACCGTCGCGGTCGGCGTCGTCCAGTAGGCGTGGCTGTAGATCGGCTGGCTGGGATCGTTCGGGTTGGCGTACACCGTCACCAGCTGGCCGCCCGACTCGCGCTTGACGACGTCGGCCGACTCCTTCTCGTACTCGATGCCGCCCTTGATCTCGTGGCCGCCGAGATAGCGCTCGGCCGAGCCGCCGAGGAAGTCGCGCTTGAAGGTCTTGTCCTGGATGAGCCCGAAGCCGCCGGTCTGAAAGTTCTTGTTGTCCGAAGCGATGTACTGGATCGTGTCGCCGGCCGCCGAGGCGGGGCCCACCGAGTTCTGCTCCTGGTGGCGCGAGGCCTGCGCGGTGAACACCCAGCTCGAGCCGGCGACGCCCTGGTAGCGGAGGGCGTAGTCCTTGCCGCCGTACTGCTGCTCGCCGGTGTAGGTGAGCGGGTCGCCGTTCAACGTGTGGTTGGCGTCGTTGATGGCGCCGGTGTCGGTCCGCGGGTCCTGGAAGAAGCTGGCGATGAGCGACTGGCTGGCGGAGAAGTGGTAGGTGAGCTTGCCGGCGCCGAGATCGTGCGTGCTGTCGGAGCTGACGACGTCGCCCATCGCCGGCCCCGACGGCAGCGCGCTCTTCGTCGTGTTGCTCACCTTGTCGTAGGCGCCGAAGAACCACAGCTTGTCCTTGACGAGGTAGCCGCCGAGGTCGGCGCCGTAGTCGTCGCGGGTGAAGCCCTCGACCGTGCCGCTGTTCGAGAACACCGTCTTGGCGCTCGACTGCAGCGAGTCGTTGTCGTAGTAGCCGAAGGCGTCGCCGTGGAAGGCGTTGCCGCCGGACTTGGTGATGACGTTGACGATGCCGCCGGTGGCGCGGCCGAACTCCGCCTCGTAGCCGCCGGTCTTGACGTCGATCGCCTCGATGAACTCGAAGTTGAGCTCCTTGCCTTGGAAGCCGTACTCGACGTTGGTGGTGTTGACGCCGTCGATGTAGAAGGCGTTCTCCGCTCCCGACGAGCCGTAGACGGTGATCGTCGTCTGCTGGGAGTTGTCGGGGTTGGCGTCGGAGGAGACGCCGGGGGTGATCTGCACCACCGACGAATAGTTGCGGCCGGTCGGCAGGGTCTCGATCTGGCGGCTGTCGAGGTTCGTCCCCAGCTCGGTCGTCGTGGTGTCGACGACCGGCGCCTCGCCGACGACTGTGATCTCCTCGGCGGCGCGCGGCTTCAAGACCGCGTCGATCGTCGCGTCGCGGTCGAGCTCGACGGCGATCGCCCGCCGCGTTTCGCTGCCGAAGCCCTGCAGGGTGAAGCTGATGGTGTACTGGCCGGGGGGCAGGAGGGTCAGATGGTAGGTGCCCTTGGCGTCGGTCGTCGCGCTGCGCGAGCCCTGCAGAGCGGCGCCGGTCGCCTCGACGAGGACGCCCGGCAGCGGACCGCCGGATTCGTCCGTCGCCCGGCCGACGACGCCGCCGGTGGTCTGGGCGGCGAGCGGCGAGAGCACCCCGGCGGCGAGCGTGAGGAGAAGGAGACAGCGGCCGAGCGTCTGCATCGGAGACCTCCTTGGGTCGGATCGCCCGCGGCCGGCCGCGCTCGTGCGCAGCCGCTCGGGGGTGTTGGCCGAATACGGTGATGTTGCGGGGAGGAACGCTACCACAACGGCTCACGCCGCCGGGCGGCGCCAGCGCTCAGGAGCCGGCCTCGGGAGCCGACTTCAGGAGCCGACGAGCCGGAGCTCGAACTCGCGGAGCTTCAGGACCTGCAGGACGTAGGTGAAGGCGAGGCGGTTCGCCGTCTCGTAGTTCTCGGCGAGGACCGGGATCTCCTCCTCGAGGAGGGCGCCTTCTCGATTTCGATAGCTGACGGAAGCGGTGAAGGGGCGGATCGCCATGCGGATGGCTCCTCGAGCGGGTTGGCGGCTTGTAATTCTATCGGATATCGGCCGGATCGCGAGGCGTCAGGCGAACGGGAGCGCCCCGCCGCGAACGCCACGCAGCCGCAGCAGCCGCAGCATGGTCGCCGCAAGAGACGGGGTGAACTCCGCGAGGCTCTCGCCGGCGGCGATCTGCTGCGGGAATTCCCGCAAGGCCGCGACGAGGCCGTCCAGCGGCTCAGATCCCGTGAAGATCGCTTCCAGCTCGGCCAGGCGCTCCGCCGCCGCCTCCGGCTCCGACCCGCGTTCGATGTCCAGGCGGGCGAGGTTGAGCGTCGCGAGCGCGGCCTCTGGCAGCCACCGCCGCTCGATCGCCTCGCGGCGCAGGTCTTCGAGCATCGCGCTCGCCGCGGCGTGCTCGCCCAGGCTCAAGGCGATCCTCGCCTCGAGATGGAGCGCGAAGAGGTGCGCCGCCGGTGGCGCGAGCGGCGCCGACCGCCCGCTCTCGCCGCGCTGCTCCCGCGCTCTCTTCGCCTGTCCCTTCTCGGCCAAGCCGAGCGCCAGCGCGAGGCGGCCGTAGACGGTGAGCCAGGGATCGATGAGGAGCGGCAGCGCATCGCGCAGCGGTCTCACCGCATCCCGCGCTCTGCCCTCTTCGATCGAGAGCAGCGCCGCGAGCACCTGGCAGGCTCCCTGCTCGTGAGGCGCTTCCTCGCCAGCCCAGAGCTCCTCGGCGCGTTCGAGCATCGCTCTCGCCTCCTCCATCCGCCCCTGCTCCCAGCGCAGGAGGGCGACCGCGCGGCAGAGCTCGGCCTGCTCGTCGGAATATCCCGCGGCGTAGAGCGTCGCTCCGGAGAGGGCCCTCTCGGCGCCAGCGAGATCGCCGGCGATGCGGCGAGCGTGCGCGATCCAGCAGGCCGCCCGCGCTCTGCCCTCCGAGCTCTCGTCGGCATCGGCGAGCCGGCCGGCGATCGCCGCGGCGAGGCTCGCCAGCTCCTCGGCCGAGCCTGGGTCGGAAGGCAGCGCGCCTCGAGCGTCTTCGAGAAGGCGCTCCACGAGGTCGAGCCGATGGAAGCGGAGCTCTCCCGTCGCCTCCAGCCGGTCGGTTCTCGTCGACGCGACGAGATCGCGGTAGAGGCGGTCCGTCTCGCGGCGGGTGCGCTCGGCGGCAGCGGCAGAGCGGGGCAGGCTGGTCGCGAGCCGCGCGAAGAGAGCCCGGTAGCCGGGCTCATCGGCCTCACGGGTCCGTGCGGCGGGAGTCGCCGCTGGCGGCTGCGCCGGCTCGTGCTCGGCGGCCAGGAGCAGGTCGCGAATCGCCGGTTCGATCGAGTCGGTGAGCACGCAGGAGAGGACCGACCGCAGGCCCGGCTCGACCTCCGCGCCTTCCGGTCCCTCGGCCGCCGGCTCCTCCTCCGGCAGGGCCGCTGACAGCTCGATCAGGCGGCCGCGGACGCAGGCCAGGACGGCGGCCAGGGATCGAAGCTGATCGAGCACGGCATTCGTCGTTTCTCCCATCCGCAGGCTCCCCGCCGGCGAGGCCGCCATGAGGGCAGCCATCGAGCACGGCCGGCGCGAGGAGGACGGTACGGGCCTGCGCCGCCGCAACCAAGCGGTTGCTGCGAAAAAAAGCGCCGTTCGGCGATCCGCCCCGCTTTTCCGGGTTTCCGACGCGCTTCAACTGTCACGCCGCTGCCGCGGCGGATATCCTTTGTTTCAGGACCAGCGCATGAGAGAGGATGAAGAGGAGATGACCGAGGGCCCGCCCGTGGAAGGCGAGGCGCTCGTCATCCTGCGGCGCGTCGCCGGTCTGCGCAGCGCGCAGGAGCTGGCCACGTTGACCGGCCTGACGCCCGGCTGGATCTCGGAGCTCGAGCGCGGCAAGAGCGTGCCGACGCGCGAGGCGCTCGGCCGTTTCGCCGCGGCGATGAACCTGCCGGACTCCATCGTCGACCGCGTGCTCGATCTGCTGCGCGAGGGGCGCGCCGAGATCGCCGCCCGCCGCGCCCCGCGGGACGCGCGCGCGGCGGCGCGCCAGGCGATCGAGCGGCTGGCGGCGGACGGCGCGCGCGCCAGCTCCACCTTCCTGCGCGCGGCGGCGACCGTCCACGCCGCCCGTGCCGAGGTGGAGGAGGCGAAGGGCGTGGCCCGCGAGGTCTGGGAGATGCTCGCCGCCCATCCTGCGGCGCGCCGGCGGCCGCTCCTCGACTGCATCCCCGAGCGGAAGACCGCCGCGCTCTGCGCCCTGATCTGCGAGGAGAGCGAGAGGGCGGCGGCCCACGAGCCCTCCCAGGCCGCCGAGCTGGCGGACCTGGCGCTGTGGATCGCCCGCGGCGTCGAGGGCGACGAGGGGCTCCGCGCCCAGGGCCACGCCTGGGCGTTCGTCGCCAACGCCCGGCGGGTGCAGGGCAAGAGCCTGCCCGCCGCCGACGAGGCCTTCCGCCGCGCGCGGGCGCTCTGGAGCGAGGAGCCTGCCGGGCCGAGCCCCTTCGACCCCTCCCGCGTCCTCGACCTCGAGGCCTCTCTGCGCCGAGCCCAGCGGCGATTCCCCGAGGCCCTCGCCCTGCTCGAGCGCGCGCTCGCCGTCTCCCCGGGCGCCGCTTCCTCGGCGCGCATCCTCATCAAGCGGGCGAAGACGCTCGAGGAGACGGCCGACTACGCGGCCGCCGTGGCGACCCTGCGGGAGGCGAAGCCGCTGGTCGAGGCGGCGGGCGACCCTCACCTGCGCTTCGCCCTCCGCTTCAATCTCTCCGAGAACCTCCTGCACGTCGGCGGCCACGCCGAGGCCGAGCCGATGGTCGCCGAGGTGCGGACGCTGGCGCTCCGGCTGCGCGGCGACCTCTACCGCGTGCGCCTGCTGTGGCTCGACGGGCGGATCGCCGCGGGCCTCGGGCGGACCGGGGAGGCGATCGCCGCCCTCGGCAAGGTCCGCGGCGAGCTCGCCACGCGGGGGATGGCCTACGACATGGCCCTCGTCTCGCTCGAGCTGGCGGAGCAGTACGCGGTCCAGGGGCGGATGGACGTCGTCCGCACGCTGGCGCGGCAGATGGCCGCCGTCTTCGAGCGCCAGGAGGTCCACGCCGAGGCGCGGAAGGCGCTCGCCTTCTTCCGCCGCGCCGCGGAGCGCGAGTCGGCGACGCCCGAGATCGCGCGGGACGTGGTCCGCTACCTCTACCGCGCGCGCCACCAGCCGCAGCTCCGCTTCGAAGCCGCCTGAGGGCGCGGCGGCCGCCCTCCCCCGGTGAGGTCCTCGCCGGGAGAGGGGAGCTCCTCTGTAGCTACCGCGAGCAGGCGGCGCCGTTGGGGTCGATCGTGCATCCCGCGGGAGCCGGGCTGATGGGCGTGCCGGCGCCCTGCGCGTGGCTGGCGCAGCGGGCACCGCTCGGATCGATCGTGCACCCCTCCTCACTCCAGAGCGCCTGGAGGGAACCCCAGAGGCGACCGAGGGGACCGGCGGGCACCTGAGCTGCCGCTCGCGCGCCTCGCGGCGCGGCCGGGCGCCGCTCCCCGGCCTGTGCGGCCCACGGGGCGGCGAGCAGCGCGCCGAGGGCGAGGGTGGCGATCCTGCGGCGGATGGAATGGGACATGGATTTGCTCCTTTCGGGGGAGGCGCCGCCCGGCGGCCTCCATGGCCGCCCGGGCACGCTCCCTTTCCGGCAATGGTGCGCCAGGGTAACCCCGAAATGTTCGGCCCAAGGCCGAAGAGAGTTAGGCTTTGCGCGAGGAGGGATCGCTCCGGCGCTTCGCGGGCACGGCGAATCGGTGAGTCCCATGGGAGGGCGATGACGGCGAGAGACCCCGTAGATCTGGGCGCGGCGCTCGGCCTGCTCCGCTGGTTTCACCGCGAGACGCAGGCCGAGCTGGCCGAGAGGGCAGGCGTCGCGGCCAGCTCGCTCTGCGAGTACGAGACCGGCAAGGTGGCGCCGTCCGGCCGCAGCCTCGACCGCCTGATGGCCGCCCTGCGCTTCCCGCTGCCTCTCCTCGATCCTCTCCTCGCCTGCCTCCACGTCGTCCGGCAGGTCATCGGCGCCGGCGGGACGCTCCGCGCCGGCGGGCCGCCGGGCGCGGAGGCCGACGCCCTCGCCGCCGGCGCCGGCCGCGCGGCGGAAGGCTTCACGCGCGCGGCGCTCCTCCTCGCCCGTGCGGAGCCCGCGCCGCCCGCTCCCAGCGCGGCGGACCGGCTGGCGGCCCCGGGCCTCCGCCAGCTCCTCGAGCCCTTCTCGCAGGAGGAGCGCCTCGGTCTGGTGCGGGCGGGCGAGCGGTTCCGGAGCTGGGCCCTCGCCGTGCTCCTCTGCGGCGAGAGCGAGGCGGCGGCGGCGCACGATCCGCGTCCGGCCATCGCGCTCGCCCGGCTCGCCGTGGAGATCGCCCGCTTCGCACCTGGCGGCGAGCGATGGCGTTCGGAGCTGCAGGGCCATTGCGAGGCGTTCCACGGCAACGCCCTCCGGGCGAGCGGCGAGCTGCCGGCGGCGAAGGAGGCCTTCGCCCGCTCGCGGGCCGCTTGGCCCCTCGGAGCGGACGACGAGCACGGCCTGCTCGACGCCTCGCGCCGGCTCGACCTCGAAGCTTCCTTGTGCCGGGGTGAGCGGCGGGTCCCGGAAGCTCTCGCCCTGCTCGATCAGGCCCTCGCCATCTGTCCTCCCAACGCCGTCGCGAGAATTCTGGTCAAGAAGGCGAAGACGCTGGAGGAGGTCGGCGACTACGAGACGGCGATCGCCACGCTCGAGCGGGCGATCCCCCTCGCCGACCCTGCCGACGAGAGGGTCTGGTTCGCCCTGCGGTTCAACCTGGCGGAAAACCTCGACGCGGTGGGCCGCCACGCCGAGGCGGAGCCGCTGGTCGCCGAGGTGCGCGGGCTGGCCGAGCGCTCGGGCAAGGGGCTCCACCGCACGCGCCTCCGCTGGCTGGAAGGGCGGATCGCCGCCGCGAGCGGCCGGCCGGACGAGGCGGCAGCCGCCCTGCGCGAAGTGCGCGACGAGCTCGTCGAGCGCAGGATCGCCTACGACGCGGCGCTCGCGACGCTCGAGCTCGCCGCGCTCTTGGCCGGCGAGGGGAAGACGGCGGAGGTCAAGGCGCTCGCGGCCGAGTCCGCTCCGATCTTCGCCGCGCAGAGGGTGGAGCGCGAGCGCCTCGCGGCCTTGACCCTCTTCCGCCAGGCGGCCGGCGAAGAGCGTCTCACCGCCGCGCTAGCGCGCCGCCTCCTGGCCGCCTTCAAGCAGGCCACGCACAGCCCTTGATCGCCCCCTGCTGCACCAGCTCTTGATCTGGCGGTTCGTGATCGAGGCTCCCGGTTCCTCTTTTTTGGAGGGCGTCCTCGTGGCCGGGCCGCGCTTCAGTGGCCGGCCTGGATCTCGGTGAGCGCCCGGCGCAGGGCGGGCTGGTCGGGGTCGAGGGCGAGGGAGCGGCGGAGATCGGCCGCGGCGCCCGGCGCGTCGCCGAGACAGAGCCGAGCGAGGGCCGACGAGCCGAAGCTGATGGCGTTGGTGGGGGCGAGCCGCTCGGCTTGCTCGAAGGCGTCGAGCGCCCCTCGGCAGTCGCGCCGCTCGACGCGGTAGCGGCCGGCGAGCAGCCAGATCTCGGCGTCGTCGGGGCGCGCCGCGGTCGCCGCGGCGAGGAGGCGGAGGCTGCGCTCGGGGTCGCCCTCGCGGCCGTCGCGGGCCGCCCGCTCGCGGAGATGGGCGGCGCCGTCCGGCAGCCCGGCGGCGATGGCCTCGACGAGCAGCTGGTCGGCGCGGTCGAGGTCCGCCGGCGAGCCGCCGCCGCCCGCCGCCAGGAGGTCGCTCAGGTTCCATAGCGCCGAGGCGTTGTGGGGATCGCGCGCCACGGCGCGCTCGAAGGCCGCGGCGGCCTCGGCCGGGCGCCCCGCCTCGCGGAGGATCAACCCCTCGTTGTCGTAGGAGCCGGCGGTGCGGGTGGCGTCGCTCGCCGGAGCGCCGCCGGCAGGCGGAGCGGCTGCGCGCGCCGGCTCGGCGGCGCCGATGTAGCCCAGAGCGCGCAGCTTGGCCACCGCCTCGGCATCGGCGGGCGCCGCCGCCCGCGAGCCGCCGGCGGCCGATGGGCGGAAGCCCTGCTCGTAGTGGACGTCGGCGAGCGCCGGCGCGCTGACCCCCGCGAGCGGCGGCCCGGCGAGGCGGCGATCGGGAGGGAGACCGAGGAGGGCGAGGAGGGTCGAGCAGACCTGACGGACGCTCGCGCGGTCCGCGTGGTTGCCGCTCGCGCCGCGCTCGATCCCCGGTCCCCAGAGGAGCGAGATGCCCTCCTCGCGGTGCCAGCGCCCGGCGGTGGCGGCGGCGAATCGCGGCGCCTCGTCCGGCCGGTCGTGCCAGCGGAAGCCATGATCGGAGGCGATGAAGAGGACCGCCCCCGAGCGCTCGGCGAGCCGCCGCATGGTGCCCACCAGCGCGTCGACGGCGGCGAAGTAGCGCCGCGGCACGTCGCCGTAGCGCGCGAAATCCTCCGCCGAGACGCGCGGCAGGCGCGGCGGCGCGTAGGGCGCGAAGAGGTGGCCGACGGCGTCCGTCCCCTGGATGTAGAGGACGGTGAGGTCGGGCAGCTCGCCGGCCGGCGGCGCCGGCCGCGACAGCAGATCGGCCGCCAGGCGGTGGTAGACGTCGGTCTCGACGAGGATGCGGCGCAGCGCCGAGACCGGCTGCGCGAAGGCGTTCGGCGCGGCGAGGGCGCGGCGGAACTCCGCTTCGCCGAGCCAGGGGAAGTAGGCGTGGAGGGCGGCGTAGCCGTTCGCCGCCTCGGCCGCGGCGAGCGCCTGCTTCGCCCACGCCTCGCGGCCGGCGGGGTAGACGGCGCCGGGAGGCGGCGCCGCCTCGCCGAACTCGAAGGAGAAGAGGCGGTCGGAGACGACGACGCCGCGCACCGGCTCGGCCGGGTAGGTCGCCCAGAGGCCGAAGACGGCGACGCTCCGGCCGGCCGCCGTCGCCATGTTCCAGATCGCCGGCACCCGCCGCTCAGCGCTGGTGATCGGCTCGCGGGCGCCGCTCTGCGGATCGAAGCGGGTGAAGTCGAGGACGCCGTGCTCGAGCGGGCCGACGCCGGTCATCATCGTCGTCCAGACGAGCGGCGAGAGCGGCGGATGGATGGTCGTCAGCACGCCGCTCCGCCCGTCGCGGACGAGCGCCGCCAAGCTCGGCATCACGCCGGCCGCCATGTAGGGGTCGAGGAGGTCCCAGTCGGCGCCGTCGAGGCCGACGAAGACGACGCGCCGGCCGGGGAGCGCGGCGCGGGCGATGCGCGGCTCGATGGCCGGTCCGGCGCCCGCCGCCGGCGTCGCCGCGGAGCCGGTTGTCGGCGCCGCGGCCGGCGCCGGAGGGCTCTCGCCGGTGCCGCAGCCGGCGAGCGCCGCCGCCAGCGCGCCGAGGGCGAGCGCCGCGAGGGAGCTCGCGAGCCCGCGGCGGCCTGGCCGCCGGGAGGCGCGGGCCGGCCGTTCGAGCATCCGGTGCGAGAGGGGCATCGGCGCGCTAGGCTACCATCCGCCCCGCCGGCCGGCGGACCCTCGCCGGCCGGCCGCGAGCGAACCTCGACCGACGTCGCCGACCGGCCATGCCGAACCGCCGCCTCCTGCCGCTCCTCGCCGTTCTTCTCGCGGTATTCGCTGGAGTCGGCGGCGGTCTCCTCGCGGCACCTCCGGCGCCGCCCATGGCTCCGGCGTCGCTTCCCTTGCCCCCGCCAGCCCCAACATCCGCCGCGCCGGCTGCTCAGCCGGCGCCTCCGGCGGCTGGGGCCGACGACACCGAGCGCCTGCCGTGGATCGAGGAGCCCGCCCGCCGGCTGGCGACGCTCGACGGCGACCTGCGCGCCGGCCGCTTCGCCAAGGCGGCGGCCGCCGCGCGCGCCGAGCTCGCCCTCGGGCTGGGCGCCAGCGGCGCGCCGGCGCTCGACCTCGCGGACTCGCTCTCTCGCCTCGCCCTCGCCGAGGCCGGATCGGGGAGCGCCGAGGACGCCCTCTGGCACTGGCACGAGGCCGAGAACCTGACGCCGGGCGTGCTCACCGGCGCGGAGCTCGGCGGCTTCGGCGCCGCCGGCGCCCTCCTCGCGGCGCACCCGCTGCGGCGACCCGGCGCGGCGCCCGACGGGGTGGCGATCCACGCCGCCGAGGGCGCCAGCCCGCCGCGCCGGCTGGCCGGCGAGCTCCCCGCCCCGGCGCTCCTGCGCCAGGGCCACCAGGGAGTTCCGCCGAGCCTGCGCATCGAGCTCGCCGTCGATGCGGCTGGCCGGGTGCGCGAGCCGGTGGTCGTCGCCGGCCGCACCGGCGCCGCCGCCGTGCGCGCCCTGGAGAGCCTGCGCGGCTTCCGGTTCGCGCCGGCGACCGCCGGCGGCGCTCCGGTCGCCGTCCTCGCCGAGCTCACCGTCGATCCGCCGGCCGGCCTGCCGCTCGCCGGCCTGCTGGCTACCGCCGGCGCCGGCGGCAGCGCGAAGGTCGATCTCGGCGCCGTCGAGGCGCTCCTCCGCGCCGGCCGCCTCGCCGAGGCCGGTCGGCTCGCGGCGCGGCGCTGGCAGGAGGCGCTCGACGGCGCCGAGCGCAGCCCCGCCCTCCTCGGCGCCGCCCTCGCTCTCCGCGCTCTCGCCGAAGCCATCCTGGCGCCGGCCAGCGTGGGCGCCGCTCCCGCCGCTATCTGCCGCTGGCAGGCGGCCGAGGTCCTCTCGCCGGCGCTCTACGACGCCGATCTCGGACCCTACGGCGCCGCGGGGGCGCTCCTCGACCGCAACCGCTGGGGGAGCGAGCGCTGGGTGGTCCACGGCGGCGGCGATCGGCGCCGTGAGCGCGAGGGCCGGGCCGCCGCGCCGCCGCTCCGCCCGCGGGTGGTCGAGCACGCGCGGCCGGCCTACCCGCGCTTCCTCAAGGCGCAGCGGCTGCTCGACGCCGTCGTCGTCTCCGGCGTCGTCGACGCCGCGGGAGGCCTCCGCCAGCCCGAGGTGCGCTCCCCCGGCGCCTCGCCCAACCTCGACGCCGCGGCCCTCGACGCGCTCTGCGGCTTCCGCTTTCAGCCGGCGATCCAGGGCGGCGCGCCGGTCAATTCCTTCTATTCCGTTACAATCGAATTCTCACCTGAGTGATCCGCGGCGCCGCATGGCGGCGTCGACGGTGCCGAGGTCGTTCGACGGTCGCACCTCGCTCGGGTGGGATAGAAGCCTCCGGCCGCCGACGGCGAGGCTTCCCGCGACCACTCGATGCAAGGAGCCGCGATGGAGAAACCCATGAGATGGATGGCGACGATCTTCCTCACCGTTTTGTCGCTGGTGCTCGCGGCGGCTTCCGCTAAGGCAGAGAAGCCGCCGGCAGACGCCGCGCCGGAGCTGGTGGCGGCCCAGGCGGCGCAGATCAAGGCGGCCGAGGAGACCGGCAAACAGATCGAGCAGTCTCTGCAGCGCGGCGAGTGGCAGGCGGCGGTCGACGCGATCGAGCCCGCGATCGCCAGGGTCCTGCAGGGCAGAATCGACGCACCGCCGCTGGCGCGCCTGGTTGCCTACCGGGCGCTCGCCGAGTCCGGCCTCGGCCGGCAGGAGGAGGCGGCGTGGGATTGGCAGGTGGCGCAGAACCTCGATGCCCATCCGCTCGGCAACGTCGATCCCTCGTCCTTCAGCGAGGTGGGAAAGGCGCTCGTTGCCCACCCGTTGCGCCAGCTCGGCGCGTCGCCTGCCGGTCTCGACGTGCACCAGGTTGCGGCGGCTGCCGCGGCGGCAGCGCCGGGAGAGAGCACCCCCGGCGTTGCGACGCGGCGGGCGCAACGGCTCTCGGGCGCCGCTCCCGAGATGCCCGGCGCGCTCCTCCATCGCTCGGTCCGCGGTGGGCGGCCGCCGAGATCGTCGTCGACGCGGAGGGCCGGCCGCGCGATCCGGTGGTGATCGGAGGCAGCTTTCGATCGATGACCTACGCGGTGCTCCAGGCCGTCCGTGGCTGGACCTTCCAGCCGGCGATGGTCGGCGGCAAGCCGGTCGCGAGCTTCTACCACCTCGGCGCCAACGAGCCGACCGGCAAGCCGGGAGATCTCCTCGACCGGAATCGATCGGGCTCCCTACAGCCCGAGGAATTCGGACGGGGCAAGGACGAGGTCACGCGACCGCGCGTCTCCAAGCACCCTCCTCCGCGCTTCCCGAGGTCGATGGTCCATCCAAATACCACCGGCACGGTCATCCTCGATTCCATCATCGACACCGGCGGTTTCGTCCGCCAGCCCGAGATCCTCCGCAGCAGTGGCTCGCACGACCTCGACGCGAGCGCCCTCCAAGCGGTCTGCGATTGGACGTTCCAGCCGGCGATGCTGGCCTCGAAGCCGGTGCTGGCCTACTACACGCTGACCGTCAACTTCGAGGTCGGCCGCCGGTGAGGTCGGAGGCCGCCGCGCGGCCGATGCCGTGATAGCACGTGCTGCGCAAGCTGGGCGAGGCCTCGAGGAGGCCGTCGCCCGCTATCCGCTGTACCTCGGCCAGACCGCGGGCCCCGGCACCGCCGGCTACGAGATGATCATCGATCCGCGGGGCGTCATCCGCGAGGCCGAGCTGCGGCGGACGAGCGGCCTGCGCGACCTCGACGCCAGCGGCCTCGACGCCCTCTGCGACTCGCGTTTCGAGCCCGCCAAGCTCGGCGGCACACCGTCGCCCTCGCGCTAACGGTACGACCTCGTCTTTACCGCCCGCTGATCTCCCTCTCCGCAGGAGTCCCGGTTCGCGTGTGAATGCGCACTTAGGGAACGAACGGAGAGGGAGAACTTTCAATGGCTGATGATTTCGTCGGGACGCACTGGACCGGCTTCGAGGAGCCGGACCTGCTGCGGATGAAGCTGAGCGGGGTGGTCACCGAGGCGGATGCGCGCGAGCTCAATCGCATCCACTTCGACTACGTGCGGGGCAAGGAGCGGATCTTCTACCTGATCGACCTCTCGGAGCTCGACACCATCGAGCCCGGCGGGCGCAAGGAGGCGGGCAACGGGCTGCAGCAGCTGCCGCTCGGCGGCATCGCGATCTACCAGGCGCCGCTCAAGGCGCGGGTGCTCGCCAAGCTCATCTTCACCGCCATGAACATGTTCCGCATGGGCGGCATCGCCAAGGTGCCGTTCGAGTTCCACCCCACCGAGCGCGAGGCGCGCGCCTGGCTCGCCGAGCGGCGCAAGCTGCCGATCGAGAGCCCCGCCGCCGAGCCCGCCTTCAACTGACCGGGAGCGCCGCCTATCCTGCGGCCGGCTCTGCGGCCGGCGCCGGCCGCAGGGTAGCCCAGAGGTCGGCGAGAGCGTCGTCCAGGCTGCGCTCGGGCCGCCAGCCGAGGGCGCGCAGGCGGCGGTTGTCGCCCGCCAGGAGCGGCAGGTCGTCCGGCCGCAGGCGCGCCGGGTCGGGCTCGACCCGCGCCTCGACGCCTGAGATCGCCATCAGCCGCTCGAGCGCCTCGCCGATCGAGGGGGCGCTGCCGGAGGCGATGTTGTAGACCTCGCTCGGGCGGCCGTGCTCCGCCAGCACCCGGTAGGCCGCGGCGCCGTCGTCGACGTGGATGAAGTCGCGGCGGGCCGACAGGTTGCCGACGCGGAGGACGGGCTCCTGCTCGCCGCGGGCGATGGCGGCGAGCTGGGCGGCGAAGGCGGGGAGGGCGAACGTCGGCGCCTGCCCCGGCCCCACCAGATTGAAGGAGCGCGCGACGACGGCGCCATGCGCGAAGGCGAAGCGCTCGGCGGCCGCCTTGGTGAGGGCGTAGGGGGTGTGCGGATCGACCCGCTCGTCCTCGCCGATCGGCTGCCGCTCGGCCGGCACCTTGCCGTAGACCTCGGCCGAGGAGGCGATCACCACCCGCCGCCCCGCCGCGGCGCGCAGCAGGTTCTCGGTGCCGAGGACGTTGACGCGGAAGTACTCGGCCATCCGCTTCCACGACTCGCCGACGTGCGACAGCCCGGCCAGATTGACGATCGCCTGCGGGTCGGCCTCGCGGATGGCCCGCTCGAGCGCCGGGGTGTCCAACAGGTCGGCCTCGTAGAGGTCGGCGCCGGCGAGGTCCGGCCGCTCGTCGAGATAGGTGCCGCTCACCTGATCGCCATGGGCGATCAGCCAGCGCGCCAGATTCTTGCCGACGAAGCCGCCGATGCCGGTGACGAGGACGCGCATGGCCGGTGCGATGCCCTCAGGCGCCGGCGGGGCGGCGGCGCGACATCCGCTCGCGCCAGTACTGGAGGAGGTCGCCGACCGTCTGGTCGAAGGGGATCTGCGGCGCCCAGCCGGTGTCGGCGCGGAACTTCGAGCTGTCGCCGATGAGGATCTCGACGTCCGACGGCCGGAGCCGCGACGGGTCGACCTCGACCTTCACCTCGACCTGCGAGAGGGCGAGGATCTTGTCGAGCAGGGCGCGGATGGTGATCCCCTCGCCGCTCGCGATGTTGTAGACCTCGCCGGGCTTGGCGCGGGTCACCGCCAGCCAGTAGGCGCGCACCATGTCGCGCACGTCGGTGAAGTCGCGGATGGCGTCGATGTTGCCCACCCGGATGACCGGCTCCTGGAGGCCGGCCTCGATCGCCGCCACCTGGCTGCAGAAGTTGGAGGTGACGAAGACCTGGCCGCGCCGCGGGCCGGTGTGGTTGAAGCCGCGGGTGCGGATGACCCGCATGCCATAGCTCTGGAAGTACTGGTAGCCGAGGAAGTCCTGCGCCACCTTGGAGACCGCGTAGGGCGACAGCGGCCGCAGCGGGTTGGTCTCCTTGATCGGCACCTCGGTGGGGAGCACCAGGCCGTACTGCTCCGACGAGCAGGCGATCTGGATCGCCGGGTCGATCTCGAGCGCGCGGACCGCCTCGAAGAGGTTGGTCTCGCCGGCGACGTTGGTCGCCAGCGTCTCCGACGGCGCGCTCCACGAGGAGGGCACGAAGCTCTGCGCCGCGAGGTGGAAGATGTAGTCCGGGCGCGACTTGGCGACGGCGCCGTGCATCGAGGTGTAGTCGCGGAGGTCGGCCTCGAGGAGCGTCACGCGGTCGCCGAGATGCTCGATGTTCTCCATGCGGCTGCGCCAGCGATAGGTGCCGAAGACCTGCACGTCGGGATGCTCGGCGAGCAGGAGCTCCGCCAGGTGAGAGCCGGCGAAGCCGGTGATGCCGGTGATCAGTGCGGACTTCATCTACTTCCCTCCTCGAGAGATCGACTCCAGGTATTCACAGAGGCCCGCCTCCCACGGCTCGACCGGCCGCCCGACCGCCGCCTCGAAGCGGCCGACGTCGAGCACCGAATAGGCGGGCCGCGGCGCCGGGCGGGGGAACTCGGCGGTGGTGACCGGCACGACCTCGGCCGATGCCGGGCCGGCGGCCGACAGCCGCACGATGGCGCGGGCGAAAGCGTACCAGGAGACGGGCTCCCGGTTGCGGTAGTGGACGATGCCGGTCACCTCGCGGCGCCCGGCGAGGTCGGCCAGGGCGCGGGCGAGGAACGGCGTGTAGGTGGGGCACCCCACCTGGTCGTCGACGACGCGGAGCGGCGTCCTGCCGGCGGCGACGAGCGCCAGCATGGTGGCGGCGAAGTTGGGGCCGCCGGGGCCGAAGAGCCAGCTGGCGCGGACGACGAGCGCCCGCGGGTCGGCGAGGGCGCGGCGCTCGCCCAAGAGCTTGCTCTCGCCGTAGACCGAGAGCGGCGCCGTCGGGTGGTCCTCGCGGTAGGGGTCGCGCGCGCCGCCGTCGAAGACGTAGTCGCTCGAGACGTGGAGGAAGCGGGCGCCGGCGGCGGCGGCCGCCGCGACGGCGTTGGCGACCGCCTCGCCGTTCGTCGCCAGCGCCTCGTCGCGCGCGCTCTCGCAGGCGTCGACCTGCGTCATCGCGGCGCAGTTGACGACGAGCTCGGGCCGGAACGAATCCGCCCAGTAGAGCAGCCGCTCGCGGTCGGCGAGGTCGGCCACGGCGCGCGGCAGCGCCAGCGCCGGCCAGCCGCGCCGCCGCGCCTCCGCCGCCATGGCGCGGCCGAGCATCCCGCCGCCGCCGAGGATGAGGGTTCTCATGACGCGGACGCCGGGGAGGAGATCCGCGACGACGCTTCATTGTCATCCTGAGCGCAGCGAAGGATCCGGGCGGGGGAGCGGCGGGCTTCGCGAGCCTCCGGCCGCCGAGATCCTTCGCCGCGCTCAGGATGACGAAATGGAAGGATGAGGAGGGCGCCATCCGCCGGCACGCCGCCCGTCTGCCTTGCGCGGTGCGCCACTAGGTGATCCCCACCTCGGAGTTGTCGCCGAGCATGAAGCGGTAGGCCTTGGGCTTGAAGTCGGTCTTCACGATGCGCACGTTGCGGCCGATGAGCGAGCCGTCGATGCGCAGCGGGATGTCGCGGATCTCGCAGTCGGCGAGGATGATCGAGTTCTCCACCTCGCAGCGCTCCAGGCGGCAGCGCTCGCCGATCGAGGTGTAGGGGCCGACGAAGGCGTTGGCGAGGCGCGCGCCGTCGCCGATGACGACCGGCCCGCGCACCAGCGAATCGACGATCTCGACGTCTCGCCCGAGCTCCACCCTTCCCTCGATGCGGCTGCCGTTGCCGATGTCGCCCTGGATCGGCACGGCGAGGGTCTCCAAGACGATGCGGTTTGCCTCCAGCATGTCGTCGAGCTTGCCGGTGTCCTTCCACCAGCCGCGCACGATGTGCGGATGGACGGAGAGGCCGCGGTCGATCAGATCCTGGATGGCGTCGGTGATCTCGAGCTCGCCGCGCGCCGACGGGCGGATGCGGTGGACCGACTCGAAGATCGTGCGGTCGAACATGTAGACGCCGACGAGCGCCAGGTTGCTCTTCGGATCGGCTGGTTTCTCGACCAGCCGGTGCACGCGGCCGTCGGCGGTCAGCTCGGCGACCCCGAACTGCTCTGGATTCGGCACCTCGGCGAGGAGGATCTCGGCGTTGCAGCCGCCGCTCCGGTACTCGTCGACCAGGCCGGTGATGCCGCCGGCGATCAGGTTGTCGCCCAGGTACATGACGAACGGCGAGTCGCCGAGGAACTCCTCGGCGATCATCACGGCATGGGCGAGGCCGCTCGGCGCGTCCTGCTCGATGTAGGTGATGCGGGCGCCGAAGCGCGCGCCGTCGCCCACCGCGGCGCGGATCTCGCGCCGGGTGTCGCCGACGATGATGCCGATCTCGCTGATCCCCGCCGCGACGATCGATTCGATGGCGTAGAAGAGCACCGGCTTGTTGGCGACCGGCACCAGCTGCTTGGCCGAGGTGTGGGTGAGCGGGCGCAGGCGCGTCCCTTTGCCACCCGAAAGGATGAGTCCCTTCATCGCGGGCTCCTACTGCGCGGCCGACGAGCTGCGGCTGGTGAGGTCGAGGAACGAGCCGATGTTCTTGAGCGTCAGCGAGAAGCGGATGTCGCGATCCTGCCGCAGCCCGGAGGGGAAGCTGGGGTCGAGGCTCTGGAACTGGCGCAGCTCGAGGGTGAGGCCGTAGCACTGGCTGGTGTAGGTGATCGCGTAGTGCTGATCCTGCCAGAGCTTGAGCTGCAGGTCGTAGGCGAGCCCGGCCTGGATGGCGAGACGCTGGTTCCACAGGTTGAGCGAGGTGGTGAAGCGGATCTGGTCCGAGATCGGCGTGTTGATGACCGACGGCACGACGCCCGGCTGCAGGACGACGGGCTGGAAGCCGAGCTGGTAGGAGGTGAACCAGGTGAGGCCGAAGGTCTGCTTGCCGATCGCCAGGTTGCCGGAGAACGACGTCGACTGCAGGTGCGAGAAGAGGGTGTCGTAGCTGGCGCGCGCGTCGAGGCTGGTGGTCGCCGTCGGGTTGAAGCGCAGCTGGAACTCGAGCGGCCCCGCCGAGGTCTTCTTTTTGAGGTCGGGGGTCTCCTGCTGCGGCTGGTTGGGATCGAAGCTGTAGTTGCGGGCGATCTCGAAGAGCAGCACCTCGCGGGCGCTGCCGTCCTTCTCGTCGTCCGACTTGGCGAGCAGGCGGTTGTCGAGCGCCAGGCGGCCGAAGTTCATGCCCAGCTGCTGCGTCGGGTCGACGTCGTCGAAGAGGAGGATCTTCTCGGGGTGGCCGAAGGCGCCCTCGTAGTTGTAGGTCCAGCGCGGCTCGATGACGTGCTTGAACTTGTCGAAGGGGCCGATGTCCCAGGAGAAGATCTTCGAGAACGACGGCCCGACGAGCTCGACCTCTCCCTCGGGCAGGGTGCGGCTGAGCGACTGGCCGGAGAAGCGGGTGAGCGTCGAGTCGAGGCTGTTGCCGTACCAGGTGTAGCGCTCGCCGGCGGTGATCGACGCCGACAGCCAGGGGAAGGAGTGCACGGGGAGCGTCAGCTCGGGAAAGAGGTCGGCGCGGCTGTAGACGCCGAGGCCCTTCTGGGCGACGTCGAGCTGGTCGACCGAGCTCCTCATCTGCAGGTAGAGGTTCGAGTTGCCCAGCTCGGTCGAGCGCAGGCGGTACTCGAGCTCGGGGAGCTTCCTCTGCTCGGTGATGTTGAAGTTGCCGCTGGGGGTGAAGCCGATCAGCGTCTGGCGGTCGTCGAACAGCAGGTTGAGCAGGTTGGGACCCCAGTTGCCGGTGATGAAACCCTTGCTGTAGACGGTGCGCAGGGTGTTGATGCTGAAGTCGCGCTCGAAGTCGCGCGGGAAGTTGAAGTCGGAGAAGCGCAGCACCGAGACCACCGCCCGCATGCCGAACGGCAGGTCGGTGGTGGTGTGGTTGATGTCGATCTTCCAGCGCTCCTTGTCGAGCACCGGGTCCTTGATGGCGTAGCCGACGATCGAGCCGATCGTCCCCTCGGTGGGGTTGTAGCGGAACTCGTCGCCGACGCCGAGGTAGTTCTTGGCGTAGGCGTCGAGGTGGAAGGTGGTGTCGTAGCTCCGCCCCAGCACCTGGTAGTAGGCGAGGCCGAGGAGGCCGCCGCGGGCCTCCGAGTAGCCGATGTTGGGGATGAGGAGGCCGGAGGTGCGCTCGGTGCGCGTCGGGTAGAGCAGGTACGGGGTGTAGAGCACCGGCAGGCGCTTGACCCGCATCGAGGTGTGGTGCAGGCGGGCGTAGCCCTCGACCTGGACCTCGGCGCGCGCCATGTGGAAGCTCCAGTCGGGATCGTCCTGTGTGCAGGCGGTGAAGATGCCGTTGATGACCTCGTAGGTGTCGTCGCCGGTCTTCTCGATCGTCGTGCCGGTGAAGTAGTAGTCGGGCGACATCTGGCCGGTGGCGTTGTCGAGGCGGCCGGTCTTGGTGTCGAGGTCCCAGGTGAGCGTCTCGCCGGTCATCCGCCGCGGCCCCTGGTCGAGGATGACGTTGCCCTCGCCGGTCACCGCCTTGGTGGTGAGGTCGATCTCGGCGCGGTCGGCGTAGATGTCCATGTCCTGGTACTTGACGTGGACGTCGCCGGTGAGCACCGCGTGGTCCTGCCGCACGTACTCGAGCGTCGCGGCGCTGCCCACCGCGGTGCCGCCGCCGCCCTTCTTGTCCTTGGGGAAGTTGAGGGTGAAGTTGATGCGGGCGGCGAGCTCCGCCGGCGGCCCCATGATGTCGGCCGGGTTGACCGGCGCGGCGGGAACGACGGGCGTCGCCGGCTTGGCGGGCTCTTCCTTCTTCTCGCCGTGGTGGTGCGTCGGCGTCGTGGAAGGCGCCGGCGTCGTGGTCGTCGCCGGAGTCGTCGGCTGCGTCGCTGGTTGGCCTGCGGCTTCCTGGCCCCGCAGCGGGGCGGCGGGCCAGAGCGCGGCCCAGGCGATGAAGAGCGTCGCTGCGCAGAGCCTCGAGGGTGTCGGCATGGGCGGCGCGGCGGCCTCTAGGCGTCCAACCGCTCGACGATCACCGCCGTCGCCTCGCCGCCGCCGATGCAGATCGCGGCGCAGCCGCGGCGGGCGCCGCGCTCGGCCATGGCGTGGAGCAGGGTGACCAGGATGCGCGCTCCCGAGGCGCCGATCGGGTGGCCGAGGGCGACCGCGCCGCCGCGCACGTTGACGCGATCGGGCGCCAGCTCGAGGTCGTGGATGAAGGCGAGGGCGACGACGGCGAAGGCCTCGTTGACCTCCCAGAGGTCGATGTCCGACGCCTTCAGGCCGGCGCGCTCGAGGACGGCGCGCACGGCGCCGACCGGCGCGGTGGTGAACCACTCCGGCCGCTGGGCGAAGGAGGCCTGGGCGACGATCCGCGCCAGCGGCTTCTTGCCCAGCCGCGCCGCGTGGGCGGCGGTGGTCAGGGCGAGGGCGGCGGCGCCGTCGTTGATCTTGCTGGCGTTGGCGGCGGTGATGGTGCCGTCCTTCTGGAAAGCTGGTTTCAGGCCGCCCATGCGCGCCAGGTCGACCTTGAAGGGCTCCTCGTCGCGGTCGACGACGGTGGTCGGCCCCTTGCGCTGCGCCACCTCGACGGCGGCGATCTCCGCGGCGGCGAGCCCCTTCTCGGTCGCCTCGCGGGCGCGGCGGTAGCTCTCGAGAGAGAAGGCGTCCTGCGCCGCGCGATCGATCTTGTACTCGGCGGCGCAGAGCTCAGCGCAGCTCCCCATGTGGAGGTCGTTGTAGGGGTCCCAGAGGCCGTCGTGGATGACCGAGTCGATGAGCTTGCCGTGGCCGAGGCGGAGGCCGTCGCGCACGCCGGCGGCGAGGTACGGCGCCTGGCTCATGCTCTCCATGCCGCCGGCGACGACGACCTTGAAATCGCCGCAGCGCAGGTCGTTGGCGGCGATCATCACGGCGCGCATCGCCGAGCCGCAGACCTTGTTGAGGGTGATGGCGCCGGTCGAGACCGGCAGGCCGGCGCCGAGCGCCGCCTGGCGGGCGGGCGCCTGGCCCTGGCCGGCGGTGAGCACGCAGCCCAAGTTGACCTGGTCGATCTCCTCGGGGGCGAGGCCGGCGCGCTCGACGGCGGCGCCGACGGCGCGCGCGCCCAAGGCGTGCGCGGGAAGGCTCGCGAGAGCGCCCTGGAAGGCCCCGATGGGCGTGCGGGCGGCGCTCAGGATGACGACATCGTCCATCGGACTCTCCCGGGAGGTGCGCAGACGCAGCTCGGAACGGATGAAATCGGGGTTGCCGCCGCCGCGAGGACGGCGAGCGCGTCGATCCCCTCTGCCTCGAATTGCGGATGCTAGCATAGGCAAAAGCTCCGCTCCGTGCGGCGCGCCCGCGGCGCGCCCGGCGGCGGACGGGCAGGCCGAGGGGGCGGGCCGGTCGGTGGGTCGGCAGGGCGCGGTAGAATTCCTCCGGTGCGGACCCTGGGAGTCGATTTCGGCGAGCGGCGGATCGGGCTGGCGATCTCGGACCCCGAGGGGCGCCTCGCCCTGCCGCTCGCCTCCGTCCTCCGCGACACCGACCGCCGGGCGATCGGCCGCATCGCCGAGATCGCCCGCGCCGAGGGCGCCGCCCGCCTGGTGGTCGGCGAGCCGGTGGGGCTCGACGGCCGCCGCGGTCCCGCCGCCGACCGCTGCCGCGCCTTCGCGGCGCGCCTGGCCGAGCGCACCGGCCTCCCCTGCGAGCTGGTCGACGAGGCGCTCACCAGCGTCGAGGCGCGAGAGCGCCTGGCCGCCGCCGGCGCCGACCTCCGCCGCGGCTCCGTCGACCTCCCCCACATCGACGCCGTCGCCGCCCAGATCCTGCTGCAGGATGCGTTGGATCGAGCGCAGGATCAAACCGACGCGCTCGACCGAGCGCATGGTCTGCCCCCCGGATCCGAGGCCCGCCGGTGAGCGCGAAGAGCGCCAAGGCCCGCAAGCCGCGCCGCACCGGGCGCGCCAGCCGCGGCATGGTCTTCGGCCGCCTCCTCTTCCTGCTCCTCCTCGCCGTGCCGTTGTCGCTCGCCGGCTACTGGCTGTGGCAGATCCAGCAACCCTACAAGGCCTACCCCGAGGCCGCCCGCGAGGTGAGCGTCGATCCGGGCACGCGGGCGGTGACCGTTCTCGAGCGCCTGGAGAGCGCCGGCGTGCTCGCCAACGCCGGGCTCGCCCGCGTCTATCTGGTCTACGTGCTTCACAACCCGCCGATCCAGGCCGGCGACTACCGCTTCGACAGGCCGCTCACCACCGCCGAGGTGCTGCGCAAGCTGATCCGCGGCGACGTCGTCAATCTGCGCGTCACGGTGGTCGAGGGGCTGACGCTCGAGGAGACCGCCGATCTCCTCGTCTCCGCCGGCCTCGGCCGCCGCGACCACTTCCTCGACCTCATGCGCTCGCCCGAGCTGATCGCCGACCTCGATCCCGCGGCGCAGGACCTCGAGGGCTACCTCTTCCCCGAGACCTACGCCTTCCGCCGGCGGACGCCGGAGGGCGAGATCGTCAAGGCGATGGTGAAGACCTTCCGCACCCGGTTCGAGAAGGAGGTGCGGCCGCTCCTCGTGGCGCAGCCGCGCCCGCAGGGGGTGCGCGAGCTGGTGACGCTCGCCAGCATCGTCGAGAAGGAGGCGAAGCTCGACGGCGAGCGGCCGCTCATCGCCGCCGTCTACCAGAACCGCCTCGACCGCCACATCGGCCTCGCCGCCGACCCCACGGTGATCTACGCCATGAAGCGCCAGGGGACCTGGGGCGGCAACATCCGCCGCGTCGACCTGCAGATGGATTCGCCCTACAACACCTACCGCTACGCCGGCCTGCCGCCGGGGCCGATCTGCTCGCCGGGCTTGAAGAGCCTGCTCGCCGCCGGCGCCCCGGCGCACAACGCCTACCTCTACTTCGTCAGCCGCAACGACGGCACCCACGTCTTTGCCGAGACCTACGCCGAGCACAACCGCAACGTCGACATCTGGCAGCGCCGCTTCTTCCGCGACAAGCACGAGCGCGAGCGCCGCCAGGCCAAGGCGGGAAGCGACAGCTCGAGCCGGCGGTGAGGGCGGTGCGCCGGAGAAGCTCGGCGACCTCTGCGACAAGATCTTCGCCGCCTCCCGAGCCGCGGCCCCGAGGCGGCGGCTCGGCGGGGATCGCGCGGCCGGCGCCCTCCGGTCGGCGTCGGGGACCGGTTTCGATTGACAGCCCCCTGGGCCTGGTGTATCAAGGTCCCATTCACCGGGAGCCCGCGCCACCCGACGCGTGACCGACTGTGCGGCTGCCTCGCGAGGCACCGGCCGGGAGAGGAGAAGGCATGAACATCCCCGAGGAGTTCGGCAGTTACCTATTGCTCAAGAAGCTGACCGAGGATGCTCTCGGCGAGACTTTCCGCGCCGGCAAGGTGGGCGACGGGGGGATGGAGCAGGTCGTCCTGCTCAGGGTGCTGAACGGCAAGGGGATGGACGGCGACAAGCTGTGGGCCAAAGTCTCCGGCCGCGCCGCCGTGCAGCAGGCGTTGAAGAGCCCCAACATCGGCGGCGGCGTCGACCTCGGGCGGGTGCGCAACTACGCCTACGCCGCCTACGACTACATCTCCGGCAAGAATCTCGCTGTGCTCTTCGCGCAGGCGGCGAAGCAGGGCTCGCCGATCCCCGCCGACCATGCCATGCTGATCGCCGAGCGCATCTCGCTCGCCCTCGCCTCCGCCTACGAGAGCCGGGTGGCGGACGAGCGCATCCTGCACGGCTTCGTGGTGCCGCACCTGGTGATGATCTCCAACGAGGGCGAGGCGCGCCTGCTCGGCTTCGAGCTGGCGCCGGGCCTCCGCGAGCTGGCGGCCGGCGGCTGGCGCGACGCCGAGCTCACGCCCTATCTCTCGCCCGAGACGCTCGCCGGCCAGCCGCTGTCGCGCGCCGATGATGTCTGGTCGTTGGGCGCCCTCCTCCTCGAGATGCTCACCGGCGAGCGGCTGGCTGGCGGCGACCCCGGCGCCGCGATCGACGCCGCGGTGGTCGCCAACGAGGGGACGCCGCTGCCGGCGCCGCTCGCGGCGCTGCTCAAGAAGAGCCTGGTGCCGCGCGGCGAGCGCATCGCCGACGCCGTCACCTGGCACAAGGCGATCTCGAAGCTGATGATCGAGGGGCACTACAGCCCGACCACCTTCAACCTCGCCTTCTTCATGCACAACCTCTTCCGCGACGAGATCGAGCGCGAGAGCGAGGAGATCCAGGCGGAGAAGCGCTACGCCGCCTCGGCGCCGCCGCCGTCGGCGGCGCCGGCCGCCGTGGCGCGGCCCGCCGCCGCTGCCGCCGCTGCCGCTGCCGGCCGCCAGGCGGCCGACGGGCGAGAGAAGGCGGGGGTGCGCGAGGCGACGCTCCCCGGCGTCGCCGCCGCGAAGCCGGCGGCGGGCGGCGGCAAGGGGGTGTGGATCGCCATCGCCGCAGCGCTCGCCATCGCTGTCCTCGGCGGCGGCGGCTGGTTCCTCTTCGGCCGCAAGCCGGCGCCGCCGCCGGCCCCGGCGGCCGCCGCGCAGCCGGTTGCCGCCCCGCTGCCGGCGCTGGGCGCCGCGGCGCCGGCGGCGCCGAAGCCGGAGGAGATCCAGGCCCAGATCACCGCCATGTTCGACGCCCGCAGCAAGGAGATGGAGGCGAAGCTCAAGGACCAGTACGACGAGCGGATCAAGGCCCTCCAGAAGCAGCTCCAGGACAGCAAGAAGGAGACCTCCTCGACGCATGCGGCGGGCGCCTCGCCAGCCGCCGCCGAGACGCGCGTCGCCCGCGCCGAGGCGCCGCCGGTGGTGCCGGAGTCCGCCCCGCCGCCGGCGGTGCCGTCGCCATCTCCGGCGCCGGCGGCCGGTGCCGCGGTGCCGGCCCCCGCCGGCGCCAAGTCGACCGCCGCCGCCGCGAGCCCGGCTACCTCGGCGCCGAGCGTCGCCGCGGCGACCCCGCCGCCGGCGGCGGACGCCGAGCCGGCGCCGCCCAAGGTCCAGCTCGGCGACCTGGTGCAGCCCGGCCCCGGCGTCGTGGCGCCGAAGATGGCCGGCATGCCCGAGCCCCGCTACCCCTCGGCGGCGCGGCACATGAACAAGTCGGCGGACGTGCAGATCCGCGTCCTCGTCGACGAGCTCGGCCGCGTCGTGCAGACACAGCCGGTGGGCGCCAAGGTCGGCTTCGGCTTCGACGAGGCGGCGATGGAGGCCGCCCGCCACTCGTCCTACCGGCCGGCGACCAAGGACGGCGTGCGGGTCAAGATGTGGACCGTGATGCGCGTCGCCTTCAAGCCCA
Organism: uncultured Acidobacteriota bacterium; assembly: GCA_963755825.1. Taxonomy (GTDB): domain Bacteria; phylum Acidobacteriota; class Thermoanaerobaculia; order Multivoradales; family UBA5704; genus DATBQN01. Next base: position 1,502,140 of record CAVWLA010000003.1, on the reverse strand, counting down.
CGTAGCCCGGAAATGAAAAGGACCCGGCCGTGGCCGGGTCCTCACAGGTCCTGCCGGCTGGCTCCCCCGTCCTACAGGTCGGCCGCCTTGAGGCTCGCGGTGAGCTGCTCGATGCAGGGCTTCATGACCTTGTCGAACATCCGCTCGTCGTTCGAGACGCCGCCGCCGAAGCCGCCGACGTCGACCTTGACGTGGCTGTCCTCGCTGCGCGCCTCGTCGGCCCACACCACCTCGCCGGTCGAGGTGTCGATCAGGCGGGCGTTGAGCGCGGCGACGAAGTTCTTCTTACCGACGCCGAAGCTCGGCAGGCCGCGGAAGGAGCCGCCGTGGGCGCCCTTCTCCTCGGAGCCGTACTCGGTGACGGCGCCGGTCAGCAGATAGTTGACGCCGAGGAGCTTGCCGACGCGGATGGCGGTCGAGGGATCGACGTCGCCCGAGAGGGTGAGCCCCTTCTCCTTCATCAGCGCCTCGAGCTGCTCGCGCTCGACGACGCGGAACTTGCCGCTCTTCACCAGCTGGGTGACGAAGACGTCCTGCGCCGCGGCCGCGCCGCCGTGGAACCACCACTGGTTGTCGGCCTTGTTCTTGAACTCGAGGACGGCGATGCGGGGCTTGGTGCTCTGGGGCTTGGCCACCGCGAGGGCCGGGACGAGCAGGGCGGCCAGCAGGGCGGCACCCAGCAGACTGGTTGAGACGCGCTTCATGTTCGTGACCTCCTTGAGGACGTGTCGGGGGCGAAATCCCCCGGTGGTTTCTCGACCCGCCGCGGCGCCCGCGGCCGGCGCAGATCGGCGGTGCGGGCCCGCGAAGGGCGTATTTCTGACCGGCTCGATGCGCCTCATTCTACCGCGAATCGGCGCCCGGCCGGTCCGCCGGTGCCTGCCGCACGGCGTTTCAGCGCTCGCGTAGAACACTCGCAGCGAGCGCTCGCCGCCGGATCGCGGCCCCTGTCATAGGCGCCGGAGAAGCCTCCGGCGTTTCACCCCGCTTGCGATCAGGCCTTCGATGTCGCTGCCGACTCTGGCGCCGGTGCCGGCTCGGCCGGGCGGCTCTCCACCTGGCGCGCCGCTTCCTCCCGAGCTGTCTCCTCACGTTCCTGGGCGTCGACGACGCAGATTGCCGCCATGTTGACGATGTCGGCGACCTCGACGCCGCCTTGGAGGACGTGGACGGGCTTGCCCATGCCGAGGAGGATGGGTCCGATCGCCTCGCAGTTGGCGAGCCGCCAGATGAGCTTGTAGGCGATGTTGGCGGACTGCAGCTCGGGGAAGATGAGGACGTTCGCCGGCTCCTTGAGGTGGCTCCAGGGGTAGCTCTCGTGGAGGATCGACTCGAGCACCGCGGTGTCGGCCTGCATCTCGCCGTCCATCTCGAGCTCGGGGGCCTGCCGGCGGAGGATCTCGACCGCCCGCTTGACCTTCACCGCCGAGGGGTGGCTGTTGGAGCCGAAGTTCGAGAACGACAGCATGGCGACGCGCGGCACAATGCCGAAGCGGCGGACGAACTCGACGGTGAGGAGGGCGATCTCGGCGAGCTCCTCGGGGGTGGGGTCGATGTTGACCGTGGTGTCGGCGAGGAAGAAGAGGCGGCCCTCGAGAATGAGGATGTAGGCGCCCGAGACGCGGCGGACGCCCGGCCGCGTGTCGATGATCTGCAGCGCCGGGCGGATGGTGTCGGGGTAGGACTGGGTGATCCCCGAGATGAGGCCGTCGGCGTCCCCCGCCTCGACCATCATGGTGCCGAAATAGTTGCGCAGCCGCATCCGCTTCTGGGCATCCAAGAGGGTGACGCCGTGGCGCCGGCGGAGGTCGTGGAAGCGCTCGGCGTAAGCCAAGAACTGCGGCGCGCTCTCGCTATGGAGGATGGTCACCTTGTCCGCCGGCAGGTCGAGCTCCTCCAGGTGGCGGGCGATCACCTCTCTGCGCGCCAGGAGGATGGGGTGGGCGATCCCCTCGTCGACGAGGATCTTCGCGGCGCGGAGGATCTTCTCGTGCTCGCCCTCGGGGAAGACGATGCGCTTCGGCGCCCGCTTGGCGCGGTCGATGACGCCGCGCATGAGCTCGAGGCGGCGCGAGATGAGGGTCTCCAGGCGCCGCCGGTAGGCGCCGAAGTCGGCGATCGGCTCGCGCGCCACGCCGCTCTCCATCGCCGCCGCGGCGACCGCCGGCGGCACCCGCAGCAGCACCCGGTAGTCGAGCGGCTTGGGGATCAGGTACTCGCGGCCGAAGCGCAGGTGGTCGATCCCGTACGCCTTCAGGACGCCGTCCGGCACGTCCTCCCGCGCCAGCTCGGCGAGCGCCTTGACGGCGGCGAGCTTCATGCCGTCGTCGATGTCGGTGGCGCGGACGTCGAGCGCGCCGCGGAAGAGGAAGGGGAAGCCGAGGACGTTGTTGACCTGGTTGGGGTAGTCGCTGCGCCCGGTCGCCACGATGGCGTCCGGCCGCGCCTCCTTCGCCTCCTCGTAGCCGATCTCGGGATTCGGGTTCGCCATGGCGAAGACGATGGGGTCGGGCGCCATGCCGCGGATCATTTCCGCCGTCACCACGCCGCCGACCGAGAGGCCGATGAAGACGTCGGCGCCGGAGAGCGCCTCGGTCAGCGTGCGCAGCGGGGTGTCGAGGGCGAGCTCGGCCTTGTAGGGGTCCATCTCCTCTTCGCGGCCGCGGTAGACGACGCCTTTGCGGTCGCAGATGACGAGGTTCTCGGGCCGCGCGCCGAGCTTCTTGTAGAGCTTGGCGCAGGAGAGCGCCGCGGCGCCGGCGCCGGAGAAGACGATCCGCGCCTCCTCGATCCGGCGGCGGGTGAGCGCCAGGGCGTTCAAGAGGGCCGCGCCGGAGATGATCGCGGTGCCGTGCTGGTCGTCGTGGAACACCGGGATCGCCATCTCGGCTTTCAGGCGGCGCTCGATCTCGAAGCACTCGGGCGCCTTGATGTCCTCGAGGTTGATGCCGCCGAAGGTGGGCTCGAGCAGCTTGACGGCGCGGATGAACTCCTCGGGGTCGTCGGTCGCCACCTCGAGGTCGAAGACGTCGATGTCGGCGAAGCGCTTGAAGAGGACGCCCTTGCCCTCCATCACCGGCTTGCCGGCGAGCGCCCCGATGTTGCCCAGCCCGAGGACCGCGGTGCCGTTGCTGATGACGCCGACGAGGTTGCCCTTGGCGGTGTAGCGATACGCGGCGAGCGGATCGTCGGCGATGGCGAGGCAGGGCCAGGCGACGCCGGGGCTGTAGGCGAGCGACAGGTCGCGCTGGGTGGCGGTGGCCTTGGTGGGGACGACCTGGATCTTCCCCTTGCGGCCCTCCTCGTGGTACGCGAGCGCATCCTCACGGCTGATCTTCTTCATGCAGCGAGGATATAACCTCCCGCGCCAGCCGCCGGCCGGGGCGCGCCGTCGTCGTTTGACCGCGCTCCGCCCCTCCCGTAACCTTGGCGGCCAAAGGAGCGGCGCCTTGACCGTCACCTACAACAGCTATCTGAAGCTCGACGAGCTGCTCTCGCTGCAGGTCGCGCAGTCGGCAGGGCCGGAGCACGACGAGCTGCTCTTCATCGTCATCCACCAGGTCTACGAGCTGTGGTTCAAGCTGGTGCGCCACGAGGTGGAGATGATCCAGCGTTCGCTGACGGCGGGCGACGCGCCGACGGCGCAGGCAGCCTTCAAGCGGACGCTCACCATCTTCAAGACGCTGGTCGGCCAGGTCGACATCCTGGAGACGATGACGCCGGTCTCCTTCCTCTCCTTCCGCGACCGGCTGGACACCGCGAGCGGCTTCCAGTCGATCCAGTTCCGCGAGGTCGAGATCCTCCTCGGCCACCGCAGCCCGACGATCGGGCAGCACTACGACGAGGCGCAGCGCGCCGGCCTCGCCGCGCTGCTGGCGCGCCCCAGCCTCTACGACTCGTTCCTGCGCTATCTCGTCACCCAGGGCTACGCGGTACCGGAGGCGGCGCTCCACCGCGACATCTCCCAGCCGCCGCAGGAGAACGAGGAGGTGCAGCGCCTGCTCGTCGACGTCTACCATCGCGACCCGGCGACGCGCGAGATCTGCGAGCGCATGGTCGACCTCGACGAGGGCCTCCAGGAGTGGCGCTACCGCCACGTCAAGATGGTCGAGCGGACGATCGGCACCCGCCGCGGCACCGGCGGCTCGGCGGGCGCCGACTACCTGAAGCGCACCCTCTTCCAGCCGCTCTTCCCGGACCTCTGGGCGATCCGCCCGCACCTCTAGACGGGCGAGTCGACACCCGAGCTCATCGATGCCGGCGCCTGCCGCTCCCGTCGCTCCCCTGGCTCCGATCGCCCCCGGCGATCTCTACTGCACTCCCAACGCCCTGGCGCCGCACTACGCGCGCTTCCGCGTCGGCTCGCGCCTGCTGCTGACCGGGCACTCGCACCAGGCGTGGCCGGACCGCGCCCGCGACGGCCAGCTCCTCGCCTGGGACGATGCCGCCGACGCCGTCGACGCCAAGTGGGAGCGCGCCTTCGCCGTCGCCGAGCGTGTGCGGCGCGGCTTCGCGCGGCTCCTCGACGACGAGGCGGGCGGCGACTACGCCTTGGGCGGCAGCACCCACGAGCTGGTCGTCCGCTTCCTCTCCGCCCTGCCGCTCCGCCAGCGGCCGCGTCTGGTGACGACCGACGGCGAGTTCCACACCCTCCGCCGCCAGCTCGACCGCCTCGCCGAGGAGGGGATCGAGGTGGTCCGCGTGCCGGCGCGGCCGGCGGCGGCGATCGCCGAGCGGCTGGCCGGCGCCGTCGACGGGCGGACGGCGGCGGTCCTCGTCTCCGCCGTGCTCTTCGGCAGCGGCGCCATCGTCCCCGGGCTCGACCGCGCGATGGCGGCCGCCGAGCGCGCCGGCGCGGCGCTCTTGGTCGACGCCTACCACGCGGCGAACGTCGTGCCGTTGCCGCTCGCCAGGCTCGGCCTCGCCGGCGCCTACGTCGTCGGCGGCGGATACAAGTACTGCCAGATGGGGGAGGGGAACTGCTTCCTGCGGGTGCCGGCGGGCGCCGATCTGCGCCCCGTCGTCACCGGCTGGTACGCCGAGTTCGACCACCTCGCGGCGCCGCCGGGCGGCGGTGTCGGCTACCCGCGCGGCGCCGCCCGCTGGGCGGGCGCCACCTACGACCCGACGAGCCACTACCGGGCGGCCGCGGTCCTCGACTTCTTCGCCGAACACGGCCTCGGCGTCGACCTCCTCCGCGAGGTGAGCCAGCACCAGGTGGGCCTCCTCGCCGAGCTCTTCGACGCCCTCGACCTGCCGTCGCGGCTGATCGCCCGCGACCGCGACCTGCCGCTGAGCGGCACCGGTGGCTTCCTCGCCCTCGCCTCCCCCCGCGCCGCCGACCTCTGCCGCGGCCTCGCCGAGCGCGGCGTCGCGACCGACCACCGCGGCGACGTGCTCCGCCTGGGTCCGGCGCCCTACCTCGCCGACGACCAGCTCGGCGAGGCGATGGCGATCCTCGGCGAGCTGGCGCGGGAGATGGAGGCGGGGAGCTGACCGCCGGCACTCGGCTGGCCGGTCTCAGATGCGGCAGTGCGCCTGGCCGCGCTTCTCGAGGTAGCGCTGGTGGTACTCCTCGGCGCGCCAGAACTCGGCGGCGGGGGTGATCTCGGTGACGATCGGCCGGCGGTGGCGGCCGCTCGCCTCCTCGCGCGCCCGGCTCGCCTCGGCGGCGGCCTTCTGCTCGGGGGTGGTGTAGAAGATCGCCGAGCGGTACTGCTCGCCGACGTCCGGCCCCTGGCGGTTCCTGGTGGTGGGATCGTGGTTGGCCCAGAACACGTCGAGGAGCTGGTCGAAGGAGACCTTGGCGGGGTCGAACTCGACCTCGACCACCTCGGCGTGGCCGGTCCGCCCCGAGCAGACGTCCCGATAGCTGGGCTGGGCGAGTTGCCCGCCCGAATAGCCGACGGCGGCGTCCACCACCCCCGGAACCTGCCGGAACGCCGTCTCCACCCCCCAGAAGCAACCCGCCCCGAACATCGCCTTCTCCGTCATCTGAGACCTCCTTGGCCTCGGCTGCGGCCAGCCGCGGCCGCGCCGTCGAACATTGTGTGGTTGGAGAGGCCGGCGCCGCGGACCCGCGGCACGGGCTCCGACAGGGAGAACCGGCGAGGGCGGGGAAGTGTTCCGGCACCCGCAGTCCGCGGACCCGGAATCGCATAGACGATTGTCACCTTTATTAATTAGTGAGCACCTTGGTCTCTTGAAGGGCCATTCGGGGCGGACGTCCCACCCGGTCGCCCGGCTCGACGGCGGCAGTTCCCGCCGCGAACCCCGAGCCCCGGCCCTCATCCCACCTCCCGCGCGGTCGGTCCACGCAACCGCTCGCACGGGCTTGCCGCCCCTCGCGGGGCCGGGCTCGGCTCGGCCCCGCACCCGCCGCCTCGGGTGAGCTTCCGGGGGTAAGCTTCAGGCATGGGTCCCGAGGTCTCGGTCGTCATCCCCACCCACAACCGGCTCGAGGTGCTCCGCGAGGTGCTCGCCGCGCTCGAGGCGCAGGAGGGGGCGCCGAGCTTCGAGGTGGTGGTGGTCGACGACGGGTCGCACGACGGGACGACCGAATGGCTGCGCTCCCGCCCGGGGTCGCTCGCCCTGCGCTCGCTCACCCAGGAGAACGCCGGACCGGCGGCGGCGAGGAACACCGGGGTCGCCGTCGCCGCCGGCCGCTGGGTGGCCTTTCTGGGGGACGACACCGTCCCCGCGAGAGGATGGCTGGCGGCCCATCGCGCCGCCCATACGGAGCGCGGCGACGACCCGCGCGTGGCGGTCTTGGGCTACACCGGCTGGCACCCGCGGATGCGCCTGACGCCCTTCCTGCGCTACATCAACGAGCACGGCCTGCAGTTCGGCTACGCGCTCATCCGCGACCGCGAGGAGGTCCCCTTCAACTTCTTCTACACCTCGAACATCTCGCTCGCCCGCGACCTCCTCCTCGCCGAGCCCTTCGACCTCTCGTTTCCCTATGCGGCATGGGAAGATATCGAGGTCGCCTACCGCCTGCAGCGGCGCGGCCTGCGCATGGTCTACGAGCCGGCGGCTGTCGTCGCCCACGACCATCCGACCGATTTCCAGCGCTTCGCCGTGCGCCAGGAGAAGGCCGGCTACTGCGGAGTCGTCTTCTACCGCCTCCATCCCGAGCTCGGATCGTTCGTCGGCGTCGGGCCGGACGGTCCGCCGCCGCTGCCCTCGGGGCGGCGCCAGAGGGTCCGCGAGGCCCTGGTCCGCGGCTTGCAAAATCTTCCTGTAACGATGCCTCGTGCGTGGCAAGAAGCCCTCAGGTACCATTACATCCGAGGTCTTCACAGAGCGTGGCACGACGGCGAAGGAGAAACGCCATGATTCGGTTCTTGGAGCAAGCGCGGACCATCCGGTTCCGCGACCATCGCGCGGGGCGGCTCTCCGTCCCGGCCATGCTGGGCGCCGCCCTGCTGATGGCGAGCGTCCCGGCATTCGCCGCGTCCCACGGCGGCGGCCACAGCGGCGGCGGCCACTCGGGCGGCGGCATGCACTCGTCGCACATCTCGACCTCCGGCCATGGCAGCGGCTCACACGGCACCGGCGGCTTCCATGGCAGCACCGGTTTCCACGGCGGCTTCCACGGCAACGTCGGCGGCTTCCATGGCAACGGTTTCCGGCGCGGCAACTTCGGCCGTTTCGGCTTCGGCTTCGGCCCTGGCCACTTCGGCTACTTCCCGCGCTTCTACGGCAGCTTCGCGTTCACCTGGGGGACGCCGTTCTTCTGGGGCTTCCCCTATGACTACTGGCCGTACTACGGCTACTACGGGTGGGACGGCTGGGACGCGCCTCCCTACGCCTACGGCGGCGACCGCGCCCGCCGCGACGACCAGGGCGCCCTCGACCTCGACCTGTCGCCGGCCGACACCCAGGTCTATCTCGACGGGCAGTACATCGGCGTCGTCGACGACTTCGACGGCTGGCCGCAGTACCTGTGGCTCGATCCCGGCACCTACGACCTGGTCTTCTACCGCGAGGGCTACAAGACCCTCGCCCGCCAGGTGACCATCTACCGCGGCCTGGTGGTGGACTGGACCGACCGCCTCGACCGCGGCCCGTCGATCCGCCCCGAGGATCTGCAGACCAAGACGCACGACCGCCGCGACGCGCGCCTGCAGCAGGATCGTGAGATGCAGGATCGCGCCGACCGCTACTCGCGCGACGGCGACGACCGCGGCGGAAACGGCGATTGGCGCGATCGCGCCGACCGGGCGCCGAGGCGGCCCGATGGGGATCGCGACGACGACCGCGGCGCTCCGCCGCCGCCGGTGGCCGGATCGCGCCACCAGGGCATGCTGCGGCTGCAGGTGACGCCGGGCGACGCCTCGGTCTACCTGGACGGCCGCTTCGCCGGCACCGCCGAGGAGGTCGCGCAGGGCGGCGGCCTCATGGTCCTCGCCGGCGATCACACGCTGTCGATCGTCCGTCCTGGCCGTCACTCGGAGGAGCGGCACTTCACCGCCAAGGGCGGCGAGGACACCGTCCTCCAGATCGACCTGCAGCAGCAGTAGCCGCGCGCGGCAGCTCGCGAGCACCGGCGGGGCCTTCGGGCCCCGCTTTTCTTTTGTCCGGGCTGCTTAAGGTCTGTCGGCCGCGGGGCCGCGGGGGTCAGAGCGGCTCGCCACCCTGGGCCTCGAGGTCGAGGAGCCACTTCTTGCGGTCGCCGCCGCCGATGTAGCTGCCGATCCCCGACCGGCTGGTCACCACGCGGTGGCAGGGGATGAGGATCGGGATGGGGTTCTCGAGCAGGATCGAGAGCACCTGGCGGTAGGAGTCCGGACGCCCGGCGGCGTCGGCCAGGCTGCGGTAGGTCCGCGTCTTGCCGTAGGGGGTCTTCGCCGTCTCCTTGAGCACGCGCTTGGCGAAGCCGTCGAGGCCGCTCGCGGCGAGGTCGAACTCGATCTCCAGCCGTCGCCGCGCGCCGGCGAAGTACTCGGAGAGGCGGCCGAAGAGCTCGTCCAGCAGGTCCGATCCCCTCAACTTATGGAAGGGGGTGAAGGCAGCCTTGGCCTCGCGGCCGGGATCGATCAGCAGGCGGCTGATCGCCGCCCCCGTCAGCTCGATCCCGAGCGGTCCCAGGGGTGAGGGAACAAGCACGCGCAACGGCTCGGCCTGGCCCTCCTGGGCGGCGGCGCCGCCGTCTTCCTGGGCATCGGGCATGCCCCTGAGGGTAACACGACGCCTCGCGGAAGGAGACCGGGAAACCTGTCCGTCGCGCCCCGCCGGAACGCTCAGCACGTCACCTCCGCGAGGTTCGCCGGCGGAGACACCAATCGCGGCGCGATGCGTGATTGAGATCGGCACCTTCAAGCCGATACAGAAACAGATATGGATGATCGTTTCCATAAAAGAGCATGAAATAGCCCTTTCTGGGTATTTCTTGGTCCGGCGTAAGTATCATGTAGAGAAAGACTTACAGCTTGCCTGAGTCCGCGCCACCCGGTACATTTCGCTTGTGGACATGTTCGCCAATCTGGGCAGGACGCTCGGCCTGCTGCGCGAGCTGCGGGGTAAGAGCCAGGCGCGGGTGGCGCGCGAGGCGGGGATCGGCAAGAGCCAGCTGTCGAAATACGAGAACGGCAAGGAGCTGCCCAAGCTCGACTCGCTGGAGAAGGTCCTGAACGCCCTCGGCGTGGGCCACTTCGAGTTCTTCTACACCCTCTACCTGGTCGACGAACGCGCCGCGGAGCTTGCCCGCACCGACGCGCTGCCCAGCGGTGCGCCCCGGATGGAGGGCGCCGCGGGCGAGCCGTCGCCGCTGCCCCCGCTGTTCAAGATCCACCCGCTGCTCTCGGAGTCGACCGACCAGGCCTTCTCCCGTGTCTTCGCCGACCTCCTGCTCCTCTACCGGCGCGTCTTCGAGCAGGTCGTCTTCGCCGGTGAGGACGGGCGGGCGGCGGAGGTTGCCAAGCCGCCGTTCTCGCCGCGGCCCGAGGGCGCCTCCTAGAAAGCCGCCGGGCGCGCCAGGTCGGTGGCGGTCAGCCGCACCTCGAAGTGGATGGCGCGCGAATCGAAGCGCGACAGCAGATGCCGTGCCGCCGGCGGCACCACCGCCGCCTCGCAGTCCTCGCCGGCGAACTCCTCGATCGCCTGCAGCGAATCGAAGAGGGTGAGGGTGACGAACTCCATCTCATCGCCGTCCTCGCGGCGCAAGAGGTAGGCGCCGCGGAAGCCGGCCACCCGATGGATGCCGGGGAGAATCTCGGTGCGGAGCAGAGCCTCGTAGGCGTCCGCGTTCTCGAACGTCGTCCAGCCATGCCAGGTCCTGCCGATCATCGCCGCCTCCTCGCGCCTCCGCGCTCCGGCTCGGACGATAGCCGATCGGCGGGTGCCCTGGCGCGCTCCTCAGGGCTCGGGGGCGAGGCGCACGCGGACGCTCTGCCAGCGCGCCGCCGCGAGCTCGCCGCCGAGGTCGGCGTCGCCGGCATAGGGGCGGTTGGGGATGCGGCGACAGGGGACGGAGAAGGCGGTCGAGCCGGCGAGGGGGAAGGGGTCGAGGTGGACGGCGTCGCCCTCCCGGCGGCCGCTCGAGCCGTGGCGGGCGAAGCGCTCGGGGGCGCGGTTCAGGGCCGAGAGCGAGATGAGGTCGGCGAGGTCGAGGAAGCGGTAGTCGGCGGCGACGTCCTCGGGAGCGGCGCCGGTCGCCTCGAGAAGGCCGCGCTCGAGCTCGTCGAGGTAATCATGGAAATCGCCCCAGGCCTCGTCACCAACGCGGTCGCGGTGGAGAGCGCGGGCGTGCTGCGCGATGAGCAGCGTGGCGTAGGGGTGGCTGGCGGCGAAGCGGGCGGTGGCGCGCTCCCAGATGGCGATGCGCTCGGCGGTGGGCATCGAGACGAAGGTGTGCGGATGGCCGGCGGCGGCGTCCCAGCGCGGCGCCGCGTCGGCCTCGCGCCAGCCGTTGTCGTGCTCGCGGCCGGCGAAGAGGACCTCGGCCCGCCGCGGATTGTCGGGTAGGCCGTCGGCCCGCCAGAGCCCCAGAATGTCGCCACTCAGGTGCGCGTGGTCGGGCTGGGTGACGAAGAGGAGCTCGGCGCCGAGGTCGACTACGATCACGCCCGCGAGGCTAACACGAGGTGCCAGGTACCTATGTCTGTCCTCCAGCTGGCGAAATGGTCCGACCAACCGACGGCTAAACGCGGATCAAAAGGTGCCAGGTACTTATCACTGGGTATTGAGTGGAGAGGCTTATGGCAAATAGGAGGCAATACACTCTCGCTCTGCGTGACGAGGGTTCATCGCGGCATCGGCAACAACGATCTCTCGGCGGGCCGGCGGTCGAGCCCGAGGGAAAGGAAGGTGCCAGGTACCCACTCCTGGCTGTCTGCTAGCGAGAGAGACCGCTCACTGGCGAGGTACGAGCTGCCAGAAAGGTGCCAGGTACCTATTCCTGGCTGTGCTGTGCTGGTCCTTGAGTGTCGGCCGGTGAGGTGGTGGCGACGGGGAGGACCTGACTAGGAAGGCACCTGCGTGTCGTCGTCGCGCGGGCCGGCAAGGTCGTCGAGGCCCAGGAAGCGCTCGACGGGGGCGCCGACGCGGTGCTCGAAGCGCTGGCGGTAGCTCTCGACCTCTCCCACCGGCTCGTCGAGGAAGACGCGCTCGACGCGGAAGAGCGGCACGAACATGGTCGACAGGCCGAGCGACTGGTCACCCGGCCGGGTCGCCTGGCGCATCCAGTCGTCGAAGCTCGCCAGGCTGATGCCGCGGACCGTCACCCCCGCCACTCCGAGGTCCTGGAGCAGACCCCAGTACTTCTCGGTCGGATTGCTCAGATGGACGATGACGAGCGCGCCGGCGCGGATCATGCCTGGGGCTCCGGTTCCGGAAGGTGCTCGTCCTCGCCCGGCTCGGCGAGCTCGAGGAGCACTCCGCCGGTCGAGCGCGGGTGGACGAACTGCACCCAGCAGCCTCCGGCGCCGCGGGTCGGCTCGGGGCGGAGCACCTCGAACCCCTCGCCGCGGAGGCGCCGGTCGTCGCCGGCGACGCCGTCGCTCGCCAGGCAGAGGTGATGGATGCCCGGCCCTCGCTTGTCGAGGAACTTGGCGATGGGCGAGTCGGCGGCGGTGGGCTCGAGGAGCTCGATGCGAGACTCGCCGCAGGGGATGAGGGCGACGCGGACCTTCTCCGCCGGCACCTCCTCGATCGCCTCGACGTGGAGCCCCATCGCCTCGTAGAGCTTGCGCCCCTCGGCAATCGAGCGCACGGCGATGCCGACGTGGTCGATGCCGCGGATCATGCGCCCCCTTCTCGCGCGGCGGCGGCCTCGGTGCGGACGACGCCCTCGAACAGGCGGTCGGCGACGCGGTAGGGGTCGAGGCGGGCGAGGAAGCCGCGCTCGACCTCGCGGTCGAAGCCGAGGACGCGGTCGGCCTCGCGCACCACCCGCTCTTTGAGGATGGTCTCGACGCGCAGGCGCAGGTGGCTCCGCCGCCGCGCCGCGAGCTCGCCGCTCGCCGTCAGCCAGGCGAGATGGCCGTCGGCGGCCTCGGCGAGCTCGGCCACCCCCTCGCCGCGGCTCGCCACCACCTTGAGGATCGGCGGCACCCACTCGCCGTGCTCGCCGGCCAGCCCTAGCATCATCTGGAGGTCGCGCACGGAGCGCTCCGCCCCCTCGCGGTCGGCCTTGTTGACGGCGAAGACGTCGGCGATCTCGAGGATGCCCGCCTTGATCGCCTGGATGTCGTCGCCGAGGCCGGGGACGGTCACCACCGCGACGGTGTCGACGCTGCGCACGACGTCGACCTCGTCCTGGCCGACGCCCACCGTCTCGACCAGCACGCGGTCGAAGCCCGCCGCATCAACGAGATCGACGGCGTCGCGCGAGGCGCGCGCCAGGCCGCCCATGTTGCCGCGCGTCGCCATCGAGCGGATATAGACGCCGGGGTCGGTGTAGTGGCCCTGCATGCGGATGCGATCGCCGAGGATGGCGCCGCCCGAGAACGGCGACGAGGGGTCGACGGCGAGGACGGCGACGGTCTCGCCGCGCTCGCGGTAGAGGCGGGTCAGGCGGTCGACGAGCGTCGATTTGCCGGCGCCGGGCGGGCCGGTGATGCCGAGGACACGCGCCCGGCCGGTCTTCTCGTAGATGCGGCCGATGAGCTCGCGCTGCGCCGGCCCGCCGCCCTCGGCGAGCGAGATCGCTCGCGCCACGGCGCGCGGCTCGCGGGAGAGCAGGCGGGCGACGAGGTCGTCGAGATCTTCGCGCTGGGAGCCGGAGCGGCGCGCGGGCGCCGGCATTCAGTTGCCCTTGAGGAGCTGGCGCGCGATCACCAGGCGCTGGATCTCGCTCGTCCCCTCGCCGATGGTGCAGATCTTGGCGTCGCGGTAGTACTTCTCGGCGCGGTAGTCCTTGATGAAGCCGTAACCGCCATGGATCTGCACGCCGCGCTCGGAGCAGAAGACGGCGGCCTCGCCGGTCGCCAGCTTGGCCTCGGAGGCGAGCCGGCTCACCTTCTGGCCGCGGTCCATCGCCTCGGCGGCCGCGAGAGTCAGGATCTCCGCCGCGGCGATGCGGGTGGACATCTCGGCGAGGGCGAACTGGATGGCCTGGAACTCGGCGATCGGCTTGCCGAACTGCTCGCGCTGCTTGGAGTAGCGCAGAGCCGTCTCGTAGGCGCCGATGGCGGTGCCGAGGCCGAGCGCGGCGATCGAGATGCGGCCGCCGTCCAGGATCTGGAGCGCCTGGACGAAACCCTCGCCCTCCTTGCCCAGCAGCCGGTCGGGGCCGACAAAGCAGTTCTCCATGATCACCTCCGAGGTGTCGGAGGCGCGGATCCCCAGCTTGTTCTCCTTCTTGCCGGTGCGGAAGCCGTCCATCCCCTTGTCGAGGACGAAGGCCGAGATGTTGTGGTGCCGCGGACCCTCGGCGTCGGTGACCGCGAAGACGACGCAGACGTCGCCCACCTTGCCGTGGGTGGTGAAGGTCTTGGCGCCGTTGAGAAGCCAGCCGCCGTCGACCTTCTCGGCGCGCGTCCGCGTGCCGGCGGCGTCGGAGCCGGCGCCCGGCTCGGTCAGGCTCCAGGCGCCGATCTTCTCGCCCTTGGCCAGCGGCACCAGCCAGCGGCGCTTCTGCGCCTCGTCGCCGAACTTGTAGATGTGGTTGCTGCACAGCGAGTTGTGGGCGGCGACGCTGATGCCGACCGAGGGGTCGACCTTCGACAGCTCGGTCACCACCAGCACGTACTCGACATAGCCGAGCCCGGCGCCGCCGTACTCCTCCGGGAAGATGATGCCGAGGAATCCCAGCTCGCCGGCCTTCGCCATCACCTCCCGCGGGTAGCGCTGGCTCTCGTCGATCTCGTCGACGATGGGGTCCACCTCGCGGCGGGCGAACTCGCGCGCCGTCTCTTCGATGGCGCGTTGCTCAGGGGTGAGGGAAAAATCCACGGCGCGCTCTCCTTGGTTCGAGGATCTGCAGAAGCTCCGGAATGGTATCGCGGCGGGCGGACCCTGGCAACGCGGCAGGGCCGGGCTTCGGGCTGTCGACCGACGTTTACGGGCGGACGAGATCGTCGCCGGCGCGCGGGGTGGCGGCGGGGCGGCGGTCGGCCGCCGCCGGCTCACTGCGGCGGAGCTGCTCGTCGCCGAAGAGGCGGCGGAGGAACTTCATCGCCTCCTCCTCGACCAGCTCGGGCGACAGCTCGCCGATGTCGACCTTCCGCGACAGCAGGCCGAAGCCGATCCCCTCATGGGTGATGCGGATCGAGCGCGTGCCGGGGTCGCCGAAGAACAGCAGCGAGCGCTCGAAGTCCTCCCAGCGGTCGAGCCTGACCCTGAGGCCGGCGGCGGTCAGCTGGTGGAAGAGGGCGGCCGACTCGACGCGGCCGACCATCAGGTTCTTCACCTCCTCGAGGACGGGGAGGATGGTCGCCCGCACGGCGGCGTTGAAGCGCTCGCGGAGCGCGGCCGTCTGCTCGCGGCCGGCCTCCGGATGGAGCCGCTTCTGCTCCAGCGCCTCGCCGTGGAGCTGGAGGAGCTGGCGCAGCCGATCGACGTTGGCGGGGTCCATGCGGGGTCCTTTCCGGCGCCGGGGGCGGCGTCGCCGAGATCTGCTGCCTGCCTCCCCGATCATACAAGTTCCCTGCCAGGGGGCGCCCCCTGGACGCCGCGGTCCCAGCCGGCCGCCGGCCTGCGCTACACTCTGCGCCCGATGCCCCGCCGACAGGATTTGAAGAGCGTTCTGGTGCTCGGCTCGGGACCGATCGTCATCGGCCAGGCGTGCGAGTTCGATTATTCGGGCACCCAGGCCTGCCGCGCCTTGAAGCGCGAGGGTTACCGGGTGATCCTGGTCAACTCGAACCCGGCGACGATCATGACCGATCCGGACTTCTCGGATGCCACCTACGTCGAGCCGCTGACCGCCGAGATCGTCGAGAAGATCATCGAGCGCGAGCGCCCGGACGCCCTGCTGCCGACCGTCGGCGGGCAGACCGGCATCAACCTCGCGATCGCGCTCGACGAGCGCGGCGTCCTCGCCCGCTACGGCGTCGAGGTGCTGGGGGCGGGGATCGAGGCGCTGAAGCTCGGCGAGGACCGCCTCCTCTTCAAGAAGGCGATGGAGGAGGTGGGTCTCAAGGTGCCGCGGAGCGGCTACGCGGCGACCCTCGCCGAGGCGCAGGCGGTCGCCGCCGAGGTCGGCTTCCCGACCATCGTCCGCCCCAGCTTCACCTTGGGCGGCGAGGGCGGCGGCGTCGCCTACAACCGCGAGGAGCTCGAGGAGGTGGCGGGGACGGCGCTCCGCGCCAGCCCGGCGCACCGCGTGCTCATCGAACAGTCGGTCCTCGGCTGGAAGGAGTTCGAGCTCGAGGTGATCCGCGACGCCGACGACAACTCGATCGTCGTCTGCTCGGTCGAGAACTTCGACGCCATGGGCGTCCACACCGGCGACTCGATCACCGTGGCGCCGCAGCAGACGCTCTCCGACCGCGAGCTGCAGGCGATGCGCGACGACGCCTTCGCGGTGATCCGCCGCGTCGGTGTGGCGACCGGCGGCTCGAACATCCAGTTCGCGGTCGATCCGGCGACCGGCGCCCGGCTGGTGATCGAGATGAACCCGCGGGTGTCGCGGAGCTCGGCCCTGGCCTCCAAGGCGACCGGCTTCCCGATCGCCAAGATCGCCGCGCTCTTGGCCGTCGGCTACCGGCTGGACGAGATCGCCAACGACATCACCGGCAAGACCTGGGCGGCCTTCGAGCCGACCCTCGACTACACGGTGGTGAAGATCCCGCGCTGGGCCTTCGAGAAGTTCCCCGAGGCGCCGGGGACGCTCGGCACCTCGATGCAGTCGGTGGGCGAGGTGATGGCGATCGGCGGCACCTTCGGCGAGGCGCTGATGAAGGGGCTCTCGGCGCTCGAGCTCGACGGCGACCTCGCCTCCCGCGAGCGCCGCATGTCGGACCCGGTGCGCCTGCGCCGCCGCCTCTCGACGCCGAACTGGGAGCGCCTCTTCGCCGTCTTCGCGGCGCTGCGCCAGGGGTGGACGGTCGAGGAGGTCTCGGCGGCCTCGTCGATCGACCCCTGGTTCGTGCGCGAGATCGCCGAGATCGTCGAGCTCGAGGCCGAGCTCGGCTGCTGGAACCTCGCCTCGGCGCCGCCGGCGCTCCTCCTCCGCGCCAAGGCGTCCGGCCTGTCGGACGCGCGCATCGCCGGGCTCCTCTCCTGCCGCGAGGCGGCGCTCGCCGCGGCGCTCGCCGCGCGCGGCATCGCCCGCGTCTACAAGCGGGTCGACACCTGCGCCGCCGAGTTCCCCGCCTCGACGCCCTACCTCTACTCGACCTACGGCGCCGAGGACGAGGTCGATCCCGGCGAGCGGCCGAAGGTGGCGATCCTCGGCTCCGGACCCAACCGCATCGGCCAGGGGATCGAGTTCGACTACTGCTGCGTGCAGGCGGCCTACGCGCTGCGCGCCGCCGGCTTCGAGACGATCATGATCAACTGCAACCCGGAGACCGTGTCGACCGACTACGACACCTGCGACCGCCTCTACTTCGAGCCGCTCACCGTCGAGCACGTGCTGTCGATCCTGGCCCGCGAGAAGCCGCGCGGGGTGATCGTGCAGCTCGGCGGCCAGACGCCGCTCAAGCTGGCGCAGAGCCTCGCCGCCGCCGGCGTGCCGATCTGGGGGACCTCCCCCGATGCCATCGATCTCGCCGAGGACCGCAAGCGCTTCGGCGCCCTCCTCGCCGCCGAGGGCGTCCTGCAGCCGGAGAACGGCACCGCCACCTCGCTCCCCGAGGCGGTCGTCGTCGCCGAGCGGATCGGCTATCCGGTGCTGGTGCGACCGAGCTACGTGCTCGGCGGCCGCGCCATGACGGTCTGCTACGACGCCCAGGATCTGGCGGCGACGATGCAGCGGGCGGCCGAGGTGTCGCCCGGTCATCCGATCTTGATCGACCGCTTCCTCGAGGACGCCTTCGAGGTCGACTTGGACCTCCTCTGCGATGGCGAGACCGCCGTCGTCTGCGGCATCCTGCAGCACATCGAAGAGGCCGGCATCCACTCCGGCGACTCGGCGGCAGTGCTGCCGCCCTACAAGGTGAGCCGCGCCGACCAGGACAGCATGCGCGAGATCGGCCGCCGCCTCGCGTTGCGCCTCGGCGTCGTCGGCCTGATGAACGTGCAGTTCGCGCTCGTCGGCGGGCGCATCTACGTGCTCGAGGTCAACCCGCGCGCCTCGCGCACGGTGCCCTTCATCGCCAAGGCGGTGGGGGTGCCGCTCGCCGCTCTGGCGGCGCGGGTGATGGCGGGGGAGAGCCTGGCCGACGTCGGCTTCCTCGCCGAGCCGGCGGTGCCGGGCGTCTTCGTCAAGGCGCCGGTCTTCCCCTTCCGCCGCTTCCCAGCGGTCGATCCGGTGCTCGGGCCGGAGATGAAATCGACTGGCGAGGTGATGGGGGCGAGCCACGACTTCGGCAACGCCTTCGCCAAGGCTTTCCTCGGCGCCGGCCACCGCCTGCCGCTCGCCGGCGCCGTCTTCCTCTCGGTGCACGACCGCGACAAGGCGGCGCTGGCGCCGGTCGCTCGCCGCTTCGCCGAGCTCGGCTTCGAGCTCACCGCGACCGCCGGCACCGCCGCCTACCTCGCCGCTCAGGGCCTCGCCGTCCGCGCCGTCAACAAGGTCCACGAGGGGCGCCCGCACGTCGTCGACCACCTCATCAACGGCGACCTCGTCCTCGTCGTCAACACCCCCCTCGGCCGCGCCTCCTACGCCGACGACGGCGAGATCCGCCGCACCGCCTTGAAACACGACGTCCCCTGCATCACCACCCTCTCCGGAGCCCTCGCCGCCGCCGAGGGCATCGCCGCCCTCCGCCGCGACGGCCTCGCCGTCCGCTCGCTGCAGGAGCTGCACGCGAGCGTGCGGGCCGGCGAGGCGGCGAACCCCTCCGCGCCGTAGCGCGGCGGGGTCGACGAGCCCATCCGGCGGGCCGCCGGCTCAACGCCCGGCGAACTGCGCCGTCTCCGTCGACTCCTCCATCGCCGCGGTGCTGGCGAGACCGCCGGTCGCCACCTCGCGGACGCGGTCGAAGTAGCCGGTGCCGACCTCGCGCTGGTGGCGGGTGGCGGTGTAGCCGTCCTTCTCGGCGGCGAACTCGGCCTGCTGCAGCTCGGAGTAGGCGAGCATGCCGCGGTCGCGGTAGTCGCGGGCGAGGGTGAACATGCCTCCGGGTCCCCTTCGAGGAGCTGGTCTCGCCGCAGGTCGGCGAGGCGCTCGATCCGGTGAAGGCGGTCTTCAGCTCCGACTTCCTGCAGGGGTTTCCGTTCGAGCTCTTCGGGGTGCAGCCGGAGGATCTCTTCGGCCTGGCGACCGACCAGCCGGAGCGCGCCGCGGCGCTCATCCGCGCGCTCCTCGACATCGGCCGCACCTACGACGTGCAGGTCGAGCAGTTCCTGCTCGCCGCCCTGCGCTCCTACCAGCGGATGAACGCCAATTACTTCGCCGACCTGGAAGAGGCGGCGGCCCGCTTTCGCGCCGCGCGCGGCTGGACGGGCGGCGAGGCGCTGGAGCCGGGGGCGCTCCGCCGGGTGCTCGAGGAGGACTTCGGCTACCGGCTCGACTTCGACACCCTCGCGGCCCATCCCGACCTCGCCGCCCAGCGCTCGCAGTTCATCGACGAGAACGCCGAGTTCTTCGCCATCGCCACGGCGCGGCCCCTGGCTCTGGCGAGCGGCGCCGGCTCGAGCGTCTCGCTCGGCTTCCTCCTCGACGATCACTTCAAGCAGACGGTGCGCTTCTGGAACGACCCGGCGGTGCCGCGGATCGCCGTCAACCTCACCTGCGAGCGCTGCCGCCTCGCCGAGAGCGAGTGCGCCGAGCGCGCCGCGCCGGCCCACCCTCTATCTCGAGCACGAGGCCCAGGCGAGGAAGGAGAGGGCCCTCGCCGAGCTTCTCGCCGCCCCGCCGCGCTGACCGGCTGGCGAGGCTTCAGCGGCCGCCGGATGCCGCTCGGCGGAGCCTGGCCCAGGCGGATGGCTTGGGCGAGGCATCGGCGGCGCCGTCGGGGGCTTCGTAGCGATGGAGCGGCGTGGTGTCGCCGGGCGGCCACATGGTGCTCACCGCGCCCGGGCGGTAGAAGGTCACCGTGACGCTCCGCCGCGAGCGCCGGCAGTCCGCGGCGACGTGGCGGACGGCGTGCCAGGAGCGGTCCGAGCGCACCAGCACGACGGAGTTGCCGATGAGCGGCAGGATCTCCGCCGCGACGTCCTCCGGGTTGCCGGAGCGCAGGACGTTCAGGCAGCCGCCCTCGGCCGCGTCCCAGCGGCCGTTGAAGTAGAGGACGTGGGTGATGCGCTTGTCGGGGAGGTCGAGGTGCGGCCCGAGGCAGGCTCCCGGGCCGTAGTGGAAGAGGTTGGCCTCGATCGGCGCCGCCGACAGGTCGTAGCCGGTCAAGAGCGACATGGCGGCGCGGTACTCCGGCGACTGCAGGTCGCCGGCGAGCTCCCGCCAGGCGGGGGAGAGCTCGGCGGGGTGGGCGGTGCCGCCGCCCATGTCGACTAAGGCGCGGGACTCGTAGAGGAACTCCTTCTCTCCATCGTGGCCGCGCACGGTCTTGAAATGATCGCGCGGGTAGGTCGCCACCAACTCCGCGGCTGCCTTGGCGGCGAAGAGGCCGTCGATCGGCGCCCAGGTATAGGGCTCGGTCGCGAGGCTGCTCTCGGCGATGCGCGTCAGGTCGAGCATGATCGTCTTTTCAACCGCTAGCGGCCCAGGCGCCGGCCGACGAAGCGCAGCGGCGCGCTGAGCTTCCAGGAGGTCGACTGCAGGAGCTGGGTGATGCGGCGGTCGCGCCGAGCGATCTCGCTCCGCGCCAGGGTCAGCACCCGGCCGAGCTCGGCGACGCGCTCGCGGCCGCTCGCCGCCGCCGCCTCGGCCGCCGCGATCTGCCGCTCCGCCTCGCCGCGAGCGAGCGCGTCGGCCTGCAGGGAGGCCGCCTCCAGGATGCCCGGCAGCGACTGCCAGAAACGGCCGACCGCCTCCCGCGCCGTATCGGATCGACCGCCGCGAGCGCCGCTCGCGCCGGCACCGAGGACGGCCGCGACGCGGTCCCAGTGGTGCGCCAGCTGGCCGAGCGCGGTGCCGACCTGCGGCGAGACCGCGCTCTGCCCCAGCCGCGCCATGAAGCCGGCCGGGTCGTCGCCCTCGTCCGGCATCGGGAAGAGGCCCGCGAGGCCGGCCAGGCCGGGGAACTTCCCCAGGCTCAGGTCCGCGTGGGTGAAGACCGGCACGCCCGCGGTGAGCGCGGTGATCGCCAGGTGGTAGCTGGGGCCGATGACCGCCGCCGACCGCCGGATGATCTCGGCGAGGAGGAACGGATGGGGCGAGGCGGGCAGCCGCACGAGCGCGGGGAGATCGGCATTCGGCAGGTTGGCGTCGTCGCCGTTGACCGGGCCGACGGCGAGCGCCAGCAGGCGATGCTCGCGCCACAGCTCGGCGTGCCGCTTGAGGAAGCGATGGCAGCCCTCGAGGCCGGGCGTCCCCTGGATGATGATGTAGCGCCCGGTCAGCCCGAGGCCGTCGCGCAGCCGGGCGAACTCGGCGCTCGGCGCGCCGCCGAGCCGGCGGCCGACGCCGAAGGCGGTGTCGGGCACCAGGTCGATGCGGTCGGCGGCGACGAAGCGGGCGAGCTCATCGCGCGACGGCTCGTCGCGGACGGCGATGTAGGCGCTCTCGCCGAGCGCCAGCTCCAGCAGCGGATCGGCCCAGGCGGGGAGGCGGCCGTAGTCGACGCCGGGCGCGTTCCACAGCAGGGGGATGCCGTGCTGCAGGGCGAGGAGCGCCGGCGTCAGCCAGTAGCCGGTGGGGTGATGGATCGCCGGGCTCGGCGGCAGGTAGCCGGGGGCGACCCGCTTGTCGAAGCGGATGAGGAAGCCGCCGCCGACGAGGAGGCCGTCGAGGGTCGGGACGAGCCGCGGCAGCTC
The DNA here is from genome assembly GCA_963755825.1 of uncultured Acidobacteriota bacterium. Classification (GTDB taxonomy): domain Bacteria; phylum Acidobacteriota; class Thermoanaerobaculia; order Multivoradales; family UBA5704; genus DATBQN01. Next base: position 1,480,714 of record CAVWLA010000003.1, on the reverse strand, counting down.
GGTGACCGAGGTCACCGGGAAGGGCCACTCGGCCGCCGTCTTGGCCTGGTACGAGAAGCAGTGGACGTCGACCGCGCCGAGCCGCTCCGCCAGCTCGGCCTGGGCGATCAGCGGGAAGAGGCGGTCGCCATAGTTGTCGACGTCGAAGGTGCCGACCATGCCGACGCGCAGGGCACGATCGCTCATCGCCGCCGCCCTCCGCGGAGGGCGCCGGGGAGATGAAACCCGCCATGGAAGAGCATCGCGCCGAGTCTATCAACAGCGTTCGCGGCCGGCCGCGCATGCCAGCGCCGAGGACGGGCGCTGTTCAAAGATAGCCGAGCGCCGCCAGCGCCTTCCGCGTCTCGCCGTCGATCGGCGTCCGCTCGGCGGCCGGCTTCGGATGGGCGAGGAGGAGCTCGCGGCGAACGCGCGCCCGCAGGTAGCCGGCTCGCACCGGGTCGCGCTCGCTGCGGTCGACGCGCTCGGCGGCGTCGTCGTCGAGGCGATAGAGCTCGGCGCCGCCGCCGAACATCGGGGTGAGCGGCACGATCACCTTCCAGCCGCCGTCGATCAGGCTGACCCCCTCGCGGCCGCCGTAGCTCAGATGGGAGAGGACGGGCCGGTCGCTCGCCGGGCTCGCCGCGGCGAGCGACCGCAGGTCGCTCCCCGGCAGGCCCGGCGGCACCGCGATGCCGGCGGCGCGGAGGATCGTCGGCACCAGGTCGATCTGCTGCACCAGGCGCCGCACGCGCGCGCCGCGCGTCTCGCCCGGCCACTTGACGACGAGCGGCACGTGGAGCGTCTCGCCGTAGAGGTTGAAGCCGTGGCCGAGGGCGCCGTGCTCGTCGAACTCCTCGCCGTGATCGGCGACGAAGACGATGAGCGTGGAGTCGAAGAGGCGGCGCGCGCGGAGCGCCGCGACGAGCTCGCCGAAGCTCTCGACGTTGCCCGCCACCTCGGCATCGTAGAGCGCGGAGAGCTGGCCGACGAGGCGCTCGCGCTCCTCGCCGCGCGCCCGGAAGACGCGGTCCGCCCCCTGGGCGGTGCCGGTGTCCACCGGCACGCCGGGCGCGAAGCGCCGGGCCAGCTCGGGAGCCGGCGCGTAGGGGACGTGCGGGTCGATGGTCTGGATGTAGAGAAAGAAGGGCGATCTACCGCGGCCGGCGTCCAGCCAGCGCAGCGCCGGCGGATTGACGGCGGCGGAGCGCGTGCCGCCGGGAAAGAGCGTGAAGTTGGCGAATCCCTGCGACAGGCCGGTGCCGACGCTCACCTGCGGGTTGGTGCTGAAGCCCGCCGTGCGGTAGCCCGCCGCCTGCAGCCGCTCGGCGAGCGTCGTCGCCGCCGCCGGCAGCTTGTCCTCGAGCGTGGTGACGCCGTGCGCCAGCGGCCCGAGACCGGTCATCAGGGTGGTGACCGTCGGCCGCGTCCAGCTCGACTGCGCGAAGGCGTGCTCGAAGAGGACGGCGCCGCGGGCGAAGCCGTCGAGGGCCGCAGAGGTCGGCTTGGCCGACCCGTAGCAGCCGAGGCGGTCGGCGCGCAGGGTGTCGACCAGGTAGACGACGATGTTCGGCGGCGGCGCGCCGGGCCTCGGCGCCGCGAGCTGCGGAGCGGCGGCGTTGCCGTCGCGCGCCGCCGGCCGCGCCAGGCGCGCCGGCGACGCCGTCGCGCGGACGGTCGGCGCCGCGAGCAGCAGGCCGCCGGCGGCGTCCGCCGGCGAGCCGACGGCGCGGAGGACGAGGTGGAGGAGGTGCGCCCGGCGCCCCGGCAGCTCGAGCGCGTGCGCCGACGAGCCGGCGGCGAGCGTGCGCGCCATCGGCGGCCCGCCCTCGACCTCGGCCGCGACGTCCAGCCGTCCGGCGGCGGCGCCGCGGGTCTCGATGCGGTCGAGCGCCAGCTCGGCGGCGCCCGGCAGATCGAGGAAGTAGGAGACCTCGCTGCCGAAGGGGAGGAAGAGGGCGCCCGGCTCGCCCGCCGGCTCGGCGCCGGCGGCGCCGGCGGGCAGAAAGCGCAGCGCGTCCCACTCGACGGCGAGGCGGCGGTGGCCGTTCTCGCGCCGCGGCTCGGAGACGTAGCGATAGCTGAAGATCAGGCGGTTGATGCCGGCGTGGAGGTCGGCCCGCGGCAGGTCGACCGCGTAGGCGTGCATGCCGGGCGCGAGGATCAGGTCCTTGCGCCAGCGGCCGTTGACCGCGGTGCGCACGACCTGCGGCCCGCCGTCGCCGGCGCCGCCGGCCTCGGGCGCGCTCGGCGAGAGCGGCGCGCAGCGGATCTCCACCCGCAGATCGCGCGGCGCGGCGAGGAAGAACTCGAGAACCGAGATCTCGCCGCGGCTCCACACCGAGGTCGAGCCGTCGGTCCCCTTCTGGTTGCTGTACCAGCCGCTCGCCAGGTGCTCGCGCGCCGCCGGCGAGCCGACGTCGATCGTCGCCACCTCGCTCTCCGTCTCGGCGAGCGGCAGGAGGGCGACGAGGTCCCACACCCGCGCGCGCGGCGGCCCACTCGCCGACGAGCAGGCGAGGAGGGAGAGTGCGACGGCGGCTGCGAACCGCCGGAGGGCCGGCATGGGCGGGGAAGTTAGCACAGGGATTTGGCGGGCTCGCTCGCCCCGCCTGGAAGCGCGGCGAGCCCGAGCGCCTCGCGCCGCCTACCTCGCGTCTCGCGCGTAGGCGACCGCCAGCCACTCCTTTAAGAAAGTGTCGATGTCCTCGTGCCGCGAGACGGCGATGCGGTGGGTGATGCGGTCTTTCTTCTCGTAGCCGCCGGTCGAGAGGAGGCGGCCCGCGGCCGGGGTGTCGCCCAGGGCGAGGCCGAAGTCGATGCGCGTGCGGGTCGCCGGCTTGATCTGGGCGAAGACGTGGCGACGGTAGAGGGGGACGATGGTCTGGCAGGGGCAGGCGCGCACGCCGGCGTAGGAGAGGCCGAGGGCGAGGAGCTCGTCGTAGAGCGGCCGCAGGGCCTCGCGCGGGCCGGCGAGCATGGCATCGACCCAGCGCTCGGCCGCCGCCAGGTAGGCCCGCGGGTCGCCGTCCTCGACGCCCTTGCCGCACGAGCGCTCGGCGAGGTAGCTCGCCTGGTTGGTGCCGAAGCCGTGCTCTTTCTTGAGCCAGTCGCGGCGCTCGTCCTCTCCCGCCGGGCCGGAGCGCTCGATCACCTGCAGCCAGTCGTCGAGCGAGCGGCCGGTCGTCGCGGGGAGCGTGTCGAGCCAGGCGGCGACCTTCTCGACGCCGGGATGGACGCCGTAGGGGGACGGTTGCTTCGTGGTCTCTGCCATCGCGGTCTCCTGGTGAGGGGAGGGAGCGATTATGGTGCGAAAGCTGTCTCCGGCGAAGGCGAGACCTGGTGCCGTCTCGCCGCGCGATCGCTGCATCCAGCCGCCGCCGATCCCTGGCCCATCTCTTGCTCCACAGGGTGCGGTGGGCGCTCCATCCAGGAGAGCCGCCGAGGAGGTGAGCCGATGGACGATGAGAGGGAGACGGCGGAGGGGATTGGCGAAGAGAGGGAGGGCATCCCGTACCGCGCTCTCGGCAGGACCGGCGAGAAGGTCTCGCTGGTCGGCATCGGGGGCGCCCATATCGGGCGGGCTTCGTCCGCGCAGGAAGGCATCCGCATCGTGCGGACCGCGCTCGATCGCGGCATCAACTTCCTCGACAACTCGTGGGACTACAACGACGGCAAGAGCGAGGAGTGGATGGGCAAGGCGCTCCAGGACGGCTATCGGCAGAAGGCCTTCCTGATGACGAAGATCGACGGCCGCACCCGGGAGTCGGCGACGGCGCAGCTCGAGGAGTCGCTGCAGCGCCTGCGGACCGATCGCCTCGATCTCCTCCAGCTCCACGAGATCATCCGCAGGAGCGACGCCGACCGCATCTTCGCGCCGGGCGGCGCTTTCGAGGCGGTGATGGCGGCGAAGCGGGCGGGGAAGGTCCGCTACGTCGGCTTCACCGGCCACAAGAGCCCGGAGATCCATCTCCACATGCTGGAGACCGCCGCCGCGCACGGCTTCACCTTCGACACCGTGCAAATGCCATTGAACGTCATGGACGCCCATTTCAAGAGCTTCGAGGAGCGGGTCCTGCCGGCGGCGCTCGCCCGCGGCATGGGCATCCTGGGGATGAAGCCGATGGGCGACCATGTCATCCTCACCAGCGGCGTCGTCACCGCGATCGAGTGCCTGCACTACACGATGAGCTTGCCGGTCGCGGTCTGCATCACCGGCTGCGACAAGCTCGAGATCCTCGAGCAGGCGATCGAGGCGGCGAAGAGCTTCCGGCCGCTGAGCGAGAGTCAGATCGCGGCGCTCCTCGCGAAGACCGCGCCCGCCGCCACCGCCGGGAAGTACGAGCTCTACAAGACGAGCGAGAAGTTCGACAGCACGGCGCAACACCCGGAGTGGCTGGGCTGACGGCCTGGGAGGATCGGCCGGCCGACCGCGCGAGCCTCAGCTCGGCGAGGAGTCGGGTACGTCGCCGCTGTGGCGGAGGTTGGCCCAGATGAAGAGGAGGGCGCCGGCGGTGATGGCGGCGTCGGCCAGGTTGAAGATGCCGGTGCGGAGCGGGCCCCAGCCGATGCTCATGTAGTCGACGACGGCGCCGCCGTGGGCGACGCGGTCGATGAGGTTGCCGATGCCGCCGCCGGCCATCAGCGCCAGCGCCGTGAGCTCGGGCCGCGGCAGGGAGCGGGCGCGCAGGGCGAAGAAGATCGCCGCGGCGAGCGCGGTGCCGACGAGGAGGACGAAGAGGGTGAAGCGCACGCTCTCCGGCAGGCTCTCGCCGAGGGAGAGGAAGGCGCCGCGGTTCTCCGCGTATTCGAGGCGCACGGCGCCGCCGAGGAACACCAGCGGCCGCCGCCATTCGAGCCGGCTGCGGACGATGGCCTTGAGCTCCTGATCGGCCGCCACCGTCACCACCAGAGCCAGGCCGACGCCGACGGCGCGGCCCCAGCTGCGGGAGGGCGCTGCGGCCCCCGATCCGCGCTCGGCGCCGTCCCCTGATCCCCGCTCGGCTCCGTCCTCGGCTCCCACCATGCCGCGGCTCACCAGCCCTCGCGCCGGCGCAGCTCGACGATGTGCGCCACGTGGTGGCGGCTGTGCCAAGCGTAGAGGGCGAGGAGCTGGTCGAGCCGGTAGGAGCCGGTCTCCGGGTTGACCACCGTGCGCCGCCACTCCTCCTCGCGCACCGCCTCGAGCGCCAGCACCCAGCGGACGTGGAGGGCGTCCAGGAAGGCGAGCGAGGGCTCGATCGGCGCGCTCTTCGCCTCCGGCAGCTCGGCCCATAGCGCCTCCTGGTAGGGGCGGACGGTCGGCGCGTCCTCGGTCAGGCCGAGCTTGAAGCGGACGTAGGCGTTGGCGTGGCTGTCCGGCACGTGGTGGACGACCTGGCGCACCGTCCAGCCGCCGGCGCGGTAAGGGGTGTCGAGCTGGGCGTCGGTCAGGCCCGCCACGGCGGCGCGGAGGTTGGCCGGCAGACCGGCGGTCTCGGCGATGGCGGCCTGGCGGTCGGCGGCGGCGAGCGTCGCCGGACGGGTGTACTTGCCGACGGGGTAGCGGGGATCGTCCACGGGAGGTCTCCTCGGAATGGGTGATGGATGGCCGGTGGTGCGCGTGCGGGCGGTCCTCGATACGATACCAGCCGGGAGGGCCGCCGCCGCGCGGCCGCCCCTGCCATCTTTTCTCACATCGAAACGGTTCGGCGCCGGCTGCGGCCGGCGCGGGAGACATCATGAGCGAGACGCGGATCGAGAAGGACAGCCTGGGCGAGGTGGAGGTCCCGGCGGCGGCTTATTACGGCGCCCAGACGGAGCGGGCGCGGCGGAACTTTCCCATCTCCGGCCTGCGCTTCCCGGCGCGCTTCATCGCCGCGCTGGGGAGCATCAAGCGCGAGGCGGCGGCGGTCAACGCCGAGCTCGGCCTGGTGCCGGCCGACGTCGCCGCGGCGATCCGCCAGGCGGCGGGCGAGGTGGCCGGGGGCGGCCGCGACGCCGACTTCCCGCTCGACATCTTCCAGACCGGCTCGGCGACCTCGACCAACATGAACGCCAACGAGGTGATCGCCAACCGCGCCATCGAGATCCTCGGCGGCACCATCGGCAGCAAGAAGGTCCACCCCAACGACCACGTCAACGCCAGCCAGTCGAGCAACGACGTCATCCCCACCGCCATCCACGTCGCCGCCTACGGCGCCATCCAGGAGGACCTGGTGCCGGCGCTCCAGCGGCTCGCCCAGGCGCTGGCGCAGAAGGCCGCCGAGTTCGACCGCGTGGTGAAGATCGGCCGCACCCATCTCCAGGACGCCGTGCCGGTCCGCCTCGGCCAGGAGTTCGGCGGCTACGCGCGGCAGGTGGAGAACGGCATCGCGCGGCTGGCGGCGGCGGCGCCCCGCCTGGCCGAGCTGGCGCTCGGCGGCACCGCGGTCGGCACCGGCTTGAACGCCCCGCCCGAGTTCGCGCCGCGGGTGATCGCCCGCCTCGCCGAGGCGAGCGGCCACCCCTTCGTGCCCGCTCCCGACCGCTTCGAGGCGCTCGCCGCCAAGGACGCGGCGGTGGAGACCTCGGGGATGCTGAAGACGATCGCCGTCTCGCTCAACAAGATCGCCAACGACATCCGCTGGCTCGCCTCGGGCCCGCGCTGCGGCCTGGGCGAGATCGCCATCCCCAGCCTGCAGCCCGGCAGCTCGATCATGCCCGGCAAGGTCAACCCGGTGATCCCCGAGGCGGTGCTGATGGTGGCGGCGCAGGTGATCGGCAACGACGCGACGATCGCCGTCGCCGGCATGTCGGGGGTGTTCGAGCTCAACGTCATGATGCCGGTCCTCGCCTATAACCTCCTGCAGTCGATCGAGATCCTCGCCAACGCCGCGCGTCTCCTCGCCGAGCGCTGCGTCGAGGGGATCGAGGCCAACGTCGAGCGCTGCGCCGAGCTGGTCGAGAAGTCGCTCGCCATGGTCACCTCGCTGGTGCCGGTGATCGGCTACGACAAGGCGGCGGAGATCGCCAAGGAGTCGATGAAGACCGGCCTCACCGTGCGCGAGCTGGCGCGCCAGAAGAAGCTGCTGCCCGATGCCGAGCTCGACGCCGCGCTCGATCCATGGGGGATGACCGAGGGCGGCATCCACGCCGGCGGCGGGAGCGGCGGTTAGCGATCGGCTAGCGGCCGGCGGGGGAGCCCAGCCAGCGGCCGAGCGCCAGGAGCGCGAGGACGCTCCCCACCGCCGCCGCGGTGAGCCAGAGCTCGGCGCCGGCGGCCGGTGACGCGGTACAGAGCGCGGCGGCGGCGAGGAGCGCGCCGCCGGCGAGCCCGGCGAGGAGCTCCCGCTCGGCGGCGCCGGCCCGGATCGGCGAGCGACCGCGGGCGGGGGCGCTGGCAGGGAGAGCGCACTCGGCGCCGGGGCCGGCCTCCCGTTCGAGGTCGTCCTGCGACGGCGGAGAATTCGGTGCGACCGCTGCCGCCGGAGCCTCGGCGGATGGCGTCTCGACGGCGATCCTGTGCGGCCTCTCGGCACGGGGAAAAAGAGCCTCCGCTCCCGGTGCCCGGCGTGGCGCGCGGGGACGATCCCCGGCGCCGGGCTCGGCGACCTCTCTCCACCCCCCGTGCGGATGGCGAGCGTCGCGGAGCCGCGGCCGGCGGCCGGGAGCAGAGGCTGGAGAGGCGAGGCCGGCGATCATGTCAATCGATGTGACGTCCGCCGGCGAAACATTTCACCCTCACCCCCGGCCGCCGGCGGCCGCCTTGGGCGGCGCCGGAACGGGCGGCGCCGCCGCGGTGAGCACGGTCTGATAGCGGCCATGGGCGTCGCGGATGAGCTCGATCCTCGCCGTCCGCGCGTCGACCAGCTGCACCAGGGTGCGGCCGTCGGGGAGCTGGAACTCGACCGGAAAGGAGCCGCTCGCGGGGGGTGTGATCCGCAGGGTCGCGCCCGCGGCGAGGTGGGACCAGGCCGCCGGCACGTCCTGGCTCGTCGACCGCGGGCCGAGGATGATGACGCCGGAGCCGTGCTGGACGGGCGGCGAGGTGGTTCCTCCGCGGACGCCGGTGTCGCTGCCCGAGGAGTTGATGATGTCCATGGTGTCATTCCTCCCATCGTTGTGGCCCGCCGGCGGCGATCGGCCGCCCGAACGGACCTGTCCCGAAGACGCTCGCAGCTAGGGGCTCACCGCGAACTCCTGAAAACCGATCTCCTCGGCCTGGCCGCCCTCGCGCTCGCCCTGCAGGGCGAGCGCGTAGCGGCCCGGTGTCAGCGCGGCCGCGGCGAGGTCGAGGTCGAGCCGCGCGCCGCCGGCGGTCGGCCGGGGGAAGAGATGGCGCAGGTCGGCGACGGTGCGACCCCCGGCGCCGTGCACCAGCGCGCGGTATGTGCGGTAGCCGCGGTAGAGCCCGCCGTCCCCACCGCCCAGGTCGAGGCGCAGATCCACCCGGCGGATGCCCGGCGCGAGCCGCAGCCGCGGCAGCGCGCCGCCGCCGCGGGTGGTGGCGAGCGACAGCTCGAGGAGGGCGGTGCCGGCGGCGGACGCTGCGGCGTGGCGGTCCAGTGCCGCCGGCCGCTGCCAGGCCGTCCGCGGCGGCGCCTCGGAGAGGTGACCGGCATGGACGGCGAGCCAGCCGGCGACCGCCGCCACCGCCACCCCCGCCGCCAGCCCGGCGCGGCGTGCCCACGGCCGCCCGACGCGCGGCGTCCGGCGCGGCGCGGGGGGCCTGAGCGACCGCTCGGGGACGATCCCCGGATGGGTCTCGGAGTTGCCGTCGGCGATCTCGACGAGATCGCGGGCAAAGGCGAGGCGCGCCCGCCCGGCCGGGGTGCTGGCGAGGAGCCCCACCACCCGCGCGTGCTCGTCGGCGGAGAGCTCGCCGCGCGCCGCGGCGTCCAAGAGCTCCCTCTCGACCGCCTCGATGCGCTCGAGCCCCTCGGGCTCGGCCACCAGGTGGCGCTCGACGTGCTCCCTCTCCTCGCCGTCGGTGTCGTCGAGGAGATAGCGCTTCAGCACCTCCTCGCCAGGGGCGGCAGGCCGCGGACCGGGGCTCGGATCGGGCTCGGGAGCGGAGTGGCTGTCGGTCGGGTCGCTCATGCTTCTCTCTCTTCACCCTGGGTGACGGCGGGTGCCGATCCGTTTCATGGCGGGTCGCTTCACGGCTCGCGGTGGGCGGCGAGGCAGCTCGCGCAGCAGTCCTCGAGCCGGCGGCGGATGCGGTGGGCGCGGATGCGCAGCGCGTTGACGGCGATCCCCAGCTCGTGCGCCAGGCGCTGGCGGCCGCGGATGCGGTCGCTCCCCTGGTGGTACTGGAGGATGAGCCGGCGCTGGTCGGCGGGGAGCCGCTCGAGGCAGCCGTGGAGGCGGGCGAGGCGGCGCTCGCCGTCGTCCTCCGGCTCGTCGTCGCGGGCCGCCAGGTTGGTCGCGGCGGCGGCCGCCCGGCGCTCGCGCTCGCGCTCGCGGAGCATCTCCTGCGCCACGTGGTGGGCGACGCCGCAGAAGTAGGCGAACGGGCTCGCTGCGCGGATCTCCATCCCGGCGGCCAGCCGGCGGGCGACGCGGTCGATCGCCTCGTCGGCGAGCCCTTCCGGGTCCTCGTGATAGCGCCACTCGAAGAGCCGCACCAGGCGGCGGCGGATCTCCTCGTAGCGTTCGCCCGCCTGCTCGCGGTCGAGGGAGAGGTGGGTGAGGAGCGCTTCGAGCTCGCCGGCGCTGAGCGCCCGGCGGCCGGGGGCCCCGGGCCTCCGGCGCGGCGTCATCGCCACTCCCCTTCGAGCGAGAAGCCGGCCCAGTCGTAGGGCGAGGACCAGGCCGCGTCGCGCGCCATGCTGCGCTGCGCGGCGCGGAGCGCCGCCGCCGGCGTCAGCTTCGCCGCCAGCATGCCGCGATAGAAGCGCGCCATGAGCTCGGCGGTGGCGCGGTCGTCGACGCTCCACAGGCTGGCGACGACGCGCGCCGCCCCGGCGTGCATGAAGCCGCGGGTGAGTCCGATCAGCCCCTCGCCGCGCACCTCCTGGCCGAGGGCGGTGCGGCAGGCGGAGAGCACCACGAGATCGGCGCGGAGATCGAGGCGGTAGATGTCGCCCAGGCGGAGGAAGCCGTTCTGCGGCGCGCCGCGGGCATCCACCAGCGACAGCACCAGGCTCGAGAGATCGGGGTGCCGGCTGTCGACGCAGCCGTGGGTGGCGAAGTGGACGATGCGGTAGGAGCCCAGCTTCCCGGAGAGGACGGTCGGCCGCGAGGCGGCGAAGCCGGTGGCGACCAGGCGGTCGGCGGCGGGCACCAGGGCGAAGATCGACCGCGCCTCGGCGGCCGAGAAGTGGAGGCGGGCGAGGCCGGCCTCGCCGCCGCAGTCGTCGCCGCCGCGGGCGGGCGCTGCCGCGGTGGTGGTCAGGGCGGCGGCCGCGGCGCCCGGCTGCCGTCCTCGGGTGCCCAGCTCGACGCGCGGATCGTCGCGGCTGAAGACGGGGTCGGCGACCAGGGCGAGCGTCTTCGCCGCCGCCGGGCGGCCGGCGAGCTCGCGGCGGAGCACGGCGAGGGCCGAGGCGGAGGGCAGCACCACCACCTCGTGGCCGTCGATGAGCGGCCGCCCCCCGGCGGCCGCCGCCGGATCGGGAAGCGCCGCGAAGGGCACGTACTGCAGCAGCCCGTCGGCGACGATCGCCAGGCGGTAGGAGCCGAGGCGCGCCGCGGCCGGGCCGAGGACGGTGCGCGAGAGGGCGGCGGCTGCGGCGGGGAGGTCGCGGCGGGCGGCCGCGAGGCGTGCCGTCCGCCCCGCGGCGCCCTCCCCCGGCGGCGCGGCGTTCGGCGCCGTCACCAGGTCGTAGTAGCGGCGCGCCGCCGCCTCGACCGCCTGGCGTCCCGGCAGCTCGTAGCTTGCCAGACCGCCCGCCGAGACCACCCAGAGGAAGCTCCGCCGCTCGCCGAGGGCGATCTCCAGCAGCAGCGTCGCGCGGTCGAGCACCTGCCCCTCGATCTGCGCCGCCGAGAGCGGCTCGGGGGAGGTCAGCGAGGCGTACCCCGGGCTGCGGTCGGCGACCTCGCGCTCGATCCGCTCGTAGGCGGCGAGCGCCGCGTCGTAGGAGCGGCCGGCGGCGGCGACCGCCGTCGCCGCTGGCGGTGGCTCCTGGCGCAGCATCTCGAGGCGGCGCAGCTCGGCCGCGCTCACCGCCTCGCGCGCCCGCCGCTCGTCCGCGGCCAGCCGCGGCTCGCCGCGCTGGGCCGGCTCGGCTCCCGCCGCGGCGAGGATCTCGATCAGGCTCCGCGCCTTGGCGCGCTCGGCCAAGGTCAGCGCGCGCGCCGCCCAGCCCTCCCCCGGATGCGCCCGCTCGAGCGCCATCGCGGTATCGACGGCGAAGGCGTAGTACCACTGGGAGGAGGCGAGGAAGGAGGCGCGGAGCTCCTCCGAGGCGACGCGGGTGCGCAGCGACTCGACGATCTCGATGGCTCCGCGGGTGAGCTCGGCGGTGCGGCGGAGCTGACCGCCGTCGCGCGCCACCTCGGCGAGGAGCAGGGTGGCGCCGGCCTCGTTGGCGCGGTTGCCGCGCCGGCGGCAGAGCGCCACGGCGTCGCGTAGGGCGGCGGCGGCGCCCGGCAGGTCGCCGCCGACCCGCCGGGCGTCGCCGAGCGCGATCAAAGCGCTCATCTCGGCCTCGCCGCCCGGCGGCGCGACGCGGCGGGCGGCTTCGGCGTCGCCGCGGGCGCGGGCTACGAGGTCGCGCTCGAGGTCGACGTAGGCGAGATCGGCGAGCGCCGTCGCCTCGGCCGAGGGGTCGGCGTAGCGGTGCCCGAGGTCGATGGCGCGGCGGAGGTCCGCCGCCGCGGCCGCGTAGCGGCCGAGGTGGCGCTCGACGAGGGCGAGCTGATTGCGGCTGCGCGCCTCGGCCTGGCCGTCGCCCCGCGCCTGGAAGAGGGCGAGGGCGCGGCGGTGCTCGCGCTCGGCCTCGTCCCACTGCCCGAGCACCACGTGGCTGTCGCCGAGGTTGTTCCAGGCGGCGGCCTGCTGCTCGGCGAGGCCGCCGCGCTCGGCGATGGCGAGCGCGTCTCGGTAGCAGGCGAGGGCGCTCTGCCGCTCGCCCAGGTCGGCATAGGCGGAGCCCTCGTTCTCGAGGGCCCGCGCCTCGCCCTCGGCGTTCCCCGCCCGGTGGGCGAGCCGGCGCGACTCGTCGATCAGCCCCAGCGCCTGGCGCGGCCGCCCGAGGTCGGCCTCGACGTTGCCCAGGTTGTCGAGCACGTTGGCGGCGAGCTTGGGGTCGGCGCCGGCGCGGGCGAGCGGCAGCGCCTCCTCGAGGTGGGCGATCGCCTCGCCGGAGCGCCACAGGCGGCGGTCGGCGCGGCCGGCCTCGTTGAGCGCGTCGGCGAGCCCGCCGGCGTCGCCGGCGGCACGGAAGCCGGCGATGCTCTGGTGGAAGAGGTCGGCGGCCGGGCCGTACTCCTGCAGCAGGTAGCGCAGGTTGCCCATCTCGAGGAGCTCGACGGCGGCGCGGCGGGTGTCGCCGAGCGACCGCCAGAGGGCGAGCGCGCTCTCGCGGGTCGCCAGCTGGCGGCGCCAGCCGGCGTCGCTCTGCAGCGCCATCTGCCCGACCGCGCGCTGGGTCAGAGCCACGGCCGCAGCGCGCTGCCGGTCGCGCTCACCGGCCGGCCGCAGGTCGGTCACGCGCAGCAGATAGCCGGCCCGCCGCTGGCCGCCGCTCCCCCGGCTCACCTCGAGATGATAGAGGCCGGCGGCCGGCGCCACCGCCGCCAGGTCCTCGTCCTCGACGGGAAAGCGGGGGCCGTCGACGTAGGCCACCTCGCGGTGGGCGGGGGAGAACAGGCGGACGGCGACGTCGGCCCCCTCCTCGGTGACCACGGCGCGGAGGAAATCTCCCGCCGCCAGGCGCACCGGATAGCTCCGCGTCATGCCGTCGGCGAGGCGCTCCTCGACGCGCAGGCCGGGCGCCAGGGCGGGCGGCGGCGGCGGGGCGGCGGCGAGGCCGAGGAGGAGGAAGACGGGGGTGCCGAGCCCGCGGCGGCTGCGCGCGGCGCGCTCGGGGGGTGGGAAGCGACCGGAGGGATCGGGACGTCGCATACGCCAGGCGTCGGTCCGGCGCTCCCGCGAGGCGGTCGGGAGACGTTTCAGGATCGATCGATATTGTAGCTTTTCGGTATCGCCAGCGGAAATGTGAAAGAGCAATCAAGGCGTCTCGCATCGATCGGCGGCGCCGGGGGCGGCTGCTAAGCTCGGCGGCGACGCGCGATGAGCGACACGGCGCAGAGCGACGAGGGGGCTCGGGCGCCCGAGCCGGAGCCGGGCGAGCCGGACCCCCTGCGGCGGATCCTGCACTGCGACATGGACTGCTTCTATGCCGCCGTGCACATGCGCGACGATCCGTGGCTCGCCGGCAAGCCGGTCGTCATCGGCGGCTCGGCGGAGAGCCGCGGGGTGGTCGCCGCGGCGAGCTACGAGGCGCGGCGCTTCGGCATCCACTCGGCGATGCCCTCGTCGCGCGCCCGCCGGCTCTGCCCGGAGGTGATCTTCATCCCCCCCGACTTCCGCCGCTACCGCCGCGAGTCGGAGGCCATCTTCGCCATCTACCGCGAGCTCACGCCGCTCGTCGAGACCCTCTCGCTCGACGAGGCGTACCTCGACGTCAGCGGCCGGCTGGGGGCGTTCGGCAGCGCCACCGCCATGGCGCGCGAGATCCGCCGCCGGGTGCGCGAGGAGCGCCGGCTCACCGTCTCGGTGGGTGTCGGCCCCAACCGCCTGGTGGCGAAGATCGCCTCCGACTTCGACAAGCCCGACGGCTTGACCGTGGTGCCGCCGGCCAAGGTGCTCGCCTTCCTGGCGCCGCTGCCGGTGCGCCGCCTGCACGGCGTCGGCCCGGCGACCGAGAAGGCGCTCGTCGAGCTGGGGATCGACACCGTGGCGGCGCTCCGCGCGGTGTCGGTCGCCGCCCTCGTCGAGCGCTTCGGACGCCACGGCCGCACTCTCCACGAGTTCGCGCACGGCATCGACGAGCGGCCGATCGAGCCGCACCGCGAGACCAAGAGCCTGTCGACCGAGACCACCTACGCCGTCGATCTGCGCGACGCCGCGGCGATCGGCGACGAGGTCGAGCGCCTCGCCCGCTCGCTCGCCGCGACGCTGGCGCGGCGGGAGCTCGCCGCCTGCACCGTGACGCTCAAGCTCCGCTATGCCGACTTCCAGACGGTCACCCGCTCGCGCACCCTCGCCCTGCCGATCGCCGACGGCGCCGGCCTCGCCGCCTGCGCCCGCGACCTCCTGGCGCGCACCGAGGCCCGCCGCCGGCCGGTGCGCCTGCTCGGCGTCGGCGCCTCGAACCTGATGGCCGGGGCGCTCGCCCAGCTGCCGCTCTTCGGCGGCGAGTGAAGGTGGGCGACGGCTGAAGACGGCCGTCCGGCGCCCGCGTGTATGCTCTCCGCTAGATCCGCTATTGCGAGAGAGAGATCCAGGGAGGAAGCCCGTGCGCAAGATCCCGCCCGCGTTCCTGCGCCTCGCCGTCTTCGCCGGCGGCCTCGCCGCCATCGTCGGCGTCCTCATCGCCGGCCGCGAGATCTTCATGCCGCTCCTCGTCGGCCTCGCCATCGCCTACCTCGCCGACCCGGCGGTCACCTGGTTCGCCGACCGCGGCCGCTCGCGCCTGCTGGGGATCGTCGTCCTCGCCGCGGCGCTCGCCCTCGCCGTCGCCGGCTTCCTGCTCTACGTGGTGCCGACGATCGAGAGCCAGTTCCAGCACCTCTCGGCGAGCCTGCCGCGCTACATGGCGTCGCTCAAGGCGCAGCTCCTGCCCTGGCTCGCCGGCCTCGAGCAGCGCTTCCCGCGCCAGTATGCCGACGTCCGCGACCGCGCCACGCAGGCCCTCCGCGACAACTTCCCGCGCCTGGCGACGGCGCTCTCGGCGTGGCTCGCCAAGGTGCTCGGCAGCCTGCTCAACTTCTTCCTCTTCCTCCTCGACCTCGTCTTCGTGCCGGTCTTCGCCTTCTACCTGCTGATCGATTTCCCGGCGATCAAGCGCCGCGCCCTCGATCTCGTGCCGCTTCCGTACCGCGCCCTGACCCTCGAGCGGGCGCGCGAGGTCGACGCGGCGATCTACGGCTTCGTGCGCGGCCAGGCGACGGTCGCCGCCATCCTCGCGGTGCTCAACTCGATCGGCCTGATGGCGCTCGGCGTCCCCCTCGGGCTCGCCATCGGCCTCGCCGCCGGCCTCGCCAACGTCATCCCCTACATGTCGCTCGTCGTCGGCCTGCTGCCGGCGGCCGCGCTCTGCTGGGCGGAGCACCAGAGCGAGGCGCGGGTGCTCGGCGTGGTGGCGCTCTTCGCCGGCACCCAGCTCCTCGAGGGCACCTTCCTGTCGCCCCGCATCCTCGGCAAGAACGTCGACCTCCACCCGGTGTGGGTGCTCCTCGCCATCATCGTCGGCGGCAGCCTCTTCGGCTTCATCGGCATGCTGATCGCGGTGCCGGCGGCGGCGGCGATCCAGGTCTTCGCCAGCCATTGGGCCGACTCCTACCGCGGCTCGCGGATCTACCTGGGAGACGGCGACGAGGGGACGGCGCCGCCCGTGCCGCCCGCCGCCGGCTGAGGGCCAGCAACAGTGGCACATCTCTTGCTGTTACATCCAGGTGCGGGCTCGCCCGCAACAGCGAGGAGAAGCGGTCATGTTGAGATGGGCAGTGATCTTCCTGGTGGTGGCGCTGGTCGCCGCGGTGCTCGGTTTCGGTGGGATCGCCGGCGGTGCGGCGGCGGTGGCCAAGATTCTTTTCATGCTTTTCCTGGTGGTCTTCGTGCTCTCCCTGATGATGGGCCTGGTACGGCGCGTCTGATCGCCGGCGGTCCCCTCCGGCCGCCGCAGTGGCGGCCGAGGGACCGCGCATGATCGAGCCGCTGGAGCCTCGCGATCCCGCGGAAACGGAGCTCGAAGCCATCCTCGGAGCGGCGCCCGAGCGCGGCGCCGACGGCCTGCCGAAACCCGATCTCGCCGCCACCAGGGCGGCGCTCGCGGGGCCCTTCGGCGTCCGCAACGTGGCGCTTTCCGGGCTCTTCCTCCTCGCCGCGTTCTACACCCTCTACTTCGCGCGCGACTTCCTGCTGCCGATCGTCCTCGCGCTCCTCTTCAACCTGCTGCTGTCGCCGCTCGTCCGCGGACTGAAGCGCCTGCACATTCCGTCGCCGGTCGGCGCCGCGGTGGTGATCCTCGCCGTCCTCGGCACCTTCGGCTGGGGGATCTACGAGGTGTCCGGCCCGGCCTACGACTGGATGGTGAAGGCGCCGCAGAGCTTCCGCAAGGTCGAGGGGCGGCTGCGCGAGATCCGGCGGCCGGTGCAGTCGATCGGCAAGGCGACCGAGCAGGTGGAGAAGATGGCGACCGCCGGCGCCGCGGCCCCCACCGTCGCGGTCACCGAGCCGTCGCTCGGCTCCCGCCTCCTCTCGCGCGCCACCGACCTCGGGGCGAGCACCGCGATCACCATCATCCTGCTCTTCTTCCTGCTCGCTTCCGGCGACATGTTCCTGCGCAAGCTGATCAAGGTGCTGCCCTCTCTCGCCGACAAGCGGCGGGCGGTCGAGATCGCCCGCCAGGTGGAGACCGAGGTCTCCGCCTACCTCTCGACGGTGGCGATGATCAACACCGGCCTCGGTATCGCGGTGTGGATCGCGATGGCGCTCATCGGCCTCCCCAACCCGCTGCTCTGGGGGGTGATGGTGGCGCTCACCAACTTCATCCCCTACCTGGGCGCGCTCAGCTGCTACCTGGTCTTCGCCGTGCTCGGCTTCCTCACCTTCCCCGACTTCGCGCACGCTCTCGCGCCGGTCGGCGCCTTCCTCGTGCTCAACGTGCTCGAGGCCTACCTGGTGACGCCGATGATCCTCGGCCACCGGCTGACGCTCAATCCGGTGGTGATCTTCCTCTCGCTCACCTTCTGGAGCTGGCTGTGGGGAATCCCCGGCGCCATCCTCGCCGTCCCCATCACCGTCGTCGGCAAGATCCTCTGCGACCACATCGCCCCGCTCGCGCCGCTCGGCGAGTTCCTCGGCGACTGAGCGCCGGCGCCGCGCCGGGCAGGAAAATCAGCTAACAGACAACTGCTACAATGTGGCAGAGATAGGGAGAGCTGCAGGCTGCGCTCGTGCAGCTCTGCTACTTCGTGCGTGGCCCCCCTCTAAGGGGAGGGTCACACGGGAGACCGACGTGCCGGCATGGGGCCCACAGGAGCTGTTCGTGATCGTTGCCATCCTGTTGATCGGCGGGCTCGGGACCCCGTTCTGGGTCTGGATGCTCGTTGACTGCCTGCAGAGTCAATCTTTTGACGGCCAGGCCGATCGCATCCGGTGGGCGGTCGGCATCGCCTTGACGCACGTGCTCGGAGCGGCTGTCTACTTCTTTTATCGGCGAGGCCGTCGACCTCACGGCAGCGTCGCCGGCTCGGCGAGCCCACACGAGTCGTCCGCGGCCGAGGGCTGAGCGCCCGCCTACTCGGGCTCGCTCCCCTTCCACCAATCCTCGAGCTCGCGGCGGTCTTTCTTCGTCGGCCGGCCGGCTCCGGCGTCGCGTGGGGCCGGGGGGCGGCGCATGAGGCGCTCGAGGGCGTCGGGGACGGGGCGCGGCGGGCTCAGGTCCTCGTACATGGCGGCCGCCAGCGCCTTGGCGACCGGCCGGTCGTGGAGCTCCTTGACGACGAGGATGCGGGTCCAGTCCTTGACCGTCACCTCGACGCGGTCGCCGATCTCGAGGTGGCGATGGGGCTTGGTGGGCTGGCCGTTGACGGTCACCCGCCCGAGGTCGCAGGCGTGGGTCGCCTGGGTCCGCGTCTTGAAGGCGCGGGCGACGTGGAGCCACTTGTCGAGGCGGACGCTCACCCGCGGAGTCTAGCCCGGACCTCGACCGCTCGGCATCTCACCCGTGCCGCCCCCGCCGATCGCACGGACGACCACCGAAGCGCGGCGAAGGGCGACGGCGAGGCCGCGGAGATCGGGTGGATGCTGGGTGAGCGGCCGATAGTCGGAGAGGCGCTGCGGCCAGACGATGCCGCCGGCGGCTCCGAGTTCCTGACCGCCGGCTGGCGCGGTGCCTGACGCCAGGCCGCCGACGGCGGCGAAGAAGAGCAGGTAGCCGAAGGCGGTCGCGGCGGCGATGCCGCCGAGAACCGCGCTCCGCCAGCGCCTCGCCGCGCCCTCCGCCGCGGCGAGCAGCAGCGCGAAGCCGAGGGCGAGGGGCGGCATCGCCTCGGTCAGGAACCGCTGTCCCCAGCCGCCGGCGTTCGCCCACGCTGACCACCAACCGTTGAACGTCGCGATCGAGAGGAACCAGAGGAGGGCGACGGCAGCGGCGCCGCCTCGCCCGCCCCACCGCCAGGCGGCGACCGCCAGCGCCGCGGCGGCGAGGGCGAGCGCCGGGTGGAAGAGGAAGAGCCCGTGGCGGGGCGAGAAGAGGACGTTGGCGGGCGAGGCGAGCGAGATCGCGAGGCGCCCGCCGTAGCCCGGCGGCCCCCAGCCGCTGCCGCCGGCGCCGCTCGTCGCATGCCAGTAGACCGGCAGGAGGGGAGGGAAGAGCCAGAATCCCGCCAGGCCCGCGAGCGGCGCCGCGGCGCGCCCGGCGCCAGCCGCCTGCGGCTCCGGCGGCTCACGCTTCGGGCGGCCGCTCGCCGCCAGGGCGAGGAGGGCGGCGGGGAGCCAGGCGACGGCGCCGTAGCGCACCAGCGTCGCCAGACCGATCGTCGCGCCGGCGGCGAAGGCGAGGCCGAGGCTGCCGCTGTCGCGCTGCCGCACCAGCAGCCAGCCGAGGAGCGCCGCGAGCGCGAAGGCCGGCGCGTGCGTCATGCCGACCAGCGAGTAGAAGAGGAGCGGTCCGCCGAAGAAGGCGAGTGCCGCGGCGCCGGCGGCGGCGCGCTCGCCGAAGCCGAGGCGGCGGAGCGCCAGGGCGATCCAGGCGAGGCCGAGGAGCGTCTCGACGTTGCGCGCCAGGACGATGGCGGCGGCGGCGAGGAAGACCCGCCGCGGCACCCGGCCGACCGGCGGCAGCATGGCGCCGCCGGCGAGCCAGCGCGCCGGCAGCAGGCGGTCGGCGGCGCGGCCGGCGAGGAACGGCGGCAGGTCGAGCGCCAGGATCCCCGGCGGGTACTGCATGACGAGATGGCCGCCGCGCGGCACGATGCCGTTGGTCACCCCGCGGAGATTGTTCTCCAGCCAGAGGTCGCCGTCGTCGACGATCGACTCGAGCGCCGCGAAGGTCGCCCAGCCGTCGCCGCCCAGGCCGCGGTCGAAGACGAGCATGTGGAGCCCGGCGAGGGCGAGCACAGCCATCAGCGGCCACCGCGGCCACCGCGGCCACCGGCGCCGCCGCGGGCGCGGCGGGTACCGCACGGCCGGGCTCGCGGCGCCGGCCGCCGTCTCGATCGCAGCCGTCATGGCGGCCGATTATCCGCCGCGGGCCCCGCCTTCCGGTACGCTACGCCGATGCGCATCCCTCCCGAGGAGTTCGAATCGCTCGTCGCCCAGGCCCTCGACGGCCTGCCGCAGGAGTTCGCCGACCTGCTCGACAACGTCGCCGTGATGGTCGAGGAGGAGCCGGAGACCGCGATGATCGAGTCGCTCGGCCACGATCCGCGGCGGACGACCCTCTTCGGCCTCTACCAGGGCGTGCCGCAGCCGGCGCGGGACACCTACTACTCGTCGCTCCCCGACCGCGTGACGATCTACCGCGGCCCCATCCTGCGCCACTGCCACGACCGCCTCGACGTCATCCGCCAGGTCCGCGACACCGTCGTCCACGAGCTCGGCCATCACTTCGGGCTGGCGGACCGGGAGATGCCGTACTGAGGGGTTGACCTGAAAATGAGGCCACGGAGACCGCGGGACGTCTCCGCAGCGGCCAACAGGATCCGAATTGGTGACGACGATCGAGGGCACGACCAGCCTCTTCCTCACACCGCCGGCCGTGATGGCGAAGAATCCGTCTCTTCCTCACTTCAGCGGCCGCGACGAGGAAGAATCCATTTCTTCCTCATTCCCGCAGCCGCAATGAGGAAGAATCGGATTCTTCCTGATTCCAGCGGCCGATACGAGGAAGAATCCACTCCTTCCTCATTCCGGCGGCCGATAAGAGGAAGAACTCGAATCTTCCTCGTTGCGGCGGCCGATAAGAGGAAGGATCCGATTCTTCTCCATTTGAACCGCCTGAGTGAGGAAGGATCGAATCCTTCGTCTTAACGGCGGAGGAGGGGGGAAGAGCCCGGCTCTTCCTCGTTGCGGCGGGGGCTTAAGCTCGCTCGGCGCGGAGCTTTTCGATCTTGCGGTCGCGCTCGGCTTCGATGCGGCGGCGCTCGAGGAGGTAGGTCTCTTCCTCCTGCTCGCGCTGGGTGTGGTCGTACATCGTCTTCAGGCGGTCGCGGTGGAGGATCTCGATCTCGGCGAGCTTGGCCTCCGCCTGGCGCCGGGCGTCGGCGACCGCTTCGCGCGCGGCCGGCGACAGCGCCTCCTCGCGCGGGCGCTCGATGCCCTGGCTCTCCATGCGCTCGAGAGCCAGCTCGTACGCCGACTTCATGCCCTTGGTGTTGTCGGCTCTCGCCGCGCTCGCTCGCCGCTCGTCCGCTTCGTCAGCCGCCATGCCGCCAGCATAGCATCGGCCCTGCGGCGGCCTCGGCGGACGCCGGCGCGGCGCCATTGTGGCGCGGATCAAGATACTCTAGGGCGTCTTTCCGGCCGGTTCCCGGCCGTCCGCGCGCGCTCCCGGCGCGCGATTTTCGGGGTGTGTGGGAGGTATGCGGATTGCTATGAGGGCGGGCCGCTCCCGGGCCGCTCCGCGAGGGATGAGCTGATGATCGAAGCGTTCGACCTGAGCCGCCGCTACGGCGACTTCACCGCCGTCGATGGCATCTCGTTCCGCGCCGCCGAGCGCGAGATTCTCGGCATGCTCGGCCCCAACGGCGCCGGCAAGACGACGACCCTGCGCATGATCACCGGCTTCCTGCCGCCGACCAGCGGCCGGGTGACGGTGGGCGGCAAGGATCTCTTTGAGGCGCCGCGCGAGGCCCGCCGCGAGGTGGGCTACCTGCCGGAGAACGTCGCCCTCTACCCCGAGATGCGGGTCGAGGAGTACCTCGCCTACCGGGCGCGGCTGGAAGGGCTGCCGAGCGCCGCGGCGCGCCAGCGGATCGGCGAGGCGCTCTCGCGCTGCCTGCTCGACGACGTCCGCGGCCAGGTGATCGGCACGCTCTCCAAGGGCTATCGCCAACGCGTCGGCCTCGCCACCGCCATCCTCCACCGGCCGAGCGTCCTCGTCCTCGACGAGCCAACCGTCGGCCTCGATCCCAAGCAGATCATCGCCATCCGCGAGCTGATCCGCGAGCTCGGCCGCGAGCGCACGCTGCTGCTCTCCACCCACATCCTCCCCGAGGTCGAGCTGCTCTGCGATCGCGTGCTGATCATCGACCGCGGCCGCATCATCGCCCAGGGGACGCCGGAGACGCTGCGGCAGAGCTGGGTGGGGAGCCCGACCTTCTCGGTGATCCTCAAGTCGCCGCCGCCCGATGCCGCCGAGTCGCTGGCGCGAGTCGCCGGGGTGACCGCGGTGCGCCCCGAGGCGCGGCCGGCCGCCAAGGCCGGGCTGCCGTCGGTCCTCCCGCCCGCCGCCGAGGCCGACACCGAAGCAGCCTTTCTCGTCGAGTGCGCGCGCGGCGCCGATCCGCGCGAGGGCATCTTCCGCGCCGCGGTCGAGCGCGGCTGGGTGCTCCTCGAGCTCCACGCCGCCAAGGCGTCGCTCGAGGACGTCTTCGTGCGCCTGACCACCCGCGACGCCGCCGGGATGGCGGCCGAGATTCCCGCGTCGGACGCGCCGGCCGACTCCGGCGACGGCGCGGACGTGAGCACGGAGGTGTCGCGATGAGCGCCGTCTGGGCGACCTTCACCCGCGAGCTGCGGGCCTACTTCTTCTCGCCGCTCGCCTACGTCGTGCTGTTCTTCTTCCTCATGGTCAACGGCATCGTCTTCACGCTGGTGATCTCCTTCCTCAACGATCCGCGCTCGCCGGGCGGCCCGCCGCTGACGCTCTTCTTCGGCGGCACCCTCTTCTTCTGGCTGACGCTCATCTTCCTGCTGCCGGTGCTCACCATGCGGCTCCTCTCCGAGGAGTACAAGAGCGGCTCGATCGAGGTGCTGATGACGGCGCCGGTCAGCGAAGGCCAGGTGGTCGCCGGCAAGTACCTGGCGGCGCTCGGCTTCTACCTCTTCCTCTGGCTGCCGACGGTCGCCTACGCCGGCATGATCGCCCATTTCAACACCGTCGACTGGGGGCCGGTCGCCGCCGGCTACGTGGGGATCCTGGGCATCGGCGCCATGTTCCTCGCCGTCGGCCTCTTCGCCTCGGCGATGTCGAAGAACCAGCTGGTGGCGGCGATCATCACCTTCGCCTTCCTCATCTTCCTCTTCGCCGTCGGCTTCCTCGAGAACCTGGTCAACGGCGACCTCGCCAAGCGCGCCATCGGCTACGTCAACCTCCTCGACCACATGGACGAGTTCGCCAAGGGGATCGTCGACTCGCGCCGCCTGGTCTACTACCTCTCGGTGACGCTCTTCTTCCTCTTCCTCACCGCGCGGGCGCTCGAAGATCGGAAGTGGAGGTAGCCATGGCGACCCCCGAAGATCCTCGCGGCGGCGCCGGCCGCGACAGCCGTACGCCGGCCGGCGGCACCAGAAAACGCCTGGTGCGGACCGGCACGCTCTCGGCCGGCGTCCTCCTCGTCCTCGCCCTCCTCCTCCTCGTCAACTATTTCGGCTGGAAGTACTACCAGCGCTTCGACTGGACGCAGAGCCGCCTCTACACCCTCTCGGCGAAGAGCCGGGAGGTGGTCAAGCGCCTCGATCACGACGTCGATGCGGTGGTCTTCCTGCGCCCGCAGGACGACCTCTACCAGCCCGTCCGCGAGCTCCTCTCCCGCTATGCCGCGGCGTCGCCGCACATCCACGTGCGGATGGTCGATCCGGAGAAGAACCCGGTCGAGGCGCAGCAGCTGGTCGCCCGCTACCAGGTGACGACGCCGGGAATAGTCATCGCGACGGCCAAGGACCGCCGGGTGCTCGACAGCAACGAGCTCGCCGAGCTCGACTTCTCGGCGGTGCAGATGGGGCAGAAGCCGGAGATGACCGGCTTCAAGGGCGAGCAGCTCATCACCGGCGCCTTGATGCAGCTCTCCGCTGGCCGCAAGCCGAAGATCCTCTTCACCACCGGCCACGGCGAGGCGGCGCTCGACGACCGCGGCCCGCACGGCCTCTCGGGCGTCGAGGACATCCTCGGGCGCGACAACTTCGACCTCTCGGAGTGGGCCTCGCTGGGCAAGCCCGGGGTGCCGGACGGCACCGACCTGCTGATCGTCGCCGGCCCCAAGGCGAGCTTCGTGCAGCCGGAGATCGACGGCTTCACGGCGTACCTCAAGAAGGGCGGCCGCATGCTGGTCCTCCTCGATCCGATCCTCGGCCGCGCGGCGGGGACCGGCCTGCAGCCGACCGGCCTCGAGGGCTGGCTGGGCGGCTACGGCGTCAAGGTCGGCGAGGACATCGTCGTCGACCCCTCGAACCCGCTCCCCTTCTTCGGCGCCGAGACGATCTTCGCCAACCACTACGGCGATCACCCGGTCACCCGCTCGCTGCGGCAGGGCAACCTGCCCCTTCTGGTGAGCCTGGCGCGCTCGGTCGCCAAGGGCACGCCGCCCGCCGGGCTCGCCGTCACCCAGCTCGTCGAGACCAGCGCCGAGGGGTGGGGGGAGACCGACATCGCGCACCTCGAGAAGGTGTCGAAGGACGCCCGCGACATCCCCGGCCCGGTGCCGCTCGCCGTCGCGGTGGCGCCCGGCAGCGACAAGCCGGCCGATCCCGACAGCCCGGTGCCGCCGCCGCCGCCCAACCCGAGCGGCCTGCGCCTCGCCGTCTTCGGCGACTCGGACTTCGCCGACAACCAGCTCCTGCAGGCCAACGTCGGCAACTCGGTGATGCTCACCAGCGTCCTCGACTGGCTGGTGCAGCGCGATTCGCTCCTCGGCATCCCGCCGAAGAAGACCGAGCAGGTGCACCTCTCGCTGGCCAAGAACGAGCTGCGCGCGGTCTACCTGCTGGCGCTCCTCGTGCTGCCGGGCTTCGGCGTCGTCCTCGGCGTCTGGATCTACTTCCGGAGGCGCCGGTAGGCCGTGCGCCCGCGGACGCTCCTCGTCCTCTTCGTCGTCGTCGGCGGTCTGGCGGCCTTCGTCGGCCTCTACGAGCGGAAGCTCCCCGGCAGCGACGAGCGGGCGAAGCAGGGCAAGAAGCTCTTCGACCTGAAGAAGGACCAGGTGACCGCGATCACCATCGCGAGCGGCGGCACCGGCGAGGTGCATCTGGAGCGCGTCGGCAAGCCGGCCGCCAAGCCCGCCGCCGACGGCTCCGGCGGCTCCGGCCTCGGTGCCGAGCCGGGCGCTCCGGCGCCTCCGGACGACGGCCCGCCCGGTGTCTGGAAGATGACGCGGCCGCTCGCCGCCTCCGCCGACGGCCTCGCGGTCGACGGCCTCGCCGAGTCGCTCGCCGGCCTCGCCAAGGAGCGGACGATCGACCATCCCGATCCCCGGGCGCTCGGTCTCGACCATCCGCAGCTCACCGTGCGCCTGGCGACCGACGAGGGGGAGAAGGTGCTCTCCTTCGGCGCCAAGGTGCCGACGAGCGGCGAGGTGATGGTCTCGGTCGGCGGCGATGCCGCCGCCTACGCCGTCCCCGACTCGGTGCTCAGCAATCTCCAGCGCGACCCGGGCGAGTGGCGCGACAAGCAGATCTTCCACGGCGACCGCGAGCGCATCGACCGCGTCGCGGTGAGCGGCCCCGCGGGCGAGGTCGTCCTCGTCCGCCGCGGCGCCGACTTCTGGATCGAGAGCCCCGCCGCTCTGCGCGACCGCGCCGACCGCGACCTGGTCGAGGCTCTCCTCACCGACCTCACCACCCTGCGCGCCGACCGCTTCGTCGACGGCCCGGCCGCCGGCCCGGCGGCCCCGCCGACCGCGCAGGAGATGGGGCTCGCGCCGCCGCGGGGGGCGGTCGAGGCGGCGCTCCGCGGCGAGGCGCGGCCGTTCCGCCTCGAGGTGGGCGGGGCGGCGGCTGCCGCACCGGCGGCGCCGCCGGCTCCCGGAGCTCCTGGGTCGCCGCCCCCGGCGGCGTCGCCGTCGATCTACGCCCGCTCCGGCGACGCGGTGTTCACAGCGCCCGCCGGCGGCCTCGCCGCCGCGCTCGGCCGCGGCGCCGACGCCTGGCGCTCTAAGGCTCTCTCGGGCCTGCAGGTCTATCAGGTCGATTCCGCCCGCGTCACCGATGGCGCCGGCACCGTCGAGCTCACCCGCAGCGGCACCGACTGGCGGCGCGGCAGCGTCACCATCCCCTACACGCCGGTCTCCGATCTGCTCTTCGCGGTGACCGGCGCCAAGGCCATCCGGCTGGTCTCCGCCGCCGAGGCGAAGCAGCTCGGCGCGCCGCTCGACAGGCCGCTCCTCTCGATCGCCCTCAAGGCCGCCAAGGATCAGGGAGGCAAGGATCAGGTCCCGGCGGGCGCGTCTGGGACCGCGAGCGAGACGCTGACGCTCTACCCGGCGGTCGCCGCCGGCGTCCCCGCCCGCGCCGGCGGCCGCGACGCCGTCCTCCTCCTCCCCGCCGACCAGCTCGCCGGCATCGAGAAGCAGATCGCCGCGGTGCGCGCCGCGCCGCCGGTCCCGCCCTCCTCGGCTCCCGCCGCAGCCAGCAAAAAATAACGGCGCCCTCGCGCGAGCGAGGGCGCCGCAGGTGTTCCTTCCGGCTGGATCAGCGGTTCTGCGGATCGTTCGGCGAGCGCAGCGTGCCGGCGCCGGAGGCGCCGGTCGAGGCGACCTCGGTCGCCGTCGCCTGATTGTGCATGACGCTGTGATGCCGGCTGTAGCCGAAGTAGATGATGAAGCCGAGAAGCAGCCAGACGGCGAGCCGGATCCAGTTGCCGAGGTCGAGCGAGAACATGAGGAGCAGGCAGAGGAGGATGCCGAGGATCGGCGTCAGCGGCACGAAGGGAGCACGGAACGGCCGCGCCGCCTCGGGGTGCGTGCGGCGCATGATGAGGACCGCGGCGCAGACGATGAGGAAGGCGAGGAGCGTGCCGATGTTGACCAGCTCGGCGAGGAAGCGCAGCGGCAGGAAGCCGCCCATTACGGCGACGCAGACGCCCATCAGGATGGTCGCCTTCCAGGGCGTCCGGAAGCGGTCGTGGATGGCGCCGAAGAAGCCCGGCGGCACCAGGCCGTCGCGCGCCATGGCCAGGAGGATGCGCGGCTGCGACAGCATCATCACCAGGAGCACCGAGGTGATGCCGGTGAGCGCGCCGAGCGAGATGATGAACTGCGCCCAGGGCAGGCCGACGTGGGCGAAGGCCGCCGAGACCGGCGCCTTGATGTCGATCTGGTTGTAGGGAACCATGCCGGTGAGCACGGCGGAGACGACGATGTAGAGGAGGGTGCAGAGGACGAGCGAGGTGATGATGCCGATCGGCACGTCCCGCTGCGGATTCTTGGCCTCCTCGGCGTGCGTCGAGACCGAGTCGAAGCCGATGTAGGCGAAGAAGATGACGGCGGCGCCGGCGAGCATGCCGACGGGCTGGCCGCCGGCCCCGAGGGCGCCCCACACCGGCTTGCCGAAGAAGGAGAAGCCGGAGAGGCCGAACGGCGCGAACGGATGCCAGTTGGCGGGGTTGACGTAGAAGGCGCCGACGACGATGACGAAGAAGACGATGCACACCTTGACGATGACCATCCCGGCGTTGAAGCTGGCGCTTTCCTTGATGCCGATGACGAGGATGGTGGCGATGATGAAGGTGATGACGATCGCCGGCAGGTCGCAGTAGGAGCCGGTCGCCACGACGCGATGGCCGACGTAGTCGAACGGCGCCGAGCTCCACACCTTCGGTAGGTGGATGCCGAAGATGCCGATCAGGTCTTGGAAGTAGTACGACCAGCCGTTCGCCACGGTCGCCGATCCGACCGCGTACTCGAGCACCAGGTCCCAGCCGATGATCCAGGCGAACAGCTCGCCGAGCGTGGCGTAGGCGTAGGTGTAGGCGGAGCCGGCGACCGGCACCATCGAGGCGAACTCGGCGTAGCAGAGGGCGGCGAAGACGCAGGCGAGGCCGGAGATGACGAAGGAGAGCATCAGCGCCGGGCCCGCCTTGTCGTGCGCCGCGACGCCGGTCAGGACGAAGATGCCGGTGCCGATGATGGCGCCGACCCCCAGCGCCGAGAGCTGCACCGGGCCGAGGACGCGGCGCAGCCGGTGATCGCCCGCCGCCTCCTCGAGCAGCAGGCTCAGCGGTTTGGTGCGTGTCAGAGGGTTGTCAGCCATTCTCGAGACCTCCGCGAAGTTGGATGGTTGGAGAGGAAGATCACAGTTTCAGGTCCGGCGGCGCGGCGGCCGCGAGCTCCGGCCGCACGCCGTAGCGGCGCCAGAGGAAATAGGCCGGGATCCCGGTCAGCACGATGACGAGGCCCGGCCAGGAGGTCGCCGTGCGGTAGAGGAGGAGCACGGCGACGATCACCGCGG
Organism: uncultured Acidobacteriota bacterium; assembly: GCA_963755825.1. Lineage (GTDB taxonomy): Bacteria > Acidobacteriota > Thermoanaerobaculia > Multivoradales > UBA5704 > DATBQN01. The sequence continues at coordinate 1,453,212 of CAVWLA010000003.1, read as the reverse complement.
CTCCGACGAGGTAGAGCGCCGGCACCAGCGGGTAGCCGAAGGCGCGATAGGGGCGCTCGGCGTCCGGGAGCCGCCGGCGGAGCACGAAGATCGCCGCGATGGTCAGCAGGTAGAAGAGGAGGACGGAGAAGATCACGTAGTCGAGGAGGGTGCCGTAGAGGTTGCCGTAGAGGGGCTGGTGGGTCGCCGGGTCGAGCGAGAGGGCGCCCGCGGCGTCGCGCAGGCGGGTCCGCGGCAGCACGAGGATCGCCGCCCAGACGCCCTGGAAGATGAGGCCCATCGCCGGCACGCGCTGGCGGTTGAGGCGCCCGGTCGAGCGGAAGAAGAGGCCGTCCTTGGCCATCGCGTAGTAGACCCGCGCCCCGGCGAGGATCAAGCCGTTGTTGCAGCCGAAGGTCGAAACGATGATGGCGATCGCCATCATCGTCGCTCCCGCCGGCCCGAAGATGACCTCCAGGGCGGCGGTCGCCACGCGGTCGTCCGGCGCCGTCTGGATGGCGTGGAGCGGCAGCGTCACCAGATAGGCGATGTTGGCGAGCACGTAGAGCCCGGTGACGAGCGCCGTGCCGGCGAAGAGCGAGCGCGGGATGGTGCGCTTGGGGTCGCGCACCTCGCCCGCCGTGAAGGTGATGTTGTTCCAGGCGTCGGAGGAGAAGAGCGAGCCCACCTGGGCGACGCAGAAGGCGACGAGGAGGCCCATCCCTCCGAGCATGGCCGTCATTGCCGGCAGCCCGGGCAGGCCCGGCGCGATGGTCACCGCGTCGTGCGGCGTCCACATGTCGTGGAAGTTGGCGGCGATCGCCGCCGCGTTGCGGCCGATGAGGAGGCCCACCAGGATGAGGGCGGCGAGCGACAGGGTCTTCGCCGCGGTGAAGGTGTTCTGGATGAGCTTGCCGAGCCGGATGCCACGGGTGTTGATCCAGGTGAGGACGACGATGAGGAGGATGGCGACCAGCTGCTGGGTGGAGAGCGAGACGGCGTAGGTCGACGAGATGTCGATCGGCGGCACGATCCAGGAGGTCGGCGAAACGCTGGGGAGGAGGACGCCCAGGAAGCGCGAGAAGCCCACGGCGACCGCCGCGATGGTGCCGGTCTGGATGACCAGGAAGAGAGTCCAGCCGTAGAGGAAGCCCCAGAGCGGCGAGTAGGCCTCGCGGAGATAGACGTACTGGCCGCCGGCCTTCGGCATCATCGCCGCGAGCTCGCCGTAAGAGAGGGCGGCGGCGAGGGTGAGCAGGCCGGTGACGATCCAGGCGACGAGCAGCCACCCGGAGGAGCCCACCTGGCGCGCGATGTCGGCGGGCACGATGAAGATTCCGGAGCCGATCATCGACCCGGCGACGATCATCGTCGAGTCGAGCGTACCCAGCTCGCGGACGAACCCGGTGCTCCGGTCTGCGGCGGCGGCGACGCCAGTCTCAGCCATGACAACCCTCCCAGGAACGCGGACTTTCGGCGCCTGATACTACGGGAAATAGATGCCTGCAGGAACTTGCAGCGGTCCGGCGCTCGCAGAGGTTGAGGATGCCGGTCGTGCGTCTCTCCCCTCGGCGCCCTGGCCGCGGATCGCCGGGCAGAGAGTAAGATGAGCTCGTTATACGCAATGGAGATGGATCGTGCGTATAACGGAGGGAGCGCGCGCCGCCATGCCCTACCAACGCTTATCGAACACCGTCCAGACGCTCTATGCCGAGCTCCTCGAGCAGGCGGTCCATGCCGAGGCCGAGGGGGTGGCGTCCTCCGCTCCGCACGGCAGCTTCGTCGCCAAGACGATCCGCGGTGCTACGTATTGGTATCTCCAGTTCATGGAAGGGGAGCGCAAGCGGCAGCGCTATCTCGGCAGGGAGTCGCCGGCGCTCTCGGCTTGGCTGGAGACGGCGAGGGAGACGCGAAGCCGCTCCGCCGCCGACGCCGCGGCGCGGGCCAAGCTGTGCAGCATGCTGGTGGCGGGCGGTGCCACGCGGGAGAGCTCCAGCGTCGTCCGCGTCCTTGAGCTGCTGGCCGAGGCCGGCGTCTTTCAGCTGGGCGGCGTGCTGGTCGGCACCCAGGCGTTCGCCGCTTACGGCAACATGCTCGGCGCGCGGTTCAGTCAGCAGGCGCTGCGCACGCAGGACATCGACATCGCGCAGGATCGCGCGATCGGCGTCGCCCTCGCGCTCGAGGCCGCGCCGTCGGCCGTCGAAGCGAGCCTGCGCTCGGCGGATCTCGGCTTTGCGCCCGTCCCGGCGCTCGATCCGCGGCTGCCGAGCACCTCGTTCAAGATCCGAGGCCGCGAGCTGCGCGTCGACTTCCTGACCCCGCTCCACGGGCCCGAGAGCGGCAAGCCGATCTTCCTTCCCGCTTTCGGGGTCTCCGCCCATCCCCTCCGCTTTCTGGGCTATCTGATCGAGTCCCCGGCCCAGGCGGTCGTCGTCGGCGGTGCGGGCGTTCTGGTGAACGTGCCGGACCCGGCGCGCTTCGCCCTGCACAAGCTCTGGATCTCGGGGCGGCGTCCGGTCGCCGAGCAGACCAAGGCGGCAAAGGATCTCCGCCAGGCGGGCGATCTGCTGGAGCTGCTGCTCGACGACCGGCCGGATGATGTTCGCCTCGCCTGGGAGGCGCTCTCCGAACGCCAGACGACCGCTCGCGCCGTCCGCCAAGCCATCGCGCGCCTGCCGGTCGAGATCCGCGGTCCGCTCGTCGAGCGGCTGCCGGAGACGCAGCCCGCGCCGCGCCGGCGCGGCCGCTGACTCAGGATCTCGTCGCCGCCTTGCTCAGGCTGGCGATCGGCGCCGGCGAGAGCGGCCGCGGCGGGCCGATCCAGTTGCCCTGGGCGTAGTCGACGCCGATGGCGCGCAGGCGGTCGACGACGGCGGCGCTGCCCACCGCCTCGGCGACGGTCGCGAGGCCCATCGCGTGGCCCACTTGGTTGATCGACTCGACCATGGCGCGGTCGAGCGGGTCGGTCACCATGTCCTGGACGAACTTGCCGGCGATCTTCAACGTCGAGACGGGGATCTCCCGCAGGTAGCCGTAGGAGGCCATGCCGGTGCCGAAGTCATCGAGGGCGAAGCGCACGCCGCGCCGCGCCAGGCGGACGAAGAGCAGCCCGGCGCGCCCCAGGTTGCCGATGGCCGCGGTCTCGGTGAGCTCGAAGCAGATCTTCGCCGGCGGCAGGCGGGAGCGCGCCAGGGCGTCCTCGACGAAGGGGAGGAAGTCGTCGTCGCCGACCGACACCGCCGAGAGGTTGATGGCGCAGGTCGCCAGGTCGGCGAGCCAGGCGGCGCTCTGGCCGGCGAGGGTCTCGAGGGCACGGCGGATCACCCAGCGGTCGATCGCCGGCATCAGGCCGTAGCGCTCGGCGGCGCGGATGAAGTCGGACGGCAGGTGGATGGTGCCGTCCTCCTCGACCATGCGCAGCAGGACCTCGAAGTAGCGGCCGCCCGCCGCCTGCGGCGCGAGCGGCCGGATGGGCTGCGCGAAGAGCTGGAAGCGGTCCTCCTCCAGGGTCTTCTGGACGCGAACCACCCAGCTCGTCTCGTCGTGGCGGCGGATGAGCTCGGCGTCGTTCTCGCGGTAGACCTGCAGCCGGTTGCGGCCGCGCTCCTTGGCCAGGTAGCAGGCGTGGTCGGCGGCGGAGAGGAGCTGGGCGACGCTCTGGAAGCGGCCCGTGATCGGCACGATGCCGATGCTGGCGCCGACCGCGAAGCTCTGGTCGCGCCACACGAAGCGCATCTCCTGGAGCGCCGCGTGGAAGGCCTCGACGCGCGGCGCCGCCTCGGCGAGCGGCGCGCGGGCCAGGAGCATCCCGAACTCGTCGCCGCCGAGGCGCGCGGCGACGTCCTCGGGGCGCAGGCTCTCCTGGATGAGGGCGGTCACCTTGCGCAGCAGCTCGTCGCCGGCGAGGTGGCCGCAGGTGTCGTTGACCAGCTTGAACTGGTCGAGGTCGAGATAGCAGAGGGCGGGCGCCGCGCCGCGCCGGCGGCTGTCGTCGAGGGCGCGCGCGAGGTGGCCGTCGAAAGCCTGCCGGTTGAGCAGGCCGGTGAGCTCGTCGTGGGTCGCCTGGTGGGCGAGCTGGAGCGCCATCAGCCGCTTGTCGGAGACGTCCTGGAAGACGATGACGACGCCGATGATCGCCCCGCCGCCGTCGCGGATCGAGGCGCAGGTGCTCTCGATGGCGTAGCGGTGGCCGTCGCGGTGGCCGAGGGTCGGCCGGCCGTCGAGCCGCAGCCGCGCCTCCTCCTCCAGGCAGCGCTCGACCAGCCGGGCGAGCGCGCCGCCGCCGGCCCCGGCGACGTCCGCGTCGTCGCCCGCCTCGTCCTGCAGCGGGAAGACCTCGGCGAGCGCCCGGCCGGCGGCCTCGGCCGGCGTCCAGCCGGTCAGCTTCTCGGCCGCCGGGTTGAGGAATTGCACCCGCGCCGCGGCGTCGGTCGCCAGCACCCCATCGCCGATGGCGGCGAGCGTCACCATGGCCAGCTCGCGGGCGGCGGCGAGGGCCGCGACCTGCTCGTCGTAGGCGCGCGCCGTCGCGGCGAGGAGGTGGCGGAGGACGGCGGCCTCGATCTCCGCGACGGTCATCCGGCGCCTCGGGCGACGCCGCTCGCGCGGCCGGCGCCGCGCAGGGTCTCGCCCCGGCAGGGTCCGGCGGGCAGCTGGACGGTTCGGCTCCGCATGATGCGGCCGGGAGAGCCCGTCGCCGACCCGGCGCCTTCCCGGTAGTCCATGGAGCGATGAGGAACGAATACTACGCCCGCCCGAGGCGGCAGCCAAGGGCGGCCGTCGGCGGTCCGCCGGCGGCTCTCGCCGGTCTGCCGGCACCTACTCGAAGCCGGCGTCCTCGTATTCGCCGTAGACGCCGCGGAGGGTGTCGGAGATCTCGCCCAGGGTGACCTCGGCGCGCACGCAGTCGAGGATCGGCGGCATCAGGTGGCGGTCCTCGCCGGCGGCGGCGGCGAGGGCTTGGCGGGCGGCCCCGGCGCGGGCGTCGTCGCGGGCGGCGCGGAGGGCGTGGAGCCGCGCCACCTGGTCGCGCTCGGCGGCGGGGTCGATCGACAGCACTTCGGTCGCCGTCTCGGCGTCGCCGGCGGCGGCCTGGAAGGCGTTGACGCCGACCACCAGCTCGCGCTCCTCCTCGACGGCGATCTGGTGGGCGTAGGCGGCGTCGGCGATCTCGTGCTGCTGGAAGCCGCTCTCCAGCGCCTTCAAGGCGCCGCCCATGGCGTCGATGCGGGCGATGTAGGCGCGGGCGCGGGTGACGATGTCCTCCGTCCAGGCCTCGATGACGTAGGAGCCGCCGAGGGGGTCGGCGACGTCGGCGACGCCGCTCTCGCAGGCGATCACCTGTTGGGTGCGCAGCGCCAGCCGCGCCGCCGCCTCGGTCGGCAGGCCGAGCGCCTCGTCGAGGGCGTTGGTGTGCAGCGATTGGGTGCCGCCGCAGACCGCGGCGAGCGCCTGGATCGCCACCCGCACGACGTTGTTGGCGGGCTGCTGGGCGGTGAGCGTCGAGCCGGCGGTCTGGGTGTGGAAGCGGAGCCAGAGGGAGCGCGGGTCGGCGGGCGCGAAGCGCTCGCCGACGAGCTCCGCCCACAGGCGCCGGGCGGCGCGGAACTTCGCCACCTCTTCGAGAAAATTGTTGTGGGCGTTGAAGAAGAAGGAGAGGCGCGGCGCGAAGTCGTCGATGGCGAGGCCGCGCGCCAGCGCCGCCTCGACGTAGGCGAGGCCGTTCGCCAGGGTGAAGGCGACCTCCTGCACCGCCGTCGAGCCCGCCTCGCGCATGTGGTAGCCGGAGATCGAGATCGGGTTCCAGCGCGGCACCCGGTCGGCGCAGAAGGAGATCACGTCGGTGACCAGCTTGAGCGACGGGCCGGGCGGGTAGATATAGGTGCCGCGCGCGGCGTACTCCTTGAGGATGTCGTTCTGCACCGTGCCGCCGACCTTCTCCCAGGCCACCCCCTGCTCCTCGGCGACCGCCAGGTAGAAGGCGAGGAGGATCGCCGCCGTCGAGTTGATGGTCATCGAGGTGGTCACGCGGTCGAGCGGGATGCCGTCGAACAGCCGCCGCATGTCGGCGAGCGAGTCGATGGCGACGCCGACCCGCCCCACCTCTCCCAGCGCCAGCGAGTGGTCGGAGTCGTAGCCGATCTGGGTCGGCAGGTCGAAGGCGACCGAGAGGCCGGTTGTCCCCTGGGCGAGGAGGTAGCGGTAGCGCCGGTTCGACTCCTCGGCAGACGCGTAGCCCGCGTACTGCCGCATGGTCCAGCGCCGCTGGCGATACATGTCCGCATACAGCCCGCGGGTATAAGGAAACTCGCCGGGGTCGCCGACCGCCTTCTCATAGGAGATGGCGGCCACGTCCGCCGGCCGGTAGGCGGCAGCGACCGGGATGCCGGAGGAGGTCCTCTTTTCCGCCGGCGCCGGAGCTTCGGGCTTCGCCTTGCGGGCCTTCACGGCGGCTTCGGCCGCACGGGGATCGATCGCCATGGGGCGATTATAGGGACACGAAGCGGACGGTCAGGTCTCGAGGGCCTCGAGGATCGGACGCGCCACGTAGACGCGTCGCCATCTGCCCTCGCCGAGCTCCGTGAGAAGCCCCGCCCGGACGAGGGTGGCGACCGCGGTGCGCGCGGTGGGATAGCTGACCGCGAGGACCTCGGCGGCTCGGGTCACCGTGACGTAGGGGCTGGCGAACAGCTCGTCGAGGAGCGCCAGCGCCTTCGCCTTCCCACGCACCAGCTCGCGGGAGCGCTCGCGCAGGTCGAGCAGGATGCGCGCCTGACGGCAGGCGCGGTCGGCGGACTCGCCGACGGCGGTGAGGAAGAGGCGCACCCAGCCGGCCCAGTCGCCCACCGTCCTCACCCGCTCGAGCGCCTCGTAGTACTCCGCGCGGTGCGGCTCGAGGTAGGAAGAGATGTAGAGGAGCGGCTGCGACAGCCGGCCGCGCTCGAGGAGGAATAGGGTGATCAGCAGGCGGCCGATACGGCCGTTGCCGTCGAGGAATGGATGGATCGCCTCGAAGTGCTCGTGGATGAGGGCGCACTGGATGAGGTCCGGCAGCTCGTCCCGCCGGTGCAGGTAGAGCTCCCATTGGCCGAGCGCCTCTGTCATTTCCGGCACCGGCGGCGGCACGTAGGGCGCGGTCGCGAGGGTGCTCCCTGGCGGACCGATCCAGTTCTGCGTGCGGCGGAACTCCCCTGGCGCCGCCATGCCGCCGCGCACCCCGCTCATCAGCTTGCCATGGAGCTCCTGGACGAGCCGTAAGGAGAGCGGCAGGGCGCCCAGCCGTTCGATGCCGTGCTCGAGGGCCGCCACGTAGTTGCGCACCTCGTGCACCTCGGCCGCCGGCTCCGGCAGTGCGCCCAGCTCGTCGAGCAGCAGCTCGGAGAGCGTCGTGCGGGTCCCCTCGATCCGCGACGAGAGCACCGCCTCGCGCCGGGTGTAGGGTGCGATGAGGAGATGAGGATGGGGGAGCTGGCGCCCCAACCCGGAGAGCTCGCCGAGGAGGGCGTCGGCGCGCGAGAGGCGGAGGACGAGGTCGTCGTCGAACGTGAGCCGGGGGGGCAGCGGGGAGGGGACGAAGGCGAACGCCCCGCCGGCGATGCGGACGAGATGGCCGGCTTCGGGGGCGCGGAAGTCGTCTGGGTTCATGGAAGAAGCTCTTGCGCGCGCCGGAGGGACTCCAGGGCTTTTAAAATTTTCAGCCGAATTCTTTCAAAGTTGGGGGAGCTTTGAAAGCGGGCTTTCAGAGTGGCCGTTTCCTCCTTGCACTGTCGCCTGGGCGCCCCCCTCTCGCGCCCTGCAAGACCGGGTGTGGAAAAACTGCGGGAACGCTGCGGAGCGGTAATTCTTGCTCAGTGGCCGGCTAGGCGTGGGGGAGGGAATATCGTGTGACCACAATATCTTGTGGTTTATGGCCTTGACACCGCACCCCACCGGGCGTAGGGTTTGGAGGCTTTTCAACTCTAAAATCCCGCGGAGGAGACCTCAACATGGCGACTCAACCCACCGCCGTCCCCGGCACCGAGAAGTCCGTCCCGTCGTCGATCGAGCCCGCTGCCGCTGGTGAGAAGGGGATCCGCTTCGAGCGCCGCTACACGACGCCCGGCGTCCACCCCTTCGACACCGTCGAGTGGGAGACGCGGGACGCGGTGATCACCAACGAGAAGGGAGAGGTGGTCTTCGAGCAGCGCGGGGTCGAGATGCCGAAGGACTGGTCGCAGACGGCGACCAACGTGGTGGTCTCCAAGTACTTCCGCGGCCAGCTCGGCACCCGCGAGCGGGAGCGCAGCGTCCGCCAGCTCATCGGCCGCGTCGCCGACACCATCGCCGAGTGGGGGCGCCTGGGAGGCTACTTCGCGAGCGACGAGGACGCCGCGACCTTCCACGCCGAGCTCACCCACATCCTCCTCTACCAGATCGCCTGCTTCAACTCGCCGGTGTGGTTCAACGTCGGCATCGAGGCCAAGCCGCAGTGTTCGGCCTGCTTCATCAACGCCGTCGAGGACACCATGCCGTCGATCCTCGGGCTCGCCAAGACCGAGGGGATGCTCTTCAAGTACGGCTCGGGAACGGGCAGCAACCTCTCCGGCCTGCGCTCGTCGCGCGAGCCGCTCGCCGGCGGCGGCACCGCCTCGGGGCCGGTCTCCTTCATGAAGGGCTTCGACGCCTTCGCCGGTGTCATCAAGAGCGGCGGCAAGACGCGCCGCGCCGCGAAGATGGTGATCTTGAACATCGACCACCCCGACATCGTCGACTTCATCCGCTGCAAGGAGGTGGAGGAGAAGAAGGCCTGGGCGCTGATCGACGCCGGCTACGAGGGCGGCTTCAACGTCCAGGGCGGCGCCTACGACTCGATCGCCTACCAGAACGCCAACCACTCGGTGCGGGTGTCCGACGACTTCATGCAGGCGCTGGCCGCGGACGGCGAGTGGCGGACGCGGGCGGTGATCGACGGCAAGCCGATGGACAGCTACCGCGCCCGCGACCTCATGCAGATGATCGCCGAGTCGACCTGGGTGTGCGGCGATCCGGGCATGCAGTACGACACCACCATCAACGACTGGCACACCTGCTCGGGGACGGCGCGGATCAACGCCAGCAACCCCTGCAGCGAGTACATGTTCCTCGACGACACCGCCTGCAACCTGGCGTCGCTCAACCTGATGCGCTTCTACACGCCGGAGGGCGGCTTCGACGTGGCGGGCTTCCGCCATGCCTGCGAGGTGGTCATCTCGGCGCAGGAGGTCCTCGTCGACTTCGCGAGCTATCCGACCGAGTCGATCGACCGCAACTCGCACAAGTTCCGCCCGCTCGGCATCGGCTTCGCCAACCTGGGCGCGCTGCTCATGGCCCGCGGCCTCCCCTACGACTCGCAGTCCGGCCGCGACTACGCGGGGGCGATCTCGGCGCTGATGTCGGGTGCCTCGTACGCGCAGTCGGCGCGCATCGCCGCCTCGCTCGGACCCTTCGCCGGCTACTCGGTCAACCGCGAGCCGATGCTGCGCGTCATGCGCAAGCATCGCGACGCGGTCAAGAAGATCGACGCCGCGCACGTGCCGCTCGAGCTCCTGCAGGGCGCCAAGCGCTCCTGGGACGACGTCGTCGAGCTCGGCGAGCGCCACGGCCTGCGCAACAGCCAGATCTCAGTGCTGGCGCCGACCGGCACGATCGCCTTCATGATGGACTGCGACACCACCGGCGTCGAGCCCGACATCGCGCTCGTCAAGTACAAGAAGCTGGTCGGCGGCGGCATGATCAAGATCGTCAACAACACCGTCCCCAAGGCCCTGAAGCGCCTCGGCTACGCCAAGGACGAGATCCGCGAGATCATCGAGTGGATCGACGAGCACGACACCATCGAGGGGGCGCCGAAGCTCAAGGAGGAGCATCTCGCGGTCTTCGACTGCGCCTTCAAGCCGGCCCAGGGCTCGCGCTCCATCCACTACATGGGGCATCTCAAGATGCTCGCCGCGGTGCAGCCGTTCATCTCGGGGGCGATCAGCAAGACGATCAACATGCCCGAGGAGTCGACCGTCGAGGACATCATGCAGGCCTACATCGAGGGCTGGCAGATGGGCCTGAAGGCGATCGCCGTCTACCGCGACAACTGCAAGCGGAGCCAGCCGCTGTCGACCAAGAAGGACAAGAAGGACGAGCCGCTGCCGGCCTCGCTCGCCGCCATCGTGCCGCTCGCCGAGCGCCGCGCGGTGCGCCGCAAGCTGCACGACGAGCGCCGCGCCATCACCCACAAGTTCTCCATCAACGAGCACGAGGGCTATCTCACCGTCGGCCTCTACGAGGACGGCCAGCCGGGCGAGATCTTCCTGGTGATGGCGAAGGAGGGCTCGACGATCTCGGGGCTGATGGACGCCTTCGCCACCTCGATCTCGATCGCCCTGCAGTACGGGGTGCCGCTGCAGACCCTGGTCGACAAGTTCAGCCACACCCGCTTCGAGCCCTCGGGGTTCACCAAGAACCCGGAGATCCCCATCGCCAAGTCGATCACCGACTACATCTTCCGCTGGCTCGCCTCGAAGTTCCTCTCGCGCGAGGACAAGGCGGCAGCGGGGGTCATCCTGCGCGACGAGCTGCCGGCGCCGGCCACCTTCCCGCTGGTCGGCGGCGGCCGCCTGGAGCCGGTCCCCGAGGTCGCCGTCTACGAGACCAACAACAAGGTGACCTTCCTCTACCAGCAGGATGCGCCGCCCTGCCACGAGTGCGGCTCGATCATGGTGCGGAACGGCAGCTGCTACAAGTGCAACAACTGCGGCTCGACCTCGGGCTGCAGCTAGCGCCGGCATCCCGCACCGCCGCTCGGGAGCACCAGGGCCGGGGCCTCGAGCCCCGGCCTTTTTCGTGCGCCGTGATCGCCGCGGCCGGCCCCGCCGGCGCCGGGCGCGGTGATATCATCCGAGGCACCATGAGCCGGATCAAGCTCCCCTCAGCCTTGGCGATTCTCAGCGTCGGCTTCCTCGCCTCGCTGCTCCTCTTCGGCTGCCGCGAGAGCGACTCGGCGGGCAACGCGACGCCCAACCTGGTGGGCACCAAGCCCACCTTCAAGCTGCCGAAGCTGACCGGCGGCCAGTCGCTGGGACCGAGCAGCTTTCCAGGGCAGGTGGTGGTGGTCGATTTCTGGGCGACCTGGTGCGGCCCGTGCCACGTGCAGGGGCGGATCCTCGAGGACGTCGCCAAGGACTACCACGGCAAGGGTGTGAGGTTTCTCGCCGCCGACGTCGGCGAGGAGGCGCCGGCGGTCGAGAGCTTCCTCAAGACGACGCCGATGACCTACGCCGACGTCCTCCTCGACCCCAAGAACGTCTCCGACCAGCTCGGGATCTACGCTCTTCCCACCCTGCTGGTGGTCAACAAGAAGGGCGTCGTCTCCTACTTCCAGCCCGGCATCTCGGACGGCGACACCATCCGCCGTCTGCTCAAGGAAGCCGGCGTCTAGCCCTTCCGAGAGCTCCCCGGGCAGCCGGCGGCCGCCCGGGGTTCCCGACCCTTCCCGCTACTCGAGGACCACGAGGTTGACGCGCCGGTTGTGGGCGCGGCCCTCGGAGGTCTTGTTGGTGTCGATGGACGCCGTGTCACCGTAGGAGATGACGTTGATGCGGTGGAGCGGGAAGCCGTGCTGCTGGTTGAGGTACCGCCGCACCGCCTCGGCCCGCGCCAGGCCCAGCTTCTCGTTGTAGTCCTTGGTGCCGACGTTGTCGGTGTGGCCTTGGATCTCGACGTAGACGGGCTTGCCATCCGTCTTCAGCTTCTCGGCGAACTCGTCGAGGGCCGACCTCGCGGGGTCCGAGAGCTGGTGCCGGTTGAAGCCGAAACGCACCTTGTCGTCGGTGAGCACGGTCTCGTAGAGGAGCTTGCCCTGGGCGAGCTTGCCGGCGTCAGTGGCGCGCTGGAGGGCGTCCTGGGCGGTCTGCGAGACCTGGGTCACCTGGGTCTGCACCTGGTCGACCCGCTTCTCCTGGGTGTCGAGGCGGGTCTGGGTCTTCTCGACCTCGCCCTGCACCTCGTCGATCCGCGTGTGGATCGCCTTGTTCTCCGTCTGCACGTACTTCTTGGTGGCGCAGCCGGTGGTGGCGAGGGTGGCGAGCGCCAGGACGGCGGCCGGCGCGACGACGGTCCATGCTTGTGGCTTCATGTCCGATCTCCTTGGTCTAGCCGCCCGCGATGCCGGTGGGCGGCGGTCCTTTGTAGCCCCGCCTGAAGAGCACGGAGCGGTTCCGGCCGGCCACGTCGACCTCGATCTCGCGGTAGCGGGCTTTGCCCTCTCCGGTCGAGAAACCCAGCACGTACTCGTGCCGGAGGTCTTCGGCGACGGCGGCCAGAGCCTTCTGCAGATCCTCCTCGCCGGCGAGCGGGTAGTAGCGCCCGCCGGTCTCGTAGGCGAGAAGGTTGAGAACGTCGGCGAAACGGTAGGTCTTCTGCCCTCCTGGAAGGAGTGAATAGGGATCGCCCGAGCCGAGGCCCAGGACGTAGATCGGGATCTGCGCGGCGCGCACGATGTCGCGCGCCTCGGCAGGGGAGAGCGTGCTCGCGTTGTCGACCCCGTCGGTCACCAGGATGGCGAAGCGCTTGGGGTTGCGGCCGGCGAGCGCCGTCTCGGGAAGCCGGGCGACGGCGTCGTGGAGCGCCGTCACCCCGTAGGGCTCCCAGCCGTCGATGTTGCGGCGCACCGCGCCGCGATCGGCGGTGAAGGGGACCTCGACGCGCTCGGCGCCGCCGGCGAAGGTCGCCACCGCGAACTCGTCGCCGGCCAGGGCATGGTCGAGGAAGTAGCGGACGATCTCGCGGCTCTGGGCGAGGTGGCCGCCGGTCGCCATGCTCCCCGAGAGGTCCTGCAGGAAGACGATCGAAGCGGGCGCCTCGGCGCGCCGCTCGAAGCTCTCGACGGCCACCTTGCGGCTGTCGATGCGGAGAGTGAAGTCCTGCTGCCGCAGATGGTTGGCGTAGCCGCCGCCGGGCGCGCGGACGATCACCGGCACCAGCACGAAGCCGACCGAGACCTCGTCGCCGAAGCCGCCGTCGGTCGGGGTGCCCGGCGAGCCCGGCGCCGGGGGCGGGATCGCCGGCCGCCCGGCGAGCGGGGCGGCGGCGGGCGCCACCGCAGCTCCCGCCAGGACCAGGAGCAGCGCGGCGGAGAGACGGCTCATGGGGTAAATCATAGCCGAAAGGCTATGTGCAGGGTTCGGGCCACCCATGGGAAGATGGCCGCCCGCCCGCTGCGTTTGCGCTTCCGGTGGGCTCTGGAGGATGCCGTCATGAGCGAGCCGATCAACGAGCCGATCAACATCCGCAACATCTCGGTCAAGTGTGGACACTGCAATACATATCAGACGCTGGCGAGCTTCACCCGGCGCGACGAGTGGAACGTCTATACCTACGAGTGCGAGAACGACACCTGCGATCCGGCGATGACCCGCACCCTGGTCGAGGTGCCGCGCGACCTCGACAGCTTCGCCCGCCGCGACCCGGAATGGCGGGGCGGCGGCAAACACGGCGCCGAGGGGGATGGGGCGCCGACCGACTGACCGCCGCCGCCTGCCGGCTCCACTGTCGCCGCTATGCTACGCTCGCGGCGGCCGGCCAAGCCGCGCCGCCTGGGCAACTCCAACCCGAGTCTGAACCGGATCTCCGAGCGAGGGAACTATGAAGAGGATCGTCCACATCGTGGGCACCGGCACGATCGGCGAGCCGTTGATCGGCCTGTTCACCGACTTCCGCGACAAGATGGGCATCGACGAGGTGACCTTCACCAAACGGTCGGCCCTCCTCTCCGACCGGTCGAAGCTCGCCCACCTGATGTCGCGCGGCGCCAAGCTGGCGGCCGAGGACGACGTCAAGGGAGAGTTCGAGAAGCTCGGCCACACCGTCTCTCTCACTGCCCGCGAGGCGCTCGAGCGCGCCACCGTGGTCATCGACTGCACGCCGGCCGGCAACGAGAACAAGGAGAAGTTCTACCGCCACATCGAGGGTCCCAAGGGGTTCCTCGCGCAGGGGAGCGAGTTCGGCTTCGGCAAGCCCTACGCGACCGGCGTCAACGACGAGGTGCTGGTGGCGGGGGAGGATCGCTTCATCCAGATCGTCTCCTGCAACACCCACAACATCACCACCCTCATCCGCACCATCTGCAACGACGGCGACAAGGGCTACAGCCTGGAGGAGGGCCGCTTCGTCTGCATGCGGCGGGCGAACGACATCTCGCAGGTCGACAGCTTCGTGCCGGCGCCCTACGTCGGCCGCCACGACGACCCGGACTTCGGCACCCACCATGCGCGCGACGCCCATCACCTCTTCGAGACCCTGGGCAAGGACCTGAACCTCTTCTCGAGCGCCGCCAAGATCAACACCCAGTACATGCACTCGATCTGGTTCAACCTCGAGCTGACCCGCGACATGGAGGTCGAGGAGGCGCGCCAGCGCCTCAAGGACAACGCCCTCGTGGCGACCACCGACAAGCGCTATGCCAACCTCATCTTCAGCTTCGGCCGCGACCACGGCTACTACGGCCGCATCCTGTCGCAGACCGTCGTCGTGCTGCCGACGGTGACGGTGCGCAAGAAGCGCGAGGTCTACGGCTTCTGCTTCACCCCGCAGGACGGCAACTCGCTGCTCTCCTCGATCGCCGCCGCCCTCTGGCTGATCGAGCCCGACTGGAAGAGCGTCGCCGAGCGGGTGAACCCGCTGCGCCGCTGGCTGTATCGAGAGATCTGAGGCGGCGCTGAGCGCCGCCCTGCGGCGCTCAGCCCCTCTCCATGCCATGCGTCCGGTCGAGCTGCGCTTCGGAGGTCTTCGCATCGAAGGCTGGTCGCGCGCCGGCGACGAGACCTGGTTCCGGGTCTTCCCGCCGGGCCTCGCCATCGACGTCGGGCGCGGCGCCGTGCAGCTCGCCGGCGCCGCCGATATCTTCCTCTCGCACGGGCACCTCGATCACGCCCTCGGGCTCCCCTACGTCCTCTCCCAGCGCTCCCTCCACCGCGAGCTCCACACCCGCGTCTTCTGCCCGTCGGAGATCGTCGAGCCGCTGGCGCAGATGATCGCCGCCGCCGAGCTCCTCGAGCGGGCTTCCTACCGCTACGAGATCGTCGGCCTCGCCGCCGGCGGCCGCGCCGAGGTGGGCCGCGACCTCGCGATGGTGGCCTTCGCCACCGATCACGTCGTCCCCAGCCTCGGCTACCGGCTGCTGCGCCGCAAGCGCCGCCTCGCCGCCGCCTTCCAGGGGCTGGCGGCGGAGCGGCTGATCGCTCTGCGCGGCGACGGCGTGGCGACCACCGAGGAGGTCGAGGAGGTCTGGCTGACCTACTGCGGCGACACCGGTCCCGCCATCTTCGACGACGAGCCGGAGATCTACCGCAGCCCCATCCTGATGCTCGAGTGCACCTTCCTGGGCGAGGAGTACCGCGACCGTGGCAGCCGCTACAAGCACCTCCATCTCGAGGACATCGCCTGCCGTGCCGACCGCTTCGAGAACGCGGCGCTGGTGCTCCACCACCTGTCGCGCCGGCATCGCATCGACGATCTGCGGGCGGAGGTCGCCCGCCTGATGCCGGCGCTCGCTCCCCGCACCCACTTCCTGGTGGAGGGCGAATGACGCCGCCCCCGAGCGGTCCACGCGGTCCGCGCGGTCCTGGCGGCCCGCGCCGCCCGGCTCCGCCGGGCGGCCGGCGTGGCGCCGGGCCGGCTCGCGGCGCCGGCGGCCCGCGACCGCCCGCCTCCCGCGGCCCGAGCGGGCCGCGCCCGTCCGATGCTTCCCGCGGCCCGCGCGGCCCGCGTCCGCCAGAAGGCTCTCGCGGCCCGCGCCCGCCGTCGGCCTCCCGTGACGGCGACGCGCCGCGGCGCGTCCCCCGCGCCCCTCGCGCCGCCGCCGAGCGCCCGCACGGCCGCGCCGAGGGGCGTCCAGCCGGCGGGCCGGGCGAGCGCCCTCGCGGCAAGCCCGGCGGGGGCGCGGGCGGCCGCTCGTTCGAGCGTCCAGGCCGGCCGCCCGGCGACCGTCCGCAGCGTCCGGCGGGCGACCGGCCGCCGGGCAGGCGCGATGCAGGGCCGGGAGCTCGGCCGTCCGGCCGCCCGTCCAGAGGCCCATCCGGCGGTCCATCGAGTCGGTCGTTCGATCCGGCGGGCGAGCGCCCGCGGCGCGGCCCCGGCTCCCGTCCTGCCGGCCGTCTCGGCGACCGCCCGGCGCGCCGGCCGTCGTCCCGGCCGGACCGCGAGCGCTCAACCGACCGCCGGCGCGCCGCCGCCGCCGGCCGCGAGCCGTGGTCCGGCGAGCGGCGCCCCAGGGCGGCGGCGCCCGCGGCTCCCGTCCCCGAGCCGGTCGAGGTCGAGGTGTCGATCGAGAAGCTGGTCGCCGGCGGCGAGGGGCTCGGCCGCTTCGAGGGGATGCCGCTCTTCGTGCCGCGCGCGGCGCCGGGGGACCGCCTGCGGGTGCGCATCGACCAGCGGCGCCACGACTACGCGCGGGCGGAGATCGTCGAGATCCTGGCCGCCGGCCCCGGGCGCCGCCCCGATCCGGTGCCCGAGCTCGCCGACTGGGGCGGCTGCGACCTGCAGCACATCGAGGACGACCTGCAGCCGGTGCTGAAGGCGCAGGCGGTGCGCGAGACCCTGGAGCACATGGCGCACACCGCGCTCCCGGCCGACATGCCGGTCATCCACGGCGACGCCTGGGGCTATCGCCTGCGCACGCAGCTTCATACCGAGGTCGAGGAGGGCGTGCTCCGCGTCGGCTACCACGCCCGCGGCAGCCACCGACTGATCCCGGCCGCCCGCTGTCCGCTCCTCGTGCCGGAGCTCGAGGCGCTCCTCGGCGAGCTGCCGGCGCGGCTCGCCGAGGGGGGCGGGCGGCCGCCCCACCGCATCGACCTCGCGGCCGGCGACGGCGGCGCCGTCACCTCGGCGCCGGTCATCCCCGGCCTCCCCCACGGCGAGGTGGCGACGACGGTCCTCGACACCACCTACGCCTACGACGCCGGCTGCTTCTTCCAGGCCCATCGCGGCCTGCTGCCGCGCCTCATCGAGGCGGCGGTCGGCCCGTGGACCGGCGGCGAGGCCTACGACCTCTACAGCGGCGTCGGCCTCTTCGCGCTGCCGCTCGCCCGCCGCTACGGCCGCGTCGTGGCGGTCGAGGGCGAGCGCGTCTCCTCCCGCTATGCGCGCACCAACGCGCGGCGCAACCGCGAGCCGCGCGACGCGCGCCAGCCGCGGGGGCAGGAGATCGAGGTGGTCGGCCAGGCGGTCGAGAGCTGGATCGCGGCGCTCCCCGCCGGCGCCGCGCGGGTGGTGGTCGACCCGCCGCGCGCCGGCCTGACACTGGCGGTGCGGCAGGCGCTCGCCGAGCGCCTGCCGGCGCGGATCACCTACGTCTCCTGCCACGCGGCGACCCTCGCCCGCGACCTCGCCCACCTCGCCGCCGCCTACGCCGTCGAGAGCGTCACTCTCCTCGATCTCTTCCCGCAGACCGGCCACATGGAGACCGTCGTGCAGATGGTCCGGCGGTAAGCGCCGGCGGTGCGCGCGCGAGCCCGGTTTCTTCCCGGCACAGTGCGGTGTCTATGTCTTCATGACCGCGACCATGGCGAGCCGTGCGGCGGGGATGCTCGCCTGGAGGGGCATGGTGGAGGATCGCCGCAGCCCTGAGGAGCGCGAGGACCGCCTCGTCGCGGCGCTCGCCGGGGGCGACCGCGCCGCCGCCGAGCGCCTCGTCGAGGAGACCTATCGGCGCGTCTACGCCTTCGTCCTCAAGCTCTGCGGCGACCGCGAGCTCGCCGCCGACCTCACCCAGGAGAGCTATCGCCGGGCGTGGGACGCCCTGGCGAGCTTCGACGGGCGGGCGCAGTTCCGCACCTGGATGGCGCGGATCGCCTACAACACCTTCCTCAACCACCTGCGCCGGCCGCGCCGGCTGGTGCCCCTCGACGACGCCCATGAGGCGCGCTTCGCCGATCCGGCGCCGGCGGCGGACGAGGCGCTCGGGCGGACGCTCGCCGCCGAGCGGCTGCGACGCGAGGTCCTCGGTCTGCCCGAGGACCTGCGCTTCACGGTGACCGCGATCTACTGGGGCGAGCTGCCGGTGCGCGAGGTCGCCCGGCAGGAGGGGATCAGCACCGTCGCCGTCCGCAAGCGGTTGAAGCGCGTCCTCGGGCTCCTCGCCTTGGCGCTCGCCGAGGAGGATCGATGAGCCGCCGCGACGAGCGCGAGATCGCCCGCCAGCTCGCCGGCCAGCCCGGCGGCGAGCCGCCGTCGGACCTCCTGGCGCGCCTCCAGGCCGACCTGCCGCCGCGACTCGCGGTCGCCGCGGAGGCGGCAGCCCGCCGCCGCCCCGCGGCCCTCGGCCGCCGCTGGCTCCTCGCCGCCTCGCTCGCCGCCATGACGGGAGCGGGCCTCGTCTCGCTCCACACCCTGCGCACGATGACCGTGCCGCCGCTGCCGGAGCCGCTGCGCCCGGCGGCGGGCTCTCCGGCCGGTGGTTCCGTCGGCGCTGCCGATCCAGCCGGTACCCAGGCGGCGGACGCGCTCGCCCGCAAGAGAGCGGCGGCTCCGGCTCCAGCTCCGGATGTCGAGAGCGCCGCTCCTCTCGCCGCCGCCGGCGGTGTCGCCGGTGCCGCACCACCAGCAACGGCCGAGGCACCCCCTCTCCTCGACCGCCCGGCAGGCGGACCGGAGGGCGCCGGCGCGGCTCCGCCGCCTGTCCAGGCGGTGCCGACCGTCCCCGAGCTGCAGCCTCGCGGCGGCCCGGCGGCGGGCCTCGCGGCGCCCTCGGGTCCGTCTGCCGAACGGCCGTTGCGGCTCGCCGGCGCCGCCAAGCCAACCGGCCGGGAGGAAGCGCGCCTCGCCGCGGAGGCCGCGGCGCTGCCCGGTGTCGCCGGCTCGGCCGGCAGCGCCGCCCCCGAGCTCTCGCAGCAGAACGCGGTCTCCCCCGTCTCGCCGAGCGCCAGGTCCGAGCTCGAGAAGATGGCCGCCTCGCGCGACGCCAACGCCGCCGCCGCCGAGCCGTCGGCGAGCCCGTCGCCGCGCGCCAAGGCGGAGGCGAAGAGCGCCAGAAGGGCGGATGCCCCGCAGCCACCGGCGGGGGTCGTGGGCGGCCTCGTCGGGCGCGACTTCGCCGCTCGCGAGCCCGGCTCGGCGGATGGTGTCGCGGAGGTGCAGGCATTCGCCGCCCCCTACGACAGCGACGCGGCAGCCGACGCCGCGGGTTGGTCGCTCGTTGCCGCGGCGACGCCGCCTCCGCCGCCCATCGGCGGCAGCCCGGCGACGCCGGCGGCGGGGACGCGCTGGGTACGCTGGCGCCTCCGCGCGCCGGCGGCGCTCGCCGGAGAGGTGCGGGTGGAGATCTCCTGGAGCTCCGCCGCGGTCGAGAGACGCCGGATGGGGGGGGCGCCGTCGACCGAGCCGCAGGAGGTCTATTCGCTGCCGGCCGAGGCGCTCCGCCGCGGTTGGACGGCGGCCTACGAGGTGCGCTTCGAGCCGTCGGCGGTCCGCCCGCTGGCCGGGCCGCTGGCGCGGCTGCGGGTCGTGGCGCCGGGCTCGCCGGAGCGCGAGGTGCACCTCGCCCTGGCGGACTTCTCGCCCTCCTGGCGGCAGGCGCCCGCCGCCGTCCGTCTGCCGCTCCTCGCCGCCGCCTTCGCCGAGCGCCGCCGCCGCGGCGACGAGAGCCTCTCCGACCTCATCGCCGCGGCGCGGAGCCTGGCGGCGGCGACCGGCGACCGCCGCGCCGACGATCTCGTCCAACAGATGCTGGCGATCTCGCGGCCGCGCCCCGCCGCGCCGCCGCCGTCTTGATCGGCCGGGATTCGGTACACTCCCGCCCGTGTCGAGGTCTCCCCGCTATCGCCTCGTCCTCGCCAAGGAGGACTTCAAGTTCTCCGCCGCCCATTTCACCCTCTTCGGCGGCGACCGCGCTGAGCTGCTCCATGGCCACAACTACCGGGTGACCCTGGAGCTCGCCGGCTCGGAGGTCGACGAGCTCGGCCTGCTCGCCGACCTCGAGAAGACCAAGGTGTCGGTGCGCCGCCTCTGTGCCCAGCTCGACAGCCGCACTCTCCTCCCCGCCGCCAGCCCCGGCGTCGCCTGGGCGCGGCGGGACGGCGTGGTCGAGATCCGCTTCGGCACGCGGACCTACCAGTTCCCCGAGGAGGACGTCCTCGCCCTGCCGCTCGCCAACACCTCGATCGAGCTCCTCGCCAAGATGCTGTGGGAGGGTCTGGCGCCCGAGCTCCGCGGCACACGGGTCGACTTCCTGGCGGTGTCGGTCGAGGAATCGGCAGGGCAGCGCTGCGTCTACGAGGCGAGCCTGCTCACCCTCCCCGCCGCCGACCGGCCGCTCTAGAGCTTCATCTCCCGGCCTTTCCAGGTCGCCAGCCGTCCCCGCCGCCAGTCGGCCACGCCGCCCGCCAGCACCGCGGCAAGGAGGAGCGCGTCGAGCGGATAGAGGAGGCCGTAGGCCGGCGGCTGGCCGCTGCCGCGGCGGAAGACCGCCGAGGCGGCGGCGCCGCCGGCCCAGAGGATCGCCGCCGAGAGGAGCCGGCCGGTCGCCAGGGCGAAGGCGAGCGCGAGCGGCGGCAGGGCGAGCCAGGCGAGGACCGCCGCGGCCGCCGCCGGCCGCGCGCCGTAGAGACCGCCGAGGTTGCGCCGCCAGCCGTGGACGACTCCGCGGGCGCCGCGGTACATGCGCACGGTGAGGAGACCGGGGGCGCGGAAGAAACCGGTGCGGAAGCCGGCGGCGCGGAGACGGACCGCGAGGGTCACGTCGTCCATCGCGGCGCCTTCGAGCGCGGCGAAGCCGCCGACGGCCTCGAGGGCCGCTCGGCGCAGCAGGATGTACTGGCCGTTGGCGACCGGCGGGCCGTCTCCCATGGCGGCCGCTTCCCAGCTGCCGAGAGAGGTGTCGAGGAGAGCGAAGACCGCGGGGATTAGCAGGCGCTCGACGAGGCCGGCGGCCTCCTGGGTGCCGGCGAGGGAGACGGCGTCCAGCCGATAGGCGGCGGCGGCCGCCGCCGCCCGCGCCAGGAGCTCCGGGTGATGGCGGGTGTCGGCATCGGTCAGCAGCAGCCAGGGAGAGGACACCCCGGCGGCGCCCACCGCCAGGGCGTGAGACTTGCCGCGCCAGCCGGGCGGCAGCGGTCCGGCGGCGAGCGTCTGCAGGCTCGCCTCGCCCCGCCGCCGCGCCGCGAGCCGCCGCGCCGTGGCGTCCGTCGATCCGTCGTCGATCGCGCGGATCGCTGGCTTCGCGGTCTGCGCCAGGAGGCCGTCCAGGCAGGGGAGGACGTTCTCCTCCTCGTCGCGCAGCGGCAGCAGGACGGTGACCTCGGCCGGTTTGGCGAGCGGCGGCGGCAGGGCGGGCGCCTGCCGCCGCCGCTCCTCGGTGCGCAGCGCCAGGGCGAGGAGGGCCGCCGCCGCGGCGAGGCCGAGGCTCGAGAGGTGCGGCAGGCCGCTGGCGGTCAGGGATGCTCCGCTCGGCGCGACGAGGGCGAGGAGCTTGCTACGAGCTCGCCGGCAGCCTCTCGCGGAGAGCTTCGGTGATCTCACCGGGAGCGGGGAAGCGGCCGCTCGCCTTCTTCGAGAAGAGGAGCTCGCCGCCGAGGGTCACCTCGAAGCGGCCGCCGGTCCCCTTCACCAGGCGAGGCTCGACGCCGAATCGGGACTTGATCTCTTCCGCCAGACCGGCGGCGCGGGGGTAGTAGTTTCAGACCGTGCAGTACTCGATGGTCAAATCGTGGGGCATCCGTGACCTCCTTCGCGGCGATTATAGGGCGGCGAAAGGCCGAGAAATCGCCCCGCGCGGGACCTGCCTGTCCCCTCTGTCGACCCCGTCTGAGGAACCAAAATGAATCTCACATGCTGAAAAGCGTCCCGGTTCCTGCTCCCGGGGACACGAAACAGCCGAAGGACATGGAGCGGAAGAGGTCTTCTTCGGTGGGAATGAAATTCGCACGAGCTGTGTTGGGCATCTATAAGTGCGGCTGACGCCGAGAACGTGACAAAAAAATCGACGAAAATTACTTCCGCCCCTGGATTTTCAGAGTTGAGTGCGTATAATAGAGTTTGAACGAGAACGTAGGTAGGTTGATCTAGCGCCCCCGAGCCTCGGTGCGGAGGGGAAGATTGAGTGACGGATGACTTCACTTGGAGGAAGGAAAGCGATGAAAGGCGAGGCGCCCAACATGACCCAGAAGGAAATGGCCCAGATCCGGCAGAACCTGGAGGGCACGCCGGATATCGAGGAAGCGGCGGAGCTGATGAACCTGGCGGGGAACTCGACCCGCCTGAAGCTCCTCTATCTTCTCGAGAACATGCGCGAGCTGTGCGTCTGTGATCTGGCTGAGATGCTCGGCGTCTCGGTCTCCGCGGTCTCCCAGCACCTGGCGAAGCTCAAGGCCTACGGCCTGGTGGCGCCGCGCCGCGACGCGCAGACCATCTACTACCGCCTGACCGAGCACCCGTTCAACACCAAGCTGCGGGACAACTTCTTCAAGCAGTTTCAGGTCTGACCGGGCGATCTGACGCCAGCCCATCTCCGCCCTTCTGGCGGAGGCGGGCGCCGGATTCGAAGACAGCGGCCGCGTGAGCGGCCGCTGTCTTTTTGTATTCGGCGCCTTCGAGCGCCGACGCCGGGCTCGGTGGGCCGAGGTCCTCGGGCGAGCTACCCGCCGACGAGGCTCTGCACCAGGCGCACGCAGGTGTCGACCGTGCGCTGGGCATGATCCTCGTCGACGCGCTCGAACTGCAGGCCGGCGAGCGTCATGGCGGCGGGAGCGGGGAGGCCGGCGAGGCAGCTCAGGAGATCGTCGACCGCTGGTCCATTGGGGACCGGGAAGTTGACCGCCGGGGCGTCCCGCGGGTCGATGCCGTCGACGTCGACGTGGAGATAGATCTCGCGGCCGCCGCGGGCCGCCTGGGCGCCGCCGACGCAGCGCTCGATCGCCTGGCGCGCCTCCTCGCTGCAGAGGCGGTCGGGAGGGATCACCGTCAGGTCGAGGCGGCGGATGTCCTCGACCTCCGGCGGATCGAAGGCGCGGCCGGCGAGGTGGGCGACGTTGCGGTAGTGCAGCGGCCGCAGCTCGACCTCCTTGTAGACCTCCGGCAGGCTGCGGCCGCAGACGGCGGCGAGCGCCATGCCGTCCCAGTAGCCGCTCGGCGTCGACTCCGGCGTGTTGAAGTCGCCGTGGGCGTCGACCCAGATCAGCCCGAGGTCGCGGCCCATCCGCTCGAGGCCGGTCACCACCCCGATCGCCGCCAGGCAGCCGCCGGAGAGGACGAGGGGGAAGCGGCCGCGCGAGCGCGCATTCGCCACCGCGCGGGCGGTCGAGCGCCCGAGGTCGGCGACCGTCTCCGCGCGGCTGGCGAGATCCTCGCGCCGCGCCCAGATCTCCTTCTGATGGACGGTGAGGCCGGCCGCGGCGAGCCGCGCCGCGAAGCCGCGGGAGAGGAGACTGGCGGGGCCGCGGGCCGCCGCGCTGTCGTCCTTCTCGACCTCGTAGGGGACGACGATGAGCTCGAGCTCGGGCTTGGGCACGGATCTCACGGCAGGCGCCGCCCGATCCGCTGCCGTGTCGGAGTCATCGCCGCCCTCAGGCTCCGGGCTTCACCGCCATGAGGAAGGTGAGCACGACGATCCCCAGCGAGTTGACGTCGGCGAGGATCCCCGGCAGCTTGGCGCCGGAAAGGCGGAGGAGCTCCGCGTTCGGCTGGCCGGCGGCGAGCGAGGCCTCGGCGGCGGCGAGGGTGCGGCCCAGGCGAGGCATGAGGTAGAAGAGACTGATGCCGAGCATGAGGAGATAGAGCACCGCCGACGCCTGCACCCAGGCGGTGGCGAAGGTGAAGCCACGAGCGGTGACGAGATAGAAGCCGATGAGGCCGGCGACGATCGCCCCGGGGGTGATGTAGATCTTTCCCAGGCGGACGCCGAGCCGCAGGCCGAAGACCTTGGCGGAAAGATCGTTGGCGCGCCGCGTCTGCGCCCGCACCACCGCGCCGGCGAAGGAGCCGCCGGCGAGCCAGAGCGCCGCCAGGATGTGGAAGAAGAGGATCAGGTTGGTCATCGCCATCGTTCGCCTCGCCGCCTTGGTTCGCTGGCGCGACTCTAGCAGAAGGCTGCCGGGCTAGAATCCAGACCGAACCCGTCGGCCGCCAAGGAGCATGCCACCATGAGCCATCCTCGCCCCACCTTCACCTACCTCGGCCACTCCGCGGTGCGCTGCGACCTGCCGAGCGGAGAGGTCGTGCTGATCGACCCCTGGGTCTCCAATCCGCGCTGCCCGCCGGCGCGGAGGAGCTTCGAGCGGGTCGACGCCATCCTCCTCACCCACGCCCACTCGGACCATCTGGGCGATACCCTGGAGATCGCCAAGCGCCACCGCCCGCGCCACGTCATCGCCGGCTTCGAGCTCTGCGAGTTCCTCTCCTCGCAGGGGGTGGAGAACTGCTCGGGGATGAACCCGGGCGGCACCCAGGAGCTCCTCGGCATGCAGGTCTCGATGGTGCGCGCCGACCACTCGAGCTCGTTCGAGCACGAGGGACGGACGATCTACGGCGGCGTCGCCTCGGGCTTCATCGTCCGCCTCGAGGGGGGCTATACCTTCTACCACGCCGGCGACACCGCCCTCTTCTCGGACATGCAGCTCTTCGCCGAGATCTACCGGCCGGAGCTCGCCTTCCTCCCCATCGGCGACCTCTTCACCATGGACCCGCTGCACGCCGCCCGCGCCTGCCGCTACCTCGAGGTTCGCAAGGTCGTCCCCATCCACTGGGGCACCTTCCCGAAGCTCACCGGCACGCCGGAGCAGCTGGTCACCGCGCTCGAGGATCTCGGCGTCAAGTGCGAGGTGCTGACGCTGCAGCCGGGCGATTCGCTCTGAGCCGGCGAGCTTCGCGCGCTTGCATTTCTGCAGAACTTAAAGGACTGATTTGATCACCAGAGTTTTCACTTTTGGGCTCGGAAGGCGTAATATAGGCCGGCATGAGCGACCGTCAGCTGCACCCGCGTGAAGAGTCGTACCGCTGGGCCATCCAGAAGCTCGACGCGGCCTTCGGCCCGGAGCGCGTCCGGATCACGCCCCGCAACTACTACCATGTGATCTCCGCCTCCGTCTTCAGCAAGTCGGGCGAGCAGTACGAGGAGCTGCCGCTGCGCAGCCCCACGCACGACCTCAACAAGCGGAAGGACCGCGAGAAGTACCTCGACAAGTGGATCGGCGAGGTGCAGGAGCGCTTCAGCCGCGCCGCCAAGCCGGTCAAGGCCAGCAAGACCGCCTGAGGCGGCCCCGGCTGGCCGCGGCTGCCTGCTAGAGCCGGAACCAGCGCGCGCGCGCCAGCAGCGCCAGGCGGGCGAGGAGACCCAAGTGCGGCGGGTTGGAGAGGAGCTCGTCGCCGCCATCCTCGATCACGCTCAACAGGCGCAGGCCGGCGAGGAGCGAGAAGACGGCCGCCCGCCGGTAGCCCGGCGGCAGGTCGACGAGCCCGCGGGGCGCTCGCAGCAGGCGCGGGCGCAGGCGTTGGCACTCGCGCCTGGCGGCGGCGAGGAGCGCCGCGGGATCGGCGAGCAGATCGCCGGCGTCCGGCGCTTCGGCGGCCGGGATGGAGATCCGGTTGGCGCGCGCCTCGGGCCCCAGGTTCTGCAGCGCATAGAGCCGCACCAGCGCGGCGGCGAAGCCGAGGAGCTCGGGCGGCGCCGGCTCGCCGAGGAGGGCGGCGGTGATCGCCGCCACCAGGCGCTCGGCCGCGGCATCGGCCTCGCGCGACGAGCCCGGCCGGTCGCGGGTGGCGCGCCGCCGCGCCGCCGAGGCGAGGGCCGAGAGCGCCCCCTCCGACCACGGCCGGCGACCGTGCGCCGCCGCCATGGCGACGAAGATCGGCTGCCCCACGGCCGTCCCCGACAGCGCGGTTTCCAGAGTGAACTCGAAGCGGTTGATGGCGGCCAGGCGCTCGCCCTCGATGCCGCGCTGGCGGGCGAAATCGAACAGCGTGCGGCCGTAGGCGAGGAGAGCCTGCGCGCGGCGGCGCTCCTCCGGTGCCAGGAAGGCGAGGGCGGGGGCGAAATCCGCCAGCAGGTCGCGGCTGAGCTCGGCGCAGAGGTCGGCGGCGCGGAGGGCGTCGTGGTCCTCGGCCGGAGCGCGGATCTCGTCCTCGAGCCGGCTGTGCTGGCTCCGCGCGAGAGCATCGGCGCGCCACTCGCCGTCCCGCGGCTGGCCTTCCTCCGCGCCCGGCCTCCCGGCTCCCGATCGATCGCTGCCAGCCATGGCGAGAGGCTAGCAGGCTCGGCGGTCGCGCGGGTGACGGCCGTCCGCCGAGCGACCGCCGACCGGCGGGTCAGGCGAGCAGGCGGAGGAGCTCGCGCTGCGGCTCGCCGCCGGTCACCTCGGCGGCGTCCGCCGTCAGCGCGACGTTGATCTCGCTGCGCACCCCGAAGTCGCCGGTCAGGTAGATGCCGGGCTCGATCGAGAAGCCGGTCATCGGCAGCAGGCGGCGGGTGTCGTGCGTCTCCAGGTTGTCCATGTTGGCGCCCTGCCCGTGGTCTGAGATGCCGATCGAGTGGCCGGTGCGATGGATGAAGCGGTCGCCGTAGCCGGCGGCGACGATCACCTGCCTCGCCGCGTCGTCGACCTCGTAACCGGCCACCGGCTCGGCGGGGAAGCGGCTGCGCACCAGCGCCAGCGCGGCGTCGCGGGCGCCGGCGACGTGGGCGAAGATCTCCGCCTGGCGGTCGGTCGGCGCCGCGGCGCAGACGCCGCACCAGGTGATGTCGGCGTAGACGCTCCCGGCGGCCTTCTCCTTCGCCCACAGGTCGATGAGCAGGAAGTCGCCGCGGCGGATCGGCGACGAGCCCTCGCGGCTCGGCTGGTAGTGCGGGTCGGCGCTGTGCGCGTTGACGCCGACGATCGGCTGCGACTCCGCCCACATGCCCGCCTGGTCGATGGCGTCGACGATGAATTGCTGCACGGTGTGCTCGTCGAGCTCCTCGCCGTGGGCGAGCGCCGCGGCGACCCGGCCGAAGGCCTGGTGGACGATGGCGTGGAGATGGACGTTCGCCCGCCGGTGGCCGGCGAGCTGCTCCGCGCTCCAGGTGGCGGCGAAGCGCTGCGCCAGATCGGCCGACGAGGCGAGCTCGAGCCCGGCGGCGCGCAGCAGCTCGGCGGTGCCGGCGTCGAGCCGCGACACGGACGGCAGCTCGTTGTTCGGGCTGTACTGGGCGGCGACCTTGCGGCAGCCGGCGACCAGCTTCGCCAGGGCCTCTCGATGCTCGCCCCAGGTGAGGTAGGAGGCCTTCGCTCCGGGCAGATGGTCGAGCATCGCCGGCTCGAGGCTGTGGACGAGCTTGCTCGGCTCGTCCGTCCGCGGCACGAGGTAGTAGCAGCGGCGGGTGATCAGGCGGCCCTCGCCGGCGAGGTCGAGGAGGTCGATGGCGATGGGGTCGTTGTGCTGGAAGCAGGCGAAGAACCAGCCGTCGAGGCCGGCCTCGGCGAGCGCCGCCTGGATCTCGGGGATGCGATGGGCGAGCATGGTGTCCTCCACGGAAGCGGGTCGGGAGCGGCGAGGCGGCGATGCTATCAGAGGGATGGACGGGGCTTGCCGAGCGGCGCGCCGGTTGCCGCCCGCCAGCGCGCTCCCGGATGTACAATCGCGCGCGCTCTTTGCATAGATCTGTTCGGATGGACACTGATGCCAAGAAAGGCAGGGAACCCATGAACCGAATCCGCCGCGCGTTGGCCGCTGCGCTGCTCGCCGGGCTCGGCACCGCCGCGGCCCTTCATGCCGTCGGCGAGGGCCGGGTGCTGGGCTCGGTCCGCGACCCGCAGGGCAACCCGGTCCCCGGCGCCCTGGCGACGATCACCAGCCCAGAGTTCAAGTTCGAGCTCAAGAAGACCGCCGACGCGAAGGGGAACTTCACCCTCCTCATCCTCGACGCCACCCGCAAGTACAACATCCGGGTCGAGAAGGAGGGCTATGTCGCGACCCAGGGGCCGCTCGATCTGCGGCTCGGCGACAACACCCCGCAGACCTTCACCCTCGAGCCGTTGAAGGCGGGCCAGGGGACGGCGACGGGCACGCCCGGCAAGCCGGAGCCGCCGAAGGAGCTCTCCGGCGCCGACAAGGCGATCCCGGTCTTCAACGACGGGGTCACCGCCTTCAAGGCCGGCGACGCGGCGACGGCGATCGCCAAGTTCCATGAGGCCGAGCAGCTCGATCCCAAGCAGGCCGCCGCCCCCGGCGCGTTGGCCGACGTCTACCTGAGCGAGAAGAAGTACGCCGAGGCGGCGGCCGAGGCCGACAAGTACCTGGCGCTCAAGCCCGACGATCCGCGCGGCCTGCGCGACCGCTACGACGCCTACGAGGGCCTCGGCGACAAGGCGAAGGCGAAGGCCGCGCTCGACGCCCTGGCGGTCGCCGATCCCACCCGCGACACCGCGATCCGCATCTACAACCGGGGTGCCGAGGCGTCGCGGGCCGGCCAGAACACCGAGGCGGCGGCGGACCTCAAGCGGGCGATCGAGATCGATCCCAAGATGGAGCCGGCCTACAGCGGCCTCGCCAACGTCTACTACAACCAGAAGAACTACAGCCAGGCGCTCGCCACCGTCGACCAGCTGCTGGCGATCAATCCGGCCAGCGCCGAGGCCTTCCGCATCCGCGCCGACGTCTATCGCCGCGAGGCGGCGGAGGCGGCGAGCAAGGGCGAGAAGAGCAAGGCGGCGGAGCTGACCAAGAAGTCGCAGGAGGCGAGCCAGCAGGGCAAGTCCTCGATGAGCGCCGCGGCGAAGACGACCGGCGGCACCCCCGACGCGGTGTTCAACCAGGGCGTCGCCCAGTTCAACGCCAACGACGTGCCGGCGGCCATGCAGACCTTCGAGCGGGTGCTCGAGATGAAGCCCGCCCACGCGCGCGCGCACTACATGCTGGGGCTCTGCTATGTGAACCAGGGCAACAGCGCCAAGGCGCGGGAGTACCTCTCGAAGTTCATCCAGCTCGCCCCCGGCGACCCGGACGCGAAGAGCGCCAAGGAGATGCTGCAGTCGCTCTAGCGCCCGGCGCCCGCCCTCCCCGCGGGCGCCCGCCGCGGACCTCGCCAGGCGGCCGGCCTCAGCCGGCCGCCTGGGCCTCGAGCTCGCGGTAGATCCCTCCCATCGTCGCGGCGAAGCGCGCCGCCGAGAAGCGCTCGTCGAACCGCCGCCGCGCCCCGGCGGCGAGGCGGGCGCGGAGCGCCTCGTCGCCGAGCAGGCGCGCCAGGGCGCCGGCGAGCGCGTCCGGGTCGCCGGGGGCGACGAGGATGGCGCTCTCGCCGTCCTCCACGTCCTCGGGGATGCCGTCGACGCAGGAAGCGACGATCGGGAGGCCGACCTGGAGCGCTTCGAGGACCGCCAGCGAGCCGCTCTGCTCCTCGCGCGAGGGGAGCGCGAAGACGTCGGCGGCGGCGAGCAGCGATGCGATGTCGGGGATCTGGCCCGGGATCTCGACGACTCCGCCGAGACCGAGCCGCTCGGCCAGCCGGCGGTGGTCGCCGAGCAGCGGGCCGTCGCCGGCGAGGCAGGCGCGGAAGGGGATGCCCGCCTGCGCCAGCCGCGCCAGGGCGTGGAGGAGGACATCGACCCCCTTGCGCGGATCGTGGCGGGAGATGGCGGCGATCAACGGCCGAGCGGGCGCCGTGATCGGCGCGGTGCCGGGCGCCGAGATGGGCGGCGGGCCCGACGCGGCGAGGAAGGCGGCCTCGGAGCCATAGCCGACCTTGCGGCAGTGCGGCGTGCGGCCGTACTTCGCCTCGATCAGCCGGTGCACCGAGTCGTAGTTGACCAACAGCTGCCGGGAGCCGAGGTAGGCGCGCCGCTCGTAGGGCTCGGCGGCGAGTCGGATCCACAGGTGCTCGGCCTGGCAGGCGAGCCGCCTGCCGGCCGCGTCGCCGCGGCTGGCGCGCACCTTCGAGCGCGCCTCCTCTTCGTAGGTCGTGTAGGAGCTGACGACGAGGACCGCGGCGATGCCGCGGCGGGCGAGCCGGCGGACGGCGACGAGGCCGGCGTAGCTCCAGACGCCGAAGCCGTGCACGACGAGCGGCGGGCGCGGCGCGGCGCCGCCGGCGCCATCTCGCTCGACGGCGAAGCGCTCGATCGCCGCGGCGAGCGGCCGCGCGTGCCCGGCGATCATCAGCTGGCGGAAGGGGCGCAGCGGCGAGGCGACCCGGTGGATGGTGCCGAAGGCGGTCTCCTCCCGCCCCGCCGCCGGCGCGGCGCAGAAGAGCTGCGGCCGGTAGCCGGCGGCGAGCGCGGCGCGGCCGTGCGCCCGCACGAAGCTCGAGTGGCCGCCCGAGACCTCGCGCAGCGGATCGCGGCCGGCGACGAAGACGACGTCGGTCGTCATGCGCCCGCTATTCGCCCCGCTGGGCGCGGGCGATCTCGCGGCCGATGTAGGCGATGTCGTCGTCGGTGAGAGTCGGCCCCGACGGCAGGTAGAGCCCCTTGCGACAGAGCTCCTCGGCGACCGGAAACGTCTCGCCGCGGAAGGTGCGGAAATAGATCGGCTGCAGATGGATGGGGACGAAGAAGGTGCGGGTCTCGATGCCGCGGCGCCCCAGCCGGCGGCGCAGCTCGTCGCGCGAGCAGCCGAAGCCGTCCTCGACGAGGAGCGCGAACATCCAGAAGACGTTGGTGACGTCGTCGCGCTCCGGCGGCAGGGTGAGGCCCTCGATGCCGGCGAGGGCGGCGCGATAGCGGCGGGCGTTGTCGCGCCGGCGGTCGACGAGGGCGTCCAGCCGCTCGGTCTGCGCCAGGCCCACCGCCGCCTGCAGGTTGGTCATGCGGTAGTTGAAGCCCAGATAGCGGTGCCAGAAGTGGCGGTCGTCCGAGAAGGCGTGATCGCGCAGGCGCCGCGCCAGGCGCGCGAACTCGCCGTCGTCCGTCGTCACCATGCCGCCCTCCCCCGTCGAGACGATCTTGTTGCCGTAGAAGGAGAAGCAGGCGGCGTACCCGAGGCTCCCCACCGGCTGGCCGCGGTAGCGGCCGCCGTGCGCCTCGGCGGCGTCCTCGAGCACGAGGAGCCGCCTGTCGCGGGCGATCGCCGAGATGGCATCCATCTCCGCCGGATGGCCGTAGGTGTGGACGACGAAGATCGCCCGCGTCCGCGGCGTCACCTTGGCGGCGATGGCGGCCGCGTCGATGTTCCAGCTCTGCGGCTCGGCGTCGACGAGCACCGGCCGCGCCCCGGTGTAGGTCACCGCGTTGGCGGTGGCGATCATGGTGAAGGTGGGGATGATCACCTCGTCGCCGGGACCGATCCCCAGGCTGGCGAGCGCCAGATGGAGCGCCACGGTGCCGTTGGCGCAGGCGACGCCGTGGCGGCAGCCGACGGCGGCGGCGAAGGCCGCCTCGAAGTCGTGCACGAAGCGCCCGGACGACGAGATCCAGTTGGTCTCGACGCACTCGGTCAGGTAGCGCAGCTCGTTGCCGTCGAGGAGCGTCTCGGCGACCGGCAGGATCCGCGCCGGCACCTTCTCGCCGGGCTGGCGCGGCACCGGCGGCGAGAGGGGCGGCTCGGGATCGGGGATGAGGCTGCGCCGCGGCCCCATCTCTTCCTCATCGAAGTCGAACTCACGGAGCATATGGGTCCTCGGTCAGGACGTCATGAGAGGGCGAGCGGCGCGGCGATCCAGCACGTGAGAGCGTCGCTGCGCGCCACCGTCCCGGCGTGGAGCGCCGGATCCTCGGCAGCGAAGTGATGTTCGTAGATCGCCGCCGCGCGCGTCGCGAGGAGCGGATCGATGAACGGCAGGAAGCCGGCGCGGTAGGTCGGCGCGCCCGGGCGACCGGAGGCCGCGAGCCGCCGGCGCAGCTGCCGAAACGCGGCGAGGGCCCGCCGCCCGTCGCTCGACAGCAGGCGGCCGAAGCCGCCGCGGGCGATCGCCGCGGCGACCCGCCGCGGCGGCACGCGGGAGATGCTGCGCACCGCTTCGCGATGGAGGTCGCGGCGGACGACGTCGCGCGGCAGGAGAGGGCTCGCGTCCGGCCCCTGAGCGGCCGCGGCGTCCGGTGCATCGGGTGCCCAGTCCGCCATCGCCGGCAGCAGGCGCACGAGGTCGATGCCCATGCGCTCGGGGTTGCCGCCGGCGGCGAGGGCGCCCATGGCGACGCGCAGGCACTGGCTGCAGCGGCTGCAGGCCGCCTCGTCGGCGCCCACCCGCCAGCAGGAATACTGGAGATCGGCGAGGTCGGGGTAGCGGGTCCACAGCAGCTCCTGGACGCGGCCGGAGGGGAGCGGCCAGTTGAGCGAGCCGTAGGTGAAACCGAGCGGCGCCACGAGCTGCGAGAGGGCGCGCTGGGTGGCGGCCGAGTACATCGCGTGCGGGTGCTGGACGATGCGTCCGCCGACCTCGGCGCTCTCCTGCAGCTCGGCCTCGCTGGCGAGGAAGAGGTGGGTGGCGCCGCGCAGGAAGGCGACGGCGAGGAGGGCGGCGAAGTAGAGGAAGGTGTCGGTCAGCTCGTTGACCGCCACCTGGAAGCCGACGGCGGGCGGAAAGTCGTTCTTCCAGCAGGCGCGGAGATCGCTCTCCACCTCGACCAGCTCGACAGCGCGGCGCGCCGCCATCGCCGCCAGCACCTGGCGGCGGCGCGGCGTTTCGTGGTCGTGGAGCGGCGGCATCGGCGAGGTCGTGGCGACGAGGAGCGGCCGCTCGGTCAGCTCGCAGAGGAGCGCCGCCTGCAGCAGGCTGTCCTTGCCGCCGCTGAAGGCCGCCGCGCAGCGGCCCGACTCGGCGAGCGGCGCCGGCAGCGCGAGAGGCGCCGCCGGCTGGCCCTCGGTGCCGGCGACGACGATCTCGATGCCGAGGGCCGCGGCGGCGCTCGGGTCGTCGCCGCGGTGCGCCTCCAGCGTCGCCACCTCGGCGGCGAGGAGGCGGTGCCAGAATTCGATCTCCGCCGCGTCGAGAGCGACCGGCAGCTCGACCCGGCAGGGGCGCAGCAGCGGCCAGTGGGGGTGGAGGCAGAGGAGCGCGACCGTCCACCAGAGCCGCTCGGGGACGTCGGCCGCCGCCATCCCGGCCGGCAGCCGGAGGGTGAAGCTCGTCGCTCGATAGAGCTCCGTCGCCGGCTCGACCCGCCAGGCGAAGGTGACGGCGCGGCCGTCGATCCGCGGCGGCGCGAGGACGATGCGGCGGCTCGCCATCAGCGCCGCCCCGCCTGCCGCCGCGAGAGCCAGCCGGCCAGCGTCCGCCGCGCCGACCAGTAGAGGTCCGCCGTCCGCCACAGCCGCGAGCGGTGGATGCGCTCGAGCGCCCGCGCCGTCTCGGTGCGCTCGCGGCGGGCCGCCTCGAGCGCGGCCGCGAGCGCGGCGGCGCGGCGGCGGGCCTCGCCCAGCTCGCCGTCGAGCGCCGCCTGCTGCCGGCGGAGCTCGGCCAGCTCGGCCGCCTGCCTGCCGCGGAGGCCGCCGGCGAAGAGCGGCGCCAGGCTCCCCTTCGTCCACTCGAAGAGCAGCCAGTCGGGACCGCGGGCGAGGAGCAGCTCGAGGAAGAGCCGGCCGGCGCCGGCGTCGCAGCGGCCGTCGGCCGTGGTGAGCTCGGGCACGAAGGTGAAGAGGCCGTCCAGGACCTCGCCGTGGCGGCGGTAGAAGCCGGCGATCGAGGCGAGGAAGGGTAGCGCCGTCGCCAGATCGCCGCGGCTCTTCAGCTCCTGGTGGTGGAGGACGAGCGCCTCGACGGCGCGGCGGAAGCGGCCGGGCTCGCCGTCGCGCTGCCGGTAGAACCACTCGTTGTCCTCGTAGTAGCCGCCGATGGCGAGGTCGAAGGGGGCGGCGAGGAGCGCCGCGCGGCGCAGAGCGATCGCCGCGCCGGCGAGCCAGCGGCAGGCGCCGGAGGCGCCGAGGCGCGGGTCGTCGAAGGGGAGGTCTCTGCCCAGCGGCGCGAAGTGGAGGACGCCGTCGCGCTCCTCCCAGGTGCCGCCGCAGAGCTGCACGGTGCCGTCGGGGAGCACCAGGTTGGCGCCGACGGCGAGCGCCTCGGGGTTGCCGTCGAGCGCCGCGACCAGGTGCTCCACGGTGCCGGGGAACACTTCGGCGTCGTCGTCCAAGAACATCAGGTACTCGGTCGCCGCGCGCTCGACGGCGAGCTGGCGGCCGCCGGCGCAGCCGAGGTTGCTCTCCAGGCGGAGGAGCTCGGCGCCGGGGTGGGCGGCGACGGCGGCGGCGAGCCGCCGGGCCTCCTCCGGCCGCGAGGCGTTGTCGATCACCAGCAGCCGGTAGGGGGTGGCGACGGCGCGCTCGAGCGACGCCAGGCAGTTGGCGGCGAGCTCGCCGCGGTCGCGCGAGAGGACGGCGATGGTGAGGCGCGGCGGGCCGCCCGCGGGCTTGGCGAGCGCCGCGCGCGAGCGCTCGCCATGGGCGGCGAGGCGCCGGCGGAGGTCGGCGAGCGGATCGGCGGCGGCATCGCGCGCCGGCTCGCGCTCGGCAGGCGAGCTCGGCGATCGGGTGGGGCGGCGGCCGGGTGCGGTCAGGCCGCCGAGATCGCCGGTCCGCGGCGGCTTCTCGGCGACGTCGAAGTCGGCGAGGGCCCAGGCGGCGAGCGCCGGCAGCTTGTGGTACGCCGAGGGACGGAAGCGCACCCGCTTGCCGAGGAGGGCGGCGGCGATCATCACGTGGGCGCGATCGGTCTCCACCTCGGCGTGACGGGCGATGGTCCACAGCCACTCGTCGAGCGACGAGCAGGCGGTCGAGATGTCGCGGTTCCCCGCCGGCGGCGCCTCGCCGCGGGCCTCGCGGTCGAGGCGGTAGGCGAGGAGCGTGCCGCTGCCCCCTCCCGCGATCGCGTCGCGGTAGGCCGCGAGGTCGGCGAAGAAGGCGGCGTCGTGCGCCAGGCCGGCGGCACAGAGGCCGCGGATGGCGGCGAAGGAGACCGCCTCGCGAGCGAAGACCGTGGTGAGGCCGCGCCGCGCGCTCCGCGCCAGCGCCGTCCGCACCTCTTCGACCGCGGGATCGAACGACGAGGGGAGGACGACGACGCGCCGGAAGCGCTCCTCGGCGAGCCCGAGCGCCCGCGGCATCAGCTCGTGGTACGCGCGGCACCAAGCGCCGCCGCCGGCGAGCAGCGCGGTGTCCCCCGCGGCGCTCGCCACGTCGTGGAGGGCGATCTCGCGGCAGCGGCGGCCGGCGAGCAGACGGCGGGTGCCGCTGGCGATGAGCTCGTCGCCGAGATTGCCGACGCCGCGGATGAGGGTGAGATCGTCGGTCTCGCCGATGGCGGCGAGGAGGGCGCGGCGGCTCTCCGCCAGGCGGGCGCGGTGCGCCGCGGGGAGCGCGTCGCCGCCTGGCGCGGCGAGCGGCGCGGCGGCCTGCCGCGCTCCGCCGCCGGCCTGCTCGTCAGCTTGCATGGAGGGGATACGGGATGGCATCTCACCGTGTCGTCGAAGGCCCGCGCCGGCCTCACGCCACTCGTCGCAACCTCGATCGGAGGGCGGAAATATACCATGTGGGTCCGGCGCCGCCCCGGCGTCGGACGCCCACCTGTGCAGCTATACTCTTTGCGCAATGACCAAAGGAGGCATCCATCCCATGCCCATCCGTCCGATCGAGCCCAGCGACCGCGGCCGGCTGCTCGAGATCGTCACCGCGGTCGGCAATTTCACCCAGCAGGAGGTTGAGACGGCGATGGAGGTCATCGACGAGGGGCTCGCCGGCTCCGGCCGCGGCGACTACTTCTTGAACGTTCTCGAGGAGGACGGCCGGGTGGTCGGCTACGAGTGCCATGGGCCGACGCCGCTCACCGACGGCACCTACGATCTGTACTGGATCGCGGTCGACCCGGCGAGCCAGAAGGGCGGCCACGGCCGCGCCCTCCTGCGCCACGCCGAGGACGACGTCCGCCGCCGCCGCGGCCGGCTGCTGCTCATCGAAACCTCGTCGCAGGAGAGCTACAGCGCGACCAAGCGCTTCTACGAGCGCAGCGGCTATCCGCTGGTCGCCCGCATCCCCGCCTTCTACCGGGATGGCGACGACAAGCTGGTGTATGCGAAGTACCTGAACGGCGAGTAGGGAGGCGGGGCTGCTAGGCCGGCTTGCCGGCCGCCGGGTCGGCGATCCAGCCGTCGAGGAGCTGCACGACGCGGTTGCCGTAGGTGGCGTTCTTCTCGGAGTGGGTGACCTGGATGATCGTCGTCCCGAGGTCGTTGAGGTGCTTGAAGAGCTGCATGATCTCCTCCGACTGGCTCGAGTGGAGGTTGCCGGTGGGCTCGTCGGCGAGGAGGAGCTTGGGGTTGCCGATCACCGCCCGCGCCACGCCGACGAGCTGCTGCTGGCCGCCGGAGAGCTGGGCCGGGAAGAGGTCCTTCTTGCCGACGATGTGGAAGCGGTCGAGCACGTCGGCGACCAGCGCCTGCCGCTCGGACCGCTTGACGTCGCGGTAGGAGAGCGGCAGGTCGAGGTTCTCGTAGACGGTCAGGCTGTCGATCAGGTGGTAGCTCTGGAAGACGAAGCCGATGTGCTGCTTGTTGAGCAGCGCCCGCGCCTTCGGCTTCATCTCGTGGACGGCGTGACCGAGGAAGTGGTATTCGCCCGTCCAGGCGGCGTCGAGCATGCCGACGATCGAGAGCAGGGTGGTCTTCCCGGCTCCCGAAGGCCCCATGATAGTGACGAACTCCCCCTCTTCGATGTCGAGATCGATCCGCCGCAGGACGTAGGTCGACACCGGCCCGGTGCGGTAGAGCTTCTCGACGTTGCGCAGGCGGATCATCGGCTGCGCTCGCGGCGGAGAGAGATCATCGCGAGGACCTGAGCCGCGAGCGGGGTGGCCTCTGCGCTGGGCTCTGGAACGCCGCGCCTAGACGACGCCGAAGCCGCGCTCCTCGAGCTCCTTGGCCTCCACCTGCCGGCGGATGCCCTCCTCTTCCTCGACCACGCGGCCGTCGAAGAGGTGGATGTTGCGGCTGGCGTAGCGCGCGAAGCGCGGGTCGTGGGTGACCATGCAGATCGTGGCGCCCTCCTTGTGCAGCTCGTCGAGGAGCTCCATGACCGCCTCGCCGTTGCGCGAATCGAGGTTGCCGGTGGGCTCGTCGGCGAGGAGGATCGAGGGTTTGCCGACGACGGCGCGGGCGACCGCGACGCGCTGCTGCTGACCGCCGGAGAGCTGCGACGGGTAGTGCTTCATGCGGTGGGACATGCCGACCCGCTCGAGCGCCTCCTGCACGCGGTCCTTGCGCTCCTCGGCAGGCATGCCGCGATAGGTGAGCGGCAGCTCGACGTTCTCGTAGACGGTCAGGTCGCCGATCAGGTTGAAGGCCTGGAAGATGAAGCCGATCTCCCTGTTGCGGATGCGCGCCCGGTCGGAGAAGGAGAGGTCGGCGACCTGTTTGCCGTTCAGCCAGTACTTGCCGTCCGACGGCGTGTCGAGCAGGCCGAGGATCGACAGCAGGGTGGTCTTGCCGCAGCCCGACGGGCCGGCGATCGAGACGTACTCGCCGTTCTTGATCTCCAGATGGATGCCCGAGAGGGCGTGGGTCTCGACCTCGTCGGTCATGAAGACTTTGGTCACGCCGTCGAGGTGGATCAGCGAGCCGTTGCCGTTCGTCCCGTTCATCTCTGTCTCCTGTCTCCCCTATTTGAGATTGATGATGTCGTGACCGTCCCAGGCCGAGGTGTCCGAGAGGATCACCTGGTCGCCGGGATTGAGGCCGCTGACCACTTCAATGGTGTTGACCGAGCTGCGGCCGAGCTTGACCGGAATCCGCGCCGCGGACTTGCCGCCGTCGATCAGCTTGAACATCTCGACCGTGCTCGACGGCTGTCCGTAGGCGGGCCGGCCGACGTAGAGGACGTCGGGCAGGCGCTCGATCTCGATCGTGCCGTCGACCGAGAGGTCGACCCGGGCGCCCTCCGGCAGCG
Organism: uncultured Acidobacteriota bacterium; assembly: GCA_963755825.1. Classification (GTDB taxonomy): domain Bacteria; phylum Acidobacteriota; class Thermoanaerobaculia; order Multivoradales; family UBA5704; genus DATBQN01. Next base: position 1,415,397 of record CAVWLA010000003.1, on the reverse strand, counting down.
CCGCGTCGAGCGCGGCGTCGACGACGACGGTGCCGTCCTGAACCGAGGGGGCGACGCGGATGACATGGCCGGGGACGATGCCGTTGCGGGTGTCGATCGAGGCGCGCTGGCCGATCTTGACGTCCTTCGCCTGGGTCTCCGGGATGCGCAGCTCGGCCTTGAGGGTGTCCGGCCGCGCGACGCGGGCGAGCTGGGTGCCCTGCGTCACCCGCTGGCCGACCTGCACCGGCAGCTCCTGGAGGACGCCGTCGATGCCGGCGCGGACCTGCAGCGAGTCGAGCTGGGTGCGGCGCAGCTCGTTGTTCGAGCGGCTCTGCTCGACGTGAGCGCGGCCGGCGGCGAGCTGGGCCGCCGCCGAGTTCTCGCTGCTGATCACCCGCTCCTTCTCGATCTTGGCCTGCTGGATGAGCTGCTCGGATTTGAGGTGCGAGAGCTGGGCGGTGATCTTGGGGATCAGCCCTTCCGAGTTGAGCTGCGCGTCGGCCTCGGCCTGCAGCTTCGCCTGCTGCGACTGCGACTCGACCGAGGCGGCGGAGGCCTGCTGGTTGAGCACGTCGCTGTTCATGCGCGCCTGCAGGTCCTTGTAGTCGGCCTCGGCGGCGTTCAGCTGGGCGACGGCCTCGGCGGCGTTCTGCTCGACCTCGGTGTTCGACATCGTCATGAGGACGGTGTTGGCGGTCACCCGGACGCCCGGCAGGGCCGGGATGCGCTCGATGCGGCCCTCGACGGGGGCCGGCACGAAGCGCACGTCGAGGGCGACGAGGGTGCCGGGGCCGCGCACCGAGCGGTCCATCTCGCCGCGCTTGACCTGGTCGATCCACACCGTCTCGCGCTGTACCGAGGGGGCGGCGGGCTTCAGGCCCGAGAGGAAGATGGAGATGACGGCGACCGCCACCACGGCGACCCCACCGATCATCAGCCGCCGGTTGCGGCGCTTCTTGGCTTGTCCAGTGCGCTGAATGTCCATGGTTCGTCTCCGGCTCTATCCTACGCGCCCCCTACCTCAAGGTTGCAGAAGTCCTACTGCTTGAGGGTGAAGCCATCCGCCGCAAGCGGGACAGAAGTTGACCCCTCAAGGCCGCGGCGTCTTTCCGGCGAGCTTTTCCGCATTATCGGTCGTTTTCACTTCCCGCGGCCACCTGAGGCGGCGCCGAGGCCGAGCCGGAGGCTTCCCGGGCCGACCTGCCGGGTGAGCCAGGTCCTTTGATAGTCGCGCAAAAGCATGGTGTTTGGGAAGGCCTCGCCGGCCGCGCCGGGATAGCCGCTCATGGCGCGGAACGGCAGCGGCTCGACCTGTGCGGCCTGCCAGGTGTTGCGGTCGGCGTCCTTGTCCCAGCCGACGCTCTCCAGAAACACGGTGCGCTGGAACCCCGCGGGCGAGTCGGCGAGGGCGCCGGCGTCGAAGGTGAGGGTGATCTCGTCGCCGGCCGCGAGGATGGTCGAGCGGTCGTCCTCGCGGGCGACCAGCTCGCGCACGTCGCCGTAGCGGGTGTAGCGGCCGGGGAGCGGCAGCCAGGGCGACTGGCGGGCCGCCGCGGCATAGTCGTAGGAGTGCGGCGCATTCGGCGCCAGGCGGACGAGGCGCGAGAAGCCGCGGAAGTGGAGGTCGGCGGTCGCCGGCTCGAGGCGGGCGCGGACCACCGGCGCGCCGTCGTCCGGCCGGTCGGTCCAGGCGATGCGGTCCCAGGAGAGCCAGAGGGAGGTGACGATGCGCAGCCGGTGGGCGCCCGGCGGCAGCGGCGGCGTGTCGACCACCATCGTCTTCGTCTTCCCCGCCGGGTGGCCCATCGCCGGCATCAGCACCCGCCAGCCGGCGGCGGTCTCCACCTCGAGGCGCGGCGGCAGGTGGGGGAGGTCGCGGCGCCCCGCCGCGGCGAGGTTCAGGCTGGCGTCGGCGGGGAAGATCCAGCCGTCCAGGTGGAGGCGGATGGGCCGCGCCGGCGCCGCGCCGAGGTCGAAGGTGAAGGTCCACGGCGCGGCGACGCCCTGATAGGGGCCGCGGCGGTAGCCGTCGGCGTAGACGTCGTCGCGCCGCCGCACGCGGTCGGTGACGTCGCGGCCGAGCCCGTCCCAGGCGGCGGCGACCGGCCGCAGGCCGCGGCTGGCGAGGACGGCGACCGGGCGGTGGCCGGGCGGCCCTCCCGGCACCACCCGCAGGTTGCTCGCCACCTCGACGCCAGCCGGCGCGTCGACCACCCACAGCCGCAGGCGGTCGAAGTAGGCCGCCTCCCACAGCTCCTCGGTGACCGCCAGGCGGTAGCGGCCGTGCTCCGCCACGGCGCCGTCGACCCGCACCAGCTCGCCGGGGTCGGCGGGGGCGTAGACGCCGGGGGCGACCGGCAGGCCGAGCGGCGCGTTCCACAGCAGATCGGTGACGAAGCGCATGCGGCCGCCGTCCCAGGCATAGAGGAAGGGGCAGCTCCCCTTGAGCACCTGCTGCTCGACGATCGTCTGGTCGCCGGCGACGGCGAGGCGGTCCTGCGGCACGCCGTTGCCCCAGACGACGCGGACGACGTCCGCCTTCGGCTGCCGGCCGAGGCCGAAGTGGGTGACCGGCGAGGTCACCTCGCGAAGCTGGTAGGCGTTGCCGGAGCGCACCTCGACGGTCGCCCCGATGCCGCCCAGGTTGTTCTTGCCGTTCCCCTGCGAGAGGCCGCGCAGGCGGACCGCCAGCCAGTGGCTGCCCTTGCCGGCGAGGTTGCTCAGCCGGTGGAGGCCGGCGGGGCCGGCGACGACCAGGTCGACGGCGCCGTCGCCGTCGAGATCGTCGGCGGCGACGGCGGTCGCCCGCGCCGGGGCGCCCTCGACCATGAGGGGGAGGAAGCCGTCGCCGCGACGGCCGAGGACGGCGACGCCGCTCTCCCCGGCGAGGGCGAGGTCGAGCCGGCCGTCGTTGTCGGCGTCGAAGGCGGTCAGGCTGGAGAAGCGGCTGCCGGGTGCGAGCGCCGCGGTGAGCGGCCAGGGGGCGAAGCGGCCGCCGGTGTTGTGCCAGAAGGAGAGCGAGCCGCCGTCGGCGGCGAGGACGGCGAGGTCGGGGAGCCCGTCGTCGTCGAGGTCGGCGGCGACCGCGGCGCGCGCCGGCCCCACCCGGTCGAGGCCGGCGGCGGCGGTGCGGTCGGCGAAGCGCCCCTGGCGCAGGTTGTCGAGCCAGGTGAGGCCGCCGTCGTGGACGGCGAGGAGGTCGAGGTCGCCGTCGCGGTCGAGGTCGCTGGCGATGAGCTGGTGGATGGTGTGGCCGGCGAGACCGGGGAGCGGCGGGAAGGGCTTGCCACCGACCGCCTCGAGCGGCGCCTCGGCGAGGCTGCCGCCGGGGTTGCGGGCGAGCTCGATGCCGCGCCCGGCCGCCGCCATGGCGAGATCGAGGTCGCCGTCGATGTCGAAATCGAAGGCGGCGAAGGCGCTCACGGCGCCGGCTCCGGGCGCTCCCGCTGCCGCCGCCGGCGCCAGCGCCGGCACGGCGGTGAAGCCGCCCTTGCCGTCCCCTTTCCAGAAGGCGAAGCCGCCGGGTCCGTAGCCGAGGAGGTCGATGGCGCCGTCGTTGTCGAGGTCGGCGGCGAGGAGGCTCTCGATCCCGGCCGCCGGGCCGACGAGGTCGGCGCGGCCGCCGGCCGCCGCCAGGCGGACCTCGAGCATCGGCGGCTGCGGTTTCGATGGGCTCGCCGGAGCGGCGGCGCGCAGGCGGGCGATGTCGGGCTTGCCGTCGCCGTCGAAGTCGGCGAGGGCGAGCCCGGCGCCGGCCGAGGCGGCGGCGTCCAGGCGCTCGCCGCGGAAGGCGACGGCGACCGGCGGCCCCCATTCGGCCGCCGGCGGCTCGTCGCGCAGGCGGACGACCGGCAGGCCGAGGATGTTGCGGTTGAGCTCGCGCTGGCTCCCCTGGTACATCGGGGTCACCTTGAGGACGTTCTCCAGCCGGCGGCCGGGGAGGCGGGCGGCCGCGGTGTCGCCGCGCTCGAGCGCCGCGAGCACCTCGGCGAGCCCGGCCGCGGCGGCGGGCGGCGGCGCCCAGAGGATCTCGCGGATGCGCAGGTAGGCGGCGGTGGCGGCGGCGCGATCGCCGGCGGCGATCGCCCGGTTGCCCGCCTGGAGGAGGACGACGAGGTTCTCGGGACGCAGCACGGCGAGGCGGGCGAGGGCGCGCGCCGCGAGGCTCGCCGTCGGTCCGGCGGCCTCGGAGCCGCCGGCATTCGCTTGCCGATAGGCGGCGAAGAGGATCTCCGGATCGTCCGGCGCCGCCGCCAGCGCCTGCTCGTAGGCGGCGAGAGCGTCGTCCGCCCGGCCGCTCCAGGCGAGCACCTCGGCGCGGATGGCGAAGAGGTCGGCCCGGCCGGCCGCTTTGCCGCCGATCTGGCCAGACGGCTGTGCGCCGGCGAGCGCGATGGCGCGGTCGATCGCGGCGAGCGCCGCCTCCCCCTTGAGCTGGCGCAGCAGCGCGACGGCGAGGTCGGCGGCGGGGAGGGGGTCGTCCGGGGCGAGCTTGGCGAGGGCCTCGAAGGTCGCCTCGGCGTCGCCGGGGCGCTCGTTCTCCAGCTCGGCCAGGCCCCGCCAGCGCAGCTCGGCGGCGCGGTCGGGCGCCGCGGCGGCGAGGAGGAGCGCGGCGAGGGCTGCCCAGCCGAGCCGCTGGGCGAAGGGGAGACCTCGGGGTCGGCGCATGGGGCGCCCATTCTAATCGGCTGCCAGCTAAGACGAGGGGTCGCCATGCTAGCCTCTGCCGAGGATGACGACTCGCCGCGGGATCCGCCGCAGGTCCAGGCCGTGAGCGCGGCCGAGGAGCACCGCCGCCTGGCGCCGGAGACCCTCGGCTTCGCCGTCGTCACGGTGAGCGACAGCCGCGGCGCGGCGGACGACGAGAGCGGCGCCCTGGTGCGCCGGCTGGCCGCCGAGGCCGGCCATCACATCGAGATGTCGACCCTGGTGCACGACGACGTCGCCGCCATCCGCCGCGCCCTGGGGCAGATCCTGGCGACGCCGGGGATCGACGTCGTGGTGGTCACCGGCGGCACCGGCTTCGCGCCGCGCGACCTCACCACCGAGGCCGCCGTGCCGCTCTTCGAGCGCGTCGTCGAGGGCTTCGGCGAGCTCTTCCGCATGCTCTCCTATCGCCAGGTGGGCGCCGCGGCGATGCTCTCCCGCGCCGCCGCCGGCATGGCCTTCGGCCGCGCCATCTTCCTCCTGCCGGGCTCGCCCAAGGCGGTCGATCTGGCGATGCGCGAGCTGATCCTCCCCGAGGCGGCCCATCTCATCAGCCAGGCCCGCCGGAGCTGAGGGCGCCCCGGCGCTCGCCGCCGGCGTCAGACCCGGCGGCCGGTGATCAGCCTCCAGACCAGCAGCAGCAGCACCGAGCCGAGGATGGCGATCCCCAGGCTCCGCCAGTCGAAGCCCGAGATGCCGCCGAAGCCGAGGGCGGTGGCGACGAAGCCGCCGACCAGGGCGCCGACGACGCCGAGGACGACGGTGACGATGCAGCCGCCCGGGTCCCGCCCCGGCAGCAGCAGCTTGGCCATCAGCCCGGCGAGCAGGCCGAGCACGACCCACGAGATGAGCCCCATGCTCCCAGCCATCGTTGCCTCCCTTTCCGCGGCCCGCCGGCCGCAGCACGACCGTCGTCGCGGCAATTCGGCGCTGCGAGAGCGGTGCCAGCCATAGAATGCCCTCCGCCATGGCCGACCTCGCCGCCCCCCGCCCGCGCCTCTTCCTGATCGACGGCTACTCGAACATCTTCCGCGCCTTCTACGCCATCCGCAACCTGTCGAACTCGCGCGGCGAGCCGACCAACGCGGTCTACGGCTTCGTGACGATGCTGCGCAAGCTCCTCCGCGAGGAGGACCCGGAGCTCGTCGGCGTGGCGCTCGAGGGCGGTGGCGAGCGGGTGCGGACGGCGCGCTTCGCCGAGTACAAGGCCAACCGCGCGCCGATGCCCGAGGATCTCGCGGCGCAGATCCCCTGGATCCGCGAGTTCCTCGCCGCGCAGCGCATCCCCATGCTGCAGGTCGAGCGCTACGAGGCGGACGACGTCCTCGGCACGCTCGCCCGGAAGGCCGCCGACGCCGGCTTCGACGTCGTCATCGTCTCCGCCGACAAGGACCTCATGCAGCTCGTCGAGCCGCACGTCGCGCTCTACCACACCGGCCGCAACAAGCTGATGGGGCCGGCCGACGTCGAGGAGGACTTCGGGGTGCCGCCGCGGCAGGTTCCCGACGTGCTGGCGCTGATGGGCGACGCGATCGACAACATCCCCGGCGTGCCGGGGATCGGCGACAAGGGCGCCCGCGCGCTGATCGCCGAGTACGGCTCGCTCGAGGCGCTCCTCGACCGCGCCGGCGAGGTCGGCCGCAAGAGCTACCGCGAAGGGCTCCTCGCCCATCGCGAGCAGGCGATCCTCTCGAAGGAGCTGTCGACCATCCACTGCGACCTGCCGATCGAGCTCGACCCGGCGGCGCTGCGCCGCGATCCGCCCGACCCCAAGGCGCTCCGCGAGCTCTACACCCGCCTCGAGTTCTTCTCGCTCGCCGACGAGATCAAGGCGGACAGCGGGCCGGCCGAGCCGCTCGCCGCGGCGGTCGAGGCGGCGACCGCGGAGGACTGGCGCGCGGCGACCGCCGGCCTCGGCGGCGAGGTGTTCGCCGCCGCCCTCGGCGAGGAGCGGCCGCTCGGCCTGGTGGTGGGCGACGACGCCGACGGCGCCATCGTCTACGCCGACCTCCGCCGGCCCGGCCTCGCCGCGGCGGCGCTCGCGACCCTCGACGCCTGGATCGCCGACCCGGCGATCCGCCTCGCCGGCCACAACCTCAAGGAGGTGCTCCGCCTCTGCGCCGAGCACGGTGGCTGCCGCGCCGCACTCTTCGACGCCATGCTCGCCTCCTATCTGCTGAAGCCGTCGGTCCACGGCCACACCCTGGACGAGATGGCGCTCGAGCGCCTCGACCGCAAGCCCCTCGCCCCGCGCGAGGTGGGCTGGGATCACGGCCAGGAGCCGGCGCCCGGCGACCCGCGCCTCGCCGCCTACGCCGGCGAGCGCATCGGTCTGGCGCGCGCCATGGCGCCGGCGATCCGCCGCGAGCTCGAAGCCGGCGGCGCGCTCGCCAAGGTCTACGAGGAGATCGAGCTGCCGCTGGTGCCGGTGCTCCTCAAGATGGAGGAGAACGGCATCCTCCTCGACGTCGACTACCTGAGCGAGATGTCGGCCGAGCTGGCGACGGAGATCGCCCAGCTCGAGGAGGAGATCTTCCGCGCCGCGGGCGAGCGCTTCAACCTCAACTCGCCGCAGCAGCTCGGCGTCGTGCTCTTCGAGAAGCTCGGCTATCCGGTCCTCAAACGGACGCAGAAGACGCGGAGCTACTCGACGGGCGCCGAGACGCTCGAGGAGCTGGCGGCGCGCGGCTACCCGATCGCCGAGCTGCTGCTGCGCTGGCGCGAGCTGACCAAGCTCAAGTCGACCTACGTCGACGCGCTCCCCACGCTGGTCGGTGAGGACCATCGCCTCCACACCCGCTTCCAGCAGGCGGTGGCGGCGACCGGGCGGCTCTCCTCGATCAACCCCAACCTGCAGAACATCCCCATCCGCACCGAGCTCGGCCAGCGCATCCGCCGCGCCTTCGTGGCGCCGCCCGGCCGCGTCCTGCTGGTCGCCGACTACAGCCAGATCGAGCTCCGCATCCTCGCCCACATCGCCGACGAGCAGGCGCTCGTCGCCGCCTTCGCCGCCGGCGAGGACATCCACCGCTCGACCGCGGCGACCGTCTTCAACGCCGCGCCGGCGCTGGTGACGCCGGATCAGCGCCGCGCCGCCAAGGTGATCAACTTCGGCATCCTCTACGGCATGAGCGCCTTCGGCCTGTCGCAGAACCTCGGCATCCCGCAGAAGGAGGCGGAGGCCTTCATCCGCGCCTACCTCGACCGCTATCCGAGGGTCCGCCGCTACGTCGAGGAGACGCAGGCGAGCGCCGAGCGCGAGGGGAAGGTCGAGACGCTCTACGGCCGCGTCCGCTGGCTCCCCGACATCCAGAGCAAGAACCGCAACCTGCGCGAGAACGCCCGCCGCATGGCGATCAACGCCCGCATCCAGGGCACCGCCGCCGACCTCCTGAAGATGGCGATGATCGCCGTCGACCGCCGCCTCTCGGCCGAGCATCCCGAGGCCAAGCTCCTGCTGACCGTCCACGACGAGCTCGTCTTCGAGGTCCCCGAAGCCGAAGCCGAAGCCGTCGCCCGCCTCGCCCGCGAGGAGATGGAAGGCGCCGCCGAGCTCCAGGTTCCCCTGAAGGTCGACGTCGGCTGGGGGAAGAGCTGGTACGAGGCGAAGGCGTAGCGGCCGGCGGCGCCCGCAATCCCTATCCCGTCTTCGTTTCGACTCCGCCCTACGCGCTGTACTTGAACCCCGCCCCCAGCTTCCTCGCGATGCGGTCGCGGATCCAGTGCGGATCCCACCATTCGACCGGGTTGACCGGCAGGCCGTCGAGGAGGAGGGTGAAGTGGAGGTGGTCGCCGCCGGCGAGGCCGGTCTGGCCGGAGCGGCCGAGGGTTTGGTTGCGCTCGACGGTCTGACCCTCCTTGACGCCGATCGCGGAGAGGTGGCCGTAGAGGCTCATCAGGCCGTAGCCGTGGTCGATGACGACGGCGTTGCCGTAGATGCCGAAGAAGCGGGCGAGGACGACGACGCCGCGGTTCGAGGCCGGCACCGCGTCGCGCTGCACCGAGGCCATGTCGAAGCCGAGGTGGGTCTGCTGATCGACGGGCTTGCCCTGGTAGACGTAGGTGCGGCGCTGCGCGAAGGCGGCGGTGATCTTGGCGTTGCGCATCGGCAGGAAGGGCTGCGACCAGAGGAAGGAGGGGCTCGACTTCGCGGCCAGGTCCTGCAGCTCCTTGGCCTCTCTCTGGCGCAGGTTGCCGTTGATCTCGAGGAAGTTCTTGAGCAGATCGCCCTGGTCGCGCACGCCGGGGGTCTCGCCCATGATCTCCGGCACGACCTTGTTCAGGAAGGCGTCGGTGAGCTGGATGGTGTCGACCTTGATCGGCTTGGGGAAGAACTGGTCGACGAAGGAGGCCGTCGCCTCGTTGCCGACGTCGTCGACGGCGAAGAGCTTCACCGCCGAGGCGTCGCCGGTGTCCCAGGGCACGGCGTAGAAGGCGAAGCGCTGGTGCGCGTCGGCGGCGCCCGGCAGCGGGTAGCCGGGGAAGGTCCAGCGGCCCGAGCGCACGCCGTCGGCGACGGCGCCGTCGCCGACGCGGTAGACGACCACCTCGCAGCCGCCCTGCGCCACGTAGTGCTGGCTCGAGACCACCGAGAGCGCCGGCGGCGCCAGGCGCACCGGCAGCTTCACCTCGGCGATCACCGGGTCCGGCCGGCGCAGCCAGCTCCCCGCCCGCTCCGCCGTCGCCCGCACCGTCGCCTCGCCGCTGCGCAGCCCCTTGACGGTGTCGCGGCCGACGTCGACGGTGAGCTCGCCCGGCGCCGCCTGGCGCCAGAACTGCCAGGCGGGATGGGTGGCGAAGCTCTTCTCGCCGACCGGTGTCACGTCCATCCCCTGCACCAGCTCGACGCGCACCTTCTCGACGTGGCCGGTGTCGCCGAGCGCGACGACGACCGGCGTGTGGCGGCCGATCCCCTTGGCCGCCGGCCGGATCTCGAGGCTGGGCGCGCTGCCCAGCCAGAAGGTGGTCACCGCCGCGATGGCGACGACCGCGAGAGCGGCGGCGAGCAGCGCGCGCAAGAAGCATCCACCGGCATTGCGCTCAGGAACCATGGTCAGCCTCGCTTACGGTTCGATCGTCAGGCTCGAAGGGAGAGTGCTCGGGAAGGGAATCGGCGCCGCGGCGCACATTCGGCCGCGGGGCGAGAGCATAGCGCAGCGCGCCGGCCGCCGCCGATGGGGGAGCGATCAACGCGCGAGACCGCGGAGGATCTCGCGCTGCGCCGAGTAGGGCGCGCGGGCGGCGTCGAACTCGGCGGGGGTGAGGGTGAGCTCGCTCGCGATCTGGCGGATCGCCGTCTCCTCGGCGCTCGAGATCGAGCCGTCGGCCGCGGCGACCGCGAAGAGGCAGGAGAGGAGCTGCAGCCGCTCCTCGCGGCTGGCGATCTCCTTGAACTCGCGGGTGACGAGGAAGTTCTCGGTGCCGCCGACGAGGCGGTTCTGGCTCTTCGCGATCTGCACCGCGAGGACCGCCTGCTCCTCGGGGAGCGCCGCCTGGTCGACGAGGATGCGCTCCATGGCGCGCGTCTCGGCGTCGGTGATGACCAGGTCGGCGTTGGCGACGCGCGAGAGGATGAAGGCGAAGGCCGCCACCCAGCGGGCGCGATCGCGCGGCAGGGCGTCCAGCTCGCGGACGATCTTGCGCACCGTCTCGGTCTCGCCTTCGGAGCCCCTGCCGGCGCCGGCTCCGGCGGTGTGGCCCAACAGGCGATCGAGGAGCGACATGCAGAAATCGTAGCACGCCGCCTGGCGTTGGCCGCCTTCCTGAGGGTCAGGCAAAGCTTTTGCAAACGGATCTGGCCGGACCGCAGCTCAAAGGAGAACCGGATGAATCTTTACGTAGGCAACCTCTCATACCGCCTCACCGAAGACGAGCTCAAGGAGGCGTTCGAGGAGTTCGGCCAGGTCAGCTCCTGCACCGTGATCAAGGACCGCGTGACCGGCGAGTCGAAGGGCTTCGGATTCCTCGAGATGCCGGATCGGGCGGAGGCGGAGGCGGCGATCAGCGGCCTGAACGGCAGGGATCTCAAGGGCCGCAAGCTGAACGTCAACGAGGCGCGCCCGCGCGAGAACCGGCCGGAAGGCGGCGGCGGTGGCGGCGGCATGGGCAGCCGGCGCGAGGGGCGGGGCGGCATGGGTGGCGGCGGCGGCCGCTGGTAGGCCGCCGGCAGCTCCGCCTCCGGCGGCGATCGATGCGGTCTAGGGAAGCTGGCGCCAGGGGCGCGAGACGACGCAGGCGTTGATGCCGCCGATCCCCATCGAGAGCTTGGCGGCCGGGCCGCTCGGCGCGGCGCACGGCTCGTCGAAGACGAAGAGGTCGTGGACGGCCGCGATCTCCGGGTTGAGCTCCGCGCGCGCCAGCGGCGTCGGGAAGAGGCTGCCGCGCTCGTAGCCGAGGTACTGGGCGGTGAGCTCCCAGCCTCCCCCCGCTCCCATCCCATGACCGAAGGTCCCCTTGCGAGCGGTCGCCAGGACGCTCGCCGGCAGGACGCCGCGAAAGGTCTCGACCTCGCTGTAGTCGCCGGGCGTCGCGGTGGCGTGGAGGTCCCAGCCGGTGACCTCGCGCGGCTCGACGGCGGCCGCCGCGAGCGCCTCGCGAATCGCCGATGCCGGCCCGGTCACTGAAGGGGTGATGATGTGGTCGGCGTCGGCCGAGACGCCGACCGCGAGCGGCTCCATGCCGAGCGGCCGGAAGCCGCGCTCGCGCATGTGCTCGAGGTCGCCGACGATCCACAGCACCGCGCCGCCCGACACGTGGGTGCCGCGCAGACCGGTGAGCGGCTTCGAGATCGCCCCGTCGTTGGAGATCACCCGCGCGTTGTAGAAGCCGCTGACGGTGATCGGATGGGGGGGAGGGTCGGTCGCCCCCACCACCACCGCCTTCGCTTCGCCGCGGTCGATGGCGTCCATGGCGAGCTTCAGCGCCACGCCGAAGGTCGAGCAGGCGGCGACCGGGGCGAACGCCAATCCAGTGATGCGGCCGAGCATCGAGACCTGCGAGGCGGGGGTGTTCTGGATGTTCCAGACGACGTCGGCGGAGACCGCACGCCAGGGCGGCAGCGGCGCTTTCCAGCGCTCCTGCAGGCGTGCCTGGCCACGCTGGCGCTCCTTCATCGCCGACATCTTGCCGCTCTCGACCTCGCCGTCGACGGCGAGCGACTCGATGGCCGCGAGCTCCGCGAGATAGCGCCGCAGGTCGGGCGAGCGCTCCGCCCAGAAGCGCCACCAGGCGCGCTCGGCGTCCTCCCTCTCGTCGCTCGTCACCGCCTCCGGGTCCGCCGGCGCGCCGTCGACCGGCGTGCCGAGCTCGGGGCTGCGCTCGCCCCAGAAGCGGTCCCAGCGGCGCTGCGCGCGGTCGAGGGTGAGAGCGGCGTCGGCGATGGTGCCGATGCTGCCGAGGCCGGAGCCGATGTAGACGCGCGCCGCGGTGCCCAGCCGCGTCAGCTCGTCGCCGATCCCCGGGTTCTGCGCCAGCGCCTGGACGAAGGCGCCGATCGCGTAGAGCGTCGGCTCGGCCATCTTCTCCGCCAGCTGGCGGAAGCGGTTGGGGGGGAAGCGCGCGTCGATCCACGGCCGGTAGTCGGCGAAGGAGAACGCCGGCTTGCCGACCAGGAAGTTATCGGGGCCGTAGCCGTTGAAGGGCTCGAGCCAGCTCTCGGCGCCGGCGAGATTGGCGGCGAAGGCCTCGACGTTGGGCGACCGCGGGGCGACCATCCCCCAACCGAAGACTCCGACTCTGCGCAGGCCCGCTCTCCTTTCGACGGAGCGTCGATTCTCTCACAGGCGGCGCGGCGGGCCGGCGCGCCGCTGGCCCGTCAGCGGCCGGGCTGCTCGATGTGGATACCGCCGTTGGTCGTCGAGATCTCGATCTTGCCGCCGCCGCCGTTCAAGTCGCCGACGAGATGGCGGCCGCCGTGGCTGCTCGCGGCGCGCGGCAGCGGGCTCTCCACCTCGCCGTTGACGGTGCGCGCGTCGAGCGAGGCGCGGGCGCCCGCCGGCAGGTGGACGGTGACGCCGCCGTTGGTGCTCGCGATGCGCGTCTCCTCGCCCGCCGCGACGGCGGCCAGCCGCACGTCGATCTCGCCGTTGGTGGTGTTGGCGTGGACGCGGCCGGTGGCGCCGCCGACCTCGATCGAGCCGTTGACGCTCGCCGCCTCGAGCGGCCCGTGGACGTCGTTCGCCTGCAGGGCGCCGTTGACCGTCTTCAGGTGGGCGGCGCCGTCGGTGCCGCGCACGGCGAGGGCGCCGTTGATGGTCTCCACCTGCAGGCGGACGCTCCGCGGCACGTCGACGCGGTAGGTGACCGAGGTCTCGCTGCCGCTGCCGGCGAGCCAGTCGAAGAAGCCGCCGATGGCCGATGGGTTGTGGGTCTCGACCCTGACCTCGGCCGGGCTCCGCTCGACGCGGATCTCGATCGCCGCGAGGAGCTCCTTGGCGTGCGCCTCGGTCGCCGCCTTGGCGTGCTTGACGGCGGTCACCCGCACCTCGGGGCGGTCCCAGGGGGCGACGGCGACGTCGCCGTTGACGTTCGCGAGGGCGAAGGTGCCGCCGGCCGCGAGCGGGTAGCGTTGCTCGAAGCGCTCCTCGAGGGTGGCGGCGCGGCCGCTCTGCGCTGCTGCGGCGGCGGCGAGGACGAAGGCGAGGGTGCGGAGTGCGGCGCGTGGCATGGGTGTCTCCTCTGGAATTCCCCCTACGCCGGCGGCGGCGGAAAGGTTGCGGCCGGGCGAGAAACATCCCGCCGGGCGCCGGAGGTTATAGCCTGCGGAGGAGGAGCCATGCCCGTACCGCCCGCGCCGCACATCACCGACGACCTCGAGGCCCTGCTCGACGTCTTGCCGCCGGCCGTCCGCCGGGCGCTCGCGGAGCGCGCCGGCGGCGAGCCACTGATCGAGATCGTCCTCGACCTCGGGCGCCTCCCCGAGGCCCGCTACCCGGAGCGCGGCGAGGAGCTCACCGCCGAGCCGGTCCGCCGCGAGGACATCGCCCACGTCGTCGAGCGCATCGGCCGCTTCGGCAGGGACAACCGGGCGGGGATCGAGCGCACGCTCCACCGCATCTCCGGCATGCGCAACCGCGTCGGCGACATCGTCGGCCTCACCTGCCGCGTCGGCCGCGCCGTCTACGGCACGGTCGACATCCTGCGCGACGTCATCGAGGCCGGCGAGTCGATCCTCCTCCTCGGCCGCCCCGGCGTCGGCAAGACCACCCTCCTCCGCGAGGCGGCGCGGGCGCTCGCCGGCGAGCTCGGCCGGCGGGTCATCGTCGTCGACACCTCGAACGAGATCGCCGGCGACGGCGACATCCCGCACCCCGGCATCGGCCGCGCCCGCCGCATGCAGGTCGCCTCCCCCGACTGCCAGCACGCGGTGATGATCGAGGCGGTCGAGAACCACATGCCGGAGGTGATCGTCATCGACGAGATCGGCACCGCCGCCGAGGCGCTGGCGGCGCGCACCATCGCCGAGCGCGGCGTGCAGCTGATCGCCACGGCGCACGGCAACAGCCTCGACAACCTGCTGCAGAACCCCACTCTTGCGGACCTCGTCGGCGGCGTCCACGCGGTCACCCTCTCGGACGACGAGGCGCGGCGGCGCGGCACCCAGAAGACCGTCCTCGAGCGCAAGGCGCCGCCCACCTTCGGCGTGCTGATCGAGATCCAGGACCAGAGCACGCTCGCCGTCCATCACGACGTCGCCGAGGTCGTCGACCGCTTCCTGCGCGACATCCCGCCGCGCCCGGAGGTCCGCGTGCGCACCGGCGACGGCGTGGAGATCCGCCACCCGGCGGCGAGGACGGGGCGCACCGGCGAAGCGCCACCGTCGCCGCCCGCCGCCGGGAAAGCGCCCGCCGGCGGCAAGACCCTCCGCATCTTTCCGTACGCCGTGGCGCGCGCCAAGCTCGAGCGGGCGCTGCGCAAGTACCGCGTCGCCGCCTACCTGGTCGAGGACCCGGACGAGTCGGACCTGATGGTGACGCTCAAGTCCCAGGAGCGGCGCCAGCCCCACAAGGTGCGCGACGCGGCGGCGCGCGGCGTGCCGATCCACGTCGCCAAGAGCAACACCGTCACCCAGCTCGAGAGCCTGGTGCGCGCCGTCTTCGGCGTCGGCGACGCCCTCGCCGGCGACGAGGCGGCGCTTCGCGAGGCCGAGGAGGCGATCGCCGAGGTCCGCCAGGACGGCCGGCCGATCGAGCTCGCCCCCCGCAACAACCTCCTGCGCCGCCTGCAGCACGAGATGGCGAGCCGCGAGGGGCTGGTCTCGACGAGCCGGGGCGAGGAGCCCTATCGGCGCGTCGTCATCCAGCCGGAGTAGGTTCCGACGCTCTCTGGCTCGGGAGTTGCACCGTCCAGGCGGCGAGCGGGGCGCGCCGTCCGGCTCGCGCAACCTGATGGCTCGGGCGAGGCTCGGAGCCTGGAGACCCGCATGATCCTGCGATCCGCCGCGTTCGCCTTACTCCTTTTCGCCGCGCCCTTCGCGCTCGCCGCGCAGGGCGCTCCCGTCCTCCGTCCGGCGCAGGCGCCGGTGCCGCCAGCGCAGCCGGCAGCGCAGGCTCCGGTGCCGCCGGGAGCTCAGCCGCCGGCGAGCCCGAATCCGCCCGCTGCGGCACCGGTTCAGCCGCCGCCGGCCGCCAACCTGCCGCCCGCCAACCCCAAGTCGCTCGCCGACCTGCAGATCCTCCTCGACCGCGCCAGCTTTTCGCCCGGCGCGATCGACGGCAAGGGCGGCTCGAACACCAAGCGGGCGCTGGCGGCCTTCCAGTCGGCGCACGCGCTGCCGGTCTCCGCGGCGGTCGACGCGGCGACCTGGCAGAACCTGGTCGCCGCGGCGGGCCAGCAGACGTTGATCCTCTACACCATCGATGCCGCCGACGTCGCCGGCCCCTTCCTGCCGCAGATCCCGCACAGCCTCGAGGACCAGGCGAAGCTGCCGGCGCTCTCCTACTCCTCGCCGCTCGAGCTCCTCGCCGAGAAGTTTCACTGCACGCCGCAGTTCCTCCAGTCGCTCAACCGCGGGGTCGATTTCGCCGCCGCCGGCGTGACCATCCGCGTGCCCAACGTGCCGCCCTTCACGCCGTGGACGCGCGACCAGCCGCTGCCCGACCGCGGCAACTTGCCGGCCGACCTGCGGATCGTCGTCTCGAAGTCGCGCTCGTCGCTCTCCGTCGAGCACGGCGACGACGTCGTCTACTTCGCTCCGGTCACCTCGGGGAGCGAGCACGATCCGCTGCCGCTGGGGACCTGGAAGGTCAACGGCGTCTCCCGCGCCCCGGTCTTCCACTACAACCCCAAGCTCTTCTGGGACGCCAAGGCGACCGACACCAAGGCGACGGTGCCGGCGGGCCCCAACAACCCGGTAGGTGTGGTGTGGATCGACCTCTCCAAGGAGCACTACGGCATCCACGGCACGCCCGAGCCGAGCCTGATCGGCAAGACCACCTCGCACGGCTGCGTGCGGATGACCAACTGGGACGCCCAGGCGGTCGCCGCCATGGTGCGGCCGGGGACCCAGGTCGTCTTCGAGCCATGAGCCCCGAGCCGGAGCGCCCGAGGCGTCCGGTCGGCTTCGCGGCTCTCGGCGGCTTCGCGCTCGGCGCGGCGACGGTCCTCCTCATCGTCTGGTTCTACGGCGCCGGGCGGCGCGGCGCCGAGATCCCGTCGAGCCCGCCGGGCGCCGTCGTGGCACCGCCGGCGGCAGAGCCGGCGAACCCTCTCCCCTCGCCGTCTCCACCCGTGGAGCCGCCCAGCGCCGCGCCGTCCGGCAATTCCGCCGCCGTTCCGGCGCCCGGACCCGACGATTTCCAGAACCTCACGCGGCGCCAGCTGCTCATCCCGGTGCAGGGGGTGCGGCGGCAGAGCCTGGTCGACTCCTACACCGACGGCCGCTCGGGCGGCCGGCTGCACAACGCCATCGATATCCTGGCGCCGCGCGACACGCCGATTCTCGCCGTCGAGGACGGCTCGATCGCCAAGCTCTTCACCAGCGTGCGCGGCGGCCTGACCATCTACCAGCTCGATCCCTCGACCGACTACATCTACTACTACGCGCACCTGGATCACTACGCCGAGGGGTTGAAGCAGGGAGACAGGATCCGCCGCGGCCAGCTCCTCGGCTACGTCGGCACCACCGGCGACGCTCCCCCCGACACGCCGCACCTCCACTTCGAGATCACCCGCCTGACGGCGGAGAAGCAGTGGTGGAAGGGGACGCCGATCAACCCCTTCCCCATCCTGCGCAGCTCGGGCGAGGAGGCGACGCCGGCGAGGTAGGGGCACGGGGCGGAGCGGGCGGGCATCGAGGGATCGACACTCCGAGCTAAGATTGCGCCGTGGAACCTCGGGCGCCGCGCCAGCCGGTCTCCTCACCGAGCGCCTCGGGTGCGCTCGTCCGCCGTTCCCCCCTTCTCCTGCTCATGGCGCTCTTCGCCTTCGTTCTCGCCGCACCGCTCGCATCCGCGGCGGCGAGCCCGCCGGCAGCATCTCGTGTGGAGGGCCCCGCCGACCGGGTGCTGGTCGAAAAGGCCGCGCATCGGCTCAGCCTGCTGCGCGGCGGCCGCGTCCTCAAGGTCTATCGGGTGGCCCTCGGCCGCGGCGGTGCCGGCGCGAAGACCCGCCAGGGCGACGATCTCGTCCCCGAGGGGATCTACTCGATCGACAGCCGCAACGCGGGGAGCGCCTTCCACCGCGCGCTCCACGTCTCGTATCCCAACGCCGCCGACCGGGCGCGCGCCCGCAAGCAGGGTGTCGAGCCCGGCGGCGACATCATGATCCACGGCCTGCCCAACGGCTACGGCTGGCTCGGCGGCGCCCATCGCGTCCGCGACTGGACCCGCGGCTGCATGGCGGTCACCGACGCCGAGATCGAGGAGATCTGGCGCCTCGTCCCCAACGGCGTCACCGTGGAGATCCGCCCCTGATGCGAAAGCGAGGCCGCTCTAGAGCGACTTGAGGAACTCGACGAGGTCGCTCTCCTCGCGCGCGGTGAGGTGGAGGCTCTTCAGGCCGTCGGGAAAATCAAAAATTCCCTCGCCCAAAGCGTTTGTAGCGCGGGAATTTTGAATTTTCCCTTCGCCGCGGCGGCCGGAGCGGAGGAAAATCGGAATTTCCCTCTCATTCTTCGCTTGGAGCGAGGGAAAATCAAAAATTCCCTCGCTCCGATCGTTTTGGCAGAGGGAACTTTGAAAGTTTCCGCGCTCGTGGCCGAGATTCCGCTCTGCCGTCGGCGCTTCGCCTGATCTACCAGGCGTCGTGCCCGTCGCCGTACTTTCTCTCGCCGGCTTCGACGGCGATCGCCAGCTTGTTCTGCTTCGGCGGCAGCGGGCAGGTGGCGAAGGAGGTGAAGGCGCAGGGCGGGTTGTAGGCCTTGTTGAAATCGACCACCAGGTGGCCGCCCTTGGGCGCGTCGGCGTCGAGGAAGCGGCCGGCGCCGTAGGTGTCGCGGCCGTTGGTCTGGTCGCCGAAGATGAGAAAGAGAGAGCCGTCGTCGCCGCCGCTCAGGGCGTCGATCCGGTAGGTCTTGCCGTCCTTCTCGAAGACCACCGTCCCCGGCGAGGGGGTGTCCTCGATCTGCCCCAGGATGTTGACGATGGGGATCTTGCGCGACGCCTCGGCTGGCTCGAAGCGGGCTTCGACGCGCCAGTCCGGCCGGATGGGGTAGTCGTCGAGGCCGCGGAAGGCGGCCAGGGTGGTGCTCTTGGTGTCCTTGACGCGCACGCCCAGCCGGTCGCCGCGCCCGATGATGAAGAAGCGCAGCGAGCCGAGCTCGAGGCCGACCGGCCGGCCGTCGGCGCCCGGCGTCAGGGAGAGCGTCGTCACCGGCTTGCCGTCGTGGGTCAGCGCGGCGCCGGGGGCCGCCGCGACGGTGACCTCCTTGCCATGCCGCGTGAAGGTTCCCGCCACCTCCGGCGCCGAGCCGGCGGGGAAGACCACCTTGTTGCCGGCGCCGCTGCCGAAGCGGTTGTCGCCCTCCTCCAGCCAGAAGAGGCCGATCAGCGTCAGCCAGCCGTCGGGCTTGCGGAGCCCCGCCTCGCGCGTGGCGCGCCAGGCCGCGATCTCCTTCTCGTAGGCCTCCGGAACCGCCGCGGCGGCCGGCTTGGCGGCCGCCGCATCCTCGGCGGAGCCGGTGGCGGGGGTGGCGTTCCCGGCCGCCTGGGCAGGGAGCGCGACGAGGAGGGCGAGGGCGGCGAGGCAGAGGGCGAACCGGTCTCTCATGGGGCTTGATCTCCGCGCCGGCCATCCCGCCGGCGACGCTCCAGGATAACGTAAGGAGGACCGGTTGCCATCGCCTCCCGCCGTTGGCCGTAACCAACGGTTCACTGCTGCGTATTACACGCTGCGGACCTTCCCGCCGCAGGAGACCTCCATGCTCGAGATCCAGAACCTCGTCAAAATCTATCCCGGCCCCGTGACGGCGCTGCAGGGGATCACCCTCGGCGTGCCGCAGGGAATGTTCGGCCTGCTGGGGCCGAACGGCGCCGGCAAGACGACGCTGATGCGCATCCTCGCCGGCCTTCTCGAGCCGACCTCCGGCTCGGTGCGCCTGGACGGCATCGACACCCTGGCGTCGCCGCGCGAGCTGCGCACCCGTCTCGGCTACCTGCCGCAGGAATTTGGCTTCTACCCCCACCTGACCGGCGAGGCGATGCTGGTCTACCTGCTGCGGCTGAAGGGGATCGAGGCGCCGGGGAAGGGCGGCCTGGCGGCGCTCGCTCGCGACCTCCTCGAGCGGGTCAACCTGGGCTCCGCGGCGAAGCGCAAGGTGAAGGGCTACTCGGGGGGCATGCGCCAGCGCCTGGGGATCGCCCAGGCGATCGCCGGCAACCCGCGGCTGATCGTCGTCGACGAGCCCACCGCCGGCCTCGATCCGGAGGAGCGCCTGCGCTTCTATCGCCTCCTGGCGGAGCTCGCCGAGGAGCGCATCGTGCTGCTCTCCACCCACATCGTCGAGGACGTGGCTGTCCTCTGCCCGCGCTTCGCCGTCATCAGGAAGGGCCGGCTGGTCGCCGAGACCTCGCCCGGCGCGGCGCGCGCGGCGATCGCCGGCCACGTCTACGAGGGCCGCGTCGCCGGCTCCGAGCTCGACGCGCTGGCGCGCGAGCGGCGGATCACCCAGGCGATCCTCGTCGAGGGGAAGAACCGGGTGCGCATCTACGAGCCGTCCGGACAGCCGCCGGCGGGCTTCGAGCCGGTGCCGGCGACCCTCGAGGACGCCTATCTCCTGCTCATGCAGGACGCCGAGCAGGCGGCGGCGGGGGCACCCGCCATGCCAGCGCCGGCGAGCCCCGAGGCGCCGCCGCCGGTCGCCGCGCCGCCCTCCGCCGGCGCCGACGCTGCCGGAGCCGCCCTGTGAGCTCGACAGCGAGCTCTCCCCGGCGCGGCGGCGACCGCTTCCGCGCCGTCTACGGGATGACCCTCCGCCACACCCTCAAGCGGCCGATCTTCTGGGTGCTGGTGGTGATCGTCGCCCTGATGTGCTGGGCGATGTCGACGGGCAGCGT
The DNA here is from genome assembly GCA_963755825.1 of uncultured Acidobacteriota bacterium. Taxonomy (GTDB): domain Bacteria; phylum Acidobacteriota; class Thermoanaerobaculia; order Multivoradales; family UBA5704; genus DATBQN01. The sequence continues at coordinate 1,395,217 of CAVWLA010000003.1, read as the reverse complement.
GTCGATCAGCTCGGGGGATTCCTCGGTCGGCGGCAGGAAGGCGTGGCTCAACTCGGAGTTCAACATCGCCTTTCTCCTCACCCTCCTGGTGTCGCTGATCTACGGCTTCTTCGTCTCCGTCGCCGCCGGCATGTCGGTGATCGAGGACGACGAGCAGCGGGTGGCGGAGATCATCGCCGCGACGCCGCTCCAGCCAGCCGAGTACGTGTGGGGGAAGCTCCTCGCCCTCCTCACCGCCTTCACCGGCGTCCTCGGCCTGCACGTCGTGATGATGATCTTCTGGTACCAGGTGGCGCCGAACGCCGCGGCGGCCGAGGTGCGCGGGCCGTTCCTCCTCGCCAACTACCTGCGGCCGGCGCTCACCTTCGCGCTGCCGACGCTGATCTTCTTCATCGGCGTCGCCTTCTACCTCGGCGAGCGCTTCCGCCGCCCGATCCTCGTCTTCCTCTTCCCCATCGCCCTCTTCCTCATCAACGGCTTCTTCCTCTGGGACTGGGCGCCGACCTGGCTCGACCCGCGGATCAACCGCGTGCTGATGGTCTTCGACGCCGCCGGCTTCCGCTGGCTGAACGAAACCTGGCTGAAGCTCGACCGCGGGGTCGACTTCCTCAACAAGACGCCGATCGGGTTCGACGTCACCTTCCTCATCAACCGGCTCCTCTTCCTCTCCCTGGGCGTCCTCGGCATCGTTTTCGCGGCGCGTCACTACGCGCGGCGGGCGGGCGGCGGCACGGTGCGGGAGAGCCGGCGCTCGCGGCGGCGGCAGGATCGCGCGGCGGCGGCGCTCGCCGCCGCGCCGGCGGGACGCCGGGCGATCGGCGACCTCGGCAGGATGAAGCGGCCCGGCTTCTGGGGCTCCACCTGGTGGGTGGCGCGCGCCGAGACGCGCGCCCTGTGGAGCCAGCTCGGCCTCTACATCTTCATCCCCCTCATCCTGCTGCAGACGCTGGGCAGCAACCTGCTCGCCCTCGGCGCCTTCCAGACCGAGCTGCTGCTCACCCCGGGCAACCTCGCGGTGCGCTGCTTCAACACCCTCACCTTCCTCCTCTGCACGCTGCTGCTCTTCTACACCGCGGAATCGATCGAGCGGGAGCGGGCCACAGGCTTCGGCCCGGTCCTCTATTCGACGCCGGCGGAGAGCGGGCCGCTCCTCGCCGGCAAGGCCCTCGCCAACAGCCTGGTGGGCGCCGCGGTCGTCGGCGCCACGCTCGTCGGCTGCCTGATCGCCCTGCTGATCCAGGGGCAGGTGCGGATCGAGCTGTGGCCCTTCGCGCTCGTCTGGGGGCTCCTCCTCCTCCCCACCTTCTTGCTCTGGACCGCCTTCGTCACCGCGGTCCAGGCGCTCGGCGGCTCGCGCTACCTGACCTACGGCGTGGCCCTGGGGGTGCTCACCCTCACCCTCTACCGGCAGGCCGTCGGCAAGATGAACTGGGTCGGCAACTGGATGATGTGGAGCACGCTGCGCTGGAGCGACCTCGGCATCTTCGAGATCGACCGCCGGGCACTGCTGCTCAACCGTCTGCTCGCCCTCGGCCTCGCGGCGCTCTTCTGGGCGATCGCCGTGCGCGCCTTCCGCCGCCGCCAGCCGGACGCCATGGGGATCGCCGAGCGGCTGACCGGACGGCGCATCGGCCGCTTGGCGCTCGGCCTCGCCCCCTACGTCGTGGTGCCGGCCATCGCCATGATCGCCCTGGGGCTCGCCGTGTTCCACGGCTTCCAGGGCGGCGAGATGGAGAAGAAGCAGCGGGATTACTGGCAGCAGAACCTGGGCACCTGGAAGGACGCGCCGCAGCCGTCGCTCGCCGCGGTCGACCTCGACCTCACCCTGGAGCCCGGCCGGCACTGGTTCCACGACCGCGGCCGCTATCGGCTGATCAACGACCGCGACGTGCCGCTGGAGCGCTTCGCCCTGACCGGCGGACCGCACTGGAAGAGCGTCACCTGGACCTTCGCCGGCAAGCCCTACAAGCCGGAGGACCGCTCGTCGCTGTTCGTCTTCACACCGCCGGCGCCGCTCAAGCCGGGCGACGAGATCGAGGTCGGCTTCGACTGCACGGGCACGCTGCCGGGCGGCGGCACCAAGAACGGCGGCGGCATGGAGGAGTTCATCCTCCCCTCCGGCGTCGTGCTGACCAGCTTCTCGCCGAGCTTCACCCCCGTCGTCGGCTACGTGCCGGAGATCGGCATCAAGAAGAAGGAGAACGACTACGAGCCGAAGGAGTACACCGACGACTTCTACGTCGGCAAGACGCCGCCGGCCTTCGGCAGCAGCCATGCCTTCCCCACCCGCATCCGGGTGAGCGGACCCGCCGCTTACACCTACAACTCGGTGGGGACGCTGGCCAGCGACGAGGTCAGGGGCGGCCGGCGGACGGCGCTCTGGGTGAGCGATCACCCGGTGCGCTTCTTCAACGTCATCGCCGGCCGCTGGCAGACGAAGAGCGGCCAGGGCACGGAGATCTTCTACCACCCGGCGCACGCCGGGAACGTCCCGGAGATGCTGCGCGCCCTCGACGCCGCGCGGCGCTATTACGCGGAGTGGTTCCACCCCTTCCCCTGGCGGCAGCTCAAGCTCTCCGAGTTCCCCGACCTCGCCGGCTACGCCCAGGGTTTCCCCACCGACATCAGCTTCTCGGAGGGGATCGGCTTCCTCACCAAGAGCGACGTCAAGACCAACGCCGTCTTCCTGGTCACCGCCCACGAGAGCGCGCACCAGTGGTGGGGCAACATCCTCACCCCCGGCGAGGGCCCCGGCGGCAACATCCTCTCCGAGGGGATGGCGCACTTCTCGACCATCCTGCTCACCGACAAGGTCCTCGGTCTCGAGGCGCGCATCGAGTTCTGCAAGCGGATCGAGGAGCAGTACGGCAACTCCCGCCACGTCGACGCCGAGAAGCCGCTGGTGAAGATCAACGGCGCCCGCCAGGGAGACACCACGGTCACCTACGACAAGGGCGGCTGGGTGATGTGGATGCTCTCGCAGGAGATGGGGCGCGAGCGGGCGCTCGCCGGGTTGCGGGCTTTCATGGCGAAGTACGAAGACGGGCCGGACTACCCGGTGCTGCAGGACCTCGTGGCGACGCTGCGCCCCTTCGCGGCGGACCCGGCGGCCTTCGACCGCTTCGTCCAGCAGTGGTACTTCCAGGTGGTGGTGCCGGAGTACCGGCTGGAGCGCGCCAGCAAGCGCCGCCTGCCGGGCGGCGGCTGGCAGGCGACGGTCGCGGTCAAGAACATCGGCAGCGGCAGGATGCCGCTCGAGGTCGCCGCGATCCGCGGCGAGCGCTTCGCCGCCAAGCCGAAGAAGGGCGCCGAGTACCAGGAGGCACGGCAGACGATCACCCTCGGTGCCGGGGAGTCGGCGACGGTGACCTTCTCCTGCCCCTTCGAGCCGCAGACTTTCCTCGTCGACCCCGACGCCAAGGTGCTGCAGCTGGCCCGGAAGGCCGCCATCGCGCGGCTCTGACCTGCGGCGGGAAGCCTCGGGAGCCGCCTCGCGTCAGGTGAGGCGGCTCTCTTCCGTCTTGTCTTTTTTCAGAGGGGTTCAGGGGTTCCCGTGATATCATTCGTTCGTGATGATATCGATCGAGCGCTCCGAGTGATCCGGGTGTGATCCAGGTGGGATCCCGAATGATCCGAACGCTGATCAGCCTCGACCCCGAAGACAAGCACTGGCTCGACCGCAAGGCCGAGGAGGAGGAGGTTTCCATGACTCAGCTCGTGCGCATCGCCATCCGCCGCTATCGTGAGGAGTGCGAGGCCGACCTGCCGACCCTCGATCGTCTGCTCGACGAGACGTCCGGCATCCTGCGGGGCGAGGACGATGGGCTCGCGGTCCAGCTCCGCCTGCGCGGGGAGTGGGCCGAGGAGAAGGGTTGATGGAAGGCAGCCGCCTCCTCCTCGACTCGGTCATCCTCATCGATCACTTCAACGGCATCCGCGCCGCCACCGACTACCTGAAGGACAACCGCCGCCGGGCGGCGGTGTCGGTGATCACCCGCGCCGAGGTGCTCGCCGGCTTCGCGGTCGCCGACGCCGGCCTCGCCGAGGCTCTCCTCGACCGTTTTCCAACCCTGCCGATCGACCGCCCGGTCGCCGATCTCGCGGCGCGGCTGCGGCGGGAGCTGCGCTGGAAAATGCCGGACGCGCTGCAGGCGGCGGTCGCCCGCCACCACGGCCTGCGCCTGGTGACGCGCAACACGCGGGACTTCCCGCCCGAGCGGTTCTCCTTCGTCGAGGTGCCCTACCGGCTGCCTGCCGCCGCCAACGACTAGCTGCCCGCGGCTCAGAAGCCCTTGCGCTGCAAGGTCTTGCGGTTGACGCCGAGGATCTTCGCCGCCTCGCTCTTGTTGCCGCCCGTGAGTTTCAGGACGCGCTGGATGTGGCGCCGCTCCATCGCCTCGAGGTCGAACGGCTCGGGGGAGGTCTGCGCGGCGGCGCCGACGAGCGAGCGGATGAGGCTGGCGTCGACCTCGGCGTCGGCGAGCGAGACCGAGCCCTCGACGAGGTTCTGTAGCTCGCGGACGTTGCCCGGGAAGTCGTGGGCCATGAGCACCGCAAGGGCGTCGGCGCGGAAGACGGGTGCCGGGATGCCCTCGCGGCGGCAGAACTCCTCGAGGAAAGCGCGCACCAGGTGGGGGATGTCGCCGCGCCGCTCGCGGAGCGGCGGCAGCACCACCTCGACCCCCTTCAAGCGGTAGTAGAGGTCCTCGCGAAACCGCCCGGCGGCGACCAGCGCCTCGAGGTCCTGGTGGGTGGCGGCGACCAGGCGCACGTCGACGGGGATCGGCTGCCGGCCGCCCACCCGCACCACCTCGCGCTCCTGGAGCGCGCGCAGCAGCTTGACCTGCAGCGAGACGTCCATGTCGCCGATCTCGTCGAGGAGGAGCGTCCCGGCGTCGGCGAGCTCGAACTTTCCCGGCCGCGCGTGGACGCCGGTCGCCACGCCGCCCTCGATGCCGAAGAGCTCGCTCTCGAGGAGCGACTCGGGGAGGGCGGCGCAGTTGAGGGCGATGAGCGACCCCTCGCGGCCGGAGAGCAGGTGGAGCAGCTTGGCGATCAGCTCCTTGCCGGTGCCGCTCTCGCCGCGCACGAGGACGTTGACGCTGCGCGGCGCCACCCGCTCGACGATCTCCAGGACGTGGCGCATGGGCGGCGCCGTGGCGACGATGCGGCGGCCGGCGATCTCGTCGGAGAGCCGCCCCTTGAGCGCCTTGTTCTCCTCGGCCAGCCGCTCGCGCTGGGTCTCCAGGCGCTCGACCTGGCGGGCCTGATCGAGCGCCACGCCGGCGAGGGCGGCGACGGAGTCGAGGAAGCGACGGTCGTCGGCGCTGAAGGAGGACGAGGCGGCGGAGCCGGCGTCGCCGCGCGCCTCCTTGTCGAGCACCGCGACGTAACCGAGATAGACGCCGCGATAGGCGAGCGGCGTCGCCAGCAGCTCGCCGTAGGGGCGGCCGGCGAGCTCGCCGTTGGCGCGGGCGAGGAGGCGGCCCTCGGTGAGCAGCTCGCGCCACAGCGGCGAGGCGAGGAGCGCGGCGCCGGAGGGCGCCGACTCGGTCCAGCCGACGGTCGCCGTCCCCCGCGGCCCGCCGTAGGCGTCGCGCGTCACCGCCACCGCCGCCGCCGGGTCGAGCACCGTGCAGACGCGCTCGAGGAGCTCGTCGACGAGCTCCTGCTCGGCGCGCTGGCCCTGGAGCGCCAGGGCGAGGTCGTAGAGCGTCTCGAGCTGGAGGATGCGGCGCTTTTCGGCGAGATTGGCGTCGGCGCGCAGCATACGAAGAGTCTACTCCCGGCGGCGGGCGCGGGTTTCGCCGTGGCCCGGCGAAGGCGATCGGAAAGGTAGCGTCAGGCGCTGCGGCGGCGGCGCGGGCGCGGCTCCCGCTCGCGGGCGGCGCGCGCCGGCGGAAGCACGGCGCGGAGGTACTGGCCGGTGTGGCTCTCGGGGCAGGCGGCGACCTCCTCCGGCGTCCCTTCGACGAGCAGCCGGCCGCCCGCCTCGCCACCCTCGGGGCCGAGGTCGATCACCCAGTCGGCGGTCTTGATGACGTCCAGGTTGTGCTCGATCACCACCACCGTGTTGCCGAGCTCGACCAGCCGGTGGAGGAGGCGGAGGAGCTTGCCGACGTCGTCGAAATGGAGACCGGTGGTCGGCTCGTCGAGGAGATAGAGCGTGCGGCCGGTCGAGCGCTTGCAGAGCTCCCGCGACAGCTTGACGCGCTGCGCCTCGCCGCCGGAGAGCGTCGTCGCCGGCTGGCCGAGGCGGATGTAGCCGAGCCCCACCTCGCAGAGGGTCTCCAGGATGCGCTCGATCGACGGGATGTTGCGGAAGAACTCCCGCGCCTGCTCGAACGGGGAGGTTGAGGATCTCGGCGATGTTCAGACCCTTGTAGCGCACGGCGAGCGTCTCGCGGTCGTAGCGCTGGCCGCCGCAGATCTCGCAGGTGACGTAGATGTCGGGCAGGAAGTGCATCTCGATCTTGATCTGCCCGTCGCCCTTGCAGGCCTCGCAGCGGCCGCCGGGGACGTTGAAGCTGAAGCGGCCGGCCTGGTAGCCGCGCATGCGCGCCTCGGCGGTCATCGCCATCAGGTTGCGGATGGGGTTGAAGACGTTGGTGTAGGTCGCCGGGTTGGAGCGCGGGGTGCGGCCGATCGGGCTCTGATCGATGGCGATCACCTTGTCGAGCTGCTCCAGGCCGAGGATGCGGCGGTGCTCGCCGGGGCGCTCGGTGGCGCGGTAGAAGTGGCGGGCGAGCGCCTTGTAGAGGATGTCGTTGACGAGGGTGCTCTTGCCCGATCCCGAGACGCCGGTGACGACGGTGAAGACGCCGAGCGGAAACTCGACCGTGAGGTCCTTGAGGTTGTTCTGGCGGGCGCCCTCGATCACCAGCGGCTTGTCTCTCCCGGTCCTGCGCTCGGCCGGCACCTCGACCGCGAGGTCGCCCCGCAGGTAGCGGCCGGTGAGCGAGGTGGGGTGGGCGGTGATCTCGGCCGCCGTCCCCTCGGCGACGATCTCGCCGCCGTGGACGCCGGCGCCCGGGCCGAGGTCGATCACCCAGTCGGCGGCGCGGATGGTCTCCTCGTCGTGCTCGACGACGAGGACCGAGTTGCCGAGGTCGCGCATCCCCTGGAGGGTGGCGATGAGCCGCGCGTTGTCCCTCTGGTGGAGGCCGATCGACGGCTCGTCGAGCACGTAGAGGACGCCCATCAGCTTGCTGCCGATCTGCGTCGCCAGGCGGATGCGCTGGCTCTCGCCGCCGGAGAGGGTGGCCGAGGAGCGCTCGAGGGTGAGATAGCCGACGCCGACGTCGTCGAGGAAGGTCAGGCGGTCGTCGATCTCCTGCACCACCTTGCTGGCGATGGCGCGCTCGCGGGCGTCGAGCGGCAGGTCGGTGGTGAAGCGGCGAAGCTCGGAGACCGGCAGCGCCGAGAGCTGGTCGATGGCGAAGCCGGCGATCTTCACCGCCAGGGCCTCGGGGCGCAGCCGCCGGCCGCCGCAGGTGGGGCAGGAGCTGACCGACATGAAGCGCTCGATCTCCGTGCGCACCGAGGTCGAGTCGGTGTCCTTGTAGCGCCGCTCGAGGAGCGGGATGACGCCCTCGAAGGCCCCCTTCCACTTGTAGCTCGAGCGCTTGCCCTCGAGCTTGAAGGTGAGCTCGCGCTCGCCGCTGCCGCGGAGCAGCACCTCGCGCGCCGCCTCGGGGAGCTGGCGCCAGGGTGTCGAGAGCGAGAAGCCCATCGCCTTGGCGAGCGTCTCGACCATGCGCAGGCGCCAGGAGCGCGAGCCCTCCGGCCAGGGCGCCACGGCGCCGGCCTCGATCGAGCGCTCGGGGTCGGGGATGATCTTCTCCGGATCGACGCCCATCAGCGTGCCGAGCCCGGAGCAGGTCGGGCAGGCGCCGTAGGGGCTGTTGAAGGAGAAGAGGCGGGGGGTGATCTCGGAGAGGCTGGTGCCGCACTCGGCGCAGGAGTAGTTCTGCGACAGGGTCTCCTCGGCGGCGCCCTCGGGGGCGAGCACCACCAGGCCGCCGCCGACCTTGAGCGCGGTCTCGATCGAGTCGGCCAGGCGCTTCTCGACGCCGGGTTTGACCACCACGCGGTCGATGACGATGTCGATCGAGTGCTTCTTCTGCTTGTCGACGGCGGGGATGTCGCCCGCCAGCTCGACCATCTTGCCGTCGATCCGCGCCCGGAGGAAACCCTCGCGCACCATCTGCGCCAGCTGCTTCTTGTACTCGCCCTTCTTGCCGCGGACGAACGGCGCGTAGAGGACGAGGCGCGTCCCCGCGGGGAGCTCGCCGGCGCGGTCGACCATCTGCTGCACGGTCTGCGGGCGGATCACCGAGCCGCAGCTCGGACAGTGGGGGGTGCCGATCGAGGCGAAGAGCAGCCGCAGGTAGTCGTGGATCTCGGTCACCGTGCCGACCGTCGAGCGCGGGTTCTTCGACACCGACTTCTGCTCGATCGAGATCGCCGGCGACAGCCCCTCGATCGAGTCGACGTCCGGCTTCTCCATCTGCTGCAGGAACTGCCGCGCGTACGACGAGAGCGACTCGACGTAGCGCCGCTGCCCCTCGGCGAAGAGGGTGTCGAAGGCGAGCGACGACTTGCCCGACCCCGAGACGCCGGTCACCACGACCAGGCGGTTGCGGGGGATCGTGACGTGGAGATTCTTGAGGTTGTGCTCGCGAGCGCCGCGGACGGTGATCGAATCCATAGGGCCGGTCATGCTAACAGCCGGCATCGCCGGGGCATTCCGGCGGCGCCGGCCAGCGCGGACCGCGCGGTCCGCGCTGGCTCATTCGCCGAAGTAGCCCGGCTCAGCGCCCGCCGAGCGCCAGCCGGTAGAGCCCGTGGGCCGCCGTCGCGGCGTAGAGCAGGTGGTTCCTGGCGTCGAGGGCGAGGTGGCCGTCGAACTCGGGCGGCAGCCCGACGGCGAGCGGCAGCCAGTGGGCGCCGCGGTCGGTCGAGCGGAAGGCCCCGACCCCCTCGAGGTCACCGCCGGCCAGGGGGTGCACGACGCCGGCGTAGAGGACCGCGGAGTTCGCCGGATCGACGAGGATGCTCTCCACGTGGGCCGCGCTCGGTAGCCCGGTGCCGAGCTTGGCGAGCGAGACGCCGCCGTCGCGGCTCACGTAGACACCGTCGAAGGTGCCGACATAGAGGACGCTCGGGTTGAGGGGATCGAAGGCGAGGGAGCGGAGCTGGTTCTCGTCGAACGAAGCCAGCGCCCTCCAGGAGGCGCCACCGTCGAAGCTGCGCAGGACGCTGCCGTCGATGGCGGCGAGCTGCTGAGGATGCTTGGGATGGACGACCAGCTGGAGGGCGGCGACCGGCAGGCATTGCCAGTGATCGCCGCCGTCGGTGGTCTTCAGAGCGTGGCAGTCGTCCTCGTGGCCCAGCGTCGGGTAGGAGATCGCATAGGCGGTCCGCGGCGTGGTCGGATCGGCGACGACGTCGTTGAGCGCCGTGCCGAGCGGCGTCGGCTCGAGCGCGGCGCGCCAGTGCCCGCCGCCATCGACGCTGTGGACGATGCCGGCCGGGCTGCCGGCGTAGAGCACAGCCGGAGAAGCGGCCGAGGCGGCGAGGAGCGGCGTCGGCAGCGGCGGCGGGTTCACCCCGGAGCTCGCCGCGAGCCCTTGGTTGACCGACTTCCAGCTGGCGCCGTGATCGCCGCTGCGGAAGACGCCGAGGTCGGAGAAGTAGACCGTCCCCGCCGCGTCGCTGAGAACGGTGAGGGCGACCGGCGTGTGGATGGCGATCCCCAGGCTCGCCGGCGTCCACGACTGGGCGCCGTCGGTGGAGCGCCAGAGGCCGCGGTCGCCGGCGGTGAGCAGGATCTCGCCGGTGCCGGGAGCGCGCAGGATGGCGAAGAGCGAGTCCTGCGGGCGGTTGCCGAAGCCGGACCAGTGGTCGCCCTCGTCCGCGCTGCGGTAGACGCCGCCGATGGTCGCCAGGTAGACCGTTCCGGCCTCCTCGCCGAGGACGAAGGCGAAGGCGGAGGTGGGGATGCTCCGCCGCACCCAGGTCTCGCCGCCGTCGACGCTGCGGAAGAGCCCGCCGCCGTCGGTGGCGAAGACGCGCCGGGTATCGAGCGGGTCATAGGAGATCTGCCGGGGCGGGAAGATGGCGGCCTTCCTCACCCAGGTGGCGCCGCCGTCGACGCTCTTGAAGATGCCGCCGGTCGGGCCGGGACCCGCGGCGGCGAGGAGGGTGCGGTGAGCCGCCGGATTGAAGGCGAGCGAGAAGACCTGCGAGCTGCCGAGCCCGACGAGGCTCCACGGCTGCTGCAGCCGGCGGACGTAGATCCCCGCATTGGTCGCCGCGTAGAGCGCCGTCGGGTCGCGCGGGTCGAAGACGAGCTGCTGGACGTGGCGGGCATCCGTGCCGAGACCGTCGGAGGCCGGCCGCCAGGTGGCGCCGCCGTCGAAGCTCTCGTAGACGCCGACGGGAGGGAAGTCGGCCGTCGAGGGATCGAGGGAGGCGGCGACGACGTGGCTGGCGTCGGCTGGGTCGACGGCCGGCGTCTGCACCGTGAAGCGGGGGAGCGGGGTGCCGGAGGAGCGGAGCTGCCACGAGCCGCCGCCGTCGGCGCTGCGGAAGAACGACGGGCCCGCTCCCAGCCCGTAGAGAACGCTCGCCTCCGACGGCGCCGCGACGAGACCGTAGACCGGCCCGCCGCCCGGGCCGACGGCGGTCCAGCGCGGCGCCGCGCCGCGCGCGCCGTGCGCCGCGCCGGCCACCATCAGAAGGGCGGCGCCGGCGACAGCCAACGCCTGTCCAGACGCCTTCGATCTCTCGCTCTTCCTCATTCCGGGCATACCGTTCTCCTCGCGGGTCAGATGCGGCGGAGGCGCTCCGCCGCACTCGCTCGGTCCATTGTTTCCGTGAGATCAGGTTAACGGCTTCGACGGCAAGGCGCAAACGCGCCGGCCCAGCCCCTTCCACCGCTCACTCGTGCCGCGGCGATGGCTCAGCTCCCAGGCGGCGGGCGAGGATCTTGCCGACCTGCTCGACGGCGAGCGGTCCGGCGGCTTCGAGGAGATCGGCGAGCGCTCGCGGCGAGCGGACGATGCCCTCGAGCAGGTGGAGAGCCTCGGCGAGGCGCGGCTCGTAGCGCCGCAGCCAGCCGGCGCCCTGCGCTCCCTGCTCGCCGAAGACGGCGGCGAGGGGGAAGCCGTCGGCGGTCTCGCGGTCGTCGAGGTGGAAGAGGGGCTCGCGCTCGGCGATGGGGAGGGCGATGGCGAGGAGCCGCGCCGTCTCCTCGTGCCAGAGGACGCCCTCCGGCAGGTCGCGCTCGGGGTCCTCCCAGTCGCGGAGGACGGCGGTGGCTCCCGGCTTCGCCGGCCCCTTCGCCGTGGCCGCCGCCGGTGCGCACCGCCAGGGGCCGGCGTACTCGGCCTCCGCCGCGGTCAGCACCTCGTCGCGCTCGCGGAGCTCCGCGAGGTACTCGGTCGAGAAGACGTTGTCGAGGGTCGCGTTGTCGAGGGTCGGGTGCGGGCTGTTACGATCCGAGCGGCTGCGCATGGGACTGGTTCTCCTGTGCGTGGCTAGGGGTCGGCGGAGGTCAACACTCCGTCGGCCCCGCTGGGCCGCGACCGCAGCGGATCCGAACCGGCGCGGCAGCGGGTCTCCCAGGCGGGAGGAGAGTCCTCCCGAGCGGGAGGAGCCTAGCACAGACAGGCGGTAATTGGGCGTTAAATGCGGGGGCTCAGCGCGGGGCGCCGGCGGCCTTGTGGCGCGGCTCGCCGAGGCGCTTCAAGTCGTCGGCGGCGTGCGAGAGGTCGGCGGTGCGGGTGCAGGAGCCGATCTCGTAGACCTTGCGGTCGCCCTTCCACGAGGCGAAGACGAGGTAGCTCTTGCCCTTCTCGAGGATCGCCGGGCAGCCGTTGACGCCGCTCTCGGCGACCGCCGTCCCCAGCTCGCCCTTCCAGGCGCAGGTGACCCGCAGCGTGTAGCGCCAGAGGTCGCTGCTGCTGGCGCGATCGGCGCCCGTCACCTCGGCGATGAAGATGGCGTCGGCCGCCTTGCAGGCGCCCTCGAAGGTGGGCTGGAAGAGGCAGCGGCAGCTCTCGACCGAGCCTTCGGCGCACGAGGTGTCGCAGGCCGCGGCGGCTCCGATGGCTGCACCGGCCGGCGGCTTCGCCGGTGTCGAGGAGACCGGCGGCTGCTCGCCGAAGTCGGCCGCGGCCGGCAGCGCGGCGAGCGTCATGAACCCGGCGACGACGGCGGCGGCGAAGGCGTTCCGGTGGCGGGCGGGGAGCATGGCGGAGAGGGATTCTACCGCGCCGCGCGCGGTTTCCGTTCGGCGGCCGGTCGCCGCGCGGCCTTCATCGCAGCAGCTCGGCCGGCAGGACGATGCCGGGCCGCTCGTTCTCCCACATCATGGAGACCACCCACCAGCGGCTGCCGTCGTGCCAGAGCTGGATGCTGTTGATGCCGCGGAGGACCGGCGGCCCGTCCGGGCTGTGGCGCAGGGCGTAGGTGCTGAGCACGTGGGCGAAGCTGCCGAGCTCGAAGACCTGGCGGCCGATCTCGTCCTCCCAGATCGCCTGGCTGGCGAAGAACGGCGCGCGTGACGAGATGTAGGTTTCGAGGTCCATCGCCCCGCCGGCCATCCCCCCAGCCATCCCCATGACCGAGCGGCTCGGCACCAGCCGCGCACCGGGGACGAAGAGCGAGCGCTCGCGGTCCCAGTCGCGCTCCCCGGCGGGCCCCGAGATCACCTCGTAGAGCGCGGCGATGAGACCGTCGATCGACCTCACGTCGTTGTCGCTTGCAGGCATGATTCCCCTCTCACGGCAAGCGTATATGAATCGTCGCTCGGCGAGAGGCGACCCGCCACCCGAGCTCAACCCTCGGGCGGCTCTTCTCGCGGGTGGTCGGGGCCGAGGGCCGCGAGGCCGCGCTCGCCGGTCTTCAGGCGCAGCGCCTCCTCGATCGCCAGCACGAAGACCTTGCCGTCGCCGCGCCGGCCGGTGTGGCCGGCGTCGTAGAGCGCCTGCAGGATCTCCTCGACCTCCTCGCCGCGGCAGACGATCTCCAGTCGCAGCTTCTTGGTCATCTCGATCCCCAGCCGCTCGGCGTGGTCGGGATGGGCGCGGTCGTGCTCCTGGCCGAAGCCCATGGCCTCGGAGACCGTCACCCCGCGCACGTGGTGCGCCGAGAGGCCGTCGATCACCGCGTCGTAACGGTCGGGAGGGATGATGGCGATGATGTAGCGCATGCCGCGGTCTCCGTCCATCACTCCTCCGCCGGCTCGCGCTCGAAGATGCGATAGAGGAGCGGCAGCACGAAGAGGGTGAGGAAGGTCGAGGTCACCAGGCCGCCGACGATGACCACCGCGAACGGCCGCGAGGTCTCGGCGCCGACGGCGTGGGAGAGAGCCGCCGGGAGGAGCCCGAGGGCCGCCATCATCGCCGTCATCACCACCGCCCGCATGCGCGTCATCGCCCCCTCGCGCACCGCGTCGTCGAGCTCGCGCCCCTGGTGGCGGAGCTCGCGGATGCGCTCGACCATCAGGACGCCATTCTGCACCGCGACGCCGAAGAGCGCGATGAAGCCGACGAGGGCGGCGACCGAGAGCGCCAGGTTGGCGACCGGCAGGGCGAGGATGCCGCCGACGGCGGCGAAGGGGACGTTCAAGAGGACGAGGAAGGCGAGCCGCGCCGAGTCGAAGGCGAGGAAGAGGAGGAAGAAGACGGCGACCAGGGTGAGCGGCACGATCACCTCCAGGCGCTTGACGGCGCGCTGCTGGTTCTCGAAGGCCCCCGTCCACTCCAGGCGATAGCCGGGCGGCAGGTGGAGGGCGGCGGCGACCTTCCGCTTGCCCTCGGCGACCAGCGAGCCGAGGTCGCGGCCGGCGACCGACAGCTTGACCGCGGTGCGCCGCGCGTTCTCCTCGCGGAAGATGCGCGCGAAGCCCGGCGCCACCTCGACGCGGGCGAGCGAGCCCAAGACCAGCTTCTCGCCGTTCGGCCCGAGGACGGGGAGGGCGCGGATGGCGTCCAGGTCGGAGACCGCCGTCGGCACCATCTTGACGATGAGGTCGAAGGTGCGCTCGCCGTCGAGCACCTGGGTGGCGACGGCGCCCCCCAGCGCCGTCTCGATGACCGACTCGACGTCGGAGACGGTGAGCCCCGAGCGGGCGACCGCCTGGCGGTCGACGGAGATCTGCACCTGAGGCTGGCCGAGCAGCCGCTCGGCGGCGACGTCGGCGGTGCCGGGCACCGTCTTCAGGATCTCGGCGACGCGGTCGGCGATCTCCTGCAGCTTGACCGGATCGTGGCCGAAGATCTTCACCGAGAGCTCGGACTTGATCCCCGAGACCGCCTCGTTGACGTTGTCCTCGATCACCTGCGAGACGGTGAGGTCGATCCCCGGGATCTGCTGCAGGTTGCGGCGGATCGCCGCCGACAGGCCCTCGCGGTCGGGCGCCGTCCGCCACTCGTCGCGCGGCTTCAAGTCGACGAAGAGCTCGACAGTGTCGAAGCCGTTGACGTCGGTGCCGTCGTCGGGACGGCCGAGTTGGGAGACGACGATCTTCACCTCCGGGAAGCTCGCCAGGCGCCGGCGCACCTCGCGGGTGACGCGGTCCGCCTCGGTCGGCGAGATCGACCCCGGCATGTTGACCCGCACCCAGAGCGAGCCCTCGTCGAGCTTGGGGAGGAACTCGCTGCCGAGGGAGGAACCGACGGCGGCGGCGCCGGCGAGGAGCGCCACGGCGAGGACGAGCGCCAGGCGGCGGTGCGCCAGGGCGAGGTCGAGGGAGCTGCCGTAGAGGCGCTGCAGGCGGCTGACCAGCCACGAGGCCTCGCCGGCGCGACGGCCCTTGAGGGCGAAGGAGAGGAGGGTCGGCACCACGAAGATGGCGAGCAGCGTGCCGGCGAGGAGGGCGAAGGTGAGGGTGAGCGCCATCGGCCGGAAGATCTTCCCCTCCACCCGCTGCAGCGTGTAGAGGGGAACGAAGGCGGTGAGCAGGATCGCCTTCGAGAAGAGGATGGGCTTGCCCATCTCGGAGACCGACTGGCTGATCGCGGCGCCCAGCGAGCGCACCTTCTCGCCGCGCTCCTCGAGGATGCGCAGCAGGTTCTCGGTCACCACCACCGCCGAGTCGACGATGATGCCGAAGTCGATGGCGCCCATCGAGATGAGGTTGGCCGGGATGCCGCGGAGGTCGAGGAGGAGGAAGGCGCCGAGGAGCGAGAGCGGCACTACGGCGGCGACGATGAGGGCGGAGCGCCAGTTGCCGAGGCCGAGGAAGAGGATGAGGACGAGGAGGACGAGCGCGATCCCCTCGGCCATGTTCTTGCGCACGGTGTGGAGGGTGCGGTCGATGAGGAGCGTGCGGTCGTAGTGGGGGATGAGGCGGACCCCCGGCGGCAGGTCCTCGGCTCCGATCTCCGCCACCTTGTCGCGCACCCGCGCCAGCACCTCGAGGGCGTTCTCGCCCTTGCGCAGTAGAACCGTGCCCTGCACGACGTCGTCCTCGTCGGCGGCGGGGGAGCCGCGCTCCGCCGCCACCATCGCCACCATACCGAGCAGCTTGCCGACGCGGCCGAGCCGGAGAGCGGCGCCCTCGGTCACCCGCCCGACGTCGCGGATGAAGATCGGCGTGCCGTTGTGCTCGGCGACGGCGATCGTCGCGATGTCGTCGAGCGTCTTCACCATGCCGATCCCGCGCACCACGTACATCTCGCTGCCGTGCTCGATGTAGGCGCCGCCGGCGTTCCGGTTGCCGCTCCCCAGGGCGTCGAGCACCTGCTTGAGCGAGACGCCGTAGGACTTCAGCTTCAGCGGATCGACCAGCACCTGGTACTGCTTGGTGGGGCCGCCGAAGCCCACCACGTCGACGACGCCGGGCACCTGGCGGAGCTTGCGCTCGACCACCCAATCCTCGAGCGCCTTGAGCTCGAGGAGAGAGAAGCCGGGCGGCGCGGCGAGCGTGTAGCGATAGATCTCGCCGACCGGCGTCGAGTCGGGAGACAGGCCGGGCTGGGCGCCGGGCGGCAGCTGCGCCGCCTGCAGGCGCTCGAAGGCCTGGTTGCGCACGTAGACGGAGTCGGCGTCGTCCTCGAAGACGATGGTGACGACGGAGAGGCCGAAGAGCGAGATCGAGCGCATCGAGGCGCGCTTGGGGATGCCGTTCATCTCGTTCTCGACCGGAATGGTGACGAGCTGCTCGACCTCCTCGGCGGCGTGCCCGGGGAAGAGGGTGATGATCTGCACCTGCACGTTGGTGACGTCGGGATAGGCCTCGACCGGCAGATGGCGGAAGGCGGCGACGCCGGCGGCGGCGAAGAGGGCGAGCGCCGCGAGGACGACGACGCGGTTGCGCAGCGCGTAGGAGGTGAAGGCGCGGAACATCGGTGCGGGGAGCGGGAGAGCGCGGGATCAGGCGCGCGAGGTGAGGACGGATTCGAGGAGCAGGCTGCCCTCGCTCACCACGCGCTCGCCGGGGGCGAGACCGGAGAGGATCAGGGTGCGGCCGGCGCGCTCGGGGCCGGGGGTGATCGGCTGGCGCCGGTAGCGGCCGCGCCCCTCCTCGACGAAGACGAAGCGGCGCTCGCCGTCGGCGACGATGGCGGCGGTGGGCACCGCGAGACCGGGCCGCGCGGCGGGGTCGCGCACCTCGACGTCGACGTACATCTCGGCCTTGAGGAGGCGCGCCGGGTTGTCGAGGGAGCCGCGCGCCTTGACGGTGCGGGTGGCGGGATCGAGCGCGTCGCCCACCACCTCCACCCGCCCGGCGAAGACGCGGTCGGGGTAGGCGGCGGAGCGCAGCGTCAGCGCCATGCCGGGCCGCACGTGGCCGATGTCTTTTTCGGTGAGGTCGAGGTAGACCCAGAGACGGGTGGGATCGGAGATGGTGAAGAGCGGCGTCTGACCGTCGCTGCGCACCTCCTCGCCGGGGTTGAGGGCGCGGTCGACGACGACGCCGCGGATGGGCGACGTCAGCCGGTAGCGCTGATCGACTCCAGCGTCCGCTCCGGCGGCGCCGCCGAGGAGCGCCAGGCGCGCCCGCGCCCGCTCGCTCTCCACCAGGCTCCGCGTGCGGTCGGCCTCGGCCGCCTCGACGTCCTTCTTCGGCGCCGCGCCGTGCTCGAAGAGCGCGCGGGTGCGCTCGAGGGTGCGCTCGGCGGCGGCGAGGTCGGTCGCGGTGCGCACGGCGTCGGCCTGCGCTTGGCCGAAGTCGGGCGAGGCGAGGACGGCGAGCGTCTGTCCGCGGCCGACGCCGGTCGCGACGTCGGCGAGGAGGCGGACGACGCGGCCGCCGACGGGCGGGAAGACGCGGGCTGTCGAGTCCTCGTTCCAGGCGAGGCGGCCGGTGGTGCGCACGGTGTCGCCGACGGCGGCGTTGTCGGCCTGCACCGGGATGATGGCGAGCGCCGCGAGCTCGGGGGCGTTGGCGGCATAGGAGATGCGCTCGCCTTCGAGGCGCGGGCCGGCGGCGTCGGGCGCCGCGGCCTCGTGGCTGCAGGCGGCGGCGAGGAGTGCGAGCGGCAGGAAGCAGGCACCGCGGGCGAGGTGGACGATCGGGTTCTTGGCGTTTCTCATGATGGTTTCTCGAAGAGGGTGAGATTGGCGGCGGCGGCGAGATCGGCGGCGGCGCTGACGGCGTCGGCGGCGGCCTGCGCCGAGGCGGTGGCGACGTCGTTGGCGCTGCGCTCGGCCTCGAGCAGCTCGAGGAGCGAGGCGCCGCCGTTCTGGTAGGCGTAGACGACGGTCTGGCGCACCTTCTCGGCCTTCGGCGCGATGGTCTGGCGAAAGCTCCGCCAGCGCCCGAGCGCGCTCTTGAAGCTGGCGCGCGCCGTCGCCTGCTCGGCGGCGATCTTGGCGCGCAGCCGCTCGCGCTCGCGCGCCGCCCGCTCGCGCGACACCGCGGCGAGGGCGATCTCGCCTGTGTGCCGGTTCCACACCGGCAGGTCGATGGCGATCCCCAGCCCGACGGTGTTGGCCTGATCGGGCGGCTGGTGCTCGTACTGCAGGGTGAGCGTGGGATCGGGCAGCCGCCGCGCCCGCTCGAGCGCCAGATCGAGCTCGGCGCGCGAGAGGTCGGCCTCGGCGGCGGCGAGGTCGGGCCGCGCCGGCGCGGCGCGCAACGCGGCCTCGACGTCGAGATCGCCGGCCTGCGCCGCGAGGTCGCCCAAGTGATCGGCGGCGTACCAGTCGCCGCGCGGCGACGGCTCGCCGAGGAGGACGTCGAGCGCGATGCGGGCGCTCGCCGCGGCGGCGGCGCTCGCCTCGGCGTCGAGGGCGAAGCGGTCGGCGGCGACCTCGATCTCCGCCTCGTCGGCGGCCGAGATGTCGCCCGCCGCGAGGCGCCGCGCGGCGATCTTCGCCGACTCGCGGAGCGACGCCGCGGTGCGCGCCGTGAGCCGCGCGTTCTCCTCGTCGAGCGCGGCGGCGACATAGGCCTTGAGCACCGCGTTGTCGAGGACGCGGCGGGCGTCGGCGAAGCGGGCGCGCGCCGCCGCCGTGCCCGCC
This sequence comes from uncultured Acidobacteriota bacterium, assembly GCA_963755825.1. Lineage (GTDB taxonomy): Bacteria > Acidobacteriota > Thermoanaerobaculia > Multivoradales > UBA5704 > DATBQN01. Next base: position 1,376,737 of record CAVWLA010000003.1, on the reverse strand, counting down.
GCCGCCGACGAGCGCTTGAGCGCGCGCTTGCCGTGCAGCTCGAGGAGCTGGTTGACGGCGAGCACGGTGTCGTAGCTGCGCTCGAAGAGGGTGTTGCCGCGCGGCGTCGCGGCGGTCGAGCCGTCGATCGGCAGGCGCGAGGAGAGGAGGCTGGCGTTGGGGTTCTGGATCTCGCGGGCGACGATCTCTTCGGCCGTCGCCTGGTCGAGGTCGCTCGCCGCGGCGAGGAAGTCCCAGTTGCGGAGCAAGGCGCGCCGGCGGGCCTCGGCCAGCGATAAGGCGGGAGACAAAGGATTGACCTCGGTCACCGCCGGCGCGGTTTCGATCTCTGCTTGCAAAGCGCCGAGGACGGGGCCCGAAAAGAGCAAGGAGAGTAGCGCGGTTCCACAAACTCTTTTCAGCATGCCCCGCTCCCTCGGCAGGGAGGAAGATAGTCGAGCGGGCGTGAAGCCCGCACAAAGAAGGAGGGGGTGGGGCGTTAAGAGATCACAAAGGCGGGCGGACGTCGTCGGGCGCCACGTCGTCACCCGCCGCCGGCTCGCCTTCGCCGGCGGCGGCGAAGGCATCGAGCGCCGTGAGCGCCGGCGGCTCGGCGGCGCGGAGCGCCTCGGGCGCCGCCGTCTCGGGCGCCCCCGGCTCCGCCGGCGGCATCGCCTTCAGATCCTCTTCCGCGAAGATGCCGCTGGTCACTTCGGGGAAGTACATCGTCGCCGCCCGCGTCGTGGCGCGGGCGACGCACATCTCCTGTGGCCAGCGCTTCCACAGCGAATCGGGCTGCACGAGCTCGGCGCGCTCCGCTTCGGCGATGGTCCAGGGGACCAGGCGGCGCTCGCTCCAGCCGCGCTTCTTGACCTCGATCGCGGCGTGCGTGGCGTCGGCCTCGGCGACCTCGAAGAGCTCGCAGTCGGGGTGGCCCTGGCAGCGGCTGCGGATCATCGCCGCGCTCATGCCGATGCGGCCGTTGATGACGTGGAGATTGCGCAGCGCCTGCATCGTGGTCAGGCCCATCTCGGCGCCCGTCATCATCACCAGCAGCACGTCCGCCTCGCGCCCGCGCAGCGGCGGCGGGCAGAGCGGGGAGGAGGCGATCAGGCGGGCGAGGGTGATGGCGCTCGGCAGGTCGCGCGGCTCGTAGCGGCTGCTGGTGAGCTCGCCGGTGGTCTCGATCAGGGCGAGCATCTCGCGCTGGGCGTCGAGGCGGTGGCGCTCGGCCGGCAGGCGCGGCGCCACCGCGCGCCGGCGGCCGGACGGCGCGGCGTCCGCGTCTATCGCCGCTGGGTTCTCGGCGCGCGGAGGATCGGCTGGCGGCCGGTCAGTTGGGCGGCGCATGCTCGGGGCTCCTGTCGCGGCCGGGGGAGTGCGCGCGGTGGGGCGCGCGGCCGAAGCGGCTGAGGCGGAAGGCGCGGTAGGGTTCGCGGACGTAGGAGACGGCGCCGCCGTCGACCGTGCAGGCGGTCACCCGGTAGCCGTCGATCCACACCGTCTCGGCGCGGCCGATCATCTCGAGCAGCTCGGCCTTCGCGGCGTCGCGTCGCGAGCGCGCCCGCCGCTCGGCCTCGCTCGCCGCCGCGTAGGTGGCGGCGAGCTCGCTAGCCCGCCGGTTGCCGCGCAGGTCGAGGAAGCTGCCGCGGGCGGCCTGGCGGTAGAGGGCGGTGAGGGTCCCGAGGTCCGCCTCGTAGCTGGCCTTGGGCCGCAGGCCGAGGGCGACCTCGCGCCAGAAGACCGGCACCTCGCGCTCGATGCGCTCGATGGCGCCGGCGTGGCGCTCGTAGGGGAAGACGCGCAGGTCGTTGCCGCCGATCAGCACGCCGATCGCTCCCCACAGCCGCCCGCTGCAGGCGAGCTGGTGCTGCAGCTGCAGCTCGTAGTGGATGGGCGGCCGGCCGCCCTCCCAGGAACGGAAGGCGAGCTTGTCGACCGTCTTCACCTCCAGCACGCCGGTGCCGCGCTCGTGGGACACCACCTCGAAATCGAGCGAGCATCCCATCCCGGCCACCCGCGGGTGCGTCAGGTAGCGGTGCACCTTGCGCACGCTCCACCCCATGCGCTCGGCCACTCCCTGGCCGACGGCCGGCTCGAGGTAGATCCCCCAGCGCACCGCCTCGTTGGCGGAGAGGTCGGGCTCGGGGAGCTCGCCGCGCTTGCGCAGGTAGAGCTCGAGGCGGGTGACGAAGGGGCTCAGATTGAACAGCGCCGCGGCCTCGCTGCTGCCGACGTGCTGGCCGCGAACCTGCTGCCGCTCGGGCGGCAGAGACAGGTCCGGCGGCCGGCTGGCCGGCGTCTGCGCTGCGGTGCTGCGGTGCATCCGGGTCGTTCCTCGGGAGGTGGGGCGGCATCCAGGGCGACGGCGTAGGTTCCGTGCCTCGAACCCGACGATTCTAGCCATCCGCTAGGCGATTTCGCAAGCGACGGGAGATGCGGGTGCCGAGATATGCGGCGCCCGCCGCGCCCTCACGCCGGCTCGCCGAGCGCGGCGAGGCTGGCGGCGGGCAGGCGGAGGGTGAAGGCGCTGCCGCCGCCCGGCCGGTCGGCATAGACGAGGGTGCCCTCCTGGGCCTCGGCGAGCCGCCGGGCGATCGCCAGGCCGAGGCCGGAGCCGCGGGCGTCGGGGGTGACGCCTTCGGGGCGATAGAAGGGCTCGAAGATGCGCTCGCGCTCGCTCGCCGGCACTCCCTTGCCGCGGTCGAGGACCGAGATGGCGAGGAGCGGGCCGTCGCGCCCCATCTCGATGTCGATCGGCGTCTCGCGCGGCGAGTACTTGCCGGCGTTGTCGATCAGGTTGACCAGGATGCGCAGCGAGTGGACGAAGTCGAAGCGGCCGACCGGCACCGGCTCGGCGAGGTCGATCGCCGTCCGCACCTCGCGCCGCCCGAGGGCGCCGGAGACCTGCTGGATGGCGGCGCCGACGAGGTCCTCGGCGGTGTTGATCTCGGGTCGCATGGAGATGCCGCCGGCGTTCAGGCGCGAGAGGTCGAGGAGGTCGGCCACCATCTCGTTGAGGCGGTCCGACTGCTGCTCGATGATGGCGGCGCGCTCGTCGCCGCCGGCGGCGATCTCGTGAGCGAGCCCCTTGATGGCGGTGAGCGGCGTGCGCAGGTCGTGGGAGACCGAGGCGAGGAGGGCGTCCTTCAGCCGATCGCCCTCGCGCAGCGCCTGGGCGTGCTCGGCCTCCGCCACCAGGCGCACGCGCTCGATGCCGAGCGCGGCGTAGTAGGCGATGGCGTTCAGGAACCGGCGGCGCTCGGGATCGAGGGCGAGCGGCCGCGAGTCGGCGAGACGCAGCACGCCGACGGCGCGGCCGTGGGCGACGAGCGGCAGGAGGAAGGCGCGGCCGTCGGCGAGCGCGGCGCCGCCGGTGCCGGCGTCGGTGAGGTCGGCGGGGGCGGGCTCCGGCGGCTGCGGCCCGCCGCCGACCGCTCTATCGGCCCCGGCCGCTGCGAGCCGCCGTTCGGCGACCCAGGCGATCAGCGCCGGCGGCGGCGGCACGCCGTGCACCGGCTCCGCGCCGCTCGGGGCGAGCTGGCGCGAGCTCGCGGCGAGCGTCGGCGCCTGCCACTCCTCGGCGGTGTAGATCTCGCAGAGCGCGGCGCCGGTGGTGTCGCGGATCACCTCGACGATCGCCGCCAGGGTGTCCTCGGCGCGGCCGACGGAGAGCGCCTCGGCGCCGAGCGAGGCCAGCTGGTCGACCTCCTCAGCGCGGCGGCGCGCCGCGTCGGCCTGCGCGTTGGCGTGCCCCAGGAGCTGGGTGGCGACGGTCGCGGTGGCGAGGAAGGCGACCAGGACCAGCCAGTCGAGCGGTTTGTCGACCGCGATGCGGTCGTAGGGCAGCTGCAGGAAGTAGTCGATGAGGAGGAAGCAGGAGCAGGCGAGCGCGAAGCCCAGGATGCGGCCGCCGCCGACGCTGCCGCCGAGCACCACCAGCAGGTAGAGGAGGGCGACGTGCACCTGGTCGATGCCGCTGCGCGCCGGGATCAGCACGGCGGTGACGGCGAGGAGGACGCCGATCCACAGCAGCCAGGGCCGCGCCAGCCGCCAGAGCTCGCGCGGCGCCGGGACGCGCCCGGCCTCCGGGGCGGGGCGCAGTGGGAAGCGGCGCATGGCGGCGGCGGCGAGGCGTCAGCGCGGCATCTCGAGCCGGTAGCCGACCCCCGGCTCGGTGACGATGATCTGCGGCACCACCGCGTTGTCCTCGATCTTCCGCCGCAGGTTGGCGACGTGGACGCGCAGGTACTGCTGGGGGTCACCGAAGGCGCGCCCCCAGACCGCGTTGAAGAGCTGGCGGTGGGTGAGGGTGCGGCCGGCCTGGATGACGAAGGTGCGCAGCAGCTCCCACTCGATCGGCGTCAGGTGGATGGGTTGCTCGCCGCGCTTCAGGGTCCGCGCCGCGAGGTCGATGGTCAGGCTGCCGACGGCGAACGGCTGCGTCGGCTCGTGCGACGGCGCCGCCTGTGCGCGTCGCAGGTTGGCGCGCACGCGGGCGGTGAACTCGATGGTGCTGAAGGGCTTGGTGACGTAGTCGTCGGCGCCGGCGTCGAGGAGGAGCGCCTTCTCCTGGTCCGAGTGGCGGGCGGAGAGGATGATGATCGGCGCCGTCGACCAGCTGCGGATCTCGCGGCAGACCTCGACCCCCGGCATGTCGGGAAGCCCGAGGTCGAGCACGATCAGCCCCGGCTTCTCGGCCGCCGCGAGGTCGATCCCCTCGCCCCCGGTGGCCGCCTCGAGCATCCGCCCGACCTCGCCCTCGAGCGCCCGTTTGACGACGCGGCGGATCTGCGGCTCGTCGTCGATGACCAGGCCGATGACGGCGGCCGCGCCCTCGCGGGGCGACATCGCGGGACCGCTGGACGCCTCGGACATGAGCCGAATTGTACGCGTGGTTGGCGCGCCGGTCCCCGCCGGCACGGCTGCGCAGCAAAAAGGGCAACGCGGCAGGACCGCGTTGCCCTCGGGAGAGCCGCTGGTAGGAGAGCTAGTGACGGTGGCGCACGGGGCGATGGTGCTGGGGTGGCGGCGGGGCCGCTTCGGCCTTCGGCCAGCTAAAGAGGATCCCCATGTTGGTCAACTCCGCCGCCGAGAAGGCCGGGAACCTGCCCTCCGCGATCGCGGCGCTGATGTCCGGGCTCGGCAGCGCCGACGGGCCGAAGATGAAGGGCGTGTATGTGGCCGGCGCGATGTGGCTACCGAACTTGGCGTTGATCGCCGCGATGAAGGCGTTGGCGACGTAGGCGTAACCGAACGAAGTCGGGTGGACGCCGTCGTACGAGAAGACGCCGCCGGTCAGGAAGCTGCTGGTGAACTGGATGCCGCCGACGTTGATGCCCGAGGTGGCGAGCTGGTGAAGGAGGGCGTTGGTGTCGACCACGGCGGCGTTCACCGTGCCGGCGGCGGCGCGGATGGAGGCATTGTAGGAGGCGATGCGGTCGGTGATGGTCGCCGTCTCCGTGGCATCGAGAATCACCTGGTCGGGGAGCGGCTGGCCGGTGCCGCCGAGCGCCTGGGGGACGCCGATGCCCTGGGCGAGGAGGCCGGCGGCCGAGAGGAGCACGTGGTCGCCGGGGCCGAGCTGGCCCTTGGAGCCGATGAGGAAGACCGGCTGGCCGCCGACGATGACCGGCTCGTTGGTCGCCGGGTTGACGACGACCGGCGGGATCGTGGCGACGAAGGGGATCGTCGTCACGTCCGGGATCAGCGCCACCGCGATCTTGGCGGAGCTGTTCTGGGCGATGGCGCCGATGAGGGTCTTGTACTCGCTGTCGAAGACCGCCGCCGGGGTGAGCGACATGTCGTTGACGATCCCCGAGGTCGCCGCGTTGAGAGCGTCGTTGTTGCCGATCCAGACGGTGACGAAGGTCGGCTGCAGGGAGAGCGCCTGCTCGATGTCCGTCGTGTTGTGGAACGCCGGGTTGCGCAGGATGAGGTCGTAGATGCCGCCGCTCGTCGTGGCGAGGATGTCGTGCACGGTGGCGCCGGGGATTCCCAGGTTGTTGTAGGGCCGGGGGAGCTGGGCGTTCGCCGGGGCGCCCTGGCCCGGAGTCGGCCCGATGACGAGCGGCGACAGGCTGACGAGTTCGAAGACCGCCGGGATGCCGGGCGGCGTCACCAGCGGCTGCTCGAAGCCGCTGTCGCTCCCCGTCGCCTGGCGGTGGATGAGGGCGGGATAGCTGTTCTCCTGCGAGGTCTCGACGAGGCCGCCGCTCATGTAGCCGGCGGTCAGGCTGTCGCCGATCGCCACGTAGCGGCTGAAGTCCACCTGGGCGAAGGCTGCGGCGGCGGTCGTCGCCGCCAGCGCCGCAGCGAGCAGAGAGGTCTTGAGAGTGGTACGAAGCATCATGTCTCTCCTTATTCCGTCCGGGACCCGGATCACCAGGTGAACATGGCGCCAAGGATCAGAGCCTTGGTCTGGTAGGTGCCGAAGAAGTCGCCGTCGCCGGCGAAGCTCTTGAGCCGGGTGCGGTTCTGGAAATCGATGTAGCTCAACGCGAGGTCGAACTTGTGGACCCCCGTCCAGCCGTAGCCGATGGCGATGCCGTTGCGGTCGGCGTCGGGGAGCAGCGGGTTGACCGCCTCCTCGGGCTGCGGCGTCTGATCGAAGACGTAGCCGATCCGCCACTGCGAGGTGGCGCTGGAGTTGTAGCGCAGGCCGACGCGGTAGTTCCAGACGTTCTTCCAGTGGGCGGGGATCGAGGCGTCGGCGAGGTCGCCCTTGGTGAAGTCGATGTTGATGACGTCGAAGCTCGACCAGCCCGTCCAGTTGGCGTCGGTCTCCAAGAGCAGGTTGGGGGTGAGGCCGAAGGCGAGGCCGAGGCTCGCCATGTCGGGGAAGTCGATCGAGGTCTTCACCGGCAGCTTGCGGCCGAACGGCGTCTGGGCGGCGACCGCGCCGTCGAACTGCGGGATGCCGGTCAGCACCTGCACGAGCTCCGCGTTGCCGGAGTAGTCCACCTTGATGCGGCTGCGGTAGGACAGGCCGACCGAGAAGCGATCGCTGAACTTCTCGAGCAGGCCGATGTTCCAGCCGTAGCCCTCGTTGATGTCGCCCTTGAGGTCGACGTGGGCGACGTCGGCGGCGCGCAGGGTGAAGGGGTTGATCGCCGCCTGGTCGCGCTTCAGCTCGAGGTCGGAGAAGCGGGCGATGACACCGAGGCCGAGGCCGAGGGTCGGGGTCGCCTGCCAGCCGATCGTCGGGTTGACGTCGAGCGCGCGGATCGCCGCCTTGGTCGAGAGGAAGCGCCCGGCGAAGTCGTTGGGGTCTTTCCAGGAGGTGGTGAGGCCGAACGGGGTGTCGACCCCGATGCCCCACTTCCAGGTCTGGTTGATCGGCGAGACGTAGTAGACCTGCGGCGTCGGCTGGTCGATGAGGTTCTGCTCGCCGCGGGAGTCAGGGCCGGGAAACGGCGCCGCGCCGCGGAAGTTGGCAGTGGTGCCCTTGAAGTATGTGACGCTGACCGCGGTGGCGCTCTTGGTGACGAAGCCGAGGCCGCCGGCGTTGTGGAAGAGCAGTGAAGGATCGTCCGCCTGGGCGGTGAACGCCCCGGCCATTCCCTGCGCCTTCGCCCCCTGCTCGAAGAGGCCGAAGCCGGCGCCGAGCATGGGTTGAGCGGTCAAGGCCCCGAGCGCCAGGGCACCCAGAGCTCGCAGCGTGAGACCTCCTCGCCTTCGCATCCCTATCCTCCTCCTCTTGGAAATGGAGAGAACTGGTAGACGTCGCGGCGGCTCGTCGAGGGGCCCGCGGGGCCGTGCCGCATGGCGACAGTCCTTGAGTAACATCGCATCGGGTGATTGTAAAGCCGTGTTGATGGTTAACGGTAGTCCGAAGGGGTCCGGGTGTCAACGCGGTGACGCGCGGCCGCCGCGCGGTAGCCGCGCGTGCGGCGCGCGCCCGGCGCCGAGCTGCTAAAGTAGTGAGCCGGGAGGAAGGTGACGATGCGGTTCGAGCACGAGATCCACGCCGAGGCGTTCCGGAAGATCGAGCAGTACCTGGGAGAGTTCTTCGAGGATCCCTACTGCGACCCGGACGAGGGGCACTTCTACGTCCGCTACGGCTCGACCGTCCTCGAGATCGAGGTCGCCGCCCTCGGCCAGGAGGAGGCGGTGGTGACGATCATGTCCTACTGCGTGCAGGGAGTGGAGGTCGACGAGGAGCTCATGGCCGGCCTCCTCGAGCTCAACCATCAGCTCGCCCTCGGCGCCTTCTCCATGGTCGGCAACGACATCTTCTTCTCCCATCGCCTGTTCGCCCGCGACCTCGAGCCCCGCGACCTGCTGCGGGCGGTCACCGCCGTCGCCGAGGTGTCGGACGACTACGACGACCGCATCGTCGCCAAGTACGGCGGCCAGACGGCGCTGGAGAGGATCCAGGACACCGGCGGCACCCGCCGCCGTCTGGCGGCGAGCGAGCTCGACGGCTAGTCGATTGCCGAAGCCTGAAAGAGGGTGAGCTGCCGGTGGCGGCCTACCGCCGCGCGCCCTTGACCGCCTCCTCGACCTCGCGGTCGAGCTCCTTGCGCTTCTCGGTCGCCCGCTTGTCGTAGAGCTTCTTGCCCTGGGCGAGCGCCACCTCGACCTTGATCCAGTTCCCCTTGAGGTAGACCGAGAGCGGGACCACGGTCAGGCCGCGCAGCAGGGTGCGGCCGAAGAGCTTGTCGATCTCCCGCCGCTTGAGCAGCAGCCGGCGCGGCCGCTCCGGCTCGTGGTTCTCGCGGTTGCCGTGGCTGTAGTGGCTGATGTGGGCGCCGACGAGGAAGGCCTCGCCGTTGCGGAAGTCGACGTAGCTGTCCTTGAGCTGCACCTTGCCGTTGCGGATCGCCTTGACCTCGGTGCCGGCGAGCACCATCCCCGCCTCGAAGGTCTCCAGGATCTCGTAGTCGTGGCGCGCCCGCTTGTTGGCGGCGAGCGCCCGAATCACCGGCTTGTGCTCTCCCGCCATGGCGCCAGTATATCGGCCGGGAGCGCCTCCGGCGGCCGCGCGGCGCGGCGGCGGCATGCCGCGGAGAGCCCATGACAGCAGAGGTTTACAGGGCTGTTAGACTGGAGCTCCGCATGCGAGCGACCATCGCGCTCCTCCTCTCCCTGCTCCTCTTCGTCCTGGCGGCCGCTCCGGCGCGCGCCGAGGGGCGCATCGCGGGGCTCGACGTGGCGGTCGACGGCGACCGCGTCATCGCCAACCTGACCCTCGTCGACGGCTTCCAGCACCGCCTGCGCGAGCGCGTCGACAGCGGCCTGCCGACCTCGATCATCTATCGCTTCGAGCTCGACAAGGACCGCACCCGCTGGTGGGACCGCTACCTGCAGGAGTGCACGCTCGAGGTGACGGCGATGTACGACGCCGTCACCCGCCAGTACACGGTCAACTCGAAGCTCGACGGCAAGCTGATCGACAGCCGGACCGTCCACGACCAGCAGGCCCTCGCCGCGGCGATGACCCGCGTCCAGTCGCTCCCCATCTTCACCCTCGCGTCGCTCCCCCGCAGCTGGCGCCTGCTGGTCAAGGCGCGCGCCGAGCTCGGCTCGCGGACGATCCTCTCGATCGTCCCCGTCGCCATCACCACCGACTGGGTGGAGTCGCGCAAGTTCCAGGTCCCCGGGCCGCCCTAGCCCGCTCCGAGCCGCCGCCGTGGACTTCCGCGAGCGCCTCCGCCGCCACCGCAAGGACAACCGCCTCATCGTCGGCGGCCTCGCGGCGCTGCTCGCCGTCTTCACCGGCGCCTTCTATTTCGTGCAGCGGAGCCGCGAGCTCCCCGCCTTCCTGGTCACCAACCGGGTCCTCCTCTTCGTCCTCTGGTACGTCAACGTCGTCCTCATCCTCGCCGTCGTCTTCGTCCTCCTGCGCAACCTGTTCAAGCTGCTCGTCGAGCGCCGCCACCGCATCCTCGGCTCGACCTTCAAGTTCAAGCTGGTGGCGACCTACGTCGGGCTGTCGCTGATCCCCGTCCTCCTCCTCTTCGCCATCGCCACCGAGCTGCTCCGCGGCTCCGTCGACCGCTGGTTCAACACGCCGCTGAAGCCGGTCCTCGCCCAGGGCGAGGCGGTCGCCCAGGCGCTCTACGGGCGGATCGAGGAGGACGATCTTCGCGACGCCGCGCGGGTGGTCTCCGAGGCGCGCTGGTACGGGCTCAAGCGGCCCGAGGAGCGCCTGCGGCTGACCCGCCGCATGCAGGAGCTGCTCGGCGACCTGCGGCTCGACGTGCTCGCCGTCTACGAGGGGACGGAGTTCATCCACGCGGTGGTCAACTCGCAGGCGGGGATCGGCGAGCTGCCCGAGCCGGGCCGCGACTTCCTCCTCGAGGCGGGGCGCAAGGGGAGCGCCGTGCGCCGCGAGGAGCTCCCCGGCGCGCGCGCCGGGCGTCTGGTGCTCGCCGGCGTCGCCGCGACGCCGCTCCCCGCGCCGGCCCCCGGCGCCGCCGCCGGGCCGCCGATCGTCGTCGTCGCCGGCACCCGCATCGAAGCCGACCTCGCCGGCAAGAGCGATGCCCTGATCCAGGGCTTCCAGGTCTTCCGCCAGCTCGAGGTGCAGAAGGACGACCTGCGCGCCAGCTACTACCTCATCTTCCTCATGACGACGCTCCTCATCCTCCTCGCATCGTCGTGGGTGGGGCTCTACCTGGCGCGGCGGGTGACGGTGCCCATCCAGGCGCTCGCCGACGGCACCCGCCGGATCAGCAGCGGCGACCTCGGCCACCGCGTCGACGTCGATGCCGACGACGAGCTGGGAGTCCTCGTCAGCTCGTTCAACCGCATGACCGAGGAGCTCGAGAGCAACGAGAAGCTGCTCGCCGAGCGCAACCGCGAGCTGCAGGGCACCAACCAGCGGCTGGGCGGCGAGCGGGCGCTGATGGCGGCGGTGCTCGAGAACGTCGCCGCCGGGGTGGTCTCGACCGACGCCGGCGGCCGCATCTTCACCTGCAACGGCGCGGCGCTCAACATCCTCCGCCAGCGCGAGGATGAGGTGCTCGGCCGCGCCGTCGCCGAGTCCTGGGGCGATGGCGAGCGCCGCAAGCTCGCCGTCCTCCTCGACGTCGCCGGCGCCGCCGCCGGCACCGCCAGCCACGAAGTGCATCTCGTCCTCGGCGGCGAGTGGAAGACCTTCGAAGCCAAGGTGACGGCGATGCGCGGCGCCGACGGCGCGCTCCTCGGCCGCGTGCTGGTCATCGAGGACCTCACCGAGCTGATCAAGGCCCAGCAGCTCGCCGCCTGGAGCGACGCCGCGCGGCGCATCGCCCACGAGATCAAGAATCCGCTGACGCCGATCCTCCTCGCCGCCGAGCGGCTGCTGCAGAAGCACCGCCAGCGCGACCCCCGCCTCGGCGTGGCCATCGAGGAGGCGGTCGGCATCATCGTCCGCGAGGTGACCGTGCTGCAGGAGATGGTCGACGAGTTCTCGCGCTTCGCCCGCATGCCGCGCCCGCGCCCGGCGCCGGTCGACCTCGGCCGCCTGGTCGACGAGACCATCCATCTCTACCGCGACCTCAAGCCGGGGGTGGCGGTCGAGGGCGAGGTCGCCGCCCACCTCGACGGCGTGCTGCTCGACGCCGAGCAGATCAAGCGCGCCCTCATCAACCTGCTCGACAACGCCGTCGAGGCGACCGATTCCCCCGGCCGCGTCACCGTCGCCGCGGCGCGCGTCGACGGCCACCTCGAGATCCAGGTTGCCGACACCGGCCGCGGCATCCCGGCGGCGTCGAAGGAGAAGCTCTTCCGTCCCTATTACTCCACCAAGGGGAGGGGGACGGGCCTCGGCCTCGCCATCGTGCACCGCATCGTCGCCGACCACCACGGCTCGGTGCGGGTGGAGGACAACCTGCCGCGCGGCAGCGTCTTCACCCTCGAGCTGCCGCTCGAGTAGAGAACGTGGAGAGCCGAACATGATCGGCAGGATCGTCGGCAACTACCAGATCGTCGAGCGCCTCGGCGAAGGCGGCATGGGCACCGTCTACCGGGCGATCGATCCGATGCTCGAGCGCGACGTGGCGGTGAAGGCGATCCGCCCCGAGCTGGCGCGCGAGCCGCAGGTGGTCGAGCGCTTTCGCGCCGAGGCGAAGCTCCTGGCGCGGGTGAGCCATCCGGCGATCGCGACGATCTACAGCTTCTTCCGCGACGGCGACGAGCTCTTCCTCGCCATGGAGTTCGTGCGCGGGCGGACGCTCGCCAGCGCTCTCTCCGCGCGCGGCGCCTTCACCTGGCAGGAGGCGCTGCCCCTCCTCATCGCGGCCCTCGCCGGCATCGAGCAGGTGCACCGTCTCGACATCGTCCACCGCGACCTCAAGCCCGACAATCTGATGCTCACCGAGGACGGCGGCATCAAGGTGATGGACTTCGGCATCGCGCGCGCCGTCGGCAGCGAGCGCCTCACCCGCACCGGCCTGATGGTGGGGACGCTGCGCTACATGCCGCCGGAGCAGCTGCGCGGCGAGGCGGGCGACCGCCGCGCCGACATCTATGCGCTCGGCACCGTCCTCTACGAGATGCTGGTCGGCCGGGCGCCGTTCGCCAGCGCCAGCGAGTACGAGGTCATCCGCGCGCAGGTCGAGGAGCTGCCGTCGCCTCCCTCGTCGCTGGCCGCAGGGGTTCCTGCCTGGCTCGACCGGGCGGTGCTCCGCGCTCTCGCCAAGGAGCCGGCCGACCGCTTCCAGAGCGCCGAGGCGTTCCGCGCCGCCCTGGCGGGCGCCGGCGGCGAGCGGCCGAGTATGGCGGCCGGAGCGCTCGCGACCTCGCCGCAGCGCAGCGTCGGGGAGGTCACCCTGCGCGCCAGCCTGCCCACCGAGGTCCGCGGCGCCGCCGGCCGCCGGGCCGCGGCTCCCGCGGCGGCGCCGCCCGTTGCGACCCCGGCGCCGGTCGCCGCGATGCCGGCGCCCTCTCGCCGCCGGTGGGTGATCGCCGCCGTCGTCGTCCTCGCTTTCGCGCTGGCGATCTGGGGGCGCCGCGCCCGCCTCGCCCGGCTCGAGGCGACCGTCTCGCCGCCGCCGGCGAGCGCACCGGTCGTTCCACCGGCGGTGGTTTCGGCGGCCGCGCCGCACCGGCCGGAGGCCTCCACCGGCCGGGCCGTGGAGACCGCCGCCACTCCGCCCGCGGCCTCCTCCGCACCGGCTCCGCAACGCCGGATCGCTGCCGGGGCGGCGAGCGCCGCGCCCTCTCCCGCCAGCGCCGAGGCCTCGACCCCGGCCGTCGCCGCCGCCAACCCGGCCGCGAGCCCCGCCGCGCCGGCCGACTCCGGCGAGCCCATGGAGCGGCTGGGCGAGCTGCGGGCGACCGGCCGCGACCTGGACGCCGCGGTCGGCCGGCTGGCGGACGCCTATCGCCGCTTCCTCGCCGGTCGGCGCGGCGGCGGCTTCCTCGAGCGTCCGGCCGAGCCTCGGCTGCAGAGCGCCATCGAGGACATCGTGGTCGCCACCTCTCGTTTTCGCTACGCCGTCCGGCCCGGCGTGACATCGATCCCCTTCGCGGTGCCGGAAGCGGCGGGCGGTGACCGCCGGACGGTGATCCTCGCCCTCGCCCGCCGGACCTCGCGCGGAGGCCAGCAGATCGACCGGCTGATCCGCTTCGTGCGCCCCGGGACCGAGGTCGAGGAGGCCTGGCGGGAGGTCGAGCGCCTCTCCCGTCAGCTCGTCGAGACCCTCGCCCGCTGAAGCCCGGCGGCCCGCCGGCGCGCGGGCCCGACGCTCCCCTCTCCCGCGTGGGATAATCCCCGGCATGACGACCGCCACCCCTCAGCAGCGCCTGGAAGCCGACCTCAGGACCGCCATGAAGGCGAGCGAGAAGGAGCGCGTCTCGACGCTCCGCATGCTCTTGACCGAGGTCAAGAACGAGCGCATCCGGCGCGGCGCCGAGGTGGACGAGGCGGGCTTCGGCGGCCTGGTCAGGAAGTCGGTCAAGCAGCGCGAGGAGGCGGCGGAGCAGTACCGCAAGGGCGGCCGCCCCGAGCTCGCCGACAAGGAGGATGCCGAGGCGAAGCTCCTCACCGCCTACCTTCCCGCCGAGGTCGACGAGGCGGTCCTCCGCGCCGCGATCGCGGCGCTGATTGCCGAGCGCGGCCTCGCCGGGCCGGCCGCCACCGCGCCGATCGTCAAGGAGATGATGGCCCGGTTCGGCGCCGCGGCCGGCGGCGCCACCATCTCGCGCCTCGCCCGCGAGGAGCTCGCCAAGCCGCGTTGATCCGGGCTCGGCGCCGGCACCGCGGCGCCCGGCTCCCCCGCCATGCCCTCGCGCATCATCGTCGGTACCGCCGGCCACATCGACCATGGCAAGACCAGCCTGGTGCTGGCCTTGACCGGCATCGACTGCGACCGCTGGGCGGAGGAGAAGGCGCGCGGCATCACCATCGACCTCGGCTTCGCCCATCTCCGCGAAGGCGATCTGCAGATCGGCTTCGTCGACGTCCCCGGCCACGAGCGCTTTCTCCACAACGCGCTGGCGGGTCTCGGCGGCATCCGCATCATGCTGCTGGTGGTGGCCGCCGACGAAGGGGTGAAGCCGCAGACCCGCGAGCACCTCGCCGTCTGCTCGCTCCTCGGCATCCCGGCGGGGCTCGTGGCGCTGACCAAGGCGGACATCGCCAGCCCCGACCTGGTCGAGCTCGCCCAGCTCGAGGTCGACGAGCTGCTGGCGGCGACCCCCTTCGCCGGCGCCCCGGTCATCCCCGTCTCGAGCCTCACCGGCGAGGGGCTCCCGGAGCTCCGCACGGCGCTCTTCGATCTCGCCGCGCGCCATGCCCGCGGTGGAGCCTCGCCGGGCGGCGAGGCGGCGGCGCCGGCTCGGCTGCCGGTCGATCGCGCCTTCCATCTCCACGGTCTGGGCGTTGTGGTGACCGGCACGCTCGCCTCCGGCGCGGTGCGGGTGGGCGACAGCCTCGAGGTGCTGCCGCGCGGCGGCGCGGCGCGGGTGCGCAGCATCCAGGTGCACGGCGAGGCGCGCGAGGCGTCGCTCGCCGGCGAGCGCACGTCGCTCCAGCTGACCGGCGTGACGCTCGACGAGCTGCGGCGCGGCGTCGAGCTGGCGACGCCCGGCGCCTTCGCGCCGACGACCAGCCTCTGTGCGCGCCTGACCCTCCTCCCCGAGGCGCCGGCGGCGATCGAGGGCTACACGCCGATCCGCCTGCACCTCTATTCCAGCGAGGCGGTGGGCCGCATGCGGCCGCTGCCGGCGGCGGACGGCGAGCCCGCGGCGGCGGGGACGGTCAAGCTGGTGCCGGGGGAGAGCGGCCTCGTCGAGATCCGTCTCGCGGCGCCGATCGTCGCCGTCCGCGGCGACCGCTTTGTCGTCCGCCGGCCGTCGCCGGCGGCGACGCTCGGCGGCGGCGAGATCCTCGACCCCGCCTGGCGGCGGCCGCGCGGCCGGGCGCTGGCGCCGGCCCTCGCCGCCGGGACCGGCATCGCCGGCGACCTCCCCGCGGCGCTCGCCCACTGGGTGCAGGCCGCCGGCGAGCGCGGCGCCGAGGCGGCCGAGCTCGCCCGCCGCCTGGGGGTGACGCCGGCGCGGGTGGAGGCCGAGCTCGCCGCCCTCGCCGGCCGCCAGCGCCTCCTCGCCGTCCCCGAGGGACCGGGCCATGGTCGGCGCTACATCACCCCGGCGACCTACCAGCGGGTGGCGCAGCGCGCCCGCCGGGTGCTCAAGGAGTACTTCGAGAAGGACCGGCTGGCGGTCGGCATCCCGCGCGCCGAGGCGGTGCGCCGCATCCTGCGCGGCCGCGGCGCCGAGCTCGCCGACGCCTATCTCGCCTGGCTCGCGGCGCAGAAGATCCTCGCCGTCTCCGGCGAGCGCGGCGAGCGGATCAACCTCCCCGGCCGCGGCGCCGAGCTGACCGGCGAGGAGTCGAGCCTGGCGCAGGCGGTGGTCGAGCGCTTCGCGCGCGCCGGCCTGACGCCGCCGGGCCCCACCGAGCTCGCCGTCGGCCTCGCCGCCAAGCCGCAGATCGTCGACGGCGTCGTCCGCCACCTGATCGCCCGCGGCCAGCTCGTCAAGCTCCCCAACGGTCTCGTCCTCGCTGCCTCGGCCCTCGCCGACCTCCGCCGCGAGCTCCTCTCGACCTCCTGGGAGCGCTTCTCGGTGGCCGACTTCAAGGACCGCTTCGGGCTCTCGCGCAAGTGGGCGATCCCGCTCCTCGAGCACCTCGACTCGGCCGGCGCCACGCGGCGGATCGGCGACGAGCGGCAGGTGGTGCGCCCGGCCCGCCCCTCCCCATCCAACCACCAGGAGAGTCCCCCATGAAGACCATCGCCGTCCTCGGCGCCTCCAGCCAGCGCAACAAGTTCGGCAACAAGTGCGTGCGCGCCTACCGGGCGGCCGGCTACACGGTCTTCCCGGTCAATCCGCACGAGGGCGAGGTGGAGGGCCTCCGCTGTTTCCCGCGCCTCGCCGACATCGGCCAGCCGCTCGACCGCATCAGCGTCTACCTGCCGCCGTCACTCACCCTCGAGATGCTCCCCGAGATCGGCCGGGCGGGCGCCGGCGAGGTCTGGCTCAACCCCGGCGCCGCGGACGCCGCGGTGATCGAGGAGTCGCGCCGGCTCGGCATCCCGGTCCGCCAGGGCTGCAGCATCGTCGATGTGGGGATGAGTCCGGCGATGTTCCCTTGAGCCGAGACTTCGCCCGTCGGCCGGGCCGCCGCGGCATCTCGAAAGGCACCGGTGTATCTACAACTTGTCACGCTTTGGCGGATTGCCTGGACTCCATAGAGATAGGGGCAGGCGTGAGCGTCCGTCGTGGCCGTGCAGGCGTCCTGCCCGGGATAGGGTCGAACCATGCCCCGCACCAGCCTCCATCGCGCCGCCGTCGCCGCTCTGCTCACGCTAGCCCTCGCCGTCACCGCCTCCGCCGATCCCCTCGGCGCCGGTCGCGGGAGAGCTCCCCATCCACGCCAGTCCAGCCTTTGGACGGTGTTTCTTCATCTCATCGGGGCCTCGAGCGGCACGTTCGACCCCAACGGCTCGAGGAAGTAATCCGCCGCAGCGCGGCCCGTCTTCGCCGGCCTGGCCGCAGAGCACCAGCTCCTTTTTTTGGGTAGAGGATCCGTTTGGTTCCGAGGAGGGTCGCCTGGAAGGGCGCGACTAGGCGGGTGGGGCCGAAGGCGGTCCGCCCGCAGGAGACCAAGCGGATCCAGCGCCCTTTTTTGGAGCAGGTGTCCCTTTTTTTGCTGTTTCGGCAACTGTATCCAGTGGAGGCCATCGTTCGCCTCCCATGCGTTTCGCCGTCGAGCTGGAGCCGGCGAGTGATTTGAGGAGGATGAGGATGAGCTACCACCCCGGCCGTCAGGACCTCGAGAGCTTCGCTCGCGGCGAGGTCTTCCGACATGAGGAGAGGCGGATCGTCGAGCATCTGCGCTCCGGGTGCCGGATCTGCCAGCGCGAGCTCGACCAGCTCCTGCCCTTGGCAGACGGCGACTCCTGGCTCGAGCTGGCGGCGGAGCCAAGGCAGCAGGCCAAGGGAGCCTCCTGGCCGCGGCTGGACATCCGGCGGCTCAAGAGCCACCTCGGCTGCATCCAGCGCGATCGGCTGGAGGCGCCGGCGCAGATCGGCGGCCTGCTCTCCCTCTCTCCGCGCGAGCGCCATGCGGCGGTCCGTGCCGATTCGCGGCTGTGGACCCTCGCCATCTGCGACGGCCTCATCGAGAGCAGCTTCCAGGCCGGCTTTCACGAGCCCGCCGTGGCCCTGGAGCTCGCCGAGCTGGCGATCGAGCTCGCCGAGCGGGTCGATCCCGCGGTCTACGGCCGCTCGGTGGTGTGCGACCTCAAGGGCCGCGCCTGGGGTTACCTGGGGAACGCCCGCCGGGTGGGCTGCGATCGGCGCGGCGCCGAGGAAGCGCTCAACCTGGCGCAGAGCCTGATCGACGAGGGCTCCGCCGATCCACTGGAGCAGGCCCGGCTCCTCGACTTCAAGGCTTCGCTCGCCGCCGACCGCGGACGCTTCGAGGATGCGGTCGAGCTCCTCGACATGGTCATCGACATCTATGGCGAGGTGCAGGAGCCGCACCTCCGCGGCCGGGCGCTCCTCAGCAAGGGCGTCGTCATCGGCCATCAGGGCGATCCGCTGGCGGCGGCCGCGCTCATCCGCGAGAGCCTGCCGCTCCTCGACCAGGATCGCGAGCCGCGCCTGCGCCTCTGGGCGAGCCACAACCTCGCCTGGTTCACCGACGAGGCGGGCCACCACGCGGAGGCGCTGGCTCACCTCGAGAGCTTCGCTCACCTCTACGCTGAGTTTCCGGATGCCTCGGCCGAGGTACGGCGGCTCTGGCTCGCCGGCCGGATCGCCGCCGGGCTCGATCGCGACGACGAGGCCGAGGCGGCGCTCCGCGAGGTGCAGCGCCGGTTCACCGAGGACGGGATGGCCTACGACGCCGCGGTGGTAACCATGGATCTCGCCGCGCTGCTGCTCCGCCTGGGGAGGAGCCGCGAGGTAGCCGATCTCGCCGCCGAGACCTTCCCCATCCTGGTGGCCCAGGACGTCCAACACCACGCGCTCGCCGCCGTGGTCGCCTTCACCCATGCGGTGGAGAGGAGCTGCGCGACGCCGAAGCTGGCCCGCTGCGTCGCCAACTTCCTCCTCAGGGCGAGCCGCAATCCGCGGCTGCAGTTCGATCCCTCGGCCTGAGCCGCCCTCGCCCTCGGCCGCCGAATGCCGCTATCCTTAGCGGCGCACGGCGAGCCGCGGTCGCCTCGTCCCCAGCGATGGGAAGGGGAAGAGGGCGCCGTCGCTCACCCTCCAGCGCATGCGCCCCATCCGTTTCCTCAAGTACTACGACAAGGGCTCGACCGTGATGGGCGCCGACCAGATCAGCGCCGGGCTCGCCGCCCGCGGCGTCGATTCGGCGGCGATCTATCGGCGCGACCTCGCGGCGCTCCGCGGGGCGATCGTCGTCGCCATCAAGACCTCGCGCTGGTGGGATCTGGTGCGCGCCCGGCGCCAGGACAACCTCACCATCCTCGACGTCCAAGACACCGTCGTCTTCAAGCCGAAGATCAAGAACCTCGGCCTCTTCGACGGCCTGATCTTCAAGAACGGCCGCCAGCTCGCCGACTTCGGCCGGCCGGCTCTGGCGGGGGGGCGCGACCGCGTCATCTACCACCAGTGGGACGCGCGCTACGCGCCGACCGCCGCCGCCGAGCGGCCGTTCGCCATCGCCTATCTCGGCGACCGCCGCTCGTTCGCCCTCTGCGACCAGATCCCCGGCGTCGTCTGCTGCTCGAGCGACTACTTCCGCCGCGCCCTCGAGTTCAACTGCCACCTCTCGATCCGCGCCGACGAGCGCGAGGTGCTCTACAAGCCCAACTGCAAGATCTCGACGGCGGCCGCGTGCGGCGTTAACCTGGTGACCACCCGCGATGCCAGCGCCGTCGAGCTCTTGGGAGAGGACTACCCGTACTACACCGCGGCCGATCTGCCCGCGATCCTGGGGACGATCGAGCGCGCGCGGCGCGACTTCCACGGCGAGACCTGGGAGCGCGGGCTGGCCGCCATGCGCCGGGTCCGCGAGCGGACCAACCTCGACCGCGTGCTGGACGACTATCTCGCCTACTTCGAGCTGTTCGACTGACGGGAGAAACTGCCATGAGCGTCGAGATCACCGGCCGGTACACCGGCAAGCTGGGAACGGAGCTGCAGCACGGACCGTCGGGGACCCTCCTGCGCACCGCGGCGCCGGTCGACAACCAGGGGGACGGCAGCTCGTTCTCCCCAACCGACCTCGTGGCGGCGGCCTTCGCCTCCTGCGTCGTCACCACGATGGCGATCGTCGCCGAGCGCGAGGGGATCGACTTCGGCGACGTCACCTTCCGCGTCGAGAAGCACATGATCGCCCAGCCGCGGCGGATCGGTGCCCTGCCCGTTCACATCCGGATGCCGGCAGGCCTCACCCCCGAGCAGCGCCAGAAGCTCGAGCGCGCCGCCCACGCCTGCCCCGTCCACAAGACCCTGCTCGAGGAGGTCGACAAGACGATCACCTTCAGTTATCCGGAGGTTGAGGCGCCGGAGGGCTGAGGCCCTGCGCCGCTCGGGCTAGCTGCCGGCGAGGCGGAGCAGCTCGGGGAGGTGCTTCTCGATCCAGCGCTCGGCGCGGTCGAGGAGGGGGTAGCGGCGCTCGCGGCGGCGGAACTCCGGGGTGTGCACGTAGCGCCGCCCGTTGAGGAAGACCGGCGGCAGCGCGGCGTGGAGGAGCTCGTGGTGGACGACCGCCTCGACCACGTAGCGCGGCACCCTGCCGTGGTCGAGCGCGCGGTGGACGCGGATCAGGTTGTCCTCGTAGGAGTAGCTCCCCAGCTGGATCGTCGACTTCCGCGCCCGCCTCCCGCGGCAGCGGTGGCTCGCCGTCCCACCGGCCTTGCCCCAGGTGATGTCCACCTTGAGCTGGCCGGCGAAGAAGTCGCGGTTGAGCTCGTCGCGCATCACCCGCAGGTCGATCGTCGCCCCCAGGGGATCGAGCACCGGCAGCCGGCTGGGCTGCACCGGCACGGTGGCGCGATGGCGGGTGAAGTGCTCGCGGATGACGGCGAGCGCCTCGCGGGCGCGATCGCTCCCCCGCCGGCTCTCGACGAAGGCGGCGACGGAGCGCAGCACCTCCTCCGGGGCCTCGGTGAAGGAGCGGTGGATGCGCAGCGCGATCGGCTCGCCGGCGCGGGCGTTCTTGACCGTCAGGATGGTCCGCCGGTTGTCGGTCAGGGTGAGCGAGGTGAGGCGGGCGCGGGTGAGCCGGGTCAGGCGCTGCAGGAGCTCGGACTGCGGGTTGCGGGCCTTCTCCCGCGGCACGTCGCGCCGGGGGAGGGCCGGCGGCGGCGCCGGGCGCTCCGCCGGCAGCTCGCGGAGCGGCGCCGACCGGGGGCCGAAGAGGTCGAGCTGGACCGGGAAGCGAGGATCCCGCGCCGCCAGGGGGCCGGAGCGCGCCGGGCCGCGGCGCGGCGCGCGGGGCAGGGCCTGGGTCGAGGACCTCATGCCGCCTCCGCGGAGAGCGGCGCGGCGACGCTCCTGAGGCCAGGCGCGAGGGCGCGCACCGGCGAGCCGGCGAGCTGCCGGAGGGGAGACGAGAGACGATCCGCGGAGAGGCGGATTTGCGGCACGGCTACCTCCGAAGGGATGGCTCGCCGGGGATGCGGACATGCTCGCTGCGCCCCGCCGAGCCCGCGTGGACTGTAGCACAGCGGCAGAGAGGCGCTGGCGGTGGAGCGCCAGGGAGGTCGGATTTTCTCTCCGGGAGAGGTGGAGAAAAACCTTCCGAAATCGGGCGATTAGATGGTTATCAGTGGAGCAACTGACGACTAGTCGAGCGTGATAACTGGCTGAAATGGAACTTCGCGGAATTCGTCTCTGGTAATCGCCCTCTTGCTCAAAGAATGAGCCAGCGCTCGCCGATCGCCAGGGGATGCACCCGTGAGGCCTCCGCCCCGCCGGCCGCGACCTCGCGGGCGAGCACCTCCGGCGCCCGGTCGACCGGCTCGTCGGTGAGGTCGAAGACCCCCCAGTGCATGGCGAGCATGTGGCGGGCGCCGAGGTCGGCGAAGGCGCGCAGGGCCTCGGCCGGGTCCATGTGCTGGAGGCCCATGAACCAGCGCGGCTCGTAGGCACCGATGGGGAGGAGCGCGACGTCGAGGGGAGCGAAGAGGCGCCCGATCTCGGCGAAGCCGCCGAAGTAGCCCGAATCGCCGGCGAAGTAGTAGCGGCGCTCCCCGGAGTCGAGGAGCCAGGAGCACCAGAGCGTCGTGTTGCGGCCGGCGTCGAGGCGGTTGGACCAGTGCTGGGCGGGCAGGCAGGTCAGCGTCCAGCGCCCATGGCGGACGCTCTGCCACCAGTCGAGCTCGACGACCGGGCCGGCATGGCGGCGGCGGAGCCAGCGCCCGAGCCCGAGCGGCACGAACCAGGGGATCGCCGGCAGGCGCTCGACCGTCCAGGCGTCGAGGTGATCGTAGTGGTTGTGGGAAAGGACGGCGAAGGCGTGGGGCGGCACGGCGGCGAGGGGGATCCCGGGCGGGCTCTGTCGCCGCGGCAGGAGGGCGCGGGGACCCCAATGAGGGTCGGTGAGGACGACATCGGGGCCGTCCTGGAGGGCGAAGGTCGCATGCCCCACCCAGGTGAGAGACGGCGGCTCGGCGGGCGAGGCGAGGTAGCGGCCGTCGTTCGCCACCACGGGCACGTGAGGCGGTGGGTGAGGCCCATAGGGGTTGTCGCCGAGCTTCCAGCGCAGGAGGTCGCCGAGGCCGCGGGTCTCCGGCCGCCAGGGGTTGAAGAACCGCCCTCCCGTCCGGTGCGGGGCGTGGAGCAAGGATGGATCGCCGCCGGCCTCCCGGCTCACGGCTCGCCGGCCAAAAAGCCGGCGCGGATCTTGTCCATCCGCCGGCGATTGACGCCGAAGTCGGAGCGGCCGAGGCGCGAGGCGCAGCGGAAGTGGAGCCTGCCCGCCGCGTCGTCGAAGGCGAACTCGACGTCGTCGACGAAGCGAAAGATGAGCGAGCGCGCCTCGGCGCGGAGATAGCCGCGGCCGTCGAGATCGTCTTCGACGATGCGCGTCCGCGGCAGCCCGGCGAGCACGCCGCGCAGGCGGGCGCGCGCCGCCCGCGGGTCGCGGTAGGGGATCGCCTCCATCCGCTGGTCGGGTCGGCCGCCCGCGCCGGTCGAGACGCAATTGGGGGTGCCGGGGCAGGGCTTGAGCGGCGGGGCTGGCTGGGCTGTGGGCATCTAGGGCTCCAGGTGGGGATCGATGCGGGGGTTTGCGCCGCCCGCCGTCCGGTCTCCGGCGTTGCTCTATTATGTACGGCGTTGCTGGCGGGCCGAGCCCGCATCCGAAGTCCATCCGGGCCTCCGCGGAGTGCCCTGCGAGCGAGGCGCGACCACCATGTTGATGTTGTCTGCCGACGAGAGGCGCGCGCTCTGGGGGCGGCTCGTCGAGGCCATCGAAGCCTACACAGAAGGCGTCGGGAGCGCACGGGTGGCGCCGCACCTCGATCCCGATGAGATCCGCGGCCTCCTCGAACGCTTCGACTTCGGCGAGCCGGTGGAGCCCAACGAGGCCCTCGATTTCGCCGTCGGCGGCCTCTGGCGCCACCAGGTCCACACTCCGCACCCGCGCTACTTCGGCCTCTTCAACCCGGCGCCGACCACCATGGGCATCGCCGCCGACGCCCTGGTCGCCGCCTTCAATCCGCAGCTCGCCGCCTGGAGCCACAGCCCGCTCGCCGCCGAGATCGAGCAGCACCTCGTGCACGCCTTCGCCGAGCGCTTCGGCTACGACCGCGAGCGCGCCGAGGGGACCTTCACCTCGGGCGGCGCCGAGGCCAACCACACGGCGCTCCTGGCGGCGCTGCTCCGCGCCTTCCCCGAGGTCGGCCGCCGCGGCCTCCTGGCGCTGCGCAGCCAGCCGGTCCTCTACGTCTCCTCGGAGGCGCACCACTCGTTCTGGAAGGCGGCCCGCCTCTGCGGCCTGGGCACCGAGGCGGTGCGCGAGATCCCGGTGGACGGCGAGCTGCGCATGGACGTCGACGAGCTCCGCGCCGCGGTCGAGCGCGACCGCCACGACGGCTGCGCCCCCTTCCTGGTGGTGGCGACCGCCGGCACCACCTCCGGCGGCACCGTCGACCCGCTCGCCGCCATCGCCGATGTCGCCGACGAGGAGCGCCTGTGGTTCCACGTCGACGCCGCCTGGGGCGGCGCCGCGGCGCTCGACTCGACGCTGCGGCCGATCCTCGCCGGCATCGAGCGCGCCGCGTCGATCACCTTCGACGCCCACAAGTGGCTGTCGGTGCCGATGGGGGCGGGGCTCTTCCTCACCCGGCAGACCGGCGTCCTCGAGCGCACCTTCCGGGTGACGGCGGGCTACATGCCGCGGGACGCCGGCGACCTCTCCGTCGCCGACCCCTACGCGCATTCGATCCAATGGTCGCGCCGTTTCATCGGCCTGAAGCTCTTCCTCTCGCTCGCCGTCGCCGGCTGGCGAGGATACGAAGAGGCGATCCACCACCAGACCGCGATGGGCGATCTCCTCCGCGAGCGGCTGCGCGCCGCCGACTGGGAGCCGATCAATCCGACCCCCCTGCCGGTCGTCTGTTTCACCGACGCCACCCGCCCGGACGGCGGCTCCGCCGCCCACCTCGAGGCGATCGCCGCCGACGTCGTCCGCTCGGGAGCCGCCTGGATCAGCACCGTTCGGCTGGGGGAGACCCGGCCGGCGCTCCGCGCCTGCATCACCAACGTCCGCACCGGCCCGGACGACCTCGACGCCCTGGTGGCGGCGCTCGCCGGCGCTCGGCAGCGGACGGCCGCCGCGGAGCCGTGAGCTCGCCGCAGGGGCCGGGCCGCTGTCACGCCCTGCATGGAAGCGGCACTCTATTAGTGGAGCCGGCGGTCTCGGGGCTAGAATGTCCCTGGAAGGGCCCGGTGGGACCCCTAGGAGGCGGCGGAGCCGCTCGGTAAGGAGAACCCGATGAGCTGGGAAGACAAAGAAGACAATACGATCTACAAGGTCGTCGTGAACCACGAGGAGCAGTACTCGATCTGGCCGGCGCACCGCGAGAACCCGCTGGGCTGGAACGACGTCGGCAAGAGCGGCCCCAAGGACGAGTGCCTCGCCCACATCAAGGAGATCTGGACGGACATGCGCCCGCTCTCGCTGCGCAAGAAGATGGAAGAGATGGAGAAGAGCAAGCAGGCGGATCAGTCGGCCAACTGATGCGCGCCGGCGGTCGCGGCCGGCCGCTGGGCTTGCCGCCCCGGCCGGGCGCTCGCCGCGGCCCGGCCGCGACCCTTTCACCTCCGATGCCGATCCCATCGTGACGCCCAGCCCGCCGCCCGCCGAGCGCTGGCTCGCCTACCGCGAGCCCAATCCGCGGGCTCGCCTGCGGCTGTTCTGCTTCCCCTACGCGGGCGGCGGCGCCTCGGTGTACCGCGGCTGGGCGGCGTCGCTCCCCACCGACGTCGAGGTCTGTCCGGTGCAGCTCCCCGGCCGCGAGAGCCGCCTGCGGGAGACGCCCTTCACCCACTGGCGGCCGCTGGTCGAGGCGCTGGCGCAGGTCCTGCCGCCGTACTTCGACATGCCGTTCGCCTTCTTCGGCCACAGCATGGGGGCGCTCCTCTCGTTCGAGCTGGCGCGGGCGCAGCGGCGGACCGGCGGTCCGCTGCCGCTCCATCTCTTCGTCTCCGGCCGGCGGGCGCCGCAGCTGCCGGCGCGCGAGGAGCCCATCCACGAGCTCCCCGAGCCGCAGTTCATCGAGAAGCTGCGCGAGCTCAACGGCACGCCCGAAGAGGTGCTGCAGCACGTCGAGCTGATGCGCCTGCTGCTTCCGATCCTGCGCGCCGATTTTGGGGTCAACGAGACCTATGAATATACCGAGGAGGCGCCGTTCGACATCGGCATCTCGGCCTTCGGCGGCCTCGGCGACCGCGACGTCACCAAGGACGATCTGGACCTCTGGCGGACGCAGACCCGCGGCCGCTTCCGGCCCCGCATGCTGCCGGGCGACCACTTCTTCCTGCACAGCGCGCGCGAGCTGATCGCCGAGGCGCTGTCGCGAGATCTCGCCGAGCTCGCCAGCCAGACCCTCTCCGAACGCGCCCGGTGACCGGCTCCGGCCCCTCCGCTCCGGCAGCGTGGCCGGCGCGCGGCCTGCCGGCGGTGCTCGAGCTGCCGGCGGGCGAGATCCAGGTCTGGTCGATCCCGCTCGATCCCCCGGCAGAGCAGGCCGCCGCCCTCACCCGCCTCCTCACCCCCGACGAGGAGGCGCGCGCCGCGCGCTTCCGCTTCGACGTCCACCGCCGGCGCTACATCGTCGGCCGCGGCGCTCTCCGGGCTCTCCTCGGCGCCTACCTGGACGTCCGCCCGGCGGCTCTCCGCTTCGACTATCGCGAGCGCGGCAAGCCGGACCTGGCGGCGCCCTGGCGCGGCTCCGGCCTCTCCTTCAACCTCTCGAACTCCGACGACCTCGCCCTCGCCGGCTTCGTCCGCGGCGGCGACCTCGGGGTCGACGTCGAGTACCTGAAGGAGATGCCCGATCTCAACGACATCGCCAGCCGGTTTTTCTCGGCGACCGAGGTCGCGGCGCTCGCCGAGGTCGCGGCCGAGCGCAAGAAGGAAGCCTTCTTCAACTGCTGGACGCGCAAAGAGGCCTACCTGAAGGCGGTGGGGGTGGGGCTCGCGGCGCCGCTCGACTCCTTCGTCGTCACGCTCCGGCCCGGCGAGGCGCCGCGCATGCTGACGCTCGAGGGCGATGCCGAGCGCGCCGAGCGGTGGTTCTTCCACCACCTCGAGCCGCGGCCGACCTTCCTCGGGGCGGTGGCGATCGAGCTGGCGCCGGCCGCCGCGCCACCGCGGGTGGTGGGCTGGACCTACGAGCCCGGGGCGTCGGGCCTCGCCTCGATCGCCGCCGGCTGAAGCTCGCGCGCCGACCTCCCGCCGAAGCTCGAGGTCGCCGGCTCGGGCTCGGCCTCAACCTCGATCTCCCGCTCGATCTCCCGGCGCTGTCCGCGCAGCCAGGCGGCGAGGTGCGCCTTCTGCTCGGCGGTCGCCTTGGGATCGACCTCGAGCTTCCAGCGCCGCGCCGGCTTCTCGCCGAAGGTGACCGCGAGCCGGGTCAGCCGCTCGCGCCGGGCGAGGAGGAGGGTCGCCCGCTCGCCGGGCCGGTAGGCTTTCAGGCGCTCGCTCCAGCCGTCGGGCGGCACCCGGTAGTCGCCGATGGCGAGGATCTCGTCGCCGACGTTCAGGCCAGCCTGGTGGCCGGGCGTCCCGCGCTTGACCTCGGTGATGGTGAGGCGCCCGCGCTGCGGCTCGGCCTCGATCCCCAGCCAGGCGGGCGGCTCGCGCCTCGGCTCCTCGGCCTCGTCCGGCGTGCCGCCGTCCTTGCCGCGATCGAGGGTGAAGCGCAGGCCGAGCCAGTCGAGCGCATCGTGGTAGTCGAGCTCCTCGGCGCTCCCCACCGCCCGCTCCAGCCACTCCGCCGTGGCGCGGCCGGCGACCTCCTCGACGGTCTGGCGGAACTGCGCCTCGGTGAAGCCGCGCTCGCCGGAGTAGCGCCGCCAGGCGAGGCGGAGCACGTCGTCGAGCGACCGCTCGCCGCGGCTGGCGCGGCGGATGCGGGCGTCGAGCAGGAAGCCGACGACGGCGCCCTTGGTGTAGTAGCTGGTGCCGGTGTTGACGAAGTTCTCGTCGCGCCGGTAGTACTTGATCCAGGCGTCGAACGAGGCGGCGCGGAGCGACTGCACGAGGCGGCCCGGAGTGGCCTGTAGGAGGTCGATCTGCTTCGACAGCCGCTTCAGGTACTCCTCGCGGGTGGCCAGCCCGGCGCGGGGGAGCAGCAGGTCGTCGTAGTAGGAGGTGAGCCCCTCCGCCATCCACAGCCCCTGGGTGTAGACCTCGTGCTCGTAGTCGAAGCGGTCGAGCTCGACCGGCCGCAGGCGCTTGACGTTCCAGGCATGGAAGAGCTCGTGGCCGGCGAGGCTCAGCCAGTCGAGCCGCCCTTCGCGGGTGCGCGCCTTCCAGCGGCTGGTCATGAGCACCGTGGAGCTCTTGTGCTCGAGGCCGCCGGACTCCTCGGTGATGAGGTTGAAGAAGATATAGCGGGAGTAGGGCGCCGCGCCCCAGAAGGCGATCTCCTCCTGCACCAGGCGCTCGAGGTCGGCGGCGGCGCGGGCGCCGTCCCACACCGCCGGCTCGCCGCGCTCCTCGCCGCCGGCGCCCTCGTCGACGAGCAGATGGGTGCGCCCCGCCACCTCGAAACGATGGATCTCGGGGTTGCCGGCGTAGAGCGGCGAGTCGACGAGGGTGTCGAAGTCCTCGGCGCGGTAGGCGTGCTCGGCGCCGGCGACGCCGGCGAGGGTGGAGATCGAAGTCTTCCAGGCCGGCGGCAGCACCAGCCGCACCTCGTAGGGCGCCGGCGCGCCGCCGGCGGGCGCCAGGAAGGTGGAGGCGCCGTTGACGAGGGCGAAGCTCGAGTCGACGAAGTTGGTGCGCACCGACATCTCGCGCGCGTAGAGCCGGTAGCGGACGACCGCCGAGGCGCTCCCGGCGGTCGAGATCCGCCAGCGGTTCTTGGCGATCTTCTCGACCGCCAGCGGACGGCCGTCCTCGGCGGCGGTGGCGCCGAGGCCCTCGACGTGCTTGGCGAACTCGCGCACCAGATAGGAGCCCGGCGTCCACACCGCCATGGCGAGCTCGAGCGTGGCGCGGCCGCCGGTCGGAAAGCGGCCTTCGACCTCGATCAGGTGGGTCTCCGGCGCTGGAAAGCGGAGAATGTAAGAGATCAATTCAGACATCTCGACTCCGTAGGAAGCGCGCCATAACCGAGCCAGCGGGCCGGAGACCCGAGGCGCGCACATCGACACGGCGATCGCACGATCCGAGAGGCCGACCTTACCGCATTTCTGCCCTTTCGGATGCAACCGGATGGCCGTTTGGAGTTCTCTCTTGCCGGCGATCGAGGTCGAAGCGAGATGGCGTCTTCGGCAAGCCAATACGCCGCCGGGCCGTTCTCGCGGCCCGCGGCTGACCGATGTGCTTCGGCTGCTCTTCGGTGTGCCGGCGGCCGCCCGAAGCGCTCCGCCGGCCTCCCTTCCGAAGCCGCAGATATACTCCCGGCGCCCTCTCCCCCTGCCGCAGACCGAGCGTGGCCGACCAGATCCCACAGTCCGAACCGCTCGCCGGGCGCGACTTCGCCGCGCTGCTCTCGCCCCTCGGCCGGCGGGCCCAGGACCCCGCCCTCCCGAGTGCGCCGTTCGACGGAGAGCGGGCGACCGGGAGATCCTCCGGTGAGAAGGGACATCGGCGGGAGGCCGAGCGCGATCCGCTCGCGGGCGCCCTCGGCGGTCTGCCGGCGGCCGATCGCGCCGTGGCGCGCGCCGCTTCGCCGCCGGCGGGCCTGCCGGAGCTCCGCGCGCTGTGGCGACGATGGCAGCGGCGCGAGGTGGCGGCGGCGGTCCCCTCGAGCCTCCCCTTCGTCACCTCGGGCCTCGCCCACGGTCTCTCGCTGGTCGCCGATCTCTTCGCCGCCGAAGGGCGCGCCGTCGCCATTTCCGAGCCGTTCTGGGGCAACTACCGACAGGCGTTCGCGGTGCGCCACGGGGCCCGCGTCCTGACCTCGCCGGCCTACGACCTGGCGTCCGTGCCGGCGCGCTTCGACCCGCTCGCGCTCGCTCGCGCTCTGGCGCCCCTGCCGGCGGGCGAGCCGGCGATCGCTCTCGTCAACCTGCCGTCGAACCCGGGCGGCTACATGCCGACCGCGGCGGAGCGCGGTAAGCTCATCGCCTCCCTCGTCGAAGAGGCGGCGCGGCGGCCGCTCGTCGTCGTCTGCGACGACGCCTATGCCGGCCTCGTCTACGCGCCCGAGGTGCCGCGCGCGTCGCTCTTCTGGGACCTCGTCGGCGCTCATCCCCGCCTGCTCCCGATCAAGGTCGACGGCGGCACCAAGGAGCTCTCCTTCTTCGGCGGTCGGGTGGGATTCCTCACCTTCGGCTGCGAGCCGGGCTCTTCCATGGCGATCGAGGTGGAAAGCAAGCTGCGCGCCTTGGTCCGCGCCACTCTCGGCTCGCCGCCGGCGACCGGCCAGGCGGTGCTCGCCGCGGCGCTCCGCACGCCGGGGATCGAGAATCAAGTCGAAAATGTGCGAATGCTGCTCGACGAGCGCTATCGGGCGCTGCGGCCGGCGCTCGCCGCGGTCGATCCGCGGCTGCTGCAGGTTCTCCCCTTCAACGCCGGCTGCTTCGCCCTCGTCCGAATTCCGGACGCCCTGGGCTTGAATGCGGACGACGTCCGCCGGCACCTCCTCGCGCACCAGGAGACCGGGACGATCGCCATCGGCACGCGCTACCTGCGCCTGGCGCACTGCTCGGTGGCGGTGGAGGATCTTCCGGAGCTGGCCCGGCGTCTCGAGCAGGGAGTGCGCGAGATGGCGCGGCCGGCGCGCTAGCCCGCGCGATCGACCGGCTCAGGCTTGCCGGTCACCAGGGCGACGCGGCCCTCGAGCCCGCCGCCCGCGGCGCTCATCCCGCGATCCGCCGGCCCTCGGCGTCGTATTCGTAGACACCGCGGCCGACCTTCCTGCCGAGGCGGCCGGCGCGCACGTGCTGGACGATCAGGTTGTTCGGCCGGTAGGCCTCGCCGAGGGTGCGGTGGAGGAACTCGAGGATCGACAGGCGCACGTCCAGGCCGACCAGGTCGACCATCTCGAACGGCCCCATCGGATGGTTGAGGCCGAGCTTCAGGGCCTTGTCGATGTCCTCGGCCGAGGCAACCCCCTCCTGCAGCATGCGAAAGGCCTCGTTGCCGATGAGGGCGTTGATCCGCGAAGTGACGAAGCCCGGCGCCTCGTTCACCAGCACGACCTCCTTGCCCATCCGCGCCGACACCTCACGGAGCGTCGCGAGCGTCGCCTCCGAGGTCTCGAGGCCGCGCACCAGCTCGATCAGCTTCATCAGGTGGACGGGGTTGAAGAAATGCATCCCGGCGAAGCGGGCCGGGCGGCCGGAGGCGGCCGCCATCTCGGTGATCGAGAGCGCCGAGGTGTTGGAGGCGAAGATGGCGTGCTCCGGGGCCGCCGCCGCCACCCGGCGGAAGATGTCGGCCTTGAGCGCCATGTCCTCCGGCACCGCCTCGACGACGAGGTCGGCGCCCGAGACCGCCTGGCCGAGGTCGGCGACGGTGCGCAGCCGGCCGAGGGCGCCCTCGGCGGTCTCCGCGGCGAGCTTGCCCAGCTCGACGCCGCGGCGGAGGTTCTTGGCGATCGAGGCGGCGGCGCGCTCGAGCGCCGCGGGATCGGTGTCGAAGAGGGTCGTCTCGAAGCCGCCCACCGCGGCGACGTGCGCGATGCCGCGGCCCATGGTGCCGGCGCCGAGGACGGCGATGGCATGGACCGGCAGCGGGGTCTCGTCGGCGGACATGAGCGCGCGGAGCGGGCCGGTCAGGAGACCGGGATGTTGTGGACGCCGGTCGTCTTGGCGGCCAGGTTCCGCAGCTCGTCGGCGATGGCGAGCGTGTTGCGCACGGCGGCGGCGGCGAGCTCCTGCAGCTCCGGGGTGGTGGCGTACTTCTCGAGGATCTCGCGGCCGAGGAGGTGGTGGTGGATCTCCTCGGGCTGGATGGTCTCGCTGTAGAGCCTGGCGGTACCCTCGTCGCCGGCGAGCTGGCAGAACTTGACGAACTGGGTGTTGCGGATCTCGGCGATGGCCTCGCTCGCAAAGGTGCCGGCGGCGATGCGCTCGACGGTCGTGCGCAGGCCGCGCAGGTACTGGTAGAGCGGGCTGTGGCCGTCGGCCAGCGGATCGAAGGAGGCGAGATCCTCGCCGAGCTCGGCCAGGCGCTGGCTGATCATGCCGTAGTGCTTCATCTCGTCGCCGCACTGGAGGGCGAGGGCCATCTTGGCGTCGACCTCCGGCGTCGTCGGCATGTAGAAGCCGGCGAGCTCGCTCGCCTCGAGCTCGCTCTTCAGGGCGAGCTTCAAGAGAGTGACGACGTCGACCTTGCCGTCGGACTCCGCTTCCAGGGTGTCGGTCTCGCCCAGCCGGGCGAAGAGGCGCCCCATCTCCTCGAGGAGACCCTTGACGAATTCCTTGCCGGTCACCGGCTGGCGCCCTCCGTCGCGCATCCGGGTCGCCGCGATCCCTTTCGCGGCGCGCCGATGGCATCTGCTCGCGACGGCATTCTATCCCGTCAGCCCTCGACCGTCCGCAACACCGCCCGCACCGGCGAGCCGTCGAGCCCGGCGAGCTTGAGCGGCAGGGCGATGAGCTCGTAGATCCCCTCCGGCACGCCGTCGAGGACCAACCCTTCGAGCACGGCGACGCCGCCGCGGAGGAGCGCGTGATGGGCGGGGAGCTCGCTGCTCTCGAAGGGATCGACCGACGGGGTGTCGATGCCGACGAGGAGGAGCCCGCGCTCGGCGAGGAGCGCGGCGAGCTCGGGCGAGAGGGCGGAGAAGCGCTCCGAGAAGGCGCGCCGATCGGCGAGGCTCTCGGTGCGCAGGAGGAGCCGGCGCGGGTTGGCGAGGTCGATCCCCTCGACGTGGCGCGGCTCGATGAGGTGGAGCGGCGGCACCTTCAGCACCCGGCAGATGCCGAGGAACGGCTCGAGCGACAGCTCGGCGATCGCCGCGCCGCGGCCGTCGACGTGAAACGGCGCATCGGCGTGGGAGCCGAGGTGGGGCGTGGTGGTGATCTGCGACAGGTTGACCGCGTCGCCGCCGGCGGTGGCGAGGGTGAGCCGCGCGCCGAACGGCGTGTCGCCGGGCCAGACCGGGGTCTCGTGGCGGATGGTGGGCGACAGATCGTAGAGCATGGGGGCGAGGCCCTCCGTTCGGGCTCGATCATACGTCCGCACGGCGCCCGGGGCTCCGCCGGCGGTGATAGCCTGCCGTCGATCCATCCCATCCACCGGGTACCGAGGAGGCGACCGAACATGAGTGCGCTCCGCTTCGTCAGCCGTCCTTCCTTCGCCGGCCTTGTCCTCGCCGGCCTCTGCGCCGGCCTCGCCGCTGGCTGCGCCAGCGCCGGCCGGCCGGTGCCGAGCGGCGCGCAGGTGATGGCCGTCGCCGGGCCGACCATGAGCTCCTTCGAGATGAAGCCGTCGGTCTGCATCGCGGGCCAGCACTTCGTCTTCTGGGGGGCCGACCTGGTGGAGGAGAAGACGGGATTGACCGTGCGGCTGGTGATCGATCCGCTCTCCGGACCGGCGGTGCGGGTCATGCGCTTCAACGACCTCGAGGCTCCGTCCTTCGTCGTCGGCCGCGCCAACTGCAGGAAGTTGAAGGCCGACGTCAAGCGCGTCGGCTCGATGATCAACGGCATCGACGTCGTCAAGGTGGATCTCGATCTCGACTGCGCCACCACCGATGGGGACTCCGTCGTCGGCAAGGTCTCGACGGACGAATGCCGCTGAGCGCGTGCGGTCGCTTGCCCGGGGGTGCCGCCGCTGGCCCGGGCCTTGCTCGCTTCCCGAGACGTGGCGGAGCGCACCCTGCCGGATGACCGGCCTCCAACCTACGCGCCGATCGCCGACTACGCGCTGATCGGCGACTGCCGCTCGGCGGCGCTGGTCGCCAAGAACGGCTCGATCGATTGGCTCTGCGTGCCGCGCTTCGACAGCCCGGCGGTGTTCGCGGCGATCCTCGACGCCCGGCGCGGCGGCAGCTTCTCCGTGCGGCCGCTGGCGCCCGCGGCGGTCTCGCGGCGGTACGTCGAGGGAACGAACCTGCTGGAGACGACCTTCACCACGGCGACCGGCGTTCTCTGCCTGACCGATCTCTTCGCGGTCGACGACATGGTGGCGCGGCGCCGTGCGCCGCACGCCGAGCACGAGATCCTCCGCCGGTTGGAGTGCCTGAGCGGCGCGGTCGAGGTCGAGGTGGTCTGCGATCCGCGCCCGGATTTCGGCCGCGCGCCGGCGCCGCGGAGCGACCGCCGCCGGCTGGGCTGGGCGTTCGCGGCGGGGGCGCAGGTGCTCTCGCTGCAGAGCCAGATCCCGCTCTCGCCGCGCGCCGCGGGCGGCCGCGACCTGGGCGGCGTCGCTGGCCGCGCGGCGCTGGCCGCCGGCGAGCGCCGCTACCTCTCGCTCGCCATCGAGAGCAGTGAGCCGGCGACCATCCCGCCGCTCGGCGAGGCCGGCGAGCATGCCGAGGCGCGCCTCGAGCGCTCGCGCCGCTGGTGGCAGCAGTGGATCGGCCGCTGCCGCTACGCCGGAGCGCACGGCGAGGCGGTGCGACGGAGCGTCCTGGCGCTCAAGCTGCTCACCTATGCCCCCTCCGGCGCGGTCGTCGCGGCGCCCACCACCTCGCTGCCGGAAGCGATCGGCGGCGAGCGCAACTGGGACTACCGCTACTGCTGGCTGCGCGACGCCTCGTGGACGCTCGCCGCCTTCTTCGACCTCGGCTACCAGGAGGAGGGGAAGGCCTTCCTCTCCTGGCTCCTCTCCGCCGGCCGCCTTCACGACCGCAAGCTCGGCCGCCAGCTCGGCGTGCTCTACGACGTCTACGGCAGCGAGACCGGGGCCGAGCGCGAGCTCGGCCATCTCGAGGGCTACGCCGGCTCGCGGCCCGTTCGGGTGAGCAACGGCGCCGCCGGTCAGCTACAGCTCGACATCTACGGCGAGCTGGTCGAGTCGGCAGCAGATTTCGTCCGC
Source organism: uncultured Acidobacteriota bacterium (assembly GCA_963755825.1). Classification (GTDB taxonomy): domain Bacteria; phylum Acidobacteriota; class Thermoanaerobaculia; order Multivoradales; family UBA5704; genus DATBQN01. The sequence goes on along the minus strand of CAVWLA010000003.1, from coordinate 1,342,674 downwards.
CGCGGCGGCAAGCTCGACCGCCCGCAGGCGCGCTTTCTCGGCCGCCTGGGCGACGTCGTCTGCGCCCTCTGGCGCCAGCCGGACGAGGGGATCTGGGAGAAGCGCTCCGGGCGCTTCGATCACACCTACTCGAAGATGATGTGCTGGGTGGCGCTCGACCGGCTGCTCCTGCTCGCCGCGGCAGGCGAGGTGAAGGTCGACGCCGCCAAGCTCGGCCGCGAGCGCGACGCCATCCGCGCGGCGATCGAGAGCCGCGGCTGGAGCGCCACTGAGGAGAGCTACGTCGACGCCTTCGACGGCGACGGGGTCGACGCCTCGCTCCTCCTCTTCGGCGTCTACGGCTACTGCGACGAGCGGTCGCCGCGGCTCGCCGCGACGGTCGCCCGCATCGATCGCGAGCTGACCCGCGACGGTCTCCTCTTCCGCTACCCGCCGGGGAGCGACGGCCTCCCCGGCGGCGAGTCCGCCTTCGCCCTCTGCGGCTTCTGGGCGGTCGAGGTGCTGGCGCGGATGGGGGAGGTCGAGCGCGCCGACGAGCGCTTCGAGCGCCTGCTGCGCTTCGGCAACGACGTCGGCCTCTACGCCGAAGAGATCGATCCGGCGAGCGGCGCCTTCCGCGGCAACTTCCCGCAGGCGTTCTCGCACGTCGGCCTGATCAATGCCGCGCTGACACTCGCCGAGATGCAGGGCGAGGCGGCGACCGCCGCCACCTCGGGGCACACCGGGGCGCGGGCATGAGCTGGAACGCCGTCGACTGGGGAGGCGCCCTTCTCTGGGGGTTCTTCGCCACCCTCGTCCTCACCCTCGTGATGTCCGCCGCCCAGGGGCTCGGCCTGTCGCGCATCAGCATGCCGTTCCTCGTCGGCTCGGTCTTCACCCCCGACCGCGACCGCGCCAACGTCGTCGGCGCCGCCATCCACTTCGTCAACGGCGTCCTCTCGGCGTTCGTCTACGTCCTCACCTTCACCGCCCTCGGGCGGGCCACCTGGTGGCTGGGCGCCCTCCTCGGCCTCCTCCAGGGGCTCTTCGTCCTCGTCGCCCTGCTGCCGCTCCTCCCCACCATTCATCCCCGCATGGCGAGCGAGGACCACGGCCCCACCCCCACCCGCCAGCTCGAGCCTCCCGGCTTCCTCGGCCTCCACTATGGCCGCCGCACGCCTCTCATCACCCTCGCCGCGCACCTCGCCTATGGGGTGGTGCTGGGAGCTCTCTACCAGGTGAGGTGAGCTGCCGGAACCGGTGCTCTTGAACGGCTTGGGCCGCCGAACCGAGAGGCGCGTATACCTCACAGAATGCGAACTGCGGTCGCTCCGAAGAAATGAGAGGTGTCGGCCGTCATCCCGCAGAGCAGCGGCGAGTGCGTGCAACCTCCGCGAGGCGTTCCTGCTCCGCCGGAGGCACCGCCACATCCAGAACGTCGAGAGCCCGCTCTGCCGGGATTGCCTTCCTTCTCATCTCTGCGGTAAGTTTCTGAATGGCTACATGTCCGGTGCCAGGTGAGCGGGGCTTTGCGTGGCATAGACCGGCGCGCAGCGTCCAGGTTCGATCCATCGAGTGTGCTGCACCCCTACAAGGAGGCGTGAGATGAAGATCACCAACAGGTGGGCAAGCTTCGAAACCGACGTCGTCCAGTTCCAGGTCCAGCTCTCCGGAGGCGGACCCATTCTCGACGAGGGGACGATCAAGTACGGCGAGACGCATCAGGTGCCGGACGAGAAGTTGAATGTGCCGGATGCGAAAGTCTTCAAGCTGACGGTGATCAGCGTCTCTGAGGGCAATGGCAAGTTCGAGACGATCACGCTCACCAAATTGTCCGATGTGACCATCGCCGTCACCAACCCCTTCCAGCGCCCAGGATGACCGATATCGGTGCCGCCGGCGAGCTCGCGACGGATCGGCGGCCCTCGCTGCTCGTCGTCGGGGACGCGGCGGCACCGACCGGCTTTGCTCGTGTCGTCAAGGGTCTCCTCGCCCCTCTCGCGGGACGTTATCGGGTCCACCAACTGGGGACGAACTACAGGGGAGATCCCCACGACTGGCCTTGGAAGATCTATCCCGCCGACATCGGCGGCGACCCCTACGGAGCGGGCCGCTTGCGGGATCTGCTCGAGCGGACGCGGCCGGCGCTCGTGCTCGTGGTGAACGATCTCTGGGTGGTCGGCCGCTACGCCGAGACCTTGCAGGCGTACCGGGACAAGCTCTGCATCGTGGCGTATTGTCCGGTCGACGGAGATCCTATCGAGCAGGATCTGATCGCCCCGCTCGCGGTGGTCCACCGGCTCGTCACCTATACAGAGTATGGCCGTCGCGTGATGGAGGAAGCGGTCGCTCGCCTCCGGTCCAGCGACCCGACGCTGTCGTTCCCTGCCATCCAGATCCTGCCCCACGGCGTCGACACCGACGTTTTCTTCCCGTGGCCCGACCGGGACTTCGAGAACAACGCGGCGACCGCCAGGCGCAACGCCAAAGCTGAGCTGTTCCCCGGTCAACCGGCGGCGCAGGATTTCTTCATCGTGCTGAACGCCAATCGCAATCAGCCGCGCAAACGCATCGATGTCACGATGAAGGGCTTCGCGCAATTCGCCGCCGGCAAGCCGCCCGGCGTCAAGCTGTATCTCCACATGGGGATCAAGGACGTTGGCTGGAACATTCCCACTTTCGCCCGCTTGCTCGGCATCGATGATCGACTGATCGTTTCGACCGATCGAGGCAAGATGCCGTTCTTCACCGACGAGCAGCTCAATCTCATCTATAACGCTTGCGACGTCGGGGTGACGACGTCCTCGGGCGAGGGCTGGGGCCTGGTAAGCTTCGAGCACGCGGCGACGGGTGCGCCCCAGATCGTTCCCCGGCACTCGGCCTGCGCCGAGCTCTGGGAGGGAGCGGCCCCGATGTTGGATCCGATCGCCAGCCTCACCAATCCGACCTATCTGATGGAAGAGGGAATCGTCTCGCCTGAGCAGCTCGCGGAGGAGCTCGAGCTCCTTTATCAGGAGCGCGCCACCTTGCTTCGTTACGCCCGCGCTGCCTACGAGCTTGCCACTCGGTCCGAATACCAGTGGTCCGCCATCGCCGAGCGCTGGCACCTCTTGTTCCAAGACCTCTTGCAGCGTCCGGCCGAGCGGGTTGCTCCGGCTAAGTAAATTTCCTGAGATCTGGCCCCGGGCGCCTCTCGATCCGCGGGCGGGCGGCGTGCATCGGGCTCGACAGGCGGCGCTCAAGCGTGCGAGGTCACGCCCACCTGCCGGCACATGTCCTGCACCGGGCAGGTCGAGCACTTCGGGCGCACGCCCGTGCAGATGTGCTTGCCGAAGGGGACCAGCAGGCGGTTGATCTCCACCCAGTAGGCCTTCGGCAGCGTCTCCTCCAGAGCGAGCATCGTGCGCTCCGGCGTCGGCTGCCGCACATATCCCCACCGGTTGGTAATCCGGTGGACGTGGATGTCGACGCCGATGCGCGCCTCGCGGCAGGCGATGCCGAGCACGAGGTTGGCGCACTTGGGTCCGACGCCGGGGAGGGAGAGAAGCACCTCGTCGTCGCAGGGGAGGGCATCCCCGTGTTCGGTCGCGAGGCGCAGGCCGATCTCCCGGATCTGCCGCGACTTCGAGCCGTGGAACGTGCTGGCGCCGATCGCCTCGTCGATCTGGCTCGCGGTCAGCCGGCCCATCTCGGCCGGCGTGCGGGCGAGGCCGAAGAGCCGCCGCGAGCAGGTCGTCGTGACCTCGTCTCGCGTGCGGATCGAGACGATGCAGGCGATGAGCAGCTCGAACGGCGTCGAGAAACCCTCGTCGGCCAAGGCGAACATCGCCGCCTTCGGGAATGGCAGGACCGCTTGGCGGATCCGCCGCATGGCGGCGTCGACGTCGAAGGGATGCTTGCCGGGCATCGGACTGCATCATACCCGCCAGCGCCGTCGCCGAGCCGCGGCTTTCGAAGCGGTCGCTGGCGGTTGCGTTCTTGCAGGGAGCCGACTAGGGTAGGATCACTCCCTTCGACTCCGAGGAGGAGCTTCCGGGAGACGCCTGCATGAGAGACGAGATCGAGCGCGGGGTCGTCGGGCCGGCGGTGCTGGACCACGAAGCGGCGGAGACGTCGGCGCACGACATGACGGGCCTGGACCCCGCGCAGCAGGGCAAGGTCGTCCGCATCGCCCAGCACGTTCGCGGCATCCTGACCGAGCTCGGCCTCGACGCCACGGACCCCAACCTCGCCGAGACCGACGTGCGCGTCGCGAAGATGTATCTCGAGATGTTCCACGGCCTCGACGAGGGGGCCGAGCCCAAGGTCACCACCTTTCCCAACGACGAAGGCTACAGCCACATGGTGATGGAGACCCAGCTCCCCTTCTACTCCATGTGCGCCCACCACCTGGTCCCCTTCTACGGCCACGCCCACATCGCCTACGTCCCCAACGACCGCATCCTCGGCCTCTCGAAGTTCGCCCGCATCCTCGAGTTCTACGCCAAGCGGCCGCAGCTGCAGGAGCGGCTGACCGAGCAGGTGGTGACCTTCCTCGAGGAGCACCTGCAGCCACAGGGGGCGATGGTGGTCATCGAGGCGCGCCATCTCTGCGTCGAGATGCGCGGCGTCAAGAAGCCGGGCGCCCTCACCGTGACGTCCGCACTGCGCGGCATCTTCCACCAGAAGCCGGTACGGGAGGAGTTCCTTGATCTGCTGCGCCGCTAGCCGCCCGCGAGGCCTCGCCCTTCGCGCCCTCGTCGTCGCCGGTACGCTCGCCGCCGGTCTCCTCGCCGGCGCCTGCGCCAGCGGCGGCGGCGCCCAGGTGCAGAGCGCCGCCTCGGTCACCAACCCCTCGCTGTCGCCGGAGTACTCGACCTGGATGGTGGGGCCGGTGGCGCGCCTGGCGACACCGCAGGAGATGGCCGCCTTCCTCGCCTTGAACGACGACGCCGCGGCGCAGGAGTTCATCCGCCAGTTCTGGATCCATCGCGATCCGACGCCGGACCGTCCGGGCAACCCCTTCCTCGCCACCTTCGAGCAGCGCGCGCTCGAGGCCGACCGCCTCTACGGCGAGGCCGGCCTGCCCGGCCGCCAGACGCCGCGCGGCACCATCTATGTCCTCTACGGCCGGCCGGCGAAGATCGAGTTCGAGGATCCGCCGCGGCGTGGCGCCTCGCCGATCGAGGTGTGGCTCTACGGCCCCAAGGGCTCGAGCGGCCTCGACGGCCAGCGCCCGGCGGAGAGGTACCGCTGGGTGAAGCACGGCGACGTCACCGGCCCCTACATCGGCTCGTCGGTGCAGGGACCGGCCGACGGCCCGGTGCTGCCGATCCTGCCGCCGCCGTAGCGCCCTGGCCTCTCCCGATCCCCGGCGCAAGGAGCCCACCATGACCGAGCGAAGAGCCGTGCTCGCGGGGACGGGGGTCGCCATCCCGCCCCACGAGATCGACAACGACCGGCTCGCCCGCATCATCGAGACCAGCGACGACTGGATCCGCGAGCGCAGCGGCATCGTCACCCGCTACTACGTCGACGCCGGCGTCGGCTCCTCGGACCTCGGCGCGGCGGCGGCGCGCGCCGCTCTCGCCGACGCCGGCGTCGAGCCGGGCGAGGTCGACTACCTGGTGTGCGCCACGATGACGCCGGACCACTACTTCCCCGGCACCGGCACCCTGGTGCAGCAGAAGCTGGGGATCGCGGCGCTCCCGGCGCTCGACATCCGCCAGCAGTGCGCCGGCTTCGCCTACGGCCTGCAGGTGGTCGACGCCCTCATCCGCTCGGGGATCGCGCGCACCGTGCTGCTCGTCGGCGCCGACGTCCACACCTCGCTGATGCCGTTCTCGGAGCGCACCTTCGAGGTGCTCCACGACCGCGATCCGGGGCCGCTGCCGGCGGAGGACTTCGCCTGGAACTCGCGCTTCCGCCATCTCCTCGTGCTCTTCGGCGACGGCGCCGGCGCCATGGTCTTCCGCGCCGCAGAGGGCGGCGAGCGCGGCATCCTGACCTCGGCGCTCTACGGCGACGGCAACCACAAGGAGATCCTCTACGTGCCGGGCCTCGGCTCGCAGCGGCGCCCGTTCGTCACCTGCGACATGATCCGCGCCGCCGAGACGGTGCCGGTGATGGACGGCCGCGCCGTCTTCAAGCTCGCCGTCACCCGCATGCCCGAGGTGACGCGCGAGGTGCTCACCCGCTGCGGCTACACCATCGCGGACCTCGGTCTCCTGATCATGCACCAGGCAAATCTGCGCATCAACGAAGCGTCACAAAAGGCCCTCGGCCTCCCCGCCGAGAAGGTCCACAACAACATCCAGAAGTACGGCAACACCACCTCCGCCACCCTCCCCATCGCCTTCCACGAGGCGCGGCAGCAGGGCAAGGCCCCGGAGGGCTCGCTGGTCGCCTTCACCGCGCTCGGCGCCGGCCTGCACTGGGGCTCGGTGCTGGTGCGCGTCTAGCGAGCCGGCTGCCGGGGATCGGTTTCCCGCCGCTCAGTTCGGCAGGACGATCTCGACCGTCCCACCCGGCGGAGTGCCGGCGAGCGGCACTGGCTTGATCTTCCGCTCGCTGGCGCCACCGGCGATCGCCACCTCCGGGAGGTCGACGTCCGCGGGATCGATCCCCTGCAGCGTCGCCTCGCCCTGGTCGTCGGTCAGGTAGAAGAGGACCGTGCCGGTGTAGGTGGCGGCGAGGAGCAGGTCGTCGGGCTCGAGCGCGAAGTCGCGGTAGCGGATCTCGACCGGCACACCGGCGAGCGGTCTTCCCTGAGCGTCCGAGATCCTCACCTGCACCGGCCGCACCGGAGCGCGGTCGACCGTGATGTCGTGGGCTCCCAGCCAGTCGCTTCCTGCGAACGAGGTGACCGCCGCCTCCGGATGGAGCAGCACCAACCGCATGGCGTCGAGGCACGAGGCCGGCAGGTCGACCGAGCCGTCGGAGCCGGTGGCGCGCGAGCAGCCTCCCTGGCGGACACCGTGAGCGTCCAGCACCAGGAGATAGGCCTGACCGACCGGCGCTCCATCGGCGAAGCGCAGCATGGTGGCGCCGCCGCCGTTCGGCTCGAGCTCGATGCGCACTGCGGTGCGGACGCCCTCGCGCACCTCGGCGGCCGCGTGCTGCAGCTTGAATCCCGCCTTCAGGGCGCCGACCGACACGCTGCCGGGTTTCAGATTGCGGATTCTCGCCTGGCCTCGGTCGTCCGTGTAGGTCCCTTGGCCCTCGCGGCCGACAGGAGTCCTCCACTCGACCTCGCCGTCGACGAAATGGAGCGCCGGATCGGATCGGTCGGCGCCGACGAGCACCCCGCCGATCGGCTCGCCGGTCGCCTTCGAGACCACCTCGATGTCGAGCCCGAGGCCCGATCCGAGGTCGAGGTCGAGCCGCCCGCCGCCGGTCAATGTCGAGTGGACGTTGAAGAGCCTGCAGGAACCGGTCTTGCCGCAGGCTTCGAGGGTGTAGAAGTCGTAGAGCCCGCGCATCGCTGCGGGGTCGCCGTGCCGAAGATCCTCGGGGATGGCGTTGAGGGCATAGCGGTCGGCGAGGTACCCGAAGTAGAAAAGGTGGAACAGAAGCTCGCGATCCGTCGCGAACCGGCGAGCCGTTCCGCCGCCGTTCGGCCATAGATGGACCTCGCCGGGGACAGGCTTGTCCTTGAGCAGCAGGTTGCCGTAGATCTCGAGCTCCGGAAGCTGCATCGGCTGAACGATCGGCGCGTCGTCGGTCTCGGGATCGAGATATGGCGCGAAGTGATTCCCCAAGCCGGAGACCACCTCATCGTCCACGACCGCGTCGAACTGGTACTGACCGTCGTCAAGGTTGTCGACGAGTAGCGAGGTCGGGCCTTTGGCGAGCGGCAGTTGGCGGCCAAGGGCACGGCAGCGGCGGACATCGATGACCGAGCTCTCCTGGTGTCTTCGGCCGCACGCGAAACCGACGACCTTGGCGCTGCGATGCTCGCGGAGCGGCTGGTAATTGACCATGAAGCGGAGCGAGCGTCGACGTTTCAACAGCTGCGACGGAAGCTCGCGCACGCTGCCGCCCAATGCGTCCACTGCGAGCGTACGGGTGCGGAGCTTGGTGTGCTGTATCACTAGCTCGAGCGGGCCGGTGGCGGACACTCCGAGAAAGAAGAAGCTGCCGCGCCTGCCGTTCCAAACAGCCGCCGTGGGAGCTGTCGTCGCGGCGGTGGCGCGCTTGGAGAGCTGGGTGAAGGCGATGGCGAGAGCTTGCGGCGCGATGCCCTGGTCGTCGGGAAGGATGACTGGAACGAGAAAATCCTGCCTGCTCGCCGCGGGAGTTGGCGGAGGCTGGATCGTTTGCCTCTCGCCCGCACGGCAGCTCGAGACGCGGCTAATCCCAAGGAGGCCGCGAGCGCCGACCGCGTACGCCAGATAGCGGCCCGCCGGGATCTGTTGCGAGAAGATCTTCTTCGGATCGAGAGGATAGACCGTCGAGTACGAGATTGAGACCAGGTCAAGCCGGTCCATGCTCTTCCACCGGCGATCGGCACTGGTCGCGAGCTCACAGGCGGGCACAACAGGCCAGACAACGACCTTCGCCGCTGTCTTCCTCCCGTTTACCGGGATCTCGAGCACGCCACTCCCGACGCTCACGTAGCCGGGAGCATGAGCGATCCAGAGCCAGCGGCCTGGCGGGACGGTGTGTGCCCCGTCGCCGGCCGGGACGACGAGCTGAGGCGCGTAAGCTCCCTCTCGATAGAGCTCCACCGTCCCCGTTTTGACCTCATCCGCCAGGCGTGGCTGTCCCTTCACCCATGAGCTCTCGGGGACGAGATGAAAGCTCACCTCCTGACCGGCTAGAAGAGCCGGCAGCATGCCGATCACTGAGAGCAGCAACCCAACTCTGGCGGAGAGACCAAGCCGCTGCGGAGCAGCTAAGGGGTTTTGAGGCAAAGGACCTCGCATGGGTTCGCGTTGCAGTAGTTGCCTGCGCTTGCCACGCACGCACAGATACCGTCCACACTGGCGCATGTGGCATCTTTGATCGAAGGAAGCATATCCAGGGACGGTGGAGGTGGTTGCACGGCGACGTGCTGGCTCTCTGGGCCGAAGCCTCTCAGCGCCGAGCCCGCTCCTCCGCTCTCGACGCCGATTCCGAAGGCAGGAGGGATCTCCAGCTCAGGATGTTCCTTCAGTTCGACCACCTTGAGCTCCTGTGCCATCTCCGTCGTCAGGGCTTTACCGCCCACGAGTAGCGGGGCGATGAGCCACAACGCGATGATCCAGCTCCGAGTCGACATGTGAATCTCCTCTTGGGCCGACGGCGAGTCACTAGCATTCATGCTAGCACTGCTGAGCGGCCGCTCGCTCAGCCGTTCAGTTCGCCGTCGAAGGTAGCGGCTGGCCGGCGGAGAAGGAGAGATTGATCTGGCCGCGACCTTCGGCTTTCGAGCGATAGAGGGCGCGGTCGGCGGCCTGCAGGAGGGCTTCGGGAGTGGCGGCGCTCTCGGGGTAGAAGCTGATGCCGAGCGAGCCGGTGACGTGGAGGAGCTCGCCGTCGTGCTCGACCGGGCTGGCGATCAGGGCGAGGAGGTTCTCGCCGATGCGGACGGCGTCGGCGTGGTCGATGTCGACGAGGAGGAGGGCGAACTCGTCGCCGCCGCGGCGCGCCACGGTGTCCTCCTGGCGGACGCTCCGCGCCAGCCGCAGGGCAGTCTCGTGGAGGACGCGATCGCCGGCGGCGTGGCCGTAGGCGTCGTTGATCGGCTTGAAGCCGTCGAGGTCGAGGAAGAAGACCGCCAGGCGGCTGCCGTGCCGCTCGGCATGGGCGAGCGACTGCGCCAGCCGGTCGTCGAAGAGGGCGCGATTGGCGATCCCGGTCAGCGCATCGTGGAACGCCTGGTGCGCCATCCTGCGCTCGGCCTGCTGGCGCTGGGTGACGTCGAGCGCGTGGCCGAGCGCAAAGGGGACGGCGACCTCCTCCTCGATCCAGCGCTGAGTGTAGAGCCAGGTGCGCTCCTCGCCGGCGCGGGTGACGACGTCGATCAGCTCCTCCTGCCGTCCGCGATGGCGCAGAGCCGTCAGGTGCTCCTCGAAGCGCGCCGCGCTCTCCGGCGAGAGGAAATCGGAGAGCCGGCGGCCGGTCATCTCCTCGCGGCTGTAGCCGAGGGCCGCCGCGGCGGTGGGGTTGACGGTGGTGAGCGTCCCCGCCCCGTCGTGCGTCCAGATCGACGACGGGCTCTCGACGAAGAGCTCGCGGAACCGCCGCTCGCTGACCGACAGGGCGTCGAGCGCGCTGCGGCGGGCGGCGACGGCGCGGCCGACCGACGAGGCCGCCGCCCAGACGACGAGGGCGAGGAGGAGGATGGTGCCCACCGCCATGAACGCGATGCCGAGCTCGACCGGGTACCAGCCGAACATCTGGCCGGCGTAGCGCAGCCAACCGAGGGCGAGCGGCAGGACGGTGGTCCACAGGATCAGCCGCCGGGCGAGGGCCCCGGCCTCACCGTCGCTGGTCAACAGCGCGATCAGGCCGCGGTCCGGCCGGCTGGCGAGGGCGCCGAGGGTGAGGGCGACCAAGCAGGCGGCGGTGTTGAGCGCCATGCCGCTCACCGCGCCGGGGAGGAGGAGGATGGAGCCGAGGTAGCTGTAGGCAACGAAGACCGAGGAGCTGATCGCCGCCGCCGCCGCCAGGGCGATGGTGCCCGGCATGAGGCGGAGCGACCTGCCGACGCGGCGCCGCCAATCGAGGAGAGCGAGACCGGCGCCGAGGAGAAGCAGGCAGAAGGCGGTGCTCGGCACCATGCGTCCCCTTCCCGCGGCGAGGAGCTGCGGAAAGAGCAGGCGGTCGACGGCGGCGGAAGTCAGGCCGGCGGCCTCGGCGAGGCGGAGAGCGCCGATCGCGGCCGTTCCGACGGCTGCCGCGATGCCGGCCCGCCGACGGAGGGCGCTGGCGCCGCGACGGCGGAGGGCGACGAGGGAGAGCGCCGCGAGCGAGAGGCCGATCGCGGTCATCGGGTTCATCGCCACCAGGCGCGGGCTGACCCCGCGGAGGCTGGGAAGGTCGAGCGCCCAGCCGGCCAGAGCCAGCGCCGCGATGGCCAGAGAGAAGACGCTGGCGGCGACGGGCAGCGCGCCGAGCAGGTTCGGCGCGCCGCGGCCGGCTCTCGTCTCGGCGGTCATGCCGGGCGGACCTCGGCACCGGCGCGCCGGCGGCATCGCCGGGCGCGCTCGATCGAGGCAGGAGTCCGTGTGCAGCGAAACATGGCCGCGAAGCCCCCCTGGCTTCCCGATCCTCTGGAGCTGCGATCGTCGTCGGTGCGCTGACTGTATCGCGGAACAGCCGGGCAGCATCTTCTTTTCGACCCGCCGCTCGACGCGGCAGGGGCCGGCCTCGGCGAGGGCGCCGAGGAGCTCCTCTGGCAGGTCGCCCCGCTTCAGCGGGCGGGGGGCTTTGGACGCTGCTTCATGCTCGAGATCTGCCGGTTGTAGAGCTGCACGGCGATCCCCTGGAAGAGCTTCTCGCTGCGCCGCTGCCAATCCTTGATCTGCATGCGCTCGAAGGGGGCGCTCGCCTGGACGAGCCCCTTGCCGTCGGGACCGCGGCTCACCTTGACCCGCATGTCGCCCTGCAGGAGCGCCCAGTCCGGTGTCGTCTCGACGCGCGGGTCGAAGCGCTCGCCGGCGAGCTGCATCGCCTCGACCACCGCCGAGAGGAGGGTGCCGTCGGCCGAGTCGTAGCTCGTCTCGTAGCTGCGCGAGGCGGTGTGGGAGCCCGCCGGCGGCTGGTAGCGGTCGGTCGCCAGCAGCTCCAGGTAGTGGGGATCCTTCGACAGGGCGGCGAAGTTGCCGTCGGTCCGCGCCCTCAGGCGCGAGCGCTCGTCGAGGTCGATGGCGTGGCGCAGGTTGGCGACGGCGAGCGCCGCGTACCCCGCCGCGGCGTAGTTGCTCGCCACCAGATAGCTCGCGTCGGCGATGCCGGGCTGCTTCTTGAGATAGCTCTCGAAGCGGGCGTTCGCCGCCTGCAGCTTGCCCTGCAGGAGGAGGACGGCGCCGATGTTGAGGTCGTTCTCCGGCGCCCGCGGATCGAGCTTCTCGGCCTGGCTGAAGGCGGCGAGGCCGGCGTCGTAGCGCTTGCCGGCGACCTCGAATGCGGCGCGGTTGAGCCAACCCTGGCGCAGCGTCGGGTCGAGCTCCAGGGCGCGGTCGAGGTCCCGCTTGCCGCCGGCGAGGTCGTCGGAGAGGAAGTGCGCGGTGCTGCGCAGGAGGAGGGCGCGGGCGTTGCCCGGCTCGCGGCGCAGCAGATCGTCGAGGAGGGGCAGCGCCTGCTTGGGGTTGTTGGCGTCGACCAGCTCCTGCGCCTGAGCGAGCACCTGCGCCGTGGTCTGCGCCGGGGGTGGCGCGCCGGCTGCGGGCTGGGCGAGCGCCGCGAATGCCGCGACTACCGCGAGCGTCGCGGCGAGCAGGGAGACCGCCGGGAGCCGGCGCGCAGAGGGCGGTGAGTGCCGTCGGACCATGGTTCTCCTTTTGTGGCCGCGGGAAGGCCACTAGAATGTAGACGACCCGCCGCCGCTTGCCAAGCGCGATCGCCGCCCAAGGCTACAATCCCCTTCGATGTCCGCCGCCATCCCGGCCGCCCGCAGCTTCGATCCCCTGGCGATCGCCGCCGCCCTCTCGCGGCGGCTGATGGGCCAGGAAAACGCCGTGCGCGAGATGGCGGTCGCTCTCGCCAAGCACCTGGGAGGCCAGCGCTCCGGCAACATCCTGATGATCGGCTCCTCGGGGACGGGGAAGACGACCCTGCTGCGCGCCGTCGAGGCCTATCTCGGCTCCGACCCGGAGCTCGCCGTCCGCTCGACCGTCGTCCGCCTCCACGCCAATGTCCTCGGCGAGGAGGCCGAGCGCGGCCGGCCGGGCCAGGCGGTCCTCGCCCGCCTGCTCGAGCGCGCCCGCGAGCAGCTCGGGCCGGGCGCGGCGATCGAGGAGATCCTCGCCCGCGCCGCCTCCGGGGTGGTCTTCGTCGACGAGGTGGACAAGATCCGCGCCCGCGTCGGCGAGGTGACCAACGTCTCCGGCATCCGCGCCCAGGAGGCGCTCCTCACCCTGATCGAGAACGAGGCGGTGCCGGTGGTCCTCCCCGCCTGGGCCGGCGGCGGCACGGCGACGGTCGACTCCTCGGGCCTCCTCTTCGTCTGCGCCGGCGCCTTCGAGGGGCTCTACGACGCCGTCTTCGACCGCGTCACGATCGGCCGCGACAAGGGGTTCCTGCAGCCGAAGACCGTCGTCGAGGGCGGCCAGGTGCGCGAGACGCTCGCCTTCGAGCTGCGCGACTGGCTGCGCAACGACGATCTCTTCGACTACGGGATGAGCCCGCAGTTCCTGTCGCGCTTCGACGCCGTCCTCCTCCTCGACAACCTGTCGCAGGACGACCTGGTGCGCATCTTCCTCGAGGTCCCCGACTCCGCCTTCCACCAGACCCGCGCTTACTTCGAGAGCCGCGGCATCCACCTCGCCATCTCGCCCGCCGCCGTCCGCCGCATCGCCGTCGAGGCGTCGCGCCAGCCGCGCCTCGGCGCCCGCGCCCTCAAGGAAGCCTTCCGCCGCGTCGTCCGCGACTACGAGTTCGATCCCCGCGCGGCGGCGAAGGACGGCGTGCTGTTCCTGGACGTGGCCGAGGTGGAAGCGGCGCTGGGTCGCTAGCGCGCGCCGCGCGCCGCCAGCAGCTCGCGATAGCGGCGCCGGCGCTGGCGCCCCGCCCAGACCTGCGGGAAGACGGTGAAGAAGGCGAGGGCGAGCGAGACGAAGGTCAGGCGCAGGTAGACGCGGCCGCGCTCGGGGCCGCCGACCTCGAGGAGGGCGGCGGTGAAGTAGGTGTAGACGATGTTGATCGGGGTGAGGCCGATCACCGTCGTGGTGACGAAGAGCGCCGGCGGGATGCCGGCGAGCGCCGCGCAGTAGTTGACGACGGCGAAGGGGAAGGGGAGGAAGCGCACCCCGACCATCCCCCAGAAGCCGCGCCGCGCCACCTGGCGCTCGATCTTCTTCAGCCGCTTGCCGCCGATCTGGGCCACGAAGTCGCGCCCCAGCGCGCGCCCCAGGAAGTAGGTGGCGATGCCGCCGAGCGAGGTGCCGACGATGTTGTAGACCGAGCCCCAGACGGCGCCGAAGACGACGCCGCCGGTGACCATCATCGGGCTCGCCGGGAAGCCCAGCGGACAGAGCAGGACGTAGCTGGCGAGGAGCGCCGGCCCCGCCCACCAGCTGTGGCGCAGCAGGTCGCGGTAGGAGAGGAGGGTCTTCTCGTTCAGCAGGCCGGCGAGCGGCGTCCAGCGGAGGGCCGCGAAGCCGGCGACGACGACGGTGACGAGGATGGCGAAGCGGACGAGCGCCTGGCGCGGCACGCGGCGGCCGGGCGGCACGCTCTCGGCGGTCTCGGAAAGCTCGGCGTTCTCGGGGGCCATCAGGAGAGGGCGCGGCGAGGGGGCGGCAGTGCGCGGCCGGCGCCGCGCCTAGGGCGATCCGGGCGGATCGACGGCGGCGTCGGCGGGCGGATCGAGCTTGAGGAACTCGCGCATCTGGCGCGTCAGCGTCTCCTGCGCGGCGGGGTCCATGAAGTTCAGGCGGAGCTCGTTGATCACCATCACCTCGGCAGCCTGCCAGTCGCGCCAGCAGTCGGCGCAGACGCGCGCCAGGAGCTCACGGCCGATCTCGCCGCGGAGCGGCGGCTTGGCGAGCGCCGGGGCGTCCGGCCGCCCGCAGCGGGCGCAGGCGACGCCGGCTCCCGATCCTCCGGGCACCCCGGGCACTCCGGCCGGCCCGGTCACCGGCCGACCTCGCCGGGGAGGATGATGAGGCTCTCGCGACGGGTGACGACCTCGCGCGGCACCCGCACGAGGAGCACCAGGTCGCGCTCGGTATCGCGGCCGCGCAGGCTCTTGACCACGTCGTCCGGCACCGCCAGCTTGACGTAGGCGGCGCGCTTGTCGTTCTGCCGCGCGCTCTCGAGGACCAGCTGCTCGATCGGCACCATCTCGACGCGGTCCGGATACTTCTCGAGCGCGAAGGTGAGGGCGGTCAGCGGGTCGTCCGTCGGCGGCATGGCGTGGGCTCCGAGGTGGAACGGATCGGATCGACGCGGGTCGATCCGGTCGGATTCTATACGCCGGCCGGCCGGCCGGCCGCCTCGCGGCCGGCGGCCTGCGGGCTGGCGAGCGCGTCGCGGAAGTAGCGGATGGTCGATTCGAGCCCGGCGGCGAGCGTCACCTTCGGCTCCCAGCCGAGCCGGGCGCGGGCGAGCGAGATGTCGGGCTGGCGAGTGCGCGGATCGTCGACGGGGAGGGGCAGGAAGGCGATCGTGCTGGCGCTTCCGGCGGCGGCGCGGATGGTCTCGGCGAACTCGAGGATGGTCATCTCGTGCGGATTGCCGATGTTGACCGGCGTCGTGACGTCGGAGAGGAGCAGGCGGTAGATCCCCTCGACGAGGTCGGAGACGTAGCAGAACGAGCGTGTCTGGCTGCCGTCGCCGAAGACGCTCATCGGCTCGCCGAGGAGCGCCTGCTGCACGAAGGCGGGCACCACGCGGCCGTCGCGCAGGCGCATCCGCGGGCCGTAGGTGTTGAAGATGCGCACGATCCGCACGTCGAGGCCGTGGTAGCGATGGTAGGCCATCGCCATCGCCTCGGCGAAGCGCTTCGCCTCGTCGTAGACGCCGCGCGGCCCCACCGGGTTGACGTTCCCCCAGTAGCTCTCGGGCTGCGGGTGGACGAGCGGATCGCCGTAGACCTCGGAGGTCGAGGCGAGGAGGAAGCGGGCGCCCTTCGCCTTGGCGAGGCCGAGGGCGTTGTGGGTGCCGAGCGAGCCGACCTTGAGGGTCTGGATGGGCAGCTCGAGGTAGTCGATGGGCGAGGCCGGCGAGGCGAAGTGGAGGACGAAGTCGACCGGCCCGTCGATCTCGAAGGGGCGCGAGACGTCGTGCTCGCGGAAGGTGAAGGCCGCGGCGCGCTCGGCGAGGAGCGGCGCGACGTTCTCCATCCGCCCGGTGAGCAGGTTGTCGACGCAGGTGACGCGGTGCCCCTCGCCGAGCAGCCGCTCGCAGAGATGGGAGCCGAGGAAGCCGGCGCCTCCGGTGACGACGGCGTGGCTCAAGAGCGGGCCCCCTCGCCGGCGGGCCGGCCGTTCGGTTTGCCCGCGGTGGCCGCGGGCTTCGTCGCCCGCTTGGCGGCGGGCTTGGCCGGTCGCTTGGCCGGTCTCTTCGCCGCGGGCTTGACGGCGCCCTGGACCGGCCGGGTCGAGCCCACGGCACCCGGCACGCCGTCGGGGCGGCCGACCGAGATGTACTCGAAGCCCGCCGCGGCCATCTTCTCGGGCTCGTAGAGGTTGCGCAGGTCGATCACCAGCGGCCGCCGCATCATCTTGCGCAGGCGCGGCAGCTCGAGCTTGCGGAACTGGTTCCACTCGGTGCAGATGACGACCGCGTCGGCGTCCTTCGCCGCGTCGTAGGCGTGGTCGCAGAAGACGGCCTCGGGGAAGAGCGGCCGGCAGCCGGCCATCGCCTCGGGATCGAAGGCGTGGACGCGGGCGCCGCCGTCGAGGAGGCCGCGGACGACCGGCAGCGCCGGCGACTCGCGGATGTCGTCGGTGTCGGGCTTGAAGGCGAGGCCGAGGACGGCGACCTTCTTGCCCTGCATGCCGCCGAGCGCGCGCTCGACCTTCTCGATCATCCGCGCCTTGGTCGCCTCGTTAGCCTCCAGCACGGCGTCGATGATGCGGAAGCGGAGGCCCTGCTCGCTGGCGATCTGGGCGACGGCGCGGGTGTCCTTGGGGAAGCAGGAGCCGCCGAAGCCGGGGCCGGCGTTCAAGAACTTGGGGCCGATGCGGTTGTCGAGCCCCATGCCGCGCGCCACCACCTCGACGTCGGCGCCGAGCGCCTCGCAGAGGTGGGCGACCTCGTTGATGAAGGAGATCTTCACCGCCAGGAAGCCGTTGCTGGCGTACTTGATCAGCTCGGCGCTCTCCACCGTGGTGATGACGAACGGCACGTCGGCGGCCTTCAACGGCGAGTAGACGTCGAGCATGAGCTCGATCGCCGCCTGGTCGCGGCTGCCGATCACCACCCGGTCGGGATGCATGAAGTCCTCGATCGCCGAGCCCTCGCGGAGGAACTCGGGGTTGGAGACCACCGCGAAGCGGTGGCGGTTGCCGGCGACTCCGCGCACGATGTCCTCGATCATCTGGCCGGTGCCGGTCGGCACCGTCGACTTGGTGACGATCACCTTGTAACCGTTCAGATGGCGGGCGATCGAGGCGGCGACCTCGCGCACGAAGGTGAGGTCGGCCGAGCCGTCGGGGAGCGGCGGCGTGCCGACGGCGATGAAGATCACCTTGGCGCTCTCGATCGCCGGTCCGAGGTCGGTGGAGAAGGAGAGGCGTCCCTCCGCCATGTTGCTCTGCACCAGGGTGGCGAGGCCCGGCTCGTAGATCGGCACCTCGCCGCGGCAGAGGGCCGCGACCTTGGCGGCGTCCTTGTCGACGCCGATGACGTGCATGCCGAAGTCGGCCAGGCAGGCTCCGGTCACCAGGCCCACGTAACCACTACCGATGACGCAGATGTTCATGGCTTGACGAGATCTCGCTGGGAGAGGGGGACGGTGGCGGTGGCGCCGGCCGGCGGGCCGTGGTGCTCGCGGTACCAGGCGACGAAACGCCGCAGACCCTCACGGATCGGAACCTTCGGGGAGTAGGCCAGGAGCCGGGCTGCCTTGGACACGTCGGCGAAGGTGATGGGGACGTCCCCGGGCTGGTTGGGAAGATATTCGATGCGCGGCTCGACGGCAAGCTCGGCGGCGATCCAGCGGACGAGGTCGGCGAGCGAGGTGGTGTCGGCGCCGCCCAGGTTGATGATCTCGAAGCCGGGGGCGAGCTCGAGCGTGGCCAGGAGCCCGTCGACGATGTCGTCGACGTAGGTGTAGTCGCGCCGGCTGCCGCCGTCGCCGTAGAGCGGCACCACCTCGCCGCGGGCGATGCGGTCGGTGAACTTGTGGATCGCCATCTCCGGCCGCTGCGCCGGGCCGTAGACGGTGAAGAAGCGCAGGCAGGCGGTGCGCAGGCCGTAGAGGTGGTGGTAGTTGTAGCAGAGCAGCTCGCCGGTGCGCTTGGTGGTGGCGTAGGGGCTGATCGGCTGCTCGACGGGGTCTTCCTCGGCGAACGGCACCTTGGTGTTGATGCCGTAGACCGACGACGAGGAGCCGAAGAGGAAGACCTCGGGGCCGTGGTGGCGGGCGGCCTCCAGCAGCCGCAGGGTGCCGATGCAGTTGACGTCCTCGTAGAGGACCGGCTCGGCGAGGCTCGGCCGCACGCCGGCTCGCGCCGCCAGGTGGACGACGGCGTCGAAGCGGCCGCGCGCGAAGAGACCGTCGACCAGCGCGGCGTCGCGGATGTCGCCTTCGACGAGCGCGAAACCCTGGCCGCCGGGCGCGCGGCGGGTGGCGGCGACGTTGTCGCGCTTGCGCGCCGGGTCGTAGAAGTCGTTGAAGTCGTCGAGCGCGGTGACGCGATCGCCGCGGGCGAGCAGGCGTCGCGCCAGGTGAGAGCCGATGAAGCCGGCCCCCCCGGTCACCAGGATGTGTCGGGTCATAGGGTCAGGTCGAATCCTCTCGATGTCTAGGGAAGCGCCGCCGGCGGCGGCGAGGGTGCGGCGGCAGGCGGCGGCGCCGGCTCGGTGGTCTCGGCGGCGGGCGGCTCGCTGCCCTCGGCGGCCGGCGGCTCAGTCGGCGGTTCGAGGGTCGAGCCCGCGCCGGCCGGCGGCGGCTCGGCGCTCTCCGGAGCGCCGCCCTTGGGGCCGCCGCTCGCGTCGTAGCGCTTCTTGATGCCGGCGCTCTGCCGGTTGCGGATCAGCCAGCGCAGCAGACGCGAGTCGTTGACGCCGACGAGGATGTCGTTGACGGCGTCGTAGATCTTGGGGTCGTTGATGAGCTCGGCGGCGCTCCCCTTGCCGACGTCGAGCTTGCGGGAGACCGAGTCGAGGCGGTCGACGATGTCGCGGATGCGGCCGGAGACCTCGCGCGCGTAGGCCTCGTCGTGGAGGAGCTTGGGCACCAGGCCGCCGCCGTGCTCGAGCTCGCCGGTGACCTGCTGCAGGTCGGTCGCCACCTTCTGCAGGCTGGCGACGGTCTGATCGTAGGAGAGGCGCGTCGCCGGATCGTTGAGCAGGCCCGGCAGCAGGCCCTTGCCGCTCCGCGTGCTCGCCACCAGCTCGTCGAGCCCGGCGATGGCGCTCGCCAGGCGGTCGGCGAGAGCGCGATCGTTGAGCAGGCGCGGCAGCGGCCCCGAGCCGTGCTCGACGTCGGCGGCGATACGGTTGACGTTGTCGAGCGTGGCGAAGATCGACGCCTTCATCTGCCGCCCAGAGGCGGAGTCGCTGGTGAGCTCGCCGATCAGCCCCTGGCCCTTGTCGATCCGCCCCAGGATGTCCTTCAGCTGGAATGAGATCGTCGAGACGTTGTCCATCACGTCGGTGCCCGACGAGAGGAGGGCGTCGACGCTCGTCGCCGGCGCGGCGAGGATCTTCCCTCCCGGCGCGATCACCGGATGGCCCGGGTGCCGGAGTTGAGCTCGATGTACTTGTCGCCGAGGAGACCGAGGGTGCGGATGTGCGCCCGCGAATCGCTGCGCACGCGCTCGGAATAGTGGCGGTCGACGGAGAGCCGCACGCGGATGTACTTCTTGCGCGGGTCGCGCGGCAGCACGACGCGCTCGATCGAGCCCACCGAGACGCCGTCGATCTCCACCGGGTTGCCCGGCTTGATCCCCGAGACGGTCGAAAAGTCGACGAAGTACTCGTCCTTGCGGCTGAAGAGGTTGTTCTCGCGGCCGATCAGAAAGGTGATCGCGGCGAGGAGGACGAGCGACACCAGCACCATGGCGCCGACGCGCACGGTGCTCGCTGCGTTACGCGGCGGCATCGTCCTCCTCCGGGTCTTCCTCGCCGGCGAGGAAGCGCGTCAGCCGTCCGTCCGTCGAGGCGTCGGCCTCCTCCCAGCTGCCCACGAAGCAGAAGCTCCCCTGGGCGAGGAAGATGATGCGGTCGCCGACGTGGCGGGCGAGGGCGACGTCGTGGGTGACGACGACGGCGGTGACGCCGAGGTCGCGCTGGGTGGTGCGGATGAGGCGGCCGATGGTCGCCGAGGTGATGGGGTCGAGGCCCGTCGTCGGCTCGTCGAAGAGCACCACCTCGGGGTCGAGCGCCAGCGAGCGGGCGAGGGCGACGCGCTTGCGCATGCCGCCCGAGAGATCGGCGGGCATCTTCGCCTCGATGCCGGGGAGCCCCACCATGGCGAGCTTCTGGCGCACCTTGGCGGCGATCTCCTCGTCGCCGAGACCGGCGTGCTCGCGGAGCGGAAAGGCGATGTTCTCGGCGACGTCCATGGAATCGAAGAGGGCGCCGCTCTGGAAGAGCATGGCGATCCGCCGGCGCAGCGGGAAGATCTCCTTCTCGTCGAGCTGCGCGAGGTCGGCGCCGTCGAAGATCACCGCGCCGGCCTCCGGCCGCTCGAGGCCGTCGAGCTGGCGCAGCGTCACCGACTTGCCGCTCCCCGAGCGGCCCATGATGACCAGGCACTCGCCGCGCCGTACGTCGAAGCTGACGTCGGAGAGGACGATGCGGTCGCCGTAGCTCTTGGTCAGGCCGCGGACCTGGTAGACCAACAGATCGTCGCCGTCGCTCATGCGAGGTAGAACAGCTTGGTGAGGAAGAAATCGGAGATCAGCACGAGGATCGCGGCGAGCACCACGGTGTTGGTGGTGGCGCGGCCGACGCCGTCGGCACCGCCGGACGTGGTGAGGCCATTGTAGCAGCCGACCATGGCGATGAAATATGCGAAGAAGAACGATTTTCCGATGCCGCTCGCGATGTCGGCGAGGGTGAGCGAGGAGAGCACGTCGTTCCAGTACAGCGAGGCGGGGAGGTCGAGCTGCAGCACGGCGACGATGAGGCCGCCGAGGATGCCGAGCGCGTCGCCGATGACGGTGAGGGCCGGCAGCATGAGGAGCGTCGCCGCGAGCTTCGGCACCACCAGCTTCTTCACCGGATCGGCCGCCATCGAGCGCAGGGCGTCGATCTGCTCGGTCACCTTCATGGTGCCGATCTCGGCGGTCATGCCGGCGCCGATGCGACCGCCGACGATGAGCGCCGTCAGCACCGGCCCGAGCTCGCGCACCAGCGACTTCGACACCACCGAGCCGATGTAGTACTTGATCCCCAGGGTGGGCAGGCTGTAGGCCGTCTGCAGCGCCATCACCATGCCGGTGAAGAGCGTCGTGATGCCGGCGACCCCCAGCGAACGGACGCCGATCTGCTCCATCTGCACGACCCACAGGCCGGTCTCGTAGGGCGGCCGGACCAGGGCGGCGAAGGCCTGCCCGGTGAGCACCGCGAGGTCGCCGGTCACCTCGCTGACGCGCCGCAGGGTCACCTGCGGATGGGGGCCCAGAAAGCGGCGGGGGCGATGCCGAAGAGGAGGTCGCAGGCGGCGAGCGGCAGCAGGCCGCGCGCCAGATCGGGCGCGCGGAGCGCCGCCCAGCCGAAGACGGCGGCGCCGGCGACGCGGCCGGCGACCGCCACCGCGATGACGCCGCTGTAGCGGCGCGGATCGTGGGCGGCGAGGAGATACATCGCCGCGAGCATGGCGAGGAGCGTCGCCAGGATCCAGAGGTAGAAGGCCTCGCCCGGCAGCGGCAGGCCGAGAAGCCGGGAGGGGAGGTCCGGCGCCCCCGCCATCAGCGCCGCGAAGACGAGGTCGTAGAGCGCGCCGGCGACGAGGCTCGCCTGCAGGAGGACGAGGGCCCGGAAACGGCGGGCGAAGGGTGCTGCAGAACGCATCTGAAAGGATTCTAGCAGGGAGCGTGCCACCGATCGGGGTTCGGTCGCCGCGGCCCCGGAGGTGCCCGAACGGCGACGAACCTGGGAGAATGGAGCGCTCGGCAACCGCGCTCGGCAGCCGCGCTTGGGCAACCAGAGGAGGGGCCGCTTTGAAGATCTCGGTCTGGCGCGCGCGCCTCGCGAGCGCCGTCGTCACCGTCACCGGCAACCTCTACCTGCTGGTCGGCACCATCCCGCTGTCGCTCTTCGCCGTCCTCCTCTGCTGGGGACGGCAGCGCGACCTCGTCGGCTTCGTCATCGCGCGGCTCTGGGCGCGCGGCATCCTGACCTCGTCGGGGGTGCGCCTCGACGCCCGCTACGAGCCCGGCGTCGACCCGCAGGCCTCCTACGTCCTGCTCGCCAACCACCAGAGCCTGTTCGACATCCCCGTCCTCCTCCTCGCTTCCCCCGGCCAGGTGCGGCTGGTCGCCAAGCGCAGCCTCTTCCGCATCCCCTTCCTCGGCTGGGCGATGACGGTCGGCGGCTTCATCTCGGTCGACCGCGACGACCGCAGCACGGCGCGGGAGACCTTCTCCCAGGCGACGGCGAAGCTGCGGCGCGGCACCTCGGTCGCCCTCTTCCCCGAGGGGACGCGGGCGCGGACCGACGTGCTGCTGCCCTTCCAGCGCGGCGGTTTTCTCCTCGCGCTGCGCAGCGGTCTCCCCATCGTGCCGGTCGGCATCCGCGGCACTCGGGCGCTGCGCTCCGTGGGCAGCCTGGCGATCCATCCCGGGCGGGCGACGGTCACCTTCGGGGCGCCGATCGACCCGGCGGCCTACGGCCTCAGGCGCAAGGCCGAGCTCGCCGCCCTCGTGCGGCGGCGGATCGCCGAGCTTGCCGGCTTGGCGGCGGAGGAGGAAATACCGGAACCGGAGCCCGCCGCCGGCTCCGGTGGTACGATTTAGGCCCGCACGGCAGGGGGCTTCGGGCAACCGCCGATCTCTGCGTTTCCGATCATCACATCCAGTCCGCCAGCGAGCGGCTCCGAGGGACATCACGGCATGGCGAGCGATCTCGAGGCGAGCGTCTGGGAGGCGTTGAAGAGGGTCAAGTTCTCGGGGATGAGCCGCGACATCGTCTCCTTCGGCTTCGTTCACGCCGTGGCGATCGACGACGGCGTGGTCAGGGTGTCGCTCGAGCTCGCCACCCAGAACGAGGCCGCCGTGGCGGCCCTCAAGGACGACGTCGGCGATGCCGTCGGCGCCGTCGCCGGCGGCCGCGAGGTGGAGGTCGCGGTGCAGGTGAAGCGGCCCGCCGGCGCCGTCGACCCGGCGCAGCGCGGCACCTCTCCGGGCGGCGCGCCGAGCGCCGCGCTGATCCCCGAGGTGCGCCACGTGGTGGCGGTGGCGAGCGGCAAGGGCGGCGTCGGCAAGTCGACCGTGGCGGCCAACCTGGCGATCGAGCTCGGCGAGCTCGGCTATCGCGTCGGCCTCCTCGACTCCGACATCTACGGCCCCTCGGTGCCGATGATGTTCGGCATCCAGGAGAGGCCGCGCATCGACGGCAACCGCATCATCCCGTTCGAGAAGTACGGCATCAAGCTGATGTCGCTCGGCTTCATCCTGGAGACCGACACGCCGGTCATCTGGCGCGGCCCGATGGTGATGCGGGCGATCGAGCAGATGCTGGGCGACGTCGTCTGGGGCGCCCTCGACTACCTCATCCTCGACCTGCCGCCGGGCACCGGCGACGCCCAGCTGACCGTCACCCAAAAGGTGCCGCTCGCCGGCGCCGTGATCGTCACCACGCCGCAGGACGTGGCGCTGATCGACGCCAGGAAGGGCCTCGCCATGTTCCGCAAGGTCAACGTGCCGGTGATCGGCATCGTCGAGAACATGTCGTCCTTCGTCTGCCCGCACTGCGGCGAGGCGACCGACATCTTCAAGAAGGACGGCGGCAAGCGCACCGCCGACCTCCTCGGCACCGCTTTCCTGGGCGCCATCCCGCTCGATCCCGAGATCGTCGCCGGCGGCGACGAGGGGAGGCCGATCGCCGTCGCGGCGCCGACCGGCCCGCACGCCGCCGCCTTCCGCCGTGTCGCCGAGGCGGTCGTCCAGGAGGTCGACCGGCAGTCGGCGATGAGGCCGAAGCTGTCGATCGTCTAGGGGCACAAGAGAGTGTCCGTCGCCCTCCTCGCCGACGCGCATCTGGGCGGCCCCGGCGGCCCGGCGGCGCCGCTCGTCGCCGCGCTCGCCGCGCTGCCGGCGCAGGGGATCGATCGCCTGGTGCTCCTCGGCGACCTCTTCCAGGCCTGGGTCGGCCTGCCGCAGTTCGAGACCCCGGACGTAACGTCGATCGTCGCCGCGCTCGCCGACCTGCGGCGCCGCGGCGTCCGCGTCGACTACGTCGAGGGGAACCGCGACTTCTTCCTCGCCGGCAGCGCCTACGCCCACGCCTTCGACGCCATCGCCCTCGAGGTCGCCTTCGTCGCCGGCGGCGTCCGCTACCTCGCCGTCCACGGCGACGGCCTCAACGATCGCGACTGGAAGTACCGCTTCTGGCGGCGCCTGTCGAAGAGCCGGCCGGTCGAGTGGGCCGTCGGCGCCACGCCGCGCCGCCTCGCCCGCCGGCTCGTCGCCTCGACCGAGGAGCGCCTGTCGCACACCAACTTCAAGCATCGCGCCGAGCTCCCCGAGGCCGCCATCCGCGCCTACGGCGAGCGGCGCCTCGCCGAGGGGCACGACATCCTCCTCCTCGGCCACTTCCACGAGCCGCGGGTCTACACCGTTCCCGGCGGCGAGATCCGGCTCCTCGACGCCTGGTTCCGCAGCCGGCGGATCGAGCTCGTCTAGCAGTCGGCCGCCGCCCGAGCCGCCGAGCGCCGGCTGCTAGACTTCGCACCTCATGGCGCTCACCGTCACCCTCCTCGGCAGCGGCACCTCGACCGGCGTGCCGGTGATCGGCTGCACCTGCGCCGTCTGCACCTCGGACAACCCGCGCAACCGCCGCCTGCGGCCGGGCCTGAAGCTGGAGACCGAGCGCGGCGTGGCGCTCGTCGACACCGGAACCGACCTCCGCGAGCAGGCGCTGCGCTTCGGGCTGCCGCGGCTCGACGCCGTCGTCTACACCCATCCGCACGCCGACCACATCTTCGGCCTCGACGACATCCGCATCTTCAACTTCCGCCAGCGGGCGCCGATCCCCTGCTACGCCTCGCGCGACACTCTCCGCGCCCTGCGCCGCACCTTCGCTTATGTCTTCGAGGAGACGCAGGAGGGCGGCGGCAAGCCGCAGCTCGACCTGATCGAGATCCAGGGGCCGTTCGAGCTGCTCGGCCGCGAGATCGTGCCGGTGCCGGTCTGGCACGGCACCCTCGAGGTCTACGGCTATCGGCTGGGAGGGTTCGCCTACGTGACCGACTGCAGCGTCATCCCGGAGGCCAGCTTTCGGCTGCTCGAAGGGGTCGACGTGCTCATCCTCGACGCTCTCCGCTACCGGCCCCACTCGACCCACTTCTCGGTCGCCGAGGCGGTGGCGGCGGCGGCGCGCATCGGCGCCGGGCGCACCATCCTCACCCACCTCGCGCACGACGTCGACTACGGCGCCCCGGAGGTCGAGCTGCCGGCGGGTGTCGAGCTCGGCTACGACGGCATCCGCTTCGAGGTCGCCTGATTGTCATCTGAGATCGACTGATGCCGTCCGCTGAGCGCGAGGTGCCGTCCGGCCGCGTGGCACGCGGCCGCGTCGCCCCGCCACCCTCGAAGAGCGTCACCCACCGCTACCTGAACCTCGCCGTTCTCGCCGGCTTGCAGGCGGGGGCGCCGCGGTCCGCCGGCGGCGAGCGTCCGCTCCTCGCCGAGCGCTCGCCGGCGGCGCCGTCGATCACCATCGAGCGCCCGCTCGTCGCCGAGGACACCCGCCTCTTCCTGGCGGCGCTGCCGGCCCTCGGCTTCGACGTCGAGGAGTCGCCGACCGCCGTCCGCCTCACCCCGCGCGACGCCGGGCGGCAGGTCGAGGCCGAGGTCTTCTGCGGCAACGCCGGCACCATGCTGCGCTTCCTCACCGCGACGCTCGCCGTCGTCCCCGGCCGCTTTCGGCTCGACGGCACGGCGCGCCTCCGCGAGCGGCCGGTGGGGCCGCTCGTCACCGCGCTGCGCGGCCTCGGCGCCGTGATCGCCTGTCCGGGCCGCGAGGGCTATCCGCCGCTCGAGATCGAGGGCGGCACGCTCGCCGGCGGCGCCACGATCCTCGACGCCGCGCAGTCGAGCCAGTACCTGTCGGCGATCCTCATGGCCGCGCTCGCCGCGCCGCGCGAGGTGACGGTCGAGATCGGCGCCCTCACCTCGGCGCCCTACGTCGGCGTCACCCTCGCCGCGGCGGCGGCGTTCGGCGGCCGCCTCGAAGCGCTGGAGGGCGCAGGGCCTGGCCGCCGCGGCCGCCGCGGCTACCGCGTCTGGCCGTCGGAGCTCGCCGCGGCGCGGCTGCGCGTCGAGGGCGACTGGTCGGCGGCCTGCTATCCGGCGGCGGCGGCGGCGCTCACCGGCGGCGAGGTGACGATCGAAGGCATCGAAGCCGGCTCGGGCCAGGGCGATCGCGGCTTCCTGGCCCTCCTCGAGGCGATGGGGGCGACGGTCGCCTGGGGCGGCGGCGAGGTGACCGTGCGCGGCCCGCGGGGCGGTGCCCTGCGCGCGATCGAGGCCGATCTCTCGACCATGCCGGACCAGGTGCCGACGCTCGCCGCCCTCGCCCCTTTCGCCGCCGGCACGACGCGCATCGACAACGTCGCGCACCTGCGGATCAAGGAGAGCGACCGCCTGGGGGCCATGGCGGCGGAGCTCCGCAAGCTCGGCGCCGAGGTCGACGAGGGCGCCGCGTCGCTCGCCATCCCCGGCATCTGGCACCAGGCGGCGCCGCCCGCCGAGGCGGTGACGATCGATCCCCGCGACGACCATCGGATCGCCATGAGCCTGGCCCTCGCCGGCCTGCGGCGGCCGGGGGTGCGCATCGCGGCGCCCGAGGTGGTCGGCAAGTCCTACCCGGCGTTCTGGGACGACCTCGACCGCCTGCTCGCCGGCTGAGCCCGTTTCTCACCCTTCGGTCACCGACCTCTACACCGAAGTTCGCTTTAGTGCGAAGATCTCGGCCCGAATGGCCGACAAATCGTTGGTGGAAGGGCCCGGTGGCCCGGCGCCGGCCGTGGAGCATGCCGCCCTGCGGCCGCCCGCCGCGGGCGGCGGCGCTCGGCCGCTCGCCGCGGCCCGGCTGACCGACCGGCAGAAGCTCGCGGTGGTGCTCCAGGGCGCCGCCATCCTGGGGCACCTCGAGCACGCCGGCTGGCATCTGCCGGAGGGGTTCGGCGGCGGCGCGGTCGACGCCGGCGGCCGGCTGGCCGGTCTGCGCGCGGCGCCGGGGCGCTCGCCGCAGCATCCGCAGGAGCTGCTGCGCGGCCTCGTCGGCGAGCTCTTCGGGGATGCTCCCCAGGCGGTGGCACCGATCGGTGCGCCGAGCCCGGCGCAGGCTTCGGCGCAGGTCTCCGGGCGCGGCGAGGCGCGGCGGGCGGCGCGGGCGCTCCTCGCCCGCTGGCGGCCATCGCTGGCGCCGATCGGCGCCGACGACGCCGTGGCGCAGGTCCTCGCGGCGGCGCCCTTCCTCTGGGAGCCGGCCTTCGCCGAGGCGCGCCGCGCGCTCGCCGCCCGCCACCGGCGCGGCGGCGAGGCCCACCTCTGGGTCGCCGGGCCCGGGACGGTTTCGCGACCGGCTGCTGGCGCGGAGCGCCGGCGCCGAGGAGCTTGCGGCGCTCCTCGCCGGCCCGGCGGCGGCCGAGCTCTATCTTGGGACGGGCGG
The DNA here is from genome assembly GCA_963755825.1 of uncultured Acidobacteriota bacterium. GTDB lineage: Bacteria > Acidobacteriota > Thermoanaerobaculia > Multivoradales > UBA5704 > DATBQN01. The sequence continues at coordinate 1,315,056 of CAVWLA010000003.1, read as the reverse complement.
CGGCGGGCTGGCCGGCGCCGGTGCCGACCCGCGGGCGCTGGCCGCGGCGGGCCGGCTCGCCGCCGCGGTCGAGGCCTGGGCGGCCGCCCCGCCGCAGAGCGCCGCCGAGCGGCTGGAGCAGGCGGCGGCGCTCTACGGGCTCGGCCGCTTCGCGCGCGCCCTCGAGGTCCTCGGCGCCGCCCGCACGCCGGCGGCCCTCATCCTCCGCCTGCGCTGTCAGGTCGAGCTCGGCGCTCTCGGCGCCGCCAAGGCGACGCTGCGCCGTCTCGCGGCCGAGCGCCTGGCGCCGGCCGAGGTGCTCGACGCCGCCGAGCCGGCGGCGCGGGCGCTCGCCAACAGCGGCGAGCCGGAGCGCGCCGCGGAGTGGGTCGCGCGCGCCCTCGGCGCCGTGCGCGCGGCGCCGCAGCTCGCCCCCCGCGCCGAGCTGCTGGCGGCGAACGCCGCTTGGGACCGCGGCGACTACCCGGCGATGGAGCGCCACCTGACGGCGGCGCGCCCGGCCGCCACCTCTCTCGATCCCGACCTCGCCTGGCGGTGGCACCAGGCGAGCGGCCTGCGCGCCATGGCGGCGGGAGACGGCGCCGGCTTCGTCGCCAGCTTGACCGCCGCCCTCCGCTGGCGCCGCCGCCTGCTGCGCCACCAGGCGGCCGGCCTGTGGAACGACCTCGGCATCGGGCGCGTCCAGGCGGGAGATCTGCCGGGCGCCGAGCGGGCTCTGCTCGCCTCGCGCCGCCTCTTCGCCGGCTGCGACGGTCCGCGGCACACCACCCTCGCCCTCCTCAACCTCGCCGAAGTGAGGCTGCGGCGGGGCCACCTCGGCGGCGTCCGCGAGATCCTCGAGCAGTCGACGGCGGAGAATCGCCTGGCCGGCAACGTCCGCGGGCTCACCCAGGACACCGAGCTATGGGCCCGCTTCGAGCTCGTCATGGGCCGGCCGGGCGCCGCCCTCGCCCTCTGCCGCGACGCCCTGGCGCGGCTCGACCGCGAGGGGATCGACTGGCATCGCGCCGAGCTTGCGACGCTCGCCGCCCGCGCCCTCGGCTGGCTCGGCCGTCCGGACGAGGCGGCGGCCGAGCTGGCGCGCGCCGGCGACGCCGCCGGCGCCGAGCTCGAGCCCGAGGAGCGGCCGGCGCTCTTCGCCCATGCGGCGGCGCGCGACGAGGCGCTGGCGCGTGCGGCGGGGACCCCCTGGGCCGGCCTCTGGGAGGCGGCGCTCGCCGTGCGGAGCGCGCCGGCGCTGGGGTCGGACGCTGGCGACGCGCCGCGCGGCGCCACCGAAGCTTGGAACGCCGCCTGGGAAGCGGCGTCGCGGCTGGGTCCCTACCGCGCCGCACGGCTCGCTTTCGATCTCGAGATGGCCGCTCCCGGCAGCGTGCCGGCGGCGCTCCGCCGTGCCGCGGCGGCGGAGCTGCAGCGGATCGGCGCCAGCTTTCTCGCCGAGCGGTTGGAGATCCGCGACGAGGGCGCCTGGGAAGCTCTCGCCGCCTTCTTCGCCCATCCCGGCGAGCCCGCCGGCCTGCCCGAGCTCTTCGTCTCGGCGGGCTATTCGGCGGCCGAGCTGGTGCTCCATCGCGACGAAGGGGAAGGCGGCGGGGCGGCGGAGGTCCTGGTGCCCGGGTCCGGAGGGGAAGGCGGCGAGACGCTCGCCGCCGGCGTCGCCGGCGGGCGCCTGGTGCTGGCGGCGCCGCGGCTCGATCCGACGCTGCGCGCCCTCTTCGCCGTCGCCGCGGCGACGCTCGCCGCCGGGCCGCGCTCGGCTCAGACATCGGCGGCGCTGCCCGGGCCGGGGCGCGGCGATGGATTGGTGGGCGAGAGCCTGCCGCTCCTCCGCGCGCTCGAGCGGGCGGAGCGGCTCGCCGGCTCCGATCTGCCGGTCCTCGTCCTCGGCGAGAGCGGCACCGGCAAGGAGCTGGTGGCGCGCCGCATCCACCGCGCCAGCCGCCGCGCTCGCGCGCCGTTCGTCGCCGTCAACTGCGCGGCGCTCTCCGAGACGCTCCTCCTCTCCGACCTTTTCGGCCACCAGCGCGGCGCCTTCACCGGCGCCGATCGCGAGCGCGCCGGCGTCTTCGAGGCGGCGCACGCCGGCACCGTGTTCCTCGACGAGATCGGCGACCTGCCGGCGGCGGCGCAGGGGATGCTGCTGCGGGTGCTGCAGGAGGGCGAGGTCCGCCGGCTGGGCGAGAGCCTGCCGCGCAAGGTCGACGTGCGGGTCGTCGCCGCCACCCACCGCGATCTCACGGCGATGGTCGCCGCCGGCTCCTTCCGCGAGGACCTCTACTACCGGCTGAACGTCGGCAGCGTCGAGCTGCCGCCGCTGCGCGAGCGCGGGCGCGACGTGGTGCTCCTCGCCGAAAGCTTCCTCGCCGGCCGCGGGGAGGCGTCGCCGCCGCCGCGGCTGTCGCGCGCCGCCGCCGCCCGCCTGCTGGCCCACCGCTGGTCGGGCAACGTGCGCGAGCTGCAGAACGTCCTCTCCGTCGCCGCGCTCCTCGCCGAGCACGGTGTCATCGAGCCCGCGCACCTCGACCTGCCGCTCCTCACCGCCGCCGACGGCGGCCGCGCCGCGGGCTATCACCAGCAGATCGACGACATGCGGCGCCGACTGGTTTCCGAAGCGCTCGCCGCGAGCGGCGGCCGGCAGGCGGCGGCGGCGCGGCGGCTGGGCATCTCGCGCCAGGCCCTCTCGTATCTCGTGCGCCAGCTCGGCATGATGGCCTGAGAGATGGGCGGCGCACGGCTGGCCGCCGAAAACCGCTCGATCGCGGTCTCAGGCGCCGTCGGCCGCGCCGTCGACGAGGCTCTCGCGCAGCCGCTCGGCGATGGCGAGGAGGCCGTCGCGATCGGCGGCGTCGAACGACGCCGGCTGGTGCGAATCGATGTCGAGCACGGCGACCAGCTCGCCCGCGGCGTTGCGGATGGGGATGACGATCTCCGAACGCGCCGCCGAGTCGCAGGCGATGTGGCCGGGAAACGCGTGCACGTCGGCCACCACCTGCGGCTCTCCCTCCCGCGCCGCGGCGCCGCAGACGCCGCGCTCGAACGGGATCTCGAGGCAGCCGAGCGGACCTTGATAAGGCCCGACGCGCAGCAGGCGCGGTGCCACGACGCGATAGAAACCGGTCCAGCTCGCATAGGGAAGGTTGGCGTGGAGGATCGCCGCGCACGAGGCCATGGCGGCGATCGCGTCGCCGGCGCCGCCGAGCACGCTGTCGATCTCCCGCAGGGTTTGAAGATAGAGCGCTCGCTTCTGATCAGTGTCCATGCGCTGATTGTATGCGAGCGCGGGCGATCGCATTTCGGCGCGCAATGGAGTGCCATCGATCGCGCCGCCGGTGCGCGGCCTGGCAGCCTTACGCCACGGAGCAATGTCTCGACGTATTGACATTTGAGACCTTATTTTTGATAATCGACGGGCTTTCTATCGATCCGAACGCATCCATTTGCCATCAAATGCACCGCAAGGGAGAACGTATGGCGGAGCCGGAAGGTCAGCGGCGCGGGGACAAAGACGCGGCCGGCGAGAGGCTGTTCACGCTCTCGGAGATCTCACAGAAAACCAAGATTTCGATGCCGACGCTGCAGCGCTACAAGAAGCTCTATCAGAGCCGCATTCCTGCCGTCGGCAGCGGCCGCAAACAGCGCTATCCCGAGACCGCGATCCCAGTCTTCAATGACATCAAGGGTGAGAACATCGGCCGCCGCGGCCGGCCGCGCAAGGACGCCGGCGAAGCCGCCGGCAAGCGCCGCGGAGCCGGCCGTCCGGGCCGCCCGGCCGGCCGTTCCGGCCGCGCCGGCGCCGCGCCGGCAGGGCGCAAGGGCGCCGTCGCGGCGCGCCGCGGCCGGCCGCCCGGCCGTCCGGCGGGCCGTCCCGCCGGTCGCCCCGCCGCCCGCGCCGCCGCCGGCCGCCGCACGGCCAGCCATCTGCTCACCCTCACCCAGGTGAGCAAGATGACGGGCATCTCGTACCCCACCCTGGTGCGCTACGTCCGGCTCTACTCCGATCGCCTGCCGCACGAGGGCAAGGGGCGGGCTCGCCGCTTCCAGCCCGAGGCCGTCGACGTCTTCCGCGAGCTGCGCCAGCAGAGCGGCCGCGGCGGCCGCAAGCCCGGCTCCGGCGCCGGCCGTGCCGCCGCCAACGGCGCGGCGAGCAGCGCTCTCGCCGGCCGTCTGCGGGCGATCGAAAAGTCGCAGCAGGGGCTGGAAAAACGTTTCAAGAGCTTCGTCAAGAGCCTGCAGAAACTGCTGCGCTAGTCTGCCGGAGCGTCTTCTGGGTCCAACCAGCCCCGCCTCCCGGCGGGGCTTTTCTATCGTGCCCGCAGATGATCCCAGCCGAGCGCCGGCAGGGCGCGGCGGCGCCCGTCGACGACGAGCGCGAGGCCGCGGCCGGCGACGATGCAGCCGATCGTGCTGCACGCGAAGCGCGCCGGCGGCACCCGGCCGGCGGGGAGGGTGAAGAGCAGCACGTAGTCCTCGCCGCCGCCGAGGGCGAGCGCCAGCGGGTCGCGCGCCAGGCGCCCGGCGAGGCCGGCGAAGCCGCTGGCGAGCGGCAGTGCCGCCGCCTCGACGACGGCGCCGACGCCGCTCTCGCGGCAGAGGCGGCGGAGGTCGAGCGCGACGCCGTCCGAGACGTCGATCGCCGCCGCCCGTGCCTGGCGCGCCAGCCAGGCCGAGAGCTCGAGCTGCGGCGCCGGCAGGAGGTGGCGCCGCACCGCTCGCCGCGCGGCCGCCTCGGTCGCGGCCGCCACGCGCCCGCTCCAGGCGGACGGCAGCAGCACGCTGTTGCCGCGGAGCCGCGCGCCGCCGTCGAGCAGCGCGCGGCCGGCGGCGGACTCGCCGACGGTGCCGCCGAGCCAGAGCGCATCCCCGGCGCGGGCGCCGCCGCGCCCCAGCCAGCGGCCGCCGGGCCGGCGCCGCCCGAGGAGCGTCAGGGTCGCCGTCGTGGCGCCGGGGTGGGTCGCGAGGTCGCCGCCGGCGAGCTCGACGCCGTGGCGGGCCGCGGCGCTGAGAAAGGCGCGGAAGAAACGCCGATGGTCGAAGCCGCGGACCGCCGAGAGGGCGAGCAGGGCGTAGGCGGGAAGGGCGCCCATCGCCGCCAAGTCCGAGAGGTTGACCGCCAGCAGGCGGCGGGCGAGGAGCGCGGGGTCGAGACCGGGATCGAAATGGACGCCGGCGATCTGGCTGTCGACCGTCGCCGCCCAGGCGCCGCGCGGCAGGATCGCCGCGTCGTCGCCGAGGAGCGATCGCCCCGCCGCCGCCGTCCGCCGGCGCAGCCAGGCGACCAGACGGTCTTCAGACGCGGCGCCGGCGAGCCGCCCGCGGCCGATCGTCCGAGTGCTCGATCGCACTAGACGACGGCCGGCTCGGCGGCGACGGGCTCCGCCGCGGCGACCGGCTCGGCGCCGGTCGCCGGCGGGGCGGGCGCCAGGAGGGCGATCTTCAACACCTCGTCCATGTGATCGACGAAGTGGAAGGCGAGGTCCTTGCGGATCGCTTCCGGCACCTCGATCAGGTCGCGCCGGTTGAGCCGCGGCACGATCACCGTGTGGATGCCGGCGAGGCGCGCGGCGAGGACCTTCTCCTTGAGGCCGCCGATGGGCAGGATGTCGCCGCGCAGCGTGATCTCGCCGGTCATCGCCAGCCGCCGGTTGATCGGCAGGTTGGTCAGCACGGAGAGGATGGCGGTGCCGATGGTGATGCCCGCCGACGGCCCGTCCTTGGGGATCGAGCCCGCCGGGACGTGGACGTGGATGTCGTGCTTGGCGAAGAAGTCCGCCGGCAGCTCGTGCGTCCCGGCATAGTTGCGCGCGTAGGAGAGCGCCGCCTGCGCCGACTCCTTCATCACGTCGCCGAGCTGGCCGGTGAGCAGGAGCTGGCCCTTGCCGGGCACCGCGACGACCTCGATGAAGAGCAGGTCGCCGCCCACCGCCGTCCAGGCGAGGCCGGTCGCGACGCCGACCCGGTCGCGGTCGAGGAGCTCCTCGCTGAAGTGCTTGCGGGGACCGAGGAACTCCTCGACCTTGGCGCGGTCGACGGCCACCAGGCCGGCCTCGCCGCGGGCGACGCGGACGGCGACCTTGCGGCAGATCGCCGCCAGCTCGCGCTCGAGGTTGCGCAGCCCGGCTTCCTTGGTGTACCCGGAGATCACCTCGCGGATGCCCTCCTCGGTGAACTCGATCGCCTCCTCGGTGACGCCGTTCTCCCGCATCTGCTTGGGGATGAGGTGCTGGCGGGCGATGCGCAGCTTCTCCTCCTCGGTGTAGCCGGAGAGGCGGATCACCTCCATGCGGTCGAGGAAGGCGGGCTGCATCGGCTCGAGGAGGTTGGCGGTGGCGATGAAGAGCACCTGCGAGAGGTCGTAGGGGACGCCGAGGTAGTGGTCGACGAAGCTCCAGTTCTGCTCCGGATCGAGCACCTCGAGAAGCGCCGACGAGGGGTCGCCGCGGAAGTCGGCGCCGATCTTGTCGATCTCGTCGAGGACGAAGATCGGGTTGCTGGTGCCGGCCTGCTGGATGCCCTGCAGGATGCGGCCGGGGAGGGCGCCGACGTAGGTGCGCCGGTGGCCGCGGATCTCGGCCTCGTCGCGCACGCCGCCGAGCGAGATGCGCACGAACTGGCGGCCGAGGGCGCGCGCGATCGAGCGGCCGAGCGAGGTCTTGCCGACGCCGGGGGGGCCGACGAAGCAGAGGATCGGCCCGCGGGTGTCCTTCTTGAGCTTGCGCACGGCGAGGTACTCGAGGATGCGCTCCTTGATCTTCTCGAGGTCGTAGTGGTCCTCGTCGAGGACCTCCTTGGCGTGATCGAGCTCGAGGTTGTCCTCCGACAGGTTCTGCCAGGGGAGCGCCGTCAGCCAGTCGAGGTAGGTGCGGATGATCTGCGTCTCGGCGCTCTCCGGATGGCTGCGCTCCAGCCGGCGGATCTGCCGCTCGAGCTCTTCCTTCCCCTCGTCGGAGAGGCTCTTCTCCTCCGCCGCCTTGCGATAGCCGGCGATCTCGTCGGCGAGCTCCTCGCCCTCGCCGAGCTCCTGCTGGATCGCCTTCAGCTGCTGGCGGAGGAAATATTCGCGCTGGCTCTTGTCCATCTCGCCGCGCGCCTGCGAGGAGATCTCCTGCTGCATGGTGAGCACCTGGATCTCGCGCGCCAGGAGCTCGCTCACCTTGCGCAGCCGCTCGATCGGATCGGCGGTCTCGAGGATCGCCTGCGCCTCCTCGAGCTTGAGGTCGAGATTGCTCGCCGAGAGGTCGGCGAGGCGGCCGGCGTCCTCGAGGTTGGTGGCGATCACCATCACCTCGGGGGAGATCCCCTTGCCGAGGGTGACGGCGCGGTCGAGGCTCTCCTTGACGCTCCTCACCAGCGCCTCGATCTCCAGGCTGCGCTCGACCGGCGGCTCCTCGATGCGCTCGATCTTCGCCTGCAGGTAGGGCTCGGTCTGGCTGACGTGGGCGACGCGGGCGCGGGTGAGCCCCTGCACCAGGATGCGGATGCGCCCATCCGGCAGCTTCAGCATCCGCATGATGACGGCGGCGGTGCCGATGGTGTAGAGGTCGGCCTCGCCGGGGTTCTCGGTGGCGCCGTCGCGCTGCGCGACGAGCATGATGACGCGGCTCTCGGCGAGCGCGCGGTCGACCGCGACGACGCTCTTGTCGCGGCCCACCGAGAGCGGCAGGATGATGTAGGGAAAGATCACCGTGTCCTTGAGCGGCAGCACGGGCAGCACGTCGGGGACCTTGATCGATTCGTCCTGCGCCTCGCCGGCCGCTTTGCTCATCGTTCCTCCCCGCTCGCCGGCGGCGCCGCTGGAGCCGCAGCGGGCGCTTCGACGATCTGCAGCGTCAGCGCCGTGCGGCGCTTCTCCTCGACCTTCGGAAAACTGATAGTGAGCACGCCGTCGGCCAGGCTGGCGCGGCCGGCATGGCTGTTGACCGGCCAGAAGAGCGCCATCTCGCGGACGAAGCGGCCGTGGCCGCGCTCGACGCAAAGGAAGCGCGGCGACTCGCCGGCCGGCCGCGCCGTCGACTTGCCGCCGGAGAGCGTCACGTGCATGCCGCGGATCTCCACCTTGAGCTCGGCGGCGGAGAGGCCGGGGACCTCGGCGAGGAGGAGGATGGCGTCCGGCGTCTCGACGATGTCGATGGCCGGCTGCCAGTCGAGCGCCGGCAGGTCGCCGTCGCCCATCGCCAGCGTCTCCTCGAAGAGGCGGTCGATCTCGGTCTGGAAGCGCGAGATGAGGTGGAGCGATGGATAGCCGCCGGAGCTCGCCATCATCCCTCCTTGTGAGGCGGCGGCTGGATCAGCCCCTTGAGCACGTCCATGAAGGCGTCGATGTCCTCGAAACGCCGGTAGACCGAGGCGAAGCGCACGTAGCCGACCTGATCGAGCTCGCGCAGGCGGTCCATCATGAAGGCGCCGATCTCCTGGGTGGAGATCTCGCGGTCCTCGCGGTCGTGGAGCATCGCCTCGGCCTGCTCGACGAGGTTCTCCAGCTTGCGCAGCGGCACCGGTCGCTTCTCGCACGCCTTGAGGAGGCCGGAGAGCAGCTTCTTGCGGCTGAACTCCTCGCGCGAGCCGTCGTGCTTGACGACCAGGTACGGGATGTCCTCGATCTGCTCGTAGGAGGTGAAGCGCCGGCCGCAGGAGAGGCACTCGCGGCGGCGGCGGATGGTGGCACCGTCGCGGCTCTCGCGCGAGTCGACGACGCGGTCGCGGTTCTGGGCGCAGAAGGGGCACTTCATGGCGTCTGGCGGCGCAGCCGGCCCTCGTGCGTCACTCTTTGGCGTTGAGGGCGATGTTCAGATGGAGGAGGAGCTTCTCGAGGCTCGCGGCGTCCTTGATCTCGACCGGCAGGTTGCGCACGGAGTCCATGACGCGGTTCTGATCGTCCTCCACCTGGAAGCTGACGAGGAAGCGGCGGGCGCGCTCGAAGTCGACGCGCTTCAGGGTCATCTCGATGTTCCGCGACAGCTCGCCGCGGCCGTTGCGCGCCGCGGCCGCCCGCGCCGGCGGCACCGCGGGCGCCGCGGGCTTCGCCGCCGGCGTCACCGCGGCGTGAGAGCCGGAGCCGGAGGAGCCCGGCTGCATCGCCTCGCGGCGCAGCTTCTCGAGCTCCCCCAGGATGTCGACGGCACGGCTGCGGGGCGGCGCGGGCTTCGCCGGCGCCGCTGTCGCGGGAGGCGAGGAGGCCGGCGCCGCGGGCGCGGTCGAGGGCATGGCCGCCGGCGCAGGCGATGGCGACGGGCTCGGAGCGGGCGCGGTCCGCGGCGGCGGCGGCGTTTCCACGGCGGCGGCCCGCGGCGGCGCGGCGGCGGGCGGCGGGATCGGCCGCGCGGGCGCCGGCGGCGGCACGGCCGTCTGCGCGGCCGGCGGCGGCACCGGCAACGGCTTCAGAGGCTGCGGCGCGCTCGGCGCGGCCGCCGGCGCTCCGGCGCGCGGTGTCGGCGCGGTCGGAGAATCGGCGCTCGGCCGCGTCAGCCGCTTCTTGAGCGACAGCAGGGTGAGCTTCGATACCCCTTTCAGGGTCTCGAAGACCCCCTGTCCGGTGAGCGCCGACGACTCGAAATGCGGCCAGCCCTTGGGGTTGATCGCCCGGTTGAGCTCGTCGACGGTGGCGATGTCGGCGAGGTCGCGCTTGTTGTACTGCAGCACCAGCGGGATGGTGTCGACCGACAGACCCATCTCCGCCAGGTTGTCCTCCAGGTTCTTGAACGAGTCGCGGTTCGCCTGCAGCATGGCGCGCTGCGAATCGACGACGAAGACGACGCCGTCGACCCCCTTCAAGACCAGCTTGCGGGTGGTGTTGTAGAAGACCTGGCCGGGGACGGTGTAGAGCTGGATGCGGGTGTTGAAGCCGGCGATCGAGCCGACGTCGATGGGCAGCAGGTCGAAGAAGAGGGTGCGGTCGGTCTCCGTCTCGAGCGAGACCATCTCGCCGCGGGATTCCCCCGAGGTATGACCATAGATGTAGTGGAGATTGGTCGTCTTGCCGCACAGACCCGGGCCGTAGTACACCACTTTGGCCGCCATCTGCATCGTGCTGTAGTTGAAAAAAACCATACTGGACCGGGCCTTAGCGGGAGGCGAAGCATAACACCGGCCCCCCGGGGGGTCAATTGAGCAGCGACTTAAGGTACTGGCTCCATTTGGTTCCGAGGACGGTCGCCTGGAAGGGCGTGATGGGCGGGTGGGGGCCGAAGGCGGCCGCCGGCAGGAAACCAAATGGAGCCAGTACCGCGGCTCAGGGAAGCGAGCCGGCCTCGCCGCGCGCCAGGCGTTCGAGGAGCGCCCGCCGCGCGTCGAGATCGGCGGGCAGCGGGTCGAAGACGCGGCAGCGCCCCTCGGCCACGGTGACGGCGCGCGCCGCGCGCTCGACGAACGGCGCCAGCTCGTGCGAGACGACGAGGACGGCGGCGCCGGCGGCGAGCAGGCGGTCGATCCAGGCGAGGATGTCCTCGCGGGCGGCGCGGTCCATCGCCTCCAGCGGCTCGTCGAGAAGGACGTGCCGCGGCGTGCCGATGAGCGCTGCGGCGAGCACCGCCTTGCGCCGCTGGCCCATCGACAGCTCGCGGACGGAGCGGCGGCCGCAGCCGGCGAGCCCGACCACGGCGAGCGCCTCGGCGGCGCGCGCCGGCGGCTCGCCGCGCAGCCTGCAGACGAGGTGGAGGATCTCGTCGACGGCGGCGTACGGCGTCAGGTCCGGCTGCTCGGGGACGTAGGCGAGCCCGGCCCGCGCCGCCGTCTCCTCGCCCCAGAGGTCCCGCCAGGCGCCGCCGGACTCGATCTCGATCCGCCCGCCGTCGGGGAGCTCGACGCCGGCGGCGAGCTTGAGAAGGGTGCTCTTGCCGCAGCCGTTGCTGCCGACGAGGAGGGTGAGGCCGGCGGGGATCTCCAAGTCGACGCGGTCGAGCACCGGCTCGCCGGCGCGGTAGGCGAACGAGGTTCCGAGCAGGCGGATCATCGTTCCACCTCGGCGCTCAGGAGGCGCTCCACGACTGCGGATCGCCTGCCGCCAAGTGGTGGATCGGCAGCCAGCGGCTGACCTTCTGCCGCCGCTCGCGCTCGGCCGCCCGGCGCGCCGCCCAGGGCGCCGCGGCGGCGAGCGCCGGCGAGGTCCAGGGGAGGAGGGCGATCGCCGCGGCGAGCCACATCCCCTCGAGGAGGATCTCGCCGGCGGCGCCGGTCTTCCTCTCCGGCGCGCGGCGGAGGGCGCCCGCGGCGCGGAGGCTGAGGAAGGGCAGGGCGGCGGCGAGCGGCGCCGCGGCGAGCAGAAAAGACGGCGCGATGCAGGCGGCGAGGAGGGCGATCGGCGCCGCGTGGCAGCCCAGGAAGAGGGCGTCGGCGCCGACGCGGGAGGCGGCCGACTGCGCCAGCGAGCGCGACCAGGGCCACACCGGCCGCTGCGCGGCCAGCGCCTCGCCGGCCTGGGCGAGGAAGAGGACCACGCCGGCGCCGCCGCCCAGCCGGCTGGCGAGGCCGGCGGCGCCCGGCGGCAGCGCGTTGTGGGCGACGAAGGCCGCCGCCGCGCCCACCGGCAGCAGGGCGACGGCGTAGGCCCCGGCGAGGCGCCAGCCGAGAGCCCGCCAGGCGATGCGGGCGGCGAGCCAGCGCGGCGGCGCGCTCCCTCTTCCCCATCGCCGCACCGCCGGGCCGCCGCCCGCCCCCGCCGGCAGCGGACCGGCGGCGAGGTCGCCGGCGACGAGGAGCACGGCGGCGGCGGCGAGCCCCGGCCAGCTGCAGGTGCCGGCGAGGAACGCCGCGGCGAGCGCCGGCGGCCGACTGAGGGCGGGCCGCGCCACCGGCACCGCGAAGAGCGCCGCCGCGGCGGCGGCGAGGAGGAGGCCGGCGAAGGCCGCGGCGCGCCGCCCCGGCGCCTGGAGGGCGATCGGCGCGAGGACGGCGAGGAGGGCGAGGAGCGGCAGCTGGGCGACGAGGATGGCGAGCGCCGCCGCCCGCCGGTGCGCCACGCCGTCGGCCGGCAGGTGGCGGATCCAGCCGGAGAGGCCGCGGCAGACGCGCGGCGCCGCCGTCCGCGCGGCGCCGATCGTCACCAGGGCGATCCACAGCGCCCCCGCCGAGCGCGCCGGCCGCGAGCCGTCGGCGCCGAAGAGCAGGCGCGCCAGGGTGTTGAGGAAGTCGACGCCGAGGAGCATGCCGGCGCCAAAGCCGGCGGCGAAAGCGGGGACGAGGGCGACGGCGGCCAGGCGGCCGCCGACCGCGCAGTGGAAGCGGGCGAGGGGACCGAAACCGCTGGCGGCGCGAGGCATGGACCCTCTACGGCGATCGAGCCCGCGAGGTTCTCTGTACTGGCTCCGCTTGGTCTCCTGCGGGCGGCCGCCTTCGGCCCCACCCGCCCCTCACGCCCTTCCAGGCGACCGTCCTCGGAGCCAAGCTGAGCCAGTAACTGGTTCTCAGGCGGGCGGCTCGGCGGCGTCCGCCGAAGCCTTTTTCACCTGGCCGCGCAGGATGTACAGCTCGTCGCAGAGCTGGTTCAGGCGGTCGAGGATCTCCTGCTGGCGGACCTCGTCGGGGGTCGGCTTCTTGCCGATGAAGACGAGGGTCCCCCCCGGCTCGAGCACCGCGCGGTCCACCTCGTCGAGCGACTCGAAGCCCTGCTTGCGCGCCGCGGTCTCCAGCTGGGGGAGGCGGATGAGCTCGCGCCGCAGGTGGTCCATCTTCACCTCGCCGTTCTCGATCAGCACGTCCTGGTGCCCCTCGATGATCTCGTCGAGCTTGCGGCGGTCGTAGAGGAAGCGGACGACGATGGCGTTGACGATGAGCAGGGTGACGGCGCCGATGATGCCGCCGGAGACCGAGTTGTCGTTGCCGATGATGGCGTTCTGCACCGCGTTCGAGAGCACCAGGAGGACGACGAGGTCGAAGGGGTTGAGCTGCGCCAGCTCGCGCTTGCCGGCGAGGCGCAGGCCGATCACCAGGAAGACGTAGACGATGACGGTGCGGAGGATCTTCTCGACGATGGGGACGTCGGGGACCAACATCTCGTGCCAGATCTTGTCCATCGGCTCGTCTCCCTTGGGATCGGTTTGGGGAGCGCTAGCGCCCCATCGCCCGGCGCAGCCACTTGCCCTGCACGCCCTTCATCATCTTCTTCATGCCGCGGTACTGCTTGACCAGCTGGTTGATGTCCTGCACCGCGGTGCCGGAGCCGCGGGCGATGCGCTTCTTGCGGCTGCCGTTGAGGGTCTCCGGCCGGCGGCGCTCTTCCGCCGTCATCGAGTTGATGATCGCCTCGACGCGGACCAGCCCGCGCTCGTCGACGTTGGCGGTGTCGAGGCCGCGCAGCGGTCCGACCTTGGGGAGCATCTCGAGCACCGAGCCGAGCGGCCCCATGCGGCGCAGCTGGCGGAGCTGATCGCGCAGGTCTTCGAGGGTGAACTCCTGGTTGGCGAGCCGGCCGGCGAGGCGCTCCGCCTCGGCGCGGTCGAGCCCCTGCTCGGCCTTCTCGATGAGCGACAGCACGTCGCCCATGCCGATCATCCGCGAGGCCATGCGCTCGGGGTGGAAGAGCTCGAGCTCGTCGGGCTTCTCGCCGATGCCGACGAAGCGGATCGGCACCTCGGCGACGGTGCGGATAGAGAGGGCGGCGCCGCCGCGCGAGTCGCCGTCGAGCTTGGTGAGGATGACGCCGGTGAGGGTGAGCGAGGCGCGGAACTGCTCGGCGCTCTTCACCGCGTCCTGGCCGGTCATCGAGTCGGCGACGAAGAGCGTCTCGTCCGGCTGCAGGATCTCGGCGAGCCGGCGGAGCTCGTCCATCAGCGCCTCGTCGACGTGCAGACGGCCGGCGGTGTCCATCAGCACGACGTCGTGGCCGCGCTGGCGGGCGACGTCCTTCGCCCGCGCCGCGAGCTGCAGCACCGTCTCGCCCTCCGTCGGGGTGAGGACCGGCACCTGGACGCGCTCTCCCACCTGGCGGAGCTGCTCGACGGCGGCGGCGCGCTGGAGGTCGCCGGCGACGAGGAGCGGATGCTTGCCGCGCTTCTTCAAGCGCAGGGCGAGCTTGCCGGCGGTGGTCGTCTTGCCCGAGCCCTGCAGGCCGCAGAGGAGGACGATGCCCGGGTGGCTGTCGAGCTTGAGCTCGGTGCCCTCGTCGCCGAGGAGCGCGGCGAGCTCGTCGCGCACCACCTTGACCACCTGCTGGGCGGGGGTGAGCGAGGAGAGCACCTCCTGGCCCATGGCGCGCTCGCGCACCCGCTCGACGAACGGCTTGACGACGCGGATGTGGACGTCGGCCTCGAGGAGGGCGAGGCGGATCTGGCGGAGCGCGGCCGCGAGCGCCTCGGGGGTGACCTTCCCCTCGCCGCGCAGGGTGCGGAAGACGTCCTGGAGCTTCGTCTGCAGACCGTCGAACATCGGGCGACCTCGCGAGAGTTGGAATCGAGCTGGATCGAGCCTCGGCCGCGCCCTGGGCGCCGGCCGGACCCGCGGCCCCTGCGGCCCTTGCGGCCGAAACCGAGATGCTAGCACCGGCGCCGATATACTCGCCCGCGCCCGCCGCCAGCCCGGACGACATCGTCTCATGATCCCCTGCCGCGACCGCGACCCGAGACATGCCGCCGTCGGAGCCTCGTCGCCCGCGCCCGCAGCGAAGGCGGCCCGGCGATGAGCCCGTCGGCCGAGGAGTCGGGAGGGCGCTGGCGCCGGCGGCCGCCGAGCCCGCCGTTCTGGAGCTTCGGGGCGGCGCGCTTCGTCGCGGTGGCGGTGCTCCTCGTCGCCCTCGACGCCCTCTGGCTCGAGCCCAAGGTCCTCGTCGTGCCGCAGAGCGTGCGCCTCGCCCTGCCGGGGTCGACGCTCGCCGGCCGGCCGCTGCGCGTCGCCCACCTCTCGGACCTCCATCTCTCGGAGGAGACCTGGCAGCTGCGGCGGGTGCTCCGCCAGGTGGCGGCGGCGCACCCCGACCTCGTGGTGGTGAGCGGCGACTGGGTGCGCGACGTGCCGGAGGAGGGAGCCTTCGCCGAGCACGCCGCCGCCGCCGTCGCCTTCGCCCGCGAGCTGCGCCGGGTGGCGCCGGTCTACAGCGTCCAGGGCCACAGCGAGTACCAGGGGTTGCTCGTCGGCGGTCTCGAGGATGCCGGGGTCACCTGGCTGTCGAACCGCGGCGTGCGGGTGGGCGCGCCGGGGGCCGTCCCCACCGCTCTCCTCCTGGGAGTCAATCAGCAGGTAGGCGAGGACGCCTATGTGCCGGTCTGGGATCGGCCGTTCCGCGTCCTCGGCGGCCAGGGGCCGCCGACCTACGGCGCCCTCCGCGGCGAGCCGTTCAAGGATTTCTACAGCCACTACGACCCGCTGCCCGCCGCGGCGGCGCTGACCGACGAGCGCGGCCCGCTCTCCTGGAGCGGCTACGAGGTGGTCTGCGACACCCTGATCGACGGCCCGGAGGTGGGCGCCGGGATCGCCGTCCACAGCCGCTACGTGGTGGGCGACGATCGCATGATCCGCCTCCGCCGCGTCAAGGCCGAGGCGGGGAGGCCGGGGAGCTTCGCCCTCATCGCGCAGGGCTCGACCTTCACCGGTCAGCCCGACACCGGGGTCGATCCCGAGCCCGGCCGCTGGTACCGCCTGCGGGTGAAGACCGTCGCCCTCCCCGACCGCGTGATGGTCTTCGCGCGCGTCTGGCCGGCGGACGGCGAGGAGCCGCGCACCTGGCAGGCCTCGGTCGAGGACCGCTCGCCGAGGCGGGCGGTCGCCGGCACCGTGGGCCTCGGCGCCTGGGGCGGCGGGACGGTTTTCTATCGCAACCTGAAGGTGATCGGCAACGACACCAAGGTGCTCCTCGCCGACCCGCTGACCGAGCCCGCCGGCCCCCGCGGCTTCCGGCAGGGCACCCGCGGCACCCGTCTCGCCCTGGCCCTGGCGCGGAGCCCGGCGGTGCCGGCGGGCACGCCGCGCATCGTCCTCTCGCACACGCCCGACGTCGCTCCGGAAGCTTCGCGGCGGGGGATCGAGGTCGTCCTCGCCGGCCACACCCACGGCGGCCAGGTGCGCCTCCCCTTCGTCGGCGCCCTCATCACCCGCACCTCGATCGGCCCCCATTACGACCGCGGCCTCTTCGAGTGGGCCGCCCCCAACCGCCGCGGCTGGACCTGGCTCTACATCAATCCCGGCCTGGGGACCTCGCTCTTCCCCATCCGCTTCTGGGACCCGCCGGGCTGGGCGGACATCACGATCGGCGGCTAGAGATCGTGCGAGCCGGCGGGTGCCGCCGTCACTCCGGCCACTCGCCCATGAGCATCGGCTGATAGGGGAAGAGCCGGGCGCGGAAGACGCCGCCGGCGACCGCCGGGTCGCTCTCCATGATGGCGCGCGCCGCCGCCTCCGATGCCGCCCGGATGACGCAGCTGGCGAACGAGTCCGCCGTCCTGTCCATGGTGCGGCCGGCGAAGACGATCACCTTCTTTGCGAGCAGCTCCTGCGAATAGATCCAGTGCTGCGCCGCGAGCGCCTTCTCGGCATCCGTCGCCCCCTCCGTCAGCATCGCCGGCCGGGTTGGGTGGAGGGTGTACATAAAGACGTCGGCGGGCGGCTGCAGGGGGTTGGCGATGTGCATGGGGGTCCTCAATAACCTGAAAGGTCCGCAGTATCAGTATTCGGGCCATTCCGTTTCGCCGACGAAGAATTCCTCGGCTGCCGCCTTTTCATCGTTGGCGTCGAGATTGGCAAATCGAAGGTTCCGCCGCCGCCGCTCGCGCCAGGAGAGCAGCGCCGGCAGCAGGGTGATCGCCACCAGGGAGGTCGACAGCGAGCCCAGGATCGCCACCTTGCCGGTCGACTGCAGGCCGGGGTAGTGGGAGAAGATGATCGAGCCGAAGCCGACGAGGGTCGACATTGCCGCCGCCGCGACCGCCTTGCCGGTCTCGCGGAGGCCGAGCTCGAAATCGGCGCCCGGCTTGCCGCGGACCTCGCGGTAGCGGTGGACGATGTAGATGCCGTAGTCGGTGCCGATGCCGATGATCATGGTGGTGACGAAGATGTTGATGAAGTTCATCTGGATGCCGAGGAGCGCCATGCCGCCGACCATCCAGATGATGCCGACGAGGAGCGGCGAGAGCGCCAGGAGAGCGTCGCTCAGCGAGCGGAAATCGAAGCCGAGGATGACCGCGACCAGCACCGTCCCCAGGATGCCGGCGAGCCAGGCGTCGCGCAGCACCAGCGCGCGCACCCGCTCGTTGATGATGTTGACCCCCGAGATGATCGCCGGCGACCCCAGGTCGTGCCCCAGCGCCAGCACCTGGCGCGGCGCCTCGCGCCGCCAGCGGTTGGCGGGCGGGTAGAGGTAGAGGGCGCCCTTCCACCCCGCCGGCGTCTGTTTCAGGTAGCGCTCGAGGAGGAGCCGCGTCTGCTTCGAGCCGTTGAAGTCGGCGAGGCCGATGGGGCCGGAGAGGCCGACGGCGCGGGCGAAGAGGCCGAGGCCGGGCTCGAACGGCTCCGGGCGCAGGCCCTGCGCGGTGAGGGCCTGGTCGAAGATGCCGCGGATGCGCGCCAGGTCGAGCGTGCCGTTGCGGCGCTCGCCATCGAGCCAGGCGAGCGCCTGGTCCTGCTGCTCGCGCGGCGGGATGAGCGAGGTGACGCCGTTGTAGCCGTAGAGGATGCCCTCGCCGACGAGCGCCTGCGCCGAGCGGGCGACGCGCGCCGAGCGCTCGATCACCTCCTCCGGCGTGCGTCCCGCGACCTCGACGATCATGTAGTCGAAGCCGGAGCCGAAGTGCTGGCCGACCTCGACCGCCACGTCGATGCCGCGATTGCCCTGCGGCCGCATGGTCTTCATGCTCTCGTCGAAGCGCACGCGGGTGGCGGCGGCGCCGAGCGCGACGGTCGCCGCGAGGCCGATGGCGAGGGCGGCCCCGGGCCGGCGCATGCAGAAGGAGGTCAGCCGCTGGGCGCCGAAGCTGCGCAGGACGAGCTTCGACTCGGCGTGCTTGCGGCGCCCGCGGGCGTCGCTCCAGGCGAGCATCGCCGGCAGCAGGAGGAGGACGGCGACGGCGCAGAGGAGGATGCCGGTGCCGGTCAGCAGGCCGGTCTGGCGCAGGCCGAGGAACTTGGTGAAGGTGAAGGCATAGAACGTCGCCGCCGTGGTGACGGCGCCGGCGACGACGGCGCCGCCGCAGTTGCCGCCCATCTCGGCGAGCGCCGTCTCGAGGTCGGCGCCGGTGCTGCGCAGCTCGACGTAGCGCCCGTAGGAGACGATGACGAAATCGATCCCCAGGCCGATCAGGAGCGCCGCGACGATGCTCGTCGCCGAGGAGAGCGTCCCCATGGCGACCGCGGAGAAGCCGAAGGTGAGCACCAGGCCGCAGAGGAGCGGCACGAAGGCGAAGAGCAGCGCTCCCACCCGGCGGAAGGCGAAGAGGAAGAGCAGGAAGACGCCGAGCGCCGAGGTGACGATGTTGACCAGCATGTCGTGGCGGATGAGCGCCTCGTCGCCCTGGGCGGTGAGGTACGGTCCGCCGACGACGACCTGGGGCGGCGGCGGGCCGTCCGCCCCGGCGATGTCCTTCCAGCCGGCGAGCGCCTTCGCCACCGCGCCGTCGGCCTCGACGGCGAGGCGCCGGTTGAACTGGATGTTCTGCGGCGGCCGCACCGGCTCGGCGAGGATGAGCAGCAGGCGGTGGTCGCGCGACAGGTAGTAGCCGCTCGTCCAGTCGACGTTGAGCGAGCCGCGCGAAGCGTTCAGGCGGTCGAGGAAGATCGTCGAGAGGCCGAGTGGATCGAGCTTGGCGAGCTCCTTGACCGCCATGCCCTGCGGCGTCAGCAGCTGCCGCTTGAGCTCGGAGACGTGGGTGCGGATGCCGGCGTCGGAGAGCCGCGCGGCGAGCTCCTGCCGGCCCTTGGCGTCGAGGAAGAGGATGGCCTTGGGAAAGAACGTCTGCAGCAGCTCCTGCGGATCGCCGATGCGATGCTCGACGTTCTTGATGTCGGGGATGGCGCGGAGCTCGCCGGCGAGGCGGTCGACCAGCCCTTCGTAGGGCTCCAGCACGGCGCCCTCGGGCAGGCGCACGGCGACCAGCAGGAAGGTGTTGGCGCCGAAGTCGTCGAGCGTCTTCAGGTAGTCGGCGACCACCGGGTCCTTGCGCGGCAGCAGGTTCAGCATGTCGGTGTCGAACGACAGCCGCGTCATGAGGAGGAGCGAGGCGACGACGGCGAGCGCGAACGCCGCGAAGACGGCGCGGTAGTGCCGGCCGGCGAAGAGCGCCAGGCGCGAGAGGGGGCCGGCGCTCATGCGGTGGGCGGCGGCAGCGTCTGTCCGTGCACGATGAGGCGGCCGAAGCGCACGAAGTACTCGATGCCCGAGTAGACGGTGACGGCGAGCGCCACCCAGAGCGACAGCGGCGCCAGATGGCGGAAGGCGCCGAGCTGCTGGTAGATGATGAGGAGGGAGATCGAGACGATCTGCACCGTCGTCTTCACCTTGCCGGAGACGCCTGAGGGGATCACCAGGCTCTCGGCGGCGGCGAAGCTGCGCAGCGACGTCACCGCGAACTCGCGGGCGATGATCACCACCACCATCCAGGCCGGCACCAGCAGGTGGTCGAGCTCGACGAGCGAGATGAAGGCGGCCGAGATGAGGATCTTGTCGGCGGCCGGATCGAGCAGGGTGCCGAGGCGGGTGACCTGCTTGCGGCGGCGGGCGAGGTAGCCGTCGAGGAAGTCCATCAGCGCGGCGAGCAGGAAGAGGCCGAGGCCGACGAACTCGCTGCCGTCGAACTTGGTGAGCAGCACCACCACCAGGGGCGGCACGAGCAGGATGCGGAAGATCGAGAGCAGGTTGGGGATGTTGATCATGCCGAGGAGGGGCCGCCGCGCCGATTGTATGTCAGGGCTCGGCGCCCGCCCCGCGAGCCGCGCCGGCGGCGCGGTGGAGCGTGGCGAGGCTCGGCGAGACAGGTGAGGCTGCGGGCGGGAATCGGCGGCCGGAGGCGCGCGCCCGCGCCGCTACCGCGGCGCCTCGAGCGCCGTGGTGAGCAGCAGCCGGGCGCTGCCGACGGGCCGGGTGAGGTAGATGCGGCGCACGCCGGCGGTGATCGCCAGGCCGCGCGAGGCGAGCCCGGTCATCTGGCCGGCCAGCCGCTGATCGAGGTCCACCTGGTGGCCGAGGTAGAGCGAGAGGATGTGGCGCACGTAGTCGCGGGTCTCGGCGTAGGGCGGGATGCCGCCGTGGCGCTCGACCGGCTCGGGGCCGGCGTTGTAAGCGGCGAGCGCCAGCTCGATGCTCCCCTTGAAGCGGTCGAGGAGCTGACGGAGGTAGGCGGCGCCACCGCGCAGGTTCTCCAGCGGATCGTAGGGGTTGCTGACCGCCAGGTCGCGCGCCGTCTCCGGCATGAGCTGCATCAACCCCATGGCGCCGGCCTTGGAGAGCGCCCGCGGGTTGTAGCCGGACTCGACCTGGATGACCGCCTTGAGCAGCTGCGGGTCGATCTGCTGCGAGCCCGCCTGCGCCTCGATCATCGGCAGCAGGTTGGCGTCGGGCACCGCGACGAGCTTGCCGGACATGCGGCGGGCGTGCTGATCGCCCGACTCGTTGAAGATGATCCGCCGTCCGCTCGTCCCGACGCCCACCTGCACCGCCGCCGTGGCGGCGAGCGGCCAGAGGATGAGGAGAGCGCAGAGGAGGGATTTCGGCTTCATGAGCGGAGCGCCAGGCGATCGAGTCTCGAGTTCAGTGTCTCAGGTGGTGCGACCTGGATCGCTCCACCGGGCTCGGCTGCATACAGGAACGGCTGGTGGATCGTAGCCGCCTCGAAGGATGCGCGCAAGCGGCGAGATTTGGTGTAGGACGTTCGGCCGAGCGCTACCCGTGGGGGAGGGGAGGCGGGCTTGAGGCGGGAGCTGGCGGTTTGAGGACCAGGGTGCCGCCGCGCGCCGCCCGGGCCCGCCTCCCGGCCTGAGCCCCTACTTCTCGATCTGGTCGCGGACCGCCTGCTCGACGGTGGCGAGGGCTTCGGGGAGCTTTTCGGGGAGCTTGCCGCCGGCCTGGGCGAAATCGGGGCGGCCGCCGCCGGCTCCGCCGACGACGGCGGAGAGGCGCTTGACCAGCTCGCCGGCGCGGACGCGGGCGGTCAAGTCCTTGGTGACCGCGGCGACCAGGCTGACGTTGCCGTCGCCGCGGCTGCCGATGACGACGACGCCGGAGCCGAGCTTCGTGCGCAGGGCGTCGGCCATGTCGCGCATCTCGTTGGCCGGCGCCGGCGGCACCTCGCGGGCGAGGACCCTGATGCCCTCGACGGTGATCGACTCCTCGCCGCCGCCGCTCGCCGCGGCGCGCTGGCCGGTCGCCAGAGTCAGGCGGAGCTTCTTCACCTCGTCCTCGAGGGCGCTCTGGCGGGCGGCGATCTGCGCCGCGCGCTCGCGCTGCTGGTCGGGGTCGGCGGTCTTGATGCCGAGGGCGCGGACGATCGCCGCCAGGTTCTGGCGCTCGCGCCGCACGTCGGCCAAGGCGTTGGCGCCGGTCACCGCCTCGATGCGGCGGACGCCGGAGGCGATGCCGCGCTCGGACTCGATGAGCAACAGGCCGATCTGGCCGGTGTTCTTGACGTGGCAGCCGCCGCAGAGCTCGAGGCTGAAGCCGGGCACGTCGACCGTCCGCACGCGCTCGCCGTACTTCTCGCCGAAGAGCGCCATGGCGCCGGCAGCGACCGCCTCCTGGTAGCTCCGCCAGCGGAACTCGGTGGGCACGGCGCGGCGGATCCACTCGTTGACCAGGTCCTCGACCTCGCGCTGCTCGTGCGGGAACATGGCGCGGTGGTAGGTGAAGTCGAAGCGCAGGCGCCCCGGCGCCACCAGCGAGCCGGCCTGGCGGACGCTCTTGCCGAGCACCTGGCGGAGCGCCGCGTGCAGCAGGTGGGTCGCGGTGTGGTTGCGCTCGGCGGCGACGCGCGTATCGTGGTCGACCTTGAGCGCCACCCGTGTGTGGCGGGTCAGCTTCCCCTCCAGCACCTCGACGAAGTGGAAGAAGACGCCGGAGGCGTCCTTCTGCGTGTCGGTCACCCGCGCCCGGCCGCCGTCCCAGGTGATCTCGCCGGTGTCGCCGACCTCGCCGCCCGATTCGGCGTAGAAGACGGTCTGATTGAAGACCGCGACGCCGTGCTCGCCCGCCGCCAGCTCGGCGACGCGCAGCGGATCGCCGTCCTTCCAGGTGGCGAGGCGCACCACCTCGGTGTTGCCGGCGAGCTCGGTCGAGTCGTAGCCCTCGAAGCGCGTCTCGGGGATCTCGGCGTGGCCGCGGATCTCCTCGCGCAGGGCGGCGAGCTTGTTCTGCACGTCCTTGGTCGCCCGCCGCGACTGCGCGCGCTGCTGCGCCAGCGCCGCCTCGAAGCCGCCCTCGTCGACGCCGAAGCGCTCCTCCTCGGCGATCTCGCGGATGACCTCGATCGGCAGGCCATAGGTGTCGTAGAGCCGGAACACCATGGCGCCGGGGAGCACGTTCTCGCCGTCGCGGCGCAGCCGCTCGACCTCCTCCTGCACCTGGCGGGCGCCCGCCGCGACGGTGCTGAGGAACTTTTCCTCCTCGGCCTGGATGGTGGCGACCGACGCCTGGCGGGTGGCGGCGAGCTCGAGGTAGGTCGCCCCCATCACCTCGCCGAGCACCGGCACCAGGCGGTGGAGGAACGGCTCCTCGAAGCCCAGCCGCATGCCGTGGCGCACGGCGCGGCGGAGGATGCGGCGCAGCACGTAGCCGCGCCCCTCGTTGCCGGGGATGACGCCGTCGGCGAGCAGGAAGGAGACGGCGCGCAGGTGGTCGGCGATGACGCGCAGCGAAACGTCGCGCTCGGCGTCCCTGCCGTAGGCGGTCTTGGCGAGCGCCGCGGCGGCCTCGAGGATGGGGCGGAAGAGGTCGGTGTCGTAGTTCGAGTGGACGCCTTCGAGAACGGCGGTCACCCGCTCGAGCCCCGAGCCGGTGTCGATCGACGGCTTCGGCAGCGGCGCCAGGTGGCCGTGCTCGTCGCGGTCGAACTGCATGAAGACGAGGTTCCAGATCTCGAGGTAACGGCCGGAGTCGGTCCCCTCGTCCCAGCCTACCGCCGGGCGCTCGGGATGCTGGTCGACGAAGACCTCGGAGCAGGGCCCGCAGGGGCCGGTCTCGCCCATCGCCCAGAAGTTGTCGGCCTTGCCGCGGCGGTGGACGCGCGCGGCCGGCAGGCTGGTGAGCTTCACCCACAGCTCGTGCGCCTCGTCGTCCTCCTCGTAGACGGTCGCCGAGAGGACGTCGGGAGAGAGGCCCCACGCCTTCGTCACCAGCTCCCAGGCGAAGCGGATGGCCTCCTCCTTGAAGTAGTCGCCGAAGGAGAAGTTCCCCAGCATCTCGAAGAAGGTGTGGTGGCGCGGGCTGGGGCCGACGTTCTCGAGGTCGTTGTGCTTGCCCGAGACGCGCATGCACTTCTGGACGGAGACGGCGCGCGGCACCTCGCGCGGCTCGACGCCCTGGAAGATCCCCTTGAAAGGGACCATGCCGGCGTTGGTGAAGAGGAGCGTCGGATCGCCGTGCGGCACCAGCGGCGCGCTGGCGAAGCGGCGGTGCCCGTGCTGGGCGAAAAAGTCGACGAAGCTCGCTCGGACGTCGCTGCTCTTCATGGCGGATTCGCTTCCGAGAGAGCCAGTTCCCGCGCGTCAGTCGTCGTCAGGGGGGAGGGCGTCGGCGCTCCCCGTCTCTCTCAAAAGGGCGACGATAGCACGCCGTGAGAAGCCCTTGCGGGCGAGGTGGCGGGCGAGCGCCGCGGGGTCCGGACGGCTGCGCCGGAAGCGCTCCGCGGCCACGCGGGCAGCGGGGAGATCGTCGTCGGGAAGGGCGGCGAGGGCGGCGTCGATCGCCTCGCCACCGGCGCCGCGGGCCTGCAGCTCGGCGCGCAGCCGCGGCCGTCCGAGCCCACC
This sequence comes from uncultured Acidobacteriota bacterium, assembly GCA_963755825.1. Classification (GTDB taxonomy): domain Bacteria; phylum Acidobacteriota; class Thermoanaerobaculia; order Multivoradales; family UBA5704; genus DATBQN01. The sequence continues at coordinate 1,291,191 of CAVWLA010000003.1, read as the reverse complement.
CTTTGCCAGCCGCCCAGCGACGAAATCCGCCGCCGCCTTGGCGTCATTCAGATAGCCCGCGCTGGCCAGGCGGTCGAGAGCAGCACCGATTTCATCCGCCGGATAGTCGCGCGTCGCGAGCTTCCGCTGCAGCTCGGCGCGGAAGTGGGCGCGGGTCGCGAGGAGCTGGACGGCTTTCTGATATGCCGACGGCTTCGCCGTCGCCATCAGTGCCCGTCGAGCTCGAAGGGCGACTCGGCCATGATGTCCGATTCGCCGCCCAGCTCGAGCGACTCTTCCATCTGGTCGCGCGCCGCGTCGGAGGTGAACTGGACGCCCTGGATCTTGAGCTTGAACTCGTCGGGGTTGGAGGCGCGGCGGAGGGCCTCGTCGAGGGTGATGAGGCCGCTCTTGTAGAGCTGGAAGAGCGATTGATCGAAGGTCTGCATGCCGTACTGGCTGGTGCCGAGCGCGATCTGCTCGCGGATGTACTTGGTCTTCTCCTTGTTCTCGATGCAGTCGCGGATGTACGGCGTCGAGATGAGCACCTCGACCGCCGGCACGCGGCCGATGCCGTCGGCGCGCGGCAGCAGGCGGAGAGAGACGACCGCCTTCAGCACCTGCCCGAGCTGGATGCGGATCTGCTTCTGGTGGTGCGGCGGGAAGACCGAGATGATGCGGTTGATGGTCTCCGTGGCGTCGAGCGTGTGGAGGGTCGAGAAGACCAGGTGGCCGGTCTCGGCGGCGAGGAGCGCCGTCTCGATCGTCTCGTAGTCGCGCATCTCGCCGACCAGGATGACGTCGGGGTCCTGGCGCAGCGCCGAGCGCAGGGCGGGCGCGAAGGCGCGGGTGTCGACGTCGATCTCGCGCTGGTTGACGATCGACTTCTTGTCGCGATGGAGGAACTCGATGGGGTCCTCGATCGTCATCACGTGCTCGGTGCGCGTCGAGTTGATGTAGTCGATCATCGCGGCGAGCGAGGTCGATTTGCCCGAGCCGGTGGTGCCGGTGCAGAGGATCAGGCCGCGCCGCTCCTCGCAGAGCTTCTCGAGCACCGGCGGCAGCATGAGCTCGCGGATGCTCTGGATGCGCGCCGGGATGACGCGCAGCACCAGGCCGACCGCGCCGCGCTGCTGGAAGACGTTGCAGCGGAAGCGGCCGAGGCCGGGGACGGAGTAGGCGATGTCGATCTCGTACTCCTCCTTGAACCGCTGCTTCTGCCGCGCGTTCATGATGGAGAACGCCATGGCGATGGTGTCCTCCTGCATGAGGCGCTTGAGCTCGGCCAGGGGGATGAGATCGCCGTCGACGCGGATGACCGGATGGCTCCCCACCTTCAGGTGGAGGTCCGAGGCCTTGCGCTCGACGGCGATCTTCAAGAGATCGTTGATGTTCATCGGATCACCCTTCGCTCACGCCGCGGCCGGCACGCCTCAGGACACCTCGCGGGCGACCGGCACGCCGACCGGCGTCAGCCAGCCGTGGCGGTCGCCGGCCGCGCCGGTCACCGCCTGGTTGAAGTCGGCGATGATCCGCCGCGTGATCTCGCCCGGCCGCCCGTCGCCCACCGGGATGCGGTCGACGGAGCGGATGGGGGTGATCTCGGCCGCGGTGCCGGTGAAGAAGAGCTCGTCGCAGGTGTAGAGCAGGCCGCGCGGCAGGTGCTGCTCGCGCACCTCGATGCCGGCCTCGCGGGCGAGCGTGATGACCGCGTCGCGGGTGATGCCGGAGAGGAGCGACGACGAGATGTCGGGGGTCATCAGCACGCCGTGCTTGACCAGGAAGAGGTTCTCCCCCGAGCCCTCGCTGACGTCGCCGTGGATGTCGAGGCCGATCCCCTCGGCGTAGCCGTTGGCGAGCGCCTCCATCTTGATCAGCTGGGCGTTCAGGTAGTTGCCGGTCGCCTTGGCGGTCGCCGGGAAGGTCGACGGCGCGGCGCGGCGCCACGACGAGACGCAGGCCTCGACGCCGCGCTCGATCGCCTCCTCGCCGAGGTAGCGGCCCCAGGGCCACGCGGCGATCGAGATGTCGACCGGCGAGGGCAGCGGGTTGACGCCCATCGGCCCGAAGCCGCGGTAGACGAGCGGCCGGATGTAGCAGGCGCCGAACTCGTTGGCGCCGATGATGTCGAGCACGGCCTGCACCATCTCCTCCTCGGAGATGGGGATCTCCATGCGGTAGATCTTCGCCGAGTTGTAGAGGCGCTCGACGTGCTCGCGGAGGCGGAAGACGGCGGCGCCCCCCGGGGTGTCGTAGGCGCGGATGCCCTCGAACACTCCCGAACCGTAGTGCAGCGCATGGGTCATGACGTGGATCGTGGCCTTGTCGAAATCGACCAGACGGCCGTTCATCCAGATCCAGCGGACCTCGGTGTAGATCTCTCTGGCCAAGCCGCCTCCTTGTGAAGAGGGGAAGTGGGGGACTGCCGTTCGATGCTAGCCCGGAGCCGGGCCGCTGTCCACTCCGGCGTCGCCCCTCGCGGCGGCCGGGGCGGCTCCCACCGCCCAGGCGGCGGCGACCACCGCCGCGGTCTCCGTGCGGAGGACGCGCGGGCCGAGAGAGAGGGGCCGCCAGGCGGCGCCAGCGAGCTGGCGGCGCTCGGTCTCGCTGAAGCCGCCCTCGGGGCCGACGAGGAGGGCGATGCGGCCCGCCGACAGCCCCGCAGCTGGCCCTGCGGCCGAGCCGCCCGCCGCGGCGCCGGGGCCGGCCTCGGTGTCGAGGAGCAGGAGGTCGTCGCTCGCGGTGATCAAGGCGGCGAGCTCGCTCCACTCGTGGACACCGGTCACCTCCGGGCAGCGGGCGCGGCCGCACTGCTCGACGGCCGCCGCCGCCACCCGCCGCAGGCGCTCCATGGCGCCGGCGCCGAAGGTGCGCGGCGCGCGCTCGGTGTGCAGGAAGCGGACGGCGGCGACCCCCACCTCGGTCGCCTTCTCGACCAGCCAGGAGGCGCGTTCGGGGCGGAGCGTGGCGACCAGCAGCACGACCTCCATCGCCGGCTCGCGGCTCTCGGCGGCCTCGCCCAGCGCGACGACGGCGCGGTCGCGCTCGACCGCGGCGACCGTCCCCCAGCGCGCCCGCCCGCGGCCGTCGACCACCCGCAGGCGCTCGCCGGCGGCGAGCCGGCGGGCGCGGAAGAGGTGGCGGTAGGCGTCGCCCGCCACCTCGACGCGGGCGCCGTCCCACCCCGCCGGATCGACCAGCAGGGTGACCGTCATCGCGGCGCGCTCCGCGCCACGTGGAAGGCGATCCACTCGCCGTCGATGCGCCGCGCGCGCTCGGCGAAGCCCAGGCCGGCGGCGGCGGCGAGCATCTCGTCGCCGCGCTCGGCGAGGATGCCGGAGAGGATGATGCCGCCGTCCGCCTTCAGATGGCCGGCGAGTGCCGCGAGATCCGGCAGGATCTGCTCGGGGATGACGTTGGCGAGGGCGAGATCGAAGCGGGCGCCGGGGGCGAGCGCAGCCACCGGGCCGGCGAAGAGCCGCGGCGCGAAGCCGTTGCGCCGTGCGTTGTCGCGGGCGTAGAACGGCGCCGCGGGGTCGTTGTCGTAGGCGACCGCCGTCCGCGCGCCGGCGCCCAGGGCGGCGAAGGCGAGGATGCCGGTGCCGGTGCCGACGTCGAGGACGTCGCGGCCGGCGAGATCGACCGGGTCGAGGTCCTCCAGGATCTCGAGCGCCAGGCGCGTCGACTCGTGGCTGCCGATGCCGAAGGCTCCGCGCGCCGGCAGCCGCAGCAGGCGGCGGCCGTCTGGGGCGGCGGTCAGGCTGTCCTCCGGCTCGCGCGGATCGACGGTGAGCGTCCTGCCGATCGCGAAGGGCTGCGCCGTCAGCCGATAGGCGGCGAACCAGTCGGTGTCGGGGACGATCTCCTCGCCGGCGAGCTCGACCCCATCCCATCCCGCGAGGTCGACCGCCGGCGCGCCGGCGGCGAAGTAGGCCGCGAGGCACACCCTGCCGTCCGGCCCGCCCCGCATCTCGACGCCGAGCGTCCCCGCCGCCCACAGCTCGGCGGCGAACGGCTCCTCGAGCTCGGGCGGGGCGAGGAAGCTGCGGCGGAGGTGCGGCACGCGCTTTAGCGCAGCGCGTTCTTCAGCCGGTCGACGAGGGTCCGCTCTTCCTTCACCGGCCGGCCGGAGATCTCCGCCAGGCGGCGGAGGAGGGTGATCTCCTCGTCGGAGAGCTTGCGCGGCTCGGGGACCTCGAGGTCGACGGTCACCACGTGATCGCCGCGGCCGCTGCCGTCGAGCCGCGGGATGCCCTGGCCGCGGACGCGGAAGCTCTTGCCCTGCACGGTGCCGCCGGGGACCTCGAGGGTCGAGGTGCCGTGGATGGTCTCCACCTCGAGGGTCGTGCCGAGCACCGCCTGTGGGTAGGAGAGCGAGACGGTGCCGTGGACGGTGACGCCGTCGCGGCGGAACTTGGCGTGCTGCCGCACCGAGAGGACGACGTAGAGGTCGCCCGGCGGGCCGCCGTGCCGGCCGTGCTCGCCCTCGCCGGAGAGGCGCAGGCGGGCGCCGTTGTCGACCCCGGCGGGGATCTGCACCTGGATGTTGCGCTCCTGCTCGACGAGCCCGCCGCCGCGGCACTTCTTGCAGGGGTGCTCGACCGTGCGCCCCTCGCCCTGGCACTGCGGGCAGGTCCGCGCGACGGTGAAGAAGCCCTGCGTGAAGCGCACCTGGCCGCGGCCGCCGCAGCCCTTGCAGACCACCGGCTGCGAGCCGTCGGCGGCGCCGGAGCCCTTGCACTCGCCGCAGGTCTCGAGGCGCGGGATGCGGAGCGTCGTGTCGCTGCCGAAGGCGGCCTCCTCGAAGGAGAGGGTGAGGTCGTACCGCAGGTCGGAGCCGCGCGCCACCGCCGAGGCGCGCCGGCCGCCGCCGCCGCCGAAGCCGAAGAGGTCGCCCAGGATGTCCGAGAAGTCGGCGAAGATCGTCGGGTCGAAGCCGCCGGCGCCGCCCGCCGCGGCGACCCCCTGGTGGCCGAAGCGGTCGTAGCGCGCCCTCTTGTCGTCGTCGGAGAGCACCGCGTAGGCCTCGGCGGCCTCCTTGAAGCGCTCCTCGGCGACGGCGTCGCCGGGGTTGCGGTCCGGGTGGTACTGCACCGCGAGCTTGCGGTAGGAGGCCTTGATCTCCGCCCCGCTCGCCGTGCGGCCGACCGCCAGCACCTCGTAGTAGTCGCGTTTGACTGTCGCCATGTCGTCCTATCCCGTCGACCGCGTCCGGCTCCGCGCGCCGGCGGCCGCCTGCCGGAAGGTCCCCCGGAACCCTGGCAACATCTGGCGCTGCCCGCTCATTCCTTGCCGCCGGCGGCGCGCGAGAGCATGACGTCGGAGAGCTTGCGCGACACCGACGAGAGGTCGAAGAGCGCCGCCTCGAGCTCGGCCCGCTGCTCGTTGGTTGCGGCGACCCGCGCCTGCAGGATCGCCTCGTGGATGTTCTTCGAGTCGTCCTCCGGCAGCAGGTCGCGGAACTCCTCGAACACCCGCTCGTTGCTGTAGATCAGCCCCTCGAGCCGGTTCTTCAGCTGGCGCACCTCGCGGCGGTCGCGGTCGGCCGAGGAGTGCTGATGCGCCTCCTCGACCAGGCGCTCGACCTCCGCCTGCGAGAGGCCGCCCGAGGGGTTGATCTGGATGCTCTGCGAGAGGTTGGTCGCCACGTCGCGCGCCGAGACGTTGACGATGCCGTTCGAGTCGAGGGCGAAGATGACCTCGATCTGCGGCACGCCGCGCGGCGCCGGCGGGATGCCGACCAGCTCGAAGCGGCCGAGCGACTTGTTCTCCGCCGCGATCTGCCGCTCGCCCTGCAGCACGTGCACCTCGACGGCGTCCTGGTTGTCGACGACGGTGGTGAAGATCTGGGTGTTCTTGGTGGGGATCGTCGAGTTGCGCTCGATCAGCTTGGTGAAGATGCCGCCGTGGGTCTCGATGCCGAGCGAGAGCGGGGTGACGTCCAAGAGCACGAGGTCCTTGATGTCGCCGCGCAGGATGCCGCCCTGGATCGCCGCCCCCATCGCCACCACCTCGTCGGGGTTGATGTCGCGGTTGGGCTTGCGGCCGAAGATGCGCTCGACTGCCTGGATGACGAGCGGCGTCCGCGTCTGGCCGCCGACGAGGAGGATCTCGCTCACCTGGTCGGCGCGCAGGCCGGCGGCGCGCAGCGCGTCGACGCACGGCCCCTCGGTCTTCTCGACCAGCTCGCGCACCAGGCCCTCGAAGCGCGGCCGGTCGAGCGTCCGCGCCAGGTGGCGGGGGCCGGTCTCGTCCGCCGAGATGAAGGGGAGGTTGATCGACGCCTCCTCGGCCGTCGACAGCTCGCACTTGGCGCGCTCCGCGGCCTCCTTCAGGCGCTGCAGCGCCATGCGGTCGTTCTTGAGATCGATGCCTGTCTCGCCCTCGAACTCGGCGATCAGCCAGTCCATGATCCGGCGGTCGAAGTCCTCGCCGCCGAGGTAGGTGTCGCCGGCGGTGGCGCGCACCTCGAAGATCCCCTTGGCGAACTCGAGGATCGAGATGTCGAAGGTGCCGCCGCCCAGGTCGTAGACGGCGATCGTCTTCGTCCCCTCCTGGCGGTCGAGGCCGTAGGCGAGGGCGGCGGCGGTCGGCTCGTTGATGATGCGGAGCACCTCGAGGCCGGCGATCTTGCCGGCGTCCTTGGTCGCCTGGCGCTGCGAGTCGTCGAAGTAGGCGGGGACGGTGATCACCGCCTCCTTCACCTCCTCCTGCAGCGCCTCCTGGGCGAACTCCTTGATCTCTTTCAGGATGAAGGCGGAGATCTCCTCCGGGCTGTACTGCCGGTCGCGGATCTCGACCTTGATGTCGCCGTTGCCGCCGCGGGCGAGGCTGTAGGGAAGGACCTCGCGGGCGCGGGCGACGTTGGGGTCGTCGATCTTGCGGCCGATCAGCCGCTTGACGGCGAAGACGGTGTTGAGCGGGTTGGTGATCGCCTGCCGCTTGGCGATCTGCCCGACGAGGCGATCCCCCTCGTCGGCGAAGGCGACGATCGAGGCCGTGGTGCGGCTCCCCTCGCGGTTGGCGAGCACCCGCGGCTGCAGCGCGTCGACCACCGCGACGCAGCTGTTGGTGGTGCCGAGATCGATGCCGATGATCTTGCTCACAGCGCTTCGTCGCCTCGCTCAGGGCCCCGACCGGCGAGGCGGGCTCCCACCCCACAGGGGCGGGGACGGCCCTGCGCCTCCGGAATCGGCGGCGCCTCGGATCGAAGGTTCTCGCTCAACTATTGTACGTGCTCGGGGGAGCGACGGGGAGCCCGCGGCGCTCGCCGGGGCGGCCCGGCGGCGCTCAGTGGCTCGTCGGCTCGGCCTTGCGCTCGACCGGCACGCCGACCTTGACCATCGCCGGGCGGAGCAGCCGGTCGTGCAGCATGTAGCCGCGCTGCAGCTCCTCGACGACGGTCGGCACGGCGACCGCCGGGTCGTCCTGCCGGGAGACCGCCTCGTGGACCGCCGGGTCGAACGCCGCGCCCGCCGAGGCGATCTCGGCGACGCCGTGGCGGCGGAGCAGGTCGCGCATCCCCTTGAGCGTCATCTCGACGCCGCGCTTCAAGTCGTCCGCCGAGCCCTCGGCGGAGAGCGCCCGCTCGAGGTTGTCGACGACGGTCAGGATGTCGCGTAGCGGATCGAGGAGGGCGTAGCGCCGCGCCTCCTGGCGCTCGCGCTCGCTGCGCTTGCGGAAGTTGTCGAAGTCGGCGAGCGTCCGCATCGAGCGGTCGCGGAGATCGGCGATCTCGCGGCGGAGGGCGGCGATGTCGCCGCCCGCGGAGTCGCCCGCGGTCGCGGCGCCGGAGCCGGCCGGCGTGCCGGCGTGGACGCCCTCCACCGCCGCCACCGCGTCGCGCATGGCCGATTCGATGTCCTGTCCGTCTTCGAGGTCGAGCTCGGTCGCCTCGCGGTCGCTGATGTCGTCTGCCATCTGCCGTCCTCTCCTGCTCTCGGGAAATCTCGTCGTGTGGGCGCGCCCTAGCCGGCGCCGGCCGTATCGGAATCCGATCGGGGGCCGGGCGGGATTCTAGACCAGCTCTCTTCAGTTCCTCTTCGACTCCTTGGAGTCGCCGAAGCCCTCGGCGAGCGTCCGGCTGAGCGTCGCTCCCAGGTAGTGAACCAGGGGGATGACCTTCTGGTATTCCATCCGCGACGGCCCGAAGATGCCGAGGGTGCCGAGGGTGCGGTCGCCGATGCCGTAGGTGGTCGCCACCAGGCTGAAGTCGAGCTCCGAGGTGATGGCGCTGTCGTCGCCGATGAGCACCCGCACCCCCTGGCCCTGGATGCACTGGTTGAGCATCTTGACCATGCGCGCCTTGTCGGCGAAGGTCTCGAAGAGGCGCCGCACGCGCTGGATGTCGGTGAGCTCCGGTTGGGCGAGGAGAACCGAGGTGCCGTCGACCAGCACCTCCGGAGCGTCGTCGATCTTGAGGCCGGAGCGCGCCAGGTCGATCGCCAGGTTGAGCAGGCGGTCGACCTGCGCCCGCTCCTCGGCCATCAGGCGCAGCAGGCGGTCGCGGATCTCGCGCAGGCGCAGGCCGGCGAAGTTCTCGTTGAGGTAGTTCGAGCTGCGCTGGAGGTCCTCGCGGGAGACCTCCTCCTCGGTCTCGATCACCTTGTTGTCGATGAAGCCGTCCGCCGAGACGACGACGCAGAGCACCCGCCGCCCCTCGAGCGGCACGAAGTCGACCGCCTTCAGGACGGTGTCGCCGAGCTGCGGGGTGACCACCAGGCCGACCTGGTGCGAGAGCTCGGAGAGGAGGTGGCTGGTCACCCCCATGAGCTGGTCGGGGTCGGCCGGCGAGCTCTTCAGGTTCTCGTCGATGTAGCGGCGGTCGCGGGCGGAGATGCGCTGCGTCTGCATGAGCGACTGGATGAAGAGGTGGTAGGCCGCCCGCGTCGGCACCCTGCCGGCCGAGGTGTGCGGCTGCACCAGGTAGCCGGAGTCCTCGAGGTCGGCCATGACGTTGCGGATGGTCGCCGCCGAGAGGCCGGAGCCCCCCTGCTTGGCGACGGCGCGGGACGACACCGGCTCGGCGCTCAGGATGTAGGTGACGATGACGTGCCGCAGGATCTCGCGGTCGCGGGCGCTCAGGTTGCCGGGGTGGGGGGACCGTGTCTCGGCCATGGCGGGTGCTCTCGCTTCGTCCGGTCCGTCCGGGTGTCTTAGCACTCTCGCCGCGAGAGTGCTAACGAATGGTACTCGACCAGCGCCCCGGTGTCAACGGCAAACCATTGAGCCGGCAGGCACTTTGCGCCGCGCTCCCGAGCCTCGGCCGGGTTCGAAAACCCCCGACGCCGCCCGGTATCCGCCTTGCTCCGAGGTGTCGCGGCGGCTATTGTAGCCGCGGTGAGCGGCCCTCCCCTAGCGGACCTGACGTTCTCCCTGGTCGGCGCCGGGAAGGTGGGCCGGAGCCTCGCCGCCTGGCTGGAGGCGGCCGGCGCCCGCGCCGTCACCCTCGCCGGGCGCTCCGCGGTCGCGACGCTCTCGACCGCCGGCGAGGACCTCCTTCTCTTGACGGTGCCCGACGCCGCCCTCCCCGCGGTCGCCGCCGCCCTCGCCGGCCGGCCGCAGGCGCCGGTCGTCCTCCACACCGCCGGCGGGCTCGCCGCCGAGGCCCTCGCCCCGTTGCGGCACGCCGGCGAGGGAGCCGGCGGCCGCGGGGAGGGCGGGTCGGCGATCGGCACCTTCCATCCGCTGAAGGCCTTCCCGCGGCCGCTCCTCGATCCAACGGAGTCGCGCGGCGTCTTCTTCGCGCTCGACGGCGATGCCGCCGCGATCTCCCTCGGCGAGCGCCTGGCCGGGGCCCTCGGCGGCGAGGCGGCGGCGGTCTCAGCTCCGGCGCGGCCGCTCTACCACCTCGCGGCAAGCCTCGCCGCTGGCGGGGTGACCACGCTCCTCGCCGCCGCCGCCGACCTCGCGGGCCGCCTCGACCTGCCGCCGGCGGTCGCCCGCGGCTATCTCGAGCTCGCCCGCGGCGCCGTCGCCGCGGCCATCGCCGAGGGCGATGCCGCCGCGGCGCTCACCGGCCCCGTCGCCCGCGGCGACGCGGCGACCCTCGAGCGCCACCTCGCGGCCCTCGCCGGCGCCGCCCCGGAGAAGCTCCCCCTCGCCCGCGCCCTCGCTCGCGAGACCCTCCGCCAGGTCGAGCGGCGCTCGCCGCTCGACGCCGCCCAGCGAAAGCTTGCCGAGATCCTCGACGCCGGTGGTTGGTGAGGGGGAGAGGCCGAGATCGGTGTCTCTGCGGCGGCGATACGGCGGAAACCTCGGCGACCTCCTCTGGTGCAGAGGCTGTAGAGAGGAAAGATTCGAGATTTCCTTCGCTGCAGCGGCTGTAGAGAGGAAATTTTCAATATTTCCTCCGTTGCGGCGTTTGCAGAGAGGAAACTTTCAATATTTCCTCCGTTGCGGCGTTTGCAGAGCGGAAACTTTCAATATTTCCTCGCTACGGCGTCCGCAGCGAAGAAACTTTCGATGTTTCCTCCGCTGCGAGAAATATTTCCGCGCTGCGACGGAGCCTTCCGCGCTGCCGTCGCCGTCGGCGAGGTTGCGCTCAGCGCTGTCCGGTAGGCGGACAGACGGTGTTCGCCAGGCAGGCGCTGTAGATGGCATCGCACCGCTGGATGCACGGGGAGCCGGCCGGCGCCTGGAGGCCACCGCAGGACTTGATGCACTGTCCCAATGCCGTCAGGCAGGGGGCGTGGCACTGGTCGATGGCGCGCGAAGGGAGGCCGGACGCGAGCGACAGCAGCGCGAGAACGAGCACGAGCCTCAAGGTCTGCATGACGGATATCCTCAAGAGTTCGATCGGTTTCCAAGGAAGAGGCGCCGAGGCGCTAGGGGCACTGAGGGAAGCACGAACCGAGGCCGCGCGCCTGACAGGAATCAGGGACCTGGCCGAGGACGCAGCGCGAGCAGTCGGCCGAGCAGTGGCCGAACGTCGCCGCCGGCGGCGACGCGAGCTCCACCGGGGTCATCAGGGTGGCGGGCTTGAGGAGACCGGCGAGATCGACCGGCTGAGCCGGCCGGGACGAGCTCGCGCTCAACTGCTGGGCGAGGCAGGCCGGCTGGTCGGTGGCAGCAAAGGCAAGGGGCGCGAAGGCGAAGATCGCCAGGCTGATGGCGAGCAGGCGGAACGTGTTCTTCATCGGTCGCTCCTTCGAAGTCGGGGCAGCCGCTATCGGCCGCGCCGAACTTCATTCTAATCTACCGCACTTAAATTCTCTAGGGTCGGTCGCTCCGCTGGTGGACCTTGCCCATCGCGCCGCGCGATGGTGCGCCCTCGCAAGGCCGCCTCCCAGAGCCCTCTCCCCGCAGCGCTGTGATAGCGTTTTGCGCCGCCCCGGAACCGCAGCGGAGAAGGAGGCTTTCCCGACATGTCCCAGGCTGACGACGCTTCTGGCGAGGCGCTGCGGCGCACCCCGCTCTACGAGTGCCATCTCGAGGCGAAGGGCCGCATGGTCGGCTTTGCCGGTTGGGAGATGCCCGTCCAGTACGCCGGGGTCATCGACGAGCACCGCGCCGTGCGCACCGCGGCCGGCCTCTTCGACGTCTCCCACATGGGCGAGATCAGCGTCCGCGGGGCGGGCGCCGAGGCCTTCCTCCAGGGGCTGACGCCGAACGACGTCGCCAAGCTCGCCCCCGGCCGCGCCCACTACAGCGGCCTGCTCACCGAGCGCGGCACCTACATCGACGACGTCCTCGTCTACCGGCTCGCCGCCGACCGCTTCCTGGTGGTGGCGAACGCCTCGAACGCGGAGCGCGACCTCGCCTGGATCGCCGCCCGCGCCGAGGGCGTCGCCGGCGTCGAGGTCGCCGACGTGAGCGACGACTACGCGCTCCTCGCGCTGCAGGGGCCGCGGGCGCTGGAGATCCTGGCGCCGCTCGCGGCCTCGGAGGCGGGGGACATCTCGGGCCTGCGCTACTACGGCTTCCTCGAGGGGACGGTCGACGGGGTGCCGGCGATCGTCTCGCGCACCGGCTACACCGGCGAGGACGGCTTCGAGCTCTACCTGCCGCCCGCCGAGGCGCCGCGGGTCTGGCGGCGGCTGCTCGCGGCGGGGGCGCCGCACGGCATCCAGCCCGCCGGCCTGGGGGCGCGCGACACCCTGCGGCTGGAGGCGGCGATGGCCCTCTACGGCCACGAGATCGACGAGACCACCACCCCCTTCGAGGCCGGCCTCGGCTGGGTGGTGAAGCTCGGCAAGGGCGGCGACTTCGTCGGCCGCGACGCACTGGTCGCCCAGCGCCAGGCGGGCCTCGAGCGCAAGCTCGTCGGCTTCACCATCGAGGGGCGCGGCATCGCGCGCCAGGGCCACGCGGTGCGCGAAGGGGGCGAAACGGTGGGCACGGTGACCAGCGGCACCTTCAGCCCGAGCTTCGAAAAGGCGCTGGGAATGGCCTATGTTCCGACCCGGTTGGAGGCGGCGGGGAGCCGGCTGGCGATCGATGTGCGCGGCCGCGAGCTGCCGGCGGTGGTGGCGCCGCTGCCGTTCTACCGCCGGGCCAAGTGAGAGCTGGATCGAGCGGCCGAGAGAGCGGCGCCGGAGGCGCCGGCGGTCGCTCGTTCGAGAACCTTGATTCCTTCGGGCGGCGAGCCCGACGAGGAGGGTGACCGAGAGCATGTATCCCACCGACTATCTGTACTCACGGGAGCACGAGTGGATTCGCGTCGACGGCGACGTGGCCGTCGTGGGCATCACCGAGTTCGCGCAGGAGGAGCTGGGCGAGGTGGTCTTCGTCGAGCTCCCCGAGGTCGGCCAGATGTTCAACACCGGCGACGAGCTGGGGACCATCGAGTCGGTCAAGGCGGTCGCCGAGGTCTACACCCCGGTCGCCGGCGAGGTGGTCGAGGTCAACGACGCGGTGGTCGACGATCCGGAGCTGCTGAACGACGATCCGCACACCGAGGGCTGGCTGATCAAGATCCGCTTCTCCTCCGCCTCGGACCTCAAGGAGCTGATGAGCGCCGAGAAGTACGAGGAGTACGTCAAGAATGGCGAGGAGTAGCCCGCCGATGGCCACCAGCCTCGAACGCGAGGAGCGGGCGGCCGCCGGCGCCGAGGCGGCTCCGAGCCCGGCAGCGCCTCCCTCCGCTGCCCCCTCCCCCTTCGCGCCGACCGACACCTTCCCCCGCCGTCACCTCGGCCCCAGCGAGGCGGAGGTCGGCGAGATGCTGGCGGTCCTCGGCCTCCCCTCGCTCGCGGCGCTGGTCGACGAGACGGTGCCGGCGGCGATCCGGCTCTCCGCGCCGCTCCGCCTCGCCGGCCTCCCCGCCGACCGCTCGCTCGGCGAGAGCGAGCTCACCGCGGCCCTCCGCGCCATGGCGGCAAAGAACCGTGTGATGCGCTCCTTCCTGGGGACGGGCTACCACGGCACCATCGTGCCGGGCGTCATCCAGCGCAACATCCTCGAGAACCCGGGCTGGTACACCCAGTACACGCCGTACCAGTCGGAGATCTCGCAGGGCCGCCTCGAGGCGCTGCTCAACTTCCAGACCCTGGTCGCCGACCTGACCGGCCTGCCGGTCGCCAACGCCTCGCTGCTCGACGAGGCGACCGCCGCGGCGGAGGCGATGCACCTCTGTGCCGGCGCCGCGCCGGGGAAGCGGCACGCCTTCTTCGCCGCCGACGACTGCCACCCGCAGACTCTCGCGGTGCTGGCGACGCGCGCCGGCGCCCTGGGGATCGAGCTCCGCGTCGGCCCGCTCGACCACGAGCTCGCCAAGGATGCCTTCGACACCGACCTCTGCGGCGTCCTCGTGCAGTATCCGACGACCGACGGCCGCGTGCTCGACCTCTCCGCGGTCATCGACCGCGCCCATGCCGCCGGCGCCCTGGCCGTCGTCGCCGCCGATCCGCTCGCCCTCACCCTCCTCACCCCGCCGGGCGAGCTGGGCGCCGACGTCGCCGTCGGCTCGACGCAGCGCTTCGGCGTGCCGATGGGCTACGGCGGCCCGCACGCCGCCTACTTCGCCAGCCGCGAGGAGCACAAGCGCCAGCTCCCCGGCCGCGTCATCGGCGTCTCCAGGGACGCCCGCGGCGAGGTCGCCTACCGCATGGCGATGCAGACCCGCGAACAGCACATCCGCCGCGAGAAGGCGACGAGCAACATCTGCACGGCGCAGGTGCTCCTCGCCGTGATGGCGAGCATGTACGCCGTCTACCACGGGCCGGAGGGCCTGCGCGCCATCGCCCGCCGGGTGCGCGCGCTCACCCTGGCGCTCGCCGAGGGGCTCCGCCGCCAGGGCTACGACCTCGGGCGTCACGAGGTCTTCGACACCCTGCGCGTCGCCGGCCCGGCCGCCGACCTCCTCGCCGCCGCCGCGGCGCGGGGCATCAATCTCCGCCGCCTCTCCGACGGCGCCGTCGGCGTCACCCTCGACGAGGCGACCACCGAGGCCGACGTGGCGGACCTCCTGGCGGTCTTCGCAGGCGTGCGCGGCGGCGAGACGCCCAGCCTCGCCGATCTTTCCGACGCCGCGATCACGGCGCGCCCCTACCCGGTGCCGCTCCAGCGGACGTCGGCCTTCATGGCGCACCCGGTCTTCAACCGCCACCACACCGAGCACGAGATGCTGCGCTACATCAAGCGGCTGGAGGCGAAGGACCTCTCGCTCACCACCTCGATGATCCCGCTCGGCTCGTGCACGATGAAGTTGAACGCCACCGCCGAGATGGTGCCGGTGACCTGGCCGGAGCTCGGCAGCCTGCATCCGTTCGCGCCGGTCGAGCAGGCGGCGGGCTACCGCGAGCTCTTCGACAGCCTGTCGTCCTGGCTCGCCGAGATCACCGGCTTCGCCGCCGTCTCGCTGCAGCCGAACGCCGGCTCGCAGGGCGAGTACGCCGGCCTGATGGTCATCCGCGCCTTCCACCAGGCGGCGGGCGGCGGCGAGCGCGACGTCTGCCTGATCCCGGTCTCGGCGCACGGCACCAACCCCGCCTCGGCGGTGATGGCGGGCTTCCGGGTCGTCCCCGTCGCCTGCGACGAGCGCGGCAACGTCGAGCTCGCCGACCTCGAGGCGAAGGCGGTGCAGCACGCCGACCGCCTGGCGGCGCTGATGGTGACCTACCCGTCGACCCACGGCGTCTTCGAGGAGGAGATCCGCGAGATCTGCGCCATCGTCCACCGCCACGGCGGCCAGGTCTACCTGGACGGCGCCAACATGAACGCCCAGGTCGGCCTCTGCCGGCCCGGCGACTACGGCGCCGACGTCTGCCACCTCAACCTCCACAAGACCTTCTGCATCCCGCACGGCGGCGGTGGCCCGGGCATGGGGCCGATCGCCGTCGCCGCGCACCTGGCGCCGTTCCTCCCCGGCCATCCGGTGATCCCGACCGGCGGCGGCCAGGCGATCGGACCGGTCTCCGCGGCGCCGTGGGGGAGCGCCAGCATCCTGGTGATCTCCTGGGTCTACATCGCCCTCATGGGGGCCTCCGGCCTCGCCCGCGCCAGCGAGGTGGCGATCCTGAACGCCAACTACATGGCGGCGCGGCTCGGCGGCGACTACAAGATCCTCTACACCGGCGCCCGCGGCCGCGTCGCGCACGAGCTGATCGTCGACCTGCGGCCGTTCAAGGCGAGCGCCGGCATCGAGGCGGAGGACGTCGCCAAGCGGCTGATGGACTACGGCTTCCACGCGCCGACGATGTCCTTCCCGGTCGCCGGCACGCTGATGATCGAGCCCACCGAGAGCGAGGACAAGGGCGAGCTCGACCGCTTCTGCGACGCGCTCGTCGCCATCCGCGAGGAGATCCGCGCCATCGAGGAGGGCCGCGCGGACCGCGCCGACAACCCGCTCAAACGCGCGCCCCACACCGCGGGCGAGGTGACGGCGGACGCCTGGGACCGCGCCTACGGCCGCCAGCAGGCGGCGTTCCCGCTGCCCTGGGTGCGCGAGCACAAGTTCTGGCCCGCCGTGGGCAGGGTGGACAACGTCTGGGGCGACCGCAACCTGATGTGCTCCTGCCCGCCGATGAGCAGCTACGAGACGGAGCCGTGAGCCGCCGCCGATCGAAGCCCGGCGCCGAGCCCGCGGGCTGCCGCGCATCGCTCGCGCGGTGGCCATCGATCGCATGAGCGGCGGGGCGGTGCCGCCCGCGACACCGCCCGCCGCTCCCTCCGGCCAGCGGTCCAGCCGGCTGCGCCGCCCCGAGGCGATCCTCTCGGGGCTCTTCCTCGCCTGCTGGCTGGTCGTCTTCCTCTCCTGGGGCCGGCTGGTGCCGCTCGCCGGCCACGCCTCCATCCCCCTCTACCCCTTCTTCAGCTTCGCCGCCGCCCTCGGCTGGGCGGCGGGGACGCTCTACGTGGTGCGGGGACGGCGGGTCGACCCGCGCGACCGGCTGCTGCTGCGCTGGGTCTACTTCGTGGGGCCGCAGGGGATCGCCTATCTGCTGCGCGCCATGGCGCCGCTCCAGGAGCAGCAGGCGGCCCCCTTCGCGCCGCTCTGGGCGCTCGGCGTCTACAGCATCTTCTTCTTCGTGCCGGTCGCCACCGTGCGCTGGTGAGCCCGGCCGCGCCGGCATCATTCGCGCCGGCATCCGCTGGCATCCAATCATCGCTGCGCTAACATGGCCCCGATGAGCCTCGCCGTCCTCGCGCCCGCCCCGCCGGTCCCGTCCGAGCCTGCCGACCTGCCGGCGCTCGATGCCGCGATCGCCCGGCTGGTCGCCGATCTCGCCGCGCGCGGCTCGGTGCTGGTGGCGTTCTCGGGCGGCGTCGACTCGGGGGTCGTCGCCGCGCTCGTCCATCGCGCCTTCGCCGCGGCGCCGGAGCGGGCGCTGGCGGTCACCGCGGCGGCCGAGACCCTGGCCGGCGCCGAGCTCGACTTCGCCCGCCGGCTGGCCGCCGAGATCGGCATCCGCCACGAGGTGGTGACCTACAGCGAGCTCGCCGATCCCGAGTACGTGGCGAACCCCGGCCACCGCTGCTTCGTCTGCCAGGGGATGCGGATGGACGCCATGCTCGGCCTCGCCCGCGCCCGCGGCCTCGCCGTCGTCTGCGACGGCACCAACGCCTCCGACCCCGGCCCCGACCGCCCCGGCCTCGCCGCGGTGCGCGCCCGCGGCGTCCTCTCGCCGCTCCTCGCCCACGGCCTCGACAAGGCGGCGGTGCGCGCCGTCGCCCGCCGGCTCGGCCTCTCGGCGTGGGATCGGCCGGCCAACGCCTGCCTCTCCTCGCGCATCCCGCACGGCCAGCTGGTCACCCTGGGGAAGCTCCGCCGCATCGAGGCGGCCGAGGAGCTCCTCGCCGGCGAGGGCTTCCGCGTCGTGCGGGTGCGCCACGACGAGGGCCGGGCGCGGGTCGAGGTCGGCCCCGCCGAGGTGCCGCGCCTCGCCGGCCTCTGGGAGAGCCTGGCCCCGCGCCTCGCGGCGCTCGGCTTTGCGGCGGTCGCCTTCGACCCCGCCGGCTATCGTCGCGGCGGCGCCGACGCCGCCGATCCAAATGCCGGCGCCGGCGCCGCCGGTCCGCGGCCTTGAACCCCGACCGCCTGCGCGCGCTTCTCGCCGCCGTCGCCGCCGGCACGCGCAGCCCGGAGGACGCGCTCGCCGATCTCGCCGAGCTCCCCTACGCCGATCTCGGCTACGCCAAGCTCGACCTCCACCGCGAGCTGCGCAACGGCCTCCCCGAGGCGGTCTACGCCGAGGGGAAGCGGACCGACGATCTGCGCGGCATCGCGGCGCGCCTCGTCGCCGCCACCGGGCGCCTGCTGGTGACGCGGCTCGCCGCCGAGCCCGCCGCCGCCCTCCTCGCCGCCCTCGGAAACGTCGGAAGCGTCGGCGACCGCCCTGCCGCCGTCTACCACGAGCGGGCGCGCATCCTCACCTGCGGCGAGCCGCACACCCCGGCCGCCGGGACGATCGCCGTCCTCGCCGCCGGCACCTCCGACCTCGCCGTCGCCGAGGAGGCGGCGGTCTGCGCCGCCTGGTTCGGCCATCCGGTCGAGCGGCTCTACGACGTCGGCATCGCCGGCCTCCACCGCCTGCTCGGCAACCTCGCCGAGGTCCGCCGCGCCGACGTGGTGATCGCCGTCGCCGGCATGGACGGCGCCCTCCCCACCGTCATCGCCAGCCTGGTGAGCGCGCCGGTGGTGGCGGTGCCCACCAGCGTCGGCTACGGCGCCAGCTTCGGCGGCGTCGCCGCCCTCCTCACCATGCTCAACGGCTGCGCGCCGGGCATCGGCGTCGTCAACATCGACAACGGCTTCGGCGCCGCGGTGCTGGCGAGCCGCATCGCGCGGCTCAAGCCGGCGGCGTGAGCTCGCCCCGCCGCGCGGCGAGCATCGCGTCGCCGTACGAGTAGAAGCGGTAGCCCGCCGCGATCGCCTCCGCATAGGCCGCGAGGGCCCGCTCGCGGCCGCCGGCGAAGGCCGCCACCAGCATGAGCAGGGTCGAGCGCGGCAGGTGGAAGTTGGTGAGCAGGAGGTCGACCGCCTGGAAGCGAAAGCCCGGGGTGATGAAGAGGTCGGTCGAGCCGCTCCCCGCGCCCACCCTGCCGCCGCCGCGGAGCGCCGCCGTCTCCAGCGTGCGGACGACCGTCGTCCCCACCGCCAGGACGCGGCCGCCGCGCTCCCGCGCCCGCTCCCAGGCGGCGGCCGCCGCCGCCGGCACGGTGTAGCGCTCGGCGTCCATGCGGTGCTCGTGGACGAGCTCGACGCCGACCGGCTTGAAGGTCCCGATGCCGACGTGGAGGGTGACGGCGGCCAGCTCGACGCCGCGCGCGGCGAGCTGGGCGAGCATCTCGTGCGACAGGTGGAGCCCCGCCGTCGGCGCCGCGATGGCGCCGGGGTGCGCCGCGTAGACGGTCTGGTAGCGCTCGCGGTCGGCGTCGTCGTCGGGCCGCTTGATGTAGGGCGGCAGCGGCACGTGGCCGATGCGCTCGAGGTGCGGCTCGACGCTCTCGGCGAAGCGGACCCGCAGGCGGCCGTCGCCCAGCCGTTCGACGACCTCGGCCTCGAGGCCGCTCGCGAAGCCCAGCCGCGCCCCCGGCCGCAGCCGCCGGCCCGGCTTGCCGAGCGCCTCCCAGGTGGTCTCGGCGGTCTTCTCGACCAGCAGCAGCTCGATGGCGCCCCGCCGCTCGCCGCCGCTCGCCGCGACGTCGCCGGCGGCCGCGAGCCGCCAGCCGAGGAGCCGCGCCGGGATCACCCGCGTGTCGTTGACGACGACGAGGTCGCCGGCGCGGAGGAGCGACGGCAGGTCGCCCACCCGCCGGTGGCGCGCGCTCCCTTCGGCGTCGAGGACGAGCAGGCGGCTGGCGCCGCGCGGCGCCGGCTGGTCGGCGATGGCGCCCTCCGGCAACGCGTAGTCGAAGTCGCGGGTGAGCATGGGGTGCGCGGCGGAGCTCGCCGGCTAGGTGGCCGTCCGAGCAACGCGGACGGGGAGCGCCCCGTCGGGCCGGGAGGTCTTCATGACCCTATTCTCTGATAACCAGCGCCGACAACCAGCGCCAACGACCCATCGCCCCGACCAGCGCCCCTCGAGTGTTGCCGGGACACTCTCCGAGGCGCCAGAGGCTCTCACAACGGCGCCAGGCAGTAGGCCGGATCGTGGCGCCGCCGCCAGAAGGGCGCCTCCGGCCAGCGGCGCTCCTCGGCGTAGCAGCGGCGCTGGAGGTCGAGGTAGGCGCCGTAGGCGCTCTGCATGAGGTCGAGGTAGGCATCGCGGGCTTCGGCGCGGCCGGCGAGGAGATCGGCGATCGCCTGGCCGCCGTAGAAGCCGGAGCCCATCGCCGAGCCGATGCCGTGGGAGGAGAGCGGATCGTAGGCCGCCGCGGCGTCGCCGAGGGCGAGCCAGCCGTCTCCGGCGATGACGTCGAGCCGCGAGCTCTCGGCCGGCTCGCTGCGCAGCGAGAGGCCGGCGAGGCGATAGCCGTGCCGCTCCACCCGCTCGCGGGTCGCCGTCGTCGCCAGGAGCCGCTGCCGCCAGGGCTCCGCGGCGCTCGCCGGATGGAGGAGATCGCGCGGCAGCAGGTCGCCGTCGCCGAAGACCGCCGCCGCCATGCGGCCGTCGGCGAGGAGGGCGGTGTACCACCAGCCGTCCGGCGTCGCCTCGACGAGCGTGTAGGAGTCGCTCGCCGGCGTCGCGCTCGCCAGGAGACCGGCGACCCCGACCAGTCGGTCGTAGCGCAGGCGGCGGGCTCCGAGCCGGCGGGCGAGGCGGGAGGCGCGGCCGGTGGCGTCGGCGACGAAGTCCGCCGCCAGCGCCTGCCGCCCGGCGGCACCGTCGATCTCGAGCCGCCAGCCCTCCGCGCTGCGCAGGCAGCGGAGGGTGCGGCAGCCCCAGCGCCATTCGACTCCGGCGGCGACGGCGTGCTCGGCGAGCCGAGCCTCGAAGCGCTGGCGGTCGACGTGCCAGCCGTCGCCGCGCGTGCCGGCGAGGAACGGCCGCTCGCCGGCCTCCGGCGCGCCCCAGACGAAGCGGTTGCCGTAGCAGCGCAGATGGCCGTCCTCGGCGAGGGCGCCCTCCAGGCCGAGGCGCCGGAGGAGGAGCGTGAGGCTGGGCGGCAGGCACTCGCCGGGTTTCGCCGCCGGCGCCGGGCGCGCTTCGAGCACCGTCGCCCGCACGCCGCGTTGGGCGAGGGTGAGGGCGGCCACCGCGCCCGCGGGGCCGCCGCCCACCACCGCCACCCGCGGCGGCGCGCCTCCCGGCGTCAACGCTGGTCGCGCCGGATGGGGAGCTGCGGCTCCTCCTGCGGCGCCGTCGCCGGCGCGGCGCTCTTGAGCAGGGCCGACTCGGGCGGCGCCGCCTCGTCGTCCGCCACGGCGTGCTCGGCGCGCAGGGTCTGCCGCCAGGTCGGGTCCTTGGCGGAGAAGTCGAGGCTGCGCTGGGTCTCGACCCAGTAGCGCTCAGGCCAGCCGGGAGGCTCGGCGGCCGGCGCCGTCGGACGCTCGGCGACGATCCCCAGGAGATGCCACTGCTTCACCATGTTGTTGATGCGCCCCTGGTAGCTCGCGCCGGCGCCCTTGGTGAGGTCGCGGAGCCAGAACTGCCGGTAGGCGAAGTGCTTGGCCCGCTGCAGCTCCGGCAGGTCGGCGTCGCTCAGCCGCTCGAACGACTCGAGGCTCAGCACCTCGTTGGGCACCCGCGCCGCCCAGAACGACGGCAGCGGCAGGTAGGTGGAGGTGTCGTAGCCGTTGAGGCAGCTCGCCTCGTCGGTCTGCCAGGGCACGCCCATCCAGCGGCTGAGCGTGCCGGGGCCGCTCGCCGCGCAGGGGCCGTCCGCCCCGAGGGCGATCGACGGCGTGAGGATCGCACCGAAATCGTCCTTCGGCTCGACGCCGGGAGGGAGGATGTTGAGCCGGAAGGGCAGCGGGTCCGGCTTCTGCCAGAGCGTCGGCACCCGCATCGGCCAGGTCAGCTCGATGCCGGGATGGAAGGGGCCGCCCAGGCATCCCTCGAGCGGCGCGCGGTCGAGCGCCGCGGGTTGCTCCGCGAGCGGGATCTCGTCCAGGCGGCGCGGCGCGCGGCGCTCGCCGGGGACGAAGTCCCCCGCCGCCCAGCGCTTCAGCTGCTCGTGCTGCGTCGTGGTGATCGCCAGATCGTAGATCGTCGTCGAGGAGTAGTCGATCCCGTCGCCGTAGAAGGGCGGCAGCTTGGCATGGCGCGGCGGCGGCAGGTGCGCCCGCTCGCCCGGCGCGTCCCAGGGCGGCGGCGGCCGGCGGAACCAGCGGTAGAGCGACTCGCGCTCCTCGCGGTGTTGCGGATCGGGGCTCGCCAGGCGCTCGACGACCGCCGGATCGGTCAGGTCGCTCGGCGAGCCGGCGCCGAAGAGGACGAACATCCCCTCGTTCACCCACTGGTTGCCCACCAGGCGCTCGAAGAGCGGATAGATGTCGTCCCAGAAGCGGAGCTCCGCGGGAGCCGCGATCCAGCCCTGGCGGAGGAACAGGTCGTAGACCACGTCCCAGAGGGTGACGACGCTGTAGAGGCCCTGTCCGAAGTTGGGCGGCGTCACCACCGCCATCGCCGGCGCGGCCTCGAGCGTGCGGCCGTCGGCGAGCTCGACGCGGGCCCGCACCGGGCCGTCCGAGACGTCGTCGTACCAGCCGTCGTTGTTGGCGAAGGTCGTCGCCGGGGCGCCGCTGTCCGACGCCGACTTGCCGAAGCCGCCGAGGACGATCAGGCGCCCCTCGCCGTCCGTCCGCACCTCGCCCAGCGGCACCTGGTGCGGTCCGTAGCCGGCGCTGAAGTTGATGTACCCCTGGTCGAAGCGGTAGCGGGCGCCGTGCTCGTTGCGGCCGGAGATCTGCTTCGCCCCGGGATCGATCACCAGCTGGTCGCGGAGAGCGCCGGTGACCGCGGCGTTGCGGAAGGCGCTCGACATCGCGAACTGCTTGAGGTCGAGCGCGTTGTTGAACTGGTACCAGGCCGCCTTGCGGTTGGCGAGGTGGACCTGCCAGTGGATCTCGGCGTCGGCGGCGGTGATCTCCTGCACGACGCGGCCCTCGGCGTCATAGCCGTAGACGCGGAAGCGCACCCCCTCGCGCTTGACCTCGCCCTTGTCGGTCTTGAAGCCCGGCGGACCCGGATCGGGCCGCTCTCCCGGCGCCTCCGGCGCCAGGAAATACGCCTCGCGGGCGTTGCCGACGCGGGCGATGCCGATCGAGGGATGGATGGCGCAGCGGACGATGCGAGCGGAATCCTTGGGCTCGGGCATGACGGTTTCTCCTGGACGGACGAGCAGGTCTTCCTACTTGCATCATTTCTACCACGAACGACTTCTGGACCGTCCGGCCGATCGCTCACCGCCGCGCCGGCACCGGCACGGCGCGGGGATCGAGCGCGTCGCGGAGGCCGTCGGCCAGCAGGTTGAAGGCGACTACGGTGACGGCGAGCGCGGCGCCGGGGAAGGTCGACACCCACCAGGCGGTCACCAGGGCGTCGCGGCCGTCGGCGACCATGTTGCCCCACGACGGCGTCGGCGGCTGGATGCCGAGGCCGAGGAAGGAGAGCGCCGACTCGGCGAGGATGAGCGCGCCGACGAGGAGCGCTCCCTGCACGAGGAGCGGCGCCATCGCGTTGGGCAGCAGGTGACGCCAGAAGATGGCGAAGGGTCCCTCGCCGGTGGCGCGCGCGGCGAGGATGAAGTCGCGCCGCTCGAGGCTGACGATCTCGGCGCGGGCGAGGCGGCTGGTCTCCATCCAGCTGGTGGCGGTGAGGACGAGGACGACGGCGCCGCCGCCCGAGCGGAAGAAGGCCGCGATGGCGACCACCAGGAAGAAGGCCGGAAAGGCGAGGAGCGCGTCGACCAGGCGCATCAGCACGGTGTCGACGAGCGGTCCGCCGAGCGCCGCCGCGGCGCCGGCGGCGATCCCCAGGGTGAGCGCCAGCGCGACGGAGGCGACGCCGACGGCGAGCGAGACACGAGCGCCCCAGAGCATCCGCGACAGCACGTCGCGGCCGAAGCGGTCGGAGCCGAGGAGGAAGCGACGCCGGTGGGCGACCCCGGTCGCCGTCAGGTTGGTCACCTGGGCGGCGGGATGGACCTCGGCGCGGCCGAGGCGATGGATCTCGAGCCCCCGCGGCGTGCGCGCCACGCGGTCGGCAAGGAGGACCCCGCCGTCGGCGAGATGGACCTCGGCGAGCGAGGTCCCCGGCGGGCGGTTCTGCGCCACCGCCGGGTCGACCTGTGCGCCGGGGTCGTAGGGTGCGACGAACGGCGCCGCCACGGCGACGGCGACGAGGAGGGCGACGAGCGCGATGCCGGCGCGGAGGGTGCCCGGCAGCGGCCTAGGCATCGCGCCATCCGTCGCGCACGCGGGGATCGGCGAGGCCGTGGGCGACGTCGGCGGCGAAGCTGCCGGCGATGACGATCACCGCGGCGAGCGCCGTCGTCGCCAGTACCACCGGGTAGTCGCGCCCGGCGATGGCGTTGAAGGTGAGGCTCCCCATCCCCGGCCAGGAGAAGACCACCTCGGCGACGAAGGCGCCCGAGAGGAGGGCGGTGGCGGAGAGGGCGAAGAGCTGGATCACCGGCACCAGGGCGTTGCGGAGAGCGTGCACCCAGAGCACCCGCCGCGCGGAGAGCCCGCGCGCCCGTGCCGCGGTGATCGACTCCCGCCCCAGCACCTCGAGCAGGCTGGCGCGCACGACGCGGGCGATGGAGCCACAGCCGTGGAGGCCGAGGACGAGGGCGGGGAGGGCGAGGTGGCGCAGCAGGTCGAGGGCGCTGCCGGCGGCGCCCAGGTACTCGGCGCCGACCGAGTGCATGAGGCCGGTCGGGAAGAGCGGCCAGTGGAGAGAGAAGAGGAGGATGGCCATCAGCCCGAGCCAGAAGAGCGGCTGCGAGTTGACGAGGAGCGAGAGGATGCGGACCGCGTGGTCGGCGAGGCTCCCCGGTCGGCGCGCCGCGGCGACGCCGAGGGCGAGACCGAAGCCGTACTCGACGGCGAGCGCGGCGCCGGCGAGGAGCAGGGTGGGGGGGAGCGCCTCGGAGACCAGGCCGGTCACCGGCTGGTCGAAGGCGAGCGAGGTGCCCCAATCGAAGCGCAGCACGACGGCCGCGAGCCAGGCGCCGTACTGCGCCGGCAGCGGCTTGTCGAGACCGAAGATCCGCCGCTGGTCGGCGCGCTCCGCAGGCGTCAGGCGCGAATTCTCCACCAGACCGAGCGGGTCGCCCGGCGCCAGGTGGAGGAGAAAGAAGAGGAGGGTGAGGACGAGGAAGAGGAGCAGCAGCGAGGCGGCGAAGCGCCGGAGGAGGAAGCCGGGCACGGTGCGCAGCCTGTCGAGCCGGCTACCGACGGGGCTCGATCCACCACTCCTTGATGCTGGAGAAGGCGAAGAGCATGTTGGGCTTGACGCCGTGGAGCCGGCGGTTGATCGCCGGCATGCGCTTGGACTCCCAGAGATAGGTGTACGGCTGGTCGCGGTGGATGATCTCTTGGATGCGGTCGAGCGTCGGCCGCGCCGCGGCGAGGTCGGTCATCGCCGCCGCCTGCTCGACCAGCCGGTCGACCTCGGGGTTCGAGTAGCGGGCGACGTTGCGCTTGTCGCCGTCGGGCGTCGGGGTATGGAAGTAGCTGGTGAGATCGAGGCTGGTGTCCATGCCGAAGCCCTCGACGGCGGCGTCGAAGTGGCCGCGGTCGGTGACGTCGATGAGGGTGGCGAACTCGAGGATGCGCGGCGTCACCCGGATCCCCACCTTCTTGAGCTGCTCCTGGATCATCACCGCGGCGTCGTTGCGCTGCTGGTTGCCGGCGTTCGACAGCAGCTCGAAGGCGAAGGGCTTGCCGCCGCGGTCGAGGATGCCGTCGCCGTCGCTGTCGCGGAAGCCCTTGGCGGCGAGGATGCGCCGCGCCTCGGCCGGGTCGTAGGGATAGGGCTTGAGGTTGTTGTCGTGCGCCCAGACCGCCTTGAGGATCGGCGAGTCAGCGACGCGGGCGTACTGGCCCCAGAGGGTGTCTACGATCGTCTGGCGGTCGATCGCGAGGGTGAGCGCGCGGCGCACCGCGGGATCGGCGAAGAGGGGATTCTCGTTGTTCCAGGCGACCAGGACGGAGAGCCGGAACCAGTAGGAGAGGAGCTCGAGCTTGGGGTCGGCCTCGATCCGCTTGGCATCGGCCGGCGCCACCTGCGTCACGAAGTCGAGCTCGCCGTTGAAGAGCTGGGTCATCGTCGCCGCCTGGTCGGGGATGACGCGGAAGACGACGCGATCGAGGCGCGGGAGGCCCGGCTCGAAGTAGCTCGCGTTCCTCTTGAGGACGATCTGCTGGTGCGGCTGCCACGACTCGAGGGCGAAGGCGCCGTCGACGACGAGGTGGTCGCGGAACCACTCGGCGTGCTGCCGCCAGGCGGCGAAGGGGAGCTTCCCCCAGACGTGCGCGGGGAGGATGACGCCCTCGTTGACGTCTTCCATCTGCTTGGCGTAGGCGTGGAGAAAATGGAAGCGGACGGTCTTCGGGTCGACCACCTCGACGTCGGTGATCTTCTTCTTCATGTCGACGGCGTCCCAGGCGACGTCGCGGCTGGTCTGCGCCTGCCAGGTGAAGCGCACGTCGTCGGCGGTGACCGGCACGCCGTCGCTCCAGCGCGCCGCGGGCTCGAGGTGGAAGGTGAGCGTCTTGTGGTCCGCCGACCAGTCCCAGGAGCGGGCGAGCTGAGGCGCGAACGAGGGCGGTCCCTTGGCGTAGTCGGGCTGCTCCTCGGCGAGGCGAAGGAACAGCCGCATGAGGATCTCGGTGGTGACGTAGTTCGCGGGGACGATGAGGTCGTTGACACTCTGCATGTCGCTGACGACGCCGACCACCGCGGTGCCGCCGCGGCGAGGTCCGGCGGCTTGGGCGGCGTTGCCCTGGCCGCCCCCGGCGCCGCTCCCCGAACCGCCGCAGCCGGCGGCCGCCACCAGGAGGGCTCCGGCGGTCCCTGCCGCCAGGGCGAGCGCGAGCGCCCGGCGCCCCTGCTTGAGGGGGCGGACCGGACGGCCGGAGGTCGAGATGGACATGGAGCGCCGGCGATCGTAGCCGAGGCCCAGGAGAGGGTCAAACCGGAGGGTCGAACGGGGGCGGGTGCTATCCTTTTCCGGATGGCCGGTACCGCCAGCTCAGCCAGCTCCCGCCGGCTTCTCGCCGCCTCCCTGATCTTCGGCCTCTTCGTCCTCCTGGACATCGCGCTCTTCAGCTGGCTGATCTTCCGCTCGCTGTCGCAGCGCGAGGTCGAGCGGGTCCTCCTCGAGACCCGCAACGAGGCCGAGACCCTGGCGCGGCAGATCTCCGGCCAGGCCGAGGGGCACGGCAAGGACCTCTTCCGCGCCATCGCCGTCGAGCACGAGACGCGGACCTACATCGATTCGGTGTTGAAGCAGCGCGACATCTTCCGCGACGTCGAGATCTTCGACAAGCGCGGTGTGCTGGTCTACAAGTCGGTGAGCCGCACCTTCGTGCCGGTGGTGCCGTCCACCGAGGCGCCGGCGCTGCCGGACGTGCGCTCTCCGCGCTCGCCCGAGCTGCGGCCGGGGAACCTGCCGGGCGCCATGCAGTTCAAGGAGGAGAACCACCAGTTCGAGTACGAGGTGCCGAGCGTGCAGGTGCCGATCAGCAACCTGGGCACGCTCGTCGTCGAGATCAGCGGCCCCGAGCTGGCGCGACGGATCGAGGTGCTGCGCGGCGAGCTGGTGCGGCAGACGATCTTCATCGGCATCATCACCCTCGTCCTCCTCTCCTCGGCCTTCGCCTCGATCTGGTGGCTGCTGCGGCGGGCGGCGCGTTTCGAGGCGCAGGCGGCCGACGCCGAGCGCCTGGCCTACATCGGCACCCTGGCCTCCGGCCTGGCGCACGAGATCCGCAACCCGCTCAACTCGCTCAACCTCAACATGCAGCTCCTCGAGGAGGAGCTCGCCTACCGCGGCCCCAACGCGCCGCCGGTGCCGAGCGGCGGCCGCCTGCTCGCGATCACCCGCTCGGAGATCCACCGCCTCGAGCGCCTGGTGACCGACTTCCTCGCCTACGCCAAGCCGCGCCCGCTCGAGATGGAGGAGATGCCGGCGCTCTGGCTCCTCGAGCACCTGGGAGAGCTCCTCGCGGCGGAGATCCAGCGGCGCGAGGTAAAGCTCGAGATCGAGGACAGGAGCGGCGGCGCGCGGGTGAGGGTCGACGAGGCGCAGATGACCCAGCTGCTGCTCAACGTGGCGCAGAACGCCCTCGCCGCGATGGAGGAGAGCGGCCGGCCGCCGGTGCTCCGCCTGATCGCCTACCGCCACGGCGCCGAGGTGGTGCTCGAGGTCGTCGACAACGGGGTGGGGATGGCGCCCGAGGACCAGCAGCGCGTCTTCGACCTCTTCTACTCCACCCGCAAGGGCGGCACCGGCCTCGGTCTCGCCATCGTCGAGCGCATCGCCAAGGCGCACGGCGGCCGCATCGAGATCAAGAGCTCGGCCGGCGCCGGCACCTCGGTCGCCGTGCCGCTCCCCGCCGCCTCGCCGGAATCGCCGGCGCGCGAGCGCCCGCCGCTCGAGCCGGCGAACGCCCGCGCCGCCGGCTGACCCCTGACTCGACATTAGCCGGCTCCGTTCGGTTCCGAGGACGGCCGCCCGGAAGGGCGTGATGGGCGGGTGGGGTCGAGGGCGCCCGCCCGCAGGAGACCGAACGGAGCCGGCCGCAAAAAGAAAACCCCGCGCGGGGCGCGGGGTGGAGGCCCTCACCGCTCGTGGGCGGGGGGCGACGGTTGCCTGCAACCAGGAGGCGAGGCTTTCAGGCTCAGGCGATCTCGATGCGCTTCGGCTTCGCCTCGGCGGCCTTGGGGACGGTGATCGTCAGCACGCCCTGGTCGAACTTGGCCTCGACGCGGTCGTTGTCGACGCGGGTCGGCAGGGTGAAGGAGCGCGCGAAGGCGCCATAGGTGCGCTCGATGCGGTGGTAGCTCTCCTTCACGTCGTCCTTCTCGAGCTTGCGCTCGCCCTTGAGGGTGAGGACGTTGTTCTCGACGGTGACGTGGACGGCATCCTTGGCGACGCCGGGGATCTCGGCCTTGACGACATAGGCCTCGGTGGTCTCGAGGATGTCGACGGCCGGAGCCCAGGTGCGCGTCGACTCCTGGGCGTCGCCCTCGCTGCGGAGGAACTGGCTGAAGGCCTGATTGAAGACGTCGAAGGGGGTGACTCGGGGCGCGAGGCGGGACTGGTTGGCGGTGTACATGGCTTCTTCTCCTTTGGCTCTCGATTCGGATTTTTGGGACGCCGCGTTGTCTCCCTTCGCTGCGTCCGTTCTGCTCAACATAACCTTGAGTCGTCGAGCAGTATTCCAAGATCACGAGGAGATCTTAGCCATTGTCGCTAACGATTGTCAATATCTTAGCGTTAGTCGTATAGATCTGGTGATGACTGCCGCCCTCGGGTCAGAGGTCTTCGAGGTCTTCGGGGGTCGCGAACTGCTCGAGATTGTCGTTGCCGCAGGCCGGGCAGAGGATCTCGATCAGCTTGTCGCCCTGCCACTCGAAGACGTAGCAGGGGGTCTCGCAGTCGAGGCAGACCAGATAGTCGGGCTGATCCATGCGGAACTCCTTCTGAAGGGAAGGGAAAAGTCTACCCTCGGCGGCTCGCCCCGCCGCCGGCCGCGAGTGGCAGCGGCGCCACGCGGCGGAACTCCTCGAGCGCCGCGATCACCTGGCCGGGGCATTCGAGGTGGAGGGCGTGGCCGCAACCGGGCACCACGGTCAGGGTGCTCCGCGGCAGCGCCGCCGCCATGGCGCGCGCCGTCGACACCTCGAAAAGGCCGTCCCGCTCGCCCCAGATGAGCGCCGTCGGCATGGTGAGGCGGGCGAGGTCGCGGTCGTCGAAGGTGTCGGCCTCCTCGGTCGCGGTGAGGATCTGGCGCACTCCCGGCGAGGTGTAGGCGCGGAGGAAGGTGCGCCGGGAGACGTCGAGGAGCCAGGGGGTCTTGACGAAGAGGGCCTTGTAGAGGCGGTCGACCTCGTCGAGGTCGGAGACGGTGACCAGGCGCTGGACGCGGTCCCAGTCCTGGGCGCGGTACCCGGCGGCATCGATCAGCACCAGGCGGGAGACGAGCTCCGGGCGGGCGATCGCCAGGCGCGCCGCCATCCAGCCGCCGAGCGAGAGGCCGGCGACGGTCGCCGGCCGGCCTTCCCACTCGTGCTCGATCAGGCGGGCGATGGTCTCGGCACCCTGGCGGATGGCGAGGCCGCCGCCCGGTGCCGCCGTACCGCCGAGGGCGGAGAGCTCCGGCACCAGGATTCGGCAGCCGCGGCGCAGCGCCCGCATCACCGGGCTCCAGGTCGAGCCGATCGAGCCGAGGCCGTGGAGGAAGATCCACGGCTCGCCGTCCCGCGGTCCCACCGTGTAGTAGACGAGCGAGACCGGCGGCACCGCCAGCCGGGCGCGCCGGGCGCCGGCGGCGAGGCGCAGGTAGATGGCGCTCGAGAGCGCGGCGAGCCGCATCAGCATGGAGGGAGGATAGCCGACGGTGAACGATGGACGCCGGCGCCTCGCCCGCCCTCCGGCCGCCGCCCTGCTAGGATCGGCGCCATGCTCAAGCGAACGACCCGTCCCCTCGCTCTCTCGGCCCTGCTCGCCACCCTCCTGGCGCTCTCCGCGATACCGCCGGCCGCCGCGGCGCCGCCCGGCGAGCCGCTCATGCCGGGCCCGGTCGCCATGTCCCTGGCGCGCGCCGACGTCACCCGGGTGCTCTCCGTCCAGGCGGTCGCTTGGAACCGCAACGACCTCCCGGCCTTCGTCGCCTCCTATGCCGAGGACGCCACCTTCCTCACCCCGACCGGCCTCGTCCACGGCCGCCAGGCGGTGCTCGCGCACTACCAGAAGCGCTATCCGGACGGCAAGGCGATGGGCGTCCTCACCCTCAACATGGCCGAGGTGCGGCCGCTCTCGGTCGACGTCGCGAGCGGCACGGTCAACGGGCTGGCGATCGTGGCGAGCTGGAAGCTCGCCCACCCCGACGACGAGAAGGCCAAGGCGAGCGAGGGCTACACCCTCCTCGTCCTGCAGCGCCGCGGCGGCAAGTGGGAGATCCTGCAGGACGCCTCGCTTTAAGGTTGGTGCCCCACCGCGCGAGTTGACCCCCGCGGCGGGGCGTGGTAATTTCCCCCGTCCACGCGTCGGTCCGACGATTCTCAGGAGCTTTCCCTATGTTCGCTGTGATCCAGAGTGGTGGCAAGCAGTACCGGGTATCGCCGGGGGACATCCTCGACGTCGAGCTGATCGCGGCGGCCGAAGGCGCGGGGAGCGCCATCCAGTTCGATCGCGTCCTCATGGTTTCGGGCGACGGCGGCGTTCAGATCGGTGCCCCCGTTCTCGAAGGGGCGCTGGTCTCCGCCTCGCTCGTCGCCGCGGTGCGCGGCCCGAAGATCCGGGTGTTCAAGAAGAAGCGGCGCAAGCAGTACCGCCGGACGATCGGTCATCGGCAGGATCTCCACCGGGTGAAGATCGGCGAGATCCAGCTCCCCTCCGAAAAGCGCCAGGCGAAGTCCTCCGCCTAGCCGCCGCGGCCCGCATCCCCGAACCAGACCTCGAGCTCGATCGAGATTGACGATCGAGATCGAGATCGAGATTGATGATTGAGATTGATTGAGAGGAGCAGCAGCTCATGGCACACAAGAAAGGCCAAGGCTCGAGCCGCAACGGCCGCGATTCCCAGCCGCAGAACCTCGGGGTCAAGCGCTTCGGGGGCCAGCGGGTCACCGGCGGCTCGATCCTCGTGCGCCAGCACGGCACGCGCTTTTTTCCCGGCCTGAACGTCGGCCGGGGCAAGGATGACACCCTGTTCGCGAAGGTCGACGGCATCGTCCAGTTCCAGGACAAAGGGCGCCGCGGCAAGTTCGTGAACATCCTCCCCGCCGAGTAGGCGCGGACTCGGCTCGACCCGGCGCGCCGTGCGCCGGGCACCGATCTCCCCGGCCACCCGCTACCCCGCCGGCCGATCTCCCTCCGCCTTGGCCTTCATCGACGAAGCGACGATCCACGTCCGCGCCGGCCGTGGCGGCAACGGCTGCATGGCCTTCCGCCACGAGAAGTTCATCCCGCGCGGCGGCCCCTCGGGCGGCGACGGCGGCAACGGCGGCTCGGTCTACCTGGTGGGCGAGGCGTCGCGCAACACCCTCTACCACCTCCGCTTCACCTCGCTCTTCGCCGCCGACCGCGGCCGCCACGGCGAGGGCTCGAACAGGACCGGCAAGAGCGCCGAGGATCTCGCCGTCCCGGTGCCGCTCGGCACCCAGGTCTACGTCCTGCGCGAGCGGGAGGGGGGCGGCGGCTCGGCGACCGAGGCCGACGAGCTCCTGGGCGAGATCCTCGCCGACGGCGAGCGCCTGCTGGTCGCCGCCGGCGGCACCGGCGGCAAGGGCAACGCCCGCTTCGCGACGTCGACCGACCAGGCGCCGCGCCGCGCCGACCCCGGCCGTGAGGGCGAGGAGCGGCGCCTGCGGCTCGAGCTCAAGCTGCTCGCCGACGTCGGCGTCGTGGGGCTCCCCAACGCCGGCAAGTCGACCCTCATCAGCGTCGTCTCGGCCGCCCGCCCGAAGATCGCCGACTACCCTTTCACCACCCTCGTGCCGCAGCTCGGCGTCGTCGCCCTCGGCGGCTACGGCGAGCCCTTCGTCATCGCCGACCTCCCCGGCCTCATCGCCGGCGCCGCCGACGGTGCCGGGCTCGGCTTCCAGTTCCTCCGCCACGTCGAGCGCTGCCGGGTCCTCGTCCACCTCGTCGACCTCTCCGGAGCGGCGCTGGCGGAGGAGACGGCGGGTGGCCCCGAGCGCACCGCCGCCGCCGACTTCGCGACCGTCGAGCGCGAGCTGGGCGCCTTCGATCCCGGCCTCCTCGCCCGGCCTCGGTTGGTGGTGGGGAGCAAGCTCGACGCCGCGCTCCCCGAGCGGCGCGAGCAGCTGGCGCGCGCCGCCGCCGAGCGCCAGCTGCCCTACCTCGAGATCAGCGCCGCGACCGGCGACGGCACGCGCGAGCTGGTCGCCGAGCTCGCCCGCCAGCTCGCCGACAGCCGGGCGAAGGACGGAGAGGCGGCGCCTTGAGCGGCGAAGCACCTGAGACCGCCGCCGACGCCGGTGCCGGTCGAGCGCGCCGGATCGGGCTCTTCGGCGGCAGCTTCGATCCCATCCACTTCGGCCACATCCGGCCGGTGCAGGAGGCCCGCCGAGCGCTGGGGATCGACCGCGTCCTCTATCTCCCCACCGCCATGCCGCCGCACAAGCCGCGGCGCCGGCTGGCCTCTCCCCACGCCCGCTACGCCATGGTCGAGCTGGCGCTCTTGGAGGAAGAGGGGCTCTACGCCTCCGCCTACGAGCTCACCCCCGAGCGGCCGGCCTACACGATCGAGACCCTGGAGCACTTCCGCCAGGCCTACCCCGAGGCCGAGCTCGTCCTCCTGCTCGGCTTCGACTCGTTCCTCGACCTGCCGACGTGGAAGCGGTTCGCCGAGCTGCCCCGTCTCGCCCGCCTCGCCATCCTCGCCCGGCCGGGCTGGCAGGCCGCCGCGGCGAGCCTCCCCGCAGCGCTCGCCGAGCTCGTCGCCGGCGGCCGCGTCGATCTCCTCGCCCAGGAGCCGGTCGCCATCTCCTCGACCGAGCTGCGGGCGCTCTTCGCGCGCGGCCTGCGCCCGGCGCCCGGGCTGCTGCCGGAAGCGGTGGTACACTACGTCCAGAAGTACGATCTCTATCGATGAAGGCCGATCCTCAAACCGCCGCAGCAGACACCAGCGCCAGGGTCCGCACGGCGGTCGCGGCAGCCGAGGACCGCAAAGCGGTGGACCTCAAGGTCCTCCATCTCGGCGACGTCAGCGGCTTCACCGACTACTTCCTGATCTGCAGCGGCACCAACGAGCGCCAGGTGCAGGCGATCGCCGACTCGATCGAGGAGCGGCTGCGCTCCGAGCGCGTGCGCCCCCTGCACATCGAGGGCTTCAACCGCGCCCAGTGGGTGCTCCTCGACTACGGCGATCTGGTGGTCCACGTCTTCCAGGAGCAGCCGCGCGGCTTCTACGCCCTCGAGCGCCTCTGGTCGGACGCCCCGGACGTCACCGGGGACTTCCGCTCCTAGCCTCGCCGTCCCAGCGCGTGCCGGCGTCCCCGCTCTCGCTCGCCCACCTCGCCCACGATTTCGCCGCTCTCCGCGGCCCCCTCCGCGGCGCCGAGCGCGCCGCCGCGAGCGACGCCCCGATCCTCATCCTCGGCGAGCCCGGCTGCGGCCGCTCGACCCTGGCGCGGGCCCTCCACGCCGCCAGCGGCCAGGCCCGCGGACCGCTCGTCGAGGTCGATCCGGCCGTCATCCCCTCGGCGCTCTTCGAGAGCGAGCTCTTCGGCTATCGGCCGGGCGCCTTCACCGGCGCCGAGCAGCCGATGGAGGGGCGGGTGGCGCGCGCCGAGGGGGGGACCCTGGTGCTCGACCACGTCGAGGAGCTGCCGCTCGCGGCGCAGCCGAAGCTCCTGCGGCTGATCGCCGAGCGCCGCTACGCGCCGCTGGGCGGCGCGGAGACCGCCGCCGCCGTCCGTTTCATCGCCCTCGGCGCCGGCGACCTGCCGGAGCGCGTCGGCCGCGGCGCCTTCCGGGCGGATCTCTTCTACCGCCTGGAGGTGCTCGCCTTCCGCCTGCCCCCCCTCCGCGAGCGCCGCGATGACCTGCCGCTCCTCGTCGCCGAGCTCGCCGCCGATCTCGCCGAGCGCTTCGGCCGCGGCGCCGCGGCGCCCGCGGTCGCGCCGCGTGCCCTCGCCTGGATGCTCGACCATCCGTGGCCCGGCAACCTCCGCCAGCTGCGCAACGTGCTCGAGCGGTCGCTGGTGCTGGGCGGTATTGGCTTGGCGGGCTCGGCGGGCTCTCCCGGCCCGCTCGATCCGCCGCCGCCGGACGCCGCCGTCGAGAGCCGGCCGCGGCCGCTCCTGGCGCTCGAGAAGGAGGAGATCCGCCGCGCCCTCGCTTATACGCGGGGGCACCAGGGACGGGCGGCGGAGCTGCTGGGGATCAGCCGCAAGGCGCTGTGGGAGAAGCGGAAGCGCTACGGGATCCCGTAGCGAGTACGAGGAACTCGGTCGCTAGCGGCTGCGGCCGTCCTCGGCCTTGCGCGTCTCCGAGATCGGCTCGTCGAAAGAGTCGAGCAGGTCGGAGGGGAGCGAGAGGCCGGGGTGGACCCGCTTGCAGAGCTCGCGCAGGCGGCGCAGCTCGACCTCGGGGAGCTGGACGAAGGTGCTGACGATCTCCGGATCGAGCTGCTTGCCGGCGACGCGCACCAGCTCGGCGAGCGCCGCCTGGTGGCTGTGGGCGCGGCGGTACGGCCGGTCGGAGGTGATCGCGTCGTAGGTGTCGACCACCGCGAAGATGCGGGCGGCGAGCGGGATGTCCTTCCCCGCCAGGCCGCGCGGGTAGCCGGCGCCATCCCAGCGCTCGTGATGGCTGTAGACGATCTCGAGCGCCGGCTGCTGCAGGAAGCCGACCTCGGCCAGCATGTCGAAGCCCCAGTTCGGGTGCTGCCGCATGATGTGCCACTCGTCCTCGGTGAGCGGCCCGACCTTGCGCAGGATGTCGTCCGGCACCACCATCTTCCCCACGTCGTGGAGGAGCGATCCCCACTCGATCGCCTTCAGCCGGTCGCCGCGGAGGCCGCGGGAGCGGGCGAGCGCCACCGCGTAGTAGGCGACGCGGAAGGAGTGGCCGGTGGTCTCGTGGTCGCGGGCGTCCGCCGCCGTCACCACCGCGCCGACCGCCTCGACGTAGGAGCGCTCGCGGGCGTGCTGCGACTCCTCGAGCGAGACGAGCAGCCGCCGGAAGGTGTCCTCGATGAGGCCGATCTCGCGGTCGCCGCCGACGGTGGGGAAGTCGCTCTTCAGCTCGCCCGTCCGCGCCATCTCGGACATCGCCTGCGACAGTTTCTGCAGCGGCTGGGTGACCCTTTGCGCCCCCATCCAGGCGAAGAGGACGACGAGGAGGCCGGCGCCGAGGCCGACGGCGACCAGGCTGCGGCCGATCTCGAAGGAGAGCTGGTCGGCGCCGGCGAGCGAGCGCAGGATGACCTGGGTGTAGCGGGCGCCGCCGAGGTCGACCGGGGTGCCCTGCTTCCACGCCAGGTAAGAGCGTTGCGCCAGCACGACGCGGCCGAGCTTGCCCTCCGGCAGACTGGCGAGGCGGTCGACGAGGTGGGCCGAGGTCGCCGGCGGGAAGGGACTGGTGAGCACCTTGGCGTCGGTCAGCAGCACGAGGTCGGTCTGCGCCAGGTCCTCGAGGAAGCGCACCGGAAAGTCGCCGATGGGGTTGCCGGTCACCAGGTAGCCGATGCGCGGGCCGCGGCGCGTCGCGGCGAGCGGCGCGGCGAGGATCTCGTAGAGCTTGCCGTCGAGGATCCAGAGGCCGCGCACCGCGGCGCGGGGCGCCAGCGAGCGGAAAGGCTCGATCGAGGTGGGGACCTTGGCGGGAGGATGGCGCAGGCCGTCGGCGGCGAGCACCGCGCCGTCGAGCCCGGTCGCCATGAAGATCTCGACGCCGTGCGGGTTCTGGTCGCGGACGATCTGCCGCAGCGCCTGGGCGTCACGGCGCACCAGGGCCTGGGCGAGGCCGGGCGCCGCGGCCAGCCGGTCGGCCTCGCGGCGGCCGCGCGCCGCTCCCTCCGCCGTCATCGCGTGGAGCGCCCGGCTGGTCGCCACCAGTCGGTGCTCGGCGTCGCGCAGCGCGGTCGCCTGGACCTCCCGCTGCACCAGGTACAGCGCGGTGGGGACCACCGCGACGACGACGATCGCGGCGAAGAGGAAGATCTTCTTGCGCAGGCTCAGGATCGCGTGCTCCACAAATCATCGCGGATCGGGCCGCCCCCGATCCGCCCTCGCAGTCGATCGCAGGCGGCGAACGGCCCCGGGACGGGACGATCGAGCGCCGGGAAAAAGGCTCCAGGCGAGGGACCGTACGCTCCACTCTTTAAGTGGCAGCCAGTATAAGTCAACGCCCGCGCGCTTACCAGAGTATTCACGGTCACAGCTTCACCGTAGGTACGTTGGCGAGAGCGAAAAGGATGCGCCAAAGATGCGAAAAAGGACGACTTCTCCAAAAAGGGATGGCGGGGGAGCAGTTTTCTATCCGACGAAGGAGAGAAATCTTCGCGGCGCGGACGCCAGAAAGAGCCTCCACCGGCCCTTTCTCCGGCTCTGAGAAGACTCAGGCGGTCGCCGGCACGGCGGCCAGCTCGGCGAGCGCGGCGATGGCGCGGTCGCACTCCTCTTCGGTGTTGTAGAAGTGAGGCGACAGGCGGATGCCGGCGCGCGGCCGGAAGTCGCAGAGGATGTCCCGCTCGATGAGCGCGTGCGACAGCCGCTCGGCGTCGGGGTGGAACACCGAGACGGTGCCGCCGCGGTGCGCCGGGTCGCGCGGCGTGCGGACCTCGAAGCCGGCGGCCTCCGCCGCCGCCATGAGGTGGCCGGTCAAGGCCAGCGAGCGCTCGCGGATGCGCTCGGCGCCGACCGCGGCGACGATGCGGTAGCCGGCGCGGCAGGAGTAGAGCGCCGGGACGTTCGGCGTGCCGGTCAGGAACCGCCAGGGATTGGCCGCCGGGTGGAGCGGCCCGGTATGGAAGGAGAACGGCTCGGCGTCCGCCTGCCAGCCGGTGAGCGCCGGATGGAGGGTCTCGGCGAGGTCCGGCCGCACCCAGAGGTAGGCGGCGCCCGGCCCGCCGCAGAGCCACTTGACCGAGCCACCGACCGCGGCATCCACCCCCCACTCCTCGAGGCGGAGCGGCACCGCGCCGGTCGACTGGTAGACGTCGAGGAGGAGGATCGCCCCCACCTCGCGGCAGCGCCGCGCGATCGCCTGCGCGTCCTGCACGTAGGCGCTGCGGAAGAGGGTGTGGGAGATCGGCACGACGCGCGTCCGCGAATCGATCGCCGCCAGCAGCCGCTCGGTGGGGACGCCGATGCCGTCGTCGGACGGCACGACGACGATCTCGGCGCCGCGGCGCCGCTCGCCGTCGGCGAGGTACATGAGGTTGGGGAAGTTGAGCTCGGTGTAGACGATGCGGTTGCGCTCGGCGGGGTAGTCCAAGGCGGAGAGGAAAACCGCCGCGGCGACCGCGACGTTCTGGTGCATGGAGATGCCGCCCGGGGCGACGCCGAGAAGCGGCGCCAGGAGGTCCCCGGTCGTCGCCGCCATCTCCCACCACCCCTCGCCCCAGGCGCGCACGCCGCGCTCTCCCCAGGCGGCGGCGAAGCTCGCCAGCTCGCCCTCGACGCCGCGGGGCATCGGCCCCAGCGAGTTGCTGATCAGGTAGGTGGTGCGCTCGAGGATGGGGAACTCGGCGCGCAGCGCGAGCAGATCCTGATGCGGTGCGGGGGTCATCTCGCAGGTCCTCTCGAGAGCGCGGAGCGGCGCTAGTCGTCCCAGCCGAAGATCCGGCAGGCGTTGCCACGGAGGATCTTACGCTCGGTCGCGGCCGGCAGGCCGAGGGCGAGGAAGGCGTCGACGTTCTCGGCGAATCCGGGGACGCCGTGGTCCGGCCAGTCGGTCCCCCACAGCACCTTGTCGGCGATCTCCGGCAGCCGCGGCAGGTAGGCGAGAAGCCGCTTCGGCGGGATGCCCGAGATGTCGAGGTAGACCCTGGGATGCCGGCGCGCCAGGAACATGCAGGTCTCCATGTAGAGCGGCCGGCCGGCGTGGGCGAGGATCAGGGTGAGGTCGGGGAAGTCGACCGCCACGTCGTCCGCCGCCATGGGGTCGGCGAAGCGGTTGCGCGCCCCCGGGAAGACCGAGGTGCCGGTGTGGATCATCACCGGCAGCGCCAGCTCCTCGGCGCTCGCGTAGACCGCGGCGAGCGCCGGCAGGTCGGTCAGGTAGGCGTTGGCCGCGAAGAGCTGGTGCGGCGGATGGACCTTGAGCGCGCGGATGCCGAGATCCTTCAGGCGGCGGACCTCGCCGTCGGCATCGGGGGTGAAGCGCGGGTGCACCGAGCCGAAGGGCACCAGGCGCTCCGGCGCAGTGCGCGCGATCGCCGCCGCGAAGTCGTTGACCGACGGCTGGAAGCCCATGAGGTCGGGCGACACGTAGTTGATCATCCCGATGCGCTCGATGCCGGCGGCGTCCATCATGGCGAGGACGTCGGCCGGCCGGTGCATCAGCGCGGCGAGCCCGGCGGCGTCGGGCCGGCCCGCCATGCGGCCGCGCACCGCCGGGAGGAGCTGCTCCCAGGGCTGGATGTGGACGTGGATGTCGATCACCCCGTAGGGGAGCGGCCGCGTCGACCGCTGCCCGGCCGCCGCCGCGCTCTCGGCCGCCACTAGCGGCCCTTCCACACCGCCGGCCGCTTCTCGAGGAACGCGGCGACCCCCTCCTCCTTGTCCGCCGTCGAGAAGCAGAGGCAGAAGAGGTCGCGCTCGTAGGCGATCCCCTCCTCGATCGGCAGCTTCCAGGCGGTGCGCACCGCCTCCTTGGCGACGCGGAGAGTGAGCGGGCTGCGGCCCGCCATCTTCTGCGCCAGCTCAAGGGTCTTGGCGCGCAGCTCGTCGTGCGGGAACACCATCTCGACGAGGCCGATGTCCTTCGCCTCGGCGGCGCCGATCATGTCGCCGGTGAGCACCAGCCGCATGGTCTGGCCGAGGCCGATCAGCCGCGGCAGCCGCTGGGTGCCGCCGCCGCCGGGGATGAGCCCGAGGTTGATCTCCGGCTGGCCGAAGCGCGCCTTGTCGGAGGCGATGCGGAGGTCGCAGGAGGAGGCGAGCTCGCAGCCGCCGCCGAGGCAGAAGCCGTTGATCATCGCGATGACCGGCTTGGGGAAGGAGCCCATGACGTCGAAGATGCGCGGGCTGCGCATCGCCTCGCGCTGGTCGAATGGCGTGCGCCCGGCGAACTCGGAGATGTCGGCGCCGGCGATGAACGACTTCTCTCCGGCGCCGGTCAGCACGACGACGCCGATCGCGTCGTCGTGCTCGATCTCGGCCAGGGCGGCGAGCATGTCCTCGCGGACCTGGTCGTTCAGGGCGTTCAGCTTGTCGGGGCGGTTGACGGTGAGGATGGCGACGCGGCCCTCGCGTTCCATGAGGATGGTCTTCTGCGGCGTGCTCTCGGTCATGGTCTCTCCTCGGCAGGGATCAGAGCGCCTCGGCGCAATGGTGATTTGTTGAAAGCGAGCTCCGTCGCGCGGCGCTCGCCGCGTGCTATCGGTGCCGCCAGACCGGCGGCCGCTTGGCGAGAAAGGCGGCGAGCCCCTCCTCCATGTCCGCGGTGCCCGCCAGCTCGTCGAGATAGATGCGCTCGGTCTCGGCGAGCGAGGCGGGGAAGCCGAGGTCGCGGCCGGCGCGCACGGCGCGCTTGGTCAGCTGCATGACGACGGCGCTCTTGGCGGTCAGCTCGGCGGTGACGCGGGCGATGCCGGCGTCGAGGTCGCCGGCGGCGCAGCGCCAGGCGACGAGGCCCAGCGCCTCGGCCTCGGCGGCGGAGAGCGTGCGGCCGGTGAGCAGGAGCTCGAGGGTGCGCGCGGCGCCGAGCCGCCGCGGGTAGAGCGCCGCGGCGACCGGCGGGAAGCAGCCGAGCTCGATCTCCGGCTGGCCGAAGCGCGCGTCGTCGGCCGCCAGCACCAGGTCGCAGGCGAGGGCGAGCTCCATGCCGCCGCCCAGGCAGTGGCCGTGGATCGCGGCGATGGTGACGGCGGGGAGGGCGTCGAGCCGGCGGACGGCGCCGTGCAGGCCGGCGAGCATCGCCGCGATGCGGTCGGCGGTGTGGTCCTGCACGGCGACGCCGGCCGAGAAGGCGCGAGCGCCGGCGCCGCGGACGAGGACGAGCTGGAGATCGGGGTCGGCGAGCGAAGCCAGCGCGGCGTCGAGGCGCTCGATGGTTTCGAGATCGAGGATGTTGAGCGGCGGCCGGTCGAGGACGATCGTCGCGACGCGCGCCCCGGCGCTGCGCTCGATGCGGACGGTCATCGCAGGACGGCGGCGGCGAAGTCGTCCCAGAGGATGCGCTGCTCGGCGAGGGCGATCAGATTCTCGGGGTGCCACTGGACGCCGCGCAGCCACCAGCCGTTGCCGGCGGGCAGCTCCGCCGCCTCGACCAGGCCGTCGCGCGATACCGCCGCGGCGACGAGGCCGGCGCCGAGCCGCTTCACCGCCTGGTGATGGCGGCTGTTGACGAGGCGGAGCCCGCCCGCGAGACGGCCGCCGAGGGCCGTCGCGTCGGCAGTCGGTAGGACGGCGTGCGACAGGCTGTCGGGCGGCGGCGAGACGTCGTGGTCGAGGGCGCCGGGGAGCTGCGACTGGATGTCCTGATAGAGCGAGCCGCCGAGGAAGACGTTCGCCACCTGCAGGCCGCGGCAGACGCAGAAGGTGGGGAGCCGCCGCTCGCGGGCGCCGGCGAGGAGCTCCCACTCGAGCGCGTCGCGCTCGCTCCTGATCTC
Source organism: uncultured Acidobacteriota bacterium (assembly GCA_963755825.1). Lineage (GTDB taxonomy): Bacteria > Acidobacteriota > Thermoanaerobaculia > Multivoradales > UBA5704 > DATBQN01. Next base: position 1,250,402 of record CAVWLA010000003.1, on the reverse strand, counting down.
GACGCCGCCGCCGGCGAGCGGCGCCTCGCCGTAGCGCGCCGGGTCGACGTCGACGCCGCCGGCGAGGACGAGGCCGGCCGCGAGTGCGATCCGCTCGCGGGCCGCGGCGGCGCCGGTCGCCTTCGGCTCGGCGGGCTCGTCCGGACTCATGACGGCGATGCGCTCGCCGGCGATGCCGGCGGCGAGGAGGGCGGCGACGTAGGGAGCCGCCCGCTCTTCCGAGCTGGTCGAGACGAGGATCTCGCCGCTCACGCTGTTCACGCCGCCTCGCGCTCGACGAGCGCCGCGAGCCCCATGCCGCCGGAGACGCAGAGGGTCGCGATGCCGCGCGTGCCGCCGCGCGCCGCCAGGCCGTGGAGGAGGGTGACGAGGATGCGCGCGCCAGTGGCGCCGATGGGGTGGCCGAGGGCGATCGAGCCGCCGTCGGGGTTGACGCGGGCGGGATCGAGGCCGAGCCGCCGCTCGCAGGCGAGCACCTGCGTCGCGAACGCCTCGTTGAGCTCGATCTCGTCGATCGCGGCGAGCGGCACGCCGGTCTTCGCCAGCAGCCGCTCGACCGCCGGTACCGGTCCGATACCCATGATGCGCGGCTCGACGCCCACCACCTGCCAGCCGACGAGGCGCGCGACGACGGCGAGGCCGAGCTCGCGTGCCGCGGCGCGCGAGGCGACGACGATCGCCGCCGCGCCGTCGGTGATCCCCGAGGCGTTGCCGGCGGTCACCGTGCCGCCGTCGCGGAAGACCGCCGCCAGCTTGGCGAGCGAGGCCAAGGTGACGCCGTCGCGCGGATGCTCGTCGTGCGCGATCACCGTGTCGCCCTTGCGACCCGGCACCGTCACCGGCACGATCTCGGCGTCGAAGCGGTGCGCGGTGCGCGCCCGCTCGCAGCGCTGCTGGCTCTCGAGCGCATAGGCGTCGGCGTCGGCGCGCGAGATGCCGTCGTCCTGGGCGAGCTCTTCAGCGGTCTCGCCCATCACCATCCCGGAGAGCGGATCGTCGAAGCCATCTTTGTACATGCCGTCGACGATCTCGGCGTTGCCCAGGCGATAGCCCCAGCGGGCGCGCGGCAGCAGGTACGGCGTGTTCGACATGCTCTCGGCGCCGCCGGCGAGGACGACGCGCGCCTCGCCGGTCAAGATGGTGCGGGCCGCCGAAAGCACCGCCTGCAGCCCCGAGCCGCAGGCCTGGTTGATGGTGTAGGCGGGGCGATCGTCGGGCACGCCGGCGCGGTGCGCCACCTGGCGGGCGGTGTTGGGGCCGCCGCCCGCCTGCCGGGCGTGGCCCAAGATCACCTGATCGACGTGCGCCGGGTCGAGGCCGCCGCGGGAGAGCGCGGCGGCGGCGGCGGCGGTGCCGAGGTCCGCCGCCGAGAGCGCCGCGAGGCCGCCGCCGAAGCGGCCGATCGGCGTGCGCACAGGCGCCGCGAGGACGATGTCGTGGTCGGTCATCGGCGGGGTCTATCCCTTGCGGTGAGATCGCTCATCGATCTCACTTGCCGACGAAGACCGTCTTCGACTCGGTGTAGTACTCGAGCGCCTGCTTGCCCAGCTCGCGGCCGAAGCCGCTCTGCTTGTAGCCGCCGAAGGGCGCCCCCGAGTCGTACCAGTTGTACTGGTTGATCCACACGGTGCCGGCCTGGACGTCGCGCGCCACCTGGTGCGCCTTGCCGATGTCGCGCGTCCAGACGCCGGCGGCGAGGCCGAAGATGGAGGCGTTGGCCTGCGCCACGGCGTCCTTGACATCCTTGAACGGGATGACGACGAGGACGGGCCCGAAGATCTCCTCGCGGGCGACCTTCATGTCGTTGGCGACGCCGTCGAGGATGGTCGGCTGCATGAAGTACCCCTTACCGCCGATCGACGCCGCGTCGCCGCCGGCGGCGACGCGGGCGCCCTCCTGCCGGCCCGCCTCGACGTAGGAGAGGACGGTCTCGCGCTGCTTGCCGGAGACCAAGGCTCCCAGCCGGGTGCGCGGATCGAGCGGATCGCCGGGGACGAGCTTCTTGGTCCGCTCGACCAGGCGCTCGACGATCTCGCCGTGGATCGACTCCTCGACGAACAGCCGCGAGCCGGCGGCGCAGACCTCGCCCTTGCCGTAGAAGATGCCGTTGTAGGCGCCCTTGACCGCGGCGTCGAGGTCGGCGTCGGCGAAGACGATGTTGGGTGACTTGCCGCCGAGCTCGAGGGTCACCCGCTTGATGGTCTCGGCGGCGCCCCGCATGATGTCCTTGCCCACCTCGGTCGAGCCGGTGAAGGTGATCTTGGCGATGCCCGGGTGCTCGACGAGCGCGTTGCCGACCTCGCTGCCGCGGCCGGGGAGGACGTTGAGCGCCCCCGGCGGCAGGCCCGCCTCGCTCGCCAGCTCGGCGAACTTGAGGGCGGTCAACGGCGTGTAGGAGGCCGGCTTGTGGATGATCGCGTTGCCACAGGCGAGCGCCGGGGCGATCTTCCACAGCGCCTGGATGATGGGGAAGTTCCACGGGGTGATGGCGGCGACGACGCCGATCGGTTCGCGCAGGGTGTAGGCGAGGACGAACGGGCCGGAGACCGGCAGCGTCTCGCCGGTCACCTTGTCGGCCCAGCCGGCGAAGTAGCGCAGCGCGTCGATCGCCGCCGGGATGTCGACGTAGCGCGACTCGAAGATCGGCTTGCCGTTGTCGAGCGTCTCCAGGAGCGCGAACTCGTCAATCCGCGCCTCCAGCAGGTCGGCGATCTTCCACAGCAGCCGGCCGCGCTCGCGGGGGGCCATCTTCCGTCCCCAGTCGCCGTCCATGGCGGCGCGCGCCGAAGCGACGGCGGCGTCGACGTCGGCGGCCGACGCCGAGGCGACCTGACAGATGGTCTCCTCGGTCGCCGGGTTCTCGCTCGCGAAGGTGCGGCCGTTCTCGGCCTTCCTCCAGGCGCCGCCGATCCACAGCTCGGGCGGCGGCAGGCTCGGCGTCGCCGCCGGCGCGGACTTGACCTCCGAGATCGACATGCTCAGACCCCCTTGAACTGCGGCTGCCGCTTGGAGACGTAGGCGTCGAGGCCTTCCTTGGCGTCCGAGCTCTCGAACAGCTGCTGCTGCAGCTCGCGCTCGATGGCGAGGCCGCTCTCGAACGGCACCTCGGCGCCCGACTGCACCGAGCGCTTGATGCGGCCGACCGCCTTCGAGGCGCGGTTCGGCGGGCAGAACTGCTTGGCGTACTCGTGGATCTGGCCCATGAAGTCGTCGCCCTCGAGGATCGAGTTGACGATCCCCATCTCCATCGCCTCCTCGAACGAGATCAGGCGGCCGGTGATCATGAGGTCGATCGCGCGGTTCTTGCCGACGCGGCGGGCGAGACGCTGGGTGCCGCCGGTGCCGGGGAGGACGCCCAAGTTGATCTCGGGCAGGCCGACCTTGCCGGAGCTCTTCTTGGCGACGAGGAGGTCCGCCGCCATGGCGATCTCGAGGCCGCCGCCGACGGTGTGCCCCTCGAGCGCCGCGATGACCAGCTTGGGGGTCTGCTCGAGGCGGTTCAGCGTCTCGTTGGCGTGCAGGCAGAAGTAGTACTTGAAGTGGGGATCGGCGGTCTTCAACATGTTGATGTTGGCGCCGGCGCAGAAGAACTTCTCGCCCTTGCCCGCCAGCACCAGCACGTAGACGTTCTTGTCGAAGCGCGCTTCGAGGACGGCGTGGTCGAGCTGGCGCATCATCTCGTGGGTGTAGGTGTTGGCCGGCGGATCGTCGAGGGTGATGTAGGCGACGCCGTCCCTCACCTCGTAGTGGATCAGGGTGCGCTCCGCGGCGCCCTCCGCAGCGTTCGGCTGAGCCATGGTCTTCTCCTTATCTGAAAACAAGCGTGGCTGAAATCGGATGAGATCTAGAGGAACGGGGCGGCCTCCTGCCGGCCCCGAGGGAGGATCGCGACTATTTTGGCATGCGTTCCGAGAGCCCGTCCACCGGAGGGAGCCCGCGGAGAAGGGAACCTCGCCCGGCGGCCGCGGATTCCCGGTCTTCCGCCGTTGGCTAGCCGCCGATCTCCATGAAGCTCGCCAGGTTGCCGTAGTCGCCGCGGCCGAGGAGGTGCTCGGCCGGCTTCTCGGCGAGGACGCGGAGGATCTCCGCCTCCAGCGCGGCGCCGGGAGCCGGCTCGGCGAGCAGGTGGCGGAGCGGGTAGTTCCGCTCGGCGAAGAGGCAGAGGCGGAGCTCGCCGCGCGCCGTCAGGCGCAGCCGGTTGCAGTCGGCGCAGAAGGTGTGGGAGAGCGGGGTGATGAAGCCGACGGTGCCGGCGGCGCCCGGCAGGCGGAAGGACTTCGCCGGCCCGGTCCGCGGGGCGAGCCGCTCCACCGGCTCCGGCACGAGGGCACCGAAGCGGGCGGCGAGGAGCGCGGCGAGCTCGTCGCAGGTGGGGACGGCGGCGGCCCCAGGATGGCGGTTGCTCGCCGTCGGCATCATCTCGATGAAGCGCACGGCGAGCGGCCGGTCGAGGGTGAGCTCGGCCAGCCGCAGGGCGTCGTCGAGGCTGCCGCGGTCGAGCAGCACGGCGTTGAGCTTGACCGGATCGAGGCCGGCGTCGACCGCCGAGGCGATGCCGCGCCAGACCTGCGCCAGGTCGCCGCGGCGGGTGACCGCCGCGAAGCGCTCGGGGTCGAGGCTGTCGACGCTGACGTTGACGCGGTCGACGCCGGCCTCTTTGAGCGCCGGGGCGAGGCGCTCGAGCTCGCTGCCGTTGGTCGAGAGGGCGAGGTTGCGGACGCCCGGCAGTGCCTTCACCCGCCGCGCGATCTCCAGGATGTCCTGGCGGACGAGCGGCTCGCCGCCGGTCAGCCGCACCCGCTCGATCCCCAGCCGCACCAGGGCGCCGACGATCGCCTCGAGGTCGGCGGCCGACAGGAAGTCGCGGTCGCCGAAGGGGAAGCGGGCGTCGGCGGGCAGGCAGTACGAGCAGCGGAAGTTGCAGCGATCGGTGACCGAGACCCGCAGGTAGGTGAGCCGGCGGCCGAAGGCGTCGACGAGGCGGGTGGCCGAGCGGTCGCCGGCAGCCGCCGCCGAGAGCGCCGCGGCGGCCGCGACGCCCGGCATCGCCGGGCCGTCGAGACGGAGCTTGGGGAGGACGTTGAGTCGGTTCATGGGAGCGTCCGCGCGGCCCGCCTGCAGAGCGGCGAGCCGACACGAACGCCCGCGCTGGCGTCGCGTCTCGGCCCACCTTTCCGAACACGGGAGGCGGCCGGGTTTCCCCGCCCACCCATCGGCCTGCCCCTCCGCCGGATCTCCGGTGAGGACGGGGCGGGCTCGGAAGGCCTCGCATCCCCATTGTAGACCGCCGGCGCCCACCAGGGTAGAGCGGGGCGCCCGCCGGCGCCGGATGCCGGGGGACCGTCGCTTGATTCGCCGGGTTACCACCCCTAGAATCCCATGAACCGATCCAGCTCCGGCCCGCCTCCGCGCATGATCACCGGCTACAACACCGATGTCCGCCACAACGACGTGACCTTCCACGTCCAGACGGAGGACAAGGGGCAGGGCAACCCGACGATCGAGAGCCTGGTCTACGTCGGCGGCCAGGTTCTGGCGAGCAAGCGGGCGAGCTACGCCGCCCTGCTCGCCGAGGGGAACGACGACAAGGCGATCATCGCCGCGATGGACCTCCAGCATCGCACCATGATCGCGGCGATCCGCCACGGCAAGTTCGACGAGCGGCTGATGGCGCTCTCCGGGCTGCGGCCGGACGTCCGGCCGCACTCGGGCGAGCACGCCGTGCTGGAGGTGCCCGTCGTCTCCGCGCCGACCGCGGCGCGGCCGATCGAGCGCACCCTCGACCAGGTCATCCTCGAGTACCTGACCAACGAGGCCGACCAGGAGCAGCTGCTCATGGTCTTTGACGGCGACCCCGATCTCCAGCGCGGCGGCACCTCGACGGTCGCCCTGCGCACCAGCTCGAGCAAGAGCGGCGGGCCGGTCGGCGGCGCCCAGATCTCGGTCAAGATGATCTCGACCACCGCCGAGCCGTGCACGCTCACCGCCGGCCGCACCGACGACCAGGGCGCCATCCGGCTGAGCTTCGAGATCCCCGCCATGGTGCGCGGCACGGCGGCGCTGATCATCGCGGCGGTGTCGTCGATCGGCCGCGCCGAGCTCAAGCACCTCCTCTAGGTAGGGCTGTCGACGGCATGGCAGCGGGGCGTTTGGCGATCGTCGTCAATGGCGAGCCGCGGGAGATCGCGGCCGGCTCGAGCGTGGCGGATTTCCTCGCCGCCCTGGGGCGCGATCCGCGCACCGTGGCGATCGAGCTCAACGGCGACATTCTGCCCCGCGCCGCCTACGCGGGGCGCGCTCTCGCCGCCGGCGACCGTCTGGAAGTGGTCCACTTCGTGCAGGGTGGCAGCGGTGAGGCGGAGGGTCGCGAGAGGTTGGAATGACCGGCTCGGCTCGGCGGGTTCTTCCTCTTGTCCTGCCGTCCGCCGCTCCGTTATGATGGCGAACGCAACGGGCCGCTAGCTCAATTGGTAGAGCAGCAGACTCTTAATCTGCGGGTTCTAGGTTCGAGTCCTAGGCGGCTCACCATTTCCGTTCCGGTGGAGTCTCCCCCCAACCCAATCTCAACTTCAGGCTGCGAAAGTGGCGGAATTGGTATACGCGCTAGACTTAGGATCTAGTCCCGAGCGATCGGGTTGGGGGTTCGAGTCCCCCCTTTCGCACCAGTCCGCATTCCCCCGCAGCACGATCAGGACAGCCACCCGATGAGCGTTGTCGTCTCCATCGAAGACGTCGGACCCTGCCGCAAGCAGCTCAAGGTCGAGGTACCCGCTCCCGCGGTCGAGGCCGAGACGCAGCGCGTCGCCCACGAGTACGGACAGAAGGTCCGCATCCCCGGCTTCCGACGCGGCAAGGTTCCCGCCGATCTCGTCCGCCGCCGCTTTCAGAAGGACATCGAGAAAGAGGTGGTCGAGCGCCTGCTGCCGCGCTACTGGCATCAGGCCCAGGAGGAGAGCGCCATCGACCCGCTGCTGCCGCCGGAGGTCGACGAGGTGCAGGATCTCGTCCCCGGCGAGCCGCTCACCTTCGTCGCCACCGTCGAGACGCGGCCACAGATCGAGCTGCGCAGCCTGCGCGACTGGAACCTCCCCGATCCCGAGACCGAGCCCGGCACGATGGAGGTCGACGACACTCTCGACGAGCTGCGCAAGCAGATCTCGACCTGGGTGCCGATCGAGCGCCCCGCGGCGCGCGGCGATCTCGTCGCCGGCGACATCGTCGAGATCGATGCGCCGGCCGCCGAAGCTGTCGAGACGGCCGCCGCCGCCCGCGAGCCGCAGCACATCGAGGTCGAGATCGGCGACCCGCGGGTCTGGCCCGAGCTGTCGCTCGCCCTCTCCGGCCTCACCGCCGGCCAGGAGTCGACCTTCGGCCATAGCGAAGAGGAGGGCGGTCCCGAGCGCCGCTTCCGCGTCAAGGTGGAGTCGGTCAAGGAGCGCGAGCTGCCGCCGCTCGACGACGAGTTCGCCGCCAAGGTCGGCCCCTTCGAGAACGTCGCCGGCCTGCGCTCGGCGGTCGTCGAGCGCCTGCGCGCCGGCAAGCTGCAGGGACGCTACGAGCAGCGCCAGAACGCGGTGATCGATCAGCTCCGCGAGCGCCACCCGATGGAGCTGCCGGAGGGCGTCGTCCGCCACGAGGTCGAGCACCTCGTCCGCGACCAGGCGCAGAGCCTCGTCCAGCGCGGCGTCAACCTCGAGGAGGCGGGCATCGACTGGGAGCGCGCCGCCGAGGCGGCGCGGCCGCACGCCGAGAAGCGGGTGCACGCGCGCCTCCTCCTCGACGCCGTCTCCGACGCCGAGGGGATCGCCATCGCCGAGGAGGAGTTCGAGGCGGCGCTCGCCACCCTGGCGCGCTCGCAGCGCACCTCGACCTCGGCGGTGCGCCGCTCGCTCGACGAGAAGGGGCGCCTGGCCGGCCTCCGCGCCCAGCTGCGGCGTGACAAGACGATCCGCCACCTGCTCGGCGAGAAGGAGCCGGCAGTGGAGAGCGGCGCCTCCTCTCCGGCCGAGGTGGAAGCGAAGCCGTAGGTTCCGGTCCCCAAAGATTCACCCGAAGAGCGCGAACGCCGCGAACGCCATGCCGATCCCACCTCTGGTCGTTCGCAGGTCTCAATCACGGAGCGAACACGCCCTGCTCGGCCCACCTCGGGTGGCGAGCGGCGTCAGGAGAACACCACCGCAATGCTGATCCCAATGGTTGTCGAGCAGACGAACCGGGGCGAGCGCGCCTACGACATCTACTCGCGCTTGTTGAAGGACAACATCATCTTCCTCGGCCGGCCGATCGACGACGACGTCGCCAGCCTGGTGATCGCGCAGATGCTCTTCCTCGAGGCGGAGAATCCGGAGAAGGACATCTCGATCTACATCAACTCGCCCGGCGGCTCGGTCAGCTCGGGCTTCGCCATCTACGACACCATGCAGTACATCAAGCCCGACGTGGCGACCTATTGCGTCGGACAGGCGGCGTCGATGGCGGCGGTGCTGCTCGCCGCCGGCACCAAGGGCAAGCGGACGCTCCTCCCCAACAGCCGGGTGCTGATCCACCAGCCGTGGCTGCAGGGCCTGGGCGGCCAGCAGAGCGACATCGAGATCCACGCCAAGGACCTGCTCGGCATGCGCGACCGCATCGACGAGCTGCTGGCGTTCCACACCGGCAAGCCCAAGGACGAGATCCACCGCGACACCGAGCGCGATCGCATCCTGGGCGCCAGCGAGGCGGTGGAGTACGGCATCGCCGACCGCGTCATGATGCGCCGCCGCGCCTGAGCGCGGGACGTTCGCGGCCGCGGGCTGCACTGGAGTACGTAAGGAGACCGGCCGTGGAGACGCCGCGGCCGGTGCTCGGATGAGACGCCGAAGCGGAAGGGGAGCGGAATAGCCGCTCTGGAGAGCGCTGTTCTAGTGGCCGAGAGTTGACAGGGGTCGGGTACGCTCCTAGCATGCCGGAGCACCCCGTCCACGGCAGTACCACGGAGGAGAAATGCCGAAGAAAGACAGCGGCGATGAGGTCCTGAGGTGCTCGTTCTGCAACAAGAGCCAGCGTGAGGTCAAGAAGCTCATCGCCGGCCCTACGGTGTTCATCTGCGACGAGTGCGTCGACATCTGCCTCGACATCATCGCCGAGGATCGGATGCTCGAGCAGCAGCAGGACACGACCCTCCCCAAGCCGAAGGAGATCAAGGCCCTCCTCGACGAGTACGTGATCGGCCAGGAGCAGGCGAAGAAGAAGCTCGCGGTCGCCGTCTACAACCACTACAAGCGGATCGACTTCGCCGAGAAGTCGCACGGCGAGGTGGAGCTGCAGAAGTCGAACATCCTCCTCATCGGGCCCACCGGCACCGGCAAGACGCTCCTCGCGCAGACTCTCGCCCGCCTGCTCTCCGTGCCCTTCACCATCGCCGATGCGACGACCCTCACCGAGGCCGGCTACGTCGGCGAGGACGTCGAGAACATCATCCTCAAGCTCTACCAGGCGTCGGGCAACGACAAGGAGAAGACCCAGCGCGGCATCGTCTACATCGACGAGGTCGACAAGATCTGCCGCAAGAGCGACAACCCGTCGATCACCCGCGACGTCTCGGGCGAGGGCGTGCAGCAGGCGCTCTTGAAGATCCTCGAGGGCACGCAGTGCAACGTGCCGCCGCAGGGCGGCCGCAAGCACCCGCACCAGGAGTTCCTGCAGATCGACACCACCAACATCCTGTTCATCTGCGGCGGCGCCTTCGTCGGCCTCGAGGAGGTCATCGAGCGCCGCATGAACGAGAAGTCGCTCGGCTTCGGCGCCGACATCAAGAGCAAGAAGGAGCGGCGCACGACGCAGCTCCTCGACCACGTGCTCCCCGAGGATCTCATCAAATACGGCCTGATCCCGGAGTTCGTCGGCCGCCTGCCGGTCGTCGCGACGCTCGAGGAGCTCGACGAGGAGGCGCTGGTGCGCATCCTCCAGGAGCCCAAGAACAGCCTCATCCGGCAGTACCAGACCATCTTCGAGTTCGAGGGGGTCGAGCTCAAGTTCACCCCCGAGGCGATGGTCGCGGTCGCCAAGGAGGCCCTGAAGCGCAACGTCGGCGCCCGCGGGCTGCGCATCATCCTCGAGGAGCTGATGCTCGACCTCATGTACACCGTGCCCTCGCAGCGCGACATCAAGCAGTGCCTCATCAACGAGGACGTGGTGGCGAGCCGCACCCAGCCGATCACGCTCTACAAGAAGGCCGGCTAGGTAGCCGCCGGCCTTCGCGAAGCAGAGAGGAACATGACTTCACCCTTCATCAACAAGAAGCGCGAGAGCCTGCCGCTCGTCCCCCTGCGGGACATGGTGGTCTTCCCCCAACAGATGGCGCCCTTCATCGTCGGGCGCGAGAGCTCGGTGAAGGCGCTCGAGCTGACTCTCCTGACCGCCAACAAGCGCATCTTCCTCTCCGCTCAGAAGGACCCGCGGATCGACGATCCGCTGCGCGACGACATCTGCGAGCTGGGCGTCGTGGCGACGGTGATGCAGAACCTGAAGCTGCCCAACGGCAACGTGCGGGTGATGGTCGAGGGCGTCCAGCGCGGCCGCATCGTCGAGGTGTCGGAGGCCGATGGAGCGCTGAGCGTCGAGGTGGAGACCTTCGAGGTCCACTACCCGATGAGCGAGGAGCTGCAGGTCTACATGAGCAAGGTCCTGGCGGCCTTCGAGCAGTACGCCAAGATGTCTCACCACCTCGCCTTCGAGGGCCTCATGTCGACGCTCAAGGTCGACGATCCAGACCGCGTCGCCGACGTGCTGGCGGCGCACCTGATGGTCGCCACCGCCGAGAAGCAGGCGCTCCTCGAGCTGGTCAATCCCTACGAGCGGCTGCAGCGGCTGCATGACCTGCTCGACGTCGAGATCGAGAAGATCAACATCGACAAGCGCATCAACGTCAAGGTCAAGAAGCAGATGGAGAAGGCCCAGAAGGAGTACTACCTCAACGAGAAGATCAAGGCCATCCATCAGGAGCTGGGGAGGAAGGACGACCGCGGCGACGAGATGACGGAGCTCAAGGAGCGCATCGAGAAGGCGGGGCTGCCCAAGGAGGTCAAGGAGAAGGCCGACCAGGAGCTCAAGCGCCTCGAGGCGATGCCGCCGGTCTCCGCCGAGGCCACCGTGTCGCGCAACTACATCGACTGGCTGGTGTCGGTTCCCTGGAAGAAGAAGAGCAAGGAGCAGAAGGACATCGATCGCGCCGAGATCGTCCTCAACGAGGACCACTACGGCCTCGACAAGATCAAGGACCGCATCCTCGAGTTCCTCGCCGTGCGCCAGCTGGTCGGCCAGACCAAGAGCTCGATCATCTGCTTCGTCGGCCCGCCGGGAGTCGGCAAGTCGTCGCTCGCCAAGTCGATCGCGCGGGCGACCGGCCGCAAGTTCGTGCGCCTGTCGCTCGGCGGCGTCCGCGACGAGGCCGAGGTGCGCGGCCACCGGCGCACCTACATCGGCGCCTTCCCCGGCCAGATCATCCAGATGATGCGCAAGGCGGGAACGGTCAACCCGGTCTTCCTGCTCGACGAGGTCGACAAGATGTCGATGGACTTCCGCGGCGACCCGTCGGCGGCGCTCCTCGAGGTCCTCGATCCCGAGCAGAACGACTCGTTCATGGACCATTACCTCGACGTCGACTACGACCTCTCGAAGGTGATGTTCATCGCCACGGCGAACGTCACCCACACCATCCCGCCGCCGCTCAAGGACCGCATGGAGGTGATCCAGCTCTCCGGCTACACGCTCAACGAGAAGCTGGCGATCGCCCAGCAGTTCCTGGTCCCCAAGCAGGTCAAGAACCACGGCCTGTCGCCGGAGAAGATCAAGTTCGACGACGAGGCGATCCGGGTGCTCATCGAGAGCTTCACCCGCGAAGCCGGCGTGCGCAGCCTCGAGCGCGAGATCGCCTCGATCTGCCGCAAGCTGGCGCGGCGCGTCGTGCGCGAGGGCCCGCAGGTCGAGCTCACCATCCAGGCCGACACGGTGATCGAGTTCCTCGGCCAGGTGCGCTTCCGGCCGCGGCGCAAGAACGAGGAGTCGGAGATCGGCGTCGCCACCGGCCTCGCCTGGACCGAGGTCGGCGGCGAGCTGCTGGAGACCGAGGTGGGGCTGATGCGCGGCAAGGGGAAGCTCACCTTGACCGGCAAGCTGGGCGAGGTGATGCAGGAGTCGGCCCGCGCCGCGGTCTCCTACCTGCGCAGCCGCGCCGACCTCCTCGGCATCGATCCCGAGTTCAACGAGAGCATCGACATCCATCTCCACGTGCCCGAGGGCGCCATCCCCAAGGACGGCCCCTCCGCCGGCATCACCATGGCGACCGCCCTCATCTCGGCGCTCACCAAGATCCCGGTGCGCAAGGACGTCGCGATGACCGGCGAGATCACGCTGCGCGGCAAGGTCTTGCCGGTGGGCGGCATCAAAGATAAAGTGTTGGCGGCGTTTCGCGGCGGCATCCACGAGATCATTCTCCCGAGAGAGAACCAGAAGGACCTCGAGGAGATCCCGACGGAGGTGCGCGAGCTGCTGGAGTTCCACCCGGTCGAGTCGATGGACGAAGTCCTCCGCCTCGCCCTCGACGGCGCCATCTCGCCGTTCACCAAAGCACAGGTAAAATACGAAGAGGCTTCCTCCGAACCCCCGGTCGGTTCCGACTCGATGGCCCATTGAGGCCGCGGCTTGAAACCGTCGGTCGCTGGCGCTGACGCTGGCTCTGAATTGCCGCCTGGCCGGTCGCAGACCGGCCGTCATTGAAACACTGACTCGAAAGTTGACCTAGGGACTGTGTAGAACGGCTCCGGCCGGCCGCTGCGGCGGCTCGCCGGCGCCTCACGGGCCTCTAGCTCGAAGCTTCGCGACGGGCGCTCCCGCTGGCCGAGGAGCGCGGTCCGGTCCACACGTTGAGCGCCCAGGTCGACAGCGCCGAATTCATCCGCTCCGCCTTCGGGCGCGCGGACTTCTTGCGCGACGGCCGGCCGCAGGTGCTCTTCGTCGGGCGGTCGAACGTCGGCAAGTCGAGCCTGTTGAACCGTCTGCTCGGCCGCAAGGCACTGGCCCGGGTGAGCTCGACGCCGGGTCGCACGCGGGCGGTCAATTACTTCCTGGTCAACGGCCGCTTCTATTTCGTCGACCTGCCGGGTTACGGATATGCCAAGGCGAGCCGCGACGAGCGGCGGGAGTGGGCGAAGGTGGTGGACGAGTTTCTCGACGAGGCGCTGCCCGATGCGCGGGTGGTCCTGCTCATCGACGGCAAAGTGGGAGCGACCCCTCTCGATGTCGAAGCCTTCGGGTTTCTGACCTCGCGAGGCGCCGAGGTGACGATCGTCGCGACCAAGATCGACCGGGTGTCCTCCGGTCGGCGGGCGGTGCAGCTCGCCGGAATTCGGACGACGCTCGGGCTACCGAGCGAGACCACGATCGTCCCGGTATCCGCCGAATCCGGCGAAGGGATGAGGCAACTCTGGAGCCAGGTCGCACTCCAACTCGAGGCAAGCAGACGATGACAGAACCAACGAGGAACAACATGACCAAGACCACACCGAACCAGGCCGAAAAGGGGAGCCCGACGGAGGCGCTCGACATCCGCGCTCTCAAGGAGATGAGCATCTCCCAGCTCACCCAGATCGGCAAAGACCTCGGAGTCGAGGGCGCCACCGGCATGCGCAAGCAGGAGCTGATCTTCAAGATCCTCCAGGCGCAGACGGAGAAGAGCGGCCTGATCTTCGCCGAGGGCGTCCTCGAGTGCTTGCCGGACGGCTTCGGCTTCCTGCGCGCTCCCGAGTACAACTACCTGCCCGGTCCGGACGACATCTACGTGTCGCCCTCCCAGATCCGGCGCTTCGACCTGCGCACCGGCGACACCATCTCCGGCCAGGTCCGCCAGCCCAAGGAGGGCGAGCGCTACTTCGCCCTCATCAAGGTCGAGGCGGTCAACTTCGAGCATCCCGAGGTCGCCCGCAACAAAATCTTCTTCGACAACCTGACGCCGCTCTACCCGCAGGAGCGCATCAAGCTCGAGGTGCCGGGCGACATGTCGTCGCGCGTCATGGACCTGGTGACGCCGATGGGCAAGGGCCAGCGCGCCCTGATCGTGGCGCCGCCGCGCACCGGCAAGACCATGCTGCTGCAGTCGATCGCCCACTCGGTCGAGAAGAACCATCCGGAGGCGATCCTCATCGTGCTCCTCATCGACGAGCGGCCGGAAGAGGTCACCGACATGCAGCGCTCGGTCGCCGGCGAGGTCGTCTCCTCGACCTTCGACGAGCCGGCCACCCGCCACGTGCAGGTCGCCGAGATGGTGATCGAGAAGGCGAAGCGGCTGGTCGAGCACAAGAAGGACGTGGTGATCCTGCTCGACTCGATCACCCGCCTGGCGCGCGCCTACAACACGGTGCAGCCGCCGTCCGGCAAGGTGCTCTCCGGCGGTATCGACGCCAACGCCCTCCACCGGCCGAAGCGCTTCTTCGGCGCCGCCCGCAACATCGAGGAGGGCGGCTCGCTTACCATCATCGCGACGGCGCTCGTCGACACCGGCAGCCGCATGGACGACGTCATCTTCGAGGAGTTCAAGGGCACCGGCAACTGCGAGATCCACCTCGACCGCAAGCTGGTCGACAAGCGCGTCTTCCCGGCCATCGACATCAACAAGTCGGGCACCCGCAAGGAAGAGCTGCTGATGCCGGAGAGCGAGCTGCACCGCGTGTGGGTGCTGCGCAAGGTGCTCAACCCGCTGTCGACGGTCGAGAGCATGGAGCTGCTCCACGACAAGCTCGCGAAGGCGAAGACCAACCAGGAGTTCTTGAACGCGATGTCGAAGTAGGCGGGCGTCCCGGTGCCCAAGCTGCGCGTCGGCATCGTCAACTACCTCAACAGCAAGCCGCTCGCCTGGGGCTTCCTGAAGGGGCACCATGCCGACCTCTTCGCACCGAGCTACCATCCGCCGGCGCTGGTCGCCCGCCTCCTCTCCCAGGGCAACCTCGACGTCGGGCTGATCCCGTCGATCGAGGTGCAGCGCATCCCGCACCTGCGGGTGCTCCCCGACCTCTGCATCGCCGCGACGCAGGAGGTGCGCAGCGTGCTGATGGTGTCGAAGGTCCCCATGGCGCAGGTGCGCAAGGTGGCCCTCGACCAGAGCAGCCGCACGTCGGTCGCCCTCCTCCGCATCCTGCTGCGCGAGCGCTTCGGCCTCGAGCCCGACCCCGAGTACCTGCCCGAGCGGCCGGAGATCGCCCGCATGCTCGCGGAGGCGGACGCGGCGCTCATCATCGGCGATCCGGCGCTGCGCATCGACCGCGACCGCTACCACGTGATCGACCTCGCCGCCGAGTGGCGGACGCTGACCGGCCTGCCCTTCGTCTTCGCGGTCTGGGCGGTGCGGCCGGAGGTCGAGTTCCCCGACCTCCCCTTCTACTTCAAGAGCAGCCTGCGCTACGGGATGACCTCGATGGCGACCGTTGTCCGCGAGTCGGCCGCCGAGATGGGGCTCGACAGCGCCGACGTGCGCTCCTACCTCACCGAGAACCTGTCGTTCTTCCTCCGCGCCGAGGAGATCCAGGGCCTCGAGGAGTTCTACCGCCGCGCCCACCGGCACGGCCTCATCCTGGAACCCAAGCCGCTCGAGTTCTGGCCGAGCTGAAGGCTCGGCAATCGGGGGGTCGTGAGGGTTACCTCGCCTTTCCCTCGTCCGGACAGGGCGCTCCGCCGGCCATCCAGGTCCTGACGGCGGCGACGAAGGTCGCGTGCGGCGTCGAGACCGGCAGGCGGCCGACGCCCGGCGCCCAACCCCAGAGCACCAGCTTGTCGTGGCTCACGTGGTCGAGGAGCGCCGCCATGTCGCGGTTGCCGTTCCGCTTGGGGTCCTTGATGGTCCGGCAGAGGTCCCCCTTGGAAAGGCCGATGAAGACCATCTTCTGGCTCGGCGGCGGCAGGTGCCAGTTCGGTGCGCCGGGCGGCATGTGCTTGCCGTAGGTCGCGGGCGGATTTGCCATGCCGTGGCAGGTCGCGCAGGGGAGGCCGGGCGCCCCCTTGCCGTCGGGGCCGCGCTGCACGTTCTGCGCGTGCACGACCCCGGCGTCGAGCTGCAGCGGCGCGTCGCCCGGGATGTGGCAGTTCTGGCAGCGCGGGTGCTGCAGGACGGCCTGGACGGTGTCGAAGGCGGCGAGGGCGGCGGCGCGGTCTCCCGCGGCGCTCGGCGCCGGCTTTCCCGGCTGCGCCTGGAGAACGATGGCGCCCAGGGTCGCCGCGGCGACGAGCAGAAGAGGCCGGATCGAGCGGGCTCGCATCGTCTTCATCTCCGGGCTCTCTTCGCTCATGCTAGCCGCAGCGGCAGGTCGCGCAGGCGCTTGCCGGTCAGGGCGAAGACGGCGTTCGCCACCGCCGGCGCCACTGGCGGCGTGCCGGGCTCGCCGGCGCCGCCCGATTTCTCGCGGCTGTCGACGATGTGGACGTCGATCTGCGGCATCTCGTGGAGGCGGAGGATGCGGTAGTCGTGGAAGTTGCTCTCGACGACCCGCCCCTCCTTCATCGACACCTCGCCGTAGAGCGCCGCGCCGAGGCCGAAGGCGATGGCGGACTCCATCTGCGCGCGGACGCCGAGCGGGTTGACGCAGATCCCGCAGTCGACCGCGCAGACCATGCGGTGGACGCGGATGCGGCCGGCGTCGGCCGAGACCTCGGCGACGTGGGCGACGAAGCTGCCGAACGACTCGTGGACGGCGATGCCGCGGCCGCGCCCGGCCGGCAGCGCCCCTCCCCAGCCGGCCTTCTCCGCCGCCAGCTCGAGGACGCCGCGCATGCGCGGCGCGCGGGCGAGGAGGGCGCGGCGGAACTCCAGCGGCTCGCGGCGCGCCGCGTGCGCCAGCTCGTCGACGAACGACTCGACGACGAAGCCGGTCGTCGAGTTGCCCACCGAGCGCCACCAGAGGACGGGCACGCCGGTGTCGACGGTGTGCAGCTCGACGCGGTGATTGGGGATGCCCGTCACGTAGGCCGAATCGGCGACGCCCTCGACCGACGTCGAGTCGATGCCGTTCTGGATCATCGCGGCGAACGGCGAGCCGCCGAGGATCGACTGCGAGACGATGCGGTGCCGCCAGGCGGTCGGCGCGCCGTGCTCGTCGAGGGCGGCCTCCACCCGATGCACGGCGAGCGGCCGGTAGTAGCCGCCGCGGATGTCGTCCTCGCGCGTCCAGACCACCTTGACCGGCCGGTCGCTGCGCTTCGCCACCTCCGCCGCCTCGACGACGAAGTCCGACGCGATGTTGGCGCGGCGGCCGAAGCCGCCGCCGAGGAACGTCGTGTGGATGGTGACCTGCTCGGGGCGGAGGCCGAGGATCGCCGCCACCCGCTGCTGGTCGACGGTCTGGAACTGCGTCCCCGTCCACACGTCGCAGCCGTCGTCGCGGCGGCGGACGGTGCAGTTGAGCGGCTCCATCGGCGCGTGGGCGAGGTAGGGCACCGAGAACTCGGCGACGAGGGGCGCGCCGGAGGCGGCGAGCGCCTTGGCCGCGTCGCCTCCCGACTTCGCCTCGGCGCCCGGCGTCTTCACCTTCTCGCGGTAGTCGTCGCGCACCTTCGCCGTGTCGGTCGCCGCGTGCGGCCCGAGGTCCCAGTCCACGCGCAGCTCGTCGCGGCCCCGCTTGGCGGCCCAGAAGTGATCCGCCACCACGGCGACGCCCGAGGGGACCTCGAAGACGGCGCGCACGCCGGCGACCGCCTTGGCGGCGGTGGCGTCGAAGCTCTTCACCTTGCCGCCGAAGGTCGGCGGCCGCGAGATGACCGCCGTCGCCATCCCCGGCAGGTGCACGTCGAGGCCGAACTGCGCCCGGCCGGTGACCTTCTCGGGGGTGTCGAGGCGGCGGGTCGGCTTGCCGATCACCTTCCACTCCGCGGCGGGCTTCAAGGCGACGCTCGCCGGCGGCGGCAGCGCCGCGGCCGCCGCGGCGAGCGAGCCGTAGCTGGCGCGCCGCGCGCCGCAGACGACCCAGCCGCGCTCCGTGCGGCAGTCGCCCGGCGCCACCTTCCACTCCGCTGCCGCAGCCTGCACGAGGAGGCTGC
The DNA here is from genome assembly GCA_963755825.1 of uncultured Acidobacteriota bacterium. Classification (GTDB taxonomy): domain Bacteria; phylum Acidobacteriota; class Thermoanaerobaculia; order Multivoradales; family UBA5704; genus DATBQN01. The sequence goes on along the minus strand of CAVWLA010000003.1, from coordinate 1,232,345 downwards.
GCGCCACGGCGCCGACCTGGCGGTAGCGGTCGAGCTCGGACCAGGTCGTCGTCGAGCCGCCGGTCATCTGGACGGGGAAGACGGCGTGGCGATAGACCGGCGCCGCGGGCGCGTGCTCGACCCGGATGCGGCTCCAGTCGGCGTCGAGCTCCTCGTTCACCAGCATGGGGAGCGTCGTCCAGATTCCCTGGCCCATCTCGGAGTGGGCGAGGAGGACGGTGACGCTCTCGTCGGTCGCGATGCGCACGAAGGCGTTGGCGTTGGGGAGTGCGGCGGGCGCCGCCTCGGGCGCACCCTGCGCCAGGGCGCGCCGCGCCGTCGGCGGCAGGAAGAAGCCGACCACCAGGGCGCCGCCGGCGAGCGAGGAGGTCTTGAGGAAGGAGCGCCGCGAGAGATCGATCGTCGTCGCCACGGCTCAGCTCCCCGCCGGGTGCGCCATCAGCGCGGCGGCGCGGTGCACGCCGGCGCGGATGCGCTGGTAGGTTCCGCAGCGGCAGAGGTTCCCCGCCATGGCGGCGTCGATGTCGGCGTCGGTGGGCTGCGGCTTGACCTTGAGGAGCGCGGTCGCCGCCATGATCTGCCCGGACTGGCAGTAGCCGCACTGCGGGACGTCGATCTCGGTCCAGGCGAGCTGGACCGGGTGATCGCCGTGCGCGCTCAGCCCCTCGATGGTGGTCACGGCGCGGCCCTCGACGGCGGCGGCGGGCCGCACGCACGAGCGGACGGGCTGGCCGTCGACCAGCACCGTGCAGGCGCCGCACTGCGCCATGCCGCAGCCGAACTTCGTGCCGGTCAGACCGATCACGTCGCGCAGGACCCAGAGGAGAGGCATGTCCTCGGGGACGGAAACCTCATGGGCTTGGCCGTTCACCAGCAGCTTCATGGGCGGTCCTCCTGCGCAAAGACTACCACCCGGCGGGGTCGGGCCGCTCCCGCGCGAGGCCCTTCGTCACCCCGCCGCCACGAACCTCTCGCGCGCCATCTCCCGCAGCTCCGCCACCTCCTCCTGCCGCGAGCGCGAGAGCGGCACGCCGCCGTCGATCTCGGCGAGCAGCCGGTCGGTGGTGAGCTCGCTGCCCCCCTCGGCGAGCATGCCGTAGAGGGCGGCGACGAGCGCCTGCTCGATCTCGGCGCCGCTCCAGCCCACCGCCGCCGCCGCCAGGCGGTCGAGGTCGAAGGCCGCCGGGTCCTGATGGCGCAGGCGCAAGTGGATGGCGAAGATCTCGCGGCGCTCGGGCGCCGCGGGGAGGTCGACGAAGAAGATCTCGTCGAAGCGCCCCTTGCGCAGCAGCTCCGGCGGCACCGCCGAGACGTCGTTCGCCGTCGCGGCGAGGAAGACGGCGCCGCGGTGCTCCTGCATCCAGGTGAGGAAGCCGCCGAGCAGGCGCCGCGAGAGCCCGGCGTCCGCCTCGCCGCCGCCGCCGGCGAAGGCCTTCTCGATCTCGTCGATCCAGAGGACCATCGGCGCCAGCGCCTCCGCCGAGGCGAGCGCGCGGCGCAGGTTCTTCTCCGACTCGCCGATGTACTTGTCGAGCAGGCGGCCGGGGTCGAGGCGGGCGAGCGGCAGCCCCCAGGTGCGGGCGATGGTCTTCGCCGCCAGGCTCTTGCCGCATCCCTGGACGCCGGTGAGCAGCACGCCGCGCGGCGGCGGCAGGCCGAGGTCGCGGGCGCGGTCGGAGAAGCCGGCGGCGAAGCGGCGGAGCCAGGCCTTGAGATGGGTGAGGCCGCCGAGCGGCGCGATCTCGTCGCTCGCCGGGCAGAGCTCGAGGAGGCCCGACGACTCGACGTCCTCCTGCTTGGCGGCGGCGATCGCCGGCAGGTCGGAGGCGTCGAGCGCGCCGTCGCAGAGGGTGCGCAGCGTCACCAGCCGGCGGACCTCGGGGAGCGTCAGGCCGCGCAGGCTCTGGGCCATCTGGCGCAGCTCCGGCTCGCGCAGGCCGTAGCGCACGTCGTGGCTGCGCTTGAGCTCGCGGAAGGTCTCGATGATGGTCTGCGCCAGCTCCTCTTCGTCGGGAAGGCGGAGGACGAAGCGGGCCGCCACCTTGCGCAGCTCGAGCGGCATGTCGAGCGCCGGCGAGCAGAGGACGATCGTCGTCAGGCTGCCGAGGTGCTGCTCGCCGACGTGCTCTTGGGCGAGCTCGCGGAGGGCGCGGACCACGGCCGGCTCCGCGAGGTAGGGATGGAAGTCGCGCAGCAGGTAGAGGGCCGGGAGGCGGTGGCCGCGGGCGGCCGCCTGGGCGCGGATCCTCTCCAGCAGCTTGAGCGGCTGGCGGCTGTCCGCCGGCTCGCCCGCCGGCGGCAGCGTGATCTCGGCGCTCGGCTGCTCGCCAGGGTGCTCTGCGGGGTGCTCGGCGCTCAGGCGCTCGAGACCCCGCGTCGCCGACCAGCCGTAGAAGGGCAGGCCGAGCTCGCGGGCGATCCGCGCCAGGCGCTCGGCGAGCCGCTCCTCGTCGTAGGTCTCGACGTAGAGGATCGGATAGCGCGACTGGATGAGCAGCCGGAGGTCTTGCAAGACCTCCGGAGCTTGACAAAACCCGGGTCGAGGGGCAAATCGGCGGGGGAAATCGGTGAGCGGCGAGGCGGGCGGGCGGCGCCTGGAAGTTCGCGGTGGCGCCCGCCCCCTCGGATCGGATCGTCAGTGGCCGGGGCAGCCCGCTCCGTTGGTGACGGAGGTGAGCGCGCCGCTGGCCGAGGCGAGCGAGCGGCTGTAGCAGCCGGCGGTCCCCGCCGACCGATAGCTCTGCGAGCTGCTGCGGTTCGCAGTTCCGGTCAAGTTGCCTGAGGCGTCGAAGAGCAGCGTGTCGGTGGTCGCGACGGCGTTCGACAGCGTGTTGAGGCTGGGCAGGAAGAGGCCCAGGCGGGCGTCCTGGCTGTCGAACCGCTGGTCGACGGTGGTCGTCTGGGCGCTCGAGCCGTCGGCGTTGGCGACGATCGAGATGTCGAGGGTGAGCGGGTAGGAGAGCTGCTTCGCGGTCAGCGATGAGGCGATGCCGTCGCTCGTCGTGGTGACCGACGAGACCGTCGTCGCCTGCGTGATGTCCTGCACATACTGCGTCGCCGCGACGACGAACCGCTGGCGATTGGAGAAATCGATCGCCTGGCGGACGGTGGTGTCGACGCGGCCGTGCGAGGTCCGCACGTAGCCGGCGATGGTGAAATGGCGCGCCGACTGCGTGGTGACGGTGCCGGTGATCGAGCCGTCGGAGGCGGTCGTCAGGTTCTCCGCGATGGTCGGCTGCGGCACGGCGGCGAGGGTGTTCTGGGTCACCGCGCCGGTGACGTGGCCGGCGCCATGGTCGAGATAGAGGAGGAGAGAGCCGGCGACGAGGAAGTAGTTGTCGGCGTTGAAGACGGCGACCCCCACCTGGTGCGGCCGGCCGTTGCTGAGCACGCCGGCGAAGGGGGTGAGGTCGACGCGGTAGGGGAGGAAGTTGAGCGTCTGCACGCCCGGGATCGGCCGCCAGAGGAAGGGATCGATGCCGCCGGTGAAGATCCAGGGGTAGACCGGGGCGACGCCGGCCGGCTGGCCGTCGATCGTCACCTCGGCCTCGCGGAGCGACGTGCCGCCGCAGCTGAAGAGCTCGCCGGCGACGTCGTCCGGCACGCAGGTGTACCAGAACTCGTCGTTCGACTGGCTCTGCGTCACCAGGTCGAGGTAGGCGGCCTCGACGTTGGTGGGGAGGTTGAAGGTCGGCGCCAGGACGTCGGCCGTCGAGGCGAGGAGGGCGGCGCCGCCGGCGGCGTCGGAGAGCGGCAGCACGGCGTCCGCCGACCGCGGCGCCGGCTCGACGAGCGAGGCGGGGTAGAGCTGCAGCTTGGCGCTCCCCGTGATGATGCCGGTGTAGGTCGAGTCGACGAGGTTGCCGATGTTGGCATCGCCGCTCTGCGCGGTGCTGAGGAGCGCGCTGTAGTCGGTGAGGTCGCGCTCGACGTGCCAGCTGGGGCTGAGCGCCGACGACGGCTCGGGCGTGGTGCCGTAGTAGACGTTGGCATGGCCGATGGCGATCTGCGCCGTGCGGTCGAACTGGCGCCCGGCCGAGACGGAGAAGTCGGCGACCAGGACGACCTTCGCCCACGGCCCCGGACAGGCCGCCGGCGGCGCGTAGGTGAACGCCTTGGGCGAGAAGTCGGCGAAGGTCTGGTTGGAGAAGAGCTGCACCGTGCAGGGAGTGGTGTGGGGCCGCGGGATCGGCGGATCGGCGGTGGCGGTATTGGACGAGCCGATGACCGGCGACGACGGGGCGGTCGCCACCTGCGCCGCGGCGGCGCCGGCGAGGCTTGTCAGGCCGAGGCCGGCGAGCAGGGTGAGAGCGATGGCGAGCGGCGCGGGCCGGCGGGAGAGCCGGGAGAGTCGGGTCATGAAACGCTCCTTTCGCGGGGGAGGTTGGGAATCTTGGGCGGTTCGAGAGGCGAGGCGACGGCTGCCCGGTCCGAGCTCGCCCCAGGGCCGGCGGGCCGTGGAGCGCGGCGCGGCGAGCGGCCCCGCGCCTTGCCCACCGCCCCCTGTTCCCATATAAAGGTAGGTGCTATGAACACCGAGCCATCGGGACGATCCGTTCCCGCGATCCTCGACGACGCCCTGGCCGGCCGCCGGATCTCGGCCGGCGATGCCCATACCCTCCTCCTCGACGGCGATCTCCTCGAGCTCGGCCTCGCCGCCCACGCCGTCCGCGACCGCTCGAACGACCCCGCGGTCGCCACCTACAACGTCGACCGCAACATCAACTACACCAACATCTGCGTCTACAAGTGCCGCTTCTGCGCCTTCTACCGCGCCCCCGGCGACCCAGAGGGCTATCTCCTGCCGTTCGAGGAGATCGGCCGCAAGGTCGAGGAGACCCTGGCCCTCAACGGCACCGGCATCCTCATGCAGGGGGGCGTCCACCCGGACCTCCCGATCACCTACTACGAGGATCTGCTGCGCTACCTCAAGGAGCGCTATCCGGCGATCCATCTGCACGCCTTCTCGCCGCCGGAGATCAAGTTCATCGCCCGCAAGGAGCGGCTGAGCTTCTATGAGGTGATCGCGCGGTTGAAGGCCGCCGGCCTGCAGTCGATCCCCGGCGGCGGCGCCGAGGTGCTCTCGGACGACATCCGCCGCGAGGTGCTCGCCTACCCGAAGTGCTCGGCGGAGGAGTGGATCGACGTCATGCGCCAGGCGCACCGCAACGGCCTGCGCACCTCGGCGACGATGATGTACGGCATGGGCGAGGAGATCGCCGCGCGGGTCGAGCACTTCCAGCGCGTGCGCGACCTGCAGGACGAGACCGGCGGCTTCACCGCCTTCATCTCGTGGACCTTTCAGCACGACCACACCGACATGCAGGACGTGCCGGAGACCTACGCCGAGGAATACCTGCGGACGCTCGCCGTGTCGCGCCTCTTCCTCGACAACATCGTCCACTTCCAGACCAGCTGGGTCACCCAGGGCAAGAAGATCGGCCAGCTCGCCCTCTCCTTCGGCGCCGACGACATGGGCTCGATCATGATCGAGGAGAACGTCGTCGCCTCGGCGGGGACGGCCTACCGCATGAGCCAGGCCGAGATGGAGCACCTCATCTCGGCGGCCGGCTACGTGCCGCGCCAGCGCACCAACCTCTACGAGCGGCTGGTGACGCGCGAGGAGACCGCCGACCTGGCGCGGCGGTATCGCCACGCGGTGACGCCGGCCAACCGCGACATGGTGCCCGCCCTGCCTGAGAAGCCGCCCGAGAAGCTGCCCGCGGCGCCTGCCCTCCTGCCGATCATCGCCTGAGCGGCGGCTCGCCGAGGTCGGCCTGCAGGGCCGGGCCGGGCGCGGCGGCCTCGGCGCCCGGCGGCAGGGCGGCGGCAACGCTCTCCGGATCCTCCAGGTGGGCGCAGCGCAGCACCTCGGCGAAGCGGGGCTGGCGGCGCAGCGAGTCGTAGAGCGGATCGACCTGCAGGAAGGGGATCATCAGGCTCGAGCGATCCCGGCACTGGCGGAGCAGCAGGTCGATGGCGCGGTCCGGCTCCTTCCTCTCGATCTCCACCAGCGGCTCATACCAGAGGAACGGGGTCTGGAATTGGTACCGGCGGCGCTCCTGGCGCTGCCAGAACTCGTCGAGGCGCGCCAGGGGCAGATGGCCGCTGCGCTGCTCGACGTCCTGCGCCGCAGCGAGCGCCGCCGCGCGGTCGCCGCGGGCGAGCGCGGTGAGCAGGATGACGTGGTCGGCCCAGAAATCCGCGAAGGTCTTCGCCGGCAGCGGCTGCGTGCTCGCCGGCATCTCGAGCGTGCGCCGCGCCTGCTCCGTGGCGTCGTCGAAGCGCCGCAGCAGGTAGTAGAACCAGGCATAGTCCGAGCGGTCGGGGACGGCGCTCGGCGCCAGCCAGCGGGCCTTCTCCGCCTCGCGGAGCGCCTCGTCGCGGCGCCCTCGCGCGGCGAGGAAGACGGCGTAGGAGAACCGCGCGTCGGCGTTGCCGGGCTCGAGGCGGAGGGTGGTGCGAAACTCCGCCTCCGCCCCCTTCCAGTCGTAGCGGTAGAGGAAGCGGCTGGTGGCGAGGTCGAGGTGCGCCAGGGGGAGCGCGGGATCGAGCACCAGCGCCCGGTGGACGACGGACTCGATGGCGGAGAGCCCATCGCTCGCCGGCCGCTGCAGGTTGAGCAGCTCTTCGCCGAGGCTGGCGTAGGCGGGCGCGAAGTCGGGCGCCAGGATGGTCGCCTCCTGGTAGGCGCCGATGGCGTCGGTGGTGGCGCCGTGGTCCTCGAGGTCGCGCCCGTGGAGGTAGGCCTTGATCGCGGCGGGCGGGTAGCGATGCGCCGACGGCGGCGTCTCCGCCGGCGAGAGGGCGAGGGCGAGGAAGCCGATGCCGGCAGCGGCGAGATAGCGCAGCCGGCTGCGGCGGCGCAGATCCGGCGGTGGCTCCGCGGCGGCGGGCGCCGGCGGCGCCTCCGGTGCGAGGGGCAGGTGGGCCGCGTGACGCACCGCCTCGACCGGTGCCAGGAAGCGGTAGCCGCGGCGCGGGATGGTGGCGACGAAGCGCGGCTCCTCGGCCGAGTCGCCGAGAGCGCCGCGGATGCGGCGGATGCAGAAGTTGAGCGCCAGGTCGAAGTCGACGTAGGTCTCCTCCCCCCACACCGCGCTGCGCAGCTCCTCGCGCGACACCACCTCGCCGGCGCGGCGCGCCAGCATCTCGAGCACCCGCGCCGGGCGCGGCTGGAGCTTGATGGCCGCGCCGGCCTTCCACAGCTCGCCGCTGTCGAGCCGCAGCTCGAAGTCGGCGAAGCAGAGGGCGATCGGCTCCGCCCCTCCGTCCGCCGCGCCTTCCGGCGCCTCATGACCCGTGTTGGGCACTGGCTGGAGCCCGCCGGGCTCCTCGGTCTGCCGCCTGCTCTCGACGCTCGACGTCTTCATGGTCGGCCTCCCCGCTCGGCCGGATCTGCTCTCCGGCCGGTCCTCGGCTCGCCTGCTCCGGCCGAGATGCTGTCCTAGCATAGCGAGGTCGAAGCGGGCCGGCGGTGCCGGATCGGCGCCGGAGCACCCTTTTTGCGACGGCTCACCCGGCGCTCATCGAGCGCTCATGCGGCGCTCATCGAACCGGCGAGCCGAGCGTCGCGCAATCGGAGCCTCGGCGCACTGCGCCGTGATCCGCGAGCCGTCCGCCTAGACGCTACGCCGGGGAGCTGGAGAGTGTTTCACTCCCACGGGACGTCGGGCATGCGCAGGCGCTCGACCTCGCGGCCTTCGCCGACGACGCTCGTCTGCAGGATCTCCTCGACGTCGGCGACGGTGACCCGCCGGTACCAGAGGTTGTAGGGCCAGACGGCGACGGTGATCCCCTGGCTGCAGTGTTTCAAGCAGCCGGTGCGGATGACCATCACCTGGTCGCGGATCCCCAGCTCCTTCACGCGATCCTTGAAGGAGTGGTAGACGTCCATGGCGCCGCGCGGGCCGCAGGAGGGCTTCTTGGAGCCTCCGGCCGACGGCGGCTCGCGCTCGTTGGTGCAGACGAGGATCTGGATGCGTGGCTTCGGCATGCCGGGATTCTACGGCCTGCCGTAGAATCGCTTCCGCCCGCTCCTCGCCATGATCCGCTTCCTGGTCAACCCGGCCGCCGGCCGCGGCAGCGGTGGATCGCACATCCATCGGCTCCGCATCCTCGCCTCGCGCGCCGGGGCGGGCCTCGCGATGAGCCAGAGCGCCGCCGACCTGACCGTCCTCGCCCGGCGGGCCGCCGAGGACGGCGTCCTCCGCCTCGTCGTCGCCGGCGGCGACGGCACCATGCAGTACGCCGCGCAGGGGATCGCCGGCACCCCGTGCGCCCTGGGCATCGTCCCGCTCGGCACCGGCAACGACCTCGCCGGGACCCTCGGCGTGCCGCCGGAGCTCGAGCCGGCGGTGGCGCGGGCGCTCTCCGGCGCGGTCCGCGCCATCGACCTGGTGAGAGTCGGCGGGACGGAGAGCCTCGCCGTCGGCTATGTCGGCGTCGGCTTCGACAGCGAGACGACCGGCTTCGCCAACCGGGTCAAGTACCTGCGCGGACCGCTCGTCTACCCCTACGCCGTCATCCACACCCTGGCGACCTTCAAGCCGCCGGCGATGCGGGTCGAGCACGACCAGGGGACGTTCTCCGGGCGGGCGATGTTCGTCGTCGCCGCCAACCTCCCCCGCTTCGGCGGCGGGATGCGGATCGCTCCCGACGCGGTGATCGACGACGGCCTCCTCGACCTCGTCTTCGTGCGCGAGGTCTCGCGGCCGGTGCTCCTCGGCATCTTCCCCAAGGTCTATACCGGCAGCCACGTCGGCCACCCGGCGGTCTCCATCGTGCGCACCCGGCGGGCGTCGATCACGCTCGACCGGGCCATGACGCTCTACGGCGGCGGCGAGCCGATCCGCGCCATGGCGGCCGGCGAGGCGGTCGAGATCGAGGCGCTGCCGGGGGCGCTGCGGGTGATCGTCTAACGAGAGGAGCCGGGGCGGCCCGGCAGGCGCCGGAGGCGCCCGCCGGTCGGAGCGAGGGTCGATCAGGCGCCGGTCTTGAACTCGACGCCCTGGGCGAGCGGCAGCTCGGTCCCCCAGTTGATGGTGCAGGTCTGCCGGCGCATGTAGGCCTTCCAGGAGTCGGAGCCCGCCTCGCGCCCGCCGCCGGTCTCCTTCTCGCCGCCGAAGGCGCCGCCGATCTCGGCGCCGGAGGTGCCGATGTTGACGTTGGCGATGCCGCAGTCGCTGCCGGTGGCGGCGAGGAAGCGCTCGGCGTGCCGCATGTTGAGGGTGAAAATCGCCGAGGAGAGCCCCTGCGGCACGTCGTTGTGGATGCGGATCGCCTCGTCGAGGTCGTCGAACTCGAAGAGGTAGAGGATCGGCGCGAAGGTCTCGTCGCAGGTGATCGGCATGCCGGCGTGCGCCTCGGCCAAGGTCGGCTCGACGAAGAATCCGGGCCGCTCGAGGGCGTGGCCGCCGTAGAGGATGCGGCCGCCCTCGGCCTCGATCCGCGCCAGCGCCTTCATCATGTTGTCGACCGCCGTGCGGTCGATGAGCGGCCCCATCAGGGTGCCGGCCGCCGCCGGGTCGCCGATCGAGATCGAGCGGTAGGCGGCGACCAGCCGGCTCTTCATCTCGGCGGCGATGCCGCGCTGCAGGAAGAGGCGGCGGGTGGTCGTGCAGCGCTGCCCGGCGGTGCCGACGGCGGCGAAGAGCACGGCGCGGAAGGCGAGGTCGAGGTCGGCGTCGTCCATCACCACGATGCCGTTGTTGCCGCCGAGCTCGAGGAGGGTGCGGCCGAAGCGGTCGGCCGCCACCTTGCCGATCTCGCGGCCCATGCGGCCGGAGCCGGTCGCCGAGATGAGCGGGAAGCGGCGGTCGGCGACCAGCCGCTCGCCGACTCCCGTGCGGCCGCCCATCACCAGGTTGAAGATCGGCGGCGCGCCGGCGGCGGCGAGGACGCGCTGGGCGATGCGGGTGACGGCGAGGGCGCAGAGCGGCGCCTGGTGCGACGGCTTCCAGATCATCGAGTCGCCGCACACCGCGGCCACCATGGCGTTCCAGGCCCAGACGGCGACGGGGAAGTTGAAGGCGGTGATGATGCCGACCGGCCCCAGCGGGTGCCACTGCTCGTACATGCGGTGGTGCGGCCGCTCGGAGTGCATGCTCTTGCCGTAGAGCTGGCGCGACATGCCGACCGCGAGGTCCGCCATGTCGATCATCTCCTGCACCTCGCCGCGGCCCTCGGAGAGGATCTTGCCCACCTCGAGGGTGACCAGGCGGCCGAGCTCCTCCTTGTGCCGGCGGAGCTCGTCGCCGAGCTGGCGCACCACCTCGCCGCGGAGCGGCGCCGGCCAGGTGCGCCAGGCCTCGAAGGCGGCGACGCTCGAGCGGGCGACCCGCTCGTAGTCCTCGGACGTCGCCAGGCGGACGGCGGCGAGCGGCTCGCCGGTCGCCGGGTTGAGCGATTCGATCCGCTCCCCGTGGGTGTCGATCCATTCGCCGTCGAAGGCGCCGGGATTCTCGGCCTCGAGGCCGAGCGCCTCCAGGGTCTTCGCGGCCATGCTCTCCACTGCTACGGGCATCTGCATCTCTCCTCGGGGCTCTCTCCCAGGCGATCTCGGTTCGGTTGGACGGCGGCGGCGGCCGCCGCCCGCGGGATCCGTGCGGCGCTCTCGGCGGCCTCGAAGCTCTCCCGCCGGGGGCCGACCGAGCGGCGAGACGCCGCGGGCGGGGGGCCGGCGAGGGGAGGTCGAGACGGCAAAGGCCGCGGAGCGCTAAGGATACCGCACCGGTCAAGCCGCGCGGAGGACGCCACCGACTGCCGCCGGCCGCCGCGTACAATCGGCCGTCGATGGCCGCCCTCCTCGCGCTGCTGCCGGCCCTCCTCGCCGCCCTCTTCGGCGCCTGGTGCGGCACGCTCTCGGGCGGCGCCACCGCGGCGGGCGCGGCGGCGGCGGCCGGCGCCCTCTTCGCCGCCCTCCTCGCGGCCGGGGTCCCCCTCCCCGATCCGCTACGGCTCGGCCGCGCCGGCCGCCTGCTGCCGCCGGCGCTCTGGCTCGCCGCGGCGGCGAGCGCCTGGGCCTCGCCGGCGCCGCGGGCCGGCCGCGTGGGGCTCCTCCTGCTCCCCGCCTTCCTCGCCCTCCCCGCCGCGGTCGGCCGCTGCTGGGCGAGCGATGCGGCCCGGCGGCGCGGCCTGCGGGCGCTCGCCGCGGTGGTTGGCGCGGTGGCTCTCGGCGGCAGCATCGCGGCGCTCGCCGGCGGCGGCTTCGCGGCGGTTATTCAAGGCGGCTTCGCCGGCAGGCCGGCGCTCCCTCTCGGTCAGCACAACCTGCTCGCCGCCTGGCTCGTCCTCCTCCTGCCGCTCGCCCTGCTGCCGGCGCGCGAGGCGGGGAGATGGCGCTGGCTGGGCCGGGGGGCCGGCCTCTGCGCCCTCCTCGCCATCCTCGCCAGCCGCTCGCTCCTCGGCCTCGCCGCGGTGGCCGTCGAGGCGGCGCTGGCCGTCGGCTGGGCGCTGGCCGCCGCCCGCCGGAGCCGGGATCTGGTGGACGGCGAGCGCGCCGGCGGCGGCCGCCCGATCGAGTATCGCCGCCGGGCGCTCGCCGGCCTCGGTCTCCTGGTCGCGCTGGCTCTCGCGGGAGCCGGGCTCCAGGCCCGGCGCGTCGGCGATCTGCTCGCCCGGCGCGATCCCTCCGCCGCCACCCGCGCCGTCTACTACCGCGCCGGCTGGCGGGGATTCCTCGCCCGGCCGGCGCTCGGCTGGGGGCCGGGCGCCACGCCCTGGACGATCGCGCGCTTCCTGGCGCCGCTCCCCGCCGTCGATCCGCCGGGGGAGATCGTGCCCGATCTCCACTCCCTGCCGCTGCAGCTCGCCTACGAGCTCGGCGCCCCGGGCCTCCTCCTCGCCGCGGCCATCGCCGCCCTCTTCGCCCGGCGCCGGCTCGCCGAGCTGTCCAGTCACCTGGAGCCGGCCGACCGCGCGCTCGGCGCCGCCGCCCTCTGCGGCCTCGCCGGCGGCGCCGTCGTCGCCCTGGGGAGCGCCGCCGTCGCGGTGGCCGCCCTGCCGCTCGCCGCCGCGCTCGCCGCCGGCGGCGCGCTCGCCGGCGGCGAACCGGCCGAGCCGGTGCGCCGGCCGGCCGCGGAACGCGCCGCGCCCGCCCTCTGGGCTCTCCTCGCTCTCGCCCTCGGCTACCCGCTCGTCGCCGCCGAGCGCGCCTACGAGCGGGCGGCGTACGCCCCCGACCCCGCCGCGGCCCGCCGCGCGCTCGAGCGCGCCGTTGCCCTCGATCCTGCCTTCCCGCTCTACCGCGCGCGCCTCGCCGCCCTCGATTGGCAGCAGGTCGGCCCGGCCGCGGTGCCCGCCGCGATCGGCGCGCGGCGGGCCGCGGCGCGCGCCGACCGCGTGGCGCCGCTCTGGCTGCAGGCGGGGGCGCAGGGGCTGCGGGCGGGGCGGCCGTGGGCGCCGGACGCCCTGCGCCGCGCCTGCGCCCTCGATCCGCTGTCGCCCTTCGCGCCCTTCCTCCTCGCCGTCTCGTCGCCCGACGAGTCGTCGTCGCCGGCGCTCGCCGCCCGCGCTCTCGCCGCCGAGCCGCGGCTCGCCGCGGCGACCTTCTGGGGCGGCCACCGCGAGCTCCTCGCCGCGGCGGTCGATCTCCTCGACCGCGAGCCGGGGATCGATCGCGGCTGGCGCCTGGCGCTCGCCGGCCGCGTCGCCAACCTGCCGGCGGACGATGGCGGCCGCGGCTGGCTCGCCCTCGGCATCGACGAGGACCCCGCCTACGGCCTCTCGCCCCACGCCTTCCGCCGCCTCCCCTGGCCGGCGCGCTGGCCGCTCGTCGAGGTCCGCCTCGCCGCCGCGCAGGCGATCGACCTGCCCTCGGCGGCCACCCTCGCGAGCACCTCGCCCGAGGTCTTCGCCGCCGCCGGCTGCAGCCGGTGACCCGTCTTCGAGTGGCCGGTTGGACCTCGCCCGGTTGAATCCGCGGTTGAAGTGAGCAGCTCCCTGCGCAGCCGCTGCGCGCTTTCGGGGCGCGCCGAGGATCTCCACAGGCGCTGCGGAAAACCCTGTTGGAAAGCGGCGATATGTCACACGGAAGCCACAGCGGGAGAGCGTTTTGAACCTCTTTGAACAGATTTTTGTGCAGTCGAGTTAAACCATTTGGTGTCAATTGTTTGAAGGAATTTCCACGCGCCGTGGCGGCCGCCGGGGGGCTCCGGCGGCGGCCGATTTGGCTTTTCCACACGCCCTCGCGGGCAGAGCGCGCCCCAGGCAGCTTTCATGCCCGCGGAGAGCTTGACAACGGCGAGAACTCTGTGGGGGATCAGCCGGGACGGCGGCGGCGGAGGAAGCGTGCCGGAGCGGTCAGCAGGCGGCCGAGGCGGAAGCTGGCGCTCGCCTCGACCTTGCGCAGCACCGCCTGCACCTCGGCGAGGCCGGCGGCGAGGTCGGCGCTCCGCGCCCGCTCGTCGGCGAGCGCGGCGCCGAGGGTGCGGGTGGCGTCGTCGGCGCGCTGGCGTTCGGCCGCGAGCTCCGCCGCCACCTCCGCCGCGTGGCGTGCCCGCCGCAGGTCGGCGAGGGGCTCGAGCACCGCCGAAAGCGCCGCCGCGCCCTCCGGCGACCTGCCGTCGACCTCCAGCCGCACCAGCTCGACCGCCAGCCCTTCGATCGCGAGGTCGGTGAGCGAGAGGTCGGCGCGCCGGCGCACGTCCGCCAGCCGCTCGCTGTAGTCGCCGAGGCGGCCGAGGTTGCGGTCGGGGAGGATGGTGAAGCCGGCGATCACCAGGCCTGCCTTGCGGATGGCGGCGAGGAAGTCCGCGAGCCGCATGCGGTTGAGCGAGATCTCGCGATCGAGGTAGTCGGGGAGGTCGAGCCGGTGGAGCGGGTGGCCGGCGGGGAGCGCGCCGTCGAGCAGCCGCGCGCGGGTGGCCTCCGGCTCGCCCCACAGGTGCTCCCAGGGCTCGACCGGCAGGTGCGAGCCGGCCGAGGAGTAGTAGAGCGGATCGGTGAAGATGGCGATGCGGCCGGTCACCGGCTCGACCAGGTCGGCGCAGACGGCCATGGCGCGCTCGATCTGGGGCAGATGCTCGAAGACGTTGTTCGACAGCACGAGGTCGAAGCGGCGGCCGAGCACGGCGGCGCCGGCGTCCTCGATCGCCAGGTGACGGATCGAGTGCGGCGCCGGATCAGAGATCCCGAGCTCGGCGAGCGCCGCCTCGAGCGCCTCGGCGCCCTGCGGCGCGATGTCGAGGCCGACCACCTCGCGGGCGCCGTGGCGGAGGCACCAGAGCATCTCGGTGCCGGCGCCGACCCCCGCCACCAGCACCGATCTTCCCGCCGGGTCGGCGATCGGGGTGAGGTAGTGGTCGCAGTGCTCCTGGGCGGCGAGGATGTAGGCGCGCCGGTCGGCGTCGGAGTCCCGATGCTGGTGCCCGGATGGCCGCTCGGGCGGTGGGCCGGGAGCCCCCGCGGAGGTCATGCGTGGATCGCGGCCATCCCCGCCACCGGCATCGCCCCGGTGCGCGCCGCGACGGCGTTGCCCAGGTAGATGGTGCCGACGAACGGCCCGGCCATGAACTTCGCGGCGTCGATCTGGCTCTGCTGGCAGACGCCGGCGATCTCGCCGCCGAGGAGGAGGCGCGCCGACTCGGCGAGGCCGGCGGCGGTGGTCGCCTGGATCGCCTTGAGCTTGCGGGCGCCGACGGTGATCGGCTCGATGCGGAACGAGCTCTCGAGACGGCGGAGAGCGCCGTCGGCGCCGCGCCCCTCGACCGCCGAGTAGATGATCACCAGGTCGTCCTCGATGAGCGGCACGGCGCGCTCCATCGCCCGCTGCAGGTACTCGGCGCGGTCGACGCCGGCGGGGGCGGCGGCGAGGAGCTGCTGCACCCACTCGTAGTGGCCGGGGTAGCGCAGGGTCTTGTAGTCGAGGTGCCGCACCCGCCCGGCGAGCACGGCCGGCAGATCGGCGGCGCCGCCCGAGGTGAGCGCCTCCTCGTAGCGCACCCCCTGGATGACGATCGGCTCGCGGTCGGAGAGCGAGGGGCGGGTGGTGCGCTCGAAGTCGCGGATCACCGTCGCCGGCTCGACGTACTCGACGGCGACGCCGATCGAGCTCCAGGTGAAGCCGTAGTAGTGCGGCGGATGGGCGGTGGTGGTCAAGGCGCCGACCCGCATCGAGAGGGTGTCGACCTCGCTCACCCCGTTCTCCTCGCAGAAGCGCTCGAAGAGGCTGTTGGCGAGAACGTCGACGAAGCCCGGCGCCAGGCCGGTCTGCAGCAGGAATCCCTGCGGCGAGCCGGCGGCGATCGCCTCGACCTCCTCCGTCTCGCGCACGTGCTCGGTCAAGTTCGCGTAGTGCAGGTGGTGGCGGCGCGCCAGGCGGGCGAGCCGCGGCGCCTCGCTGCCCGGCAGGCAGTCGAGGAGGAGATCGCCGCCCTCGAGGACGCGCTCGAACTCGGGCTCGAGCCCTCGGCGGGGAGGGCGAAGGCCTCGACGCCGCAGGTGCGCGCCGAGCCCTCGCGCACCCAGGCGGCGGCGTTCCGCGCCCGCGCCAGGTTGGCGTCCCCCAGATAGACGTCGGCGTCGAAGTCCCCGAGCTCGCGGAGGAGGAGGGCGACGGCGCTCCCCATGCCGCCGGCTCCGGCGATGACGATCTTGTGTCGCTTGCTCATGGTCGGCGCCCGTCCACTCGAGGTCCAGGGTTCGCGCGGCTCCCGGGGCAGGGCTTGCGCCGGGCGATTCTCGTCGAGGTTCCCATGGTTGGGGGTTGGAGCGGCGGAAGGCACCCCGCGCCGCTGCCGCGGGATCGTAGCACCCGCCCGGAAGACGGGTCAACGAAAGGGACCTCGGGTCGCTGGCACCGTTGGGCTCCGAGGACGGTCGCCTGGAAGGGCGTGAAGGGCGGGTGGGGCCGAAGGCGGCCGCCCGCAGGAGACCCAACGGTGCCCCTTCCCGACGGAACCAGTACGGATCTCAGCGGCCCGGCGACGAGCCGGAGAAGAGCGGCGCGCGGCGGCGCACCGGCTCGCCGGCCATCGCGGTACGGTTGCGGCCGGTCTCCTTGGCGACGTACATCGCCGAGTCGGCGAGGCGCAGCAGCATGCTCTTGCGCTCCTCGAGCGTGCGCTCCTCGGAGAGGTGGCGCTTGAGGGTGGCGACGCCGACCGAGCAGGTGAGCCCTTTGAGGTGGAGCGGCTCGGGCTGGATCTCGCCGGGCCCGGCGCAGAACGTCGTCGACAGCACCTCGCTGCGGATCTCCTCGGCGAGGTCGACGGCGCCCTCGAGGTCCATGCCCGGGATCACCAGCACGAACTCGTCGCCGCCGTAGCGGGCGGGGATGCCGCCGGCCTCGGCGACGTGGTGGCGCAGCATGTGGCCGACCTCGCGCAGCACCTGGCTACCGGCGAGGTGGCCGTGGCTGTCGTTGACCCGCTTGAAGAAGTCGAGGTCGAGGAAGAGGATGGCGAGGTCGAGCCCCTCCTCCTCCTGGCAGCGGCGCAGGCTGTCGGCGAGGGCGACGTGCAGGTAGCGATCGTTGAACAGGCCGGTCAGGTTGTCGCGCTTGGCGATCTCCTGCGCCTGGCGGCCGTCGAGCACGTTCTGGATGGAGATCGAGATGTAGCCGGCGAAGATCTCCAGCAGGTTGCGGTCCTCGCCGCTGTAGGACGGCGCCTGACGGCGGTTGATCAGCTCGAGGACGCCGCAGACCTCCTGCTCGATGCGGATGGGGATCGCGATCAGCGACTCGGTGTGGTAGCTCGTCTTCTCGTCGACCCCGGAGTAGAAGAAGCGGTCCTCGCGCGCGTCGGGCGTCGAGTAGGCCTCGCCGGTCAGGTAGACGCGGCCGGCGATGCCGTGGTCGGCAGGGATCGCCTGGCCGAGCAGGGTCTCGGCCTTGTCGCCGAAGGCGGCGATGAAGGTGAGCATGTTCTGGCGCCGGTTCTCCTGCTTGTCCGAGGGGTTGTCGAGGAGGATCGAGCCGGCGGCCGAGGGCACGAAGCCGTTGGCGCGGCGCAGCACCTCGACGAGGTTCTCGGCCAGGCTGAGCTCGAGCGGGAAGTGCGGTAAGGCGCGGCGCCGCTCGAGGAAGCGCTCGAGCTGCACGTGGTCGAGGCAGTGGAAGTCGGCCTTCAGCCGCAGGCCGTGGCTCGCCTCGGCGCGCTCGGTGTCGGAAGCCAAGTCAGCGAGGGCGGCCAGCCCGGCGGGTGACTCCGGCGCGGTGGGCGCGTCCGCCGTGGCCGCCGCGGCTGCCGATTGCCGCGCCAGCGACAGGGCGTCGCTCACGGCCGGCCCGGCCGGGCGGCTGATGGACGGTGCTGCGGCATGCGTGCCATCGGCGACTCCTCCCCCGTGAGGGATCCGCGGCTCGGGTTCGGCGTTCGGCATTGCGCAGAATAGCAGAAGACGCGACGACGAGCCGAGGCTGCGTCCCGCCGCCGCCCGCGCCTCAGCGCAGGCGGCGCAGCAGCCGCCGGCCGCTCGCCAGCGCCTCGGCCTTGAGCGGGCCGATCGCCGAGAGCTGCGGGGCGTAGCGCAGGTAGTGGAGGTCGTCGGCCAGCCGGCCGAGGTCCGCCGCGACGTCGGCGTCGGCGCCGCGGGCGAGCGCCAGCACCCGCCACTGGCGGGGCGGCGTCGCCGCCGGCACGCCCCAGCGCTCGCCGAGGAGCTCGCCCACCGCCGCCTCGATCTCGACGGCGACCTGGCGGGGGCGCTCCTCGCCGGCGGCGGCCGCCAGGTGGCCCTCGGCGCGGGCGCGGGCGCCGGCCGCGCCAGGTCCGGCGGCCGCCGCCGCCGCGAGCACGGCGGCGGGAGAGCGCCGCCGCGCCAGGGCGACGAAGGCGGCGGCGCCGAGCGGCAGGGCGAGCAGCCAGGGGAGGACGGTCGGCAGGGCGCGGCGCGCCCGCTCCCACGCCGCTCCCCCGAGAAGGTTGCCGCCGGCCGGCCCCGGCGTCGCCGCGGCGATCGCCCGGGAGATCGCCGTCGGCGCCGCGGCGGTGGATGGGGGCGGCGCGGAGCGGGCGGTGAGCTCGAAGGGCGTCGCGCTGGCGAGCCGGTAGGCGCCGCTCTGCGGATCGAAATAGGGGACCGGCGGCACGGCGAAGCGGTAGCTGCCGGTGCGCTCGGGGATCACCGCGAAGCTCCAGGTCCGCTGGCCGCGGACGGTGGTGCCGGCGAGCGCGTCCTCGCCCTGCTGCTGGGGCGGCAGGAGCTTCAGGCCGCTGGGCAGCGCCAGCTCGGGAGCGGGGACGCCGGAGAGGTGGCCGTCGCCGGCGAGGGTGACGGTCAGGGTCGCCGCCTCGCCCAGGCGGAGGTCGCTCGGCGCCAGCGACGCGTGGAGCGTCACCCGCCCCACCGCCCCCGCGAAGCCCGCCGGCGGCGCCGGCAGCGGCCGCGAGTCGACGACGACCGCCGGGGCGCGGAGCCGCACCGGCTCCGGCGCGTCGAGCGTCGCCCCCCAGAAGCCGCTCTGCGGCGGGCGCACCATCAGCTCGACCTCGACCGGGTCGATCGCGATCGGCCCGGAGTGGAGGGCGAAGAGCGCCTTGCGCATCAGCGGCACGCGCGCGAAGCGCTGGCCGTCGACGTCCACCATGTCGTGCGGCAGGTTCTGCGGCTGCGGCACCTCCTTCGCCCAGAAGCCGTGGAACGACGGCACGCCCTCCTGGTTGATGGCGTTGATGTCCTCGCGCGTGTAGAGATAGAGCGTCCACAGCGCCTGCTGGCCGACCCAGGGGTGGGGCGGCGTCACCTCGGCGCGCAGGAAGACGAGCGGAGTCGACGGCCGCGGCCGCGGCGGCTCGAAGAAGCGGCGGAGAGGCGAGTCGCTGCCGAAGACCCGCCCGAAGGGGTCGTCCGCCTCGCCCGAGCCGCCGCCGCCGGGGGCACCGGCGCCCGCGTTGGGATCGCCGGGGGCCTGCGGCGCGGGCGCGGCGTCCGCCGCCGCGGCGACGGCGAGCTCGCGCAGCGGCAGCTCCTTCACCTGGCCGTTCAAGCGGATCGAGGCGTGGACGCGCGCCTTCCCCGGCGCGTGCGGCCGCAGCTCCCAGCTGACTCGGTAGCTCCGCGACAGCGTACCGTTGACGAACTCGACGTGCTCGGCCATGAAGGGGCCGGCGACGAAGTCGAAGTTCTCGAGGCGGATGGAGGGCTCGAAGGCGAGGCTGTCGAAGCCGCCGCCGGCGGCGAGGATCGAATAGGTGACGCTCTCGCCGGCGCCCGCCGACTCCGCCGAGAGGGCGGCCGAGATCTGGATCTCCGCCGCCGCCGGCGCCGGCAGCAGCAGGGCGGCGAGGAGCGGCCCGCAGATCCCGGCGAGCGCGGCGAGCCCGCGGAAGACGGAGCGGTGTCCCGGCGCGGCGCTCACCAGTCCTTCACCTTGCCGGTCTGCCGGCGGGCGTGCTCCGCCGCCTGCGCGCGGCGCTGCTGGCGCTCGAGGTTCTCGACCGACTCGAGGATCGTCGAGGCTTCAGCGGCATTCATCTCGGGGAGGTCGTGGAAGCGCGGCTGCTGCAGCTGGCGGCCGGCGCTGGGCGCCGCGCCCTGCCCCGGATCGCCGGGCTTCTGCCCCTGGCTGCCGGGCTGCGGCTGGCCCTTGCCGGGATCGCCGTTGGCGCCCGGCGAGCGGCTGCCCGGCTGCTCGGTGCCGCCGCCCTTGGGGCCGTTGTCGCGGCCGCCGCCGCGGTCGCCGCGGTTGCCCTCCTTGGGAGAGCGGGCGCGCGCCTGCTCCTTCTCGCGCTCGCTCAGGGCGAGCTCGAGGTTCCATTTGGCGTCGGCGTTCCCCGGCGCCTCGCGGAGCGCCTGCTTGTAGGCCTCGACGGCGGCGGCGGCATCGTGGGAGGAGAGGTGGGCGTTGCCCAAGTTGAAGTCGGCGTCCGCGGCGCGGCCGAGGTCGCCCTGGCGGCCGAGCCCGCGGGCGGCATCTTCGAGGAGATGGGCGGCGCTCGACGCGTCGTCGTCCGCCAGGTGGGCGGTGCCGCTGTCGTACTTTACGAGCGGGTCGTTCGGCGCCAGGCGCAGCGCGGTGTCGAGGTCGTCGACCGCCTGCCGCCGCCCCTGCTGCCCCTGCTTGGCGGCGGCGATCGCCTTCTGCGTCCGCTCGCGCGGGTTGTAGAGCCAGCGCTCGACGGCCGCCGGCAGATGCGGCCGCGGCAGGTGCCAGGAAAAGGGGAGCGACAGCCCCGCGACGAGGAGCGTCGAGGCGAGCCGGCCGCTCAACCCGCCGTCCTCCGCTTATCCGACGCCGCGAACGGCGGCACCGCGAGATAGAGGAGGAGAGCGAGGACCGCGGCGGCGAGCGGCCACTGGAAGCGCTCCTCGCGGGTGTCCAGCGTGTCGCTCTCCAGCGTCCGCTTCTGCATGCTCTCGATCCGCGCCAGGATCGGCGCCGGATCGGTGGCGGCGCTCGTCGCCCGCAGGTAGGCGCCGCCGGTCGCGCGGGCGATCCCCTCCAGGATCTCCTCGTGGAGCTGGCTGATCACCATCTTGCCGTTCTCGTCGTGCTTGAACTCGCCGGCCGCGCCGGGGATCGGCACCGGCGCCCCCTGCGGCGTCCCGATCCCCACCGCGTGCACCACCACCCCCTCGTCGTGGAGGCGGCCGGCGGCGCGCTCGAGGCCGCCGCCCCAGTCCTCGCCGTCGGAGAGGAGGACGATGGTGCGGTGCTTCTCGCTTCCCTGGCCGAAGAGCTTGAGGGCGGTCTCCAGACCGGAGGCGATCTGCGTGCCGGGGTCCGGCAGCGAGCCGGGCTCGACGGTGTCGAGCAGCAGGTCGATGACCGCGCCGTCGAGGGTGAGCGGGGTGAGCGCCATCCCCTCGCCCTCGTCCTGCACCAGGGCGACGCGGTTGCCCGGCATCGCCTCGGCCATGCGGCGCACCAGCGCCTTGGCGACATAGAGCCGTGATGGCTGGGCGTCGAAGGCGCCCATGGAGAGCGAGGAGTCGAGGACGAAGACGACGTCGACCCCCTGGCGCTCGACCTTCTGGCGGCTCGTCCCCCAGCGCGGCTGGGCGAGGGCGAGGGCGGCGCCGAGGACGGCGAGGGCGAGGAGCGCCACCGAGAGGGCCAGCCGGCGCGGCCGATAGTCCGCCAGCAGGCGGTCCCAGAGGCCGCGCGACGCCCAGGCGGCATCCGCCGCCAGCCGCCGGCGCCACGCCCATGCCGCGAGAGCTGCGACCGCCGGGGCGAGGAGCGCGAGCCAGAGGAAGTGCGGCGCGCCGAAGGTCATGGCTCGGCCGTCACCCGCGCCGCGGCGGCGGCGAGCGGCAGGAGGAGGAAGGCGAGGCCCGCCCACAGGAAGGGCGGCGCCGCCTCGCGGTAGCGCACGTAGCGCTTGACCTGCATCGGCGTCTTCTCGAGCTGGTCGATCTCGTGGAAGATCCGCTGCATGCTCTCGCGGTCGGTCGCCTTGTAGAAGCGGCCGCCGGTCTTGCCGGCGATCTTCTTCAGCAGCACCTCGTCGACCGGCACGTCCATCAGCATCCGCCGCACCACCTTCTGGCCGGTCGCCGGGTCGATCATCGGCCAGGGCACCGGCACGCGGCCGGAGGAGCCGACGCCGATGGTGTAGACGCGGATGCCGAGGCCCTCGCAGAGCGACGCCGCCGACATCGGGTCGATCTCGCCGGTGTTGTTGACGCCGTCGGTGACGAGGAGGGCGACGCGGGTCTTCGCCGGGCTGTTCTTCAGGCGCGCCGCGGCGTTGGCGAGGGCGACTCCGATCGCCGTGCCGTCGGGCAGGCTGTTGATGTCGACCGCGTCGATCAGCGAGTCGAGCATGACGTGGTCGGTGGTGAGCGGCGCGCGCACCATGGCGGTGCCGGAGAAGACGATGAGCGCGATGCGGTCGCCGGTGCGCCCGTCGACGAAATCTTTGACCACGCTCTTGGCGACGCCGATGCGGTTGTCGGGCTGGAAGTCCTCGGCCGCCATGCTGCCCGAGATGTCGAGCACGACGGCGATGTCGATCCCCTCGGTGAGGCTCTGCTCCCAGGCGTAGCCGAGCTGCGGCCGGGCGAGCGCGAAGACCAGGCAGGCGAGCGCCGCCAGGCGGGCGTAGAACGGCAGGTGGAGGCGGAGAGCCCCGCGCCGCGAGCGCCGCGCCGCCGTTGTCGCCCCTGCCGCGGCCCGGCCGCCGGCCGCCGGCAGCCGGCTGTAGGTGAGGGCGCCGAGGCCGCCGCGCCGGTGGTGCAGCCAGGCGACGAGCGGCAGGGCGGCGAGGAGCAGCAGCCACCAGGGGTCGGCGAGATGAGGGAGCGGCGTCGTCATCGGCGGGTCTTTCGGCTGCTTCTCGGGCGCTCCATCAGCCGGCCTTGACGAACGGCGAGCCCTCGGCCGCCGCGCTCTCCTCCGGCGGGTGGACCTGCCGCTCGACCTCGCCGGCGAGGGCGCGCGCGGTCTCCAGCCGCTCGTGGGTGCGCGCCTGCCCCACCTCCTGGCGCGCGAACTTGACCAGATCGCAGCCGCGGAGCAGCTCGACCGTCCGCCGCGGCAGGGCGGCGGGCAGGCGGCGCGCGGTGAGCTGGCGCTGGATCTCGGCGGTGGTGCTCTCGCTCGCCGGGAAGGCGAGCGTGCGCCCGAGATAGGCGCGGAGAGCGCGCGACAGATCGGTATGGATGCCGAGCGTCGAGCGCTCGGCGCCGAGGCGCGACTCGAGAAGGCGGATCTCGACGAGGAGCGCCTCGAAGGGCGGCAGCGGCGGTGCCGCGGCGAGGCGGGCGGCGCGCCGCTCGCGCAGGACGAGGAGCGCCCCGGCAACGGCGCAGGCAGCGGCGAAGCCCGCCGCCGTCCACCAGAAGCGGCTGCCGAGCGGCAGCGGCACCATCGGCGCGGCGCCCTTGGGCTCCGGTTGCGGATCGCCCTTCTTGACCTTTGGCAGCACCGAGACGACGTCGAGCGCGAGATCGGCCGGCGTCCGCGCCTCGACCGTGCGGTCGCTGAGGGGCACCGCGACGACGGCGGGCGGCAGCGTCAGCCGGCCCACCTTCCAGGGGACGATGAGGAGGCGCTGGCGATAGACCGCCGTGCCGCCCTGCTCGGAGATCTTCTGCGCCGCCGGCTTGTCGCGCACCTCGACGTCGCCCCAGCTGTCGCGCCAGACCGGGAAGCGGGGCTCGCCGGAGAGCCGCGACGCCGGCACCTTGAGGGTGAGGATCGCCTCCACCCGGTCGCCCACCGTCACCTCGCCGGCCCGCGCGGTGACCAGCGGCGCGATGGCGACCTCGACCGGGAACGCCGGCGGCGGTGGCGGAACGGCCTGCTTCACCCCCGGAGCGGAAGCCGCAGGAGCCGCAGGAGGCGCCGCCGGTGGCGCCAGCGGCTGTGCCGCCGCGCTCGTGGCGCAGACCGCGAGCGCCGCGACGAGCGCCAGCACCGCGCAGCCCCCCACGGTAGGGGCGGAGCTTTCCTCCGCCCGTGTCCAAAGGCCGGCGGAGCTTGCCTCCGCCCGTGTCCAAAGGCCGGCGGAGCTTGCCTCCGCCCGTCTCCGGGTACACCGGCCCGTGCTCTGCCGTGGGTGCGGGCGGAGGCAAGCTCCGCCCCTACGCTTTGGAGATACGCAGCCTCTTACCTTGTCCCTCATCGTCCGAGCCTCTTGCGCCGCTGCTCGAAGAAGGCGAGGAGGGTGTTGATGTAAGGCTGGTCGGTGCGCAGCGTCAGGTGGTCGGCGCCGAGGCGGCGGACGAACTGGGCGAGCTCGCTCCGCTCGCGCTCGCGCCGCACGCGGTGGGCCTTGCCCAGGCGGCGGCCGTCGACGAGCGCCGTCTCGCCGGTCTCGGCGTCGCGGAGCACCACGGGCCCGACCGCCGGCAGCTCGACGTCGCGCGGGTCGAGGATCTCGACGGTGATGAGGTCGTGGCGGAGGGCGGCGGTTTTGAGCGCCGTCGAGCACGGGGTGCCGAGGAAGTCGGAGATGACGAAGAGCACGGCGCGGCGCTTGAGCGTCGCGAGCACCGCCGAGAGACCGCTCTCGAGATCGGTGCCGCCCGCCGCCGGCCGCTCGAGCACCTCGCGGACGAGCCGCAGCACGTGGGTGCGGCGGCGCTGCGGCGGGAGGAAGAGATCGAGGCCGTCGGAGAGCAGCGCGGCGCCGACGCGGTCGTGGTTGCGCACCGCGGCGAAGGCGATCAGCGCCGAGATCTCGGCCGCCATCTCGCGCTTCAGGATCGCCCGCGAGCCGAAGGAGAGGCTCCCCGAGACGTCGATGGCGAGGAAGAGCGTCAGGTCGCGCTCCTCGACGTACTGCTTGACGTAGGGCGCGCCCATGCGCGCGGTGACGTTCCAGTCGATCGTCCGCACCTCGTCGCCCGGCTGGTAGGGGCGCACCTCGGCGAACTCCATGCCGCGGCCGCGGAAGACCGAGTGGTAATCGCCGGCGACCCCCTGGTCGACCAGCCGGTTGGTGGCGATCTCGATCCGCCGCACCTTCTTCATCACCTCGGGAGAGAGGCGGGGGATGCCGGAGCGGCTCGGCGGCCGCGCCGGGAGAGCGGTGGTGGGGGAGGCGGCGGCCGCGGCGAGCGCGGCGGCTTGCGGTCCGGCGTTCGGTCCGGCGGTCGATCCGGTGGGCCGGGGGCGGGCGAAGCGGCTGGGGCGCTCGGCCTCGCCGGGAACCTTCTTGCGGGCGAAGAGTCCGAACATCCTGGGCGCTCCGCTCTAGGGCACTTCGATGCGGTCGAGGAGCCGGGCGATCAGGGCGTCGGGCGAGATCTCCTCGGCTTCCGCCTCGTAGGTCGGCACCACGCGGTGGCGCAGCACGTCCGGCGCCAGCTCCTTGACGTCCTCGGGGATGACGTAGCCGCGGCCGCGCACCAGCGCCATCGCCTTGGCGGCGCGGGCGAGGTAGAGAGTGGCGCGCGGCGAGGCGCCGAAGGAGATGAGGTCGGCGAGGTCGGGGAGGCCGGCGGCCTTGGGGTTGCGGGTGGCGGCGACGAGGTCGAGGATGTAGCCGCGGATCTTGCCGTCGAGGTAGACCGCGTCGGCGGTCTTCCTGAGCGCCAGGATGTGCTCGGCCTCGAGGACCGGCGACGCCTTCACGTCGTCGCGCTCGACCAGCATGCGGTCGAGGATCTCCGCCTCCTCGGCGCGCGTCGGGTAGCCGACCTTGAGCTTCATCATGAAGCGGTCGACCTGCGCCTCGGCGAGCGGGTAGGTCCCCTCCTGCTCGATGGGGTTCTGGGTGGCGAGGACGGTGAACGGCTCGGCGAGCGAGTAGCTGCGGTCGCCGAGCGTCACCTGCCGCTCCTCCATGCACTCGAGGAGCGCCGACTGCACCTTGGCGGGGGCGCGGTTGATCTCGTCGGCGAGCAGCAGGTTGGTGAAGACCGGGCCCGTCCGCGGCAGGAACTCGCCCGTCCGCTGGTCGTAGATGAGCGTGCCGACGAGGTCGGCGGGCAGCAGGTCGGGGGTGAACTGGATGCGCTGGAAGCGGATGGCGAGGGCCTGGGCGAGAGTCTTGACGGCGAGCGTCTTGGCGAGCCCCGGCACCCCTTCGATGAGCACGTGGCCGCGGGCGAGGAGGGCGACGAGGAGCCGGTCGAGCAGGTAGTCCTGCCCGACGATGACCTTGCGCAGCTCGGCCTCGATCCGCTTGACCGTCAGCGCCTCGCGCTCCATCTGCGTATTGAGAGTGGCGACGTCCAGTTCCATAGGCGAGAGGCCGAGGAGTGCAACCGGGGTGCCACGCAGTCTCCGCTGGAACGCCACGGATTCCGCCCTCGAAATCGTGCCAATTTGGCGCTTTTCGCTTGGGTGCCGGAGTCTAACTGGCTGGTGCGCAGCAGTTTGGGCGAACCCGAGAGCGAGCCCGCGGCTTCCTCCTGCTGCGAGGAACCGGCGCCTACCGGAGCGGTCGACCTCCGCTGATACCCTCCCTCCATGCCTCCACGGCCGGCGGTCCCTTCCCTCAAGAAGAAGCTGGGCCAGCACCACCTGGTCGATGGCGCCCTCTGTCGGCCGCTGATCCAATTTTTGTCACGCCCGGGCCAGTCCCTGGAGGGCCAGCGGGTGCTGGAGATCGGCCCCGGAGGGGGAGTCCTCACCCGCGAGCTCCTCGCTGCCGGAGCCCGAGTCCTCGGCTGGGAGCTCGACCCCGCCTGGGCCGCCACCCTCCGCCACCGCCTCCCCGATCCTCGCCTGTCCCTGGCGGTCGCCGACGCCCTCGATCTCCCCTGGCACCGCCTCCCGGCGCCCACCCTCGTCGCCGGCAACCTCCCCTACAACGTCGCGACCGCCATCCTCGAGCGCCTCCTCCCGCACCACGAGAGAGTCCCCAAGGCCGCCTTCCTCCTGCAGAAAGAGGTCGCCGAGCGCCTGGTCGCCAAGCCTGGAGACGACGCCTACGGCTCCCTCTCCGTCATCGTCGCTGCCTACGCCGAAGCCCAACTCCTCGGCCGAGTCCGCCCCGGAAGCTTCCGCCCACCCCCGAAGGTCGACAGCGCCTTCGTGGGACTGACTCTGCACGCGCCGCCGTTGCCCGCGGAGCAGATGCCGGCGTTCGTGGATCTGGTGCGCCTGGCCTTCAACCAGCGGCGGAAGACGCTGAGGAACGCGCTGGCGGCGGGGTGGGGGCGGGAGAGGGCGGAGGAGGTGCTGCGGAGAGCGGGGGTGGATGGGGGGCGGCGGGCGGAGGAGGTGGGGTTGGAGGAGCTGGTCCGCCTGCATGGCTGACGATCTCATCCGTATTCAGTCAATCGACGTGATAGCTTTTCCCCCGTTTACCAGCGCAAGCGTCTCGGGAGGTCGGTCGTGCCATCGGTCTGTCCGGACAACTAGGGAGGAACGAGTGAGCCCACGATCCATCGCCGTCTGCGCCGCAGGCCTCTTCTTTCTGTCGCTGGCACCGGTGGCCGCCGATCTGACCGTGGTCATGCACTCCACCCAGGTGGCGGAGATTCCGCGACAGGGCACGCGCCAGTCGGAGACCATGGTTACCCAGAAGGTCAAGGGTACGCGGGCACGAGTGGACATCCATCACCTCGACGCGCGGGCAGCCAGGGCGGTCGGCGATTCGAGCGACTTCGCCGACGCCGCGGAGGGCGGCACTTTGGTCATGCTGAATCATGCGAAGAAAACCTTTCGCAAGCTGACGCCCGCGGCGCAGGAGCAGAGCCGGGACAAGTTGGTGCAGGTGCTGGGTCCGCAGGCCCTGGCCTCGCGGCCGCAGCTCCGTCCCACCGGCAAGCACGACGTCATCGACGGGCATCCGGTGGACGAATACTCCTTCTCCAGCGCGCGCCGGAGCTTGACCTATTGGTTCGACAAGTCCTTGGCGCGCTACGTTCCGGAGCTCGCCAGGGCACAGATCACGGGCGGCGCCATGGGAAGCGTCGCGTCCTTACGTTTTCCGGACCCCGCGTCCTTTCCGGGTATCCCGATCCGCATCGAGATCGAAGAGTCGGGTTTCGCCGGGCCGGGCTCGCGGATGAGAGTCGACTCCCGGTTCGTCTCGCTGAGCGATGCGCCGATCGGCGAGGAGCAATTCAAGATCCCGGCTGACTACACGGAGATGACGCTTCCTGGGCACAGGTAGCAGCCTGCGATGCGCGCGATCCTCCTCCGCCTGTCGCTGCTGTTGACCGTGGCTCTCTCTGCCACGGCCGTCTGGAGCCAGACGCGGGCTCAGGTGCGCGACCTGCTGGGCGATCCGACGCGCTACGACCGGAAGGTGGTCGACGTCGAGGGGACGATCGCCAGAATCAGCTTCCTTCCCGACATCCGGAACGGTGCCTCGGTCTTCTCGTTCTGGCTGGCGGACGGCGGCCGCTCGATCCGGGTGCTGAACCCGGCGGCGGTCGTGCTGCACAAGGGCGACCGGGTGCAGGTCGACGGCACCTTCGTCCACTTCCGAGCCGCCAGTCAGATGAAAGTGATCGCCGACGAGATCGACGCCACCGCGGGCGACGTCCGGGTCCTCCAGAGCACCTACGTGCCGTTCGATCGATCGAGGTTCCGCGGCGCCGTCCCGACGGCGCCGGTCGACACGCCGTGGTCGATCTCGGTCGGCGCGGCGTCGATCGTCTCGGCCTTCTTCGCCATCGTCGCCGCCTGTTCTCTTCTGCTCCATGCGCGCCGCTTCAATCTCGGCCTGGCGATCACCGAGCACGCTCCCGTGGCCTTTCAGCCGGCCGCCCAGGGCCAAGTCGAGGCGACCTTTTCCCTGCGGCTCATCTCCACGCGCGCGATGCCCCCTCAGATCAACGCCAGCATCGAGGTGCGCGCCGGCGCCAATCGGATCACGCCCGACCGGGTCTATCTCGGCGAGGAGAGGACGACGACGCGCTTCCCGTTCGGCATCAAGGACGAGGTCTACCTGACGCTGGTCGCGTCCATTCCGGCCGGCCTGCAGCGTGAGCTCGAGTCGGGCTATCGCGTGATCCTCCGCGACCAGTTCAGCGGCAAAACCTTTTCCGAGCGCTTCCCGAAGCGGAGCTGAGCCGGCTCGGTCGCCGGCGGAGGACTGACCATGGCCTTGCGCATCGTTCAGCTGGGCAGCCCGCGGGCGGGCGGCGAGGGGCTCCGCATCGGCACCGTGCGGCGGCCGCCGCGGGGAGTTCCCAAGGTGCGGTACGCGGCGGAGGACTGGTACGACGTCTGGCTGCCGAACCTGTCGCCCAGCCTGGAGCTCATGAAGGCGATGCGGGCGAGCGAATCGGCGAAGGAGTTCGCGGCGCTCGCCAAGCGGTTCCGGGCGGAGATGAACCGGCCGGAGGCGAGCCGGGTTCTCGATCTGCTCGCCGCTCTGTCGCGGAGCGCGGACTTCTCGGTCGGCTGCTACTGCAACGACGAGGCGCGCTGCCACCGCTCCGTCCTCCGCGAGCTCCTGGCCGAGCGCGGCGCGGACATCCGCTGAGCGCCGGCGGCGCCTCTTCCTCGGCTGGACTCGGCGAGGCAGCTCGATCGCATTCGTCTCGATCGAGGCCGAGGGGAGTCGGGGAGATCGGTTTCCAGCGCGACACCTCGGCCAGGGAGCGAACGGAGCGGATCCTCGTCCGACTTTTTCCATCGGAAGCGCACGAGCTGGCTCGGCGGGCATCGCGCCGCGCCGGAAGCGGAAGAGGCGCGTTCTTCCGCTTCCGATCGGCTCGGATGCGGAAGAGATGGATTCTTCCGCTTGGAATTCGATCGGACAGTTGAAAAAAGCGGTTTCTCTCCTTCCGATCGCCTCGGAAGCGGAAGAATCGGGTTCTTCGCCTTCCGATGCAATCGGCGGCGGAAGAGGTGGTTTCTTCCGCTACGGATCGACCCGGAAGGCTAAGGATCGGCTTCTCCGCCTTGGCTCTCGCCGGGAGGCGGAGGAGCCGGCGGCTTCCCGCACCCCTTGCTCACTCTCTTCCTGGAACGCTTTATGCTAGACTTTCCCGGCACTTAGACCCGAATTCATCATCCGATACCTCAACCCGAGACGCGTGATCTCCGAGACCACAACGGCGCGGCCCCGAGCGGGTGGGTACGCCGGAGCGGTGCGGGCTGCCGAGGGATAGCGTGCCGCTCGCCGTCACCCGCACCACCGCAAAGCCCGAACGGCCGACCCTGTCGCCGGAGAAGGGCAACGAGATCCTCGGCGTGCTGCTGCTCGCCGTCGCGGTGCTCCTCGGGCTCGCCCTCGGCTCCTACCGGCCGCACGATCCGTCGCTCTTCCACGTCTCGCCGATCGCCGTGCGGCCGGCCAACTGGATCGGGCCGTTCGGCGCCCACACGGCGGCGCTGGCGTTCCAGTTCCTCGGCCTCACCTGCCTGCTGGTGCCGTTCTTCCTGCTCGTCGCCGGCTGGCGGCGGCTGCGCCGGCAGCCCGGCCAGCGGGTGGTGGGGCGCGGCTTCGGCGCGCTGCTGCTGCTCGCCGCGCTGCCCGGCCTCTTCCAGCTCAGCATGGGGCGCATCCCCTGGCGGGACGCCTCGATCGCCGCCGGCGGCGCCTTCGGCTCGATCCTCGGCGACTTCCTCGACGAGCACTTCCACGCCGCGGGATCGCTCGTGCTGCTCTCCGCCGCCGCCGCCATCGGCGCCCTGCTCTTCGTGCAGTCGACGCTCGGCGAGCTCATCGTCCTCTGGCGCGGGCGGATCGCGCGCTTCTGGGAGGACCGGGCGCTCGCCCGCGCCCGCCGCCGCGAGCGCCGGGAAAAGGAGAAGGCACGCCGCCGGGTGATCACCAAGCACCTCCAGCGGGTGGTCGAGGAGCGCCAGGAGAAGCAGAAGAAGGAGGAGGCGACGGTCGTCGTCCCCATGGCGACGCCCGCCAGCGGCAAGCCGAAGGCGCGGCGGACGGAGGATGGCGCCGTCCCCGTCGTCGCCCAGGAGCGCGCCGCGCGCACCGTCCCCGCGCCGCCCGGCGACCGCCTCGACCTGCCGCTCCGCGTCACCGAGCGCCGGGGGAACGGCGACTTCGCCGTCCGCCGCGTCGCCACCGCCCGCGTGGCGGCCGACGCCGTGGCGCTCGGCGGGTACGGTGAAGAGGATGGCGAGCTGCCGGCGGGGTCGCCTGCGGTACGCCGCCCGCCGCCGGCCAACCCGGTGCGCTCCGCCGCCCTGCCGCAGCGCCCGCTGCCCTTCGTCGGCGAGGCGCCGGCGGACGGCGCGCCGGCGCTGCCGCCGGTCAACCTGCTGCAGATGGGGGAGGACGACAAGCAGGTCGACGAGGCCGAGCTGGTGCGCCAGGGCGAGATGATCCGCACCCGCTGCGAGGAGTTCGGGGTCGAGGGGACGATCGCCGGCATCAGCCCGGGCCCGGTCATCACGGTCTTCGAGCTGCAGCCGGCGCCGGGCGTCAAGGTTTCGCAGGTGGTCAACCTGCAGGACGACCTGGCGCTCGCCCTGCGCGCCGAGTCGGTGCGCATCGACCGCATGGCCGGCCGCTCGACGCTGGGGATCGAGGTCCCCAACCGCGAGCGCGGCACCATCCGGCTGGGGACGCTCCTCGCCGACGAGCGCTTCAAGCGCTCGCCCTCGGTGCTGACCCTCGCCCTCGGCACCAACATCCACGGCGAGCCCTACTACGCCGACCTCGCCACCATGCCGCACCTCCTCGTCGCCGGCGCCACCGGCGCCGGCAAAAGCGTCGGCCTGCAGGGGATGATCACCTCGATCCTCTACAAGGCGACGCGCGACGAGGTGCAGTTCATCTTCATCGACCCCAAGCGGATCGAGCTCGGCGTCTACTCCGACATCCCGCACTTGAAGGCCGAGGTCGTCGTCGACCCCAAGAAGGCGGCGAACGCCCTGCGCTGGGCGGTCGCCGAGATGGAGCGCCGCTACCGGCTGCTCGCCGAGATCCACGTGCGCTCGATCGCCTACTACAACCGCGCCATCCAGGACCCGCAGGTGCAGGAGCGGCTGTCGCTCTCCGAGGGCGAGGCGCAGGTGTCGCCGGCCGATCTGAAGCCGCTGCCCTACTACGTCGTCGTCATCGACGAGCTCGCCGACCTCATGATGGTCGCCTCGTCCGACGTCGAGACCTCGATCGCCCGCCTCGCCCAGATGGCGCGCGCCGTCGGCATCCACCTGATCGTCGCCACCCAGCGGCCGTCGGTCGACGTGCTCACCGGCACCATCAAGGCCAACTTCCCCTGCCGCATCGCCTACGCCACGGCGTCGCGCCACGACTCGCGCACCATCCTCGACCAGATCGGCTCGGAGAAGCTCCTCGGCAAGGGCGACATGCTGCTCATGCCGCCCGGCAGCTCGCGCATCACCCGCCTCCACGGCGCCTACGTCTCGGAGCAGGAGACGGCGGCGCTGGTGCGCTGGCTGAAAAAGCAGGGGCGCCCCGAGCTCGACCCCAACGTCCTCCGCGACGCCGGCCCGGAGAACGCCACCACCGACGGCGGCGACAACGACGACGACCTCTACGACGAGGCCTCGCGCCTCGTCGTCACCGAGCGCATGGCCTCGGCCTCCTTCCTCCAGCGCCGCATGCGCGTCGGCTTCTCCCGCGCCGCCCGCCTCATCGACATGATGGAGCGCGAGGGCCTCCTCGGCCCGCCGCAAGGCAGCAAGCCGCGAGAGGTGCTCGTCAAGCCCGACTACTTCTCGGAAGTCGACGCGACGCACGAGGAGTAGCTGCGGGTCGGCGGTCGGCTCGCGCGGTCCCAGTGGATCGCGACATCAATTGGCCTCCGCGCGAAGCCGGATTCATCCGGCGCCCCTCATAGCACGGGCATTCATGCCCGTGCGGGGACCGACTACGCGGCAACATCGCGCCCCTCGCGCCGAGGACTCATCCCCCGCCGGACGCCGCTGATCCTTCTCAGTGCACCTGCCTCACGACGACCTTACGCTCGTCATCTGAGCGCAGCGAAGGATCTCGGTGGAGAGCAGGCTCAAAGCCTTTGCTTCATTGGGTTTGGAGATTCCTCCACCGAGATCCTTCGCTGCGCTCAGGATGACAGATGAAGGATCATCGCTAAGTCGTGGCGACGAGGCATTTGGCGGTGTGGAGAGGTACGCAATCAGCGATGGTCATGAGCAAGCCGCGCCCCCGCACGGGCATGAATGCCCGTGCTATGAGAGGCGCCGGATGAATCCGGCTTCGCCCGAATTTGAGCGGGCTTCGCCTGTTGGAGCGATCGTCGCGCCTCTTCATTTCCGTGGCCCGAAGGTGACATCCGCCAGTGCCATCCTCCCCTGAACGCAAAACGGCCGGCGCTCGCGCGCCGGCCGTTGGATGCTGCGGGGTGGAGTGGAGATCTACATCGCGGCGCGGCGCTCGGGGGTCTTCAGCTCGTTGCGCTGGGCGAGCATCTGGGCGGCGCGGGGAAAGAGGCCGATGGCGGCTTTGACCTGCTTGTCGGCGGAGGTGACGACGCGGCTCCTCGCCTCCTGGCCGAAGGCGCTGCTGATCACCTCGGCGCGGATCTGCAGCAGCGCGAAGTCGCGGACGTCGGCCTTGGCGAAGGCTTCCTGGACCTCTTCCGGCGTCGCCACGTTCGCCTTCGTCACGTAGGTGCGGAACTCGGCGAAGGTCTGCTCGTCCGGCTTCCAGTCCTCGGAGGCGATCTGGTGGTGCGCCTTGTAGTCGATGGCGAAGTCGAAGAAGACGTTCCGCGCGAAGAGGAACTGCTCGAAGGTCGGCATCTTGTCCTCGGCCACGTCGACGTCCGGGGTGATGCCGCCGCCGCCGTAGACCTTGCGGCCGAGGTCGGTCTGATAGATCTGCACGTGCGCCGCGCCGGGCTTCGGCGGGCCGGCGCCGGCGTGGGTGTAGTAGTCGAAGTACGAGCTGTAGTCGCGCTGGATGAGACGGCCCGACGGCGTGTAGTACTTCGCCGTGGTGAGCGCCAGGCCTGAGCCGTAGGAGAGGTTGTAGACCGTCTGCACCAGGCCCTTGCCCCACGACGGGGCGCCGGCGACGATCGCCATGTCGTGGTCCTGGAGGGCGCCGGAGACGATCTCGGCCGCCGAGGCGGTGCCCTCGTTGACGAGCACGACGACCGGCATGTTGAGCGGCGTGTACTTGCCGTCGGCGCGGTACTCCTGGACCGAGTCGCGGGTGCGGCCGCGCGTCTCGACGATGAGGCTGCCGGCGGGCACGAACTGGTCGACGATGTCGATCGCCTGGTCGAGCAGGCCGCCGCCGTTGTTGCGCAGGTCGAAGACCAGCCGCTTCATCCCCTGGCCCTTGAGCTTCTCGATGGCGTCGGCCACCTCGCGGCCGCTGCCGCGGGCGAACTCGGAGAGCAGGACGTAGCCGGTCTCGTGGTCCAGCATGTAGGACGAGCGGACGGTCGTCTGCGGGATCTCGGCGCGCGGCACGGAGAGCGCCAGCGGCTTGTCGAGACCCTTGCGCACGATGCTGATCTTGACCAGCGTCCCCTTCGGCCCCTTGAGCTTCTGCACCGCGTCGTCGAGCGACAGGTTCGAGGTCTGCTCGCCCTCGATCGAGCTGATGATGTCGCCCGCCTGGATCCCCTGGCGCGCCGCCGGCGATCCCTCGAGCGGCGAGATGACGGTGAGCTGGCCGTCGCGCAGGCCGACGAGGATGCCCAGGCCGTAGAAGCTCGTCTGCTGCTTCTCGCGCATGCCGCTGTAGGCGTCGGGCGGCAGGAAGTTGGTGTGGGGATCGAGCGTCCGCAGCATACCGCCGACCGACGCGAAGACGAGGTCGCGGTAGCTCACCGGCACCCCGTAGTGGTCGTGCGCAGCGTTGATCAGCTCGGTGTAGACGCGGAGGTTGTCGCGCGCCTCGTCGGTCAAGGCGAGGACCCGATCCCCGAGCATGCCGCCCAGGGCCAGCGCGAGCGTGAACAGGACGACGGCCGTGATGCGGTATGAGCGCTTCATAATAGGGGGAGTGTACCACCGGCGAGAGCTGCCCGGGGGTGGGTATGCTAGCCTCGCCGGGTCCCGCGAGCCATCTCGCAGGACTCCTTCCGATGCCCCTGCCGCCGCCGCGAATCCTCGCCGCCGCGCTCGCGGCGGCCTGCCTCGGCCTCCTCGCCGCCGCCCTCGCCGCCCAGCCGGTCCCGAGCCCCGCTCCCGCCCCGGTCCCGCCGGCTGCAGCGGCGCCGGCCGCGGGCGCCGCGGACTTCGGGGAATCGATCGAGGTCGACGTGGTGAGCGTCGAGGTCTTCGTCACCGATCGCGCCGGCAAGGCCGTCGCCGGCCTCGGCCGCGGCGACTTCGAGCTCCAGGTCGACGGCAAGGCCGTCGCCATCACCAACTTCTACGCCGGCACCAGCGCCTCGGCCACGGCGGCTCCCGGCGCTCCGGCCGCCGGCGAGCCGGCGACCGCCGCGGCGCCGGCTTCCCAGGCTTCCGACCCCGCCGGGACTCCGGAAGATCGCCGGCTCAACCTCATCGTCTTCGTCGACAACCTGACGCTGACGCCGGAGGCGCGCAACCGCGCCATCGAGTCGCTCTCGGCCTTCTTCCGCAGCGGCCTGCGCCCCGGCGACCGCGTGCTGCTGGCGAGCTACGACGGCCAGGCGCTCAAGCTGCGCCGGCCGCCCCCGGCGACGTCGCGGCGACCGTCAAGGCGCTCGACGAGATCTCCACGCTGACGGCGCGCGGCGGCCACGCCGCCGCCGAGGAGGAGGCGGCGCTGGCGGATCTCGGCAACGCCGCCCGCCAGGCGGAGACCGACGCCGCGCAGTCGCGCCTCCAGCTGCTCGAGAGCCAGATGCAGGGCGACTCGCGGAACCTGCTCCAGGCCCTCGACGCCTTCGTCGGCTCGGTCGCCGGCCTGCCGGGGAGGAAGGCGCTGCTCTACCTGAGCGGCGACCTGCGGCTGGACGACGGCGACGTCCGCATGAAGCGCCTCGCCGCCCGCGCCAACGCCAGCCAGGTCACCCTCTACGGCCTCGCCGCCCTGCCGCTGCCGACGGTGGCGACCGATCCACAGGGGCGGGTCGCCCAGCGGCTGACCGCCCAGCGCGATGGGCTGCGCCAGATGCTCTACCAGCTCTCCGCTCCCACCGGCGGCCTCGGCACCGTCGACCTCACCAACCCGGAGACCCTCCTCGGCCGCATCCACGACGACTTCGGCACCTACTATTCGCTCGGCTTCTCGCCCCCCTCGCCGCACGACGGCAAGACCCACCGGCTGAGCGTCCGCCTGCCGGCGAAGCGGGGCCTCGAGGTGCGCGCCCCGGCGAGCTACACCGGCCGCTCCCGCGAGGAGCTCCTCGCCGAGCGCTCGCTCGCCGCCCTCGACCTCGGCATCGCCGACAACCCGCTCGACGTGCGGCTCGCGGTGGACAAAGAGGGCCCGATGGCCGGCGAGAAGGGCGAGAAGGCCGACGGCCGGCGGGCGGTCGCCCTCCGCGTCGACCTGCCGTTCGAGCGCCTCACCCTCATCGCGGCACCGGGCGGCAACCACGAGGCGCGGCTGAGCCTGCTGGTGGCCGCCCGCGACGCCAAGGGCTACCACCTGCCGGTGCGCCACGCCAGCGCCACGATCAAGGTCCC
This sequence comes from uncultured Acidobacteriota bacterium, assembly GCA_963755825.1. GTDB lineage: Bacteria > Acidobacteriota > Thermoanaerobaculia > Multivoradales > UBA5704 > DATBQN01. The sequence continues at coordinate 1,196,512 of CAVWLA010000003.1, read as the reverse complement.
CGATGCCCGCCTGCCGGTGCCCGCCGGGCAGCGGGCGGGGAGCCGGACGGTGGTGCCGCTGCCGCCGGGGGCGGCGCGCATCGCGGTCACCCTGCGCGACGAGCTGGGTGGCGGCGAGTCGACGGCGGTGGGCGATTTCACCATCGGCGCCGGGGCTCCGGCGGCGGAAGCTCCCTCGCAGCCGCCGCCGGCACATCAATAAGGGTAGAGGGCCGGCCGGCGCCGGCGGAGCGGAAAGGTGCTCGGATGGGTGGCGCATGGCGGGCCGGGCGGCCGCGCGGCGCCCCGCCGGTCGCCTTGACTTTGCGGGATCGAACGCTAAAGATCGATCGCAGCGGAGGTTGCCGTCATGGGTCTGGGTCTGCCGGAAGTCATCTTCATCCTCCTCATCGCCCTGCTGATCTTCGGGCCGAAGAGGCTGCCCGAGATCAGCCGCACGCTGGGCAAGGGGATGGCGGAGTTCCGCAAGGCGACCAACGATCTCAAGAACACCATCTCGACCGAGCTGACCATCGAGGACGCCCAGCAGGCCCGGCCGCGCCGGGTCGACCTGGCGAGCGTCACCCCGGTCTTCACCTCGCCGGCCTCCTGGCCGCGGCCGGCCGAGACGGTGCCGCAGGAGGCCCCGGCGGACCAGGTCGTGCCGCCCGCCGCGCCGCCCGCGCCGCCCGAGTCGATGGCGCCTGCCGAGTCGGTCGCGCCGATCGAGCCGAGCTGAGCCGCCGCGTCTGACCGACGGCTCGAACCGCCAACCGTCCGCAGAACGCGATCGCCCCCTCGATGGTCAATCCCGAGCGCCTGCCGCCCGCCCCCGCCGCCGAGCTCCCGCGGATGTCGCTCATCGAGCACCTCGAGGAGCTGCGCAAGCGCATCCTCTGGTCACTCGTCGGCGTCGCGGCCGCCTTCTTCCCCTGCTGGAACTATTCGAAGGAGATCTTCGGCTTCCTGGTGGCGCCGATCCAGAAGATCCACCCGGGGCTGCAGCTCTCCTTCCTCAAGCTGACCGACCCCTTCATCCTCTACTTCAAGATCGGCTGCTTCGCGGCGCTCTTCGTCGCCTCGCCGTTCGTCCTCTACCAGGCCTGGAGGTTCATCGCGCCGGGACTCTATGCCCGCGAGAAGCGGATGGCGGTGCCGTTCGTCGCCTTCACCACCTTCTTCTTCGTCGGCGGCGCCGCCTTCGGCTACTACGTCGCCTTCCCCTACGCCGCCAAGTTCCTCCTCGACCAGGGCGCCGGCCTGCAGCCGATCATCACCATCGACACCTACTTCAGCTTCATCCTCACCGTGCTGCTCGGCCTCGGGCTGATGTTCGAGCTGCCGGTCTTCATCTTCCTGCTCTCCTGGCTCGGCGTCGTCACGCCGCGCTTCCTGATGAAGAAGTTCCGCTGGGCGGTGGTGATCATCTTCATCGTCGCGGCGATCGTCACCCCCACCCCCGACATCTTCAACCAGTGCGTCTTCGCCGTCCCCGGCATCGCTCTCTACCTGCTGGGCGTCGGCGCGTCGTACCTGGTGCAGCGCGACCGCGACAAGAAAAAGGCGGCCCTGTAGGCCGCCCGGTTCCGTCGCTTCTCGGCGTCCGCGTCAGGACGCCGGGGCGGCCGCCGTCTTCTTCTGATAGAGCATCGGGTTCCCCCACAGCGCCGAGGGGGGCAGCGTGCCGGGCTTGATGTCGGTCGGGCCGTCGATCTGCAGCAGCAGGTCGACCTCCTGGCCGTTGAACTGGCTCATGTCGATCTCGACGGCGGCGGGAGTGGGGCCGGCCATCGGCTGCACCGGCAGCTTCGAGAGCTCCTGCATAGTGCCGTCCTTGCGCACGCCCATCCGGTAGGTGCAGGCGCAGGGCTTCTCGGCGCCCAGCGGCACGAAGGAGAAGAAGGCGTTGGGGCCGATCTCGGTGTGCCACTTGAGGCGCGCGCCGGCGAGCTGCTCGAAGGCATGCATCTGGCCCCCGGCCGGCAGCGTCATGGTGCGCGGGTGGACGACCTGGATCGAGGTGTCGCCGAAGGGATAGACCTCGACGTCCGGCTTCGTCGACCAGACGTCGATCGGCGTCCACGGGCCCTTGTGGCAGGCGGCGAGGGGGAGGAGTGCGACGGCGGCGAGAGCGAGGGCGAGGTGGATTCTTGGTTGGCGCATGGGCGCAAAGTCTATCCCGATTGGCCGTCTCCCGGCGGCTGGCGGCGCCAGCGGCGGTGCATCCAGACCCATTGCTCCGGATGAGCGCGCACCTGCTCCTCGACGGCGCGGGTCATCGCGGCGGTCGCCTCCAGCGGGTCGGCGGGGAGCTCCATCGCCGGCTGGAACCGGGCGCGGTGGCGGCCGTCAGGCAGCCGCTCGATGAAGGCGGGGACCACCGCCGCCCCCTGGCGGAGAGCCATCTTCGCCGCCCCCACGGGGGTGAAGGCGGGGCGGCCGAAGAACGGCACCCAGACGCCGTCGACCTTGGTGTCCTGGTCGATCAGCATGCCGAGGACGCCGCCGCGCCGCAGCCGGCCGAGGATCGCCCGCGCCGCGCCCTCGCTGCCGCGCTCGATGGTCGAGGTGCCGAAGCGGCTGCGCAGGCTGGCGAGGAGGGCCTGCAGCGGCGGATCCTCGAGCGGCCGGGCGACCACCGCCATGTCGAGGCCGCGGCAGTTGATCAGCGCGGCGAGGAGCTCCCAGTTGCCGCAGTGGCCGGTGAGGACGAGGAGCGGCCGGCCGCCGGCGCGCGCCCGCTCGACCTCCTCCCAGCCGACGACGTCGGCGCGGGCGGCGACCGCGGCGCAGTCGCTGCCGCTGTTGCTGCCGAGCATGCGGAGGCACTCGGCGAGGTTCATCCCCTGATGACGGAAGCAGCCGCGGGCGAGCTCGCGCCGCCGCCGCTCGGGGAGCTCGGGGAAGGCGATCGCGAGGTGGGTGAGGGCGCGCCGGCGGTCGCGCCGGCCGAGGTGGAAGGCGAGGGCGCCGAGCGCCCTGCCGACGCGGTCGACCGCCGCCCAGGGGAGCCGCGCGAGGATCGCCGCGACGGCGCGGAGGAGGCCGGCGAGGAGGATGCCGCGCCAGCGCCGCGGCCGCCGCACCCGCCCCGGCGCCGGCCGGAAGCGAGGGGCGCGGTCGGCGGCCTTCACTTCATCAACGCCTCGCCGCCGGCGAAGAAGGGGGCGATGAGGCGCTCCCAGTCGCCGCGCGCCTTCAAGATCACCTCGCACATCTCGCGCGCCGCGGCGTGGCCGCCGGCGGCGGCGAGCACGCGGTCGACCCGGGCGGCGACCTCGGTGACGGCGTCGGCGGGGGCGAAGGAGAGGCCGCAGCGGAGGATCACCGGCAGGTCGACGAGATCGTCGCCGGCGTAGGCGACGCGCTCGGCGGCGGTCTTCTGCTCGGCCAAGAACTCGGTGAACGCCTGGCCCTTGTCGAAGCGGCCGAGCATGGCGCAGTCGAGCTTCAGCTCGCGGGCGCGGTCGGCGAGGGCGGCGTTCTCGCGGCCGGAGAGGAGGCCGACCTTCAAGCCCGCCTGCTGCGCGAGCTTCAAGCCCACGCCGTCGCGGACGTGGAAGACCTTGGTGCGCTCGCCGTCGGCGCCGTAGTCGAGGCGGCCGTCGGTCAGCACGCCGTCGACGTCGAAGAGCAGCCACTCGAGGCCCGCGGCGCGGCGGGCGAGCTCCTCGCGGCCTAGAATAGCGACAGCCCCCAGAGGTCGTGGAGGTGGACGACGCCCAGGAGCTCGCCGCTCGGCCGGCAGACGAAGAGCGAGGTGATGCGGTGGTCCTCCATCGTCTTCAGCGCCGCCGCGGCGAGCTCGGCCGGAGCGATCGTCCGCGGATTGGCGGACATGCACTCGCCGGCGGTCTTCTTGAGCAGCTCCGGGTCGTGCGCCAGCAGCCGCCGCAGGTCGCCGTCCGAGATGCAGCCGACCAGCCGCTCGCGCCGCGGCCGCCCGCCGGTCTCGATCACCTCGGTCACCGCGGTGATCCCCAGCCCCTTCTTCGACATCTCGTAGATCGCCTCGTGCATCGAGGCGCCGGCGGCGACGCGGGGGAGCGCCTCGCCCTGGTGCATGAGCTGCTCGACCTTGAGCAGCCGCTTGCCGAGCTGGCCGGCGGGGTGGAGCAGGGCGAAGTCCTCGCGGGTGAAGCCGCGGGCGGCGAGGAGCGCCATGGCGAGCGCGTCGCCCATGGCGAGCGTCGCGGTGGTCGAGGCGGTGGGCGCCAGGTTCAGCGGACAGGCCTCGCGGTCGATCGCCACCGGGATCTCGACGTCGGCATGGCGGGCGAGCGGCGAGGCACCGTTCGCCGTCATGACGAGGAGCGGCACGCCGAGGCGCTTCAGCGTCTCGACCAGCCGCAGCAGCTCCTCCGTCGTCCCCGAGTAGGAGGCGGCGAGGACGACGTCGCCGGCGGCGATCATCCCGAGGTCGCCGTGCACCGCCTCGGCGGGATGGAGGAAGAACGCCGGCGTGCCGGTCGAGGCGAGCGTCGCCGCCACCTTCTTCATCACGATGCCGCTCTTCCCCATGCCGGTGCAGACGACGCGGCCGGTGGTCTGGCGGAGGATCTCGATGGCGCGGTCGAAGCGCTCGTCGAGCTGCGCGAGGAGGCCGCGGATGGCGGCGGCCTCGGTCTCCAGCACCTCGGCGGCGATGGTGCGGTAGGACGGGGTGCCTGCCGCGGGGGCCGCGGGTGCCGCCGGCGCGGCGGCCGGCCGGCGCCGGGCTCGCGGGCTCACGCCGGCGCCTCGACCAGGGCGTCGCGGAGGGCGGCGAGCGAGGCGAGGAGCGCCTCGGCGCGCGCCGGCGCCAGCTGCACGGCGGCGTCCGAGAGGGCGTGCGGCGGGTCGGGGTGGACCTCGAGGAAGAGGCCGTCGGCGCCGGCGGCGACGGCGGCGCGGGCCAGCGGCTCGGCGTAGCGGGAGAGGCCGCCGCTCTGCTCCGCGCCGCCCGGCCCGCCATGTCCACCACCGCCGGCGCCGGGGAGCTGCAGCGAGTGGGTGACGTCGTAGATCACCGCGATGCCGTCCTCGTGCATCATGGCGAAGCTCCGCATGTCGACCACCAGGTTGTGGTAGCCAAAGGAGACGCCGCGCTCGGTCACCGTCACCCGCGCGTTGCCGGTCGAGCGCGCCTTGTCGACGATGCGGCGCATGTCGTCCGGCGCCATGAACTGACCCTTCTTGATGTTGAGCGGCCGGCCGGTCGAGGCGGCGGCGAGCACCAGGTCGGTCTGCCGGCAGAGGAAGGCGGGGATCTGCAGCACGTCGCAGACCTCGGCCGCCGGCGCGCACTGCGCCGGCTCGTGGACGTCGGTCAGCACGGCGAGGCCGGTCGCCCGCTTCACCTTGGCGAGCGTGCGCAGGCCGGCGGCGAGGCCCGGGCCGCGGAAGCTGGCGAGGGCGCTGCGGTTCGCCTTGTCGAACGACGACTTGAAGATGAGCGGCAGGCGGAGTCGCGCCGCTATCGCGGCGAGGATCTCGGCGGTCGCGAGCGCCAGCTCCTCGCTCTCGATGACGCAGGGGCCGGCGATCACCGGCAGCGGCCGGCCGGCGAGCGGGCGGCCGCCGACGACGACGCCGGGGGCGAGCTCGACGGCAGGCGCCGCGTGGAGAGCGGCCTCGGCCATCGGCTAGTTGCCCACGCCGACGCCGCCTGCGGCGGCGATCTCGACCGGCGTGCGGCCGTCGGCGGCGACCGCGCCGGCGTCGATCGCCCGCTCGCTCGCCTCGCGGCGGGCGTGCGCGGCGAGGGCGGCGGAGACGAAGGAGACGAAGAGCGGGTGCGGATCGGTCGGCTTCGACTTGTACTCGGGGTGGAACTGGCAGCCGAGGAACCAGGGGTGCTCGGACTGCGGCAGCTCGACCATCTCGACGAACTTGCCGTCCGGCGACAGGCCGGAGATCACCATGCCGTGCTCGACCAGCGTCGGCAGGTACTTCTGGTTCACCTCGTAGCGGTGGCGGTGGCGCTCGCTGATCTCGGCGGCGCCGTAGATGCGGCGCGCCAGAGTCCCCTCCTTGAGGCGGCAGGGGTAGGCGCCGAGGCGCATGGTGCCGCCCATCTCCTCGACGCCCAGGAGGTCGCGCAGCTTGTAGATCACCGCGTGCTCGGTCTCGGCGTCGAACTCCGAGGAGGTGGCGTCGCGGATGCCGCAGACGTTCCGCGCCGACTCGATCACCATGCACTGCATCCCCAGGCAGATGCCGAAGAAGGGGACCTTGTGCTCGCGCGCGTAGCGGATGGCGCGGATCTTCCCCTCGGCGCCGCGGCGGCCGAAGCCGATCGGCACGAGGAGCGCGTCGACGTCGAAGATCTCGCGCGGCCAGCTGCCGCCCTCGGCGCCCTCGGCGTTGACGTAGACCAGCTCGACGTGGGCGTCGTTGGCGATGCCGCCGTGGAGGAGGGCCTCGTTCAAGCTCTTGTAGGCGTCGGGGAACTCGACGTACTTGCCGACGATGCCGATGCGCACCCGGTGCTTGGGGTTCTTGATCCGCGCCACCAGGCTCTCCCAGCGCGACAGGTCGCGATCGTAGTGCGGCAGGTTGAGCAGCTCGAGGAGGATGTCGTCCATCCCCTCGCGGCAGAACATCAGCGGCACCTCGTAGATCGTCGACACGTCGCGCGCCGCGATCACCTGCCGCGGCTCGAGGTTGCAGAAGAGGGCGATCTTCCGCTTCATGTCGTCGGGGAGGGCGCGGTCGACGCGGCAGAGCAGGAGGTCGGCCGAGATGCCGATCTCGCGCAGCTCGCGGACCGAGTGCTGGGTGGGCTTGGTTTTGAGCTCGTCGGCGGCGGCGATGTAGGGGACGAGCGTCAGGTGGAGGTTGATGGCGTTGCCGCGGCCGAGCTCCTGGCGGAACTGGCGGATGGCCTCGAGGAAGGGGAGCGACTCGATGTCGCCGACGGTGCCGCCGATCTCGACGATCACCACGTCCTGGTCCTCGGCGACCCGCCGCATCGCCGCCTTGATCTCGTCGGTGATGTGGGGGATGACCTGCACGGTCTTGCCCAGGTAGTCGCCGCGGCGCTCCTTGTCGATCACCGTCGAGTAGATCTTGCCGGTGGTGAAGTTGTGCCGCTTGCTGGTGACGGTGTGGGTGAAGCGCTCGTAGTGGCCGAGGTCGAGGTCGGTCTCGGCGCCGTCGTCGGTGACGAAGACCTCGCCGTGCTGGTAGGGCGACATGGTCCCCGGATCGACGTTGATGTAGGGGTCGAACTTCATCAGGGTGACGGAGAAGCCGCGCGCCTCGAGGATGGCGCCCACCGAGGAGGCGGCGACCCCCTTGCCCAGGGAGGAGACCACGCCGCCGGTGATGAAGATGAACTTGGTCGCCATGCGCTCGTTCTCCTTGTGGTGTTCGGTTGTCGGCGGCCGGGTCTAGAGGTCGGGCGCGGCGAGCAGCCGCTCGACGCGCGCCAGATCCTCGGCGGTGTCGACGGCCGGCGAGCCGCGGCGCGCCGGGAGGACGCGGATGCGCATCCCGTTCTCGAGCCAGCGCAGCTGCTCGAGCGATTCGCTGATCTCGAGCGGCGACGGCGGCAGCGCGGCGATCGCCAGGAGCGCGGCGCGCTGGTAGCCGTAGATCCCGAGGTGCTTCCAGGGCGCGGCGCCGCCCGCCTGCCGGGCGTAGGGTATCGCAGCGCGGCTGAAGTAGAGGGCGTAGCCGGCGCGGTCGAGCACTACCTTGACGCAGCTCGGGTCGGCGAAGTCGTCGGAGGAGTCGGCCAGCGGCGCCGCCAGGGTGACGATGGGGTCCTCGGGGTGGGCGGCGAGGTGGGCGGCGACCGCCGACACCGCCTCGGGGTCGATCAGCGGCTCGTCCCCCTGCACGTTGACGACCGCCGCGGCGCCGTCGGCCGGCCAGCGCGCCGCCGCCCAGGCGATGCGGTCGGTGCCGCTGGCGCACGCCGCGGGCGTCATCTCCCAGGCGCCGCCGATCGCCTCGACGGCGCGGCCGACGCGCTCGTCGTCGGTCAGCACCACCACCCGCGCCAGACCGGCGGCCTGGCTGACCCGCCGGTAGACGTGCTCGATCATCGGCCGGCCGGCGATCGCCGCCAGCGGCTTGCCGGGCAGCCGGGTCGAGCCGAAGCGGGCGGGGATGGCGGCGACGACGGGGATGCTGGAGGCGAGGGTCGCCGCGGAGCCGGTGCCCGCGGGCGCCGGCTCGGGGATGACCATCTCGGAGGGGTGCACGTCCTAATGTAGAGCGGCGGACGGGAGGGTGTCAACCGGCTCCGAGGTGCTAGATTGCCGGGCGGACCGATCAAACCCCAACCTGGAGACGACGATGATGCGCAGGCTGCTGCCCGTCTTCCCGCTGCTCGCTCTCGCCCTGCCGCTCGCCGCCGGTGCCGCGCCGGCGCCCGACGAGCGGGTCGACCTCGACATGATGACCAGGATCCGCGCCGAGGGGCTCCAGCACCCCCACGTCATGGACACCCTCTTCGAGCTCACCGACGTCATCGGCCCGCGCCTCACCGGCTCGCCGGCGGCCGAGGCGGCCAACGAATGGACGCGCGCCGAGATGGCGCGCTGGGGCCTCGTCAACGCCCATCTCGAGCCCTTCAGCTTCGGCCGCGGCTGGACCTGGGAGCATGCCTACGTGCGCCTGGTGGCGCCGCGCTCGGGGCCGCTCTACGCCGTCCCCGAGGCGTGGACGCCGGGCACCCAGGGCGCCGTCCGCGGCTCGGTGATGCGGGTGAAGATCGAGTCCGAGAAGGACTTCGAGCAGTACAAGGGGAAGCTCGCCGGCAAGGTCCTCCTCCTCGACGAGCCCTTCGAGAGCAAGGAGCCGGCGGGGGCCGACTTCAAGCGCTACGACCGCGCCGGGCTCGACGAGCTGGAGCGCTACGAGGCGCCCTCCGACCGCGGCGACTACCGCGCCCGCGCGCTCAAGCGCCGGCAGATGGCGAAGGCGCTGGCGGAGTTCCTCGTCGCCGAGAAGGCGCTCGCCACGATCTCGCTGTCGCCGCGCGAGAACGGCATCGTCCGCGTCACCTCGCGCGGCTCCTTCGAGGCCGGCGCCGAGATCGGCGTCCCCGGCGTCACGATGGCGAGCGAGGGCTACGACACGCTGGCGCGGCTGGCCGAGGACGGCCGCCCGACCGAGGTCGAGCTCGACATCGCCGCCGGCTTCCGCGACGGCGCCACCAAGGCGTGGAACACCATCGCCGAGATCCCCGGCGGCGACCGCCGCGGCGAGGTGGTGATGCTCGGCGCCCATCTCGACTCCTGGCACGCCGGCACCGGCGCCACCGACAACGGCGTCGGCTGCGCGGTGGCGATGGAGGCGGCCCGCATCCTCGAGACCCTGGGGGTGAAGCCGCGGCGGACGATCCGCGTCGCCCTGTGGACCGGCGAGGAGGAGGGGCTCCTCGGCTCCTACGCCTATGTGCGCGATCACTTCGCCAGCCGCCCCGAGCCCACCGACCCGGCGCAGAAGGCGCTCCCCGAGGGCCTCCGCCAGGACACCTGGCCGCTCCAGCTCCACCCCGAGCACCGCACGCTCGCCGCCTACTTCAACCTCGACAACGGCAGCGGCAAGGTGCGCGGCATCTACGCGCAGAGCAACGCCGCCGTGAAGCCGATCTTCGAGGCCTGGTTGGAGCCGCTCAAAGACCTCGGCGCCGACACCGTGACGCTCCGCGACACCGGCTCGACCGACCACGTCCCCTTCGACCGCGCCGGCCTCCCCGGCTTCCAGTTCATCCAGGACGAGCTCGACTACTTCAACGGCACCCACCACACCAACTTGGACGTCTACGACCACGCGCGGACGAAGGACCTCGAAGAGGCGGCGGTGGTGATGGCCTCCTTCGTCTACGACGCGGCGATGCGCGCCGAGCCGCTGCCGCGCAAGCCCCTCCCCGTCGCGCCGCCGCCGCGCACCAAGGCCCAGGAGCGGGAGCAGAAGCAACGCGAGCGGGATCGCGAGCGGGAAGCCGCCACGCGGCCTCCGGGCCGCTGACGACTGCCTCGGTATAGTGTCCCGGCCGTGCCTCGACCGCTCTCGGGACCGCCCGGCCGCCGCGCCCGCGCCACGCTGGCGCTCTTCGCCGTGGCGCTCGCCGCGGCGCTCGGCGTGCGGGCGTGGCGCGCCGAGCGCGGCGCCGTCGCCGCACCCACCGGTGCCGCCGAGTGGATCTGGGCGCCGCTCGGCCGCACCGTCGAGCCGCTCGCCTTCTACGCCGCGCGCGACGTCGAGCTCGCGGCGCCTCCCGCCGCGGCGCGGCTGGCGGCGGCGGCCGACGAGGAGTACGTCCTCTTCCTCAACGGCCGGCGGGTCGGCTCGGGCGGCGCCGGCAGCGCCGGCGCCGGCACGCCGCCGGCGCTCGATACCTACGACGTCGCGCCGCTCCTCCGCGCCGGCTCCAACCGGCTGGTCGCCGAGCTGCGCAGCGGCCGCGGCGCCGGCGGCTTCCTCGCCCTCCTCACCGACGGCGCCGGGCGGACCCTCGCGAAGACCGACCGCGACTGGCGGATCGTCCGCCGCCACCGGCCCGGCCTGGTGCGCGGCTGGCTGCCGCTCGACGGGCCGGCGGCGAGCGAGGACGAGCGCGCCGACTCCTGGTCGAGACCGCCGGTCGGGCGCTGGGGGGCGCCGCGCGCGGCGGTCCGTCGACCGCTCTTCGCCGCCGGCGGCCTGCCGGTGGAAGGCTCCGATCGAGCTGCCGCCGCCACCGTCGTGCGCAGCGGGCCGGGGCTCGGCCGCGGCATGGTCCGGCTCGATTTCGGGAGCCTGCCCGCCGGCTGTCCCGCGGGCTACCTGACGCTCGAGATCGCGCCGCGCCGCAGGCGCCAGCTCGGGCTCCTCTACGCCGATCCGCCGGTGCCGGGGGCGCCGCCGCTCGCCGTCGTCGTGGCGCCCGGCGCTCCCACCTGGCGCGACGTGCAGCCGCGCTCCGTGCACCGCCTTCTTCTCGCCGGCGACCTCGAGGTCGCGGCGGCGCGCCTCGAGCCGGCGGCCGGGGTGCCGCTGGCGGCGGCGTTCGCCAAGAGCGTTGTGACCAGGGGGTTGCTGGGGCTCGCCCCGCCGGCGGAGAAGACGCCGCTCGAGGACGAGGTGTGGCGCGAGATGCTACGTGCGCCGGTGCAGGACGAAGTCTGGCGCGAACTCCAGCGCCTCGCGCGCGTCTCCGGGCGGAAAGACCTCTAGCTCCTGCTTGGCCTTGGCGGCGTAGGTCTCGGCGAGCGCCGAGACCTCTTCGATCGTCCCCTCGACGCGCACCAGCTCGAGGATCTCCTCCGGCGCGACGCGGGCGAAGCCGCGGTCCTCGAGCACCGTCTCGACCAGCCTCCGGCGGGCCGCGTCGACACGGGGGAGGAGGAGGAGGAGGGGGAGGGTGAGCTTGCCCTCCTTCAAGTCCGAGAGCACCGGCTTGCCGAGCTCGGCCTCGCGGGCGGTGAAGTCGAGGAGGTCGTCGACGAGCTGGAAGCAGGTGCCGAGGGCGCGGCCGTAGCGGTGGAGCACCTGGCCGGCCTCCGGCCGCTGCGGCCGGATGAGCGCCGGGATCGAGCAGGCGGCGGCGAAGAGGTGCGCCGTCTTGCGGTCGATGATCTCGAAATACTCCTCGACCGGCAGGTCCGGCGCCCCCAGGCGCTCGTAGGCGAGGAGCTCGCCCTCGGTCATGCGCAGCGTCGCCGAGCAGAGCAGCTGCACCACCTCGAGCTGGCCGTGGGAGAGCGCCATCTGCATCGCCGTGGTGTAGATCCAGTCGCCCAAGAGCACCGTGAGGTTGTTGCCCCACAGGTGGTTGAGCGTCGCCTGGCCGCGGCGCAGGCGGGCGTGGTCGATGATGTCGTCGTGGATGAGCGTCGCGGTGTGGATGAACTCGACGACCGCGGCGTAGGTGACCTCCTCGTCGCCATCGTGGCCGAGGAGCCGCGCGGCGAGGAGGAGGAGCGCCGGGCGCACGCGCTTGCCGCCCCCCTGCGCGATGTAGACCCCCGCCTTGTGGATGAACGGCACGTCGGAGTCGAGGTGGCGGTGGAAGACCGCCTCCGTCGCGGCGAGCTTGTCGGCGACGAGGTCGAGGAAGCGGCCCGCGGTGAGCGGGGGCGCGGGGATGGCCGTGCGCGGGTTCGGGGTCAAGTGGCGGCTCGCGGATGGGCGCTCGAGTGGTCTCGGAAGGTCGGCGGCGGGCTCAAAACGGCTTCACCGGGTCGAAGGGGACCACCTGCGCCAGCCTGCCGCCCTCGAAGCGGTAGACCTTGCCGCTCTCGAAGTACCACCAGGAGACCTCTGCGTGATCCGGGTAGCGGACGCTCTTCACCTCGTCCGGATGGCCCATCGTGCCGTAGACGCGGCGCTCGTCGTCGCTCTCGAGCGTGGCGACGAAGCGGCGCACCTTCTCGACGTACTCGCCGTTCTCGAGGGTGATCGAGGCGACGACCGGGCCGGTCGCCATGCGCTGCGAGATGTCCTCCCGCGTCAGCACCTCGACCGGAGCGCCCGATGCCGGGGCGGCTCCCTCCGCCGGCCGCGCGGCGGGAGCGGCGATGCCGACGGCGAGCTCGAAGGTGTTGTAGTGGTCGTCCCAGGGCCAGTCGAGAGCATAGCGGCCGCGCTCGTCGGTGGTCGTCAAGATCGTCCGCGGGCTCGCCTCGGCGCTGCGCATCCGGCGCAGGCTGAAGTAGGTGCGCGAGGCGGTGAGGGTGACGGTGAGGCCGGCGAGCGGATGGCCGCGGGCGTCGGCGACCTCGCCGGAGAGATGCGCCGTGCCGTCCGCGGCGGAGGCGATCCCGGCGGGCGCCGCGAGGGCCGGCAGCAGGGCGAGCGCGGCGAGCGCGGCCGAGCGGCGGAGGCTCCTGGAACCGGCGGAGAGGGCGCGGGCTCGGCGGGCGGTGTGAGCGGCGGCGTTCACGTCGAGCGGTAGTTGGTGAAGGTGAGCGGCACGTCGAGATCGAGCTGCTTCAGCATCGCGATGACACCCTGCAGATCGTCGCGGTTCTTGCCGGAGACGCGCACGGTGTCGCCCTGGATGGCCGCCTGCACCTTGAGCTTCTTCGCCTTGATCTCGGCCACCACCTTCTTGGCGGTCTCGATCGGGATCCCCTGCTGCAGGGTGATCCGCTGCCGCGCCCGGCCGCCGCTCGCCGGCTCGAGCTTGCCGTAGCGCAGCGACTTCAGGTTCACGCTGCGCTTCACCAGCTTCCCCTTGAGCACCTCGAGCGCCTGGCCGAGCGAGAACTCGTCGGCGGCGCTGGCGACGATCTCCTCGCCTTCGAGCTCGAGCTCCGCCGCGGCCTTCTTCAGGTCGTAGCGGGTGACGATCTCCTTCGCCGCCTGGGAGACGGCGTTGCGGACCTCCTGGAGGTCGACGGTGGAGACGATGTCGAAGGAGTTCTCGTTGGCCATGCGGCTCTCTCGGGCAGGGCCATTATACGGAAAGGCCCTCCGCCCCCCAATCGCAAGCCCCACACCCGCCAGGGCTTCGCGCTCACCGAAGCGAGCGCTGCGGCGGGCGCCCTCACTCCTCCCAGCGGATGCCGGCCGGCGGCGAGAACTGGCCGGAGCGCGGCAGGCCGTGGTAGGCCTTGATCTGGAAGCGGGTGAGGTTGCCCTCGCGGTCGTGGTACGAGACCTCGACCAGGCGCTCGGTCGCCGGGTCGACGACGAAGCTGGCGTCGGCGAGAGCGTCGCTCTTCGCCGCCGGCTTCCCCTCCTTGGGGACCAGCGACACCTCGAGCTGGCCGCCGTCGAGCGCCCGGCTGCTCGCCCGGTAGCGCCCCTTCAAATCCTCGACGCCGAGCAGCAACAGGTCGAGCCCGGGCTCGTTGTGGCGGTCGATGGGGTAGCGGCGGCCGCTCTTGTCCTCCGGGTTCCAGAAGTGGACCATGCCGCCGCAGAGGAGGAAGCTCTTCGGATAGGGGTTCTGGTAGTCCCAGCGCAGGCAGTCGGGGAGGTCGAGCGACAGCCCGCCGGTCTCCGTCTCCCCCGAGGTGAAGCCGGTGGGGACATAGACCTGGCTGAAGTCGGCGCCGGTAGGCCCAGCCGAGACCAGGCTCTGCCGCACCCCCTGGAGCACCGACCAGGGGTCGGGCGCGGCGGCCGCGGGCCTCTGCGGGCCGCCCTGGGGGCTGGCCGCCTGCGCGTGCGCCGGGCTGGCGATCCCGAGCATGCCGCTCAGGGTCATCAGGCTCATCGTGCCGAGGGTCGCGAAGAGGAGTCGGGTGGGGGATCGGCGCATGGTCGGGTCCTCCATCAATGGCGGAAGTGCCGCACGCCGGTCATCAGCATGGCGATGCCGTGCTCGTCGGCGGCGGCGATCACCTCGCCGTCGTTGCGGCTGCCGCCGGGCTGCACCACGGCTTTCACCCCCGCCGCGGCGAGGACGTCGAGGCCGTCGCGAAAGGGGAAAAAGGCGTCCGAGGCGGCGGCGGCGCCGGCGATCGGGCTCTGCGCCTTGTCGATCGCCAGGCGGCTCGAGTCGACGCGGCTCATCTGGCCGGCGCCGATGCCGATCGTGCCCTCGGGACCGGCGATGACGATGGCGTTCGACTTCACGTGGCGTGCCACCCGCCAGGCGAGGTCGAGCGCCCGCCGCTCGTCGGCGGTGGGGGCGCGGCGGGTGGGGCAGGTCCAGGCCGCCGGATCGTCGTCGCCGTCGTCGGCGGTCTCGGCGAGGAAGCCGCCGGCGATCGAGCGCAGCTCGACCTCGCCGCCTTCGGGGGGCGGCGCCGCGAGGAGCCGCAGATTCCTCCGGGCGGCGAGCCGGGCGAGCGCCGCGTCGTCGAACGACGGCGCGATCACCACCTCGGCGAAGACCTCGGCGACGGCGGCCGCGAAGCCCTCGTCGGCCGGGAGGTTGGCCGCCACGATGCCGCCGAAGGCCGACACCGGGTCGGTGGCGAGCGCCCGCCTGTAGGCCTCGGCGAGGTCGGCGCCGCGCCCGACGCCGCAGGGGTTGTTGTGCTTGACGATGGCGACCGCCGGCTCGGCGAAGGAGGCGGCGATCCGCCGCGCCGCATCGGCGTCGAGCAGGTTGTTGTAGGAGAGCTCCCTGCCGCCGAGCTGGCGGAAGCCGCCGAGCACGCCGGCGCCGCCGGCGCGCCGGTAGACGGCGGCGGCCTGGTGCGGGTTCTCGCCGTAGCGCGGGATGAGCACCCGCTCGAGGTCGAGCGCGAGATGGGGCGGAAAGGTATCGCCTCCGGCGTCCGCAGCGTCGGTCGACATGCCATTCTGGCCCTCGAACCAGGCGGCGACGGCGGCGTCGTAGTCCGCGGTGTGGCGGAACGCCTTCGCCGCGAGGCGCCGGCGGAGGGCCGCGGGAACCGCCGCGCCGCCGCCCTCGCCGGCGTCCTCGAAGGCCGCGAGCACCTCGGCATAGTCCGCCGGGTCGACGACGACCACCACGCCGCCGTGGTTCTTGGCCGCCGCCCGCACCATCGCCGGGCCGCCGATGTCGATCATCTCGATCGCCTGCGCGAAGCTGGCGCCGGTCTCGACCGTCTCGCGGAAGGGGTAGAGGTTGACCGCCACGAGGTCGATCGCCGGGATGCCGTGGGCGCCGAGTTGCTCGCCGTGGGCGGCCTTGGCGCGGTCGGCGAGGATGCCGCCGTGGATCGCCGGGTGGAGGGTCTTCACCCGCCCGTCGAGGATCTCCGGGAAGCCGGTCACCTGGGAGACCGAGATGGCGGCGACGCCGGCCTCGCCGAGGGAGCGCAGGGTGCCGCCGGTCGAGACGATCTCGAAGCCGAGCCGGGCGAGGCCGCGCGCGAAGTCGGCGAGCCCCCGTTTGTCGAAGACCGAGAGCAGGGCGCGGCGCGGCGTCATGGCGAAGCCTCCTGGGAGATGGGCTCGGGCGGGGCGGCTGGCCCCACGGTGACGATTCAGGTCTCGCGAGCGGCCGGCTTCAGGGCGCCGGATGGGCCCGCGGCAGCAGCAGCAGCCGGTGGCCGTCGATGGCGACACCGGAGCGGCCGTCGCCGCCGCCGGCGCGGAGCCAAATATAGCGCAGCACCGTGGCGACGTCGGTCACCGCGTGGCTGAAGGCGAGCGAGGCGACGCCGAAGGCGGTCGAGTGGTCGTCGAAGGCGGCGACGCCCGAGCCGTAGCCGATGCGCCGGTATTCGCGGCCGACCAGCGGGTAGAGCTCGCGGCCGCGGCGCAGCGTCTCCTGGAGCAGCGCCGCGACGTCGCGGTCCGCCGCCAGCCGCTCCGGCACGCCGTAGAAGACGAGCGCGAAGCGCGGCTCGGCGCTCTCTGCGTAGCGCAGGTAGTCGACGAAATAGCGCGACTCCTCGGGATCGGCGGCGGAGACGGCGAGCGGGTCGTTGGCGTCGGCGACGAAGTGGGCGACGGTGCCCAGGCGCTGGACGATCTCGTCGAACGGGCGGTGGGCGCGGATCGCCGCGACGGCGCCGTCGACCTCGCCCAGCAGCACGCGGTCGAGGCTGCCGCTGCCGTCCTCGCTCTTGCGATGGCGCGTCGCGTCGGTCTCCGTGAACGGCGCCGTCACCCCCGCCTCGTAGGAGCGCTCGCGGCGGGCGATCTGCCGCGCCAGGTCGGGCGGCGTCAGGCGCGCCGCCTCGCGGGCGATGACGAGCTGGGTCTTGGGGGTCCAGGCCGCCGCGGGGGCCGCCGCGAGCGCCGCGAAGAGAGCGAGCGCTACAACGCGGGCGTCGCGCGAGGGGGACATCGCACCTATTCTATCGAAGCCCTTCCGGCAGGAGTCGGAGACCTTTCGGCAGGAGCCGTCCGTCCGCCGCCCCGTGAAAGGAGGCGCGTGCCCGAAACCTACCGTCTCGACGTCACCGGGTGCTTCTGTCCGCTGCCGATCCTCCTCTCGGTGCGCGAGATGCAGAACCTGGTGACGGGCGACGTCCTCGAGCTCGTCGGCGACGATCCGGCGATGCTCGCCGACGTCCCCGAGTGGTGCGAGCGCGCCGGCCACCGCCTCGTCCGCTACGTCGTCGAGGACGACGGCAGCCTCGTCTTCCTGGTCGAGAAGGGCGATCGCCCGCCGCGCCGCAAGGACGCCAAGGCCGCGCGCCGCGAGGAGCCCTGAGGGCAAGCATTCGATAGCGGCGCCCCCCTCTCCGCTGCCACCATGACGCCGGATCGACCGCCGGCGGATGGCGCGATCGAGCGAAAGGAGCGGGCACGATGCGGCGAGCGGCTGGTCGTCTGATGACGCGAGGACTGGGGTGGCTCCTGGTGGCCGCGCTGGCGTCGGGCGCCGCGCCGCCGCCCAATCCTGGGCTCGCCGAGGCGATGGCGCGGCTGCGGGCGGGCGACGCCGCCGGCGCGGTCCGCATCCTCGACGGCGTCACCGCTCGCGAGCCGCAGAACGCCGCCGCCTGGCGGGCGCTGGGCGCCGCCTGTCTGCAGGCGAAGGATCTCGACCGCGCGCTCGCCGGCTTCCGCCGGGCGCTCGAGCTGCAGCCCGGCACGCCGCAGGTGCTCTACAACCTCGGCATCGTCTACGCGCGGAAGAAGGACCGCGACCAGGCGTTCGCCTGGCTGGCGCGGGCGAAGGCGACGCGCCGCATCGACCTGACGCCGCTGACCCGCGACGCCGACCTCGCCGCCTGGCGCGGCGATCCCCGCTTCGCGGCGCTCCTCCCCCGGCCGGAAGATTTCGCGCACCCGTTCGTCGAGCCCGTCAAGATCCTCCGCGAGTGGGACGGCGAGGCGGCGGACGACCAGTTCGGCTGGATCGCGCGGAGCGCCGGCGACGTCGACGGCGACGGCATCCCGGACGTGGTGACCTCGGCGCCGACCAAGGACATCGGCGGCGCCGGCGCCGGCAGGGTCTACCTCTACTCGACGCGCACCGGCAAGCTCCTCTGGTCGGTCGACGGCCATCCCGGCGACCAGCTGGGCACCGGCATCGAGAGCGCCGGCGACACCGACGGCGACGGCGTGCCGGACGTCATCGGCGGCGCGCCGGGGGCGGGGAAGGCGTACGTCTACTCCGGCCGCGACGGCCGCCTGCTGCTCACCCTGACCGGCGAGAGCAAGAGCGACACCTTCGGCCGCCACACCGCGACCGCCGGCGACGTCGATGGCGACGGCCGCGCGGACGTCATCGTCGGGGCGCCCACCAACAGCGCCGGCGGCGCCGGGGCCGGGCGCGCCTACGTCTACTCGGGAAAGGATGGGCACCTGCTCCTGACCCTCACCGGCGAGCGCGCCGGCGACGGCTTCGGCAGCGCCGTCGCCGGCTACGCCGACGCTTCCGATCCCGCGCGCACACTCCTCGTCGTCGGCGCCCCGGCCGCCGGGCCGCGGCGCACCGGCCGCACCTACGTCTACGCCGGCCTGGCGACGAAGCCCAAGTTCGTCATCGAGTCGGACGCCACCGGCAACGCCCTCGGCGGCATGTTCGTCGCCGTCCTCGGCGACGTCGATGGCGACGGCTTCCCCGACGTCTACTCCTCCGACTGGTCGAACACCGCCAGGGGTCCGAGCACCGGCCGCGTCTACGTCGATTCGGGGAGAGACGGCCATCGCCTGCTGACGCTCACCGGCGGGACCGCGGGCGAGGGCTTCGGCACCAGCCAGTCCGTCGCCGGCGACGTCGACGGCGACGGCCGTGCGGACCTCATCGTCGGCGCCTGGCAGTTCGGCGGCGCGGCGCTCTCCGGCGGCCGCGCCTCCCTCTACTCCGGGCGCGACGGCCGTCTCCTGAAGACCTACACCTGCCGCACGCCGGGCGACACCTTCGGCTTCGACGCCGTGAGCCTCGGCGACATCGACGGCGACGGCACCGCCGACCTCCTCATCACCTCCGGCTGGAGCAGCGTCCACGGCTTCCAGTCCGGGCGGGTGTTCATCATCTCGAGCGGCGTGCCGAACGCGAGATCGGGAAAACCCTCTGCGCCGCCGTCCAGCCGCCGCGGCCGCGGCCACCAGCAGAGCGCCGCGCCGGCGAGCGCCAGCGCCGCCCGGTAGGCGGCGCCCGCCGACGGGCGGCTCGGCGCCTATCCCGACGGGTGGTGCGCCGGAGTGGCCTCGGGTGGAGAATGGTGCGAGCCCCGCCGGCAAGGGCTCGCAACCCAAGGCTTCGCGAGGGGGTACCTCGGAGATGAACGACGCGCTCGCCGTCCACCGCTGGCACTTCGCCTTCACGGTGACCTACCACTACATCTTCCCGCAGCTCACCATGGGGCTGGCGCTCCTCCTCTTCGTCATGAAGACGGCGGCGCTCAGGACCGGCGAAGAGCGCTGGAACCGCGCGGCGCGCTTCTGGGCGCGGATCTTCGCCGTCAACTTCGTCATGGGAGTGGTGACCGGCATCCCGATGGAGTTCCAGTTCGGCACCAACTGGTCCGCCTTCTCGCGCGCCGCGGGCGGCGTCATCGGGCAGACGCTCGCCATGGAGGGGGTCTTCAGCTTCTTCCTGGAGTCGAGCTTCCTCGGCCTCTTCCTCTTCGGCGAGCGGCGGCTGACGCCGCGCGCCCACTGGTTCGCGTCGTTCATGGTGTTCGTCGGCGCCTGGCTCTCGGGCTACCTGATCGTCGCCACCGACGCCTGGATGCAGCACCCGGTCGGCCATGCCGTCGCCGCCGGCGGGCAGATCACCCTGACGAGCTTCTGGGGCCTCCTCGGCAATTCCTGGGCGCTCTGGCAGTACGCGCACACGATGTGCGGCTCGGTCATCACGGCGAGCGTCGTGGTGGCGGCGGTGGGGGCGTTCTACCTCCTCTCCGGCCGCCACCAGGAGCCGGCGCGCCTCTTCGTCGCCGTCGGGGTCGTCGCCGGCTTCCTCGCCGCCGTCCTCCAGCTCATGCCGACCGGCGATGCCCAGGGGCGGATGGTCGCCCTCCACCAGCCGGCGACGCTCGCCGCCATGGAGGGGCTCTTCACGACTTCCGCCGGGGCGCCGATCGCGCTCGTCGGTCAGCCGGACGTCGAGAACCGTCGCCTCGACAACCCGCTCCTCGTGCCGCGGGCGCTCTCGTTCCTCACCTATCGGCGCTGGAAGGCGGCGGTCCAGGGGCTCGACGCCTTCCCGGTCGCCGACTGGCCGGACAACATCCCCCTCCTCTACTTCAGCTACCACATCATGGTCGGCCTGGGGACGCTCCTCATCCTCCTCCTCGCGGTCTCGCTCTGGATGCTCTGGCGCGGCGCCCTCTTCCGCTCGCGCGGGATGCTCTGGCTCCTCCTCCTCGCCTTGCCGTTCCCCTACATCGCCAACATGGCGGGCTGGGTGACCGCCGAGGTGGGGCGCCAGCCCTGGCTGATCTACGGTCTCCTGCGCACCGCCAAGGGGTTCTCGACGCGGGTGTCGGCCGGCAACGCCCTCTTCACCCTCCTGGGCTTCCTCGGCATCTACAGCGTCCTCTCGATCCTCTTCCTCTTCCTCGTCTACGAGACGATCGCGCGCGGCCCCGAGGGCCGCCCGGAAGCCGAGGGCGGCGGCGCCGCCCCGCCGGTTTCGGCGCCGGCGCGTTGATCGACACGGGAGCAGCCGATATGCCCACGATCTGGTTCTGTCTGGTGGCGGTGATGATCGGGATGTACGTCGTCCTCGACGGTTTCGACCTCGGCGCCGCGGTCGCCGGCCGCCTGGTGGCGCGCACCCCGGAGGAGCGCCGCGCCGTGCTCGCCTCGATCGGCCCGGTCTGGGACGGCAACGAGGTCTGGCTCCTCGCCGCCGGCGGCACCCTCTACTTCGCCTTCCCGGCCCTCTACGCGGCGAGCTTCAGCGGCTTCTACCTGCCGCTCATGATGGTGCTCTGGCTGCTGATCGGACGGGGCGTCGGCGTCGAGCTCCGCGGCCACGTGGACAGCGGCGTCTGGCGCGCCTTCTGGGACGCCGTCCTCTTCGCCTCGAGCCTCCTCCTCGCCGTCTTCTTCGGCGCCGCCCTGGGGAACGTCGTCCGCGGCGTGCCCTTCGACTCCGACGGGCAGTTCTTCCTGCCGCTGTGGAGCGACTTCCGGCTCGGGCCGCCCTCCGGCATCCTCGACTGGTACACGGTGCTCGTCGGCGCGACGGCGCTGGCGGCGCTCGCCCTCCATGGCGCCCTCTGGCTCGCCGTGAAGCTGCCCGGCGAGCTCGAGGCGCGCGCCCGCCGGCTGGCGCGGCGGCTCGTCTGGGCGGTCGCCGCCCTCACCGCCGTCGCCACCTGGGCGAGCTTCGCGGTCCAGCCGCACATCCCGGCGAGCCTCGCGGCGCGTCCCTGGGGCGCGGTCTTCCCGCTTCTCGCCGTGGGCGGCCTCGCCGGCATGGTCTGGCTCGGCCGGCGGGAGGGCGCCGCCGCAACGCGCGGCGCCTTCCTCGCCTCCTGCGCCTATCTCCTGGGGATGCTCACCTCGGCGGCCTTCGGCCTCTATCCCTACGTGCTGCCCGGCCTCCCCGCGATCGCCACGGGGCTGACCGCCCAGAGCGCCGCCGCGCCCCCCTACGGTCTCCGCATCGGTCTCGTCTGGTGGATCCCGGGGATGCTCCTCGCGACCCTCTACTCGGTCCACGTCTACCGGAGCTTCGCTGGGAAGGTGGCGCTGGAGGAGGCGGAGGGCTGAGGCGTGCCGGGCCCCGGCGCGAGAAAACCCTGCGCGCCGCCGTCCAGCCGCCGCGGCCGCGGCCACCACCAGAGCGCCGCGCCGGCGAGCGCCAGCGCCGCCAGCAGGCAGCTGGGGAGGAAGCTTTTCGGCCGGTAGACGAGGTCGAGGCGGCTGCTGCCGGCGGGCAGCCAGGCGGCGAAGAAGGGGCCGTCGGCGAGCGTCGACGGGGCGTGACGGCCGCCGACGAGGAGCCGCCAGCCGCCGTCCTGATAGAGGTTCGAGGCGAGCGGCGCCGGGCGGGCGAGGGTCGCCCGCGCCCGGATGTGCGCCGAGCGCAGGCCGACGATGTCGAGCCGCGCCGGCTCTCCCGCCGCCCGCCACACCCCCTGCCACCTCGTCCCCGCCGGCGGCTTCGCCAGCAGCACGCGGCGGGTGAACTCGCGCCGCCCGGCGAGCCAGACCGGCCAGCGGACGGCGCTGTCGACCTCCGCCTCGGCCGGCAGGAAGAGCCGCGGCAGGGCACCCGGCCGCTCGTAGATCCAGGCGCTGGGGTCGGCGAGGACGAGGCGGGCGGGGGGCGGCACCCGCTGCCGCGGCGAGACCATCAGGTAGCGCACGCCGAGGAAGTCGTAGAGCGGGTGGTCGAGGCGCGGAAACTTGTCGTAGACCTCGTCCATCGCCGGCAGCAGCGGCAGCGTCGCGACCGCCTCGTTCCACGGCTTCATCGGATTGGTGTAGCGCGCGTCGGCGAGGCCGTAGATCGCGGCGCCGTTGGGCGGCAGGATCTGGCCCGGCGCGGCCATTCGGAAGCCGTCAGCGCTGCCCAGGTGGTGTTGGAGGAAGGCCACCGACTTGGTGGTGGGGAAGTAGATCCGCCGCGGCATGCCGGGATTCGCCGGCACGTGGATGCTCAGCAGCTCGCCCGCGATGAGGAGCGCCAGCGTCCACAGCCGCCAGGTGCCGGGTCTGCCGCCGTCGCCGATCTCGCCGGCCGCCGGGCGCGGCCGGCGCCAGGCGGAGAGCAGGAGCGCGGCGGCGATCATCACCTCGAAGTCGAGGGCGAAGGAGAGATTGCGCAGACCGCTCAAAGCGTCGGCGGGGAGCGGCGGCGCCGGCTTGCCGTCGACCAGGTAGGCCCAGGCGATGAGTCCGGCGAGCGCCGCGGCGACGGCGGCGGCCGGCCAGCGGCGCAGGCCGCCCTGCCGCCAGCGGTCGAGGGTCGCCGCGGCGAGATAGGCGGCGGCGAGGTCGAAGGGGAGGAGCAGGCGGTGCTGGAAGGTCGCCGACTTGCCGAAGAGCGGCAGCGCCGAGATCGCCTGCACGTAGCCCGGCGGCCGCGCTACGACGACGAGGGCGATCGCGGCGACGGCGAGGAAGAGCCGCTCCTCGCGGAAGCGCCGGAACGGCGGGCGCGGCGGGATGAGGCTCAGGAGCGCCGCGAGGAGGGCCACCCCGCCGACGAAGCCGGCGGCGTCCTCGTTGATGTTCTCGCTCCCCCAGTAGGGTCCGAAGCGGTTGTTGCCGTAGGCGTTGGGAGCGGCGATGACGACCAGCCGCTGGCGCATCCGCAGCCAGCGGAAGTGGAGCTCCTCGGGGGTGCGCCAGTTGAGCAGCCAGTCCTCCGCCAGCACCTTGCGGTTGCGGATCTCGATGCGGTTGTAGCGATGGCTCTGCGGGATGTACTCGGCGGTGGCGAGGAGGGCCGGCGCCGCCGCCCCGGCGGCGAGGAGCCCGGCGAGCGCCCAGCGGAGAGCGAGCTGGCGCCGCGCCCCGCGCGGCCGCTTCACGAGCCGCGCCGCGCCGAAGGCGGCGGCGAGGATCAGGTCGTTGATCCCCGTCTCCGGCTGCCCGGAGAGGAGCACGGCCCACACCGTGCCGCCGAGGAGGAGGAAGTCGCGCCGCCGGCCGCGGTCGTCCGAGAGCGCCACGGCATAGAGGAGCGGCGGCAGCAGCGCGGCGGAGTTGGCGATCGGCCATCCCAGCCAGAGCAGCATGAAGCCGCCGAGGCTGTAGGCGAGGCTGCCGCAGAGCGCCGGCAGCTCGGCCATCCCCTGGCGGCGGAGGAAGAGGAAGAGAAACACCAGGGCGGCGAGCACCCGCAGGCCGGCGAGGGCGCCGCAGGCGCTCGCCAGGGGCAGCAGGTCGGTGGCGAGGACGAGCGGCTGGAACGCCTGCGCCTGCGGGTCGGCGAGGAGCGGCATGCCGGCGCCGGCGAGGTGGTTCCACAGCGGCCAGATCCCGGCGCGCATCTCGCGGCGCACGAGGGAGAGGGCGGGGGCGATCTGAGTGATGAGGTCGAGCTGCAGCCGGTTGGCGAGGTGGGGAAGCTCCGTCCGCAGCACCGCGAACGGCGCCTGCCGGGTGAGGATCTCGAGCGGCAGCAGCACCTTGCCGCCCACCAGCACCGGCCCGAGCAGCACCAGCAGCACCACCGCGAACACCGCCCACACCCGCCCCGGCACCGGCTCGAACCACCGCCGCAGGGCGCGGGCCAGCAGCCATCCCAGAGCCGCCAGGTAGAGACCGGGGGCCAAATCGGCAGGAGACCACGAGGCCATGTCGGCGGCGTACTGTACTACCGGCGGCCCCCGCCAGCCCGCCAACCCGCCCGCCGGCGCCTTGACTGTCCAGCTCCCACCTGCTAGAAATCGCCCCCTTGGGGATCGCCAGGTCCCGAGCCCAGGTAGCTCAGTTGGTAGAGCACGTGACTGAAAATCACGGTGTCGGCGGTTCAATTCCGTCCCTGGGCACCAAGTGAATCAAACAAAGTTAAGACTCGATGGGTCCATGGGCGAAAATTGGCCCGGGGAGAAGCGGGGCCGGCATCCCCGCCGCGCTCCGCCTTCGCGCCGGAGTGGGCCGGCGCGCGCTGCGACAACGTTCTTGATTTAACAATGGTTGCGCTGGCAATGGATTAAAACATATTCCTATCAATCAACCTGCTCTAGCTAATCGCGGAGTTGTGTTAAGTTGCCGGGAAACTCGAAGAGCGTTGGTCAGCGGCTGAATCGATGCAGAAAACGATCTCCATCCTGGTGAGCCGGCGTCCGGGTCTGCTGGCTCAGATCGTGGCGGCGCTGGTCCGCGACGGATGCAAGCTGCTGCGCCAGGCGGTGTCACCGGCCGAGGACCCGGCGCTCCAGCGCTTCACCCTCACCGTCGATGGGCCGGAGGCGACCGTCCAGAACCTATCCCGCCTGCTCCTCCGCTTCGGCGACGTCGAGGGCCCGGCGCCGGTGCCGCACGTCGCGGCGATGGCTCCGATGGCTCCGACGGCTGCGATGGGCGCGCCGCGGCCGGCGGACGTCGAGGCGGCGGTGGGGGAGATCGTCGCCACTTTCCCCGACGTCGCGGAGCGCGTGCGCGCCCTCGCCCGGTCGCTTCCCGCGGGGTCGCGGAGCGAGACTCTGTCGTCGCTCGGCGAGCGCCTGGGGCGCCGCGAGTACCAGCGCAGCTACGCGCTCGGCAGCCCTTTGAAGCTCGAGCAGGCGCTGCGCCGGATGGTGCTGCCCGCGGTCCGCCAGCTTGCCAAGGTGGATCTCGAAGGCTCCACGTTGCGTCTTTCCGACTGCCCTTTCTGCGCCGCGTCGCGCGACGACGCTCCTGGCTGCGAGTTCCTGGTCGGTTTTGCGCGCGGCCTGCTGCGCGCGGCGCCGGCGACTGCCGGCGCGGTGGTGCGCGAGGCGCGCTGCCGCGCCGCCGGCGGCCCATTTTGCGAGCTGGTGTTTCTCGCCAGCTGAACCGTGCCGGCAACGGCGGGGCGTCGCGCCCGCCACCGGTGGCGCCCGGAGGAGCCACGACATGAACATGACCGCTCACACGTCCTACGACCCGCTGCTCGTCGCCCTGTCCTACGCGATCTCGGTCTTCGGCGCCTTCACGGCGCTCCAGCTCGCCGTCGCCATCCCGACGGCGAAGGGCAACGCCCTCTGGTGGTGGGTGCTGGGGGCCGCGGGGGCGATGGGCGGCGGCGCGATCTGGTCGATGCACTTCATCGCCATGCTCGCCTTCCGCATGCCAATGAGGGTGAGCTACGACGTCGGCATCACCCTGGCCTCGCTCCTCCTCGCCATGGCGGTGACCGGAGCCGGCTTGTTGATCGTCGGCCGCGGCGAGCCGTCGTGGGCGCGCCTGCTGGGGGGCGGCACCCTGACCGGCCTGGGCGTCGCCACCATGCACTACACCGGGATGGCGGCCATGCAGATGCCGGCGCGCATCAGCTATGCGCCGGTCCTCTTCGGTCTGTCGTTGGTGATCGCGGTCGTCGCCTCGTCAGCCGCCCTCTGGCTCGCCTTCAACCTGCGCGGCAACCTGCAACGCTTCGGCAGCGCCTTCATCATGGGCGCGGCAGTGTGCGGCATGCACTACACCGGCATGGCGGCGGCGCGCTTCACCCCCGACTACCAGCATCCCCCGACCGCCGCCTTCGGCATGGAGACCGGGGACCTGGCGCTGACCATTTTCCTCTTCACCGCGGCGCTCCTCGGCGTCGCCCTGAGCGTCGCGCTCAGGCGGTCGCGGCAGGTGATCCAGCTTGAAGCCTGACGCCGGTCTGCCCCCTGCAAGGAGCCTGAACGCCATGTCGCTGGTCACCATCCTGGTCGTCGATGACAGCCCTACGGACGTCGCCCTGCTGCTCGCCGCGCTGCGGCCCAAGGGCTTTCGTTTGCTCTCGGCCGCCGACGGGGACGAAGCCCTGGAGACAGCCCGGCGCGAGCACCCGGATCTGGTGCTGCTGGACGTCATCCTGCCGGGCATGAACGGCTTCCAGGTCTGCCGGCAGCTCAAGGCCGAAGCGGCGACCCGGGACATCAAGATCGTTCTGGTGACGAGCAAGACCCAGCCTTCAGACCGCTTTTGGGGCCTGAAGCAGGGGGCCGACGAGTACTTGACCAAGCCGTTCACACCCGAGCAACTGTTGGGCGCGGTGGAGCGGCACCTCGTACCCGCGGAGCGCCACGCCTGATGGGAGTAGGAGGCCGGGTCGGGTGCCGGAGAGGATCGGATTGACGCTCGACGATCTGCTGGCGGACCTGGACCGCGACGTGCAGCGCACCTGGGGCGCTGGGGGCGCGTCCGCGGGCGCGCCGGCGGCGGCCTGGGCGACCTCGCGAATCGCGGCGATCCCTCGGACGCCTGAGACTCTGAAGGCCCCCGAGGCTCCCGAGACCCCTGAGACCCGTGAGGCCGCCGAGACCGACGGCGAGCGCTGCCTGCTGGTCACCCTCGCGGGCCGCCGCTTCGCGGTGCCCGCGCGCGCCGTGCTGGCGGTGACCGAGCTGCCGCCGGTGAGCGCCGTGCCGTTTGCCCCGTCCTGGCTGCGCGGCGTCGCGCGGGCTGCGGGCGGCGTGGTGGCAGTGTTGGATCTGGCGCGCCTGCTGTCCTTCACCGGTCCGTCTCCCGCGCCGCCGGCAGAGGCGGCGCCCTCCCTCTCCGCCCCGCCTGCCGGCGGCGAGGCCGCGCGCGAGATCCTCCTCGTGGTGAAGACGGCCGACGCCGATCTCGACGCCGGGCTCGCCGTGCGCGGCGTCGCCCGGCTGGCGTGCCTGGCCGGCGCACCGGGGCGCCCTCCCGCGAGCGGCGAGATGGACGCCGGCCGCGCCGCGTTCGTTGCCGGCCTGGTGCCCGACCCCACCGGCGCTCACCTGCCGCCGGTCGCCGTCCTCGACATCGACCGGTTGCTCCGCCGCGCGCGAGACGAGCTGAGCACATGAGCGCGGGCGGAGCGCTCGACCCTGAGCTGCTCGCCGGCTTCCGCGAGGAGGTCCGCGGCTATCTGCCGGCCATCCGTCAGGGGATCGCGGCGTACTCTCGCCGCGGCGACAAGGGCAGCTTGGTCGAGCCGCACCGTCTGGTGCACACGATCAAGGGGGCCGCCTCGCTGCTCGGCCTGGCGGAGCTGGCGGCCAACGCGGGGCAGGGAGAGGAGGCGCTCGAACGCCTGCTGGTTGCAACCGGTGCCGCGCCGGCTCCGTTCGTCCTCGCCGAGATCGGCGCGGTCGTCGAGCGGCTGGCGGCGAGCGCCGGCCTCTCCCTCCCCGACGCGAGCGCGACCTCCTGCCCGGCGGACAACGCGGAGATCCTGGACGGCTTCCGCCAAGAGGCCGGGGAGTACGTGGGCACAGCCGCGCGGTTGCTGCACGAGCTGGAGCGGCTGCCCGCCGACCTGGCGCCGCTCGCCGAGCTGCGCCGCGTGCTTCACACGTTCAAAGGGGTGGCGGCGGTCGTCGGCTTCGAGCGGTTGGCCGTTCTCTGCCATCGCCTGGAAGACCTCGCGGAGGCGGCGCTGGGCGGGCCGGTGCCGCTGCCTGCGGCGATGGTCGAGGCGCTCTTTACCGGCCTCGAAGAGATGGAGAGCCTGGTCCTCGGCGAGCTGCCGGCCGCCGCCGATCGGCCCGCCGCGCCGCCGCCCCCGCCGCGCGCCGGCGACGAGGCGGAGAGCGTCGCTCCCGAGCGCCCGCGGGCGGTGCGCGACGACCGCCGCCGTCTGCGCGAGGTGCTCCGCCTCTCCGGCGAGCTGGTGAGCAACCACGCCGCCTTCGAAGAGCGCTTCCACGGCCTCAAGCGCCAGTTGCAGGAGCTTGAGCTGGCGGTCGCCCGGCTGCGCCAGGTGGCGCGGCAGGTCGAGAGCGCCACCGAATCGATGGCCTTCGCCGGGGTGGCGGCAGTCGCTCACGGCGCACCCCTCGCCGCCGTGGCCGGGAGCGCCGGGGCGGCGGCCTTCGATCCCCTCGAGCTGGAGCGCTACTCCGGCCTCGACCTGATGTCGCGCTCGCTCGCCGAGAACGCGGCCGACCTCTCCTCGATCGCCCGCGATCTGGCGGGCGAACTGGACGGCGCCGAGTCGGACCGCCGGGAGTTCAAGCGGCTGACCCGCGGCCTGCAAGAGCAGATGCTGCGCTTGCAGCTGGCGCCGCTCGGCACGCTCTCGGCCCGCCTCGACCGCACGGTGCGCACGACCGCCGCGCGGGAGGGCAAGCGGGTGGATCTGGTGCTCGCCGGCGCGGAGGTGGAGCTTGACCGCGCCATCGTCGCCGGCATCGCCGACCCTCTTCTGCATTTGCTGCGCAACGCCGTGGGCCATGGCATCGAGCTGCCCGCCGTGCGCCGCGAGCTGGGCAAGGCCGAGCGCGGCCGCATCGAGGTGCGGGCGCGGATGGAGGGCTCGCAGGTCGCCATCGAGATCGCGGACGACGGCGCCGGCCTCGACTGGACCGCGATCCACACCGCGGCCGCGGCGGCCGGAGTCGTCCCCGGCGCGCACCTCCTCTTCGAGCCCGGCTTCACCACCCTGGCCGCCGTCGGCGAGGTCGCCGGGCGCGGCGTCGGGCTCGACGTGGTGAAGACAGAAGTGGAGCGGCTGCGTGGCTCGGTCGCGGTCCAGTCGCATGCCGGAGCCGGCACCACCTTCACCCTCCGCCTGCCGCAGAGCCTCGCGCTCGCGCGAGTGGTGCTGGTGCGCGCGGCGGGCGAGACCCTGGCCGTGCCGGCCGCCAGCATCGTGCAGGTGCTGCGCCTCGCGGCGGCGGACGCCCGGCCGCCAGGCGGCGAGTGGGCCGCGGCGGCGGGCCGCGGCGAGGTGGTCGATGCCGCGGGCGCCAGCTTCCCGGTGCGCGACCTGGCGGAGCTGCTGGCGCTGCCGGCCAGGCCGCGGCCGGCCGACCACCGATCGGTGCTGCTGCTCGCCGCCGGCGAGCGCCGGCTGGCGCTTGCGGTCGATGACCTGGCCGGCATCTTCGACGCGGTCGTGGCCGGGCTCGGCACCCTCCTGCCGCGGGTGCGCGGCGTGAGCGGCGCTGCCGTGGCCGGCGACGGCCGGCTGCTCCTGGTGCTGAACCCGGCCGAGCTGCTGGCGGTGGCGGTGGCGGCGAGCGGCGGGGCCGCCGCCGGCGCGAGCACCGCCGCGCCGTCTGGGGTGCGCCCCTCGGTGCTGGTGGTCGACGACTCGCTGAGCGTGCGGCGGGTGCTCGCCGGCCTGTTGCGCGCCGCCGGCTGGGAGGTGCGGGTGGCGCGCGACGGGCGCGAGGCGCTGGAGATGCTCCAGGCCGCCCCGCGCCTGCCGGGTGTGGCGGTCGTGGACGTCGAGATGCCGCGCATGAATGGCTACGAGCTGCTTGCCAGCCTGCGCCGCGAACCGGCGCTGCGTTCGCTGCCTGTCGTCTTCCTCACCTCGCGCGCCGGCGAGAAGCACCGCGCCGGCGCCCTCTCCCTGGGGGCGGACGGCTACCTCGTCAAGCCCTACGAAGACGCCCACCTGCTCGCCACCCTGGCGCGCGTCGCGCGCCCGGAGGTCCCCCATGCAGGAGCTTGACCTGGTGCTCGCCGCCGGGCACGCCGCGGCGCCGGCGGCTCGCCTGCTGCGCCTCCGGCACGGCGGCACGCCGTGGGCGGTGGCCGAGGACAGCGTGGTCGAGGTCGTGGGGACCGAGCGGCTGCAACGCAATCCGCGGCTGACGGCGGGGTCGCCGTTCGGCTGGCTGCTGGGCGATCACGAGGAGATCCCGGTGTTCCTGCCGCCGGCAAGCGGCGTCGGGGCGCGCACGGTGGGTGCGGTCGTCGTGCTGCAACCGTCCGGCGGGCCGCGCTGCGGCCTCGGCGTGGACGCCGTCGAGGGGGTGCGCAAGGCTCCGATCTCGCGCCTCCGTCTGCTGCCCGCGCCCGCCCTCTCCTGTCGCTGGGCGTTCCCGCGCGTGGTCCTCTGGGACGACGGCGTGGCGCTGGAGATCGCGCCGGAGGCGGTGCCGCACCTCGCTGCGCTGGGCACGATCGCGACGAGCGCATCGTTCTCGCCAACCGCGCCGATCGCGCCGAGCGCGCGCGGGGGCGAGGCGCCAGCGGCCCGCGTGGCCGTCCCGTCAGCGGCGGGGGTGTCGCGGCTCGACGTCCAGCCGCCGCCGGCCTCCTCGTCCGGCGGTCTCCTTGTCTTCGCGCTGGCGGGCGCCGGCGGGCTGCGCTTCGCCCTCCCCGCGGCGCAGGTGGTCGAGGTGCTGTCGGCCGCGGCGCCGCGGCCGATTCCGGGAGCGCCCGAGGCACTCCTCGGCCTCTGCGCCTGGCGCGGCGAGCCGCTCCCGGTCCTCGACCTCGCGCTCGCGGTCGGCTTGCCCACCGCTCTGCAGCGCGGCGCGGGCTTCTCGCACGGCCTCGTCGCGCGCGCGGCGCGCACTCGGCAGCTGCTGGTCTTTCCCGTGGAACGCATCGCGGGGGTGAGACCGGGGCCGTTCCCGCAGCCCGCGACCGTCATACCACCCTTCCCGGGCGCCCGCCGTATCCTGGGCGCCTTCGCTGTCGGCGAGCAGCTGCTCGCGATCCCGGATCTCGACGGTGTGCTCTCGACGTCCCCTGTAGAACCGCACGCGGCGGGCGCCGTGTCCGGTGGGAGGTAGTCGTCTCATGGCCGATAGTCGACCCTCACCAACCCGCGCACCTGCCTCTGCCCGAGCGCCGAGCGCCAGCCTGGTGACCAGGCTCGGCGGCACGATGCTCTTCGTCGCCCTGGTGCCGTTGTTCCTGGCCGGCATCTTCGCCGACCGCCTGCTCGGCGGCCCCCTCGTCGCGCGCCACGCGAAGATCCTCACCGACCTGTCGGCCGGCGTCGCCGGGCAGGTCGAGCGGACGATCGGCGAGGAGGTGCGGGCGCTGACGCGGCTGGCCGAGGACCCCAACCTCGCGGCCGCCGCGGCCGCGGCAGGCCCGGCGTCAACGGCAGGTCCGGCGACCCCGGCGAGCACCACCCTCGCGGCGTTCCGCGAGCGCGCGCCGCAGCACCTTGCGCTGGAGCTGACCAACCGCTCCGGCGCGTCGGTGGCGACAACCGGCGACGGCGACCGCGGCGCACCGATCCGCGTCGTCGGGGGCGCCGCGGCGGCCGGCGAACCGTGGTTCCAGGCGGCCTGGCGCGGCGGCGCCGGCGCGCCGGCGGTCGGCCCGCTGCGGCGTGAGCCGGCGAGCGGCATGGCGGTGCTCGACCTCGCCGTGCCCGTCCGTCGCGACGGCGCGGTGGTCGGCGTGCTGCACAGCCTGCTCGACGCGCGGCGGCTCGGCGCGCTCTTCGCCAGCGCCACGTTCCAGAGGAGCGGTCGGGTGGCGCTCTACGACGCCCAGGGGACCGTGGTCCTGGCCGCCGACACCGCGGCGCTCGGCCAGGCGCTGCCGGCGGAGCTGAAACAGGCCGCCGCACCGGCCGCGGCCGAGCCCGGATCGGCGGTCGGCGCGACCGCCCAAGGGATCGACTCGCTCTTCGGCTTCGCTCCCGTGTTCGTCCCCGCGGTCGGCCGCCTCGGCTGGACCGTGGTCGCCACGATGGACGCCGCCGAGGTGCTGGCACCGCTCGCCGCCGTGCGCAAGGGCCTGCTGTTCGCCGGCGGCGCCGGCATCGTGCTCGCCCTCCTGGGCGCCGCCTTCGCCGGCCGGCTGCTGCGGCGCCAGGCGGAGGAGATCCGGCGAGCCGCGGCGCAGGCGGCCGGCGGCAACCTGGCGGCGCGCGCCGAGGTGCTGTCGCGCGACGAGCTGGGGCTCGCTGCGGCGGGTCTCAATACCTTGCTCGCGCGGCTGGGCCAGCGCTTCCAGAGCGAGGCGGAGCGCGACGCGATGCAGAACGCCATCATGCGGCTGCTGGAGGAGGTGAGCGGCGTCGCCCAGGGTGACCTGACGATCGAAGCCGAGGTCACGGCCGAGGTGACCGGCGCGCTCGCCGATTCCTTCAACTACATGATCGCCGAGCTGCGCGAGATCATCCGCAACGTCCAGACCTCCACCCACCAGGTGACCGCCTCGGCGCGCCGCCTGCAAGCCGACGCCCGCCACGCTGTCGAGACTTCGGAAGAGCAGGCCGCCGAGATCAGCCGCGCCTCGGGCGACGTCGAGGCCATGGCCCGCACACTGGGGGAGGTCGCGGAGAGCGCCCTGGCCGCCGATGGCGTCGCCCGCAAGGCGCTCGCCAACGCCCGCGGCGGCGGCACCGCGGTGCGCCAGACGATCGACGGCATGAATCGCATCCGCAGCCACGTGCAAGAGACCGCGCGCCGCATCAAGCGCCTCGGCGAGAGCTCGAAGGAGATCGGCGAGATCGTCAAGCTGATCGGTGACATTGCCGACCGCACGTCGATCCTGGCCTTGAACGCCGCGATCCAGGCGGCCTCCGCCGGCGAGGCGGGGCGCGGCTTCGCCGTCGTCGCCGAGGAGGTGCAGCGTCTCTCCGAGCGGTCGACCGAGGCGACCCGCCAGATCTCCGCCCTGGTCACCGCCATCCAGAGCGAGACCCACGACACCGTGGTGAGCATGGAGGAGAGCACCCGCGAGGTCGTCGAGGGGTCGCGCATCGCCGACCTCGCCGGTCAGGCGCTCGCCGAGATCAACAGCGTGGCGGAGCGCATCGCGGTGATCGTCCAGTCGATCACCGAAGCGGCGGCGCGCCAGGCGCACCGGTCGGAGCAGATCTCCTCGACCATGGACGGGATCGCGGGCATGACCGCGCAGACCGCCGCCAGCACCCGCCAGTCAGCCCTCGCCGTCTCGCACATGGCCGAGCTGGCCGACGCGCTACGCGAATCGGTATCCACGTTCCGGCTCCCCGAAAGCGCCGCCGCGGTCGTCACGGACGAGCGCGAGGCGACGGCCAGGTGAGGCCGAGGAGGAAACGCATGCGGAGTCTCTCGATCCCACGCCGGTCGTCCGGCGCCGCCGCCCTGGCCGCCGCCGGCCTCTTGTCTCTCGCCTGCGGGCGCGCCGCGACCGAGATCGTCGTCCAGGGATCGCCGACCTTTCTGCCGGTCGCCCGCCCGGCGATCGCCGCCTACCGGCCCAACCGCCGGCCGAGCGCCGTGCTGCTCGCCGCCGGCAGCGCCGAAGGGGTGCGGGCGCTCGTCGCCGGCACTTGCGATATCGCGGCCCTGGCGCGCCCGCTGACGCCGGCGGAGTCCCGCGGCGCCCTCGCAGCCGGGGCCGATCTGCGCACCTTTCACCTCGGCTACGCGGCGGCGGTGCCGGTCGTTCATCGCGACAACCCGGTGACCACGCTGACGGTCGTGGAGCTGCGCGGCATTTGGAGCGGGGCGATCCGGCGGTGGAGCGAGGTCGGCGGCCCGGATCTGCCGATCCACGTGGTCACGCGCGCCGCCGGCAGTGCGCTGTCCGACCTCTGGGACGAAGGGGTGATGCAGGGCGCCGCCCTGCGCGCGGATGCCACGCTCGCCGCCGGCGCCGCGGCAGCGCGCGAGCCCGACTCGCTGCTCGCCATGGTCGGCCGCGATCCGGCGGCGATCGGCTTTGCTGCGTGGGGGGGGACGGCCGCCGCCGGCATCAAGCCGCTCGCGGTCGGAGGGATCGCCGCCACCGAGGAGTCGCTCCGGAGCGGCCGGTTCCTGCTCAGCCGCGCTCTCTACCTGGTGCTCGACGGCCGCACCGCGACCGACACCACACAGGGCTTCGTCGATTTCCTTCTCGAGCCCGAGGGCCAGGGCCTCGTCCGCCGCGCCGGCTATCTGCCGGTCTAGGCGCTCTCGAAGAGTGACGATGGAGATACCTGCTGTCGAGCCGCTGCCAATGCGCTCTCCATCTCCTGATGGACCAGGATCCGATCCTTCTGCCCACGGATGCCCGACTTGGCGAGCACCCGGAGCGGCTGCTCCTGGACTCCTCCGAGGATCACGAGCATGCCGAGCTGGCGGAGGCGGGAGACGGCTGATTCCAGGCTCACCAAGCCCGTGGCGTCCATCACCGGCACCGCGGAGACGTCGAGCACCACGACCTTGATGCCGGTCGGTACCCGCTGCAGGACGCTCATTGCCTTCTGGGCGGCGCCGAAGAAGAGCGGGCCGGCGATCTCGTAGATCAGAACCTCCCGCGGCATCTCCTCCTTGGCGATTGGATGTCGGTCAACCAAGCGGACCTGGGAGACCTCGGCCATCCGGCGCATAAAGAGGAGGGCCGCGAGCAGCACCCCCACGGCCACCGAGACCACCATGTCGAAGACCACCGTCAGGCCGAAGCAGGTGAGGAGGACGACCACGTCGCTTCGCGGCGCCACCCGCATCGCGTGGACGAAGTGCTTCGCCTCGCTCATGTTCCAGGCCACGATCAGGAGGAGGGCGGCGAGCGAGGCCATGGGGAGGTAGTTGAGGACCGGCGCCAAGAGGAGCACCGCGAGCAGCACGAAGGTTGCGTGGAAGATCGAGGCGAGCGGCGAACGCGCTCCCGAGCGGATGTTGGTCGCCGTGCGGGCCAGAGCCCCGGTGGCCGCGATACCCCCGAAGAAGGGGACGACAATGTTCCCCACCCCCAGGGCCACCAGCTCGGCGTCCGGATCGTGCGAGCCGCCGGTCATGCCGTCCGCCACCACGGCCGAGAGGAGCGACTCGATCGCGCCCAACAGAGCGATGGCGAAGGCCGAGGGGATCAATTCGCGGACCAGCGCAAAGGAGAGGCCCAGCGGCTTGCCGTCCGGACCCGGGAGGTGCCAGGGCAGCACCAGCTGTGGCGGGAGCTGCGGAATGCCGTCCTTGAACCGGCTGAGGATGGTCGCCACCTCGAAGCCGGGCACCCAGCGGGAGAGGAGCGCTGCCAGGACCGCTCCCAGCCCCAGGGCGATCAGAGGCCCTGGCACCTTGCGAGTGATCCGTGGCCAGACGCTCAGCAGCGCGAGCGTGAAGAGACCGACGGTGAGGTCGGGCCAGCGAAACGAGGGGAAGGCGCTGGCGAGCGCCTCGACCTTGCCCAGGTAGTGCTGCGGCATCGCGCGGACCGTCAACCCGAAGAAGTCCTTGAGCTGGAGGGTCGCGATGACCACGGCGATGCCGGCGGTGAAGCCGGTGGTCACGGGATAGGGGACGAACTGGATCATGCTCCCGAGCCGTGCCGCGCCGAGGATCACGAGCAGGACTCCCGCCATCAGGCCCGCCAGGATCAGCCCGCCGAGCCCATAGCGGGCCGAGATCGGCGCCAGCAACACCACGAACGCCGCCGTGGGGCCGCACACCTGCACCATGGAGCCGCCCAGGGCTGCGACCACCGCACCGGCGACGATCGCGGTATAGAGCCCGTATTGCGGCGCCACCCCCGAGGCTACCGCCAGCGCCATCGAGAGCGGCAGCGCCACGATACCCACCACCATGCCGGCCAGGAGGTCGGAGCGCAAGTCGCGTGCCGAGTAGCCGTGGCGTAGGGCAGCCCGCAGGGCGGTGCCGAAGCGCAGGGGAAACCACGGAGCGGCTCCGGAGGAAGCTTCGTAGCGGCGAGGCATCAGGGAGAAACCCTAAACGATCGCCGGCTGCAGGAGAAGCGGGTGACCGTGACCGAAGATCACGGTGTCGGCGGTTCAATTCCTTCCCTGGGCACCAACTTCCCTCCTCAGAAACGGTTAAGCTCGCACCCGGCAGGCTAAAGCGCGCTTCGCCCAATCGTGTGGGAATGTGAATCATCGAGTGACGCCGGCCGGCTCGCCAGCGAAGGTGCCAAGCCACGCGCCGAGCAGCCCGACGCTCTTCGGAACGGAGTGACCATGCCTCGCCTGGCGATCGCTGAAGACCAACTGGAGCAGTTCTGTCGGAATCAGCACATCCGCCGGCTGTCCCTGTTCGGATCGGCCCTTGCGGGCACCATGCGCCCGGACAGCGACATCGACCTGCTGGTCGAGTTCGAGCCTGGTCGTGAGCCGGGCCTGCTCGGCTTGGCTGCGATGGAAGCCGAGCTCGCCTCGATGCTTGGCGGGAAAAAGGTGGATCTGCGGACACCTCAGGATCTGAGCCGGTATTTCCGCGACCAGGTTCTCCGCATGGCCGAGGTGCAATATGCGGGATGAAGACCGCATCCGCATTCTCCACATGATCGAAGCTCGGGGAGCGGTTGCGGCTTTCGTCGCGGGCAGGAGCCGTGCGGATCTGGATCGGGATCGAATGCTTCTCTTCGCGGTGGTGCACGCCGTCGAGATCCTCGGAGAGGCGGCGAATAAGGTCTCTCCCGAGACGCGCGCTGCCGCGCCGGGAGTGCCATGGGCCGCGATCGTTTCGATGCGCAACCGCCTCATCCACGGTTACTTCGACACTGACACCGCCGTGGTGTCGAAGACGGCGACGGCAGAGATTCCTGCGCTGGTCCCACTGCTACAGGTCCTCGTCGGCACAACGTCATAAGAGGTTCCAGATGACAACCACCAACCACGAGCGCGTCGGCAAAGCGCTGGAGCTCTTGAAGACCGGGCTCGGTCCCTTCGTCGAGCGGGAGCTCACGAGCACCTACCGGGATCGCGCCGCGGCCGAGGCGAGCCGATTTCTTGGCGACGCTCGCCTGAGCGCGAAGCGACCGGTCGCGGAGTGGGGTGTGGCGCCGCTGCTCAAGCTGATGCGGGAGGCCTGGCAAGACGTCTTCCGCAAGACGCTGGGACCTATGCATCTGGAGTCGTCTCGGTGTCCGTCGCCTGAAGTGCGGGTTGAGGAGTAAGCAAGGGCCGCGGCTTCGCGCCTGATGTTCAAGGAGAGACGATGTCCTGGAAGCGAGAGGTCCTGGGCCTGCTCCGCCGCAAGGAGCTGGTCGAGGCGGTGGACCGCCTCGGTCTGGAGGTGGCGGGCCGGCGGGTGGTGGATCCTTTACGTCGCCGCGCATGAGCCCGAGCGCCGGCACCTGGGGGACCGTGCACTACCCTCTCACCTTTCATCCCTGCCTCGCGGCTCATCGGGAAACTCGCGATAGTGCCCTGTTTAACTAGTCCCGAATCTCCGCGCTCTCGGAGAGCATCGGCGACAGCCCACTGGCCGCCGACGCTCGCCGCTGGTGTAAGGTTCAGCTCGCAATGGCTGCAAGAGACATGAAATCCACCATCCACTTCGCGATCTCCACCTTCGGCGCCAGCGCGAAGCAAAAACTGGCGAACTTCGCTGCTGCGGGCGAGCCGGAAGACCAGCTACGCGCCCCTTTTGAGAAATTGCTGACAGACATGGCGCAACTGCTCAGTATTCCGGCCTCAGAGATAGCCGCGGTAGGAGAGGCCGCTCAGAAGGATCTCAAGACACGGCCCGATTACGCCGTCACTATCCGCCAGGCGCTCGTCGGTTTCGTGGAGCTCAAAGCACCCGGCAAGGGCGCTGACCCGCGCAAGTTTCGCGACGCTCACGATCGCGAGCAGGCAGGAAAGCTCCTCTCCCTGCCCAACGTTCTCTACACCGATGGGAATGCGTTTAGCCTTTGGCAAGACGGAGAACTGGTCGCCGGAATCGTGTCGCTCATTGGTGACATCGAGTCGGCTGGTGACAAGCTGGATGCACCGCTCCCTCTCCTGGCGTTGTTCGAAAGCTTTTTCCGATGGAAGCCGATTCCACCACGCGACGCGAAGGATCTGGCGCACATCAGCGCGCGGCTTTGCCGCTTCCTTCGCGACGAGGTCACGGAGCAACTCAGCCTTAGGAGCGAAGCTCTCACCGAGCTAGCGACCGACTGGCGCAAACTGCTCTTTCCCGATGCGACCGACGAACGATTCGCGGACGGCTATGCGCAAGCTGTCACCTTCGGACTGCTAATGGCGCGGGCGAAGGAGATCAGCCTCGCCACTGGCCTCCAGCAGGTCGCCGCCGAGCTGTCCAAATCAAACTCGCTCATCGGCGCCGCACTTCGCCTGCTTACGGACAGCGCCCAAAACCAGGCGACGCTTAAGACGTCGCTCAGCACGCTCATTCGGGTACTCGATGCCGTGAATTGGCAGCAAGTGAGCAAGGGCCGGTCAGACGCGTGGCTCTATTTCTACGAAGACTTCCTGGAAGTCTATGACAACGACCTTCGAAAGAAGACTGGTTCATACTACACGCCGCCAGAAGTCGTTCGTGCCATGGTGCGTCTCGTCGACGATGTTCTGCGCACTTATCGGTTCAAGCTCCACGCCGGCCTTGCGTCACCGGCTGTAACTCTGATCGACCCTGCCATGGGAACCGGCACGTTCTTTCTCGGCGTACTGCACAAGATCGCTGACACGGTCGAAGCCGACGAAGGCGCTGGTGCGATCCGCGGCGCGATTGATGCAGCGGTTCGGAGGCTCATAGCCTTCGAGATGCAGCTCGGGCCGTTTGCTGTCGCACAGTTACGAATCTTTGCGGAGATCGTCGAACTGACCGGTGCCGCGCCAGTGGAGGCGGTGCGGATGTTCGTGACGGATACGCTCGGCAACCCTGACGATGACGAGAGCTGGATTCCAGGCATTCTCGCACCTATCGCCAAGTCGCGGAAAGATGCCAACAAGATTAAGCGCGACGAGCCGATCACTGTGGTGCTGGGCAATCCACCCTATAAAGAGAAGGCCAAGGGCCGCGGTGGCTGGGTTGAAGGCGAAAGCCCCGTGGAGGAAAAGTCGTCGCCACTGGCCGATTGGATGCCGCCACGGGATTGGGGTGTGGGCGCACACAGCAAGCACCTCCGTAATCTCTACGTCTATTTCTGGCGCTGGGCTACCTGGAAGGTCTTCGATCACCACCCGACGAACCGGGCCGGAATCGTCTGCTACATCACGGTTTCTGGCTTCCTCGCCGGGCCGGGCTTTCAAAAGATGCGCGACTATCTTCGTCGCACCTGCGACGACATCTGGGTCATCGACTGCTCGCCTGAAGGACATCAACCGGAGGTGAATACGCGCATCTTTCAGGGCGTGCAGCAGCCAGTCTGCGTCGTCCTCGCGTCGCGTTCTGTCAAGAATGACCCGAACGTTCCTGCAACAGTGCGCTTTCATACCTTGCCCATCGGCCATCGCATCGATAAGTTCAAGGCTCTCGACCAGTTGCGGCTCAATGAAGGTGAATGGATCAAGTGTCCGTCCGACTGGCGCTCGCCCTTTCTTCCTGCCTCGACCGGCGCATGGGCGACCTATCCAAAGCTCGAAGATCTCTTCCTCTACAACGGCTCGGGTGTGATGCCAGGGCGGACATGGGTTATAGCGCCGGATGCTGAGTCGTTGGAAAGGCGCTGGCGCAAGCTGGTGACGGCAGCAAAGGGAGAGATGGATGATCTTTTTCATCCGCACCTCGCTAACGGAAAGCTCGGTGATCGACACAGTCACCGAATCGTGAAAGAGGGCCTACCTGGCTACGAGGCGCGGAAAAGGCCGGTATCCAGTGAGACCGGCGGGTGCCTGCCGCCTGTGCACTATGGCTTTCGGTCGTTCGATCGCCAGTGGATCATCCCCGATAACCGATTGATCAATCGACCGAACCCAGAGTTATGGTCGTTGCTCTCTGATAGGCAGGTCTTCTTAACTGCGCTATCCCGTACTTCTCCTTCGGCTGGTCCTGCCATCACGATTACCGACCTAGTTCCTGACCTTGATCACTACAAAGGCTCGTTCGGCGGTCGCGTCTTCCCACTCTGGCGCGATTCCAAGGCCAGTATTGCTAACCTTCCGCCGAACCTACTGCCCATTCTGGCGCAGCGTCTTGGCTATGAAGTGACAGCGGAGGATGTCATCGCATATATCGCAGCGACAGCCGCGCACCGGGCATTTACTACACGCTTTCAGGGCGATCTTTCGACGCCAGGACTGCGCATTCCAATCACTGCAGATAGGGCGATTTTCTCCGACGCAGCCGACATTGGCCGAACTGTAGTCTGGCTGCATACCTTTGGTGAGCGAATGTCGGATCCCGACAAGGGCCGGCTCGCTCAACCTCCTCGACTTCCCACGACGAAGAGGCCGCGCATCCCCACTTCTGGCGCGATTCCACAGGATCCGGCAGCGATGCCGGACATGATCGACTATGACGCCTCGAAGCGGAGAATTCTCATCGGTACGGGCTTCGTGGAGAACGTCGAGCCCGAGGTGTGGACCTATGAGGTTTCAGGCAAGCAAGTTCTGCTCCAATGGTTCAGCTATCGCAAGAAAAACCGTGATCGCCCGATCATCGGCGACCGCAGGCCACCTTCGTCGCTGGGCGACATCAATCCTGATCATTGGCTGGCCGAATATACGACTGAATTGCTCAACTTACTCAACGTGCTTGGCTGTTTAGTCGAACTAGAGCCGCAGCAAGCAGCGCTACTGGAAAGGATTTGCGCAGGGCCAACGATTACCGAAGAGGAGCTTCGCGTCGCCGGCGCTCTTGAGGTACCCGCCACCACCAAACGAGCTGATCCGCGGCAATTAGAGCTGCGGAGTAAAGGTTCCGGGGCAGCATGAGGAGCATGATGGCTAGGGGAGGCAGGAGGTTTTGATTTGATTGATTATCGGCAAATAACGTTAGAGAGCTGGAATCTGATTGAGCCTATCCTGATCAAGGATTGGGGAGCAAGGGTTAAGGTGGCACAAAGCTAAGACTGTGTCTTGTGGGGCCAGTTTGGGTGCTCAGGCAAAGCAGCGCTATCGGGAGGAGCAGAAGGGCCGCCTCTGAGCTCCCGGAAGGCCTGACCGCAGCATTTGGAAAGAGGTGGAATGCGGAAGAGATATTCTCCGCGCCGGCTATCTAGCGAGAACGTACACTGGCGCATTTCATAGGCGTTGTGCAGCAATCAATTTTCACAGCCAGCTAAACCACCCCACCAAGAAAAACAACAGCACCAGCAGACCCCCATGGACGACCCGGTGGTTTCTCTGGAAGTCATCGACCGTCGGGGAGAGCGTCCCGGCGACGGCCAGGACTCCTGTAGACAACCAGCAGAATCCGATGGCCCAGATCGGCATGCCGTGCTCGGCGGGCACGGGCCATGGATGAGCAGGATTTAAGGGCTGGTCGAAATAGGTTCCGAGGCCGAGGGCGACCTTGGGGATCGCGATGTACGCCACGACGGTCCAGATCAGCCCGCTCGCGACGACCAGCATGGAAAACCACAGATCGCGTCGGCTGCCGCGCTCGCTCGGATTCGTCACAGATCGTCTCTCCCTCGCGTCATTCTATCGGAACCCCCTCGTCCGCCGGCCGCGGCGCGGGATCTCTCGGCTCACGGGACGGCGGCTCACGGCTCTCGCTCGCCTCGCTCGCGAGGTTGCGGCGAGCTGCCTTTCGCTGGATGATCTCGCGGAGGCCGGAAAGAAGATCTCCCGCCCCGGATGAGGAGGAACGCCATGCCGCAAACGACCGAGAAGCCCGCGCGCCGATCGAGCTCAGGCTCCGGGCTCTCGTCGGAGCTGCTGCTCGAGGTGAGCGTGGGCTGGGGGGCGGCGCATGCGGTGGGGGCGACGCCGAACGGCGACCGCCGGATCCGCTATCTCGACGGGGGCACGTTCCACGGTCCTCGGCTGCGCGGCGAGGTGCTTCCCGGCGGCGGCGACTGGGTGCTGCTGCGGCCGGACGGCACGCGGACGCTCGACGTCCGCGCCACCCTGCGCACCGACGACGGCCATCTCATCTACCTCGTCTCCCGCGGCATCTTCGACGTCGCGCCGAGCACCTTCGCGCGCATCCTCGCCGGCGAGGAGGTCGACCCCTCCGAGTACTACCTCCGCCTGACGCCGACCTTCGAGACGGCGTCCGAGCCCTACGGCTGGCTCAACCGCCTCGTCGCCGTGAGCGTCGGGCGATTCACCACGACGGCCGTGCACCAGGTCGTCTACGCGGTGCTCTGAGCCGGCTCTCCCATCTCTCCCGGGATCCTGAGGAGCCGGGCGACGTGCGACTCGCCCTCCACCCGACATGAGATATCGGAACCTCGACTTCCAGGTCGCCTCCGACGGGCGGGGAGGTTACACGGTCGGCATTGTCGGCTCGCTCTACGGCCGGGCCGACGCCGCCTTCGTCCCTCCCTATTCTCAGGAGATCCTGCGCGATCTGCTCACCGGCTTCGAGAGATCGGTGCGGGGAAGCGGCGCTCGCCGCCGCGCCCGCGGGTCTCCGCGGATCGCCGATCCGGCCCCGCCCGACATCGAGCGCCTGGGCGAGGCGCTCTTCGCGTCGCTCGCCGTCGCCGGCGTCCGCGACCGGCTGGAGGCCGGGCGCTTCGCCCTCGCCGGGCGAAATTCGCCGGAGGGTCTCCGGCTGCGCCTGCAGTTCGACGGCGCGGCCGCGCCGCACGCGGCCCTCCCCTGGGAGCTGATGCGCCATCCGGAGACGCGGCAGTACCTCGGTCTGCGGCGCGAGACGCCGATCGTCCGCCTGGTCCCCGTGGCGCTGCCGCCGCGCGAGCCGCTCTCCGGCGGGCTGCGCGTCCTGGTGGTCAACGCCGCGCCGCACCTGGCCACCAAGTTCGAGGACGAGTGGCGGGGAATCGAGGAGGCGGTGCGCTCGCAGCCGGCCATCGAGGTCGAGCGGATGGCGGGCCCGACGCTCGGCGAGCTGCGCAGCCGGATGCTCGACGGGGGCTTCCACGTGCTCCACCTCGTGGGGCACGGCGACTTCGCTCCGGAGAGCGGGGAGGGCAGGCTCCTCTTCCAGCCGCGAGGCCGGCGGTCGGAGCTGGTGTCGGGCCGGCTCCTCGGCGAGCTCCTCGGCTCGCTGCCCGAGCTGCGGCTGGTGGTCGTCAACGCCTGCGATACGGGCGCCGTCGCGCGCCGGGACGGGCAGGACCCCTACCGGGGAATGGCCGCGGCGCTCGTCCTCGCGGAGGCGCCGGCGGTGGTGGCCATGCAGTTCCCGATCTCCAATCGCGCCGCGATCGCCTTCAGCTCCAAGCTCTACGACCGCCTGGCGGTGCACGATCCGGTCGAGGCGGCGGTCGTCGAGGCGCGCCTGGCGATCCTCGCCGAGGGCCGGCGCCCCTTCGAATGGGCGATCCCCGTCCTCTTCGCGCGGGACGCCGGAGACGGCTTGGTCCTACCGGAGCCGCGTGCGGACGATGAGCATGCCGCGCCGGCGATCGTCCAGGCGAGACGGCGGCTCCAGGCCGAGGGGCCGGTTCCTGCGGACGAGGAGGTGACACCTCCGCTGGATATCGCCGGCCGCTATGCGGTGGAAGGCGACGGCGCCGAGGACGCGGCGGTCCAGCATCTCTCGGGAGATCGGTTTCGCCTCGCGAGCAGGAGCCTGGCGGGAGCGGGCATCTTTCGGACGGAGCGCTACCTCGGGGTCTACCGGGAGGCGACGAACGGCACCTGGGGCATCCTCCATGGATCGCCGCTCCGCGGCACGGGCCTGGCCCTCCATGGTGAGGGAGCGAGAGGCGCCACGGCGGGGATCGGAGAGATCTGGTGGCGCCGGTCACCGGCGACCGGCGGGCGGAGAACGAAAACCACCGTCGAGCGGTTCCGGATCAACGGCGTCGCCGTCCTCCGCCTGCTCGTTACCCGATTGAAAGACGGCGTCCTGCTGGTCGAGACCCCGTACTGGCAGGG
The DNA here is from genome assembly GCA_963755825.1 of uncultured Acidobacteriota bacterium. Lineage (GTDB taxonomy): Bacteria > Acidobacteriota > Thermoanaerobaculia > Multivoradales > UBA5704 > DATBQN01. The sequence goes on along the minus strand of CAVWLA010000003.1, from coordinate 1,152,852 downwards.
CGTCGGCCTGCTCCACGAGGGGCACTATCTCGGCGTCTACAAATACACCGCCGGCGTGCTCAAGGAGGACTGGGGAGACGCCAGCTGGCTGCGAGTCTGGGGCAGCCACGAGGGCGAGCTGCGCGCCGACGGCGTCCTCGAGATCCACGGCCGCAATCTCTTCGGGAAGGACGGCGAGTTCGACGTCACCTGGGAGCCCGCGCCGCTCCCGTCGCCGTCACGCCGCCGGTCCAACTGACCGAACGACCGTCGGGCCGCGGCGCGTCGCCCGCGTTCAGCCGACCTCGTAGTCGAGCGTATAGGTGCCGTTCGGCCCGTGCGGCGCGGCGAAATCGCCCTTCCCACGGAGGCCCTGAAGGTCTCCGGTCCCCGCGCCGTTCACCGCCCACCAGGAGCCCTTGGCCGTCTTGCCGTCGAAGGTGCCGGTGATCTGCAGGACGAAGCTCCCGGCGCGGCCGCCGAGGCTGCCGACGACACGCAGCAGGCCGACGAAGTCGGCCGTCTTGTCGGCGCGGTGCGCCATCAGATACTCGACCTTCCCCTCGCCGTCGATGTCGCCGTGGAAGGTCTGGGTCACCGCGGCGCGGGTGAGCTTGGCCCCGCCTTCGATCTCCTCGTAGGGCTTCTCGTCCCAACCCTTGACCTCGAACGCTCCCTTCGCCGCATGGCTCATCGCGCCTCCTCTCACTCTCAAGGGGTCCGTGTCGACCAACACGACCTGTGAGAGCAATTCCGGGGCCAAGAGCGCCCGGAGTCGCTCCCGGATCGGCTGCGTCGGGGATAAGATTCTGGCGAACCCAGCGACCGAGGAGCAGATCCCCATGCCCATTCCCACCGAACCCGTCGGCAGCATCCCGCGGCCGGCGAGCCTGATCGCCGCGATGGGCGACTCGACGCTCGCCCCGGAGGCGCTCGCCGCGCTCTATGAGGCGGCGCTCCGCGACACCCTCGAGCGCTTTGCGGCGACCGGCTCACCGGTTTTGAGCGACGGCGAGCAGACCAAGCCGAGCTTCGCGACCTATCCCGTCCATGGCGCCGCGAACCTGGCGCCCGACGGCGCCGTGATCCCCTTCGCCGACGGCCACACCCGCCAGCTGCCGCGCCTGACGGCGGGGCCGTTCCGCTACGTGACGCGCGCCGGCTCGTACCTCGACGCGGCGCGGCGGCTGACCGACCGGCCGCTCAAGCAGGCGGTCATCTCGGCCTCGGCCCTCTCGCTCCTCTATCCGCAGGACGGGATCGACGGCTACCCGCGCGAGGAGTTCATCGCCGACCTGATCGACGAGGCGGCGGCGGACATCCGCTCCTGCCTCGACCGCGGCGCCCACGCGGTGCAGATCGACTTCACCGAGGGGCGGCTCACCTACAAGCTCGACCCCAGCGGCGGGCTGCTCCGCAGCATGGTCGACCTCAACAACCAGGTGCTCGCCCGCTTCTCGGCGGAGGAGCGCGGGCGGCTGGGCGTCCACACCTGCCCCGGCGGCGACCACGACTCGACCCACAGCGCCGACGTTGACTACGCCGAGCTCCTCCCGGCGCTCTTCAGCCTCGAGGCGGGCAACTTCTACATCCAGCTGGCGAGCGAGGCGGACCGCCGCCGGTCCCTGGGGGTGATCCGCGACTGCGCGCGGCCGGGCCAGCGGGTGTTCGTGGGGGTGATCGATCCCCTCTCGCCGCGCGTCGAGACGGCGGAGGAGGTGCGCGACCGCGTCCTCGAGGCGGCGGAGTTCATCCCGCTCGACCGCCTCGGCACGACCGATGACTGCGGCTTCTCCCCCTTCGCGGACGACACCTCGACCTCGCGGGACGTCGCCTTCGCGAAGATCCGCGCCCGCGTCGAGGGCACCGCCCTCGCCGCCGCCGAGCTCGGTCTCTAGGCCGCGCGCGGGGGCCTTCACCATCGCCCGGCGGCGACGCCGTGCCGCCGGGCGAGCGCGCCGGGTGAAAGGCCGAGAGGCGCGGCGACTTGTCGGCCTGAGCGGGCAATCTGCGGAGCTGGGGCGGCGATGGAAACTGGCCGCCCGGGTGCGCGGCGAGGAGTTTCGGCGACGGAAACTCTCTGCCGCGTCGCGCGGCGGGTAGTTTCGGTGATGAAAACTGGCTGCCGCGGCACGCGGCGAGGAGTTTAGGCGACGGAAACTGGCTGCCGCGCCGCGCGGCGGGGAGTTTAGGTGATGGAAACTGGCTGCCGCGTCGCGCGGCGAGGAGTTTCCGCGCCCTAAACTGGCTGCCGCGGCATGCGGCGAGGAGTTTAGGCGGGCTGTACGGCTGGATCGGCGGTGGCGGTGCTCTCTCGCGAAGTGTTCCAGGCTGTCATCCTGAGCGCAGCGAAGGATCCGGGCGGGGGGAAGGATCTAAACGCAATAAGGCCAGCTATTTGGAGCATTCCCTCCCCCCGGATCCTTCGCTTCGCTCAGGATGACAGCTCGAACGAGCATCGATACGCCAAGCGGCGCCCGCCGTACCCGCCGTACCCGACAACCCGGAGGTAGCCCATGAGTGACACGGATCGTTTCCCCCGCACGCTGCGCATCGGCATCCTCGTCTTCGACGGCTTCGAGCCGCTCGACGTATGGGGGTTCGTCGAGGCGTTCAGCATCTCTCGCTTCATCGGCACGAGCTACGCGAGCGCTCCGCCGTACCCGTTCGAGGTGGCGCTCATCTCCAACCAACGGAGGGCGGAGGCGGGGGAATCGACGCCGGCGCCGGTCGAGAGCGCCAACGGTCCGCGGGTGGCGCCGGACTGTTGGCGCGACGAGGCGCTCGAGCAGACGATCGACCTGTTGATGATCCCGGGGGGGATCGGCACCCGCGCGCTCCTCGCCGACGAGCCCGCGCAGGGGCGAAAGGCGCTTCTCGAGTGGGTGCGGGCGATGGACGAGCGGGTGGCGGTGATGACCTCCGTCTGCACCGGCGCCGCCGTCCTCGCGGCCGCCGGGCTCCTCGACGGCAGGCCGGCGGCGACGAATCACGAGGCCTTCGCGTGGGTCACCAGCTTCGGTCCGCGGGTTCAGTGGGACAACGTCGCGCGCTGGGTCGACGCCGGCCGCTATGTCACCTCCGCCGGCGTCTCCGCCGGCACCGACATGGCGTTCTATCTCGTCAAGCGCCTCGCCGGCCGCGCCATCGCCGAAACGGCAGCCATCGGCGCCGAGTACGACTGGCACCGCGACCCCGAGGAGCCGATCCACTACCCGCAGCAGGCCGCGGTGCCGGATTCTCGCTAGCCGCCTGGAGAACGGCCGCCGGGAGACCTCACCGCCCGATCGGCAGCTCCAGGGCGCTCGGATGCTCGGCGTCGTGGTAGAGGGTGATGTGGGCGGGGTGGGCGTCGGCGCCGGACTCGCTCGCCACCGCCTTGCCGCTGCCGTAGTTCTTCTCGACCTGGCTGGTGTTGAGCGACTGCAGGACCAGGCGCAGGCGGCTGCCCTTGGCGATGCGGCGGGCGAACCAGGTGAAATGGTCGAAGTCGTAGCGCTCGATCGCCCCCGCACGGACCGGCGTCTCGCGCTCGCGTGAGGCGCGGAAGCGGGCGCGGAGCTGGTCGGCCGCGAGCTGCACGCTCGAGCCGTCGGGGAGGATCTCGTAGAGGCTCGCCGCGAGGTCGGTGTCCGGCACGTCGAGCGCCAGCCAGGCGGAGAGCTTGACGCCGCCGGCGATCTCGGTCGCCTCGGCGAAGGGCTCCGAGTGGTAGACGACGCCGGCGCCGTAGAGGTGGAGCGCCGCCGTCTGGTCGGTCAGGAAGTCGGGATTGTCCCGCTCGTCGAGCTCGCCGGGGCGGACGTCGCGCGGATCGTAGACCCAGCGCTCCGGCGGCGACGGCCGGCGCTCCGCGGCGAGCGCCCCCGAGCGGAAGACGTCGCTCCCCTGGCTCGCGGCGGCGGCGCTCGCCGGCGTCGCCGCTCCCGGCGGAGCGGATAGGTAGAGGAGGCGGCGCTCGGCGGCCACCGCGGCGAGGTCGTCGGCGTACTTCCACCTCTCCGCCCCGGCGCCGGTGACGTAGTAGGCGACGCGCTTCTTCAGCAGCTCCGGCCGTGCGCCGCCCTTGAGCGTCCAGTCGTACCACTCGCGGTGCAGCCGGTTCATGTCGATGACGCTCGCGGCGCCGAACTCGACGCCGCCCACCGACTTGGTCGGCGTGCGGGTGCCGGCGTGATCCCACGGCCCGATGACGAGGAAGTGCCGGTCGCGCACGGCGGGGTCGCCGTAGCGCATGTGCTCGCGGTAGAAGGAGAGCGCCCCGGCCTGGTCGGCATCGTAGTGGCCGGTGATGGTGAGGATGGGCGCCGTCACCCGCCGGTACTCCTCCACGGTCGGCGCCATCGCCTGCCAGTAGGCGTCGTAGGCGGGGTGGGCGAGCCACTCCTGGAAGATCGGGCTGGGATTGCCGACCAGGCGGTCGAGCCCGTCGAAGCGGGCCTGGCGGCGGTAGAGGTCGAGAAACTTCTGCGTCCAGAAGGAGGACTCGCCGAAGAGGTTGCGGTTGTCGGTCGCGCCGGAGGTGAAGGTGAGCCACTGGATGGTGTAGCTCACCGGGATGCCGCCGAAGTCGGGGAAGTCGAGCCCGGGGTGCACCGACGCGGTCGGCACGATGGTCGCGAGGTGGGGCGGTGCCGCCTTGAGCGTCGCCCACTGGTCGTAGCCCGCGTACGAGCCGCCCCACATGGCGACCTTGCCGTTCGCCCACGGCTGGCGGGCGAGGAACTCGACGACGTCGTAGCCGTCCTGGGACTCCTGGGCGAAGGGGTTGAAGCGCCCGCCCGAGCTGCCGCGGCCGCGCGCGTCGACGAGCACGAAAACGTAGCCGTGGCGGGCGAAGTAGAGGCCGCGCTCGTGGTAGTTGTCGGCGATGTAGGGGGTGAGGGTGAAGACGACGGGGAGCGGCTCGGTCTGCCCCGCCGGCTTGTACACCGTGCCGTTGAGGACGACGCCGTCGCGCAGCGGGATCTTCAAGCCCCAGACGAGGTCGATCGCGGCCGGCTTGGCCGCGGCGGCCTCCGATCCCTCCGCCGATCTCTCATCGGCCGCGGCCGGCGCCGGCGGCCGGCCGAGCGCCAAGAGCAGCAGCGACAGCATGATCCAACCCCTGCGCGATCCCTTCACCATCGGTCGTCTCCCGCTCACCTGGAGTGAGCTTTCTGTATCCGCTGACCCACTTCATTGTGCCGTATCCTGGCCTGGCTCGACATCCCTTGACAGGTCCCCACGCGCTCCTGTACTTGTACCCGGAATCGTCCCGTTGATTCCTTTGACGGCCTTCTCGACTTTTAGGAGAACTCCATGCGACGCACGTCCTCGCGCTTCCCGCTGAGCCTGCTCCTCGTCGGCGCCATGCTGCTCCCGCTGCTCCCGATGCTGTCGGCGCCGGTCGGCGCCGACACGGCGGCTCCCGCCATCACCGGGATCTCCTCCGTCGTGATCCTGGTCAAGGATCAGGACGAGGCGCTCAAGTGGTACACCGAGAAGCTCGGCCTCGAGAAGAAGGTGGACATCTCCTCCGGCGGCTTCCGCTGGCTGACCCTGGTGCCGCCGGGGAAGGGCGATCCCGAGATCGTCCTCGAGAAGGCGGAGAAGGGCCAGGAGGGGATGGTCGGCAAGAGCACCGCCTGGGTCTTCGCGACCGACGACTGCGAGCGGTCGTACCAGACTCTCAAGGCGCGCGGCGTCGTCTTCACTCAGATGCCCGGCAAGCAGTTCTACGGCACCCAGGCGATGTTCAAGGATCTCTACGGCAACCAGTTCTACCTGGTCAGCTATCCCGCCACCCCGGCGGCACACTGACGTCCTGACGCCGGGGCGGCCGCGCGGCCGCCCCGGCCGCCGAGAGACCGCGGCCGCCTCAGCGGATCTCCTTGAGGAGCAGGAAGGACTCCGCGGCGTCGCAGCCGGCGGCGGCGCCGCGCAGCACGGCGAGGGCGCGGATGGCGGCCTCGCTGCGCGGGAACGGATGAATCCCCATCTCGCTCGAGTAGAAGCGGAGGATCGCGAGCTTGCGCTCGAGGTGGGGGGTGATGTCGACGAAGACGTTGGGGCGGAACCCCAGGCGGTCGGGGTCGAGCCCGAAATCGGTCTCGGAGGGCGTCTCGTAGACCAGCAGCCGGCGGACGGAGCGGTAGCGGAACCACTTGCCACAGGCGGCCACGGCGTCGAAGGCGAAGCGGTGGTCGCTGTGGGCGTCGCTGCGGTAGGGGAGGTAGACGACCTCCGGCTCGATCCGCCGCACCATCTCGCCCACCCTCGCGACCAGCTCGGCGCGCGGCACGGTGTCGAGCCCGGCGTCCGGCAGGTGCAGGCAGGCGACCTCGGCGAAGCCGTAGGCGGCGGCCACCGCGTCGAGGTCCACGGCGGCGCGGCCCGCGGCGGCTTCAGGTTCCAGCACCGGCGCCGGCGCGGTCAGCACCAGCCAGTGGACGGCGTCGCCTTGGGCGACGTGGCGCAACAGCGTGCCGCCGCAGCCGAGCGTCTCGTCGTCGGCGTGCGGGGCGACAACCAGCACCGCGGTCACAGGTAGCTCCCCGGCTCGGGCAGCGCCGCGAGCTCGTGGTCGACGATGGCGATGGCGCCCTCGCCGCAGCGGACGACCGGCCGGCCGTCGAGGATGGCGAGGACCTTGCCGGGCTCGGCGTCGATCGGCACGGGGTTGCCCTGCAGGGATTCCACGATGGCGGTCCTCCAGACCTTGGCCGGGTGTCCGGCCAGCAGGCAGTGCGCCCCGACGTAGGGCCGGGTGAGGGCGCGCACCAGGTTGTGGATCGAGCGCGCCGACATCCGCCAATCGATGGCGCCGTCGGCGGCGCCGCGCCTGCGCCAGGAGGTGGCGCCGGCGGCATCCTGCGGCGCGCGTGGGAAGCTGCCGGCGGCGAGCTGCGGCGTGAAGCTCTCGATCTGGCCGAGGGCGATCGCGGTCAGCCGGGCGAGCAGGCTCGCGGCGTCGTCCTCCTCGCGGATCGGCACCCGCACCTGGCTCAGGATGTCGCCCGAGTCGGCCCCCGCGTCGAGGAAGAAGAAGGTCGATGCCGTCTCCTGGAGGCCGAGGGCGAGGGCCCAGATGACCGGATGGCGGCCGCGGTTGCGCGGCAGCGCCGCCGGGTGCCAGCCGACGCCGCCGAGCGGCGGCACGGCGAGCACCTCGGGGTGGAGGAGGTACGACCAGCCGAAGCAGTAGACGACCTCGGCGCGGATCTCGCGCAGCCAGCGCGCCAGCGGAGCCTGGTCGTTGCCGCGCACCAGCAGGCAGGGGACGCCCGCCGCCGCGGCGATCGGCGCCAGCGAGCGGAAGTCGGCGTTGAACGGCGAGCGCTCGCGGGTGGCGATCCCCACCACCTCGGCGGCGGGCAGCTCGAGGAGGCGGGAGAGCGCGGCGTGGCTGAAGTCGACGCAGCCGATGAAGGCGATGCGCATCAGGCTCTCGGCAGGTCGTGGAACCGCTTGAGGAGGATGCCGTCGAGATCGGCGGTGGCGAGCGCCTCCTTGATGCGCGGCGCGGCACCGCCCTCGCCGTAGGGCGACGCCTGCCCGGCGAGCGATGCGTGGAAGGCCGGCGACAGCGCCCGGCGGATCGCCGCCTCGATCGCCGCCGCCGACTCCTCGCAGTCGATCACCGAGGCGCCGCGCAGCCGGCCGCGCTGGCGGTCGCCGAGGTTGACCGTCGGCTTGCCCACGGCGGGCGCCTCGATGAGGCCGCTCGACGAGTTGCCGATGACGACGTCGGCCTGGGCGAGGACGCTCCAGTAGCGGCGCTGGCCGAGCGAGACGAAGAAGCGCGCTCTCCCGGCGTGCCGCCGGCAGTATTCGGCGACGGCGCCGCCGATGGCGCGGCCGCCGGCATCGGCGTTGTGGCCGGTGAAGACGAGCGTCGCCGCGGGGAAACGGTCGAGGGCGGCGAGGAGGCTCTCGACCGCCCGCTCCGGCCGGCGGCCGCCGAGGGTGACCGAGTGGTAGGTGATGAGAAAGGTGGGCTCGCCGAGCGCGAGGCCGAGCTCGCGCTCCAGGGCCGGCCGGTCGAGGAGCGGAAAGCGTCCGCGGGCATCGAGGTTGGTGGCGCCGACGGTCAGCACCCGCTCGGGCGCTTCGCCGAGCTGGATCACCCGCTCGCGATAGGGCTCGGCGGAGACGAAGTGGAGGTGGGCCATCTTGGTGACGGCGTGGCGGATGGCCTCGTCGATCAGCCCCTCGGTCAGCTCGCCGCCCTGGATGTGCGCGATCGGAATGCCGGCCACCATCGCCGCCTGCGCGGCGGCGAGCGTCTCGAAGCGGTCGCCGAGGACGACCAGGACGTCCGGCCGCAGGCGGTCGAGGGCGTCGGCGAAGCCGATCGTCGCGAGGCCGATCGACTTGGCGATGCCGACCGGCGTGTCGCTCGACAAGAGCATCTCGACCTTGGCGTCGATCGCGAAGCCGTCCTCCTCGATCGCCCGGTAGGTGAGGCCGAACTCGGGGGACAGGTGGGTGCCGGTGGCGACGACCTGCAGCTCGAGGCGCGGGTCGTCGCGGATGTCCTCCAGCAGATAGCGGAGGAGCCCGTAGTCGGCTCGGCTGCCGGTCGCGACGCAGATCCGCCGCCGACTCCGCGCCGCGCCCGGCCGCTCGGCCTCGAGGCCGGGTGTCGTCGACATGGCGGCCGCCTCAGCCCTTGGCCGACCCGAGCCGGGCGCTGCTCGGCAGGTTGATCGTCCGCGCCGCCAGGCTCTCGGCGACGGCGAGGTCCATGCGCGGACATCCGGCGAACATGGCGAGCTTGTGCATCGGCGTCCAGGGCGGCCGGGCGCCGATGCCGGCGGCGTCGGCGGCGGCGAGGAGGGCGTCGCGGCGGGCGGCGACGCCGCCGATGTCGGCGTCGTCGCCGTCCTCGTCGAGAAGGAGGGCGCAGAGCCAGTAGTTGCTGTGCGAGAAGGCCGGCTCGGTGGCGAAGCGGACGCCGGGGACGGCTTCGAAGGCCGACTGGTATCGCGCCGCCAGGGCGCGCTTCTGCGCCAGCATCTCCGGCAGGCGCTCGAGCTGGGCGCAGCCGAGGGCGGCGTTGAGGTTGGGCATCCGGTAGTTGTAGCCGATGCGGTCGTGGACGTAGGCCCAGCGGTGCGGCAGCTTGGCGGTCGTCGAGAGGTGCTTGCCGAGCCGGGCGAGCTCGGGGTCGGCGGTGAGCACGGCGCCGCCGCCGCCCGTGGTGACGATCTTGTTGCCGTTGAAGCTGAGCGCCGCGACGCGGCCGATCGTCCCCGTGTGGCGGCCCTTGTACCAGGTGCCGAGCGACTCGGCGGCATCCTCGACGAGGACGATGCCGTAGCGCGCGCAGACCTCGGCCAGGGGGTCGAGATCCATGGCGAAGCCGAAGGTGTGCATCGGCACCACGGCGCGCAGGCGCCGGCCGGTCGCGCGGTTGACGGCGACCGTGCCCTCGGCGGTGGTCTCGACGCCGGCGATCTCTTCGAGGTATGCAGCCAGCTTCGCCGGATCGAGCCCCAGCGTCGTCTCCTCGCTGTCGACCAGGTGCGGCACGGCGCCGCAGTAGGAGACCGCGTTGGCGGTGGCGACGAAGGTGAGGGCGGGGATCAGCACCTCGTCGCCCGGCGCGACGCCGGCGAGGAGGAGGGCGAGGTGGAGCGCGGCGGTGCCGTTGACGGCGGCGACGGCGTGGGGAGCGCCGGTGAAGCGCTCGAGATCGCGCTCGAAGCGGTCGACGAAGGGGCCTTCGGAGGAGACCCAGTTGGTGTCGAGGCACTCGCGCAGGTAGCGCCACTCGTTGCCGGCGAGGAGCGGCTCGTGCAGCGGCACGCGCTCGGCGCTGTCGCCGCCGGCGGGCTTCCCGATCACCGCCAGGATGGTGCCGACGACGAGGTCGATGTCGAGCCCGCCGCTCATGGTCGGACCGCGGACATCGGCGCCTCAGACATTGTAGAGATCGGCCTTGTAGCGGGCGAGGTTCTCCGGGCGGACGAACCAGGCCGCGGTCTCCCGCAGGCCGCGCTCGAAGCCCTCGCGGCCGCCGTGGGCGGGCTCCCAGCCGAGCAGCCGGCGGGCTTTGCAGGTGTCCGCCCACAGGCGCTGCACCTCGGAGCGGTCGGGGCGCAGGCGCTCGCCGTCGGTCTCCACCTCGATATCGACGCCCATCGCCCGGCCGATCAGCTCGGCGGTGTCGCCGATCGAGATCTCGAAGCCGCTGCCCAGGTTGATCACCTCGCCGACGGCGCCGGGGGCGTCGAGGGCGGCGATGAAGCCGCTCGCGAGGTCGCTGACGTAGGTGAAGTCGCGCGTCGGCGCCAGGGCGCCCAAGCGGATGCGCCGGCGGCCGCTCGCCACCTGGGTGATGATCGTCGGGATGACGGCGCGCGCCGACTGGCGGGGGCCGTAGGTGTTGAACGGGCGGACGACGACGACCGGCAGCTCGAAGGAGGCGTGGAACGACATGGCGAGCTGATCGGCGCCGATCTTCGTCGCCGCGTAGGGCGACTGGCCGTGGAGCGGGTGCTCCTCGCTGATCGGCACGAAGCGCGCCGTGCCGTAGACCTCGCTGGTCGAGGTCTGGACGACGCGCTCGACGCCGAGGTCGCGCGCCGCCTGCACGACGTTGAGAGTCCCCTTGACGTTGGTGTCGACGTAACTATCCGGCGAATGGTAGGAGAAGGGGATGGCGATGAGCGCCGCGAGGTGGAGCACGCGGCTGCAGCCGTGCATGGCGCGGCGGACGCCGTGGGGGTCGCGGATGTCGCCGGCGACGACCTCCAGCTGCCCGCGGATCTCCGGCGGCGACGCGTCCAGCCAGCCCCACGAGCCGAACGAGTTGTAGAGCACGAAGGCGCGCACGTCGTGGCCGCGCCGCACCAGCTCCTCGGTGAGGTGAGAGCCGATGAACCCGTCGGCACCGGTGACCAGGATCTTGGCGGGCATGAGCGCTTCGGGGAGATCGCGCAGAAGTAGATAACTAACTTGCTTTCAAGATCTTGGAGGCTATCATCGGCGGCGGACGGAGCGCAATGCTATCCTTCCGGCCGGTCCCGAACCAGCTTCCATCGCCCGTCCGTTCGAGGTGGCTCCGCCCGTGCCCAAGGACATCGGCCGCGTCTTCGATCACACCCGCGGCCACTCGCTCCCCGACGCCGCCACCGACCGTCTGCTGGAGCATTATTTTCCCGGCGTCCCCGGCGGCGAGCTCGCCGGCCGGGAGATCCTCGACGCCGGCTGCCGGGTGGGCGACTACTCGCTGGCGCTCCGCCGGCGGGGAGCGCGGCGGGTGGTCGGCGTCGACCTGAGCGGCGCCTGCGTCGAGCGGGCGCGCGAGCGCGCCGGCGGCGATGCCGGGCTCGCCTTCCGCCAGGGGGACATCGCCGACCTCTCGGCCTTCGCCGACTCGTCCTTCGACGTCGCGCTCTGCCTGGGCACCATGATGTACCTCGACGCCGGCCAGGTGCGCGCGGCGCTCGCCGAGCTCGTCCGCGTCACCCGGCCGGGCGGCAGCGTCCTCGTCCTCTTCCTCCGCGAGCAGGGCTGGTGCGCCCGCCTCGCCACCGCCGTCGCCAACCGCCTGCCGTGGGGCCTCTACCTGCCGCTGGTGGAGGCCACGGCGCGAGCGCTCCGCCCCCTCGCCAGCCGCTTCGCCGGCCGCCAGCTCGACCTCGACATCCTCAAGTACGACCTGCTGTGGGGAATCCAGGGAACCCACTTCGGCGTGCCGGTGGCGATCCCGGAGCGTTTCGAGGTGCCGACGGCATCGACCGAAGCCTGCTCGCCGAAGACGGTGGTCAGCTATCGCTTCGAGGTCCCCGCCGACAAGTCCGAGCTCGACTTCGCCGCGCGGCCGGGCTGAGGGCCGGCAAGCTTTCGCGCGCCTGGCCGAACGGCCTACCTCGGCCGACGCCGGCCGAGGCTCGTCATCCGCTCGCGGAGGATCACCCAGAGGATGCGGGCGCCGTGGTAGGGGACGCTCAGCTTGGAGTCTCCCGCCAGACGCAGGTGCTCGACGATCGGCACTTCGCCGATGCGGAAGCCGGCGAGGTGGGCCTTGAGGAGGACCTCGATGTCGTACTCCTGGCCGGGCTGCTCGATCTTGACGGTGTCGAAGAGCGGCCGCCGGAAGGCCTTGAAGCCGTTGAGAGTGTCGTGCGCCGGGACGCCGAAGAGCACCCGGCAGAGCCAGGTGAAGGCGCGGTTGCCGAACTCGCGGATCGGCGTGTCGTCGGCCGAGGTCGAGCGCCGGCGCGGGCTGAACATGCCGGCGTCCTCGGGGCCGTCGGAGTAGCGCGAGGCGATCACCAGGTCGTAGCCCTCGTCGATCTTGGCGAGCAGGCGCGGGATGTCGGCGGCGTCGTGCGAGCCGTCGGCGTCGATGGTGACGATGACCGGGCCGGCGGTGCCCTCGATCCCCGCCACCACCGCCCGGCCGAGGCCGCGGCCGGGCTGGCGGATGACGCGGAAGCCGAGGCCGCGGACCTTCTCGACCGTGCCGTCGGTCGAGCCGCCGTCGATCACCAGCACGCCGGCGGCGTACTCGGCGGGCACGGCGCGCAGCACGCTCTCGATGCACTCCGCCTCGTTGAGGCAGGGGACGAGGATCGAGGGCAGCTTCGAAGCGGGAGTCTCCACGCTCATTTGCCGGCGCCGACCGCCACCAGCTCCTGCTTGGTGGCGATGTAGAGGGTGCCGCCGGCCGGCACCGGGGTGGTGTAGACGGCGTGCCCCATCTGGATCTGGGCGATCTTCCTGAGCGTCCGCCCGGCGGCGAGGATGGTGACGTCGCCGTCCTCGTTCGCCACGTAGACCTTGCCGTCGGCGAGGAGGGGCGAGCCCCAGACCGCGGCGTAGGTGTCGTAGGTCCACAGCGGCAGGCCGGTGTCGGCCGCCAGGCAGTGGAGGATGCCGCGGAAGTCGGCGATGTAGACCAGGCCGTCGGCGGCGGCGGCGGTCGAGATCGTGCGGCTCAGCTTGTCGTAGCGCCAGAGGACGCCGGTCTTCGTGATGTCGCCGCGCTGGCGGGCATCGATGGCGAAGAAGCGGCCCGGCTTGGGACCCTCCTGCGGGTCCTGGCCGAGGCCGACGTAGACGCGGTCGCCGTCGAAGACCGGCGTCGAGACGAAGAAGCCGCGGGCGTCGGGCGCGGCGCCGGCGTTGGCGTCGAGCTTCCACAGCGGCTTGCCGGTCGCCGCCTCGAAGCTGTAGAGCCAGCCGTCGCCGCCGGCGAAGAGGGCCTGGGCGACGCCGCCGACGACGCTCACCGCCGGCGACGACCACTGGCCGTCCTGGATCGCCGCGGCGGGGGAGGCGTCGGACCACACCACCCTGCCGGTCTTCTTGTTGACCGCCACGAAGCTCGGCGCGCGGGGGTTGGCGACCGCACCCTTCTCGCCGATGCCGTTCGAGGTGTTGACGAAGAGCAGGTCGCCCCACACGGCGGGCGAGCTCGCCGCCTGGTAGTGCGGCACGACGCCGAGCTCGGCCGCCATGTCGAGCTTCCAGACGACGTCGGCGTCGGTCGGCCCGGTGCGGCTCTCGGCGGTGAAGGGGCCGTCGTTCGTGTGGTCGAGGAAGCCCTCGGTGTCGAGGGCGACGAGCTCGGCGCGGTTGGTCATGTAGTAGAGGCGATTGCCCTCGACCAGCGGCGACGAGCAGATGCCGGAGAGCGGCCAGTCGCGATTGGCGGTCAGCTTGTCGGAGACCGCCTGCCAGAGGAACCCGCCGTCGGCGGCGCGGAAGGCCATGAGGACCGAGCGGTCGCCGGCGATCGCGGCATTGCGCGGATGGTTGTTGTTGGTGCCGACGAAGACCTTGCCGCCGGCGACGACCGGCGAGCCGTTGGTCTCCGAGCCGAGCGCGGCGCGCCAGCGGATGCCCTGATTCGTCTCCACGTTCCAGGCGGTCGGCAGGCCGGTCGCCGCGGAGACCATGTTGCGCCGCGGCGTGCCGCCCCACATCGGCCAGTCGGCGCCCTGCGGCGAGGCAGGGGCGGCGAGGAGCGCCAGCAGCGCGACGGAGATCGAGCGCAGGAACGGGTTCATGCCGGCACCACGAGTTGGTCGAGAAATGGCGCGCGGAGCATACCATCCGGCCCCTTGGCTCGATGCCCGCGCGGCGGCCGGATGGCACGCCGCGCGCCATGAGTGGCCCCTGCATGGGTATAGTTGCGTACGGGCTCCGAGGCGTGCGATCTCGCCGCCGAGGAGCTCGCCACAGCGCATGCGCCACCTTTCAAGCGAACGGCTCGCCACCAGGCGGAGAGGTCGCGGCCTCCTCGCCGCTCTCGCCGCTCTCGTCGTCGGGATCTCGGCGGCGCTGGGAGCGGCGGCGCCGGCGGCGCGCCCGGCGGCGGCAGGCGGCTGGGCGAGCTTCCGCGGCGACGCCGCTCTCACCGGCCGCGCCGCCGGCGAGCTGCCGGCGAATCTCCAGCCGCTGTGGACCTTCCGCGTCGGCGAGGGCATCGCCTCGACCGCCGCCATCGCCGCCGGCACGGTCTACGTCGGCGGGCTCGACGGCGAGCTCTACGCCGTCGACCTGGCGAGCGGCGCCCTGCGCTGGAAGTACAAGGCGGAGGGCGAGATCAAGTCGTCGCCGGCGGTCGCCGGCGGCGTCGTCTACTTCGGCGACGAGACCGGCGTCTTCCATGCCGTCGAGGCGGCGAGCGGCAAGCGCCGCTGGACCTTCCATGCCGGCGCCGGCATCACCTCGTCGGCCAATTTCGCCCCCGGCTGTGTGCTCTTCGGCTCCTACGACCAGACCCTCTACTGCCTGTCGCCGGAGACCGGGCAGCCGCGCTGGAAGGCGACGACCGAGGGCTACGTGCACGCCAGCCCGGCGGTCGCCGGCGACGCGGTGATCGTCGCCGGCTGCGACGGCTACCTGCGGCGCTTCAAGGCGCGCGGCGGCGCGCCGGTGTGGAAGGTCCAGCTCGGCGGCTACATAGGGGCGAGCCCGGCGGTCGCCGACGGCAGGATCTACCTCGGCACCTTCGAGAACCAGGAGCTGGCGATCGACCTGGCGACCGGCAAGGTCCTCTGGCGCTACGAGAACCCGGCCCGCAAGCTGCCGTTCTACTCCTCGGCCGCGGTCGATGCCAAGATCCTCGTCGTCGGCGGCCGCGACAAGGAAGTGCACGGGCTCGACCCGCGCACCGGCGCCA
This sequence comes from uncultured Acidobacteriota bacterium, assembly GCA_963755825.1. Lineage (GTDB taxonomy): Bacteria > Acidobacteriota > Thermoanaerobaculia > Multivoradales > UBA5704 > DATBQN01. The sequence goes on along the minus strand of CAVWLA010000003.1, from coordinate 1,137,749 downwards.
GCCGCTGGAGCTTCGCCTCGCGCACGGTGGTAGATTCCTCACCGGTCCTGGTCGGCGAGCGGGTGCTGGTGGCGACCAAGGGCGGCGAGGTCCTGGCGCTCGACAGCGCCACCGGCAACCCCGTCTGGCAGTTCTCGACGGGGACGCCGATCGAGGCCTCTCCCGCCTATGCGGACGGCAAGCTCGTCCTCGGCACCACCGACGGCCTGCTCTACTGTTTCGCCGCGCCGCGCCCCTAGGCGGCGGTCGCGAGGAGAGAGGAATGAGTGCCATGGCGCGACGGAGCGTACGGTCCGCATCACCTCGCCGGCCGCGTCCCGCCGCCGGTGCGTTCTCGGCTCTCGTCGTCCTCTGTACGCTCGGCGCGGGCGCGCTCGGTGCCGTCTGGGCGGCCGACTGGCCGCAGTTCCGCGGCCTCCATCGGGACGGCGTCTCGGCCGAGACCGGGCTGCTCAAGAGCTGGCCGGCCGCCGGACCGCCGGTCGTCTGGCGCGTCCCCGCCGGCGAGGGCTACTCCCACATCGCCGTCGCCGACGGGCGCCTCTACACCCTGGTGGGCCGGGGGCGGGACGAGATCCTGCTCTGCCTGGACGCCGTCACCGGCAGGACGCTCTGGCACTTCCGCGCCGGCGACATGCTGATGAACGACATGGGGAACGGGCCGCGCTCGACGCCGACCGTCGACGGCGGCATGGTCTACGCCTGGAGCTCGCAGGGCAAGCTCTACGCGCTCGACGCCAAGAGCGGCCGCGAGGTGTGGCGCCACGACCTGCGCCAGGAGATCGGTGCGGAGTCGCCGAACTGGGGGATCGCCACCTCGCCCCTGGTCGAGGGCGAGCTCCTCCTCGTCGAGGCCGGCGGCAACGGCAACCGGACGATCGCCGCCTTCGACAAGAAGAGCGGGCGGCTGGCCTGGACCTCGCTCGACGACCGCCCCAGCTACGCGGCGCCGATCGCGCTCACCGCGGCCGGCGTGCGCCAGGTGGTCTTCCTCACCGCCTCCTCGCTGGCGGCGGTGGCGCCGTCCGATGGCCGGCTGCTCTGGCGGGTGCCCTGGCAGACCACCTTCGACGTCAACGCCTCGACGCCGATCTTCGTGCCGCCCGACCGGGTCTACGTCTCCTCGGGCTACGACACCGGCGCCGCGGTCTACCGGATCAGGGCCCGCGGCCCGCGCCTGGAGACCGAGGAGGTGTGGCGGAGCCGGGTGATGAAGAACCAGTTCAGCTCGTCGCTGCTCGCCGGCGGCTACCTCTACGGCTTCGACAACGCCACCTTCAAGTGCGTCGACGTCAACACCGGCGAGGAGAAGTGGAAGCAGCGCGGCCTCGGCCAGGGCTCGCTGATCCTCGCCGACGGACACCTCATCGTCCTCTCCGACGCCGGCGCCCTGCTGCTCGTCGAGCCGACCCCCGCGGCCTACCGCGAGCAGGCGCGGGCGCAGGTGCTGACGGGCAAGTCCTGGACGGCGCCGACCCTCTCCGGCGGCCGCCTCTATCTGCGCAACGAGGACGCCATGGTCGCCCTCGATCTGCGCGCGCCGGCGGCGACTCCTCGCCCGCACTGAGACTGAGAGGGCTGCCCACGGCGGTTCCGTCCCGCGAGGCCGAGGGAATGGTCATCCTGAGCGCAGCGAAGGATCTCGACCGGAAGCTGCGCTCAGGATGATCTCGCCAGGCGATCGCCCCGTCTCGTGGGGCGAATCCGCCGCCAACTCTCCTACTGCTTGACGCGCTCGAAGGCGACCTTCTGGGAGTCGAGGAGCTTGCCCGCCTTGTAGGTCGTCCAGTTGGTCTCCAGGTGGTCGGCGTCGATGACGTGAATGCTGCCGTTGTGCATGTAGGTATCGGTCGAGGGCAGCAGGTTGGAGGCGCCGGCGTAGGCGAAGGAGATGTTCCCCGCCTTCGAGCGCGCCGGGCTCATCGTCATGTTCGGCTGGTTGCCCGCGGCGCAGTAGTGCGTCAGCACCAGCTTGTCGTCGTTCATGTGGTACATGGTGATCATCTCGGCCTTGGTGCCGGGGGCGAAGGTCTCCATCACCACCGTCCCCTGCTGGGTCACCTTGTAGCGCAGGATGACCGGCGGTTTGTCGTCGCCGTACGCCTTCCCCTGCCAATCCCCCTCGAGCGACTTGAGGGTGTCGAACGTGGTCTGGGCGAAGGCCCGCACCGCCGCCCGGCTCTTGCCGCCCCCCGACGCCTTCTGCGCCGAGAACGCCGGCGACGCCAGCGCGAGGACTGCCGACAACACGATCACTCCCTGCAACAGAGCACTCTTCCGCATGACAGATCTCCTTGTGTGCCGGACCGATCCGGCGGGCTGTCGTGAACGAGATCGCCCCGGCCGGGCGCGATCTCCGAATCCAAGTCAATTCGCGGTAGGTAGAGCGTAATTGCGAAGAGTCAGGAAGTCAAATCGGGAGGGTGCGGATGCTATGATCCGCGGGCTCAAAAATGAAGCCTTGCAGGCGTTTAGGAGAATAATGGAGGACCGGCCGCGGTGCAGGAATCTCTGCCGATGACGGAGGTGGAACGCCGGCCGGCCGGCGCTCCGGGCCTCGCCGGCTGGTCGCGGACGGACGGCCTCTGCCTCGCTCTGTCGACCGTCCTGCTCACCGTCCGCGTCCTCCTCCTCGCCGTGCAGCTCGGCCCCTGGCTGCTCATCGACGACGCCTTCATCTCCTTCCGCTACGCGGCCAATCTCGCCCGCGGCCTCGGCCTCGTCTTCAACGCCGGCGAGCGGGTGGAGGGCTACACCAACTTCCTGTGGACGGTCCTCCTCGCCGCCGCGCAACGGCTGGGGGTGGGAATGCCGGCGGCGTCGACCGTCCTCGCCTTCCTGGCCACCGCCGGCACCCTGGTCCTCCTCGTCCTCCTCGGCCGCCGGCTGTTCGCCGATGCTGCCGAAGCCGCCAGCACCGCCGGCGAGGGCGTCCTGGTGGCGATCGCCCCTCTCCTCTTCGCCGCCATCGGCGCCCAGGCGCGCTACGTCGTCTCCGGCATGGAGACGCCGCTCTTCGTCTTCCTCGCCACGCTGGGGGTCTACCTCTATCTCGAGGCCCGGCCGCCGCTGGTCGCCGGCCTGGTCCTCGCCCTCGCCAGCCTGACGCGGCCGGAGGGGGCCATCTTCTTCGGCCTCGTCGTCCTCTGCGAGCTCGCGGTCGGCGGCGCCGGCCGCCAGAGCCAGAAGAGCCAGGCGAGCGGGGAGGAGGGCGGCGGCTCCCGCCATGTGCGCGGGCGGCTGGCGACGGCGGGCTGGCTCGCCGCCGGCTTCCTCGCCGTCGCCGCGCCGTACTTCATCTGGCGGTTCGCGTACTACGGCGATCTCCTCCCCAACACCTTCTACGCCAAGGCCGGCGGCGGCGGCTTCAACCGCGCGCTCCTCCTGCGCGGCTGGACCTACCTGCGCGCCAGCGTCCACGACACCGCGCTCGGCGCGCCGCTCGTCCTCGCCCTGATCGGCGCCATCGCCGGCATCCGCCGCGACCGCCGCTGGCTGCTGCCGGTCGCGCTGGTGATCGCTCTCGGCGTCTACATCGTCGGCGTCGGCGGCGACTTCGGCTTCTTCTTCGGGCCGCGCTTCCTGTTGCCGGCGCTCCCCTTCGTCCTGCTGCTCGCCGCGGAGGGCGTGCGCGCGCTCGCCGCCCTTTCGCCGCCGAGCTCGCGGCGGGCGATCGCGGGCGCCGGGCTCGCCGTCCTCGTCGCCCTGGCGCTCGTCTTCTCCTGGCCGCGGAAGGCGGACGATCTCAAGTACGTCTCGCTCATCAACGAGAGCTGGACCGAGCTCGGCCGCTGGCTCCGTGCCGAGAGCCCGCCCGAGGCGGTCGTCGCGGTCGGCGCGGTGGGGCGCATTCCGTTCTATTCACAGCGGCCGACGATCGACATGCTGGGGCTGACCGACGCCCACATCGCGCACCTCGCGATGCCGCTCGGCAAGGGGATGGCGGGCCACGAGAAGTTCGACATGGGCTACGTCCTCGGCCGCCGTCCGGACTATCTGGTCTTCGTCCTCCTCGATCCCCGCGGCCGGCCGACGCTCGCCCAGTGGAAGCAGTACGGCGGCGCCATCGAGGCGGCCTACGAGATGGTCGCCCTGGTCAAGGCGAGCGAGCAGCCGGGACCCTGGGTGCTCGAGACCTCGAGCTGGACACCCGAGCTGGGCCAGCGGGGGTACCAGGCCGCCGTCTACCGCCGGCGGCAGGCGCCGGCCAACGGCGGCTGAGATCGAAACGACGCGGCGCACCCTAAGAATCGAGGCAGTCGATGCATGACGTTCGCTACGCTCTCCGCAGGCTCCTGGCGTCGCCCGGCTCGAGCGCGGTCGCCATCCTCAGCCTGACGCTCGCCATCGGCGCCAACAGCGCCGTCTACAGCTTCATCCACGGCACCCTGCTGCGGCCGCCGCCGTTCAAGGACCCCGACCGCCTGGTGATGGTCTGGGAGCGCGACCTGACGAGCACCACCCCGTCGCCGCAGGGCGGCTCGGCGCCGCCGGGCCTGATGCAGGTGTCGGTGCCCAACCTGATGGATCTGCGGGCACAGAACCGGGTCTTCGAGGCCCTCGCCGGCCTCGGACCGTACAAGCCGACGCTCGAGGGCGACCCCGAGCCGATCCGCGTCCGCGCCTCCGGCGTCTCGGCGGAGCTCTTCAAGATGCTGGGGGTCAAGCCGATGCTCGGCCGCGACTTCCTGCACGAGGAGGACAACCCGGACCACGACAAGGTGGCGATCCTCGGCTACGGGCTCTGGCAGGAGCGCTACGGCAAGGACCCCAGGATCCTCGGCAAGACCCTGCGGCTCGACGGCAAGCAGTACGTCATCATCGGCGTCATGCCGCCGGGCTTCGACTATCCGGACCAGACGGCGCTCTGGAAGCCGCTCGGCATGGTGGCCAAGGACTGGCAGCGGAACTTCAGCCTGCTGCGCTCGATCGCCCGCCTGAAGCCCGGCGTCTCGGTCGAGGTCGCCCAGCAGAACCTGAACAGCATCACCCACCGCTTCGAGGAGCTCTATCCCGACACCAGCAAGGGCCGCGGCACCTGGGTCGTCAAGCTGCAGGACTCGCTGGTCGGCAAGTTCCGCCTCGCCCTCCTCGTGCTCTGGGCCGCCGTCGGCCTGGTCCTCCTCATCGCCTGCGCCAACATCTCGAACCTGCTGCTGTCCCGCTCGGTCGAGCGGCGCGGCGAGGTCGCCCTCCGCCTCGCCCTGGGCGCCGAGCGCGGCCACCTCATCCGCCAGCTGCTGATCGAGAGCCTGGTGCTGTCGCTCATCTCCGGCGCCTGCGGCCTGGTGCTCGCCTACTGGGGCGTCCACGCGCTCACCCCGCTCCTCGAGGGCAACCTGCCGCAGCTCGCCAAGGTCAGCCTCGACGGCGGCGTCGTCGGCTTCACCCTCCTCATCTGCCTGCTGACGGCCGTGCTCTTCGGCCTCATCCCCGCCCTCCGCGGCTCGCGGGCCGAGCTCACCGACGCGATGCGCAGCGGCGGCCGGCGGACGACGCGGGCGAGCCACGCGCTGCAGCAGGCGACGGTCGTCGCCCAGGTGGCGGTCGCTCTCGCGCTCTTCATCGGCGCCGGCCTCCTCATCCGCAGCCTCCACGGCCTCCTCGATGTCGACCCCGGGTTCCGCAAGCCCGAGGAGGTGCTCACCGTCGACGTCCAGATGATGCCCCAGGCGGCCTACGAGAACCCGGTGAAGACGGTCGCCTTCATGAAGGATCTCGAGGCGCGGTACGCGGCGCTCCCCGGCGTGCGGTCGGTGGGCTCGACCTGGTTCCTGCCGCTCACCAGCTACGACGGCACGACCTCGTTCACCGTCGTCGGCCGGCCGCCCGCCAAGGCCGGCGTGCCGCCCGAGGAGGTCTCCGTGCAGGCGGTGACGCCGGGCTACTTCGCGACCATGGGCATCCCCGTCCTCCGCGGCCGCGCCTTCACCGTGCGCGACGACGCCAAGGCGCCCGGCGTGGTGCTCGTCAACGACGCCCTGGCGCGCCATTTCTTCCCGGGCCAGAACCCGCTCGGCCAGCGGCTCACCTTCGACATCGACTTCGGCCCGGCCGGCCAGCTCGCCACCGGCACCCGCGAGATCGTCGGCGTGGTCGGCGACGTGCGGCACTCGGGGCTCGACGTCGACGCCCCGCCCGAGCTCTACTTCGCCAACTACCAGGCGACCTGGCGCTGGGCCTCGGTGGTCCTCCGCGCCGACCATCCAGCCAGCCTCTCGGCCGCGGTCCGCCGCCAGGTGCGCGAGCTCGACCCCAACCTCGCTCTCGGCAAGGTGCGGACGCTCAACGAGATCATGCAGGACACCGTGGTGCAGCGGCGCCTGAGCACCTGGCTGCTCACCGCCTTCGCGGTCATCGCGCTCATCCTCGCCGGGGTCGGCGTCTACGGCGTCATCTCCTACTCGGTCAACCAGCGGACGGCGGAGATCGGCATCCGCATGGCGCTCGGGGCGCAGGGCGGCGACGTGCTGTGGATGGTTCTCAAGACCATCCTCCTCCTCGTGCTGACCGGGGTCGTCGTCGGGCTCGCCGCCGCGCTCGCCCTGACGCGTTTCTTGAACAGCCTCCTCTTCGGCGTCAGCCGGCTCGACGTGGCGACCTTCGTGGCGGTCTCGGCGGGGCTGATCGCCGTCACCCTGGTGGCCGGCTATCTGCCCGCCCGCCGGGCAACGCGGGTCGACCCGGTCGAGGCGATCCGCTAGGGCGCGCCGGAGATGGCCGAGGTGTCGAGTCGCCCGACCGCGGTTGCGATGGAGGAGGCGGCCGGCGGCAAGCTCGCCGGCGGCCTGGCGAGGCTCCTGCGCACTCTCGCGCTGGTGGCCGGCGCCGTATCGATCGGGCTCTACCTGGCGGTCGCCCTCCTCCGTTTGGGCTACCCGTATCACCTCGAGTGGATGGAGGGCGGCTCGCTCCATCACGTCCGCTGGATCCTCGGCGGCCACCTCCTCTACGCGCGGCCGTCGTACATCTTCACCCCCTACACCTATCCGCCGCTCTACTTCTACGTCAGCGCCGCCGCCGCCTGGCTCCTGGGCGACGGCTTCCTGCCGCTCCGCCTGGTGTCGTTCGCCAGCTCGCTCGGCTGCTTCGCGTTGCTCTTTCTCTTCGTCAAGCGGGAGACGGAGAGCGCCGAGGCGGGGTTCCTCGCCGCGGCGCTCTTCGCCGCCACCTTCCGCGCCAGCGGCTCGTGGCTCGACCTCGCCCGCATCGACTCGCTCTTCCTCCTCCTCCTCCTCGCCGCCATCTACCTCGTCCGCTTCGGCCGCGGCAACCGCGCCGCGGTGGCGGCGGCCCTCCTCCTCACCCTCTCGTACCTCACCAAGCAGACGGCTCTCGGCATGATGGCGCCGCTCGCCATCGCCAGCGCCGTCGAGCGGCCTGCCTGGTCGCTCCGCTTTACCGGCGCCCTCCTCTCCGCGGCCGCCCTCGCCACGCTGCTCCTCGACCGGCTGCACCACGGCTGGTTCCACTACTACGTCTTCGACCTCCCGGCCGAGCTGCCGTTCTCGCGCCTCTCGCCGCTCCGCTTCCTCTCGGCCGACGTGCTCAAGCCGCTGTGGATCGCGGTGCCGATCGGCGTCGTCTATCTCCTCGCTCTGCTCCGCCGCACGCGGCGCCGCGATCTTCTCTTCTATGCGCTCCTCGGGCTCGGCATGGTGGGCGCGGCCTATCTCGGCCGGCGGAAGATCGGCGGTTTCTTGAACGCCCTCCTCCCCTCGTTCGCCTACTTCGCGATCCTCTTCGGCCTCGCGGTCGGCGAGTGGACGCGCCGCCTCCGCGCGGCGCGCGAGGACGGCGGCGGGGCGGGCTGGAGGAGAGGGCTGGAGGTGGTGCTCTACCTCGTCTGTATTGCGCAGTCGGCACTTCTTTTCTATGATCCGCGCTTACAGATTCCATCATCAGCGGATCGGGAGGCCGGCGACCGGCTCGTGCGAAGGATCAAGGCAACTCAGGGCGCTGTCCTGCTTCCCGAATTCGGCTACCTCGCCGGCTTCGCCGGCAAGGAAATCTACGCTCACTCGGTCGCCACCTACGACGTCATGCGCGGCAAGGACAAGAAGCTCGGGCGGGCGCTGCTCGGCGAGATGAAGGCGGCCGTCCGCGCCGACCGCTTCGCCGCCATCATCTTCGCGCAGGAGGACTGGGCCGATCCCGCCTGGTTCGGCGACGACCTCAAGGACTACACGCCGAGCCGGCTCGACTACCGGTCGCCGCGGCCGCCGGCGGGGAAGCGCAGCTTCCTCGACCGCGGCTCGCGCTGGGGCGTCCGCCTGGGGGAGGACCAGCCCCGCTACGACGCTGCCGACGACGTCTTCCTCCCCCTCGTCGGCTACCAGCTGCGGCCCACCGTCCTCTACACCCGCGAGCGGCCATGAGCCAGCTCCCTCGCGGCCCCGCGCGGCCGTCGAGGCTGATCGCCCTCGCGGCTCTGACCGCTCTCGCCGCCCTCGCCGTCGCCCTCCTCGCCTGCGAGCGGCCGGCGCCGCGCGGGCTGGTGCTCATCACCCTCGACACCGTCCGCCGCGATCACCTGGGCTTCGGCCGCTATGCGAAGGCGACCTCGCCGACGCTCGACGAGCTCGCCGGCCGCTCGGTCGTCTTCACCAACGCCTTCGCGCAGCAGACCAACACCGGCCCGTCGCACGCCTCGATGCTGACCGGCCTCTATCCGCCCTTCCATGGCGTGCAGCAGAACGGCGACCTCCTCCCCGCCGACAAGCCGACGCTCGCCGAGGTGCTGCGGCGGCGGGGCTTCAAGACCGCCGCCTTCGTCAGCGGCGTGACGCTGGAGAACGAGCTCTGCGGCCTGCGGCGCGGCTTCGAGATCTACGACGACAAGGTCGAGGGGATGCGCAACCGGGGTACGGTGGCGACCGGCAAGGCGGTCCGCTGGCTCGCCGCGCTCTCCCCGGGCGACCGCTTCTTCCTCTTCGTCCACCTCTATGACGCGCACGGGCCCTACGTCTCGCCGCGGCCCTACAAGCACCTCTTCGACGAGCCGACGCCGGGCCGCGAGCTGACCAACATCCCCGGCTACCAGAAGATCGCGCGCGCCGGGCAGCCGCTGACGCATCTCAACGACTACGTGGCGCTCTACGACTCGCTGATCCGCTACGAGGACACCATGGTCGCCCGGCTGCTGCGCCAGATCGACCTCGACACCACCGTCGTCGCCGTCCTCGCCGATCACGGCGAGACGCTCGGCGAGCGCTACCGCGTGCTCGATCACGGCGCCGAGCTCTTCGACGAGCAGCTGCGCATTCCGCTCCTGCTCTCGATCCCCCAGGCGCCGCCGCGCCGGGTGCGCCAGGCGGTCGAGACGGTCGACCTCCTGCCGACGTTCTTCGAGGTCCTGCGGGTGCCGAAGCCGGCCGCTCTGCGGCCGCAGGGGCGCTCGCTCGTCCCCGCCCTCGCCGGCGGCACGGAGCCGCTCCACACCTTCGTCTTCGCCAGCGCCCGCGCCGAGAACGCGGCGACCCTCGATCGCGGCTATCGCTTGAACGAGAAACGTCTCGTCCACTCCGTGCGCTCGCGGCGCTGGAAGCTCATCGTCTACCCGGGCCTCGCCAAGGACTACCTGGAGCTGTACGATCTGGCCGCCGATCCAGGAGAGACGAGGAACGTCGCCGAGCGCGAGCGGCAGGTCGCGAGCGGCCTGCGGCAGGTGCTCGACCGCTGGCTGGCAGGCCACGTCGAGGGCCGCGCCGGCCGGCCGCTCTCGCCCGACCTCCGCGATAAGCTCCGGGCTCTCGGCTACGCCGGCGCTTGAGGCCCGACTCGGGCCGCCGGCCGGCGATCTCGATCGGGATTCCGGGGAGGAGCTCGGGGGGCGGAGTGCTCACCGCGATGAATCGATGAACGTCGAGAGGAACTTGGACGAGCGCTCCGCGGCCGCATCGGCCCGCCGCGCCTGGATCTTGCTGGCGCTGATCGCCGCGGCCGCGCTCTGGGTGCGGCTGTGGGGGATCACCTTCGGCCTCCCTTACAACTACCACGTCGACGAGGCGCTCTACCGCGCCACCGCGAGCTTCACCTGGGCGAAGATCCATCCCCACTTCGGCCCCTTCCAGATCCTCGTTCTGGCGCTGCAGAAGCTGCTCCACCTCGCGGCTCCCCTGGTCGACGCGCTGCCGCTGTCGCCGGCCGTCGCGGCGGCGCTCGGCTCGGCGATGAGCTTCCAGGTCCTCGGGCGCACCGCCAGCGCTCTCCTCGGCGCGGCGACGGTCGTCCCCCTCTTCCTGCTCGGCCGGCGCCTGTGGAACCAGACCGTCGGCCTGACGGCGGCCTTCCTCCTCGCCTTCTGCTTCCTCCACGCGCGGAGCTCGCACTACGGCGTGCCGGACGCGATGTCGGATTTCCTCATCGTCATGGCGGCATACTTCTGCAGCCGCCTGTCGCCGAGCGGCAGCGTGAAGCCGTATCTGTGGGCCGGCCTCTTCGCCGGCCTCGCCCTCCCCACCAAGCAGCTCTCCTGGCCGATCTTCGTCCTCCTCCTCCTCTTCCACCTCTTCCCCGAGGTCGACGATCGGGGAGACGGCGGCGTGATCGGTGACGGGGAGCGCCCGCCGGCGCGGCGCGGCTGGCTCCGCGCCCTCTTCGATCCCAAGCTCATCGCCGCCTACGCCCTCGCCACGGTCGTCTTCCTCGTCACCTCGCCGCAGGTGGTGCTGCACACCAAGGCGACCTTCGCCTTCTGGAAGTATGCCGCGGAGCTCGGCGCCCGCGGCGGCATGGACCGCCTGCGCCTGGACGACGGGCCGCCCTGGCGCTTCTACCTGGTGTCGCTCGGCTGGGGGCTGGGATGGCTGCTGACCGCGCTGGCGCTCGCCGGGGTGGTGCTCGTCTTCGTCGAGCGCCGGGCGCGCCCGGTCTGCCTCATGATCTGCTTTCCGGTGCTCTACGTCGGCTTCCTCCTGAAGCCGGGCAACATGTACTTCGCGCGCTACATCCTCGGCACCGTGCCGTTCCTGCTGCTGGCGGCGGCGGCGCTCCTGTGGGCCGTCTTCTCCCGCCTCGGGCTCCGCGGCCGGCCGCTCGCGGCGGCGCTGTCGCTGGCGGCCATCGCCGCCGTGGCGCAGCCCGCCTACAGCCTGATCCTCCACGACCGCCTCCTCGAGCGCGAGGACACCCGCACCGTCGCCAAGCGGTGGATCGAGGAGAACGTGCCGGACGGCTCGACAGTCCTCCTCGAGTCGTGGTGGTTCAGCCCCCAGCTCGCCACCGCCGCGGCGCCGGTGCCCTTCTCGCGGCGCACCTACAAGGTCCGCCTGATCGGCCCCTACGGGCTGAGCGAGAAGGCGCAGAGCTTCGGACCCTCGGCCGGCACGCCGACGGTGCAGGACTACGCCGATCAGGGGGTCGAGTACATCGTCACCAACAGCCTCACCGCGGATTCGCGCCTGCTCGATCCCGCCGAGGATCGCGCCAAGACCGACTTCTACCGCTCGCTCGACCGCGACGCGACGCGGGTCTTCGCCATCTCGCCGGGGCCGCCGGGATTCGTCCTGCCGCGCATCTTCGACCACACCTACGGGCCGGCGACGTTCCTCTCTCGCCTCGAGCGCCCGGGCCCGCGCCTCGCCATCTATCGCCTGCCGCCGGCGAAGCCCTGACGGCGCCGGCGCCGGGGCTCGGCGCGGCTATCGGCTGGACGGCTGGACGGGAGCTGCGGCGGCTGCCGAAGCCGCCGGCGGTACCGGAGCCGCGGGGGGCTCTTCGATGCCGTAGAGGAAGTGCTGGGTGCGGATGATGAGGATGCCGTCCGAGATGGCCGGCGTCGGCAGGCAGGTCTCGCCCATCGGGTTCATCGCCAGCTGCTCGTACTTGGGACCGGCACGGACGACGTAGACGTCGCCGTTCTCCGAGGTCAGGAAGAGCTTGCCGTCCGCCGCCACCGGCGAGGCGAGGAACTCGTCGGGGATGCGCTGGGTGTAGAGCAGCTCGCCGGTCTTGGCGTCGAAGCAGCGCAGCACGCCCTGGTCGGTGAGGGCGTAGAGGTAGTCGCCGTAGACGATCGGGCTGGTGGTGATCGGCCCCCAGCGGTCCTTGCTCCACACGATGTGCGGGTCGGCGGGCTTGTCGGGCTGCTGGGTGATGTCGTCGCTCGCCCCCGGCTTCAGCGCGACGATCGGCTGCCGCGGGCCCTTGCCGCTGGTGAAGTAGATGAGGCCGCCGGCGACCACCGGCGTCGACTGGATGATGTCCATGTTCCAGCCCAGGCTCCAGAGCTCCCTGCCGGTCCTGGGGTCGTAGCCGCGGGCGTGGAGCGGCGCGAGGGTGATCAGCTCGTCGCGCGGCGCGCCCTCGTAGACCGTCGGCGTGCTCCACGACTGGTGCTCGTCGCGGGCGACCTTCCACACCTGCCTGCCGGTCTCGACGTCGTAGGCGGCGAGGAACGAGCCGCGGTCGAGGTCGGCCTGCACGATCACCAGGTTGCGGTAGAGGATCGGCGAGCTCCCCACCCCCCACTGCAGGCTGGTGTCGGCGTAGAAGCCGACGTTCATCGTCCCGATGTCCTGCGTCCACAGCACCTTGCCGTCGAGGTCGAGCCCGTAGAGCCCCTCGGAGCCCAGCGAGACGACGAGGTGTCGGCCGTCGGTCGCCGGCGTCGGCGTCGCGTAGCTGTTGCGCTTGTGGCGCTTGCTGCGCGGCACCCCTTCATGGAGCACTCTCTCCCAGAGCACCTTGCCGGTCCGCTTGTCGAGGCACTCGACGCGCCACGACTGCGGCGAGACGTCGTCGGCGGAATGCAGCTCGCCGGTCAGGCCATGGAGGAACTCGACCTCCTTCGCGCTGGTGATCGCGGTGGTGACGAAGACGCGGTCGCCCCAGACCACCGGGCTCGAATGGCCGAGCCCGGGGATCGTCGCCTTCCATTTGACGTGGAGCGAGCTGTCGACCTTCCAGGTGGTGGGCGCCGGACCCTGGCCGACGCCCGAGGCGTCGGCGCCGCGGAATGACGGCCAGTTGTCGCCGCCGGCGGCCGCGGCGCCGGCGACGAGGAGGAGCGCCGCGAGCGCCGAGACGAACGCCCGGGCAGGGCCTGGCTCCGTTGGGTGCGTCAGTTCCGTACGAACCTCGAGAGGATGAGGCCGACCAGGATCCAGCAGGTGAGGTCGTAGACGAAATGGAGGATGTGCATGTTCCACGGGTGGTGGAACCAGATGGGGTCGCCCAGGTGCGCGAAGAAGCTGCCGGCGAGCCCGGCGATGACCACCGCCTTGACGCGGTCCATGTAGGTGGCGAGGGCGGGGAGGGCGAGCGAGAGGAGGATCCCCATGAGGAACGCGGCGATGAACATGTGGAGGAAGCCGTGGACGAACATGTACGGGCTGAAGGGCTCCGCGCCGTGCTTGAGGAAGATGATCTCGGCGATCGGCCCGGCGCTGTAGAGCTTGTTGAGCTCCGCCTCGTTGGGGGTGTTCGCCACGTTGGGGAGCAGGTAGACGCCGCTGTGCGGGATGGCGGCCGAGAGCTGCGGCAGGACGCTCGCCTCGGTCGGCACCGACTGGTAGATGGAGTTGCGGAACGGCAGCACGTTCCAGTACACGAACCCCCACAGGAACAACGCGACTGCCGACAGCAGAGATCCGATCAAGATCCGCTTCATGGCCAATCCCCTTTCGCTCGTCGGAAAGCTGTTGGATGCGCGAGACAGCGGTCTCCCCGCGGCGGAGATTCCTGCCTCCCGAGGTTCGCGCATCGGACCCTACAGAGCACGGTGAACGTTGCGATTGTATGTCAATTTTCGCCTCACGCCTCGGCCTTGAGGAGGGCGGCGAGCGGGCCGCCGACGGCGGTCCAGACGGCGGCGGCGCAGGCCGCCAGGCCGCAGGCGAAGATGCCGCCGAGGGTGGCGGCGAGCGGCCCCCAGGGGAACGGTCCGGGCTCGCCGCCGCCGAGCGCCGCGGCGAGGAGGCCGGCGCCGGTGCCGAGCGCCAATCCGGCCGCCAGCAGGAGGCCGTTCTCGAGCAGCAGGAGCGCCGCCAGGCGCCGGCGGCCGAAGCCGAAGGCGCGGAGGATGGCGAGCTCGCCGCGCCGCGCGACAGCGCTGCGCACCAGCTCGATGCCGAGGCCGAGCGTGCCGAGGAGGAGGCCGAGGCTCCCCAGCGCCTGGAAGATGGCGAGGTAGGTGCTCTCGACGTCGTGGAAGAGCGCCAATCGCTCGGCGATCGGCGTCACCGCGAAGCCGAGGTCGCCGAGCGCCGCGGTGAGGATGCGGGAGACCTCCCGCTCGCGCCCGCGCGGCGGGCGGAGGAGGAACACCCGGCGCCCGCCGAGGGCGGGGAAGGCGCGCAGGAGGTTGCGCTCGGAGACCAGCAGCGCCCCCTGGAGCGGGCTGCCGGCGAGGAGCCCGACGAGGCGCAGGCGCCGCCCCGCGGCGCCGTCCAGGGGGATCTCGTCGCCGAGGCCGTGGTGGAGGATCCAGCGCACCGACTGCTCGTCGCCGACCGCCGGCAGCGCCCCGTCACGCTCATCGCCAAGAAGTAGCGTCAGGGAGCCGGGCGGCGGTCCCAGCGCGCCGGCGAAGGCGACGTCCCGCCGGGCGAGGAGGGCCGGCGGCAGCCCCAGCAGGCGCGGCCGGCGCGGCAGGTAGAGATTGAGGCAGCTGGCGTCGTCCCCCGCCACCTCGCGCAGGCCGACGATCGAGCTCGCCGCGAGCAGGGCCTCGGCCTGCGGCGGGATCCCCAGCGCCTCGCGGCCGGCGGGGCTGCCGAGGTCCTGATAGAGCGGCACCTGCGACTCGGCGAGGAGAGTGAAGCCGGCCCAGTCCGGCCGCTGGCGCTCTTCGCGCCGGTTGGCGGCGACCATCACCAGGGCGAAGCAGGCGCAGGCGACGAGGCCGATCGAGAGCACCCCGCGGCCCGGCGCGGCGGCGGTGTCGCGGAGGGCGAGAGCGGCGAGGCCGCCGCGCTCCGACTCCCGGTTGCCCGCCCGCCGGCAGGCTACGGCGAAGCCGCTGGCGCCGGCGGCGAGGAGGCAGGCGCCGAGGCCGAAGGCGAGCCCCGGCTGCGGCCGGCCGGTCGAGCGGATCGCGGCGAGCCAGCCGGCGAGGGCGAGGCCGGTGGCGGCGCTGCCCCAGAAGGCGAGGAGGAGGCCGCGGCCGGGGCGACCGCGGCTGCCGCGGCCGGCTCCGGCGAGCGGGCCGCCGCGGCCCGTGGCACCGGCGAGGAGCGCCGTCGCCGGGAGCCTGCCGGCCCGCCGCACGCCGGCGACGATGGCGACGAGCACCACCCCGACGCTGGCGAGGAAGCCGGCGGCGAGGGTCGCCGGCTGGACGACGAGGCGGAGGTAGGGGGTGCCCACCGCCGGCCGCCACCAGAGGCCGAGGCCGCGCATCTGGAGGGCCGCGAAGCCGCAGGCGCCGGCGAGGCCGGCGAGGGCGCCGAGCGCGGCGAGCGCCGCGCCCTCGGCGAGGAAGCGGCGGCGGACGCGGGCGAGCGGGAAGCCGAGCGCGAGGAGGAGGCCGATCTCCCGCCGCCGCCGCTCGAGGCCGAGGGAGAAGACCAGGCCGGTCAAGAGGACCGCGGCGGCGATGAGGAACGAGCTGAAGCCGAGGAAGAGCGAGGTGAAGTCGGTCCCCGCGTCGGCGGCGCTGAGCCCCTCGGCGCGGATCTCCCGCGGCTCGAAGCCGAAGGGGGCGAGCGGCAGGCGGGCGAGGAGATCGCGGCGGAGCGGCTCGGCGAGAGCGCTCGCCGCCGCCGGCGAGGGGAAGGCGATGCGCACCGAGGTGAGGTCGCCGAAGCGGCTGCTCCACAGCCGGCGCCCGGTCGACAGCGGCACGAACGCCTTGGGGGTGGCGCCGTAGCGGTGCCAGTAGGCCTCGTCCCGCGGGCCGACGAGGTGGAGGTCGATGGGGAAGGGGGCCGACCAGGAGGCGATGTCGGGCGCCGCGTCGATGCCGGGGAGGGCCGGGGTCAGGGTGCGGTCGGCGGCGAGGCCGTCCATCGCCGCGATGCCGCGCAGGCGGAAGCTCGCGCCGGCCGACGCCGACGGCTGGCCGGCGGAAGCCGGCTCGGCGAGGAGCCAGCGCATCTCGACCGCGTCGCCGGGGACGGCTTGGAGCGCCTCGGCGGCCCAGGCGTCGAGGACGATCTCGCCGCCGGCGAGGGGAGGCAGAGGCGCGCCCGCGGCCGTGCGCAGCCCGCCGGCGGCTGGCAGCGTCGGCAGCATGGGCAGCGGGGGCAGCGGCGGCAGCGGGTCGATCGCGGCGACCATCGAGTACGGCGCCAGGCGCCCGTGCGCCCGGAGCGCGGTCGCCAGATAGGTGAAGACCCGCTCGGCGCGGGCGTGGAGCGCCGCCGCGGCCGCCGCCGCGGCGCTCTCCGCCGCCGCCGGCAGGAAGAAGTCGCGGCTGTCGAGGACGAGCGCGGCGGCGCCGGGCTCGGGCGCCGGCCGCAGGGCGAGGCCGAGATCGGCGAGGTCGACGCTCCGGCGGATGGCCTGCCGCACGGCGCCCCGGCCGGCGCCCGCCGCGACGAGGAGGACGTTGGCCTGGCCGGCGAGGCCGGTCCGCCGCTGCAGGGTGCCAAGAGGCACGAAGACGTTGGCCGGGATCGCCTGGCCGATCGCCAGCCCAAAGCCGCCGGCGCCGCGGTCGGGGAGGATGGCGGCGACGGTGAAGCGGCCGCTGGCGACGACGCTCTCGCTGTCTTTGTGGCCGAGGAGGGCGTCGCGCGGGATGGTCGACGGCTGCTCGAAAGTGAGCAGGAGGTCGTCGCCGGTCGCCGCGCCGACGGCGCCGGCGAGCGTCCGGTTGATGAGGACCGGCGGGAAGCGAATCTCCGGCTTGCCAGCGGGTCCGGGTTCAGGACCGCGATCGCCCGCGGCTCGCTTCCCGAGCGCCTCTGCTGGATAGAGGGCCGCGAAGCGCTCGTCGTAGCCGACGACCGTCGCCCGCACCGGCGGGGCGGCATCGGGCGGGCCGGCGGCGGCACGCGCGGCGCTCCCCGGCAGCAGGAGGATCGGCGCGACGGTGGCGCTCTTCGGCAGGTGGCGCGCCACCTCCGCGGCGAGGGCGGCGCGGAAGGGACGCGCCGCCACCACGGCCGACTCGGTGGCGCCGAGGCGGTCGAGGAAGAGGGCGCGCAGGCTGCCGTGCACCGAGTCGCCGACCACCAGCGAGCCGGTGACGACGGTGCCAGCGACGGCAGCCGCCAGGACGACGGCGAGATGGAGCGCCCAGAAATGCCTCAGGCTGCGAAGCACAGCCCGTCACGCAGGGTCGCACGGCGCCCGAAGCGGGCGGCGAGCTCGAGGCTGTGGGTGGCGGCGACGAGGATGGCGCCCTCCTCGCGGCGAAGCTCGTGCAGGAGGTCGATCACCGCCTCGGCGGCGGCGTGGTCGAGGCTGCCCGTCGGCTCGTCGCAGAGGAGGAGAGCGGGGCGGTGGAGGAGGGCGCGGGCGATCGCCGCCCGCTGCCGCTCGCCTCCCGAGAGCTCGGCCGGCCGGTGATGCAGCCGATCGCCGAGGCCGACCCGCTGGAGGAGCTCGACGGCGCGCGGCCGAGCCTCGCGCCAGCCGCGATGGAAGGCGAGCGTCGGCAGCAGCACGTTCTCGAGCACCGAGTGCTGGGGGAGCAGGTGGTGGTCCTGGAAGACGAGGCCGATCCGCTGGTTGCGGAAGCGGGCGAGCTCCGGCTCGCGCAGCGAGCCGAGGTCCTGCCCGGCGAGCGACACCCGCCCGGAGGTGGGGCGCTCGAGCGTCCCCAGGATGTGGAGGAGGGTGCTCTTGCCCGAGCCGGAGGGACCGAGGATGGCGAGCGACTCGGCCGGCGCGAGTGCCAGGGAAATGCCGCGGAGGACCGCGATCTCCCGATCGCCGAAGGCGAAGCTCTTGGTGACCTCCCGCGCCACGAGGCCGCTCGCGGCGGCCGCCCCGCGCGAGGGCTCGGTGTCGCCGGGCTCGCTCATGCCACGTGGCGCGCCCGCCCGAGGCAGGCTTCGTAGCCGGCGAGGGTGGCGAGCGCGGCGGCTCGATCGCTGTATTTCCTCGCCACCGCCTCGCGGCCGGCGCGCCGCAGCTGCTCCCGCAGCAGTGGGTTGCCGAGCAGCGCGAGGAGCGTCCTCGCGAGGTCGTCGGTCGAGCCCGGCTCGAAGAGCAGGCCGCCGCCGGTCTCCTCGATCAGCTCGGGAAGCGAGCCGTGCCGAGGCACCACCACCGGTGTTCCGGCCGCCAGCGCCTCGAGCACGTAGCGCCCCTTCGGCTCGCGGAAGGCGGTGGGCACCGAGAGCACGTCGAGCGAGCCGAGGAAGCGGATCTTCTCCTCGCGGCTGACCTCGCCGAGGTAGCGGACGCTGCCGCTCAAGCCCAGCTCCGCGATCCGCTGTTGGACCCCTGCCAGGTAGCGGCGATGGAGCGGCGGCAGGTAGCCCGCGATGTCGAGCCGCACGCCGCCGGGCCCGAGCGCCTTCGCCACCGCGGCGAAGGCCTCGACGAGGAGGTGGAGACCCTTCTCCGGCGCGATGCGGGCGAGGTAGCCGATGACGAGAGGTTCTCCGGCGGCGTCCGCCGTCCGCCGCTCGCCGTAGCCGTCGAGGTGGAGGCCGAGGGGGACGACCGCGATCCGCCGCCGCTCGACGCCGAGGTAGGCGGCCATGAAGTCGGCATAGGCGCGGCTGGGGGCGAAGAAGAGGTCGATGTCCTGCACCCGCTCGGCGAGGACGGCGAGGGTCTCGGCGCGCACCGGCGCCGGCAGGCTCTCGAGGAAGAGCTCCTCGCCCTGCAGCGAGCAGACGACGGGGACGCCGAGCGCCTGCTTCAGGCGGCGGGCGAAGCCGGCGAACATGGAATTGGTCAGGTGCACGATGTCGGGCCGGAAGGCGTCGCGGAGCCAGGCGACCAGCTTCTCGATCTCGCGCTCCTGGTGCCCCTCCTCGCCGCGCAGGACGGAGAGGGTGAGGGCGCCGAGCTGCGCGGGGTCGGTCGAGGAGCCGAGGCGGGCGACGAGCGCCAGCAGCGCCGGGCGGTCGAGCAGCCACTCGAGGAGGGCGGGGCCGCGGCGGAGGAAGGGCGCCACCTGTTTCAGGTAGACGTTCAGGGCGCCGAAGAAGACGCGCTTCTCGGAGACGTCGGGCTCGTCGGTGCGCAGGCGGGTGTAGGTCGGCAGCAGCACCGCGTCGTGGCCGAGGCGCTGCAGCGCGGCGACCAGGGTGTTGTCGTTCAGACAGCTGCCGCAGTACATGTTGGCGGCGCCGGCCGAGACGAATGCGATCCTCAAGCCGGCATTTCCCCGCCGAATCGATCCGCCGCGAAGACGTCCTCCGGCGCCGGGGCGGCCTCGTCGAGAGCGGCCAGCAGGCCGCGGAAGTCCTTGCCGAAGACGCTGCCGCGGAGGATGCTGATGACGTCGAGCCGGTACTGCGGGAAGCGGCGGAGGAACTTCGAAAAGCGGAAGCTGGGGTCGTAGAAGGCGTAGACCAGCCGGCGGATGGCGTCGATCCCGGCCACCAGACGCGGCTCGAAGGTGCGCAGCCGGGCGGCGGAGCAGTCGCCGGCGGCGAGCGCCGCGAGGATCGAGTCGGCCGCCGCCTCGCCCGAGTTGAGGGCGATCAGCACGCCCGACGAGTAGATCGGGTCGAGGAACTGGTAGGCGTCGCCGACCAGCACCCAGCCGTCGCCGGCCGCCTGCGCGGCGCGATAGGAGAAGTCGCGCAGAGCGCGGAACTCCATCGCCTGCGTCGCCCCCGCCAGCCGCGGCTGCAGGGCGGTGCAGCGCGCCACCTCCTCCTCGAAGACCTGCTGCGGATTGGCCGCGCGGCCCTGGACCAGGTAGTCGATCGCCCCCACCACGCCGACGCTCACGATGTCGTTGGCGAGGGGGATGTACCAGAACCACGAGTCCTGGTGGTCGGTGTGGATCACCAGGGTGGCCCCCTCGTCGATCCCCGGGTCGCGGAGGGCGCCCTTGAAGTGGGTGAAGATCGCCGCCTTGCGCAGCTGCGGATCGCCGCGCAGGAGGCCCAGGCGGCGGCCGATGATCGCCCGCTGGCCGGTGGCGTCGACGACGACGCGGCAGCGCAGCTCGCGCACCCCCTCCCCGGGCAGCTCGGCCAGCAGGCCGACGGCGCGGTCGCCCTCGAACAGCACGTCGCGCACCATGGCGCCCTGGCGCACGTCGACGCCGTGATCGCGGGCGTTGTCGAGCAGCAGGCGGTCGAACTCCTGCCGTGTGACCTGCCAGGTGACGGCGGCCTCGCTGTCGTCGGTCTCGCGGAAGTAGAACGGCGCCGAGGCGCGGCCGCCGGGGGAGAAGAACTGCACGCTGTGCTTGCGCGGGAAGGAGCTGGCGCCGAGGCGGTCGAGCACGCCGAGGCGCCGGAACGTCTCGTAGCTCTCCGGCATCAGCGACTCGCCAATCTTGAAGCCGGTCTCCGGCAGCCGCTCGATCAACGCGACACGGGCGCCGCCGGCGGCGACCAGGGTGGCGGCGGTGGCTCCGGCCGGGCCGCCGCCCATGACGATGACGTCGTAGTCCTCTGTCTGCATGGCTCTACCTTCCAGCGCTGCGAGAAGCGGGGGCGTCCCAGCGGAAGTCGATCCCGGAGTAGATGGCGAAGCCGCTCGCCGGGATGACCGAGCTGGAGCCGAAGCCGCGGGTGTAGGTACGGACGTCGGTCAGGTTCTTGGCGTTGACGTGCAGCTTGAAGCGCCGCGCCGTGTAGGAGAGGGCCGCCTCCGCCGTCAGCGCGCTGGGGATGGCGAAGGCGTTGTCGGCGGCGATGAACTGGCGCGAGGCGTAGTGGGCGCCGAGGCCGATCTCGAAGCCGCGCGGCAAGGGGTGGCTGAGCCAGAGGGTGCCGAGGTGGGCGGGGGCGAGCGGGGGCGCGTTGCCCGTGCGGTCGACGGTGGCGAAGGTCGGCGGGAAGAAGCCGACGAGGACGCTCTCGTCGAAGCGGGTGAGGACGGCGTCGTCGTAGGCGTAAATGAGGAGGGCGAAGAGGCCGGGCAGGGGCTCGGCGGTGACCTCGAGCTCGACGCCGCGCGAGCGCTGGCTGCCGACCTGCGCCGTGATGCCGTTCGCGTCGGGGATGGCGATGTTGCGCCGGTCGAGGTCGTAGAGCGCCAGCTGGGCGCGCAGGCGGCCGCCGAGGAATTCGCCCTTGGCGCCCACCTCGGCCTGGCTGCCGGTCTCGGCGCGCTGCGGTCCGACGACGCGGGTCGACGGCGGGGCGAAGCCGCGGCCGGCGTTGGCGTAGAGCGACACGTTCTTCCCGAGCGAGTAGACGGCGCCGACGAACGGCGACAGCTGGGAGTCGCTGCGCGAGGTGTCGGAGACGCGGTCTCGGTAGTCGGAGTGGTCGAAGCGGGCGCCGAGGAGGAGCTCGAAGCGCGGCGAAAGGGTGAGGTGGTCGAGCGCGTAGGGGGCGACGATCCGCGTCCGCGAGTCGCCGGCCGAGGACTGCCCGGGGATGAGGAAGACCGGCTGCTGGGCGGTCTCGACCGGCGCCAGCAGGCTGATCGACGGCAGCGCGCCGACGTCGAGGGTGAAGACGTCGTCGCGGCCGGCGATCTCGAGGCCGGTCTGCAGGCGGTGGTGGACGCTGCCGGTCGCGAGCTCGGAGATCGCCTCGAAGCGGTCGCCCCAGAACTTCTGGCGGTCGTCGAGAAGGGTCAGCGCGCGCGACACCTGGACGGTACCGGTCTGGTCGGGGAAGGCGCCGGTGAGGAGAGTGCCGTCCGAGCGCCAGTCGAGGCCGCGGTAGTAGAGCTTGTTCTCGAGGGTGAGGTCGCCGGACCTGCGCTGCCAGTCGACGGTCGCCCGGTCGATCGCCTGGTCGGAGGTGTCGAAGGGCGACTGGTACGAGCGGGTGAGCGGCACCGGCGCCACCTGGCCGTCGAGCAGGATGGGCAGGCCGGCATCCGGTTTGAAGTGGCTGTCGAGACGCTCGGCGCTGACCGTCACCGTGTCCTCGCCGTCGGGGCGCCAGACCAGTGTGGGGTTGGCGCCGTGCACCTTGCCGCCGCGGCCGTCGCGATAGCCGTCCGTCGTCTCCCAGAGCGCGTTCACGCGCAGGCCGACGGTGTCGTTCGGGCTGCTCCAGTTGACGTCCGCCTTGCCCTCGTTCGTCCCGAAGCTGCCGGCCGAGACGCTCGCCCCCACCGAATCGTAGGGGAGGGGCTGCTTGCTCACCAGGTCGACGGCGCCGGCGAGCGGGTTGCCGCCGTAGAGGAAGCTCGCCGGTCCGCGCAGCACCTCGACGCGGTCGACATTGTAGAGCTGGTAGAAGGTGACCTCGGGCTCGGGGGCGCCGTCGGTGAGGACGAGACCGCTCGACTCGGAGTCGAAGCCGCGGAGGATGAAGTAGTCGGCGACGCCGCTCTCGGTCTGCGGGTTGACGCCGCTGACGTTCGCGAGAGCATCGCCAAGCACGCGGTCGTCCTGCCGCTCGATGAGCGGCGCGGTGACGACGCTGACGCTCGCCGGCGTCTTCAGGGTCGAGAGCGGCAGCTTGGTCGCCACGGTGTTGACCTCGGGAACGAAGAGCGGCGCGCCTTCGACGTCGAGGGTCTCGTGGGTGCGCGTCAGCGGAGGCTTCTCGTCGGCGGGCGGTGCCGGCGCCGCGGCAGGCGGCGTCTGGGCGGCTGCCGGCAGGCCCAGGCAGAGCAGAAGCACGGCGACGGCGGCGATGACACGGCGTTCAAGCACCCTTGGGATCTCCCTTGGGAGAAGGGCGCAGCGAGAGCGCCAGCATGATGCTCTCGTTGCGCAGGTAGAGGACGCCGTCGGCGAGGCTCGGCGCCGTCCAGCAGCGCCCGCTCATCGCCTGGAAGCTGGCGCGCTCGACGTAGCTCTCGGGGGTGACGTCGGCGAGCACCAGGCGGCCGCTGTCGGAGAGGATCACCAGGACGCCGTCGGCGAGGATCAGCGAGCCGATCCCCAGCCCGCGCTGCTTCCACCTCTCGGCGCCGGTGCGGGCGTCGACGCACTTCAGGGTGCCGTTGTCGAAGCCGTAGAGGAAGTCGCCGTCGAGGACCGACGAGCTGAACTGGTTCTTCAGCACGCGGCTCTTCCACACCGTCTCGAGGGCGACGCCGCCCGCGGCATCGCTGCGCAGCCGGAAGACCGCGGCGCCGGTGTCGAATCCCGAGGAGACGAAGACGCGGTCGGGGGCGAGGAAGATCGGCGTCGCGGCGTTGGCGTCGAGCGAGGTTTCCCAGGGGGTCCGCCAGAGCAGCCGGCCGTCGCCGGGCGCCACCGCGAGGAGCGACTTGGCGGTGAGGAAGACGGCCTGCCGGTGGTTGGCGGCGGTGAAGGCGATGGGGGCGGCGTAGCCCGCCGGGTCGTCCTGCGCCGCCCAGGCGACGCGGCCGTCCCGCTTGTCGAAGGCCATCAGCGAGCGGCCGTGAGTGCCGCCGACGGCGACGAGCAGCAGCTTCTCCTCGACGAGCGGCGAGCTGGAGATGCCCCAGGTCGGGCTCTGCGCCTCGAACTCGCGCGCCAGGTCGTGCTGCCAGACCGTCCTGCCGGTGGCGGCGTCGGCCGCCAGCAGGCGGCCCTTGGCGCCGAGCGCGAAGAGCAGGCCGCCGTCGTAGGTGGGGGTGGCGCGCGGACCGTTGCCCTGATCGTTGTCGAGCTTGGCGTCGAGCCGCGTCGCCCACAGGCGGCGGCCGGTGGCGGCGTCGAAGCCGGCGAGCAGCTCGTCGCCGCCGCTCCCGTAGAGGGTGTAGAGGCGGTCGCCGACGACGGTCAGGTGGGAGAAGCCCTCGCCGAGCGGCACCTTCCAGAGCACCCGCGGTCCGCTCTCCGGCCAGCTCTTGAGGAGCGGCGTCTCGCTCGAGATGCCATCGCGCCGCGGGCCGCGGAACTGCGGCCAGTCGGCGGCGCGGGCGAGCGCCGCGGAGAGCGTCCCGGCGGCGAGGAGCGTCGCGAGGGCGCTCCGGTACCACCTCGGCGAACGCCGCGGCGCCGGGGATCGGAGACTGGACGCAGGCGACACCGCTTCGGTTCCCGGCCGGCGATCAGGTGTAGCGCGCGTTGCGATAGCGCTCGTCGTAGAACTCGGGGAGAAGCATGTCGACGCGCAGCAGCCCGGTGCGGGTGAGCTCGGCGCCGGCGCCGCGCATCTCCAGCATCCCCTCGCGCTCGAGGCGCTCCCAGGCGGGCGCGAAGTCGGCGAGCACGTCGACGCCGAACTTGGAGCGGAAGTAGGCGGCGTCGAGGCGGCCCATCTTGAGCTGCAGGATCATCTCCCGCGTCATCCGCTCGTAGACGCTCGGCAGGCAGCCGCGGTCGAGCGGCAGCCGCCCGGCCTCCACCTCGTCGAGGTAGCCGTTCCACGACGCGACGTTCTGGAAGTGGGTGCCGTTGACGTGCGAGAACGACGACAGCCCGACGCCCAGCAGGTCGCAGCCGTGCCAGACCGAGTCGCGGTAGACGAAGCGGCAGGGCCTGTCCTTGCGCACCATGGTGTAGGCGCTCGACATCGCGTAGCCGGCGCCGGCGAGCTGCTCGAAGGCGTGCTGGTGCCAGGCGCGCTTGGTCTCCCAGTCGGCGACCGGCAGCGCCGCGGCGTCCTTGAGCAGGCTCTGCGAGAAGACCGTGTTGTAGGGGAGCTCGAGCTGGTAGATGGTGACGCTGTCCGGCCCCAGGTCGATCGCCCGCTGCACGCTCTCCTTCCAGGTCTCCCAGGTCTCGCCGACCATCCCCGCGATGAGGTCGATGTTGAGCTGGTCGAAGCCGGCCGCCTGGATCCATGGCATGACGCGGTAGATCTCGGCCGAGAGATGGGCGCGGCCGTTCTCCTTGAGGATGGCGTCGTTGAAGTTCTCCACCCCGAGCGAGAGCCTGGTGATGCCCATGGCGCGGATCGCCTTGACCTTCGGCTCGGTCAGGGTGCCGGGCTCGCACTCGAAGGTGATCTCCTCGGCGCCGTCCCACGGCATCACCCGGCGCAGGCGGTTGAAGAGGCCGTTGAGCTGGTGGACGGAGAGCAGCGACGGCGTGCCGCCGCCGAAGTAGACGAAGCGGAGCGGCCGCGCGCCGGTCGCCGGCAGCGCGGCGTAGGCCTCGACCTCGCGCACGACGGCGTCGAGATAACGGTTCGATGCGCGCCGCGTCCATCTCGGTGAAGACCCGGAAGTAGCAGAACTTGCAGCGCTTGCGACAGAATGGAATATGAAGGTATAGGCCCAGAGGCACATCCGGGCGGGCGGCGCTGGCGAGCGCCGCATGGATCTCCGGCAGCGCCGCCGAATCCCAGAACGAGAAGGGCGGATAGTTGGCGACGAACAGGCTGCCGACGGTGGCGGGCTCGATCGGCGGCGGCAGGTTGGCGGGCTGGAGGGACGGCTCAGTCATACATCCACTCCGTTCTCGGAGCGCCGGCGTCGACTGGCGGCGGGCCAGCCGCCGGCCTCGGCGAAAGCGATACACGGCAAGGGATCCCGGCGCATGAGCGTCTAAAAAGCTTGCTCATAAATCTGTAACAGATCGGCCGGCGAGACCGGCCGCGGATTGAAGGATGCGGTCCACTGGCGCGCCGCGTCGCCGGCCATTTCAGCCAGCGCAGCGCTTGCTACAGCGACGTCGCGGAGTCGTTCGGGGAGGCCTGCCGAGGCTCGAAGCTGCTCGATCCGGTGTGCGATGTCCGGTGCTGACTGACCCGCGAGATCCATGTAGAGCGCCTCGTGAAAAGAGCCGTTGAAACGTACCACATGAGGCAAGAGCAGGGCTACCGCGATGCCGTGCGCGATGCCGTAACGCGCGGTGAGCGGGTTGGCGCCGGCGTGCGCGGCGCCGAGCATCGAGAGCTCGACCGCGGCACCGGCGAGGTGGGCGCCGAGGAGCGCGGCGCCGAGCGCTTCGAGATCGGCCGCGGCAGGGTCGCGCCAGGTCGCCTCCAGGTTGTCGGCGAGGAGCCGCCAGGCGTGGCGCGAGAGCAGGCGGGAGATCGGATTGGCGCGCCGGCAGACGTGGCTCTCGACGGCGTGCGAGAGCGCGTCGAGCCCGGCGGCGGCGCGCACGCGAGGCGGCGCGGAGGCCGCCAGCTCGGGGTCGAGGACGACCAGCCGAAAGCGTGCCTGGCGGTCGCCGCAGGCCATCTTCTCGTGCGTCGTGGCGTCGGAGATGAGGGCGAACGACTGCGCCTCGCTGCCGGTGCCGGCGGTGGTCGGCACGCCGATCGCCGGCAGCAGCGGCTTCGCCGCGCGGCCGAGGCCGCGGTAGTCCGCCATGCGGCCGCCGTTGGTGAGCAGGAGATTGATCCCCTTGGCGCAGTCCATGGCGCTGCCGCCGCCGAGCGCGACGAGGAGATCGGGCCGCAGCGCGGCGGCGGCGGCGCGCCCATCGTCGACCTCGTCGGTGGTCGGGTTCTCGCCCACCCGGTCGAAGATCGAAACCTCGAAATCGTGGGCGGCGATCGCCGCGGCGGCGCGGTCGGCATGGCCGGCGGCGCGGAGGCCGGGATCGGTCACCAGGAGGACGCGACGGCCGCCGACCTCTCGCGCCAGAGCGCCGAGGCGATCGACGGCGCCGGCGCCGAAGACGATCTCGATGCCGCCGAGCTCCGACCGCCAGCTGCCCTCGGGCTCAAAGCGCGCGTCGGCCAAGGTGCTCCGCGGATCGATCCGGTGCAGGCCGCTAGTGCGGCGGAGCCGCGGGGTGCGCCGGGATCCCCTCGGCGATGGCGAAGAGCTTCGACCGCGCGGTGATGTAGAGGACGCCCTTCTTCGCCACCACGGTGCTGTAGACGGCGCTCCCCATGTTGACTTTGTGGAGCACCTCGAGCTTGCGCGCCGCGCGCAGCACGGCGACGTCGCCGTCCTCGTTGCCGATGTAGACCTTGCCGTCGGCGACCATCGGCGAGCCCCAGATGGCGCCGAAGGAGTTGTAGATCCAATAGAGCTGGCCGGTGGCGGCGTCGAGGCAGTAGACATAGCCGGAGAAGTCGGCGGTGAAGAGCAGGCCGTCGGCGACGGCGACCGTCGACAGGCTGCGATGGAACGCCTCGCCGTCGCGATGCCAGACCACCGCCTTGTCGGTGAGGTCGCCGAGGCCGCGCGGGCGCAGCGCCCAGAGGTGGCCGATCCCCTCGCCGTGCTCGGGGTCCTCGCCGACCGCGATGTAGACCATGTCGCCCAGGATGACCGGCATCGCCATGATGTTGTTTTTGGTCGAGCCGGGACCGATCGTGTAGACGGCGTCCTTGGGATTGCAGTTGAACTTCCAGAGCAGCTTGCCGGTCTTCGGCTCGAGGGCGTAGAGCCAGCCGTCGCCGCCGCCGAAGAGCACCTGCGGCCGGCCGTCGAGGACGCCGTACGACGGGCTCGACCACTGGCCGTGGAGGATGTGCTCGCCGGGCAGCGCGCTCGTCCATGCCACCTTGCCGGTCGCCTTGTCGACGGCGATGAAGCTCGGCGCCTGGGGCGACGGGACGTTGATGTGCCCCTCGTCGACGCCGTTGCCGGTGACGATGTAGACGAGGTCGCCGATCACCAGCGGGCTGCTCGCCGACTGGTTGTGGGGATAGACGTGGAAGGTGCTGATGAGGTCGAGCTTCCAGATGAAGTCGGCGCCGGTCTCGCCGGCGTCGGTCTCGGCGGTGAAGGGACCGTCGTTCTTGCCGTCGCGGAAGCCCTCGGTGTCGGCGCAGATCAGCTCGTCGCGGTTGGAGACGTAGTAGAGGCGGTCGCCCTCGATCGCCGGCGTCGAGCAGATGCCCTGCAGCGGCCAGTCGTTGACCTTGCCGGCGCTCAGCTTGTCGTGGGTGGCCTGCCAGAGGAAGCGGCCGTCGGCGGCGTCGAAGGCCATGATGACGCCGCGATCGCCGACGATCTTGGGGTTCTTGTGCCCCTCGTTGTTGGTGCCCACGAAGACCTTGCCGCCGGCGACCACCGGGCCGCCGTAGCTCTGCGAGCCGAGGTCCACCGCCCACTTGATGTTCAAGCCCGTCGCCGGGTCGAAGCGGGTGGGGAGCCCCTTCTCGTCCGACGCCATGTTGCGGGATGGGGTGCCGCCGAACATTCCGTGGTCGGCGGGCGGATCGCCGGCGGCGGCGCTCGCCGCCGCCAGCAGGAGGGAGAGGAGGAGCGCGGCTCGCGGCCTCGTCGTCACGGGTTGGCCGTCACTTTCAGGTTGTCGAAGCGGATCTCGGCCGGCGAGTAGCCGTAGAGCCCGGGGCTGCCCTGGCGCACCGGGTGCGGATCGTGGGCGGTGAGCGTCCAGGCGGCGGGCTCGGGCTCGCCGCGGCGCCAGACCTTGGCGCGGATGAGCCCCTCCTTGCCGCGGGTGTCGACCGCGAGCTTCATGGTGTACCAGGTGTTGGCGTCCCAGGGAAAATCGGTCTGCTCCATCAGCCGCAGCTCGGTGTCCCAGGCGCGCACCTGCAGGCGCTGGTGGATGCCCTGCAGGTCGAGGACGTAGCCGCTCGCGATGAGGCCCATGTCCGGCCGCGGCACGGCCTTCTCGGGCGCCTGGGTGCCGAGGAGATCGGCGGCGACGGTGTAGTCGTGCAGCGTCGGCTGCCCGATGTAGAGGTTCGAGCGATCGAGGCCGCGCTGCGCCGGCGGCTTGACCAGCACCTTGCCGTCGGCGGTCGCCTGGACGGCGAACTTGCCGGGCGCGCCGACCCAGCCGGCGGGCGCCTGGCCGGGCGCGATCGACTCGAAGTCCTCCTGCCAGGGGAGGTCGGGGACGACGCGGACGCGGGCGACCGCCTGCAGGCCGCCCGCCGCGGCGGCGACCGCTCCGGTCGAGAAGGCGCGGCCGGGGGTGGCGGCGAAGGTGCCGTCGGCGGCGACCGTGCCGGCGAGGCCGCGGAGGGTCCAGGCGGCGCTCGCCGGCGCCGGCAGGGCGCGGCCGTGAGCGTCAAAGGCGGCGAGCCGGAAGCGCACCGAGTCGCCGGGGTGGATCATCACCTCCGCCGGCTCGACGTGGAGGACGGCCGGGGGGCCGGCGCTCGCCGGCGTCTCGGCGCTCTCGGCGGGGTAGCCGGCCGACGGCTCGGCGTCGGGGCGCAGGCCGGCCGCGCGGTCGCCGAGGCTGAACAGGCCGCCCTCGGTCGACAGGAAGATGCGGCCGTAGGCGATCGCCGGCGAGAAGTAGATCTCGGCCGGGCGGCTGCCGTCGGCGAGGCGGATCTCCTCGCGGTCGAGCACCTCGGCGCCGCTGCGGCTGGGCTTGAGGATGGTGAAGGTGCCGGTCGCCTCCGGCACGTAGAGCTTGCCGTCGCCCCACACCGGCGAGGCCTTGCCGATGCGGCCGATCTTCTTCCGCCACAGGATCTTGCCGCTCGCCGCGTCGAGGCAGGCGAGGCTCGAGGAGTTGTCGACCAGGTAGAGCAGGCCGTCGTGGTAGAGCGGGGTCGAGAAGCTCGCCACCACGTCGTCGTTGCGCCAGGTTTCGTGCGTCTTGGTGACGTCGCCGCTGCCGCGGCCGTCGATCGCCACCACGCGCCCCTGCGCGCCGCTGTCGAAGTTCTCCTCGCCGTGGCTGGCGAAGATCTCGTCGCCGTGCACGGTGACGGTGTTGTTGAGGGCTCCCTTGCTCAGGTGGTAGCGCCAGACCCGCTCGCCGGTGCGCGCCTGGATGGCGTGCACCCAGCCGTCGGCTTCGCCCTCGATGAGCAGGCGCTGGCCGCCGATGACCGCCGCCACCGGTGTCGTCTGGGTGTTGAAGTCCTGCGGCAGCTCGCCGGGCGCCGCGACCCACAGCAGCTCGCCGCTCTTCTTGTCGAAGGCGTAGGTGCGGTGGCGCGGCGGCCCCTGGTCGCCCCAGCCGATGCTGACGAAGCTGACGATGAGGCGGTTCTCGTCGACCAGCGGCGAGTGGGTGCGGCCGCCGACGCCGGAGATCAGGCCGAACTCCTCGGTCAACGACCGCCACCAGCGGATGTCGCCGTCGCGGCTGAAGCAGACGAGGAGGCCGCCGACGCCCAGGTCGTAGATGTCGCCGCTCTCCGGATCGGCCGCCAGGTTCCCCCAGCCGACGCGGCTGAACGGCACCGCGGTGAGATAGATGTCGAGCCGGCGCTCCCACAGCTTCTTGCCGCTCGCGGCGTCGAAGCAGGCGACCGTCTCCTGGCGGTCGAGGCCGCTGCCGGCGCGGCCGGTGGCGCACACCCGGCCGGCGAAGACTACCGGCGTCGAGCGGCCGACGAGGTCGGCCCGCCACGCCAGGTTCTTGCCCGCCGGCGACCAGCTCGAGATCAGGTTCTGATCGGCGGCGACGCCGTCCTGCCGCGGCCCGCGCCAGGACGGCCAGTCGGCGCGCGCCAGGCCGGCGCCGGCGGCGCCGACGACGAGGGCGAGGGCGATTCCGAGAGCGCCTCGGGAGGGTGAGGTCGGAGCGGGCACGGCAGGGCGAGGAGACATGACGATTCTAAATCTCCGGAAGTTCTTGCTGGTCGCCAGTTGCGCTCAATGGTAGCACGCCGCGGCCGCGGCGGCGGGGCCCTGGAGAAGGCTCCGGCGGGCCGCCGCAGCTTGCGCACACGCTACGTCCATGCGCAATGGTGCGGGCGGCGCACCGGACCCACATTTGCGACGAGCCTCAAGCGTCGAGCGAGGCGCCGGCGCGGTTGACGGTCACCCACCAGCGTGGAATACTTCGCGGCCAAAGCTAACCCTTTTTCGCGGCATCACGTTCGGCGAGCGGTGGGCTGGACAACCGGAATGGCAGGCGAGGTCGGCAAAGGTCTCTTCGCGGTTCTGCTCCTCGGATCTGTCGCCGCGGTGTGGGCTCAGGTCGCGGAGAACGCGAGCGATCCGACCGGCACGGCGATCCCCTATCCGCTGATCCATCTCGTCTCCTCCACCGACACCGCCAAGCGCGGCGCCACGGCGGATCTGCGGGCGCACGACCCCTTCCTGCTGTACCAGACCGGCCGCGACCTGGTGAACCGCCAGTTCGAGCTCAAGCACGGCGTCTACGGCCGCATCGGCGCCCTCGACGTGCCGCTCTACGCCGAGCCGACGCAGGGGCTGGTGCACGGCGGGGCGCGCTTCGCGCGCAACCACGCCGCCAGCTGCGGCATGTGCCACTCGAGCGTCTACAGCGAGCCCTCCTCCGGCCAGACCATCGCCTCGACCAGCGGCTTCGGGCGCAACACGACGCACTTCTACGGCGCCGGCCTGGTCGAGATGCTCGGCGCGCAGGTGCGCACGATGCTGATGAATCAATACGACACCAACCACAACGGCGTCATCGACCGCGCCGAGGTGAAGGCGGCGATGCCGGCGCTCATCCGGCCGCGCCCGGACGCCCCGGCGATCGACTACGGCGATCTGGCGCCCGGCGCCGACGGCGTGCCGCGCCTCAACACCGTCTTCCGCCTCTGGTACGTCGACAGCGCCGGCAAGGTGATCAAGGACGCCGTCGGCCTCGACGATCCGCGGGTGGCGGCGTTCGATTTCGCCATGGAGCCCTTCGGCTGGGGCCGCGGCTACCGGCGGGTCGGCGAGCGCCGCATCTCGCAGGGCGGCGAGGCGGCGACGGTGCGCGAGTTCTACGCCACCGCCGCCGACGTCCACATGGGCCTCCAGGCCCACGATCCGACGCAGCAGAACGCCAACGGCGGGCCGAGCGGCTACGGCGGCCGCGCCCGGGTGTCGCTGAACGGCGCCCAGCAGTACGACTTCGGCGGCTCGGTCGATCCCGGCCTGCGGCGCACGGCGGGCGGCATCTCGCTCGACGATCCCGACCACGACGGCGTCGTCAGCGAGCTCACCGAGGGCGATCTCGACGCCATCGAGTTCTACATCCTGCACACCCCGCCGCCGACGGTGCGGCCGACGGCGCACAGCGAAGAGGGCCGCGCCGTGCTGACCGAGATCGGCTGCACCCGCTGCCACGTCGAGAGCTGGCGCGTCGAGGCGCGCGACGACAAGCTCGGCTTCAGCGGCGACCGCCGCCTCTTCCACCTGGCGACCCACAGCCGGGTCGCCGCGGACGGCTCGACCGAGATCGTCGGCTCGCTCGAGCGGCTGTGGAAGCGCTCCGCCAAGGGCGATCTGTCGCCGAGCGGCGCCGCCGCCGCCGTGCCGCGGGTCTACAGCGACTTCAAGCACTGGGACATCGGGCCGGCCTTCTTCGAGCGCCGCTTCGACGGCACCCTGCAGCGCGAGCACCGCACGGCGCCGCTGTGGGGCGCCGGCAGCACGGGGCCGTACGGTCACGGCGGCAACTTCGCCACCTTGGACACCGCGATCTGGGCGCACGGCGGCAGCGCCGAGGCGGAGGCCGCCGCCTATCGCGCCCTGCCGGAGGCGAAGCGCGAGCTGCTGCTCGAGTACCTGCGCTCGCTGGTGCTCTATCCGACGACCGAGATCCCCGCCGACATCGACGGCGACGGCAAGATCGCCGACGACTTCAAGGTCGCCGGCCAGAGCGTCGGCTACGAGCGCTTCGACGCCCACTTCCTGTTCAAGCATCCGCCGGTCTACCGCTATCTGGCGACGGTCACCGATCCGCGCGGCCACGCCAGGCTGCTGCAGGTGATCACCAACATCCCCGAGGCCTTCGGCCTCAACCTGCCCTATCGAGCGGACGCCGATCACGACGGCTTTCCCGACGTGCTCGGCGGGCTGCCCAAGAAGGAGACGGTGGCGAGCCATGCGCCGAGCGCTCAATAACCGGCCCTTGCGTTGGAGCCTGCTGCTGCTGCTGGTCCCCCTGGTGGCGCTCTCGGTGCGCGCCGGCGCCCAGCTCTCCGTCCGCCCCGACGATCCCAGCGGCATCTCGCTCCGCACGCCGCGGATGCGCGTCCTGCACTCGTCGACGCCGGGCGCGCCGGGCACTTCGATGGACCTCCAGCAGCACGACCCCTGGCTCACCTATCAGCTCGGCCGCTGGTACTTCTTCCGCGAGTGGGGGGCCGAGGACGGCGCCATGCGCTCGCTGCCCAAGCGGCCCGAGGCGACCTCGTCGACCTCCTGCGGCATGTGCCACAACCTCCCCTTCGCCAGCCCCGGAGCCGGCGGCGACGTCGCCATCCCGGTGGGCCCGGGGCGCAACGCCCCCCACCTCTTCGGCGACGGCCTGATCGAGACCATCGGTCTGCAGATCCGGCAGCAGATCCTCGACGCCTACGACACCAACCACAACGGCTTCCTCGATTACCCCGCCGAGACCAAGGGGCGCCGCGCGGTGATCGAGTCGTCGCCCGGCGTGACGGTCGACTTCGGCCCGCTCGACGACCTCAACGGCGACGGCCTTCCCGACTTGAACCCCATCTTCATCGTGCGGATGGTGGGCGCCCACGGCGAGCGGGTGAAGCGGGCCCCGGACGGCAAGGTGGCCCGCCTGACGACGCCCGGCATCGTCGGCTACGACTTGGAGATCGGCGCCTTCGCGACCTCGGCGGGCGACCACCAGTTCCCCTCTATGCGCTCGTTCTCGATCGGCGTCTTCAACACCATCAACGGCATCCTCATCGACGTCCCCGTCGCCCACACGCCCGCCGGCTTCTGGCTGCTCGACTGGGGCAAGAGGAGCAACGCCGGGTCGCTGCAGTCCGAGATCTTCCTCACCGGCGACCCCGCCGCGCTGAAGGACAAGGACCAGCGGGGCAAGATCGGCGAGGGCGAGCTCGACCTCCTCGAGTGGTACCTGATGAACCACCCGGCGCCGGCGGTGGGGCCGCAGACCGCCGGCACCCAGCACGGCCGCCGGCTGATGGACGCCATGGCCTGCACCTCCTGCCATACCGCGCGCTGGGACATCCTGCCCGCCGACGAGCGCTCCGGCATGCCCGGCGACCGCCGCTTCTTCGACCTCCACGTGGCGTGGAACGATTCCGCCCGCCGTCTCGAGGGGACGATGCGCTCGCTCACCCGCGAGGTGCCGGGAGCGGACGGCCGCACGCTGGTGGTGCCGAAGCGCGGCGGCTTCACCGTCGACAACGTCTTCACCGACCTGCGCCATCACGACCTCGGCGAGCGCTTCTGGGAGTACGACTACCGCGACGGCAAGCTCTTCGTCACCAAGCGCTTCCGCACCCTGGCGCTGTGGGGCGCCGGCTCCAGCGCCCCCTACGGGCACGACGGCCAGAGCCCCTCCCTCGACGACGTCATCCGCCGCCACGGCGGCGAGGCCGCGCAATCCCAGCAGCGGTACGCCGCGGCGTCGGCGGCCGATCGCGAGGACGTGCAGGCGTTCCTGCGCTCGCTGATCCTCTACCAGCCCGACACGCTGCCCACCGATCTCGACGGCGACGGCAAGATCGATCCCAACTTCAAGGTCGCCGGGCGCGAGGTCGGGCCCGAGCGCTTCTGGCCGGAGTTCATGTTCCGGGTGCCGCCGGTCTACCGCGGCTGGACGGCGAGCGCCGAGGGAGACCGCTACCTCTCCTTCGAGCTGCTCAACGTCCGCGAGGCCTACGCCGAGGACGCCGTCGCCAAGGCCCAGCGCGCGCTGGCGGTTCCGCCGGCCGCGCCGATACCGCCGGCACCGGCGGCACCAGCCGCGGCCGACGCCCACGGCGGCAAGCGGCGTTAGCGGCTGTCCTCCCGGAGCGCCCGCCGCCTGAGGCCCTCCTCTCGATGCACTTTCTCCTCCGTTTCTCGGTCCGCCATCCGCGGCTGATCGTCGCCATCGCCGCGCTGTTGACGGTCCTCGCCTGCTGCGCGATCCCCCGCGTCCGCCTGCGGCTCGACGCCCGCGCGCTCATCCCGCAGGGCGCCCCCGAGATGCGCGCCAGCGACTCCGCCGCGCGCCGCTTCGGCCTCAACGACGTCGTCGTCCTCGGTATCGACGGCGGGGGAGCCGGCGGCGGCCGCGGGATCTTCACGCCGGACGCCCTGCGGCTGGTGCAGGAGCTGAGCCGCGACCTCGCCGCCACCGAGGGGATCCTGCCGGAGTCGGTGAGCAGCCTCGCCACCGTGCCTCACTTCTCGCTCGAGGGCGACAACCTCGACCTGCGCGCGCTCCTCGCCCGCGGCGCCGCCGCCGACGAGCGGATGGCGCGGCAGCTGCGGCGGGAGACCGCCGAAACCGGCCTCGACGACGGCATCCTGGTGACCCGCGACGGGCGGGCGGCGGCCATCTACGCCGAGGTCGAGCCGGCGGCCGACCGCGCCGAGCTCGGGCTTCGCATCGACCGCCTGGTGGCGCGCTATCGCCGCCGCGGCCTCCCCCTCTATTCGAGCGGCACGGTGATGGCGCAGGCGGCCCTCGGGGTGACCTCGGCGCACGACCTCGCCTGGCTGGTCCCCATCGTCATCGTCGTCCTCATCGTGGTGATGAGCCTCGTCCTCGCGCATCCCATCCCGCCGCTCGCCTCGCTCATCGAGGTCGGCGTCAGCCTGCTCTGGACGCTCGGTCTGATGGGGCTCCGCGGCGAGTCGGTCTTCATCACCACTCTGACTCTGCCGGTCATCCTCATCGTCATCGGCGTCACCGACGACGTCTACGCGCTCAACCGCTTCTGCGTCGAGTCGCGCCGCCAACCGCAGAGGCCGGTGGCGGAGACCGCCCTGGTCGCCTTCTCCTTCGTCATCCCGGCCATCCGCGTCACCGCGGCGGCGACCCTCGCCGGGCTGCTCTCGCTGGCGGTGGTGAAGCTCGAGCCGCAGCGCATCTTCGGCACCTACGGCGCGCTCTCGGTCTTCTTCTCGGTGGTCTTCACCTTCACCCTCCTCCCCGCCCTCCTGGTGCTCATCGATCCCCAGCTGAAGCCCGGCGACAGCCCGTTCACCCGCGTCGCCGAGCGCGGCCTCGAGTCGTTCGCGCGGCGGCTGGCGGGCGGCGGGGCGGGGAGAGCGCTCGCCGCCGTCGCCCTCTTCGCCCTCCCGGCGCTCGCCCTCGCCGTCACCCGCCTGAAGATCGAGGACAACTGGGTGGGGAACCTCCCCGCCGCGAGCGAGACGGTGCGGGGGGATCGCGCCATCAACCGGCTGCTCGCCGGCACCAACACCCTCGACCTGATGATCGACAGCGGCGGCCGCGACGGCTTCCTGGCGCCGGGAGCGCTCCGGGGGATCGGCGAGATCGAGGACCGGCTGGCCGCCAGCCCCTGGGTGGGCGCCACGATGAGCCCGTATGGCGACGTCGTGCGCGTCGCCGCGGCGCTCTCCCGCGTCGACTATCGGACCTACCGGCGCGAGCTCAAGCAGGGGACGCGCTCGCTGTCGCAGCAGGAGATCGAGCAGGCGGTGGTGCTCATCAGCTCGGCGATGCGGCTCTCCAGCGCCCGCCGGCTCGACGGCGAGGCGCGCTACGCCCACCTGCTGGTCTTCGTCCGCGGCGCCAACTACTCGCGCATCCGCGAGGTGCTCGAGCTCGCCGAGCGCTCGGCGCAGCAGGTGCTCGGCGAGGGCGCCCACGTGGTGCCGTTCGGCGACGGCTGGATCGGCTACCTGGCGGTGCGCTCGCTGGTGGTCGGGCAGGCGCGCTCGATCGGCTTCGCCCTCGCCTTCGACCTGCTGCTGACGCTCGCCCTCTTCCGCTCGCTGCGCGCGGCGCTGATGTCGGTGCTGCCGGTGGCGGTGAGCGTGCTGCTGGTGCTGGGGACCCTGGCGGCGCTCGGCGTGCCGCTGGGCACGGCGAACTCGATGTTCGCCAGCATCGCGCTCGGCATCGGCATCGACTATGCCATCCACCTGGTGGCCCAATACCAGGTCCGCCGCCGGGCGAAGAGCGACGGGGAGGCGATGCTCGAGGCCTACGTGATGACCGGGCCGGCGATCCTCGCCAGCACGATCGCCATCGTCAGCGGCTTCTCCGTCCTCTGCTTCTCGGTGGTGCCGCCCAACCGCGAGCTCGGCATCCTGGTCTGCTTCGCCATGGCGCTCTGCGCGGCGCTCACCCTCCTCGTCGTGCCGAGCTGCGCCTTCCTGCGCCGGGAGAACCCATGAGAGCCAGATGCCTCGCCGCCCTGCTGGCGCTGGCGGCGGTCGCCGGAACCCGTTCCGAGGTGACGGCCGCCGCAGCCCGTGCCGCCACCGCCGCCGTTCCCCCGGCAGCCGCCGCGGACGCCGCGGGGCTCGTCCGCGCCTACAACGCCCGCGACTTCGGCAGCCCCGGCTGGCGGCGGGTCTACCTCGAGCTCAAGTCGGGCGCGACGGTCACCCGCACCTTCACGGTGCTCCACTTCTGGCGCCCGATCGGCGATCAGCTGCGCTCCCTGGTGGTGCTCGAGCAGCCCGCCGGCCTGCGCGGCACCAGCTATCTGCTCGACGAGGACCCGAAAGTGCCGACCGGCATGACCCTCTACATGCGCCTCCCGGTCGGCCTCCGGCAGGTGCTGACGATCACCCCGGGCCGCTTCGAGGAGGGGCTCCTGGGGTCCGACTTCAGCTACACCGACCTGCGCTGGCGCCTGGCCGCCGGCCGCCGCCTGACGCTGGCGGGGAAGACCCTGCTGCGCGGCCGCGAGGTGTGGATGGTCGACGCCGTGCCGGCGACGCCGGCGGTCGCCGAGAGCACCGCCTGGTCCCGCGTTCGCTATTACCTCAGCGCCGACCGCCAGCTCATCCTCGGCGCCGACTTCTTCCGCCAGGCGGCGGGAGCGCCCGAGAAGCAGCTCCGCATCGATGCGTTCAGGCAGGTGGGGACGTCGTGGACGCCGCTCAGGATGACCATGCTCCTCGCCGGCGGCCGCTCCTCGGTGCTCACCTTGAGGGACATCGGCGCGCTGCCCGCCGCCATCGGGCCACAGCTCTTCGAGCCCGCCATGCTGCCGACGGTCGCCGACCGCTGGACCGCGTGGGTCGCGAGCGGTCTCCTGGTGCGCAGCGGCCCCTGAGCGGCGGCCGCTCGATCCGCGGTCAGAGGCCGCCGGGCCGCGCGATGGCGAGGAGCGCCAGCTGCGGCCCCTC
The DNA here is from genome assembly GCA_963755825.1 of uncultured Acidobacteriota bacterium. Taxonomy (GTDB): domain Bacteria; phylum Acidobacteriota; class Thermoanaerobaculia; order Multivoradales; family UBA5704; genus DATBQN01. The sequence goes on along the minus strand of CAVWLA010000003.1, from coordinate 1,099,991 downwards.
GCCGTTGCGCCGCACCTCGCCGCCGTACCCTGCCTCGCCGAGGATCTCTCCCCACGCCGCGGCGGAGAGGAAGCGCGAGGTCGGCGGCTCGGCGCGGAAGCGGCCGCGCGGGGCGTACGGCAGCAGGTTGAAGACGAACTCCTGGTGCACGTGGGCGCCGGGGTCGCAGATCGACTCGGAGACGACCAGAGAGCCGTCGGGCGCCAGGTAGGAGCGCAGGTTGGCGAGCGCGGCGACGGGATCGCCGGCGTTGTGGAGGGCGTTGACCGCCAGGATCACGTCGACGCTGCCGGGCGCCACGCCCTGCTCGAGCGGCGGGCGGGTGAAGTCGAGCTTGCGGTGCTCGAGGGGGATCGGCAGCGCGCCGCCGCTCGCCAGGCGCTCGACGGTGCCGAGCGCGAACGAGGGAGAGATGTCGGTGACGACGAGGCTGCCGCCCGCGGCGGGCGCGCCCGCCGCCAGGCCGCGCAGCACCGCCTCGGTGGCGCCGCCGGTGCCGGCGCCCACCTCGAGCAGGCGCGCCGGGCGCCCGAGCCGGGCGAGGGCCGCCTCGACGCCCAGCCAGCCGAGCTGGTTGTGGACGTCGTAGAGCGGGTTGGCCGCCGAGTAGTAGCGGCAGGTCACCTCGAGGGCCGCACCCTTGTAGAGGATGGCGTTTCCCGAGCGCTGGCCGCGCAGGAAGTCGACGTAGCGCGAGGCGACGTAGTCGAACATCTCGAGCGACGAGCCCGAGCCGATCGCCCGGTCGCGGAGCGCCGCCAGGCCGCCGACGATCTCCTCGGCGACCGCCGGCGCGGCGGGCGCGTAGAGCGGCCCGGCCGGCGCCTGCGAGCCGCCGCCGGGCGCGACGCCCAGGGCGCCGAGGCGCCGACCCTCCTCGAGCAGCCAGGCGAAGGCGATGCCGAGCTCCTCGACGACGGCGAGCGCGGTCATCCACTCGCCCGCCGTGCGCGGCTGCTCGAGGTCCGCGGCGTTCCAGAGCCCCAGCTCGCGGAGGATGCCGACGCTCAGCGCGGCGACGTAGTCCGTCGCCCGCCGCGAGGTCTCGAGGTAGCTCGCGTCGATCAGCCGGTCGACCGGATTGTCAGCGTCTCTCATGGCGATTCCGCTCCCTGGCCGGCGCCGCCGCCGTGGCGCCGGAAGACCGCGGCGCCGAAGTAGCCGGCGAAGCCGCAGGTGAGCTTGACCGCCAGCTCGACGCTCCGCTCCGTCCAGCGGGTGACGAGCGGCAGCGGGTGGCGTTTCGGCGGCAGCCGGTGACCGAGGGTCGGCGGGATGGAGCCGTGCCACATCGCCGCCAGCAGAAGGCCGATCTCCATCAGCGCGGCGCCGCCCAGGTTGTGACCGATCATCGGCTTGAAGGCGGTCACCGCCGGCCAGCGCGGCAGCGGCGCGAAGATCTGGTGGAGGACGAGCGCCTCGTAGCCGTCCGAGGCGGCGGTGCCGACGCCGTGGGGAACGACCAGATCGACCGCCGCCGCCTCGACCCGGCCGGCGGCGAGCGCCCGCTCGATCGCCTTGGCGGCGAGGGCGCGCGTCGGCTGCGGCACGGTGATCTTCCAGCCGTCCTGCGCGAAGCCGCAGCCGAGGAGCTCGCCGTAGATCCGCGCGCCGCGGCGGCGGGCGCTCTCCAGGTCCTCGAGGACGAGAGCGGCGCCGCCGTCGCCGAACACCGTGCCGGCCGGCTCGGCGTCGAACGGGCGCAGGGTCCCCGCCGTCGAGTAGAGCCCGAGCGAGTGGAACCAGAGGAACTTGGCGGCGGAGAGCGGATCGTCGGCGGCGGCGGCGAGGGCGACGAGCGAGCGGCCGGAGCGGATCTCCTGCGCCGCGATCTCGAGGGCGTTCAAGCCCGAGGTGCAGGCGGAGTTGACGAACAGCGACAGCCCCTCGAAACCGAAGGCGCGGGCGAGGTAGTGGGGGAGGAGGAAGCTGTTGAGCTGGAAGAAGTGGCCCGCGAGATGAGCGTAGCGCGCCGCCGGCTCGGCAGGCACCGGCGCCTCGAGTCCGAGCTCGAAGAGGGCCTGGCTGAGGGCGTCGAATCCCGGGCTCTCGTCGGCGACGACGACGGCGACCGGCGGCTCCTCCCCGCCGTGGTGGGGGGCGAGGCCGGCGTCGTCGAGGGCGAGAGCCGTGGCGCCGATCAGGTGGCGGAGGTCGACGAGGTGCTCGAGCCCCTCCTCGGCCAGCCAGCGCCGGCAGCGCGCCGGCACCGGCAGCTCGGCGAGGCGGTAGTCGACCGCCCGGTAGACGGGGAAGCGGATGCCCTCGGTGGGCGGCGCTCCGGCGAACTCCACCGGCCGCGGCGGATCGCTGCGCAGCCGCTCCCAGATGGCATCGATGCCGGCGCCGGCGGCGTTCAGCATGCCGATGCCGGTGATGGCGACGCGTCGTTCCATGGCCGCCGGCGCCGTCAGCAGGTCAGGCCGCCGTCGACCACCAGCACCTGGCCGGTGATGTAGCTCGCCTCGGCGGAGAGCAGCAGGCGCACCACCGGCACGATGTCCGCCGGGGTGGCGAAGCGGCGCAGCGGGATGCGCTGCAGGAACTGGCGCTTGACGACCGCCGAGAGCGACGAGGTCATCTCGGTGTCGACGAGGCCCGGCGCCACCGCGTTGACGGTGATGCCGAGCGGCCCCAGCTCGCGCGCCAGGGCGCGGGTCATGGCGATGACGCCGCCCTTGGACGCCGCGTAGTTCGCCTGCCCCGGCTGGCCGAAGAGCCCGGAGACCGAGGCGACGCTGACGATCCGGCCGCCGCCGTGATGCATCATGAAGGGCGCCACCTGGCGGATCAGGTAGAAGGCGCCGAAGAGGTTGGTCTCCAGGACGTCGCGCCAGTCGTCCGGCTCGAGCTGGCCGAGCGGCCGGTCGCGGAGGATGCCGGCGGTGTTGACGAGGAGCGAGGGCGGCGCGCCGAGGTCGTCGGCGGCGCGCTGGCAGATCGCGGCGACGGCGGCGGGATCGCGCACGTCGAGGGCGTAGGCGAAACAGCGCCGGCCGAGCGTCTCGGCCTGGGCGACGAGCTGCGCCGAGAGGTCGCTGTGGCGGTGGAAGGTGAGGGCGACGTCGCAGCCCTGGGCGAGGAGATCCTCGGCGACGGCGCGACCGATGGCGCCGCTGGCGCCGACCACCAGGGCCCGCTGTCCGCTGAAGAGCATCTACGGCGAGATCTTAGCGGTCAGACCGGAGCGCTGGGTGAGTCCGGCCGAAAATCGCCCGCGCGCCACCACCTCGCCGCCGCGGCTCGCGGTCACCTGGAAGAGCCCGAGGTCGCCGATGCGGCGCACCAGCTCGGAGCGATATTCGATGCGGTCGCCGGGGAAGACCGGGTGGAGAAAGCGGCAGTCGACGGCGCCGAGCACCGGGACCTCGCCCTCGCGGAGGCCGTCGCGGGTGCTGAGGAGGTAGATCGCCGTGGTCTGCGCCATCGCCTCGAGGAGGAGGGCGCCGGGCCAGACCGGGAAATCCGGGAAGTGGCCGGCCAGGAAGGGGCTCTCGGCGGCGATCGTCTGGTGGGCGACGAGAGCGCGGTCGCCCTCCGTCTCGGCATCCTCGAGCAGCAGCATGGGCGGCCGATGCGGCAGGAGCGCGATGAGCTCGCGGCCGGTCACGGCCGCCCGCTTCCGGCCGGCGCCAGCGCCAGGGCCGCCGCGCTGCCGCGGGACTCTCCGGCGGCGACCACCGGCAGGAGGTGGGCCGGCTGATCTTCGGACCGCGCTCCGGACTGCTCTGCCGACAGCTCGCCGCTCGCCAGCCGCTCGACGGCGCCGATGAGGGCGAGGAGGCCGAGCTCGGGGCTGGCCGCGGCGAGGAGCGGCGCCGCGCCGGCGCCGCCGGCGAGCGCCGAGGCCGCTGCCACCACCGTCCGCGCCATCTCCGCCGCCGCCGCGGCCGGCTCGAGCTCCGGCCATTCGCCGGCGCCGAAGGCGAGGATGCGCGCCGCGGGGAGGCCGCCCATCGCCGCGGCGTGCTCGCGGGTGGTCACCATCCACACCGCGGCGATGGAGACCGGCGGGCCGGTGCGGGCGAGGGCCTCGCCGACGCGCGCGCTCAAGCCCTCGAAACCGCCGGCGAGCGCCACCGTGGCCTGCCCGGAGGCGACCAGATCGGCCGCGTAGGCGATCGCTTCGAGCGCCGAGGTGCCGCCGTTGCTGAGCGTCAGGTTGGGTCCCCGAAAGCAGTGCTCGATGGCGGCGATGCCGGCCGCGGCGTTGATGACGGTGAACGGGAAGAGGCCGGGGTTGACCAGGTTGGGGCCGACCTCCAGGGTCTCGTTCAGGAAGCAGATGACCTCGTTGAGCGCCGCCGCGCCGGTGCCGACGACGATCGCCCGCTCCTCGGGCGGCGGCAGGCGGCCGGCGCGCGGGTGGGCGATGGCACGGGCGATGGCGGCGATGAGCGCCGCGGCGGCCGGCGAGCGGTCGACGATCGAGCGGTCCATGCCGGCGACCGGCAGCCGGGTCACCAGGTCCGCCAGCGCCGGCGGCACCGGCAGCTCGCCTTCCAGGGCGGCGCCGAAGCCGGTCACCACGACGTGCGACGGCCACGCCTGGGTGGACGAGCGGCCGGCGGGCGGCGACGTCGTCAGCGCCGCAGGGCCAGGCACGAGTTGTTTCCCCCGAAGGCGAAGGCGTTGGAGAGGATCACCTCGATCGGCCGGCCGAGGTCGGCGCTCCCCGGCAGCGGCAGCGGCACGTCGCAGGCGGGGTCCACCGCATCGAGGTGCCAGGCGGGGATCAGCCGCTGGTCGCGGAGGCTCATCACCGAGGCCACCGCCTCGAGCGCGCTGGCGGCGCCGAGGGAGTGGCCGACGAGGGCCTTGAGCGAGCTGATGTAGGGCAGCCGGTCGCCGAAGACGGCGTGGCAGGCGCGCGACTCGGCGAGATCGTTGGCCGGCGTGCCGGTGCCGTGCGCGCTCACGTAGTCGACGTCGGCGGGGGCGAGGCCGGAGCGCTCGAGGGCGCGGGTCATGGCGGCCGCGGCGCCGCGGCCGCTGGTCTCCGGCGTCGCGATGTGGTGGGCGTCGCAGGAGAGGCCGTAGCCGAGGACGACGGCATGCACCGCGGCGCCGCGCCGGCGCGCCGCGGCGAGCGACTCGAGGACGACGAAGGCCGCCCCCTCGCCGAGCAGCATCCCCCGCCGCTCGGCGGCGAAGGGCGTGCAGCGCTCGGGCGCCATGGCGCGCATGCGCGAGAAGCCGATGAAGGCGAGGAACGAGAAGGCGTCGGCGCCGCCGGCGAGGAGCCGCGTCTTGGCGCCGCCGGCGATCAGGTCGGCGGCGCGGCAGATGGCGATGTTGCCGGCGGAGCAGGAGGTGGCGATGGTGAGGGTGGATCCTTGGACGCCGACGGCGCGCGCGATGCGCTCGCCGAAGTGCACCCCCAGCGTCGCGGCGATCGCCTCGCGGCCGGCGGCGGTGCCCTCGCGGCCGAGATAGCTCTCGACGGCGGCGAGGTCGCCCATGGTGGTGCCGACGTAGAGCCCGTCGACGTCGGCGGGCTCGAGGCCGGCCGAGCCGAGCGCCTCCAACGCCGCGGTCGCCGCCAGCCGGCTGGCGCGCGGCAGCTCGGCCGGTGCCGCATGGGCGGCGCCGGCGAGCAGCGACTCGTCGATCTCACAGCCGTAATGATTGCGCAGCCCGGCGGTGGCGAAGGAGCTGACCGGCCGCGCCGAGGTCCGCCCCTCCTGCACCGCCTCCCAGAAGCTCTCCGCTCCAACCCCGATCGAGGAGACGACTCCGAAGCCGGTGACGGCGACGGCCGCCGGCTCAGCCACGGAGCTCGACGTAGCGCATCACCTCGCCGATCGTCTGCATCGTGGGCAGGTCCCGCTCCGGGATCTCCTCTCCCACGTGCTGCTCGACCAGGGCCACCAGCTCGAGGCGCATCATCGAGTCGACGCCGAGGTCGGCGAAGGGATGCTCGTCGGCGATGGCCGAGGGATCGATCTCCAGAAGCAGAGCCAACCTTTCGCGCAATTTTCCCGCCAGCCCGTTCTTTTCCACACCACTCCTCTCCTGCCCCGATCCTAGCGACATCAGCGGCTTCGACCGGCGTCGTCGTGCGGATTCGAGCCCAGCGGTCCCGAGTCCTTTCGCCGCGCGTCGAGAGGTGCCTCGCCCCCTCTCGAGCGCCAGCTTTGCGAGCCGTTCCGGAGCCTGGAAAATCGGCCGTGATGATACGTCCGGCGACCCTTCGGGTCAAGCGTCGGAGCACACCGTCACTTGACCGCATCTTCAACCCTTAAAGTGACTTCCATGAATTTGACGCCCCCTTGACGGGCCCCTCTGCGTGCTATACTCCGTCGCAAGAAACCAAGACGCCTGACCGTGTTGGGAGGGTGACGAGAGTGAGAGAGCAGTCGGAGCTTCGCCTTCCAGAAGTGTGTCTGTTTCCATCCGTGTCGTGAGGCATTTCCGTCGCCTGTGGCCCCGGCAAATGTCTCACGGTAACCTCTTCCCCGAAGGAAGGGAGATCCTATGAGTAAGCGTGTGCTGTTGTCGTTGTTGGTGGTCGTAGGTTGTGTAGCGGCTTGGGTTTCTTTGGCGGCGGCGTCCGCCGATCACTCGGCGGCCGATCAGCAGAAGGTCGCCTCGGTGATCAACGACATGAACCACATGGGCATGCGGGGCCTCGCCGAGATGCAGCCGGTGGCGATCCGTCCGTACGAGCTGCCCAATGCGGGTGTCGACGTGATGCGGGCGAAGCTCCATGAGACCTACTCGGTGGACGGTATCGGCACCGACACGGTCGAGCTCTCGGGCTGGATCGCGGTTCGTCACGGCCAGCCGTATCTGGCCGAGGGCGAGAAGGAGCTCAAGTGGGGCACGGCGGTTCTGGACACCGAGTTCGTCGCCATGGATCTCCGTGGTGACAGCAAGCTGTTCGGCCCGGTCACCGTGGCTCTCGACAAGGACCGTCCTTCCTACGGGCAGGTCGGTCGCATTCAGATCCCGGAGCTCGTCACCGGCGCGCTGATGGCGAAGCTGGAGAAGAACGACGCGGCCCCGGGCAAGATCGGCTCGCGCAAGCAGGACAACGTGAAGTCGCCCGTCTCCAAGGACGAGTCGTCCACGAAGACCAAGGCGCCTGCCAAGCCGATCGACCAGGCTGACCCCGACGCGGTGATGCAGAACTGCTCCACGCCGGTCAACGTCGCGGTCAATATGCCGAACCTCAACCTCAACATGAAGACCGAGCACAAGGTGTTCTGGTACTCGCTCGTCGACACCATCCCGCCGGTCGGTCACCGTGCCTCGATCACGGCCGAAGCGGTGCGCCTGATGTCGAATGGCCGCGCGGTCGCGGTCCTGCAGAACGGTGTTGTCGACTTCCGCGAGGTGGTTCGCCACGTCCCGCTGTCCGACAACTCCTACAGAGTGGCCGCCAATCACTAAGCTGGCTCTGTCGTAAGCTCTCTGATCTTTCGTTCACCCTCCCCCCCGCTTCCCACCGCCTCGGTGGTGGGAAGCGGGGGTTCTTCCCAGCTGCGACGCGGCAGCCGAGGACGGGCTCTCCGGTGAAACGGCAGCTGCTCAAGATCGCTCTCAGGGTCCCGCCCCAGGAAGTCTCCTACACGAGGCGCGGCTTTCGCGGCGGCAGCCCCGCCTTCCGGGCGCGGGTGGAGCGGATCGGCTCTTCGCTCCTCGAGGGCTATCACGCCGCGCTCGACGACCCCGCCGATCTCGCCAGCCTCGGCGCGCAGCTCGATCAGCTCTCTCCCGACTTTCGCGGTTTCGCCTACGAGGGCGCGGCCATGGCGCTCGCCCTCCTCGACGGTCTCAGCCTGCTGCGCCGCGATCGGCTGCGCCGGTTCATCGCCGGCCCCGCGGCGAATCACATCTACATGTCTCTCGTCGGCCTCGGCTGGGCGATGGCGAGGCTGCCCGCCAGCTTCCTCGATCCCTACGACCAGGCGCTGGCGCCGGTCCTCTGGATGCTCGCCATCGACGGCTATGGCTTCCACCAAGGCTTCTTCCATCCCGCCGATGCGGTCGACGGAAGGAACGTGCCGCGGCGTTTCCAGGGCTACGAGCGCAGCGCCTTCGACCAAGGCCTCGGCCGCTGCCTGTGGTTCGTCGAGGGGGCGGAGCCCGAGCGCATCGCGCGGACGGTCGCGACCTTCCCGGCGGAGCGCCGCGCCGACCTGTGGAGCGGCGTCGGCCTCGCCTCCTGCTACGCCGCCGGTGTCGACCGCCCGGTGATCGAGGCGCTCGCCCGCGAGGCGGCGCCCTTCCCGGCAAACCTGGCGCAGGGCGTCGCCTTCGCCGCCGAGGCGAGGGTCCTCGCCGGCATTCCGACGCCGGAGACCGAGATGGTCTGCGCCGCCCTCACCGGGCGATCGGCCGCCGCCTGCGCCGAGATCGCCCGCGCCGCGGGCCGCGACCTGCCTTCCGAACCGCAGCAACCTGGCGTGCCGGTCTACGAGATCTGGCGGCGCCGAATCCAGTCGGCATTCGTCCCCACCGAGGTGAGCGTATGAAGGCGATCGAGGGCTTCCTGGCGAAGAATCTCACCCTGCTCCTGGCGATCGTGATCGTCACCGTGCTCTATGGTTTCGCGCGCCTGCCGTCGCTGCCGACGGCCGAGCGGGAGACGCTCGCCGCGGGCTTCCGCTTCGAGCGCGCCATGCTGCCCGAGCTGCCCGGCGGACAGGGGCGCAACGTCCGCGCGGTCAATCCCAGCTTCTACCAGCTCGCCTCGTGGGTGTCGGCCATCGGCGCCGCGGTCTCGCTCAGCGACGTCGACGGCGACGGTCTGCCGAACGACGCCTGCATCGTCGATCCGCGCGTCGACAAGGTCCTGGTGGCGCCGGTTCCCGGCACCGGCAACCGCTATGCCCCCTTCGTCCTCGACGCCGCGCCGCTGCCCTACGACGTCAAGACCATGGCCCCCACCGGCTGCATGGCCGGCGACTTCAACGAGGACGGCGCCGAGGATCTCCTCGTCTACTACTGGGGGCGCTCGCCGGTCCTCTTCTTGCGCCGCACTCTCCCCGGCGGCCGGCTGCAGGGACCCCCGGCGGCGGACCAGTTCCGCGCCGTCGAGCTGCTGCCGCGGCCGGATCTCTGGAACACCTCGGTCGGCACCCAGGCCGACTTCGACGGCGACGGCCACGTCGATCTCGTCTTCGGCAACTACTTCCAGGACGGCGCCCGCGTCATCGACGCCGACAGCCGCCATCCCGAGCAGATGCAGGACTCCATGTCGCGCGCCTACAACGGCGGCCTCAAGCACATCTTCCTCGGCCACGGCGGCACCTCCGGCTGGGAGCCGACGGTGCGCTACGACGAGGCGAAGGGGGTGTTCGACAGCGAGGTGGCGCGCGGCTGGAGCCTGGCGATCGGCGCCGCCGACCTCGACGGCGACCTGCTCCCCGAGCTCTACATCGCCAACGACTTCGGCCCCGACCGCCTGCTCCACAACCGCTCGCGCCCCGGCCATCTGGAGTTCGCCCGTCTCGAGGGGCGGAAGACCCTCACCAGCCCGACCTCCAAGGTGGTGGGGCACGACTCCTTCAAGGGCATGGGAGTGGACTTCGGCGACCTGAACGGCGACGGCATCCTCGACATCTACGTGAGCAACATCGCCAACGAGTTCGCCCTCGAGGAGAGCCACTTCGCCTACCTGAGCACCGGCGAGCAGGGCAAGATGCGCCAGGGGATCGCCCCCTACGTCGATGAGAGCGAGGACCTCGGCCTGTCGCGCAGCGCCTTCTCCTGGGAGGCGCGCCTGGCCGATTTCAACAACGACGGCGTGCTCGAGGCCCTGCAGGCGACCGGCTTCGTGCGCGGCACGGTCGATCGCTGGCCGGAGCTGCAGGAGCTCGCCATGGCCAACGACCGCGCGCTCCACAACCCGCAGAGCTGGCCGCGCTTCCGCCCCGGCGACGACCTGAGCGGCCACGTGCGCTGCCCCTTCTTCGTGCGCTCGGCGAGCGGGCGGTACTTCGACCTCGCCGGCGACATCGCGGGGCTGGACGAGAAGCATGTCAGCCGCGGCATCGCCACCGCCGACGTCGATGGCGACGGCCGTCTGGACTTCGCCGTCGCCAATCAGTGGGACTCGTCCTACTTCTTCCACAATACGAGCCCCAACACCGGGGCGTTCGTCGGCCTCCACCTGCGGTTGCCGGTCGGCGGCCGCGAGGTCGCCGTCACCGAGGAGCACGCCGGAACCCCGGCCAACGACCCGCCCAGCCGCCCGGCCATCGGCGCCACCGCCTACGTCCGCCTGCCGGACGGCCGCCGCCTGGTCGGCGAGGTGGACGGCGGCAACGGCCACTCCGGCAAGCGCAGCCCGGACCTCCAGTTCGGCCTCGGCCACCTGCGCGCCGCGAAGGTCCCCGTCGAGGTGCACTGGCGGGACGACCGGGGCGCCGTACACCATCTGACGCTCGACCTCGCGCCCGGCTGGCACACGCTGGTGCTCGGTCAGGAAGGAAGAGAGGGTTGATCATGGAGCGTATCCAGACAGAGGTTCCCAGGAAGGACATGCGCCTGGCCGCGCTGTGGCGCTTCGCCACCGCCATCACGGTCTTCAACGTGCTGGGTCACACCCTCTTCGGCTTCGAGCAGGCCTATGCGCACCCGCTGGTCGCCCTCGCCGCGGCCTATTTGACCGAGCTGACCCTCGAGTCGGCGGAGGCCTGGCGGGAGGGGCGCCGGCCGCGCTTCCTGGACGGCGGCTTCAAGGGCTTCGTCGAGTTCCTCCTCCCCGCCCACATCACCGCGCTCGCCGTCGGCATGCTCCTCTACACCAACGCACGCTTCCTGCCGGTCGCCTTCGGCGCCGCCGTCGCCATCGCCTCGAAGTACGTCTTCCGCCTCAAGGTCGGCGGCCGCTATCGCCACTTCCTCAACCCCTCGAACTTCGGCATCGCGGTCACCCTTCTCTGCTTCCACTGGGTGGGCATCTCGATGCCCTACATGTTCACCGAGAACCTCCATCCCACCGGCGACTGGCTGCTGCCGCTCATCCTCGTCTGCGCCGGCACCTTCCTCAACTATCGCTTCACCAAGCGGGTGCCGCTCATCCTCACCTGGCTCTCGGCCTTCGCGCTCCAGGCCGTGCTGCGCAGCCTGGTGTTCGGCACGCCGGTGACCGCGGCCCTGCTGCCGCTCACCGGCATGTCGGTCCTCCTCTTTACCTTCTACATGGTCTCCGACCCCTCGACGACGCCGTCCGAGCCGCGCGGGCAGATCGCCTTTGCCGCCTCCGTGGCGCTCACCTACGGCGCCCTGGTCTCGCTCCACGTCGTCTTCGGGATGTTCTTCGCCCTGGCGATCGTCTGCTGCCTGCGCGGTGTCGTCATGCTGGTGAGCGAGGTGCGGGCCGGCCAGCGTCGGATGGCGCCGGTTCCGGTCCCCCTGCCGCACGGCATGGCGGTGCATGAGTGAGCGGCCTCGCCTCGTCCAGCTCCCTGCCTGAGGGGCCGCGTCGCACGCGGCCGCTCGGGTTCGGCAGCTTGGGCCTCGTGGCCCTCGTGGGCGGGCTCCTCCCCTGGACCGCGCTCCATGCTGCGGGCGCCGCGGCGCCCGCAGCCGCCTGCCCGGCGCCGATCTTCCGCGACATCACCGCGGAGGCCGGCATCCACTTCATCCACCACAAGCCGACCTTCGATCCGCAGCTCACCAAGATCATGTCGTGGATGAGCTCGATCAACGCCGGCGTCGCCGTCGGCGACTACGACTGGGACGGCGATCCCGACATCTACCTGCTCAACTCCGAGCTCGGCTATCCCAACGCGCTCTACCGGAACGACGGCGATCTCCACTTCGTCGAGGTGGCGCGGGCGAGCGGCATCTCCTACATCAACAAGGGCGGCGTCTCGATGGACGCCTACTTCGCCGACGTCGACAACGACGGCTACGAGGACCTCTTCGTCGGCGACTACGGCCGCAGCCGGCTCTACCTCAACAAGGGCGGCCACTTCGTCGAGGCGCCGGCGTCGGCCGGCATCTCGCCGGTGGGCAACACCTCGTCGGTCGCCGTCTTCGACTACGACAACGACGGTTGGCTCGACATCATGCTCGGCAACTACTACGCCGACTTCGACCTCTGGCACCTGACGACGACGAAGATCCTGCAGACCAACTTCCAGTCGGCGAGGAACGGCGGCAAGAAGCTCCTCTTCCACAACAACCACGACGGCACCTTCACCGAGGTCGCCAAGCAGGCGGGGATCGAGGACACCGGCTGGACCCTCGACATCGGCACCGGCGACTTCAACGACGACGGCCTGATGGACCTCTACCTCGCCAACGACTTCGGCACCGACGCCGTCTATCGAAACAACGGCAATGGCACCTTCACCAACGTCACCGCCGAGGCGACCGGCGGCGACAACGATGCCGGCATGAACGCCGAGATCGGCGACTACGACAACGACGGCAAGCTCGACGTCTACGTCACCAACATCAACAACGAGTTCATGCAGCAGGGCAACATGCTGTGGCGGAACATGGGCGACATGACCTTCACCAACACCGCCAAGTTCACCGGCACCTGGAACGGCGGCTGGGGGTGGGGGGCGAAGATGTTCGACTTCGACAACGACGGCGACCTCGACATCTTCACCGTCAACGGCTTCGTCTCCGACGGTCCGCTCGACATCTTCCGCCGCAGCGGCATCCTCAACACGCTGGAGGTCTCCGACGCCGCCCTGTGGCCCGACATGCGCGGGCTCTCCCTCTCCGGCTACGAGAAGAAGCGCCTCTTCCGCAACGACGGCGGCCACTTCACCGAGATGGCGCAGGAGGCGGGCCTCACCTCGCTGCTGGACGGCCGCGGCGTCGCCATCGCCGACTTCGACGGCGACGGCGCTCTCGACATCCTGGTCACCAACTGCGGCGCCTCGCCCCAGCTCTACCACAACGAGCTCAAGCCCGAGCTGCCGTGGCTCGAGGTCGAGCTGGTGGGGACGGTGAGCAACCGCGACGCCATCGGGGCGCGGCTGACGCTGACCGCCGGCGGCAAGCGGCAGATCCGCGAGATCGACGGCGGCAACGGATTCTCGGCGCAGAGCTGGCGGGTGGTGCAGTTCGGCCTCGGCGCCAGCCAGTCGGTGAGCGAGCTCGAGGTGCGCTGGCCGAGCGGCAAGCGGCAGACCTTCCGCGACATCCCGGCGAGGACGCGGCTGCTGGTCATCGAGCCGGACGGCACGAGGGAACCCTGAGAGCATGAGAACCGAGACCCGGGCTGTCTGGATGTCGAGCCTGCTGCTGCTGATGGTCGCCGTGGAGGGCGTCGCTCAGCCTGCCGCCGCCCCCTCGAGCACCCGGCCGAGCACCCAGAAGATGGCCGCGCTGCTGCAGCAGATCCGCGCCGCCGAGGATCCGTCGCGCAACCCGATCTTGAACGCCCAGCGCGCCGAGCTCTACCGCACCAAGCTCGGCCATACCACCGACCCGGCCCAGCGCGTCGACGTCCGCACCGTCTTCGCGCTCGAGCTGGTGCAGGCGGGGAAGACGGAGGAAGCGATCGCGGAGCTGCTCACCGCTCGCCAGGAGGCGGCGGCGCTGCCCGCCGGCGAGGCGCAGGACAAGGCGATCACCGCCATCGACGGCACGCTCGGCATCTCCTATCTGCGCCTGGGAGAGCAGGAGAACTGCATCCTCGGCCACAGCAGCGCCTCCTGCCTGCTGCCGATCCGCGGCGGCGGCGTCCACACCCAGCAGCGCGGCTCACGGATGGCGATCGAGGTTTACACCCGCCTGCTCGCCAAGGCGCCGCAGGATCTCGAATACCGCTGGCTCTTGAACCTCGCCTATATGACGGTGGGGGAGTATCCCGCCAAGGTGCCGGCCGCCTTCCTCATCCCGCCCGCGGCGTTCGCCGCCGAGGCCGAGGTGCCGCACCTGGTCGACGTCGCGCCGCGTCTCGGCCTCGACGTGGTGGGGGCCGCGGGCGGCGTGATCGTCGACGATTTCAACGGCGACGGCCTGCTCGACATCATGATCTCGTCGTGGGGGCTCGGCGATCAGCTGCGCTACTTCCAGGCCAACGGCGACGGCTCGTTCACCGAGCGCACCGCCGAGGCGGGGCTCACCGGCGAGACCGGCGGCCTCAACCTGATCCAGGCGGACTACGACAACGACGGCTTCCCCGACGTCTTCGTCCTGCGCGGCGCCTGGCTGGGCTTCTCCAATGCCGGCAACCAGCCCCGCTCGCTCCTCCACAACAACGGCGACGGCACCTTCACCGACGTGACGGAGGCCGCCGGCCTGCTGTCGTTCCACCCCTCGCAGACCGCGGCGTGGGCGGACTTCGACGGCGACGGCTACCTCGACCTCTTCATCGGCAACGAGTCGATCGGCCCCAACAAGCACCCCTGCCAGCTCTACCGCAACAACGGCGACGGCACCTTCACCGACATCGCGGCCGACCTCGGGGTCGACAACGTCGGCTTCGTCAAGGGGGTCGCCTGGGGCGACTACAACAACGACGGGCGCCCCGACCTCTACCTCTCCCGCTTCGGGCAGAGCAACATCCTCTACCGCAACGACGGCCCGCTCCCCGCGGCGGAGGGCGCCGGCGGCGAGAAGCGGCCCTTCCGCTGGAAGTTCACCGACGTGACCCAGGAGGCCGGCGTCGGCGAGCCGAGGAAGAGCTTCACCACCTGGTTCTTCGACTACGACAACGACGGCTGGCTGGACATCCTCGTCTCCCCGTTCCTCGGCTTCAGCGGCAAGAACCTCTCGCTGGTGGCGGCGGACTACCTGCACCTGCCGGCGACCGGCGGCGAGACGCCGCGGCTCTTCCACAACAAGCACGACGGGACCTTCGAGGACGTCACCCATCAGGTCCATCTCGACCACGCGCTGCTCACCATGGGAGCGAACTTCGGCGACGTCGACAACGACGGCTTCCTCGACATCTACTGGGGGACCGGCGAGCCGAGCCTGATGACCCTCATCCCCAACCGGCTGTTCCGCAACGACGGGGGAGTCAGGTTCGAGGATGTGACGTCATCGGCGGGCGTCGGGCACCTGCAGAAGGGGCATGCCATCGCCTTCGCCGACCTCGACAACAACGGCACCCAGGACATCTTCGCCGTCTTGGGCGGCGCCTACTCGGGCGACCTCTACCAGCGCGCGCTGTTCTTGAACCCCGGCAACGCCAACCACTGGATCACCCTCAAGCTCGAGGGGAAGGAATCGAACCGCTCGGCGATCGGCGCGCGCATCAGGGTGACCGTCCAGGAGGCCAAGGGCGACCGCGACATCTACATGACGGTGGGCTCGGGCGGCAGCTTCGGCGCCTCGCCGCTGCGCCAGCACATCGGCCTCGGGGCGGCGCGGGCGATCCGCCGCGTCGAGATCACCTGGCCGCGCGGCCGCAAGCAGGTGTTCGAGGGCCTCGCTCTCGACCGCTTCTACCGCCTCGTCGAGGGCGACGCGGCGGCGCAGAAGCTCGACCTCAAGAAGCTGGACTTCCTCTCGCAGAGCCCGGCGCAGCCGCACACGATGACGATGAACGGGGCGGCGAAGAAGAACTGAGGCGGCGAGCCGGCGGCCGCCTCCGCCGCGCCCCTCAGGCTCCCGGCCGCTTCATCTCCACCACCGTCTCCCGCTCGACCGGCAGCCCGGCGATCTCCCCCTGCGGCGCCGAGATGGCGCCTCCCTTGGCGTCCTTCGATTCCTCCACCCAGCGCGCGCCCAGGAGGCGGACGCTGACGCGGAGCTTGCCGTCCGCCGGCAGCGGCCGCGAGGTCTCGGTCGCCCAGAAATTGTAGAGGCGGAGCTCGACCGTGGCGCCGGCGGGGATGGCCTCGAAGTAGAGCAGGTGCTTGTAGACGGCGATCGGGACGTCGTTGACGCGGACGTCGAAAGCGAAGCGGGAAGCGGCCCGCGCGCCATGGTTCTGGATCTTCACCCGCAGGTTGCAGAGCGTCGTCGGCGTGGGATCGGCGGGCGTCACCGAGATCGCCTCGACGGTGAGCGGGGAGGCGGCCGGGGCCGGAGCGGCGCCGGCGAGCCCCGCCGCGGCGGCGAGGCCGAGGAGCACCACCCCGGCCATCCGCCCCATCGCGCGCGAGCGCCGCATCGCGCTCCTCACCTCCAGAGCGCCAGGATCACGCCGGCGACCAGGAAGGTGGCGAGCGAGTAGCCGGTGTCGATCGCCCAGAGGCCGAACGGCCGGGCGGAGAAGATCGCATGCATGAGGCTGGTGGCGCCGGCGAAGCCGAACCAGCAGAGGGCGCCCAGGCAGAGGCCGGTCGCCACCGTGGCGCCCGGGATGAGGGCGAGGAGGACGGCGAGCACGTAGGCGCTCGCCAGCGCGCAGAGGAAGGCGAAGAGGTAGTTGATCGGCTTGGCGCTCGACTTGAGCTCCTCTTCGCTCTTGCCGAGGAGCGCCATCCAGGGCCGGGCGAAGAGCATCGGCGAGTACCACAGGGCTCCCATGACGAACATGATGACGCCGCTCACCAGCACCGCAAGATAGTTCAAATGGTTTCCGAACATGGCACTCCTCCGTGACGCGATGGAAAGGTCGGCGGGCGTCTCGCCCGCGCCAGGTGACGCGGTGTTGACAACAGGGTTGGCGTGGTCATGAAGACACAGCGCTTGCCGCTCTGCCGAACATTCAATGTTGCACGATCACGGAGCATTGAGAGCGTTCGCTCATTGAGCTTGCGCAGAGACGCTGCATGAGTTTCCGGGGCTTCTCGAGCCTTGCTTCTAGCACCGGATTTCTTTTGACGGCATCGAGCTAGGATGTATAGTATAGCCCTTGAATTTGCTGACGAGTCAACGGGAGAGAAGGGGCGCTCGCTCGCTGTCGAGCGGGCTCCTGACGGGACGGCATCCGCTCCGCTGGGCGTCGTCTCGATGCTCGCGCCGGATCGTCTGACGGGGTGAATCGATGACGGAGTGGCGCCGAGCTCGAATCTCCCCGGGCTCCTCGATCGAAGAGGCGGTTCGCGTCATCGATGCCGCCGACCTCGAGCTCCTCGTCGTCCTCCGCGCCGACGGCGCGCCGCTCGGCTTCCTCACCGACTTCGACATCCGGCTGGCGATCCAGCAGGGAGCCGCCCTCGACCTGACGGTCGGCGAGCTGCTCGAGCGCACAGCTGCCGAACGCGCCGAGCGCGCCGCCAGCCGCAACGGCTCGCACGTCCAGCCGCCGATCGATCTCGCGGCTCTGTTGGAAGGCCCGGACACCGCCTTCCCGCTGCCCGCCTCCTTCCTCGCCGACAGCGTCGTCATCCTCATGGCGGGCGGCCGCGGCCGGCGCCTCTACCCGCTGACCAAGACGCGCCCCAAGCCGTTGCTCGAGGTCGGCGGGCGTCCGCTCCTCGATTGGACGCTGGAGAACCTGCGCGCGCAGGGGGTGCGCCGCTTCTATCTGAGCGTCAACTACCTGCGCGAGATGATCGAGTCGCGGATGGGCGACGGCTCGCGCTGGGGGATGAGCATCGACTACATCCGCGAGGAGACGCCGCTCGACACCGCCGGCGCGCTCGGCCTCATCGCCCAGCGCCCGACGGCGCCGTTCCTGGTGATGAACGCCGACCTGTTGACGACGGTCGGCCTGCGGCAGCTCTTCCAGCACCACCGGCGGCAGGGCGCGGAGGCGACGGTCTGCGTCTATACGCACGACGTCCAGATCCCCTACGGCGTCGTCTCCATCCATGGCGGCCGGCTGCAGGGCATCGACGAGCGGCCGCTCAAGCGCTTCGCCATCAACGCCGGGATCTACGTCCTCGAGCCGTCGGTGCTCGACCTGGTGCCGCGCAACCTGCCG
The DNA here is from genome assembly GCA_963755825.1 of uncultured Acidobacteriota bacterium. Lineage (GTDB taxonomy): Bacteria > Acidobacteriota > Thermoanaerobaculia > Multivoradales > UBA5704 > DATBQN01. The sequence continues at coordinate 1,082,245 of CAVWLA010000003.1, read as the reverse complement.
CTCGCCATGCCGGACCTGCTCAAGCGGCTGGTCGCGAGCGGCCGCCGCACCGCAGTCTTCCCCATCCGCGAGTACTGGCTGGACATCGGCCGCAAGGCCGACCTCGCCCGTGCCAACAGCGACCTGCTGAGCCTGCCGGCGGTGCGCCGGGCGCTCCACCAGGCGACGCGAGAGGGACGTCACGAAGACAGCCTGAGCGTGGAGGCGCCGGGTTAGCTTCGCATGCGTCAGGTCGCCCTCTCGCTCTCCGGCCTCGCCGCGCTCGTCGTCCTCTGGAGCCTCGGGCTCGCGCTCATCCCGCACTCGATCCTTCCCCAGCCGTGGGCGGTCGTCGCGGCGCTCGCCGAGCTCGCCGGCAACGGCCTCCTCGTCCGCCATCTCACGGCGTCGCTCTTCCGCGTCACCTGGGGCTATCTGGCGGCCGTCGCGCTCGCCCTCCCCTGCGGCTTCCTCCTCGGCGCCTACCGCCGGCCGGAGCTGGCGCTGGGACCGTTCTTCGAGCTGCTGCGCCCGATCTCGCCGCTCGCCTGGATCCCCATCACCATCCTCTGGTTCGGGGTGGGCGACTCGGCCGCGGTGGTCATCATCTTCTTCGCCTCCTTCCTTCCGCTCACCCTGACGATCAAGAACGCGGTGCGCCGCGTGCCGCGGGTGCACCTGCAGGCCGGCCGCAACTTCGGCCTCAGCTCCCGCGAGCTCGGCTGGCGGGTGATCCTCCCGGCCATCCTGCCGCAGGTCTTCGTCGGCCTGCGCCTGGCGCTCGGCATCGCCTGGCTGGTCGTCGTCGCCGCCGAGATGATCGCCGTCAACTCCGGCCTCGGCTTTCTCATCGTCGATGCCCGCAACGCCGGCAACCGCTACGACCTGGTGGTCGCCGGCATGGTGCTGATCGGCCTGGTCGGCCTGCTGCTCGACACCGCGATCGTGCGGCTCGGCCGCCTCCCCGTCTTCTCCTGGGCCGAGGGGCGCCGATGAGCGAGCGCCGCGAGGTCAGCTCTCCCCTCGCCGGCGGCGAGGCGCGGCCGGCCAAGGTCCGCTTCGAGGGGCTGTCGGTGACCTTCGCCGGCGAAGGCCGCGAGGTCGAGGTAATCCGCGGCATCGACCTCACGGTCGGCAGCGGCGAGCTCGTCTGCATCCTGGGCCCCTCGGGGTGCGGCAAGTCGACGCTCTTGAACGTCGTCGGCGGCTTCCTGGCGCCGACCAGCGGGCGCGTGCTGATCGACGGCGATCCGGTGCGGCGCCCCGATCCGCGGCGGATCTTCGTCTTCCAGGAGCGCGGCGTCTTCCCCTGGTTGACCGCGGCCGAGAACATCGGCTTCGGGCTCTCGCGCCTCCCCGCCGCGGAGCGCGCCGCGCGCGTCGCCCACTACGTCGAGCTCTTCGGCCTGCAGGGGTTCGAGACCGCCTATCCGAGCGCGCTCTCCGGCGGCATGAAGCAGCGCGTCGAGGTGGCGCGGGCGCTCGCCGTCAAGCCCGACGTGCTCTTCCTCGACGAGCCGTTCGGCGCCCTCGACTCGATCACCCGGCTGACGTTGCGGCGCGAGCTGCTCCGCATCTGGGAGCTGGAGAAGAAGACCATCCTCTTCGTCACCCATGACATCGAGGAGGCGGTGCAGCTCGCCGACCGCGTCGTCGTGCTGTCGCAGCGGCCGGCGACGGTGCGCCGGATCGTCGACATCGACATCCCGCATCCGCGCGACCTCTCCTCGCCGCGCTACCTCGAGCTGCGCGACGCCATCCTGGCCGAGATCGGCCTCGCCCACCAGGTCTGAGCCATGCGCCCCTCGCGGATCAGCCAGCGCTTCGACCCTGAGGCTGTCCTCCTGCCCGCCGCCGTCGCCGCGGCGGGGATCGCCCTCTGGCACTTCGCGGTGGCCGCGACCCATACCAAGATCTTTCCGGGACCGCTCGCCGTCGTGCGCGCCATGGGCGAGCTCGAGCGCCGCGGCGTCCTCGTCCCCTACATCCTCGACTCGCTCCGCCGGGTGGGCTCCGGGTACTTCCTCGCCCTCGCCATGGGCATTCCTCTGGGGCTCGCGATGGGATGGGTGCCGGCGCTGTGGCGCGCCCTCGACCCCGTCTGCCAGACTCTGCGGCCGATCTCGCCGCTCGCCTGGATCCCGGTCGCCATCGTCCTCTTCGGCGTCGGCGAGTGGGCGACCGTCTTCCTCATCTTCCTCGCCGCCTTCTTCCCGGTGGTGGTGGCGACGGCGGAGGGGGTCGCCGGCGTGCCGCCGATGGTCCTCCAGGCGGGGCGCAATTTCGGCCTGCGGCCGGCGGCGATCCTCGCCCGCGTCGTCCTGCCGGCGGCGCTGCCGCAGGTGCTCGTCGGCCTGCGGGTGGCGCTCGGCGTCTCCTGGCTGGTGGTGGTGGCGGCGGAGATGCTCGCCGTCGATTCGGGGCTCGGCTACATGGTGATCGACGCGCGCAACGCCGGCAAGCGCTACGACATGGTGATCGCGGCGATGCTCCTCATCGGAGCGATCGGGCTCGTCCTCGACCTCTTCGCCCGCCGCATCGAGAGGCTGCCGCGCGTGCGCTGGGGGTTCAGCGATGGCTGAGCTGCGGCCGTTTTCCAGAGCTCGGCGATGAGCGTCAAGCGCGCCCTCGCCCTCGTCGCCGCCTGCGTCGTGGCGGTCACCGCGCTCCACCTGACGCTCAACGTCGACTGGTCGGTGCTGCTCAACGACCGGCTGCCGGAAGCGGAGCGGCGGCTCTACGTCGCCTACATCCCGGTCACCTGCCACCTCACCTGCCCGGTGACCGACTACATCTCGCGCCTCTCGCCGCGCGGCCGGATCTTCCTGCCGCGGCGGTTTCAGGGCTTCCCGGAGATCAAGGAGGCGCTGATCGCCAACCGCATCCAGGCGGGCTTCATCGTGGCGCCGATGGCGATCGCCCTGCGCTCGCAGGGGGTGCCGATCAAGATCGTCTATCTCGGCCACCGCTACGGCAGCTCGGTGGTGGTGAGGAAGGACGGGCCGGTCCACTCCGTCCGCGATCTGCGCGGACGGACGGTCGCCATCCCCAGCCGCTTCTCGGACGAGAACCTGATCGTGCTGCGCGCCCTGCAGCAGAACGGCCTCCGCCGCGGCGACGTGCACGTGGTCGAGATGGCGCCGCCCGACGTCGCCGGGGCGCTCACCGTCGGGGCGATCGACGCCTTCGCCATGGGCGAGCCCTTCCCGTCGCAGGCCGAGCTCGGCGGCTACGGCCGCATCCTCTTCCAGGCCCGCGAGTACTGGCCGGACTACATGTCGTGCGTCCTGGTGATCCGCCAGGACGTCATCGACAAGCGGCCGGAGGCGGTGCAGGAGCTGGTCGACGGCATCGCGCGCTCGGGGCTCTGGCTCGATCACGGGCGCGACAACCGCGACACCGCGTCGGACTTCGTCGCCCGCTACTACTACAACCAGCCGCCGGCGCTGCTGCGCTGGGCGCTCACCCGCGACCTCCAGCGCGTCGTCTATTCGCGCCTGGCGCCGCGCAAGCCCGACTTCGACAAGGTGCGCGATCTCATGATGGAGGCGGGCATCCTCGACCGCAAGGTGGAGTTCGCCGAGTACACCGACACCCGCTTCGCCGACGGCGCCGTCGATGCCAAGCCCTGGAGCTATCGGCCGGGGAGCGCGCGCGCCGAGTGAGCGTCAGGAATCGATCGTGCGGCTGAGCGAGCCCAAGGCGGAGAGATACCGGCTACGGCGCCGACCCGCGGCCGCGCGAGATGCTCGACTAGACTTCGTCCTCGGATGCTCAATCTGGGGAACGACGCGCTCGAGATCCTTCGGCGCCTGGCGCGCACGCCGGCGCTCGCGATCCCGCTGATCCTCGCCACTGCTCTCGGCGTCGGGGTGTCGACCGCCGCCTGGACGGCCGTCGACGCCGTCCTTCTGCGGCCGCTGCCGTACCCCGCTCCCGAGCGTCTCGCCATGCTCTGGCAGCGCGCGGAGGACGGCAGCGCCGACCGCATCGTCGTCTCGCTGCCCGACTTCCTCGACTGGCGCGAGCGGAGCGGCTCGTTCGCGCGCCTGGCGGCCTTCAGCGTCTGGTTCCCTTCGCTCACCGGCACCGAGCGGCCGGAGAAGCTCCTCGGCGCCATGGTCTCGAGCGATTTCTTCGCCGCCCTCGGTGCCCGACCGCTCCGCGGCCGCCTGTTCCTGCCCGAGGAGGAGCGATCGGGACATGACGTCGTCGTCGTCAGCGCCGAGCTCTGGCGGCATCGCTACGCCGCCGATCCTCACCTGGTGGGGAAGGCGATCGAGCTCGACGGGGTGCCCTACACTGTCGTCGGCATCCTGGAGCCGGGTTTCGCACACCCCGAGCCGCTCTATCTCGAAGAGTCGACCCAGCTCTGGAAACCGCTCGGCCTGGTGCCGGCGGCCGCCCCGCGGGGCCTGCGCTTCCTGCGCGTCCTCGGCCGCCTGCGGCCGCGGGTCTCCATGGCCCAGGCCCAGGCCGAGATGAGCGCCGTCGCGGCGCGGCTCGCCCGCGAGCACCCGGACGAGGACGGTGGCCTCGGCGTCGCGGTGGTTCCCCTGAGCGACCAGCTCGCCGGCGCCGCGGCGCACGGCCTGCTGCTCCTCCTCGGCGCCGCCGGTCTCGTGCTGCTCGTCGCCTGCGCGGACGCCGCCGGACTGCTGCTGGTGGGCGCCGCCCGTCAGCAGCACGACACCGCGCTCCGCTCCGCCCTGGGAGCTCCCCGCTCCCGCCTCGTCCTCCGCGCCCTCCTCGAGAGCCTGCTGCCATCGCTCGCCGGGGGTGCCCTTGGCCTCCTCCTCGGGGTCTGGGGGGCCCGCGCGCTCCTCGCGAGCGGGCCGCGCCTGCCCCGCGATACCGCGGTCGGCCTCGACCTCCGCGCCTTCGGCTTCGCCCTCGCGGCCTGCCTGGCGACCGCCGTCCTCGCCGGCCTCGGCCCCGCTCTCGCCACGGCGAGGGCCGACCCCGGCGCGCTCCTCGCCGACGCGGCCTCCCGCGCCGGCGCCGGCGTCCGCGGCGGCCGCCGGGCGGGACGCCTCCTGGCGCTCGTGGTGGCCGCCGAGGTAGCGCTCTGCCTGCCGCTCCTGACCGGCACCGGTCTCCTCACGAGGAGCCTCGCCGCGCTCGCCCGCGTACCTCTGGGCTTCACGACGGAGGGCGCGCTCACCGTGCGCCTCGAGCTGCCGGCGAAGCGCTACGCCCGGCCGGCCGATCTGCGCGCGGCCCACGGGCGCCTCCTCGAGCGGCTCGCCGCCCTTCCCCGCGTGCGCGCTCTCGGCGCCACCTCGAGCCTGCCGCTCTCGGGTCTCTTCGATCTCTCCCGCGACGTCGGCCTCGAGCCCGACGGTATCGGCCACACTGGCGGTGCCAGCCACCTCGGCCGCACCGGCCGCACGCTCGCCGCGGGCTACCGGTCGGCGAGCCCGGGCTACTTCAGCGCCCTGGGCATCCCGCTCCGCGCCGGCCGTCTCTTCGACGCGAGAGATCGCGACGGAGCGCCGCCGGTTGCCCTGGTCAACGAGTCTTTCGCGCGCGCCGCCTGGCCCGGCCTGCCGCCGCTGCCGCATCGGGTGACCCTGCAGACGGCGGCAGGCGCCACCGTCGTCCGCGAGGTGGTCGGCGTCCTCGGCGACGTCCGTCACGCGGGGCCGGCGAGCGAGCCCGGTTCCGAGCTCTTCGTGCCTCTCGCCCAGGTGCCGACGCGATTCGCGACCTATGTCCTGCGCACCGAGGGCGACCCGGCCTCTCTCGCTCCACCCTTGAGGCTGGCCCTGCGCTCGATCGATCCGGACCTTGTGCCCGGCGGCCTGCGGCCGCTGGCCGACCTCGTCGCGCTGGCGCTCGCGCCGAGCCGCTTCCACCGCCTCCTCGCCCTCGTGCTCTCCGCCGTCGCGCTGCTGCTCGCCGTCCTCGGCCTCTACGGCACCGCCGCCTTCTCCGCCGTGCAGCAGGCTCGGGAGCTGGGAATCCGCATGGCCCTGGGGGCGACCCGGCGCCGCATCCTCGTCCACTCCCTGCGGCAGGCCCTGGCGCCGGCCCTGATCGGAGCCGTGGCCGGTCTCCTCGCCTCGCTCTTCCTGGGGCGGGTCCTCGGGGCGCTCCTCTTTGGCGTCTCGGCGCGCGATCCGCTCGCCCTCCTCGGCGCGCCGCTCGTGCTCCTCGTCGCGGTCCTTCTCGCCGCTCTCCCGCCGGCCCGACGGGCGGCCCGCGCCGACCCGGCCGTCGTCTTGCGCGAGGGCTAACGAGTTCCTGTCCTTGGGGCGTGAGCCTGGGTAATTTCAATATCCCCGCGGAGAAACCGATTTTCCTCGGCCGCATCCGAATTTCCCTTGGCCGAAATCATTTTTCCTCGGCCGCAATCGAATTTCCTTTGGCCGAAATCGTTTTTCCTCGCCTCAAATGGATTTTCCCTCGGCTCAAGCCGACTTCCCTGGGGTCAAAACCGATTTCGCTCGGGTATTACCGACTTTCCTTGGGGCCGCGCCGGGATCGGCGGTCGCCCGGCTTCTGTCGCGCAGACTCCTAGCGCTCAGGCTTGGACAGGCTTCGCGGGACGCCGATCGCCCACCCCGCGCGGCAGGCAGCAGCGAAGGCCGCCGCTGCGATCCCGGCCTCCAGACCGGTGCTGCATTGGAGATCCGAGGAGAGCGCCCCGGCGTCGCCGGCCGCCGCGCATGCCTGGAGCAGCCTGCCCTCGTCGCGCGCGACCTGGCGCATGTCCACCCGGCCGCCGCCGCGGGAGAGCAGGAGGAAGTGGTGCTCGCCCTCCGCCAGGTCGGCGGGAGGCGCCACGCCGGCGGCGAGCGGCTGCAGCACCGCGCCGGGGTCGTGGCGGAACGGCACCATGCGGCAGCTCGGGTGGAGGCGCCAGGACGCCGGGCCGTCGCCCGCGGGCTCGGAGGCGGCGGAGGCTGGCGCGGTCGTCTCCGGCTCAACCGGAGGCGACCAGGGATCGCGCTCGGCGAGGGCGAGGATGGCGAGCTCCGTCTCCAGCACCTCGCCCAGGTAGGGATTGTCGGCGACGGCCCCGGCGCGCAGGCGCTCGCGGGCGAACTCGGCGAAGCGCCGCGCCTCGGGGACGTACTGGATGCTCCGCGGCACCGTCCCCTTCCAGTAGGCGTGCACCAGCTCGCGCAGCGCCTGCGGCGCCAGCACCTTGCAGGTGCGGGGGAGGGTGTTGAGGAGCATGCTGAGGCGGAACGAGCGGTGGATCGTCGTGCCGGTCTTGAGGCCCGGGTCGCGGGCGAGCGCCGCGAGCCGGCGGCGCTCCCGGTCGGAAAGATCGTAGGCGGCGAGCGCGTCGTCGCCGCCCTGGCCGCCGGCGCCGCCCTCCGCCACCCGCCGGCGCAGGGCGGGCGTCATCACCAGCTCCGAGAGGGCCTGCTGAAAGGCGAGCAGCGACATCGCCTACCTGCCGAAGACCTCCCGCGCCCTCGCCAGCTCGCCGCGGATGGCCTCGGGACCGACCGGATCGGGGAAGTAGTTGCCGAACACCTCGAAGACGACCGCCTTGGCGTTCGGCGCGCGGGGCAGCACCTCGCCGAGCATGGTCCACACCTCGGGCGGGCAGGGGCCGGAGTGAGCGTCGAGGTACATGCCGTCCATGGTCAGGCCGCCGCCCAGGTGGAGCTCGACGACGCGGCTGAGGTCGAGCTCGCCCAGCAGCTGCCAGGGGTCGAGGCCGTGGTTGGTGGCGTTGACGTGCACGTTGTGGAGGTCGAGGAGGAGGCCGCAGCCGGTGCGCGCCGCCAGCCGGTTCAAGAACTCCGCCTCGGACATGTCCTGCTCGGGGATGGCGAAGTAATAGACGTTGTTCTCGAGCAGGAAGGGCACCGGCACCCGCGCCTGCACCGCGTCGACGCGGGAGACGAGCATCTCCAGCACCTCCTCGTCGTAGGGCACCGGCATGGTGAAGCCGACGTCCATCGCGTGGCCGCTGGGGTGCTCCAGGCGGTTGAAGGAGAGATGGTCGCTGTGCCACGGAAAGCCGCGGCGCCGCTGCCAGGCGGCGATCTGCTCGACATGGCCCTCGTCGAAGCGCTCGGCGCTGCCGATCGAGAGGCCGATGCTGTGGCCCAGCAGCGGGCGGTGCTCGGCCACCCGGTCGAGGAAGCCGGGGGCGTCGGCGCGCTCGACGTAGCGCGGCTCGGCGCCGGCGCCGTGGTCGGTCCAGAAGGTGTCGGGGATGATCTCGAGGAAGTCGAAGTCGTCGAGGTTCTCGAGCACGTAGTCGCGCAGCGTCCCCTGGAAGGAGAGGCCGACGCCGAGGCGCGGCAGGGCGGCGAGGCGGTCCGGGTCTGCGGCGGGCGGCGGCACGGCGGGAGGAGGAACGGGCATGGCGGTGAGGGCTCGCGGCTGGGGAAGGGAATGAGGTGCGGTGCGGGCGGGAGGCGCGCCGGAGCGCGCCCCCGCCGGGGTCTCCACCGCCGCGGCTAGTCGAGGTCCTGGAGGATCGCGACGTCCGTTTTGCTGATGATCGGGTCCGTCCCCGAGATGCAGGTGGGGCAGGTGCCGACCGTGGTGGTGTCCGTGGCGTACTCGACCGGCTGGCTGTTCTCGATCGCGTCCATGCGGGCTTCCTCCTTGAGAGAGTGGTGGACGGTTTCTAGCACCCGGCCGAGGGGTGGTCAAAGGAGTATCCGCCGGGATACAGACGCGGGCTCCGCGGCCAGGCGGAGCCGGCGGTCTCGCCGGTTGGGCCGCTACAGGCCATCGTGAAAGGATGGCGGAGCTGACCCGCAGAGCGGCAGGTGGCCGCGGTACCGCGGCGTTCGTTCCTCGGCGCCGACGGCTTCGAGCTCTCCGTCGCCAACGCCGGCGAGCCCATCCCGGCCGACACCGTCGGCCACCCGTTCAAGCCCTTCTCGCGGCCCGCCGCCCGCCAGGGCCAGCCGGGTCTCGGCCTCGGCCTCTACATCGCCTCGGAGATCGCCGGCGCCCATCGCGGCACCCTCGCCGTCTCGTCGTCGCGCGAGGATACGCGCTTCACCTTCCGCATGCCGCTCCTCCGCGCCTGAGCGGAGGCGGCGGCTTGATTGCCAGGCGGCCGCCGCCGCGCTTCAGAGGATTCGTCAGTTTTATTTATCCGCTTTTGAATCTTCGATTGATCTCCCATCACGACGTAATGTCGTGTGTAATATCACCCGCCTACACTCCCCTCCAGTTGAGCAGCAAGGAGCGCGACGAGCGCTCCAGCGAATTAATGACGATCGCGGCGCGGCCCTGCAAATGCCCGCCGAGCCGCGACCTCGAGCGCCAACCGGCGGAGGTGTAAGGTGTCGACGACGACGAAGACGAGCTTGGACCGTTTGATGGAAATCGATGGCGCGATCGGCTGCTGCCTGGTCGACAGCAACAGCGGCATGGTGTTGGCGCAGGCGGGAGGCGGCTCGGGGTTCAACCTGGAGATCGCCGCCGCCGGCAACACCGAGGTGGTGCGCGCCAAGCGCAAGACCATGAAGAGCCTCGACCTCAAGGATTCGATCGAGGACATCCTCATCACCCTCAGCCGGCAATATCACCTCATCCGCCTGCTGAAGGTCAACGAGGCCCTCTTCCTGTATTTGGTGCTGGACAAGAACCGGGCGAATCTGGCGATGGCGCGCCACGTCCTCGCCGATTGCGAAAAAGACCTCGCGGTCTGACGCAAAAACGTTTACAACCGATCGAGGGAGCCTTCGTACCATGGCAACTGAAAAGCAGATCGTGGAAATCATCGACAAAATCGCGGCCGATATGTCCGGCTTCATCGCCGCCTCGCTGGTGGACATGGAGTCCGGCCTCACCCTCGGCGCCAAGTCGCTGCGCTCGGATTTCGACCTCAGCGTGGCGAGCGCCTACAACAGCGAGCTGGTCAAGCAGAAGCTCAAGATCATGCGCGCGCTCAACCTCAAGTCCACGCTCGAGGACATGCTGCTGACACTGTCGGACCAGATCCACATGATCAAGATGATCTCGCCGGACGTGTTCCTCTATCTCGCCGCCGAGCGCGAGGCGACCAACCTCGCCATCCTGCGCACGGCGGTCGCCAAGCACACCCCGGCGCTGCGCTAGAACATCGCCGCCGGCGGGGGCGGTGGGGGACGGCGACCCACCCGACCGCCGGCTTCGATCGGGGGGGTACCGTCGATCAGCTCGGCCGGGGCGAGCCCTTCGCTGCCGGCCCTTTTTTTCACGCTCGCGGTGGGGGGCATCTCACGATGCGCACGGGAATGGCCAACCGCTCGGTCTGGGGACATCTGCAGAACGTGGCCCCGGCGGCCTTCGTTCAGATGATCGCCATCGAGCGGGAGACCTGCGCCCTCGAAGTGCGCGCCGATGGCCGCCACGGCATCCTCTCCTTCGTCGCCGGCGAGCTCTGCGACGCCGAGCTCGACGGCCTGCGCGGCGAGGCGGCGGCGATCCTCGTCCTCGGCTGGGACCGCGCCGCCATCGAGACACGGGCGCTCTCCGCACCGCCGCCGCGCTCGATCAACGCGCCGCTCACCTTCATCCTCCTCGAGTCGATGCGCCGCCGCGACGAGACCTCGCACGCCGCCGCCACCAGAGCTGGAGCCGGAGCTGTCGCCGGAGCCGGAGCCGAGGCCGATGCGGGTGCCGGCGACGGCGGTCGGCCGGAGACCTCGATCGAGACCCTCGTCCGCGAGCTCGACGGCGTGCGCGGCGCCATCGTCCTCGACCTCGCCTCCGGCGCGCCGCTCGCCGTCTGCCATGCGGCGGGGGAGACGTTCGACGCCGCGCCGCTCTGCGAGGCGGTCCGCGGGCTCGCCGACGCCGAGCTGGCGCTGCGCACGGCGACCGGCCGGCGCTCCGCCCTGGAGGAGATCGTGCTGACCTTCGCCGACCTGCTGGTCGTCGTCCGGCTGGTGCGCCCGGAGGTGCTCCTGGCGGTGATCGCCGACCCGGCGCGGGTGGGCATCGCGGCGCTCCACCTGGCGCTGCATCGGCTGGTGCCCGCTCTCGCCGAGGAGGGCTCGACATGGCGAGGATGACGCCGGAGGGCGACGCGCTGGTCATCCGGCTGGTCTACGACGGGCCGCCGCGCTCGGGCAAGACGACCAGCCTCGCGGCGCTCGCCCGCGGCATGGCGCGCGCGGTCTTCTCGCCGGCGGTGGCCGACGAGCGCACCCTCTATTTCGACTGGCTGGACTACATCGGCGGCAACTTCGACGGCATCCCCATCCGCTGCCAGATCCTGAGCGTGCCCGGGCAGCGCGAGCTCTCGGCGCGCCGCCTCGCCCTCCTCGCCGATGCCGATGCCGCCGTCTTCGTCACCGACTGCGCCCCCGAGCGCCTGGGGGAGACGGCGGAGCACCTGCGCGAGCTGCGGTCGCTCCTCGCCGCGCGGCCGGCGCCGCGCCCGGGCGTCGTGGTGCAGGCGAATCATCGCGATCGGCCCGGCGTCATGCCGCTCCCGGCGCTCCGTGCGGCGCTCGGTCTCGACGGCATCGCCCTCGTCGAGTCGGTCGCCACCGAGAGCCAGGGGATCCGCGAGGCGTTCGTGCTCGCCGTCCGCCTGGCGCTCGATCGAGCCCGCGAGCAGCGCGCGCAGGGCAACCTGGCGGCCGCTCCCGGCGCCACCGATTCCCCCGCCAGCCTGCTCGCCTGGCTGCAGGCGGCGGAGGAGGGCGCGCCGCCCGCGGCGGTGTCCGCTGTCTCCCTCGCCCCTGCGGCACCATCCCCTGCGGCTCAAACCCCGACGGTGGCCGCGGAGGCCCGGCGGAGCCGAGCGGAGCCGGCGGCCGAGGAGCTGCGGCCGCCCCGCCTGCCGGACAGCGACGCTCCCAGCGGCCGGGTGTGGCCGCCGATCGACGGCCGCATGCTCCTCCATTCCGCCGCCGCTCCGGGCGCCGTGCCGCGGCGGAGCGGCGACGGCTCGTGGCGCGTGCGGAGCGGCCACTGGCATTTCCATTCCGCGGCCGAGCTCGAGTTCTCCAACCTCGACGACGCCAAGCGGATGCTCCTGCTGTGGGCGCACAGCCACGGCGGCGGCTTCGAGCGGCTGTCGCCGTATCGCTGCCTGGCGCTGACGGAGACCGGCTGGGGCTCGTGGCGGCTCTGGCAGGTGGTGCGCGCCGAGGAATCCCTCCTCCGCCGCATCGCCGCGGCGCTGCGCCACGCCGCCTCCACCGAGCCCGCCGCCCTCGCCGAGCAGCTGCGGCTCGCCGCCCTGCGGCTCCTCGAGGCGCGGGCCGCCTTCCGCTCGGCGCCGGCGCTGCCCTGCAAGCTGGCGGTGGTCGGCGACCTGCAGGGCCGGGCGGCGTACATCGGCCTGCTGCCGCCGCCGGGCTGGGAGCCGTCGGCGGACGAGCTCGCGGCGAGCGACGCCGATCTCCTGCGGCGCGAGATCCAGCCGCTGTTGGCGCCGCTGCGCGGCGCGCACCGGCCGTCCTTCGAAGCGCTGCTCGCCGCGCTCGCCCTGCCGGCCGCCGACGACGGCCACTCCGCCGCCGCGGCGACAGCCCGGTCGGCGATCTTGACCGGCGTCTGAGGCGACGGGCTTCGAGGGCCAGGTCGGGGGAGGCGCCACCCCCGGATGATCCATCCGGTCCAGCCCGCTAGTCGCCGGGGATCTCGCCGAGATCGGCCAGGCCGGCGAGCAGCGATTCCTCGTGCTTGCGCATCAGCAGGCGGCAGAGGGCGGGGTTGGCGTCGCTCGCCACGGCGAGCCAGTGCAGGTGGCCGTCGCCGAGCAGGCGGATGAGGAGGTAGGCCCTCTCGGTGGTGATGAGGATGTCCTCGGTCGCCCCCCAGGCGGCGCCCATGCCGAGGCGGACGACGGCCTTGAGGTGGCTGTCGACGACGCGCGCGTAGAAGCCGGCGGCCGCCGTGGAGTCGAAGCCGGCGTCGAGCGAGCGGATGCCGACCGGCGAGCCGTCCGACCGCCGCACGACGCTGGTGGCGAGGAACCCCTCGACCTCGGCACAGAAGCGGTCGACCGATGCCGCGAGCCCGCTCTTCTCCTCGCTGGGCTCGGTGACGTCGCCGGGCGCGCCGCGGCGACCGGGCGCCGCGGCCCGGTTCGACGGCGCCGCCGGCGAGCGGAAGAGCGCCACGCGCAGATCCTCCCAGCCGAGGATCTCGGCGGCGGCCTGCCCCCCTTCGCGGCCGGCGGTCTCGGCGCCGGAGATCTTCCCCGCCGCGAAGGAGAGGGTGCCGGAGCGGCGGTGCGAGGTGAGCTTGAGGGTTGCCGTCTGCCGGCTCCGCATCATCCATTCGATCAGGTGGCGCAGCGTCAGCCCGCGCAGGCTGCCGGCGGCCCGGGCGCCGCCCCGCGCCGCGTCTCCCCCGTCGAGCGGCAGCGGCAGCTCGCAGTTGGCCGGCAGGTGCGCCGCCTGGAGCGCCGAGAGCGAGGTGAACCGCCATCGGCCCCAGACCTGCAGGCGCTCGACGGCCGCGGCGCCGGCCAGGCCGTCGGCCGCGGCATGGACGAGCTTGGCGCCGCGATAGGCGAGGGTCCCCTCGTGCCGCTCGGTGCGGATGCGCAGCCCGCCGTCGCCCTGGCAGGCGGCGGCGAGGCGGCAGACGTCGAGCAGCTCGAGGTCTCCCTCCAGGTGCACCAGCGAGCCCGGCTTGTCGATGGCGACGCTCGCCACCAGGTCGCCCAAGTCGAGCGGCTTGACGAGGAGGCGGCTGGCGCCGTTCTCGAGCACCGCCCGCTCGAGCTCGTCGGTCGGCGACGAGGTCATGGCGACGATCTTCAGGCCGGGCCGCAGCCGCTTCGCCGACAGCAGCAGCTCGACGCCATCCATCCCCGGCAGGACGATGTCGGCGAGGAGGCAGTCGAAGGGGGCGTCGCCGGCGAGGAGCTGCAGCGCCGCCTCGCCGCTGCCCACCCCCAGCGGGTCGAAGAAGATGGGATCGGAGCGCAGGAGCTCGGTGACCAGGAGGAGGACGGCGGGGTCGTCGTCGACGATGAGCACGCGGCGCGCCGCGTTGCCCGCCGCGCCCTGCGCCGCGAGGCCGGCGGCGGCGATCGAGTCCGTCACTCGGCGGCTCCCGGCCCGGCCAGCCAGCGGCCGAGGGGCGCCTCGAGGCGGTGCCACTCGGCCTCCAGGATGGCGGCGACGACCTGCGCCCGCGCGATCGTCGACGCCGCTTCGATGAGGCGGGCGGCGTCGAGGAGCTGCAGGGCGCCGACGGCGCCGGCGGTCGAGCAGAGCGCGTGCGCCGCCAGGCGGGCCGCCGCCAGATCCTCGTGGCGGATCGCCTCGGCGAGGACGCTCAAGCGCTGCGGGGTGAGCTCGAGGAGCAGCACGACCATGCGCCGGAGCAGCTCCTCGCCGCCCAGCTCGCGCAGCTGGCGCACCGAGTCCGGCGCGAGGAGAGGGATGTCCTGGCTCATGCCGCGGCGCTCGACCACACGGTCGGCGGGCTCTCGGCGAGGCGGGAAATTGGGGTCATGAGAGAGCGTTCCACGAGATGATGGCGGATCCTCGCACACGCCAGGTTACAGCGAGAATTACAGGGCCGCGGAGGGGCCGCCGGTGTAATGAGAGACGTAAGGCGCCCGAGCGTATCCTGCAGCCGTCCGCTGGCTCCTGGTACGAGACGACAAATCGCCATGAAAAAAATAGATCGATTCTCTTCGGCGTCACGCGAGCGAGCCGCCGCCGACCGCGCGGGGAGCGGGGAACGAGTAGCCGATGCCGCGCTCGGTGACGACATACTGCGGGCTCTGCGGCTGCGGCTCGATCTTGCGGCGCAGGCGGTGGATGTGCACCCGCAGGGTGTCTTCGAAGACCTCCTGGTTCGGCCAGATGCGGCCCAGCAGATGGGCGTTGGTCTGCGGCCGGCCGGCTCCCTTCATCAGCAGATAGAGGAGCTTGCCCTCGATCGGTCCGAGCTCGACCTCGCGGCCGTCGAGGACGGCGCGCTGGTGGACGAAATCGACGCTCAGCCGGCCGTCCACCCTGGTCACCGGCTCCAGCAGGTAGGCGAACTCGCCCATCCGGCGCAGCACGCGCGTGGCGCGGGCCACCAGCTCGCGGGGGTCGAAGGGCTTGACGATGTAGTCCTCGGCGAAGCGCTCGATGGCGTCGACGACGGTGTCCTTGGCGTCGACCGAGGTGAGGATGATGAGCGGCACGTCGGTCCATTCCTTGATCTGGTGGCAGAGGTCGAGGCCGCCCATGCCCGGCATCAGCAGGTCGATCACCGCCAAGTGGGGGAGGCCCTTGCGCCGCAGGCTCGCCATGGCCTCCTCGCCGGAGGCCGCCGCCCACACCTCGAAGCCCGCCTTGGCGAGCGCCCTCTCCACCTTCATCAGGTTGGCCGGATCATCGTCGACCGTCAGCACCCGAAAGCTCATGCGCCCGCCTCGAGAGAAATTTGGGAAGATCTTGATGCGCTGGATTATATCCGCCGCCGCCAGACCGGCGGCGGCCCGCCGCCGCGGGCACGCTGCTGATGGATCTCATGCCGGATCGAGCCGACGATCGTCCACTGTCACCGCGCCGCGCCAGCGAGCCCCAGGCTCCGGCGCCGCCGGCGGAGCCGGCGTTCCGCGATGCCGCTCCGGTGGTCGAGCCGGCCGGCGGTGTCGCCGAGCTCGAAGCCGCCGAGAAGGTGCTGATGAGCCTGGCGCTGGCGGTGGAGAGCCGCGACGCCTCGACCGCCGGGCACTGCCACCGCCTCGCCACGCTCGGCTCCCGGCTCGGCCGGCAGCTCGGCCTCGACGAGCTCGAGGTCCACGCCCTCCGCCGCGCCGGAATGCTGCACGACATCGGCAAGGTCAGCATCCCCGACACCATCCTGCTGAAGAGCGGACCGCTGACGGTCGCCGAGCGGCAGGTGATGGAGCGCCACCCGGTGATCGGCGAGCGGATCTGCCAACCGCTGCCGTCGCTCAAGCCGGTGCTGCCGATCATCCGCCATCATCATGAGAGGATCGACGGCTCGGGCTACCCGGATCGCCTGCGCGGCCACCAGATCCCGCGCGCGGCCCGCATCCTGCAGGTGGTCGACATCTACGACGCGCTGACCTCGAGCCGCCCATATCGCGCCGCCATGACGCCGTCGACCGCGCTCGCCATCATGGAGGCGGAGATGATGCGCCATCTGCTCGACCCGGTGGGCTTCGCCGGCCTCTGCCGCATGCTGGCGGACGGCCGGCTCGACAACCCGGACCCCATGGAGCCGTGAGCCGCCGGGACGATCGCCTGTCCGCGGCCGCCGGCGACCGCCGGTGGCGGTGGCGCGGCACCACCCTCGCGGCGGCCGCGGCGGCGCTCGTCTGCGAAGCCTGGGCGCGCTGGCCTGCCGGCGGCGGCTCCCGCCCCCTGCTCGAGCTCGTCGGCTTGGCCTGCCTCGCCCTCACCTGCGCTCTCCTCGCCGGCGAGGCGCTGCGAGCGCGGCGGCTCGCCCGCGGGGCGTGGCGGGCCGCCTCCGGGGGTGCGGGCGAGGGGGCGTCGCCGCGGCAGGCGGCGACCGCCGACAGCGGCTCGCTGCCCACCGACGAGCTCCCCCTCCTCGTCTTCGCCCTCGGGGCCGACGGGCGCTTCGAGAGGTTCAACAGCCGCTGGCTGGAGGTCGTCGGCTGCTCGGAGGGCGAGCTCGAGACGATGCGCTTCGCCGACCTGCTCGCCGCCGACGGGCTCGCCGCCTGGCGCGACCTCGAGGCGAAGATCCTCGCCGGCTCGTCGGTGCCGAGCTTCGCCACGGCGCTGGTGGCGCGCGGCGGCCGGCTCCTCTACGTCGAGGGCTCGGCCTGGCCGCGGCGGGCCCCCGAGCCGCACGGCATCGCCGGCTCGCTGGTCGACGTCACCGCCCGCCGCGACGCCGAGGAGGCGCGGGCGCAGGCCGAGGAGAGCTTCCGCCGGCTCTTCCTGCGCAACCCCGCGGCGAGCTATCTGAGCACGGCGGACGGCCGCTTCCTCGACTGCAACGAGAGCTTCCTCCTTCTCCTCGGCTTCGCCAGCCGCGAGGAGGCGCTCGCCACCCCCTTCGAGTCGCTGCTGCCGGTGCCCGAGGACCGCCACCGGCTGCTCGCCGCTCTGCGCCGCGACGGCCGCCTCGACAACGTCGAGACCAGGCTGCGGCGCCGCAACGGCGAGGTCATCACGGTGCACGAGAGCATCTCCTGGGAGCGCGGCGCCGACGGCGTCGAGATCCTCGAGGGGATCGCCCTCGACATCACCCCCCGCCTGGCGGCGGAGAGCGCCCTGCGCGTCGCCGCCGAGGCGCTCCGCGAGAGCGAGGCGCGCTACCGCAACATCTTCGAGAACGGCCTCGGTTTCCTCTGCACCCACGACCTCGACGGGCGGCTGCTGAGCGTCAACCCCGCCGCCGCCGGCGCCCTCGGCGCGACGCCCGCGGAGCTCGTCGGCAGGAGCCTCGCCGACTTCCTGGCGCCGGCCGTCCGCGGCGGCCTCGCCGCCTATCTCGAGAGCATCCGCCGCGGCGGCCAGGCCGAGGGGGTGATGCGGCTCGCCGCGCGCGACGGCGAGAAGCGGCTCTGGATGTACCGCAACGTGCTGCACTCGCCCGCCGCCGCGGCGCCCTACGTGCTCGGCTTCGCCTTCGACGTCACCGAGTCGTGGCAGGCGCGCAACGCCGTCGCCGTCAGCGAGCGCCGCTTCCGCCGCTTCCTCGAGGCGTCGGGAGACCTCATCCAGAGCCTCGATGCCGAGGGGCGGCTGGAGTACGTCAACCGGCAGTGGCGGGAGACGCTGGGCTACTCGGCGAAGGAGGCGCGGGCGCTGCGCTTCCAGGACTTCGTGGCCAGCCGCGAGCTCGAGCACTGCGGCACGCTCTTCGAGCGGCTGCGGGCCGGCGACGTCTCCGGCGCCGTGGAGACGGTCTTCGTCGCCCGCGACGGCCGCGAGGTGCACGTGCAGGGCACCGTCAGCTCGAGCTTCGAGGACGGCCGCTTCGTCTCCTGCCAGGGGTTCTTCCGCGACGTCACCCAGCGGCGGGCGCTCGAGGAGCAGCGGCGGGCCTATCTCGACCGCATCCAGCACCAGAACCTGGAGCTCGAGCTCAACCGCAAGGAGGCGGTGCGCGCCAACCGCCTGAAGAGCGAGTTCCTGGCCACCATGAGCCACGAGCTGCGCACGCCGCTCAACGCCATCCTCGGCTTCTCCGAGCTGCTGGCGGAGGATCCCCTGCAGCCGCTCGTCGAGCAGCAGACCTTCTACCTGGGCTTCGTGCGCAAGTCCGCCGAGCACCTGCTGCGGCTGATCAACGACATCCTCGATCTCTCGAAGATCGAGGCGGGGCGGCTCAAGCTGTCGCCGGAGGAGCTGCGCGTGGCGGCCCTGCTGCCGGAGGTGCTCTCCACCGTCGGGCCGCTCGCGGCGCAGAAGCGGATCCGCCTCGGGCAGAGCGTGCCGGAGAGCCTCACCGTCTTCGCCGACCGCCTGCACTTCAAGCAGATCCTCTTCAACCTGCTGAGCAACGCCGTCAAGTTCACCCCCGGCGAGGGCACCATCAAGGTCGTCGGCGAGAGCGAGGAGGGTTTCTCGCTCCTCGCCGTCAGCAACACCGGCTCGCTCGTCGAGCCGGCCGACCAGGAGGCGATCTTCGACGAGTTCCAGCAGGCGCGCGGCCGCGCCGAGGCGCGCGAGGGCACCGGCCTCGGGCTCGCCATCGTCCGCCGGCTGGTCGAGCAGCACGGCGGCAAGGTCTGGGTGGAGAGCTCGCCGCTCGCCGACACCACCTTTGTCGTCATGCTGCCGGAGCGCGGCGAGCCGGCCGCCGCGCCGCCGCCCAACCCGCCCAGCCTGCCGCGCGCCCAGCGCGCCGGCGGCGAGCCGGCGATCCTCCTCTTCAGCGACGACGAGGCGTCGCGGACGCGCTGGGTCGCGGTCCTCCAGCGCCAGCGCTTCAGCGTCCGCGCCGTCCCCTGCGCCGGCGCCGCGCTGCCGCAGGCCGACGCCAGCCAGCCGCAGCTGGCGATCCTCGATCTCGCCGGCAGCGGCGCCTGCGGCTGGCGGCTCCTCGCCGAGCTGCGGGCGAGCCGGCGCCCCGTCCGGCCGCTCGTCCTCGCCCTGGCGCCGGACGTGGCGAGCAAGCGGCGCGCCTTCCTCGGCGGGGCGCACGGCTGCCTCGCCCTCCCCGCCGACGACGAGCTGCTGGTGAAGGCCTGCCGGCGGCGGATCGAGCCCTTCGACTCGCCGCGCGTGGTGCTCGTCGTCGAGGCCGACCCGGAGCGCCAGCGGCTGCTCACCGAGGCGGCGATCGCCGCCGGCTTCCGCCCGGTGGTGGTCGCCGCCGGCAAGGACGCCGTGCACACCGCCGACCACCTGCGGCCGCAGGCGATCGTCCTCGACCTCCACCTCCCCGACCTCGACGGCTACCAGACGATCGTCCGCCTGCGCTCGAATCCGGCCACGGCGCAGATCCCCGTCCTCCTCCTCGCCAAGCAGGGCGCCGACGTCATCGAGACGCAGGCCTTCAGCGGCCCGACGCGCCTCCTCTGGCTGGCGGACGGCGACTGGCGCGAGGTGGTGGCGGGCGAGATCCAGCGCACCGTCGACGCCGAGATCTGGCTCCCCGCCAATGCCGCCCTGGAGGCGGCCGGGCGGTGAGGAAGCAGATCCTCGTCGCCGAGGACGACCTCGCCAGCTCCGTCCTGCTCACCGAGCTGCTCGGCCGCTGGGGCTACGAGGTGGCGGTGGCGGCGAACGGCCTCGAGGCGCTGGCCTTCCTCGCCACGCGGACCTTCGATCTCCTCGTCCTCGACCTCCAGATGCCGCTGCTCGACGGCTTCGCGACCTTGGCCGAGGTGCGCGCCAACCGCGAGCTCCAGCACCTGCCGGCGATCGCGCTCACCGCCTTCGCCATGCGCGAGGACCGCGACCGCATCCTCGCCGCCGACTTCGACCACTACCTGACCAAGCCGGTCCACTTCGTGCAGCTCCGACAGACCATCGAGACGGCGCTCGCCAACGGCCGCCGGCCGCCTCCCGGCGCTCCGCCGCCCTGACTCCTGCCGGCGCCGGCACGGTTGACGCCGGCGCGCCGACCCCTGTCATCCGCCCTCGCTTCAGCCGATCGGCGACACTAGAATGCCAGCCGTCCGGGGCGCGCAACACGGCTGCGCCTCGCGGGAGGAGAGAGCGGTGATCCGATCGGGCCAGCCGGGCCGCATCCTGTTCGCTGTGGCGATCGCGGCATTCGCCATGCTGTACTTGCTCCATGTCGCCAAGGCGACCTTCCCGGCGATCGGCCCACCCTGGCCGCCCCCCGCCGGAGAGTCCGTGGCGATCGTCTTCGGCGTCATCCTGTTGGGCCTGGCGCTCGGCCTGGCCTCGGCGGCGTGGGCGCCGCGGGCGGCGGCGGCCCTCGCCGTCATGACCTTCGTCGTCGCCTGCATCCTCGACGGGCCATCGCTCGTCGCCTCCGTGCGCAACCCCGCCCACTGGACGAGCGGCTTCGAGCTCGTCGCGATGTGCGGCGGCGCACTGGTGCTCGCCGGCGCGCTGGCGACGGCGCCGGCTCTCTCGACCGACCGGCGCGCGCTGGGGGACCCGCCGGCCGGTGGCCTGGCGATCGCCGGCCGCCTGCTCTTCGCGCTCTCGCTCGTCGTCTTCGGCGCCCAGCACTTCCTCTACGGCCGCTTCGTGGCGACCCTGGTGCCGGAGTGGATGCCGGGCCGGGTGTTCTGGGCCTACTTCGTCGGCGCCGCCTTCTGCGCCGCGGCGCTCAGCATCGCGACCGGCGTCCTCGCCCGCCTGGCGGCCACCCTCCTCGGCGTCATGTTCCTCCTCTGGGTCCTCGTCCTCCATCTCCCGCGCTCGCTCGGCGCGCCGCGCGACGGCAATGAGTGGACGAGCCTCTTCGTCGCGCTCGCGATGTGCGGCTGTGCCTGGGTGATCGCCGCCGCCCAGCCCGAGCGCGGCCGGCGCGCCGCCGGCTGATCCTCGGCGCGGCGCTCACAGCGATCCTGCGATTGCTTTTCGCCGGGAGACTCGATAGCGTGACGTGTCGCCCAAGGCGGGAATTTTGCTTCAATCCGAGACGTCCTCTCACGATCCGGCCTATCGAATCGTCGCCCTGGCGGCGTCGGCGGGAGGGCTCGCGGCGCTCTCCTGCGTGCTCACCGGCCTGCCCGCCGGCTTCCCCGCCCCCATCGTCGTCGTCCAGCACCTCGACCCGCGCCACCGCAGCTGGATGGCCGAGATCCTCTCGCGCCGCGTGCCGCTCGATGTGCGCCAGGCCCAGGGCGGCGAGGTGATCCGGGGGGGACGATCTATGTCGCCCCCCCCGACCGCCACCTCCTGGTCAGCCCGCTGGGAGTCCTCTCGCTCTCCGACGCCGCCCTGGTCCATCACGTCCGGCCTTCGGCCGACCTCCTCTTCTCGTCGCTCGCCGCCGGCTTCGGTCCGCGGGTGATCGCCGTCGTCCTCTCGGGGACGGGCAGCGACGGCTCGGACGGGGTGCGCTGCGTCAAGGAGGAGGGCGGCACGGTCCTCGCCCAGGACGAGGAGACGTCGGAGTTCTTCGGCATGCCCGGTGCCGCGATCAAGACCGGCGCCGTCGACCGCGTGCTGCCGCTCGCCGCGATCGCCGGCGCCCTGGTCGACCTCATCCACGGCGGGGAGAGAGCATGAAGGAAACCGAGGGCCCGGAGTTCGCGCGCCTCCTCGACTACCTGCGCGTCAACCGCAGCTTCGACTTCAGCGGCTACAAGATGTCGAGCCTCATGCGGCGGGTGCGCAAGCGGATGACCGACGTGGGGACCGCAACGTACGGGGACTACATCGACTACCTGGAGGTGCATCCCGACGAGTTCGGCCCGCTGTTCAACACCGTCCTCATCAACGTCACCGGCTTCTTCCGCGACTCCGAGGCCTGGCGCTTCCTGGCCGAGCAGGTCCTGCCGCGGGTGATTCAGGACAAGGAGGGCGACGGCGCGATCCGCGTCTGGAGCGCCGGCTGCGCCAGCGGGCAGGAGGCCTACAGCATCGCCATGCTCCTCGCCGAGAGCCTTGGCGACGAGGTCTACCGGCGGCGGGTGAAGATCTATGCCACGGATGCAGACGAGGAGGCCCTGGCGCAGGCGCGCCAGGCGAGCTACGACGACCACCAGGTGGCCGACGTCCCGCCCGATCTCCTGGCGCGGTATTTCGAGCCCCTCCGCGGCCGGCACGTCTTTCGCAGTGATCTCAGGCGGTCATTGATCTTCGGGCGCCACGACCTGGTCCAGGACGCCGCGATCTCCCGGGTCGAGCTCCTCGTCTGCCGCAACACGCTGATGTACTTCAACTCCGAAACCCAGGCCAAGATCCTCGCCCGCTTCCATTTCGCGGTGGCGCCCAACGGCTATCTATTCCTCGGCAAGGCCGAGACGCTGCTCTCCCGCAGCGAGAGCTTCCGGCCCCTCGACCTCAAGCATCGGATGTTCCAGCGCACCCTCAACAACAGCCTGCGCGACCGGCTCCTCGCCATCAACGGGGTCGCCGGCCCGGTCGAGTCCCAGGCCGTGCGCCAGGGGAAGCTGCGGGAAGCGACCTTCGAGAGCGGCCCGGTGGCGCAGCTGGTGGTCGACCGCGACGGCTACCTTGTCTTGGCCAACGAGCGGGCCCGGCGGCTGTTCCGGCTGGGGAAGTCCGACCTCGGGCGCCTGCTCCACGACCTCGAGGTGTCCTACCGGCCAGTCGACCTGCGCTCGGCGATCGACGAGGTCTCCGCCACCCGGGCGAGCGTCCGCATCGACGACATCGCCTGGCCGGCGGGGCTCGGCGAGAGCCTGGAGATGGAGGTCCAGGCGGCGCCGATCTTCGACGAGGGCGGTGAGGTGCGCGGCACGAGCATCGCTTTTATCGACCTCACGCAGTCGAGGGTGCTCAAGCGCGAGCTGGAGCGTACCAACCAGGAGCTCGAGGCCGCCTCCGAGGAGCTGCAGTCGGCCAACGAGGAGCTGGAGACGACCAACGAGGAGCTGCAGTCGACGGTCGAGGAGCTGGAGACGACGAACGAGGAGCTGCAGTCGGCGAACGAGGAGCTGGAGACGATGAACGAGGAGCTCCAGTCGACCAACGAGGAGCTGCGCACGATCAACGACCAGCTCCACCAGAGCGCCGACGACCTCAACCGGATGAACGACCTGGTCGATTCCATCCTCGGCCGGCTGGCGGACGCGGTGGTGGTGCTCGACGGCGACCTCTCGGTGTCGCTGTGGAGCCGGCGGGCGGAGGCCCTCTGGGGCCTGCGCAGCGACGAGGTCGTCGGCACGCCGTTCTTCAGTCTCGAGCTCGGCATCCCGCTCGCGCCCCTGCGCCCGATCATCCTCGACAACCTCGACAAGGAGCTGCCCGCCGCAGCGGTGAGCCTCGACGGCGTCGACCGTCGCGGCCGGCCGATCCAGTGCCGGGTCAGCTGCCGGCGGCTCGACGGGACGACGGGCGGCAGCAGGGTGCTCGTCCTCATGGAGGAGATTCGGCGCGGACAGGAGCGCTGAAGGAGGTGGCGTGCGGTGAGCGGTAGCGGCCCACGCTCCGACGAGCCCCCGGTTCAGGGCCAGCTGAGAGCCTTCCGCGAGCGGCTGAGGGTCTTCGAGACCGAGCTGAGCGCCGGCGGCCTGCCCAGCCCGCAGCTGGCGGACCAGCTCGGCCAGCTCAAGGCCGCCTTGGAGGAGGTGGAGGTCGCCGATGAGGCGTTGGCGAGCCAGGCCGAGGAGCTGATCGCCGCGCGGGCGGCCCTGGAGAGCGAGCGCCAGCGCTACCGCAACCTCTTCCATCTGGCGCCCTACGGCTATCTGGCGACCGACCTCGACGGCACCATCGTCGAGGCCAACCGGACGGCCCTCGACCTCCTGCAGGTGACCGCCGAAGCGATCCGCCGCAAGCCGCTCGCGGTCTTCGTCGCCCGCCGCGACGTCGCCCGCTTCCGGCAGCTCCTCACCCGCCTCCGCGAGGGGAATCAGGTCGCCGACTGGGAGGTGGAGCTCTGCCCGCGCCGGCGCTCGCCGGTCCCCGCGGTGGTGGCGGTGAGCCGCCAGGAGGTGGCGGCGGCGGAGCCGTCCATCCTCCTCTGGGCCGTGCGCGACGTCTCCAGCGTCAAGCAGACGGAGGCGGCTCTGCGCGAGAGCGAGGAGCGCCTGCGCCATGCCCAGCGCCTGGAGGCGATCGGACGCCTCGCCGGCGGCATCGCCCACTCGTTCAACAACCTGCTCGCCGCCGTCGCCTTCCACGTCGACCTGCTCGCCGAGGGCATCGGCCGGCAGGGGGGCGACCGCTCGCTGCTGCGCCACGTCGACGAGATCCGCGGCACCGGCGAGCGGGCGGCGGCGCTCGCCAGCCAGCTCCTCGCCTTCAGCCGCCGGCAGGTGCTCCAGCCGCAGGCGCTCGACCTCAACCAGGTCGTCGCCGCCATGGAGCCGATGGTCAGCGAGCTGATCGGGGAGCGCATCGAGCTGGACCTCCGGCTCTCCCCCGGCGCCGGCGCCGTCTACTTCGACCTCGCCCAGCTCGAGCAGGTGCTGCTGAACCTCTTCGTCAACGCTCGCGACGCGATGCCCGAGGGCGGCCGCTGCACGGTCGAGACGGAGGCGATCCGCGTCGACGACGGCGCGCCGCCGATCGCCGACCTGGTGCCCGGGCTCTATGTCCGCCTCGCCGTGACGGACAACGGGGTCGGCATGTCGCCCGAGGTGATGAATCGCATCTTCGAGCCCTTCTTCACCACCAAGGAGCGCGGCAAGGGCACCGGTCTCGGGCTCGCCACGGCGTATGGCATCGTCCAGCAGAGCGGGGCGGGCATCCGGGTGGAGAGCGCGCCCGGCGAGGGGGCCCGCTTCGAGGTCTACCTGCCAGCGGCGACGCGGATGCCCGAGTCGGTCGAGCCGCGTCCGTCGGCGCGGGACGAGACGAGGGGGACGGAGGTCGTCCTGCTGGTCGAGGACGAGTCGAGCATCCGCCAGGCGGCGTCGGAGGTGCTGGAGAACCAGGGATACCGCGTCCTCACCGCGGCGGACGGGATGGAGGCCCTGCGCCGGGGTGCCGAGCACGAAGGCGCCATCGATCTTCTCGTCACCGACATCGTCATGCAGGGGATGAGCGGCCTCCAGCTCGCCGAAAAGCTGGTCGCCGAGCGCCCCGGGATCCGCGTGCTCTACATGTCGGGCTACCCGGAGGACTCGATCGCCGAGATCGGCCAGCTCGACCGCCGGTTCTTCCTCCAGAAGCCCTTTCCGCCCGTCCAGTTCCTGCGCGCCGTCCGCGCGGCGCTCGACAGCGGGCTGGAGAGCCGCGATCCCATGTCCGCGGAGCCGTCGGCGCGGGGGAGCGGGTAGTGGCCGGGCACGACATCGTCGTCCTCGGCGCCTCGGCGGGCGGCGTCGAGGCGCTGGGGAAGGTCGTCGAGGGCCTGCCGGTCGACCTGCCGGCCGCCGTCTTCGTCGCCCTCCACATGGGTGGCGAGTACAGCGCGCTCCCCCAGATCCTCACCCGCTCGGGCGCGCTGCCGGCAGGGCATCCGGTGCCCGGCGAGCCGATCCGCAAGGGGCGGATCTACGTCGCGCCGCCCGACCTCCACCTGCTGGTCGGCAACGGCCGGCTGCTGCTCGAGAGGGGGCCGCGGGAGAACAGGCACCGGCCCGCCGTCGACGCCCTCTTCCGCTCCGCCGCGCAGTCCTACGGCCGCCGGGTGGTGGGGGTGCTGCTGACCGGCAACCTCGACGACGGAACGGCGGGCCTCCTGGCGATCAAGGAGCGGGGAGGTCTCGCCGTCGTCCAGGATCCGGAGGAGGCCGACTATCCCGGCATGCCGCGGAGCGCGATCGCGAACGTCGAGGTTGATCACATCGTGCGCCTCGCCGAGATACCCCCGCTCCTCGTCCGCTTGGTCGGCGAGGCGGTCTCCGACGAGCCGCCGGCGCGGCCACGGCCGGCGGAGGTCTCTGCCGAGCTCCTGGGGGAGTCGGGGCAGGAGCTGGGCGTCCCCTCCGGCTTCACCTGCCCGGACTGCGGCGGCGCGCTGTGGGAGACCCGCGACCGCGACCTCCTGCGCTTCCGCTGCCGCACCGGCCACGCCTTCTCGCCCGAGACGCTGGTGGATCAGCAGACGCGGCGGACCGACGACACGCTGTGGGCCGCCCTCCGCTCCTTCGAGGAGAACGCCGACCTCGCCCGCAGCATGGCGAGACGCATGCACCTCAAAGGTCTGACGCGGCTGGAGGAGCGCTACCTGGAGCGCGTCTCCGACGCCGAACGCCACATCGCCACCCTGCGCGCCATGCTCGCGCCGGTCCCCGCACCCCAGGCCGTCGCCCCGGACAGCTAGCCGCGCGGCGGTGCCCCCGACGCCGGGCGCTACGGCTCGGCGATCCGCTGCCGCAGGGTCGCGAGGTCGGCTGCCACGCCGCCGATCGCCTGGCGCGCCGTGGCAAGCTGGCCGCGCTCGGCGCGGACGAAGCGGTCGTAGGGCGCGACGGCCTCGTGGAGGCGGCCGAGGCTGCGCTCGACCTCGCGGTCGAACTGGCTGGTGAGCGCCCGCATGAGATCCTCGCGGAGGGCGGCGATCTTCGCCCGCAGCTCGCGCTTCGCCGCCGCCCGGCGGTTGGGGATGATGAAGAGGCCGAGGGCTGCGAGGGTGCCGGCGGCGAGGATCCCCGTCAGGTCGGCGGCGGCGGTGACGGCGAGGTGGGTGAGGATGGCGCCGAGGCCGATGGCGCCGATCTCGACGATCGCGGTGCCGGCGACCGCCGCCTGCACCGAGTCGGCGAGCCGCGTCGCCTCGGCCTCGCGGTCGAAGGTCTCGAGCGAGCGCTGCGCCTCGCGGCCGACGCTGTCGAGGAGCCGGTCGCGGTCGTAGTCGAAGGCCGTCCCGGTCCGGCCGACGATGCGGTCGGCGTGGCGGTGGCGCCGCTTGTCGAGATGTCCGTTGACCGCCTGCCACTGGCGGAGGTCCGCCGCCACCAGCCAGTCGATCACCTCCTGCACCCGCCGCTCGATCCGCTGCGGCACGTCCGCCACCACCTTCTGCGCGAACTCGGCCTTGATCCGGCTGCGGTTGAGGAGATCGATCACCCGCGCCAGGCGCATGGTGTCGTCGAAGAAGGCGATGCCGCGGCTCTCGAGCTCGTAGAGCACCTTGTCGACGTCCGAGAGGCGGAGGCGGAACTCGCGCCCGAGGTCCTCGCGATAGAGCGCCAGCTGGCGCTCGATGTCGTCGAGCGTCGAGACGTCCTCCTTGAGGAGCTCGAGCCGCCCGTCGATCACCTCCAGGTAGCGGCCGGCGAGGTGGGCGCCCACCCCCAGCGGATTGGCGAGCTTCAGGCGCACCCGCTCGCCCTCGTCCAGGGTGTCGACCACCGCCCGCTCGAGCGCGCCGAAGCCGCTCGCGGCGAGGAGGTCGCCGTCGCCGGCCGCCTTCGCCCTCTGCGCCTGGCGCGCGGAGACGGCGAAGACCGCCGGCTCGACGCCGAGGAGGGCGCGGGCGTTGTCGGCGACGAAGCGGCGGACCGTCTCCACCTCCGCCGGCTCCAGGATGTCCGCCTTGTTGATGACGACGACGATCTTCTTGCCCCAGTCGCGGATGCCGGCGAGGAAGGCGCGCTCGCTCTCGGTGAACGGGCGGTCGGCGGAGGTGACGAAGAGGACGAGGTCCGAGCGCGGCACGAACTCGCGGGTGATCGCCTCGTGCTCGCGGTGGATGGCGTTGGTGCCGGGGGTGTCGACGATGTTGATGTCGCGGAGGAGCTCGATCGGCGCCGTCACCACCTCGAACGCCGGCTGCTCCGAGGTCCGCGCCACCTCCGGCCCGTGGCGGAGGAGGTGGATGCGGCTGGTCGTCGGGGTGACCCCTTCCTCCAGGATGCGCTCGCCGAGGAGGGCGTTGATGAAGGCGCTCTTGCCGGCGTTGAACTCGCCGGCGACGACCAAGAGGAAGAGCTCGTCGAGCTGGCGGACCGACGCCGCGAGGGTCGCCTGGTCCTCCGCCGCGGCGTCGAACGCGGCGAGCGCCACCTGCAGGTCGGCGAGCCGCCGCCGCTCCTCGGCGAGCAGCTCGTCGTGTCGTCGGTCGAGGATCCGCCGCAGGCCGGTGAGCATCAGCTGCGATCGAGGGTAGCACGGCGTGTGCCCGCAGGCCGGCTCCTTCCGGCGCCGCACTTCAGCGCTGTAGAATGTGTTATTCCGGGAGGAGGCCCGATGTCACTGGCTCCGCGTCGACTGTTCCGCCTGTCGCTCGCCCCGCTCGCTCTGCTGCCGTCGCTCGCCGGCGCTGCCGCTGCCCCCGCCGCGCCGGCGCCGGCCCATGCCGTCGATCCCACCTACGCCGCTGTCCGCGCCGCCCGGCTCGACGGCCGCGCGGTCGACGTCGCCGGGCTCGTCCTCGCGCGCGACGCCTTCCGCTTCCAGCTCGACTCCGGCACCTTCTACCTGCTCGCCCCGGTCGACGGGCACACCCTCGGGGCGGTCTTCCGCGGCCACGGCAGCTATCGCCTGGTGCCGTCGCGGGAGGAGGAGCGCCGCCATCTCGCTCTCGAGACCGGCGAGGGCGAGAAGTTCGAGGTGCTGAGCGACACCTTCGAGGATCTGGTGCTCTGGTTCGGCGACGACACCGCCGGCGAGATCGGCCGCGCCGGGACGGTGAAGACCGCGGTGCCGAACGCGCCGGCGCAGGCGTCGCTCGAGCGCGCCACCCGACGGGTGCGCAAGGATCTCGGCGTCAACGTGCCGCGCCGCCTGCTCGGCGATCTGCTCAATCCGGCCGGCGCCGGCGGCGTCTTCGTCGCCTACGTCGACGGCAAGCGCTATCCGCCGGCTCTCGCGGCGGTCGACCCGCGCGGCGCCGAGGCGCTGGGGATGAGCGAGGCGGGCGGCGGCGAGACCATCCTGCAGGTGATCGACGAGAAGAAGGGCGGCACCTGGTACCTCTCCCACCTGCGCGGCGAGGAGGAGGCGCGCACACGCCACCCGCCGGCGCTCCTCGCCGAGGCGACCGACTATGTCGTCGACTCGCGGGTGACGACCTCCGCCGCCGACAACCCCGAGCTCGCGGGCACCACGACGATCCAGTTCGTCTCCCGCGTGCCGGGTCTCCGCGTGCTGCCGATCGACCTCCTGCCGCGCCTGCGCATCGAGTCGGCCCGCGTCTCGCCCGTCGACCACGAGGACTGGAAGGAGGCCACCTTCATCCAGGAGGACAAGGACGCCGACGCCGACGCCGCGATCGTCCTCCCCGAGCCGCTCGCCAAAGGTGCGACAGCCAACCTCCGCCTCGTCTACCGCGGTACCGGCGTCCTCCACAACGCCGGCGAGGGCAATTACGTCGTCGGCGCCCGCAGCAGCTGGTACCCGAACTTCGGCGCCTTCGGCACCCCGGCGACCTATGAGCTCCACTACCGCATCCCCAAGGGCAACGACCTGGTGTCGGTCGGCAACCTGCTGAGCTCGAAGGTCGAGAGCAACGAAGCGGTGTCGACCTGGGCGACCGACCTGCCGATCCGCGTCGCC
Organism: uncultured Acidobacteriota bacterium; assembly: GCA_963755825.1. Lineage (GTDB taxonomy): Bacteria > Acidobacteriota > Thermoanaerobaculia > Multivoradales > UBA5704 > DATBQN01. The sequence goes on along the minus strand of CAVWLA010000003.1, from coordinate 1,052,867 downwards.
GGCTTCAACTTCGGAAAGTTCAAGAAGCTGACCCAGAAAGACCCCAAATCGGGTTTCGAGGTCGACGTCTACACCGGCGCCACGACGCCCGACGTGGTCTATCAGATCGACCAGTTCCTCGGCTCTCAGGCGTCGGTCGGCGGCGGCGGCTACGACCCAGACGAGGGCGGCGGCGGCGCCGGCGGCGCGCCGGCGGCCGAGGGGCACCTGCTCAAGACCGACAAGCTCACCACCCTGGTATTCGCCCAGGCGCTCTTCGCGGAGCGCGTCTTCGCCGCCTACTTCGGCCCCCTTCCCGATCACCGCATCGCCATCACCCAGCAGTCGGAGTGGAATTACGGCCAGTCGTGGCCGGGCCTCGTCTTCCTCCCCTACATGGCGTTCCTCCCCAGCATCCAGCGCGCCGAGCTCGGCCTGTCGCAGGCCAGCGACTTCATCGACGATGTCTGCTTCCACGAGCTGTCGCACCAGTGGTGGGGGCACCTCGTCGGCTGGGGCTCCTATCGCGATCAGTGGCTCTCCGAGGGGTTCGCCGAGTTCTCGGCCGGCCTCGCCGTGCAGTTCTCCGGCGGCCAGGCGGAGTACGACCGCTTCTGGCGCAACGGCCGCAAGAAGATCTTCGACCGCCACATGAACGACGCCGTGCCGCCCAACGACGCGGGGGCGGTCGACGAAGGCTGGCGCGCCTCGACCCATCGCAGCCCGTCCGGCTTCGAGGTGATGTACACCAAGGGCGCCTACGTCTTGGAGATGCTGCGCTCGATGATGTACGCCTCCGGCACCTCCGATCCCGACGCCCGCTTCATCGCCATGATGAAGGACTTCACCTCCACCTACACGCGCAAGAGCCCGACGACCGACGACTTCCAGAAGGTGGTCGAGCGGCACATGACGCCGGCGATGGACGTCGCCGGCAACCAGAAGATGGACTGGTTCTTCGACCAGTGGGTGCGCGGCACCGAGATCCCGCGCTATAGGAGCGAGCTGGCGGTGAAGAAGGAGGGCGACAAGTACCGCATCATGGGGAAGGTCATGCAGCAGGGCGTCTCCGAGCGCTTCTTCGCCATGGTCCCCCTCGACCTCGAGTTCGCCAAGGGGAAGACGGTGCGCCTGGCGATGCTGCGCATGACCGGCAGCGTGACGACGCCGGTCGACGTCGCGATCGCGCTGCCCCAGGAGCCCAAGCGCGCCATCGCCAACCTGCACGGCGAGGTGCTGGCGCGCGACTGAGCGAGCGGGCGTGGCGAGGTGGTGGCCGACATCGAAGCGGCGGTCGTCGTGACGTTGGCGCCGGCGGTTCCGGAGGGCTCGGTCACCCGCGAGAGCCGCCCTGGGATCGATAGGCCGACTCGCTCTTCGCACCGACAGGCCGCTCCGGCGTTGGGTAACGCGGCGGCGAGCAGCACGCCGTCGCTGGGCCGGTGGCGGAGGCGGAGCTGCTCTGGGGAGGCTCGGCTTCCCAGGGCAGCCCTCGTCGACGGGAGCTACTTCACGAGGAGAAAGAACACGTCGGAGGTCACGACGACGCGGTCTGGACCTCCCGGTCTCCGTTTCCGGGCCACACTCACGAAGCGGAACTGATTGCCGTACCGATCTTGATGCCGGCTCTCGATGTAGTCGAACGAGATTCGGGTGATCCCTGCCTGCTGCAGAGAGAGGACCTCCCACTGCTCAGAGATCCCGTCGTGGTTCGAATCGACCCAGATGCGAAGTGCGGGGTACACCGCGTCGCCAGCATCGATGACGCCGTTACCATTCCCTCCCCACCGCGCGAGGTCGAACTCGCGAAGCGCCACGTACCCATTCGGAGCGCGCGTCCCGTCGTGCAGAAGCGTCGCGTTCCCGAACAGCTCGGCGCCGCTATCGATCACTCCGTTGCCATTGCGATCGAGGCACAGAAAGCCGTCGTCCCCTTCTGCCGCAGTCCAAGTGACAGTCTCCGCCGTTCCGTCGGCGTCGAGGTCGAACGAGACCGGGTCGTCCGGGCCGGTCAGGTCGAATCCGTTTCCTCCCAGATCGATCAGGATCGGCGTCGAACCTCCCGGCTCCGGGTTCTGATTCGGCGGCGGCGTCTTGCCCTGGCCTACCTTCTCCGCGGGTGTAGAATTCTGTGTATTCGCCTCCATGGTGCCATCGCTGTACGGGCGAATCCTGCAGTACCTGCGGTTCATGGCGGGGATCGAGAGGAAGGAGCTCGCCCGCCGCCTCGGCTGGTCGGAGGAGAGCCGGATCGGCCGCTTGGAAAACGGCCGGAGCCGTTGAACGAACGGTCGACCGCGACTTGCGCGGCGCACCGGTCACGCTTTCCTGCCGCGATGCGGCCGTCCTAGCCGGCGAGCCGTGGCTGCTTGCCTTGGACAGCCTCACAGGTTAGAGCATGGGTCCTATTCCACGACGAGGAAGATCACATCGGAGGTCAACACGAGACGGTGATCGCCGCTCGAGAGTCGCTTCCAGGCCACGCTCACGAAGCGGAACTGGTTTCCGTAGCGATCTCGATGCAGGCTCTCGACGTAATCGAAAGAGATCTTGGTAATGCCGGCCTCTTGCAGAGTGAGGAGCTCCCACGGTTCGGAGATCCCGTCGTGGTTTGCATCGACCCAGATGCGAAGGGCCGAGTAGACCGCATCTCCAGCATCGATGACGCCGTTGCCATTACCGCCCCACTGCGGCAGATCGTACTCCCGGAGAGCTTCGTAGCCGTTCTCGGCCCGGGTCCCGCCATGGAGAGGCGTTGCATTGCCGAACAGCTCGGCTCCGCTGTCGATCACTCCGTTGCCGTTGCGGTCGAGGCAGAGGAAGCCATCGTCCGCATCCGCCGCGGTCCAGGTGACCGCTTCCTTGGTACCGTCGGCCAAGATCGAAAGAGACGGGATCGTTGGGGCCGCTCAGGTCGAAGCCGTCTCCTGCGAGGTCGATCAGGATCGGGGTGGACGGACCTGGACTCGGATTCTGACTCTGCGGCGGCGTCTTGCCGGCCATTCTCTCGGCCGGCGTCGTATTTTGCATATCTGCCTTCATACACTCGGCCGGCTGGAGGCTGCGAGGGCCAAACGTTACGGCGCCGGTCGTCGGATCGATATTCGATAATAGGGGCGACATGATGAACCCGTTGTCGGCAGGGAGACAGCTTGGAGAGGTGTTGCCGAGGCCGAGCTCATGTCCGAGCTCATGCACCAGGCTCTCGGCGATGACCCACGGTGGGCCGCAGCTCGCCGTCTTGCCATTCGGCAACACCGTATTGCCGAAGATCGTGATGTGGATGAAGGTCAGGTCCGTCAGTCCGCAGACACCGGCGAATCTAGGATCCGAAGTGGAATCTTCATACTCGACATCGACCACCAATTCGCCGGGAAGCGCTGCGCCTGTCCGGAAGACCGGGAAGCTCGTGTCGGCCGTGTTGCATGCCGACGTGTTCCACGTCGCCATCGCCTGGTCGAATGCGCCAAGCAGATCGGTGGGCCATCCATCGGGCACCAAATTGATCGTGTAACCTGTCTGCGCCGGGCTACGGTCCGTCGTAACACACATCTGCGCCATCGCGGTGCCTGCAAGACCAACCGCCAGGAGGAGGCCGAGAAGGATTCTGTTCATTTCGGCCCCGCATCAACCATTGCCTGCAACCGGCGGAAGAAGTCTTTCCCCGTTGTTAGCGGCTGTGGCGAGCTGTCGGAACGGAAAATGGCCGGCAGAGCGAGCCTGCCGTCCCTCTTGATCGTGACGATCCCCGCGCCATCGTAGGAATCGAGGTACTGCGTCTCGCCGCGATCGTCGTCCGGCTGCAGCAGGACGATCTCGTCGCCCACTTCCGGCACTTCTGCGTAGTTCGGGTCCGTCTTGCAGATGGTCTTGTTACCGACTCTAAAGCGGCCGACGGGCATGAAGGTGTAGTAGACCTTCTGCGGTCGGGAGTTGTCTTTGTAGATTGTGATCGGCTCGAATCGGATCAGCGTGCCCGCTGTGGTGCCTTCGAACCCGGTCGACCGACCCGTGACGCGGCCCCGGATGGCGACCCCGGCTGAACCGAATGTCTCATCAAGGGAAGTACGGCGAATGATTTTGCCGTTCATTACGATCCGGTCGACGAAGATCTCGCCGGCCTGAATGCACCCATCTCTTTCCGGCGTCGCCAGAACCCGTGAGACGTACGATGTTTCATGCGGGCCGAGGAGCTGCGCATCGATCTGCCCGTCCTTCGTGAACACCCGATTCGCGTCGATCCAGAACGGATCATCGGATGGTCTCGAGTGTTCCGAGCGCATGACCTCCGGCATCGGCGCCGGCCGTGCAGCCTCCGCGCTCACCACCGGGCTCGAGGCCGTGAGAGCGAGCGAGAACAGCATTCCCAGCCATCGAAGTGCCGGAGCGTGAGATCCTTCGTAGAGAAATCCTGTCGACATGACTGTCTCCTTAAGAGGTGGAACTAGGTGGACCCCCTCGAGGTGATCGCAAGCTCACGTTCAAAGCCGTCGGTCCACTGTCGCTAGCGTCCTGGTCGACTTCATGGATCGAGAGCAAGCATTCAGCCATCGAGAAGCTTTGTCAATCTACTTAAAATGTGCGGTCCGCTGCGCTGCCCGCCAAGGTCGACTCGAACTTCCTTTCGCCTACCCCACACTACCGACGTCGAGCGAGAGCTGAACCGCGACCTCCTCCGGCTGTTGATTGGCGACCCCGGCGTGGCCGCGCGGGCTCGCCGAGCAGCTCGGCGAGGAGCGCGGGCGCCCGCTCGCGGTCGGCCGCCACCACTTCGATGAGGCAATCCGTCGCCGCCGCCGGCGGCTCGACGACAGCGGAAGCCAGGCTAAGCGCCGTAGCTCTTGCTGTTGCAGCGAGAGTGCTTAAGTCATAGGGTATGGCGATCGACGTCACCTGATTGCGTTACGGAACGAGCCGAGGACATCTCCGATGGTGCCATCGCTGTACGGGCGGATCCTGCAGTACCTGCGACTCATGGCGGGGATGGAGAGGAAGGAGCTCGCCAGCCGCCTCGGCTGGTCGGAGGAGGGCCGGATCGGCCGCCTGGAAAACGGCCGGGAGCCGTTGAGCCGGGAGGCCCTGGAGGCCATCCTCCTCCACCTCCCGTGCGTGCCCGCGGCGGTCGACCTGCTGGTCTCCGCCGACGAGCTGATCGCCGCCGCGGCACGGCCCGAGCCCCCCTCGCCCGTGGCGCTGACCGACGAAGAGCGCCGGCAGGTCGACCGCGTGAGCCTCGCTGCGGCATGGAGCGTCGCGGAGGTGCTCGCTGCCGGCCTCGCGCAGAGCCTGCGGCAGGCGAAGGCGGCGAGGGCGCGGCGCGAGGCGGAGGAGGCGTTCTCCCGGCTGATGAGCTGTTCGCCCGTCGAGCGGCGCGCCGCACCGCCGGGCGAGCGCTGCCGCGGCAGCGGCGAGGGCGCGCGTCGATCGAGTGGCAGGCAGATTGCTTGACCGCCTCGGGATGGGGAAGGGATCCAAGCGGCGGCGGGGAGCGCCGCGGACGCGCCGGGCGCCGGCGCGCGCTGTGGCGGTTCGCAGCGCCGAAAAGGCGCCGACGACCGCCTGGGTGTGGCTCGCCGCCGCCGTCGCGACGCTCGCCGTCTACTGGTTCACCACCCATTTCAGGTTCCTGCTCGACGACGTCTATCTCTTCGAGACCAGCGCCTCGCTGAAGACGCTCGCCAGCATCCCGCGCAATTTCGTCGCCGACCTGGGCGCCGTGCGCAAGGACGCGGCGACGGTGCAGGGGAGCTTCTACCGCCCGCTCTTCCTCACCCTCTCCACCCTCTACTACCACTTCGTCGGCGCCAGCACCTTCGCCTGGCACCTCGCCTCGGTGGTGCTCGCCGCGGCGGTCGCGGCGCTCGCGGCGCTGTTCTTCCGCCGCCTGCGGTTCCCGCCCCTGCCGTCGCTCCTCGCCGCCCTCGTCTTCGCGCTCCACCCCGCCCACGTCAGCTCGGTCGCCTGGGCGTCGGGGATCCAGGAGCAGCTGGCGGCGCTCTTCGTCCTCCTCGCGCTCCTCGCCCTCCTCTCGCCGCGCGCCGAGGAGCGGCCGCGCTGGACGCTGGCGGCGAGCGGCGGCGCCTTCGTTCTCGCCCTGCTCTCCAAGGAGGTTTCGATCGCGCTCCTCCCCATGGCGGCGGTGTGGGCGCTCGCCAGGCGGCGCGACGAGCCGGCCGAGTCGCGGCGCTTCGCGCGCGCGGCCGTCCTCTTCGCGGCGATCGCCGCCCTCTATCTCGCGGTCCGCGTCGCGGTGCTGGGGGCGCTGGTGAGGCCGTGGGCGCAGGCGCCGGGATTCGCCAAGGCGGCGCCCTCGCTGCCGCTCGCCTTCGTCACCTACGTCCATCTCCTCGTCTGGCCGACCTCGTTCGGGTTCGTGCGGCCCGAGCGGCCGGTCTGGGGGCTCTTCGATCCGCCGATCCTGATCTCGACGGCGGTGCTGGCGGTCCTCGCGGCGCTCGCCTGGGCGGGCATCCGCCGGCGCTGGCCGCTCCTCCTGCCGCTCGCCTGGTTCGTCGTCTGGCTGAGCCCGGTGATGAACTTCTGGGCTCTCTTCCCGGAGTGGATGGTGGTCGACCGCTATCTGTACATCCCCTCGCTGGCGCTGCCCTGGGCTCTCCTCGTCCTTCTGCCGAAGCGATCCTGGGTGCCGGCGCTCGCCCTCGTGGCGGTGGTCTTCGCCGCGCTGACCGTCCGCTACGCCGCCATCTTCGTCGACCCGCGGACCTTTTCGACGGCGATGGAGAAAGCCGATCCGACGAGCTCGTACATCATCGAGGAGCGGGCCCGCGTCTACCTCGCCGACGGCCAGCCGCGCGAGGCGGAGGCGGAGTTCCGCCGGGCGCTGGCGATCGATCCGCTGGATGCCTACTCGCTGTGGAAGGTGGGCACCCTCGAGCGCGACCGCGGCGACTTCGACGCCGCCACGCTGCACTTCCGGCAGGCGATCGTCGAGGAGCCGAAGAACAGCCAGCCGTTGACCACCGTGGCCTACGCGGAGGTCCGCGCCGGCCAGCGCCAGAAGGCGCTCGCCCTGCTCGACGAGATCGTCGCCCGCTGGCCCGCCGACCTGCCGCCGCGCCTGCTGCAGGCCCTGCTCCTCGACGCGGCCGGCGACCGGCCCCGCGCCGAGGCGGCGTTCACCGTCGCCCAACGGCTGGCGCCGGGGCAGCCGATCCTCGCCGGCGGCCTCGACCGCGCCTTCGCCACCCTGGCGCCGCGCCTCGGCGTCGTCCCGGGCTGAGTCCCTGCGCCGCTGGCGAGCCTACGCGTCGCGTCGAGCCAGGTCGTTCAGCTTGATCATCGTCGCCAGGTTGCGCGTCGTGACGCCGTCGCCGAGCACCCGGCCGACCGCCGCGAGGAGGCGGCTGGCGAGGATCCCCGTCGGGCACCAGAGATAGGCCACGCGGGCGCCGAGGGCGACGGCTTCCGGTTCCCATTCCTGCTCGGCCAGCGGCGCCAGGCGCGCCCGACCCGCCGCGTCGGCGAGGACGGCGACGAGGAAGCGCGCCGGGTCGGCGGCGACGGCGAGGAGCGGGTTGTCGTCGATCGCCGCGGCGAGCTCGGCGGCGGCGAGCACCGTCACCCGCGAGCGGATGCCGAGCCGCGCCGCGAGCGCCTCTTCGATGCCGCGCGCCGCCTCGCCCGGCGCCGTGCCGGGGGCATCGAAGACGACGTTGCCGCTGTTGAGGAGCGTGCGCACGCCGCCGTACCCCAGACCCTCGACGATCGCCCGCAGATCCGCCATCGCCACCCGCTTGGCGCGCCCGACGTTGATGCCGCGGAGGAGCCCCACCATCCTGCCCGGCGAGGGTCCGGACGGCTCGGTCGTCGACGGCGGTTCGAGGACGCGCTTCTTCATGACGGGCAGCGAGGATGGTACCGCGTCCGCCTCCGCGGCGGCGGGCTCCCTGCGCCCGCTGCCCCGCTTCGCCGCGCTGCTGCGCTGCGCCACGCCGGCGGGCGGCGCGCCGCCGCCGGGAGAGAAGACGGCGCGGAGGAGGTGAGACCGCTCGTCTCGGCCGCCTGGCCGGCCGCCTTCGCCGTCCGCGAGCACTGTAGTGATTGAAAGGAGACAACGATGCCGAAGATCCTCGGTCTCGCGTTGCTCGCCCTCGTCCTCGCCTCCCCCCTCCTCGCCGCCGCCCCGCTCCCGGCAGCCCAACCGGCCGCCAACCCGGCGACGATCGCCGCCGCGGCGCCGAGCGCGCCGGGCTTCTCCGTGCCGGCCGCGACCCCAGCCGCGCCGCAGCTCCCCGACTTCCTGGCGCCGCGGACCGACGTGATCATCTGCCCGCAGAACCCGCCGAACTGCTGCGCCTACCGCTGCACCGGCTCCTGCTGCATCTGCACCAGAGTCGGCGTCGGCTGCGGCAACAACTGACCGGCACCTGTTCCCGCCAGGCTCCCAGGGGCGGCGCGCGGAGCGCCGCCCCTACTCCGAGCGCACCACCGTCATCGGGTCGACGCGGACGGCGCGCAGGGCGGGGGCGATGCAGCCCGAGATCGTCATCAGGAGGCAGAGGACGGCGGCGGCGGTGAAGGTCGCCGGGTCGGCGGGCTGGACGCCGGCGAGGAGGGCTTCCATGGCGCGGCCGCCGGCGTAGGCGAGGAGGAGGCCCGGGACGAGGCCGGCGGCGGCGGTGAGGACGCCGTGGCGGAGGACGGCGGAGAGGATGTCCGCCGAGCGCGCCCCGAGGGCGCGGCGGACGCCGATCTCGCGCGCCCGCTGCGACACCGCGAAGGCGAGCAGGCCGTGGATGCCGGTGCCGGCGAGGAGCGCCGCGATGGCGGCGAAGGCGCCGAGCACGCGCACCTGCGTCGCGCGCGGCGAGGTCTCGTCGTCGACGATCTCCTCCATCGTGCGGATGTCCGAGAGCGGCTGCTCGGGGTCGGCGGCGCGCAGGATCCGGCGGATGGGCGGCAGCAGCGCCTCGGCGGCGGCCGTGCTGCGCACGGCGAGGTCCTTCGGAGCGTAGTAGAAGAGCTGGCCGTCCGGCTGCTGCTGGTAGGGGAGGTAGACCTGCGGCTCGCTCGTCCGCTCGAAGCCGCGCACCCGCACGTCGCCGGCGACGCCGACGACCACCCGGTCGTGGTAGGCGACCTGGAGGTGCCGGCCGAGCGGGTCGCGGTCCGGCCAGAACCGCCGCACGAACGACTCGCTCACCACCGCGACGTAGGGCTGGTGCAGGGTGTCGGAGGCGGCCACCTCGCGGCCCCGACGGAGGGGGATGCCGAGGGTGGCGAGGTACCCCGGCGTGACGAAGCGCAGGCTCGCCACCTGGGAGCCCTCGCGCGGCCCCTCCGCCTCGCGCACGGCGCCGTCGATCGCCACCGGCCAGATGCCGCCGCCCCACACCATCGGCAGACCGCTCGCGTAGGCCGCGGCGCGCACCCCCGGCAGCGCGCGGACCTCCGCCAGCACGCGGTCGTAGAAGCGGACGCGGCTGGCATTGGTGCGGTACTTCGGGCTCGGCAGCGCGGTGCGCAGCGTCAGCACGCCCTGCGGGCGGAAGCCGGGGTCGGTCGACTGCAGGCGCCACAGCGCCCCGATGAAGAGGCCGGCGGAGACCAGCAGCACCACGGTGGCCGCGATCTCGACCATGACCAGGGCGGTGCGCAGCCGCTCCCGGCGCCCGCCGCCGGCGCGCGCGCTCTCCTTGAGGCCGGCGAGGTGGGCCTGGCGGCCGAGGCGGAGCGCCGGGACGATTCCTAAGCCGAGGCCGGTCGCGGCGGTCAGCAGGCTGGCGAAGAGCAGCGCGCGGAGATCGATGCCGGGCGCCTCGGCGACGGGGAGCGCCGCCGGCACCAGGCGGGTGAGCAGGGGCAGGGCGGCGAGCGCGACGAGGAGGCCGAGGGCGCCGCCGGCGAGGGCGAGCACCAGGCTCTCGGTCGCCATCTGGCGCACCAGCCGCTCGCGGCCCGCTCCCAGCGCCGCCCTCACCTGCAGCTCGTGCTCGCGGGCCATGGCGCGCGCGACGAGGAGCGCCGCCAGGTTGGCGCAGGCGATCGCCAGCACGCAGAGCGCGGCGCCGGCGAGCGCCACCAGCAGCAGCCGCGTCTGCCGGGAGAGCTCGTCGCGCAGGCCGACGACGGCGGCGCCGGTGCGGGCATCCTCGCGCGGGTACTGGCGCGCCAGCCGCGCCGCCACCACCGCCATCTCCGCCCGCGCCGCCTCGATATCGACGCCGCCGCGGAGCCGCGCCACCACCTCCAGCCGGTTGTCCGTGCGATCCGCGAAGTCCTCGGCGCCGAGCTGCTCCGGCCGCCAGAAGTCGGTGCCGCGCTCGGGGAAGCGGAAGTCGGCCGGCAGGATGCCGATGATGACGAAGGGCGTGCCGTCGAGGGTCACCTTGCGGCCGAGCGCCGAGAGCTCGCCGCCGAACTCCGTCCGCCACAGGCGATCCGAGAGGATGAGCGTGCCGCCGGCGCCGGGCCTGTCCTCGGCGGCGGTGAAGAGGCGCCCGGCGAGCGGCCTGGCGCCGAGCAGCGGCAGCACGTCGGCGGTGACGGCGGCGCCCTGCAAGCGCACCGGCTCGCCACGGCCGACGAGGTTGGCGGCGACGCGGCGGTCGAAGGCCCCCATCGCCGAGAAGGTGCGGCTCATCGCCTTCCAGTCGCGGTAGTTGGCGGGCGACGGCTCCATCTGCGAGTAGCCGGGGCGGTCCTCCCACAGCTTGACCAGCCTCTCCGGCTGGCGGAACGGCAGCCGCCGCACGAGCACGTAGTCGGTGACCGAGAAGACGGCGGTGTTGGCGCCGATGCCGAGCGCCACGACGACGAGCGCGGTGGCGGTGAACCCGGGCGAGCGGCCGAGGGTGCGGACGGTGTAGCGGAGATCCTGCCGCAGCAGGTCCCAGTGCGCCGCGGCGGCGTTGCCGATCACCTCGAGGGCGGTCTCGCTCCACAGCCCGGCGACGGCGAGCGGCCCCTGAGCCTGGCGGCGGCGGCGCGCGAAGATGGTGCCCATCTCGTCGCCGTAGAGGCCGCGGAACGACGCCGGATAGAGCCGCAGGAGGAGCCGATGGGCACCCATCAGGCCCTCCCCGGCGCCAGGCCGCTGGCGCGCGCCATGCGGAGCATCTCCGCCAGCCGGCGCGCCTCCGCCCGCACCGCGGCGGCGCCCAGCGGGGTGATGCGGTAGTACCGCCGCCGCTCGTCGTCGAGCTCGGGAGCCGGGCGCTCCGTCGTCTCCGCGATGAGGCCCTGCTCGAGCAGGCGCTGGATCGACCGGTAGAGCGTCCCGGCGCTCAGCCGCACCGCTCCCCCGGTGCGCTCCGCCACCTCCTGGAGGATGGCGTAGCCGTGCCGCTCCTCCTCGGCAAGCGAGATCAGGATGTGAAAAACGGCGGGCTGCAGAGGCAGGAACGCATCGGGCGAAGGCATGGCACTCACCTCCGCACGAGTATATCCACGATGGATATAGTTGGGAAGGGCGCCGCGGCTGACCGGGCAGGGGGACCGGTCGGCGGGGGAGTCGCTTCGGCGGCGGGCGGGCTCACCTTTCTTTGTGTTCGTGGTCGCCGTGGCTCTACACTCGCGCCAGGCGATCACGACTCTTCGCAAGCGCTGGCGAGGCTCAAGGCGGCGCGGGCTCTTCAACCAACAGGAGGTGAGAGATGAGGACGAAGCGGATGGTGTGGGCGGTGGTGTGCGGGCTGCTGGCGCTGGGGGGACCGGCGACGGCCAAGGGGCTGGGTGTGGGGCGCGGCGTCGATCACGTCGGGATGCTGGTGCGGGTGGAGAACTTCACCCCCGCGGCGGACGTCCTCTCCCGCCAGCTCGGCTTCGCGGTCACGCCGGTGCTGACCTCGCCGGCGGGGGTCGAGAACCGGCTCATCTGGTTCGATGATCTCTCCTACCTCGAGCTCGACGCCTTCACCGACGACAACCCTGGCACGGCGCCGTTCCTCGACTTCCTGGCGCACCACGAGGGCGCCAAGTTCTACGGCACCGAGGTGCTCGACGCCGCGAAGGCGGTCACCTTCCTGAACGGCGCCGGCTTCCCCAACGTCGGTCCTATCCCCGCCGGGCCGCTGACCGTGCAGGCGACCGGCCAGGTCGTCGGCCTCACGCCGCTGTGGAACGAGATCATCCTCACCTCGCGAGTGGCGCCGGACAACTCGAACTTCTTCCTCGACTACGACGAGGCCGCGGTGCAGCAGCTCTTCCGCGACGTCCCGGCGCTCGCGCCGCACCGCCACCCCAACACGGCGGAGGGGATCCGCACCGTCTGGCTGGTGGTGACAGACCTCGACGCGGCGATCGCCTACTACGAGGGCCTCGGCATCCACGTCGGCGCGCGGAGCGAGCGGATCGACTACCTGGGCGCTCGCGGCGTCAGGGTGCGGCTCCACAACGCCACCGTCACCCTGCTTCAGCCCGATGGCGCCGGCCTCGTCGCCGACTTCGCCGCCGACCGCGGCGAGGGCATCCTCGGGGTGAGCGTCGAGGTCGGCGACCTCCACACCGCCCACCACCTGGTCGAGAGCAACACCGGCCTGCACCTGCCGATCTTCCGCCACCACGACCGCGATCGCTTCCTGATCCCGGCCTCGCTCACCCACGGCGTGCTGATGGAGATGGTCGAGTAGGGGCGCGCGGCGATCGAGGGCAGGCATGCGCCGGCGAGCGGCCTCCCGCTCGCCGGCCGGGCAGCCCGAGCGCCCGCGTCAGAGCGGCGCCGGATAGGCGATCTCGCCGTGGAGGGCGCTGTCGAGGCCGGCGGCCTCGTCCGCGGCGGAGATCTTGACCGGGGTGATCTTGTCGACCAGCCAGAGCATCCCCAGGGTGAAGCCGAAGGCCCACAGCGAGGAGATGGCGACCGCCGCGACCTCGACGAGGAAGAAGTGCGGGTTGCCGTGCAGCAGCCCGTTGGTGCCGGCGGGGTTGAAGGCGGTGGTGGCGAAGATGCCGCAGAGGAGGATGCCCAGGAAGCCGCCGACGCCGTGGACGCCCCAGACGTCGAGGGCGTCGTCCCAGCCCATTCTGTTCTTGAGCGCCACGGCGTAGAAGCAGACGGCGCCGGCGATGAGGCCGATCAGGCAGGCGGTCGCCGGGGAGACGTAGCCGGCGGCCGGGGTGATGGTGGCGAGGCCGGCGACGGCGCCGGTCAACAGGCCGAGGAAGCGGGGCTTCTTCCCCGCCTGCCAGTCGATGGCGAGCCAGGCGATCGCCGCGAAGCTGGCGGCGAGGTCGGTGTTCAAGAAGGCGACCGCGGTGACCGAGTCGACGCGCAGCTCGCTGCCGGCGTTGAAGCCGTACCAGCCGAACCAGAGGAGGCCGGTGCCGAGCGCGACGAGCGGGATCGAGTGCGGCTCGCGGTCCTCCACCCGCCGCCGGCCGACGAAGAGCACCGAGGCGAGCGCCGCGATCCCCGCGATGTTGTGGACGACGATGCCGCCGGCGAAGTCGAGCACCCCCCACTGCGCCATCAGGCCGCCGCCCCAGATCATGTGCACGAAGGGGAAGTAGACGCAGAGGAGCCAGGCGGTGAGAAAGAGCGTGTATGCCTTGAACGACACCCGGTTGGTGAAGGCGCCGGTGATGAGCGCCGGGGTGATGATGGCGAACATCATCTGGTAGGCGCAGAAGACGAAGAGCGGGATGGTGGGATTGGCCGGCGACGGCGTGTCGAGGCTGATGCCGCGCAGGAACGCCCAGTGGAAGTTGCCGATGATGCCGCCGAGATCGGTGCCGCTCTTGAGATCGCCGCTGAAGCACATCGAGAAGCCGCACAGCCACCACAGCATCGTCGTCCAGCCCATCGAGAAGAAGCTCTGGATCATGATGGCGAGGACGTTCTTGCGGCCGACGAGGCCGCCGTAGAAGAACGCCAGGCCCGGCGTCATCAGCATGACGAGGCTGGTGCAGAGAAGCATGAAGCCGGTGTTGCCGGTGTCGAGCGCCAGGTGCGGCATCGGATCTCCTCTGCTGACGGCGGGTAAGGAGGCTGGGATCGGCGGCAACCTACATCACTTCGAGGTGTGCCGCATAGCAGGCGGCGCGCGCCGGCGCCGGCTTCAGGAGGTGCCGCCGGGAGCGCTCGGCGGGTTGATCCCCCAGGCGACGAGGAAGCGGGCGGCGGCGGTGCGCACGGCGGGGGCCGCGCCGGGGTCGAGCACGGCCTGCCGGGCGGCGTCCTCGAAGACCGGCCCGGCGCCGGCGAGCTTGGCCTCTTTCTCCCGGCGCAGGTGGACGAAGATCGCCTCCCGGGCGACGGGGTCGAGGGCGCCGACCTGCGCCGTGACGCTCGCTGTGAGCGCCGCGAGCGCCGCGGCGGCGGAGCGCGGCGGCGGATTCGGCGGCGCGAAGCGCAGGCGTCCCAGCGTCGAGGCGTAGAGGCTGTCGTCGAGGTGCCAGGCGAGCCGCTCGCCGTGCGCGAAGAGCGCCGCGTCGGGAGCGCCGGCGGCCATCGTCTCCAGGGGATCGAGGGCGGCGACGAGGCCGGTCGCGATGGCGCCGGCGTGCGCGTTGACGGCGCCGACGAGGCGCGGCATCCGCGCGCTCCACCACGGCAGCGCAACGAGCGGCACGAGCACCGCGAGCCACAGCGCCCAGCGCCGCCGCGGTCCGAGGAGGCGGGCGAGCAGGTAGGCCATGACGTCGATCCAGATCAGGATGCCGGGCACGAAGAAGAAGAGGAAGACGACGAGGGAGATCCACGCCGGCGGCCCGGCCAGCGCCTGGCCGACGAACGCCGCCGGCAGCGCGCTCTGCGGATCGCGGGGGGCGAAGGCGAGCGGGATGACGGTGACCGCCGGCGCCGTCCAGCCGGCCACCGCGAGATCGACCGGCCGATCGTGGTCGACGCGCAGCGACTCGAGCGCCGTCTTCGTCGGCGGATCGTTCGGCATCGGGTCGGGCTCGGGGTGGCTGGCGAGCCAGTCGTGCGCCACGGTGCTCATGCGCATCTCGGGCACGGCGAAGCCGTTGGCGTCGCGTGCCCAACCGAAGGGGACGCCCGGCGCCAGAGTCCGCAGGTCGAAGAGCGTGAAGGAGTCGCCGTAGGCGGCGCGCGGGCCGCAGAACGCCCGGCGGAGGGGAGCGCCGCCGCCGGCGCCGTACTCGACGACGGCGCAGCGCGAGGCGGTGGCGAGCGGCCGCCAGTAGTGATGCTCCCAATTCAGGCGAGCGGGGTTCCAGTCGAGCGCCAGCCAGCTCTCGACGATGCGGCCATCGGTGTGCGCCGTCAGCGTGCGGAGGTGCGCCGTGTCGCGCAGCCGCTGCGGGCCGACCCGCCAGGCGATGGCCAAGAGCAGGCAGGCGATGACGAGCGGGATCGCGGTGAAGAGGCCGGTGAGCGGCGACAGCGCGCCGCGAAAGAACCGGTTGAGGACGAAACCCTGCCACGGATCGTCCGCCGGCGCGGGGTGGAGCTCGATCGGCAGCAGAGGAGGCAGCGAGCCCTCCGGCGGATCGCCGCCGCGCCGCGGGCGCCGCGGGCTCTTGGTGGGCATGCGCGACCTCCTCGTGCGGCGGAATCTAGCACGCGCTGTGCGCCGCGCCGGTCGGCGAAGGCGCGCATGTTAGTCTGCGCGTAAATCGTACCGAGCGTTCGACGGAGGATCACGTGGCCTGTTGTACCCGCTCGCGCATCGCGCTCCTGTTGTCTCTCGCCGCACTCGGCATCGCGCCGATCGCCGCCGGCGCCCAGCCCGCGAGCATGGTGCGGGACATCGATGCGACACCTGCCGATCCCACCGCGTCGGCCTTCGATCCGAGCGGCACCTCCTGGGCCGTCGCCGGGCCGGAGCTCTACTTCACCGCCTCGACCTCGACGTCGGCTCCGTCGCTGTGGCGGACCGACGGGACGCCTCTCGGCACGCGGCAGGTGGCGGACCTCTGCAGCGGCCTCTGCGGCTCGGGCCCGCTGCCGTTCGACGCGCGCGGTGCCGTCGTCCTCTTCGCCGCGCGGACGGAGCAGACCGACGCCCTGCAATGGAACCGGGTGTGGCGCACCGACGGCACGCGCGCGGGGACCTATGCGCTGACCCCGGACGGGCTCGATTTTGCCTTTCGGCCGCTCTTTCGGGACGACCAGGCGACGTACTTCCCCCTCTGCGATCGCCTCTCGGGCAGCGCCCCCCAGCACTGCGCGCTCTGGCGCACCGACGGCACCGTCGCCGGCACCTGGCGCATCGTCGGCCCGGCGGCCGGGGGCAGGATCCTCGACGTTCGCCGGGCGGGAGCCAAGCTGTTCGTCGTCACCACCGACGATTCCCTGGTGCTCGGCGCCGATCTCTGGGTGAGCGACGGCACCGCCTCCGGCAGCCACCAGATCGCGGTGGTCCCGTTCCAGTACGCCATCGCCCCCGCCGGCGACCGCTACCTCTGGATCAACGCCGTCGTCGATCAGCTCGACGAGCTCTGGTCGAGCGATGGCACCGCCGCCGGCACCCGGGCGCTGATGCGCTTCGCGCCGCGGGATCCGTTCGTCGCCGATTTCGCCTATCAGGCGGTGGGCGGCAAGGTCTATCTGCCGCTCGACGACGGCGTCCACGGCGTGCAGGTGTGGGGAACCGACGGCACGGCCGGCGGCACGCGGCGGGTCACCGGCTTCGCCGCGCCGCAGACGGTCGCCGCCTTCAACGTGCGGTACACCGCGAGCGTCGGCGGGCGGCTGGTGTTCCAGGCGGCCGACGCGCGAGGGCTCTACCACCTCTTCGCGACCGACGGCGGCGCCTCGCCTCCCGTCCAGCTCTCGCCGGCCGTCTCCGGCGCCAGCCCGCTGGTGAGCGTCGGCGGCCGGGCCCTGCTCTTCGCCGACGATGGAGCGCACGGGCTCGAGCCCTGGACGACGGACGGCACCGCCGCGGGGACGGCGATGGTGGCGGATCTCTGCCCCGGAGCGTGCAGCACGCCCGCGTCCCGCCTCTTCCAGACCTTCGGCGACCCCATCTTCGTCACCGGCCAGCTCGGCCAACACGCTGACTTCTGGAGCACCGACGGCACCGCGGCGGGGACGCGCCGGCTGACCGACTTCGCGCCCGGCCAGGCTCCCGTCGTCGACGAGTTCCTCGACGGCACCGCCGGCAGAGTCTTCTTCCTCGCCACCGACGCGGTCCACGGCGAGGAGCTGTGGGTCGGCGACGGCAAGCCGGGCGGCACCCATCCGGTGGGCGAGATCGGCATCGGCGAGTCGTCGTCCGACCCGAGCCGCCTCACCGCGCTCGGCGGCCGGCTCTTCTTCACCGCCTGCGACGGCACGGCGCGCACCGTCTGGAGCAGCGCGGGGACGGCGGCGTCGACAGCGGCCGTGGCCGGTGTCCCGGCGAGCGCCGAATGCAGCGACGAGGATCTCTTCGCCGACCACTCCCTGACGCCGGCCGCGGGCGCCGTCTACTTCCTGCACCCCGGGTCCTCCGGCGACGAGCTGTGGCGGACGGATGGCACGCTTGCCGGCACGGCGCAGGTCGCCGGCGCGCCGATCGCGAGCCCGCTCGGCGAGCTCGTCGCCTTCCAGGGGAGCGTCTGGTTCGGCGTCCAGACGGCGACAGGCGCCGAGCTCTGGCGCGCCGATGGCGCCGGCGCGCGGAGCGCCTTGAGCTTCGACGACACCGTCACCGCGATCGAGTCGCTCTCCGCCGCCGGGCCCCGGCTCCTCTTCTTCGCCGGGAGCTTCGCAGGGACCGCTCTCTTCACCTCGGACGGGACGCCGGCCGGCACCCAGCGGCTCGGCGGACCTTTCAATGCCGGCAACCCCGACCGGCCGCTGCCGACTCCTCGCTTCGTCACCGTCGGCTCGGCGAGCTTCTTCGTCGCGCAGTCGCTCGCCGACTCGCCCGGCGAGCTGTGGACGACCGACGGCACCGCCGCCGGAACCCGGCTCGTCCACCCGCTCGCCCTCTCTCCCGAAACGCCCCTCGTCGCCGCCGGACAGGCGCTCTATTTCTTCGACGCGCCGCCGGCGGGCTCTACGGATCAGATCGCCCTCTGGCGCTCCGACGGGACGCCGGCGGGGACGGTCGCCATCCGCTCGTTTCCGACCCTCTCGTTCCGCGAGCTGCTGACGGCGGTTGGCGACCGCATCGATTTCACCGTCAACGACGGCGTTCACGGGGTCGAGCTGTGGACGAGCGACGG
The DNA here is from genome assembly GCA_963755825.1 of uncultured Acidobacteriota bacterium. Lineage (GTDB taxonomy): Bacteria > Acidobacteriota > Thermoanaerobaculia > Multivoradales > UBA5704 > DATBQN01. Next base: position 1,034,807 of record CAVWLA010000003.1, on the reverse strand, counting down.
CACCACCGCCGGCACCCATCTCGTCGCCGACCACTTCGCCGGCGCGCTCGGCTCCTATCCGCACGATCTGACGACCGCCGGCGGCCTGCTCTACTTCGGCGCCGGCGACGAGTTCCATGGCGACGAGCTGTGGGTGACCGACGGCACGGCGGCGGGCACGCACCTCGTCCAGGACATCGCGCCGGAGGCGGCGTCTTCGTCCCCCGATCATCTGCTGGTGGTCGGCGACCGGCTCTATTTCGTCGCCGACGATGGCCTCCACGGCCGCGAGCTGTGGTCGCTGCCGCTCGCGGGCGGACCCGCGACCTGCGCGCCGGCGGCCGACCACCTGTGCCTCGCCGGCGGCCGCTTTGCGGTGACGGCGGAGTGGCGCGACTTCCAGGGCGGCGCCGGCAAGGGCACCGCCGTGGCGCTCTCCGCCGACACCGGCTACTTCTGGTTCTTCGATCCGGCCAACGTCGAGGTGGTGACCAAGGTCCTCGACGGCCGCAGCCTCAATCAGGCCTTCTGGGTCTTCTACGGCGCCCTCTCGACGGTCGATTACGCGCTCACCGTGACCGACGTCGAGACCGGCCTCGCCCGCCGCTACGTCAACCCTTCGGGCGAGCTCGCGAGCGTCGCCGACACCGACGGCTTCGGCCCGCTCGGCGCTGCCGACGCCGCCAACACCGCGCCGGCGCGATCGCTCGTCGAGACGCGGCGCTCGGCGCCGGCGGCTCCGGTTCCAACCTCGATGCGCACCGATCCGCGCGCGGCGACGGGGAGCTGTGCGCCGGCGGCCGGCACGCTCTGCCTGGTGGGCGACCGCTTCGCGGTGACGGCGTCGTGGAAGGACTTCCAGGGCCACACCGGCAGCGGCACCGCGGTCTCCTTGACCGGCGACACCGGCTACTTCTGGTTCTTCGATCCCGCCAACGTCGAGGTGGTGACCAAGGTCCTCGACGGCCGCGCGGTCAACGGCAAGTTCTGGCTCTTCTACGGTGCGCTCTCCTCGGTCGAGTACACCCTCACCGTCTCCGACGCCGCGACCGGCGCCGTCAGGACCTACAACAACACGAGCGGCACCTTGGGGAGCGTCGCCGACACCGGCGCCTTCTGAGCGAACGAGGGAGGATCACCGTGAACGGTTTGCCCAGCTCGCGCATCGCGCTCCTGCTCTCTCTGATCGCCATCGCACCGATCGCCGCCGGCGCGCAGCCCGCGAGCATGGTGCGGGACATCGATCCGCTGCCGCCCGATCCCGCCGCAGGGGCCTTCAACCCGCAGAGCATCGCCGTGGTGACGGCGGGCTCGCGCCTCTACTTCAGCGCCTCGTCCGGTAGCTCGGGCTTCGAGCTCTGGCGGACGGACGGCACCCCTCTCGGCACGCGTCAGGTGGCGGAGCTCTGCCCGGGCCCGTGCGACTCCTCGCCGCAGCCGGTCGGCTCGCACGGCGAGATCGCGCTCTTCGCCACGGCGAGCTCCGAGCCCGACCCGCCGCCATGGCACCAGGTCTGGCGGACCGATGGCACACGGGCGGGCACCTATCCGCTGACCTCGGCGGGGATGGACTATGTGTTTCCCGCCCTCTACGCCGACGGTGAGGCCGTCTATTTCTCGCTCTGCGACCGTGGCGACGAGGCGGCGAAGCGCTGCGAGCTCTGGCGCAGCGACGGCACCCGCGCTGGAACCCTGCGCATCCTCGGCGGCCCGGACATCGGCGAGATCGGCCCGGTCCACCGGATCGGCGGCAAGCTCGTCGTGGTCTCCGACGACCGCTCTCAGGCGCTCGGCCTCGACCTCTGGGTGAGCGACGGCACCGCCGCCGGCACGCATCGGGTAGCGGTCGTCCCCTACTTCTATCCGGTCGCTGCCGCCGCCGACCGCTTCCTGTGGATCAACTCGGTCCAGGGTCAATTCGACGAGCTCTGGTCAAGCGACGGCACCGCGGCCGGCACGCGGGCGCTGATGCGCTTCCAGCCGCGGGACTATTACTCGGCCTACCGCTCGTTCCAGAGCGCCGGCGGCAAGGCCTATCTGCCGCTCGACGATGGCGTGCACGGCCTGCAGCTCTGGGTGACGGACGGCACGGTGAGCGGCACGCGGCGGATCAGCGACTTCGCGGCGCCGCAGGCGCTCGCCGGCTTCACCAGCTTCAACACCGCGAGCGCCGGGGGACGGCTGGTGTTCCAGGCGGCCGACGCGCAAGGGGTCTTCCATCTCTTCGCGACCGACGGCGGCGCCTCGCCGCCGGTTCAGCTCCCGGCGGCAGTGTCGGGCGGCGGCTCGATGGTGACCGTGGGAGGTCGCGCGGTGCTCTTCGCCGACGACGGAGTGCACGGCGTCGAGCCGTGGTCGACCGATGGCACGGTCGCCGGGACGGCGATGATCGCGGATCTCTGCCCCGGGGCCTGCAGCACACAGGAGACGGTCGTCTACTCGACTCCTGGCGATGCCATCTTCGGCACCGGCGAGAACGGCCACACGGCGGATCTCTGGACGACCGACGGCACCGCCGCGGGGACCAGCAGGCTGACCGACTTCGCGCCCGGCCAGGCTCCGGTGGTGGATGAGATCCTGTCGCTCGTTGGCAGCAGGATCTTCTTCCTGGCGGAGGATGCCGTGCACGGCAAGGAGCTGTGGGTCGCCGATGGCAAGGCGGGCGGCAGCCACCCGGTGGGCGAGATCGGCATTGGCGAGTCGTCGTCCGACCCCAGCCGTCTCTCCGCGCTCGCCGGCCGTCTCTTCTTCACCGCCTGCGACGGCACGACGCGCGACGTCTGGAGCAGCGCCGGGACGGCGGCGACGACGTCTCCGATCGGCGGTCCGCCGGCGCGCTCCGGCTGCGCCGACGACGACGCGACCGCCGACCGCTCGCTCACGCCGGCCGGCGGTGCGGTCTATTTCCTGCGCGCCGGCGACGGCGGCGAAGAGATCTGGCGGACCGATGGCACGTCTGCCGGCACGGCGCAGGTCCCCGGCTATCCGCAGATCCCCGCTCCCTTCCCGGACTCGGTCGGCGACCTCGTCGCCTTTCAGGATGCCGTCTGGCTGGACGTTCAGACCGCGAACCACACCGAGATCTGGCGCGCCGATGGCGCCGGCGCACGGAGCGCCTTGAGCTTCGACGAGACCGTCAACGCGGTCGAGTCCCTCTCCGCCGTCGGCCCTCGCCTCTTCTTCTTCGCCGGAGACGCCGAAGGGACCGCTCTCTTCGCCTCGGACGGGACGCCGGCCGGCACCCAGCGGCTGGGCGGGCCGTTCAGTCCCTCGCGCGGCCCGCAGCCGCCGCCCGTGCCGCGTTTCGTCACCCTCGGCGCGGCGAGCTTCTTCGTCGCGCAGTCGCTCGTCGACGGGCAGGGCGAGCTGTGGAAGACCGACGGCACCGCCGCCGGCACCCGGTTCGTCCACGATGTGCAGACGTTTCCTGCCACGCCCCTCGCGGCCGCCGGAACGGCGCTCTATTTCTTCGCTGCGCCGCCGCCAGGCTCCACGGATCAGGTCGCCCTCTGGCGCTCCGACGGGACGCCGGCGGGGACGGTTCCGATCCGCTCGTTTCCAGCCCTCTCGTTTCGCGATGTCCTGGCGGCGGTTGGCGACCGCATCTATTTCACCGTCGACGACGGCGTCCACGGGGATGAGCTGTGGACGAGCGACGGCAGCGCCGCCGGCACCCACCTCGTCGCCGATCTCTTCGCCGGCATCCTCGGCTCGAATCCGCACGACCTGACGCCGGCCGGCGGCCTGCTCTACTTCGGCGCCGGCGACGAGTTCCATGGCGACGAGCTGTGGGTGACCGACGGCACGGCGGCGGGCACGCACCTCGTCCAGGACATCGCGCCGGAAGAGGCGTCCTCGTCGCCCGATCATCTGCTGGTCGTCGGCGACCGGCTCTACTTCGTCGCCGACGACGGGCTGCACGGCCGCGAGCTGTGGTCGCTGCCGCTCTCGGGCGGCCCCGCGACCTGCGCGCCGGCGGCCGATCACCTGTGCCTCGCCGGCGGCCGCTTTGCGGTGACGGCGGAGTGGCGCGATTTCCAGGGGGGAGCCGGGAAGGGCACCGCCGTGGCTCTCTCCGCCGACACCGGCTACTTCTGGTTTTTCGATCCCGCCAACGTCGAGGTGGTGACCAAGGTTCTCGATGGCCGCAGCCTGAACCAGGCCTTCTGGGTCTTCTACGGCGCCCTCTCGACGGTCGAGTACGCGCTCACCGTGACCGACGTCCAAACCGGTCTCGCCCGCCGCTACGTCAACCCCTCGGGCGAGCTCGCGAGCGTCGCCGACACCGACGGCTTCGGTCCGCTCGGCGCTGCCGAACGCGCGCCGGCGCGATCGCTCGCCAAAGTCCGGCACGCCGCGCCGGCGGCTCCGATTCCAACCTCGATGCGCACCGATCCGCGCGCGGCGACGGGGACCTGCACGCCGGCGGCCGGCACGCTCTGCCTTGGCGGGCGACCGCTTCGCGGTGACGGCGTCGTGGAAAGATTTCCAGGGCCACACCGGCGCCGGCACGGCGGTCTCGCTCACCGGCGACACCGGCTACTTCTGGTTCTTCGATCCCGCCAACGTCGAGGTGGTGACCAAGGTCCTCGACGGCCGCGCGGTCAACGGAAAGTTCTGGCTCTTCTACGGCGCGCTCTCCTCGGTCGAGTACACGCTCACCGTCTCCGACACCGCGACCGGCGCCGTCAGGACGTACAACAATGCGAGCGGCACCCTGGGGAGCGTCGCCGACACCAGCGCCTTCTGAGCCGCGGGAGCCGGTCGCAGCGCACGCCATGCGTCGCCCGACGGCAACAGTTGTGCTGACATTTCGCTGAGCCTAAGCTGCTGGTGAGGTGCCTCGTCGCTCCGGCGGGATCGACCGTCCGCGCGTGCCCGCGCCTCGGAGGCTGGTCCCATGAAAACCTCTCTCGCCCTCCTCCTCGTCGCCGGTCTCTTCGCCGCCACCGCCGCGCTCGCCGCGCCTGCCACCGCCTCGCCGATGGCGTCGGCTTCGGCGGTGACCGCAGCGGCCGCGCCGGACACCCTGCCGCCGCCGGCCGCCTCCGAGCAGCCCGGCACCCCGGCGCCCGACTGGGTGATCGCCTGCGTGCCCACCTGCGCCTACTACCAGAGCTTCTGCACGGAGATCTGCGGCACCCGCGGCATCAAGTCCTTCAGCTGCACACCGGCCATCTACCCCTCCTGCGCGCACTACTCCTGCACCTGCAACGGCTTCCCCCTCTAGGCGACGGCGGGATCGAGCCCTGAGAGCGGCCGGACGAGCCGGCGGCGCCGCGGCCGAGGTGGCCGCGGCGCCGATCCCGCTCCTCGACGCCGGGCTCGGCCGCGGCAGCGGCCGCTCGTTCCTCCCGGCTTTCCCTCTGCCGCCGCACCCGTGTACCATCCGGAGACCACCTTCCGGAGGTCTCTCATGCGGCAGCTCGCGGCTCTCTCGTTCCTCGCGCTCTCGGCCGTCCTGGCTATGCCCGTTCGCGCCGACGAGGGCGTCGGCGAGGTGGCGTTCGCCAACTCGGGGTCGGCGGCGGCGCAGGGGGCGTTCCGGCGCGGGCTCGCCCTGCTGCACAATTTCGAGTACCCCGACGCGGCGGAGCAGTTCCGCCAGGCGGAGCGCGCCGATCCCGGCTTCGCCATGGCGTTCTGGGGCGAGGCGATGACCTACAACCACGCCGTCTGGATGCAGCAGGACGCGGCCGCGGCGCGCGCCGCGCTGGCGCGGCTCGGGGAGACTCCCGAGGCGCGGCTCGCCAAGGCGCCGACCGAGCGCGAGCGCGACTACCTGCGGGCCGTCGAGGTGCTCTACGGCAGCGGCGGCAAGGAGGAGCGCGACATCCGCTATGCCGACGCCATGGCGGCGGTCCACGGGCGCTATCCGGACGACGTCGACGCGACGGCGTTCTACGCCCTGGCGCTCCTCGGCACGGCGCACCACGGGCGCGACTTCGCGACCTACATGCGCGCCGCGGCGCTCCTCGAGGAGGTGCTGCCGACCCACCTGCACCATCCGGGGGTGCTCCACTACCTGATCCACTGCTACGACGACCCCATCCACGCGCCGCTCGGCCTGCGCGCCGCGCGGCTCTACGGCGGCGTGGCGCCCGACGCCGGCCATGCGCTCCACATGACCTCCCACATCTTCATCGCCCTCGGCGAGTGGGACGAGGTGATCGCCGCCAACGAGCGGGCGATGCAGGTCGTCAACCACCATCGCTCCGACCACGGCGACCATTCGCTGGGCTGCGGCCACTACGTGAGCTGGCTCGCCTACGCCTATCTCCAGGAGCACCGCACCGACGCGGCGGAGCGCGAGCTCGCCGCCTGCCGGCGGCAGGCGGTGGCGGAGATGACGAAGCCCGCCGCCCCGGCGGCGCCGCTCGATGCCGACTACTCGGCCATCGGCTCGTTCGCCGAGATGCGGCTCGTCCACTCGGTCGAGACCGGGCGGTGGGACGCCGGCGACACTCTGGCGCCGCCGGAGTCGTTCGCCGCGGCGCGCTTCGCGCTCGCCTACGGCGAGGCGCTGGCGGCGGCGGGCGGCGAGCTGCCGGCGCTCCACGCCGCCGCCGAGCGCCTGCGCGAGCGGCAGACGGCGCTCGACGCCAAGCTCGACCAGCGGCCGGGGAGCGAGCGCGGCGAGCGCCAGCGCGCGGTGATCGAGGTCGAGCAGGTGGCGGCGCTGGAGCTGCTGCGGGCGGGGAAGCGCGAGGAGGGCATCGCCCGCCTGCGCGCCGCGGCGGCGGGGGAGGGGGCGATGGCCCTCGAGTTCGGGCCGCCGGCGATCGAGAAGCCGACCTATGAGCTGCTCGGCGACGAGCTCGCCGCCCTCGGCCGCCAGGCGGAGGCCGCGGAGGCCTATCGCGCGGCGCTGGCCCGCGCCCCCGGCCGCACCCGCTCGCTCCAGGGCCTTCTCCGCGCCCAGCAGGCCCTCGCCGACACCGCCGCGGCGCGCCTCACCCAGGCGCAGCTCGAGCGCTACGTGCGCCCGACGCCGGCGGCGCACTAGATCCGCCTGACAACCTAGAAGGAGGGATGCATGCCCGAGATGACCGTCTACCCGCCGGGAACGTTCTGCTGGTCCGAGCTGGCGACGACCGACGCCGCCGGCGCCAAGCGCTTCTACTCGACGCTCCTCGGCTGGGAGGTGCGCGACAACCCGATGGGCGGTGGCATGGTCTATACCATCCTCAGGCTCCGCGGCGAGAACGCCGCGGCGCTCTACGGGATGTCGCCGGAGGAGCAGGCGAAGGGGACGAGGCCCCACTGGCTCTCCTACGTCACCGTCGCCAGCGCCGACGCCAGTGCGGCGCGCGCCGCCGAGCTGGGCGGCAAGGTGCTGGCGGCGCCGTTCGACGTCCCGCCGATGGGGCGCATGGCGCGGATCGAGGACCCCACCGGCGCCGTCTTCGCGCTCTGGGAGCCGCGCGGGAGCCACGGCGCGCGCTGGGTGAACGAGCCGGGGGCGCTCACCTGGAACGAGCTGGCGACCGGCGACGTCGCCGCGGCGCGCGACTTCTACTGCGGGCTCTTCGGTTGGACGGCGAGCGAGCAGGAGACGCCGATGCGCTATGTCACCTTCCACAACGGCGAGCGGACGGCGGGCGGCCTCTTCACGCCGCCGTCCGGCTGGGGGAAGCCGGACTGGATCGTCTACTTCGGCGTCGCCGACTGCGACGCGGCCGCCGCGCAGGCCGTCGAGCTGGGCGGCCGGGTGATGACGCCGCCGCAGGATTTCCCCGGCGCCGGCCGCATCGCGACCCTCGCCGACCCGCAGGGCGCCCACTTCGCCGTCGTCAAGCTGGAGTAAGGCGGCGCCGTCGTCTCGCCGCGGAGATCGATCCATGCCGGGGAGGAACATCGTCGTCTGCCTCGACGGGACGAGCAATCAGTTCGGCGCCTCGAACTCCAACGTCGTCAAGCTCTACAGCGTCCTCAAGAAGGACGCCGCCCGCCAGATCACGTACTACGACCCGGGGGTCGGCACCCTGGGTGATCGGCGGCTGGTGACGCCGCTCTCGAAGAAGGTCTCGCAGCTCTTCGGCCTCGCCTTCGGCTACGGCTTCGCCGAGATGGTGGCGAATGCCTACGCCTTCCTGATGAACAACCATCGGGAGGGCGACCGGCTGTTCCTCTTCGGCTTCAGCCGCGGCGCGCTCACCGTCCGGGCGCTCGCCGGGATGCTCTACGCCTGCGGCCTCCTCGGCGCCGGCAACGAGAACATGATCCCTTACGCGTTCCTCGTCTATCAGCGCTCGTTTCCGCTCCGCGAGAAGAGGCCGGGAGAGGTCGACGGGAAGGACCTGGCGGATCGCTTCAAGGCGACCTATTCGCGCCCCTGCCGTCCAAATTTTCTCGGCCTCTGGGACACCGTGACCTCGCTCGGCTGGAGCTTCAGCCGGCGGACGCTCCCCTGGGCGACGACCAATCCGGATCCGGCGCTCGTCCGCCACGCCCTCGCCATCGACGAGCGGCGCGCCTACTACCCGCAGAACGTCTGGCGCGGCAAGCAGAACGTCAAGCAGGTCTGGTTCGCCGGCGCCCACGCCGACGTCGGCGGCTCCTACCCGGAGGCGGAGAGCGGCCTCTCCAAGCTCGCCCTCGAGTGGATGCTGGCGGAGGCGGCCGAGAGGGGGCTCCTGCTCGATGCCGCGAAGTGCGGCCCGGTGGTGCACGGCGGCGGCGCGGCGGCGGACGGCGGGCCGTTCGCCGCCCCCGATCCCGCGGCCATGCTGCACCGGTCTCTGCATGGTGCCTGGTGGCTGCTCGAGTGCCTGCCGATGAACCGCACCACCCGACACGCCGAGTTCTCGCTCCATCGCGGCCGGCGGCGCGAGATCAAGCCGGGGTCCCGCGTCCATCGCAGCGTTCTCGACCGCATGGGGCGCGTCGCCGGCTACCGGCCGCCCAACCTGCCGGCCGACCGCTGCGTCGAGGAGTACAAGACCCTCGATTGCGGCGCCATCCAGCCGGACGGCGACGCCACGCGCGCCGTGCGTCGGCTGCCGGCGCCGGCCTGATCGCCCTGATCGCTAGCGCCGATCGCGCCGCGCGGCCGGCGTGATGGCGAGCGTCGCCCAGCTCTCGGGCCGCGCCGGCTCGTCGAGCCAGCGCACGTTCTCCTGCACCAGCGAGAGGCGGAGGACGAAGCGGCCGGGAGCCGGCGGCGCCTGCACGGCGATCTCGTAGGTCGCCTGCGCTCCGGGCGTCAGCTCGGGGAGGAGGAGGGTACGCCGGCCGTCCGCCACGGCGACGGCGCCGCCAGAGGTGGCCCAGCGATAGGAGAGGTGCACGGGATGCGGTGGGTGGCTCCTGAGGGCGACATCGCTCCCGTTCGCCACCGTGGCGCGGGCGACGAGCTCCTCGCCGGCGACGGCACGGCGGGGAACCTCGACGATGCGGAGGGGGAAGTCGGCGCTCCGCCAGCGCGCGTCGAGCGCCGGCATCGGCGCGCGGTCGGGCTCGAGGCCGCGCCATTGCCGCAGCCCTTGGGCGATCCAGCCGGGCGGCGCGTTGGCGGGGATCTCGGGGACGAGGCAGCGGCGCGCCGGCCGCTCCAGGTGCGAGCGCGCGATGGCGAGCATCTCGCGATACTCGAAGTCCGGCTCGCTCTCCAGGCGGCGCGCGTAGGCCGCCTGCTCGTCGCTCGCGCCGATGGCGTAGCTGTTCCACCGCCCGCTCGCCGGCAGCTTGACGACGGTGAGGCGCTCGGAGAGCGAGATGGCGGTCCCCGCGGCGCGGATGCGGCCCAGCCACTCGACGTCGACCGGCCAGGGCGTCTCTCCGTGCGGCTTCCACGGCCCGACGCGCAGAGCCAGCTCGCGGCGGAGGAGGAGGCTCGACGGGGCGAGGTTGTCGTCGGCGCCGAGGCGCCCGTCGAGCGTCAGCCCGGAGACCATGCGCTCGCCGTCCGGATAGATCAGCTCGGCGAGCGCCGCGACGAGGCCGGCGCCGGTCGACTCGATCAGCGCCGTGAGGTGCGCCAGGTGCTCGGGGTGCCAGAGGTCGTCGTGGCCGAGGAAGGCGAGGTAGCGGCCGCGCGCCGTCTCGATCCCATAGTTGTTGGGCGCCGACTGGCTGCCGCTGTTGACCGGCAGGTTGTGCCAGTGGAGCCGCTCGTCGGCGAAGCCGGCGACGACCTCCGCGGTGTCGTCGGTGCAGCCGTCGCCGACCACCAGCAGCTCGAAGTCGGCGAGCGTCTGGCGGAGGACGCTCCGGATGGCGTAGCGGAGCGCGCCCGGCCAGTTGTAGGTCGGGATGATGACGCTGACGAGCGGTGCGCCGCGCGCCACGGGGAGCGCTACCAGGTGTACGCGATGAGCTCCCGCGCCTGCGGGGAGTCCCAGGGGAGGTCGAGCGCGTCGGGCCGCTCGTAGTCGTAGAGCGCGGTCGGCATGTTGATGACGATCGAGTCGCGGGTGCCGATGTTCTTCCAGCCGTGGTAGAGGTTCGGGGGGATGACGACGAGCACCGGGTTGTGCTCGTCGACGATCAGCTCGTTGAGGCCGCCGTAGGTCGGCGACCCCTCGCGGCCATCGAAGACGACGATCTTGACCAGGCCGGAGACGGGGAAGAGGCGGTCGATCGAGCGCTGGTGGAGCCCCCAGGCGCGCACCCTGCCGGGGAGCGTCGTCGTCAGGTGGACCTGGACGATCGGCCTGTCGACCTCCGGCCAGTCGGCCCGCGCGATCTCGGCCAGGTAGCCGTCCTCGTGCGCCACCGGGCGGATCGGGCGCACGACGACGCCGGCGATCGGCTCTCCCGAGGGAGCGCCCGAGCCACGCACCGCGGAGCGCTTCTGGAGCAGCACCTCCAGGCCTTTGACGCCGGGTGTCGAGGATTGCGGCAAGCGTTTCTCCCGGGGTGGGCTCGGCGGATCGAACCGCCGGATGCGACCGATCGAATCTGCCGCCAGTATATGCCGCGGTCCGTCGGTGATCGGGCCGCCGGATGTCGTCCGCCGCCAGCTCGCGGGCGGTCGTCCTGCGCTAGACTTTGCGCCATGTCCCCCATCAATCGTCGCGATTTCTTGGGCGCGACGGCCGCCTCGGCGGCCGCGCTGGCTTTTCCACGGGTACTCCGCGCCGCCGACGGCCTCGACGCCGTGCAGGCGGAGATCGTCAAGCGCCACGAGGAGGGCGTCGCGCGGCTCCAGGAGTGGATCCGCCAGCCGTCGATCGCCGCCGAGAACCGCGGCATGTCGGAGGGGTGCGAGCTGCTCATGCGCTTCGCGCGCGAGGCCGGCTTCCAGCGGGTCGCCCGCGTCCCCACCGATGGGCAGCCCGGCGTCTTCGCGACGCTCGACGCCGGCGCGGCGCGGACCGTCGGCCTCTACTTCATGTACGACGTCAAGCAGGTCGATCCCGCCGAGTGGTCGTCGCCGCCGTTCCAGGCGGCGCTGGTCGACAAGCCCGGCTTCGGCAGGGTGCTGGTCGGCCGCGGCGCGGTGAACCAGAAGGGGCCGGAGGCGGCCTTCCTCGCCGCCCTCCACGCCATCCACGGCGCCGGCCGCAAGTGCCCGGTCAACCTCGTCCTCGTCGCCGAAGGGGAGGAGGAGATCGGCTCGCCGCACTTCCGGCAGGTGGTGCGGCGGCCCGAGGTGGCGGCGGCCCTGCGCCGCTGCACGAGCATCTTCATGCCGGCGGCGTCGCAGGACCCCGACGGCACCGTCACCGTCTCCCTCGGCGCCAAGGGCGTCGTCGAGCTCGAGCTGGTGGCGAGCGGCGAGAGGTGGGGGAGGGGGCCGAAGAAGGACGTCCACTCGAGCAACCGGGCGCGGCTCGACAGCCCGGCCTTCCATCTCGTGCAGGCGCTGGCGACCCTGGTCACCGCCGACGGCGACCCGGCGATCGACGGCTTCGCCGCCGCCGCGCGGCCGGCCTCGGCCGCCGAGAGCGCCATGCTCGACGCCGCCGCGGCTCGCCTCTCGGAGGCGACCGCCAAGCGCCTGCTGTCGGCGGACCGCTGGGCGCACGACCTCGCCTGGCGCCCGTCGCTCGACCGCTTCCTCTTCACGCCGACGGTGAACATCGAGGGGCTCGTCGCCGGCTACACCGGCCCCGGCGGCAAGACCGTGCTGCCGCACCGCGCCGTCGCCAAGCTCGACCTCCGCCTGGTGCCCGACATGACCTACGACGGCGCCATCGCCGCGCTCAAGGCGCATCTCGCCAAGCGCGGCTTCGGCGACGTCGAGGTCAACCCCAGCGGCGGCTACGATCCGACGACGACCGACCCCCAGGCGCCGGTCATCCGCGCCGCCCTCGCCGTCTACCGCCGCGCGCACCTCGACCCCATCCTCTGGCCGCGCAACGCCGGCTCCTACCCGGGCTACGTCTTCACCGCCGAGCCCTTGAAGCTCCCCGCCGGCCACTTCGGCCTCGGCCACGGCAGCGGCGCCCACGCCCCCGACGAATACCTGGTCATCGAGTCTTCCAATCCGAAAGTCGCCGGCTGGGACGGCGCCGTGCGCTCCTTCGTCGACTATCTGCACGAGCTGGCGACGATCGGCTGAGCCGGCGGCCTTGGCCGGCAAGCTTCGTAACGGCTCGGTGGTCATCGGAACTGGATCGGTGGGAAGGAGCTGACGCGATGAGGGTGAAAAAAGGCGAGGTGAACGACGCGGTCGAGACCGTGGCGTTGAGCAACGATGCGGAATTTCTACAGCTGATCCAGACCTCTCGGGCTCGTCAGGCAGAGGACGGGGGGCTGTCGACCGCCGAGGTTCGGCTGATCCTCGAGGGTGAGCCGCAGCGGCGCCAGCGAAGGAAGGTTGTGGAATGAAGGTGGCAGGGTTCGGCCTTGGCCTGAAACGCGGAGTGGACGGCTGACGGGCCACCGCTGGCACATCCTTTGAAAGCTTTCCTCGGCAGGTCCTGATCCGGTCAACGGACCGGGACCGTCCCGTCGAGGAGAGAGAACCGATGAAACGTCACCTAGCGATGTGTTTCGCCCTCACCGTTCTGGCAGTCGTTCCGCTGTCGGCGCAGCGTCCGGACGAGCACCACCCGGCGCCGAACCGGGCGCAGGGCAACCATGCCCCAGCCAACCACGCCCAGGCCAATCGGGCGCGTGCAAACCAGGGCCGCGTCCCGGCGGCACCGGTGGCGCGCACCAACCGCACTGCGGCGCCGGAGGCCGAGCGCTTCGACGGCGGGCGGGTCAACAGCCTGCCGCACGTCAACCACGATCGCTGGTACGGCCACGATCAGGTCGGCGATGCGCGCTTCCACCTGGCGACCCCCTTCGCGCACGGCCGCTTCGCGCACGTCGGCCCGTCCTTCCGCTACAACGTTCTGCGCGTCGATGCGGGCCTGCACCGCTTCTGGCTGCCGGGCGGCTTTTACTTCGAGGTGGCGCCCTGGGACTGGCCGGTGAGCGCCGACTGGTGCTGGGACTGCGGCGGCGATGACTTCGCCGTCTACGACGATCCCGACCATCCCGGCTGGTACCTGGTCTACAACATCCACACCGGCCAGTACGTCCACGCCCAGTACATGGGCTCGTAGCGGCTCGTCGTCCCCGGGGCCGGCCGCCCGGCCGGCCCCTCACCGGCTTCCACTCCCAGCGCAGCGCGACCCCCTCCAGCTGATCTCACTGTTTCGACATTTCGGCGAGCTTGTGCTTTCGCCGGCGCCGTAGGAAGATTCGGCGTCCTCAGCCTCTCCGAGCGCGCGGTAGAGCTCTCGACCGCGGCGGGAACCGCCCCGGTTCGCCGCTCGGCTCCGCTCGCGGAGCCAGTCCGAAAGAACAGGAGGCATCGATGCGCGTTTCAAGGCTTGCGCTGTGCTGGTCCGCGATTGCCGTCGCCGTGCTGTTCGCCGCAGGTCCGGTCGCCGCCGACGAATGTATCGCCCACCATCCGCGATACCTCGAAGGCACCCTCGAGGTCGACTACGCCAACGGCTGCTCCGGTCACGACGAGCCGGAGATCGACCCCCTCTCGAGCCTCCCCGGCTCGGGGCGGGAGGCCACCTGGACGGTGGTGCTCCCCGCCGACGGCACGGTCCCGGTCTCGGCGCTGGGGCCGACCTTCTGGTTCGGCGGTCCGGTCACCGATGCCGCCGGCTCCTTCGGCCAGGCGTTCGTCGAGCTGCAGTTCTACCCCGACGCGCTGATCGCCCGCTGCACCAAGGGCGGCGGCTTCGCCATCAGCAACGCTCCCAACGTCTTCACCGCCTGCACGCCGGTGTTCAAGCTCGTGCCGGGGAAGAAGCCCGGCCACTTCCTGGAGACGGCGGCCTTCAACGCCATGCTGACCGACAGCGCGTCGCCGAAGAACCCGCTCGTCATGCACGCCGGCGACACCATCACGGTGCACTGGTACACCACCGCGGCGGCCGACGGCTGGCACGTCAACGTCGTCGACCTGACCACCGGCCACGAGGGCACCATCGTCCTCAACTCGGCGACCGACGGGCCGCTGATGCCCGCCTACAACACGCAGGCGATCGGCAACTCGCTGGTCTGGGGCGACGTCAACGACGCGCCGATCGCCTTCGTCTGGGAGATCGGCCACACCTCGAACTTCGCCACCCCGGGCGGCCAGGTGTGCAACCCGGGCGACGCCGACTGCGGCTCCTACGATGCGGCGACCTGGCAGGGCGTGACGCCGATCGAGATCCAGAGCGTCACCTTCGCCGACGGCTCGAAGGCGAAGCATTGGGCGGTGGTGAGCGACGTCGGCGGCAAGGCCGAGACGCTGGCGACCTGCGCCACCTACGGCGGGCCGTTCTGCATCTACCCGTGGTACTCGCTGAGCCCCGGCGGCTTCCACTACGGCGTCGACTTCCCCGACAGCACGAAGAACTTCGGCAAGGCCGACCAGTTCTCGCAGAGCCAGCTCTGCGGCGGCCCGAACGGGGCCGACTCCACCTACTGCGCCAACGTCATCAAGTAGCCGGCGCCTCGCCGATGCTCCGCGCGACGGCCTCCGCCACCCGGAGGCCGTCGACGGCGGCGGAGAGGATGCCGCCGGCATAGCCCGCCCCTTCTCCCGCCGGATAGAGGCCCACCGTGTTGACGCTCGCGAGGTCGTCGCCGCGCGGGATGCGGATCGGCGACGAGGTCCGCGTCTCGACGCCGGTGAGCAGGGCATCCGCCATGGCGAAGCCGCGGAGCTTGCGGTCGAAGGCGGGGAGCGCCTCGCGGATCGCCGCGATGGCGTAGTCCGGCAGGCTGTCGCCGAGATCGCCCAGCCGCACGCCGGGCCGGTACGACGGCAGGACCCGGCCGAAGGCCGTCGACGGCCGGCCGGCGAGGAAGTCGCCGACCAGCTGGCCGGGCGCGTCGTAGTTGCCGCCGCCGAGCGCGAAGGCGCGCTCCTCCCAGCGGCGCTGCAAGGCGATGCCGGCGAGCGGGCCGCCCGGATAGTCCTCCGGCGTGATGCCGACGACGATGCCGCTGTTGGCGTTCCTCTCGTCGCGTGAGTACTGGCTCATGCCGTTGGTGACCACCCGCCCCGGCTCGGAGGCCGCCGCCACCACCGTGCCGCCCGGGCACATGCAGAAGCTGTAGACCGAGCGGCCGTTGGCGCAGTGGTGGACGAGCTTGTAGTCGGCGGCGCCGAGGAGCGGGTTGCCGGCCTGCGGCCCGAAGCGGCAGCGGTCGACGAGCGACTGCGGGTGCTCGATGCGGAAGCCGATCGAGAACGGCTTCGCCTCGATCGCGACGCCGCTCCGCGCCAGGCTCTCGAAGGTGTCGCGGGCGCTGTGGCCGACGGCGAGGACGACATGGTCCGCCGCCAGCCGCTCGCCGCCGGCGAGGATGGCGCCGCGTACTCTCCCCGCCTCGACGACCAGCTCCTCGACCCGGCTGCGGAAGCGGATGGTGCCGCCGAGCGCGGTGATCTTCGCGCGCAGGCTCTCGACGATCTTCACCAGCCGGAAGGTGCCGATGTGCGGCCGGTGGACGAAGAGGATCTCGGCTGGTGCGCCGGCGGCGACGAGCTCCTCGAGCACCTTGCGCCCGCGGTGCCCGGGATCGCGGATCTGGCTGTAGAGCTTGCCGTCCGAGAAGGTGCCGGCGCCGCCCTCGCCGAACTGCACGTTGGACTCCGCGTCGAGCCGCCGCTGCCGCCAGAGCCCGAAGGTGTCGACGGTGCGCTCGCGGACCTCCTTGCCGCGCTCGACGATGAGCGGCCGCAGGCCGATCTCGGCGAGGAGGAGGCCGGCGAAGAGGCCGCAGGGGCCGGTGCCGATGACGAGCGGCCGCAGCGCCGGCGGGCGCCGGGCGCGCGGCGGCGGCCGATAGGTGGTGTCCGGCGCCGGCCCGACATGGGGGTCGGCGGGCCGCCGCGCCAGGATCTCGCGCTCGCGGGGCGTCTCGACGTCGAGGTGGTAGATGAGGGCGATCGCCCCGCGCCGCCGGGCGTCGAAGCTGCGCCGGGCGATGGTGTAGCCGGCGAGCTCGGCCGCCTCGATGCCGAGCGCCGCGAGGATGGCGCCGCGCAGGTCGTCGGCGGTGTGATCGAGCGGCAGCCGGAGCTCGCTGAGTCGCAGCATGATCGGCGGAGGAGCCTACTACGCCCGCTGGCGCGCTCCAGGTGAGGCTCACCGCCGCCGCGGCGGGATCTCCAGCAGCGGGATGCGGACGTTCGCCGACGGCCGATAGCGGCAGGGCCCGCCGAGCGCCGCCACCTCGAGGCCGTGGTCGAGCAGCGCCGCGACGCCGGCGGCGGCGATCGCCGCGGCGAGCGCCTCGCCCGGGCAGGCGTGGATGCCGCTGCCGAAGGTGAAGACGCGGCGGTCCCGCCGCCGCGCGTCGAAGACCTCCGGCCGCGGGTTCGCCGCCGGATCGCGGTTCGCCGCCGCGAGGACGACGAGGATGGCGTCCCCCTCCGCCAGCGCGCGGCCGGCGATCTCGCCGGCGCCGGCGACGAAGCGCCGCGTGTTCTGCACCGGCGGGTCGTGGCGGAGGACCTCCTGGACGATCTCGCCGAGGAGCTCGGGCTCGCCCGCCAGCGCGGCGAGGAGCGCCGGCCGCTGGGCGAGCGCGCGCAGCGTGTTGCCGAGGAGGCCGGCGGTCGCGTCGTAGGACTGGAACATGAAGCCGACGGCGTTGGCGGCGACGGTCTGCGGATCGTCGCGGCCGACGCGCCGCGCCTCGCGCGCCAGCGTGGCGAGCAAATCGTCGCCGGCGGGTTCGGCCTGTGGCGCCTCCGCCACCCCGCGGCAGAGGTCGAGCAGGTGCGCGGCGGCGACATTGCCGCGCTCGATCGCTTCCGGAGCGGCGGCGGGCGCCAGGCAGGCGGCGAAGGCGCCGACCCACGCCGCCGCCGGCGCCAGCTCGGCGGCGGGTATCCCGAGGAGGCTCCCCACCACCTCGACCGGCAGCCGGGCGGCGAAGCTCGCGAGGCCGCCGGCCACCTCGCCCGGCGCGCTCTCGGCGAGCAGGCGGCGCGCAGACTCGGCGCTCCGCGCGGCGGCGCGCGGGCCGTCGATCGACGCCAGGGCGGCGGTGACGGCGTGGCGGAAGGGGCAGTGGCCGGCGCCGTCGTTCATGCGGACGAGCTGGCGGAAGACCTCTCCCGCCGGCGAGCCGACGAGAGCCCTCGGCACCGGCTCCGCCGGCGGCCGCACCCGGCAGAGATCGCTGCCCAGCACGGCGGTGACGGCCGCGGCGCCGGCGGCGACCCACATGCCGAGCGAGCCGTCGCGCTCGAACGGCCGCTCGGCGGCGAGCGCCGCGTAGAACGGATACGGGTCGGGATGGGTGACGGCGTCGAGCGGATCGCGCGGCGGGGCGGCCGGCGGGTTCGGCTGCATGGTCTGGCTGTGCTCCTGGGCGGTCGGCATCTCGGCGTCTCCTCTCCACGGCTCTCCTGCGGTCGAGGCGAGGATAGCCGAGCGCGGCGCCGTCTCGATCGCCGGCGCTGGCGCACTGTCACTTGATGAAGGGAGAACAGGAATGCGCATTCGACAGATCGCCTTCGGCTTGGTCGCGCTCCTCGCCGCCGCAGCCTTGCCGCTCGCCGCGGCGCCGGTCTCTCCGACCCCTCTCGCCATCTGCCCGACGCCCGTGTCGACCGCCGCTCTGCAGCCCGGAGCCGCGGCGGCAGATGCGGCCGCCCCGGCGCCTCTCGCGCTGAGCGCGTTCACCCGCATCCCAGGCCCGTGCCGCGTGTTCTGCACCAGCGGAGTCTCCTGCACCGGCCAGAGCTACTGCATCGACGGGCCCGGCGGGATCATCTGCGACGGCCACGCCTTCAGCTGCTTGCTGACCCCCTGACGGCGGCAGCTCGCGCTCCGATCGATCCGGCGCCGCTCGGGCGCCGTGCTCCGCGGGGTCGCCGATCCCGGCGGTCCCGCCGCAGTCCGTAGAAAGGGGAATCCATCATGAAGAGCTCCTTCGCTCCGCTCGGCCTCGCGGTCGCACTGTGCCTTCTCGCGGTGTCGACGGCATCGGCGACATCGGCCGCGCCTCTCCCCGCCTTCCTCGCTGCGCCGGCCGATGCGGCCGTCGTCTCGCCGCTGACCGCAGCGCTCGCCGATGGCTCGGCGCCGCTCCCCGCCACTCCGGCGCAGAGCGGCTGCGGGATCACCCGCTTCTCGTGCGAGCCCTGCTCGCCGGCGAGCACCGGTCTGCGCCTCTGCTCGGAGAGGATCTGCGACGGCACGGTCGTCATCATCCACTGCGACGCCTGCAAGCCGACCTGCGTCCCGCCGCCGGCCTGACCCGGCCGCGCTCGTCGCGCCCGCCGCTCCGCCCGCGCGGCACTCGCCTGCTGGAGGCGGCCGGCCGCCCGTCGATGTCGAGCAGGGCTCGTCTCCGCCGCGAGCGGCGAGCGTCCCGCAGCCGTCCCTGCGAGCAGCCTTGGCGCGGTCAAAATGCTGTAGTACCATGAAGCGAACCGTCGCAATCCCGGCAAGCCTTCGATGGAGGAGTCCACCATGTTCCCCCGGCGTTCCATTCCCGCGGCGCTCTTCATCGCCCTTGCCCTCGTCTCGGCGGCGGCGCACGCCCAGGCCACACCGGCTACAACTCTCCGCATCACTCCCGCCTCTCCGGTGCCCACCGATCACGTCATCGCCCACGCTGGAGTGAGCACCACCTTCCCGCTGACCTACGCCCGCGTCGACCGCGCCGGCAACGACTTCACCATCACTCCGGCGTTCTTCCCCACCAGCCCGCAGCCGCCGGACGCCTTCTACACCAACGCCTTCGACCTCGGCCCGCTACCCGCCGGCAGCTACTCGGTCCACCTCGCCGACGCCTCCGTCTCCTTCGAGGTCGTACCGGCGGCGACCACGGCCACAGTCCTCACCATTTCCCCGAGCCATCCGGTGCCCACCGATCACGTCATCGTCCACGCCGGGTTGAGCACCACCCTCCCGCTGACCGACGCCGTCGTCGACCGCACCGGCAACGCCTTCACCATCACCCCGGCGTCTTTCCCCCCCATCCTGCAGCCGCCGGACGTCTTCTACACCAACGATTTCGACCTCGGCCCGCTGCCCGTCGGCAGCTACTCGGTCACGCTCGCCGACGCCGCGGTCTCCTTCGACGTCGTGCCGCAGACCGTCCTCCTGCTCGGCAACCGCTTCCAGGTCACCCTCCTGCGCGGCGCCACGGTGGAGCCGCCCGCGGTGGTCACCGGCGGCGTGGCGGCGAACGCGGTGGCGATCAGCGGCGACTCGGGATACTTCTGGTTCTTCGACCAGGGCAACGTCGAGGTGACGCTCAAGATCCTCGACGGCACGCCGGTCAACGACCACTTCTGGCTCTTCGCGGCGACGATGACCGACCAGCCGTTCGTCATCGTGGTGAACGACACCCAGGCATCCTGCGGCAGCGCCTCCTGCCCGCCCAAGCTCTACGCCAACCCGGCCGGCAAGACGGACAGCTTCATCGACGTCAACGCCTTCCCGCCGGCCGTCGCGCAGTAGCGCCGTCGCGTCGAGGGCGGTCGCGGAGCGCGCCGGGACCGCCGCCCTCCCCCGTCTCCCCGCCGCGCCCGACCGCCGCGCCCGCGCGCTAGACTGCCTGACGATCCGCAGCCGAGCGAGCGAGGCATGGACGCCGACGTCATCGTGGTGGGGGCCGGCATGGCCGGGATGGCGACCGCCGCGCGGCTCCAGGCGCGCGGCCTCTCCACCCTGGTGCTGGAGGCGCACGGCCAGGTCGGCGGCTGCGCCGGATCGTTCCGGCGCCGCGGCTTCTCCTTCGACGTCGGGGCGACGACGCTGGTCGATTTCGAGCCCGGCGG
The DNA here is from genome assembly GCA_963755825.1 of uncultured Acidobacteriota bacterium. Lineage (GTDB taxonomy): Bacteria > Acidobacteriota > Thermoanaerobaculia > Multivoradales > UBA5704 > DATBQN01. Next base: position 1,014,628 of record CAVWLA010000003.1, on the reverse strand, counting down.
CGTGGGCGGCCAGCTCCTCGCCGAGATCGGCCTCGACGACCTCGCCGGGCGAGGCCCTGCCGGGCTACCGCGCCTGGCTGCCGGACCGCACCGTCGATCTCCACCGCGACACCGCGAGCTGGCACCGCGAGCGGCTGGCGGCCTTCGGCGACAGCGCCGCCCACCGGCGCTTCTGGCGCCGCCTCGACCGCCTCGCCGGCGTCTTCTGGGAGGCCAGCCGCGGCGGCCTCGCCCTCCCTCTCGACTCGCCGCGGGCTCTCGCCGCCGCGGCGCGCGCCCTCCCCCTCCGCGGCTGGCCGCTCGCCCGCCACCTCGGCCGCACCATGGCCTGGGCCCTCGAGCGCGACGGCCTCGCCGGCGACGAGGCGCTAGCCGCCCTCCTCGCCATGCTGCTCGAGGACACCGTGCACGCCGGGCTCGCCGCGGCGCCGCTGGTCAACGCCGCGCTCGGGGCGACCATCCGCGGCGCCGGCCTGACGCGGGCGCGGGGCGGCATGCACGGCTTCTTCCGCCGGCTGACGGCGCGCTACCGCGAGCTCGGCGGCCGGCTCGTCCTCGGCGCCCGCGTCGAGCGGGTCGTGCGCGTCGAGCGCGGCGATGCGGGAGGGCTTGCGGCGGCGAGCCGCGGCGGCTTCGCCGCGGTCACCGCGCGGCGCACCTACACCGCCCGCCAGGTCGTCTCGACGCTGCCGATCTGGAACGCCGCCCGCGTCGGCCCGCCGGGGGTCGCGGCGGCGTTGGCGCCGTTCCTGGCGCGCGACGCCGATGCCCTCGGCGGCGCCGCCCTCCGCTTTCTCGGCGTGCCCGAGGACGAGGTCGCCGGGCAGGCGTTCACCCATCATCAGATCCTCCTCGACTACCGCCAGCCGCTGGGCGACGGCAACAACATGTTCGTCTCGGTCTCCGCCGCCGGCGACCTGGAGAGCGCGCCGGCCGGCTGCCGCGCCGTGATGCTCTCGACCCACACCGAGCTCGCCGCCTGGGAGGGGCTCGGCGATGCCGGCTACGCGGCGCGCAAGGCGGCGGTGGGCGAGCGGTTGCTCGCCGGCGCGCGGCGGGTCTACCCCGATCTCGGGCGCGCCGCGCGGGTCGACGAGATGGCGACGCCGCGCACCTTCGAGCGCTTCACCTCGCGCCCCGCGGCGCCGTCGGCGGCCTGCGCCTCCATCCCGGCAATGCCAACCAGCACGCCGTGCCGCACGACCTCGGCGTGGCCGGTTACTGGCAGGCCGGCGACACCACCTGGCCGGGCCTCGGTACCGTCGCCTGCGTCCTCGGCAGCCGCCACGTCGCCGACGGCGTCCTGCGGCAGGCGCGTCGGGACGCGGCCGGCCGGCGGCGGCCGGCGGCGGAGCGCGGCGGCGCGCCGAGCCCGGTAGCGGCAGCCTCGGTCGCAGCGGTCGCCTCAGTCGCGCTGCCGGCCCTCGGCGAGCTCGGCGGCGACCTGCTGGCGACGACGCCGCGCCAGCGCTGGATCGGCGTCGCCCGGCCGTTCGGCTGCGCGGCGCTCTACGCACTCTTCGCGGCGCTCGGCTGGTGGTGGGCCGCGGTCGCCGCGGTGGTCGGTGCTCTTCGTCGCCATCGTCACCTCGGCGCACGACCTCGTCCACCGCTCGCTCGGCCTGCCGCGGTGGCTCAACGAGGTGCTGCTCTCGCTCGTCGGCATGCTGGTGCTGGAGAGCGGCCACGCCTACAAGGCGTCGCACCTGCAGCACCACGCCCGCTTCCCCGCTCGACGACGACCCCGAGGGCGATCCGGCGCGGATGCCCTTCTGGCGCGCCCTCGTCGAGGGGCCGATCTTCCTCTTCCGCCTGTGGATCTGGGCCTGGCGGCGGGCGCCGGCCGAGCGCGGCTGGCTGGCGCTCGAGGCGGCCTGGTTCGTCGCCTTCTGGGGCGCCGGCGCGGCGCTCTGGCCGCACACCCCCGCCGTCCTCGTCTACGCCGCGCTGGTGGTCGCCGGGAGCTGGGTCTACCCGGTGGCGACCGTCCACCTGCCGCACGACGTCGATGGCGCCGGCGAGCTCTTCCAGACCCACACGCTGCGCGGCCGGCTGGTGCCGGCGCTCTTCCTCGAGCTGACCTATCACCTGGAGCACCACCTCTACCCGGCGGTGCCGTCGCATCACTACGCCGAGCTCGCCGAGCGGCTCGAGCCCCACCTCGCCGCCCGCGGCGTCGAGCCGGTGCGGGTGTGGTGAGCCGGTCGCTCTGGGCGCGGTGATTGGACCTGGGCGCTCTTAGGCGCCCAGGGGGAGCTCGCCCTCGGCGTGCGTCCGCTCGAGCTTCGGCGTCGCGCCGGCGCTCCAGCGCTCGGCGCGGTGGGTGACGCGGTAGGCGAGCGGGCCGCCGTCCGGCGTCGCGCTGCGCTCGAGCGGGCGGACGACGCAGACGAACTCGACCTCCAGCGCCTCGGCGCCGGCGCGCACCACGGCATAGCCGTGGCCGCCGGTGTCGGTGAAGGCGAGGTGGGGGGCGACCGCCGGGTTGCTCGCCTGGAGCGCCTGGGCGCGGTCGTGGGTGCGGGCGAGCGCCAGGCTGGCGCGCACGCCGTGCCTCACCGAGAAGTCGATGGCGGCCTGGTGGCGCGCCGGCCGCGGGCTCGCCGCGGGATCGGCCGGCGGCAGGTCGTGGAGGTAGAGCGCGCGCAGCGGATGGTCGGCGGGCATCTTGTGCTCGGCGGCCTCGAAGAGGCCCGGCGCCGAGATCGAGCCGGTGACGAACTCCACCCCCACCGGCGCGAAGGCGTGCGGCGGCAGCGCCGGCGCCAGCAGGCCGGCGATGAAGGCGTGGCGGTCGCCGCCGAGGGTGGCGAAGCCGGCGATGCCGCGCCGGCGGATGGAGTCGAAGATCTCCGCCCGCTCGTGCCGGTAGCCCGACCAGTCGTCGCCGCCGAGGAGGCCGTAGCCCGGCACCGGCCAGCCCGCCCCGAGCTCCGGCGGCAGGTTCTGCAGATCGGTCCGCCAGTCGAGCATGGAGACCGAGTTGCCCCACAGCCGCCAGCGCGCGGTCGAGTCGCCGAGCTTGGCGAGGAACCACGCCTTCTGCTCGGCGCCGAGCATCGACTGCGCCGGCACCGCGCGGCGCGGGTTGGCGATCTCGGCGCCGCCGAAGCGCAGGGTGGCGGGCGGGTGGCCGCCGGCGAAGTCCTTGCCGCCGTCGAGGACGTCGATGACCTCCTCGGCGCTGAACCAGGGGAAGCCCTTGGCATCGAAGGCGTCGAGCTCCGGGCGATCGGTCAATGGCTCGGAGCGGAACGACCGGTTGTCGGTGAGGATGAGCTCGACGTTCTTGCCGAAGCGGAAGCTGCGGAAGAGCTTCAGGCTGCCGATCGCCGCCAGGTTGCCGGGCTCGAGGCCGAGCCCGTGGTCGTCGAAGCGGGTGATCGGCGCGTCGTGGACGGCCGGCGGCACGAAGCGGTCGCCCGCCGGCGAGCCGGGCTTCACCACCCGCGCCGGCTGGTACTCGTACCAGGCCTGGTTGGCCGCCACCTTGCGGCGCTGCGCCGGGCGCACGCCGTCGAAGTTCTGCTGGCTCTGCCAGCCCTTCCAGGAGAACTCGTGGTTGTCCCACATGCAGACGAACGGCCAGCGGGCGCGCGCGTCCTGGAGGTCGGGGTCGCGCGAGGTAGCCGCGGTAGAGGGCGCGGTAGTCCTCGACGCCGGTGGGGACGTGGAAGTCCTCGATCTTCTCGCCGCTCGGGTAGCGGACGATGTCGCGCAGCCGGCGGTCGTACATCCCCTGCGGCCGGTCCTCGGGGTACCAGACGAGCTCGTAGACGAAGTCGCCGAGGTGGAGGACGAAAGCGAGCCGCTCCGCCTCGGCAGCCTTCTCGTCCTCCCAGATCATCCGCCGGTAGGCGTTCGAGGCTCCCTGGGTGACGTTCTGGCAGCTCACGAAGGCGAAGCGCACCGGCCGCTCGTCGCCCTCCGCCGGTGCGGTGATCGTCCGCCCGGTGCGGCTGGCGAAGCCGTGCTCGTCGACGAAGCGGTACCAGTAGACCCGCGCCGGCGCCAGGCCGGCGGCGAGCACGCGGCAGGTCCAGTCGGCGTCGGCGGAGAGCTCGGCGCGGCCGCGCGCGGCGATCTTCGTGAAGGCGGCATCCTCGGCGACCTCCAGCCGCAGCTCGGCCGCCCGGCTGTCCGCCGACGCCGGCCGCCGCGTCCACAGGAGCACGCTGTCGGGGTGAGGGTCCGCCGAGGCGACACCCTGCGGATAGAGATCGCGCCGCTCGACGGTGGCGAGGGCAGCCGCCGCGCCGCGGAGGAACGAGGGCCACGCGAGCGCCGCGCCGAGCGCCGCCGCGCTCTTCAGAGCCTGCCGCCGGGTCATCATCGAGGGGAGCCTATGCCGGCCGCGCGCGGGCTGGCAACCGGATGGGCCGAGTTATCGGTGCGCCGGGACCGGCGGTGCCTGCGGTGCCGCCGCCGCGAGGTCGCCGCGGTTCCACCAGCCGCCGCCGGTGGCGATGAAGAGCTGCGCGGTGTCCTCGAGGCGCTGGGCGCGGGCGCGGGCGTAGCCGAGGCTGGCGCTGGAGTAGGCGTTCTCGGCGGCGATCAGCTGCAGCGCGTTGGTCTTGCCGGCGGCGTAGCTCGAGCGCTGCAGGTCGAGCGAGGCCTTGGCGATGTCGAGCGACCGCCGCGACACGGCGACGAGCTGGGCGTCGTGCTCGAGCGCGGCGAGCACGTCGGCGACCTGGCCGAAGGCCTGGAGGACGGTCTGCTGGTAGAGGGCGAGCTGGGCGTCGTAGACGTCGACGGCGGCGCGCCGCTGCGCTTCGAGGGCGCCGCCGCGGAAGAGCGGCGCGTCGGCGGCGGCGCCGGCGCTCCACGAGCGCGCCGCGGCGCCGAACAGGCGGCCGAGGGTGAGCGTCTCCTGGACGATCGAGGCGGAGAGCGTCAGCGAGGGGTAGAGCGCCGCCGTGGCGACGCCGATCGCCGCGCTGTCGGCGTGGAGCTGGGCCTCGGCGGCGAGGATGTCCGGCCGCTGGCGGACGAGCTCGGACGGGAGGCTGACCGGCAGATCGTCGGGGAGCGTCAGGGCCTCGATGTCGAAGTCCGGCAGCGACCAGTCGCCCGTCGGGCGGCCGGCCAAGACGGTCAGCGCGTGGCGGGCGAGGCTCAGCTCCTGGTAGAGGTTGGGGAGCTGGGTGCGGTCGCCCTCGAGCTGCGCCTCGGCGGTCAGCACCTCGCTCCGCGCCACCTTGCCGGCGTCGAGCTCCCGCTGCACCAGCGAGAGGTTCTTCTCGTCGTTGCGGATGACGTCCTCCTCGGTCGCGATCTGCAGGCGTTCCGAGGCGATGGTGATCGCCTCGGTGACCGCGTTGCCGGTGAGGGTGAGATAGGCGGCGGCGAGCTGATAGCGCTCGCCCTCCGCCTGCGCCGCCACCTGCTCGATGCGCCGCCGCGTGCCGCCGAAGGCGTCGACCGAGAAGCTGGCGCTCGGCCCGACCGAGAAGAGGTTGCTCGCCGCGCCGCCGCCGCTCGCGCCGCGCCGGCCGCTCGCCGCGAAGTCGACCTGCGGAGTGCGCGCGGCGCCCGCCGCGACGACCGCCTCCTGCGCCGCGGCGAGGGTCGCCCGCGCCGCGGCCAGGGTGTAGCTCGCGTCGATCACCTGGCGGAGGGTGGCGTCGAGCGGCGCCGAGTGGAAGAGCCCCCACCACTCGGCCGGGATCTGGCGGCCGAGCGCGATGCGCTGCGCGGCGACGTTGGCGTCGGCGGCGGCGCCCTCCGCGCGGCCGGCGGCAGGTAGCGGTCGGTGGCCGGCGGCGCCGGCCGCCGGAAGGTCGGCCCCACGACGCAGCCGCCGAGGAGAATCGCCGCCGAGCCGAGCCCGAGCGCCAGCGCGCCGGCGCGCCGCGGCCGCAGGCCGCCGCGGTCACTCATAGCGCAGCGCATCGATGGGGTTGAGCCGCGAGGCCTGGCGCGCCGGGTAGTAGCCGAAGAAGACGCCGATGGCGGCCGAGAAGAGGAAGGCGGCGGCGACGACGATGGGGTAGAGGAGCGTCGGCCAGCCGGCGACGAGCGAGATGATCTTCGAGGCGACGACGCCGATCAGCACGCCGGCGCCGCCGCCCATCAGGCTGAGCAGAGAGGCCTCGACGAGGAACTGCAGCAGCACGTGCACGCGGCGGGCGCCGATCGCCATGCGGATGCCGATCTCGCGCGTCCGCTCGGTGACCGAGACGAGGAGGATGTTCATGATCCCGATGCCGCCGACGAGGAGCGAGATGGAGGCGATCGCCGCCAGCAGCAGCTCCATCACCCGGCTGGTCGCCTCCGCCACCTCGGCTATCTCGGTCAAGTCGCGGACGGTGAAGTCGTCGGGCTGCCCGGGGCGGATGCGGTGGCGGCGCTCGAGCGTCTCGGTGACCTGCTGCAGCGCCGTCTTCACCTGCGTCGTGCTGCGCGCCTGCACGTACATCGAGTGCACGAAGCCGGTGAGCTTGGGCTGGATGCCGAAGGGGTTGGGCGGCGGCGTGAAGACCGTCGTCTGGTTCTGCGCCGAGGAGGGCGCGGCGACGCCGAGCACCCGCTCCTGCGAGGTGTGGAAGGGGATGAGGACGACGTCGTCCTGGTCCTGGCCGGACGCCGAGTGCCCCTTGTTGGCGAGGACGCCGATCACCTCCATCGAGACGTTCTTGATGCGGATGACGGCGCCGATGGGGTTCTGGAACTCGCCGAAGAGATTGGCGAGCACGGTCTGGCCGAGCAGGCAGACCGTCCGCCCCTCGCTCTCGTCCTCGGCGCTGAAGGGGCGGCCGGCGAGCACCGGCCAGTTGCGGATCGAGAGATAGCTCGGGGTGACGCCGAGGACGCTGGTCGACCAGTTGAGGTTGCCGTTGACCGTCTGCGCCGACTGCCGGTTGACGTAGCTCAGGTCGGCGACGGCGGAGTCCTCCTCGAGGATGGCGGCGCCGTCGCTCACCTTGAGCGTGGCGGCGCTGCCGATGCCCGCCCGCACGCCGTTCGCCCGCGTCGAGCCGGGCAGCACGACGAGGAGGTCGGTGCCCAGGCTGTCGAGCTGCGCCTTGAGCGCCGCCCGCGCCCCCTCGCCGACGGCGAGCATGGCGATGAGAGCGGCGACGCCGATGAAGATGCCGAGCATGGTGAGGGCGGAGCGCAGCTTGTTGCGGCCGATGCCGCGGCCGGCGGCGGAGAGCGCCATCCAGAGGAAGGAGCGCGCCTCGGCGAGCGGCGAGAGCGGCGCCAGCTCCTCCGCCGGCGGCGCGGCGACCAGCACCGGCGCGGCGCCCTCTTTGCGCTCGTCGGAGACGATGAGGCCGTCGCTCAGGGTGACGATGCGGTCGGCGATCTCCGCCATCGACCGCTCGTGGGTGACGAGGACGACGGTCAGGCCGCGCTCCCGGTTCAAGGCGCGGATGATCCCCATGATCTCCCGCGCGGTCTGCGAGTCGAGGTTGCCGGTCGGCTCGTCGGCGAGGAGGATGGTCGGGCGGTTGATGAGGGCGCGGGCGATGGCGACGCGCTGCTGCTGGCCGCCGGAGAGCTGGTTGGGATGGTTGCGGGCGCGCTCGGCGAGGCCGAGGAGAGCGAGCGTCTCGCGCACCCGCGCGGCGCTGTCGGCGAGCTGGCCCGAGTAGAAGAGCGGCAGGGCGACGTTCTCCGCCGCGCTCGTCCGCGCCAGCAGGTTGAAGCTCTGGAAGACGAAGCCGATGCGGCGGCTGCGGATGCGCGCCAGCTCCGGCTCGTCGAGGCCGGCGACGTCGATGCCGTCGAGCAGGTACTCGCCGCTCGTCGGCTGGTCGAGGCAGCCGATGATGTTCATCAGCGTCGACTTGCCCGACCCCGAGGCGCCCATGATGGCGATGAACTCGCCGCGCTCGACGGTCAGGCTGATGCCGCGCAGAGCGCGCACCTCCTGATCGCCGAGCTGGTAGACCTTGGTGGCGTCGCGGACGGCGAGGACCGGCGCCGAGCGAGCGCCCGGCGTCTCCGCCGCCGTCACAGGCGCGGCCCTCCGCGGAACCCCAGGCCGCCCTGGTTCCCCGGCCCGCCCGGGCCGCCCTGGCCGGCGCCGGGCGTCGTCCGCCGGTGCTCCTCCTGGCTCGCCTCGTTGACCACCACCACGTCCCCCGCGTGGAGGTCCTTGCCGGAGACCTCGATGAGGGCGCCGTCGTCGAGGCCCATGGTCACCGCCACCGGCACCAGCTTGTCGCCGCGCAGCACCCAGACGCGGCCGCTGCGGCCGCGCCCGCCGCCGTGCGATCCGCGGCCGCCGCCGTGCCGGCGCTCGCCGGAGCCGTCGCCGCCGAACCCGCCACCGCCGCCGAACCGGCGCCCACCGCCGGCCTCGCCGCCCCGCCGCCGCCGGCCGCCGCCCCCCTCCCCGCCCTCCCCGTCGCCGCGCCCGGCGCCGTTCTCGCCAGGCGCCGTGGCGCCCTGGCCTTGGCTGCCGGCCTCGGTGCCGGCCGCGGTCTGCTCGCCCGCCGGCGCCTCCGTTCCGGCGGCGCTCCTGGCGCTGCGGCCGGCGCGGGCGACGCCTTCCGGCGTGAAGCGCACGGCGGGCAGCGGCACGCGGAGGACGTTGTCGTGCTCGTCGATGACGATGTGGGTGTCGGCGGTCATGCCGGGGAAGAGCGCGCGGTCGGGGTTGTCGAAGGCGACGACGACGTCGTAGGTGACGATGTTCTGCACCGTGATGGGGCCGTGGCGGATCTGCGTCACCCTGCCGTGGAAGGTGCGGCCGGGGAACGACTGGACGCTGAAGAAGGCGCTCTGCCCGACGCGCACGGCGCCGACGTCGGCCTCGCTGGCGTTGGTGTCGACCTGCATCTTGGTGAGGTCCTTGCCGATGATGAAGAGGGTCGGCGAGGCGAGGCTCGCCGCCACCGTCTGGCCGACGTCGATGCTGCGCGTGATCACCGTGCCGACGACCGGTGACACGATGTTGGTGTAGGCGAGGTTGACCTCCGCCGCCTTGAGCGTCGCCTGGCGGTCGACGAGGGTCGCCTGGTCGAGGCCGATCTGCGCCGTCGCCTGGTCGTAGACGCTGCGGTCGTTGTCCACCGCGTCCTGCGACACGGTGCCCTCGGTGAGCAGCTTGGAGTCGCGGTCGAGCTCGGTCTTGCCGAAGAGCTGCGCCGCGCGGTCCTTGCGGATCTGCGCCTCCTCGGTGCGCACCTGGGCGCGGTCCTCGTCGACGATGAGCTGGAAGGGCAGCGGGTCGATGGTGGCGCAGACCTGGCCGATGACGACCTCGGTGTTGAAGTCGCACTTCAGGCTCTTGACCGTGCCCGAGACGTAGGAGCCGACCTGCACCGTCACCAGCGGGTTGAGGGCGCCGGTCATGCTGATGTTGCGCTGGATGTTGCCCCGCGTCACCGCCGCCGTCATGTACTGCGGCCGCTGGCTCAGCGCCCGCCACCAGAGGATGCCGCCGGCGGCGAGGGCGATGGCGGCGACGAGCAGCAGCCACCCGAGGTGGCGCCGCAGGAACCCGCCTCGTGCTGGTGCGACGTCGGTCACTGTGGCCACGCTGCCTCCTGGAGAATCCGCTTCCCTCCCTCGCGGGACGGCCGGCGCGAGCCGGCATAGAGACCAGACGCGGCAGGCGGGGTCGACGGTTACAGCGGCGCCGGGAGGCGAGCGGGCGGTCTCAGATGCCCTGCGCCCGCGCCAGCGCCTCGAGGTCGGGGAGCGTCACCCCCATGCGGCGCAGCCGCTCGACCGCCGGCCGCGCCTCGGCGGTGCGCTCGAGCGACAGGTTCGCCCGCGCCCAGGTGGCGAGCAGCTTCCAGTTGTCGAGCGGCCGGCGGCAGGGGGCGAGGAGGGCGACGGCGCGCTGGCGGGCGGCGCGCGCGGCGCTGGAGTCGCCGCGCGCCGCCTCGAGGCGGCCGAGGGCCAGGGCGGCCTCGGCGAGGAGGCCGCGGGTGGGCTCGCCGGGGTGGCCGGCGGCGAGCGGCGCCAGGATGGCGTCGGCCGCCGCGGCCTCGGCGAGCGCGCGCGCCGGATCGAGCGGCTCCCAGGCCGCCGCCGCGTTGCTGCGGTTGACGCCGAGCTGGAGCCGGAAGTCGGGGTTCGCCGGGTCCTTGGCGACGAGCGGCTCGAGGATGGCGCGCGAGCGGCCGAAGGCGGCGACCGCCGCGCGGGGATCGCCGTCGCCGAGCGCCAGGCTGCCCGTCGCCCCCTCGAAGACCCCCAGCCAGCGCTGGTCGAGGGCGTTGCCGGGATCTTCCGCGGCGAGGGCGCGGAAGAGGGCGAGGCCGCGCCCGTACTCGTCGCGCGCCGCCGCCCGCTCGCCGCGCGCCGCGAGCAGGCCGGCGAGGAAGCCGCGCGCCACGCCGAGGTCGTAGCGCCGCACCGGGTTGCCGGGGTCGCGGGCGGCGAGCGCCGCCGCGAGCGCCAGGTGCTCGCGCCGCGCGGCGAGGGCGCCGGCGAGGTCGCCCTGGCGCTCGAGGATGTTGCTGACGAAGGCGAGGGTGGCAGCGCTCGCCGCCTGGCTTTCGAGGTCGGCGGGGTCGCGCCGGGTGACGGCGCGCTGCAGCGCCAGGCTGGCGCGGAGGTCGCGGAGCGCGCCGTCGAGGTCGCCGGCGAGCTCGCGGGCGGTGCCGACGTTGTGCTCGGCGACGGCGAGGCTCGAGGCGAGCTCGCGATCGCCCGGCCGGCGGTCGAGCTGGGCCTCGGCGAGCGCCTCGGCGCCGAGCCAGGCGGCGAGCGCCTCCTGTGCCCGGTGCTGGTCGTAGAGCACCTGGCCGACCCACGATTCGGCGGTGACCAGCTCGTCGGCCGCGGCGCGGAGCTCGGGATCGCGGTCGGCGAGCTTCCCGCCGAGCTCCGCCGCGCGGCGGAAGGCGGCGAGCGCGGCGGGCAGGCTCCCCTGCGCGTAGCGCACCTCGCCGATCTGCCGGATGGCCTGGATCCGCCCCACCAGCTCCGCCGGCGTCAGCTCGCCCTCGCGGACATCGGCGAAGTAGGCGAGCGCGCGGTCGCCGACGGCGTCGAGGATGTCGAGCCGGTTGACGCGCTCGAGGCGCTGGCGCAGGTCGCCCACCATGAAGCCGATGAGGCCTTCCGCCTGGCGGCGGCGGCGCTCGCTCTCGCGGCGGGCGTGGTCGGCCTCGATGGCGAGCCAGGAGACGACGGCGAGGCCGATGGCGAGGACGGCGAACGCCGCCGCGGCGGCGGCGCGCCGGCGCCGCCGCTGGCGCAGCCGCTGCGGCTTGGCGCGGAGCGCGCGCAGCCGCTCGGCGGCCTCGGCGGCGGTCGGCCGGCGGCGCGGGTCGAGGCTCTGCAGATCGTGGAGGAGGCCGATGAGATCGGGGTCGAGGCCGGCGGAGGGCGCCAGCGGCCGGGTCTCGGCGCGCAGCACCCTGGCGAGGAGCGCCGGCTCCGTCGCCGCCTCGTAGGCCGGCTCGCCGGTCGCCAGCTCCTGCAGCAGGATGCCGAACGAGTAGAGGTCGCTCGCGGTGCCGATCTCGCCCCCCGCCGCCTGCTCGGGGCTCATCGCCTGCAGGCTGCCGACGAGGAGGCCCTGGCGGGTGAGGGCGGTCGAGCCGTCGTCGCCCGAGCCGTCGGTGAACGGCCCGGCGACCGAGCCGGTGGCGGCGTCGGGGACCTCGCGCTCGCCGGCCCGCCAGACGACGCCCTCCGCCAGGGTCGGACCGTCGGCTTCGATCTCGCCGGCCTCGTCGGAGTCGAGGGGATCGAGGCCGGGGAGCGGCGGCGGCCCGGCGAGGCGGATCTCGGCGGGCTCGGAGAGCGAGCGGGCGACCCCGAAGTCGAGCACCTTGACCTCGCCCTCGCGGGTGATCATGACGTTGTCGGCCTTGAGGTCGCGGTGGACGATCTGCTCCCTGTGGGCGACGGCGAGGGCCAGCGCGATCTGCTCGGCGAGCTCGAGCCGGCGCTCCGCCGAGAGGCCGCCGCGCCGGGCGAGGGCGGCGAGCGTCGACCCCTCGATGTATTCGAGGACGAGGAAGTCCGCCTCCGGCGTCTCGATGAGGTCGTAGACCCGGCAGATCGCCGGATGGCCGAGCTTGCCGAGCAGCCGCGCCTCGCGCAGGAAGCGGGCCTTGTTGACCGCCGACAGCCGCCGCTCGGCGCGGATCGTCTTCACCGCCACCCGCCGCTCCAGCCGCGCGTCGTAGCCGAGGTAGACCTCGCCCATGCCGCCGCGGCCGAGTCGGGACTCGATGCGGATATTGCCGATGGCGGAGCCGACGTAGCTCACTGCACAGCACCTCGGAGCGGGTAGGGCGGCAGTCTACAACGGGCGCCGCCTGGCACCGGCCGCCGGCGGGACGAGGGGCCGAGCTTTCCGATACAGTTGTGCGTCAACGTAGCGCTGGCGAAAAGGAGACGAGCATCATGAGGACCTTCTGCAGGGTCGCGGCATCTGCTCGGGCGGTCCGCTGCCTCGGCGGCATCGCTCTCATCGGCTGGATGGGCTGCGCCAGCGGCGGCGGCGGTGCCGGAAGCCATCGGCTCGTCGAGACGATCTACTACAACGCCAATTTCGTCACCATGGACGGCGCGCACCCGAGCGCCGAGGCGGTCGCCGTCCTCGACGGAACGATCGTCGCCGTCGGCTCGCGGGCGGAGGTCTTGGCGCGCGGCGGACGCACCACGCGGCAGGTCGATCTCCACGGCGCCACGGTCTTCCCCGGCTTCATCGACACCCACTCGCACCTCATGGGCTACGGCATCTTCACCGACCGCGCGCACTGGCTCGACGTCTCGAACGAGAACCTCCTCTTCAAGCCCTCGCCGGGCGACCCGCGCTGCACGACGCCGAGCGATCCGCAGCTCTGCTTCATCCCGGTCACCAACGAGGACGAGGCGCTGGGGCGTCTCGCCGCCGCGGTGCGCGCGGCGCCCGGCGCGGCGTCGCCGGTCCTCGCCTTCGGCCACGACGTGGCGCGGCTGGGCCCCTCGGCCGGCTGCCGCAGCACCGGCTTCGCCTGCCCCAACCTGCAGGACGGCCACGCCCTCGCCATGCTCGACGCGATCTCCACCACCCACCCGATCTTCGTCAGCGCCTCCTCCGGACACTTCGCCTACGTCAACACGCCGGCGCTCCACGCTCTCCACATCTGCGGCACCGAAGGGGCGAGCGCCGGTTGCCACCAGCCGGTGTCCGATCGCGACAACGAGGAGCGGCAGGCGCGGGAAGGTCTGCTGGTCGAGGATCTGGCGCTCTACGGCGTCGCCGCGGTCGAGGGGGAGATCTTCAAGCACGACCCCAAGGCGGCGCTCACCCTCCTCGACGCCGCCGCGCGCATCTATCAGCAGCACGGCTTCACCACCGCGCAGGAGGGCGCCGCGAGCGCCGCCCAGGTCGCCATCTACGATCTCGTCACCCGCGATCCGAGCTTTCCGCTGACGACGGTCATCCTGGCCTATGCCGGCACCCCCGACTTCGCCGAATCGATCGCCATCGCCAGCAAGGCCAAGAAGGACCACGCCGACGATCCCAACCTCGTCGTCGGCGGCGTCAAGACCTTCGCCGACGGCTCGACGCAGGGCTACTCGGCGGCGCTCGTGCAGCCCTATTTCCAGGTCTTTCCGCCCCTCGTGGCGCCCTGGTTCGGCAGCGCCGACCTCACCCCGACGCAGCTCGTCGAGGAGGCCGCCGCGGCGCATCGCGCCGGCTTCCCGCTCGCCATCCACATGAACGGCGATCAGGCGATCGCCAACGTCTTGGGCGCGCTCGAGAAGGAGCGCGACCCGGCGATCCACGACCTGCTGATCCACCTGCAGGTAAGCGATCCGGCGGTCTTCAAGCGGGTGCTGGCCCTCGGCGCCAAGGCGACCTTCCTCATCCCCGACCTCTACTACTACGGGCTGCCGTTCTGCGAGCAGATCCTCGACCGCGCGCGCGCCATGCGCGTCTTCCCGCTCGCCGAGGCGGTCGCCGCGGGCCTCCCCTTCGGCCTCCACAGCGACTCGCCGGTGACGCCGCCGGACCCCCTCTTCATGATCTGGAGCGCCAAGACCCGGCGGGCGCAGCAGCCCGCCTGGATCCCGTCCGAGCCGGCCTGCCCGGAGGTGCTCGGCAAGGACGAGACCGTCTCGATCGCCCAGGGGATCCGCGCCTTCACCGTCGACGCCGCCGACTTCTACGGGCTGCAGGACCGCCTCGGCAGCCTGGCGGTGGGGAAGGCCGCCGACCTGACCATCCTCTCCGCCAACCCGCTCGCCATGGAGGCGAACCCGGACGCCATGAAAACTCTCCGCGTCATCGCCACCGTCCACCGCGGCCACTACTTCCCCAACCCGGACGCCGATCAGCCGCCGATCTGGCCGGGCTGAGGTCTCGCTCGCGGCCTACGCCTCGTCGGTCAGCCGAAGGCGGCGCTTGAGCGCGAACCAGCGGTCGCGGAGCTTCCAGAAGCGGCTTGCCTGCACCGCCTCGACCTGCGCCGCGAGCCCCGCGGCACGGCCGGTCCAGCGCTGCAGCTCGTCGCCGTGGGAGCGCTCGGTGTCCTCGAGGAGACGGCGATTCTCCGCCAGGAGGTTCTGCAGGCGCTCGGCCTCTGCCTGCAGCGATCGACAGGCACGCGCGGACTCCCGCCATTGGAGCAGCGCACCGCGGGAGAGGATCTCCTGAATCGACATCTCGTCGAGGCAGGTTTCGAACCGATCGTTGCCGATGGCGACGATGCGCAGCCGCGCGCGTTGAAAGTCGCAGCGGCGCGGCAGGGTGATCGTGATCCGCCAGCCTTGGCCGACGCCGGCGTCGCCGAGGAAGGCCGCGGCGACGTCCGGCCGCGGCGAGAAGGAATGCGTCCGTGTTGCCACAATGCCATCGAGCGTGACGACGACCTCCCGGATCGGCAGCTTGGTGACGCGATCCGTCACCCATCCGCGGAGCTCGAGCTCTCTGCCCGCCGAGAGGTAGCAAGCCTCGAGGAATCCGTCGGCGCCGCCACGGAGATGGCGGAGCGCGCCGTCGTCCCCGCCGTCGTCCGCGCCTGCGAGGCTCCCCTGCAGGACGACGTAGAGATCCTGATAGTTCGCGAGGGCCCGCGGGACGCGCAGCGTGCGCAGATCGCGCCCTTCGCGGAGCGCGTCGATCCGCTCCCTCACGTAGCTCTCGCCGACCCAGGTCGAGCCGTACTCCCGGCCGTCGAGGGAAGCGCTCTCGCTCTGTGGAGCGAAGACGAATGAGCTCCCGCCGGCCTCGGGACAGAGGGCGAGGTCATGGACGCTGAAGGCGAGGAGGCCGCCGGGATTGACGAGGGAGAGCAGCCTTCTCAGCCAGCCACCGAACCGCTCCTCGGGCAGGTGGGTGAACAACGAGGAAACGAGGATGCAGTCGAAGCTGCGGTCGGGCGAGAAATCCTCGGGCCGAGCGGTGGTCTGGAGACCGTGAACACCGAAGGTCTCCTTCTGGAAACGGACGGCTTCCTCGTCGATCTCGGCGATCCAGATCCGCTCGGCCGCGATGTCGCCGACGGCGAAGCGCGTCACCCGGCCGTAGCCGGCCGCGAGGTCGAGCAGCGAATCGATCTGCTCGAGACGACCGAATCGCCACTCCAGCACCTGGCGGAGCGTCCGCCAGATCCGCTTGCCGGACTCGAGGTACATGATGAGCGACGCGTCGATCGCCTCGCCGTGCTCATAGAAGAAGAGCTTGAACATCTCGTCGCGCGAGCTGACCGAGAGGTCGACCCCGGACTCCAGGACGTCGAGCTCGAGGGCGGTGACGAGCGGACAGTCCTCGCCGTCCCGGAAGTAATAGCCGTTTGCCATGGTCGGTCGCGACGATGGGAGCCTGCATGGATGGCCCCCCCGCCCTCTGTCTACGATCGCTTGCTACGTTCCGTCGCCCCCCGCCGCCGCCCGCCGCTCGCGCTCGAGCAGGCTGTGGCGCCGGCCGTAGAGGAGGTAGATGACGAGGCCGATCCCGAGCCAGATGGCGAGGCGGAGCCAGTTCTCGGCGGGGAGGCTCAGCATGAGGAGGAGGCAGGAGAGGACGCCGAGGGTGGGGACGAGCGGGACGAGCGGGGCGCGGAAGGGGCGCTCGGCGTTCGGGTGGACGGCGCGGAGGACGGGGATCGCGGCGCAGACGACGACGAAGATGAGGAGCGTCCCCAGGTTCACCAGGTTGAGCAGCAGATCGATGGGCAGGAAGGCGGTGATCGCGGCGACGAAGAGGCCGGTCGCGAGCGTCGCCTTGTGCGGCGTGCGGAAGCGCGGGTGGACGGCGGCGAAGAAGCGCACCGGGAGGAGGCCGTCGCGCGCCATGGCGAGGAGGATGCGCGGCAGCGCCATGAGGAGCACGAGGAGAACGGTGGTGATGCCGGCGACGCCGGCGAGCGCGATGAGCAGCTTCGCCCAGCCGAGGCCGACCTGCGCGAAGGCGTTGGCGAGCGGCGCGTCGAGGTCGAGCCGGTCGTAGCGCACCATGCCGGTGAGCACCGCGATCACCCCCATGTAGAGCGCCGTGCAGAGGCCGAGCGAGGCGAGGATGCCGATCGGCACGTCGCGCTGCGGCCGCTTCGCCTCCTCCGACTGCACCGACACCGCGTCGAAGCCGAGGTAGGCGAGGAAGGCGAGGGCGGCGCCGGCGAGCATGCCGACCGGCCGGCCGCCGGCGTCGGTGTGCCCGAGGAGGGTCTTGCCGAAGACGACGACGCCGGTCAAGCCGTAGGGCGCGAAGGGGTGCCAGTTGCGCGGGTCGACGTGGAAGGCGCCGACGGCGATGACGAAGAGCACGGTGCCGAGCTTCAACGCCACCATGGCGCTGTTGAAGCGCGAGCTCTCGCGGATGCCGGCGATCAAGACAAACATCAGCAGGCCGACGATGGCGACCGCCGGCAGGTTGATCTTCGAGCCGGTGGCGACGAGGTGGCCGAGCTGAGGGTCGTAGCGTACGACGGGGCCGGAGATCGCCTTCGGCAGGGTGATGCCGAACGAGCCGAGGACGCTCTGCAGATAGCCGGACCAGCCGGCCGCCACCAGCGCCGCGCCGATGGCGTACTCGAGCACCAGGTCCCAGCCGATCAGCCAGGCGAAGATCTCGCCCAGGCTGGCGTAGGCGTAGGTGTAGGCCGAGCCGGAGACCGGCACCGCGGCGGCGAACTCGGCGTAGCAGAGGGCGGCGAAGAAGCAGGCGATGCCGGCGACGACGTAGGAGAGGATGAGGGCGGGCCCGGCGGTCTGCCGCGCGATGGCGCCGGTGGTGACGAAGATGCCGGCGCCGAGGATGGCGCCGATGCCAAACGAGGTCAGCGAGACCGGGCCGAGCGCCCGCCGCAGCCGTCCCTCGCCCGAGCCGTCGTCCTGGGCCTCGGCGAGGATCCGCGGCAGCGGCTTCCTGGCGAAGAGGGAGTGCGCCATGTCGCTCCTGCGCCGTCTCGACGGACCGGCCGTTTCCGGCGGGCCGCCGCGGCCGCGCCGGCGCGCAAAGGATCGAAGAAAGGCTGCCGGCAACATATCACCGGGCTGAGCGCACCTCCGGGAATGCGGAATTGTTCTCGAGGGTGCAGACGGAATGTTTCCAATCACACCGCCGGTCGAGCCGACGAGCCTGCCGCTGGGAGCCTGGAATTAGGCGCCGGCAGCCGCGGGTTTTCGTAGCCGGCAGGCAGACAATTCGGAGGTCCCCATGTCCATTCGCGCCGTCAAGCAGCTCTCGCAGGCCACGCCGACCATGGAGGGCGCCGGCGTCAAGCTCCGCCGCGCCTTCGGCTTCGGCGATACCGAGACGTTCGACCCCTTCCTCCTCCTCGACGACTTCCGCAACGAGCGGCCGGCGGACTATCTGCAGGGCTTCCCGTGGCATCCGCACCGCGGCATCGAGACCATCACCTACGTGCTCTCCGGCACCGTCGACCACGCCGACAGCCTGGGCAACCGTGGCTCGCTCGGCGGCGGCGACGTGCAGTGGATGACCGCCGGCAGCGGCATCATCCACCAGGAGATGCCGAAGGGCGACCCGCAGGGCAGAATGCACGGTTTCCAGCTGTGGGCGAACCTGCCGGCGTCGCTCAAGATGACCTCGCCGCGCTACCAGGACGTCAAGTCGGCCGACGTCCCCGAGGTTGCCGAGGACGACGGCACGCGGGTGCGCGTCCTCTGCGGCAGCTTTTGGGGCGTCACCGGCCCGGTCGACGGCATCGCCGCGGAGCCTGCCTATCTCGACGTCTGGGTGCCGCCGGGCAGGCGCCGTACGCTGCCGGTCGAGACCTCGCGCCACGCCTTCGCCTACGTCTTCGAGGGCTCCGGCAGCTTCTCCAACGCCTCGGCGCCGCGCCCGGTGCGCACCGACGTGGTGGCGAACGACAACGAGGCCGCGGCCGCGGCGGCCGGAATCGAGCCAGGCCTCCTCGACGACGCCGAGAACCGCACCCTCGTCGTCTTCGACCGCGGCGACGAGGTGACGGTGCGGGCGGGGGAGCACGGCATCCGCTTCCTGCTCGTCTCCGGCAAGCCGCTGCAGGAGCCGGTCGCCTGGCACGGGCCGATCGTCATGAACACCGAGGAGCAGATCCGCCAGGCGGTGGCGGAGCTGCGCTCCGGCAGCTTCCTGCGGTAAGTCAGGCCGGTGCGAGCGCGAGGACGCGGAGCGGGCTGCCGCTGCCGTCGACGATCTTGAGCGGCGCCGCGATCACCACCGCTCCGGTCGGCGGCAGCCGGTCGAGGTTGCAGAGGCTGGCGAGGCCGAAGCGGCCGGCGCCGTGGAGGATGGTGTGGTTGGGGAAGGGGGGATCGAAGCCCCCCGCCTGGCCGGCGTCGGTGCCCACCGTCTCGACCCCCAGGCCGAGGATGTCGCGCTCGCGGGCGAGGAACTCGGAGGCGTCCTTGCGCATGCCGGGGTTGTGCGGCCCGTCGGCGCCGACGTTCAGGAACTCCGCCGGCGTCCGCCGCGCGCTCCAGCCGCTCCGCATCAGCACCCAGGCGCCGGCGGGGATGCGGCCATGCTCGCCCTCCCAGGCGAGGAGGCGGTCGCGGGTGACCAGGAAGTCGGCGTCGGCCGCCACCTCGGCGGTGATGTCGACGACGCAGGCGGGCCCGACGAAACGGCCGGCGGGGATGGTGTCGCAGGCGTTGGCGGGGAGCTCGCGGCCGGTGATCCAGTGCACCGGAGCGTCGAAGTGCGTGCCGGTGTGCTCGCCGAGATGGAGCACGTTCCAGTACCAGCCCGGCCCCGGCGCGTCGTAGCGCGACAGCACCTCGAGCGTCAGCCCCGGCGACGAGGCGAACTGCGGCGGCAGGCCGATCACCGGCGTCTGCGGCGACAGCGGCTGGGTGAGGTCGACCACCTGGATCCTCCCGGCGGCGAGCTCGGCGGCGAGCTGGATCAAGACGTCCATGGCATCTCCTCGGGGTGGGAACGCGCGCTGGAGCGGCGGTGCGCGGCGGTCAGGGTGGCGGCGCCCCGCGGCCGCTCGCCAGCCCCTTCAGGTGGCGCGCGAACTGGAAGCGGTTCTCGAGCAAGTGGAGGTCGATGAAGTAGGAGGTCGGCCCCTGCGGCTCGACCTTGGCGACGAGGACGGTGAGGTCGCCGCAGGCGAGCGCCGCGGTGAACGCTTGGCGGAGCTCGTCCTCGGTGCGCACCGTCGCCGTCCGCGGCACGCCGGCGGCGGCGGCGATGGCGGCGAGGTCGCTGCCGGTCGCCGTCGCGGTGGTGAAGCTCTTCCCCACCGAGAGCAGCACCTCGTTGTCGAAGATGAGGTGGACGAGGTTCCGCGGCCGGTGGCGGGCGAGCGTCGTCAGCGTGCCGAGGTTCATCAGCACCGAGCCGTCGCCGTCGACGACCACCACCGGCAGCTCCGGCCTCGCGAGCGCGATCCCCAATCCCACCGACGAGGCGAGCCCCATGGCGTGCCAGACGTAGAAGAAGCCGGGCTGGTGGCCGAGCGAGAAGAGCTCCGCCGGCGCCGCCCCCATGTTGGTGACGACGATCCGCGAGGCGAGCTCGGGGTAAATGGCGCGGAGCGCGTCGAGGCGGAGCATCTACTTCCCCTCCTCTTCCCACAGCAGCCCGCGGCAGAGGAGGAGCGCCACCGGCCGCAGGTTCGCCTCGGCCAAGGCCTGGGCGTCGCGGACGCCGGCCGCCACCTGCTCCGGCGCGTCGAGCGAGAGGTAGGGGATGCGGAGGCCGTCGAGCACCGCCTCGGTGACGCCGCCGCCCTCGGTCTGCCAGGGGTGCTCCTCGCCGAAGCCGCCGCGGTAGCTCACCAGCATGAGGAGCGGGATGCGGTAGAGCTGTGCCAGCGAGACGATACCGTTGATGCTGGCGAGCAGGCCGTGGTTCTGCATCAGCATCGCCGAGCGCACGCCGGCGAGGTGGGCGCCGGCCGAGATCCCCACCCCCTCCTCCTCCTTGGCGAGGCGCACCAGGGTCATCTCGCGATCCTCCTCGGCCAGGGTGACGAGGTGGACGAGCCAGGTCTCCGGCAGCACCGAGACGAGGCGGATGCCGCACGCCTTCAGGGCGTCGTAGACGAGCTGGGAATTGGCGCGCGACACCGGCATGGCTGGTCTGCGGTCGCTCCGTCAGAGAGGCGGGAGAGACGCTACCACGTCCGCCGAACGGCAGGCTCGCGACGGCGCCCCGTCACCCCGCGTCGGCCTCCGCCGCCGGCCCGCGGGCGCGCCGCCGCCGCGCGGCGACGTAGATCGCCAGGCCCAGCAGGTTGGTGACGACGATGAGGCCGGAGATCTTGAGCGCGAAGAGCAGGCGGCTCTCGACCTCGATGATGGGAACGATCGAGAGCGCCCCGTAGAGGAGGGTCATGGCGAGGCCGGAGAGGGCGCAGGCCTTGATCCACAGCGGCGGCCGCGGCTCGACGCCGCGCAGGCCGGCGAGCGGCAGGGCGAACATCGCGAGGTAGGTGAGGGCGTAGAACAGCCCCGAGGCGTTCCAGAGGAGCTGGAAGGCCTCCTGCTTGCCGACCCCGATCAGGCCGGCGAGGCCGAGGCCGAGCGTCGCGGCACCGACGAAGAGGATCGAGTTGACCGGCGTGCGATAGCGCGCGTGGAGGCGGGTGAACCACTCCGGCAGCAGGCGGTCCCATCCCGCCACCATCGGCAGGCGGGTGTTGCCGGCGAACATCACGCTCGACTGCGCCACCCGGATGGCGAGGAGCGCGAGGACGGTGAGCGGCGCCACCGCGGCGGCGAAGGCGAGCGAGCGGGAGCCCTCGGTGAGCACCTGCGGGATGGGGGCGATGAGGTCGATTCGGCCGCGCGGGATGAGCGCCACCACCGAGCTGGTGCCGAAGATGAACATGGCGGCGATGATCGGCGCCGCGATGGCGACCGAGCGGGTGAGCGCGCGCACCGGGTCGCGGCTCTCGCCGGTGTGGATGGCGACGTACTCGAAGCCGCCGAGGGCGCCGAAGCCCATCTTGCCGAGCAGGTTGAGCGTCAGCATCGAGACGACCGGCATCTCGAGCCTGAGCGGATGGTAGGCGGCGAGCGAGCCGTGGGCGCGGTCGAGCCAGGGGAGGGCGACGACCGCCGCGAAGGTGAGGAGCATCAGCGCGCCGCCCGTCTTGTGCACCCACTTGCCGACCCCGAGGCCGACCGTCGTCAGCAGCACCAAGCCGCCGATCATCACCAGGCTGGTGGCGGCGATGAACGCCTTGCTGGCGGTCAGTCCCTCGGCGCTCGGGCCGAGGATGTAGCGCGCGTACTGCGTCACCTGCAGGCCGATCTCCGAGGTGTTGAGGATGGCGAAGAGCCACAGGTTCCACGCCACCAGGAAGCCCAGCAGCGGGCCGCCGCCGAGCTTCGCCCACTGGTAGAGGCCGCCCTCGAGCGGCATGATGCGGTGGAGGTAGGTGACGACGAAGGCCGAGGGGAGATAGAAGAAGGTCATCGCCAGCAGCCAGAGGACGATGTGCGACGGCCCCTGCTTGGCGGCGACGCCGATCCACGGCAGCCCGATGATGAAGAGGACCTGAGTGAGGGCGAGGTCGGTGAGCCCGAGCTCCTTCTTGAAGGCGCCGCTCTGCGCCTCGATGCGCGCCTCCTCCCGCCGGAGCTCGGCGGCGGCTCGGCGCGAGCCCTCCGTTCCTTGCGGCATCCCTGGCTCGACGATACCCGCCGCGCGGCGGCCGTACAAGGGCGGCCGCCGCGGCGGTGAGGCGGAGCGGTCCTGCCTCCGTTTGGTCTCCTGCGGGCGGCCGCCTTCGGCCCCACCCGCCCCTCACGCCCTTCCAGGCGACCGTCCTCGGAGCCAAACGGAGGCAGGACCGCTCGATGCGCCGGTCGCCGGCCGCTAGTCGTTGCAGCCGGTGCCGCAGGTGCCGCAGGTGCGATGGAAGACGCCGTTGATGCAGAAGGTGGTGCAGCTGTAGCTCGACGTAAACCCCTCGTCGAAGCATGAGATGCAGGTCGTCGTCGGCGTGCAGTTGACGGCGTCGACCGGCGCCGGCAGGGTCGCGATCTCGTTGAAAGACGGCGGCGCGAGCGAGGCGGCGAAGGCGAGGTCCGGAGCCGGTGCAGTGGCGCTGGCGGCGACAGCCGCGGGAGCGGTCGCCGGCGCGGAGGGCGCCGCCGCCGAGAGCGCGGTGGTGAGGCAGAGCAGGGCCAATCCCAGCAGGGCGAACGGGAGCTTTCTCATGGTCGTCTCCTCTCGAGGTGCGCCCGCGGGCGGGCGCGGTGGGTGGTCGGGTCCGTCGCCGGACCTCCACTCAACAAGGTGCCCGCGGGGTCGCTCGCAGGTCCGCCCGGCGGTCAGCGGAGGCCGGCGCTCGGGGCGAGGCCGGGGCCGATCAGCGCGACGTAGGCCGCGGCGACGACGAGGCCGCCGACGATCCAGGGGAGGCTCCGCGCGACGCGGAAGGGCGGGCCGGCGGGCTCTGCGGGACGGCGCTCGGCGTGGCCGGAGATGGCGAGAATGGTCGGCAGGTCGTCGCGGGTGCCGGCCGCGGGGGGCGGGGAGCTTCGCGCTGCTGCCTCCCGTCGACGATCGGTGGTTGGGGAAGCGGCGGACGAGCAGCCAGGCGCCGTTACTTGACGCCGGCGGGCGGCTGCACGGCGCCGTATTCGTAGCGGATCGACAGGTGGCTCTTGTCCCCCTCGTTGTCGTCGCGCTCGATGCGGAGCGGCACCCCTCGGCTCTTGGAGACCCAGATCGTCGCGGTCGCATTCTCGTTCTCGTTCTTGGTGATGGAGGAGTAGACGGCGGCCGCCTCGCCATTGACCGCCTCGTCGCGCAGGTAGCGGCAGGTCATCCCCTTGGTGTCGCGCTCGTTCTCCTGCTGCTGCTTCTGCATGTCCGCGGTCGACATGCGGCTGCGGCGCCAGACGCCTTTCACCTTGATGTAGATCGCGCCGCCGGCGTAGATCGACTCGTCGGTCCTGTGCTCAGAGGCGCTGGAGCTCCCGGTGAGAGTCGAGTAGATGTGGCTCGGCAGGCCGATCTGCTTGATGATGGCATCCACCCCGGGCTGGCAGGCGGCGGGGATCGCGGCAGCAGCCGGGAGCCCGGCGATGGCGCCGAGCGAGAGGGCGAGAGCGCCGGCGCGGAGGACGATGGGGATGCGGGACGCGGTCGGCATGGTCGGTCTCCTCACTCTGGATCGTTGCGGTCGCTGGCTCGGGAGCCGCTCTGGCACGCCAGGAATCATACCGTGCGGCGGCGGAGCGCCCCAGTGCCGCCGGGTGCCCCTAGCAGCGCTTCACATTCCTCATCGGGCGGTGTCTCTCTCGACGAGGGGCGAGCCATGGTGAGGGTCATCCGACGCTGGCGCGAGAGGTGCGGCTGCAGGCACGGCTGCCTCACCTATGCCGACGTCGTCGAGTGGAGCTGCGGCTGTGTCGAGGTGAAGATCTACCGCGACCACTCCCGCGGCCGCGACTGCGCGGACTTCAGCGGCATGAGGCGGCGCTGCGGCAAGCCCGGCCTCCCCGGAGCCGGCTGACGCCGCGCGAGCGAGGACCCGAGGCGCCCGCGAGCTGCCGGGCGCCCGAGAGTTTCACGACGAGCGGCGTGCCCTAGGCTAGGGACACTGAGGCACGCAACCTCCGTTTCCCTTGGCGCAGACGCCACGGATGCCGCTGCAGGGCGTGCAGGAGACGGAGCAGACCCAGCTCGACGGGTAGGAGACGGTCGTTCCCGAGGCGGAGAGCGTCAGGAACGCGTCGAGCTGAGCGTCGGCGCCGGCGCTCGCCATCAGCTCCTGGGGCGTCAGCAGGTCGGCGATGACTCCTGTCCCGCTTGGGGTGCTATGCGCCCGCGGCGCGGCGAACGCGGCCAGCGGGGAGAGCAGGACGATGAAGGCGAAGAGCAGGCAGGTCTTTCGCATCTCATTTCTCCTTTCGAGAGAGCTCGCCCGGGTCGGCTCTCGATCCGGGAGTCTTTAAGCATGTCAGAATTATAAAACAACTTCCATCGCGCCGCTGTGGGTGCAATCGGTTCGGCATGCGGCGGGACGAGGCCGGTTCGCAGCTTTTCGATCCAGGTCGTAGCCCGCCGAACCGATCTTCCGGCCGCCGATTCGCTTCTCCGCCCGCCGATCCAATCCGTGGGCCCGCCGATTCGATCCGTCCGGCCGCTGCACCGATCCGTAGCGCGCCGATCCAGTCCGCCAAGTCGCCGATCCGATTCTTCGCCTGCCGGTTCGATCCGTACGCCGCCGATCCGGTCGGTCCGGACGCCGAGCGAGCCGGCGGGCTGCCGCGGCGATCGGCTGGCTTCCCGGCCGGCTTTCCGAGGATGGAGAGGCCGGTCGGCGCCCCGAGGACGATCGCCGGCTCCGGCGCGGATTCGCCAACTTCCGCACACGCTCGCATTCAGCGCCTGCACATATTCATAAAACTCACCTGTTTCCGCAGGGTTGATCGATCCATCGGGCGGCCGAGCCCGTACTGGGTAAGCTTCAGTGCCCGCGTGATATCATCCTTTCTCCCGCGAAAGAATGCCCGCGCGCCGCCGTTGATTTAAGTTGATGTTGAATTTGTAGGGAGGCAATATGATGTTCCTCGCCACCGGCTCTCTCCCCGCAGCTCGACATCCGCGTCGCCGCCCTGGCCCCGTCACCGCCGCCGCGCTCGCCGCCGGCCTCCTGGCCTTCGCGCCGGCCGCCTTCGCCGCCTCCTCGGGCAGCCTGGTCTTCTCGCCGAAGGGCGGCGCCAGCGCCACCTCGGTGGGCGACTACGTCGCCTCCAGCGCCGGCCTCAGCACCTATTACCGCTATTTCATCGAGGTGCCGAGCGGCGCCAGCCGCCTGGCGGTGGACATCTTCGACGCCGACGTCGGCGCCGGCGGCTTCCCCGCCGACAACTACGACTTCCCCCACACCGGCGACAACTCCTTCGACACCACCTGCGTCTACACCCTGATCGACCCCTCCGGCGCGGTGCGGCCGCTGCGCTACAGCGCCGGCAACAACACCGTGCCCACCGGCGCCAACGGCGCCTGGCTCGGCCTCTACGACAGCTCGGCGGTGGTGACGACGGCGCCGGCCTTCGGCTCGGCGACGACCGCGACGAACCCGAACGGCCCCGTCGGCAGCCTGGCGATCGGGCGGCCCACCGGCACGGCGACGGGCAACCTGCTGCTCGCCATCGTCGCCGATTCCACTCTCGGCGACACGGTGACGGCGCCGGCCGGCTGGACCCCGGTCAGCTTGGTCGGCTCGCTCAGCCAGGCCGACTGCGGCGCCGGCTGCCGGCTGGCGGTCTTCTACAAGGTGGCGACGGGGGCCGAGCCCGCCACCTACACCTTCACCCTCGCCAACAACTCCTCCATCGCCGGCACCATCCTGCGCTACACCGGCGTCGACACGACGAGCCCCATCAACGCCTCCGGCTTCGCTAACGGCGGCTCGAGCGCCACGGTGACGACGCCGCAGATCGAGTCGCTGCGCGAGAACACCCGGCTGGTGCGCCTCTTCGTCTCGAGCGCCAACGACACCTCGACCTGGGCGGCGAGCACCGCGCGCGCCAACGCCGCCCGCGCCAACGTCTCGGTCGGCGCCGCCGATGCGACGCAGACCAACGGCGGCTTGACGGGGACCGAGAACGACACACTCAACAACGCCGCCAACTGGCGCGGCGGCACCATCGCCATCAAGGGCGTCGACTCGAACGTCGCCCCCGGCAACGGCCACTGGGAGGGGCGCGTCGACTGCTCCGGCGCCACCAACGGCGTCGCCGACAGCGGCTACGGCATCCGCGCCCACGACGGCGACCCGACCGCCGCCGGCACCGAGTACCCGATCTACTACGAGTCGTTCCAGAACTACATCTCGAACCCCACCGCGGTGGCGACGCTGCAGGCCTACGTCAACTACCCCTACGTCACCGCCGGCTGCACCGCCAAGTCGAACAACTTCGACTGGGACCACGCCGACGCCACGGCGGGCGGCGACCTGCTGCGGCTGACCAGCCGCAGCGCCGGCTTCGTGCGCACGACGCCCGGCACGCTCCTCTCGGGGAGCGACGCCTGGATCACCGACTCCTTCGGCGGCTGGACGAGCGATACCGACGCCATCGAGTACGGGCTGTGGAAGCTCGAGGTGACGATCGGCAACTTCCCCGGCAACGGCAACAACCACATCACCTACTACATCGGCAACTCGAGCTCCGCCAACGCGCCGCCGACCGCCCAGCCGGAGGCCAACACCTACCGCGTCTACCTGCCCACCGACGGCGGCGCGGCGCCGGTCAAGCCCTATCTCGAGCAGCAGATTCGCTACTCGGGCGCCGGCGGCCTCAGCGGCCCCAACCCGCCGGTCAACGGCAGCGACACGGTGTTCACGGTGACCGTCCGCGTCGGCAACCCGACCGCCAACGCCATCACCTTCTCGAACACCAACCTGGTCACCGCCAACGTGCCGGGGCCGGTCGCCAACGTCCGCTACGACGGCATCGCCCAGGTGAGCCAGGGGACGGTGACCGGGGCGCCGGCGCTGAACAGCACCGGCAACGTGACCTGGAACCCGGGCACGGTCGCCGCCAACACCGTCGCCATCCTCGCCTACCGCGTCATCGTGCATCCGACCGCGCCGGGCCAGCGGGTGGTGGTCACCGGCACCGTGGCGAGCAACGGCACCAAGGCGACCTGGCTGGACGAGACCGGCAACACGACACAGGCGCGCGCCACCTTCACCTTCGGGCCGCTCTGCGAGCTGGCGGCGACCGAGGCGCTGGTCACCCCCGCGGTGGTCGCCGGCCTGCGCGCCGTCGCCGACCCGCACGGACCGCTGGTCGAGTGGTCGACAGTCTCCGAGATCGGCGGCGCCGGTTTCGACCTCTACCGCCTGGACGCCAACGGCGTGCAGTGGGAGAAGGTCAACCAGCGCCCCATCGCGCCGCTCGTCGGCGCGCCGCAGGGCGGCACCTACCGGGTGGAGGACCCGGGAGCGCCGCGCGCCGGTAGCCTCCGCTACCTGGTGGTCGAGACGGCGATCGACGGCAGCGTCCGCGAGCACGGGCCGTTCGAGACGACGCTCGCGGCGAGCGGTCCGATCGAGACGCCGCTCGCGGTCGCGAGCGGCGATGCGGACGATCGCGCCGCCGTGCCGCACGTCGATCCGTCGTGGGCCGGCCGCATCGCGGCGGCGCGCGACGAGGAGGTCACCAACCGGCTCGCCGCCCGCCAGATCAGCAAGAACACCGCCCTCGCCGTGGGCGTCGACGCGAGCGGCCTCTACCGCATCGACGCGGCGGCGGTGGCGCAGGCGCTCGGCCTGACCGCCAAGGAGGTGCAGCAGAAGCTCGCCGGCGGCGCCTTCGCGCTCACCCTCCAGGGGCAGCCGGTCGCCTACAGCCTGGACACCGCGGGCCAGGGGCTCTTCTTCTGGGGGCAGGCGGTCGACAGCCTCTACTCGGCGGCCAACGTCTACTGGCTGCAGAGCGGTAGCGGTCTCGCCATGGGCGCCGCCTCCGGCGGCAACCCCGGCGCTCCGGCGAGCCCGGGCCGCAGCTTCGCCAGCACGGCGACGGCCGAGAAGGACCTCTTCGCGGCGGTCGTCGTCCCCGCCGATGCGGATTCTGACTACTGGTATTGGGACTACGTCATCGCCGGCGATCCGACCGACGGCGCCAAGACCTTCGCCGTCGACGCGCCGGGCTTCGCCGGCGGCGCCGCTCAGCTCGCCGTCGGCCTGCACGGCGCCAGCAGCGCCGACCATCACGTCCTGGTGTCGCTCAACGGCGTCGCCCTCGGCGACGCGCGGTGGTCGGGCCTCAACGCCGAGACCGCCACCTTCCAGGTGCCGTCCAACGTCCTGCTGGCGAGCGGCAACCAGGTGCTGGTGAGCGCCGATCCACTGGCGGCCGGCAGCATCTTCTACGTCGACCGCTTCGACACCACCTACCCGCGCTCGTTCGTCGCCCAGGGCGATCAGCTCGCCTTCCACGCAGATGGCGCCGGCGCCGTCACCGTCGCCGGCTTCTCGGCGGCGCCGGTGCGCGTCTTCGACCTGACCGACCCCCGCCGGCCGAAGGCGGTCGCCGGCCTCCGCGTCGAGCCGGCGCCGACCTCCGGCGTCACCCTGCTGCCGTCGTCGCCGTCGACGCCCTACGTCGCCGTCGGGCCGGCGGCGGTCCGCGCGCCGCTCTGGCTCCGTCCGGCGAGCACCGTCAACCTGCGCGCCGCCGGCAACGGCGCCGACTACCTGGTGGTGACGACCGCCGCGCTCAAGGGACCGGCGAGCGAGCTCGCCGCGCTGCGCGCCGGCCAGGGGCTGTCGACCGCGGTGGTCGACATCGCCGACGTCATGGACCAGTGGAACGGCGGCGTCGCGAGCCCCCACGCGCTGCACGACTTCCTCGCCTACGCGCACGCCAACTGGCGGCCGGCGCCGCGCTACGTGGTCCTCGCCGGCGCCGGCAATTTCGACTACCGGAACCTCCTCGGCAACGGTGGCAACCTGGTGCCGCCGCTCATGGTGGACACCCCGTGGGGCCTCTTCGCCTCCGACAACCGGCTCGCCGACGTCGACGGCGACGGCCTGCCCGACTTCGCCATCGGCCGCCTGCCGGTGGTCTCGGCGGCGGAGCTCTCGGCGGTGGTGGAGAAGATCGCCGCCTACGAGAGCGCCGGCGGCACCGGCTGGTCCGGCCACCTGTTGGCGCTCGCCGACGAGACCGACGGCGCCGTCGACTTCGCCGCCGACAGCGCGGCCTTCACCAACGACTACCTGCCGCCGGGCTGGAGCGAGCAGTCGATCAGCCTCGGCGGGAGCGGTCTCGCGGCGGCGCGGAGCAGTCTCTTCACGGCGCTCGGCGGCGGCGTCGACCTCGTCACCTACCTCGGCCACGGCGGCCTCGACCGGCTGGCGGCGGCCGGCCTCCTGGTCAGCGAGGACGTCGCCGGCCTGACCAACGCGCCGCGCCTGCCGGTGGTCGCCGCGCTCACCTGCTCGGTCAACCGCTTCGAGGTGCCGGGCTTCTCCTCGCTCGGCGAGGAGCTGGTGCGGCAGCCCGGCGGCGGCGTCGCCGCCTGGAGCGCCTCCGGCCTCTCCTACCACGTCGAGGGCCGCGCCCTCGGCAGCTGGTTCCTCCGCGAGCTCGGCAAGCCCGCCAACCCGCGGCTCGGCGACGCCGTCCTCGCCGCCCTCCGCGACGTCTCGCGGAGCGGCGTCGCCGCCACCCTCGACCTCTACACCCTCCTCGGCGACCCGGCGACGCGGGTCAAGCAGCCGTAGGGCGAGTGTCAGCTGGCGGGGCCTCCCCGCCGGCCTCCGCTCCGCCCGCAGCTCGATCACCGCCACCGGCCTCCGCGCCGCGCGCCAGCCGTGGCATCATCGCGCCATGGATGACGATCCGCTGCCGATCCTCCGCCGGCTCTGCCTGTCCCTGCCGGAAGCGACCGAGCGAGCGAGCCACGGCGAGCCGGCCTGGTTCGTGCGCAGCAAGCCCTCCTTCGCGTGCTACGCCGACCACCACCACGACGACCGCGTCGCCCTCTGGTGCGCCGCGCCGGACGGCGCCCAGGAGGCGATGGTCGCCGCGGCTCCCGACCGCTTCTTCGTCCCCCCCTACGTCGGCCACCGCGGCTGGCTCGGCGTCTGGCTCGACGTCGAGGTCGACTGGCGAGAGCTCGCCGAGATCGTCACCGCCGCCTACCGCGCCGTGGCGCCGGCCAAGCTGCTCGCCGAGCTGGATGCGCGCGCGGCGCGGAAGCCCACTCGCTAGGTCGGCTCCGCTGCCGGCGAAAGGAGCGCATGGAATTCTTCGGCCACTTCCGCCGCCTCACCCGCGTGCAGCGCAACACCTTCCTCGCCTGCTTCCTCGGCTGGTCGCTCGACGCCTTCGACTTCTTCATCCTGGTCTTCTGCGTCAGCGCCATCGCGACCGACTTCCACGCCCAGGTGTCGGCGATCGCGGAGGCGATCTTCCTCACCCTGGCGATGCGGCCGGTGGGGGCGCTCGTCTTCGGCATGATGGCGGACCGCTACGGTCGCCGGCCGACGCTGATGGTCAACATCATCATGTACTCGGTGTTCGAGCTGGCCTCGGCCTTCGCGCCGTCGCTGCCGGTGTTCCTGGTGATGCGCGCCCTCTTCGGCATCGCCATGGGCGGCGAGTGGGGAGTCGGCGCGGCGCTCGCCTTCGAGACGCTGCCGGCCGAGGGGCGCGGCTTCTTCTCCGGGCTGCTGCAGGAAGGCTACGTCGTCGGCTACCTGCTGGCGGCGCTCGTCTACGGCACCCTCTTCAGCTTCGTCGGCTGGCGCGGCATGTTCGTCGTCGGCGCGCTGCCGGCGTTCCTGGTGCTCTACATCCGCTCAAAGGTGGAGGAGTCGCCCGCCTGGCTGCAGGGGAAGGGCCGCGGCGGCGGCGGTGAAGCGGCCGTGCTGGCCCCCGGGGGCGCGCCGCGGCGGCGCTGGCTCGGCGACATCGGCGCCCATCTCGGCGTCTTCCTCTTTTTGGTGGTGCTGATGTTCGCCTTCAACTCGTTCAGCCACGGCACCCAGGATCTCTATCCGACGTTCCTCGAGAAGAACCACGGCTTCTCGCCGAAGCTGGTCGGCCTCATCGCCGTCATCTACAACCTCGGCGCCCTCGCCGGCGGAATCTTCTTCGGCGCCTGGTCGGAGCGCATCGGCCGCCGCCGCGCCATCGTCATCGCGGCGCTCCTCGCCATCCTGGCGATCCCGCTCTGGGCCTACGCGCACACCGCGCCGCTCCTGGCGCTCGGCGGCTTCATCATGCAGTTCATGGTGCAGGGGGCGTGGGGCGTCGTGCCGGCGCACTTGAACGAGCTGTCGCCGGCCGGCGTCCGCGGCACCTTCCCCGGCTTCGCCTACCAGCTCGGCAACCTCTTCGCCTCGCGCAACGGCGTCTTCCAGGCGAAGCTCGTCGAGCACCGGTACGCCGGCTACTACCCGCCGGTCCTCGCCGCGACCGTTCTCCTCGTCGCCCTCCTCGTCGCCGTCGTGACCTCGCTCGGCCGCGAGGCGAAGGGTGCGGACCTGTCGCGGACCGATTAGCGATCCCCCTACCGCTGCTCCGCCACGTCCAGCAGCCGCACCGGCTGGGTGGCGTAGTTTTCGAGCTCGATCGTCTTGCCGTCCTGGCTGATCTGGATGCGGGTGGCGATCGACATCTTTCCCGTGCCGTGGTTGTCCTTGTCGAGGTGGAGCTGGATCACGGTGAAGGGATAGTGCGACGACCGGGTCAGGTTCGCCGCCTCCCAGAAGCGGATCGGCCGATCGGTGCCCAGGATGATGTCGCGGCCGCCGTCCGGCGTCGGGCGCTGGCGCGCATAGTGGAGGTCCCAGGCGACGGTGTCGGGGGTGCGGATGGTGCCGACGGGCGGGTTCTCCTGCAGCGCCTTCAAGAGGCCGTCCTCGCCCTTGGTGCGGAGGGAGCCGATGAGCTCGTCGCGCTCGGCCTCCGTCGACCAGCGGTCGATCGTGATCTGCACCGTCGAGCTGCCGTTGCGGGTCGGCCGCGGGTCGAGGGTGACTCCGGTGTTGACGGCGAAGGCGATGAGCCGCTCGATGGGCTTGGCGGGTTCGGCCTGATCGGCGCTCGCGGCCATCGCGAGAGCGGCCCCAGCCATGGTCAGGGCGGCACCGGCGAGGGCGAGGCCGGCGACGAGGGTCGCTTGTTGGGAACGTCGGCTGCGGCGAGGGTGAAGGGGCGGCATGGAGGACCTCCTGTCTCTCGGCCTCGCGGTCTCCCGGAGGCGGACGCGCGGGACGCTTGCGTCCGATCAGAAAGCAAGCAATCGCCGCGCCCGCGGCCACCTTTGCCAGGAATTTCTGCCGGTCGATCAGACCTCCAGCCGGTCGCCCGGCCGCGCCACGAGCAGGTAGAGGGCCGGCATCAGGAAGACGCTGATCAGCAGGCGGGAGAAGAGGCCGCCGACGATGACGAGGGCGAAGGGGCGCTGGGAGTCGGAGCCGATGCCGGTCGAGAGCGCCGCGGGGAGGAGGCCGACGGCCGCGACGAGCGCCGTCATCATGATCGGCCGCAGGCGGAGGATCGCCGCCTCGCGGGTGGCGCGGACGATGTCCATGCCGGCGCCGCGGAGCTCGTTGGCGTAGGAGACGTAGATCACCGCCGTCTGCACCGAGACGCCGAAGAGGGCGAGGAAGCCGATCCCCGAGGACACCGAGAACGGTGTGCCGGAGAGGCGCAGCGCCAGCAGGCCGCCGATAGGACCGGAGAGGAACACGGCGAGGAGGGTGATCATGGGGAACTTGAAATTGCTGTAGAGGAGGAAGAGGAGCAGGAAGATGAGCCCGATGGTGAGCGGCAGGATGACGCGGAGCTGGTTCCTCGACGCCGTGTAGTCCTCGTATTCGCCGCCCCAGACCGCCTGGTACCCCTCCGGCAGCTTGACCTGGCTCTCCACCTGCCGCTTGGCATCCTCCACCGCGCCGGCGAGGTCGCGCCCTTCGACCGAGTACTGGATGCCGATGTAGCGCGAGCTGTTCTCGCGGTAGATGAAGGACGCGCCGTTGACCACCCGCACCGTCGCCAGCTCCTTGAGCGGCACCTGCTGGCCGCCCGCCGTGGCGATGAGGATGTTGCCGATCTCCTCCGGCGACTCGCGGTACTGCGGCTGCAGGCGGACGACGAGGTCGAAGAGCTTCTCCCCCTGCACCACCTGGGTCGCCGTGGCGCCGCCCACCGCCGCCTCGACGAGGCCGTTGACGTCGGCGACGTTGAGGCCGTAGCGCGCGATCTTGGCGCGGTCGATGTCGACGGTGAGGCTGGGCTGGCCGAGCTGCTTGACGACGGTGATCTCGGCGATGCCGCGCACGCCGTGGAGGACGCGCTGGATCTCCTTCGCCTTGTTCTCGAGCACCATCAGGTCGCTGCCGAAGACCTTGACGGCGAGGGCGCTCTTCAACCCCGTCTCCGCCTCGTCGACGGCGTCCTCGGCGGGCTGCGTGTAGTTGAAGACGATGCCCGGAAAGGCCGCGAGCTTGCGATTGATCGCCTCGACGAGGGCGGCCTTGGTGCGGTAGCGGCCGCTCCACTCGGAGTAGGGTTTCAAACCGACGAAGAACTCGTCGTTGAAGAAGCCGGTCGGGTCGGTGCCGTCGTCCGGGCGGCCGAGCTCGGAGGCGACGATGGTGACCTCGGGGAACGAGCGCAGGATCGCCCGCACCTGCGGCGAGATCTTCGCCGCCTCGTCGAAGGAGATCGTCGCCGGCATGTTGGCGCGCACCCAGAGGGCGCCCTCGTCGAGGTGCGGCATGAACTCGGCGCCGATCCCCGGCACCAGGAGGAGCGAGCCGACGAGGAGGAGCGCGGAGACGAAGGTGGTCCCCCAGGGGTGGTCGAGGCAGAGGTCGAGGCCCCTGGTGTAGGCCGAGCGGATGGCCTCGAAGATGACGTTCCGCCGCTCGCGGACGCCCTTGCGCAGCACCCAGTAGCAGAGCACCGGCAGCAGCGTGAGGGTCAAGGCGAGCGAGCCGAGGAGGGCGAAGATGGTGGTGTCCGCCATCGGCCGGAAGAGCTCGCCCGACGGCCCCGAGAGGGCGTAGATGGGGAGGAAGCCGGCGACGATGACCGCCACCGCGTAGACGATCGGCCGGTCGACCTCGCCGGCGGCCTCGAGGATGACGGCGCGCATGTCGAAGGGCTGGCCGCGGCGCAGCGCCAGCTGGCGGAAGATGTTCTCGACCATCACCACGGCGCCGTCGACCATGATGCCGAAGTCGATGGCGCCGATCGACAGCAGGTTGGCGGGGACGTGCTTCAAGTCGAGACAGACGAAGGCGAAGCAGAGGCAGAGCGGGATGGTGCAGGCGACGATCAGCCCCGAGCGCAGGTCGTAGAGGAAGAAGATGAGGACGACGACGACGAGGACCATGCCGCGCAGCAGGTTGTCCTCGACCGTGCGGGTGGTGAGGGCGATCAGGTCGCGGCGGTCGTAGTAGGGGTGGATCTTGACGTCGGGCGGCAGCACCGAGCGGTTGAGCTCCTGCGTCTTCTTCTCGACCCGCTCGAGGACGACCTGCGCCTGCTCGCCGCGCCGCATGAGGATGACGCCCTCGACCGAGTCGTCGCGGCCGAGGTAGCCGAACTCGCCGAGGCGCGGCGCCGCGCCGAGGACGACCTCGCCGACGTCCTTGACCAGGATCGGCGTGCCGTTGTGCACCGCCAGGACGACGTTGCCGATGTCCGCCGGCGTCGCCAGGCGGCCGAGGCCGCGCACGTAGTAGAACTGGCCGCCCTGCGAGTAGAAGCCGCCGCCGGCGTTGCTGTTGTTGGCGCCCAGGGCGGCGACGACGGCGGGCACCGAGAGGCCGGTGCCGGCGATCTTCGCCGGATCGAGGAGCACCTGGTACTGCATCGTCTGGCCGCCGAAGCCGGAGTCGTCGGCGACGCCGGGGACCGCCTTGTAGCGGCGCTCGACGATCCAGTCCTCGATCGTCTTGAGCTCCATCGGCGAGCGGTCGGGGCTCTCCAGCACGTAGCGGTAGATGAGGCCGGAGGGAGAGAAGAGCGGCGACACCGAGGGCGTGATGCCGCTCGGCAGCTGGGCGTCGGGCAGGCGCTCGAACACCTGCTGGCGGGCGAAGTAGCTGTCGGTGCCGTTCTCGAAGGTGATGCGGACCGAGGACAGGCCGTAGAGCGAGATCGAGCGCACCACGGTCAAGCCCGGCAGGCCGTTCATCTCGACCTCGAGCGGCACCGTGATGAGCCGCTCGACCTCCTCCGCCGCGTGGCCCTCCCACTGGGTGACGATCTCGACGATCGGCGGCGAGAGATCGGGGTAGGCATCCACCGGCAGCCGCTTGAAGGACCAGCTGCCGCCGGCGAGCAGGAGCACCGCGCCGAGGAGGACGAGGAAGCGCTGGCCGAGCGCCGCCCCGACCAGCCGGTTGATGACCGACGGCTGCCGTGCCACGACCGCCGACGCCGTCGCCGCGGCCTCCTCCGCCGCCGGTCCGGCGGGCGTCGGCAGATCCTCGCCGCTCATTGGTTCTCCGCGAACTGCAGGAAGAGGCCGCCGTCGGCGACCACGGTGTCGCCGGCGGCGAGGCCGGCGGTGATCTGTTGGCGGTCGCCGATCCGCGCGCCGGTCTCGACCCGCCGCCGCGCGAAGCTGCCGTCGGCGTTGGCCAGGAAGACGAAGGGGAGGTTCTCGTCGTCCTGCAGCACCGCGGCGACCGGCACCAGCAGGCCGCTGCTCTCGCGGCTCGACTGGATGGCGAGGCGCACGTAGAGATCGCGTTTGAGCGTGCCGCCGGGGTTGGCGGCGACGATGCGGACGGGGATCGCCCGCGTCGTCGGATCGACGATGGCGGCGATGTAGTCGACGCGGCCGGGGAGCGGCTGGCCGCCGGCGCCGGCGGTGATCTCGGCGCGGTCGCCGGGCGCCACGAACGGCAGGTCGGTCTCGAAGATGTTCCCCATCACCCACACCGTCGAGAGGTCGGCGACGGTGAAGGCCGCGGTCGTCCCCGCCTGCAGCAGCTGGCCCGGCGTGATCAGCCGCTCGACGACGGTGCCGGCGATCGGCGAGCGGATGGCGGCGCCGCCGCCGCCGGCGACCGGCCGGTTCGCCTCGATGTCGGCGATCGCCTTGGCGTCGACGCCGAGGGCGCGGAGCTGCTCCACGGCGGCGTCGCGGTCGGCCTCGGCGTTGACCGCGTCGGTCTCCGCCTGCTCCATGTCGCGCCGCGCGATCGCCTCGTTCTTGAACAGCTCCTCGTCGAGGCTGGCGACGCGGCGGGCGTTCTTCGCCGTCGCCTCGGCCTTGCGCAGCGCGCTGACGTCGGTCGCGAAGTCGGGCGAGGCGACGGTGGCGAGGATCTGGCCGCGCCCGACCGCCTGCCCCAGCTGTACCTCCAGGCGCGCCACCGGCCCCGAGATCGGCGCCAGCACCTGGGTGGCGCGGTTCTGGTCGAAGGCGACGGTGCCGGTGGTCTCGATGGTGCGGCGGAAGGGCGCCGCGGCGACCCGCTCGAGGCGGATCTTCTGGCGCTGGGCGGGGTCGAGGGTGAGCTCCCTGGGGCGGGCGGCGTCCTTGGCGTCGGGCGCCGGCGCGGTCTCGGCCTTCTTCTGGTCTGCCTTCTCGGAGTCTGCCTTCCCGGCGGGCCCGCAGGCGGCGAGCGCCAGCGCCAGGACGGCGAGGGCGACCGCCCCCGCGCGGATCAACGGACGGCTGCGATCGCTCATGGCTTGGCTCCTGCCGAGGAAGGCTGGCTTGCGGACGGCTGGTTTCCCGAAGACTGGCTTGCGGACGGCTGATTTCCAGATCGCTGGTCTGCGGCGGGCTTGGCGCTCTCCGCCGGCGGCAGCGGCGCGCCGACCGCGAGCTCGAGGGCGGCCTGGGCGTCGTTGGCGGCGCCGAGGGCGTCGACGTACTGCTTCTCGGCGTCGAGGAGCGTCCGCTTGGCGTCGAGGAGCTCGAGGGCGGAGGAGCCGCCGAGGCCGTAGCTCACCGAGGCGACGCGGTAGACCTCGCGCGCCTCGGGGAGCAGCTCGTCGCGGATGAAGGTCGCCTGGCGGAGCGCCGTCGAGGCGTTGGCGAACGAGGTGCGCACGTCGAGGCTCACCTGGGCGGTGAGATCGGCGGCGTCGGCGGCGAGCTCCTCCTCGCGGTGGAGCGCGTTGGCGACCTCGCCCTCGCGGTGCTGGCGGAGGAGGATGGGGAAGCCGAGGCCGATGCCGGTGGTGAAGGTGGTGGGGATGCCGTCGACGGCGTTGCGGGTGAGCGTGACGTTGATGTCCGGCACCCAGTACTGGTGCGCCAGCTTGGTCGCCGCCCGCGCCCCCTGGCGCTGGATCTCCAGGCTCTTGAGCTCCGGCCGCGAGGCCTCGGCGAGCCGCTCGAGCCCCTCGAGCTCGGCGATCGACGCCGGCACCTCGAGGCTGTCGGTGACCTCGACGGGGGCGCCGCCGGTCCGCCCGAGGAGGCGGTTCAGCGAGGCGCGGGCGGTGAGCAGGGCGCGCTCGTTGGCGATGAGATCGTTCTCCGCCTGCGAGACGTCGACCTGCGCCTTGACGACGTCGACCTTGGCCACCGTGCCGGCGAGGAACCGCGCCTTGGTCTTGGCGAGGAAGTCGAGCGCCAGCTCGCGGCTCTGCCGCAGGTCGTCGCCGTGGCGGACGGCGACGAGGATCGCGTCGTAGGCCTGCGCCGCCTGCGAAGCGACCGACTGGCGGAGCTGCTCCAAGGTGAACTCGGCGGCGCGGAGCGTGGCGCGGGCGACGTCGCCGCGGAGGCGGATCTTGCTGGGGAAGGGGACCGTCAGGCCGAGGCCGATGTCGCTGGCGTTGCCGGAGCCAGGGTTCAGCGCGTTGCGCTGCCCGGCGACGTCCGCCGCCAGGCTGGGATCGGGATAGGCGCGGGCGGCGGCGACCTGGGCGCGCGCCTGCTCGACCTGCTCGCGCGAGGCGAGGATGCCGGGGTTCTTCGCCAGCGCCTCGTCGATCGCCTGGCGGCGCGAGAGGCGGAGCGCGGATGGGGCAGCCGGCGCGGCGGGCTGGCCCGGGGCCTGGGCAGCCGGCGGGCTGGATGTCTGGCTGCAGGCGGGCCGCGCCAGCGCGGCGCAACCGAGGGTCGCGAGCATGAAACCAATGGATAGGCGTCTCAAAGTAGCCCCCTCCTCGGGGCTCTCCGTCGTTGACAGCTCGGGAACGAGAGACGGGAGAGCTAGGCGAGGGGAGGAGCGCGGCCGCGGATGCTGTCGACGACCGGTGAGGCGAAGGCGCGGGAGCCGGCGGCGATGCGCGGGCTGGCCTGTGTGGCGGGGACCGACGTGGGGATGCCGCAGGAGGCGACCGCGAAGAGCCCGGAGAGCCGGCAGGCCGGGCACTCGCGCGGCGCCTGATCGCCCGGCGAGGCGGGGGCCGCGACGCTGGTGCCGGCTGGCGCGATGCTGCCGGCGGCGCCGATGGCGGCGACGCCAGCCCCGCCGACGCGGAGGAAGACCTCCGGTCCGCCATCGTGGCGGTGCATTCCCGGCGCCGCCGAGAGCAGCTCGAGCGACGCGAAGACCAGGCAGATGAGAAGAGCGGTGAACCGCTCGCGGGCGCCACGCATCCACCGGGGATCATACGAGAGAGCTCGGATGGACTCAACCGAGGGCAGGGCGGGGTACTGGCTCCGCTCGGTCACCTGCGGGAGACCGCCTACTTCGGCGGTGGGCACATGAAGCAGGAACAGCTCGTGGTGAGGGTGCCGTCGGGGTTGCAGGTGCAGCCTGTCGACGCGATGCCGCACTTGCAGATTGCTTCGCACTGGCTGTTGGCGCTCTGGCAGGTGGTGAGGCAGCCGCCGCTGCTCCCCGGGTCGCCGGGATACTGGTTGTGCGGCGGGCCGACGACGTCCTGGAGGTTCACCTCGCCGGCCGCGGAGGCCTCGCCGCGAGCGGAGGTGAGGGTCCGGCCGACGGCGGCGAGATCGTCGGCGCTCATCGTCCAACGGAGCGCGGAACCGGCGGCGGAGTAGGGGACCATGACGAGCCGGTCGCTCGCCGCGACGTGATAGCGCGCCGTGGCGTAGGTGCCGTAGGTCCGCTCGCCGGGGGCGACGCGCGTCTTCATGTTGAAGGTGTGGTACCCCGCGAGCTGCCCCGATGGGAAGAACGACAGCACCAGGACGCCGATGCGGGTGAGCGTCTCCTTCGAGGTGTTCATGATCGCGTAGCGGATGCTGAGGCCGTCGCTGCCGACGCCCGTGCTCGCTGTGCTGGATGGTTCCACCGCGGCCATCTCGAAGGGAGCGCCGGCGGGATTGAAGGCATCCGGCGAGCGCCAGAGGTTGACGGACGGCGGGACGCCGGCCGGCGCCGGCACCGCGGCGGCGTAGCTGGACAGGCTCAACATTAGGGCGAGAGAGGCGAGCGAGGCGCGGAGCATGGTCGAGCCCTCCTGGCCACTTTAGAATACCATGCTCATCTGATCTCTTTCCCCGCTCAGAGCTCGCGCTGCGCGCGGTAGCGCCGGCTCCAGGTCACCACCGTGCCGTCGTGGAGGACGACGCGGGCGTCGCCGTGGAACCAGGGCTGGATCTCGCGGATGGCGTCGAGGCGCACGATCTCGGCGCGGTTGAGGCGGAGGAACTGGTCGGGATCGAGCCGGCTCTCGAGCTCGCGGAGGGTGCCGCGGCGGCGGTGCTCGGCGCCGGCGGCGTAGAGGATCAGCGTGTTGCCGTCGGCGCGGATGCGGTCGATGGTGGCGACGGCGAGGAGGGCCTGCCGGCCGGCGCCGCGGTCGGCGAGGATGCGCTGCAGATAGCGCGGCTCCGGCTGCAGCGCGGTCACCAGGCTCGCCAGGCGCTCGGCGAGATCGCCTGCCGGCGGCGGAGCCGCGCGCTGCCGGCGGAGGCGATCGAGGAGGCGCGCCAGGCGCGACGGCGCGAAGGGCTTCAGCAGGTAGTCGATCGCCTGCACCTCGAAGGCGCGCAGAGCGTGCTCGTCGTAGGCGGTGACGAAGACGACCGCCGGCATCGCCTCGACGCCCACCTCGGAGACGACGCCGAAGCCGTCGAGCCGCGGCATCTGGATGTCCAGGAAGACGACGTCGGGGGAGCTGGCGCGGATGGCGGCGACCGCCTCGACGCCGTCGGCGGCCTCGCCGACGATCTCGACGTCCGCCTCGCGGCCGAGGAGCTGGCGGAGCTTGCGCCGGGCCGGCTCCTCGTCGTCGGCGATCAGGGCGCGGATCATGCCGCCCCCTGCCGCCGCCGCAGCGGCAGCGAGAGCTCGACGCGGAAGCCGTTCGCCGCGGGCCCGGCGCGGAAGCCGTGG
The DNA here is from genome assembly GCA_963755825.1 of uncultured Acidobacteriota bacterium. Classification (GTDB taxonomy): domain Bacteria; phylum Acidobacteriota; class Thermoanaerobaculia; order Multivoradales; family UBA5704; genus DATBQN01. The sequence goes on along the minus strand of CAVWLA010000003.1, from coordinate 974,531 downwards.
TCGGCGCCATAGAGGAGCTGCAGCCGCTCGGCGGTGCCGGCGAGCCCGATGCCGAAGCCGCGCCCGGCATCATCCGTCGCGCCCTGCGCATCGTTTCCCTTGCCCTCGGGCTCGCCGGCGCCGTCGTCCTCGACCTCGAGGAGCAGCCTGCCGCCGTCGCCGTCGGTGCCGCGGCGGACCCGCACGCCGACGGCGCCGCGGCCGCTGCGCTCGGCGTTGCCGTGGCGGACGGCGTTCTCGACCAGCGGCTGCAGGATCATCGACGGCACCAGGGCATCGGCGCTTCCCGGCTCGACCTCGATCGAGATCGCCAGCCGCTCGCCGAAGCGGGCGCGGAGGAGGGCTAGGTAGCGGTCGAGGAGGGCGAGCTCGTCGCCGAGCGGCACCTCGTCGGACTGCGCCGTGCGCAGCGAGGCGCGGAGCAGCTCGGCGAGCTGGTCGAGCATCTCGTCGGCGGCGTGCGGGTCGTCGTACATCGTCGCCGAGATGGTGTTGAGGGCGTTGAAGAGGAAGTGCGGCTGGAGCTGCAGCCGCAGGCTGCGCAGCTGGGCCCGCGCCAGGCTGGTCTCGAGATGCGCGGCGCGCAGCTCGCGCCGGCGCGCCGCCTGGAGGGCGTACGCCGCGTGGAGCGCCGCCACCACGACGGTGAACCAGATCACCTGCAGCGGCGCCTCCATCAGGTAGCGCAGCGGCATCGCCCCGTAGTCGAAGCGGCCGAGGCCGGCCATCGGGTAGACGGCGCTGCGCAGGACCCAGATGAGCGTCGTCGCCGTGGCGCCGCACGCGGCGAGCGCGAGCAGGTAGAGCGGCACCCGGCGCGGCCAGGCGGCGGCGGTGAGCGGCCGCCGCCGCACCAGGGCGCGGATGGGGAAGAAGAGGAGGCCGCTGGCGAGCGCGCCGGTCAGCTCGTTGACGAACGGCCGCCACGGCGTCTCGCGGCCGCCCTCGACCACCACCGCGAGGTAGTGGTAGACGAAGAGCAGCAGGCCGACGGCGACGACGATCGCGAGCCAGGCGAGCGGCGAGCGCAGGGAGCGCACGCCCGCGGCTCGATCACCGGTGGTCTCCACGGGGCGCGATTCCTCAGTCGTAGCTCTTGAGCTGCGGCCAGAGCGTCGAGAGCGGCTGGCGGATGCCGCGGCAGACCCAGACGTCGAAATGCTCGTAGGGCATCGAGTAAGGGTGCGACACGTGCCCGGCGAGCTCGACGCTCTGGAACAGATGCTCCAGCCTGTCGCGGCGGTCGTCGAGCACGATCATCACCTCGCCAGTGTAGCCGCGCGGCCCCCACAGGAAGTAGGTGAGGTGGCCGCTGATCGCCGGCGGCAGGCCGAGCGTCGGCCCGAAGCGGTCGATCGCCCCCGCCTGGCCATAGTTCTGGCCGAAGATCGCCGCCCTGGCGCGTTCGGCCGGCGGCAGCGAACGGTAGATCCGCGCCACCTCCGCCGCCATCTCGGGCCAGCCGAAGCGGTCGGCCATGAGCTGCGGCAGCGGGCCGAGAGCGTGGTTCTCGAGCCGCGGCTCGGAGGTGCCGATCGCGTGCAGGTAGCGGACGAGCGCCGGCGGCGGCAGGAAGGGGACGGTGAGCGGCGCGAGGGCGAGCCCGGACGCCGCGAGGGCGATGGCGGCGGCCGGCTTCGCCCAGCGGCGGGAGCGCGGCGCGAGCCGCCGCTCGAGGAGACGCTCGAAGGCGACGCCGCCGGCGGCGAAGAGCATCGGGTAGGCCGGTGCCGGATAGTAGACGCGGCCGTCGAGGAGGAGCATCTCGGCGATGAGGGCGACGAAGGCGATGCCGAGGATGCGGTAGCGCCGCCCCTCGCGGTCGGCGAGCAGCCAGAGGAGGCCGCCGAGCCAGAGCGGCAGCGCCAGCGGATCGAGCAGCAGCGCCTGCTGGGCGAGGAACTGCAGCGGGCCGAGGTGCACGTCGCGGCCGGACGCCTTGATGTTGCGCAGCATCTCGAGGTGGGGGAAGCCGTGGAGGAAATCCCAGGCGAGGCTGGGGAGGGCGATGGCGAGCGCGGCGAGCCCGCCGAGCCACAGCCAGCGCGAGGCGAGGGCGCGGCGCTCGCGGGTGAGGAGGAGGCCCGCCAGCATGGCGACGCCGAAGAACGCCATCGACTGCTTGTTGAGCAGGCCGATGCCGCAGACGACGCCGAACCAGAGCCAGCCGCGCTCCCAGCCGTCGCGCACGATGCGCAGCACGATCCAGGCGGCGGCGGTCCACAACAGCTGCTCGAGCGCGTTCATGGTGGCGATGCCGTGCAGGCCGAGCCAGATCGGCGCCGCGAGCACGCCGAGGGCCGCCATCCCCTGCGCGAAGCGGCGGCCGCCGAGGTCGCGGGCGAAGAGGCCGGTCGCCAGCACCAGCGCGGCGCCGGCGAGCGCCGGCAGCAGGCGGACGGCGACGAGCGAGTCGCCGACGAGCGCGCGCCAGAGCGCGACCAGGGCAGGGAAGAGCGGCGGCATGTCGACGTAGCCCCAGGCGAGGTGGTGGCTGAGCGCGAGGTAGTAGAGCTCGTCGATGAAGAAGCCGTAGCCGAAGCGGGCGCCGACCACCGCCGAGGCGAGGTGGAGCGCCAGCTTGACGACGGCGAGAGCGGCGACCACCCCGAGCCCGCCGCCGACGGCGAGCTCAGGAGTCAGGACGCTCGGAGCGCTCGGGACGGGTGCTGCGGCGGACGGCGCGCTGACGACTTCGGTCGCGGGTTCCATGGGCACCTCCTGGTGCCCAGGCTCTCGCCTTCGCCGCCGCCGGCCAAGCGGCCGGTGACGAGCGGGACCGCCGGCGCTTGAGCGGGATCGCCGGCGGGACGAGCGGCCGGGCGCCGCTCTCAGCGCGGCAGCGCGTTGGCCTGGAAGAACTTGACGATCTCGGCCGAGGTGCCGGAGGGATAGAGGTGGCCGCCGGCATGGAGGATGGTGACGACCGGCGCGCCGAGGGTCGAGGGATAGCTGGTGCAGCCGACGCCGCAGGCGGTGCCGTCGCCGGTGGCGCCGTCGAGGGCGCGGACGGTGGCGATCGTCGCCAGCTGGGCCTCGGTCGGCACGATGTGGTCCCGGCGGCCGGTCACCTGCAGGATCGGCTTCGGCACGGCGAGGCGGACGCCGTCGCCGATGCGGCCGGAGCAGGAGGCGAAGGCGGCGAAGACGCCGGGGCGCTCCGCCCACAGGATGTAGCTGAAGAAGCCGCCGTTCGAGAAGCCGGTCGAGTAGATGCGGCGGTCGTCGACCGCATACCTGGCGCGGAGGGTGGCCAGCATGGCGTCGAGGAACTTGACGTCGCGGTCGCCCTGGCTGCCCGCCTCGAGCTGGAAGCCGGCGCGGAAGCCGAACGGGTCGACCCGCGCGGCGGGCGTGTGCAGGCCCTGCGGGTAGACCACCAGCGCCTGCGGCCAGAGGCTCTGGAGGTCCATCGTGCGCGCCGCTTCCTGCATGGAGTTGCCGTGGCCGTGGAAGGCGAAGACGAGCGGCACCCGCGGCGACATCCGCGCCGGCGAAGGCGTGCCGGCCTCCACGGCCTCCGCCGCCGGCGGGAAGACCAGCGCCTGGCGCTCGACGCCGTCGACCGACCACTTCATGGTGAGCGGCTCGGCGGCGAAGAGGGCGCCGGGCGCCAGGGCGAGGAGCGCGGTGACGGCAATCGTCGCGGCGAGCGCGGCGGAGACGGGGGCGGGGGGAAGCGTCGTCGTCTTGGGCATGGGCTCTCTCGGCGTGCAAGGGAGCCGCCAGGCCCGGCAGCTCGCAGCGAATCTCGCGGCGAAATGTCGTACTGTTCCCCCGCCGCCGCCGCGCCGAGCCCTGCGCTCGCCCGCCCGCTGTCGCCTTCCCCTGCCGCGATGAAACCCGCCGTTCTCAAGCGCCTCCCCCTGCCGGAGCCCGAGCCGGAGCGGCCGCAGCTGCGCTGGGCGACGATCGTTCGCATCCTCATCGCCGCGGCGCTGCTGTGGGCGGTCTACGAGGTCTGGGACCTGGTGCTGGTCTGCCTCTTCGCCCTGCTCCTCGCCATCACCGCCCACCCGCTCGTCGACTGGCTCGAGCGGCGGGGCCTGTCGCGCGGGCTGGGCGTCGTCGTGCTCGGCGTAGGCGCCGTGGCGCTCGCCGCGCTCGCCCTCCTCTTCGTCGCGCCGCCGCTCACCGAGCAGATCCAGAGCCTGCTCGCCAACCTCTCGGGTTTCAGCCACCGGGTGGTGGCGCGGGTGCGCCCGGCCTCGCCCTTCCTCGGCGGCGTGCTCGAGGAGGTCTTCGAGCTGCCGCGCTCGCCGCAGGTCGCCACCTGGCTGCAGAAGCCGCTGGTGTGGGGCGAGGTCGCCGTGCAGGCGCTCGCCGGCGGCATCTTCGGCTTCACGCTGACGCTCTATCTCCTCTACCACGGCAAGCGCACCTACGCCTGGCTCCTCGCCTACATGCCGCGCCGCCACCGCTCGAAGATGGCGGAGACCATCCCCGAGGTCTCCGACGTCGTCCTCGCCTACATGCGGGCGCAGATCGTCACCACCATCCTCTTCACCGGCTTCGCCTTCCTCGTGCTCACGCTCTTCCACGTCCCGGCGGCGATCCCGCTGGCGCTGCTGGCGGGGATCTGCGACGTCATCCCGCTCGTCGGCATCGTCATCGCGACGACGCCGGCGGTGCTCCTCGCGCTCACCGTGTCGCACGTCGCGGCGGGCGCCGTGCTCGGCCTCTACCTGCTCTACGCCACCTTCGAGGGCTACGTCCTGGTGCCGCGGCTCTACGGCCGCCACCTGCGCCTGTCGCCGCTCGTCGTGCTCATCGCGCTCGCCATCGGCGCCCGCCTGCAGGGCATCGCCGGCGCGCTCCTCGTGCTGCCGCTGGTCGCCGCCTACCCGATCATCGAGCGCATCTGGCTCTCGGACTACCTGGGCGAGCACGTCCTCGACGACCACTCGGCCCTCGAGCAGGCGTCGTCCGAGGTCGAGGCGACGGCGGCGGTCGAGGCGGTGATCCAGGGCGTGCCGCAGGAAGAGGCGCCGGCCGCGCCGGTCGAGAGCCAGCCCGCCGCCGCCGAGCCGCAGGCAGGCGACCGCTGAGGAAACAGCGCTCGGCGCTATGATGGGGTCCGGACGCAGGGCTCTTTCCAGGACCGTCAAGGCCACTTCGACATCGATTCACCGGCGAAGCGGAGCTCCCCGGGGTACGCCGGCGGGGGCTCGCCGCCGCTCCTCCTCTCCTGGCGGAGCCGCCTGCTCCTCCTCGCCCTCGGCTTCGCTCTCGTCGCGGCGCTCGAGGTGGGCCTCCGCCTCGCCGGCTTCGGCGGCCATGCGCCGCTGCTCAACCCGCTCCACCTGAGCCTCGCCGGCGGCGAGGTCTACGAGATCCACCCGCGCGCGGCGGAGATCTTCTTCGCCAAGGCGACGCCCGACGGCAGCGAGCTGGTGGGGAGCCATCGCCGCGACCTCGCCGTCCTCCCCAAGCCGCCGAGCACCTTCCGCGTCGTCTTCGTCGGCGCCTCGACGGTCGAGGGGTTCCCGATGCCGCGCAACCTGACCGGCGCGCGCTACCTCGAGGTGATGCTGCAGCACCTCGTCCCCGACCGCCACGTCGAGGTGATCAACCTCGGCGTCACCGCCATCGCCAGCTACCCCATCCGCGTCCTCGGCATCGAGGCGCTCGAGCAGCTGCAGCCGGACCTGCTGCTGATCTACGAGGCGCACAACGAGTTCTTCGGCGCCTCGGGGGTCGCCTCCTACCAGTTCATGGGGCAGGGCGTCGGCACCATGCAGACGGTCTACTTCTTCCGCCAGCTGGCGCTGGTGCAGGCGGCCGAGGAGCTGCGCTCGGGGCTGCGCCGGCACGGCGCCGCCGGCCGCCCCGACCTCATCCGCATCATGGCCGCCGCCGCGGAGATCCCGCCGGACGGCGCGCTCCACGCCGCCGCCCGCCGCAGCCTGGCGACCAACTTCCGTGCCCTCCTCCGCGCCGCGCGCGAGCGCGGCGTGCCGGCGGTCCTCGCCACGGTGGCGAGCAACGAGCGCGACATGGCGCCGATGGCCTCGTCCGAGGAGGATCTGCCCGCCGCGGCGCGCGCCGGCTGGCGCCGGCGGCTGGCGGTGGTCCAGTCGGAGATGGCGCCCCAGGCCGCGATCGGCGCCGCGATCGAACGGAAGCCGGCGCTCTCTGCTGCTGCTGCCCGCCTCGCCGCCGAGGCGCCGCATCACGCCGGCGCGGCATACCTCGCGGCGCGGGCGCTCGAGGCGGCGGGGGAGACCGCGGCGGCGGCGGAGATGTACCGCCGCGCCCGCGACCTCGACGCCCTGCCCTGGCGCGCCGCGCGCGACAAGAACCGCCTGCTGCGCCGGCTCGCCGCCGAGGAGGGCGTGCCGCTCGCCGACTGCGAGGCCGCCTTCGCCGCCGCCTCGCCCGCCGCCGGCGGCGCCACCGGCTGGGACCTCTTCGCCGACCATCTGCACCCGAGCCTCAAGGGCCAAGCGCTGCTGGCGCGGACCTTCGTCGACGCCATCGTCCGCGGCCGCCTGCTGCCGGCGGCGCCGGAGGTCCTCGCCGGCCGCCTGGCGACGCTCCCCGACTGGCGGCAGATCTCGGCGTTCCTCGGCGCCGAGCCGCTCGAGCGCTTCCTCCTCGTCCACAAGATGGCGGCGCTCTTCCGCGTGCCGCCCATCGGCAGCCACAACGAGGCGACCGCGGCGCGCCTGGGCGCCCTCGTCGAGCGGATCCGCGCCGCCAGCGATCCCGTCGACGAGCAGGCGATCCGGCTCTGGGAGCGCGGCTCGGCCGAGGCCGGCTTCGCGCTCCCCATCTCCTACTTCGGCGGTGTGGCGGCGCTCCGCGGCGGCCAGCACGAGCGCGCCGCGGCCTACTTCCATGGCGCCGCGGAGAACGCCTTCCCGCTGAGCGACGAGCGCTCGGCCGCCGAGCTGCTCGGCATCGTCAACGCTCTCGCCGGCGGCGCCGATGCCGCCGCCGTGCGGCGCGAGCTCGCCGCGGCGCGGATCGAGGCCGAGGAGGTGGCGACCTTCCCGGCGCAGCCGACCGCCCTCCTGGCGCGCACCCTCGCCGACCTCTTCACCCTGGAGGGCGACGGCCCGCGCGCCGCGCGCTACGCGGCGGCGGGGCGGACGGCGGCCGCCGGGACGCCCTGGGAGCGCGCCTTCCTCCGCGAGCTGCCGCCGCCGAGCGGCCTCGCGGTGCCCGCTTCCTCCCTGCGCGCCGCCGGCCTCGCCGCCGGTCTCGCCCCCGGAGCCGCGCGGCCGCCGGGCCTGGCGATCCGCTAGCTCGCGGCCTCAGTGCCCGTCGATCCAGTCGAGGATCGGCTGCCAGAAGAGGCGGGGCGCGTCGGTGGCGTTCCAGATGTCGACGTGGCCGATGTCGAGCGGCTGCTCGGCGGGCGGCAGCCGGCGGACGACGCGGGTGGTGACGTCGGCCGAGCCGAGGAGCGTCGTCGTGTAGATGCCGAAGTCGCCGAAGCCGCCGGCCACCCCGAGGTAGAAGACCGGCACCCTGATCTCGCCCAGGTGGTCGTCGAAGGGGACGTCGATCGCGTCGCACATCGTCTCGTCGCCGTCGAGGATGACGCGGGTGGGCTCGTATGGCGAGGCGCCGGCGAGGAAGGCGAACCAGGCGCTCGCCGGGGTGAAGGTGAGGCCGGTCGGCAGCCCGTTGGCGTCGAAGGTGCCGCCGGTGAAGTGGTACGACGGGACGAACGACTGCCCGGGCGGCAGCAGCTGGTAGGTCGCCGCGCCGGCGAGGAGCGCCGCCTGCAGGTCGGTGAGGCCGGGAACGATGGGCGACGGCGCCGACGGCGCGCTGAGCGCCAGGCTCCCCAGCCCTTCGAAGAGGGTGCCGGAGGCGCTCTCGTAGATGCCGGCGTCGAGCGCCTGGCGATCGCTGGCGGCGCGCGAGCAGGCCGCCTGGCGGATGTCGGCCCGGTCGGTCTTGAGCAGGATGTCGACCGGGATGAGCCCCTTCACCTGGCGCAGCGCCGGCGGCAGCTGGGTCTCCTCGCCGACGTAGGCGTAGCCGTCGAGGGCGCCGCGGCTCCAGCCGAGGAGGAAGAGCCTGCCGGCGCCGCTGCCGGTCGCCAGCCGCGCGGCGCGCGCCGCGGCGAGGGCGAGCCCCAGGTCGTGAAGGTCGGTCGCCGTCCCCCAGTCCTGCATGAACGTGAAGTCGGTCGTCGCCGCCGGCACCCGCGTCCAGCGGAAGTCGATCCCCCAGACGTCGATGCCGCGCGCGGCGAGGAAGATCGGCGCCGCGTGATCGGCGGCGATGCCGGGGGACTCCAGGTTGGCGAGGAAGGCCGCGTCGAAATTCCAGGCGTCGCCATGGGCGAAGAAGACGGCCCGCGCCGCGACGGCGGGTACGAAGGGCGCCCGCTCGCGGGTCACCCGATGGAGGCCGATGACGTCGTGGGCGCCGGGGCCGACGCGGAGCGCCGCGGAGTACTCGACGACGCCGCCGGCGAGCGGCCGGCGGCTGACCGCCGAGGCGAGGCACCCCGCCGGCGGGTCGGCGGTGGCGGGGCCGCAGGCGGCGCCGAGGACCGCGGCGGCGCCGTTGGCGAGCGCGGGGGCCGCTAGCGCGGAGAGAGCGAGCAGGAAAGCGGCGAGGGCGAAGAGCGTTCGCTTTGAGGTCATCAGAATTCCTCCATGGTTTACGGGAACTCTAACCCAGGCGGAGAGGGTCGCCGGGGAACATTGCCAGTCGACGATGCCCGCTCCACTCCACAGTTTTTCGGCGTACCATCGCAAGCTGGCACACGGTCGATGCGGCCGCACGGAGGCGAACGATGGGATCTCTGCTTCGGGACCTGCAGTACGCGCGGCGCCAGCTCCTCGAGCGGCCGCTCCACACCGCGATCGTCGTCCTCACCCTGGCGCTCGGCATCGGCGCCAACACGGCGGTCTTCAGCGTCCTCAACACGGTCCTGCTGCGGCCGCTGCCCTACGCCAACGGCGACCGCCTGGTCCACCTCGGCGCGCGGCCGGCGGTCGGCCAGCAGAACCAGTTCTTCTCCGTCCCCGAGCTCGTCGACTACCGGCGCCAGGCGACCAAGATGTCGATCCTCGAGTACCACTCGATGACCTTCACCCTCGTCGGCGACGGCGATCCCGACCGCGTGCAGACCGGCGTCGTGTCGAGCGACTTCTTCCACCAGACCGGGGTCCGCGTGCAGCTCGGCCGCGACTTCGTGCCGGCCGACGAGCAGGTCGGCGCCGACCACGTGCTGCTGCTCACCGACCAGTACTGGCGCCGCCGCTTCGGCGCCGACCCGGCGATCCTCGGCAAGCCCCTGCGCATGAACGGCAAGCCGATCACCGTCGTCGGCATCCTGCCGCCGCTGCCGCCCTATCCGGGCGCCAACGACGTCTACATGCCGACCAGCAACTGCCCCTACCGCTCGAACCCCAAGCTGGCGAGCAACCGCAAGATGACCCTCCTCCAGCTCTGGGGGCGCCTCAAGCCCGGCGCCACCGTCGGCCAGGCGCAGACCGAGGCGACGACGATCCTCGGCCGCCTCTACCGCGAGTACCCGCAGTTCTACCGCGGCGCCCAGGTCGACCTGCCGGTCCTCCCCATCCGCGAGGAGATCACCGCCAACTTCCGCGCCAATCTGCTGGTCCTCTTCGGCGTCGTCCTCTTGGTCCTCCTCATCACCTGCGCCAACCTCGCCAACCTCACCCTCGCCCGCCTGATGAGCCGCGAGCGCGAGATCACTCTCCGCGCCGCCCTCGGCGCCGACCGCCGCCGCATCCTCCGCCAGCTGCTCACCGAGAGCACCGTCGTCGGCCTCCTCGGCGGCGCCGTCGGCCTCGCCTTCGCGGCCCTCGGCATCCGCGGCCTCGCCGCCTGGGTGAGTCGGGTCAACGCCCTCGGCTCGTCGGTGTCGATCGACGGCCGCGTGCTCGCCTTCACCCTCGCGGTGTCGGTCCTGACCGGCCTCGCCTTCGGCCTGCTGCCGGCCCTCCAGGTGTCGCGCGGCGACCTCGCGGCGGCCCTCAAAGAGGGCGGCGCCACCACTGCCGGCACCGCGCGGCACCGCCTGCGCGGCGCCATGATCGTCGCTCAGGTGGCGCTCTCCTTCGTCCTCCTGGTGATGGCCGGCCTCACCCTGCGCAGCCTCGCCAACCTGAACCGGGTGGACGCCGGCTTCAAGACCGGCAACGTGCTCACCATGGTGGTCGACCTGCCGTTCAACAAGTACAAGTCGTCGGCCGACTTCCAGGGCTTCTTCGGCAACCTGCTGCACGGCCTCGCCGAGCGGCCGAACGTCGTCGCGGCGGCGATCACCAGCGACCTCCCCCTCGAGGGCGAGCTCGCCAGCCCGAGCATCGAGATCCAGGGCGCCGCGGAGGACCCCGGCCGCCAGGCGAGCCTCCACCTGGCGAGCGCGAGCTTCTTCCAGACCCTCGCCGTCCCCGTCGTCCTCGGGCGCGCCTTCGACGACCGCGACACGGCGAAGGCGCCGCCGGTCGTCATCATCAACCAGAGCATGGCGAAGAAATACTGGCCGCAGGGGAGGCCGCTCGACACCAAGCTGCGCTTCACCGGCGGCAGCCCGGGCACCGAGATCTACCGCACCGTCGTCGGCGTCGTCGGCGACGTCCGCCAGCGCGGGCTGACCGAGGAGGCGGGGCCGGCCTTCTACGTCCCCTTCGCGCAGCTCCCCATCGGCACCATGGAGCTCCTCGTGCGCACCCAGGCGAACCCGCTGGTCGCCCTCGCCGACGTCAAGTCGGTGGTCGGCCAGCTCGATCCCGAGCAGCCGGTCGCCGACATCAAGACGCTCGCCGAGCTGCGCAGCCAGGCGACGGCGTCGCCGCGCCTCACCGCCTCGCTGCTCGCGGTCTTCGCCGGCCTCGCCTTCCTCATCACCGCCATCGGCATCGGCGGCGTCATCTCCTACTCGGTCACCGAGCGGACGCGCGAGATCGGCATCCGCGCGGCGCTCGGCGCCCGCCGCGTCGAGCTCCTCGGTCTGGTCATGCGGAGCGGCCTGGCGCTCATCGCCATCGGGCTCGCCCTGGGCGCCGGGGTCGCCCTCTTCTCCTCGCGCTTCCTTGCCGCGCTCCTCTTCGGCATCCGGCCCACCGACCTCCTCACCTTCGTCTCGGTGGCGGGCTTCCTCCTCGCCATCGGCGTCTTCGCCTGCCTGCTGCCGGCCCGCCGCGCCGCGAGCATCGATCCGCTCGTCGCGCTTCGAAGCTAAGCGGGAGCTGACGAGAGGGGCCGCAGGCGGAGCCGGCGCAACCCGCGAGGGCCCGGAAGCGTACGGATATACTCGCGGGGACCAGCCGGAGGAGCGCGCGGTCCAGCTCTTTTCAGGAGGATGCGAGTGGCCGACGAGCGGGCGACGGCGCGGGACGTGATCCTCGCCATCGCCGAGAACATGCGGAGCAGCCTGGAGCCGCTGGTCACCAAGACCCTGGCGCCCAGCCTCTATCAGGTGTACCTCCATGCCGAGGACCACGAGCGCCTGCGCACGATCTTCGGCGAGATCGAGAGCGAGGCCAAGGCGCTCCTCGACGGCGAGATGGCGCGGCTCAACCGCGGCGCGACGCCGATCGTCGGCCGGCTGCTGACGCGCAAGAAGGCGAAGGACGAGCCGCCGCGCTTCGTCTCCGCCGAGGGGCGCTGGTCGATCCGCTTCCAGGAGGACCCCAACGGCGCCCTGCAGCCGGGCGACATCCAGGTGGTCTCCGAGTTCGCCCAGGCGCAGGCCGCCGGCTACGGCGCCGGCAACCCCACCCAGCGCATCTCGACCACCCGCCGGCTCGGCCGCACCATCCGCGAGCGCGCCGACCCCGCCGCCGCCTTCGCCCGCATCTCCTACAAGGACGACTCCGGGCCGCGCGAGTTCCTGATGACCAAGGAGGAGATCGTCATCGGCCGCGAGGCGCCGGACGTCTGGGTCGACCTGCGCCTCGACACCTCGCTCGACATCTCGCGCGAGCACGCGCGGCTGAAGCGGGTGGAGGGCGGCGGCTTCCGCATCAAGGACCTCTCGAAGCTCGGCACGACGGTCAACGGCAAGCCGCTGCCGTCGAGCCTGGAGACCAGCGGCGAGACGGTGCGCGACCTCGACCGCTGGATCGAGCTGCCGGACCGCGCCCGCATCGGCCTCGCCGGCATCGTCTTCCTCGACTTCGAGCGCACCGGGGGAGCCGCCTGATGCCGCTGCCGATTCCACTGCCGATGCCGCTCGCCTTCTCCCTGTTCGCGGCCCGCCTGCCGCTGCTCGCGGTCCTCGGCGCCGCGGTCGGCCTCCTCGCCTGGGCGGCGATCGCCGAGCTCCGCCGCGAGGCGGGGCGCCACCGGCCGTGAGCCGCGCCCGCGCCGTCCACGCCGCCGCGGCCTCCGACCCCGGCCGCGCCCGCGACAACAACGAGGACCGGGTGCTCTCGGCGCCCGAGCTGGGGATCTTCGCGGTGATCGACGGCGTCGGCGGCGAGTCGGCGGGCGAGGTCGCCGCCGAGACGGCGCTCGCCGTCCTCCGCGCCCGCCTCTCCCGCCGCACCACCGACAGCGCCAAGCTGGTGCGCGAGGCGATCGCCCTCGCCAACCGGCAGATCCACGAGCGCGCGCTGGCCGACCCCAAGCTCGCCGGCATGGCCTGCGTGCTGACCGTCGCCGTCCTCGACGGCAGCCGCGCCACCATCGGCCACGTCGGCGACAGCCGCGCCTACGCGCTCGCCGCGGGCACCATCCGCAAGCTCACCCACGACCACTCGCCGGTGGGGGCGCGGGAGGATTCCGGCGAGCTCTCCGAGAGCGAGGCGATGAGCCACCCGCGGCGCAACGAGATCTTCCGCGACGTGGGCTCCGAGGACCACGAGCCGGAGGAGGAGGGCTGGATCGAGATCCTCGAGGTGCCCTTCGATCCCGCCGGCGCCCTCCTCCTCTGCAGCGACGGCCTCTCCGACATGGTGCCGTCGCGCGAGATCCTGCAGGCGATCGAGGCCAACGCCGCCTCGCCCGACGCCGCCGTGCGCGCCCTCGTGCAGAGGGCGAACGCCGCCGGCGGCAAGGACAACGTCTCGGCGGTGCTCGTAGAGGGCGACCGCTACGCCGAGGCGGTGCGCCGCCGGGGCGCCGGAAGCTTGGCGGGGAGCGCCACCGGCGGCACGGCGCGCCGGCCCACGCCGCCCACACCGCCGCCCGCCGGGCCGGTCGCCGGACACGGAAGCGGCGCGGCGTCCGTCCGCTCGGGCTGGAGCTGGCGGAGCGCGCTGCCGCTCGCCGTCGCCCTCGTCGCCCTGCTGGCCGCCCTCGCGGCGCTCTTCCGCGAGCCGCTGCTGACCCTGCTGCCCGGTCTCGCCACCCGCACCGGCCACGCCTCGCCGGCGCCGCTGGTGGTGGGGATCGGCGACGGCGGCTTCGCGACGATCGGCGAGGCCCTCGCTGCGGCGCAGCCCGGCCAGTCGATCGAGGTGGCGCCGGGGGAGTACCGCGAGCGGCTGACGCTCCGCGCCGGGGTCGCCGTGGTGAGCCGCGTGCCGCGCGCGGCGATCCTCCTGCCGCCCGCCGGCGCCGGCACGGGCGCGGGGGGCGTGGCGGTCGCCGCCAGCGGCATCCGCGGCGCCCGGCTCTCCGGCTTCCGCATCCGCGGCGAGGTGGGCAATCCCTGGGGCGTCGGGGTGAGGCTCGACGGCTCCGAGGTGGTGCTCGACGAGCTGGAGGTCACCCGCGCGGCCGGCGCCGGCATCGAGATCGGCGGCGCCGACCGCTCGACGGTGCGCTACGTCTACGTGCACCAGAACGGCGGCGCCGGGATCGTCATCGCCGGCGCGGCGGCGCCGCGCCTGCTCGACAACCTCGTCCTCTCAAACGGCATCCGCGCCGGCAGCCCGGCGGCCGGCATCGAGGTGCGCGAGACGGCGGCGCCGCTCCTCGCCGGCAACCGCATCGAGGGCAACGGCGGCGGCGGCGTCGCGCTGCCGGCGGCGGCCGCCGAGCGCGGCGAGGAGATCTTCCGCTGGAACGCCTTCGGCGCCCTGCCGCGCGAGCAGGCGGTGCACGCGGTGTCCGGTGCATCCGGCGCGCCGCCGCCCGCCGTGGCGCGGCCGCCGCTCGCCGGCGCGGCGGCGGCGCGGCCCGCTGCCGCCGAGCGCCCGGGCAGCGGCGCCGCGGGCGCCCGGCCGCCGGCGGCGAGGCCGCGCTGATGGCGAACCTCCCGCATCTGCTCGGCACGCAGACGGTCGGCCGCTTCGAGATCCGCGACTTCCTCGGCCGCGGCGCCATCGGCGACGTCCTCCTCGCCTGGGACCCGGCGGCGGAGCGGCTGGTGGCGCTCAAGGTGGTGCGGGTGTCGAAGTGCGACCCGGAGATGCTCGAGGCGGAGAAGAACGGCCTCGCCCTCCAGGCGCAGCTCGCCGGCGTCGCGCCGCAGGTGGCGGCGGTCTACGAGGAGGGGCAGGACGGCGACTTCTTCTGGGTCGCCATGGAGTTCGTCGCCGGCTGCGACCTCTCGGAGCTGCTGGCGCGCGGACCGCTGCCGGAGGCGCGGGCGATCGGCATCGCGCTCGACCTCGTCTCCATGCTCGAGGAGTGCCACAGCTTCTCCGCCGAGGTCTCCGGGCGGCGGATCTTCGGCATCGTGCACGGCGACATCAAGCCGGAGAACATCCGCCTGCAGCAGGTCGAGGGCGACGGCGAGCGGCTGCGGGTGCTCGACTTCGGCATCGCCAAGCACCTGTCGCAGACGCGGCGCTTCACCGTCAACCTCTTCGGCAGCCTCCCCTACACGCCGCCGGAGCGGCTGGAGCGCGGCGTCGTCGACCGCCACTCGGACCTCTGGGCGGTCGGCGTCGTGCTGGCGGCGATGGTCTCCGGCCGGCGCCCCTTCCCGGGCAACACCGCCGAGGAGCTCGAGCAGGCAATCCGCCACGGCGTGCCGCCGCTGCCGCTCCCCGCCGGCTCGTCGCCCGGCCTCACCCAGATCGTCAACACCGCGCTCGCCTTCGACGTCCGCCGCCGCTACCCGGACGCCGGCGCCATGAAGGCCGACCTGCTGGCGCTCCGCGACGGCCTGCCGCTCCCCTCGCTCGCGGCGGCGCCGGCGGGCGATGCTTCCGACGCTGCCGATGTGGCCGCCGCCGCCGATCTCCACCTCACCCGCCGCACCGTCCATCCGCCGCCGCCGGTCGTCGATGCGGGCGCCGCCGACTCGCCCGCCGCCGCCGAGGCCACCCGCCGCACCGGTCCGCTGCCGGCGGCGGCCGAGGAGACCCGGCGGATGGGGGAGAGCCGCGAGGCCGGCTCACCAGCGCCCGCCGTCCTCGCCGTCGTGCCGCCGCTGCCTCCCCTGCAGCCGACAACGCCGGCGCCGCTCGCCGGCATCTTCGCCGAGCCCGTGCAGGCGCCGGTCCCGGCGGCCGGGCCGCGGCCGCGCCGGCGCTTCCGCCTCGCCGCCGTGCTCGCCGTGCTCCTCGTCCTCACCGTCGGCGGCGTCCAGCTCTGGGCCTGGGACCAGGCGGAGCAGCTCCGCCGCGATCTGGCGACCGCCCACCCCGACCTGCAGGCGGTCGCCGCGCGCTACGCCAGCGCGGCGCGCTGGAGCCTGCTGTCCCCCGATCTCTACGGCGTCGGCGGCGAGCTCCTCGGCATGCTCGGCACCGCCGCCGGACGCATCCTCGACAGCTATCACGGCGACGATCCGACGACCACCCAGCGCGGCTGGCAGACCGCCTACGACGACTTCCACGCCGCCGCCCAGATCGCCCCGCACGACCGCCGGATCCGCAGCCGCATGCTCTACGCCCAGGCGCAGCTCGACCGCATCGCCTCGGTCGCCCAGCGCGGCCAGGGCGACCGCCAGCGGGCGCTCGCCACCAGCCGCGAGGCGATCGCCGGCTTCCAGGACGCGGCGCGCCTCGATCCCAAGTGGCCGGACCCCTACCTCGGCCTGGCGCGCATCTACGCCTACGACCAGTTCGACCTCGAGGCCCTGCAGATCGCGCTCGGCGACCTCGGCCGGCTGGGCTACCCGCTCGGCCATCGCGAGACGGCGATGCTCGCCGACGGCTTCCGCATGCAGGGGCTGAATCTCGAGGCACGGGCGCAGAAGGTGAAGGGGACGGACGAGGAGACCTCGCTCCTCAAGCAGGCGCGGGCCTATCTCCAGCAGGCGGTCCGCTACTACGACCAGATCCCCGGCTACGGCGACTCGGCCGCCAACCGCGCCCAGGTGCAGGCGCAGCTCAAGCTCCTCGACGCCCGCCTGGCGCCGCCGGCGGCGTCCCCCCATCCGCGCGGCTTCCTCGAGCGCCTCGGCCGCGCCCTCGCCCGCGAGTTCGGCAAGCCCGGAGAGGGCTGAGCGGCCGATGGGCGTCACCATCAGCCGTGCCGCGGAGCGCAAGCGGAGCCCGTCGCCGGCCTCGCGGGGCCGCCTGCCGGGCCTGCCCGGCGAGCACGAGCGCTGGCGCGAGGCAGCCCTCCTCGCCGCGGCCGCGGCGGTCGCCCTCGTCGCCATGGTCCTCGTCTGGCTCGCCGTGCGGCCGGCGCCCGACAGCGCGGCGCGGCTCGACCGCCGGGAGCTGATCAACCTGAACGCCGTCGCCGGCGCCGGCGATCTGCTGCCGCTCCTCTCCTTCCTCGCCACGCCGCAGGAGCGCAGCTTCGTCGCCGACCACATCCGCGAGCGGCTGGGCGCCGGCCGCATCGAGAACGTCGGCGAGCTGGCGCGCCTGCGGGTGCCGGCCGGCGAGGTCGACGCCCGGCGGCTGCCGGACCTCGCGGCGCGCCTCGCGGCGGCGGTGGCGCGGAGCGCCGGCGGGCGGCAGGTCGAGTCGGTGGCGCTCCTCTCGCCCGCCGAGGTGCGCCAGCTCAAGCCGCGCCTCGTCGTGCGCACCCCGGCGGAGGCGCGCCGCGCCTTCCTGCTCGGCGCCGCGCTCATCCTCGGCGGCTTCCTCCTCGCCCACCTGACCCTCCGCTTCCGCCGTTTCTCGGGAGACGAGCTGCTCCTCCCCGTGCTCCTCCTCTTCTGCGGCCTCGGCTTCGCGCTGATGGCGAGCCTGCGCGACCCGCTGCGCGACCTGCCGCTCGCCTCGCGCTTCGCGGTCGGCGTGCTCGCCGGCTGCCTCCTCTACGTCGCGGGGGCGGAGCTCGGGTCGCGCCGCGACCTCCTCCAGCGCGCCCTCGGCTGGAGCGTCTGGGCGCTCGCCGCCGCCGCCTGCCTGTCGGGGCTCCTCATCGTCTTCGGCGGCGGTCCGGGGGGGAGCGACGCCAAGGTCAACTTCTTCGGCTTCCAGCCGGTCGAGCTGATCAAGATCCTGATCGCCCTCTTCCTCGCCGGCTACTTCGCCGATCGCTGGGAGCTGCTGCGCGAGGTGCCGGAGAAGCGCCTGGCGCTCGCCGCCGCCGGCCGCAAGCTGCGCCTGCCGCGCCTCGAATACGCCCTGCCGCCTCTCGTCGCCATCGGTCTCGTCGTCTTCTTCTTCTTCCTGCAGAAGGACCTCGGTCCGGCGCTCGTCCTCGCCTGCCTCTTCCTCATCCTCTTCTCGGTCGCCCGCGGCCGCTCGGGGATGGCGCTCTGCGGCCTGGCGCTCGTCGCCCTCGCCTTCTTCGTCGGCTACAAGCTCGGCTATCCGCGCACGGTCCACGAGCGCATCGGCATGTGGCTCGATCCGTGGAGCACCTGGTTCCGCGGCGGCGACCACCTGGCGCAGGCGATCTGGTCGCTGGCGGCGGGCGGGCCGACCGGCACCGGCCTCGGCCTCGGCGATCCCGGCCTGGTGCCCGAGGCGCACACCGACCTGGTGTTCTCCGCCCTCGGCGAGGAGCTCGGCTTCGCCGGCCTGCTCGCCATCGCCGGGCTCTACGCCCTCCTCGTCCAGCGCGGCCTGCGGGCGGCGCGGCGGGCGGCCTCCGCCTACGCCTTCTTCCTGGCGCTCGGCTTCACCCTCCTCCTCGCCCTCGAGACGGCGCTCATCGGCGGCGGCGTCCTCGGCCTGCTGCCGCTCTCCGGCGTCGCCTCGCCCTTCCTCTCCTTCGGCCGCTCGGCGATGCTCGCCAACTTCCTCATCGCCGGCGTCCTCGCCGGCATCTCGGCGCCGCGCGCTGACGCCGAGAGGGCCGAGCGGGAGGCGGTGCAGCCGTTCGCGGGGAGCCTCCGCTGGGTGGCCCTCGGCCTCGGCCTCTTCGCCCTCCTCGCCGTCGGGCGGCTGGTGGAGATCCAGCTCGTCCGCGCCGACCGCTACCTGACCCGCGGCGCCGTCACCCTGCAGGGCGACGGCGTGCGCCGCTTCCAGTACAACCCCCGCCTGGCGGCGATCGCGGCAACCATCCCGCGCGGCTCGATCGTCGACCGCAACGGCGTGCTGCTGGCGACGAGTGACCCCGCCGAGCTCGCTCCCCACCGCGCCGAGCTCGCCGCCCTCGGCGCCACCGATCTCGGAGCCGCGGCGGCGGCCGATGGCACGGACGCCTCCAGCGCCGCCGCCCCGGCCGCATCCGCAGCCCCCGCAGCCCCGACACCCAACACCGCGGGCGACCGCCGCACCCGCGTCTATCCCTTCGGTGGCCGCACCTTCCACCTCCTCGGCGATCTGCGCAGCCGGGTCAACTGGGGCGCCAAGAACACCTCGTTCGTCGAGCGCGACGCCCGCGTGCGGCTGCAGGGCTACGACGACTATGCCGGCGTCGTCCGCGTCCGCCAGCCGGACGGCAGCGAGACGCCGCAGGTGGTCGTCGACTATCGCGAGCTGGTGCCGCTGCTGCGCCACCGCGCCCAGCCGGAGAGCGCCGAGGTGCGGCAGATCCTCGGCCGCGACCGCTCCGTGAGGCTGACCGTCGACGTGCGGTTGCAGCTGGCGGCGGAGGACATCCTCAAGAAATACGCCGGCCTCGCCGCCGCCGCCGCGGGCTCCGATGCCGCTTCCCGCTCGGCCGCGAAATCGAGCTCCGGCGCCGTTCCCGCCGGTGCCGCCGCCGTGGTGCTCGACGCCGACAGCGGCGACCTCCTCGCCGCGGCCTCCTACCCCTATCCGCAGCGGCTGTCGACGGGGCTGGAGGACGCCGCCGCCGCGGCGGGTGGCGCCAGCCCGGCGGCGGACGGCGCGGCGCCGGGCGCCACCGCGCCGGCACCGCGGACCGCCGGGCCGCTCGTCGACCGCGCCCGGTACGGCGTCTATCCGCCGGGCTCGACCTTCAAGGTCGTCACCGCCCTCGCCGCCCTGCGCAAGGACCCGGCGCTCGCCGGCCGCACCTACGAGTGCAAGGCCTTGCCGCGCGGCCGCGTCGGCAACGCGGTGCGCGGCGGCGTCGTGCGCGACGATCCCACCGACACCGTGCCGCACGGCACCGTCGACCTCGCCAAGGGGCTCCGCGTCTCCTGCAACGCCTACTTCGCGCAGCTGGGGGCGCTCGCCGTGGGCCCCGAGGCGCTCTTCGAGACGGCGAAGCTCCTCGGCATCGCGGTGGCGCGGCCGAGCACGGCGAAGCAGCTCGACCGCGATCTGCCGCAGGCCTCCTACGGCCAGGGGCAGGTGGTGGCGACCCCCTTCCAGATGGCGCGGGTGGCGGCGACAGTCGCCGCCGGCGGCAGGATGCCCGAGGGGCGCTGGATCCAGGGCGGCGACAACCCGCGCTCGGGGGGGCCGGTGGCGGTGCTCGACGGCGCCGCGACCGCGCTCCTGGCGCGCGCCCTCCGCGGCGTGGTGACCGGCGGCACTGCCACCGCCTACCTCGGCGCCGTGCAGCCGCCGATCGCCGGCAAGACCGGCACCGCCGAGGTGCAGGACCAGCGGTCGCACTCCTGGTTCGTCGGCTTCGCGCCCTATGGCGGCGGCGGCCGGCGCATCGCCTTCGCGGTGATCGTCGAGCACGGCGGCTACGGCGGCCGTTTCGCGGCGCCGGCGGCGGGCGAGATCGTCCGCCGCGCGGCGGCGCTCGGGCTCCTGGGGCAGAATGGAGCCGGGAGGGCAGCGCCATGATCCTCGCAGGGTTCGTCGACAAGCTCCGCCACTGGGGGCGGCCGTGGGCGGCCGGCAGCGAGCCGGTCGAGATCCACCGCGCCATCCTCGAGGACATCGAGGCGCAGGTCGTCGCGGTGGGCGGGAGCCGCCGCGTCTTCCCCTTCGACCGCGTCGAGGTGAAGCTCCTCGCCGCCTCGCCCGAGGAGCGCGTCCGCCTGGCGGCGATCGCCCAGACCGGCTGGGAGCTCACCCGCGAGGTGGCGGACCGCTTCCGCTCGCGCGGCGTCCGCGTCCCGGCCGGCTTCGCGGTCCCCGTCCAGGTGACCGAGGAGCGCCTCCCGGAGTTCGGCGACCGGCGCTACGCGCTCTCCTTCCGCCAGACCGCCGGAGAGGAGCCCGGCGCCCCTGATCGCGGCTCCTCAGCTCAGCCGTCCGATCCCTCCGCCGAGCCGTCGGCCGATTCGTCCGTGAAGCCCGCGGCCGTCAGGCCGCGAGCCGGCGGCCGCCCGCCCGTCCGCCTCACCGTCCTCCGCGGCAAGGCGACCCGCGACGCCTACGACCTCGATCTCGACCGCATCTACCTCGGCCGCCTCGAGGAGGTGCTCGACGGCGCCGGCCGGGTGAAGCGGCGCAACGACGTGGCCTTCCTGGAAGAGGGCGACACCAGCCAGACCGTCTCCCGCGAGCACGCCCGCCTCGCCTGGGATGCCGAGAGCCGCGCCTACTGGCTGCGCGACGAGGGCAGCGCCTCCGGCACCCTCCTCCTGCGCGGCGGCCGCTCGATCGAGGTCAGCCGCCACGACCGCCGCGGCGTCCGTTTGGAGAGCGGCGACGAGGTCTACCTCGGCCGCGCGGCGGTGCGGGTGGAGCTGGGAGGCGGGTAGAGGCCGGTCGCTCGTCCCGAATCTCCGTCCGCTCGACGCGAAGCCGGATTCATCCGGCGCCACTCCGAGCACGGGCATTCATGCCCGTGCGGGGGCGCGGGCCGCGCAACGCCCGCGGCAGCAGGGAAATCTTCGCGAATGGGGAAGGATCGGTTTCTTCGCGGAAGAATCGAATTCTTCCTCATTTGAGCCGCTCGAATCGAGAAGAATTCGATTCTTCCTCATATCGGCCGCCGCAATGAGGAAGAGCTCAGCTCTTCCTCTCTGCAGCCGCCGCGATGGCGAAGAAACCGATCCTTCCTCATTGCGGCCGTCTCAATGGGGAAGAGCACGATCCTTCGCCATCGCGGCCGTCTCGGTGAGGAAGAGCCCGATCCTTCGGCTCGGGCGCCGCCGGAGACGGGAAACTCTCGCCGTCAGCCGGCAAGCTTTGGACGTTGCGCCGTCAGCCGGCGGGCTTTGGGTGACGCGCCGTCAGCCGGCGGGTTTTGGGTACCGCACCTTATCCGGCGCTCTTAGCTCGCGCTACAACGACGCGGACCTTCTCTCCTTCGAAGAGCGAATCCGGTGGGCTGTCGATGACCCGCTCGCCGGGCTCCAGGCCGGCGACGACCTCGATCTCGTTGCCGAAGTCGCGGCCGGGGCTCGCCGCGGTGAAGTGCACGCGGTCGCCGGGGCCGAGGACGGCGAGGCGGAGGCCGGCGGACTGGAAGATGAGGGCGGAGACCGGCACCATGAGGGTCGAGGCGCCTTCGGCGAGCTGCAGGTGGACCTGCGCGTAGGCGCCGGGCAGCAGGGCGCCGTCGTGGTTGTCGATGTCGACCTCGGCGAGGAGGGTGCGGCTGGCGACGTCGATCGAGTTGGCGTTGCGCACCAGCTTGCCGGCGAAGCGCTTCCCCGGCTCCTCGGCGAGGGTCAGGTAGGCGGCGGTGCCCGGGCGGGCGGCGCGCGACTCGATCTGCGGCACGTTGACGAAGACGCGGAGGGTGCTGAGGGCGGCGATGTGGAAGAGCTCGCGGGCGCCGCCGGTGGCGCTGCCGGCGTCGATGAGCTGGCCGACGTCGACGTTGCGCGCCGTGACGACGCCGTCGAAGGGGGCGTAGACCTTCTCGAACGACTGCAGCTGCTGCAGCCGCTCGACGTTGGCCTTGCCGGAGCCGACCATCGCCGCCTTCGCCTTGGCGTCGCCCGCCGCGTTGTCGGCATCCTGCTGCGAGATCGAGTCGGTCTTGCGCAGCTCGCGGGCGCGGGTGGTGGTGAGCTGGGCGAGCTCCGAGTTGGCGCTCGCGGTGGCGAGGTCGGCGCGCGCCTGGTCGAGCTGGCGGTCGACCTCCGGCGACTCGATCTCCGCCAGCAGCTGACCCCTGTGGACGTGGGCGCCGAGGTCGGCGTACCACTTCTTCACGTAGCCGCTGGTGCGGGCGAAGATCGGCGCGTCGGCGAAGGCCTGAATGGCGCCCGGCAGCACGACCTCCTCCGCCGGGGCGCCCCGGCGCGGCACGATCGCCCGCACGGCGGGGGTGGCGCGCTCCGCGGTCTGCCGCACGAGCGCGCTCTGCGCGTGCATGCGCGGCACGATCCCGGCGGCCGCGAGCACGGCGGCGACGACCACCGCGATCGCCAGGATCCAGGCGCCGCGGGAGCGCCCCGCCGGCCGCTCGCTCTCGAATTGACTCATCGTGATTCTCCCAGATCCGCCGGTGCGCCGGCGGGCAGAGGTTCGCTGTGGTGTGGACCGCGCCGCTCGCCGCCCGCCGCCGGGGCGACGACAGTGTTGCGGTGCATGAGGCTGAAGAGGGCCGGCACGAAGGTGAGCGTCGCCACCGTGGCGAGCAGCAGGCCGCCGATGACGGCGCGGCCGAGCGGCGCGTTCTGCTCGCCGCCGTCGCCCAGGCCGAGGGCCATCGGCACCATGCCGATGATCATCGCCAGAGCGGTCATGAGGACCGGCCGGAAGCGGGTGAAGCCGGCGGCGGCCGCCGCCTCCGCCGAGCTCATACCGTGCCCCATCTGCTCCTTGGCGAAGCTCACCACCAGGATGCTGTTGGCGGTGGCGACGCCCATGCACATGATGGCGCCGGTCAGCGCCGGCACCGAGAGGTGGGTGAAGGTGAGGAAGAGGAACCAGACGATGCCGCAGATCGCCGCCGGCAGCGCGGCGACGATGATGAACGGGTCGAGCCACGACTGGAAGTTGACGACGATCAGCAGGTAGATGAGGACGATCGACAGCAGGAGGCCGCCGACGAGGCCCACGTAGGAGGCCCGCATGGTCTGGATCTGGCCGCGGACGATGATCTGGGTGCCGCGCGGCAGGTGCTTCTCGGCCCGCTTGACGATGGCGTCGACCCTTTTCGCGACGCTCCCCAGGTCGGTGCCCTCGACCGCGCCGTAGATGTCGAGCACCGGCTGCACGTTGTAGTGGCTGACCGTGCCCTGCTCGGCGTCGCGGCCGATGGTCGCCAGGTTGCCGAGGATCTGCGGCGCCGCGCCGGCGGCGGTGATGGGGATGTTGCGCAGGTCCTGGAGGCTCTCCAAGCGGTACTGCGGCGACTGCACGGCGATGCTGTAGGTCACCCCGGTCGCCGAGTTGAGCCAGAAGGTCGGCGTCGTCTGGAAGCTGCCGGAGAGCGCCACCAGCAGGTTGCCGCCGACGTCGCGCTCCGAGTAGCCGACCTGCGAGGCGCGGGTGCGGTCGACGGCGACCGTCAGCACCGGCTCGTCGAAGGGCTGGTGGATGCGCAGGTCGGTGGTGCCCGGGATCGCCCGCACCTCGGCGAGCATGCGCCGCGCCACCTGCCGGTTGGCCACCAGGTTGTTGCCGATGATCTGGATGTCGAGCGGCGCCGGCAGGCCGAAGTTGAGGATCTGGCTGACGATATCGGTCGGCAGGTAGTAGAAGGTGGTGCCCGGGAAGTCGCTCGTCAGCCGCTCGCGGACGGCGGTCATGTAGCCCGCCGTCGGGTGGTGGTCGGCGGCCAGGGCGACGAGGATGTCGGCATCGCCCGGGCCGACCGGCGCCGAGTTGCTGTAGGAGAGGTTGATACCGCTGTTGGGCACGCCGATGTTGTCGATGACGGTGACCAGCTCGTCCTTCGGGATGGTCGCCCGGATGGTCTGGTCGATCTGCTCGCAGAGCCGCGCCGTCTCCTCGATGCGGGTGCCGGTCCGCCCGCGGACGTGGAGCTTGAACTGGCCGCTGTCGACGCCGGGGAAGAAGTCCTGGCCGAGCCATGGGTAGAGGACGGCGAGCGACAGCGCGCAGAAGCCGAGGAAGCCGAGGATGAAGAGCCCGCGATGCTCAATGCAGCCGTCGAGCACGCCGCGGTAGCCGGCGCGCAGGCGCTCGAACTGGCGCTCGAAGCCCCGCTGCAGGCGCACCAGCGGATTGCGGCTGGGCGCCGGCGCGGCGTGCTCGCGCAGCAGGTACTTGGCCATCGTCGGCACCAGCGTGCGGGAGAGGAGGTAGGAGGCCAGCATGGCGAAGACCACCGCCTCGGCGAGCGGCACGAAGAGGTAGCGGGCGACGCCGGTGAGGAAGAACATCGGCACGAAGACGATGCAGATGGAGAGCGTCGAGACGAACGCCGGCACCGCGATCTGCGCCGCGCCGTCGAGGATCGCCGTCTCGATCTCCTTGCCCTCTTCGAGGTTGCGGTTGATGTTCTCGATCTCGACGGTGGCGTCGTCGACGAGGATGCCGACGGCGAGCGCCAGGCCGCCGAGCGTCATGATGTTGATGGTCTCGCCGAGAGCGCTCATGACGAGGATGGAGACCAGGATGGAGAGCGGGATGGAGACCGCGATGATGACGGTGCTCCGCCAGCTGCCCAGGAAGAGGAGGATCATCAGCGCCGTCAGGCAGGCGGCGATCAGCGCCTCGCGGACGACGCCCTCGATGGCGCTGCGCACGAAGAGCGACTGGTCGGCGAGCGGCTGCATGCGCAGCGCCGGCGGCAGCGTCGCCGCGATCTGCGGCAGGCGGTCGCGGACGCGGCGGATGATGTCGAGCGTCGAGGCGCCGCCCGACTTGAGGATGGTGACGAGGGTCGCCCGCTGGCCGTCGACGCGCACGATGTTGGTCTGCGGCGGAAAGCCGTCGCGGACGTGAGCGACGTCGCGCACGTAGATGGTGGCGCCGCGGACGGTCTTGATCGGCAGGTCGTTCAGGTCGGCGATCGTCTCCGGGCTGCTGTTGGTCTCGACCTGGTACTCGATGCCGCCGATCTTGGCGGTGCCGGCGGGGAGGATGAGGTTCTGCACGCCGATGGCGTTCACCACGTCGCTCGGCGACAGCCCCTTGGCCTGCAGGGCGGCATCGTCGATGTCGACCTGCACCTGGCGCTTCTTGCCGCCGTAGGGATAGGGGATCGAGGCGCCCTGCACGGTCGCCAGCTGGGTGCGGATCAAGTTGATGCCGAAGTCGCTCAGCTGCTGCTCGGTCAGCCCCTCGCCGGAGAGCGCCAGCTGCAGGATGGGGACGGCCGAGGCGCTGTAGGTGATGACCAGCGGCGGCGTGGTGCCGGGGGGGAGCTGGCGCAACTGGGTCTGCGAGATCGCCGTCACCTGCGCCACGGCGGAGTCGATGTTGGCGTTCGGCTGGAAGAAGATCTTCACCACCGCGATGCCGCCGAGGGTCTGCGACTCGATGTGCTCGATGTCGTTGACCGTCGTCGTCAGCGAGCGCTCGTAGATGGTGACGATGCGGTTCGACATCTCGCGCGGCGAGAGGCCGCCGTAGTTCCAGATGACGCTGACGACCGGGATGTTGATGTTGGGGAAGATGTCGATCGGGGTGCGCAGGATGACGATGGGGGCCAGGATCAGCAGCAGCAGCGCCAGCACGACAAAGGTGTAGGGGCGGCGCAGCGCCAGGCGGACGATCCACATGCTTCTTCTCTCCTCACGGTCTGGGATGCCGCGGTCCAGCTCGACGGGCGGTGGGCGAGCGAGACGGGACGTTCAGGCGGCCGGGCCCGCGGCCCGCCGGGCCGGCTCCTCGGTCGCGCCGCTCACCTTATCGCAGGATTCGCCGCCGGGGCTCAGCCGGGAAGGTCGGCGACCGCCGTCCAGGCGCCGCTCGCGAGCGACGCGTAGCCGGCGGCGACGACGGCGACCGAGGCGAGGGCGTCGGCGAGGGAGGTGCTCGCCGCGGCGCCGCGGACGGCGGCGGCGAAGTCGGCGAGCACGCCGCGGAATGCCGCCAGCTTGTCGTAGGGGCTGCCGAACGGCGTCCAGGCGGCGCCGCTCCGCCGCCAGCGCGAGGCGCGCCAGCCGACTTCGACGATGCCCTCGCTGCCGGCGATCCGCAGGCAGGTCTCGCCGGGGCTGTCGGCCGACCAGGAGAGGTCGATGCGGGCGAGGGCGCCGCCGGCGACGCGGGCCGCGAGGGCGACCGTCTCCTCGACGGCGAGCCCCTGGAGCCGCGGCCCCGCCGCCGCCGACACCGCCTCGATCGGCGCCAGGACGAAGCGCAGCAGGTCGGCCGCGTGCGGGCCGTTGTCGGCGAGGACGCCGCCGCCCGAGACCGCGGCGTCGGCGTACCAGTCGCCCGCCATCGCGGCGCGCTGCAGGAAGGCGCTCTCGTAGAAGACCGGAGCGCCGATGGCGCCCGCCGCCACCAGCCGCCGCGCCTCGCCGACCGCCGGGAAGTGCCGGTACTTGGCGGCGAGGAGGAGCGTGCGCCCGGCCCGCCGCGCCGCCGCGGCCATCGCCATCGCCGCCGCCGGCGTCGGCGCGAACGGCTTCTCGCCGAGGACGTGGAGACCGCTCGCGAGGAGCCGGCAGGCGATCGCCGGGTGGGAGGCCGGCGGCGTGCAGACGATCGCCGCCTCGACGCCGCCGGGGTCCGCCGCGAGCTCCTCGACCTCGGCGTGGACGGCGCAGGCGGGCGCCATCGCCATCGCCGCGAGCGCGCGCGCCGCCTCGGCCTGTCGGCCGACGACCGCGGCGAGGCGGAGGCCGGGCTCGCCGGCGATCGCGTGCGCATAGGTCCGCGCCACCCGGCCGGCGCCGACGAGCGCGATGGCGAGAGGGGCTCCTGGATCGCGGGTTGACATTTGGCGCCTGCCGCCGTACTCTACCAACTGCTGCAGGGCCGAGGTGGTTCTCCAGCGTCAAGCCAGACACTCGGAAAAAGAACCTGGTTGCCGGGTTCTTTTTTCTTGTGTGCCAGAGAAAGAGAGAAACGAGCATGCGTAACACGGGAAAAGTGAAGTGGTTCAACGACACCAAGGGCTTCGGCTTCATCACTCCGGAGGACGGTGGCAAG
The DNA here is from genome assembly GCA_963755825.1 of uncultured Acidobacteriota bacterium. Classification (GTDB taxonomy): domain Bacteria; phylum Acidobacteriota; class Thermoanaerobaculia; order Multivoradales; family UBA5704; genus DATBQN01. The sequence continues at coordinate 947,490 of CAVWLA010000003.1, read as the reverse complement.
GACTGCTTCGTGCACCACTCGGCGATCCAGGGCTCCGGCTTCAAGAGCCTTGCCGAGGGCGACCGCGTCGAGTTCGACATCGTGCAGGGCGCCAAGGGCGCTGCCGCCGCGAACGTCACCAAGATCGCCTGAGTTCTGCGCCCGCGTGGCGCATGTGGCGCTCCGCGAATTCGTCTGTTTTCAGGGCCACCTTCGGGTGGCCCTTTTTCGTGCTGGCGGCCACCCGGGCCCCCCAAACCCATCCCACCGCGACCGGGCCCGTCCGGCGCGAAGCCGGATCAATCCGGCTTCACGCGGATCGGACCGCCGGTGCCGATGGGCGACCGGCGCAGAGCGCCGCAATCTGACGTGGAAGTGGGGCTCTACCGCGCAACGGGTGCTTCGGCCTCGAGGTTGATCGAGCTCTCCGCCAGCTGGGTCAGCTTGGCGTCGGCCTCCTTCTCCTCGTCGAGCGTCTGCTGCAGCAGCTTCGCCGCCTCCTTCTCGCCGAGGAGCTCGGCGTAGGTGCGGACGGTGCCGTAGCCGGCCATCTCGTAGTGCTCGACGTGCTGCGCCGCGGCGATGATCCCGGCGTCCAGCACGTCGTCCTCGACGTCCTCTTCGAGCAGCTCCTTGCCGTCGGCGATGACGCCCTCCATCCCCTTGCACTTCTTGCCGGTGCCCTTCTTGCCGAGCTTCGCGAAGATGCGGTCGAGGCGGGCGAGATGTTCCTTGGTGACCTCGAGATGCTCGCTGAGGGCAGCCTTGAGCTCCTCGTGCGAGGCGGCCTTAATCATCTTCGGCAGCGCCTGGATGATCTGGCGCTCGGCGCTGTGCAGATCCTTGAGCTCGTCCTCGTACAGCTTCTGCAGGGTATCGATTTCCATGGTGAGTCTCTCCTTCGCAAGCGGGCTCGATCGCCCGGCCGCTACGAAGAGCAAGAGGGGTGCCATGGAGCTCTCAGGGCCGACGACTCGAGCGCGCGCCGGCGACCGGCGCGCGCGGCGTCGCTGTAGGGCTTGGAACAGCGGCCGGTGCCCGGTGCTGCAGCTGCTCCCCCTCACCCCGTCCGATGCCGCGCCAAGATCCGCTGTAGATAGCTGCGGTGGAGGCCGGATTCGCGGGCGGCTTGGGAGACGTTGCCGGCATGGCGGTCCATGAGGGCGGCGACGAAGCGGCGCTCGACGTCGGCGAGGCTCGCCTTGCGGGCGGCCTGGAGGCCGGCGCTGGTGAGCTCGCCGAGGTCGGCGTCGCCGGCGGCGGGCGGCCGCTCGGCGATCTCCGGCGGCAGCAGGTGGACGTCGAGCTCCGGGCCTTGGGCGAGCACGCAGGCGCGCTCCACGGCGTGGGCGAGCTCGCGGACGTTGCCCGGATAACCGTAGGCGAAGAGGGCGCGCTCTGCGGCGGCGGTGAAGCGCGGCGGCGCCCCCGGCCGCCGCCAGTGGCGCTCGAGGAAGTGGTGGGTGAGGAGGGGGATGTCGCTGCGGCGCTCGCGCAGCGGCGGCAGGTCGAGGTCGAGCACCTTCAGGCGGAAGTAGAGGTCCTCGCGGAACTTCCCCTGCCGCACCATCTGCTTCAGGTCGCGGTGGGTGGCGGCCACCACCCGCACGTCCACCCGCTCGACGCGGTCGGAGCCGAGCCGCTGGATCTCGCCGAACTGCAGGAAGCGCAGCAGCTTCGCCTGCACCTCGGCGGGCACCTCGCCGATCTCGTCGAGGAAGAGGGTGCCACCCTGTGCCGCGCTCACCCGGCCAGGACGATCGCGCCGCGCGTCGGTGAAGGCGCCGGCGACGTGGCCGAAGAGCTCCGACTCGAGGAGCGTCGCGGGGAGCGCGGCGCAGTGGACGGTGACCAGCTGGCGCTGCCGCCGGGCGCTGTTGACGTGGAGGGCGCGGGCGACGAGCTCCTTGCCGGTGCCGGTCTCCCCCTGCACGAGGACCGGAGCGTCGCTCTCCGCCACCTGGGCGATGAGGCGGAGGAGAGCCGTCATCCGCGGGTCGCGGGTGACGATGCCGGCGAAGTCGTGGCGGGCGAAGAGGTCGCTCTCCAGGCTGGCGGCGCGGCGGCGGAGCGCCTCGCGCTCGAGGGCGCGGGCGAGGAAGAGGCCGGCAACGCCGGCGAACTCCTCGAGGAAGGCGCGGGTGGCGGGATTGAAGGCGTCGAGCACCCGCCGGTTGTCGAGGTAGACGACGCCGTAGACCTCGTCCTGATGGCGCAGCGGCGCCACCAGCACCGAGCAGCGGCCGAGGGCGCGGGCGCTCTCGGCGGGGGCGAAGCGCGGATCGTCGAGCAGGTTGGGCAGGTAGATGGAGCGGCCGGTGGCGATCGCCTCCTGCACCAGCGAGCGGCTGAAGCGCTGCTCCTCCTCCGACCGGCGCTCGTAGCGCACCGCGAAACGCTGGTGGAACGAGCCCTCCTCGCGCACCACCAGGAAGCCGCGCTCGGCGCCGCTGCGCTCGACCAGGCGGCGCAGCAGGAGCTCTGTCGTGCGCTCGTAGTCGGCCTCGGCGAGGAGGAGCTTCGAGATGTCGAACAGGTCCTGGTAGAGGTCCAGCGAGGCCTCCCGCGCCGTGGCGCTCCTCGCGCGCGACCGTCGGGTGCGGCAGGGCGCCGCGAGGCGCTGCTACGATAATGCACTTCGACGAGGATGACGGGTTGAATCTCAGGGCACGGAGGGAGCGCCGGGCACCGGTGTGCCGCGGCCGTACGGAGCGGCGGGGATGACCTGCCCGCGCTGCGGGGCCGCCTGCGGCGAGTTCGACCTCGCCTGCCCGCGCTGCGGCACGGCGCTCGCCGCCGCCGCGCCGGTGCCGCCCGCCGATCCCCTCCTCGGCAGCGAGGTGTCGCACTTCCGCGTCGAGGCGCTCCTCGGCCGCGGCGGCATGGGGGTCGTCTACCGCGCCGTCGACCTCTCCCTCGGCCGGCCGGTGGCGCTCAAGTTCTTGACCGGCGGCGCCTACGACCCCGAGGAGGACCTCCGCCTGCGCCGCGAGGCGCAGGCGGCCGCCGCTCTCGATCACCCCAACATCGGCGTCGTCCACGAGATCGGCGAGCACGCCGGCCGCCGCTTCCTGGTGATGGCCTACTACGCCGGCGAGACGCTCGCCGCCCGCCTCGCCCGCGGTCCGCTGGCGGTCGAGGAGGCGCTCTCGATTGCCCTGGGCCTCGCCGCCGCGCTCGCCGCGGCGCATGCCATCGGCCTCGTCCACCGCGACGTCAAGCCGGCCAACCTGATGATCGCCCCCGGCGGCCGGGTGAAGCTCCTCGACTTCGGCGTCGCGCGGCGGCTGGGCACCGCCGCCGGGACCGCCCACCACACCGTCCCGGGAACGGCGCCGGGCACCCTTGCCTACCTGGCGCCGGAGGCGCTCCGCGGCGAGCCTGCCGACGCGCGCTCCGATCTCTGGTCGGCCGGCGTCGTGCTCTACGAGATGCTCGCCGGCCTGCCGCCCTTCCGCGGCCGCCCGGGGCGCGGGCTCGTCGAGGCGATCCTTTATGACGAGCCGCCGCCGCTCGCCGCCCTGCGGGCGGGGATTCCGGAGGAGCTGGCGCGCATCGTCGGCCGCTGCCTCGCCAAGGAGCCGGCGGCGCGCTACGCCGACGCCGCGGCGCTCGCCGCCGAGCTGGCGCCGCTGGCGCCGACGCTGCAGCACGGCTTGCCGCTCGCCGCGGTGGCGTCCGCGGCGGCGTCCCGCGGCCTGCGGCGGGCTAGGCTGCGGCGCTGGCTGTGGGCCGCCGGCACCGCCGCGGCGCTCTCCGCCGTCGCCGCGCTCGTCCTCCTCCGCGCCGCGCCACCACGCCCGCAGGCGATCGCCGTCGCCGTGCTGGCGCCGCGCATCGAAGGGGTCGCCGGCGCCGAGGAGAGCGGCCTCGTCGCCGCCAATCTGCAGGAGGCGGCTCTCCGCGCCCTGACCGCGCTCGACGGCGTCGCGCCGATCGATCCGGCGCAGATGCGCGGCATCGCCGCCGGATCGCCCCCCTCCGCGGTGGCGCGGGCGGTGGCGGCCGACGAGCTGATCGAGAGCGAGGCGCGCTGCGCCGGCGACCTCTGCCGCGTCGCCGTGCGCCGCATCGGCGGCGCCGATGGCCGGGTGATCCGCACCGCCGCCATCGAGCTGCCGCGTTCGGAGCCCCGGCTGTTCGCTGACGGCGCCGCCCTCGAGGTGCGCCGCGACTATGCCGAGCGCGCGCTGCGCTGGGAGAGCCTGAGCCTGGCGGTCGACGACGGCGTCTACGCGCGCTTCCTCGGCCTGCGGCGGCGGGTGAACTCGGGGCCGACCGCGGCCTACGCCGCGCTCCTCGGCGAGGCCGCGGCCCTCCGCCGCGGTGCTCCCGGCTTCGTCGAGCTCGCGGTGCTGGAGAGCGGCCTGGCGCGCTACCTCTACGCCACGAGCCACGACGAGCGCTACGTCGAGCGCGGGCTCGGCGTGGCGCGCGAGATCGAGCGCCTGGCGCCCGACGACCCGCGCCCGCCGGCGAGCCGCTTCGACCTGGCGATCGCCTCTGGGCGCCTCACCGAGGCGGATTCCGCCCTCGCCGCGCTCGACCGCCTGGAGCGCGGCACCGCTTCGGCCGAGGTGCGGCGGGCGCGGCTCCTCGAGGCGCGCGACCGGCCGCGGGAGGCGATCGCGCTCCTCGAAAAGGTGGTGGCGCGCCAGCCCTCATGGCAGTACCTGCTGGTCCTCGCCAACCTCGAGTATCGCCAGGGGCGGCTGCCGCCGGCGCGCGACGCCCTCGAGAAGCTTCTGGCGCGCTCGCCCGACAATGCGCAGGGCCTGCGCACCCTGGCGCAGATCGAGCTCCTCTCCGGCTCGCCGGCGCGCGCCGTCGATCTCCTCGCCCGCCTCACCGCGGCCCGTCCGGCGGCGGGCGACCTCACCAACCTCGGGCTCGCCGAGCTGCTCCTTCGCCGCTACGGCGACGCCGAGGCGAGCCTGCGCCGGGCGCGCGCCGCCGCCCCCGCCGACCCGCAGCCGGCGCTCGACCTCGCCGACTGCCTCTGGCTCGCCGGCCGTCGGGACGAGGCGCGGAGCGCCTACCGGGAGGTCGTCGCGCTCACCGATTCAGCGCCGAGCGGCTCCGGCGCCGGGTCCTGGGCGATGGCGAGCGCCCGCGCCCAGGCGCTCGCCCATCTCGGCCGCGACCGCGAGGCCGTCGAGGCGATCCAGGGAGCGCTCCGCGCCAGCCCCGACAACGCTCAGCTCGCCCTCGAGGCGGCGGTCGTCTACGCCGCGCTCGGCGAGCGCAGCTCGGCCCTCTTCCACGCCGAGCGTGCGCTCAAGAACGGCGTCGATCGCCGTTGGTTCGAGCTCCCCTGGTTCGACGCCATCCGCGGCGGCCTCGCCGCCGGCCTCGCTCGCTGACCGGCCGGCGCCGGGTCTCCAGCCGTGAGTTCACGGGATCTCCACCGGGTCCGGCGAGACGACGATGGTGGGGTCGTGCACCAGGGTGGTCGCCGTCGACATCAGGTCGACGCGGATCAGGTAGGGGAGCGGCTGCAGCACCTTGGTATTGCCCATCAGGATGGCGCTGCACTGAGTCGGGCTCAGGCGCTGGATGTTGATGAGATTGCACGCTCCGGTGGACGCGCACTCGAGCGGGGTCTCGTTGAAGGTCGCCTGCTCGCCGGCTACGGTCATCAGGTTCCAGACGATGCGGATCACGCCGGCGGGGGCGCCGAAGCTCGCCGAGCGGAGCTCCCCGAGCTCGCCGTCGTAGCAGACGGAGACGATGTAGAGGGCGCCGACTTTCGACACGTACTGATCGGTCATGGGGATCTCCTTGGTACCGGTCGCCCGGCGGTTGGCGGTGGTGTTCGCATGGTCTACGGCCCGCTCGGATAGTTCGGCGCATCGACGACGACGCCGAGGAGCATGCCCTGGAGCGACGTATCGGCCGCCGCGATGGCGTGGCGGTCGCGATCGAGGCGGAGCTCGATCCCCGCCGGGCCCGCGATCGAGCCCTCGCCGAGGCCGGCGGCGAGGCGGGAGAAGCCGCTCGGGGTGAGCATCACCGTGACCTCGGGACGGAAACCGGCGTAGAAGCCGACCGAGAAGAGGTTGAGGATGCCCTGCGGCCCCCAGATCGGGCCGCTCGCGAACGGCGTGCCGGGGATGAATTGCTCGGGCCGCGTGTACGAGCGCAGCAGGCTCTCGAGGAACCAGGCTCCCGGCGCCAGAGGCAGATGGGTGGTGCTCTGGATGACGAGCCGCAGCGAGACGATCTCCTCGGCCGTCGGGCTCGCGGCCGCGGAGAGAGCGTCCAGCCAGGGCGGCAGCTCGCGGGTGGCGGAGGCGACCGCCGGCGCTCGGCCGGCTCGCTTCGCGTCCGCCGCATACACGGTGACGTCGACCTCCGGCGGCAGGGAATGGACGAAGGCGAGGATGGCGAACTCCAGCCACTGCGAATAGCCGGGCACTCCGAGCGGGCCGGTCTCGTAGCGCGGCACGACCCTCTCCCCGGCGGCGGTCGCGATCGTCATCACCAGGCTGCCGCCGGCGGCGGCGATCTCGTCCTCCACCTGGCGCAGGAGCTGGCGCGCCTGGCGCACGGGCCGGTACTGCGGCCCGCCGTCGGGCGGCACGGCGATGGCGTAGACGAACGCCTCGTACTCGCGCCACACACTGCCGTCCGCCGAGGGTTGGTAGACCGGCCGCCAGGCCGGCATGGTATCGCCCAGACGGAAGACCTCCGCCAGCGCCTGCGGCAGCGGCACTGGATCGACCGTGGTGGCGATGTTGAGAGCGAGCGGCATGGCGCTCGCCGTGGCGAGGAAGTCCGCTTCGGGCGGAATGCGGAGGCCCCGTTCGAGGGCCTCGACGTAGAGCTGCCAGAGCAGGTCGCCGGCGGTCGCCATCAGGTTCCCCTACGAGAGGAAGAGCCGCGGGCGCCGGCTGCCGGCGCCCGCGGAGATCGAGACTAGGTGCCGATCGGGTAGTGGGGCGTGTTGACGGTGAGGCCGATGATCTTCGGCACCAGGGTCTGGTCGGTGAACGAGAAGCTGTTGGCCTGGTCGTTCCACTGGATGTCTTCCTTGCTGCCGCTGGCGCCGCCGCCGATGCCGAGGAAGAAGGGGCCGACGCCGACGCGGAGCGACGCCTCGGCCTCCCAGTCGCGCTTCAGGCGCCGGTAGCTCTCGGCGTTGAAGCGCGCCGTCACCTGCGGCCGAAAGGCGATGACGAGGCCGTTCGGCTGCGTGTTGAAGAGGCCGTTGGGACCCCAGATCGCTTTCGAGTTGAACGGCGAGCCGACGAGGAAGTCGTCGGGCTGCGAGTAGTTGCGGACGAAGTCGCCCATGTACCACTGGCCGGGCGTGATGCTCACCTGGGTGACGCTCTGCATGCTGATCTCGATGCCGAACTCCGAGGAGGCGGTGTCGACGTTCACCTCGGTGTAGCCGCCGGAGCCCTGGAACCAGACGAACGGCAGGTAGGTGACCCGGCCGTTGGCGGCGAAGGTCATCTCCGAGTAGCTGTACTTGCCGGCGCTCTGGTCGATCGTCACGCGCACCTCGGGCGGCAGGCCGGCGGCGACGGCGCTGATCGCCTGGTCGAGCCAGGCCGAGTAGCCGGTGCCGCCGCCCTGGCCGAGCAGGCTGGGGGAGAACTGCGCGACGGGGAACTTGCCCGAGTCGTTCTCCACCTGCATGACGAGCTGGCCGCTGCCGATGGCGAGCTGCGACTGCACGTCGCGGGTGAGGCCGAGGGCGAGGGCGAGCTGATCGTACTGCGGCCCGTAGGCGGCGCGCATCGCCTGGTCGAGCTTGATCTGCGCCGCGTCCATGGTGGCGTCGGCCTGCTGCAGCCGGCGGCCGTAGGGCGTCCGCTTGAGGAAGTCGTCCCAGGTCGCGTACATGCCGGGAGGGGCGGCCTGGAAGGCCATGAAGGCGTCGTTGTAGGTGATCTGCCAGGCGTCCGCCGCCTTGTCGTACTCGGCCTGCGCGATGCGCACCGCCGCCGCGAAGGCGGGGTCGGCGTTGCCGCGCAGCTTGATCGAGCGGATGAACGAGGAGTACTGGCTGAAGTAGGTGGCCTCCGAGCGGCCGTAGAAGAGGCCGACGGTCTCGCTGGCGCCGCCGGAGGTCTTGGTGCCCCACTCCGGCATGACGTTGGCGAGCGAGTAGATCTGCCAGAGGGCCTGCTCGCGGGTGACCGGCGGCGAGGAGAGCGTCTCGGTGTTGAGCTGCGCCGGCATCGAGGTGCCGGTGAGCATGAGCTGGCGGGCGTCGGCGAGACCCGACCCCTGGAGCAGGCCCTGGATGTACATCGCCCACATGTCGGAGACGGTGAGCAGGTCGGCGGCGAGCGCCACGGCGGTGTTGGAAGCTGCTTTCGTAGCCATCGGAATCCTCCTCGACCGGTGTGGTTTCGGACGGCGCACCCCGCGCCGTCCGGGCGAGCCGGCGACCCGATCGTCGGGCCGCGGCCGCTGAACGCCGGGAGCTCTGAGAGGAGAGGCCCCGCCGGTCGATCGCTTGCGTTCGGCGAAGCCCCAGGAGCAGCCTCGGTGCCAGCCGGCGGCTGGCGAATGAAACCCTTTGACGTCAATGGTTTGGCGATTCCAGGCGGCGCCAGGCGGCGCCGGGGTGCCGCCGGTCGGCGGCGGCGCCGCGGCGCTCCGCGCGGGGTGGCCGACGACCGATCCCCCTGGCCGAGGAGCGCGCGGCCGCCTGCGGCCGGCCGCGCCCGCCGGGAGGCAGATGCCGCTCGCCGGCGGCACCCACTCACCCGCCGCCGCGCGGCGGCACCTGCCCGGCGCCGGCGTCAGGCGGCCCGCGGCCGCCGCTGGCCCTCGCGGCGGCGCGGGTTTCGGCGCGGTGGGGCGCGGCCCGCCCTGTCTCCGGCGAGCGGCTGGCGCGCCGGGCGGGGGCGCGGCGCGCCGGCAGCTCGGCTCAATCAGGTCAACGGTTTGCGCGGGTCTGCGCGACGTTGCACGGCCTGGCAGGCGGCTTGCGCCGAGGGCCGCTCGCTCCGCTCGCATGCCGCGGCGGCGCTCACCCGAGGAGATTCCCATGCCCTCCCATCGCGTCCTCCGCCGCTCGCCGTCCTCCGCCGCCCTGCTGCTCGCCCTGGCGCTCGCTCTCGCCGCGCCCGCGGCCCCCTCCCGCGCGGTCGAGCTGACCAGCTCCGGCGACATCAAGGACTTCGTCATCCTCTACTCGCTCGGCTACTACAACCACTGGTTCCCCGGCGCCGGCATCTTCCTCTTCGACGACGCGGTGTTCTCCAACATGAAGGGGGGCGAGGCGGTGTGGAGCGTGGCGCACGGCAGCGTCGGCGAGGTCGGCACCAAGACCGCCGGCGAGCTGCTCGCCCTCTTCACCGCCAAGCGGCTGCCGGCGGCGACGCCGCAGGTCTACCTCTTCTCGTGCCAGTCGGGCTCGACCGACCGCTTCCATCCGCAGTCGCTCGTCGCGCAGCTCGGCGTGGCGATGCGGAGCGCGCAGTGGAAGAACCTCCAGGTGGTGGGCACCGGCGGCTGCTCGATCACCGACGCCGCCGTGAAGCGCCCCAACTCCGAGCGGGTGGTGCGGCCCGGCAAGGAGGACGCGATCCTGGCGATCCAGGACCGCCTCGAGGCGGAGCTCCGGCCGCAGCAGGACATCGACCGCTACCTCGATGAGTTCAAGAGCAAGAACGGGCGCCCGGCGTCGCTCGCCGAGCGCACGCAGTACGCCTACCTCTACAGCCAGCCGACGCGCTCGTTCTTCGCCGTCCTGCTGCGCGAGGCGGATCTGCAGAACCTGCTCTATCCGGCCGGCACCGGCTACGTCACCTACCCCTGACCTGGGGCGTCGTCCGGCCGGGTGTGGCGCGATCGGCAGCCCGCGAGCGCCCGCCCGGCCGGCTCCCGGCTGGGGAGATTCAGTGCGGCGGCAGCTTGGGCTTGGGTGTTGGGTGGACCGCGGGGCTGGCGACGACGACGCCGCAGGCGATGCGCGCGCCGGAGCTGCCGGCGGGCTGGCTCTTGCAGTCGTCGGGGCGGGCGTCCAAGACGATCGAGCGGCCGATCACCGAGCGTGGGCCGGCGAGCGCCAGGGCTTCGGTCGCCACCTCGAGCCGGCCGGTGCCGTCGGCCTCGATGGTCAGGTTGCCGAGGTCGCCGGCGTGGTGCGCGGCGGCGTCCAAGCAGGCGTGGGGCGCGCTGGCGGGGTTGAAGTGGCCTCCGGCGCTGGTGAAATGAAAGCCGCGGGGATCGGCGGCGCAGCGGCCGTTCTCGTGCAGATGGAAGCCGTAGCGCCCCGGTCTCTCGACCCCCTGGACCTTCGCCACCACCCAGATGTGATCCCCCTCCTCCTGGAAGAGGACCGAGCCGGAGAGCTTGGGATGGTCCGGCGAGCCATGGAGGATCGCCTCGGCGGTGCGCGCGTTCTGCGCCGGGCCGGCGTGACCCCCCTTTGGCGCCGCGGTCCGCGCCGGGGGAGCCGGCGAGGCGGCGGTCGTCGCCACGAGCGCCGCCAGCGCGGCGACGGCGATGGCGAGCGGCGCGACGTTGGGGCGAGTTCTCGGCATCCAGGGCATCGTGCTCTCCCGGCGAGCAAGAGACCGGCCTGGCAGCGCCAGGCCGGTCTCACAGAGCCGCTTACAGCGAGTTGAGGAAGGTGATGAGCTGGTTCTTCTGGTTGAGGCTGAGGTTGATGTAGTTGTCGATCACCGGGTTGGCGTCGCCGAAGTGGGCGAGGATGGCGTTGTTCCGCGTCACCTGCGAGCCGTCGTGCAGCATGGTGAGCTTGGTGCGCAGGCCCCACAGTGGCGCGGTCCGCACCATGTTCGCGGTGCCCTGGCCGCCGTTCTGCACGATGCCGTCGCCGGTCCCCACGTTGTGCAGCAGGAAGTCGCTGTAGGGATGGAACGTCTTGCCGCCGATGGCGGCCGGGATGGTGTAATTGGTGCCGTTGATGACGGTGCCCGCGGCGGCGGTGGTCGCCGAGGTGAGGTGGCAGAGGTCGCAGCCGATCGCATGGAAGAGCGAGGCGCCGGTGACGGCGTCCGAGGTGGCCGCGAGGACGGTGTCGCGCGGCGGCACCTTGGTCGAGCGCATGAAGTTGGTGAAGGCGAGGATGTCCTTGCCGAAGGGCGCGCCGGTCGCCGCCGGGTCCTGGATGGCGGGGACGCCGTTCCGGGTGTTGTAGGACGACACGTCGACGCCGCTCGAGTTGTCCTCGGTCGGCTGCAGCGGGCTGGTGATGCCCATCTCGTTGAGGTAGGCGTCGGCGGCGAACGACAGCAGGCTGGCCTGCTGGTTCTTGTGGCCGAAGCGGCCGATCCGCGTCGTGCCGGCGGTTGCCTCGCCGACCGGCACCCGGATGATGGTGCCGCGGTTGAGGCCGGCGTTGGACTGGGTGGTCTGGGCGCCGGTGAAGAAGGTGTCGGGGAGGGCCTCGACGAAGCCATCGCCGAGGATGCTCAACGACGAGCGGAAGGCGACCACGTTGTCGGTGCCGAGGGCGCGCACCTGGATGGCCGGGTCGATCGCCCGCGAGTGGAGCAGCGAGCCGCCGATGTGATCGGTGAACGTCGAGCCGTCGGTCGAGCCGGCGCGCACCTCGAGGATCTGGCTGCCCGACCCGGAGACCGGATTCTGGTGGCACTCGCGGCAGCTCTGGGTGTTGTAGACCGGCCCCAGGCCGTCGGCGATCCCCTCGACCTCGTCGAAGACGGCGCGGTCGGAGTCCATCTGCGTCTGCGCCTCGAAGCCGTTGGTCAGATTGTCGTATCCGGCCGGGGCCTCGACGGTGACCGCGTAGACGACGGGTGCTCCGACGATCACCAGCGCGAGCCCGGTTTGGATCGCCAGCCTCCCTGTCCATTTACTCTTCAATCGCTGCATTCCTGCCTCCTTACGCAAATGGGAATCCTCGCCCGGCGTCCGAACAGAGCCCCCTCCTGGGCGCGGACGCGGAGCTTCGATCCCCGGATCTCCGAGAGACAGACGTCCTCGCGAACCGGCGACAGAGCCAAGCAAGCCTTATCGAAATGAGCGACTGATCGCTTACAGAGTGTAGTGCATCCGGAGGGCCAAGAAGCGACTCCATCGCGCCACGATCCTGGCAAGGAGGTTGCTTCGGCTTCAGGCGAACGGAGGCGGGAAACGGGAGGCTCGGATGGTGGCGGCACGAGGGTCGTTGAAGACGTTCTCCGAGGTTTCGCGCTGGATGGCGGCGGCCGCTCGGCGCTGCGAGAAGGGCAGCGTCGACGCCGAGAGCTGCGGCAACCTGCTGCGCGAGGTCGAGCGGGCGCAGGGCCTGCGCTGGGTGGGCGAGACCCGCGACATGGAGATGCAATGGCGGCTGGCGGTCGGCGCCTTCCGCTACGCCGCCTATCTCTGGTCGCGGGGAGAGCACGGCGAGGCGGCGGCGGAGAGCCGCGAGGGCCGGTGGCGGCTCGCCGAGCTCGCCGATCTCGTCCACGGCAGGGATCGCTCCGGCGGCGGGGAGAGCGGCCGGACCGCCGCCTGGCGCGAGCGGCAGGCGAGCCGCGGCCGCGGGCTCTGAGGCCCGCGGCCGCTCAAGGCCGCTGGAGAAATCCAGGCTTCCCCGGCGCCCCCCTCAGTCGACGCCTTTGCCCTCGCTCAGGCGCTCGATCATGGTGAGGACGACCTGCCGGTTCCCCTCGTTGGGAGCCTGCGGCAGGGCGAGCTTCGCCTCGGCGAGCGCCTTCTCGCGGTCGCCGAGCGCGGCGTGGCCGCGGGCGAGCCCGAGGTGGACCGGCCAGACGTCGGGGTGGAGGCGGGCGTTGAGCTCGAACACCTTCATCGCCTCCTGCGGCTGCCGGTCGGCGAGGAGCTGCCGGGCGTAGCCGTGAATCTCGTTCGGCCCCGCGGTGGGGTGGTGGAGGGCGCGCTCCATCGTCTTCTCGCCGGCCGCGGCTTCGCCGTTCGCCGTCTGTAGCTGGGCGAGGGTGCTCAGGGTGTTGAAGTTCTCCTGGCCGCCGCCCGTCCCGGGGTCGAGCGCCGCCTTGGCCCAGGTCAGCGCCTGGGCGAGGTGGGTCTTGTTCTGCAGGCAGTAGAGGGCGGCGGCGTCATAGCCCTCCCAGGAGAAGCCGGCGCTCGAGCGCAGCTCGCGGGCCATGTTCTCGGCGTAGAGGTCGGCCATGTGGTCGACCGTGAGGGTGAAGGGGAGCGCCAGATTCTCCCACTCGAGCGCCACGGTGGCGGTATCCTCCCGCCGCTCCGGGAACTCGTAGGTCAGCACCTCGCGGTAGGGGGCCGCCTCGGGCTTCGCCTGCACGCGCAGGGCGTCCTCCTTCGGGTCGTAGAAGAAGCTCCCCCACGATGTCGAGTTGCGGGAGAAGATGATCGTCCACTCGTCCTTCCCCGGGATGAAGTGGAGGCCGTAGGAGCCCGCCGGCAGCGGCTTGCCCTGCACCCGGATGTCGTGCGAGGTGGTGAAGACGGTGTTCTCGTTGGCGCCGCCGCGCCACGGGCAGTCGCCGCCGCAGGTGCCGAAGCCGGCGTTCGCCATGCCGTAGGGCACCAGACCGCCCCAGATCTTCCCCTTGCGGTCGACGCCGGCCGGGCTGTGCACGTGCGGGCTGCTGTACTCGATGCCGACGCGCACCAGGCCGATCTGCTGGGTGACGGTGGCGCGCTGGTTGCCGCCGTTCGGCGGCAGGGTGACGCCGCCGCTCGTCTGCGCGGCGGTGGGGCCGGCGACGACGAGCGCCGCCGCCAGGGCCAGCGCCGGCAGGGCGAGCGCCGCCAGGCGGCGCGGGCGGGCGAGGGATCGAGAGGTTTCGTACAGGGTGATCGAGGGTATCCGAGTCATCGGCTGGCTCCTTACGATCGGGGCGGATCGGGGTTTCGACGGCGGTGGGAGCTGGCGGCGCCAGGGCGCGAGAGCGGCGGGCGCCGCTCCGCTGCCTACGCAGGCGGCGGCGAAAGGTTTGCCGCCGCCGGCGCCCCTACGACAGCAGCAGCTCGAGGTCGTCGGCGGTGAGGCGGGAGAGCAGGCTCTGGTCGGCCTGGATGATGGCGTCGGCGAGGCCGCGCTTGGTCTCCTGCAGGGCGAGGATCTTCTCCTCGACGGTGTCGCGCGCCACCAGCCGATAGGCGAAGACGCGCCGCGCCTGCCCGAGGCGGTGGGCGCGGTCGATCGCCTGCGCCTCGACGGCCGGGTTCCACCAGGGATCGAGCAGGTAGACGTAGTCGGCGGCGGTGAGGTTGAGGCCGAGCCCGCCGGCCTTCAGGCTGATGAGGAAGAGCCCGCAGGCGGGGTCGCTCTGGAAGCGGTCCACCCGCTCCTGGCGGTCGCGGGTGCGGCCGTCCAAATAGGCGTAGGCGATCTCCTCGCGGTCGAGGTGCTGGCGGAGGATGGCGAGGAAGCTGGTGAACTGCGAGAAGACGAGCGCCTTGTGGCCCTCCGCCAGCACCTCGCGGAGCTGCGGCAGGAGCACGTCGAGCTTGGCGGAGCGCTCGTCGGCGGTGCCGCGGTCGAGGAGCGCCGGGTGGCAGGCGGCCTGGCGCAGGCGCAGGAGCGCCTCGAGGACGAGGATCTTGGCGCGCCCGATGCCGCGCTCGCCGATCCGCTGGCCGAGGCTCGAGCGGTAGTGGTCGCGCAGCTCGTCGTAGAGGCGGCGCTGGCGCTCCGGCAGCTCGCAGAAGAGGGTCTGCTCGACCTTCGGCGGCAGCTCCTTGGCGACCTGGCCCTTGGTGCGCCGCAGGATGAAGGGGCGCAGCGCCCGCGCCAGCCGCCGCCGCGTCTCCTCGTCGGGGCCGCGGGCGGCGCCCGCCTTCGGCCGCAGCAGGGTCGAGGCGCCGAGCAGCTCTGGGTTGAGGAACTCGAGCAGGCTGCCGAGCTCGCCGAGATGGTTCTCGATCGGCGTGCCGGTGAGCGCCAGGCGGTGGCGTCCCCGGAGCGCGCGCGCCGCCTTGGCCGACTGGCTGCCGCGGTTCTTGATCGCCTGCGCCTCGTCGAGGACGACGTAGTCGAAGTCGATCGCGGCGAGCAGCTCGACGTCGCGCCGCAGGGTGCCGTAGGTGGTGAGGACGAGGTCGAAGCCGGCAAGCGCCGCGGCATCGCGCCCGCGCTCGATGCCGGTGTGGGCGACGACCCGCAGGCGCGGCGTGAAGCGCGCCGCCTCGGCTTGCCAGTTGAAGGTGAGCGAGCGCGGCGCCACGACGAGCGTCGGGACGGTGGGCTCGCCGGCTGCCTCGCGCTCGCCGCGGCGCGCCTCGAGGAGGGCGAGCACCTGGATGGTCTTGCCCAGCCCCATGTCGTCGGCGAGGCAGCCGCCGAAGCCGAGCTGGCGCAGGAAGTGGAGCCAGCCGAGGCCGGCGCGCTGGTACTCGCGGAGCTCGCCGACGAAGCCGGGCGGCGCCTCGGCGGGAGCGATGCCGGCGAACTGGGCGAGCCGCTCGCGCACCCGCTCGAAGGCGGCGTCGGCGGTCGCCGCCGGCTCGGCCTCGAGAATGGCCTCGAGCACCGAGACCTGGCTCTGGCCGAAGCGCAGGCTCTCCCCGTCGGCGCGGCCGGCCGCGGCGAGGGGGGCGAAGCGCTGCAGCCACTCCTCGGGCAGCATGCCGAGGCTGCCGTCGGCGAGGGCGACGAAGCTGTCGCCGCGGCGCAGCGCGGCGAGCAGCGCCGGCAGGCCGGCGCGCTCGCCGCCGAAGTCGACGCCGCCCTGGAGCTCGAACCAGTCGATGCCGGAGGCGACGCGGAGGTCCATGCGGCCGGCGGCGCGGTAGGGCTTCCCCTGCGCCTCGACCAGCCAGCCCTCGGCGAGGAGCGCGCGGACCGCCGCGGCGAGCGCGCTCGCCGGGCCGCGGAGCGCCAGCGCATCCGCCGCGCCGGCGGTGCGGAAGCCGAGCTCGCGGAGGCGCGCCGCGGCGCCGTGCTCCACTGTCGCGTCGCGCCGCACCAGCCGGCGCTCGCGGGCGCGGAAGAGGGTGCGGCCTGGGGTGCCCGCGGCCACCTCGTCGTTTCCGTAGAGGAAGGCGGCGCGGGCCTGCGGGCCGGCCTCGCCGCCCGCTGGCCAGGTGAGGCGGAGGCGCGGCCGCGGCGTGCCGCCGACCTCCTCGAAGCGGAGCTCCGGCGGCAGCTCGAGGAGCGGCGCCGGCGAGCGCGCCAGCAGCCGCTCGAGGAGGGCGCTGCCGTCCGCCCGCGGCACCGCCACGGCGCCGTGCTTGCGCAGCAGGGCGATCCAGCCGAAGGCGCCGCCGTGCTCGAGGCGAGCGGCGCGGTCGGCGGTGAAGAGCAGGCCGCAGGAGAGGAGGAGGGCGGGCTGGTCGAGGCCCATGCGCTCGCCGGTGCGGACGAGCGCGCCGGTCAGCCGGTAACCGTCGGCCGCCTCGTCGCGCCCGACGGCGAGGCGGAGCTGCCAGGGCTCGCCGTCGTCCCAGGCGAGGGCGGTCTCGCTGAAGCTTCCCGGCGCCACCCGCAGATGGCAGCGGCCGCTGGCGCAGAGGAGCGGCACCAGCGTCGGCGCCACCGGATCGGGGATGCGGCAGCGCGCCGGGAGGGTTTCGTAGCCGGCGTTCCAGCTCGACCAGGAGAGCGCCGGCCGGCCGCCGACGAGGAGCGCCAGGATCTCGCGGTCGGCGGCGTCGGGCAGGCCGGCGATCGCCGCCAGGCGGATCTGCGCCGAGCGCGGCTTGCTCCAGCCGCCGGCCGCCTTCTGCCGCCGCTCGAGGAGCTCCAGGGTGAGCCCGCCGCTCCCCCGCGTCGCCTCGACGTCGACGACGTAGAAGAGGTCCTCCGGCGGCTCGCCGGCGGGCAGCGGGCCGGCGGGCTCCTCGGCGGTCTCCAGCAGGCGGCGCCAGTCGGGCGGCGCGGCGCGGCGGGGCGGCGCGGCGGCGGGGAGCCGGGTCGGGCGGTTGATCCGGCGCTGGTAGTCGTCGCCGTCGATCTCCAGGCTCCGCGTCGGATCGCCGGCGGCGAGGAAGCGGCGGTCCGCGGCGGCGAGGACCGTTGCCCAGATGTGCTTGCAGGCCTCGGCGCGATCGTTGAAGAAGGGGCAGGTGCAGGAGACGACGAGGGCGTCGCCGTCGCGCCGCAGGCGCACCCGATAGCGCTCGCTGCCGGTGACCGTCGCCTCCACCTCGTCGCGGTTGACGGTGGTGATGCGCACCCGTCCCCGCAGGAAGTACTCGGCGCCGCGGCTGCGGACGCCCGACGAGACGCGCGCCGAGAGGCCGCTCGTGAGGCTCATGACCGGGGCGATGGTAGCAGCTCGCCCCACCGCTCTCGCCGTCTTGCGGCGGCTCCAGCCGCCCTCCGCCACCGCGCGGCCGACTGCACTAGACTCGAAGCCTCTCGTTCGACCGATGGAGGTGCGCCCCTTGCGCCCAGCCCGCCTGCTCGCGTCCGCCGTCTCCGCCCTCGCCCTGCTGTCGCCGGCGCTCTTCGACCGTCCCGCCGCCGCCCAGACCTTCGATCCGGCGCTCTACGCGCAGCTGCGCTGGCGGATGATCGGCCCCTTCCGCGGCGGGCGGACGGTCGCCGCGGTGGGGGTGCCGGGGGAGCCCGGCGTCTTCTACCTCGGCGCCAACAACGGCGGCGTCTGGAAGACCGACGACGCCGGCCGCACCTGGAAGCCGATCTTCGACGACCAGCCGACGCAGTCGATCGGGGCGATCGCCGTGGCGCCGTCGGATCATCAGGTCCTCTACGTGGGGAGCGGCGAGGGGCTGCAGCGTCCCGACCTCTCGGTCGGCGACGGCATCTACCGCTCGGCGGACGGCGGCCGCACCTGGCGGCACCTGGGCCTCGCCGACGGTCAGCAGATCCCCGTCGTGCGGGTCGATCCGCACGACGCCGACCGTGTCTACGCCGCCGTCCTCGGCCACCCCTACGGGCCCAACGCCGAGCGCGGCGTCTACCGTTCGACCGACGGCGGCGGCCGCTGGGAGAAGGTCCTCGGCAAGGACGACGACACCGGCGCCATCGACCTGGCGATCGATCCGCGCGACCCGCGGACGCTCTACGCCGCCCTCTGGGCGGCGCGCCAGGCGCCCTGGGAGGTCGGCGCCTCGTTCAACGGACCGGGGAGCGGCCTCTTCAAGTCGACCGACGGCGGCACCACCTGGAAGCGGCTCGAGGGCGGCCTACCGACCTTCGCCCAGGGCCTCGGCCGCATCGGCATCGCCATCGCCCCCAGCGAGCCGGCGCGGCTCTACGCCCAGGTCGACGCCGATGCCGCCCACGGCGGCCTCTACCGCTCCGACGACGCCGGCGCCACCTGGCGGCGGATCAACCACGAGGAGCGCATCTCCGGGCGCGGCGGCGACTTCGCCGAGGTCGAGGTCGATCCGCGGAACCCCGAGGTCGTCTACGTTTGCAACACCTCGACCTACCGCTCGGAGAACGGCGGCGAGAGCTGGAAGGCGATCAAGGGAGCGCCGGGGGGCGACGACTATCACCGCCTGTGGATCGATCCGACGAACCCCGAGATCCTGCTGCTGGGGAGCGACCAGGGGGCGACCGTCTCGCTTAACGGCGGCGCGACCTGGAGCTCCTGGTACAACCAGCCGACGGCGCAGCTCTACCACGTGGCGACCGACGACCGCTTCCCCTACTGGGTCTACGGCGGCCAGCAGGAGAGCGGCTCCGTCGGCATCGCCAGCCGCGGCAACGACGGCGCCATCAACTTCCGCGACTGGCACCCGGTGGGCGCCGAGGAGTACGGCTACATCGCGCCCGATCCGCTGCATCCGAACCTCGTCTTCGGCGGCAAGATCGAGCGCTTCGACTGGCAGACCGGTCAGGTGCAGGACGTCTCGCCCGAGGCGGTGCGCACGGGCGACGTACGCTACGTGCGGACGCTGCCGCTGGTCTTCTCGCCCGCCGATCCGCACGTCCTCTACTTCGGCGCCAGCGTCCTCTTCGCCACCACCGACGGCGGGCGCTCCTGGCGGCGGCTGAGCCCCGACCTGACGCGCCAGCACCCCGGCGTCCCCGCCGTCCTCGGCGCCTTTGCCGCCGGCGATCCCGAGCACGGCAACCACCGCGGGGTCATCTACGCCGTCGCCCCGTCGCCGCGCGACAAGGGTCTGATCTGGGCGGGGACCGACGACGGGCTGATCCACCTCACCCGCGACGGCGGCCTGCACTGGCGGGAGGTGACGCCGCCGGCGCTCACCCCGTGGAGCAAGGTGTCGATCCTCGAGGCGGGGCACTTCGACGCCGGCACCGCTTACGCCGCGGTCAACCGCTTCCGCCTCGACGACCTCAGGCCGCACATCTACCGCACCCGCGACTTCGGCGCCACCTGGAGCGAGGTGGTGCGCGGCATCCCGGCCGCCGAGGTGGTCAACGCCGTGCGCGAGGACCCGCTGCGCCGCGGCCTGCTCTACGCCGGCACCGAGCGCGGCGTCTACGTCTCCTGGAACGACGGCGACGACTGGCAGTCCCTCCGCCTCAACCTGCCGCCTTCCTCGGTGCGCGACCTCGTCGTCCATGGCGACGACCTCGTCGTCGGCACCCACGGCCGCTCCTTCTGGCTCCTCGACGACATCGCGCCGCTGCGCCAGCTCGACGCCGCGGCCGCCGGCGCCCCGGCGCACCTCTTCAAGCCGCCGGTCGCCTACCGTCTGCGGCGCGATCTCAACACCGACACGCCGCTGCCGCCCGAGGAGCCGGCGGGGCAGAACCCGCCGGACGGCGCGGTGATCGACTTCGCGCTGCACGGCGCCGGCGCCGGTTCGGGATCGGGGGGCGCGGTGCGGCTAGAGATCGTCGACGCGGCGGGGAAGCTGGTGCGGCGCTTCGCGAGCACCGACCGGCCGGCGCCGGTCGATCCCATGGCGCTCGCCGTGCCCACCTACTGGGTGCGGCCGCCGCAGCTGCTCGCCGCCGAGCCAGGCGTCCACCGCTTCGTCTGGGACCTGCGCTACCCGCCGCCGCAGGCGCTCGATCACGAGTATCCGATCGCCGCGATCGAGCACGACACGCCGGCCGAGCCGCTCGGCCCCTTCGTGCTGCCGGGCGAGTACCAGGTGAGGCTCACCG
The DNA here is from genome assembly GCA_963755825.1 of uncultured Acidobacteriota bacterium. GTDB lineage: Bacteria > Acidobacteriota > Thermoanaerobaculia > Multivoradales > UBA5704 > DATBQN01. The sequence goes on along the minus strand of CAVWLA010000003.1, from coordinate 927,566 downwards.
CCGGCGGCGAGACGCTGGTGCAGCCGCTCACCGTGCGCATGGACCCGCGCCTGCCGGTCGCCCCCGAGCGCCTCGCCGAGCAGCTCGACCTCGCCCGCCGCATCGTCGACGCCCTCGGCCGCGACGCCGCGGCGCTGCACCGGGTCGAGGCCGTCCGCGAGCACCTCGCGAAGCTGCCTGCCAAGGAGAGAGAGGGGGCCGCCGCCGCCCTCGATCAGCACCTCGCCGCCCTCGCCGAGGGCGGCGGCGAGCGCGTCGCGGCTGGCTCCGGCCACATCCGCGGCACCGACCTCTCGCGTCTCAACGGCGACCTGGCCCACCTCTACGAGATCGTCGAGGGCGCCGACGCCGCGCCCACCACCCAGGCCCGCGCCGCCTGGCGGCGGCTCGACGACAGCCTCACCGCGCTCCTCGCCCGCTGGCGGGAGATCGAGGCGCGGGAGGTGCGTCCGCTCGGTTTGGAGCCGCGCGACGAGGGAGCCGGCGCGGCGGAGTGAGGTCGGCCGCCGGTCTGCGCGATCCGCGAGCCGCGCGATCCGAGCGATCCGACTGCGGCGGCCGAGGCCGGCCCGCGGAGCGCCGGCCGCCTACTGCCCGACGACCCGGCTCCGCCGCTCGAAGAGGACGACGTCCTGCCACGGCGCGTCCGCCAGAGCGGCGCGGCCGAGGCGCTCGCGGCGGCCGACCTCGCGGAAGCCGGCGGCGGCGAAGAGCCGCAGGCTCCCGAGGTTGACCGCCATGATGCTCGCCTGGAGCGTCCACAGGCCGGCGGCCTCGGAGCGCGGCACCAGCTCGGCCAGGAGGGCACGGCCGACGCCGGTGCGCTGCGCCGCGGCGGCGACGTAGAGGCTCACCTCGGCGACGCCGGCATAGACGGCGCGGCGGGAGATCGGCGAGAGGGCCGCCCAGCCGACCATCTGCTCCCCCCGGCGGGCGACGAGCCGCGGCGCCGGCAGGTGCCCGGCGTCCCACTCCTCCCAGCGTGGCGCCGCCGTCTCGAAGGTGGCGGTGCGCCCGGCGACTCCCTCGAGATAGATGGCGCGGACGCCCGGCCAGTCGGCGGCCGCGAGGGGCCCCATGCGGAGCATGGTCGGATCGATGCGGATCATGGTGGGGGGATCTTACGGCGCGGTCCTGCCGGTGGCGCGGGAGAGGCGGTCGGCAAAGTCGTGGAGGGTGCCGGGGGCGGCGTCGGAGACCGCCCAGAAGGTCATCGACCCTGCCGTCCAGTGGACGACGCGGTAGCCGCGGCGGACGCTCTCCGCCGGCGGCTCGGCGCCGGCGGCGGCGACCGGCCAGGTGAAGACATTGATGAGGTGGGCGCCGGCGCGGTAGACCAGCGCGGCGACCGGCCGGCCGCCCAAGTAGTCGAGCCGGCCGCCGGCGAGCGGGTAGCCGGCGGCGGCGAGGTCGACGACCTCCGGGGCGTAGTCGAGCCGGCCGTCGAACCAGGGCTTGACGGTGTGGCGGTCGGTCGACACCACGTCCGAGGGGTGGCCGGCGAGGAGCGAGCGGACGTGGCTGGCGACGACCTCGTCGGCCATCGCCGGCGCCGCCGGCGCTCCGCCGGGCCCGCCGGCGCCGAACCTCCCGACGCTCCACGAGACGACGGCGACGGCGAGGAGCGCGGCGATGCTGGCGAGGGCCCGCCAGGGCGCATTGTCGCGCCCGCCGCGAAGGCTGCGAACCCTACGCCCGCTCTGCTCGCTCCCTTCGGCTTGGCGCTCGGCGAGCATGGCCGGCGCGGCGCGGCGGAGGCTCTGCCGCAGGCGCTCGCGCTCCGCCGTGGTCGCCGGGTAGCGGAGATCGGCGGCGCCGAGCGCCGACTTCAGGGCGCGCTGGGTGGCGAGCGCCCGCGCGCACTCGGCGCACTCGGCGAGGTGGCGCTCGAGGTCGAGCGAGCTGGTGAGATCGAGCTCGCCGTCGAGGTAGGCGCCGAGGCGCTCGGCATCCGTCGTCGCACAGATCATCGCGGGTTCCCCCTGCTGCCGTAGGTGGTGACGAAGTCCTCGAGGTGCCGGCGGGCGCGCGCCAGGCGCGACATCACGGTGCCGATCGGGATGCCGGCGATCTCGGCGATTTCCTTGTACGACAGCCCCTCGAGCTCGCGCAGGACGATCGCCTCGCGGTAGGCGACGGGGAGCGCCTCGAGCGCCTGGCGCAAAAGGTGGCGGTCGGCGCGGAGGAGGAGATCGATCTCCGGATCGCGGCCGGCGTCGCGGCCGGCGTCGCCGTGGACCTCCTCGTCGAACGGCGTCGCCAGCTCCTGGGCGCGGTTCTTCTGCAGCCAGCTGTAGAAGGTGTTGCGGACGATGGCGAGCAGCCAGGGGCGGGCGTTGTCGCCGTGGAAGCCGTCGAAGAACTGCAGGGCGCGGAGGAAGGCCGTCTGCACCACGTCCTCGGCGTCGCGGTCGCCCTTGGTCAGCCAGCGCGCCAGGTCGTGGGCGGCGTCGAGGTGGGGCATGACGGCCGCCTCGAAGCGCCGCAGCCTGGCGCGCTGGCTCTCGCCGTGATCGATGGCTCTCAGCATGCTCGGAGGGACGGCGTGCGCGGTCAGGGCAGTCAGGGCAGTCAGGTCATCGGCCATCGTATCGCTGCCGCGCATCGCCGTCTCCGCGCTCAGAGATACCAGCGGAGGAAGGCCGCGGCGGAGACTGCGGCGACGGCGATGGCGAGGCTCGCCGCCCACGCCGGCCGCTCCCAGCGCGGCGCCGCGGGGGCCGGCCGCCGCCGGCGCGCCAGGAGGGCGCCGAGCGGCACCCCGATCGCGGTCGCGGCGAGCTTGACCACGAGGGCCGCGAGCGCGATGCCGGCGATCTCCGGGAGCGCCCCCTTGAGACGCCAGCTGGCGAGGGCGAAGCCGGCGCCGGTCAGCGCCTGGGCGAGCCAGGCGAGGAGGACCGCCAACGCCACCCGCCGCCGCGCCGCGGCGGGGAGGTCGAGCGCCAGGGCGGCGGCGGGGCCGCCGACGACGGCGACGGCCCCGAGGTTGTGGACGAGCTGGACGAGCGCGTAGACGAGGTCGGTCACCGGCGTCTACCGAGCCCGCACCTTGATCGACTTCGTGGGGCCGGTGGGGACGTGCCCCTTGTCGACGACCTTGATCGTGATGGTGTGCTCGCCGGGCGTCATCTTGGGGAGCTGATAGGTGCCCTCTCGGTCGTGCACGCCGGGTCCGCGCTCGCTGTCGACCCAGACGTGGAAGTGGTCGCCGCCCGGCCCCGGCACCACCGCATACTTCAGGGGATAGACCTCGCCGGCGTCGAGCTGGGCGCCGTCCTGCGGCGAGAGGATGGTGATGCTCGCCTTCTCCTCGGCGCGCAGAGCGAGGCCGCCGGCGAGGGTGAGCAGTGCGGCGAGGGCGAGGAACGGCAGGGCGCTGCGGCGAGCGCGGGAAGGGCTCTGACGATTCATGGGTCTCTCCTTTGTGATCGGCCGGAGCGGCACCCGCCGTCCGCCGTCACCTGCTAGACCGCGCCGGAGAGCGCTTATTCCCGCCCGCGGGTAGGAGGAGAGACTTGATTAACTCTCTAGTACCGCGCCGCGTCGATCGCCGACCAGAGGTGGGCGAGCCAGCCGAGGAAGAAGAACCAGAGGACGGCGGCGACGAGGAAGTGGAAGAGGCCGGCGAGGACGCGGCCCTGGAGAACTTGGCCGAGGCCGGGGATGAAGAAGCTGGCGAGTGCGGCGATGACGTTGCCTGTCGATCCTCGTCCGGACATGGGGGATACCTCGCTTGCGGTGGGGGAGGGGCCGGCTGGCCCGGCCTCTCCCCGGTGAGCCCTTGAAGGCGACCTTCTTCTAGAAACCCAGGGTGCCGTTCTGCCGCGCGAACTCGAGCTGCTGGCGCAGGAAGTCGCGCGGGTAGGTGATCGCGACGCCGCTCTTGCCGTCGGCGCTCTTGACCAGCTTCAAGTCGGCGTAGACGCCCGAGTAGTAGGCGGGGATGTCGAGCTTCTTGTAGCGGGCGACGACCTGGTCGCGCACCGCGGGGTCGAAGTTGATGCCGTACTTGCCGACCAGGCTCTTGATCGCCTCGTAGTCGCCCTCGCCCTTGATGCGCATGATCTCGGCGAGCAGCCGCCCCACCGCCTCGTGGGCCTTGTCGTAGTCCTTGACCAGGATGTACCAGCGGCCATTGCGCTCGACGCGCTCGAAGGCGCCGGCCTCGATCAGGTAGTTGACGATGAGGAGCCGGTTGCGGTCGTGGTCCTCCTGCGCGGTCGAGCCGGTGGGATAGTGGTTGAGCGTCGTCAGCCCGACGCGCGCCAGCTGCCGGTAGAGCTCGTGGCCGACTTCGGTGACGTTCTCGACACCGAGCTCGGTGAGCTTGGGGTCGTAGATGTTCCAATACGCCACGAGGTCGGCGCGCGCCTCTTCGAGGGTCGAGTAGAACTCGCGGAGATAGGTCGCCGGGTCGTTGGGCACCGCCACCTTGCCGGAGCCGTGGCCGATGATCTCGTGCATGGCGGTGTGCAGGTTGTCGGCGACCGAGCCGTACTTGGTGTAGAGGTCGCCCTCGTCGGCGTCGGGCCAGAACTCGACCGCCGTCTTCGACCCGCGGGTCTTGTTGAGCGCCGCGATCGAGGAGGTTAGGAGGATGCTCTTGGTGCCGTATTTCTCCCGCACGTCCTGCTCGTTGGGGAGGTTGTCGCCGATCGTCGTCACCCGGAAGTCGCCGCTCGCCACCACCGTCTCGATGGCTTTGCCGACCGGCGGCTTGACGTCGAGCTTCTTGTACTTGTCGAGCCAGGGCGCCTTGCGCTCGAAGTAGACGGCGTTCTCGGCGAGCTTCTTCATCAGCGGCTCGAGCTCCTGGTCGACCACCGCGACGACCATCTGCGAGGAGCCCTTGGTGCCGCGGGCGTCGCGGTAGACCTCGATGAAGCCGGAGGCGAAGTCGACGTCGGCGTCGTTGCCGATCCACAGCACGTTGAAGTCGTGCCAGTCCTTGAGGTCGCCGGTCTGGTAGAAGCGGATGAGGGCGCGGATGACCTTCGCCTGCTGCGGATCGGCGAAGGTGGCGGCGATCGCCAGCTCGCGGTTGACCGCCTTGAGCTCCCTGGCGTAGCGGCCCGCCGGCACCTTGCCGTCCGGCGTGCCGGCGCGGTAGACCTCCTCGACCAGCTTGCCGTCCTTCTTGACCAGGCGCGAGTCGAGCGGATGGGTCTCGACGAAGCCCTTCAGGTCGGCGAGGCTGACGCCCTGGTAGTAGTTGTTGCTCGAGGCTTGCAGGATGTCTTGCCCGGCGGGCGGGTCCTTCTCGGTGATCGAGACCTCGAACTTGGGATCGAAGAGCGGCTGCCGGAGCTCGGCGAGGGTCGCCTTCAGCTGGGCGGCGGTGCCCAGGCGGGCGCCGTGCGCCCGCGCCGCCTCGGCGGCGGCGGCGAACTGCTCGGGGGAGAGCTCGGGCACGAACTTCTGGTTGGTGGTCTCGTTGTGGTTGCCGCCGTTGCCGAGGAAGAGCTTGGCGTAGTCGACGATCGCCTTGCGGCTCTCTGCCGGGATCCGCGCCGGGTCCTCGACGAGGCCGCAGATCAGCCGCTTGGCGGTGAGCCCGTAGGTGGACATCTGGTCGTAGAAGATGGGGTCGAGCTGGATCGCCGCCTGGGTCAGGTGGTAGGCGAGGAGCTTCTGCCGCGGCGCCAGCTTGTCGAAGGACGGCGTCTCTACCTGGATGAAGGCGCGGTCGCCGATGCGGTCGACGAGCGGCGACGGGCCGGCCGGCGCCGCGAGGGCGGCGGCGGCGAAGGCCAGGGACGAGAGCGCCACGAGGCTGCCTACACCTGTTCGCATGAGGTCTTCCTTTCCCGAGGGGTCGTACCGCTGTGGCGGCGGCGAGCGGCGCGGCGGATCGCCGTCGCCTCGCCCGGAGCGGGGGATTCTACCAGGGGGTGGCATAGGATATCGGCCGCCGAATCCGACCGCCGGCGCCACCCCGAGGAGAGCCCGCCATGACCGAGACCCATCCCCAGCCGTCCGCCGCCGACTTCGGCCGGGCCCTCATCGCCGAGAGCAAGCGCCGCCTCTTCAAGGACTCCATGCCGCGCATCCGCAAGTGCCTGGCGGAGCTCAGCGAAGAGGAGATCTGGCACCGCCCCAACGCCGAGGTCGTCTCGGTCGGCAACCTCGTCCTCCACCTCTGCGGCAACGTGCGCCAGAACATCGTCTCCGGTTTGGGCGGCGCGCCGGACGACCGCGTGCGCGACCGCGAGTTCGCCGAGGCCGGCCCCCTCCCCGCCGCCGACCTCCTCGCTCGGCTCGACGCGGTGATGGCCGACGTCGACAGCGCCCTCGACCGGCTCGATCCCGAGAGCCTGCTCGACATTCGCCGCGTGCAGGGCTTCGAGGAGTCGGCGCTCTCCATCCTCGTCCACGTCGTCGAGCACTTCTCCTACCACGTCGGCCAGATCACCTACGTCGTCAAGGCCGGCAAGGCGATCGACCTCGGCTACTACGCCGGCTACGACCTCAACGCCAAGAACGGCTGACCCAGCGGCGGCGGTCGAGCGGAAAGCTCGGCTGTATGAGCGGATTGATCGTCAGGTGAAGCGGGAGGCTCGGCCGTACGGCCGAAGAATCCTCGGTGATGCAGAGAGCGGCAGCCGTCGAGCGGAAGGATCCTCGGTCAAGGGGAGGGGCTCGGCCGTCGAGCGGAAAGATTGAGCGGTTTCCCCTCGACGCCCGCAGCCAGAGAGGTGATGCTCGATCTTTCCTCTCTGCAGGCGCCGCAAGAGAGGACGCATGCGATCCTTTCCTTTCTGCGGCCGTCGCCAGAGAGGAGACGCCAGAGATTTCTCCTCGACGGCCGCTGCAAGCGGCTAGACGTCCGAGGTTTCTTCCCCTCTCGCCCTTTCAGCAGGAGAGATAGCGAAGATTTCCGGGAAACTCTCGAGTTTTCCTCGCATCTCGTGCTCGCCATCCAGCCCCAGGTACCGCGACAACGACCACGACAGAGTACACATCCGCGAAGCGACGACTCCGCTCGATGCGCACCCGGTCCGGGTGAATCGGCGACGCCGCCAGATCGAGTGGATCTGCGGGGACCCGTGGCGGATCGAGAAAGGCGAGCAGCGTGTTGAGGTCGAGGAGGTGGCGGTTCAATCCCTCTCGTCCGCCAGGGTCTTGACCAACTCGGGGGTAACGGGCGCGGCATCGGGCCGTACGGGGAAGAGACGGATGCCGTTGCGGGTGGCGGAGGGCTGCGCTGGAGCCAAGCCGCGGCGGGCAAGATCAGAGACAACGGTCCCGATGGGCACGCCTCGCTGGGCGGCCAGAGCGCGGGCCGAAGCCAGCACGTCGTCGTCGAGGGTGAGGGTGGTTCTCATAGCATCAACCATCAAGCATCACGCTGGTGGTGTCAAGAAAGAGGAGGGCTTGGCGCCGGCGGCGCTCTCTCAGCGGAGCGGCCAGAAGAGCGGCACGAGGAGCATGAGCACCGCGAGGAGGAGGAGGGAGAGCGGCGTGCCGGCGACGAGGAAGTCGCGGAAGCGGTACTTGCCGGGGCCGTAGACGAGGAGGCAGGAGGGCTCGAAGGGGGTGATGTAGGAGATCGAGGCGGCGAGAGTGACGAGGATGCCGAAGGTGCGCGGCGGCACGTGGAGCTGCACCGCGGCATGGAGGGCGACGGGGAGGACGACGAGCGCCGCGGCGGCGTTCGACATCGGCTGGGTGAGCAGCATGGTGAGCACCGCGAAGCCGAGCATGATGAAGGGGAGGCCGAGCGGCTGGCCGGCGGCGACGATGCCGTGGGCGAGGTAGGCCGCGGCGCCCGAGGTCTTCATCACCGTGCCGAAGGAGGTCATCCCGGCGATGAGCACCACCAGCCGCCAGTGGATCGCCTTGTAGGCCTCCTCGGGGCTGATCAGCTTGAGCACGATGGCGAGGAGGGCGGCGATGAGGAAGGAGAGGGCGAGCGGCACGACACCGGTGGCGGCCGCCGCCACCGCGGCGGCGAAGAGCCCGACGGCGACGAGGCGCTGGCGCGGGTGGACCGGCCGCTGCTCGGTCGAGTCGAGCACCCAGAGATCGGTGCCGGCGAGCGAGCCGAAGCTCTCCTCCGGACCCTGCAGCAGGAGGACGTCGCCCACCCGCAGGGCGAGGCTGCCGATGCGCGTCGGCCGGGCGTGGCCGCGGCGGTGCACGGCGACGACGGTGAGGCCGAAGCGGCGGCGGAAGTCGACCTCGCGGAGCGTCCGCCCGAGGAGGAGCGACTGCGGCATGACGATCGCCTCGACCACCCGCACGGTGCCGCCGGCGAGGTCCTGGTCGGAGAGGTGGAGGTCGGGGATGATCTCGATGCCGCGCGTGCGGCGGACCTCGCGGAGCCCCTCGCGCCGCGTCTTGACGATGAGCTGGTCGCCCGCGAGGAGGAGGGTGTCGGCGCCGGGGTAGATCGTCCGCTCGCCGCGGTGGACGGCGAGAACCGTGAGGCCCATCGAGCCCAAGCCGAGGCCGCCCAACTGCTGGCCGGCGAGCGGCGAGCCGGCGGTCACCACCACCTCCGTCAGGTACTCGCGGATGCCGTACTCGTCGGTGAGGCTGGCGTCGGGAGCGCCGGGCAGCAGGCGGGTGCCGACGAGCAGGGTGAAGACGATGCCGGTGACGACGATGGCGAGGCCGATGGGGAGGAACTCGAAGAGCCCGATCGGCGCCAGGCCGGCGCGCTCCATGGAGCCGGAGGCGGCGATCGTCGTCGAGGAGGCGAGGAGCGTGCAGGTGCCGCCCATCATCGAGGCGAAGGCGAACGGCATGAGCACCTGGCCGGGCGCCACGCGGCTCTTGCGGCAGATGCCGAGCACCGCGGGGAGGAAGACGGCGGTCGTCGTGGTGTTGTGGAGGAACGCCGAGACGAAGGCCGTCGCCGGCATCAGCAGCACGAGGATGCGCGTCCGGCTGCCGCCCGCGAAGCGATGGATGAAGGCGCCGAACGCGTCCATCACCCCGGTGCGGGAGAGCGCCCCGGAGAGCACGAAGATCGAGGCGAGGACGACGACGATCTCGCTCGAAAAGCCGGCGAAGGCGTCGCGGAAGGGGAGGAGCTTGAGGAGGACGAGCGCCGAGAGCAGGAAGAGCGTGGTGACGTCGACCGGGATCTTCTCGAGCGCAAAGCAGACCACGACCGCGACGAGCAGAGAGAGCACGATGAAGATCTGAACTGTCATGGAGGGCGCGAGGCTCATCCCTCCAGGTGCAAGACGGGCGCCGGACCGCTCCCGGCGGAGCCCCGTTTCTCCTGTCCCTCGCCCTGGTTTGCATCGCCCGACCGCGCTGCACTACTGTCGCCTCTTGCAGCGAGCGGGCACAGCTCTGTGACGCGAGGGTAGGAGCATCAGCCGATGACGTGGCATGCGGCGACGATCCTGTTCGGCCGGCTGGCGGTGCTCTGCGGCCTGGCGGCGGCTCTCTTCCTCATCTTCCTGCTGCCCCATCGCGGCTGGCGCTGGCTGCGACGGCCGGCGAAGGCGGCGCTCGGGCATCCGGCGCTGGCGCCTCTCGCGCGGCGGCTGCCGGGTCTCTTCGCGTTCGGCCGCCGGCACTTCGCGAGCGATAAGGGCTCCTGGCTCCGCATCGTCCTCGGCGCCGTCTTCGTCGCCTTCGGCGTCCGCTGGTTCGCCCACGTGCTCGCCGCCGTGCTCACCGACGGCACGGTGGTGGTCGCCGACCGGCGCCTCCACAACACCGTCGCCGCCTTCCATTCGACGGCCATGCTGCGCGCGCTGTCGCTGGCGACCGATCTCGCGAGCTCCGCCTACCTGATCCCGCTGGTCGCCGCGGCGGCCCTCCTCCTCTGGCTCGGCGGCCGGCGGCGCGAGGGGCTCTTCCTCGCCGCCGCGCTCGCCGGCGCCGGACTCTTCGCGGCGGCCTTGAAGTACGTCGTGCAGCGGCCGCGGCCGGTCGACTGGTACCACGGCTTCAGCTTCCCTTCGGGGCATACGCTGGTCGGCACGGCGGTCTACGGCTTCCTCGCCTACCTGGCGCTCCGCGGCCGGCCGCGCCGCCTCTGGCGCTTCGCGGCGGTGGCGCCGGCGGTCGTGCTCATCGCGGCGATCCCCTTCTCGCGCATCTACCTCGGCGTCCACTGGCCCTACGACACGGTGGCGAGCGTGGCGCTCGCCATCGCCTGGCTCGCCACCCTGGTGACCCTCCACGAGCTGCCTCCCGTCGAGCGCCTCCTCCCCGAGTCGAGCGCCGCCAGGCCGTGGCTCCGCGGCGCACTCGCCGGCCTCGCCGCGGCGGCGATCGCCTACGCCGCCTTCTTCGCCGTCCGCCCGCCGCACCGCAAGGCCGGTCCGCTCGCCCGGCCGCCGGCGGCGGTCGCCGCGGCCGACCTCGTCGCCGCCTTCCCGGCCCGCCTCGAGAAGACGTCGCAGGATCTCGTCGGCGGCCCCATGGAGCCGATCGCCTTCGTCTTCCTGGGCACCGGCGAGCAGCTCACCGCCGCCTTCACCCGCGCCGGCTGGTTCCTCGCCGAGCCGCCGTCGGTCCGCGGCCTGGTGCGCGAGCTGGCGGCGGTGGTCGGCGACCGGCCGGACCGCCACGGCCCGGCGACGCCGGCCTACTATGAAGAAGAGCCGCAGGACCTCACCTTCGAGAAGCCGGGCGACGCCTCGGGCTCCATCCGCCACCGTCACCACATCCGGATCTGGAACACCGGCCTCCGCGCGGCGCCCGGCGGCCAGCCGGTGTGGACGGCGACCTCGAGCTACGACGCCGGGGTGAAGATGGTGGCGAAGCCGTACCTCGTCACCCACCGCATCGACCCCGAGGTCGACCGCGAGCGCGACCTCATCGCGAGCGATCTCGAGAAGGCGGGGGCGAGGCAGCTCGGGGTCGTCGTCGTCACCGGCCCGGAGCGCGGCAAGAACGCCGGCGAGGACAGCTTCGTGACCGACGGCAGGGCGCGCGTCCTGGCCCTGCCGTGAGCGGCGGCGCTCCCCTCGCCAGCCGATGGCTGGAGGTCGACGGCCTGACGCTCCACGTCCGCGGCACGGTGCCGGATGGCGCCGGCGCGGCGGCCGGCGCGCTGGACGGCGACCGCCCGCCGCTCCTCATGATCCACGGCCTCGGCGTCTCGACGCGGACGCTCCTCCCCCTCGCCCGCCTCCTGGCGCCGCACCGCACGCTCCTCCTCCCCGACCTCCCCGGCTTCGGCCGCAGCCCGGCGCCGCGGCCGCCGCGCCCGCGCGTCCTCGGCATCGGCGAGCTGGCGGCGGCGATGGCGGCGCTGATGACCGCGGCGGGCCACCCGCGAGCGGCCGTCCTCGGCCACTCGCTCGGCTGCCAGGTGGCGGTCGAGCTCGCCGACCGCTTTCCGCAGCGCGTCGAGCGCCTAGTGCTGGTGGCGCCGACGGTCGATCGCGCGGCGCGCACCGTCGGCGGCCAGCTCGCCCGCCTCCTCCGCGACAGCTACCGCGAGCCGCCGGCTCTCCTGCCGCTCACCGTCTGGGACTACCTCGCCGCCGGTCCGCAGCGAGTGCTCGCGACGCTCCGCTTCGCGCTCGCCGATCGCCTCGAGATCAAGCTGCCGTGGATCGAGCTGCCGGCGCTCGTCGTCCGCGGCGGGCGCGATCCGCTGGTCTCCGAGCGCTGGGCGGCGGAGGTAGCGCGCGGGCTCCCTGCCGGCGCCCTGGCGACGGTCGCGGCGGCGGCGCACGGGCTGCCGTACAGCCGGCCGGGCGAGCTCGCCCGGCTGGTGTTGGGTTTTCTCGGCGGCGGCGCCGCCGGCGTTACGGGGAGCTGAGCGGAGCCGGGCGTCAGCCCGTCAGCGCCCGCCCTAGCCGGCCTTCTGCGCCTGCGCCGTCAGCACCGCGCGGTCGCGCAGGCGGGCGGCGGCGGGGGAGAGGGGAGCGTCGGTGAGGATCTTGTTGATGCGCTCGATCGCCTTGCCGGCGTCGCCGACGCCCTGATAGAGCACCACCTCGCCGTAGAGGTTGTCGGCGAGGACGTTGAGGCGGGTGATCACCTCGGGGACGTAGCGGCCGGCCGGGAAGTGGCGCAGGTACTCGGCGCCGTTGGCGACGTCGTCGTAGGACTTGACCATCTCGTCCAGCCGCTGGCTCGCCAGCCGCTGCAGCTCGGGGTCGCTCTTCTGATCGACGAGCTGCTGCAGGGCGGCGAGCTCCTTCAAAGCAGGCGTCAGGCTGATGAGGCCGTTCCTGGCGCGCTTGGCCTCGGGCGAGTCCGGTCCACCCTTGCTCGCCGCCAGGTACTCGGTCACCGCGTCGGTCTGGTTGCCGAGCCGGCTGTAGGCCTCGCCCAGGGCGAGCGCCACCTGCGGCACCTCGCGGGCGTCGGGGAAGTTCGACAGGAAGCTGGCGAGGAACGCCGTCTCGTAGATGCCGCCGTGCACCACCTCGACGGCGCGCGGGTAGAGCTCCTTCAGGCGGCTGTCGAACTCCTTGAGCTCGCTCGCGATCGTCGGCAGCATGGCGCTCGCCGGATCGACCAGGCGCACGGCGTCCTGTTTCTTGCGGTAGGCGCGGATGAGGCTGCCGTAGTCGCGCGCCAGCATCGGCTTGGCGAGCTCCCGCTCGCGGAGGGCGTGGAGCTGCTCCAGGCGGATGCCATCGGCGAGCTGCCCCTGCGGCCAGGTGGCGAGCGCCGACTCCTTGAGATAGGCGATGACGTCGGGCGGCTTCGGGCGGCTCTTGCCGTCGGTGGTGACGCGGTCCTGCGGCCGGTCTCCCGGCTGGTCGCCGCGGTGCTGCTCCTGCTTCTTGACCGACTTGAGGAGCGCCGGCCGCTCCTTGTCGAGATAGGTCATGAGGACGGACTGGGTGCGCTTGCGGAACTCGTCGGGCGGATGGTGGACGGCCGCGATCGCGTAGGTCCCCTTGCGGGCGGTGGCGGCGCGGATGCGCTCGTCGGGGAAGGGATGGGTCTGCCAGTAGCCGTACTCGCGGGCCTGCGGCGCGCGGGACTCCATGAGGATCCAGAGCTGGCGGGCGCCGTCCGGATCGTAGCCGGCGGCGGCGGAGAGCTTCTGCCCCTCCTCGTCGGCGGCGTCCTCGTTCTCGCGGCTGTAGCTGCGCAGGAGGAGCTCGGAGAGCACCAGGCCGGCCGCCGCCGTCCCCTGGATGCGGTTCCCCCCCTCCGGCTCGTAGCCCACCCGCGGGTCGTACGGTGCCTCGGGACCGGTGTGCGGGCGGGTGCGCTCGGACTTGATGAGCACCCCGGCGAGGACGGCGTTCGACAGGATGTTCATGAGCATCGCCCGCCGCGCCATGTGCTTGAAGTGCTCGAGCACGACGTGGCCGATCTCGTGGCCGATGACGTTCGCCAGCATGTCGTCGTTGAGGCCGAGGTCGAGCAGGCCGCGGGTGACGAAGATCTGGCCGCCCGGCAGCGACACCGCGTTCGGCTCCACCATGTCGACGAGGGTGAAGGTGAAGGGCACCTTCTGATAGGAGGACTGCTGCGCCAGCTCGTAGCCGATCCGGTTGACCCGCGCGAGCTCCGCCGGGTTGTCGTAGACCCCGTACTCGGCGAGGGCCTCCTGCGCCGCTTCGAGGCTCTTGCCGTAGTCCTTGGGATCGGCGATGGTCTGCGCTGCCAGGCGCGAGGCGCCGGCGGCGGCGAGGAGCGCGAGAGTGGCGAAGCCCGCGAGGCGCGAACGGGGTGTCTTCATGGTCGTCAAGCTTACTCCAGTCGTCCGGCGGCGGCGGGGCGGCGGGCGCCGGCTGCCCGCAGCTCTCCCCCTGTATACGAAGAGGCGGCCGGCGCCGTCGGGGTTACGCGCCGGCGCCCCGCCCTGTGGTAGCTTTCGCGCCGATGTCCGAGCTGACGATCGCGGTCGAGACCGCGCACGCCGCGATGGCCGAGATCCGCGCCCTCCTCGACGTCGCCGTCAAGGAGGCCTTTCCGGGCGGCATGCTCAAGTGGCGCTGGGAGGGTGACGTGATGCACCTCTCCGGCCCCGGCGCCACCGCCACCATCATGCTCGAGGACGGCCGCCTCGTCGGCCGCGCCGAGCTCAAGCCGCCGGCGAGCATGATGCGGCCGGTGATCGAGCAGAAGATCACCCAGGCGATGAAGAAGGCCGCGGCCTAGACCTTCGCCAGCGCCCCGACACCTCCTCCCTCGCCCCCGGCGGGCGCCGCCGTCTCCTCCCCGTGGCCCGATCCGAGCCCGAGAGCCTGCCCGCCGCCCTCTTCCGTCAGGCCGAAGAGCGCCCCGAAGACCCCTGGCTCTTCGTCCGCGAGGGCTGGGACTGGCGCTGGTCGTCCTTCGACGAGGTGACCGACCGCGTCGAAGCCTGGGCCGGCGTGCTCGCCGGCGCCTTTCCGGCCGGCGCCCGGCTCGCCTTTCCCGACCTGCCGCTGCCGCGCGCCGTCGTCCTCGACCTGGCGATCCAGGCGGCCGGCTGCGCGCCGATGCCGATCCCGTCCACGGCTTCCTTCTCTACATCCTTCTCTACATCCTTGTCTTCGCCTCCGGCCGCGCTCGCCGACCGCCTGGCGCGCTCCGCCGCCGTCGCCTGGCTGGGGGAGCCACTGCCCGCCGACCTGCCGCCGGGCGTGGCGCCGTTCGAGCTTCCCAGCGCGACGCCGGAGCCGGGCGCCGCGCGATCCCCGGCCCGCCCGCCGCGCGCCGGCGCGGTGATCGACCGCCGGGGCGAGCCGGTCGAGCTCTCGCAGGCCGATCTCGTCGCCGCGGCGCGCGCCATGCAGGCGGCGCTCGCCGGCTCGCTCGCCGGCTCCGGAAACCGCGAGATCGCGGTGCTGGCGCCGCCGCTCGCCGGCGAGCCGGCGCGCCGCCTGCTCGCCTGGGCGACACTCGCCGGCGCCGCGCTCCTCCTCGAGCCCGAGCCCGCCGCGCTCGCCGCCACCGCCGCCTGGGCGAGGCCGACCGTCTTCGTGGGCGACGCCGCGGCCCTCGCCGCCCTCGCCCGTGCCGTCCCTCCCGCGGGCCGGCTGCGGAGCCGGGTCGACCGCCTGCTCGGCCGCGGCGCCTCCCTCCCCTTCGGACGCCTGCACACCCTCTTCGTCGCCGGTCCCGCGGCCGACCCCCGTCGAGAGACCGCCGCCGAGCTCGACACCGGCTTCTGGACCGCCCGCGGCGTCCGCGTGCTGCCGCTGCCGTAGGCGCTCCCGGAGCCCGGGAAACCGCGTGGTATAAAACCTGCGAAGCAGGCGACGAGGAGGAGCATCCATGGCCGAGCCCCAATCCACCGCCGGGAGCCATCCCCCGGCGCCGCTGCGACAGCCCAACGACGCCACGGCCGCCGAGGAGGTCTACGAGCGCGCCGACACCGTCTGGACCGGCTCCCGCAGGAAGCCGGCGACGGAGGCGGTCGGGCGCCGCGAGCTCAGCGGCAAGGGCGGCCGGGTGGCGATCGTCGCCGGCTGCCGCACGCCATTCGCCAAGGCCGGCACCGACCTCCAGGCGATGGACGTCGTCGATCTGGCGAGCGTCGCCGCGGCGGAGCTCGTGGCGCGCACCGGCATCGACCCCGAGGCGATCGAGATGGCGGTCTTCGGCTGCGTCATCCCGGCCCTCCACGCCCCCAACCTCGGCCGCGAGGTGGTGCTCCGCACCTCGCTGCCGGTGGGCATCCCAGGCACCACGGTGAACCTCGCCTGCGCCTCGTCGAACCGCGCCATCACCTTCGGCGCCGAGGCGATCCTCTCCGGCGAGGCGGGCGTCGTCCTCGCCGGCGGCGCCGAGTCGCTCAGCAACGTCCCCATCCAGTTCTCGCGCAAGGCGGCGAAGGTGTTCACCGAGCTCGCCAAGGCGAAGACGCTGCCGCAGCGGATGGGCATCCTCGGTAAGCTTCGGCCGGCGGACCTGGCGCCGGTGGCGCCGGCGATCGCCGAGTACACCACCGGCATGTCGATGGGCGAGTCGGCCGAGAAGATGGCGAAGGAGAACGACATCTCGCGCCGCGCCCAGGACGAGATCGCCCTCCTCTCGCACCAGCGGGCGGCGGCGGCCGCCGCCGACGGGCGCTTCGCCGAGCAGATCGCGCCGGCCTTCTCGCCGCCGGCCTACGACCGCGCCATCACCCACGACAACGGCGTCCGCGCCGACAGCTCGGCCGAGGCGCTCGCCAAGCTGAAGCCGGTCTTCGACCGCTACTACGGCAGCCTGACCGCCGGCAACTCGAGCCCGCTCACCGACGGCGGCGCCGCCGTCCTCCTGATGTCCGAGGAGCGCGCCGCGGCGCTCGGCATGACGCCGCTCGGCTTCATCCGCTCCTGGGCCTTCACCGCGCTCAATCCGGCCGACCAGCTCCTCCAGGGGCCCGCCTACGCCGCCCCCGCGGCGCTCGACGCCGCCGGGGTCACCCTCCAGGACATGGACCTGGTCGAGATGCACGAGGCGTTCGCGGCGCAGATCCTCTCCAACTTGAAGGCCTTCAACAGCCCCAAGTTCGCCCGCGAGGAGCTCGGCCGCGGCGCCCCGCTGGGGCCGATCGACTTCACCCGCTTCAACGTCACCGGCGGCTCGATCGCCATCGGCCATCCATTCGGCGCCACCGGCGCCCGCGTCACCACCCAGCTCCTCCACGAGCTCCGTCGGCGCGGCGGCCACTTCGGCCTGATGACCGTCTGCGCGGCGGGCGGCGTCGGCTTCGCGATGGTGGTCGAGCGCGCCTAGGGCGAGCTCCGTGTCAGCCTCCGACAGCGCAGCAGACGCCGGCGCGGGAGGCGAGCGCTCCGCCGCCGCGCCCCTCGCCGGCATCATCGTCCTCGACCTCTCGCGCCACCTCCCCGGCCCGCTCGCCTCCCGCCTGCTCGCCGACCTCGGGGCGCGGGTGATCAAGATCGAGCAGCCGGCGGCCGGCGATCCGGTGCGCCATGCCGAGCCCAGCCGCCTCGGCGGCGACGGCGCCCTCGCGGCCATGCTCCTCGCAGGCGTCGAGAGCGTCGCCCTCGACCTCAAGCACCCGGCGGCGCGCGCCGTGCTCGACCCGCTGCTGGCGCGCGCCGACGTCCTCCTCGCGAGCTTCCGCCCCGGCGCCCTCGCCCGCCTCGACTTGGCGCCGGCCTCGCTCCGCGCCGCCCATCCGCGCCTCGTCGTCTGCTCGCTCTCCGGCTGGGGGGAGGACGGCCCGCACGCCGGCCGAGCCGGCCACGACCTCACCTACCAGGCAGTCGCCGGAACCCTCGCCTCGTCGCCGCCGTTCCATCCGCCGGGGGTGCCGGTGGCCGATCTCGCCGGCGCCTGGAGCACGGTCGCCGCCATCCTCGCCGCGCTCGTCGCCCGCGGCCGCAGCGGCGAAGGGATGGCGATCGACGCCGCGCTCTTGGACGCCGGCGCCCACGCCAACCTCCTCACCTGGTCGGCGATGGCGGCCGGAGGCGGCGCCGCCGGCGATCTGCTGCCGCTCTCGGGTGCCCTCCCCTGCTACAACCTCTATCCGATGAAGGACGGCGGCCTCCTCGCCCTCGCCGCCCTCGAGCCGAGAGCCTTCGAGCGCTTCGTCACCGCCGCCGGCAAGCCCCACCTCTCCCATCTGCAGCTCCGCGACACCCCCCGCGCCCGCGAGCGCCTCGCCGCCCTCGTCGCCGAGCGGACGCGCGCCGAGTGGGAAGCACTCCTCGCCGCCGAAGATCTCCCCGCCGAGCCCGTCCTCTCCGCCGCCGAGGCGCTCGCCCACCCGCAGATGGCCGCCCGAGCCCTCGTCCAACGAGCCGCCGACGGCCACCCCCGCCTCGCCTTCCCCGCCCGCCTCGACGGCATCCGCCCGCGCGCCGCGGAGAGAGTCCCCGAGGTGGGGGAGGACACCTACGCCGTGCTCAAAGAGCTGGGGATCCCACCCGGCAACCCCGCCCTTGGCCCGGCGGGGCGGCCGCGGTGGCGGCGGTTGCTGCGGAAGCTGCTGCCGGGGTGAGTGGGTGGGCGGGTCGCCACGAGTCGGGACTGACTGAAAATCGCGGTGTCAATGGTTCGATTCCGGTCCTTGGAACCATCTAAACTCTACAGATAAACAAGTTAGAGTCGTGCGGGCCCTGGGTTTGGTGTCGCCGAATTGGGGCGAGCAAACCCAGAGCAAACAGGTGGAGTCCGAATCCAGCGTAGTAGAGCGTGGTCGATTGGGCTGGGCGCCTCGGTCTCTCTCAGGCGGCCACTGGCGGCAGGAGCGTGAGCAGCATGCCGCACCGCCGAGGAGCATCGTGCTAAGGTATTACAAATTACGCATGGAGGAATTTCATGCCCCAGATCCCCTCATCGTCGCGCCGTCTCTCCGTCCTGCTCCTCGCCGCTCTGATCGCGGCCCTCGCCCTGCCGTGCTTCGCGGCGGCCACACCGAGCGCCCCGGCGCCGGATGCGAGCTTCGTCGCCTCGCTCGCCGCCCCGGCCGCCCCCACGCCGCCGCCGGCTCCCACCTTCCTGCAGGCGGGCTCGGGCTGCACCAGCAATGCGCAGTGCCCGACGGGTGAGCTCTGCTGCCGCGCCTGCGGCTATTTCGGCTGCACGCAGACGGCCTGCTTCCCGCCGATGCATGGCCACTGCCCGCTCTTCCCCTAACGCAAGGAGGATCTCTCATGCGCCAGAGTTCTCCCTCGTCGCCGCGTTGCTTCTCCATCCTGCTCCTCGCCGCGCTCATGGCGGCCCTCGCCCTGCCGTGCTTCGCGGCGGGCGCGCCAAGCGCCCCCGCGCCGGCGGCCGATGCGACCTTCGTCGCCTCGCTCGCCGCCCCGGCCGCCCCCGCGCTTCAGCCGGCTCCGATCTTCCTGCAGACGAGCACGGACTGCACCAGCAACGCCCAGTGCCCACCGGGCACGCTCTGCTGCCGCGCCTGCGGCTTCCCCGGCTGCACGCACAAGGCCTGCCTCACGCCGATGAACGGCCACTGCCCGTTCATCCCCTGATCTCCTGAGCCTCACGCGCCGGCCGCCGGTTTCACCGGCGGCCGGCCGCTCACTCGAAGAACTCGGCGTTGGCGGATTTGCGGCTCGCAGGCCCGCGGCAGACTTATGCCGCGGACCTGGAGCGCCCCGTCGGGTTGGGAGGGCTGGCGGCGAGATCCGGTCAGGCCGGTGGCGGAACGCAATGGTTCGAGCAGGTGCCGCACACCCGGTCGGTCTCGACTCCGCAGCAAATGGTGATGGCGCAGGGCGCCTTATCCGTGGCCCCCGAGCCGCAGGAGAAGCAGCCGCGTACGATCGTGCAAGACGTGCACGCCGTGGCGGCGGGAAGAGGGTCGAATGGGACCGCCGGAGTGAAGATCGGTGCCGCGTCCTGCTGCAAGAGAGCGGTGAGCGTGGGAGCGCAGGTGCCAGGCGCGGCGGGGGCAAGCGCTACGGGAGCCGCGATCGCCTTCGGCACCGGGGCGTCCGAGCTGGAGGCGAGGGCGGCGCCGCCGGACAGCAGGGGCAGCGCCATGAGGAAACCGACTGAAACCAGGCCTCTTTTCAACATGGTTCCTCCCTTCTTCTCGAAGCGGGACTCTGGAGGAGCCCCTAGAAGAAATGTGTCGGTCCTTCACGATAAGGAGACGGCAGGTCCGCGATGCAAACCGCGAAGGGCTCCGGTGCCGCAGGTTCGCCTCCCCGCACGGGTATCGAGGTCCGCGGAGCCTGCCGGGTTTCGTCCGCGTCACCATCCTCACGGCGGCAGAGGACGGCGTGCTCAGATCGACTTCGGAATCATGCCGATGGCCGCCAGCCACGCCTCCACGAGCTGGGGCCATCGCGTGATGGGAGACTCTGTCGGCCGCAGCCCGAACGCATGCCCGCCCTTCCCGTACACGTGCATCTCCAAGGGAACTCCAGCCTTCCTGAGCGCTGAGCCATAGACGAGCGAGTTCTCGACTGGATCGACCGGATCGTCATATGCCTGCAGCAGGAACGTGGGTGGCGTGCGGTGGGTCACCCGGATATCGGGGTTCAACGCGAAGCCCTTCGTCGAGGCCGCAAGGTGTCCCGGATAGAGTGCCACCGCGAAGTCCGGGCGACAGCTCTCTCTGTCGGCGGCATCCACCTCCGCGTACAGACGCTTCTCGAAACGGGTGCTGATCGCGGCGACCATGTGCCCGCCCGCCGAGAAGCCGAGCACTCCGATCTTCCGCGGATCGATATGCCACCGTGCGGCCTGGAAGCGCACCAACCCCACCGTCCGTTGCGCGTCTTCCAATGCCGTCGGACAGTCCCGATAGGGACCGACGATCTTGCACGGTACGCGGTATTTCAGCAGCACGCACGTGATCCCTTTCGCGGTCAGCCAGTCGCAGGCCTCCGTGCCCTCGAGGTCGATCGCCAGGACCTCGTAGCCGCCGCCTGGAAACACCACGACCGCGGCGCCCGTGTTGTGTCCCGGCGGCGAATAGACCGTCATGGTGGGCTGCGAGACGTTGGTCACGTATACCCACGGCTTGCCGCCAACCGGCTTCGGATGACCCGCGCCGTCCACTACGGTTCCGGCCACTTCGGGCCCGTCGACAGGGCGCGCGTCCGGCGCCGCTCCCGGCCAGATCGGCAGCTGCTGGTGGCCCGGCGATGGCTGCCAGGCAGCCTGCCCAGCGAACAGTCGGGGCTCGCCGACCGCCAATGCCAGGAGGACCAGCAGAACCAGCCCCGTTCGGTACCCAACTCTCATCCGCGCTCCTCCCGATCGATCGTCCGTCGAGTCCCAAAGAGATCCCCGATTCCCAAGCCTAGCGCGCTTGTCGAGGTGCCGGTTGTCCACGCCGCGGGCGTCGGCCTGGGATGGGCAGTGGAGAGGCTGGGTGGACAGCTCGGCCGGCACGCGCACCGCCAGCCGATCATCCACCATCGGGCGAGCTGAGCGGCGGGTTCGGAGGCGGGCTGCAAACGCCGAGGATTCCAGGACCTCGCGCCATCCCTTCGCTTCGCGCTAAGCCGGATTTATCCGGCGCCTTGCATAGCACGGGCATTCATGCCCGTGCGAGCGCGGTGTCGCCATCGACCATCCCATTGGCGATGTCCGTTCGGATCGGAGGGTGGTCATGGCGTTGCACTGAAGCGTGACGACGAGCCGCCGGCTCGATCGGACCGGGAGGATCCGGAATTCCTTTTGCCCCCCATTGGGATGGTTTTCAATTCCGCGCTGCGCACCGCGAAGGGCTCGGCTGCCGCGGGCTAGCCTCCCCGCACGGGCATGAATGCCCGTGCTACGAGAGGCGCCGGATGAATCCGGCTTCGCGAGGATCGCCGGCCTTATCTATGGAAATGATGCGGCGAAGGTAATCACTCGGCTCGAAGGAAATCTTGCGCTTCCGCGAGAATGCGCGGACCGATGAAGGGAGAGAGCGCATCCGTGGTCACCAGCTCCACCGGCTGGCCGAGATGCTTCTCGAGGAGCTCGGAGAGCGCCAGGAAGTTCTCGTAGGTCTTCGCACTAGGAGTGAACTGAACCAGAAAATCGACGTCGCTTTCGGGTCCAGCTTCATCGCGCAAGACGGAACCGAAGAGCGCCAGCCGTGAGACGCCGAGGTCCCGGATCTCAGCTTCACGATCGGTCGGACTGTGGATGGTTCGCTGCCTGGTCAGCGCTGCCGTTGCCATTCGGAGGCTCTAGCACCGCCCGCTGCGGCGCCACCAACGAGGGCTGCATCAGGGGGCGGCGCGCAAAGCCGGATTCCCCGGGACGACGGCCACCGTCCCGAGCTGCCCCCTATCGAACCTCCGACCTCAGCCCGGCTCCCGCCCGATGACCACCAGGGTCAAGTCGTCGCGCAGCGGCTCGCCGCCGGCGTGGGCGTCGAAGGCGGCGAGGACGCGGTCGTGGACCATGCGCGGGGAGCCTCCGGAGCGGACGAGGTTGGTCAGGCGGTCGAAGCCGAAGGCGTGCTCGCCGGTGGGATCGGTCGCCTCGACGAGGCCGTCGGTGAAGAGGATGAGGATGTCGCCGGGGGCGAGCTGGGCCTCCGCGGTGGGCGGGTCGAGGGGGTTGCGCAGGCCGAGCGGCAGGCTGCCGGAGCCCAGCTCCTCGACGTGGCCGTCGCGGCGGAGGAGGAGGGGGAAGGGGTGGCCGGCGCCGACGAACTCCAGGCGGCCGCTCGCCGGGTCGAGGAGGGCGTAGAAGAGCGACAGGAAGGTGCGCCGGGTGCCGGTGCGGCAGAGGGTGCGGTTGAGGAGCGCGGCGACCTGGGCGGGCGCCGGATCGAGGTCGAGGGCGGTCTTCAGGGTGGCGTTGGCGATCGCCATCACCAGGCCGGCCGCCATGCCGTGCCCCGAGGCGTCGCCGACGGCGAGAGCCAGGCGGCCGTCGGGCAGGCGGGTGAAGTCGTAGTAGTCGCCGCCGACCTCGGCGGCGGTGCGGTAGGAGTGGGCGAAGCTCCAGCCGGCGAGATCCGGCGAGGCGTTCGGCAGCAGCTCGGCCTGCAGCTCGCGCGCCACCTCGAGCTCGTCGCGCACGCGCACCCGGTCGACCAGCTCGAGAGCGAAGAGGAAGCCCAGCAGCACCAGGCCGACGAGGAACCAGAAGGGCGAGAAGTCGAGGCTCACGGCACGCCCGTGGGCGTCGAACCGGAAGGGGTTCTGGAAGAGGGCGAAGAGCACCGCGAGGAGCGCCCCGGCGAAGAGCATGCGGCGCGCCGGCGTCAGCTTGTAGGAGATGCCGAGGAAGGCGAGCCGGATGCGGAAGGCCAGCCGGTGCAGCCTCCCCTTCGGCTCCGGTTCGCTGGCGTGATCGCGGGTGAGGACGGCGTAGGCCTGCGCCGCGTCGCGGTCGAACAGGCGCTGCAGGTCGCGGGTCCGCATCCCCGCCGTGTACTCGCGGAAGAAGCCGCCGACGCGGCGGATCTGCGCCCCGCCCTTCGCCGTGCGGCCGGCCGTCGGTCCGGCGGTGTTGGCAGCGTTGGCGGCGGGCGCCGGCGCGCCAGCGCCCGGGGCGGCGCCCGCGCGCGCCCTCTGCCCGCCTCCTCGCCGGCCGCCCACGGGCATCGCGCCGCCTCTAGCGGCCGCTCTTCGGCGGCGCCGGAGCCGCGGCCTGCTCGCGCGCCGTCCACGGCGGCACGACGCCGTTCATCCGCGCGTAGGCGATCTGCTGGCCGAGGTGCTCGTGGGCGTGCGTCGCCAGCTCGAGGAGGCTGCGGCGGAGGGTGTACCGCGAGCCCGGCTTGCTCGGCTTGTCGAGCGCCGCGTCGGGGACCTTCTCGACGACGGCGCGGGTGTCGGCGAAGGAGCGCTTGATGGCGGCGATGATCTCGGCCTTGTCGCCGGTCGAGGTCTCGAACTTGCCGAAGTCGGCGGGGGCGCCGGGCGCTGGATGGCCGGCATAGGCGAGGATCTCGTAATTGCCGGCGGCGATGTGGAGGTAGGCCTCGGCGATCGAGCGGACCCCCGGCGCCGGCCGCCAGGCGTACTTCTCGGCGGGCACCGCCTGGGCGAGCTCGAGGATCTGCTGCGAGACGTCCTTCATGTCGTCCAGCAGGTCGGTCTTGAAGCCGGCGGCGCGGGCGGGAGCGGCGGCGGTGGCGGTCAGCGCGGCGGTGCCGACGAGCACGAGGGCGAGGCGGGAGAGCGGTCGCATGGATTCCTCCTTGTCGAGGTCGGGCGCGGAGCGCCGGGACGGGCCTCCGCAGTGTACGTGGCGCGGCGCCGAAGGTTACCGCACGGTGGCCGCGCCGGGTGAGCCAGGCGCGGTGTCTCTGCCGGGGGCGGCGCTGGCGGCGCCGGCCGCGGGCGCCTCGGGCAGCTGGGAGATCGAGGCCGCGTAGTAGCTGAGGAGCGGCATCTCCTCGGGGCGCGCCCGGTAGAGGCCGTCCTCCTCGTCGATCAGGTGGCGGAGCTCGAGCGCCCGCAGGCCGACGGCGATGGCGTAGTCCTGATCGCGGCGGGGGACGTAGACGTGGGCGCCGGCGGCGGTCAGGCGGGCGCACCGCTCCCAGGCGCGCGCCTTCACCTCGAGCTCGGAGAGCGCCTCGCCGGGATGGGCGAGGAAGACGGCGGCGACGAGCGGCACCGGCAGGACCGGCACCACCCGTCCGATCGCATCCATCAGCTCACCGGCGAGCTTGGCGATCTCGGCGAAGCGCTCTTCGCGCGGCAGGCTGCGCAGGTCGAGGCCGCTCCTGCCCAGCCGCTCGCGCATGGAGATCGGCGTGCCGAAGTTGACGCAGGCGTAGCCGAAGCGGTGCCAGCGGTCGCGCGCCATGAGCGAGAGGTGGCGGCCGACGAAGCCCAGGGTGGTGGCGAGGGCGGCGAGGCCGCGGCGCGGCGCCGGCTGGCGGCCGGCGTCCGGTTGATCCCGGCGGTCGGGACGGTCGAGGAGGAGGGTGCGGTCCTCGAGCGTGCGGTCGTAGTTGATCCCCACCGGGATGAAGACCAGGTCGCGCGGCCCCGCCGGGTCGAAGGAGCGCAGCATGTAGTCGAGGAGGCCGAGCTTGGGCGGCCGCAGCCGCCCGTCGCGCGACAGGCCGCCCTCCGGGTAGACCGCCTGCGTCACGCCGCCCTCCGTCGCCATGTGGATGTAGCGCTCGAGGACCCGCCGGTAGAGGGGATCGCGGGAATCGCGGCGGACGAAGTAGGCCCCCAGCGAGCGGATCAGCGTCTGCAGCGGCCAGATGCGGGCCCACTCGCCGACCGCGTAGGAGAGCGCCGTGCGGTCTGCGGCGAGGTAGGCGACGAGCACGTAGTCCATGTTGCTGCGGTGGTTCATGAGGAAGACGATCGCCGCCGACGGGTCGACCGCGGCGAGGCCCGCCTCGTCGGAGAAGCCCAGCCGCACCCGGTAGAGCAGCCGCGCGGCCCGCCGCGCGATCCAGGTCCCCAGCCGGAAGTAGAGGTAGGCGTTGAACGACGGCACGATCTCGCGGGCGTAGCGGGCGACCGCCGCCATCGCCACCTCGCGGGGCATGCCGGCCTCGCGGGCGTGCGCCGCGGCGGCGTCGACCACCATCGGATCGTAGAGCAGGCGGTCGATCAGCACCTGCCGCTTGGTGAGCTGGAAGGGCTTGATCTCGATCTTCAGCCGGGTGTTGAGCTCCGCGATCACCCGGTTGACGCGCCGCCGCAGCACCCAGCGAACGCTCGGCACCAGCAGGCGCTCGACCGCGGCCCAGGCGGCGGCCGCGAGCAGCACCACCACCAGCCAGAGCGGAAGGCTCACGGTCCGCATCATCGCGTCAGGGGCTCGGCGCGGATGATAACAGGCTGCCTCGCCGCCACCTCTTCGCCGGCCCGCCAATCGCCGGACCGCCCCGGCCGACTTTAAGCACCGACTTAAGATGTTAGAGATTTCTCATCTTGGCGGGCGCCGCCGGCCATGGAGGACGGCCGCGACCCGCCGCACAAGGAGACGGTCACCATGACCCGTACGATCCGCCATGCCTGCCTGCGCCACGCCACCCTCGGCCTCGTCCTCGCCACCTCCCTCGCCATCTCCTCTCCGGCTCCCGCCGCGGCGGTGCCCTCCGTGCCGGTCCAGCAGCTCCTCGCGCCGCCCCATCTCCACGGCTGGCTCGCCAGGCTGTGGGACACCTTCACCCGCCTCGTGGGCAGGGAAGGCACCGTCACGGACCCTACCGGACACCATTGAGGTTGACGGGGATCGCGGCGACCGCCGCAGCCGGGACGCCGCGGCCCCTGAAGCCGGCTCGCCAGCGCCCTCCGGAGGTCTCTCCGGGGGCCCGGCATTTTCTTTGTCACGAAAAGAGGGCCTGGGGCAACTGTATTAGTTGGAGGGCAAGAATGCCGCGGATCCATCCCAAGGAGGGCCCCATGGAGGCGCTGGTCGCCCAGCTCACGCTGGAGCAGCGGCGCCTGCTGCGCCATGCGCTCGGCTGCGACACCTGCCGGGCGGCGCTCCTCGCGGCGCTCGATCCCGCCGACTCCAACGGCCCGGGCCTCGGCCGCATCCTCCCCTGGCGGGCCACCGAGAAGAGCTACGGCGCCACCATCGACTCCGTGCTGCGCCGCCTGGAGCCGAGGCTCTGCGTCGCCGAGCGCGAGCAGGCCGCGGCGCCGGCGCTCGTCGCCGAGCTGCTCGGCCAGCCGGCCGGCGAGCGCCCGGGGCGCCTCGCCGCCGACGACCGCTTCGCCACGCTCGCCGTTGCGCATCTCCTGTTCGAGGCGGCGCAGAAGGCCGGCTTCGACGACGGCATGAAGGCGGCCGGCCTCGCCGAGCTCGCCCTCGCCGTCATCGACCGGCTGGAGGTCGAGCACTACGGCACCCGCCTGCTCGAGGATGCCCGCGGCCATGCCTGGGCGATCCTCGGCAACGCCCGCCGCATCGTCTCCGACCTGCGCGCCGCCGACGAGGCGCTGGACACCGCCGAGGCGCACCTCGCCCGCGGCACCGGCGACCGCCTCGAGCGCGCCTACCTGCTGCAGCGCCGCGGCTCGGTGCGGCGGGCGCAGCGCCGCTTCTCCGAGGCGTCCACCCTCTTCGAGAGCACGATCGCCATCTACCTGCGCGCCGGCGAGCTCCACGAGGCGGGGAGGGCGACGATCAACCTCGCCAACGTCACCCACTGGATGGGCGACTCCGAGCGGGCGATCGAGCAGCTGCAGCGGGCGATGGCGCTCATCGACCCGCAGGTCGACGGGCGGCTCAACCTCGACGTCCGCCACAACCTGATCACCTACCTCGCCGAGTCCGGGCGCCTCCTCGAGGCGCAGGCGCTGCTGGCGAGGAGCGCCGACCTCTACCGCCGCCACGGCGGCCGCACCCTCAACCTCCGCCGCCTCTGGGTGAGCGGCGGCATCGCCCGCGACCTCGGCCGCCTGGAGGAGGCCGCCGAGCTCCTGCGCGAGGTGCGGCAGGGCTTCATCGAGGACCGCGTCGGCTACGACGCCGCGCTCGCCGCGCTCGACCTCGCCGGCGTCTGCGCCCAGCTCGGCCGCACCGCCGAGGTCAAGCGGATCGCCGAGGAGATCATCCCCGTCTTCCGGTCCCGCGACGTCCACCGCGAGACCCTGGCCGCGCTCATCCTCTTCCAGCGCGCCGCGGCGACCGACCAGGCGACGGCCGGCATGGTGCAGGAGATCGCCCGCTATCTCCGCCACGCGCCGCGCGAGGTCGCGACGCCGGCCGAGAGCAAGGCGTAGCGCCGGCGAGCCCGCTCGCGCGGGACCCCGCTTCCAACTCCTTCAACCCCTTCCGAACGATTCAGACTAGCGGCGCCGCAGTCGCCGGCAGCAGCCGCACCCTCGTCGCCGCCTGGGCGGCGCTCGCCGCCGCCTCATAGGCGGGGCTCGCCACCAGCTCCTCGGCCCGTTCGGAGACCGGCAGGATGAGGGGCGCGGGCTGCCAGCGCCAGGGCTCCCCGGTCGCTGCGTCGACGACCCGCCCCTCCTCGATCGCCGCCGCGGCGCGCGGCAGGGTGAGGCCGGCGAGCGCCTGCTCGAGGGCACGGAAGCGTCCCTCGGCCTGGGGCGAGACGAAGCGCAGGGCGCGCTTGCCCTGGGCCACGGTGTGGTAGTGGCCGGGGACGAAGAGGACGCCGTCGAGGTGGAGGCGGTCGCAGGCGACCACCATCAGCGCCATCACCTCCTGCAGCAGGCCGAGGCCGGGGTGGCGCTGGCCGGGGAGCGGCGGCCGCTGGGCGCTGAAGCGGCCGCGGGGGTTCTGCAGCAGCAGCCATTCGATGTGCAGCAGCTCGAGGCCCGGCACGGCGCCGCGGTCGCGGCGGGCGCGCAGCTCGAGGAGCGGCTCGGCGACTCCGGGAGCGCGCAGGCGGAGGGTCTCGCCGAGCGGGTTGTCGAGTTCCACCTCGAGATCGAGGCGCGGGAAGCCGCGCGCCCGCACCCGCTCGAGGAGGCCGGAGCGCTCGAGGGCGAGCTCGATCCCCTGCGGCGAGTAGAAGCCGAGGAAGCGGCTGCGCGCCGGGATGCCGCCGGCGACCGCCAGGTCCTCTGCCGTGAGGCCGAAGTCGTCGTCGCCCTTCCCCTCCCCCCGCCCGTCGCCCGACAGCTCGCGGGTCGACAGCAGCGCCGAGATGCTGCGGAAGCGTTCGAGGGTGAGGTCGGCCGCCGAGGGGGGCTCGCGCTCCCGCCCGCCGGCGAGCCAGGCGAGGAAGCGGGCGGTGTAGGTCCAGGCGCGGCTGCCGTAGCCGCCGGCGAGGACGACGGCGAGCGGCACCGGCGCGCCGCCCTGCCGCGGGCCACCCTGCGTCAGCGCCGCGATCACCCGGCGGTCGCGCGCCAGCATGCCGGCCGGCGTGATCCGCCAGTTGCCGAGCGCGTCGTCCGCCGCCGGATCGCAGCCCGCGAGGTAGATGGCGAGGCCGGGGCGGACGGCGGCGACGAGGGCGGGCAGGCTGCCGTCGACGGCGGCGAGGTAGGCGGCGTCCTCGACCTCGCCGCCGAGCTCGATCACCGTGTCCTTGGCGGCGACCGGCGCCGTCGTCAGGTTGTGGATCGAGAGGACGTGGACGCCGGGATCGCCGGCGAAGATCGTCCGCGTGCCGTCTCCGTCGTGGAGGTCGAGGTCGACGACAAGGATCGGCGCCGCGAAGCCGGCGCTCCGCGCCTCGGCGATCGCCACCGCGACGTCGTTGAGGGCACAGAAGCGCTCGCCGCGGTCGCGAAAGGCATGGTGGAGGCCGCCGCCCAGATTGACCGCGACGCCGCCGTGGGCGAGCGCCAGGCGGACGGCGAGGAGGGTGCCGCCCGCCATGGCGCGCTGGGCGGCGAAGACGCGGTCGGGGAAGGGGTCTGGCAGATCGAGGCCGAGGATGGGGGCGAGCGCCCCCGGCCGCGCCAGCGCCTCCAGATAGTCCTCGTCGTGCACCCGGCGGAGCTGCTGGAAGGTCGCCGGGTCGGGGGCGTGGACGCGCCGCCGGTCGGTCAGCTTCTCGGCGAGGAGGAAGGTGAGGACGCGCTCGCCGCGCAGCGCATCGGCCGCCGTCGCCGGCAGCTCGACCTGGTAGGCCCGGCTGTAGACGAGATCGACCCGCCGGCGGCCGAGCCGGGCGGCGACACTCCGCCGCAGCCGGGCGAGCAGGCCGGGCGGCGCGGCGGGATTGGGCGCGCTCGACGATTGGATGGGCGTTTGATCCGGATCGCGGGGACCGTCTCCGCGCCCTGCTCCGCCGAGGTTCACCCAGGTCGCGCCCCAGCCTCCGGCCTCCGGCGGCGCGTCGCCGAAGCCCGTCACCCGCCGGTCGCGGGCGAGGAGCGTCCGCACCTGCTGGCGCTGGGCGCCGATCCCCTTGCCGTGGATGATGCGCAGCCGGCGGAGCCCTGCCGCGGCGGCCTCGTCGAGCCAGGTGCGGACGAGATCGCCGACCTCGCGCGGCGGGAAGCTGTGGAGGTCGAGGACGTCGGTGATCGCGAGCTCGGCGGGCTGCTCGGGGTCGAACGCGGCGCCGTCGTCCTCGGCCATCGCGGCAAGACTACCGGACAGGGGCGGCTGGCGGCGGCTCTATTTGAACAGCTTGAGGAAGACCAGGTAGAGGGCGAAGCCGTGGTCGGGGCCGGCGACGGGGACGCCGAGGTCGAGGTTGACGATGGTTTGCCAGGGGCCGATGAAGGTGCCCGCGATGCCGGTGCCGGCGAGGACGCGCTGGTCGAGGCCGGTCTCGCGGTCGGTCGCGACGGCGATGTCGCCCACCGCGTCGATGCGGAACGCCTCGCCGATCTCGAAGCCGTAGGTGAGGTGGGCGGCGGTGGCGGTCGTCGCCCGCACCTCGTCGCTCTGGTAGCCGTGCACGCGGGTGTCGCCGAAGAAGCCGAACTGATACTTGCTGAAGCGGTCGAGCCGCGACCCCGAGTCGTAGTCGACCTCGGCGCTGATCTTCTGGAACTTGGGCAGGTACCAGCTCTTGCCGAACGAGGCGTCCCAGCGGTAGAAGCTCTTGTCCTCCGGATTGAAGTCGGGGTTGCCGGGCAGTCCCCAGACGGCCCACTGCGAGCGCACGTTGTAGCTGCCGTCGACGTTCAGCCGGTAGCCGGAGCGCGCGAACTGGCTGCCGAGGGCGAAGGAGCTGAGGAAGTTGTCGCTCGGCAGCCGGAAGTTGCCGGCGGTGGCGTCGGTGCGGTTGAAGCGGTTGTACGACAGGCCGTAGTCGAAGGTCGCCTTCCAGAAGTTGCCCAGCGGGCGCCCGAGATGGAGGCCGACGTTGGCCGGCAGCACCCGCACGTCCTGCTGCCGGATCTCGCGCCCCTGGGCGAAGAAGCTGTCGGTGAGCGGCACGGCGAGGAGGAAGACGCTGGCGCTGCCTTCCACCTTGCTCCCCGCCAGGTGCGGCTGGGCGATGCTGCCGTTGGCGAGCGCGCCGGCAAAGAAGACGTTCACCTGATCGCCGGACTTCTTGTAGTCGAGGTTGAAGTAGTTGAGCCCGGCGAGCGGCAGCGGATAGGAGAGGGCGTTGTCGTAGTAGACGCCGCCGACGGCGAAGAGCTTCGACTGGGCGCCCCCCTGCTGCACCACCCGCTGGCCGCTCTTGTCCTTGACCAGGTAGCGCAGGCCGCTGTCGGTGTCGCGCACCATGGTGACGTCGGAGGCGGCGAGCGCCTTCCGCGCCTCGTCGAAGCCGGCGCCGTTGATCTCGACCTGGGTGAGGAACGTCTCGCGCTCGACCACGGTCGAGCTGCCGACGAGCGAGAGGATCTGCTGGTCGAGGACGTGGAGCGGCAGCACGAAGGCGGCCGGCTCGGCGGCGGTGTCGGATGCGATGTCGGCGGCGGCGTCGGCGGGGGTGTCGGATGCCCCGGTGGCCCGGGCGGCCGGTACCGGCCAGGGGACGGCACGGCCCGCGGCGTCGATCGGCGAGTAGATCCAGGTCTCCTCGCTCGACAGCACCTCGCCGGAGAGGCCGAGCTCGACGGCGCGCGAGCGCAGCCGCGCGTAGAGCTGGCGGTCGACCCACACCGTCCCCTGATAGAGGCGCTGGTGCTTGGCGAGGTCGGCGCCGGCGGGAGCGAAGTCGATCACCCAGGCGTCGCGCCCGTCGATCGTGGCGCTGCCGCGGAGCCGGTAGCGGTACTCCTTGTTGAAGTGGATCTGCAGGGGGAGCGCCGCTGCCTTCTCCGGCTGGATGAGCGGGATCTCGGGGATCGACTTGCCCCGCCAGCGGACGCCGTTGATGTAGAAGGTCTGCCACGCCCAGTCGGTCTCGCCGCCGCGGCGGAAGAAGTACGGCCCTTCGAGAGTGGCGTCGAAGTTGCTCGAGGTGCCCGCGACCTGGAAGCGCAGATGGGTGGTGTCGACGGCGCGGTAGTGGTCGAGGCGCCGCTCCTGGGCGTCCTCGAACGCCTGCAGCCGGCGTAGGATCTCTTCGACCGGGATCTCGTGCGTCGAGGAGACGGTGACCTTGTCGCTCACCCCCTGGCCGCGCTCGGCGGCGGTCGGCCGCTCGAGGCCGACGACGGCGACGGCGCCGGGAGCGGCGACGGTGAGGTCGAGGCCCGTGGCGGTCGCCTGCCCGGCCGGCGGCTCGACGCGGGCACGGCTGAGCGGGAAACGGGTCGGCCGGCGGAGCGACCCGTCGGCGAAGTGGAGTGTGAGGACGCCGCTCTCGCCGCCGGGCGGCGTCACCGCGATGACGCGGAGGGCGAGGTCCTTGCCGCGGACGAAGCTCCACGCCTGGGCGGCGCCCGTGGGGCTCGAGTCCGCGTCGTAGGAGACGTCGCCGGCGAACTCGCGGGCGAGGAGGGCGAAGGGGGCGAGGGTCGCCGGTGTCGGTTGGCCAGCCGGCGGTGTCGGGCCCGCCGGCGCCGCGGCGCTCGCCTCGGCGGCGAAACGGAAGAGCGTCAGGTCGACGCCGGCGACCGCCCAGCGGGTGGCGTCGGCGAGCACCTGGGCGGGCTCGGCGGGAAGCGGCTGGGCCTCGAGCGCCAGCGGCCGGCCGGGATCGGCCTTGGCGGCGGCGGCGATCGCCGGGGCGAGCGACTCGGGGGTGGCGCCGGCCGGCGGCGCCAGGGTCAGGATGTCGACGTAGGCGGCGACCTCCTGGGCGTCGAGGCCGGCGATCGCCGCCGCCGTCGCCGGCAGCGGCTCGGTCGCCACCCTGCCGTCCGGCCGCGCTCCGGTCAGGGCGACGGCGGCGCGCTTGAGGAGGAAGGCGTATTCGGCGAGGCTCTGCTCGCCGGCCTCCTGTCCCTCGGGGCGCCAGAGCACCTGCAGCACGCTCCCCGCCGGCGCGGCGCGCGCCACCGCGGCGGCGATCTCGAGCTCGCCCTGCAGGCGGGCGGCATGAGCGGCGAGCGGCGGCGGGGTGCGGAAGACGAGACCGAGCCAGGGGGTGCCGCCGGCCTGGGCGATCGCCGCGGCGGCGGACGCCGTCTCGGCGGCGGTGGTGGCGGCCGCGGGCGCGGCGCTCGCGATCTCGGCGGGTGGCACGGGCGGAGCCGGCGGGGGGGCCGCGGTGGGCTTCGCTGCGGCGGCGGCCGGTGCGCCGTCCGCGTTGACCGGCGGCGCGGGTGCTGCGGATGCCGGCGCGGGGACGAGCGGCACCTCCCAGGCGGCGTAGAAGGGGGCGCCGGGCTTGAGGCCGGCCTGGGCGCGGAGCGCCTCGGCGACGCCCTGCGGCGAATCGACCACCAGGCCCGCGCACGGCTTGCAGGGCAAGCCGGCGGCGGCTGCGGGCATGGTGTAGACGCCTAGCGCCAAGGCGAGAAAAAGGGCGACGGAGGCCGGCTTCGGCATAGGGGCGGTAGCTTAGCAGGGGCATCCAGCGCGACCGGCCGGCCGTCGACCCCCTACTCCGCGGAGACGCGGCACACTACAATAGAGTTACAGCTATGGAATTTTCGGGAAGACTCGCTGCCTTTCCGCCCGGCGACCTTCTCCAGTGGGCGAAGAACGACCGGCGGACCGGCGCCCTGGTGCTGCGCCGCAGCGACCGCGAGAAGCGCGTCTACTTCAGCTCCGGCGAGGTGGTCGGCTGCCTGTCGACCGACCCCGCCGAGTTCTACGGCCAGCACCTGCTCCTCAACGGCTATCTCTCGGAGGATCAGCTCTTCCAGGCCCTCCACCGCTGCACCTCGGTGGGCCGCCGGCTGGGCGAGACTCTCTCCGAGCTCGGTTTCCTCACCGGCGACCAGATCCAGCAGACCCTCCGCGAGCAGATCGAGGACTCGGTCTGCGACCTCTTCCTCTGGCAGCGCGGGGTGTTCTACTTCCAGTCCGAGATGCCGCCCGAGGAGGAGATCCTCCCCGAGCCGATCCATACCGTGGGCCTCGCCATGGAGGGCTCGCGCTGGCTCGACGAGTACGCCCGCATCCGCCGCATCTTCGTCCACGACAACGTCGTCCTCTCGCTCGGCAAGAAGGCGCCGCCGGCCAAGGCGACGCCGCTCCAGCGGCGGATCCTGAAGGCGGTCGACGGCCGATCGACGCTCGGCGAGCTCTACAAGGCGATCCGCGGCTCGTACTTCCGCTTCCTCGAGGCCGGCTACGGCCTCTGCGTCGCCTCGGCGCTCGACATCGAGGAGGTGGGGGAGGACCACGCCTCGTCGACCCACGAG
Source organism: uncultured Acidobacteriota bacterium (assembly GCA_963755825.1). GTDB lineage: Bacteria > Acidobacteriota > Thermoanaerobaculia > Multivoradales > UBA5704 > DATBQN01. The sequence continues at coordinate 894,240 of CAVWLA010000003.1, read as the reverse complement.
ATGTCGGTCTACGACCTCCTCATGGAGCAGGCGACCGAGGAGCAGGTGCTGGTCGCCCGCCGCCACATGGCGATCCCCCTCGACCTCCTCGAGCGCTGCTACCCGGTGTGGGTGGCCGAGCCGGCGACGGAGGAGCAGAAGCGGATGCCGGCGCGGGCGCGCGACTTCTACGCCCGCTTCGACGGCAAGACGGCGCTCGCCGAGGCCTTCTCCGGCGACGCCCGCCTGCGCGGCCGCGAGATGGATCTCCTCCTGCTGCAGCTCCAGAAGGGGAGCCTCGCCCTCCTCCCGGCGCCGCTCGACAAGCTCGAGCAGGACGCCGAGCAGCGCGGCGAGCCGCCGCTCAAGCGCTGGTGGAAACGGGTCTTCGCGGCGCGGGTGGGGTGAGGCGCGATGTCGCAACGATGCTCTCGGCACTCCCGCCAGACCGGCCGTCGGGAGGTCATCGCACGGCAGGTCCGGCGGTCCCAGTTCACCTGCACATGAGGAGGTCATCGAGGATGAGGAGCTCATGCTTCGGACGCGGAGCGTCCACTCTCTGCCTGCTGGCGGTCGCGCTCGCCGCGGCCGCGGCCGCGCCGGCGCCGAGCCCGCCGGCGCCGAGCAATGCCCGGCCGGCCGTCGGCCCGCTCGTCGCCGACTTCGAGGGCGGCCGGGCCGAGACCAACGCCGGCCTCGCCGTGGTCGCCATCACCGACGAGCAGTTCGGCGGCACCAGCGAGGCGAAGATGACGATCGTCAAGCCGGGGGCCAACGGCTCGCATGCCGCCCTGCACGTCGCCTTCCGCATGGGGAGCGACTTCGCCTACGCCTTCTCGGGGGTCTGGGCGCTGCTCGGCGAGCGGGGCCTGGCGACCGATCTCTCGGCCTACCGGGGGATCCGCTTCTACGCCCGCAGCGCCAGCCCGGGCGCCGCCTTCCTCGCCGGCACCGGCCAGTTCACCGCCGCCGGCTCACCGCTCTACATGGCCCCCTTCGAGGTCAAGCCGGAGTGGACGCTCGTCGAGCTGCCGTTCGACAAGCTGCAGCGCTTCTTCCCGCCCGGCAAGGGGCCGGCCTACGCGCCGAAGGACGTGGTGTCGATCGGCTTCAGCGTGTCGCCGAGCCTGCGCGGCCGCTACGACCTCGAGATCGATCAGCTGGAGCTCTACAAATGAAGGAGAGATCGATGCGACGCGCATTCGGCCGCACAGTCTTCGTCCCCCTCGCGCTCGTTTTCGCCTACCTTCCGGCCGCCCTGCCGGCGGCGGCGCAGTCGCCGGTGCAGAAGGTCCAGCTCGCCGACGCCAAGCCGCTCGCCGCCCTCGCCTGGCACTCGCTCGCCACCGACGCCAAGGGCGACGGCCTCCATCCGCACCTGCCCGACGCCAGGGAGCTGTCCTACGCGATCGACGCCAAGGCCGGACGGGTCTGGTTCAAGGTCACCACCTGGGACCCCCTCCCGGAGGGCTGGTTCGGCATCAACGTCGCCATCGACGGCGACGGCAACCCGGACAACGGCATGGCCTGGTGGGGAACCAACAAGTTCAAGTTCGACCGCCTGGCGAGCGCCTACCTGTTCAGCGCCGACGGCTACTGGCAGGGGGTCGCCGGCGTCGCCGACAGCGAGGGCGCCTCCCACACGCTGTTCACCAACCTCAGCCAGGACGTGCAGGCGGCGCTCGACCGCGACCAGAAGGCGATCTTCCTCGGCGTGCCGCGCTCGGCCTTCGGCACCGGCCCGACCGCCCGCGTCATCGCCACCGTCGGCTCGATGATGATCAACAACGACGACGTGCCGAACGAAGGCGCCGTCACCGTCAAGCTGACGCCCTAGATCCCGCCTCGAGCCCCGGCTCGGTTCGTCTCCGAGGACGGACGCCCGGAAGGGCGTGCTGGGTGGGTGGGGCCGAGGGCGGCCGCCGCAGGAGACCGCAACGAGCCGGGGCCCCACTCGATCCCCGCTCCTTTCGATCGCCGTGCCGCCGCTGCGGGCCTACTCGACCCGAAGCGCCGAGGTGGGATCGATCCGCGTCGCCCAGCGGCTCGGCAGGTAGGCGCCGAGGCCGGCGACGATGCCGACGAAGACGGCGCCGCCGACGAGCACCCAGGGGTCGCCGGCGGAGACGCCGTACATCTGGCTCGCGATGGCGCGGCCGAGCATCCAGGCGCCGATCAGCCCCAGCACCACCCCCGCCGCCACGGCGCGCGCCGATTGGCCCATCACCAGGCGGACGACGTCGTCGCTCCTCGCCCCCATCGCCATGCGGATGCCGATCTCCCGCACCTGGCGGCTGACCGAGAAGCTCACCACGCTGAAGACGCCGATGATGGTGAGCGCCACCGCCACGAGGGCGAAGAAGACCATCAGGATGGTGAGGAAGGTGCGGTCGCTCCAGGTGTCTTTCACCATGTCGTCCATCGAGTTGACGGACGCCACCGGCAGCTCGGGATCGAGCGACCAGAGCTGCTTGCGGAAGGTCGGCGCGAAGGCCAGCGGGTCGCCGGTGGTGCGCACCACCACTCCCATGGCGCTGAACGGCTGCTTGGCGAACGGCAGGTAGACCTCGGGCTTGGGCTCCTTGAGCAGCCCGTAGTGGTAGACGTCCCCCACCTCGCCGATGATCTCGTAGGTCTGCGGCGCGGCGACGGTGACGATCACCTGCTTGCCGACGACGGACGGCGCGGCCGCCAGGTAGCGCTTGCCGAAGGCGTGGTTGACGATGATCCGCTGCACCCCCTTGGCGATGTCGCCGTCGTCGAAGTCGCGGCCCTGCAGCAGCGGGATGCCGAGGGTCTTGAACAGCCCCGGCGTCACCGAGCGGATGGAGGCGCGCCCCTCGCTGTCCGCCGCCTTGCCCGGCATCTGGATGGTGACGTCGAAGTCGATCCCCATCTTGTCCGCCGGCACGGCGGACGAGGCCGCCACCGAGACGACCCCCGGCGTCGCCCGCAGGCGCTCGACGAAGGTCTCGAAGAAGTGCTGGATCTTCGGCACGTCCTTGTAGTTGCGGGGCGGCAGGAAGATCTCCGAGGCGAGCACATGATCGGTCTTCCAGCCGGGGTTGGCGTCGCGGAGAGCGAGCATCGTCCGCGCCATCAGGCCGGCGCCGGCGAGGAGCGTGAGGGCGATGGCGAGCTCGAGGGTGACGATGAGCTGGCGGGCGAAGCGCCGCGAGGTGGTGGCGCGCGTCCCCCGCGCGGTGTCGAGGCTGAGCTTGGAGCGCGCCACCTCCCAGGCCGGCGGCAGCGAGATGAGGATCGCGGCGATGATGATGAGGCCGGCGGCGACGATGGGGATCTGCCAGCCGTGGCCGATGGAGGCGCCGCGCGGCAGCTCGATCGGCGACAGGCGGAGGAGCGTCTCGATCATGAAGCGCGCCAGCCAGCCGCCGAGGAGACCGCCGCAGATCGCCAGCAGCAGGCCCTCGGCGAGCACCGAGCCGAGCAGGTGGCGGCGCTGCGCGCCGATCGCCAGGCGGGTGGCGAACTCGGAGCGGCGGACGATGGCGCGCACCAACAGCAGGTTCGAGAGGTTGGCGCAGCAGATCAGCAGCACCAGCACGGCGGCGCCGCTCGCCGCCAGCACGAACGGCCGCGAGTCCTTGACCAGCTCGTCGAAGAACGGCACCAGGTGGATGCGCATGCCGGCGTCGGTGTCGTGGTGCTCGGCGGCGAGCCGCTTGGCGATGCCGTTGGACTCGGCCTGCGCCGCCGCCATCGGGGTGGACGGCCGCAGCCGCCCGATCAGCATCAGGTTGCGCACGCTCGCCTGATTCGCGGCGTCCGGCAGCGGCGCCCAGAGGGCGACCTCGGCGCTCGGCACGTCGAAGTCCTCCGGCATGACGCCGGTGATGGTGTAGATGGTGCCGCCGAGATCGACGCCCTTGCCGGCGACGGCGGGATCGGAGTTGAAGCGCTGCCGCCAGAGCCAGTGGCTGAGCACCACCACCTTGCCGCGCTCGGCCTTGGCGAGCTGCGGCGAGAAGACGCCGCCGACCTGGGCCTTGGCGCCGAGGACGGAGAAGAGCTCCGGCGACACGTAGGACGCCTCGAGATCGGTCGGGTCGCCGCGCTGCAGCAGGGTGAACTGGGTGTAGCGGAACGCCGCCAGGCCGTCGATGGTGTGCGCCGCCTGGCGCCACTCGGCGAGCGCCTGGCCGTCGAAGGTGTCGCGCTCGGTGGCGCCCCCCTCGTAGCCCGCCCAGGCCACCAGCAGGCGCTGCTTGTCGCCGTAGGAGAGCGGCCGCAGGATGACGCCGTAGAGGACGCAGAACATCGTCGTGCAGAGGCTGATGCCGAGGGCGAGCGTCAGCACGGCGACGCCGAAGATGGACTTGTGGCGCCCGAACCGGCGGGCGGCCTCCCTGAGCGAGCGCGCTGCGCTGCCGATCCCCATCGAGTCATCCTCCCTTTGTTGTAGTGCCCGAGGTGGCTGCGGGCGTTGCCGCCGCTCGCGCGGCGCGGTCCGTCTCGCCCGGAGCGTCCGGAGCGTCCGCTTCGGGGACGCCGCGGCCGACGATCAGCGGCAGCAGCGCCGCCTCGGCGAAGCCGTCGGCGCCGAGCAGCCGCGAGAGATCGTTGTCGATGAAGCCGGCGACGGCGCAGCTGGCGAGGCCCATCGCCGTCGCCAGCACGCCGAGGCCGTGGGCGACCTCGCCGGCCTCCATGAGGACCATGCGGTAGCCGCGCTCGCGGTAGCGGATCGTCGAGCGGACGAAGAAGGCGGTGATGACGACGGCGAGGGCGGCCTTGCCGGCGTCGATGCCGTCCAGCCAGAGGCAGCGCGAGAGGGCGGGCAGGAAGTCGCCCCGCTCGACGACGTCGAGCCGGTGGGACGGCGGATCGTAGTGGTACACGGCCGGCTCCAGCCCTTCCACGTTCCACGCCACCGCATAGACCTCCAGCGGATAGAGAGCTCCCGCGGAGGCCACGGCGCGCGATCCGCGGACGGCATCTGTCGTGCCGTAAGAATAACGCAACAGCCGGCCGAGCTCGGTCCGCGTCACCGCCTCGCCGGAGAAGGCGTGCGCCGAGCGGCGCGCGGCGATCGCCCGCTCGAGGGCGCCCTCCGGCGGCCAGGTGTCGGGGAGCGCGACGGCCTCGCCGAAGCTGTGGACCTTGCGCGGGTGGCGCGGCGCCGGCATCTTGGCGGCGGCCCGCGCCGCGAGGGCGACCTCGGCGCGCGCCGCCGGCGAGCTCAGGGGGGTGATCTTCGAGTTCTCGTGGAAGATCTCGCAGAGCATCGAGCCCTCGCTCGCGGACTCCAGGCGCCCGGTGCGCGCGAACCTCTTGAAGTGGCGGCCTTCGTAGCGGAAGAGCATGCGGGCGCTCTCTCTTAAGGGAACGGATGGGGCAGCGGGTTGATGGCCTGGAGGGGGTCGCGGTCGCGCGGCACCCAGCCGCTCCGCCAGGGCAGCTCGCGCAGCCTGGCGATCCCCAGGTAGGGCAGGTCGTGGACGCTGTGCAGCGGGATGAGCCCGGGCACCAGGATGCGCACCACCGAGAAGCCGGCTTCCGCGAGATCGGGTGTCGTGAGATCGACCACGATCACCTCGTGGCCGGCCTGGGCGATGAGATCGACACAGCGCTCGACATCGCCCTTGAGCCCGCCCGTCGAGCGGTCGGCGAGCGCCGACAGCGGCTCCTCGCCGGCGGCGTCGTAGAAGGCGAGAGCCTCGGCGGCGAGGTCCGGCCGCCGGTTGTAGAGCATGAAGTGATGGTCGAACGAAATGAGATCGGAGTGGTCGGCCGCCGGCACCCAGTCCTTGAGCTGGACGGCCAGGCTGCGCAGGTAGGGCATCCCCTGGCCGAGCTCGAGGAGGCTCTTGCGGATGGCCGCCTGTGGGGAGAGGCGCGCCGCGGCGCCGAGGCAGAGGGCGCGGCCGTTCTCCCCCGGCCGGCGGAGGACCGCGAGCACCGCGGTGACCGGGATGTCCGAGGTGAGATCGAAGAGGTCGAGGCTGACGTCGGGGCGGCCGACGGCGAAGGCGCTCCGCAGCCTGGCGGCGAGCGCCGGGTCGTCGACCGCCACCCTGCGGCGGACGCGGCGATAGAGCCAGCTGAGCGCGAAGGCGTCGCGCTCGACGACCTCGTAGAGGCCGGAGAGGATCGCCGCCTCGCGGGTGAGGCCGGCGGCGAGGCCGGTCGAGGCGTTGGAGCCGATGACGGCCTCGTCGGCGCCGCCGTCGTAGCCCAGGTAGACGAGGGTCGCCGGCACCAGGCGCGGCCGGTCGTGGGTGAGCGACCAGCCCCAGGTCCAGCGCAGGCGGGTGTCGTCGTCGAAGTAGGCGAGGCCGCCGTGCTCGGGGCGCTCGCTCTGCTTGCGCGAGTGGAGGCGCAGGAGATCGGGCGAGACCCCCGCCTCCCCCAGCTCGCGGCGGGAGGCGAGGATCATCCGCGCCTTGTCGTAGAACAGCATGGCGTAGCGCTCGACCCCCTCGCCGATCGCCGCGGCGAGGCTCACCTCGAGCGTCTCGCCGGCGCCGCCCGCCTTGCTGGGGTTGGCGATGCGCTCCGAGATCGAGAGCTGGGAGGAGACCGTGCCGGTCGAGAAGACGGCGGGATCCTGCGCGTAGGTGACCGCCGGCCCCACCGCCCGCAGGATGCCGACGCGGCGCGACACCAGGCGGCTGGCGCGGCGCAGCGTCTCGCGCGCGTCGGTGGGGGCGACCTCGCGGAGGGCGATGCGCAGGCCGGGCGGCGGCTGGGGTGCCGGGTGCAGAAGGGCCGCGGTCGTCGCCGTCACGCCGGATCGCTCTCCTGCCAGGGGAAGTCGAGGGGCTCGGCAGCGGGCCGCTCGAGATGGGGCACCCGCAGCACGTCGTGGAGCTCGGTCGCCCAGCTGCCGAGGTGGATGGTGAGGAGGCGGCCGGCGAGCTGCGGCACGGCGTAGCCGGAGAGGAACTTGACCGCCTCGGTCGCCGCGATGCCGGCGAGGACGAGGAAGGCGGGCGCCAGGCCGCCACAAGCCGCCGCGGGCCGGCCGCTCTGGCGGACGAAGTCGCCGAGCGAGCGGTAGTCGTCGAGGTGCGAAAGGTTCGCCTGCCAGCGCGCCTCGAGGCTGACGTAGGAGGCGGTGTCGAAGGGCACGAAGAGCGGGCCGACCCAGCCCTCCTCGGCGGCGAGGAGGCGCACCAGCAGCCACGGGGTGCGGGTCTGCTTGGCGTATTCGTCCATCGCCTCGAGCAGCACGGGGTCGTGCGCCTGCTGCGAGACGACGATGAGATCCGGGCGCTCGGCCGGCCGCGCGGCGAGCGCCTCGCGCCAGGGGTGGGCGCGCGGGGCCGGCTCGGCGGCCGCCGGCGGCAGGAAGACGACGCCGGCGGCGCCGGCGGCGTCGGCCGGCTCGGCTGCGGCCGGTGGGGCCGGCGCGGGCGCCAGCGCGGGCAGCACCTCGACGGCGCCGATGCCGGCGGCGAGGAGGGCGCGCGAGATCTCTTCGGCCAGCCGGCCCGAATCGCCGTCGACGACGGCGACGCGGCTGCGGCCGAGCTGCGCCTGGAGCTTCGCGCCCCCCTCCGACGTGAAGCGGGAGAAGAAGCGGATCTGCTGCCCGTGGCGCTCCACCTCGTCCGCCGCCAGGCCGTGATCGTCCGCCTCTTCGAGCAGGCCGGCGCGCTCGAGGTGGTTGAGGAGAGCCTCGACGGCGGCCCGGCTCACCCCTTCGTCCGCCAGCCGCACGATCAGGCTCGCCGCCTCGTGGCGCCCGTCGAGCAGCGGCAGCAGGCGGGAGAAGGCGGCGATCGCCTGCTCATTGCGCAGCTCGATGCGCGACAGCTCGTCGGCGCCGCCGCTCACCCGCCAGCGCGCCGGCGAGAGCGGAAAGAGGGTGACGTGGCCCTTGAGCTTGGGGTGCCTCAGCACGCCGGCTCCCGCTCCATCCGGCTGGCGCATCCTTCGATCATCTCTCTCCGGCCTCCTCGCTCTCCGCTGCTCTCTTGCGATCCGACTGCACTGCCGCCGTGGCTCGACGGCGACTACGACGTAGGGGGACGGCCTGCAGCGCGATGCCCGTCATCGACGGGCCTGTCTATTGCCTGTCAGTGTTACGCGTTTTGAGTCGGCGGCGGCAAAAGGATGCAATTGCAGGTCATGCCACAGCCGCAAGCGCAAACCGCCTCGGCGGCGAGCTCGGCGGCGTCATCGATCAGAACGTCGATCTCGACGAAGGTCTCGTTGTTCATGCTTTCACCTCCTTTCGGTGTGGAATGTCGCGCCACAGGCCCGCTCCCCCTACGAGATCGGTCACCTGGGTACCTCCGGCAAGCCGTGCCGGTGCTCCTCGTGTCTCTCTCGGCCGGTCGCCGTTCTCTCCTCTGATGGCGTCCGGCCGACCCCGACGAATCCGCCTCGCTTCCCAACTTCTGCTCCGACTGCAATCTCAAACGTAGGGGGCTGGCCCGGATCGCGCTCATTGTTCGCTATCTGTCAAATTTACGCGTTGCGGGTCGTGTCGGGCGTCAAGATGATGCAGTTGCAGGTCATGCCGCAGCCGCAAGCGCAGACCGCCTCGGCGGCGAGCTCGGCGGCGTCGTCGATCAGAACCTCGATCTCGACAAACGTCTCGTTCATTTTGCTTTCACCTCCTTCCGGCGTGGAATCACTCGAACCAGACCTCGCCCCCTACGAGCTCGGTCGATTGCAAGAAACCGCCGGCACCAGGTGCCGGTCCCTCCTCATGTCGCTCCCACTCATTCCTTCGCCTTCTCCTTCGCTGCTCACCAGCCTCCTCGCCTCGAGCCGACTGCGAATCCGACATAGGGGGACGGCCTGCGTCGCGATCTTTCATCGATCGGTGGGCACGTTGACGACACCTGGAATCTAGGCGTCGGCGACGGGCTTCGTCGGGGTCAGAATGATGCAGTTGCAGGTCATGCCACAGCCGCAAGCGCAGACCGCCTCGGCGGCGAGCTCGGCGGCGTCATCGATCAGGGCATCGATCTCGACAAACGTCTCGTTCATTTTGCTTTCACCTCCTTCCGTTGTGGAATGGTGCTCTGCAGGCCGTTCCCCCTACGAACTCGTTCGAATGGAAATCTCCGGCCTCCGCGGCCGGTCATCGCTCTGGATCTCAGGTCCTCTCATCGCCTCAGCCCTTGGCCGCCGGGCTCTTCGGCGGCACCGCGGCGGCAGGCGCCGGGCGCCCCAGCAGGACCGGCACCAGGGGAGCCTCGTCGACGCCGTCGACGTCGAGGAGGTCGCTCAGCAGGTCGTCGCGGAAGCCGCCGAGGAGACAGGCGCCGAGCCCCATCGAGGTGGCGAGGAGGCAGAGGTTCTGCGCCGCCTCGCCGGCCTCGACGAGGACCATGCGGTAGCCGCGGTCGAGATACTTGACGCTGTTGCGGCGGAAGACCGCGGTCATCACCAGGGCCATGGCGGCGTTGTCGAGGTCGATGCCGTCCCAGGCGAGGACCGCCTTGAGCGTGTCGAGATGGTTCCCCGGCTTCACCACGTCGAGGCTGCCGCTCTCGGCGCCGTAGTGGTAGACGCCCGGCTCGAGACCGTCGACCCGCAGGGCGACGACGTAGAGCTCGAGGGGGAACACCGCGCCGGCCGAGGCCACCGCCCGGAAGTAGCCCTGGCGGTCGGTGCGCCCGTAGGTGAAGAAGAGGAGGCGCGCCAGCTCCTCGAGGCCGAGCGGCTCGCCCGAGTAGGCGCGTCCCGAGCGGCGCTCGGCGATCGTCCGCTCGAGCTCGCTCGCGGCGTCCACCGCCGGCAGCGCGACGCGCTCCATCAGGCTGTAGGTCTTGTACGGCTGATCGCTGGTCAGCTGCGCCCGGTGCGAGCGGGTGAAGTTGACGATCCACGCCGCGTAGGCGCGGCCGGTCATCGGGCCGTGCTTGGTGTTCTCGTGGAAGATCTGAGCCAGCGAATCCTTGGCTGCGAGCGCGAGCTTGCCGGCGCTCCTCGTCGGTTCGGGTCGGACCTGGCGGCCGCTCTTCTCCATCGCGAGTGGTTCCTTTCGGCCTATGGGAACGGGTGAGGAAACGGGTTGAGGCCGCTCGCGGGCGTCCAGCCGCGGCGGTCCCAGCCCAGCCGCTGCGGCGCTTCGTGGAGGCGGTTGACGCCGAGGAACTGGAAGCTGTGGTGGCCGTGGAGCGGCACCAGGCCGGGTACGATGACGCGCACGACGGACATGCCGACCTGGGCGACCTCCGGCGTCGTGACGTCGCTCACGATGACGCTGTAGCCGGCCTCGTCGAGGCGCGCCACGCAGTACTCGATGTCTTTGAGGACGCGGCCGGTCGAGTGGTCGGGCAGCGCCGACAGCGCCACGCGCTCGGTGCACTCGTCGCAGAACGAAAAGGCCGCGCCGACGCGGTCGGGGCGCCGCAGGTAGTGGAGGCAGTGGTAGTCGAAGTTGCTGATGTTCGAGTAGTCGGCCGCCGGCTGCCAGTCGCGCTCGGTGTCGAGGAGATAGCGGAAGTAGGGGAAGGCCTGCCCCGCCTCCTGGATGCACTTGTGGATGGCCCCCCGCGGCGACAGCCGCGAGGCGGTGGCGACGCAGACGACGGGGCCGAACTCGGCCCGCCGCTTCATCACCAGGAAGACGACCGGGATCGGCACGTCGGTCGTGATGTCGAAGATCTGCAGGTCGACGCTCGGGCGATCGGCCGACAGCCGCACGTCGAGAGTGCGCTGCATCTCGGGGTCGTCGATCTCGATCCGGCGGCCGGCCTGGCGGTGCATCCAGGCGAGGGTGAAGGCGTCGCGCTCGACGATCTCCAAGAGGGCGCCGAGGATCGCCTCCTCGCGCGTCGAGCCGGCGGCGAGGCCGGTCGAGGCGTTGATGCCGATCCGCGCCTCGTCCGCCTCCGGCAGGTAGTTGAGATAGACCAGGCAGGCGGGGACCAGCCGCGGGCGGCGCTCGTTGAGCGAGTAGCCCCACACCCAGCCGATGCGCGAGCTCTCGTCGAAGTAGTCGGGGCCGCCGGGGCCGAAGCTCTCGATCTGCTGGCGCGAGAAAAGGCGCAGCGGGTCCGGGTGCACGGCGTGCTCGGCGAGCTCCGCGAAGCTGCCGACGACGACGTCGTCGCGGTCGTAGAAGCAGCCGCAGTAGCGCTCCGCCGCCTCGCCGATCCCCGACATCAGCGCCGTCGCCGCGGAGTCGCCGGCGCCGCCGGCCTTGAGCGACTGGCCGTTGGGGAGGATGCGCGTGAGGTCCGCCGGCAGCACCCCCGAGGAGAAGACGATCGGATCCTGCGCCTGATAGCGCGTCTCGACGACCCGCCGGAAGAGGCCGACCTTCGACGAGATCAGACGGCTGCCGCGCCGGATCGACTCCGCCAGATCGCTCGGCGGAACGTCCCGGAGCTCAACCTCGACCGGGTTTGGTAGCGCCGTCTTCATGGCTCACGACCTTCCAGGGAAAGACCACGGGGCGCGACGCGTCGTCGCGGTCGAGAGCCGGCAGGCGCAGCACCTCGTGCATCTCGGTCTCCCAGGTCCACAGGTTGACGGTGAGGAACTTGCCGAGGAGCTGCGGCACGCGGATCTCGGTGGCGAACTTGATGAGCTCGAGGACGGCGATGCTCGCCAGCAGGTCGAAGGCGGCGTTCAAGCCGCCGAGCGCCGGCGGCGGCTCGCTGGCGCGCACGTGCTTGTCGAAGGCGACGTACTCCGGGAAGCAGGGGAGGTTGCTGCGCAGGCGCGCCTCGAGGCTGAGATAGGAGGCGGTCTCGCCGGGGACGAAGAGCGGCCCCACCCAGCCCTCCTGGAGGTCGAGGTTGCGCAGCAGCATCCACGGCATGCGGCGCCGCTTCGACAGCGCGTCGACGCTCTCCATGAGCAGGGGGTCGTGCGCCTCCTGGCAGACGACGAGGACGAGCGGCAGCTCGCCGGCGGCGGCGGGCCAGAGGTCGTCGCGGTCGAGCGGGAGGACCGTCGCCCGCGTCCGCCGGCCGGCGACGCTGGCGATCCAGGCGGCGGCCTTCTCCGGCTGGGAGGTGAGGATGACCACCTCGCCGAAGCCCGCCTCCGCCAGCCGCCTGTAGGTGCTCTCGCCGAGGGAGCCGTCGGCGACGAGGCCGACGCGGCTCCTGCCGAGCGCCGCCTGGAACTTGGCGCCGCCCTGCTGGGTGAAGCGGGAGAACCAGCGGATCTGATCCGCGTACTGGGCGACCTCGTCGTCGCCCAGGCCGCTCGGGTCGGCCTCCTCGAGCAGCGACGAGTCCTCGAGCTGCTTGAGGACGGCCGCCGCGGCGCCGGGGTGGATGCCGGCGGCCTCGACCGCGCGCAGGATGTCGGCGCTCGCCGTCTCCCCGTTGAGGTAGGGGAGGAGAGCGCCGAACGCCTTGATCGCACGCTCGTCGGTCAGCCGCATCCGCCACAGCTCGTCGGTGCCGCCGCGCAGCCCCCAGGTGGTGGCGGAGAGCGGGAAAATGGATAGGAACGTCTTCAGCCGCGGAAACTCGATCATCGCTCCTCCGGTTACTTGCTCACATCTTGCAAAATCAAACGTAGGGGGCTAGCCTTCACCGCTCGCCCGTCTATCCACGGGCGCTTGCTGCAAATCGCAAAGCTAGGTCTTGGTGATGATGATGCAGTTGCAGGTCATGCCGCAGCCGCACGCGCAAACCGCCTCGGCGGCGAGCTCGGCGGCGTCGTCGATCAGAACGTCGATCTCGACGAAGGTCTCGTTGTCCATGCTTTCACCTCCCCTCGTTGTGGATTTGTGCGGATCAGGCTGCGCCCCCTACGAGCTCAGCTGATGGCGAGACGCTCGGCAGCCGGAGGGTTGGTCCGGCCGCCCTGAGATTCGACTGCAGCGCGGCGGCCGGCCCGACGGCGACGGCGACCAGGCGCTCGGGGTGGAGGTGGCGGCGAGCGAGCTCGCGCAGGGCCTCCGGGTCGACGGCGGCGAGCGCTCGCCGCGCGGTTTCGAGATCGGGCTCGGGTTCGGCGGCGAGGGCTGCCGGGGCGAGCGCTCCCGCCATCCCCTGGATGCTCTGCAGCTGGCGCAGCCCGGCGCCGAGCAGGCGGAGCTTGACCTGCGCCAGCTCGGCCGCCGGCACCAGCTCAGTGCGCAGGCGCTCGATCTCCCGCTCGATGGCGGCGAGGGCGGCGCCGGCGGCGTCGCTCGCGACGCTCGTCGCCACCGCGAAGAGGCCGCCGCCGCGGCGCGCCGCGTAGCTGCTGCGGACGTCGTAGGTGAGGCCCTGGCGCTGGCGCAGGCTGGCCGAGAGGCGGCTCGACGGGCCGTCGCCGAGCACCGCGTTGAGCACGCCGAGCGCCGGCAGGTCCGCGGCCGGCGGCGGCGGCGCGGCGTGGCCGACGCGGAGCTCGGTGTGCGCCGCCCGCGGCACGTCGACGAGGCGGATGCCGCCCTCCGGTCCTGCGGCCGGCGTCCAGGTCGGAGTCCAAGCGGGCGGCAGCGTCGCGCTGTCGGCGGCGGGCTCTCGGTCAGTCTGCGGCAGCGCCAGGGCGCCCAGGCGCTCCGCCGTCTCCTCGCTGTCGAAGCTCCCCACCATCACCAGGCAGGAGGTCGCCGGCCGGTAGTGCGCCGCGTGGAAGGCCGCCGCGTCCGCCGCGCCGATCCGCTGCACGCTCTCGGCGGTGCCGAGCTGCGGGCGGCCGTACGGCGTGCCGCCGTAGACGGCGCGCGCGAACTCGTCGTCGGCGATGGCGCGCGGCTGCCGGCGGCGGCGCGCCAGCTCGGCCAGCCGGCGCTGCCGCTTGCCGTCGAGCGCGGCCGCCGGGAAGGTCGCCCCCAAGGCCATGTCGAGCAGCAGATCGGTGCCCGCCGCGAGGTCGGCGGAGAGCAGCTCGAGGGTGAGAAAGGCGCTGCTCCAGTCGCCGCCCGCCACCAGATCGGCGCCGAGATCGTCGACCTCCTCGGTGATCTGGCGGCCGCTGCGGCGGGCGGTGCCCTCGCGGAGGAGGACGACGGTCAAGGTCGCCAGGCCGGCGAGCTCGGCGGGCTCCCATTCGACGCCGCCGCGGCTGATCCAGGTCATCCAGACCAGCGGCACCGTGTGGTTCTCGGCCTGGATGACGCGCAGGCCGTTGGCCAGCGTCCTGCGGGCGCCGGCGATGACGGGCCACTCCCAACCCAGCGGCGGCTGGACGGCCGGACAGGCTCCCGGCGTCATGACGCCGCTCCTGCCGGTACGAAGGAGAGGAGAGCTCGATCCGCCTGCTGCCAGAGTCCGGCGGCGAAGGCGGCGAGAGCCTCGACCTCGGGCTCCGCGTAGTAGCGAGGCTCGTCCTCGAGCCGCTCGGGGGTGCCGAGGTGGCAGGCGAGCGATGCCAGGAGGTCGGCCCGCCACTCCAGCCGCTGCACCGCGAAGTAGTGGTCGCTGAGTGCCTTCTTGTGCGCCCGCTCGAGCCCCGCCGCCGAGAGGCCGCCGGAGAGCAGCCGCTCGACGGCGTCGAGCAGCCCCCGCTCCAGCCGCGGGCCGTCGACGCCGCGGGCGCCGACGGCGGCGAAGACCAGCGTGCTGGCGTCGCACATGGTGACGAGGTAGGGGTGGACCTCATCGGCCAGCCCGGCCGCCTCGACCAGCTCGCGCGCCAGCGGGCTGGAGCGCCCGGCGGCGAGCCCGCGCATGAGGAGCGCCGCGAGGTGCCAGCCGTCACGGCCGAACCCGGGCACCGACCAGGCGAGGTAGACCTGGGCCTGGGCGACGGCGGAGGGGATGGCGAGGTGCCGCTCGCCGGCGGCCGCGGGCGGCGGCAGCGGTGGAGAAGCGGGCGGCGGCGCGAAGGCGGCCGCGGGCAGCTCCTCGAAGGCCCGCCGCACCAGCTCGGCGGCCTCGTCGACCGACAGATCCCCGGTCAAGACGAGGACGGCGTTCTGCGGCACGAGGTGGGCCGCGGCGAACGCCTCGACCTCCTCCGCGGTGACGGCGCGGATGCCGTCCGGCTCGCCCGCCGGCGGCCGGTGATAGGGGTGGCCGGGCGGGTAGAGCAGCCGGTGGATCTGCTCGAAGGCCCCGGCCCGCGCCCGCTGCAGCGAGCGCTCGTGGAGCTCCTCGAGCAGCACCCGGCGCTGGATCTCGAGCGCCTCGCAGTCGGCGGCCCGCGGCGGCGAGGACATGCGCTCCGCCTCGATCGCCAGCACCGCGGCGAGCTCGCGGCGGGGGAAGATAGCCGAATAGGAGAGCCGGTCGGTCGTCGTCACCGCCTGCGTCGAGCCGCCGACGCTCTCGATCCTGCCCGCGAAGCTCGAATCTGAGCCGCCGCTCGGCCCCTCGAAGGTGAGGTGCTCGCAGAGGTGGGCGAGGCCGGAGCGCGACTCCGGGTCCCAGCGCGAGCCGGCGCGGTAGCAGATCTGCGAGGCGACGAGGGGCGAGGCCGCGTCCGGCTGCACGACGACGTGGAGGCCGTTGGCGAGCGTCCACTGCTCGACCGGGAACCTGGGCATCGCTCCGCTCCGCATCGCCGGCCGCCCGCTCAGAGGGTGCCCGCCTTGGCGCAGGCGAGCAGGTGGTCCGCGGTGCGCAGGCTGTTGGCGAGGATGGTCAAGGTCGGTGCCGCGCCGCCCGAGGTCGGCATGAAGCTGCCGTCGACGACGAACAGGTTGCGCACCTCGTGGGAGCGGCAGTGGGGGTCGAGCACCGAGCGCGCCGGGTCGATGCCGGCGCGGCAGGTGCCGTGCACGAGATAGGGGGCGTTCTCGCCGATCTCCTCCGGCTGCAGCTCGTCGGCGCCCATCTCCGCCAGCGCCTCGAGGGCGCGGTCGACCAGCCAGCGGCCGGCGGTGCGGTGGTGCTCGGGGACGTCGAGGTGGATGCGCGCCACCGGCAGGCCCCAGCGGTCGCGGACCTCGGGGTCGAGCTCGACGAAGGTTCCGTCGTTGGGGATGAAGTCGTGGAAGACCTCGAAGTCGACCGTCAGGTAGTCGTGGAAATACTCGCGGAGGCGCTCCTGGAGGCGGCTCCCCCAGAGCAGCGCCGGACCCTCCTCGGCGGCGCGCAGCGCCGCGGCGATCGGGCTGGCGGCGGGCAGACCGTAACGGATGAGACCGCCCTTCGGCAGGTCGGAGACCTCCTCGGGCAGGAAGTAGTGGTCGGCGAGCGAGCAGTCGAGGAAGGGGTGGGGGTCGCGCAGCGGCTTGTCGGGATGCCGGTCGTAGTGGAAGCGCGCCCGTCCGTTCGAGAAGCCGTGGAACTGCAGGTTGCGGCCGACGAGGCCGGAGCCGTTGGCGAGGCCGTCGGGGAACTGCGCCGACTTCGAGAGCAGGAGGAGCCGCGCGCTCTCCACCGCCGAGCAGCTGACGCAGACGATGCGGGCGCGCACCGCGTGCTCGTTGCCCTCGGCGTCGAGATAGATGCAGCCGGTCGCCTCGCCGCCGGCGCCGACGGTGACCTCGCGCACCATGGCCTCGGTCTGCAGCGTGCAGTTGCCGGTGGCGAGCGCGCGCGCCGCGTAGGTCTCCTGCACGCTCGACTTGGCGCCGGTGCTGCAGCCGAAGCCGCCGCAGAAGCCGCAGTAAGAGCAGGCCGGCCGCCCCTGGTAGGGGCGCGAGAGCACCGCCCGCGGCGTCGGGAACGGATGCCAGCCGAGCCGGCGGCAGGCCGCCTCGAGGTCGGCGGAGAGCGGATGCGAGTCGAGCGGCGGGAGCGGATACGGCGCCGAGCGCGGCCCGTCGAACGGGTTGGCGCCGGCGGCGCCCGAGATGCCGGACTCCCACTCGGCGCGGGTGTAGTACGGCTCGAGCTCGTCGTAGCCGTAGGGCCAGTCCGCCAGCGCCTGGTAGGCGCCGTAGCGGCTCGCCATGCTGAAGTCGGCCGGATGGAAGCGGTAGAGGAAGCCGCCCATGCGCACCGTGCCGCCGCCGACCGAGTTGCCGACCCAGCCGAGGTAGGTCGGCTGCGGGTACGGGCTGTCGGCCGTCACCAGCACGTGCGGGTCGCTGGCGAGCGAGGGGATGAAGAAGTCGCGGCGGGTGATCGCCACCTCGTCGGCGGTGTACTCCTGGCGCTGGCGCAGCGGCCCCTTCTCCAGCAGCAGCACCTTCCAGCCGGCCTCGGCGAGGCGGGCCGCCAGCGGACCGCCTCCCGCCCCACTGCCGATGACGACGGCGTCGTGGACGGCGCTCGCCATCAGACCTGTCGCGCCTTCAGGCAGCGGCCCGAGCGCACGTCGGCGGCCGCGAGACCGGCGGCGGTCCAACCCTGGAATCCGCGGTTGCCGCCGTGCACGGGATCGCCGAGGAAGCCTTCGACGCTGAGCTCGATGAGCGAGCGAAAGACGAACCGCAGCCAGGGGCTGGGAGCCTCTTCGAGCCCGCGCAGCAGCGCGTCCTGATCGCCCGCTTCGCAGGCCGCGAAGGCGCGGCCGTGGAGCTCCCCGGCGCGCGCCGCGAGCCAGTCGAGGGCCTGCTCGATCGCCGGCCGCATGCCGCCGAAGAAGGGGGCGGCGAGGGCGCCCTCGAAGCTCACGGCGGCGCCGGTCGCGGCGCCGCCGGGACCGCGGCCGGCGGGGAGGATGCGATCCACCACGGCTTCGAGAGTGCCTCTCTGCAACGGCGTCAAGACGGCCTGGAAGGGCGCCTCGTTCACTTCTTGGCCGGCTTCACGGCGTCGGACTTGGTGGTGTCCGAGGTCGTGCAGCCCTTCGACTCGCCGCGGATGAGCTGGCTGCCGTCGCAGCTCACGGTGCCGATGCTCGAGCCGGCGAGGAATGTCGCGTTGCTGCCGAACTGCAGGCGGATGTCGGCGGTCTTGTTGCCGCTGATCTTGGTGTGGCCGATGCGCAGCGTCGCGGTGTCGGCCCACACGCCGTAAGTGGCGCCGGTGATCGAGTTGACGTTTGACAGCTCGACGATCGAGCCGCGCGTCGCATAGACGTTGGCGTAGCCGTTGTTCTCGAGGGTCAGCGTCGAGGTGTCGACGAGGTTCGAGAAGGGCGAGTAGACCGACCCCTCGTCGACGAAGAGCCCGGCCTGGACGTTGTTCTTGGCGATCACCGAGCCGCCGTAGGAGAAGGTGCCGTGGGTGATCAGCGCCAGGCCGGCGAAGGTGTTGTGGTTGAGGTTCAAGGTGCCGAACGGACCCTCGAACGACGAGTTGCTCTGCACCAGGATGCCGGCCAGGCAGTCGCGGGCGTTGATCGTGGCGCTCTTGCTGAAGACGTTCGAGGCGCTGTCGACGACCAGGCAGCCCTCGATGGTGTTGCTCATCGTCAGGTCGCCCTCGATCCGCGCGTGCGAGCCGCGGATGAGGATCGACGTCGACACCGTCTTGTCGATCGTCAGCCCCTCGATGAGCGCCGCCGAGTTGAAGACGAGGAGGCCGCGCACCGACGAGTTGAAGATCTTGATGTTGTGCATGGTGACGCTCGAGCCGAGGAGGGCGTTGATGCAGGCCTCGAGCTGAGTGTTGTCGCGGCAGGTGAAGTTCTCGAGCAGGATGCGCTTGGCGGCGGTCATCTCGATCGCCCCGCCGATGGTGGCGGAGGCGTCCTTGCCGCGGATGGCGACGCCGTCGCGGCTGATGTAGACGTATTCCTTGCAGGTGCCGGAGAAGACGATGTTGAGATCGGCTCCCGACTTGTCGGCGAGCGCGCTGGCGAGCGTCTGCTGCGCGTCGCAGTCGACGTTGATGGTCTTGGCGCCGGCGGGAACCTTGTAGATCGAGGGGTTGATGGCGGGACCGACGTCCGCCACCGCCGGCAGCACGGCGCCGACGAGGAGGGCGAGGGTCGCGACGCACGGAACGAGCTTGAGACAGCGCATGGTGGGTCCTTTCTGGCTATGAGTGTCCGGCCCGCCTCAGCGCGGCCGGTAGTTCTCGTCGACGACCAGGGATTCCGTCCCCGGCGGCAGCACCTGCAGGGTCTTCAGGAACTCGATGACGCAGTTCCGCTCGTATTCGGAGAGCGCCTTGAACTTGTCGGTCGAGCCCTGCGCCTCGCCGGCGTGCGCCAGGATCGATTCGCGCATCGTCGTGTACTTGCCGTGGTGGTAGAAGTTGGACTTGCTGGCGACTCCCCACAGCTTGCGGGTGATGAACCGGCTGTTGCCGGAGAAGAACTCCTGGTCGGCGAAGAACATCTCGGAGTCCTTGACGCGCAGCATGTCGAGCGGCTCGCGGTTGGGATCGTTGGGGCCGCTGGTGATGTCGTGGATCTTGAGGTCGGTGAAGGCGGGCACCATGGTGACTCCGTCGTGGGCCTGCAGCCGCGGCGGCGGCAGCAGGGCGCTGTTGAGGTTCATCACGAAGGTCGCCGCCTGGCCTACCCGCAGGTTGCCGAAGACGTTGTAGGGTCCGGGCTCGGAGAACAGCCAGCCGTCGTGATCGAGGGGCATCTCTGGCACGTGGCAGGTGGCGCAGCCGACCTGGCTGAAGAGGCGCTCGCCGTTGGTGACCGCCGCCTCGATCTCCGGGTTGCGCGGGATGACGCGCCCGGGTACCGCCATCGCCGCCTGGTAGAGGGTGAGCGCGGTGACGTCGGCGCGGCTCATCTTGGGGAAACCGTCGCCGTCGTCGTGGTCGGTGCGGAAGTGCTCGGCGACGTTCTGCCGCGCGTCGGTGCCGAAGCGCTCGGCGGTCTGGATGCCGTGGTGCTGGTTGAGCGCGGTGTTGGTGAAGTGGCGCAGCGACATCACCGCCCCGGCCTGGTGGAAGGGGCGGACGACGAGGGTCGGCATGGCGTAGCCGTTCTCGGTGTAGGTGCTGGGATAGGAGAGCCCCTCGACCTTCGAGGTGTCCCACAGGCCGTCGGCATGCCGGGAGAGGGTGCCGAAGGAGATCCCCTTGGTGACCAGGGCGCGCGACTCGCCGGGGTGGAGGGTGTCGCGGATCCACTGCATCTCGGCGGTCATCTGGCGCGCCAGCATCTCGATGTAGCCGGAGCCGAACATGCCCATGGTCGAGCGGCTGGCGGCCATGTGGTCGAAGTCGGTCAGCTTGCCGCGCTCGTCGTGCGAGCCGGCGGTGGGGACCTCGTCCTTGGGATCGAAGGTGGCGAAATCGAAGCGCTGGCCGAGCACGAAGACGTTGGTGACGATGTCGCCGTTGCCGCCCGGCACGCCCCAGGGCGCGTTGTGGCAGCCGGCGCAGGAGTTGGCGTCGGGGCCGGAGAGACGATTGAAGTTGCGCGGGAAGACCAGCGGCCGGCTGGGGTCGGAGAGCTCGGCGCCGGTGCCCTTGGCGAGCGGCCGCCCGGCGCCCTCCTGGATGGTCCAGTTGGCGTTGAAGAGCTTCTTGCCGTAGTCGAGGAGCTCCGGCAGCGGCAAGGTGTACTCCTCGCCGTTCTTGAGATGGCGAGGGATCGAGACCTCGCGGCCGATCTCCGACTCGACCGCGCGGAGGAGGGCGACGCTCGAGGCCGCGACGAAGACGAAGGCTGTCGCTTTGACGAGTTGCTGGCGCCGACGATGGTTCATGGTCGATCTCCTTCTGGAACGAAGCTTTGCTTGCGCGAGCTCATGCCGGTCGAACGCGTCCCTTGAACTCGCGCGCGGTCATGTTGGTGATCCGCTTGAAGGCGCGCTGGAAGGTGCGCAGGTCATTGAAGCCGACGGCGAGAGCGATCGCCGCGATCGGCTGATCGCGGCTGGAGAGCAGGCGGACGGCGTGCGAGATGCGCACGCACCACAGCCAGTCGGTGAAGCGGATTCCTACTTTGCGGCGGAAGAACGAGGAGAAGTAGGTGGTCTCCATGCCGGCCACCTTCGCGGCGCACGGCAGCGGGATCTCCTCCAGGTAGTGCTCTTCGGTGTACCTCTTGATGCGGTCGAGCTTCGGGTAGTATTCAAAGGAGCGCCAATTGATCTCTTGGACCTTGGGAGTCAGGGCTGGATCGACGTGCTCGGGCGTCAGCAACCGCGGTCTCCTTGCTGCCAAATTGTTTCGCAGATCAGCTTGCAAGGGTTTGAGTGCTCCTTGTCGTAGCGAGCGTGACAAGCACCCGCCAACAACTCAAAATCTGACGCCTATGTCGAGAAGGACGACGCAAAGTACCCAGAGCGGAAACCAATCTTTCTAGCCAGCCGTCGTTTCGCGGGTGTCGTCGCCGCCTCTCGCGCCCCGCCGTTGAGGCGCTCCGCCGGCCGCCGGCCGGCCCTTGACCCGCGGGGCGGCCGAGTGCTCTCCTCGTCGCTCAGGCCCGTCCATGGAGGGACCCCTCGTGCGCCATCCCCGGCCCCGCGCTCTCGCCGTCGCGCTCGCGCTCCTCGCCTTCGTTCCCGCCCTCGCCGGCGCCCAGGCGGACCCCGAGTCGCGGGCCGCGAACCGGCCGGTCGCCCCGTTTCGCATCCTCGGCAACCTCTACTACGTCGGGGCGAGCGACGTCACCGCGTACCTCCTCGCCACACCCCAGGGGCTCATCCTCCTCGACGGCGGCTTCGCCGAGACGGCGGCGCAGATCGAGGCCAACGTCGAGCGCCTCGGCTTCCACCTCAAGGACGTCAAGACGCTCTTGAACAGCCACGCACATCTCGATCACGCCGGAGGGCTCGCCGAGCTCAAGCGGGCGACCGGCTCCGCGCTCGCCGTGAGCGCGGCGGACGCGCTGCTCCTCGCCCGCGGCGGGCGCGGCGACTTCGCCTTCGGTGACCGCAAGACCTTCCCGCCGGTGGTGGCGGACCGCATCCTCAAGGATGGCGACACCGTCTCCCTCGGCGGCGCCGTGATGACCGCCCACCTCACCCCCGGACACACCGCCGGCAGCACCACCTGGACGACGACCGTCGAGGAGAAGGGGAAGAGCTACCGCGTCGCTTTCATGGGCTCGATGTCGGTCAACCCCGGCGTCGTCCTCGTCGGCAACGCCAAGTACCCGGGGATCGCCGGCGACTACGCGCGGTCGTTCGCGCTCATGAAGACGCTCCCCTGCGACGTCTTCCTCGGCACCCACGGCTCGTTCTTCCACTTCGCCGAGAAGGCGAGCCGGCTCGCCGCGGCGCGCGCCAAGGTGGCCGCCGGCGGCGGCGAGACCCTCAACCCGTTCGTCGATCCCGCCGGCTGCCGCGACTACCTGGCGCAGATGGAGAGCGCCTACGTGGCGCAGCTGCAGAGGGAGAGGAGAGCTGTGAAGCCGTGATCCGCCGGCGGCGCGCGGCGTCGCGGCGCCGGCTACCGCTGCCGCGGCGACGAGATCAAACGCTGCGAGGGCTGCTGGAGAGACAGGTCTCGGCGGGATCGTGTGCGAGGCCCGCCGGCACCGGCGAGCGAGCGTCCGGTGCCGGCGGGTGTTCGAGTTGGAAACTAGGCTTCGGCGGTGCCGAGCTCGGTCGAGCGGGTGGTCACCGGGATGCCCATCTTCTCGCGCAGCTTGGCCTCCAGCTCGTCGGCGAGCTCGAGGTTGTCGCGCAGGAACTGCTTCGAGTTCTCGCGCCCCTGGCCGACGCGGAGGTCGCCGTAGCTGTACCAGGCGCCGCTCTTGACCACCAGCTTGTGCTCGACGCCGAGGTCGATGAGCTCGCCCATGCGCGAGATCCCCTCGCCGTAGTCGATGTCGAACTCGGCCTGGCGGAAGGGGGCGGCGACCTTGTTCTTCACCACCTTGACCTTGGCGCGCGAGCCGGTCACCTCCTCGCCCTCCTTGATCGAGGCGATGCGGCGGATGTCGATGCGCACCGAGGAGTAGAACTTGAGGGCGCGGCCGCCGGTCGTCGTCTCCGGGTTGCCGAACATCACCCCGATCTTCTCGCGGATCTGGTTGATGAAGACGAGGCAGGTCTTCGACTTGGCGACGATGGCGGTGAGCTTGCGCAGCGCCTGCGACATCAGCCGCGCCTGCAGGCCGACGTGCGAGTCACCCATCTCCCCCTCGAGCTCCGCCTTGGGCACCAGGGCGGCGACCGAGTCGACGACGACGACGTCGACGGCGTTCGAGCGCACCAGCATCTCGGCGATCTCGAGCGCCTGCTCGCCGTTGTCGGGCTGCGAGACGAGGAGGTTGTCGATGTCGACCCCCAGCCGGCGCGCGTACTCGGCGTCGAGCGCGTGCTCGGCGTCGATGAAGGCGGCGATGCCGCCGCGCTTCTGCGCCTGGGCGACGACGGAGAGGGCGAGCGTCGTCTTGCCCGACGACTCCGGTCCGTACACCTCGACGACGCGGCCGCGCGGGAAGCCGCCGATGCCGATCGCGTAGTCGATCGACAGCGAGCCCGTGGGGATCGCCTCGATCGCCAGGTGCTCCTTGGCGCCAAGGCGCATGATCGAGCCCTTGCCGAACTGGCGCTCGATCTGCGCCAGCGCGGAGTCGACGGCCTTCAAACGGTCCTGCTTCGCTTCTGCCATGGGGGTGAACGCTCCTCGAGGCCCGGGTCGGCCTCCTCTGGCGCGCATCGAGCCCCGACCGGCTCGTCGCGAGCCGCGCTGTCGGGGGGCGTGAATGCGCCGCTACTCCCGCCATAGTAGAGGACGGAAATGGGGAGGTCAATCTGACGCCCCTGGCCGCCGAGCTCGGCGGCGACGGCGGGATGCTGTGCGCGCGGCGCACCTCAGGTAACATCCGCGAAGCGTCCAACGCCGGATGACTGACGAGATGGGTCCGGGACGTCCGGAGCCGCCTTCGACCGGCTTCCCTCGGCAGAGAGGAAGCATTTGCCGCACGACCTCGACGAATGGAGGAGATCATGCTCGAGCGCATCGTTCTGCTGCTTGGCCAGCCGCGCGCCCACGGTCGGCGCAGATTCCGCGACGCCCTGTTGATCCTTGCCGGCCTGGTGCTCGCTTCGACGGCGGCCGGGGCGCAGCCCTTCCGCTTCTACCTGCTGCAGACCGCCGGGACTGCCAGCGGCTTCCAGGTCCCCAGCAACCCGGCGCTCAATCCCACCGCGGCGCTCACCGTCGAGGCCTGGGTCTACCACCAGACGACGACCGCCGGCAACTGCCGGAACATCGCCGGCAAGGGCTACACCGAGGCCTGGTGGCTGGGGATCTGCGACGACACCTTCCGCACCTACGTCAAGGGCACCAGCTCACAGTTCACCGCCGGCGCCATCCCCCCCGGCGAATGGACGCACGTCGCCGTCACCTTCGACGGCAGCACCGTGCGGCACTACATCAACGGCGAGCTGATCAGCCCGACCCAGGCCCTCGCCGGGCCGCTCACCACCAGCACCAAGCCGCTCGACATCGGCAGCGACGAGGATTACTCCATCCACCAGCCGCAGGTTCTCGTCGACGAGCTCCGCATCTGGAACGTCGCCCGCAGCCTGGCGCAGATCCGCGCCGCCATCAACACGCCGATCGCCACCGCGCAGCCGGGCCTCGTCGCGGTCTACAACTTCGACCCGCCGGGCACCGAGCCGATCCATGGCTACAACGGCGCCTTCTTCGGCGGCGCCGACGTCGGCCACATCGCGATCGATCCCCTCCCGTGTTCCACCAGCGCGACCGCCCTCTGCCTGCTCGACCACTTCCAGGTGACGGCCCACTTCCGCAACGGCCCGATCGGCACCGCCGAGACCCCGGCGACGGTCGCCTCCTGCACCAACCCCGGCTCGGGCCTCTTCTGGTTCTTCTCGCCCGACAACTGGGAGGTGATGGTGAAGGCGATCAACGGCTGCGTGGTCAACAGCCGCTTCTGGGTGTTCTCCGCCGCGACCACCAACGTCTACTACCGGCTGGAGGTCTTGGACGGCGCCAACGGGACGCAGAAGATCTACTTCAACTATGCCGGGCCGCCGGCGCCGGCGGTCACCGACACCGACGCCTTCGACAACTGTGTCTAGCCGACTGTGTTCAGCCAACCATCCCTAAGGAAAAGTAGACCGATGCTGACGATGCCGAACCGATCCTGCCGCACGTTCCCAGCCGGCCGCCGGGCGGGCCGCGCCGCTCTCGCCACCCTGGCCGGCCTGCTCCTCGCCGCGGCGGCGGGCGCCCAACCCTACAAGAGCTTCCTCATCACGGCGAACGGCACCCATTCCGGTTACCTGGTGTCACCGTTCGCCGCCCTCAATCCGACGGGCCAGATCACCGTCGAGGCCTGGGTCATCCACGACATCGCCAGCGGCAGCTGCCAGACGATCGCCGGCAAAGGCTACAAGGAAGCCTGGTGGCTCGGCATCTGCGGCAACCAGCTGCGCAGCTACATCAAGGGGGTCAACTCGGCGCAGACGGTCGGCGACATCCCCCTCGGCCAGTGGACCCATGTCGCCGTCACCTACGACGGCGCCTTCCGCCGCCACTACATCAACGGCGAGCTGATCCAGAGCTTCGCCGAGACCGGCCCGCTCACCACCAGCAGCTTCGCCCTCGGGATCGGCGAGGACGCCGACTACATGCCCAGCGTGCCGACGATCAACGTCGACGAGGTGCGCATCTGGAACGTGGCGCGGACGCAAGCGCAGATCCGCGCCGCCATCAACGTGCCGATCACCACCGCTCTCCCCGGCCTCGTCGCCGTCTACAATTTCGACGGCAGCGGCGAGCCGATCCACGGCCTCACCGGCACTCTCGCCGGCGGCGCCTTCACGGCTCACTTCGCCACCAGCCCGCCCTGCACCACCACCTCGTCGCACCTCTGCCTGCTCGACCGTTTCCAGGTCAAGGCGAGCTTCCGCAACGGGCCGCCCGGCGTCGGCGAGTCGCCGGCGACGGTCGCCTCCTGCACCAACCCCGGCTCGGGCCTCTTCTGGTTCTTCTCGCCCGACAACTGGGAGGTGATGGTCAAGGCGATCGACGCCTGCTCCCTGAACAACCGGTTCTGGATCTTCTCCGCCGCGACGACCAACGTCTTCTATCGCGTCGAGGTCTTCGACAACGCGGGCGGCGCCCAGCGGATCTACTTCAACTATTCCGGCCCGCCGGCCCCGGCGGTGACCGACACCGACGCCCTGGCCTGTCCCTAGGCTCTCCGCTCGCTGCCAGTTACCCGCCGTCGCAGAGGCCCGGCTCGCCGCCGGGCCTCTGCGGTCGGCGCCGAGGACCGCTGCCGCCGTCATATAGACTTGCGCTCCATGCCGCGCCTATCGATCGTCATCCCGGCGTACAACGAGCGTGCGACGGTCGAGGACCTCCTCCGGCGAGTGGCGCGGGCGCCGCTGCCGGACGGCATCGAGCGCGAGATGATCGTCGTCGACGACGGCTCGAGCGACGGCACCCGCGAGCTGCTGCGCGAGATCGTGGCGCGCGGCGAATGGCCTCTTCGACTGCTCGAGCAGCCGGTCAACCAGGGGAAGGGGGCGGCGATCCGCGCCGGCTTCGCCGCCGCCGGCGGCGACATCGTCCTCATCCAGGACGCCGATCTCGAGTACGACCCCGCCGACTACCCGGAGCTGCTGCGCCCCATCCTCGCCGACGAGGCGGACGTCGTCTTCGGCTCGCGCTTCCTCGGCGGCCCTCACCGGGTCCTCTTCTTCTGGCACTCGCTGGGCAACCGCTTCCTCACCATGCTGTCCAACATGCTGACGGACGTGAACCTCTCCGACATGGAGACCTGCTACAAGGTCTTCCGCCGCGAGGTGCTCGACGGCCTCACCCTGCAGTCCAACCGCTTCGGCATCGAGCCCGAGCTCACCGCCAAGGTGGTCAAGAAGGGGGCGCGGATCTACGAGGTCCCCATCACCTACCGCGGCCGCACCTACGCCGAGGGCAAGAAGATCGGCTGGAAGGACGGCGTCTCGGCGATCTGGGCGATCTTCAAGTACAACTTGTTCTCATAGTCAACCACCGATATGCTGGCCTGGATCTGCCTGCCCGGAGACCCGTATACCTCTCGGAATCGGCCGGCATCGAACCGGCATCAAGTCCGTCGCGTAGAGCCCGTATGGAGCCCCTGATCCTCGAGACCACCGATCCGGCGCGGGCCGCCGACACCATCCGTCTGCTCGAGGAGAACGTCGCCCGCGTCATCCGCGGCAAGCGGGAGGTGATCCGCCTGGCGGCGGTCTGCCTGCTCGCCAAGGGGCACATCCTGATGGAAGACGTGCCGGGGGTGGGGAAGACGACGCTGTCGCAGGCGCTCGCCCGCTCGCTCGGCCTGTCGTTCCAGCGCATCCAGTTCACCAGCGACCTGCTGCCCTCGGACATCCTCGGGGTGTCGATCTTCAACCAGCAGGCGCAGGCCTTCGAGTTCGTCCCCGGGCCGATCTTCGCCAACGTCGTCCTCGCCGACGAGATCAACCGCGCGACGCCGAAGACCCAGTCGGCCCTCCTCGAGGCGATGAGCGAGCGGCAGGTCTCGATCGAGCGCAAGCGCTTCCCGCTCCCCGAGCCCTTCACCGTCCTCGCCACCCAGAACCCGCTCGAGTACCACGGCACCTTTCCGCTCCCCGAGTCGCAGCTCGACCGCTTCCTGATGTCGCTCTTCCTCGGCTACCCGCCGCGGGCCGACGAGAAGGGGCTGCTGCTCTCCGGCGGTGTCGAGGAGATCCTGGAGGAGCTCCAGCCGGTCCTGGCGCGCGAGGAGCTCGTCGAGCTGCAGGCGCAGGTGCGCCGCGTCCACGTCGCCGACAAGCTCGCCGACTACGTCCTCTCGCTCGCCGAGGAGACGCGGCGCGGCGGCGACTTCCTGCTCGGCGTCTCCACCCGCGGCGCCCAGGGCCTCTATCGCGCCACGCAGGCGCTGGCGCTCTCCGAAGGGCGCGGCTACGCCGTGCCGGACGACGTGCAGCGCCTCGCCGCGCCGGTGCTCGCCCACCGCGTCGTGCTGAAGCGCGGCGGCGGCGACCTCGACAGCGCCCGCAAGGCGATCGAGCGCGTCGTCGCCGGAACCCCGGTGCCGCTCTAGACTGACCTCTCGCAGGTGACCCGAGGCGACCGCAGCCTCCGCGCCCGACCGCTCCCCATGCGCCGCACTGTCCCCGAGGGCATCCGCATCACCAAGGTGGGGCTCTGGTACGTGCTGCTGACGGTGGTCACCGCCATCGCCGCCACCAACACCGGCAACAACGCCCTCTACATGGTGCTGGCGGCGATGTTCGGCGCCCTCATCCTCTCCGGGCTCGCTTCGCGCGAGAACGTGCGCGGCCTGGCGATCGAGCTCGAGGCGCCGGCGGAGATCTTCGCCAGCCGGCCCTTCACCCTGCCCTTCGCCCTCCGCAACCGCAGCCGCATCCTGCCGCGCTGGTTCCTCCTCTTCGCGGTGGCGCGGACGGCGCAGCCGCTCCTCGTCCCCTACCTGCCGCGCCGCGGCCGCAGCGCCGGCAAGATCGAGATGATGATCAGCTCGCGCGGCCGCCACACCTTCCCCTTCGCGCACGTCTCCTCGCTCTTCCCCTTCGGCTTCTTCCGCAAGGGGGTGCGCTACGCGGTCGACCTCTCGGTCCTCGTCTACCCGGAGATCTTCGCCGCCGGCGCGGCGCGCGTCTCCGGCTCCTACCAGCAGGGAGAGGAGGCGAGCCGGCAGGCGGGCTGGGGGCACGACCTCCACTCGCTGCGCAGCTTCCGCGCCGGCGACGATCCGCGCAGCATCCACTGGAAGCAGACGGCGCGGACGGGACGGATGATCTACATGGAGCGCGCGGCGGAGAAGAGCCGCCGCCTGGCGATCCTCTTCGACAACGCGGTGGGAGAGCTCGCCGACGCGGCGGCCCGGCAGCGCTTCGAGCGGCTGGTGAGCGAGGCGGCGACCGCCGCGCTCGACCACCTGGCGCGCGGCTACGAGGTGGAGCTGGTGACCCGCGAGCGCTCCCTCCCCTTCGCCGGCGGGCCGCGCCAGCGCCTCGCCATCCTCGAGCACCTGGCGCTCGTCGCGGCGCTGCCGCTCGCCGCCCGCGGCCGCGCCGAGCCGCTCGCCTCGTCGGACGCACGGGCGCCGCAGCTGCGCGTCCACCTCGAGCCGGAGCGCGTCGCGGTATGACCTTCGGCCGGCAGAAGCGGCTCCTCCTCGGCTGGCTGGCGCTCCTGGCGCCGATCCCGCTGCCGTTCAACGACATCGTCGAGTGGCCGGTGCTCGCGCTCTACCTCGCCGGCGTCGCCCTCTTCCTGCTGCGCGCGCGGCGCGACCCGCCGGGCTGGCTGCCGGTGTGGGCGATGAACGCCCTGGGGGTCGTCTACCTGCCGTTCTTCCTCGCCGACCTCTTCGTCTTCGACCGCGGGCACCTCACCCATCCGGTCATCCACCTCTGCCTCTTCGCCCTCCTCGTCAAGCTCTTCGGCATGACCCGCGAGCGCGACAAGTGGCAGGCGGCGATGGGGGTCTTCTTCCTCTTCCTGGCCGCCATGGGGACGAGCGTCCATCCGACGATCGCGCTCTTCCTCGTCGGCTTCCTCGTCATCGCCCTCGCCCTCCTCATGCGCTTCGCCTTCCTCCACGTCCTCGCCGGCTTCGGCGGCGGCGACGAGACGCTGGCGCACCTGCCGATCGGCGGCTTCCTCGCCTTCGCGACGATCGCCGTCGTCGTCCTCGCCGTGCCCCTCTTCGCGCTGCTGCCGCGCGTGCGCGCGCCGTACATCGTCGGGCGCGGCGCGGGGACCGGCGCCACCCTCGAGGCGGCCGGCTTCTCGGACGCCGTCACTCTCGACTCGATCGGCAACATCCGCGGCAGCCGCGAGGTGGCCATGCGGCTGCAGGAGGAGGGCGGCCGCCGCGGCGCCGACGAGCTGCGCTTCAAGGCCTCCACCTACGACCTCTACGAAGGGGGGAGCTGGCGGCGGGCGCCCTTCGTCGGCGAGCTGCCGCGCAGCCAGGGCGTCCACTTCTGGCTGGCGCGCCCCAAGCGCATGGCGGCGGCGCGAGAGCCGATGGATTCGGTCGCCCGCTGGATGCGCATCTGGCTGCAGCCGCTCCACTCGCGGAGCCTGCCGCTGCCGGTCGAGACGGCGGTGGTCGAGCCGCGGGTCGCCAACCTGATGGTCGACGAGGGCGGCGCCGTCGCCCTCGGCTTCACCCCGCTCGAGGTGATGGAGTACCGCGTCGGCCTCGCCTCGCGGCCGATCTTGACCGGCGTCGCGCCGGCCGCTCCCGCCCGCGGTCCGGCGAGCGCGGCTCGCGGCCGCGACGCGAGCGATGCGGC
Organism: uncultured Acidobacteriota bacterium; assembly: GCA_963755825.1. GTDB lineage: Bacteria > Acidobacteriota > Thermoanaerobaculia > Multivoradales > UBA5704 > DATBQN01. Next base: position 864,398 of record CAVWLA010000003.1, on the reverse strand, counting down.
GGCGACGGCGGCTAGAGAGCCGACGCTCGATCAGACCGGCGTCTCGCCGCGCATGGCGGAGCTCGCCCGGCGGGCGATGGGCGAGGGCTCGGCCGAGGCCCGCGTGCGTCGGCTGGAGACCTTCCTGATGCAGGGCTACGCCTACACCCAGGACTTCCGCGACCGCTCGACGGAGAACCCGATCGAGGACTTCCTCTTCCGCTACAAGAGCGGCCACTGCGAGTACTTCGCCTCGGCGATGGTGCTCCTGCTGCGCTCGCAGGGCATCCCGGCGCGCCTGGTGACCGGCTTCCTGGGCGGCGAGTACAACCCGTTCGAGGGCTACACGATCGTCCGCAACAGCAACGCCCACGCCTGGGTGGAGGCCTATGTCGCGGCGGATGCCGGCGCCGGCGGCGTCTGGCGGATCTACGACCCGACGCCGCCGGCCGGCCGGCCGGCCGGGGAGGGGAGCGGCGCCTGGCCGCTCGCCCGCGAGGCCTACGACTTCCTGCTCTTCCGCTGGGACCGCTACGTGCTCACCTACGGGCTCTACGACCAGCTCCGCATCGTCTCCGACCTGCGCGACCTCTGGGAGCGGCTCCGCCACGCCTTCGACCATCCGGCGCCGCCGCGGCGGCAGGCGGCGGCCGCGGCGCCGCGGCTCGTCGCCGGGCCGGAGGCGGCGGCCGCCGCGGCGCGGGCGCCGCGCCTGCAGCGCTCGAAGGCGGCCGTCCTCGCCCTCCTCTTCGCCGCCCTCGCCCTCGTCGGCTGGCGGCTGGTGCTCGCCTACCGGGCCCCGCTCACCGCCACCCGCGCCTATCGCCGCCTGCGCCGGCGCGCCGGCTCCGCCGGCCTCGCCGTCGCCGAGTCGGTCGCCCCGCTCGCCTTCCGCCGCGCCGCCGCCGCCCGCTACCCCGAGGCCGCCGCCCCGGCGGCGCGCGTCATCGACTTCTACCTCCGCGAGAGCTTCGGCGAGCGCCCCCTCGAAGAAGCCGAGCTCGACGAGCTCCGCACCGCCCTCTCCGAAGCCGAGCGCGGCCTGCGGCGGGCGGGGTAGGCGTCAAGGCCGCGTCATCCCCTCACCCGCACGCGGTTCTCTTCGACGATCCAGATCGCTCCTGCGTGTTGCGCCGCGCACAGAGCCGCGGTGACCTCGTTCGGGAGGTTTTCGTCGACTTTGAATTTCAAGATCGGAGCTATGCCGGGATCGCCAGCGTGCGCTCTTTCGCCAGAGCCGCCGCGTACGAGATGGCCGCGGGAATGGACTCCGGGCGCAGAGAGGGGAAGCTCCTCAGGATCTCTTCGTTCGTCGCGCCGGCCGCCAGGTTGTCGAGGATGACCGCGACGATGACCCGAGTGCCGGCGAAGCACGCCTGTCCGTGGCAGACATTGGGGTCGACGGAGATCAAGTCCTGCCAGCTCATCATGGCTCCTTTGCGGGAGTCCGTGCCTCCTCCAGCCGTTCCCCGCCTCTCAAGGATACATGAGCGAGATTTCGGAGCGCCGCCTCACGCCAGCGGCGCGCTGAGCTCGTCGTAGGTGGCGCCGAGGGCGGTGGTGAAGGCGGGGGCGGAGAAGCGCTGCTCGAAGGTGGCGCGGGCGCTTCGGGCGAGGCGCTGGCGGAGGGCGGGATCGGTGAGGAGGCGGGCGAGGGCGGCGGCGAGCGCGGCGTCGTCGCCGCAGGGGACGAGGAGCGCGTTGGCGCCGTCGACGAGATCCTCGGGGAGGCCGTCGCAGCGCGAGGAGACCACCGCGCAGCCCGCCTGCAGGGCCTCGAGGAGGGAGAGCGAGCCGCTCCCCTCCTGGATCGACGGCAGCACGAAGATGTCGGCATGGCGGAGATGGGCGAAGGGGTCGTCGACGCGCCCGGGGAGCGCCGTCGAGGCGCCGAGGGCCAGCTTCGCCGCCAGCTTGCGATGCGCCGCGAGGAGCGCTCCATCGCTCACCAGGCAGGCGCGGAACGGCGTCGCCGCGGCCTGCAGGCGGGCGAGAGCGCGCAGCAGGACGTCGACGCCCTTGCGCGGATCGTGGCGCGAGACGGAGACGACGAGCGGCGCCTCGGCCGGCCGCAGCGCGGCGATCTCGGCCGGCATCGGCGGCGCCTCTTCGGCGTCGCGAAAGGCCGCCGGCGCCGCGTAGGGCAGGCGGCGGACCTCGACCGCCAGCCGGTAGTCGGCGATGAGCTGCTCGCGGACCGCCTCGTAGTTGACCAGGACCAGGCGCTGCGCGGCGTAGCCGCGGCGCTCCCGGCGCGCGCTCGAGAGGCGCACGATGAGGTACTCGCGCCAATGCCGCAGATGCTGGCGCGGGCCGTGGTCCGGGTGGAGCCCGTTGAGCTTCTCGCGGTACTCGTGCTTCATCGTGGTGTAGGCGCTGGTGATTGCCACGACCCGGCGGCCCTCGGCGCGGAGAGCCCGCTGGACGCGAGCGGCGACGTCGGCCCAGACACCGAAGCCATGGACCACTACCGGCCCGGGCCGCTGGCGGAGGTAGCGCCGGATCCCGGCGGTGAGGAAGGGGGCGTGGGCGGCGACCATGATGCCGCGGAACGGTCGCGCCGGGGAGGCGATCCCGCGCAGCGAGACGAGCTGGTGCGTCCGCTCGGAGTCGCGCTCGCCGACGTGGAAGACCTGCGGCGAGAACCCGGCCGCGGCGGCGGCGAGGGCATGGCCGACGACGTAGCTCTCGTGGCCGCCGACGCGGGCGAGCGGATCGACGCCCGAGACGAGGATGAGCTGGAGATCGGGGATCATGCGGCCGGAGCGTCTCGCCGGATGGCGAGGCGCGCCGCGCGCGGCCGGAACGAGTGGGGCATGATGATCGCGCGAAGCTATCACGGCCCTCCGATGCTTCCCCGCTGGCGCCGGCAGAGCCGCGGAGGGATCAGGGCCTGTAGGTCACCCCCAGCATCAGCACCGGGTAGACGTCGTAGCGGGCGATCCGCCGCTCGGCGTCCTTCTCCTCGCGGGCGATCTCGAGATCGAGGAGCTCGCGGGCGGCGGGGATCGAGAGGACGGGGCTGTCGGCCGGGATGAGCGGCGTCAGGGTGACGCTCGGATGCCCCTGATAGGCGATGCCGAGATCGCCGGTGAATCCGAAGTGACCGCCGCCGGCGGCTCTCCCCCAGCCGATGCCGGCGTAGGGAGCGAGGGCGGGGAAGTCGACCCGGCCGCGGAGCCCGCCCACCAGGGAGACCGGCACTTCGATGCCGCCGATCGGATAGAGGCCCGAGGCGGGCGGCACGCTCGTCCCCTTGATCCGCGTGGCGTCGTAGAAGAGGCCGGCGGTCAGGCGAAAGGGCGAGTCCCCCGGGTGCCAGTCGCCGAAGAGCTGCGCCGTGCGCAGGTCCGCCTGCGCGTCGTACTCGATGCCGGCGGCGGCGCGGCGGCCGCTGACCGTCCAGCCGGCGACGCCCAGGCGGGCGTCGAAGCGCGGCGAGAACGTATGGGCAACCTGGAAGCCGGCGCCCAGCGTGCCGGCCTCGATGGAGATCGCGGTCTGCGCGGCGGCCGGCGCGGCGGCGAGCCCGGCGAGGGCCGCCAGGGCGACGAGAGCACAGGCGGCGAGGCAGTTGGTCGGCAGGGCTGGAGGAGCGGGTCGTGATGTCATCGGGTCTCCTGACCGTTGGCGGCGAGCTGGCGAGATCTCCAGGCGACGACACTCCTCTGCGACGCCCGTGCCACGGCTCCCGGCCGGCGGCGGTGAGGAGCGCCATGGCGGTCGGGTAGACTGCTCGGGCGCGGGAGGCCGGATCTCCTGCGCGACCGTAATGGTGAGGAGCAGGGGGAGCACCCCCGGGGAGGCAACGAATGCAGATCGGCATGGTCGGACTGGGACGGATGGGGGCCAACATGGTCCGCAGGCTGCTCCGCGGGGGGCACGAGTGCGTGGTCTACGACCGCGACGCGGGTCCGGTCGCGGAGCTGGTGAAGGAGGGCGCGACGGGCGCCGCTTCGCTCGACGAGCTGGTGCAGAAGCTCGCGGCGCCGCGCACCGTGTGGCTGATGCTGCCGGCGGGCGAGGTGACCGAGACCACGGTCACCACTCTCGCCGAGCGGCTGGCGCCGGGCGACGGCCTCATCGACGGCGGCAACTCCTACTTCAAGGACGACGTGCGGCGCAGCGAGAGCCTGGCGGCGCGAAAGCTCGACTATCTCGACGTCGGCACCAGCGGCGGCGTGTGGGGTCTCGAGCGCGGCTACTGCCTGATGATCGGCGGCCGCCGCGAGGCGGCCGACCGGCTCGACCCGATCTGGAAGACCCTCGCCCCCGGCCAGGGGCAGATCCCGCCCACCGCCGGGCGGCCCGCCGGCACCGCCGAGCAGGGCTACCTCTACTGCGGCCCCTCGGGCGCCGGCCACTTCGTCAAGATGGTCCACAACGGCATCGAGTACGGCCTCATGCAGGCCTACGCCGAGGGCTTCGACATCCTGAAGAACGCCACCACCACGGAGCTGCCGGAGAACCACCGCTACGACATCGACCTCGGCGCCGTCTCCGAGCTCTGGCGGCGCGGCAGCGTGGTCTCCTCCTGGCTCCTCGACCTGACCGCCCTCGCCCTCGCCGCCAGCCCCGACCTCGGCGACTACACCGGCTTCGTCCACGACTCGGGCGAGGGGCGCTGGACGATCGTCGCGGCGCTCGAGGAGGCGGTGCCGGCCGACGTGCTGTCGGCGGCGCTCTACACCCGCTTCCGCTCGCGCCACGATCACACCTTCGCCGAGAAGATGCTCTCCGCCATGCGCCACGGCTTCGGCGGCCATCTCGAGCGGCCGGCGGGAGGTTGACCATGGCGAGCAAGGCACCAGCCAAGACCACCCCGGCCCAGAGCGACGATCCCGAGATCCAGAACGTCGAGGAGAAGCCGAAGCCGGCGCCTCCGGCGGCGATGGTGATCTTCGGCGCCACCGGCGACCTCACCAAGCGCAAGCTCTTCCCGTCGCTCTACAACCTGCACGTGAGCGGCCTCCTCCCCGATTCGTTCGCGGTGGTGGGGACCGGGCGCACCGAGATGACGACCGAGGCGTTCCGCGACAGCCTGAAGGACGAGCTCCGCCAGTTCGCCACCACCAAGGTCGAGGACGAGCCGCTCAAGTGGCTGCTCGAGCGGGTCTACTACTCGGCCGGCGACTTCGCCGACGCCGCCGCCTACGAGCGGCTGGAGAAGGCGGTCGAGCAGGCGGAGGGCGAGCACGCGACCGGCGGCTCCCGCCTCTACTACCTGGCGACGCCGCCGTCGTTCTTCGCCACCATCATCGACCGCCTCGGCGCGGCGGGGATGGCGCGCGAGGAGAACGGCCAGTTCCGGCGGGTCATCATCGAGAAGCCCTTCGGCCACGACCTCGAGTCGGCGCAGGAGCTCAACCGCAACATCCAGAACGTGCTCGGCGAGGACCAGATCTACCGCATCGACCACTACCTGGGCAAGGAGACGGTGCAGAACATCATGGCGTTCCGCTTCGCCAACGGCATCTTCGAGCCGATCTGGAACCGCCGCTACATCGACTCCGTGCAGATCACCGTCGCCGAGAACGTCGGCGTCGAGGACCGCGGCTCCTACTACGACCATGCCGGGGCGCTGCGCGACGTGCTGCAGAACCACGTCTTCCAGCTCCTCGCCTTCATCGCCATGGAGCCGCCGATCTCCTTCGCCGCCGACGTGGTGAGGAACGAGCGCGTCAAGGTGCTGCAGGCGATCCACCCGCTGAGCCACGAGGACGTCCTGACCCAGGCGGTGCGCGGCCAGTACGGCGAGGGCATCCTCGGCGGCCATGCCGTCCCCGGCTACCGCACCGAGCCGGACGTCGCCCCCAACTCGGCGACCGAGACCTACGCGGCGATGAAGCTCCACCTCGACAACTGGCGCTGGGCGGACGTGCCGTTCTACCTGCGCACCGGCAAGCGGCTGCCGCGGCGGGTGACCGAGATCGCCATCCAGTTCAAGCGGGCGCCGTTCATGCTCTTCCGCGAGACGCCGGTCGAGACGCTCAACCCCAACCTGCTGGTCCTCCACATCCAGCCGGACGAGGGAGTGTCGCTGCGCTTCCACGCCAAGATTCCCGGCCCGCTGGTCAACCTCGGCACCGTGCGGATGGCCTTCGAGTACGCCGACTATTTCGGCTCGACGCCGTCGACCGGCTACGAGACGCTGCTCTACGACTGCCTGGAGGGCGACTCGACGCTCTTCCAGCGCAGCGACATGGTGGAGACCAGCTGGAAGGTGGTGACGCCCATCCTCGACGTCTGGCAGACGCTGGTGCCGCGGAGCTTCCCCAACTATGCCGCCGGCACCTGGGGGCCGAAGGAGGCCGACGAGCTCATCCAGCGCGACGGCAGGCAGTGGCGGAGCTGGCGCGAGACCGGCGGGGCGAGCTGACCGCCGCGTCCGCAGATCGATTGCGGAGACCGACATGGCTGCCGAGACCCACGTCCTCGCCGACCGCGGCGCCATCGCGCGCGCCGCGGCCGAGATCTTCGCCTCCGCCGCGCGCGCCGCGACGGAGCGCGGCGACTTCTTCCGCGTCGCGCTCTCCGGCGGCTCGACGCCGCGCGACCTCTTCCAGCTGCTCGCCGCCGAGGACCAGCCCTACCGCGCTCGCATCCCCTGGGAGGCGGTGCACGTCTTCTGGGGAGACGAGCGGCACGTGCCGCCCGACCATCCGGACAGCAACTATCGGATGGCGCGGGAGACGCTCCTCGAGCGGGCGCCGATCTCGGCCGACAACGTCCACCGCATCCATGCCGAGGAGCCCGACGCGGCGGCCGCCGCCGCGGAGTACGAGGCGACGCTGGCGGCGGCGTTCCGCCTCGCCGCCGGCGCGCTCCCCCGCTTCGACCTCGTCCTCCTGGGGCTCGGCCCCGAGGGCCACACCGCCTCGCTCTTCCCGGGCTCGCCGGCGCTCCACGACGAGACCCATCTGGTCGCCGCGCCGTGGGTCGAGAAGCTCGCCGCCTTCCGCATCACCCTCACCCCGCGCGCGCTCAACGCCGCGGCGCACGTGCTCTTCCTCGTCGCCGGCGAGGACAAGGCGCCGGCGGTCCGCGAGGTCCTCCACGGCGACGCCGCGGTCGACGCGGTGCCGGCGCGCGTCGTCCAGCCGGTGGCCGGCGAGCTCACCTGGCTGCTCGATCCCGCCGCCGCCGCGCTGCTGCCCTGAGCGGCGGCTGACGGCCGGCGGCGCGGCGGCCGTCGCTCGAGAACGCTCTTTCGGAGGCTTTTTAGGGAAGGTGCGGCACCGAACGACACGCCGCAGGATCGGGATGGGAGGGGAGGAACTCCAGAGACTCAGAACTTCGAGGGCGACGCGAAAGACTTCTCACTTTCGAGCCGCCCTCTCGCGAGGGCCGCTTACTTCTTCTTGGCGGCGGTCTTCTTGGCCGCCGGCTTCTTCGCAGCCGCCGGCTTCTTGGCCGCCGCAGCCTTCTTCGGAGCGGCCTTCTTGACGGCCGCCTTCTTCGCGGCCGGCTTCGCCGCGGCCTTCTTGGTGCTCGCCTTCTTCGTCGCGATTGCCATGGACATCTCTCCTTTCGGAATGTTTGCCCACCTAGACCGGGCTGATGACGCCGAGGTTACGCCACTACATGTGGAGTGTCAAGAGCACGCTCAACCCCAGGCTTTGTGGCGCGCCGTTTCGGCATGAGCCAGCCTCCCGCGAGCGGCACCGCAAGACCTGGGACAAGCCCCCGAGCGGCAACACGACAGGTTGGGCCTCTAGTGGTCGAGGTTATCCAAAGCCCTATGAAATAAGGCTTTCGAGCGCGGTGGGGGAGTGCCGGGCGGAGACGGCGGCGACGCCGCGTCGTCAATATGCGTGGTGGCGGATCGCGTGCAGCACGGTCATCCCGAGGATCTTGAAGTCGAGCCCAAGCGACCAGTTCTCGATGTAGTAGAGGTCGTACTGGATGCGCTTCTTGATCGAGGTGTTGCCCCGCCAGCCGTGCACCTGCGCCCAGCCGGTGATGCCCGCCTTGACGCGGTGGCGGAGCATGTACTGCGGGATCTTGTGCTTGAACTCGCGCACGAAGGTCGGCCGCTCGGGGCGCGGGCCGACGATCGACATGTCGCCGACGAGGACGTTCCACAGCTGCGGCAGCTCGTCGAGCGACCAGCGGCGGAGGAAGCCGCCGATGCGGGTGCGCCGCGGGTCGTCCTTGATCGCCCACACCGGGCCGGACGACGCCTCGGCGTCGATGCGCATGGAGCGGAACTTGACGATCATGAACGACTGGCCGTCGAGCCCCATGCGCTCCTGGGTGTAGAAGATCGGCCCGCGGTCCTCGAGCCAGATGGCGAGGGCGATGAGCGGCAGGAAGGGGACGACGACGACGAGGGCGGCGGCGGAGATGGCGATGTCCATCGCCCGTTTGGCGAGGCTGCTCCAGCCCTGCAGCGGCACCTGCGAGAGGTTGATCACCGGCGTGCCGTCGAGGTCCTCCATGGTCGCCTTGAGGGTCGCGTACTGGAGGATGTCGGGGACGAGCTTGGTCTCGACGCACTCGCGGGCCATCAGCTGCAGCATCTGCAGCGTCTTCTTGTACGCATCGAGCGGCAGGGCCATGTAGACCTGGTCGACCGGCACCTGGGCGAGGATCTCCTCGGCCTGGCGCAGCGTGCCGAGGACCGGCACGCCCTGGAAGCTGGTGCCGGCCTTGCCGGGGTCGTCGTCGAGGAAGCCGACGACGGCGAAGCCGAGCTCGCGGTGGGCGAGGATCTTCTGCGTGATCTCGCGGCCGAGGGCGCCGGCGCCGATCACCAGGATGCGCTGCAGGTTCTGCCCGGAGAGCCGGATGCGGCGCAGAAGCGCGCGGATGCCCAGGCGCTCGGCGCCGACGGCGAGGAGGTCGGCGATGGCGAAGATGGCGAGGAAGGCGCGGCTGTAGGTGAAGTACTCGTGGCTCCCCGGCGCCGCCGGCGGCCGGTACCAGGCGATCACCACCGAGAGCAGCACCGTGGCGAGAGCGACGGCGACGACCAGGGTGAGCATCTCGTCGGTGCGGCTGCGGCCGCGGCGGATCTGGTAGAGGCCGTGGAAGTGGAGGACGATCGGCCATAGCACGACGACGAACGGCACCAGGCGAAGGTAGGGGCCGAACTCCGGGACGTTCTTGGTGAGCGGGACGATCTCCAGCTTGAAGCGCAGCAGCCAGGCGCCGAAGAAGGCGACGAGCGTCGCGGCGAGGTCGCCGGCGAGGTAGGTCCCCGCGGTGATGCGATGGCGTTGGCGGATCAAGACGCGGGATCTCCCTCGCGGATGAGCACTCTCGAGAGCTCGGTCAGCCGAGGTGGCGCGACAAGATGGAGCGTATCTGGTCGGTGAAGCGGCCGGCGGAAAAGCCCTCCGCACGGGCGCGCAGATCCAAGGTATTGAACCGAATCTGGCGCGCCCTGTCAATCGCGGCGGCGAGAGCGGCCGCGGCGGCCGCCTGCCGCCCCTCCTGCGGCGCTCCATCATCTTCGTAGAGAACCCCGTGGCGCCCGTCCTCGACGATGTCGAGGACGCCGCCGCGGCCGGCGGCGACGACCGGCGTGCCGCAGGCGAGCGCCTCGACGGCGGCGATGCCGAAGTCCTCGATCCCCGGCTGCACGAAGCAGAGGGCGCCGCGGTAGAGCTCGCGCAGCCGCTCCGCCTCGACGCGGCCGAGGAAGCGCGCCCCGGCGCCGGCTCCGGCGCGCCCGCCGGTGCCCGCCGCCAGCCGCTCGAGCCGGGCGCGCTCGGGGCCGTCGCCGACGATGCGGAGCTCGACCCCCAGCCGCGCGCAGGCGGCGATCGCCACCTCCAGGCGCTTGTAGGGCGCCAGCGCCGACACCGCCAGGCAGTAGGGCGGCGGCGGCGCGGCGCTGCCGCCCGCCGGCTCGCCGGGCGTGAAGAGGGCGATCTCGACCGGCGGCGCGACGACCTCGATCGCCGCCTCCGGCACCCCGTAGTAGCGGTGGATGCGGCGGGCGACGAAGCGCGAGTTGGCGACGAAGAGGTCGACGCGCGGCGCCGAGGCGGCGTCCCAGGTGCGCAGGCGGGAGAGGGCGGCGGCGCGCAGCCGCGCCGCCAGGCTGCGGCGGTGCGGGAAGTAGGCGTGCTCCTGGTCCCAGGCGTAGCGCATCGGGGTATGGCAGTAGCAGAGGTGGAAGGCGCCGGGCGCCGGCAGCACGCCCTTGGCGACGCAGTGCGAGGAGGAGACGACGAGGTCGTAGCCGGCGAGGTCGAAGCTCTCGATGGCGGCGGGGAAGAGCGGCAGGTAGCGGCGGTAGTGGCGGCGCAGAGCCGGCGCGCGCTGGAGAGCGCTGGTGACGATCGGGTGCGCCTCGATCGCCGCGTCGACGCTGCCGGGGAAGTGGAAGAGGGTGTGGATCGGCGCGCCGGGGAAGAGCCCGCCGAGCGCGGCGAGCACCTTCTCGCCGCCGCGCATGCCGGTCAGCCAGTCGTGGACGAGCGCCGTGCGGCGGCCGGAGAATTCCGCCGTCGTCGCCGTCGCCGGAGCCGCGCCGCTCACCCGCGCTCGCCGCCCGGCTTCACGGCGTCCGGCTGAGCCCGCGGCGGCGGCGGCGGCTCCGCGGCTCCAGCGGCGCCAGCGGCGCCGAGCGCCGCGCGGTAGACGTCGATGGTCTTGCGTGCCGTGACGTCCCAGCGGAAGTCCTCCGCCCGCCGGGCGCCGAGCTTGGCGAGGGCGGCGCGGCGGTCGTCGTCCGCCATGGCGCTGGCGATCGCCTTCGCCATGCCGTCGACGTCGAGCGGGTCGACGAGGTGGGCGTAGCCCTCGGCGATCTCCTTGAGCGCCGAGGTGTTCGAGGTGATGACGGCGACCCCAGAGGCCATCGCCTCGACGACCGGCAGGCCGAAGCCCTCGTAGAGGGTGGGGTAGAGGAAGAGCGTCGCCCCCTGGTAGATCGCCGGCAGCAGCTCGTCGGCGACGTGGCCCATGAGCAGCACGCGGTCGGCGAGGCCCAGGTAGTGGGCGCGCTGGCGGATCTTCGCCTCGGCGCCGGTCTTGTCGCCGACGCAGACCAGCGGCACGTCGAACTGCGCCATGCGGCGGGCCCGCGCGTAAGCCTGCACGACGTTATCGAGATTCTTGTGCGGCTTGGGGTTGCCGACGAAGAGGAGATAGGGGCGGCCGAGGCCGATCGAGGCGAGCTGGCGGTCGATCTCCTCCTGCGGCAGGCGCTCGCGGAAGCGCTCCTCGACGCCGTTGTAGACCACCTGGATCTTCTTGCCGTCGACGTCGAAGTACTCCATCAGGTCGGCCTTGGTGTTCTGCGACACGGCGATGATGCGGTCGCCGCGCGTCAGGCTGCGGTGGATCATCCGCTGGGCGTAGAGGAAGGCGATGCCGGAGGGGAGGAACTCCGGGTAGAGCAGATGGATGATGTCGTGGATGGTCACCACGACCCGCGACGGCACGATCGCCGGCAGCACGTAGTGGGTGGCGTGGTAGAGGTCGAGGCGCAGCCGGAAGAGGCGGTAGGAGAGGGCGAAGAACTCGCGCGGCGAGTAGACCGGCGAGCTCTCGACGACGAGGCGAAAGTTCTCCGGCAGCTCGGGGAGCGCCTCGCGGTCGGCCGGCCGCACCAGCAGCACGTAGCGGTTCTCGGCGTCGAGGCGGGCGAGCGCGCGGACGAGGTTCCGCACGTAGGTGCCGATGCCGAAGTCCTGGATCTTGCGCGCGTCGAGCCCGATCGTGAAGGGCAATGCCGGCTCCCGGGAAGGGCTCATTCTAATGCCCCCTCATTCCACCGCCGCGAGCGCCTCGGCGAAGACGGTCTCCATCCGCGCCGCGGCGTCGTCCCAGCGGAAGAGCCGCGACCGCTCGCGGCCGCGGCGGGCGAGCTCGGCGCGCTTCTCCGGCCGCGCCAGGAGCTGGGCGAGAGCCGCGGCGAGGAGCGCCGGATCGCCCGGCGGCACCTTGATGCCGGCGTCGCCCACCACCTCCGGCAGGCTGGCGGCGTCGGAGACCACCGTCGGCACGCCGCAGGCCATCGCCTCGAGCGGCGGCAGGCCGAACCCCTCGTAGAGCGACGGGTAGACGAAGAGCGTCGCCCCCTGGTAGAGGCGGAGGAGGAGGGCGGAATCGACGCGGCCGAGCGCGCGGACGCCGCGCGGCGCGAGCGCCGCGATGCGGCGGACGAGCGCCCGGCTCCCCCAGCCGTAGCCGCCGGCGAGGACCAGCGGCAGCGGCGGCTTCCCCTCCGCCGCGCCGAGCTCGTCCGCCAGCAGCTCCCAGGCGTCGAGCAGCATGCCGAGGTTCTTGCGCGGCTCGACGGTGCCGACGTAGAGGAGATAGCCCTCCGGCCAGCCCAGCTCGCGGCGGATCGCCGCCACCTCGTCCGCTGTCGCCGGGGCGTAGGCCGGATCGACCCCTTCGCTGACGACGCGGAGGCGCGGCCGCGTCTCCGGGAAGTGGAAGGCGACGTCGTCGGCGGTCGCCTGCGACACCGCGACGACGCGGCGCGCGGCGGCGAGCGAGCGGGCGAGGAAGGGGAGGAGGCTCCAGCGGACCTTGGCGCTGTGGGTCTCCGGCAGCAGCAGCGCCGTCAGGTCGTGGACGGTGGTCACCGCCGGCACCGGCAGGGAGAGGGGGAGCGCCGTCAACGGCGACCAGAAGAGATCGATGTCGCCCCTCGCCAGCCGGCGCGGCAGGACGAGCTGCTGCCAGAGGACGCCCAGCGGCGCCGCCTGGTGCTCGGCGGCGATCCCCGCCGCGGCGAGCTCCGCCGCGCAGCCGACCGGGCGGTGCGCCAGGCCGAGGAAATCGAACCGCCGGCGGCCCTCCGCGTCGCGGCGCGCGGCGAGCGCCAGGAGCAGCTCACGGGTGTAGACGCCGATGCCGGTGGCGGCGGGGACGAGCGCGCGCAGATCGACGGCGATGACGGGGCGCGCGCGCACCGCGGCATCTTACCTGCCGGTCTCCCCGCCGCTTGCCGGCGGCAGGATCAAATACACGCGGTCGCCGGCGCCGGGATCGAGATAGACCTGCTCGACGCCGCCCGCCGCTTCCCAGGCGGCGAGGGCGCGGAGATCTTCCGGCCGGCGGTAGGCGGCGGCGCGGACGAGGAGGTGGGTGACGCCCCAGCCGCGCAGGCGCGCCAGGATCGGCGGCGCCGGCGGCCGGAAGGCGCCGCCGCCCAGGGCGCGGAAGATCTCGAGGTACTGCGGCGGCCGGTAGCCGCTGTAGCCGTTGACGATCGGCTTCCAGTGGCGGCTGGCGCGGTGCATGGCGGCGACCTCGGAGAAGATGTCTCCCATCGGCAGCTCGAGCACGGCGCGGACGTCGCTCCGCGCGGCGATCCAGGCGTAGGCGGCAGGCATCGCGGCATCGGCGGGGACCGGCTGCCAGGTGAGCGGCAGCGGCGCCAGCTCGGCGAGGGTGACGGCGACGACGAGGCCGGCGAAGGCCCGCCGCCGGAAGCGCCCGGCGATGTTGGCCACGTGAGCGACATCGGCCATGGCGGCCTCGAAGCCGCGCGCCGCGAGGTGCGCGATGGGGAAGGAGAAGAGGGCGGCGAAGCGCGCCGGGACGCGCATGCCGCCCAATCCCGGCACGACGTTCATCAGCGTCGAATAGACGAGCGGGAAGGAAAGCACGAGGCAGACCGCCCCGGCGAGCAGCAGGCCGCGCTCCCAGGGGTCCATCGAGCCGAGGTCGAGCGGCCAGTTGCCGCCCCAGCGGCGGCGGAGGAGCGCCCAGCCGCCGAGGGCCAGGAAGAAGAGGGCGGCGGCCTTGCCGTAGCCGTGCGGCGGCAGGGCGAGCGAGCGGCCGAGCGGCGTCACCGCCCAGGTGGCGTACTCGCCGCCGAGGAAGCCGGCGAGCGCCGCGGCGAGGAGGGCCGCGAGGGCGAGCCGCCGCGGCGGCGAGAGCGCCGCCGCCGGCCGCGCGCGGTGCCGGCGCCAGAGGCCGATCGCCGCGGCGAGGGCGAAGCCGGTGGGGAGGAAGCCGGCGAAGAGGGCGTTCTCGGGCCGCCGCAGCGCCCACGGGAAGGGCCAGCCGAGGATCGTCCGCTGCGACGGCGTGGCGAGGCTCAGGAGCGAGGTGCCGTAGAGGCGGACCTCGTCGAGCGAGCGGCCGAGGTGGAGCGCGCGCGCCTCCCGCCAGTAGGGGAGGAAGATCGCCGCGGTGAGCGCCGCGGCGGCCGCCAGCGCCGGGACGAGCACGGCGAGCGAGCGCCGCGCCAGGAGCCGGCCGCGCTCAGCCGCCAGCAGCCGGTTGGCGAGGAGACCGGCGAGCGGGAAGAGGATCATGTAGGCGAGGTAGGTGCTGCCGGAGAGGTCGATCGCGTAGAGGGCGACGAAGGCCGCCGCGCGCCGCGGCGCCGGCTCGGCGAGCAGGCGGTCCCAGCTCCAGAGGACGAGGGGGACGAGCGCCGCGAGGAGGATCTGGGCGTGCCCCAGCTCCTCCCAGCGGAAGTGGGAGAAGGCGAAGACGGCGCCGCCGAAGAACGCCGCCATCGGCGTCCGGCCGCTGCGCCGCAGCACCCAGCAGGCGGCGGCGGCGCAGAGGACGAAGCTCGCCGCGACGAGCAGGTTGAAGAAGGCGACGGGATCGGGATCGACGGCGCTCCAGACGGTGGCGAGGAGGATCGGCCCCAGCATGTGCTCGGAGAGGGCGGTGACGCCGGCGGTGGGGAAGAGGAACGGCGCGTTCCAGAAGCCCTGCCAGAAGCCCTGAACGCCGCGGTGCGCCTCGTGGAGGCCCCACTTGAGGATGTAGACGAGGAAGAGCGGGTCGCCGCGGTCGGGGATGATGGCGGTGTGCCAGCGGCTCCAGATCGGCCGCAGGAAGAGGAGGGTGAGGGCGAGGTAGGCCGCGCCGGCGACCGCCACCGCGCTCGCCGCCCGGAGGCTGGCCGCGAGCTCCGGCGCGCGCCGGCTCGTGCCGGCGGCGGCGTCGCTGGTCATGGCGCGGTCGTCGACCGCCGGCGGTCGGCGTCGGCGAAGGCCGCCGCCGCCGCCGCCGCCGCCTGCTGCCAGGAGAAGAGCCGGCTGCGCTCGCGCGCCGCCTCGCCGAGCCGGCGGGCGAGCGCCGGGTCGGCGCAGACGGCGGCGAGCCGGGCGGCGAAGAGCGCCGGCCGGTCGGCGGGGGCGTAGAGCGCGGCGTCGCCCGCCACCTCTCGGTGGACCGGGATGTCGCTCGCGACGACCGGCAGGCCGGCGGCGAGGGCCTCGAGGAGCGGCAGGCCGAAACCCTCGTAGAGCGAGGGGAGGACGGCGGCGTCGGCGGCCTCGTAGAGGGCCGCGAGCTCGAGCGGGCGGACGTAGCCGAGGTGGACCAGCCAGCCCTCGGCCACCGCCCGCGCCACCCGGCGGCGCAGCTCGTCCGCCCGCCAGCCGAAGCCGCCGGCGAGGACCAGCGGCGGCGGCTCCGGCCCCTC
This sequence comes from uncultured Acidobacteriota bacterium, assembly GCA_963755825.1. Taxonomy (GTDB): domain Bacteria; phylum Acidobacteriota; class Thermoanaerobaculia; order Multivoradales; family UBA5704; genus DATBQN01. Next base: position 849,055 of record CAVWLA010000003.1, on the reverse strand, counting down.
GCCGCGGCCGGCGGCGGCGCGCAGCAGGCGCCAGGCGTCGAGGAGGAGCGGCACGTTCTTGCGCGGCTCGAGGGTGCCGACGTGGAGGACGAAGCGATCCGGCGTCCGCTCGGGCAGCCGCAGGCGGGAGGAGCGGCCGATGCCGCCCGCCGAGGTCTCGCGCTCGGGCCGCGGCCCATGGCCCGGGCCGTGCCCGGGGCCGTGGTGGATCGCCCGCACGCGCCCCGGGTCGACGCCGAGGGCGGCGAGCTCGCCGCGCACCGCCTCGCTCGGCGTCAGGACGAGATCGGCCTCGAGCAGCGTGCGCGCCAGCCCGCGGGCGAGCGCCGCCCCGGAGTCCGGCCGCACCGCCCACGGCACCTGGTGAATGGCGAGGTCGTGGACGGTCGCCACCCGCGCCCCGCGGGCCAGCCGGAAGAGTGGAGGCATCAGATAGTTGGGGGCGAAGAGGACGCGGTTGCCGTCGGCGGCGGCGAGGAGCGGCGCGAGGCGGCGGAGGATCTGGTGCGCCCGCCAGGGCGGCACGACGAGGCCGTCCGGCGCGCCGTAGGAGACGCGCTCGATCGCCGGCCCGGCGGGGATCGGCACCGCCGGCCGCGGAGCGTCGAAGGTGTCCGGCGCATCGACGAGGCCGTGGGCGTAGAGGCGCAGGCGGAGGTCGCCGCGCGCCGCCAGGCTCTCCAGCAGCCGCACCAGGTACCAGCCGACGCCCGTGGGCGTCTCGTAGAGCGCGTGGACGTCGACGGCGACGGTCAGCCGCGGCTCGGCGCGGCGGCGGCGGATCTCGCGGGCGAGGCCGGCGGCGAAGCGGCCGGTGGCGGCGAGCCGGCGCGGCGAGGCGAAGCGGCGGAGCGCCAGCGCCAAGCGGCCGAGCGCCGTGCCGCGGGAGCCGGCGCGCGGCTCGACGATTCCAGTGTCAAAGCGCGCGTCGAAGGCGGGATCGCGGCGCGGCGCGGCGCCCGGCGGCGCGCTCAATAGGGTTCCGGCGTCGCGATCATGGTGCCGAGAGTGTATCGTTACGGCGCTCCACCCCCTGCCCGCGACCGCCCGAGCATGCGCCCCTCCGTCCTCTTCGCCCTCTGCGTCTCGCTGCTCCTGCTGGGCCTCTCGGCGGGCCTCTACAAGGTCCACTTCCCGCCCGGTCCGATCGCCGACGAGGCCGCCTACGTCATGATGACGCAGAGCCTGCGCTACGACCACGACCTCACCTACGAGAGCCCCGACCTGCTGCGCGCCTACCGGCTGTGGGACCAGGGTCCCAACGGGCTCATCCTGACGACGACGGACGGCGGCCGCACGATGCACTACGGCAAGCCGTTCATCTATTCGCTCGCCGCGCTCCCCTTCTACCTCGTCTTCAAGGTGCAGGGGCTGGTCGTCTTCAACATGGCGCTCTATCTCGCCATGCTGTGGTCGGCCTGGTGGTTCTTCCGCCGCGAGGCGGGCGCCGGCGGCGCTCCGGCATCGGGCAACCTCGGGCTCCTCCTCGGCGGCTTCTTCTTCGCCTCGGCGGCCTTCGTCTATGTCTTCTGGATGCAGCCCGAGGTCTTCAACATGGCCTGCGTCTTCTTCCCGCTCCTCATCTGGCAGGCGATCCGGGGGCGCCAGGTCTTCGGCCGCCGCGACCTCCTCCTCCTCGCCGCCGCCGGCGCCTGCCTCGCCGCCGCCGCCTACTCGAAAGAGAACCTGGCGATCTTCGGCCTGCCGATCGGCCTCGACCTGCTGTGGCCCCTCCTGCCGCGCCGCCGCGGGCCGTCGCCCTCGCCAGAGGCTTCCGAGGCCGGCGATCTCCGCTCCCGCCGCCGCCTCAACCGCGCCGCCGCCGTCGTCGCCCTCGCCGCGCCGGCGCTCCTCGCCCTCTTCCTGATGGCCGCCGCCTCGCGGCGGCTGACCGGCAGCTGGAGCCCTTACCGCGGCGTCCAGCGACGCTCGTTCTCGACCGAGTACCCCATCGAGAGTCAGCAGGACTTCTGGGCGCTCTACCGCGGCACCAGCTTCGGCTCGTGGTCCGGCCTCGGCGTGCAGGCGACGCCGCGCACCTTCCTGCGCAGCTCCTGGTACTTCCTCGTCGGCCGCCACACCGGCCTGCTGCCCTACTTCCCCTTCGCCCTCTTCGCCCTCGGCCTCTACCTCGCCGGCAGGAAGGACCGCTCGCGCCACCTGCTGCTCGCCGCCCTCGCCGGCTACTGCCTGTCGCTCCTCCTGCTGCGGCCGGACAACTACCAGGGCGGCATGGGCTTCCTCGGCAACCGCTACTTCGCGAGCGTCTACCCGGCGCTCCTCTTCCTCCCCGGCGCCGGCGCCCTCGCCCGCGTCCGCGCCAGCCTCCTCCTCCCCTTCGCCGCGGCGGGGATCTGGACGGCGTCGGTCGTCGCCGTGCCGCTCCTCCAGGTGTCGCCGGAGGCGACGCTGCAGTCGCACGTGCGGAGCCCGCCCTTCCAGCTCCTGCCGCTCGAGCTGACGCTCCTGCGCCACCTGCCCAATTACTTCGTGCGCGGCTGGGGCGACAACCTGTGGGCGGTCCCCAAGGAGAACTTCTTCGCCGACGAGCGCCATCCGAACGGCGTCTGGGTGCGCGGCGCCTCGCGCTCGGAGGTCATCGTCGCCTCGCCGCGGCCGATCTCCCACCTCAATCTCCGCGTCTATTCGATCTCCGAGGACAACGTCCTCACCCTCACGAGCCCGGCCGACCGGCTCACCGTGCGCTTCGACACCGCCGAGAAGCGCGAGGGGACCCCCGTCGACCTCGCCGTGGCGCCGGCGGCCCGCGACCTCTGGTTCATCGACCCGTCGGGGAACGGCCACGAGTGGCTCTACCGCCTCACCCTCGCCACCACCGACGGCATCGTCCCGGCGCACCGCGACCGCAAGAGCGAGGACCAGCGCTACCTCGGCGTCTTCCTGAGCTTCAACGACCATGCGCCCTAGCGACGAAGCGCCCAGCCCGCCGCCCGCCGCCGACCCCTGGCCCGAGCTGCTGCCCCAGGCCGCCGCCGCCGCTCCCGATCCTCCCTCCGGCCATGTCGCCGCCGTCCTGCAGCAGATCCGCTCCGGCGTCCGCCAGCGCACCGCCGAGTCGGCGACCATCGGCGAATCCGCCTCGGACGCCGTCCGCCAGGGCCTCCTGGCTCTCCGCCAGCGCGAGTTCGTCGCCGAGCCGGTCCCCTTCTCGCACCGCGCCAGCTTCGGGAGGCCGATCGTCTTCGTCCGCAAAGTCGTCTACCACCTCTTCCTCAAATGGTTCACCCGCCCCGTCCTCGAGCAGCAGAACGGCTTCAATCAAGCCGCCAGCAAGCTCCTCCAGGATCTGATCGAAGCCGACGAAAGGAACGCCCGGGAGAGGCGCGACCTGGCCCAGCGTCTGGCCGACCTCGAGCGTCGCCTATCTCCGCCCCCCGGAGATCCGCGGTGAGCGCCCTTCTCGTCGACCGCTCGCGTACGCCTCGATCCCGTAGGGGCGGGCCCCCGTGCCCGCCCGCTCTCCATCTCGAACCTATGTGGAATCAGGCGCCAGGCCGCGGCAGGTCTGCCTCTCCATGTGCCAACCTCGCCGCCGCCGGGCGGACACGGGGGTCCGCCCCTACCTGGCAGCGGGCCTCGTGGCCCGCCCCCACCGGGCGGCGGGCCCGTTGGTCCATCTCGAACGGAGGGGCGTCGGCGCGGCTCCCGGCGAGGCGACTGGCCGCGCTGGTGGAGCGCTCGATGCGTCAGCACGATGCGATTCCCATCCGGTCGCGGTCCGGTCGCGTCGACACTTCCAGCGGAGACCCGAAGGAGCCGAGCCGGGAGCCGCGCCGACGCCCCGGCCGCCCGCGCCCCGAGCCAACATGAGCGGCGATCGCATCGAGACGATCTGCATCGTCAACACCCAGGTGCCCTTCGCCCGCGGCGGCGCCGAGATGCTGGTCGACTCGCTGGCGCGCGAGCTCCGCCGGCGCGGCTTCATGGTCGACACCGTCGCCCTGCCGTTCCACTGGCCCGACCGCGTCGATCTGCTGAAGAACGCCCTCGCCTGGCGCCTCGTCGACCTCACGGCGGCGGGCGGCCGGCGGATCGACCGGGTGATCGCGACGCGGTTCCCCTCCTACGCCGTCAAGCATCCGAACAAGGTCGTCTGGCTCGTCCATCAGCTGCGCCAGGTGTACGACCTCCTGGGCACCACCTACAGCGACTTCGCGCCGGAGCGCCGGCGCGACGCGAAGACCATCGAGGCCATCCGCGCCATCGATCGTCGCACGCTCGCCGAGGCGCGCGCCGTCTACACCATCTCCGCCAACGTCGCCGACCGCCTGCGCCGCGGCAACGACCTCGCCGCCGAGGTGCTCTATCCGCCGCCGCCGCAGGACGGCGCCTTCCGCGCCGGCCCCTTCGGCGACTACGTCTTCGCCGCCGGCCGCCTCGACCGCCTGAAGCGCTTCGATCTCCTCATCCGCGCCCTCGCCGCGACCGAGACGCCGGTCCGCTGCCGCATCGCGGGAACCGGTCCCGAGGAGGCGGCGCTCCGCGAGCTCGCCGCCCGCCTCGGCGTCGCCGACCGCGTCGAGCTCCTCGGCTGGGTGGAGGACGCCGCCCTCGTCGATCTCTACGCCGGCAGCCTCGCCGTCTTCTACGCCCCCTTTGACGAGGACTATGGCTACGTTACGATCGAGGCGTTCAAGGCGGGCAAACCGGTCGTCACCACCGCCGACGCCGGGGGCGTGCTGGAGTTCGTGGAGAGCGAGCGCACCGGCTTCGTCTGCCCGCCCGACGCGCCGCGCGAGCTGGGAGCCCGCATCGACCTCCTCTTCCGTGATCGCGCGCGGGCGAGCGCTCTCGGCGCCGCCGGCGCCGAACGGGTCGCCGCCATCTCCTGGGACCGCGTCATCGCGGCGCTCACGGCGTAGGAGGCGGGGCGGCGGTTGAAGAATTCGATCCGTGCGCTGCCGGCCCGCGCCGTCGGCGAAGAATCCACTTCTTCCCGTTCCGATCCGCGCGGTCGCGGAAGAATCCATCTCTTCCCGTTGGAATCGAATTCCTGGCGGAAGAATCCATCTCTTCCCGCTCCGCTCCGATTCGTCGCGGAAGAATCCATCTCTTCCCGCAAGAATCCGTTCGGCGCGCGAAGAATTCGATTCCCCGGCCAGCCGGCCGATTCACCTCGTAGAAATCCGATCCCGAGCGGAAGAGCGCGGCTCTTCCCGCACGATTTGCGATGAGAGTCGCCTGGTACAGCCCGCTGCCGCCGCAGCGCTCCGGGATCGCCGATTACAGCGCGGAGCTCCTCCCGGCGCTGGCGCGCGAGGCGCCGGACCTCGGCATCGAGCTGATCGTCGACGAGGGCAGCCGGCCGGCGCCGGAGCTCGCGGCGCGGTTTCCGGTGCACGGACACCGCGCCCTCTCCGGCCTCCTCGCCAGCGGCCACTGCGACCTCGCGGTCTATCACCTGGGGAACAACCGCGACTTCCACGCCGAGATCTACCGCTCGCTGCTCCTCCATCCTGGCGTCGTCGTGCTCCACGAGGTGGTGCTCCACCACCTGGTGCGCGACCTCACCCTCTACTCCGGCGACCCGCCCGCCTACGCCCGCGAGCTGGCCTACGCCTACGGGCGGAGCGGCGAGGCGCTGGCGCGCCGCTGCCTGGCGACCGGCGTGCCGCTCGATCCGTGGAGCGCGCCGCTCTTCGAGCGCACGGTCGACCGCAGCCGCGGGCTCATCGTGCACAACGACTACGTCCGCCGGCGGGTGCTGCAGAGCCGGCCGCTGGCCCGCCTCGCCGTCGTCCCCCACCACCTGAGCCTGGGCGACGGGCCGCCGCCGCCGCCGGCCGCGGCGCGCGCCGCGCTGGCCCTCCCCGCCGGCGCCTTCGTCGTCGCCAGCTTCGGCTTCCTCACCGCCGCGAAGCGCCCGGAGATCCTGCTCCGCGCCTTCGCCCGCCTGCGCCGCGCCCACCCCGAGGCGATGCTCGTCCTCGCCGGCGAGGTGTCGCCCCACTTCGACTTCGCGCGCCTCCTCACCCCCGAGCTCCGCCCCGGCGTCACCGTCACCGGCCGGCTCGAGCTGCCCGACTTCCTGCGCTGGATGGCGGCCGCCGACATCGCCGTCAACCTCCGCTTTCCCACCGCCGGCGAGACCTCGGGCACCCTCATCCGGCTGCTGGGGATGGGCAAACCCGTCGTCGTCTCGCGTGCCGGCGCCTTCGCCGAGATCCCCGACGGCGCCTGCGCCAAGGTCGACGTCGACGACAGCGAGGAGGATCTCCTCTTCGCCTACCTCCTCCGCCTGACCGAGGACGCGCCGCTCCGCCGCGAGATGGGGGAGAGCGCCAGCGCCTACGTCGCCGCCCACCACACCCTCGCCGGCTCGGCGCGCGGCTACGCCGACTTCCTCCGCGCCACCGCGGCGGCCCGGCCGCAGCCGTTCCAGGCGCAGCCGCCGCTCCTCCCCTACGCCGACGACGATCTCGTCGCCGAACTCGTCCGCGAGACGACGACAGAGCTCGTCGACCTCGGCGCCGGCGAGGCCGACGACGACCTCCTCCGCGCCGTCGCCGAGGAGATCGCCGGCCTCGGCCTCTGACCGCCGGCCGCCGCGCCGTCCGCCGGACCCCGCGGGGTAGACTCCGGCTCGTGCGCGCGGCCGTCCGCTGGCTCGTCCTCCTCGCCGTCGTCCTGCTGATCGGCGGCCACATCGTCTATTGGTACTGGCCGCGCGAGCGCGCCGACCTGCCGGCCGCCGGCGGCCTCGCCGCCCGCCTCCTCGCCTCGTCCGAGTACGACAGCTGCTTCTGGATCCCCTACCCGCACCAGAACCTCGCCGCCCTCGCCGGCGCGCTGGGCGATTGGGAGGGGTACGTCGCCGCGGCATCGCGGCTCGCCGGCCTGCCGCCGCCGCGCCTCCCCGGCTTCGGCCCCTTCGCGGTGCCGCCGTCGAGCGAGGTGGTCGCCTGCTCGGAAGCCGGAGGGGAGCGCGCCCTCGTCGTCGCCGCGGTCTACCCGGCGGTCGCCCTCGTCGCCAAGGCCGCCGGCCGCGTCGCCGGCAACCCCTGGCTCGCCGGCGGCGAGGTGCCGGACCGCGAGCCGCCGGCGCGGGTCTCCTGGCAGGGCTCGATCTGGACCGTGCGCTTCGGCGACGCCGAGCTGCCGGCGGAGGCCGATCCCGCAGCGGTGACCGGCTCCGCGACCTCGTCTGAGACCGGCCCTGCGACGAGCGCTGTGACAACAGCGGCCCTCGCCCTCGTCCGCCTCTCGCGGCCCGTCTCCGGCAGCTTCGCCGACCTCCCCGCCGGCACCTACCGCCTCGCCCGCGCCGGCAGCGACCTCGCGCTGGCGCTCGCCGGCGCCGAACCCGCCGCGGCGACCCTCGCCGAGCCGGAAGTCCCGGCGGCGGATCGGCCGGTCCTCCTCGCGGTGGGCGGCGCGACCGCGAAGGCGCCGGCCTCGGCGCTCGCCCTCTACCCGGCCGCGGCTTCTGCCCTGGGGGCCGGCGGCGGCAATCTCGAGCTCCCCGGCGCGGCGACCTTCCAACCCGCCGGCGCCACCGGCAAGGGGCGCTGGTCGCTCCCCGGCGGCGGCATCGTCGGCTTCCTCGCCAAGTCGTTCCCGCGCCAGGACGCCGCCGGCTGGTCGATCGTCGCCTTCGACGCCGCGAGCCTGGCGCGGGCCGCGGCCCTGGCGCCGGCGCTCGCCCGCCTGGTCCAGGCGCCGGCGAATGGACCCGCTCTGCACCTGGGCCTCTGGGTCGCCCCGGCCCAGGCCCTCCAGCTCGTCACCTCCATCCGCACGACGCTCGAGAAGGTGCCGCTGGTCAGCCGGCGCGAGGTCGACCGCTGGCGCGACGGCGAGACCCTCCTCGCGCCGCTCGCCCGCTGCCGCGAGCTGGCGCTCGTCTCGGCCGGTCCGCCGGAGGCGTTCGCGCTGCGGCTGGCCGGCTGCGGGTAGGGAGAGGAGATCGCCTGGGCCCCGGCTGCTAGACTGCGGCGAATCCAGCCCATCGATCGCGGCGCCGCTCGCCCGGCGCGGGAAGGTGCCCATGTCCCCGAGATCCGCCGCTGTCTCCGTTCCCGCTCGCTTTCGCCGCGGCCGCGCCGTCGCCGTCCTGCTGCTCGCGATCTCTCCCTTCGCCGCCGGCGGCTGCCATGCCTCGCCGACGGTGCTGATCGCCGCGCTGCCGAGTCCAGGCCCGGTGGCGATCGAGGGCTCGACCGTCTACGTCGCGATGCACGAGGCATCCTCCCACCGCCCCCTGCCGGCGGGATCGCCGCCGGGCGCGGCGACCTGGCAGTCGACGCTCTTCGCGGTGCCGCTCGCCGGCAGCGCGCCGCGCAAGCTCGCGGTGATCTTCGGGCCGCCGATCACCGACCTCGCGGTGCGCGGCGGGACGCTCTACTTCGCCTGCGCCGGCTGCGGCACCGTGTCGTCGCTGCGGCCTGGCGATGCTGCTCCGCGGACGCTCGCCGCGGCGCAGCACGAGCCGTGGGCGATCGCGGTCGACGCGACGCATGTCTACTTCACCAGCCGCGGCACGGCGCCGGCGAACGCCGACGGCGCCCTGCTGCGCGTCCCGCTCGCCGGCGGCCCGGCCGAGGTGGTCGCCGCCGGCCTCAGCTCGCCGATGCGCCTCGCGCTCGACGACGACGAGGTCTACGTGGCGCGCCTCGGCACCCGGGCGCGCGAGTACCAGGACAGCTCGATCGTCCGCGTGGCGAAGCGCGGCGGCCCCGCCGTGCTCCTCGCGACGTCGCCGGGAGACGTCTCGGGCCTCGCCGCCGACGGCGCCGGCGTCTACTGGTCGTGCCAGGGGCGGCAGGGGGGCGACGGCGCCGTCTTCCGCGTCGACCGCGCCGGTGGCCAGCCCCTCCGCCTCGCCTCCGGCATGACGGCGGGGAGCATCGCGCTCGACGCGACCTCCGTCTACTGGACCTCGTGGGACGGCGGCGTCCGCCGCGTGCCGAAGCGCGGCGGCGCCGCGGTCACCCTCGGCTCCGGCCAGGACCGCCCCCAGCACATCGCCGTCGGCCCCCAGGCGGTTGTCTGGTCGAACCTCGGCCGGATCGACGGCGAGCGCGAGCTGGACGGCGCGCTGATGGCCCTCCGGCACTGATCGATGGGCAGTGGTTCAGTTTCGTCGCGAGGATGGCCGCCTGGAAAGCGGTGCGGGAGGGTGGTCCCGACGGTGGCCGCCCGCAGCGGACCAAGCTGAACCACGACTGATCGATGCAAGAATTTGACACCGGGCCGTCGATCCCATAGCTTACGCGTTTGGCCCGGTCGGGAGGCTTTGCCGCATGAGGATTTGGTTGGATCAGGTGCGCGACGAGCCGATCAGCTGGGACGAGAGGGAGTTGGTGGCGGTGGAATCGCTCGACCGGCCGGAGCTGTTGGAGCTCGGACCGGTCTCCTGGCGCGGCCAGGTGGTGTTCGCCGACCCCGGCTTTTTCCTGCGGGGCCACCTCTCCTACGATCAGACCCTGAACTGCATCCGCTGCCTGACGCCGATCCACGAGCCGGCGAGCTCGGAGGTCGAGCTCATGATCATGGTGGAGAAGTCGGGGAGCAAGGGCGAGGAGCGGGGGGAGCACGAGCTGAAGGAGGGCGAGCTGAGCGTCCTCTACCTGGAGGGGGAGATCCTGGAGACGCTCCCCATCCTGATCGAGCAGCTCCAGCTCAACGTCCCGATGAAGCCGCTCTGCCGGCCGGACTGCAAGGGCCTCTGCCCGGTCTGCGGCATCGACCGCAACCGCGCCAGCTGCTCGTGCAGCGAGCCGAAACGCGACCCGCGCTGGGCCGCGCTCGCCTCGCTCAAGTCGGCGCTGGCGGAGGGTAAGGAGTGACGGGCCGGACCGCTCGCGGACCTGCCCAATGTTGACCACAGCGTCTTTCTAAGACCGATTCCATCGAAGAGGCTCGACGACCATGCCGAACCCCAAACGGCGCCATTCCAAGGCCCGCCGCGACCGCCGGAGGGCGCACGACGCCCTCCCCCAGCCCGCCACCTCCTCCTGCCCCAACTGCGGCGAGGCGAAGATCCCCCATCGCGCCTGCGCCAAGTGTGGCTACTACCGCGGCCGCCAGGTCGTCGAGGGCACCGAGACCACCTAGGGCCGCGTCCGGCCGGAGATCGCCCGCCGCCGCGCTCTCCAGAGGGAGGGCCGCGCGGGATCCCGCGGGCCTGCGCGCTCTCGTTCGACCATGCTGCGAATCGCCGTCGACGCCATGGGAGGCGACCACGCGCCGCAGAGCGCCGTCGAGGGAGCGGTGCGCGCGGCGCGCGAGGACGGCACCGACATCCTGCTGGTGGGGGACCGCGCGCGGGTCGAGCCCGAGCTGGCGCGGCTCGGCGTCACCCGCGACCTCCGCCTGGAGCTCGTCCACGCCGAGGAGGTCGTCGGCATGGACGAGCCGGCGATCACCCCCATCCGCAAGAAGCGCCGCTCGTCGATCCGCCTCTGCGCCCAGCTGGTCAAGGAGGAGCGCGCCCAGGCGATGGTGAGCGCCGGCAACACCGGCGCCGCGATGATCGCGGCGAAGATGGTCATCGGCACCATCCCCGGCGTCGACCGCCCGGCGCTCGCCGCCGTCCTCCCCAACGCCGGCGGCCGCACCGTCCTCCTCGACGTCGGCGCCAACGTCGACAGCAAGCCGGCGCAGCTGCGCGAGTTCGCCGTCATGGGCCACTTCTACGCCCAGGTGGTGCTCGGCACCGAGTCGCCGCGCATCGGCCTGATGTCGATCGGCGAGGAGGAGGGGAAGGGCACCGACTTGACCCGCGAGGTCTTCAAGGTGCTCAAGAAGACCGGCCTCCACTTCGTCGGCAACGTCGAGGGACGCGAGGTCTTCAACGGCGAGGTCGACGTCATCGTCTGCGACGGCTTCGTCGGCAACGTCGTGCTGAAGAGCGCCGAGTCGCTCGCCGTGCTCTTCGGCCGCATGCTGCGCGAGGAGCTGGGAAGGAACGCGCGCACCAAGGCGGGGTACCTGCTCGCCAAGCCCGCCTTCGCCCGCTTCCGCGCCCGCACCGACTCCAGCGAATATGGCGCCGCGCCGCTCCTCGGGGTCAACGGCGGCTGCTTCATCGGCCACGGCAGCTCGAACGCCCGCGCCGTGCAGAACGCCATCCGCCGCGCCGTCGAGTTCTCGGCGGCGGACCTCGCCAGCAAGATCCGCGACAAGGTCGCCGAGCTGCACAGCCAGGAGGAGCGGCTCCTCCAGGGCATCGCCGGCCACGCGACGGAGGTGCATCGTTGATGAGAGGCGCGATCGTGGGGACGGGCATGGCGGTGCCGGAGCGGGTGCTGACCAACGCCGATCTCGAGAAGATGGTCGACACCACCGACGAGTGGATCGTCACCCGCTCGGGGATCCGCGAGCGGCGCATCGCCTCGCCCGAGGAGTCGCTGTCGAGCTTCGCCGTGCCGGCCGCCGAGCGGGCGCTCGCCATGGCCGGCCTGACCGGCGCCGACGTCGACCTCATCATCTGCTCGACGGTCACCCCCGACACGCCGTTTCCGGCGACCTCGAACGTCATCCAGGACCGCATCGGCGCCACCCGCGCCGCCTCCTTCGACCTCTCCGCCGGCTGCACCGGCTTCGTCTACGCGCTCGCCGTCGCCGAGCAGTTCCTGGAGAGCGGCTGGGCGAGGACGGCGCTCGTCGTCGGCGGCGAGGTGCTGTCGAAGATCGTCGACTGGACCGACCGCGGCACCTGCGTCCTCTTCGGCGACGGCGCCGGCGCGGTGGTGCTGCGCGCCCAGGAGGACGACCGCCGCGGCATCCTGGCGACCGCGCTGCACACCGACGGCTCGCTCGGCGACCTCATCACCCTCCCCGGCGGCGGCAGCAAGCACCCGCCCTCCCGCGAGCTCTACGACAGCGGCCTCGCCTTCATCCGCATGAAGGGGAGCGAGACCTTCAAGATCGCCGTCCGCTCGCTCGCCGAGGTGAGCGACGAGGTGCTCACCGGCTGCGGCCTCGCCCACGCCGACGTCGCCTGGTTCATCCCCCACCAGGCGAACCGCCGCATCATCGAGGCGGTCGGCCAGCGGCTGGAGATCCGCGACGGCCACACCTACGTCAACATCGAGCGCTACGGCAACACCTCGGCGGCCTCGATCCCCATCGCCCTCGACGAGCTCAACCGCGCCGGCCGGATCGCCGCCGGCGACGTCCTCCTCTTCTCGGCCTTCGGCGCCGGCCTCACCTGGGGAGCCGCCGTTGTCCGCTGGTGACGCCGCCGTCCCGGCGCCCGCGGCCGCCGCCCCGGCGGTGCCGCTGGCGGCTCGCCGGCTCGCCTTCGTCTTCCCCGGCCAGGGGTCGCAGAAGGTGGGGATGGGGAAGGCCTGGGCGGAGCGCTCGCCCGCCGCGCGGCTCGCCTTCGAGGAGGCCGACGAAGCGCTCGGCCTGCCGCTCTCCAAGCTCTGCTGGGAGGGGCCGGAGGAGGAGCTCAATCTCACCGCCAACACCCAGCCGGCGCTCCTCGCCACGTCGATCGCCGTCCTCCGCGGCCTCGACGGCTCGGGTCTCGCGCCGGTCGCCGTCGCCGGCCACAGCCTGGGCGAGTACTCCGCCCTGGTCGCCGCCGGCGCCCTCGACTTCGCCGACGCTCTCCGCCTGGTGCGCACGCGCGGCGAGCTGATGCAGGCGGCGGTGCCGGTGGGGGTGGGGGCGATGGCGGCGGTGATCGGCCTCGACGCCGAGGCCTGCGCGGCGCTCGCCGCCGACGCCTCGCGCGAAGCCGAAGGCGAGGTCTGTGCCGTCGCCAACCTGAACGGCCCCGGGCAGACCGTGCTCGCCGGCCATCGCGGGGCGATCGACCGCGCCGTGGCGCTCGCCCGCGAGCGCGGCGCGCGCAAGGCGACGATCCTCGCCGTCTCGGCGCCGTTCCATTCGCCGCTCATGCGGCCGGCGCGCCTGGCGATGGCCGAGCACCTCGGCCGCGCCGCCCTCCGCGACCCGCGGGTGCCGGTGGTGGTCAACGTCGACGCCGTCCCGGCGACCACGGCCGCCGAGGTGCGCGACGCCCTCGTCCGCCAGATCGACAGCCCGGTGCGCTGGGTGGAGTCGATCCTCTGGATGAAGGAGGAGGCCGGCGTCGAGGCGTTCCTCGAGGTGGGGCCGGGGGCCATCCTCTCCGGCCTCGACCGCCGCATCGTCCCCGGCACCCTCTGCGCCGCCTTGGGCGAGCCGGAGCTGCTGCAGAAGCTGCTGGACGGCGGCCAGGCGCCGCCGCCGGCCCCAGGCAAGGAGGTCTGATGTTCTCGCTCGACGGACGGACGGCGCTCGTCACCGGCGCCTCGCAGGGGATCGGCGAGGCCATCGCCCGGCGGCTCGCCGCCGCCGGCGCCCGGCTCGTCGTCGCGGCGCGCAACGAGGAGCGCCTGGCGGCGCTGGCGGCGGAGATCGCGGCGGCGGGGGGGAGCGCGCATCCGCTGGCGCTCGACGTCGCCCGGCCGGAGACCGTCGGCGAGCGCCTGAAGACGCTCCCCGCGGAGTACGCCGAGATCGACATCCTGGTCAACAACGCCGGCATCACCGCCGACAACCTGCTCGCCCGCATGAGCCTCGAGGACTGGGAGCGGGTGCTGCGCACCAACCTCACCGGCGCCTTCGCCTTGAGCCGCGAGCTGGTGCGCGGCATGATGCGGCGGCGCTGGGGGCGGGTGATCTCGATCTCCTCCGTCGTCGGCCTCATGGGCAACGCCGGCCAGGCGAACTACGCCGCCTCGAAGGCGGGCCTGATCGGCTTCTCGAAGTCGCTCGCCCGCGAGCTGGGGAGCCGCGGCATCACCGCCAACGTGGTGGCGCCGGGCTACATCGCGACGGCGATGACCGAGGAGCTGCCGGAGAAGAGCCGCGACGAGCTGACCGGCGCCATCGCCCTCAAACGCCTGGGCACCGTCGACGACGTCGCCTGGGCGGTGCTCTTCCTCGCCAGCGAGGAGGGCGGCTACGTCACCGGCGAGACCCTGAACGTCTCCGGCGGGCTGTATATCTAGGGCTGCCGATCGAGGAGGGTGGTACGATGCCGTATCCCCAAGATTCAATGGACTCCAGCGATCCCTTTGTGTTAGAACCGAGGGCCGTAGGAGACCCCCACAAGGAGGAGGGAGAGTTATGGCTGTAGCGGAGAAAGTGAAGAGCATCATCGTCGAGCAGCTCGGCGTCGATGCCGACGAGGTGACCTTGGATGCCAGCTTTACCGACGACCTCGGTGCCGACTCGCTCGACATCGTCGAGCTGGTCATGGCCTTCGAGGAGGAGTTCGGCATCGAGATCCCGGACGAGGAGGCTGAGAAGATCAGCAACGTCCGCGAGGCCGTGAGCTACATCGAGCAGAACGCCGGGGACCAGAACTGACGTCTCCGCGACCCCTCCGAACCTCCCCCGATCGACTCCTCCCAGATCTTGAATCCTAGAGCGCGCCGCCGCGTCGCCGTCACCGGGGTGGGCCTGGTGTCCCCCCTCGGGGTGGGCACCGCCGAGAACTGGAGCGCGCTGATGGAGGGAAGGAGCGGCATCGGGCCGATCACCCGCTTCGACGCCTCCGACTATCCGTCGCGGATCGCCGGCGAGGTCAAGGGCTTCAACCCGCAGGACTACGTCGACAAGAAGGACGTCAAGAAGAGCGACCTCTTCATCCACTACGCCCTCGCCGCGGCCCGTTTCGCCGTCGCGGACTCGCGCCTGGTGATCGACGACGCCAACCGCGACCGCGTCGGCGTCATCATCGGCTCGGGGATCGGCGGCCTGCCGCTGATCGAGAACACCCATCGCACCCTGATGGAGAAGGGGCCGCACCGCGTGTCGCCCTTCTTCATCCCGGCGCTCGCCGTCAACATGGCGGCCGGCCAGGTGTCGATCCACCACGGCGCCCGCGGCCCCAACTCGGCGCCGGCGACCGCCTGCACCACCGGCCTCCACGCGGTGGGAGACGCCTTCCGCCTCATCCAGGGCGGCGAGGCCGACGCCATGATCGCCGGCGGCAGCGAGGCGGTGATCACGCCGCTCGCCATCGCCGGCTTCGCCTCGATGCGGGCGCTGTCGACCCGCAACGACGAGCCCGAGCGCGCCTCGCGGCCGTGGGACGCGGCGCGCGACGGCTTCGTCATCGGCGAGGGGGCGGGGATCCTGGTGCTCGAGGATCTCGAGGCCGCCGAGCGGCGGGGCGCCCCCATCTACGCCGAGGTCGTGGGCTACGGAATGAGCGCCGACGCCTACCACATCTCGGCGCCCGACCCGCAGGGCGGCGGCGCCTCGCGCGCCATGCAGGCGGCGATCGCCGACGCCGGCCTCGAGCCGACGGCGGTCGGCTACATCAACGCCCACGGCACCTCGACCCAGCTCGGCGACCTCTCCGAGGTGCGGGCGGTCAAGAGGGTCTTCGGCGAGCACGCGGCGAAGCTCGCCATCTCCTCGACCAAGTCGTCGACCGGCCACCTGCTGGGCGCCGCCGGCGGGCTCGAGTCGGGCATCCTCGCCCTCGCCATGCACCACCAGATCCTGCCGCCGACGCTCAACCTCGAAGAGCCCGGCGAAGGCTGCGACCTCGACTTCGTTCCCGGCAAGCCCCGCCCCGTCGACCTCGAGTACGCCCTCACCAACTCCTTCGGCTTCGGCGGCACCAACGGCTCGGTGCTGATGAAGCGGTACGCCGAAGAGTAGGGCCCGCCCTCCGGCGGCGGCCGCCGCCGCGCTCCCGAATCCTTCGCCGCCCACCGATTTCGTCCTCGCCGGTGGGCAATGGCTGCCGACCCCCCCCCCCCCTCTCTCTTGTTAGTTATCCAGAGTATTCGCTATGATGAATATTTGGGACAACCACCGCTCAAAATGAGCTGACCGAGGAGAAAGGGACGCGATGACCCGAATCTTGGCTTTCGCCGCCGCCTGCATGATCGCCGTCGCATCCACCCGCGCCGGAGCCGCGACCTGGCAGTTGCCGGGAAAAGACCAGGGGGCGCGCCCCGCCGCATGCTCGTCCGCCCCGGCCGAGGGCGCCCTCTTTCCGTCGCAGCGCGCCGCCCTCTGCGGATCCGTGTGCACCGCCAACCTATTCAACTCCCCCTCGCTCACCGCCTACGGAGGGAGCTGCGCCGACGCCTACGCCGACCTGGTATTGCAGGCGAACGCCTACATGAGCGCCGACGCCAGGAGCACCTGCCGGGCCAATGGATACGGCATAGAGTGCGCCAAGGCCACGGTGGCGACCTCCGGCTGCCTGATCGTCGTCGGCGGGTATTACGCATACATCGGCCACGCCAACTTCGGTTGCAACAGCAGCAGCTGCTGACCCGTCGCGTCCCGCGGCCGATCGAGGCGCCGGCTGGCGGTTCCTGTCGCTCTCAGTCCCGAAGCCTGGCCCCCAATTGGGGAAATCGGGTGCGGATGAACTCGCGGGCATCCTCCGGGCTGAGGCGCTGGCTGCCGGGTCCGCTGCGGACGTAGAGGTCGCCCTCCGAACTCTGCTCGGCTCCTTTCCACCTTAGGAAGACGGGCTCGGGGCTCCGTTGGCAGCTCACCAGGCAGACCGTTTTTCCTTCGACGGTCTGGGCTCGGGGATCTATGCAGGTCGCGGCACGATCGCCGAGGCCGTTCCTCACCGCCTGGGTCAGGTGGCGCATGTACTTGTCGGCACTCACCAGGCGATCGGGCTCGATCCCCACGATGGAGCCGTCGTCCGCGACTCCTAGCAGGAGGTCGCCGCCCTCGGTGTTGAGAAACGCGGCGATGGTTTTCAAGACGGCGCCGGTGATCGCGGCGTCGTCTTTCCGATCGTCCCGGAGGTTCCAGCGGAGGGTCGACTTGAACTCGAGGGTCTTCGACTCCCCCTGCCGAATCAGCTCGCCGGCCTCGCGATGCCTCTTGAGGTAGGCATCGAAGAGGTGGTCGGCCAGCGTCTTGCCGAACTCGGCGTCGTCGGTGATCCGCTTGTAGAGCTTGAAATTCGATTCGACGATCTGCTGCACCACGTCCTCGAGCTTGTGGTCGAACGTGAGGCGCACGTTCTCCCGCGTGTTGACGCGTGCGGCAGCCCCGAGCGCCGGATCCTCGTCGAGCCGTGTCATCGCCTGGTCCAGGCAGACGCGGTCCTCCGGACTCATCTGGATTCCGAAGCGCTCGTTGAGCTCGGCGATGATCTGCGAGAGAGGCTCGATGTGCTCCGCCGCCGGCCCCTGGTTCTCCCTCGTCTGTACCGGCTCGAGATGGCCGCCATTGCGTTCCAATTTGATCCTGCCGGCGCTCGTCTGCTGGATGCGGTACGACTCCATGTCGATGCTCTGTTGCACCTCCCGAGGGAGCTCCTCGCGCTCCGGCTTGACGAGCCGGCGAAGCAGCCGGGCCATGACGTAGAGCTTCTCGAGGTCTGCATCGGTGAAGGTCAGGACCTGGGCCAGGAAAGAATAGAGCCGAACGTAGTCGGTGAGCCGGCCGCGTAAGTCGACCTGCTCACCGTGCGGCAGCCGCCGGCAGCGCTCGGTGATCGGCGCCAGCGCGGCGTAGAGCCGGTCCTGGGTGACCTTAGGGGTGAAGTAGACCGCGGCGAAACCATCCACTTCTGCTTCGGTGTAAACCCCGAAAACGAGCAGCTCGCTCTGCAGCTCGTAGAGCAGATTCGGATCGGTTTCCTCCGAAAGGATGGTGGTCTCGAAATAGGGCTTGAAGGCTTGGCGAATGGCCTCGGCGTCGTTCGCGAAGTCGAGGACCAGGGTCTCTTTCTTATCGGGATGGGTCCGGTTCAACCGCGAGAGAGTCTGCACGGCATTGACGCCGCCGAGCTTCTTGTCCACGTACATGGAGTGGAGAAGCGGCTGGTCGAAGCCGGTCTGAAATTTGTCGGCGACGATGAGGAATCGATATTCCGGCTGCTCGAACTCTCGGGCCGTCTGATTTTCACTGATTGTCTTCCCTCTGCCCGCCGAATTCATCCCCGATTCGGTGAAGGTGTCCACGCCGTCCTGGACGGAGCCGGAGAAGGCGACAAGTGCCTGAAACGGGTAGCCGCGTTCTCGCAGGTAGCGGTCCACCGCCAGCTTGTAGCGCACTGCGTGAAGGCGGGACCGCGTCACGATCATGGCCTTGGCACGGCCGCCGATCCGGTTCTGGACGTGGGTCGCGAAGTGCTCGACCATGATGCGGATCTTCTGGTCGATCGCGTGGGGGTGCAGCTCGATGAAGGACTTGAGGAGGAAGGCCGCCTTGCTCTTGTCGTAGCGGGGGTCGTCCTCGATGGTCTTGAGAAGACGCCAGTAGGCTGTATAGGTGGTGTAGTTCAGCAGCACGTCGAGGATGAAGCCTTCCTCGATCGCCTGCCGCATGCTGTAGAGGTGGAACGGTTCGAAGGTGCCGTCCGGCTGCCTCACTCCGAAGAGCTCGAGCGTCTTGGGCTTGGGGGTCGCCGTGAAGGCAAAGATCGAGACGTTCGGCAGGCGCCCGCGACGCTCCATCTCGGCGAGAATGAGCGCGTTCCGCTTCTCTTCGGGACTCTCCTCTCCCGCGTCTGCCCGCTCGGCGGCCTCCAGGCTGGCGACGGCCAGCACCGACTTGAGGCTCTTCGAGCTCTCCCCGGACTGCGACGAATGGGCCTCGTCCACGATCACGGCGAAGCGGCGGCCCGGCAGCTCGCCCATCTTCTCCGCGATCACGGCGAACTTCTGGAGTGTCGTGACGATGATGGTCTTGCCTGCCTCCAAGGCCTCTCGCAGCTGCTCGGAGTTAGTGTCGATGTTCTCGACGACTCCCAGGGTCTGCTCGAATTGGAGCATGACGCGCTGGAGCTGGCGGTCGAGGATGCGCCGGTCGGTGACGACGACGATCGAGTCGAAGACGCGGTGGTCGAGCACGTCGTGGAGGATCGATACCTGGTGGGCGAGCCAGGCGATGGTGTTGCTTTTGCCGCTCCCGGCCGAGTGCTGGATCAGGTAGTGCTGCCCCGCGCCCTGCTGGCGCGCCTGGCCCACCAGGCTGCGCACCGCATCGAGCTGGTGGAAGCGCGGGAAGATGAGGGACCGCTCGCCGGTCTTCCGCCCCCGATCATCCTCGGCCTCGACCTCATGGACGAACTGGCGGATGAGGTCGAGTAGGCTGTCGCGCGCCCAGACCCGCTTCCACAGGTAGTCCGTCGCGTAGCCGATCCGGGTCGGAGGCACTGGAGGGTTCCCTGCGCCGCCGAACTTGCCCTGGTTGAAGGGGAGGAAGCGGGTGCTCTCTCCGCTGAGCTCGGTCGACACGTAGACGAGATCGGGATCGATCGCGAAGTGCGCCAGGCAGCGCCCGTAGCCGAGGAGCGGCTCGCGCGGGTCGCGCTCGGTCCTGTACTGCTCGATGGCCTCGACCACGGATTGGCCGGTGAGCGGGTTCTTGAGCTCGGCGGTGAAGAGAGGGATGCCGTTCAGGAAGAGCGCCAGGTCGATCTCGTCGCTCCGGTCCCTCTCGCTGTAGGCGAGCTGCCGGACCACGGCGAAGATATTGGCCTCGTGCAGCCGCTGAAGCTCCTCGTTGAGCCCGCTCGACGGCTGGAAGAAGGCGAGCTGGAGCTTGCACCCGGAGTCCTTGACGCCATTTCGCAGCACGTCGAGCACACCGCGCCGCTCGATCTCATGCGAGAGCCGTCTCAGGAACCGGTCCTCGACCTCGTCGCCGTGGTGCTGCCGGAGCTTCTCCCAAATCTTCGGCTGGGTCGAGAGGATGAAATCGACGACGTCGCGTCGGATCAGACACAGCTCGCGGTCGTAGTCGCGCGGCAGGCGCTTGCGGAAGTTGCCGGGAACGTTCTCCCCATAGGCCGGTGGCGGCTCGAGGATACCCGGCGCCTCGCCTGGATACGCGTCCGGTCCATGCTCGAGCAGCACCCGCTCGATCGCCTCCTCGAAGCTCCGCTCCGAGATGTCGGGGCTCATGCGACCTCTCCGCGGACGTCGATCTTGCCGGTTACGGCGGCGGAGATGAGGGCGCTGCGGAGCTCCCTGAGACTGTCGATGGCTTCGCGGACCTTATCGGTCAGAGCATCGACAGTCTTGGTTTGTTCTCTTATGCTGCGTACGATGCGGTCCTGTTCTGCAAGAGGCGGGAGCGGCGTGCAGAATCTTGCCACGTCCGGCATGTAAATCGTCTGATGCGTTGACCCCATCGTAATTCTCTGGAACTCCTGCGTCATTGACCGGAGCACGTACAGCAGGTACTCAGGCCGGATTCGCGGTCCACAAACCCAGTTCACGAAGTCCTGTGTTGTAGCCATGTCCGTAGCCATAATTGCCGAGAAACCGACAGAAGCTGTCCGCGAAAGGATTACCGTGCCTCTAGGTAGAAGGCGAGCAGCTGAATGCGCCAAGCCGAGCGCGCTGATTTTTTCGTTGGTTTCATCGACGTATTCCTGTCGACCATCCCGTAGCTGCCATACATCAGCAAGCCCAAACCATGGGATTGTGCAGTCCTCCCAGTACTCTGGAGCCTTCCGACTCGGCGTGTGGCCCGACTCGAGCCGTGCAATAAATTTTGTTGGAACAACATCCCAATGCTCCGGAATTTCGCCCAGCCACCCCACATGAGACTCCTTCATGGGAAGGTTCGGGTTGAGGCCTTTGGTGACGGCTTGAGTAATGAGTGTTATACGTTTGTCATTTAGTATGTCGACCAACAGTTTTTTCTTGGCCATGAGTTCGTCAATGCTTCCGATCTCGCGGTCAAGGAAATCTGCGATGCATCGTTGCTCAATGATCGGCGCAGTGGGCCAATAGACCGAACCGATAACCTTGCCATTGAGATTCGCAAGGCCTGTAGTGGTGCTGCCGAAATGGTTGAGCTGGTCTCTGCCGATTCTCGAATTCAATAGACGGTGCGCGAATCTCGGTTCGTTGCCTGGAGCAACTCGGAGTCGTTGCATGAAGTTGGAAAAGGAGTAGCCGAGCTCCTCGACTTCCCTGGTCGCTAGCGCTGTCTTCCCAAGGTGTCGCGCGCTTCCGCTCGACTTGGTGACAACCAGATCTCCTTCTTTAAGGAGAGTCGCGAGACGCTCTCGATCAGTTAGGTGACGTCTCGCTGGATCCTCGATCTTCCACTCGCCGCCTAGCGTGATGTCTGTTGACCGTAGAACGGGTGTTCCTTCCGGGCCGGCATCCTTCCCCCACGCTCCGGAATCATTTCTCTCGAGGAGATTCTTCAGTTTGCTCACACACCAACCGACGGGTATGTCGCCCAACCATTTCACGTCCGATTTCTTGTACTCGGGATACGGATTGAAGTGCCGCAGAGGCGCGTCGAGTTCTCGCTCTAGCGACTCGTCGAGCCCGGAGGCGCCCGGAGTATGTCCTCGATCTTGCGTTACTTTCCTGCTACTCATTGCCAGGGGCCTTTCAGCGGCCAAAAGAGTTTGAATTCGATCTCAGCTACAAGCGCTTCATAGGGCGAGGAGAGAAACTCGCGTAGCGCCTCTCCAACTGCGGCGAAGTCGAGGGGCGCACTCTTAAGGTCATTTCTTCCGAGGTACCTCCGCCATTGGCCTGCTTGGGCGCTCTTGTCGAAAAAGGCGGAGTGGAGGGGGAGTGATGCTGGCAGCAGTGTCCTTCGGCGCGCGAAGGTTGCGGCGATGGCATTCGTCAGCGGGGCGCCCTCGAAGGGGAAGAGCCTCGACAGCGTGAAGAGGCCGTAGAAGTCTTTCATGCGGGTGTTGGTCTCGCCGAGACGAGCTGCAGCATGGAGCTTCTCGGCGACGACGCTTTCTCGGGAGTAGGCTCGGACGCGCGGTGCTCCGCCGTCGAGGAGCGCCGGAAACTCGACTTCCTGTGGGCCGGGAACGACCACGTCACCGAAGCCGATGTCCACTTGAAGGTCAATATGGATAGATACCAGGCGCGCCTGGAGCCGGATACGAATTCCGCCGTACTCTTCGCGCTCGCGGATTCCCTCGGTCCGGACGCTGTCGGGCAGGAAGATCAGGCCATCGTCCGGCACCTCCACCAAGCAGAGGTCGCTGAAGCAGGCGGCGATTGCCTCCGGCCCGGCGGAGCCGTAGCTGAGCAGATCGAGGTCGCGCGTGGGCCGGTAGGTTTCGCCGCACCATACGACGAAGAGCATCGCTCCCTTGAGGACGAATCGCTCGCGGTGCGGTGAGCTCTCGAGCCGGACGAGGAGCCGCTCCACGGCATACCGCTGAAGAACGAGCTGGAAGTCCTCGGCGCGGTCACGGGAGCGTTGGAGTAGACGGCCGCGTATCGAAGCCGCGATGTCGCGAGGACTCAAGAGGAGGCCGCCTCGACGTACGGTTCGATCACCCGCCGTACGCGGCCGACCTCGGCGATGCGGAGGATCTCGGCGACGTTGGCTCGGCGCCTGGCTAGGGCATCGCGAAGAGCCTCGAGAGCGACGTCGAGGCCGATCTTGTTCCGATAGCGGAAGCAGTCCACGACAGTGCGCGCCGGTGAGGTGATGTGCATGGGCACGCCCTGGACTTCTCGCGATTCCACGGCGTAGGTCAGCATCGGCCCGGAGAAGCGCACGAGGTGGACCGGCAGGTCACCGAGCTGCGGCTTGCGCGCCTTGCGGTCAAGGGCGATCCAGACTTCCCGCGGCGACTGAGTGCCGAGGCCGTGGACGCGCAGGGCCGTAAGCAGGCAGACGACGGCGAGCGGCACCCGTGCCGCGACCCTGGCGATCGTCTCGTGCTCGCTCGGCTCCGCTCCGGCCGGCCGGTAGAGCCCCCTCCCGACCCGCTCGGCCGCGCCGCTTCGCAGCCATCCGCGAATCTCGTTTCGAGGGATTCCCAGCGCTTCGACGTCCCGCGGCCGGAAGAGGTCGGGCAGTTGAGAGAGGCCGATCGGCTTTCCGTCTGGGCGGGTGCCAGGCATGGAGCCAAGGTAGATCAAAATGTCGGCAGTTGCAAGGAAGTGCCGGCGTTCTGTTCAGGCTTCCGGGTTCGCGGTGCCGCGAGTGACCTCCGCCAGCATACGGACGATGTCCTTCTCGATGTCGCGGATCTCCGCCTCGATCTCCTCGAGGGGCCGCGGCGGCGTGTACTTGTAGAAGTAGCGGTTGAAGTTGATCTCGTAGCCGACGATGCCGACCTTGCCGTCCTTCTCGTCTCGCTTGGAGGTGTCGATCCAGGCGTCCGGGACGTGGGGCTTGACTTCGCGTTCGAAGAAAGCTTCGACGGTCTCCGACAAGGGAACGCTCTCGGTATCGCGCAGCTCCGGATCGGGCTCCGGTTCGCCGTCCCGGTCACGGCAGATCTCCGCCGACTCGTCACGCTCGGAGAGCGCGGAGAGGATCGCCTTGCGGACCGGGCCGGAGAGCGCGACGCCGGTCTTCTTCGCCGCGCCGGTCAGCGCGCGCTCGAACTCGTCGCGATCTCGATAGAGCGTGCCTGGAAGTGTCGCCAGGAGCTCACGGACGGCCTCCTGCTGGTCGCGGCCTTCCGTCTCTTCCTTGGTCTTCGCTGCTCCCTTCTTCTTCGAGACCGCGAGGTTCTGAAATCCCTTCTCCGTCGCGAGTCGATCGATGCGCTCTGCCGTTGCCTGGAAGTTGAGCCGAAGGGGTCGGTCGACGGTGATCTTGCGGAAGCCGAAGTGCGTGGTGGGAAAGATCTTGACGTGCTCGCTTTCCTTGCCAGCACGCAGGAGAGCGAGAATTTCCGCGCTCCATTCAAAGGGGATCTCCCGCCGTTTCGCGCCCAGGCTCTTCGGCAGCAGCTTCCAGAACGAGCTCGCGTCGACGAGCAGGACCTTGCCGCGCCGCCGGGCGGCCTTCCGATTGGTGAGCACCCAGACGTAAGTGGCGATCCCGGTGTTGTAGAAGAGCTGCTCGGGCAGGGCGACGAGGGCCTCGAGAAGATCGTTCTCCAAGAGGTAGCGGCGGATCTCGCTCTCGCCGCTCCCTGCATCGCCGGTGAAGAGCGGCGATCCGTTCATGATGATGGCGATGCGCGAGCCGCCCTCGTCCGGCTGCTTCATGTGGTGCAGCATGTGGAGGAGGAAGAGGAGCTGTCCGTCGCTGATGCGAGGAAGGCCGGGTCCAAATCGCCCCGAGGCGCCTCGCTCGTGCTCCGCCCGCACGGCGTCCTCGTCGCGCTTCCAGTCCTTGCCGTAGGGCGGATTGGCAATCTGGTAGTCGAAGTCGTGCTTGGCGTGGCGGTCGTTCGAAAGCGTGCTCCCGAAGAGCACGTTCTCGGCGTCCTTCCCGTCCTTCGACTTCATGTAGAGGTCGGACTTGCAGACGGCGAAGGTCTCCGGGTTCACCTCCTGACCGAAGAGGTGGACCTCGGCTCCGGCGTTGATCGGCCCGCGCAGCAGGTCGCCGTTCTTTCGCACCCCGACGGTGATGTGCTCTTTGGCGATCGTCAGCATGCCGCCCGAGCCGCTGCAGGGGTCGCAGACGGTGAGGACGACGCCGGGCTTGCGCAGGCGGTCCTCGTCCCCAGCGAGAAGCAGGTCGACCATGAGGTGGACAACGTCTCGCGGCGTGAAGTGCTCGCCGGGGTTCTCGTCCAGCGCCTCGTTGAACTTCCGGATGAGCTCCTCGAAGATCGTCCCCATGGTCGAGTTGTCGACCTGGTCGGGGTGGAGGTCGACGCGCTTGAATCGCTCCATCACTTTGAAGAGGAGCCCTGCCTCGTCCAGCTTGGAGATAGTGTTGTCGAAGTCGAACTTCTCCAGCACCTCGCGCATGTTGAGGCTGAAGCCGGCGATGTAGTTCCGCAGGTTCTTGCTGAGATGCGGGGCGTCGCCGAGGAGCTTCTCGAAGTCGTAACGCGAGGTGTTGTAGAAGGCGAAACCAGCGGTTCGGCGAAGCTGCGGACCAAGATCCTCGAGGCCCGTGCCGCGAAGCTCGGAAAGCCTGGCGAGCACCTTCTCCTTCTTCGGCTCGAGGACACAGTCCAGCCGCCGGAGAACCGTGAGAGGCAGAATGACGTCCTGGTACTTTCCTCGCTTGAAGGTGTCGCGAATCAGGTCGGCGACGCCCCAGAGGAAGCTGACGATCTCGTTGTGGTTCAAAGCTCTCTTTCCGCACCCGCGATCGCCGACTTGGCCTTTCGCATCACGTCTGCCCGCCCTTCACCTCGACCCGCTCCACCACCGTCTCCTCGGCTCCGAGGTAGCGCCCGAAGAACTCGGTCATCCGCTCGTAGAAGTGGCGGCTGGACTCTGGCTTGAAGCCGTGCTTCTGGTGGGGGTAGAAGGCCTCCTCGAAGGGGATGCCGGCGGCGACCAGCTGGTCGGTGAAGTCGATCGTGTTCTGCGGGTGGACGTTGTCGTCGGCGAGGCCGTGGACGAGCAGCAGGTGGTCCTTCAGATGCTTGGCGTAGGTGATCGGTGAGGAGTCGCGGTAGCCGTCGGCGTTGTCCTGCGGGCGGTCGAGGTAGCGCTCGGTCCAGATGGTGTCGTAGAAGTGCCAGTCGGTGACCGGCGCGCCGGAGACCGCCGCCTTCCAGACGCCGGGCGCGTTGAGGATGCAGTAGAGGGTGTTCGAGCCACCGCCCGACCAGCCCCAGAGCCCGATCCGCGAAGCGTCGGCGCCGATGCGCTTCAGGTGCTCGACGCCGGCGAGCTGCGCCTCGAGGTTGCCGTTCGACATCCGCCGGTAGTCGCGGTCCTCTCCCTCCTTGCCGAAGAAGAGCGACGAGCGGTTGTCGACCGTCAGCACAATGTAGCCGCGCTCGGCCATCATCTTGTGCCAGCCGCCGCGCTGGCTCCACTGGTTCTTGACCTCCTGCGAGCCGGGTCCGCCGTAGTGGTAGACGATCGCCGGATAGCGCCGCGCCGGGTCGTAGCCGGCGGGCTTGAGCAGGCGCGCCGGCAGCTTGACGCCGCCCGGCCCGTCGATGGTCAGGAACTCCCAGCGCGGCAGCCTGGCGGCGTCGAAGGCCGGCGCCCCCGCCGGGAGGTCGGCGAGAGGGGTGCCGTCGGCGCGGCGGACCTCGGCGCGCGGCAGGTGGTCGGCGTCGCTCCAGGTGTGGACCCAGCTGCCGGTCGCCTCGGAGGCCGCCGCCACCTCGTTCCAGCCGGTGTCGCCGGCGATGGTCGAGACGGCGGTGCCGTCGAGCGGCAGGTGGAGCACCTGGCGGTCGATGGCGGCGAGGATGCCGCCGCCGGCGTCGCCGGCGGTGGGGTAGCCGGTCGCCAGCACGTATCCCCGGCCGCCGGTCGGCTCGACGACGGCGTCGAGCGAGGTCACCGTCCAGCCCGCCGGCGACAGCGGCTGCGGCGCGTGGAGGGTGGCGTCGTAGAGATAGAGCCGGCGCCGGCCGCTCGACTCCGAGCCCCAGACGGCGCGGCCGTCCTTCAGGAAGCGGAAGTCGTCTCCCAGGTTCACCCAGGTGCGGTGGGTCTCGCTCAAGACCGTGCCGCAGAGGCCGTTCAGCGGCTGGCAGCGGAGGAGATCGAGCTTGGTCTGCTCGCGGTTGAGGCGCTGCACCGCGAGCGAGGCGCTGTCCGGCGCCCAGTCGACGCGGGCGAGGTAGTCGCCCTCGTCGCCGCCGGTGACGAGCCAGCTGGTCAGCCCGCTCGCCAACTCGAGGACGCCGATCCGCACCCTCGGGTTGGCCTCGCCGGCCTTGGGGTACTTCTGCCAGGTGACGGTGGGGTAGCGCGGGCTGTAGTCGACGATCGGATAGCTCTCGACCGCGCTCTCGTCGAAGTCGTAAAAGGCGATCCGCTTGCCGTCCGGGCTCCACCAGTAGGCCTGCGGATGGCGGTTCCAGATCTCTTCGCCGTAGACCCAGTCGACCTTGCCGTGGAGAGTCACGTCCTCCTTGCCGCCGGTGGTGAGCGCCCGCTCCTTGCCGCTCGCGACGTCGAGGAGGTGGAGATCGGCGCCGCGGACGAAGGCGACGCGGCCGCCGTCCGGCGAGGGCTTTGGGTCCTCCACCGCGGCACCGCCCGCGGCGGTCGTCGTCAGGCGGGCCGGCCTGCCGCCGGTGCCGGGCAGGACGGGCAGCAGATAGAGATCGCCGCCGGCGAGGAGGAGCAGACGGTCTCCCCGCGGCATCCACTGGTAGCTCTCGAGCTCGAGCTTGGCGCCGTCCGACCCCTTCCAGGCGGCGACGTCGAGGACCTTCGTGCGCCGGCCGCTCGCCGCCTCCTGGCTCCACAGCGCCGCGTCGCCCTTCCCGTCCTTGAAGACGAAGGCGAGCCGCTCGCCGTCGGGCGACCAGGCATACTGCGAGGGGGTGCGGCCGGCGCTGTCCTTGGCGAAGAGGGCGTCGAAGGTGAGCCCGCCCTGCGGCACCGTGGCCGGCACCGCCGGCGCCGCCTGCAGGGCGGCGGCGAAGAGGAGGCTGCTCCCGGCGAGAACGGCGGCGGCGAGCGGGGCGCGGAGCGAAGGGACGGCGCGGCGTCGAAGCATCGGGAGCCTCCGGATTCGGACAGAGCGGACGGAATCGATCAAAATCACTCGGGATCGGGCAGGGAGCCGGCGACCGAGTCTATCGCGCCGCAACCTTCCCGGCCGCGCCGCCGTAGTGCTGGCAGGACGACGATCCGAGGAGGCAGCCCATGAGACCATTCGCCGCACCGCCGACCACCCTCGCCCTGGCCGCCTGCGCCGCCGTCGCCACGCTCGCCATCGCCGCGCCCAGCGCGGCCTCGGCGGCGGAGATCGCCACCCGCACCTTCCGGCAGAGCTTTCCGGCCGGGCAGGGCGTCCGCCTCGCCAATCTCGTCGGCCGGGTCGACCTGTCGCCGGCGCCGGAGGGTCCGCTGACGGTGGAGGTCACCGTCCACGCGCGCGGCGGCGATGCCGCCGAGACCGCCAAGCTCCTGGGTTCGCTGCGCTGGACGCACGCCCGCGACCGCAAGGGGCGCGATGAGCTCGCCCTCTCCTATCCGCTCGACGACTACCACGGCTTCTGCTACCCGCGGCTCGATCGCGACGTCCACATCCCGGCCTTCCTCTCCTTCTTCGACCCGCACGTCGAGGCCTCGGCGTCCTACATGGGCGACACCGGGCGCATCTACGCCCGCGAGCGCTCGGGGATCCCCATCCTCTTCGCCGACATCCGCATCGGCGTCCCGCCGGGGGCCGACTTCGCGCTGCGCAACCTGGTGGGGCTGATCGAGGGCGGCGAGCTGCAGGGGAACATCGAGCTCGACACGGCGAGCGGCGACGTGCGGCTCGGCTCGCTCGCCGGCCACTTCGTCGCCGACAGCGGCTCGGGCGACTGGACGCTGGGGACGGTCCGCGGCGAGACCGCGATGACCACCGGCTCGGGCGACATCCGCATCGACAACCTGATCGGCAATGGAACCATGACGACCGGCTCGGGGGACGTCGTCATCGAGCGGGTCGCCGTCGGCAGCCTGCGCCTGCGCACCGGCTCGGGCGACGTCACGGTGAGCGCCGGCTCCGCCGCCAGCGTCTTCGCCGACACCGGCTCCGGCAACGTCCACCTGGCTGGGATGGATCTCGAGAGCCTGGCGGCCGACACCCGCTCGGGCGACGTCACCGTGCAGACGGCGCTCGACCGCGCCCGCCACGTCTCGATCGAGACGGCGAGCGGCGACGTGCGCATCGCCGGCGGCGCCGCGGCGGCCTTCGACCTCGAGGCGCATCAGGGGAGCGGCGACCTCGTCGTCGGCTATCGCGACGCCGTCCTCCGCCACCAGCGCGACAAGGTGGTGGGCGCCCGCCGCGGCGACGGCCACACCAGCATCCAGATCGCGACGCACAGCGGCGACTGCGTCATCACGCCGCGCTAGCGCCGGCGCGATCGTCCGCCCGCGCCGCCGCCCCGCGCGCCGGCGACCTCTACATCTTGGAGTAGTTGGGGCCGCCGCCGCCCTCGGGCGGCACCCAGGTGATGATCGAGTAGGGGTCCATGATGTCGCAGGTCTTGCAGTGCACGCAGTTGCTGGCGTTGATCTGCAGCCGCTCGCCGGTGGGGGAGCCGGCGTCGGGCACCATCTCGTAGACCGCGGCCGGGCAGAAGCGCTGGCAGGGGTTCTGGTACTCGACGGCGCACTGGTAGATGCAGATGTCGGTGTCCGCCACGTGCAGGTGGACCGGCTGGTCCTCCTCGTGGGCGGTGCCCGAGTTGTAGACGTCCGCCAGGCGGTCGAAGGTGAGCACGTTGTCGATGGCGAGCGGCGCCGGGGCGGCGAGCTTCCTGCCGGCGTCGGTGGTGAGCGGCACCATCCGCGTCTCGCCCGAGGTGGTCGACAGGCGATCGAAGATCCCCCAGCCGCGGCCGCCGGAGACCAGGCCGAGGCCGGCCTGCACCATGCCGGCGGCGAGCCCGTGGTCGAACGCCTGGTGGAAGTTGCGCACCGCCCAGAGCTCCTCCTTGATCCAGCTCTCCTCGACCTTCGCCGGGTAGCGGGCGAGGCGCTCGGCGTCGACTCCGGCGCTGCCGCCGTCGCGGAGGGCCTCGAAGATCGTCTCGGCGGCGAGCATCCCCGACTTCATCGCCAGGTGGATGCCCTTCAGGCGCTGGCTGTTGAGCATGCCGGCGGTGTCGCCGATGAGCAGGAAGCCGTCGCCGGCCAGCCGCGGCATCGACCACCAGCCGCCCTCGGGGATCGCCTTGGCGCCGTAGAACGCCATCCTGCCGCCGGCCAGGCGCGCGGCGATCTGCGGATGGGTCTTCAGGCGCTGGAACTCGAGGTGGGGATCGAAGAGCGGGTTCTTGTAGTCGAGCCCGGCGACGAGTCCGACGATGAGCTGATCGCCGCCCATGCCGTAGAGGAAGCCGCCGCCGAAGTTGTCGGCGCCGAGCGGCCAGGCGAGGGTGTGGGTGACCGAGCCGGGCTCGACGCGGCCGGGCGGCAGGTCCCAGATCTCCTTGATGCCGATCGAGTAGACCTGCGGGTTCTTGCCGCTCTCGAGGTCGAAGCGCGCCGCCAGCTGCTTGGCGATGGTGCCGCGCGGCCCCTCGCCGAGGACGACGACCTTGCTGCGCACGTCCACCCCGGGCTCGTAGTTGGCCTTGCGCTTGCCGTCCTTGCCGACGCCGCGGTCCTGGGTGCGCACGCCGACGACGCGGCTGCCTTCGACCAGCGCCTCGGCGGCGGGGAACTCGAAGAAGATGTCGACCCCTTCCGCTTCGGCCTTGCCCGCCATCCAGCGCAGCAGCTTGCCGAGCGAGGCGACGTAATTGCCCTCGTTGTCGAGCGGCGGCGGGATGGGGAGGGAGAGGGAGTGCTTGGCGGTGAGGAAGAGGAGCTCCTCGTCCTCCACCTTGCCCTCGAACGGCGCCTGGCGCCAGTCGTCGGGGAAGAGCTCCCGGAAGGCGCGCGGATCGACGACGGCGCCGGAGATCGCATGGCTCGAGATCTCCTTGCCCTTCTCGAGGACGGCGATGGCGGCCTCGATCTTCGCCGCCGGCGAGCTCGCCGCGGCGTTGTGCTCGCGGATCAGCCGCGCCAGGTGATAGGCCCCGGCCAGGCTGGCGGGGCCGGCACCCACGAACAGGACGTCGATGTCGAGAGTCTCGCGCTGCTCGTCGCTCATACCTGCTCGCTCTCCTCTAGGAAGCCCGGCTGAAGATCGCGGCGGATGCTAGCACGACGCACGGCGCCGCTCGACCGCGCCGCCGCCGGCGCCGGAAGGGCCGGCGGATATACTCGCAGCAGCTCCGGAGCCCGCCGGCGCCGTATCCCTTTCGACGCTCCGCATGGGCGACCGGTGCCGCCGGTTCGACAGGCGACGACACCCGCTCCTCCGATGACCGATCCCGTCCAGAAACCCCGCGCGACGCTCGTCGCCACCCTCACCGCGGCTCCGGTGCGCGAGTCGGCGGGCGAGCTCGCCGCGGCGAGCTGGCTCGAGGTGCGCGCCGATCTGGCGCCCGATCTCGATCCCGCCGCCCTCCGCCGCGAGCTGCCCGGCCGGCCGCTCCTCCTCACCCTGCGCAGCCGCGCCGAGGGCGGCGCCTTCGAGGGCACGCCCGAGCGGCGCCGGCGCCGCATCCTGGAGGCGGCGCCGGGCTTCGACCTCGTCGACCTCGAGGCCGAGCGCGACCTCTCGCCGGCGATCCTGGCCGCGGTGGCGCCGGAGCGGCGGGTCATCTCCTGGCACGGCCCGGCGGTCGACGCGGCAGCGCTCGCCGCCCGCTTCGCGCGCATGGCGGCCGTCCCCGCCCGGCTCTACAAGCTGGTGCCGGCGGCGGCGCAGCCCGGCGAGGAGCTGGCGCCGCTCGTCTTCCTCCACTCCCTGCGGCGGAGCGACGTCGCCGCCTTCGCCTCCGGCGAGGCGGGCGCCTGGACGCGGCTGGTGGCGCCGCGGCTCGGCGCGCCGGTCGTCTACGCCGCGGTCGGCAGCCTCGCCGGCGCGCCGGGCCAGATCCCGCTGGCGCGGCTGGTCGACGATTTCGGCCTGCCGGAGCTGCCGCCGGTCGAGGCGCTCTACGGCATCGTCGGCAATCCCGTCGCCCACTCGCTCTCGCCGCGCCTCCACAACGGCGCCTACCGCGCGCTCGGCATCCCGGCGCTCTACCTGCCGTTCCACGCGGCGTCCTTCGGCGACTTCTGGCTCGAGGTGGTGGAGAGCGGCGTCCTCGAGTCGCTCGGCCTGCCGCTCCGCGGCGTCTCGGTCACCTCGCCGTTCAAGGCCGCGGCGCTCGCCGTGGCGGGGGCGGAGAGCCCGCGCGCCGGCAGCATCGGCGCCGCCAACACCCTCGTCCTCCACGACGGCGTCTGGGAGGCCGAGACGACCGACCCGGAGGGCGTCGTGCTGCCGCTCCGCGCCCGCGGCATCGACCCCGCCGGCCGCCGCGCCGCGGTCGTCGGCGCCGGCGGCGCCGGCCGCTCGTCGGCCCTCGGCCTCGCCCAGGCGGGCGCCGAGGTGACGCTCGTCAACCGCAGCGCCGCGCGCGGCGAGCAGGCCGCGGCGGCCCTCCACCTCCCCTTCCTGCCGCTCGACCGTTTCGCTCCCGAGCGCTTCGACATCCTGGTCAACGCCACCTCGCTCGGCCGCGGCGTGGACGACCCGCTCCCCTTCGCCGTCGGCGCTCTGCGAGCGGAAACCGTGGTTGTCGACCTGGTGTACGATGCCGGCCGGGACGGGCCGACCCGCCTGCTCGCCGAAGCCGCGGCGGTGGGGGCGACGGTCGTGGGGGGAAGGGAGGTCCTGCTGGCACAGGCGCTCGGGCAGTTCCGCATGATGACCGGCCGCGAGATGCCGCAGGAGCTGGCGCGGGACCTGCTCGGCATCGCGCCGCCATCGCTCCGACCCGCCGCCCGCGAGGCCGCTCCCGCCGGAGTGCCCGTCGAATCGACCTCAACCCGCGAGGACGCCCCTTGACGGCGCCCATCCTCCCGGTGGTGGCTCCCGAAGCGCCTGCGGCCTCCGCAGCCTCTGTGGTGTCCGAAGCGCGCGTAGCCTCTCAAGCGCCCGCGGCATCCGAAGCCCTTGTGACTTCCGAAGGCTCCGCGGCTCCGACCAGCCTCGCCGCCGGCGGACCGCGCTTCCGCCTTCGCCGTTTCGCCGGCCCCGTCGGGCCGAGCTTCGCCGACGACGTCCGCCACGGCCTCACCCATTCTCCAAAGTTCCTCCTTGCCAAGTACTTCTACGACGACCTGGGCTCGCGCCTCTTCGAGGCGATCACGGCGCTCCCCGAGTACTACGTCACCCGCGCCGAGGCGGAGATCCTCCACGCCCATGCGGCTGAGATCGCGGCCTCGGTCGCCGGTCCCGTGCGGCTGGTCGAGCTGGGGAGCGGCGACGGCCGCAAGACGCGGCTGCTCCTGGAAGCGCTCCTGGCGCGGCAGGGTAGCCTCGACTACCTGCCGATCGACGTCTCCGACTCCGCCCTCGAGCGGAGCGGCGAGGAGCTCGCCGCCCAGTATCCGGGCCTCCGGGTGACCGGCTACGTCGCCGACTACCGCGACGCCCTGGCCGCCCTGGCGCGGGAGGCCCATGAATCCGACAAGACTCACGCAGCGGATGCCAGCGGGACGCGGACCTTCGTCCTCTTCCTCGGCTCGACGCTCGGCAACCTGAACCTCGGCGACCAGGAAGCCCTCGTCCGCGCCGTCCGCGCCATGCTCGCCCCGGGCGACGGCTTCCTCCTCGGCACCGATCTCAGGAAGCCGCTTGACGAGCTCCTCCCTGCCTACGACGACGCGGTGGGGGTGACGGCGGCCTTCAACCGCAACCTCCTCTTCCGCATCAACCGCGAGCTGGGAGGCACCTTCGATCTCCGCGCCTTCCGCCACCTGGTGCGCTACGACGAGGAAGCCCACCGCATCGAGATGCACCTGGAGACCCGCATCGCTCAGCGGGTGCGCCTGGGGGCCCTCGATCTCGAGATCGACCTGGCGCCCGGCGAGACCATCTGGACCGAGAACTCCTACAAGTTCTCGACCGAGCAGATCGCCCAGCTGGCCGCCGAAGCCGGCTTCCGCCTCGCCCACACCTGGACCGACGCCAACCGCCGCTTCGGCTCGAATCTCCTGCTGGCCGTCTGAGCCGGCGCGCCGTTTTGACATCCCCCGCCGGGGAGCGGTACGATTCGCGGCTCCGGCCGGGCTCCCGCCCGAAGCCATACGCCGATGTAGCTCAGTGGTAGAGCGCCTGACTGTGGATCAGGAGGTCTCGGGTTCGACCCCCGACATCGGTGCCATCGTCTTTTCAAGAGTTATCCCCTCCTTTGTCTCCCGACCGAGGTTCGAATTGTGTTCTGGGACATAGGCGGGACGTACCGCGACGCGCCTACACCCGTGCTCCGCGCGGTCGAGCTGCGGCGTGGCCGGGTTAGGTGCAACAATCCTCATCCCTTCCAAGGCGGTATCACGGAGTCAAGTCCCGTCGGGGATACTCTGTAGAATCAGCCATTCACAGTAACTGCTCCGGCTCGCTGTCATCGCCAGGGGTAACTCTTGGGTAATATGACGGTGGGCAGCTCTGGCTGAGCCTCATCTCAGCTGCTCATGGGGGTCTGGACGGTGGGCCGTGATCAGTTCAGGGAGAGGCTGTCGTCGAATCCAAGGCTAGGAGGCTGGACTCGCTATGACGATTGACTGGACTCTGCTCGCGCGTTATATAGCGCCCCTGCTAGTGTTGTTCATGGGGATCCTTATCAACCGGTATCTCGAACGGCGTCCGAAGCTAATCAGCTACATGGCACACGCTTCCGCGGTGCCGATCCAGCCGCCCGAAGGTGTGGCATTCAACGTACATACGCATTCAATAGTGGTGCGAAACGCCGGCCGTAAGGCCGCCACCAACGTGCGGCTCGGCCATCGACATCTACCTAGCTACAGTGTTTTTCCGTCGGTGAGGTACGAGGTCACAGACCTTCCGTCAGGAGGTAAGGAGATTCACTTTCCTTGCCTAGTTCCGGGCGAGCAGGTGAACATTGCATACCTCTACTACCCTCCTGTGCTTTGGAGCAACGTAAACACCTATACGAAGTCCGACGAGGGTTTCGCAGAGATCGTCACAGCGCTTCCTGCGCCGCAGCTGCCTCTGTGGGTTCAGCGCCTAGCGTGGCTGTTTTGGGCTATCGGCGCGATCGCCACGCTCTATGGCCTAGGCGAGGTCATTCGCCACCTGTTGCGATGAACATTTGCGGTAGAGCCCATTTCCCAGCGGACCCCCGGTAGGCCGCTCCGGTTCGCTGGTCTAAGCTGCCGCATCATGGATATGCTAATTGCGCAGAGCCGAAAGCGAATACTACGCCCCCGCATTGAGCCTGGGAGCATGCGGCGCAAGGGTTGCTGCCGGATGCATCTCCTGCGGGGCCTGCATGGCGAGCCGGTGCTGAACCGTGCGGCGACGCCAGTTGACGCTCATCCAATCTGCGAGGCAATCATTGGGTAATTCTAGATCTATCTCCTCCGGCAACGCCGGCAAGTTGGCACACTTAGAAGAGCCATATTACTTAGTCCTCTTCAAATCGACGACGGAAAAATCTCCTTATCAGCCCGTAGTACATGCGAGCAGTTATGCCTCCGCGAACGCGACGCTTCCGTACGGTCTTCATCGAGAACTGGCTCCCACCATTCCTGTACTGTGGTACTGCCTTCATCTTCCAAGAACAAGATTCGACTTCCTTAACTGGAACAATGCGATAGGGATAATGTCTTGCCTCGCAGATCAACGGGACCGGGTTGGTTGATTTCTGTGTAACTCCTCGCCCCGGCCCTCAGGCCGGGATCGCGACCGCCTCCTGTTGCCCTACCTGGAGCTTCTCGAGCTTTTCCTTGGCCGCCTTTGCCCAGGTCTGCCAGGCCGGCAGCTGCACCGCCTTGCCACCTTGGTAGACCTCGAGCGGCGGGATCGGATCGCCGCCGGCTTCAGGTACCAAGGCCCAATGCGGCCGGATCTCGTTGTACCGCTGCCGGAATGCGTCGAGCTTCTCGCGCGCCTCCGGCGGCGAGGCGTACAAGTGCCAGTAGACCTCCTCGGCCTTGAGCGTGCGGTGAAACCGCTCGAGCAAGCCCAGCTGCTCGGGCGTCCGATAGCGAGTCCGCACGTGGTCCAGGCTTCCGGCGATGTGCCCCCGAAACCGACGCGACAAGAAGCTCGACCCATTGTCCGTGACCAGCGTCGGCCGCCGTGCGAGCGGGCCGTGGAGCCGCTCGGCTTCGGTCTTGGCTTTCTCGATGCCGACGATCAGAGACGCCGCATCGAAGCTGGGTGATAGGTGAATCGCCAAGAGGTACCGGCTGAAGTAGTCGACGACCGTCACCGCGTACCACCAGCCGTGGCCCGGAATGTGGAGGTAGGTCACGTCGGCCTGCCAGAGCTCGTTCGGGCCCTGCGGCAGCAGCTCGAACAGCTTGGCCGCCTGGTACAGCTCGGTATCGCGGCTGCGCTTCTTGATCAGCAGGCCGGCGGTCTTCAAGACTCGGTACACGAAGCGGTCCGTGACCCGCTGGCCAGCCCGGCGAAGCACGACCGCCAATCGCTTGTAGCCCCACCACGGGAACTGCTTGGCGAAGCCGATCACTACCGCAGAAAGCTGCGGATCGAGTGGCCGCGGAGACGGCCCAGGACGCCGCCGCGCAACCACCGGTCGGCGGAAGAAGCTCGAGCACGGCAGGCCCAGAGCACGGACCACCTGCTTCAGGCGCACCGTCGGCCGGCTACGAACTGCGTCCCGAATCATGCTGCGAAGCAGCTCACTCAGCATGAGCCGGCCCGGAGTTTTTTTAAAATGTCGTTGGCGATCGACAGCTCGCCGATAATCTGCGCCCGCTTCGCGAGCTCGCCTTCCAGCTGCTCAATGCGGCGGGCCGCCGCCGCCGCCACCGAACCATCCGGCTTGGCCAAGCCCGTCTTGCCCGCCGCCAGGAACGCGTCGCGCCAGCGGTAGATCGTCACCTCGCTCACCTGGTACCGCCGCGACAGCGCAGCCGCCGACTCCTCCCGCCGCAGCAGCGCCAGAACCACCTCCAGCCGCTCCTCCGCCTTCAGCTCGCTCTTCTTCGCCATCCTGGGTCTCCCTTGTCGGCCTATCGGCCTTACTCTACCCAGGTCCCAAGATCTACGAGCTATACAATAAAGGCAGGGCAACAGCGGTTAGATCTCCCACATCGCATCATTCTTCTGCCCATTCCGTGTCCGGAACCTCTTCCCATTCTTTATCCTGCCGGGTGGCCGGCGATCATCCTCGCGCCAAGGCGACTATGGTCAGAAGCGGAGCGCCTTGCCTCTCTCCTTCCCACTGTCGTAGACCTTGCCGATACGGCGACACTTAATGAGGCTAGCCTTCAACGCCACTGGACCACTCTGTACGCGGCTCTCCGCCTAGACCGCCCGCTCTACGTCTGGCCGTCTCGAATAGTTTCTGACAATCTGCAGCGGGCAATTCTGTTGCCGCCCCTCTTGCTTGCCCGCCAATTCAGCGGTGGTCGGGACGAAGAAAATCCAGGCATGGATAAGGCGGCTGCCATGGAGTTTGCTGCTAGCGTGCAGGTGCTTTTGTCTGCGACCACGAGATTGGAGAGCGAGGGTGTCTCTCCTTCAGAAGCAGATATTAGCTTCCCTCAGGCTATCTCAGAGGCAAGACGAGATTACCGATGCCCCGTCGCTCTCCTCCTGCCCGGAATCTCGCCCGCCACTGCGTCAAGAAGAGTGGCCCGCCAACTGGCAAAGCAGCAGCCTAGTACAAGCCTGGATGCAAACACTGAACACTCTGCGCTGGAATTTCTTGCGGCACATCGCGCCGCCGCACGGCAAGGCATCGCGGTCACTGCTTCGAGCGTTTCCGACCGGGCATATAAGTTGCTCGACGCGTTGGAGCGGACGTCGTCTCCCAAAAAGATCAAGGAATATCTCGATAAAATCTCGCGCGAAGTAGTGGAGGGATTGACGACCGAGGAGCAATCCGCCCTTTTGCATGCGTCGTCAATAACTAGCTTTTCGGAATTTCCAATCGGTCTAGTTACCATCCCGCCCGACACCTCGCCACCCTGTTGCAGAACACCCATCGCTTATCGTCCACTTTTCCCCCTCACGAGGGCGTTACAGTTTGAAACCTTTGCTGTTCCTATGATTTACCTTCGCGACAGGCTTACGATTCTGTGCCTTGAGTGCATTCCAGAAGAAGATCGAGTTGGACGCTTGTCTCGGCATGGATGGAAGATGGTGGCGGAGCAACTCCGGGGGCGAAGGAGCGTAATCTTCGATTTCGTGGAAGTTGATTCGATTGTAAAAATGCGCGAGGCCTTGCGTGCAAGGCAGTACAATGTCGCTGTTATCAGCGCGCACGGGGCATACATTCGGACTGCTAACAGAACCGGAATCCGCGTAGGGCATCGTGACATTCTTCTTGAAGAAGAGCTTGAGGGCATCCCGCCGCTCGTATTATTGGCAGCATGCCAGGTGGCGCCTCGCGGTGCGGGAAGTGTGAACATCACAGACCTACTCTTTCGACAAGGAGCGTTTGCAGTCCTCGGCACATTGGTGCCAATCGACGTTCGGCGAAACGCGAATTTGATGCTGAGATTTTTTATCTACATAGCAGAGACATTAGAGGGCAATTACCCCTTGCGAAGCATCGACAAAGTGTGGCAGTTTACGGCGGCCTCCAATGCGGTGTTGGACGTGACCTGGGGTGCGCGCAGGGTGGCCAAGTGGATGTTCAACAGGTGGAACGGACGTCACGGACTCGAAGAGTTCATGCTTAACCGGTCGGTCGGCCGGCTGCGTAGCGGCCATATATATGCCGATACCGAGGCGATCATGCGGGAAATGGCTATGGAGCGCGGGAAGGGCGCCGCCTTCAATGCCTGGCTCTCTAACCAAGGATACATACCTGAGTCCATCTTCTACGTTTTCCTCGGCTGGCCCGAGCGATTCGTCGTTTGCGATAAGGAATTTGAGCTGGCGCTAAGCTGGTCTGGTTTGCGAACTGAATCGTCCCCTCCTTCTAGTTGAGCGATCGCGGTAAAGGCGGCCAGGCCCAGGCTGAGTGGACCTACGACTGTATCCACGCTGTAACAAACGAGCGCGATCCCGACAAGAAGCCCGACACCTGCAGCGCGAGCCGGGGCGACGACACACTCGAGCACACCCTGCCCGGGAGCCCCGAGGCCGTGCGGCTCATCCAGAGCCTCGTCCGCCACCACGTCGCGCTCACTTCCACCCTGGTCGGCACCGCGGCGTCGCGGCCGAGCGACGGCTCGCTGGACGGTAAGCCGCTCCTGCGGCCGGCGATCCTCGCCGCGATGGCGCCGTCGGCGCGCGATGCCTATCTCTACAGCCGCGTCCAGCCCCGTTCGGCCGACTCGAAGGCCGCCCTCCTGCTCCGCCGGGAGATGGATCTCGAGCGGGAGTTCGTGGCGGCCGGCGGCCTGCTCCTGGCCGGACCGGACCCGGTGGGGCTCGGCGGCAACCTGCCGGGCTTCGGGGATCAGCGCGAGATCGAGCTCCTCGTCGAGGCCGGTTTCGCGCCGGTCGCGGCCATCCGGATCGCGACCTTGAACGGCGCCATCTTCCTCGGCCGCGACCGGCAGGTCGGTTCGATCGCCCTCGGCAAGCATGCCGACCTGTTGGTGGTCAAGGGCGATCCCGCGGCGCGCGTCGCCGACATCGAGAACGTCGAGATCGTGTTCAAGGACGGCGTGGGCTATGACACCCAGCGGCTCCTGGACTCGGTCAAGGGGCGTTACGGGGAGTATTGACCGGGCGCGCCGCGCTTGCTCGCGGCTGGCCGCCGTCGCGATCAGCTCCTTTCGTCGCACCTTTCAGTATGAAAGGAGAAACACATGACAAAGAAGCTCACCCTCACCCTCGCGTTGGCCCTGATCGCTCTCTCCATGCCGCTCCTCGCCGCCCCGCCGGGGTCCGCTCAGCGGGCGCAGCCGGCGATCACCGCGCCGGCAGGCGTGCCCGTCGTGGCGAATCAGGCAGCCGCCTCACCGGCCCTGCCGGTCTGGGCTCTGCCGACCCAGCCCTCGTCGCCGCAGACGCTCGAGGCGACCGACGGCATGCCGGTCTTCCTCGCCGGCTGCAGCGGCTGCACGCCGGCGGCGTGCCAACGGCTGCATAGCTGCGTGCTGCTGCACTGCTGCTGAGACGGACTGCTCTCCAAGGCCTCGGCGCCGCCGGATCGAGCTTCCCCGGCGCCGAGGACAGTCGTCGGGGCGGTCCGGGCGCTGTCACCTGCCCGCCGGCAGGTGGCGCGCCAGGGCTTGTCTCGCTTCTCCAGGTGTGCACACCATTCCGATGTCAACGCGGCCCTCCTCCGGGCAGCCGGCTTGAACGACACTCGATGCTTCCCGGACGAACCGTGCGACACGGTGTGACGACGCTTGAGGACGGAGCGGTCCGCCCCCTCTCCTTCGCCGAGGAGCGGATGTGGCTCCTCCAGCAGCTCGACCCCGGCACTGCGGCCTACAACCTCTTCCACGCCGCCGACATCTCGGGCCCGTTCGCTTCCGCCCTCCTCGCCCGCGCGCTCGCCGAGGTGGTCCGTCGCCACCACATCCTGCGCACCACCTTCGCCGCGCCGGGCGGCGCGCCGGAGCCCGTCGTCGCCCCCGCCGCGCGCCATCCGCTGCCGCTCGTCGACATCGCCGGCCTGCCGGAAGCGGCGCGTGAGACCGAGCTGGCGCGCCTCTCGGCCGCGGAGCGTCGTCGCCCGTTCGACCTCGCGGCGGGGCCGCTCGTCCGCGTCGCCCTCGTGCGCCTCGCGGCGCGCCGGCACGCCGGGCTCCTCACCGCTCACTCCATCGCCTTCGACGGCGGCTCGAGCCTCCTCCTCTGGCGAGAGGTCGCGGCGCTCTACGCGGCCTTCGCCGCGGGGCGGCCGTCGCCGCTCCCCGAGCTACCTCTGCAGTACGCCGACCATGCGCTCCGGCAGCGGCTGCAGCTCGCGGGCGAAGCGCTGGCGAGCGGGATCGAATTCTGGCGCCGCGAGCTCGCCCCGCCGCTGCCGGTCCTGCGCCTGCCGGCCGACTTCGACCGCGCCGCGGCGCGCGGGCTCCTCGCCGGCGAAGTCCGCCGCCAGCTGTCGGCGCCGCTCGCCGCGGCCCTCCGCGAGCTCGGCGGCCGGCGCGGGGCGACGCTCTTCGCGACCCTGCTGGCCGCCTGGGCCGCCGTCCTCGCGCGCACCAGCGGCGAGGAGGACATCCTCGTCGGCACGCCGGTCGAGAGCCGCCGCCCGGAAACCGAGGAGCTGATCGGGCCCTTCCGCAACACCGTGATCCTCCGCGTCCACCCGCGGCTCGGCCAAGGCTACGGCTCGCTCGTCGACGCGGTGGGGGAGGCGGCAGCGGGCGCCGGCGCGCACCGGGATCTGCCGCTCGAGACGCTCCTCGCGGCCCTCGACCTGCCGCGCGAGCCGCGCCGCGCGCCGCCGTTCCAGGTCATGCTCGCCCTGCGCGACCGGCCGGCGCCGCGGCTCACCGTCGCGGGCCTCGGGATCGCCGTCTCGCCCGCCGACCCGGCGGCGGCTCTGGCGGGGGAGATCTGCGAATTCGGCCTCGTCGCCGAAGAGCTGTCCGATCCCTTCGGCGAGGGAGAGCGCGA
This sequence comes from uncultured Acidobacteriota bacterium, assembly GCA_963755825.1. Taxonomy (GTDB): domain Bacteria; phylum Acidobacteriota; class Thermoanaerobaculia; order Multivoradales; family UBA5704; genus DATBQN01. The sequence continues at coordinate 808,180 of CAVWLA010000003.1, read as the reverse complement.
TGGCGGCATCGGGCTGCGGCTCGCCTATGATGCCCTGCTCTTCGCCGAGGCGACGGCGGCCCGCCTCCTCGACCACCTGGCGGCCCTCCTCGCCGCCGCGCTCGCCGCGCCGGAGCGGCCGCTCGCCGAGCTCCCTCTCCTCTCGGCGGCCGAGCGCCGCCAGCTCCTCGCCTGGAGCGATGGCGGCGGCACCGGCGATGCCGGCGATCACGGCCAGGCCGGCGGAGCTGGAGAGCCGCCGCCGCTGGCCCACCACGCCTTCTTCGCCCAGGCGGCGCGCACGCCCGGCGCGCCCGCCGTCGTCGCCGAGGGGCGGGAGATCTCGTATGGCGAGCTGGCCCGCTTGGCGCGAGGCCTGGCGCGCCGTCTCGTCGCCCAGGGGATCGGCGCCGAGAGCCGGGTGGCGATCGCCCTCGAGCGCTCGCCGCGCATGATCGCCGCCGTCCTCGCCGTGCTCGCCGCGGGGGGAGCCTACGTGCCGCTCGACCCGGCGAGCCCGGTCGATCGCCTCGCGGTCATCCTCAGAGACATCGGGCGAGACACCGGTCACGGCGCCGGGCGCGGCGCGGTCGCCGCGGCGCTGCTGACCGGCGGCGGGCGCGCGGCGCCGGCGCGCGAAGCGGCGGGGCTCGCCGGCCTGCCCGTCGTCGACCTCGACGAGACCTGGCCGGCGGTCGATGCCGAGCCGGCGCCGGCGGGCGAGACGGCGAGCGGACCGGCGGGCGAACCGACGCTCGGGGCCGACCGCGAGGGCCTCGCCTACGTCATCTACACCTCGGGCTCGACCGGCGCGCCGAAGGGGGTGATGGTCCGCCACGGCGGGCTGGCGAGCTACGTCCTCGCGGCGCGGCGCGACCTCGCGCTCACCGCCGCCGACCGCATGCTGCAGTTCGCCTCGCTCTCCTTCGACGCCAGCGCCGAGGAGATCTTCTGCTGCCTGGCGAGCGGCGCCGCGCTCGTCCTCCGCAACGACGCGATGCTCGCCGGGGCGCCGGCCTTCCTGGGCGCCTGCGCGAGCTGGGGGGTGACCGTCTGCGACCTGCCGACCGTCTTCTGGCAGGAGCTGGTCGATCGGGTCGACGCCGGCGAGGCCGCCTGGCCGCCATCCCTCCGCCTCCTCGTCATCGGCGGCGAGCGGGCGCTGCCGGAGCGCGTCGCACGTCTCCGCCGCCAGCTCGGCCCCGCGGTCCGGGTGCTCAACTCCTACGGGCCGACGGAGGTCACCGTCGCCGCCACCTCGCACTCCTTCCATGGCGAGCCGGACGGTCCGCCGCGCCCCCTCCGCGAGCTCCCCATCGGCCGGCCGCTGCCGGGCGCCCGCGTCTACGTCCTCGACGGCGCGCGCGACCTCTGCCCGCCGGGCATCCCCGGCGAGCTCGCGATCGGCGGCGAGACCCTCGCCCGCGGCTATCTCGGGCGCCCGGAGCTGACCGCCGGCGCCTTCCTTCCCGACCCCTTCGCGGGCCGCTCCGGCGCGCGGATGTACGCGACCGGCGACCTGGCGCGCCATCGTCTGGACGGCCCGGAGAGCGGCGCGCTCGAGTACCTCGGCCGCATCGACCGCCAGGTCAAGGTGCGCGGCTTCCGCATCGAGCTGGCGGAGATCGAGGGGGCGCTGGCGCAGCACCCGGCGGTCGCCGACGCGGCGGTGGGAGTCGACGAGCGGCGCGCCGGCGAGCGCGCGCTGGTCGCCTGGTGGGCGGCGCGGCCCGCGGCGGTCGCCACGGCGGCCGAGCTCCGCGGGTTCCTCAAGGAGCGCCTCCCCGAGCCGATGGTGCCGTCGCTCTTCGCCCTCCTCCCCGCCCTGCCGCGCAACGCCAGCGGCAAGCTCGACCGCCGGGCTCTGCCGGTGCCGAAGCTCGAGGCGACCGCGGCCGGCGCCTACGAGGCGCCGGCGACGCCGGCCGAGGAGGCGGTGGCGTTCATCTGGCGCGACCTCCTGGGCGTCCGGCGCGTCGGGCGGCAGGACGACTTCTTCGCCCTCGGCGGCCGCTCGCTCCTCCTGCCGCGCGTCGGCCATCGCCTGGAGCAGGAGCTCGGCGTCCGGCTGCCGCTCGCCAGGCTCCTCGAGCGGACGACCGCCGCGGCGCTCGCGCTCGCCGTCGAGGAGCTCCTCGTGGACGAATTCGAGCGCGAGCTCGCGGCGTTGTCGTAGGCTCATCGCTCACTCTTCACCGAGGGTCGAGGAGAGACAATGACGCCGTCGAAGAGGCCTCTTGTTCGTGCACCTTCGCCGAGGCGGCGAGGGACGATGCCTTTCCGAGCGCCCAGTGTCCTCTTCGGGCACCTCGTAAGCACCTAGACTTATGAGGGCGTCGGAAACACCCTCGATCCGTAGGAGGCACGCACGATGAGCGATCCGAAGCCTGTCCAACCCGCCGCGCTCGACCTCGAGGTGCAGGAGATCGAGCTGTTCAGCAACGCCGGCTGCAACACTTCGACGACCAGCCCGCGCTGTACCTGTCGCCCCTTGACCACGGGGAGCCTGCTCACCGCGCCGTCCACGACCTGAGGCACGGGCCCGTGCCTTCCGGCCGGGCAGCTCGAGCAGACATCAAGGAGGACGCCATGAAGGACACCAAGACGACCGCCACGCCCTTGAATCTCGAACTCCAGGAGCTCGAAGCGTGGTGCAACCCGGGCTGCGGCACATCGACCACCAGCGGGGCGTGCACCTGCCCGGTGCGGTTGACGACGACGGCGAGCCTGTTCACCGCCACGACGACAGGCTGAGGGCCGCGGTCGGCCGCCGGCCTCGCGCCGAGTGCCGTTCCTTTCCAAGGACGATCTCTTGTCCGAGCCCGCGCCGCCGTCCTGCCTCTTCACCCTGCTCTACGCCGGGCGGGACTGCCACGAGCAGATCCTGGCGGATCTCGTGACGCCCATCGCGCGCGAGCTCCGCCTCGCTCCCGAGCTCGACTCGCTGTTCTTCGCCCGCTACAACGTGCCGAGCTGGCAGATCCGCTTCCGCGTCCTGGGCGAGGCGGGCTGGGTCGACGGGCCGGTCCGCGCCCGCGTCGAGCGGCAGCTGGAGGCGCTGCCGGCGGGTCTGGTCGACGAGGTCGACTTCGCCACCTACGACCGGGAGATCGAGCGCTACGGCGGAGCGGAGGGGATGCGCCTCGCCGAGAAGCTCTTCCTGCACGACTCGCTCGCCTGCCTCGACCTGATGACGGCGGACCGCGCCGGCGAGCTCAAGAAGAGCCGCCGCGAGGTCTCGCTCCTGATGACCGACCGTCTCGTCGATCTGCTGCGCTTCGATCGCGAGCAGCGCCTCGCCTTCTACGCCTACGGCTATCGGTGGACGCAGGAGATGGGGACCTGGGGAGAGCAGGACCGCGCGCTCCTCGACGAGCGCTACCAGGGGCTGAAGGACGGTCTCCAGGATCTCTTCACCGGCGAGCAGAGCCGCGACCCCGAGCTCCTGTGGGGAGGGACCGAGCCGGCGCGGATCGCCGCCCGCTGGCAGGAGGCGACGCGGCCGGTCGCCGAGGCGATCCTGGAAGCGCACGGCGCCGGCCGTATCCAGCAGGACCTCGTCTATCTCGCCTGGTCCTACGCCCACATGTCGGCCAACCGCCTGGGGATCGATCCCACGCCGGAAGCGATCCTCCGCTACTACATGCACCGCCTGCTGCAGGACGGGGGCGGCCCCGCCTGAGCGCCGAGCCTCCGCGGCGCGGCGCGGCGCCGGGCGAGAGCGACGCGCCGCTCCTCCTGCTGCGCGTCGCCGGCCTGCCCTTCGAGGCTCTGGCGACGCTCGATGCCGCCGCCGCCGTCGCCGCGCTCGCCGCCTGGCTCGACCTCGAATCCGCGCTCGACGCCGACGCGGCGAGGTTGGGCGACCTCCTCTATGCCGCGGCGGGCGACCCCGCGCCGTCGGCGGGCGAGGACGGCGCGGTCTCGAGGCGCTCGCGGCTCGCGGTCGTCGCTCTCCGCCGCGACCTCCACAACCGTCGCGAGCCGTCGCCGCGGTCGCTCGCCGAGGCGGCGCCCCGTCTCACGCCCGACATCTCCGCCGGCCTCGCCTGCCACCTGGCGGAGCGGAGGCGCGCCGAGGCGGCTCGCGCCGCCTACGAGGCCGCCTTCCGCTCCGACCTGGTCCGCGCACGTCGTGCGCTCGTCGCGCTCACCCGCCGGCCCATCTTCCAGGAGGGCATCCGCCTTGTCGGTCCCGCCCTCTTCGGCCGTCTCGCGGATCTCGCGGCGGCCGACCCGGAGCGCTGGCGCCACGGCGAGCGCCACGCCGCCGCCAAGGCGACCGCCTACGCCTCCCGCTTCACCGCGAAGACGAGCCCCAACGCGGTCTTCTGCGCCGTGGCGATCGCCCGCCTGGGTTCGGGGGCTCGGGTCGACGGCGAGAACCGCGAGCTGCGGCGCGAGGTGCTCCTCTCCGTCGCCGAGGCCCGCAAGGTGACCGCCTGCCTCGCCGCCGACCGCGCCGTCTGGCCGGCGGTCGTGCCGCGCCCCAACCCGACCCTGCGGCCCGACCTCGAGCAGGCCGGTTTTTATTCCTACTGGCGGCCGTCCTCGCCGCGCCGCGACGACGACGACGAGATCCGCTCGCGGGTGCGCGCTCAGCCGGTCCTCGACCTCTTTCTGGAGGAAGCTGCGCGGGGCGCCCTGGCGGTGCCCGAGCTCCTCGCCGCGGTCGCCGCGCGGAGCGGCCTCGAGACGGAGACCCTCGCCGATTTCCTGGCCCGCCTTGCCGATGCCGGGATCCTGATCGCCGAGGTCGAGCCGCCCTACAACAGCCGCCGGCCGCTCGCCCACCTCGCGGCGACGCTCGCCGCGGCCGGCTGCGCGGCTCCCTGGCTGGGCGAGGTCGAGGCGATCGAGCGCTCCGTCGAGAGCCTTCCGGCGCTCGCCGTGCCGGCTCGGCTCGCGGCCATGGATGGCATCGCGGCGCGGCTCGAGGCTCTCCCTCACCGCCGGCCGATCAACGGCGACGCGCTGTTTCGGGTCGACACCGCCTCGAGCCTCGAGGTCACCCTTCCCGCTCCGCTCCTCGCCGAGCTGCGGGCTCACCTCGGCCGCTATGTCCGCCTGTTCACCGCGATCTACCCGGAGCCGGTCTTCCGCGAAAGCTGGGGACGGAGATTTCTCGCCCGCTTCCCGGCCGACCAGGAGGTGCCCGTCCTCGACCTCTTTCACGGACTCTTCGAGCCCGAGCGCGAGGAGCGCCCGGCCGCGTTCCCGGCGGCGCCGCGCGGCGACCCGAGCGCCGCGGCAGTCGGCGAGCGGACACGGGAGATCCTCGCCGGGCTGGCGCGCGAGGCCGCGGCGTCCGGGGCGGAGGAGGTGGCGCTCGACGACGCCTTCTTCGCGCGGGCCGGGGCGGCGGACCGCGAGCCCGACTGGGCGGCCGGCGCCCTCTTCCAGGTCGCCGCGGCCGACGCCGACGCGATCACCGCCGGACGCTATCGGCTCGCCATCAACGCCTTCTTCGGCGCCGGCATCGCCCTCGCCCGCTTCGCCTGGCTGCTGGGCGAGAAGGGCGAGCCTTCACCTGCGATCGTGCGAGAGGTGGCGCGGTACGCGGCGCCGGGAGCGTCCGGCGGAGGACCGGGAGCGATCGTCGCCGAGATCACCTACAACCACCTCGGCCGGACCGCCAACGCCGGCCTGCGGCCGACGATCTTCGCTCACGAGATCGAGCTCCCCGGCGAGCGAATCTCGCCGGGCGCGACGGCGATCACCCTCGCCGAGCTGACCGTGCGCTGGGACACCACCGAGCGGCGCTTCGTGCTCCGCTCGGCATCGCGCGGCGCCGAGGTCGTCCCCGTGATCAGCAGCGGCATCAGCCCGCAAGGGTTCATCTCGTTCCTGCTCGAGATCGGCCGCCAGAGGCTGCAGCCGCTGAGCTATTTTCCCGGCTTCGAGGTGCCCGGCATCACGCGCTGGCCCCGCTTCACCCTCGGCCGTCTGGTGCTCTTTCGGCGGCGCTGGGTCTTCCCGCCGGGCATGGCGCCGGAGGTGCCGCGGGACGGCGGCGACGGCTTCGCCTCGGCGAGCGAGCTCTTCGCCCGCATCGCGCGCTGGCGGCGCGCCCATGGCCTGCCGCGCCACGTCTTCCTCCACACGGCGAGCGATCCCAAGCCCTACTATGCCGACCTCGAGTCGCCCCTCTCGGCCGAGCTGCTCCGCCGGACGCTCACCCCGTCTGCAGACCATCCGGCGCCGGTTCTTCACGCGACCGAGATGCTGCCGAGCCCGGACGAGATGTGGGTGCGGGATGGCGCCGGCCGCTACGCGGCGGAATTCCTCGTCCAGCTCCGCGGAGAGATCTGACTCCGAGCCTGCACCAGCCGTCCGCCGACGGCTCACCGCGCCCATGTCGCCTGGTGCAGGCCCCTGGGCGAGCGGCTACGTCGTGGCCCGGGCGACGAACAGGCTCCCAGTCGTCGAGGGGAGCGACGGGCAGGTGCAGGCCGGGTGGGTCGACGAGGTGTTGCAGCCCGGGTTGCAGAACGACTCGATCTCCTGCACTTCGAGATCGAGGGCGAGCGTGGGCCGAGCCTGACTCTTTTCCGACATGACAGGTCTCCCTTCGTGCCGAGGACCGTCTGCGTCCCGTCCATCGGGACCGAGCGGTGTCTCGAAGAGAGCGCCGCGCCGAGCGGCGGCGCCCATAGAGCATGGTGCGGAAGGACGCCTCGAGCGGACCCCGCGCGGGCGGCGAGGTCCAGGGCGGCGGACGAGATCGCTCAGAGGTCGACCTCTCGGCCGCTCGCCTCAGAGCGTGCGAAGTCCTGGTCCTCGCGGCCGGTCGAGCGGGCTCGGAGAGCCGTCGAAGCGCGCCACGCCGAGGCGCTGCATGCGGTTGCGCAGGCCGTTGCGGGAGATGCCGAGGAGCGCCGCGGCGGCGCGCTGGTTGCCTTTCGAGCGCTCGAGGGCGCGGTGGAGGAGCCGGCGCTCGAGGGCGTCGGTGTGGACGGCCAGGTGGAGCGTGCCGTCGCCGTCCGCCGGCGCAGCGGCGTCGGCGGCGCCGGCGATCGGTTCCACGAGCATCGACGAGTCGATGGGCTGACCGTCGGGGCATTGGTACACCAGCCGGCGCAGCGTGCTCTCCAGCTGGCGCACGTTGCCGGGCCAGGCGTAGCCGGTGAGCCGCTCGAGGGCGCGGAGGGTGACGCCGGGGATCCAGGTGCCGGCCTCTCGCGCCAGGCGGCCGAGGAAGGCCTGGACGAGGACGGTGATGTCCTCGCGCCGCCGGCGCAGCGGCGGCACCTCCAGCACGTAGCCCGCCAGCCGGTAGTAGAGGTCGGCGCGGAAGCGGCCCGCCGCGGCCCGCTCCAGGAGACCGGCGTTGGTCGCCGCGACGATCCGCACGTCGATGGCGACGGCGGCGCCGCCGAGCGGCTGCACCGCGCGCTCCTCGACGACGCGGAGGAGCTTGGCCTGGAGGGCGAGCGGCATCTCGCCGATCTCGTCGAGGAAGAGCGTGCCGCCGTGCGCGAGCTGGAACTTGCCCTTCCTCTCCTGCACGCCGGTCGCGGCGCCGCGACCGACGCCGAAGAGCTCCGCTTCGAGAAGGTCGGCGGGGATGGCGGCGCAGTTGACCGCCACCAGCGGCGCCCTGCCGCGCGCCGAGCGCTGGTGGAGGAGGCGCACCACGTGCTCCTTGCCGACTCCGGTCTCGCCGACGACGAGGACCGGGAACTCGCCGTCGCGGATCCGCTCGACCTCGGCGTAGGCGGCGCGCATCGCCGGCGACACGCAGGCGACGAGGCCCGGCGCCGGCGTCAGCGGCAGCTCGATGGCCATCCCGCCGGCTGAGCGCGACGGCCGCGCGGCGGGGCCGTCCATGCCCGCGCCGCCGTCGACCAGCCGCAGCAGGATGGCGAGCAGCGGGCCGCAGTCCGCCGGCGGCTGGCCGGCGCCGCCGGCGGCGAAACCCGCGAGGACGCCGACGAGGAGCCGGCTGCCGCGGCGCACGAAGGCCGCGGTGGTGCCCGGCGGCGTCCCCGCGCAGCGCCGCGGCCGCCGGTCGCCGGCAGCCGCGTCAGGTCCCTCGTCGGGGCGGCGCACGAGCTCGTCGAGGTCGATGCGGCGGCCGATGGCGCGGATGTCGCCCCAGGCGGCGACGATCCGCGGCTCGCCGTCCCCCACTTGTTCGAGCAGCGCGCCGGCGGCGGCGGCGGAGTGCCGGCAGAGGATCCCCAGGGCCGCGGCGGGATCTGCGAGCGGGCCGCCCGCGAAGCGGTCGAACAGCTCCTCGACGACGTCGAGGGCGGCGGCGGGCGGCGCCGGTGCGAGCGCCTCGGGCGCCCAGGCGCGCTCCGGCCGGCGAATCGCCTCGCCGTCGCTGGAGTCGCGATCGATCCGGATGGCGAGCACCGCGTCGCCGGCATCGATCGCCGCGACCTCGCGGGCGACCGGACGGCTGTAGACGGCGCCGCCCACCCGGCCGGTGAGCCGGCAGCTGGATCTGGTGGCGGATGCCGACGACGTCTTGACGTGCGTTTGAGCCCTCCTCAGGCGGCTGGCCGCCGCCCTCGCGTCGCGGCGAGCGCGCGAGATCCATTCTTACGCCGCCCGCGGCTGGGGAGTTGTGCTCTTTCGTCCCCGCTGGGGCGCTCTTCAGCCCTCGCTCGGCTGCGACGGCGCGGCGCAAGCCTTGGGCAGGCGCCCACGCCGTGCGCTCCGCAGCCGCCGAGCGCGTCGCCCCGGCGAACCGCGCCGCACGACGCCATCTCCATTCGAATCAGCTCGATGCGTCGGCCGGCCGGAGCCCTCGCCGCCGGCTGGCACAGGGCATGAACTGCGGCGGCCTACCACCCGCTGACCGCCGATGACGAGACGGCGAACAGCACGGGCTCCGCGGCGCGAGCAGCACCGGCGGCGGCGCCCGCAGCACCCGGAGCGCCGCGGCGCGCGGGTGCCGACCGCGAAGGAGACGAGCGATGCCTGCCAGCGTTTTCGATGCAGCGAGTCGGTTGGACACCCGGAGGCGGACACGGCGCGGGCTCGCGCGGGCCGCGGCCGCGATGCGGCGAGCGGCGGTCGGGCTCCTGGCGATCGGGCTCTCGGCGATCGGTCCCTTGGCGGCGCAGTCGAGAGCCGAGGTTCCGACCGCGAGCGCGACCACGGGCGCTGCAGGCGCCGCCGCCCTGCGGCCGGAGAGCGGCCGGACCTTCGCCGAGCCGCTGCTGCCGGTGGGGGAGCCGGAGGCGGACGACACCCGGAGCCTGGCGCGCGCCGTGGCGGCGTATCGGACCGCCGGCGACGTCGAGGCGCTGCAGCCGTTGCTGGGCTTTCTCGCCGACCATCCGCGCTCGGCCTGGCGGCCGTCGCTCCTCGCCAATCTCGCCGTGCTCTACCGGCACACCGGCTACATCGAGCGCGCCCTCGCGGCGTCGACGGAGGCGTGGAACGCCACCCGCTTGGCGATCGCGCCCGACGCCCGGAAGGTCGCCGACCTGGCGCTCTCGACGCGCGTCGAGCTGATCGCGGCGCTGGGGCGGAGCGGCGAGCTGGCGGCGCTGCTCGAGGAGATCGCGGGCCGGCCGCTCGGCGGCCACGCCGCCGAGGTGGTGGCGAGCTCGCGCTCGGGCCTCTGGCTGATGCGCCACGATCCCGGCGGCTCCTTCCGCTGCGGGCCGCTCGCCGTCGAGCGGGTCAGCCAGGCGCTCCACCCGGAGCAGAGCCTCGACCCGCGGCTGCTGCGCTATGCGTCGACCGCGGACGGCACCTCGCTGGCGGAGATCGGCGAGCTCGCCCGCTCGACGGGGCTCGACCTCGCGGCGGTGCAGCGCCGCCGCGGCTCGCCGATCCCGGTCCCCGCGGTCGTGCACTGGCGGGCGGGGCACTTCGCGGCGCTCGTCGAGGAGAGCGGCGGCCGCTATCTCGCCAAGGACCTCACCTTCGGCGACGACCACTGGGTGAGCCGCGGCGCGGTGGAGGAGGAGTCGACCGGCTATCTGCTGGTCGCCCGCCAGAGCCTGCCGCAGCCGGGGTGGCGCGCGGTGGGCGAGGCCGAGGCGGCGACGGTGCGCGGCAAGGGCGCCACCGGCAATCCCAACCCCGGCGCCACCACCCCCACGGCGCCGAAGAAGCCGCGCCTGCGCGGCGACTGCGGGCCGCACGGCCGCGGCATGCCGGAGTACGACTTCCACGTCGCGGTGGTCAGCTTGAACGTCACCGACACGCCGGTCGGCTACGCGCCGCCGCGCGGGCCGGCGATCGAGCTCGGCATCACCTACAACAGCCGCGAGGACTTCCAGCCGCAGACCTTCACCTTCACCAACCTCGGCCCGCGCTGGAGCTTCGACTGGCTCTCCTACGTCGAGGACGACGACCCGCAGAACACCGGCCAGACGGTCCGGCTGGCGGAGCGCGGCGGCGGCTCGTTCATCCTGCCGCACCTCGCCGGCAGCGCCAGCGGCACCTACGGGCCGAACGTCGCCGGCTACCACGAGACGGTCGTGCGCACGGTCGCCGGCGGCGCGGTCTCCTTCGTCCGCCGCTACCCGGACGGCTCGCAGGACGTCTACGCCCAGTCCGACGGCGCGGCGACGATGCGCAAGTATTTTCTCACCGCGGTCGCCGACCCCGCCGGCAACACGGTGACGCTGTCCTACGATCCGGCCACCTCGCGCCTGCTCTCGATCGCCGATGCGCTCGGCCAGCGGACGACGCTCGCCTACGGCCTCGCCGCCGATCCCTACAAGGTCACCGCGGTGACCGATCCGTTCGGCCGCCAGGCCGTCCTCCAGTACGCCGGCGGCATGCTGCGGAGCGTCACCGACGCCGCCGGCATGACGTCGCTCTTCACCTACGGCCCGGCGAGCTACGACGCCTCGCTGCCGATCGATTTCATGAGCGCCCTCACCACCCCCTACGGCACGACGACCTTCGACATGGGCGAGCACCCGCCGGCGAGCCCCTCCGACATCGGCAACGTGCGCTGGCTGCTGGCGACCGATCCGCTCGGCGACCAGGAGCGCATCGAGTTCATCCACGAGGCTCCCGGCATCGCCGACTCGACGACGGAGGCGGTCCCGGCGGGCTTCCAGAACCAGTTCCTGCGCTTCCGCAACACCTTCTACTGGAACCAGACCGCCATGCAGCAGTACAGCGACGCGGATGCGAACCGCTACGTCAACGCCACCTACCTCCTGCACTGGCTCCACGACGCCACCGGCGGCCCCAACAACATCGCGGCGTCGTCGATCCCGGAGAGCGTCCAGGCGCAGGGCCAGCACCGCATCTGGTTCGCCTACCCCGGACAGTCGTCGACGATCTTCCAGGGCAGCCTGTCGTCCCCCTCGACCCTCGCCCAGGTGCTCGACAACGGCGTCGAGCAGCGCACCTCGTGGACCTACGACGGCTCGGGGCGCGTCCAGAGCCTGACCGATCCCGTCGGCCGCAGGTTCTCGCTGCGCTACGCCGCCAACGGGCTCGACCTCGCGTCGGTGCGCAACGACCTGCTCGACGGCGGCGTCGGCGAGCAGATGGCCGCCTACACCTACAACTCGCTCCACCTGCCGGTCACCCGCACCGATTTCGCCGGCCAGGTCTGGTCGGCGACCTACAACGCGGCCGGCCAGCTCACCTCGAGCCGGCGGCCGGACGGCGTCACCACCAACCTCACCTACGACGCGCAGGGCTTCCTCCGCCAGGTGGCGCGCGCCGGCACGACGCTCCAGGAGAGCTACACCTACGACGCCTTCGACCGCGTGCGCACCTGGACCTCGACCGACGGCTACACCCTCACCCTCGACTACGACAACCTCGATCGCCTGACCCGCATCACCTACCCGGACGGCACCGCCGACTCGGTGGTCTTCGATCGGCTCGACGTGGTCGAGGCCCACGACCGGCTCGGGCGGGTGACGAGGTTCGCCTACGATCCGGCCGACCGCCTGATCTCGGCGACCGACCCGGCGAACCGTTCCACGCTCTACTCCTGGTGTGCCTGCGGTGCCCTGGGCCAGCTCACCGACGCGCTCGGCAACCAGACGACCTGGCTGCGCGACGGCTTGAACCGCGTCGTCGGCCGCCAGCTCAACGGCCAGACCGGCGCCCTCTACGCCTACGACGGCTCGGGGCGGCTGATCCGCCGCACCGACGCGCTCAACCAGACGACGGCCTACGCCTACAACGCCGACGACACGCTGGCGTCGGTCGCCTACCAGAACGCGGTCCGCTCGACGCCCGGCGTCGCCTACCAGTGGGACCCCAGCTATCAGCGCCTGGCGCTCCTCACCGACGGCTTCGGCACCACCGCCTACGCCTACAACCCGGCGGGGGTCGCCGGCGCCGGCGAGCTCGCCAGCATCTCGGCGCCGGCGCCGGACCACACGGTCACCTTTCAGTACGACGTCATCGGACGGCAGATCGGCCGCGCCATCGACGGCGTGGCGGTGACCACCTCGTTCGACGCCCTCGACCGCGTGGCGTCGGTCAGCAGCCCGCTGGGGACCTTCTCCTCGACCTACGACGGCTCGTCGAGCCGGGTGACGACGCAGAGCTACCCCAACGGCCAGGGTGCGGCGCTCACCTACCTCGACGCGGCGCACGACTTCCGGCTGGCGAGGCTGCGCTGGGGCGCCGCGGCCGGCGGCACCAACCTCTCGCAGTTCGACTACACCTACGACCTCGGCCAGGACCAGATCGTCGGCCTCGTCTGGCGCGACGCCGTCAACCCGGCGGGGCGCTTCTACAGCTTCGCCTACGACGGCGCCCTGCAGCTCCTCGGGCGCCTGCAGACGAGCGACCCCGCGCAGCCGCCCGTCGGCGTCCTCCACAACCTCGCCTTCGGCTACGACGCGGCCGGCAACCGCACCAGCGAGACGGTCGACAACACCGTCGCGACGGCCACCTTCGACGGCGCCAACCAGCTGGTGGGCATCGAGCGCGGCCTCACCCAGCAGGCACAGGCGGCGATGGCCGCGGCGCGCGCCCGGCGCGCGCGACCGCCGGCGCCGCCCGCCGCCGCCGACGGCGCCAAACCCGCCAGCTCCCCCGCCGCGCCCGCGCACCGCGCCGAAGGAGGCCGCCAGTGAACGGAACGAGCAACCTGCGATCTCTCGCCAGCCGCCTGCGCTCCGGCCGGAGCGCCCTCGGCGCCTTCGCCGCCGCTCTCCACCTCACGGCCATCCTCATCATCCTGCCGGCGCCGGCCGCGGCGCAGTCGATCGCGCTGTCGCCGTCCGCGGCGACAGTCGATCAGAACTCTCAGATCTTCCTCTCCGCGGCGGTCGTGCCGGGCGGGGGATCCTCGGGGCCACCGTGCGGCTCCATCAACTACGGACCGTGTTCCTGGACGTGGACGCTGACCGGGACCGGCGCCTCCCTGGGCACCACCGACAGCCCCTCCAACCCCTACGGCAGCCCGTTCGGCTCGGGCGCCGCATTCGCCTCGCAGTTCACCCCCGGCACCTACACCGTGACGGTGAGCCGCGCCGGGTTGCCCGCAGCCAGCATGCAGATCAAGGTCAACCCGCTGGTGATCACCATCAGCGGGCCGTCGCAGGTGCCGCAGGGGGAGACGGCGCGCTTCGTCGCGGCGCTCACCGGCATGGCGTACGGCGGCGGCAGCGACAAGAGCGTGACCTGGACGCTCAACGGCGGCGGCACCCAGATCCCCGACAGTCCGTGCACGTCGTGCGATACCCAGGCGACCACCTACACTGCCGGCTACACGGCGGGAAACTTCCTGTTGACGGCGCAGAGCGTCAAGGAGCCGGCGGTCTCGACCTCGCGGGTGATCACCGTGCTGCCGCCGCCGGCGGCGGCGATCAGCCCGACCGCTGCGACCTTCGCCGCCGGGCTGCAGAGCCACAACTGCTTCACCGCCACCACCATCAACACCTCTGACCCGGGCGTCAACTGGTGGACCGACGATGCGGACGGCGGCATGAACGCCAGCGGCAGCAACACGGCCTGCCTGGCCCACGACCCGACCAAGCCGGGGGGCGTGCTGCACGTCTACGCGCAGAGCGACGCCGGCGGCACCGTGGCGACGGCCACCGTGCAGATGATCGTGGCAAGGGTCTCGCCGTCGGCGATCGTCGTGCCGCCCGGCACCTCGCGGCAGTTCCTGGCCGACGTGACGGGGAGCCCGCAGGCGGCGCAGACGCGCTGGTCGACCACCGTGCCCGGAGGGCAGATCTCCGCCGGCGGCCTGCTGCGCGTGCCGGCCGGGACCGCCGCCGGGACCTATGCGGTGAGCGTGCAGACGGTGGCGAGCCCGGTCGCCGCCGCCACCGCGGCGGTGACCGTCGCCGCCACCATCCCGGTGACCGGCGTCGCCCTGTCGCCGGCGCGCTCGATCGTCGACTCTGGCCAGCAGGAGGGGCTCACCGCCGTCGTCCTCGGCCAGAACGGCGAGCCGCATCTCAATCAGGCGGTGACCTGGTCGGTGGCGGGGCCGGCGGCCGCCGCGGTGGCGTCGAGCGGCCTGTTCACGGCGCCGGCGACGCCCGGCGTCTACGTCGTCACCGCCGCCGCGCTGGCCGACCCCACGAAGTCGGCGACGGCGACCGTCACCGTCGGCGAGGACCTCATGGTGTCGCCCTCGTGGGCGAGCCTGCCGCTCGGCGGCAGCCAGGCGTTCCGCGCTCAGGTCACCGGCGCGGCCAACCCGGCGGTCGCCTGGAGCGTCGCCGAAGGGGCGGCGGGAGGGGCGGTCTCCAGCGCCGGCGTCTACACGGCGCCGGCGGCGGCGGGGACCTACCACGTCGTGGCGGTCGCCGCCGCGGCGGGGCAGGCGGTGCAGGGGATCGCCACCGTCACCGTCGGCGCGGCGCCGCAGATCGCCCTCGCGGTGGCGCCGGCGTCGACGGTGCTGGCGCGCGGCGCCACCCGCCAGTTCACCGCCGCGGTCACCGGCTCAACCGACACCGCCGTCGCCTGGGCGGCCTCGGCGGGCTCGATCGACGCCGGCGGCCTGTTCACCGCGCCGCCGACCCTCGGCACGGTGACCATCACCGCCACCAGCCATGCCGACGGCCGCGTCCGCGCCGCCGCCTCGGCGCTCGTCGCCGACGCCGGCCAGATTCAGCCGTTCCAATACGACGCCAACGGCAACCTCCTCGCCGACGGCCTGCGGACCTACGAGTGGGACGCCGAGAACCGGCTGGCGGCGATCAACGTCGGCACCCATCGCAGCGAGTTCGGCTACGACGGGCTCGGCCGGCGGGCGATGATCATCGAGTCCGACCAGGGCGCCGTGACGTCGAAGCGCCACTACATCTGGGTGGGGGGCGAGATGGTGGAGGAGCGCGATGCCACCGCCACCACCGCCACCATCCCGCGCCGGCTCGCCCGCGCCGCCGTCGTCAGGCCGCGGCGGGCCGCCGACGGCGCCCTCGCGGCGACCGCCGCCGGCGACAACGCCGCCTTCGTGGCGCAGAGCGTGCCGGCGGCGATGGTCGCCGGCGGCGTCTACAGCGCCTCGGTCACCCTGAGCAACACCGGCACCACCACCTGGACGGCGGCGGCGAGCTACCGGCTGGGGAGCAGCAACCCGCAGAACAACGCCACCTGGGGCCTCGCCCGGGTCTATCTCGCGGCCGGCGAGGCGATCGCCCCCGGCCAGCAGAAGACCTTCACCTTCAACGTCAAGGCGCCGGCGACGGCGGGGACCTACCACTTCCAGTGGCAGCTGGTGCAGGAAAACGTCGCCTGGATCGGCGCCGTGACTCCTGACCTCGCCATCGCGGTCGCCTCATCGCCGGCCGCCAACCTCGCCCAATTCGTCGCCCAGAGCGTCCCCACCTCGATGGTCGCCGGCAGCTCCTACACGGTCTCCGTCACCATGCAGAACGCCGGCACCGCGGTCTGGACGGCGGCCGGCAACGTCCGGCTGGGCTCCTCCAACCCGCAGAACAATGCCATCTGGGGGCCGGCGAGGGGCTACCTGGCGAGCGGCGATTCGGTCGCCCAGGGGCAGCAGAAGACCTTCACCCTCACCATCACCGCCCCCGCCACGCCGGGCACCTACAACTTCCAATGGCAGATGCTGGTCGAGAACGTCGCCTGGTTCGGCGACCTGACGCCGAACGTCGCGGTCTCGGTGGTGGCGGCGACGCAGCTCGCGCAGTACGTCTCGCAGTCGATGCCGGCGACGATCGCGACCGGCGCCACGGTGCCGGTCTCGATCGCCTTCCGCAACACCGGCACCGCCGCATGGACGGCGGCGGCGAGCTATCGCCTGGGCTCGTCGAACCCGCAGAACAACACCACCTGGGGCGTCCCGCGGGCCTACCTCGACCCCGCCGACAGCATCGGCCACGGGCAGCTGAAGACCTTCACCTTCCTGGTCACCGCTCCCAGCGTGCCGGGGACCTACAACTTCCAGTGGCAGATGGTGCAGGACGGCGTCGCCTGGTTCGGCGACCTGACGCCGAATCTCGCGGTGAGCGTCACCGTCCCCGTCGAGCCGGTGCTCACCCGCTTCTTCCCCGGCGGCATGCAGTCGGCGGGCGCCAACTACTACTTCTCCTACGACCACCTGGGGAGCGTGCGCGAGGTGACCGACGCCAGCGGCCAGGTTGCCGCCCGCTACGATTACGACCCCTTCGGCCGCCTGACCATCAACCTCGGCGCGCCGCCGCGGCTCGGCTTCGCGGGGACCTTCTACCACGCGCCCTCCGGCCTCGGCCTCACCATGTACCGCGCCTACGACCCCGACCTCGGGCGCTGGGAGAGCCGCGACCCGATCGACTTCGACGGCGGCCTGAACCTCTACGCTTACGCCGGCGGCGACCCGGAGAACACGATCGATCCGCTGGGCCTCAAACCCTGCGACCCCTTCGTCGCGCCGAAGCGGCCGAAGCACCTCCCCGCCGGCCCCCATCCGCAGCTCTGCCCGGGCGCCAAGGGCGGCGTCTGCCCGCCGGCGCCGCCGCTCGCGCCGACGCCGGTCAAGCCGCCGCCGCTGCGGTTGCCGGACCCCTCGCCTGCCGATCCCTGCCACGGCAACGGGCCCTGCTTCACCGGCCCCAACCCGCTGCCCAATTTCGACCCCAAGAGCACCGACGATCCGCGCAGCCCATGCTTCGGCGCCAGCTCGAACGACTGGCTCTGGCGCCCCGACTGCTACGGTCCGGGTTGGACCTCGACCGACGTCGATGAGCCCGAGGCGACGCACCCCAATCCCCAGGACGAGGGCAAGGAGGTGCCGCGCATCGTCGCACCGCCCCGGTTCGTACCTCCGCCGGGAATCGTGGACTAGGCGGCCCGCCAGGATCGACCGCGGGGTGGAGACGTCTCCACCCCGCTCCTCGCGTCGAGGCGTCGCCATCGCGTTCGCGTTCTGCCACCGTTTCGCCACCGCCTCACCGCACCCGATCCCTATCCTCTCCACGGACGAGCATCGCCGATCCCGGCACACCGGACCGCGCCCGCTTCGGCGGCCGCATCGAGGAGGGGACCGCCTGATGACCAGAGCCGATCTGCACGTGCACAGCAAGCATTCGAACCGCCCCACGGAGTGGCTGCTGCGGCAGGCCGGCGCGCCGGAGAGCTTCAGCGAGCCGCGCGCCATCCACCGCCGCTGCCGCGAGCGCGGCATGGACTTCGTCACCATCTCCGATCACGACGCGATCGCCGGCGCCCTCGAGATCGCCCACCTCCCCGGCACCTTTCTCTCGGAGGAGATCACCGCCGCCTTCCCCGAGGACGGCTGCCACGTCCACTGCCTGGCGATCGGCATCAGCGAGGCGCAGCACGGCGAGATCCAGCGCCGGCGCGGCGACATCTACGCCCTCCGCGACTACCTGGTCGCCGAGGGCATCGTGCACTCCGTGGCGCACCCGCTGGTGCGCGTCAACGGCCGGCTGACGCTGGCGCACCTCGAGAAGCTGCTCGTCCTCTTCGACCGCTTCGAGGGTCTCAACGGCATCCACGACCGGCGCGCCAACGAGCTGCTGCAGGCGATCGTCGGCGGGCTGACGGACGAGATCGTGGGCGACCTCGCCGAGCGCCATCGGCTGATCCCGCAGAGCCCGCGGCCGTGGGAGAAGTGCCTGACCGGCGGCAGCGACGACCACGGCGGGCTCTTCATCGCGACGACCTGGACGGCGACGCCGGCGGCGGCGACGGTCGAGGGCTTCCTCGCCCAGCTGCGCCGCGGCGCCTCGACCCCCGGCGGCGCCACCGGCTCGACGCTCCGCCTTACCCAGAGCCTCTACGCCATCGCCTACGAGTTCTACCGCCGCCGCTTCCTGCCCTTCCTCGGCGGCCGCCGGGACCCCTTCGCGCGCCTCCTCGCGGCCCTTGCCAAGCCGCCGGAGGAGCCGCGGCGCCGCTTCGCGACCATGGGCGGCCTCGGCGGTCTCCTCAGGGCGAGCTCGCCGCGCGGCGGGCGGCGGAGCTCTTCCGCTCTCGCGGTCGAGGAGGCGGGCTTCGCCTGCGCCAACCGGGCGACCGCGCGGGCGCTCGAGGATCTCGCCGCCGCCTTCGTCCGCGAGCTGCGGCGCGGCCGGCTCGCCGGCTGCCTCGGCGCCGCGGCGGTGCAGGCCGCGCCGCTCGCCCTCACCAGCGCCCCGTTCCTCGTCGCTCTCAACGCCCAGCACCGCGACCGCGACCTGCTCGACGCCGCCGCGGCGCGCTTCCCCGGCTGCGCGGCGGTCGCCGCCGGCTGCGGCGCCGCCGCCTGGTTCGCCGATCCGCTCGCCGACGGGCCGGCGGCGCGGACCCGCGCCCTCGCCGCGCGGCTCGCCTTCGGATGCGGAGCGGGCGGCGGCGTGGGCGGCTTGGGCGGCCTGGTGGCGATCCGCTGCGGCGGCGCCGCGGCGGGGCCCGGCCTCGACGGCGTGGTCTTCCCGCCGCTCTTCACGCTGCCGCTCGGCGCCGATCTCCCCCGCCTGGCGGTGCCGCCGCTCCTCCCCGTCATCGATCACTGCGAGCGCGCCCGCTACGCGCAGATCGTGGTGAGCGCCCCCGGCCCGCTCGGCCTCGCCGGGTTGCTGGCGGCGAAACTCCTCGGCCTCCGCCTCCTGGGCGTCTATCCGCACGGCCTGCTGCGGCGGATCGCGGCGGCCGCGGCGAGCGATGCCGTGGCGGCCTCGGCGCGCGCCTACGTGCGCTGGTTCTACGGCCAGCTGGACGGGGTGGCCGCCGCCGACGCCGCGGGGCGCGAGCGCCTGCTCGCCCTCGGTCTCGACCCGGCGCGGGTGGCGGTGGTGGGGCCGGCGGCGCGCGCCGCGGCGAAGGTCTTCGCCACCGCCGGGCCCTTCGCGCTGCAGTCGGTCGCCTGACGGCCCGCTCCTCTGGATGCGGTGCGCGAGGCGGCAGGGCGGCGGCCCCTTTTCGCCGCAGATCGCCTGGACTTTTCCCGGGTCGTCTGATAAGAACTGCGCGCTCAGCAATCGACATCTCAGCACCTAGGATAGGGGTCCTTCAATGGCTATCTCCCGGCTCGGCTCGCCCGTCCGCAGTCCACTCCGCGCGTTGCTTCCGCTGCTCCTCTCCATCACCACCGGCGGCGTCCTGGTCCAGGGCGCGGAAGCCGCGCCCGCGATCGGCGCGGCCGTCGATCCCGCCTCGATCCGGCCGGTCGCGCGGATCTTCGCGCCGGTCGACGACGAGCGGCGCGCGATCCTCGCCGGGCACGTCTCGCCGGCGGTCCGCGGCGCGGCCGACCTCGGGCGGCTGTCCCCGGATGCCGCGATGCGCCAGCTGATCATGGTGCTCCGGCCGAGCGCCGAGCAGGACCATGCGCTGCAGATCCTCCTCGACCGGCAGCTCGACAAGAGCTCGCCCAACTTCCACCAGTGGCTGCAGCCGGAGGAGTTCGGCAGCCGCTTCGGAGTCGCCGACGCGGACATCGCCAAGGTGGCCGCCTGGATGCGGGATCAGGGGTTGACGGTCGAGCGGGTCGCCAAGGGCAAGCGGTTTATCCAGTTCAGCGGCAGCGTCGGCCAGGTGGAGAAGGCCTTCCGGATCCAGATGCACACCTACAACGTCAACGGCAAGGCGCGCATCTCGAACGACTCCGACATCTCGGTGCCCGCCGCCCTCCGCAACGTCATCTCCGGCGTTCCGACCCTGAACAACTTCTTCAAGCGCGCCGACCTCCAGCCCGGTGCCACGCTCGCCGAGAGGAACGCTCAGGCCGCCGCGGCCGGCCTGCCGGGCGCGGCGCCCGGCAAGGTCTACAACGCGGCCCACGGGCACTTCGACCGTCCGAGCTACACCAACGGCACGACCCATTTCGTCGGCGCCGGCGACTTTGCGGCGATCTACAACACGACGCCGTTGCTCACCGGCGGCTTCGACGGCACCGGCATCTCGATCGGAATCGTCGGCCGCACCGACATCCACCTCGAAGACGTGCAGATGTACCGCCAGTTCTTCAGCCTGAAGGTCAACGACCCGACGTTCATCGTCGCCGGAGAGGATCCCGGCGTGGTCGGCGGCGACGACAGCGAATCGTATCTGGACGTCGAGGTCTCGGGCGGCGCCGCTCCCGGCGCGACCGTCAAGTTTGTCACCGCGCGCACGTCGTTGACCTCCGACGGCGTCGACCTCGCGGCGCTCTACATCGTCGACAACAACCTCACCGACATCATCAGCGACAGCTACGGCCTGTGCGAGAACTCCATGGGGACGGCCGTGCTCTCCTTTATCTCCAACCTCTGGGGGCAGGCTGCGGCGCAGGGGCAGACGGTCTTCTCATCGAGCGGCGACAACGGCCCGGCTGGCTGCGATGCCGCGGGCAGCACCTCCTCGGCGGCGGGTTATGCGGTGAACGGGAATGCGTCGACCCCCTTCAACGTCGCGGTCGGCGGCACGCTGTTCGCCGACACCACGGGCGGCCCGTGGTGGGGGACGACGGCCACCGCCACGCCGCCGTTCAGCTCGGCCCTGGGCTACATCCCCGAGGTGCCCTGGAACGAGGCGAGGGGCAGCGGCGCCACCGGAGCCTCGGGGCTCGAGTCGGCCAGCGGCGGCGTCAGCGCCTACTTCGCGACGCCCCCGTGGCAGCATGGCTTCGGGGTGCCGACGAGCGATCCCGCGTATCCGAATCGCCCGACCTTCGTCACTCCGTCCTCGCCATTCATCCCGGGGCCGCACCGCTACCTGCCGGACGTCTCGATGGCGGCGGCGGCCCAGCACGACGGGACGCTCTACTGCGTCGAGGGAATCTGCCAGCTCAGCAGCACCAACACCATCGTCAACGCCGGCATCGTCGGCGGCACCTCGGTCTCGACGCCGACCATGGCCGGCGTCCAGGCATTGATCAACCAGTTCAACGGCGGCGGTCGCCAAGGCATGGCGAACTACGTCTACTACGCCCTCGCCGATGCCCAGCACACCGCCGGGCTCGACTGCAACGCGAGCCATGCCGGCTCGACCCTGGACGCGAACTGCGCCTTCCGCGACGTCACCACCGGCAACAACCTGGTCTGCACCGATTCCGGCTGCACGGCCGCCAACAAGATCGGCTGGACGGCCGCCGCCGGCTATGACCTGGCGACCGGCCTGGGCTCCCCCAACGCCGCCAAGCTCGCCAGCCTGTGGAGCACGGTGACGTTCAACAGCTCGACCACCACCCTCAACGCGTCGCAGACCTCGGGCCTCACCCACGGCCAGAGCGTCACCCTGAGCGGCACGGTCTCCGGGCTCAGCGGCACCCCGACCGGCTACGTGACCTTCATCCCGAGCAGCGGCGCCCTGGGCAATCCGGTGGATCCGAACAGCGGAGCCTTCCTGAATCCGGTCCCGCTCGCCACGCTCGACGGCAGCGGCAACTACTCGATCCCGGTGACCAACCTGCCCGCCGGTTCCTATTCCGTCGTCGCGCGGTACAGCGGCGACGGCACGTTCGCCGCCAGCACCTCGGCGCCGGTGACGTTCACCATCAGCGCCGAGGGCACGACCGTCACGATCGCTCCGACCGCCTTGAACCAGACGACCTGCAACCTGACGTCGACCACGACCTTCCCGTACGGCAGCTTCGTGTGGACCGACGTCACGGTGGCGGGAACCTCCGGCCAGGGCCTGCCGACCGGGACGGTCATGATCACGGACAACGGCAACCCCCTCGAAAGCACGGCCCTGGACAACAACGGGGATGGTCATTTCCTCTCCGGGGCGATCCCCACCTCCTCCTGCGTCTTCGGTTTCCTCATCCAGGACACGGCGCCGCTCGCCGTCGGCACCCACCTGCTGGGCGCCTCGTATCCGGGCGATGCGAGCTTCGGCGCGGGGAGCGCCACCCCCGTCACGGTCACCATCACGCCGGCGACGGTGACCGGGGCGCTCGCCACCAGCTCCTCCAACATCGCCAGCGGGAGCAGCGTCCAGCTCACCTTCACGCTGACGGGGCTGGCGGGAGCCGGTCCGGGCACCCTCAATCCGACCGGGATCGTGACCTTCACCGACAACACGACGGCGGCCGTCCTGGGGACCGCGACGCTCGGTCCCACACCGCCGACGACCAGCGCCACCGCCATCTTCGGCGCGCGGGCCGCCCTCACGACGACCGGCATCACTGCGGCGGGAGCAAACTCCATCGTCGCCAGCTGGCCCGGCGACGCGAACTACGCCGCGGTGACGTCCACCGCCGTCACGGTGACCGTGCAGGGCGGCACCAGCACCTCCGTCGCGGTGACGTCGAACGCCAACCCCTCGACGGTCGGCGGCCGGCCGACCTGGACGGCGACGATGACCCCCACCACGGTGACCAGCGGCACCGTCGGCTTCTACGACGGCAACTTCCTGCTCGGCACCGGCACCGTCGGCGCCGCCCACACGGCGACCTTCCGTCCGGCGGCGTCGGTCAACCTCCCCGCCGGGGTCCACAACATCACCGCCGCCTACCAGGGCAACGCGACGTTCAACTCCAGCACCTCGGCGCCCTTCGCGCAGACCTTCAATCAGACCGCCACGACCATCCAGCTGACGGCCAAGAACAACGGCACCTGGGGCCAGCAATTCACCATGGGCGGTGCGCTCGGCCTGGCGGGCACCGTGACTCCGGCGGCCGCCGGAACGGTGCAATTCCTCGACTCGGCGGCGCCGCTCGGCTCGCCGCAACCGATCGCCATCGTGACGGCGGCTCTGGGCGGCCTGGGGATCTTCCAGGCGCAGATGGGAACGGCGCTCACCGCCGGGACCCACACCCTGACGGCGCAGCTCACGGACCCCAACTACACGGCGCCGGTCTCCAACACCCAGACCGTGAACGTGGCCAAGGCGACGCCCGTGGTGACCGCGACCGGCGGCTCCTTCACCTTCGACGGGAGCCCGCACGGCGGCAGCGGCTCGGCGACCGGCGGCGCCGGCGAGAGCCTGCCGGTGACCCTGACGTACACCGGCACCGGCGGCACCACCTACGGCCCCTCGACGACCGCGCCGACCGGCCCGGGCACCTACCAGGTGGTGGCCCACACCAACGGCGACAGCAACAACAACGCCGGCGACTCGGCTCCCGCCGCCCTCACCATCACCGGGCCGCCCGACCTCTCGGTGGCCATGACAGACGGCGTCACGACCGCGGTACCCGGCGGCTCGGTGACCTACACGATCACCGTCTCGAACTTCGGCGGCTCGCCGGCGTCCGGCGGCGCCATCGCGGACACCTTCCCGGCCGTCCTCACCTGCACCTGGACCTGCGTCGGCAGCGGCGGCGGCACCTGCACCGCCGCCGGCTCCGGCAACATCAACGACACGGTCAACGTCCCGGTGAGCGCCGCCGTCACCTACACCGCGGCCTGCGCCATCGCATCCAACGCGACCGGCTCGCTCTCC
This sequence comes from uncultured Acidobacteriota bacterium, assembly GCA_963755825.1. Classification (GTDB taxonomy): domain Bacteria; phylum Acidobacteriota; class Thermoanaerobaculia; order Multivoradales; family UBA5704; genus DATBQN01. The sequence goes on along the minus strand of CAVWLA010000003.1, from coordinate 784,471 downwards.
AACACGGCGACCTCGACCCTGGCCGCCGACACGAACCCGGTCAACAACAGCTCTTCGGACACCGACTCTCTGACGCCTCAGGCCGACCTCGCGATCACCAAGACCGACGGCGTCACCACGGCCACCGCGGGCGGTTCGGTGACCTACACCATCACCGCCAGCAACGCCGGCCCGAGCAACGCCACAGGAGCCACGGTGGCGGACACCTTCCCGGCCTCGCTGACCTGCACCTGGACCTGCGTGGGAGCCGGCGGCGGTACCTGCACGGCTGCGGGCTCGGGCAACATCAACGGCACCGTCAACCTGCCCGCCGGCGGCAGCGTCACCTACACGGCGAGCTGCACCGTCTCGGCCGCCGCCACCGGCACGCTCTCCAACACCGCGACGGTGACCGCTCCGGGCGGCGTCACCGATCCGACGCCGGGCAACAACTCGGCGACCGACACCGACACGCTGGGTGCCTCCGCCGACCTCGCGATCACCAAGACCGACGGCGTCACCACGGCGACTCCGGGCGGCTCGGTGACCTACACCATCACCGCCAGCAACGCCGGCCCCAGCAACGCCACCGGCGCCACGGTGGCGGACACCTTCCCAGCCTCGCTGACCTGCACCTGGACCTGCGTGGGAGCCGGCGGCGGCACCTGCACGGCTTCCGGCTCGGGCAACATCAACGGCACCGTCAATCTGCCCTCCGGCGGCAGCGTCACCTACACGGCGAGCTGCACGATCTCGGCCGCGGCCACCGGCACTCTCTCCAACACCGCGACGGTGACCGCTCCGGCCGGCGTCACCGATCCGACGCCGGGCAACAACTCGGCGACCGACACCGACACGCTGGGTGCCTCCGCCGACCTCGCGATCACCAAGACCGACGGCGTCACCACGGCGACTCCGGGCGGCTCGGTGACCTACGCCATCACTGCCAGCAACGCCGGCCCCAGCAACGCCACAGGAGCCACGGTGGCCGACACCTTCCCGGCCTCGCTGACCTGCACCTGGACCTGCGTCGGAGCCGGCGGCGGCACCTGCACGGCCGCGGGCTCGGGCAACATCAACGGCACCGTCAACCTGCCCGCCGGCGGCAGCGTCACCTATACCGCCAGCTGCGCCATCTCGGCGTCGGCCACGGGCACGCTCTCCAATACCGCGACGGTGGCGGCTCCGGCGGGCGTCACCGATCCGACCCCGGGCAACAACTCGGCGACCGACACCGACACGCTGGGGGCCTCCGCCGACCTCTCCATCACCAACACCGACGGCGTCACCACGGCCACCGCGGGCAGCTCGGTGACCTACACCATCACCGCCAGCAACGCCGGCCCGAGCAACGCCACAGGAGCCACGGTGGCGGACACCTTCCCGGCCTCGCTGACCTGCACCTGGACCTGCGTCGGAGCCGGCGGCGGCACCTGCACGGCCGCGGGCTCGGGCAACATCAACGGCACCGTCAACCTGCCCGCCGGCGGCAGCGTCACCTATACCGCCAGCTGTGCCCTCTCGGCCTCGGCCACGGGCACGCTCTCCAATACCGCCACGGTCACGGCTCCGGCCGGCGTCACCGATCCGACGCTGGGCAACAACTCGGCGACCGACACCGACACCATCCAGGCCGCGCCCGGAGCTGCCGTCTCGGGCACCAAGACGGCCGCCGGGACCTTCACAGTCGGCAGCACCATCACCTACACGGTGACGCTGACCAACAGCGGCACCGGCGCCCAGGCCGACAACCCCGGCAACGAGTTCGTCGACGTCCTGCCGGCCGGGCTGCAGCTGGTCTCGGCCAGCGCGACGAGCGGCACGACGGTGCCCACCGCCGGCACCAACACCGTCACCTGGAACGGGGCGATCCCGGCGGGCGGCACCGTGACCATCACCATCACGGCGACCATCCTGCCCTCCGCCGCCGGTACGACGGTGTCGAACCAGGGCACCATCGCCTACGATGCCGACGGCAACGGCACGAACGAATCGACGGCGAAGACGGATGATCCGAGTGTCGGCGGCGGTGCCGATCCCACCAGCATCCAGGTGGCGGGCGCCGTCCCGGTCCCGACGCTCTCGACGCTCGGATTGGCGCTGCTGGCGCTGGCCCTGTCGGTGCTCGCCCTGGCCATGATGCGGCGCCGCAGGTCGGCCTGATCCTCGACCCCCGCGGCGTAGGGGCTGGTCCACCCGCCCCTACGCCGTTTTTGTGTGCCTCCAGCATGGGCTACCCGCCCGCCGCTCGCCTTGACGCCCTCCGCACCGACGTTGCATAGTCGGCCGCTCGGGGCCGACCGATGCCGGCGGTCGCCGGCTCCGCTCGCTCTCCACCCGCCCGCCTCCGCGCGAAGGGGTTCCTATGTCGGACACCGTCAAGCCCCGCCTGTCGCGCGGCCTGCGCGATCTCCTGCCCGAGCAGCTCCTCGCCCGGCAGTGGATGGTCGACCAGATCCGCGGCGTCTACGAGCTCTACGGCTTCGTGCCGCTCGCCACCCCGGCGATCGAGTACCTCGACGTCCTCACCGGCTCGGCCGGCGAGGAGGCGCAGCAGTCGATCTTCCGAGTCGCCAACCCGGAGGGCGAGGCGCTCGGCCTGCGCTTCGATCTCACCGTGCCGCTCGCCCGCGTCATCGCCCAGTATCCCGACCTGCCGCGGCCGTTTCGCCGCTACCAGGTGTCGCCGGTGTGGCGCGCCGACAAGCCCGACAAGGGGCGCTTCCGCGAGTTCACCCAGTTCGACCTCGACGCCGTCGGCGTCGCCTCCGAGGTGGGGGACACCGAGGTGATCGCCGGCATGTGCGACACCCTCCGCGCGCTCGGGATCGACGCCTTCCGTGTGCGCTTCTCGTCGCGGGCGCTGCTCAACCTCCTGCTCGTCTTCGCCGAGGTGCCGGCGGAGCGCGGCGTCGACGTCTTCCGCGTCCTCGACAAGCTCGACAAGGTGGGGATGGAGAAGGTCCGCAAGGAGCTCACCACCGGCTACTACGACGAGTCGGGCGACTTCATCCCCGGCCTCGCTCTCCAGGCCGGCCAGGTCGATCGCATCGAGGCCTTCCTCGCCATCCGCGCAGAGCGTCGCGCCGACGTCGTCGACCAGCTCCGCGACACCCTCGGCGGCCTTCCCGGCGCGCCCGAGGCGATCGCCACCGTGGAGACCATCTCGCGCCACCTCGAGGCGCTCGGCTACGGCGACGACCAGGTCTCGCTCGACCTCTCGATCGCCCGCGGCCTCGCCTACTACACCGGCCCGGTCTTCGAGGCGATCCTCCTCGACGCGCCGCAGTTCGGCTCGGTCTTCGGCGGCGGCCGTTACGACGACCTGGTGCTGCGCTTCCTCGGCGAGCGGGTGCCGGCGACCGGCGCCTCGATCGGCGTCGACCGCCTGCTCGCCGCCCTCGGCCACCTGGGGAAGATCGGCGGCCGCAAATCGACGGCGCAGCTGCTCATCGTCAACATGGACCCCGCCCTCCTCGACGAGTACCTGGCGATGACCTTCGAGCTCCGCCGCGCCGGCATCGCGACCGAGCTCTACCTCGGCGCCGAGAAGTCGATCGGCAAGCAGCTGCGCTACGCCGACCAGCTCGGCGTGCCGATCGCGCTCCTCTACGGCTCGAGCGAGAAGGAGAAGGGCGTCGTCACCCTGAAGGACATGGAGATGGGCCGCCGCCGGGCGCAGAAGCTCGACAACCGCAAGGAGTGGCTGGAGGAGCGCCCCGGGCAGCGCGAGGAGCCGCGCCGGGAGCTCGCCGCGACCATCGCCGAGATGCTGCGGACGATCGGCGACTCGCGAGCGTCCGTCCGGTGAGCGACCGCCGCGATCCGTTCGATCGGCCGCTCGCCCTCGACGGCGCCTCGCTCTCGCTCGCCGACCTGGCGCGGGCCGCCCGCGACCCGCGCACCCGCCTCGCGATCCCGCCCGCGGCGCTCGACCGGCTGCGCGCCAGCCGGGCCGAGATCGAGGGCATCGTCGGCCGCTACCGCGACGCCTACGCCCGGCTCGAGAACGGCGAGACGGACGAGGCGCCGGTCCTCGACTACGGCGTCACCACCGGCTTCGGCGAGTTCAAGGACATCCCCGTCGAGCCGGCGGAGCTCGAGCGGCTGCAGCAGAACCTGCTGCTCTCGCACTCGGTGGGGACGGGCGACAGCGCCGACGCCGACGACCCCGCCAACTACTACGACGCCGACGTCGTGCGCGCGGTGCTCCTCATCCGCCTCAACGCCTTCCTCAAGGGGCACTCCGGGGTGCGGCCGGAGCTCGCCGGCGCCGTGCAGGCGATGTTCGAGCGCGGCATCGTGCCGCTGGTGCCGCTCAAGGGCTCGGTGGGATCGAGCGGCGACCTCTGCCCGCTCGCCCATCTCTTCGCCACCCTGCTCGGCCGCGGCCGCTACTTCGTGATGACCGCGCCGGGCACTCTCCGCGTCCCCGCCGCGCGCTGGAAGCCCGCCGCGCGGCTCGCCGAGGACCTCGGCGCGGCGCCGCCGCAGCCGTCGTTCAAGGAGGGGTTGGCGCTGATCAACGGCGCCACCTTCTCGGCGGCGCTCCTGGCGCTCGCCGCCGCCGACGCCGAGCGCGCCGCTGAGGCCGCCGATGCCGCCGCGGCGCTCGCCTTCGAGGCGGTGTGCGGTTGTGCGCGGGCGCTCGACCCCAAGATCCACGCCGCCCGCGGCCAGCAGGGGCAGATCGCCAGCGCCGCGGCGCTCCGCGCGCTGCTCGCCGGCAGCCGCCAGCTCGACCGCGCCGGCGCCGTGCAGGACGTCTACTCGCTGCGCTGCGCGCCGGCGGTGCACGGCGCGGCGCGCGACGCCATCGCCTACGCGCAGGCGATCGCCAGCCGCGAGATCAACGCCGCGACCGACAACCCGCTGTTCTTCGCCACCGAGGCTGGCGCCGCCGGTGCCGCCGGCGAGCCGCCGTGGGACCACCAGTTCCGCGCCAACTGGCCGGCCGGCTATCGCGGCGACCTGCGCAGCTCCTACTCGGCGGGCAACTTCCACGGCGAGCCGGTGGGGATGGCGGCCGACGTCCTCGCCATCGGTCTCGCCGAGCTCGCCAGCATCTCGGAGCGCCGCACCCAGATGCTCCTCGACCGCCACCACAACCGCCAGCTGCCGGCGAACCTCATCCCGCGCCGCGGCGTCAACTCGGGGCTGATGATCGTCCAGTACTGCGCCGCCGGCCTGGTGTCGGAGAACAAGGTCCTCGCCCATCCCGCCTCGGTCGACTCGATCCCCACCGCGGCGAACACCGAGGACCACAACGCCATGGCCTCGTTCGCGGCGCGCAAGGCGCGCACGGTGCTGCGCAACGTCCAGGCCGTCCTCGCCATTGAGCTGCTCGTCGCCGCGCAGGCGATCGAGTGGCGGGTGGCGATGGAGATCGATCCCTGCACGCCACGGCCGCCGATCGCGCCGGCCGACCGCCTCGCCGCGGCGGAGAACGAGGACCGAGAGTTCCGCCGCCGCACGGCGGCGGAGCGCCGCCCCGAGATCGCCGGCCATCTCGGCCGCGGCAGCCGCGGCGTCTATCTCGCCGTCCGCGCCCTGGCGCCGCCGATGTACGAGGACCGCACCCTCGACGGCGACCTCGGCGCCCTCCGCGCCGCCCTCGAGGACGGCCGCTTCGCGACCGACCCGCCGGACTAGCTCCCGCCCCCTTCCGGCGCGCCAATCGGAAGCACGTCGCGGGATGAGACCAACGGCGTGACCGGGCTGGCAGCGATCTTGCTCTAATTCTCGGTATCGCAGCGCAGCGCTTCGTCAACCCGCATCGGGAGGTCCCCCGCATGAGAGCAGCCGGACAGGCCGAGACGTTCACCTGGCACATCGGCGAGGATGCGTTCGACGGCTCGGCGCGCAAGGTCGATTTCTTCTGGAAGCGGGGCGGCCTGGTCACCCGCTACCACGCGATGAGCCTGATCGAGCTCGAGGCGGAGATCGAGAAGCGCAAGGCCGCCGGGCTCGACATCGGCGAGCTGTCGAAGGCGCGCGCGCAGCTCGCCAAGGCGACGGTCCGCCGCCGCTACGCCTGATCTCTCTCCGAGCCCTCCCCGGCGACGGAGCGGCGCCCGCCGAGCCGGTGGGCGAAACCGCCGATCTCCTTTACCATTGCAGGGTCCTCTTGCCGGCGAGCGGTGTCGCCGCGACGGCGGGCGGCCGGCCCGCCGCCCATCCATTAGGGAGAGCGCCTTGGACGAACGCGCAGGACGCCCCCGGCGGGCGGTGCCGCATATCCGCGAGTTCCTCGCCGACAGCCTGACCCCGCTCGGCGTCTATCGCCGCCTGGCGAGCATCTCGCCGGCCCGCTTCCTGCTGGAGAGCGTCGCCGGCGGCGAGAGCGTCTCGCGCTTCAGCTTCCTCGGCGCCGGTCCCGCCGCCCTCTACCGCCTCTACGCCGATCGGCTGGAGGTGGAGCGCGGCGGCAGGAGCGAGGCGCTCCCCGGCCCGCCGCTCGCGGCGCTGCGGCGGGTGGCGGCGGCGATCGTCGCCGAGCGCGGACCCATCCCCTTCACCGGCGGCCTCGTCGGCAGCTTCGGCTACGACCTCATCCGCCTGGTCGAGCGCCTGCCGTCGCGGCCGCCCGACCCCTTCGGGCTGCCGCTCGCCCTCCTCGCCCGCTTCGACAACCTGGTGGTCTTCGACCACGCCCGCCAGCGCGTGCTGACGATCGCCAACGAGATCGAGGGCGAGGTCGACACCGCGGCCGCCGAGCGCGAGCTGAGCCGCCTCGCCCGCGTCCTCGGCGCCGCCAGCGAGGGCGGCGCGGTGGCGATGCCGGAGCGGCCGCCGGCCCGCCTGCGGACGCCGGAGCCGTCGCTCGACGGCGCCGCCTACCGCCGCGCCGTCGCCGTCGCCAAGGACCACATCGCGGCGGGCGACATCTTCCAGGTGGTCCTGGCGCGGCGCTGGGCGGTGCCGCAGCGGGTCGAGCCGCTGGCGCTCTACCGCGCCCTGCGCATGGTCAACCCGAGCCCCTACATGGTGCTGCTCGAGCTGGCCCTGGGGTCCGCGGAGCCTGAAGGCCCTGCGCCGGCCGGCGGAGTGGATGGGAATGCAACGCCACCCGGCAACGGCATGCTGGCGCTGGTCGGCGCCTCGCCCGAGATGCTGGTGCGCAAGACCGGCGGGCGGATCGAGACGCGGCCGATCGCCGGCACCCGGCCGCGCGGCGCCGACGACGAGGGCGACGAGCGCCTGGCGGCCGACCTCCTCGCCGACCCCAAGGAGCGCGCCGAGCACGTCATGCTCGTCGACCTCGGCCGCAACGACCTCGGCCGCGTCGCCGTCGCCGGCAGCGTCCGCGTGCCGACCTTCATGCAGGTGGAGCGCTACAGCCACGTGATGCACCTGGTCTCCAGCGTCGAGGCGGAGCTGGCGCCGGACAAGGATGCGCTCGACGCCCTCCTCGCCTGCTTCCCGGCCGGCACCGTCTCCGGCGCCCCCAAGATCCGCGCCATGGAGATCGTCGACGCGCTCGAGCCCGAGGCTCGCGGGCCGTACGCCGGCGCCGTCGGCTACCTGTCGTTCACCGGCGACCTCGACACCTGCATCACCATCCGCACCCTGGTGGTGCGCGGCGGCGAGACCTCGGTCACCGCCGGCGCCGGCATCGTCGCCGACTCCGATCCCGCCGCCGAGGAGCGCGAGACGGAGAGCAAGGCGGCGGCGCTGCTCGCCGCCGTGGCCCTCGCCGAGGCGCTCGAGAAGGGGGCGAAGCGATGAGCTCGGCGAGGTCCAGCGAGCCAGGCATGCCCATGATCCTGGTGATCGACAACTACGACTCCTTCACCTACAACCTGGTGCAGCTCCTCGCCGCCGCCGGCGCCGAGGTCCGCGTCGAGCGGAACGATGCCCTCTCGGCCGACGCGATGCTGGCGCTCGGCCCCGGCGGCATCGTCCTCTCGCCCGGCCCCGGCCGGCCGGAGGCGGCTGGTGTCTGCGTCGAGCTGCTGCGCCGGCGCGCGCCGGTGCCCATCCTCGGCGTCTGCCTCGGCCACCAGGCGCTGGGGGTGGCCTTCGGCGCCGAGGTCGGCCGCGCGCCGTACCTCATGCACGGCAAGACGTCGCCCGTCCGCCATCTCGGCAGCGGCCCCTTCGCCGGCCTGCCCGACCCTTTCGAGGCGACCCGCTACCACAGCCTGGCGGTGCGCGAGGAGACGCTGACGCCCGAGCTGCTGCCGATCGCCTGGAGCGCCGACGGCATCCTCATGGGCCTCGCCCACCGCGACCTGCCCTACTGGGGCGTGCAGTTCCACCCCGAGTCGGTGCTCACCGGCGCCGGGCCGTCGCTGGTCGCCAACTTCCTGCGCCGGGCGCGGGGTCTCGACGGCGAGGCGCCGGCATGAGCGACGCCCGCGCGGCGGTCGCCCGCCTGGTCGCCGGCGAGAGCCTCTCCCGCGCCGCGACCGAGGAGCTCTTCGGCGATCTCATGGACGGCGAGCTCTCGGCGCCGCTCCAGGCGGCGCTCCTGGTGGCTCTCCGCATGAAGGGGGAGTCGGCGGCCGAGATCTGCGGCGCCGCGAGCGCCATGCGCCGCCGGGCGACCGCCATCGCGCACTCGCGGGCGCCGGTGGTCGACACCTGCGGCACCGGCGGCGACGGCCGCGGCACCTTCAACATCTCGACCGCCGCCGCCCTGGTCGCCGCGGCGGCCGGCCTCGCCGTCGCCAAGCACGGCAACCGCTCGGTCTCCAGCCGCTCGGGGAGCGCCGACGTGCTGGCGGCGCTCGGGCTGCGCATCGAGGCCGACGCGGCGACCGCCGGGCGCGCTCTCGACGCGGTGGGGATCGCCTTCCTCTTCGCGCCGCTCCTCCATCCGGCGATGCGCGAGGTGATGCCGGTGCGCCGGGAGCTCGGCGTGCGCACCATCTTCAACCTCCTCGGTCCCCTCACCAACCCGGCCGGCGCCCGCCGCCAGCTCATCGGCGTCTACGCGGCGCACCTGGTGCCGCTGGTCGGCGAGGTGCTCGCCGAGCTGGGGACCGACCACGCCCTCGTCGTCCATGGCGCCGACGGCCTCGACGAGATCACGACGACCGGCGCCACCCACGTCGCCGAGGTGCGCGGAGGAGACGTCCGCGCCTACCAGCTGACGCCCGAGGAGCTCGGCCTGCCGCGCGCGCGGCTGGCGGACCTCGCCGGCGGCACGCCGGAGGAGAACGCCGCCGCCATGCGCCGCGTCTTCGCCGGCGAGCGCGGCCCGCTCGCCGACGTCACCGCCGCCAACGCCGGCGCCGCGCTCTACGTCGGCGGCATGGCGGACGGCATCGCCGCCGGCGTCGCGCGGGCCGCCGACCTCCTCGCCTCCGGCGCCGTCGCCGCCAAGCTCGACGAGCTGCGGACGTTTCTCGCGTGAGCGACCGAGTGTCTGAGACAGAGCGCGAGCCGGAGCCAGAGCGAGAGCCGGTGGCGGACATCCTGCGGCGGATCGCCGACCGCCGGCGCCAGCGCCTCGCCGAGCTCTTCGCGCAGGGTCTCGCCACCTCGCCGGAGCTCGCCGCCGGCCCGCTGCGGACGGCCGCCGACAACGCCTTCCTCGCCGCCCTCAGCGGTCGCGGCGCTCGCCGCGGTGAGCGCCGGCCGGCGGTCATCGCCGAGGTCAAGATGGGCTCGCCGCGCCTCGGCTCGCTCGCCGGCCGAGTCGATCCGCTCGCCCAGGCGCGCACCTACGCGGCGCACGGCGCCGCGGCACTCTCCGTCGTCGTCGAGCCGGACTTCTTCCACGGCAGCTACGAGCTCCTCGCCGCCTGCCGCGGCGCCTCGGGCCTGCCGGCGATCGCCAAGGACTTCGTCGTCGATCCGCTGCAGATCCGCTGGGCGCGCGAGGCCGGCGCCGACGCCGTGCTGCTGATCGCGGCGCTCCTCGACGCCGCCGACCTGGCGCGCTACGCCGGCATGGCGCGCGGCCTGGGGATGGTGCCGCTGGTCGAGACGCACGACGCGGCGGACGTCGCCAAGCTCGCCGGCCGCCGCTGGGAGCTGGTGGGGGTCAACAACCGGGATCTGAAGACCTTCGCGGTCGACATCGAGCGCTCGATCGCCCTGCTGCCGGCGCTGCCGGCGGGCGCTCTCCGCGTCGCCGAGAGCGGCATCGACGGCCGCGCCGCGCTCGAGCGGCTCGCCGGCGCCGGCTTCGATGGCTTCCTGATCGGCGAGTCGCTCCTCCTGGCGGACGATCCGGCGGCCAAGCTGCGCGAGCTCACCCGATGACCGGCGCGGTCGAGGTCAAGATCTGCGGCGTCACCCGCCCGGAGGACGCGGTGCGCGCCGCCGATCTCGGCGCCGCCTATCTCGGCCTCAACTTCTACCGGCGGAGCCCGCGCTGGGTCGACGTGCCGCGGGCGCGCGAGATCGCCGCCGCGGTCGCCGGACGGCTGGAGATCGTCGGCGTCTTCGTCAACCACGCCGCCGCCGAGGTGGAGGAGATCGCCGCCGCGGTGGGGCTCGATCGCATCCAGCTGAGCGGCGACGAGGGGCCGGCGGAGGTGGCGCGCTGGGCGCCGCGGGCGATCAAGGCGTTCCGCACCGGCGGCGACCCGGGCGCCGCGGCTCTGGCGCCCTACGCCGACGTCTGGGCCCTCCTCTTCGACGCGCCGCCGGTGGCGGGCGCCGGCGGCGCGCTCTACGGCGGCACCGGGATCGCATGGCGATTCGGCTCGGTGTCCCGCTTCGCCGGAGTCCCCGGCATCGGCGCGGGCCGGCGGGTGTTCATCGCCGGCGGCCTGCGGCCGGGCAACGCGCGGCGCGCCGTCGTCGACAGCGGGGCCACGGCGATTGACGTATGCTCCGGGGTGGAAAGGTCCCCCGGCATCAAAGACTTCGATCTGCTCGCTCGTCTCTTCGAGGAGGTTAGGGATGGCCAGACCTCGCCCCCGGCCTGATCCGGCGGGTCACTTCGGGCCCTACGGCGGGCGCTTCGTCCCCGAGACCCTGATGGCGCCGCTCGCCGAGCTGGCGCGCGCCTACGACAAGGCGAAGCGCCAGCGCGGCTTCAAGCGCCGCCTGGCGGCGGTGCTCGCCGACTTCGCCGGCCGCCCGACGCCGCTCCTCTTCGCCGAGCGGCTGACCCGCCACCTCGGCGGCGCCCGCATCTACCTCAAGCGCGAGGACCTCCTCCACACCGGCGCCCACAAGATCAACAACGCCGTCGGCCAGTGCCTGCTCGCCGAGTCGATGGGGAAGCGGCGGGTGATCGCCGAGACGGGGGCCGGCCAGCACGGCGTCGCGACGGCGACGGCGGCGGCCTCGCTCGGCCTCTCCTGCATCGTCTACATGGGCAGCGAGGACATGCGCCGGCAGCGCCTGAACGTCGACCGCATGCGGCTCCTCGGGGCCGAGGTGGTGGCCGTCGACGCCGGCAGCCGGACGCTCAAGGACGCCATCAACGAGGCCCTCCGCGACTGGGTCACCAACGTCCGCACCACCCACTACGTGCTGGGCTCGGTGCTCGGCCCCGATCCCTACCCGCGGATGGTGCGCGACTTCCACCGCGTCATCGGCGACGAGGCGAAGCTGCAGCTGCGCAAGCAGGCGCGCACCGAGGCGCCCGACCTCGCCATCGCCTGCGTCGGCGGCGGCAGCAACGCGATCGGCCTCTTCACCGCCTTCCTCGGCGACCGCCGGGTGCGGCTGATCGGCGTCGAGGCCGCCGGCCGCTCGGCCGAGCTCGGCGGCCACGCGGCGCGCTTCCTCGGCGGCTCGCTCGGCGTCCTCCACGGCACGCGGACGATGGTGCTGCAGGATGCCGAGGGGCAGATCGCCGCCACCCATTCGATCTCCGCCGGCCTCGACTATCCGGCGATCGGCCCCGAGCACGTCCTGCTCCACGACGAGGGGCGGGTCGAGTACTCGTCGGCGACCGACGAGGAGGCGATCGCCGCCTTCCACCTGTTGTCGGCGACCGAGGGCATCCTGCCGGCGCTGGAGAGCGCCCATGCCATCGCCGAGGTGGTGAAGCGGGCGCCGCGGCTCTCCGCCAAGCGCGTCGTCCTGGTCAACCTCTCGGGGCGCGGCGACAAGGACGTCGAGTCGGTGCTCGAGTACGAGCGCCGGCGCGGTGAGGGCGCCGGCGGGCCGGAGACCGAGGCCTCGGTGCACCGTTGGGATGCCGCCGCGCGGCGGCGCGGGGGGAGCGAATGAGCGCCATCGACGAGGTCTTCACCCGCTGCGCCGCCGAGGGGCGGGCGGCCTTCATCCCGTTCCTGATGGCGGGCGACCCCGACCTCGAGACCACCGCCGCCCTTCTCGACGCCCTCGCCGCCGGCGGCGCCGATCTGATCGAGCTCGGCGTCCCCTTCTCGGATCCCATCGCCGACGGGCCGGTCAACCAGCGCGCCGCGGCGCGCGCGCTCGCCGGCGGCACCAAGCTCTCCGCCATCCTCCAGGTCGTCGCCCGCCACCGCGACCAGCTCGGCGTGCCGATCGTCCTCTTCACTTATTTCAACCCGCTCATGGCGCGCGGCGTCGAGCGCTTCGCCGAGCAGGCCGCCGCCTCGGGAGTGGATGGCGTCCTCTGCGTCGACCTGCCCCCCGAGGAGGCGGAGAGCGAGCTGGCGCCGGCGCTGCGCCGCCAGGGGGTGGACACCGTCTTCCTCCTCGCGCCGACGAGCACGCGCGAGCGCGTCCACCGCGTGGCGGCGGCGTCCTCGGGCTTCGTCTACTACGTGTCGCGGACCGGTGTCACCGGCGAGCGTACCGCTCTCCCGGCCGAGCTCACCCGCGAGATCAAGCGGCTGCGGCGCCGCCTCGACCTGCCGCTCGCCGTCGGCTTCGGCATCTCCTCGGCCGCCCAGGTCGCCGAGGTGGGGGAGCTGGCAAACGGCGTCGTGGTGGGGAGCGCGCTCGTCCGCCTGGTCGAGGAGCACGGCGCGGACCCGGCGCTCCCGGCCCTCGTCGAGGCGCGGGTCCGCGAGCTCTCGGCGCCGCTGCGCCGCCGCGCCGACCGCCGCGCCGAGAGCCGGCGGGCCTCGAGTTGACCTTCGCCGCGCCCGCCTGGCAGCCGGTCCTCGCCCAGGCGTTCGTCGCCGCCGTCCTCGCCATGGCGGCGACCGGCCTGGGCGCCATCCCCGTCCTCTTCACCCGCCGCCTGCCGCCCGCCTTCGTCGGCGCTGGCTATGCCCTCGCCGGCGGCATGATGCTCTCGGTCTCCTACTTCGACCTCGTGCTGCCCGGGCTCGAGGCGCGGCAGCCGGGCCAGCTGGCGATCGGCTTCGTCGCCGGCGCCCTCTTCTTCTGGCTCGGCGACCTCTACCTCGAGGGCAAGGACTGGACCGTCGCCGGCCTCCACGGCGCCGGCGGCCGCCGCGCCCTCCTCATCCTGGGGACGATGTTCGTGCACAGCTTCCCGGAGGGCGTCGCGATCGGCGTCGGCTACGCCTCGGGGAAGCTCGGCCTCGGCGTCTTCATCGCGCTCGCGATCGGCATCCACAACATCCCCGAGGGGCTCGCCATCAGCCTGCCGCTCGCCGCGCAGGGCGTCGGCTTCTCGCGCTGCCTCTTCTACTCGGTGCTCTCCTCGCTGCCGCAGCCGCTCGCCGTCGTGCCGGCGGTCCTGCTGCTCACCGTCTCGCGCGCCCTGCTGCCCTACGGGCTCGGCTTCGCGGCCGGCGCGATGGGCTACCTGGTGATGGCGGAGCTGCTGCCGGAGAGCTTCCAGACGGCGGGCAAGCACGGCACCGCCTGGGGTTTCGTCGCCGGCTTCGTGCTCATCCTGCTGGCTCAATACGGACTGTAGAGGGACCATGACCGAGAGCCATTCGATACCCGCCCGCGTCCACGGCCACCTGCTCGTCGACCGCGGCGAGAGCGCCGCGGCCGATCCTTCCGCGCCGCTCCTGGTCGGTTTCCACGGCTACGGCGAGAGCGCCGCCATCCATCTCGCGGAGCTCGCCCGCATCCCCGGCTCGGCGCGCTTCGTCCGCTGCTCGCTGCAGGCGCTCCACCCGTTCTACACGCGCACCGAGGCGGTGGTCGCGGGCTGGATGACGCGCTTCGACCGCGAGCGGGCGATCGCCGACAACGTGGCCTACGTGGCTGCCGCGGTTGCCTATCTGAAGGCGGCGCACGCTGGCGCCGAGCGGCTCGTCTACGCCGGCTTCTCACAGGGGGTGGCGATGGCCTATCGCGCCGCGGCGCTCGCCGGGCACCCGTCGGCCGGGGTGATCGCGCTCTCCGGCGACGTGCCGCCCGAGATCTCGCCGGCGGATCTCGCCCGTCTGCCGCCGGTGCTCCTCGGCCGCGGCCGCGACGAGGCCTTCTACAGCGAGGAGAAGCTCGCCGCCGACGTCCTCCGCCTGCGCGCCGCGGGGGTCGAGGCGAGGCCGTTCGTCTTCGCCGGCGGCCACGAGTGGACGGCGGATTTCCGCCGCGCCGCCGGCGAGTTCCTCGATCTCGTCTGTCCTTAGCCTGGCGGGAGAGCTCGGTGGCGGGAGGATGGGTGGCGGACCGCGAGCGGTCCGCCACGTGCGGGCGCGAGATCAGCGGCGGGTCGCCGCCTCCTGGCGGGCGTGGGCGAACTGCTCGATCATCGCGCGGTTGAAGGCCGGGATGTCGTCGGGCTTGCGGCTGGTCACCAGGTTGCCGTCGACGACGACCTCGCGATCGACCCAGGAGACGCCGGCGTTCTTGAGATCGGTCTGGATCGACTCGAACGAGGTCATCGTGCGGCCGCGCGCCACCCCGGCGTCGATGAGCGTCCACGGTCCGTGGCAGATCGCCGCCACCGGCTTGCCCTGATCGAAGAACGCCTTGACGAAGGCGAGCGCCTTGGCGTTCCGGCGCAGGTGATCCGGATTCATCACCCCACCGGGGAGGAGCAGGGCATCGTATTCCTCGGCGTCGGCGCGATCGAGCGCCACGTCGACCGGCAGCTCCCGGCCCCAATCGGTCTCGTCCCAACCCTTCACCCGGCCCTTGGCCGGCGAGACGATCTCGGTCTTCGCTCCCGCTTCGTCGAGCGCCGCGCGGGGCTCGGTCAGCTCGGCCTGCTCGAAGCCGTCGGCGACGAGGATGGCCACCTTCTTGTCGCTGAGCTGTGCCATGAGAAACCTCCTGTCGAAACCGCCGCCCTGTGCATCGAGGGTGCGGCTGCAGGCCTCTCAGAGCAACATGGATGCCACGGCCAAAAACAAACGAGGCGCTCGACCAGCGAGCGCCTCGGATCTGCGGAAGACAGGAAGGAGGTTACTTCGAGGGGGAGGTGCCCATGGCACCGGTGCCCATCGCACCCGAATCGGTGCCCATGCTCATCGAGCCGCTGTCGGTGCCCATCGAGCTGGTGCCCATCGTGTCGGTGCCCATCGTGCTGCTGGTGCCCATGGCGGTGTCGGTCGCCGCCGGCGCCTCGGTGGAAGCCGGGGTCTCCTCGACCTCCATGTTCTCTTCCTTCTTGCAGCCGGCGAGCGGCATGACAAGAACGGCCAGCAGGCAGAGCATGGACAGATGGATGAGTGCCTTCTTCATTTGTTTTTCTCCCTTGTGATTGGACTGAATGAAAGGATGAATCGGCGAACGCTACTGGTTGATGTCGCCTACTCTGATCAGGTTGATGACGCGCTTCACCCCGTCGGTGTCGTGCGCGTAGTCCTCCGCTTTCCTGCGAGTCGCTTCCTTCTTCACGCGGCCGGTCAGCGTCACGACGCCCTCATTGGTGGTCACGTCGACGTTGAACGGGTTGACATCGAGATCCGCCGCCAGCTTCGTCTTGATCTTCGCGCTGATGGCCTTGTCGTCGAGCTGCATGTGAACCGGCTCGGTCGTCTTGCACGCCGCGGCGAAGGATACCAAGGCGGACAAGGCGAGCAGGAGCGCCGGCAGCTGGTGCCTCCATGGGTTGCGGTTCACGTCATCCTCCTCGTCAGTCGTCCTGGCCCTTCTTCAGTCCCCCCGTGCGTTGAGTTTGGAACATGGCTGCGCTCGATCGCACTTCTCTGGTCGAAAGCAGTTTCTGTGCCACAACTCCCTTTACGCTCGGTACAAGGTCCAGGTCGGCTGAGTCGTCGGACGGGAGGGGAGTATACAACCTCGTGCTTGGCTCCTCAAGTGGGCGCCGGAAGCGGTCGCGCGAGCCCGCCGCGATCAGTCCTCGCGGTAGGTGTTGAGGCGATTGTAGAGGGTTTTGAGGCTGACGCCGAGGATGTCGGCGGTCTTCCGTTTGTTGCCGCCGTTCAGGTCGAGCGTCGCCATGATCAACCGCCGCTCCACCTCGGCGATCGAGGTTCCCACCTGGAAGTGGAGGCTGCGCACGGCGCCCGATTCGCCGCCCACCTCGCGCGGCAGGCAGCGCGGCGTGATCTCCTGCTCGGCCATGATGAAGGCGCGGTGGACGATGTTCTTCAGCTCGCGCACGTTGCCCGGCCAGGGGTGGCCGAGCAGGCGCTGCGCGGTCTCCTCGGTGAAGCGCTTGGCGGTCGCCTGGCGCTCGTTGAGCTGGGCGAGGAAGTAGTTGGCGAGCAGATCGATGTCGTCGCCGCGGTCGCGCAGCGGCGGCATCTGGATGGGAAAGACCGAGAGGCGATAGAGGAGGTCCTCGCGCAGCTTGCCCTCCTCGACGGCACGCTGCGGATCGCGGTTGGAGGCGGCGAGAACGCGCACGTCGACCTCCACCGGCTGGTCGCCGCCGATGCGCTGCAGCACGCCGGTCTCGAGGACGCGGAGGAGCTTCACCTGCAGCTCGATCGGCATCTCGGTGATCTCGTCGAGGAACAGGGTGCCGCCGTGGGCGCGCTCGAAATAGCCCTTGTGCCGCCGCGCCGCGCCGGTGAAGCTGCCCCGCTCGTGACCGAAGAGCTCGCTCTCGATCAGCGTCGGCGAGATGGCGCCGCAGTTGAGCGGCAGGAACGGCGCCTTGCTGCGGCGCGACAGGTGGTGGAGCGTCTGCGCCGCCATGTCCTTGCCGGTGCCGCTCTCGCCGACCAGGAAGACGGTGGCGTCGGTGGGGGCGACGCGGGTGACCATTTCGTAGAGCGACTGCATGGGCGGTGAGGCGCCGAGGAGGAGGCCGAGCCGGCCGACCTGCTCGCCGGTCTCCTCGGCTTCGGCGGCGGCGGTGGCGGCGCCCGGCTGCACGCTCGCGACGTTGGCGAGGATGCTCTTCAGGCGGCCGATGTCGAGCGGCTTGGTCAGGTAGTCGCTGGCGCCGAGGCGGAGCGCCTGGACGGCGCTCTCGACGTCGGCGTAGCCGGTCATCAGGACGACCTCGGTCGAGCTCCCCGGCTCGAGATCCTTGAGCAGGTCGATGCCGCTGCCGTCCGGCAGATAGAGGTCGACGAGCGCCACGTCGGGCGTCTTGTGGCTGACCTGCGTCCGCGCGTCGCGGAGAGTGCTCGCGGTGTTGGTGGTGAAGCCCTGCCCCTCGATCAGCTCGGCGAGAGCGGAGAGAAAGTTGGGATCGTCGTCGACCGCAAGGGCGTGAGGCATAGCTGCTCTCCTGGCTTCGGGGGCTCAGACTGCCGGGATCGGCAATTCTACCTCAAAGCCGTCATCGCCCCCCGCCGCGAGCGGCCGCACGGCGCCCCCCTGCGCGGCGAGGAGCGCGCGCGCGGTGTGCAGCTGCTGGCGCTGCTGGCCGTCGGTGCCGCGCGGCGAGAGGTCGAGCCCGAAGCTCGCCTCGGCCGGCTCGCCAAGCTCCGGCGGCTCCGGCGCCGCCGGCCCCGCGAGGGTCAGCCGGGCGCGGCCGTCCGCCGCGGCGAGGGTGACCGTCAGCCGCCCCGGGTGCGCGATCCGCTCGAGGGCGGCGACGCCCACCTGGAGGAGGGCCTGGCGGAGCTGCCAGGCGTTGACGGTGACGTGGACCGGCTGCTCGGGGAGGGCCGATCCCACCTGCACCTGGATCTTCCTCCCCGGCGGCACCAGCAGGGCGACGAGCTGCGCGACCGGCTCGCGGAGGTCGAGGGTCTCCTCGCGGTCGCCGCGGCCGGAGGTCTGGGCGAGGAAGTTCTCGAGCTCGCGGTGGAGCCGGGTGAGCTCGTCGCGGAGCACGGTGACGTAGCGCTGCTGGCGCTCGCGCCCCGCCGGCTCGGCGCCCTTGCCGGCGGCGATCGTCTCCTTGAGGATCTCGAGGTTGAACACCATGGCGTTGATCGGCGCCCTGAGGTCGTGGGCGACGGCGGGGGAGATGCGGGTGACCGTGCGCAGGTGGCAGGCCTGCTGGAGGTCGCTCGCCGCGGCGGCGAGCGGCGCGGGATCGGCGAGGAGAAGAAGGGAGAGGCCGCCGTCCGCCGCCGTGCCGGCCAGCCGGCGGAGCTCGGCGGAGAGCGTCCGGCCGCCCGGGCCGAGGGTCACGACGCCAGCGACGACGCCGGTGCCGGGTGCGCCGAGCCCGGCCTCGGCGAGCGCCGCGGCGATCTCCCCGGCCGCGGCGGCGAGCGCGGCGGCGTCGGCGAGGCCGAGGAGCGCCAGGGCGCGCTCGTCGGCGCTCTCCGGCCTGCCGGCGCGGAGGAGGAGGACGCCGGGAGCGAGAGCGCGGGCGAGCTCCGCCGCCGTCGGCTCGGCCGCCAGGCGCCGGGGCGCCTCCGGCGTCGTCTGATCGATCGCATGTGCCATCGGAACCTCTCCCGTCTCCTCGTCGGCCGCCGTCGTGTCGCTCGAAGGTGTTCCGCGTTTATGCACTTCCCGCGCCATCCGCGGTGGCGTTTCGAGGCACAGACAATGCACTGCGCAGGCGGCGGCCGGCCGGCCGGCCGCCGGGCCGCCGCCGGTGGCGTCGCGGCCCCCAGGAGCCGCGAGCGCGGGCGCCTGAAATTCTTACACCGCAGGCTCGAGCCTGCCGAGGTGATCGACGATGGCCATCCTCGCGGCGGAGATCCCGCCCGCTCCCATCCCCACCACTCCCGATCCGGCGGCGAGCGCCCGCGCCGCCGGCCTGCGCTACGTCAGCGACGAGACCCCCGGCATCCGCCGGCGGCGCAGCGGCAAGGGCTGGAGCTACCTCGATCCGGCGGGGAAAACGATCGCCGATGCCGAGGAGCGCGTCCGCATCAACTCGCTCGCCATCCCGCCGGCGTGGACCGATGTCTGGATCTGCCCGCGCGACAACGGCCACATCCAGGCGACGGGCCGGGATGCCCGCGGCCGCAAGCAGTATCGCTATCACCCCGCCTGGCGGGCGGTCCGCGACGAAACCAAGTTCGGCCGCATGCTCGCCTTCGCCGAGGCGCTCCCCGCCATCCGCGAGCGGGTGAACGCCGACCTCTCGCTCGCCGGCATGCCGCGGGAGAAGGTGCTGGCGGCGGTGGTGCGGCTCCTCGAGGTGACCCTGATCCGCGTCGGCAACGACGAGTACGCCCGCGCCAACGACTCCTACGGCTTGACCACGCTACGCGGCGAGCACGTCGACGTCGAGGGCGCCACCATGCACTTCCGCTTCCGCGGCAAGAGCGGCGTCGAGCACGACGTCGGCGTCCGCGACCGCCGCGTGGCGCGCATCATCGCCCGCTGCCAGGACCTGCCGGGGGAGGCGCTCTTCGAGTATCTGGACGAGGAGGGCGAGCCGCGGCGGGTGAGCTCCGACGACGTCAACGACTACCTGCGCGAGGCGACCGGCCACGATTTCACCGCCAAGGACTTCCGCACCTGGGGAGGCACCGTGCTGGCGCTCTTCTCGCTGCGGCGGATGGGCGCCGCGGCGGATGCTCCCGCGGCGAAGAAGAACATCGCCGAGGCGGTCAAGCAGGTGGCGAGGGCGCTGCGCAACCGGCCGGCGACCTGCCGGAAGTTCTACATCCACCCGGCGATCCTCGACGCCTACACCGAGGGGGAGCTCAAGACCCTCGCCTCCGCCGCCGAGCTCGAGCCGGGCGACGGCGACCTCTTCCACCGCCTCGAGGTGGAGACCCGGCGCCTGCTCAAGAGCAGGGGCTGTTGATGGGTGGGCCGGACGCGGCGCGGGCGCCCGGGACCACCCCGAGCGCCCGCGCGGCCATTCATCCCTCACACGCCCTAGCGCGCGATCAGCGGAAGGAGATCGCCTCCTGGTTGACGCGGCTCTGGGCGATCTGCGAGAGCTTCTCGTCGGCCGCCTCCTCCTCCTGGAGGGTGCGCTCGAGCAGCCGCACGGCCTCCTGCTCGCCGAGGAGCTCGGCGTAGGTGCGCACGGTGCCGTAGCCGGCGATCTCGTAGTGCTCGACGCGCTGCGCCGCGGCGATCAAGCCGGCGTCGATCACCTCCGGCTCGCCCTTCATCTTGATCATCTCCTCGCCTTCCTTGATGAGCCCCTTCATCCCCTCGCAGGTCTGCCCCTTCGGCTTGTCGCCGAGGCTCTGGAAGATGCGCTCGATGCGCTCGACGTGCTGGCGGGTCTGGGCGAGGTGCTCGCGGAAGGCGCTCTGCAGCTCGGGCGCCGCCGAGGCTTCCGCCATCTTGGGCAGCGCGTCGACGAGCTGCGTCTCGGCGCTGTAGAGGTCCTTGAGCTGTTCGACGTAGAGGTCTCTCAGGGATTCGAGCTTCATCGATGTTCCTCCTGGTTGAGTGGCTCTTCGAGAGCGTTGCAGATGACGGCCGCTCACCGGCGGCCTACGGTGCAAGAGGTTCAAGATCCGTGCCGCCACGACGCGTCATGCCGGCCCCGGCCGGCGTATCGCGGCGCGCTAAACCTCCCGCTTCGCGCCGTGGCAAGGAGTTTCCGTGCGCTAAACCTCCCGCTCTGCGACGCGGCGAGGAGTTTCCATTCTCTAAACCTCCCGCTCCGCGACGCGGCGAGGAGTTTCCGTGCTCTAAACCTCCCGCTCTGCGCCGCGGCAGGGAGTTTCCGTGCTCTAAACCTCCCGCTCCGCGACGCGGCGAGGAGTTTCCGTTCTCTAAACCTCCCGCTCCGCGACGCGGCAGGCAGTTTCCGTTCTCTAAACCTCACTCTCCGCGCCGCGGCGAGGAGTTTCGAGGCGCGAAACGGCGCGCCCGGCGGCGCGGAGCCCGGTTTTGCCGCGCGCGACAGTTCTGCCGCTCGTGCGGCAGGCGCGCGCTGCCAGATGGAGAGGTGTGGGGGTGGAGCGGAGGCGGTGTCGCGCCGCGCCGCCGATCGACGCCTTCAGGCGGCGGCGGTCGGCTCGGAGGGCGTCGGCGCGGCGCGCAGTGCCGCAGCCCTGGCGACGGCTCGCGCTGCGGCACGGGCCGCCTTGTCGAGCGGCGTCAGGCGAGGCCGGCCGCCGGCGCGGGGGAGCGGCTTGGCGCCGAACTCGAGGAGCTGCGGGCTGTCCGCACCGAGGGCGGCCTGGAGGCCCGCGGTCAGCCGGCGCCGGAGGTCCGCCGCCCGCTTCGCCGCCTGCCGGCGCCGCTGGGTGATCTCCCGAAGCTCGGCCTTGGCCGCCTCCCGCCGGCTCGCGAGCTCCCGCACCTCGGCGAGCACCTCGCCGAGCGATGCGTGGTCGGCGGCGAGCTGCGGCAGCTCCGCGAGCCGCGGGGCGAGGTTGTCAATCAGGACCAGCCCCTCGACGATCGTCTCGTTGAAACGCTTGCTCATGGCTCGTTCCTCGCGCGGCCCGCGCGCTCCGCGGCTGCCGGTCGTGCCTCGTTCGATGCGCCGTTGGCTGAGCTGAGATCAGCCGGCAATGTTTACTGGTGAGTATTTTTATCCAAACAGAAGCATGGCGTCAAGCGGGGAGAACCGCTGCCAGCTGCCGGGCTCGCCACCAGCGCCCGGCCGCTGAGGCTGGAGGCGCCAGGGAGTTGTTTAGTATCTGTTCATCGCGTTACAATACGCTGCAGGTTCATCACTCTGATGATGTGAGCGAGCGAAATGGCCAAATCGTATCGGCAGACCTGGCTGCTGGGGATTCATGGCTGGCTTGTCGCAGCCTTCGCGACCTCTATCGTCCTCGCCACAGGGCTGTCGACTGTGAGCAGCGCGACAGCCCGGCCGGCTCCTCTTGAGCTCCGTGTTGCCGCGAGCTACGCCCTGCCGGGCGAGCCGTCGGCGGCTACGGACGTGCGTTGGGCCGACGATGCGTCGGTCTACGTTTCGCGCCTCTTCGACGGCGTCGCTCAGCTGAAGCTGCAAGCTGGCCTGCCGGCGGTGCGACAGGTGGTACCGAATCAGACGACGTTGGGAACGACCTACTACAAGACCTTCTCGCGGCTGGCCGCATCCGAAGATTTTCTCGCCTTTGCCGACCGTCTCGATTACGTGAACTGGCGCGCTCTCGGCAACAGCTCGGACGGCACCGTGCGCTTCGATCGCAAAGCGATGGACTACGTCGAGGACCTGGACGTCGCAGGTGACCGCTTGCTGGTGCTCGGCGCGGTCTCGTCCGGCCTCCCCGGCGCCAGGAAGCTGGCGGCTGGAGGCGCGGTGGCGTTTCTAGGCTCCGCCCGCCACGATGGCGGTCAACGATTCAAGCCCGTCCTCTTCGATCCCGGGGGTGACGGCTCTCCGCACCTGCAGCACTGCGGCACCGCGGCGTTGGGGGCCGCGCGTTTCCTTGCCGATGGCTCGTTCTTCATCGTGCCCGGCTTCCAGCCCGGAGCGCACCTCTTCAGCCGCGAAGGTGCGATGGTGCGCACCTGGAACACCTCTCTCCTCGGCCTCGATATCGACTCGGAATGCGGGAGCATGACTCTCGAGAGGCGAAACGATCTGCTCCGCAACCCTGAGAAACGGACTGAGTGGCTCAATCGGCACCGGACGGTCGACGAGGTTCTGCCCCTGCCCTCCGGTCCCGGAGTCGTCGTTCGCAGACCCGAAGCGGGGGGTGTGAGCTGGGAGCTGGACGTGCTGGGTGCTCATGAAGTCGAGACCTATGAGATTCCGCTCCGGGGCTCGATCTACGCCCGGCTGCGCGGCGACTCTCGGGACGGCAAGCTTGTCTTTCTCGTCGCGGACGACACCCAGCTGCATCCCGCGGCGAAGCATGCGGCGGCTCGGCTCGTGGTAATGGAATTCCCCAACCATTGAGTCTTCGAGGTCGATCTCGAAAGGAGGAGGCTGCGATGTGGGTGGCGAGAAGCAGACGTGAGGCGAGGCTCTTCAGGTCGTTCCTGGTCGCCACGCTGGCCGCAGGGGTGTGGCTGATGATCCCCCGCGCAGGTGCTGCGGATTCCTCTGGCTGCAGCTTCGTCCCCGGTGCCCTGCCGGCGGACGACGCGCAGTGCGAGGAGGGAGGGGATGGTTGCTACCTCTGCGAGTATCACAACACAGGACAGCCGGGCTATACCGAGTGCTCGGAGAATCCGAACGGCTCCATCACCTACTGTCACGACAAGGTGGTCGAATACCACCAATATGGTGGAAGCGCGGCGACGATCGTCGCGCCCGCGGCGCCCGGTGCGAGCGCTCGTCATGCGGGCGTCTCGACAGGGGCCAAAAAGGTGGCCGTGGCGACGGGCGAGCCGAAAAAGGGGGAACGATGAATCTCACCGACCGACGTCCACTCTTCCTCTCGATCCTCGGCCTGCTGGCCGCCGCCATTCTGCTTCCTGTGGCTGGCCTGCACGCGCTCTCGACGCCGCAGTACACGGCGGAGATCCTCAACGTCCCCGGCGCGCCGTTCGAGATCCTGGCGGGGCCGCGGGATGAGAGCGGCCCGAATTGGGCCGGTCTGGCGAGCCTCTCCGCCGACGTGCACAACGTGTCGGGAGAGGTCCTCTCTCGCCTGCCGCTGCGCTTCGCGAGGCTCTCCGCAGCCGGCGCCGGCTCGTTCTCCTACGACTGGCACGGCTTCACGGTCGACCTCGGGCCGGACGGGCTCGCGCCCGGCGGAACCGCCCATCTGCTCATCACCCTCCCGATGGTCGTCCGCCCGGTGGCGCAGCGCTACGTGCTGACGCCGGCGGCGGGCGCCGGACCGGATCCCGTGGGCTGGGAGAAGAGCGACTTTCCCCAGCTGCTGCGGGCGATCGGACGCGGCGACGAGCATCCGACCGTGGTGGTCGAGCTGCCCGTGCGGCTCGACGAGCGACCCGCGGGCAAGAGCGCCTGCGCGGCGCTCCGCAGCGACGCCGATGCGAGCTGCCCCTGGGGGCTGGAGCAGTTCACCTGCGTGGACCTGGCGAGCGGCGCGCCGCGGACGACGGCGACGTGCTCACGCCAGCCGCTGGCGGTCAGGCGAGCCGCGATCGAGGCGCCCGGGGCGTCACGGGCGACCGGGGCGCCTGCCGTTCGCCGCTAGACCACCGGACCGCTCAGGCTCTTTCTAATTGCCCTATCCCGCGAGCGGCGCCGCGCTCGCCGCGAGCTCTCGCGCCGCCGGCAGGCGGCGCTCGGCGAGGAGGTCGGCGTAGGCGGCGAGATAGCCCTCGAGCATGCGCTCGGGGGTGAGCTCGGTCGCCCGCTGGCGCGCGCCGGCGGCGAGCGAGGCGCGGCGGTCGGGGTCCTCGATCAGGCGGACGAGCGCGGCGGCGAGGGCGGCCGGGTCGCCGGGCGGCACGAAGGCCGCGCGGTTGCGCCAGGTCTCGCGCAGGCTGGGGATGTCGCCGAGCACCAGGGCGCAGCCGGCGAGCGCCGCCTCGAGGGCCGAGACACCCGAGGGGTCGTAGCGTGCCGGCAGGGCGAAGATGGCGCTGCGGCCGAGCCAGGCGGCGTGGGCGCGCGGGGTGAGGCGGCCGAGGTGGCGGGTGAAGTGGACGAGCGACTCGGGGCAGCCGGCGTTCGGCGCCGGCACGTCGCCGCCGACGTAGATCGGCCAGGGGATCTCGGGGGCGACCGCCTCGAGGGCTTCGAGATTCGCCGCCGGGTCGCCGATGCGGCCGGCGGCGAAGATGATGGGCTCCTTGGTGGCCGGCCGGAAGAGCCGGCCGTCGCGGCCGTTGGGGATCACCCGGCTGCGCCGCGGCAGGCCGTGCTGGAGGGCGAGGTCGGCGAGCACCGCGGCGGTCGGCACCACCACGAGGTCGGCGGCGGCGAGCCCGGCGGCCACCGCCTGGCGATAGCGATCCCACTCCGCCGGCGCCGGCACCCCCTCGACAGCCCACCAGCGCGAGAGGGCGCAGGAGCGGGCGACGACGAGGCGGGGCGCCGCCCAGGGCAGCGCGGCGTGCGAGCAGCCGTTCAGGTGGACGACATCGGGGGCGACGCGGGCCTCGAGGTCGAGCAGCCACTGCCCGGCGCGCTCGACGTCGCGCCAGGGGTCCTCCATCCACTCGACGCGGTAGGCGCTCTCGAACACCCGCACGCCGGGGATGCGCTCGGCGGTCTCGCGCTGGGCGTCGGCGAGCGGCGCGCCCATGGTGGCGAGCGCCACCTCGACGCCGCGCGCCGCGAGGCCGCGGGCGAGGTCGATGGCATCGCTCCACACCCCGCCGACGGCGTCGGCGGTCATCAGCACTCGGGTGGGCTGCAGGGCGTCGGTCATGCTGGCCTCCAGGGTCGCTCGGAGCGACGGCTCGACGGGGAGGGAATCAAGAAGCGTGCCTCGCCCTCCCTCCCTATCTACGTAGGGTGCCCGTGCCGCGTCGGCCGAGGCGCCTGCGCCCGCAGTGACGAGCGCCGGTAACGGTCGAGCGGCGAAGGCTGGAGCCGCCGCCGGCGGTCCGGCCGTGTAAAGCCTGCCCGCGGGGGGTCAGGGAGGATGGAAGAACGCGCCCGTGATGGGCGCCTCGAGGAGGCGGCAGCCAGCGGCGGTGGGGGGGGAGGCGACGGTCGATGAGGCTCTGGCATTCGTGGCGCGGGTGCAACCGGAGACGGGTGCGGCAATGAAGGCCGAGGACGGCGAGATTCAGCGCGCAGTGAATGCAATGGTCGCCGAGATGCAGCGGACGGCAGGAGATTTCTCGCGCGCCTGGCTCGAGGGTCTTGTGCTCAAGGGCCGGCTCCTCGAGGCGCAGCGCCGAGCGCCGGCCCTCCGAATGCGGCTCTTCGAGCTGGTGCTCCAGCTGCCGAAGCCCGACTCCGGAGGAGGCCAGAAGGACGGTCTAAGTCACCCGTGAGGTCGTGACGACCGGGCGGCCCGATACCCGCCGCATGCCGCCGCATACCCCAGCCACTGCAAGCTGAAGATGAGAGAACGCGCCCGGCTGGAGGCAGCCGGGCGCGTTGGCGGGCGTCGTCGCGGGCCGGACTAGCGCTTGGCCGGCGCCTGCGGCGTCGGCGGGCGGGGGATCGTGAGGTCGAGGGTGGTGACCTTGCCGAAGTCGGCGAGCGGCCGGTCGGTGCCCTTGCTCGGCCCGACGACGACGATGGCGAACTGGTCGGGGTGGAGGTACTTGACGGCGGCGGCGCGCAGCTGGGGCGCGGTGACCGATTCGATGCCGGCGCGATACTTCGCCAGCCAGTCGAGCGGATAGCCGTGGTACTCGAGCTCCATCTCCTCTTCGAGGACGCCGCGCTTCGAGTCGACGCGGAAGACGAACGAGTTGAGGAGCGCCTGCTTGCCCTTCTCGACCTCCTCGTCGGTCGGCGGCCTGGCGGCCATGTCGCGCGCCTCGACGAGCAGCGCCTCGATGCCGGCGCCGGTCGTCTCGGTCTTCGTCGACAGCCCGAAGATGGTCATGCCCGGGTGGTCCCAGTCGTCGCCGACCTGGCCGAAGACCGAGTAGGCGAGCCCCTTCTTCGAGCGCACGTTGGAGAACAGGCGCGAGGCGAAGCTCCCCGAGAGCACGTAGTTCATCACGTCGACGGCGTAGTAGTCGGGGTTGCTGCGCAGGATGCCGAGGCCACCCATCGCGACGTTCGACTGCGTCACGTCGTTCTTCTCGGCGAAGTAGACGCCGGGGGCTGGCGTCGTGCGGTAGGGCACCTCGTGCTTCGCCATCGGCGCCCCCTTCGGCCAGTCGCCGAAGGCGGCCTCGATCATCTTCAGCGCCTCGTCGCGGCGGAAGTCGCCGACCAGCCCGAGCACGACGCCGTCGGGGTGGAAGTACTGCGCATGCCAGGCCACCAGGTCGGCGCGCTCGATGTGCGCCAGGCTGGCGAAAGTGGGGGTGCGGGCGTAGGGGGAGTCGGCGCCGTAGACGGTCTTCCGGAACTCGCGGATGAGGACCTGCTGCGGGCTGTCGTTCTGCCGCGCCACCTGCGCCATCGCCTGGTTGCGCGCCACCGCGAGCTTGGCCGGGTCGAAGCCGGGGTGGCGGAGGACGTCGGCGAAGACCGGAAAGACGGCGGCGAAATCCTCCTTGAGCGCCGAGAGCGAGACGCGGCCTGACTCCTCGCCGATCGAGCTCTCGATCGAGGCGCCCTTGTCGTCGAGGTAGTCGTCGAGCTGGTCGGCCTTCATCTTGGCGGTGCCGCCGGAGCGCAGCATGCGGCCGGTGAGCCCGGCGAGGCCCGCCTTGTCCGCCGGCTCGAGGCTGGCGCCGGTGTGGACCAGGGCGACGGCGTCGACCAGCGGCAGCTCGTGGTCCTCGAGCAGCATGACGACCATGCCGTTGGCGAGCACCACGCGCTCCGGCTGCGGGATCTTGAAGTCGGGGAGGGGCGGGTAGCGGAGGTCGCCGATGCTCTTCGCCGGCCCGGCGGCGAGGACGGGGACGGCGGCGGCGGCCAGGAGCAGGCCGGCGGCCCAGGCGGCGCCGCGGGCTCGATGATTGCTGGATCTGGTGAAGGTCATGGTGTCTCCCGAGGGCCGCTAGCGGCCGCTCTGTGCCGGCCGCGCTGCGGGCGCCTTGGCATCGGCGGCGGTGGCGGTGACGATCATCGCCACCGTGCGGTTGGTCTTCTCGAAGGTGCGCACGGCCACCCGGCGGATGTCCGCCTTGGTGACCTTGTCGATGCGGTCGAGGGTCTTGAACACCTCGCGCCAGTCGCCATAGATGCGCTGCGCCTCGGCGAGCTGCGAGGCGATGCCGGCGTTGCTGCGCAGGGCGCGCACGAGGTCGACGCGGGCGCGGGTCTTGAAGCGGGCGAGCTCCTCGTCGGTGACGTCCTCGGTCTTCAGCCGCTCGAGCTCGGCGCGCAGGCCGGCCTGCACCTTCTCGTCGGACGAGCCCACCGCCGGCACCGCCAGCACCGCCCAGAGGGTCGGGTACTTGAGGCCCGGGAAGCCGGAGAACGACTGCACCTGGATGGTCGACTTCTGGTCGCGCACGAGAGCGCGGTAGAGCCGCGACGAGCGGCCGTAGCTGAGGATGTCGTCGATGGCGTCGTAGACCGCGGAGTCGGGGTCGCTCCCCGCCGGCCGGTGGTAGGCCTCGATGTAGAACGGCTGCGAGGGGTCCTCGAGCACCACCGTGCGCTCGGCGACCTGCGCCGGCTCGACGGTGCGCAACGGCTCCGGGGCCGGACGCGCCGGGATGCGGCCGAAATAGCGGTCGATGAGCGGCACGAAGGTCTGCGGATCGACGTCGCCCACCACCACCGTGATGAGGTTGGCCGGCACGTAGTACTTGTTGAAGAAGGCCTCGGCGTCGGTCAGCGTGAAGGAGTGGAGGTCGCTCGACCAGCCGACCGTCGGGTGCTGGTACGGGTGG
The DNA here is from genome assembly GCA_963755825.1 of uncultured Acidobacteriota bacterium. Lineage (GTDB taxonomy): Bacteria > Acidobacteriota > Thermoanaerobaculia > Multivoradales > UBA5704 > DATBQN01. The sequence continues at coordinate 756,157 of CAVWLA010000003.1, read as the reverse complement.
GCGATGAAGGCGGTGGTGACGAGCTGCTCGATCAGCCGGCCGACCGGCTGGCTCTCGGTGCGCAGCCGCCGCTCCTCGAGCACCACGTCGCGCTCCTTGTAGAACTCGCGGAAGACCGGCTCGGCGAAGCGATCGGATTCCAAGTAGGCGAAGAGCTCGGCCTTGTTCGAGGGGAGCGAGTAGAAGTAGGCGGTCTCGTCGGCGGCGGTGAAGGCGTTCAGGCCGACGCCGCCGGCGGAGGAGAGGATGTCGTCGAACTCGTTCTTCACCACGTACTGGTCGGCGGCGGCCTGCTTCTTCTTGAACTCGGCGAAGAGCGCCTGCACGTGCTTGTCGTCCGGATGGCGCGCCAGACGGGCCGCCTGGTAGGCCTGGTACGCCGCCTCCTGCTCCTCGATCGCCCCCTTCTCGGCCGCGTAGTCGCGGGTGCCGATGTCGTGGGTGCCCTTGAAGGCCATGTGCTCGAACATGTGGGCGAGACCGGTGATGCCGGTCACCTCCTGCGCCGAGCCGACGTCGACCACGGTCTGGAAGGAGAACACCGGCGCCTCGGGACGGCGGACGAGGATGAAGGTCCAGCCGTTGGGCAGCACGTGGACGGTGGTCCGCGCCTCGAAGTCCTTCAAGCTCTGCGCCGCGGCGGGCGCCGGGAGGGCGAGGACGGCGGCGGCGAGCGCCAGGGCGAGGACGGGGAGGAACGGCTGCGATCGGCGGGGACGGGTCTCGGGCATGGGGTGGTACCTCGCGGCAGATGTCATCGCGGGTTTACGTCGCGGTGGAGGAGAAGTTTACCGCATGGTCCTCCGCCCGCCCGCCAGCCGCGCCTCAGCGGCGGATGGCGGCGAGGAAGGCGTCGAGCGGCAGGGTGTTCAGCACGTCGCCGGCGACGAGGCCGGCGCGGCGGGCCTGGTCGACGCCGTGGCGGAGGTTGGCGAGCTCGCCGGGGCGATGGGCGTCGGTGCTGATGACGATCTTGCAGCCGAGGTCGCGGGCGAGGGAGAGGTGGGTGTCCTTCAGGTCGAGCCGGTGCGGGCTGGCGTTGGCCTCGACGGCGACCCGCAGCCGCGCCGCCTCGGCGAGCACCAGCTCGATGTCGAAGTCGATCGGCTTCCGCTGGTTGATGCGCCGGCCGGTGGGATGCGCGAGGACGCCCACCCGCGGGTGGCGGATGGCCTTGAGGATGCGCGCCGTCTGCTCGTCGCGCGGCAGCTCGAAGCGCGAGTGGATGGAGACGACGACGAGGTCGAGCCCGGCGATCATCTCCTCCTCGAGATCGAGCGAACCGTCGGCGAGGATGTCGATCTCCAGGCTCTTGAGGATGCAGATCCCCGGCCGGCGCGCCTGGATGGCGGCGATCTCGCGCCACTGCAGGCCGAGCCGGTAGGCATCCAAGCCGCGCACCATGGCGAGCGCCTTGCTGTGGTCGGTGATCGCCATGTACTCGTAGCCGCGGGCGGCGCAGGCGGCGACCATCTCCTCGAGCGGCACGCGGCCGTCGGACCACGTCGAGTGCATCTGGAGGTCGCCGCGGATGTCCTCCACCCGCACCAGCGCCGGCAGGCGCCGGTGCCCGGCCTCGGCGAACTCGCCGCGGTCCTCGCGCAGCTCGGGGGGGATCCAGGGGAGGCCGACGGCGGCGTAGACCTCCGCCTCCTCGGCGCCGGCGAACGGCCGCGCCGCATCGCCCTGCTCCTCGACCTCGGCGGCGCGGAAGACGCCGTACTCCGAGATGCGCAGGCCGCGCCGCACAGCGAGCTGGCGCAGGTGGACGTTGTGCTCCTTCGAGCCGGTGAAGTAGACGAGCGCGGCGCCGTAGCAGGCGCGCGGCACGATGCGGAGGTCGACGGCGAGGCCGGAGCCGAGGACGACCGCGGCGCGCGTCGGCCCCGCCATCGCCACCCGCTCGATCTGCGGGTAGGCGAGGAAGCGGGCCATGCTGGCGGCGGCCGCCTCGCCGTCGGCGATCCCCAGGAGGTCGACGTCGCCCACCGTCTCGGCGCGCCGGCGGTAGCTGCCGGCCACCTCCAGCCGCTCGAGCCCCGGCGCGCCGGCCATGTAGGCGAGGAGCGGCTCGACGTGGCGCTCGACCTCGTGCAGCAGGTGGCGGGCGCCGTGCTCCCGCGCCGCGGCGATCCCCTGCAGGATCTTCTCCTGGCTCTTGGCGCCGAAGCCGGCGAGGGCGGCGAGCTTGCCGGCGCGGGCGGCCTGCTCGACCTCCTCGATCGAGGCGAGCCCCAGCTCGTCGAAGAGCCGGCGCGCCTTCTTGGGGCCGACGCCGGGGAGGTTCACCACCGCGAGGAGCGAGCGCGGCGTCTCGGCGAGCAGCTCGTCGCGGTAGGCGAGGGTGCCGGTCGTCACCAGCTCGCGGATGTGGCTCGCCATCTCCTTGCCGATCCCCGGCAGGTCGGTGAGCTGGGCACCCGCCGCGACGCGCTCGGCGAGCGACACCGTCTGCGCCTCGACGGTGCGCACGGCGTTCCTGTAGGCGCGGATGCGGAAACTGTTGCCGTCCTGGATCTCGAGGACATCGGCAACCTCGGAGAGAGCGCGGGCGATCTCGACGTTGTCCATGGGTTCTGGCGAGACGACGCAACAGGCGTGCCCGGTGGTCGGGGCACTGCGCTAGCTCCCGTCGATGCGCTCCAGCAGATAGGCGATCAGGCGCTCGACGCCGGCGGCGAAGCGGCCGGGCTCGGGGAGGAGCGAGAGCACGAGGTAGCCGTCGTCCGGAAAGTCGAAGAGATAGCCGGGATGGACGAGGGTGCCCGCGGCGGCGAGGAGGTCGAGCGCCAGCTCCTCGTCCGGCGCGACGCGCGGGATGCGGAGGACCGCCGACCAGCCGCCCTCGGGCGGCAGCAGCTCGAGGGCGCCGGCGCCGGCGAGCGCCGCGGCGAGGTGGCCGAGGTTCCCCGCCGTGCGCCCGGCGATGGCGCGGCGGATGCGCGGCGCCAGGCGGAGGAGCGCGGGGAGCGCCTCCTGCACCGGCGTCGCCACCGAGAGGTAGGTGTCGGCGATGCGGTCGAGGGCCGCCAGGGCGGCCCGCCGCGCCGCGAGCGGCCCGCCGACGCGCACCCAGCCGAGCTTCCAGGATGGGAGACCGGCGCCCTTGGAGAGGCCGCCGAGCGAGAAGGCGAGGCCCTCGGCGCGCGCCGCCGCCGGGCCGGCGCGCGGCGCCTCGGAGAGCGGATAGTCGGCGAAGACCTCGTCCGAGACGAGCGCCAGGCCGCGCTCCGCGCAGAGCGCCGCCGCCGTCTCCTGCTCGGCCGGCGAGAGGTAGCCGCCGGTCGGGTTGTTGGGATGGACGACGACCAGGGCGCGCGTCGCGGCGGTCAACGCCGGCGCCAGCGCCTCCGCCTCAAGCGCGAAGCGGAGCGCCGCCGGCCCGCCCGCGCCGCGGCCGCCGAGGCGTACCGGATCGAGCGGGAAGTGGGCGAGCCGCACGCCTTCGAGCGCCGCCAGGTCGTCGAGCAGGGGATATGAGGGGACCGGCGTCAGCACCTCGTCGCCGGGGTCCAAGAGCAGCTTGAAGAGGAAGCCGTACGCTTCGCTCGTCGAGGCGGTGAGCAGCAGGTCGTCCGGCGACACCTCGTCGCCCGGCCGTGACAGCGCCGCGGCGAGCGCCTCGCGCGCCGAGACGAGGCCGCGCGGCTCCGGCCGGTAGGGCGCCGCGGCGCCGCGCGCCAGGATCTCGGCGAGCTCGTCCTCCGGGTAAGGGATGCCCACCCGGGTCGGGTTGCTGACCGTGAGGTCGAGCGTCGCGGCGCCGCGCGCCGCCCGCTCGGCGACCGCCGCGGCGAGCCGCGTCAGCGGCGGATCGAAGGCGAGCCGCCGGGACAGCCGCGGCGTCGCCGGCACGATGGGTGGCACGCGGAGAGTCTACCCGCAGCGGCGCGGTCGGCCGGAGGGGCGGATGGGGCGATCGCTGGCTGCCGCGCGAGCGCTCCCCAGGTTTCCTGATCAAGCTCCTGCGGGACGATCTACAGCGGGTGGCCTGGCGCCAGCCGCTGCTGCGGCAGGCCGGCGACCTCGCGCAGCGCCGCCTCGGCGTAGCGCTCGACCATGAGGTTCCGCCATTGGGCCTGGAAGTCGGTGTTGTCCATCGGCGTCGCCACCTGGCGGCAGAGGAGGGCGGCCTCGGCGATGGTCTCTTCGCCGAGCGGGCGGCCGACGAGTGCTGCCGCCGCGGCGGTGGCGTCGACCGGAGCGGAGGCGACGGCGCCGAGGACGAGGCGGGCGGCGGTGACGGTGCCGCCGGCGTCGCTCCACACCGCCGCGGCGACGGAGAGGACGGCGAAGTCGATCGAGCCGCGGCGGCGGAGCTTCCAGAACGCCGTGCGGCAGGCGCCGGCGGCGCTCGCCGCCGGCAGCAGAACCGCGGTGAGGATCTCGTCGGGGCGCTTGCCCAGGTAGTCGATGCCGTCGTTCCGGTAGAGGTCGGCGAGGGGGATGGCGCGCTCACCGGCCGCGGAAGCCAGGCGGGCGCGGGCGTCGAGCGCGACGAGCATCGGCGCCGCGTCGGAGGCGGCGTGGGCGAGGCACTTGGGCGACCCCGGCGCCACCCAGCAGACCGTGCCGACCTCCTTCATGCAGTAGCCGATCGAGCGCCGCCACTCCTCCGTCTGGTCGTAGTAGGTGCAGCGGGTGTCCACGCAGAGGTTGCCGCCGAGCGTCCCCATGTTGCGGAGCGGCGGCGAGGAGATCGACTCGACCGCCCGCGCCAGCGCCGGGTAGCGGCCGCGCACCGCGGCGTGCCCGGCGACGTCGGCCAAGAGCGCGGTGGCGCCGATCGCGACCTCGTCATGGGCGGCGATGGCGGCGATGGCCGCGAGGCCCGGGACGCCCATCAGGCTCACCACTGTCGCCGCCTTCTGGTTGCGGCGCTTCATGTTGGGCCACAGGTCGGTGCCGCCGGCGACGAGGCGCACGGGCTGGCCCTCGCCGGCGAGCATGCCGGCGGCCTCGGCGAGGCTCTTCGGCTGGAGATAGCGGAACGGCGGCAGGCGGAGCATGGTCTGGGGAGGCCTCGCGGGCTCAGCTCGTGGTCAGCGCCTGCAGGCGCTTCTGGCGGAGGGCTTCCTCGCGGGTCAGCATGGTGCCGCTCCCCGCCCCCTTGTCGCGCTCGCGCAGCCGGTGGCGGAGGTCGTCGATCGCCCGCCCGTCGCCGCCCTCGGCGGGGGTGGGGACGCGCAGCTCGTCGCCGAAGTCGACCGCCGGAAAGCGGCGCGGGCCGAAGCGCGGCTCCTGGCCGGCGGCCTTCGCCGCCAGCGCCTTGACGATCATGTGCGGATGGATCGGCACCTGGTCGATGCGCGCCCCCACCGCGTCGTGGATGGCGTTGGCGACCGCCGGCATGATCGGCAGCAGCGGCCCCTGGCCGACCTCCTTGGCGCCGAAGGGGCCGGCCGGGTCGGGCTCCTCGATGAGGTAGGAGGTGACCGGCGGCATCTCGCAGAAGGTCGGGCTCTTGTACTCGAGCATCGAGGGGAACTTGTGCACCAGCGCCGCGGAGAGCCGCTTGGGGAGGCGGCGGAAGGCCTGCTCCTCCATCATCACCTCGCCCAGCCCCATGTAGACGCTGCCCTCGATCTGGCCGATGACCAGCGCCGGGTTCAGGGCGCGGCCGATGTCGTGCGCGATCCAGACGTGGAGGGGCTGCCAGAGGCCGGTCGCCGCGTCGACCTCGACCTCGACGACGGCGGCGGTGTAGGAGTACGTGGGCGAGGGGCCGACGCCGGCGCCGCGGTAGCGGCCGGGCGAGCGCGGCGGCACGTAGGAGCCGGTCGTCCCCAGGGTGCCGAAGCGCGCCTCGGCGGCGATCGCGGCCTCCGCGAAGCTCATGCCGCGCGCCGGGTCCTCGGCGTCGAACACCCGGCGCTCGGCGAAGACCAGGCGGCCGATCGGCACCTCGAGATGGTCGGCGGCGGCGCGGGCGAGGAGGTCGCGCGCCCGCTCGGCCGCCTCGCGGGCGGCGTTGCCCATCATCATGGTGACCCGCGAGGAGTAGCTGCCGAGGTCGACCGGCGTCAGGTCGGTATCGGCGACGCACAGCCGGATGTCCCTCAGGTCGATCCCCAGCACCTCGGCGACGATGGCGGCGAGGATCGAGTCCGACCCCTGGCCGATCTCCGTCTGGCCGCAGAAGACGGCGACGCCGCCCGAGCGGTCGAGCTTGAGCTGCACGCCGGACTGCGGCATCTGGTTCCAGTAGATGGGGAGGCCGGCGCCGCAGAGGTAGGCGCCGCAGGCGATGCCGAGGCCGCGGCCGGCGGGGAGCTGCCCCCAGCGCCGGCGGAACCCGCTGCCGTCGACCACCGCCTCGATGCAGCGCCGCAGCCCCATGGTGCCGACGCGCAGCCAGTTGGCGGTGATCGTGCCGGCGGGGGCGAGCATGCCGAGGCGGAGGTCGGCGGGGTTGTCGCCGAGCGCCACGGCGATCTTGTCGAGCTGCACCTCGAAGCCGAAGCGCGGCTGCGGCGTGCCGTGGCCGCGCTTGGGGCCGCAGGGCGGCTTGTTGGTGAAGGTGCGCACCCCCTCGAAGCGGTAGGCCGGCAGGTCGTAGGTCACCGTCTCGAGGGCGCCGGTGTAGTAGGTCGAGGCGACGCCGTAGCTGCCGTAGGCGCCGCCGTCGAGCGCCGTCTTCAGGCTGTGGCCGGTGATGCGCAGCGCGCCGTCGACCCGGCGCACGCCGGTGCGCAGCTGCATGAGCACCGGATGGCGGCCGCGGTGGCAGTAGAAGACCTCCTCGCGGGTGAGCGTCACCTTGACCGGCCGGCCGAGCTTCAACGCCATTTTCGCCGCGACGATCTCGTGGTTGAAGGGGTCGCTCTTGCCGCCGAAGCCGCCGCCGTTCGAGCAGGCGACGACGCGGATGCGCGACGCCGGCAGGCCGAGCACCTTGGTGAGCGCGCGGTGGACGTAGTGCGGCGTCTGCGTCGAGGAGTAGACGGTCACCCGGTCGTCGTCCTCGGGCACCGCCACGGCGGCGTGCTGCTCCATGGCGAGATGGGTGTTGCCGTCGTAGAAGAAGCTGTCCTCGAAGATCCGCTCGGCCTCGGCGAAGCCGCCCTCGACGTCGCCGAAGGCCATCGCCACCAGCTTGTGGACGTTGCCGCCGTCGCCGTAGTCGTGGATGCGCGGCTCGGGGGTCGCGAGCGCCTCCTCGATCGAGGCGATGGTCGTGAGCGGCTCGTAGGCGACGTCGACCGCCAGCGCCGCCTCGTGCGCCGCGTCCTCGCTCGTCGCCGCCACCGCGACCACCGGATCGCCGACGAAACGGACATGGTCGGGGCAGAGGGCGTGCTCGTCCTGCGACACCGGCAGGATGCCGAAGGGGACGGGGAAATCGGCGCCGGTGAGGAAGCCGAGCACCCCCGGCACGGCGGCCGCGGCGGCGGTGTCGATGCCGGCGATCCGCGCGTGGGGGACGGTCGAGCGGACGAGCTTCAAGAACGCCATGCGCGGGAAGGCGAGGTCGTCGGCGAAGCGCGTCGCCCCGGTCACCTTGGCGCGGCCGTCGACGCGGCGGAACGGCGTGCCGATGAGCCTGAGCTCGCGCTCCGGCGCGGCGTCCGCGCCGGGTTCGAGATCCGCGCGTTCGGGTCTCTCGGCGGGCTCGGCCATGCTCAGCTCTCTTCCTCTTGTTGAATCGCCTCGTGGATCGGCAGGGGATCGCCCCAGAGGACGCGCCGCGGCGGCGGGCTGTCGTCGCCGCGCATCCGCGCCGCCGCCCAGGCGACCGCCTCGACGATCTTGTGGTACCCGGTGCAGCGGCAGAGGTTGCCGGCGAGCGCCTGGCGGATCGCGGCGTCGTCCGGCGCCGCGTTCTCCGCCAGGAGCGCCTTAGCGGTGAGCAGGATCCCCGGCGTGCAGTAGCCGCACTGGGCGGCGCCCAAGTCGGCGAAGGCGGCCTGCAGCGGGTGGAGGTCGTTGCCGCGGGCAAGCCCCTCGACCGTCTCGATGGCGCGCCCCGCGAGGTCGGCGGCGAGCAGCAGGCAGGAGAGCACCGGGCGGCCGTCGACGAGCACCGCGCAGGTGCCGCACTCGCCGAGCTCGCAGCCGTGCTTGGTGCCGGTCAGCCCGCACTCCTCGCGCAGCACCTCGAGGAGCGTGTGATGGGTGGGGAAGACGACGGTGCGCGCCTCGCCGTTGACGGTCAGCGTGAGCAGGGTGGTGTCGGCGGCCATTCTCAGGCTCTCTCCTCGGCAGGTCGCAGGCACTGGTCGAGACGGCTGAGATCGGTGCCGGCGAGGGTCCGCCCCGGCGCCATCAGGCCGGCGACGAGGAGCGCCGCCGCCTCCTCGCCGATCTCGCGCGCGCTCTTGGCGCCGCCGGGGCGGAACCAGCGCGCCGTCCAGTTGAGGGCGCCCAGGATCAGCCGGGCGCCGACCTTGGCGTCGGCCTGGCGGAAGTCGCCGGCGGCGGCGCCCTCCTCGAGCAGCTCGCGGAACTGCCGCTCGTAGCGGTCGCGGAGCACCTGGATGGCCCGCCGGCGCGGCGGCGAGAGGACCTCGAGCTCGAGGTGGGCGAGCGAGCCGGGGGTGCCGTCCTGGGCGTCGTTCAGACGCAGCACGTGGCCGACGACGAGGAGGCGGAGGCGGGCGTCCGCCGGCAGCTCGAGGGCGCGGACGCGGGCGGCGAAGGCGAGGAGGCCGGCGAGGGCGTCCTCCTGGACGTAGGCGAGGAGGTCCTCCTTGTCGACGAAGTAGTAGTAGAGGTTCCCCACCGCCATCCCGAGCTCGGCCGCGATGTCGCGCATCCCGGCGCCGTGGACACCCTTGCGTAAGAAGACGCGCGAGGCGGCGTCGAGGATCGCCCGCCGCCGCTCGCTCTCCCGCCCGCGCGGGGCGAGCGCCCGCCGCCGCGGGTGCCGCGCCGCGGCCGGCCGTTCCTGCGTCGTTTGAACCACGGTTCAATTCTTGCCGCTCCCGGCCGCCCTGTCAAGCGCGCGGCGTCCGGTGGACCGCCGCGGGGCTTGCCGCTATCCTCGCCGGCGATGCTGCCGTCGCCCCGCCGCCGACCCGCCGGCCTCGCCGCCCTCTCGCTCGCCGCGGTCGGCGCCCTCGGTGCAATCGGCATCCTGGTCCTGCTCGGTTTCGCCTCCTGCGGCGGCCGCGGCGGCGCGCACCGGCGGGCGCGGCCGCCGGCGGTGGTGCCCGCCGCGCTCGGCCGCCCGGCGATCGACTGGGTGCGCGGCGCCGCCCCCGGCGAGCGGGTGGTGATCGGGGAGGGCGGCGTTGCGGTGGGGGCCGCCGGGGCCGCCGGCGGGGCGTCCCCGGGGGAAGCGGCCGAGCCGCTCGTCCGCACCGCTTTCGACCGGCCGGAGGAGGCGGACGACCTGCGCTTCTTCGCCGCCACCTTCGCCCCCTTCGCGGCGGTCGCGGCCGGCGAACGGTTCGCCTTCGCCGGCCGCGGCGCGACGGCGCCCTCGCCGGCGGAGCGGCGGATGATCCGCGAGTGGGCGCGGAAGACCGCGGCGGAGACGGCGCTGGGCGAGGGCGGCGACGGCGCCTCCTACGGCCTGGCGCTCGCCTGGCGCGGCGGCCCGCTCGCCTGCGACGGCCTCTCGGTCTTCCTCTCCGGCGAGGTGCGCGCCGGCAACTGCGACTGGCGGCAGGAGGTGCGCGGCCGCCTCGCCGCCGAGCCGCTCGCCCGCCTCTACCGCTGGTTCGACGCCTACCGGCCGTTCCAGGTCGACTCGCTCGACACCGGCCGCGCCACGCTGGCCGCGAGCGGCATCACCTTCGCCGGCGGCGGCGCTTCCGGGCCGGCGCCGCCGGAGGCGCGGGCGGCGATCGGCGACTTCGCGGCGGCCCTCTTCCGCGAGCTCGCCGCCCGCCGCGCCGCCAGCATGCCGCCGAAGCCAGCCTCTCCCGCCCCCGGCGCTCTGCCCGGGGCGACCGTGCCGCCGGCCGCGCCGGCTCCCGCGCCGACGCCGGTCGCCGGGCTCCTCCGCTCCGACCTGCCGCCGCCGGCGCCGCCGACGATCGAGATCACGCCGCTGGCGCCGCCCGCCGGCCCGCCGCCGGGCTCCGCGCCGGCGATCGCCGCCGCGGAGGCGACCGTCCATGCGGCACTCCGGCCGCCGGCCGTCAAGGCGCCGCCGCCGGCACGCGAGGAGGAGGACGAGGCGCCGGCCGAGGGGACCGACCCCGGCGGCGGCGATTGACGCGGCAGCGTTTCTAGCGCCGCACGACGCCGCCGAGGCCGCCGGCGATGAGGGCGGCGACGTCGGCGAGGACGCGGGGGAGGGTGAGGCCGGCCGGGGCCGCGAGGTAGCGCGGGCTCCACACCGGGTCGAACTTCTCTTTGTACTGGCGCAGCCCCTGGAAGTTGTAGAAGTGCTCGCCGTGGCGGAAGACCATCGAGCCGAGGCGGCTCCAGAGCGGCGCCAGGGCGCGGTTCTCGAGGCCGGAGAGCGGCGCCATCCCGATGTTGAACCACTTGAAGCCGTCGGCCTTGCCGAGCAGCATCAGCTCGATGAAGAGGAAGTCCATGACGATGCTCTCGACCTCCGGCCGGTGGCGCATGAGGTCGATCGAGATCTCCTCCCGGTCGGCGCTGCGCCAGATGTTGGCGAAGGCGACGATCCGCCCCTCGCGGCGCACCAGGGCGAGCGGGAAGCGGGCGAGGTAGGCGGCGTCGAAGTAGCCGAGCGAGAAGCCCTTCTCGCGCACGTTCTTGTCGCCCAGCCAGGCGTCGGAGATCGCCTGCAGCTCGGGGAGGAGCGGCGGCACCCCCTCCGTCGGCACCACCTCGAAGCGGTACCCCTCGTTGGCGCTCTTGCGGTGCGCCCAGCGCAGCGTCTTCCTCTCCCGCCCCTCGAGCGAGAACTCGGCGAGCGGCACGCGCCCCTCCTGGCCGAGCTTGAGGAGCGTCAGGCCGAGGTCGGCATAGAGGTAGAGGTCGCGCTCGCCGACCTGGTAGAAGACCGGCCGGCCGCCGTGCTGGTCGGAGAGCTCGCGGAAGCGCCAGGCGAGGTCGATGCGCTCCTGCTCCGGGCCCACCGGGTCGCCCATCGCCACCCAGGTCCGCCGCGCCACCCCATACATCAGGAAGGCGTTGCCGCTGTCGCTGAAGAGGATCTCCTTGTCGCCGAGAAGGGCGAGGTAGGCGTAGGTGCGGTGGGCGCGCACGGCGACCGCCTCGGCGCGATCGAGGTCGGCGCCGGTGGGCACCGTCGGCTCCGGGCGCGCCGGCCGCATCAGCCGCTCGAAGGCGACGGCGAGGGCGACCGCCAGCACGCCGACGGTGGCGCGGAGGAAGCGCGGCGCGTTGCCGAAGAGGGTGAACTGCCACCACAGGCTGGTCGAGTAGGCGCGCTGCTGGTAGGCGAAGATGCCGAGCCACACCGAGCCGAAGACGACGATGGTGATGGCGACGATCCACATCGGGGTGAAGGGCTGGCTGGTGAGCGAGGCGCGGCGGTAGAAGTGGCGCCGGCAGGGGATGAGCGAGGCGAGCATCAGCGACAGGATGACCGCCTCCTCGTAGTCGAGGCCCTTCAAGAGCGAGACGACGATGCCGGTGCCGAGGAGGACGACGGCGAGCTGGTAGGCGGCGTCGAGCCGGCGCTGCAGGCCGGTCGCCAGGAAGAGGAGGGCGACGCCGACCAGGCTGCCGAGGAAGTGCGACAGCTCGATGAGCGGCAGCGGCAGGAGCGCGTTCAGCCAGTCGAGCCGCGAGTGCACCGCCGGCGTGGCCCCCGAGATGAGCAGCATGGCGCCGCCGAGGAAGGTGGTCGCCGCGAGCACCGGCGGCACCAGCGACGGCGCCCGCTTGCCGAAGAAGCGCGCCGCGCGGCCGAGCTGCTCGCGCCGCGCCACCACCTCGTTGACGGCGAGGAGGACGGTCGACAGGATGAGCGGGCAGAAGTAGTAGATGGCGCGGAAGGCGATCAGCGAGCCGAGCACCTCGGAGCGCTTGAGGTCGGCGGGGAGGAGGAGCACCATCACCGTCTCGAAGACGCCGAGGCCCCCGGGCACCTGGGAGATGAGGCCGACCACCTGGGCGAAGAGGAAGATGGCGAGGAAGGCCGGAAAGTCGATTCCCCAGGAGAGCGGCACCAGCGCGTACATGACGGCGCCGGCGAGCAGCCAGTCGAGCGAGGCGACGCCGATCTGCGCTGCGGCGAGGGTGGGGCCGGGCGGCACCAGCTCGACGCCGCCGATGTTGAACGGCTTGCGGCGGACGACGTTGGCGACGAGGTAGGCGGCGAGCAGCGCGAGGAAGAGGAAGCCGAGCGGCCGCGCCGTCTCGAACTGCACGTGGAGCGACTTCGGGATGGCGAGCGGCTCGAGCAGGAAGGTGGTGCCGGAGAGGCCGAGGAAGCCGAGCCAGAAGGTGACGAAGCTGAAGGTGACGACGCGGGTGACGTCGAGGGCCGTCAGCCCCCAGCTGGAGTAGAGCCGTACGCGCAGGGGCGTGCCGGTGAAGAGCGGGTAGCCCAGGGTGTTGCTGAACGACGACGCGGTGAAGGACGCGAAGACGATCTTCCGGTAAGGGAGCGAGATCTTGCTGTAGCGCAGCGCCAGGGCGTCGTAGAGCGAGAGCGCCAGGTAGCCCGCCACGGTGAGGCCGAGCGCCGCCCACACCCGCGCCCGCGGTAGGCTCTGCACGAAGCGGAGGACCTCCCGGTAGCGGAGGCGCCCGAGCTCGTTGTGGAGGAGCCAGAGGGCGACGGCGAAGAAGACGACGCTGGCGAACGGCGCCAGCCGGCGCAGCCAGGCGCGGTCAGACGCCATGGTCACCCGGCAGGGGGGCCTCGCCGGCGATTTCGTGCACCGTCGTCTTCGCCGCCACGCGATCCATCCGTGGTCCTCTTTGAGCGCCGCCGCGCCGGTTGGGGTCGGTTTCCCGCCGCGCGAGGAGCGCGGGGTCGCATAGAATGGAGCGCCAGTATAAGCCAGAGACGATGTCGGAGCCTCCGGGGTCCCCCGTGCGCAGACCGCTGGGTCTGCAGGCGCCGTGCCGAGCCGCGGGCTCGCCGCGGGCCGGGCAGGTGATCGCGCGCTGCCGCGCGATCCGCCGCCGCCGGCTGGCGGGCGTCGCCTCCGCCGCCGTCCTGGCGGCCGCCGCCCTCGGCACCGCCGGCTGCAGCTCGACCGGCCTACCCGTCCTCGCCGCTCCGCGGCACGACGAGCGGGTGCTGGTGGTCGCCCCCCACATCGACGACGAGGCGATCGCCGCGGCGGGCTACGCCGCCGACGCCGTCGCCCGCGGCGCCGAGGTCTACGTCGTCTACGTCACCGCCGGCGACTGCAACCGCTTCGCCGCCGCCCTCCTCGACCACACCGTCCGCCCGCGCAGCCCCAGCCTCCTCCGCGAGGGGGAGGCGCGCATCCGCGAGGGGCAGGCGGCGATGCTCCGGCTGGGCATCCCCGCCGACCACGTCTTCGTCCTCGGCTATCCGGACCAGGGCCTGAAGGCGATGCGCGACAGCCCGGGGAGCGTCATCCCGTCGCGCGGCACCGGCCGCACCGCCGTCCCCTACAGCCAGGCGGTGTCGCCGGGCGCCTTCTACACCCTGGCGAACCTGGAGGGGGATCTGGCGCGGGTGATGGCGATCGCCCGCCCGACGACGGTGATCGCCCCGGTCACCTTCGACCGCCACCCCGACCATGCGACGACGGCGCTCATCGTCCGCGACGAGCTGGCGCGCCTGACGCCCACGAACCCGAAACCGCGCCTGCTCGGCTACCTCATCCACTCCGGCCACTTCCCGCGCCCGCTCGCCTACGCGCCGAGCCTCAACCTCAAGCCCCCGGCACGCTTCGCCGACGAGGACTGGGAGGTCTATCCGCTCTCGAAGGACGGCGAGCGCCAGAAGGTGCGCCTCCTCGCCCTCTATAAGTCGCAGAAGAAGGACCCCTACCTCTGGCTCCTCCTCGACGCCTTCGTGCGCAAGAACGAGCTCTACGTCGAGGGCGGCGGCAGGGACATCCCCTATCGCAAGGCCAAGGCGGAGAAGAAACCGCCGGCGGCCCTGGCGCGAGGAGAGAAGCCGGCTCCTCCCGCGGCGCCGGCGCACTGACCGCGCCGAGGGCCGTCGCCCGCGTCCGATCAGGCGGCGGTCAGCCGCCCGTCAGTTGCCGATATTGACGAGGATCTGCCGCGTCCCCGGCCGCCGCCGGTGCTCCCACAGGTAGATCCCCTGCCAGGTGCCCAGCCCCAGCTCGCCGTCGGCGATGGGGATCGCGAGCGAGACCGCCGTCAGCATGGCCTTGATGTGCGACGGCATGTCGTCCGGCCCCTCGGCGGTGTGGGTGTAGAGCGGATCGCGCTCGGGGACGAGGCGGTCGAGCCAGGCCTCGAGGTCGCGCCGCGCCGACGGGTCGGCGTTCTCCTGGATGAGGAGGCTCGCCGAGGTGTGGCGGAGGAAGACCGTGCACAGCCCCTCGCGCACCCCGCTGGCGGCGACCGCCGCCGCCACCTCGCGGGTGAACTCATGCAGGCCGGGGCCGGGCGGGCGGAGCGAGAGCTTGGTCACCATGCGGAGGGGACGTGCAAGAGAGCCGCCACGGCGATCCGGCGCCGGCCCCCTCCTCACGGCTTGAGCGGCCACACCACCGGCAGCAGGCCGACGATGAGGGCGATGAGCAGCAGGGCGAGCGGCAGGCCCACCTTCAGGTAGTCCCGCGTGCGGTAGCCGCCGGGGCCCATGACGAGGACGTTGACGGGGTGGCCGAGAGGGGTGAGGAAGGCCATCGAGGAGGCGAGCGCCACCGCCATCGCGAAGGCGCGCGGATCGGCGCCGATGCGCTGGCCGGCCTCGATGGCGATCGGCGCCACGACGGCGGCCACGGCGGCGCTGTGGATCGCCTGGGCGAGGAGGACGGTGGCGACGACGAGGCCGGCGAGGAGCACCCGCGGGCCGAGCGGCCCCAGGGTGCGCACGAGGCCGTCGGTGAGGAGGGCGGCGGCGCCGGTCTTCGTCATCGCGATCCCCAGCGGCAGCATGCCGGCGACCAGGAAGAGGCTCTTCCAGTCGATCGTCTGGTAGGCCTGATCCATCGACAGCACGCGGCAGAGCACCATGGCGAGGGCGCCGCCGAGCATCACCTCGGCGACCGGCAGCCGCCCCCAGGCGGCGAGGACCAGGGTGACGCCGAGGATGGCGACGGCGAGGCGGCGCTTGCCGCGCGCCGGCGCCACCTCCTCCTCGCCCTTGTCGAGGAGGATGAGGTCGGGCTCCGAGCGCATCACCGGCAGGCGGTCGCGCGGCCCCTGCAGGAGGAGGCCGTCGCCGAACTGCAGCGGCAGCTCGGAGAGGCCGGTCGAGATCGGCCGCCCGGCGCGCCAGAGGGCGAGCACCGTCATGCCGTAGCGCTCGCGGAAGTGGACCTCGGTGAGCGTCCGCCCGAGGAGGTCTGAGCGCGGCGCCAGCACCGCCTCGACGACCACCACCGTCGCCGACTCGAGGTCGCGCTCGTGGCGCAGCGCGCGGCCGGGGAGGATCTCGAGGTCGGCCTCGGGCGTCGTCGCCTGCTCGGGGCGGCCGGAGAGCATGAGGATGTCGTCCGGCGCCAGCACCGTCTCCGGCGCCGGGGCGAGCAGCAGGTGCCCTTCGCGCTCGACCGCCAGGACGTCGAGGCCGAACTCATTGCGCACGCCGCTCGCCGCGAGAGTGCGGCCGACGAGGGCCGAGCCGGCCGGCACGCCGGCGCGGAAGACGGTCTCCCCGAGGTGGTAGACGGCGGCGAGGTCGTCCTCCTTGCGGTGGACGGCGGCGAGCGCCTCGCCGGGCGACTGCTCGGGGAGGAGTCGGCGGCCCCACAGCGTCATGTAGGCGATCCCGGCGATGGCGAGCGGGATGCCGTAGGGCGCGAAGGCGAGGAGGCCGAAGCCGCGCAGGCCGCGGTCGGCGAGCGAGCTGCTGACGACGACGTTGGCGGTGGTCAAGAGCGTCGCCATGCCGCCGAGGAGGGTGGCGAAGCCGAGCGGCATGAGGAGCCGCGAAGCCTTGACCCCCGAGCGGCGCGCCGCGCCGGTCGCCGCCGGCAGCAGCACCGCGGCGGCGGCGATGTTGTTCATCACCAGCGAGAGGAGGGCGCCGGCCGCCATCACGGCGAGCACCAGCCGCCGCTCGCCGGGGCCGGCGAGCCGCACGAGGAGGCGCCCGACGCGCTCGGTGGCGCCGGTGCGCTCGAGCCCCTCGGCGAGGATGAAGACGGCGAGGAGGGTGATGACCGCGGCGCGGCTGAACCCCGAGAAGGCCTCCTGCGAGGTGAGGACGCCGTTCGCCCCGAGGCCGAGGACGACCAGGAGCGCCACCACGTCGGCGCGCACGCGGTCGGAGAGCAGGAGCCCGACGGCGGCGCCGAGGATGGCGAGGGTGGCGATCGTCTGCACGTGCACGGGCGGCCTCGCTCGCTCTCTTAGGGCGCGGCGATCGGCCCGGCGGGCGGCGCGCCGCGGCGCAGCTCGCCCGCCAGCCAGTCGTCCAGGTGCTCGCGGTCGGTCGGCGAGAGGGCGAGGCCGGCGCTCTCGGCGAGCGCCTGGACGTTCGCCGCGAAGCGCTCGGCGATCGCCACCGGCTCCTCGTCCGGCGCCTGCCCCAGCCGGTGGCCTGCGAAGGCGATGCCGCGGAGGATGAAGTTGACGCTGCCGCGGGCGATCGGCGAGCCCTCCTCGATGGCGCGGTCGCGCACCGCCTTGCTGGTGCGGTGGAGGAAGTAGCCGTGCTGGTTGACCTCCTCGGCCACCAGCTTGAAGAGGAGGGCGTACTCGGCCGGCGTCAGGTACGGCGTGTCGGTGAGCTGGTGGACGCGGTAGGCGAGCGCCGCGAGGTCGGGGTCGCCGAGCTCCATCTCGTCGGGGTGGTCGGCCGACGGCACCTGGTGCTGGTCGGGGTCGAAGAGATAGCCGGGGCGCTGCGCCGAGACCGCGAAGCCGGTCGCCTCGTGGGCGGCGAGGAGGTCGCGGAAGGTGCCGGCGCCGGCCCAGCGGGTGGCGAGCACGACGTCGCCGAAGCGGCCGATGACCATCTGCGCCACCCGCGCCATGGGCACCGCCGAGTCCGAGGCGTCGACGATGCCGCGCACGTGGTCGACGATCTGCTGGCGCAGGTCGACGAGATCGACGTCGGGCGGACGCGCCGGCGCCGGCTCGGCGTCCGCCGCCGACGCGGACTCCGGCGGCGGGGGCGGCAGCGGCGGCGCGGCGCCCGGCCGCACCCGCACCTTCCAGGGGTCGCCGTCGACCATCGCGAGGTCGGCGCGCGAGTGCACGACGGCGAAGGTCATGCCGCGCAGGCTGTTGAAGCCCAGCCAGTTGTTGCTGGCGGTGAACTCCGGGAAGCCGCGGTAGATGGCGGGGAGGTCGGTCGCCACCAGCTCGCCCGAGGCGCTCGCCTGCTCGTAGACCTTGTCGGCGATGGCGGTGAGCAGCTCGCTGGCGGAGCCGTTGATCGCCGCCGCGGCGCGCGCCGCCGGGCTGGTGTCGACGCCGATTGCCTCCTCGAGGAAGGTGTCCTCGTCGATCAGGTGGTCGCAGGCGGCCTTGTAGGCGGCCGACGCCGGGCCGATGGCGAGGACGGCGCTGCGCCGGTCGTGCTTCGAGAGGCGGAGGAGGACGGGGGTGAAGTCGGCGTCGCCGGAGAGGATGATGAACTCGTCGAAGCGGGTCGCGTGGTTCAGGGTGTCGAGGATGTCCATCACCATGTGGATGTCGGCGCTGGTCTTGCCGCCGCTGGTGAGCGGCGGGCAGTCGACGACCTCGAAGGCGGCGCGGCCGAAGTCGGGGCGGAAGCGCCCGAACTGCGACGGGTTCAGGTAGCAGCGCCGGAAGAGGATCTTCCGCCGCCGGGTGGCGCCGGGGAGCACGTCGTCGAAGGGCAGCCCCTCGTGGAGCCAGGAGAGCCAGCGCGACGGATGGGTGGCGAACTGTTCGGCGGCGCGCGGGTCCTCGTGCTGCAGCCGCAGGTAGATGTTGTCGAAGTCGACGAAGAGGGCGGTCCGCAGGTGCCGCTCGCCATGGTGGTTCGCTACGTCGCGCTCGCTCATCCCGCGATCTCCGCTTCCGCCTCGCGCAGCGCGAGGACCGTTGCCGTGCCCGGGGGGAAGAGCAGGGCGATTCCCAGTGAGAGGGCGCCCACCGCGGCGAGCACCAGGTAGACCGAATCGAGGCCGCCGCGGATCGCCTCCTCGAGGTGGCGGAGGAGCGCCGGCGACAGGCTGGCGCGGAGCGCCGGATCGAGGGCGGCGTCGACGCTGTCCTTGCTGGCGCCGCCCGCGCCGGCGGCACCGGCGGCGAGCCGGGCGTTGAAGAGAGCGCCGAGCGCGGCGACGCCGATGGCGCCGCCGATGGTGCGGAAGAAGAGCACCGCCGAGGTGGCCACCCCGCGCTCCCGCCAGGGCACCGCGCTCTGCACGGCGATGAGGAAGGGCGTCGAGAGGAAGCCCAGGCCGGCGCCGGCGACGAGCATCGCCAGCATGATCTCGCCGCGGCCGCCGCCCCAGCTGGCGCCGCCGAGGCCGCCGGCGTGGGCGAGGAGGGCGGTGCCGGCGGCGAGCAGCGCAGCGCCGACGAGGTTCATCCGCCGGTAGCTGACGCGGGTGATGAGACGGCCGGCGAGGGTGCTGGTGATCGGCCAGCCGATGAGGATCGGCGCCAGCGTCGTGCCGGCGTCGACCGCGGTGCCGCCGAGCACCCCCTGGGCGAACATCGGCACGTAGGCGGTGATGGCGAAGAGTTGGGCGCCGATGATCGCGTTGCCGGCCGCCGAGACCGAGATCACCCGGTTCTTGAAGAGGGCGAGCGGGAGCATCGGCTCCGGCGCCCGCCGCTCGTGCCAGAGGAAGACGGCGAGCCCGAGGGCGGCGCCGAGGAAGAGCCCGAGCGTCCGCCCGTCGCCCCAGCCCCAGAGCTCCGGCCCCTCGGTCACCCCGAGGAGGAGGAAGGTCACCGCGATGGTGAGCGTCACCGTCCCCAGGATGTCGAGCTGGTGCTCGCGGCGGCCATGCTCCTCCTTGAGATAGCGCTGGAGGAGGAGGGAGGAGGCGAGGCCGAGCGGCACGTTCAGGTAGAAGATCCAGCGCCAGGAGAGGGCGATGGTGATGAAGCCGCCGAGGAGCGGTCCGATGAGGCTCGCCGCCGCCCACACCCCGGAGAACAGCCCCTGCATCCTGCCGCGCTCCTCGAGGGCGAAGATGTCGGCGACGACGGTGAGCGCGATCGGCTGCACGCCGCCGGCGCCGATCCCCTGGATGGCGCGGAAGACGATGAGCTGGCCGATCGAGTGGGCCATGCCGGAGAGCGCCGAGCCGAGCAGGAAGATCGCCACCGCGGCGTGGAAGATGCGCCGCCGGCCATAGAGGTCGGCGAGCTTGCCGTAGAGCGGCACCGTGGTGGTCGAGGTGAGCAGGTAGGCGGAGAAGACCCACGACAGCCGCGCCACGCCGCCGAGCTCGGCGACCGCCGTCGGCAGCGCCGGCGCAACCGCCGTCGCCTCGAGGGCGGCGAGGGCGTTGCCGAGCATCAGCGCGGCGGTGACCAGGTTGCGGGCGCGTCCGGGTTGCAAGCGTCGTCTCGGGCGGCGGTTCGGCGGATCTTCAGCGGATGGCGGGCGGGCGGCGGGCGCCGCGCCCCGGGGAGCGAGGCATTCTAGCTCGGATGGCCGCCGCGGCCCGGGCTCGCGGCGAGCGGCTCGCCGGCGATCGCGGCGCCCAGCGCGGCCGCCGCCAGCGCCCCCCAGCCGCGGGCGCGGAGGTGGGCGCGGCCCGCCTCCCGCGCCTCGGCGGCGACGGCCGCCGCGAGGACGTCGCCATCGCGCGGTGCCGTCGCCTCGTCGACCGGCAGGATCTCGCCGCCGCGCTCGATGGCGAGCGGCAGGGCGGGTGGCTCGCTGTCGCCGCCGGCACTGGCGGCCGCGGGGGGAGCGCCGGTGGCCGGCGCGAGGTCCGGCGGGGGACCGCCGATCCAGCGGAAGCGCTCGACCGCCGCGCCACCGCGCTCGAGGCGCTGCGCCCAGAGGGCGATCGCCCGCGGCTCGCCGAAGAGGATGTGGGCGCCGATGTCGGTCAGCATCGGATGCTCGACGCTGCGGTGGTCGCGGCGCACCGCCGCCCACACCGCGGCGAGCTTGTGCTCCTGGCGGGCGCGGCGGGCGAAGAGGTAGTTGACCTCCTCGTTCGAGGTGGCGGCGAGGGCTCCCAGGCGCTCCTCGAGCTCGGCGCGGCGGAGCACCGGCTCGGAGAGCGCGTTGCCGTAGAGGACGCGGAAGCCGGCGTGCTCGGCGTGGCGGCTCGCCTGCGGGTTCGAATCCAGGAAGACGACCTCGTGGCCGGCGCCGGCGAGGAGGTCGCCCAGGGCGCGGCCGAGGCCGTTGGCGCCCACCACCACCCAGCCCTTGGGGACCCGCCGCAGGCCGAGGAGGCCGGCGACGAGGCCGCCGGTCGACCCCTGGACGACGACGGTCACCGCGATCACCAGGAAGACCAGGGCGCGCAGCGGCGGCCCGCCGGGGATGCCGGCGGCGGCGAGCGTCTGCGCGAAGAGCGAGGAGACCGCCGCGGCGACGATGCCGCGCGGCGCCAGCCAGGCGATGAAGGCCTTCTCGCGCGGCGCAAGGCCGGTCGCGAAGGTGCCGGCGAGGACGTTCAGCGGCCGCACGACGAAGACGAGGGCGAGGACGGTCGCGAGGCCGGGCCAGCCGAGGGCGCGCACCTCCGCCAGGCGGACGTCGGCGGCGAGGAGGACGAAGAGCATGCCGATGAACATCACGGTCAGCTGCTCCTTGAAGTCCTTGAGCTCGGCGACGACGCGGGCGCGGCGGTTGCCGACGAAGAGGCCGGCGAGAATGACGGCGACGATGCCGCTCTCCGGCACCAGGCCGTTGGCGCTCTGGTAGAGGGCGAGGACCATGGCGAGCGTGAAGACGTTCTCGAGCCCCTCGGGGACGATGCCGGAGCGCAGCAGCGCGGCGATGAGCGCCCCGGCGGCGAGGCCGGCGAGGAAGCCGAAGCCGAGCCGCAGGGCGAAGCCGAGGGCGGCGTCGCCGCCGGGGCCGAGGTGAAGGCTGGCGCCGAGGTCGCCGCCCGGCCGCACGACGACCTCGAGGGCGACGACGGCGACGAGGGCGCCGATGGCGTCGCCGAAGACGCCCTCGGCCTCGAGCACCGTCGCCACCTTGCGCTGCACCTTGATGCGGCGGAGGAGCGGCGTGATCACCGTCGGGCCGGTGACGATGACGAGGGTGCCGAAGAGGAGCGCGAGCGTCCAGCTCCAACCGAGGAGAAGACGCGCCGCGGCGGCGCCGCCGAGCGCGGTGACCGCCGAGCCGACGGTGACCAGCTGGCGGATGCTCCGCGCCTCGCGGCGGAGCTGCGCCAGGTTCAAGTTCATGCCGCCCTCGAAGAGCACGACGGCGACGGCGAAGCCGACGAGCGTCTGCAGCGCCGGCCCGAGGGTCGCCGGGCGGATGAGATTCAGCAGATCCGGGCCGAGGACGACTCCGGCGGCCAAGAGGAGGACGATCCCCGGCACCCGCAGGTGCTGGGCGACGGACTGGGCGAGCATGCCGACCGCCAGGGCGAGCGCCACGGAGAGCGCGGGATCGGCGAGCGGCGAGTGCGGCATGGGGGGCTGGAACCTTCCCGGCGGAAGGGCCGCCGCAGGGCGAGATGCTAGCACCCCGCTCGGCCGTCCTCGCCGGCGGTGGATTTCCGTCCGCAGCTGCTTTACATTCTCCGCCGATCCCCCGGGGGAAGGAGACCGTTCGCATGCTGGACCTGGAGTCGCTCACCGCCGGCTCGTTCGACGAGCACGTGTCGACCGTCTTCCGCCTGCAGAATGCCGGCGAGCCGCTGCCGCTGGAACTTGTGGAGGTCCAGCGGGCGAGCTACGCGGACGACCCCGCCGCGGTCGGCCCGCACGGCCGCCGCGAGCCCTTCTCGCTCGTCTTCCGCGGCCCGCCGACGCCCTACGCGCCGCAGGGGACCCACCAGCTCCAGCACGACAGCCTGGGGCGGATTGATCTCTTCCTCGTCCCCCTGGGACCGGACGCGTCGGGGATGCGCTATCAGGCGGTCTTCACCTAGATTGCGGGCGCGTTCTCCGGCCGCCACTCCATGAGCAGGTAGACGCCGTGCTCGCCGATCTGGCGGAAGCCGCGCCTCTCGTAGAGCCTGCGGGCGGGGTTGTAGGACTCGACGTGGATGGTGAGCGTCCGGCCGCTCGCGGCGGCTTCGGCGAAGAGACCGTCCAAGAGCGCGCCGCCGATGCCGCCGCCGCGGAACTCGGGGAGCAGGGCGATGTCCATGAGCCGGATCTCGCGCTCGCGGCGGTGGACGTAGAGGCGGCCGGCGGGCTCGCCGTCGGCGAGCACGACGTCGAGCGTCGCCCCCGGATAGCGCTCGCGGTACCAGGTGTCCTGCGCCGCGAACTGCCCCGCGAGGAACTCCCGTTTCTGCGCCTCGTCCCAGGTGGTCATGGCGAGCTCCTCCTGGCGGGTGCTGGCGTAGACCCGGAAGAGGTGATCTCGATCCTCGGCGGCGATCGGGCGGAGGGTGATCGTGCGGCTACCCAGGGCAGGTGCCTCCTGCGGCGGACCCGCGGGTCGGGGGGGTCGCCGGCGGTCAGGTTCCCACGGGGTACGTCTCGAAGGAGATTAGCACCGACATCAGCTTGACCGGCGCCACGCGCGCCAGGTCGGCGAGCGCGAGGTCGGTCTCGAAGACGCCCGGGCTCAAGCCCAAGAGGTAGAGCCCGCGGCGCAGGCGCGGGCGGCCCTTCTCCTGGTCGAGGGTGAACTGGGTGGTGAGGACGGAGACCCTGCCGCCGTCCGCCGAGGTCACCCGCATCTCGATCTGGGGCATCACCTGCCAGTCGAGCGGAAAGGTGAACTTGGTGGGCGGGCTGGGATCCCATCCCAGGCTCCGGCGGAAGCTCCAGGCCGCGAAGCGGGCGGGCTTGGGAAAGACCGGGTCGGGCGGCGGGAAGAGCACGTCGAGATCGATCGCCAGCGGCATCAATGGCAGGCGGCTGGTGGTGAGCGCGCCAGGCGGGTAGAGGCCGTGGACCTTCATCCGGAAGGGCTTCCCCACCAGCTCGGTGTCGCCTCCCGGCAGGCCGTCGGCGGCGGTGACCTCGTTGAGGATGCCGTTCGCCGGGCTGCCGGCGCGGGGAGCCGTCGACGGCAGCAGGACGGACCTCGGCAGGTAGATGACGTTGGGCAGCTGGTCGCTGCCCTCGAGATACCCGAGCGACATCGGGCGCGCCGGGAGGACGACGGGAGCCGCGGCCACTGCGGCTTCCGCCCGGCCGAGGCCGCCCAGCCAGAGGCCGGCGACTCCCACCGAGCTCAAGGTAAGGAAATCGCGCCGGCGGAGGAGGAGGCGATCTCCGCGCGGTGCGGCGTCGACGATCGGCAGGCGCTTCGGCATGGAGAGCTTCCTTCGCGCGATCCGCCGGCGGCGCCGGCGCCCCGTACCGGGGGAGTGAGCACTAGACCTATGGAAAAATGTGTATGGATGTTAACACGCCGCCGGCCTTTCGGTGCAGCGCACCGGCGCAATGGAACATCGCTGCAAGGGCTTGTGACGCGCAGGAGCGAAGAGCCTAAAACGACGAGAGCCCGCTCGCCGGGAAGGCGAGCGGGCTCGAGAGCGGCGGAGCGGATCGCCTAGGTGCGCGGCGGGTAGACGCCCTGCAGGGCGATGCAGAAGTTGAGGGTCAGGTAGGGCTGCAGGTTGTTGTGCGGCTGGTCGCCGCCGGCCGGAGCGATGCTGTTGTCCGACATGTTGACGAGGCCGGTCACCGTCGAGTTGTAGGCCGGCGTGCCGGACGAGCGGCCGAGGCCGACCGCGGGCGACGGCTGGCGGACGAGCGCCTGCTGCGGCGACGCCATCAGGTTGTGGCTGTGGGACGGGATCTCCGACTCGAGGAGGGTCACGGTGTCGCTGCCGCCGGTCTCGCCGAGGTCGTGGAGCGAGAGGCCGGGGCCCTGTCCCGGATGCATCGGCGCGTTGCCCTGCATGTTCGGCAGCGCGAAGTTGGACTTGCCGTCTCCGCCGTAGGTCGTCCCCAGGAGCGAGAAGAGCGCGGTGTTTTGGCTCAAGGGGAGGATCTGCCCATCGCAGAACGCCCAGCCCTTGGGGGCGAAGTTGAACGGGAAGATGCGAATCTCGGCGACGAATGGATCCATGGTCGCTGGCTCCTAGGTCTGGCTCGGGAAGATCCCGAACAGGGAGATGATGAAGTCGACGCAGAGATAGGGCTGGAAGTTGTCGTGCGGCTGGCTGCCGCCGGTGCTGGTCACCGCCGCCGCGTTCAGCGCGGAGGTGGGGGGGAGCGCCGAGTAGAGCTCCGCGTTGTTGAGCTGGGCGAGCACGTTGCTGGTGGGGCTGCGCTGGCTCGCGAAGTCGGTGCTGGCCAGGAACGGATGGCTGTGCGCCGGGATCTGCGACACGGTGAGGTTGACGGTCTCCGCTCCGCCGGTCTCCGCCAGGGTGAAGCCGTTGCCGAAATGCAGCGGCAGGCGCCCCCGCAGGTCGGGGAGCGCGAAGGTCGACTGGCCGTCGCCGCCATAGGTCGTGCCGATCAGGTTGAAGAGGGTCTCGTACTCCGAGATCGGCAGCAGCTGGCCTTCGCAGAACATCCAGCCGGCCGGCGCGAAGTTGCCGGCGAACATGCGGACTTCTCCAACGTAGGGTTGTGCCATGTCCGGGCTCCTCTAGGTCTGGCTGGGGAAAATGCCCTGCAGGGCGATGCTGAAGTTCAGCACCAGGAACGGCTGCATGTTGAGGTGCGCCTGCGAGCCGCCGACGTTGGCGAGGGTGCCGGGCATGAGCGACGTCAGGTTCGTCGGTCCGTTGTAGAGCTGTACCGAGGGTGACTCGAAGACGCGCCCCAGGGGGATCTGCGAGGCGTTCGGATCGGTCTCCGGGAGCGTCGAGGCCATGGCGCTGTGCACGTGCGTCGGAAGCTCGGAGATCGACAGGGTGTGCGCCTGCTCGCCGCCGCGCTCGCCGAGGGTGTGGGAGCTCCCCATGTGGATGGCGGTCCTCCCCTGCAGATTGGGGAGGCCGAAGTTCACCCGCCCGTCGCCGCCGTAGGTCGTTCCCAGCAGCGAGAAGAGGGCCTGATTCTGGTTGATCGGCAGGAGCTGGCCGTCACAGGTCGCCCAGCCCTTGGGTGGAAAGCCGAAGCTCATGATCCGGATCTCCGACAAAAACGGTTCTGCCATCATCGCCTCCTAGGTTCGACAGCATTCAACAGCAGATGCGACTGTGGAGCGGCTCCTCTCGATCCTCGCCGCTTACGGAGGGGTCGGGCACGCCGAGGGCGCCGCCTTGATCGTCCCGGCTCCCACGAAGGAGACTGTCGCGGGCGACACGGTCGTCGCCGTGCCATTTAAGAACGCGTTGATCTGCGTCGTGTTGTTGGCGGCGCCGCCGTAGCCCTGGAGGTTGATCGTCGGCGTGCCGGCCTCGGTCGCCGCGAAGATCCCCGAACCTCCGGCGCTGGCGTCGCCCAACGCCTTGACGTTACCCGACATGTTGACGCAGAGGGTGCCGGTGTCGGCCGGCACGGCGCCGGCGATCAGGTCGATGCCGTCGAGGCCCATGCCGCTCGGCTGGCTCTCGAAGTCGTTGCCGGTCACCGTCACGTTGATCGTTCCGGTGTGCGTCGAGGAGATCGCCCGGAAGGCGGTGTCCTCGAAGATCTGCACCGCGGTGTTCGAGGTCACAGCGGCGGTCAGGGTGCCGGCGCCGGAGGCGAAAAGATCGATCCCCTTGCCGAAGTTCGAGCCCGACTTGGCGACCGTGTTGTTGCCCACCGTGTTGTTCCTCACCTTGCCCTGGAGCAGCGTCGTGGCGCTCGACGAGCCGCCGAGGAAGATGCTGATGGCGGTGTTGCGGCCGCCCACCGTCTGATTGAGCGCGTTGCCGTTGACGTCGAAGGTGAGGGTCTTGCCGAGGCCCTGATGGGCGATGTTGATGGCGGTGCCGTTCTGGTCGAAGGTGCAGTTGGTGACCGAGATGGTGCCGCCGCCGGAGCTGGAGTTGCCGTTGTACTGGAAGGCGTTGGAGTCGTCGCGCAGGAAGGTGCTGCCCGAGACGCTGAGCGACACGCTGGCGCTGCCGGTGGCGTTGACGAAGAGGCCGTCGTTGCCCGGCGAGCCGACCGTGGTGTCGCGGAACTCGCTGTTGGTGATGGTCAAGTTCAACGCGGCGCTGGCGTTGATCGTCCCCTCGTTCATGCCGACGATGTTCTCGCGCGAGTTGAAGAACAGCGAGTTGGCGATCGACGAGGTGCCGGTCAGGTCGTCGAAGCGGACGTCCCAGACGTCCGGCCCCTCGGTCCCCGCCGCCGTCGCGTTGGCGGAGATCTCGGTGTGCTGCACCACCAGGCCGCTGATCGTCGTGCCGTGGAGCCCGAAGTTGCCGGCATGGTTGGTGATCTGGTCGTTGTCGAGCATCAGGGCCGAGGTTCCCGCCGAGGCGGTGATGCCGTCGCCGCCGGTGTTGATGCCGCTGCCGTTGGCGGTGATCGTCATGTTGCGCAGCGTCACGTTGGCGGCGTTCGAGAGCAGGACGCCGGCGCTGGTGGCGCCGGTGATGGTGCCGCCGGAGCCGAGGGTGAGGGTGCCGCCGCCGCTCTTGGCGGTGGTGCGGCCGCGCGTGGTGTTGGCCGGATCGGAGGCGCCGTCGCCGGTCACCTGGAGGCCGCCCGTGGTCGCGGTGAGCGCGATGCCGTGGGTGCCCCCGGCCGACGAGACCTTGGTGAGGATGGCATCGAGGACGCCGGTGTTGAGGCTGATGGCGCTGCCGCTGGTGAGGATCGAGGCGTCGCGGACGGTGAGCGTCCCGAAGCTCGTGCCGGTGAGGGCGGTGCCGGTCGAGTTGCCGAGCGTCAGGCCGCGGACGGTGTTGTTGGTGCCGAGCGTCACGGTGTTGCCGGAGCTGGTGATGCGGACGATCGTGGCGTCGCCGCTGTTCATCCCCGGCAGCGCCGCGCTGCTCGCCCCCGGTGTCAGGCCGGTGATGGCGGCGAGGGTGGCGGTGGCGTCCTGGCCGATCAGCCGCTGGCCGGCGAGGAGGGTCACCGGACCGGTGTAGTCGGTGCCGCTCTGGTACAGGAAGATGTTGTGGTTGGCGGCGCCATGGCCGGCGGCGCCGTCGTTGATCGCCTGGAAGGCGGCGAGGCTGTTGAACGGCGAGGAGAGCCTGCCGTCGCCGGCCGAGGCCGTGTTGTTGATGAACCAGATGAGGCCGACGATCGGCATGCTGACCGTGGCGGTGCCGCTGCCGGCGGCGTTCGAGATGGTGTAGGTGAAGGTGTCGGTGCCGGTGAAGCCGACCGGCGGGTTGTAGGTGAACTGCCCGATGCCGGCCCCCGAGGTCGTCATCGTCACCGTGCCGCCGTGCGCCGTGGTGGCGTCGAAGGCGGTGATGGTGAAGGGCGCCGCCGAGATGTCGTTGCTGGTGACGCTATAGGTGATCAGCGACGAGTTGACCGAGACGTGGCCGATGACGTTCTCCGGGTAGGTGTCGGCGACGGCGACCGGCGGGACGTTGAAGGTGAAGACGTAGTTGGCCGCCATCTGGGTGCCCACCGCGTCGGTCACCTGGTTGGCGACGACGGTCCCGGTGCAGGTGACGCCCGCGGGCAGGTTGGCCGTCGGGTGGAGGACGTAGGAGGCCGCCGGCGAGGCCGGGGTGACGGTGAAGGTGACCGGCGTGCCGGTCGGGCACTGCAGGGTGAAGGCCGAGCCGGTGACGGTGACCGACTTGCTGAAGTTGATCGTCACCGTGGCGGTGACGGCGACCCCGCCGGCGCCGTTGGCCGGCGTCGTCGAGGTGACCGTCGGCGGCGTGTCGACGGTGAAGGTCGAGGTGAAGTTGGCCGCCATGTTCTGGCCGAAGGAGTTGGTCACCTGGTTGGCGACCACCGTCAGGGTGCAGACGGCGCCGCCCGGCAGGTTGGCCGTCGGCGTCAGCGTGAAGCTGGTGGCCGGCGAGGCCGGCGAGACGGTGAAGGTGACCGGCGTGCCGGTCGGGCACTGCAGGCTGAAGGCCGAGCCGGTGACGCTCACCGACTCGCTGAAGGTGACCGTCACCGTCGCGTTGAGCGCCACGTCGATGGCGCCGTTGGCGGGCACCACCGTGGTGACCGACGGCAGCGGATGGACGCTGAAGCTGGCCGTGAAGTCGGCCGCCATGTGCTGGCCGGCGTCGACGTCGGTCACTTGGGCGGCGACGACGGTCGCCGTGCAGGTGACGCCGCCCGGCAGCTTTGCCGTCGGGTGGAGGACGAAGGAGCTGGCGGGCGAGGCCGGGGTGACGGTGAAGGCGACCGGCGTGCCGGTCGGGCACTCGAGCTTGAAGGCGGTGCCGGTGACGTTGACCGGCTCGCTGAAGTTGACCGTCACCGTGGTGTTGGGATCGACGTTGGTGGCGCCGGAGGCCGGCACCGTCGAGGTGACGGTGGGGAGCGTGTTGATGGTGAAGGTGATCGCCACGTCACCCGGCGACAAGTGCTGGCCGGAGGAGACGCTGGTGATCTGGCTCGCCACCGCGGTCGCCGTGCAGGTCACCCCGGCCGGCAGGTTCGCCGTCGGGTGGAGGACGAAGGAGCTGGCGGGGGAGGCCGGGGTGACGGTGAAGGCGACCGGCGTGCCGCTCGGGCACTCGAGCTTGAACGCCGTGCCGGTGACGTTGACCGCCTTGCTGAAGTTGAAGGTCACCGTGGCGGTGGGCAGCACCGCGGTGGCGCCGGTCGCCGGCGTCGTCGAGGTCACCGTCGGCGGCGCGTCGGTGGTGAAGCTCCACATGGAGTCGGCGGTCATCGTGGTGCCGATGGCGTCGGAGATCTGCGAGGCGACGACGGTCACCGTGCAGGTCGCCGGCGCCGGCAGCGGGCTCGTCGGATGGATGTTGAACGAGCTCGCCGGCGAGCTGGTCGGCACGGTGAAGGGGATCGGCGTGCCGGTCGGGCACTCGAGGGTGAAGGCGCTCGCCGTGGCGGTGACCGGCTTGCTGAAGTTGACCGTGATGTTCTGGGCGGGATCGATGCCGGTGGCGCCGTTCGCCGGCACCGTCGAGGTCACCGTCGGCGGCGTGTCGGTGGTGAAGGTCGAGGTGAAGTCCGCCGCCGGGTGCTGGTTGAAGGTGGTGTCGGTGACCTGGGCGGCGACCACCGTCACCGTGCAGGCGGTGCCGCCCGGCAGGCTCGCCGTCGGCGTCAGGGTGAAGGCGCTGGCGGGTGACGCCGGGGTGACGGTGAAGGCGACCGGCGTGCCGCTCGGGCACTCGAGCTTGAAGGAGCTGGCGTTGACGTTCACCTGCTTGTTGAAGTCGATCGTCACGGTGGAGTTGAGCGGCACGTTGATGGCGCCGTTCGCCGGCGTCACCGAGGTGACCGCCGGCGGCGTGTCGACGGTGAACGAGGAGGTGAAATTGGCCGCCATGGTCTGGCCGGCGGTGGTGTCGGCGACCTGGCTGGCGACGACGGTCAGGGTGCAGACGGCGCCGCCCGGCAGGCTCGCCGTCGGGTGGAGGACGAACGAGGTCGCCGGCGAGGCCGGGGTGATGGTGAAGGCGATCGGCGTGCCGGTCGGGCACTCGAGCGTGAAGGACGAGCCGCTGACGTTGACCGCCTTGCTGAAGTCGACCGTCACGGTGGTCGTCGGGTCGACGGCGGTGGCGCCGTTGGCGGGGACGACCGCGGTGACCATCGGCGGCACGTCGACCGTGAACGAGGCCGTGTAGTCGCCCGGCGTGAGGTGCTGGCCGGCGTCGACGTCGGTGACGTTGGCGGCGACGACCGTGAGCGTGCAGGTGGCGCCGGCGGGGAGCGGCGACGTCGGCGTGAGGACGTACGAGGCCGCCGGCGAGGCCGGCGAGACAGTGAAGGGGACGGCGCTGCCGCAGTTGAGGGTGAAGGCGCCGGCGGCGGCGTTGACCGACTCGCTGAAGTTGACCGTCACCGTGCTCGTCGGCAGGACGTTGGCGGTGCCGTTGGCCGGCACCGTCGAGGTCACCGTCGGCGGCGCGTTGGTGGTGAAGGAGAAGACGAAATCTGCCGCCAGGTGCGAGGCGGCGGTGGTGTTGGTCACCTGGCTGGCGACGACGGTCACCGTGCAGGTGGTGGGCGCCGGCAGCGGGCTGGTGGGATGGAGGGTGAAGCTCGTCGCCGGCGAGGCCGGGGTGACGGTGAAGGCGACCGGGGTGCCGCTCGGGCACTCGAGCTTGAAGGCCGTGCCGGTGACGTTGACCGACTCGCTGAAGTTGATCGTCACCGTGCTGGCGATGGGCACCGCCGGGGCGCCGTTGGTCGGCGAGGTGCTGGTGACCGTCGGCGGCACGTCGGTGTTGAAGGTGGCGGTGAAGTCGGCCGCCGGGTGCTGAGCCAGGGAGTTGCTCACCTGCGCGGCGACGACGGTCACCGTGCAGGCCGTGCCGCCCGGCAGGTTGGCCGTCGGGTGCAGGGTGTAGGTGGTCGCCGGCGATGCCGGGGTGACGGTGAAGGCGACCGGGGTGCCGCTCGGGCACTCGAGCTTGAAGGCCGTGCCGGTGACGCTGACCGACTCGCTGAAGGCGATCGTCACCGTCGAGTTGAGCGGCACGTTGGTGGCGCCGTTCGCCGGCGTCACGCTGGTCACCGAGGGCGCCGTGTGGACGCTGAACGAGGCCGAGAAGTCGGCCGCCATCTGCTGCCCCGCCGAGGTGTCGGTCACCTGGGTTGCGGTGACGGTCAGGGTGCAGGTGGCGCCGGCCGGCAGCGGCGACGTCGGATGGAGGGTGAAGGCGGTCGCCGGCGAGGCCGGGGTGACGGTGAAGGCGACCGGCGAGCCGCAGTTGAGGCCGAAGGCCGTGCCCGTCACGCTGACCTGCTTGCTGAAGGTGACCGTCACCGTGGTCGCCGGGTCGACGCCGCTGGCGCCGTTGGCGGGCACCGTCGAGGTGACCGTCGGCGGCGTGTCGATGGTGAAGGAGACGACGTCGTCGGCCCCGAGGTGCTGGTTGGTGCTGACCGAGGTGACCTGGCTGGCGACGACCGTCGCCGTGCAGGTGACGCCGGTCGGCAGCGGCGCGCTCGGCGTCAGCACGAAGCTAGCCGCGGGCGACGCCGGGGCGACCGTGAAGGCGACCGGCGTGCCGCTCGGGCACTCGAGCTTGAAGGCCGTGCCGGTGACGTTGACCGACTCGCTGAAGTTGACCGTCACGGTGGCGGACGGGCTGACGTTGACGGCGCCATTGGCGGGCGTCGTCGAGGTCACCGTCGGCGCCGGGGCGGTGGTGAAGCTCCACGCGAAGTTGGCGGTCGGATGGGTGCCGGCGGCGTCCGCCACCTGCGCCGCGAGCACCGTCACCGTGCAGGTGACCGGCGTCGGCAGCGGGCTCGTCGGATGGAGGGTGAAGGTCGTCGCCGGCGAGGCGGTCGGCACGGTGAACGCCTCCGGCGTGCCGGTCGGGCAGGCGAGGGTGAACGACGAGGCGCTGGCGCTCACCGGCTGGCTGAAGGTGACCGTCAGGTCGGCCGCCGGATCGACGCCGGTGGCGCCGTTGGCGGGCGTCGTCGCGGTGACCGAGGGCGGCGTGTCCGAGGTGAAGGTGAAGGCGTAGTTCGCCTCCATCAGGTTGCCGTGGGCGACGTCGGTCACGTGGCTGGCGACCACGGTCACCGTGCAGGCCGTCGACGCCGGCAGCGGCGCGGTGGGCTGCAGCGTGAAGGTGGTCGCGTTGCCGGGGAGCGTCGGCGAGACGGTGAAGGTCTCCGGCGTGCCGGTCGGGCACTGCAGCGTGAAGGCTCCGGTCGTCGCGTGGACCGGCTCGTTGAAGGTGATCGTGATGGGGTTGGTCAGCGAGACGCCGGTGGCGCCGTTCGCCGGCGTCGTCGCGGTGACCATCGGCCGCGCGTTGACGTGGATGGTGACCGTCGCCGACGAGGTGCCCTTGGGGTTGGTGATCGTGTAGTTGAAGGTGTCGTCGCCCGAGAAGCCGGCGGCGGGCGTGTAGGTGAAGCTGCCGTCGGCGGCGAGCGTCACGCTGCCGCCCTGGGTCGTCGGCGCCGCGGTCTGCACCGTTGCCATGAGGCCGCCGCCGGTGTCGTTGGCGAGCACGCCCGGCGCCGGCACGGTGAGCGGGGTGTCCATCGCCGCGTCGTAGGTGTCGTTGACGGCGTGGGGCGTCGCCGCGAAGAGGGCGTCGAAGCGGAAGAAGAAGTTGTTCCCCTCGCGCTTGGCGAAGCCGGCGACGAGGTCGGCGTCGATCGGCGCGTCGCCCGAGACGTCGGTGGCGATGGGGTTGACCCCCGCCCAGTCGGTGATGACGCCGTCGGGGACGATCGCCGCGGAGGCGGCGCCGAGGCCGAGGCTGAGCAGCAGGAGGGCGGCGATGACGCCGCGGTTGGCGCCGCGGCGGCGGAGGAGGAGGAGAGCGCCGCCGGCGAGGAGGACCGCGAGGAGCGCCAGGCCCGCCGCGCCGAGCATGGGGACCTCGGGGGTCGCCGCCGCCTGGAAGAGGATGGGAGCGCCGGTGCGCGTGCCGTCCGTCGTCAGCATCGCGTCGCCGCCACCGCCGACGATGTCGGAGATGAAGCCCAGCCGGATCGTCTGGCCGAAGGTCAGGCCGGCCGACGGCAGATACGTCTCGACCGTCCCCGAGCCGCCCGTGCCGTTGCCGATCCCCACCGCCCATGGCGGCGCGAAGGGGCTGGCGATCGGCACCGGCGCGCCGAAGGTGTTGCTCGCCGGGACCGTGCAGGCCTGCTTGGCGACCCCCGTCACCATGGGCGGCGTGGTGCTGGTGTCGACCGTCGTCACCAGGATCTCCTCGACGCCCGTGAAGTTGCCGGACACCGTGCTGACGGTGCAGCCGGTGCCCGGCTGATCGTCGAGGTCGAGGAGAACCTTGAACTCGGAGGTGGCGGCGTTTGCGGCGGGGGCGAGGACGAGGGCCAGCAACCCGGCGGCGAGGCCGCGGGCCAGGGTGTTCGAGCGCATCAGAATCTCCTCCCGCTGCCCTGCCGAAATCGACTCGCACGAGGTGCGCTTGCGCGCGCGGAGCCCAGCTCTCAAGCTCCTTCATCCCCCGCGGTTGGGCTCGACGGAGCCCTACCGTTCGGCAGGGTGACGAATGCTTCGCGGTGCGAAAAGATTAACACAAGGACTCGCGCACGCCAGACGTACCAGCGATCGCTCAAATGGTAGCTTCAGCATGCCTTTGGAGCGCCTCTCGAGGTGCCGCGCGAGCGGCCGGGAAACGGGGAGCGGGAGGGGGGATCGGAACGCCGCGGCGAGCGGCTGACGGCGGCCGCTCGCCGATCGCCTCAGATCGCCGCGGCGACCGCTCCGGTGGCCGGCGCCGCGCCGGCGAAGCGCGGGCTGCCGAGGAGAGTGCGGGCGAGCTGCCGCCAGCCGGCGGCGATGACGTTGAAGAGGTTGAGGCTGACGAGGGCGAGCGCGGCGCCGCCGACGCCGCAGGCGAGCGCCGCGCCGAGGCTGTCGACCGGCCGGCCGAACATCTCGATCGGCGTCCAGGTATAGAGGAAGGGCGTGGCGAGGAGCGCCCCGGCGACGGCGCCGAAGGTGACGAGGACGACGAAGCAGGCGAGCCCGAGCGGGAACTTGACCGCCAGATAGCCCATTCCCTTCCAGGTGACCGGGTTGCCGAGGAAGGTGCGGCAGCGCTGCCAGAGCGTGGCGCCGGCAGCCGCCGGCTCCGCCATCGGCGGCACTCGGGCGCCGAGCAGGTGGATGGCGAGCTGCCGCTCGGCCGCGGCGAGGCCGAAGCTGACGGCGAGTACGAGGGCGAGGATCGGCACGCCGATCCAGACGATAACGAGGCCGAAGCCGAGCGACAGGCCGACGGTGAGGAAGACGAAGTAGGCGAGGCCGGTGGGGAAGGAGAGGGCGAGGTAGAGCAGGTTGGCGTAGGAGCGCGCCTCGATCGGCGCGCGCAGGAAGCGCGCCAGGAAGCCGGCGGGCGGGCGGGGGTTCTCGGTGTCCATGAAGGCTCTCCTTGAGATCTCAGATCGCGCCGGGTCATCCCCGGCGGGGATTTGGAACGCGCCGGGTTTCCCCGGCGCTCGACACTACGGAGCGCCGCGATTTCGGTTTCGCGGCCGGCGTCAGGTCGCGCCCTCCGCGGTCCTCGCTTCCCGCCGCTGGCGCAGCACCTCGTAGAGCCCCAGCGCCACCGCCGTCGAGAGGTTGAGCGAGCGCAGCTCCGGATCGGCCATCGGGATGCGCAGCAGGCGGTCGCGGTGGGCGTCGCGGATCGCCGCCGGCAGGCCGACGCTCTCGCGGCCGAAGACGAGGACGGCGCGCGGCGGGAAGCGCACGCTCCACAGCTCGCGGTCGGCCTCGGCGCTGAAGAAGAACGGCTCGCCGAGCTCCGGCAGCGCCGCCGCGAGCGCCTCCCAGCCGGACCACACTCGGGGATGGACCCGCGGCCAGTAGTCGAGCCCGGCGCGGCGCACCCGCCGGTCGTCGAGCGAGAAGCCGAGCGGTTCGACGAGGTGGAGGCGGGCGCCGGCGGCGAGGCAGGTGCGCCCGGCGTTGCCGGTGTTCCAGGCGATCTCCGGGGAGACCAGGACGACGTGGAGGTCGGCGGCGGCGGGCACCGGCGGCGAGAGTATCGCGGCGGCACGGCGCCGGCGGCGAGCGCGGAACGGCAGCTTCCGGATCAGTATCGAAACTTTGCTATGCTTTGGCGAGCTGATCCGCCATGCCCGCACCGAACGTCTCGAGACGCCGCCGCGCCGCGCGGACCGCCTGGGTCCCGGCCCTGATCCTCGTGGCCCCGTTGGCCGTTCTCTTCTCTCTGCTGCTCGCGGCGCCGGCGGCCGCGGTCACCCCGCCGACGGTCAACGTCGCCGTCGATCCGGCGGCCGACCGGCACCCGATCTCGCCGCTCGTCTACGGCGTCAGCTTCGGCAGCGACGCGCAGGCGGCGCGCCTGCGCTGGCCGATCCGCCGCTGGGGCGGCAACTCGACGAGCCGCTACTCCTGGCAGGACGACATCTCGAACCACGCCAGCGACTGGTTCTTCTACAGCATCGAGGAGGCCAACGCGAACCCGGCGGCGCTCCCCGACGGCTCGTCCGCCGACCACTTCATCGACGTCACCCGCGCCGCCGGCGGCGCGCCGCTCATCACTCTGCCGACCATCGGCTGGGCGCCCATCGACCGCCAGCGGCGCTGGGGCTTCTCGGTCGCCAAGTACGGTCCCGCCCAGCAGACCGAGTGCACGGCGACCGGCGGCGCCTCCTGGTGCAACCCCGACACCGGCAACGGCAACCGCCCCGACGGCACGCCGATCACCGGCAACGATCCGCGCGACACCTCGCGCGTCGTCGGGCCGCCCTTCGACACCGCCTGGATGGCCCACATCGCCGCGCGCACCGGCACCGCCGCCGCCGGCGGCGTGCGCTACTTCGCCCTCGACAACGAGCCGATGCTGTGGAACAGCACCCAGCGCGACGTCCATCCGCAGGCGACCACCTACGACGAGCTGTGGCAGACGACGAGCGCCTACGCCGCGGCGATCAAGGCCCAGGACGCCGGCGCGCGCGTCCTCGGGCCGGTGGTGTGGGGGTGGTGCGCCTACTTCTTCTCGGCGGCGGACGGCTGCTCGGCCGGCGCCGACCGCGCCGCCCACGGCAACCTCGACCTCCTCGACTGGTATCTGAAGCAGGTGGCCGACTACCAGTCGGCGCACGGCCTCCGCCTGGTCGACGACCTCGACATCCACTACTATCCGCAGGGAAACAACGTCGCCCTGAGCTCCGACGAGTCGGCGGCGACCTCGGCCCTCCGCCTGCGCTCGCTCAAGGGCCTCTACGATCCCACCTACGTCGACGAGTCGTGGATCGGCCAGCCGGTCGACCTCATCCCGCGCATGAAGGCGTGGATCGCCACCCGCCTCCCCGGCGCCGGGCTCGCCATCAGCGAGTACAACTGGGGGAACGACGACGGCCCCTCCTCCGCCCTCGCCCAGGCCGAGGCGCTCGCCATCTTCGGCCGCGAGGGCGTCGACCTCGCCACCCGCTGGGTGGCCCCGGCCGACGGCTCGCGGGTGGAGGACTCCTTCCTCCTCTACCTCAACTATGACGGCCTCGGCGCCCAGGTCGCCGGCGACAGCGTCCGTGCGCTCTCGGCGGACGTCGACGCGGTCGGCGCCTACGCCGTGCGCGGCGCCGGCACCCGCCTCTACCTGCTCCTCTTCAACAAGGACACCGTCGCTCGCCAGGCCTCGATCTCCATCCCGGGCGGCCTCGGCCAGCCGGCGACGCTCTACCGCTTCGACCCCACCCACCGGCTGGCCGCCGCGGGCTCCGCGACGCCCGCCGCCGGAGCCCTGGCGCTCTCCCTCCCGGCGCGCTCGGCGACGCTCGCGGTCACCGACGTCGCCGCGCCCGCCGCCGCCGACTACTACACGGTCGTCCCCTGCCGAGCCGTTGACACCCGCAACGGGGCCGGCCCCTACGGCGGCCCGGCCTTGGCCGCCGGAGGCGAGCGAAGCGTCACCCTGGCCGGCATCTGCGGCGTGCCGCAGACCGCCACCGCCGTCGCCGTCAACCTCACCGTCGTCGCCCCCAACCGCACCGGAGACCTCCGCGCCTACCCCGGAGGCGCCGCCATTCCCCTCGCCAGCGCCGTCAACTTCGGAACCAACCAGACCCGAGCCAACAACGCCATCCTCCCCCTCGCCGCCGACGGCACCATCGCCTTCCGCGCCGACCTCGCGGGGAGCGGCGGCGCGGCGCATCTGCTGGTGGATGTGGTCGGGTATTTTCAGTAGGCGCAGCCGTTATTCGTCAGAGGCTCTGATGGCGCCGAGGTGATGGAGCGGCTTGTCCCCGGCCCGTCACTTGGGGATGAAACGATCGAGCCCGTAGAGCTGGGCGAGCCGACGCGCTCGCACAGCGGCCGATTTTCCTTTGCAGGAGCGCAGGTAGCCGTCGCGATCGAAGCCCGCGTCATCGCCGAAGGCGCTGCTGGCGGTCCAAACCCCGTCGCGCTTTTCGAGCTGGAGGCCGCCCCTCTCATCCCCTGCAGACCAGAAGACGAGACCGCGGCGGCCCTCGTGGTCGAGTGCGAAGAGATCGATCGTCAACTCTGAATGGACGAAACCGGGGCAGTGCCTCCATTTCGCCAAACGCGAGCGGGGATCGCCGCCGGCCGCGGAAACGGCCGCGGCTGCGGCGGCATGGGCTGCGCGCGTCTGCGCTGCGATGGCGGCATGGATGGCGGCGGCGGCTCGCGCGATCTCGGGCGGGGACAGCTTCGAGCCCTCCACGGAGAAGGCGCTTTCGGCCTCGAGCTCCTCTGCCGCCCGGCTCCAGGCGAACGCCGCGAGCGCCGGATAGCCCTGCCGCTCGGCCAGGCGGCCGAAGGCGGCGAGGCCGAGGGCCGACTTCCAGAACTGGGCTGCTCTCGCCATCCCGGCGAGCTGCTGGAAGGGATCGTCCTCCGTTGGCGAGCCGAGCCAGCTCTCGGCGAGCGTCCGCTCGGCGCGCGGGTCGAACCCTGAGCCGATGTCGACGCCAAGGAGCGGTCCGTCCGCTCGCCAGGTGGAACCGGGGGAGCGCGCGAGGAGGGTGCGGGCGCCGGCGTCGTCGCCGGAGATGAGGCGCGCCAGGGCGAGCTTCAGCCGGAGATCTCCTGCCACCGGCACGGCGATGCCGTCCACTTCGACGGCTGCGATCTCGCCCGCGGCGATGGGCTCGCGGAGCGCGGCGGGCAGCCGATCGAATTCGGTGAGCGCCTCTCGGGCGAGCCCGGCGTCGAGCAGGCGATCGAGCCGCTCGGCCTCGATCGCGGCCTCCGGCAGCGCCGTGGGTGGGGCGAGGAGATCCTTGGGCAGGCTCTCGATCGCCCGGCCGAGGAAGGCGACGCGAGCGGCGGGATCGAGCGAAACCCTCGCCGCCTCGAGCCAGAGAGGCGTCCGGCCCGGCACCACGGCGAGGGCTGCCAAGAGCGCATCGGTCAGATAGCTCTCATCGCTCGGGAACCCGTCGTGCACGATCGCGAGAGCGAGCGCCGCGGGATCGCGGGCGGCGGCGATCGCCTGCACGATGGCGGTGGACGGATGGCGCAGCTGCCAAGCCCGCTCGCTGCCGAGGATCGCGCCGAGCTCCACCCCGATCCGCGGGTCGCCGCCGCTCTGGCGCAGCCGCACGGCGATCTCCGCCTCCGCCCGAAGCAACCGGTCTCTCGCCAGCGTCTCGGCCTCCGGGCTGGGCGGCGTGACGACGATCGCCGCGGCCGGACCCGGGGCGAGGATGGCAGCCAGGATGAGCGGGAGCGCCACCTGCTCCAACCGTTTGAAGAGCTTGGCTCCAGTTTTCCGTACGGGCTTCGGTGTCAGAGAGTTCGGCGGAGCCGACCTCCAGGCCGAAGCGCAATGGGGAACGGGAGCTGAAGACCTCTGCCTCACCGAGCTCTCCTTGCTAGGAATGCGATCTGGCGAAGCGGAACAGCAACCCAGGTGCCAGCCTGCCGTGCCGGTGTCGTTGTCGTACCTTCTCCTGCTCCGGCATCCGGGCTTTGAGCGCCTGCTGATCGAGACGGGCCGCTAGCTGGTTCGCGATCGCCGGCCGGAGCCGGGCGGCTCGCTCGGCCTCCCGCCGGCCGCCGCCCAGAGGTCCGCGCGGCTACGGCACGCAGATCTGCCCGAGGTAGAGGATGCCTCCCCCGGTCGGGTCGACGAACGTCCGCACCGCCCTGAGCACGCCCGTGGCGTCGGCGGTCGGCGTCAGGGTGAAGAGCACGGAGGAAAAGCTCCCGGTGAGGCCGCCGCTGAAGCGTCCCTCGCCGCAGATCTGCACCGGGGAGGTGCACTCCGCTGCCGGTACGGGCTTGAGGCTCGCCGCGCCCTGCACCGCGCGGCAGGTCGGGTCTGCGCCCGCCGGCGGCCGGCCGATCGCTTCGGCGGGCTACGAATCCGCTTGGCGAGCTGGGAATCACGTCGGCGGGCTTGCCGAGTGAATCGGCGGGCTACGGATCGACTTGGCGAGCGACGGATTCGATCGGCGAACGAGCCGGTCCAATCGGCAGCCTAGACATCGCATCGGCGAGCTACGAGCTCGATCGGCGGGCGATCGATTGAATCGGCGGGCTGCGCGACCGCTCGGCGGCTCTCGATGAGTCAAGGGGGACGATCCGAGCCCGCGGCCGCCGTAGCGCC
This sequence comes from uncultured Acidobacteriota bacterium, assembly GCA_963755825.1. Taxonomy (GTDB): domain Bacteria; phylum Acidobacteriota; class Thermoanaerobaculia; order Multivoradales; family UBA5704; genus DATBQN01. Next base: position 717,023 of record CAVWLA010000003.1, on the reverse strand, counting down.
GGTCCGGCGGCGACCGCTGCCGCGGGCTCGCCAAGGGGACGACGTGCCTAGCGCGAGATCAGGCACCTGCCGTTGTCGAGCGCGTACTTCTGCGTCCAGGTCTCCGAGCTGCTGCCGTTGGCGTCCTTGTGCTCTTTCTTGACGGTCAGCGTGGCGCCGGCGCCTTCGACGACGAGGAGCCCGCCGGTCTTGATCTCGGCCGAGAATTGCGCCGTCGGCTCCGACATCTCCTTCATCATGCCGGTCATCATCGTGCGGTCCTTGGCGGGCATCGCCTTCCAGCCGTCCTGCACCTCTTTCGTGCCGAGCTTCGTCGCCTCTTCCATCTTGCCGGCGTGGACGAGGCCCATGTGCTGGACGGCGACCTTGCCGCAGGGGTGATCGAGGATCGCCGCTCCCTTGATCTCGGTCTTCGGCGATGCCTGGACAGGGCCGAGCAGAGCGAAGCCGAGAGCGAGGCTGAGGAGAACGGGTGAGACTCGCCGTGTCTTCATCGGTCGTTGCCTCCTTGCAGGCGGGGTTGATGCATCGGTGCGGGCGATCGTAGCAGCCCGGCGCCCCGTGGTTGTCGCGGCGCGCCTCTCCTCGGCGTTTCCGCCGGGAGACGCGCGCCGCTCATCTACAGTCCAAGGGCGGCCTGTTCCAGCGATTTGTTACGGAGCGCGGCCGCGGCGCGGCGGGCGGCCTTCCTGGTCAGAGCTCGAAGCGGAACTCCTCGATCTCGTCGTGGCGGAGGGCTGGCGGGCGCGGGTCGTCGGTGGCGCCCGGCTCGTCCTCCAGCGGGATCGCGTCGAGTCGGATGCCGGGCTCGGCGGCGACGGAGCGCAGCAGGTTGACGTACTGGCGGGCGAGGGTCGCGATCAGCGCGCCGTCGAGCGCCGCGGTCGAGTAGACGAGGACGCCGTCGAGGCCGGCGCCGGCCCGCCGCAGGCGGAGCAGCAGCTCGAACTTGGCGGCGCTCCCCACGTCGTCGGTCGCCTCGAGGGCCAGCCCCTTGAGGTCGAGCGGCTCGCGCTCGTCCTCCTCGAGGGCGAAGGCGGCCTGGAAGAGCGGCGCCTGGGTGCCCTCGCGCTCGCCCCGCAGCTCGTGGACCAGCATCTGGAAGGGGAGCTCCTGGTGCACGTAGGCGGCGAGGGCCGTCTCGCGCACCCGGCGCAGCAAATCGCTGAAGCCGGGGTCGCCGGCGAGGTCGGCGCGGAGGACCAGCATGTTGACGAAGAAGCCGATCAGGCCGCGTAGCTCGGGACGGTTGCGGCCGGAGATGGGGGTGCCGAGGCAGAGGCCGGCCCTGCCGCCGTAGCGGTAGAGCAGCGCCTGGAAGCCGGCGAGGAGGGTCATGAAAAGCGTCACCCCCTGATGGCGGCCGAGCGCCGTCAGCTCGGCGACGAGGGCCGGCGGCAGGCTGAGCTCGACCGCGGCCTCGCGCGGCCCCGCCGCCGGCGGCGCCGAGCGCCGGGGGAGCCCGAGGTCGGCGTCGGCGCCGGCGAGCTGGCGGCGCCAGTAGGCGAGGTGGGATGCGAGCCCCTCGCTCGACAGCCAATCGCGCTGCCAAGCCGCGAAGTCGGCGTACTGCACCGCCAGCGGCGCGAGAGGGCAGGGCTCGCCGTGCCAGAAGGCGTTGTAGATCTCGCGCACCTCGCGGATGAGGACACCCATCGACCAGCCGTCGCTCGCGATGTGGTGCATGGTGAAGAGCACCTGATGGGTCTCGTCGCCCAGCCGCACGAGGACGGTGCGTAGCGGCAGCTCGCGGGCGAGGTCGAACGGCCGCGCCGCCTCGCCGCGGTCGATGCGGCGCGCCTCGGCCTCCGCCGCTCCCTCCGGCAGGCGCCGCAGGTCGACCAGCGGCAGCTCCCAGGCGGGCGGCGGCTGGATCTGCTGCCGCGGGCGCCCCTTGGGGGCGGGGAAGGTGGTGCGCAGCATCTCGTGGCGGCGGACGATCTCGCTCATCGTCCGCGCCAGCACCGCGGTCGCCAGGCGGCCCTGCAGGCGGACCGAGAACGGCATGTTGTAGGTGATTTCGCCGGGAGCCGCCTGGGCGAGGAACCACAGCCGCTCCTGGGCGAAGGAGAGCGGCAGGTGGCCGCCGCGCGCGGCGCCGCGGATCGGCGGCAGCTCGGTTTGCCCGGCGCCGCTCATCGCCCCCTCGAGGGCGGCGGCGAGATCGGCGACCGTGGGGCTCTCGAAGAGCGTCGTCACCGGCAGGCTGACCTGGAACATCTTCGCCGCCCGCCAGACGATCTGCGCCGCCAGCAGCGAGTGGCCGCCGAGCTCGAAGAAGTCGTCGTGGATGCCGACGCGGTCGCGGCCGAGCTGCTCCGCCCAGAGGCCGGCGAGCATCTCCTCGACCAGCGTGCGCGGGGCGACGTGCGAGCGGCCGCCGCGCGCCCGGTCGGGATCGGGCGGCGGCAGGGCGCGGCGGTCGAGCTTGCCGCCGAGGGTGAGCGGCAGGCGGTCGAGCGCCACGCAGGCCGCCGGCAGCATGTGCTCCGGCAGCCGCGCGGCGAGGAAGCGCTGGAGCTCGCTCTCGTCGGGCTCGCGGCCGGCGGCGCCGACGACGTAGGCGACCAGCTGGCGGTCCGGCAGCCCGGCGGCGGTGGCGACGACGGCGGCGTCGCGCACCGACGGGTGGAGCAGCAGCAGGCTGCGGACCTCCCCCGGCTCGACGCGGAAGCCGCGCAGCTTCACCTGGTCGTCGGTGCGGCCGGCGAAGTCGAGGGTGCCGCCGGCGCGGAAGCGGCCGAGGTCGCCGGTGCGGTAGAGCCGGGAACCGGGGGCGCCGTTGGGATCGGGGACGAAGCGCTCGGCAGTGAGCTCGGGGCGGTTCAGGTAGCCGCGGGCGAGGCCGTCGCCGCCGAGGAGGATCTCGCCCTCGACGCCGACCGGGACCGGCCGCAGATGGCGGTCGAGGAGGTGCAGGCTGGTGCCGGCGACGGGCCGTCCGATGGGGACGGTCGCGGCGTCCTCGGCGACGCGGACGACGCGGTGGAAGAGGGCGAAGGTGGTGCTCTCCGTCGGCCCGTAGACGTGCAGCAGCCGGCCGGGAGCGCCGGCCGCGAGCACCCGCCGGACGGCGAAGGGGTCGGCCGCCTCGCCGCCGAAGAGCAGGTTGCGCAGCGGCTGGAAGGTCTTCGGCGCCTCGCGCGCCACCTGGTTGAAGAGGGCGGTGGTGAGGAAGAGGGTGGTGATGCCGAGCTCGCCGATCGCCGCGCCGAGCTGGCCGGGCGAGAGCAGCACCTGGCGCGGGATCTCCACCACGCAGCCGCCGGAGAGCAGCGGGCCCCAGATCTCGAAGGTGGCGGCGTCGAAGGCGACGGTCGAGGCGTGGCCGACGCGCTCGCCCTCGCCCAGCTCGACGTAGTTGGTGCCGAGCACCAGCCGCACCACCGCGCGGTGCGGCACCGCCACGCCTTTCGGCTGGCCGGTCGAGCCGGAGGTGTAGATGACGTAGGCGAGATCGCCGTCGGGCGGGCCGGCGATCGGTCCCGTCGCCGCCGGCGCTGCCGTCGCTGCCGTCGCTGCCGTCGCTGTCGGCACCGCGCCGTCGATGCGCAGGAGCTCGACGCCGGGGGCGAGGCGGTCGGCCGCCGCGCCGCCCGGCAGCAGAACCACGGAGGCGGCGGTGTCGGCGAGCATGAAGTCCAGCCGCCCCTGTGGATAGCCCGGGTCGAGCGGCACGTAGGCGCCGCCGGCCTTGAGAGTCGCCAGGGCGGCGACGACGAAGTCGACCGACGGTCCGGCGAGGATGGCCACCAGACTGCCGGCGCGCACGCCGCGGCCGGCGAGCGCCCGGGCGAGGCCGTTGGCGCGCCGGTCGAGGTCGGCGTAGGTCAGCCTTTCGCCGCCGAAGACCAGCGCCTCGGCATCGGGGCGGCGCTCGACGCAGGCGGCGAAGAGCTCGGGAATGGTGCGGCCGAGCGGGGCGGCGGACTCCGCGGCGCCCCAGGCGGCGAGCTGCCGGCGCTCGGCCTCGCCGAGGAGCGGGAGCTCGTCGAGGCTGGCGGCGGGATCGGCGGCGATGCCCGCCAGCAGGTTGGCGAGGTGGCCGGCCAGGCGCTCGGCGGTCGCCGGGTCGAAGAGCTCGGCGCTCCAGGTGAGCTCACCGGCGAGGCCGCCCTCCGTCTGCCGCAGGGTGAGGCCGAGATCGAGCCCGGCGGTGGGCGGTCCCGCCGCGAGCGGCTCGACCCGCAGAGCGCCCGGGAAGCCTCGCTCGTGCGCACCGTCGGGAGCGGCGTCGAAGGCGAAGCTCGCCTGGAGGAGCGGGACGGGGCGGCGGGTGAGCTGCGGGTGGAGCTCCTCGACGAGCTGGGCGAAGGGGATGTGCCGGTGCGCCTCGGCGGCGAGCGCCGCATCGCGCACCTGGCGGAGGGCGCCTTCGAAGCTCGTCCCGTCCGCCAGCTGCGCGCGGACGACCAGGGTGTCGGCGAAGGGGCCGATCAGCCGCTCGGTCTCGGCCGGCTCGCGCCCCGCCCGCGCGGTGCCGACGGCGATGTCGCTCTCGCCGCTGGTGCGCGCCAGGAGGACCTGGAAGGCGGTGAGCAGCGCGATCGACGGCGTCGCCCCGGCATCGCTCGCCAGCCGCGCGAGGGCGAATGCGACACCGCGCGGCACGGTGAGCTCTCGCCGGCCGCCGCGCGGGCCGAGCACCGGCGGCCGCGGCCGGTCGGCGGCGAGATCGAGGAGCGGCGGCGCCTCGCCGAGCTGCCGCCGCCAGAAGGCGAGCTGGGCGGCGAGATTCTCGCCGCTCGACCAGGAGCGCTGCCAGGCGGCGAAGTCGGCGAAATGGATGGGCCGCCCGGCACGCGGCGACGGCCGTCCATCGACGGCCGCGGCGTAGATCGCGCCGAGCTCGCCGGCGAGGATGGCGAGCGAGCGGCGGTCGGCCGTCATGCGGTGCATGGCGAGGAAGAGGACGTGGTCCTCGTCGCCGAGGCGGAGGAGGGCCGCCCGCCAGAGCGGCCCCAGCTCGATGTCGAAGAGGCCAGCGCCGCCGCGACCGAGCTGCCGCCGGAGCTCGCCCTCGCGGCGGGCCTCGGGCAGCCCCGCGAGATCGGCGAGCTCGAGGCCGGCGGACGACCGCGGCGCGATCCGCTGCCGCGGCTCGCGCGACTCGGCGGTGAAGGTGGTGCGCAGGATCTCGTGGCGGCGGACGACCTCGGCGAAGCTGGCGGCGAGCGTCGGGAGCGACAGCGGGCCGCGCAGGCGCCAGGCCGCCGCGAGCTGCTCGAACGGGCTATCGGGATCGAAGCGGTCGCGGAACCAGAGCCGCCGCTGGGCGAAGGAGAGGAGGAGCGGCTGCTCGCGGTCCGCCGGCGGGATGGCCGGCAGCGCCGCGGTCGCGGCGGCGGCGAGGAGGGGAGCGAGCGGCGAGAGGTCGACGGCGGCCGCGGCGCCGTCGTCGCGGCCGACGATCTCGATCCGCCCGTCGGGGCGCAGGCGCGCCTCCTCGCCGGTCCGATAGAGCCGCGCGCCGGGCTCGCCGCGCTCGGCGGCGAAGGGATCGGGGAGGAAGCGCGCCGAGGTGCGCGCGGGGTCGGCGTCGAAGCCGCGCACGGCGCCGGAGCCGCCGACGAAGAGCTCGCCGACGGCGCCGACCGGCAGCGGCTCGAGGTCGGCCTGGAGGACGTAGAACCGCCGCTCCGGATCGCCCTCGCGCGGCTCGCCGGTCGCCGGCCCGCCCATCGCCCCGCCGCTCCACTCGACGAGGATCTGGTGGCGCTCGGGGTCGCCGAGGAGCGGCAGCTCGGCGAGCGGCCGCTCTGGCGCCGCGACGGCGGCCGCCAGCAGATGGCGGAAGTGCGCCGCCAGGCGCTCGATGGTGGCGACGTCGAAGAGCCCGAGGCTGAGCTCGAAGTCGAAGGACATCCCCGCCTCGTCGTCGACGAGGAAGAGGATCAGGTCCTGGCGCGCCGTCCAGCGCTCGACCTTGAGGTGCTCCACCTCGACGCCGGGGAGCGCCGGCTGGTGCAGCGGCGCGCGGTTGAGCGCCACCTGGAAGAAGGGCGACTGGTAGAGGCCGCGCTCCGGCTGCAGCTCCTCGACCAGCTTCTGGAAGGGCAGGTCCTGGTTGTCGAAGGCTTCCAGCACGGAGACGTGCGCCCGCCGCGCGATCTCCGCGAAGCCGGGGTTGCCGGCGAGGTCGCCGCGGATGGCCAGGATGTTGATGAAGAGGCCGATCAGCCCCTCGGTCTCCACCTGGTTGCGGCCGCTGATCGGGGTGCCGACGTTGAAGTCGCGCTGGCCGCTGTAGCGGCAGAGGAGCGCCTGCAGCGCCGCGAGAGCGGTGGTGAAGGAGGTCACCCCCTGGCGCCGCGTCCACCCGCGCACCGCTGCAGCGGTGAGCGGGTCGAGGACCAGGCGCACGGTCTTGCCGCGCCAGTCGGCCTCCTTCGGCCGCGGCCGGTCGGCGGGCAGGCGCAGGCTCGGCGCGCTGTCGGCGAGGCGGCGGCGCCAGTAGTCGAGCTGCCTCTCGAGGACGCCGCTCGCCAGCCGGCGGCGCTGCCAGAGCGCGTAGTCGAAATATTGGATCGGCAGCGCCGGGAGGCGGTGCTCGTCGCCGCGCACCGCCGCCTGGTGGATCTCGATGATCTCGCGCAGCAGCACGTTGAGCGACCAGCCGTCGGCGACGAGGTGGTGGATGGTGAGGCAGATGACCGCCTCGTCGCCGCCCAGGGCGAGCAGCAGGCCGCGCAGCAGCGGGCCGCGCGAGAGGTCGAACGGCTGCAGCACCTCGTCCTCGACGCGCCGGAAGATCGCCGCCTCGCGGGCGGCCGCCGGCAGCGCCGAGAGGTCGGCGTGGCACCAGCCCGGCCGCAGCGCCGGATCGATCACCGGCCGCGGCTGACCGTCGATCCGCTGCACGGTGGCCTGCAGCACTTCGTGCCGGCGGGCGATCTCGGCGAGCGCGCGGCCGAGGAGCTGGGGTGCCGGCAGGCCGCGGAGGCGGGCGGCGACGGCGACGTTGTAGGCGGTGTTGCCCGGCTGCAGCTGCTCGACGAACCACATGCGCTCCTGGGCGAGCGAGAGGACCAGCGGGTCGCCCGGCCCGCGCCGCGGGATGGTCTGCCGCTCGCGCTCCGCCGCCGGCTTCGCCTGCCGGCCGGTGCGCGCCATGAGCAGAGCCAGCTTCTCCGGCGACAGCGCGGCGACCCGCTGCGATCGATCGTTCATGCCCGAGCTCGCCATCCGCCTCTCCCTCGCTAGCCGATCACCCGCGACGACGAGGCCTCGCGCGCGGTGCGCGATTTCCTCAGGTCGCGGGCGATGTTGAGCCGCTTCAGCCAGCGGTCGCGGCCGTCGTAGCGGGCCCTGAACGCCCGCCGCCCGTGGACCACCCGGTAGTTGTCGATGAAGCAGACCTCGCCGGCCTCCAGGTGCAAGTCCCAGAGGCTGGCCTCGATGGCGGCGACGAGGGCGTCGAGGGCCGCCTGCGCCGCCGGTGAATCCTCGACCGGATCCATGAAGTAGGGATCGAGCCGCAGGTAGGGCGACGCCGGATCGCCGAACAGCACCGCCAGCTTCGGCGGCCGGCTCTGCAGCGCCTCGATCTGCGCGTAGGAGCCGGCGGGCGCCGCCGCGGCGGCGTCGGGCGGCCGATTCTTGGGCAGGTGGGACTCGTCCGGACGGATGGTGAAGTGCGGCTCGAAGAGCAGCTCGAGATGCTCCGGCGCGAGCCGCGCCGCGGCGAGCGAGCCGACCGTCGTCGGCACGCGGTCGGGGTTGCGCAGGCACATCATCTGGAGGTAGTCGCCGCGGTAGGGGTGAAAGGCGTCCTCGGTGTGCCACCAGAGCACCTGCTCGCTGCCGCTGCCGAGCTGCTCCCCTTCGTGGCCGCGGATGGGGAGGACGTCGTGCACGACGCGCCCGCCCTGCTGCGTCCGCCAGGCGATGGGCTCACCCAGGGCGCAGGCGAGGAGCGCGCAGTAGACCTCCTCGCGGAGGGCCGGCGAGCGGCCGTCGCCGCCGTGCCAGTGCATCGGGGTCGGTCCCAGGCGCTCCTCGTCGATGGCGTAGCCGCCGACGACCAGCACGCCCCCTTCCGGCTCGTCGAGCCGGAAGTCGAGGAACGCCGCCCGCAGCCTCCGCGGCAGCTCGTCGGCGAGGAGGGAGGCTCGGCGCAACAGCTCCGGGCACTCCACGGAATCGAACCGGGAGGTGATCTCGTCGATCAAGGAGCCGACGTCCTCGAGCTCCTGTTCAGACAGTCGAATCTTCATACGCGGTGCGCGCCTCCTCTTCCGACAGCGCTTCGACCTCCGCGAGGATGGAGTCGAGCTCGTCGTCTGCAGTGCGGGCGATGTGGAGCTCGGCCACGGCGACGGCCAGCTGGGCGACGGTGGGGTTGGTGAAGATGCTGCCGAGCGGCAGGTCGACCTCGAAGTGGGCGCGGACGCGCGAGATCAATCGGGTGGCGACGAGCGAGTGACCGCCGAGCTCGAAGAAGTCGTCGTCGATGCCGACCTCGCGGCCGAGCACCTCCCGCCAGATCGCCGCCAGCTCCGCCTCGAACGGCGTCCGCGGGGCACCGTGGCCGACGCCGCGGTCGGCGGCGAGGGAATCGGGATGCGGCAGGGCGCCGAGATCGGGCTTGCCGTGAGCGTTGAGGGGGATCCGCTCGAGCGCCACGAAGGCGCCGGGGATCGCCCACGGCGGCAGCCGGTCGCGCAGCTCCTGGCGCAGGGCCCTGGCGTCGAGCGCTCCCGCAGCTCGCGGCACGACGTAGGCGCAGAGCATTGTCTCGGCCGCCGCGGCCGGTCCCTGCGGGCGCGCCACCACCAGGGCCTGGCGGATCGCCGGGCTGCGCAGCAGGGCCGCCTCGACCTCGCCGGGCTCGAGCCGCGCGCCGCGGATCTTCACCTGGCGATCGAGCCGGCCGCGGGACTCGAGCGAGCCGTCGGCGAGGTGCCGCCCGCGGTCGCCGGTGCGGTAGAGGCGGGAGCCGGGCTGCGCCGCGAAGGGGTCGGGGACGAACCGCGCGGCGGTCTCCTCGGGTCTCCCCAGGTAGCCGCGGGCGAGGCCGCAGCCCGCCACGCAGAGCTCGCCCAGGGCGCCGATCGGCAGCGGCTGGAGGTCGCCGTCGAGCACGTGGACCCGCACGTTGGCGAGCGGTCGGCCGAGGCTGGGTCCCGGCGGCGCGATGCGGCAGGCGGTGGCGTCGACGGTGCACTCGGCGGGCCCATAGACGTTGTAGAAGGCCGGCCGCCCGCTCGCCGCCAGGCGCTCCCAGGTCGGCTCGTCGATCGCCTCGCCGCCGATCAGCATCAGCTCCGGCGCCGCCTCGCCGGCGAGCGCCCCCTCCTCCAACCAGAGGGCGAGCTGGCCGGGCGTGCAGTCGAGCGCCGCTGGCCGCCGGCGCGCGAGGTCGGCGTGGAGCGCGCGGGGATCGTGGCGGACTTCCTCGCTGAGGAGGTGGACGGCGCGGCCGCAGGCGAGCTGGAAGAGCTGCTTGATCGAGGAGTCGAAGGTGAGCGGCGCGTTGAGGCCGACCGACAAGGCGTGCGGGTGGCGCGAGTAGATCGCCCGCTCGAGCGCGTCGAGGAGATTGACCGCCGAGCGGTGGGTGACCATCACCCCCTTCGGCTCGCCGGTCGAGCCGGAGGTGTGGATGACGTAGCAGAGGTTGTCCGGCTCGGCGCCACCGTGTAGCGGCGTCGTCGTCTCGATTGTCTCGGCCAGCTCGGCCGCGAGCTCGCCGCAGAGCGCCTCGAGGCAGAGGGCGGCGGTCGCCTCCGGCAGCCCGGCGAGCGGCGCGCCGCCGGTCAGCACGACGCCGGCGCCGGCCGCCGCGGCGAGCCGCGCCAGGCGCTCCGCGGGGTGGGCCGGGTCGAGCGGCAGATAGGCGCCGCCGGCCTTGAGCACGGCGAGGATGGCGCCGACCGCCGCCGCCGAGCGCTCGAGGCAGACGCCGACGACGACCTCGGGCCCGACGCCCAGGCGCCGCAGGCGGTGGGCGAGGCGGTCCGACCAGCGGTCGAGCTCGGCGAAGGTGAGGCGCGCCGTGCCGTCGTCGACGGCGAGCGCCGCCGGCCGCTCGGCGGCGCGGGCGGCGAAGCGCTCGTGCAGGCAGCCGGCGGCGGCCTCGGTCGAGGTGTCGTTCCACTCGCGGAGGAGCTGGCCGCGCTCGGCCTCGCCGAGCAGGCTGCGGTCGCCCAGCCGGCCGTCGGGCTCGGCGGCGAAGCCGGCGAGGAGGTTCTCGAGGTGGGAGAGGACGCGCGCCATGGTGGTGGCGGCGAAGCGGCGGGCGTCGTAGGTCAGCTTCAGCCGCAGGTGCGGGTTGGCGTCCGCCACCAGCGACAGCGGATAGTTGGTGCGGCTGAGCGTCGCGACGGGCTCGACGGCGAAGCCGGTGCCGCCGTCGCCATCGCCGCCGAGCGCCGCCTCCATCGGGAAGTTCTCGAACACCAGGATGCTCTCGAAGAGCGGCGACCGCGCCGGGATCTCGCTCCACGAGCGGATCTCGACGAGCGGCGTCGCCTCGTGCTGGCGCATCTCCACCTGGCGCTCCTGGAGCTGTTGCAGCCAGGTGCCGAGCGGCGCGCCGGGCGGCACCTCGACGCGGGTGGGGAGCGTGTTGATGAAGAGGCCGACGGCCGCGCCGACGGCGGGGAGCTCCGGCGGCCGGCCGGCGACGGTGGTGCCGAAGAGCACCTCGTCCTCGCCGGCGTAGCGGCTGAGGAGGAGCGCCCAGGCGCCGTGGACGATGGTGCTCAGGGTCAGCCGGCGGCGCCGGCCGAGCTCCTGGAGCGCGGCCGAAGCCGCCGGCGCGAGCTGGAGCGAGCGCGCCGCGTGCGTCTCGCCGCCGCTCGCCGGCGGCGACAGCTCGAAGCCGGCGAGCGAGGTCGGCGCGGCGAGGCCCGCCAGCTCCCGCCGCCAGGCGGCCTCGGCGGCGGCCGTGTCCTGCTCGCGCAGCCAGGCGATGAAGTCGCGATAGCGGCCGGCGGCGCCCAGGCGGACCGCCTCGCCGCGCGCGAAGGCGCGGTAGAAGGCGGCGAGATCGCGGAAGATGATGGGCAGGCTCCAGCCGTCGAAGAGGCTCTGGTGATAGCTCCACACCAGGCGGCGGCGATCGTCGGCGAGGCGGAGGAGCGCGAAGCGGAGGAGGGGCGCGCGGTCTAGCGGCAGCCCCCGCTCGCGATCGTCGCGCAGCAGATCGGCGAAGCGCCGCTCCCGGTCGCCGGCGAGGCTCCGCCAGTCCTCCTCCCGCCATGGGACGGCCACCTGGCGGTGGACGATCTGCAGCGGCTGGGCGAGCCCCTCCCAGGCGAACGAGACGCGCAGGCTGGCATGGCGGTCGACGACCGCCTGCCAGGCGCGGCGCAGCGCGGCGGTGTCGACGCCGCCGACGAGGTCGAGGACGAGCTGAGCGAAGTAGGCGCCGCGCTCCGGCTCGAGCCGGCCGTGGAAGACCATCCCCTCCTGCAGCGGCGCCAGGGGATAGATGTCCTCGATGTTGCGGTCGCCGCCCGCCAGTCGATCGAGCGCGTCGATTCCGAGGTCGGTGCCGAGGTCGAGGAGCGGGAAGTCCGCCGGGGTGTAGCCGCCCGCCTGCGGCGACAGGCAGTGCGCGATGAGCGTCTCGAGCTCGGCGAGGAACCGCCGCGCCAGCGCCTCGACCGCCTCCCGGCGGTCGCGCCGCTCGCTGAAGGTCCAGGCGGCGTGCAGCCGGCTGCCGCGGATCCAGGCGTTGATCTCCAGGCGGTGGCTGCGCGGCGCGGCGGGGTCGACGGCCGCGATCGGCTCATCCTTCTCGCCAGCCCCGTCCTCGGCGAGGGCGAAGGTCGAGGCGGCGCCGAGGAGCGCGTCGGTCTGTCCCAGGTAGTTGAACAGCACGGGAGCCGCCGGGCGCGCAGCGAGCGTCTCGGCTTGGGCTGCCGAGCCCGCCAGGTAGCGCAGCAGACCGTAGCCCAGGCCGTGGCCTGGCACCCGGCGCAGCTTCTCCTTGACGGCGCGGAGCGCCCGCCCCGGCTCCGCGGCCGCGGCGGGATCGAGCCGCACGGGATAGAGAGCGGTGAACCAGCCGACCGTGCGCGAGAGATCGATCCCCTCGCCGGCCGGCTCGCGGCCGTGCCCCTCGAGGTCGACGAGGAAGGGTCGGCCGTCCGTCCACGCGGCGAGCGAGCGGCCGAGCGCCGCAAGGAGCACGTCGGTGATCTCGGTGCGGTAGACCGCCGGCACCCGCCGCAGGAGCTGCTGCGTCGCCTCGGCGCCGAGGGCGACCGAGAGCGTCGAGCTGGCGCCAATGGTGTCTTCCCGCGGGTCGCCGGCCGTCGAGAGAGCGAGGTCGCCGGCGGTCTCGGCGAGCCAGTAGGGGAGCTCGCCGGCGGTCGTCTTGGCTGCGTCGCTGGCGAGCCGCTCAGCCCAGGCCTGGAACGAGGTGGTCTTGGCGGGGAGGCGGACCGGCAGCCCCTGCGCCAGCTGGCCGTAGGCGGTCTCCAGATCCTCGACGAGGATGCGCCAGGAGACGCTGTCGACGACGAGGTGGTGGACGACGAGCGCCAGCCGGTCGCCGCTGCCGCCGGCGCCGCGGCGGAAGAGGACCGCCCGCGCCAGCGGCCCGCGCTCCAGGTCGAGGCTGGGCTGGAGCTGGCGGAGGCCGGCGGCCATGGCCATCGCCTGCCCCGCCTCCGGCAGGACGGCGAGGTCCATCTCCTGGAAGGGCATCGCCTCGCCGCCGCCGCCGGTCTGCCGCCAGCCGGCGGCTTCGGCGACGAAGCGCAGCCGCAGCGCGTCGTGGTGCGCCGCCACCGCTGCCAGCGCGCGGCGCAGCGCGCGGGTGTCGAGGGCGCAGCGCGCGGCGAGCGTCAGGGGGAGGTTCCAGTGCTGCGGCGACGGCGGCGCCAAGGCGAAGAACCAACGCTGGATGGGGGTCAAGGGGACCTCGCCGCCGGCCGGCTCGCGATCTCCAGCGTCCGCGCCTGCCGCGCCGGTCGCCGCCAGCGTCGCCACCGCCGCCAGGGCCGCCACCGTCGGATGCTCGAAGAGCTGCCGCGGCGTGATGCGGATCCCCGCGCGGTGGGCGCGCGCCACGATCTGCAGGCTGAGGATGGAGTCGCCGCCGGCGGCGAAGAAGTCGTCGTCGACCGAGAGGCGATGGACGCCGAGGACGTCGGCCCAGATCTCGAGCAGCGCCGCCTCGAGCGGCGAGCCGGCGGCGCGGAGCGGCGCTTCGAGCGGGCGGGCCGGCGGCGCGGGCAGCGCCTGGCGATCGATCTTGCCGGTAGCGGTGAGCGGCAGCCGCTCGAGGATCACCAGGTCGCCGGGGACCATCCACGCCGGCAGGCGGGCGGCGAGATGTGCCGCCAGCTCCGCCTCGAGGCCGTCGGCCGGGCCGCCGGCGCCGCGCGCCGGCACGACATATCCCACCAGGCGGACGCGGCCGCAGTCGCGCCGCGCCACCACCACCGCGCTCTCGACCCGCGGATGGGCGCCGAGCGCCTCCTCGATCTCGCCCGGCTCGATGCGGAAGCCGCGCACCTTGACCTGCCGATCGAGGCGGCCGAGCAGGCGCAGATTGCCGTCGGGGAGGAGGAGCGCCAGGTCGCCCGTGCGGTAGAGCCGGGCGCCCGCCTCGCCGCCGAAGGGGTCGGGGAGGTAGCGCTCGGCGGTCAGGTCCGGGCGGCCGAGGTAACCCCTGCCGACCCCCTCGCCGCCGATCCACAGCTCGCCCGGCACGCCGTGGAGGGCGGGCGCGAGATCGACGTCGAGCACGTAGATCTGCGTGTTGCCGATGGGCCGCCCGGCGGTCGGCTCGGCGGCAGCCCAACCGCCGCGCGGCGCGTCCACCGAGAGGGTCGAGGTGATCGTCGTCTCGGTGAGGCCGAAGACGCAGACGAGGGGAATCGCGAAGCGCCGCCAGGCCGCCACCCGCTCCGGGTGCGGCCGCTCGCAGCCGAGGATGAGGAAGCGCAGGCAGGCCGGCGGCGCCGCGCCGGCGGCGTCGAGCTGGTCGACCCACTCCTGCCAGAACGGCGCCGGCAGCTCGAGGCCGGTGATCTCGCGCTCGGCGATGAGCCGGTCGAGGTCGGCGCAGGAGAGCTGGTCGGCGCCCGCCGCGAGCACCGTGCAGGCGCCGCTCAGCCAGGTGGGGACGAGCTCCTCGAGCACGACGTTGAAGCCCAGCGGGGAGAGCTGCAGGATGCGATCGCCGGGCCGAAGGCCGAACGCTCGCTCGGCCTCGCGGGCGAAGTTGACCAGCGAGCGGTGCGCGATCGAGACCCCCTTCGGCCGCCCTGTCGAGCCGGAGGTGAAGACGGTGTAGGCGAGCTGCTGCGGCTCGGTGCGCGCGGCGCGGGTTTCAGGCGAGCCGGTCGCCGGGCCGAGGTCTTCGAGGCAGAGGGTGGGGATGCCGCGATGCGCGAGCCGCGGCAGCAGATGGCGCGAGACCAGGAGCGCCGCCGGCCGGGCCTCGTCGAGGAGCAGGCCGAGGCGCGCCGCCGGCAGCGCCGGATCGAGCGGCAGGTAGACGCCGCCCGCCGCGAGGATGCCGAGGAGCCCGCTGGCGAGCTCGGCCGAGCGCTCGACGTGGAGGCCGACGGGGGTCTCGGCGCTGACGCCCTGCGCGGCGAGCCAGGCGGCGACCCGCGACCAGCGCGCGGCGAGGCCGCCGTAGCTGAGCGCGCCGTCGCCGGCCGCCACCGCCACGGCGTCGGGTGTGCGCGCCGCCTGTTCCGCGATCAACTGGTGGACGCCGCGGCCGGCGGCGAGCTCGACCGCGGTGTCGTTCCATTCGCAGAGGAGCTGATGGCGCTCGGCGGCGCTCGCCAGCACGATCTCGGAGAGCGGCCGGTCGGCCGCCGTGATGGCCTCGAGCGCGATGGCGAGCTGGCCGAGCATGCGGTCGACGTCGAGCGGCTCGAAGCGCGCCGAGTGCTCGAGGGTGAGGAGGATCTCGTCCCCCGGGAAGGCGACGAAGGTGAGCGGATAGTGCGCCCGGTCGAGGAAGCGCGGGCGTCCGGCGCCGCCGCCGTCGCCGCCGCTACCGAACACGGCGAGCGAGGCGTCGAGCGGATGGTTCTCGAAGGCGCAGAGGGTCTCGAACAGCGGCAGGCCGGGCGCCACCTCGCTGGCGGCCTGGATCTGCGCCAGCGGCGTGTGCTGGTGGGCGCGGGCGGCGAGCTGGCCGTCCTGCAGGCGGCGGAGCCAGCCGTGGACGTTCTCCTCGGCGGGCAGGCGGACGCGCACCGGCAGGGTGTTGACGAAGAGGCCGACGATCTCCTCGGCTCCCGGCAGGTCGTGCGGGCGGCCGGCGACGACGCTGCCGAAGACCACGTCGCGATCGCTGCCGGCGCGCGAGAGGAGGAGGGCCCAGGCGCCCTGCTGCAGGGTGCTGAGAGTCACCCGCTGGCGGCGCGCGGCGCCCTGCAGGCGGCCGGTGGTGGTGGCGGAGAGCCGCAGATCGCGGCGCCGGGAGATCTCGCCCAGCATGGATTCCTGGGCGGCGTCGCCGGCGACGGCGAGGCGCCCGCGGTCGAAGGCGAGCGTCGTCGGCGCGGTGAAGCCGGCGAGCTCGCGCTGCCAGTGTGCCGCCGCTTTGCCAGCCTCCTGGCGGCCGAGCCAGGCGATGAAGTCCTTGTAGGGGCGGGGGGCCGGCGGCAGCGGCGCGGCGGGGTCGCGCACCAGCGCCAGCAGCTCGCGGAGCACCAGGCCGATCGACCAGCCGTCGAGGAGGAGATGGTGGAAGGTCCAGATCATCAGCGAGGCGCCGCCGGCAAGCGCGACGAGCGCCAGCCGCATGAGCGGCGGCTTGGCGGGGTTGAAGCCGCGCTGCGCATCCGCCGCGAGATACGCCGCCAGGCGCCGCTCGACCTCGCCGACCTGCAGCGCCCGCCAGTCCTCCCGCACGAGCGGCATGTCGAGCCGGCGGACGACCACCTGCAGGGGGTGCTCGGTCTGCTTCCAGACGTAGGCCGTGCGCAGCGCCGGATGGCGCGCCATGACCGTCCGCCAGGCGTCGACGAACGCCGCGGCCTCCCGGCTCTCGATGCGGACCGAGATCTGCGATACGTAGGCGCCGGATTCCGGTGCGTAGAGGCTGTGGAAGAGCAGCCCCTCCTGCACCGGCGACAGCGGATAGGCGTCCTCGAAGGTCTCGCGGGGCGGCGGCGCGACGTCGTGATTCACCGTGATGTCCGATCTCAAATCTCCACCTCGTCGAAGGCTCTCCGCATCTCCTGACGGCCGACGAGATCGGCGGCCGGGTTGTCGGCGGCCGGCGCCGCGCCGTGCTCGCCGAGGAGCGAGCGCAGGTTGGCGACGAGGCCGCGGGCAAGGGTCTGGATCGTGGCGCGCCGGTGGGCGCTGCGGCTGGAAGTGATCTCGATCCGCAGCCGGCCGCCGGCCACCCAGACATCGACCGTCAGCAGGTGCTGGCGGCGCCCGCGGGCGGCGCGCAGCGGGCCGGGGGTCTCGGGCAGCGGCCGCAGCCAGGCGTCGCCGGGGAGCGCGGTGTCGAGCTGGCCGAGGTAGTTGAAGCTGACCTCCGGCTGCGGGAGCGCGGCGAAGGCGGCCCTGGCGCCGTCGGCATCGTCGAGATAGCGCAGCACCCCGTAGCTCATGCCGTGGTCCGGCACGGCGCGGAGCTGGCGCGCCACGCCGAGCACGGCGCGGCGGTCGAGCGGCGGCTCCGCCGCGAGCTCGAGGAGCACCGGGAAGACGCTGGTGAACCAACCCACCGTGCGCGAGGGGTCGACGTCGTCGCCGAGGTCCTCGCGGCCGTGCCCTTCGAGGTCGAGGAGCAGGCGCCGCTCGCCGGTCCAGGCGTGAAATGCGGCGAGGAGCGCCGCCAGCAGCGCCTCCTGCGGCCGCACCTGGTGGACGCGGGGGAGCTCGCGGAGGAGCGCCACCGTCTCCGCGCCGGTGAGCGCCGCGGTTACGGTGAGGGCGCTCGCCTCGGTGTCGTCGCCCGACCGGTGGTCGACCGGCAGGCGGGGAGCCGGCGTCGCAGCGGCGGCGAGCCAGCGCGCCCGCGACGGCGCCGCCTTCGCCGGACCTCGCGCGGCGAGCCAGGCGGCCCAGCGCCCGAAGGCGACTCCCGGCGCCGGCAGCCGCGGCGCCTCGCCGGCGGCGAGCTGGCGGTAGGCGCTCTCGAGATCCTCCAGCAGGATGCGCCAGGAGACGGTGTCGACCGCCAGGTGATGGACGATCCAGAGGAGGGTCGCCGGCCGCGCCGCGCCGGCGTCGAAGCAGGCGAGGCGCCAGAGCGGCCCGCGCTCGAGATCGAGCGACGCCTGGAGCGCCGCCGCGGCGCTCGCCAACGCCTCGCGGCCGCGAACCGCGGCGAGCGCCGAGAGGTCGATCCAGTGCACCGGCGGCGGCATCTCATGTGCCGGCGCCGCGGCCCACTGCCGAACGCCGGCGTCAGCGCCGGCCTCGGCGCTGACGTCAAAGCCCGCGAAGCGCAGGCGCAGCGCGTCGTGCCGGCGCTCCAGGCAGGCGCCGGCGGCGCGCAGCAGGCCGGCGTCGAGAGGCTCGCGCGGCGCCAGGGCGAGCGCCTGGTTCCAGTGGTGCGGGTCGGCCGGGAGGCGCTCGAAGAAGCGGCGCTGGACCGGCGTCAGCGGCAGGGGGGCGCCGTCCGGCTCGTCCGCGGCCGTGGCGTCCGCCGCCGGCGCCCCGCCGAGCCGGCGCGCCAGCTGCGCCACCGTCGGGTGATCGAAGATCTCGCGGGGGGTGATGCGGAGACCCTCGCGATGCGCCCGCGCGGCAATCTGCAGGCCGAGGATCGAGTCGCCGCCGAGCGCGAAGAAGTCGTCGTCGCGGCCGACCGCGTCGAGCTCGAGCACGTCCTTCCAGAGGGCGATGAGGCGGGCCTCGAGCGCCGAGATGGCGGCGGGCTCGCCGGGCCGGGCCGTGGCCGCCGGGAGCGGCGGTATCGGCTGGCGTGGCTGGCGCCGCTGGCGGACCTGCAGCTCTTCGATGGGGGTGAGGAACGACAGCTCGGCGAGGCGCGCCAGCGGCTGGCGGACGAAGCTCTGCAGGATGGCCGCGAGCTGGCGCAGGTGGAGCTCCGCCTGCGCCGGCTGCAGGCGCCGGCGGTCGAAGGAGATCGAGAGCGCCAGGCGCGGGCCGGGGAGGGCGCCCAGGGCGAGCGGGAAGTTGGTGCTCTCGACCACCCGCAGATCGTCGAGCGCGATCACATCGGTCTCCGGCGCGGCGCCGACCGGGTAGTTCTCGAACGCCGCGATGCTGTCGAAGAGCGGCACGCCGCGGGCGAGATCGCCGCAGCGCTCGATCGTCGGGAGCGGCGTGTGCTCGTGGAGGGCGAGCTCCGCCTGGCGCTCCTGCACGCCCCGCCACCAGTCCGGCACCGCCGCCTCGGCGTCGAGCGCCACGCGCAGCGGCAGCGTGTTGATGAGGAGGCCGACCATCGAATCGATGCCGGCGAGAGGCGCCGAGCGGCCGGAGACAACGATGCCGAAGACGACCTCGGCGAGGCCGCGCGTGCGGCCGAGGAGGAGCGACCAGGCGGCGTAGACGAGCGTGCTGAGCGGCAGGCCATGCTGCCGCGCGAGCGCCGCCAGCTCGGCGGTCTCAGCGGCCGCCAACCGCATCTCCTCGCGGCCGGCGAGGCGCTCCTCCTCCGCCGCCTCCGCGGCGGGCTCCGGGTCGGGCGCGGTCGACCCGCGGACTCCGCAGATGCCGCGCAGCTGGCGCCGCCAGAAGGCTTCCTCGGCCGCGGAGTCCTGGGCGCGCTGCCAGGCGACGAAATCGCGGAAGGCGGGAGCCGTCTCGCCGCCGATCCTCCCGTCCCCCCGATAGCGCGCCAGAACCTCCTGGACGACGAGCGCCAGCGACCAGCCGTCGAGCAGCAGATGGTGATGCGTCCACACCAGCCGATGCTCGCGCGCGGCGGTGCGGATCAGTGTCCAGCGCATCAGGGGCGCGCGGCCGATGTCGAGTCCGCGCCGCCGGTCCTCGGCGAGGAAGGCGTCCAGCCGAGACTCCGTTCCCGCCGCCGGAAGACCGCTCCAGTCGAGCGTCGCCCAGGGCAGCTCGCGCAGCCGGTGGACCACCTGCAGCGGCTCGTCCAGCCCCTCCCAGCGGCAGGCGACGCGGAGCGCCGCGTGGCGCTCCAGCGTCTGCCGCCAGCAGGCTGCCAGGCGAGCGGCGTCGAGCCCGTCAGGCTCAGCGGTCACCCGCCAGGCGAGCTGGTTGACGTACTCGCCGCTGCGCAGCGAGCGCGCCAGCATGCCGAGCTGCATCGGCGACAGCGGGTAGGCATCCTCGGCGGCGGGATCGTCGACGAGGGGCACAGCGCCAGCCGCCGGCGCCGCGTGCGCCGAGCCCTCGGCGAGGAGCCGCACGTGGGGTGCCAGCGCGGCGATCGTCTGGTGGCGGAGGAGCAGGGCGGAGCTCACCTCGAGCCCCTCGTGCCGCGCTCGCGACGCCACCTGCAGGCTGAGGATGGAGTCGCCGCCGAGCTGGAAGAAGTTGTCGTCGATCCCCACCGGCCTGCCGAGGAGCTGGGACCAGATCGCCGCCAGGCGCGCCTCGATCGAGCCCGGCGCCAAGACGGCAGCCGGCGCGGCGGTCCGCGGGCTCTCCGGCGCCGGCAGCGCCAGGCGGTCCACCTTGCCGCTCGCGGTGTGCGGCAGGCGGTCGAGGAAGACGAAGGCCGCCGGGATCATCGCCGCGGGGAGCGTCCGCTGGAGATGCGCCTGCAGCGCGCCGGCGGATAGCTGGGCGCCGGGCACCCGTACGTAGGCGACGAGCCGCTGGCCGCGCCCCGGCTGCTCGCGGGCGACGACCACCGCCTCACCGACGTCCGGGTGCGCGAGCAGGGCGGCCTCGACCTCGGCCGGCTCGATGCGGACGCCGCGGATCTTCACCTGCTGGTCGCGGCGCCCGAGGTAGCGCAGGCCGCCCGCGCGCACCCGGCGCGCCAGGTCGCCGGTGCGGTAGAGGCGCTCTCCCGGCCGCGCCGCCAGCGGATCGGGGACGAAGCGCTCGGCGGTCGCCTCGGCCTGGCCGCAGTAGCCGCGCGCCAGGCCGGCGCCGCCGAGGCAGATCTCGCCCACCGCGCCGGGCGGCACCGGCTCCAGCCGCCGGTCGAGGAGCACGCAGCGGAGGCCGGCCACCGGCGCGCCGAGGAGGACCTCGTCCGCCGCTCGCAGGCGCTGGTGGAGGGCGTTGATCGACGCCTCGGCCGGTCCGTAGAGATGGTGGAGGGCGACGTCGAAGCGCGCCAGCAGCCGCTCGGCGAGGTCGGCGGCGAGTGCCTCGCCGCCGCAGAGAACCCGGCGCAGGGCGCCGAGGTGAGCCGCCTCCGGCTCGGCGAGGAAGGCGCGCAGGAGGCTGGGGACGAAGTGCACCGTGGTGATCGCCTGCTCGGCGAGGAGGGCGTGGAGCGAGGTGAGGTCGAGGGCGCCGCCCGGCGGCGCCAGGACGAGACAGCCGCCGGCGGCGAGCGGCGCGAAGATCTCCCACAGCGCGAAGTCGAAGGAGAGCGGCGTGCTCTGCAGCACGCTGTCGTCGCCGCGGAGGCCGTAGGCGTCGAGCGTCCAGGCGAGGAGATCGACGAGGCCGCGATGGGTGTTGACGACGCCCTTCGGGCGGCCGGTCGAGCCCGAGGTGAAGACGGCGTAGGCCGGATGGTCGGGGAGCGCGCCGGCGGCGCGGCGCGAGCGCGTCCCGCGGCGGTCGAGATCCCCGTCCGCGCCGCCGCGCAGGGGGATCGTGCGGCCGTCCCAGGCGGCCGCCGGCAGGCTCTCCGCGGCGAGGACGACCGCCGCGCCGCTCGCCTCCAGCAGATATGCGAGGCGCTCCGCAGGGAGGGCCGGATCGAGCGCCAGGCAGGCGCCGCCGGCCTTGAGCACCGCGAGCAGCCCGGCGACGAGGTCGGGCGAGCGCTCGGCGTAGACGCCGACGAGCGACTCGGGCCCGACGCCGGCGGCGCGGAGCCGGCCGGCGAGGCGATCGGCGCCGGCGTCGAGCGCGGCGTAGGAGAGGGTCAGCCGCTCGCTCCGCACCGCCGAGCGGTCGGGGCAGCGCGCCGCCTGGCGCTCGACGAGCTCGTGCACGCAGAGCTCGCGAGCCGGTGTCTCTGGCGTCTTGCGCCAGTCCGCGAGGAGCTGCCGGCGCTCGGCGGCGGCGAGGAGGGAGAGGTGCGAAACGGGCTCGGACGGCGCGGCGGCGGCGCCGACGAGGAGCGCCGTGACGCTGCCGAGCAGGCGCTCCATCGAGGCGCCGTCGAAGAGGTCGGTCGAGTATTGGGCGACGAGCGCGATGCCGCCGTCGAGCTCGGCGGCGGCGAGCGCCAGCTCGAAGGGAGCGCGCCGCTCCTCGACGGCGAGAGAGCGCGCCGCGAGGCCGCCGAAGTCGAGCCGGTGGCCGGCGAGGCCGAGGGCCAGCGCGGCGAGGCCGCGATCCGCCGCCAGGGGGGTCCGGTGGAGGGTGAAGAAGGCCTGGAAGAGAGGCGAGCGGCCGGCGTCGCGCGCCGGGCGGAGCCGCTCGGCGAGCAGGGGGAGCGGCAGATCGCCGTGATCGAGCGCGCCGAGCACGGCGTCGCGGCACGCCGCGAGCCAGCTCGCGAAGGCCGGCTCGCCGGCGAAATCCGCGGCGAGCACGACGGTGTTGACGAAGTAGCCCACCACCCCTGCCGCGGCGGCCGCCGAGCGGCCGGCGACCGGCGAGCCGACGGCCACCCGGTCCTCGCCGCTCAGCCGGTGGAGGAGAACCTGGAAGATCGCCAGGAGCGCCGTGTAGAGCGTCACGCGGTGCGCCGCCGCGAGGCGGGCTGCGGCGTCGACCGCCTCGCGGCTCAGCCGCGCCGGGCAGGCGGCGCCGCGGTAGCTCTGCTCCGCCGGCCGCGGGCGGTCGAGCGGCAGGTCGAGCGGCGGCAGCTCGCCCGACAGGCGCTCGCTCCAGTATCGCCACAGGGCCTCGCCGCGCGGCCCGGCGAGCCGGCGGCGCTCGGCGGCGACATGGTCGGAGTAAAGGCTCGCCGGCGGCGGCAGGTCCGCCGGCCGGCGGTCCGCTTCCGTCGCGTAGACGGCGCCCAGCTCGCGCCAGAGGATGGCGAGCGACCAGAAGTCGGCGGCGATGTGATGCACCGCGAGCGCCAGCACGTGCTCGGCCGCCGAGCGGCGGAGGAGGCGGAGCCGGAGGAGCGGTCCACGCTCCAGGTCGAAGGGCCGGCATGCCTCGTCGCCGAGGCGTGCCGCGAGCGCTTCCGGCGACCAGCCGGAGGCATCCTCGATCGCGAGGGCCGGAGCGCCGCTGCCGAAGCTCTGGCGCGGTCCGGCCGGCGTGTCGCGGAAGGTGGCGCGGAGCGCCGCGTGGCGGGCGAGGAGGCCGTCGACGGCGCGGCCGAGCGCGGCGACGTCGAGCTCCCCTTCGATCGCGACCGCGCCGGCGATGTTGTAGGCGGGGCTGCTGGGCGCCAGCCGGTTGAGGTACCAGAGAGCGGCCTGGCCCGCGGAGAGCGGCTGGTCGACGCCGCCGGGCTCGGCGGCGTCGGCAGCCAGCGCGGTTTCGGTTGCCGGCGCCGCCTGCCGCGGCGAGCCGGAGGCGGCGGCAATCTCGGCGGCCAGCTCCGCCAGCGTCGCGCCGCCGAGGAGGCGGGCGAGCGTCACCCCGGTGCCGTGGCGCTCCTCGATCGCGGCCTTGAGCTCGATCGCGGCGAGCGAGTCGAGACCGCAGGCGCTCGCCGGCGCCGCGGGATCGATCGCGCCGGCCGGCAGCCGAGTCAGCCGCGACACCTCGGCGAGGAGCCAGGCGAGAGCCGGCGATTCCTCCGCCGCGCCCGCCGCCGGCGCGGGATCGGCCGGCGGCAGCGGCGCCGAGAGCCGCACCAGCTCCGCCGCGAGGTAGGCCGCCCGGCAGGCGCGGCGCCGCACCTTGCCGCTCGAGGTGCGCGGCACCGAGCCGGCGCGCACCAGGACGATGTCGTGCGCCTGGGCCGCGTGCTCCTCGGCGAGGCCGCGGCGGATGGCGGCGGCGACGGGGGCGAGGTCGAGAGCCTCCGCCCGCCGCTCGATCTCCTGCACGACGACCAGCCGCTCCTCGCCGTCGACGGCGATCGAGAAGGCCGCCCCGCAGCCGGCGCGGAGCGCCGCGTGGCAGCGCTCGGCGGTGAGCTCGAGATCCTGCGGATAGAGGTTGCGGCCGCGCAGGATGACGAGATCCTTGCGCCGCCCGGTGACGAAGAGCTCGCCGTCGCTGACGAAGCCGAGGTCGCCGGTGCGCAGGAAGCCGGCGTCGCCCTCGGCGGTGGCGGCAGCGAAGACCTGGCGGTTCTCGTCGGGGCGGTTGCGGTACCCCGCCGCGACGCTCGCACCGGCCACCCAAATCTCGCCGACGCGTTCCGGTGGGCAGCTCCGGCCGCTCTCCGCATCGACGACGAGGAGCCGCTGGCCTTCCGCCCGGCCGCAGCCGACGAGCTGGCGGGCGCCGGCGGTCGCGGCCTCGGCGATCACCACCTCGTGGCGCTCGAGGGCGGCGCCGTCGACGCTCTTCACCACCGCCGGCGCGCCGGGCGCCGCCGCGGCGACGAGGAGCGTCGCCTCCGCGAGGCCGTAGCAGGGCGAGAAGGAGGTGGCGCGGAAGCCCTGCGGCGCGAAGGCCGCGGCGAAGCGGGCGAGGGTGTCGGCGCGGATCGGCTCGGCGCCGTTGAAAGCCGCCGTCCAGCGGCTGAGATCGAGCCCGCGGCGCTCCTCCGGCGCGATCTTGCGCAGGCAGAGCTCGTAGGCGAAGTTGGGGCCGCCGGAGGTCGTCGCACGGTGGTCGGAGATCGCCTTCAGCCAGCGGTAGGGGCGCTGCAGAAAGGCGAGCGGCGACATCAGCACGCAGCGGGCGCCGAGGAAGAGCGGCTGCAGGACGTTCCCGATCAGCCCCATGTCGTGGTAGAGCGGCAGCCAGCCGACGATCACCGAGCGCTCCGACTGTGCGAAGGCGTCGCGGATCAGCGCCTCGTTGTGGAGCAGGTTGCGGTGGGTGATCTCGACGCCCTTGGGCTCGGCGGTCGAGCCCGAGGTGTACTGGAGGAGGGCGACCTCGTCGCCGCTGACCACAGGGTGGCCCACGGCCGGCGCCGAGTCACCGTCCTCCGGTGCCAGGAGATCGGTCTCCAGCCAGGCCGCGGCGGCGAGCTCCGGGACGAGGGCGCCGAGCGGCTCCCGGCGCGCCCGCAGCGCCGAGGTGGTGAGCACGGCGCGGGCGCCGCTGTCGCCGGCGATGGCGCGCAGCCGCGCCTGGGTGCCGGTCGGCGCCGGCGGATAGGCCGGCACCGCGACCACCCCGGCCTCGAGGCAGCCGAAGAAGGCGGCGATGAACTCCAGGCCCGGCGGATAGAGCAGCAGGGCGCGCTCGCCGCGTCCGCAGCGTCTGCCGAGCTCGGCGCCGACCGCCCGCGCCCGCGCCGCGAGCTCGGCGAAGGTGAGCCGGTCCGCCTCCGTCTCGCCGTTCTCGAGGAAGGTGTAGAGGATGCGCTCCGGATGCTCGGCGGCCCGCCGCCGCAGCAGCTCCACGAGACTCAACACAGAATCGCTCGTCGCTCTCGGATCCGCGGCGCACAGCTCGGGCAACGACTCCTCCGGTCGGCGGCTAGAGCGCAAAGTTGAACTGCTCGACGGCGTCACCGGGGACCGGCAGGCCGGCGGTCGAGGGCCGGCTGTCGTCGATCACCAGGCTCATGAAGAGATCGTCCTCGCGGAAGATCAGCCCGCGGCGCTCCAGGGCCATGACCTCCCGCTCCACCTCGGCGCTGGAGAGATCTCCCATCTGCTCCGCCAGCCAGGAGAGCCTCGCCTGGCGGCCGAGGAGCTGCAGCAGCCGAGCGCCGCGCGCGCCGACCTCGTGCTCGATCGTGCGGCCGGAGCGCGAGTCGTGGACGGCCGGCGAGCGGCCCGAGCTCGCGAGGACCAGGCGCGGCTTGAGACCGCCGTCGGCGCTCTCCCAGCGGGCCTTCCAGTCGTCGATGCGCTGGCGCAGCCGGGCGATCCACTGCGCCGTCTGGGCGAGGTATCGCGAGGTGTACTGGCGGTCGATGAAGAAGTAGGCGAGGTCGTTCAAAGCCGCCGCGTCGAACGGATAGACCATGGCGTAGAACTCGCACGGCTCGAGCGCCAGGCCGTACTCCTTCGCCTGCACGTGGTAAGGGCTGAAGCGGTCGAAGCGCACCGGATAGACGCCGCTCGGCGGCGGCAGGTGCGCGAGCAGGGGCAGATCCTCCCAGTATTTCTGGTAGACCCCGTCCTCCTCGCCCGGGAAGCCGACGAGGAGGTTCCACTGCGGGTCGATGCCATGGGCGAGGCACGACTTGAGGAACTTGAGATTCTGGAACGCGGTCGTGCCCTTGCGCATCAAGCGCAGGGTGGACGTCGAGAGGGCCTCGATGCCGGGCTGGATGGCGGTCACCCCCGCCCGCGCCAGCACCTCCATCTCGCGCTCCTTGAGGTCGGCCTTGACCTCGTAGAAGATCGAGACGTGCGCCGGCGTCTGCAGGTGCGGGAAGACCTCGGTCAGGTACTCCCGCGGCATGATGTTGTCGACGCACTGGAACCGCGAGGCCCGCGAGGCGTAGCGGTCGAGCAGCCCGCGGATGCTGCGCAGCGCCCGTGACGGCTCCATGGCGCGGTACTTCATCGTCACCCCGTTGAGGCCGCAGAAGGTGCAGTGGGCGCGCTCTCCCCACCAGCAGCCGCGCGAGGTCTCGAAGAGCACCTGGGCGGGGGCGCCGGCGCCCACCTTCTCGTCGAGCGAAGCGAAGAAGTCGTCGTAGTCGAGCGGCACGTCGACGTCGATGTCGAGCTCCCTGCCGATCTCGACCGGCGGGGCGGCGGCGCCGATCTCCGTCAGCGTCGATGTCAGGCGCGAGAGGACGCCCGCGATCCGCCGGCAGCCCGCCTCGTCGCCGTCGATGAGGTGGCGGACGAGCTGCGGAAAGCTCGTCAGGGCGGGGCCGTTGAAGACGTAGTCGAGGGCGGGCACCTGCCGCGCGATCACCCGCCCCATCGAGGCCTCGCAGTTGGCGCCGCCGATCGCCGTGACGATCCGCGGATCGCGCTGCTTGAGCTTCCTCGCCATGGCGAAGCAGGCGGCGTTCTGCGAGAACATCGAGGTGAAGCCGACCAGCTGGTAGCTCGCCAGGTCGTAGCTCTCGATCAGCTCGTCGAGAAAGGCGTCGAGCGAGCGCCGCTTCTCCAGGAGATAGGGGCGCATCGCTTCTTTCTCGTGCTGGCGCGAGGAGAAATGGCGGCGGAAGTACTCGTCGCTGTTATCCGCCAGGCCGGGGAACGCGACGTCGCGGAAGAACCAGTCGCCGAGGCCGGAGGTGACGGCGTCGACGGTGCCGGCGACGAAGTCGTAGAAGCGCGCGTCGAGATGGCGGACGAAGTCGTGGTTGAGGTAGAGGAGGCGGGTCTCCGCCCGGTCGCCGAGCTCCGCCTCGACGACGGAGCGGAGCTGCGTCAACGCGATCGAGGGCAGAAAAGCGCCGGCGAACGGCATGTTGACGAGGGCGATTCTGAACATTCGATAGCTCCTGAGCGAAAGAGCTCTATCTGCAATCCAAAACTTTAGAGTACAATGATCGAAGGGTCAAGCGCTGCGAGCCGGATCGGTTCCGCGCCGGCCTCAAGCGCCATCGAGGCACCGTCTCAGGAGCGTCGGGATGCAACCGCAAACGGCCCACAGCGAGCCGCCACAGAGGTTGGCCGGCGACGATCAGCCGCTCGACTCCAAGCTGCTCGAGGTCCGCGGCTTCTGGCTGCGCCGGCTGGCGGGCTGGGACGGCGCCGTCAGCCTCCCCGCCGACCGGCCGCGGTCGCCGCTGGCGGTCGAGCGCCGCGGCCGGGCCGCGATCGAGATCGCGGGGGAGCTCCATGAGCGCCTCTCGCGGCTGACCGGCGGCAGCCCCTTCCTCCTCTATACGACGCTCGTCGTCACCCTCAAGCTCTGCCTCTTCCGCTACACCGCGAGCCGCTCCGCCGTCGTCGGCAGCCCGGCGCGGCGATCGGCGGACGGCGCCGACGAGCCGGTCAACGCGCTGCCGATCGCCGACGCGATCGACGAGCGCGACTCCTTCAAGCAGCTCCTGCTGCGCCAGCGCCAGGGGCTTCTCGAGGTCTATGCACGGCAGAGCTACCCTTGCGCGCGGCTGCTCGACGACGTGCGGCGGAGCGGCGATCAGCCCGCGGGGCCGCTCTTCCGGATCGCCATCGCGCTCGCCGAGATCCACGGCCCGCTCGCCGAGCTGGGGCACGACATCTTCCTCGGCTTCCGCCGCGGCGCCGACCGGCTGAGCGGCGACGTCGAGTACAACCTCGAGATCCACCGGCCGGAGAGCATCGAGCGCCTGCTCCGCTGCTTCGTCAACCTGCTCGAGTCGGGCCTCCAAAACCCCGACGCCGCGGCCGCCGACCTCCAGCCGCTCAGTTGGGCGGAGCGGCAACATCTCCTCGCCGATTGGAACGCCACGTCGACGGTCTATCCCCGCGACGCCTCCCTCGCCGAGCTCTTCGCGGCACAGGCCGAGCGCACGCCGGCGGCCGTGGCCCTCGCCTTCGGCGATCGGCACGTCAGCTACGGCGAGCTGGGGCGGCGGACGAGCCGTCTCGCCGCCCGGCTCGCCGAGCTCGGAGCCCGCCCCGGGCGAGGTGATCGGCGTCTGCGCCGAGCGCTCGATCGAGCTGATCGAGGGGATCCTCGGCGCCCTCCGCGCCGGCGCCGCCTATCTGCCGCTCGATCCCGGCCATCCCGAGGACCGGCTGCAGCTCTTCCTCGACGATGCCCGCTCGCCGATCCTCCTCACGCCGCCTGAGCTGGCGCACCGGCTGCCCGCCTTCCGCGGCCGGCGGGCGATCCTCGGCGCCGACCTGCCGCCGGCGGCGCCGCCGCCGCTGCGGAGCGCCGGCTCCGATCTCGCCTACGTCATGTACACCTCGGGCTCGACCGGCCGGCCGAAGGGGGTGGCGGTGCCGCAGCGCGCCGTCGCCCGGCTGGTCCTCGCCACCGACTACGTGGCGCTGGGCGCCGGCGACCACCTGGCGCAGACCTCGCCGATGTCGTTCGACGCCTCGACCTTCGAGCTCTGGGGGGCTCTCCTTCACGGCGGCCGTCTGGTCGGCGCGCCGCCGGACCTGACGCTGTCACCGGCAGCCTTCGCGGAGTTCCTCGCCGGCCGGCAGATCACCTCGCTGTTCCTCACCACCGCCCTCTTCAACCAGATGGCGCGCGAGGCGCCGTGGGGCTTCTCCGGCCTCCGCGACCTCCTCTTCGGCGGCGAGGCGGTGGACCCCGAGGCGGTCCGCTCGCTGCTCCGCGGCCGGCCGCCGCGGCGGTTGCTCCACGTCTACGGGCCGACCGAGAGCACCACCTTCGCCACCTGGTACGAGGTTCCGGCGAGCGAGGATGCGGCGCCGGCCGCGTCGACCGTGCCGATCGGCCGGCCGGTCGCCAACACCCGCGTCTATCTCCTCGCCGTCGACGGCGCGCCGGCGCCGCCGGGAGGGATCGGCGAGATATGCATCGGCGGCGACGGGCTCGCCTGCGGCTATCTGGGCGACCCGGCGCTGACCGCGCTCAAGCTGGTGCCCGACCCGTTCGGCGAGGCGCCCGGCGGTCGCCTCTATCGCAGCGGCGACCTGGCGCGCCTCGACGTCGACGAGGCGATCGAGTTCATCGGCCGCGTCGACCACCAGGTGAAGCTGCGCGGCTTCCGCATCGAGCTGGGCGAGATCGAGAGCGTGCTGCGCGACCACCCGGAGGTCTCGACGGCGGCGGTCGTCGTCCGCGAGGATGCGCCCGGAGCGAGGAAGCTCGTCGCCTATGTCGCGGGGGCCGGCGGCGAGCCGCCGAGCGTCGGCGCGCTGCGCGACCATCTGGCTCTCCACCTGCCGGCCTACATGGTGCCCGCCACCTTCGTCTTCCTCGCCAGGCTGCCGCTCAACCCGCACGGCAAGGTCGACCGGCGGCGGCTCCCCGCCCCCGCGTCGCGCCAGCGCACGGTCCAGGAGGCCTACGTCGCGCCGCGCACCCCGGTCGAGCAGGTGCTGGCGAACGTCTTCGCCGAGGTGCTGGGGGTCGACAGCGTCGGCGTCTATGACGACTTCTTCGCCCTCGGCGGCCACTCGCTCCTCGCCACGCAGCTCGTCTCGCGGCTCGGCGAGGCGTTCCACATCGAGCTGCCGATCCGCGAGCTGTTCGAGAACCCGACCCTGGTCGAGCTGGCGGCGTCCGTCGAGGCGGCCGCCGCCGCGGCCTCCGGCCTGCGCCCGCAGCCGATCGAGCGCGTCGATCGCGGCCGCCGGCTGCCGCTCTCCTTCTCGCAGCAGCGCCTGTGGTTCATCGACCGGCTGGAGCCGAACAGCCCGAAGTACAACATGTTCGCCGGCTTCCGCCTCGCCGGGCCGCTCGCCGCCGCCGCCCTCGCCGCCGCTTTCGCGGAGATCTCCCGCCGGCACGAGGTCCTGCGCACCGTCTTCGCCGCGCACGACGGGGTGCCGGAGCAGATCGTCCTCGCCGCCGCTCCCATGCTGCGCGAACAGGTCGACCTGCGGGGATTGCCGCCGGCTGCCCGCGAGGCCGAGCTGCGGCGGCTCGCCGAGGGCCACGCCCGCCGGCCTTTCGACCTGGCGCGCCAGCCGCCGCTGCGCCTGGCGCTGCTGCGCACGGCGGCGGCCGAGCACGTCCTCTTCCTCGCCATGCACCACATCGCCTGCGATGCCTGGTCGATCGGCGTGCTGCTGCGCGAGCTCGAGGCGATCTACGGCGCGCTCGTCGCGCGCCAGCCGCCGCCGCTGCCTGAGCTCCCGGTGCAGTACGCCGACTTCGCCGCCTGGCAGCGCCAGCGGATGGCGGGGCGGGCGCTCGCCGCGGAGATCGAGTTCTGGCGCGACAAGCTGCGCGGCCTGCCGCCCCTCCTCGCGCTCCCCCTCGACCATCCGCGGCGGCCGGTCCCCGGCGCCGCCGGCCGGGCGCTGACCGCCGCCCTCCCGCCGGCCCTCCTGCCGCCGTTCTACGCGCTCTGCCAGCGCTCCGGCGTGACGCCGTTCATGGGTCTCCTCGCCGTCTTCGAGACCCTGCTCCATCGCCACGGCGGCGACGAGGCCTTCGCCGTCGGCACCCCCGTCGCCGGCCGCAATCGGCTGGAGACCGAGGGCCTCATCGGTTTCTTCGTCAACATCCTCGTCCTCCGCGCCGACCTCTCCCGCCGCCCCGATTTCGCGGCCCTGCTGGCGCGGGTCCGCCACGACGCGCTCGAGTCCTACCTCCACCAGGACCTCCCCTTCGAGAAGCTGGTCGAGGAGCTGCAGCCCGACCGCAGCCTGCAGGGGTCGCCGCTCTACCAGGTCATGTTCACCCTGGAGAGCATCGGCGGCCAGGGCTTCCGCCTCGCCACCCTCACGCCGCAGCCGCTCGCCGGCTTCAGCCCCAGCCAGGCGCTGGTCGATCTCTCGCTCACCGTGCGCGGCGAGCGCGACGCCCTGGCGGTGGAGATGGTCTGCCGCCGGGAGCTGTTCGACGCCACCACCGTCCGCCGGATGCTCGACCATTTCGCCGCTGTGCTGGCGCTGGTGGTCGCCGACCCCGAGATGGATCTCGCCCTCCTCGGCCTGCTGAACGATGCCGAGCGCGGCCAGCTGCTCCGCGAATGGAGCGATACGGCGGCGCCCCTGGTGCCCGCCGGGCTCCACGAGCTGTTCGAGGCCCAGGCGCGCCGCACCCCGACAGCGGCGGCGCTCGCCGCCGGCGGCGGCGAGATCTCCTACGCCGAGCTCGATGCCCGCGCCGATCGCCTGGCGCTCCGCCTCCGCCAGCTCGGCGTCGGCGCCGAGGCGCCGGTGGGCCTCTTCCTGCCGCGCTCGGCGGCGTCGGTGGTGGCGCAGCTCGCCGTGCTCAAGGCCGGCGGCTGCTTCGTGCCCCTCGATCCCGAGCTCCCGCCGGAGCGTCTGGCCGCCATGGTCGAGGATGCGCGGCCGCTGGCGTCGATCGCCCTCGCCGAGACCCTGGCGGCGCTGCCGGCGGGCGCCGGCCTGTCCCTCGAGGTCACCGCCGGCGGCGAGCCCGTGGAGCCCGTCGAGTCAACACTGTCCGCGGTCGAGAGGCCTGCCGCCGCCGCGCCGCCGCAGCGGAGCGCGCCGGAGAGCCTCGCCTACATCCTCTTCACCTCGGGCTCGACCGGCCGGCCGAAGGGGGTGATGGTCTCCCACCGGGCGATCGTCAACCAGATGGCCTGGATGCTCGCCGCCTATCCGCTCGCCGCCGGCGACCGCATGCTGGCGAAGACGGCGCCGACCTTCGACGCCGCTGTCTGGGAGACCTTCGCGCCGCTCCTCGCCGGCGCCTGCCTGGTGGTCGCCGAGCCGGGGGAGGAGCGCGACGCCGGGCGCCTCGTGGCGCGCCTGGCGGCGGACCGCATCACGCTGCTGCAGGTGGTGCCCACCGTGCTCGAGCTTCTCCTCGAGCGGCCGGCGCTCGCCGCCTGTACCCACCTGCGGCGCGTCTACTCCGGCGGCGAGGCGCTCCGCCCGCAGCTCCGCGACCTCTGCCTCGCCCGCCTCGCGGTCGAGCTGGTCGACCTCTACGGTCCGACCGAGGCGACGATCAACGCCACCTCGCGCCGTTGGCGGGCGGGCGATCGCGGCGCAGCCTCCATCGGCCGGCCGGTGCGGAACCTCCGGGCGGTGGTGGCCGACGCCGCGCAGCGGCCGGTGCCGATGGGCGTCGAGGGCGAGCTGCTGCTCGGCGGCGCCGGGCTGGCGCGCGGCTACGCCGGCCGCGGCGACCTGACGGCGGAGCGCTTCGTCCCCGACGATCTCCACGGCGAGCCCGGCGGCCGTCTATACCGCACCGGCGACCGGGTGCGGCATTCGCCCGCCGGCGAGCTCGAGTTCCGCGGCCGCGTCGACGGCCAGGTGAAGATCCGCGGCTTCCGCATCGAGCTGGGCGAGATCGAGAGCCTCCTGGCGCGACACCCGGCGGTCCTCGACGCCGCCGTCGTCGCCCGCGACGATCAGCCCGGCGGCCGCGCGCTGGTGGCCTACGTGGTGGCGGCCGAGCGGCAGGCGGCGGGCGCCAGCGCGCTCCGCGAGCATCTCGCCCGCCTCCTGCCGGCGTACATGCTGCCCGCCGCCTTCGTCTTCCTCGGCGCGCTCCCCCTCAACGCGCACGGCAAGGTCGACCGCCGCAAGCTCCCCGCCCCCACGCTGCAGGAGTCCTACGTCGCTCCCCGCACTCCGGTCGAGCAGGTGCTGGCGAACCTCTTCGCCGAGGTGCTGGGGGTCGAGAGCGTCGGCATCCACGACGACTTCTTCGCCCTCGGCGGCCACTCGCTGCTGGCGACCCAGGTCATCTCGCGGCTCGGCAGCGCCTTCCACGTCGAGCTGCCGATGCGCGAGCTGTTCGAGCGCCCGACCGTCCTCGGCCTGGCGGCGGCGGTCGAGGCGGCGGTCGCCTCCCCGGCGGGCCAGCCGAACGTGCCGATCGAGCCGCGCGATCGCCGGCAGGGCGGGCTGCGCCTGCCGCTCTCCTTCTCCCAGCAGCGCCTCTGGTTCATCGACCGCCTGGTGCCGAACAGCCCGACGTACAACATGTTCACCGGCTTTCGTATCGCGGGGCCGCTCGACGCCGGGATGCTCGCCGCGGCGCTCGGCGAGATCGCCCGCCGCCACGAGGTGCTGCGCACCGTCTTCGTCGCCGAGGAGGGGGCGCCGGAGCAGGTCGTCCTGCCGGCGGAGCGGGCGGTCTGCCAGCGCATCGACCTGGCGGGCCTGGCGGCGGCGGCCCGCGAGGGCGAGCTCCGCCGGATCGCCGACGCGCACGCGCTGCGGCCGTTCGACCTCGCGCACGACGTGCCGCTCCGCCCGGCGCTGCTGCGCACCGCCGCCGGCGAGCACGTCCTCCTCATCACCCTCCACCACATCGCCGGCGACGGCTGGTCGATGGGCATCCTGATGCAGGAGGTCCAGGAGATCTACGGCGCCTTCCTGGCGCGCCGGCCGTCGCCGCTGCCCGAGCTCGCGGTGCAGTACGCCGACTTCGCCGCCTGGCAGCGCCAGCGGATGGACGGCACGCTGCTCGCCGCCGAGATCGAGTTCTGGCGCCAGCACCTGCGCGACCTGCCGCCGCTCCTCGCCCTGCCGCTCGATCATCCGCGCTCCGATCACCCCTCCTCGGCGGGGCGCGCCGAGGCCCACGCGGTGCCCGCGCCACTCCTCGGGCCGCTGTTCGCGCTCTGCCAGCGCTCCGGCGTGACCCCCTTCATGGGGCTCCTCGCCCTCTTCGAGGCGCTGCTCCACCGCCTCTGCGGCCAGGAGGACTTCGCCGTCGGCACCCCGCTCGCCGGCCGCAACCGCCTCGAGATCGAGGGCCTGATCGGCTTCTTCGTCAACCTCGTCGTGCTCCGCGCCGACCTCGCGGAGCGGCCCGACCTCGAGACCCTGCTGGCGAGGGTGCGGCGCGACGCGCTCGAGGCCTACCTCCACCAGGACCTCCCCTTCGAGAAGCTGGTCGAGGAGCTGCAGCCCGACCGCAGCCTGCAGTCCTCGCCTCTCTACCAGGCCATGTTCACCTACGAGAGCGCCGGCGCCGCCGACCTCCGGCTCGGCGACCTCGCGCTGCGGCCGCTCTTCGGCTACACCCCGGTGCGCGCCCTCGTCGACCTCTCGCTCACCGTGCGCGGCGGCCGCGACGGGCTCGCCATGGAGCTCATCTGCCGCCGCGAGCTGTTCGACGCCGCCACCGTGCGCCGCGTTCTCCAGCAGCTCGCCGCACTGCTGGCGCTCGCCGTCGCCGAGCCGTCGCGGCCGCTCGACGAGCTGGCGCCGCTGAGCGACGGCGAGCGCGCCCAGCTGCTCCGCGAGTGGAGCGACACCGAGGCGCCGGCGCCCGAGGCCCGCGGGCTCCACGAGCTGTTCGAGGCTCAGGTCCGCCGCTCGCCGGCCGCCGCGGCGCTCGCCGCCGGCGGCAGGGAGATCTCCTACGCCGAGCTCGACGCTCGCGCCGAGCGGCTGGCGAGGCGGCTCCGCCGGCTCGGCGTCGGTCCGGAGGTCGTCGTCGGGCTCTCTCTGCCGCGCTCGGCGGCGGCGGTGGTGGCCGAGCTGGCGGTGCTCAAGGCCGCCGGCTGCTTCCTGCCGCTCGATCCCGAGCTGCCGGGCGAGCGCCTGGCCGCCATGCTGGAGGACGCCCGGCCGCGGGTGCTGATCGCGCTCGCCAGCGAGCCGCCGGCGGCGCTCGCCGTCGCCGCCGCGCTCGCGGTGCTCTCGATCTCGGCCGCCGGCGAGCTGGCGAATGAGGCGCCGGCGGCGCCGCCGCCGGCGGAGGTCCGCTCGCGCCGCGGCGTCGCTCCCGACAGTCTCGCCTACGTCCTCTTCACCTCGGGCTCCAGCGGACGGCCGAAGGGCGTGATGATCTCCCACCGCGCCATCGTCCGGCAGATGGTCTGGATGCTGGCGGCCTATCCGCTGGCGGCGGGCGATCGCATGCTGCTGAAGACGGCCACCACCTTCGACGCCGTCGTCTGGGAGACCTTCGCGCCGCTCCTCGCCGGCGCCTGCCTCGTCGTCGCGCCGCCCGGCGAGGAGCGCGCCCCCGCCGCCCTCGCGGCGCGCCTGGAGGCCGACCGCATCACCCTCGTCCAGGTGGTGCCGACGGTCCTCGAGCTGCTCCTCGCCGAGCCCGCGCTCGCCGCCTGCAGCCGGCTCCGCCGCATCTACTCCGGCGGCGAGGCGCTCCGCCCGCCCCTCATCCGGCTCTGCCACGCCCGGCTCGCCGTCGAGCTCGTCAACCTCTACGGCCCGACCGAGGTGAC
The DNA here is from genome assembly GCA_963755825.1 of uncultured Acidobacteriota bacterium. Taxonomy (GTDB): domain Bacteria; phylum Acidobacteriota; class Thermoanaerobaculia; order Multivoradales; family UBA5704; genus DATBQN01. Next base: position 682,279 of record CAVWLA010000003.1, on the reverse strand, counting down.
GATCAACGCCACCTCGCGCCGCTCGCGCGCGTCCGACGTCAGCCGAGCCGACGCTGCCGACGCCGCGGGAGCTCTCATCGGCCGGCCGGTCGACGGCTGCCGGGCGGTGGTGGTGGACGTCGCCTGGCAGCCGGCTCCCATCGGTGTCGAGGGGGAGCTTCTGCTCGGCGGCGCCGGCCTGGCGCGCGGCTACGTCGGACGCCCTGAGCTGACCGCCGAGCGCTTCGTCCCCGACCCCTTCCACGGCGAGCCCGGCGGCCGCCTCTACCGCACCGGCGACCGCGTGCGACACACGACGGCGGGCGAGCTCGAGTTCCTCGGCCGCATCGACGCCCAGGTCAAGATCCGCGGCCACCGCGTCGAGCTCGGCGAGATCGAGGCCCTGCTCAGCCGCCACCCGGCCGTCCGCGAGGCCGCCGTCGTGGCCCGCGGCGACCAGCCCGGCGGCATCGCGCTCGTCGCCTTCGTGGTGGCCGTGGAGGCGGTGGACGGTGAGGAGCTGCGCGCCTTCCTCGGCCGCCATCTGCCTCCCGTCATGGTGCCGCACCGCTTCGTCGCCCTCGACGCGATGCCGCTCACCCGGCATGGCAAGGCCGACCGCGGGAGCCTGCTCGCGCGCGACCTCGGCGCGCTGCCGCGCGCCGCCGGCGCGGCGCCGCGCGACGTCCTCGAGCTCACCATCGTGCGGGTCTGGGAGGAGCTCCTCGAGCTGCCGCCCGGCAGCATCGGCGTGCGCGACGCCTTCTTCTCGCTCGGCGGCCACTCCCTCCTCGCCGTGCGGCTGGTCGCGGTGCTCGGCCGGCGCCTGGGGCGCCGGATCCCTCTCCACCTGCTGTTCCAGAACCCGACGGTTCGAACGGCTCGCCGGCGAGCTCCGCCGAGCCGGCGAGCTGCCGCCGGCGTCCTGCCTCGTCGGCATGCAGACGCGGGGCGACCGGGCGCCGATGTTCTGGGTCCACCCGACGGGCGGCAGCGTCTTCTGCTACCTCGAGCTCGCTCGCCACCTGGCGCCGGAGCAGCCCTTCTTCGCCTTCCAATCCCGCGGCCTCGACGGCCGCCGCCAGCCCCTCGACACCGTCGAGGAGATGGCGGCCGGCTACCTCGAGGAGCTGGCCGCCGTGCTGCCGCGCGGTCCGTATCGCCTCGGCGGCTGGTCGATGGGCGGCACCATCGCCTTCGAGATGGCCTGCCAGCTGGCGCGGCGGGGCGAGAAGGTCGCTCTCACCCTCCTCGACAGCTGCGCCGAGGCCGAGGTCTCGCCGGAGACCGCCGCGGCGCTCCTCACCAGCTTCGCCGCCGACCTCGGCCTGTCGCTCGACGAGCAGCCGGAGGCGGCGTCGACGGGCGACGACGGCGGCGAGCTGCCGTACCTCCTGCGCGGCGCGGTCGAGCGCGGCCTGCTGCCGCCCGGCGTCGAGGGAGAGAGCCTGCTGGCGCTGGCGGCGAAGAACATGCAGGCGAGCCGCCGCTATCGGCCCGCCGCCTACCCCGGCGCCATCACCCTGCTCCGCGCCTCGACCCCCGCGCTCCGCCCCGACGCCGATCCGACGGTGGGGTGGGGGCGCCTGGCGGCCGGCGGCGTCGACGTCCGGCCGGTGCCGGGCGACCACTTCACCCTGCTGCGCGAGCCCAACGTCGCCGAGCTCGCCCGTCTGCTCCTGGCGCCGGCGCCGGAGCACGGCGCCTGAGGCTCGCCGCCTCGCGCGCACCATCCATGAGCCGTCACACCACCACCGCTCGCTCTCACCCGATCCCCGGCGGATCGGGATCTTGGAGGAGGCCTCGATGAGCCGCCCAATCGATTGCGTCGTCGTCGGCTACAACGACATCGCCTTCGGCGATTTCGCCGCCAGCCAGAAGAAGATGTCCCACCGCTCGGGCGCCTACCACGAGGTGATGACCAACTCGGTGCTGCTCGAAGGCAAGCGCATCACCTACATGGACCTGATCAACCGCGCAGTGGAGCGCAGCGGCGGGCGCAATCCCGGCTTGAACTCGTTCGCCGCCCCCTCGCTCGGCGTCTGCTATCTGCAGTCCTACCTCATGCGGCGCGGCTTCGCCGTCGAGAACGTCAACTTCTTCACCCATGGCAAGGCGCGCTTCGCGGAGCTCCTCGCCGGGCGCCCGCGAAGCGTCGCCATCACGACCACCTACTACGTCGACAACGGGCCGATCGTCGAGATCGTGCAGTTCGTGCGGCGCCACTCCCCGGAGACGCGGATCATCGTCGGCGGTCCGCACATCTACAACCTCTCCTGCGACTTCGACCGCGACACCCTGCCGCTGGTCTTCGACCTCATCGGCGCCGACATGTACGTCACCGACTCTCAGGGCGAGCAGGCGCTGGCGGAGGTGCTCGCCTGCCTCGACGGCCGCGGCGATCTCGCCGAGGTGGCGAACCTCTACCACCGCGACGCCGGCGGACAGTTCCAGTGCAACCGGCGGCAGCCGGAGAGCAATGAGATGGACGCCAACAGCGTCGACTGGAGCCTGCTCGACCGCGACCTCATCACCCCGCTCGCCTACATGCGCACGGCGCGGAGCTGCCCGTTCTCGTGCTCGTTCTGCAACTATCCGACCCTCGCCGGCAAGCACGTCATCACCGGTCTCGAGAAGCTGGAGGCCGAGATGGAGTACCTGCACTCGATCGGCACCCGCTACCTGGTCTTCGTCGACGACACCTTCAACGTGCCGCTGCCGCGCTTCAAGCACCTGCTGCGGATGATGATCGAGCATCGCTGGGGCTTCCAGTGGATCTCGTTCTTCCGCTGCTCGAACGCCGACGAGGAGGCGTTCGACCTGATGGCGAAGAGCGGCTGCATCGGCGTCTTCCTCGGCATCGAGTCGGGCGATCAGACCATCCTCGAATACATGGACAAGTTCGCCAAGGTGGAGCGCTATCAGTGGGGCGTCGACCAGCTCCGGCAGCGCGACATCATGACCTTCGCCTCCCTCATCTGCGGCTTCCCCGGCGAGACCATGCAGTCGGCGGCCAACTCGCGCCAGTTCATCGAGGAAGCCAAGCCGACCTTCTTCAACGTGCAGCTCTACTACCATGACCTCCGCTCGCCGATCGCCCGCCGGGCGGAGGAGTTCGCCATCGAGGGCGCCGGCTACAACTGGCGCCATCGCGGCATGGACTGGCGGACGGCGGCGGACCTCGCCAAGCGCGCCTTCCGCGAGATCCGCGGCTCGGTGCCTCTGAGCACCTACAACTTCAGCATCTGGACCATCCCGTATCTCCTCTCCAAGGGCGCCACGCTCCCCGAGATCGTCGAGTTCGGCAGGATCGCCCGCGAGATGCTGGTCGCCGGGTTCGACGATGCCGCCAACGACTTCAGCGACCAGGAGCGCCGGCTGAGCGCGCTGTTCGGCGCCTCGGCGCTCGGCCGTGGTTTCGGCACCGCGCCCGCCGCAGCTCTCGGAGCGGCGGGGTAGCCGAGAGGCCGCCCCGAGGCTCCCCGCCCGGCGGCGGCTCTCCGCCGCTCCTGCCGCCGCTTCTGCCGCCGCTTCTGCCGCCGCTTCTGCCGCGATGAAGCGATCGAGGGCGCGCCTCCCGCGCCCTTGTGCACCAGGGTTGACAGGGCCGCGAGAGGCCCCGGCGGCCCGGCGCGCCCGGGCCCCGTCGTCCTCGGCGGAAACCACGGAGGCCCCCATGGAACCCCTCATTCGCGAGCTGCGCCACGCCGCCGTCGTGCTGCTGCGGCGGCCCTGGTTCACCGCCGCGGCGGTCGTCTGCCTCGCCCTCGGCCTCGGCGCCACCAGCGCCATCTTCACCGTCGTCGACACCGTGCTGCTGCGGCCGCTGCCCTACGGCGACCCGTCGCGCGTGATGATGCTGTGGAACCAGAGCGGCAAGCAGGGGCTCAAGCTGCCGGCCTCCGCCGCCGAGTACATGGACTTCCGCGATCAGACCTCCACGTTCTCCGCCGTCGCCGCCCTCATCGGCAACATCTACGGGCTGACCGGCGAGGGGGCGGATCCCGAGCGCGTCATCGGCGCCCGCGTCTCCGCCAGCTTCGTGCCGGCGCTCGGCGTCCGCCTGCAGCGCGGCAGGAACTTCCTGCCGCAGGAGGATCGCTACGGCAACGAGCACGAGGTCATCCTCTCCGACGGCTACTGGCGCCGCCGCTTCGGCGCCGACCCCGCGATGGTCGGCCGCGCCATCAATCTCGACGGCTCGCCGACGACGGTCGTCGGCCTGATGCCACCCGACTTCACCTTCGGCGACGTCGACTACGACGTCTACGTGCCGCTCGCCATGAACCCCCAGCTGCTGACGCTGCGCAAGGCGCGCGGCATGACCCTGGTCGGCCGCCTGAAGCCCGGCATCACCCGCGAGCAGGCGGACGCCGACATGAACGGCATCGTCCGCCGCTTCCGCCAGCAGTTCCCCAGCGCCTACCGCGACCCGAGCTGGAAGGTCGGCGTCATCCCCATCGTCGACGACCTGGTGGGGAGCGTCCGTCCGGCCCTCTTCGTCCTCCTCGGCGCCGTCGGCCTGGTCCTCCTCATCGCCTGCGCCAACGTCGCCAACCTGCTCCTCGCCCGCGCCACGGCGCGCGAGAAGGAGGTGGCCATCCGGCTCGCCTTGGGCTCCGGCCGCGGCCGCGTCATGCGCCAGTTCCTCCTCGAGTCGCTCCTCCTCTCGCTCGCCGGCGGCGGCCTCGGCCTCCTCCTCGCCGACTGGGGGGTGAAGGCGCTGGTGGCGAGCAACCCCTACAACATCCCCCGCCTCGAGCAGGCCTCGCTCGACGCGACGGCGGTCGCCTTCACCCTCGCGCTCGCCGCCGTCGCGGCGCTCGTCTTCGGCCTCGCCCCCGCTCTCCAGGCCTCGCGCACCGACTTCCACGGCGCCCTCAAGGAGGGGGGGAAGACCTCGGCGACGGGCGCCGGCGGCCACCGGCTGCGGAGCGCCCTGGTGGTCTTCGAGGTGGCGCTCGCCCTGGTGGTGCTGGTGGGCGCCGGTTTGGTGCTGAAGAGCTTCCGCCGCCTGGCGTCCTCCGATCCGGGCTTCCAGCCCAAGGGCCTGCTCACCGCCAGCGTCCTGCTGCCGCGCGTCCGCTACAGCGCGCCGGCGAAGAGCCGCGGCTTCTTCCGCGAGCTGCTGCCGCGCGTGCAGGCGATCCCCGGCGTGCGCGCCGCCTCGGCGGTCTCGGCGCTGCCGCTCGGCAGCGTCCAGTCGCTCAGCAATGTCGCCGCGCACGAGGCGGGCTCGCTCGACGACGCCGAGCAGCTGACCATCAACCGGCTGATCATCGATCCCGGTTACTTCCAGGCGATGGGCATCCCGCTGCGGCGGGGGAGGGCGATCGCCGAGGCCGACGACGAGCGGGCGACCGGCGTGGCGGTGATCGACGAGGGGCTCGCCCGCCGGCTGTGGCCGAATCAGGACCCCCTCGGCCGGCGGCTCAAGCTCGACGCCGACGCCTTCCCCAACGCCAAGGACGGACGGATCGTCGTCGGCATCGTCGGCACCGTCCGCCAGCAGGGGATGGCCGAGCCCTCCCCCGATCAGCTCTACGTGCCGCACGCCCAGGTCCCCTCGGTCTACATGGCGATGGTGCTGCGCTCGGACGCCGATCCGGCGACCCTCTCGCACGACGTGCGCGCCACCGTCGCCGGCCTCGACCACGACCTGCCGGTCTCCGAGGTCCACACCATGGAGGAGATCCTCTCCGCGTCGCTCTCCCGCGCCCGCGTCAACGCGCTCCTCTTCGGCGTCTTCGCCCTGGTCGCCCTCGCCCTCGCGGTGGTCGGCGTCTACGGCGTCATGGCCTACTCGGTGGCGCAGCGCACGCACGAGATCGGCATCCGCATGTCGCTCGGCGCGCAGTCGAGGGACGTGCTCCGCCTGGTCATCCGCCAGGGCATGGCGCTCACCGCGGCCGGCCTCGCCGTCGGCCTCGCCGGCTCGATCGCCTCGACGCGGGCGCTCGCCAGCCTTCTCTACGGGGTGAGCGCGACCGACGTGCTCACCTTCGCCGAGGTCCTCCTGCTGCTCGCCGCGCTCGCCTGGCTCGCCAGCTTCGTGCCGGCCCGAAAGGCCACCCGCATCGATCCCATGCTGGCCATGCGCTACGACTAGCGGACAGGCCGGTAGCTCTTGCGCAGCAAAGATTTAGCGGCGGCGAGCCGCGGCGCCGAGCAGCGGTGTTGAGCCGCCGGCGCGGCCCCCTTTCCCCAGCCGCGAACACCTGTGGATTGCAAGGGGGCGAGCCGGCCCCGCGACTCTCGACGCGCGTCAGGCAGAGCTCATCGATCTCCGCACCTCGCCGCGGCACGAGCTCGCAGCGGCGCCGGCCGAGTCGCCCCGCAGCATAGGCTCGAGCCCGAGAGCGCACGCCACGAGGAGCGATGAATTGACGAGCAGAGGATCGCGGGGCGGCCCGCGATGAGCCAGGCGCCGCTCAAAGAGGTCGGCGAGCTGTCGCGCCAGGAGCTCGACCGGGTGATCCGCCGCCTGCAGGAGAGGCGGCCGGAGCTTTCCGCCGAGCCCGAGGACGGGACGGTGCCGCTCTCCCATGCGCAGGAGCGGGTCTGGGCGGTGGCGCAGTCGGGGCCGCGCGGCGGCCAGCCTCTCGCCGTCGCGCTGCGGCTCGCCAGTCTGACCACCGCGGCCAATCCTGCCGAGCCGGCGGCGAGCCTCGCCGCCGCCCTCGGCGAGATCGTCCGCCGCCACCCGGCGCTCCGCCTGCGGATCGAGGCCGACCGCTCCGCCCGCTCCGCCCACTCAGATCGCACCGACCGCTCCGCTCTGCCGCCCGTGCAGAGCGCGGCGTCGGAGCCAGCGGCGGAGTTTTCGCTGCCGGCGATCGATCTCTCGGCGCTCCCCGCGGCGCGCCGCGACCGCGTCGTCGCCGGCCTCGCGGCGGCGGCGGGCCGCCCCTTCGACCTCGCCGCGGGCCTCCTCGTCCGCGCCCTCCTCGTCCGGCTGAGCGGCGCCGAGCACGCCCTGCTCCTCGCCATCCATCCGCTCGCCGCCGACGTCGGCTCGGTCGCCGTGCTCGTCGCCGAGCTGGCGGCGCTCGCGACGGCCGCGGCGCGGCGGCTGCCGTCGCCGCTCCCGCCGCCGCGAAGCGACGCCCTGGCGCTCGCCCGCCGCGAGCGCCAGCGGCTGGCCGGCGCGCCGCTCGAGACGCTGCTCGCCTTCTGGCGGGCGAGGCTGGCGGGCGCCCCGCCGCTCCTCGAGCTGGCGCCCGACCGCCCGCGCGCGGCGGCGGGGAGCGCCCGCGTCGGCCGCGCCGCCTTCACGTTGCCGCCCGAGCTCCGCCGCGAGATCGAGGCGCTCGGCCGGCGCGCCGAGGCGCCGCTCTCGATGACGCTCCTCGCCGGCTGGAAGGCCCTCCTCTTCGCCGCCACCGGCGAGGAGGATCTCGTCGTCGGGGCGCCGGGCGCCAACCGCGGCGGCCCCGAGGCCGACGGGCTGATCGGCCGCTTCGCGACGGTGCTGCCGCTGCGCACCCATCTCGGCGGCGACCCCGAGATGCGCGCCGCGGTGGCGCGGGTGCGCTCGACCGTGCTCGCCTCCTGGGCGCATCCGGACGTTCCCTACGGCCGGCTGGCGGCCGAAGTGGCGGCGACCGCCGCCGCATCCGCCGACCGCTCCGGCGCCGGAGCCGCGCCGCTCGCCCAGGTCGGCTTCGACTTCCGCCGCGCCGTGGCGCTCCCCGCGGCGGATCGCGCTGCAGATCCCGAGGCCGACGGCGGCGTCCGCTGGCAGCGCCTGGAGATCTGCCCCGAGGCGAGCGGGCTCGACGTCGTCCTCGAGATCGAGGAGCTCGCCTCCGGCGCTCTCGCCGGCGCCCTCGCCTACCGCCGCGATCTCTACGATGAGACGACCATCGCCCGCCTCGCCGGCCATCTGGCGAGCGTCCTCGCCGCCGCCGCCGCCCGTCCGGGCCGCCGGCTCTCGGCGCTGCCGCTGCTCTCCGCCGCCGAGCGGCACCAGGTGGTCCGCGAGTGGAACGCCACCGCCGCCGACTATCCGCGCCAGGCGACGGTCCATGAGCTCTTCGCGGCGCAGGCGGCGGCCACGCCGGCGGCCGTGGCGCTCGTCTGCGGCGAGACCACCCTCACCTACGCCGAGCTCGCCGCGCGCGCCGGCCGGCTCGCCGGATGGCTGCGCGCCGCCGGCGTCGGGCCGGAGATCCCGGTGGCGCTCGCCATCGGCCGCTCGGTCGAGGCGGTGGTGGCGATGCTCGCCGTCCTCGCCGCCGGCGGCGCCTACCTGCCGCTCGACCCGGCGGCGCCGCGCGAGCGGCTGGCGACGATGCTCGCCGACGCGGCGCACGGCCTCGCCGCGCCGCTGGTGCTGGTCGAGGCCGGCGGCGGTGACCGCCTCGCCTGGGCGGCTGAGCTCGGCTTCCGCGTCGTCGACGTCGCCGCCGCCGAGCGCGCGGCAGTGTCGATCCCAGCGGCGATCCCGGCGGCGGAGCTCGCCGCCGTCGGACCGGAGAGCCTCGCCTACCTGATGTACACCTCCGGCTCGACCGGCCGGCCGAAGGCGGTGGCGGTCGCCCACCGCGGCGTCGTGCGCCTGGTGCGCGGCGCCGCCTACACCCGCTTCGGCGCCGACGAGGTCTTCCTCGGCATCACCGCGCTGACCTTCGACGTCTCGACCTTCGAGATCTGGGGCGCGCTCTTGAACGGCGGCCGCCTCGCGATCCTCGCCGGGCCGCCACCCTCGTTCGGCGATCTCGCCAGGGCGCTGGTGCGCCACGGCGTCACCACGCTCTGGCTGACCGCCGGCCTGCTGCAGCAGATGGTGGAGGAGGACGTCGCGGCGCTGGCGCCGCTCCGCCGCCTGCTCGCCGGCGGCGACGCCCTGCCGCCCGAGGCCGTGCTGCGCCTGCGCCGCGAGCTGCCGCACCTGCAGCTCGTCAACGGCTACGGGCCGACCGAGAGCACCACCTTCACCACCTGCTGGCCGTTCCCGCCCCTCGAAGAAGGCGCCGTCGCCGCGGCGGCGCCGATCGGGCGGCCGATCGAGAACACCGAGGTCCACGTCCTCGACCGCCGCGGCCGCGCGGCGGCGATCGGCGTCCTCGGCGAGCTCGCCATCGGCGGCGACGGCCTCGCCCGCGGCTACCTGCACCGCCCCGACCTCACCGCCGAGCGCTTCCGGCCGAGCCCCTTCGCCGAGCGCCCCGGCGCGCGCCTCTACTGGAGCGGCGACCTGGTGCGCCTCGGCGCCGACGGCCGCCTCGAGTTCCTCGGCCGCCTCGACCGCCAGGTGAAGGTGCGCGGCCACCGCGTCGAGCTCGACGAGGTGGAGGCGGCGCTCGCCGCCAGCCCCGGCGTACGCGAGGCGGCGGTGGCGGTGCGCGAGGGGAGCGCGGCGGACCGCGTCCTCGTCGCCTTCGCGGCGCCGCGCGACGGCGGCGACCTCGACCCGGCGGCGGTGCTCGCCTTCCTGCGCCGGCGGCTGGCCGAGCCCATGCTGCCGGCCGGCCTCGTCGTCCTTCCCGAGCTGCCGCTCAACGACAGCGGCAAGATCGACCGCCGGGCGCTCGCCGCGCATCCGGCGGCGGCGTCGCCCGCCTGGGAGCGCCGCGCCGCGGTGGCGCCGCGCGGCGCGCTCGAGGAGGGGCTCGCCGCCCTCTGGGCGGAGGTGCTGGCGATCGATCCCGCCGCCCGTCCGATCGGCGCCGACGACAGCTTCTTCGCCTTGGGCGGCCACTCGCTCGCTGCAGCGCGGGTGACGGCGCGCATCGCCGACCGCTTCGGCGTCGAGCTGCCGCTCGCCCGCGTCCTCGAGGCGCAGAGCCTGGCGGCGCTCGCCCGCGCCGTCGCGGGCGAGACGGCGCGCGCCGCCGACGGCCCGCGGCCGGCGCCCCGTGGCGAGCCGGCGCTCCCCGGCGAGCCGGCGCCGCTCTCCTTCGCCCAGGAGCGGCTCTGGTTCCTGGTTCAGCTCGAGCCGCGGAGCCCGGCCTACAACATGCCGGCGGCGCTCCGCCTCACCGGCGACCTCGACCTGCCGGCGCTCGCCGCCGCTTTCGCCGAGATCGTCCGCCGCCACGAGGTGCTGCGCGCCCGCTTCACCATCGACGCCGCCGGCGTGCCGGTGCAGACCGCGCTCCCCGCCGGCCGCTTCGCCGCCGCGCTGGTCGATCTCGCGGCGCTCCCCGCCGGCCGCCGCGAGGCGGCGGCGCTCGCCGCCGCGGCCGCCGAGGCCGGCCGGCCGTTCGATCTCGCCGCGGCGCCGCCGCTGCGCGTCACCGTGCTGCGGCTGCGCGGCGGCGCCGCGACCGGCGAGCACATCTTCCTCGGCACGCTCCATCACATCGCCGCCGACGGCTGGTCGATCGGCGTCCTCGTCGGCGAGCTGACTGCGCTCTACGCGGCTCTCCGCGGCCGCCTCTTCGCCGACTCGCCTCTCCCGCCGCTGCCCTTCCAGTATGCCGACTACGCGCGCTGGCAGCGTCGGCGCCTGGAGGGCGGGCCGGCGGGCGCCTCGCCGCTCGCCGCCGACCTCGGCTACTTCCGCGCCCAGCTCGCCGGCGCGCCGGCGCTCCTCGAGCTGCCGGTCGACCGTCCGCGCGCGGCGGTGCCCAACCGCGCCGCCGGCCAGCACCGCTTCGCCGTCGACGCCGCTCTCGCGGCGCGCCTGCGGCAGCTCGCCCAGCGCCACCGCGCCACCTCCTTCGTCCTCCTCCTCGCCGCCTTCGAGACGCTCCTCCTCCGCCTCTCCGGGCAGGAGGACCTGGTCGTCGGCACGCCGGTCGCCAACCGCGGCCGCGCCGCGACCGAGCGGCTGATCGGCTTCTTCGTCAACACGATCGCTCTGCGCGCCGATCTCTCCGGCGACCCCAGCTTCCGCGAGGCCGAGGCGCGGCTGAAGAAGGCCGCCCTCGCCGGCTTCGCCCATCAGGAGCTGCCCTTCGAGAAGCTGGTCGAGGATCTGGCGCCGGAGCGCAGCCTCTCTCACGCGCCGCTGGTGCAGGTGGTCTTCTCGCTGCAGAACGCGCCGGTGCCGCCTCTCGCGCTCCCCGGCCTCGAGGTCTCGCCGCTGGCGCTGCCGCCGGTCGCCGCCAAGTTCGACCTCACCTGCGAAGTCGAGGAGACGGCGGACGGCCTCCGCGCCACCTTCGACTTCGCCCGCGATCTCTTCGACCCCGCGACGGTGGCGCGCTGGGCCGGCCACCTGACGGTTCTCCTCGCCGCCATCGCCGAGCATCCCGACCGCCGGCTCTCGGAGCTGGCGCTGCTCTCCGCGGCGGAGAGCGCCGAGCTCCTCGTCGGCCGGAACTCGACCGCCGCGCCGCTGCCCACCGAGACGCTGCTCCGCACCGTCGAGCGCTGGGCGGCGGCGACCCCCGAGGCGGTCGCCGTCGAGGATGGCCGCGTCCGCCTCACCTACGCCGAGCTCGACCGCCGCGCCGAGCGGCTGGCGCGCCGGCTGGCGGCGCTCGGCGCCGAGCGCGAGTCGGTCGTCGGCGTGGCGCTGTCGCGCTCGGCGGCGGTGCCGCTCGCCCAGCTCGCCGCCTGGAAGGCCGGCGCCGCCTATCTGCCGCTCGATCCGGCGCAGCCGGTGGCGCGCCTCGCCTTCCAGCTCGCCGACGCCGCGGTCTGCGTCGCGCTGGTCGACGCGGCGGGCGATCTCGGGGAGGCTTTCGCCGGGCGCGGGATCGCGGTCCTCCGCGTCGACGGCGAGGGCAGAGCGGAGGGGTGGGCGGAGGGCGGTGACGAGGTGGCGCCCGCCGGCGAGCTGGCGCCGCCCGATCTCGCCGACCTCGCCTACGTGATCTACACCTCCGGCTCGACCGGCACCCCCAAGGGGACCGAGATCGGCCACCTGAGCCTCGCCAACCTCGTCGCCTGGCACCTCGCCGAGCAGCGCCTGCAGCCCGCCGACCGCACCACCCTCGCCGGCGGCCTCGCCTTCGACGTCGCGGTGCTGGAGACCTGGTCGGCGCTCGCCGCCGGCACCGCGCTGCAAGTGCCGCCGGCCGACCTCCTCGCCTTCCCCGAGCGCATGCTGGGCTGGATGGCGGAGCGCGGCGTCACCGTCGGCTTCCTGCCGACGCCGGTCGCCGAGCTGGCGCTCGCGCTGCCGCAGCCGCCGGGCCTCGCGCTGCGCGAGCTGGTGACCGGCGGCGACCGCCTGCACCGCGGGCCGGCCGCCGCGGCGACCTTCGCCGCCGGCAACATCTACGGCCCCGCCGAGGCGACCGTCGTCACCACCTACGATCGCGTGCCGCCGGGCGCCGTGCCGACCATCGGCCGGCCGATCAGGAACCTGCGCGCCTACGTCGTCGACCGCCGGCTCACCCCGGTGCCGCCCGGCGCCGCGGGGGAGCTGGTGGTCGGCGGCGCCGGCCTCGGCCGCGGCTACCTGCGGCGGCCCGCGCTCACCGCCGAGCGCTTCCTCCCCGATCCCTGGAGCGGCGAGGCGGGAGCGCGCGTCTACCGCATCGGCGATCTCGTGCGCCACCTCCCCGACGGCCGCCTCGACTTCCTCGGCCGCATCGATCACCAGGTCAAGGTGCGCGGCTTCCGCGTCGAGCTGGGGGAGATCGAGTCGGTCCTCCGCGAGCACCCGGCGGTCGGCGAGGCGGCGGTGGTGGCGCGGCCGGGCGCGGACGGCGCGGCGCGGCTCGCGGCCTACGTCGCGCCGCGCGACGCTCCCGGCGCCGATCTGATCGCCGATTTGATCGCCGACCTGCGCGACCACCTACGCCTGAAGCTGCCGGAGTACATGGTGCCGGCCGACTTCGTCCTCCTCGCGGCGCTGCCGCTCACCGCCAACGGCAAGCTAGACCGCCGCGCGCTGCCGGCGCCGGAGCGCCGCGAGCCGTCCGGCGCGGCGCCGCGCACGGCGCTGGAGGAGCGGGTGGCGGCGATCGTCGCCGAGCTCCTCGGCCGGCCGCGCGTCGGCGTCGACGAGAGCTTCTTCGACCTCGGCGGCCACTCGCTCCTCGCCACCCGCCTGCTCGGCCGCCTGCGCGACGCCTGCGGCGCGGCGCCCAGCCTCGCCGAGCTCTTCGAGGCGCCGACGCCGGCGGGGATCGCCGCGGCCATCGGTGCGGCCGCTACGGCGCTGGCGCCGGATGCGGACGCCGCCGCGAACGCTGACGCGCCGCCGCCGCTGGTGCTGCTGCCGCGGACGGCGGACGGCCTGGGATTGCCGCTCTCCTTCGCGCAGGAGCGCCTGTGGTTTTTGGACCAGCTCGATCCCGGCAGCGCGCTCTACAACATCGCCGGCGCCGTCCGTCTCGAGGGGCGGCTCACCGTCGCCGCCCTCGCCGCCGCCTTCGCCGCGGTGGCGCGGCGTCACGAGTCCCTGCGCACCACCTTCCGCTCGGCGCGCGGCCGCGGCGTGCAGGTGATCGCGCCGCCGGCGGCCGTCCGGCTCGGCGGCGCCGGCGGCATTTGGCCGCTGCCGCTCGTCGATCTCGCCGCCCTCCCCGCCGCCCGCCGCGAGCCTGCGGCGCGCGGCCTGGCGCTCGCCGACGCGGCGCGCCCGTTCGACCTCGCCGCCGGGCCGCTGCTGCGCACCGCCCTGCTGCGCCTGGCGGCCGGCGAGCACCTGCTCCTCCTCGCCATCCACCACATCGTGGCCGACGGCTGGTCGATGGGCATCCTCGTGCGCGAGGTCGCGGCGGCCTACGCTGCGCTCGCCGCCAGCCCGCCGGCGATCCCGCTCACGATTCCGCTTCCGATGCAGTACCCCGACTTCGCCGCCTGGCAGCGGCGGTGGCTCGCCGGCGGCGTGCTCGAGCGCCAGCTCGACTACTGGCGCCGGCGCCTCGCCGGCCTGCCGGTGCTGGCGCTGCCCACCGACCGGCCGCGCCCGGCGGTCAAGGGGGAGCGCGGCGGCAGCCGCCCGCTGCGCCTGCCGGCGGCGCTCGCCACGGCGGTCGCGGCACAGGCGCGGATGGCTGGCGCGACGCCGTTCATGGTCCTCCTCCTCGCCTTCGAGGCGCTCCTCGCCCGCCTCGCCGGCAGCACCGACGTCGCCGTCGGCTCGCCGGTCGCCAACCGCGCGCGGCCCGAGCTCGAGGGGCTGATCGGCTTCTTCGTCAATACCCTCGTCCTCCGCGCCGACCTCGGCGGCGGCCTCTCGTGCGCCGGCGCGCTCGACCGCCTGCGCGAAGGCTGCCTGGCGGCCTACGCCCATCAGGACCTCCCCTTCGACCGCCTGGTCGAGGAGCTGGCGCCGGAGCGCGATCCCAGCCGCACGCCGCTGGTGCAGACCGTCTTCGCGCTGCAGGAGGCGCCGCTGGTGCCGCTGGCGCTGCCGGGTCTCGCGCTGGTGCCGCTGGCGCTGCCGAGCGTCACCGCCAAGTTCGACCTCACGCTGCTGCTCACCCCCGAGCGCGGCGGCGCCGACGGTGTCGGCGGTCGCGGATATGAGGGCATCGCCGAGTACGACCGGGCGCTCTTCGACGCGGCGACGGTCGAGCGCCTGGTCGGCCACTGGCTGACGCTCCTCTCCGGTCTTCTGGCCGACGATGGCAGCGGCCGGCTCGCCGACCTGCCGCTCCTCGCCGCCGCCGAGCGCCACCAGCTGCTCGCCGAGTGGAACGACACCGCGGCCGAGGTCCCGGCGGCGACGGTCGCCGAGCTCTTCGAGGGCCAGGCGGCGCGGCGGCCGACCGCCGTGGCGCTCGTCTTCGACGGCGGGCGGCTGACCTACGCGCAGCTCGATCGCGCCGCCGACCGCCTCGCCGGGCGCCTGCGCCAGGCCGGCATCGGCCCCGAGGCGCGGGCGGCGATCTGCCTGCCGCGCTCGGCGGAGTTCGTCGTCGCCATCCTCGCCGTGCTCAAGGCCGGCGGCGCCTACGTGCCGCTCGACCCGGCCTATCCGCGCCAGCGCCTCGCCCTCCTCCTCGCCGACGCCGCGACGCCGGTCCTGGTGACCGACGCGGCGCGGCGCAGGAGCCTCCCCGATCCTCTTCCGGGAGCCGTCGCGACGGTGCTCGAGGTCGACGGCTGCGCCGCGATCGAATCGCGCCGCCGCCGCCGCGACCGGCCGCCGCGGATCGCCTCCGGCGCGACGCCGGAGAGCCCCGCCTACGTGATGTACACCTCGGGGTCGACCGGGCGGCCGAAGGGCGTCGTCGTCGTCCACCGCGGCATCGTGCGGCTGGTGCGCGGCAACGGCCAGGCCGGCTTCACCGCCGCCGACCGCTGGCTCCTCCTCTCGCCGCTCTCCTTCGACACCTCGTCGCTGGAGATCTGGGCGGCGCTCTTGAACGGCGGCCGGCTGGTCATCGCGCCGGCTGGCGACCTGGCGCCGGCCGAGGTGGCGGCGGCGCTCCGCGACGGCGGAGTGACGGCGACCTTCTTGACCGCCGGCCGCTTCCACCAGCTCGTCGACCAGGAGATCGGCGCCTTCGCCGGCGTCCGCCACGTCCACGCCGGCGGCGACGTGCTGTCGCCGGCCCACACGCGGCGGCTGCTCGCCGCGATCCCCGGCCTGGTGGTGACCGACGGCTACGGCCCCACCGAGAACTCCACCTACACCTCCTGCGGCGTGCTGCGCTCGCCGGCCGAGGTGGGGACGACCGTCTCGATCGGCCGCCCGGTCGCCAACAGCAGGGTCGTGATTGTCGACGCCGCCGGATCGCCGGTGCCGATCGGCGTGCCGGGCGAGCTGCTCACCGGCGGCGACGGCCTCGCCCGCGGCTATCTCGAGCGGCCGGAGCTGACCGCGGCGGCATTCGTGCCCGATCCCTTCTCCGGCCTCGCCGGCGCCCGTCTCTACCGCGTCGGCGACCTCGCCCGCCTGCTCCCCGACGGCCGCCTGGAGTTCCTCGGCCGCCTCGATCACCAGGTGAAGGTGCGCGGCTTCCGCATCGAGCTGGGCGAGGTGGAGGCGGCGCTCGCGGCGCATCCGCGCCTCGCCGCCGCCGCCGTCGTGGCGCTGCCCGACCCCAGCGGCGGCAAGCGGCTGGCGGCCTACGTCGTGGGGGGCGATGGTGATGCGCCCGCGGCGGCCGAGCTCCGCCTCCACCTCCGCGCCCGGCTCCCCGAGCACATGGTGCCGGCCTTCTTCGTCCCCTTGGCGGCGCTGCCGCTGACCGCGCACGGCAAGCTCGACCGCCGCGCTCTGCCGGCGCCGGAGTCGTCGCGCGCCGGCGACGGCGAGTACGCGCCGCCGCGCGACGCGGTCGAGGAGCTGCTCGCCGACCTCTATGCCGAGATCCTCGCCCTGCCGCGGGTCGGCATCCACGACGACTTCTTCGACCTCGGCGGCCACTCCCTCCTCGCCACCCAGCTCGCCTCGCGCCTTCGCGAATCGCTGGGGGCGGACCTGCCTCTGCGCCGCTTCTTCGAGCGGCCGACGGTCGCCGAGCTGGCCCTCGAGGTTGCCGTCGCCGTCGCCCGCGGCGGAGCGGCGGTGGCGGTGCCGGCGGTGCCGGCGATCTCGGCGGCACCGGCCGGCACCGCGGCGGGTCCGCTGCCGCTCTCCTTCTCCCAGGAGCGCCTGTGGATCCTCGACCGGCTGGAGCCGGGGAGCGCCGCCTGGAACATCCCGGCGGCGCTCCGCCTCGCCGGCCCGCTCGACGCCGCCGCCCTCGCCGCCGCGCTCGCCGGCGTCGTGCGGCGGCAGGCGTCGCTGCGCACGTTCTTCGGCAGCGTCGACGGCAGGCCGGCGCAGACGGTGCTCGCGGCGCTGCCGCCGGAGCTGCCGCTCCTCCCCGCGGTCGACCTCGCGGCGCTCCCCGCGGCGCGGCGCGAGGGGGAGCTGGCGCGGCTCGCGGCAGAGGAGGCCGCGGCACCTTTCGATCTCGGCCGCGCGCCGCTCTTCCGCGCCCGCCTGCTGCGCCTGGCGGACGCCGATTGGGCGCTCCTCCTCACCCTCCACCACATCGTCGGCGACGGCTGGTCGCTCGGCGTGCTCACCGCCGAGTGCTCGGCGCTCTACCGCGCCAGCCTCGCCGGCCGGCCGCCGGCGCTCGCCGCGCTGGCGGTCGACTACGCCGACTACGCCGTCTGGCAGCGCCGCCACCGCGGCGCCGCGGCGCTCGGCGGTCAGCTCGACTACTGGCGGGCGCGGCTCGCCGGCAGCGCCGGCCTCGCGGGCAGCCTCGAGCTGCCCACCGACCGGCCGCGGCCGGCGGTGCAGACCTACCGCGGCGAGCGCCGCACGCGGCGGCTCGGCGGCGCGCTCGCCGGCCGCCTCCGCGCGCTCGGCCGGCCGGCGGGCGCGACGCTCTTCATGGTCCTCCTCGCCGGCTTCAAGGTGCTCCTCGGCCGCCTCGCCGGCGAGCCCGACGTCGCCGTCGGCTCGCCGATCGCCGGCCGCAACCGCCCCGAGATCGAGGGCCTGATCGGGATGTTCCTGAACACCCTCGTGCTGCGCACCGACCTCGCCGGCGATCCGTCGTTCGCCGAGCTGCTGGCGCGGGTGCGGGAGACGGCGCTCGGCGCCTACGCCCATCAGGACGTGCCCTTCGAGATGCTGCTCGACGCCCTGCAGCCGGAGCGCGACCTGTCGCGGACGCCGTTCTTCCAGGTCTACTTCAACCTGCTCAACTTCCCGGCGCCGAAGCTCGACCTTCCGGGTGTCTCGCTGCGCGAGCTCGCCGCCCCCGAGCCGCCGTCGAAGTTCGACCTCACCGCCTACGTCCGCCAGGAGAGCGACGAGATCGCTTTCGAGCTGGTCTACAACGCCGACCTCTTCGCCGCGGCGCGCATCGAGGAGCTGCTCGCCCAGCTCGAGCTGGTGCTGGCGCAGGCGGCGGCCGACCCGGCGCGGCCGATCGACAGCCTGTCGCTGCTCACCCCGGCGGCGGCGGCCGTCCTCCCCGATCCGCGGCAGGGTCTCGACGCCTCCTGGCGCGGCGCCGTCCACGAGCTGATCGCCGCCCAGGCGGCGGGCGACGGCGGCGCGCGGCCGGCGGTCGCCGACCGCGACGGCGCCTGGAGCTACGGCGAGCTCGAGGCGCAGGCGAACCGGCTGGCGCATCGCCTGCTCGCCGCCGGCGTCGGCAAGGGCGACGCGGTCGCCATCTACGGCCACCGCAGCGCCGCCCTGGTGTGGACGGTGCTCGGCGTGCTCAAGGCGGGAGCGGCCTTCGTCATCCTCGATCCGGCCTACCCGGCGGCGCGCCAGATCGAGGTGCTGGCGCTCGCCGCGCCGGCGGCGTGGCTGCACCAGGCGGCGGCGGGGCCGCTCGCCGCCGAGCTCGCGAGCCACCTCGCGGCGGCGCTGCCGGCGGCGCGCCGGCTGCTGCTGCCGGCCTGGCGCGACGCCGCGGCGAGCCCCCTCTTCGCCGGCCTGCCGGCGACGGCCCCGGCGGTCGCCGTCGGCCCCGGCGATCTCGCCTATCTCGCCTTCACCTCCGGCTCGACCGGCGCGCCGAAGGGGATCGAGGGGCTGCACGGCTCGCTCACCCACTTCCTCCCCTGGATGGCGGCGCGCTACGGCTTCACCCCCGGCGACCGCTTCAGCATGCTCTCGGCGCTCGCCCACGATCCGCTGCAGCGCGACATCTTCACGCCGCTCTGCCTCGGCGCCGCGCTCGCCATCCCCGACCCCGAGCGCATCATGGCGCCGGGCTACCTGGCGGGGTGGATGCGGGAGGAGCGGGTGACGGTCGCCAATCTCACCCCGGCGATGGCGCAGGTGCTGACCGAGTCGGCGCCGGCCGCCGGCGAGGCGAGCGGCGGTGCCGAGGCCGCGGCGCTCCCCGCCCTTCGCCTGGTCTTCCTGGTCGGCGACGTGCTGACGCGCTACATCGTGGCGCGCCTCCGCCGGCTGGCGCCGCGGCTCACCGTCGTCAACCACTACGGCAGCACCGAGACGCAGCGCGCCGTCGGCTACCACGTGCTGGAGCCGCCGGCCGCGCCGGCCGCGGCGACAGCTGAGGGCGGCCGGCCGCGGGCGGAGAGCTCGCGGGAGGTGCTCCCCCTCGGCCGCGGCGTCCCGGGCGTGCAGCTCCTCGTGCTGGCGCCCGGCGGCCTCGCGGCAGCCGAACACGGCGGCGATGGGGGCGGCCTGCCGCGCGGGCTCGCCGGCATCGGCGAGGTCGGCGAGATCGCCCTGCGCAGCCCGCACATCGCGCGCGGCTACCGCGGCGACGCCGCGCTCAGCGGCGAGAAGTTCCTCGCCAATCCGTGGACGCGCGGGCCGTTCGGGGAGCCGGCGCCGTCAGATTGCGGCGACCGCCTCTACCGCACCGGCGACCTCGGCCGCTATCTGCCGGACGGCCAGGTGACCTTCGCCGGCCGCGCCGACCATCAGGTGAAGATCCGCGGCTTCCGCATCGAGCTGGCGGAGATCGAGGGGCGGCTCGGCCGCGAGCCCGGCGTGCGCGAGGCGGTGGTGGTGGCGCGCCAGGAGCCCGGCGGCGACCGCCGGCTGCTCGCCTTCGCGGTCTTAGAAGCCGGCACCGAAGCCGGCACCGCGACCGCCGCCGCCCTCCGCGCCCGCCTCCGCGAGCAGCTCCCCGCCTACATGGTGCCGGCGGCGGTGGTGCTCCTCGCCGCCATCCCGCTCACCCCCAACGGCAAGATCGATCGCCGGGCCCTCGAGCGTCACGACGCGGGCCGGCAGGAGGACGATGTGACCTACCGAGCGCCCGAGACCGACGCCGAGAAGCAGATCGCCGGCATCCTCAGAGAGGTGCTGCAGATCGAGCACGTCGGCGTCGACGACAACTTCTTCGAGCTGGGCGGCAACTCGCTGCTCCTCGTGCAGGTCCACGCCCGGCTGCAGGAGACCTTCGCGACCGAGATCCCGGCGGTGGACATCTTCAACCACCCGACGGTCGCCGCCCTCGCCCGCTACCTGGTCGAGCGCAGCGACGGGCGCGCCGTGGCCGCCGGGCCGGCGGTGTCCGAGGAGCGCGCCGAGAAGCTGATGGAGGGGAGGAACCGCCTGCGCCGCCGCTTCGCCCAGCGGACGACGACGGGCGACAGGAGGCCCGAATGAGCGCCGAGCGCGAATACACCGGCACCGAGATCGCCATCATCGGCATGGCCGGCCGCTTCCCGGGCGCCGCCGATATCGAGGAGTACTGGCGGAACCTCGTCGCCGGCGTCGAGTCGATCACCCGCTTCACGGTCGACGAGCTCGAGGCGCTGGGCGAGGACCGCACCATCATCACCCACCCCGACTACGTGCTGGTGGGGCGGACCATCGACGGCATCGACATGTTCGACGCCGCCTTCTTCGGCTACGCCCCGCGCGAGGCCGAGATCCTCGACCCCCAGCAGCGGCTCTACACCGAGTGCATCTACGAGGCGCTCGAGCACGCCGGCTGCGACATCGACCGCTATCCGGGGCTCATCGGCACCTACGGCGGCAGCCGCATGCCGACCTACCTGCTCAACCTCTACCGCAACCCGGCGGTGATCGCCGCGGTGGGCGACTTCAACGCCCAGCTCTCCAACGACAAGGACTACGTCGCCACCCGCGCCGCCTACAAGCTCAACCTGGGCGGCGCCAGCGTCACCGTGCAGACCGCCTGCTCGACGGCGCTCGTCGGCCTCCACATCGCCTGCCAGAGCCTGCTCGCCGGCGAGGCCGACATGGCGGTCGCCGGCGCCGTCATGGTGCGCGTGCCGCAGACCGGCTACCTCGGCCGCGACGGCGACGTCGGCTCGCCCGACGGCCACGTGCGGCCGTTCGACGCCAAGGCGCGCGGCACCGTCTTCGGCAGCGGCATGGGCGCCGTGGTGCTCAAGCGCCTCGACGACGCCATCGCCGAGCGCGACGTCGTCTACGCCGTCATCAAGGGCTCGGCGATCAACAACGACGGCGCCGCCAAGGTCGGCTTCACCGCCCCCAGCGCCGACGGCCAGGCGCGGGTGATCCGCGCCGCGCAGATCAGCGCCGGCGTCGAGCCCGACTCCATCGGCTACGTCGAGGCGCACGGCACCGGCACCCAGATGGGCGACCCCATCGAGGTCAAGGCGCTCACCCGCGCCTTCGGCGAGCGCACCGACCGCAAGCAGTTCTGCGGCATCGGCTCGGCGAAGGCCAACATCGGCCACGCCGGCGCCGCGGCGGGGGTCGCCGGGCTGATCAAGGCGGCCCTCGCGCTGTCGCGCGAGCTCATTCCGCCGAGCATCCTCTTCGAGCAGCCGAACCCGCAGATCGACTTCGCCAACAGCCCGTTCTACGTCGTCACCGAGGCGCAGCCCTGGAAGCCCGGCGCGGCGCCGCGCCGCGCCGCGGTGTCGGCCTTCGGCATCGGCGGCACCAACGCCCACGTCATCCTCGAGGAGGCGCCGGAGCGCGAGCCGGGGAGCGCCTCGCGCTCCCACCAGCTCCTCCTCCTCTCGGCGCGCACCCCCGCCGCCCTCGACGCCGCGACGGCGCGCCTCGCCGCCCATCTCGCGGCGCATCCCGAGGAGGACCTGGCCGACGTCGCCTACACCCTGCAGACCGGCCGGCGCCAGATGGAGCACCGGCGGGTCCTCGTCGCCGGCGGCCGCGAGGACGCCGCCGTGGCGCTGGGAAGCGCCGATCCCAAGCGCCTGCTCTCCGGCAGCCCGAAGGGGGAGAAGCCGCGCGTCGCCTTCCTCTTCTCCGGCCAGGGCGCGCAGTACGTCGGCATGGGCGAGGGCCTCTACCGGGCGGAGCCGGCCTTCCGCGCCGCTCTCGACCGCTGCGCCGAGGGCCTGCGCCAGCATCTCGGGCTCGACCTCCGCGAGGTGCTCTATCCGCCGGCGGGGGGCGCCGCGGACGGCGCCGCCGCCGCGGCAGCCGCGGCCCGCCTCGAGCAGACCTCGCTCGCCCAGCCGGCGCTCTTCGCCGTCGAGTACGCCCTGGCGGAGCTCTGGAAGGAGTGGGGGATCGCGCCGCAGGCGATGCTCGGCCACTCGATCGGCGAGTACGTCGCCGCCTGCCTCGCCGGGGTGATGACG
This sequence comes from uncultured Acidobacteriota bacterium, assembly GCA_963755825.1. Lineage (GTDB taxonomy): Bacteria > Acidobacteriota > Thermoanaerobaculia > Multivoradales > UBA5704 > DATBQN01. The sequence continues at coordinate 660,451 of CAVWLA010000003.1, read as the reverse complement.
CTCCCCGAGGCGCTGGCGCTGGTCGCCGCGCGCGGCCGCCTGATGCAGAGCCAGCCGCCGGGCGCCATGCTCACCGTGCCGCTGCCGGAGGCGGAGCTGGCGCCGCTCCTCGGCGCCGACCTCTCGCTCGCCGCCACCAACGCGCCGGCGCGCTCGGTGGTGTCGGGGCCGGAGGAGGCGATCGCCGCCCTCGAGGCGCGCCTCCCCGGCATCGGCTGTCGCCGCCTCCACACCTCGCACGCCTTCCACTCGGCGATGATGGAACCCATCCTGGCGCCCTTCCTCGCCGAGGTGCGGAAAGTCGACCTCAAGCCGCCGCAGATCCCCTACGTCACCAACGTCACCGGCACCTGGGTGACGCCCGAGCAAGCGACCGATCCGGCCCACTGGGTGAGGCACCTGCGCGGCACCGTGCGCTTCGCCGAGGGGCTCGCCGAGATCTTCGGCGAGGGCGGCGCGCTGGTCCTCGAGGTGGGCCCGGGGAAGACACTCGCGACCCTCGCCAAGCAGCAGCCGGCGAAGCCGCCGAGCGTCGCCGTGCTGTCGTCGCTCCGCCATCCGCAGGACGCCGGCGAGGATCTGCCGCATCTCCTCGCCACCCTCGGTCAGCTGTGGAACCACGGCGCCGCCGTCGACTGGCCGGGCTTCTACGCCGGCGAGCGGCGGCTGCGGCTCGCTCTCCCGACCTATCCGTTCGAGCGCCGGCGCTTCTGGATCGAGCCCACCGAGACGGCCTCGGCGGTCACCGGCAGCGCCACCCTGTCGCGCAAGAAGAAGGAGATCGCCGACTGGTTCTATCTCCCCGACTGGCGGCGCGCCCTGCCGCCGCCGGCGCTCCGGCCGCTGGAGGAGGGGAGCGCGGCGCCGCGCTGGCTGCTCTTCGCCGACCGCCGCGGCCTCGCCGAGCGGCTCGCCGCCCACCTCGCCGAGCGCGGCCACGCGGTCGACCGGGTCGAGGCCGGCGAAGGTTTCGCGGCGCTCGGCGGCGGCCGCTGGACGGTCGCTCCCGGCAGCCGCGGCGACTACGACGAGCTCTTCGCCGCCCTCGCCGCGGACGGCGGCCTGCCCGACGTCGTCGGCCACCTGTGGGGCGTCGACGGCGCCGCCGCCGGGCCGGTGGCGGCGGCGGATCTCGACGGCGCGCTCGACCGCGGCTTCTACAGCCTGATGCATCTGGCGCAGGCTCTGGTCAAGGCCGGGGCGACCAGCCGCCCGGTGCAGATCGGCCTCGTCGCCGACGGCCTCTTCGCCGTCCACCCGGACGACCCGCTGGTGCCCGAGAAGGCGGCGGCGCTCGGCCCCGCCAAGGTCGTCCCCCAGGAGCACTCGAACCTCGCCTGCCGGAGCATCGACGTGGCCTGGCCGCCGGCGGACGAGCGGGCGGCGGGCGAGCTCGTCGAGCTGCTGGCGGCGGAGCTCGCCGGCGCCGCGGCGCCCGAGCCGCTCGTCGCCTACCGCCGCGGCGAGCGCTGGGTGCAGGGCTACCACGCGGTGCGCGTCGAAGAGTCCGCCGCGGCGGCGGGCTCGGCGTCGGCGATCTCGTCATTGCCGCGCCTGCGCGAGCGCGGCGTCTACCTGGTCACCGGCGGCCTCGGCGGCCTCGGCCTCGTCTTCGCCGAGCAGCTGGCGCGCGAGGCGCGCGCCCGGCTGGTGCTCGTCGGGCGCTCGGCGCTCCCCGAGCGCGCCGCGTGGGACGCTTGGCTCGCCGAGCACGACGCCGGCGACGCCACCAGCGAGCGGATCCGCAAGCTGCAGGGCATCGAGGCGCTCGGCGGCGAGGTGCTCGCCGTGCAGGCGAGCGTCACCGACCTCGCCGCCATGCGGGCCGCCGCCGCCGCCGCCCGCCAGCGCTTCGGCGCCCTCCACGGCATCGTCCACGCGGCGGGCGTCGCCGGCGCCGGCATCGTCATGCTGAAGACGCGCGAGATCGCCGACCGCGTCCTGGCGCCGAAGATCCTCGGCACCCGCGTCCTCGACGCGCTCGCCGCCGAGAGCCCGCAGCCGCTCGACTTCCTCATGCTCTGCTCGTCGACCGCGGCGGTGGTCGGCGGCGTCGGCCAGGTCGACTACTGCGGCGCCAACAACTACCTCGATTCCTACGCCCAGGCGCGGAGCGCCGACGGCATCGTCATGGCGGTCGACTGGAGCGCCTGGCAGGAGGTCGGCATGGCGGTCGACACCGCGCTGCCCGCGTCGCTCCGCAGGGCGCCGCCGCCAGCGCAGCCGATCGAGCCGCCTTCCAACGGTGCGGCGGAGCCGCCCTCCAACGGCGCCGCGGCACCGTCTGCTCCGGCCCTCGGCGGCCTCCTCGACCGCCGGGTGAGCGAGACGGCGGACGAGGTGGTCTACGCGACCGACTTCAGCGCCGCCCGCCACTGGCTGCTCGACGAGCACCGCATCCTCGGCGTCGGCGCCGTCCCCGGCACCACCTGGATCGAGCTGGCGCGCTCGGCCTTCGCCGAGCGCTTCGGCGACGGGCCGCTCGAGCTCACCGACCTCTTCTTCCAGGCGCCGTTCCTGGTGCAGGCGGGCGAGAGCCGGGAGCTGCGCACGACGCTGGCGCGCGACGCCCTAGGTTGGAGCTTCCGCATCACCTCGCCTGCAGCAGCCAGCGCGCCGTCCGCCGCCGGCGGCGAGCCGGCGGCCTGGCAGGAGCACGCCCGCGGCCGCATCGCGGCCCTTGCGAGCGCAAGCGCCGGCGACGGCGGCGAGCGGCGCCAGGACCTCGGCGCCCTCGCGGCGCGCTTCGATCGCGACATCGAGTTCTCCTGGGCGCTGCGCACCGCCGAGGAGCAGAGCCCGGTCTCCTGGGGGCCGCATTGGAAGGAGAGCGTCGAGCGGGTGAGCATGGGCGAGGGCGGCGTCCTCGCCCGCTTGGCGCTGCCCGAGCGCTTCCGCGCCGAGGTCGCCGCGACGGCGATCCACCCCGCCCTCCTCGACCTCGCGACCTCCGTCGCGGCGCTCTTCGCGACCGACATCTACCTGCCGCTCTCCTATCGCCGGATCGCCTACCACCGGCCGCTGCCGGCGCGCCTGCTGAGCCACATCCGGCGGGCCGACGACGGGGCGCCGGGCGAGATCATCCACTTCGACATCGTCCTCTACGACGACGACGGCGGCGAGGTGGTGTCGATCGAGGGCTTCACCATGAAGCGCATGCGCGAGGCGATGGGGCGGCTGCAGCAGCAGGCGACCGGCGCCGGCGCGGCGCCCGCCAAGGGGGGCAAGGAGAAGGGGCTCCTCGCCGGCGGCGGCATGCTGACGGCCGAGGGCGTCGAGGTCTTCCGCCGCCTGCTGACGCTGCGCCGGCTGCCGCAGGTGATCGTCTCGCCGCGCGACCTCGGCGCCGTGCTCGAGCAGGCGCGGGCCGTCGACCGCTCGCGCATCCTCGAGCGCGCCGCGGGGGCGCGGGCGCAGCAGGCGAACCACCCGCGCCCCGACCTGCCCAACCCCTACGTGGCGCCGCGCAACGACGTCGAGAGCCGCCTCGCCGAGATCTGGCAGGCGGCGCTCGGCATCCGCGAGGTGGGGGTGCACGACAACTTCTTCGACCTCGGCGGCGACTCGGTGCTCGGCGTGCAGATGATCTCGCGCTGCATCGAGGCCGGCCTGCGGCTGTCGCCCGAGCAGCTCTTCGAGCACCAGTCGATCGCCGAGCTGGCGGTGGCGCTCGGCGAGGCGGCGCCGGCGGCGGAAGCCGCCGAGGCGAGGGCCATGGAGGACGAGGCGGCGGCGCCCGACCTCGCCGGCGCCGGGTTGAGCGCCGACGAGCTCGACCAGGTGTTCTCGAGCCTGGAGCAGCTGCCGTGAGCGGCGGCGGGGCGACACGACGTGAAGGGGGATCGCGATGAGCGAAGGGTATGAAGACGGCGGCAGCTCGGGCCTGGAGATCGCCATCATCGGCATGGCCGGCCGCTTCCCGGGCGCCCGCAACATCGAGGAGTACTGGCAGAACCTCGCCGCCGGGGTCGAGTCGATCACCTACTTCACGCCCGAGCAGCTGGCGACCGGCGGCGATCCGCCCGCCATGGTCGCCCACCCCGACTACGTGCCGGTGGGGCGGAACGTCGACGGCTGCGACCTCTTCGACGCCGCCTTCTTCGGCATCACGCCGCGCGAGGCGGAGATCATCGACCCCCAGCAGCGCCTCTACCTGGAGTGCGTCTACGAGGCGCTCGAGCACGCCGGCTACGACACCGACCGCCATCCGGGCGCCGTCGGCATCTACGCCGGCTGCCGCATGCCGGGCTACCTGCTGAACGTCTACCGCAACCCGGCGGCGATCGCGACCGTCGGCGAGTTCCACGCCCAGGTGTCGAACGACAAGGACTACCTGGCGACCCGCATCTCCTACAAGCTCAACCTGGGCGGCCCCAGCGTCAGCGTGCAGACCGCCTGCTCGACGGCGCTCGTCGCCCTCCACTTCGCCTGCCAGGGGCTGCTCTCCGGCGAGACCGACATGGCGGTCGCCGGCGGCGTCGCCATCAAGGTGCCGCTCTTCCAGGGCTACCTGTCGCACGACGGCGACGTCGGCTCGCACGACGGCCACGTGCGGCCGTTCGACGCCAAGGCGCGCGGCACCATCTTCGGCAGCGCCCTGGGCGCCGTGGTGGTCAAGCGCCTCGAGGACGCCATCGCCGACGGCGACACCGTCTGGGCGGTGGTCAAGGGCTCGGCGATCAACAACGACGCCGCCGCCAAGGTCGGCTACACGGCGCCGGGCGCCGACGGCCAGGCGCGGGTCATCCGCGCCGCGCAGATCGCCGCCGGCGTCGAGCCCGACACCATCAGCTACGTCGAGGCGCACGGCACCGGCACGCCGATGGGCGACCCCATCGAGGTCGGCGCCCTCACCCGCGCCTTCGGCGAGCGCACCGACCGCAAGCAGTTCTGCGGCATCGGCTCGGTGAAATCGAACATCGGCCACGCCGGCGCCGCGGCGGGCGCCACCGGCCTCATCAAGACCGTCCTCGCCCTGCGCCACGAGCTGATCCCGCCGAGCCTGCTCTTCGACGAGCCGAACCCGCAGATCGACTTCGCCAACAGCCCCTTCCACGTCATCACCGAGCCGACGCCGTGGCCGCGCGGCGAGGCGCCGCGGCGCGCCGGCGTCTCCGCCTTCGGCATCGGCGGCACCAACGCCCACGTCATCCTCGAGGAGGCGCCGGAGCGCGCGCCGGGGAGCGCCTCGCGCCGCCGCCAGCTGCTCGTCCTCTCGGCGAAGACGCCGGCCGCCCTCGACGCCGCCACGGCGCGCCTCGCCGCCCACCTCGCGGCGCACGCCGAGGAGGACCTCGCCGACGTCGCCTACACCCTGCAGGTGGGGCGCAAGGAGATGGAGCAGCGGCGCGTGCTGGTCGCCGCCGACCGCGAGGACGCCATCGCCGCGCTCGCCGATCCGCGCCGCCTGCTCGCCGGCACGCCGCTCGGCAAGCGGCCGCGCGTCGTCTTCCTTTTCTCCGGCCACGGCGCGCAGCACGCCGGCATGGGCGCCGAGCTCTACCGGGGCGAGCCGGTCTTCCGCGCCGCCCTCGACCGCTGCGCCGCGGGCCTCTCGCCGCACCTCGGCCTCGACCTGCGCGAGGTGCTCTACCCGCGGGGGGCGGCGACGGCGGATGCCGATGCGCGCCTGGCGCAGACGGCGCTCGCCCAGCCGGCGCTCTTCGCCTTCGAGTACGCCCTGGCGCAGCTCTGGATGTCGTGGGGGATCGCGCCCGGCGCCATGCTCGGCCACTCGATCGGCGAGTACGTCGCCGCCTGCCTCGCCGGGGTGATGACGCTCCCCGCGGCGCTCGCCCTGGTCGCCGCCCGCGGCCGCCTGATGCAGAGCCAGCCGCCGGGGGCCATGCTGGCGGTGGCGCTCTCCCCGGCCGCGCTGGCGCCGCTCCTCGGCCGCCAGCTGTCGCTCGCCGCCGCCAACGCCGCCGAGCGCTCGGTGGTCTCCGGCCCCGAGGAGGCGATCGCCGAGCTCGCCGCGCGGCTCGCCGCCGACCGCGTCGTCTGCCGCCGCCTGCAGACCTCGCACGCATTCCACTCGGCGATGATGGAGCCGATCCTGGCGCCCTTCCTCGCCGAGGTGCAGAAGGTCGACCTCCGCGATCCGCAGATCCCCTACCTCTCGAACCTGACCGGCGGCTGGATCTCGTCCGAGCAAGCGACCGACCCCGAGCACTGGGTGCGCCACCTGCGCGGCACGGTGCGCTTTGCCGACGGCCTGGCGACGCTCTTCGCCGAGGGCGACGCGCTCCTCCTCGAGGTCGGTCCCGGCAGGACCCTGGCGTCGCTCGCCAAGCAGCAGCCGGGCAGGCCTGCCGGCGCCGTCGTCCTCTCCTCGCTGCCGGCGCCTGCAGCGGGCGGAGCGGCCGATCGTGCCGGCGAGCTGCCGCACCTGCTGGCGACGCTCGGGCGGCTGTGGGCGCACGGCGCGACGGTCGACTGGGCGGGCTTCTACGCCGCCGAGCGCCGAGTGCGCCTGGCTCTCCCCAGCTACCCCTTCGAGCGCAAGCACTTCTGGATCGACCCGGCCGGCGAGGCGGAGGGGATCGGCGACCGCGGCGTCACGGCGCGGAAGAAGGAGGACCTCGCCGATTGGTTCTACCTGCCGCACTGGCGGCCGGCGCCGCTGTCGCTCGCCGCCGCCCCGCCGGCCGCCGGCGCCCGCTGGCTGCTCTTCGCCGACGGCGCCGGCCTCGCCGCGCTTCTCGCGGCGCACCTGCGCGCCGGCGGCGCGGCGGTGTCGCTGGTCGAGCCCGGCCCGGCCTTCGCGGCGCTCGCCCGCGATCACTTCGTCGTCGAGCCGGCGCGGCGCGCCGACTACGAGGCGCTCTTCGCGGCGCTCCGCGACGCCGGCGAGCTGCCCGACGTCGTCGGGCAGCTCTGGTTGGTCGACGGTCTGTCCAGCCGACCGACCAGCGGCGCGGCCGGCGGGCGGCTGTCCGACGAGGAGTCGGCGGCAGTCATCGACCGCGGCTTCTACAGCCTGCTCCACATCGCGCAGGGTTTGGTGAAGGCGGGGGCGGCGGGGCGGCCCCTGCGCATCGGCGTCGTCGGCGACGGCCTCCACCGCGTGCTGCCGGGCGAGCGCCCGATCCCCGAGAAGGCGGCGGCGCTGGGGCCGGTGCGCGTCATCCCGCAGGAGCACGCCAGCTTCCACCTGCAGGCCGTCGACGTCGCCTGGCCGGCCGAGGGAGCGGACGCCGCGGACGCCGAGCGCCGCGAGCTCGTCGAGCTGCTGGCGGCCGAGCTCGGCGGCGGCGGAGCCGGAGCCGGGGTCGCGGCGGGTGAGCCGATGGTCGCCTTCCGTTCCGGCGAGCGTTGGGTGCTGGACTTCCAGGCGGTGCGCGTCGAAACGCCGGCGCCGCCGCCGGGGGGCGACACCCTGGCGGCGCTGCAGCCGCGCCTTCGCGAGCGCGGCGTCTATCTCGTCACCGGCGGCCTCGGCGGCCTCGGCCTCGCCTTCGCCGAGCACCTGGCGCGCCAGGTGCGGGCCCGCCTCGTCCTCGTCGGCCGCTCGCCGCTCCCCGAGCGCGAGGCCTGGGACGCCTGGCTGGTCAGCCACACCGCCGGCGATCCGGTGAGCGAGAGGATCCGCCGCATCCACCAGCTCGAGGCGCTCGGCGCCGAGGTGCTGGCGGTGCCGGCGGACGTCGCCGACCGCGCTTCGATGCGCGCCGCGCTCGCCGCGGCGGAGGAGCGCTTCGGCGCAGGCGCCCTCCATGGCGTCATCCACGCCGCCGGCGTCCCCGGCGGCGGCATCGTCCAGCTGAAGACGCGCGAGATCGCCGAGCGCGTGCTGGCGCCGAAGATCGCCGGCACCCGCGTGCTCGACGAGCTGCTCGCCGCGCGGCTGGCGGCGGGCGCCGAGCCGCTCGACTTCCTCGTGCTCTGCTCGTCGACCGTCGCCGTCCTCGGCGGCTTCGGCCAGGTCGACTACTGCGCCGCCAACAACTTCCTCGATGCCTATGCCCAGGGGCGCCAGGGCGCCGCCGCCGTGGCGCGCCACACCGTGGCGGTCGATTGGAGCGCCTGGCAGGAGGTCGGCATGGCCCTCGACGCCGGGCTGCCGGCGGCGCCGCGCGCGGCGAAGAAGCCGGCCGTGGTGCGCGACCCGCTCCATCCGCTGATCGATCGCCGGCTGAGCGAGGGACCGGAGGAGGCGGTCTTCGCCACCGAGTGGAGCGCCGGCCGCCACTGGCCGCTCGCCGAGCACCGCATCCTGGGGGTCGGCGCCCTCCCCGGCACCACCTGGATCGAGCTGGCGCGGGCGGCCTTCGCTCTCGCCAGCTTCGGCAGCGCCGGCGCCGTCGAGATCCGCGACCTGCTCTTCGAGAGCCCGCTGATGGTGGCCGACGGCGAGAGCCGCGAGGCGCGCATCGCGCTGGCGCGCGACGGCGAGGGCTGGAGCTTCCGCATCGCCTCGGTCGCCTCCGCGGCGTCCGCCGCCGGCGAGGGCGGCGAGCCGGCCTGGCAGGAGCACGCGCGCGGCCGCATCGTCGGGGCTCAATCGGCGGCTCCGGCGGCCGCCGGCGGCGAGGCCGGCAGGGACCTCGCGGCGCTCTTCGCCTCCTTCGAGGAGGAGGTCGACCTGGCGACTACCGAGATCACCCACGCCGAGGGGGCGGTGAGCTGGGGGCCGCGCTGGCAGAGCATCCGCCGCATCGCGCGGAGCGCCGAGAGCGCCCTCATCGAGCTCGAGCTGCCGGCCGAGTTCGCCGCCGACGTCGAGCAGCTCGCCATCCACCCCGCCCTCCTCGATGTGGCGACGGCGCTGGGCTCGGTGTTCGGCAGCGAGGCCTACCTGCCGCTCGCCTACCGGCGCATCGCCTTCCGGCGGCCGCTGCCGGCGCGCGTCTTCAGCCACATCCGGCGCGCCGACGACGGCGCCTCGCGCGAGCTGGCGCACTTCGACGTCACCCTCTTCGACGCCGCCGGCGGCGAGCTGATGACGATCGAGGGCTTCACCATGAAGCGGGTGGGGGAGGCCAGGGCGCGGCTGCAGCAGCCGCCGGCCGCGGCGCCGGAGGGCGCCGGCCGCGCCGCCAAGGCTGCCCGGAGCGCCCTCGCCGCCGGCGGCATGCTGTCGGCGGAAGGGGTCGAGGTGCTCCGCCGCGTGCTGTCGCTCCGCGCCACGCCGCAGGTGGTGGTCTCGCCGCGCGACCTCGCGGCGCTCCTCGCGCAGGTGCGCGAAGGCGCCACCGCCGGCCTCGGCGGGCGCGCCGGCGACGGCCGCGCGCAGCCGGCGAGCCATCCGCGGCCCGACCTCCCCAACGCCTACGCGGCGCCGACCAACGCCTTCGAGTCGCGGCTCGCCGCCATCTGGCAGTCCGCCCTCGGCATCCAGCCGGTGGGCATCCACGACAACTTCTTCGACCTCGGCGGCGACTCGGTGCTCGGCATCCAGATGATCTCGCGCTGCGCCGAGGACGGCCTCGAGCTCACCCCCGACCAGCTCTTCGAGCACCAGACGATCGCCGAGCTGGCGGCGATCGTCGGCGCCGGCGAGCGCGCGGCGGGCTCGCCGGCGCCGAGCGAGGCGCCATTCACCGGACACGCCGCCGGCGGCCTCAGCCAGGCCGAGCTCGACCGGGTGTTCTCCAACCTCGAGCGGCTGCCCTCGTGAGACCGCCGAGCGCGAGGAGCGTAGACATGAAGGACCGGGAGGAGGACGGGATGACGAGCGGGCGAGAGCAGGGACCGGCGCGGCCACGGCGGGCGCTCTTCACCTCGGCGCCGCCGACCCCCAACGGCGACCTCCACCTCGGCCACCTGGGCGGACCCTACATGGCGGCCGACGTGCAGAAGCGCTATCTCCGCATGCGCGGCGTCGACGCCTACTACCTCTGCGGCAGCGACGACAACCTCTCCTGGGTGCTCACCAACGGCCGCCAGCACGGCATGACGGCCCCCGAGGCCGCCGACCACTTCTCGCACGAGGTCGACTTGACCCTCCGCGCGGCGCGCATCGAGATGGACGTCTTCGCGCGCCCCAACGCCTCCGCCTTCCACGTGCCGATGGTGCAGGCGTTCGTCCGCCGCCTCTACGAGAACGGCGAGCTGGTGGCGAAGACCGGCCCGTCGCCCTACTGCCCCAACTGCCGGCGCTACCTCTACGAGGCCTACATCCGCGGCCACTGCCCCAACTGCGGCTCGCTCTCGGGCGGCAACTACTGCGAGGACTGCGCCCTTCCCAACGACTGCATCGATCTCGCCGACGCCTACTGCGCCGACTGCGGCGCAGCGCCGGAGAGGCGCGAGTTCACCCGTCTCTTCTTCCCCTTGAGCCGCCATGCCGAGGCGCTCCGGCGCTTCCATGGCGAGGTCGCCATGGGTCCGCACCTGCGCTCGCTCTGCGAGCGGACGCTCGCCCGCGGCCTCCCCGACGTCTGCATCAGCCACGTCGCCGACTGGGGGATCCCGGTGGGCATCGCGGGCTTCGAGGGGCAGGTGATCTACGCCTGGTGCGAGATGGCGCCGCGCTACCTCGCCTACACCGCCGAGCTGCTCTCCCGGCAGGGCGAGGACCCGCGCGACTGGCGGCGCTTCTGGTGCCGCGAGGACGCCGAGGTGGTGCAGTGCTTCGGCTTCGACAACGGCTTCTGGTACTCGCTCTTCATCCCCGCTCTCTTCACCGCCTACGACCCCTCGATCCGCCTGCAGAAGGCGCTGGTGTCGAACGAGTTCTACCGGCTCGAGGGCAAGAAATTCTCGACCAGCCGCAAGCACGCGATCTGGGGCCGCGAGCTCCTCGCCATGGCGACGCCGGACGAGGCGCGCTTCTACCTTGCGTACACCTGCCCGGAGACCGAGCGCACCAACTTCACCCGCGCCGGCTTCGAGGAGCTCGTGCGCCGCGAGCTGATCGAGGCCTGGCAGGAGTGGCTCGCCAGCCTCGGCGCCAAGATCGCCGAAGCGTCCGGCGGCCGCGCTCCGGCGCCGCCCGAGCTTGGGGATGTCCTGACGCCGGAGCAGCGGCGCTTCGCCGAGCGCCTGAGGCGGCTCGCGGCGGATGCGGCGGCGGCCTACGAGGCGGCGACCTTCTCGCCGCAGGCGGCGAGCCGCACGCTCTGCGAGATCGTCCGCCAGGCGCGCCGCTTCGGCCAGGCGGAGGACTGGTGGGCGACGGTGCCGGCGCGCGCCGCCAGCCGCCGCGCCGCCCTCGCCCTCGAGCTCGCCGCGGCGCGCCTGCTGGCGCAGGCGGCGGCGCCGCTCCTCCCCGACTTCGCCGCCCGCCTGGCGGCGGACCTCGGCTTCGCCGGCCCGCTCGCCTGGGAGGAGCCGATCGCCTGGGTCCCCGCCGGCCAGCCGGTCGGCCGCCTCGACGCCGTCTACTTCCCGCCGCTCCTGCCGCCGCCCGCGACCGCCGGGATGTCGCAGAATGTCTCCGCTGAGATCCCACGACCGGTCGTCAGCGCCTAGAAGGACGATCCCGATGAGCGAGCCCACAGCCCCCGCCGCCCCGTTCTCCGCGGCGGACGCCGCCAGCCTGGTCGCCATGGTGCGCGGCCGCGCCGCCGCCGATCCCCACCGGCGGCTCTACACCTTCCTCGCCGACGGCGAGCGCGAGGACGAGACGCTGACCGCGGCCGAGCTCGACCGCCGCGCGCGGGCGATCGGCGCCGCGCTCCAGCAGGCCGGCCTCGCGGGCCAGCGGGCGCTCCTCCTCTACCCGCCGGGCCTGGAGTTCGTCGCCGCCTTCCTCGGCTGCCTCTACGGCGGCGTCGCCGCGGTGCCGGCCTATCCGCCGCGCTCCAACCGCAATCTGCCGCGCCTCCTCGCCGTCGCCCGCGACGCGCGGCCGGCGCTCGCGCTCACCACCGCGGCGCTCGCCGCCAAGCTCGGCGGCCTCGCCGCGGCGGTGCCGGAGCTCGCCGCCGTGCGGCTGCTGGCGACCGACACCCTCGACCCGGCGAGCGCCGAGCGGTGGAGCGATCCAGGCTCCGACCGCGAGACCCTCGCCTTCCTGCAGTACACCTCCGGCTCGACGGCGGCGCCCAAGGGGGTGATGATCACCCACGGCAACCTCCTCCACAACGAGGAGATGATCCGCCAGGCCTTCGGCCAGTCGGCGCGCTCGGTGATCGTCGGCTGGTTGCCGCTCTACCACGACATGGGGCTGATCGGGAACGTGCTGCAGCCGCTCTTCCTCGGCGCCCCCTGCATCCTGATGTCGCCGATCGCCTTCCTGCAGAGCCCGAAGCGCTGGCTGGCGGCGATCTCGCGCTACCGCGCGACGACCTCCGGCGGCCCCAACTTCGCCTACGACCTCTGCGTGCGGAAGATCGCGCCCGCCGAGCGGGCGCAGCTCGACCTGTCGAGCTGGGACGCCGCCTTCAACGGCGCCGAGCCGGTGCGCGAGGAGACCCTCGCCCGCTTCGCCGAGGCCTTCGCGCCGGCCGGCTTCCGGCGCCAGGCGTTCTACCCTTGCTACGGGCTTGCCGAGGCGACCCTCTTCGTCGCCGGCAGCGTGCGCTCCGGCGGCGCCGGCGAGCTGCCGCCGGGGACTGCATCGAGCTTCGACGCCGCGGCGCTCGAGCGCGGCGAGGCGCTCCCGGCCGCCGCCGGCGCGGCGGCGGCGCGCACCCTCGTCGGTTGCGGCCGAGCCTGGTCCGGCCAGGAGATCGCCATCGTCGCGCCCGACACCGCCGTTCGCCTGCCCGGCGGCCGGGTGGGAGAGATCTGGGTGCGCGGCGAGAGCGTGGCGCGCGGCTACTGGCGCAACCGCGAGGCGACCGCCGAGGCCTTCGGCGCCCTGATCGCCGGCGAGCCGGCGGGCGACGGCGTCCGCCCCTGGCTGCGCACCGGGGACTTCGGCTTCTTCGCCGGCGGCACGCAGGAGCTCTACATCACCGGGCGGATGAAGGACCTCGTCATCATCCGCGGCCGCAACCTCTATCCGCAGGACATCGAGCTGTCCGCCGAGCGCAGCCACCCGGCGGCGCGCCAGGGCTGCTCGGCCGCCTTCTCGGTCGAGCGCGACGGCGAGGAGCGGCTGGCGATCGTCCTCGAGATCGAGGGCGGCGACGCGGCGGCCGCCGAGTCGTCCGCTGCGGCCGGCGTGACACCCGGCCCGGGGCCGGACCTCGGCGCCATCGTCGACGCGGTGCGCCGCGCGGTCGCCGAGGAGCACGAGGCGCAGGTCGATCAGGTGGTGCTCATCCGGCCGCGCTCGATCCCCAAGACCTCGAGCGGCAAGATCCAGCGCGGCGCGACGCGCCGTGCTCTCCTCGAAGGCAAGCTGGAGGTGATCGAGATCTCGGCGCTGCCGTCGGCGGCACCTGCGGCGACGACGGCCGCGCCCGTTGCGCCCGCGGCGCCGGTCACCGCGCCGCCTGCCGAGCTGACGCCGGAATCCCTCGCCGCGCTCCCCGCCGACCGCCGCCAGCCGGCCCTGGCGGCGCAGCTGGCGCGCTGGACGGCCGCGGTCCTCCGCCAGCCGCCGTCCGCTGTCGACACCGGCGCGCCGCTCTCCTCCTTCGGGCTCGATTCGGCGACCGCCATCGAGCTCAAGCACGCGATCGAGACCCGCCTCGGGGTCGCCGTGCCGCTCGCCGATCTGTTGGCGGGGCCGCGGCTGGACGAGCTGGCGGGAGCGATGTTGGCTTCGGCATCGGGCGCCGGCTCGGCGTCTGGCGTGCCGCCGCTGGTCCCCACCGCCCGCGACCGCGCCCTGCATCCGCTCTCCAAGGGGCAGCGGGCGATGTGGTTCCTCGCCCGCCTGGCGCCGGAGAGCCCGGCCTACATCGTCTCGGCGGCCGGCCGCGTCGCCGGCGAGGTCGATCGCGGCGCTCTCGCCCTGGCGCTGGAGATCCTCACCGCCCGCCACCCCGCTCTGCGCACCCGCTTCGCGCTGGACCCGGCGGGGAGCGGCGAGCCGGTGCAGCGCGTCGAGCCGCGCGGCGCGATCGAGCTCGTCGACGAGGACGCCACCGCCTGGAGCGAGGGCTTCCTCGCCGAGCGTCTGATGGAGGAGGCCGAGACGCCGTTCGATCTCGCCCACGGGCCGCTCCTGCGGGTGGCGCTCTTCCGCCGCGGCGGCGAGCAGCGGATCGTCCTCGCCATCCATCACATCGTCGCCGACTTCTGGTCGTTCGAGGTGCTGCTCTCCGAGCTCGCGGCGCTCTACCGCCGCGGCACGGCGGCGAGCGCGGCGGACCTGCCGCCGCTCGCCCTCGAGCCCACCGACTTCGCGCACTGGCAGGAGCGCCTCCTCGCCGGCCCCGAGGGCGAGCGGCTGTGGGAGTTCTGGCGCCGCGAGCTCGCCGGCCCGCTGCCGCCGCTCGATCTCCCCGGCGACCGGCCGCGCCCGAGCGCGCCGCGCTTCGCCGGCGGCATCCGCGGCGTGGCGCTGCCGCCCGCTCTCGCCGAGGGCCTGCGCGCCGCCGGCCGCGCCGGCAGGGCGACCCTCTTCACCACCCTCCTCGCCGGCTACCAGCTGCTGCTGGCGCGGGAGAGCGGCCAGCGCGACTTCGTGATCGGAGCCCCGACGGCCGGCCGCGAGATGCCCGGCCTCGCCGGCCTCGTCGGCTACTTCGTCAACCCGGTGGCGCTGCGCGCCGACGTCGCCGGCGAGCCGACCGGCGCCGAGCTGCTGGCACGCGCGCGGGCTCGCGCCCTCGCCGCCTTCCGCCACCAGGCGATGCCCTTCCCGGTGATCGCCGAGCGCCTGCAGCCGGAGCGCGACGCCGGCCGCACGCCGATCTTCCAGGTCGCTTTCGTCTTCCACCAGGGGCACGGCGGCCGGCTGGCGGGGATCGCCCCCTTCGCGCTCGGCGCCGCCGGCGCCCGCCTCGACCTGGGAGGCCTCGCCGTCGAGTCGATCGCTCTGCCCGAGCGCGGCGCCGCCTTCGACCTCACCCTGACGGTGGCCGACGAGGCGGGCGCCCTCGCCGCCACGCTCGTCTACAGCGCCGATCTCTTCGACGCCGCCACCGCCGACCGCATGGCGGGCGCCTTCACGGCTCTCCTCACCGGCGTGGTCGAAGCCCCGGACCGCCCGATCGCCGATCTGCTCTCCCTGGCGGCCAGCGAGCAGGCGCAGGTCGCCTCACGGCAGGATGCCGCCGCCCTGCCGCAGACCGCCGTCGAGGAGCAGATCGCGGCGATCTGGCGCGAGGAGCTGAAGCTCGCGGAGGTGGGCGTCGACGTCGGCTTCTTGGCGCTCGGCGGCAGCCCCGCCGGCCTCGACCGCGTGCTGGCGAAGCTTCGCGAGAGCTTCCGCGTCGCCCTCGCCGGCGACGTGCTCCACCGCGACCCCACCGTCGCCGGCCTCGCCCAGGCCATCGCCGCCGAGCTCCTCGCCGGCGCCGACGAGTCGACCCTGGCGGAGATACTGAGCGAGCGGGAATAGGGAGGAGCGGCGAGGAGGGCGGTCAGTCAGGCTGCTATGCTCCTCTCAAGACGGCACCGGATATTTGGTTGGTGCGGTTCTCACGGAGAACGCGATGAGCGATTGGATCGCGGCAGAGCTTGGAATCCTCGGCGGGAAACCCTGCATCCGAGGCACGCGCATCAGCGTCGAATTCGTGCTCGAGCTCCTGGCGAGCGGCGCCTCGCGAGAAGAGATCCTGCGCGCCTACCCTCAGATCCAACCCGAAGGCCTGGCGGCAGCCTTTCAGTACGCCGCGAAGACGATGCGCAATGAGGTCGTCTGGGACATTCCCGTCACGGCATGAAGCCTCTCGAATTTCCGCTGCTGGCCGACGAAAACATCCATCCCGAAGTCATCGATGCGCTGGCCGCCCAGGGCGCGCGAGTCGTCTCCGTTCTCGCCGAAGGGCTCGCAGGAAAGGAGGATCGCGAGATCCTTCGCCATGCCCACGCGTAAGGTCGAGCCGTGCTGACTCACGACGGCGATTTCGGCACGCTGACGATCAGCCAAGGCCAGGAGTTCACCGGCATCATCTACCTGCGTCCGGGCCATATTTCACCCGCCTTCGTGCTGCAGACTCTCGATGCGCTAAGGAATCTCTCGATCGATACAGCGCCGCCGTTTCTCGTCGTCGCCGAACGAAGAGGTGACGTCGTTCGCGTCAGAGTAAGGCCGAGCAAGCGAGAAGAGCAGGGCTGACGAGGCGCCTGCTGCCTCAGATCTGGCGGTAGCGGAAACAGCTCGTCAGATGGTCGTTGACCAGACCGCAGGCCTGCATGAAAGCGTAGCAGACGGTGGGACCGACGAAGGCGAAGCCGCGGCGCTTGAGCTCTTTGCTCATCGCTTTCGACTCCGGGCTCTCGGCGGGCAGCTCGCCGAGGCTGCGGCGCGGGCGGCGGAGCGGCGCGCCGCCGACGAAGCTCCAGAGCAGGGCGTCGAGGCTCCCCAGCTCGTCGCGGACGGCGAGGACGGCGCGGGCGTTGGCGATCGCCGCCGCCACCTTGGCGCGGTTGCGGATGATGCCCGGATCGGCGAGGAGGGTGGCGGTCTCTTTCTCACCGTAAACCGCCACGCGCTCGGCGTCGAACTGTGCGAAGGCGCGCCGGTAGCCCTCGCGCCGCTTGAGGATGGTGAGCCACGAGAGGCCGGCCTGCGCCCCCTCGAGGACCAGCATCTCGAAGAGGCGGCGGTCCTCGTGGACGGGCACCCCCCACTCCTCGTCGTGATAGGCGAGGTAGAGCGGATCGTCGGTGACCCAGCCGCAGCGGGTGAGGGCGGCCGCCGCCGGTGCGGCGGATCTCTTCGGCGCGGCGGTCCGGCGCTTCGTCTCGTCGGCCATGGTGCGAGCATGACATGGCCGGCGCCGGCCGTGCGAGACTAGGCGCCCGGCGGCCCGGCGGCGGGAACGGATCGCATCCCGCGCGGGTCTATGGACGGCAGGAGGTGCTCAGGATGAAACTGGTGCTCGGCAGGGCTCGGCGGACCCCCACCCTCGGCTCCCGGATCGGCGCGCGGCTGCGGCTCTCCGCGTCGCTCGCGCTGCTCTGTCCATTGCTCGCTTCAGCGCTCCCCGTGCGCTCGGGTCCGCCCGCCGCCGGCCCCTCGTCGGCTCAGCAGCCGTCTTCTCAGTCTGCAACCGCCCCGCCGCCGGCCCTCCCGGATGCGGAAGCCGCCGGCGCCGCCACCGCCGCCGACGAGCCGCCGCGGCAGACCGAGCCGCTGGCGACCTTCGGCGAGCGCATCGAGGTGCGCCTGGCGACCTACGTCGTGCGCGCGCTCGATAGCTACGGCGAGCCGATCCTCAACCTCAAGCCGGCGGACTTCCGGGTGACGGCGAGCGGCAAGGAGGTGCCGATCTCCTCGGTCGACTGGCAGGGCTACGAGGCCGAGCCGGCGCCCGTCGAAGCGGCGCCGACCCTCGCCCCCTGGCCGCCGGCGCCGCCGCGGCCGGCGGCGAGCGAGGGGCGCACGATGATCTTCTTCGTGCAGGCCGACATCAACGCGCCGGTGCGCACCCGCGGCCATTTGAAGCTCCTGCCGCTGCTCGACGAGGTGCTGAAGACGCTCACCCCGGCCGACCGCGTCGCCGTCGTCTCCTTCGACTCGCACCTGAAGCTCTGGCAGGACCTCACCGCCGACCATGCCCGCGTCAAGGACGCGCTCTGGCACGCGGTGCGCTTCGGCGGCCACACGCCGGCGGCGAGCACGGCGGAGCGCTCGCCGTTCGCCGCCCGCTTCGCCCGCGCCGAGCCGGAGGAGGTGGCGACCACCGAGCGCGCCATCCAGGTGACCGCCGAGGCGCTCGCCGCCATCCCCGGCGAGAAGGTGATGGTCTACCTCGGCTGGGGGCTCGGCCGCTACATCGCCGGATTCGGCACCGAGATGACCCACGAGTACGGGCCGGCGCTCTCCGCCCTCGGCCGCGCCCACGCGACGGTCTTCGTCATCGACGTCGACGACTCGATCTACCACGACCTCGAAGCCGGCCTGAAGCAGGTGGCGAGCGACACCGGCGGCACCTACGAGAAGACCACTTACTTCCCTTCGCAGGCCACCCATCGGCTGGCGCGCGCCATCACCGGCTACTACCTGGTGTCGGTCGATGCGCAGTCGCTGCCGGCGGGGAATTATCATCTGAAGATCGATCTCCGCCACCGCCGCGGCTCGCTCCTCGTCCGCCCGACCGCTTCCTGATCCTCATGTCGCCGCCCGCGCCGCCGCCTCTCCTCTTCCTCGATCGGCGCGACGTCGAGCGCCTGTTCCCGGTGGAGGAGGCGATCGACTGCATGGCGGCGGCCTTCGCGGCTCTCGCAGGGTTCGGAGGGGCGGCTGGAGACGCCGGCGCCGCCGTGCAGCCGCTGCGCTCGGCGGTGTGGACGGCCGACCGCGGCGGCCTCCTCGGCACCATGCCGGCGCACCTGCGGCTCTCCGGCGGCGAGCCGCGGAGCGGCGCCAAGGTGGTGAGCGTCTTCCATGGCAACCACGCCGCCGGGGTCGATTCGCACCAGGGCTTCGTGCTCCTCTTCGAGGGCGGCCACGGGCAGCCGCTCGCCGTCGTCGACGCGGCGTCGATCACCGCCCTGCGCACCGCCGCGGTCTCGGCGCTCGCCACTCGCCTCCTCGCCCGGCCGGGCGCCGGCGATCTCGCGCTCCTCGGCTCCGGCGTCGAGGCGCGCTCGCACCTCGCCGCCCTCCGCTCGGTGCGGCCGCTCCGCCGCGTGCGGGTGTGGAGCCGCGACGCCGAGCACGCCCGCCGCTTCGCCGGCGAGGAGTCGGCGCGCCACGGCCTGCCCGTCGCCGCCGCGGCGAGCGCCGAGGAGGCGGTCGCCGGCGCCGACATCGTCTGCACGGTGACGGCGGCGCGCCAGCCGGTGCTCTGCGGCGACTGGCTGGCGCCGGGCGCCCACGTCAACGCCGTCGGCTCCTGCACGCCGGCCGCCCGCGAGCTCGACGGCCGCGCCGTCGCCCGCGCGCGGCTCTTCGTCGACTCCCGCGAGTCCGCCCTCGCCGAGGCCGGCGATCTGCTCCTCGCCATCGCCGAGGGGGCGGTGGGGGAGGATCACATCGCGGGCGAGCTCGCCGACGTCGTCGCCGGCCGCGTGGCCGGGCGAGCTGACGAGGACGAGATCACCCTCTTCGAGTCGCTCGGCCTCGGCGTCGAGGACGTCGCGGCCGCCGATCACGTCTACCGCCGCGCCGTCGCCGCCGGCCTCGGCATCCCGCTGCCCCGCTGACTCCAGGAGGTCCCCATGCCCGCCGCCCTCGCCGCCCCCACGCTCGAGGAGGTGCGCGCCGCCCGCGAGCGGGTGCGCGGCGCCGCCATCCGCACGCCGCTGGTCCGCCTGAACGTCGACGACGCGCCGGCCGAGATCTGGCTGAAGCTCGAGAACCTGCAGCCGATCGGCTCCTTCAAGCTGCGCGGCGCCGCCAACGCCATGCGCCTGGCCGGCCCTGAGGCTCTCGCCGCCGGCGTCTACACGGCGAGCGCCGGCAACATGGCCCAGGGCGTCGCCTGGAGCGCGCGGCAGATCGGCGTGCCGGCGACGATCGTCGTCCCCGAGCACGCGCCGGCCACCAAGATCGCCGCCATCGAGCGGCTGGGCGGACGGGTGATCAAGGTGCCCTTCGACGTCTGGTGGCAGACCATCCTCGACCACCGCTTCCCCGGCCTCGACGGCCTCTTTGTCCATCCGGTGAGCGACCCGGCGGTGATGGCCGGCAACGGCACCATCGGGCTCGAGATCCTCGAGGACCTGCCCGACGTCGACACCGTGCTGGTCCCCTACGGCGGCGGCGGCCTCTCCTGCGGCATCGCGGCCGCTCTGCGCGCCGCCAAGCCGGCGGCGCGCGTCGTCGCCTGCGAGGTGGAGACCGCGGCGCCGCTCACGGCCTCGCGCGCCGCCGGCGCGCCGCAGACCGTCGACTACACGCCGAGCTTCGTCGACGGCGTCGGCGGCAAGAGCGTCCTCGCCGAGATGTGGCCGCTCGCCTCGGAGCTCCTCGCCGGCTCCGCCGTCGTCTCGCTCGCCGAGGTCGCCGCCGCGATCCGCCTGCTCGCCGAGCGCAACCGGGTGATCGCCGAGGGAGCCGGCGCCGTCGCCTTGGCCGCCGCCCTCGCCGGGGCGGGCGCCGGCGGCCGCGTCGTCTGCATCGTCTCCGGCGGCAACATCGACTCGACGAAGCTGGCGACCATCCTGCGCGGCGAGATGCCTTAGCGAGCGGCGCCGTTCTACGGACAGTCGAAGGCCGTGGTGTCCTGGATCGGCTGGAACGGCGTGTTGATCGGGTTGGTGTAGCTGTTCGAGGCCGAGTTCTGGGTGTCGGTGACGGTGAGGGTCACCCCGACGTTGGTGAGCCCGCCGGCGAAGACCCAGAAGTGGCCGCCGACGGCACAGCCGTCGAGCACCTTCGCCACCAGCTCGATGTTGCCGGAGTTGAAGAACGAGAAGATCGCGCTGTCGCCGATCTCCGACCCCTGCGCATTGCCGGCGAGGCCTTTGCCGGTGTCGAAGGTCGCGGTGACCTTGAAGCGGTCTTTCAGGCAGACTACCTGATTGGTGGCGGTGCAGTTGCCCGCCGCCGGGAAGAGCTCGACATTGTCGAAGTTGGACCGGAAGGTGCCGCCGGCGGCCGGCGCGATGTAGGCGGTGACCAGCGCTGACGGACCGAAGGCGTTCGCCGTCGCGAAGGTGCCGATCCAGGAGCCCGCGCGGCCGACCATCGGCGTCTGCACGGAGGCGCCGGGCGGCGGGGTGCCCGCGCAGCCGCTGGTGGGGAAGAACAGGATGTTGTAGAAGGCGCTGCCCTGAATCGTCAGGTCGTTCGGGATGAAGACCTGGCCGCCGAACCGGTAGGCCATGTTCGGGACGACCTCGACGCACTGCGAGACGACGGGGACGAGGCCGGTGACCTGGTCCTGCTGCCAGAGGATCTCCGCCGAGCCGGAGCTGGGCGAGCTGGTGCCGTCCATCGTGCCATCCCAGGAGACGACGGAGCCGACCACCCGCCAGCCGTCGAGGCTCGAGTCGAAACCAGGGTTCGTCAGCAGGTTTTGGGCGGCAGCGGACACGGCGGAGCAGACGAGCAGCGCGGACAGCGCGACGGCGACGGCGAAGGCGCGAGTCATGGCAGAGCCCTCCTTCGAGAGGTTGATATGTCAAAAAACCATATCACAGGGCTGGAGAGATTTCTTCGCCGAGCGTCCGACGGCGAGCGCGGTCCTGCCGCCGGGCCGGCCTCAGGCCCACGCCGCCGTCGCGCCGGCGACCGCCGCGTCGAGCCGGCGGGCGAGGGCGGCGGCGGAGAGCGCGCGGTCGCGAAAGCGGCGGGCGAGCGCGAAGCACTCGACGTCGAGGAAGCCCTGTGGCAGGCCGAGGAGCGGGTCGGGCTGTACGTAGCGCCGGTCGCCTGGACGGACGATGGTGCCGAGGCGGAGGAGGCGGAGGGCGACCAGGCTGGCGAGAGGATTCTCGAAGCGGGCGCGCGCGCGCCAGGCGCCGAGGTCGAGGATCTGCGGCCGCGGGCGGCCGTGCGCCGTCTCCGCCTCGCGGGTGAGCTGGATGTTGGTGCCCTCGATGCGCAGGGTGCCGCCGGCGAAGCCGACCGCGGCGGCGATCGCGCGCTCTTCTCCCGCGCGCAGGCGGAGCGGCACGCCGCCCCAGCGCACGGCGATGCCGCCGCGGCGAGCCGCGATCTCGACGTGCGTCATCGGCCCCGCCGAGGTGAGGCCGTAGCGCCGCAGGGCGAGCTCGAGCCGCAGCTCGAGCGCGACGAGCGGCGAGCCCGGATGCTTGAGGCCGCCGCGGCAGGACGGCCGGCGGTGGGCGCGGCGCACCAGGAGGCCGGCGGGGACGCTGCGGCCGCTGGGCAGCTGGACGTCGAAGCCGAGGTCGACGACGCCGTAGACCGGCAGCGCGCGGCAGCGGATGCCGGCGTGGCGGAGGGCGGCGTCGACCAGCCGCGAGTACATCGCCTCGCGGAGGGCCTCGCCGAGGAACATCAGGCCGCTGCGGTGCGGCGCCAGCGACGGCCGCCGGCGCGGCGCCACGCCGGCGCCCTTGACGTCGAGGAGGCCCGCCGGCCGGCCGTCGTGGAGGACGGGGAGGACGAGGGCGCGGCCGTAGTCCGGCGGCCGGTAGGCGGTCGCCGCGACGCCGGTCGTCGCGATCGGCGAGTTGACCGCCGTCTGCCGCGCCTGGCGCCGCGAGACGAAGGCGGCCTGCTCGACGAGGAAGCGGGCGAGGCGGATCGTGCGAGCGCGCTCGCCGCTGAGCCCTGACGCCGCGGCGCGAAGGAAGGGGAAGTCGTGCTCGAGCAGCTCGCGGTCGAGGAGGGCGGCGCGGGCGCCCGCCACCTGCAGCGCGGGCTCGGCGGCGAGCCCGTCCGCCGCCAGCTCCTCGAGGCGGCGGAGGAGCGGACCGGCGGGGAAGCGCGCGCCGGCGCCGGCCTGACGGAATTTCATGATTTCAAGGTATCAGAGCGCGGCCGGGCGCGCGTTGACGCCGGACTCGCGGCTCGGCTAGTCTCGCGGGGAGAGTCGCGCACAACCAAAAAGGAGATCGCGTATGAAACGCCAGATCGCATGGGCAGGGCTGTGCCTGTTGCTCCTCCTCCCGGTGTCCAACTCGGTCGCCGGACCGCTCGCCGGGGAGCGCGCCGCGCATCCGCGGATCGCCCGCGCCATCCATCAGCTCGAGGACGCCGTCGCTTACATGGAGCACGCGCCGCACGACTTCGGCGGCCACAAGGCGGACGCCATCGCCGCCAGCCGCAACGCCATCGCCCAGCTCAAGCTCGCGCTCGCCTACCGCGCGGTCAAGGACCACCCGTAGGTCGCGGAACGATCCGGAGCCGGGCCGGCGCGTGCCGGCCCGTCCATCCCCTCCCCCTCTCCTTCCCGGATCTCATCTTCAGGAGCCCTTCGATGAGCGAGCGCCCCTTTCTCGGTCTGCGCACCGTCATCCAGCACGTCGCCGATCCCGCCGCGGCCAAGGCCTGGTACGAGAAGGTGCTCGGCGTCGCGCCCTACTTCGACGAGCCCTACTACATCGGCTTTCAGGTCGGCGGCTTCGAGCTCGGCCTCGACCCCAACCCGGCCGCGGGAGCCCCCGGCCGCGGCGGCACCGTCGCCTACTGGGGAGTCGCCGACGCCGACGCCGCCATGGAGCGCCTCCTCGGCCTCGGCGCCCAGCTGGTGTCGACCGTCCAGGACGTCGGAGGCGGCATCCGCGTCGCCGTCGTCGAGGATCCCGAAGGCAACCTCTTCGGCATCATCGAGAACCCCGGCTTCAAGATCGAGGAGTAGGAGCTTTTCGGTCCCGGCGCCCGCCCGAGCGGCAGGCCGAGAACCCCCCGCCTGCCCTCTGAGTTCGTTTCACACCGTCTGAATCCAGCTCACGCCGTCTGAGCGCAGGTCACATCGCCTGAACGCGATTCAGGCGGGGTGAGCGCGGCTCAGGCGGCGTGAACCACTTTTACGCTGTCTGAAATGGATTCACACGGCGTGAGCGGCGTTCAGGCGGCCTGAATTGGCCTCCGCCGCTTCCGACGCGAGCGACAGCCGCCCGGCCGGGCGCGAGGGTGATCGCTCCGGATGGGGTGGAGACGACGGCGGCGGAGAGATCTCAGTCGGATGAGGAGTGGCCCCGTCGCGCCGAGAGATCGGCGGCCCGACGGGGCCGAGGCGGTTTCCGGTCGAGCCCCCTAGATCGAGACGGCGGGCTTGCCGAGCTTCGAGAAGTCGAAGGTGAAGCCGATGTGGCCGCGGATGTTCTTCTCGCCGGTCAGCAGGTCGCGGTGGTCCGCCCAGGAGATCGAGATCGGGACCTTGGCAGACTTCGAGATCGGAAACTCCAGCATGACGTTCGCCTTGACGTTGGTGGGGTGCATGGCGCTGGGGAGATCCCGATCGCTCTCCCACGAGGCAGAGCCGGAGACGTCGATGCCGTCGGCGAAGCGCTTTCCCGGATTCCACAGGTAAGTGCGCTGAGCGGCGACCTTGATCACCGTCGGGCTCACCCCTGTCGTCAGCGCCTGGTATCGCGTCCAGTCCAGGTTCGCCGTGGTGACTTTGGTGTCAGTCGTGCCGTAGTCGGCATGCACACCCGCTCGGTTCGAGCTCAACCCGAACTGCGGCGCGCGATCGGAGCGACCGACGACGAAGTTCAGCACCAGGCTGCGATCGGCCTGCTCGGCGGCGGCTTGGATCTTCGTCGTCAAGTCGCTGAGCGCAGACTGAATCTGGGCTTCATGCCGGGCCTCGATACGCTGAATGACTGCAGCATCGACGCAGTCGTTCCCGGTAGTGATGGCACGCTGCACCTCCTGATCGGTGGCGAGGTCGGCGGTCAGGTTGGAAGACATTGTCAGCAGCTTGTCACGAGCCTCTTTCGTAGCAGCGAGCATCACATCGTACGTCGCTTTATCGCGACGGTCTCTGCTGCCGTAAAATCTGAGGTGAAGTTCGCCGTCGAGGATATCTCTCGCGTTGGTCGTGGACTGCGGTGATGCGACTGTGTTCCCGCTTCGATCGAACCCCAGCGCCGTGCCGCCGCCCGTGATCGCGCCGCTGAAGCGGCGCAGGAAGTAATGTTTCGCGTACTGGTCCTGATCCTCCATGACCTCGTGGTCGAACAAGGCCAAGATCGCAAAGAAGTTTAGACTGAGAGTCTCCGTGCCATTCCCCGTACTGATCAGGCCCTGATCGAGCGCGGCTCCCAGAAGAGCTGGAAAGGATGCGTGATCGACCATGCTGGCGCCCGCGCCGGAGCCGCTCGGCGCCGTGAGCTGCCGCGCGGCGGGGCCGGGAGCTTTATCGGCCTCGGCCTCCAGTTTAGGCTTCAGTTTGTCTTGAGCAGCCTTCGCCATCTGGTCGATGGATGTAGTCAACCTCTTGATCTCAGCCTTTGCATGCAGCTGCCCAGGATCGCACGTCACCTGAGCCATGGCGGAGCCTGCGAACGCCGTGAGGAGCAGCAGGATCTTCGCGGTGCGCATCACGCCACATCCAGGATGAGGAAACTGTTGACCAAAGTGTCGGGGTCGCTGCTGGTCTCCCGCAGCTTGAGAGCTCCATTGACGGTGATCTCGGCGACCGCCTGCCATGGCACGCTCGTCGGCTGGAAGAGCCAGTCGAGGTGATGGGTGCCCGCCGCGAGCTGCGGGACGTGGATATTGTTGACCGGCCCGGCCAGACCGTCGAAGAGCGTCGCCGATCCGGTCTGTGCACCGTTGGCATCGCCCAGGTCGAGTGCGACGGAGAGGTTCCCTGGCGTCTGGTAGACGAAGAAGTCGAACTCGACGACGTCGCCCACTGCGATCTGGATGCCGAGGAGCGGGGGGGTGTCGGGCCCCCGTGGCCCCTCCTGTGCGGCGGCGCCGGCCGCAGCCTTCGGTTGCGCTGGCTTCGCCGTGAGCCCCACGGCTTTCATCGGTGGGTTCTTGTGTGCCATCGGCTTCACCTTTCTCTGCCCGGAGGTCGTTCGCCGGGCTTCTGGAATATGGTCTGCCGATATGGACGGACGCGCCAGATAATTTTCGTGCGCTGTTCCGCACTACCTTCGGTCTGGTGGCCCAGTGAACGAACTCGCGGGACAATCTGAGAAGAGGACAAATGATCGGGTATACAGCCAGCGCGCGCTCGGCGACGCTCCGCTCCGCCGCCCGCTACCTCGAGAGGGCAGCCAGCGCCGCGCACCGCTCCACCAGCCACAACCCATTCCGCGTCGCCGCCCCCGCGGCGGTGTTGTCGAAGACGCACCAAGCCGGCGCGCCCGCGGTGGCCTCGGCCGTCAGCTGCGCGGCCAGACGGTCCAGGTAGTCCTCCGGATAGGGCGAGTAGTACATTCGCGGCGAGCCGTGGAGGCGGTGGTAGCGGAGACCGCTCCAGCCTCCTGGCTCGGCGGCGGCGGGGACGCGGGCCGGGTCGGCGGCGACGCGGGCGATGCGCTGGGCGGCGAGACGCTGATCGACTTCGGTTGTGAACCAGGAAAGATGGCGGGGCTCGCAGGCGACGGCGCCGTCGAAGCGGTCGCGGAGGGCGGCGAAGAAGGCTCCGGCCACCGCGGTGTCGAATGCGAGGCTCGGGGGGAGTTGGACGAGGAGGCAGCCGAGCTTCTCGCGGAGATGACCGACCTCGGCGAGGAAGGCATCGAGCGTGGAGTTGTCGCCGGCGAGCCGAGCGGTGTGCGTGATCGCCTTGGGGAGCTTGACCGCGAAGCGGAAGGCTTCCGGGACGCTGTCGCGCCAACGGGCGTAGGTGGCGGGACGGTGCGGGCGGTAGAAGGAGGAGTCGATCTCGACGGCGGGGAAGCGCGCGGCGTAACGCTCGAGGTGGCTGCCGGCGGCGGGGAAGGCCGCCGCGTCGGCGCGCGGGATCGCCCATCCTGCGCAGCCGATCAGCAGGTCTCCAATGGAAAGAGCCCGGCCGGAGCCGGGCTCTCGAACATCGGGCGAGGTGACGCGATTCACGCCGTCGCCGTCGCCACCACCGGGTTCTCGATCTCGACCGCGAGCTGGCCGTCCTTGAGGTCGACCTTGAGCAGCGAGCCCTCGTGGGCGTCGCCGGCGATCAAGGCTCGGCCGATCTTCGACTCCAGCTCGTGCTGCAGGTAGCGCTTGAGCGGCCGGGCGCCGTAGACGGGATCGAAGCCCTGACGGGCGACGAGCTCTTTAGCCGGCTCGGTCAGCTCGAGGCGGATGTCGCGGTCGGCCAGGCGGCGGCGGAGATCCTCGGTCTGCAGGTCGACGATCTGCTTGATCTCGGCGAGCACCAGCGGACGGAAGAGGACGATGTCGTCGACGCGGTTCAAGAACTCCGGCCGGAAGTGCTGGCGCAGCTCGCGCATGACGGCGTTGCGCGCCGGCTCGGTGATCTGGCCGTCCGGCATGACGCCTTCGAGGAGGTGCTGCGAGCCGATGTTCGAGGTCATGATGATGACCGTGTTCTTGAAGTCGACGGTGTGCCCCTGGGCGTCGGTGACGCGGCCGTCGTCCAGGATCTGCAGCAGCACGTTGAAGACGTCCTGGTGGGCCTTCTCGATCTCGTCGAAGAGGATCACCGAGTAGGGCTTGCGGCGCACCGCCTCGGTGAGCTGGCCGCCCTCCTCGTAGCCGACGTAGCCGGGCGGGGCGCCGATCAGCCGCGAGACGTTGTGGCGGTCCATGTACTCGCTCATGTCGATGCGGACGATGTTCTCCTCGCTGTCGAAGAGGGTCGCCGCCAGGGTCTTCGCCAGCTCGGTCTTGCCGACGCCGGTGGGGCCGAGGAAGATGAAGGAGCCGATCGGCCGCCGCGGGTCCTTGATCCCCGAGCGGGCGCGCAGCACGGCGTCGGTCACCAGGCGGACCGCCTCGTCCTGCCCGATGACGCGCTGGTGGAGGATCTCGTCCAGCCGCAGCAGCTTCTCGCGCTCGCCCTCGACCAGGCGGGTCACCGGGATGCCGGTCCAGCGCGAGACGATCTCGGCGACCTCTTCCTCGGTCACCTCCTCGCGCAGCAGCTGGCCGCCGCCGCGGTGCTTCTCGGCGAGCCTCGCCTCCTCGTCCTGGAGCTGCCGCTCGAGCGCCGGGAGCGTCCCCCAGCGCAGCTCGGCGGCCTTGTCGAGGTCGTGGCGGCGCTCCGCCTCCTCGCCCTCGCGGCGCACCTTCTCGATCTCCTCGCGCAGCTTGCGCACCCCCTCGATCCCCTGCTTCTCGGCCTCCCACTGCGCGCGCATGGCGTCGGACTGCGATTTCAAGTCCGCCAGCTCCTTGCGCAGGTCGGCGAGGCGGTCCTGGCTGGCGCGGTCCTTCTCTTTCTTGAGCGCCGCCTCCTCGATCTCCAGACGCATCACCCGCCGCGTCACCTCGTCGAGCTCGCTCGGCAGCGAGTCGATCTCGGTGCGGATCATGGCGCACGCCTCGTCGATCAGGTCGATCGCCTTGTCGGGGAGGAAGCGGTCGCTGATGTAGCGGTTGGAGAGCACCGCGGCGCCCACCAGGGCGTTGTCCTGGATGCGCACGCCGTGGTGCACCTCGAAGCGCTCGCGCAGGCCGCGGAGGATCGAGATGGTGTCCTCGACGGTCGGCGGATCGACCGTCACCGGCTGGAAGCGGCGCTCGAGCGCGGCGTCCTTCTCGATGTTCTTGCGGTACTCGTCGAGCGTCGTGGCGCCGATGCAGTGCAGCTCGCCGCGCGCCAGCATCGGCTTCAGCAGGTTGCCGGCGTCGGGCGAGCCCTCGGTCTTGCCGGCGCCGACGATGGTGTGGATCTCGTCGATGAAGAGGAGGATGCGGCCCTCGCTCTGCTTGATCTCGTTCAACACCGCCTTCAGGCGCTCCTCGAACTCGCCGCGGTACTTGGCGCCGGCGAGGAGGGCCCCCATGTCGAGCGAGAAGAGGGCGCGGTCTTTGAGCCACTCGGGGACGTCGCCGCGCACGATGCGCTGCGCCAGCCCCTCGACGATGGCGGTCTTGCCGACGCCGGGCTCGCCGATCAGCACCGGGTTGTTCTTCGTCTTGCGCGACAGGATGCGCACCACGCGGCGGATCTCGGCGTCGCGGCCGATCACCGGGTCGAGCTTGTTGCGCCGCGCCTGGCCGACGAGGTCGACGCCGTACTTCTCGAGCGCCTCGTAGGCGACCTCCGGCATGGCGCTCGTCACCCGCTGGTTGCCGCGCACCGCGGTGAGCGCCGAGAGGAAGGCGTCGTGGGTGACGCCGGCCTCGGCGAGGATGCGGCCGGCGGCGGTCTGCCGCCCCTCGTCGATCAGCGCCAGCAGCAGGTGCTCGACGGAGACGTACTCGTCCTTCAGCCGCTTGGCTTCGTCCTCTGCCTTCAGGAAGAGCTGCTGCAGGCGCTGGGTGAGGTAGATCTTCCCCGCCTCGGCGCCCGGGCCGGAGACCCGCGGCCGCCGCTCGAGATCGCGCTCGACGGCGCCGCGCACCGCCTCCGGCGAGACTTCCATGCGGTTGAGCAGCCGCGGCGCCAGCCCCTCGGGCTGCTCGAGGAGGGCGAGCAGCAGGTGCTCGCCGTCGACCTCCTGCTGGCCGTAGCGCAGCGCCTTGGTCTCTCCCGCCTGCAGGGCTTCCTGAGATTTCTGGGTCAGCCGATTGATGTCCATGTCGTGCGATCCACCTTTCCAACGAGATTTTTTGTGCCGTCCCGCCGATGCCGATACCGCGGGCCCTGCCCTCTACCCGCGCGGCTCGAAGCCCGACTCCGCCTTGAGCTCCTCGAACAGCTCGCGCTCGCGCTCGCTGAGCTCGCGGGGGACGACGATGCGGATCTCGGCGATGAGGTCGCCGTGCTCCTCGCCGTGCTTCAGCCCCTTGCCGCGCAGGCGGATGCGCCGCCCCGACGACGAGCCGGCGGGGATCTTCAGCCGCAGGTCGCCGTGCAGGGTCTCGACCGTCGCCTCGCCGCCGAGCGCCGCCTCCCACGGAGCGACGTCGAGCGTCGTCTGCAGGTCGCTGCCGTCCACCTTGAAGCGGGGGTGGGGGAGGATGTCGATCTTCAGCAGCAGATTCCCCGGCGCGCCGCCCCGCCCGCGGCCGCCCTGGCCGGAGAGCCGGATCTTCTGCCCGGAGCGCACACCGGCGGGGATCTTCACCGAGAGGTTCTTGCGCTCGCCGGTCTCCGGGTCGCTCAGCACGATCTCGCGCGCCACGCCGTGGTGTGCCTCTTCGAGGGTGATGGGGAGCGTCGCCTCGCTGTCGCCGCCCGCCCCCGGCGCGCCGCCGAAGCCGCTGAAGCCGCCGCCGAAGCCGCCACGGCGTCCGCCGCGCCCGGCGCCGAAGAGCATGTCGAAGAACGAGCTGAACCCCTCCGGCCCCTCCTCGAAACCGCCCCCCGAGCCACCTCCGAAGCCGAAGTCCATCCCCTCCCAGCCGGGCGGCGGCGCGCCGGTCTGCCGGGCGCTGTTCCAGGCCGAGCCGTACTGGTCGTACTTCTTGCGCTTCTCGGGGTCCTTCAGGACCTCGTTGGCCTCGCCGATCTCCTTGAACTTGGCCTCGGCCGCGGCGTCCTTGTTGACGTCCGGGTGGTACTTGCGGGCGAGCTTCCGGTACGCCTTCTGGATCTCGTCCTGCGAGGCGTCCTTCTTGACTCCAAGAGTCGCGTAGTAGTCCTTGTAATCCAAGGAATCGAGCCCTCCCGGCGCTGGCAGATTGTGCGGATGGATGCGACCGGCCGGATGACGTGCGGCGCATCCGATCCTGAGCCCGAGCGTATCAGGAAAGCATGCTCTTTGAGTGCTCGCGACTCACGTTGTACAACGCCGGAAGAGCGCCGGACATTCCTGCCGGGTACCTCATCAGCCGGTCGTGGGGTCAGTTTGGCTCCGAGGACGGTCGCCCGGAAGGGTGTGATGGGCGCAACAGCCGGGTTCATGTATCCTCGCGGAAATCCAAAATCCGGTCCGTGGACGAGCATCGCGAGGATGGGATGGAGCCCGAGAAAGCTCTCGATCGCGAGGACGCCGAGCGGGCCGCCGCGGCGGCCGCACTGGTCGGGCGCATCCGCGGCGGCGACCGCGCCGCCGAGGCGGAGCTGGTGGCGCGCTTCAGCCGCGGCCTCCTGCTCATGCTCCGCCGGCTGACCCGCAACCCCGCCCTTGCCGACGACCTCCACCAGGAGACGCTCGCCCTCGTCCTCGGGAAGATCCGCCGCGGCGAGCTGCGCGACCCCGAGCGGCTCGCCGGGTTCATCCGCGGCACGGCGAGGAACCTGTTCATCGCCGACCGCCGCCGGGAGGCCCGCTACGGCGCCTTCGGCGAGGGCGAGGAGGCGGCGCTCGCGGCGCCCGCCGGCTCCAGGCCCGCCGGTCACGCCGCTCTCGACCGCGTGCTGGCCGAGGAGGAGGCGCGGCAGGTGCGCCGCCTGCTCGGCGAGCTGCGCTTCGACCGCGACCGCCAGGTCCTCCTGCGCTTCTATCTGGCCGACGCCTCGCGGGAGGAGATCTGCGCTGAGCTGGGGATCGAGCCCGAGCGCTTCAACCAGGTCGTCCATCGCGCCCGCGAGCGGCTGCGCGAGCTCTGGGAGCGGGCGGAGAAGCGGGGGCGGTTCTTCTCCGGGGTGCGCGGAATTGTCGGCAGGATCGGCCGCGATCCGACACCACCGGGGTAGGGTTAGGAGAGAACGGGAGCGGATGCAGCCCATGGACCACAGGACGATCGACGCCGAGAACGTCGCCGAGCGCTATGTGACCGGCCGCCTGCCGGAGGCGGATGCCGCCCGCTTCGAGGAGCACTACCTCGACTGCCCGGACTGCTGCGCGCGGGTGGAGGCCGCCGAGCGCCTCGGGCGCGGCATGCGCCGGCTGGCGGAGGAGGCGGCCTCGGGTGACGCCGCGGCTGCGCGCTCCGCCGTCGCCGGCCGCTCGCCTCTCTGGGGGCTGGCGGCGGCGGCCGCCGTCATCCTGGCCCTCCTCCCGGCCGGCTTCGAGTGGCGGCGGACGCGGACCCTCGAGCGCGACCTCGCGGCCGCCCGCGGCGCGCTCGCCCGGCCATCGGTCGACGCCCCGGGCGTGGACCGCGTCGCCGCCCTGGCGGCGGAGCTGGCGCGCACGCGGCACGACCTCGCGGCGGCGGCGGCCCGCCTCGACGGCCTGGCGGGCGAGGTCGCCGCCGAGCGGCTGCCGCAGACCGCCATCCCCATCCTCGCCCTCTCGCCGCTCCGCGGCGGCGAGAGCGCTCCCGTGCGCACCCTGGCGCTGCCGCGCCGGCCGGGCTGGGTCGCCCTCTGGATCGAGCCCGGCGGCGACGAGGCCGCCGCCTACCGGGTGAAGCTCGCGGACGCGCACGGCGCCACCGTCTTCGCGGCGGAGCGCCTGCCGCCGAACGACCTCGGCGCGCTCCTCGTCACCCTCCACTCGTCGACGCTCGCCGCCGGCCGCTATCGCCTGACGGTCGACGCCCTGCCCGCGGCCGCCGGCGCTCCGCGCCCGGTCGCGGTCTTCCCCATCCGGATCGTCGCGCCGACCTAAAGCGCACGTTCGCCACGGGGCGAAAGATTTTCTGCAATCGGCCGCGCCCTTCCTTCACCTCTCCCGTCGAGCGGTGGCGCATCGCCATCGCATCCGACCGATCGAGGGGAGACGACGATGGGAAGCAAGGGATCGATGCTGAAGACCGACCAGTTCCTGAGCACGAACGACTACCTGGTGGCGGACAACGGCCTGTTCTTCGCCATCCAGCAGAGCGACGGCAACCTCTGCGTCTACCGGGGGTCCGGCCCCGGCGACAACAAGGGCTACCTGTGGGGAACGCAGAAGACCGCGCCCGGCGGCAAGTTCTTCGCCATCCAGCAGAGCGACGGCAACCTCTGCGTCTACAAGGGCAGCGGCCCCGGGGACAACCAGGGCTACCTGTGGGGGACCCAGAAGACCGCGCAAGGAGGGAAGTTCTTCGCCATCCTGCAGGGGGATGGCAACCTCTGCGTCTACAAGGGCACCGGTCCCGCCGACAACCAGGGCTACCTGTGGGGCACGCAGGCGATCGACCCGGTCGTCGACGTCGAGATCTCGCGCATCGACTACGACGTCAACGCCGCGACGATCCTGCGGTCCGGTCCGGCCGAGCTCTACCGCCAGACGGTGGTCAACGGCAGCGGCCAGGCGCAGAGCAGCACGATCAGCGGTTCGGAGACCGTCTCCGAGACCTCCGGCTGGTCGGATTCCCTGGCGGTCAAGGTCGGCGTCAGCACCGGCTTCAAGACCGGCATCCCGTTCGTCGCCGAGGGCAAAGTGACCGTCTCCCTGGAGGTGACCAACACGTACACCTGGAACGGCTCGACCACCACCAGCAAGACCTGGGGGTTCAACACGCCGGTGAGCGTGCCTCCCCATTCCTCGATCGTGGCCTTCGTCTCGGCGACGCTGTCGACCATCGCCGTCCCCTACACCCTCAGCGGAACGTTCATCCTCAAGTCGGGGGCGCGGGTGCCGGGGAAGGTCCAGGGCACCTACACGGGGACCAACTCGCACGACCTGACCGTCACCTTCGTCCAGCGGGACCCGGTCACCGCACAGCTCTCCTCGCGCACCGAGCGGCTGGCGTCGGCCCCGGCCAGCGCGCCGGCGGCCGCCGAGAGCCCCGCGCTGCAGGCGGTCTAGCGGGACATGGCGCCGAGCCCGCGGGACCGGGGCTCGGCGCCTTCTCTCTCCCGCCGCTTCATCAGCCCGCTTCACCCAGCCGTCTTCACCAGGCGGGCCCGCTCGCGTCCTCGGCCGTCCACGAGCCGGTGTTGCCGCCCTTGCTGGGCCGGCAGACGATCCGCTTGGCGGCGAGGAGGTGGCGGATGGTGAAGCCGTCGCCCTCGATCTCCTCGGAGGTGCGGCCGCGGCTTCCGGTGCGGGTTTGGCAGTGGTGGTCGCAGACGATGGTGTAGCCGCCGTCGCCGGCGAGCGCGATGGTGAGGACGTGGCCGGCTCCCTCGCCGAGCGGCTGCGGGTCGCCGAGCACTCTCCAGCGTCCAACGAACGGATCAGTTGCCATGTTTCGTTCCTCCTTTTGAGAGATCGGGTCGTTCGGCCCGCCCGGGTGGTGCGCGCCACGCGGCGCGGATTGCAGCTTTTCTCGCTGCGCGCTCACCGCCAGTCGCCCTGCAGGACGAAGGCTCCCCAGTAGAAGGGGTCGCGAAAGCGGCGCTCGGCGGCGAGCGAGAGGCGGGCGCGGCGCAGGGCCTCGGCCGGCCGCCGCCGCTCCGCCCAGAGGCCGCGGTAGAAGCGCGCCATGAGCTCGCCGGTGGCGCGGTCGTCGACCGCCCACAGGCTGGCGACGACGCGCGCCGCGCCGGCGTCGAGGAAGGCGCGGGTCAGCCCCAGCAGCCCCTCGCCGCGCACCTCGCGTCCCAGCGCCGTGCCGCAGCCGGAGAGGACCACGAGGTCGGCGTCGAGGTCGAGGGCGTCGATGTCGCGCGGGCGGAGGTAGCCGTCGCGCGGCTCGCCGGCGGCGTCGACGCGGGAGAGCACCAGCGCCGAGAGCTCGGGATGCGCGGCGTCGAAGTCGCCGTGGGTGGCGAAGTGGAGGTAGCGGTAGGCGTGGAGGTTGCCGGAGAGGGCGAGGTCGCGGTCGGCGGCGAAGTCGAGAGCGGTGTCGACCGCCCCCGCCGGCGCGAGAGCCGCGATCGCCAGCGCCTCCTGGCGGGAGAAGCGCAGCCGGGCGTAGCGCGGCGGCCGCTCGGCCTCGCCGGCGGTCTCGGCCGGAGTGGCCGGAGTCGCCAAAGCCGCGGGCCGGCGGGCGGCGACGCGCGAGTCGTCGCGGTCGAAGACGGGGTCGCCGAAGACCAACGCCAGACGCGGCGCCGGAGTGCGATGGGCGAGGTCTCGGCGCTCGACGGCGAGGGCGCCGGCTGAGGGCAGCGCGATCACCTCGTGCCGGCGGAGGAGCGGCGCGCCCGGCTCGCCACCTGTCCCGGCGGGCTCGGGGAGGACGTCGAAGGGGATGTAGGCGAGCGCGCCGTCGGCGACGATCGCCAGGCGGCGGTCGCCGAGCTCGCCGGCGACGGGGGCGAGGAGCAGGTGGGCGAGCTCGCGTCCGAGGCCGGCGCGCCCGGCGGCGCCGGTCCGGCCGGCGTCGGGCGGCGAGCGGAGCGCCCGCTGCAGGGCGACGGCGGCGCGCTCGATCGCCGCGCGGCCGGGGAGGACGAAGCTGCGGAGCGAGGTCGCGCCGACCGCCCACAGGTAGCTCCGCTCGCGGCCGAGCGCGACCTCGAGGAGGAGAGTGCCGGGATCGAGGAGGGCCTGGATCTCCGCGCAGGTGGCGTTCGCCGGCCGGGTCAGCTCGGCGTAGCGCGGATCGCGGCGGCCGATCTCGGCGTCGAGCCCGTCGAGCTCGGAGCGCACAGCCTCGACGTCGAGCGCCAGCGCGCTCGCCTGGGCCGCGGCGCCGCGGCCGCGGGCGAGGAGGGCCTGCAGGCGATCGGTCTTCAGCGCCAGACGGCGGTCGAGGTCGCGCCGGCGCGCTGCGAGCGCCGGGTCGATCGCCCTCGGCTCGGCGCCGTTGGCATGCAGGAAGTCGAGGAGGGTGCGCGCGCGGCCCCGTTCGCTCGCCTCGAGCGCGGCGCGCTCGAACCCCTCCTGGGGGCGCGCCGCGGCGAGCCGCATGAGGACATCCACCTGCGTCTCGTAGGCCTCCTGGCGCGAGCCGAGGAACGAGGCGCGGAGATCGGGGTCGCCGAGGCGGGCGCGGAGAGCCTCGACGGCGGCGACCGCTGCCGCGGCGTCGGCCCGCGCCGCATCGAGCCTGCCGGCGTCGCGGCCGGCGCGGGCGCGCGCGGTGGCGATCGTCGCCTCGCCCGCCCGGTCGCCGAGGGCGCGGGTGATCTCCAGGGCGCGATCGAGGAGCCGCAGCGCCGCGGCCGGCCGGCCGCGCGCCGCGATCGCCTCGCCCTGGCGCAGGAGGACCAGCCGCTCGGTCCGCTGGTCGCCGATGTCGCGCGCCAGGGCGAGGGCTCGGTCGAGCTCCTGCATTCCCGTCGCGAAGCTCCCACGGGCGGTGTCGGCGGCGCCGAGGTAGCCGAGCGCCGCCGCCTGGGCGCGGCGATCCGCCGTCGTCTCGGCGATCGAGAGCGCCTGCCGGTAGAACGCCGCGGCGCCGGCGAGATCGCCGCCGCGCTCGGCGAGCCATCCCAGGTTGTCGAGGGTGATGATCTCGCCCGGTCGGTCGGCCGCAGCCCGCCGTAGCGCGAGGGCGCGGGTGTCGTCGAGGCGCGCGCGCTCC
The DNA here is from genome assembly GCA_963755825.1 of uncultured Acidobacteriota bacterium. Lineage (GTDB taxonomy): Bacteria > Acidobacteriota > Thermoanaerobaculia > Multivoradales > UBA5704 > DATBQN01. The sequence continues at coordinate 624,885 of CAVWLA010000003.1, read as the reverse complement.
GGCTCGCCGAGCGCCTCGTAGGCGACCCCGAGGTTGTTGAGCACGCTCGCCTCCTGCCGGCGGTCGTCGAGGCCGGCGAGGATCGCCTGCTCCTCGCCGTAGAAGGCGAGCGCGGTGCCGATCTCGCCGAGGCTGCGGTAGAGGACCGCGAGGTTGTTGAGCGTCTGCGCCTCGCCGGCGCGGTCGCCGGTGGCGCGGCGGATGGCGAGCGCCCGTCGGTAGCTCGCCTCCGCCGGCTCCGGCTCGCCGAGCTGGTAGGCGGCGAAGCCGAGGTTGTTCTCGACCGCCGCCTCGTCGCGCGCCTCGCCCAGCCGGCGGAAGCGCTCGGCGGCCTCGCGGTAGCAGGCGAGCGCCGCCCTGATCTCGCCGCGGGCGTGGACGATGATGCAGGCATCGTTGCCGAGGTCCGCCTCGTCGTAGGCGTCGCCCGCCGCCCCGGCGAGGGCGAGGCCGCGGGCGAGGGCCTCATCGGCCGCGGCGAGGTCGCCCATCTCCCAGAGCGTCATCCCGAGATCGTTCCAGGCGCGGATCTCGCGGCCGGGCCGGCCGAGCTCGTGCCAGCGCTCGGCGGCGTCGCGGTAGAGGTCGGCCGCCTCGCGCCGGGCGCCGGCCCGCCGCGCCAGCGCCGCCACTGCCGTCGTCGCCTCGGCCTCGCCCGGCAGATCCGCCGCGGCGTGAAAGTGGGCCAGCGCCTCGCGGTAGGCGGCGAGCGCCCGCTCGGCCGCACCGGCGGCCGCCGGCGGCGCCAGGATCTCCGCGCCGCGAGTCGCCGCGGCGAGCGCGGCGGCCCGCTCGCGCTCGGCCGCCGTCGTTTCGGCGAGCTCGTCGAGCCGCGCCGCGAAGCGGCCGGCGCCGACGCCGCGGGCCGTCGAGCGGATGTCGATGCGGTAGAGGCCGTCGGCGGCCGGCCGCAGCAGGAGGAGCTCGGTGCCCCAGCGCTCGAGCGGTCCGTCGGCGGCGGCGAGGCGCCTCCCGTCGGCGCCGCGAACGTCGACCGCGACGTCGATGCCGCGCTGCTCCACGGCGAGGAGGTAAGGCCGGCCGGCGGCGAGCGCGGCCGCGTAGGAGCAGCTCTCGCCGGCGGCGAGCGAGCGCGCCGCCGGGCTGCCGAGGGCAAGGGGAGGGATGGTGGGCGCGCCGAGCGCAGGCGCCGCGGGCGACGATGGGGCGGCCTGGGGCCGTCCCGGCAGGGCGGCGGCGAGAAGCACGGCTGCCGCGAAGAGGGCGGCGGCGCGCCGGCCGGCGGCCGCCACTAGGGCTTCGGCGGCGTCAGGCCGAACTGCTCGTAGTTGCGCAGGATGAATGCCTTCCACATCGGCGGCACCTCGGCGAGCGGGAAGATCGCCTCGACCGGGCAGGCGTCGACGCAGAGGCCGCAGTCGATGCACTCGCTGGGATGGATGAAGAGCATCTCCCAGTCCTCGCTCTTGCCGTAGATGCAATCGACCGGGCAGACGTCGACGCAGGCGGTGTCTTTGACCCCGATGCAGGGCTCGGTGATGATGAAGGTCACGCGGGTGATCCCTCCTCCGGCTGCGCGGCGGCCGCTCGGTGGCGGGCGCATTATAGCGGTGAGGGAGGAGCGGCGGCGGCGCGCGGTCCGCACCGGAGCCAGCGCCCGGCGAGCGCTCGGCCGCCTGCGCCGGGACGGCCGCTCAGCGGCCCGCTACGGGAAGTATCCGGTGAGCGCCTCGACCTCGGTCCCCGGCCGGTCGACGGCGACGGCGACGGGGTGGAACTCGTTGGGCTTGCCGGCGACGGAGGGCTGGTAGGCGAGGAGGTAGCGGCTGCGGAGGTCCTCGCCGATCTCGGCGTAGACGCCGGCGAGCTCGGCGGCGGAGTCGACGAACCAGCTGCGGCCGCCGGTCTCCGCGGCGAGCTTGCCCAGGCGCGAGCGGGCGACGAGGTCGAGCCTGCCGATGCCGAGGCCGATCGAGTAGATGGTCACCCCGGCGCGGCGGCTGTAGTCGAGCGCCTCCTCGAAGCCGAACTTGCTCGAGCGGTCGCCGCCGTCGGTGAGCAGGAGGATGGCGCGCTCGCCGCGCACCCCCTGCAGGTAGTGGAGGGTGAAGACCAGGCTGTCGAAGATCGCCGTGCCGCCGAGCGCCTGGACGCCGGAGAGCGCGCGGTGGAGCTCGTCGAGGTTCGCCGTCAGCTTGACGGCCAGGCGCGGCCGCTCGCTGAACGGGATCACCGCGGCGCGGTCCTTGGCGGCCAGCGTGTCGACGAAGGCGAGGGCGGCGCGCTGCGCCTGCGGCAGGCTCTTCGCCATCGACGACGAGGTGTCGATGAGGAGCGCGGCGGAGATCGGCAGGTCGGTCACCCGCTCGAAGCGCGAGATCGTCTGCGCCACGCCGGAGTCCTTGAGCGTGAAGTCCTCGGCCTTGAGGTCGGTCACCGGCCGGCGGGCGGCGTCCCTCACCGCGGCATAGACCTCGACGAGCTGGACGTCGAGGTGCTCGACGTAGCCCGGGGTGTCGAGGAGGACGGTGTCCTCGGCGGTCTCGCCGTCCTTGAGATAGGCCACGGCGCGCACGAAGCGCGGCGGCGCCCCGGCGGGGAGCGGCTGCAGGAACGGCGCCTGGTAGAGCGTCGCGATGCGCCGGTCGTCGACGAAGATCTCGACGCGGTCGAGGGTGCGGCCGTCCGGCACCCGCACCTCGGCGCGGGCGCGCCGCGGGGCGCTGGCGGTCGCGGCAGCTTTGGCAACGAGGCCGCTGCCCGGCCGCGGCTCGAGCAGGTGGATGGCGAAGCGCTGCGCCGCGGCGTTGATCTCCAGCTGGTCGGCGGCGACCTCGCGGCCGGCCTCGTCGAGCCCCACGGCGCGCACGGTGTGGGGGACGGGCAGATCGCCCAGGTTGACGTCGACGCTCCACGGAGGGCGGCCCTTGGTGAGCAGCGCCTTGCCGTCGAGGTAGAAGGTGACCCTGCGGATGGCATCGCCCTGGGCGGCGGCCTCGACGCGCAGCGGGCCGCTCAGGGTGCCGGCGGCGAGCGGCAGCAGGCGGAGGTCGCCGGCTCCCGCGGCGTCTGCCGCCGCCATCTCGCGCGCCGCCGCCGCGAGGCCGGCGGTGACCGCCGGATCGATCGGCGCGGCGGCGATCGCCGGCACCTCGATCGCCCGCCGCTCGCGGTAGGAGCGGCCGCCGTTGAGGTCGTCGAGCTTGACCACCAGCTCGTAGCTCCCCGGCCGCAGCCGGCGCTCGAAGGCGACCGGCACGACGTCGCCGAGGCCCGCGGCGGGGACGTCGAAGCGGTAGCGGAAAGTCTCCAGGAGGTCGCCCTGGCGGAGCACCTCGCCGTTGAGCAGGAAGCTGTAGGTGCCCTGCCCGGAGAGCTGCGCCAGCTTCGCCGCCGTCTTCGGCACCGCGAGGAGCCCCTGCATCAAGGTCTCCGAGCCGTCGCTGCCGGGATAGCCCACGTCGAGGTGCGCGGCGAGCGCGGCGGCGCCGGGGGCGAGATCGGTGAGGCCGGCGCGGAAGGTCTGCAGCCACTCGGTGTCGCGGGCGCCGGGCTCCGTCTCGGCGAGGTCGAGGAGTCTCGAGCGCATCTCCTCGACGACGATCTGCACCGCCGGCCAGAGGCCGCTCGCCAGGTGCACCTCGCTCGCGCAGCGCTCGTCGAGGAGGCGCAGGAAGGCGGTCTCGGAGCGGTCGTTGAGCGACGTGCCGGCGCTCTTCATCGCCTCGAGGACGTCGAAGCCCTCCTCCGGTCGCCACAGCCGGAACGGCCCCGAGCCGCCGGGCTGGACGAAGATCAGCACGTAGTTGCGCGGCAGGCCGCCGGTCCCCTGGTAGGTCCACACCTCGAGCGGCCAGGTGGCCTGGCTGCAGTCGGTCATCCGGCTGGAGGCCGGCTCGCCGTGGAGGAGGAAGGTGCGGGCGCGGTCCTCGGTGATGTTGTCGTAGCGGCTGCGCGCCTCGGCGAGGCGCTCCTCCCAGGCCCGCTTGAAGGGGTTGCGCGCGTTGTCGGGCTCGGGGTTGCGGGCCTGCCACCAGTCGCGGATGAACTGGTCGCGCTGGTAGCTGGCGGCGAGGGCGAAGAACTGCTTCTTCTCCTCCTTGCGGATGAGGAGGGCCTCCTCCTCCAGCCACTGCCGCTGCTCGGGAGTGAGGTCCTTCGCCGAGACTGCCGCGGCGGCAGCGGCGGGGCCGGCGAGGCCGGGCGCCAACAGTCCGCAGGCGCTCCACAGGAGGAGGGCGGCGGCGAGGTGGCGGCTGCCCGGTCTCATGCCGCGGCGGCCCTCAAGGGTAGTAGCCGGCGAGGGCGTCGACCTCGACGCCCGGGCGGTCCACCTCGACCGCCACCGGCCGGAAGTCGCCGCTCTTGCCCGGCGGCGTCGGCTGGTAGGCGAGCAGGTAGCGGCTGCGCAGATCCTCGCCGATCTCGGTGTAGATGCCCTTGAGCTCGGCGGCGTTGTCGACGAACCAGCTCCGCCCGCCGGTGTCGGCGGCGAGCTTGGCGAGGTGGGTGCGGGCGACGAGGTCGACGCGCGAGATGCCGAGGCCGATCGCGTAGATGGTGACGCCGGCGCGGCGGGCGTATTCGAGCGCCGCGTCGAAGCCGAACTTGCTCGAGCGGTCGCCGCCGTCGGTGAGCAGGAGGACGGCGCGCTCGCCGCGGATCCCCTGCAGGTAGTGGAGGGCGAAGACGACGCTGTCGAAGATCGCCGTGCCGCCGAGCGCCTGGAGGCCGCCGAGCGCCTCGGTGAGGGCGGCGGTGTCGCCGGTCAGCTTGACCGCCAGCCGCGGCTGCTGGTTGAAGGGGATGATCGCGGCGCGGTCCTGCGCCTTGAGCGAACGGACGAGCGCGAGCGCCGCCTGCTGCGCTTGCGGCAGGCTCTTGACCATCGACGAGGAGGTGTCGAGGAGCAGCGCCACCGAGACCGGCAGGTCGGCCACCTTCTCGAAGCGGACGATCTGCTGCGGCGCGCCGGCGTCGCGCACCTTGAAGTCCGCCGCCTGGAGATCGGCGACCGGCCGGCGGGCGGCGTCCTTGACCGCCGCGTAGACCTCGACCAGGTGCACGTCGACCTGCTCGCTGTAGCCGGGGGTGTCGAAGAGCACGGTGTCCTCGCTGCTCTCGCCGTCCTGGAGGTAGGCGACGGCGCGCACGAAGCGCGCCGTGCCGCGCGCCGGCAGCGCCTGCGAGAAGGGCGGCTGGTAGAGGGTCGCGACGCGGCGGTCGCCGAGGTAGATCTCGACGCGGTCGAGGGTGCGGCCGTCCGGCACCCGCACCTCGGCGCGGGCGCGCAGGCGGCCCGTCCCCTTGGCAGCCGCCGCGGCCGCGGCGCCCGTCTTGTCCAGCGCCTGATCGGCATGGCTCGGCTCGAGCAGGCGGACGGCGAAGCGCTGCGCCGCCTCGTTGAGCGGCAGCTCGTCGGCCGCCACCTCGTGGCCGGCGCCGTCGAGCCCCACGGCGCGCACGACGTGCGGGCTGGGGAGGTCGCCGAGGTTGACGTCGATGCTCCACGGCGCGTGCGCCTTGGTCAAGAGCGCCTTGCCGTCGAGGAAGAAGGAGACCTTATGGATGGCGTCGCCCTGGACGGCGGCCTCGATGCGCACCGGTCCGGTGGCGACCTCGTGCTCCAGCGGCTGGAGATGGACGCTGGCGGCGGCCTCCTCCGCCTCGCCGCCGGTCCCGGCAGCTCCGGCAACTCCGGTACCGCCGAGCTCACGGCGGGCCGCCGCCAGCGCCTCGCCGACCGCCGGATCGGCCGCCTGCGCCGGAACCTCCGGCACGTCGATCGCACGCCGCTCGCGGAAGCTGGCGCCGCCGTTGACGTCGTCGAGCTTGACGACGAGCTCGTAGTGGCCGGGGCGCAAGGTGCGCTCGAAGGCGACCGGCACGGAGGCGCCGACGCCTTCCGCCGGCACGTCGAAGCGGTAGCGGAAGCTGTCGAGCAGCTGGCCGTCGCGGAGCACCTCGCCGGTGAGCAGGAAGCTGTAGCTCTTCTTGCCGTCGAGGGCGGCGGCGTGGGCCGCCGCCGCGGGTACCGCGAGGAGCCCCTGCACCAGGGTCTGGCCGCCGCTCCGCTCGGGATAGCCGAGGTCGAGCTTGGCGGCGAGGGTATGCGCGCCGGCGGGGAGGTCGGTCCGCGACGAGCGCGCCGTCGCCAGCCACTCGGTGTCGCGCGGCCCCGGCGGCCGCTCGATCAGGTCGAGGGTGTTGATGCTGCGCTCCTCGAGGACGGTCTGCACCGCCCGCTCCACCGCCGGGCCGTCGCCGGGGCACTTGGCCTCCAGGGTGGAGTAGAAGTTTCCAACGTTGGAGTCGACCATCCCGGAGTCGATGCCGCGGAAGAGGGCCTGCAGCTCGCCGAAGCCGTCCTCCGGGTGCCAGAGCCGGAAGCTGCCGCCGCCGCCCTTCTGCACGAAGATGACGGTGAAGGCTTCGGGCATGTCGCCCCCCGCCGGGTAGGTCCAGATCTCGAGCGGCCAGAGGAAGAGCGCGCAGCTCGTCTGGCGGACGTCCGCCGGCTCGCCGTGGAGGAGGAAGGCGCGGGCGCGATCCTCCTTCAGGTTGCCATAGCGCTCGCGTACCTCGGCGAGGCGCGCCTCCCAGGTGATCTTGAACTCGTTGCGCGGGGACTCGGGATCGGGGGCGCGCGCCCGCCACCACTGGCGGATGAACTCGTCGCGCTGGTAGGTCTGGGCGAGGGCGAGGAACTCCTTGCGCTCCTCCTTGCGGATGAGGAGATCCTCCTCCTCGAGCCACTGCTTCTCCTCGGCGGTGAGCTGGACCTTGTCCGCGGCAGAGGACGGCACCGTCCCCGCGGAGAGGCCCCATCCGGCGGCGAGGAGGAGCGCGGCGAGCGCGACACGGCGGTCGGTCATGACGTTCTCCCCTGGAAAAGCAAGGCCCGCGCCACCGGCTGGCAGCCGCGCCGGCATGGGGCGGTCGAGCGGAAAAGGACGGCGGAAAACGACTATAACAGGGGGTACGGACGCCTCCGGCCGGCCGCTTCGCGGCGAGGACGTCCCGTTGGCCGGCCGAGCTAGAACGCTGGAATCGACGACGAGAGACGAGAAAGGAAGGCAGGGCGATGCGGATCGCGGTGATCGGAGCGGGCAATGTCGGCGGAGCGCTCGGGCGAGGCTGGGCGCGCGCCGGGCACGAGGTGGTCTTCGGGGTGCGCGACGCGAGCGACCCCAAGGTGAAGGAGCTGACGGCCGCTGGCGAGGCGGGCGGCGGAAAGATCGTCGTCGCCGGCGTCGGCGAGGCCGCGGCGGCGAGCGAGGTGGTCGTGCTGGCGGTGCCCTGGGCCGCCGCCGAGGCCGCGGTCGCCGAGGCCGGCGACCTCCGCGGCAGGGTGGTCCTCGACTGCACCAATCCGCTGACCAAGGATCTCTCCGGCCTCGCCGTCGCCGCCGGCACCTCGGCCGGCGAGCAGGTGGCGGGCTGGGCGGCCGGCGCCCGCGTGGTCAAGATCTTCAACACCACCGGCGCCAACAACATGGAGAGCCCGCGCTACGGCGACACCGCGGCGACGATGCTCTACTGCGGCGACGACGCGCCGGCGAAGGAGGTGGCGGCGCGGCTCGCCGCCGACCTCGGCTTCGATCCGGTCGACGCCGGGCCGCTGGTGCGGGCGCGCCTCCTCGAGCCGCTGGCGCTCCTCTGGGTCACCCTCGCCTTCGCCCAGGGGCAGGGGCGCGACATCGCCTGGAAGCTGATGCGGCGGTAGGCGGCCTGGGCGAGCGCGCCGAGATGTCCGACCGCACGGCCGAGGGGCCCGCGCCGGCTCCGTCCGCGGTGATCGAGGGCGACGCCGCGGCGGTCCTGCGGCTGCTGCCCGCCGGCTGCTGCCGCTGCTGCGTCACCTCGCCGCCCTACTGGGGCCTCCGCGACTATGGGGTCGCCGGCCAGATCGGCGCCGAGGCGGAGCCGGCCGAGTACGTCGCGGCGCTGGTGCGGGTGTTCGCCGAAGTGCGGCGGGTGCTGGCGGCGGACGGCACGCTCTGGCTGAACGTCGGCGACAGCTACACCAGCGGCAACCGCGGCTACCGCGCGCCGGACCGCAAGAATCCGGTGCGCGCCATGGCCTACCGGGCGCGCACCCCCGCCGGCCTCAAGCCGAAGGATCTCGTCGGCATCCCCTGGCGCCTCGCCTTCGCGCTGCAGGACGACGGCTGGTACCTGCGAAGCGACATCGTCTGGGAGAAGCCCAACGCGATGCCGGAGAGCGTCCGCGACCGGCCGACGCGGAGCCACGAGTACCTCTTCCTCTTCGCCCGCGCCGAGCGCTACCTCTACCGCGGCGAGCGGCTGCGGGAGGAGAACGGCCGCCGGCGCCGGAGCGTCTGGCCGATCCCGACCGAGCCCTTCGCCGGCGCCCACTTCGCGACCTTTCCGCCCGCCCTCGTCCTCCCCTGCATCCTCGCCGGGTCCGACCCCGGCGACCGCGTCCTCGATCCCTTCTTCGGCGCCGGCACGGTCGGCCTGGTGGCTGCGCGGCACGGCCGGCGCTACACCGGGATCGAGGTCAACCCCGAATACGTGGCGATGGCGCGAGAGCGGCTGGCGGCGGCGGAGCGCGCCGCGGAGGACCTCCAGCGCTAACTCGGCAGCAGGCGGAGCGCCCGCGCGCGGGATAGAGTCCTCGCTCTCCGATGACCTCCGCCGAGCGCCACCTCGAGCCCATCGCCGTCCGCTGGGCGGACGTCGACTCGATGGGCCACGTCAACAACGCCAAGTACTTCACCTACTGCGAGTCGGCGCGGATGAGCTACTTCGCGGCGGTGGGTCTGGAGACCTTCCGGCGGCAGGGCCGCTACGGGCCGGCGCTGGCGGCGGCGAATCTCAACTTCCGCCGGCAGGTGCGCTATCCGGCGCAGCTCGAGGTCCGCACCCGCGTCTCCAAGCTCGGCCGCACCAGCTTCACCATGGACTACGAGATCGTCCACGCCGGCAGCGGAGAGCCGGTCGCCGACGGCGCCGGCGTCGTCGTCTGGATCGACTACGGGAGCGGCCGGCCGGAGCCACTGCCGGAAGGGCTGCGCGCCGCGATCGAGGGGTACGCGGGGCCGGACGCGGGCGGGTAGGGCGGCTGTTCCTTTCTCCTCGGCACCCCTCTTCCGCACGGGTCGGCCCGACGCGGCGGCGCGGCCCCGCACGGGCATGAATGCCCGTGCTATGAGAGGCGCCGGATGAATCCGGCTTCGCGTGACGGCGTCGGTCAACGAGGTAGGTTCGGTATGAGGTGCGGCTCTTTGATTGCGCTGATTGGAGCAAGCTCCAGACGCCTCGTCAAGCAAGTCCAACCTCTGGATCACGGTGTGTGTGCCACAGGGCCACAATTTCAACTTCCTGCGGCCGACTCTTTATACGATAGTAGAGGTAATACCGAACGTGGCTCAGGTGCAGCCGGCGCACTCCGGAGAGTTTGACATTCATCGCGATCGAGCCGATATTCGGTTGGGTACATAAGAGTTGGAATGCCTTCTCGATGGCATTCCGAAAGGCATCTGGGGCAGCCGGTCGATTTTCTGCCCACCACTCCGCGGCGTCCCGGATCTCGCGGGCTGCGCGATGGGTGACTCTTAGCTGTAGCCGCTGAGTCAAGCTCGGCGCAACGATTCGAGAAGGGCCTCTCCGGAGATGACCTCTCCGCGGTCGCCTTCCGCGATCGAAGCCAGGAGAGCTGCTTCCGCTTCTGGCCCGAGGCTAAAGCTCTCGTGCTCGTCAGGAGCCAAGATGGTCACCACCAGGCCTTCTGTGAGCTCTTCGTCGATGACCTCGATTTTGCCGTGGACGACTCTTCCGGTAGTCACTCGCATGGCACAATTCTACTCTGCCTAGGAGAGCTCAGCGCAGCTCCAGCCCCCCTACCGGTTCCGCCCGTACTGCTCGTGCGACGACACCCAGTCGAGCGAGGAGATCGCCGCGGCGAGCGAGAGCTCGCCGGCGAGGACGACCGAGGTGACGATCTCGGCGAGCTTCCTCACCTTGCCCTTGCCGACACAGCCGAGGATCTGCAGGCACTCGTTCTGGGTGGGGAGGCCGGTGCCGCCGCCGTGGGTGGCGACGATGAGGGAGGGGACGGTGATCGAGATGTAGAGATCTCCCTCCGGGGTCACCTCGGTGTAGACGATGCCGGCGGAGGACTCCGAGACGTTGGCGACGTCCTGGCCGGTGGCGATGAACATCGCCGTGATGGCGTTCGGCGAGTGGCAGCCGTTGTTGTTGGCGCCGGAGAGGAAGGCGCCGACGTTGGCGATGCCGGCGTGGTAGTGGAGGGTCTCGGGATCGACCCGCATGTGCTGCAGGAGGATGTCGCGCGGCACCGTCACCTCCGCCGTCACCCGCTTGCCGCGCGTCCGCATGATGTTGATCTGCGACGCCTTCTTGTCGGTGGCGAAGTTCGACTCGAGGTAGAAGTGGAGGATGTTGGCGGCGTTCTCCATGATCCAGCTGCAGGCCGCGAAGGTGGCGCGGCCGACCATGTTCTGCCCCGCCGCGTCGCCCGTCGAGTAGTTGAAGCGCAGGAACACCAGCTTGTTCGACAGGTATTTGTCGACGTAGATCAGCTTGGCGACCGAGGAGGTCGCCTGCGCCTCTTCGCGGATGTTGTCGATGTGATCGTCGACCCACTGCGCGAAGTCGCGCGCCTCGCGCGCCGAGTGGAAGACGAAGACCGGCGCCCGCTGCATGCTGTCGCCCACCACCGTCGCGGTGACGCCGCCGGAGAGGTTCAAAACCTTGATGCCGCGGTTGTACGAGGCGACGAGGGTGCCCTCGGTGGTGGCGAGGGGGATGAGGAACTCGCCCTGGGCGTGCTCGCCGTTGACGCGGATCGGACCGGCGAAGCCGATCGGCACCTGCGCGACGCCGGTGAAGTTCTCGATGTTGCCGCGCGTCGCGGCGGGAGCGAAGGAAAACTTGTCGATGTGCTGCAGCTTGACCCCGGCGTACTCCTCGGCGAAGCGCTGGCGGGCGAGGACGATCTCCGGCCGGTAGTCGTCGTCCTTGTCGTGCGGCACCGTGGTGCGTTTCACCCGCTCCTCGGCGATCGAATCCTTCACCTTGAACGACAGCGCGCCGAAGGGCTCCGCCTCGAAGGCGAGGCCGATCTCGTGCGGTCCCTTGGCGAGCGGCGCGCGGCGGGCGTGGATCTCGACGACGCGGGCGAGCGGGAACGGCACCGAGCGCTCCGGTCCCACCTCGGAGCCGGCGAGCGTGCCGCCGGCCAAGGAGAGCGTGAGGTCCGCCAACGGCACCAGCTCGCCGTCGATGCGCACCTCGACGACGCGGGTGACGGTGGCGTTCGAGAGCCGGTTCTTCAGGCTGAAGCGGACGCCGTCGGCGGCGTTCTCGAGGCTGCCCGTGGTGTACATCTGCTTGAGGATGAGGCCGGGGATCTTCATGGCGGATCTCCTTGGCCGAGGGGCCTGGAACGAGGGGCCGCGAGCGGGTGGCTCCTGGAGGTCGGAAGTCTATAGCGGGCCGCCGCCTGCCGCCCGCTCGACCGCGGCGACGACCGCCGCCACCAGCTCCGCATCGCCGGGCCGCGCCGCCTCGGCCGCCGGCGCGACGCCGTGCCGCGTCAGCTCGGCGCTGGTCGCCCTGCCGATCGACGCCGCGCGGAGCTCCGGCCTGCGGCGTTCCCAGCTCGCGGCGAACAACCTCACGAGATGCCGCACGATGCGCCCGCTGGTGAAGGTCACCCAGCCGATCTCATCGCTGAAGAGGGAGCCGGCGCGCTCCGCCGCGTCCGGCGGCAGGCGCTTGTCGTAGGCGACGACCGCGATCGGCTCGGCGCCGGCGGCGGCGAGCGCTTCGACGACTGTGGCCGCGGCGTCCGCCGCCTGGGGGAGGAGGACGCGGCGCCGGCGCGCGACGTGGGGCGCGAGCGCCGCCGCGAGCGCCGCGGCGTCGGCGGCGCCGGAGATCGCCGGCTCGATCTCGTAGCCGCGGAGCGCTGCGGCGGTCGCGGTGCCCACCGCGGCGACCTGCAGGCGGGCGGGCACAGCGCCGCCGGCGAGCGGCAGGAAAGCCTCGACGGCGTTCGCCGAGGTGAAGACCAGCCAGTCGTAGAGCGCCAGCTCCGAAGCGGCGCGCTCGAGCGGCCGCGCATCCGCCGGCGGCACCACCTCGAGGAGCGGCAGCGCCACCGCCTCGGCCCCGGCGCCGGCGAACGCCGCGAGCAGCCCGCCCCCCTGCGCCGCCGCGCGCGTCACCACGACGCGGAGGCCGGCGAGAGGGCGGTCGATGCTCACTGGCTGCGCGCCGCAGTGATCGCCGCGGCGATCGCCCCCAGCACGGCCTCCGCGCCGTCCGCACGCAGCGCCGCGATGCAGGCCGCCGCGGCGGTCTCGGCGTCGTTCCCCGCGCCGCCGCCGCGGGCGGCGCGGCTGCCGTCGGGGGTGGCGAGGATGGCGTCGATGCGGAGCGCGCCCCCTTCCTCGCGCGCCCAGGCGCCGAGTGGCAGGGTGCAGTCGCCGCCGAAGGCCGCCACGACGAGGCGCTCGGCTGCGGCGGCGCGGGCGGTCGCCGCTTGGTCGAGGGCGCGGCAGAGGGCGAGAGCGGCGCTGCTCTCACACACCTCGAGGGCGAGCGTCCCCTGTCCCGGCGCCGGCAGCATGGTCTCGGCCGGGATCGCATGCGCCGGCAGATCGGCGAGGCCCAGCCGCGCCAGGCCGGCGGCGGCGAGGACGACGCCGGCGGCGCCGCTCTCCCGCCACCTGCGGAGGCGGGTGTCGACGTTGCCGCGCAGCGGCCGCACGTCGAGGTCGGGGCGGAGGAGGAGGAGCTGGGCGCGGCGGCGGAGCGAGCCGGTGAGGATCACCGCACCCGCCGGCAGCCCCTCGATGCTCGACGCCACCGTGGAGACCAGGACGTCGCGCGCGTCGGCCCGCTCGGGAAACGCGGCGATGGCGAGGCCGGCGGGGAGGACGACGGGCAGATCCTTGAGGCTGTGCACGGCGAGGTCGAGATTGCCGCCGAGCAGGCCGCGCTCGAGCTCCTCGGTGAACAGCCCCTTGCCGCCGAAGGCCGCGAGGTCCCCGGGCGTCACGTCGCCCGCCGTCACCACCGGCACCAAGTCGATGGCGAGGCCGTGGTGCAGCGCCTCGAGCGCCCGCGCCGTCTGGCTCGACTGGGCGACGGCGAGCGGGCTCCGGCGGGTTCCCAGGCGGAGCCGGACGGGCGGCGGCTGGGGATTGGACTCCGGCGGCGTCCGCGCCGTCATCCGCGGGCGGGTCCGGGGGGCTGGCAGTCCTCGCCGTCGCCGGGCGCGATCTCGGCCGCGCTGCCGGCGGCGGTGGCGGGTACGGCGGCCGGCGAGGCGGCGAGAGCGGCCTCGGCTTCGGCTTCCTCGATCGCGTCGTCGAGATGGAACAGCTCGCGCACGAGGTCGAGCTGCGGCAGATCGGCGAGGCCGCCCTTGCCGCGCAGGCGCGTGCTCGGGTGATGGAGGACCTTGCGCACCAGCGAGCGGGTGAGCCTCTCGAGCGCGGCGTGGGTCTCCGGCGGGAAGTCGGGGAGCGCCTCGGCGAGCGCCTGCCGGCGCACGCCCTCGGCCTGCTTCTGCAGGCGGGCGATCAGCGGCTCCGCCTCGAGGCCGCGGTACCAGGAGCGGAAGATGGCCAGCTCCTGGTCGACGATCTCCTCGACCCGCGGCACCTCTTCCTTGCGCCGCTTGAGGTTCTTCTGGATGAGGTTCTGCAGCGAGTCGATGGGGTGGAGAAAGAGGTTCTCGACCCTGCCGGCATCGGGCTCGACGTTCCGCGGCACCCCGAGGTCGACGACGAGGAGCGGCCGGCTCGGCCGCGACGCCATCGCCTCGGCGAGCTGGCGGCGGGTGAGCACCGGCTCGTCGGCGGAGGTCGAGACCACCACCAGGTCGGCCGAGCGCAGGGCCTCCAGGCGCTCCTCGAAGGTGAGCATCTCGGAGTCCGGGAACTCCGCGCGGAAGCGCTCGCGGCGCTCGGCGCCGCGGTTCGCCACCCGCATGCCGCGGGCGCCGCGCTCGTGGAGCGCCCGCGCCGCCAGCCGGCCGGTCTCGCCGGCGCCGATGAGCAGCACGCGGCAGCCGTCGAGGCCGCTGAAGATGTTCTTCGCCAGCTCGACCGTGGCGTAGCCGAGCGAGACGGCGCCGCCGGCGAGAGCGGTCTCCTGCCGCGCCCGCTTGCCCGAGGCCATGGCGGCGCGGAGCAGGCGCTTCAACACCGCGCCGGCGGCGCCCACCGTCTCGGCGAGGGTCGACGCCTGGCGCACTTGGCCGAGGATCTCGGGCTCGCCCAGGACCATCGACTCGAGGCCGCTCGCCACCGACAGCAGGTGCCGCGCCGCCTCGCCGTTGCGCTTGACGTAGAGCCGCCCCGGCCGCTCGAGCTCGGGGGCGCGGCGCAGGAAGACCAGCTCGAGGACCGCCCGATAGGCCTCCTCCTCGTCGCGCGGCTGGAGGAGCACCTCGGTGCGGTTGCAGGTGGAGAGGAGGAAGGCCTCGGCGATCGGCGGCCGGGCGAGGAGGTGGACGAGCAGCTCCTCGCCCTCCTGGGCGCCGTAGGCCACCTGCTCGCGGATCTCGACCGGCGAGCAGCGGAAGTCGGTCCCCACGAGGAGGAGCGGCGGATCGGGCCGGCGCTCGGGGTCGCTCATCTGCCGTGTGCGGCGGGGGGCCGTGCGCTGGTCACGTCGTCAGAGGAAGCCGTGGAAGCCGGTGAAGAAGAGATTGACGGCGACGAGCGAGAAGAGGATGGCGCCGAGGCCGGCGAGGCTGGCGAGGGCGGTCTGCCGGCCCTGCCAGCGGCGCAGGCGGCGGAGCAGGAGGGCGACGGCGTAGAGCGCCCAGGTGGCGAGCGTCGCCAGGATCTTCGGGTCGTGCTGCCAGTTGGCGTAGATCTCCTGCGCCCAGAGCGCGCCGGTGACGAGCGCGCCGGTCAGCGCCACGAAGCCGATGGTGAGCGCCCCGAGCATCATCCGCTCCAGCACCTCGAGCGGCGGCAGCTTGCCGAAGAAGGTGGAGAAGCGCCCGGCCTTGAGGTCGCGGTAGAGCTGGAGGAAGAGGAAGGCGTAGACCGCCGCCACCACGAACGCCGCGTAGCCGAGGAGGGCGAGAGAGACGTGGAAGGCGAAGAACGGGTTGTGGAAGATCGCCCGGTCCGGCGGGTCGGGGCGGAAGAGGAGCGACGACAGGAGCTGGAAGACGAAGACCAGCGACACCATCCAGAAGCCGGTCGAGCGCTCGCGGCCCCGCCACTCGACGAAGACGTAGACGACCGCGGTGGCGAGCGCCACCACGGAGAGCGCCTGCGAGAGGGTGGCGAAGGGGAACTGGCCATGCCGCACGCCGAGGGCGGCGAGGTAGACGACGTGGAGGGCGACGGTCGCCCGCAGAGCCGGCGTCGCCGTGCGGATCGCCACCGGCTGCGCGGCGAAGAAGAGGAAGCCATAGTCGACCGCCACCAGCAGGTAGGCGAGCGACAGGAGGAGGTTGGCGGCGCTGAGCGCGATCTGCTGCACGGTGCGGCTCCGCAGGGGCTGGAAGCGCCGCCGATCTTAGCACCGCGGGCGCCTCGCGAGAGGCCGGCCGCGCTTGCCGCCTCCGGCCGCATCTGCTAGTGTCCGCGGGTCTTAGAGGCCCCGCCAGCACCCTGCCGCGACCAGCGACCCCCGCCGATTCCGATTCTCCTGATCTCCCGATCGACCGACCCCGCGAGCCATGGCCAACGTCGTCATCGTCGGG
The DNA here is from genome assembly GCA_963755825.1 of uncultured Acidobacteriota bacterium. Taxonomy (GTDB): domain Bacteria; phylum Acidobacteriota; class Thermoanaerobaculia; order Multivoradales; family UBA5704; genus DATBQN01. Next base: position 609,197 of record CAVWLA010000003.1, on the reverse strand, counting down.
ATGCAGTGGGGTGACGAGGGCAAGGGCAAGATCGTCGATCTCCTCTGCCCGGCCTTCGACGCCGTCGTGCGCTACCAGGGCGGCCACAACGCCGGCCACACGGTGCGCTTCGGCGACCGCCACTTCTCGCTGCAGCTGATCCCCTCGGGCATCCTCCATCCGGGGATGCAGTGCGTCCTCGGCAACGGCATGGTGGTGGCGCCCGACGCCCTCCTCGCCGAGCTGGAGCGCCTGGCCGAGGCCGGCGTGCGCGCCACCGGCCGGCTCTTCCTCTCCAACCGCGCCCACATCCTCCTTCCCTTCCACGCCCAGCTCGACCAGGCGCGCGAGGCGGCGCGCGGCGCCGGCAAGATCGGCACCACATCGCGCGGCATCGGCCCGGCCTACCAGTGCAAGATGGCGCGCACCGGCATCCGCGCCTGCGACCTGGCGGCGCCCGACATCGAGGATCTCCTCCGCCTCGAGATGGTGGGCATCGACGTCGAGCTCAAGGCCCTCGGCGGCGAGCCGCTCGCGGCGCCCGCCTTCTACGCCGACCTCTGCCGCGACTGGGCGTCGCGGCTCGGCCGCTGCCTGCGCGACACCGAGGTGCTGCTCAACGGCTGGATCGACGATGGGCATAGCCTTCTCTTTGAAGGTGCGCAGGGCACGCTTTTGGACGTCGATCACGGCAGCTACCCCTACGTCACCAGCTCCAGCTCGACCGCCGGCGGCGCCGCCACCGGGACCGGCGTGCCGCCGACCCGCATCGCCGGCGCGCTCGGCGTGCTCAAGGCCTACACCACGCGGGTGGGCGGCGGGCCGATGGTCTCCGAGCTGACCGAGGCGACGGGCGAGTTCCTGCGCAAGCGCGGCAACGAATACGGCACGGTGACCGGCAGGCCGCGGCGCTGCGGCTGGCTCGACACCGTCGTCGCGCGCTACGCCCGGCTGGTCAACGGCATCGACGCGATCGCCCTCACCAAGCTCGACGTCCTCGACGACTTCGCCGAGATCCCGGTCTGCACCGGCTACCGGCTCAAGGGGCAGGTGGTCCGCGACCTGCCGCCGGGCCGCGCCGACCTCCTCGGCGCCGAGCCCGTGCTGCGCGTGATGAAGGGCTGGAAGGCGCCGACCGTCGGCGTCCTCGACTTCGCCGACCTGCCGCCGGCGGCGCGCGACTACGTCGACCTCATCGAGCAGGAAGTGGGCGCGCCGATCGCCCTCATCTCGACCGGTCCCCGCCGCGAAGAGACGATCGTCCACGCCGACCCCACCCTCGCCCGCCTGACCGACGGCCGCCTGGCGAACGTCGTCGAGCAGCGCGAGACCCGCTGAGCCGGCCCGCCCGCTCTCCAGGCCGCCCGCCGGCCTTCCGCTATACTCCCGCCCGGTCGGGCCGTTAGCTCAGTCGGTAGAGCAGCGGACTTTTAATCGGGTTGATAGTTGGGTGTGTTGAGTTGGTAGTGTCGCGGTAAATCACTGAAAATACAGGGGTTATTGGGTTGGTGGTACCGCCGGCGGTAGGTGCGCCGGTGTGCGCGAGTATTGGGGATTCCGGGGGAGTTTGGGCGGGAATGTACCGGATTCGTACCAAGAAAGCGGCCGGCGAGGGGATGGTGGGGCCGCTCGGGATCGAACCGAGGACCCAGTGATTAAAAGTCACTTGCGCTACCACTGCGCTACGGCCCCACGGAGTGGAGTCTATCCGGTCCCGCCCGTCCCGCCGATTCCCAGGTACGCGCGCACGGCCCGGCGGAGTACCTCGGAGAGCGAGCACCGCTCCACCTTCGCCTTTGCCTGTAGCGCCGCGAGTTCGTCAGGGTAGAAGTAGCTCGCCACCTTCACCAGTCCGCCGCGAGTTGTGGAGGTAGGTTTACGGGTTGTGGGCTTTGACAGCGCCATAGTTGGCGCAGTGTAGACAACGGCACTAGGGCAAGAGTAGGCTATATGTAGGGTACCTGTAGACCACAGCATCGCCATGCCGGCGAGTTGGGGTTACAGGCGGGCGGAGCGAGGGGATACAGCCCTGCGCTCCGCCCTAACCGGACATAGGAGCGTAGATCCCATGACCAGCTACACGGATTGTAGCAGCGGAAGTGTGCCAATTAATCTTGGAGTCGTAAACGAGCGGATGCGGCGACTCGTGTATGACCGCGTGCGTTACGTGTTCTTTGATGCACCGGACAACGTGCGGACGTATGGACCGGATGAGGCGCAACTAGCGGTGCATTTCTTCGCAGGACGGTGGTTCGCGGTATGGGTTGATTTGGATGCTCCGCATACGTTACCGGAGGATGCGCGGCGGCAGATAGTGAGGATTACCGCCGCGAGTAAGCCGGACGGTGGAGCTAACGGTTCCGGTCTGGAGTTTGGTGAGGTCTAGCGCCATGTGGGGACATGCAGGGAGAGAGAAGGCGCGGCGGATAAGTTGTAGGTGGCATTTCAAGCCCGTAGATATCAAGGTGACCGTAGACGATACGTTCACGAGTTACCGTATTGAATTGGCAGCGCGGCGGTTCGGGATGAGTCGAGATATGTTCTTGGTGTGGTGTTTCGAGAACGTATGGAACCGCAGTAAAGAGTTGAGAGACGAGCGGGACAGCGTCCGGCGGATGGATCGCGAGGTGTTAGGTATTAAGTTAGCAGAGGAGATCGCGCGGATGAAGCTGGCGGCGGATCGGGGGGAGCCGGTGGAGCAACCGATCGAGCGCCGGCCGCTACGGGCGCCACGGTCGCGGAAAGGGGGAGAGCAGCCATGATGACAGAGCAGGAGCGGCGGGAGCTTGAGGAGAGGATGGCGAGGACGCGGGCCGAGGTCACAGCGGCAGTGGGGAGGCTGTGGCCGCAGGTGGAGGCCAACAGGAAGCGGGTGCTGGAAGAGTTGCCGCGCCGCAGGGAGATAGCGCTCCGGGCGGCGCAAAAGTTCCGCCTGCAGCTTGAAGCGGCGGGAGCGAGAGCGAGAGCGGTAGCAGCAGCAGCAGCGCCAGCACCGGCACCAGCACCGGAAGCGGTAGAGCCGGAAGCGCCGGGCGAGGACGGCGACGGCGGGCCGGGCGAGACGTAGGGAAAAAATCGGCCGCGCCCCGGAGGTGCCGGCACCCTAGAACGTTCTAGGGCTTCATGCCGGCGGGGCGCGGTCGTACGTAATAAACGTGCGACGTTCCTACCTACCTACCTGTCTAGTTACTTCCCTGTCTACATCAGCCGTGTAGTCGCGGCGCTACGCCGTCGCACACGAGACCAGTGCCATCCTCAAGCCCGAGGACGACGGACGGGACAGCCGAATTCGGTTGAAGCGATAGATAGCTTCCTGAGCCGGCCGATACTAATTTCGCGGGCGATCCTATGTCGAGATGGTTGTAGATCACTGAGAGTTGAGCTTGATACACATGAGCGGTCCATATGGTGTTGTCGGATTGGAACGTCCAACGGTACCGGAGTTGTGTAGGATCGGTAACGGTGGCGGAGACTAGACGGGTGAAATTGATGATGGATGTATTAACGACGTTGAGAGCCAGGGATTCCAAAGTGGTAGTGCCCTGTAATAGCTCCCACGTTACGATACGGGCTCCGCCGGTTGAGTATGCCGCATCGGCCCAACACGACATGTAGTAACTATCGCCGGTGCCGAGGGTGGAGGGGGTTGAGAGACCGATGGTAACGGGACGGTTGGCGAGTGTTCCGAAGGGGAAATTAGATACCTTTATATAGTCGGTGAAATTGGGCGTTGGTTCGTCGATACTGGAGTAGATTGCGAATGTGCCGCCAGATTGATCCGTCCACGGCTCCGTGTTGATTAGATCAGCGTTAGGGTATGCAGTTGCCATGTTGAGCGCTCAACCCTTCGCGATGAATTGGGGTTGCCAGAAGAGTGAGGTAGTGGACGGGGCGACACCGAGCCGGATGAGTTTGGTGGTGCCGCCGGGAGTAACGGTAACTGGTAATGCCCCGCCGGTCCATGAGAGCATTGCTCCGGCGGTACCGAGGAAATATACGGCTCCGGTAGTTAGACCGGATAATCCCGTTATTAACCCCGCTCCAGTGAAGTAAGCCGACCCGTTGAGATATGAGATTAACGTTAGTTGGACCTCCGTATCGGTATTAGACGCGTTAGTAAACGTGTTCGATGACGATAACCGGACGACTTTGCCAGTTCCGCCGCCGGTCCATGCACCATCGGTTCCTCCGCCGGTAGGGATGTAACCGAATTTGTACGCGGGTAATACAGCTGCGGAGTCTAGGCCGAGCGAGGTACGGTATGCCGCCGCGTAGGGTTGGAACTCCAGACCTCCGTTCGCCGGTTGGAAACTTCCGTTAATTGACCAGACGTTTTGAGTGCCAGCCCAAGTTACCGGGGTTGCTCCGCCGGCGGATGTATCGATGCGCGTTACCGGCATTAGAGTTGCTACGCCGCTGGTAATAGAGACGGTGCATAGTTCTGATTCGTAGTTGACGCCTCCCGCGTCGGAGCGGAGAACGTGAACGGTTGAACCGTTCGGAAGGCCGGAGAATAGGCGGTAGTTGGCTACGCCACCACCAGGTACTGGTAACGGAGCGGAGATGACGAAATTTCCGCTGCCGGTGGTGGTGGTAACTCCGGCGGTAAGCGGGGGGGTTAGAATGGTGGTCATGCTGGGCGACTACCGTAGGGGGCGGAGCCGGGAGGGTTGACACGGCCGGCGGCAGGTGGAGTGTCCTTAGCGATCTCGATTAGTAGAGCATCGAATCGCGCGAGTAGATCCGGCGATGTAATTTGATGACGGATGGATTGACCGCTGTCTCGAATGATAATGCACCGGGCGCGGGCGATTGGGTCGGGAATGTCTTCGCAGGCCATGGCGGTAACTCCTATTGTTACGGTTAATTGTTATTGTTATTGGTCCGGATTGCTACGGTTACGGGCGGAACGGTTGGAACGGTTGGAACGTGCGCGGGTAGTTGGAGCGGCAGAATAAGCTCCGACTCCGCCCAGATTGTCGAGTTCGTCCTGCACCAGGCGGAGCTCCCGGTCCTGTCGGAGTCCGTCGCGTTGAATAGAGTCGATTGCTCCCTGTTGCTTGATTAGGGTTTCACGGTCGGCGACTTCGCGCACGTCTACGTTATGGACGGTGTAGACGGCCGAGTCGAGACGTTGGGATTGACGGCCGAGATAGAACACCTGAGCGCAGAGCACCACGGTAACGCATAGGAGCGCACCGAGGGGGACTAGCGTATCCTTGGAAATGGTTGTGGGCATTAGAGTTGAGATTCCGGTTATTGAGAGTTAAGAATCGAACGGCGGCACAGGTACGGTTTCGTCAGCGGCGATAGCGGCGAGATCTACGGTGGAATTGGCAGCGGTTTCGGCGGGATAGGCATCGTAGATCTGTGGAAAGTGAACATTAAGATTGGTGAGAACCTCCGTGAGAGACTTCCGGGCGCGGTCGAGAGTGCCATCTTCATGGGTGCGCCGGCGGTTACCTTGGCGGTCAACGGTAACGGTGGTAGTACCAGCGTAATAGGAGCGCACCTTAATAGTGTTTGGGTCGCCGCCTTCCGCTACGATTGCATCGTAAACGGTTCCGCCCATGGTACGGCCGACAGATCGATCGGTAACGGTAAACGCATCGCCGAACCATAGAGCAGCGATAAGTTTGGCACGTGCCTCGGGGATTGCTGGGTTACCGCGCTCGCCGTGTGGGATCGGTAGAGCGTTAATTGCAGCGACCGCGCGCCGAGCTATACGGTTCCAAAGGCCGATACCGGCGCGCGCCTTGCGTACCTCACTCATAGCGCGCCGGAGCGCGTTGGCGTGAGTCGAGACGAGCCCGGAGACTCCGGCGAGCTGCCGGCGCTGTAGCTCTAGACGGTCGCGTTCGGCGGGGCGTGGCTCCATGTCGGGATCTGGCAGAGTCGATAGCTCATCTCCGGCATCGCGGGCAACGAACATCAGCCCGGCGATGATCCGATCAGCTAGGACGGGTGCCGCCGCCACCTCGGCGGGTGTAGCGCCGATAGGGTAGACGACGGGTGCGGCAACGGGTGCGGCAGTGGGTGCGACGGCGGGCTCTACAGCGGTTGCGGTGGTCATGGTCGAGGTATCTCCGTTGAACAGGTGAGTAGGTGGCTTAGCGGGTTATCGGGTCGTGGTGCGGTCGTTGAACGCAGCGGCGGCGCGGGCGTTACCTTGCGCTTCAAGGGCGAGCGCCCAGCCGTTTGGTGCCGGGTTGACCGGGGCCGGCTCGGTGTCCTGCGGCCACACGTCGTCGACCGTGAGTGACCGGGTGGCCGGCGCTGTGTACGTCGTGCCGCGGGCCTCTGCAAGCGCCCGGAGCCCGGCGGCGTACCCGTTGCGCGCGTCCAGCCGGCCGGCCTGTGTGGCAACCGCGGCACGGAAGGCCGGATCTGCCTCAGTGCCTGCCAGGGCGCGGACGAGCTCGTCAGGCGTGCGCACCTGGTAGCCGAGAGCGCGTGACGCGGCGGCAAGTTCCGCACCGAGAGCAGCAGCGGCGCGAGCGGTGGACGGTAGCGGGCGGGCTGGTGTGGGTGCGGCAGTACGTACGGCAGTTGAGCGGCCAGCGGTACGAAATACGGTTTTCATGGTCGATTCTCCTGTATCGGATGTGTAGTCCGATAGTTCAATAGGTAGGTTGAGAGGTTTGGTACATGAGCGGTACGGTTAGGTGGATTCGTAGTTGGGTGGCACGGATTGTGTCTGGTCGGGAGCGGTAGATAGGCCGAGCATTGCGGCCTGACGGTCGCGTGGGAGTTGATCGAACGGCATCTTAGAGACAGGGATATCGATAACAGGCTCCCGATACCCACGTCGGCGCGCGGTAGCCTCCATGTCGCGGAGGATCATCCGGCGCGTTTCAAGTGTCAGTAGGTTGATAATGTCGACGCCTAGCAGATAGTCGTCCATGCGCGGCTCGGCAGGGAGGTTAGACGGCTCGTCTGATGGGTGAAACCCGGTGCGATCGAGTACGGCAATGGCAGCGCGTACGGCGGAAGGATAGTTACCGTTCTCTACACCCTTTAACATGATATCGCGTAGAGTTGCGATAGCTGGGAAGCGTAAATTTTCTAAACGAGCCTTGGCAGCCGCGATCGTTGATTTCTTAGCTCCGCCGTGACTGCGGCATACGAAGCCGCCCTTCATTGCCGCCTTAGCGCACTGGCGCCCCGATCCGTCCGATAGGTGAGCGGTACAGCGTCGGGCTGGGTCCATAGGTGCTCGCTTCGATAGGTGCGCGAGATGAAACCCGTTCGGTTGCTCATCCAAGATTACCCACGCTTCCGGCTCCGGCGGGGAGTCCGGCGCGTCCGGTTCCGGTGTCGGTGTTTCCGGTGTTGGTTCTAGGTGTTCCATCAGTTAATACCCGCTTCTAATAGGGCAGAGTCGATTACAGCGGCGATTTCGATAGCGTCAAGTAGGGAGTAAGGATCGATCGGTTCGTCCGCCGTAGTGGTGCGGTGAAACTCCGCGATCTCTTCGATATCTAACGGGGATCGGCCGTCGTTAGATAGGAGGAAGAGTTTGCAGACGGAGGCATATTGCAGCCGGCGGTAGATACAAGGGTAGGTGTCTAGAACGTCGGAATAGACTTGATAATTTAGGAGCATGGTTCGGAGTCCTCGTGTGGGCGCATTCCGGTTGAATCATGGTGCGGTGTTTGGCGGTTGCGTTCGATATTGGCACGTACCTTGGAGACCAGGGCTGAATATGCGATGTCACGCGCCGATGGGCGCGGGGGAGATGGTGGAGATGGGGGCGATGGGCGGACCGCGGCGCGAGTGTTGACTGGTATTGATTTGCCTAGCTTCCGGGGCGCTCGCTTCCTCGGGGCTGGTGGTACCACCAGGAGCGCCACCAGGGCGCGGGCCTTGCGCTCCTCGCGTTCGGCTCTGGCAGCGGCCACGGTCGCGTTCCTGACGCCTACGGCAGCGTCCTGGTGCCAGTGACAGCCGGCGCTACCGGGCACTGCCGGGGCGCCGCAGGACCGGCCGTCAGACCGGAGGACGGCGCAGGGAGTTGGCGCCATGGCCTACCGGCTCCCTCGCGGCGCGAATATCAGGCAGCCGCGAGCCCGGAGCGAGGCCATGCTGCGGCGATCGGCCTGCCGCTGGTGGCGGAGTATGGGTGTCAGCTCGTCGCGCAGCGCGGCGTAGAGCCGGAGCGCCGCCTGGTGGTCTGCATCGCTCGGTAGCTCGTGAGGCGCGAGCGGCAGCGCGGCTTGGCGGAGGATGCGGAAAAGGCGGTGGAACTCCGGGCCTGCCATACCGCCGACGAGGAGCCACGGATCGCTCGGCTCGGGCGCCGGCCGGGCAAGCCGGACAGGTGGGGGTGGGGTGCTGCGGTGGGAGCGCCTCATGGTCTATACCCTCTATAGTCATTCGTCCCGTGTCCTAGGAACCAAGGAAACCAACAGACTTTATGAAATGCTTTGGTTTCCAGGGAACCAACGAAACCATACGCTCTAGTCACGCTCATTCGAGCGCCTCAATCAGGGCGCGACCGCCGCGGACCCGAATATCGATTAGTCGAAAGAATCGATTCGCACTCTCTTCCATCATGGCGCGATCGTCGCCGTTCACGTGCTCTTGATTTGCTAGGACGTATTCCATCAGTTTGATTGCGAGTTTGCAGGCCGATAGGTTGCCGAGTTTGTAGGCGAGCGAGCATAGGTGTTGTGAGGTGTCGTCGGGGATATAGAAGTTCTTTACGGAGCCGTTAGGCTCGATCTCTTTTTCTATGGAGTTGAAATAGGCGTCTATATGTGAGTTTACTAGGCCGTCTCGGCCGGATGATTCTCTGTTGAAATCCTCGCGAATTGAGATGAGGGTTTGAATATCGTCGCGCTCGGCGATCTCTGGTAGAGCTAGAGATAGGCAGCATGAAGCGACGATATTGTTACCGGGACGGTGCCGTAGGCTAGTGCAGTTCAGGCCGATAGTAGTGAGGGCGCGCTTTACATATCCGGGGCACGATTTAGCGGATAGGGTTTTCGTTCCCGCGTAGTGTGATACGCACTCCTCAAGTGCAGTTATTACCCTTACAGATAGTCGGTTATCGGTGCGCGGCGGTAACGCTAGAGGCGCGAGCGCCAGCCGCGAATGAAAAGGCTTGACATTGAGATTCGGCATAGATACAATTCCTTTCGCTGATTCCTTACCGGGGGCGCCGGCCGGCATTCCGGCGCTCCCCTCTTCGTTAACCTCCACAACTCCCCACTTTCTTCGTTCTCACACGGTCAACCGCCGCTTCCGCCAGCGGGTGAACGGAGCGCCCGGCATCAATCCACTTCATAAGTGCCGACCTCTGTACGAAGACTCTCCTACCTCTCCGTACTACACATTGACTCGCGAACGAATCCACGTCTGAGAACACCCACCATTCTAGGGTAGCTCTGCTAACTGAAATTACATGTTCCGCCACGTCATCTAGAGTGAGATACTCTCTAGTATCGTTATACTTCGCCGAGTCCAACTGCCTCATATAGGGAGTAATGGGCGGCAGTGCTAACCTACTATTCCTGCTAATCATATTGCGGTCCTTTCGATTGCTGCCGCGATCGATTCAACATGGCGCGTGCCATACCAATAGCGTAACCATTAGGTGGAAACGCCGCGCGTAATGCCTCGCCTACATCCTCCGGTAGCTTCGATCTATCAACCGCGTTAACGACTACCGTCATATACCGCGCGGCCAAGTCTCTACCTAACGCATAGGTGCCGCTCTCTACCTGTGAAATTGTAGGCTGTGTAATGCCTAACATAGAGGCTAGATCCGTTTGCGTAAAACCGCTCAACTCACGTAACCGTCGCGCGAGTGTCGGATCGGTATCGAATATGTTACGTGCCGTCGCTGCTACCAACCCAGCATATGAATTATCAACTGCGGCGCGCAGGGTGGCGAGGTCGGAGTGATCGATAGAAGGGGAAGCCATGCCGAGGAGTATAGGAAGCTCGGATATCTTGCGCAAGATGGGTGGACAGGTAACTAAAAAAACCCGCCCCCCTTTCGAGGAGCGGGCCGTTACGCATGGGTGTGACTGTATGCCCGTGTGCCGCTGTGCTTACTTGAACTTCTCTCCCGCTCGCTCGCTCGCTTCCGTCAGGGCGTCCGTGTCGAGATGGGCGTACTTGATACTCATGGCGATCGACTTGTGCCCTAGGATCTCAGCGACAACGGCGATGCCCGCCTTGGATTTTATTAAATATGAAGCGGCGCAATGTCGTAAATCGTGGAAGCGGGAGAAATTCGGCAGGCGCGGCTCGATCGAAGCCAGAGCAGCGCGCCAGGACTTCGCCGGGAAGGCGACCAGGCCGAAGACGCGATCGCCGGCGGAACCGGCGAACCTCGTGCCCGTGGTGCGGTGCCAGTCCTTCAACGTGTTGAGCGCAAACCCTGTGACAGGTACGGTGCGGGGCTCGCCGTTCTTACTATCGTTCACACTCGCGAGCCCTTCCGTTAGGTTGACATCGTTCCAAGTTAGCGCGAGCAATTCACCTTGGCGCATCCCGGAGTAGCAGGCGACGACCGCGAGAGGGTATAGAGCGGGCGATTGAGTTTGTGCTTTGCACGCGTCGAAGAGTTGAGCTCTCTCGGTATCGGATAGACAGCGGACGCGATGCTTAGGTTCCTTAATTGGCTTGATATAGCCTCTGATGGGGTGAGATGTGAGGTAATGCTTAGTATAGAGACACCAGGAGAGCATGCCCGATAAAGCAGCGACGTAGCGATTGACCGTGGCGTCTGACCGGGTCTCCAGAAGCTTGTCGCGGAGATCTCTAACGGTGGTGTCCGTTATGTCGCTGATAGGCATCTTGGGGAGTAGAGCGGACCAGAATTCGAGTTTGGCTTTGATCTCGGGGAGAGTGCGCCGGCTTTCGTTCTTCTCAAGATAGGCGAGATAGTCGGGCAGGAGCGCGGAGATCGCGCGGCGCCGGCCGATACTGACGGTGGGGCTGATTCGGTTCGCTCTGTCATGGTCGATCTCACCTAGACGCGTGCGGGCGTGTATCTCGGCGAGCTTCTTAGAGGCGAAGGTAGCGGACTCGGCGGGGTGTCCGGTACGGCGGATGAGGACGCGGTATGAGGTGCCGCGCTTGCCTTCTCTCTTCTGGATAGTTGCCTTCATCGGTAGTGCCTCCCTATAGGATTTGTACCGTGAGAGTACCATGTTCTAGGTTTGTATAGGGGGACTATCGGCCTTTTAATCCGCGGGTCCAGAGTTCGAGTCTCTGACGGCCCACCAAGCGAAAAGAGCTCAGCCAGTTCGTGGTCGGCGGGTACTAGTACCTCATGCGACTCCGCCGCGCAGCGCTCCTTCTCTGCTTCTCCCTCTTCGCGTTTCCTCTCGTCGCGCAGACGCCGGTCGCGGAGGCGCCTCCTGACGTCGGTCAGCTCGAGCTCTCGCCGGCGTCCGGCTCTCCGCCCGAGCTGCCGGACTTCCTCGCCGCGACGCCGGCAGGCGCGAGCTGCACGCCTCGGGCGAGCTGCTGCCGGGTGTGCAGCAAGGGCAAGGCGTGCGGCAACTCCTGCATCAGCCGGCGCTTCACCTGCCACAAGGGCAAGGGCTGCGCCTGCGATGCCGCCGACCTCTGCCGGTAGACGCGCATCGATCCGAGCGCCGCCAGGCGCCATTGGCCTGCATCTTGCTGGGGAAGAAATGCACCGATGACGAGGTGCAGCGGCCTTTCCTTCCGGTCCTTGTTCCTTCTAGCTGCGCTCCTGGCGCTCGGCTCGGCGGTCTCCGGCTGCCGCACTGAGGAGGAGCCCGGGCCGCGGCCCGGGAGCGCCCGCGGGGAAGGGATGACGGGAGCCCGGACGGCGGCGCAGCCGCCGGCGGCCGAGGACGGCCAGTGGCTGATGCCGGCGAAGAGCTACGCCAGCACCCGCTACAGCCAGCTGGCGGAGATCGACCGCCGGAACGTCGCCGGGCTCAAGGTGTCCTGGACCTTCTCGACCGGCAACACGCGCGGCGAGGAGGCGGCGCCGCTCGTCGTCGGCGACACGATGTACGTCGTCACCCCGTTCCCCAACTATCTCTATGCCTTGGATCTCGGCAAGTCCGGTGAAGCGCGCTGGGTCTACAAGCCGCCGGTGGACGCCGCGGCGCAGGGGGTCGCCTGTTGCGACCTGGTGAACCGCGGCGCCGCCTATGCCGGCGGCAGGCTCTTCTACAACACGCTGGACGGCCAGACGGTCGCGGTCGACGCCGCGACCGGCAAGGAGGTCTGGCGGACGCCGCTCGGCGACATCCAGAAGGGCGAGTCGATGACGATGGCGCCGCTCGTCGTCCGCGGCAAGGTGCTCGTCGGCAACAGCGGCGGCGAGTTCGGCGTGCGCGGCTGGCTCGCGGCGCTGGACGCCGGCAGCGGCAAGGTCGCCTGGAAGGCCTACAGCACCGGCCCCGATCGCGACGTCCTGATCGGCCCCCGTTTTCATCCCTTCTACGCCATGGACCGCGGCCGCGACCTGGGGGTGGCGAGCTGGCCGCCCGATGCCTGGCGGACCGGCGGCGGCACGGTCTGGGGATGGATCTCCTACGATCCTGAGCTCGACCTCATCTTCTACGGCACCGGCAATCCGGGGCCCTGGAACGCCGATCAGCGGCCGGGCGACAACAAGTGGACCTGCGGCATCTTCGCCCGCCGCCCGGAGACAGGCGAGGCGGTCTGGTTCTATCAGCTCAGCCCGCACGACCATTTCGACTACGACGCCGTCAACGAGCTGGTGCTCCTCGACCTCGAGGTCGCGGGGCGGCGCCGGCGGGTGCTGGTGCGCCCCGACCGCAACGGCTACCTCTACGTGATGGACCGGGCGACCGGCGAGGTGCTCTCGGCCGATCCCTTTGTCGCCGTCAACTCGACGGCCGGCGTCGACCTCGCCTCGGGACGGCTGCGCGACGTGGCGGCGAAGGAGACCGGGGCGGGAAAGACCGTCGAGCAGATCTGCCCGGCCTCCCCGGGCGGCAAGGATTGGCAGCCGTCCGCCTACTCGCCGCGCACCGGCCTCCTCTACATCCCTCACAACAACTTGTGCATGGACGTCCAGGGCATGGAGGCGAACTACATCGCGGGGACGCCGTTCGTCGGCGCCAACGTGAAGATGTATGCCGGCCCGGGCGGCAACCGCGGCTTCTTCACCGCCTGGGACCCGGCGGCGCGGCGCCCGCGCTGGCGGATCGCGGAGACCTTCCCGGCATGGAGCGGCGCCCTCGCCACCGCCGGCGACCTGGTCTTCTACGGCACCATGGACGGCTGGTTCAAGGCCCTCGACGCGGCGACCGGGCGGGAGCTCTGGAAGTTCAAGACCGGCTCCGGGATCATCGGCCAGCCGGTGACCTATCGGGGCCCCGACGGCCGCCAGTACGTCGCCGTCCTCTCCGGCGTCGGCGGCTGGTCCGGCGCGGTGGTCGCCGGCAAGCTCGATCCCCGCGACGCGACCGGCGCCCTCGGCTTCCTCGGCGCCATGGGCGATCTCCCCCAGCACACGACGCCCGGAGGCGAGCTGTATGTCTTTTCGCTGCCCTAGCGGCTGGACGCTCGCCCTCGCCGCCGCCCTCGCGGCCTGCGCCGGCAAGGGGGCTCCTGCCGCCCCGGCCGCACCGGCCGCATCGGCTGCAGTGGCCGCCGCCGGCCGCGAGCTGCGGGTGTGCGCCGATCCCAACAACCTGCCGTTCTCGAACCGCCGGCGCGAGGGCTTCGAGAACCGCCTGGCCGAGATGCTGGCGAGCGACTCCCACGCCGCCCTGCGCTACACCTGGTGGCCGCAGCACCGCGGCTTCCTCCGCAACACGCTGCGGGCGGGCCTCTGCGACGTCGTGATGGGGCTGCCGACGAGCGTCGAGCTGGCGCTCACCACCCGCCCCTACTACCGCTCGACCTACGTCTTCGTCTCGCGGCGCGACCGCGGCATCACCGTGCGGTCGCTCGACGACCCGGCGCTCCGCCGGCTGCGCGTCGGCGTCCAGATGATCGGCGACGACGGCACCAACTCGCCGCCGGCGCAGGCCCTCGCCCATCGCGGCATCGTCCGCAATATCGCCGGCTACTCGGTGTACGGCGACTACTCGCGGCCCAATCCACCGGCCCGCATCGTCGAGGCGGTCGCCCGCGGCGACGTCGACGTGGCCGTCGTCTGGGGGCCGCTCGCCGGCTACTTCGCCCCGCGTCAGGCGGCGGCGCTCAGCCTGGTGCCGGTGTCGCCGCAGATCGATCCGCCGTTCCTCCCCTTCGTCTTCGACATCTCGATGGCGGTGCGGCGGGGGGACGATCGGCGGCGCGACGAGCTCGAGGCGTTCCTCGAGCGGCGGCAGCCGGAGATCGACGCCCTCCTGCTGCGCTACGGCGTGCCGCGGGTGGGGGAGCCCGGATGATGCCCATGCGCCGCCTCCCGGCGCTGCGGACCCTCGTCGCCCTCGCCGCTCTCGGCCTCGCGCTCGCCGGCTGTCCGCGGGAGGAGCGGAGCTTCCGCCCGGCGCCGGCGGCGAGCGGGCGGCCGCTGCCGCTCCGCCAGGTGAGCCTGCAGCCCGGCGCGCCGCTCCCCGGCCGCGACGCCGCCGGACCCTACGACGGCAACGCCTGGGCGATCCATCAGGGGGAGCAGCTCTACGAGCAGTACAACTGCGTCGGCTGCCACTTCCACGGCGGCGGCGGCATCGGTCCACCCCTGATGGACGCGCTGTGGATCTACGGCGGAAGCGGCCAGGCCATCCACGACACCATCGCGGAGGGACGGCCGAACGGCATGCCTTCGTTCGGCGGCCACATCCCGGACGACCAGGTTTGGATGATCACCGCCTACGTGCGGACGCTCGGCGGCCTGGTGCCGAAGCCGCAGCGGCCGACGCGGAGCGACGAGCTCTTCCCCCACCCCTCCGAGCAGGCGCTGCCGCGCCAGCGGCCGCGGCCGCAGGATGCGAGCCACCCCGGATGAGCTGGATCGGCGACCACTCGGCTCTGCACTCCCACGGCGTCGAGGCGGCCCGTATCGGCCACCTCTGGTGGATCATGCTGTGGATCGCGGCGGCGGTCTTCGCCCTGGTGATGCTCGCCCTCGCCGCCGCGCTCACCCGGCGCCCGCAGGCGGAGGGCCTCCCCGGACCGCTCGCGCCGGCGGCGCGGGCGCGGCGCAACCGCGCGGTGTCGGTGGCCGTCGGGGCGACCGTCGCCGTTCTCTTCGTCCTCCTCGTCGAGAGCGTCTCGACGGGGCGGGCGGTCGCCTCGCTCGGCGAGCCGGCGGCGGCGGTCGTCCAGGTCACCGGGCACCAGTGGTGGTGGGACGTCGAGTACCGGGACCCGGCGCCGGCCCGCATCGTCCGCACGGCGAACGAGATCCACGTCCCCGTCGGCAGGCCGGTGCGGATCCATCTGCGGTCGGCGGACGTCATCCACAGCTTCTGGGTGCCGAGCCTCCACGGCAAGCGCGACCTCATCCCCGGTCACGAATCGGACCTCTGGATCGAGGCGGATCGGCCCGGCGTCTTCCGCGGCTTCTGCGCCGAGTTCTGCGGCCATCAGCACGCCCACATGGGCCTCCTGGTGATCGCCGAGACGCCGCAGCGCTTCGCCGCCTGGTACGCCGGCCAGCTCGCCACGCCGCCGCCGCCGGCGGACGCGGTCCGCCGCCACGGGCGCGAGGTCCTCGAGTCGGCGCCCTGCGCCTTCTGCCACACGGTGCGCGGGACCCGCGCCTCCGGCAGCCTCGGCCCCGACCTGACGCATCTCGCGAGCCGGCTCTCCCTCGCCGCGGCGTCGCTGCCGAACGACGCGCCGAGCCTCGGCGGCTGGATCGTCGACCCGCAGGGCGCGAAGCCCGGCTGCCAGATGCCGGCGAGCGTCCTCTCTCCCGGCGACTCGCGGGCGCTCGTCGCCTATCTCGGGAGCCTGCGGTGAGGGTGCCGGGATGACCGCGGAGCCGCTCGCCCCCGGCAGCCCGGCCGCGCCCGAGGGCGAGACCACGGCCGAGGCAGCTGAAGCAGCTGAGGCAGCCGAGGCAGCTGATCGTCGGCTCCTCGAGCGCACCTGGCGCTATGCCTCGGGGCTCCGCGGCTGGATCTCGGAGGTGAACCACACGCGGATCGGCGTGCGCTACATCGTCACCGCCCTGGTCTTCTTCGCCGTCGGGGGAGTCGAAGCGCTCCTCCTGCGCGTGCAGCTGGCGCGGCCGGAGAATCGCTTCCTCGGCCCCGATCTCTACAACCAGGTCTTCACCACCCACGGCTCGACGATGATGTTCCTCTTCGCCGTGCCGATCATGCTCGGGCTCGGCGTCTATCTCGTGCCGCTGATGGTCGGCACCCGCAACCTCGCCTTCCCGCGCCTCAACGCCTTCTCCTACTACGTCTACCTGATCGGCGGTCTCTTCCTCTACGCCGCCTTCTTCCTCAACACCGGACCGGATGCCGGCTGGTTCGCCTACGTGCCGCTCTCCGGGCCGCAGTGGAGCCCCGGCAAGCGGGTCGACGTCTGGGCGCAGATGATCACCTTCACGGAGATCTCGTCGCTCGCCGTGGCGGTCAACCTGATCGTGACCATCCTCAAGCAGCGGGCGCCCGGCATGTCGCTCAACCGCATCCCGCTCTACGTCTGGTCGCTCCTGGTCACCTCGTTCATGGTGGTCTTCGCGATGCCGGCGGTGATGCTCTCGAGCCTGATGCTCGCCCTGGACCGGCTGGTCGACACCCACTTCTTCAACCCGGCGCAGGGCGGCGACGTCCTCCTCTGGCAGCACCTCTTCTGGTTCTTCGGCCACCCGGAGGTCTACATCATCTTCATCCCGGCGACCGGCATCGTCTCGGCGATCCTCGCCCCCTTCACCCGCCGCGAGGTGTTCGGGTACCTGGCGCTCGTCCTCTCGCTGGTCGCCACCGGGTTTATCGGCTTCGGCCTCTGGGTCCACCACATGTTCGCCACCGGCCTGCCGCAGCTCGGCGCCAGCTTCTTCACCGCCGCGAGCATCATGATCGCCATCCCCACCGGCACCCAAATCTTCTGCTGGATCGCGACGCTGTGGGGCGGTCATCTGCGCTTCAAGACGCCGCTCCTCTACGTCCTCGGTTTCCTCGTCACCTTCGTCGTCGGCGGGCTCACCGGGGTGATGCTCGCCGCCGTGCCGCTCGACCTCCAGGTGCACGACACCTTCTTCGTCGTCGCCCACTTCCACTACGTGCTGATCGGCGGCGCCGTCTTCCCGCTCTTGGGCGGGCTCTTCTACTGGTACCCCAAGATCACCGGGCGGCTGCTCTCCGAGAGCTGGGGGAAGGTCTCCTTCTGGCTCGTCTTCCTGGGCTTCCAGGTCACCTTCTTCCCGCAGCACATCCTCGGCCTCGAGGGGATGCCGCGCCGGGTCTACACCTACCTGCCGCAGACCGGATGGGGGCCGCTCAACCTGCTCTCGACCGCCGGCGCCTTCGTCCTCGGCCTGGGCGTCGCCGTCTTCCTGGGCAACGCGCTCGCCAGCCTGCGCCGCGGCGCGCCGGCGGGAGACGACCCCTGGGGGGCCGACACCCTGGAGTGGTCGGCCGCCTCGCCGCCGCCGCCCTACAACTTCCAGCGGCTCCCCACGGTCGGCGGCCGCTCGCCGCTCTGGGCCTGGCACGCGGCGGCGCCGGTGGTGACCGGTCTGCGGAGCGACCGCCGGGAGCTCCTCATCACCCGCGTGCTCGACGCCGATCCGGATCACCGGCAGGTCTCGCCGGCGGAGACCGTCTGGCCCTTCGTCCTCGCGCTCGGGGTGGGCGTCACCTTCATCGTCGGCATCTTCACCCCCTGGGGGCTGCCGATCGGCATGGCGCCCTGCGCGGTCGCCCTCGTCGCCTGGTTCTGGCCGCGCGGCGACCAGGACCATCCGAGGCTCAAGGAGCGGGTCTGGTGAGCCGGCGGCTGGAGATCGACGTCTCGAATCTGCCGACGACCGCCTTCGGGATGCGCGATCCGCTCTGGTGGGGCGTCGCCGGCATCATGTGCATCGAGGGGACGATGTTCGCCATCTTGGCGGCGAGCTACTTCTACCTGCGCGGCGGCGCCCACCTATGGCCGCCGCCCGGGGTGCGCCACCCCGGCCTCGGGATCACCACGCTCAACCTCGCGATCCTCCTCGCCAGCGCCTACCCGATGCATCGCGCGGCGCGGGCGGCGGCGCGCGAGGAGCTCCAGACGATCCGCCGCTGGCTGATCGCCGCCACCGTGTTGATGGTCGCCTTCCTGGCCGTGCGCATCGCCATCCTGCGCGCCCTCACCTTTCGCTGGGACAGCCACGCCTACGGCTCGCTGGTGTGGACGGCGGGGGGGCTCCACAGCCTCCACGTGGTCACCGGCATCGGCGAGAACCTGCTCTTCATCGCGCTCCTCACCCTCGGCCCGGTCGAGGACAAGCACATGGACGACCTGCGCCTGAACTCCATGTACTGGTACTTCGTGACCGCCTGTTGGGTGTTGTTCTACGCCATCTTCTTCCTCGATCCGGGCCTGCTGGCGACCCTCGCGGGCTGAGCCTTCGCCATGGCCGACCGCTCGAACGAGCTGCGCGAGAATCGCCCTCCACGCCGCGAGGTCCTCCTCTGGCTCCCCATTCTCGCCGGCCCCCTCGGCTGGGTTCTCGCCGAGCTCGTCAGCTACTCGCTCGCCCCGACCGCCTGCTGGCAGGGAAGCCGGCTCCTCCTCGCCGCGGTGACGCCGGCGGCGCTCCTCATCGCCCTCTCCGGCGCCGTCTTCGCCCGCGTCCGCATGCGCCGCGAGCCGGCGATCTCGACGGTGAGCGGCGAGGCGCGGGGATCGCGCGCGCGGTTCCTCGCCATCGCCGGCTTCTGGCTCTGCCTGTCGTTCGCGGTCGCGATCCTGGCGACCGGCCTCCCGGTGCTGATCCTCGAGGTCTGCGACTGATGTCGCCCTTCCTCTTCCTCCTCCATCTCCATGCCGGAGCGGGGCTCGACGCCGGCACCGTCCTCGGCTGGTGGAGCTGGGAGCCCTTCACCCTCGTCCTCCTCGCCCTCTCGGGCGCCCTCTACGCCTTGGGCCTCGCCCGCCTCTGGGGGCGGGCGGGGACCGGCCAGGGCATCCAGCGCTGGCAGGCGGGGTGCTTCGCCGCCGGCTGGCTGGCGCTCGTCGTGGCGCTCGTCTCGCCGCTCGACGCGCTCGGCGGCATCCTCTTCTCGGCCCACATGGTGCAGCACGAGGTACTCATCCTCGTCGCCGCGCCCCTCATCGTTCTCGGCCGTCCGCTGGCGCCGACCCTCTGGGCGCTGCCGCGCCGCGCCCGGGACGGCGCGGGGCGGGTGGCGCGCTCGCCGGCCTTCGCCGCCACCTGGCGCGGGCTCACGGCGCCGCTCTCCGTCTGCGTCCTGCACGGCCTGGCGCTGTGGATCTGGCACCTGCCGGCCCTCTATCAGGCGACGCTCGACGACGACTTCCTCCATGCGCTCCAGCACCTCAGCTTCTTCCTGACCGCCGCCCTCTTCGCCTGGGCGCTCGTCCACGGCCGCTTCGGCCGCCTGGGCTACGGCGCGGCCGTGCTCTACGTCTTCTTCACCTCGCTCCACAGCGGCGTCCTCGGCGCCCTCCTCACCTTCGCGCCCCGCCTCTGGTATCCGATCTACCAGGAGCGCACCGGCGCGTGGGGGCTCTCGCCCCTGGCGGACCAGCAGCTCGCCGGCCTCGTCATGTGGGTCCCGGCCGGGGTCGTCTTCCTCGTCCTCGGGCTGGCGCTCTTCGCCGCCTGGCTGGGAGAGGCGGAGCGGCGGGTCGTCCACACGCGGAGCGAGAGGCTGCTGCGCCAGGAGGAGAGACGTGGCGCCTGACGACGGGCGCGAGCGGACGATCGGCCGCCGCGAGCTTCTCCGGGCGCTCTTCGCGGCGGGAGCGCTCGCCGGCCTCGGCCGGCGGGCCCTCGCCCTGACGCTCGCGGACGCGGCGAGCCGGGTCTCCCTGGGGATTCTCCTCACTCCCGGGAGCCCGGAGGGGCAGGGGGCGCTCCTCGGCCTGGAGGAGGCGAGGCGGTTGGGCGACCTCCTCCACGTCGCGGTCGTCTCCGAGCCGGGCTCCCGCTTCGTGCGCATCGGGGAGGCGCCGCGGCGCGACGGCTCGCCGATCCTCTTTCTCGCGACGTCGAAGGCGGCGGGCGCGCCGGCCTGGAACGTCACCTCGAGCCCGAGCTTCCGGCGGCAGGCTCTCGCCCGCTTCCCGCAGCGCCGGGACCTGCGGGTGGTCGACTGGCACCCCGCGCTGATGAAGTTCGGCGCCGAGGCGCTCAACGTCCGCTATCTCCGCCGCTTCGGCCACGCGATGGACGAGCGCGCCTGGCACGGCTGGATGGCGGTCAAGTGCGCCGTCGAGCTCGCCCTCCGCTATCCGGGCGGCAGCCCGCGGCAGCGCCTCGGCGAGCTGCGGCTCGACGGCCACAAGGGGATGATGCTGCGCTTCGATCCCGGCGACCGCCACCTCGTCCAGCCGGTCTATCTGACGGACGCAGCCGGGCGGCTCGCCGGCGCCGTGGAGCCGGAGTGGACGCGATGAGGGCCGCGGCGCCCGTCCTCCTCGCCCTCCTCGCTCTCCCCGCTGGGATTTCCACCGCCGCGGCGCCGCTCGCCTACGTCAGCAACGAGGATGCCGGCACGGTGACCGTCCTCGACACGGCGACCGAGCGGGTGGTCTCGACGGTCCGCATGACACCGGCCGGCGCTCGCCCGCGCGGCATCCAGCTCGCCGCCGACGGCCGCCTCCTCTACGTCGCCCTGAGCGACCTCGCTCATACGACCAAGAGCTCGGCGGACGCCATCGTGGCGCTCGACGCCCGGACCTTCCGCGAGGTCGGGCGCTTCGACGTGGGCACCGACCCCGAGCGCTTCGTCGTCAGCCGCGACGGCTCCCGGCTCTACGCCGCCAACGAGGATGCCGGCACGGCGACGGTCACCGACGTGCGGCGGCACCGGGTGCTCGCCTCGCTGGTCGTCGGCATCGAGCCCGAGGGCATGGGCCTCAGCCCCGATGGGCGCTGGGTCTACGTCACCGCCGAGACCAGCAACACGGTCTCGGTGATCGACACCCGCACCCTCGAGGTCGTCTCGACGTTCCTGGTCGATCCGCGGCCGCGGGTCGTCGCCTTCTCTCCCGACGGCCGGCGGGCCTACGTCACGGCCGAGGTCGGCGGCACCCTCGCCGTCGTCGACGCCGTCCGCCATCGGGTGCTGCGCACTCTCCGGCTGCCGCCGCGGGCGAAGCCGGTGGGCATCGCCGTCTCGCCGGACGGCCGCCGCGTCTACGTGGCGAACGGCCACGCCAATTCCGTCTCGGTGATCGACGCGGCGGTGGGGCGGGTGGTCGCCACGGTCCCGGTGGGCAAGCGCCCGTGGGGCATCGACCTCACCCGCGACGGCCGGCGGCTCTACACCGCGAACGGTCTCAGCGGCGACGTCTCGGTCGTCGACACGGCCAGCCTCCGCGTCATCGCGACGATCCCGGCCGGGAAGGGTGCCTGGGGCGTGGTGATCGGGCGTTAGCCGGCCCGCGCTCGCCGTCGCCGTCGCCCGCCACGAGCGCCGCGAGGTCGATCTCGGCGCTCGGGGTCGACTCGACGCCCAGCGCCCGCTCCATGAGCTCGAGAGCGCCTCGGTTGGCCTCGGCGGTCTGCGAGGCGACGCAGTCGGCGGGGACGAGGAGGCGGAAGTCGCGGGCGAAGGCGTCGTTGGCGGTGAACAGAACGCAGATGTCCCCGGCGAAGCCGGCGAGGATCAGCGTCTGCGCCCCGAGGTGCTTGAGGAGCAGCTCGAGGGCGGTCTGGAAGAAGCCCGAGTGCTTGGGCTTGAGGACGAAGTAGTCGTCCTCCGCCGGCAGGAGCTGGCGGACGATCGGCTCGCCGCGCACTCCGTCCTCCAGACAGTGGCGGACGAGCGCCCGGAGGTCCGACTGCCAGCGGCCGAAGTTGTCGTTGACGTAGATCGCCGGGATGCCCGCCGCGCGCGCCCGCCGCTTGAGCGCGGCGACCGCCCGCGCCGCCGGCCTCGCCTGGACGAGCAGGGCGTCGCCGCCCTCGAACTCCAGGTCGTTGACGACGTCGATGAGGAGCAGCGCGACGGGGCACTCGTCGGGAGCGCTGCCGTGGAGATCGCTCGTCCCGGGCACGCGGCGAGAGCGAGCAACTTTCGGACCACCGCGCCTGGGCTGCCCGCCGGGCGAGCTCTCGCGGCTCCGCTCCCCAAGGCTCGGAGAGACATCGCTTTGGCCCAGGCGTTGCACATGAGTTGCAACTGAATGTGACGCCGGGGCTCGACCCGGCGAGCCAACGAGGAAAGGGGCGCAGGATCATGTCAGGCACCGAGGAGCTGTCGAAGGGTCATGGGCAGCAGGAGCCGGCCGCCCGGCCGGTTGCGGATGGATTGGGAGATCAGCAGGCGGAGACCGGCCAGAGCGAGAGCGGCGCCCGAGCCGGTTCCTCCCGCGGCAACTGGAGCTTCTGGAACTCGCTCTTCGACGACGCGCCGAAGTACCAGAGCAATCTTTAGACGAGGGAGCGAGGAGACGATGGCGAAAGCGGGTGCCCAGGACCAGGCGAAGAAGAAGCAACCCCCACAGTCCCAGCGGCGCCAGCCCGGCCGGCAGTCCCGGATGCGGCCGCAACCGGACAGCGAGCCGCGGTACGAGGGTTGCGGCCGCCTCGCCGACAAGGTCGCCCTCGTGACCGGCGGCGACAGCGGGATCGGTCGCGCCGTCGCCTGGGCCTTCGCCGCCGAAGGGGCGGACGTGGCGATCGTCTACCTCGAGGAGCACGACGACGCCCGGGAGTCGGCGCGCGGGGTCGAGGAGCGCGGCCGGCGGTGCCTGCTGATCGCCGGCGACGTCGGTGACGAGGGCTTCTGCCGGCAGGCCGTCGAGACGACGGTTGCCGAGCTCGGCGGGCTCGATCTCCTGGTCAACAATGCGGCCGAGCAGCACGAGCAGGACGAGCTGACTGACATCACCGCCGACCAGCTCCTCCGTACCTTCCGCACCAATATCTTCGGTTACTTTTACATGGCGAAGGCGGCGCTCCCACATCTCGGCGAGGGTAGCGCCATCGTCAACACCGCCTCGATCACGGCATACAAAGGGAGCGCGACGCTCCTCGACTACTCGGCGACCAAGGGGGCCATCGTCTCGTTCACCCGTTCGCTGGCGCTCAACCTCGTCGACCGCAAGATCCGCGTCAACGGCGTCGCCCCGGGCCCGATCTGGACGCCCCTCATCCCCGCCTCCTACGACGCGGAGAAGACCGCCGAGCACGGTTCCGACGCGCCGATGGCCCGCGCCGGACAGCCCGCCGAGGTGGCGCCGTGCTACGTCTTTCTCGCTTCCGCCGACTCCTCGTACATGTCGGGCCAGATCCTCCATCCCAACGGAGGAGAGGTGGTCAACGGCTGAATGAGGTGGGAGCGGATCGCGGACCGCCGCGGACCGAACAGAGCGACAACCACAGGCGCCACCGGGCATCGTGCGAAGCGCGATCTTTGCGGCTCCCCGACGTATTGAAATCCATGACATCCGGCCGCCCCGAGATCGGCCCGGGCGAGGTGTTGGTGCGGCTGCGAGGCTGTGGCGTCTGCGCCTCGAACCTGCCGCCATGCTCCATCCCAACCGCTAGAGACTCACACTTCGCCGGCTTCGGCGCGCGCCCGCTCAGGCGCGCGCCGCGAGCTTCGCCGTCACGATCGCCTGGCCGAGGTGGCGCTGGGTGTGCTCGGCGAGGTGGATGGCGAGGCCGATGACGGTCGTCGGCAGGCGGGCGCGGCCGACCTCGCGGCGGTCGGCGAGGCGGGCCGGGTCGAGCGCGGCGACGATCGCGGCGGCCCGATCGAGGCTGGCGTGCACCTCCGCCAGGAGCTCGTCGCGGCCGCCGGCGGGCTCCATCTCGCTCCGCAGCTCGGCGAGCTGAGCGGCGCTCAGGGGACGGCCTTCGAGGTACGTCGCGAGGCGGTCGAGACTGCGCGCGATGTGGCGGAGCTGGAAGCCGACCGGCGCCAGGCCGCTCGGCCGATCCCAGATCCGCTCGTCGGCGAGCGGGCCGATCCAGCGGGCCAGGTCCTCGCGCACCTGCGCGAAGCTGGCGAGCACCGGCGCGACGAGCGGATCGACCCCGGGCAGCGGTCCGCGGAGCCACGGCTCCGGCGGCTGCAGATCCTCTGCTGGCTCGGGTCCGGTCATTCTCGATCCTCGCCGCTCCTCCGCTGCGAACGCCGCGGAGAGAGCGCTTCGACGAAGGTGGCGATCATATCTGGCAGAGGTCCCGCGCCATGGGTGTAAGCTGCCGCCACACCGGCGCTCGATGCGCCTCGAGCCTCCGGCTGCCGCGCACGCCTCCCGGCGGAGTCGCGGTCCCAACGAGAAAAGGAGAGCCTCATGAAATGGAGATTCCTCACCCTGGCGGTCGCCCTCCTGCCGGTCTTCGCCTGCCAGAAGGCGGCGGAGACACCGCCTGCTGCGCCGGCGCCCGCCGCGACCGATGCGCAGAGCGCGCCGCCCGCGGGGTCGGCGGCGCCGGCGGCTGCCGCGGCGCCGGCGGCGGAGCCGCCCAAGGTGCAGGTCTGCACGCTGCTCTCGGCCGCCGAGGTGAGCGCGCTGATGGGCAAGACGCTGATCCAGGACGGCTGCTCCTATGACCTCGACCCCGCCGACAAACAGAAGGCGCTGGCCGACACCCAGGACCAGCTCGCGAAAAGCCAGAAGCGTGCGGCGGCCGGCGACATGAGCGGTTTCATGAAGGGGATGATGCAGGCCGGAGCCGGCCAGCAGAATCTGGGGAACGCCATGAAGAACCAGCTCAAGGTCACGGTCGACGCCAGCCGCGACGATCAGACGGAGGATGCGATCAAGGCGATCTACACCAAGACCGGCGACACGGTGCGCGGCACCCTGTCGCCCGAGAAGCACGGCCTCAACGGCGTCATCCAGGGGACCAACGAGATCTCCGGAGTGGGCGATTGGGCGTTCGCGACCAACGTGGCATCGGTCAACATGGGGGCGGGTTACTCGGTGCGCGGCCGCATCCTGCAGGCGCGCAAGGGCCCCTGGCACATCACGGTGGGAGCCACGGTCGCTCCCGACCCGGGTGCGGCGGCGCTCGATGGTCAGCTCGCCAGCGTGGCCCGCGCGCTGATCGCCAAGCTGTAGACGCGCCGAGGCGCCATGAGGCCGCGCGGTTGAGCCGGCTCGCGCTCGGCGCCGCGTCGCGGCGGGGCTTCGAGGCGGTGGAGCGCCGGCTGGCGGCGCTGGCTCTCGGCCGCCCGCTGCCGGCCTTCCGCGCCGCCGCGAGGGTCGGCTGGCTGCGCAACCGCCTCTCCGGCGCCTGGCCGAGCCCCGAGCAGGTCGGCGCTGTCTTCCCTCACCTCGATCGTGCGGCGGCGGCGCGGCTCGCCTGGCGGATCGGCGGCCTGGAGGGCAGGAACCGGCTGCTCGTCGAGCTCATCCGCCGCGCCGGTCTGGACCCCGTCCGCTCGTTGATGCGGACGCCGCCGGCGCTCGCCGCGCTGCGGCCGCCCGCCGTCCTCTGCACCTTCCACCTCGGCGCCATGCAATCGATCGGTGCGGCCCTCGAGCGGCTGCCGGCGCCGGTGCTGGCGCTCCGCCGGGGACATCTGGAGACTCCCCGCGCGCCGCTCGAGTTCATCTCGACCGCCGGCGGCGAGCGGGCGCGCGCGGCGATCTTCAACCGCCTCCTCGGCTGCCTGCGGCACGGCGGCTTCGTCGCCATGGCGATCGATCTGCCGGAGGGCCGCGCCTTCGCCGCACCCTGTCTCGGCCGCGCCCTGGCGCTCGCCCGCGGGCCCTTCGCGCTCGCCCGCATGGCGGGAGCGCCCCTGGTGCCGATGGTGCTGCGCTGGCGAGGCGACGCGATCGAGACCCTCCTCGGTCCGCCGCTCGCCGCCGAGACGGCCGCGCCGGGCGCCGGCCGGCTCGATCGCGAGGCCGCCTTCGCCCGCGCCGCGGCGAGCTGGCTCGAGGGCTATCTGCTCGCCGCTCCCGGCGATCTCGGATTGGGTCTCCTGCAGAGCCTCCTGGCGGCCGGCGCGACGTCGGCCGCCGACGGCGCGCGCCCGGCCGACCGGCCGGACGCCATCGATTAGCGAGCGCCGCGCCTGGCTCCCTCGCGACCCTCGCCGGCACTTATGGAGGGAGGAGCCGGCCCGGCTTTTCGCCGGGGACGGAGAACTCGGGAGGTTCGAACTCGCCATGTCCAGACTCGCCTCAGCCTTCGCCCTGCTGGTGCTGCTCGCGCTCGCCTCGTCGGCCATCGCCGCGCCGACCGCCCCTGCCTCGCCCGCTGCCCAACCGGCGGTCACGGCTCCTGCGGCCGCCCCGGCGGCCGGCGGCGCGGCGCTCCCCGACACCACCCCGGCCTGGCAGCCGGAGTTCACCAATCCGTGCCCGCCCTACTGCCTCGACCCCTCCTGCAGCTGCATGATCTATGGCCACTCGGTCGGCGGCCAGTGCGTCTACAACCGGTTCTGCACCCTCATGCCGATCAATTAGGGCGAGCTCTTCGGCGGCTCGCCAGGCCGAGGAGACCGGCGCCGCCGCCGCGCTCTCCTCGGCCGCTCGCGCCTGTCCGCCCAGCGCCTCAGTCGTCCAGCAGCTCGTACAGCTCCGCCGTGGTCAACGAGCCATCGAGGTAGCCGAAGGTGCCGCTCTCCCGCACCTCGCGGGCGGCCGCCAGCAGGCCGCTCATGGCGGCGCGATAGAGCGAGCCGGCGACGCTGATCCGGCGCACGCCGGCCGCCGCCAGCTCGGCGACGGTGAACGATCTCCCGCGGATGCCGGCCATGAAGCTGACCGGCCTCGCCACCGCGGCGCAGACGGCGCGCACCGCCGCGAGGTCGGGTAGACCCGGCGCGAACAGCACGTCGGCGCCCGCCTGCTCGAACGCCCGCAGCCTCTCGATGGTGTCGGCGAGATCCGGATTGCCGCGCAGGAAGTTCTCGCTGCGGGCGGTGAGCGTGAAGGGGAAGGGGAGCGCGCGCGCCGCCCGCACCGCGGCCTCGACGCGCTCCGCGGCGCGGCCGATGGGATAGAGCGGCTCGTCGCGGTCGCCGGTGGCGTCCTCGACCGAGCCGCCGGCGAGGCCGGCCTCCGCGGCGAGGCGGATGGTCTCCGCCACCGCCGCCGGCGCGTCGCCGAAGCCCTTCTCCAGATCGGCGGAGACCGGCAGGTCGGTCGCCGCGGCGATGGCGCGCGCCTGCGCCAGCGCCTCCTCCCGCGTCACGCCGCCGTCGCGCCGTCCGAGCACCGCGGCGGAGGCGCCGCTCGAGGTCGCCAGCGCCGGGAAGCCGAGCTTGGCGAGGAGGCGCGCGGAGCCGGCGTCCCAGGCGTTCGCCATCACGAAGGCTCCCGGTCCGCGATGGAGCGCCGCGAAGCGGGCGGCTCGCTCGCTCTGGCTGGAGGTCATCGGGCCCTCGCTCACACTTCCTCCTTGGAGACCGGCGCTTCCACGGCGGCCGGCGCGGCGGCGGGCTGATACGAGCCGGGGACGATGCGGGCGGCGATCGACAGGCGGTTCCAGGCGTTGATGGTGGCGATGGCGAAGGTCAGGTTGGCGAGCTCCCCCTCGCTGAAATGGGCCCGCGCCGCCTCGTAGATGGCATCGGGCGCGTGGCCGTCGGCGATCGTGGTGACCGCCTCCGTCCAGGCCAGCGCGGCGCGCTCGCGGTCGCTGTAGAAGGGGCACTCGCGCCAGGCGTCGAGCGAGTACAGCCGCTGCTCCTTCTCGCCGATGGCGCGGAGATCCTTCCAGTGCATGTCCAGGCAGTAGGCGCAGCCGTTGACCTGTGAGGCCCGCAGCTGGACCAGCAGCAGCAGCGGCCGCTCGAGCCCGCAATTCTGCAGGTACTCCTCCAGATGGTCCATGGCTTCGTAGAGGCCGGGGGCGGCTTTGGCGTAGTTGAGGCGCGCTCGCATGAGAATCTCCTGAGGAATTGACTCCACCGCGGAGGCGATCCCGGTCGCGTTCGCATCGACGCCGACCGGCCCGCCGCCGAGGACCTCAACATAGCGGATGGTTGACCGGCTCCAAAGGTCCATTTAGGCGTTCTTGATTGGACCACTTCGGGCGGCGAAGGCTCGGTGCTCAGCCGCGCTCCTCGGAACAAACCGATCTCGTTGACGATGCCGTGAAAAGAAGCCGGATTTATCCGGCGCCCCTCATAGCACGGGCATTCATGCCCGTGCGGGGCCGCGCCGCCGCGTCACGGACGGGAACCCGTACAGAGACCCGTGCCGAGGGAAGCTCGCCGAGATCGGTGTCGCCGTACGAGCAGTACCGGCAGTACCGGCAGTACCGGCAGAGGGCAGAAACCGCGCGGCCTGCGAAACGCGGGATGCCGCAGGGCAAATGGTTCGGCGCCGAGCCGCGCCCGCACGGGCATGAATGCCCGTGCTATGAGAGGCGCCGGATGAATCCGGCTTCCCGTGACGGCATCGGCAACGAGCTAGGTGTGGTCTGAGGAACGCGGCTCGGCGTCGAGCCGTACGGGCGGCGCGTCGATCGCCTCGCGGCCGCGGCAGGTCTCGGTGAGCGCGCTCCGGCGCACCGTATCCAGTGAGCGCGGAGGGCTCCGGATCAACCGGAGCGCTGGACAGCGCTCGCTCCAACGCCACGACAAGGAGGTCCATCATGCTCGCTTTCGTCCGTCAGGGGCTCAACGGCCGTGCGGTCGCGCGGTTCGCCATCCTCGCCGCTCTCGTCCTCGGCAGCACCGCCCTCCCGACGCCGCTCAGGGCGATCTCCGGCTCCGGCTGCAAGGGCGGCTTGAACGTCACCACCATCTACTTCTCGGACGCCAGCAAGACGACGGTGGTCGGTCACTACCACACCGATTGCGCCGGTGTCTGCACCGGCTCCGGGACGATCACCAGCTTCTACGAGCTCGCCACGACCAACGTGGTCTGCAACCCACGCGGCGGCGCCTAGGCGAGCAGGGCTCGCCGACCGGAGGTCGACGGGCCGGCGACTCCGCGGCGGGTCGGGAGCGGCCGTACGCCTCGTCCCGCCCGCCGCGGCGGTTGCTCCGCGGCAGGGGCCCATCTACAGTCTTCGCCGGGGACCTCCCATGGCGAAGCGCACCACCACCCTCGCCCTGACGCTCGGGCCGCGGGACCTGGCGCGGCCGGCCTACCTCGGGCTCTGCGTCGCCCTCCGTGCCGAGATTTTGGAGGGTCGTCTGCGCCCCGGCGCCCGGCTCCCCGCCAGCCGCGACCTCGCCGGCCAGTACGGCCTGTCGCGCGGCACGATCGTCAGCGCCTTCGAGCAGCTCAAGTCGGAGGGTTACCTCGAGGGGAGCGTCGGCTCCGGAACCTACGTCAGCAAGGTCCTCCCTGACGATCTGCTCGCGGTGCCGCGCAAAGCCGGAGCTCGGCGGCCGGCGCCGCGTCCGCCGGCGCGCCGCCTCGCGGCCTTCGCCGGGCGGGTGACGCCGCTCGCGTCATACGACCCGCGGCCGGCCCGCGCCTTTCGCGCCAACCAGCCGGCGCTGGACCTCTTCCCGACGACGCTCTGGGCGCAGATCGCGGCGCGGCGCCTGCGGCGCGCCTCCGCCGGCCTCCTCCTCGGCTGCGGCCCGTTCGGCCATCGCCCGCTGCAGGATGCCGTCGCCGACTATCTGACGGCTGCGCGCGGAGTGAAGTGCTCCCCGGCGCAGATCGCCATCGTCTCCGGCGTGCAGGAGGCGCTCGACGTCGCGGCGCGGCTCACCCTCGATCCCGGCGACCGGGTGCTGATGGAAGATCCCGGCTACAGCGGCGCAGCACGCGTCTTCGAGGCCTGCGGGGCGAGGATCGTCCCCGTCGGGGTGGACGGCGAGGGGATGCTCGGCGAGGGCCCGCGCTGGCGCGGCGCGCGCCTCGCCTACGTCACCCCGGCGCATCAGTTCCCGCTCGGCGCCACCATGAGCCTGGCACGCCGGTTGGCGCTCCTCGAGTGGGCGCGGCGGTCGGCGGCGCTCGTCTTCGAGGACGACTACGACGGCGAGTATCGCTACTCCGGGCGGCCGGTGCCGGCCCTCCAGGGGCTCGACCGCGACGGCCTGGTGCTCTTTGCCGGCAGCTTCAGCAAGGTGCTCTTCCCGTCGCTCCGCTTGGGCTATCTGGTGGTGCCACCGGACCTCGTCGACCGCGTCGCGGCGGCGAGGTCGATCACCAGCCGGCACCCGCCGCTCCTCGAGCAGGCGGTGCTCTGCGACTTCCTCACCGAGGGGCACTTCGGCCGCCACGTCCGCCGCATGCGGGAGACGTACGCCGAGAGGCTGGGCGTCCTCCAGGAGACCGCGCGGCTCCATCTCAGCGGGCTGCTCGAGATCTCCGACGTCGAGGCCGGCCTGCAGACCGCCGGCTGGCTCTGCGGCGGGCTCGACGGAGAGGCGGCTGCCGCGGCTGCGGCCGAGCGCGGCGTCGAGGTGACACCGCTCAGCCGCTACAGCCGCGGACGGCCGTTGCGCGAGGGGCTGCTCTTGGGCTTCGCTGCGGTCGACGCCGAAGAGATCCGGCGCGGGGCGAGGGAGCTCGCCGCGGCGCTCGAGCGGGCGCGGCCGACCACCGGGTGAGGCTCGGCTTCGATCCTCCAAGCCCTAGTGTCGATACTGGACCTTGACCTCCTTCTTGGTTTCCGTCTGGCTGGGCGTCTTCACATCGAACGTCACCGTGTCGGGGTGAGAGGAAAAAAGCCTCCTCACGTTCTCCCTGCCCTCGACGCCCCGATTCCCGCGGCGTGACGGCGTAGATCCGCACCGGCCGGGTGGCCCTCGCGCCGGCCACGGCCGGCTGCGCCGACGGTGAGGCCGGGAGGCGCCCCTCTCGATCCGCGGCAGGCGCTTTCGGTGGCAGGCGTCGATGCGGGCCTACCGATACGCCCGGATCGGCCGTGCTCGCTCGGCCCGCACGTCGAATCTTCAGAGATAGCTAAGCCACGCCTCCGTCCGGCGCTGCTTGAGCGCTGCGAACCAGCGGCAGAGCGGGTACATCGCGATCACCACCAGCGCCCACGTCAGGTAGACGACCGGCAGCGCGTACCCCCAGCCCGGCGGCGCGGTGAACGGATAGTGTGCGAGGTCCGGCGATTCGAACATCCAGTGCGCCGAGCCGTAGCGCAGGAGGCAGGCGGCGACGGCGAGCAGATGGATCAGCGCGAAGTGCAGCAGGTAGTAGAAGAGCGGCACCTTGCCGACGGTCAGCGCCGGCCGCAGTGCCGCCGGCGTGCGGCGCTCGACGAGGGCGAGGAAGACCAGCGCCGGCCCGAGCGTCATCAGCAGGAACAGCAGTGACGCCGGGTATTTCGTTGTGTTCAGAAAGGAAAGCGCAGTGAGCGTCGCGTTCTTCTGATGCTCCCAGCGGGATGGATCGCCGTAGACGTTGAGGCCGCGGAGGACGAGGAAGGCCACGCTCAGGGCCGCTCCCAGGCGCAGGAGGAAGGCTCGCCGGCGGTCGGCGCTCCAGTCGTAGACCTGTCCCAGGCCGTAGCCGACCGCGGTCACGCCGATCCAGGGGATCAGCGGATAGGCGACGAACAGCACGTGCGCCGGCGTGTTGAGGACGAAGCCTGGTGCGTGCAGGATCGCCCAGAGAGGGCTCGCCGACCTCACCCCGTCGAACAGGTTGTGGGCCGCGATGACGACGACGCCGAACGCCGTCACCACGGACGCCGGCAGGCGGACCAAGGCGGCGAGCGTGATCATCGCCCAGCCGAGCGCCCAGAGGACGAGCAGCATGGTGACCCGATAATCGAAATTGAACTGGTAGGCGAGGCAGCGAGCCACCACGACCTCCAGGAAGATCAGCCAGAGCCCGCGGGTGAGGAGGAACCGGGAGAGCTCGAGCCGCGACCTCCGCCGTAGCGCGAGATAGGAACCCGTGCCGGTGAGCAGGAAGAACACCGGCGCGCAGACGTGGGTGATCCAGCGGGTGAGGAACAGCGCGGCCGAGGCGCTCGCCAGGTCGGTGGGATTCTGTCCGGGGATGCCGAAGAAGTCTCGGGTGTGATCGAGCGCCATGAGGACCATGATCACGCCGCGGAGGACGTCGATCGATTCGAGGCGCGCGCGGCTCTTCGAGCCCGTCTCCATCTCCGGCATGGCGGGCGATGGTACTACGAGCCGGAGAGACTCTCCGTTGGTGCGGGGCGCCCCATCCCCAGGAACGAAATCAGTAACCGTCGACCTCGCGAATCGCATCGACGAAGGCCTTCGGCGCCTCTTGCGGCAGGTTGTGGCCGATGCCGCCTTGAACGAGCCGGTGCGCGTATTTTCCTGAGAATTTCCTGGCGTAGGCGCTGGGCTCGAGGTGCGGCGCACCGTTGGCGTCACCTTCCATGGTGATGGTGGGCACCGTGATGACCGGCGCCGCGGCGAGCCGCTTCTCCAGATCCGCGTACTTCGACTCGCCCTCGGCGAGCCCGAGCCGCCACCGATAGTTGTGGATCACGATGCTCACGTGGTCCGGATTGTCGAGGGACGCCGCGCTGCGCTCGAACGTCGCATCATCGAAGCTCCACCTCGGCGAGGCGAGCCGCCAGATGAGCTTCGCGAAGTCGGCCCGGTACTTCTCGTAGCCGGCGCGGCCGCGGTCGGTTGCGAAGTAGAACTGGTACCACCATTGGAGCTCCGCCTCGGGCGGCAGAGGAACCTTTCCCGCCGCCTGGCTGCCGATCAGATAGCCGCTCACCGAGACGAGCGCCTTGCAGCGCTCGGGCCACAGCGCGGCGACGATGGCGGCCGTGCGCGCTCCCCAGTCGAAGCCCGCCAGGATCGCCTGGCGGATGGCGAGCGCGTCCATGAGAGCGGTGAGGTCGGTGGCCAGCGCGGACGGCTGGCCGTTGCGGAACGTGTCGCTCGAACGAAAGCGCGTCGTGCCGAAGCCGCGCAGGTGCGGGACGATCACCCGGTAGCCGGCCGCCGCCAGCGGCGGCACCACGTCGAGAAAGCTATGGATGTCGTACGGCCAGCCGTGGAGGAGGATGACGGGGCGGCCATCGACAGGGCCACCCTCGGCATATCCGACATTGAGGACCCCGGCGTCGACCTGCTTGAGCGGACCGAACGATGTGCTCGCGCCGGGCCCGGCGGCCCGAGGGGCACTCCCCGAGTCGCTCGCGTGCACCTCCGTGGATCGGAGCATCCCGAGCTGGGCGGCGGCAAGGGTCATGGCCGCGGTGCCGAAGAAACGACGACGGCTTGGGTCGATCTCGTCAACCATCCTGGTGTCCCCCTGGTCGTGGAGCCGCCCGCTCGGCTAGCGCAGAGACTTGAACGCCGCCCGCAGCTCCGTCGAGAACAGCTCCGGCTGCTCCCACGCCGCGAAGTGGCCGCCCTTGTCGAGCCGGTTGTAGTAGATGAGCTTGGGATAGGCCTTCTCCGTCCAGCTCCGCGGCGCCTGATAGAGCTCGTCGGGAAAGGCGCTCACGGCGGCCGGGATGGGGACGTTCTTCGGGGCGAAGAACGGCAGCTTGCTCTCCCAATACAGACGGGCCGAGGAGACCGCCGTGTTGGTCAGCCAGTAGAGCGTGACGTTGTCGAGGACGTCGTCTCGCGTCAGGCCCTCGGGCTTGCCGTCGAAGACGCGCGAGATGAGCGCCAAGCTCCGCGCGTCGTGGTCGAGCATCCAGGCGGCCAGGCCGACTGGCGAATCGCCGATCCCGTAGATCGTCTGCGGGCGGTTCGCCATCTCCTGGGCATATCCCAGGCCGTGTTGGTAGAAATCGGCGAGCTGATCGTACGCGTGCCGCTCCTCGGCCGAGAGGCCGGCTGGCGCCGGCGCGCCGGCGAGCGCCGCCTTGTCGAGGTCGGGTGGCACGGTGGCCGGCATGTTGGTGTGGATGCCGATCAATTCCGGAGCTCCCAGCAGAGCCATCTGTTCGGTCACCGCATTCCCCCAGTCGCCCCCCTGCGCCACGAATCGGGTGTAGCCCAGGCGCTTCATCAGCACGACCCACGCCCGTGCGATGCGGATGGGATCCCAGCCGGTGGCGGTAGGTTTGCCGGAGAACCCATGCCCCGGCAGCGACGGGATCACGACGTCGAAAGCGTCCGCCGCGCTGCCGCCATCTGCCGTGGGATCGGTCAGCGGCTCGATGATCTTCAGCTGCTCGATGATCGAGCCGGGCCAGCCGTGCGTGATGATGACCGGCAGGGCGTGCGGATGCTTCGAGCGCACGTGGATGAAGTGAATGTCGACTCCATCGATCTTGGTGACGAATTGCGGCAGGGCATTGAGCTTCGCCTCGCACTTGCGCCAGTCGTAGTCCGTCGCCCAGTAGCGCGCGAGCGCCTGAACCGTCGCCAGCTGCACGCCCTGCGATTGATCGGCGACGATCTCCCTGTCCGGCCACCGCGTCGCCACGATGCGGCGCTTCAGGTCGGCGAGCGCCTCGTCCGAGAAATGGACATGGAAGGGGCGGATGGCGTCGGCGCCGCCCTCCGCGTGCGCTGGCACGGCGGGGCTTCCTCCGTTCGCAGCGAACCCGGCGTTCGTCGATGCCTCGGTCATGGCGATGGTTCCTCCGATGAGAAGGGCAACTCGTGCCCAAGAGTGCCTCATGGCCTCTGCTCCTTCTGATCCGACGTGTGTGCGAGCCAGAGGGTGATCCCTCTGGCCAGGTACTGGGCGCGTAGCGCCTCGTCAACCGCCTTCGTCAGACCGGCCGGCGGAGATGCGACGAACCGCTGGTCGGCACGCTCAGCTCTCTCGCTATGGTAGGCAGATTCGAAAATAGAGGCAAGGCGCGGGCGCGGAGCCTCGCCTGAACCGATCAGTCCAGACGTGCGATGGTCGTGGGAGGGAGGCGCTGCATGGTGCGGAATGTGGTGGCCGCCCGATAGATAAACCAGAGGAGCGCAAGGGAGGTGAGGGCGGCAGCCGTGAGGGAGTTGTGCAGGGCCTGGGCGTATGCCGCGTGGTACTCGATGGCCTGTGCATCGGTCATGTCTTGATTGGGCCAGAGAGGATCGCGAGCGAAGGCGATGTAGAAGGCGGCGAAACCGATGGCGAGCGGAAGGCTGAAGATCAGACAGCGCCTCAGGTAGAGCCAGGACGCGGCAGCGTTGAGCCGGGAACGCAGGACGACCGCGGCCACGGCGACGGCAACAAATGCCAAAAAGGCGAAGAAGAGAGCGACCATGGCGATCGCGCAGCTCATATTCTCTCGCTCATCAGGTTCAGCGGTGCGCGAAGCGAGTCGGCGGCCATGAGGGGATGAGCAGTGCTTCGCTAGTCATGGTGGAAGTAGAACCGGTTTCCGTCCAGATCTTCGACGGTGAACTGCCGCAACCCCCACGGCTTCTCTTCCAAGGGCTCGACGATGTGCGCACCTCGGGAGCTCAGCTCCTCGAACGTCGCATCGACATCCTCGGCGAACACCCAATGGACCGCGGGCTCGAACGGCTGGTCCCGCTTCCGAAAGAAGATCGTCGCGGTTCCGCGCGACACGGCCCCGATCTCCTTGCCGGGCTCGAGCCAGCCGATCTCGAAGCCGAGCGCATCCCGATAGTGCCGCTGCGCGCGCTCGACATCGATCACCGGCAGCTCGGGCACCGGGCGGCCGATCGAGGTCAAGGGCTTTGTCGTGCTCACGACGGCCTCCTACTCCCGCAGCGCCTCGCTCGGAGCCACCCGCGCCGCCTGGTAAGCGGGCCCGACGCTCGCCAGGAGGGCCACCGCGGCGAGGAGGAGCGCGACCGCAATCGCCAGGGCCGGATCGGTGGCGGTGACTCCGAAGAGGAAACTGGCGAGGGCCTTGCGGAGGGCCAGGGTGGCGGCGAAGCCGATCGTTAGGCCGAGGAGGACCGGGCGCATCGCTTCGACGACGATCCAGCGGAGCACGTCGCGAAGCTGCGCGCCGAGCGCCATGCGGACCCCGATCTCCTGCTTTCTCTGGCCCACCCGGTAGGCGAGGACGCTGTAGATCCCCGCCGCCGTGAGGAGGAGGGCGAGGGCGGCGAAGGTGGCCAGCAGGAGCACGTTGAAGTGATCGGTGGAGAGGACGCCGGAGACGACCGTGCCCAGGGTCGCGACATCCGGCAGCGGCACGTCCCGGTCGATGGAGTGGACGGCGGCGGCGACGGCGCGGGTCAGGGATTCGGCTCGGCCCAGGCGGCGGTCGGCGCGGACGACGAGCACGAGCGCCTGCCAGGGATCCTGGGCGAAGGGCCGGTAGAGGGTG
Organism: uncultured Acidobacteriota bacterium; assembly: GCA_963755825.1. Taxonomy (GTDB): domain Bacteria; phylum Acidobacteriota; class Thermoanaerobaculia; order Multivoradales; family UBA5704; genus DATBQN01. The sequence goes on along the minus strand of CAVWLA010000003.1, from coordinate 573,064 downwards.
GGTGGGGCCTCGGTGGCCCGCTGCCCGAGAATCGGGACGTCGCCGACGATCCCGACGACCTCGCGGGGCACGTTGGGCTCCCGCGGCAGGACGAGGTGCTGGCCGAGGGCGTTGCCGCGTGGCCAGAAGCGCCGGGCCATCGACTCGCTGACCAGGACGACCGCGGGACGGTGGGGCCCGTCGGCGGCGCTGAAGTCGCGGCCGCTGCGCAGCGGCACGCGGAGGGTGCGCAGATATCCAGGGGTGATGAGGGTCGACGCCACCTGCGGCAGCGCGGCGCCGCTCGCCACCTCGCGGCCGGAGATCACGACCGGCTCGCTCCCCCAGTACCCTGCGACCGAGAGAGAGTCGGTCGCCGCCGCGGCCTCCACCCCGGGGAGCGCGCGCACCCGTTCGAGGACGCGATCGAAGAAGGAGATCTGCCCGGCGGCCTGGGGATACTTGCTGGGCGATACCGCGAGGGTCACCGTGAGGAGGTTCTCCGGCTCGAGGCCGGGGTGGACCCGCTCGAGGTTCTGCAGGCTGCGGAGGGTGAGCGTCGCGCCGAGGAGGAGGACGAGCGACAGGGTCACCTCGAGGACGACGAGCGCGCTCCCCGTCCGGCGGCTCCCCAGGGCGCCGTCCGCGCCGGTCCTCCCCGCGCTTCGCCGCAGCGACCGGGCGAGGTCGCGGCGCCCGATCGACCCGGCCGGAGCGAGGGCGACGAGCAAACCGACGAGGAGCGAGATCCCCAGGGTGAAGGCGAGGACCCGGAGGTCGAGGCGGACGGCGAGGCCATGCGGCAGCTCGGTACCGAGGACGCCGACGATCAATGCCACGCCGAATCTCGCCAGGTAGAGGCCGAGCGCGGCGCCGGCGAGGGTGAGGAGGAGCGCCTCGGCGCCGAGCTGGCGGACGAGGCGGAGCCGGCCGGCTCCGAGCGCGCTGCGGATGGACATCTCCCGGCTCCGCCCGAGGCTGCGCACACCGACCAGGTTCGCCACGTTGGCGCAGGCGATCAGGAGCACGAAGCCGACCGCGGCGAGAAGGAGGAGGAGGGCGGGGCGCACGCTGCGCACCAGGTACTCGTGGAGCGGCAGGACGGTGGCGCGCCAGCCGCGGTCGTCGCCGGGATAGCGGCGCGCCAGCCGTGCCGAGAGGAGGTCCATCTCCGCCTGCGCCCGAGCGCTCGAGACCGCGGGGCGGAGCCGGGCGACGACGTACCGGCTGCGGAGGTTGCGGACCGTTCGCTCGCCGATGCTCGCGGCGAGCGGCTTCCAGATCTCGACGACCGTCGGGTACCAGGATGCCACCTGGAAGCCGGAGCCCATCACTCCGACGACGGTGTTCGCCCGTCCGTCGAGCCGGATCACCCGCCCGAGGATCTTGGGATCGCCGCCGAAACGGCTCTGCCAGAGGGAGTGGCTCAGGATCACCACATCGTCGTGCCCGTGCTCCTCCTCGGCGGCGGTGAAGCTCCGGCCGAGCCGGGGGTGGACCCCCAGAACGGCGAAGAAACCCGCTGAGACGGTGGCCGCGGAGAGCGCCTCGGGGCGATCCGTGCCGGTCAGGGTGAAGGAGCCTCCGCGGTAGGCCGCCATCGCCGAGAAGACCCGGTTCCCGGCCCGGAAGTCCTCGAAGTCCGCAGGTGAGACCGCCAGGACCTCCGCGCCGGGCTCCCCGGCGCCGCGGATGGGCTCCTGCGACACCTTCACCAGCTGCTCGGGTGCCGAGAGCGGCATCGGCTGCAGGAGCACGGCGTTGACGACGCTGAAGATTGCCGTGTTCGCCCCGATCCCCAGCGCCAGGATGGCGAGGGCTGCGGCGACGAAGCCCGGGCTCTTGCGGAGGGTGCGAAGCGCGTGGCGAAGATCCTGCCCCAGCGTCTCGATGACCATGGAGGAGGATTGTACGGCCGAAGCTCCGGGATCTCAGCTGACGTTCGACATGCGCGGCGGCGGGCTTGCTGTCGGCTCGCCAGCGGAGTTATTTAGGCGCCAGGGCGCACACGTTGGCAGAGAGCCGGCTGGTCGTCGACCACGAAGACGCGGCTACTTGGCGACTCATGGTCTGAGACGACCTCTGCCCCCTACTGAAAATATCCGTCCACGTCCAAGATGAAGTGGACCGATCCTCCGGAATCGCTCAGCACGTCGATCCCTGCCGCGGCGCTGAGCGGCATGGCGAGGAGAGCGTTGTTGGCGCGGGTCTGTCCGGCCTTGAAGTTGATCGTGCTGGTGAGCGGCGCGCTCGGCGCGTCGCTCGGGTAGAGGCGCAGGTCGCCGGCCGCGGCGGGCTGCGTGATGGTGACGTTGACGGAGAGCGCGAGGGCGGTCGAGGGAACGCCGCAGCTTCCGGGCAGGATGAAGTTGCGCACCACGTGCGGCTGCAGCGCCGGCCCGGCGAGGGGGCCGGCGGGGTTCCGCGTATCGATCAGGCGGCAGGGGGTGAGGGTGAAGAAGGCCTGCTGGGGGACCGAGACCTGCAGGCAGTGGACGGTGCGGTCGGCCATGACGATGCCGGCGCCGGAATCGCGGTCGGTCCGCGCCGCCATGATGTCGAGGGCGGTGCCGGTCATGCAGGCGCGCACCTGCGCCGGCGACGGCGCGATGGGGAGCGAGAGCGCCAGCGCGGCGATCGCCGCGGCGTGCGGCGCCGCCGCCGAGGTGCCGCAGAAGGGCGAGAAGCCCGAGACGTTCGAGCTCACGCAGTCGGCGGCGGCGAGGTCGGGCTTGCTCAGCGTCTGGCCGCCCCCGGTCGAGAAGAGCAGGTTGCCCGGCGTGATGGCGGTGCCGTTGGGGAGGAAGAACAGGCGGCGCGGCCCGTCCGAGCTGTAGACCTCGACCGGCTGGCCGCTGCCGCCCACGAAGGCGTTGCCGCCCGCCGTCGCCACGTCGACCGCCGCCACCGTCAGCGCGCTGCCGGCGGCATTGTGGCCGAAGGTGTTGCCGGCGGTGTGAATGGCGAGCTCGCCGCGGCTGGTGTCGATGCGGAGCGCGCGGGAGGCGCCGGAGAAGAGAGCGATGGCGACGTTGCCGCCGGCGGGCTCCGCGGCGACGATTTCGAAGGGGTCCTGGGTGCCGTTCTGCGTCGTCGTCGAGGCGTCGATGACGCTGCCGCCGGCGTTGAGGACGAAGAGGTCGTAGTCGTCGTTGGCGCCCCCCAGGGGGTCCGACCACTTGAGGTCGATGGGGCCGGTGCTGGCGGTGATCAGGTCGGCGATGGTGCCGCCGAAGTCGTGGAAGGTCCCCACCCCGGGGGTATTGGTCGCGCTCGCCTTGAAGTCCCCCTCCCAGGTTCCGGCGGTGCCGTCGTCCTGGTTGCCGGAGTTGCCGGCGGACGAGAAGTAGAGCGCGCCGCCGCCGGTCACGGTGGTGACCGCCTGGGCGATCGGCCCGTCCTCGAAGGCGCCCTCGTTGAAGAAGGTGACGTCGTCGACGATGACGTCGCAGCCGGCGGTGCGCAGCGACTGGATGTTGGTAGCCATCGTCGCCGGCGTGTTGCCGGAGGTGGCGAACGCGAGCGCGGCGTCGGGAGCGAGGTCGTGGACGATCTCGAGCATCGCCGTCCCCTCGTCGCCGGAGCCCGCCTGGCCGGCGATCACGGTGACTGCCGGCAGGTGACCCGCCGTCATCTCCGCCGCCAGCGAGTCTACGCCGTTCGAGATCACCCCGACCTTCTTGCCGGTGCCGGTGAACCCGAGAGCCCGGACGACGTCGGCGGCGTGGGCATGGTCGCCCTCGCCGTGGACGCCGCTCCGCGGCGCCAGCCGGGCGGCGCCCGCGCCGGTGCCGACGCTGGTACCGGTCGGCATCACGCGGTTGACCACCGGCGGCATGGCGGCGCGGATGGCATGGACCTGGGGGAGCGCCGCCGCCTGGTCGAGGCTCGCCAGCGGCAGCCAGGCGTGCACCTCCCCATACTGTGGATAGGCGGCGACGACGCGGGCGCCGAGCCCGGCGAGCGCGGCGAGGAGGTCGTCGTCGACCGCCGCCTGGAGATCGACCAGCGCCGCGCCGCGCGGGTCCACCTTGACCAGCGAGAGGACGCCCGGGAGGCTGGGGACGGCGGCGGTGATGCGTTGGCCGCGCACCATCTTGGCGGCGTAGAGGAGGTGCGAGTCGACCTTGCGCTGCGCCGGCGTCCGCGCCGCCTTGTCCTCGGCGAGCGAGCGGATCTGCTCGAGGGCGCGGGGCGAGAGATCGCTCTGGCCGAAGGCCGCGGCGGGGACGCCGGCCGCCAGCAGGGCGGCCATCGCCAGCATGAGGAAAGCCGAGCTCCGCTGGGCGCCGAGCCGCGAGGTCTGCCAACTCTTCATCGCTCCACCTCTCTTGGTCAGAAGAATCGATCATATCGCGCGAGCGGCGGAGCGGCGCGCGGATTTGCAATGCGCGCCGCGCTCCAGCGCTCGCATGAAAACAGCAACAAGAGGAGGGGTGAAAGATGGAGGTGCGGCGCAGGGGAAGCGTCTTTACTGATCAATTGCGAACGCGCAGTCGCTCAGCGCGGGAGCGCCGTCTCCGCGGCGCAAATGCCCGTCACTGCGCGCGATCGGCGCCTTCGGGCACCGTATCGTCAGCGGCGCGGCGGGCCGCCGCGCCGCCCCAGCGCTCCCATAAAAATAGCAACAAGAGGAGAATGGCGAGCGGCTCGGTTTCGAAGCGGAAGCGATTGTTCTCTCCAATTTCGATCGAGTTTCCTACCAAGAAGACATACGCGATCGTGAAGAGCAGATAGAGCAATGTTGCGGCGCCGGCGAGATCGCCCGCGCGGCGGCGGCGGCGGGCGGAGCGCAGGCCGTGGAGGAGGACGAAGGGGAGCAGCACGAGGAGCGACCAGGCGATGTGCGAGGGCCCCAGGCGGCCGCTGAAGGGCTCCATCTGGAGATAGACGATGCGGTCGAACCAGCGGCTGAAGGCGGCGACGTGCAGCCGGTTGCCGAGCAGCCAGGCGCTGTCGGCCGCCGAGCGCAGGGAGATGAGCCAGGCGGTGACGACGCCGTGGAGGTAGTCGAGCGGCCGCCGGCGGACGAAGAGGCGCGTCGCCGCCAGGTAGCGGCGCGAGATCTCGACATAGGCGAGGTGGTTCAGGTTGCGCGCCCCGGTCGTCTTCTGCGGCATGTCGAGCGTGGGGATGCCGGTCGCGAGCGGCATCGGCGCCAGGCCGGCGTAGTCGCCGAGCGCCGAGAAGGGCTCGACGGCGAGGATGGCGAGCGCCGGATCGGCCGCGGCGACGGCGCGCAGCTCGTCCGGCGGGGTGAGCCGGGTGGCGATCTTGGCGGCGCTCATCCCCAGCCAGGAGGAGGACGAGAAGGCGCCGAAGCGCGCCGCGCTCCAGCCGTACCAGAGCGTCACGGCGAGGATCGGCAGCGCCGCCGCGGCGAGGGTGGCGCGCCGCAGCGGGCGCACCAGGAGCGCCAGGCCGACGGCGATCGCGGCAAGGAAGAGGACGAGGTGGAAGAGGCTCTGCACGAGGGTGACGGCGGCGAGGAGGCCGAAGCAGGCGAGGCCGTCGGCGCGGCGGCCGGCGGCGACGAAGCGGTGGAGGAAGAGGGCGGCGGCGGCGAGCGCCGCCATCACCGGGTAGGTGTAGAAGAGGAGGTGGCCGGTCAAGACCGCGCCCGGGGAGACGAGGAAGAGAGCGACCGCCGGCAGCCGCAGCCGGCGCGGCACGCCGAGGCGCGCCGCGACCGCCAGGAGGGCGATCCCCAGGCAGAGGCCGCAGGCCGCGAACGCGGCGTGGAAGGCGAGGTGGGGGAGGCTCCCCGGCAGGTGGAGGACGGCGCCGAGGAAGAGGTTGAAGAGCGGCGGCTGCGAGTGGAGGTTGACGAGGTTCCGCCAGAGGTCGGTCGCCAGCAGCCGCGGGTCGAGGTACTGCCAGTAAAAGACCAGCGTGCTGTCGTCGAAGCGGACGCCGGAGAGGCGGTAGAGGAGCTCGGCCACCGCGTAGACGGCGGCGAGGGCGAGCATCTCGCCGCGGCCGAGCGGCTGGCCGGCTGCCGGCGCGCGCGGGACGCCGGGAGCGCTCAGCCGGCGCTCTCCGCCGCCGGCGCCGCCGCCGCGAGGCCCGGCTGGCGGCCGATCTCGGCGACCAGGGCGGCGAAGAGCGAGGCGGCGATGAGCGGCGTGGCGATCCCGACGATGAGGATCGAGCGCTCCTCTGGGCCGCCGGCGAGCCAGCGGATGAGCTCGGTGTGGGTGAGGCCGGCGAGGAGGAGCGCGGTGCCGGCGAGGGAGAGGAAGGCCCGCCGGCGGAGCGCCTCGGCGGCGAGGAGCGCCAGCCCCGGCAGCGCGAAGAGCTGGTAGTGATACCAGGAGATCGGCGAGGCGACGGTGGCGAGGGCGGTGAGCGCCGCCAGGGCGAAGAGGCGGTCGCGCGGAGCGAGCCCAGCGCTCACGGCGAGCCCGACACCCGCGGCGCCCGGCGTCTCCGGCGTCTCCGGCGCCTCCACTTGCCGAGCGCCGGCGGCGGGATCGCCGGCGCGCCAGGCGAGTGCGGCGAGCCCGGCGGCGAGGGCCAGGAAGGCGACCCAGGCCGACAGGCGCCGGCGCCATGGCGTGAGGTGGAGCTCGGCCGGGTTGTTCCCCACCAGCCAGTCGGCGGGGATGGGGTCCTCGCCCATCTTCCGCGGCGGATAGGTGCCGCGGAGCGCCGCCGCGGGGAGCGACAGGTTGAGCGGCGCCGGCGTCCCCATCCAGTAGTCGCCGCTCGCCGGTAGGTGGGGCGGCGCGGTCGCCAGAGCGAGGACGAGCCAGGGGAGGGCGACCGCCGCGGCGGCCGTCGCCAGGCCGGCAGCGAGCGCCCGCCGCCGCCCGCGCCCGAGGAAGGCGGCGAAGAGGAGCCCGGGCCAGAGCTTGATCCCCGCCGCGAGCCCGATCATCGCCGCCGCGCGGCGCGGCCGTGCCGCGTCCCACCGCCAGGCGAGCGCGAGCAGCAGCAGCAGCAGCGGGTTGACCTGCCCGAGGGCGAGGTTCTCGGCGATGGTGCCGCCGGCCGCCCACACCACGGCGACCGCGGCGAGCGCCGGCAGATCGCCGCCGAGCGGCCGCACCAGGCAGGCCGCGGCGCCGATCAGGCAGCCCTGGGAGAGGAGGAACCAGACGGCCCGCGCGGCGCCGAACGGCAGCCGCGCCAGCGGCGTGACGAGGAGCGGTAGCAGCGGCGGGTAGTCGAAGCCGTGGGTGAACGGCGTCGCGCCGCCGAGGATCGCCGCCGCCGCCCGCTGGTAGTAGCCGAAGTCGCCCGGCGCCCGGAAGAGGAACGGCCAGACGGCGAGGCCGGTGCGCGCCAGGTAGATCGCGGCGCAGACCGCGACGAGCAGCCAGGCCGTGCGCCGGATGGGCATCGGCGGCGGATGTTACGGGCGGGGGGAGGGTGAGTCAAACGAGCTTGATTCCAAACCGCGGCGGTTGCCCACCTCGCGCGACGAAGGAAATGAACCGCAGAGCGAACCTACCTCCTTGCCGACACTGTCACGTGAAGCCGGATTCATCCGGCGCCTCTCATAGCACGGGGCATTCATGCCCGTGCGGGGCCGCGCCGCCGCGTCACCGACGGCGAACCGGGCCCACCCGTATCCGCGCGAGCCCGGTCCCCCCGCCCCCCGCTTGCCAATTATCTACAATGCATTATTATAGCCAAGTCTGAATTGTGGTTGCGGGCCCGCGACCCGGACGAAACACGCCGCGCGAGGGAGCTCAATTGACGTAGGCCGGAGGGAGCTCGCTCCCGAGCCCCTCCCGAGCCCTCCTCGCCGGCAGGGTCGCTCCCCTCCGGGGAGCTCGAAGGAGACTCATGCACCCCCGCTCCCGCCGTCTCCACCTCTGGTTCCTCACCCTCGCCGCCCTGGTGGCGCTCCCCGCCGTCGTCGCCGGCCAGACGCTGCCTTCGGTGCGGCGCTTCGTCGACTTCCTCGATGTCGCCTGCTACCAGATCTCCGGCCAGCCGGCGATCAACCTGCCGCTCCGTCTCGATCATTTGAACCCGGTGCTCAGCGGGCAGCCGTTCGAGAACGTCGTCCTCGGCGCGCCGCAACAGCTCTGCGTGCCGGTGCAGAAGAACTCGCTGACGCCGCCCTCCGACACGCTGCCGTTCATCCAGTATGTCGATTGGAAGTGCTACGCCATCACCGGCCCGGCGCTCAACCTGCCGCTGACGCTCACCCAGCTGAACCCGGCCATCTCCTCGCTCCTCGGCCCCACCGACCGCGTCACCGTCCGCGCGCCGCAGCAGCTCTGCGTGCCGGTGTACAAGAACAGCTCGCCGCCGCCGCCGGCGGTGCAGCACCTGGTTCAGTACCTGGATCTCAAGTGCTATGGGGTCGACGCCAGCCAGCCGGTCGCCGGCACTCTCCAGCTCACCCACCTGAACCCGCTCTTCTCGACGATCTCGCCGTCGAGCGCGACGCTGGTCGGCCCGCGCGCCGTGCAGCTCTGCGTGCCGGTCGAGAAGAACCAGCAGGCGCCGCCGTCGGACGTCCTCCCCTATGCCCAGTTCTCGGACGTCCTCTGCTACAACATCCAGGCCGCGGCGCTCAACCGTCAGCTCACCCTCACGCACCTCAACCCGGTGCTCCTCGGCCTCGGCGCCAAGCCGGAGAACGTCCCCGTCACCTCGGCCCTCAAGCTCTGCGTGCCGGTGGCGAAGAACGGCATGCTGCCCCCCGGCCCGCCGTAGGGCGGATCGCCTCAGCTCAGCCGCGCGGCCCTCCCGGCCGCGCGGCTTTTGATTCCAGCGTCGCTTCCAGTTTCGACGGCCGCGGCGGGACCAGATCCGTTCCTCGCCTGGCGCTTTCGTGCACAATACGCGGCCATGGCAGAGACCCCCGCAGCGACCCCGCAGGTGACGATCTATACCGACGGCGGCGCCGACCCCAACCCGGGGCCGGGCGGCTGGGCGGCTATCCTCCTCGAGGACGCCGGCGGGCGCGGCAAGGAGATCTCGGGCGGCGAGAAGTTCACCACCAACAACCGCATGGAGCTGACCGCCGCCATCCGCGCCCTGGAGGCGCTCAAAGTACGCTGCCGCGTCCGCCTGCTGACCGACTCGCAGTACCTGCGCCGCGGGGTGACCGAGTGGCTGCCGGGCTGGGCGGCGCGCGGCTTCAAGCGCAAGGAGGGCGTCCTCCAGAACGAAGACCTCTGGCGCCGGCTGGCCGAGCTCGCCGGCGCCCACGACATCCGCTGGGACTGGGTGCGCGGCCACTCCGGCGATCGCCACAACGAGCGCGCCGACCGCCTGGCGACCGCCGCCCGCGCCCAGCTCCTCGGCGCCGCGGCGGCCGTCGCGCCGCCGCCGCCGTTGGCTCCGGGCGAGGTGGAGGTCTTCCTGCGCGTCTCCTGCGCCGGCGGCAGGGGCGGCTGGGCGGCGCTGGTGCGGCGCGACGGCGAGGAGCGCACCGTCGCCGGCGGCGAGAGCCCGACGACCGCCAACCGCCTCGACCTCCTCGGCTCCGCCGCCGTTCTGGAGGAGCTGCCGGCCGGCGCCGCGGTCGCCGTCCATACCGGCTCGGACTACCTGCGGAACGGCGCCACCAGCTGGATCGCCGGCTGGAAGAAGCGCGACTGGAAGACCCAGGAGGGGGCGCCGGTGCAAAACCGCGAGCTCTGGCAGCGCCTGGAGAGGGCGATGGAGGACCGGCGGGTGCGCTGGCCGGCGGTCAAGGGCCGCGCGACGCCCGAGCTCGACGCCCTCGCCGATCCCGCTCGCGAGGCCGCCGGCCGCGACCGTCCCGCCAAAGCCGTGAAGAAGGCCGCGAAGAAGGCGGAGAGCAGGCCGGGCGGCCCGCCGGCCAAGCGCAAGAACCAGTTCGACGGCAGCGCCGACGAGAGCTGATCCCTCAGACCGCGGCGCCGGCCTCGCGGAGGAGGGCGAGGAAGGCCGCCTCGTCGAGGGTGGCGACGCCGAGCCTCGCCGCGTCGGCGGCCTTGGAGCCAGGCTCCTCGCCGACCACCACGTAGCCGGTCGCCTTGGAGACCGAGCCCACGACGCGGCCGCCGAGCGACTCGACGAGCTCCTTGGCGGCCTCACGGGTGAGCCCGGCGAGGGTGCCGGTGAAGACGAACTTCTTGCCGGCGAGCGGCGGCTTGACGGCTCGCTCCGCCGGCGCCGGCACCGTCGACTCGACCTCGATCTTCTTCAGCAGGCGGTCGATGGTCTCGCCGTTGCGCGGCTCGGCGAAGAAGGCGGTGACCTGCTCGGCCATGCGCGGCCCGACGCCCGCCACCTCCTGCAGGGCCTCGGCGCTGGCGGCGCGGAGAGCGTCGAAGGCGCCGAAGTGGCGCGCGAGGTCGCGCGCCACGGTCACCCCGACCTCCGGGATGCCGAGGCCGTAGAGGAAGCGCGGCATCGTCGTGTGCGCCGCCTTCGCCAGGTTCTCGACCAGGTTGGCGGCCGACTTCTCGGCGAAGCCCTCGAGGAGGACGAGCTGCTCCGCCGCGAGATCGAAGAGGTCGGGGAGCTGGCGCACCAGCTTCTCGGCGACGAAGAGCTTGGCGCTCTCCTCGCCCAGCCCCTCGATGTCGAGCGCCGCGCGGCTCCCCAGGTGCACGATGCGGCCGACGAGCTGCGCCGGACACTCGAAGCCGTTCGGGCAGACGGTGAACGGGCCGCGCTCGACGAGCGGCGTGCCGCAAGAGGGGCATGCCGCCGGCATCCGCCACGGCGGGGTGAGCTCGCGCTCCGCCTCGCGCGCGGGGTCGGCGTCGACGATGCGCTCGATCACCTGCGGGATGACGTCGCCCGCCCGCTGCACGCGCACCCGGTCGCCCTCGCGGACGTCCTTGCGCGCCACCTCCTCGCGGTTGTGGAGGGTGGCGCGGGAGACGGTGACGCCGCCGATCTCGACCGGCAGCATGAGCGCCACCGGGGTGACGACGCCGGTCCGCCCGACGCTCGGCACGATCGACAGGATGCGGGTGATCTCCTTGCGCGGCGGGAACTTGAAGGCGAAGGCCCAGCGCGGATGGCGCGAGGTCCAGCCCAGGCGCTCGCGGGCGGCGAGGTCGTCGAGCTTGATGACGACGCCGTCGATCTCATAGCCCAGGTCGTCGCGGCGCGCCTCGAGATCGGCGTGGTAGGCGGCGATCTCCTCGACGGTCGCGGCGCGGCGCACCAGGTTGTTGACCCGCAGACCCCAGTCGGCGAGCGCCGCGAGCACCTCCCACTGGCTGGCGATGCCGCCCTCGCCAGCCGGTTCGCCGGGATAGGCGGGGTAGAGGATGTCGTAGGCGAAGAGGTCGAGCGGCCGCGCCGCGGTGACCTGCGGATCGAGCTGGCGGAGCGCCCCGGCGGCGGCGTTGCGCGGGTTGGCGAAGGGCTCCCGGCCCTCCGCCATCAGCCGCTCGTTGAGCTGCTCGAAGGGCCCGGCGCGCATGATGATCTCGCCGCGCACGGCGAGGAGCGGCGGCGCCGGGCGGGCGCTCTCGCGCAGGCGGAGCGGCACCGCCGCGATGGTGCGCACGTTCTCCGTCACCCCCTCGCCCTTCCTGCCGTCGCCGCGCGTCGAGGCGCGGAGGAGGAGGCCGTTCTCGTAGACCAGCTCGATCGAGGCGCCGTCGAGCTTCGGCTCGAGGACGTAGCCGACGGCGGCCTCAGCGCCGAGCCCCTTGCGCACCCGTTCGTCGAAGCGGACGAGCGCCGGCTCCTCGCGGTCGGAGTCGAGCGAGAGGAGCGGCGCCAGGTGCTCGACGGTGGGGAGGCTCGCCAGCGGCTGGCCCGCCACGCGCTGGGTGGGGGAGTCCGCGGTGCGGAGGTCGGGGAAGCTCTCCTCGAGCGCCACGAGCTCGTGGTACTGCCGGTCGTACTCCTCGTCGGAGACCTCCGGCGCGTCCTTCACGTAGTAGAGGTAGTCGTGATGGCGGATCGCCGTCCGCAGCGTCTCCGCCCGCTTCGCGGCCTGGTCGCGTCGCATGATCTCTCCTCCCAATCGGCTCCGTCAGCGGCGGCGGACTGTAGCACCGGAGGCGCTCGCCGGAGAGCGCCCGCCGGCCCGGCCGGCGACGTTGATAGTCTAGCCGCGGCGCCTCCGGGCTTTCCGGGGCCGCTCTCCGGAGCCCACCATGTCGCTGTGGACCCGCGCCGGGCTCTCCTGGCGAGAGCTCGTCCTGCGCCTCTACCGGCAGATCTTCGAGGACGCCCTCCTCGGCCACTGCGCCGAGCTCGCCTACTATTTTCTCTTCTCGGTCTTCCCGCTCCTCCTCTTCCTCACCTCGCTGCTCGGCTACATTGCGCGGGCGAGCGACGAGGTGCGGGTCAATCTCTTCACCTACATCGCGCGTGTCGCGCCGTCGTCGCAGATCACCGGCCTGCTCTCCGCCACGCTCGACGAGATCACCGCCGGGCGCGGCCGCACCAGCCTCTCGCTCGGCCTCGCCGGTGCCGTCTGGGTCTCCTCGAGCGGCATGCTGGCGATCGGCAGTACCCTCAACTCGGCGTGCGGCTACAGCGAGAGCCGCATCTGGTGGAAGCGGCGCGCCATCGCCATCCTCCTCACCGTCGCCTTCGCCGTCTTCCTGGTCCTCGCCCTCACCCTGATGATCGCCGGCGGCACCATCGGCGAGGCGCTCGCCCTGCGCGTGGGCGTCGGGCCGCTCTACGCCTTCCTCTGGCGGCTGGTGCAGTGGCCGCTCACCGTCGTCTTCCTGGTCCTCTCCTTCGACCTGATCTACAACTTCGCCGCCGACGTCGGCAGCAACAGCCGCCGCGAGTGGGGGACGCCGGGCGCGGTGACCGCCGCCCTCCTCTGGCTGGGCGCCTCGTTCGGGATGCGGGTCTACCTCCACTTCGCCCGCAGTTACACGCGCACCTACGGCGGCCTCGGCGCGGTGATCATCCTCCTCATCTGGTTCTACCTCACCGGCTTCGCCATCTTGATGGGCGGCGAGGTCAACTCGGAGATCTCGCTCGCCGTCGCCGCGCGCCAGGAGCGCTCGAAGCGCGCCAAGCGCGCGGCGCAGGCCGGCGGCAAGGCGAGCACGAAGGGGAGAGCGAAGGCGAGGCCGCGGTAGGGGCGCTCCGGCGGCTCAGCCGGCCGGCTGCGGGGTTTCCGTCAGCCGCTGCTGGATCCGCCGCCGCCAGATCTCGAAGGCCGGCGGCTCGCCGCCGTGCGGCAGGCCGGCGGCGCTGGCGCGAACCACCGCGGCGGCGGTAGCGGCCTCGGTCCCGCAGAGGGCGCGGCAGGCGAGCGCCGTCTCCGCCGTGGGGTTGCCTCCCCGCTCGCGCGCCTCGGCCGAGAAGGCGGCGCCCTGGGCGAGCTGCGGCAGCCGCGAGCCGGCGGCGCGGCGGAGCGCGGCGAGCGTCTCCGGCGCGCCGCCGCCGGCGTAGGCCGCCGCCTCGCCGACGCCGCTCCACAGCTCGCCGCGGCGCTCCTCCGGCAGCTGGGCGATGGCGCTCGCGATGCGCGCGGGATCGGCGCCTTGGAGAAACCATAGGCAACGGCCGACGCCGCAGTCGAAAGCGCGGCGGCCGTAGCCGGCGATTCGCCGCGGCACCTCGCCGCGCTCGAGCGTCGCCGTGCGGTGGAAGAGGGCGTGGTGGAAGCCGAGGCCGTTCAAGGCGATCCAGCCGAGGAGCGGGTCGAGACGGGCGAGGAGCGCGGCGGGGCGGATGGGCAGGTGGGCGAGCGCCCAGCCGGCGCCGGCGTAGAGGGTGTAGACGTGGGCGCTGCCGGCGCCGGCGGCGAAGCCGGCGAAGCGGTCGCGGCCGGAGAGAGCGAGCCGGTCGAGCGCGCAGAGACCCATGCCGGCGCCCTCGTAGGCGAAGCCGCGGAGGTCGCGCTCGGTCTCGTCGAGCCGTGCGGCGAGGGGCTCCGGCCGCGGGTCGAGGAGCGCCGCGTGGTGGCCGTCCGCGAACACCTCGCCGATGCGCAGGAAGCGCTCGCGGAGAGGGTTCGGGTCGGGGCCGAGGGCGCGCTCCGCGACCCGCCGCTCACGCCGCGGGATGCCGAGGAGAGACCGGGCCAGCTTTCCCATGCTTCCCCGATTCTCCGGCCGCCGCGCCCGGCCTCACTGCGGCGGCGGACAGTTGAGGTCGCGGCGGCGCGCCAGGTCGTTGACCATGGCGCGGCGGAAGCCCTCGCGGCCGGCGGCGGCGAGGAGCTCGCGCCGGTAGGCCTCGATGTCGACCAGCTCCAGGCGCAGGCGGATCGTTCGCCAGAGGCGGGGGAAGCGCTCGCCGGGGATCTGCACGTGATGGAGGCCGCCGCTGTAGGCGAGGATCATCCGCCCCTCGCCGATCGACTCGACGATGTCGGCGATGCCGCCGCGGACGGTCATCGGCTTGCCCTCGGAGTCGAGCCCGTTGGCGCGCTTCATCCGCCCTTCGGGAGCGATGATCACCATGGCGTCGGGATCGATCGTCTCGAGCACCGCCTTCCAGGTCTCGTCGCGCTCGCGGCTGATCGAGATGACGTGCTTGGCGATCAGCCCGAAGAAGCGGCCGACGACGGCGCGGTCGCCCGTCTTGCGGGCGATGGGGATCACCCCGTGGCGGGCGAGCCGCCAGAGGAAGTAAGTGGGGCAGGCGCTGGCGAAGAGCGGCTCGTAGAGGCTGGTGTGGTTGAGCAGCGCCGCCAGGCGGATGTGCCGCCAGCGGTCGCGCGGCGGCTCGCCGATCCAGCGCGCCTCGACGCGGTAGAAGAGGCGGGTGACGATCTTGACGGCCAGGAGGAGGAGGAAATTGGCGAGGTCGCGGAGCATCTCGATCGGATCTCGTCGGAGTCGCCGCGCTCAGTCGCCACGCCGGCGCGAAGCGGGGACGACCGCCGGGCGGCGGCGCCTCGCCTTCGCGCAGTCCTCGCGGGAACGCTCTTTTGCCATGCCGCCGACCTCCCCGGCGCCGCCGCGCCGCGCGCTTCGATCGCTCGCCGGATGAAGGCGGATCATATGAGAAATCGCCGTCTGGCAGAGCCGGCCGGCGGCGGCGGGGATGATAGTCTTGCGAGGAGCGCGATGCCTTCGACGACCACCCTGCCCAGCCCGCCGGTGCCGGCGCCATCGGTCGCCCGAGCGCCTCGGCCGGCGATCTCGGCCATCGTCACCACCTTCAACGAAGAGGCCAACATCGCCGGCTGCATCGAGTCGCTCCTCTGGTGCGACGAGATCTTCGTCGTCGACTCCTTCTCGACCGACCGCACCGCCGAGATCGTCCGCGGCTTCGCCGACGTGCGCTTCTTCCAGCGCACCTACTACGGCTCGGCGTCGCAGAAGAACTGGGCGATGGACCAGGTCACCCACGACTGGATCCTCATCTTCGACGCCGACGAGCGCTGCACGCCGGCTCTGCAGCGCGAGATCGAGGCGCTCCTCGCCGCCGGCCCGCGCGCCGAGGGCTACACGATCAAGCGCCGCGTCTACTTCCTCGGCCGCGTCATCCGCTTCTCCGGCTGGCAGCACGACCAGGTGGTGCGGCTGATCAAGAAGCACTCGGCGCGCTATCCCAACCGCCGCGTCCACGCCGACATGATCACCAGCGGTCCGACCCCGGTGCTCCGCAACCCCATGGAGCACTACATGGCGGAGTCGCTCGACGAGTACGCGCGGCGGATCGAGAAGTACAGCTTCTGGGGCGCCTCGCAGCACTGGCGCGACGGCCGCCGCTCGGGCTTCGTCGAGGTCTTCGGCCGCTCCATCTGGCGCTTCTTCCGCACCTACATCTTCCAGCTCGGCATCCTCGACGGCATGCACGGCCTGGTCTTCTGCATGCTGCAGTCCTACGGCAGCTATCTCAAGTGGGCCCTGCTCTGGGGCTGGCACGTCAACGCCGCCCGCGGCCGCATGCCGAGCCTCCCCATCTTCGACGACGACCTCGCCACCTGGCGCGCCATCGGCAGCGAGGAGCGCAGCGAAGGCGGCTCGCCCTCCGCCCCCGGCTCCTCGAGCTAGCCGCCGCCGTTTTTTCTCGCGCGGCTCCCGCGCGGCTCGCGGCGTTCGCATCGCATCGCATCGTCGGCAGCGCCCGTTCATCTCACGCGCTTCTGTAACCTTTCCGATCGCACCGCCGTAGGGTCGGCCGGGAGCGGTCGCTCCCGATCTGACGAAGGCGGAGGGTTGGACGATGCGGGATCTGCTGCGTGACGTGCGCTATGCCTGCCGGATGCTCGCCAAGAGCCGCGGCCAAACGATCGTCGCGGTGATCGCGCTGGGGCTCGGCGTCGGCCTCGCCGCGACGGCGTTCTCGATCGCCTGGGGCGCGCTCATGCGCGGCCTCCCCTTCGAGCGCTCGGAGCGCATCCTCAGCCTCTCGTCGCAGGACGTGCAGCACTTCCGCGACCGCATCGCCGTCGACCCGCGCGACTTCGTCGACTGGCGCTCGCGGCAGACGTCGTTCGAGTCGCTCGCCGCCTTCGACAACGGCACCGTCGCGCTCTCCGGCGCCGAGCGGCCGGAGCGCGTCGACGGCGCCATGATGACCGCCGACAGCTTCGACGTGCTGCGCGCCCGGCCGCTCATCGGCCGCACCTTCCGGGCCGGCGAGGACGCCCCCGGCACGCCGGGCGTCGCCGTCCTCTCCTATTCGCTCTGGCGCAGCCGCTACGGCGGCGACTCGCGCATCCTCGGCCACGTCATCCGCGCCAACGGCCAGCCGGCGACGATCATCGGCGTCATGCCGGCTGGCTTCGGCTTCCCCTTCCGCGAGAAGGTGTGGTTGGCGATGAAGCTCGATCCGCTGCACGCTCCGCGCGGCAAGTCGCTACGCACCTACGGCGTCTACGGCCGCTTAAAGGACGGCGTCTCGCCGGCGCGGGCGCAGGCAGAGATGAGCGCCATCGGACGCGCCCTCGCCCGCCAGTACCCGGAGACCAACCGCGACCTCCGCGTGCGCGTCGAGAGGTACGAAGCGTATGCGATCGGCGACGAGACCGCCGGCCTCCTCTGGATCATGCTCGCTTTCGGCATCGTGGTGCTGCTCATCGCCTGCGCCAACGTGGCGAGCCTGATGGTCGCCCGCGCCTCGACCCGCACCCGCGAGCTCGCCATCCGCTCGGCGCTCGGCGCCGGCCGGCGGCGGGTGATGCTGCAGCTCCTCCTCGAGAGCACGCTCCTGGCCGCCGCCGGCGCCGTCGTCGGCGTCGGCCTCGCCCGGCTCGGCGTCGCGCTCTTCAATGCCGCGCTGGCGCTCAACGTCGACAACCCGCCGCCGTTCTGGATCCACATCGCCGTCGACGGCGCGTCGCTCGCCTTCACCCTGGTGCTCACCCTCTTCGCCGGCCTCGCCTGCGGCCTGCTGCCGGCGCTCCACGCCTCGCGGGCGGACGTCAACGGCATCTTGAAGGACACCGGGCGCGGCTCGACCAGCCTGCAGATCGGCTGGTTCAGCCGCCTGCTGGTGGTCGGCGAGCTCGCCGTCTGCGCCATGCTCCTGGTCGGCGCCGGCCTGATGGTGAAGAGCGTCGTCAAGCTGCAGGACCTCAAGCTCGGCTTCGACAGCCGCGATCTGCTCACCCTGCGCATCGCGCTCTTCGAGTCGCAGTACCCGCAGCCCGCGGCGCGCGCCGCCTTCTTCACCGAGCTGGTGCGGCGTCTCGAGGCGCAGCCCGGCGTCGCCGCCGCGGCGGCCACCGAGAGCCTGCCCACCAACTTCTCCGACACCGACCACTACGCCATCGCCGGGCGGCCCGAGCCGCGGCGCGAGAGCCGGCCGTCGGCCCACCGCGCGGCGGTCTCGCCGGGCTACTTCGCGACCCTCGGCGCGGCGATCGTCGCCGGGCGCGACCTCGCCGCCGCCGACCGCGCCGGGGCGGCCGCCGTCGTCCTCGTCAACCGCAGCTTCGCCGCCCGCGAGTGGCCGCACGGGAGCGCGCTCGGCCAGCGCATCCGGCTGGGGAGCGACGCCAAGGAGCCCTGGCGGACGGTCGTCGGCGTCGTGCCGGACCTCAAGATGGAGGGGCTGCAGACCAACGACCAGGACACCCCGGCCGGCGTCTACCTGCCGCTGGCGCAGGACCCGCCGAGCTTCTGCAGCATCGTCGTGCGCACCCACGGCGCGCCCTACGCCATGCTGCCGGCGGTGCGCCGCGAGGTCGGCGCCCTCGACCGCGACCTGCCGGTCTACTTCGTGCGCACCATGCGCCAGGTGATCGACCAGAACGGCCTCTATCTGAACCTCTTCGGCGCCGTCTTCGGCATCCTGGGCGCCGCCGCGCTGGTGCTCGCCTCGGTCGGCATCTACGGCGTCATCTCCTTCTCCGTCGCCCAGCGCACGCAGGAGATCGGCGTCCGCATGGCGCTCGGCGCCGGGCAGGCGAGGGTGCTCGGCATGATCCTTCGCCAGGGGGCGATCCGCCTCGCCTTCGGCCTCTCCGCCGGCCTCCTCCTCGCCGCCGCGGCGGCGAGGCCGCTGCGCACCTTCCTCCTCGACGTCGCCCCCTACGATCCGGCGACCTTCGCCTCGGTGGCGCTCGTCCTCTGCGCCGTGGCACTCGCCGCGAGCTACGTCCCGGCCCTCCGCGCCTCGCGCGTCGACCCGCTGGTCGCCATCCAATACGACTGAGGCGGCGCCCTGACAGCCGAGCGACCCACACAGCGGCTGCGCCTTCTCCTCAGTGGCTGCGCGATCTCCGCGGCCGCGGCGCGGCCGGTCCGCCGGCTGCGGAGAGCATTTTCTGGACATTTCCTGGAAATCTCGGGCGCCAGCCCCGCTGCGGCGGGCGTAGCGCGGGAAGCGGCGGTTGTAGAAGGGAAATCTTGGTCGCCAGCCCCGCTTTGCCGGCGAATGCGATGAAACTCGCGCGGCACCGTCGATGCGGCCGCCGGTTCGCGTTCTGCGCCGAAGATTTCTCACTCCACGCCGAAGATTTCTCGCTTCGCGCCAGCGAGCTGGGTCCTCCCTGCGGCGCCGCGGCCTCATCCATTACGATGTGCCGGCGCGGCTCCCTCGGAATGGTCGATTCTCTCCCCCTCCGGCTCCTCGACCACCTGCGGAGCCGGCAGGAGGCGATGGTCGGCCTGCTCGCCGCTCTCGCCAGCGCCGAATCTCCTACCGACGAGCCATCATCGCAGGCAGCCGTCTTCGAGCTCCTGGCGGAAGCGCTGGCGCCGGCCGGCTATCGCTCGCGGCGGCTGGCCGGGCGGGCGAGCGGCGGCCAGGTCCTCTTCGTGCCGGGCCGGCGGGCTCGCGGCCTGCCGGCGCAGCTCGTGCTCGGGCACTCGGACACCGTCTGGGCGCGGGGGACGCTCGCCACGATGCCGGTCGAGCGGCGCCTGGTCGACGGGCGGGCGGCGCTCGCCGGACCCGGAGTCTTCGACATGAAGGGCGGCCTGGTGCAGGCGGTCTTCGCTCTCGCGGCGCTCGCCGAGCTGGGTCTCGCGCCGCCGGCGACGCCGGTCCTCTTCGTCAACTCCGACGAGGAGGCGGGGAGCGAGGAGTCGACGGCGGCGATCCGGCTCCTGGCGCGACACGCGCGGCGGGTCTTCGTGGTCGAGCCGGCGCTCGGCGAGGAGGGGCGATTGAAGACCGAGCGCAAGGGCGTCGGCCGCTTCACCGTCGTCGTCCGCGGACGAGCCGCCCATGCCGGGCTCGACCCGCGGCAGGGGGCGAGCGCCATCCGCGAGCTGGCCGGCCTCGTCCTGCGCCTGGACGACCTCGCCGACCCGGCGCGCGGCATCACGGTCAACGTCGGCGTCGTCGCCGGCGGCACGCGCGGCAACGTCGTCGCGGCGGAGGCGCGGGCCGAGGTCGACGTGCGGGTGACGTCGGCGGCCGACGGGCGCGCGATCGAGCGCGCCATCCTGGCGCTCGCACCGGTCACCGCGGGGACGTCGATCGAGGTGCATGGCGCCGTCGACCGGCCGCCGCTCGAGCGCACGCCGGGGAACCGCGCCCTCTTCGCCGTCGCGCGGGCTGCCGCGGCGGAGCTCGGCCTCTCGCTCGGCGAGGGGCTCGCCGGCGGCGGCTCGGACGGCAGCACGACGAGCCTCCTGGCGCCGACTCTCGACGGCCTCGGCGCCGTCGGCGAGCAGGCGCACGCGCCCGGCGAGCTGGTGTGGATCGATCGCCTGCCGGAGCGCGCGGCGCTCCTCGCCCTCCTCCTCCTCGCACCGCTTCCGGCCTGACCTCGGCGGCCTGATGCGGGCCGATCGCGCGGCCGGTGCCGGCTGCACGCAGCGCTGGCACAGGTTGTGTATCGAACGCGAGCGGCGGCCGCGAGATGTTCGGGTGTGTGTGGTGGGGCCGCCGCTTCGAGGGGGAGGGCGCGATGCCGAGGTTCGCGGGGACGACGGCCGGGGTGACGATCGGAGTGGCAGCAGCGCTGATCGTCCTCGCGTCGCCCGGCTTCGCCGCTCTCCCCCCCGTCGTTTCAGCGCCGGTCCGTCCCGGGCCGGCGAGCCGTCTTTCCTTGCAGCTCTCCCGTGCCGACGTCCGCCACGCCGAGCAGCGGCTGGCCGACCTCGGATACTGGGTGGGTCCGATCGACGGCGTGCTGGACGAGGCGTCGCGCCAGGCGCTCGTCGCCTTTCAGAAGATCGCCGGCCGCAAGCCGACCGGCCGCCTGAGCCGCGCCGAGATCGCCGCCCTCGATCGCGCCGTGCCGCCGCTGCCGCGCGAGGTGGGCTATGGCGCCCACGTCGAGGTCGACCTCACCCGGCAGGTGCTCTTCCTCGTCGATGCCGGCGGCCGCGTCGGCAACATCCTGCCGATCTCGACCGGCACCGGCAAGCCGTTCAGCTCGCAGGGCTACAGCGGCATGGCGGACACCCCCTGCGGCCATCTCGAGGTGTTCTCCAAGGTCGCCGGCTGGAAGAAGAGCCCGCTGGGCGAGATGTTCAACCCGCTCTACGTGGTGGGGGGCATCGCCATCCACGGCAGCCTCGACGTACCGCCGCACCCGGCGAGCCACGGCTGCATCCGCGTGCCGATGTTCGCCGCCCACCGCCTGCCGGCGATGGTGCCGCTCAAGACCCCGGTCGTCGTCTACGGCTGCAAGCGGGACGACCTGCAGCCGCTGCCGCCGGTGACCGTGAGCGTCGCCGTCACCCCGCCGGTCGTCACCGGCTCCGAAGGCACGGACACCGTCGCCCCCGCTTCTCTCCTACCGCCCGGCTGATCGCCGGTCGGCTACCCGCGCAACGCCTCGGCGAAGATCCCCGGCAGCTTCCAGGGCGAGGGGGCGGCCTCGAAGCGGGTCAGCCTCGGGCTGAGCGCGCCGGCGGTCCGGTGGGTGGCGAACCAGACGGGCTTGGGGAAGACGCGGAAGGGTGCCCGCACGACGCACTTCTGGATGTGCGAGAGCATCAGCGTGTTGTGCACCCAGCCGGTGCCCGACTGGATGTCGGCCGGCGTGCTGCCCGGATAGGCGCCCCACGGCGTCACCACCAGGCCGTAGCCGGTCGCCGCCCAGTGGTTGATCGAGACGGTGCCGTAGCGCAGGTCGGCGACGGCGGCCTCGACGGCGCGCGCCACCGCCGGATCGGCGAGCGACCTTGGATGCACGAGGAGGGTGGCATTGAGCGTCCCCCACAGGCGGTCGTTGGCGAAGGCGACGGCGCGGGCGATGAACTCCGGCACCGTCGGCGCGGCGAGCGCGGTCTCGCCGCAGAAGCTGCAGAACGACTCGGTGGTGAAGCAGATCTCGTCCTGCCGCGCCGGGTCGAGGCCGGCGGCGAGGCCCCAGGGGAGGGCGCCGGCGGTGGCGGAGCCGACCGTCTCGGCGTCCGGATGCCGGGCGAGGAAGGTCGCGAAGCGCTCGGCGGCACCGGGGTACCAGGCGAAGCGCGGCGGCACGCGGGCGAGGACGTCCCGCACCGCCGCCAACAGGCGCTCGCGCTCGCTCCAGCCGGCGTGGGTGACGATCACCCGCGCCGCGTTGCAGTTGAAGCCGGCATTGTTGGTGAGCATCGTCGCCAGGTTCTCGCCGTGGTAGGCGAGGTCGCCGTCGCTCCACGGGCCGGGGACGACGATCACCGGGCTGACGTTGCCGAGCTCGGCGGAGACCGGCTTGGTCGCGAGCGGCCGGTTCTCGCGCCGGCGCCGCTCGCTCTCGGGGCCGCTGCCGAAGACGATCGCCTCGTAGGTCTTGTCGGAGCCGGTGATGTGGATCTCGTCGACGCCGGGGTGGCCGCAGAGGTAGGCGCCCACGTCGGCGCCGCCGTCGACGAGCCGGAAGAAGCCGCGCTCGACGAGCGGCGCGAAGGCCTCTTCGACCAGCGGCCCGAGGTAGGCGTTCGCCGGATTCGGTTTGTAGAGGACGACCCGGTCCTCGACGAAGAGCTTGTAGAAGGCGTCCATCGGGCCGATCGAGGAGACGTTGCCGGCGCCGAGCACGAGGCAGACGCCGCCCGGCCGGTCGGCCTGGTGATAGGCCGTGGCGAGGGTCTCCGGCAGGCTCTCCGGCGTCACCCCCGGCTCCATCCAGACCTCGGCGGTGACGCCGGTGTAGAAGAGGCGGTCGTAGAGATCCTGCGGGAAGACACGGGCAACGACCTGCCCGCTCTCCGTCCGCCGGCGGATCGGTCCCGGAATGCGCGGCAGGCCGCTCCGCGCGATGTCGTCGAGCGATCGCCGCAGGAGGCGCAGGTTGCGGAGGATGAAGTAAGGTCCGACGAGCGCCTCTTCCCCCGCCCCGCTCCGCCGCGGATCGATCCGCTCCGCCCGCTCGCACGCCGCCGTCCAGCGGTCGGCGACGGCGAGGAAGCGCTTCGTGAGCTCGCCGGCGAGCGCCGACCGCTCCGCCGGCGCCACCGCCGTCCATGCCCGCTTGCGGCTCTGGAGATCGACGATCGCCCCGTCGATGACGGCGCGCGACGACGGCGGTCTGGCGGCGAGAGCGGGTGAATCGGGGGTGCCGCGGGGGGTGGAGACGGTCATCGGAGCGCTCCTGGCGAGGTCTCGGGGCGAGGTCTCGGACGGCCGGCCTCGCCGGGTGCGGAGCAACATAGCACGGCAGTTTTCGCCGCGGCCGGAGCAGCATCCGGCCCGGCGGGTCGCAGCAGAATCCGCAGCGAGAGGTTAGAGTCGCGCCTCCATCGAAGCGGGCATCCGGAATCGAGGCGGAGCATGCGCGGCGGAGCTTGCGCGCGGTCCGTGCCGGCGCGCCATTCTTGGAATGGAATCGAACGACAGGAGAGCGAGATGACCCGACGCGACTTCGCCATCGTCTTCTGGGCCTACGTGGGGATCGAGCTCCTCGTCGGCGGCCTCTCCCGCCTGCTCCTCCTCATCCCCTGGGGCGGCGGCGGCCCGGCGGGCGCCGCGCCGTCGGGGCTGCTCAATGGCCCCAACGTGGCGCTCGCGATCCTCTTTCTCGCCGGGGGGACGCTCGCCATTCTCTCCCGCGGTCGCCTCGCCCGCTGGGTGTTCGGCGAGCCGCGCCAGCCGGAAGCCGGGGCCGACCCGCGGGCCGCCTCCCCGACGCTCGCCTGGGACCTCGGCGCTCTCGGTGTCGCGGCGGTCGGCGTCTCGCGGCTGACGGAGGGGCTCGCCCTCCTGCCGTGGGCGGTCGCCTCGGCGCAGACTCCCGGCAACGCCGGTTTCACCTCGGCGCGCGAGATGGGCTTCTTCGCCTCCGGCCTCACCGGCCTCGCCCTGGGCGTCCTCCTCATCGCCAACCGCCGGCAGATCGCGGCCCGCATGCTGCGGGTGGCCGGCGGACGTTCGCTCGCCGGCAGCGGCGCCGAGATCCCCGCCCTCGGCTTCGCGCTCCTCGGGCTGGCCTGGGCGATGGGGCAGCTGCCGCAGCTCATCGTCTACATGATCTCGGGATCGGCGGGCGGCGCCTTCAGCGGCCCCTGGTGGTCGAACGGCCGCACGCTCGACCTCGTCACCCGCATCGTCTACCTCGTCGTCGGCCTCGCCCTCTTCTTCACCGCCGGCAGCCTGGCGGAGGGGTGGCAGCGCCGCAGCGGCCGCCCGCTGCCGCCGGCGGCCGAGCTGCTGGGAGAGAAGCGGAAGCCCTGAAGCGAGACGCCTGCCTCAAGTGGCGCATTCGTCCGCCAGCTCGGCGCCGGCGCCGTGGCGGGCGGCGGCCACGGCGGCGGTGAAGAGGCCGCAGACCAGAGCGAAGACGGCGAGGCCGGTCAAGGTCAGCCAGCCGCCGATGCCAGCGGGGTGGAGGAGGGCGGCGAGCGGCGTCGCGAAGTCGAAGGTCTGCCGCTCCTTGATGCCGCGCAGAGCGGCGAGGAGCGCGATGGTCGCCGCCGCCACGGCGCCCGCGGCGAGGGCGCCGGCGCCGCCGCGCCAGGCCAGCTCGCCGCCGCGGAGCGGCCGGCGCACCACCGGCTCCTCGACGCTGAACACCGGCTCGCGCGCCCGCCAGGGGACGAAGCGCGACAGCATGAGGAGGCCGGGGATGCCGGCGGCGATCGAGAACCAGAAGAAGTCGGTCCAGCCGACGGCATAGACGGCGAAGCCGGAGAGCGGCCCGCAGAGGAGGCGCGGCAGGCCGAAGAGGCTGGAGAAGAGGGCGTACTGGGTGGCCGAGAAGCGCTTCTGCGTCATGCGCAGGAGGAGCACCGAGAAGGCGCCCGTCCCCAGCCCGTCGGCGAGATACATGAAGACGACGGCGCCGTAGAGGAGCGGCCGGTCGGGCCCGTGCTGCAGCGACAGCAGCACGAAGCCGATGTTGGCGAAGCACTGCAGGATGCCGAAGACCCACAGTGAGCGGCCGAGCCCGAGCACGGCGGTGAGCGAGCCGCCGAGGAAGACGCCGGTCAGGGTGCCGGCGGTCCCCATGGTGGCGAGTGCGACGCCGCGGTCGAAGTCGCTGTAGCCCATGTCGACGAGGAACGGCCGCTGTAGCGCCTGGGCGAAGTTGTCGGAGAGCTTGTACAGGAAGACGAAGGCGAGGATCTCGAGCGCGCGGTGGCGCGACAGGAAGCCGAGAAAGGGGTACCAGACGGCTTCCTTGAGGTTGCGCGGCGCTCGCCCGGCATCCTCCGGCTCCGGCGCGCGCCAGGTGACGGCGAGCATCGGCAGGTAGAGGAGCGCCAGGCCGACGTCGACCGCCGGCCACGAGTACCTGCCGGCGAGGGTGATGGCGAGGCCGCCGGCGACCAGCATCGCCACCCGGTAGACGGCGATCCGCGCCCCCACGGCGACCGCCTGCTCGTCCGGCCGGAGCACGTCGACGGCGTAGGCGTCGATGGCGATGTCCTGGGTGGCGGAGGCGAAGGCGATGGCGAGCGCCAGGGCGCCGATGATCCACGGCGCGTCCGGCCGGCCGCCGACCCCGGCGAGCCCCAGGGTGAGGGCGAAGAGCGCCACCTGCGCCAGGGCCGCCCAGCCGCGCCGCCGGCCGAGGCGTCCGAGCCAGGGTGGCGCGTAGCGGTCCATCAGCGGCGACCAGAGGAACTTGAACGTCCACGGCGCCTGCGCCAGGGTGACCAGGCCGACGACGCGGATGTCGACGCCGCTCTTCTTCAGCCAGTCGGGGATGGCGATCCACACCAGGCCGAGCGGCAGCCCCGAGGAGAACGACAGCAGCGTCACCGACGCCGTCCGCCACGACGTCATCGCGCGGCGCAGGCTCACCCAGGTGCCCGGCCGCTTCGCCGCCGGCACGGCGGCGGACTTCGAGCTGGCCTCGGGCATCGGCGGATTGTAGCCCGCTCCGGTTCCTTCATCGTTCCGGTCGCGGCAAACCGGTGCTGTTGGGTCAAGCTGGATTTGTCCAGCGCCTCTCATAGCACGGGCATTCATGCCCGTGCGGGCGTGGCACGGCGTCGAACCGCCCCTACCGCGACATCCTTGGCCCGGGTCGGTCCGCGGCTTCCGCAGCACCGGTCGCCCCAAGTTCCCGTTGGTGACGCGGTGGCGCGGCCCCGCACGGGCATGAATGCCCGTGCTATGAGAGGCGCCGGATGAATCCGGCTTCGTGTGACGGTTGGGGAAGCGAGGTAGGACGGCGCTGGCCTGCGGAGGCTCTGCGCTACGGCTGCAGGGCCGTCAGCTCGGTCTCGACCTCTTCCCACTGGCCCATGAGACCTTCGACCTCGGTGCCGAGGCGCTTCTGCTCGTCCTCGAGCTTCTTCACCTTGTCGCGCGAGGTGCGGTCGAAGAAGGTGGGATCGCAGAAGAGCTCGTTGATCTCATGGACGCGCGCCTCGGCCTTCTCGACCTTGGCGGTCAGCTCGTCGCGGCGCTTGGCGAGCTCCTTCTGGCGCGCCAGGCGCTCGCGCTCGGGCATCGTGCCGCCACCGTTGCCGGCGGCCTTCTGCTTCTTCTGCTGCGCGCGCTTGACGCGGAGCACGGCCTCGGCGTCGAGGTGGTCGTCGCCCAGGCGGTCGATGTACTCCTCGTAGGTGCCGGGGAAGTCCTGCAGCCCCTTGGGCGAGATCTCAATGATGCGGTCGGCGAGCTGCGACACGAACCAGCGGTCGTGGGAGACGAAGACGAGCGTGCCGTCGTAGCTCTTCAGCCCCTCGACGAGCGCCTCGATGGCCTCGAGGTCGAGGTGGTTGGTGGGCTCGTCGAGCACCAGCACGTTGGGCTGGGTGACCGAGAGCTTGGCGAAGACGAGGCGCGCCGACTCGCCGCCGGAGAGGCTCTGGCAGGTCTTCTTGACGTCGTCGCCGGAGAACAGCACGTGGCCCAGGTTGCCGCGGATGAAGCCGATCGACTCGCCCGGTACCGACTCCCAGAGCCACGCCTCGACGGTCTGCTTGCCGGCGCCGGCGAGCTCGTTGTGGTCCTGCGAGAAGTAGCCGGGATGGGTCTCGTAGCCCCACTCGAGCTTGCCGGCGTCGGCCGCGAGCTGGCCGACGGCGATCTTCAGCAGCGTCGACTTGCCGATGCCGTTGGGGCCGATGATGGCGACGCGGTCGCCGCGGTCGATGCGGAGCGTCACGTCCTCGAGCACCCGCTTGGCGCCGTACGCCTTGGAGATCCCTTCGATGGCGAGCACCTGGCGGCCGCTCGGCCGCCGCTGCTTGAAGTGGAAGTTGGGGTAGCGGCGCGAGGTCTGCGGCAGCTTCTCGATGACGATCTTCTCGATCATCTTGATCTTGCTCTGCGCCTGCCGCGCCTTGGTGGCCTTGGCGCGGAAGCGGTCGACGAACGCCTGGTGATCGGCGATCTGCTTCTCGCGCTTGCCGATCTCCGCCTCCTTGCGGTCGCGCTCGGCGTGCTTGGCGGCCTCGAAGGCGGTGTAGTTGCCGTGGTAGAGCATCACCGTCTCATAGTCGACGTCGACGATGTGGGTGCAGATGTTGTCGAGGAAGCGGTGGTCGTGCGAGATGACGATGGCGCAGCCCTTGTAGGCGTCGAGGAACTTCTCCAGCCAGCGGATCGACAGGATGTCGAGGTGGTTGGTGGGCTCGTCGAGGAGCAGCGCGTCGGGATCGGCGGCGAGCACCTGGCCGAGCAGCACGCGGAGCTTGAAGCCGCCTGAGAGCGTGGAGAGCGCCTGGCGGTGGATCTCGGTGGGGATGCCGAGCCCCTCCAGCACCTCGCCGGCGCGCGCCTCGAGGGTATAGCCGTCGTGGCGCACGATGGTGTCCTCGAGGTCGGCATAGCGCTCGGCGTCGAAGGTCTCGTGCGAATTGGCGAGGAGCGCCTCCTTCTCGACGATCGCCTCCCATACCTCGTGGTTGCCCATCATGGCGACCTCGAGGATGGGCATCTCCTCGTAGCGGAAATGGTCCTGCTTCAGGACCCCGAGCTTGATCCGCTTGGGCATCGAGAGGGTGCCTTCGGAGGCGGGCTCCTCGCCCGCCAGGATGCGCAGGAAGGTCGACTTGCCGGAGCCGTTGGCGCCGACGAGGCCATAGCGGCTGCCGGGGTTGAACTGGATCGAGGCCCCGCTGAAGAGGGTCTGGTAGCCAAAGGATTTGCCGAGATCGGAGACCGCAATCATGGGCCGTGAATGATACCAGACGAAAACCGGGCGCCGTCCGCGAGGCGTCCGCGCGGCGAGCTCAGCCCTCGCCGGGCTTCTTGTTGAGCAGCTTCTCGTACCACTTCTTGCGCCGCAGGCGCTGCGGCGACTGCGCGGTGCCCAGCTCGCCGCGGTGGCCGGAGGTGTCGGTCGCCACGACGTAGAACTCGATGGTGCGGTTCTGGTGCAGCGCCGGCGGCACCTCGGCGGTGTAGGCGGCGGCGCCGTGAGCGACCGGCAGGTCGACGTAGGCCGCCGTCCCCTCGGCGCGGGCGCGGACGGCGACCGACTTGACGGCGAAGTCGTCGGTCACCTGGAAGGCGAGATGGGCGGCGGCGCCCTTGTCGTACTCGGCCGCCGGCGATTCCAAGCGGATCTGCGGCGGCGCCTTGTCGAGGCTGGCGAGCTGGCGCTCCAGGCGCCCGCGGGCGTCGCGGAAGCGCGCCTCGTAGCGGTCGTTGGGTTTCGCCTCGCGGAGGATGGCGAGCCCCTCGTCCGGCCGCTTGCGCGACTCCGCCGCGGCGGCCTGAGCGAGGACGCCCTGCAGGCCCTGGTCGGAGCGCTGCTCGGCGCCGTAGCGCGCCGCGCGCTCGGCGAGGCCGGGCCGCTCCGGCCAGGCGCGGCGGAGCGCCTCGATCCGCGCCAGCGCGGCGTCGACGGAGCCGCCCTGGAAGAATGTCTCGGCATCCGCCTCGATCGCCGCCGCGGCCCTCTCGCGGGCGGCCGGCGCGTCGGCGTCGCGCGGCAGCGCCGCGGCGAGGTCGGCGGCGAGAGCGATCGTCTGCAGCCGGTCGCCGCCCTTCTCCGCCTGCTCCAGGCGGCCGGCGAGGTCGAGCGCGCGGCGGGCCTGGGCGAGGTCGCGGGAGAGGCCCGGGCTGTCGCGGAGCGCCGCGCGCTCGGCGGCGGTCAGGCCGCGCACCGCGGCGCGGAGCTGCGCCAGATCGCCGGCGCGCAGGGCACGACGCAGGTCGCCCGAGCCGCCTGCCACGCGCTCGCGTCCGGCGGCGTCGAGGGCGGCGCCGAGGGAGAGGTAGGCGGCGCAGGCTTCCGCCGGCACCACCGGCATTGCCGCCGGGCCGCGTTTCTCGTCGCCGAGGCCGGCCAGGGCCGTGCGGGCGTCGGCGTCGCGGCCATCGGCGAAGGCCGCGGCGGCGTCGGCGAGCGCCGCGGGGAGGGGCAGTGGAGTGGAGGCCATGGCGGCCGCCGGGGGCGGCGGTGAGGCCGGTCGAGCGGTGGGCGGCGCCGGTGTGGCTCCGGCAGCCGAGCCGGCCGCTGGCCCGCCGGAGCCGTGCGCCAGCCAGAGGGCGCCGGCGGCAGCCAGGGCGAGGAGGAGGGCGCCCGCGGTGGCAGCGGCGACGAGACCGCGGCGCCGGTGGGCCGGCACGGCCGCCGGGAGCAGCGCGGTCGGCGGCGTCTCGATGGCTCGCGCCGGGGCCGGAGTCGGCTGGGTCGTCGGCGGAATGGGGGCGCTGCCGAGGGCGACCGGCGCGCTGGGTGGAGCGCTCGGTGGGGCGATGTGCGGAACGCTGGGTGGGGCGAGATCCGGGGCGACCGCCGGCGCCGGTCGTGGTGCGGGCTCCACGGTGAGCGGCGACGCAGCGTCCGGATCGTGGAAGGTGAAGAGGTCGGTCTCGAGCGGCGGCAGCTCGGGGAGCGGCGGCAGCTCGTCGACCGCCGCCTCCGGGACCGCGGTTGCTGCTGCCGCCGCCGGCGGGATCGGAGCGGTCGGCTTCGTGGCCGGCGTTGCGGTCGTCGGCGCGGTTGTCGGCTGGGCGGGCGGTGCGGCGATCGGTGCCGTCACCGCCTGCAGTGCCTGCTGCACGGCCTCCTCGAAGAAGACCGGATTGGTGTCGTCGCCGGGGTCGTGCGGCGCCGCCGGCTCGGCCTGCAGTGCGGCGGCGGCCGCCGCCGATCCGATCGTGTCGGCGCTCGCGCGGGCGGCGACGAGGAGGGTGTCGTCCGGCATCGGGGTGAGCACCAGCCGGGTCTCCTGCGCCGCCGCCGGCCGCGCTCCGGGGGCGTCGGGGAGCGCCAGGTGGAACGCCTCGCGCATCTCGGCGCAGGAGGGGCGGGCGTGGGGATCGCGGGCGAGGGCGCGCGCCAGCGCCGCCACCAGCGCCTGGTCGTCCTCGAGCTCGAAACGGACGCCGAGCGGCAGCGAGACGGCGGGCGCCGCCTGTTCGGCGCCCTGCACGCGCGCCCCGAGGAGCACGCAGGCGACGAGGGCGAGCGAGTAGACGTCGGCGGCGGTGCCGGCGGCGGTCTCCGCCGCGGTGCCGATCTCCGGCGCCGCGAAGCTCGCCGCGCCGCCGCCGCCGGCGACGCGCGCCTCGGCCGGCCGCAGCAGCGGCGTGCCGAGGCCGGTGAGCACCACCTGCACGCCCGCGGGCCGGGTGGCGAGGAAGAGGTTGTCGGGCGACAGGTTGTGGTGGGCGAGCCCGGCGCGCTCGAGCGCCGCCACGGTGGCGATCGCCTGCGAAAGCGCGGGGAGGATCTGCGTCGGCGAGCCACCGGCCAGAGCGTCCAGCGACCGGCCGTCCATCCAATCGAAGACCAAGAAGGCCTTGGCGTC
Source organism: uncultured Acidobacteriota bacterium (assembly GCA_963755825.1). Lineage (GTDB taxonomy): Bacteria > Acidobacteriota > Thermoanaerobaculia > Multivoradales > UBA5704 > DATBQN01. The sequence goes on along the minus strand of CAVWLA010000003.1, from coordinate 542,705 downwards.
GGGGGTGAAACCGAAATCGGCCAGCGCCGGCAGGCCGGGGTGGGAGAGCGCCTGCAGCACCGCCATGCCGCGCACGAAGCCCGGCGCGCTCTCGGGGCCGCCGGCCATCGGCATGAGCTTCACCGCCACCCGTGCCGAGCCGCCGGCGGGCGTGCCGCGGGCCGGATCGACCGCGCGCCAGACGGTCGCCCACGGCTTCGAGCTCACGGGCTTCTCGAGCTGGAGCTGCTCGCCGATGTTGCGGAAGTAGGCCATTCCCGCTCCGAGGAGGCTCGCGCGCCAGCCGGGCCGCGCGGGCGCAGGGCGGGAAGTCTAGCGCGAGACGCGATCGGGCCGGCGAGACCTGGAGAATCGGGGCGAGGGCTTGTGTGTGGATAGCCCGCCGTCGATACTTCACCGTCGCGCCGGCGGTCGGGCGTTGACGATCAGGCGATCGGGGACGGTGGCGACGGGGAAGGGCCGAGGAGGCCGGGGACGCCGGCCTCCTCGCTCGAGAGCTCGCCGCTCAGCGCACCGCGCCGCGGCGGAAGAGGTTGACGATGGCGAGCAGGATGATGGCGCCCACCAGCGAGACGAGCAGCCCGGCGATGGAGAAGTCGCCGCTGTTGATGGTGCCGGTGCCGAGGTGCGGGGCGACCAGGAAGCCGGCGATCAGCGCGCCGACGACGCCCACCACGACGTTCAGGATGATGCCCTGCTGGGCGTCGGTCCGCATGATGATGCTGGCGATCCAGCCGATGAGCCCGCCGATGATCAGGTAGATGAGAATGCCCATGATTTCCTCCTCGTCGCGCGATGGTTGGTCCGCTGGTTTGTCGGCTTGTCGATCGGTCCCAGTCGGCGTCGTCGACGGCGATCGTTCGTCTCGTCCACGCGTCGTTCTCGTTCGACGAAAAGAGCAACTGTCGTGCCACGCGCCGTCCCCGAAGCCGTCAGTCGAGCACTGGCCGGCATCCTCTCGAACCCTCGCCGCGGCGCTCGCTCCGGCCGCCGGCGCGGCCGTGGAGCACTTCTTGCAGCCAGCCCCTGCGGCCGGTCGTTCGCCATCGCCTCGGGCAGCCGCCGAGCGGTCGCGGCGGTCCGCCGCGCCGAAGCCCTAATGCCTGGCAAGAGCAGCACTTCCAGTCGGCCTCCGGGCTTCCTCCGGCGGCGCTGGCCGCTCCTCGCCATCGCCGTCCTGGCGGTCGCGACGGCGGCCGGCATCGCCGTCCTCGGGCCGTTCTGGCGCCTCACCAGCCAGTTCGATGACATCACCTATCGCCAGCCGTCGCGCCTCTACGCTCAGCCCACCCGGCTCGCCGTGGGGAGCCTCTGCGGCCTCGAGCGCCTCGTCGCCGAGCTCAAGTCGGGCGGCTACCGCGCCGACCCCGGTGCCGGGCCGCTGCCGGTCGGCTGCTACCGCTCGATCAGGGGCGGCCTCGCCGTCCACCTGCGCGATTTCCCCCGCCCCGAGGGCGAGGCCGGGCAGGGCGGCGGCATGGCCGACATCGAGCTCCATGGCAGCCGCGTCGCGGCGCTGCGCCGGAACGGCGGCGCGGTCGACGCGCTGACCCTCGAGCCGCCCCTCCTCGCCTCGTACTACGGCGACGACTTCAAGGAGCGCCGCCCGGTGGCGGTCGCCGAGGTGCCGCAGGATCTCGTCGGCGCCGTGCTCGCCGCCGAGGACGAGGACTTCTTCACCCACGCCGGCATTTCGGTCACCGGCGTCGTGCGCGCCGCCTGGGTCGACATGCGCGGCCGCGGCATCCGCCAGGGCGGCAGCACCCTCACCCAGCAGCTGGTGAAGAACCTCTACCTGAGCCAGGAGCGCACGCTCACCAGGAAGCTCCGCGAGGTCATCCTCACCCTCCTCCTCGAGAGCCGCTTCCAGAAGAAGCAGATCCTCGAGGCGTACCTGAACGAGATCTACCTGGGGGCGAGCGGCGGGGTGAACCTGATGGGCGTCGGTGCCGCGGCGCGGGCCTACTTCGGCAAGGAGGTGAGCCAGCTCGACCTGCCGGAGTCGGCGGTGCTCGCCGGCATGATCAGCTCGCCGGCGGTCTACTCGCCGATCGATCATCCCGACCGCTCGCGCGAGCGGCGCGACTGGGTGCTCGGCCGCATGGCCAAGCTCCGCCTGGTCGACGAGGGGCGCGCGGCGCAGGCGATGGAGGCGCCGATCGTCGTGGCGCCGGAGCCGATCGTCCGCCGGCGGACGCCCTATTTCGCCGATGCCGCGGCGCAGGAGGCCGAGCGCCGCTTCGGCGTCGCCGAGCTGGCGGACGCCGGCTACACGCTCTTCTCGACCCTCGACTGGCGCGACCAGCAGGCGGCGCAGCACGCCGTCGAGACCAGCCTCGCCGGCCTCGACAAGGGAGGCCGGCGCCACCCGGGAGGGCCGCTGCAGGCGGCTCTCGTCTCCCTCGACCCGCAGAGCGGCGGCATCCTCGCCTATGTCGGCGGCCGCCAGTACGCCGCCAGCCAGTTCGACCGCGCCGGGCAGGCGCACCGCCAGACGGGCAGCTCATTCAAGCCGATCGTCTACGCCGCGGCGTTCGAGCACAAGCGCGCCATGCCGGCGACTTTTCTCGACGACTCGCCGCTCACCCTGCAGGTGGGAAACCGCGAGTGGACGCCGAAGAACGACGACGGCGACTTCCACGGCATCGTCTCGGCGCGCACGGCGATCGAGCACAGCTACAACCTGGCGACGGCGCGCCTGGCGCTGCAGGTCGGCCTGCCGCCGATCGTCGAGCTGGCGCACAAGATGGGGATCGACGAGCCGATGGACGCCGTCCCCGCCGTCGCCCTGGGCTCTGCGGCGGTGACGCCGGTCGAGCTGGCGACGGTCTACGCGACGCTCGCCAGGGCCGGCGTGCGGCCGCCCGTGCACGCCCTCGTCGCCGTCCGCGACCGCCACGGCAAGGCGATCGCCGGCGCCGCGCTGGCCGAGCCCGAGCGCGCGCTGTCGCCGCAGACCGCCTACCTCGTCACCTCGATGCTGCAGGGCGTTCTCGACCGCGGCACGGGGCACTCCGCCCGCGCCATGGGGGTCGAGGGAGATCTCGCCGGCAAGACCGGCACCACCAACGACCAGCGGGACAGCTGGTTCGCCGGCTACTCGCCCGACCGCGCCACGGCGGTGTGGGTGGGCTACGACGACAACGCGCCGACCGGCCTCTCCGGCGCCCGCGGCGCGCTCCCCGTCTGGAGCCGCTTCGTCGTCGCCGTGCGGCCGCCCGGCGGCTACCGCACCTTCTCCCAGCCCTCCGGCATCTCGACGGCGGTGATCGACCCCTCGACGGGGTACCTGGCGACCGAGTACTGCCCGTCGGTCTTGACCGAGGTCTACCCCGCCGGCGAGGTGCCGACCGAGCTCTGCAACCAGCACCAAGGCTGGTCGCCGGATCTCCTCGCCCAGGCGCCGACGTCGTCGGTCGACGAGGCCGGCGCCGGCTCGATCGGCGACGGCGCGGGCGTCGACCGCCGCCTCGGCGCCGCGGCGCCCGACGCGGCGCGCGCGGCACCGCGCGAGCACCCCTTCCGCAGCTGGCTGCGGCGCGTCTTCGGTGTCGGCCCGCGCCAGGAGCAGCGGCCGCCCCCGGAGGCCGACGGCGACGGTGGCGGCGACCGCGGCAATCATGGCGACCGTGGCGATCAGCGCGAGCGGCGCGACGACCGCCGCCCGCCCGACCGCGCGCCGGCCGACGGCGGCGGTGGCGCCGCGCGGGTCGACGGCCTGCGGCCCGAGCCGCCCTGAGGCGGCCGAGGGGCGCGGGCGGGAATCCACCGCGCGCCCGGCGCGTTGACGGTGGCGAGCCGATGGCATTCCGCACTGCGATCGAGATCGAGCGCGCCCGCACGCACAATCTGAAGGGGGTCGACTGCCGCGTTCCGCATGGCGCGGTGACCGTCGTCACCGGCCCGTCGGGCGCCGGCAAATCGTCGCTCGCCTTCGACACCCTCTTCGCCGAGGGGCAGCGCCGCTTCGTCGAGTCGATGTCGACCTACGCGCGGCAGTTCCTCGACCAGATGGAGCGACCGCCGGTCGATGCCATCCGCAACATCCTCCCCGCCGTCGCCCTCGAGGCGAAGAACGCGGTGCGCAACGCCCGCTCGACGGTGGGGACGATCACCGAGGTGCACGACGTGCTGCGCCTCCTCTACACCCATCTCGGCGAGGTGGTCTGCCCGCTCGGCCACGGGCCGGTGGCGAGCTATTCGCCGTCGTCGGCGGCGGCGGAGCTCGCCGGCGGCGCCGCCGGCGAGCGCTTCGTCGTCGTCGTCCGCCTGCCGCGGCCCGCCCGCCGCGCCGGCGAGGCGCTCGACGAGCTGGTGCGCCAGGGCTTCCGCCGCCGGCTGATCGAAGGCGGCGAAGGCAGGGCGCCGGCCGCGGAGGCCGCCGGCACGGCGGCTGAGATCGAAGCCGTCGAGGCGGTCGAGGCCATCGAGGTGGGCGCCGGCTGGCCGGCGGCGCTCGATCCGCTGCCGCTCGTCCTCGGCCGCTTCCGCTCCGGCGAGGAGAGCCAGGCGCGGGTGACCTCGACGCTCGAGGAGGCCTACCGGCTGGCCGCCGCGGCCGGCGGACGGGTCGAGGTGCGCGGCGCCGCGGGAGCGGTGCGCCACTACAGCCGCGAGCTCGCCTGCCCGGTCTGCGGCACCGTCGTCCGCCGGCCGACGCCGCCCCTCTTCTCCTTCAACTCGCCGCTCGGCGCCTGCCCCGAGTGCCAGGGGTTCGGCCGGGTGATCGGCATCGACCGCGGGCGGGTGATCCCCGATCCGCGCCGCTCGCTCGCCGAGCGCCCCATCGCGCCGTGGAACACGCCGGCCTACGAGGAACTCTACGAGGAGCTCTACGCCGCCGCCAAGCGGCGGAAGATCCCCCTGGACGTCCCCTGGCAGGAGCTGCCGGCGGCGAGCCGCGAGTGGGTGTGGAGCGGCGAGGGCAAGTTCGTCAACCTCGCCGGCTTCTTCTCCTGGCTCGAGGGGCGCACCTACAAGGTCCATGTGCGGGTGCTCCTCGCCCGCTACCGCTCCTACACCGTCTGCCCGCAGTGCGGCGGCGCGCGCCTGAAGCCCGACGCGCTCGCCGTCCGCCTCGCCGGCCGCACCCTCCCCGAGCTCACCGGGATGAGCGTCGAGCGCCTGCGCGCCTGGCTCCGCGAGCAGCCCTTCTCGCCGCGCCAGCGCGAGATCGCCGGGCACCTCCTGGAGGAGCTCGGCGAGCGGGTCGAGGTGCTGCACCGCGTCGGGCTCGACTACCTGACCCTCGACCGCCAGGCGCGCACTCTCTCCGGCGGCGAGACGCAACGCATCCATCTCGCGGCGGCGCTCGGCTCGGGGCTCACCAGCACGCTCTACGTCCTCGACGAGCCGACCATCGGCCTCCATCCGCAGGACAGCGCTCGCCTCCTCGACCTGCTGCGCGACCTGGCGCGGCGCGGCAACACGGTGCTCGTCGTCGAGCACGACCGCACCATCATCGCCGGCGCCGACCACATCATCGACCTCGGCCCGGCGGCGGGCGAGCACGGCGGCTACGTGGTGGCCGAGGGTCCGATCGCAACGATCCTCGCCTGCGAGAGCTCGCTCACCGGCAAGTATCTGCGCGAGCGTCCGCCGACGCCGGCGCGCCAGCACAGCGCCCGCTTTCGCCGCGAGCGCGGCCGCGACTCGCTCGACGACGAGCTCGCCGGGCTGCCGCGCATCGCCATCCGCGGCGCCCGCGCCCACAACCTCCAGGGGATCGACGTCGAGCTGCCGCTGGGCGCCCTGGTGGCGGTCACCGGCGTCTCGGGCTCGGGCAAGTCGACGCTGGTCGAGAACGTCCTCTACGGCACCTACCAGCGGTCGCGCGGGGTGGTCGATGTCGATCCGGGCGAGGTCGACGAGCTGGTGGGCCTCGGCGGGCTCGCCGACGTCACCCTGGTCGACCAGCGCCCGCTCGGCCGCTCCAGCCGCTCCAACCCGGTCACCTACCTCAAGGCGTACGACGAGATCCGCAAGCTCTTCGCCGCCACCGCCGACGCCCGCGCGCGCGGCATCACCGCCGCCCACTTCTCCTTCAACGTCGACCGCGGGCGCTGTCCGGCCTGCGAGGGGACGGGGGTGACCGAGGTCGACATGCAGTTCATGGCGCCGGTGACCGTGCCGTGCGAGATCTGCCAGGGGCGGCGCTTCCGCTCCGAGGTGCTGGCGGTCCGTCTGCGCGGCCGCAGCATCGCCGAGGTGCTCGACCTGACCGTCGACAGCGCGCTCGAGGTCTTCGCCGCCGAGCGGCGGCTCTGCCGCCGGCTGCGCACCCTGGTGGACGTCGGCCTCGGCTACCTGCGGCTCGGCCAGCCGACCTCGACGCTCTCCGGCGGCGAGGCGCAGCGGCTGAAGCTGGCCAGCTTCCTCGATCGGCCGGCGGCCGACGGGCAGCGCCTGTTCCTCTTCGACGAGCCGACGACCGGCCTCCATCTCGCCGACATCGACGTCCTCTACCACACGCTGCGCCGCCTGGTGCAGCGCGGCGACGGCGTCGTCGTCGTCGAGCACAGCCCGGACTTGATCGCCCGCGCCGACTGGATCGTCGACCTCGGGCCGGGCGGCGGCATCCACGGCGGCGAGCTGCTCTACTCGGGGCCGCTCGAGCCGTTCCTCGACCGCGGCGCCGGCCCCACCGCCGACGAGCTGCGCCGCCATCTGCACTGGCCCGAGCCGGCGCTCGCCGCGGCGCGCTGACGGCGTGTTGCGGTCGGGGTCCGTTGGGTCGACCGTCCTCGGAACCAAACGGCCCCAGGACCGGCGCGGCCGGCGGTCCACGACCGCTTCGACAGCGCTTCATAATCAACGGGTTGGCGGCGCGATGTCTGCTATGATCGGGGTATCGTACTCAAGGCGGTAACCCGTGCGCTCGGCCCTGACCGTGGTGTGGAGGACGTGACCATCGCGAGCGTCGAAGCCTGGTATCTCGAGGTCGAGGGTCGCCGCATCGACCTCCGCGAGGGCGAGGTGACCATCGGCCGCAGCCGCGGCTGCGGGGTGGTGCTGCGCGATCCCAGCGTCAGCCGCGGCCATGCGCTGATGTCGGTGCAGGCCGGCCGCGTCACCCTGCAGGACCTGCGCTCGAGCAACGGCAGCTACGTCAACGGCGCGCGCCTCGACGGCGAGACGCCGCTCGCCGAGGGCGACCGGGTGGTGATCGGCGAGACGGCCCTCTACCTGCGCCGCGCCCGCCCCGGCGCCGCGCCGGCGGCGGCGGCCTCCGACGGCGCCGCCTTCTGCCCCGCCTGCGGCCGGCCGGTCGACGGCGCCGCGGCCGCCTGCCCGCTCTGCGGCGCCGATCTCGGCGCGGCGCGCCTGCCGCGGCGGTCGGAGGCCGTGGGCCTGGGCGAGGTGCTGCCGGTCGGCGAGGTTCTCGGCGCTGGCTCCGCCTCCTGGGAGCAGACGACCTTCCGCCAGAAAGCCGGCGCGCCCGCGGCCCCCGCCGGCGCCCCCCCGCTCGGGCCGCAGGCGGCGGCGCGGGAGTCGCACTCGACCTCGTCTTCTCCCGCCTCTCCGGCGCCCCAGCCGTCGCCGCCGACGCGGGCCTCGGTCTCGCCGCCGCCGCCCGCAGACTCGGCGAGCGCAGCCGGCGCACTGCCACCAGCCGATGCGGCCGATGCGCCGACCGAAGAGCCGCCGGCGCTCGCCGAGCTGCCGATGTCTGTGCGCCAGGTCGAGCGGACCCCTTCCGGCCCGCTGCCGCCGCTCCATCCGCCGCCGCCGCCGACCGGCCTCCTGCAGCGCCTCGCCGAGCGCCTCGGCCTCGGCCGCCGCGCCTAGAACCACACAGCTCACGTCCGGCCGAGCGGCGGCCGAGCCGCGGCCGCGTTTTCGCGCCGCCGGGCTGTTAGGATTCATGCATGGAGCGACCGGCGGCGATCCCCCCAGCGAGCGCGATCCCGCTCCCGGCGCAGAGATCGCGGCGCGGCATAGCGTGGTGGATCGGCACCGCCGGCGGCGTCTTCCTCGGCCTCGTGCTGCTCGTCGCCGCCTGGGCCAAGGCGCTCGATCCGCAGGGCTTCGCGACCCAGGTCCACGCCGACGGTCTCGACCGCCTGCTGCCGGCGATCGCCGTGGCGCTCTGTGCCATCGGGCTCGAGGTCGGCCTCGGGGTGGCGCTCGTCCTCGGCGTCCGCCGCCTCTGGGTGCTCGTCCCGGCGGTCGCCCTCGTCCTCTTCTTCCTCTTCCTCACCGGCCGCGTCTACTGGCTGAGCGCCCATGGCGTGGCGCCGGACGACGCCGGCTGCGGCTGCTTCGGCAACCTGGTGACGCGCACGCCGGCCGAGGCCTTCTGGCAGGACATGGCGCTCCTCGTGCCTGCCCTGGCGCTCGCCTTCGTCGGCCGCGATCGCGCCGGGAGCCGGGCGCCGCGGGGGCGCGCCGCCTTCGCCCTCGCCGCGGCGGTGGCGGCGATGCTCTTCGCCTGGCGGTCCCCTTCGCTGCCGCTCGACGATCTCGCGACCCGCCTGAAGCCAGGCGTACGGCTCGCCGACCTCTGCGCCGGCAGCGGCCGCGAGCGCGCCTGCCTCGACGGCGTGGCGCCCGAGCTCGCCTCCGGCCGGCACCTGGTGGTGATGGCGGATCTCGAGGACCCGGCCTTCCAGAAGTCGGTCCGCGCGCTCAACGCCTACGTCACCGGCGGCGGCGCGCCGCCCCTCGCCGTCCTCGCCGGCGCCAGCCTCGAGCAGGGGAGGGCCTTCGGCTGGCGCTTCGGCCCCTCGTTCCCGGTCACCGAGGCGCCGCCGGCGCTCTTGAAACCGCTCTACCGGCGCCTGCCGCGCTCCTTCGTGGTGGAGGACGGCCGGGTCACCCGCACCTATCCTGGGCTGCCGCCGTCGCCGGCTCCGGCCCGATGAGAGCTCCCATGAGGTTTCGACCATGACTCCAGCGTTCCGCCGCCCCGCCGTCGCAGCCCTCCTCGCCGCCGGCCTCCTCGCCGGCATCGCCGCCGGCGTCCGCGCCCAGGCGGCGCCGAGCGACAACGTGCTGCGCGACTTCAAGTCGATGGAGGACTACACGCTGTGGGTCGACGGCAAGGCCGTCCCCACCGCCGAGATGTACCAGAACGAGACCGCCCACGCGGTGCTCATCCTGACCGGCGCGCTCCCCTCGCCGGTGCTCGTCCGCCAGGGCGAGGACTCGGTCGCCACGGTCAACATCATGAAGGTGATGAAGAAGAAGGACGCCACGGTGGACCTGCTGGCCGACGCCGAGCTGGCGGCGCAGGGGCCGTTCACCTACGGCTCCGACGGCATCGTCCGCTTCAAGATCGACCGCCACGCCGTCGAGCTGCGGCCGCGGCCGGTGCTCCTCGGCCTCCACTCATCGGCCGATCTCAAGACCTACAGCCCCGACTACACGCGGCGGGCCCAGCAATATGAGCCGAACCCGCCGGCCGTCGCGGCCCTGAAAACGCTGGGCCCGGCGACGGTGCGCGTCTTCTTCGGCTCGTGGTGCCCGCACTGCCGCGTCAACGTGCCGCGCATCCTGCGGGTGGAGGACGCCGTCAAGGGCTCGAAGATTCACTTCGAATACTTCGGCCTCCCCGAGAAGGGGCTGGCGAGCGGACCGGAGCCCAAGAAGTACAAGATCGAGGGGGTGCCGACCGGCGTCGTCCTGGTCGGCGGCAAGGAGGTCGGCCGCCTCTACGGCAACGACGACTGGGGCGCTCCCGACGTCGCCCTCGTCCGCCTGCTGAAGCCGGCGGCCGGCAAGCGGTAACCCGGGCGGATCCCTAGGCGAGGGCGGCGAGCGGGTCGATGCCGCCGTTCGTCCACGCGGCGTCGGGGCTCTGCAGGTCGCCCGGCGGCGTCAGGCGAGAGACGCCGAGCTCCGCCAGCCGCGGCGCGATGGCCCAGGCGGTCTCGCCGGCGAGCGCGGCGCCCTGCAGGCGGCCGCGCCAGGGAGCGAGGATCTCCGGCAGCCGGTCGAGCCTGGCGAGCGGGTGGACGACCACGGTCCGCGCGCCGATCGCCGGCCGCAGCTCCGCGCGGGTCTCGACCACCACCGTCCCAGCGGCCGGCGACCGCTCGTCGCCGAAGATCGTTGTCCCCCGCATCGCGGCGGTCAGCCGGAGCTGCTGCACGGCGCCGAGCGCCGCGGCGTCGGCGGGACCCGGCGGCCAGACGCGCGCCCACTCGCCGAGAGAGCCGGCGAGGGCGGCGGCGAGAGCGGCGGACCGCACCTGCGAGGTCTCCTCATACTCCTCCTGATACACCGCGACGATCGATAGGCAGCCGCGCTGATCGAAGAGCGCCACGTCGCGGGCTAGCCCGGCGGCGACCGCCGCCGGCGCCACCTCCCTCCCCACCACCGCCAGGCTGAGCTTGGGGCCGAAGCCGACGACCCTGCCCGGCGCGCGCCGCTCGAGGTCGGCGAGCGCCCCGGCACCGCCGTAAGCGAGCACCCGGCCGACGCAGGCGAGGAGGGGACCCTCCAGCTCCGCCTCGCCACCCTCCCAGACGGCGGCGCCGACGGCGCCGGCGAGGCGCGGCTCGCGGCGGCCGAGGGCGGCGAGGAACGCCGGGGCGAAGAGGGGCTCGGCGGAGGCCGACTTGAGGAGCACCGGGCGGCGGAGGGCGAGGGCGGGGAGGAGTGGCTGCACCGCCAGGGCGGGGAGGTTGCCGGCGAGGACGACCAGGGCCGGCGTCTCCGGCGGCGGGGCGCCCCGCTGGCGGGAGCGCGCCAGGAGCTCGGCCGCCGGCCGCCGCCGCACGCCGCCGAGCACCGCCTCGAGGCCGGCCGAGAGCCCCTGCGGGGAGAGCTCGGTCAGCCGGGAGAGGGCACCGTCGAGCGCCCGCCGCTCCGGCGAGCCGGCGTCGAGAAACGCCTCGACCGTCGCCGCCCAGGCGGCGAGGAGGTCGCCGTCGGGGAGAGCGCGGAGCGCCGCCCCGCCGCGCGCCAGCTCGGGCACCAGCCCCGCCAACCCCTCGGGCCGCCAGCGGGCGGATCGATAGGAGACGCCGTCCCTCTCGGCGAGGGCCGTCTCGGGAGCCGCGAGGGTCGGAGGCAGGCAGAAGTCGGCGAGCAAGCCGCCATTATGCCCATCTCGACCGGTGCCAGGTGAGTCGTGAGCCCCTCCGTCGGCCGTCGCTAACCACTTGTTTTCAATGATTTATCGAGGTGCTATCGAGGTGCCAGGTGATTAATGGCGAGGTGCCAGGCCATTTCTGCTGGCCAAGGGCCGGTAAATCTCCGGGCGGCGAGGTGCCGTCGCGAGGTGCCAGGTGATTTTTGAAGGTGCCAGGTGATTGTTGGGAAGGTCGTCGGCGGCAAGGTGCCAGGTGATTGTTGAGTCCGTGGTCGGGTGTTTCGAGGGTGGGGTCGGGGACTGAGATAGCCTCGTCGGCGTCGTGCGTGCCTCGGTCAGCCGTTTTGAGATCCCCGTCCGCGATGCGGCGCGGGCGGCGCGTTTCTATGGCGAGGTGTTCGGCTGGGCGGTCGAGAGGGTGGAGTGGGAGGGGCCGGCCTACTTCCGTCTCGGCGCGGCGGTCGAGGATGCGGCGGCGCCGGCTCGACGGGGGATCGACGGCGGCCTGGTCACCGGCGGTGAGGTCGGCGATCAGCCGCTCCTCGTCGTCCACGTCGACGGCGCCAGCCTCGAGGAGTGCCTGGCACGGATCGTCGCCGCGGGGGGCGCCGTCGAGGCCGCTGTGGTGGCGGTCGGTGTGCGGGGGCGATTCGCCCGCTTCCTCGACTCCGAGGGCAACCGCCTCGGCCTCTGGCAGGCGGTCTAGCCCGCGCGCAGCTCTTCGACGGTGAGGGAGCAGCCGCGGAGCTGCGCCCCGGCGGCCCGGCCGAGGAGGCGGAAGTCGGCACCATCCGCCAAGCCGAGGTCCTCGGTGAGCACGTGCACCGCCGAGCCGAGGTTGGCGAGATCTAAGACGGAGATGAGGCCGGGCGCTCCCGGCGGCTGCTCGGCGAGGGTCGCGGGATCGAGGATGCGGACGCGGACCCAAGGCGGCGCCACGAAGAGGTCGCCGTCGCCGCCGGCGAGCGCCTCGGTATAGCACTGGCTCGAGAGCTCGGTCATGCCGTACTCCCGCACCACCGCCGCCGGCGGAACCCCCAGCCGCTCGTCGAGCAGGGCGAGGAGCTCGCCGCGGGAGATCTCGCTCGTCCGCCCCTTGAAGCCGCCGGTCTCGAAGACCACCGTGCCGTAGGGGAGGCGCAGGCGGAGGTCCTGCCGGGCGAGCGCCGCCAGCCAGTCGGCGAGGGCGAAGGCGGTGGCGAAGACGAGGCCGGGCCGCCGGTCGCGCTGGCGCGAGGCGGCCCAGGAGCGCGCCCTCATCACGTCGACGCCGCGGCCGCCGATGGCTGTCACCGCTTCGGCCGACCCCCAGCGGGCGAGGACGCGGTCGGCCATGAAGGAGAGGCTCGAGTCGGGCAGCGCGGCGCGCTCCGGCACCAGCGAGAGGATCGGCAGCCGGCCGTCGGCCCCCAGCTCGCGCAGGCACCAGCGGGGGAAGGAGGCGTCGATCGCCGCCTCGTAGAGCTCCGGATACGGCTGCAGATGGACGCTCCTCGCCTCGCCGAGGCTCTCTCCGGTCGGCCCACCCGTCGTCCCACTGCTGCGGAAGGTCTCGACCGGCGGATCGGCGGCGAGCTCCAGGGCGCGGAAGGCCGCCGCGGGGACCGGCGGCACCTCGCGCCAGGAGGTGACGGTGCCGGGGACCGCGCCGCGCCCGCTGCAGAGCCTGCGGTAGGGGGCGATGCGCTCGAACTGGAAGGCGAAGGCCTCGAGGGCGAGCTCGTCGAAGGAGGTCTCCTCTGAGGAGCCCTGCGGGTGGCTGCCGGAGATGAAGCGGCCGATGCGCTGGCGGAGCATGGCGGGGATTCTACCCGCGGCACAAGCGGCTTCGCGGCCCGAGCCGCGAGGCCGCAAGCTCGCTCCGCCGGCGGCGCGAAAACCTCTGGGCCGCCGCCCGATCTCTGCTACAGTACGACGCTCTCACCCCCCACATTCTCCAGCCGGAGGCGAGACAGCATGGCCGAATCGTTCCCCTACCCGAAGAAGATCGAGATCGACAAGCCGCCGCGGCCCAAGCCGCCGCGCCAGCTGGCGGTGATCGATCAGACCGGCTGCACCGGCTGCGAGGCCTGCATCTCGTTCTGTCCGGTCGACTGCATCGAGATCGTCCCCGGCCCCGAGCACCGCGACTTCATGAAGCTGGTCGAGGTCGATCTCGAGCGCTGCATCGGCTGCCAGCTCTGCGCCCGCTACTGCCCGTGGGAGACCATCGACATGTGGTCCTACGAGGAGGGGGTGGCGCTGGCGCCCGAGAAGACGGTGCGCTCGCTGATCTACGACTACGATCCGGAGATCATGCACGAGGCCGCGGAGTCGCGCGTCTAGATCTCGCGGCGGCCGGGTGCGGAGCTTCCTGCGAGATGCCGATGCCCCCCAGGACGACGTCCCCCGATGTCCTCTGATCATGAGCTCGCCGGCGGCGAGGGCATCCGTTCCCTCGACCCGGCCCTCGACGTGGCGTGGAAGAAGGTCCTACAGATCGTCGTCCGCGACCACCCTTTGACCGCGAACCAGCTCCTCGTCCTCGCCTCCGAGCTCGAGCGGCTGGGCCTCCACCGCCTCGTCGAGGAGCACCTCGCCCGCCGCGAGCCGCGCGGCGACCGGCCCTAGACACGTTCCCCTCTTCCACCCGCGGAGCCGTCGCGGACGGCGCGGAAGGCGAGCCATGGTTCCCCCGCACGGAACACGCGACGACGAGCCGGTCTCGACCCTCCTCGAGCGGCTTCGCCGCGAGATCGAGGGGACCTTCGCCATCTACCGGCTGGAGGAGGGCGAGGCCGAGGAGGTGCTGCGGGAAGCCCTCTTCATGCTGATCTACCTGTGGGACCGCGTCGGCAACCGCGAGCTGTGGCTGGTCTCCGCCCTGCGCCGCGGCTGCCTGCGCTGTCTCCACGAGCGGCGCGCGGCGGAGCCCCTCTCCTGATCGAGCGCAGGATCCGGGCGGCCGGCGGGTTAGAGCGAAGTGAGGCGATGACGGGTCACGGAGCGGAGGCGGTCGATCCCGGCTGGGAGGCGCTCGCCCGCGTCGCGGCGGGCGACGCCGACGCCTTCGCGCCGCTCGTCGAACGCCATCAGCAGCGCCTCTTCCGCCTTTGCGATCGCCTGCTCGGCGACTCCGAGGAGGCGCGCGACGCCGTCCAGGAGGTCTTCCTCAAGGCCTTCCGCAAGGCAGGCGACTTCAGCCCCCAGGGTCAGGTCTACACCTGGCTCTACCGCATCGCCGTCAACCACTGCCTGAACCGGCTGCGCCGCCGCCGCCTGGTGCGCTTCGTGCGCCTCGGCTCGGCCGCCGAAGGGGTCGAGGGCGAGGCGCCGCCGATCGATCCGCCGACCGGCGCCCCGGACCCCGCCGCGGAGCTCGCCGCCCGCCGGCGCTGGCAGCGGGCGCGCCGGGTGATCGCGCGACTGCCCCCGAACCAGCGCGCCGTCCTCGTGCTCGTCCGCCTGGAGGGGCTCTCCTACCGGCAGACGGCGGAGGTCCTGGGGGTCACCGAAGGGGCGGTCGAGAGCCGCCTGGTGCGCGCCATGCGCCGCCTGACGGCGGAGATGGCCGAGCCGCCGCAGGAACCCGGCGATTCGCCGGTTGCTAGAGGAGAGAGAGAGCCATGAACCGCCGGACAGATGTCGACCTGGAGATCCAGCTCATGCGACGGCTGGCCGGGGAGCTGCCGCCCGATCGCGCCCGCGCGCTCGACCGGCGGCTCGCCGAGGAGCCCGCCCTCGCGGCGCGCTACCGCGCCCTCGAGCGGAGCTGGAGGGCGCTCGCACCGCCGCCTGACTCGCCTCTGCCGGCCGGCCTCACGGCGCGGGTGATGGCGGAGGTGCGCGGCGGGCGGCGGCCGGAGCCGGTCTCCTGGCGGCTCGCCCCTCCCTGGGTGCGGGCGGCGGCGGCGCTCGCCCTCGCCGCCGGCGTCGCCCTCGGCGTCGGCCTCGGCTTCGAGTCCGCGCCGCCCTCCGAGCTGCCGCCGATGGCGCCCGGCATCGGCATCTCGGCGCCCGAGAGCCTAGCGACGAGCTACTGGACGGCGATCGAGGATGCCACCGCCGAGGGTGGCGCGGAGCCGGACGCGGCCTCCGGGGCGCGCCCGTGAGGCGGTGGTGGACGGTCATCGCCCTGCTGCTCTCGGTGGGGATCAACATCGGCCTGCTGACGGCGATCTTCGCGGCGCGCCGGGCGTCGCCGCGCGACGCCGGCGAGGAGCGCCAGCCGCCGGCGGTCGAGCGGCTGCAGAAGCTCGCCGATCACCTCGGCCTCGCGGGCGCGGCGCGGCAGCGCTTCGTCGGCTACCAGCGGCGCTTCTTCCTCGACACCGCCCGCGACCGCCGGCGCCTCGGGGCGGTCAACCGCGCCCTGCGCCTCGAGCTGGTCGCCGAGAGCCCCGACGCCGGGCGCATCGACCGGCTGACCGCCGAGTCGTCGGCGCTCTACCTGACCCTCGAGCGCGCCCTCGCCGGCAATGTCCTCGCGAGCCGCAAGCTCCTCGACCCGCGCCAGGAGGGGATCTACCTCGACCTCATCCGCCAGCTGCGGCCGGGGCGCGGCCGCCTGGCGCCCCCCAGCGGACCTCCCGGCGCTCCCTGGCGCCGCGGCCTCGATCAGACGACAACTCCTCCTCCGCCGCCCGGCGAGTAGCTCCCGGGTGGAGCGCCGGGCAAAAAAAAGACCCCGTCACGTGACGGGGTTTGGAGGAGGGAGGTTTGGAGAGGAGATTGTCTGTCGTTTCGCCTGCTCCATCTGGATATACGGGTGGAGGCGGCGATTTGTTGGGGTGGCTTCAGCCGGCAGGCCGCGTCCGACCGTCCTTGCGCACCACCCAGGTCGTCATGCAGCGCTGATCCTGCACCACGGTCGTCTTCAGCGGATCGAGCAGCCGGCCGCTGAGCGCCGCGGTCCGCGCCAGCAGGAAGGGCGCGTCGACGAGGAAGCGCTCGCTGCCGTCGGGGAGCAGGAAGCGCCGGTCGCCCCGCGGCGTGAGGCCGCTCTCCATGCCGATCGAGGAGGCCAGGCGGCAGAAGAGGAGGCCGCCCGGCCGCAGCAGGCGCCAGGTGCCGGCGAGCATGGCGTCGAAGTGCGCCTCGTCGCGGGCGAAGTGGAGGACGGCGCTGCTCACGACGACGTCGGCGATGCCGTCGGGGAAGCTGCTCGCCTCGATCGGCTCAGCGCGGAAGCTCCGGGCGGGGAGGCGCGGTGCGAGCGTCGCGGCGAGCTCGCGGACGGCCGCGACCGCCTGTGGATCGGCGTCGAGGGCGACGACGTCGTAGCCCTCGCGGAGGAAGAAGACGAGGTTGCGGCCGCCGCCGCAGCCGGCGTCGGCGATCGTCATGCCGGGGGCGATCCGCCCGCGCAGGAGCTGGTCGAAGAGGTAGATGTCGAGCGGCCCGAAGAGGGTGCCGAGATCGGTCATCGCAGGTCGCGGCCGTCGGCGAGGCGCCGCGGCGCGGCGCTCGGCGTATTGGACCCATTGAGGGCGGCCGGCGCTCGCCGGCTGGCGATCAGGCGGAAGAACTCGCCGGCGGCGGCCGCCGGGTCGCCCACCAGGCCGCCGATCCCCTCCTCGGGGAGCCAGTCGGCGGGGAGGTGGCCGCGGTAGGGCTGGTGGAGGAAGCGGCGGTCGAAGAGGGCGATGACGCCGGTGTCGAAGGGCGAGCGGATGAGCCGCCCCGCCGCCTGCACGACGCGGGTCATGCCGGGCACCACGAAGGCGTATTCGAAGCCGCGCTCGAAGCGCTCCTGGTAATACTGCTTCAAGAGCTGCTGCTCGAGCGACATACCGGGCAGGCAGGGGCCGACGACGGCGACCGCCTTCAGCACCTCGCCCGGATAGTCCACCCCCTCGGCGAAGACGCCGCCGGCGACCGCCGCCAGCAGCACGTCGCCGAAGATCGCCCCGCGGAGGGTCTGCAGGATCGCCTCGCGCTCGCGGTCGCCGTCGGCCTGGCGCTGGATGAGGACGCGCTTGGTCGCCAAGCGCATGCGGCCGGCCACCTCGGCGAGGAACTGATAGCTGGGGAAGAGCGCCAGGCAGTTGCCCGGCACCGCGTCGGCGAACGCCGCCAGCCGCTCGGCGATGCGCTCGTAGTAGGCCGGCCGCTCGCGGTAGGTGGTCTCGATGGTGGGGTCGATCACCACCCGCCGGTTGTCGACCGGGAAGGGGTTGCCGATCTCGACGAAGGCGGTGCGGCCGGCGGCGAAGCCCAAGAGGCCGGTGTAGAACTCCGGCGGCGAGAGGGTCGCCGAGAGGCCGATCGCCGAGTGGGCGCGGTTGATGACGCCGCCCAGGAACCGGCTGGGGTCCTTGCACAGCACCTTGAGGCGGCTGTCGCCGCGCGTCCGCTCGACGCAGTGGCTGAAGGCGGCGTCGGAGACAACGAGGCCGTTGAGGAAGCGCAGGAAGTCGAAGTAGAGCGCCACGAACAGATCGTCGGCGCGGAAGCTCCGCGTCTCGCGCTGGTGCTCCAGGTAGTCGACGAAGGCGGCGTCGAAGGCCGGGCGGAGCGCCCACAGGCGGTCCTCGGGGAGCGTCGTCTCGATCGCCCGCTCGCTCTCCGGCCCCTCGATCATGGCGTCGTCGACCGCCTCTTCGATCGTCCGCGCCAGCTTGGCGGCGAGGCCGCCGATGCGCAGATGGAGGGGCGTGCCGCCGAGGGCGACCGCCTCGGCGGCGCGGCGCGCCGCCGCCGCCGAGAGCTCCGGGCTGTAGTAGCCGCGGCCGCGGTCGACCAGGTTGTGGATCTCGTCGATCACCAGGACGGTGTCCGAGAGGTCGCGGTCGGCGCCGAACTCGGGGAGCGAGACGTAAGGGTCGAAGGCGTAGTTGTAGTCGCAGACCGTCACCTGGGCGTGGCCGGCGAGGTCGAGCGAGAGCTCGAAGGGGCAGACCTCGCTGTGGTGGGCGGCGGCGAAGACGTCGTCCGGCTCGAGGGTGGGGCGCTCGGCGAGGAGCCGGTTGACCACCCCCGAGGTCTGCAGCTTCAGGTAGTAGTCCTTGGCGAAGCGGCAGTACTCCTCGTGGCAGATCACCTGGTCGTTGGCGCACATCTTCGCCTTGGCGCGCAGGCGCAGCGAGCGGAAGGCGCCGTCGGCGTTGAGCCGCGAGAGCACCGCGACGGCCATCGCCTGCTGCAGGGTCTTGGCGGTGAGGACGACCAGCCGCTTGTCGTGGGCGAGGGCGTAGCGGAGGGCGGGGAAGAGGGCGGCGACGGTCTTGCCGATGCCGGTCGTCGCCTGCAGCAGCAGGTGCTCGCCATTCTCGACCGCGGTCGCCACCGCCGCCAGGATGTCCTCCTGCCCGGGGCGGGTGTCGGCGTAGGGGAAAGCCAGCCGCTCGGCCGCGGCGCGCCGGTCGGCGGCCGCCTGGCGGTCGAGCTCGAAAGCGTGGAGAAGCTGCGCGACGCGGCGGCGGATCCCTGCCTCGAGCCCCTTCGGCTCGGCGGCGAGCGGCTCGCGCTCGACCTCGTCGCTGCCGATCGCGATCAGCACCAGCTCGGCCTTGACGGTGCGCCCGGCGTGCTCGGGGAGCTGGCGGAGCATCCAGGCGTAGAGGAGCGCCTGGCGCTGGTACATCTCGCGGACGGCGGGGGCGAGGGTGCCGCCGCGCCGCACGCTCTTGATCTCCTCGACGACGAGGGCGCCGTCCGGCTCGCGGCGAAGGCCGTCGATCCGCCCGGCGACGGTCACCGTCCAGCCGCGGTGCTCGAAGCTCGCCGTCACCACCACTTCGCGGCGGTAGCTGCCGTCCTCCTCGAGCGCCTGCTCCTGGTAGCGGCTGTGGATGGCCTGGCCGAGCCAGAGCCGCTCGTAGCCGCCGCGGTTGCCGAAGCCAAGGCTCCGCGCGAACCCGCCGTCGAGCAGGTCGGCCACCGCGAGGTCGAGCGTCTTCCTCTCGGAGTCGAAGCGCGGCGCCATGCGGCGAGTATATGGAGGAGAGCGGGGAAGCGGGAGCGCGGCGGAAGGACAGATCGCGAAGAAGAAGGCGGCCGCGGGCGAGGAGGCCCGCGGCCGGCGTTCCTACGGCGGATCTTAACGGTCTACTGCGGGCAGTCGACGCCGCAGTCGCGCACCTGGCGGGTGGCGCGATCCCAGGCGTCGCGGGTGGCGCTCTTCGCCTCATCCCAATGGAGGGTCGAGGCGCCGCGCACCTTCGTCCAGCCGGTGGCGAGGTCGCCCTCGGCCTGATCCCAGCCGCGGTCGGCGTGCCGCACCCGCGACTCCCAGCCGTACTTGTAGGCCGGCTCCAGCTCCTCGTACTTGCGGCCGCCGGCGTAGGGGCGCTGGTGGTAGTTCTCGCGCCAGTAGGCGTCCTCGGCGACCGGGTTCACCGCCTCCGCGATGCCGCGGCCGGCGAAGCCGCCGATGACGCCGCCCACCGCGGCGCCGATGAGGGCGCCCGGCGGGCCGCCCACCGCCGCACCGACGGCGGCGCCGGTCGCCGCGCCGCCGGCGGCACCGACACCGGTGCCGACGGCGTGGCGGTCGGGCTCGCTCGTCCCCAGGTCGTGCTCGGCTTCGCGATCGGCCTCGAGCACGGTGGTCGAGGCACCGACGGTGTTGGCGCGTTCCAGGTCCCGCTTCTCGTCATCTCTCATATCGCTTCTCCTTCGCCTGATGGCAGGTCGTTTCCCGTTGCACTCATCTCACCTGCTCTTCTGCAAGGCGGAGGCCACCTCGGCGCTGGCGCCGTCCTAATGCCCACTTCCGGCGGCCGCGGCCGCCGCCGGCTTTGCCGTCGCGTGCGCGAAGTCGCCGGCCTTCATCACCACGAGGTGGGCGGGGTCGAGCCGGCGCTCGACGGCGCTCTGCAGCTCGGCCGCGGTGAGCTTCTCGACCCTCGCCTCGAGCTCCTCGTCCCAGGCGAAGGTGCGGCCGGTGTAGAGATAGTGGGCGAGGGTGGCGGCGAGGGAGCCGTCGCGCGTCCGGCGGAGCTCCCGCTCGGCCCGCAAGCCCGATTTGGCGGCGGCCACCTCCTCGGCGGTGAAGGGCTCGCGGCGCGCCCGCGCGATCTCCTCCCGCAGGTCGGACTCCACCCTCGCCAGGTTCTGCGGCGCGGCGATGGCGTAGACGGTGAAGCTGGCGCGCTGATCGAGGTCGCCGGCGCCGAACGACGAGCCGACGCCGTAGGAGAGCCCCTCCTTCTCGCGGATGCGGCCCTCCAGGCGCGAGTTGGAGCCGCCGCCGAGGATGTAGTTGGCGAGCTCGAGAGCCGGATAGTCCGGGTCGGCGTCGCCGAGCGGCATCGAGATGCCGGCGTTCAGGCTGGCGTTCGCCTTGTCGGGGATCTCGATGGCGGCCGTCGCCGCCGGCACCTCGACATAGGCGTGGGCGATCCGGTGATAGGGCCGCGGGCTCTTCCAGGAGTCGAAGAGCTCGCCGGCGAGCGCCTGGATCGCCGCCGGATCGAAGTCGCCGACCACCGCGAGCTGGCCGTTCGAGGCGCCGGAGAAGTCGTCGTGCAGCCGCACGATCTCGTCGCGGGTCACCGCCTTGACCGCCGCGATCTTCTCGTCGGGGGTCATGGCATAGCCGGGATAGTCCTTGGGCAGCGGGTTGAGCGCGCGCTCCACGGCGAGCGCGGTGACCGTCTCCGGGTCGCTGCGTCCGGCCTCGGCGCGGGTGATCTCCTGGCGCTTCACCTCCTCGAGCTCGCCGGCCGGAAAGGTCGGCTCGCGGAGGATCTCCGCCACCAGCCGGAGGGCCGCCGGCAGGTTCTCGCGCACCGTCTCGATCGAGGCGGCGGCGCCGTCGACGCCGCCGTAGACGCGGATCTCGGCGCGCAGCCGCGCCATCTCGTCCTCGAGCTGCTGGCGGGTGTGGTGGCGGGTGCCGCGCATCAGCAGGCGGCTGGTCAGCATGCCGACCGCCGCCTTGCCGCGGGCGGCTTCGAGGTCGCCCCAGTCGAGCGTCAGGTCGGCATGGACGGTGGCGCCGCGCGTCGCCTTGGGGAGCAGGGCGAGCTTGAGCCCTCCCGCGGTCACCGCCGTCTTCGTGCGCGCCATGATGTTCTTGGGCGTCGGCTCGAACGCCTCGCCCACCGCCATCGCGGCGTCGCCCTTGTAGCTGGCCAGGAGGCTCGCGAGCTCGGGCGCCGGCGGCCGCGGCGGGATGGCGGCACGGTCGGGATGGTCCTCGGGGATGAAGAGGCCGAGGGTGCGGTTGCTGGGTTTCAAGTAGGCCGCGGCGACGCGGTCGACGTCGGCGGGCTGCACCGCGCGCAGGCGGTCGCGCTCGAGGAAGAAGAGCCGCCAGTCGCCGAGGCCGATCCACTCCGAGAGGTAGATGCCGAGGCGCGGCGAGGAGTGGAGGGTGGTGTCGACCTCGCGCAGCTCGCTGTTCTTCGCCCGCTCGAGCTCGGCCGCGGTGACCGCGGCGAAGCCCGGCGCCTCGACGGTCGCCAGCAGCGCCTCGCGGGCGGCGTCGAGCGGCTGCCCCTTCGCCACTTGGGCGCCGAAGTCGACCAGCCCGGGGTCGTGCAGCAGGTAGTCGTTGCCGAACACCGCGGTCGCCTTGCCGCTCGTCACCAGCGCCTGGTGCAGCCGGCCGGTGCTGCGGTCGGCGAGGACGCGGGTGAGGAGGGTCACCGCCGCGGCGTCGGGGTGCACGCCGGGCGGGATGTGGTAGACCGCAAAGACGAACTGCGCGTCGCCCGCCCGCCGCACCGTCACCTGGTGCTCGCCGTCCTGCACCGGCTCCTCGGTGTAGATCGCCGGCAGCGTCCGCGCCGGCCGCGGGATGGGGCCGAACTTCGCCGCCACCAGGGCGAGCGTCTTCGCCGGATCGAGGCGGCCGGCGACCAGCAGCACCGCGTTGTCCGGCTGGTAGTAGCGGTGGTAGAACGCCTGCAGGCGGTCGATCGGCACGTTCTCGATGTCCGAGCGGGCGCCGATCGTCGGCTTGCCGTAGCTGTGCCAGTCGTAGGCCGCCTCCATGGCGCGCTCCTCGACGACGTTGGAGGGATCGCTCTCGCCGAGCTCGAACTCGTTGCGCACCACCGTCATCTCGGAGTCGAGATCGTGGCGGGCGATGAAGGAGTTGACCATGCGGTCGGACTCGAGATCGAGCGCCCAGGCGAGGTTGTCGTCGTTGGCAGGCAGCGTCTCGAAGTAGTTGGTGCGGTCGTACCAGGTGCTGGCGTTGGAGTCGGCGCCGCGCGCGTGCATCTCGTGCGGGATGCCGGTGTGGCGGGTCGAGCCCTTGAACATCAGGTGCTCGAGGAGGTGCGCCATGCCGGTCTCGCCGTAGCTCTCGAAGCGGGAGCCGACGAGATAGGTGATGTTGAGGGTGATCGTCGGCTCGCTGGGATCAGGGAAGACGAGGACGCGGAGGCCGTTCGAGAGCCGGTACTCGGCGATCCCCTCGAGCGCCGGGCCGCGCTCGACGCCGGGCGGCAGCGGAGCGGTCGCCGCGCTGGCAGGCGGCGGTGCGCCGGCAGTGAGCGGAGCGCCGGCGGCGGCGGACGCCAGGCAGACGGCGGCGAGGAGCGCGGGGAGGACGGCGATCTGTCGCATCGGATTTTCCCTCGGTACGGGCGGTTCGGTCGAAATGCTCGGAGCCTTCTACGTCGAGCGAGGAGGCCGGGTTCTGCGTTGGACGGAACCGGGGGAGTCTAACCCCGGCCGCCCTTGCCTTCCTCTCCCCCAAGGGATAGCCTGCCGGACGCACCATGCCCAACAGGAGCGACGATGACGTGGCGGGCGGCACCGGCAGCGGCTCGCCGGTGATCGACATGTTCCGCTCCCGCAAGTTCGGTGCGCTGCCGCGGCTGCCGCGCGTCGGCCTGCTGCGCTTCCTGCTGGTCGCCGCGGTCTTCGTCCTCCTCTACTCCTCGTACTTCCAGGTCGCCTCCTACGAGCGCGGCGTGGTGCTCCGCTTCGGCCGCCACGTGCGCACCGTCGGGCAGGGGCCGCACGCCAAGATCCCCTTCATCGAGACCGTCTACAAGGTGGAGACCGAGCGCCAGCAGAAGGCCGAGTTCGGCTTCCGCACCATCGAGCCGGGCAAGGTGTCGACCTATCAGAAGAGCGGCTTCCAGGACGAGTCGCTGATGCTCACCGGCGACTTGAACATCGCCGACGTCGAGTTCGTCGTCCAGTACCGCATCGAGGACCCCTATCGCTGGCTCTTCGTCCTCCAGGACCCGGCGGACACCGTGCGCGCGGTCGCCGAGGCCGAGATGCGCGCCGTGGTGGGCGACCAGGGCTTCGACGAGGTGATCAAGACCCGCCGGCGGGAGATCGAGGAGCAGGTGCGCCGGCAGATGAACGACATCCTCCACCAGTACGGCGCCGGCGTCTCGGTCAAGCTCGTGCAGCTGCAGGACGCCCATCCGCCGGAGCCGGTCAAGGACTCCTTCGAGGAGGTCAACCGCGCCCTGCAGGGGATGGAGCGGGCGATCAACGAGTCGCTGCAGGAGCGCAACAAGATCCTCTTCCGCGTCGAGGGCGAGGCGAAGCAGCGGGTGGCGCAGGCGCAGGGCACCAAGGTCGAGCGCATCAACCACGCCGAGGGCGACGCCCGCCGCTTCGACCTCATGCTCGCCGCCTACCGCAAGTCGCCCGCCGTCACCCGCGAGCGGCTCTACCTCGAGGCCATGCAGCAGGTGCTGCCGGGCGCCGGCAAGATCGTCGTCGTCGATCCGCAGGTGCACGGCATGCTGCCGGTCTTTGGCCTCGGCGGCGCCGGGGTGCCGGAGCCCGCCAAGCCGCGGGAGCCCGGCCAGTGAAGCTCAAGCCGCGCGGCTGGCTGATCCTCGCCGCTCTGGTGGCGCTCTTCGCCTACGCCTCGGGCTTCATCGTCTCCGAGGGCGAGTCGGCGATCGTAGTGCGGCTGGGGGAGGTCGTCCGCAAGCCCATCCGCCGCGCCGGCCTCTACTGGAAGCTCCCCTTCGCCGACGACGTCATCCGCTTCGACGCCCGCATCGTCTCCTGGGACGGCGAGCCCGAGCGCATCCCGGTCAAGGACTCGAAGTTCATCTTCGTCGACACCTTCGCGCGCTGGCGGATCACCGATCCGCTGCGTTTCTACAACGCGGTCAAGGACGAGAAGGGCGCCCAGGGGCGGCTCGACGACGTGCTCGACGGCTCGGTGCGCGACGTGGTTTCCAGCCGCTATCTGCTGGAGCTGGTGCGCACCAGCGCCCGTCCGCTGTCGCAGCCGCAGCAGCAGGAGGAGGCGCAGCCGGAGGAGATCCAGCAGGCGCTGGTCCCCGACGTGAACTCCGGCCCGGGCGGCGTGCCGGGCGGTCCCAGCGAGGGCGGCGACGAGCAGGTGACCGGCAAGCGCCTCGAGGTGCGGCAGAAGATCTTCGACGTGGCGGCGAAGAAGCTCCGCGAGCTGAACTTGGGCATCGAGCTCGTCGACCTCCGCATCAAGCGCATCGAGTACACCGAGCAGGTGCGCGACGAGGTCTACCGGCGCATGGTCTCCGAGCAGCTCCGCATCGCCGAGCGCTACCGCGCCCAGGGCCAGGGCAAGCGCGCCGAGATCGCCGGCCTGACCTCGCAGGAGCAGCGGCGGATCGAGTCCGAGTCCTACAAGAAGGCGCAGGAGATCCTCGGCGAGGCCGAGGCGGAGTCGACGCGCATCTATGCCGAGGCCTACGACCAGGATCCCGAGCTCTACCGCTTCATCAAGAGCCTGGAGACCTACAAGAGCGTGCTGAAGCCGGACGGCACCCTGGTGCTGTCGACCGACACCGACCTCCTGCGCTACCTGAAGAGCGAGCGCGGAGCCGCGCCGCCCAAATGAGCGCCGCCCCGGCGCGCGGCTGCCGGCGCGGGCTCCACGCCGCGGCGCTCCTCCTCGCCGGCCTCCTCCCTCTCCTCGCGCTCCTCGCCGTCAGCGGCTGCCGGGCCGGCGGCGCCGCGGCGGGCGAGCGTGGCAAGGTCCACGTCGGCATCGTCTTCGACAGCGGCGGCAAGGACGACCGCTCCTTCAACGCCGCCGCCTGGCAGGGGGTGAAGCGCGCCGAGCGCGAGCTGCCGATCGTCCTCCGCGACGCCGAGCCCGGCGACCCCAGCTCGCTCGAGCCGGCGATGCGCGCCTTCGCCGAGCGCGGCTACGACCTGGTGATCGGCATCGGCTTCGCGCAGGCGCCGATCGTCGAGGCGGTGGCGCGGGACTACCCGAAGATCGACTTCGCGGTGGTCGACGGCGTCGCCGAGCGCCCCAACGTCGCCTCGCTCGTCTTCAAGGAGCAGGAGGGCGCCTATCTGGTGGGGATGATCGCCGCCGCCAAGTCGAAGAGCGGCATCCTCGGCTTCGTCGGCGGCATGGACATCCCGCTCATCCACCGCTTCGCGACCGGCTTCGCGGAGGGCGCCCGCGCCGTCGACCCGCGGGTCGTGGTGATCCCCAACTATGTCGGCATCAGCGAGAGCGCCTGGAACGATCCGGGCCGGGGCAAGGAGCTCGCCGCGGCGCAGATCGGCAAGGGCGCCGACGTTATCTTCGCCGCCGCCGGCAACTCCGGCCTCGGCGTCTTCGACGCCGCCGAGCAGTATGGGATCTACGTCATCGGCGTCGATTCGAACCAGAACTGGATGAAGCCCGGCCGCGTGCTGACGAGCATGGTCAAGCGGGTCGACAACGCCGTCTACCAGATCGTCGCCGACCGCGTCGCCGGCCGCTTCCGCGGCGGCATCCATGCCTACGGCCTGCAGAACGATGGCGTCGGCTATGCCACGGACGCCTACAACCGCGGCCTCATCCCGCCGGCGGTGCTCGCCCGCGTCGAGGCGGCGAAGCGCGGCATCATGGCGGGGACGATCCACGTCACGGACGCCATGGCGCAATGAGTGCCGCCCCCGCTCTCGCCCTCCGCGAGGTCACCAAGCGCTTCGGCCGCCTCGTCGCCGTCGATCGGGTGAGCCTCGAGGTGGCGCCGGCGACCATCCACGCCATCGTCGGGGAGAACGGCGCCGGCAAGTCGACGGCGATGCGCATCGCCTACGGGCTGCTGGCGCCGGACGCCGGCGGCGTCGAGATCGGCGGCGTGCCGCGGCGCCTCGCCGGCAGCGAGGACGCCATCCGCAGCGGCCTCGGCATGGTCCACCAGCACTCGCTGCTGGTCGAGGCGATGAGCGTCGTCGAGAACGTCGTCCTCGGCGCCGAGCCCGGGCGGCCCTGGGCGCTGAACCTCGCAGCCGCCGCCTCGCGGCTCGCCACCCTCGCCGCCGAGGTCGGCCTCGCCGTCGATCCCGCGGCGCCGGTGGCCGACCTCGGGGTCGGCGAGCGGCAGCGCGTCGAGCTGCTGAAGGCGCTCTATCGCGCCGCCCCGGCGGCCGGCCGGCGCATCCTCATCCTCGACGAGCCGACGGCGGTGATGACGCCGCAGGAAACCGCCGCCTTCTTCGATTTCCTCCGCCGTCTCCGCGCCCGCGGCGACACCGTCGTCCTCATCACCCACAAGCTCGCCGAGGTGCTCGCCGTCGCCGACGCGGTGACGGTGATGCGCGACGGGCGCGCCGTCGGCGCCATGCCGGCGCGGGAGACCGATGCCGCGGCGCTGGCGCGCCTGATGGTCGGACGGGAGGTCCTCCTGCGGGTCGAGAAGGGGGCGGCGCGGCCGGGCGGCGCCGTGCTCGAGGTGCGGGGGCTGCGGGTGGCGGCGTCCGGGAGGGCGGCCGGCGAGGGCCTGCCGCGCGTCGCCGAGGCGTCCTTCGACGTGCGGGCCGGGGAGATCGTCGGCATCGCCGGCGTCGAGGGCAACGGCCAGAGCGAGCTCGTCGAGGCGCTCGCCGGCCTCGCCGAGCCGGCGCGGGTGGCGGGGAGCGTGCGGCTCGCCGGCGAGGAGATCGTCCGGCGGTCGGCGCGGGCGCGCCGCGAGCGCGGCCTCGCCCACGTCCCCGAGGACCGCCTCCGCCGCGGCCTCGTCCTCGACTTCAGCCTCGCCGAGAACGCCATCCTCGGCGTCCAGCACCGCCCGCCGATCTCGCGGGGGCCGTGGCGGGCGCTCTTCGATCCAGCGGCGATCGGCGCCCGCGCCCGGGCCATCCTCGCCGGCGCCGACGTGCGGCCGGCCGATCCCGCCCTGCCCGCGCGGGCGCTCTCCGGCGGCAATCAGCAGAAGCTCGTCGTCGGGCGGGAGCTCGCCTCGGCGCCGCGGCTCCTGCTCGCCGCCCAGCCGACCCGCGGCGTCGACATCGGGGCGATCGAGGCGATCCACCGCGCCCTCGTCGCCCATCGCGACCGCGGCGCGGCAATCCTCCTCGTCTCCTCCGACCTCGACGAGGTGATGGCGCTCGCCGACCGGCTGCTGGTGATGGCGGCGGGGCGGATCGTCGCCGAGCTCGACCCGGCGCGGGCGACGGCGGAGGAGGTCGGCCTGCTGATGACGGCCGGTCGGGCGGCGTGACGGGGATGCGGCGGAACGGGGTGGGGGAGGGACAGAATCTGGGGGGAGAACGCCGATTTTGCGCGGTGCGACGCCCCCCCGCCCAGATCCCTTGCTTCGATTCGGTAGACGCGGCGGGCGCGGAATCGGTTACAGACCGCCCTTGACCGCCCTTCGATCCGACATTCAACAGGAGAGAGAGCCGCCCGATGCGCCGGATCGCCCAGGCCCTGGAGCCGCTCGCCGCGTCCCTCCTCGCGGTCGCCGCCGCCTTCGCGGTCGGCGCGCTCCTCATCCTCGCCGTCGGCGACGATCCGCTGGAGACCTACGGCCTGCTCCTGGGGAGCGCCCTCTCCTGGCCGGACGGCATCGGCTACACCCTCTTCTACGCCACGCCGCTCATCTTCACCGGCCTCGCCGTGGCGCTCGCCCTGCGCGCCGGCCTGCTCAACATCGGCGCCGAGGGGCAGCTGGTGGCGGCGGCGCTCGCCGCCGCCTGGGCGGGGATCACCTTCGCGGCGCTGCCGGGTTGGCTCCTGGTGCCGCTCGTCGCCGGCGCCGGCATGCTCGCCGGCGCCATCTGGGGCGGCGTGCCGGGGCTGCTCAAGGCCCGCTACGGGGCGCACGAGGTGATCACCACGATCATGATGAACTTCGTCGCCGTGGGCCTGGCGAGCTACCTCATCCAGTATCGCTACCGGAAGCCCGGCGACGCGATCCTCGAGACGGTGCCGATCGCCGCGGCGGCGCGGCTGCCCCGCCTCGGCCGCTATGTGCCCGGGCTGCCGGAGCGCATCCCGCTGAACGCCGCCTTCGTCGCCGCGCTGGCTGCCTGCCTCCTGGTCTGGGTCTTCCTCTGGCGGACGCGATGGGGCTACGAGATCCGTGCCACCGGCGCCGGTCCGCAGGCCGCCGAGTATGGCGGCATCGCCACCGGGCGGCGGGTGATCCTCGCCATGGCGCTCTCCGGGGCGCTCGCCGGCATGGTGGCGGTCCACGAGGTGCAGGGCTTCCGCTACCGCGACTACGACGGCTTCTCGGGCGGCCTCGGCTTCACCGGCATCGCCGTCGCCCTGCTCGGCCGCGGCCACCCCCTCGGCGTGCTCGCGGCGGCGCTCTTCTTCGGCGCGCTCCTCCGCGGCGGCCTCTTCGTCGACATCTTCACCCTCCACGTCTCGAAGGATCTGGTGGCGGTGCTCGAAGGCGTCATCATCCTCTTCCTCGCCGCTGAGCGGCGGTTTCGCCGCCGCTCGGGAGCCGGCGCGGCGCCCTCCCGCCCCGGTGGGCGCTGAGCGGCCGCGGAGACACCCCCCTGCGCGAGCTCGCCGCACTCCTCGACCTCGGCCTCGCCGCCTCGGCGCTCCGCCTCGCCACGCCGCTCCTCCTGGCGGCGCTCGGTGGGCTCTTCGCCGAGCGCTCGGGCGTCATCAACATCGCTCTCGAAGGTCTCCTCCTCGCCGGGGCCTTCACCGCCGCGGTCGCCACCCATTTCCTCCACGACCCCTGGCTCGGCCTGGCTGCGGCGATCGCCGCCGGCACCGCGGTCGCCGCGGTGCACGCCTTCGCGACGATCGACTGCGGCGCCGATCAGGTGGTCTCCGGGATGGCGATCAACATCGCGCTCCTCGGCCTGGCGCCGCTCCTGAGCGGGGCGCTCTTCGCCTCGAGCGGCGAGACGCCGCAGATCCCGCGCGGCGAGCTGCTGCCGCGGGCGCCGATCGTCCTCGCCTTCGCGCTGGTGCCGCTCGCCGCCTACGTCCTGCGCCGCACCCGCTTCGGGCTGCGGCTGCGCGCGGTGGGGGAGAGCCCCGAGGCGGCGGCCGCCGCCGGCATCTCGGTCCGCCGCGTGCGCTACCTCGCGGTGGCGCTCTCGGGGGCGCTGGCGGCGATCGGCGGCGCCTATCTTTCGATCGGCCAGTCGTCTCTCTTCAGCCGCAACATGAGCGCCGGCCGCGGCTACATCGCCCTCGCCGCCCTCGTCTTCGGCCGCTGGCGGCCGCTCCCCACCATGCTCGCCTGCCTCCTCTTCGGCGCCGCCGAGGCGCTCTCGATCCAGATGCAGGGCACCGTCGCCCTCCCCGCCCAGCTGGTGCAGATCGTCCCCTACCTCCTCACCCTCGCCATCCTCGCCGCTTTCGGCCTCGGCAGCGCCGGCCGCCTCGGCCGGCGCGCCCAGCCGCCGAAAGCGCTGGGAGTGCCGTACGAGGAAGGGCGGTAGATGCGGCTCCCCGCGGCCGCCGGCGCCTGAGAGACTCGATGTCCCGCGCCCAGCTCGGCCCCGCCGGCGCCGAGACGCGGCGCACCATCTGGCCCTTCGCCCTCGCCTTCTTCGACCGCGTGCGCGTCGTCGTCGCCTGGTGCGAGCTGCGCCAGGGCTTCCGCCACTTCCGCACCGACCGCATCACCGCCCTGACCCTGGAGGAGGCGCGCTATCCTCGCCGCCGGCGATCGCTCCTCCAGGAGTGGCACCAGACGGAGGGCATCCCCGAGCAGTAGCCGAGGCGGGCGAGACTGCTGACAGATTCTGGTATCGGCCGGCCGCACCATGGGCTCCGCGCCCCCGATCACGGGCGGCGCAGACCGGGAGACCCCAGCACACGGTCGAGCCGGCGGCGGCGGCGAGCTGGCCTTCCCGGTCGCCGACCGCGCCGCGGTCCTCGCCCTGCACGCGGACTGGGCGGGGCGCGGGCTGCCGATCCTACAGGCGCCCGCCGACCTCGATTTCGGCTATACCTTCGTCGCCCTCGATCCCGACGGCCACCGGCTGCGGGTCTTCTTCCTCACGGCGCCGTGAGGCGAGCGCGGCGCGGGGTTGCCGGATCGGCGGCGGATCGGCCTAGACTCTCGGCGGGGCGATGACGTCGAACCAGGGGATGCCCTGAGTATTTTCGCCGGTCGATCCGCCGCGAGCCGAGGGCTCGCTGAAGCGATGTCGCATCGGATGAGCCGCGCGAGCGGCGGGAGGAGATCCCTTGGACGACGATGCAGGGGCCCGGGCGATCGCGCGGACGGACGACAGCGGCGCCAGCGCGCCTTACCTCGAGCCGGTAGCCCCGGTGCCGATGCTGCCGGCCCCGCCGGTCGCTCACCCGCCGCCTGCCGACTCCTCAGCTTCGAGCTCGACCTCCGCCGCGGCCGCGCCGCCGGCCTGGAGCGCCTGGCAGCGCTTCGGCTTTCGCTTCCTCTTCGCCTATCTCGTCCTCTACATCTTCCCTTTCCCGATCAACTATCTGCCGGGGATCGGCCCCGTTCTGACGCCGTACGTCAAGGCCGTCGACGCGCTGGCAGGCTGGGTCGGGCGGGTGGTCTTCCACGTCAAGGTCGAGGACCTGGTGACCGGCAGCGGCGACTCGGCCTACAGCTACGTGGTGGCCTTCTGCTGGCTGGTGCTGGCGAGCGTCGTCGCGGTCGTCTGGACGCTCCTCGCGGGCCGGCGGCGGGAGCACGCGCGCCTCCTCGCCTGGCTGCGCGTCCTCGTCCGCTTCTCGCTCGCGACGACTCTGATCACCTACGGCGCGGTCAAGGTCATCCAGTCGCAATTTCCCGCCCCCTCGCTCGACCGGCTGGTGCAGCCGTTCGGCGACGCCTCGCCGATGGGCCTCCTGTGGACCTTCATGGGCGCCTCGCGGGCCTACAACGTGTTCGCCGGCGCCAGCGAGATGCTCGGCGGCATTCTTCTCACCCTCCGCCGCACGACGCTTCTCGGGGCGCTGGTGTCGTTCGCCGTCCTCCTCAACGTCGTGATGCTCAACTTCTGCTACGACGTGCCGGTGAAGCTCTACTCGCTCCACCTGCTCGCCATGGCGGCCTTCCTCGCCGCCCCCGACCTGCGGCGCCTCGCCGACTTCTTCGTCCTCGACCGCCAGCCGGCGCCGGCGCCCGTCCGCCCGCTCTTCGCGCGGCCCTGGCTCCACCACGGCACGCGCGGCCTGCGCACGCTCGCCATCCTCGCCTATGTAGCCTGGGCGATCCACGGCGCCGAGCAGACGGTGAAGATGTATGGCGGGGAGGCGCCGAAGCCGCCTTTCTACGGCATCTGGAACGTCGACGAGCTGAGCCTCGACGGGCAGCTGCGGCCGCCGCTGGTGACCGACACCGATCGCTGGCGGCGGCTGATCTTCTCGTATCCGCAATCCGTCGCGGTGCAGACGATGAACGACTCGCGCCAGCGCTACGCGCTGAAGCTCGACGCCGCCAAGGGAACGATGGTGCTCTCCGAGCGCAAGGCCCCTGGAACCCTCTACCCGTTCGTCTTCCGGCGCCCCGGCCCCGATCTCCTCGTCGTCGACGGCACCCTCAAGGGCCACCGCCTCCACGCCGCGCTCCACCGCGTGAAGACCTCCTCCTTCGAGCTGGTCTCACGCGGCTTTCACTGGGTCAGCGAGTACCCGTACAACCGCTGAGGCGCGGCGGCGGCGCGCGAGACGGGCTACTCGCGGGGTGGCCGCTCGCGGGAGCTGGCGCCAGCGGCCGCGGCGGCGGCATCGCGGATGGCCTGCTCGATCCGCCGGTCGAGCTCCTCGCGCTCGAGCGCGGGTTGCGCGGCGCCCTGCAGATCGGCCGGGCTGTAGCCGAGGTCGTGCAGGCGTTGGCGGAGGAGGCGATGGAGCTGGGCGGGATCGACGGGCTCGGGCGGCGGCGGCGGATAGAGGATGTCGGTCACCACGTCGGGGTCGACGCCGAGGGCGGCCATCGCGGCGCGCGCCTGGGCGAGCTTGCCCGCGGCGCCGGGACCGCGCTCGCCGCGGAGCGCCACCACCTCCTCGAGGATCTCGATGGCGCGGAGGATCTCCGGGTCGTCCGTCGGCATGGGGCCCGAGTGTAGCAGCCGGCCCGGCGGCGTCACTCCTTGAGGACCTTGGCCGGCTCCGTCCGCACCGCCCGCCAGACGGGCGCCATCTCGGCGAGGAGCAGAACGGCAAGCAGGAGCAGCTCGCTGCCGGCGAAGCAGGCGACGAGGGGGAGCGAGGTTCGCCCCGGCCCTGCCGCCCAGCGCGCCAGGCCGAGGGCGGCGATCCCGCCGAGGACCGTGCCGGCGGCGAGGATGCGGAACCCCTCGCGGACGACCAGCCGCACGATGCTCCGCCGCGGCGCGCCGAGCGCCAGCCGTAGGCCGATCTCCGTGCGGCGCCGGCTGCCGGTGTGTGCGGTGATGCCGTAGATCCCGGTGCCGGCGACGACGAGGGTCAGCGCGCTCAGGAACGCCAGCAGGCCGGCCATCGCCTGCGGCCACCAGAGCGCCCGGTCGAGCGCGGCGTCGACGGTCTCGGCATCGACGGGGAGGCCCGGCGCGACGGCATGGATCTCGCGCACGACCGCCGAGAGGAGGGCGCCGGGATCGCCCGCCGCGCGCACCTGCAGGGCGAGCCGCGTGCTCGGCTGCTGGCGCATCGGCAGATAGAGGAAGGGGTGCGGCGGCTCGTCGAGGCCGGCGAGCTTGGAATCGGCGGCGATGCCCACCACCTCGAAGGGCGCCTTCTCGTCGTCGAGGAGCACCTGCTCGCCGATGGCGCTCCGTCCAGGCCACAGGCGCTTGGCGAGCGTCGCGTTGACGATCACGACATGCGGCCCGCCGGCGCGGGGGTCTGCGTCGAAGGTGCGGCCGGCGAGCACCGGGATGCCGACCGCCGCGAAGTACTCCGGCTCGACGAGGCTCGAGCCCGCCATCGCCGGGCCGGCGTCGCGGCCGGCGACGGCGATGCCGTGCATCACCTGAGCGCCACCCAGCAGGCGGTTCTCCGCGAAGGCGAGCGACAGCACGCCGGGGAGCCTGGTGACGCGCTCGCGCAGGCGCTCCTCCAGCCCGCGGCCGGCCGCCGGTCCGAGGTCGAGGGCGCGCAGCTCGAAGGCGACGGTGAGGAGCCGCGAGGCGTCGAAGCCGGGATCGACCCGCCGCAGCTCGCGCAGGCGGACGACGGAGTAGGTGGCGCAGGAGATGGCGACGAAGCTCAGGGCGATCTCGGCGACGACCAGGCTGCGCCGCAGCGAGAACGGTCCGTCGGCGCCGAGGTGGAGCTGCGTCCGGCGGTGGATCGTGCGCGCCGGATCGAGCCGGCGGACGTGGAGCGCCGGGGCGAGGCAGAGGAACGCCGCGCTCGCCGCGGCGACGGCGGCGAGGAGGCCGAGGACGCGGCTGTCGAGCGGCCGGCTGAGGAGATCGGCGGGCAGGAACGGCGGCCGAAACCGCCACAGGAAACCGACCTCGAGCCACGTCGCAAGGGCGCCCAGCGGCAGGGCGAGGAGCGCCAGCGGCAGCCCCTCGGCGACGATCTGCCAGGATAGCCGGCCAGGGCTGGCGCCGAGCGAGCCGCGGAGGGCGATCTCGTCCAGCCTGCCGAGGGTGCGGACCAGCGTCAGGATGGCGACGTTGCTGCAGGTGACGAGGAGCAGGAGGCAGCCCATGCCGATGAGGAACGAGCTGCCGCGGAGGAGCGCCTGCCTGCCGTTCGGATGGAGGCGGGCGACGGCGAGAGGGAGGGCGACGATGCGCTGATCGCGGTCGTCGTCGGGAAAGGCGGCGGCGAGCCGGTCTCCCAGGCTCCGCATCTCCGCGGCAGCGCGCTCGGCGGAGACGCCCGGCCGCAGCCGTCCGAAGACCTGCAGGGTCTGGTCTCCCCGGCGGTCGAAGAGGTCGGCGGTGGCGGAGACCTGCCGGTACATCATCGTCGGCACCCAGAGCTCGGCCGGCGCCAGGAGGTCGACGCCGCGGAAGCCCTCGCCGGCGATCCCCACCACCGCGTAGAGGCGGCCGTCGATGCGCAGCGCGCGCCCGACGATCCCGGCGTCGCCGGCGAACCGCCGCTGCCAGAGCCCCTCGCTCAGCACGACGACGGGGTGCCTGCCGGGCACCTGGTCCTCCTGCGGCAGGAAGAAGCGGCCCCGCGCGGGCCGCACGCCGAGGGTGGCGAAATAGCTCGCGCTCACCATCTCGCCGCGCACCTGCTCGGCGGCGCCGCGGTCGGCGAGAGCGACGCGGATGGGCTGCGCCGCGGCGAGCGCGGAGAACGACGTGCTCTCGTCGCGCAGGTCGCGGTAGTTGGGCGCCGAGATCGGCAGGAAGAGGGCGCTGCCGCGCATCTGCGAGTAGAGCGCGACGACGCGGTCGGCGCCCGCGACGCCGGGCAGGGCGCGCAGGAAGAGCACCTCGAAGCAGGCGAAGGCGGCGCCGGCCGTGCCGATGCCGAGCGCCAGCGAGAGGATCGTGGTGAGCGAGAACAGCCGGTCGCGCACCAGCAGGCGAAGGCTGGCGCGGCAGGCCTGGAGGAGGGCGTCCATGCGCGTGCCGGGCGGGCCTCAGGCGGCCGGGATGGGGGCTCGCAGGGCGGCCAGCCGCGCCGCGATCTCGGCGCGGTCGTCCGCCAGCGGCTCCCGCCGCAGACACTCCTCGAGGTCGGCGACGGCATCGTCGCGGCGGCCGAGGTCGGCGAGCGCCACGGCGCGGTTGGCGTAGAGCGGTGCCACGCCCGGCGCCAGGCGGATCGCCGCGTCGAGGTCGGCGAGGCAGGGCGCCAGCCGCCCGAGACCGTAGTGGCAGATGGCGCGATTGAGCCGCGCCTCCCAGAGGTTGGGATCGATCTCCAGGGCCGCCGTGTAGTCGGCGATCGCCGCCTCCGGGCGCTCGAGGGCATCGTGAGCCTGGGCGCGTCCGAGGAGCGCCAGGACGACGTCCGGCTGCAGGTCGATGGCCCGCGAGTAGGCTGCCGCCGCTTCCTCCATGCGGCCGAGCTTGCGGTAGCACTGGCCGAGGTTGGTGAACACCTCCGGATAGGGCGGGCTGAGCGTGCTCGCCCGCTGATAGTCGGCGAGCGCCGCCTCGAAGCGGCCGAGCCGCAGATAGATGTTGCCGCGGTCGTTGTGGTACTCCGAGTAGTTGGGGTCCATCTCGATCACCGCCCGGAAGTGCTCGATCGCCTCGTCGACGGCGCCGATGGCGGCATAGACCTGCGCCATGTTGTAGACCAGCACCGAGCGGTGCAGGCGGTGCGCCTCCGGCCGCAGGTGCTCCTCGAGGATGGCGTACCCCTCGCGGCAGAGCGCGATGGCCTCCTGCGGCCGCCCCTGGAGGTGGCGGATGAAGGCCAGGCCGTTGCGGTTGAAGACGTATTGGAAGAAGTGGTCGTCCGGCGCTGCCGCCGCCGCCGCGAGGCTGCGCAAGCCTGCGGCCAGGTACTCCTCGCCGCGGGCGAGGTCGCGCTCGGGGAGGTGGCGGGCGTAGAGCATCGCCAGCGAGTAGCAGAGCTGAGACCGCTGGAAGGGCTCGTAGCGCTCGAGCGGCGCCTCCGCCTGCAGGAAGCGCAGCGCCTCGCCGCTGCGCTGGAGAGCGAGATAGGACATGAAGAGCTTGGCGACGATCATCCAGTGCAGCTGCCGGTCGTCGACGCCCTGCTCCTTGTAGACCCGCAACGCGCGCTCGCCGTAGACGACCGAATCCTCGTAGATCCCCATCACGTTGTAGATCTCCATGCCGAGCTCGAGCCAGCGGAGGGCTCGCCCGGGCAGGCCGGCGGCGGTCCACAGCCTGATGAGCTCCGGGAGATGGATCTGGCCGGCGATCGCGTCGTCGCCGACGCGCTCCTCGAGTGCGGCCGCGGCGCGCGCCGCGGCCGCGGGATCGGCGCAATCCTCCGCTGGATCGTCGGCGGCGAGCTCGGAGAGGGCGACGTCGAGGCGGTCCACGCCCGCCGGCAGGGCCGCCAGGCTCGCACGGTCCGCGGCGGGGTCGGCGGCCACCACCAGCGTCAGCCGCAGCGCCTCGCCGCGCCGCCGCAGGAGCTCGGCGAAGAAGCGCCTGCCGATGGCGCCCGCCGCGTCGAAGTCGTCGCAGGCGATGACCCAGCTCGCCTCGCCCGGCGAGCTCTTCAGCTCGGCGAGGAGATCGACGAGCCCATGGACGAGACGGAAGGCGCGATCGGCGGGATAGTTCCGCACCCGCTCCTTGGCCGGCGCCAGCTCGGTCAGGCTCTCGCGCGTGGTGCCGAGCGAGACGCGCAGGTCGGGCAGCACGCGGACCAGCTCGTAGTCGTGGCGGCGCAGCACCGCCAGGTCGTCGCCGGCGAGGCCCGCGACCGCCGAGGCGAGGAGCTCGCGCACCCCGGCCCAGGGCCCGCCCTCGGCGAAGCTGCAGGGGAGGAGCCAGCCGCGGGCGCCGTCGGCCTCGGCTTCGCCCAACCAGCGCGCGAGGACGGCGCGCCGCGCCCTTCCCGGTCTCGCGGTGAGGACGATCAGCTGGTTGCCTCTCCGCGACCAACCCGAGGGGAGATCCGCGCTTCTGCTGCTGGTCATGACCGAATCCTCCGGGCTCTCGAAAGGCTCCTGATCCACAGCGTCATGCCGGCGACGAGCGGGACGAAGAAGGTCGCCGTGACGCAGAGCGAATCGAGGAAGGTGTAGGGATGGGCGGCGACGCCGAGGCGGACCGCGGCGGCGAGCGAGCGGGCATAGAAGGCGGCGAGCGGGATGGTCACGCGCACGAGGATGGTGAAGGCCAGCAGGCGGCCGACCAGCCAGATCACCGCGTAGACGCGGACGAAGCGCATCTCGCGGCGCGGGATCGCGGACTGGTCGACCCGCCGCAGCGAAGGCCGCAGGCGCGCCAGCTGGTTGCGCAGCAGCGCCACGGTGTCCTCCATGAGGTTCTTGCATCCGGTGAGGGCGGCGATGACGAAGTAGAAGTCGGTGCGCAGGAAGAGGTAGCACTGCCAGAGGATGCGCATGAAATAGACGAAGATCATGGCGCTCAGGAACTGGCGCAGCATCGGCGTCTGGGCGAGGCGGCCCTCGGCGGCGAAGAGCACGAGCAGCAGGAGCGCCGCCGAGACGAGGTCGACGAGGCAGCCGGCGAGGAGCGGTAGGTAGCGGCGCTGCTTGGGGATCGCCCACAGCCCGGTGAGATCGGTCTCGGCGACGACGATCCAGAGGCGATGGCCGATGCCGATCCGGCTCTCGACGCCGGCGGCGCGGGCGGCGAGCAGATGCCCGACCTCATGGACGAGGACCGAGGCGTACGCGAGCAGGAGGATGAGCAGGCTGTTGAGGGTGCGGTGGCGAAGGAAGAACAGCGAGGTGCGGCCGGGAACGAGGTCCGGACGGACCGCCGCCACCGCCGCCGCGGCGAGGATCACGAGCAGGTAGACGGTGAGTGCCGCGCGTCCGAAGAGCCAGCCGGAAAGGACCGTGAGAAGGCTTCGCGAGCCGTCCGCCGCGCTCTCGGCGGCGGGCGCTCCGCCCTCTCCGCCCTCGGCGGGCTCGACGAGGCCGCGGCGGTGGAGGGCGGCGAGGAACTCGGCGAGCTCGGGGCGCTCGCCATGGCGCGCGAAGAAGGTCTCCTGCACCTCGACGACGGTCATGCCTGCCTCGAAGCCGCGCAAGATCTCGATCGCCTCGCTGGGCACGGCGATGTACGAGCCGCCGGTGCGACCGATGACGATCTCCTCGCCCTCCGGCTGGATCGAGAAGGGATGGACCTTGACGCGCGATTCGGGTGCGAACATGGCGCCTCGCGGGGAAAGCGCCGGGGACCTCGCGGTCCCCGGCGGAACTGGTCAGCCTAGGTCTGCCAGCAGAGGTCGTCGTAGAAGGCGGCCGTGGTCTTCAGCGTCTCGATGTCGCGGATAGCGATCTTCTTCACTTGCATTCACCTCCTTCCGTGCGCATTTCACAAGTAGGCGCCTACTTGTTTCGGTTCTCATTCGATCCGCAGGCTCGCCGCGGGATCGATGCGGGCGGCGCGCAGCGCCGGCACGAGGCTGGCGCAGAGCGCGACACCGGCGAGGAGCAGGGCGGTCATCGGCAGCAGCAGGAGGTCTCCCGACGGCGATCGCGAGGGGAAGAGGAGACCGGCGAGGGCCCGCCGTGCGAGGAGGGCGGCCGCCAGGCCAGCGGCCAGGCCGCAGGCGACGGCGGCGGCGTTCTGCGCCACCACCATGAGGACCACCCGCGCCTTGCCGGCGCCGAGCGCCAGGCGGACGCCGATCTCCCGGCTGCGGCGGTAGACGAAGTGGGCCGCCACGCCGTAGATGCCGATCGATCCGAGGACGAGGGCGACGGCGCTGAAGATGCCGAGCAGGATGGTGCTCAGGGTGTGCACCCAGAGCGAGCCCGCGATCACCGCCGGGATCGAGCGCACCTCGAGGAGAGGCATCGCCGGATCGAGCGCCTGGGTCTCGCGCTTCAGGCGGTCGATCGCCGGGCCGGGGTTGCCGGCGATGCGCGCGTGCAGCGTCACCCGCGAGCTGTAGCGCTGCTCGAGCGAGAGGTAGAGGAACGGCAGCACCTCTTCGCCGAGGGTGGTGTAGCTCGAGTTCTTGGCGACGCCGATGACGGCGACCGGCGCCTTCTCGCCTTCGAGGAGGAGCGTGCGGCCGACCGGGTCCTCGTGCGGGAAGAGCTTCCTCGCCATCGTCTCGTTGATGATGGCGACCGGCGCCGAGCCCTTGGTGTCGGTGAGGGCGAAGTCCCGGCCGCGGAGGAGCGCGATGCCGACGGTGCGGAAGTACCCCGGGCCGACGAGGGTCGAGCCCGAGTAGACGCCGCCCTCGCGATAGCTCGAGCTGCGCCCCTTGGGGTAGACGTTCTCCCACAGCCGAAAACCGCCGAGCAGCCGGTTCTCGGCCACCGCCGCGGACTCGACGAAGGGAAGGCTCCGCGCCCGCTCGAGGAGGCGCTGCTCGAAGCGCCGGCCGCCGTCCTCGTCGTAGCCCTGATACTTGAAGTCGAAGGAGACGGTGACGACATCGGTGACGTCGAAGCCGGGATCGAGATGCTCGGCGTTGTAGAGGCTCTTCAGGAAGTAGACCGTGCAGGAGAGCGAGAGCGTGCAGAGGCAGACCTGCAGGGCGAGCAGCAGCCGGCGGCTGGTGAGCGGTCCGGCGGCGCGGGCGAGCGGAATGTTGGAGTCTTTGAGGAGATCCAGGATGTCGGGGCGCGTCGACTGGCGGGCGGGGAGCAGCCCGAAGACCAGCCCGGTGAGGATGGCGAGGCCGAAGGTGAAGCCGAGCACCGTCGGGTCGATCGCCAGGGAGAGCGGGCTGTGCTCGAGGAATGCCGGCCGGAAGCGCCAGAGGAGGTCGCGGCTCCAGGCGGCGACCAGCAGGCTCGCGGCGCCGCCGGCGAGCGCCAGCAGCAGGCTCTCGAAGAGGAGCTGCCGCACCAGGCGCCGCCGCGGCGCGCCGAGCGAGAGGCGGACCGCCATCTCGCGGCTGCGCGTCATCGACTTCGCCGTCAGCAGGTTGGCGATGTTGAGACAGCTCATCAGCAGGAGGAGGCCGACGGCGCCCATGAGCAGCAGGCCGGCCTTTTGGAAGGTGGGCCGAAAGCTCGGCGGCAGCACCGCGTCGGTGAGCGTCGAGACCGCGGCGGTCTGCCCGCGGTTGTCGTCCGGGAACTCCCGCCGCAGACGATCGGCGATCAGCTTGAACTCCGCGTCGGCGGCCCGCGGCGCCACCCCCGGCCGCAGCCGGCCGAGCGGATGCAGCACCTGCGCGCTGCGCTGGGTGAAGAGCTGAGGGAATGGAAAGACCGTGCGATACGCCGCCGTCGGCACCCAGAGATCGGTGCGCACGGCGGCGCTGGTGCCGGTGTAGCCGCGCCGCGCCACGCCGACGACGGCGAAGGGCCGCCCGTCGAGGAGCAGCCGGCTGCCGAGGATCGCCCGGCTGCGGCCGAACCGGCGCTCCCAGAGCGCGTCGCTGATGATGGCGACGGAGGCCGGGCTCTGCAGATCGTCCTCGCTCTCCAGGAACGATCGGCCGAGCGCCGGCTCGGCGCCGAGCACGTCGAAGTAGTTGGCGCTGACGATCTCGCCGTTCACCTGCTCCGCCTGGCCGGCGATGGCCAGGCCGGCATGGAACATCTGGTAGGCCGCGAGGCTGGAGCACGAGCGGTTGATCCGCTTGTAGTCCTCGTAGTTGCGATACGAGACCGGAAAGAAAACCGGCGAGTTGGGGTTGCGGGTGAAGACGACGATGACTCGGCCGGGCTCGCGCACGGCGGGCAGCGGGCGCAGGAAGAGCGCGTTCATGAAGGTGAAGATGGCGACGTTGAGGCCGATGCC
Organism: uncultured Acidobacteriota bacterium; assembly: GCA_963755825.1. GTDB lineage: Bacteria > Acidobacteriota > Thermoanaerobaculia > Multivoradales > UBA5704 > DATBQN01. The sequence goes on along the minus strand of CAVWLA010000003.1, from coordinate 502,288 downwards.
GAGGGCGAGGGAGACGATCACCGCCACGGTCAGCATGCCGTCCGCGCGCAGCGTGCGGAGGCTATAGCGGAGGTCGTTCCAGAGAGCGTTCAGCATCTTTCTCCAAAATAAGCTAGTGCAAATGGAAAGAGAAAGTGAGCCGCTGATTTCGCGGCCTGCCGCGAGTGATCGAGGGCCGGCGGCGGGCTCGCTGCGCGCCGCTCTCGGCGGCGCTGCCTGACGGTGCGGTGGGTGGGGCGGCGGGGCCGCTGCGGGAGCCCTGCGCCGTATGCCCTGAAGTCTGGGCGCAGTGGCGCCGGGATGCTACGTGGCGTGCTCGGCGGCGAGCAGGGACCGCACGGCCGTGGCGACATCGACGGCGTCGAAGCGCGACGCCTTGGGAAGCTCCGGCTGGGAGGACAGCCGGTTGCTCTTCCAGACCCTGGCGGGCGCCGGCGGGCTCTCCCGCCAGCTCGCCTCGCCCGCGAAGAGGAGGCAGCGGTTCAGCGCCTCGTCGCCGGCGGCGGGGAGCGGGCCGCGGAGGGCCTTGCTCGCGGCGCCCGACCGCGACCAGAACTCGACCACCCGCGGATCGCTCGCCAGCGGCTTGTAGCGTTGGGCGGAGAGGCTCTCCGCGCCGGGCACGTCGGGGACCTCCCACACCACGTAGACCCTGATCGCGGGATCCGGCAGGCGTTCGAGCAGATACCGTTCGATGAGCTTGAGCGATACCTTCGCCGAGAGCGTGATCGGCGAGAGGACGAGGAGCAGCCGGACATGCGCGGCGTCATGGTCGAAGGCCGCCTTCAGCTCGCCGGCGTCGTCGGCGAGGTCCCGGATCGCCACCTCGACCGGCGGCGGCGCCGCGCGGCGCTCGAGGGCGAAGGGGGCGGTATGGAGCTTCTCGCGGAAGGTGCCCGTCGTCCGCGAGCCGTCGGTGCCGATCTCGCCGTCGAAGGTCGAGACGACGCCGTCTTTGTCGCGCACCGCGAAGCCGAGGCGGCGGCCATGGAGCGACAGCGCCTCCATGTCGAAGGGACCGACCGGATGGGTGGGGAACCAGAGCCTGCCCTGCAGCCCGCCCTTGCCGCCGCGCGAGAGCTCGGCGACGACGTCGAGCTCGTTCTGCGCCGGGGCGACGATGATCGACCCCTCCCAGTAGCCGCGCGGATCGGGCTCGCCAGCGCCGCCGGCGGCGAGGGCGAGGAAGGACGCCGCGACCGCGGCGAGGCGCGCGGCGATCCGCGCGGCTCTCACCGACCCCCCGCTGTGCGTTCAAATTCCATTCATTGCTGAAGGTGCGGGATGGCGGACCGCGCGAGCCGAGCGGCTGCCGAGCCGGCGCTCGAGCGGCGGACGGAGGAGAGCGGGCGTTCCTGGCGAGCCCGCGCTAGACTCCGCAGGCGTCGCCGCGCTCCCCAGCCGCGCGCGCTCGCGAACCAGGAGACCCTCATGCGCCCGAAGCCCGCCGCCGCTCCGCTCGCCGCCGTCGCCGCGGCCCTCGCCCTCGCCGCGGGCCTCGCCCCGGCGCGCGCCTTCACCCCGGTCCATGCCGAGGACCCGGCGGCGACCGCCGAGCTCGAGGCCGGCATCGCGCGCATGGCGCGGATCGGCGGCTGCGGCTCGCCGAGCTTCTCGCCGGACGGCCGCCGCCTCGCCTTCATCTCCGCTCTCTCCGGCGTCCCCCAGCTCTGGGTGGTGCCGACCGAGGGCGGCTGGCCCGAGCAGCTGACGGCGCTCGACGACCAGGTGACCGGCGTCGAGTGGTCGCCCTCGGGCGAGTGGCTGGCCCTGAACGTCGCCCCCGGCGGCGGCATGAACCAGCAGATCTACCTGGTGCGGGCGGACGGCGACGAGCTGCAGCGGCTGACCGCCGGCGGCAAGGACAACAACTGGCTCGGGGGCTGGTCGCACGACGGCCGCTCGCTCGGCTTCTCGTCCAACGTCGCCGGCGCCAGCATGGACGCCTACCGCTGGGAGCTCGACGGCTGGAAGCGGCGGCTGGTGGCGAAGAACCCGGGGACGGGGGCGCTCGTCGACGGCAGCCGCGACGGCCGCTGGGCGACCGTGGCGCGGGTGGCGAGCCGCGGCGACAGCGACCTCGTCCTCGTCGACCTCGCGGGCGCCGGCGCCGGCGGGCGCGAGACGCTCCTCACTCCGCATCACCCGCCGGCCGAGTTCGGCGGCGGCTACTTCGCCCCCGACGGCCGCACGGTGTATCTGTCGACCGACGCCGACCGCGACCTCGCCGCCTTCGCCCGCATCCGCCTCGCCGCCGACGGCAAGCCCGGCCCGCTCGAGGTGCTCGCCTCGCGCCCCGACGCCGAGCTGGGCGACTTCCGCGTCAGCGACGACGGCGCCACCGCGGCGCTGGTGTGGAACGTCGCCGGCCGCAGCGAGCTCGCCTTCCTCGACCTCGCCAGCGGCCGCAGCACCCCCGGCCCGCCGCTCCCCGCCGAGGTGGTCGGCGGCCTCGCCTTCTCGCGCGACGGCGGGCTCCTCGCCCTCGCCCTCTCCGGCGCCACCCAGCCGCAGGACATCTGGGTGCTCGACCGCACCGCGGGGAAGCTCTGGCAGGTGACCCACAGCCCGCACGCCGGGGTCGATCTGAAGACCCTGGTGGCGCCGGAGCTCGTCCACTTCCAGGGCCACGACGGCCTGCCGCTCTCCGGTTGGCTCTACCGGCCGCGCCACGCGCCGGATCTGGCGCCCTTCGTGCTCTCCTTCCACGGCGGCCCGGAGGGGCAGGAGCGGCCGAGCTTCCGCAGCGACTACCAGGCTCTCCTGGCGCGCGGCATCGGCGTCTTCGCCCCCAACGTCCGCGGCTCGGCGGGCTTCGGCAAGCGCTTCGTGAACCTGGACAACGGCGCGCTGCGGGCGGACGCGGTGAAGGACATCAAATCGGCGGCGGACTACCTGATCGAGCACCGTGTCGCCGACCCCCGGCGCCTGGGGATCATGGGCGGCTCGTACGGCGGCTACATGACGATGGCGGGCCTCACCGAGTACCCCGACCTCTTCGCCGCCGGCGCCGACCTCTTCGGCGTCGTCAACTTCGAGACCTTCTTCGCCCACACCGAGCCCTGGATGGCGGCGATCTCGACCATCGAGTACGGTGATCCCAAGACCCAGCTCGCCATGCTCCGCGCGCTCTCGCCGATCAACAAGCTCGACCGCGTCAAGGCGCCGACCATCGTCCTCCACGGCGCCAACGACACCAACGTGCCGGTGGTCGAGGCCGAGCAGGTGGTCGACACCCTGCGCAAGCGCGGCGTGCCGGTCGAGTACGTGCTCTTCCCCGACGAGGGCCACGGTTTCCGCAAGACGCCGAACCGGGTGAAGGCGACGGTCGAGACGGTGAAGTGGTTCGCCGCGCACCTTCTCGCCGCCGCTCCCGCGAGCGCACGGTAGTGGCCGAGCCGCGCGGCAAGGCGGCGCTGGCGCTCGCCGGCGTCCTCGCCCTCGCCCTCGCCGCCGCTCCGGCCGCCGGCAAGCGCCACCCCCATCGCGCCGCGAGCTCGGCGTCGGCTGCCGTCGCCCCCGATGCCGGCGTCCTCGGCGCGATCGGGGCGAGCACTCCGCTCGGCCAGGCGCTGGCGCAGGCGGTCGTCGGCGCGCTCGGCGCCAGCTCGGCGCTCGGCGTCCACATCGCCGACCTGGCGAGCGGCGCCACGGTCTACGGCTACGCCGCCGACGAGCCGCGCATCATCGCCTCGAACACCAAGCTGCTGACCACCGCCGCGACCCTGGACGCCCTCGGCCCCGCTTATTTCTTCGAGACCCGCCTGCTGTCGCGCGGGGCGGTGCGCGGCGGCGTTCTCGAGGGCGACCTCGGCGTCGTCGGCGGCGGCGACCCCAACATCTCCGGCCGCGCCTGGGAGGGCGACGCCTTCGCCGTCTTCCGCGGCTGGGCGCGCGAGCTGGCGGCGCGCGGCGTGCGCCGGGTGAGCGGCGACATCTACCTCGACGGCGGCCTCTTCGAGCCGCTCGAGATCCATCCCGACTGGCCGCGCGCGCAGCTCGCCAGCTGGTACGAGGCGCCGATCGCCGCGCTCTCGTTCTCCGACAACTGCATCCTGGTGCGGGTGTCGCCCGGCCGCCCCGGCGGCCTGGTCACCGTCGAGACCATCCCGCCGGTGCCCATCTTCCGCATCGACAACACGGCGCGGACGGTCGCCTCGCGGCGCGGCGGCCACCTCTCCATCAGCCGGCTGGAGGATCTGCTGCGCGTCGCCGGCAGCATGGGGACGGCGGACGGCCCCTTCGACACCTGGATCACGGTGCCCGACCCGGTCGCCTACTTCGGCGAGGCCCTCCGCGCCGCCCTCGCCGAGGAGGGGATCGCCGTCGGCGGCCGGCTGCGCGCCGTCGACCGGCTGCCGGGGCCGGTGTGGGAGCGGGTGGCGGTCTTCCGCAGCGACCTGCTGTCGGCGGTCGAGGTGTGCCTCAAGCACAGCCAGAACTTCTACGCCGAGAGCATGGTCAAGCTGCTCGGCGCCCGCCGCTGCGGCCACGGCACCTGGCACGACGGGGTGCAGGCGGTCGGCGAGTTCTTGATCGGCCTCGGCGTGCCGCCCGGCACCTTCAGCCTCGCCGACGGCTCGGGGATGAGCCGCGCCGACCAGCTGGCGCCGCGGGCGCTCACCACGCTCCTCCGCGCCATGTACCTGCGCCCCGAGGGCCAGGCCTTCGCCGAGGCCCTCCCCTACGGCGGCGAGGACAACCGCGGCTGGAAGCGCCGCCTGGCGGTGCCGCCCTACCGCGGCAACGTGTGGGCGAAGACCGGCACCCTCGACGGGGTGTCGGCGCTCTCCGGCTACGCGCGCGCCGTCTCCGGCCGCCTCTACGCCTTCTCGATCCTCCTCAACCGCGTGCACGGCGACGCCCACGGCGCGCAGGATAGGATCGTCATGGCGCTGGTCGACCACGGCTGAGCACCTGGAACAGCGGGGGGCCGCACCGCGGACCGACACCCTCGTCAGGAGATCCCTTGCCCATCGTCACCGAAGCGCGCCCCGTCAACTACCGGGCGCTGATGAAGAAGGTTGAGCAGGTGGTCGGCTCGCTCGACCGCGCCGACGACCTCTCGACGACCATCCACACCGTCCTCGAGACGATCATCGCCAAGTTTCAGGACGAGCTGGGGATCTACGGCGGCCGCCTCTACAAGCGGCAGGGCGCCGGCTACGAGATCGAGGGCACCTTCGGCGGCGCCAAGCCGGTGCCGCCCGGGCTGCAGGTGCCGCGCTCCTACCGGCCGGTCGAGCTGCTGCTGGAAGCGGGGACGGTCTACATGGACTCCGCCGATCCGCGCATCGACCGCAGCTTCGAGGCCATCCTCGGCGTCGACGAGTTCGCCGCCATCGAGGTCGGCGACGAGGAGTACATCCTCGCCTTCAACCTGACCGGCGGTCACGACCGCGACGACGTGCTCTTCTCGCTCGGCATCCTCCGCCACAGCATCAACCAGAAGATCCGCCGCGAGCGCATGGAGGGGATCTTCGAGGAGGCGCGGAAGATCCAGGCCTCGATCCTGCCCCGCCGCGCGCCGCGCTACGGCGAGTACGACATCTACGGCCGCTCGCTGCCGATGGACAACGTCGGCGGCGACTACTTCGACTACATCCCGCTCACCGAGAAGATCCTCGGCCTCGCCATCGCCGACGTCTCCGGCCACGGCCTGCCGGCGGCTCTCCAGGTGCGCGACATCTACATGGGCCTGCGCATGGGTCTGGCGCGCGACTTCAAGATCGTGCGCACGGTCGAGCGGATGAACCGCATCATCCACCGCAGCACGCTCACCAGCCGCTTCGTCTCGATGTTCTACGGCGAGCTCGAGCTCAACGGCGTCTTCATCTACGTCAACGCCGGCCACCCCGCTCCCTTCCACCTGGCGGCCGACGGCGCCATGCGCTTCATGGAGGAGGGGGGGCCGGTGCTCGGTCCGCTCGCCGAGGCGACCTACGAGCGCGGCTTCGTGGTGATGAAGCCCGGCGACCTGCTGGTGTTCTACACCGACGGCATCGTCGAGGCGATGGGGCGCGAGAGCTGGCCGGAGGGCGGCCCGCCGGACGGCGTCGAGCTCGAGGAGTACGGCTGCGACCGCCTCCTCGCGGTGGCGCGCGAGCACCGGGCGAAGCCGGCGCGGGCGGTCGTCGACGCCATCTTCGCCAGCGTCGAGTCCTGGGCCGGCGGCGCCCCGCCGGAGGACGACCGCACCGTCGTCGTCGTCACCTACCCGGTGGGGGAGGCGGTCACCCTCGCCTTCCCCCGGCCGCCGCTGCCCAAGGAATAGCATGCTAGGTGCTCCGCGGCGTGGCGATCGTCGCCGGTCCCGCCGCCGATCGCGAGCTCACTCGGCGGGGCTCCAGGCGAAGAATTCGGCGGCGAGCTCGCGGACCTCGCCGTCGAGCGCCGCCTGGATCTCCGCGTCGTCGGCGAGCTCGCGGTAGCGCGAGAGGACGACCGCGTTGTCGGCGCGCACCGCCTCCGTCGCGAAGCTCGAGAGGCCGGGGAGGGCGACCTCGCGGAAGCCGGCGTCGGTGAAGGCGAGGTCGAGCCGCGCCGCGAGGGACCGTCGGTACTCCTCCTCGGCTACCCAGCGGCGGAAGTCGACGGCGACGAGCGGCTCGAGGACGCGGCTGCGGCGGAGCGCCTCGCGCACCTGCCCCTTCCAGGCGGCGAGCTCGGGGGTGCCGGCGAGCGGCCGCTCGGGCTCGGCGCGGCGGCGGCTGGCGAGCCAGTTCCAGGGGTCGCGGAGCACCAGCAGGTGGATCACCTCGGCGCTGGCGCCGCGCGCGGCGGCCGCCGCGAGCCCCGCCATCTCCTCGACGGTGCGGTCCTCGGCGTTCCAAAGGTAGAGATCCTTCGCCACCAGGTCGCCGGCGCGGTCGCGGGCGATGGCGCCGTCGCCCAGGTTGACGTAGCGGCTGAAGCGGTTGCCCACCAGGCGGCCGCCGTCGAGCTTGCCGTCGTTGGCGAAGAGGCCGGGGCCGGCGAGCTGGGAGAGGATCCAGTGCACCACGGCGTGGTGCCCCGACCGCCGCATGGCGAGGAGCCGCACCTCGCGGCGGTTGACGCAGGCGGCGTCCGGCGGGCGGGAGCTCACAGCGGGATCGCTCGCCTGGTCGCGTCGTCGCCTGGCCGGGCGCCCGCTCAGCCGGCGATGGTGCCGGCGCGGCGGAGCCGCTCGAGGTGGGCGAGGACCTGCCGCTCGGCGAGCGGGTAGGCGGCCGCGGGGACGTCGTCGTAGACGCGGGGGATCATCTCGCGCGCCGAGAGGCCGTCGCGGTGGGCGGCGAGGATGCGCTCCTCGCGCCAGAGGCGGTGCTCGACGTACTCGCGGAGCTTGCCGACGGCGTCGAGGACGGCCGGCCCGTGGCCGGGGAAGAGAGTGCGCGGGCCGAGGTCGGCCAGGCGGCGCAGAGAGGCGAGGTAGTCGTCCATGTCCCCTTCGGGCGGGTCGACGACGATCGTCCCCAGGCCCGCCACCAGGTCGCCGGCGAGGAGCGAGCCGCCCTCCTCGTCGAGGAAGCAGAGGTGGCCGCGGGCGTGGCCTGGCGTGTGGAGGACGCGCACCGTCATCGCCGGCGCCTCCGCTCCGCCGCCTCCCGCGAGCGTGACGCGGTCGCCGTCCGCCAGCTCGTGGTCGACGGCGATGCCGTGGGGGGCCAGCCGCTCGGCGGTCAGCCGGTGGGCGAGGACGGGGACGCCGAGGGCGGCGCGCATCCGCTCGACGCCGCCGACGTGGTCGGGGTGGTGGTGGGTGAGCCAGATGGCGGTCACCCGCAGGCCGAAGCGCTCGCGGGCGGCGCCGAGGGCTGCCTCGAGCCGCGCCAGCTCGGTCCCGTCCACCGCGCCGGGGTCGACCAGCACCGTCTCGCCATAGCCCAGGAGGTAGCAGTTGACGGTCGCCGCCGGCGGCAGGGTGGTGACGGCCAAGGGGAAGACGAGAACGCCGGGGCGCAGCTCGATGCGGCGGAAGGGGCCGAGGTTGGTCTCTTCCGTGTCGAGCAGGCGGGGGAGCCCGCCCTCCGGGCCGTCCTCGGCGAGCACCTTCAAGATGTGGAGGATGGGGGGCGCGGCGAGCACCTCGCCGTGTCGCCAGCGCGCGTGGGCCGCCGCCGGCTCGATCCAGTCGCCTCTCGCCAGCTCCCCCGGCACCACCTCCGGCTGCGCCGCCCGCTCGGCGCTCCACTCGAGCAGGAAGAAGCGGTTGTCGAAGCGCGCCGGCGAGAAGGGCGGCGTCATCCAGCGCCCGGCGTAGACGAGCGGCGAGGCGTCGAGCTCGACCCCGAGAGCGTCCAAGGCTGCGGCGAAGCTGGTGTCGCCGGCGAGCAGTCGGCGCTGCTGCTCGGCGAGATCGGCTGTTCTTGGCGTGCCGCGGCCGACGAGGAGGCCGGTCTCCTCGAAGAGCTCGCGGAGGGCGCAGGCGGCGATCCCCGGCAGCGCGTCCGGGCCGGCGGTCTCCTCGCGCAGGCTCACCGGCGTGCCGGCGGCCTGTGGCCCGCTGCCGAGCCCGGCCGGCACCCCGGCGACGGGGACCGCGGCATCGCTCCGCGACAGGGCGCCGCCGGGGAAGGCGTGCCAACCGCCCATGAAGGGGAGGGCGGCGGCGCGCTCGACCCAATAGACCTCCAGCCGGCCGCCGGCGCCCACCCGCCGCCAGGGCACCACCGCCGCCGAGGCGCGCGGCGGCGGCAGGGTGGCCGGGCCGGCGGCGGAGGACGAGATCGTGCGCAGCACCTGCTCGTAGAGGCTGGGGGGCGTCGTCATCGCACGGCTTATATCAGACCGGCGATGGGGGCGAGGGCGGGGGTGGCGAATCTCGTCGCGCCCGGCTGTCCCGCCAAGCTGCCGGCCTCGCACTGTGATTGAGAGGGCTTCCCTCATGCCCGAGCCGGGGGACGCCTGCGCAGCAGGTCCATCGATACGACGAGGAGACTTCAGCATGGAACAAGAGACGAAATCCAGCGCCACCGTGACGCTCAATGCCCTCGGCAAGCACGCCGTGGGGATCGACCACGTGGCGATCGCCGTCCGCGAGCTCGAGGAGTCGGTCAAGTTCTACACCGAGGTGCTGGGCTTCGAGCTCCACGAGCGCCGCAAGACCGAGGGCAAGCACACCGCCATGGTCTCGGCGGTGGTCAAGGCCGGCCCCATCACCGTCGTCCTCCTGCAGGGCATGGGGCCCGACTCCCAGGTCTCCAAGTTCGTCGAGAACTTCGGCCCCGGCGTGCAGCACCTGGCGATCGCCGTCGAGAACCTGCCCGAGCTCGCCGAGAGCCTGAAGGCCGAGGGGATCGAGTTCGACACCACGATCATCAACAGCCCCGGCCTGCGGCAGATCTTCACCCACCGCGAGCCCGGCTCGGGGATGATGTTCGAGCTCATCGAGCGCATGGGCGGCGATTTTTCCGACGCCAGCGTGAAGTCGCTCTTCGAGCAGCTCGAGCAGAAGGACGCCTTCTAGGCCGCCGGCCGGCTCTCACCAGCCGGCTCTCTGGCTGTCTCCCAAAAGCGGCGAGGACGAGGATGGGCGAAGCGACCGGCGCCGGCGGCGGCTCCACGAGGACCGCGATCACCCTCAAGGCGGTGTTGAGCGACGCCTCGCTCGACGTCATGAACTTCCTCAACGAGGTCGTGCTGCGCTATCCGCAGGCGGTCTCCTTCGCCCCCGGCCGTCCCGCCGAGGAGCACTTCGACGTCGAGGGGAGCCTGGCGAAGATCGCCCTCTGGGTCGATCGCGAGGCGCGGCAGTCGGGCCGCGAGCGCGGCGCCGTCTTCGCCGACCTCGGCCAGTACGGCAAGACCAACGGCATCATCAAGGACCTGATCGCCCGCCAGCTGGCGGCGGACGAGGGGATCGCCGCCGACCCGGCGGCGATCGTCGTCACCTCCGGCGCCCAGGAGGGGATGGCGATCCTCCTCATGGGCCTCTTCGAGGGCGATCGCGACGTGCTGCTGGCGAGCGATCCGACCTACATCGGGATCACCGGCCTGGCGAAGATCCTCGGCGTGCCGCTGCAGCCGGTGGCGAGCGGCCCCGAGGGCCTCGAGCCGGCGGCGGTCGAGGCCGCCCTCCGCGCGGTGCGCGCGACCGGCCGCCGGCCGCGGGCGATCTACGACGTGCCGGACTTCAACAACCCGCTGGGCACCCGCATGCCGCTCGCGGCGCGCCGCGAGCTCCTCGCCCTCTGCCGCCGCGAAGGGGTGCTCTACTTCGAGGACAACCCCTACGGCACCTTCGCCTACGACGGGCCCCCCTCGCCGACGCTCAAGTCGCTCGACCGGGCATCCGAGGGGGCGGTCGTCGTCTACTTGGGGAGCTTCTCGAAGACCCTCTTCCCCGGCCTCCGCATGGGCTACCTGGTGGTCGACCAGGAGGTCGAGCTCCCCGGCGGCCGCCGGGTGCTCCTCGCCGAGGAGCTGTCGAAGATCAAGAGCCTGACGACGGTCAACACGCCGCAGCTCCTGCAGGCGCTGGTCGGCGGCATCCTCCTCGAGCAGGGCGGCTCGCTCGCCGGCCTGATGGCGGCGAAGCTCCCCACCTACCGCGCACGGCGCGACGCCATGCTGGGCGCCCTCGACCGCCATTTCGGCGGCGACCCGGAGCTCGCCGCGGTCTCCTGGAACCGCCCCGAGGGCGGCTTCTTTCTCACCGTCTCGCTGCCCTTCTCCTTCGGTGCCGCGGAGCTCGACGCCTGCGCCCGCGACTTCGGGGTGATCGTCTGCCCGATGCCGTTCTTCGAGGTGCTGCCGGGCCGCGGCGGCCGCGAGCGCGAGATCCGCCTCTCCTTCAGCTACATCTCCGAGGCCCGCATCGAGGAGGGGATCGCGCGCCTGGCGCGCTTCGTCCGCGGCCGCCTGCTGGCGTCCGCCGCGGCTCCTTCGACCGCGGCGGCGGCCTCCCGCTGACGCCGCCCGCTCCCTCGCTCCGCGGCTTCTCCGGTTTCTCCAGGAAGGGCGCCCGTTCTGATCCGCTTTCCGCGCGAGCGCCTGGCCCGGATCATGTCGGCGGCACTGGCGCGCCGCGGTCTCTCCGCCGAGCACGCCGGCTTCGTCGTCGACGGGCTCCTCACCGCCTCCCTGCGCGGCATCGACACCCACGGCGTCCGCCTCTTTCCGGTCTATCTCGCCGAGCTCGACGGCGGCCGCTCCCGCGCCCGCCCGGAGATCCGCTGGCGGCCCGGCGCGGCGGCCTTCCGAGTGATGGACGCCGGCCACGCCCTGGGCCTCGTCGCCGGCCGCATCGCCTGCCGCGAGGCGGTGCGCCTCGCCAAGGCGAACGGCATCGCCGGCGTCGCGGTCGCCAGCTCGAACCACTTCGGCGCCGCCTCGGTCTACAGCCTCGAGATGGCGCGCGCCGACGTCCTCGGCCTCGCCTTCACCAACAGCGACGCCCTGGTGGCTCCGGTCGGCGGTGTCGCGCCGCTCTTCGGCACCAACCCGCTCTCGGCGGCGGCGGTGGGCGCCGGGGCGGACCTCTTCTGCGTCGACATGGCGACCTCGCAGGTCTCCTACTCGAAGGTGAAGAGCTACCGCGAGCGCGGCCTGCCGCTCGAGCCCGGCTGGGCGGTGACGCCGGACGGGCGCGACGCCGCCCTCGACGGCGACCTCGCGCCGGTGCGGGGCGAGACCGGCGTCGAGGCGGAGGAGCGGGCCGGGGAGGTTGCCGCGCTGAAGCCGCTGGGCGGCGGCGCCGGCCACAAGGGGCAGTGCCTGGGGATGCTGGTCGAGGTGCTGACAGCGCTCCTGACCGGCATGCCGTTCGACCACGAGCTGTCGCACCTCTACGGCGAGCCCTACGACGAGCCGCGCCAGGTGGCGCACCTCTTCCTCGCCATCGACATCGCCGCCGCGGAGGATCCCGAGGTCTTCCGCTCCCGCCTCTCCCGCCTCCTCCAGCTCACCCGCGCCCAGGAGGCCGGCGCCGGCGAGCGCGTCCTCGCCCCCGGCGACCTCGAGCAGGAGGCGGCGACCGAGCGCCTCGGCCGCGGCATCCCGCTGGCGGAGGGGGAGGCGGCCTTCTTCGAGACGATCGAGGCCGAGGGAGCGGGCTAGCTGGCCGCCTCTTGACGGCCACGCCGGACCTCGCCGGGCTAGGTGCCAGGCGATTCGTCCGGTCAGGCGATTCGTCCCGTTCGCCGGCGATCCGAGGCCACCTTCACGAAGACCGATCACGGTCGGTTGGGCACGAACGGTAGGCCGGGCGGAAAGCTTCCTGGCGGAAAACAGGCTGAGCGGTCGCCTTGGCGAATTCTCTCTGCCGCTTTCCGGAAGGCTGCGGTGAACCAGGCATAGGCGTCGTGAAAAGCGATGCGGGCCGCGCGGCTTGCCGCATGGACGAGGGGGGCTGGCAGCCTCGCGACCAGCTCAGGTCGGTGATGAGGGTGCTGAGCCAGGACGGCCCGTCGGCCCATAGCCGTTCGACCGGCAAGGCGCCGCTCGGCGGCTGCTTCCTCCTCGATCTCGTCGACCAGACGAGCCACCCGATCCCGGTAGCCTTCGGCAGATAGGTGCCGCCAGCAAGGTACAGGAGACAGGGCGACGGTCTCTTCCGTGCGGAAGCTTTGCTCGTCAGGTCCCTTGCGACAACGGCGAGCGATGTACTCCCGCGAGCGATCGACCCAATGGCCGACGAGCGGCGTTCCGTCGACGAGCGCTCCGACCGAATGTACTCCCGGCCAGTCCCGCACACGCTCGACGAGATGCTCCTTGCAGCCCTGTGCAAGCAGGTACTTGAGGCGCTCGATCTGAGCAGCTTCCTCGTCGGTGACGGTGATCATCGAATAGCGATGTTGAAAAACCGGCCCGGCCCAATCGGTCAAACGGTTGACCTCCCGCGCCAAATTCGAGCCGAGGTATTGCATGAAATCGGCGACCTGCTTGGCGTCATCGGCAACCAACAAGAGATGGATGTGATTCGACAGCACGGTCACGCCGCAGACGCCGATGGGGCGAAGCCGTTGAGTCCGTCCAAGGACTCCGAGCACGACATCGTTCAGGAGCTCACCAGGCCGGAACAGGAACCGCCCCTGAACTGTCCGCCAAGTGATCGAAACGAGCGTCCCCTCATCACCCACTCGCCGTAGTCTTCTTCCCATCGTCATGAGGTCGAAGAGCGTCTCGCGGCGCGCTCGACGTCACCCCCCTTTCGCTGGCCGGGTCTTGCCCTCCTCCGAGATGCCGCGAACCGACATCGCCGTGAAGGTACGAAGGGAAGGACGGAAAGCTCGCGAACCATCTCACGCGAGAACCGAGCGACGATTCACCTGGCACTTCAGAAGGGGCACCTGGCTCCGCGTCGCCGCGCGCCTGCGGCACCGTCGATGAGTCACCCAGACGGGTTACCTGGCACCACGCGCGCCGCGCCTCAAGCGCCCCCATCGCGCCAGTGGCTTTGCCTCTTGACGGCCGCGCCGGACCGGCGCAGTATTCTTGACACGATCAGTCACAAACCCTTGGAGACCACCGTGCCCACCGCCCAGCTCCGCCCCGCCGGTGCCGTCGCGTCGCAGGATCTCGCGGCGCCGATCGCCATCTACTACGAGCACCCGCACTGGTTCGACCGCCTGTTCGCCGAGCTCGACCGGCGGGGGACCCCGTACCTGCGGGTCGACGCCGACGCCCACCTCTTCGATCCCGGCGCCGACGACGATCCGGCGTCGCTCGTCTTCAACCGCATGAGCCCCTCGGCCTACCGCCGCGGCCGCCACGGCATCTACTACACGCTCGCCTACCTGGCTCATCTCGAGAGCCGCGGCCGGCGGGTGATCAACGGCGAGCGCGCCTTCCGCCACGAGATCTCGAAGGCGCTGCAGCTCTCGCTCCTCGCCTCGCTCGGCCTGCCCTTCCCGCGCGCGCGGGTCATCCACGACGGCGCCCAGGCGCCGGCGGCGGCCGCCGGGCTGCGCTTCCCGGTGGTGGTGAAGCCGAACGTCGGCGGCAGCGGCGCCGGCGTCACCCGTTTCGACGCGCCGGCGGATCTCGCGGCCGCGGCGAGCGAAGGGCGGCTCGACCTCGGGCTCGACAGCGTCGCTCTGGTGCAGGAGTTCATCCCGGCGCGCGGCGGCCACATCACCCGCGCCGAGGTGGTGGGCGGCAAGTTCCTCTACGCCATCCGCGTCTTCATCGACGGCGCCACCTTCGACCTCTGCCCGGCCGACATCTGCAAGACGACGGCGGGCGTCGAGCTCGCCAACTCCTGCGCCGTCGAGGCGCCGAAGGCGGGTTTGCGGGTGGAGGGCTGCGCGCTGACGCCGGCCGCCATCGCCGACGTCGAGCGCATCATGCAGCGCGCCGGCATCGACGTCGGCGGCATCGAGTCGATCGTCGACGACCGCGACGGCAAGCTCTACTACTACGACATCAACGCGCTCTCCAATTTCGTCGCCGACGGCCCGCGGGTGATCGGCTTCGACCCCTTCGTGCCGCTCGTCGACTACCTCGAGCGCGAGGCGGAGCACGCGACGGCGACGGCGAAGGCGAAGGAGGCGCGCGATGGCCGCTGAGGCGATGCGCTTCGGCTACTGGCTCCCCGTCTTCGGCGGCTGGCTGCGCAACGTCGAGGACGAGGGGATGGAGCCCACCTGGCCCTACGTTCGCCGCCTCGCCCGGCGGAGCGAGGAGATCGGCTTCGACCTGACCCTCGTCGCCGAGCTCAACCTGAACGACATCAAGGGGGTCGAGGCGCCGTCGCTCGACGCCTGGTCGACCGCCGCGGCGCTCGCCGCGGTCACCGAGCGGCTGGAGATCATGGTCGCCGTGCGGCCGACCTTCCACCTGCCGGCGCTCCTCGCCAAGCAGGCGGCGAACATCGACCACATCAGCGGCGGCCGGCTGTCGTTGAACGTCGTCTCCTCGTGGTGGGCCGACGAGGCGAAGAAGTACGGCGTCCCCTTCGAGCAGCACGACGACCGCTACGCGCGGACCGGCGAGTGGCTGGACGTCGTCGACGGCGTCTGGTCGCGCGACCACTTCTCCTACGCCGGCCGCTACTACCGGGTGGACGACAACGTCCTGCAGCCGAAGCCGGTGGCGCGGCCGCGGCCGGTGCTCTACGCCGGCGGTGAGTCGGAGGCGGCGAAGAACCTGATCGCCGCCAAGTGCGACGCCTACCTGATGCACGGCGACTCGCCGGAGCGCGTCGCCGCCAAGGTGGCGGATCTCTCGGCGCGGCGCGACCGGCTCGGCCTCCCGCCGATGCATTTCGGCGTCGCCGGCTACGCCATCGTGCGCGACACCGCCGGCGAGGCGGAGGCGGAGCTCGCCCGCATCACCGACGTGCGGCAGAGCGCCGCCGGCTTCGCCAACTTCCAGCAGTGGCTCGCCGGCACCCAGCTCGAGCAGAAGATCTCGGTCGAGGACTACTCGGTGTCCAACCGTGGCCTGCGCTCCGGCCTCGTCGGCACCCCCGAGATGGTGGAGGAACAGATCGACCGCTTCGCGGCGGCCGGCGTCGACCTCCTCCTCCTCCAGTTCAGCCCGCAGCTCGAGGAGATGGAGCGTTTCGCCGACGCCGTCATCCGCCGCCCGCCGGCGGTCGCCCCGGCAGGCGCGGCGACCGCCGTCGCCGCCGCGGCGGGCTGAGCGTCTCGCGGCGAAGGCCAAGCGCCGGACTCGCCGCGGAAGATCGGCGGCGGGAGAAGGAAAACTCGAGATTCCTCAGGGTGCGCGCGTTTTTCCGGCGGAGAATTCAAAATTCCTCGGGGTGCGCGCGTTTTTCCAGTGGAAGATTCGAGATTCGCTGCGTAGCTGCTCGTGGAGCGACGGAAAAATCGAAATTCCCTTGCCCGCGGCGGCTGGGCGCGGGCCAGATGGCAATTTCCCGGTGGAAAAGACGATCAGGCCGGCGGCGGCGGCTTCGGAGCCGCCGACTCCGCCTCGAGGCCGGGCAGCTCGCCGCGCAGCGCCAGGAGCGCGGCGCGCGCCTGGGCGAGGGCGGTCGCCGCCTGGGCTTCGCCTGCCGCCGCGTCGGCGACCTCCGCCTCGCGAGCGGCCACGTCGTCATCGCTGGCCCGCCCCTCGCCCGCCAGCGCCCGCGTCACGCGCAGGCCCTCCGCCGCCACCTCCGTCGCCTCGCGCGCCAGGTCGACCGCCGCCGCCGCCTGGGCCAAGGCGCGCTCGGCCTGGCGCACGTCGAGGGCGAGCCGCGAGTCGCGGGCCTCTCTCTCGGCGGTCAGGCGGTCGAGGGTCGCCTGCTGGCGGGCGCGGCCGTCGGCGGCCTGGTGACCGAGGGGGAGCGGCAGGGTGAGGGCGAGGCCGAGGCTCCAGTCGTCTGCCCGGAAGCTGCGGTAGAAGGGCTCGTACTGGCTCGCCGGGAAGAGCCGCAGGTACTGCGCGCCGATCTCGACGGTGGGGAGCAGGCGGTGGACCTCGGCGGCGCGGCGGAGGTCGAGCTCGCGGTCGAGGGCGGCGAGCTCGGGGTCGGCGCGCCGCGCGGCGGCGAGGCCGCCGGCCGAGGGCGGCTGGGGGAGCGCGGCGAGCGGATCGTCGGCGAGGTCGAGCGGCGCGTCGTCCGGCCAGCCGAGGAGCCGGCGGAGGGCCGCCTGGTCGGCATCGCGCCGCGCTTCGAGGTCGAGCCGCTTGAGGCGCGCCTGGGCCTCGCGCAGGTGCGCCTGGCGCACCTCGAGCGGCGTCGCGCGGCCCTCGCCGGCGCGCGCCTCGGCCACCTGCCGCGCCCGCGCCGCGGCCGCCTCGCGCTCGGCGGCGCCGGCGAGCTCGCGGCCGTCTCCGCGGCAGCTGGCGTAGAGCTCCGCCGCGGCGCGCGCCGCCTCGCGCCGCGCCCGCGCGCTGCCGCCGTGCGCCGCCGCCTCGCCGGCGCGGCTCTCGGCGAGCGCGGCGCCCTTCGCCGGATCGAAGAGCGTCTGGCGCACCTCGACGCCGGCGATCGACGGCACGCCGCCGACGACGGAGAGCGGCAGGCCGCGCAGGTAGCCCGGGTTGCTGGTGGCGGCGGCGTGCGGCGAGAAGGCGTCGGCGGCGAGGCGCGCCCCGGCCGCCCCCTCGCGCTCCGCGGCGGCGGCCACGGCGGCCTCGGGAGCGTGGGCGGCCGCCAGCTCGACGGCTTGGCGGAGGGTCAGCGGCTCGCCGGTGACCGCCGGCGCGGCTGCGGTGCCGGCGATCGCCGCGCCGGCGAGCAGGCAGGCGAGCAGACGCCAGGGCATGCCGCCGGCGAGCTCGCCTCGCGCGCCGACCGCTCCGCTCCGTCCCTCACTCATGGCGCAGCGCCTCCACCGGGTCGAGCCGCGAGGCGCGGTAGGCGGGGATGGTGCCGAAGAGCGCCGTCACCGCCGAGGAGAAGGCGAAGGCGAGGCCGGCGGAGAGCGGCGAGACGAGGATCGGCACCTGCTTGACGGCGAGGCGGGCGAGAAGCGGCAGGCCGAGGCCGCCGGCGACGCCGAGCGCCGAGCCGACCATGCCGAGCACCAGCGCCTCGAGGAGGAACTGCTCCAGCACGTCGCGGCGGCGGGCGCCGATCGCCATGCGGAGGCCGATCTCCCGCGTCCGCTGCTCGACCGAGGCGAGGAGGATGTTCATGATCCCCACGCCGCCCACCACCACCGAGATCGCCGCCACCAGGATGAAGACGAGGACGAGCCCCCAGGAGATCGCGTTGGCCACCTTGACCACCGCCTGCATGCTCTGCACCGTGTACTCGGAGCCGGGGTGGTGGCGCTCGCGGAGAATGTCCTCCAGGGTGCGCTGGGCGAGCGGGATGCTGTCGAAGTCGCGCACCTCGGCGAACAGGGTGTCGACGCGGCGCACGGGGGTGAAGAACCAGCTCGTGGTGATGGGGATGAGGATGGTCTCCGGGGTGACGTCCCCCTGCCCCAGGGTGTCGACCGGCTCCTCGAACTCGCCGATCACCGCGAAGGTCATGCCGAGTGTGCGCAGGCTCTGGCCGGCGAGCTCGTCGGCGCCCCAGAGCTCCTCGTAGAGGTGGCGGTTGACGACGCAGACGCGCGACTGGCCGAGGACGTCGTCGTCGTCGAGGAAGCGGCCGCGCAGGATGGTGAGGTTCTTGCGCACCGCCGGGTAGTTGGCGCTGGTGCCGAGGATGGTGAGGTCGGCCGAGCGCGCCGGGAGGTCGATCTGGCCGTGCAGGATGACGAGCGGCGTCACCCCGTCGTAGAGCTCGCGGCGCGCCGCCACCGCCGGCACGTCGGCGTCGCGGATGGGGTCGTCGAGCGGGCGCACGCCGCCGGTGCTCAAGGCGCCGCGGTAGTTGGCCCACAGGAGGTGCGAGCCGACGCCCTCGATCTGCGTCATCACGTAGCGGCGGCCGGTGAGGCCCAGGGCGACGACGACGATGATCGAGGCGGTGCCGACGAAGAGGCCAGTGAGGGTCAGCCAGGTCTGCAGCGGATGGGTCTCGAAGCGCGCCAGGGCCATCGCCAGGGCCTCGGAGCCCGGCATGCTGTCGCGCAGGCGGTCGCGCCGCCGCTCAGGGGGCGGCGGTGCGGACACGCTCCCCCTCGCTCAAGGCGACCGCGGCATCGGTGACCACCAGGTCGCCGGCGGCGAGGCCGCTCTCGACCTCGACCTGGTCCAGGCCGACCAAGCCCACCGTGACGTCGCGCCGCCTCGCCTCGCCGCCGTCGACCCGCCAGACGAAGCGCCGGTCGCCCTGGCGGCGCAGGGCGCCGCGCGGCACGGTGAGGACGCCGCGGCGCTCGGCGACGACGACCTGGACGTCGACCGCGGCGTTGAGGCTGAGAGCGCCGCCGGGGTCGGCGATCTCGCCGGTCGCCTCGCCGACCTGGCGGCCGCCGACCTCGCGTAGCGCGCCGGCGGCGGCGGTCACCCGCCCCTCCCAGCTGCGGCCGGCGAGGCCGTTCGAGGAGACGATCAGGCGCTGGCCGACGGCGATCCGCGGCACGTCCGGCGGGTCGATGCGGAAGCGGACGCGGGGGTGCGCGGGGTCGGTGACCTCGGCCACCCGCTCGCCCGGCTGCAGCAGCTGGCCGGCGCGCGGCAGGCCGTAGACGACGCCGTCGAACGGCGCCCGCACGGCGAGCGCCGCGGCGCGGCGGGAGAGATCGGCGGCGGCGGCCTCGGCGAGCCCTTGGCGGGAGGGTTCCCGCGGGGCTCCCGGCGTCGCGCTGCCGGTGATCGAGCCGAGCTGCGCCGCTGCCGCGCTCGCCTGCGACTCGGCCTCGCGGGCGGCGAGCTCGTCGGCGTCGGCGGTCGCCGCGGGGAGGGCGCGCGCCGCGACCAGGCGGCGGTCGGCGTCGGCCTGCCGCCGGCGATAGGCGGCCTCGCGGCGGGCGCGGGCGAGGTCGGCGGCGGCGGCGGCGCGCTCGGCGGCGAGCCGGGAGAGATCGCCCAGCGCCTGGCGCTCGCCGCCGGCGATCTCGCGGTTGTCGAGCCGCAGGAGGACCTCGCCGCGCGTCACACGGTCGCCGTCGCGGATGGCGACCGTGCCGGCGGTGCCGCCTTCGGCGGTGCGCAGCTCGCCGCCCGGCGGCGGCTCGAGATCGCCGTCGCAGAGGACGCGGACGAGGAGGTCGCCGCGCGCCGCGGCGGCGGTATGCACGGTCGCCGGGTGAGGGCGGAGAGCGAAGAGGATGACGGCGGCGACCGCGAGGACGATCGCGGCGAAGACGGCGACGAGAGTGGTCCGGGAGCGCGCCCGCCCGCCGCTCATGGTCTGGTTGCCCAGGTCGGGTGCCGCGGCGAGTGGCGCGAGGTGTGCTCCTGGGCTGGCAACCCGGTTCGTTCCTCCGGGCTGGCGAGTATATCGGATGGTCTTCTAGCGATCGGATTCGACGGCGAGGCTGCCGTCGGGCGCCCGCCGCACCGCCGGCGCGAAGGGCCCGACGAGCTCGCGCCGCCACCAGGCGCCGGTCGCGGCGCGCGCCGCGCGGTCGGTGAAGCGGTAGCGCCAGAGGAGCGTGCGCACCGCGGCGGGCTTGGCGCCGGCGAAGGGGTCGTGGGCGAAGAGCGCCAGGACCGCCGGCTCGCCGGCGGCGAGGCGGGCCTCGGCCGCCACCACCCAGGGGTTCGCCTGCCACTCCTCGAGCGAGGCGAACCAGAGGTTCCACTCGAAGCGGGGCTGGTAGGGCGCGTAGATGCCCGGCGGCCGGTCCACCGCCTGCGGCTTGTAGCGGAACGGGTAGGCGACCCAGGTGGCGCCGTCGCGGCTCCCCTCGAACTCGATCTCGTAGCGGGTCCGCGTCATCACCGCGAAGAGGCCGTAGCGGTTGGCGATGCGGAACGGCTCGAGGACGATCGCCGGGGCGAGGAGCGGGCCGGGGACGGCGCCGGCGGGGATGCCGGGCATGGCGACGACGGTGGCGTAGAGCACCCAGAGGAGCGCGAAGGCCGCCGCCGCGAGGCGCCAGGCGCGCGGCCGCAGCGGCTCGATCTCGGGCGGGGTCGGAAACCGGAGGCGGCCGAGCGCCGCGTCGTCGACGAGGAGGATGCCGAGGGCGAGCACCAGGTAGTTGAGGAAGGCGTAGTTGGCGGTGAGGATGATGCCGATCTGGAACGGCGTGAGGATGAGGAAGGCGGCGAGGCGCCAGCGCCGCGGCAGGAAGACCAGCCAGGCGAGACCGAGCTCGGCGACGAGGGTGAAGAGGGCGACGGAGGCGTGGAAGCGGTGGGGGAGCTGCGCCGAGTACCAGCCGATCCAGGTGGGGAGCGGGCCGTTCTCGTCGTAGTGGTCCATGGCGGAGAGGTCCCGCCACTGCGGGTCGCCGCTCGCCAGCTTGACGACGCCGGACTCGAAGTAGATGCGGAACCACTCCCAGCGCAGCAGCCAGAGGCTCGCCGGCGACGGCGGTTGGACGGCGCCCAGCCGCGGGCGGAGGCCGCGCGGCGCGAAGAAGAGCGACAGGAAGCCGGCCTCGAGCAGCATGCCGTCCGACTGATAGGAGGCGAAGTCCTGGGCGGCGGCGATGAAGGAGAGAAAGGCGAGGAGGCAGATGCCGAGGGAGAGCCGCGGCCAGAGGTTGAGGACGAGGGCGAGCGAGGCGGCGAGCCCGGCGGCGACGAGGAGGGTGAGCGCGCCGTCGCCGGAGGCGATCCAGAGGAGCGTCGGGGCGAACCAGAAGCGCGCCGGGCCGGGGTAGGCGGCGGCGACCCGCGCCAGGTAGCGGCCGGCGGGGAGGATGCCGTGCGGGCCGATGAGGCCGTGGATCTGGAAGGCGAGCGAATAGAAGGCGGAGAGCGCGATGAGTCCGAGGGCGCGGAGGAACAGCCAGCGCGCCCAGAGATAGCCGGCCTCCGCCCGCGCCGCCGGCGCGAAGAACCGGCCGGCTGATCCGAGCCAGGGCCAGAGCCGGTAGAGTCGCTCCCCACGCTCCGCCGCCATACCGTGGCGATTGTCGCACCGCCCGGCGGTCCGGCGGTTACCTTAGCCGCCGGTTGAATTACCATGGTGCGATGAGACGCTCACCGCTCGTCCTCATCGCGATCGCCCTCCTCGCCACCCTCTCGCCCGCCGTCTCGCGCGCCCAGCAGACCGACTGGCCCGCCTTCGACTACGACGTCCAGCACAGCGGCACCACCGACCAGGAGACGACGATCCACCCCGGCAACGTCGCGACGCTCCACAGCCTCTATCCGGCGGTGACCCTGCCGTCGATCGCCGACGGCGCCGCCGCCTTCCTGCCCGGCGTGGCGACCGCCGGCGGGGTCAAGGATCTCGTCTTCCTCACCACCAAGGACGGCCGCCTGCTGGCGATCAACGTCGCCGACGGCTCGACGGTGTGGTCGAAGCAGCCGGCGACCGGGCCGCGCTACACCACCTCGTCGCCGGCGATCGATCCCAGCCGGCTCTTCGTTTACGGCTACGGCCTCGACGGCAAGGTGCGCAAGTACGCCGTGGGGGACGGTAGCGAAGTGACGACCGGCGGCTGGCCGCAGACGACGACGCTCAAGCCCGACGTCGAGAAGGGCTCCTCGGCGCTCTCGATCGCCACCGCCAAGAGCGGCGCGACCTATCTCTACGTCACCAACGGCGGCTACCCGGGCGACGCCGGCGACTATCAGGGGCACGTCACGGCGATCGACCTCGCGACCGGCGCGCAGAACGTCTTCAACGCCGACTGCAGCGACCAGACCGTCCACTTCGTCGAGAACGGCACGCCCGACTGCCCGGCGGTGCAGACCGCCATCTGGGCGCGCGCCGGCATCGTCTACGACCCCTCGCTCGACCGCATCTTCATGGCGACCGGCAACGGCAACTACGACGGCAACACCGGCGGCCACAACTGGGGCGACAGCACCTTCGCCCTCCACCCGGACGGCACCGGCAGCGGCGGCCTGCCGGTCGACGCCTACACGCCGACCGAGTTCCAGCACCTGCAGGACGTCGACGCCGACCTGGGGAGCACGGCGCCCGCCATCCTGCCGGCGCCGCCCGGCAGCAACGTCGCCCACCTCGGCCTGCAGAGCGGCAAGGACGCCCAGCTCCGCCTGCTCGACCTCAGCAACCTCTCGGGGATGGGCGGCCCCGGCCACGTCAGCGGGGAGCTGCAGAAGATCGGCCTGCCGCAGGGCGGCCAGGTGCTGACGGCGCCCGCGGTGTGGGTCGATCCGGTGACGCAGAGCACCTGGGCCTTCGTCGCCAACAACAGCGGCATCTCGGGCATCCAGCTGACCGTCTCGGGCGGCGTGCCGTCGCTCGCCGGCCGGTGGACCAACTCGAGCGGCGGCAGCTCGCCGGTGGTCGCCAACGGCATGGTCTTCTACGCCGGCGCCGGCGGCATCAAGGCGCTGGCGCCGACCACCGGCGCCCAGCTGTGGAGCGCGACGATCGGCGGCATCCACTGGGAGAGCCCGATCGTCAGCGGCGGCAAGCTCTTCGTCACCGACGAGGCGAGCAAGCTCTGGGTCTTCGCGCCGAACCCGGAGCCGCTCAGCTTCTTCACCCTGCCGCCCTGCCGGCTGATCGACACCCGCAATCCCCCCGGCCCCCTCGGCGGCGGCCCGCTCGCCGGCAACGGCGCCAAGCGGATCTTCCCGGTCGCCGGCAACTGCGGCATACCGGCCGGCGCCCGCGCCGTGGCCGCCAACGTCACCGTCGTCGCGCCGAGCGCGGCGGGCGATCTCCGCATCGGCCCCGTCGGCCTCGGCGACAAGACCTCGACGATCAACTTCCACGCCGGCCAGGTGCTCGCCAACAACGCCATCCTGACGCTGACCGGCAACCCGCTGGGAGAGATCAGCGTCCAAGCCGACCTCTCCCCGGGCGCGACGCACCTGGTGGTCGACATCTCGGGGTACTTTCAGTGAGGGAGGCTCCTCGACCGGCCTGAGGCCGAGGTCGTCCGGTGGAGGAGAGCGCTCGTGGAACGCCTAAGCTTCGACCGCGTGCGAGCGATCGACCGCCACCATCCGCAGCTCGGCGGTGTAGCGAGCGTCCTGGGCGTCCGGCAGCCAGAGCTGATCGTGGTCGGGCAGCATCTCGGAGAGGGTGAACCGGCCGAGCGGATCCGCTTTCACCAGATTGCGCACCGCCTTAGCGAGGATCTCGACGAGGACCGGGCTCTCGAGGTCGACGTAGAACGGCTTCTGCTCCTGCTGCGACTTGGCATAGAGGAAGCGCGGCAGCTCATGCTCCAGCGCCCAGCGGCGGAGCGCGGCGAATCGCCCCGCCGCGGTCGGCTGGCGGGCGAAGTCGAGACTGGCCGCCTCGAACCCCCACTTCTCGCGGCTGATCACCAGGCGGTCGACGGTGACCCGCGGCGCATGGTTGGAAAGGGAGAGGATGCCGTAGTTGCGGATCACCTGCGCCATGAGGATGAACTGGAAGAACTCGAGGAGGTCGAAACGGACGCGGCCGTCGTGCGTTCCCACGACGAGGTCGCCGCCGGGCTCGCTCGGCTCGACGACGAGCTCGCCGATCGCCAGCACCTGGGGCGGTGAGACGACGGGAGGGTCGAGGGAGAGGTCGAGGTAGAAGTCCTTCGGCGAGCGCAGGCCGAGATCCAGCCGGCCGTTGAGCGCCCACACCAGCAGGCCGAGCTCCTTGACCGCCTCCTCCCTGCTCCACGCCTTGGGCAGCATGACGATCAGATTGGGCTCCGGCAGGTCGCGATCGATGGCGGCGCGGAGGCGCTCGGGCTCCGGGTGCTGGGAGAAGAGGAGCGCGCGATCGAGGGTGTTCATCGCGACGTGCAGCTCTCCCAGGACGATCTCGTAGTCGCCTCGGCCGATCGCCTCGACGCTGGGAGCGGCGATGAGGAGGTCGGGGCAGTGATAGCGCGCCTTGACCCAGCCGGGCCCCGGCGCGGCGAACTCCGCGGCCACCCGCGGGGCGAGCTCGGCGCTCCGGCGGACGATCCGCCGCGCCCCCGGCGGGATCTCCAGAACGCGCTCCCACCGCGCCTGGAGCTCGCGCTGGAGCAGCTGGTAGCTATCCCGGTTGATCAGGCGCGGCAGCGCGGCGCGGGCGAAGCCCAGCAGGTCGAGCCGCGGCGTTCCCCTCTCGGCGCAGAGCTCGGCGTAGGTCTCGGCGAAGGTCTCGCGATGGCCGTCGGCGACGAAGCGGGTGAACCAGCGGCCGCTGTCGAGGACGATGGAGAGGGGCGGGCCGAGGGCGGCGAGAAACGGCGCGCCGAGCTCGAGCTCGAGGTCGCGCCGGCACTCCTCGTGGACCAGCGTGCGGCCGGCGTAGGTCTGGCCGTCCGCCTGCGTGGCGAGGCGGCCGGTGGCGCGGGTGAAGGTCGCCTCGAGCGCGCCGAGAGCGCGCCGCAACGCCTCGACGTCGCCGCGGGCGCGGGCGACCTCGTCGCGGGCGGCGATCAGCTCGTCGACGACGGCGAGGGCTCCCGCGCGGAGCGGCTCCTCCTCGATCGCCAGGAGGAGGTCGCGGAGGGTGTGCTCGGGGGTCATCGAGAGGGGGATCTGGAACGACCAGCGGAGCAGCCCCTTGGCATGGAAGTCGGCGAGCATCCCCCAGAGGATCGCCTCCTTGTCGGGGGTGACGGTGGGCCCCAGGTCGCGCACCAGCAGCCCGGCCGGCCGGGTGCCGTCGCAGATCGCCATGAGGGCGCCGGAGAGCGGGCCGAGCTCGATCTTGGCGCCGGTCGGCGTGAAGTAGCGATCGCCATCCCGCCGCAGGTACGGCGAGCGCCGCGGAGCGAGCCAGGGGCGCATCGCCGGGTCCTCGGCGAGCCGATCGGCGACGGCGTCGATCCCCCAGCCTTCGAAGTACACCCGGCGCGAGGAGAGCAGCTGCTCTCCCGGTCGGACGGTGATCGCGCGGTCGCCCTCGCTCAGCAGCCCCCAGCCGACCGGGCCGAAGAAGCCGACGGTGTCGTTCTTCATGCAGTAGCGCTGGAGATAGGAGGCGACCATCTGGGTGTGCCGCCGGTCGCCCGAGGAGCGGCGCCGCGCTCCCTCCTGCCGGCGGAGGAACGGCTCGAGCCCGGTCTCCGCGGCATGACGGTTCTGCCAGACGATCGCCTCGCGGAAGCGCGGCCTGCTCGCGACGGCGCGGAGGGCCGCGTCGAGGCGGTCATCGGCCGCCGCGAAGGCCTCTTCGAAGGCCGCCTTCGCGGCGGCGGCGCGTGCCAGCGCGGCCTCGCGCCGAGCGATCGCCTCCGCCGCCGGCGGGGCGAGGCCGGCCGCCGCGACACCCTGGTGCCGCTTGAGGCGCCGGATCGCCTTGAGGAGCGGATCGACGCCCTCCGCGCCGGCGCTCGCCAGCTCGCCGCGTAGCGCCGCGATGGCAGCCTGGCGCAGCTCTTCCGCCTCGTCCTCCGCCGTCTTGATTCGATCCGCCGCCCGCGCGCAGTCGGCGGCCGCCAGGCACAGCACATCGGCGGCGGGGAAGCCGGCGCCGCGCACGGCGAAGGTGCGCCAGAGGGCCCACCGGTCGGCGGGCTCGCCCGGCAGCGGCAGGAGATGGTCCGGGAGCGCGGCGTCCGCTGGCGAGCGGCCGAGGTCATTTTCGCTGCCGGCAGCGCCAGTTTCCGTCGCCAGCATCAGATCCTTCGGTCGATCGGTCGCATTCACCTATGGAGAGTGCGGAGGTCGACGCGGACGTGACAGAGAAAGAAATGGAGTGCTGCCGACCCGCCGACGGGCGCCGAACGGGGCGAGCGCTCCAGATCGACGCTAGGTCGCCGCGAGCGATACTTCGCGCGATGCGGTCGATGCGGGCTGCTGCGGGCTCTCGGGCTCGATGCGCCGCCAGAGGGCCTGACTGACGCGATCCTGGGGGTTCTTCGCCCAGAAGCGGGCGAACGAGCGGACGACCCTCCAGCGCTCCGCCTCGTCGCCGGAAGCGGCGGCGGCGAGAGTGCGGAGCCGATCCGCCTCGATTCTACGCTCTGAGACGCCGGCGAAAAGGGTGACGAGGCAGGCGAGCAGACCGAGCACGTTCAATGGGCGATGCCTCGCCTCGAAGAGGGTCGAGACGAGCCCGTAGCAGCCGAGGAGAGCGACGCAGCAGGCGGAGATCGTCCGTGCTCTCGACTGCCAGCGGAAATGCTGGAGAGCCGCCGTCGCGAGCTCGGGCGATCGGATGCTCAGGCGCTCGAGGAGGGCTGCCCTTCGGCGCCGGCGGTAGACAGGGATCTGGTTCGTCAGCCACCAGAGCAACGCCGCCGCAGCAGGAACGCCGCCGATGGACTGGTCCGGTCGATCGAAGAACCGAGTGACGGCGAAGACAACGCCAAATGTCAGAGGGACGGCGAGTGCCTTCAGCACCCATCCAGTGCCGCGCCGGAGGTCGGCGCCGACGTTTTCAAGCTCCACGCGGAAACCTCCTCGAGGCCGGACGTTCGCGGTCTCGAGCTCTATCGTATCTGCTCCGCTTGCGCGGCGTCTCGATCAGGCCGACCGCGAATCGCTCGCCATCGGCGGATCGACGACCGTGAAGTGGACGGTCGTGCCCGCGCCGGGCCTGCTGTCGAGCCAGATGGTGCCGCCGATCTGCTCGACCGCCTCGCGGGCGATCGACAGGCCGAGGCCGGTGCCATCGGAGACGTCGGGGTGGGCGCGGACGAACTCCTCGAAGACGCGGCCGTGCTGCTCCGGCGGGATGCCGAGGCCGTTGTCGGCGACGGAGATCTGCCAGAAGCCGCCGTCCGCATGCTCCGCCGAGATGCGCACAAAGCGGTCGGCGGCCCGCGGGTCGCAGTACTTGATGGCGTTGGAGAGCAGGTTGATGAGGATCAGCTCGACCCGCGTCGCGTCGACCTGGACGTCGGGGATCGGCTCGCGCCCCTCGATGCGCACGCCGCGCTCGAGGGCCACCGTCTCGATGCCGAGGATCGCCTGCTCGACCAGCTTGCGGAGCGACAACCGCCGCCCCTGCGCCGTCTCCTCGCTGCCCTGCGCCACGGCGAGCGCCAGGATGTCCTCGGAGAGGCCGTCGAGCCGGCGGAAGGTGTTGTGGAGGATGCGCAGGCTGCGCTCCCGGCCCTCGCCGGGCGCGGCCTTCGCGAGGAGGTCGAGCGCCGCCTCGCCGGCCCCCAGGGCGTTGCGGATCTCGTGCGCCAGGGTGCGGCCGAAGCGGGCGAGCAGGCGCGCCCGGTCGCGGCGGTCGCGGAAGCCCTCCTCGCGGAAGGTCGAGGCGGTGATGCCGGTGACCTCGATGAGAGCTCGGTAGAGCCGCTCGGCGACCTCGATCGCACGCTCCGGGGCGACCTCGGCGCTGTACGCCTCCGCCTCCTCGCGCAGCGCCTGGTAGAGGATCTCGCCCAGGATGTCGAACTCGGCGACGATCTCGTCGATGTCGTAGCCCTGCTCGCGGCGCAGGCGGGCGAGGAGCGCGAGCTCGTCGCGGATCGCCTGCTCGGAGGTCAGGCTGCCGCCGGAGATGAGGAACTCGGAGATCCTCTTGAGGACCTCGGGAATGTGATTGAGGAGGGTGTTCGAGGGGAAGATGCGCAGCGGCTGGATGTCCAGCCGGCTGCGCAGGCGGTCGAGCCAGGCCCGCGTCAGCTCGATCGAGCGGCGGTGCAGCTCGGTCCCCAGGTAGATCTCCACGGCTCGCGCTTCGTTGCTTTTCATCGCTGTCATGACGGGCTCCGACGAGGCGCCGCCCAGGTCGTCGGACACACCCTCCTCGTCCCCATCGGGTGATCGAGAGATACGCCCCTCCAGATCTGGGATCAGCGCCTTCGATTCTACACGTTTCTGCGTTGTGGACAGGAAGCTAAGGACGCTCGCCGGCCGGCGCGGCGGCGGCAGCCGCGTAGCGGTCGCGCCCGACCTGCTGGCGCAGGCCGTCGAAGATCCAGGGCAGCGATCTCGCCGCGGCGCGATCGGCAAGCCAGGCGGCGACGCCGCCGGGGTCCGAGGCGAGGCGGAGGACGGCGAGCGTGCGGCCGGCGCCGGCGGGGAGGAGCGTCCAGGAGCCGCGCTGCGCCGCGATGTTGCCGGAGCCGGGGACGTAGCTCCAGGTGAGCCTCCAGACCGCGGCCTCGCCGCTCCCGGTGCCGCTCACGCCGCCGCCGGCGCCGCGCGCCTGGGCGAGGATCGCCGCCTTGGCAGGGATCGACGCCTGGGCCAGGATCGAATAGTGCCGCTCGCCCACCGGCAGGGTGAGCGACTGGCGGCAGAGCCACGAGCCGTCCGCCTCGCGGCGGGCCTCCGAGCGGCGCATGAAGGGCATGAACTCGGACCAGTGGGCGAGATCGGCGAGCGCGGCGAAGACGCGCTCGACCGGCGCCGCGATCGTCGCGGCGCCGAAGCCCGTCCGCGGTCCGCCGCCGGGCGTCGGCTCGAGCCGGGTCACCACCGCGCCGGCGGCGAGGCGGCCGAGCTCCTCGGCGGAGAGCCGCGCCCCGGCGGCCGGCGGCAGCGGCGCCGGCTGCCCGTGGGCGGCGCCCGCCGGGCGCTGTCCTGAGAGGGCTCCGAGACAGGCCCAGAGGGCGAGCGCGAGCGCGCCGCCGCAGCGAGGCGGAGGCGGCATGGGACGGTGGTCGCTCCCTCTCGTCGCCTGCATCGCTCACCTCCAACACGGGCCCGGCGGCTTCTATGCCGCGGGCGCGGGGTATCGTGGCGGCGCGGGCCGCCGCCCGCGGGGAGGAGATGCATGGTCGTCGAGTGGAAGCGGCTCCGGGTGCGCGCCGACCTCCGCCAGCGCTTCGTCGCCGTCGACGGGCAGATCTGGACCGCCGGGCTGGCGGGCGAGCCCGGCTATCTCGGCAAGGAGGTCTGGCTCGATCGCGGCGACCCCGAGGCCGTCGCCCTGGCGATCCGCTGGCGGAGCGCCGCCGATCTCGCGGGCGTCGCCCGCACCCGGCTGGACGAGCTGGCGCGGAGCTTCCGCGAGGCCATGCCGGAAGGGGTCGAAGAGCTCGCGACGATCGTCTACGAGGTCGCCTGAGCGCCGTCCGCGGCCGCTCGCGGCGGGCTGCCGGCGCCGGCTACCAGCGCCGTGGCGGCGGCGCCGGTGGCGCCGCCGCCCGGTCCTGGTCGCGCACGAAGAGGTATTCCTGGATGCCGTGGCGGAGGAGGTACGAGCGGTCGACGCGAAACCCGGAGAGGATCTCGGTCAGCTCGGCGGGCGCGTAGCGGGGCGCCGGCCGCAGTGCCGCGGTGCGCAGCTCGTAGGCGAGCCTCTCCTCGTCGACGATGCGGAAGCGGATGGGCTGCGCCGGGATCTGCTTGAGGATCGAGATGAGGGCGAAGATCAGCGTCCCCGGCTGGCAGTAGCGCCGGAGGTGGGCCACCAGGTAGCCGAGCTCGCGGCGCGACAGGTAGTTGAAGGTGTCCCAGGCGAGCACCACGTCGAGGCGGACGTTCTCCGGCAGGGGGAGGAAGTCGGCGAAGAACTGCGGCCCCGCCTCCTCGCCGTCGCCGGCGGGCGCCCGCGCGCCGAGCGCGGCGTAGAGGTCCTCGATGTAGAGCTTGCAGTCGTAGCGGGAGAGGAATTCGACGTTCGATCCCACCGCCGCCCCGAGGTCGAGCACCTGGAGCTTGCGGTCGCGCCGCACGTCGCGCAGCAGCGCGGCGAGCGCCAGCGAGCGGTGGACGTCGGGGTTCGCCTCGGCCGGCTGCCCGTGCTCCTTCCCGCTGTCGCGGGAGCCGGGCCAGCGCATCAGGTGCCGGCCGGCTGGCCGACGCCGGCGGCCGCCATCTCACCCTCGCGCTTCTGCGCGGGGTGGGCGCCGGTGCCGGCCTTGTTGAGGTCTTTGGGCTCCATGTCGATCGAGCCCTTGAAGCGCGATCCATCTTCGAGGGTGACGCGGGGAGAGGTGATGTTGCCGCGCACGGCGCCCGACTGGCGCAGCACCGCCTGCTCCATGGCGAAGACGTTGCCGTCGATCTCGCCGAGGACGTCGACGACGCGGCCGAAGACGTCGGCGCGCACGCGGCCGTTCTTGCCGATCGTCACGTTGTGCTGTTTGAGGTCGACGCGCCCTTCGACGCGGCCCTCGATGACGAGATCCTCCTCGCCGGCGAGGTCGCCCTTGATGTAGATCGACGGGCCGATCGTGGCGCGCTCGCCGGCGCGGCGCGGCGGCTCGGGTGCGGCGGCGGTCGGCGGTGCGGTCGAGCGGGGAGGAACGGAGGACTCGGGGTGGGGGTGTGGGTTCGGGCTCGGTGGATCTTCTCTCTTCCACGCCATGCTCAAAATCTCCTTGCCAAAGGCTCGCTGCGAGCTCGTCGCGAGGCTATGGGCGCGGCGTCTCGATGTCAAGCGGATGGCGAGCGAAAACGCCCCGCCGCCGAGGCCGCGCGCGGCGGGGCGATCTGCCTCGCTCAGCTCTGCAGGCGGGCCTGGAGGGTGATCTCGACGCCACCCAGAGCCTGCGACACCGGGCAGCCCTCCTTCGCCTTGCGGGCCGCCTCCTGGAACGCCGCGTCGTCGATGCCCGGCACCTCGGCCTCGCAATCGAGCTCGATGCGGGTGATCTTGAACCCCTCGCCCACCTTCTCGAGGTGGACCTTGACGGCGGTCGCCACCCGCTTGGGCTGGAATCCGCCGCGGCCGAGGCCGGCGGTGAGCGCCATCGAGAAGCAGCCGGCGTGCGCGGCGCCGATCAGCTCCTCGGGATTGGTGCCGCCCGCCTCCTCGAAGCGCGAGCCGAACGAATAGCGCCCCTCGAAGGCGCCGCTGCCCAGGGCCACGGTGCCGTGGCCATCCTTGAGCCCACCTTCCCATACCGCCTTGGCTTGACGTACCGGCATATTGTCCTCGCTTTCGTGTCGTCAGGTGTCGACGTGGAACGAGCCCGTCGGGGGCTGGTGAAAGAAACAGCTCCTCGCGAGCGCCCTCAGCTGCCGGGCCGCGCGGCGCGAAAGACGATCGCGGTGCCGGGCGGCAGCTTTCTCAGGCGCGTGATCGAGACCGCCGGATCGGCCGACCAATCGACGTGGAGGGTGATCTCGATCGGATCGCCGATCGCCAGGCCCGCCGGCGTCACGCCGCGGGTGAGCGGGAAGGCCATCGTCATCGGATCCATCCCCGTCACCTTGCCGTCGCGGTCGACGAAGTCGTCGACCGCCTCGTGGGCGATCATGAAGGCGCTCGCCGGCTCGTTCGCCGCCGGGAGCTGCGCCACCTTGCCGCGCACGCGGTAGTCGCGGCCGCCGCGCGGCATGCAGGCGGCGGCGATCGAGAGAGCGACGAGGAGCCCGAGGGCGACCGCCCACCGTGCCGCTCTGCCGCCTCGCCCGCCGCCGCTGAGGCGCGATCCCTCTCTCCTGGAGTCGACTGTCTGCACTCTCTCTCGCCTCGCTCCCCGCCCTCTCCCGGCTCTGATTTCGATGCTACCACTTTGGCCGCGGGGCTCTTCTCTCCGTCGTCGTCGCCGGCTCCCGGTGACGGCGGCGCGGCATTTCTCGATCGTTGGCGCGACACCGCGCCGCGCTCGCGCGGCGCGCGTTGCCGCCGCCGGGCATCTCGCGTACAGTCGCTCCGGTATGGGAGGGAAGGCGATCGCGGAGACCTCCCCCGGCGCCCTCCTGTTGGCCGGCGACGTCGGCGGCACCAAGGCCAACGTCGGCCTCTTCCGGCGGGGTGTCGACAGGCAACCGCACCTCCTCCGCAGCGCCCATTTCGCCAGTGCCGAGTTCCCCGCCCTGGCGCCGCTCCTCGCCGCCTTCCTGGGCGGCGAGCACGCCGAGATCGCCGCCGCCTGCTTCGGCGTGCCGGGGCCGGTGGTCGACAACTATTCCCGCACCCCCAACCTCGCCTGGGAGATCGACGGCGTCGCCGTCGGCCGCGCGCTGGGGATCCCGCGGGTCGCCCTGGTCAACGACCTGGTGGCGACGGCGGCGGGGCTCGCGGCGCTCGACACCGCGGACGTCGCCGTCCTGCAACCGGGAGATCCCGGCGCGCGCGGCAACCGCGCCCTGATCGCCGCCGGCACCGGCCTCGGGATGGCGCTCCTCGCGGCGACCGACGAGCCGCCCTCCGGCCCCGTGGCGGGAAGCGCCGGCGCCGGAGGCCACCGCGCGCTCGCCTCGGAGGGCGGGCACATGGACTTCGCGCCGCGGACGGACGACGAGCTGGCCCTTTTCCGGACGCTCCGGCGCCGCTTCGGCCACGTCAGCGTCGAGCGCGTCGTCTCCGGCCCCGGCCTCCACAACGTCTATCTCCACCTGCGCGACGTCGGCCGCGAGGCCGGCGACGTGGAGGGCGCGGCGCTGGCGGAGAGCTCCGAGGTCGCGGCGCGCCTCGCGTTGGACGACCCGGCCAGGGTCATCGCCGAGGCGGCGATGACGGGCGCCTCGCCGCTCTGCGGCCGCGCGCTCGACCTCTTCGCCGGCGCCTATGGCGCGGCGGCCGGCAACCTGGCCCTGGTCGGGACGGCGGCCGGCGGCGTATACCTCGGTGGAGGCATGGCGCCGAAGATCCTCGCCAAGTTGCGGGACGGCGCCTTCCTCCGCGCCTTCCTCGACAAGGGGCGCTTTCGCTCCTACCTGGAGGCGGTGCCGGTGCGGGTGGTGCTCAACGACCGGGCGGCGCTCTTCGGCGCCGGCCGCCTCGCCTCCGAGCTGCTGGCGGTCTGACCGCGGCGGGCGGCGCTGCGCCATTTTGGCGCGACAATAGGATGTATGCGACAGCTTTGGCGGATCGAGGCCCCCGGTCGTCCGCAGGGCTCCTCGGCGGGGGGCATTGAAATGCTTGGCATCCTCAATGCAGAATAGGCCACCGTATCTTTGGACGGGGATATCCCCCGTTCCCTAAAGGAGAGTGTAATGCGCAAGTCTTCTGTGTGGGTTCTCTGTGGACTGATGGGCCTGACCACGGCGGTCTTCGCCGCCGCGCAGACGGGCACGATGGGCACCGAGAGCGGTTCCATGGGCGACATGTCCAAGGACTCCTCGATGTCGAAGACCACCACCACCAAGCATCACGCCGCCAAGGGCCACTCGGCCACCGGCGAGGTGACCGCTGTCGACGCCACCGCCAAGACCATGACCATCAAGGCGAAGAGCGGCGACATGAACTTCATGTGGGACGACAAGACCACGGTTGCCCCGAAGGGCAAGACCGCGTCCGACATCTCCATGGGCACCAAGGTCACCGTCAGCTACAAGATGTCTGGCGACAACAAGATGGCCACCAAGGTCATGATCCACGCCGCCAAGGCCGCCAAGATGGACGCGGCTGCCCCCAAGACCCCCTCCAAGTAAACCGGCTCCGGCCGTCCGACGTTTCGAGGCGCCGGGGAGACCCGGCGCCTCTGTCGTTTCTACCCGCTCTTCCAATCTCCAGAGGTAAAAAGTCTAAGCGGCAGCTCCCGGCTTGAGCGCCTTGGCGAGGAAGGCGACGGTCCGCGTCCAGGCATCGCTCGCCGCCTGCGGCCGGTAGCCGGTGCCCGAGGGGTTGGCGAAGGCGTGGCCGGCGTCGTCGTAGACGTGGATCTCGACCGGCTTGCCGAGGCTCTTCAACGTCGCTTCGAACTCCCGCACCGAGGCGACCGGGATGCTCTGGTCCTTGCCGCCGAAGAAGCCGATGACCGGCATCTGGAGCGTCGCGAGCTGCGTCCGGTCGTTCGTCAGGTGGCCGTAGTAGATGACCGTGGCGCCGATCTTGTCGGGCAGCATGAGGGCGGTCGAGAGCGACCAGCCGCCGCCGAAGCACCAGCCGATCACCCCCACCCGCGTCGCGTGCTCGTGCGCCGTCAGGTAGTCGTAGGCCTGGCGGAGGTTCGCCTTCGCCGCCGCCGGGTCCTTCATCGCCGTCTGCATCAGCTTGGTCGCCTGGTCGGGAGTGGTCGCCGCGGCGCCGCCGTAGAGGTCGACGGCGAGCGCGGTGTAGCCCTCGCCGGCGAGGCGGCGGGTGACGTCGCGGATGTTGTCGTTCAGGCCCCACCACTCGTGGATGACGATGAGCGCCGGCAGCGGGCCCTTGGCGCTCTGCGGCCGGGCGAGGAAGCCGTGGATCGGCTGGCCGCCCGCCTGTCCGTAGGAGACCGGCTCGGCGGCAACTGGCTGGGCCGGCGGGGTGGTGGCGGCCGGCGTAGCGTCGGGGCGGTCGCCCCGGTGCTCGGCCGCCATGGCGTGGAGGTGGATCTCCTCGGCGGAATCCGGCGGCGCCGCCGCGGGGACTCCGGGGGAGGAGGAGGGGGAGGACGGCAGGCGGACTCCCAGCAGCATCGCCACGCCGAGCCAAAGGAGGATGCGATCAGGGCTCATCATGTGCTCACCTCTCTCTGCGGTCTGCTCTGGTTGGACGACCGGATGTGGCCCCAGGCGACGAGGCCGCGCGGTGAGCTGGCGGTGCACATCGGAGGCCACCGCGGCCGATCGGCGCGAACGGCTGGTCCTCGCCGCGTCGACGATGAGGGCCGAGACGAGTCGAGCCGGCGGATCGCTCCGCCGGCTCGTGCTGCGAGGCCTCACGCGAGGGATGGCCGCTAGGCCATCTGGAGGACCTTCTTCAGGCGCTCGAGCGCCCAGTCGATCTCCTCGCGCTGGATGACGAGCGGCGGGGCGATGCGGATGACGTTGTCGTGCGTCTCCTTGCAGAGGAGGCCCTCCTGCTTCAGCGCCTCGCAGAAGCGGCGGGCGCCGCCCGCCTCGGGCTTGAGCTCGACGCCGATCCACAGGCCCTTGCCGCGCACCTCGCGGACGTGGGGCGAGTCGATCTGCCGCAGGCGCTCCATGAAGTAGGGGCCCAGCTCGGCCGAGTTCTCGACCATCTTCTCGTCCACCAGCACGCGGAGGGCGGCGCGGCCGACCGCCGCGGCCATCGGGTTGCCGCCGTAGGTCGAACCGTGGTCGCCGGGGTGGAAGACCCCCATCACCTCGTCGTCGGCGAGGATGCCCGAGACCGGATAGAAGCCGCCCGAGAGCGCCTTGCCGACGATGACGACGTCGGGCCGGATGCCCTCGTGCTCGTAGGCGAAGAGCTTGCCGGTGCGGCCGAGGCCCGACTGGATCTCGTCGCAGATCATCAGCGCGTTGTGCTCCTCGGTGATCTCGCGCACCCGGCGGAGGAAGCCGTCCGGCGGTACGACGATGCCGGCCTCGCCCTGGATCGGCTCGAGGAGGACCGCCGCCACGTTGGGGCTCATCGCCGCGGCAACGGCGTCGGCGTCGCCGTAGGGGAGAACCTTGAACCCCGGCGTGAAGGGGCCGTAGCCGTCCCGATACTGCTCGTCGGTCGAGAAGGAGACCAGGGTGATGGTGCGGCCGTGGAAGTTGTGGTCGAAGACGAGGATCTCGGCCTGGTCGGCGGGCACGCCCTTGACCTTGTAAGCCCACTTGCGGGCCGCCTTCAGGGCGGTCTCGACCGCCTCGGCGCCGGTGTTCATGGGCAGGAACCGGGCGAAGCCGGAGAGCTCGCAGAACTGCTGGTAGAAAGCGCCGAGCTGGTCGCCGCGGAAGGCGCGCGAGGTGAGGGTGACGCTCGAGGCCTGCTCGATCAGGGCGCGGAGGATCTCCGGATGGCAGTGTCCCTGGTTGACGGCGGAATAGGCGGCGAGGAAGTCGAGATACTTCTTCCCCTCGACGTCCCAGACCCAGACGCCGTGGCCGCGGGTGACGACGACG
The DNA here is from genome assembly GCA_963755825.1 of uncultured Acidobacteriota bacterium. Classification (GTDB taxonomy): domain Bacteria; phylum Acidobacteriota; class Thermoanaerobaculia; order Multivoradales; family UBA5704; genus DATBQN01. Next base: position 466,387 of record CAVWLA010000003.1, on the reverse strand, counting down.
TCGAGAGGATGGTAGTTGTGGGCGCCGTAGCGCTCCTCGAGCGCGATGTAGTCGGCGGTGGACATCTTGCGGCTCTTCTCTTCCAGCACAAACGTGCTCATGCTCTCCTCCAGATCGGCAGGCTTCCTGGTCGGCGTGGGGACGCGTTGGGGTGTGGACGTGCGGCGAAGGCGATCGCCGTCCGCATTTAAGCGTCCTTCTATCATATCGGTCGCCCGACGGGGAGGCCGGGTTGGGAGGCGGGAAGGGGACACTCGACCGGCGGGCGGAGCTCGCGGGCCGAGTCGGTGAATCACCTGGCACCTCTGGCGCCTCGGTGCGGCACCTCTTCAAAATCACCTGGCACCTGTCAGCTCTCGGCATACGCCCGGTGAAGTTGGCTGAAAATCACCTGGCACCCTTCGGCACTCTCAGCAGACGCTGCCAACCAGCCTGTAAATCACCTGGCACCTTTCGGTCGAACGATTGCTTGAATGCTGGGTGGTTGGACCTGCGTGGCGAATCACCTGGCACCTGGTTACGATGTCGGCATGGACCTCGGCGGCCACTTCTGGACCATCGCGCCCCGCCTCCGACACTCCCTGGCACCGCCGGTGATGCCGGCGACACAGCCTTTCGAGCTCACTGTCGAGGATTCGCGGATGGGGCCCGTGCGCCTGACAGGCTGTCTCCGCGAGCCTCCGGGCTCGAGAGAGCTCCTCTTCGTCGTCCATGGCCTCGGCGGCTCGGCCGACAGTCACTACATGCTGGGGGCGGCCCGCGCCGCGGAGGCGGCAGGGCTCGCCTGCCTCCGCATCTCGCTCCGCGGCTCAGACCGGCGGGGCGAGGATATCTACCACGCCGGTCTGACCTCCGATCTCCACGCCGTCCTCGCGGCCCCGGAGCTCTCCCGTTACCGGCGGATCTACCTCCTTGGCTACTCGGTCGGCGGCCACCTCGCGCTCCGCGCCGCGACCGAGCCGGCCGATCCGCGCCTCGCGGCCGCGGCCGCCATCTGCGCTCCTTTGGACATCCGCAAGAGCTCGGCGGCCTTCGATGCGCCCGGCCTCTGGCTCTACCGGCGCTATGTCCTGGCGAACATGGGGCGGATCTATGCGGCCGTCGCGGCGCGCAGGCCGGTGCCGCTACCGCTCGCCGAGGCCAACCGCATCCGCCGCCTCTATGACTGGGACGACCGGGTGGTGGCGCCGCGCTTCGGCTTCACCGGTGCGGACGACTATTACCGCCGGGCGAGCGTCCATCCCCTGCTGCCGGACCTCCGCATCCCCGCCCTCCTCGCCGCCTCCGAGCAGGATCCGATGGTCCCCGCGGCGATCATCCGCGCCGGTCTCGACCGCCCGGCGCCGCTCCTCGAGGTGCGCTGGCTGCGGCAGGGCGGGCATGTCGCGTTCCCGCCAGGCATCGACCTGGGCTATTCCAAGGTTCGCGGTCTCGAGCCGCAGGTGCTGAGCTGGCTGCGGATGCGCGGTCGGGAAACCTAGAGGCTAGCCGTGAAAGATCGCCGCGAGCCGCTCGATGCCGTCCACCAGCCGCGGGCCGGGGCGGCTGAAGCAGCCGTTGGCATCGACGGCGGCGACCCGACCGTTGCGCGCCGCCGTCAGCTGGCGCCACGCGGGCTGCGAGGCGGCGAGCTCGACCTGGGCCTCGGCGCCGGTGCTGTCGTAGCCGCAGGGCATCGCCACGATGACCTCGGGCTCGGCGGCCGCGACCTCCTCCCAGGTCAACCGGCGCGAGCCGAGACCGGGTCGGTTCAGCACGTCGTCGCCGCCGGCGATCTCGATCATCTCCGGCACCCAGTGACCTCCGGCGAAGGGCGGATCGAGCCATTCGAGCGCGGCGACCCGAGGCCGGGTCCGGCCGGCCACCCGCGCGTGGACGGCGGCGAGCCGCCGCTCGAGGTCGGCGAGGAGCTCCGAGGCCTCGCGGTCGTGCCCGGTCGCGGCGCCGACCCGGCGGATGTCCGCCAAGACATCGGCGAGCGAACGGGGGTCGAGCGAGAGGAGATCCGGGCAGCGGGCCAGGGGGCGGAGGGCGCCATCGACCTGTGCGGTGCTCACCGCGCAGACCGGACAGAGATTCTGGGTGACGACGAGATCGGGAGCCAGATCGGCGATGGTCGCCTCGTCGAGCGTGTAGAGGCTGGCCCCGCTCGCCACCTGTGCCGAGACGGCGGCGTCCACCTCGGCGGCGGTCATCTCAGGAGACAGAGCGCTCCCGGTGAGAATGGGCCGGCGCCTCGCCTCCTCCGGATAGTCGCACTCGTGGCTGACGCCGACGACCTCGTGACCGGCGCCAAGGGCGAAGAGGATCTCGGTTCCGTTGGGCACGAGGGAGACGATGCGCATGGATGGATTCTAGCCCGCGCAAGGCCGCCGGCCGGGCGGTCTTCGAGGCGGCGTCGAGCGAGGACCCAAAGCGAGGAGCCATGAAGAGACCGAACCGCGCCCTGCTGGCTCTCAACCTCGCTCTCTCCGCGATCCTCGGCGGCGGCGCCTCCCCTGCAGACTCCGCGCTGCCAGGCCAGACGCCCCCCTACGTCGTCGCCTTGGGCACCGTTCAGGACGGCGGCCTGCCGCAGGCGGGCTGCACTTGTGCTCAGTGCTCTGCCGCGCGCCGCGATCCGTCGCGCCGTCGTTACGTCGCGAGCCTGGCGATCGTGGTACCGAAGAGCGGCCACACCTGGCTCATGGACGCCACGCCCGACCTGGCGGCACAGATCGATCGCATCCAGACCTGGCGCCACCATCCCGCGGGCCGGCCCGACCGCGCCCCGGTCGACGGCGTGCTCCTGACCCACGCCCATATCGGCCACTACTTGGGGCTCGCATTCTTCGGTTTCGAGGCGATCAACACCCACGGCCTGCCGGTCTACGGCTCGCCTCGGATGGGTGCCTTTCTTCGCGCCAGCGGTCCGTGGAGCCAGCTGGTCGAGAAACACAACGTCGAGCTCCACGAGGTCTCGCCTGGACGGCCGCTGGAGCTGGACGACGGGTTGACGGTCACCGCGCTCGCCGTGCCGCATCGAGATGAATACACCGACACGCTGGCGTTCCTTCTTCGCGGTCCGCATCGCTCCCTCCTCTACGTGCCGGACACCGATGCCTGGTCGTCCTGGCCTCGCTCGCTGGTCGAGGTGCTCCGCGGCGTCGATACGGCGCTCGTCGACGGCACCTTCTTCTCGCGCGACGAGCTGCCCGACCGCGACCTCACGAAGATCAGGCACCCGCTGATCACCGACACCATGGACCTGCTCGCGCCGCTCCTTCGCACGGGCCGGCTCCATGTCTACTTCACCCACCTCAACCACACCAACCCGGCGCTCGATCCGGCGAGCGCCGCGCGTCGTTCGATCGAGGCACGAGGGTTCCGAGTGCTTGCCGAGGGAAGCGAGCTGCCGCTCTAAGCCGGCGAGACTGACTGACTGAGGTGCCAGGTGATTGCATCGGACTGCATCGTCTATCGAGAGCGCGGTGATTGAAGTGCCAGGTAGTTGACGGAATTAGCGCCCCGAGAGGGCCGTCGGTCTCTCTACGACCCCGATCCGCCGCGCGAATCGAGTGCGAAGGTACCCAATCGGCCTCATCCGTCGGTCATGGGAGCTCGTCGCGCGCTCACTGCTCGCCCACAAACGCTTCGAAGCCGAGGCTTCGCCTCGCGGCTGATCGGTCTTCAGCCGCCTTCGACGCCTGAGCTGAGGGGGGGCCTAACCGGGCACGAAGGGCAGAGCCGGTGGGAAGCTGCCGGCGGGAAAGATACTTCCACTGTCACCCCGTCTGAGGGTCTCTGCCGCCGCTCGGAAGGCGGCCACGAAGCGTGCGTAGGCCTCGTAAAAGGCCCTGCGAACGGCCCGGCTGGCGGCGTGAATCAACGGGGCGGGTGATTTGGCGATGGTCTCGGGACGATGTTGGGGGTGCTGAGCGAGGATGGCTCGGACGCCGAGCGCACGGATCCCCGTCCGCTTCCGCTCGGCAGCAGCCTCCTGCTCGATCGCGTCCACCAGCTCGGCCGTCGCCCGTTGGTGCATCTCCGGGGACAAGTGTCGTCGGCGGGGGATCGGTGACAAGACCAGCCTTTCGATCGTCGCGAGCTCGGTAATATCGAGCGATCCCCTCCTGGCTCGAGCGATGCGCTCCAGAGTCCGATCGATCCAGTGGCCCGTGAGAGGCTCGCCGTCGACGAGCGTCCGAACCGAGCTCACTCCCGGCCAGTCGCGCAATCGCTCGACGAGGTTCTCCTTGCAGCTCTGCGACAACACGTAGCGGAGCCTGCCGACCTGGGCCTCCTCTTCGTCACTGACCACGATCATCGAATAGCGGCTGTGAAAGACCGATCCGCTCCAGCCGGTCAGGCGGTTCACCTCTCGGGCCAGGTTCGAGCCGACGTATTGCATGAATCGGGCGACCTGTTGGGCGTCGTCAGCGACCAGCAGGAGGTGCAGGTGATTGGAGAGCACCGAAACGGCGCAGACCTCGACCGGCCGGAGCCGCTGGGCTCGCCCCAAGACTCCCAGAATGATGTCGTTGAGGCTGGCGCTTGGGCGTAGGAGATAGCGTCCTTGCACGACGCGGCAGGTGATTTCGACGAGTGTTCGCTGTCCGCTGAGTAAACGAAGTCTTCGTCCCATAAAAAGAAGGACGGAAAGCCGCCGCGGTTCCTCGCGCCTCGCGAAAAGGCACCTTGAGGAGGCGAAAGGGCCAAAAACACCTGGCACCCGGCGAGTAGAAAAATCACCTGGCACCTGTCGAGCACCTGTCGAGGTGCCAGGGAGGTTCGGATGCCGCTTCAGGGGCAGGTCTCGAAGGCGGCGGTGTCCTGGATCGGCTGGAAGGGGGTGTTCTGGGGATTGGTGTACTGGCGCTGCGAGGCGGTGACGATGTCGGTGACGTTGATCTGCACCTGGACGTTGGTGAGGCCGCCGGCGAAGACCCAGTAGCGGCCGAACGGGTTGCAGGCGTTGAGCACCTTGACCACCATCTCGACGTTGGCGCTGTTGAAGAACCAGAAGTAGCCGGTGTCGTCGGTCAGCGACACCGCCTGCGCGTCGCCCGTCTTGCCATCGCTGGTCTTCCACTGCGCCCGCACCCGGAACCGCTGCTGATCGAGGCAGAGAGTCTCGGCGTCCGGATTGCAGGCTTGCGGGCCAGCGGTGGGGTTGAGGTAGGGCGCCACCTGCTGATAGGTCGCCGCGAAGGCGCCGTTGGCGCAGAGGTTTCGGTAGTCGCAGCCGTTGGGAGGGTTCGGTCCGCAGCCGTCCGAGAGCTGGCCGACCACCAGGCCGCCGTCGGTCATCAGCGGCGAGCCCGAGCTGACCTCGAAGGTTCCGCCGAAGGTCGGCTGAAGATAGACGAACTTGGTGAGGTCGTTGAGCGGTCTTCCGCCCTCGTTGCCGCAGGTGGTCGCCGCCGGCGGCGAGCGCACCACGGTGCCCTCCGAGTAGGACTGCGGCATGCCGAACGGCTGCGAGATCTGATGCAGCTTCATGCCGTTGGCGAGCGGCCGCGCGTCCCAGCCGAGGAGGAAGCGCTGGTTGTCCGGGAAGGCCGGCAGACGGAGCAGGGTGAAGTCGCTCTGTTTGGAGGTGGCGACGAGCGTCGCGCCGAGCGTCCGCGGCAGGCGGTCGAGGACCGGTGCCGGCGCGTTGCAGCTCGTCCGGAAGTCGTCGAAGAACGCCTCGAGCCAGGCGACGTCGGCCTGGGTTTCGAAGCAGTGGTTGGCGGTGAGCAGGTAGGGGATGGTCGTCGTGTCGTCGGTGTCGTTGACGAGCGCGCCGGTGCACTCGGCGTTGAACTTGTTGCTGACGACGTGGCCGAGGAGGGCGATGGCGCGGCGGACGGAGCTGATGGCGGTGAAGCGGGAGCTGTTGACGCAGGCGGCGTCGACCAGGCAGGCGAGCGACACCGCGGCGCCGGTCGGGCCGGTCGCAACCGCCGTGCCGAGCTGCGCCGAATCGAAGATCTCCATGGCGCGGTCGAGGCGGAAGCCGATGCTCGGCGATCCAGCGCTCGCCGGCACCCGGACCTCGAGCGTGATCGCACCGCCGCCGACGGAAGGCGTCCAGAGACCTCCGTCCGGCCCCACCAGCTCCGGGCCGAAGGCCGCCGCGTTGCCCTCGCCGCCGTAGACCCAGAGGCGCGCGCCGGCCGGCAGATGCACGCGATCGAGATGGAGGCGCAGGCGCCAAGCCTCGGCGACGCGCACCTGCGACGCCCAGATCAGATCGCCGGCCGCGTCGCGCGAGAGAGCGCTGCCCGGGCTGGCGCCGGCGCTCAGCGCGGCCCTCGAGAGAGCGACGTCCTGGACCCTCGGCAGGTCGCGGGCGAAGCCGTTCCGGCGCGGCAGGCCCCCGGCGGCGTTCCAGGCCTGCATCTCACGCAGGCTCCCCTCGGCGGCCTGCGCGGCGGCGGGCAGGCTGGCGAGCGGGTTCGCCCCCGAGGACTCGAAGAGGTGCGACGGAGGGGCCGGCAGTGACCGCTCGTCGACGACGCCGAGCGCCTCGCGCGGTGCGATCTGCTGGGCGGCGAGAGGCGCAGCGAGCAGGGCGCCGCCGAGCAGCGCGGCGAGACCCCGGAGGCACCAGCGGCTGGAGAACCGGCGTGCAAGGGGAGCGATCATCGCGGCGAGTTCGAGGGATTCAGCTCTCATGCCTTCTCCGGTTGAGCTTGGGGGGTTCCATGGGGTATACGTGCAACCGGCACGGGCTACGGCCTCGTGCGAAGGATAGTACGGCTGCACTGCCGAGAGTAAGCGGCTCTCCCCTTGCCGCGCCCGACGATCCCGACCAGCCGACCGATCGCCTCCTACCCATATTCTTCGTTCCGGAGATGACCCGTTGACCGCACCGCTCACCACTCGACACGTCCTGCTCCTCGGCTTTGTCGCGCTCGGCCTCATCGTCACCTCTCCGGCTTTCTCGATGCCGTCCCCGGGGCCGGCGTCGAACGCTTCCAATCAGACGCCGGCGGCGCCGACGATCGAGACTCTCGAGCTGGGCCGCTTCGGCAAGTTCCCCGTCTACCGGCCGGCAGGGACGCCGGTCGAGGTCGCGCTCCTCCTCTCTCCCGATCTGACGGCTCCCGCCGCGAAGCGCACCGCCGAGGCGCTGACCGCCCTCGGCGTCCTGGTGATCGGCGTCGACAGCGACCACTACGCGCGGGAGAGCGAGGGCAAGAGCGCCGGCCACTGTGCCTATGCGGCGGCGGATTTCGAGGCGCTCAGCCACTTCGTCGAGCAGCATCTGGGGCTCGCGGACTATCTGCCGCCGGTGCTGGTGGGGGAGGGGACGGCCTCGAGCCTGACCTATGCGACCCTCGCGCAGTCGCCGCCCAATACCTTCGAGGGAGCGATCACCTCGGGGTTCTGCCCGGTGCTCGCCGCGCCGAGCGGGCTCTGCCCCGGCGAGGGGCTGCACTGGGACGAGGGCTACAAGGGTCCGGGCGTCAGCCTGCGGCCGCACGACTTGGAGAACCCGTGGGTGGTGCTGCAGCCGGCGCCGCTGCCGGGCTGTGCTTCGTCCGGGGCGGAGTTCATCGCGCAGGTCGCCGGGGCACAGATCCTGCCGACCTTCGCGGAATCCGCGCCCGGCGGCTCGGGGAGCATCGAGGCTCTCACCTCGCGGCTGAAGCTGGCGCTCGCGGTGGTCGCCGCCAAGCGCCAGGCGGAGGTGGCGGCGCAGGCGGTGCGCAGCGAGGACATCCGCGACCTGCCGGTGGTCGAGATGCCGGCGCCGAAATCAGGCCGCCGCACGCTGGTCATCATCGTCTCCGGCGATGGCGGGTGGGTGGGCCTCGATCGCCGGCTCGCCGATCGCCTCAACGGGGAGCAGGGCGTGCCAGTCGTCGGCTTGAACTCCCTGCAGTACTTCTGGAAGGCGCGCACCCCCGCCGGTGCCGCAGCGGATCTCGGGCGTCTCCTGAAGCACTACCTCCCGGCCTGGAAACTCGACGATGCGGTGGTGCTGGGGTATTCGCAGGGGGCGGACGTCGTCCCCTTCATGGTCGATCGTCTGCCCAAAGAGCTGCGCTCGAAGGTGAAGCTGGTGGTCATCGTGGGAACCAGCGGCGGCGCCTCGTTCGACTTCAATTTCGGCACCTACATGACCCGCAAGCAGCCGAAGCCCGATCTGCCCGTGGCGCCGGAGATCGCGCGGCTGCGGGGCACCAAGATGCTCTGCGTCTATGGCAGCCGCGAGGCCGGCAGCCTGTGCCGCAAGCTGGACCCGAAGCTCGCCGCGCCGCTCGAGCTCAAGACCGGCCACGGGTTCGCGCACGACAACGGCATCCTCCTCGACGGCATCCTCGACGCCGCGGGGCTCCGACGGATCCCCCACAAGGCCGAGCCCCCGAAGCGCGCGGGCCGCTAGAACCACCCGACCTCGAGCCGGGCGCACCCCTCTCCGGAGGTGCCAGGTGTTTCGTCGCTCTGCGAATGCCTGGACATAAACCATTGGATGGACAGGGTTTACTTTGGCGCACGCAAAGCTTGCGCAGATGCCTTTCCCGCGGTGCCAGGTTCTTTATTGACGGTGCCAGGTTCTTTTTGACGGGTTCGGGGAAGGTGCCAGGTTCTTTTGGAGCGGGCGGTCAGGCGGGCCGCAGGGTAAGGATCTCGCGGCTCGTGGTCACCTGGAGGCGGTCGAGGCTCGCCAGCCTGCGGGCCTCGGAGTGCCGGGCGCCGCGGTAGCTGGAGGCGAGGAGGTCGGCGATCCCGGCGGCGTCGAGGGGAAGGGTCCAGGTCTCGGTGCGGTGGGCGGCGAGGGTGAAGTCGGGAGCGAAGGAGGCTGCCGCCTTCCGCCAGTCGGCGAGCGGCTGCCGCTCGCCGCCGATCGCCTCCCGCAGCTCCTGCAGGTCGTCCGGCCCCGGCACGGCGAGGAGGAGGCGGCCGCTCGGCCGCAGCAGGCGCCGGAACTCCTGCGGCCGCTGCCGCGCGGTGATCGACAGGAGGAGGTCGAAGGCGCCGTCCGTATAGGGCAGGGCACGGTCGGCGTTGGCGACGATCCAGGTCGGCTGCGGGATGGCTCGCGCGGCGAGGTCGATGGCCGGGACGGAGATGTCGACCCCGTGCAGCTCGCGGCCGGGGGTCGCGAGCGCCGCGAGGACGGAGCCCTCGCCGCAGCCGACGTCGAGGATGGCGGCCTCGGCGGGCAGCGTCAGCTCCGCGACGGCCGCGCGCAGGGCGGCGAGCAGCGGATCGAGCCGGCCGGCCGCGAAGAGGCGCCGCCGCGCCAGCGCCGCCGGGCGCGAGTCGCCGGGCTCGCGCGAGCGGCGGTCCTGCGGCTGCAGCAGGTTGACGTAGCCGCTCCGCGCCCGATCGAAGGCATGGGCGCGCGGACAGACGAGCGCGCGGGCCGTGGCGGCGAGCGGCTCGCCGCAGCCGCGGACCGGGCAGCGCAGGATGCCAGCGGGAAGGCTCAGCTCGCGCGGCCCCTCGAGATCCGCGGCCGTGGGCGTCGCGCCGGGGGTCACTTCGCGGCGGGATCGGTGAAGACGGCGTCGGGGACGCTCGCCGGCGCCGCGATGTCCGACAGCTCGAGCTTGTCGCCGCTGCCGACCATGGTGCGGTGCGGCGCGAGCTCGATGGCGCCGTAGCGCTGCCAGCCGGTCCAGTCCCAGGTGCCCGGCGGATCGGTGGGCTTCATGCTCTCGAGGACGTAGGCCCAGCGGTCCATCAGGTGGGTCTCGCGGTTGATCCAGGCGGTGTAGTGGTCGCCGGGGGTGAGGCCCACGTGATCGAAAGAGAGCGACAGCTTGTCGTAGGTCTTGCCCTCGGCGATGTCCTCGCCGGCGTACGCGAGGTGGACGCCGGGGTCCTTCAGCTTGTAGGGCATGAGGAGCCAGTAGGTATCGTTGACCCAGGTGCCGTAGCCGGTGTCGAGCATCTTCTTGAGCTCGTCGCCGGCGGCCTCCTTGCCGTCCACCCAGGCGCGCCCGGCGTGGGTGCCGAGGTTCTCGAGGACGACGAAGCTCTTGCCGTCGCGCGTCTTGCCCTCGACGCGATGGCGGCCCGTCCAGCGGTCCCAGGTGTGGGTGCGGCGGCCGGCGAAGGTGAAGACGAGGTAGCGCGTCGAGTCCCACGCCGCCTTGCCGCCGAGCGCCTGCATCACCTGCGCGGCGACGGCGTCGGCCTTGGGGTCGGAGGCGGTGGGCGCCGGGTCGTCGGCGGGGAGGGCGGCGGCGCCGAGCGGCAGGGCAACGGCGAGCAGCAGGGCGGCGAGGGACGAGCGGCGGACGGGGGCGGATCGCATGGTCGTGTCTCCGGGTGCTGGGCTGCGGCTGATGGCGAGGGCTCGTCGCGGTTGGCGGCCGCGCGGCCGCGGCGGGGGCGGTCGTTCGACGCGTGGCTCGGGGCTCGCTCTGCCAGATGTTAATACAGAGCGGGATAGGATGAGGGCCCATCGGAGGGATGCCATGCCCGATCCAGCCAGGCCGCCGCAGCCCGCTCCACGCCGCCGCCGCGGCCTGCCGATCCTCCTCCTCGCCATCGTCGTGCTGGCCGGCATCGCCGCGCTCTATCTCTGGACGGCGCTCCGCTTCTCCTATGCCGACGGCGAGCGCGCCGGCTTCGTCCAGAAGTTCTCCCGCAAGGGGTGGATCTGCAAGACCTGGGAGGGGGAGCTCGCGATGGTGAGCCTGCCGGGGACCCTGCCGCAGATCTTCGCCTTCTCCGTGCGCGAGCCGGCGGTGGCGGCGGCGCTCGAGAAGACGATGGGGCAGCGGGTGGCGATCCACTACGAGCAGCACCGCGGCGTGCCGGGGAGCTGCTTCGGCGAGACCGAATACTTCGTGACCGCGGTGCGGCCGGTGCCGTCGGCGCTGCCGTGAGCCGGCCGCAGCCGCCGGCGTTCGAGATGCGCCACCGGGTGGGGCTCGAGGAGACCAACCTGGTGGGGAACGTCTACTTCGTCAACCACCTGCGCTGGCAGGGTCGCTGCCGCGAGATGTTCCTCGCCGAGCACGCGCCCGAGATCCTCGCCGATCTCAAGGGGGATCTCGCCCTCGCCACCGTGCGCTGCTCCTGCGACTACCTCGCCGAGCTCGGCGCCTTCGACGAGATCGCCGTCCGCATGCGCCTGGCGGAGCGCGGGCAGAACCGGCTCACCCTGCGCTTCGAGTACGTTCGCCTGACCGCCGGCGGCGAGGAGCTGGTGGCGCGCGGCGAGCAGCAGATCGCCTGCCTGCGGCGCCAGGGCGGGCGCACGGTGCCGACGCCCATCCCGACAGCGCTCGGCGAGGCCCTGATCCCGTTCAGCGTGCCGGCGGCCGAGTAGCTCCCCGTGCTCCCCCTCGCCCGTTTCGCCCTCGCCCGGCCGCGCCGCGTCCTCCTCCTCATCGTCCTCGCCTCCGCCGCCGTCGCCCCCGGCATCGGCCGGCTCGAGCTGCGCACCGACGGGGCGGCGATCTACCCGGCGGGCGACCCCGTCGTCGCCCGCACCGCCGCCGACCGCGAGGCGTTCCAGGAGACCGACCAGGTGATCCTCCTGGCGACGGCGCGGCCGGGGGGGCCGCCGCTCGCCTCGCCGGCCGGCTTCAGCTTCTTGAAGACGGTCGAGGCGCCGCTGCAGGCGCTCCCCGGCGTGCGGCCGCACGGCATCCGCTCGCTCGCCACCCTGCTCGATCCACCGGCGGCGGACGGCCAGACGCTGCATGCCCTCCTCGCGACGATCCCTCCTGCCGGCCCGGAGTTCGACCGCCTGCTGGCGCACGTGCGGGCGACGCCGCCGGCGAGCGGCCTCTTCCTCGCCGCCGACGGCCGCGCCGCCGCCATCTACCTGCAGCTCGACCGCGGCGCCGCGCGCCGGCCGCTGATCGACCGCGTCGAGCGCTGGGTGGCCGCCAGCCGCGCGCCGTTCGAGCTTCGCGTCACCGGGCCGGTCGCCGCCGAGGCGGTGCTCGGCCGCGAGGTGCTCGCCGATCTCTCCCGCCTGGTGCCGGCGATGGTCGCCGTCGTGGCGATCCTCCTCGCGCTGACGCTGGGCACCGCGGGCGGCGTTCTCGTCCCCCTCGCCCAGGTGCTGGCGACCCTCGGCTGGACGCTCGCGCTCATGGGCTGGCTCGGCGTGCCGGTGACGCTCGTCACCACGGTGATGCCGGTCCTCCTGATGGCGATGGCGATGACCGACGAGATCTACCTGCTCGAGCGCCTCGAGGGCTACCTGGCGGACGCCGACGGCACGGCGAACGCCGCGGGCGGCGGGGAGCGCGTGCGGCGGGCTGCCGAGCGCGCCTTCACCGATCTCTCGACGCCGCTCGTCCTCATCTCGGCGACCACCGCGGCGGGCTTCTTCTCCTTCCTCGGCGACGCGATCGCCCCGATCCGCCACCTCGGCCTCTTCACCGGCCTCGGCCTCCTCCTCGGCATGGTCTTCACCTTCACCCTGGCGCCCGCCCTCCTCGCCGTGCTGCCGGAGCGCTGGCTCACCCGCCGCCGCGGCGCCGGCTCGCCGGGCGCCGCCGTCGAGCCGCTCGCCTACGAGCGCTGGATCGCCCGCCGGCCGCGGCGGGCCGCCGCCGTCGCGGTGCTCCTCGTCGCGGCGGCGATCCCGGGCCTCTTCCGCCTCCGCGTGCAGGACGCCTGGGTCGACAACTTCGACCCCCGCTCGCCCCTGGTCAGCGCCGAGCGGACCTTCAACCGCGACTTCTGGGGGAGCTATCGCTTCGACGTCGCCTTCGCCGGCGCTCCCGGGCTCTTCGCGACGCCGGCGGGAGCCGGCCTGATGGAGCGTTTCGCGCGTCTGGCGCACGCGGCGCCGGGGGTGAGCGGCGTGCTCTCCTTCGTGCCGCCGTACGAGCTCGCGGCCCATCTGCGCGGCGACCGGCTCCCCGTCTCGGCGCTGCCGGCGGGCGAGGTGGCGCGGATCGGCGCCTACGTCGAGATCGTGCAGAAGTGGATCGACCTGCGCGACGTGCTCACCGCCGACGCCTCCCGCGCCCGCGCCCGGCTCTTCCTGCGCAACGCCGACTACCTCCGCGGGCAGGCGCTCGCCGCCCACCTCGAGCGGCGGCTGCCGGCCCTCCTCGCCGGCCTGCCCGGCGTCGAGGCGCACTTCGCGGGCGACGTGCCGGTGGCGCTCGCCGTCGTCGGCGGCATCGTCCGCGACCAGCTGCGCTCGATCGGCTGGACGGCGCTCCTCATCGCCCTGCTGCTCGTCGCCGCCCTCCGCCGCCCGCTCCTCGCCGCGGCGATCCTCCTGCCGGTGCTCGCCGCGACCCTGCTGCTCTTCGCCGCCCTCGGCTACGCGGGCGTGCCGCTCGGCATCGCGACGAGCCTCTTCGCGGCGTTGAACCTCGGCGCCGGCGTCGACTTCGCGGTGCAGTACGCCTACGCCTACCGCCGCGCGCGCGGCGCCGGCCTCGCCCACGCCGAGGCGCTCGGCGAGACCTTCGCGACCACCGGCCGCGGCCTGCGCTGGAACGCCGTCGTGCTGGCGCTGGGGATCGCGGTCCTCGGCCTCTCCGGGCTCAAGCCGAACGCCAGCCTCGGGCTCCTCCTCGCCGCGGCGATGCTGGTCTCCTACGCGGCGACGGTCGCCCTCCTGCCGGCGCTCCTGCGCCGGGCCGGTGCCTGATGGGCGCCTGATCGGCGCCTGATCAAAGCGGCGGGAAAAAAGGCGGAGGCCGGTTCCCCGGTCCCTCCGCCCGTGATCTCCGCCTGTGGGCCGATCTAGTCGATGGTCGTCGTCGTGGTCTGCTGGAAGTTGCAGTAGGGCTGGGCGACGAAGATCGAGGTGGACTGCGTCCGCGTGTCGGTGAGGCCGACCCCGGTCCTGCCGCTGTGCTGCACCGTGCAGTCGGTCGGCGGCAGGGTGACGTGCGAGTGGTTGGGCGCCGTGTGCGTGCCGGGCGCCGGCGGGAAGCTCGGCGCCGAGGCGGCGTAGCCGGCGTAGAAGTTCGAGGTGCCGATCGTCGTGTAGCCGCCGGCCGAGACGCCGGCGGCGATCGTCGTGGCGCCCTTCGACGACGGGCTGAAGCCGCCGGAGCCGCCGGTGCGCGTCCAGCCGGTGCCGGTCGAGGAGAGCGTGAGCGCCGGGCAGCCGGTGGTGACGCCGCAGTCGATGGTGACCACGTCGCTCGGGTTGCTGACGTTGGTGAAGACGAGCTTGGGGACGATGGTGAAGCTCGAGGTGAAGGTGCCGCCGTCCGAGTTGCTGAGCGTGATGCTCATGGTGCCGGTGCTGGTGCCGAAGCTCGACAGCGAGGCGGCCAGGCTGTAGGTGCCGTGGCCGGAGATAGTGACGTTGCTGCTGTCGGAGACCAGGCTGAGCGCATGCACCGTCAGATTGGTGGTGCCGGAGGCGCCGGCGCCGGAGAGCGGGACGTCGTTGGTGCGCGTGACGATGGTGTCGATCGAGCCGAGCTGGCTCGAGTTGAGCGGCGAGCCCTTGAGGTTGACCGTCGAGCTGCCGGTGATCGAGCCGCCCGGGAAGGCGGTGCTGATCGGGTAGCCGGAGAGGTTGACGTTGGTGAGGCCGCCGCCCTGGGTGACCCAGCCGTCGTCGCCCTGCGGGACGGTCACGCTCTGCGCCATGGCGGGAGCCGCGAGAACGGCGGCGAGGAGCAGCGCGCCCGCCCCGGTGATCAGATGTCTGCTGTGGCTCATGTTCCGGATTCTCCTTGATTGGGAGCGGGGCAGCCCGCCCGTTTCGATGCAGCCTAGCGTCGGCGACGCCGGCCGCGCTTCTCCTGGATTGCTCTCTTCGCCGGCTCGCGCCAAGGCGCCGCGGCCGCTCATCGCGCCAGCGCCGCGTGCCGCGAGATCTCGGCGATCTCGCCGATCCTCGCCATGTCGTCGGACGCCGCGCCGCCGCTGGCCTGGCGGCCGCGGCTGGCGGCGAGCAGCAGCGGCAGGCAGGTGAGGAGCGGCGGATCGATGGCGCGCGGCCGGCGCAGCACGAGATCGGTCGAGCCGTGGACCGTGCCGGCGGCGGTGATCGCCACCTCGTCGACGACCGAGCCGGCGAGGAAGTCGGGGTGGTCGCGGAGGAAGTTGTCCCACAGCGCCTCCGGCGCCGGCACTCCCACCGCCACCAGGTGGTAGGTGCCGGCGGCGAGCCGCTCGAGCGCATAGGGGCCCGGCGCGCGGAGGAGGGCGCACGCCGCCGGGAAGCCCTGCGGCGCACGGGTGGCGAAGAGGCCGATGAAGATCATGCCGAGCGGCCCGCGCTCAGGCCCCTCGACCACCGCGCCGCGCAGTGTGGCGCTGCCGGCGGCCGCCGGCGCGCGCGGCGTGCCGCGGCCGGGCATCGCCAGGCCGCCGGCGAGGCGCAGGCGCCCCGGCGCGACGCCGATCGTCTCGGTGAAGCGGCGGGTGAAGGTGCCCAGGCTGCGGTAGCCCGACTCGTAGCAGACGTCGGTCACCGGCAGATCGGTGGTGAGCAGGAGGCGCACCGCCCGCTTCAGCCGGATGGCGGTGAGGAACCGCCCCGGCGAGAGGCCGGTGACGCCGCGGAAGGTGCGCAGGAAATGGTACGGGCTGGCGTAGGCGGCGTCGGCCAGCTCGCGGAGCGAGAGCGGCTCGCCGGCGCGGCGGTGCATCAGCTCGATCGCCCGCAGCATCGCGGCGGAATCGGCCGGCTCGGGCCTGGCCTCGGGCGCTCCGGGCGTGCCGGCCGGCGCCGTCGCGTCCGGCTCCAGCTCGATCTCGATGCGCGGATTGCTCGCCATCACGCCTCGCCTCCTCCGGCCAGGGCCGGCAGCTCGCGGACGGCGTCGCGTGGTGGGTGCATCGCCGTCCGTTCCTCCTCGCCCGCTTCAATCGCTTCGATCGCCAGGGCGATGGCGACCCGGCCGAGCTCGCGCACCCGCGGCGCCAGCGTCGCCACCCGGTAGCGCCCGGCGCGGAGCAGCCGCCAGCCGTCGTCCGCCGCCTCGCCTGGGGGCTCGAGGGTGAGCGCCGCGCCGCGCGGCGCTCCCGCCTTGGCGAGCGCCTCGGCCGCCGCCCAGACGCGGGTCGCCGCGATCGCCACCGGCTCGCCGGCCTCCTGCGCCAGCAGCCGGGCGAGCGCCCAGCGCTCGCCCCCCTGCTCGTCGCCCCGCTGGTCTCCAAACAATCCGCGCCAGGTCTCGGCCGGGCGGGCGGCGACGGGCTCGAGATCGCAGCCCACGGCGTCGCGCCGGGCGACGGCGAGGACGAGGCCGCCGGCGTGGGCGATCGACACTCGCGGCCCGCCGGCGATCTCGGGCCTGCCGTCGGGCCGATGGCGGAGGCGGAGATCGAGCGGCGGCCGGCGCGCGGCGAGGAGGCGGGCGATCGTCGGGCCGCTGTCCGGGCGGGCGCCCGCGGTGCCCGCGATGCCCGCGCCGATGGCCGGCTCGAGCGCCACCGCGACCGCGGCGCCGGGCAGGATCTCCTCCAGCCGGCGCTCGAGGTAGGGAGCGAGGAGCGCCGCCGGCCAGTCGTCGGGCGCGGGCGTGCGGTCGACGGCGCGCAGGCGGAGCCCCTCCCAGCGCTCGCGCAGAGCGCCGCGGGCGTCGCGGATCTCCAGGTCGTAGACGAGCTCGGCGCCGTCACGCCGCCGCTCGCGGGCGGCGACGCGGAGCGGCGAGCCGCCGGCGGCCGGCAGGCGGCCGCAGACGATGCGCTCGGCCCCCACCGGCAGCAGGTGGGAGTGCGGGATGCAGGCCTGGATGGCGTGGATCGCGGCGTCGCGGGCGCCGGGGTCGCCGAGCAGCAGGTCGGCCGGCAGGTAGGCGCCGAACCAGCGGGTGGCGCCGTCGGGGGAGATGTCGGCGCGGCAGGCGGTGGCGGAGAGGCTGCGGTAGGCGCGCAGCCGGCGGAAGCGGCCGCCGTGGAAGAGGATGCCGCCGTAGAGGTCCGCCGCCGGATCGAGGGCGAGGTCGGCCGCAGCGTCGGCTCCCGCGGCATCGCGGTCGCTCTCATCGACGGCGATCGGCGGCCGGTCGAAGCGGCAGACGGCGCGGAAGCAGTCGGCCGCGAAGCCGCTGGCGGCGTCGCGGATGGCGACCTCGACGGCGCCGTCCTCGCGGGCGAGAGCGGCGACGCGGATCGTCGTCCGCGCGCCGGCCGCGATGGCGATCGGCCGCAGCAGCTCGACCGCTTCGAAGACGGGGAGCCCGTCGGTGCCGGCGAGCGCCGTCGCCGCCTGCGCCATCGCCTCGAGGCCGAGCACCGCGGCGAAGAGCGGCTCGCCGCGGAAGACGTGGTCGGCGAGGTAGGGGTCCGTGTCGGCCGAGAGGATGGAGTCGGCGACCAGCTCGATGCCGGGGTAGTGGACGCGCGGGCGCTCGAGGAAGCGCCGCAACGGCAGCTCGGCTGTCTGCGCGGCTCCGCCGGCGCCCGCGAGCGCCAGGGTCGGCGGCGCGCCGAAGCGGCCGGCGACGACGACCGACGGCGGGGTCGAGGGTTGCGCCAGGAGGGCGGCGAGCGCCCGCACGCCGGAGTCCAGGGGGATCGCGTCGACGCCGGCCTGGGCGAGCGCCGCCAGGGTTCCCAGCCGCTCGCCCATGCCGGTGCCCGCCCACACCGACCAGTCGACGACCAGGCAGCGGCAGGCCGGATGCGCCGCCGCATGGCGAGCGAAGACAGCGGCCAGCCAGTCGTTGGCGACGGCGTAGTCCGCCTCTCCCGGCAGGCCGATGCGGGCGATGATCGAGCCGAAGCCGATGGCGAGGTGCAGGTGCGCCGGGTCGAGGGCGGCGAGGAGGTGCCGCGCGCCGTCGACCTTGGGCGCCAGGGTGGCGAGGAAGGCTTCGCGGTCGAGGTCCGCGAGGCGGCGCGGCCGGTTGCTGCCGGCGGCATGGAGGAGGGCGGTGACCGGGCCGATCTCCGCCGCGACGCGGGCGACGGCCGCGGCGACGGCCGCGGCATCGGCGACGTCGGCGTGCAGATAGAGCGCCGGCGCGCCCGCTGCCGCCAGCCGCTCGAGGTTCGCCGCCAGCTCGCGGTCGCTCGCCGGATCGGAGCGGCCGAGGATGGCGAGGCGGGCGCCGCTCGCCCGCGCCAGGGCGAGGGCGCACTCGGCGCCGATCCCCTTGCCGCCGCCCGAGACGAGCAGCACGTCGGAGCGGTCGAGGGCGGCTCTGCGCGGCGCTCCGCTTGGCGGCTCTGCGAGCGGCACGGCGAGCGGCGCCAGTACCGGCACCGTGCGCCGGCCGCCGCGGTCGTAGCGCGCCTCGGCATAGCCGCGCGCGACGGCCGCCTCGGCGGCGGCGAGCGCCGCCGCCCGGTGCGGCTCGAGGTCGTCGGGGACTTCGATCACCGCGGTCGTCATCTCGGCCAGCTCGCGGTGGAGGGTGCGGGCGAAGGCGCCGCCGCCGCGCTCGCCGCGCTGGACGAGGAGGAAGCGCGCCGGCCGCGGCGCCGCGAGGACGGCGCGCGCGGCGGTGAGGAAGAGGTCGACGGACGCGGCGGCGTCCGCCTCCGGCGCCGCCGGCAGGCAGAGGGCGACGCCAGCCGCGCCGCGAGGTCCCGTCGCCGCGAGGCCAGCCGGGAGCGCCTCGGCGAGGGCGGCGGCGAGCGGATCGCCCGGCGGGCCGATGATTTGCCACGCGGTGGTCTCCGCTGTGCGGCCGACTGGTCGCCGGTGAGCAAGCGGCCTTTCGCGATGCTCGACCGCGAAGGCGCGCACCCAGGGCGCGATACCCGCCGGCGGCCGGTCGTCGTCGCCTGGCCTCTCGGCCGCTCGCTCGCCGGCCGCCAGCCGCGCCGCGAGCGCCTCGGCGATCTCGCCGACCGTCGCCTGGGCATAGTCGGCGGGCGCGATCGGCGGCGGCAGGCCCAGCCGGCGGCAGGCCTCGACGACCAGCAGGCCGACGGCGATCGAGTTGAGATGGAGATCGGAGAGCAGGCGGCTGGAGCCGGCGATCGCCGTCGCCGGCAGCTCCGTCCGCTCGGCGATCAGATGGCGGACGAGCTCGAGCGGGGCGATCGCAGCGAGCGCAGCGCTCGGCTGGGTAGGCTCGCTCGCGGCCGCCACCTCGGCTGGCGCCGTCGCCGGCGGAGCGCCGGCCGCGGCGGCCCCGAGGGCGGTCGCCTGTGGCTCGAGAGCGAGACCGGAGAGAGCGGGACCGAGCGGCGCCGCCTCGCAGGGGTTGGCGAGGAAGAGGCGCGGCCGCGCCAGATCGCAGGGTCGGGTGAAGCGGTCGGCGAAGAGCGCCTCGAGCTCGACCGGCAGGCCGGCGGCGAAGCAGGCCGCCGCGGTCGTCAACAGGCCGGCGAGAGATTCGCCGCCGGCGTCGAGGGCGTGCACCGGGGCTCCGACCAGCTCGGCGGCGATCTCGGCGAGGGCGCGGCCGGGGCCGACCTCGATCCAGAGATCGGCGTGCGGGGCCGCCGCCGCCAGCGCCTCGGTGAAGCGCACCGGCGAGGTGAGCTGGCGGTGGAGGAGATGGCCGAGATCGGCGTCGGCGGCGAGGAGCGCGCCGGTGACCGTCGAGGCGACCGGCCGCGCCGGCGGCGCCCAGTCGACCGTCGCCAGGGCCGCCGCGAGGCGCGGCGCGGCGGCGGCCATGAGCGGCGAGTGGAAGGCGTGCGACACGCGCAGGCGATGCACCGGCCAGCCGCGCGACGCGGCGCGCTCCGCGGCCGCCTCGACCGCCGCCGCCGGACCCGAGACGACCGTCCGCCGCGGCCCGTTGCAGGCCGCGATCACCGGCGCCGTGCCGGGTGCGGAGGACGGCGGGAAGAGCGCGGCGAGGAGCGCCTCGACGGCGGCGGGCTCGGCGCCGAGGCTCGCCATGGCGCCGGCGCTCTCTGTCCGGTGCCTCGGATCGTCGTCGGCCCTCTGCATCGCCCGGCCGCGCGCCGCGGCGAGGTCGCGCAGGCTCCGCTCGTCGAGCGCGCCGGCCCAGGCGAGGGCGGTGAGCTCGCCCAGGCTGTGGCCGAGGGCGATGTCGCCGGCGATCCCCAGGCGATCGAGGAGGCGCAGGCCGGCGAGCGACGCGGCGACGATCGCCGGCTGCGCCACCGCGGTGTCGCCGTCGTCCGCGGCAGTGCTCGGCTCGCTCGGCTCGCTCGCGGGGATCTGTTGGGCCTCGGGACCAGCCGCCGGGAAGAGGTCGGCGAGCCCCTCGAACCGCCGCCGCCAGGCGCCGCCTCCCGGCTGGGCGGGCGAGCCCTGCCCCGGAAAGAGGAGGCCGACGCGCGGCGGCGCCGCGGCCGCGCTCTCCGCGAAGACGCCGCGCGGCAGCTTTGCTCCGCGCTGGCTCGGCGGCTCGCGCAGCCAGGCGGCGAGGGCGGTCAGGCGGTCGGCGGCCTCGCCGGGCGTCGCCGCGACGACCGCGGCCCGCGCCGGTCCCGCCGCGCCGGCCGCGCGGCGGGCGAGCTCCGCGGCGAGATCCCCCAGCTCGGCGCGCGCCAGCCCGCCGGCGAGCCGGCCCGCCCGTTCCGCCTCGTCCGCCAGGCTCGCCTCGTCGACGGCGGCGAAGGCGAGGAGCTCGGCGTCCTGCGGCGAGCGGGCGAGCCGCCGCTCGCGCGCCGAGAGCTCTCGCCGCCGCGGATTGCCTGCCGCTTCGAGAGCCAGATGCACATTGATGCCGCCGAAGCCCATCGCCGAGACGCCGGCGCGGAGCGGGCGCTCCGCCGGCCAGAGGGCCGCCTCGAGCGGCACGTAGAGCTCGCCCGCGGCGGCTGGGTGCGGCTCGAAGACGCCGTCCGACGCGTTTGGAGCCATGGGCGGCACCACCTGCGCGGCGAGGGCGAGCGCCGCCTTGATCAACCCGGCCACCCCGGCCGCCGCCTTGGTGTGGCCGATGTTGGCCTTGATCGAGCCCACCGGCAACGGCATTACTGCGGCCCCCGGCGGCCTCGCCTCGCGGCGGGCCCTGGCGAGCGCCGCGAGCTCCGTGGCGTCGCCCACCGCGGTGCCGGTGCCGTGCCCCTCGAGGTAGCCGACGGTGTCGATGCCGAAGCCGGCGCGGCGGTAGGCGCGGGCGATGGCGAGGAGCTGGCCGGCCTCCTCCGGGCGCGAGATGCCGCCCCGGCCGTCGGCGGAGATCCCCCAGCCGCGGATGACGGCGCGGACGGTCCGCCCCGCCGCCCGCGCCGCGTCCTCGCGCATGAGCGCCACGAAGCCGCAGCCCTCGCCGGGGACGAAGCCGTCGGCGCGGCGGTCGTAGACCCGCATGGTGCCGGCGGTCAGGGCGCCGTTGCGGGCGAAGCCGGCGAGCTCGAAGGGATCGAGCGAGAGGTCGACGCCGCCGGCGAGGACGAAGTCGAGGTCGCCGGCGGCGAGCGCCGAGCAGGCGTTGGCGATGGCGAGGAGCGAGGAGGCGCAGGCGCCGTCGACCGTGTAGCCGCCGCCGTGGAGGTCGAAGTGGTTCGAGATGCGGCCAGCGATGGTGTTCGACAGGCCGCCGGCGAGCGACTCCTCCGAGGTCGCCGGGAACGGCGCCTTGTAGGCCGCCTCGAGGCGCTCCAGGAAGGCGCCCAGGTGCTCCTCGCCCCAGCCCTCGGCGGCGAGCGCCGCGGCGAGCGTCCGCCGCACGTAGGGCCAGCGCAGGCGGAGCTGGCCGGCGCGCGAGAACTCGCCGGTGAGGGTGTTGCCGACGAGCACGCCGGCGGCGTCGCGCTCCAGGCCGCGGGCGTCGGCGAACCCGGCGTCGGCGAGCGCCGCCGCGGCGACGTCGAGCGCCAGCCAGTGCGCCAGGTCGGTGGCGCGGAAGGTCGCCCCGGCGATGCGGAAGCGCACGCGGTCGAGCTCCCAACCCTCGATGACCGCCGCCTCGAGGGCGCCGAAGCCGTCGGGATCGCCGGGGCGGGAGTAGTCCTCGAGCCGCAGCCGCTCCGCCGGCATGCGGCGCCAGGCGCGCCGCCCGGCGAGCGCGCTCTCCCACAGCTCGGCCGGCGAGCGCGCGTCGGCGTAACGGCAGGCCATGCCGACGATGGCGATCCCTGGCGCCGTCCCAACACCGCCGCCGCTGTCGCCGCTCACAGGCCGGGATCTCCGAGGGCGGCGCCCGCGACGGTTGCTACCGCGGCATCGGCGGGGAGCGCCGAGCGTCGGCGGGCGGCGAGCGCCTGGAGGGCGATGGCGGCGGCGCGCAGCGAGCCGACGATGGCGAGGGCGAAGAAGAGCCCGAAGACGACGTGCGACGCCACCAGGGCGCCATAGGCAGCGGCGACCGCGGCGCCGAAGGCGACCTGCCGGCGCGCCGGAACCGGCGTCGTCGCCGGATCGGTCACCATGTAGAAGCTGAAGAGCAGAAAGGCGACCCCCGTCACCGGCATCAGCGACGCGGCGAGGCGGTTGCCGAACAGCCAGTCGCGGACGAGCGCCTGGAGGAGGAAGCCGCCGAGCCAGCCAGCGACGAGCGGCAGCTTGCGGGTGAAGCGCGCGTTGAGGAAGGTGCCCGCCAGGACCAGCAGGGCGGGGAGGATCCAGGCGCCGGCCGGGCTCAGGTTCTCGGTGAACATGTAGGGCTGCGCGATGCCCACCGAGGGGAAGGCGAGGAGCGTCGCCGTGATCCCGATGTTCGACGGGTTGAGGAGATGACGGGTCCGCCCGCCCTGGGTGAGATTGAAGACGTGCTTCGAGCCGATCGCCGCCGCCGTCGCGAAGGCGACCGGCGCCAGGCGGTCGTCGGCGTAGAGGAGCATGCCGACGGCGAGGCCGGAGATGTGGGCGGAGAGCAGGAAGTCGACGTTCTCCTTCAGCCCCCTGGCCGGGAAGCGCGACGGCCGCCCCTCCCGGCGGGCGTCGATCCATTCGAGCAGGATCTCGGTCGCGTAGGCGACGCCGAGGGCGACGAGCGGCGCCGCCCAGGACTGCTCGAAGCCGAACCAGGTGTGGCCGAGGAGGTTGAGGAGCGTGATGGCGGCGGCGAAGCGGCGTAGCGCCGGCAGGCGGAGGTCGGGCGCCGGCTCCATCTCAGGCTGCCCTCACCGCGGCGCTCGCGATGACGCCTCTCGCGGCCGGCGTGTCCTGGGCGGCCGGCGCGTCGAGGAACAGCCGGTGCCAGCCCGGCGCCAGGTGGAAGGTGTGGACGTGGAGGGCGCCGGCGGCGCTCCGCCAGCGGACCTCGACGGGCAGCGACGCGTCTCTCGGCAGCGCGCCGAGACCGAAGTGGAGGGTCGGCGCGCGCTTGCCGGAGTGGCCGCTGCCGCCGTCCACCTGGGCGACCAGCCGCCGCCCGTCGGGGAGGACGACGGTCGCCTGGGCGCCGATCGCCGGCCGCCCGGCGCGCGCTCCCGGCCCGTCGAGCCCCGTCGCCACCGGCAGGCGCAGGTCGAGGCCGAGGAAGGCGCCGGGGTGCGGGCTGCGGTTGCGGTAGAGGTAGGAGTCGCCCCACTGGTTGGCGACCGCGAGGTCGAGCCGGCCGTCGCCGTCGACGTCGGCGACGGCGAGGCCGCGGCTCACCTGGCCGAAGCCGAAGCCGAGCTCTGGCGCCACGTCGAAGTAGCGGCCGGAGGCGGCGCGCACGAAGAAGGGGTCGTGGGCGTGGCCGGAGAGGTCGTCGCCGGGGCGGAAGAACGGCCAGCAGGAGAGCATGTGGAGGAGGTTGTCGTTGCCCATGGCGAGCTCCTGCAGCTCCGGCCAGCGGTTGACGCGGCCGCGCAGGAACCCGGTCGCCTGCACCGCTTCGGGGACGCCGTCGTTGTCGAAGTCGACGAAGCGGGCGTCCCAGCCCCAGGCGCTGCGCGCCAGGCCGAGCGGCTCGCTCGCGTCCTCGTAGGGCGCGATGCCGTCGCGCATGCGGCGGGTCTCGCCGGTGCTCATCCAGACGAAGTGGTTCTCCTCGAGCGCGTAGTCCTGGGCGATGTTGCTGACGTAGATGTCCAGCCGGCCGTCGCCGTTCAGGTCGGCGAAGTCGACGCCCATGCCCTTGAACGAGTCGCGGCCGAGGATCTTCGAGCGCGGCGTGCCGAGCCGGCGCTCGCCGTGGAGGACGGCGAAGCGCGGGTGGCCGGGGGTCGACAGGTTGCGGAGCAGGCGGTCGTTGCCGAAGTCGTTGGCGAAATAGATCTCGGGCAGCAGGTCGCCGTCGAGGTCGGCGGCGCCGATGGCGAGCGTCCACGAGTCCGTGGTCTGGTGATCGAAGGCGTCGGGCACGTCGCGGAAGGCGACCGTCGGCCGCTCGCCGGCGGTGGCGCGGTCGAAGAGCAGGAGGCGGTTCCTGCCGCCGTTGGGGGCGTGCGACATCGAGCGCTGCATCTCTTCGGGGCCGCTGTCGCGGTCGTCGAGAATGCGGGCGCCGTCCTGGAAGTAGTTGCCGACGATGAGGTCGAGGTGGCCGTCGCCGTCGACGTCGGCGCTGGTCAATGCGTTGGTGTACCAGCGCTGGTGCGCCGGGTCGGGGCCGCTCGCCACCTCGACCGCGGCGAAGGCGGCGCGGTCGAGGCTGGCGCCGGCGCCGGTGCCGGCGCGGCGCAGGAAGGCGATCGGCGGCCGCCCCCAGTAGTAGACGAGGAGGTCGGTCAGGCCGTCCTCGTTGAAGTCGCCGGCGAGGCAGCCCATCGGTGCCGTCGTCCGCGCGTCGTAGGCGAGCGGCGCCGGGTCGAGGGCGAACATCGGGAAGCGGTCGCCGGTCCCCGGCAGCGGCGCGACGAGCGCCTGGTCGTAGCGCGGGTCGACCCAGCAGGCGTCGTTGTCGAGGCCGTCGCCGTCGAGGTCGTGGACGGCGATGGCGGCGCCGACGGCGGAGACCCAGCCGGCGATCTTCCGCATGCTCGGCGATACCTGACGGACGCTCCGCGGCGCCACCCCGGCGGGCACCGGCAGCGCCAGGCGCTCGAAGGCGAAGCGGCCGGCGAGCGCGGCGCGCTCGCCGGTGGAGAGCGTCGGCAGCCGGGCGAAGCCGTAGAGGACGAGGCAGAGGGCGAGCGCCGCGAGGCGCGCCGCGTGGCGGGCGGCGCCGCGGAGCGGCGGCGGGCGGCGGCCGCGCCGGTCGCGCGACCGCTCTCCATCATCGATTCCGCAGGCTCGCCCGGCGAGCTCGTCCATGCGTCCGAACCCTTCCCTCGCTCGCAAGGATGCAGCGATCTCCAACTTCCCATAAGGCTAGGTGCGCGCGCGGCGGTCAAGGGGACGGGCGCGCGCCGACTGTTACACTCGGGCGCGGGGCGCGCCGCGCGGGATTCCGCGGCGATGCGGCGCTCGCGGGGAGCGCCGGGCGAGCCGGCGAGGAGGCAGGATGGTCGAAGGCAGGAGCGGGTCGGATGTCACCACCAACCGGCTGGCGGGGGAGAGCAGCCCGTACCTCCGGCTCCATCAGCACAACCCGGTCGACTGGTATCCATGGGGGGCCGAGGCGCTCGAGCGCGCCCGCCGCGAGGACAAGCCGATCTTCCTCTCGGTCGGCTACTCGACCTGCTTCTGGTGCCACGTGATGGAGCGCGAGTCGTTCTCCGATGCGGCGATCGCCGAGCGGATGAACCGCGACTTCGTCAACATCAAGCTCGACCGCGAGGAGCGGCCCGACCTCGATGAGATCTACATGGCCGCCACCCAGATCCTCTCCGGGCACGGCGGCTGGCCCAACTCGGTCTTCCTGACGCCGGAGCTGAAGCCGTTCTACGCCGGGACCTATTTCCCCCCCGACGATCGCCACGGCCGCCCCGGCTTCCCTTCGGTGCTCTCCGGCCTCGCCGAGTCGTGGGCCGGCCGCCGGGCCGACGTCATCGAACAGGCGGAGGAGATGGCGCGCGCCATGCGGCACTACCTCGAGGAGCGGGCGCAGCCCTCCGGCGTGCCGCCGGGTCCCGCCGCCGCCGAGCGCGCCGTCGAGTCGCTCGCCCGCCGCTTCGACCGCGAGCACGGCGGCTTCGGCGACGCCCCCAAGTTCCCCACCCCGGCGAACCTGCTCCTCCTCCTCGAGGTGGCGCACGACGCGGCGGGAGAGGAGGCGGAGGCCGGCGCCATGCTCGCCGCGACCCTCGACGCGATGGCGCGCGGCGGCATCTACGACCAGCTCGGCGGCGGCTTCCACCGCTACGCGACCGACCGCGAGTGGCGGGTCCCGCACTTCGAGAAGATGCTCTACGACAACGGCCTGCTGCTCGAGGTCTACGCCCGCGAGCACGGCCGCAGCGGCGACGCCGAGGCGGCGCGCATCGTCCGCGAGACGGCGGCCTTCCTCGGCCGCGAGATGACGGCGCCCGGCGGCGCCTTCTGGAGCGCCATCGACGCCGAGACCGCCGGCGACGAGGGGGCCTTCTACGTCTGGAAGCGGGACGAGATCGAGGCCGTCCTCGGCGACGAGGAGGCGGCCTTCCTGGCGCCGATCCTCGGCTTCGCCGGGCCGCCGTTTTTCGAAGGCGGCCGCTACGTCCTCCACCTGCCGCGGCCGCTCGCCGAGCTCGCCCAGGCGCGGCGCCTGGAGCCGGCGGCGCTCGCCGCGGAGGTCCGCGCCCTCGCCGACCACCTGCTCGCGGCGCGCGGCCGGCGGCCGCGCCCGGCGACCGACGACAAGATCCTCACCGACTGGAACGGCACCGCGATCACCGGCCTCGCCGTCGCCGGAGAGCTCTTGGGCGACCCCGAGCTCACCGCCCGCGCCGCCCGCGCCGCCGACTTCCTGCTCACCCACCTGCGCCCGGCGCCGGAGGGCGCCGCGGCGGGCGCCCGCGGGCCGCTCCGCCACGCCTGGCGCGACGGCGAGGCGAAGATCCCCGCCTTCGCCGCCGACTACGCCTTCCTCGTCCGCGGCCTCCTCGCCCTCCACCGCGCCACCGGCGAGGAGCGCTGGGCGGCCGCCGCGGCCGAGCTCAGCCGCGAGCAGATCGCGCGCCTGCGCGACCCGCAGGGGGGCTGCTTCGTCGCCGCGGAGAGCCCGGACCTCCTCTTCCGCAGCCACGACGTCTTCGACGGCGCCCTCCCCGCCGCTGAGGCGATCACGGTCTTGAACCTCGTCGACCTCGCGGCGCTCGAAGTCGGCGGCGATTGGCTCGCCGAGGCGCGCGCCGCCCTGCAGGCCTTCGCGCCGCTCGTCGAGCGCCATCCGGACGCCGTGCGCACCCTGGCGCTCGCCGCCCGCCGCTACCACCAGGTGGCCGGCGGTGCGGAGGATTCGATCGACGAGCGCGGCCCCGACGCCGGCCTGCGGCTGGTCCAGGAGGAGGCCGAGGAGGTGGTGAGAGTCGGGCTGCAGCTCGGCGAGGTGGGGGAGGACGGCTTCCGCCCCTTCACCCTCGCCCTCGCCGTGGCGCCCGGCTGGCACCTGAACGCCAACCCGGCCTCCGAGCCCTTCCTGGTGCCGACGACGGTGAGCGGCCAGGGCCTCGAGCTCCGCAACGTCGCCTATCCGGCCGGCGAGCCGCTCCGCATGAGCTTCGAGGAGAAGCCGCTCGCTTCCTATGCCGGCCGCGTCGAGCTCACCGGCGAGCTCCGCGGCAGCGGCGCCCTCGCCCTCGTCTACCAGCCCTGCGACGCCACCCGCTGCCTGCCGCCGATCGAGCGAGAGATCGGCATCGGCTGAGCGGACGGGCCGCGATATACTGGCGAGAGCCCATGCCATCCGCGCGCTCGTCGAGGTCCCTCGCCCGCCTGCTGGCGGTGGTCGCGCTGGCGCCGCTCCTCTCCGCCGCGACCGCCGCGGCGCCGCCGGCCGGCGAGGTCTTCGTCGTCAAGCTGCACTCGATCCTCCATCCGGTGGCGGCGGAGTTCATCGCCGACTCGCTGGCGCGGGCCGACGCCGCGCGTGCCGCGGCGGTCGTTCTCGAGCTCGACACGCCGGGCGGCCTGTCGACCTCGATGCGCGAGTCGTTCACCGCCATGCTGGCGGCGAAGACGCCGGTCGTCGTCTACGTGGCGCCGTCGGGCGCCGAGGCGGCATCGGCCGGCTTCTTCCTGCTCATGGCGAGCGACGTGGCGGCGATGGCGCCGGGCACCAACACCGGCGCGGCGCATCCGGTGGGCGGCCGCGGCGAGACCATCGAAGGGGTGATGGGCAAGAAGATCGAGCAGGACTTCGCGGCGACCATCCGCTCGCTGGCGGCGCGCAACGGCCGCAACGCGGCGCTCGCCGAGACGGCGGTCGTCGACAGCCGCTCGTTCACCGCCGACGAGGCGCTCGCCGCCCACCTGATCGACCTCGTCGAGCCCTCGCTGCCGCGCCTCCTCGCGGCGATCGACGGCCGGCTGGTGAAGAAGGGCGAGGCGTCGATCGTCCTCCACACGGCGGCGGCGGCGGTCGAGGACGTCGAGATGTCGCCGCTGCGCCGCCTGCTGGCGACGGTCGTCGACCCCAACGTCGCCTACCTGCTGCTCACCCTCGGCAGCCTCGGCCTCTTCTTCGAGCTGATGCACCCGGGGCGGTGCTCCCCGGCGTCGTCGGCGGCATCGGCCTGGTGCTCGGCCTCTATGCCCTCTCCGTGCTGCCGGTCAACTACGCGGGGGTGGCGCTCCTCGCCCTCGCCCTGGTCTTCTTCTTCATCGAGATCAAGACCGCCAGCCACGGTCTCCTCGGCCTCGCCGGCATCGTCGCCATGGTGATCGGCTCGCTGATGCTCTTCAAGAGCCCGGAGCCGGCGCTCCGGGTGAGCCTCGACGTCGTCATCTCGCTCGCCCTCTTCACCGCCCTCGTCGTCGGCTTCCTCGCCTGGCGGGTGATGTGGGCCGCGCGGCTGCCGGTGCGCACCGGCGCCGAGGGGCTGCTCAACGAGATCGGCACGGCGCGGACGGCGATCGCGCCGCGCGGCAAGGTGTTCATCCACGGCGAGCTGTGGGACGCCGTCGCCGACGAGCCGGTCGCCGGCGGCGAGCCGATCGAGGTGGTGGCGATCGAGGACTTTCTGCTGCGGGTGCGGCCGCGCCGCGCCGCCGCTTCCATCATCTCCGGGATCTAGTCGCCGCGTTCGACGAACGCGCCGTTCGAAAGGGGTCGTCCGATGAACAACCTCGCCGGCATCGCCGTCGTGCTGGTCGTCGCGCTCTTCCTGTTCTCGCGCTGGGTCAACGTGCTCAACGAGTACGAGCGCGCCGTCACCTTCTGGGTCGGCCGCCTGTCGCGCCGCGCCAAGGGCCCCGGCCTGGTGCTCATCTTCTGGCCCTTCGAGCGCATGGTGAAGGTGCCGCTGCGCACCATCGTCTTCTCGGTGCCGCCGCAGGACATCATCACGCGGGACAACGTCTCGGTGAAGGTCTCCGCCGTCGTCTACTTCCGGGTCATCGATCCGCAGAAGGCGATCGTCGAGATCGAGAACTACCTGAACGCCACCTCGCAGCTGGCGCAGACGACCCTGCGCTCGGTGCTCGGCCAGGCCGAGCTCGACGAGCTGCTCTCCGAGCGCGACAAGCTCAACGCGCGGCTGCAGGAGATCATCGACGCCCATACCGTGCCGTTCGGCATCAAGGTGTCGACGGTCGAGGTCAAGGACATCGACCTGCCGCAGGAGATGCAGCGCGCCATGGCGCGCCAGGCCGAGGCCGAGCGCGAGAAGCGCGGTAAGATCATCCACGCCGAGGGCGAGATGCAGGCTTCGGCCAAGCTGGCGGAGGCGGCGGCGATCATCTCCGCCAACCCGGTCGCCCTGCAGCTGCGCTACCTGCAGACGCTGACCGAGATCGCCTCGGAGAAGAACTCGACGATCGTCTTCCCGTTGCCGATCGAGCTGTTGAAGTCGTTCTTCGTCAAGAATTGAGCCTGGAGCAGGCGAGAAATCTCAACCGGGAACCATCGAACGGGAACGGACAGCCAGCGGAGCCCTGAAGAGACGTGACCGAGCCTCATCACGAGCCCAGCTACTACGAGATCGCGCTGACCAACCGGCAGGTGGTCGTCGCTTTCGTCGTTCTCCTCGTCTGCCTCCTCTCCGCCTTCTTCTCCGGCGTCTGGATCGGCCGCGGCAGCGCCGAGCGCAACGCCGGCGAGCAGCAGGTCGCCAAGGTGGCGCCGCCGCCCGAGGCGACCGAGGGGCGCAACCTCGAGGAGCTCAAGTTCTTCAGCGACGAGTCGCGTCGCCGCGGCGGCAGGGGCGGCAAAGGCGGCGAGGCGGCGGGAAGCGAGCCGCCCGCGGCGAGCTCCGCCAATGCCGAGACGCCGCCGCCCGCTCCGCCGCGGCCCACTGCTGCCGAGCGCGCCGACCGCGCCGGCTCCGCCGACAGCGCGCCGATCCCGAGCCCCCCGGTCACCCGTCGCGTCCCGACACCGGCATCGGCTCCGACCCGTGCCGCCGCGGCCGATGACGGCGACGTGGTGAGCAGCCGGCCGCTCCCCGAGGAATCGACCGCCCGCGATGCCGAGGGGACGGGGCGGAACGGTACGGGCTCGGCAGCGGGCGCCTCCCATCCCGCCGCCGCTCAGCCGGGAGCCGGCACCGTCGTCATCCAGGTGTTCGCCTCCGCCGATGCCAACGAGGCGAAGAAGATGAAGGACCGCCTGTCGCGCGGCGGCGAGCGCGCCTTCGTCTCGCCGCTGACCGTCGACGGCCGCACCATGTACCGCGTGCGGGTCGGCCCGTTCACCAGCCGGACGAGCGCCCAGAAGGAAGCCGACCGGGTCCGCAAGGCGTTCAAGCTCGACACCTGGCTGACCGAGTAGCGACCTTGCCGCGACCGCGATCGTCGCCGCCCGCGGGCGCCTGGCCGCCGCGGCGCGGGGTGGCGATGGCGCTCCTCTGGCTCCTCCTCGCCGCCGCCGGCGGCCTCGTCTACGCGCTGCAGTTCGAGCGCCACCCCCTCCTCGTGGCGCCGTGGATCGCCCTCTCGCCTCTCGTCCTGCTGCTCTCGGCGCGGCGCGCCGGCCTCCTCGCCTTCGTCCACGGCCTGGTCGCCTGGCTCGCCGCCCTCTCCTGGATCCCGCCGACGATCGTCACCTTTGGCGGCATCTCGCGGCCGCTCTCGATCGTCCTTCTCACCCTCCTCGCAGCTTACCTGGCGCTCTTCCACGCCGCCTTCGGCGCCCTCGGCGCGCGGCTCTGGCGGCGCGGCGGCCTGCTGCCGCTCGCCGCCCTGCCGGCGCTCTGGGTGGCGCTCGAATGGCTGCGCACCTACCTCGGCGGCGGCTTCCCCTGGAACCTCACCGCCTACTCCTGGGTGGCGGTCCCCGGCGCCCTCGCGGCGAGCGCCTGGATCGGCGCCTACGGCGTCTCGTTCCTCGCCGTCCTGGCGGCGACCGGCGCCGCGGCCGCCCTCGCCCGGCGCCGCTGGGAGCCGCTCGCGGCGGGGATCGCCGTGCCGCTCTTGGTCCTCGGCCTCGCCGGCCGCGCGGCGGCCGACCGCGGCGCCGGCCGGCTCGTCCCGGAGGGAGAAGCGATCGACGCGGCGATCGAGTCGCCGGCGACCGCGGCGTCCTCCGAGCGCTCGCCGATCCGCCTGGTGCAGCCCAACATCGCCAACCTCCGCGAGTACGACGAGGGCGCGGTGCAGGCGAACTATCGGCGCCTCCTCGCCATGACCGAGCCGCTCTGCGCCCCGGGCACCCTCGTCGTCTGGCCGGAGAGCGCCGCCTGGCCCTACTCCTTCGACCGCGATCCGGGCTTCGCGCGGGACGTCGAGGCGCTCACCTCGTCGCGCGGCTGCTCGCTGATCTTCAACTCGACCCACGAGGCGGGCGACACCGTCTTCAACTCCGCCTACCTGCTTTCGCCGCAGGGGGCTCTCGCGCGTTACGACAAGCGCCACCTCGTCCCCTTCGGCGAGTACGTGCCGTTTCGCGACGTCTTCTCCTTCGTCCGCAAGCTGGCGCGCGAGGCGGGCACCTTCCAGGCTGGGAACGGCGTCCACCTCCTTCCCTGGGAGAGCGAGCGGCTGGGGATGTCGATCTGCTACGAGGTGGTCTTCCCGGCCGAGGTGGCCGAGCTGGTGCGCGGCGGCGCGACGATCCTGGTGACGATCACCAACGACGCCTGGTACGGCGACACCGCCGCCCCCTGGCAGCACCTGCGCGCCGCCCGCTTCCGCGCCGCCGAGAACCGCCGGCCGATGCTGCGCGCCGCCATTACCGGCGTCTCGGCGCTGATCGCCCCGGACGGCTCGCTGGCGAGCGACCTGGCGCTCTTCCGGCCGGGCGTCATCCGCGCCCGCGTCGCCGGCCGCTCGGGGCTCACCGCCTACAGCCGCCACCCGGCCCTGGTGCCGGCGCTCTCGACGCTCCTCGCCCTCCTCGCCGTCGCCGGCACCTGGCGGCGGCGGGCGCCTCGCCGGGAGGAGGAGCCCGGCGAGGCGCCGAGCGCCGGCGCCGCGCCGGCCTCCGCCTGACGAAGCCGGCCGCCCGCCGGCTTCCGGCGGACGTTTGGTATCATCCGTCGACACCTGCTCGGGCCGCCGCTCCGGCCGCCCGCCGAACCCACCCCGAGGTCTCGCCAGACGCCATGATCGCCTCCGAAGTGCAGCAACGCATCGACAAGCTCGCCAGCCAGCTCACCAACCTCCGGGGGTATCTTTGAGGAGGCAGGCCTAGAGCGGAAGCTGGCGGAGATCGACCACCAGCTCGAGGACGCCGGCTTCTGGAACGACCAGGAGAAGAGCGCCCCGATCCTGCGCGAGCGGCGCGGCCTCGAGCGGCGGGTGGCGACGTTGAAGCGTCTGCGCGCCGACGGCGAGGAGCTGGCGACCTGGAGCGAGCTCCTGGCCGAGGGCGAGGGCGATCCCGAGGTCGAGCGCTTCCTTGCCCGCCTCGCCGGCGAGCTCGACGCGCTCGAGCTCGAGCTCAAGCTCGCCGGTCCGGACGACGACAAGAACGCCATCGTCGCCATCCATCCCGGCGCCGGCGGCACCGAGTCGCAGGACTGGGCCGAGATGCTCCTGCGCATGTACCTGCGCTGGGCGGAGCAGCACGGCTACGAGGTCGAGATGCTCGAGCGGCAGGAGGGCGAGGAGGCGGGGATCAAGAGCGCCACCTTCGCCGTGCGCGGCGCCTATGCCTACGGCTACCTCTCCGGCGAGAGCGGCGTCCACCGCCTCGTCCGCATCAGCCCCTACGACTTCCAGGGGCGGCGCCACACCTCCTTCGCCTCGGTCGCGGCGGTGCCGGAGGTGGACGACACGGTCGAGATCGAGATCGACGACAAGGACCTGCGGATCGACACCTATCGCTCGTCGGGGGCCGGCGGCCAGCACGTCAACAAGACCGAATCGGCGGTGCGCATCACCCACGCGCCGAGCGGTCTCGTCGTCTCCTGCCAGAACGAGCGCAGCCAGATCAAGAACCGGGCGATGGCGATGAAGGTGCTGCGCTCTCGGCTCTACGACCTCGAGATGCAGAAACGGGCCGCCGAGCAAGCCGAGCGCGAGGACAAGAAGAAAGACAACGCCTGGGGGAGCCAGATCCGCAGCTACGTGCTCCATCCCTACCGCATGGTCAAGGACCACCGCACCGGGGCCGAGGTGGGCGACGCCGACCGCGTCCTCGACGGCAACCTCGAGCCGTTCATCGAGGCCTGGCTCCGCGGCCAGATGGGGGCGCCGGGAGATCTTCCCTCCTGAGCCGTCCGGCGGCCGGCGCCGGTGATCCGGCGCCGCTCGGCGGTCATCCTCCCGTGCCCCTCCGCGTCGACATCGTCTCGCCGCTGCCGCCGGTCCGCTCCGGGATCGCCGACTACGTCGCCGACCTGCTACCGGCGCTCGCCGCGCTCGACGACGCCCCCGATCTGCGCCTCGTCCATCTGCCCGGCCAGCCGGTCGAGGCGGCGCTCGCCGCGCGCTACCCCATGGTCGAGGCGGCGGAGGCGGCCGCCGGCGGCCGCCTGCCGCTCTACCAGATGGGCAACAACCGCTACCACGAGGCGGTGCTCGCCCTCGCCCAGGAGCGGCCGGGGGTCCTCGTGCTCCACGACGTGGTCCTCCACCATCTGCTGCTCGACATGACGCTCGGGCGCAACACCTTTCCGCCCTATCGCGAGCGCCTCGAGGCCGACCACGGCTGGGTCGGCCGCGCCGCGGCGAACGCCAAGAAGTGGCATGGCTACGGCGCCGCGCCGGTCTTCGCCCTCGCCGCCCACCGCGCGCTCCTCGCCGCGCAGCGCGGGGTGCTGGTGCACAGCGATTGGGCGGCGGGGGTGGTGCGCGAGGAGAATCCGGGGGTGCGGGTGCGGGCGATCCCCATGGGAATCCCGCTTCCGGCGCCCGCCGACGCGGCGGCCGGCGCCGCGCTCCGCCGGCGGCTCGGCGTGCCGGCGGGGGTGCCGGTCGTCGGCAGCTTCGGCTTCCAGACGCCGATCAAGCGCACCGAGGTGGCGATCGCCGCCCTCGCCGCGCCCGGCCTCGAGAGCGTCCACCTGCTGATCGTCGGCGAGGCGGCCGAGGTGATGGACCTCGAGGGCGAGGCGCGGCGGGCGGGGGTGGCCGAGCGGGTCCACGTCACTGGCTTCCTGCCCTTCGCCGACTTCGAGGCGGCGATCGCGGCGACCGACCTCTGCCTCAACCTGCGCTACCCGACGGCGGGGGAGACCTCGGCCTCGCTCCTCCGCGTCCTCGCCGCGGGGCGGCCGGCGATCGTCTCGGACTACGCGCAGTTCGCCGATCTGGCGGACGGGATCGCCGTCCGCGTGCCGCTCGCCAGCTCGCGGGTCGACGAAGCGGCGGCGCTCGCCGCGGCGCTCCGTGAGCTCCTCGCCGACCCGGCGCGCCTGGCGGCGATGGGGGTGGCGGCGCGCGCCCACGTCGCCCTCCACCACGCCCCGGCGCGGGCGGCGGCGGCGGTCGTCGCGGCCTGCCGCGAGTGGGAGCACGCCGAGCCGGCCGCGGCGTCCCGTCCCGAGGCGCCCGCTCCGTCGACCATCGCCTGGCACCAGCTGCCGGGGGAGATCGAGGTCGCCGGCGTCGAGGCGCCCTGGCCGGCGGGGGAGCGGCGTCGCCTCGCCATCCGCCTCAAGAACACCGGCTTCGCGCGTTGGCTGGCGGGGGACCGCGGGCCGGGCGGGGTCGCCGTCTCGCTCAAGCTCTTCTCGGCGGGGGAGGATCTCCTCGCCGCACGGCGCTGGCTCGCCCTGCCGCGCGACCTCGCGCCGGGCGAGGAAATCCGTCTCGAGACCGAGGTCCGCCGCCCGCCGGGCCCTGCCCGGCTGCGCATCGAGCCGCACCTCTTCGGCGGCCGCTCCTTCTCCTTCCTCGGCGGTCCCTGGTGGGAGGGAGAGCTGTGATCGGAGGTCTCACGGATCGCCTGGCACCGCGACCGGTCGCCGCAAGAGCGCCGGGCAACAATCACCTGGCACCTGCCAAAAATCACCTGGCACCTGTTCGGCGTCTGCTTGGAAAGCCACCAGAGATCACCTGGCACCCGGCCGCCGGCGAGTCGTCTGGTGCTTCGAGCTCCGCTCCTCGGCGCTCGTCGCGAAGGGCGTCTGAAAATCACCTGGCACCTTGTGACGGCAGTCCGAAAATCACCTGGCACCTCGTGAGGGCCGCAGAAGATCGTTTGTTGTCAATGGCTTGCGGATCACCTGGCACCTCGGAGCGGGCGTTTGAAGGTTGAGGGGGCGGCGGGTGGGGGCGGCGAGGAGGGTCTCTCGCTGCTGCCGGACGTCGAGCTGCCGGAGGCGCCGCCGCGGACCGTGGGACGGCGGCGGGTGGGGAGGATGCCGGGGTGGGAGCTCGGCGGGTGGATGGTGCTGGGGGCGCTGCTGGTCGCCACACTGGTCGCCGCGGCGACGTTCTCGCGCGCCGGCCGGCCGTCGCTGGTGGGGGACGAGGCGACCTATGAGATGCAGGCGCTCTCCCTCGCCCACGACCTCGATCTCGCCTACACCCGCGCCGACTACGACCGCTTCGTGGCGCTGTGGGGCGGCAAGCCGGACGGCCTGGTGCTGCAGAGCCGGGACCGCGGCGGGCACCTCACCTACGGCAAGCCGTTCCTCTACGCCCTCGCCGTCGCGCCCTTCGTGCGGGTGGCGCCGATCGACGGCGCCCTCGTCGCCAACGCCCTCTTCCTCGCCTGGGCGGCGGTGGCGGCGGGCCGCGCCCTCCGCCGCCGGCTGGGCGCCGCCGCCCCCTGGTGGGTCGCCGCCTTCGTCTTCGCCTCGGTCGCCTTCGCCTACGTCTTCTGGGTCCACGCCGACCTCTTCCTGATGGCGACGACGGCGGTCGGCTTCGCCCTCGTGTATGGGATGGATGGAGACGGGGAGGACGGCGCGCGGGCTGGCGGCGATGCGCTCCCCCCACCGCTCCCCGAGCTGTATGGAGACGAAGCAGCGGCCTCGCGCTGGCGGCCGCGCGGGCGGCTCTTCGCCGCCGGTCTCCTCGTCGCCGTCGCCGGCGCCTACCGGCCGTTCTATCTCTCGCTGCTGCTGCCGGCGGCGCTCGCCGTGCCGCGGGCGCGCCGGCGCGACGGTTGGCCGGCCCTCGCCGCCGGGGCGGCCGCCCTGCTCCTCGCCACCTCCCTCGTCCAGTGGCACGCCGGCGGCTCGTTCACCGGCTACGGCGGCGAGCGCCAGGGCTTCTACGCGCGGACCGGCTATCCCGACGTCGATTTCCCGGCGGCGGCCGGCTGGGAGCGGTCGCTCGCGCGCTGGGGGAACACCTCGTGGATTCAGGAGGGGGCGATCGACGTCCTCTGGGACGCTCGCCTGCTCGGTTGGGACGCCGTCTATTACCTGGTCGGGCGCAACGTCGGCGTGCTGCCCTACTTCCTGCCGCTGCTGCTCGGCCTTCTCGCCTTTCGCTCGGCGCGCGGCCGCTGGGCGATCCCGCTCGCGGTCGCCGCGGCGGCGGCCGGCATCGTCCTGGTGCGGCCGTTCAATTTCTATGGCGGCGGCGGGGCGATCGGCGACCGCTATTTCCTCCCGCTCTACCCGGCGCTCTGGTTCCTCGCCGCGCGGCCGCCGCGGCGCGCGGTCGCCGCGGTCGGCGCCGCACTCCTCGCCGCCGCGCTGGCGGCGCCCTTCCTCCTCCCCCTCTGGAGCCACCCGCGGGCGTTCCCCATCGGGTCGGACGGCCGCTACTCCTACGTCTCGGCGGCGGCCGCGCGCCTCCTCCCCTACGAGACGACGCAGAGCCACATCCCCGGCGGCGATGACTCCGCCCACGACGGCCTGTGGGTGAAGCGGCTGAACGACAACGTCGGGCGGACCGGCGAGGCGGAGAGCCTGGTGGGCGGCGCTGCGGGCGAGCTGCTGGTGGGAAGCCCGCGGCCGCTGCCGGCGCTCCTCATGGTCTTCGATCCGCGGGCGAGCACCTATCTCACCGTCGACGGCAGGACCTATCGGCCGAGCCTGCTCCGCCCCAACGGCGCGGTCGTCTTCCGCGTCGATCTCGGCTCGCCGCGCGCCGTCCATCCCACCTGGTGGAGCCGCGCCCCGTGGTATCTCTATCAGGTGGATCTGCAGATGCCCGGCGCACCGGCGGTGCCGCTCGGCCTCCGCCTGCTCCCCGCCGGCGAGGCGGCGTCGGCGCGGGCGGGCGGCGGCGGCTCCGATCGCCCCGAGGCGGCGGTGCCGGACCGCCGGCCGGCGAGCATCATGATCCGTCCCCACCGGCCGGGCGCCACGCCGTTGACCGGCCCGGGGCCCTCCGTCGTTGCTCCCCATTCCCCGGACGACCGCCGATCTCCGGCGCCGGGAGCGAGCCGATGACCGCCCCTCAGAGCTGGATCCTGGCCGTCCGCGAGCGCCTTGCCTCGCCGCCGTCGCGCCGCCTGCCGCCCTCCGACCTCCGCCAGGCGGCGGTCCTGGTGCCGCTCTACGTCGACGCCGGCGAGCTGTGGACGGTGCTCACCAAGCGCGCCGAGACCCTCCCCAGCCACCGCGGCCAGATCGCCTTTCCGGGCGGCGGCCGGGAGAGCGGCGAGGACGCCTGGGGCGCCGCCCTCCGCGAGGCGCAGGAGGAGGTGGGGATCGAGGCCCCGCGCGTCCTCCGCCTCGGCCAGCTCGACGAGACCGAGTCGCCGGCCGGCTTCCGGGTGATCCCCTGCGTCGGCGCCATCCCGCACCCCTACACGCCGAAGCTCAACGCGGCCGAGATCGACGAGGTGTTCAGCATCCCGCTCTCCGCCTTCGCCAACCCGCGCCTGGTCGAGGAGCGCACCGTCTCGCTCGACGGCAAGGCGCGGCAGATCCGCATCTACCACGTCGGCACGCGCCAGGTCTGGGGGCTGACCGCGCGGGTGCTGCAGAACCTGCTGGTGCGATTGGGGATAGAGTCGGCGGAAGATGCCTGAGATCAAGCCTCCGGACGCGATCACCGCGATCTCCGTGAAGGGTTTCAAGTCCTTCGACAAAGAGACCCGCTTGGAGATCCGGCCACTCACCCTGCTGGCCGGGGCGAACAGCTCCGGGAAGTCGAGCGCGCTGCAACCTATCCTACTGCTCAAGCAGACCTTGGAGGCAAGCTACGATCCCGGACCGCTGCTTCTTCATGACTCGCATGTGAAGTTCACGTCGGCCGCTCAGCTGCTTCATAAAAGAGTTGGGAAGAGACCAGCCGCCGAGTTTCGAGTGGGCATACAGACAAGGGCGGGTCTATATCTCGCCGATACCTTTGGGCGAAAGTCGAACGAAGCCTTCGATCTGCTCGAAATGGATATCTTCGGCGTCAATCCGGACGGGACTGGCGTCGACCTTTCTCTGCGGTTAGGAATGACAAGCGAGGATCTCGCGTTCCTTAAGCACAAACCCAGCGAATTTCTGGATTTGCAGCGCACTCGTTGCTTCTTCGCGGTATATCATCGCTATGGTCCGCTTCTTCCGAGTAGTCTGAACATCGGCATTAGCAGTCTGGCTGAAGTGCCGACCGAGGCGTTCAACTTTCATTTACGAAGGATTCTTCACGTGCCGGGGTTGCGAGGTAACCCTACGCGTTCCTATCGAACGACCTCGGTTGGGACATTTTTCATCGGGACCTTTGAAACCTATACCGCTAGTGTCATCGCAGGCTGGCAGGCAAGCCGTGATTCCCGCTTGAAGGCTCTCGACCGAACGTTGGAGAATCTGGGTCTATCGTGGAAAGTGCGGGCCAAGGCTCTGGATGCAACACAGGTAGAGCTTCTCGTCGGGAGGCTTCCGAGAGCTGGTCGAGGAGGAGCGAGCGATCTCATCAATGTTGCCGATGTAGGGTTTGGAGTGTCGCAGACTCTGCCAGTCTTGGTCGCGCTGCTCTGTGCCGCGCCGGGGCAGCTGGTATACCTGGAGGAACCAGAATTGCACCTCCATCCGCGCGCGCAGGAATTCCTCGCGACTGTCTTGGTGGATGCCGCCAACCGCGGCGTGCAGGTTGTCGCGGAGACGCACAGCTCCATCCTTCTCCTTGCAGTCCAGGCTCTGGTCGCCGAGGGAAAGTTCGATCCTGCCAAGGTCATTCTCCATTGGTTCCAGCGCGGTGTGGATGGCGTGACGAAGATCGAGAGCGCCGGCCTCGACGCGCAAGGTGCCTACGGCGATTGGCCAGAGGATTTCGGCGAAGTGCGAGCCCAGGCCGAGAACCGCTATCTCGATGCCGTCGAGTCGCAGGCGTTCCAGCCGAAGAAGACGAAGGGAAATGCCAGGAGGCGGTAAGCGGATCGTGCTCGACGCCTCGGTCGCGCGGTCCGCCGGTTCTGGCTCTATTCCGGGCCGCCGGCGTGCGGTCTTCGGTGCTCTCGAGAGGCGCCACTCCGTCGTCTTCAGCCAGGAATGTCTCGCCGAGTGGAAGAAGCACGAGCGACAGTTTGCGCGAGGCTGGCGTGCTCGGATGGTTGCCAAGCGCCGCGTGCTGTTCCTGGAAGGCTGTCTCGACGAGAGCCTCCGTGAGCAGCTTGCCGAAGCGGCCATCTCGGAGGCCAAAAGACGGGCGATGGGCAAGGACGCGCACCTGATCGAGGCTGCGCGTGCGACCGACGGCATCGTCGTCTCGCTCGATGAGAGAGCGCGAGCTCTCTTTCGAGAGGCCGCCTTGGAGGTCAGCGAGCTCCGGGCCGTGATGTGGGCGAATCCGGACAACCAAACAGAAAACGTTGTGGAGTGGCTGGACCGCGGCGCCCGTCGAGAGAAGCCGCGGGAGCTTAGATCCTAGGGCTTGCACCCCTCGCGGTGCTCACCGCGTCACGCCCGCCCCCCTACAACCGGAGTGGCTCCGTCGTCACCGTCCAGCGTAACGATGCCATCGCCCCCCGACTCCCTCTCTGACCGCGCGCCGGCCGGCGCCGATCTCCGCCTCCGCCGTCTCAACGCCGCCGCGGTCCGTCCGCAGGGGGACTATGTCCTCTACTGGATGACGGCCTTCCGGCGGCTGGCGTCGAACTTCGCGCTCGACCACGCCGCGGCGCGGGCGCGCGAGCTCGGCAAGCCGCTCGTCGTCTTCGAGCCGCTGCGCACCGCCTATCCGTGGGCCTCGGACCGCCTCCACCGCTTCGTGCTCGACGGCATGGCCGAGCACCGCGAGCGGCTGGCGCGGACCGAGGTCCTCTACTACCCCTACGTCGAGCCCGAGCCGGCCGCCGGGCACGGCGCCTTGGAGGCGCTCGCGGTGCGCGCCTGCCTCGTCGTCGCCGACGACTCGCCGGCCTTCTTCTACCCGCACATGCTCGCCGCCGCCGCGGCCGGCTCGCCCGCCGCCGTCGAGGGGGTCGACGCCAACGGCCTGCTGCCGCTCCGCGCCACGGCGGACACTTACCCGACGGCCTACGCTCTGCGCCGCGTGCTGCAGAAGCTGCTCCCCGACCACCTCGGCCGCTTCCCCCTGACGCGGCCGCTGACCCATCTGCCGCCGCGCCTCGCCGAGCTGCCGGAGGCGATCCTCCGCCGCTGGCCGCCCGCCTCGCGCGAGCTGCTGGAGCGCGACGACCTGCTCGCCGAGCTCCCCATCGACCACTCGGTGCCGCCGGTCTCCGGCGTGCACGGCGGCGAGGCGGCGGCGGGCCACGCGCTCAAGCGCTTTCTGGCCGACCGCCTGCAGCGCTACGGCGAGGGGCGCAACGACCCTGCGCACGAGGTGACGAGCGGCCTCTCGCCGTATCTGCACTTCGGCCAGATCTCGACCCACCAGGTGTTCGCCGCCCTCGCCGAGCACGAGGGGTGGACGCCGGAGCGGCTGACCGGCGAGCGGCGGGGCGCCAAGGCCGGCTTCTGGGGGATGAGCGCCGCCGCCGAGTCGTTCCTCGACGAGCTGGTGACCTGGCGCGAGCTGGGCTTCCACACCGCGGCGAAGCTGCCGCGCTACGACCGCTACGAATCGCTTCCCGAGTGGGCGCGGGCGACGCTCGACAAGCATCGCCGCGATCCGCGGCCGGCGCTCTACACCCTCCAGCAGCTCGACGCCGCCGACACCCACGACGAGCTGTGGAACGCCGCCCAGCGCCAGCTGGCGACCGAGGGGCGCATCCACAACTACCTGCGGATGCTGTGGGGCAAGAAGGTCCTCGAATGGTCGGCCTCGCCCGAGGAGGCGCTCGCCGCCTTGATCGAGCTCAACAACCGCTACGCGCTGGACGGCCGCGATCCCAACTCCTACAGCGGCATCTTCTGGTGCTTCGGCCGCTACGACCGCCCCTGGCCGCCCGAGCGCCCGGTCTTCGGCCACGTCCGCTACATGTCCTCGGAGAGCACCCGCCGGAAGATGGACGTCAAGCCCTACCTCGCGCGCCACGCCCGCGCGCGCCAGCTGCGGCTGCTGTGAGGCCTGGGACCGCTACTCGTCGCCCGCCGGTGGGAGCTTGCTCTCGAGGATCTCGAGATCGGCCAGATCCTTCAGGCGGCCGCTCGCTTGCTTGTTGCGGATCAGGGCTTCGCGGCCCAAGTAGGGAACCTCGAGAGCGCCGAGCGGCGCAACCCGGTGCGTCCTCCACGCTTCGTCGAAGTCGAGCCCGCTGATCTCGGTCAGGATGTCGATCCGCCGCGGCGGTTGGCCGATCTGATAGATGAGATCGGGTTTTTCGAGATCCTCGAGGGTGAGCCCCGTCGCCTCGAGCGGCGCGCCGAACCTCTCGAGGGCCAGCCAAACTCGACGGGCATTCTCCGCATCGGGCCGCACGAGGACGTCGAAGTCTTCGGTGGCGCGCACGATGCCGTTCGCCGCCAAGGCATAGGCGCCGACGACCAGAAAGGAAGCTTCCGCCTTCTGGAGCTCCACGATCAGATCGAGGAAGTCCTGGTTCGGATCTAGGGCTTGGATTCTGTCGAGCCTTTCTTCCGCACCGGCGAGGGGATGACCCGGATCGGCGTCTCGCTGCGCTTGTAGTCGGGCAGCGGCTTGCCGGTGAAGGCCCAGGCGCTGAGCGTCAGCGGCCACATCATCGCCAGGCGCTCGGCGGCCGTGGTCGTGGCGGAGAGATCCTCCGGCGGCTCTTCACCGAGCTTGTAGACGCGGATCGGCCAGTCCTTGCGTGC
Organism: uncultured Acidobacteriota bacterium; assembly: GCA_963755825.1. Classification (GTDB taxonomy): domain Bacteria; phylum Acidobacteriota; class Thermoanaerobaculia; order Multivoradales; family UBA5704; genus DATBQN01. The sequence goes on along the minus strand of CAVWLA010000003.1, from coordinate 424,267 downwards.
CGCGGCGCGCGCCCTGCGAGCCGATTCCTCGGCCTCTTCCTCGGCGTCGCCCATGACCCGAAGTATAGCCCTCGCCGCGGTCGCCGCTCAGTCCTTGTAGGGATCGTGCTCGTCGGCGCCGGCCATCACGACGATGAGCGGGCGGAGCACAGCGAGGATCTCGATGGTGTCGCCCTGGGCGGCGAGGACCTCGGGCAGGCGGCGGTAGACGTGGGGCGACTCGTCGACGCCGCCGCCGCGGACGACGACGCCCTTGGCGTTCAGCCACTCTGCCATCATCTCGGGCGACACCCGGCCGGGGCTGGCGCGTTCCGTGACGTCGCGGCGGTGCATCCTGCCGGCGCAGAGCGGGCAGCGCGGGTTGGCGCCGCCGGGACCCATCGGCGTCTCGATCGGCAGCGTGCCGCCGCAGTCGCGCTGGCCGCAGCTCCAGGCCTTGCCGCGCCGCGTCTTGCCCAGCGCGGCGGTGCGCGACATGACGCGGCCGGCGCCGTGGACGGTCGAGAAGAGCGTGCGGCGCTGTATTTCGCTCGGCTCGGCGGTGCCGCGGAGGATGACCGAGTCGTCGCCCATGCTGCCGCCGACGAAGCCGCGCTGGCCGGGGAACGCCGGCGTGGCGCCCTTGCGCACGACGATGAGCTCCTCGCCGTCGTGCACCTCGCGCCAGGCGAAGTTGTGATGGTTGTGGACGAGGTCCAGCTCGCGGCCGCCGAGGAGCGCCACCACCTTGCGGGCGACCCACTCGCGGCCGGCGTAGGCGTAGCGGCCGGCGAGCTCCATCAGCGACCAGTAGCCGCCGCCGATCGGCGAGGCGAGGTCGAAGAGCACCTCGCTCTCCGGCACCCGCGCTCCCCACGGCTTGCCGGCGCCGAGGGCGAGGAACCCCGAGGCGACGGTGTGACCGAAGCCGCGCGAGCCGAAGTGGACGCCCACCCAGATGGCGCCGCCTTCGTCGACGAAGACGTCGACGTAGTGGTTGCCGCTCCCCACCGTGCCGAGCTGATGGCGGGCCCTTTCGCGCAGCGCCTCGCGGGATGGCTTGGGGACCGCCTCCCAGGCCGGGTCGGCGAACAGCGGGTCGTCGAGCGGCGCGTCGTCGGCGCGGTTCTTCCTGCCGACGCCGAAGCTGATCGCCGTCTGGATCTCGTCGGCGAGGCGCGGCAGGTCGGCCGGCGCCAGATCGCCGAGCGCCAGGTCGGTGCGGATGGCGCAGTTGCCGCAGGCGATGTCGAAGCCGACGCCGTTGACCGAGACTTTGTTGCGGTAGGCCGCGATGCCGCCGACCGGCATCACGTAGCCGAGATGGCCGTCGCTCATCAGCGCGGCGCGCTCGGCGCGGCTCGCCACGTCGCGGAGCTGCTCCAGGGTGTTCGCCTCGTGGGTGCCGAGGACCAGCGGCTCGCTTCTCATCGCGCCATCCTACCCGCGCGGCGCTCCGCATGCCCGGAAGCGTCTAGAATCGCGGCATGTCCCCTCGCTCTCCCGCGCCGGCGGCCGCCGCCGGCCGCCGCTTCGCCTGCCTGGCTGGCGTCCTCCTCGGCTTCGTCGTCCTGGCCGGCTGCTCTGCCGGGCCGGCGGCGCATTCGCTGCCGGGGAGCGTCGACGCGGCGCTCCGCCACGCCGGCGGGCGCGACCGGCTGATCGCCGTCGCCTACTGCGACCTGGCGACGGGCGCCACGCTGCTGCGCAACGAGAAGCTCAGCTTCCACGCCGCCAGCACCGTCAAGCTGCCGGTGATGGTCGCCCTCTTCGGCGCCGCGGCGAACGGGGAGATCAAGCTGCGCGAGCCGATCGCCATCAGGAATCAGTTCACCAGCCTCGCCGACGGCACGACCTTCGAGCTCGATCCCAAGGACGACGGCGACCCCGACCTCTACGCCGCGGCCGGCCAGACGCGGCCGGTCGAGGAGCTCATCGCGCGGATGATCGACAAGAGCTCGAACCTCGCCACCAACCTGCTGGTGGCGCGGATCGGCGCCGAGCGGGTGACCGAGGCGATGCGCGCCCTCGAGGTCTACGACCTGGTGATCCTGCGCGGCGTCGAGGACGGCAAGGCGCTCGCCGCCGGCCTGAACAACCGGGCGACGGCGAACGACCTCATGATCCTCCTCCGCGCCATCGCCGCGGGCAAGGCGGTGTCGCCGGCGGCGAGCGCGCGGATGGTCGAGATCCTCGCCGGGCAGGAGTCGAACGAGAAGATCCCCGCCGGGCTCCCCGCCGGCGTCCGCGTCGCCCACAAGACCGGCGACATCACGGGAGTCCATCACGACGCCGCGATCGTCTATCCGCCCGGCGCCGCGGCGCCCTACGTGCTCGTCGTGCTGACCGCCGGCTTCCCCGACCAGCCGGCGGCCGACGCCGCCATCGCGGCCATCTCCCGCACCGTCTGGGAGGCGCGGGCCGCCGCCGCCGCGGCTCCCGCCCGGCCGCGGGGCGTCCCCATCAAGGCTCCGGCGGCGTCGCCGAGCGCCGGGTAGGCCGAGCGCCGTCGCCGAGGAACATCCGCCGATGCGCCGCCGCGATCTCCTGCGCTCCCTCCGGCCGTCGCCTCTCGTCGCCCTGTTCGTCCTCGTCCTCGCGCTCCACGGCTGCGGCGGCTGCCGGTCGTTCGACGATCCGGTCTCCTCGCCGCCCGGCGATCCCGCGGGCGCCCACCGCTCGTTCGCGCAGAGCGAGACGGCGATGGTGCGCATCGACCAGCCGGCCGACCGGCCGCAGGGCGAGCCGGCGGCCCGCTACCTCGCCGGCTACAACGACGAAACCTCGGCGATCGTCGACGCCGGCGCCAGCTGCTGGGCCTTCAACCCCGAGCGGCCGACGACCGACGGCTGGGCGAGCTCCGACGACTTCGGCAGCACCTGGACCCGCCACGACCAGCTGCCGGTCAGCGCCGCTCTCCACGGCCGCGGCGTCTTCGCGCGGCACGGCGATCCGTGGCTCGCGGCGTGGAACAGCAAGGACGCCAAGACGCCCGGCATCGCGCTCTACGTGAGCGTCGCGCAGGGCGGCCTGACGCGCTACGGCGGCCCCTGGTTCCTCCTCCTCTCGCGCTCGCGCGACAACGGCAAGACGTTCGACGACGCCTTCGTCCTCCTCGGGCCGCAGGCCAACGTGCCGGACGGGCCGAAGGTCGCCCTGACCGGCGCCGGCACCGCGGCGCTCGTGGTGTGGAACGAGCCCGGGAAGGCGCTGCCCTACCGCATGGTGTGGAACCTCGACCTGCCGACGATGACGACCGGCGCCACCGGCCTCGTCGATCCGGTCAACGCCGCCTCGCCGCCCGACCCTTCCTGCGCCTACGGCGGCGCCTTCGCGCATCCGCGGGTCGCGGCGGGCCTCAACGACTTCTACGTCGCCGCCCTGGTCAGCTACAGCTGCAGCGCCGGCTCGGTGCAGCGCCTCGAGGTCTACCGCAATCCGGCGATCGGCATCGCCCTCGGCATCCCCTGGGAGCGCATCCTCTCGGTCGCCCCGCCGCCCTCGGTGCCCTCGGCGAGCTTCGGCATCCTGAATGCCCAGAACGTCGCCGCCACGCCGGTCTTCGGCACCCAGGTCGACCGCGGCAGCAGCCTGCCGGCGCTCGCCATCGGCGAGGCCGCGGACGGCGAGTACGCCCTGGTCGCCGACCTCCAGGTGCAGGCGGGGACGCTCCCCGACGAGGCGCAGCGCGAGAAGGTCATCCTCTACCGGCTGGCCAAGGCCGACACCTGCGATGCCAGGAACCACAAGGGCGACCTCGACAGCTGCGGCACCAAGCTCGCCGGCCAGGAGATCGACGCCATCGCCAAGGCCAACGGCATGGACACCGTGGCGAGCCGGGCGGGGGAGTGGGAGTCGAAGCCGGCCCTCTTCACCGGCAAGGTGCCGGACGGCACCGTCGACCTCCGCGCCGGCATCCTCTGGTACTCGCAGCCGTACAAGGGGCGGATGACGGTGACCGACGAGATGCGCGCGCGCACCATCGTCGAAGCGGCGGTGAGCTCCGACGGCGGCATCACCTTCGCGGGACCGTTCAATCTGACCGCCGAAGGCGAGGGGGCGAAGAGCCCGACCGACGATCCCGGCATCGGACCCTACTTCCACCCCTGCCAGCTCATCTGCACCGGCTACTTCGGCGAGTACCTGAGCGGCGTCTTCCAGTTCGGCGATCCCGGGCCTCTCGCGATCCTCGGCACCTGGGGCGACTCGCGCGAGGGGTGCACCGACCAGAGCACGACGACCCGCCACCAGCACGTCTGGGCCGGCGCCGTGCGCGCCGATTGAGGTGATCATGCGCCGCCGGCTTCCCGCTCGTCGTCCGCTCGTCGGCTCCATCGTCGCGACCTGCCTGCTCGCCGCCCTCGCCTGCTCGCGTCAGGCGCCGCCGCCGAGCGCCCAGGAGATCGCCAAGGGGCAGCACCTGGCGCGGCCGTTCGCCAGCCCCGGCCGCTGTTTCGGCAAGCCCTCGAAATGCGTCAGCGACGGCCAGTGCGCGCCGCCTTTCTCCCTCTGCCAGGAGGGCGCCTGCTGCTCGGGCACCATCGATCCGGTGACCTGCGCCTGCACCTGCGGCGGCGCCGCCGCCTGCGGTCCCCGCGAGCTCTGCTGCGATCTCCCGGACGGCCGCGGCGCCGAGACGGCCGCGAGCGGAGGCGGGTCCGCGAAGGCCGGCCTCCGCTGCCGGCCCGTCCGCGAGTGCTTCGGGGAGGGATAGCGGCCGCGCCTCAGCCGCGCGGCAACGCGCCGACGATCTCGCCGTCCTCGCCGAGCGCCGGGTAGGGTGCCTTCTTCCGCCGGCAGTGGGCGGCGAGCCTGGGATAGGTCCACTCGAAGAGCGTCCGCGCGTAGGTGTCGGCGTCGAGCCGCGAGCGTGCGTAGAGGCCGGCCACCTGGCGCTGGCGCGCCGCCTCGAAGAGGAGGAGGGCGGCCGCCACCGAGACGTTGAGCGAGGTGCCCATCCCCGCCATCGGGATCGCCACCCAGCCGTCGACCGCCGCGGCGGCCGCCGCCGTGACGCCGGTCTCCTCGGTGCCCAGGAGGAAGGCGGTGGGGCGGCTGTAGTCCTCGTCGCGGAAGGCGGCGGCGCCCGCGGCGGGATGGGCGGCGAGGATGCGGAAGCCCTGCTCGCGGAGATGCGCCAGGGCGTCGGCGAGGGTGCGGTGGCGGACGACGGGCACCCATTTGCGGGTGCCGCCGGAGGCCGGCCGCGAGAGCTTGAGGCGGCCGCCCGGCCAGACCGCATGGGCGGCGAGGACCCCGGCGGCGTCGCAGCTCCGCAGGATCGCCGCCAGGTTCCGCGGCACCTGGACGTCCTCTAAGAGGACGGTGAGGTCGGGCTGGCGGCGGTCGAGGACGGCGCGCACCCGATGGAAGCGGCGGGGGGTGGTCACCGCCGGCGTTCTACCACAAGGGCTCGGTGAGCGCCCGGCGCCGTGATCGAGCGCCGCGCCTTGATAGAGTGATCGGGCCGCGGCCGGCGCCGGACGGCCTGCCGGGCGGGATGCGGCGAGACTCGACGAGACACCAGCGGATACGAGGAGATGACGCGAGATGGCGACGACGACGGCTGAGACGGCGGGTATCGAGGCGGTGCGGAAGTATCTGGGGAGCGAGGCGGACGATCTCCTCTCGTTCACCTCGAAGGGGATCACCAAGGACATGCTGATGCTCCCCGGGCCCCACCACGTGGACCGCGCCTGGGGCGCCTCGGACCGCAAGCCCGGCGTGCTGGTGAGCCTCGAGCGCCTCTACGGCCACGGCCGCCTCGGCGGCACCGGCTATCTCTCCATCCTGCCGGTCGACCAGGGGGTCGAGCACACCGCGGCGGCGTCCTTCGCCCCCAACCCGATCTACCTCGAGCCCGAGAACATCGTCAAGCTCGCCATCGAGGCCGGCTGCAACGCCGTCGCCTCGACCGTCGGCGTCCTCGGCAGCGTCGCCCGCCGCTATGCCCACAAGATCCCCTTCATCGCCAAGATCAACCACAACGAGCTGCTCACCTACCCCAACAAGTTCCAGCAGATCCTCTTCGGCAGCGTGCAGCAGGCCTGGGAGATGGGGGCTGCCGCGGTCGGCGCCACCATCTACTTCGGCAGCGACGACTCCGACCGCGAGATCGTCGAGATCTCGGAGGCCTTCGCAGCACGCCCACGAGCTGGGGATGGCGACGATCCTGTGGTCCTACCTGCGGAACAACGCCTTCAAGAAGGACGGCAAGGACTACCACACCGCCGCCGACTTGACCGGCCAGGCCAACCACCTCGGGGTGACCATCCAGGCCGACATCATCAAGCAGAAGCAGGCGGACGTGAACGGCGGCTTCCCGGCGCTGCAGTACTCGAAGACCAGCCCCAAGCTCTACGACGGGGAGCTGGTCGCCGACCACCCCATCGACTGGGTGCGCTGGCAGGTCGCCAACTGCTACCTGGGGCGGGCGAGCATGATCAACTCGGGCGGCGACGCGAAGGGCGGCCAGGGCGACTTCGGCCAGGCGGTGCGCACGGCGGTGATCAACAAGCGCGCCGGCGGCGCCGGCCTCATCTCCGGCCGCAAGACCTTCCAGCGCCCGATGAAGGAGGGCGTCGCCCTCTTCCAGGCGATCCAGGACGTCTACCTCTGCGACGAGGTGACGATCGCCTGAGCCGCGCCGGGCCGCGCCGATCACCCGCCCGGTGAGCGACCCGCGCGGCAGCTCGCTCGTCCCCGCCGCCCTGCGCAGACGCGCCGGCGAAGGCAGGGGCGGATTGAGTTGGATTCCCGCGCAATAGCACCGCGTCGGGCGCCATCGGGAAGGCGCGGCGGCGATGCGGACGCGGCGGCCGTACCGGGGAAGCGGCGGTGCGAGTGCGGAAGAATCGGTTGCGATGAGGAAGGATCGGATTCTTCCTCACTCGAACCGCCACAGTGAGGAAGAAACCGATCCTTCCTCGAAGAAACCGATCCTTCCTCGAAGAAACCGATCCTTCCTCGAAGAAACCGATCCTTCCTCGAAGAAACCGATCCTTCCTCCAAGAATCCGATTCTTCCTCGAATCGGCCGCCGTCATGAGGAAGAACCCAGTTCTTCCTCTCTGCGGCCGCTGCGATGGCGAAGAAACCGATCCTTCGCGGACACGCCCGCCTCGATGGGGAAGAGGCCGATCCTTCACGATCGAAGCCGCCGCAGCGAGGAAGAGCCGGATCCCTTGGCTCTCCGGCCGCCGAAATGGAGAAGACGCCGCCCCCGCCTCGCCCACGCGCTTCCGGCGACGTTGCCGCCACTCAGTGCTCAAGGGTGATCACCGCCGTCGTGCGGCGGTGGAATTCCTGGCCGAGGCCGGAGGCGTCGACCTCCTGGTGATGGCGGACGACGATCAGGCGGTCGGCGGCGTGGGCGAAGTCCCAGCTCTCGTGGCTCAGGTTCTTGAAGTTGAGGAAGAGGATGCCGGCCTTGCCGTGGAGCGAGGTCTCGGCGGCGAGCGGCACGCCGTCGCCTCCCACCCAGACCTTCATCGTGTAGTCCGACTCCTTGACGTGCGCCATCTCCTCCTTGCGGAGAGCCGGCACCAGCTTCAACGTCAGTAGGTTCGCCGGGCGCCCCTCGTAGGCCTCGCGGTGCTCCTCGACGAGGGTGGCGCGCTCCAGCCGGGCGAGGAACGGCCCGGCGAAGCTCAGGTACTCGGAGATGTCGAGGCCATTGACCTCGCGGAGGGCCGTCCGCTCGGGGGTCGGCCGCTCGGGATTGGCGCGCTGCGCCATCATCTCGGCCTTGGCCTGGTCGAGCTCGGCCGCCGGGAAGGTGATCGAGAGCCCCTGCGGTCCGGCGGCGAGCTCGACGCGGGTGCGCCCCTCGTCGGCGCGGTTGGCCTCCCCCTTGGTGCGGTTGACCACCGCGAGATCGAGGGCGGCGCGCACCGGCGAGGCGCCCGGTAGCCGCGCCAGGGTGGCGCGGAGGTCGCCGAGGCCGTCGGCGCGCGCCGGCGGCGCCGCCGCGGCGAAAAGTGCCGCCACCAGGAGGCTGGCGACGGCGAGCGGCGACCCTTTGAGGGCGCCCCTCAGCACGTCGCTCCCGCCGGCACCGGGGCCGGCGCCGGAGCCGGCCGGCCGGTCACCAGGGCGAGGATCTCGGGCAGGCGCGCCTCGCAGTCCTTCTCGCCGATCGCCATCAGGTGCTCCAGGTAGTCGGGTTGAAACATGAGATAGGAGAGGAAGTCGGGGCTCGTCGTCTCGCGGGTGCCGAGGCTCCGGGTGAGGTAGCGGAACGCCTTGGGGAGCCGCGGCTCGTAGGTGGAGACCAGCTCGCCCAGGTTCTCGCTCGGCCGGAGCACCAGGACGTCGATCGGCTCGAGGCCGCCGCGCTCGTCGGGCGGCAGCTTGGCGAGGAGCTCGTTCAGCCGCTCCATCTGCTCGACGTCCTGCTCGAGGACGTCGAGGAAGATGGCGTTCAGCAGCTGGGAGAGGATCTGCGCCGGCGGCGGGTAACCGTGAGTCTTCGGCCGCTCCGCCTCGCGGGCGGTCTGCTGGTAGTGCGGCGAGAGGGCGAGGATGCGCCGTGCCCCCAGCCGCACCGCCGGCGCCAGAGGCGCCCAGTGCCGCATGCCGCCGTCGCCGTACCAGGAGTCGCCGAGGCGGACGGCGGGGAAGAAGATCGGCAGCGCCGCCGAGGCCATGATGTGCTCGGCCGACAGGCGCGCCCGGTAGCTGCGCCGCAGCCCCTCGTTCCAGGTGGGACCCTCGCCCTGGATCCAGGTGACGGTCTGGCCGGTCGAGTAGTTGAGGGCGGTGATGGCGATCGCCTGCAGGCGGCCGCGCGCCAGGTTGCGGCCGATGCCGATGAGCTCGCCGTCGACCGAGGCCGCCGAGCGCGAGACGGTGAGGCGCAGCGGCTGCGAGTCGACGAGGCCGCGGACATCGGGCGCCGCCGGGCTGCCGCCGGAGACGAGGTGGGTCGCCCAGCGCACCAGGTGACGGGCGAGCGACGGCAGGTCGACACGGAAGATGTCGTCGACGGTCAGCCGCCGCCAGATCTCGGCGAGCGCTTCGGCGGCCTTGCCGAGGCCCGCCGGATGGGCGGCGAAGAAGGCGGCGTTGATCGCCCCCGCCGAGACGCCGGTGATGATGGGGAAGCGCAGGTCCGGCACCTCGCGGGCGAGGCGGCGGAGGAGCCCCACCTGATACGCCGCCCGCGCCCCGCCGCCGGAGAGGACGATGGCGAGGTCGGAGCCGGTGTGCGTTGGTCGCGCGTCGCTCATGGCATGGAGGCCGCATGCGCCCTATCCGTCCGCGGCGCCGGCATGGCATGATCGGAGCGCGGCGACCGAGGCGGAAACAGAGATCGAACGCTGCCCGTGGACGAGCGTCCGCGGACCGGCCCCAGCACACTCTAGCGGGAGGTCGCGGGAAATGAAACTCGTCGGGACGCTGGCCGTCCTCGTCCTCCTCGCCGCTGCCGGCGCCGCGGCCTACGTCTTCTCGGGCGCCTACGACGTCGCCGCGGTGCCCGTCGAGCGCGGCTTCATCGAGCAGCAGCTGGGGCGGATCTCCGACCGCAGCGTGGGGCGCCACGCGGCCGGCATCGCGGTGCCGCCGCTCGCCGACCCTGCCATGCTGAAGCTCGGCGCCGCCCACTATCGCGACATGTGCGTCACCTGCCACGGCGCCCCCGGGGTCAAGCCCTCGGAGATCGGCGTCGGCTTGAATCCGCATCCGCCGAACCTCGTCCATTCGGCGGGCGACATGGCGCCCAACGAGATGTACTGGGTGATCAAGAACGGCATCAAGATGACCGGCATGCCCGCCTTCGGCCCCACCCACGACGAGCGCGAGCTGTGGTCGATGGTCGCCTTCGTCCAGCAGTTCAAGAAGATGACGCCGGAGGCCTACCAGGCGGCGGTCGCCGCCGCCGGCAGCTCCGAGGAGCCGGCGGAGCACGGCGCCGGCCAGCCGCCGGCGCCCCAGCACCTCCCTTGAGGTCCGCGGCCCCCCTCACTGTCGTCGCCGGCCTCGTGGCCCTCGCCGCCCTCGCCGCCGCCGGCGCTCTCGTCTACGCCTACTCGGGCCGCTACGACGTGGCCGCCGTCGATCCGGAGCCGGGCGCCGTCGACAGCGCCTGGGCGGCGATCGCCGAGCGCTCGATCGCCCGCCATGCGGCGGCGGGGCCAGCCGCCCCGGCGTCCCCGCCGGCCGATCCCAGCGCGCTCCGCCGCGGCGCCGCCCTCTACGATCGCCTCTGCGCCGGCTGCCATGGCGCGCCGGGGAGGAAGCCCTCCGAGGTCGGCATGGGCCTCAATCCGGGGGCGCCCGATCTGGTCGACGCGATGGCCGCCATGCCCGCCCACCGCGCCCGCTGGGTGATCGAGAACGGCATCCGCATGAGCGGCATGCCGGGATTCCGGCCGAGCCTCGACGCGGCCCAGCTCGACGCCCTCGTCGGCTTCGCCGAGGCGCTGCCGCGGATGACCCCGGAGGGATATCGGCGGGCGCTCGCGCCGGCGGCCCCGCCGCCGAACCCCGGTTGACCGATCGGATAGACTTCTCGCGATGACCATCCGCCTCGGAGACCTCGACCTCACCCTGGTCGGCGACACGGAGTTCCGCCTCGACGGCGGCGCCATGTTCGGCGTCGTGCCGCGGCCGCTCTGGGAGCGCGAGAAGCCGGCGGACGAGAAGAACCGCATCCGCATGGCGACCAACTGCCTGTTGGTGGCGCGCGGCGGCGAGCTGCTGCTGATCGACACCGGCATCGGCGACAAGCACGACGCCAAGTTCGACCACATCTACGCCATCCCGCCGGGCGGCGTCCGCCTGCCGGAGGCGATCCGGCGCGCCGGCTTCGCGCTCGAGGACGTCACCCACGTCCTCTTGAGCCACCTGCACTTCGACCACTGCGGCTGGAACACCCGCGTCGCGGGCGGCAGGCTGGTGCCGACCTTTCCGCGCGCCCGCTACTGGCTGTCGCGCGGCGAGGTGGAGCACGCCCGCAACCCCAACGAGCGCGACCGGGCGAGCTACGAGCCGGCCAACTGGGAGCCGCTCTTCGAGGCCGGCGTCGTCGAGCTGTTCGACGACGAGGCGCGGCCGCTCCCCGGTGTCACGGCGGTGCGTGCGCCCGGCCACAACCGCGACATGGCGATCGTCCTCATGGATGGCTCGGGGGGCTCGCCGGCGGCCGCGGACGGCGCCCGCGCCGTCTTCTGGGCCGACCTGGTGCCCACCACGGCGCACGTGCCGCTCCCCTGGATCATGGGCTACGACCTCTATCCGCTGACCACCCTCGACGAGAAGAAGCGCTGGCTGCCGCGGGCCGCCGAGGGCGGCTGGCTGGGCATCTTCGAGCACGACGCCGACGCGCCGCTCGCCCGCGTCGTCGCCGACCGCCCCGGCCGCTACCGCGCCGAGCCGGTCGATCCGCCGGCGGTCTGGACGGCGCCGGCCGCGGCGGCGACCGAAGCCCCGGCCGAGACCCTGGCGCGGCCGGTCTGAGCCGGCGGGGCGCCGCGCGAGCGCCGCAGAGCATCCGAGACCACCACCCCGACCCCACAGGAGAGCGTTTCCTATGTCCATACCCGAGCAGGACTTCGACCTCATCATCATCGGCAGCGGGCCGGGCGGCTACGTCGCCGGCATCCGCGCCGGGCAGCTCGGCCTGCGCGTCGCGGTGGTCGAGAAGGACCCCAAGTTCGGCGGCACCTGCCTGCACCGCGGCTGCATCCCCACCAAGGCGCTCCTCCACACCGCCGCGGTGCTCGACGAGATCAGGGACGCCGCCGAGCTGGGGATCGACGTCGCCGACGCCGACTCTCGACATCGCCCGCGCCCATGCCAGGAAGCGCAAGGTGGTCGACAAGAACGCCCGCGGCATCGAGGGGCTGTTCAAGAAGAACAAGGTGACCGGCCTCCACGGGCCGCGGTCGCCTGGTGGGCCCCAACGAGGTCGAGGTCGAGGGTCCCGAGGGGACCAAGCGGTACCGCAGCCGCTTCATCCTCATCGCCACCGGCTCGGTGCCGCGCGACATCCCGCCGGCGCCGGCCGACGGCGAGAAGATCCTCAACTCCGACCACATCCTGGTGATGGAGCGCGTCCCGACGACCCTCGCCGTCCTCGGCGCCGGCGCCGTCGGCACCGAGTTCGCGTCGATGTTCGCCTCCTTCGGCACCAAGGTCACGCTCATCGAGATGCTGCCGCGCATCCTGCCGATCGAGGACGAGGAGATCTCGGCGGCGCTCGAGAAGACCCTCAAGCGGCGCGGCATCTCGGTCCTCACCGGCACCAAGCTCGCCGGCGTCGACAAGGGCGAGGCCGGCGTCCGCATCAACCTGGAAAAGGCCGGCGGCGAGGGCGCCCCGCTCGAGGCGGAGCACCTGCTGGTCGCCGTCGGCCGCCGGCCGGTCACCGACGGCCTCGGCCTCGAGGCGCTCGGCGTCGAGCTCGAGCGCGGCTACGTCAAGGTCAACGGCCTCATGCAGACGGCGGTGCCGCACATCTACGCCATCGGCGACGTCGTCAACACCCCCTGGCTCGCCCACGTCGCCTCGGCCGAGGGCATCCTCGCCGTCGAGCACATGGCGGGCAAGCCGGCGCGGCCGCTCAACTACGACCTGGTCCCCTCCTGCACCTACTGCGATCCGGAGGTGGCGGAGCGTCGGCCTTTCGGAGGCCAAGGCGAAGGAGCGCGGGTTCGAGGTGGCGACCGGCAAGTTCCCCTTCGGCGCCTCGGGGAAGGCCGCCATCCTCGGCAAGACCGAGGGCTTCGTGAAGGTCGTCCGCGACACCCGCTACGACGAGCTCCTCGGCGTCCACATCCTCGGCCCGCAGGCGACCGACCTCATCGCCGAGGCCTGCGTGGCGCTCGCCGGCGAGGCGACGACCGAGCAGCTGATGAAGACCATCCACGCCCACCCGACCCTCTCCGAGTCCGTCATGGAGGCGGCCGAGGCGGCGTGGGGCCACGCGATTCATTATTGAGCGCGACCCACGGTGCGGATGTCCGGGGCAGGATGGACTGGTAGGGGCGGGCCCCCGTGCCCGCCCGCGCCACCACGAGACGAATGAATAGGGCTCAACACCCTTGACCGCTACGGAAGGATGACATGACCGAACAGGCCAGGAACTGGGGTCCGCTCCACCCGCCGGTCGCCGAGGCGGAGGAGCGTCCGCTCGCCCGCACCGGCCTCGCGCCGGAGCGGCAGCTCGACCTCTACCGCTTCATGAAGCTGAACCGCATGCTCGAGGAGCGGCTCGGCAACCTCTACCGGCAGGGCCAGGTGGTGGGCGGCCTCTACTCGTCGCGCGGCCAGGAGGCGACCTCGGTCGGCAGCGCCTTCGCGCTCGAGCCGCAGGACGTCATGGGGCCGCTCATCCGCAACTTGGGCTCGATGCTGGTGCGCGGCGTGCGGCCGCGCGAGGTGATGATGCAGTACATGGCGCGCGGCGGCAGCCCCACCGGCGGCAAGGACGGCAACACCCACTTCGGCGACCTGGCGCGCGGCCTGGTGGCGCCGATCTCGATGCTCGGCGCGGTGATCCCGGTAATGGCAGGCGTGGCGCTCGCCGGCATGCGGCAGGGGAAGAACCTGGTCGCCCTCACCTACATCGGCGACGGCGGCACCTCGACGGGCGACTTCCACGAGGGGTTGAACCTCGCGGCGGTCCTCCAAGTGCCGCTCGTCGTCATCGCCGAGAACAACGGCTACGCCTACTCGACGCCGACCCGCCGGCAGATGCGGGTGAAGGACATCGCCACCCGTGCCGCCGCCTACGGCATCCCCGGCGAGATCGTCGACGGCAACGACGTCCTCGCCGTCTACGAGGCGACCCGCCGCGCCCTCGACCGCGCGCGCGCCGGCCAGGGACCGACGCTCATCGAGTCGAAGACCTTCCGCATGAAGGGGCACGCCGAGCACGACGACGCCGGCTACGTGCCGAAGGAGCTCTTCGAGGAGTGGCGGCAGAAGGACCCCATCGAGCGCTTCGAGCGGCATCTGGTGCGGCAGGGCTTCGCCGGCGAGGAGGACTTCGCGGCGATCGCCCGCTCGATCGACGAGTCGCTCGGCGCCGAGGTCGACTTCGCCCTCGCCTCGCCGCCGCCGCCGCCCGAGCGCGCCCTCGAAGGGGTCTACGCGCCGTCGCCTGAGGAGGCCGCGCGATGAGCTCGGTCACCTACCTCGAGGCCATCCACGACGCCCTCTGGGAGGAGATGGAGGCCGACCCGCGCGTTTTCCTCCTCGGCCAGGACGTCGGCACCTACGGCGGCGCCTTCCGGGTGACCGCCGGCTTCCTCGACCACTTCGGCCCCGAGCGGGTGATCGACACGCCGATCAGCGAGTCGGCGATGGTCGGCGCCGCCATCGGCGCCGCCATGATGGGCCTGCGGCCGGTGGTCGAGATGCAGTTCATCGACTTCATCTCCTGCGCCTTCAACCAGATCATCAACTTCGCGGCGCCCAACCACTATCGCTGGGGGCAGCAGGTGCCGATCGTCGTCCGCGGCCCGTCCGGCGGCAACGTCCACGGCTCGGCCTTCCACAGCCAGAACCCGGAGTCCTACTTCCAGCACACGCCGGGCCTGAAGATCGTCGCGCCGGCGACGGCGGCGGACGCCAAGGCGCTCTTGAAGGCCGCCATCCGCGATCCCAACCCGGTGCTCTTCTTCGAGCACAAGTACCTCTACCGGCGGATCAAGGAAGAGCTGCCCGCCGATCTCGCCCCGGTCTCGATCGGCGAGGCGCGCCTGGCGCGCGCCGGCAGCAGCCTGTCCGTCATCACCTACGGTGCTATGCTCCATGTGGCGCTGGAGGCCGCCGGGCGCCTCGAGGCCGACGGGATCGACCTCGAAGTCCTCGACCTCCGCACCATCAAGCCGCTGGACCAGGAGGCCGTCCTCGCCACGGCGAAGAAGACCGGGCGCGTGCTGATCCTCACCGAGGAGCAGCTCACCGGCTCGGTCGCGGGGGATGTCGCGGCGCGCATCGCCGAGCATGCCTTCGCCTTCCTCGACGCGCCGGTGGCGCGCCTCTGCTGCCCCGACACGCCGGTTCCCTACAGCCCCCCGATGGAAGAATTCTACCTGCCCAACGTCGACAAGCTGATCGCCAAAGTGCGCGAGCTGGCGAGCTACTGAACGGAGAGGATCAACGCATATGGCTACCGATGTCGTGATGCCCCAGATGGGGGAGTCGATCGCCGAGGGGACGATCACCAAGTGGCTGGTCAAGGTCGGCGACCGCGTCGAGCGCGACCAGCCCCTCTTCGAGATCTCGACCGACAAGGTCGACGCCGAGATCCCCAGCCCGGCGGCCGGAACCCTGCTCGAGATCCGCAACAAGGAAGGCGAGACGGTACCGGTCAACCAGGTGGTGGCGCAGATCGGCGAGGCCGGCGGCGCCGCCGCACCGACGGCCGAGGCGGCTCCGGCGGCTGCCGCGCCGGCTGCGGCTCCCGCGGCTGCTCCGACGCCCGCGGCTTCCGCTGCCCCGGCGCCGGCCGAGCAGCTCCACCGCGAGGAGGCCGCCCGCGATGGGCGTCCGGGCTCGCCGGCTGCCGACGCGGGCGACTCCGCCGAGGGCGAGGAGCGCCGGGAGGTCCGCCGCGACTCTGGCGAGACCGGCCTCGCCCGCGAGTCCGACGCCGAGGCCGGCGACGGCCTCCTCGAGGGGCGCCTGCGCCAGTTCTCGAGCCCGCTGGTGCGCAACATCGCGGCGAAGGAAGGGGTCGACCTCGCGCAGGTCGAGGGCACCGGCGCTCAGGGGCGGGTGACCAAGGAGGACATTCTCGGCTACATCGAGAAGCGCAAGCAGCAGCCCGCCAAGCCAGCCGAAGCTGCGAAGCCGGCGGCTCCTGCCGCCTCCGCGGCTCCTGCAGCAGCGCGCACGCCGGCAGCCGCCGGCGCTGCGGCACCGCCGCCGGCGCAGCGGCCGACCGGTGGCTTCAGCGTCCCCGCCTACGTCGAGGGCGAGAACGTCGAGATCGAGCCGATGTCGAAGATCCGCCAGATCACGGCGGCGCACATGGTCTACTCGAAGGCGACCTCGGCGCACGTCACGACGCTCTTCCACATCGACATGTCGAAGGTGGCGCGCGCCCGTCTGCGCGCCAAGGACGGCTTCGCCAAGAAGGAGGGCACCAAGCTCACCTACATGCCCTTCATCTTCAAGTCGGTGGTCAACGGCCTCAAGGCGTACAAGAAGCTCAACGCCTCGATCGACGGCACCAACATCGTCTACAAGAAGGACATCAACCTGGGGATGGCGGTCGATCTCGGCCACGGCCTCATCGTGCCGGTCATCAAGCACGCCGACACCCTCTCGCTGGTCGGCCTGGCAAAGGCCGCCAACGACCTCGCCGACCGCGCCCGCACCAAGAAGCTGAAGCCCGACGAGGCGCAGGGCGGCACTTTCACGATCACTAATCCGGGAGTCTTCGGCAGCCTCTTCGGCACCCCGGTGATCAACCAGCCGCAGGTGGCGATCCTCGGTGTCGGCGCCGTCGAGAAGCGCCCCATCGTCGTCACCGACGCCGACGGCAACGACGCCATCGTCATCAAGACCATGTGCTACTTCGCCATCACCTACGATCACCGCCTGGTCGACGGCGCCGACGCCGACCGCTTCATGATCGAGGTCAAGAAGACCCTCGAGACCGACCCCTGGACCGAGCTCGACGCCTACGTGTAGGTGGCGGTTAGAGCGCGGCGCGCATCACGGCGGTTGAATGAGACGAGCCCGGGGCGACCCGGGCTCGTCGTGCGTTTGAGGGGCTGGACCCGAGTTCCAATGCCGCCGCGTAGAAGTGCCGCGGACCGAGTCGCCGGAATCTATACGGACGTCTATACTTGGTACATGGCGATGCGGGCGAAGCTCTTTCAGAACGGCGGCAGCCAGGCTGTGCGCCTTCCCAAGGAGTGTCGCTTTTCCGACGAGCCGTCGGAGGTTCTGGTGGAGCGGGAAGGGCGCCGGGTGATCCTGGAGCCGCTCGACCAGTGGTCCGCCGAGTTCGTCGAGATCCTGGGAGCCTGGTCCTGGTCGGAACCGCTCGAGCGTCCGCGGCAGCTGGCGGTCGGCGAGCTGGGCGACCCGTTCCGATGAGCCTGCGCTTCATGCTCGATACAGACACCGTCAGCTTCGCTCTGCGCGGCGAGGGCGGGGTGAAGAGCCGGCTCCTCCAGGAGAGGCAGTCCGCCGTCTGCATCAGCTCGAGCTCGCGCAGTCGGCTTGAAGTCCTTGGACAGTTGCTCCGACTCTCGGACTGCTTGAACTAGCTCTGCCATCCGCTGCCAGAATTCGCCGCATACCAAGGCGACCCGGGCTCGTCGTGCGTTGAGGGCCGGCCGGCCTCCCTTCACCTCCCAGCCGTCATCTTCACCGCATCGCCCTGCGCACCGGCAAGCGACGCGAGCGCCAGATCGATGGCGGCATCCGACTGCCCCTTTTGCTTGAGTAGCAGGCGATAGCTGCTCGCCGCGGCGGCCCAGTCGCGGTGCTCGAAGCCGCTGCGGCGCCGGAACTCGCCGAGGATGGCGAGCTCCCGACGCAGCAGCGGCTCGGCTTGGGAGGCGCTGCCGGCGCTCGCGAGCACCTTGGCGAGCGTGCCGAGGTCGCGGGCGACCGCCGGGTGCTGCGGGCCGCGGCTCGCCTCGTCGATCGCCAGCGCGCGGCGGACGTGCCGCTCGGCCTCGGGCAGGCGATGGGTGGCCTGGAGGAGCAACGCGAGGTTTTCGAGGCAGGTGGCGACGGAAGGGTGACGCGGCCCGAGGCTCTTCTCATCGATCGCGAGCGCGCGGCGGATCAGCGGCTCGGCCTCGCCGAGGTGACCGGTGGTCCGCAAGAGGCGGCCCAGGTTGTTGAGGTCGCGGGCGACCGAGGGGTGCCCGTGGCCCAGCTTCTCCTCGTCGATCGCCAGGGCACGGACCATCAGCGGCTTGGCTTCGGCGGCGCGGTCGGTGGCTTGGAGGAGCGACGCCAGATTGTTGAGGTCGATGGCGACCGTCGGGTGCCGCGGCCCGACGCTCTTCTCGTCGATGGCGAGCGCCTGGCGCATCAGCGGCTCGGCCTCGGCGAGGCGGTTGATATCCCTGAGCAGCAGCGCCAGGTTGTTGAGATCGGTGGCGACCGTCGGGTGCTGCTTTCCCAGACGCTTTTCGTCGATCGCCAGCACCTGGCGCATCAGCGGCTCCGCCTCGGCGAGGCGATTGGTGGTCTCGAAGAGCTGGGCCAGGTTGCCGAGATATCCGGCCACCGTGGGGTGCTCCTTGCCGAGGCTCTTCTCGCCGATGTCCACTGCTCGACGCATCAGCGGCTCGGCCTCGGCGAGGCGAGCGGTGCTCACCAGCAGCACGCCGAGGTTGTTGAGGTCGCGGGCGATGTCGGGGTGCAGCGGATGGCGGCTCTTCTCGTCGATGGCGAGCGCCCGGCGCATCACCGACTCAGCCTCGGCGAGACGGTTGGTGGCCTGGAGGAGCTGGCCGAGGTTGTTGAGAACGATGGCGACCCTGGGATTCTCCGGCCCGAGCCTCTTCTCGTCGATGGCGAGCGCCTGGCGCAGCAGCGGCTCGGCCTCGGCCAGGCGGTCGCCGTCGACCAGGAGACCACCTAGGTTGTTGAGCTCGGTCGCGACGATGGGATCCTCGGGTCCGAGCGTCGCCTCGTCGATGGCGAGCGCTCGGCGCAGCAGCGGCTCGGCCTCGGCGGACCGGTTCCGGTCCTCGAGGAGCGCCGCCAGGTTGTTGAGATTGGCGGTGAGCAAGAGGTGGCGGAGATCTATCTCGCCGAGGGCCAGGGCCCTTCGTATCACCGCCTCCGCCCCCGTCCAATCGGCCGCCGCGGCGAGCGAGTTTCCGAGCCAGGTGAGGATCTCGATGTCGCCGTCTCTTAGGGCAAGCGCTTGGCGGAAGGTGCTCGCCGCGGCGCTGTACTTCGCCTGCTCATGCTGCGCCGCGCCGAGGTAGAGCAGCGTCTCGATCAGATCGGCCGCTTTCGCCTTGGCGACCTTCTCGAGGATCGCTTCGGTCTGCGGAAAGTCATTCTTCAGAAACGCCGAGATGGCGCGATCTTTGGGGTCGGCGGTCTCTCCCAGGGAGCGGATCGCCGTCGCCAGCTTGCCGCCTCTGAGGCCGAAGCGCGCCGCCGTCTCGGCGAGGAGGCGCTTGCGGTCCTCGGCGGCGGTGCCGCCTGGTCGGGACGGTGCGTCGCGCACCGCCGCGGCAATCTGCCGCATCGTGCTCCGACGCAGGAGCTCGACCTGCGCCGACGACTGGCTGCTGGGGACGTTGATCATCGCGTTGACCAGGAACCAGTCCGCGGCCCGCTTCCCATCGTCCACCAGCACGATTCGGATCTGTTGGCCGGCGCTGACGCCGGGCGGCAAACGCAGCGCAGCAGCACCCGTGCGGTCGGTCGGTGCGACGGTGCGAGCGCCGTTGTAGGCGAAGCGAAAACCAGCGAGCGGGCG
Organism: uncultured Acidobacteriota bacterium; assembly: GCA_963755825.1. Taxonomy (GTDB): domain Bacteria; phylum Acidobacteriota; class Thermoanaerobaculia; order Multivoradales; family UBA5704; genus DATBQN01. The sequence continues at coordinate 404,866 of CAVWLA010000003.1, read as the reverse complement.
GTCGTCGACGAGATCGTGCGCCAGGATCAGCAGACGCCCCGGCGGCGGGGGCTCGATCGAGCGCGGAAACAGCCACGCGCCGAGCGACACGAGCAGGCCGGCGATGCCGACCGCGAGCGCGATATCCAACGCCTGGCGCCTCTTGCTCGGAGGCTTGGCTCGCTCGCCGCGCGCCCTCGGTCTTCGGCTCGCTCGGGAAGACATCGTGCTCTTCTCGCTCCGCCTGCCGCCTCACTTCGTTCACTGCTCTGGGGAGTGGGCGATCGTACCGCATTTCCATCTTTGAGCAACCTGGAGCCGTCAAGGCGCTCTCACCCTCAGTGCCGGATCGGCGCCGCCGCGGCGCGGCCCGAGGCGCTGCTGCGGTCGCGCCACTCCGACGGCAGCAGGCCGAGCTCGTGGTGGAAGGCGGCGGTGAAGTGGCTGTGGCTGGAGTAACCGAGGTCGAGGGCGAGCTCGGTGAGGTCGGGCTCGCCCTGGCTCAAGCGCTCGAGGGCGGCGTTGAGGCGGAGGCGGGAGATGTAGCGGTGGACGGTCGTCGAGGTGACGGCGCGGAAGGAGCGGCAGAGGCGGTCGACCGAGAGGTGGCAGGCGCGGGCCAGCTCCTCGAGATGGAGCGGCTCGGCGAATCGGCGGGCGATGATCTCGCGGGCGAGCTCGATCTTCTCCCGCGTCCGGCGGTGGACGGTGCCCCTGCCGGCCGCCGCGCGGAGGGCGTAGAAGCCGGCGAGCACGTCGGCGACGACGTGGATCGCCGTCTCCTCGATCTCCAACGGGTCCGGCGCGATGGCGCCGCGCAGGCGCCGGACGAGGCCCCGCTGCAGGAGCAGGAGGCGGGAGGAGCAGGGGGCGAGCAGCCCCTCGAAGAGACCGGCCGTCGCCTCGTGGGGAGCGCCGCCGCTCGCGGCCACCAGGCTCTGCAGGACGTCGGGGCGCACGACGATGTCGATGCCGGCGTCGCCGCAGCCTCCCGGATGGCTGGTCTGGAAGGGTGTCCGCGGATTGACCAGGCCGACGCAGCTGGCGTCGACGAGCCCCGAGCCCTGCGACGTGTGCAGCCGGTGGGCTCCGCGGTGCGTGAAGGCGAGCGCGTGGTACGGCAGCTGCCGCTCGCCGGTGATCTGCGCGGTTTTCACCAGGCAGCGCCAGTCGGCGATGCGGACGCACGAGCCCAGATAGAGCCAATGTTGCTCGGTCCCCTCGAGGGTTTCGATCGACGAGGCCCAGGCGCCGGCGACCGCCGCCGGGGCCAGCGAAGTCAAATGGATGGATCGCGCGGCGGCCGCCCGGTCGCCGCTCTCGCGGTAGGAATTCGCCGTGTCCATGCCGAAGGGCTCCTTCCCGACGATCGTCGGAGCGCCGGGCGCCGACGACGTCGCGAGGGGGAAGAGCATGCGACATGCCACGCGGAAAACCTGGATCGAATCCTGCAAGTGACTCATTTTCAGCGACATCCAGCAGGCGGCGGCGGAGGATCGATCCATCGCGATGGATCGCGAGGAGGCCTTGCGCTTGCGTGATCGATGAGCGCTCGGACGCTCGGCATCGATCGCGCGTTGTTCGGCCCGGATGATCGATCGTTCGTCCCCGTGCACAATATTGAACGCCCCTCTCCAAAGCGTTGAACGCCTTGCCGAGGGCATTCACCTGCCGTATCGAGCTCGATTAAAAAGATTTCTTTCCGCCAAGAATTCGATAGCGGCGGGGCATCGCGCGAGCCCACCCTTCCGTTTGTTGAGCGAATGAGCGCAGGCTTCGCGGCGGTCACGGATGAGGCGGATCGTCCGCCTCGGCGAGCTGCAGCGAGCCGGCGCCGAACGCCAAGGAGAAAGCCGTGAAGAACTCCCTCCGTCTCCTCGCCGCCGCCTCTCTCGTCGCCGTGCTCTCGACCCTGCTGCTGCCGGCCGCCGCCGCCGCCTGTGGGCACTGCGTGCTGGTGTCGGGCGGCGGCCCGTTCTGCCGCCAGTGCATCGACGACAACAACCCCAACACCGGCTGCCAGCAGCAGGCGACCTGCGTTTGCGTCCTCACCCAGTGCGCCGGCGCCGCGGCGGCAAAGGGCGCGACCGCCGCCTCGACGCAGAGCTTCGCGTCGTTCTTGAGCGGTGACGCGCAGCCGGTCGCCGCGAGCGCCTCCGCTCCGGCGGCGGCCGCGGCGCGCTGAGCCGGCGCGCCGGCAGGAGCCCGATCGCGTTCTGGAGCCGGCCGCGCCAGCCTTTCGGGCGCGGCCGGCTCCGTCGCGGCGGGACCGCGAAAGCGCGGGGCGTAGAATGATCGAATGAACGCTTCGGCTGTCCCGACGAGCGCTTCGCCCCGCCGCACCCGCTGGGCCTATCTCGGCCGCGTGCCGTACGGCGAGGCGCTGGCGCTGCAGCTCGCGGCGCGCGAGGCGGTCAAGCGGGGCGAAGGGCACGAGCGCCTGCTCCTGCTCGAGCATCCGCACATCTACACCCTGGGCCGGAACGCCGTGCCGGCGGACGTCCTCGCCTCGCCCGAGTGGCTGGCCGCGCGCGGCATCGAGGTCGTCGCGTGCGACCGCGGCGGCCAGGTCACCTACCATGGGCCGGGGCAGCTCGTCGGCTATCCGGTGATGGATCTGTCGCCCGACCGGCGCGACATCCGGCGCTACGTGCGCGATCTCCAGGAGGTGCTTCTCCGCACCCTCGCCGACTACGGCGTCGCCGCCGAGCCGGGCGAGGAGCAGGCGTTCATCGGCATCTGGGCCGGCGCCGGGACTGGGAAGACGCGGGCGAAGATCGCCTCGCTCGGCGTCCACCTGTCGCGCTGGGTGACCACCCACGGCTTCGCGCTCAACGTGACGACCGATCTCGACCTCTTCGCCGGGATCGTCCCCTGCGGCCTGCGCTCGGTCGAGATGACCTCGATCGCCGCGCTGACCGGGCTCCGGCCTCCCCTAGGCGAGGTCGCGGCGCGCGCCGCGGCGCACTTCGGCGCCGTCTTCGGCCGCCAGATGACGCCCGAGCCGGCGCCCGAGGCCGGCCTGGCGCCGACGGCGGCGCTCGCGGCCAGCTCGTGAGCCGCCTGACCATCGGCTTGAACGCGGTGATCGTCGCGGTCACCGACGAGGTGCCGCGCATCCTCACCGTCCGCGGTCCGGGCGGCGAGGAGGCGCTGCCCTTCGGCCCGCTCGATCCGGAGACCGATCGCACGCTCGACCGCGGCCTGCGCCGCTGGGTGCGCGAGCAGACCGGGCTCGAGGTCGGCTACGTCGAGCAGCTCTACACCTTCGGCGATCGCTTCCGCGATCCGCGCGAGGCGAGCGGCGGCCCGCGGGTGGTGTCGGTCGCCTATCTCGCCCTCGTCCGCGAGCGGGAGGTGGCGGGGGCGGGCGGGGCGCGGTGGCGCGGCGCCTACGAGTTCTTCCCCTGGGAGAACTGGCGGCAGGGGCGGCCGGAGGTCATCGATCTGGGGATCGCGCCGGCGCTCTCCCGCTGGTCCGCCGCGGCCGCCGATCCGTTCGCGCGCGAGGAGCGCCGCCAGCGCGCCGACATCGCCTTCGGTCTCGGCGGCGTCGCCTGGGACGGCGAGCGCGTCCTCGAGCGCTACGAGCTGCTCTACCACGCCGGGCTGGTGTTCGAGCCGCGGCGCGATCGGGCGGCGGAGAGCTGCGGCCGCGCCGCTGCCTCCGCTGCCTCCGAAATCGCGCCGCCGCTCCTCCCCGGCAGCGCCATGGCGCTCGACCACCGCCGCATCCTGGCGACCGCGCTCGGCAGGCTGCGCGGCAAGCTCAAGTACCGGCCGGTGGTCTTCGAGCTGCTGCCGCCGGAGTTCACCCTCCTGCAGCTCCAGCGCGTCGTCGAGGCGCTCGCCGGGGTGCCTCTCCACAAGCAGAACTTCCGCCGCCTGGTGGAGACCGGCGGCCTCGTCGAGGGCACCGGCCGCCAGCTCGCCGAGACCGGCGGCCGCCCGGCCGAGCTCTTCAGCTTCCGCCGCGAGGTCCTCCGCGAACGCCCGGCGCCCGGGGTCGGCCTGCCGGGAATGCGGCGCGAGAGCTCGCGCTAGGGCTCGATCGCATCGACGGCGAGAAAGAGACGCCATGGCGACGAGCGACGGGTGTAGGACGATCGATGACAGGGGATTGAGAGATTCTCCACTACCGAACGCTCCGCCGCCCATTGCACAATCTCTTCGGTCAGAAAAACCCGATCGCCGAGGAGGTCACCATGGATCGATCGCCCGAGCAGAGATCACATCCCCGCGTCGAGACAGAGCTTCCGGTGTTCTTCGAGCCGCTGCCGATGAGCCGGTCGGCTCGCTCGGATCTTCGCGGGATCGTCACGAGCACCGCCCTGCGTGGAATGTTCATCGCGACGCCGGCGCCCCTGCCGCGAGGAGAGATCCTCAGCCTGCGGTTCTATCTGGGAGAGGACTCCACCGCGCCACCGGTGCGCGCTCGAGCGATCGTGCGCTGGCGCCGACGGCTGCAGGCGCCCGCCGGGATGGGCATCGAGTTCATCGACTTCGAGCCGCTCGGCGAAGGCCTCCTCGAGGCCTGGATCGAACGAGCCGAGACCTCGTCCTTGCCGGCGTTCGGACCGGTGCCCTCCGGCGTCGAGACGGCTCTGCATCCAGCCTGAAGGGACCTGCGACGCGCCGCGGCGGCGGAGCCACGCCGGTCGTGGACGAGCCTTGGGGAGCGCCGGTCCTCGCTACCCCGACCCGGAAGGGAAGCGACATCCCTTCTGTTATAGAGATCAGCGGCGGTCGCCGAGAAGTCACCGGACCGCCGCGGGCTTGACAGGAGAAATACTCATTCGTAGTCTAAGGCTCGGGCCGGCACGGCCGGCCTTTTTTTGCGAGCCTGATATACTCAATTTGAGCATAGTCGACCGCAGGACCGTAGCCCGGAGAGAAAGGAAGGCAGCGGATGACCCTCGCGGCAGGCAGCAGCCAGGCACCTCTCGAGTACACCCCGGAGGTCGCCCTCGCCACGGCGCCGATCTACGAGCGCGTGCGCACGGTGATCCCGGAGATGGAGTGGCCGGTCTTCGCGCCCTATGTCGACGCCATCAATCGGCTGAAGCGGCAGCAGAACGCCGTCGTCCTCGCCCACAACTACCAGACCCCTGAGATCTTCCACGGCGTCGCCGACTTCGTCGGCGACTCGCTGGCGCTGGCGCGGCAGGGCGCCGAGACGGATGCCGAGGTGATCGTCCTCGCCGGCGTCCATTTCATGGCCGAGACGGCGAAGATCCTCTCCCCCGAGAAGACGGTCCTCATCCCCGACCCCGCCGCCGGCTGCTCGCTCGCCAGCTCGATCACCGCCGACGACGTGCGCCTGCTGCGCGAGCGCTATCCCGGCGTGCCGGTCGTCACGTACGTCAACACCTCGGCGGCGGTCAAGGCCGAGTCCGACATCTGCTGCACCTCGGCCAACGCCGTCGCGGTCGTCGAGTCGCTGGGGGTCGAGCGGGTGATCTTCCTCCCCGACGAGTACCTCGGCCGCTACGTCGCCAGCCAGACGAAGGTCGAGATCATCCTGTGGAGCGGCCACTGCGAGGTCCACGAGCGCTTCTCCGGCGCCGAGCTGCGCGCCTTCCGCGACGGGCATCCCGACACCATGATCCTCGCCCACCCCGAGTGCTCGCCCGAGGTGCTCGCGGAGGCCGATTTCGTGGGCTCGACGGCGGCGATGATCGCCCGCGTCGGCGCCGCGAGCCCGCGGCGGGTGGTGCTCGTCACCGAGTGCTCGATGAGCGACAACGTGGCGGCGGCGCACCCCAATGTCGACTTCCTCCGCCCGTGCAATCTCTGCCCGCACATGCGGCGCATCACGCTGCCGAAGATCCTCCGCTCGCTGCAGACCCTGGAGACCAAGGTCGAGGTCGAGCCGGCGGTCGCGGCGCGCGCCCGCCTGGCGGTCGAGCGCATGCTCGCCGTCGGCCGGCGGGAGGGCGGCCGGTGAGCGCCGGCGACGCCGATCGCTTCGAGAACCTGGAGGTCGTCGAGAGCGACGCCGTCATCGTCGGCTCCGGCGTCGCCGGCCTGTCGGCGGCGCTCGGCGCCACGCCACGCCGGGTGACGCTCCTCACCAAGGTCCCCTTCGGCGGCGGCGGCTCGAGCTCCTGGGCCCAGGGCGGCATCGCCGCCGCCCTCGGCGCCGACGACGCCCCGGCGCTCCACGCCGCCGACACCATGGCCGCCGGCGCCGGTCTCTCCGATCTCGCCATCGTCGAGCTGCTGACCGAGGAGGGACCGGAGCGCGTCCGCCGCCTCCTCGAGCTCGGGGCGCGCTTCGACCGCGACCGCGGTGGCCGCCTGTCGCTCGGCCGCGAGGCGGCGCACAGCCGCCGCCGCATCCTCCACGCCCACGGCGACGCCACCGGCGCCGAGATCGTCCGCGCCATGACCGCGGCGGTGCGCCGCGCCGCCGGCGTCGAGATCTTCGACCGCACGTTCGCCGAGGACCTGGTGCTCGACGAGAGCGGCGCCGTCGCCGGCGTCGTCGCCCGCCACGCCGACGGCCGCCGCGTCCTCCACGCGGCGCCGGCGGTGGTCCTCGCGACAGGCGGCAGCGGGCGGCTCTACAGCCACACCACCAACCCGCCGGAGGCGACCGCCGACGGCCTCGCCCTCGCCGCGCGGGCCGGGGTGCTGCTCAAGGATCTCGAGTTCGTGCAGTTTCACCCCACGGCGCTCGCCGCCGCCGGAGCCGAGGCGAGCGATGCGCCGCTGCCTCTCCTCACCGAGGCGCTGCGCGGCGAGGGGGCGGTGCTCGTCGACGAGCGCGGCTGGCGCTTCATGCCGGCGGAGCACCCGGACGCCGAGCTGGCGCCGCGCGACGTCGTCGCCCGCGCCATCTGGCGCCGGCTGGCCGCCGGCGGCCGCGTCTTCCTCGACGCCCGCGAGGCGGTGGGGGAGCGCTTCCCCGAGCGCTTTCCGACCGTCTTCCGGCTCTGCCGCGAGCGCGGCCTCGATCCGCGGATCGAGGCCATTCCGGTCGCCCCCGCCGCCCACTACCACATGGGCGGCGTGGCGGTCGACGCCGACGGGCGCGCCTCGATCGCCGGTCTCTGGGCCTGCGGCGAGGTGGCGGCGACCGGCGCCCACGGCGCCAACCGGCTGGCCAGCAACTCGCTGCTCGAAGCGCTGGTCTTCGGCGCCCGCGTCGCCGAGAGCCTGGCCGATGTCCTCGCCAACACGCCGCTCCAGCGCCGGCGGCTCGCCCCCTCCCGCCTCGGCGCGGTACCCGGCGGCGCTCCCGACGGCTCTGCAGAGACGGCGGCCGATCTGGCGCTCGCCGGCACCGTGCGGGCGCTGATGTGGGAGCGGGTGGGGGTGGTGCGCGACGGGCGCGGTCTGCAAGCGGCGGTCGACGGGCTCGCCGCTCTCGTCGCGGCGCATCCGCGGGCGGCGGGCGAGGCGCGCAACCTCCTCGCCGCGGCGCGCATGGTGGCGGCGGCGGCCCTCGCCCGGCGCGAGAGCCGGGGCGGCCACTACCGCTCCGACTTCCCGCTCCCCGATCCCGTCTGGCGCCGCCATCTGCAGGTGACCCTGGGCTCCGACGGCGGGGTCGAGGTGACGGTGGGGGAGCCGGCGCCCGCCGCGCTGGAGCCGGGCTCCGACGATGCGGCGTCCCACGCCGCCGTCCTCGCCGGAGCCGGCGGACGATGACGGCGGGCGACCGCGAGGAGGCGCTCCCCACCCTCTATCCGTTGCTCTACGAGCCGCTGGTCGAGCGCGCCCTCGCCGAGGATCTCGGCCGCGCCGGCGATCTGACGAGCGACGCCGTGCTGCCGCCCGGCCTCGACGCCGCCGGCGAGATCGTCGCCCGCGCCGCCGGCCGCGTCGCCGGCCTGCCGGCGGCGCTCGCCGCCTTCCGTCTGCTCGACCCGCGCCTGGAGATCTCTCTCTTCGCCGGCGAGGGGACCGACGCCGCGGCGGGCGCCCGGCTGGCCGCCGTCCGCGGCCCGGCGCGGCCGCTCCTCGCCGCCGAGCGCACGGCGCTCAACCTCCTCGGCCGCCTCTGCGGCATCGCCACCGCCACCCGCGACCTCGCCGCCGCCGTCGCCCCCCACGGGGCGCGGATCGTCTGCACGCGGAAGACCACGCCCGGCCTCCGCGCCCTCGAGAAGTACGCCGTCCGTGCCGGCGGCGGCAGCAACCACCGCTTCGGTCTCGACGACGCCGTGCTCATCAAGGACAACCACCGGGCGATCGCCGGCGGCGTGCGGCCGGCCGTCCTCCGCGCCCGCTCCGGCGTCGGTCACCTGGTGAAGATCGAGGTCGAGGTCGACACCCTGGAGCAGCTCGCCGAGGCGCTGGCGCTCGAGGTCGACGCGATCCTCCTCGACAACATGGATCTACCGACGCTGCGCGAGGCGGTGGCGATGGCGCGGCGGCCCGGCCGGCGGGTGGTGCTGGAGGCCTCGGGGGGGGTCACGCTCGCCACGGCGCCGGCGATCGCCTCGACCGGCGTCGACCTGCTGTCGGTCGGCTGGATCACCCACAGCGCGCCGGCGCTCGACGTCGCCCTCGACATCGCGGCGCTCTAGCCACGCCGACAGGCTGGCGACCTATCGGCCTGCCGGCGCCGCTAGGGTCCGAAGATGCAGAGGTCGTCGGCCTGTAGCGCCGGATGGCCGACCTGGAACTTCCCGCCGGCGGTGAGCAGCACGCTGACGTAGCCCTGGGCGTGGTCGCCGTCGCTGTGCCAGAGGTCGAGCATCAGCCAACCGTAGTTGGGCACCGCGGGGAGCGCGGCGCCGCCGAGGTGGACGCGCTGGGTGGCGAGCGGGAAGGCGTGGGTGTTCTTCAGCTGCTGGCCGTTCTCCTCCTCGTCGAAGACCACCAGCTGGTACTCGCCGAGCGGGGCCCAGGACGGTCCGCTGGCGCAGGCCGACGGACCGACCTCGAGCTTCCGGTTGTCGCGCCAGACGACGAGGTCGGTGCCGCCGGCGAAGGCGCCGCCGTTCAGGTAGCGCGCGTAGTAGAGGCTGGCGAGCGGCATGCGGTCGTCGCGGGCGTCGAAGCCCACGTAGCGGCCGTAGAAGGTGTAGTCGCCGGGTCCGAAGAAGTCGGCATCGGCGACCACCGAGACCGCCGCCTGCCCCTCGGAGAGGCCGTGCGCGGGATCGACCAGCATGTAGTCGCCCCAGAGAACGTTGTCGTCGCTGGCGAGCCCGGCGCCGCCGTGGGAGAAGTAGGCGCCGTCGGCGGGCGTGTTGGCGAGCGCGCCGACCGAGGGCAGCGTGCAGCGGTTGACGCTGTCGACCGTCACGTAGCCGGTGGCGATCGACGGCCCGGCGCCGCCGCTGCCGGCGCAGACCGCGGCGCCGGCGCCGACTCCCGGCAGCGGCTTGCCGGTGTGGGCGGCGCGCAGGTAGGCGCGGTTGGCGTCGGAGAGCGGCGGCTGGCCGGTGGTGGCGCCGTTCGCGGCGCAGCCCGGAAAGAGCTCCGGGGTGGACGAGAAGCTGCCCAGCGGCGAGTTGAAGCCGGTCGCCGGCAGCACGCCGCGGAAGAGGTCGCGCAGGTTCAACGTCTGCACGTCGTAGCCGGTGAGGTAGATGTCGAAGGCGAGTGTCGGCACCCCCCAGTCGGTCCATAGGGTGACGCGGGCGAGCTCGGAGCGCCCCGAGGCGTTGTTGATCGAGACCAGGGTGGTGACGCCGTCGGTGTCGACGTCGACCTGGAAGTAGGGGATGAGCAGAGTCGCCGCCGGCTGGTTGGCGACGCGGCAGTTGCCGGTGAGCACCCCGGCCGCCGCCGGCGGCGGAGCGACGAGGGCGAGGCCGGCGCCGAGGACGGCGACGGCACCCAACGAAGCGGCGACGCTCCGCAGCGCGGCGGGGAGCGCGCGTTGGCGTCGATCCGTTGTGCGACTGGCGATGCGCCGTTTGTCTTCCCGCGCGATCTGATGAATGTCGTCGATTGCGCTGCCGGTACGCTTGGCCCTGGCCGATCCCGATGTCATCTCTCGCCTCCTCGTCCCGGCCCGGCTCCGCTATGCTAGCGACCGTGCGCGAGACTTTAGTCCAGATCGGTGTTGCCCATTCCGCGCGACGAGGAGACTCTGAGCCACCCGCTCCCTCGCGCCTTCCCCGGCCGGACTGGCTGCGCATCAAGCTGTCGACGCCTGCCGCCTATCATCGGGTGAAGAACCTCGTCGGCGAGCTCAATTTGCACACGGTGTGCCAGGAAGCGCGCTGCCCCAACATCTATGAATGCTGGGGTGAGCACGGCACCGCCACCTTCATGATCCTCGGCGACATCTGCACCCGCCGCTGCGGCTTCTGCGCCGTCACCTCGGGCCGCCCGCAGGCCGGCGTCGACCCCGACGAGCCGGCGCACGTCGCCGCGGCGGTCGAGGCGATGGGGCTCCGCCACGCCGTGCTCACCTCCGTCGACCGCGACGACCTGGCGGACGGCGGCGCCGCCCACTGGGCGGCGGTCGTCGCTGCCATCCACGCGCGCAACCCGGGCGCCGCCGTCGAGGTGCTGACCCCCGACTTCCGCGGCGTGCCCGCCGCTCTCGACACCGTCCTCGCGGCGGCCCCCGAAGTTTTTTCCCACAACGTCGAGACGGTGCCGCGCCTCTACCGGCGCGCGCGTCCGGGCAGCCGTTACGACCGCACCCTGGCGCTCCTCGGCGAGGCGGCGCGGCGGCGGGACACGAGGGACTACGCCGGCCGCGTCAAGACCGGCATCATGGTGGGCCTGGGCGAGACCACCGCCGAAGTGCGGGAGACGATCGAGGACATCCGCGCCGCGGGGGTCGAGATCCTCACCATCGGGCAATATCTGCAGCCCACCCCCCGCCACCTGCCGGTCGACCGCTTCGTCCACCCCGACGAGTTCGCCGCCCACCGCGAGCACGCCCTGGCGCAGGGCTTCGCGCACTGCGAGGCCGGGCCCCTGGTGCGCAGCAGCTACCACGCCCACGAGCACGTGCGCTGAGCCGCGGCCGGCCCGCCGGCAGGCCGGCCGGGGGCTCCGGCGCCCCGATGTCACGTTTGCACAGCAAGCGAGCACCCATCACTGGTGTAAGGCAGCGGGCCAAAGCGAGCCGTCGTGCCAAGTTGGCCGGCAGCCCGCGAACGGTGGGGAAGGCCCTCCACCGGGCTCGGCTCGCGGCCCACCACGCGATGAGCGAGATTCTGCTGACCGAGCCGATCCTGGAACTGCTGGAGCGCGACCGCGCCCGGCGCCCCGCGCGGCCGCAGCCCGCCGCGGCCCTCCTCGAAGCCAACCTCGATCGTCAGCCGGCCGCACCCACCGGCCTGGGGCCGATGATCGGCCGCGCCGCGGCGATGCGTGATCTCTTCCGCCGCCTCGAGCGGGCGAGCCGCGGCGACGGCCCGGTGCTGATCGAGGGCGAGAGCGGCGTCGGCAAGCGGCTGGCAGCGCGCACCCTCCACGGCCTCTCCGGAGCGGCGGCGCGCGGCGCCGGCGCCGCGCCCTTCCTCTCCTATGATCCCTCGCAGCGCACCGCCGGGCGCGCCGGCGCCTTCGACGCGGCGGCGGCGCGCGCCGCGGCAACCGGCGGCACGCTCTTCATCCGCGAGGTCGGCGACCTCTCGGGAGCGGCGCAGCGCGAGCTGCTGCGGCTCTTCGCCAGCAGCCGCCGGCGGGTGTTCGGCGCCGCCGCCACCCTGCGGGTGATCTGCACCAGCAGCCGCTCGCTGCGCCCCGACCTCGAGCGCGGCACCTTCCACGAGGATCTCCACGCCCAGCTGCGCGGCTGCGTGCTGCCGGTCCCCAGCCTGCGCGAGCGGCTGGACGATCTGCCTCTCCTCGCCGAGCACTTCCTGCGCGAGGCCGCGCGGCGCCTCACCCGGCGCGTCCCCGGCATCTCGCCGGCGGCGCTGGAGCTGCTCGCCGCCCACGCCTGGGAGGGCAACGTCCGCGAGCTCGCCGCCGAGATGGAGCGCTGCGTCCTGTTGACCCCCGCGGGGCGCGCGGTCGAGCCCTCGGCGCTGTCGCCCGACCTGACGGCGCCGGCGGCGCCGCAGGCGCCGCGGCCGGGGAGCCTCAGGGTGCGCGCCCGCGAGCTCGAGAAGCGGGTGGTGGCGCGCGCTCTCGCCAAGAACGGCTGGAACGTGGCGGCAACGGCGCGCGAGCTGGGCATCAGTCGTGTAGGATTGAGTAAGAAGCTCAAGGTTTTGGATCTGCGCCGTCCGGAGCGGGCACCTCGGGCTTGAGCCCGCTGTCCCGCTTTTGCCTGGGTGCCGATACATATGGATGAGAGGTACTGCGTCCGCCTCGGGGGCGGACGATCATTTGTTCTAAGGAGAGAGATCATGCGTTCCAAGTCCCTGCGTCGTAGTGCCGCGAGCCTCGGTGTCGCCCTCTGCCTGTCCCTGCTCCACGTCCCCGCCGCCGCCGCCAAGCCGCTGCACAGCGCGCCGGCGCGCAGCCGGCAGGCGGCGGCCCGGCCGGCGAGCCCGGGCTTCCTCTCCACGCTGTGGAGCCACATCATCACCGTCATCACCGGCTCCCCGACGTCGCCCGCGACGATCGACCCCAACGCCCACCCGCTCAGCGACCTGGGCGGCGCCGCCGATCCCAACGGCGCGCTGTGAGCAACGCCGCCTAGTTGCTTTCTTGCTGGACATCGCGAGGTAACGGTGGTAGGTTTTCTCCATCTTGGACCCGCAGTTTCTCGCGGACGGCACATGCCTAGATCGAGCGAGCTTGGATCGAGCACGTCTGGATCGAGCAAGGAATTCGGGCAGCGGCCGTCCCGGTTTTCTTTTCGGGTCGTTTCTCCCGGCAGCGCGCTTGCGCCTGTTGGGTTTGGGGGGGTTCCCTATGTCTAACTGTCATCCCGACCGCGAGCAGCTCGAGCGCTTCATGCTCGGTGAGCTGTCCTCCGACGAGACGCGCTCGGTGTTGCAGCACCTGTTGACGGACTGCGCGAAGTGTCACGCGACGACGAACGCCATGTGGGACATCAGCAGCGCCTCGGAGAGCGACTGTGAGGTCGGCGACGGGGTGGTGGCGGCGGAGGGCTCGGTGCCCGGCAGCTGGTGGGAGGCGTCCAACCGGTTCGACTACGACTGCGCCCTCGACCGGGTGTTCGACAAGGTGCGCCGGGTCAACAGCGCGCTGCAGCGCGAGCGCAGCGAGGCGCAGCAGCTCTTCGCCGAGCTGGCCCGCCATCCGGTGGAGCGCCAGCGGCTGCTGGTGGAGAACAGCTCGCGCTTCCGCAGCTGGGGCCTCTGCGAGCTGCTGCTGTCGCGCCCGATCGAGAATTACACCTCGGCGCAGGAGGGGCACGATCTCGCCGAGGTCGCGGTGCGGCTCGCCGAGAGCCTCGACCGCGAGGTCTACGGCGCCACCCTGCTCGAGGACATGCAGGCGCGCGCCTGGTCGTATCTCGCCAACGCCCGCCGACTGCTCTCCGACCTGCGCGGCGCCGAGGCCGCCTTCCAGGCGGCCGAGTCGCACCTCGCGCAGGGCACCGGCGAGCGGCTCGAGCGCGCCCGCCTGCTCGATCTCAAGGCCTCTCTGCGCACCCACCAGGGCCGCTACGACGAGGCCATGGGCCTGCTCAATCGCGCCGCCGCCATCTACCAGCGGGCGCAGCAGCGCCACCTGCTGGGCAGGGTGATGCTCAACAAGGGCCACGTCAGCATCTGGAAGGGCGACTTCGAGATGTCGACCGCCCTCCTGCGGCAGGGCCTGGCGATGATCGAGCCGGAGCGCGAGCCGAAGCTGGTCGCCACGGCCTACCACAACCTCGCCTACGTGCTGAACGAGATGGGCCAGCCGCGCGAGGCTCTCGCCCTGGTCACCCGCGCCCGCCTGCTCTACCTCGAGCTCGGCGACAGCCTCTACCTCATCCGCCTGCAGTACACCGAGGGCAAGATCGCTCTCAACCTCGGCCGTCTGGAGCAGGCGGAAGGCATCCTCCGCGAGGTGAGGAAGAGCTTCATCGAGAAGGGGATGCCACACGACGCGGCGCTCGCCTCGATGGACCTGGCGCAGGTCTACTCCCGCCAGGGCCGCCACGCCGAGATCCGCACCATCTCGACGGAGCTGCTGCCGATCTTCCATTCGCGCGATCTGCAGCGCGAGGCGCTCGCCGCCATCATCCTCTTCCAGCAGGCGGCGGAGGCGCAGTCGGTCACCCTCGGCCTGGTGCAGGAGGTGGCGTCCCGCCTCCACAAGCTGCGGCGCGGCGTCGACGGCGCGGCCTTCTAAGCGCGCTCTCCAGCCGCCGCTTCCTCCCTCGACATCACCTCCCGGGCTCGCCGCCCGGGAGGTGCCTGTCAGCCTGCTAGCCGCCGGCGCCCGCAGCCGCTACAATCTGCCGGCACGGCTCCAGCCGGGCACACCCCACGATGCCAGAGACCGACGACAGCGTCCGCATCCGTCCGCTCGACGAGCTGGACATCGACGCCATCACCGACATCGACGAGAAGATCGGCGGCCGCTACCGGCCGGAAGTTTGGGAGACCCGCATCGGTTACTACCTACGGCGGGACCCGGATTCCTCGGTGGTCGCCGAGGTGGAGGGGCGGGTCGTCGGCTTCATGCTCGGCGACGTGCGCTCCGGCGAGTTCGGCCTCGACGAGCCCACCGGCTGGATCGAGGTCCTCGGGGTCGATCCGGCCCACCGCGGCCGATCGATCGGCCGGCACATGGCGGAGGCGATGTTCGAGCACTTCCGGGACATGGGGGCGCGGCAGGTGCGCACCCTGGTGGACGGCGAGATGGAGGAGATCGGCCGCTTCTTCGACTCTCTCGGCTTCGCGCCGTCCCGTCTGCGGCCGTACGAGCGTCCGCTCTAGTCATGGGCCGCGCGCCCGAGCCGAGCCAGCAGCGAGGAGGAGGTCAGCGATGAGCACGAAGACGGTCACCCTGCCGCGGAGCTTCCACGACGGCGTCCTCAAGTGGAAGGACACCTACCTCCCGGATCACGACTTCCTCATGGCCAACTGGGAGAAGCACTTCCCGCGCGAGCCCCGCTTCGAGCTCTGCGCCTACCGCGAGCTCGGCATGTGCAGCGAGATCGAGTGCGGCGAGCTGCGCGGCAAGCCCAAGTACAACCGCGCCTCCGAGATGCAGCCGGAGCAGGCGCACCAGGTCCTCGGCCAGCTCCGCGCCCAGGCCTCGACCGAGTTCGGCTCCATCCAGCAGCACCGGCTGACCCTCGCCCGCGCCCAGGACGAGGAGGAGCAGTTCTGGATCCTCCGCATGATGGCCGAGGAGCTGCGCCATGGCTATCAGATGCTCCACCTGCTGGTCGAGGACGACTGGACCTCGGTCTCCGCCGAGAGCAGCTCCGACATGTTCGAGGAGATCCTCTCGATGAACACCGGCTCCCACCTCCTGGGCGCCTTCAACATCGACTTCGACTCCTTCGTCGACAACGTCGTCTTCTGCGCCCTCATCGACCGGGTGGGCAAGTACCAGCTCTCGATGCAGAAGGTCTCGGCCTACCAGCCGATGGCCGAGAGCATGCCGAAGATGCTGCGCGAGGAGGCCTTCCACCTGGCGGCCGGCGTCGTGCCGATGCGCCGCTGGGCGACCGCCGCCGCTCGCGGCGACGTCTACGTGACGATGGACACCCTGCGGCGGGCGGTCGCCAAGTGGCTGCCGCGCGGCCTCGAGATGTTCGGCGACGAGCGCGGCGGCGCCTCGAACGTCCGCATGGGCTTGAAGCCGATGAAGAACGCCGAGGCGCAGGGCCTCTATCGCGAGGAGGTCGGCCGGCTGGTGCGCGACCTCAATCTGCGCTACCTGCGCGCCCGCCTGCCGCGGCTGGCCCGCGCCGAGGCCGAGATCCTCCTCGACGCCGTCCTCGCCGACCGCGAGAGCCGGCAGGGGATCCGCTACGAGGACCTCATCGTGCTGCCGCACGCCGACTTCTTCCGCCGCCGCGGCGTGCCCGCCTTCCAGCTCGTCGGCTTCGACGGCGAGATCTTCACCGACGCCGGCGAGTACCTGCGCCACCTCGCCCTCCACCTCCCCGCCGCCTACCTCGCCAGCCGCGACTTCCGCGACTACGCCGAGGCGCTCGGCCAGGTCGCCCGCGGCGAGCTGGAGGCGAAGCAGGCCGCCGGGCGCATGCCGGAGCTGCGCCGCGTCGGCGGCGCCTGCCCGTGCTCGAAGTCGGTGCGCTGGATGGTCGACGAGCCGCGCGCCGCCACCCCCGAGCTCGCGTCGGCGGCCTCCTGAGCCCCGCGAGCCGCAGGAGCCCGGCGCCGCGCGGCGTTGAGATCGCTGGGCCGATCGGCCTCGCCGGCTCCGCCGCCCTCGCCGCGCCCGTTTACCCGCCGCCTGCCGCCCGCTAGAATCCCACCGCCGAATTCCAGAGCCAGCTGCGAAGCTCGAAGGGGGCCGTCGCGATGAGTGTGTTCAACCGCCTGCTGGTCACCAGCCTGCCGCTCGTCCCCAAGGCGATCGTCGGCCGCGTCGCCTCGCGCTACGTCGCCGGCGAGACGCTCGCGGAGGCCCTCGACGTGGTGCGCTCGCTGAACGCCGAGGGCGCCATGGCGACCATCGACGTGCTGGGCGAGGAGGTCTCCGAGCGGCAGAAGGCGGAGGAGGCGGTCGCCGAGTACCTGCGGGTGTTCGAGGCCATCCGGCGCGAGGGGATCGACTCCAACGTCTCGATCAAGCTCACCCTCCTGGGGCTCAAGATCGACCAGGGCTTCTGCCGCGACAACGTCGACCAGATCGCCCGCGTCGCCCGCGCCAACGGCAACTTCGTGCGCATCGACATGGAGGACCACACCTGCACCGACCCGACGCTCGCCATCTACCGCGAGCTGCAGGCGCGGCACGGCAACCTCGGCGTGGTGCTCCAGGCCTACATGCGCCGCACCCTCGCCGACATCGCCGCGCTCCCCGCCGAAGGGGCCTCGGTGCGCATCTGCAAGGGCATCTACGTCGAGCCGCGGGAGATCGCCTGGAAGGGCTACGAGACGGTCCGCGCGGCCTACGTCGCGGCGCTCGAGAAGCTCCTCGAGCAGGGCGTCTACGTCGGCATCGCGACGCACGACGAGTACCTGGCCGAGCGCGCCACGGCGCTCCTCGCCCAGCGCCGCGTGCCGCGCGAGCGCTACGAGTTCCAGATGCTCCTCGGGGTCGACGAGCCTCTCCGCCGCATCCTCCTCGCCGCCGGCCACCGCCTGCGCGTCTACGTCCCCTACGGCCGCGACTGGTACCCCTACTCCATGCGCCGCCTGCGCGAGAACCCCGAAGTCGCCCGCCACGTCCTGCGCGCCACCCTCGCCCGCCGCTGAGCTCCCCTCCGCCGCTGCCGAGAGCAGGATTCTGACAGCCGGCCGCGGCACCGGCGCCTAGTATCGATCCAGCGGCCGCCCGGCCTCCGCCGCACAGCAGCGGCGCCCGCGGGCGGCCGCCCAACCCGATCGGTGCAGGCGGCCGATCCCTTTCGTGGGAGGACGGACATGTCGATTCTCCAGCGCGCGCTCCTCGTCACCTCGTTGGCAGGGCTCCTGTTGCCGTCGCTCGGCTCAGCGCAGCTGCTCAAGGACCTCCTCTACAACAGCGTCACCCCCTGCGTCGTGGCGGACACCCGCGTCGCCGGCGGCGCCATTACCGCCGGCACCACGCGCACCTGGAACGTCGTCGGCACCGCCAGCCTCGCGGCGCAGGGCGGCTCGGCGACCGGCTGCGGCGTGCCGGGCTTCTCCGGCACCACCCCGCTGGTGCAGGCGGTGGAGCTCAACGTCACCGCGGTGACCGCGGCGGCCGCCGGCGATCTCGAGGTCTGGGCGGCGGACGTGTCGCCGACCGCCAGCTTCCTCAACTACGCGACCGGCTGGACCGTCGCCAACACCGGAGCGGTCGCCGTGGCGCAGACCTCGGGCGTCGGCGACTTCAAGGTCAAGGCCCAGGTCGGCAACACCCACGTGGTGGTCTCGGTGGTGGGCTACTACATGCGGGCGCCGCAGGAGGTCTTGGTGCATCCGATCCCGGGCGACGCCACCGGCAGCGGCACGGCGCTCACCAACGCCCTCGCCGGGATCACCGACGCCGCGGCGTCCAAGCACTACGTCCTGCGGGTAGAGGCCGGCACCTACGACCTCGGCACCGGCTTTCTCACCATGAAGCCGTACGTCGACATCGTCGGCTCCGGCCAGCAGGCGACGATCATCGAGGCGACCGGCAACTCGACGAGCCTGAGCATCGGCACGATCCTCGGGGCCTCGAACACCGAGCTGCGCAATCTGCAGGTGCAGAGCACGGTCGCCTCGGGGTCGAACAATGCCTTCGGGGTCGTCATCAGCAACGCCACCAACGTCGCCGTGCGGGACGTGACGGTCGCCGTGAGCGCCAGCGGCAGCGGCGGGGGAGAGGGGATCCGCAGCGACAACAGCAACACTCTGCTCGAGCGGGTGACCGTCTCCGGCTCGGGCTCCGCCAGCGCTGGGCTCATCGGCCTGTCGCTGGTCGGCGACAACACCGCCTCGACGCCGACCGTCCGCCACGCCGTGGTCAATCTCGCCGGGACCGCGAGCACGCTCTACGGCATCTACGTCGCGGCGTTCGCCGTGCCGGCGGAGATCCGCTACGCGGAGGTGGTGGCTGCCGGCAGCTCGTCGAGCAACGCCGTCGGCCTCTACGTCAACTGGAGCAACGAGGGCCTGAGCGGCAATACCCTGACGGTGAGCACCTCGACCTTCCAGGCGTCGGGAGCGTCGCAGAACTACGGCATTGAGATCGACGGTCCGCCGACCGAGACGCTCCTCGTCGACCAGACCAAGGCGACCGCGAGCGGCGGCACCAGCTACGGCCTCTACAACCAGTCCGGGCTGCTCCTCAAGGCCGACCGCTCCGAGCTCTCCGGCGGCACCGGGAGCATCACCGCCGCCTCCTCCGTGGTCTACGTCGGTGCCTCGCACCTGGGCGGCGCCGTCACCGCCTCGACCGCCGTCTGCGCCGCCTCGTACAGCGGCGCCTACACAGCGCTGTCGGCGGCCTGCCTGTAGGCCACTGCAACCCCTCGGGGGCGGCGCGCCGGCGCCGCCCCCGCCTGCCGTCGCCCCGGGGGGAGCGGGGGTCTATGGTACGATCCGATCGATTCCAAGCCCCCAAAGTCCCCAGCAGACGATCTCCTCGCCATGAGCGAAAAGCACCCCGGCGACGCTTTCGAGCGGCTGAAGGACACCGACACCGACGACATCGAGCTGCAGCCGTCGCCGGAGAGCGGCACGACGCAGAGCTTCGAGTCGCTGAGCCGCGGCCGCGGCCGCCACGGCTCGCTGGGCGCCGAGGTCGAGGCGGACATCATCCTCATCGCGCACCCCGAGAACCAGCGCCTCGGCTCGCGCTTCCGCCTCTCTCCCGGCTCCAGCCTGGAGATCGGCCGCTCGGCGTCAGTGGGGATCAGCCTGCCGGAGGTGATGTCGATCTCGCGCAAGCACGCGCGGCTGCGCTATGTCGGCTCGACGGTCACCGTCGAGGATCTCGGCAGCACCAACGGCACCTACATCAACGGCATGCCGGTGCGCAGCCGGGCGGTGCTGAAGAGCGGCGACCGCTTCCAGACCGCCGCGGTGCACTTCAAGTTCCTCCACGAGCAGGACGTGGAGAGCGCCTATCACTTCGCCATCTACGAGCTGGTGGCGCGCGACGGGCTGACCGAGATCTTCAACAAGCGGAAGTTCGACGAGGAGTTCTCGCGCGAGTTCGCCCGCGCCATCCGCCACGAGCGGCCGCTGTCGCTGATCATCTTCGACCTCGACGACTTCAAGACCATCAACGACACCTACGGCCACCTCTGCGGCGACTTCGTGCTGAAACAGATCGCCTCGCTCACCCGCGAGCTGCTCCGCCCCGAGCAGCTCTTCGCGCGGGTGGGCGGCGACGAGTTCATCATCCTGGCGCCGGAGACCTCGGCGGAGGGCGCCCACGCGCTCGCCGGCAAGCTGCGCGACCGCGTCGACTCGCTCGACTACCGCTACGGCGAGGCGAAGATCCCCGTCACCTGCTCGTTCGGCGTCGCCGAGCTCGGCGACGGCATGACCATGGCGCAGGATCTCTATCAGGCCGCCGACCGCGCCCTCTTCCAGAGCAAGCGCGGCGGCCGCAACCGCGTCGCGGTGTTCAGGGTCCAGCCCTCCTGACCGGCGTGCTCGCCCGCCGCGGCCGCGCCGGCTGCTGATCGTCCGCCCGCCCTACCTCGCCTCGCCGCCTTCCCCTGCCAGCAGGAAGCGCTGGACGAAGGCGACCAGCGTCTCGCGCAGGTAGTCGACGTTCCCCTTCTTGGCGAAGCCGTGCCCTTCGTCCTTCGCCACCATGTACCACACCGGCACGCCCTTGCCGCGCACCGCGGCGGCGATCGCGTCCGACTCGGCGAGCGGCACCCGCGGATCGTTCGCCCCCTGCGCGACGAGGAGCGGCCGGGTGATGCGGTCGGCGTGGTTGGCGGGCGAGATGCCGGCGAGGAAGGTGCGCATCGCGGGGTCGCGCTCGTCGCCGTACTCCGCCCGCCGGAGGTCGCGCCGGTACTCCTGGGTGTGCTCGAGGAAGGTGATGAAGTTGCTGATCCCCACCGCCTCGTAGCCGCAGCGCAGCCGATCGCTGTAGTGGACGAGGGAGGCGAGCGACATGTAGCCGCCATAGGAGCCGCCGGAGACCATCACCCGCCCGGCGTCGAGGTCGGGCTGGGCGGCGATCCAGTCGAGGAGGGCGCCGATGTCCTTGACCGAGTCCTCGCGCAGCCTGCCGTTGTCGAGCCGCGTGTAGCTCCTGCCGTAGCCGGTCGAGCCGCGCACGTTGGGGCGGATGAAGACCAGCCCGAGCTCGGTCACCAGGTAGTTGTTGCTGCCCAGGAATTCGGGGCGCACCTGTGACTCGGGGCCGCCGTGGATGTCGATCAAGACCGGCCGCCGGCCGGGGAAGCGTCCGGTGGGGGGGCGGTAGACGAAGGCCGGGATGGTGCGCCGGAGGCCGTCCGCTCCACGGTCGAAGGTGGGGTAGTGGACGAGCTGCGGCACGGCGAAGGCGGCGGCCGGCAGGCCGCCGGTCTCGCTCTCCGTCCAGCGCTCGAGCCGGCGGCTGTCGGCGTCCCAGCTCCAGACGTCGGCGGGGGAGAGCGCCGAGGAGTGCGCGAAGCCGATCTCGTGGCTGCCGCGGCGGAAGGCGAGGCCGCGGACGACGCCGGCGGGGAGCTCCGGCGCGGCGAGCGCGGCGCCGCTCGCGGCGTCGATCAGGTGGAGCTGCGAGATGCCGTCGGCGTCGACCGCGAAGGCGAGCAGCCGGCCGTCGCTCGACAGGTCGAAGCTCTCGACGTCCCACGGGATGTCGCCGGAGAGGGTGCGGAGAGCGCCGCTCGCGAGATCGAGCCGCGCCAGGCGGAGAAACTCGCCGCCGCGGTCGGTCGCCGTGTAGACGGCCTTGCCGTCGGCCGACCAGCGGCCGCCCTCGTAGGCCGCGGTGCCCGCCGCGGTGGTGGGGGTCAGCGGGTGCACGGCGCCGCTCGCCAGGTCCACCCAGTGGAGGTGGGTCTCGTTGACCGAGACCTCCTCGAGGAGGAGGAGGCGGGAGCCGTCGGCCGACCAGTCGAGCGGCTGCCAGGAGCCGGCGAGCTCGGCGACCCGGCGCTCGCTGCCGGCGACGGCGGGGTCGGCGACGTAGAGGTCGAAGTCGCGGCCGTTCCTCTGGTTGCCGACGTAGGCGAGGAGCCTGCCGTCGCGCGACCAGAGGGCGCCGAGGTGGCGGTGGCGGCCGTCGGTGAAGCGGCGGACGCCGCCGCTCGCGCGGTCGAAGAGGTAGAGCTGATAGTTCTCGGCGCCCCCCTCGTCGGAGCTGAAGACGATCTGATGCGGCGTCCCCGGCCGGTAGGCGGCGGCGCCGACGCGCTCGCTGCGGAAGGTGAGCTGGGTGCGGGCGCCGAGCGGATGCGCCACCTCGTGGAGCTGCACGGTGTCGCCGAAGCGGGTGGTGATGAGCATCCGCCGCGCCGCCGGGTCCCAGTCGGCGAGGGCGGCGGTGCGGATGCTCTCGTAGGGCGCCAGCGCCGCCTCGATCCGCCGTGGGATGGGCGGCACGCCCTGGACGGTCATGCTCTCCGGCACCTGCACGACGGCGACCGGCTCCGGCCGCTGCTCGGCGGCGGCTCCGGTCGGCAGGAACGCGGTGAAACAGGCGGCGGCAAGCAGGGTGAGAGTGCATCGATGCATGGGAGGTCTCCGCGGTCGGGGCGGCTCGCGGTGCCGGCCGGCGGCGGGCATGGCGAGTCCGTGGACGCTTGCGCCTAGAATAGCGGAATCAGAGCACCGGCCGTTCTCGGTCGGGGCCACCTCGCCGCAGCCGATCTCGATCGCGATCCCGACACCCACCTCTCGTGCTCCGCGAGCTCCACGTCAAGAACCTGGCCGTCATGGAGTCCGCCGCGCTCGAGCTCGGCGCCGGCTTCAACGTCCTCTCCGGCGAGACCGGCGCCGGCAAGTCGATCGTCGTCGACTCGCTCGCCCTCCTCTCGGGGGCGCGCGCCGACGCCGACCTCATCCGCACCGGCGCCGAGACGCTCACCGTCTCCGGCGTCTTCTCGGACCCCGGCGCGGGCGGCCGCGAGCTCCTCGCCGGCGCCGGCCTCGAGGTGCCGGGGGAGGGCGAGGAGCTCCTCGTCCGCCGCGAGATCTCGCGCAGCGGCCGCAACCGCGTCTTCGTCAACGATCAGCCGGCGACGCTGCGCCTGCTCGCTGAGCTCGCCCCGGGTCTCCTGCGCATCCACGGCCAGCGCGACGAGCTGGGGCTCGTCGACCCCGGCCTGCAGCGCGTCTGGCTGGACGCCACCGGCGGCGCCGAGGCGGCGGCGCTCCTCGCCGCGACCGCCCGCACCTTCGCCGAGCACCGCCGGCTGGCCGAGCGGTTGGAGCACCTCTCCGGCTCCGACCGCGCGCGGGCCGAGCGGCTCGAGCACCTGCGCTTCGCCGCCGCCGAGATCGACGCCGCCCATCTCGCCGCCGGCGAGGAGGCGGCGCTGCGGGCGGAGCGCGACGGGCTGCGCCACGCCGAGGCGATCGTCGCCGCCCTCGCCGGCTCGCTCGCCCTGCTCGCCGAGGACGAGGGGGCGGCCGACGAGCGGGTGGCGCGCAGCCGCGCCCTCCTCGTCGATATCGAGGTCTGGGTGCCGGAGGCGGCGGAGTGGGGGAGGCAGCTCGAGGAGGCGCGCATCCTGATCACTGACCTCGCCGCCGCCCTCGCCCGCCGGCTCGACATCTTCGAGGCCGATCCGGCGCGCCTGGAGGCCGCCGAGCAGCGGCTCGAGCTGCTGCTCCGCCTCTGCCGGCGCTACGCCGGCGCCGGCGGCGGCGCCGCCGAGGTGCTGGCGCGGCGCGCCGAGATGGAGGCCGAGATCGCCGAGCTCGAAGGCGACGGCGAGGACCACGGCGCGCTCGCCGAGCGGGCCGCCGCGGCGCTCGCCGCCTACCGCGAGGCGGCGCTCGCGCTCTCGGCGGCCCGCGCCGCCTGGGGGGCGGCGCTCGCCGCGGCGATCGAGGGCGAGCTCGCCGACCTCGGGCTCGGCCGGGCGCGGCTCGCCGTCGGCCTCGAGCACCGGCGCCGCGAGGGGAGCCCGCTCGAGGTCGCCGGCGAGCCGGTCGACTTCGGGCCCGCCGGCATCGACCAGGTGAGCTTCCAGTTCGCCCCCAACCCCGGCGAGGAGCCGCGCCCGCTGGCGCGCATCGCCTCGGGCGGCGAGCTGTCGCGCATCTACCTCGCCCTCCAGCTCGCCGCCCGCGGTGAGGGCGAGGCGGGGCGGCCGACCCTGGTCTTCGACGAGGTCGACGCCGGCGTCGGCGGCGCCCAGGCGGCGGCGCTCGGCAAGAAGCTGCAGCGGCTCGCCCGCGGCGGCCAGATCCTCGCCGTCACCCACCTGCCCCAGGTGGCGAGCCACGCCGATCTCCACTTCCGGGTGGCCAAGCAGGTGGCCGGCGGGCGCACCGCGGTGGCCGTCGAGGAGCTGCCGGCGGCGGCGCGGGTGGAGGAGGTGGCGCGCATGCTCGCCGGCAGCGAGGTGACCGCCCTCTCGCTCTCCCACGCCCGCGAGCTGATCGCCGCCGCCGGGCGGCCCGACGAGGCGCCGCTCGCCGGCGCCGGGGCGGCGACGGCGCCGCCGGTACGCGCCGCGCGCCGCCCGCGCGCCGCGCCGTGAGCCCGCTCCTCGTCTGGCGCTTCGGCGAGCCGGTGGCGCCGCTCGCCGCCCTCCTCGCCCGCGGCGGCGTCCTCGCCATCCCCACCGAGTCGAGCTACGGCCTGGCGGTCGACCCCTGGAACCGCCGCGGGGTCGAGGCGGTCTATCGGATCAAGGCGCGCGACGCGGGCATGCCGCTGCCGGTGGTGGTCGCCGGCGTCGACCAGCTCGCCGCCTTGGGAATCGATCCCGACCTGCCTATACTCGCCATGCTCGCCAGCCGCTGGCCCGCCGCGTTGACCGCCGTCCTCCCCATCGCCCGACCCCTCCCCGCCGCGGCCGGCCTCTTCTCCCTCGCCGTGCGCGTACCGCGCCACCCCCGCCTGCGCACCCTCTTGAGAGAGCTCGGCGGCGGCCTCACCGCGACCAGCGCCAACCCGAGCGGCGGCGAGCCGGCGATGACGGCGGCGGCGGCGGCGGCGCTCCTCGCCGGCGAGGACGCCGCCCTCGTCGACGGCGGCACCCTCGCCGGCGGTCCGCCGTCGACCCTGGTGCGCCCGACGCCGGGCGGCCTCGAGGTGCTCCGCGCCGGCGCCTTTCCGCCGGCCGAGCTCGCGGCGCTCCTCGCCGAGGCCGCGGCGAAGAAATGGCCGGGTGGGCGTGTTGTAGGAACGAACGTGGACGGCGCGGCCGCCGGCGGCCCGCCGAGGAAGACCGAGGATCGACCATGACCCCGCTCCGCGCCCCCCGCCTCCTGCTGCTGTCGTCCCTGCTGGGGCTGCTCCCCGCGGCGGCGCTCGCCGCCCCGCCGCTGCCCTCGTCGCCGCTCCCCGCCCCGGTCCCCCCCGTGCAGGCCCTCGGGGCGCCGCTCCCCACCATCGACCTCGGCGAGGTGCGCGTCGGCCAGCGCGGCTACGGCCTCTCCGTCTTCGCCGGCGCCGTGCCGGAGCGCTTCGAGGTCGAGGTGGTGGGCGTCATGCGCAACGTCAGCCCCGACACCAGCTACATCCTGGCGCGGCTGACCGGCAAGGGGTTGGAGCAGAGCGGAGTCGTCGCCGGCATGAGCGGCAGCCCGGTCTTCCTCGACGGCCGCCTGGCGGGCGCGGTGGCCTTCGGCTGGCCGTTCTCGCGCGAGGCGATCGCCGGCATCACCCCGATCGAATCGATGCACCGCATTTCGGGAGTGCAATCGGGAGTGAAATCGAGAGTGCCCCCCATCGAGGCGCCGAACCCGGTGCCGGCGCCGGCACCGCCGCTGCCGCCGGTGGGGCTCGCCGACCTCGCCGCCGCCCGCATCCCGGCCGACCTCCTCGAGCGCCAGTGGAAGGCGCTCCAACCGCACCTCTTGGCCGGCGCCGTCCCCGCCCTCCAGTGGTCGGCCGCCGGCTTCGGCGAGGGCTCGCTCGCCCTGCTGAAGACGGCGCTCGGCAACGTGGCGCCCGGCGGCCGCACGTCGGCGGCGGCAGGAGGCGGGGGCATCGACGGCGCTCGGTCGGCGCAGGCGACGGTCGTCGGCCACGCGCCCGGCCCGGCGGACCCGGCGAAGCTCATCCCCGGCGGCTCGGTCTCCGCCGTCCTCGTCGACGGCGACTTCTCGCTTGCCGCGACCGGCACCGTCACCGACCGCATCGGCGACCAGATCTTCGCCTTCGGCCACCCTTTCCTCGGCCTCGGGCCGGTGCGCGTGCCGATGGCGACGGCCGACGTCGTCACCGTCCTCGCCAGCCAGTACTCGTCGTTCAAGATCGCCAACATCGGCGACGTCGTCGGCGCCTTCGAGCAGGACCGCCAGGTGGGGATCGAGGGCCGCCTCGGGCTCACCGCGCCGATGGTGCCGATGACGCTCGAGGTCGTCGGGCCGGTGCCGCACACCTTCCACATGCGGCTCGCCGCGCTGCCGCAGCTCATGCCGCTCCTCGTCGGCAGCTCGCTCACCGCCGGCCTCGACTCGGCGAGCTACGCGAGCGGCCCGCAGGGGCTCGACCTCGAGGCGCGCTTCCGCCTCGCCGGCCACGGCGACCTCGACATCCGCCAGAGCTTCGACGGCGACACCGCCGGCAGCGAGACGGCGTCGTTCGTCATCGCCCTCGCCTCGTACCTGACGCAGAACCCGCTCGAGAAGGTGCGCATCGAGTCGATCGACGTGCGGCTGACCCAGTCGGCCAAGATCCGCTCGGCGACCCTCGTCGACGCCCATGCCGACCACGCCGTGGTGCGGCCCGGAGACACGGTGACCCTCGACATCGACCTCGTGCCCTATCGCGGCGACCGCTATCGCCGCACCACCTCCGTCCATCTCCCCGAGGATCTGCCGGACGGCCGCTACTCGCTGCTCGTCGGCGATGGCGCCAGCGCCGACGCGGCGCGCCTCTCGCTGCAGCCCGGCGAGCCGCTCTCCTTCAACCAGGCTCTCGCCCTGCTGCGCTCCTTCCACTCGCGGCGCGATCTGGTGGTGATGGGGGTCTTCGGCGGCTCCGGGCTCTCCGTCGCCGGCGAGGCGATGCCGCGGCTGCCTGCCTCGGTGCGCTCGCTGTGGACGGCCGCCGCGTCGGGGAGCGCCGTGCCGCTGCGCATGGCGATCGCCCAGCAGCAGGTCGAGCGCCTGCCGGCGCCCATCGACGGCCTGGTCAAGGTCGACCTCGACGTCCGCCGGCGGGAGGCCCTGCCGCCCGGCGAGACGGGGGGCAAGGAGGGACCGGCGAGCCGCGGTGGGAACGCTCCCGCCCCGGCTCCAGCCGCGCCGCCGGCACCGGGCGCCCGGTCGGGCGCCGTCGCGGGGAGCGGCCGATGAGCTCGCTCCGATCGCAGATCCGGTCGTTGGTCTGCCTCGCCGCCGGTCTCGCCGCGCTCGCCGCCACGGCCCCGGCGGGCGCCACGCAGGTGAAGATCTTCCGCACCCAGAGCCAGTCGGCCTTCCTCGCCGGCACCCTCTCCGGGGTGAGCGTCGACGCCCTGGGGAGCGTCGAGCTGGCGCCGCGCACGGCGCGGCTGACCGCCATCGGCGAGCCTTTCCTCTTCGCCGCCGCCGACCTCCCCGACGGCTGGGTCGTCGGCACCGGCAGCTCCGGCAAGGTGCTGGCGATCGACCGCCAAGGGAAGGTGAGCGAGCTCTTCGCGGCCCCCGAGCCCGAGGTCTTCGCGGTGTGGGCCGATCGCGACGGCACCGTCTTCGCCGGCACCTCGCCGCGCGGCAAGGTCTACCGCATCCCGCGCGCGCGGGATGGGGGCGCCAAGGGCTCCGAGTACGGCAAGGCCGAGGTCTATTTCGATCCCGGCGAGACCTACATCTGGGCCCTCGCCCGCGGCGCCGACGGCGCCCTCCTCGTCGCCACCGGCACCCAGGGCAAGCTCTTCCGGGTGGAGGGGAAGGGCCAGGGTAGGGTGCTCTACGACAGCGAGGACACCCACCTGCGCTCGCTCCTGCCGCTCCCCGGCGGCGACGTCGTCGTCGGCACCGCCGGCGAGGGGCTGATCCTCCGCGTCGGCAAGGACGGCCAGGCGCGGACGGTCTACGACGCCGTCGAGCCGGAGGTGGTGGCCCTCGCCGCCGGGCCCGACGGCAGCCTCTACGCCGCGGTGGTCGCCGCGGACTCCAGCCTGAGCGACTTCACCAAGCCGGCGGCGGCGAGCCCGTCGCCGGCGCCGCCGGGCGCCGCGGGCGGCGGCCCGGGAGCGGGAGCGGGCGGCCGGCGCGGCCGCTCCGCCGAGCCGCAGCCGACGGTCAGCGTCAGCGTCGAGGGCGATCCCGGCGCCGCCGTCGTCGCCCCCGCCAAGGGCACCGCCAAGAGCGAGCTCCTCCACATCTCGCCCTCGGGGGTCGTCGAGCGGCTGTGGAGCTTCGCCGACGACACCATCTACTCGCTGCTCTGGCAGGACGGCGCGCTGTGGGTGGGCACCGGCCTCGAGGGCAAGCTCTACCGCTGGGCGAACGACCAGATGCTGCTCGAGAAGGACGTCGACGAGCGGCAGATCGTCGCCCTGCTCCCCGGCAGCCCCGGCCCCACCTTCGCCACCACCAACGCCGCTGCCCTCTACCGGGTGACCGCCGACCGCGAGGCGCACGGCACCTATACCAGCGCCACCCTCGACGCCGGCCAGGTGGCGAGCTTCGGCAGCTTCCGCTGGCGCGGCGAGGCGCCGGCGGGCAGCGCCGTCCGTCTCTCCTTCCGCACCGGCATGAGCGGCGAGCCCGACCGCACCTGGTCGCCCTGGACGCCGGCCGCCGATGCCTCCAGGACCGCCGAGGTGTCGCTCGCCCATCTCCCCCGCGGCCGTTACATCCAGTGGCGGGCGGAGCTCGCGGCGAGCTCCGGCCCGTCGCCGCGGTTCTACGCCACCGAGCTCTCCTACCGGCAGGAGAACCTGAAGCCGCGCATCGACAGCTTCACGGCGCTCGAGCCGGGACAGATCATGGTGCCGGCGACCTTCAACCCCGGCACCCAGGCCTACGAGCCGGCCCACCCGGCGAAGGACGGCATCTTCAACACCCTGGAGACCGCCGCCGACGACACCGGCCGCTCGAAGACGCTGTGGAAGAAGGGCTATCGGACGCTGCGCTGGACGGCCTCCGACCCCAACGACGACAAGCTGGTCTACGCCCTCTCCTTCCGCCCCGCGGGGTCGCCAACGACGGCCGACCCCGCGGCGGACGCCGGCTGGCTGAAGATGGTCGACGACGTCGAGGAGGATCACTACAGCTTCGACGCCACGGTGCTGCCGGACGGCGTCTACCGCTTCCGGCTGGTCGCCGCGGACCGCAAGGCGAACGACCCCGGCAGCGGCCTCGCCGCGGTGCAGGTGAGCGAGCCGGTGGTCATCGACCAGACGCCGCCCGCCCTCACCGGCGTGGTGGAGAAGGGCGGCAAGCTGCAGGTCTCGGTGCACGACGCTCTGTCGCCCATCCGCGAGGCGGTCTACTCGGTCGACGCCGGCGAATGGAAGCCGGCGGTGCCGGCGGACGGCCTCCTCGACGCGCAGACGGAGACGCTCCTCCTGCCGCCGCCGGCGAGGGCCGGGGCGATGGTGCTGCTGCGGGTGACCGACGCCGCGTACAATGTCGCCACCTACGACCTGTCGCACCGACACTGAGCGCGCGCGGAGCTCCCGATGCCCCAGCGGATCGCCGTCTATCCCGGGTCCTTCGACCCCATCCACAACGGTCACCTCGACATCATCGAGCGCTGCCGCCCGCTCTTCGACGAGGTGCTGATCGCCGTCCTCCAGAACGAGGGCAAGAGCCCGCTCTTCAGCGTCGACGAGCGGGTGGAGATCATCCAGGAGCGGGTGGCGCAGTGGCCGGACTGCCGGGTGGAGAGCTTCTCGGGGCTGCTCGTCGACTTCATGGACCGGGTGGGGGCGCGGGCGGTGGTGCGCGGCCTGCGCGCCGTCTCGGACTTCGAGTACGAGTTCCAGATGGCTCTGATGAACCGCCGCCTCAACCCGCGGGTGGAGACCGTCTTCATGATGCCGCGGGAGGACTACAGCTACCTGTCGAGCCGCCTGGTGAAGGAGGTCTACGCCCTCGGCGGCGATCTCGCCGGGCTGGTCCCCGAGGCGGTCCTCGAGCGGCTCCGGCAGCGGCTGCGGCCCGGCTCGGCGGCGCCGGCGGCGGCCCGTGTGGAGGTGCCCGGCTGAGCGGCCCTGCGCCGAGCGGCCGGCGCCTCGAGCGCTACGTCCGCCGCATGCCGAAGGTCGAGCTCCACGTCCACCTCGAGGGGAGCATGCGGCCGGCGGTGCTGCTCGCCCTGGCGCGGCGCAACGGCGTCAGCCTGCCGGCCGACGACGAGGCGGGCCTGCAGCGCTGGTTCCGCTTCAAGGACTTCGGCCAGTTCGTCGACGTCTACCTGACCTGCTCGCGCTCGCTCAGGGCGCCCGAGGACTTCCAGCTCCTCATGCTCGACGTCATCGCCCAGCAGGCGGCGCAGAACGTCGTCTACAGCGAGATCCACTTCACCATCTCGACCCACGTCGCAGCGGGTGCGGTCGCCGGCGAGGTGCGCCAGGCGCTCGACGAGGCGATGGCCGAGGGCGAGCGGCGCCACGGCGTCGCCGTCAAGCTCATCCCCGACATCGTCCGCAACATGGACGTCGGCCGCGCCGACGTCACCCTCGAATGGGCGCTCGCCGGGCAGGGCCGCGGGGTCGTCGCGCTGGGCCTCTCGGGGATCGAGGCGGGCTTCCCCAACGAGCCGTTCCGCCGCCACTTCGCGGCCGCCGCCGCCGCCGGCCTCCACCGCGTCGCCCACGCCGGCGAGCACGCCGGGCCGGCGTCAGTGCGCTCGGTCCTCGAGGTCTGCGAGCCGGAGCGCATCGGCCACGGGGTGCGCGCGGTCGAGGACCCGTCGCTGGTCGCCGAGCTCGCCGCCCGCGGCATCCCGCTCGAGGTCTGCCCGAGCTCGAACGTCTGCCTGGGGGTGGTGCCGTCGCTCGCCGAGCACCCCTTCGACCGCCTCCGCCGCGGCGGCGCCGTGGTGACCGTCAACTCGGACGATCCGCCCTTCTTCGACACCGACCTCTCGCGCGAGTACCTGCGCCTCGCCGAGACCTTCGGCTACGGCGCCCCCGAGCTCGCCGGTTTCTCGCTCGCCGCCCTGCGCTGCTCGTTCCTCCCCGCCGAACGCAAGGCCGCTCTCGAGGCCGACTTCCGCCGCCAGCTGGGCGACCTCGACAGCGAGCTGCTCGCCGTCCCCTGACGGTCGCGGCTCGCCGGCCGCGCCTGACAGCCATGGCGTAGACATGGAACAATGGAGGCGCTCCGCGACCGCGGAGAATCGCCCGAGAGGAGCCCGACCGGATGAGCATGGAGACCAAATCCCCCCTGAACTGGTACCGCGGGGGTGACGATACGAACGTCGAGGAGACCGAGGAGTGGCTGTCCGCCTTCGAGCAGGTGGTCGACCTCGAAGGCGGCGAGCGCGGGCAGTACCTGCTCCGCAAGCTGCTCGAGAAGGGGCACGAGAGGAACGTCACCCTCCCCTTCACCGGCAACACCCCCTACATCAACACCATCCCCCTCGCCAAGCAGCCCGCCTACCCCGGCGACCGCGCCATCGAGCGCCGCATCAAGAGCCTGGTGCGCTGGAACGCCATGGCGATGGTGGTGCGGGCGAACAAGCGATCGCCCGGCCTGGGCGGCCACATCTCGACCTTCGCCTCCTCGGCGACGCTCTACCAGGTCGGCTTCCACCATTTCTTCCGCGGCCGCGGTCCCGGCGGCTTCGACGGCGACATCGTCTTCTATCAGGGCCACGGCTCGCCGGGGATCTACGCCCACGCCTTTGTCGAGGGGCGCATCGACGTGGCGCAGATGGAGAATTTCCGCCGCGAGCTGGCGCCCGGCGGCGGCCTCTCGTCGTACCCCCACCCGTGGCTGATGCCCGACTTCTGGGAGTACCCGTCGGTGTCGATGGGCCTGTCGCCCATCCAGGCGATCTACCAGGCGAAGTTCAACCACTACCTCAAGGACCGCGGCATCGCCGACACCGAGGGTCGGCGGGTGTGGGCCTTCCTGGGCGACGGCGAGACCGACGAGCCGGAGACCCTGGGCGCCATCACCCTCGCGGCGCGCGAGGGGCTCGACAACCTCGTCTTCGTCATCAACTGCAACCTGCAGCGCCTGGACGGGCCGGTGCGCGGCAACGGCAAGATCGTCCAGGAGCTGGAGACCGCCTTCCGCGGCGCCGGCTGGAACGTCATCAAGGTGCTGTGGGGCGACGACTGGGACCGCCTCATCGAGGCCGACCACACCGGCCTCCTCATCCAGCGCATGAACGAGGTGGTCGACGGCGAGCTGCAGAAGTACACCGTCGAGGCGGGGAGCTACTTCCGCCAGCACTTCTTCGGCAAGCACTCGGAGCTCTTGGAGCTCGTCCGCGGCTACACCGACGAGCAGCTCCACGAGTTCCGCCGCGGCGGGCACGACCCGGCGAAGGTGTACGCCGGCTTCAAGGCGGCGGTCGAGCATCACGGCCAGCCGACCGTCGTCTTGGCGCAGACCGTCAAGGGCTATGGGCTGGGGGAGGCGGGGGAGGGGAGGAACGTCGCCCACCAGCAGAAGAAGCTCACCGAGGAGGAGCTGCGCATCTTCCGCGACCGCTTCGACATCCCGGTGTCGGACGCCGAGCTCCACGAGGCGCCGTTCTACCGCCCGTCGCCCGACAGCCTCGAGGTCCAGTACATGCGGGACCATCGCGAGCGGCTCGGCGGCTTCGTGCCGACGCGGCGGGTGAAGACCGAGCCCTCGCCGGTCCCCGAGCGCGCCTTGTTCAAGGAGTTCTTCGAGGGGTCGGACCGCGAGGTGTCGACCACCATGGCCTTCGTCCGCATGCTGACGCAGCTCATGAAGCATCCTCACATCGGCCGCCAGATCGTCCCCATCGTCCCCGACGAGGCGCGCACCTTCGGCATGGAGTCGCTCTTCCGGCAGTTCGGCATCTACTCGCACGTCGGCCAAGTCTACGAGCCGGTCGACAAGAACATGCTCCTCTACTACCGCGAGAAGACCGACGGCCAGATCCTGGAGGAGGGCATCACCGAGGCCGGCTCGATGGCCTCCTTCATCGCCGCCGGCAGCGCCTACGCCACCCACGGCGTCGACATGATTCCCTTCTTCATCTTCTACTCGATGTTCGGCTTCCAGCGCATCGGCGACCTCATCTGGGCGGCGGCCGACCAGCGCACCCGCGGCTTCCTGCTCGGCGCCACGGCGGGGCGGACGACGTTGAACGGCGAGGGGCTGCAGCACGAGGACGGCCACAGCCACGTCCTGGCGAGCACCATCCCCAACCTGGTCACCTACGACCCGGCGTTCGCCTATGAGGTCGCGGTGATCCTCGAGGACGGCCTGCGGCGGATGGTGAAGAACCGCGAGGACATCTTCTACTACCTCACCCTCGGCAACGAGAACTACCCGATGCCGGCGAAGCCGGAGGGGGCCGAGGAGGGCATCCTCAAGGGCCTCTACAACCTGCGCCGCGCCGAGGGCGGCGACGGCCGGCCGCGCGTCCACCTGCTGGGGAGCGGCTCGCTGCTGCGCGAGGCGATCCGCGCCCAGGGGATCCTCGCCGAGCGCTACGGCGTCGCGGCGGACGTGTGGAGCGCCACGAGCTACAAGGAGCTCCGCCGCGAGGCCCTCGAGGTCGAGCGCTGGAACCTCCTCCACCCCGGCGAGCCGGCGAGGAAGCCCTACGTCGTCGAGCTCTTCGAGAACGAGAGCGGCCCGATCGTCGCCGTCTCCGACTACATGAAGTCGGTGCCCGACCAGATCGCCCCCTGGCTG
This sequence comes from uncultured Acidobacteriota bacterium, assembly GCA_963755825.1. Taxonomy (GTDB): domain Bacteria; phylum Acidobacteriota; class Thermoanaerobaculia; order Multivoradales; family UBA5704; genus DATBQN01. The sequence continues at coordinate 371,510 of CAVWLA010000003.1, read as the reverse complement.
CCGGGGCGCTTCTACAGCCTGGGGACCGACGGCTTCGGCCGCAGCGACACCCGCGAGGCCCTGCGCCGCTTCTTCGAGGTCGACGCCGAGTCGGTGGTCCTCGCCGCTCTCGGCCGCCTCGCCCGCTGCGGCGCGATCGAGCGCGAGGTGGTGGCGCGGGCGGTGGGGGAGCTGGGGATCGACCCGGAGAAGGTCGACCCGGTCCAGGCTTGAGGGCGCTGGCACCAGCCTGAGGTCGAGCCCGCCGGCGTGAACCGGGCCGGCGGCGGGCGGGACCCACGGGCCGAGGCCGCCGGCCGGCTCGGCGCAGGCTGGCAGAAATAACTGTAGAATCGCCGTGGTTCTGGTGTTAGAACACACATTCTGCCGGCTCGAGATCACGGCGACCCGTGCCGAGCCCCTTTCGACTGGAGGCTCTCGTATGAAAAAGGTTCTCGTCCCCGCGCTGCTCTTGGCCCTCGCCCTCCCCGCCCTCGTCTCAGCGGCGCCGCAGACCTACAAGGTCGACCCCGACCACAGCTCGGTCGGCTTCTCCATCCGCCACTTCCTGTCGACCGTCCCCGGCCGCTTCAAGGAGTTCGAGGGGACGATCAAGTACGACAAGCAGAACCCGGCGGCGTCCTCGGTCAGCTTCACGGCGCAGACGGCGTCGATCGAGACCGACAACCCCGACCGCAACAACCACCTGAAGTCGCCCGACTTCTTCGACGCCCAGAAGTTCCCCACCCTCACCTTCACCAGCTCGAGCGTGCAGGCGAAGGACGCCAACACCCTCTCCGTCACCGGCAACCTGACGATCCACGGCGTCACCAAGATCGTCACCATCCCGGTGACCGTCCTCGGCACGATGAAGACGCCGAAGGGCGACAAGGCGGGCTTCGGCAGCGAGTTCACCATCGACCGCAAGGAGTACGGCGTGCAGTGGAACCGCGCCCTCGACTCCGGTGGCATGATGCTCGGCGACGACGTGAAGATCACCATCTCCGTCGAGGCCAACCAGCAGACGGTGCCCGACACCATGAAGAAGGGGAGCTAGGGCGGCCGCTCCGCGCGGCGCTCGAGCCCACTCACGGTGCGACGCCCGAGGTCTCCCCTCGCCCTCATCGCCTGGACGGCGGCCGCGCTCGCGGCCGCCGCCGGGCTGTCCTTCGCCGTCGCCCGCGCCAGGGCGGCGAGCGAGCCCGCCGGCCAGATCACCCGCCTGTCGCCCACCGAGATCGAGTTCACGGCGACGCTCACCGCCGGCTCCTTCGACAACCCGCTCATGATGCCCGGCTACCACGCCGTCGTCTGGCGCGGCGGCCGCTCGGCGCACGCCGCGCTCCTCCGCGCCGACGTCACCGACATCCAGGTGCTCGACGCCCTCGAGGCGCTCGGCGCCAAGCCCGGCAACGGCCTGGGGTTGGCGAGCTGGGACGAGCGGCACAACGCGCAGAGCTCGGCGCCCGACCGGGTGATCGCCGGCCCGCCGGTCGAGGTGCTCGTCCGCCTGCCGGGCCGAGCGCAGCCGGTCCCCCTGGGCGACCTGATCCTCGACCGCGGCGCCCCCGCCGGCAGCCGCGGCGTCCAGCTCCGCTTCGGCGGCCACCGCGCCAACATCGAGGCGTGGCGCTCGGGCTGTATCGTCTGCCTCTACTCCTGTCCGGGCAGCAAGCTCGGCAACGCCCGCTACACCGTGCGCGACTACACGCGGGACCCCGCCCGCTTCCGCGCCCGCACCGATCTGCTGCCCAAAGACGGCACCAAGGTCGCCGTCATCGTGCGCCTGCTGCCGCCGACCTAGCTCCCCGGCGCCGCCGGCGCCCCCCTCCAGCCTCGTCTCCTCTCCCCGGCCGATCGTCGCCGCGAGCGGTCCCTCGTCCGCTCATTGCGCGAGCCTGCGCGCGCCCTTTCCTCGCGTTGAGGGAGAGACGACGACAGGGCGGCCGGCCGCGGGCCGGTGCAGGCAGCGGCCGCGGCCGGGGAGGCCGATCGGATGGATCCGCGCAGCGAAGCTTTGTGCACCGAGCGGGAAGATAACCGGGAGATCGAGCTAGAGATCGACCGGTTGGAGCACCTGCGCCGCGCGGCGGAGGCCGCCGCCGCGGCCTACGTGCGGGCGCGCACCGCGGCGGCGCGGCGCGGCGCCCGCGCCCTCGCGGCGCACGGCGGCGGCCTCAGGACCTCGCGCGCCGAGCTGGCGCGGCAGCGCTCGGAGCTGAGCCGCCGGCTCGAGCGGATCGCCGGCATCCCCTTCGCGACGCCTTGTGAGGCGGCGCCTCTCGCCTTCGCCTTCGCCGCGGCGCAGCAGACCCTCGTCGCCCTCGACCGCCTGCATCAGCTCAATCCGCTCGACCGCCGCTGACGCCAGTGACCGGGCGCCGGCTTGCTGCTCACCGTACTTCCGTGTGTGCTGGAGATTGAAATCCGATGAACGCCATCCAGGGACTGCAGTCGGTCAGCTCGTTGCCCCACTGGGGCTCTGTCGCGGCGCTGCTCGTGCGCCGACCGATCGATCCGCTCCTCGCGCCGCCCGCCGACTCCGGGGAGTCGAGCGCCGGCAGCAGGCTCGTCGAGGAGTGGCGCCGGGGCGACGGCTCCGGTCGGGAGGAGAGCTTCCGCAAGCTCTTCCAGCTCTTCTTCGTCAAGGTCTACCGCTTCTTCGTCCGCCGCGGCTTCTCGCCGGAGGAGAGCAAGGATCTGGCGCAGGAGACCTTCCTGCGAGTGCACAACAAGCTCGCCGGCTTCCGCGGCGAGGCCCGCTTCGAGACCTGGCTCTATAAGATCGCGACGAACATCTATCGCAACCGCCTGCGGACTCTGGCGACGCTCAAGCGCGACGCCCAGGAGGTCGCCTGGGAGGACGTCACCGAGAGCGACCTCACCGCCGCCCGCCGCGACGGCCGCAGCCGGACGGCGGACGCCGAGGGGCCGCTCGACCGGGTGCTGAGCGATGAGATGATAGAGCGTCTCTACGCCGCCATGGAGAGCCTGCCGGCGCAGATGCGGCGCTGCGTCATGCTGCGGGTCGAGGGCGACATGAAGTACCGGGAGATCGCCTACATCCTGCAGGTGTCGGTCGACACGGTGAAGGCTCACCTCTATCAGGCGCGCCAGCAGCTCAAGGAGCGCCTGGGGGATTACTTCGACGATCTGGTCTACTGAGGAGGCACCGGGCTTCGTGGACCCCAGCGCTCCGAAGGCCGCGCTCGCGCCGGCGCTCCACGCGCTGGCCGAGCGCGAGCGGCGCCACCTGGGGCCGCACCTCGTCCTGGGCGAGCTCGCCGCCTACCGCGAGCGCCGCCTGGCGGCTGACGAGGTGGAGAGGGTCCGCGACCACCTCGCCCTCTGCTCCGAGTGCGCCGACCTCCTGCTCCAGGAAGAGGCCTTCGCGGCGCCGGCGGCTGCCGAGGCTGGCCTGCTCGCCGAGGAGGTCGATGCCGCTTGGAGCGAGCTGGCGCCGCGCCTGGCGGATCGGCGCCGGCTCGAGGAGGGCGAGCCCGATACGCGGCGGAAGAGGGCGGTGCTCGGCCCGTGGCCTCCGAGCCGCTGGGCGGAGTCTCGCATCCTCCCCTGGTCCCTCGCCGCGGCGCTCCTCCTCGCCGTCGCCGGCCTCGGCGATCGGGCCATCTCGCTGCACAGCCAGTTGGAGGCCCTCGCACGGCCGCGCGCCGACGCGGTGGTCGCCGAGCTGCTGCCCGGCGATGTGACGACGCGCGGCGGCGCGCCGCAGGGTAAGCGGATCGCCGCCGGTCGCCCAGCGATCCTGCTCCTCGAGCCGTCTCTCGCCGGGCCCTCGCCGCCCTACGAGGTCGAGATCCGCGGCGCGGATGGCGGCACCCGCTGGCGCGGCGCCGCCCGCCCCGACGAGCGCGGCTTCTTCTCCGTCTCTCTCCCCGCCGGCCGCCTGCCGCCCGGCGGCTACCGGATCATCCTCTCCACGACGACAGGCGGCGAGCGGCGCCCCCTGCAGGACTTCGCCTTCACCGTCGTCGCCCCCTGAGCCGCGCGACGCGGGCGGGAAGCGGCCCAGAGACTGACGAGAGGACATGTCGGCGCGCCTCGCCCTCTCCACCGCCGCCACGGTCGGCTGTCTCGTCGCCTTCGCGACGGCGGCGCCGGCCCCGCCGGCGCACCCTGCCGTGACCGCGTCCCGGGCAACGGCTCTCGTCGCCGGCTCGACGATCGAGCGCGCGATCCCTCAGGGAAAGACCCACTCCTACAGCATCCGGCTGGCGGTGGGCAATGTCCTCCACGTTGCCGTCCTGCAGCGGGGTGCTGATGTGAGGCTCGCTCTGCGGTACCCCGCGAGCAGAGAGCTCCTCGAGGTCGACAGCCCCAACGGCGTCGGTGGGATGGAGGACCTGTTCGCGGTGGCCGAGGTCGGCGGCGACTATCTGCTGGAGATCGAGGACACCGAGGGTACCGGCGGCTACCGGCTCCACGTCGATCCGTTGCACGCGGCGACGGCGGCCGACCGGCGGCGAGCTGCGGCGGCGGAGGCGCTCTGGGAGGGAGATCACCATCGCCTCGCCTGCGGGCCGGGCGAGCTCGCGCGGGCGAGCACGAGCTACCGAAGGGCGCTCAGGCTGGCGGCGCGAGCGGGAGACGTCGAGCGCGGCTCCCTGGCGCGGTATCGGTTGGGTCAGGTCGCCGAGAGGCGCAAGCGCTACGCCGAGGCCCTCGACCATCTCATGCCACTGAGCCGAGCTTGGCGCGACCGCTGGGAGGGGGATGCTCTGCTCGATGCCATCGGCCTGGCGTTCGAACGGAGCGGCAAGGCGGAGGCGGCGCTGCGCTTCTATCGCCTCTCGGCCGATCAGGCGAGGCGTCTCGGCGACGAGCGCGGTTGGAGCGTGGCGATCGGCAACCAGGCGGAGGTCTACCGGCTGCGCGGGCAGTACAGAACGGCTCTCGATCTGGAGGACGGGGCATGGTGGCGGATGGCGGATCTCCGCCTCGACGAGGAGCGCGCCAAATCGGTCGCCCGCATCGCCCACATCCGCCTCTCGGTCGGCGACTATGCCAAGGCCGTCGAGGAGAGCGAGGCGGCGCTCGCGATGCTGCGGCAGGATGTCTCCCGCGCGCAAGCGCTCCAGGTCGAGTCCACCGCGGAGGTCGGGCTCAAGAACTGGCCGCAGGCGGCGCGCGGGTTCGCGGAGGCGAAAGGCTTCGCTCACGGCTGCGATCCAGCGGACGAGATCGCCGCCGCCAACGGCCTCGGCTTCGTCAAGCTGCAGCAGCACCAGCTCAAGGAAGCCGCCGCGGTGCTGGAATGGGCTCGCAGGACGGCTCACGCGGCGCACGACCCGGGGGAGGGCAACGCGCTGGGCAATCTTGGCGCCACCTACAGCGAGATGGGCGACACCGAGCGAGGGCTCGCCTGCTTCACCCGCGCGGGGCAGATCTATGGTCGACTCCGCGATTCCGAGGCGGTGGCCGCCGTGCTCTTCGGCACCGCGGAGGCCTACGAGCGGAGCGGACGGCTGGCGGAGGCGCAAAGGGCGATCGCCCGCTCGCTTCGGCAGATCGAAAGCTTGCGCACGCGGCCCGCGGGGAGCGATTTCCGCCAGTTCTTCTTCGCCTCGCGGCAGGACGAATACGACCTCGCCATCCACATCTGGATGGAGCTCGACGAGAAAGAGCCCGGCCTGGGATATGCCGAGCGGGCGTTCGAGGTCGCCGAGCGGACGCGGGCGCGGTCGCTGCTCGACGAGCTGGCCATCCCGCGACAGGGGGAGGAGTCGGTCTCCGCGCTCAAGGCGCAGGAGACCGAGCTGAAGGAGACGTTGCGGCGTCTTTCCGCGTCGAGAGCCGCCGCCGCGAGCGCCGCGGCCGACTCTTCATCCGCGGGTGCCGCGAGCGCCCGCCTCGCCTCGCTCGACGAGGGGATCGACCAGCTCGGCTCGCAGCTCGCGGAGATCGACGGGCAGCTGCGCCAGCGGCAGGCCGTCGCCTCGGCTCTCCCCGGGCCGCAACCGCTCTCGCTGCGCGAGATCCAGCGCCAGGTACTGGACGGCGACACGCTCCTTCTCGCCTACTCGCTGGGCACCCCGGAGAGCTTCCTGTGGGCGGTCGACCGCTCCTCGATCCGCGCCTATCGGCTGCCCGGTCGCCAGCAGATCGATGATCTCGCCCAGCGGACGTACGATGGTTTCAGAAGCTCGTTGAAGCTGACGCGGAGGCAGGCGGCAGGAGATGCCGCGGAGCTCTCGCGGCTCGTCCTCGGTCCGGTGGCGAATGAGCTGCGCGGCCGGCCCCTGGCGATCGTCGCCGACGGCGCGCTGCAGTACATCCCGTTCGCGGCACTGCCCGATCCGGTGGCGCTCGCCGCCGGCGCCGGGGATGATCCGCCGCCCCTCCTCATGACCCACGAGATCGTCCATCTGCCGTCGGTGTCGCTGCTCGCGCCGCTGCGCCGACGGGTGGCGGCCCGCACGCCGCCGACGAAGCTGATCGCCGCCCTCGGCGATCCGGTCTTCGAGGCCGACGATACCCGCCTCACGGCGCCCGCGGCTGGGAAGGCCGCGGGGATCTCTCGCCGCGCCGCGCCGCATGGCGTGCGGGCCGGCGAGGAGAACGACGTCGTGCGCTCGGCGCGCGACGTCGATCTGGATCATCTGGTGCGGCTTCCCGGCACGGATCGGGAGGTCAGGGCGATCCTCAAATTGGCACCGCTCGGAAGCGGCAGTTTCGCGGCGACCGGCTTCGACGCCACCCGCGAGCTGGCGGTCTCCCCGGAGCTCCGCCGCTACCGATACCTCCAGCTCGCGACGCACGGCCTCCTCGACACCCTTCACCCCGAGCTCAGCGGCCTCGTCTTCTCCCGCTTCGACCAACGGGACCGGCCGCGCGACGGTTTCCTGCACGCCTACGAGCTGCCCGATCTGCGGCTCTCCGCCGACCTCGTCGTCCTCTCCGCCTGCCAGACTGCGCTCGGTGCCCAGATACGCGGCGAGGGGCTGATGGGGCTGACGCGCGGCTTCATGGATGCCGGCGTGCCGCGCGTCGTGGTCAGCCTGTGGGACGCCGATGACAGCTCCACCGCGGTGCTGATGGAAGAGCTCTATCGCGGCCTCCTCTCGAAGAGGCTCTCTCCGGCGGCGGCGCTCCGCGCCGCCCAGATCGCGGTGCGGAATGGAGGGGGGCAGAGGAAGGCTCCCTACTACTGGGCTGCCTTCGTGTTGCAGGGCGACTGGCGATGAGCCGTGATGCCGACACAACAAATCGCACAACAAATCGAGTCCGCCGGTGTCTTTGGAGGTTGAACCTACAATCGGGCCGTCCGGCCCATGACCTAAAGGGGAGTGCGATGAGCGACAGCGATCAGCCGGTTTCGTCCGGGACCACCAACGAAGGTCAGAAATCCGTCCAGCAGCCGGACAAGGTCGGTTTCGACGTCATGATCGGCGACGACGCCGGCGATACCGAGACCGCCGCTGTCGTCGTGGCGCCGCCGGAGGAGGGCAGCCCTTCCAACAGCGGCCCGGTCAAGGTCGGCTATCCGGTCGAGGTCCGCGAGGTCTGATCGTCCGGCCGGGGCCGGCGGGCGACCGCCGGCCCGGCCCGATGCCCGACACGCCACACCATGAGCTCCCGACATCTCTTCTCGAACGGCATCGACGGCGAGACCGGCCGTTACCTCTTTCCGCCCACCACCGAGAGCGAGCTGGCGGCGCTGGCGCGCGGCGAGCAGCCCGACCTCGCGCGCCTCGCCGAGCTCGAGCGCTGGCGGGAGAGCCGCGAGTATCGGCGGCTGCGCGCCGGCGATCCCGGCGACCTCGCAGCGGCCGGCTGGGGCATCATCTTCGCCGCCGACGATGCGCGGGCGCCGGCGATCCGCGAGGCGATGAGCTGTCTGCTGGCGCACCGTTGTGCGCAGGCGACGCGCGTCCACGGCAACTACTACCGCGACTACAGCGGCGCCGAAGGCTACCGCCGCGGCGAGAGCAAGATGGCCTTTCTCACCCGCCAGGGAGTCGCCCCCGGAGCTGCCGATCCGGAGCACATGCCCTACTACCTGCTGATCGTCGGCGATCCGGAGACGATCCCCTTCGGCTTCCAGTACCAGCTCGACATCGAGTACGCGGTCGGCCGCATCTGCTTCGATACCGTCGACGAGTACGCCGCCTACGCGGCGAGCGTGGTGGCGGCGGAGACCGGGCCGCCGCGGCCGCGCCGGGCGGTGCTCTTCGCGCCGCGCCATCCGCAGGACCCGGCGACCGATCTCTCCTCAGGCGACCTCGCCAAGCCGCTCGCCGAGCGGATCGCCCGCCGCAACCCCGGCTGGGAAGTGGCGACCGCCCTCGGCGAGGCGGCGACCAAGGCGCGGCTCTCGGCGCTGCTCGGCGGCGGCGAGCCCGCCGCCCTGGTGTTCACCGCCGGCCACGGCGTCGGCTACGGCGCCGCGCATCCGCTGCAGCGCGAGCGCCAGGGAGCGCTCCTCTGCCAGGACTTCCCCGGCTTCGCGAGCTGGAACGGCCGGGTGCCGTCCGAGCAGTGCTTCGCCGCCGAGGACGTCGGCTCGGATGCCGACCTGCGCGGCATGGTGAGCTTCCACTTCGCCTGCTACAGCGCCGGCACGCCCGCCCGCGAGGACTTCCCCGAGCACCGCACCGACCCGCCGGCGAGCCTCGCTCCCGCCGCCTTCGTCTCGCGCCTCTCGCAGCGCCTCCTCGGCCACCCGCGGGGCGGTGCGCTGGCGGTGATCGGCCATGTCGAGAAGGCGTGGCCGCAGTCGATCGCCTGGCCGGGCGTCAACGGGCGCTCGATCCAGGCCTTCGAGGACGCCTTCGACCGCCTGCTCGACGGCTACCCGGTGGGCTTCGCCATGGAGAGCTTCGGCGAGCGCTACGCCGAGCTCGCCGCCGACCTCTCCGCCGAGCTCGAGATCGAGCGCTACGGCGTGGCGGTCGACGAGTCGATCCTCGGCCGACTCTTCACGGGCCGCAACGACAGCCGCAACTACGCCGTCGTCGGCGACCCGGCCGTCCGCCTCGGCCCGCAGCGCTCGGCCGCGGACGACGACGAGGAAGACGATGGCGATGTGCTGCGCGGCTATGCGATCTCCTGAGGCCGCGTGCGGCGCCCGTCGGCGGGCCCCGCGGCGCGCCGGAGATGCCTGACCCGCCGGCCGCCGGCGCCAGGCCCTATCGCGATTTCGACCTGCTCGTCGAGCGGTCGGGGAAGGGCTATCGAGCGCGGGCTCTCGACTCGCCGGCGGGGCAGGCCGGCGTCAAGCTGCCGCGCTCGCTGCCCGCCGCGATGGAGAGGCTCGCCGCGGCGCTGGAGCGGGCGTCGCGCGGCGAGGAGCCGGCGCAGCCGGTGCGCGCTCTGGCGATGGAGCTCGGCGCCGAGCTCTATCGCGGCGTCTTCTCGGGAGATCTCGGCAAGCGCTTCGAGACCTGCCTGAACGCGGCCGCCGATCGCGAGATCCTCCGCCTGCGGCTGCGCCTGAGCGAGGTTCCCGAGCTGTCGCGCTGGCCGTGGGAGCTCCTCTTCCACCCCGAGGAGCACCGCTTCCTGGCGCTCTCCGCCGAGACGCCGATCGTGCGCTTCCCGGAGATGGCGCAGAGCCTGCGGCCGCTGCGAGCGGCGCCTCCCCTCACCATTCTCGCGGTCATCGCCGACGGCCGGGAGCGCAGCCCTCTCGCCGGGGAGAGCGAGTGGACGAGAATCGAAAAGGCACTGTCACCGCTGATCGAGAGCGGCCGCCTGCGGCTCGAGCGGCTGGAGGCGCCGACGCTGCTCGCGCTCCAGGCGCGCCTCGCCCGCGAGCCAGTCCACGTCCTCCACTTCATCGGTCACGGTGCATCGGGCGCTCCGCACGGCGAGGGCGCGCTGCTCTTCTCCGATCCAGCGGGGAGGCCGGCGGCGGTGGCCGGCGAGCGGCTCGGCTCGCTCCTGCGCGATCACTCGTCGCTCCGCCTCGCCGTGCTCAACGCCTGCGAGGGGGCGCGCCACGACGAGACGGACGCCTTCACCGGCGTCGCCCAGCGGCTCCTGCAGCAGCGCATCCCCGCCGTCGTCGCCATGCAGCGCGCGATCACCAACCGCGCCGCGGTGACCTTCGCACAAGGCTTCTATGCCTCCCTCGCCGCCGGTCGCCCGATCGAGACCGCCGTGTGGGTTGCGGATCGCTATGTGGAACCTGAGGGGGAGGACCCTATCGATCCGCGGGGACCGCGCTTCGGAGAGAAGTATGTCGCCCGCGGCAGCAGCTTCTACCGCGGCAACTGCGGTGTCGCTTCACGCGCAGGGCTAAACCGCAAGTCTCGGCACATGGATGTCGGTTTTCGCATCGCCGCGACGCCGCTCCACTGAGCCATCGCGCCAGGCCGAGCCGCCGCAGAACGATGGCTGATAGGCTCGACCACACCGTGAAACCCTACGAGGTCTTCGACCTCCGCGTCACGAAGGCGGGGCGGAGCTACAGGGTGTCGGCGAGCTCGGTGGTCGGGCAGGCCGAGGGCAGCTTTCCCTTGCCCGTGCCTTTCGAGGAGGTCGACGCCCTCCTCGCCGCTCTCGAGCTGCCGCCCGCCGAGGCGCTCGCTCGTGTGCGCCCGTGGCAGCCGTCCACGCGCAAGATGGTGGCGTCGGTCGGCGGCAGACTCTATGGCGCGCTCTTCGCGAAGGAGGTCGGCGCGCTCTTCGCGGCGGGCCGAGCGCGCGCCATAGGCGCAGAGACGGGTCTCCGCATCCGCCTCGACCTCGGCGGCGTTCCGGAGCTCGCGCGCTGGCCTTGGGAGCTCCTCTACGACAGCAAGCTCAAGCGCTTTCTGGCGATCGCCGCGGGCACGCCGATCGTCCGTTCCCTGCCGCTGCCGCTCGCGTCCCCGCCGCTCGGCGCCGGGCTGCCGCTCGCGATCCTCCTGGTGGTCGCGGCGCCCATCGATCAGCCGAAGCTGAGGAGCGACCGCGAGATCGAGCGCATCGAGGAGGCTCTGGCGCCGCTCCTCGCCGCTCAACAGGTGACGATCGATCGCCTGCAGCCGGCGACCCTCGACGCGCTGCGCCGGCGGCTCCAGGCGAGCCCGGTCCACATCCTCCACTTCATCGGCCACGGCTCCTACGATCGCGAGCAGAACGAGGGTTGGCTCTATTTCGAGGACGAGCAGCGGAAGTCGGTGCCGGTCGAAGGGTCGCTCCTCGGCGCCACCCTCCTCGGCCGCCCTCCGCGCCTGGTCGTTCTCAACGCCTGCGACGGAGCGCGCCACGGCGCGACCGACGCCTTCGACGGCGTCGCGCAGACGCTCCTCCTCTCGAGCATCCCCGCCGTCGTCGCCATGCAGCTCGTCGTGCCGGACCGCGCCGCGCTGACCTTCGCCGAGCGCTTCTATGCCTCGCTCGTCGAAGGCCACCCGGTCGACGCCGCCGTCGCCGAGGCCCGCCTGGCCCTCGCCGCCAAGCATCGCCACTTCCGCTGGGTGGCGCCGGTGCTCTACCTGCGCTCGCCGGATGGCAGGCTGTTCGATCTCGCCGAGTCGGCGCCGAAGCCGCCGCCTAAACGCCGCTTCCGGCTGATTCTTCTCCTTGCCATCGTCCCCGCGCTCGCAGTCCTCAGCCTTTGGCTCTGGGTACGCTCCCAAGGTGAGTCGGAGAATGAAGCCGTGCACCGTCGGAGACAGCAGACGAAGGCTCTGCAATCTCCTAAGTGCCCCGCGCCGGAAGGCTCCGACATTCTCTTCGTGCCCATCGATCCAGGCACATTCGAGATGGGCTCTGACCGCGCCAAGGAGAAGGGATACCCGGCGCACCAGGTGACGATCAGCCAGCCCTTCTGCATGGGTGCTTACGAGGTGACCGTCGCAGAGTGGGATCAGGTGATGGGTGGCGGCGAGCATCTCAGCTCCGCGGATGGCGAGCTGCCGATGGTCGATGTCACGAAGAAGCAGGCCGAAGAGTTCGTGGCGCGGCTCACTCAGAAGAATCGCGGGCGCCGCTTCTTCCTGCCGACCGAGGCACAGTGGGAGTACTCGGCGCGCGGTGGCAGCGCCGCGACCTACAGCTTCGGAAACGATCTGCGCGAGCTCTATCGCTATGCCAACTGCGGTGAGGGCAAGGGGGGCGTGAAGGGTGGTCCAGGTCATCGGACGCCGATCGGAACCTATCCGGCGAACGGATTCGGTCTGTCCGATATGGAGGGAAACGTCTCGGAATGGGTGGAAGATTTCTTTGGCCCTTACCCTGATCACTCGGTTACGGACCCTACGGGACCTGTCGGAGGAGACCACTACATCGTCCGCGGCGGAAGTTTCGAGCACAATCCAGAAACTTGCGGCTTGGCTTATCGGGTCGCTCTCACGCTGAAGTTTCATCGCACGGACATCGGCTTCCGCATCGCCGCGACCCCCCTCCCCTGACCACAGAGCCGGTCCTGTGGCTGAGGCTCCTGCGCGGCAATCCGGCCGTGCTAGAGTTCAAATCGCCGTGCGCACGACACAGCGTCTCCTGAGCAGGTCTCTCTTGGCGTGGCTGCTCGCCGCGCTCACCTTCTCGGCCGCGCTCGAGATCCATCCGGCGGGTGAGGCATTCGAGTCGGCGATCACCGGCCAGATTCGCGCCGTCCCCCAGTCGGCGCATCCGATCACCGGCACCCACGTCGAAGCGTCGTTCGCCCAGGAGGTCCCCGGCTGCCCGGCCTGTCTGCTGCGCTCGCAGACCGGCGGCGCCCGCCTCCTCGCCGTCGCCAAGGTCGCGGCCCCCGCTCTCGGCGAGCGGGCCGAGGCCGACGCCTGCCGCCCGCATCCCTGGCGGCCCGCGTGCCCTTCGCTGGCGCGCGCTCCACCGCTCGCCTGATCTCCCCCTAGAACGTTCGCGGTCCCTGGCCGGCGGTGCGCGCCGCGCGCGCCCGTCTCCACGGGTCACGCGGTCGCGCGTGATCGCCACGCGCCCGCTCCCACGAATCGCCGCGGCGGAGCGCTGTCGCCCGCCCGGCAGCTTTCACCTCGACGGCAGGAGATCACGCCATGCAAGCCAGCTCTCGCTTGGTCACCCTTTCGCGTCGTTCCGTCGGCTTCCTCGCCGCTCTCGTCGCGCTCCTCGCACCCGCCTCGCCCGTCCGCGCGACCTCGTTCGTCATGGTTGCCGACGAGGCCCTGGCCGACCAGTCGCCGCTCATCGTCGAAGGGCGCGTCGCCGCGGTCGAGCGCGGACCGGCGACCGGCGCGCCGGCGACCGACTACGAGATCGAGATCGGCCGCGTCCTCAAGGGATACGCGGCCGGCGGCTCGCTCACCGTCCGCGTGCTCGGCGGCATCCGCGCCGACGGCCTCGGCCTGAAGATCTGGGGCGCCCCTCACTACAATGCCGGCGACAACGCCCTCCTCTTCCTCACCCCGCGCCCGGACGGGTCCTACGCCGTCGTCCACTTCCTGCTCGGCGCCTTCCACGAGATCGAGGCGAGCGGGCAGCAGATCGCCATCCGCAACCTCGCCGACGCCAGCCAATGGCAGCTCTCTTCGTCGAGCGGCACAGCGGAGGCGGCGCCCGGGGTCGACCATCCCCGCGATCTGGCGCGCTTCACGAGCTGGCTCGCCGACCGCGCCAACGGCGTGCTGCGGAGCCCCGACTACGATGCCCAGCTCCCGGCGGGAACGCTCACCAACATCCAGGGGCAGTTCAACCTCTTCGTCGAGAACGGGCTCAACCTGCGCTGGCCGTTCCCGAAAGGGGGGAGCGTCACCTTCTACGCCAACGCGGCGGGGCAGGAAGGGCTCGCCGGCGGCGGCTTCACCGAGTATCAGAACGTGCTGCGGCAGTGGACCGGCGCGGTCGGCACGCCCATCCACTACGTCTACGGCGGCACGACGACGGCGACCGGCGGCCTGACCACCTTCGACGGCGTCAACTCGATCCTCTTCAACGACCCCAACGGCGAGCTCCCCTCGAAGTTCAGCTGCGCCTCCGGCGGCCTCCTCGCCATCAGCGGACCCTGGTTCGATCCCGCGACGACCCTCCCGTTCAACGGCCGCACCCTGGTCGAGATCCAGGGCGCCGACACCATCACCAACGCCGGCATCTCCTGCTTCTTCGCGGAGAGCCCTTCGCCCTCGAAGGCCGCCGAGGAGCTCTTCGGTCACGAGCTGGGCCACACCCTCGGGCTCGGCCACTCCTGCGGCGACGCCGCGACCGGGAGCTGCACCTCCGACACCGCCAACGAAGCGTTGATGCGCGCCTTCATCCACGACGACGGCCGCGGCATGCGCCTCGACGCCGACGACATCGCCGCCATCCACTTCCTCTACGGGCCGGTGAGCGCGAAGCCCGTCGCCTGCAAGACGAGCCGGACGGCGCTCTGCCTCAACAAGCGCTTCCTCGCCACCCTCTCGTGGACCAACCAGTTCGACGGCTCGAGCGGCGTCGGGCGGGCGATCCCGCGCACCGCGAGCACCGGCTTCTTCTCCTTCGGCGACCCGTCGAACGTCGAGCTGCTGGTCAAGGCGCTCGACCTGGGCGGCGTGACCAAGGTCTTTTACGGCGAGCTGACCAACCTGCAGTTCACGCTCACCATGACCGACACGCTGAGCGGAGAGGTCAAGACCTACGGCAACACGCCGGGCGACTGCGGCGGCATCGACCAGTCGGCCTTCGGCGGCAGCACCTCCGCCGCCAGCGCTCCAGCCACCGCGACGAGAAACCAGCCGGTGCCGGCGCCGGCCCTCCTCTTCCCGCGCCGCGAGCTGCGCTCGCCGGCAGCCGGCCCCTGCCGCGCCGGCAAGAACACGCTCTGCCTGCTCAACGGCCGCTTCAGCGTCACCGTCGACTGGGCGAACCCGGGCAACGGCCAGTCCGGGGAGGCGATCGCGGCGCCGCTCTCCAACCTGGTGGGGACCTTCTACTTCACCGATCCGAGCGACGTCGAGCTGATGGCGAAGCTGCTCCAGTTCCCCGACCACATCGCCTTTTACTACGGCGCGCTCTCCGATCTGCCGTACACCATCCACGTGACCGACCTGTCGAGCGGAACGGTGAAGACCTACACCGGCACCGCCGGCACGCTCTGCGGAGGGCTGGACAACGACGCGTTCTGAGCTGGGCGGCTCGCTGCGGGAGCGGGGCGGCCTGGCGGCCGCCCCTTGTTCGTCGGGATTCCCTAGCGGGGTAGGACGGTGATGACTCCCATCATCGGCGTGCCGTAGTTGCCGTCTGCGGACTGGATGCCGTTCTTCGGGCCGGGGGCGATCGGCTGGTTGTCGTCGTCGAGGTGGGAGTGGAAGCGGCAGTAGTAGACGAAGGTGCCCGCGTGCGGGAAGACGAGGGTGATGACGCCCGGGTGGCCGTCGTTGTTGTCGGTGCCCTTGAGGAGCAGGTTCGCGCCGCGGTGGCCGGCGGTGTTGAAGGCGTCGTCGCTCACCACCGTGTGGTCGTCGGTGTCGGTGTTGATCCAGTCGACGGTGTCGCCGGCGTGGATGGTCTGGCTGAAGGGCGTGAAGCGGTCCTCGCCGGGGACGATGATCTGCTGATGGTGGAATTTCTGCGGCGCGACCTGCGGAGCGGGCTGCTCGCCGCGGCTCGGCGCCGCCGCGCCGGCCAGCAGGGCGAGACCCGCCAGCGCCAGAATCCGAGCTCGACCGAAGACGTGGGTGGACATGCGATCGCCTCCTTCCAGGGTGAGCCGTAGCGGGAGGGATTCCCTACGGCGCGACGAGGGCCGCGCGCACCGCGTCGCGCAGTAGAGCTTCAAAAACTATGCCAGTGAGAGGGGCTGGGTGCTACGGGAAAGCGGCGGCGCCGGCTCCTCGCCGGCGCCGCGCCAGGCTCTATTTCCCCTTGGCGACCGCGGCGAGCGCCTGCTTGCGCGCCGCCTCGAACTCGTCGCCGTGGTTCCAGGTGGGGAGCTGCGGGTCGTTGGCGATGTCGAGGCCGGCGAGGAAGCCCAGGCGAGCGTCCTCGATCATGCCGTCGAAGTTCCAGCTCGGCAGGAACTGGTCGCTCGGCTGGTGGTAGTGCTTTGCCTCGTACTCTTCGATCTGCTGCTTGCCCCAGCCTGCCGGCTTGCCGCGGAAGTCGGTGCCGCTGTGCATGTAGATGGCGGGGACGCCGATGCGCGCGAAGTTGAGCTGGTCCGAGCGGTAGAAGAAGCCGCGGTCGGGGAATTGGTCGCCCTCGACGATGCGCCCCTGTCGCGCGGCGACCGCCTTGACGACGCGGTCGAGCGACGACTTGCCGAGGCCGATGTAGGTGAGGTCGCGCGTCCGCCCCCAGAGGTTGCCGCCGTCGAAGTTAAGGTTGGCGGCGATGCGCCCGGCGGGGATGGTGGGGTGGGCGGCGTAGTACTCGGAGCCCAGCAGCCCCTGCTCCTCGGCGGCGACGAAGAGGAAGAGGATCGAGCGCTTCGGCCGCTCGTGGAGCGCCATCATGGCGCGCGCGATGGCGAGGAGCTGGGCGTCGCCGGAGGCGTTGTCCTCGGCGCCGTTGTAGATCTTGTCGCCGGAGGCGTCGGGCTCGCCGATCCCCAGATGATCGTGATGGGCGCTGTAGACGACGAACTGGTCCTTGAGGTGCGGGTCGGAGCCCGGCAGCATGCCCATGACGTTCGCCGTCTTCACGCTGTGGACCTTGTTGGGGAAGCTGAGCGAGGTGGTGATGCCGAGCGGCACGGGCCTGAAGTCGCGGCTCCGCGCCTTGGCGACCAGCTGGTCGAGATCCTGGCCGGCGGCCTTCAGCAGCTCGCGGGTCGCCGCCTCGGTGGTCCAGGCGGCCACCTGGATCTGCGCCTCGCCGTGGGCGGGGAGCTTGAACTGCTCGCCGCTCCACGAGGTCTGCACCACCTGCCAGGGATAGCCGGCCGACGGCGTGGTGTGGATGATGATCGCCCCCGCGGCGCCCTGCTGCGCCGCGCTCCAGTACTTGTAGACCCAGCGGCCGTAGAAGAGGCGTCGCTTGCCCTCGAAGAGCTTGGGGTCCCAGTCGGGATCGTTGTTGAGCATGACGAGGACCTTGCCCTTGAGGTCGGCCCCCTTGAAGTCGTCCCACGTGTACTCCGGCGCCTGGATGCCGTAGCCGACGAAGACCAGCTCGGCATCGTCGATCGCCGACTTCTCGGTCTGCACCCCCGAGGCGGCGATGAACTCGTCCCAGCGCTTGAGCGTCACCGTGTGCCCGCCGGCCTTGAACTGCCAGGTCTCGGGCACCTCCGCCTTCACCCCCACCATGTCGAAGGGCTGCTGCCAGCCGCCGCCCGGCGCCGCGGGCTTGAGGCCGAGGAGCTCCATGGTGGTCTCGAGATAGAGCCGCGCCGTCTGGTCGCCGCGCGAGGCGGGTCCGCGGCCCTCGAGCAGATCGTCGGCGAGGAAGCGGATGGGCGCCTCTAGGCTCGGGCGGGCGATCGCCAGCGCCGCATGGTCGGCGTCGGCCGGGAGATGGAGACCGCCGGCGGCGTGCGCCGCCGGGGCCGTTGTCGGGGCCGCTGCCGTGGACGCCGGCGCGGCAGCCGGGCTCGCGGGCGAAGCCGCGACGGCGATCCGACCGCCGAGGGCCGCTCCCAGGGCGAGGGCGAGGACGGCGGCTCTCGCCGCGGTCCGGGGTGTTTGGCTGATCATCGAAGCCTCCATGAGTGAGAGAAGAGAGACATCCACTCTAGCAAGAAGGTGCCGCTCGCCGCGCTCCCGGCGAATCGCCCCGCTCGCCGCCCCTCGCCGGCGAGGGGCCGTACCGCCCCGCCCGCCCGCAGAGCGCGAAGCTGGATTCACTCGGCGCCTCTTGCCGCACGGGCATTCATGCCCGTGCGGTGCGGCCGCCGGTCTACGCTAGACTCGCGGCAACGCGGGAGCCGAAAACCGCCGCCCGTCGAGAGCCGATCCGCCAGGGAGGACCGATGGCCGACCAGCAGCAGCCTGCCGATCCGTTGCAGCGCATCGAATGCCAGTGGTGCAAGAGCCTCAACGAGGCGACGGCGCTCGCCTGCCGGCAGTGCGGCGCGCCGCTCGACATCAAGGATCTGGTCTCCGAGTCCGGCTGGCGCGAGGCGCCGCGGATCAAGGACATGACCGAGATCCACTTCGGCGGCAGCACCTGCCAGGTGGAGGGCGAGATCGTGCCGGTCGCCGAGCTCAACCTGGGGGCGGGCGACTCGGTCTTCTTCGAGCACCACGTTCTGCTGTGGAAGGACGAGGGGACGGGGATGAGCGTCATGTCGCTCGCCGGCGGCGTCAAGCGCGCCCTCGCCGGCATGCCCTTCATCATCAGCGTCGCCCACGGCCCCGGCCGCGTCGCCTTCTCGCGCGACGCCACCGGCGAGCTGGTCGTCCTGCCGCTCCACCCCGGCATGGAGCTCGACGTCCGCGAGCACGCCTTCCTCCTCGCCTCGCACTCGATCACCTACTCGTACCTGCGGATCAAGGGGCTGCGCAACATCCTCTTCGGCGGCCAGGGGATGTTCATGGACCGCTTCGTCACCCAGGGCGCGCCGGGCCTCCTCCTCCTGCATGGCTACGGCAACGTCTTCGAGCGCACGTTGAAGGCCGGCGAGTCGATCCTCGTCGAGCCCGGCGCCTTCCTCTACAAGGACTCGGCGGTCACCATGGACGTCGAGATCGTCAAGCTGACGACCGGCTTCTTCGGCGGCACCGGCATGAGCCTGGCGCGGATGACGGGCCCGGGCCGCGTCGGCATTCAGTCGATGTACGTCCATCACAACACCGAGTAGACGGGATCTTCCGTGAGGGACCTGCCATGACCGAGCCGACCTCCGGTGCCGACGTCCAAGCCCACGGCGCGCCTCTCCGCGTCTACACCTGCGGCTGGTGCGGCCAGGTGAGCGATGGCACCGCGCTCTCCTGCCCGGCCTGTGGCGCCGCGGTCGACGTCCACGCGATCGTCACCAACTCCGGCTGGGTCGAGCTCCCCGGCCGCCGCGACATGGCGAAGATCCAATTCGGCCAGTCGTTCTGTCAGGTCGAGGGAAACTACGTGCCGGTCGCCGACATGGAGCTCGCGGCGGGCGAGAGCGTCTACTTCTCGCACCACATGCTGCTGTGGAAGGACACCCGCGTCGAGCTCGGGGCGATGCCGATGAAGGGCGCCTGGAAGCGCATGCTCGCCGGCATGCCGCTCATCATGGCGCAGGCCAAGGGCCCCGGCCACATCGCCTTCTCGCGCGACGCGCCGGGCGAGCTGGTCGCCCTGCCGCTGCAGCCCGGCCAGGCGATCGACGTCCGCGAGCACCTCTTCCTCGTCGCCACCCATTCCGTCACCTACGACTGGATCCAGTCGGGCATCTGGTTCCGGACCTCGAACGGCGACGACTCCGAGACCTACTATCCGCTGGGCACCTTCCTCGACCGCTTCATGGCGCCGCAGGCGCCGGGGCTCCTCCTCCTGCACGCGGCGGGGAACGTCTTCGTCCGCCGCCTGGACGCCGGCCAGTCGATCCTCGTCAAGCCGACGGCCTTCCTCTTCAAGGATGTCGACGTCCAGATGCACCTCCACATCGAGCGCCCGGCGGGCAGCATCTGGGGAAACCGCCACGTCTGGCTGCGCCTGATGGGGCCGGGGAGGGTCGCCGTGCAGTCCGCCTTCGAGCCGATGGAGGACGACGGCAACACCATCACCTCCCACTCGGGGGCGACCGAGCGGCACTGGTAGGCGGGTAGGGGAAGCGGAGAGGGCCGGTAACCCGGCCTACTGCGAGACGACGACCACCGAGGGCATGCCCATCGCCGCCAGCTCGCGGCGGAGCGACTCGGCGTTGTCGCGGTCGTCGAAGAGGCCGACCTGCACCCGGTTCCAGGTGCCGTCCGAGTGGATGTATGCCTCGGGATACATGTGCTTCAGATTGCGGTGGAGGAGGAGCGCCAGGTCGGGATCGGCGAAGGCGCCGACCTGCACGGTGTAGCGGGGCACCAGCGCCGTCGGATCGGCGCCCATCACCCGCAGCTCGACCTCCGCGGTCCCCGGTCCGAAGACTCCCACCTCGCGCGCCGCGGCATACGAGAGATCGATCACCCGGCTCTTGGCGTAGGGACCGCGGTCGTTGATGCGCACCACCACCGCCTGGCCGTTCTCGAGATTCCTCACCTCCACCTGGGTGCCGAAGGGGAGCGTCGGATGCGCCGCGGTCAGCTCGCGCATGTTGTAGCGCTCGCCGCTCGCCGTGCGGTGGCCGTTGAAGCCGGGGCCGTACCACGAGGCGGTGCCGCGCTCGACGCCGGCAACGGGGCCGACAGGGGCGCTGGGAACGTTGGGGCGGCGGTTGCCGGAGCAGGCGGCGGAGAGGAGGACCGGGAGGAGGGCGAGCGCGAGGAGGAGGGCGCGAGCGGCGGACGAGGAGAGGAGGCTCCCGGGGGGAGCGGGCTCGC
Source organism: uncultured Acidobacteriota bacterium (assembly GCA_963755825.1). Lineage (GTDB taxonomy): Bacteria > Acidobacteriota > Thermoanaerobaculia > Multivoradales > UBA5704 > DATBQN01. The sequence goes on along the minus strand of CAVWLA010000003.1, from coordinate 351,231 downwards.
AGTGGACTTCGCCGGAGAGGAAGCCGGCGGTTCGCTGGTGCGGCTGTGTCAATGCGTTAGGGTCCATCTCGTCTCGTCATCAACGACAACTCGGGGCGAGGGGCCGAAGCCGGCGCCATCTCTCTGGCTTGCGCGGCGCAGATACTAGCACACGACGAAGGCTTGTCCAGCCCGCCTGGTTTCCGCCCATTCGTGGCCGTCGCAAGGCGCTGAGCGCGAGCGTCGTTGTGCTCATGGGGTGGGACGACACGATGCGTCAGGAGGGACCTCAGATGCGCGGCGCCGCCACCGGCGCCGCCGCCTGCTCGGCGAGGGCCGGCTCGGCGACCTCGGCGAGGAACTCCTCGACCTGCGCCGCCGAGCGGCCGGTGAAGAGCTGCGGATCGAGCCAGGGCGCCACCTCGCTCGCGGTGAGGCGGAAGTCGGCGTCGGCGACGATGCGCGCGATGAGCGGATTGCCGCCGCCCGCCTCGACCGCCGCCTGCGCCTCCAGGCTGTAGACGCGGATGCGCTCGTGGAGCGCTTGGCGATCGCCGCCGCGGAGCGCCGCTTCCATGAGGAGCGTCTCGGTCGCCATGAAGGGCAGCTCGCGCGCCACCCGCGCCGCGACGGTCGCCATGCGCACGGTGAGGCCGGCCGCGATGTGGGCGGCCAAGAGCAGCACGGCGTCGGCGGCGAGGAAGGAGTCGGTGAGCACCAGGCGGCGGTTGGCGGAGTCGTCGAGGCTGCGCTCCAGCCACTGGGTGGCCACGTTCAACGGCCCGTTGAGGCTGTCGGTGAGCAGCCGCCGCGCCAGGCCGCACATGCGCTCGGCGCGCACCGGGTTGCGCTTATACGCCATGGCGGAGGAGCCCACCTGCTCGGCGTCGAACGGCTCGGCGAGCTCGCCGGTGCCCTGCAGCAGGCGGATGTCGGTGCCCAGCTTGTGGGCGCTCTCGGCGATGCCGGCGAGCGCTTGCAGGGTCTGGCTGTCCTGCTTGCGCGGATAGGTCTGGCCGGTGATCGGGAAGCTGCCGGCGAAGCCCAGCCGGGCGGCGAGGCGGCGGTCGAGCTGGCGCACCTTGGCGCCGTCGCCGGCGAAGAGCGTGAGGAAGCTCGCCTGGGTGCCGGTCGTCCCCTTGACGCCGCGGCAGCGCAGACCGGCGAGGCGATGGCGCACCTCGGCGAGATCCATCAGCAGATCCTGCAGCCACAGACAGGCGCGCTTGCCGGTGGTGGTGAGCTGCGCCGGCTGGAAGTGGGTGTAGGCGAGAGTGGGGACGTCCTTGGTGCGGCGGGCGAAGTCGGCGAGCGCGCGGCAGGCGGCGGCGAGCCGCCCGGCGAGGAGCGCCAGCCCCTCGCGCATCAGGAGGGCGTCGGTGTTGTCGGTGAGGAACGCGCTGGTCGCCCCGAGGTGGAGGATGCCGCCGGCGCCGGGGTGGGCGGCGTCGGCCTGCTCGGCGAAGTGGCGGAGGTGGGCGACGACGTCGTGGCGCGTCCGCCGCTCGAGCTCGGCGACGCGGCCGAGGTCGAGGTCGCCGGCGACCCGGCGGAGCGCCGCGATCTGCTCCTCGCGGATGGGGAGGCCGAGCTCGCGCTCGCACTCGGCGAGGGCGATCCACAGCCGCCGCCACCAGCCGTAGCGGTTGGCGGCGGAGAAGATCCGCGCCATCTCGGGCGAGGCGTAGCGCTCGTGGAGCGGGTTCTGGGGGCTGTCGTCCGCCATGCGAGGCCGCGAGTCTATGACAGGCGGGAGGGGATGGTACTATCCCCCGCGGTCGCCCCCGCTGCTCCGCCCGGCCGCCGCGCCCGGCCCTCGTCCGCCGCCGGCGCCGGGCGCACCGAGGGTCCCCCCGCCATGCGCATCCACGTCGATTCCGAGATCGGTCGCCTGCGGCGCGTCCTCGTGCACCGCCCGGGTCTCGAGATCGACTGGATGCCGCCGTCGATGATGGAGCAGCTCCTCTTCGACGACATCCTCTACGGTGAGGAGGCGCGCGACGAGCACGACCTCTTCTGCGCCGTCATGCGCCAGGGCGGCGTCGAGGTGCTCGACGGCGAGGCGCTGCTCGCCGAGGTGCTGGCGAGCGCCTCGGCGCGCGGCGAGCTGCTCGACGAGCTCGGCCGCGAGTACGGCGTCGCCGACCAGCTCCTGAAGCGCCTCGCCGAGCTGACGCCGGAGCGCCTCGCCCACTGCCTCATCGTCGGCGCGCGCGCCACCGACGCGGAGACGCTCCGCCGCGGCCCCTTCGAGCTGCCGCCGCTCCCCAACTACTTCTTTCAGCGCGACTCGCTGGTGGTGCTCGGCGACCGCGTCGTGGTGCCGTCGATGGCGACCGAGGCGCGCGAGCGCGAGCCGCTCCTCTCGCGCACCCTCTTCGCCCACCACCCGACCCTCGCCGGCTACCGCTCGCTCTTCGAGATCGACGTGCCGCCCTCCGGCGCGCCGCAGCACGACCATCGCTTCCCCTACCCCTGCCTCGAAGGGGGCGACGTGCTCGTCGTCTCGCCGGAGATCGTCCTCGTCGGCGTCTCCGAGCGCACCAACCGCCGCGGCCTCGAGCTGCTCGCCGACTACCTGCGCACCGAGCAGACCTCGTTCCGCCACCTTATCCTCGTCGAGATGCCGCCGAAGCGCTCCTACATGCACCTCGACACCGTCTTCACCCTGATCGACCACGGCACCTGTCTCGCCTTCCTGCCGGTCATCGAGCCGCGCGGGCCGGAGTCGGCGCTCGTCTACTACGTCGACCTCGAGGCGCCGGAGCTCGCCTTCGCGGTGCGCCCGTCGCTGCTCCGCGCGCTCGCCGATCTCGGCGTCGAGCTCGACGTCGTCCCCTGCGGCGGCACCGGCGAGGAGATCGACCAGCAGCGCGAGCAGTGGACCGACGGCGCCAACGCCTTCGCGCTCGCCCCCGGCGTCCTCCTCCTCTATCGCCGCAACAGGAAGACGATCGAGGAGCTCGGCCGGCGCGGCTTCCGCATCCTCCCCGAGGAGGAGGTGGCGGCCGGCGCCCACACGCTGATCGGACAGGGGCCGACGGTCGTCACCCTCGCCGCCAACGAGCTGTCGCGCGCCCGCGGCGGCCCGCGCTGCATGACGATGCCGGTCGAGCGCGACTCGCTCACGTGATCGTCCCGGCGGCTTGCCCCCGCCGCGGGGCGCCGCCGCACCACCCTCCGGCTTTCTTTCGATCGAGGAGAATCCCATGGCCCAGCGACACCTGATCTCGATCCACGACCTGACGGCGGCCGAGGTCGCCGGCCTCTTCCGCCTCGCCGCCGACGTCAAGGCGCATCCCGAGACCTACCGCACGGCGCTCGCCCACAAGAGCCTGGCGATGATCTTCGAGAAGTCCTCGACCCGCACGCGGGTGAGCTTCGAGGTGGGGATGGTGCAGATGGGCGGCCACGCGCTCTTCCTCTCCAGCCGCGACATCCAGCTCGGCCGCGGCGAGCCGATCGGCGACACCGCCAAGGTGCTGTCGCGCTACGTCGACGGCATCATGGCGCGCACCTTCGCCCATCAGACGGTCACCGACCTCGCCCGCTACGGCACCGTGCCGGTGATCAACGGCCTCACCGACGACCTCCACCCCTGCCAGGGGCTGACCGACTACTTCACCCTGCAGGAGATCTTCGGCGACCTGGCGGGGAAGAAGATCGCCTACGTCGGCGACGGCAACAACATGGCCCACTCGCTCCTCTTCGGCGCCGCCAAGGTGGGGATGGACATCGCCGTCGCCTCGCCGGACGGCTACCAGGTGAAGCCCAACTACGTCGAGCTGGCGCGCCAGGACGCCCAGGCCGCCAACACCAAGATCGAGCTGACCACCGATCCCGCCGCCGCGGTCGCCGGCGCCTCGGCCGTCTACACCGACGTCTGGGCCTCCATGGGTCAGGAGTCCGAAGCCCAGGAGCGCCTGCGCGCCTTCCACGGCTTCATCGTCGACGAGGCCCTCATGCGCCACGCCAGCCCTGAGGCCGTCTTCCTCCACTGCCTGCCCGCCCACCGCGGCGAAGAGGTCTCCGCCGGAGTCGCCGACGGCCCCCAGAGCCACATCTTCGACGAAGCCGAGAACCGCCTCCACGTGCAGAAGGCGATCATGCTCTGGCTGATGGGCGGGGTAGCGATCGGGTAGAGGAGGAAGGGGGGCGATCGCCGCGTGCGCTCGAGAAAAGGAGCCCGGACGAAGCGCCAGCGGAGCCCGGGGTCCGCAGGCAGGCTGGACTGAGGCACATCTCCAGGGGCGAGTTGGCTCCCCGGTCGTCTCTCGACGCCGATTGGGGGGGGCGCGCACGCCGATCTATCCCCGAGCCCTATCTGAGCGCCGCGCTTCGACGCGACCGGTTACCCGCACACCTCTCAGCCTGAAGAAGCCGCCCGGCACTCCTTGACGCCTGGGGCTCGGCCCCGGCTCACCCGAACTCTCCGCGGCGGTGTCTTTGTAGGTGAGGCTGCTGTGGACGATCCGCCATGCTGGCAGACGGCTGCAAGGCCGCGCTGACGACCGATGGTGTCGGTCGAGGTGGCGGTGGGGGCCAGTGAATGAGGGACCGAGGGGTAGGCGAAGACGGAGGGTTGAGAGCAGCCTCGAAGGTGGATCGCCTGAAGGTGACGGCGACCTGCCTGCTCTACGTCTTGTGGTTCGTGGTGCCTGGGTTGATTCTGGCTCCTCTCTTCATGAGGACGGTACCCGAATCGTATCGAGGTTTCCTGGAAAACCTTCCTTTGCTCTGGCTCCTTCTCTGCGTCGGAGTTCTGTTCCAAGTGATTTTCACCTCGCGGCTCCATCACCTCTGTCATCACAACGTGCTTCTCAACGTCGTCGCCAGTGTCGCCGTCGGGGGAGTCACGGTGGGCCTGGCTCTCGTCGCCTTCTCCATCTCGTTCGTCGATCTCCCGAAGGCGATGAGCACCGACGGCACCCGGCAGGTCATCGAGGCGCCGGCTCCGCCGCCGGATGGCCGCCTCCCGAAGCGCCGGTACGTGTTCGCGCTCGACGTGTCGAAGAGCTTCGTCACCCCGAAAGAGAAGAAAGACGAGCGGCTGAACATGGCTCGAGACCTGGCGGTGCGGCTGTTCGTGCCTGCCGGGCAGCTGGGGAGCCTGGTGAAGCCGGAAGATTGCACGGTGGTCATGGTCTTCGCGGGCACTTTTTCGGCGGGAACGGATCACTGCAAGGAGCTCTTCGATCCCGTGGCCCTGCCCGATCTCATCGTGCAGCAGCTCAGCTCGAAGGTGGCGAGTCAGTCAGATCATCCCGACAAGACCGATCTGGTGCGTTTTCTCGAGGCTCTCATCGCGGAGCTCGAAGTTGGGGAACACGAGCCGACGACCATCTTCCTGCTCTCTGACCTCCGCCAGGACGCCACGGCCGATGCGCCTTCCGACGACGACAGCTCGCGCCTCAGAAGCCTGCGAGCTCGCCTGCACAGCATTCCGGATCTGCGGTTCTTCGTCGTCGTCGACGATCTGACGGGCGCGCGCGGCCATCGTCTGAAGAGAGAGGATCTCGACCTTCCCGAAGACCGCTGGCAGGAGGTCGCCTGGAATGTCTTCAAGAACGCCGATCGAGAAGAGCAGCTCTCGGCATTGGCTCTGGGGATCTATCGCGAGGAAAAGCCGCTGGAGACGATGTATCTCAAGTATTACTTCTCGCTTCGCCAGGAGGGCATCCCGTCGTCGATCGAGCTGCCGCGGAGCGCGGGATACGAGAACGTCGTGCTCGGCCTGATTCCGGAGGGTGGCGACGAGGATGCCGCACGGCGCCTGAAGATCAGAGTCGCCTTCGATGACGATCCACGTATGCTCTCGATGGAGTCTGCCGCCGCCCGCTCGGTCATCCTGCCGAAGACGACGGGGGCGCTGTCGATCTCTCTCTCCGGAGCGCAGGACGTGCAGCGTTTCGTCCGCTGCAACCTCCTTATCGCGGTGCCGGGCCGCTCGGTGATGTACAAAGTTCCCATCAGCGTAATCCCCACCTTCCGTGGCGCGGCCTGCAATCTGTTCAAGTCGTTGGCCTTGGCGATGGTCGCGATCCTGGCGATTCTCGGACTCTTCGCCGCACTTGCCTATGCCAGCCATCGGCTGAGGCCACACGCTTACGCCGACCGCGGATCTCCTGAGCGAGGCGCGGCATGATCTCGAGCGCTCGCGCCATCGTCTGTGTTGCCGGCCTCCTCGCGGTCTCTGGTTGCGGCGATTCCGGACTGCCGTCGGCGCCGACGCCTGAGGACTTCCTGCCGCGCTTCGGAGTGCCGCCCAGCGCGGCATCCGCGGGGGAGGCCGAACGGCCGAAAATCCGGCTCTATATCGATCGCTCCTGGTCGATGCGCGGTTTCGTCGAGGCACGTGGCTCGCGGTATCAGCATGTTCTGAGCTCGCTGCTCGACAATGCCGCGGCGTCTCGCTGTCCATTCCAACCTTTCGGTTTCGATGTCAAAGTCGAGCCGCTGCAGGGAGGCGGCCAGTCGGCGGAGAGCCCGTGGTTCTACAACGGGCTGAAGACCGACCTTCGGCGGCTCTTCGCGCAGGCCGCACCTCGCTCTGGCGAGGTCTCCGTCGTGATGAGCGATTTCGTGCAGTCGGCAGGTGGGGAGGACCAGCGCGCGCTCGCCGCCGCCGTCGATGGCGGCGATGCGGCGGAGTGGCAGGTTCTCCTCCTGGCATTTCGCTCGGCGTTCCACGGCTGGTATTTCGTCGAGAAGCCCGGCGCCGCCGAGCACAAGTTCCAGGTCGACTTCGACGGCGCGACGAGCGCCACCGGGCGGCCGTTCTACCTCTTGGTGCTCGCCAAGAGACGTCGCGATCTCGATTCCTTCCGGCGCTACGTGCTGGCCGATATCCAGGACGACGAGGAGCTCCAACCTTCCGAGCCGGCTCTCCGAGTGGCGGACGTCCAACTGGCGACGGAAGCGCGGCCTGCGGCCGACGAGGCGAACCGCTGGAGCCGATCGCAGCAGCTCGAAGGCGATCTGCACGATGTCTCGGGCTCTGCCGGCCACGTCAACTCCTTTATCGCGCTCGGCGAGGGCTCGCAGCGGATGCCGCCCCTTCGCCTTGCCGTCACCGCCAGCGCCCGGACGCCGCTGCGCTCCATCTCGGATCTCGAGATCGAGCGGGCTGCCAAAGAACGCCGCCGCGCTGGATGGCTCGACAGGCCGGCCGTCGAGGCGCGGGCGGAATGGGCTCCGGCGCCGAGGACGGAAAAGGACGGTGGAAAAGATTCTCCCGGCGCCGACGCCGGCTTCGTCCTCACCATACCGCTGGCCCGCCCGGCGGCGGGAGCCTGGAGCCTCGACCGCGTACGCGTCACGCCGGGGCAGGGGAACCTGCTGCCGCCGCTCTGGGTGGAATCCTGGACGGCACAGGACGACAGCCTGCCGGCCAATGCCAACCGCACGTTCAAGCTACGTCTTCTCGTCGAAGTCCTGATCCGCTCGATCCAAGAGCGCATCCCGATCCTCGACGAGTTCATCCTCGTCAGGAGGGCGGAATGAACCTCGCCAAGCTGGTCGCCTGGATCTCCCTGCAGGACTACGCCTATGAGGCATGGTTGCGCTTCCGCAACGAGCTGGCGAGCGTCCTGCTCGTGGCCATCGGGCTCGGCGTCCTCGTCGTCGTCTTCGTCTACCACCGGTCGGCGAAGTCGCTGAGGATCAGCCGGCCGATCGATCCGTTTCGCCCCTACCCTCCGCTGCGCGCCTTCTGGCTCGCACTGGTGCCCGCCGCAGTCGCGGCGGCTGTCCAATTCATGCTGTACCAGAAGATCCTCGGCCCGCACGTGCCCTTCAACGAGCTGCTCTTGACCTTTCTGCTGGTCGGCGGCCTCACCTGGTTCCTTGCACTGCTCGTGGTGAGCTGGTTTCCGCGCGTCACGCCGGCGAAGTATCGCTATCACCCGCGCCTCGTCGCCCGGTGGCTGTGGAGCCGCCGACGGAGCTGACCGCGATCGATTGGGAGAGAACGACGATGAATACATTGCTCTGTGCCGGCGGCTCGGGATTGCGGGTGCTCGAGTCGGTGCTCCACCTCTGCGCCGCCGGGTTGGGGCCCGAGACGCTCCGCGTGCTCGCCATCGACCCCGACGGGGCCAACGGCAACGGCAGCGGGGTCGTCCAGCTAGTGACCAAATATCGCGAGGGAGCGAGCCGCTTCCGCGGCAAGCTCGGTCTCGACGCCAAGGGGCAGCAGCTCACCCTCTTCGGCACGGAGCTCGACCTCCTCGACACCGAAGGCGGCAGCATCGGCCTCAAGATCTGGAGCCCGATCCGCGCCGATCAGCGGTTGCGCGATCTGCTGGGCGTCGAGCTCCTGCCGAGTCAGGGCGTCGAGCGTGGGCGCGAGCTGGTGTCGCTCTTCTTCACCGACCAGGAGCTCACCATGGAGCTCGACCAGGGCTTTCGCGGCCGCCCTGTCGTGGGGGCCGCCGCGATGTCGCTGGTGGCGCTGCAGAAGGATCAGCAGCCATGGAAGCAGCTCGTCGAGAAGCTCCGCGGCGACCTCCAGGACCCGAGCGGCGCGCGCGTCTTCCTGGTGGGATCGGTCTTCGGCGGCACCGGTGCCTCGGCGCTCTACCCGCTCGCCCGTTTTCTCGAGACCGTTCCCGAGACGAACGCCGACCGGCTGATGATCGGCATCGGGGCGCTGGTCCCCTACTTCCGTTTCGAGTCCGGCACCGCAGGTGCGCCGGAGGGCCTGCCGAAGCTCGCCGCCCGCGCCGAAGACTTCGCCACTGCCACCCGCGCCGCGGTGGGCTTTTACCAGCACGTCAAGGACAGCTGGCCCTTCCGTTCGATGTACTGGCTGGGCGACAGCAACCCCGCCAATGTCAGCTATGCCCCGGGCGGACCGGAACAGAAGAATCCCAGCCATTTCGTCGAGCTGCTGATGGCGCTGGCGGCACTCGGCTTCTTCCGCCAGCCGGCGGCGGTCAACGGACCCTCCTACGCCGGCTCACGAGCGGCGGCGGGATCGACCTCGGAGGCGCACGCGACGCTCGGCTGGCCCGACATCCCGCTCGCCGGATTCGATGCCGAGCCGGTGAAGCGCAGCCTCCTGCGGCTGCTGCTCGTCGGCACTGCCCACCTGGGCTTCCTCAGCGACCTCATGCGCCGTCCCGAGCTCGAAGCTCAGCCTTTCCTGGTGCCCTGGTATTGGGACCGCTTCGTGCGCAAGGGAGACCGCTTCTCGGAGGCCGCCAATCGCGAGACGCTCGACTTCCTGGACGACTTCTTTGCAGCCTCCCATCTCCCCTGGTGGCGCGAGCTCCACAGCCTGGACAGCGTGCACCTCTTCAACCGTGCGGCGCTCAACGGCGACGGCCCCGCAGCGAATCTCGACCGACTCGGCAACCTCCTCTGGCCCGACAACGAGAGCGAGCGCGATCCCGCAGCCTTCGACGAGTTCTATGTGGAAATGGTACGGGTGAGCAAGAAGACGGGCGGCGAGGGCGGCGGCTCCGCCTATCTCGCCCTCCTCGCCAACGCAGCCGACCGCTACATCGACCGGCGCTATGTCCGCGCGGCCGTCGAGGAGTAGAGAATGACCACGAAGACGTTCCTCAACGCTCTGCGCCAGAAGGATCGCCGGCTTCCCGAGCCGGTGCCGGGGCGCTGGAAGCCCTACGACAAGTTCCTCGTCGACTATGCGGCAGACATCTCCATCCAGGGAGTCGCTGAGGATCGTCGCGGCATGGCCAACGTCCCGTCGGTCTTCGCCCGCCCGATCTACTTCGCTCAGGTGCTGGCCGACGAGAGGCACCCTTCGTTTCGGGCGGTACTCGGCCAGTGGCGCGGCCTTCTCGCTACCTTTGCTCTCAGTGACTGGCTGGGCCTCAGCCTGGCTGTGCACCGTATCGGCGTGCCGGCGAATCCCGAGGCCGAGCCGGCGGGCGCCCGCGCGCTGTGGACGATCCTACGGAGCCAGCTCCCCCGCCCCGAGGAGGAATGGGACCATTGGTGGCTGCTCCTCTGCGACGGCCGCTCGCTCGGCGCCACCTCGCCGTGGACGGTCGTCTACACGCCGGCCGAGTACAGCTGTCCCGCCACCATCCCCTGGCAGCACAACGGTACGTTGATCGATCCCCGTGCTCACTACGACCCCAAGGGCGTCGGCCGCTCGGTCGAGCTGTCGCGCATCGCGGCCTGGCTGGACAAGGTGATCGCAGGCGACGTCTCCGCCTGGGGCGTCGTCGGGAGGAATCACCTCAACGGCTTTCTCCAAGTCGTGGCGCGGCGCCTGGCCGAATGGCGTTGTGAGCTCGAGAGCTATCGGCAGGAGGCGCACGCTGGTCTGGCCTGGGAAAACAGCACGCGGATCGGCGAAGCGCCCTATGCGCGCTTCCTGGGTAGTCTCAAGGGTACCTCCTCGCCGGGGGGAGACGATACGACGCAGAGCGATCTCCTCCTCAAGTCGTCGCGGGGGGGGGAAGTGCTCGCTCTCAGCCGCAGCGGGCTGGCGGCGGGCCAACGGGTGTATGGCCCGATCCTGGTCAACGATATCGACTTCGGCAAGCTGAAAAGTGCGACCGGCACGCCCGAATGGCGCACGCGGACGGGAAAGCTGGTGCCGGTTCCCTATGTGATCGCGGAGGAGGCGTTCCTTCCTCCCAAGCTCGCCCAGGTGTCGATCGACGGCGCTGGTTGGGGCACCGGAGGCAATCGGTTGGCGACGCCGCTCACCGCGCTCTTCTTCCGCTACTTCACGGCGAAGGACGTGGTCGGCGGGCGAGTTCGGCTCGAGGTCAGCGAGGAAGCGCAGCGGATCCACGTGCGCCTCTGGCTCCCCCTGTCGAGCGGCGAGCTGGTCGTCGAGAAGAGCTACGACCGCGATGCGGATCTCGTCGGCACAGTCGAGGAGACACCTGCCCTCGCCCATTGGCCGGACTTCTTCGATCCGGCCTGGCGCCACCACTATGCCGTGCTGGTCGAAGACAACCCGGCAGCGGCGCTGACCGCCGCCCCGCTGCCCTGGGTCGGCGAGCCGCTGCAGCGGTCGCGCTCCGAGGGCGAGAAGGCGTTGCGCATCTGGGCCTCGCCGCAGCCCATCGTCGGATTCGTTCTCTATGAGGGCGACGAAGAGAAGATGCGCGAGGCCGGGGTGATCTTGCGCCGCACCTTCCGCAACCCGCAGCCCCGAAACGAGACGCTCAGGTGGCGCGTCGCGGTGGACTTCGGGACCTCCAACACCAACGTGCTGGTCGAGGAATCGAACGGGATCCGACCGCTCGCCCTCGCGGGTCGCACCACCTTGCTGACCGCCCCTGGCTCTCAGCCTGCGCGCGAGGCGGCGGCCAACGATTTCCTTCCCGTCGAGGCGGTGATGCCGCCGTTCCCCACCCTGCTGCTCCGTGACGACGCCTCGATCCTCGGCGCCGAGCGAGCGCAGAAGACCTTCACCGTCCGCTTCCGCTCGCTGAACGACAAGCTCAGTCTTCGCTCTCTGGTGCAGAACGTCAAGTGGTCGTCGGGAGGCACAGCGGAGGACAACCCGCTGCGGGACTACCTCAACTATCTCCTCCGCTGCATCGTCTGCGAGGCCTGGGCGGCGGGTGTCTCGACCCTGCGCTTCGAGTGGTCCTACCCGCTGTCGCTGAGCGCGACCGGCCGCGGTGCGATGAGCGGGTTTTGGCAGGCGGCGGCCGGCGCGTTCACCGCACCGGCCGAGGCCGGCGGGCGGCGGATCGAGATCCAGGCAGAGCCGGGCACCTCCGAGTCGGTGGCGCTCTGCCGGTATCTCTACCAGGCCAAAGCCCTCGAGGTGGGAGCCGGCGCGCTCTCGATCGCCGTCGACATCGGCGGCGGCTCCTCGGACGTCGGGATCTGGCGGAGCAAGATCCTGCGCGATCAGCTGTCGATGAAGGTCGCCGGGAACGACGTGCTGTCGGGCTTTGCGAACAGCGAGCAGTTCGTCGCCGAGATCCAGCGGATCTGCGAACCGGCGCCGCAAAACTGGAGACCGCAGGATGACTTCCTGCGGCAGCCGGCCGCTCTCTTCAACTCTCTCCTCGTCAAGGCACAGCCGGCAAGAGGCTCGGAGGGGGCGATCGATCCGGACGCTCACCCGGTGGCGCAAGCTCTCGCCGGCATGGATCTCCACCGTGCGGAGTATCCCTGGCAAGGCGTGCGGAGCCTCATCTATCTCTTTGGTTTCGGCCTTTCCTTCTACCTCGGCCTCCATGCCCGCCGTTGGATGAAGGATGTCGATCTCAACGAGGTCAAGGTCGGCTTTGCCGGCCGTGGCGCTTCGCTCTTCTCCTGGGTGGCGATGGGCAAGACCCTCGAGCCCATGCTGGCTGCGGCGTTCGCCGAGGGTCTGGCCCTCGGCGAGGAGGGGACGACGGCATCCCGCGTCGACATCGCCCTGCCGGGCGGCTCGGGAAAGCCTTCGTCACGGCTCAAGCAGGAGACCGCGCACGGTCTCCTCGATCGCCACCTGGCGTCCGAGGCGGTGGAGCGAGAGAACTCGACGATCGCAGGCGAGGTGAACTGGATGGACGAGTTCCGCAAGCCGCTCGACTGGAAGGCGGAGATCACGGCCGACATGCTGCCGCATCTGCTGCCGCCGTCGAATCACGAGAGCGGCTACATGGCCCACCTGGTGACGAACGTGCTGCCGCGGTTCGCGGAGGAACTCGCCCTCGATCGCCAAGGCCTGGCGAGATTGCGGGTGAGCTCATCCAGGGTGCAGAACCTGCTCACCTTTCCCGACGACAAGCTGGTCGTGGTGCAGCCGCTCTTCGCCTACGAGCTGACCGCGCTCATGGAGACCTATCTCGATAATTATCTGAAAGATCGCAGCGGTCGGAGCTGAGCGCCATGAGCCGCGGAAAGCCCGCCGTCTTGATCGCGGTGGTCGTCTGCCTCGGCGCTCTGGCGCCCTTGGAGGCCGCGGATCCCGGCCGGCAGGACGCGGGCTCCGACACGTCAGGGACCAAGTTCCCGAGTGCGGTGACCGCAGGCGGCAGCGGCGAATTCAGCTTTCCCTGGCCGCCGGAGTGTACAGGTCGATGCCTGCCGTCCCTGCCGCCGACCGGCGGGACAGACTCCCCGCGCCCCTTGGCCCAGCTCCTGGGATCGCTGGCCCTCGGCCTCGTCCTGGGTATGGTTGGAGGCTGGCAGCTCAGCCGGCGCACCGGCGCCGCACGAGGTGTCCCCAACTCGGGAGTGATCGCCGAGATCGCCGCGGCCCATCCCTCCTCCCTCGCGTCCGTGTTGAGTGCGGTCGGGAAGATCGGTGAGCGCCTCGATCGTGACCTGCCGCAGCGACCTTCCGGGGTTGAAGACCCGCGGCCGGCCGCGGGGGCGAGGATCGAGCGGGCGCTCGCGGAGCAGACGAAGAAGTTGGAAGAGCTCGCGAGCTCGTACTCCCGATTGTTGGAGGAAAGGCGGGGAGGGGCCATCGAGTCCGAGCTATGCCGGGTCGGCGAGCGGTTGGCCGAGGTCGAGAGGCTCCTGCGGCCCGGGCGCAATTCTCAGGACATCGCTGGTGCTGGAGTCGCGCGCGCGCCAGCGGCTTCTTCGCCGCTGCCGCCCCCGCCGCCTGCGTCCGCCTCTCCAGCGGCTGCGGAGGTCGCGCCGGTGGTCGCTCCGAGGAGCAGCGCCGGCGCCGACGAAGCAGTCGCTGGCGCGCCTCCACTCGACAGCGAAGCGACGGGCCGAAAGGTCGTGCTGGACGGGCTGCGCGGCCTGTGGTCCGAGCTCGGCAGCGGCGCCGACCTGGCTTCGGCGACGCCTGGGCTCGGTTCCGGCGAGGCCTATCTGGCCAGGCTCTCCGTTCTCGAAGAACGGGCGCGGCAGCGGTTGGCTCGCAAGGACTGGGACGTTCACCTCGCGCATCTGCGGCTCGTCTCCGGCGTCAGCGTCGAGCGTCCCGGGCTCTCGCCCCATCCCATCGTCGAGGTGCACTACTCGCCTCGGGAGTCGCCGGTCCAATGCTCGTGTGGAGAGAAACTCTCGAGTTTGCTGCTGTTCCAGCTCGTCCTGCAGCTCGATCCGCCAGGGTCGGCTTTCTTCGCCATCACTCTGCCGCCAGGGCCATTCTCCGCCAGCAACTTTCCCGCCGCATACCAGCGCCTGTTGCGCGGTCCGTTGCCCACCGGCCAGGCGCGCATCGAGCGCATCGAGCAGCCCGCGATCCTGCGCCGGTCGGCGACCGCACCGGACCTCTATGAGCTGGTGGCGCCCCTGGAGGTCGTCTTCGCATGATGGCGAGAGGTCGGATCTCGAGGCTTCAGCGATGGGTACCCGGCGCCTGGCTCTGCGTTGCGGCTGCGCTCGTCGGTTGCTCTGCGATGGACGATGGGGCGACGCGCTGCGCACAGGACGAGAGGGATCTCAAGGTCTGCCAAGTGGACCGCGACCGGGCCAACGCACAGGTGCGGGTCTGCGAGCAGAGCCTGGGCAAGGCGGCCGAAGCGATCCCGCAGGTCAAGCAGCTGCAGGGCGAGATCGAGCTGCTGGTGCCACAGCAGGTGCGGGCGCAGGTCAACGACCGGGTGATGGTGCTCGTCCGCTCGATCGGCATGCTGGCGCAGCAGAACGAACAGGCCTCGGCCGAGCGCCGGCACATTCTGCGCGAGCTCACCACGGCCAAGCAGGTGCAGGCGCGGCTGGATGCCAAAGAGCAGGAGATCAAGACACTGCGGGCCGATCTCGAGGCCCGCGCGCAGGCGCTCGATGAGCGCTCGAGAAACGAGCAGCAGGCCATCGCCCGCCAGGCGGCGAGCCTCATCGACGGGGTGCGGGCCTTCGACGAGAGGATCGACTGCAAGGGCTGCAGCGAGCCCGTGGCGATCACCGGCGTCTTCAGGCGCCACGAGGAGGCGAAGAAGGCGATCCTCGATTTCCATCGCCATCTCCTCGAGGAGCTCTCCGGTCTGGCGCTCGGAGCACCGGCCGAATCGCCATCCGGGAAGCCGGGTTCTTAGGACGGTCCGTCGCTCGAGGCGTGGACGCGCTTGCAAAGCGTCGCCAAGAATGATCTGCCGCGAGCGAGCCTGTTGTGCCTCGTCTCGACCGCTCTTGGCTGGGGAGCAGGTCTCCTTCTCCTCTCGTTGCAGCTCGACTCCCCGATTTGGATTTCACCTCGATCGGCCGCTGCTGTGTTCGGGATGGTGCCCCGAGCGGCGATCGCGATCGCGGCGGCACTTCTCGCCGTCGCGGCCGCGGGAGCTCTCGTCGCTTTGTGCCCGAGAAGTGCCACGACCATCTTTCGGGTCCGCCGCAGAAGCTGCGAGTGAGGGCCGAGAGCTCGTCAGGCGCTTCGCTGAGACGTCGACCGTAGCGGCCTGGCTTCTAACCCTTCGCAGCCCGCTTGTCACCTCGCGTTCTCGCCCGATCCGCTGGAAGAGAGGCTGTTTTACCGGCTGCGAGCGCTCCTGCTGCGGGATCAGGGCAAGCCAGCGGCGGCCGATCCGCTGTCGTCACTTGGCCCGGAGTTGACACATCGGCGGCCTCACGTAGACAATTGGTTTGTCGGGCAAACCAAATTGCCGGAAACCGAGTCCTTCGCAGGGAGACGGCATGGATCGTCAGGATCTGGACCGCATCGACTTCTTCACGCGCCACTTTCAGGATCTCAAGGGCCTGCAGATCCTCGTGCCGATGGGCATGATGTGCGTTCTCCAGGGGACCACGCCGCTCCTGCACCGCCTCCCCGTCATCCTGGGCTCGATGTGCATTGCGGGATGGTTCGCGGTAGCGATGCTCCTCATGTTCGGCTCGAAGCGCTTCTACCGCCGGCTCCTCGGCGAGGTCCAGGTGCGGCGCGAGACGACCGTCGGCGAGTGGTTGCCGGTGCTGGTGGTGGCCGCCATCGCCGCGGCCTACCTGCTCGCCACCCATTCTCTCTCCCTGGTGCGCGGGCTGAATCTGACCTACGGCTCGGTCCTGCTGGGCTATTGGCTCGGGAGGGAGATGCGGGTGTCTCAGCTCTATCACCTGTTGCTCGGGAGCCTGTTGCTGGGGATCGCTGTGCTGGCGCCCGGCGATTCTCCCTTGGTTCGACAGCCGGAGACCTACACCCTCTGCGGCATCAGCTGGATCCTCGCCGGCCTCCTCGATCACCGCCAGCTCATGCGGACCCTGGGGCGGTTTCCGCTGTCGTCTCTCGAGGCGGACGCCGCGCCCGAGCCGGCGGAGCCGCGATGAGCGACACTCCGTTCGAGGAGCTGGCGAATCTCGACCGGCTCATCCACGAGCCGACCCGCCTCGCCATCCTGACGGCGCTCGCCGCCTGCGAGAAGGCCGACTTCCTCTTCCTGCAGCGGATCACCGGCCTCACCAAGGGGAACCTCTCCTCGCATCTCGCGAAGCTCGAGGCGGCGCGGCTGATCGAGATCGAGAAGCGGCTGGTCGATCGGCGGCCGCAGACGATGGCCTCGCTGAGCGGCGCCGGCCGGGACGCCCTCGAGAGCTACTGGAAGGAGCTCGAATCCCTCCGCCGGCGCGCCACCCGCTGGCGCCCGAAGCTCGCGCCGTCGCCGGCGTAGAGCGCGGCCAGGCCCGGCTTCTTCGCCTTCGCGCGCAGGTGTCGGAGCCGAGGATGGTCTAGACCGCGAGCTGCGCGAGCAGCCCCCGCCAGGCCCTCCCGCGGTGCGATAGCGCGTCTTTCTCCGCGTCGCCGAGCTCGCCGAAGGTCCTGGTCTCGCCGTCCGCCATGAAGACCGGGTCCCAGCCGAAGCCGTGGTCGCCGCGCGCCGGCAGCACCAGGTGGCCGGCGGTCTCGCCGTGGGCGAGGAGGGTGCGCTCGCCGTCGATGTAGAGGAGGGCGCAGGTGGCGACGGCGCGGGGGTCGCCGGCGGCGAGGGCGTGGCGGGCGAGGCCCTCGGCTCCCAGGGCGTCGAGCATCCACTTGACGAGCGGCCCGGGGAAGCCGTTCATGGCGGCGAGGCCGAGGCCGGCCTCTTCGACGACGAGCGGGCGGCCGAGGCGGCGCCAGGCCTCGGCAGCCTTGGCGCGGAGAACCTCGTCGAGATCGAGCGATTGGATCTCGGGGAGGTCGACGGCGGCGCTCTCAAAGGTGCGGCCGGCGAGGCGGCGCGCCTCGGCGAGCTTGCCGGGGTTGCCGGTGACGAGGACGAAGGGGAGCGGCGAGGCGGGATCGGCGCTCATCGCGCGACGCGAGGGGCTCGAGAGAGGGCCTGATGCCGGCGGCGGGCCACTCAGGTGTGCGCCGGGGCGGTGTCGTCCGCCGCCAGGCGGCGCAGCTCGGTGATCAGCTCGTCGACCTGGCGGCGGAGGTCGTCCAGGCTGCCGCAGTTGTCGATCACCCTCTGGGCGCCGTCGCGGCGGGCGGCGCCGTCGCCCTGCGCGAGGAGGCGGGCGCGCGCCGTCTGCTCGTCCATGCCGCGCTCGACGGCGCGGCCGAGGCGGACGACCGCCGGGCACTCGACGGTCACCACCAGGTCGAAGGCGGGGCCGTAGCCGGCCTCGACGAGGAGCGTCGCCTCGAGCACGACGACGCCGGTCGATTCCGCGGCGAGGCGGGCGAAGCGCTCGCGGACGAGCGGGTGGATGGCCTTCTCGAGCTCGCGGCGGGCGTCGGCGTCGGCGAAGACGCGCTCGGCGACCTTGCGGTGGTCGACGCCCTGATGCTCGTCGAGCACCCCGTCGCCGAAGAGCCCGCGCACCGCCGCCGTCCCCGCCTCGCCGGGCGCGTAGAGCTCGGCGACCAGCCGGTCGGCGTCGATCACCCGGAAGCCGGCCTCGGCGAGCCAGCGCGCGACGGTCGACTTGCCGCCGGCGAGCCCGCCGGTGAGGCCGATGCGCAGGATGCGGTTGCTGCGCTGGCTCCGATCGCCGTGCAGACTGCCCTGGCCGGGCGAGGTCTCGGCGGGTTGGGTCATGGCCGGCTCCCCGCGGCGCCCGGACCTTCCGAGCTGGGCCCGAACCCCGGATAGTTCGCCGGCAGCCCCTGGCGCCCGCGCGCCGCCGCCAGGGTGTTGACGAGGAGCATGGCGACGGTGAGCAGGCCGACGCCGCCGGGGACCGGGGTGATCGCGGCGGCGCGGGGGAGGACGGCGGTGAAGTCGACGTCGCCGACGATCGTCGAGCCGCGGCGGGCGAGCTGCTCGCGGCGGCCGGGGTCGCCGGGGAATAGCCGCTCGACGAGCGCGGCGTCGGCGATGCGGTTGATCCCCACGTCGATGACCACCGCCCCCTCCTTGAGATGTTGCGGCCCGACGAGGCCCGGGCGGCCGGCGGCGACGACGAGGATGTCGGCCTCGCGGGTGGCGGCGGCGAGGTCGCGGGTGAGCGAGTGGCAGATGGAGACGGTGCAGCCGGCGCGGAGGAGGAGCGCCGCCGCCGGCTTGCCGACGATGGCGCTCCGCCCGACGACGACCGCGTTGCGGCCGGCGAGCGGGATGTCGGCGCGCCGCAGCAGCTCGAGGATGCCGGCCGGCGTCGCCGGCGCGAAGCCGGGCTCGTCGAGCCACAGGCGGCCGACGCTCACCGGGTGGAAGCCGTCGACGTCCTTGGCGGGGGAGACGCGGTCGAGCGCCCGCCGCTCGGCGATCTGGGCGGGGAGTGGGAGCTGGATGAGAATGCCGTCGACCGTCTCGTCGGCGTTCAGGTCGTCGATGAGCGCCGAGAGCTCGGCCTCGGTGGTCTCCGCCGGCAGACGGAGGACGCGGCTGGCGATCCCCACCTCGCCGCAGCCGCGGGCCTTGCTCGCCACGTAGACCTCGGAGGCGGGATTGGCGCCGACGAGGACCGCCGCGAGGCCGGGCGGCCGGCGGCCGGCGGCGATGAGCTCGGCGACGCCGGCGGCGACCTCGGCGCGGAGGGCCGCCGCCACCGGCCGGCCGTCGAGGACGCGGGCCGCGCTGGCGGCCGCCGGTGCTTCCTGCAGGCTCTCCGTCGCTTCGCTCATCGTGCGCGGCTCCCGCGATACAGGCAGACGATGCCGCCCGAGAGGTCGGTCCATGTCAGCTCGGCGAAGCCGGCCGCCGCCATGCGGTCGAGGAAGCCGCGGCGCTGCGGGAAGGCGAGGACCGAGCTGGGGAGATAGGAGTAGGCCGAGCCGCGCGCCGAGACGAGGCGGCCGATCGCCGGCAGCAGGCGGCGGAAGTAGAAGAGGTAGGCGGCTTTCAAGGGCCGCGCCTCGGGGATGGCGAACTCGAGGACGACGAGCGGCGCGCCGGGCTTGAGCGCCGCCGCCAGCTCGGCCAGGGCGGCGTCGAGGTCGGCGACGTTGCGCAGGCCGAAGGAGACGGTGGCGCCGGCGAAGCGGCCGGGCGGCAGCGGCAGAGCGAGGGCGTCGGCGGCGAAGAGCGCCGGCGGGCGCCCGCCGCGGCCACCCCGCCGTTGCAGCTTGCGGCGGGCGATGGCGAGCATCGGCACGCAGAAGTCCGCCGCCGCCACCCGCGCGCCGCGGCCGGCGAGCGCCACGGCCTGATCGCCGGTGCCGCAGCAGAGGTCGAGCACCGGCGCGCCCGGCGCCGCGCCGAGCGCCGCCGCCGCGCGCCGCCGCCAGACGAGGTCGAGCGATCCCGAGAGGAGATGGTTGAGCAGGTCGTAGCGCGGCGCCACGCCGGCGAACATCTCGCGGATGGCATGGCCCGATTTATCTAGGGACGTGTCCAGCGCCGGCTCGGGCAGCGGTAGGGTGGGTGCGCCTTCCATCGAGAGGAGAGTCTAACGGAAGGCGGCTCGCGGCCGCCGACCGATGCGGAGGGCCAGATCGCGGCGCCGGGAGCTAGGGATCGCGCGCGCCGGCGACGCCGGCGATTCCTTGCCTCTACGGCCCATTTCCGCCGTTCCCCCATCGCCGCGACGACGAAGGACCGGCGTCCTCCGCCGCCGGCCGGGCCGGAAGCCGGCCGACTGGACTGGAGACGCAAGAATTGGTTTCTTCCGCTTCCGAATCGATTCCCCGCCGCCCAACCGGGGCGGAACGGGAAGAGATGGATTCTTCCTCTTCCAATTCAATTCCTCGGCTTCCATTCCAAACGGTGCGCCGCCGGCTCGTCCGGAAGGCGAAGAATCCATCTCTTCCGCTTCCGGGCCGTCCGGAACGGGAAGAAACCGTCTCTTCGGCTTCCGGGAGATCCGAAAGGCGAGCCGGCGAGCTTTCCGGCCCGCTCGCTCTCTGGAGGTGCTAATCTCCACCGGCAGGGGAGGGGCGCGGCGCGCTCCCGCGAGGGATGGCGTCCGGCTCGTCCGCTTGACAAGTCCTCGCTCTCTGCCTACTATTCGAGGTCCTTTGCGCCCGCGCGAGCGGGCTCTAGCCGAGTCTGTCCTCGCTAGCCCGTATGGCCGGTCGAGCCAGAGATCTGGAGAGATCTGGAGATGATCAAAACCTATAGCCCGAAGCTCGCCGAGATCGAGCATCGGTGGTTCGTGGTCGACGCCGCCGGGATTCCCCTCGGCCGGCTGTCGAGCCTGGTGGCGCGCCTGCTGACCGGCAAGCACAAGCCCGGCTACGCGACGCACATCGACACCGGGGACTTCGTCATCGTCCTGAACGCCGAGAAGACCGTGCTCACCGGGCGCAAGGAAGACCAGAAGGTCTACTACCGCCACAGCGGCTATCCGGGCGGCCTGAAGGCGGAGACCGCCGGCAAGCTGCGCCAGCGCCGGCCGGTGCAGCTCGTCGAAAAGGCGGTCTGGGGCATGCTGCCGAAGAGCAAGCTCGGCCGCGCCCAGCTCAAGAAGCTCAAGGTCTACGCCGGTGGCGAGCACCCCCACCAGGCCCAGAAGCCCGAGCCGCTCGACGCGGCCGCCGCGCTGTAGTCAGCCGCTCGTCAGGCGATCAAGAGGAGAAACGATTGAGCCAGGTCCAACACTACGGAACGGGTCGGCGCAAGACCGCGGCCGCCCGCGTCTTCCTGCGGCCGGGTTCGGGCGACGTCAAGGTCAACGGGCGGACGCTCGACGACTACTTCCCGAACGAGGTCTTGAAGATGGTCATCAAGCAGCCCCTGCTGCTGACCGAGACGGTCGAGAAGTTCGACATCGCGGTCACCGTCGAAGGGGGCGGCAGCGCGGGCCAGGCGGGCGCCATCCGCCACGGCATCACCCGCGCCCTCATGGAGTACAACATCGAGCTGCGCGACCGGCTGAAGTCCGCGGGCCTGGTGACGCGCGATCCCCGCAAGAAGGAGCGCAAGAAGTACGGGCAGAAGGGCGCCCGCGCTCGCTTCCAGTTCAGCAAGCGATAGCAAGGAGAATGCCTTGGTAGATGTGACGATGAAGGAGCTGCTCGAGGCGGGGGTCCACTTCGGCCACCAGACGCGGCGCTGGAACCCGAAGATGAAGCCGTACATCTTCGGCAAGCGCAACGGCATTTACATCATCGACCTCCAGAAGACCTTGAAGCTGTTCCACGAGGCCGCGGAGTTCGTGCAGGATCTCGCCGCCGCCGGCAAGCGGATCCTCTTCGTCGGCACCAAGCGCCAGGCGCAGGAGGCGATCACCGAGGAGGCGGGCCGTTCCGGCGAGTTCTACGTCACCAACCGGTGGCTCGGCGGCACGCTCACCAACTTCGTCACCATCCGCACCTCGATCGAGCGCCTGAAGGATGCCGAGGCGCGCCTGGGCGACGAGAACAGCCCGCTCACCAAGAAGGAGCGGCTGCGCCTCGAGCGCGAGCGCGAGAAGATGGCGAAGAACCTCGAGGGCATCCGCGACATGGAGGAGCTGCCCGACGCGCTCTTCGTCGTCGATCCCAAGAAGGAGTACATCGCCGTCTCCGAGGCCAACAAGCTCGGCATCCCGGTGATCGCCATCGTCGACACCAACTGCGATCCCGAGCTCGTCGACTACATCATCCCGGGCAACGACGACGCCATCCGCGCCATCCGCCTGTTCTCCTCGCGCATCGCCGACGCCTACCTTTCCGGCAGCGGCAAGCTGGGCGACGAGATGACGATGGGCGGCAAGGACGGCGCGGCGCTGCCGTTCGCCGCCACCGAAGGCCGGGACATGGGAGCCGCGGCGCCCGCCGGCTGATCGCCAGCCGCCATCGAGAGCCGCCTGTCGCCCCCGCTCCGGCCATCCCGGCCGCGGCGCGCGACGAGGCGGCGTGGAAGAGGTCAGTCGAACGCGGGTCGAGCTGGCCTTTTCTTTTGTCCGCTCGGCGCGAGCCGGGCCCGACGTTTCCAGCCGAAGGAGAGAACATGGAAGTCACCGCTCAGATGGTCAAACAGCTGCGGGAGCGCACCGGCGCTCCGATGATGGATTGCAAGGCCGTGCTCGGCGAGGCGAAGGGCGACATCGAGGCCGCCGTCGACCTGCTGCGCAAGAAGGGCCTCGCCGCGGCGGCGAAGAAGGCCGGCCGCATCACCGCCGAGGGCGCCGTCGGCTCCTACATCCACGCCGGCGGCAAGATCGGCGTCCTCGTCGAGGTCAACTGCGAGACCGACTTCGTCGCCCGCACCGAGGCCTTCCAGGAGCTGGTCAAGGACATCGCCATGCACATCGCGGCGGCCGACCCGCGCTTCGTCCATCGCGACGAGGTCACGCCCGAGGTGCTCGAGCGCGAGCGGGCGATCTTCCGCGACCAGGCGCTCGCCTCGGGCAAGCCGGCGGCGATCGTCGACAAGATCGTCGACGGCAAGATCGAGAAGTACTACGGCGAGTCCGTGCTCCTCGAGCAGCCCTTCGTCAAGGACTCCGACAAGACGGTCAAGCAGCTCATCGCCGAGCGCGTCGGCAAGATCGGCGAGAACATCCAGGTCCGCCGCTTCGCGCGCTTCAAGCTGGGCGAGGGGATCGAGAAGCGGAGCGACGACTTCGCCGCCGAGGTGATGGCCCAGGCGTCGAAGTGATGGCAGAGCCCGCCGCTGGTTCGGATGCCGCGGCCTTCTCCGGCCGGCCCGCCTTCAAGCGGGTGCTGCTCAAGCTGTCGGGCGAGGCCCTCATGGGGTCGCAGCCCTTCGGCATCGACGAGCCGGTGGTGGCGAAGATCGCCGACGAGCTGCGCGAGGTGCACGCGCTCGGCGTGCAGGTGGCGATCGTCGTCGGCGGCGGCAACATCATCCGCGGCCTGGCGGCGAGCCACCGCGGCATCGAGCGGGTGACCGGCGACTACATGGGGATGCTGGCGACGGTGATCAACGCCCTCGCCCTGCAGGACGCCCTGGAGCGGCGCGGCGTGCCGACGCGGGTGCAGACGGCGATCGATATCCGCGAGGTGGCGGAGCCCTTCATCCGGCGGCGGGCGCTGCGCCACCTGGAGAAGAACCGCGCCGTCATCTTCGCCGCCGGCACCGGCAACCCCTTCTTCACCACCGACAGCGCGGCGGCGCTACGCGCCAACGAGATCCACGCCGAGATCCTCCTCAAGGCGACGCGGGTCGACGGCCTCTACTCGGCCGATCCGGCGAAGGATCCAGACGCGGTGCTGCTCCCCGAGGTGACCTACCAGCAGGTGCTGGAGAAGAACCTCCAGGTGATGGACACCGCGGCGATCAGCCTCTGCCGCGACAACGGCATCCCGATCGGCATCTTCAACCTCGGCCGCGCCGGCAACATCCGCCGCGTCGTCTGCGGCGAGCACATCGGCTCGATCGTGCGCAACTGACCCGTCCGACCGCGCCGCCGGTTGACAGCCCGGGCGCGGCGGAAAACAATCCGAGCACACGGCCTGTTCGCGCCGGGGCCGAGGGTTCCCGGCTCGTCCGAGCCGCCTGACGACGCCCCGGTGGGGGCCTCGAGCGGAGGGAGAGCGACATGACCGATCCGAAAGACCTGTTCCGCGACGTCGAGACGCACATGAAGCACGCGGTGGACCACCTCCACACGGACCTCAAGCACCTGCGCACCGGGCGCGCCTCGCTGTCGCTCCTCGACGGCATCCACGCCGAGTACTACGGCACCCCGACGCCGCTCAACCAGCTCGCCAACCTCTCGGTGGCCGACGCCTCGATGATCATCGCGCAGCCCTACGACCCCAGCCAGATCGCGGCGATCGAGCGCGCCATCATGAAGTCCGATCTGGGCTTGAACCCCTCCTCGGACGGCAAGATCATCCGCATCCCGGTGCCGCAGCTCACCGAGGATCGCCGCAAGGAGATCGTCAAGAAGGCCCACGACGCGGCCGAGCACGCCAGGAACGGCATCCGCCAGGCGCGCCGCGAGGGCAACGACAAGCTGAAGAAGATGGAGAAGGACAAAGAGGTCAGCCAGGACGACGAGCGCCGGGGTCTGGACGAGATCCAGAAGCTCCACGACCACTACATCGGCGACGTCAACTCGACCCTCGCCAAGAAGGAGGCGCAGATCCTCGAGGTGTAGGCCGGCGTCGAGGATCTCTGCCGGCACTCACCCCGGCCCAACCCCAGGCTCCTTGCCGGCGCGACACCGTCTCCACCTGTCGTCCTGAGCGCGACACCGTCTCCGCCTGTCATCCTGAGCGCAGCGAAGGATCTGGGTGGGGGAGCGACATGTTCCTCTACGGCTACCACCCGATCCGCGAGGCCCTCCGCCACCAGCCGCACGACCTGGCGCGGGTCCTCGTCGCCGCCGCCCGCGGCCGCCGCCGCGACGAGATCGAAGACCTCGCCCGCCGCCACGGCATCCCCCTCGAATCGCATCCCGAGCGCGATCTCGCCCGCATCGCCGGAGCCGCCGGAGCCACCCACAACGGCTTCGCCGCCGAGCTGCGCGAGCGGCGAGCCCCCATCGCCGCGGGCGATCCGACCCTCCTCGTCCTCCTCGAGGACATCCAGGACCCCCGCAACCTGGGAGCACTCCTCCGCGTCTGCGAAGGCGCCGGCGTCGGCCGCGTCCTCCTCCGCGACCGCGGCTCCGCCCCGCTGACCCCGACCGTCGTCAAGACCTCCGCCGGCGCCAGCGAATGGCTCCCCGTCGAACGCATCGTGAATGCAGCCAACGAGCTCGAGCGCCTGAAGGAAGAGGGCTTCTGGAGCTACGGCGCCGATGCCGAAGGCGAGCCACCCTGGGAGGTGGATCTAAAGGGGAAGGTCGTGATTTGCCTCGGCGGCGAAGAGAAGGGGCTGCGTGCGCTGACGCGGACGCGATGCGACCGGCTGATCGGGCTGCCGATGCGCGGCAAGGTGGGATCGCTCAACGTGGCGACGGCGGCGGCGGCGCTGCTCTACGAGGCGGTGCGGCAGCGGGGGTAGGGAAGAGGGAGGTTGCCGCGCTAGAGTGGTTTGGTGTTGCTGGTCACCTCAGTCGAGCGGAGAAGGGAAGTTGTACCTGCCTTCTTGCGATCACGAGGCCTAATCCACGCCAACGCCTAAAGCCGGAATTTTAAAAGGGCGGTGCTTTTCTCTGGGGAGATCTCGCCAACGAATAGCGCACCAACGCTCAGGGTTTAACCCCCTTACCTGGACAGCGCCCGTTATCAGGGTCTCAAGTGGTACTCATGCCTCGATCTGCATGTCGTTGACAGCAGTAGGCCGGGGGCCTATTCTGTAAACCATTGAGATCGCTGTTTCGAGGCTAAAACTACCCGAATGCATCGGTTGCTGGGTGCTGGACAGGCCACGCCGCTGACGGCAGAGTGAGGAGCGCTATGCCACGGAAGAGACCTGTAGAACTGCCAAGGGTGGACAACTTGAGGGCTACGCAGGCGAGTCTTGAGGTCTCTGCGGCCGCGCGTACTGCCCCGCTAGTCTTTATCAGCCATGATTCACGAGACGCTGATTTAGCCGAGGCTTTCGATCACCTATTGACTGACGCAAGTGGAGGTGTTGTCCAAACATTCCGCTCTTCGGATCAAACGGGCCGTGCAGGAATCGACTACGGAGAGAACTGGTTCTCGAAAATTACCAAGACTCTC
Source organism: uncultured Acidobacteriota bacterium (assembly GCA_963755825.1). Taxonomy (GTDB): domain Bacteria; phylum Acidobacteriota; class Thermoanaerobaculia; order Multivoradales; family UBA5704; genus DATBQN01. Next base: position 325,493 of record CAVWLA010000003.1, on the reverse strand, counting down.
AGTGACGCAACGGATGTTGTCGCACTACTTACTCCGAACAGTATCGGGCGACCGTGGATTCTCTTTGAGGCTGGATTTGCAGTTGGAAGGCTCGATGCAAAGGTCTTTGGGATTGCTTTGGGTTTACCGCTTACCAAGGCAGTCGCCGGCCCGTTCGCTCAGTTTCAGAACTGCGAGGCTAACGAAGAGTCGCTTACGACGGTCGTTCTCCAGCTGATCCAGCGGAACCCAAGCGCACGACCCCGTGAGCAAGCTGTACGCAAGCAGGTCGGAACTTTCCTTGAGGAAATCGTACCTCTTCTGACGCAGAGGACAGGAGTGCAAGAAGAGACAAAGGAGGAAATGGACGCTACGGCCGTGGCAAAGGTGTTCGAGGAGGTTAAGGTTATGTTTCGGGACCTCCCTGGCCGAGTGCAATCTGAATTGCGGGCGAATGTTCCTTCGCGCGGGCGCGGTCGTTTTCATCCAGATATAGTTGAAGAAATCTTCTTTATGAGCCGCGTAGAGGATATCGATAGTTCGCTTCCTTGGCTACTTCTCGGCTCAGTGCTGCGCGAGGAAGCACCATGGCTCGCGGACCCTGTTCTGGAAGTCTACAGAGCAATGCGGAATGGTGATAGTGAAAGCGTTGAGAGAACTTATCACGACATGCAGGTAGCTCTCCGCATTATGACTAGTTCAAGAGCCTTTCGCCGCCTGGCTCGTTCCGATGGAGAGCTATCAATGTTTTTCCGTCATCTTCCCGAAATCCTTGATCGGTTGGCTCTACCTGTCCGGCCTGAAGAGGGGAAGAGGCATCGAGGCAAGGCTGAGCTTCAGTCTCTCTCCAACGGGGAGCCCGAGCCAGAAAAGCGATGACGCGAGTCGTAGGGTCCGCTGCCCAGCGGTGAAAAAAGCATGGAGTTGCCTCGAAGCGAAGAAGGTCCCTACCCGAGCTGATCGAGGGTGGTTCGCGTGCTTGCCTCGTAGGAAGTCGGCGAGCGGCCCGCGGCGGCGTGGCCGCCGCGGCCGCCTCACCTGCTCAGCAGCCAGCCAGTTCGCCCGTGTCCAGATCCTGGGCGATGCAAAAGCCGCCGCAGTAGTCTGCGCAGGCGCACGCGCAGTCCTGAACGTCGATCGCAGGCGTCACGGTCCCCCCGCCGCCTGAGCAAGAGATAGTGCAGGTCCCTTCGCCGAGCCCGTGCTTGGGGAAGAAGCCGCCGGCCTTTGACTTGTTCTTCGGTTGCTTCGCCGGGGTGGAGCTCTTGGCGCTCAGGAACTGTTCGAGCTTCAGAACGGGGCAGCTCTGCTTCTCGCTGGTCGCCGAAGCCAGAGAGCTCGTCGCCAGCAAGAGTCCGAGCCCGATCGCCGCAACCGTGCTGCCGATACGCAGTCCTTGCATATTTTCGCCTCCCTTGGTTCGCTACAGGGTAGCACGGTTCTTTAGAGTTTTCTTCGTCTGAATGCTTCTTCGTCCGAAGGCAGGAGACTCACCGCGGTCCCGCGGCCTCCAGACGCTCGAGGCGCTTCTCCTGCTCTGCGGCGCGGCGTTGCTCCTGGTCGGCCTCGCGTGCGGCCTCTTCGATCTTCGACCGCTGAGCGGCGAGCTGCCCTTCGAGGTCCTCGATTCTCGCGTGCTGCTTCTGGACCTCGTTGAGGAGCATCGTGTTCAGGAACTGGTAGCGCACGGCCGCGGGTCGGCCATCCCGGTCGAACTGCACCAAGCCTGGATACACCGCCGCGACCTCTTCGGCGAGAAGGCCGTACTGCAGAAGCCGCGAGCCGTCGTCGTAGCCAGGCTTGTAGCGGAACGTCACCGGCCGGAGATTCATCAGCCCGTCGCTCGCCTCGCCCATGGCCTCGACGTCGTCCTTGAAGCGGAGCGAGGAAGTGGCGGTGCCGAGCTGGCCGTCGGAGTTGACGAAGACGGGGACACCGCTCGCGCTCGTCGCGCCGTTGATGCCGGCGATGAAGGTGGCGCCTTGGGTTCCCTGAATCCCAATGCGGATCGTCCCACCCTCGGCGCCTGGTGCCATATTGCCCACGTATATGTTGTCGCTGCCACTGCTATTGTTGAAACCGGCGAATTGGCCGATCGCGACGTTTCGATCCCCACTCGAAAGATCCATCAGAGCACCGGTTCCCACGGCCACATTTCGCTCAGCCGCGCTGTTGAGAGCGAAGAGCGCTAGGTCGCCGAGGGCTGTGTTGTAGCTTTGCGTTGTTGCGGATGGGAGTGCAAACGAGCCGACAGCGGTATTGAACTGGCCAGTGCTGATGCTGTCTAGGGCCACAAGGCCGACACCGGTGTTGTCACCTCGTTTGGAAAAACTCACGAAATACCCGAGGACGTCGCCGACGAGGTGCGTCCCGGAGATCTGCGCCTTGACGGTGATGTCATTGCCTTGCGTATCCTGCCGGACAGGTAGGATCACAGCGTTCGCTATGTTCAGGCCCGTGACGCTCGCGTAGTTGAGCACCGAGGCGGCCGGCTGTGTCTGATCGCTGGGCCAGGCGAGGATGTCTCCCGCCCCCGAGGGGCCGACCGCTACCAGATTGACCGCGATCGCCAGCACCCGAGGGAATCCTGCAGCGACGAAACCTGGGATGGGGCAGCCGTTGGGATTGCCGCCCTGGCTCATCAGGCTTCCGGGGGATCCGACGCCCACGACGTTGAAGGTACGGTTGACTCCCGGCATCAGCGATCCGCCGGCTCCCGGCTGTCGGGTGTCGACGATCCGGCAGGGCTGGATGGTGGTGTAGATGAGGTCGGACGCCAGCTGTTGGGCGCCCAGGGATGTCGCGGCAGTCAGCGTCAGCACGATGAGGGCGGCAGGCCATGGCTTGCCGCGAAGAGCTTCGCGATGCATCGGGGTACCTCCTTCGGTTGGCCGCCTCGGGCTTCCGAGCGTCTGTCTCTAGAGATGCCAACCGCGGGGAAAGGTTGATCGGCGGATCGCGCTGCGATCGGGCGCCGGCACTCAGACGAATAACCCATCGCCTCGCGGCCGGTAGAATGGAGGACGCTTCGCCGAGGAACGCCGGTCGCATGGACTCCGTGCCCCCTCCAGATAGGCCTCACCAGGCCACCGCGCCGAGCGCCGCGAGCGCCCCGACCGGCGAGGAGATGCTCGACGCGGCGATCGCCCGCACCCTGGAGGCCGAGCCTGGCGAGCGGGCGGAGCTCTTCGAGCGGCTGAGCGGGGAGATCGAGGCGATCACCACGGCGCCGGGATCGGAGATGCGGCCCTGGACGCGCTCGGTGCGCACCGGCGTCGACGGCTCGCGGATCTTCTCCGGCGGTGTCGGGCTGTCGATCGTCGTCGACCCCCAAGGCCGGCTCTGGCGCGGGCGCACCTACGAGGACTTCACGACGACGCACCGGCTGACCCCGACCACCTGCGAGATCGAGACGATGGCGCCACGCTATGAGCTGATGCGGGAGTACACGCTGCCGGCGTCGCGCGGGAGCGCCGGATCGGCCGGCGCGCCGGACAGATCGGTCGCCTTGAGCGAGCCGGCGGCGGGCGCCTAGAGAGCGCGGCGGCCGCCGCCCCGCCGGTAGGGCGTCAGACGGCGGCGCTCGCGCCGGCGCTTCCGGCGGGAGTGTCGGAACGATCCGCCGGCCACTTCCACCCGCGCAGCACCACGATCCAAACCACCACGCTGATGCCGAGGAGCGGCAGCCACTTGTCGGTGGGGAGGAGGGTGATGTAGTTGAAGCCGAGGTGGAGCGCCGCGGCGACGAGGACCGAACGGGTCTGCTCGACGGCTTGGCCGATGCCCCAGCTGCCGGCAACCCAGAGCACGATCATCATGGTGAGGCGAATGGCGATCTGGCGCGGTGAGCCGTGGAGGAAAGTGGTGAAGTGCCAGGCGCCCCAGAGGAGGCCGATCGAGAGGTAGCGGAGCGGCGGCGCGAGCGGGCGCAGCGCGTCCTGCAGGAAGCCGCGCCAGCCCAGCTCCTCGCCGAATCCGTAGACCGCGAGGAACGTCCCGTAAAGCAGGCCGGTCAGGTGGGGCTGGTCGTTTCCGGAGCCGAGGATGCCGAAGACGAGGATCGGCGCCACGAGGAAGATCGCCGAGCGGACGGCGGAGGTCCCGACGAGCGTCACGACGCGGCGGTGCGTCTTGCGAAAGAGGAGAAAGACGGCGAGCGCGGCGAGCGCCGGCCCGGCGGCGGGCAGCAATCCCTTGACGAAGCCCGGTGCCGTCCAGGCCGCCCAGCTCGCCGGGCTCTCGTCCCGCCACCAGAAGAAGGGCCAGGAGATCGCGCAGGCGATGGCGTAGTACGAGCAGACCGCGGGCCAGCTAACCCTGCGAGCCGGCGCCGCGGGCGCCTCCGGCTGTTCCTCCATGGCTTCGCTCCCTCGCTGCGAATGTCCGCGGACGCTACAGGCCGCGCGCGGAGTGGTCAAGCGAGCCGCGCCGGGCGAACGTCGTCCGGCCTCGCGGGCGATGAGGCGATTCGTTCCGTTATCGCTTGACGAAGCTCGCGGGAGCGTCGGCTAGGATCGCGGTCGGCTCGGCAAGGCGGCCCGGTGTCCGCGGGCTCGCTGCTTCCACCCGCTCTTCGGAGCAAGGAGAAACCATGGAGACGAACGCGCAGCCCGCAGCCCAGAAACCGACGAAGAAGCCCGGCCGGGTCCTTGCCCGGGCGCTCGCCGAGACTCTCGATCCGCCGAGCTTCTTCCCTTACCAGACGATGACCTATGGCATCGGCGGCTTCCACGACATCGATCTCAGTTAGAGCCCGCTGATCCTCGCCGCTCCGGCTCTCGCGCCCGCGCTCCGGCCGCCCTTGCCGAGCCGCCCCGCGTCGCTCGAAGCCGACCGCGCGAACCGAGGCGAGTCGTCCAGTTATCGCTCCCCTGCCTTGTTTGGACCCTAAGCTAGGATGCTCCCGGCTCGGCGAGGCGGCCCGCGTGTGCGGGCTCATCGCTTCGGTCGCGCGACGCTCGGCGGCTGAAGCTTCACTTGCTCATCCGGTCAAGGAGAATCTCATGGAGACGAATCCTCAGCCCGCATCCCAGCAGCAGACGAAGAGCTCCGGTCGAGTCCTCGCGCGGACCCTCGCCGAGACTCTGCTCGAGCCCACGAGCAACTTCCCTCCGAAGACCCAGACCGTGGGTCTCGGCGGCTTCCGCGACAGCGACTAGAGACCGCCGACCCTCACCGCCCTGACTCTCTCGCCCGCGCTCCCACCTTCCTCGCCGAGCCGCCTGCCCGCCCGATGCCGCCGACCGTTCTCATCCTCACCTTCCCCGGCGACATTCACGCCGTCGCCGTCGCGGCGGCCCTCCGCCGCAAGGGGGCGATCCCCGTCACCTGGTTCAGCCCGGACTTTCCGACGCGGAACGGCGAGACCGTCGCCTTCGAGGGCGGACGGCTCGCCGTCCGGGTCGAGGGCCCGACGGTCGACCCCGGCGGCGGCGGCATCGACACGGTGTGGAACCGCCGCCCGGCCCACGCCGTCGACTTCGCCGTGCTGCATGCCGCCGACCGGCAGTTCGCGGAGAAGAGCTGCGATGTCTTCCGCCGCTCGCTCTTCGACCTCGTCGCCCCGGAGGCGTTCTGGGTGAATCCTGCCGCCGCGGTGCGCCGCGACAGCAAGCCGCTGCAGCAGGCCGCCGCCGTCGAGGTCGGCCTGGAGACCCCCGACACCCTCTACACCAACGACCCCGCGGAGATCCGCCGCTTCCTCCGCCGCCAGGGCGGCCGCATCGCCTACAAGCCGCTCCTGACGCCGCTGTGGAAGGTGGCGGACGACTACCTCTCGCCCTTCACCAGCGTGCTGACCGAGGAGATGCTGGTCGCCGACGAGCTGCTGCGCGCCGCGCCCGGCATCTATCAGGCGCTGGTCCCCAAGGCGTGCGAGATGCGGGTGACGGTCATGGGCCGCCACATCCTCGCCGCGCGCGTCCTCTCCCAGGAGACGCAGAGCGGCCGCATCGACTGGCGGAAGTCGTACGCCGAGCTGCGCATGGAGCCCTGCGAGGTGGAAACCGAGCTCGCCCGCCGCATGGTCGAGCTGCTGGCGCGGCTGGGCTTCGTCTTCGGCTGCTTCGACTTCGTGGTGACCCCCGAGGGCCGCACGGTCTTCCTCGAGGTCAACCAGGCGGGGCAGTTCCTCTTCGTCGAGGAGTACACCGGCCAGCCGCTCCTCGACGCCTTCGCCGAGCTGCTGATCCAGGGGAAGCCCGACTTCGCCTGGAGCCCGGAGCAGGCCGCCGTCCGCTTCGCTGACGTCGCCGTCGAGGCGGAGGAGACCTGCCGCCGCGAGCTCGCGTCCCACGTGCCGGCGCCCGACGTCGCCTGGCACGAGGCGCACGAAGCGGACGACGAGGCGCCGGTCTAGCTGTCGATTGGACCGTCGATCCTGGCGGAGCCGGCCTGGAGCTCGAGCCCGGCGACCCTCTCTTCGAGGGCGGCGAGGTGCGCCTCGACCCGGAGCTCCAGCTCGCCGGGTACGGGCTCTCCCCGCGCCGCCGAGCGGCGGGCGACCACCGCGTCGACGTCGAGCCAACCTTCGTCCTCAGGCCGGGGAGAACGCTCCATCGCGGCGGTCGCCTCGGCGCGGACCGCGATCGCCTCCTCCCTCCCCGCGAGGGCCACGAGCAGGCGCCGGAGCACCACGGCATAGCGCCGGCTCGCCGCCAAGTAGGGGGCGGCTCCCTGTGTGCGCAGCCAATCCTCGACCGTCCCCGGCGCGGCGCCGTACACCCCCGCGCTCTCGGGGTGCGGCACCACCTCGGCGAAGCGCTCCTCGCCGTCCGGCAGGACCCGGCGCCCGAGCGGGTAGAGTCGGCAGGCGAGTGGGCGGCCCTCGTGGACGGTGCAGCCGCGCTCGCCGAGGAAGACGCAGGCGCCGTCGGCGCGGGTCGAGAGGATGGCGCCGCCCGTCGTCGTGCAGTCCGTCAGCAGCGCGGTCGTCGTGGTGCCGAGCACCTGGGCGAGTCGCGCAATCTCGTAAGGATTGACCGGGATCGCCTTGCCATGGCAACAGCGGCTGCAGCCGCGGCACTCGTAGGAGAACTCCGACCCGCGCCTCAGCGACCAATCGGTGCGCAACGGGAGCGGGCTGGGAAGCTTCACGTCACTTCGGGGAGTCGGCCGCCATCTTGCTGCCGGTCGTCATCATCAGCTCGCCGGCGCTCCCCTCCGCCACCTGCCGCGCGGTGGCGCGGTAGAGCTTGATCTCGACGCTGCCGCCGGCGATGTCGGTGCCGAAGGTGCTGGTGACATCCAGCGTGTGCAGGAGCTCCGCCGGCCGGCCGGCATCCGCCGCGCGGTAGGACTTCAAGGTGACCTGGCCGAGCTCCGGTCGCATTCTGAAGCCCGCGGCGGGTGCCGCTTCTCGAACCTGCGCCTCGCCGTTGCCGAAGCTGACGCCGAGACCGAGGCCCAGAGCGCTGACCGCGGTGGCGAGCCGGAGGGCGTCCCGGCGGCTGAGCATGGTCTTGGACTCGTCGGAGCTCGTCATCGGAGCCTCCTTGCCTGCGAAAGGTTGAATTGCCGAGGACCCTATCATGCGGCTGGCGGGGCTCCAGGCGCCCGCCAGCTTTCCAGAGCAGCCCCCTACTTCCCCGGTCCCTCCGCCACCAGCAGCTTCCAGCCCGGGAACGGCGTCTTCGTGGTGTCGAGACCCGAGGTCACGTAGTAGAGACGCTCGGTCGCGGCGCCTTTCGGCGCCTGCTCGAAGCGCTGGTGGAGGTAGTAGGGCGGGATCGCCTGGAAGTACAGGCGGGCGGTGACGGTGACGCTTTCCGGCGAGGTGCCGGCGGGGACGGGGACGGCGTAGCGGACGACGCTCTTGCCCTGGGCGCCCAAGGGATCGGCGTAGTGCGGATCGTCGCCGGTGCGCTGCGGCATCGTCGCTTCGAGCGGACGGCCGTTGAACTGCGCCGGGTCCGGCCCGTCCTTCTTCCAGCCCTGGGGGAGGATGCGGTTGTCCTTGAAGTGCACGTCCTGGCGGATGAAGCTGGTGGTGAAGTCGCCGTTGGCGTCCTGCAGCAGCTCCTCGTAGATCTCCACCTGGTCGGAGCGAGTGATCGGCGCGCCGGGCGACCAGAAGTGCGGCTGGAAGGCGTGGCCGCCCTCGCCGGTCGAGCCGTTGTGCTCGGAAGCGAGGACGTGGCCGTCCATGTCGATCAGGGCGCCGATCGAGTTCGTCTGCCCCGACTCGAAGAGCAGCTTCCCGGTGGATTTGTCGTGCACCTCGAAATCGAGGAAGGCGCGGCGGAAGCTGACGCCGCTGGGAAAGCGGTGGCCGGTGAGGTTGCCCACCGTGACGTCGGCGGTGAGCGTCGTCGCGCTCCCGCTGCCGGAGACCGTCGGCGGGGCGAGCTCGACCGTCGCCGTCTCGGCGGCCGCCTGGGCGAGGAAGCTCCGCATGGCGAAGGGGATTCCGCTCTGCGGCTCCTTGCCGCTGCAGCCGCTCGACATGTAGTCGCAGGTGCGCACGCCGAGCGCGTCGCTCCACTGGTCGAAGAGGGCGACCAGGTAGACGTTGAGTCCCTGCAGCTGATGGCGCGCGTAGCCGCTGGCGCGCAGCGGCACGTCGAGGTCGGCGTTCGGCGCGCGGTGGTCGGCCGCCGGGTACTTGTCGTCCTCGACGGCGGCGATCTGGGTCTGGATGGTGGCGCCGTGGAGCGCGCCCTTCATGTGGCAGTCCTGGCAGCTCTGCTTGGCGGGATGGCCGGCGGGATCGATCTCGGTCTCGAAGGCGCTGTTCAGCCACTCGAGGTAGGTCGCCTGCTCGAACGAGGTGGTCTCGCCGGCATGGCCGCCGTGGCCGCCCTCGTTGCCGGAGGCGAGCGCGGCGAGCTTCGCCATGATCGCGGGAGTCGAGCCGCCGGCCGGCGGCGCCGTCGTCTTCAGCGCCGTCTTGGTCCCCGGCGCGTCGAGCACCGGCAGCACGATGGTGTGGCAGGTGCCGCAGAGGCGGGGGTTCTGCGTGTAGGTGTCGTGCACCGGCTTGATGGCGAGCGAGTTGTTCATCGGGATGGTGACCGGCTTGTCGAACGGTCCCCCCAGCTCGGCCGCCGGCGTATAGCGGAAGTTGCCGGTCGAGTGGTTGGCGATGAAGCTCATGACGCTCTCGCCCTCGGTCGACGCCACGTGATGGCAGACGGAGCAGGAGACGCCGTCGCGCGCCAGGGCGCCATACTCGAAGCGGGGATCGCGCAGATTGCGCACCTCGACGTAGGCCGGCTTGAAGCGGGCCTTGCCGCCGCTGTCGAGCGCCAGCTGGCGCTCGCCCATGGCGCCGTGGCAGCTGAAGCAGAGGTCGACGACGAAGGCCTCCTGGTCGGGGCGGTCCTTGACCAGGTAGGCGATCTCGCTCTCCAGCTGGGCGTGGAAGATGGGATCGCGGCCGGCGAGCCCCATCGGCGACCAGCGCCACTCGCCGTAGGGCGAGACGTTGACCAGCGGCTTCGACGGCAGGCTGGTGTCGGCCCACAGCATGACGTTGCCGTAGCGGTTGCCGCTGTGGCAGCCGAAGCACTGGTCGGAGGTGAGGAAGTGCTGCGGCTTGGCCGCCGGCGAGACGACGTGGTCGTAGTTCTCGCCCGGGAACGGGTGCGGCGCCGGGTCGACCTTGGTGTCGCCGAAGAACGCCTCCCAGTCGGCGCTCACCGCCGGCCGCACGGCGGCCATCGGCGCGGCGAGGCGCGCGAAGACCCGCGGGTGGGTCGACTCGAGCTCCTCGTGTGCTGTCGGATGGCCGGCGGCGAGCGGCAACAGGGGAGCGCCCTCCTCGCGGGTGGCGGCGCGCGCGTGCGGCGAGAGCGCGGGCGGCGTCAGCGGATTATTGAAGAACCAGGAGAGGTCGTCGCGGAAGGTGAGCGGCTGGCCCGGCATCCCCTTCATGTTGGTCGTCGAGGAAAAGGTGAGCTCCTTCTCGGCCGAGCCGTGGCAGCGCAGGCAGTAGAGCCCGAAGCCGGCGTTGAAGACGCCGAACTGCGGCGCGTAGCTGTTGTTCGCCATCCCCTTGTAGGTCTCCGCCCAGTACCAGCCGTCGGCGGCGCCCTTGCGGTCGCGGATCATCACCGTCCAGTCGTAGTGGTCGAAGAAGTAGCTGCGGATCTGCTCGCGCGTCCAGCCGTTGTACTGCCCGGCGGGCGGGGTGTCGAACTGCTCCTTGACGATCGTCGCGCCATCCGGCACCTCGCCGTGCCGCCCGCCGACCAGCCAGCGCGCGAAGGACGGCGAGTACCAGATGCGGACGACCGGGTGGGTGCCGTAATACGAGCCGTCGATGTAGGGGCCGGTGTCGCGCAGCGTCTTGTCCTCGCACCAGCCGAGATGCTCGTAGCTGTCGGCGACGAGGAACTTCGAGAGCAGCGTCTGGAACGCCGCCGGGTCGTTGTCCTTGGCGAAGCGGCTGGGGAGCGGCAGGCCCGACTCGCGCGCCTGCAGGCAGAGGAGCGCCGGCTTGCGGGTCGCGGCCGGCGCATTCCTCGCAGCCGGGGCCGGGGCAGTCGTCGGTCCGGCGGCGGCGGATGCTCGTCCACCGGCGAGCGGGGTCAACGCGATGCAGGCGACGACGGCGAGCAGGAACGACGAGCGGGAATGCCGGCGCATGATCCCTCCGCTGCAGGTTGAATTCGTGTATTTAAGTCGAGCCGATGATAGCACGCCGCCGGCCGTCAAGATGTTCCCTCACCCGCGGAGCGCCGCCGAGCGCTCCGGCGGGAGGGCCGCGCGGGGCGCTCGCCCGTGCTCCGGGGCAGCGCGCCGCCGCTTGTGCCGTAGCGCTTGGTGTCACCTTCGCCGGGGCATCACCCGCCGCGGCGCGACGGCCGGCCGCTCTCGCCGCGCCGCCGCTCTAGTCCGCCGCCGGCTCGGCGTCGTAATAGCAGACAGACGGGGCGGCCGCGAGGCGATGCCCCCGAAACCAAAAGAACTTCTTGGAGAGGAGAGACAAATGAAAAAGACTCTGCTGGCCCTGCTGCTGGTGGCCGCGGTCGCTCCCATGGCGGTCGCCGCGATGGGCAACAAGATGGTCGGCGGCGCCGAGATGTATCCGTCGAAGGACATCATCGACAACGCCGTCAACTCGAAGGACCATACGACGCTGGTGGCCGCGGTGAAGGCGGCGGGCCTCGTCGACACGCTCAAGGGCAAGGGCCCGTTCACCGTCTTCGCGCCCACCAACGACGCCTTCGCGAAGCTCCCCGCCGGCACCGTCGACACGCTGCTCAAGCCGGAGAACAAGGCCACCCTGACCAAGATCCTCACCTACCACGTCGTCGCCGGCAAGATGGACTCCAAGGCGCTGGCGCGGAAGATCAAGGCCGGCAACGGCACCGCCGAGCTGAAGACCGTCTCCGGCGGCACCCTCAAGGTGATGATGAGCGGCGGCAATGTCGTCGTGCAGGACGAGAAGGGCGGCACCGCGACGGTGACCGTCGCGGACGTCTACCAGAAGAACGGCGTCATTCACGTCGTCGACTCCGTCCTCATGCCGCAGTAGCCCCACCCTTCGACAATTCCGCAGTCGTCGCGCTCAACCGCTGAAGTCGGCGGCCGGGATCCGGCTGCCGACTTTTTGCGTGCGGTGGAGGAATCTCCTGCCGCATCGCCGGAGAAGCCGCGGCCGGCGCCGCTCCCCCTCAGCGCGCCGGGGTTCCCGGCGGCGCGGCGCGGGTGTACTGCTGGGGCCAGGGGATCTGCTGGCCGAGCTCGCCGGCGGCGTGGAGGGGCCAGTAGGGGTCGCGGAGGAGCTCGCGGGCGAGGAGCACGCAGTCGGCCTGGCCGGTGCGCACGATGGTGTCGGCCTGCGCCGGGTCGGTGATCATCCCGACGGCGCCGGTCGAGATCCCGGCCTCGCGCCGGACGCGCTCGGCGAAGGCGACCTGATAGCCAGGCCCGACGGCGATCCTGGCGTCGTGCACGGCGCCGCCCGAGGAGCAATCGATGAGGTCGACGCCGCGGCCGCGGAGCCGGCGGGCGAGCTCGACCGACTGCTCGACGTCCCAGCCGCCCTCCTTCCAGTCGGTGCACGAGATGCGGACGAAGACCGGCAGGCTCTCCGGCCAGACGGCGCGGACGGCGTCGGCGACCTCGAGGCAGAGCCGCACGCGGTGGTCGTAGCTGCCGCCGTAGAGGTCGGACCGCGTGTTGGTGAGCGGCGAGAGGAACTCGTGGATCAGGTAGCCGTGCGCGGCGTGGATCTCGGCGACGTCGAAGCCGGCCGCCCGCGCGCGGAGCGCCGCGGCGCGGAAGGCGGCGGCGACCTCGGCGAGGTCGGCGACGGTCGCCTCCCGCGGCGTCGGGTAGCCGTCGGCGAACGGCGCCGTGGTCGGTCCCAGCGGCTCCCAGCCGCCGTCCGCGGGCGCCACGGCGTGGCCGCCCAGCCACGGCGGCGTCGTGCTCGCCTTGCGTCCGGCGTGCGCCAGCTGGATGCCGGCCGCGCTCCCTTCGCCCTGCACGACGCGGACGATCCGCGCCAGCCCCTCGACGTGGCGGTCGTCATAGATGCCCAGGTCCCGCGGGCTGATGCGCCCCTCGGCGGCGACCGCCGTCGCCTCGGTGAAGACGAGCGCCGCGCCGCCGACGGCGCGGCTGGCGAGGTGGACGAGGTGCCAGTCGGTCGAGTCGCCGTCGACCGACGAGTACTGGCACATCGGCGAGACGAGGATGCGGTTGCGGAGCGTGAGAGAGCGGAGCGCGAGCGGCTCGAAGAGGTGTGCCATGGCGGCTGAGGATACCCGTGGAGCCGGGGATCGGGTTCGAACCGACGACCAGCGGTTTACAAAACCGCTGCTCTACCACTGAGCTACCCCGGCCGGGGAGGTCTCGGAGTGTAGGGCCGCCGAGCCGCGGCGCACAAGCCGCGCGCCCGCCTGCGGGGCAGTGGTACAGTGAATTCGACCGACATGAGCGCGGCCCGCGAACGGATTCTGGTCGTCGGCGATGCGGTGGCGCACACCGGCTTCGCTCGCCTCCTCGGCAGCCTCCTCGCGCGGCTGCACGCTCGCTTCGAGATTCATCAGCTCGGCATCAACTTCGACGGCGACCCCCACCCGCACCCCTGGCCCATCTACCCGGCGAAGAACGGCGGCGACGCCTACGGCGTCGGCCGGCTGAGTCCGCTCGCCCTCCGTCTGCGGCCGCGGGCCGTGCTGCTGGTCGGCGATCCGTGGACCCTCGCCGCCTGGATGGACGAGCTGCGCAAGCTCGATGGCGGGGCGGCGGACGCCGGCCCTGCCGGCGGGAGCATGGCGCCGATCCTCTACGTGCCGGTCGACTCCGGTTCCCTCGATCCCGCCTTCGTCCGCCGCTTCGCCGGTGCGCGCCGGATCGTCGCCTACACCGGTTTCGGCCGGCGGACGATCGAAGCGGCGATCGCCGAGGCGAGGCGGCAGGACGCGGACCGCGAGCTCGACCTGCCGGCGATCGACGTCATCCCCCACGGCGTCGACACCGGCGAGTTCTTCCCCTACCCGGAGGATCCCGGCGCCGGCGTCCTCCGCAGCGGCCGCGCCCTCGCCAAGCGCTCGCTCTTCCCCGAGCTGCCGTCGCCCGAGAGCTCGTTCGTCGTCCTCAACGCCAACCGCAACCAGCCGCGCAAGCGCATCGACGTCACCCTCCAGGGTTTCGCCCGCTTCGCCCGCGACAAGCCGGCGAGCGTGCGGCTCTACCTCCACATGGGGACGGAGGACGCCGGCTGGAACCTGCTCCGCGTCTCCGAGCAGCTCGGCATCCAACGGCGGCTCATCCTGTCGAGCCTCGCCGCCGGCGTTCCCGACGCCACGGTCGAGCAGATGAACCTCATCTACAACGCCTGCGACGTCGGCCTCAACACGGCGACCGGCGAGGGCTGGGGGCTCGTCGCCTTCGAGCACGGCGCGGCCGGCGGCGCCCAGGTGATGACGGCGCACCCGGTCGCCCGCGAGCTGTGGGCCGGCGCCGCCGAGCTGGTCGAGCCGATCGCGACGCTGATCAATCCGGGGATCTCGACCGAGGCCTTCCTCGCCGGCCCCGCCGACGTGGCGGCGGCTCTCGAGCGCCTCTACCGCGATCGCCAGCACCTGGCGGCGATGCAGGCCGCGGCGCTCGCCAACGCCCGCCGGCCGGAGCTCGGCTGGGACGCCATCGCCGCGTCCTGGATCCGGCTCATCGAACAGACGATCGGGGCCACCGGAACCGCCGGGGCAGCCGCAACCGCCCGGCATCCCGCCGGCGCCCGCGAACCTTTCCAAGCGAGGTGACAGAATGCCCACGCCCACCTTCAGCGGCTATCTCGCCGGCATCAGCCGGTCCGGATACGCCGCCTCGTTCGATCTCGCCGGGCTCGGTCTCAAGCTCGGCGTCCTGCCGGTGAGCGGCATCTCCAGCTCGACGCTGAGCGGCTTCCTGGTCGATCTCGCCAACACCACCTTCGTCGCCTCGGGATGGGAGAGCGCGCTCTCGGCGCAGAGCCTGGTGCCGGGCGAGAACATCCCGGCGGAGGCGAGCACCGAGGCCGGCCTCCTCGTCGTCTCCGTGCTCCTCGACCGCGCCGCCGGCCCGGCCACGCCGCTGCCGTTCAGGGCTCTGCCGCAGCTGATCCTCGCCCGCCTGAACGGCATCGCGGTGGCGAAGGGCTTCGGCGGGTGAGCGCCGAGAGCGCCATTCCGACCTTCGGCGGCTACCTCTCCGCCATCGCTGCCTCGCCCTACGCGCGCTCGTTCGACGCCTCGCGGCTGGGGACCAAGCTGGGTGTGCTGCCGGTCCCCGGCATCGCCGGCGACACCCTGGCGGCCTTCCTCGCCAAGCTCGCCGCCTCGCCGTTCGTCGTCGGCATGGGCCCCGCGCTCGCCGCGCAGGGGCTCTCTCCGGGGCGCAACATCCCGGCGGCGGCGAGCGACGAGGCGGGTCTCCTCGTCGTCCAGGCGCTCCTCGGCAACGCCGCCAACCCGACGGCGAACCCGCCGCGCGAGCTGCCGCAGGAGATCCTCGATCGTCTGCAGCGCGCCGCCGCCGGCAACGGCAACGCCGCCTACCTGGTGGCGACCGTCCACATCGACGTGCAGTGGCTGTGGACGGTCGAGGACACCATCCGCTCCTACATCCCGACGACGATCGAGCGCAACGTCGCGCGGATCGACGCGGAGCCCGCCTACGTCTTCAGCTTCGAAGGCGCCTTCCGCTACATGCTGGCCAAGGAGTACTTCCCCGACCTCTACGCCAAGATGAAGGAGAAGATCGCCCAGGGGCGCTGGCGGGTGGCGGGCGGCGCGCTCGTCGCGGGCGACGTCAACATCTCGTCGCCGGAGTCGCTCATCCGCCAGTTCCTCTACGCCAACGGCTTCTTCGCCGCCGAGTTCGGCCGCACCAGCAAGGACGTCTTCCTCCCCGACTGCTTCGGCTTCTCATACGCCCTGCCGGCGGTCGCCGCCCACTGCGGCCGCCTCGGCTTCTCGACGCAGAAGCTCACCTGGGAGAACCAGCGCGTCAACTTCGTGCCCTTCGACATCGGCGTCTGGGTGGGGCCTGACGGCTCCTCGATCGTCGCGGCGCTGCAGCCCGGTGCCTACAACAACAAGGTCCCGGCGGGAACGAGCGGAACCCTGCAGAGCTATACCGGCGACTGGCCCTACACCCAATCGGGCGACAACCCCTATGCCGCGCCGCTCGACGACAAGATCCAGGCGATCGGCGAGGCGACCGGCCTCTACGCCGCCTACGCCTATTTCGGAACCGGCGACCAGGGCGGCGCGCCGGCCGCCGACTCGATCAAGAACGTCGCCGCGAGCGCGCCGGTGCTCGATCCCTTCGCCGTGCGCAACGTCGGCTCCGACCAGTACTTCCGCGACCTGAGCGCGCGCCAGCGGCAGGCGATGGCCGACAGGTGCTCCTACAGCGGCGAGCTGCTGATGGCGCTCCACGGCACCGGCTGCTACACCTCGGAGACGGCGATGAAGCGCTGGGAGCGCGAGAACGAGCTGCTCGCCGCCGCCGCCGAGCAGGCGGCGGTCGCCGCCGACTGGCTGGGCGGCGCGCCGTATCCCGCCGACGGCTTGCGCGACGCCTGGCTGCGCTTCCTCTGGCACCAGTTCCACGACGACGTGACCGGCGACGCGATGCCCGACGTCTACCGGTTCTCGTGGAACGACGAGGTGCTGGCGCTCAACCGCTTCGCGGCGGTGCTCGGCGACGCCGCGGGAGCGGTCGCCCGCGCTCTCGACACCCGCGCGAGCGGCGTGCCGCTGGTGGTCTACAACCCGCTCTCGAGCGGCCGCGAGGACGCCGTGCGCGCCGAGGTGACCTTCGCCGGCGGCGCGCCCAAGGCGGTCCGCGTCTACGACGGCGCCGGGGTCGAGGTGCCCTCGCAGGCGCTGCCCGGCCAGGCGCCGGGCTCGCTCGCCGTCTCGTTCCTCGCCGCGACCACCGCGGCGAGCTTCACCGTCTTCGACGTGCGCCCGTCGCCCACCCCGAGCGACCTGCCGACGGGCCTCTCGATCGACCTCGCGAAGCTCACTCTCACCAGCGATCGCTACGTCGTCACCCTCGCCGCGGGAGGCGACATCGCGAGCGTCGTCGACCGCGCCAACGGCGGCCGGCAGCTGGTCGCCGCGGGGAAGACCCTCTCCCTGCAGCTGCTCTACAACGGCGGCGACGCCGACCCCTACCGGGACGCGCCGAACCAGTGGCCGGCCTGGCAGGTGATGCCTTACGACGTCGCCAATCCGCCGCGCTCGACCGTCTCCGGGGCGGCGGCGATCGAGGTCTACGAGAAGGGCCCGGTGTCGGTGGCCTTCCGGGTCACCCGCCAGCAGGAAGGCTCGACCTTCGTCCAGATCGTGCGGCTCTACGCCCGCGGCATCGCCGGGCGCTCCGTCGAGGTCGCCTGCGAGGTCGACTGGTGGACCGACGAGACGCTCCTCAAGGCGGCGTTTCCGCTCGCCGTGGCGAATCCCCGGGCGACGTACGACCTCGGCCTGGGGACGATCCAGCGCGGCAACAACGACACCTCCTCGGAGGTCATGAAGTATGAGGTGCCGGCGCAGCAGTGGGCCGACCTCACCGACATCGCGGGGAGCTACGGCATCGCCGTCTTGAACGACTGCAAGTACGGCTGGGACAAGCCGGCCGACGAGACGCTGCGCCTGACGCTCATCCACACTCCCTATGCCGGCGACGGTTTCTCCGGCAGCCCCGACGGCAAGTTCTACGACGCCCAGCGCGATTTCGGCCCCAACGTCTTCCGCTACGCCCTCTGCGGCCATGCGGGCGACTGGGCGGCGGGCGGCGTCCCCTGGACGGCCGCCGCCTTCAACCAGCGGCTGCTGGCCTTCCAGACGGTCGCCAAGGGCGGCCCGCTCGGCCGCTCGCTCCAGCTCCTCGGGGTCGACAGCGACCAGGTGGCGGTCCGCGGCCTGAAGCAGGCCGAGCCGCGCGGCGGCGCGCCGGCGCGCGAGGTGATCCTCCGTCTCCAGGAGCTCACCGGCCGGAGCGCCGGCACGGTGCGGGTGAAGGTGGGGGAGGGGATCGCCGCCGCCCGCGAGGTGGACGGCGAGGAGAACGCCGTGGGGCCGGCGGTGGTCGACGGCGGCGCGCTGGTCACCGCGCTCGCCGCCTACCAGCCGCGCACCTTCGCGCTGACCCTGGCGCCGCCGAGGTCGCGTCTCACGCCTCCCACGAGCATGCCGGTCGACCTCCGCTACGACGTCGACGTGGTGGCGCCCAGCGGCCGCTTCGACGCTGCGGGCACGGCGTTCCCGCAGGCGCAGTACCCGACCTCGCTCACCTGGGCGAGCGTCCGCTTCGACCTCACGCCCAAGGGCGGCAAGAACGCCCGCCGCGCCGACGGCGTGCCGATCCCGCTGCCGGCCGGGCCGGCGACCCGGGTCTATTTCCTCGCCGCTTCGACCGGCGGCAAGAAGAGCGTCACCTTCAGCCTCGACGGCGGGCCGGCCGTGGTGACCATCCAGGCGATCACCGGCACGATCGGGCAGTGGTACGACGCCGGCATGCGCTGGATGCCGCAGATCGGCGCGCAAGAGGTCTGCGGCGAGCCCAACTACGGCCAGGAGCCGACCCAGGTGCCGGCGACGCCGCCGCGCATCGAGCGCGATCCCGTCGCCTTCTACAGCACCCACCTCGCACGGCCGGGGGTCGTGCTGCGGCCGATCATCCCCGCCTGCAACGATCTGCCGACGAAGGACTACACGAAGGACATCCTGCCCTACCAATTCGGCTACATGTTTCTCTACTCGCTCGCGCTCCAGGGCGGCGGTCCCCATACCCTGACGCCCCCCAAGGACCCCGACATCCTCCTCTTCGCCCTCTCGGTCGCCGTCGACCCGAACGCCGACACCGTCCCCGCCGGGGTTCTCTACGACTGAGCAGCCCGCCTCGATCCATGGTCGACAGCGATTTCGCGTCGCGACGGTCGAACGGTTCGCGAGGTCGGGCGCTCTCGCGCTCGCGAGCGGCCGGCGGCTCGGCCGGCCCTCTGCCGTCCCTACACCTTCCCCTGACGAGACCCGCCGGCCCGTCCGCTAGGTCGGATGCACGCAGGGGATGACCAGGCGGCCGTCGGGATCGATGCAGCTGCCGGTCGATGTCGTCGCGTTCGGAGTCGACAGCGACGTTTCGGTGGTGATGCTGTGTCGGACGACGTTCCACAGCGATTGCGCCAGATCCCGCCAGGAGCCGGGTGCGGCAGCCGCCGGCCGCACCGCACGGGAGGCGGCGGCCTGGCGGGGCGTCGCCGCACCGGCGACGGAGAAAGCGAGGATCAGAAGGGTGGCGGCTGCGATCGATGGCGTCTTCATAGCGATCTCTCTTCGTAGAAAGGTGACCCCCGAGCAGAGGCCCGGGCGGGACCGAACGACCAGGTGCAAACGGCGGGGGCTACCAGGGTGGGTCTCCTCGACTGCGACGGCGAAGAGGCTGCAACAGATCCCTCTCTACTCAGATCCGGTGCGCGCGTCGAGCCCCT
Source organism: uncultured Acidobacteriota bacterium (assembly GCA_963755825.1). Classification (GTDB taxonomy): domain Bacteria; phylum Acidobacteriota; class Thermoanaerobaculia; order Multivoradales; family UBA5704; genus DATBQN01. Next base: position 306,577 of record CAVWLA010000003.1, on the reverse strand, counting down.
CGGAGCGTCGCAAACCCCGCTTGACGCCGCCCTTGACGCGGCACTAAACCGCGGCCGCGCGCGGGTGAACGGGCGGGATAGGATCGTCCGCCCAGAGGCCCGTCCGGGCGCCGAGCCCAAGCCTCCACCCGCGAAAGGAAACGCCATGAAAAGCTGCGCTCTCGCCCTCGCTCTCATCCTCCTCGGCGGCCCCGTCGTCGCCACCTGTGGCGGCGGTGGAGGCGGCGGGGTCGGCGGCATCTCGCCGCGCGGCGGCGCTCCGCAGCGGGATCTCGAGGTCTATCCGGTGCCCTGGAAGGCCCTCGCTGCGGGCGACCCGGCGCCGGCGGGAGCGCTCGTCCTCTACTGGTTCCCCACCTCGCCGCAGGAGGAGCACGACTCCGGTCTGCAGAACTCGCGACAGCTCACCCTCGCCGCCGCGCGCTGCGTCGCCTTGAGCGTCGTCAGGGTCGACAACGCCGCCCTGCGCCAGAAGCTCAACGTCGCGCCGGCCGACTCCGTGGCCGTGCTGGTCGTCGCCGCCGACGGCAGCGAGCTCGGCCGCGCGCCGGGCAGGTATGGCAAACCGCTCGACGTCGACGACGTCGAGAAGATGCTGCGGCAGGGGATCAAGCGCCACGAGCGCGCCGCCGACGCGACGCTCGACGCCGCCCGCGACAAGGCCCAGCACGGCGACAAGGACGCCGCGGCCGCCGCCTTCACCCAGCTCTGGGCCGAGCGCTGCTTCGATGAGGGGGCGGCGAAGAAGGCCGCCAAGGAGCTGCAGAAGCTCGGCCGGCCGGTGCCCGAGCAGACCGGCGCGAACGGGCCGTTGCCCGACCAGCGTCCGGCGACGGAGAAGGCGATCGCGCACGCGCTCGCCGAGGGCCTGCGGGCCGAGAACGACCTGCGCATCGCCGACGCCCAGCGCCACTATGAGGCGGCGCACCGGATCGATCCGGCCGACCCGGTGCCGCTGCGCTACCTGGGCGAGCTCGAGCGCCACCACACCGGCGACTGGGCGCGGGCGCGGGCGACATTCGACCGGCTCCTCGCCATGCCGGCCGATCCGCTGTCGCGCGCCGTGGCGCTCCACGGCCTCGGCAAGATGACCATCCACGAGGGCGACTTCGGGAAGGGTCTGGCGATGTTCGAGGAGTCGCTCCTCGCCTACCCGCTCGCCCTCACCTACCGCAACCTGGCGGTCTACTGGAGCTCGGAGGGCGCCGCCGGCAAGGCGCAGGATTACGTCGAGAAGGCGATGGCGCTCGACCCGCGCGACGAGTACAACCAGATCTTCGCCGCCACCTTCCTCGTCCAGCTCGGCAAACCCGAGGAGGCGGCGCGCATCGCCCGCGAGCACGACGGGCTCCTCGCCGCCTCCTACAACCTGGCGGCGATCTGGGCCCAGCTCGGCGAGCGCGGCCGCGCCCTGGCGCTCCTGCGCCGCCACTTCTACACCTACGAGAGGCTCGACGCCGTGCGCAGCCGCGAGATGGAGGAGGCGCGCGTCGACATCGTCTTCAAGAGCCTCAAGGCCGACCCGGCCTTCATCGGCCTCACCGCCTTGGCCGACGGTGGCCGCGGCCACCTCGCCGGCCGCTGAGGCAGGGAGAAAAGAAAAGCCCCGGCACCGTGGTGCCGGGGCTCGGAGCTGCCGAACGCGGAGGACGGATCAGGCGGTGGCGACCGCTTCCATCGGCACCTGCTGGTTCTTGAACTCCTTGCGCAGGCGGTCGAAGAAGGAGATCCAGAGGCTCCAGATCTCCTCGGCACCCGCCTCGATCTGGTCGATCTCCTGCTCGGTGAAGCCGGAGTCGACCGCGCCGCTCGCCTGCTCGACGTGGTTGGGCTCCTGCTCGATGTGGATGTCGACCCAGGGCAGATCCTTCACCCCGGAGACCTTGCGCACGGCGTTGCCCATCCCCGCCACCATGGCGAGGTCGGCGGTCTCGGTGCCGTAGACGAAGCCGAGGGCGGAGAGGCGCTCGGACGAGGCCTCGCGGTAGCGCTGGATCATCCGGCGGGTCTCCTCGAAGGGCGCCGCCTCGGCGACCGTCGCGCGGTCAAAGCCGGCGGATTCCATAGTGGAGATGTAGAGCTCCTCGTGCGCCTTGCTGGGGTCGCCCTCGCCGAGCTCCTGGTTGAGGATGTTGCACAGCTTGGTCTTGATCGCGAGCGTCGGCACGGCGTCGATCGAGCGCGAGAGGAAGTTGGGGAAGTAGTGGAGGGGATGCCACCACTGGCCGAGGAAGACCCCGACCTGGTCGCGCGTCAGCTCGGAGCTCTTCGCCTCTTTGAAGAAGGGATGGTGGATGAGCTCTTTACGGAGCGGATTCTCTTCGAGTCGTTCTGTGATGCCCTGCATGCGCACTCCTTTTCGTCCGTGGTCGTGTCGGGTGGGCGGATGCCCCCAGGGCGTTTGTCGCCGCGGAAACGGGTCTCTCCGCCCGCCATCGCGGCGATTGTACTCTCCTCTTCTTCGTGCGCTGGAATCGCGGAGGCGGGACAATGGTTTGTCTCGGATGGGAAGATCGGCTGCACGATTCGGGTAGATCCGAGGCCCCCGCCTCCGCCGTTTACACCGGACTACATCTGCTTGAGAGCAATGGATCACTTGCACAGACTCCACGTTCAGCCGGCTCGAGGCGAAGGAAATCCTGACCGCGCGCACCCGGCGGGCCACCGCGCGCGCGCCGCGGCGAGGAATTCCGCCCGGTGACGGGCTCCATCGTTCGCTCCGAGGTGCGGCCGAGAACCCTCGCCGGCCTGCTGCGCGCCCGCGCCGCCGAGCACCCGGATCGCGCCGCCTACCTGTTCGTCTCGGCGGGCCCCGCCGGCGGCGGCCCAGCATCGGAGGACGCCGTCGAGCGCCTCACCTGGGGCGAGCTCGATCGACGCGCCCGCGCCATCGCGGCCTCGCTGGCGGCAGCGGCGCCGCCAGGCGAGCGGGCGCTGCTCCTCTACCCACCGGGGCTCGATTTCGTCGTCGCGTTCTTCGCCTGCCTCTACACCGGAGCGGTGGCGGTGCCGGCCTATCCACCGCGCTTGAACGACCGCTCCCAGGCGCGCCTGCGTTCGATCGTCCGCGACGCGCGGCCGCGGGCGGCGCTCACCACCGGCGCTCTCGCCGCCCAGGCGCCGGCCCTCGTCGAGCGCGTCCCCGAGCTCGCCGCCGTGCGCTTCCTGGCCACCGACCCCGCTTCGTGCAACCGGGCGCCGGGCGAGCTGCCCTCTCTCCGTCCGCCGGAGCCGGCCGCTCTCGCCTTCCTGCAGTACACCTCGGGCTCGACCTCGGCGCCCAAGGGGGTGATGGTCACCCACGCCAACCTCCTCCACAACGAGCGCATGATCGGCGAGGCCTTCGAGGTGGACGCCGATTCCGTCGTCGTCGGCTGGCTGCCGCTCCACCACGACATGGGGCTGATCGGCAACGTTCTCCAGCCTCTCCATGCCGGCGCTCAGGCGGTGCTGATGTCGCCGGTCGCCTTCCTGCAGCGGCCGCGGCGCTGGCTGGAGGCGATCGACCGCTACCGCGGCACCATCGCCGGCGGTCCCAACTTCGCCTACGACCTCTGCGTCCGCAAGGTGCCACCCGCCGAGCGCGAAGGGCTCGATCTGTCGAGCTGGCGGGTGGCGTTCAACGGCGCCGAGCCGGTGCGCGCCGGCACCCTCGAGCGCTTCGCCGCGGCGTTCGCCCCGCAGGGCTTCCGCCGGCGGGCCTTCTACCCCTGCTATGGCCTCGCCGAGGCGACCCTCTTCGTCGCCGGAGCGGATCGCGCCAGGGCGCCGAGCGGCGCCGAGCTCGCCCGCGTCGTCGAGGTCGACGCCGCCGCGCTGGCTGGCGGCGAGGCGGTGCCGGCCACACCCGGCGTCTCGGCAGTCTCGGCTGCGGGTGAAGGGCCGGCAGCCGGCACCGTGCGCCGGCTGGTCGCCAGCGGCCGCGCCTTCGCCGGCCAGCGCATCGCCATCGTCGACGCGGCGACCGCGAGCGAGCTGCCGGCGGGCGCGGTGGGGGAGATCTGGGTCGCCGGCGACAGCGTCGCCCGCGGCTACTGGCGCAACGAGGAGGCGACGGCGCTCTGCTTCGGCGCCCGGCTCGCCGGCTCCTCGCGAACCTACCTGCGCACCGGCGATCTCGGCTTCGTGCAGGGCGGCGAGCTCTTCGTCACCGGCCGCAGCAAGGATCTCCTCATCGTCCGCGGCCGCAACCTCTACCCGCAGGACCTCGAGCTGAGCGCGGAGATGAGCCACCCCGAGCTGCGCCCCGGCGGCGGCGCGGCGTTCGCGGTCGAAACCGGCGCCGGCGCGGCCGAGGAGCGCCTGGTCCTGGTGCAGGAGGTCGAGCGCCGGCACGGCGCCGAGCTCGGCGCGCTGGCGGCGGCGATCCGCCAGGCGGTCGCCGAGGATCACGAGGTGCAGCCGCACGAGGTGATCCTGGTGCGCGCCGGCACGGTGCCCAAGACCTCGAGCGGCAAGGTGCAGCGCTTCGCCTGCCGCGAGAGCTACCTGGCCGGCGAGCTGGCCGTCCTCTGGCGGAGCGGCCCGGCGGAGCCGGCGGCCGACCCGGCCGATACCGCTGAGATGGCCGACGCGGCCCGCGCGGCCGAGCCAGCGGCGGCCCACCCCGCGAACTCGCCGGCCGCGATCCGCCGGCTGCCGCCGGCGGTGCGCGCCGCGCGCCTGGAGCTGCTCCTCCGCGAGCGCGCCGCGGCGGCGCTCGGCCTGCCGGTCGAGGCCGTCGCCGGCGACCGCCCGCTCACCGCTCTCGGCCTCGATTCGCTCTCCGCCGTCGAGATCCAGGGGGCCGTCGAGGCGGCGGTGGGGGCGCCGCTGGCGGTCTCCGATCTGCTCGAGGGAGCGACCGCCCGCGAGCTGGCCGCGGCGCTCGCCGCGGCTCTCGACGGCGAGGCCGAGGTGGCAGCGGCGCCTGAGACGAACGTCACCATCCAGCCGGCGATCGAGCCGGCGGCGGATCGGCCGCTCTCGATCGGACAGCGGGCGCTCTGGTTCCTGGAGCGCTTGGCGCCGGCCGCCGGCGCCTACAACATCGTCGTCGCGGCGCGCCTCCGCGGCCGCGGTCTCGAGGCCGGGCGCCTGCGCTGGGCCATGGAGCGGCTGGTGGAACGCCATGCGGCGCTCCGCTCGATCTTCCCGACGGTCGGCGACGAGCCGGTGCAGCGGACGCAGGCGGCGGGCTCCGGCGGGCTCGATTTCGCCGCCGACGATGCCGCCGAGAACGCCGCCGGCCTGGCCGCCCGCCTCGTCGCCGAAGCCTGGCGGCCGTTCGACCTCGAGAAGGGTCCGCTCGTCCGGGTGCGGCTGCTGCGGCCGGCCGATGGCGCCGCGGAGGAGGCGGTGCTGCTCCTCGCCGTCCATCACCTGGTCGCCGATTTCTGGTCGCTGGGGATCATGGCGCGCGATCTGGCGCGGCTCCTCGGGCCGGCGGCGGCGACCGATCTCACCGCGCCGCGGCCCTCCGACGCCGATTTCGCGCGCCGACAGGGGGAGCGGCTCGCCGGCGCCGAGGGCGAGCGGCTGCGTGACTTCTGGCGCCGGGAGCTCGCCGGCGAGCGCGGCCCGGTGCCCGACCTGGCGCTGCCGACCGACCGCCCGCGGCCGCCGCTGCAGACCTGGCGCGGCGTGGCGCGCGGCGTCGAGCTGCCGCCGGCGCTCGGCGGCGCCCTCCGCCGGCTGGCCGCGGCGGAGAGCGCCAGCCTCTTCGCCGTCCTCGCGGCGGCCTGGCAGGTGCAGCTCGGCCGCTACGCGGAGCAGGACGACTTCGCCATCGGCGTCCCCACCTCCGGCCGCGGCGCCCCCGAGTGGGGCGAGGTCGTCGGCTACTTCGTGAACCCCGTCGCTCTGCGCGCCGATCTCCGCCCGGCGGCGGCTGCCGATCCGGACGCCGCGGGCGTGCCGAGCGCAGCGAGCTTCCGCCAGGTCGTCGCCCGCACCCGGCAGGCCTCGCACGCCGCCCTCGACCATGCGGCCTACCCCTTCGTCCTCGCCGCCGAGATGGTGCGGCCGGTGCGCGACCCGGCGCGGCCGCCGATCTTCCAGGTCCTCCTCGCCGTCCAGCCGCACCGCGCCGGCGACGATCCCGGCCTCGGCGCCTTCGCCCTCGGCGAGGCGGGGGCACGGCTGGCCGTGGGCGGCATCGAGCTGACCTCGGTCGCCCTCGCCGAGCGCCGGGCGCAGCTCGAGCTCTCGCTCGCCGCGGCGGAGCTCGCCGGCGGCGGCCTCGGGCTGTCGCTCACCGCCAACGCCGACCTCTTCGACGCCACCACCGCGGAGCGCATGCTCGGCCACCTGGCGGCGCTCCTCGCCGCCGCCGCGGCCGAGCCGCAGACCGCCGTCGACGCGCTGCCGCTCCTCACCGCGCCCGAGCGCCAGCAGATCGAGCGCGAGTGGAACGACTCGGCGGCGAGCTGGATGGACGATGGCGCGCGGCTCCACGACCTCGTCGCGGCGCAGGCGGCGCGCATCCCGGACGCCGTGGCGGTCGCCGGCGAGCTGGCGGGGAGCGGCGCCGGGGTGCGGCTCAGCTACGGCGCCCTCGCCGCCCGCGCCGGCGAGATCGCGGCGGCGCTCGCGGCGCTCGGCATCGACCGCGAGCGGCGGGTCGGCCTCTGCCTGCCGCGGACTCCGGACCTCGTCGCCGCGATCCTCGGCGTGCTCGAGGCCGGCGGCGTCTACGTGCCGCTCGATCCCACCTATCCGCAGGCGCGGCTGGAGCTGATGCTCGCCGACTCGGGCGCCGAGGTGCTGCTGACCGATTCGTCGCTCGCCGGCCGCTTCCCGTTCTTCGCCGCGCCGGTGCTGCTGATCGATCGGATGGATCGAGTCGGTCGGCTTGAGCGGCCGGCGAGCGCCATCGCCCCTGGCGATGGGGTAGCCGCCGCGGCTCGCGCCGGCGACCGCGATCTCGCCTATGTCATCTACACCTCGGGCTCGACAGGGCGGCCGAAGGGGACGGGGATCGAGCACCGCAGCGCCGTCTCCCTCGTCCGCTGGGCGCTCGGCGCCTTTCCGCCGGAGGACCTGGCGGGGGTGCTGGCGGCGACCTCGGTCTGCTTCGACCTCTCGATCTTCGAGATCTTCGTCCCCCTCGCCGCCGGCGGCCGCGCCATCCTCGTCCCCAACGTCCTGGCGCTCGCGGACCTCGCGGCGGCGAACGAGGTGACGCTCGTCAACACCGTCCCCTCGCCGATGGCCGAGCTGGTCGGCCGGCCGCTGCCGGCGGGTCTCCGCACCGTCAACCTCGCCGGCGAGCGGCTGGAGGCGGAGCTGGCGGCGCGCATCTACGCCCATCCCCAGATCGGCCGGGTGGTCAACCTCTACGGGCCGACCGAGGACACCACCTATTCGACCGGCGCGGCGGTGCCGCGCGGCGCGGCGCTGGTCTCGATCGGCCGGCCGCTCGCCAACCGCAGCGCGCGGGTGCTCGGGCCGCGGGGAGAGGCGCTCGCCGCCGGCCTCCCCGGCGAGCTCTTCCTCGCCGGCGACGGCCTCGCCCGCGGCTATCTCGGCCAGCCGCAGCGGACCGCCGAGCGCTTCGTCCCCGATCCCTTCGGCCCGCCAGGAGCGCGGATGTACCGCACCGGCGACCGCGCGCGGCTGCTCGCCGACGGCCGGCTGGACTACCTCGGCCGCTTCGACGACCAGGTGAAGATCCGCGGCTTCCGCATCGAGCCCGGCGAAGTGGCGGCGGTGATCGCCGAGCACCCGGCGGTGCGCCAGGCGGCGGTGCTGGCGCTCGCCGGCGCCGACGGCGCGCGGCGGCTCGTCGCCTTCGTGGCGCCGGAGCTGCCCGCCGACCTCCGCGCCTTCCTCGCCGGCCGCTTGCCGGAGCCGCTCGTCCCCGCCGCCTGGCTGGCGCTGCCGTCGCTGCCGCAGAGCGGCAGCGGCAAGGTGGACCGCGCCGCGCTGGCGCGGCATGCCGGCGAGGCGAGCGCGCTGGGCGCCGCGGGCCTGGCCGACGACGGCTACGCGCCGCCTCGCGAGCCGCGCGAGGAGCTGCTGACCGATCTCTTCGCCCGCCTCCTCGGCCGCGAGCGGGTCGGCATCCACGACGACTTCTTCGCCCTCGGCGGCCACTCGCTCCTCGCCACGCGCGCCGCCGCCCAGGTGTCGCGCCTCTTCGGGGTCGACCTGCCGCTCACCGCCATCTTCTCGACGCCGACTGTCGCCGGCCTCGCGGCGCGGCTCGCCGGCGGCGCGGTGGAGACGGCGCCGGCCTTGCCTCCGATCGTCGCCGTCGAGCGTCCGCTGGGCGCGCCGCTGCCGCTCTCCGCGGCGCAGCGCCGCCTCTGGTTCCTGGAGCAGCTCGAGCCGGGGACGGCGACCTACAACATGCCGGGAGCGCTCGACCTCGCCGGGCCGCTCGACGTGCCGGCGCTCGCCGCGGCGCTCGGCGCGGTCGCCCGCCGCCACCAGGTGCTGCGCGCCGTCTTCACCCTCGATCCGGCGGCGGCCGGCGAGCCGCTGCAGCGCCTCCTGCCGACTGCCGGCAGCGCCAGCCTTCCGGCGATCGACCTCGCCGCGCTGCCGGCGCCGGACCGCGCCGCCGAGCGAGAGCGGCTGACGCGCGAGGAGGCCCGGCGGCCGTTCGACCTCTCCCGCCAGCCCGGGCTGCGGGTGGCGCTGCTGCGGCTGGCGACCGACGAGCACCGCCTCCTCGCCACCTTCCACCACATCGCGGCGGACGGCTGGTCGCTCGGGCTCTTCCTCGACGAGCTCGCGGCGCTCTACCCGGCGCTCGCCGCCGCCGATCACGGCACCGCCGCCGATCTTCCGCCGCTGCCGGCGCAGTACGCCGACTTCGCTTCCTGGCAGGACGAATGGCTCCGCGGCGCGGCGCCCGCTCGCGAGCTCTCGTATTGGCGCCAGCGCCTCGGCGGCCTGCCCGCCCTCGAGCTGCCGTTCGACCACCCGAGAGAGCGGCGCGGCTCGGCGGGCGGCTCGCGGCGGCTCCCTCTCGGCGCGGCGGATACAGCGTCGCTCGACCGCCTGGCGCGGCAGCACGGGATCACCCGCTTCATGGGCCTCCTCGGCGCCTTCCAGGCGCTCCTCGCGCGCTGGACCGGCGCCGACGTCATCGCGGTCGGCTCGCCGGTCGCCAACCGGCGCCGGCCGGAGGTCGAGCGCTCGATCGGCCTCTTCGTCAACACCCTGGTGCTCGACGCCGAGACGGGCGACGATCCGCCGCTCGCCGAGTTCCTCGGCCGCGTACGGCGGGCCTGCCTCGGCGCCTACGCGCATCAGGATCTGCCGTTCGAGCGCCTGGTCGAGGAGCTGGCGCCGCAGCGCGACCTCGGCCGCAACCCGCTCTTCCAGGTGGCGCTCGTCGTCGAGGAGCCGCTGCCGGCGCGCGCCACCGGCGGCCTCGTGCTGACGCCGCGGCCGAGCGACAGCGGCACCGCGAAGTTCGACTTGAGCGTCGCCCTCTCGCCGACGGCGGCGGGCTGGGTGCTGCGCGCCGAGTACCCGTCGGCGCTCTGGGAGGCGGCGACGATCGACCGCCTGCTCGGCCATTTCCGCAACCTGCTGCTCGCCGCCGCGGCGGCCTCGCCGGCGGTCCGGCTCGCCGACCTGCCGCTCCTCTCGCCGCCCGAGCGCCAGCAGCTCGTCGTCGAGTGGAACGACACCGCGGCGGCGTGGCCCGCCGGCGCGCGCCTGGAGGAGCTCGTCGCGGCGCAGGCGGCGCGCATCCCGGACGCCGTGGCGGTCGTCGGCGGCGACCGGCGGCTCACCTACGGCGCCCTCGGCGAGCGCGCGCAACGGCTCGGCGACCACCTGCGCGGGCTCGGCGTCGGCCCCGAGGTGCGGGTCGGCCTGGCGGTCGAGCGCGGGCCGCAGCTCTTGGTCGGCGTCCTCGGCATCCTCGCGGCGGGCGGCGCCTTCGTGGCGCTCGACCCCGCCCACCCGCGCGAGCGCCTGGCGCATCTCCTCGCCGACTGCGGAGCGGCGGTCCTCCTCACCGAGAGCGCCGTCGCGGCGCGGCTCGACTTCGCCGGGCCGACCGTGCTGCTCGACGCCGAGCTGCCGCGCAACGGGGCGACCGCGGCCGCGCGCCCGAGCGCCTCGGCGGCGAGCGACGCGGATCTCGCCTACGTCATGTACACGTCGGGCTCGACGGGCCTGCCGAAAGGGGTGGCGATCGCCCACCGGAGCGCCATCAACATGGTGCGCTGGACGCTCACCGCCTTTTCGCCGGCGGAGCTGGCGGGCTCGCTGGCGGCGACCTCGGTGGGCTTCGACGTCTCGATCTTCGAGATGCTGGCGCCGCTCGCCGCCGGCGGCCGGCTGATCCTGGCGCCCGACCTGACGGCGGTGCCGGCGCTCGCCGACTCGCCGGAGCTGGCGCTCTTGACCGGCGTGCCGTCGCCGCTCGCCGAGCTGGTCGACGGCCGCCTGCCTGCCGGCGTGACCACGGTCAACCTCGGCGGCGAGGCGCTCAAGCCCGAGCTCGTCGAGCGCATCTACGCGCATCCGCAGATCGAGCGCGTCCTGAACCTCTACGGCCCGGCCGAGAACACCACCTACTCGACCTGCTCGGCGGTGCCGCGCGGCGCCTCGCTGGTCACCGTCGGTCGGCCGGTCGCCAACACCGGCGCCCGCCTCCTCGGCCGCCGCTGGGCGGCGAGCGAGCCGCCGCCGCTCGGCGTCGCCGGCGAGATCGCGGTCTACGGCGCCGGCCTGGCGCGCGGCTATCTCGGCCGGCCCGACCTCACCGCCGAGCGCTTCGTCCCCGATGCGCTGGGAGCGCCCGGCGCCCGCCTGTACCGCACCGGCGACCGCGCCCGCGTGCTGCCCGACGGCACCATCGACTACCTCGGCCGCCTCGACCATCAGGTGAAGCTGCGCGGCGTGCGTCTGGAGCTGGGGGAGATCGAGGTCCAGCTCGAGCGCCACCCGGCGGTCCGCCAGGTGGTGGTCGCCCTGCGCACCGACGGCGCGGCGGGACCGTACCTCGCCGCTTACGTGGTGCCCGCCGCGGGGCCGGTGGACGGGAATGAGGATCTCGGGGCGACGCTCGCCGCGGCGCTCCGCGAGCGGCTGCCGGCGGTGATGGTGCCCGCCGCCTGGGTCGTCCTCGCGGCGCTGCCGCTGTCGCCCAACGGCAAGGTTGATCGCCGCGCATTGCCGGCGCCGGAGCGCTCGGTGTTCGCCGAGAGCGCCGCGCCGCGCAACGCCGTCGAGGAGAAGCTCGCGGCGCTGTGGAGCGAGGTGCTGGGGCGGCCGGAGATCGGCATCCACGACAGCTTCTTCGATCTCGGCGGCCACTCGCTCCTCGCCCTCCGCGTCGCTCTCCGCACCAGCGAGACCTTCGGGGTGGAGCTGCCGGTCTCGGCGCTCTTCGAGGCGCCGACCATCGCGGCGCTGGCCGAGCGGCTCGCCGCCGCCGGTTCGCTCGAAGCGCCGGGCGCCGGCGACGCTCCGGAGACGACGCTCGCAGCGCCCGAGAGCTCGCCGCTGGCGCCGCTCTCGGGAGCGCAGCAGCGGCTCTGGTTCCTCGACCGGCTGCAGCCGGGCGGCATCGTCCACAACCTGCCGACGGCGATGCGCCTCTGCGGCCGCCTCGACGCCGCGGCGCTGGCGCGAGCTCTCGCCGAGATCGTCGGCCGCCACGAGCCGCTGCGCACCATCTACCCCGAGGTCGACCCGGCGCTCGAGGGCGCGCCGTTCCAGCGCGTCCTGCCGGCCGCTGCTGCTGCTGGGCTGTCGCTGTCGCGGCTGTCGCTCGCCGCGCTCCCCGCCGCGCTCGCCGCCGCGGCGCTCGCCGAAGCTCTCGACAGCGAAGCCCGCCGGCCGTTCGACCTCCGGCGCGGTCCGGTGGTGCGCTTCCTCCTCGTCGAGGAGGCGGCGGACGATCACGTCCTCGCCGCCACCTTCCACCACATCGCGACGGACGGCTGGTCGCTCGGCATCTTCCTCCGCGAGCTGGCAGCGCTCTACGCGGCGTGTGCCGCCGGCCGGCCGTCGCCTCTCCCGCCGCTGGCGCTGCGCTACCGCGACGCCGCGGCGGCCGAGCGCGCGGCGGAAGGACTGAATGCGGAGGCCGCGCTCGGCTTCTGGCGCCGCGAGCTCGCCGGGGTGCCGCCGCTCGAGCTGCCCGCCGACCGGCCGCGGCCGGCCGCTCCCGGTTGGCGGGCGGTGGCGAGCCCGATCGCGCTCACGGCCGATCTCGCGGCGGACCTCGGCCGGCTGGCGCGCAGCGCCGGCGCGACGCCGTTCATGGTCTATTTCGCCGCCTTCGCGGCCCTCCTCTCGCGCTGGACGGACCAGGAGGACTTCGGCGTCGGCGTCCCCGTCGCCGGCCGCCGCCGGGCGGAGACGCAGGGGATGATCGGCCTCTTCGTCAACACCCTGGTGCTCCGCGCGCCGCTCGCCGGCGATCCCGGCTTCGGCGATCTCCTGGCGCGGGTGCGGGCGGCGACGATCGGCGCCCAGGCGCACCAGGAGGTGCCGTTCGAGCGCCTGGTCGAGGAGCTCCAGGTCGAGCGCTCGGCCGGCGTCTCGCCGCTCTTCCAGGCCATGTTCGCCTACCTCAACGACCCGGCGCCGCCGCTCGCCATGCCGGGCCTCGAAGCGACTCTCCTCGACCTCGCGCCGCGGGTGGCGGAGTTCGACCTCATCCTTTCGCTCCACGAGTGGCAGGGGCGGCTCGCCGGCTGGCTTGCCCTGCGCGCCGACCTCTTCGATCCGCCCACCGCGGCGCGCTTCAACGGCCACCTCGAGGTCCTCCTCGCCGGGGTGGCGGCCGACCCGGCGCGGCGGCTCTCCGAGCTGCCGCTCCTCACCGCCGCCGAGCGCGCCGAGCTCGCCCTGGCGAGCGGCTCGCCGGTGCCCTGGCGCGCGGCCCTGCTCCACGGCCGCTTCGAGGAGCGGGCGGCGATCACCCCCGCCGCCCTGGCGGTGATCGCCGGCGATGAGACGGTCACCTACGCCGAGCTCGAGGCGCGGGCCAACCGGCTCGCCCATCATCTGCTCGCCCTGCGGCTCGCTCCGGAGGCGCGCATCGCCGTCTTCCTCGAGCGCTCGCTCGACCTCGAGGTGGCGCTTCTCGCCGTGCTCAAGGCGGGCGGCGTCTACCTGCCGCTCGACCCCGGCTATCCGCCGGAGCGGGTGCGCGACATCCTCGCCGACGCCGGCGCCGCGGTGCTGGTGACGCTGGCGGCGAGCGCCGCGCGCCTGCCGTCCGCCGCAGAGGCGGCCGGCGCGGCGGTGCCGGCGCTCGTCCTCCTCGACCGCGACGCCGCGGCGATCGCCGGCCTTAGCGCCGCGCCGCCCGCGGTCGCCATCGACCCGCGCGCGCTCGCCTACCTCATCTACACCTCCGGCTCGACGGGCCGGCCGAAGGGGGTGGGAGTGCCGCACGGCGCCGCGGCCGCCCATGTCGACGCCATCGTCGCGGCCTACGAGTACGGTCCCGCCGATCGCGTCCTCCAGCTCGCCTCGCCCGGCTTCGACGTCTCGGTCGAGCAGATCCTCTGCCCGCTCGCCGGCGGCGGCGCGCTGGTCGTCGCCGGCGCCGAGCTGTGGGCGCCGCAGGAGCTGCTGCACCAGGTGGGGGAGCTGGGGCTCACCTACATGGAGCTGCCGACCGCCTATTGGCACCGACTGGTCGCCGACCCCGGCGACGCCCGCTCGATCGCTCCCCTCCGCCTGCTCGCCGTCGGCGGCGAGGAGATGCTGGCGGCCGACGTCCGCGCCTGGTCGGCGAGCCCGTTCGCCGGCGTCCGGCTGATCAACGTCTACGGGCCGACGGAGACGGTCATCACCTCCGCGTTCCACGTCGTCGGCCCGGCGGACGGCAGCGGCGTGGTTCCCATCGGGCGGCCCCTCGCCGGCCGCTCGGCCTGGGTCGTCGACCGCACCGGCGCGCCGCGGCCGCCGGGGATCCCCGGCGAGCTGGTCCATGGCGGCCCGCTCGCCCGCGGCTACCTCGGCCGCCCCGAGCTGACCGCCGAGCGCTTCGTCCCCGATCCCTTCTCGGGCGAGGCCGGCGGGCGTCTCTACCGCACCGGCGATCGCGTGCGCCTGCGCCGGGACGGCCATCTCGAGTTCCTCGGCCGGCTCGACGGCCAGGTGAAGATCCGCGGCTTCCGCGTCGAGCTGGGGGAGGTCGAGGCGGTACTCACCCGGCTGCCGGCGGTGCGCGAGGCGGCGGTCGCGGCGTTCGGCGGCTCCGGCGATCTGCAGCTCGCCGCCTGGGTGGTCGCCGCCGATCCCGAGGCTGCCGCGGCGGCGGACTTCGTCGCCGAGATCCGCGCCGCTCTCCGCGTCAGCCTGCCGGAGTACATGGTGCCGAGCGCCTGGGCGGTCCTCCCGGCGCTGCCGCTCTCCGCCCATGGCAAGGTCGACCGCCGCGCGCTGCCGGCGCCGCAGCTCGCCGCCGGCGACGGACCGGCTGCGGCTCTGCCGGCGGCGGCGACTCCGGAAGAGGAGATCGTCGCCGGCATCTTCGCCACCCTCGTCGGCCGCGAGCGGGTGGCGGCGAGCGACAGCTTCTTCGACCTCGGCGGCCACTCGCTCCTCGCCACCCAGCTCGCCTCGCGCCTGCGCGCCGCTTTCGGCGTCGAGCTGCCGCTCGCCGCGATCTTCGAGGCGCCGACCCCGGCCGGCCTGGCGCGCCGCCTGGCGGCCGCCCGGCGGGAGGGCGACGGTGCCGGCGCCTTCGCCCCGCCGCCGGTGGTGCGCGCGCCGGACGCGGGGGACGATGCCACGGCGCCGCTGTCGTTCCCGCAGCAGCGGCTCTGGTTCCTCCACCAGCTCGAGCCGGGCGACGCGTACCACGTGCCGGGGGCGCTGCGGTTGCGCGGCGCCCTGCGCGAAGCGGTGCTGGAGCGGGCGCTCGCCGCCATCGTCGAGCGCCACGAGTCGCTGCGCACCGTCTTCCGCGGCGAGGGCGCGGCGGCCCTGCAGGTCGTCCTGCCGGCGGCCGCCTTGACGGCCCCGCTGCCCATCGCCGACCTCTCGGCGCTGCCGGAAACGGCAGGCGAGGGCGAGGCGGCGCGGCTCCTCGCCGAGGAGGCGCGGCAGCCCTTCGACCTCGCCGCCGGGCCGCTGCTCCGCCTGCTGCTGGTGCGCCGCGCGCCCGCCGACCGGCTGCTCTCGGTCGTCATGCACCACATCATCTCGGACGCCTGGTCGCTCGCCGGCATGCTCGCCGAGCTCTCGGCGCTCTACGCGGCGTTCGCCGCCGGCGAGCCGTCGCCTCTTCCGGCACTCCCCATCCAGTATCCGGACTTCGCCCGCTGGCAGCGGCGCTGGCTCGACGGCGAGGTGCTGGAGCGCGAGGTGGCGCACTGGCGGCGGGTGCTCGCCGGCGCCCCGGAGTCACTGGAGCTGCCCTTCGACCGGCCGCCGGCACCGGACGCCTCGAACGCCGGCGCGCGGCTGCCCTTCGCCCTCGCCGCCGACCTCTATGGCGCCCTCGCGGGGCTCGCCCGCGCCGAGGGCTGGACGCCGTTCATGGCCCTCCTCGCCGGCTTCCAGGCGCTCCTCGCGCGCTCCAGCGGGCAGGACGACGTCGTCGTCGGCTCGCCGATCGCCAACCGCAACCGCCTCGAGCTCGAGGGTCTGCTCGGCTTCCTCACCAACACCCTCGCCCTGCGCCTGGACCTCGCCGGCGACCCCTCCTTCCGCGAGCTCGGCCGCCGCGTCCGTGCCGTCGCTCTCGACGCCTACGCCCACCAGGACCTGCCGTTCGAGAAGCTCGTCGTCGAGCTGGCGCCGGACCGCCACCTGGGGCGCAACCCGCTCTTCCAGACGATGCTCGTCCTGCAGCGCCTGCCGCCACCGCCGGACCTCCCCGGCGTCGAGGTCGAGATGCTCGACGTCGACACCGGCACCGCCAAGTTCGACCTCACCCTGATGCTCGGCGAGGAGATCGGCCTGCCGGCCGAGGCGGCGGCGGGCGGCCTCAGCGGGGTGATGGAGTACGCCAGCGCCCTCTTCGACGCGGCGACGGTCGAGCGCCTGCTCGGCCACCTGCGCAACCTCCTCGCCGGCGCCGTCGCCGATCCCTCGCGCCGGCTCGCCGACCTGCCGCTCCTCTCGGCCGCCGAGCACGCCGAGCTCGCCGCCTGGACGGCGGTCCGCACGCCGTCGCCGCCGGCCCTCCTCGCCCATGCGCCGGTCGAGGAGCAGGCAGCACGCCGGCCGGACGCCGTCGCCGTCGCCTTCGGCACCGATCACCTGACCTACGCCGGGATGATCTCCGGCGCGCGGCGCCTGGCGCGCCGGCTCGCCGCGCTCGGCGTCGGGCCGGACGTCCCGGTCGGCCTCTATCTCGAGCGCTCGCTCGACATGCCGGTCGCCGTGCTCGGCGTCCTCGCGGCGGGCGGCGCCTACCTGCCGCTCGATCCCACTTACCCGGCCGAGCGCCTGCGCGCGATGCTCGCCGACTCCGGTGCCCCGGTGCTGATCGCCGACGGATCGCTCGCCGGTACGGCGCTCGCGAAGGCCGCCGGCGGCCTGCAGGTCGTGCGCCTCGACGAGGCCGAGGCTGCCGCCGGGGGTAATCTCGGAGAGGCCGCCGCCGGCGGTTTCACGCCGTCCGCCGCGACGCCCGAGCACCTCGTCTTCGTCGTCTACACCTCGGGGACGACGGGGCGGCCGAAGGGCGTCGCCATGACCCACGGCGCCATCTCGTCGATGCTCCTCTGGCAGGTGCGCACCTCCGCCGCGGGCGCTGGCCGCACGCTGCAGTTCACCTCGCTGTCGTTCGACGTCTCGTTCCAGGAGATGTTCTCCGCCTGGTGGGCCGGCGGCACGGTGGTGCTGGTCTCCGAGGAGGTACGGCGCGATCCGGCCGCCCTCGCCGCTCTCCTCGCCGACGAGGCCGTCGAGCGCCTCTTCCTCCCCTTCGTGGCGCTGCAGCAGGTGGCGACCGCGGCGATCGCCGGCGGGCCGTTCCCGGCCAGCCTGCGCGAGGTGATGAGCGCCGGCGAGCAGCTCTACGTGACGCCGCAGGTGGCGGAGCTCTTCGGTCGCCTGCCGGGCGCCGAGCTCCACAACCACTACGGCCCGTCCGAGGCGCATGCGGTCACCTGGCTCCGCCTCACCGGCGAGCCTGCCGGCTGGCCGGAGCGGCCGTCGATCGGCCGGCCGATCGACCATGCCCGTGCCTTCCTGCTCGACGCCTGGCTGCAGCCGGCGCCGCTCGGCGTGCCGGGCGACATCTGGGTCGGCGGTCCCGGCGTCGGCCGCGGCTACCTCGGCCGCCCGGAGCTCACCGCCGACCGCTTCATGCCCGATCCCTTCGACTGGGCGCTCGGCTGGCGGCCGGGAGACCGGCTCTACCGCACCGGCGACCTGGCCCGCCGCCATGCCGACGGCAGCCTCGAGTTCCTCGGCCGCCGCGACGCGCAGGTGAAGATCCGCGGTCACCGCATCGAGCTGGCCGAGGTGGAAACGGCGCTGGCGCGCCATCCGGCGGTGCTGCAGGCGGCGGTGGCGGCCGAGGGCGACGGCGCCGCGGTGCGGCGGCTGGTCGCCTACGTCGTCCTCGCCCCGCTGCCGGCCGCCGACGAGCGGCCGGCAGAAAATCAGGAGCTGGCCGCCGACGAGAATCCAGCCGGAGATCAGCCACCGGCGCCGGCGGCCGCGCCGCCGACCTTCGGCGAGCTGCGCGCCTTCCTCGCCGAGAGCCTGCCCGAGTACATGGTCCCCGCCGCCTGGGCGCGCCTCGACGCGCTGCCCGTCGCCGCCACCGGCAAGCTCGACCGCCGGGCGCTGGCGCGCATCCCGGCCGAGGAGGCGGAGCGTGGCCGCGAGCCCTATGCGCCGCCGCGGACGCCGCTCGAGGAGCTGCTGGCGGGGATCTGGCGCCAGGTCCTCGGTGCCGAGCGCGTCGGCCTGCACGACGACTTCTTCGCCCTCGGCGGCCACTCGCTCCTCGCCACCCAGGTCACCTCGCGGGTCCGCGAGGTGCTCGGCGTCGAGCTGCCGCTGCGCGAGGTCTTCCAGCGGCCGGCGCTCGGCGATCTCGCCGCGGCGATCGAGGAGCGCCGGGAGGCCGCGGCGGGGCCTGCCGAGACCGCCGCCCCGGCCCTCCGGCGCGAGGCCAGGCCCGCCGATCTGCCGCTCTCCTTCGCGCAGGAGCGGCTCTGGGTCCTCGACCGCCTGCAGCCCGGCAGCGCCGCCTACAACATCGCCCTCGCTCTCCGCGCCGTCGGCCGGCTCGACACCGCCCGCCTGGCGGCGGCGCTCGCCGCGGTGGTCCGCCGCCACGAGGTGCTGCGCACCGTCTTCGCCGAGCGCGACGGCGTGCCGGTGCAGGTGATCCTGCCGGCGGCGGGCCTCGCCATGCCGGCGGTCGACCTCGGCGGGCTCGCCGCCGGCCGCCGCGCGACGGAGGCGCGGCGGCTCGCCGCCGAGGACGCGGAACGGCCGTTCGACCTCGCCCGCGGCCCGCTCTTCCGCGCCCTCGCGGTGGATCTCGCGCCGGCGGAGTCGCTCGTCCTCCTCGCCATGCACCACATCGCGGCGGACGGCTGGTCGCTCGGCGTCCTGGTGGAGGAGTGCCAGGTGCTCTATGCCGGCGGCGAGCTCCCCGAGCTGCCCTTCCAGTACGCCGACTTCGCGCTCTGGCAGCGCCGCTGGCTGGCTGGCGGCGTCCTCGCCGAGCAGCTCGCCTGGTGGCGGCAGCGGCTCGCCGGCTCGCCGGAGGCGATCGCCCTGCCGGCCGACCGCCCGCGCCCGGCGGTGCCCAGCCAGCGCGGCGCCGATCTCCCCCTCGACCTGCCGCCTGCCCTCGCTCGCCGGCTCGGCGACCTCGCGGCGCGGGAGGGGGCGACGCCGTTCATGGTGCTCGCCGCGGCGCTCTTCGCCTTCCTGCGGCGGCTGACCGGCGAGCGCGACCTGACGCTCGGGGTGCCGATCGCCAACCGCAACCGCGCCGAGACCGAGGCGCTGATCGGCTTCTTCGTCAACACCCTGGTGCTGCGCGCCGACGTCGGTCCCGAGGTCACCTTCGGCGGCCTGCTGCGCCAAGTGCGCGAGGCGAGCCTCGGCGCTTTCGCCCACCAGGATCTGCCCTACGAGAAGCTGGTCGACGAGCTGCGCCCCGGCCGCGACCTCTCCCGCCCGCCGCTCTTCCAGGTCGCCCTCCTGCTGCAGAACGCGCCGCTGCCGGCGGCCGAGCTCGGCGGCGTCCGCCTGGTCGCCGAGGAGCTGCCGGGATCGATTGCCAAGTTCGATCTCTCCTTCGCCTTCGTCCCCGACGAGCGGGGCTTCACCGCCACCCTGCAGTACGCCGCCGACCTCTTCGACGCGACCACCGCCCGGCGCCTGGGCCGCGGCTTCGGCATCCTCCTCGCGAGCCTGCTCGCGGCGCCCGCGGCGCTCGACCTGCGCGCCGCCGAGGCGCCGATCCTCGCCGCCGAGGAGCGGCACCATGTGCTCTGCGAGTGGAACGACACCGCGGCCGTCTATCGGAGTCAGGCGACGGTCGTCGATCTCCTCGCCGACCGCTTCGCCGGCCAGCCCGATGCCATCGCCGCGATCTGGGAGGGGGCGAGCCTCTCCTACGGCGAGCTGGCGCGGCGGGCCGCTCGCCTGGCGCGCTTCCTCCGCCGCCGCGGCGCCCGCCGCGGCGTGCCGGTCGCCATCTGGATGGAGCGCTCGCTCGATACCGCCGTCGCCGTCGTCGGCGCGCTCACCGCCGGCGCCCATTACGTGCCGCTCGATCCGGCGTGGCCGCTCGAGCGGGCGGCGGCGGTCCTCGCCGGCATCGGCGCTCCCATCGTGCTCACCCGTTCGGCGCAGCTCGCGGCGGTGCTCGACGTCCAGTGGCGGACGCCGCTCGCGGACGTCGTCTGCCTCGATGTCTTCACCCCCGAGCCGCCGGCCGAGGCGGTCGACGGCGGCGAGGTGCGCGCCCTCTGGGACTTCGTCGCCGAGCGGGCGGTCGACCGCGAGACCGCCGGCGGCTTCGTCAGCAGCTTCACCGGCGAGCCGTTCACCGCCGCCGAGGTGGACGAGTACCGCGACCGCGTGCTGGCGCTCGCAGAGCCCTGGCTGCGGCCGGGCGCCCGCGTGCTGGAGATCGGCAGCGGCGCCGGCCTGCTGCTCTGGGAGATGGCGCCGCGGGTGGCGCGGATCGTCGGGCTCGATCCCTCCGCCGTCACCCAGGAGAAGGCGCGCGCCGAGGCTGCGGCGCGCGGGCTCGCGGCGGTCGAGCTCCCGGTCGGCTTCGCGCACGAGCTCGACGATCTCGTCAGCGGCAGCTTCGACCTCATCGTCCTCGCCAGCACCGTGCAGTTCTTCCCCGGGCCGGTCTATCTGCGGCGGGTGGTGGAGAAGGCCGTGGCCCGCCTGGCGCCGGGCGGGGCGCTCCTCGTCGCCGACGTGCCCGACGCGCGGCGCCGCGAGGAGCTGCGGCGCTCGCTGGCCGCGGCGGCTTCGGCGGCCACGACCGCCGCACCGCGGCCGAGCCCGGCGAGCGAGCGCTGGTGGGACGAGGAACTCTTCCATTCCTTCGGCGCCCTCCCCGGCGTCGAGCGGATCGCCGTCCTCCACCGGCGCGAGGGTTTCGCCAACGAGCTGCGCTTCCGCTACGACGTCCTCCTGACGCGCGGTGAGAGCGGTGCGGAGAGCGCCGGGCGCGCCGCGCAGCCGGTCGCACCGGCGAAGCGGCTATGGACGGGCTGGCACGTCGAGCGGTGCCCTGCCGATGCTCTCGATGACCGGCAGCTCACCGGCGCCGCTGAAGCCGGCGACCTCGCCTATGTCATCCACACCTCCGGCTCGACCGGCGAGCCGAAGGCGATCGGCGTCGAGCACCGGCGGCTGGTCAACCACTTCGGCTGGGTCAACGGCACCTTCGGCGTCGGCCCGGGCGACCGCCTGCTGTTCGTCAACTCGCTGGGCTTCGACCTCTCGGTCTACGACCTCCTGGGGACGCTCGCCGCCGGCGGCACCGTGCAGGTGGCGCCGGAGGCGGCGCTGCGCGACCCCGAGCGGCTGGCTCGCATGCTCGGCGAGGAGGCGGTCACCGTCTGGCACTCGGCGCCGTCGGCGCTGCTGCAGCTGGCGCCATCCTTCCCGGCTGTTCCTCCGCCGCCGGGGGCGGGGCCGGCGCTGCGGCTCGCCCTCCTCGCCGGCGATTGGATCCCGCTCACCCTGCCGGGGCAGATCCACGCCGCCTTTCCGCTGGCGCAGGTGCTCAACCTGGGCGGCGCGACGGAGACCTCGGTGTGGTCGAACACCTATCGCGTCGACGCCGTCGATCCGCGCTGGACGGCGATCCCCTACGGCAGGCCGATCGCCAACGCCCGTTATCACCTGCTCGACGAGAACCTCGCGCCCTGTCCCATCGGCGTCGTCGGCGACATGTACATCGGCGGCGAGGTGCTCTCGCGCGGCTACCTCGGCCGGCCGGCGGCGACCGCCGCGGCCTTCATCCCCGACCCGCTCGCCGCGGGCCTCGGCGGCGCGCCCGGCAGCCGCCTGTGGGCGACCGGCGACCGCGGGCGCTACGCGGCGGACGGCAACCTCGAGTTCCTCGGCCGCGTCGACGGCCAGGTGAAGGTGAGCGGCTATCGCATCGAGCTGGGAGAGATCGAGGTTGCCCTCTCGCGGCACCCTGGTGTGAGAGAGGCGGTGGCGGTGGCGAGAGAGGACACCCCGGGCGAGCCGCGTCTGGTAGCCTACGTGGTGCCCGCGCGGCCGGCCGCCGAGGCGGGCGCCGACCGCACCGCCGAGCTGCGGGCCTTCCTGCAGGCGAGCCTCCCCGAGTACATGGTGCCCTGGGCGTTCGTGGAGCTGGAGCGGCTGCCGGTGACCCACAACGGCAAGCTCGACCGCGACGCGCTGCCGGCGCCGCGCGACGTGCGCGCCGCGGCGGCGCTCCGCTTCGTGGCGCCGCGCAACGATCTCGAGCGGGCGATCGGCGCCGTCTGGCGCGAGGTGCTGGGGGTCGAGCGGATCGGCGTCCAGGAGAGCTTCTTCCAGGCCGGCGGCAGCTCGCTCCTGCTGGCGCGATTGCAGAGCCGCCTGGCGCGGGCGCTCGGCCGCGACATCCCCTTCGTCGAGCTGTTCAAGCACCCGACGATCGAGAGCCTGGCGCGGAGCCTGGGCGGGACGGCGGAGAGGTCGGTGGACGAGGCTCCCGAGGAAGCGCCGGCCGAGCGGGTGCGGGCGCGGAGCGAAGCGCGCCGCGAGTCGCTGCGGCAGAGCGGCGAGCGCGGCCGCCGCCGGCGGGCCGACGGCCGCGGCGTTCTGGGGAGCGTCGGCGCCGGCGGATCGGCCGGCCGGCCGGACGGTGGAGAGGAAGGTCGAGGAGACGACGATGAATGAGAGCCCCGCGGGCGATCGCCCGCTCGCCGAGAGCAACCCTTCCGACATCGCCATCGTCGGCCTCGCCGCCCGTT
Source organism: uncultured Acidobacteriota bacterium (assembly GCA_963755825.1). Taxonomy (GTDB): domain Bacteria; phylum Acidobacteriota; class Thermoanaerobaculia; order Multivoradales; family UBA5704; genus DATBQN01. The sequence continues at coordinate 284,216 of CAVWLA010000003.1, read as the reverse complement.
TCCCTGGCGCCGGCGACGCCGCCCGCTTCTGGCAGAACCTGCGCGACGGCGTCGAGGCGATCGCGGCGCTGGCCGACGAGGATCTGCTGGCGGCCGGCGTCGACCCCGCCGAGCTGGCCGATCCGCGCTACGTGCGCGCCAAGGGAGTGCTCGCGGGGGCCGACCGCTTCGACGCCGCCTTCTTCGGCTTCACCCCGCGCGAGGCGGAGGTGATGGACCCGCAGCACCGCGTCTTCCTCGAGTGCGCCTGGGAGGCGCTGGAGGACGCCGGCTGCGATCCGGCGCGCTGCCGCGGCCGCATCGGCGTCTGGGCGGGCTCGGGGGCGAGCTCGTACCTCATCGCCAACCTGCTGCCGGAGAGCGAGCGGCTGCGCACCATGGGCGGCTTCCAGGTGCAGCTGCTCAACGACCGCGACTTCCTCGCCACCCGCACCTCCTTCGCGCTCGACCTCAAGGGTCCCAGCGCCTCGGTGCAGACCGCCTGCTCGACCTCGCTGGTCGCCGCCCACATGGCCTGCCAGAGCCTGCTCGGCCGCGAGTGCGACCTGGCGCTCGCCGGCGGCGTCTCGATCAGCTCGCCGCTCGCCACCGGCTACGTCTACGAGCCGGGGAGCGTGATGTCGCCCGACGGCCACTGCCGCGCCTTCGACGCCGCGGCGGCCGGTTCGGTGGAGGGCAACGGCTGCGGCATCGTGGCGCTCAAGCGCCTGAGCGATGCGGTGGAGGACGGCGACCGCATCTACGCGGTGATCCGCGGCTCGGCGATCAACAACGACGGCGCCGCCAAGGTCGGCTTCACGGCGCCGAGCGTCAGCGGACAGGCGGAGGTGATCACCGAGAGCCTGATGATGGCCGACGTCGAGCCGGCGACGGTCGGCTACGTCGAGGCCCACGGCAGCGGCACGCCGCTCGGCGATCCCATCGAGATCGCCGCCCTCACCCAGGCCTTCCGCGCCGCCGGCGCCAGCGGCGACGGCTTCTGCGCCGTCGGCTCGGTGAAGACCGCGATCGGCCACTGCAACACCGCGGCGGGCGCCGCCGGGCTGATCAAGGCGGCGCTGGCGCTCGCCAATCGGACCATTCCGCCGAGCCTCCACTTCGCGACCCCCAACCCGCAGATCGACTTCGCCTCGAGCCCGTTCTACGTGCCGACGGTGGCGGTGCCGTGGGAGCCCGCCGGCATGCCGCGCCGTGCCGGCGTCAGCTCCTTCGGGCTCGGCGGCACCAACGCTCACCTGGTGCTCGAGGAGGCTCCCGCCGCGGCGCCCGCCGCGCCGCCGGCTCGCCCGGCGCAGCTCCTCGTCCTCTCGGCGCGCACCGCGGCCGCCGCCGACGCCGCCGTGGCGCGCCTGGCGGAGCATCTGGCGGCCGACGCCTGCCCGGCCGATCTCGCCTCGGCCCACCTCGCCGACGTCGCCTGGACGCTGCAGACCGGCCGCAAGGCTTTCGAGCACCGCCGCGCCTTCGTGGTGCGCGACATCGCCGGCGCCGTCGCGTCGCTACGGGACGGCGGCCGGGCGATGGCGGGGGAGCGCGCCGCCGCCGGGGCGCGGCCGGTCGTCTTCCTCTTCCCCGGCCTCGGCGATCAGTACGTCGGCATGGCGCGCGAGCTCTACCTCCGCGAGCCGGTCTTCCGCGCCGAGGTCGACCGCGCCGCCGCCAAGCTCGACGCTCGCCTCGGCGTCGATCTCCGCGAGGTGATGCTGCCGGCCGTCCCGGCCCTGTCCCCGCAGCGCGAGCGCCCGGCGGGAGCCGAAGCCGGTGCCACCGCCGGGCCGAACCTGCGCGCGCTGCTCCGCCGCGACGGTGCGACCGACGAGAGCACCGAGAGCGCCGACGCCGCGCGCCTCCGCCGCACCCTCTTCGCGCAGCCCGCCTGCTTCGTCGTCGAGCACGCCCTCGGCCGCCTGCTGATGTCGTGGGGCATCGTCCCCCAGGCGCTCCTCGGCTACAGCGTCGGCGAGTACGTCGCCGCCTGCCTCGCCGGCTCGCTGTCGCTCGACGACGCGCTCACCCTGGTGGCGCTGCGGGCGCGGCTGATCGACGACCTCCCCGCCGGCGCCATGCTCGCCTTGCCGCTGCCGGAGAGCGAGGTGCGGTCGCTCCTCGCCGGCGGCGCCGGCCTCTCTCTCGCGGCGACCAACGGCCCGCACTTCTGCGTCGTCGCCGGCGACACCGCGGCGCTCGACGAGCTGGAGCGGCGGCTCGCCGGGCGCGGCGTCGCCTGCGCCCGCCTGCGCACCACCCACGCCTTCCACTCCGCGATGATGGAGCCGGCGATGGCGGCACTGACGGACGCCGCCCGCGGCATCGCCATGCGGCCGCCGCGCATCCCGTGGATCTCGAACGTCACCGGCACCTGGATCACCGCCGCCGATCTCGCCGATGGCGCCTACTGGGCGCGGCACATGCGCGGCACGGTGCGCTTCGCCGAGGGGCTCGCCGAGCTGCTGGCGGAGCCCGACCGCGCCTTCGTCGAGGTCGGCCCGGGCGCCACGCTCGGCACCCTCGTCCGCCAGCACCCGGCGGCGCCGGGGGATACCGCGGTGGTCGCCACCCTGCGGCGGGCGGAAGAGGGGATCTCCGACGTCGAGATGCTCCTCGCCGCCGTCGGGCGGCTGTGGATCGCCGGCGTCGAGGTCGACTGGCGGCGCTTCCATGCCGGCGAGCGGCGCCACATCGCGCCGCTGCCGACCTATCCCTTCGAGCGCCAGCGCTACTGGATCGACGCCCTCCCCGCCGGGGCGCGGCCGGCGCCGGCGCCGGCGCAGGGCCAGGCCGCTCCCGTCGACTGGTTCTGGGTGCCGGCCTGGCGGCGCCTGCCGCTCGCCGCCGCCGCTGCCGGCACCGGCGAGGGCGCCCAGCGCGCGGCGACGGCATCCGACGGCACGGCGAGAGCCTGGCTGGTCTTCGCCGACGGGCTGGGCCTCGGCGAGCGGGTCGCGGCGCGGCTCCGCGAGCGCGGCGACCGCGTGGCGACGGTCGCCGCCGGGGCCGCCTTCTCGTCGCCGGGCGGCGGCGTTTTCACCCTCGCCGCCGACCGCCGCGCCGACTACGACGCCCTGCTCAAAGCGCTGCGCGAGGAGAGCGGCGGCGCGCTGCCGGCGGGGATCGTCCACCTCTGGGGGGTCACCGGCGGCGACCCGGGCTTCGCCGCGGCGCAGGCCGCCGGCCTCGTCAGCCTGACCCTCCTCGCCCAGGCGATCGGCGGCGCCGGCGCCGGAGCCACCGGCAGCATCCGCCTGGCGCTCGTCGCCGACGGCCTCGCGCCGGTCGTCGACGGCGACGCGGTGCACGCCGGCAAGGCGACGATCCTCGGCGCGCTGAAGGTCGTCCACCAGGAGCTGCCGCGCCTCGCCATCGACGCCGTCGACGTGGCGCTGCCGGCCGGCGATGGCGCGGCGGCCGCGGCGCTCGATCGCCTCGCCGACCGGATCGTCGCCGAGATCGTTCAGCCGCCCTCGGCGCCGGCGGCGCCGGCGGCCGTGCCGCTCGTCGCTCTGCGCGGCAGGCAGCGTTTCGTCCGCAACTTCGAGCCGGTGCGGCTGGCGGCGGCGGGGGCGCTCCACCTGGCCCCGGAGAGCGTCTATCTGATCGCCGGCGCCGAGCACGGGCCGGGGATGGAGATCGCCGACCACCTGGCGCGCCGCCTCGGCGCCCGCGTCGCCGTCGTCCTCCCCGCCGACTTCCCGCCGCGCGATCGCTGGGAGAGCTGGACGCCGCCGCCGGGCGTGCCGGCCGAGCACGATGTCCGCGGCGCCGCCATCCGCCGCCTCACTGCGCTCGCGCGCGAGGTCGCCGCCGAGCGTCTGCTCGTCCTGCGTGCCGCGGACTCGAACACCGGAATCGAGCGGGCGCTCGCCGAGACGGTCGCCCGCTGCGGTCCGCTCTCCGGCGCCTTCTGGGCCGGCGCCGCGGCGGCCAACGGGCTGCTGCAGCTGAAGACCCCGGAGTCGCTCCTCGCCGCCGTCGAGCCGGTGGCGCGCGGCGCCGCGGCGCTCGTCCGCGCCGCGAGTGCCGCAGGCGCGTTCGTCGTCCTCTGCTCCACCACCACGGCGGTGAGCGGCGGCGTCGGCCAGCTCGAGCTCGCGGCGTCGGGGTCATACCTCGAGGCGCTGGCGTCGCTCTCCGCCGGCCCGGCGGTCGTCGCCGTGCACTGGGACCCCTATCAGTGGGGGAGCTGGCTCGCCGCCGGGGTGGCCGGGGGGATGAACGTCTCGGCCGGCGAGCTGCAGGCGGGCCTGCAGGCGCACGGCCTGTCGGCGGAGCAGAGCGCCGCGGCGCTCGCGCGGCTGCTCGCCGGCCTTCCCGGCACGCCGGCGGTGGTGGTCTCGGCGCGCGACCTGCCGAGCCTCCTCGCCGAGGTCGACAGCGTCACCGCCGACACCCTCCTCGCCCAGCTCACCTCGGGGCACGCCACCAAGGCCGAGCGGCCGGCGCTCCGCACCGTCTTCGAGCCGCCGCAGGGCGAGCTCGAGGAGCGCATCGCCGCCGTCTGGCAGGACCTCTTCGGCATCGCGCCGGTCGGCCGCGCCGACAGCTTCCTCGAGCTCGGCGGCCACTCGCTGCTGGCGATCCAGATCGTCACTCAGCTGCGCGAGGCGCTCGCCGTCGACCTGCCGGTGACGGCGCTCTTCGAGTCGCCGACCGTCGCCGAGCTCGCCAAGGCGGTGCGGCGGGAGCGCGGCGAGAGCGAGCCCGGCGACCTCGAGGCGCTCCTCGCCCTGGTCGAGGGGCTGTCGCCGGAGGAGGCGGCCGAGCGGCTCGCCGAGATGTAGGCGGAGCCGCCGCGGATCATGGGCATCGACGACCGTCTCTCCTCGCTCTCGCCCGAGCAGCGCGAGCTGTTCGAGCGGCTGCGCCAGAAGCAGCGGAGCCGCCCGGCGCGGCGGACGCCGCCGCCGGTGCAGCCGGTCTCCGGCCCGCGGGGCCTCGGCGACTGGCCGCTCTCCTTCGACCAGGAGCGGCTGTGGACGCTCCACCGGCAGAACCCGCTCCTCGTCTCCTGGAACGTCGACGCCGGGAGCTACGTCAGCGGCGACTTCGACCTGCCGACCTTCCGTCAGGCGCTCGACGACCTCGTCCGCCGCCATGCCGCGCTGCGCACCACCTTTCCGCTCGCCGGCGAGCGGCCTGTACAGCGGGTGAGCGAGTGGATGGCGCCGGAGGTCTCGCTCATCGACCTGCGCGCCCTGCCGGCGGCGCGCCGCGAGCGCTCCGGCCACCGGGCGATCTATGACCACACGAGGAACCCCTTCGATCTCGCGCGCGGGCCGCTGGTGCGGGTGGCGCTCGTCCAGCTCGACCGCGGCGAGCATCTCTACCTCATCACCATCCACCACCTGGTGACCGACTGGATCACCTACCAGACCATCTTCCGCGAGCTGATGCTCCTCTACCTGGCGCGCCGCGCCGGCCGCCCGTCGCCGCTGCCGCCGGTCGGCGTGCAGTTCGCCGACTTCGCGGTCTGGGAGCGCGATTGGTGGCAGGGCGAGGTGCTCGCCGAGGAGGCGGAGTTCTGGCGCCGCGAGCTGGCGGGCTTCCCGCGCTCCCTCGAGCTGCCGACCGACCGCCCGCGGCCGGCGGTGCAGAGCCAGCGCGGCGGCCTCTATCGCGCCGCGGTGGGCGCCGCGGCGAGCGACCGCCTGCGCGCCCTCGCCCGCGGCGAGAGCGCCACGATGCTGATGGCGGTGCTCGCCGTCCTCTACGCCGTGCTGCACCGCGCCGGCGCCCAGGAGAAGATGGTCCTCGGCACCAACACCGCCAACCGTCCGCGGCCGGAGCTCGAGCCGGTGGTGGGCTTCTTCCTCACCCAGCTGCCGCTGGCGGGCGACGTCACCGGCGACCCCACCTTCCGCGAGCTGCTGGCGCGCAGCCGGCGGGCGGCGCTCGCCGCCTACACCCACCAGAGCTTCCCGTTCAGCAAGCTGCTCGCGGCTCTCGCCGACGACGATCCGGGGATCGCCGAGGATCGCAGCCGCTTTCCGCTCATCCAGGTGCTGCTGCTCATCCTCGAGGTGGTGCCGCCGATCCAGTCGCCGGGCCTCGCCTTCGGCGGCGTCGGGCTCTACGACGGCAACTCGCGCTGGGACCTCATGTTCGGCCTCTACGACGACCACGAGACCGGGCTCGGCGGGCCGCTCGAGTACAACGTCGACCTCTTCGACCCGGCGACCGCCGGCCGTCTCCTCGAGCTGTTCTATCGGACGATCGCGGCGGTCACCGCCGATCCCGAGCTGCGCCTGTCTGAGCTTCCCGCCTTCGCCGAGGTGGCGCGGCTGCAGGTGCTCTCCGACCTCGACGGCGGCGAGGAGCCGTCGGCGGAGATGGAGGAGCGCGCGGCGCGGGCGCTGCCGGCGCTGCGGCGGCTGGGCGTCGGCGCCGGCGCCCGCGTCGGGCTCCTCCTCGCCCCCTCGGCGGAGCGCGTCGTGCTGGCGCTCGCCGTCCGCCGGCTGGACGCGGTGGCGCTGCCCATCGATCCGGCGGCGGCGCCCGAGCGCCTCGCGGTCCTCCTCGGCGCCGCCAACCTGGCGCTCGTCGTCCACGGCGACGGCGGCGCGCTCGCCGACACCGCCCTGGTCGGCGCCGTGCGCGTCGGCCTCGCAGAGATCGCCGAGCTGGCGGCGGAGGCCCGGCGATGAGCGACGCGCTCTCCGCCCGCATCGCCTCGCTGACGCCCGAGCAGCGCGAGCTGTTCGAGAAGCTGCAGCAGAAGCGGCAGCGCAAGGCGCGGCTGCTGACGCCGCCGCCGGTGCCGCCGGCGAGCGGAGCGAGCGGCGCCGGCGACTGGCCGCTGTCGCTCGACCAGGAGCGCTTCTGGTTCATGGAGCAGCTCTACGCCGACCAGGCGGGGCTCAACATCACCGCGGCGAGCCGCATGCGGGGCCCGCTCGCGGTGCCGTTCGTCGCCGCCGCGCTCGCCGAGATCGGCCGTCGGCACGCCGCCTGGCGCACCACCTTCCCGGTCACCGACGGCCGCGCCGTGCAGCGGGTGGCGGCGCCGGACGAGGCGCCGCCGCAGCGGCTCGCGCTCGTCGACCTCACCGGCATCCCCGCCGAGCGGCGCGAGGGCGAGATGGCGCGCGCTGTCGCCATCGACACCGCGGCGCCCTTCGATCTGGCGCGCGGGCCGCTGCTGCGCTCGACGCTGGTGCGGCTCGCCGCCGAGGACCACGCCTGCGTCCTCACCATCCATCACCTGGTGACCGACTGGATCGCCTTCCAAATCGCCTGGGCGGAGCTGGCGGTGATCTACGACGCCCTCGCCGCCGGCCGCCCGCCGGTGCTGCCGCCGCCGCCCACCCAGTACCCGGACTTCGCCACCTGGCAGCGCCAGTGGCTGCAGGGGGAGGTGCTGGCGGAGCTCGTCTCCTGGTGGCGCGAACGGCTCGCCGGCGTGCCGCCGACGCTCGAGCTGCCGACCGATCGGCCGCGGCCGGCGGTCGCCCAGCTGCGCGGCGGCCGGGTGGCCTTCAACGTGCCCGCCGAGCTCACCGAAGGGCTCCGCGCCGCCGGCCGCGCGGAGGGGGCGACGATCTTCATGACGGTGCTCGCCGGCATCGCGGCGCTGCTGGCGCGCGACTCCGGCCAGGAGACGCTGATCCTCGGCGCCAACAATGCCAACCGCAACCGGCCGGAGATCGCGCCGGTCCTCGGCTGCTTCCTCACCCAGGTGCCGTTCGTCATCGAGCTCGCCGGCGATCCCACCTACCGCGAGCTGCTCGGGCGGGTGCGGCGCTCGGCGCTCGGCGCCTTCACCCATCAGGACCTGCCCTTCGGCAAGCTGGTCGAGGCGATCGACCTCGAGCGCGACCCCAGCCGGCAGCCGCTGATCCAGAACCTCGTCCAGGTGCTCGACGGCCAGTACTCGAAGACCCGCCTCGCCGGCATCGAGTTCGAGCCCATCGATTCCTGGGACGGGCGCGCCCGCTACGACCTCATGCTGTCGCTCTTCGACTATCCGACGGGGCTCACCGGCGCGCTCGAGTACGACGCCGACCTCTTCGACGAAACGACGACGCTGCGCCGCGTCGAGCGCTTCCTGCTGCAGGCGGCCGCCGCGGTGGCCGATCCGGAGATCCGCCTCGCGGCGCTGCCGGTGCTCTCCGCCGCCGCACGCCAGCAGGCGACGGTCGAGTGGAACGACGCGGCGCGGCCGCTGCCGACGTGGACGGTGCCGGCGCGCGTCGCGGCGCAGGCGGCGGCGACGCCGGAGGCGCCGGCGATCGTCGCCGGCGGCGAGACGCTCTCCTATCGCGAGCTCGCCAGCCGCGCCGACGGCATCGCCCGCGCGCTGCGCGAGCTCGGCGTCGGCGTCGGATCTCGGGTGGCGCTCCTCCTCGGCCGCAACGCCGACGTGCCGGCCGCCATCCTCGGCGTCTGGGGCGCCGGCGGCGCCTACGTGCCGCTCGACGCCGGCTCGCCGCCCGAGCGTCTGTCCGATCTCCTCGCCGACGCCGCGCCGGCGGTCGTCGTCCACCGCGGACCGCTGCCGCTGCCGCTCGCCGAGGGCGTGTGCGAGCTCGATCTCGCCGACCTCGCCGCCGGCCCGGCGCTCGATCCGCCCGCGCCCCTGGCGACGCCGGCGGCGGCGGATCTCGCCTACATGATCTACACCTCGGGGACGACCGGCCGGCCGAAGGCGGTGATGGTCGAGCACGGCAGCCTCGCCGTCGTGCTCGCCGACTTCGTCGAGCGCTTCGCCATCGGCCCCGGCGACCGCATGCCGCATCTGGCGCGGTACACCTTCGACGCCTCGTTCCTCGACCTCATGGCGCCCCTCCTCGCCGGCGGCACCAGCGAGATCGTCGCCGCCGACGACGTGCTCGATCCGGAGCGCGTCCTCGACGCGCTCGAGCGCTCGACGCTCCTCTTCAGCGTGCCGGCGCTGCTGCGCCGCCTGACGGCCGGCGCGCGCCGGCGCGGACCGTCGCGCTTCGCGCGGCTGCGGGCGATCGGCGCCGGCGCCGACGTCGTCTCGCCGGACCTGCAGACCGATCTCCTGGCGGCCTTCCCGGCGGCCGCCCTGCACGTCCTCTACGGCCCCACCGAAGCGACCATCATCTGCGTCGCCTACGCGGTACCGCGGAGCGATCGTCCGCAGCAGACGCTCATCGGCCACGGCATGGCGAGCACCGAGATGCGGGTGGTCGACGCGCATGGCGAGGAGGCGGCGCTCGGCGTGCCGGGCGAGCTGTGGATCGGCGGCGCCGTCGTCGCCCGCGGCTACTTCCGCCGCGACGAGCTCACCGCCGAGCGCTTCGTCACCGCCGGCGGCCGCCGCTTCTACCGCAGCGGCGACCTGGTGCGGCGGGTGCCGGCGGCGGGCGGCGCCCTCGAGTTCCTCGGCCGCATCGACCTGCAGATCAAGGTGCGCGGCTTCCGCATCGAGCCCGGCGAGATCGAGGCGGCGCTCGCCGACCACCCGGCGGTGCGCGAGGCGGTCGTCGTGGCCGCCGCCGGCGCCGGCGAGGAGAGCCGGCTGGTCGCCTACGTCGCCTTGACGGGCGGCGGCGGTGGCGAGGCGGCGGCGATCGAGGAGATCCGCGCCCACCTGCGCGCGCGGCTGCCGGAGTACATGGTGCCCGCCGTCTTCGTGCCGCTCGCCGCGCTGCCGCTCAACTCCAGCGGCAAGGTCGACCGCAAGGCTCTGCCGGCGCCGGCGCCGGCGCGCGAGGCAGCCGGCGCGGCGCCGCCGCGCGACGCCAAGGAGGCTCTCCTGGCGGAGATCTGGGCCGCCGTCCTCGGCCTCGAGCGGGTGGGGATCCACGACAACTTCTTCCAGCTCGGCGGCGACTCGATCCTCTCCATCCAGGTGGTGGCGCGGGCGCGCCGCGCCGGCCTCCTGCTCACCCCGCGCCAGCTCTTCGACAACCAGACGATCGCCGGCCTTGCCGCCGTCGCCGATCGCGTGGACGCCGGCGGCACCGCTGCGGCCGCGGCGGCCGCCGAGCAGGGCGCCATCGTCGGCGAGGTGCCGCTGACGCCGATCCAGCGCCGCTTCTTCGCCGAGCCCCGCCGCGAGCCGCAGCGCTTCAACCAGGCGGTGCTGCTGGCGCCGCGCCAGCGGCTGGCGGCGGCGCCGCTCGCCGCCGCCCTGGCGCGCATCGCCTTCCACCACGACGCCCTGCGCCTGCGCTTCGCGCCGCCGGCCGCCGGCGAGACGGCGTGGCGGCAGTGGATGGCGCCGCCGGCGGGCGACGGCGGGCTGGCGCAGATCGACCTCACCGCCCTGCCGAGCGCCCGCCGCACGCCGGCGCTCGAGGCGGCGGCGGAGCACCTGCAGGCCGGGCTCGACCTCGCCGCCGGGCCGCTCTTCACGGCGGCGCTCTTCCGCCTGACGCCACAGGCGGCGGCGGGCGCCGACCGCCTGCTCCTCACCGCCCATCACCTGGCCGTCGACGGCGTCTCCTGGCGCGTCGTGGTGGAGGACCTGGCGGCGGCCTATCGGCAGCTCGCCGCCGGCCGATCCGATCGGGCATCCGATCGCCCAGCCGCCCGCCCGGGCGATCGACCCGCGGCGGTCGAGCTGCCGGCGAAGACGACCTCCTGGAAGCGCTGGGCGGAGCGGCTCATCGCGTATGCCGCCTCGCCCGAGCTCGCGGCCGAGCTGGCGCACTGGTCGGCGCTGCCGCGGAGCGTGCCGCCCCTCCCCGTCGACCGCACCGACGGCGGCGCCGCGCCCGGCATCGCCGCGGTCTCCTCGGAGCTCGACGGTGCGGCGACGCGCGCGCTCCTCACGGAGGTGCCGGCGGTCTACCGTACGCAGGTCAACGACATCCTGCTCGCGGCGCTCGCCCGCGCCTTCGCCGGCTGGTCCGGCGAGGACACTCTCCTCGTCGACCTCGAGGGGCACGGCCGCGAGGATCTCTTCGCCGACGTCGACCTGTCGCGCACCGTCGGCTGGTTCACCACCCTGTTTCCGGTCGCCCTGGCGTTGCCGGCGGGCGGAGTGTCCGGCAGGACTGCGGCCGGGCCATCGGCCGCCATCCGCGCCGTCAAGGAGCAGCTGCGGGCGATCCCCGGCCGCGGCCTCGGCTACGGCCTGCTGCGTTTCCTCGGCGAGCCGGCGGTGCGCGCCGCCCTCGCGGCGCTGCCGGCGCCGGCGGTGTCGTTCAACTACCTGGGCCAGGTCGACCGCACGGTGGCGGAGGGCGAGCTTTTCGCCCTCGCCGGGGAGACGGTCCGCGGCACCGAGGGCGAGGCGATCGAGCAGCCGCACGCCTTCTCGATCGACGCGCTGGTGCTCAACGACCGGCTGCGCATCACCTGGACCTACGATCCGAGCCGCCACCTGGCGGCGACCGTCGAGCGCCTCGCCGCCCGCTTCGTCGACGAGATCGCGGCGCTCGTCGCCCACTGCCGGATGCCCGAGGCCGGCGGCTTCACGCCCTCCGACTTCCCGCTCGCCGGCCTCGATCAGGCGGCCCTCGACCGGTTGCTAGGAAACGATCGCGACGTCGAGGATCTCTACCCGCTGGCGCCGCTGCAGCAGGGCATCCTCTTCCACAGCCTCTATTCCACCGACTCCGAGCTCTACGTCGAGCAGATGAGCGCCGACCTTCTCGGGCCGCTCGACGAGGCCGCCTTCGCCGCCGCCTGGCGGCGGGTGGTCGAGCGCCATGCGGCGCTGCGCACCGCCTTCGTCTGGCGCGACCTCGTCCATCCGCTGCAGCTGGTGCGGCGCGCCGCCGAGCTCTCCTGGACTTGCGAAGACTGGCGCGCTCTCGAGGCCGCCGCTCCCGGCGAGAGCGCGGCGCGCTGGGCGCGCCTCCTCAGCGAGGATCGCCGGCGCGGCTTCGATCTCGACCGGCCGCCGCTGACGCGGTTGACGCTGGTGCGCGTCGCCGACGGCGTCCACCGGCTGCTGTGGAGCTTCCACCACCTGATCTTCGACGGCTGGTGCTTCTCGCTCCTCTTGGGCGACGTCTTCGCTCTCTACGAGGCGGTGCGCACCGGCGGCGAGCCGCGCCTGCCGCCGGCGCCGCGCCCCTACCGCGACTACATCGCCTGGCTCGCCGGGCGCGATGCCGCCGAGGCGGAGACCTACTGGCGCCAGGCGCTCCGCGGCTTCGCGGCGGCCACGCCGCTGCCCTACGATCGCGAGCGGCCGCCAGGCTCGACCGGCAGCCTCACCGACGACTATTTCGAGATCACCGCGCTGGTGCCGGGGGAGCGCTTCGCGGCGCTCGAAGGGCTCGCCCAGCGGCTGCGGGTGACCCTCAACACCTTGGTGCAGGGGGCCTGGGCCATCCTCCTCGCTCGCTCCGCCCAGGCCGCCGAGGTGGTCTTCGGCGCCGTGGTCTCCGGCCGCCCGGCCGAGCTCCCCGGCGTCGAGTCGATGGTCGGCCTCTTCATCAACACGCTGCCGGTGCGCGTCGCGGTGCCGCCGCTGGCTGTCGGCGGCGACACCTCCGCCGTCTGGCTGGCGGGCCTCCAGGCGAGCCAGTTCGCCCTCCGCCAGCACGAATGGACGCCGCTCGCCCGCGTCCAGGCGCTCGCCGAGGTGCCGGCGGGCGAGCCGCTCTTCGCCAGCCTGCTCGCCTTCGAGAACTATCCGGTCGACCGCGAGATCGTCGAGAGCCTGGGCGAGCTCGAGATCGGCGAGCTGGTGATCGGCGAGCGCACCAACTATCCGCTGACCCTGACCGCGGTGGCGCGCGGCGAGCTGGCGCTCCGCCTGACCGCCGACCGCCGCTTCGAGCCGGCGACGGCGCGCCGCCTGCTCTCCCATCTCGAGAACCTGCTCGCCGCCCTCGCCGCCGATGCCGAGCGGCCGCCGCGCGGGCTGCCGCTCCTCGGCGCCGGCGAGCGCCACCAGCTCGCCGTCGAGTGGAACGACACCGCGACCGCCTTTCCCGGTGCGCGCTCGATCCCCGAGCTCTTCGCCGAGCAGGCGGCGCGGCGGCCGCAAGCGGTGGCGCTGCTCTCGGGCGAAGGCCGCCTGACCTACCGCGAGCTCGACGAGCGGAGCGATGCGCTCGCCGGCGAGCTGGCCCGCCGCGGCGTCCGCCGGGGCGATCTGGTGGGCCTCTTCGCCGAGCGCTCGCCGCTCCTGGTGACCGCCATCCTCGCCGTGCTCAAGGCGGGCGCCGCCTACGCGCCGCTCGATCCGGCCTATCCGCGCCAGCGGCTCGCCCTCATGCTCGGCGACCTCGGCGCCGCGACGGTCCTCGTGCAGCCCGAGCTCGCGGCGCGGCTGCCGATCGAGCCGGCGCGGGCGCTGGCGCTCACCCCCGAGGTCTTCGCGCCGGGCGCCAAGGGCTCGGCGCCGGCGGCGGCCACGCGCGCCGGCGGTGGCGACCTCGCCTACGTCATCTACACCTCGGGCTCGACGGGGACGCCGAAGGGCGTCGCCGTCTCCCACTCGAGCGTCGTGCGGCTGGTGCGCGAGACGGGCTACGCGACCTTCGGCGAGGACGAGACCTTCCTCATGATGGCGCCGGTCTCCTTCGATGCCTCGACGCTCGAGATCTGGGGGCCGCTCTTGAACGGCGGTCGACTCGCCATCCTGCCGCCCGGCGAGGTGACGCTCGACGGGCTGGAGAGCGCCATCCGCTCCTTCGGCGTCACCGCGCTCTGGCTCACCGCCGGCCTCTTCCACCTGGTGGTGGACGAGAGACCGGCGGCTCTGGCGCCGCTGCGCCAGCTGCTCGCCGGCGGCGACGTCCTCTCGCCGCCGCACGTCGCCCGCCTGCGCCGGGCGCTGCCGCACCTCGCCCTCGTCAATGGCTACGGACCGACCGAGAACACCACCTTCACCGCCACGCAGCGGATCGGCGATGAGGGTGATCGGGAAGACGGCGCCATCCCCCTCGGGCGCCCCATCGCCAACAGCCGCGTGCTGGTGCTCGGCGGCGATCTCGAGCCGTCGCCGATCGGCGTCCCCGGCGAGCTCTACGCCGGCGGCGCCGGGCTCGCCGTCGGCTATCTCGGCCGCCCCGAGCTCACCGCCGCCGCCTTCGTCCCGTCGCCGCTCGGCGACCTCCCCGGCGAGCGCCTCTACCGCACCGGCGACCTCGTCCGCCGGCTCCCCGACGGGCGCCTCGACTTCCTCGGCCGCATCGACGACCAGGTGAAGGTGCGCGGCTTCCGCATCGAGCCGGGGGAGATCGAGGCCGTCCTCGCCGGCCATCCCGACCTCCGCGCGGCGGCGGTCGTCGCCGTGCGCGGCCAGCTGCCGGGCGGCGGCGGCGACCGCCGGCTCGCCGCCTTCGCGGTCGCCCGCGGCACGCGGCCGAGCGCCGACGCGGTGCTCGCCTGGCTCGGCGAGCGCCTGCCCGCCCACATGGTCCCCGCCGAGCTCGCCTGGCTCGATGCCCTGCCGTTGGCGCCGACCGGCAAGGTCGACCGCGCCGCGCTCCTCCGCGCGGCCGAGCGCTCGGCCGCGGAAGAGAAGGAGCAGGCGGCGGCGGGCGACGGCGCGCCGCCGGCCACCGCCGCCGAGGCGGCGCTCCTCGCCGTCTGGCGGCAGGTTCTCGGCCGCGAGCGCATCGGCCTCGAGGACAGCTTCTTCCGCCTCGGCGGCGACTCGATCCTCTCCATCCAGGTGGTGGCGCGAGCCCGCCAAGCGGGCTGGGTGGTGACGCCGCGCCAGCTCTTCGAGGAGCAGACGATCGCGGCGCTCGCCGCCGTGGCGATGCCGCTCGCCGCCGTCGAGTCGGAGCAGGGCGCGGTCGAGGGAGCGGTGCCGTTGACGCCCATCCAGCGCTACTTCCTCGACGCCGCGCCGGTCGATCCCCACCACTTCAACCAGGCGCTGCTGCTGGCGCCGAGGGCGCCGGAGCCGGAGCCGCTCGACCTCGCCGCGCTCGCCACGGCGCTGGCGGCGCTGGTCGCCCATCACGACGCTCTCCGCCTGCGCTTCGCCGCCACCGACGGCATCTGGCGCGCCTGGAACGCTCCGCTCGCCACGATCGATCACCCCGGCGACCGCTCGCCGCTCGCCGCCGTCGATCTCGCGGCGCTGCCGCCGCCGCGCCGCGCGGCCGCGCTCGAGGACGCCGCCGCAGCTCTGCAGGGCGGCTTCGACCTGGCGCGCGGGCCGCTCTTCCGCGCCGCCTGGTTCGGCCTCGGCGCCGGCGAGGGCGGCCGCCTGCTCCTCGTCGCCCACCACCTGGTCGTCGACGGCGTCTCCTGGCGCATCCTGCTCGAAGACCTGGAGACCGCCTACGCGCAGGCTGGCGCCGGCGCCGCGGTCGCCCTGCCTGCCAAGACCACCTCGTGGAAGCGCTGGGCCGAGCAGCTCGCCGCCCACGCCCGCGCCCCGGAGAGCCGCCGCGAGCTGCCGCTCTGGCTCGCCACCGCAGCGCGGAGCGGCGACGTCGCGCCGCTCCCGGCGCGCTCCGCCGGCGCGCCGGATGACCCGCTCGCGCCGGCGGACGGCTCGCGCCTCGCCGACCTCGGCTCGGCCGCGGTCTCCCTCGGGCGCCCGGCGACGGCGGCGCTCCTCGCCGAGGCGCCGGCGGCCTATCGCACGCAGGTGAACGATCTGCTGCTCGCCGCGCTCGCCCTGGCGTTCTCGCGCTGGACGGCGGCGGCGAGCGGCGAGACCCGTCTCCACCTCGATCTCGAGGGGCACGGCCGCGAGGAGGTGGAGCCCGGCCTCGACCTGTCGCGGACGACCGGCTGGTTCACGACGATCTTCCCCGTCGTCCTCGCGGCGCGCGCCGGCGATCCGCCGGGCGACGTCATCCGCGCCACCAAAGAGGCGCTCCGCGCCGTGCCGCGCCACGGCATCGGCTACGGCCTGCTGCGCTACCTCGGCGGCGGCGAGGACGCGGCGCCGCTCGCCGCCGCGCCGGCGGCCGAGATCGCTTTCAACTACCTGGGGCAGCTCGACGGCGCCCTGGGGAGTGGCTCGCGCTGGACCCTGGCGCCGGAGTCGGCGGGCCCCGAGCAGAGCCGGCGCGCCCGGCCGCGCCACTCGATCGAGGTCAACGCCTGGGTGCTCGGCGGCGAGCTGCGGGTGGGCTTCACCTACGATGCCGGGCGCCACGCGGCGGCCGACATGGAGCGCCTGGCGTCCTGGTACGCCGAGGCGCTGGAGCGCCTCGTCGCCCACTGCACCGCCGCCGGCGCCGCCGGCGCCACGCCCTCCGACTTCCCGCTCGCCGGCCTCGCCGCGGACACCCTCGACGCGCTGGTCGGCGTCGGCCGGCGCTTCGACCGCGGCATCGAGGACGTCTATCCGCTGGCGCCGCTGCAGTCCGGCCTGCTCTTCCAGGGCCTCTTCGCGCCGGGCTCCGGGCTCTACTTCGAGCACCTCACCGCCGAGCTCGACGGCGCCCTCGATGCCGCGGCGTTCGCGGGCGCCTGGCAGGCGGTCGTCGAGCGCCACCCGGCGCTGCGCACGTCGTTCGCCTGGGAGGTCGCGGCGGCCGATGGTCAGGCTGCCATGGCGGTTTCAGACGACGCGGCCCCGAGGGCCGCTGGGCGGCGCCTGCCGCGGCCGCTGCAGGTGGTGCGCCGCCATGCCGTGCTGCCGTGGGCCGCGGAGGACTGGCGGCAGGTGCCGGAGGATGAGGTCGCAGACCGTCTCGCCGCCTGGATGGCGGCCGACCGGGCGCGCCCCTTCGATCTCGCGCGGGCGCCGCTGATGCGCGGCGCGCTGCTCCGCACCGGCGAGCGCCGGCACCGCTTCGTCTGGAGCTTCCACCACCTGCTCCTCGACGGCTGGTGCTTCTCGCTGATCTTCCGCGAAGTCTTCGCCTTCTACCAGGCGGCGGTCGCCGGCCGCGCCGCGGCGCTGCCGCCGGTGCGCCCCTACCGCGATTTCATCGCCTGGGTGGAGCGGCAGGACGGCGCCACGGCGGCGGAGTGGTTCCGCACCATGCTCGCCGGCTTCACCGCGCCGACGCGCCTGGCGCTCGACCGCCAGACCCCTCCCGGCGACGGCGAGGTGCCGCGCCATCAGGAGGTGCGCCTCGCCCCCGCCGTCACCGCCGGCCTCGCCGCCCTCGCCCGCTCGCGCGAGCTCACCCTCAACTCGCTGGTGCAGGGTGCCTGGGGGCTGCTGCTCGCCCGCCACGACGGGCAGCCGAGCGGCGAGGGGGGTGCCAGGGACGTCGTCTTCGGCACCGTGGTCTCCGGCCGGCCCGCCGAGCTGCCGGGCGTCGAGTCGATGGTCGGCCTCTTCATCAACACGCTGCCGGCCCGCCTGCGGGTCGATCCCGCGGCGCCGCTCGCCGCCTGGCTGGCGGGCGTCCAGGCGCTCCTCCTCGAGCTGCGGCAGCGCGAGACGGTGCCGCTCGCCGAGATCCAGCGGCTGAGCGAGGTGCCGCCGGGCGAGGCGCTCTTCCAGAGCTTCGTCGCCTTCGAGAACTACCCGGTCGACGAGGCGCTCGGCGAGGATGCCGGCGAGCTGGCGGTGCGCGACGTCACCGTCTCGGACCGCACCGAGTACCCGCTGTCGCTCGCCGTGCTGCCGGGGCGCGAGGCGGGCCGGCCGGAGCTGGCGCTGCGCCTGGCGCACGACGGGCGCGCCGACGCGACGACGGTGCGCCGCCTGCTGGCCCACCTCGAGCTGCTGCTCGGCGCTTTCGCCGCGTCGTCGGTCTCGGGGGCGGCGGCGGAGATCCGCCTCGGCGACCTGCCGTCGCTCGCCGCGGCGGAGCGCCACCAACTCGTCGTCGAGTGGGGCCGCGGCGAGGAGGCCGCCGCGGCGCCGCCCTCGATCCCCCTCGCCCTCGCGGCGCTCGCCGCCCGCCGGCCGCAGGCGCCGGCGCTCGTCTGGCGCGACGAGCGGCTCAGCCATGGCGAGCTCGACCGCCGCGCCGAGGACCTGGCGCGCCGCCTGCGCGGCGCCGGTCTCGGCGGCGGCGACGTCGTCGGCCTGTGCGTCGAGCGCTCGGCCGCCATCGCCGTCGGCATGCTGGGCATCTGGAAGGCGGGCGCCGCGTTCGTGCCGCTCGACCCCGCGCTGCCTCAGGAGCGCCTGGCCTGGCTGCTCGCCGATTCCGGCGCGCGCGCGGTGGTGGCGGACGAGCGCGGGCTCTCCCGGCTGCCGGCCTTCGACGGCGCGCTGTTGGAGCTCGCCGGTGAAGCGTCCGGAGACGCGTCCGGCGCGGCGAGCGAGGCCGACGGCGGGCCCCCGGCGGAGGCGAAGGCGAGCGATCTCGCCTACCTGATCTACACCTCGGGCACCACCGGCCAGCCGAAGGCGGTGGCGGTCGAGCACGGCAACCTGGCGCGGATGCTCGACGGCATCCGGCGGGAGCTCGGCTGGGACGACGGACGGGCGGCCGGCGAAGCGGGTACCGAGCGGATGCCAAGCCTCGCCCCCTTCTCGTTCGACATCTTCCTCTTCGAGCTGCTGGCGCCGCTGCTCTCCGGCGGCGCCTGCGAGCTGCTGCCGATCGCGCCGGTGCCGGACCCCGACGACGTGCTGGCGGCGGTCTCCCGCGCCACCCGCTTCCACGCCGTGCCGGCGCTGATGCGGCAGATCGTGGCGGCGGCGCGGCGCCAGGCGAGCCCCGCTCTCTACGCCGGCCTGCGCGCCATCTACCTCGGCGGCGACGTCGTCCCGCCCGACCTGCTCGCGGCGCTGCGCGAGGCCTTCCCGGCCGCCGCGGTGCGGGTGCTCTACGGGCCCACCGAGGGGACGATTCTCGCCACCACCTTCCCGCTCGCCGACGCCCTGCCGGCGCGGGCGCCGCTCGGCCGGCCGCTGCCCGGCGTCGAGGTGCGCATCGACGGTGGCCGCGGAGCGGCCGATGGCGACGGCGACTGGACACCGTGCGCGATCGGCGTGCCGGGGGAGATCTACCTCGGCGGCGTCGGGGTCGCCCGCGGCTATCTCGGCCGCGGCGAGCTGACGGCTGAGAGGTTCATCCGGCGCGGCGGCGAGCGCTGGTACCGCACCGGCGACCTCGGGCGGTTCCTGCCGGACGGCAACCTGGAGTTCCTCGGCCGCGCCGACGCCCAGCTCAAGATCCGCGGCTTCCGCATCGAGCCGGGCGAGATCGAGGCCGCGCTCGCCGCCCACCCGGAGGTCGCCGCGGCGGTGGTGCTGCCGCACGATGCCGGCCACGGCGACCGCCAGCTGGTGGCCTTCGTCGTGGCGCGGCCGGCTGGCGAGGCGAGCGCGGAGGTGGACGGCTCGGCGCTCGCCGCCTTCCTCGGCGGCCGCCTGCCCGATTACATGGTCCCCGCGCGCTTCGTGCCGCTCGCCGAGCTGCCGCTCACCCGGCACGGCAAGGTCGACCGCCGCGCGCTGGCCGAGATGGCCGCACGGCCGTCGGTCGGAACGCTCGGCGGCGCGGCGGCCGTGGACGCCGCGGGCTCGCCGCGGACGCCCGCCGAGGCGCTCCTCGCCGCCATCTGGGCCGAGGTGCTGCGCCTCGACCGGGTGGGCATCCACGACGACTTCTTCCGCCTCGGCGGCGACTCCATCCTGAGCATCCAGGTGGTGGCGCGCGCCCGCCAGGCGGGGCTCGCGCTCACCCCCAAGCAGCTCTTCGAGCACCCGACCGTCGCCTCCCTCGCCGCGCTGGCGCCGTCGCTCGCCGAGCGCGTTCCCGACGAGCAGGGGGCGGTGGTGGGAGAGGTGCCGCTGTCGCCAATCCAGCGCGAGCTCCTGGAGCGGCCGCGCCCCGAGCCCCAGCGCTACA
Organism: uncultured Acidobacteriota bacterium; assembly: GCA_963755825.1. Lineage (GTDB taxonomy): Bacteria > Acidobacteriota > Thermoanaerobaculia > Multivoradales > UBA5704 > DATBQN01. Next base: position 264,606 of record CAVWLA010000003.1, on the reverse strand, counting down.
ACCAGAGCGTGCTGCTCGCCGTCCGGCGGCCGGTCGCCCCGGCGGTCCTGCACGGCGCCTTGGCGGCGCTCGCCGAGCACCACGACGCGCTCCGCCTGCGATTCGCGCTGGGCGCGGCGGGATGGCGGCAGTGGATCGCGCCGCCGAGCGCGGCCGACCTGCGCTGGGCGTGGATCGACCTCGCCGCGCTGCCGCCGGCGCGGCTCCCGGCGGCGATCGCGGCGGCCACCGGCGACATCCAGAGCAGCCTCGATCTCGAGCGCGGGCCGCTCTTCGCCGCCGGCCTCCTCGCCACGCCGGCGGAGGATCGGCTCTTCCTCACCGCTCACCATCTGGCGGTCGACGCCATCTCCTGGCCGATCCTCCTCGCCGACCTGGAGACCGGATGCACGCGGCGCGAAGCCGGCGAGGCGGCCGTCCTGCCGCCGAAGACGACCTCCTGGAAGCGTTGGGCGGAAGGGCTCGCCGAGCGCGCCGGCTCGGCGGAGCTGCGCGCGGAGCTTCCCTCCTGGCTGGCGCCGGAGGCGAGGATCCCGCACGATCTGCCGCCCCTGCCGGTCGACCGGCAGGGCGGCGAGAACCTCGCCGGGAGCGAGGAGCTGCTGTCGAGCGAGCTCTCGCCGGCGCTCACCACGGCGCTCCTCCGCGAGGCGCCGGCGGCCTACCGCACGCGCCTCGACGAGCTGCTGCTCGCCGGCCTGGCGCTCGCCTTCGCGCGCTGGTCCGGAGAGCCGCGCCTGGCGATCGAGGTCGAGGGGCACGGCCGCGAGGAGGACCTGGTGGTCGGGGCGGACCTCTCGCGGACGGTCGGTTGGTTCACCTCGATTCAACCGCTGCTGCTCACCGCGGTGGAGGATCCGGGCGAGCTCATCCGCGGCGTCAAGTCGCGCCTGCGGGCGCATCCGCACGGCGGCATCGGCTTCGGCCTCCTCCGCCACCTCGGCGGCGAGGAGGTGCGGGCGCAGCTCGCCGGGCCGCTGCCGCAGATCGGCTTCAACAACCTCGGCCGCATCGACGGCGCGCTCGCCGGAGAGGGCGACGCCGCGGCGCGTTTCGTCCTCGCGCCCGAGCGCCCCGCGGCGGGGCAGAGCCCGCGCGCACCGCGCCGCCATCTCTTCGAGATCGACGCCATGCTCCTCGGCGACCGGCTGGCTCTCGACTGGCGCTACGGCAGCGGCCTCCACGAGCGCGCCACCGTCCTCCGCCTGGCGGGCGAGCTCGAGAGGGCGCTCGCCGAAGTCGCGGCGCACTGCCTGTCGCCCGACGCCGGCGGTTTCTCGCCGCTCGATTTCCCGCTCGCCGGCCTCGACGCCGCGACGCTCGACGCGCTCGCCGGCGTCGGCGCCGGCCTCGACCGCTCGATCGAGGACATCTATCCGCTGGCGCCGCTGCAGGAGGGCATGCTCTTCCAGGGCCTCCTCGACCCGGAGTCCGGCTTCTTCCTGGAGCAGCTCACCTGCACCCTCGCCGGCCCTCTCGACGCCGCGGCCTTCCGGCGCGCCTGGCAGCGGACGGTCGAGCGCCACGCCGCCCTGCGCACGGCCTTCGCCTGGGAGCGGTTGGAACGGCCGCTCCAGGTGGTGCGGCGGGACGTCGAGCTGCCGTGGAGCAGCGAGGATCTGCGCGGCGCGGCCGATCCCGCGGTGGCGGCGCGGGCGCGCGAAGCGGCGGAGAAGGCGCGGCCCTTCGATCTGGCGCGGCCGCCGCTCATGCGGGCCCTCCTCCTGCGCACCGGCGACGCCGAGCACCGCTTCGTGTGGAGCTTCCACCACCTGCTCTTCGACGGCTGGTGCTTCTCGCTCCTCTTCCGCGACGTCTTCGAGCTCTACCAGGCGGAGCTCACCGGCGGCGTGGCGGAGCTGCCGCCGGTCCGCCCCTACCGCGACTTCATCGCCTGGGTGGAGGCGCAGGACGGCTCGGCGGCGGAGAGCTATTTCCGTCAGGCGCTCGCCGGCTTCGCCGAGCCCACCCGCCTGCCGCTCGATCGGCCGAACGAGAGCCCGAAGATCCCGGACGGCGACGAGGCCATCCGCGACCGGGCTCTCGTCCTGCCGCCCGCCCTGGCCGCCGATTTGAGCGAGCTCGCCGAGGGGCGCGGCCTGACGCTCAGCACCCTCGTGCATGCGGCCTGGGCGCTCCTCCTCGGCCGCTACGAGGGGCGGCCGAGCGGCGAGCTCGACGTCGTCTTCGGCACCGTCGTCTCGGGGCGGCCGGCGGAGCTGGCGGGCGTCGAGTCGATGATCGGCCTCTTCATCAACACGCTGCCGGCGCGCGTCGTCGCGGCGCCGGCGACGCCGCTCGCCGCCTGGCTGGCGGAGATCCAGAGCGGCTTCCTGGCGCTGCGCCAGCACGGCACCGCGCCGCTCGCCGAGGTGCAGCGGGCGAGCGAGGTGCCGCTCGGCGAGCCGCTGTTCCAGAGCATCGTGGCCTTCGAAAGCTTCCCCGTCGAGGAGTCGCTGGGCGAGGGGGAGGAGGCGCTCTCGGTGGGCGACGTGACGACCGAAGATCGCGCCGACTACCCCCTCTCGCTGAGCGCCATCCCCAGCAAGGGCGCCGGCCGCAGCCCCGAGCTGATGCTCCGCATCGCCTACGACCGGCGGCTCGAATCGACCACCGTCCGCCGCCTGCTGGCCCACCTCGAGCTGCTGCTCGGCGCCTTCGTCGCGGCGCCGGAAGGTGCCCTGGGCACGCTGCCCACCCTCGCCGCGGCCGAGCGCCATCAGCTCCTCGGCGAGTGGAACGACACCGCCCTGCCGCCGTCGGCGAGCGGCAGCCTCGACTGCCTGCACGAGCTGGTCTCGGCGCAGGCGCGGCGGGACCCGGCGGCGCCGGCGCTCGCCGGCGACGGCGGCGAGATGACCTATGGCGAGCTCGACCGGCGGGCCAATCAGTTCGCCAACTTCCTCCGCCGGCGCGGCGTCGCGCCCGAGGCGCGGGTGGCGCTCGCGGTCGATCGCTCGCTCTCGATGATCGTCGCCGTCCTCGGCATCCTCAAGGCCGGCGCCGCCTACGTGCCGTTCGATCCGGCGGCGCCGGACGACCGCATCGCCCACCTCCTCGCCGACGCGCGGCCGGCGCTCCTCGTCGCCTCCGCGGACCTGGCGAGCCGCCAATCGACGGCCGCCTTCATGCCGATCGCCCTCCCGGTCGTCGTCCTCGAGGCGGAATGGGAGCGCATCGGCGAGGAGAGCGACGCGGCGCCGGCGGTCGCGGTCGATCCGGCGGGCCTCGCCTACGTCATTTACACCTCGGGCTCGACGGGGACTCCGAAGGGGGTGACGATCGAGCACCGCGCCGCGGCGACCTACGCGCGCTCAGTGGGCGCCCGCTTCGGCCTCGGCCCCGGCGACCGCGAGCTGCAGTTCGCCGCGCTCAGCTTCGACGCCAGCGTCGAGGAGATCTTCGCACCGCTGGCGAGCGGCGCGACCGTCGTCCTGCGCAGCGGTGCGGTCGAGGAGCCGGGGCGCTTCCTCGCCCGCTGCGCCGAGCAGCGCGTCAGCGTCCTCTCGCTGCCGACCGCCTACTGGCACCAGGTGGCGGCGGCGCTCGAGGGGGACGACCTGGCGCTGCCGCCGGCCCTGCGGCTGGTCGTCGTCGGCGGCGAGCGCGCTCTCCCGGAGCGCTGGACGGGCTGGGCGCGCGGCGCCGGCCGCGGCCTCCGCCTGGTCAACGTCTACGGGCCGACCGAGGCGACGATCGCGGCGACCTTCCACGAGCATCCGGGGACGGAGGACCCCCTCGCCGGCCGCCGCGAGGTGCCCATCGGATACCCCCTGCCCGGCGTGCGGGCGCACGTCGTCGACCGCGATCTGCGGCCGGTGCCGGTGGGGGCGCCCGGCGAGCTGCTCCTCGGCGGTGTGGGTGTCGCGCGCGGCTACCTCGGGCAGCCCGAGCTGACCGCCGAGCGCTTCGTCCCCGATCCCTTCGCCGCCCCCTTCTCCGGCGCCGGCGACTCCAACCGCCTCTATCGCACCGGCGATCTCGTCCGCCGGCTGCCGGACGGCGCCCTCGAGTTCGCCGGCCGGCTCGACACCCAGGTCAAGGTGCGCGGGTTCCGCGTCGAGCTGGGGGAGATCGAGGCGGCGCTCGCCGCCCATCCCGAGCTGCGGGAAGCCGCTGCCGGCACCCGCGAGGATGCCTCCGGCAGCCATTCCCTGGTCGCCTACGTGGTGTCGCGCGACGCCGCCTCGCCGGTCGCCGCCGAGGCGCTGCAGGCGTTCGTCGGCGCGCGGCTGCCGGCCTACATGGTGCCGCCGCAGTTCGTCTTCCTCGACGCCCTGCCGCTCACCGCGACCGACAAGGTCGACCGTCGAGCCCTGGCGCGGCTGACCCCCGAGCTGCCGCGCGGCGAGCGCGCCTTCGTGGCGCCGCGCAACCCCATCGAGGAGCGGCTGGCGGCGATCTGGAGCGACCTCCTGGGAGTCGAGCGGGTCGGTGTCGACGACGACTTCTTCGCCCTCGGCGGCCACTCGCTGCTGGCGACGCAGCTGGCCTCGCGCCTCCGCCGCGACCTCGGGGTCGAGCTGCCGCTGCCCAGGCTCTTCGAGCTCCGCCGCTTGGGCGACCTCGCCGCGGAGGTCCTCGCGCAGACCCTGGCGGCGGCGGAGGCGGCGGAGGTCGACGGCCTCATGGCGGAGCTCGACGGCCTCTCCGACGAGGACGCTCTGGCGCTCCTGGCCGCCGAGGAAGAGGGCGGTCCGGCCTGATTCTCCGGCCTCGGGCCGCCATGCTAGAATCCCGCCCTCGCAGACGGGGGCGCACGGATTCGAGGTCGTTTTCCCTCGACTGTCGATTCCGCCGCCGAGGCAGTCCGGGGAGGCGTGGCCGAGTGGACAATGGCAGCAGACTGTAAATCTGCCGGGCTAAGCCCTACGTTGGTTCGAATCCAGCCGCCTCCACCACATCCCCTCGTCCACGACCGTCCGAGCAGCTCCCGAGCGGGAGTAACTCAGTGGTAGAGTCACAGCCTTCCAAGCTGTTGGTCGCGGGTTCGAATCCCGTCTCCCGCTCCATCGAACTCAAACATCTCGCTGCACGACCGCTACCGCCGCTTACCCCCGGGTAAGCAGGGGGTGAGCGCCGCCCCCTTCGGTTCGCTGCCTGTCTCGCTTGCGTTCCGAGGCGGCTGGCTCGACGCCTGAGTCCACCCATCCGGGAGGACGAGACGCCGCAGCCGTTCAGGGCATCCCTCTTGCACCCACTCCAACGTCGAGGCGGCCCGCTCCGCAGGGGGAGCGTTGGTCTCGGCGGCCGACCTCCCATCACCGGGAATGACTGCAAGGGAGACGGACGATGGCGAAGTCAGCGGCGGATATCCTGGTCGAGAACCTGATCGATTGGGGGGTGGACACCGTCTTCGGGCTGCCCGGCGACGGCATCAACGGCGTCATGGAGGCGCTGCGCAAGCGCCAGGAGGAGGTCCGCTTCGTCCAGGTGCGCCACGAGGAGGCGGCGGCCTTCATGGCCTGCGGCTACGCCAAGTACACCGGCCGGCTCGGCGTCTGCCTGGCGACCTCCGGCCCGGGCGGCATCCACCTGCTCAACGGCCTCTACGACGCGAAGATGGATGGCCAGCCGGTGCTCGCGATCACCGGCCACCACTACCACGACCTCATCGACACCTTCGCCCAGCAGGACCTCGACCTCGACAAGGTGTTTCAGGACGTCGCCGTCTACAACACCCGCGTCATGGGGCCGACCCACGTCGAGAACGTGACCAACCTCGCCTGCCGCGCGGCGATCAGCTACCGCGGGGTCGCCCATATCAATTTTCCCACCGATCTCCAGGACCAGGAGGGCGGCGAGCGCTCGCCGCGCAACCGCCCGCATCACGAGTCGAGCGTCCACGGCCGCCGCGCCGCCCTCCCCGCGGCCGAGGATCTCCGCCGGGCGGCCGACGTCCTCAACGAGGGCAGGAAGATCGCCATCCTCGCCGGCCGCGGCGCTCTCCACTCGACGGACGAGCTCGAGCAGGTCGCCGAGCTCCTCGGCGCGCCGATCATCAAGGCGCTGCTCGGCAAGGCTGCGGTGCCGGACGACAGCCCCTACACGACCGGCGGCATCGGCCTCCTGGGCACCAAGCCCTCTCAGGAGGCGATGGAGGACTGCGACACCTTCCTGATCGTCGGCAGCTCCTTCCCCTATATCGAGTTCCTCCCCAAGCCGGGGCAGGCGCGCGGCGTGCAGGTCGACCTCGATCCCCTGCGCATCGGCCTGCGCTATCCGGTCGAGGTGGGTCTCGTCGGCGACAGCACGGCCACCCTGCGCGAGCTGATCCCGCTGCTGCGCCGCAACGAGAGCCGCGGTTTCCTCCGCACGGCTCAGGACTCGATGCGGGAGTGGCGGGATCTCATGGATGAGCAGGCTTGCCGCCAGGACATACCGATGAAGCCGCAGGTGGTCGCCTGGGAGCTCGGCAAGCGGCTGCGCAGCGATGCCATCGTCTCCTGCGACTCGGGGACGGTCGCCTCCTGGTTCGCCCGCCACATCCCGGTCCGCCGCGGCCAGATGCACTCGCTGTCGGGCACCCTGGCCAGCATGGCGAACGGCCTCCCCTACACGATCGCCGCGCAGATCGCCTATCCACGGCGCCAGTGCGTCGGCTTCGTGGGGGACGGCGGTTTCACCATGCTCATGGGCGAGATGGCGACCGCCGTCAAGTACGAGCTGCCGATCAAGATCGTCGTCGTCAAGAACAACTCTCTCGGCCAGATCAAGTGGGAGCAGATGGTCTTCCTCGGCAACCCCGAGTACGCCTGTGAGCTCCACCCGATCGACTTCGCGGCCTTCGCTCGCGCCTGCGGCGCCGGCGGCTTCACGATCGACGATCCCGCCGTCTGCGGCGACGTGCTCGAGGAGGCGCTCGCCTATCCCGGCCCGGCGGTGATCGAGGCGATCGTCGACCCGAACGAGCCGCCGATGCCGCCCAAGGCGACCGCCCGACAGGTCGCCCATCTCGCCGAGGCCCTGGTCAAGGGGACTCCCCACGGCGGCAAAATCGCCCTCACCATCGGTGCCGACAAGGTGAGAGAGATGGTCTGACGCAGCGCCGGAACCGCCGCGGCCACGGTCCGTCGGGCGGCGGTGTCCGCCCGTCGAGATTTGCCGCACGAGCGCCGGCTTCATGCTGCGCCGTTCCGATCTCCACGTCCTGACCTGCGGCGTCTGTGCCGAGGTGTGCGCCCGCTGCGCCGAGCAGTGCGAGAGGATGGGGAGCGACGAGGTGATGCGGCGTTGCGCCGAGGTCTGCCATCGCTGCGCCGAATCCTGTCGCAAGATGGCCCTGGCGGCCTGAAGCCGGGCGAGCGCCGGAGCACGGCCCCGGCGCGGTCGCCGGCATCGTCGATGTCTCCTTCGGCCCCCTGAGCGGGACCGCACCGATCCCGCGAGCTGACCAGGCGCGGCCCGCCCGTGCGGTACCATCCGATATCTTGAAGCTGCGTCCTAGGGACGTACGACAGACCGCCTGACAGTGGGTGTGGCGCCGTGCGGCCAGGGAACGTGTAAAGATCCACCGATGCGCAAGCTCTGCCGTCTGGCGGCGGCTGTCGCCGTGCTGGCAGGGAGTCTCGCGGCGCGGGCTCAGGAGACGGCTCCGAGCGATCCGTCGTCGAGGCCGGTGCCGGTTCAGGCGCCGGCTCCCCAGGCCGCGTTCAGCGGCGAGATCGAGGTCGTCGGCCAGTCTCCGCTCCACGGCGCCGGCACGGATTCCGATCACGTCGCCGGCAACGTCCGCGAGGTGCGCAGCGCCGATCTCAAGGCCGCCCAGCCGCACGACGTCGTCGACTTTCTGAGCGGGCGCCTGGGCAGCGTCGCGGCCAACGACACCGAGGGCAACTCCTTCGAGCAGGACCTGCAGTTCCGCGGCTTCGCCGCGTCGCCCGTCCTCGGCTCTCCCCAGGGCCTCGCGGTCTTCCAGGACGGCGTGCGGTTGAACGAGCCGTTCGGCGACACCGTCGACTGGGATCTCGTCCCGCTCTCGGCGATCGCCAGCCTGGCGCTCATCCCGGGCTCGAACCCGCTCTTCGGCTTGAACGCCCAGGGCGGCGTGCTCGACCTGGTGACCAAGACCGGCCTCACCGCCCCCGGCATCGAGGCGGCGGTCGGCGCCGACAGCTTCGGCGGCCGCTCGCTGGCGCTCTCCGCCGGGCACAGCTGGGGCCCGGCCAACCTCTTCGTGGCGACCGACCTCGACGGCGAGGACGGCTGGCGCGACCACTCGGCGTCGGATGTCCGCCAGCTCTTCGCCGACTTCGGCTGGGCCGGCTCCCGCGGCGGCGCCGACCTCTCGGTCAGCGGGGCGCGCAACCTGCTGCGCGGCAACGGCGCGACGCCCGTCCAGCTCCTCGCCGTGGACCGCGCCGCCGTCTTCACCTTTCCGGACCAGGCGGACCGCGAGGCGGTGCTCGTCGCCGGCCGCTTCCGCTTCGCCGCCTCGCCCGCGGTCCTCCTCGAAGGCAACGCCTACGGCCGCCGGCTGCTGACCGACAGCGTCAACGGCGACGCCTCGCCCTACTCGCCGTGCGAGGACGACGCCGACGCCGGCTTCCTCTGCACCGAGGACGGAGCGCGGGTGCGCGACCAGCACGGCACCTTCGTGCCGCTCGGCACCGCGCCGGGAGCACCGCCGCTCGACGGCGTCCGCAACGGCTCGCACCTCGACCAGACGGCCTACGGCGGGGCGTTCCAGGCGACCGCCTCGCAACCCCTCGCCGGCCATCGCAACGAGCTGCTGGCCGGCGCCAGCCTGGACGTCGGGAGCGCTCTCTTCGACTCGCGCTCCGAGCTCGCCAACCTGACCGCCGACCGCGGAACGAACGGCGTCGGCCTCTTCGCGCTCGACTCGTTCGTGCGCGTCGGCTCGCGCTTCGACAAGCTCGGCCTCTTCGCCGCCGACACCTTCTTTCCCCTCGCGCCGCTCGCCGTCCAGGTGGCGGCGCGGCTCGACTCCGCGGGCGTTCGCCTGACCGACGAGCTGGGCGGCGACCTCTCCGGCGACCACCGCTTCCAGCGCCTCGATCCGGCGCTCAGCCTGACCTATTCGCCGGCCGCCGGCCGCTCGCTCTACGCCACCTACGCCGAGTCCTCGCGCGCCCCCAATCCGGTCGAGCTCACCTGCGCCGATCCGGACAAGACCTGCCGCCTGCCCAACGCCTTCGTCGCCGATCCGCCGCTCGCCCAGGTCGTCACCCGCACCGTCGAGCTCGGCGGCCGCTGCCGCCGTGCCGGCCTGCGCTGGTCCTTCGCCGTCTACCGCGCCGTCAGCGACGACGACATCCTCTTCGTCAACAGCGGCACGCTCCTCGGCCAGGGCTATTTCAAGAACGTCGGCCGCACCCGCCGCCAGGGCCTCGAGGCCGACCTCGGCGGGACGCTGGCGCGGTGGGTCGGCTGGTATCTCAGCTACGCCCTGACCGATGCCACGTTCCAGACGCCGTTCAGCGCCGCCAGCCCCGACAACCCGTTCTCGACCGATGGCGCGATCGACGTCGCCGCCGGCGCGCGCCTGCCCGGCGTGCCGCGGCACAGCCTCAAGGGCGGCTTCCAGATCGGCGACTTCCGGCGCAGCGCCGGCCTCTCGGCGGCGTGGAGCTCGCCGCGGTTCCTGCGCGGCGACGAGGCCAACCTCGACCGGCCGCTGCCCGGCTTCGTGGTGGTGGACGCGACGGGCCGCTGGGCGCTCCCCCGTGGCGTCGCGCTCGTCGGCCGCGTCAGCAACCTCCTGGCGCGGCGGTACGCGACCTTCGGCGCCTACGGCGAGCCGGCGGAGGTTCTCGGCCCCGGGTTCGACGATCCGCGCTTCCTGGTGCCCGGTCCGCCGCGGGCCTTTCGGTTGGCGATCGAGGTGTCGCGGTGAGAGCGCGGTCCGCCCTGCTGGCGTTCCTCGCTCTCGGCGCCAGCGGAGCGGCGTTTGTTGCAGCCGCGGCGCCCCCTCCAGCCGCGGCGCCTCCTGCGCCCCCTGCGGCCACAGCGCCCCCCGCCGACCCCGTGCTCATCGACGACGTCTTCGAGCCGGCGGTGATGGTGGGCGAGGAGATCACGGTGCGGGCGGCGCGCGCCGAGCGCCGTCTGGCCGACACCCCGGCCGGCGTCACCGTGCTCTCCGCCGCCGACCTCGCCGCCGGCACCGCGACGACGCTCGACCAGGCCCTGCGCGCCGTCCCCGGCTTCAGCCTCTTCCGCCGCACCGACAGCCGGTTCGCCAATCCGACCACGCAGGGCGCCTCGCTGCGCGGGCTGGGGGCGAGCGGGGCGAGCCGCGCCGTCGTCCTCGCCGACGGCGTGCCGCTGAACGATCCCTTCGGCGGCTGGATCGCCTGGGGAAGGGTGCCGCGCGCCTCGATCGACCGCCTCGAGGTGCTCTCCGGCGCCGCCTCGGACCTCTACGGCAGCGCCGCCCTGGGCGGCGCCGTGGAGCTCGTCCGCAAGCGCGCCGACTCTCCCGCCGTCGCCGCCGAGGCGTCCTACGGCGGCCTGGGGAGCGCCGACGCCACCCTCTTCGCCGGCGGCCGCCGCGGTGCCTGGGGCGCGACGGTGGCGGCGGAGGGGGCGCGGACGGACGGCTACGTGGCGGTGGCGCCGGAGGTGCGCGGCCCGGTCGACACCGCCCTCGCCTCCCACCGCTCGTCGCTCGAGGTGGCGCTCGAGCACGCCGGCCCCGCCGGCCTCGACCTCTTCGTCCGCGGCTCGGCGTACGACGAGGCGCGCGACAACGGCACCCCCTTGCAGACCAACTCGACCGCTCTGCGCCAGTGGAGCGCCGGCGGCGACTGGAGCGGTGCGCGCGGCTCGCTCGACCTCCGCGCCTACGGCGGCGACCAGCTCTACCGGCAGAGCTTCTCGGCGATCGCCGCCGACCGCGGGTCCGAGACCTTGAACCGCCTGCAGCACGTGCCCTCCGACGACCGCGGCGGCAGCTTCGCCAGCACCTGGGTGCTGCCGGGCGACAACGCGCTCCTCGCCGGCTTCGACGTCCGCCAGGTCGACGGCGCCAGCCGCGAGCTGGCGATCAGCCCGAGCGGCGCCGTGACGCCGGCGGGCGGCGAGGGGAGGCAGGAGAGCGCCGGCCTCTACCTCGAGGACCGCGCCGGGCTGGGCGCGCGCTGGAGCGCCAGCCTCGGCGAGCGGCTCGACGCCTGGCGGAACCTCGAAGCCCGGCTGACCACCGCCGCCGGCGCCATGGGTCTTGCCGACCGCCGCGAGCATGCCGCGAGCCCGCGCGCCTCCCTCGATTTCCGCGCCAGCGACCGCCTGTCGTTCTCGGCCGCCGCCTATCGCGCCTTCCGGGCGCCGAGCCTGAACGAGCTCTACCGCACCTTCCGCGTCGGCAACGTCGTCACCCAGGCGAACCCCGACCTCGCCGCCGAGCGCCTGGGCGGCGGCGAGATCGGCGGCCTCTTCACCTCGCCCGGCGCGCGGGTGACGGCGCGCGCCACCCTCTTCTGGCTCGAGGTCGACGATGCGATCTCCAACGTGACGCTCGCCGCCACCCCCGCCCTCATCACCCGGCGGCGCGAGAACCTCGGCCGCACGCGCTCCCGCGGGCTCGAGGCGCAGGCGACGGCGCGCCTCGCCCGCGGCTGGTCGCTCGCCGGCGGCTATCTCTCTTCGGACGCGCGGGTGGTGAGCTTCCCCGCCGACCGCACCCTCGAAGGGCTCGACGTGCCGCAGGTGCCGAGCCAGCAGCTCTCGGCCGAGCTCCGCCGCGACGTCGAGCGCGGCCAGCTGAGCCTCGCCGCGCGCTGGGTCGGCCGGCAGTTCGACGACGACCAGAACCAGCTGCCGCTCGCCGGCTACTTCACGCTGGACGCCCGCGCCTCGCGTGCTTTCGGCCATGGGCTCTCGCTCTTCCTGGCAGGGGAGAACCTGCTCGACCGCCGCGTCGAGGTCGCCCGCACCCCCGCCCTCACCCTCGGCCCGCCCCGCCTCCTCCGTCTCGGCCTGCGGCTCGACCGCGGCGGCCGGCCGCGGGCGCCGGGGGTCTCCTAGCAGACAGGACCCGGCCGCGCCGGCTCGCCGCGCCGCCACCGGCGATCCAATGGAGGGTCTCCGCCTCGCGTGGCGCTTCGCGCGGGCACGTGGAGGTGTGCCGCGCGCAGGCGCGCCGATGAGGAGCTGGAGCACTCCCTTACTTAATGACTGGTGGTGTGTCGCTGCTGGGCTGGAGGCCGTCGTGGCGTGCGACGCCTGCGCCGGCAGGCCTGCCTCCTCGAGATAAGGGGAACGCGATGAAGACTCTCCCGCTCAGCCGCCGCGACCTCCTCAAGTCGCTGGCGCTCGCGGCTCCGGCGCTCGCCCTGCCGGGCCTGGCGGCCGCGCCACGCCAGCCGGCCGAGGGCGGGCCGCGGGCGCCGAAGTCGGTCCTCGTCGTCGGCGCCGGGCTCGCCGGCCTCGCCGCCGCCTACGAGCTGGTGGCGCGGGGGCACGCGGTGACGGTGCTCGAGGCGCAGAGCCGGCCCGGCGGGCGCATCCGCACGCTGCGCGAGCCGTTCGCCGACGGTCTCTACGCGGAGGCCGGGGCGGTCGACTTCACCAGCAGCTACCGCCATCTGTTCCGCTACCTGGAGACCTTCCACCTCGCCGCCTCGTCGCTCGATCCGGGCCCGCCGATGGCGCTCTATCACCTGCGCGGCAAGCGGCTCACCGTCCACTTCGGCCCGCACGCCGCGCCGCCCGAGTGGCCCTTCACGCTGAGCGCGGAGGAGCGCCGGCTCGGCATCAACGGCATGTTCCAGAAGTACTTCGGCATCATCGACCAGATCGGCGATCCGGCCGCCCCCGGCTGGCGCCTCGAGCCGTGGAAGAGTTACGACCAGATGACGGTCGCGGACTTCCTGCGCCGCCAGGGCGCCTCGTCCGAGGCCATCGAATTCCTCGCCGACGTGGTGCCGTTCGGCACCGGCTGGTCGGAGGTCTCGGCGCTCAACCGCCTGCTCTCGGACGTGGCGCTCTTCTACCTCAACGACCAGAGCACGTCGAAGGTCCTCAAGGGCGGCCTCGACCAGCTCCCGCAGGCGTTCGCCAAGTCGCTCGGCGACCGCATCCGCTACGGCGCGGCGGTGACCAGGGTCGTCCACCAGCCGGACAGGGTGCGCGTCGCCTTCCAGCGCGGCGACGGCGAGGAGTGGCTGGACGCCGAGCGGGTGGTCGTGACCGCGCCCTGTCCCCTCCTGCGCAAGATCCTCTTCGACCCGGCTCTCCCGGCGCGCAAGCGGCAGGTCCTCGACGCGGTCGAGTACCTGCCGGTGACCCGCGTCTACCTGCAGGTCGATCGCCGCTTCTGGCTCGACGCCGGCGAGCCCGGCAAGGCCGCGACGGACCTGCCGATCGAACGGGTGATCGAGAACCCGCTGACCCGCGCCGGCCTGCAGAGCGAGCGCGCCATCCTGGAATGCCTGGTGCGCGGCCCGCAGGCGGTGCGCCTCGGCGCCATGGATTCGCCGGCGCGGGTCGAGCTCGCGATCTCTCAGCTCGAGAAGGTGCATCCCGGCATACGTCGCCATGTCCAGGCCAGCACCTCGGTCTCCTGGAGCGCCGAGCCGTGGGCGGGCGGCGGCTTCGCCTGGTGGCGCCCGGGGCAGCTCACCGGGCAGATGCCGGAGCTCGCCAGGGCGGAGGGGCGGGTGCACTTCGCCGGCGAGCACACGTCGCTCCTCAGCCGCACGATGGAAGGGGCTCTCGAGTCGGGCGTCCGCGCCGCGCTCGAGGTCCACGAGGCGCCCCCGCCGGCGAGCCCGCTCGCCGCCTGACGGAGCGGCGGCGGTCTGTCGATGGCGATCGGGGAGAGCTGCAGCGGGCGGCGCATGAGCGAGGCCCGTCCGGCGGCGAGCCGCACGGAGGAGCGGCTGGCGGCGATCTGGTGCGAGGTCCTCGAGCGGCCGGGGTTCGAGGGGGATTTCTTCGTCGCCGGCGGCGATTCGCTGAAGGCGATGCAGATCCTCTCGCGGATCCAGGACGTCTTCGGCGTCGAGCTGCCGCTCGACGACCTGTTCTCGACGCCGACGGTGGCGGGCCTCGCCGCGCATCTCGACGGCCTCGCCGCGGCGGCGTCGGCGCCGGCGGCCATGCCGCCGATCGTCCGCCGGGCGAGCGAGGGGCCGGCTCCGCTCTCCTTCGCCCAGCGGCGCCTCTGGTTCCTCCATCGCCTCGACCCCGAGAACCCGGTGCACAACATCGCCGCCGCGGTGCGCCTCAGCGGCCGGCTCGACGAGGCGGCGCTCGCCTGGGCGCTCGGAGCCATCGTGGCGCGGCACGAGGCCCTGCGCACGACCTTCGGCACGACCTTCGAGAGCCGCGGTGACGAGCCGCTGCAGGAGGCGGCTGCCGCCGTCGCCCTGGCCCTGCCGGTGATCGACCTCGCCGCGCTGCCGGAGGCGCGGCGCTGGCCCGAGGCGCGGCGGCGCACGGCGGAGATCGCCCGCCTGCCGTTTGCGCTCGAGCGCGGGCCGTTCCTCCGCGCCGCTCTCGTCACCGCCGGCGCGGCGAGCCGCGAGCTCGCCCTCGTCTGGCACCACATCGCGGCCGACGGCTGGTCGCTCCGCGTCTTCCTCTACGAGCTCGCCGCGCTCTACTCGGCGCGCCGCGAGGGGCGGCCCGATCCGCTCCCCGGCCTGCCGCTGCAGTACGCCGACTTCGCCGCGTGGCAGCGCGGCTGGCTCTGCGGCGAGGCGCTCGCCGAGCATCTCGGCTTCTGGCGGGAGCGGCTGGCGGGCGAGCTGCCGATTCTCGATCTGCCGGCCGACCGGCCGCGCGCGGCGGCGCTCTCCCACCGCGGCGCGCACCACGAGAGCCGCCTGGCGCTGCCGGCGCTGGCGCCGCTCCTGGCCATCGCACAGCAGAGCGGCGCGACGCCGTTCATGGCGCTCCTCGCCGGCTTCGCCGCCCTCCTCGGGCGCATGACGGGACGCACCGACCTCCTCCTCGGCACGCCCATCGCCGGCCGGCCGCGGCGCGAGCTCGAGGGTCTGATCGGCGTCTTCATCAACAACCTCGTGCTGCGCCTCGACCTGCGCGGCGATCCGAGCTACCGCGAGCTGCTGGCGCGGGCGCGGGAGACGGCGCTCGCCGCCTACGCTCACCAGGACCTGCCGTTCGAGGCGCTGGTCGAGGCGCTCGGGATCGTCCGCGATCCGTCGCGCACGCCGATCGTCCAGGTCCTCTTCGCCGAGCAGAGCGCGCCGCTGACCCGCGTCGACCTGCCGGGCCTCCGCCTCGAGCCGCGGGAGATCGATCTCGGCACCGCGCGCTTCGACCTCGCGCTCTCCATGGCGGCGGTCGAGGAGGGCTGGCTGGGGACCTGGAAGTACAGCACCGACCTCTTCGATGCGCCGACGCCGGCGCGCTGGGCGGGCCAGCTCGCGACGCTCCTCGCCGCGGCTGCGGCCTCGCCCGACCTGCCGATCTCGCGGCTCGCCTGGCTGAGCGCCGGCGAGCGCCACCAGGTCGTCCTCGCCTGGAACGACACGGCGACGGACTACCCGGTGCGCGACGGCCTGCACCAGCTGATCGAGGACCAGGTCGAGCGCACGCCGGACGCCGTCGCCGTCTCCTTCGCCGAGGCCGCCCTCAGCTACCGCGAGCTCGACCGCCAAGCCGGCCGGCTGGCCGCCCATCTGCGGCACCTCGGCGCGGGCGCCGAGAGCCTGGTGGGGATCGCCACCGAGCGCTCGCTCGAGCTGATGGTGGCGCTCGTCGCGACGCTCAAGGCGGGCGCCGCCTACGTGCCGCTCGACCCGGCCTATCCGCTGGAGCGCCGGCGCACCATGCTCGCCGACGCCGGGATCGCGATTCTCGTCACCATGAGCCCAGAGTCGCAGAGCGCTGGAGAGCCGGCCCTCGCTGCCGGCGGCATCCGCGCCGTCTTCCTCGACCGGCCCGAAGAATGGATCAGCGAGGGGCCGAGCCGCGGCTCAGCCTGGGTTCATCCGCAGAGCCCGGCCTACGCCATCTACACCTCGGGCTCGACCGGCAGGCCGAAGGGCGTCCTGGTGCCTCACCGCGGCATCGTCAACCGCCTGCTCTGGATGCAGGAGGCCTACGGCCTCGGCGCCGACGATCGCGTCCTCCAGAAGACGCCGATCGGCTTCGACGTCTCGGTCTGGGAGCTCTTCTGGCCGCTCATCGCCGGCGCCCGCCTGGTCATGGCGCCGCCCGGCGCCCACCAGGACGCGGCCTGGCTGGCGCGCATCATCCGCGAGAGCGAGATCACCACCCTCCACTTCGTCCCCTCGATGCTGCAGCTCTTCCTCGAGGGGAGGGACGTCGCCGCCGCCGGCCGTTCGCTCCGCCGGGTGATCGCCAGCGGCGAGGCGCTCCCCCGCGCTCTCGCGGCGCGCGCCGGCGAGCGGCTCGGCGCCCCGCTCTTCAACCTCTACGGCCCCACCGAAGCCTCGGTCGACGTCAGCTGGCACCGCGGCGAGCGCGCCGGCTCGAGCACCATCCCCATCGGCCGGCCGATCGCCAACCTCGCGCTCTCTCTCCTCGACGGCGAGGGCGAGCCGGTCCCCATCGGCGTGCCGGGAGAGCTCCACATCGGCGGTGTCGGATTGGCGCGCGGCTACATCGGCCGCCCGGATCTCACCGCCGAGCGCTTCGTACCGGCGGGCTCGGGCGCGCCGGGCGAGCGTCTCTACCGCACCGGCGACCTCGCCCGCTTCCTCACCGACGGCGCCATCGAGTTCCTCGGCCGCCTCGATCACCAGGTGAAGATCCGCGGCGTCCGCATCGAGCTGGGCGAGGTCGAGGCGGCGCTGGTGAGCCACCCCGAGGTGCGCGAGGCGGTGGCCCTGGCGCGGACGGACGGCGGCGGCGATCCACGGCTGGTGGCATACCTCGTCGTCGCCGGCTCGCTGCCGGATGCGGCGGAGCTCAGGGCCTTCCTCCGCCAGAGCCTGCCGGACGCGATGGTCCCCTCGGCCTTCGTCGGCCTGCCGGCCCTGCCGCTGACGGCGAGCGGCAAGGTCGACCGCCGGGCGCTGCCGGCGCCGGAGGAGGGGGAGAGCGCGGCGGGCCGCGCCTTCATCGCTCCCCGCACGCCGCTCGAGGAGCGCCTCGCCGAGACCTGGCGGCAGCTGCTCGGCCGCGGGCGCGTCGGTATCGACGACAACTTCTTCGAGCTCGGCGGCGACTCGATCCAGGGGGCGATGTTCATCAACCGCCTGCAGGAGGAGCTGGGGCAGATCGTCTACGTCATGGCGCTCTTCGATGCGCCGACCGTGGCCGAGCTCGCCGCCTATCTCGAGCAGAGCTATCCGGCGGCGGTGGCCCGGCTGGCGGGCGTCGGGCCGACTACCGCGGACCCCGAGGCACCAGAGACCGGTACTGCGCCGGTCGATCTGCGCGAGGGTCTCGCCGCCCTCCGCGCCGCGGTCGTCCGACGCCTTGGTCGGCGCCTCGGCCGCGACGAGCGCGCGCCCGAGGAGCCGGCGGCGCGGCGCGGCGCGCGGAATCCGCGGGCGATCTTCGTCCTCTCGCCCTTCCGCTCCGGCAGCACGCTCTTCCGCGTCATGCTGGCGGGTCACCCGCGCCTCTTCGCGCCGCCGGAGCTCGAGCTCCTCGCCTTCGGCTCGATGGGGGAGCGGGCCCGCGCCCTCACCGGCCGCAACAGCTTCGCCGAGGAGGGGCTCCTGCGGGCGGTGATGGAGCTCACCGGCGGCGACGCCGCGGCGGCGCGCGTCTGGGTGGCGAGATTCGCGGAGCGCGAGGCGCCGGTCGCCGAGGTGTACCGCGAGCTGCAGGCGGCGGCCGGCGGCCGTCTCCTGGTGGACAAGACCCCGAGCTATCCCCTCGACCTGGAAACGCTGCGGCAGGCCGAGGCGCTCTTCGACGAGCCGCTCTACCTGCACCTGGTGCGACATCCGCGCGCGGTGATCGATTCCTACGTCGAGGCCCGCATGGAGCGGGTCTACGACTTCCCGTACGCCGGAGTGGAGCAGGCCGAGCTGGTCTGGCTGCTCAGCCAGCAGAACATCCTCGCGGCGCTCTCCGACGTGCCGGCGGAGCGCGTCCATCGACTGCGCTTCGAGGATCTCGTCACCTCGCCGCGCGAGAGCCTGAGCGCCGTCTGCGCCTTCCTCGGATTGCCCTTTGAGCCGGCCATGGCCGAGCCCTACGAGGGACGCCGGATGACCGACGGCATCCACGCCGAGTCGCGGATGATGGGGGATCCCAAGTTCCACCGCCACCGGCGCGTCGAGGCGGAGGTCGCGGCGCGCTCCCGCGGCGCCGGCAGCCCGCTGCGCGCCGAGACCGCGGAGCTGGCGGCGAGCTTCGGCTACGACCTGCCGGCGGCGATGGCTCCCGCGCTCGGCCGGCGGGCGGCGGCGGGAGAGGCCGGCGAGGCGCCGCTGTCGTTCCCCGAGGAGCGCCTGTGGTTCCTCGCCCAGCTCGACCCCGAGAGCCCGGCCTACAACCTGCCGGCCGCGGTGCTGCTCACCGGCGCGCTCGACGTGCCGGCCCTGGCGCGGAGCTTCGCCGAGGTGGCGCGCCGGCACGAGGTGCTGCGCTCCACCTTCCCGGCGGTCGAGGGCCGCCCGGTGCAGCGGGTGGCGCCGCCGGCGCCCATCTGGCCGCTGCCGGTCGTCGATCTCCGCGGCCTCTCGAGCGCACGCCGCGACGCCGAGCGGCACCGCCTGGCGCTCGCCGCGGGGAAGCGCCCGTTCGATCTCGCCGCCGGTCCGCTGCTGCGCACGGCGCTGCTGCAGCTCGACGTCGACGAGCACCTGCTGCTCGTCGGTCTCCATCACATCGTCGCCGACGGCTGGGCGATCGGCATCCTGGTGCGCGAGCTGGCGGCGATCTACCCGGAGCTCGCCGCCGGCCGGCCGTCGCCGCTGCCGGAGCTCGCCATCCAGTACGCGGACTTCGCCGCCTGGCAGCGCCGCGCCCTCGACGAGACGGCGATGGGCGAGCACCTGAAGTACTGGCGGCGGCGCCTCTCCGGAACCCTGCCGCCCCTCGAGCTGCCCACCGACCGGCCGCGGCCGAGCGTGCCGACGATGCGCGGCGCCCGCCTCTCGCGCACCCTGCCGGCGGCCGACCTGGCCGAGCTCCGCGCCGCCGGCGTGCGCTCCGGGAAGACGCTCTTCCTTATCCTCCTCGCCGCCTTCGACGTTCTCCTCGCCCGCCACACCGGCCAGGACGATCTCCTTCTCGGCATCCCCATCGCCAACCGCAACCGCCGCGAGCTCGAGGGGCTGATCGGCGTCTTCCTCAACATGGTCGTGGCGCGCGCCGACGCGGCGGGCGATCCGCCCTTCGCCGACCTCTTCGCGCGGGTGGCGAGCGACTTCCTCGGCTCGATTCCGCACCAGGAGGTGCCGTTCGAGCGCCTGGTGGCCGAGCTGCGCCCGGAGCGCGACCTCTCCCGCGCGCCGATCTTCCAGGTCCAGTTCTCTCTCCAGAACACCCCGCCGGCGCCGCTGGCGCTCCCCGGCCTCACCCTGACTCTCCTCGAGGAGCACAACCAGACCACCAAGTTCGATCTCACGGTCTTCCTCTTCGACCTCCCCGAAGGGCTCACCACGACGCTCGAATACAGCCGCGATCTGTTCGACGAGTCGACCATGGACCGTCTCCTCGGGCACTGGGACGCGCTGCTCCGCGGCGTCGCCGCCGACGCCTCGCCGCGGCTCTCGGAGCTGCCTCTCCTCACCGCGCCCGAGCGCGCCCTGCTGCTCACGAGCTGGAACGGCCCGGCGGCTGAGCGCCGCTCCGAGGAGAGCCTGCACGGCCGTTTCGCGGCGCAGGCCGCCCGGCGTCCGGGCGCGACGGCGGTGGTCCACGACCTCGAGACCCTCACCTACCGGCAGCTCAACGAGCGCGCCAACCAGCTGGCGCGCCGGCTGCGCGGGCTCGGCGTCACCACCGACACCCCGGTGGTGCTGGCGGTCGAGCGCTCGCTCGACATGATCGTCGGTATCCTCGGCATCCTCAAGGCGGGCGGCGCCTACGTGCCGCTCGATCCCGCCTACCCGCAGGAGCGGCTGGCCTGGATCCTCGAGGACGCTCTGCGCGGCGTCGCGGCGGCGGTGCTGGTGACGACGGCCCCGCTCCTGGAGCGCTTCCAGGCGCCGGCGGCGACTGGCGAGGCATCCGCCCACCGCGTCGTCCTCCTCGACGCCGACCGCGCGGCGCTCGCCGCTGAGAGCGTCCACGACCTGACCGATCTGCCTGATCTGCCGGGTGCCGGCGGCGAGAGCCTCGCCTACGTGATCTACACCTCGGGCTCGACGGGGCGCCCCAAGGGCGTGCTCGTCTCGCACGCCAGTGCCGTCCGCCTGTTCACCGCGACGGAGCGCTGGTTCGGCTTCGGCGCCGACGACATCTGGACCGTCTTCCACTCCTTCGCCTTCGACTTCTCGGTGTGGGAGATCTGGGGAGCGCTCGTCTACGGCGGCCAGCTGGTGATCGTGCCGCGCGAGGTGAGCCGCTCGCCGCAGGCGTTCTACGAGCTGCTGTCGAGCGAGCGGGTGACGGTGCTCAACCAGACGCCGCTCGCCTTCCGCCAGCTCGTCCACCTGGAGGCCGAGGAGGGGGAGCGCCCGCTGCGCCTGCGCTGGGTGATCTTCGGCGGCGAGGCGCTCGACCCGACGATGCTCAGGCCGTGGATCGCCCGCCACGGCACGGCGCGGCCGGCGCTGGTCAACATGTACGGCATCACCGAGACGACGGTGCACGTCTCCTTCCGCCCGCTCGCCGGCGAGGACGCCGCACGGCCGGGCGGCAGCCCCCTGGGCGTGCCGATCCCCGACCTCCAGATCCATCTCCTCGGCCGCCACGGCGAGCTGCAGCCGGTCGGCGTGCCGGGCGAGATCCATGTCGGCGGCGCCGGCCTCGCTCGCGGCTACCTCGGCCGCCCCGACTTGACCGCCGAGCGCTTCGTCCCCGACCCGTTCTCGGCGCTCCCCGGCGCCCGGCTGTACCGCAGCGGCGACCTCGCCCGGCGGCGGCCGGATGGCGACCTCGACTACCTGGGCCGCCTCGACGGTCAGGTGAAGGTGCGCGGCTTCCGCATCGAGCTGGGCGAGATCGAGGCCGCCATCGGCCGCCACCCGGGGGTGCGCGAGTCGGCCGTCCTGGTGCGCGAGGCGGCGGCGGGCGACCGCCGGCTGGTGGCCTGGGTGGTGCCGCGCGGCGTGGTGGTGCCGGCGATGCCGGCGGTGACGGCGGAGGAACTCCGCGAGCATCTACGGCAGATCCTGCCGGACTACATGGTGCCGGCCGACTTCGTGAGCCTCGATCAAATGCCGCTCACCGCGCACGGCAAGCTCGACCGCCGGGCGCTGCCGGAGCCCGACGCCGCCGCCGCCGCCGGCGCGCGCCGCGGTGGCACGGCGCCGCGCAACGCGGTCGAGGCGCGGCTGGCGGCGATCTGGCGCCAGGTGCTGCGCATCGAAGAGGTTGCGGTCGAGGACAACTTCTTCGAGCTCGGCGGCCACTCGCTCCTCGTCATGCAGCTCTCCTCGCGGGTGCGCGCGGCCTTCGGGGTGGAGATGCCGGTGCGGGCGATCTTCGAGGCGGCGACGCTCGCCGCGCTCGCCGAGCGGCTGGCGGTCCTGCTGCCCACGGGCGCCGCGGCCGGCGAGGCGCCCATCCCGCGCCTGGCGCGCGGCGGCGACTTCCCCCTCTCCTTCGCCCAGGAGCGGCTCTGGTTCCTCGCCCAGCTCGATCCCGGCGCGGCGAGCTACAACATCTGGGCCGACCTGCGCCTCGCGGGCGACCTCGACGTGCCGCTCCTCCAGGCGGCGTTCGCTGCGCTCGTCGACCGGCACGAGGCGCTGCGCACCGGCTTCGTGGCGGTCGACGGCCTGCCGCGGCAGGTGATCGCGCCGCGGCTCCGCCCGCCGCTCTCGGCGGTCGACCTGCGGGCCGTCTCCGCGCCGCGGCGCGAGGCCGCGGCGCTCGCCCTCCTGGCGCGCGCGGCGCGGCGCCCGTTCGACCTCGCCCGCGGGCCGCTGGTGCGGATGCTCCTCGTCCGCCTCGCCGACGCCGACTGGCGGCTGCTCCTCGATCTCCATCACATCGTGAGCGACGGCTGGTCGAACGACGTCCTCCTGCGCGAGCTCGGGGTGCTCTACGCGGCCTTCGCCGCCGGGCGGCAGTCGCCCCTCGCCGAGCTGCCGATCCAGTACGCCGACTTCGCCGTCTGGCAGCGCGGCGCCCAGCGCGCCGAGGCGCTGGCGGCCGAGGCCGCCTATTGGCGCGGGCGCCTCGCCGGGGCGCCGCCCCTCCTCGAGCTGCCCGCCGACCGGCCGCGGCCGGCCGTCCAGCGCGGCCGCGGCGGCGACCTGCGGCGCGCCATCGCGGCAGAGCTCCGGCGCGACCTGGCCGCCCGCTGCCGCGGGCGCGGGGCGACCCTCTTCATGGGGCTCGTCGCCGGCTTGGCCGCCCTCCTCGCCCGCCACGCCGGCCGCGACGACGTGCTGATCGGCACCCCGGTCTCCGGCCGCAACCGCGTCGAGATCGAGGGGCTGGCCGGCGTCTTCATCAACAACCTCGTCCTGCGCACCGACCTCTCCGGCGACCCGAGCTTCACGGCGGCCCTGGGCCGCGCCCGGGAGGTGGTGCTCGACGCCTTCGCCTGCCAGGAGCTGCCCTTCGAGAAGCTGGTCGAGGAGCTCGCGCCCGAGCGCAGCACGAGCCACGCGCCGATCGTCCAGGTGCTCTTCGCGCTGCAGAATCCGGCGGCCGGCGGGCTGGCGCTGCCGGGAATCGAGGTCTCCCCGCTGCGGCTCGTCGAGACCACCGCCAAGGTCGACCTCACGCTGAACGCCCAGGAGGTCGCCGGCGCGCTCCGCCTCCGCTGGGTCTACGACCGCGACCTCTTCGACGCCGCGACCATCGCCCGCCTGGCGGATGGTTTCGACCGCCTCCTCGCCGCCGCGGCGGCGGAGCCGGAGCGCCCGATCGCGGAGCTGCCGCTCCTCGGCGCGGCGGAGATCCACCAGACGGTCGTCGAGTGGAGCGACGCGGGAGCGGCTTGCGATGATGAGGATGCGGAGGTCTCGATCGCGCGGCTGATCTCCCGGCAGGCGGCCCGCCACCCGGAGCGCACGGCGCTCTCCGCGGGCGAGCGGTCGCTCAGCTACGGCGAGCTGGATCGCCTCTCGGGGCTGCTGGCGCGGCGGCTCCGCGAGCTGGGGGTGGGGCCGGATGCGCGGGTGGGGGTCTGCGCCGGGCGGACGGTCGAGATGGTGGTGGGGCTGCTGGCGATCCTCAAGGCGGGGGGCGCCTACGTGCCGCTCGATCCCGCCTATCCGGCGGCGCGGCTGGCGTTCCTCTTCGCCGACTCCTCTCTCTCGGTCCTCCTCACCGAGGAGGCGCTCTCGGCGCGGCTGCCGGCGCACGGGGCGCGGGAGGTCTGGCTGGACGGCGTCGGCGAGCTCGGCGGGGAGCCGCTCGCCGGCGTCGCGGTCGACGGGGACAGCCTGGCCTACGTGATCTACACCTCGGGCTCGACGGGGGTGCCCAAGGGCGTCGGGCTGCCGCAGCGGGCGCTGGCGAACCTCCTGCGCTCGCTCGGCGAGCGTCCGGGCCTCGGCGCCGGCGACGTGCTCCTGGCGTTGACGACGATCTCCTTCGACATCGCGGCGGTCGAGCTCTTCCTGCCGCTCTTGCGTGGAGCGCGGGTGGTGCTGGCGGGCCGGGAGGCGGCGCTGGACGCGCGGCAGCTCACGGCGCTCCTGGCGCGGTCGCAGGCGACGGTGCTGCAGGCGACGCCGGCGACCTGGCAGCTGCTGACCGCCGATGGCGAGGCGGACCTGCGGCTGGTGCAGGCGATGACCGGCGGCGAGGCGCTGGCGGTGGAGCTGGCGGCGCGTCTCGTCGAGCGGTCGCGATCGGTGTGGAACCTCTACGGTCCGACGGAGACGACGGTGTACTCCGTCTTCGACGAGGTGGCGACTCCGCCGCGGGCGGGGACGATCCCGATCGGCCGGCCGCTCGCCAACACGCGGCTGGCGGTCGTCGACGGCGCGGGCCGTCCAGTGCCGTTGGGTGTGGCGGGCGAGCTCCAGATCGGCGGCGCGGGCCTGGCGCGGGGCTATCTCGGCCGTCCGGAGCTGACGGCGGAGCGGTTCGTGCCGGACGGTCTCACGGGGGCGCCCGGCGCGCGGCTCTATCGCACCGGCGATCTCTGCCGCGCGCTCCCCGACGGTCGCCTGGAGTACCTCGGCCGGCTCGATCGCCAGGTGAAGGTGCGGGGTTTTCGCGTCGAGCCGGGCGAGGTGGAGACGGCGCTCGCCGCCTGCGCCGGGGTGCTGGCGGCGGCGGTGGTGGTGCGGGAGCGGAGCGCGGCGGACCGGGCTCTGGTGGCCTGCGTGGTGGCGGGCGAGCCGCGGCCGTCGGCGGCGGAGCTGCGCGGCGCGCTGGCGGCGAAGCTGCCGGCCCACATGGTGCCCGCGGCCTTCGTCTTCCTGCCGACGCTGCCGCGGACGCCGAGCGGCAAGGTGGACCGCCAGGCCTTGAGCGTCCTCGAGCCGGGCTCGGGGACTGGCGGGGAAGCGCCGGAGAGGCCGCTCACTCCGCTCGAAGAGCTGCTGGCCGGCATCTTCGCCGAGGTGCTGGGGGTCGAGCGGGTGGGTGCCCAAGAGAGCTTCTTCGAGCTCGGCGGGCACTCGCTGTCGGCGATGCAGGTGGTGGCGCGCCTGCGGACGGCGCTCGGCGTCGATGTGCCGGTGCGCACGCTCTTCGCGGCCCCTGCCGCCGCCGGGCTCGCCGCGGCGGTCGAGCGGCAGCTCGGCGCCGGAAGCGCCGGTCTCCTGCCGCCGATCGAACGCGCATCGCGGGAGCGGCCGCTGCCGCTCTCCTTCGCCCAGCAGCGGCTCTGGTTCCTCGACCAGCTGGAGCCGGGCGGCCACGCCTACAACCTGGCGGGGGCGCTGCGGCTCGCCGGCCGCCTCGACGGCGATGCGCTCGCCGATGCGCTCGCCGAGGTGGTGCGCCGGCACGAGGCGCTGCGGACGAGTTTCGCCCAGGCTGGCGACCAGCCCGTGCAGGTCGTCGGGCCGCCGCCGACGCTCCTCCTGCCGCGGGTCGACCTCTCGGCCCTGCCGGAGGCGGCGCGGGCGGCGGCCCTGCGGCGGCTGGGCCGCGCCTGGGCACGGCGCCCCTTCGATCTGGCGCGCGGCCCGCTGCTGCGCATGGTCCTGGTGCGCCTCGCCGCGGCGGCGCATCAGGCGCTCTTCGCGATGCATCACTCGGTGTCGGACGGCTGGTCGATGGGCGTCTTCGCGCGGGAGGTGGCGGCGCTCTACGCGGCGCGGGTGAGCGGCCGCGCGCCGACGCCGGACGCGCTGCGCCGGGAGCTGCCCGCGCTGCCGGTGCAGTATGGCGATTACGCGGTCTGGCAGCGCCAGTGGCTGGCGGGAGAGCGGCGCGAGCGCCAGCTCGCCCACTGGCGGGCGCATCTCGCGGGAGCGCCGGAGGCGCTGGAGCTGCCGACCGACCGGCCGCGGCCGCCGCGCCCGTCGCACCGCGGCGCCTCGTCGCGGCGGCCGCTCTCCTGCGGCGCGGCGGCGAGCGTCGCGGCCCTCGGCCGCCGGCTCCACGCGACGCCGTTCATGGTGCTGCTCGCGGCCTACGGCGCCCTGCTGTCGCGCGCCGGGGGGAGCCGCGACCTCGTGGTGGGAACGCCGATCGCCAACCGTCGCCGGGTGGAGCTCGAGCCGCTGATCGGCCTCTTCGTCAACACCCTCGCCCTGCGGCTCGACCTCGCGGCCGCGCCGAGCTTCGCGGCTCTCGTCGAGCAGGCGCGGCGGTCGGCGCTCGAGGGCTACGCGCATCAGGATCTGCCCTTCGAGATGTTGGTCGAGGCGCTGCGGCCGGAGCGCCACCTCTCCCGCTCGCCGATCTTCCAGGTCTCTCTGGTCCTGCAGAACACGCCGGCGGCGCCCGTCGAGCTGCCCGGCCTGCTGCTCTCGACCGCCGAGGTCGACAGCGGCCGGGCCGCCGCCGACCTCAGCCTGTTCATCGTGCCCGAGGGCCGCTCTTACGCGCTGCGGCTGGAGCATGCCCGCGACCTCTTCGACGCGACGACCGCGCGCCGCCTGCTCGACCGCTTCGACCTCCTCCTCGCCGGCGCCGGGGCGGCCGCGGACGAGCCGCTCGCCGAGCTGCCGATGCTCGCCGCGGCGGAGCGCCACCAGCTCGTCTGCGAGTGGAACGACGGCGCCGGAGCGGAAGCGGAGGCCGCGAGCCTGCACCAGCTCTTCGCGGCGGCGGCGGCGCGCCGTCCCGACGCGGTGGCCGTCCTCTGCGGCGGCGCGGCGCTGAGCTTCGCGGCGCTCGGCCGCTGCGCCGGCCGGATCGCCCGCCGGCTGCGGCGGAGCGGGGTCGGGCCGGAGGTGCGGGTGGCGATCGCCTGCCGGCGCTCGCTCGACATGGCCGCCGCGGTCCTCGGCGTGCTCGCGGCCGGCGGAGCGTACGTGCCGCTCGACCCCGAGCTGCCGCCGGCGCGGCGGACGGCGATGCTCGCGGACAGCGGTGCCGCTGTGCTCCTGACCCAGGCGCCGCTCGGCCTCGGCGTCATCGCTGCTGGCTTCGATGCTGACTTCGCGGGCGAGACCATCCTCCTCGACGGCGAGCCGCTCGCCGAGCCCCGCTCCAGCGACTCCGCGGCCGCGGTCGCCGGCGACCACCTCGCCTACGTCGTCTACACCTCGGGATCGACCGGGCGGCCCAAAGGCGTGCTCGGCACCCACGGCGGTGCGGCGACCTACCTCCGCGCCGTCCGCGAGGCCTTCGCTCTGCGGGCGGACGACCGGGTGCTGCAGATCGCCTCGCTCTCCTTCGATGCCTCGGTGCGCGACCTCCTCGGCCCGCTCCTCGCGGGGGCGGCCGTGGTCCTCGTCGACGACGCGCGGGCGAAGGACCCGGCCGCTCTCCTGGAGGAGATCGAACGGCAGCGGATCACCTGTCTCCTGAGCGTCGTGCCGAGCCTCCTCCGCCTTCTGCTCGACGAGGCCGAGGTCGGACGGAGCGCGGCGCCGAGCAGCCTGCGGCTGATCCTGGCGAGCGGCGAGCGGCTCCTCGCGGAGGACTGCGCGCGGGCGCGCCGCGCCTTCGGCCCCGGCGTCCTCGTGGTCAACCAGTACGGGCCGACCGAGTGCACGATGACCTCCGGCTACCACCGCGCCGGGCCGGAGGCCGGCCGCGGGGGCGAGATCCCCATCGGCCGGCCGCTGCCGCACCGCAGCTTCCACGTCGTGCAGGATGGGGCGCTGGCGCCGCTCGCCGCCGCCGGCGAGCTCCTCATCGGCGGCGGCGGCTTGAGCCGCGGTTACCTCGGCCAGCCGGAGCGGACCGCCGCGGCCTTCCGGCCGGACCCCTTCGGCGGCGCCGCGGGCGGCCGGCTCTACGTCACCGGCGACCGGGTCCGCCGGCGCGCCGACGGCACGCTCGAGTTCCTCGGCCGCCTCGACGATCAGGTCAAGCTGCGTGGCTTCCGCGTCGAGCTGGGGGAGGTCGAGACGGCGCTCCGGGATCATCCGGCGGTCGGCAGGGCGGCGGTCGTCGCCCGCGGCGAGGGAGCGGGGCAGCAGCTCGTCGCCTACTGGGTCGCCGCCGGCGATGAGGCGCCCGGCGAGCGCCAGCTGCGCGCCTTCGTCGGCTCGCGGCTGCCGGACACCATGGTGCCGGCGGCCTTCGTGCGCCTCGCCGCGCTGCCGCTCCTCGCCAACGGCAAGGTCGACCGCCGCGCCCTGGCGGCGCGCGCCGTCGAGCGGCCGGACGAGCCGCTCCTCGCGCCGCGCAACCCGCTCGAGGAGCTGATCGCCGCGGTCTGGGCCGACGTCCTCGGCCGCGAGCGGGTGGACGTCGAGGAGAGCTTCTTCGACCTCGGCGGGCACTCGCTGCTCGCGACGCAGGCGGTCTCCCGCCTGCGCGCCGCCCTCGGCATCGACCTGCCGCTGCGGCATCTCTTCGAGGCGCCGACCGTCGCCCGGCTCGCCGCCGTCGTCGCCGCGGAGCGCGCCGGGGCCGGCGCCGGCAGCGGCGCCCCGCGGCCGCCGCTCGTCCGGGTTGCCGCGACCGGCCCGGCGCCGCTCTCCTTCGCCCAGGAGCGGCTCTGGTTCCTCGATCGGCTCGAGCCGGGCAGCTCCTTCTACAACGTGCCGCTGGCGCTGCGCCTCTCCGGTCATCTGAAGGTGCCGCTCATCGCAGCCTGCCTCGCCGAGATCGTCCGCCGTCACCAGGTGCTCCGCACCACCTTCGCGGTCGCCGCGGGCCAGCCCGTCCAGACGGTCTCCCCGGCCGCGGCGTGGGCGCCGGCTCTCGTCGATCTCTCCGCGCTCGCCCCCGGCCTCGGCGAGGCGGCGGCGCGCGCTCTCGCCGCGGCCGAGGCAGCCGGCCCCTTCGACCTGGAGCGCGGGCCGCTGGTGCGCGGCGCGCTCCTCCGCCTGGGTCGGGAGGAGCACCTGGCGCTCCTCACCCTGCACCACGTCGTCACCGACGCCTGGTCGCTCGGCGTGCTGGTGGCCGAGCTCGGGGCGCTCTACAGGGCCGGCGCCGCCGGCGCTCCCTCGCCGCTTGCCGAGCTGCCGATCCAGTACGCCGACTTCGCGCGCTGGCAGCGCTCCTGGCTGGCGGGCGAGGAGCTCGACCGCCAGCTCGCCTTCTGGCGCCAGCGGCTCTCCGGCGCCCCCGCGGCGCTCGACCTGCCGACCGACCGGCCGCGGCCACCGGTGCAGCGCTATCGCGGCGCGGAGCGGCCGTTCGCGCTCGGCACCGGGGTGTCGGCGGGGCTCGCGCATCTCGCGCGGCGCCGCTCCGCCACCCTCTTCATGGCGCTCCTCGCCGGCTTCGAAGCGCTCCTCGCGCGGCTCTCCGGCCAGCGCGACCTGGTCGTCGGGGCGGCGATCGCCAACCGCAACCACGCCGAGATCGAGGGGCTGATCGGCTTCTTCGTCAACACCCTGGCGCTGCGCGCCGAGGTGGCGGACGATGCGAGCTTCGCGGCGCTCCTCGGGCGGGCGCGGAAGGCGGCGCTCGGCGCCTACGACCACCAGGACCTGCCGTTCGAGAAGCTGGTCGCCGAGCTGGGTCTGCCGCGCGATCCGTCGCGCTCGCCGGTGTTCCAGGTGGTCCTGCAGCTGCAGAACGCGCCGCTCGAGCGGCTGTCGCTGCCGGGGCTCGAGCTGGCGCCGGTGCAGCTCCCGGCGCAGACCGCCAAGTTCGACCTCGTGCTCAACCTCTTCGAGCGGGACGGGGAGATCGCCGGGACCCTGCGCTTCAACACCGACCTCTTCGACGCGACGACGGCCGAGCGCCTGCTCGGGCAGTACGCGCGGCTGCTCGCCGGGGCCGTGTCATCCCCCGAGACCGCGGTGTCGGCGCTGCCGCTCCTCTCGGCGGCGGAGCGCCACCAGATGCTCCGCGAGTGGGGCTCGGCGGGGGCGGTCGTGGTGGGCGAGGCGCCGACGCTCGCCCATCTCCTCGCCCGCCGCGCGGCGGAGCGGCCGGATGCGGTGGCGGTCGCGATGGGGGAGGGGCAGCTCACCTACGGCGAGCTCGCGGCGCGGGCCGGCCGGCTCGCCGGCCAGCTCGCAAGGGCCGGCGCGGGGCGAGGCTTGCGGGTTGGCCTCCTCGCCGAGCGGTCGCTCGAGATGGTGGTGGGGATCGCCGGGATCCTCTGGTCGGGCGCGGCCTACGTGCCGCTCGACCCGGAGCACCCGGCCGAGCGGCTGCGCTTCGCTCTCGCCGACGCCGGCGTGGCGGCGCTGGTGGCGGGCGGCGACCTCGGGGCGGAGCTGGCGGGGGAGATCCGGCGGCTGCGGTTGGAGGATTGTCTGGGAGCCAGCGAGCCGCGGGCGCCGCTCCCGCCGCTTCCGGATGCCCGGCCGGAGGAGACGGCCTACGTGATCTACACTTCGGGCTCGACGGGGCGGCCGAAGGGCGTCGCGGTGACGCACGGCAACGTCCTCGCCCTGCTCGCGGGGACGGCGGCAGACTTCGGCTTCGGGTGCATGGACGTCTGGACGCTCTTCCACTCGTATGCCTTCGACTTCTCGGTGTGGGAGCTGTGGGGGGCTCTCGGCCACGGCGGCCGCCTGGTGGTCGTGCCTTTCTGGGTGAGCCGCTCGCCGGAGGCGTTCCATGAGCTGCTCGGCCGCGAGCAGGTGACGGTCCTCAACCAGACGCCCTCGGCCTTCCAGCAGCTGATGCGGGCGGACCGCGCCTCCGATCCCGGCGATCCCGCCGGCAGCCTGCGCGCGCTCCGTGGCGTGGTCTTCGGCGGCGAGCGCCTGGAGCTTTCGAGCCTGGCGCCTTGGTGGGAGCGGCACGGGGAGGAGCGGCCGCGGCTGGTCAACATGTACGGCATCACCGAGACGACGGTCCACGTCACCTACCGTCGCCTGCGAGCCGCGGACGCGACGGCGGGAAACATCGGCAGCCGGATCGGTCGGCCGATCGGAGGGCTCGACCTCTATCTCCTCGACGCGTCGCTCGAGCCAGTGGCGCTCGGCACTCCCGGCGAGATCGTTGTCGGCGGCTCGGGGGTGTCGATGGGCTATCTCGGACGGCCGGAGCTGACGGCGGAGCGGTTCGTGCCGGACGGCTTCGGCGGCCTGCCGGGGGCGCGTCTCTACCGCTCGGGCGACCTGGCGCGCCATCGCCCGGACGGCGACCTCGAGGTGCTGGGGCGGATCGATCGTCAGGTCAAGGTGCGGGGGTTCCGCATCGAGCTGGGGGAGGTCGAGGCGGCGCTCAGGCGGCAGGCGGAGGTGCGCGACGCCGCGGTGTGGGTGCAGGGCGAGCGGCCGGAGGATCGCGGCCTCGTCGCCTGCGTCGTGCCGGCGGGGGAGGTCTCGTCTCTCGATCTGGGGGCGCTGCGCTCGTCGCTCGCCGCGTCGCTGCCGGCCTACCTGGTGCCGTCGCGGCTGGTGGCGCTGCCGGCGCTGCCGCTGACGGCGAACGGCAAGCTCGACCGCGAGGCGCTGGCCAGCGCGGCAGAATCGGAGACGGGCATCGAGAGCGCGGCCTGGGCGCCGCCGGAGACGGGTCTCGAGGTCTTCCTGGCCGAGCTCTTCGGCGAGGCCCTGGGGCAATCCCTCGGGCGCCGGCGCATCGGCCTCGACGACGACTTCTTCGCCCTGGGCGGCAACTCGATCGCCGGCGCGGTGCTGATCAACCGCCTGCAGGAGGAGCTCGGGGAGGTCGTCCACGTGGTCGCCATCTTCAACGCGCCGAGCGTGCGCCGGCTCGCCGCGCATCTCGTCGCCGAGCGCGCCGCCGCCGTCGCCCGCCGCTGGCCCGCCGGCGCCGCCGCGCCGTCCGCGCCGTCCGAGCGCGGGACGGGCGGGCTGGCGCGCATCGCGCCGGGCGCGGCGCGGCCGGGCGAGCCGCTGCCGCTCTCCTTCGCGCAGGAGCGGCTCTGGTTCCTCGACCAGCTCGACCCCGGGAACCCGACCTACAACATTCCGCTCGCCCTCGATCTCGGCGGGCGGCTGGACGTCCGGGCGCTCGCCGCGAGCTTCGCCGAGATCGTCCGCCGGCATGCCGTCCTCCGCACCACCTTCCAGACGGTCGAGGGGACGCCGCGGCAGGTGATCGCGCCGGCCCTCGCGATCCCGCTCGCGATCGTCGACCTCGCCGCTCTCGCGCCGCAGGCCGCGGCGGCCGCGGGACGCCGGCTCGCCCGCGGCGAGGCCTTGCGGCCGTTCGACCTCGCGCGCGGCCCCCTGGTGCGCACCGCGCTCCTCCGGCTGGCGCCGGAGCGCCATGTCGTTCTGGCCACTCTGCACCACATCGTCGCCGACGGCTGGTCGCTGGGGGTGCTCACCGCGGAGCTCGGCGCGCTCTATCCCGCCGCCTCGGCGGGCGATCCCTCGCCGCTCCCCGAGCTGCCCGTCCAGTATGGCGACTATGCCGTGTGGCAGCGGCGCTGGCTCACCGAGGAGGCGCTGGCGAGCGATCTCGCCTACTGGCGGCAGCGTCTGGCGGGGGCCGCCGCCCTCGACCTGCCGACCGATCGCCCGCGCCCGCCGGTGCAGAGCTTCCGCGGCGGTCTCGTCCCCTTCGCCATCGAGGGGGCGCTCCTCGACGGGCTGCGCGAGCTGGCGCGGCGCCAAGGGGCTACCCTCTTCATGGCGCTCCTCGCGGCGATGGAGGCCCTCCTCGCGCGCTGTACGGGCCAGGAGGACGTCAGCGTCGGCACGCCGGTCGCCGGCCGCACGCGGCGGGAGACGGAGCCGCTGATCGGCTTCTTCGTCAACACCCTGGTGCTGCGCCTCGACCTCGCCGGCGGGCCGGATTTCGGCGCGCTGCTGCGGCGGGTGCGCGAGGCGGCGCTCGGCGGCTACGCACACCAGGACCTGCCGTTCGAGCGCCTGGTCGAGGCGCTGGCGCCGGCGCGCAGCCTCGCCGTCTCGCCGCTCTTCCAGGTGCTCGTAGCGCTGCAGAGCGCACCGGCGCTGCCGCGCTGGGCCGGAGAGGGCGGGCTGGCGCTCGCGGCGCTGGCGCCGCGCGCGTCGGTCGATGGGACGGCGAAGTTCGACCTCCAGCTCATGCTCGGCGAGCAGCCCGGGCGGGTCGCCGGCTCGCTCGAGTACGCCGCGGACCTCTTCGAGCGGACGACGGCGATCCGCCTGGGCGCGGCGCTCCGGCGCCTCCTCGCCGCCGCGGTGGCGGAGCCGGAGCGCCCGCTCGCGGAGCTGCCGCTCCTCGGCGCGGCGGAGATCCACCAGACGGTCGTCGAGTGGAGCGACGCGGGGGCGGTTTGCGATGATGAGGATGCGGAGGTCTCGATCGCGCGGCTCATCTCCCGGCAGGCGGCCAGCCACCCGGAGCGCACGGCGCTCTCCGCGGGCGAGCGGTCGCTCAGCTACGGCGAGCTGGATCGCCTCTCGGGGCTGCTGGCGCGGCGGCTCCGCGAGCTGGGCGTGGGACCGGATGCGCGAGTGGGGGTCTGCGCCGGGCGGACGCTCGAGATGGTGGTGGGGCTGCTGGCGATCCTCAAGGCGGGGGGCGCCTACGTGCCGCTCGACCCCGCCTATCCGGCGGCGCGGCTGGCGTTCCTCTTCGCCGACTCCGACCTCTCGGTGCTGCTCACCGAGGAGGCGCTCTCGGCGCGGCTGCCGGCGCACCGGGCGCGGGAGGTCTGGCTGGACGGCGTCGGCGAGCTCGGCGGCGAGCCGCTCGCCGCCGTCGCGGTCGACGGGGACAGCCTGGCCTACGTGATCTACACCTCGGGCTCGACGGGGGTGCCCAAGGGCGTCGGGCTGCCGCAGCGGGCGCTGGCGAACCTCCTGCGCTCGCTCGGCGAGCGGCCGGGCCTCGGCGCCGGGGACGTGCTGCTGGCGGTGACGACGATCTCCTTCGACATCGCGGCGGTCGATCTCTTCCTGCCGCTCCTGCGCGGTGCGCGGGTGGTGCTGGCGGGCCGCGAGGCGGCGATGGACGCGCGGCAGCTCGCGGCTCTCCTGGCGCGGTCGCAGGCGACGGTGCTGCAGGCGACGCCGGCGACCTGGCAGCTGCTGACCGCCGATGGCGAGGCGGACCTGCGGCTGGTGCAGGCGATGACCGGCGGCGAGGCGCTGGCGGTGGAGCTGGCGGCGCGTCTCGTCGAGCGGTCGCGATCGGTGTGGAACCTCTATGGTCCGACGGAGACGACGGTGTACTCCGTCTTCGACGAGGTCGCGACTCCGCTGCGGGCGGGGACGATCCCGATCGGCCGGCCGCTCGCCAACACGCGGCTGGCGGTCGTCGACGGCGCGGGCCGTCCAGTGCCGTTGGGTGTGGCGGGCGAGCTCCAGATCGGCGGCGCGGGCCTGGCGCGAGGGTATCTCGGCCGTCCGGAGCTGACGGCGGAGCGGTTCGTGCCGGACGCGTCTCACGGGGGCGCCCGGCGCGCGGCTCTACCGCACCGGCGACCTCTCCCGCGCGCTGCCGGACGGTCGGCTGGAGTACCTCGGCCGGCTCGACCGCCAGGTCAAGGTGCGGGGTTTCCGCATCGAGCCGGGCGAGGTGGAGACGGCGCTCGCCGCCTGCGCGGGGGTGCTGGAGTCGGCGGTGGTGCTGCGGGAGAGGAGCGCGGCGGACCGCGCTCTCGTCGCCTGCGTGGTGGCGGGCGAGCCGCGGCCGTCGGCGGCGGAGCTGCGCGGCGCGCTGGCGGCGAAGCTGCCGGCCCACATGGTGCCCGCGGCCTTCGTCTTTCTGCCGGCGCTGCCGCGGACGCCGAGCGGCAAGGTGGACCGCCAGGCGTTGAGCGTCCTCGAGCCGGGCTCGGCGACCGCTGGACAGACGCCGGAGACGCCGGAGGTGGCGGAGAGGCCGCTCAGCCCGCTCGAAGAGCTGCTGGCGGGGATCTTCGCCGAGGTGCTGGGGGTCGAGCGGGTGGGCGCCCAAGAGAGCTTCTTCGAGCTCGGCGGGCACTCGCTTCTCGCGACGCAGGTGGTCTCCCGCCTGCGCGGCGCCCTCGGCGTCGATCTGCCGCTGCGGCGCCTCTTCGAGGCGCCGAGCGTCGCCCGGCTCGCCGCCGTTGTCGCCGCGGAGCGCGCCGCTGCGGGCGGCTCTGCCGGCGGCGCGCCGCGGCCTCTGCTGAGGCGGGCGGCCGAGCCCGGCCCGGCGCCGCTCTCCTTCGCCCAGGAGCGGCTCTGGTTCCTCGATCGGCTCGAGCCGGGAGGCGCCTGGTACAACGTGCCGCTGGCGCTCCGCCTCTCCGGCCAGCTGAAGGTGCCGCTCCTCGTCGCCTGCCTCGCCGAGATCGTCCGCCGTCACCAGGTGCTCCGCACCACCTTCGCGGTCGCCGCGGGCCAGCCCGTCCAGGCGGTCTCCCCGGCCGCGGCCTGGGCGCCGGCTCTCGTCGATCTCTCCGCGCTCGCCGCCGGCCGCGGCGAGGCGGCGGCGCGCGCTCTCGCCGCGGCCGAGGCGGCCCGCCCCTTCGACCTGGAGCGCGGGCCGCTGGTGCGCGGCGCGCTCCTCCGCCTGGGTCGGGAGGAGCACCTGGCGCTCCTCACCCTGCACCACGTCGTCACCGACGCCTGGTCGCTCGGCGTGCTGGTGGCCGAGCTCGGGGCGCTCTACAGGGCCGGCGCCGCCGGCGCTCCCTCGCCGCTTGCCGAGCTGCCGATCCAGTACGCCGACTTCGCGCGCTGGCAGCGCTCCTGGCTGGCGGGCGAGGAGCTCGACCGCCAGCTCGCCTTCTGGCGCCAGCGGCTCTCCGGCGCCCCCGCGGCGCTCGACCTGCCGACGGACCGGCCGCGGCCACCGGTGCAGCGCTATCGTGGCGCGGAGCGGCCGTTCGCCCTCGGCACCGGGGTGTCGGCGGGGCTCGCGCATCTCGCGCGGCGCCGCTCCGCCACCCTCTTCATGGCGCTCCTCGCCGGCTTCGAAGCGCTCCTCGCGCGGCTCTCCGGCCAGCGCGACCTGGTCGTCGGGGCGGCGATCGCCAACCGCAACCAGGCCGAGATCGAGGGGCTGATCGGCTTCTTCGTCAACACCCTGGCGCTGCGCGCCGAGCTGGCGGACGATGCGAGCTTCGCGGCGCTCCTCTCGCAGGCGCGGGAGGCGGCGCTCGGCGCCTACGACCACCAGGACCTGCCGTTCGAGAAGCTGGTCGCCGAGCTGGGTCTGCCGCGCGATCCGTCGCGCTCGCCGGTGTTCCAGGTGGTCCTGCAGCTGCAGAACGCGCCGCTCGAGCGGCTGTCGCTGCCGGGGCTCGAGCTGGCGCCGGTGCAGCTCCCGGCGCAGACCGCCAAGTTCGACCTCGTGCTCAACCTCTTCGAGCGGGACGGGGAGATCGCCGGGACCCTGCGCTTCAACACCGACCTCTTCGACGCGACGACGGCCGAGCGCCTGCTCGGGCAGTACGCGCGGCTGCTCGCCGGGGCCGTGTCATCCCCCGAGACCGCGGTGTCGGCGCTGCCGCTCCTCTCGGCGGCGGAGCGCCACCAGATGCTCCGCGAGTGGGGCTCGGCGGGGGCGGTCGTGGTGGGCGAGGCGCCGACGCTCGCCCATCTCCTCGCCCGCCGCGCGGCGGAGCGGCCGGATGCGGTGGCGGTCGCGATGGGGGAGGGGCAGCTCACCTACGGCGAGCTCGCGGCGCGGGCCGGCCGGCTCGCCGGCCAGCTCGCAAGGGCCGGCGCGGGGCGAGGCTTGCGGGTTGGCCTCCTCGCCGAGCGGTCGCTCGAGATGGTGGTGGGGATCGCCGGGATCCTCTGGTCGGGCGCGGCCTACGTGCCGCTCGACCCGGAGCACCCGGCCGAGCGGCTGCGCTTCGCTCTCGCCGACGCCGGCGTGGCGGCGCTGGTGGCGGGCGGCGACCTCGGGGCGGAGCTGGCGGGGGAGATCCGGCGGCTGCGGTTGGAGGATTGTCTGGGAGCCAGCGAGCCGCGGGCGCCGCTTCCGCCGCTTCCGGATGCCCGGCCGGAGGAGACGGCCTACGTGATCTACACCTCGGGCTCGACGGGGCGGCCGAAGGGCGTCGCGGTGACGCACGGCAACGTCCTCGCCCTGCTCGCGGGCACGGCGGCAGACTTCGGCTTCGGGTGCGGTGACGTCTTTACGCTCTTCCACTCCTATGCCTTCGACTTCTCGGTGTGGGAGCTGTGGGGGGCCCTCGGCCACGGCGGCCGCCTGGTGGTCGTGCCTTTCTGGGTGAGCCGCTCGCCGGAGGCGTTCCATGAGCTGCTCGGCCGCGAGCAGGTGACGGTCCTCAACCAGACGCCCTCGGCCTTCCAGCAGCTGGTGCGGGCGGACCGCGCGTGCGAGCCCGGCGATCCCGCCGGCAGCCTGCGCGCGCTCCGTGCCGTGGTCTTCGGCGGCGAGCGCCTGGAGCTTTCGAGCCTGGCGCCGTGGTGGGAGCGGCACGGGGAGGAGCGGCCGCGGCTGGTCAACATGTACGGCATCACGGAGACGACGGTCCACGTCACTTACCGTCGCCTGCGAGCCGCGGACGCGACGGCGGGAAACATCGGCAGCCGGATCGGTCGGCCGATCGGAGGGCTCGACCTCTATCTCCTCGACGCGTCGCTCGAGCCGGTGGCGCTCGGCACTCCCGGCGAGATCGTTGTCGGCGGCTCGGGGGTGTCGATGGGTTATCTCGGGCGGCCGGAGCTGACGGCGGAGCGGTTCGTGCCGGACGGCTTCGGCGGCCTGCCGGGGGCGCGGCTCTACCGCTCGGGCGACCTGGCGCGCCATCGGCCGGACGGCGATCTCGAGGTGCTGGGGCGGATCGACCGCCAGGTCAAGGTGCGGGGTTTCCGCATCGAGCTGGGAGAGGTCGAGGCGGCGCTCAGGCGGCTGCCGGAGGTGCGCGACGCCGCGGTGTGGGTGCAGGGCGAGCGGCCGGAGGATCGCGGCCTCGTCGCCTGCGTCGTGCCGGCGGCCGATGTCGCGTCTCTCGACCTGGTGGCGCTGCGCTCGTCGCTCGCCGCGTCGCTGCCGGCCTACCTGGTGCCGTCGCGGCTGGTGGCGCTGCCGGCGCTGCCGCTGACGGCGAACGGCAAGCTCGACCGCGTGGCGCTGGCCAGCGCGGCAGAATCGGAGACGGGCATCGAGAGCGCGGCCTGGGCGCCGCCGGAGACGGGTCTCGAGGTCTTCCTGGCCGAGCTCTTCGGCGAGGCCCTGGGGCAATCCCTCGGGCGCCGGCGCATCGGCCTCGACGACGACTTCTTCGCGCTCGGCGGCAACTCGATCGCCGGCGCGGTGCTGATCAACCGCCTCCAGGAGGAGCTGGGCGAGATCGTCCACGTGGTCGCCATCTTCAACGCGCCGAGCGTGCGCCGGCTCGCCGCGCATCTCGCGGTCGAGCACGCCGCCGCCGTCGCCCGCCTCTGGCCCGACAGCGCCGAGGCGCCGGCCGGTGCACCGGCGCGGTCGGGCCGGAGGCGCATCGTCGAGGAGGACGTCGCGGCGTTCCGCCGGTTGATCCGGCCGCCGGCACCCGCCACGCGCGAAGCGAAGAACCCGCCGGTCCTCTTCGTGCTGTCGCCGCCGCGCTCCGGCTCGACGCTCCTCAGGGTCCTCCTCGGCGGCCACAGCCGGCTCTTCGCCCCGCCCGAGCTCGAGCTGCTGTCGTTCGCCACGCTCGCCGACCGCGCGGCGGCGTTCGCCGGCCGCGACCGCCGGTTCTGGCTCGAGGGGGTGGTGCGGGCGGTGATGGAGGTGCGCGGCTGCAGCTCCCAAGAGGCGGCGGCGATCGTCGCCGAGGCGGAGGGCGCCGGGCGGTCGACCGGCTGGCTCTACGGCCGCATGCAGGAGTGGATCGCCCCCCGCACGCTGGTCGACAAGACCCCCTCCTACGCGCTCGACCGGGCGGTCCTGGCGCGCGCCGAGGAGTGGTTCGAGCGGCCGCTCTATATCCACCTCCTACGCCACCCGTACGGCATGATCCGCTCGTTCGAGGAGGCCAGGCTCGACCAGATCTTCTTCCGCCACGACCACGGCTTCGGCCGCCGGCAGCTGGCCGAGCTGATCTGGCGGGTGAGCGAGGAGAACATCCTGAGCACCCTCGCCGGCGTGCCCGCCGAGCGCCAGCTCCGCGTCTCCTTCGAGGCGCTGGTGGCCTCCCCCGAGACGGTGCTCGCCGGCGTCTGCTCCTTCCTCGGCATCCCCTACGAGCCGGCGATGGCCGAGGCGTACGACGGGCGGCGGGAGCGCATGACGGACGGCATCCACGCCGAGTCGCGGATGCTGGGCGACGTGAAGTTCCAGCGCCACCGCAGAGTGGAGCGGGGGACGGCGGAGCGCTGGCGGAGCGAGCTCGGCGAGGACTTTTTGGCCGCTGGCACCTGGAGGCTGGCCGAGTCGCTGGGCTACGCCCGCGGCGAGCTCGGGAGCCTCGCCCGCAGAGAAGCCCCAGGCGAGCCGCTGCCCGAGCCGGCGCCGCCCATCCGGCCGGCGGCGCGGAACGCGCCGCTGCCGCTCTCCTTCGCCCAGGAGCGC
Organism: uncultured Acidobacteriota bacterium; assembly: GCA_963755825.1. Lineage (GTDB taxonomy): Bacteria > Acidobacteriota > Thermoanaerobaculia > Multivoradales > UBA5704 > DATBQN01. Next base: position 225,726 of record CAVWLA010000003.1, on the reverse strand, counting down.
CTCTGGCTGGTCGACCAGCTGGCGCACGAGGAGCTCTCCTACGCGGTGCCGGTCGCGGTGCGGCTGCGCGGCGCCCTCCGCCCCGCGGCGCTGGCGGCGACCCTGGCGGAGATCGCGCGCCGCCACGAGACGCTGCGCACGCGCTTCGTCGCCCGCGGCGGGCGGCCGTTCCAGGAGATCGACGCCGGTGCCCGGATGGAGCTGCCGGAGGTCGACCTGGCCGGCCTGCCTGCCGGCGCCGGCAAGCGCGAGCTGCAGCGCCTGCTCGCCGCCGAGCAGGGGCCGCCATTCGATCTCACCCGCGGCGGGCTGGTGCGCGCAACCCTGGTGCGGACGGCGGCCGACGACCGCGTGCTCCTCTTCACCATGCACCACATCATCTCGGACGGCTGGTCGCTCGGCGTCCTCCTGCGCGAGGTGGCGGCGATCTACCCGGCGCTGGCGAGCGGCCGCCCCTCGCCGCTCCCCGAGCTGGCGATCCAGTACGCCGACTTCGCCGCCTGGCAGCGCGGCTGGCTCACCGGCCGCGTCCTCGACGAGCAGCTCTCCTACTGGACGCGGCAGCTCGCCGGGCTCGCCCTGCTCGATCTGCCGACCGACCGGCCGCAGTACCCTGATCGGCTCCCGGATCGGCGGGCGGTGCGCGCCGCCCTCCTCTCCGCCGAGGTGCCCGCCGCGCTGGCGGAGGCGATCCGCGCCCTGGCTCGCCGCGAGGGGGTCACCCTCTTCATGGCGCTCCTCGCCGTCTTCCAGACGCTCCTCCACCGGCTCGCCGGGCAGGGGGACCTCGCGGTCGGCACGCCGGTCGCCAACCGGAACCGGCGGGAGATCGAGCCGCTGATCGGCTTCTTCGTCAACACCCTGGTCCTGCGCAGCCGCTGGGAGGGCGCGCCGTCGTTCCGCCGCCAGCTCGCCGCGGTGCGCGAGACGACGCTCGCCGCCTACGACCATCAGGACCTGCCGTTCACCCTGGTCGTCGAGGCCCTGCACCCGGCGCGCCGGGGGGAGAGCATGCCGCTCGTCGACGCCATGTTCACCCTGCGCAACCCGTCGCTCGGCGACATCCGGATCCCCGGCCTCGAGCTGCTGCCGCTGTCGCGCGCCGAGGGCGCCGACCTCACCGCTCAGTCCATCCTCGTCATGTCCTGCTGGGACTCCGGCGGCCGCCTGGGCGACTCGCTGAGCTACGACGCCGACCGCATCGAGCGGACGACCGCGGCGCGCTGGCAGAGCCAATGGCTGAGCCTGCTGGCGGCGGTTGCCGGCGAGCCCGAGCGGCCGCTTCGCGAGCTGCCGCTCCTCACCGAGAGCGAGCGCCACCAGCTGCTCGTCGAGTGGGGGAGCGACGGCGAGGTGGTCCTCGAGGGCGGCCTCCCGACGGCGATCGGAGTCTGGGGCGAGCTCTGCCGGCGCGGCGCGGGCGGCGCCGCGGAGCCGACCGGCCGGCGCGGCCGCCGCCTGGCCGACGGGCGCCTCGCGCTCGCCCTGCCGGCGGCCACGGCGGCTGATGCGGCCACTGCGGCCATGTCGCCCGCGGGGCCCGCGGGGCCGACGCCGAGCCCGGCGCCTGCGGCCGAGCCAACCGGCCTGTCGCGCGCACGGTCCGATCTGGACCACAAGGTCGAGGGGCTCTCGCAGGCGCGGCGCGACCTCCTCGCCAAGCGCCTCGGCCAGGCGGTCGCACGCGCCGCGGCTCCGAAGCGAGAGGATGGAGGCGGCGCGGCGGCAGCCGCCGCGGAGCGGACCCAGCTGAAGCGCCGCGCCGAACGGTCCGGGGAGATCCCCCGCCTGCCGCGGCCGCTGCCACCGCTGCGGCTCTCCTTCGCCCAGGAGCGGCTCTGGTTCGTCGACCGCCTGACGCCCGGCGGCGTCGTCTACAACGTGCCGGCCGCCATGCTCCTCCGCGGGCGGCTGGCGATCCCCGTCCTCGCCGCCAGCCTGGAGGCCATCGTCCGCCGGCACGACACCCTGCGCACCCGCTTCACCGCCGGCCCCGACGGCCCTCTCCAGGTGGTCGCCGAGCCGGCGCCGCTGCCGCTGCCGCTCGTCGACCTCGGCGCCCTGCCGCCGGCGAGGCGCCAGGCGGAGCTCCGCGCGCTCGCCGCCGCCGAGGCCGCCACCCCCTTCGACCTCGAGCGCGGGCCGATGCTGCGGGCGACTCTCGTCGCGCTCGCCGCGCCCGAGGGCCCGGGCGAGGGCGATGCCGAGCATGCCCTCCTCCACACCATGCACCACATCGCGTCGGACGGCTGGTCGGCCAGCGTCCTGGTCGACGACCTGGTGCAGCTCTACGCGGCCTTCCTCGCCGGCCGGCGGTCGCCCCTCGCCGAGCTGCCGATCCAGTACGGCGACTTCGCCGTCTGGCAGCGCGCCCGGCTGGCGGGCGAGGCGCTCGCCGGCGAGCTCCGCCACTGGCGCGAGGCCATCGACGACGCCCCGCCGGTCCTCGATCTGCCGACCGACCATCCGCGGCCGCCGCTGCAGAGCACCCGCGGCGGGGGCCGCTCGTTCACCCTGCCGGCGGCGGCGGCGGCGCGGGTCCGCGAGCTGGCCCGCACGAGCGGCGGCACGGTCTTCATGGTCGGCCTCGCCGCCTTCTCGGCGCTGCTCCACCGGCTGACCGGCCAGCGCTCCCTCCTCGTCGGCTCGATGATCGCCAATCGCAAGCGGGCCGAGCTCGAGGATCTGATCGGGTTCTTCGTCAACACCCTCGTCCTCCGCTCGGACCTCGCGGCGGGGGAGAGCTTCGGCGACCTCCTCGCTCGCGCGCGGGAGCGCGCCCTCGACGCCTATGCCCATCAGGACCTGCCGTTCGAGAAGATCGTCGAAGCCGTCCTGCCGGCGCGCGACCCGTCGCGGCCGCCGCTCGTCCAGGTCGTCTTCCAGCTCTTTAACGACCGGCCGCCGGCGCGCCAGGTGCCCGGCCTCTCGGTGACATCGCTCGGCGCGGCGGCGGAGAGCGCCAAGTTCGACCTCGCCGTCAATCTGGCCGAGCGGGGCGAGACGCTCGTCGGCCGCTGCGTCTACAACTCCGACCTCTTCGACGGCACGACGATCGAGCGGCTGGCCGCCGGCTTCGTCCGCCTGCTGGCGGCGGCCGCGGCGGCGCCGGAGACCGCGGTCGCCGAGCTGCCGCTCCTCGGCGCCGGGGAGCTGCACCAGGTGCTCTTCGAGTGGAGCGCCGGCGGCGAGGAGCCGGCGCGCGGGGCGACCATCGCCGCCCTCTTCGCCGGCCAGGCCGGCCGCCGGCCGGACGCCGTCGCCCTCGAGGGTACCGGCGGCGTCTGGACCTACGGGGCGCTCGCGGCGCGCGCCGGCGCCATGGCGCGGGTGCTCCGCGGCGCCGGCGTCGGCCCCGACGTCGTCGTCGGCATCTGCCTGCCGCGCTCGGCCGAGCTCGTCCTCTCGGCGCTCGCCGTCGTCCTCGCCGGCGGCGCCTACCTGCCGCTGGACGCCGAGCTCCCCACCGAGCGCCTGGCGTTCATGGCCGGCGACGCGGGGATGGCGGCGGTGCTCACCGAAGAGGCCTCCCTGGGGCGCCTGGCGGCGATCCGCCCTGCCGGCCACCTCCCGGTCTTCACTCTCGAGGCACTGGCCCGCGAGAAGGCCGACCCGGCGGCGGCCCCGGCGGATCTCGATGCCGACCACCTGGCCTACGTCATGTACACCTCGGGGTCGACCGGGCGGCCGAAGGGCGTCGCCATCACTCAGCGCGGCGTGGTGCGGCTGGTCGCCGGCGTTCTCGACTTCGGGCCCGGCCAGGTGACGCTGGCGATGGCGCCCTTCTCCTTCGACGCCTCGACGGCCGAGATCTGGGGCGCCCTCGACAACGGCTCGCGCCTCGTGGTGCCGCCGCCGGGCATCTTCTCGCCGGACGAGATCGCCGAGCTCGTCGCGCGGCACGGGGCGAGCGTGCTCTGGCTGACCGCCGGGCTCTTCCATCAGGTCGTCGAGCAGGCGATCGCGCGGGGAGACGGGGCGCGCCGCTTCGCCAGCGTCGCGCGGCTCCTCGCCGGCGGCGACGTCCTGGCGCCGGCGCTGACCGCGCGGGCCGTCGCCGCCCTCCCCGGCACCCTCGTCGTCGCCGCCTACGGGCCGACCGAGAGCACCACCCTGGTCTCCATCGGTCCCCTCGCATCGCCGGGGGACATCGGCGCCACGGTCTCCCTCGGGCGGCCGATCGCCGGCACCCGCCTCGCCGTCCTGGGTGCCGAGGGCGGCCCGCCGCCGGTGGGCGCCGCGGGCGAGCTCCTGGCCGGCGGCGCCGGCCTCGCCCGCGGCTACGTCGGCCGCCCCGAGCTGACCGCCGCGGTGTTCGTGCCGGACCCGCAGAGCGGCGCCCTGGGCACGCCCGGCGCCCGGCTCTACCGCACCGGCGACCTCGCCCGCCACCTGGCCGACGGCCGTCTCGAGTTCCTCGGCCGCGCCGACCGGCAGGTGAAGCTGCGCGGTTTCCGCGTCGAGCCGGGAGAGGTCGAGGAGGCGCTCGCCGCCTGCCCCGGCGTGCGCCAGGCGGCGGTCCTGGCGCGCCGCGAGCGCGGCGACCTCCGCCTGGCCGCCTACGTCGCGGTCGGCGCGGAGGGCGGCCGCCCGGCGCCCGGCCCGGCGGAGCTGCGGGCCCAGCTGCGCCGCCGCCTGCCGGAGGTAATGGTGCCGGCGCACATCTCGATCCTCGCCGCGCTGCCGCTGACGGCGAACGGCAAGCTCGACCGCGCCGCGCTCGCGGCGCGCCCCCGGGCGTCAGACGCCGCGGCCGGCCAGCTGGACGCGGCGCCGCGCACGCCGCCGCGCAACCCCACGGAGGAGCTGCTGGCGGCGATCTGGAGCGAGGTGCTGGGGGTCGAGCGGATCGGCGTCGAGGACAACTTCTTCGCCCTCTCCGGCCACTCGCTCCTCGCCACCCAGGTGGCGTTCCGCGTGCGCGAGGCGTTCGGCATCGAGCTGCCGCTGGTCCGCCTCTTCGAGCGCGCCACGCTCGGCGAGCTGGCGGCGGAGATCGCGGCGGCGGCGGAGAGCGAGGCCGGCCTGCCGCCGGCGGAGCCCATCGCACCGGCGCCTCCCGGTGCGGCGATCCCCGCCGCTTTCCTCCAGGAGTGGGCGATCGAGCTGCAGGGCGGGCCGGTCTCGGCGGCGATGAACATGCCGTTCGCCATCCGCCTCGACGGGCCGCTCGACGTCGCTGCCCTGCGCAGCGCCGTGGCCGAGATCCGGCGCCGTCACGCGGTCCTCCGCACCACTTTCCGGCGCGAGGGCGGGGAGCTGCTGCAGGTGGTCGACGAGGGCGCCCCGCCGACCGTGCCCGTCGCCGACCTCGCGAGCCTGCCGGAGGCCCGCCGCGAGGCGCTCCTCCGCGCGCTCGTCAAGGAGGACGCGCGCCGTCCGTTCGACGTCTTCCGCGGGCCACTCCTCACCGTCCGCCTCCTCCGCCTGGGCGCCGAGGCTCACGCCGTCCTCTTCAACATGCACCACGCGATCAGCGACGGCTGGTCGATGGAGATCTTCCAGAGCGAGCTGGCGGCGCTCTACGGCGCCTTCCGCCGCGGCGAGCCGTCGCCGCTGCCGCCGCTCGCCCTCCAGTTCGGCGACTTCGCCCATTGGCAGCGGCGCAGCTTCGCCGGGCCGGTGCTGGCGGCCCAGCTCGCCCACTGGCACGGACTCCTCGCGGACCGCCCGCCGGTCGTCGACCTCCCCGCCGACCGGCCGCGGCCGGAGGTCCTCGGGTCGGCGACGGTGCGCGGCGGTTTCGCGCTCGGCGGGCCGCCGCTCGCCGCGCTGCGCGCCGCGGCGCGGGCCGCCGGCTGCACCGTCTCGATGGTCCTGCTGGCCGCCCTCCAGGCCCTCATCCATCGCTACACCGGGGAGGAGGACGTCCTCGTCGGATCGATCGTCTCCGGGCGCCACCGGCGCGAGTTCGCGCCGCTCGTGGGCATGTTCATGAACTCGGTGACCGTGCGCACCGACCTCTCCGGCGGCCCCTCGTTCACCCAGTTGATGCAGCGGACGCGCGCCGCGGCGCTCGACGCCTACCGCCACCAGGACGTCCCCTTTCCCGCCCTCCTCGCCGCGCTCTTCCCGGGCCGGGCGCTCCACCGCACGCTGATGTTCCGCGCCGCCTTCAACATGCACAGCTTCTCCTCGGACATCCGGCCGGCGGAGGCGGCCGCCGGCCTCGGCCTCCCCGGCCTCCGCGCTCGCCCCCTGGGCGAGGTCGAGGTGCCGGCCAAGTACGACCTCCTGGTCACCGCTCGCGACGAGCCCGACCACCTCCGCTGCGGCCTGACCGGCGCCGCCGACCTCTTCGATGCGGAGACCCTCGACGCCATCTGCCGCGACTACGAGGCGCTGCTCGTCCAGATCGCCGCCGATCCGAACGCGCGCCTCGACCAGCTCCTCCCCGAGCCCCACCACCGCCTGGTCGCCGGCGTCCGCGGCCAGCCCCGATGACGTGACGCCGGGGCTCTGCGACCTCCTCTATCCCGTGGCCGCTGAGCCGCGCCGCTCGTTCGAGGATGCCCGGCTCGATCAGATCCTCGTCCGCCGCGCCCACGGCCTCGGCCGCCGCCCAGTCACGTATGCTCGATGACGTGGAGTTCCAGCGGCGCCGGCGGGTGGACCGGGGAGCGGCGGAGCGCTGGTGCGGCGAGCTCGGGAAACTCGCGCGGCGGGACGGCCCCGGAGAGCCGCTGTCCGAGCCATTGGCCGAGCCGGCGACGTCCATCCGGCCGGCGGCGCGGAACGCGCCGCTGCCGCTCTCCTTCGCCCAGGAGCGCCTCTGGCTGGTCGACCAGCTGGCGCGCGAGGAACGCTCCGACGCGGTGCCGGTCGCGGTGCGGCTGCGCGGCGCCCTCCGCCCGGCGGCGCTGGCGGCGACCCTGGCGGAGATCGCGCGCCGCCACGAGACGCTGCGCACGCGCATCGTCGCCCGCGGCGGGCGGCCGTTCCAGGAGATCGACACCGATGCCTGTCCGCAGCTGCCGCAGGTCGACCTGGTCAGTCTGCCGGCCGGCGCCCGCGAGCGCGAGCTCCAGCGCCTGCTCGCCGCCGAGCAGGGGCCGCCGTTCGACCTCGCGCGCGGCGGGCTGGTGCGCGCTACCCTGGTGGGGACGGCGGCCGACGACCGCGTGCTCCTCTTCACCCTGCACCCGATCATCGCGGACGGCTGGTCGCTCGGCGTCCTCCTGCGCGAGCTGGCGGCGATCTATCCGGCGCTGGCGAGCGGCCGCCCCTCGCCGCTCCCCGAGCTGGCGATCCAGTACGCCGACTTCGCCGTCTGGCAGCGCGGCTGGCTCGCCGGCCGGGTTCTCGACGAGCAGCTCTCCTACTGGACGCGGCAGCTCGCCGGGCTCGCCCGTCTCGACCTGCCGACCGACCGGCCGCAGTGCCCTGATCGGCGGCGCCCGGACCGGAGGACAGCGCGCGCCGCGTTCCTCTCCGCGGAGGTGCCCGCCGAGCTGGTAGAGGCGATCCGCACCCTGGCGCGCCGCGAGGGGGCCACCCTCTTCATGGCGCTCCTCGCCGTCTTCCAGACCCTCCTCCATCGGCTCGCCGGGCAGGAGGACCTCGCGGTCGGCACGCCGATCGCCAACCGGAACCGGCGCGAGCTCGAGCCGCTGATCGGCTGCTTCGTCAACACCCTGGTGCTGCGCAGCCGCTGGGAGGGCGCGCCGTCGTTCCGCCGCCAGCTCGCCGCTGTGCGGGAGACGGCGCTCGCCGCCTACGACCACCAGGACCTGCCGTTCACCCTGGTCGTCGAGGCCCTGCGCCCGGAGAGCGGCAGCGAGAGCATGCCGCTCGTCGACGCCATGTTCATCGCCCGCAGCCAGTCGCTCGGCGATATCCGGATCCCCGGCCTCGAGCTCGCGCCGATGTCGCGCGCTGGCGCGGGCCTGACCACCCAGTCGACCCTCGCCATGTCCTGCTGGGATTCCGGCGGGCGCCTCGGCTTCTCGCTCGGCTACGACGCCGACCGCATCGAGCGGGCGACTGCGGCGCGCTGGCAGGGCCAATGGCTGAGCCTCCTGATGGCGGTGGCCGGCGAGCTCGAGCGGCCGCTCCGCGCGCTGCCGCTCCTCGCCGAGAGCGAGCGCCACCAGGTGCTCGTCGAGCGGGGGAGCGGCGGAGCCGAGGGGGGCGGGAGGATCCCTCGGCTGCCGCGGCCGCTGCCGCCGCTGCGGCTCTCCTTCGCCCAGGAGCGGCTCTGGTTCCTCGACCGCCTGACGCCCGGCGGCATCGCCTACAACGTGCCCGCTGCCGTGCTCCTCCGCGGGCGGCTCGCCATCCCCGTCCTCGCCGCCAGCCTGGAGGCGATCGTCCGCCGGCACGAGACCCTCCGCACGCGCTTCGCGGCCGGGCCCGACGGCCCCCTCCAGGTGGTCGCCGAGCCGGCGCCGCTCCGGCTGCCGCTGGTCGACCTCGGCGCCCTGCCGCCGGCCGCGCGCCAGGCGGAGCTCCGCGCGCTCGCCGCGGCCGAGGCCGCCACCCCCTTCGACCTCGAGCGCGGGCCGCTGCTGCGGGCGACCCTCGTCGCGCTCGCCGCGCCCGAGGGTCAGGGCGAGGGCGAGCATGCCCTCCTCTTCACCATGCACCACATCGCGGCGGACGGCTGGTCGACCGCCGTCCTGCTCGACGACCTGGCGCAGCTCTATGCGGCCTTCCTCGCCGGCCGGCGGTCGCCTCTCCGCGCGCTGCCGGTCCAGTACGGCGACTTCGCCGTCTGGCAGCGCGCCCGGCTGGCGGGCGAGGCGCTCGCCGGCGAGCTCCGCCACTGGCGCCAAGCCCTCGCCGGCGCCCCGACGGTGCTCGATCTGCCGACCGACCGGCCGCGGCCGCCGCTGCAGAGCACCCGCGGCGCGGTGCGCTCGTTCACCCTGTCGCCGGCGGGCTCGGCGCGGGTCCGCGAGCTGTCCCGGCAGCGCGGCGGGACGGTCTTCATGGTCGGCCTCGCCGCCACCTCGGCGCTGCTCCACCGGATGACGGGGCAGCGCTCCCTCCTCGTCGGCTCGCCGATCGCCAACCGCCAGTGGGTCGAGCTCGAGGAGCTGATCGGGTTCTTCGTCAACACCCTCGTCCTCCGCTCGGACCTCGCGGCGGGCGAGAGCTTCGGCGACCTCCTCGCCCGCGCGCGGGGGCGGGCCCTCGACGCCTATGCCCATCAGGACCTGCCGTTCGAGAGGCTCGTCGATGTCGTCCTGGCGGAGCGCGACCCCTCGCGGCCGCCGCTCGTCCAGGTCGTCTTCCAGCTCTTCAACGACCGGCCGCCGGCGCGCCAGTTGTCCGGCCTCTCCCTGGAACCACTCGGCGGGGCGGCGGAGAGCGCCAAGTTCGACCTCGCCATCAACCTGGCCGAGCGGGGCGGGGCGCTCGCCGGCCGCTGCGTCTACAACGCCGACCTCTTCGACGGCACGACGATCGAGCGGCTGGCCGCCGGCTTCGTCCGCCTGCTCACCGCCGCCGCGGCGGCGCCGGAGACGCCGGTCGCCGAGCTGCCGCTCCTCGGCCCCGGCGAGCTGCACCAGGTGCTCGTCGAATGGAGCGCCGGCGGCGAGGAGCCGGCGCGCGGGGCGACCGTCGCCGCCCTCTTCTCCCGCCAGGCCGGCCGCCGGCCGGACGCCATCGCCCTCGAAGGCAGGGGCGGCGTCTGGACCTATGGGGCTCTCGCGGCGCGCGCCGGCGCCATGGCGCGGGTGCTCCGCGGCGCCGGCGTCGGCCCCGACGTCGTCGTCGGCATCTGCCTGCCGCGCTCGGCCGAGCTCGTCCTCTCGGCGCTCGCCGTCGTCCTCGCCGGCGGCGCCTACCTGCCGCTCGATGCCGAGCTGCCCACCGAGCGCCTGGCGTTCATGGCCGGCGACGCGGGGATGGCGGCGGTGCTCACCGACGAGGCCTCCCTGGGCCGTCTGGCGGCGATCCTCCCTGCCGGCCACCTCCCCGTCTTCACCCTCGAGGCGCTGGCCGTGGAGGAGGCCGAGGCCGCCCCGGCGGCGGCGGCGCCGGCGGATCTCGATCCCGACCACCTGGCCTACGTCATGTACACCTCGGGGTCGACCGGGCGGCCGAAGGGCGTCGCCATCCCCCAGCGCGGCGTGGTGCGGCTGGTCGCCGGCGTGCTCGATCTCGGACCCGGCCAGGTCTGGCTGGCGCTGGCGCCCTTCTCCTTCGACGCCTCGACGGCCGAGATCTGGGGCGCCCTCGGCAACGGCGCGCGCATCGTGGTGCCGCCGCCGGGCATCTTCTCGCCGGACGAGATCGCCGAGCTCGTCGCGCGGCACGGGGCGAGCGTGCTCTGGCTGACCGCCGGGGTCTTCCATCAGGTGGTTGAGCAGGTGGTCGAGCAGGTGGTCGAGCCGGCGATGGCGCGGGGAGACGGGGCGCGCCGCTTGGCCAGCGTCGCGCGGCTCCTGACCGGCGGCGACGTCCTCTCGCCGGCGCTCACTCGGCGCGCCATCGCGGGGCTTCCCGGCACCCTCGTCGTCGCCGGTTACGGGCCGACCGAGAGCACCACCTTCGTCTCCGTCGCCCCCCTCGCGTCGCCGCGCGACGTCGGCGCCACAGTCTCCCTGGGGCGGCCGATCGCCGGCACCCGCCTCGCCGTCCTGGGTGCCGCCGGCGGCCCGCTGCCGGTCGGCGTCGCGGGCGAGCTCCTGGCCGGCGGCGCCGGCCTCGCCCGCGGCTACGTCGGCCGCCCTGACTTGACCGCCGCGGCGTTCGTGCCCGACCCGCAGAGCGGCGCCCTGGGCACCCCCGGCGCCCGGCTCTACCGCACCGGCGACCTCGCCCGCCACCTGGCCGACGGCCGGCTCGAGTTCCTCGGCCGCGCCGACCGGCAGGTGAAGCTGCGCGGTTTCCGCGTCGAGCCGGGGGAGATCGAGGAGGCGCTCGCCGCCTGCCCCGGCGTGCGCCAGGCGGCGGTCCTGGCGCGCCGCGAGCGCGGCGACCTCCGCCTCGCCGCCTACGTCGAGGCCGGCGAGGTGGGCGGCCGCCCGGCGCCCGGCCCGGCGGAGCTGCGGGCTCACCTGCGTTGCCGCCTGCCGGAGTTCATGGTGCCGGCGCACATCTCGATCCTCGCCGCGCTGCCGCTGACGACGAACGGCAAGCTCGACCGCGCCGCGCTCGCGGCGCGCCCCCGGGCGTCAGACGCAGCGGCCGGCCAGCTGGCCGCGGCGCCGCGTACGCCGCCGCGCAACCCCACGGAGGAGCTGCTGGCGGCGATCTGGAGCGAGGTGCTGGGGGTCGAGCGCATCGGCGTCGAGGACAACTTCTTCGCCCTCTCGGGCCACTCGCTCCTCGCCACCCAGGTGGCGTTCCGCGTGCGCGAGGCGTTCGGCATCGAGCTGCCGCTGGTCCGCCTCTTCGAGCGCGCTACGCTCGGCGAGCTGGCGGCGGAGATCGCGGCGGCGGAGGAGAGCAAGTCCGGCCTGCCGCCGGCGGAGCCCATTGCACCGGCGCCGCCGGGCGCGGCGATCCCCGCCGCCTATCTGCAGGAGTGGGCGATCGAGCTGCAGGGCGGGCCGGTCTCGGCGGCGATGAACATGCCGTTCGCCCTCCGCCTCGACGGGCCGCTCGACGTCGCCGCCCTGCGCGGCGCCGTGGCCGAGATCCGGCGCCGTCACGCGGTCCTCCGCACCACCTTCCGGCGTCAGGGCGGCGAGCTGCTGCAGGTGGTCGGCGAGGGCAAACTGCCGACCGTGCCCATCGCCGACCTCGCGGGCCTGCCGGAGGCCCGCCGCGAGGCGCTCCTCGGCGAGCTCGTGCGCGAGGACGCGCGCCGCCCGTTCGACGTCTTCCACGGGCCGCTCCTCACCGTCCGCCTCCTCCGCCTGGACGCCGAGGAGCACGCCGTCCTCTTCAACATGCACCACGCGGTGAGCGACGGCTGGTCGATGGAGATCTTCCAGGGCGAGCTGGCGACCCTCTACGGCGCCTTCCGCCGCGGCGAGCCGTCGCCGCTGCCGCCTCTCGCCCTCCAGTTCGGCGACTTCGCCCACTGGCAGCGGCGCACCTTCGCTGGGCCGGCGCTGGCGGCGCAGCTCGCCCATTGGCACCGTCTCCTCGAAGACCGCCCGCCGGTCGTCGACCTCCCCGCCGACCGGCCGCGGCCGGAGGTGCTCGGGTCGGCGACGGTGCGCGGCGGCTTCGCGCTCGCCGGCACGCCGCTCGCCGCGCTGCGCGCCGCGGCGCGGGCCGCCGGCTGCACCGTCTCGATGGCCCTCCTGGCCGCCCTCCAAGTCCTCATCCATCGCTACACCGGGGAGGAGGACGTCCTCGTCGGCTCGATCGTCTCCGGGCGCCACCGGCGCGAGCTCGCGCCGCTCCTCGGCATGTTCATGAACTCGGTGACCGTGCGCACCGACCTCTCCGGCGGACCCTCGTTTACTCAGGTGATGCAGCGCGCCCGCGGCGCGGCGCTCGACGCCTACCGCCACCAGGACGTCCCCTTTCCCGCCCTCCTCGCCTCGCTCTTCCCGGGCCGGGCGCTCCATCGCACGCTGATGTTCCGCGCCGCTTTCAACATGCTCAGCTTCTCGACGGACGCCCGGCCGGCAGAAGAGGCCGAAGACCGCGGCCTCCCCGGCCTGCGGGTCCGCGCCCTGGGCGAGGTCGAGGTGCCGGCCAAGTACGACCTCCTGGTCACCGCCCGCGACGAGCCCGACCACCTCCACTGCGGCCTGACCGGCGCCGCCGACCTCTTCGATCCCGCGACCCTCGCTGCCATCTGCCGCGACTACGAGGCGCTGCTCCTCCAGGTCGCCGCCGACCGCGAGGTGCGGCTCGACCAGCTCCTCCCCGAGCCACATCACCGCCGGATGGCGGGCGTCCGCGGCTGACCCGACCCTCCTGTCCATCGCCGCCGAGGCGTCCTACGGCGGTCGGTCGTCTTCGCCGGCGGCCGCCGCGGCGCCTGAGGGCGACGGTCGCGGCGGAGGGGGCGCGGACGGACGCCTACGTGGCGGTGGCGCCGGAGGTGCGCCCCGTCGACACCGCCCTCGCCTCCCACAGCTCGTCGCTCGAGTGGCGCTCGACTATGGCGGCCCCCCCCGCGCGGCTCGCTCGGCCCATGTAGACTCTATCTACTCGACCTGTTCGCCGATTCCCTCGATGGACCTGCATTGACGGTGGCGGCCCGGACGACGCCGTGGCCTGCAGTGGAGAAGGAGAGGTGTCTCAATGCGTTTCTGTGGAATCGACGTCGGTCAGGATGTCGTGTACCCAGTTGTGCTTGATCTCACCGCAGGTCGGTTTGATCTCGCCCCGCACGCGCTTGAAGTAGGCGCAGCTCTAAGCTGGGTTATGGCGCATGAGCCCGATGCAATTGCAATCGACTCGCCTCCACGACCGAACCTGGGTCTCCTTGCGGAAGCCGGCTATATAACCAGGCATCAAATTGATCTGAGAGGCTGGAGCACAGATAGGCGAGTTTGCGAATGGCGGCTGGGCATTGGCGGTTGCTACTCGACACGCGGCAGGCCGGATGCGTGCCCGGCGTGGATGCGCACAGGGATGACGCTCTTTGCCGCCTTCGAGCAGCAGCAGTTCCAGATTGATCTCGGTTCCGGTGGCGAGGTATTTGAGATCCACCCCACCTTTGGATTTCGTTCGCTTGTCGCGATACCAATCCAGAATGGTCTCCGAGTTACCTGTGCTTCGCTGAAGAGGAAGCGGCCAGTAGGTTCACTCGGCCATCGACAGCGGCTGGAGCTTCTTGCTGCGCTTTTGAGGCGGTGGGATGTTGCGCTCGATGAGCGTGCGCGCACTTCACTTGATTGGACGGATGCGATGCTGGGCGCCGCGTTTGGGGCATTGCGAGCTAACTGCCGCACATTGCGCATCGATGCACCTGGTAAGGAAGAAGGCGCGATCGTACTGGCCTCCGCACCGCTTTGCGAAATCCCTGAGATCTTGGGGCGACCGGAACAGGGGAGATGAGGTCTGTCTTGGACCTATGTCGACTCGCGCTTGATGGCGTTTGTGTGAAAGTAGGTGAGCCCGGTCGAGACTCTCGATGCTTTCACACCAGCTCATCGCCCATGGCGGGCTCGGTTCGGTACGAGCTTGGATTTCTCACCCATGCGGGTGATGCGAGCCTCCGGACGAGGTTTGCGGCGGTCGCGATGGTGGCCGTGGGGCCGGCGCCGGTCGCGCCGAAGGTCTGCCGCCCGAAGGGCCGCCGAAGGCGGGCGCGTGGGGCTCGGGGCGCTGCCGATGTTCGCTGCCGTCGCCGCCGAAACCTCCAGCCTCGGGACGTTGGCGGCGGATCGGTGAGGCGGTGCGCGGGCCATCGGGGCCGAGATCGTCCGAGCTCCGGGGATTGCGCGGCTGAGGGCGCGGCCAGGAGCCGTCCGTGGGCGCCTCCGGGCGTGCCCAGCGGTCGCCGTGATTGTCAGCGAAGCCATCCGTGTCATCGCGCTTGCGGCTGGCCGGCCGGCCATCGCGCGGCTCGTCGGACCGGGGCTCGTCGCGAGTGTTTCTCCTTCCCTGTGCGGCGTCGCGGGGAGGATGCTCCTCGAACTGACGCGTCGGGCGACCTCCTCCCAGGCTTCCCCAACCGTAGAAGCCTCCCTTTCGGTTCTGGCCCTCTTCATTCGCTCCGCCCACCTGGCGGCCGTCCGTAAGCTGCGTCCGAACGTCGCGCTGGGCTCGCCGCCAGCCCTCGGAGCCCAGGGGGACAGCCGGACCCTCCGCAGGGATCTCCGCCGCATTCTCCGGCTGTGGCTCGCCGAAGGAGACCGACCTCTCCATGGCTTGGAGGCTTCCGATGGCCGGCTGTACCTCGCCCTGGGCCGGCGACTCGAGCGCCCTTGGCGTGGCCGGCGGTCCACTGAGGAGGCTCCGGCTGATGAAGACCCTCGCGCCATCGCCCAGGGTGAGGGCGGCGGCGTCCCCGACGACTGCGTAGGAACGCGCGTAGAGGATCGCTCCCGTCTGCAGAGCGACCGCATAGCTGCCTGCTGTCCAGTCGAGGCTCTCGGTGTCGCGGCAGGACTCGGCCCGAGCTACCGCCGCGTCGTCGAGAGCGACCTGCTCATTGGGATTCGTCTGCAGCCTCGTCCCTGAGCCGACTCGGTCGAGGACACGTCCACGGATCACTCGGCCGCTGGCGAGAACCACGCACCGCTCCTCGTCTCCGGGCTGGAGAGAGTCGCTGGACTGCCGGTCGTGACGCGCTCCGAGGAGAGCGGTCACCGCGACCAGAGGGCTCCAAACCCAACCCTTCTCGCCACTTACCAGACGAATCTCGAGCCATCCTCCGCGCCGTTCGAGCACCTCGACGACGCTGCGCGGCTCGAGCACGCGGAAGGTCGTCTCGGAGGAGAACGGGTTGTCGTACAACTCGACACCGGAACCCGGCACGAAGCCGCGGAGCTCGCCGATGGCATGCCGCAACGCACCGCCTCCGTCCACGGACCAGAGCCTGCCGTCCGCGATGCGGCCGACGAGCGCTCTACCGCCGAAGCTCCGCTCGACGGTGATCGCGCCATCCTCGCCAATCTGCGCCAGGGCGCGACCTTCGTGGAACAAGACGCCTGCCGAGTCGAGATCCAGCGATCGCACCCCCCCGCCCTCGGTCAGCTCCGCGAGGACCGACCGCATGGCACCCGAGTCGACGGCGAGCTGGCCGCTTGCCACCCGCGCCGCGATCGTTCCCGTGGCCTCCGACTCCGCCGCCGCCGCTGCCACCGCCTCCGCGGCTTCGGCGGCGGTCGCCGCGCCGGCCTCGACGCCGGCGAGGCCTTCGACCGCGCCGCCTTCCGCCAGGAATTCCGCGATGCAACCGGTGAGGAGAAGGCTGGCGCCCAGGAGCACCAGCGCCGGGAGGAGTCTTCGCATGGAAAACAGTATAGTCGCGATCATGAGGAGTGCGGCGAGAAGGAAGGCGACGAGATATCGCTGTATCGCCATGATGCTCTGGTTTGTTCCGCTCGCCGCTCTGAGCTGCGACGTGGACGACAGCCGAGGCAAGCTGCAGTCCTGCATCGCCGAGAACGGCAGCCTGCAGGGACAGAATGGCGATCTCCAGCACCAGACCAGCCAGCTGCAGGCCGAGCTCGCGGACCTGCGCCGGCGCAAGGACGTCGTCTACACGGTCAAGATGGTCGTCGACTTTTCAGACCTGCAGGGACCCGCGGCGCAGGCCGGTGCGCCAGCGATGACCTTCTTGACCGAGGCCCGGCTCGTTTCGAGCGCGGGCACGACGTATCGACTCCTGGGGCACAGCTCACCCTCGTCGCCGACGCAGGGCGCGCCCGAGCTCCTCTTCGAGCCGATCGATGCTTCGCAGTGGACCGCTCTTCAGATCTCGGCCCTCAGCCAGCTGCAGACGCTGACCCTCGACTTTCCGGCCACCTTCAACGCCGCCGGCGTCGCTTGGGGAGAGGAGCCACGGCTCGACGTTCATTTCCAGGTGAACGGGATCGAGGTGGTCGACTTCAAGGCCGCCATCGATCTGGCCGCCGCGAAGGCCGGTCAGCCTTTCACTTGGAATGTCCAAAAGGCGTTCGATCAGGTCTCTGCCGAGTACACGCGCCAGCTGGACCAGCGCGCCCGAGCGTCCTGAGGCAAATCGGGAGCGGCTTGCCCGGCGATCCTCGCCCCGCCGGCCTCCCGCGGATTGAGAATCCGAGGAGGGTCCGCTAACATCGCCCCGAACCTGTTGCTTCGTTTCGCGCGCGCGTCACGCCGGCCTTTCGCGAGGTCTGCTCGCGCCGAAGCCTCATGGACGATCTCTGGGAGGAGACATGATGAGAAAGCCGCTGCTTTTCGGTTTGGTCTGCTTCGCTGCCTTCGCAGCCTCGGCCTTCGCGGCGCCCGCCGCCCCGCCCACCTTCGGCGGCAACGCCGTCTTCTGCCACGGCCGCTACGCGCTCTGCATCAAGGCGTACTGCCCGACGCCCCACGGCATGCCTGCGGTCGGCGGCACCATCGACTGCTCCTGCGACATCATCAACGGCTGGTCGATGGGACCCGACACCTGCGAGGACCGCCGGCAGAACCTGGTCTCGACCTATTCGAACCTCTTCAACCCGGGCCACGAGACGGTCTCCTGCACCAGTGCCTCGACCCTCTGGGCCTGGTGCTACGGCTCGCCCTGCAAGCCCGATCCCAAGAATCCCTTGAAGGCTGTCTGCACCTGCCCCGTCGAGCAGAGCGCGGCCGTGATCCTGGTGCCGGACAGCCAGTGCAAGACCGCCGCGTGCGACAAGGTGTGGTCCGCGGCCACGCCGGCTGCCAGCAAGTTCGCCAACGACTACTTCTTCAAGGTGGGCACGGAGAAAGGCTACAAGCCGAATCCGCCCGCCCGCTCCTGCCCCGCAACCGCCGCCAAGGCGGGGACGTAGAGCTAGTGCCGCCACGCGGCGGGCCCGGAGGCGATCGGCGCCTCCGCCCGCCGCGGCGACCGATCCGACGCGGCCGCCGCCCGGCCGCGCCGGACAGCCTGGCGCTCCGCCGCGGCTGATCGGCGTCCTGGGGCGCCCACGGGCAGGGCCGAATATCTTCTCGGCAAGCCCTTCGACATCACCCGCAGCCCTGGCGCGGTCGACCGCACGTCCTTCCGCATCACCTAAACTGCCCGCCGCGTCGCCTGGACGGCAGTTTCCGTCACCTAAACTGCCCGCCGCGTTCTCGGGAAGGCAGTTTTCATCGCCTAAACTGCCTGCCGCGTTCCGGGGAAGGCAGTTTCCATCACCTAAACTGCCTGCCGCGTCACGTGGACGGCAGTTTCCGTCATCTAAACTGCCTGCCGCGTTCGGCGGCAGGCAGTTTCCATCACCGAAACTGCCTGCCGCGTCGCGTGGAAGGCAGTTTCCATCATCTAAACTGCCTGCCGCGTCGCCTGGCCGGCAGTTTCCGTCGCCTAAACTGCCCGCCGCGGCACCAGCTCGCCGGTCTCCCTCACCTGAACCGGCGGCGAGCCTGCCGGGCGGTCGGTTGCGGTGACCGGGACGTCCCTCCCACCCGCCGGTCGGGTCGAAGAGCTTCGCTGAACCTCTGGCCGGAGCGCGCCGAAATGGCGAGATCCTCTACGAGCCACCCTCCGCGGCGCCCCGCCGCATCTCCGCGTCGTCCGGCGCGTCGATCCAATAGCGCTGGCGCTCGAAGGGGTAGGTGGGGAGCGGCAGGCGCCGGCGTGCCTCTCCCTGGTGATAGCGCTTCCAGTCGACGTCGATCCCGGCGAGCCAGAGGTTGCCCAGCGTGGCGAGGAGGGCCGCGGGCTCCGGGAGCTCGCCGGCCGCCGGCGGCGGCAGGGCGGCGGTGACCGCGGCCGCGCCGGCGTCGCCCGCCGCCGTGCGCGCCGCGGCGATGAGGCTCGCCGGCGGGCCGAGGGGGAGCAGGAGGCGGAAGCGGTCGGCGAGGAGGGGGCCGAGGGCTGATGCGAGCTGCGGCTCGGCGGTCAGCTCGTCGACCCAGCGCTCGGGATCGAGGGTCTCGCCGGCTGCCCGGCGGCGGCCGGTGGCGGCCGAGATCCAGGGGATCGCCGGCGCATTGCGAGGCATGGCGGCGAGGGCTGCGGGCCAGGCCTCCCGCGGCGCGCGGCGGACCCACAGGGCGATCAGCTCCGCGGCGTCGGCGAGGGCGAGGGTGCCGGCGAGGGTGGCGGCGGCGATCTCCCCCGGCCCGGCCCCCAGCAGGAGCTCGGCCGCGACCCCCCAGGCGCGGAGCGTCTCGGCGAGCGCCAGCTGGTAGGCGAAGAGCGCCGCCACGTCGAGCGCCGGATCGGCCGCGGCGCCCGCGGTGTCCGGTAGAAAGTCCGTCCGCAGGTCGTGGTCGAGCGGGTCGGCGAGCTGCTCGGCGACCCGGTCGTAGGCGGCGCGGAAGGTCGGCTCAGAGCCGTAGAGGTCGCCGCCCAGGCCGGGCCGGCCGTCCGACCCCGGCAACAGGAGGGTGAGCGAGGGGGGCGGCGAGGAGCCGTCCGCGTCGCGACCCGCGCCGGGTCGAGGTCGGCGAGGCCGGCGAGCGCCTCCTCGCGGTCTCGGCAGAGGACCGCGCGGCGGCGGACGAAGCTCTGGCGCCCGACCTGAAGGGTGTAGGCGACGTCCTCGATCGCCTGCTCCGGATGGGCTTCGAGATGGCGGGCGAGCCGCGCCGTCGCCGCGGCAAGCGCCGGCTCGGTCCGCGCCGAGAGGAGCAGGAGGTGCCAGGGCCGAGTGGAGGACGTGGCCGGCGTGGCCAGCATGGCCGGCGCCTCCTCGAGCACGACATGGACGTTGGTCCCACCGTGGCCGAAGGAGCTCACCCCGGCGCGCCGCGGCATTCCCTCGCTCTCCCAGCGCTCCAGGCGGGTGTTGACCTGGAACGGTCCGGCGGCGAGGTCGATCTCGGAGCCGGCGCGCTCGAAGTGGAGGGTGGGCGGGATCTCGCGGTGCTCGAGCGCCAGCGCCGCCTTGATCAGGCCGGCGGCGCCCGCCGCGCTCTGGGTGTGCCCGATGTTGCCCTTGACCGAGCCGAGGAGACAGGAGCCGGGGCCGCCGCCGGCGCCGAAGGCGTGGTGGAGCGCCGATACTTCGATCGCGTCGCCCAGCGGCGTGCCGTTGCCGTGCGCCTCGACGAAGCCGATCTCCTCGGGACGGACGCCGGCGCGGGCGAGGGCGGCGGCGACGGCGGCGGCGCGGCCGTCGGTCCGCGGCGCCAGGAAGCCGGCCTTCTTGGCGCCGTCGTTGGTCATCGCCGAGCCGCGGATGACGGCGTGGACGGTGTCGCTGTCGGCGAGCGCGTCGGCGAGGCGCTTGAGCACGACGATCCCCACGCCGTCGCTGTCGACGGCGCCGTCGCCGGCGGCGTCGAACGGGCGGCAGCGGCCGGTGGGCGAGACGAGGCTCCCTGGCCAGTAGAGGTAGCCGGCGCGCTGCCGGTTGGCGATCGCCACACCGCCGGCGAGCGCCAGGTCGCAGTCGCCGGCGGCGAGGCTCGTGGCGGCGAGATGGACGGCGACGAGGGCGGTGGAGCAGGCCGCCGCGACGTTGACGCTCGGCCCCTCGAGATCGAGCATATACGAGACGCGGGGCGCCAGGTAGTCGCGCTCGTTGCCGGTCGTCGCCAGCTCGGACGCCGCCGGCTCGGCGAGCAGCCCGCGGGCCATCAGGTTCGTCAGGTAGTGGCCGTGGGTGACGCCGCCGAAGACCCCTACCCGGCCGCCGCGGTCGCGCGCCGCGCCATAGCCGGCGTCCTCCATCGCCTGCCAGGCGCACTCCAGGAAGAGCCTCTGCTGGGGGTCCATCAGCTCGGCCTCGCGGCGGCCATAGCCGAAGAACTCGGCATCCCAGAGCTCGGCGCCGTCGACCACGCCGCCCGCCGGCACCTGGAAGCTGCCGGCGGATGGCGGCCGCCAGCTCTCCCCCGGCGGCAGGAAGCTGGAGACCGACTCGATGCCTTGGCGCAGGTTGGTCCAGAAGGTCTCGACGTCGCCGGCGCCGGGGAAGCGGCCCGCCATGCCGACGATGGCGATCGGCTCGCCGGGGCGCCGCACTGTCGTGGCGACTGCTGTGGCCGGCGCCGCTGGCGCTGATGGGAGCCCTGCCGTTGCGGGCTCGCCGAGCGGCCTCGGCGCCGCGGCGGCCATCGTCTCGCCGAGGTGGGCGGCGAGGGCGCGGACCGTCGGGTGGTTGAAGAGGTCGAGCATGCCGAGGTCGACGGCGAGCGCCTCGCGGAGGCGCGCGTGCACCAGGGCGACGAGCATCGAGTGGCCGCCGACGTCGAAGAAATTGTCGTCGCGGCCGACCGCCTCGACCCCGAGGACCTCGCGCCAGACGCCGGCGACGAGTTCCTCGAACGGCGCCGGCGCGGCGTCCGGCGCGCTCTGGGGAGCGGGATCTGGAGCGGCGGGCCGGGGCGCCGTGGCCGGCCGTGGAGAGGGCGCCGGCGCGGCGCGACGTCCTCCGGCGGCTCCCGCCGCGCGGGCGGCGAGCGCGGCGCGGTCGATCTTGGCGCCCGGCGTCGTCGGCAGCTCGGCGAGGGCGGTGAAGCTCGCCGGGATCATGTAGGAGGGCAGGCGCTCGCTGAGGTGGGCGCGGAGCGCCGCCGTGCCGGGCGGCTCCTCGCCCGCCGGCGGGGCGATGTAGGCCGCGAGGGTGCGGTACTCGGGCGCGTCGCCGGCGCCGGCGGAGACCACCACCGCCGCCTGACGCACGCCGGGATGGGCGAGGAGCGCCGCCTCGATCTCGCCGGGCTCGATGCGAAACCCGCGCACCTTGACCTGGTGATCGCGCCGGCCGAGGAACTCGAGGCTGCCGTCGGCGCGGAAGCGGGCGAGATCGCCGGTGCGGTAGAGGCGCGCGCCGGGCAGCGCGCCGAAGGGGTCGGGCACGAACGCCTCGGCCGTCCGCCCGGGGTCGCCGCGGTAGCCGCGGGCGAGCGGCGCGCCGCCGAGGTGGATCTCGCCGGCCGCGCCCGGCGCCACCGGCTCGCCGCGGCGATCGAGGAGATGGAGCGCGCGCCCGGCGAACGGCCTGCCGATCGGCAGCCGTTCGAGCTCGTCGGTATTCGGCTCGGCGTTTGGCTCGGAAGCGGCGACGTGGAGCGTCGCGGTGACCACCGCCTCGGTCGGGCCATAGCCGTTGGCGAGAGGGACGGAGGCGAGCGGCGTCCGCCGCCAGAGCTCGAGAGCGCGCGGCGGCAGCGCCTCGCCCCCCACCAGCACCCAGCGCAGCGCGGCGAGCGCCGCGCGCGGCACCGGCAGCCCGCCCTCCGCCCAGGCTCGCGCCGCCTGATGCCAGAGCGCGGTCGGCAGGTTGACGACGGTGATGGCGCGCTCGGCGAGCACCCGCGCCAGGGCCGCCGGGTCGATCGCCTCCGGCCGCCAGGCGACGAAGGTGGCGCCGGCGGCGAGCGTCGGCACCAGCTCGTCGAGGGCGACGTCGAAGGCGAAGGAGGCGATCTGCAGCACGCGGTCGCCGGGGGCGAGGCCCAGACGGCGGGCGAACTCGAGGGCGTGGGCGGCGAGCGCCGCGTGCGACACCTCGACCCCCTTGGGCCGGCCCGTCGAGCCCGAGGTGTAGATCAGGTAGGCGAGCCTCGCCGGCGGCTCCGGCTCCGGCGCCGGAGCTGCATCGCGGCGGGCGATCGCCGCGGCCTCGGCGCCGAGGTCGAGGACGGGGATGTCCGGCGCGGCGGCGAGAGTCCCGCCAGCCGCACCAGCGCTCGCCCGCCGCACGATCAGCCGCGCGCCGCTGTCGGCGAGCAGCCAGGCGGCGCGCTCGCGCGGCAGGTCGGGAGGGAGCGGCAGAAAGGCGCCGCCGGCCTTCCAGACGGCGAGGACGGCGGTGGCGAAATCGACCGCGTCGTCCAGCGCCAGGGCGACGACGGCCTCCGGCCCGATCCCCGCCGCCGCCAGATGGCGCGCCAGCCGGTTCGCCCGCCGGTCGAGCTCCTCGTAGGAGAGCTCGCCGGAGGCGGACCAGGCGAGCGCCGGCGCCTCCGCCGGCCGCGCCGCCCGCGCCGCGAAGAGGGCGGCGGCGGTCGTCGGCGCAACCCCCGCGGCGCTCGCGCCGCCGCTCCACAGGGCGAGCTGCCGGCGCTCCTCGGCCGCGAGGAGCGGCACTGTCGCCGGGGCGAGCCGGCGATCGCCGGCGACCGCCGCCAGGAGCGTCTCGAAGTGGCGGCCGAGGCGCGCGATGGTCGCGGCGTCGAAGAGGCGGGCGTTGTAGGCGAGGCGGACGTCGAGGCCGCCCGGGACCTCGAAGATCTGCAGCGTCAGGTCGAAGAGCTCCATCTCGTTGCCGAGCTCGAAGCCGAGGGAGGCGATGCCGAGCTCCGGCAGGTCGAAGTGGTGCCAGGGGGTCGAGCCCATCGAGAACGACACCTGGAAGAGAGGGTTGCGCGACAGGTCGCGCGACGGCTGCAGCTCCTCGACCAGGCGCTCGAAGGGGAGATCCTGATGCGCGTAGGCGCCGAGGGCGGTCTCCCGCACCCGCGCCAGGAGGCCCGCGAACGGCGGGTCGCCGGCGAGCTCGACGCGCATCACCAGGGTGTTGACGAAGGCGCCGATCAGCCCCTCGACCTCGGCCCGGTTGCGGTTGGCGATGGGGGTGCCGAGG
This sequence comes from uncultured Acidobacteriota bacterium, assembly GCA_963755825.1. Lineage (GTDB taxonomy): Bacteria > Acidobacteriota > Thermoanaerobaculia > Multivoradales > UBA5704 > DATBQN01. The sequence goes on along the minus strand of CAVWLA010000003.1, from coordinate 202,702 downwards.
AGCATGTCGTCCTGCCCGCTCTGGCGCTCGAGGAGGGCGGCGAAGGCGGCGAGGAGGACCATGAAGAGGGTCGCCCGCTCGCCGCGGGCGAGCGCCGCGAGAGCGGCGGCCAGGGGCTCCGGCACCTGGAGCCGCTCGGCGCCCCCCTCGTAGGTCTGCCGGGTCGGCCGCGGATGGTCGGTCGGCAGCTCGAGGGTGAAGGGCGCGCCGGCGAGCCGCGCCGTCCAGTAGGCGAGCTGGGCGGCGAGCACCGGCCCGGCCAGCCAGCGCCGCTGCCAGATGGCGAAGTCGGCGTACTGCACCGGCAGCTCGGGGAGGGGCGACGGGAGACCGTTCGCGAACGCCGGGTAGAGCGCCGCGAGCTCGCGGATGAAGACCTCGAGGGACCAGCCGTCGGAGACCACGTGGTGCATCGAGAGGAGGAGGCCGTGACCCTCGCCGCCGCCGAGCCGCACCAGCGTGAGGCGCAGCAGCGGACCGCGGTCGAGGGCGAAGGGGCGGCGGGCGTGTTGGCGCGCCAGGCGCTCCAGCTCGCCGCGGAGGGTGCCGGCGGGGAGGTCGCCGAGGTCGAGCAGCGGCAGCGGGAAGCCGGCCGGCGGATGGATGACCTCGACCGGCTCGCCGCCGGCGGCGGCGCGGAACGTCGTGCGCAGCGCCTCGTGGCGGCGGACGATCTCGGCGAGCGCGCGCTCGAGCGCCGCCGGGTCGAGCCGGCCGACCAGCCGCATGGCGACGGCGATGTTGTAGAACGGGCTCTCCCCTCCCGACAGCCGGTCGAGGAACCAGAGGCGCTGCTGCGAGAAGGAGAGCGGCGGCTCGCCGCGCCGCGGCAGCGGCCGGATCGGCGGCAGCTCGAGCCCGGCGGCGGCCTGGCGGAGCCGCTCGACGTGGAGGGCGAGCTCGGCCACCGTCGGCGCCTCGAAGAGCGCGCGGGCGCCGAGCTCGACGCCGAACGCCGACCGCGCCTGCGCCGCCACCGTCGTCGCCTTGAGCGATTGGCCGCCGAGCTCGAAGAAGTCGTCGTGGATGCCGATCCGCGCCAGCTGCAGCACGCCGGACCAGATCCCGGCGAGCATCTCCTCGACCGGCGTCCGCGGGGCGGTGAAGCCGGGCGGCGCGGTGGCGTCGACGCCGGGGGCGGGGAGAGCGGCGCGGTCGACCTTGCCCGACGGCGTCCGCGGCAGGGCGGCGAGCTCGACGAACGCCCCCGGCACCATCGCGTCCGGCAGCTTTCCGCGCAGGAAGTCGCGCAGCGCGCGGGGCGGCGGCAGCGGCGGCGCCGGCCCGCCGCGGCCGACGACATAAGCGGCGAGGGAGATCTCGCCGCCCTCGCCCCGCCACGCCGCGACGGCGCACTCGCCGATCCGTGGATGCGCCGCGAGCGCCGCCTCGATCTCCGCCGGCTCGACGCGCACCCCGCGCACCTTGACCTGGCCGTCGGCGCGGCCGAGGTACTCGATGACGCCGTGCGGCCCGTAGCGCGCCAGATCGCCGGTGCGATAGAGGCGAGCGCCGTAGGAGGGGGCGGCTCTCGGATCAAGCTGTCGCTCATCGGCGGCCCGGTCGCCGGGGTCCGGCAGGAAGCGCTCGGCGGTCAGCTCGGGCCGGCCGTGGTAGCCGCGCGCCAGGCAGACGCCGCCGATGTAGATCTCGCCCGGCACGCCGATGGCGACCGGCTCGAGCCAGCCGTCGAGCAGGCGGATGGTGGCGCCGGGGATCGGCCTGCCGATCGCCGGCAGCGCCGGCCAGTCGAGCGGCTCGCCGGCGAGGGCGAGAGCGCTGACGACGTGCGCCTCGGTGGGGCCGTAGTGATTGTGCAGCCGCACGCCGGGGAGCCGGCGGCAGAGCTGGCGCACCCGCGCCGTCACCTGCAGCTGCTCGCCCGCCGTCACCAGCTCGCGGAGCGCGCGCGGCGCCGGCCGGTCGGCCGGGCGATCGGCCGGCTGATCCGCTGCCGCGCCGGCGAGCGCCTGGAGCGCGATCGAGGGCAGGAAGACGCGTGCGATCTGGCGGCGGTCGAGGAGATCGAGGAGAGCCTCGGGGTCGCGGCGCACCTCGTCGGCGAGGAGCACCAGCGTGCCGCCCTCGCCCCAGGTGGCGAAGATCTCCTGGAACGAGATGTCGAAGGAGAGCGAGGCGAGCTGCAGCGTCGGGCGCCCCCCGCCATCGCCATCGCCGCCCGGGCCGCCATCCTCGCCGGCCGCGAGCTGCCAGGCCAGGAGGTTGGCGAGCGCGCGGTGGGGGAGCGCCACCCCCTTCGGACGGCCGGTCGAGCCCGAGGTGAAGAGGACGTAGGCGAGGTCGTCGTCGAGGGGCGGCGGCGGCTCGCCCGCCGGCCCATCGGCCGTGGGATCGGGCGGCTCCTCGTCGAGGAAGACCACGGGGAGGTCGTGCGCCGGCAGGCGGTCGCGCCGGCCGCGGTGGGCGGCGAGCACCGCGGCGCCCGACTCGGCGACCATCAGCGCCAATCGCTCGCGCGGGTAGTCGGGGTCGAGCGGCACGCAGGCGGCGCCGGCGCGGAGCGTGCCGAGGACCGCGACGGCGAGGTCGAGCGAGCGATCGACGAGGAGGGCCACCGGGCGCTCGCGCCCCGCCCCCAGGGCGCGCAGGCGGCGCGCCAGCCGCCCGGCGCGGCGGTCGAGGGCGCGGTAGGAGAGCGCCTCGTCCGCGAAGGTCGCCGCGACGCGCTCGGGGGTGCGTGCCGCCTGCGCGGCGAAGATCTCGAGCACCGTCGGGGCGGGGAGAGCCGGAACCGCGGCGGGCTCGCGGCTCCAGGCGGCGATCTGCCGCCGCTCGGCGTCGTCGAGGAGGGCGAGCTCCGAGATGCGCAGCGCTGGATTCGCCGCCGCGTCGGCGAGGAGGGTCGCCAGGCGGCGGCTGAAGCGCTCGACGGTCGCCGGGTCGAAGAGCGCCCGGCGGTACTCCCAGAAGGCGCGCAGGACGCGGCCGAGGTCCATGAGGTGGAGGCTGAGATCGAACTTGGCGCTGCCGTTGTGGACCTCGAGCGCCTCGAAGACGAGCCCGCGCGCCTCCTCGCCGGCGGCCGGCGGCCGCTGGAAGACGAAGGCGACCTCGAAGAGCGGGTTTCCCGCCAGGCGGCGCTCGGGCCGCAGCTCTTCCACCAGCATCTCGAAGGGCAGATCGGCGTGGGCGAAAGCGGCGACCGCCGCGTCGCGCACGCGTGCCAGGTGCTCGCCGAAAGGCGGATCGTCGTCCAGCCTGGCGCGCAGGGCGACGGTGTTGACGAAGAGGCCGATGAGGTTCTCGACCTCGCTCGCGTCGCGGTTGGCGAAGGTCGTCCCGACGACCAGGTCGCGCTGCCCGGAGAGGCGGCAGAGGAGGGCCTGGAAGGCGGCGAGGAGGAGCATGAACGGGGTGGCGCCGGCGGCGCGCCCCAGCTCGGCGAGCCCGGCATCGACCGGCAGATAAAAGAGCGCGTGGGCGCCGGCGTCGTCGTCGGCGGCGGGCTCGGTGCCGGTGCGGCGGGGGCGGTCGGTGGGCAGGGAGATGGCGGCGGGGGCGCCGGCGAGGAGTTGCCGCCAGAAGGCGAGCCGCCGCTCGAGCGTCTCGCCCTGCAGCCACTCGCGCTGCCAGGCGGCGAAGTCGGCGTATTGGATGGGGAGCGCGGGGAGCGCCGCCGGCCGGCCGCCGCTCGCCTCGCCGTAGAGCGCCATCAGGTCGCGCACCAGGATGCCCAGCGACCAGGCGTCGATCACCGCGTGGTGGGCGTTGACGAAGAGCACGTGGTCGCCCGCGGCGAGGCGGAAGAGGAAGACGCGGACGAGCGGCGGCCGCGCCAGGTCGAAGGGCCGCGACGCCTCGCGGGCGATGGTCGCCAGCGCCTCGCGCTTCGCGGCTCCGTCTGGACAGGCGAGACCGGCGAGGTCGATCCAGGGCACCGGCAGGCCGCTCGGCGGGGCGATCACCTGCACCGGCTGGCCGTCCTCTCCGGCGTCCTCGGCGAGCGTCGTGCGCAGTGTCTCGTGGCGCGCCGCGAGGGCGTCGAAGGCCGCGGCGAGGGCGGCCGGATCGAGCCCGCCGCCCATCGCCAGGGCGAGCGGAACGTTGTAGGTGGCGAGCCCGGGCGCCAGCCGGTCGAGCAGCCAGAGCCGCGCCTGCGCGAAGGAGGCGGCGGCGATCGCGACCTCGCCGCCGGCAGGCTCGGCCGCCGCGCGATCCGTCTCGACGAGGCTCATGCGGTGCGGCGGTGGGGGCCGCCCGCTCTCATCGCGCCTCGGCCATCTGCAGGACCGGCTGCGGGTTCGGCAGGGCGGGCTCCACGGCGGGCGCCGGCTCGCCGGCGGTCTTGCGGCGGTAGCGCTGGCGCACCCGCGGCGCCTCGGGCTGGCGCGGGAAGACCAGGCTCACCAGCTTGTGGCGATCCTCGAAGACCAGCGCGCGCTCGCTGAGGTGGGCGATCTCCGCCGCCAGCGCGCCGCCGCCGAGGGTCGGGTCGTCGGCGACGAGCGTCGCGAGCTCGCTCTCCGCCGCCGGCCGCGCGAGCGCGGCGAGGAGCCGCCGGCCGGCCTCGCCGACCTCGTGGACGACCGCGCTCCCGGAGCGGGTGTCGCGGATCGTCGTCGCTCCCGGCCGCTCGAAGCAGAGGACCGGAGCCTCGCCACGGGACCATGGCTCCGCCCAGGCGGCGATCGCCAGGCGCAGCCGCTCGATCCAGCGCGCCACGGCGAGGGCGTAGGGAGCGGCGGGGTTGCGGTCGGCGAAGTAGTAGGCGAGCCGGGCGAGGCTCGCCGGCGGGAAGGGGTAGACCTTGGGGTAGAAGTCGATCGGCGCCAGCTTCAGCCCGTAGCTCTCCGCCTTGGTGAAGTAGGGGCTGAAGCGGTCGAAGCGCACCGGGAAGACGCCGGAGGGTGGCGGCAGGTGGACGAGGCGCGGGATGTCGGCGAGATAGCGCTCGAACACCTCCTCCCCCTCGCCCGGGAAGCCGACGAGGAGGTTCCAGGCGGGCTGCACGTCGTGCGCCAGGCAGTGCATGAGGAACTCGACGTTCTTCGCCGCCGTGGTCCCTTTGCGCATGAGCGTCAGGGTCGAGGTGGCGAGCGCCTCGATGCCGGGCTGCACCGAGTCGACCCCGGCGGCGCCGAGGAGCGCCAGATCGGCCTCCGGCACGTCGGCCTTGACCTCGTAGAAGATCGACAGGCCGGGCGGCGTCGCCAGGTTGGCGAAGACCGAGCGCGGGTAGTCGCGCGGCATGATGTTGTCGACGCAGGAGAGCTGCCGCACCCGCGGGTGGTGGGCGAAGAGCGAGCGGATGAGCGCCGTCGCCTTGTCGGCGGCCATGGCGCGATAGCTCATCGTCGAGCCGTTGAGGCCGCAGAAGGTGCAGTGGGCGCGCTCGCCCCACCAGCAGCCCCGCGAGGTCTCGAAGAGCAGCACCGGGGAGACCGGCCAGCCGGCGAAGGCGGCGTCGAAGGCGGCGAGGAAGGGGCCGTAGTCGAGCGGCACCTCCTCGTCGATGGGGAGCTCGGGCCCCAGCGGCGCCTGGGCGGCGGCGCGGCCGGAGGAGACCTTGTCGCGGGTGAAGACGCCGGGCGCGGCGGCGGCGGCGGCGCCGGGATCGCCGGCGAGGAGCCCCTCGACCAGCGCCGGGAAGGTGAGCAGGGCCGGCCCGGAGAAGACGTAGTCGACGACCGGCACGTGGAGCGCGATCTCCTCTCCCATCGGCGATTCGCAGTTGGCGCCGCCGAGGGCGACGAGGAGGTCGGGCCTCACCTCCTTGAGCCGCCGCGCCAGGGCGAAGCAGGGGACGTTCTGCGCGAACATCGAGGTGAGGCCGACGAGGTCCGCCTCGTCGAGGGCGTAGCGGGCGACGACCTCGTCGAGCAGGCGATCGAGGCCGGCGCGGGCGGCGAGCGCCTGCTCGAAGACCTCCCCCTGGTGCCGCGACGGGTAGTAGCGGGCGCGGTACTCGGCGGCGTTGTCGGGCAGGCCGGGGAAGGCGAGGTCGCGGAAGAGCCAGTCGCCGAGGCCGGAGAAGGACGCCTCGGCGCAGATCCGGCGGTAGAGGTCGAGGCCGAGATGGCGGCAGAACTGGTGCGAGGCGTAGCAGATCTCGACCTCGGCGCGGTCGCCGCACCGCCTCGCCACCATCGCCTGCAGCTGGGTGAGGGCGAGCGACGGGATCTCGACGTCGGAGAAGGGCATGTTGACCAGCTTGATGCGGATCATGGCGGCATCCCTCGCGAGGCGGCGATTGCGGCCTCAAGATTCATGGTGTCCGCTGGCGGCCGGCGGGCGTCGCGCCTGGCGGGCGCGCTCCTTCCAGGCCGGGGCGTTGCGCTGTAGCTCGGCGCGCGCGGCGACGCCGGCGACCTCGCCGGCATGGCCGGGGTCGCTGCCGGCGAGACGGGCGGCGAGCGAGCGGATCGTGCTGTGCTCGAAGAGCTCGACGAGCGGGATCTCGATCCCCAGCTCTTCCTGCAGCCGCTCGTGGACGGCGACCATGGCGAGCGACTGCCCGCCGAGGTCGAAGAAGTTGTCCTCGGCGCCCAGGCGCGCGGCGGAGCCCGGCAGCCGGAGCACCTCGCGCCAGATCTCGGCGAGCAGCATCTCGAGGCGGCCGGAGGGCGGGCTCGCGGCGGCCGGCGCTGCCGCGGCGGCCGCCGCGGCGTGGGCGAGAGCGAGCTCGGCGAGGGCGGCGCGGTCGAGCTTCCCCTGCGCGGTGAGCGGCAGGGCGTCGACCGCGGCGAAGAGCGCCGGGACCATGTAGTCGGGGAGGGCGGCGCGGAGGTGCTCGCGGAGCGCCGCCGCCGGCAGCGGACCGCCGCTGCGCGGCACGACGCAGGCGACGAGCCGCGCCGCGGCCGCGCCGCCCTCGACGACCACCGCCGCGGCGCGGACCGCCGGGTGGGCCACCAAGCGCGCCTCGATCTCCCCCAGCTCGACGCGGAAGCCGCGCACCTTGACCTGGCCGTCGGTGCGGCCGAGGAAGTCGATCCTGCCGTCGGCGAGGAGGCGCGCCAGATCGCCGCTGCGATAGAGGCGCTCGCCGGGGGCGCCGGCGAAGGGGTGGGGCACGAAGCGGAGGGCGGTGAGCGCCGGCTGGCCGAGATAGCCGCGCGCCAGGCCGCTGCCGCCGAGGCAGATCTCGCCGCGGCCGCCGATCGGCAGCGGCTGGAGGTCGCGGTCGAGGAGGAAAGCGGCGACGCCTGCGATCGGCCGCCCGATGGTTGGAGGCACCGGCGGCGCCGTCCCCGCCGGCCGCCGATCGGCCGCGATCGCCGCCGCGGTCGCCACCACCGTCGACTCGGTGGGGCCGTAGTGGTTGACGAGGACGAACCCCGGATCGGCCGCCGGCGCCTGGCGGAGGCGGTCGCCGCCGGTCAGCAGCAGGCGCAGGGCGAGGCCCGGCGGCCGCGGCAGGCCGAGCACCGCCTCGGCGAGCGGCGTCGGCAGGAAGGTGATGGTGATGCCGGCCGCCGCCAGCCAGGCGAGGAGCTCGCGCGGCGAGCGGGCGACCGCCGGCGGCGGCACGTGGAGCGCGGCGCCGCAGGCGAGGTAGGGCCAGAGCTCCCAGACCGAGGCGTCGAAGCCCGGGCTCGCCACCCACGAGGCGCGGTCCTCGGCCGTCACCGCGTAGCGGTCGCGGTGCCAGGCGACCAGGTTGGCGAGCCCGCCATGGGTCAGCTCGACCCCCTTCGGCCGGCCGGTCGAGCCGGAGGTGTAGATCGCATAGGCGAGCTCGCCGGCTGAGTGCGGCGGCGGCTCGAGCGCCGGCTCTCCCGGCTCCCCCGCATCCGCCACCTCTCCCGCCTCCGCCGGCTCTTCGACCAGCACCGGCAGCGCGCCCCAGACGCCGGGGCGGCGGGCCGCCGCGGCACCGGTGATGGCGGCCGCCGCGGCGGAGTCGGCGAGGATCTCGGCCAGCCGGGCGGCGGGCAGGCCGGGATCGAGGGTGAGGTAGGCGGCTCCCGCGGCGAGCACGGCGAGGGCGGCGACGGCGAGCTCCGGCGAGCGCTCGAGGACGACGGCGACCGCCGAGCCCGGCGCCACGCCGAGCGAGCGCAGGCGGCCGGCGAGGCGGGCGGCGCGCGCGGCGAGCTCGCCGTAGCTCACGGCGCCGTCGAGGCCGACCACCGCCGGGCGCCACGGCGCCCGCTCCGCCGCCGCGGCGACCAGGCGATCGACCGGATCGGAGGCCTCGCCCGCCGGCGCGGTCGGCGCGTCGTTCCACTCGCGGAGCACCTGATGGCGCGCCGCCTCGCCCCAGAACGGCAGCGCCAGCGCCGGCTGCTCGGGGGCGGCGACCGCCGCCGCGAGGAGGACCGAGAGGCCCTCGAGGAGGCGCGCCGCGGTGGTGCGGTCGAAGAGGTCGCGCCGGTAGCTGAGGGCGAGGGTGACGCCGCCGCCGCGCGCCGCGGCGTCGCGGCGGGCGACCAGGGTGAGCTCGAAGTGGGCGATGTCCGCCTCGAAGTCGAACAGCTCGGCGGCGAGGCCGGGGAGCGCCGCCGGCGCCGTCGCCTCGTCGAGGGAGAGGGCGACGTCGAAGAGCGGATTGACGGCGGTGTGGCGCTCGGGCTTGAGGGCGAGGACCACCTCCTCGAAGGGCAGATCCTGATGCGCGTAGGCGCCGAGCGCCGCCTCGCGGGTGCGCGCCAGGAGATCGCTGACGAGGGGGTCGCCGCCGAGGTCGGCGCGCAGCACCAGGGTGTTGACGAAGAAGCCGATCAGCTCGTCGATCTCCGGCCGGCCGCGGCCGGCGACGGGGACGCCGACGGGGAAGTCGCGCTGCCCGGAGAGGCGGGCGAGCGCCAGCTCCCACGCCGCGAGGAGCGCCATGAAGAGGGTCACCCCCTCGCGGCGGCAGAGCGCGGCGAGGTCGGCGGCGAGCGCCGCGGGCAACATGCAGGCGACGACGCCGCCGCGGAAGAGCGGCAGCGGCGGGCGCGGCCGGTCGGTCGGCAGGTCGAGGGCGCCGAGACCGGCGAGCCGCTCCCGCCAGTAGGCGAGCTGGCGCTCGCGCGCCGCGCCGTCGAGCTCGGCGCGCTGCCACTCGGAGTGGTCGGAGTAGGCGACCGCGAGCGGCGGGAGAGGCGACGGGTGGCCGCCGGCGAAGGCGTCGTAGAGCGCCGCCAGCTCGCGGAAGAGGACGCCCATCGACCAGCCGTCGAAGATCAGGTGGTGGGGGACGAGGACGAGGAGGTGGTCGGCCGGCCCGAGGCGGACGAGGAGGGTGCGCAGCAGCGGCCCGCGCGCCGGGTCGAAGGGGTGCTCGGCGACGGCGCGGGCGAGCCGCCGCGCCTCGCCCTCGCGGGCGATGAGACCGCCGCCGCCGCCAGCTGCAGCGAGGTCGCCGAGGTCGGCCAGCGGCAGGGCGACGGCCGGCGGCGGCACCGCCGGCGCGATGCGCTGCATCGGCTCGCCGCCGCGGGCGACGAAGGTCGTGCGCAGCGGCTCGTGGCGGGCGGCGATCTCCGTCAGGCAGCGGGCGAGGACGGCCGGCGAGAGGTCGCCGCGCAGGCGGAGAGCATGGGGGACGTTGAGGAAGAAGCCCGCGGGCGCCAGCCGCTGCAGGAACCAGAGCCGCCGCTGGGCGAGCGAGGCCGGCGCCAGGTGCGGCCGGTCGGCAGCCCGCGCGGCGGCGGCGAGCGGCCGCGGCGGCGGGCCGCCCTGCGCCTCGGCGATGCGCGCCGCGAGGCCGGCGACCGTCGGCTCCTCGAAGAGCGCGCGCAGCGACAGCTCGACGCCGAAGAGGTGGCGGATGCGGGCGACCAGCCGCGTGCCGAGGAGCGAGTGACCGCCGAGGTCGAAGAAGCTGTCGCCGACGCCCATCCGCTCCCGCCCGAGGAGGTCCGCCCACAGCCCGAGCAGGAGCTCGACCACCGGATCGCCGCCGGCCGGCCGCGGCGTCTCCGCCGCCTCGCCTCCGGCATCGCCTGCGGCGCCGGAAGCCAGCCGCGCCAGGGCGGCGCGGTCGATCTTGCCGTTGGCGTTCGACGGCAGCGCGTCCAAGAGGAGGAGGCGCGCCGGCACCATCGCCTCGGGCAGCCGCTCGGCGAGCCAGGCGCGCAGCGCGCGCGGCGTGAGCGGCGGATCGCCCGGGTTATCAGCGGCGGCGACGGCGAAGGCGACGAGGCGCTTGTCGCCGGCGTCGGTGCCCTCGACCGCCACGGCGCACTGCAGCACCCGCGGGTGGCGGGCGAGCGCCGTCTCGACCTCGCCCGGCTCGATGCGCTGGCCGGCGATCTTGACCTGCGCGTCGGTGCGGCCGAGGAAGTCGAGGCGGCCGTCGGCGAGCCGGCGCACGCGGTCGCCGGTGCGGTAGAGGCGGTCGCCGGGGCGCTCCGGCCAGGGGTCGGGGACGAAGCGCTCGGCGGTCAGCTCGGGGCGATCGAAGTAGCCGCGCGCGACGCCGTCGCCGCCGACGTAGAGCTCGCCCGGCTGGCCGATCGGCACCCGCTCGCCGAGGAGATCCAGCAGGTGGATGCGGGCGTTGTCGATCGGCCGTCCGATCGGCACCGCGGTGCCCGGGGTGCCGCTGTCGGCGCGGAGCGGCTCGAAGGAGGCGAAGGTGGTCCCCTCGGTGGGACCGTAGAAGTTGATCACCGCCGTCGCGGCGAGGCGGGCGACGGCGGCGCGGGCGCGCGGCGGCGACATCGCGTCGCCCCCCGTCATCAGCTGGGCGAGCGGCGCCAGGCCGGCGAGCTCTTCGTCGACCATCTGATGGAAGAGGCCCGTGGTGAGCCAGAGCGTCGTGACGCCATGCTGCCGGATCGCCGCCGCCAGCTCGGCGAGCGCCGTCCGCCCATGCGGCGCGATGGCGAGCCGGCCGCCGTGGAGGAGCGGTCCCCAGATCTCCAGGGTCGAGGCGTCGAACGACGCCGGCGCCAGCTGCAGGAAGACCTGCTCCGGCCCGAAGCGGACGTAGCGCGCTCCCTCCACCAGCCGGATGACGTTGGCGTGGGTGGCGCCGACGCCCTTCGGCCGTCCGGTCGAGCCCGAGGTGTACATCACGTAGGCGAGATGGTCGGCGGCGGCGGCCGGCCGCTCGCGATCGAGCGCTGCGGGATCGAGCGCTTCGAGGTCGGGGCGATCGAGGTCGAGCACCGCGAGACCGGGCGCCGCCAGGCGCGCGGCGAGGCCGCGGTGGGTGACGAGGATCTCGGCGCCCGAGTCGCCGAGCATGAAGACCAGGCGGGCGGTAGGGTAGGCGGGGTCGAGCGGCACGTAGGCGCCGCCCGCCTTGACGGTGGCGAGGATGGCGACGATGAGATCGACCGAGCGCCCGAGGAGGAGCGCGACGCGCGTCTCCGGCCCGACGCCGCGCGCCGCCAGGCGCCGCGCCAGCGCCGTCGAGCGGCGGTCGAGCTCGCCGTAGCTCATCGCCTCGCCCGGCGCCGGCCCGAGGAGGGCGGTGCGCTCCGGCGCCCGCGCCGCCTGGCGTGCGAAGCGCTCGCCGAGCGTGGCGCGGCGCGGGAAGTCGGCGGCGGTGTCGTTCCACTCGCGGGTGAGCTGGTGCCGCGCCGCCTCGCCGAGGAGGTCGAGCCGGGCGACCGGCCGCTCGGGGTCGGCGGCGGCGGCGGCGAGGAGCTCGCCGAGGCCGCCGGCGAAGCGGGCGACGGTGGTGCGGTCGAAGAGGTCGGCACGGTACTCCCAGGCGCCGGCGAGTCGGCCCTCCTCCTCCTCCTCCGTGAAGGCGAGGAAGAGGTCGAACTTGGCGGTGCCGGTGTGGACCTCGCGCACCGCGCCGCGCAGAGCCGGCGCCGGCTGTTCCGGCACCGAAAACCGCGGCAGCGGCGGGTTGAGCGAGAGGACGACGCGCAGCAGCGGCGTGCCGTCGAGCGGGCGCTCCGGGCGCAGCTCGGCGACCAGCTTGTCGAAGGGGAGGTCCTGGTGGGCATAGGCGGCGAGAGCCGTCTCGCGCACGCGGTCGAGCAGCGCGGCGAACGACGGTTCGCCGGAGAGATCGGCGACCAGCACCAGGGTGTTGACGAAGAAGCCGATCAGCCCCTCGATCTCGGGGCGGTCGCGGTTGGCGACCGGCGCGCCGACGGCGATCGCCGGCTGCCCGGTCAGGCGGTGGAGGAAGGCCGCGAAGCCGGCGAGGAGCGTCATGAAAGGCGTCGCGCCGGCGGCGCGGCCGAGCCCGGCGAGCCGCTCGGCGAGCTCCGCCGGCAGATCCGCCAGCAGCTCGCCGCCGCGGATCTCGCCGCGCGCTTCGCGCGATGGGCGCGGGCGGTCGACCGGCAGCTCGAGAGTGAGGTCGCCGGCGAGGCGCTGCCGCCAGTAGGCGAGCTGGCCCGCCAGCGCCTCGCCGGCGAGCGAGCGCCGCTGCCAGAGCGAATAGTCGGCGTACTGCACGGGGAGGGCCGGCAGCGCCGGAGGCGCGGCCGCCGCCGCCGCGCCGTACAGCGCCGCGAGCTCGCGCACCAGCACGCCGGCCGACCAGCCGTCGCAGACGATGTGGTGGAAGGAGAGGAGGGCGCGGTGCTCCGCCGCGCCGAGGCGGAGGAGCGCGGAGCGCAGGAGCGGCCCGGCGGCGAGGTCGAAGGGACGGCGCGCCTCCTCGGCGGTGCGCCGCGCCGCCTCGGCGGCGCGGAACGGCGCGGCGAGGCCGGAGAGGTCGAGGAGAGAGGTGTCGGAACCGGGCGCGTGGCCGGACGAGTCCACGGGATCGATCACCTGCACCGCCGCCGCCGCCCCGCGCGCCGCGCCGGGGACGGCGCGGAAGCGCGTGCGGAGGGCCTCGTGCCGGGCGCGCACGGCGGCGACGGCGGCCGCCCAGGCGGCGAGGTCGAGCGGCCCGGCGAGGTCGAGCGCGAAGGGCAGGTTGTAGGTGGCGGCCCCCGGGTTGAGCTGATCGAGGAGCCAGAGGCGCTCCTGGGCGAAGGCGAGCGGCGGCGCGGCCCGCGCCGCCGCCGGCGCCCGCCCGACGCCGGGAGCGGGCGGCGCGGCCGCCTGCTCGATCCAGCGGGCGAGGCCGGCCGGCGTCGGCGCCGCGAAGAGCGCCGTCGCCGGCAGCTCGACGCCGAGGGTCCCGCGCAGCCGCGCCGCCGCCTGGGCGGCGAGGAGCGAGTGGCCGCCGGCGGCGAAGAAGTCGTCGTGGATGCCCGCCCGCCGGAGCCCGAGGAGCTCGGCCCAGAGCGCGGTGATGGATTCCTCGAGGCGGCTGCGCGGCGGCGCGTAGGCGGCGGCGCGGCTGCCGGCGGTCCAGGGGCGGGGGACGGCGCGCGGCAGGGCGGCGCGGTCGAGCTTCCCCTGCGGGGTGAGCGGCAGCGACTCGACCGCCGTCCACTCGGTCGGCACCATGTGGGCGGGGAGGCGCTCGCGCAGGTGCTCGGCGAGGTCGGCGCCGGTGACCGCCGCGCCGGGGGTGAGGACGACGTAGGCCGCCAGCCGGCCGCCCGTCGGCCCGTCGTCGCGGCGCCCCACCGCCGCGGCGGCGACCGCGCGGTGGGCGGCGAGAGCCGCCTCGATCTCGCCCGGCTCGATGCGGAAGCCGCGCAGCTTGATCTGGTGGTCGACGCGGCCGAGGAACTCGAGGACGCCGTCGGGCCGCCGGCGCGCCAGGTCGCCGGTGCGGTAGAGCCTGCCGCCGGGCTCGGCCGCGCCGGCGAAGGCGTCGGGCAGGAAGCGCTCGGCCGTCGCCTCCGGCCGACCGAGGTAGCCGCGGGCGAGCCCCCAGCCGGCGACGAAGAGCTCGCCGGGCACGCCGATGGGCACCGGCTGGAGGCCGCGGTCGAGGAGGTGGACGCGCTCGTCCGGCAGCGCCCAGCCGATCGGCGCCGCGCCGCCGCCGGCGGCATGCGGGCCGACCGCGTGGATCGTGCAGCAGACCGTCGCCTCGGTCGGGCCGTAGCCGTTGACCAGGGTGAGGCGCGGGGCGTGCCGGGCGATCCGCGCCAGCAGCGGCTCCGGGATCGGCTCGACGCCGACGATGACCCGCGCCAACGACGTCTCCCCCCCGGCCTCCAGCCGCCGCGCCAGCTCGGCGAGCGAGAAGGGCGGCAGGTAGGCGCTCTCGATCTGCCGCTCGTCGATCCAATCGAGGAGCGCCGCGGCGTCCGGCCGCACGGCGTCGGGAGCGATCTCCAGGCGGCCGCCGTCGGCGAGCGCGGTGTAGATCTCGTAGACCGAGGCGTCGAAGGAGAGGCTCGCCCACAGGCTGGCGGTGAAGCCCGGCGCCAGCGGCCGCCGCCGCGCCATCTCGGCCGCCAGGCTGGCGACGCCGCGGTGGGTGCAGCCGACCGCCTTCGGCCGGCCGGTCGAGCCCGAGGTGTAGAGGATGTAGGCGAGGCCGTCGACCGCCATGGCAGCGGTTGCCGCCGGCAGGGCAGACGCCGTCTCGCCGGCCGTCGCGAGGTCCGTCGCGACGTCATCCAGGAAGACGACGCCGCCGGCGGCTGTCGCGACCTCGCCCGCCAGGGCGGCGCCGCGGCGGGTGACGAGCACCGGCCGCCCGGCGTCCTCGAGCATGGCGGCGAGGCGGTGCTGCGGGTAGGCCGGGTCGAGCGGCAGGTAGGCGGCCCCGGTCTTGAGCACGCCGAAGAAGGCGGCGAGGACCTCGGGCGTCCGCGGCAGCAGGATGGCGACCGGCGCGTCGGGCCCGACGCCGAGCCGGCGGAGGACGGCGGCGAGGGCGGCCGCCCGCCGGTCGAGCTCGCCGTAGGTGACCGCCTCGCGGTCGGCGACGGCGGCGATCGCGTCGGGCGCCGCCGCCGCCTGGCGCTCGAAGAGCCGCTCCAGCCGCGCCATGCGCGCGGCCGCCGGGTCCGCGGCGCCGCGGGCGGTGTCGTTCCACTCGCCGAGGATCTGGTGGCGCGCTGCGGCGCCGAGGAGGGGCAGCTCGGCGATCGGGCTCTCGGCGTCCTCGGCGACGCCGGCGAGGAGCTCCTGCCACTCGGCGAGCAGCCGGGCGCCGGTCGAGCCGTCGAAGAGGTCGCTCGCCAGCTCGAGGCTGGCGGCGAGGCCGCCGTCGCTGGGCTCGGCGGAGAGGGCGAGGTCGGCGTGCGCGGCGCCGAGCTCGACGTCGATGAAGTTGCTCGCCAGGCCCGGGAAGCGCGGCGGCGCGGTCGGCTCCGCCTGATAGTCGAAGAGGACCTGGACGATCGGGTTGTGGGAGAGCGACGAGCCGGCCCGGCGCGCCTCGACCAGCTTCTCGAACGGCAGGCTCTCGCGCTCGTAGGCGGCGAGGGCCTCCTCCCGCACCCGCGCCAGGAGGGCGCGGAAGCTCTCGGCGGGCGACACCCGCGGGCAGACGACGACGGTGTTGACGAAGAGGCCGACGAGGCCCTCGAGCTCGGTCCGGCCGCGCCCGGCGACCGGCAGGCCGATGGGGATCGCGGCGGCTCCCGAGCGGCGGTGGAGGAGCGCCGCGAGGCCGGCGAGGAGGGTCATGAAGAGGGTCGCCCCGCTCTCCCGTCCGCGCCGAGAGAGGCGGGCGACGAGGTCGGCGTCGAGGTCGATGGCGCGCCGCCTGCCGCGGAAGCTCTGCACGGGGGGCCGCGGCCGGTCGGTGGGGAGGGCGAGGACCGCGGGCACCCCGGCGAGGACGCCGCTGAAGTGGGCCGCCAGCTCGCCCAGGATCTCGGGGGTCAGCCACTCGCGCTGCCAGACGGCGTAGTCGCCGTACTGGACCTCGGGCTCGGGGAGCGGCGAGGCCCTGCCGTCCGCGAAGGCGGCATAGAGCGCCGCCAGCTCGCCGAGGAGGACGGCGATCGACCAACCGTCGGCGACGATGTGGTGGACGGTGAGGAGGGCGATGGCCCGGGGTCCAGGCATGGCGGCGATGGCGACGACGGCGGCGCGCAGCAGCGGTCCTCGCCGGAGATCGAACGGCCGCCGCGCCTCCTCGGCGATCAGCCGCTCGGCCTCGCGGTCGCCGCGCGCCGCGGCGAGGCCGGCGAGGTCGATCTCAGCCAGCGGCGGCGGCGCCTCCTCCTCCGGCGCGATCCGCTGCACGACGCCGCTGCGGCCCTCGGCGAAGGTGGTGCGCAGGGACTCGTGCCGTCGGCGCGCCTCGCCGAGCGCCAGCGCCCAGGCGGCGCGGTCGAGGTCGCCCGCCAGCTCGATCGCCAGCGGGATGTTGTAGGCGGGGCTCCCCGGCAGCAGGCGGTCGATGAACCACAGGCGCTCCTGGGCAAAGGAGAGCGGCAGCTCCGTGGTCCCCGCCGTCTCCGGCGGCCTCGTCGTCTCGCCTTGGGGGTAGGTCAGGATCGCTCCCTGACGAGTCCTTCTGGGCTCGGGCGTCCAGTCGGTCGTCGGGCGGATCGCAAGGGCAGCGCCGCCGGACTCCCTAGTACAGTGCGCCGCCATCTGGGAAACGCGCCGGGATCGGCCGGCGCATCGACAAAGATTCGAAAAAGATTCTGCGGGAGGGGGTCGGCCGGCGCTCGCCGCTGCCTCAGCCGGCCGGCGGCAGGCCGTCGAAGAAGTCGACGGCTCCGGTCTCCAGCGAATACTCGGCGCCGACGACGACCAGGCCGTCGTCCTGGATCAGCCTCTCGAGGAGGGCCGAGCCGTGGCGGAGCTGATTCGCCGAGGCGCGGATGTTGGCGCGGACGGCCAGGTCGACCAGCTTGTCAAGGTCGTGGCGGAGGTCGGTCGCCAGGAGGGCCTCGACGGAGGGGCGGACGCGGTCGACGATCGAGCGCAGGTTGGGCGACTGGTTGTCGGTCGGCCGCTGCAGCTCCTCGAGCGTCGCCGTGACCGCCCCGCAGCGCGAGTGGCCGAGCACCACCACCAGGCGGGTGCCGAAGCGCGCGGCGGCGAACTCGACGCTGCCGATCTGCGACGAGGCGACGACGTTGCCGGCGACGCGGATGACGAAGAGGTCGCCAAGGCCCTGGTCGAAGACGATCTCCGCCGGCACGCGGGAGTCCGAGCAGCCGAGGAGGACCGCGAACGGCTCCTGCTCGGCGATGAGCTCGTAGCGGCGCGTCCGGACGCTCGAGGTCTCGTCGCTCTGCACCTCGGCGACGAAGCGCCGGTTCCCCTCGCGCAGCCGTTCGAGCGCCTCGCGGGCCGAGATCACGACGCCCGCCCCGATTCGGATCGCATCACGACTCAATCCTAGGCGATCTGCCGCCGGAGGTCACCCAGGCCGCGGCTGGCCGGAGTCGGGGTGTAGAACAAACGAAAATGCTAGCATCCCGAGAGGAGGATCCCGATGCGACGCAGACACGTATGGCTGGGACTTCTCGGAATTGTCGTCGGCGGAGCGCTGACGCCGGCGAGCGCGACGCGCGCTACCCCGCAGAACCAATGCCCTGGCGATTGCAGCCCCTGCCTGGGGCCGAGCGATCCGTTCTGCAACGGGGGCTCGGGCAATCCTCCGGCCGACAACAGCACGACCTGTTGGCTCTGTAGTGATGTGACAGCGCCGGATGGCACGAAGGGCGGTCAGTGCGTCAAGACCAATGCCGGCCAGCAGGGGTTCGATTCCTGCTCTCAGACGAGCGTCGGAACTTTCCCCTCGAAGTGCGTGGCCGCCGGGAACTCCTGCAAGGTCAATCCCTGACCTCTCGGCCACGATGAAGGAGAGATTCCTTCTGCTGCTGGGTGCTTTCCTCGCCGTTCCGGCGGGCTCGGTGCCCCTGACGATCGCTCTCCGTCTGCCACCCAGCGCGGCCGGTAAAGCCCTCACAGCGAAGTTGACCCTGGCGCCGCTGAACGGCGCCGGGGTCGAGGCGCGATCGCTCAGCGCTTCCGTTCCCGGAACCGCCGAGCCCGACGTGCCACCGGGTTCGGCTTGGCAGCTGTCGGTGGGAGTCCAAGGGTACTGGAGCGCTCCCCGGATCGTCGTCGGTGGACAGGTTGCGAGGCCCGTCGAGCTCCTGCCGGCCGGTGCGCTCGCCGGCGAGGTCGTCATGCCCGGCGGCGAGGCGGTGCCGCCTGCCCTGACCTTGCGATTCCGCTCGGCGCCGGGAGCTGCGCACGCCCTCGAAGAGACCGCCGAGAGCTGCGCCATCGTCGAACGGCACTTCCGCTGCGACCTGCCAGCCGGCTCGCTCGACCTTCGCCTGCGGGCGCGCGGATTCCTCACGGTGTACCGCTGGGGTGTCCTCGTCCCGCTGCACGGCAAGCTGGAGCTCGGCAGCCTGCAGCTCAGGCCGGGATCGTCCGTCGTGGGCTGGGTCGACGCTCCGGCGCGCGACTTCCGCTTCCAGGACGGCTCGGTGGAGCTGGCGCCGCAGGTCGCCGGCGTTCCCTCGACAGCGGCCGAGTCCGGCCGGCGGGAGGAACGGACCGTCCAGACGAAGGTCAACACGCGCGGTTTCTTCGAATTCTCGGCGGTCGCTCCCGGCGGCTACGTGCTGGTCGTCCGCCATCCCGGATACGCGCCGACGAGATTGTTCCCCGTTCTCGTCTACGCCAATGCCGAGACCGAGCCGCGGCCGATCCAGCTCCAGCCGGCGGTGCGCTTCGAGGCGCGCCTCGAGCCGCCGGCTGACCCCTATGGAACCAGGTGGCAGATCGTGCTGTGGAAACGCGGGGCGGTCCCCGGCCAGCTCGACGTGGTCTCTCGCTCGGTCGCCGCGAGCGACGGGGTCTGGCGCGCCGACGCCGTGGAGCCGGGCGACTATGTCCTCGAGGTCCGCGGCGCATACAGCTCGCGGTGGGCCTTCAAGGACCTCTCGCTGCAGCCTGGCATGGCCCCCTACGAAGTCCATCTGCCGCTGGTCGAGGTCGAAGGGACGGTCGCTATCGGCGACGATCCTCTCGAGTCGCTGCTCTGGTTCGGCGGCCAGAACGGCGCCCAGCGGGTCGCCGCCCGCAGCGATCGGAAGGGCCGCTTCGCCGTGGTGCTGCCGCAACGCCCATCCTGGGACGTTCAGGTCGAGAACGCACCCCTTCACATCTCCGGCTGGGTGAAAAATCTCGCGATCCGCGAGGTGCCCGGCACACGGGCCGCCAAGGTGACGATCGAGCTGCCCGACACCACCGTGCGCGGCGACGTCCAGGACGACCAGGGCCGCGCGGTCCCCAAGGCCGACGTGATGGCGGTCGGCGATCAGGTGGCGTCGGCTGTCGCGGTCGCTCCCGACGGCGGGTTCGAGTTCAAGGGCTTCGACCCGGGGACCTGGCGATTCGAGGCGCAGGCCGCGGGAGGGGCCGACGGACTGTTCGCCGACAGCGTCGAGATCTCCCTCGCCGATCATCAGGCGGTCGAGGCGGTCCATCTCGTGCTCAGAAAGCGCATCCTGGTCTCCGGACAGGTCGTCACGCCGGCCGGCGATCCGCTGCCCGGCGCCAAGGTCACGGGATTGATCGAACAAGCCGCGCGGCCTCTCTCGAGCGTCGAGCCCAGCGCCTACTCGGACGTCAACGGCGTCTTCGAGCTCCGGCTGCCGGCCGAGACCCAAGGCCTCCAGCTCACCGTCATGCCGCCAGGCTACGCCGTGACGCAGCTTCGCGTCGACGCGCGGAGCAGTGCTCCTCTCGTCATTCCGGTGAGCCAGGTCGGCGGCACGGTGGTGGTGGAGTACGCCTCGCGCGCCGCGGCCGAAGCTCCCTGGCTGCGCGGCTCCACCAGCCTGTTCCACGAGTACCTGCTCCCCTACCCGACCCCGCTCCTCGACTGGGCGGCGATCAACGGAACCGTGCAGCCGAGCGCGGCGCGCTTCGTCCTGCCGATGCTCGAGCCGGGTCGCTACACGGCCTGCTGGAAGACGGGCTCCCTCGTCGCGGCGAGCGGCCTGTTACCGGGAGGTAGCGACGCCTCGTGCGCCACCGGCGAGCTCAGCCCCTTCGGCGAGCTTCTGCTCAACATCCCCGTTCCTGAATCGGAAAAACCTCCGACAGCGCCCTGAGACACGCGCAGGGCGCGTGGCGGGGAGCGCCGGGGTGTTGACGAGGAAGCCGTTCGGCTCTCCTGGACGGCGGAGAAGTCGCCCCGATCCGGGTCGAAGGCAGCCCGCTACCCGAGCCCGCCCCGGCGGCGGCGGCCCGGTCCCGGCCTCCGCCGCGTGGTATCGTCCCCTCGCTTTCCGAGGCTAGATTGCGGTGCTCGTGTGGACCGGTGTCAGGGGTCCAGGTCCGCCTGGATTCCGAGAGGAGTGGCGGCGATGAAGATCAAGCTCGTGCTCGCGGCAGCGCTGTTGGCGATCGGTCTCGGCGCGCCGCGGCTGGAGGCGCAGGCCAACGCCGCCAACTACTCGTTCACCACCACGACGGCCGGCTCGCTGACCGACATGAGCAGCGGCACGACGACGCTCATCCCGGCCGACCAGGACGACGTCGCGTCGCCGGTGACGCTGATCGGCTTCGACTTCTACTTCATGGGCGTCCGCCAGGACCGCTTCTCGGTGAACTCGAACGGCTCGCTGCGCTTCGGCGCGGCGGTGATCGGCACCACCCTCTACGACCCGCTGGCGCAGGCCGGCCAGTCGCTCGTCACCGCCTACGGCGCCGACCAGCGGACCCACGCCGGCGACGGCAAGGTGCACTTCAAGGTCACCGGCTCGGCGCCGAACCGCGTGCTCACCGTCGAATGGCTCAACATGCAGGCGGACTTCAACGCCGGCGGCACCGCCGATCTCACCTACCAGGTCCGCCTCACGGAGACCGCCGGCAGCATCGAATTCGCTTACGGCTCGATGTCGATGAGCGCCGCCGGCGCGGCGGACCCCAACTCGCAGAGCCCGCAGATGGGCTTCTCGTCGAACAACGCGGTCGGCACCGTCGGCTCGATCACCGCCGCGCAGAGCGGCACGCCGGCGCCCAGCTTCAGCGGCGCCTCGGCGACGCCGGTCAACAACCTCTACGTGGCCGGCGCGGAGACCGTCCTCACCTCGGCGGCGAACGGCGTCCGCCGTACGTTCCTCTTGTCGCCGCCGGCGGTCAATCCGCCCGGCGGGCCGCTCACCTTCACCGCCGTCTCGGCGACCGGCATGACGCTCAATTGGACCGACTCCTCGAACGAGACCGGCTATGCCGTCTACATCTCGACCGACGGGGTGAATTTCGCCTTCCTCAGCACCGCGGCGCAGAACGCCACCAGCTTCACCGCCAGCGGGCTACTCGGCGCCACCACCTACTCCTGGCGGGTCTACGCGGTGAACGAGGGCAACACGGCGTTCATCGCCGGCAGCCAGGCGACCGCGACGCCGACCCCCAACGCCTCGCTCGGCAGCGGCCTGTGGAGCAGCCCGGCGACCTGGTCGACGGGCGTCGTCCCCACCGGCAACGACGCAGTGACCATCGCCTCCGGAACGACGGTGACGATCGACACCGCCGCCGTCGCCTACTCGGTGGCGGTCGCCGGCACCCTGCAGTTCGAGCAGACGACGGCGCGGACGCTCACCGTCGCCACCGACGTCACGGTCCAGGGCGGCGCGACGCTGCAGTCGAACCCCGCCGGCACGCAGACCGGCCACAACCTCAGCCTCGGCGGCAGCCTCACCAACAACGGGACGCTCGACTTCTCGACCAACGCCGACACCGCGGGCGCCATCATCACCTTCACCGGCACGGCGAACACCTCGTTCGCGGGGACCGGCGCCACCACCGACATTCGCCAGATCACGGTCAACAAGGGCATCACGCCGGCGGCGGTCGTCGAGCTGATGCCGTCCAGCTTCACCGTCCGCGGGGTGACGACGGACACCGTCGTCGGCGGCTGGCTGGTGATGGCGAACGGCACGCTCAAGATCTCCGGCACCTTCACCGGCACCAGCCGCGTCTTCGCCGCCGCCGGCTACACCATCCCGGCGAGCTTCGGGTTCTGGCTGAACAATCCGAACTACACCGTCGCCGGCCAGGCCGGCACGGCAACCGACAGCGGTCTGCTGCGGATCTCGCAGGGCACCTTCAACGTCGGCACGGCGACCGGCAACGCGATGGGCTTCGCCACCGGCAGCTCGGTCGTCGTCGAGGGCGGCGCGGTGAACGCCACCGGCCGCTTCGGCGTCGCCGCGGCGGGCAACGCCGTCACCTATACGCAGACCGCCGGCACCATCACCGTCTGCACCATCGGTAACGCCTCGGCGACGCTCGGCAGCTTCGACCTCGGGACCTCGGTCAACTCCGCCGTCACGATGAGCGGCGGCACCATCGTCACCCAGATCAACGCCACCGCGATCGACTACCGGAACCAGGCCGGCGGGGGGATCGCCGGCGTGACCGGCGGCACCCTGCAGCTCGGCAACGCCGCCTCGGGCGCGGCGAAGACCTTCAACCTGCGCGGCGTGCTGCCCAACCTGGTGGTCACCAACACCTCGGCCAACCACACCGGGACGATGTCGACCACCCTCGTCAACTTCAACAACATCTCCCTCAACGTCACCATCAATACCGGCGCCGTCTTCAACACCGGCAACACGACGTTCCTCATGGCCGGGCCGACGCTGACCAACAACGGCACGCTGACCGCCACCGGCGCGAGCAGCAACCTCGTCTGGTTCGACAACGGGCAGGGAGCGCAGACTTACACCGGCACCGGCGTCACCACGGCGCCGGTGACCGCGATGAGCGTCCAGAACGTCGGCAACGTGGCCTTCACCTCCAACAACCAGGTGATCGTCGCGCGGGTGAACTTCTTCGCCGGCGGCACCGTCAACTCCAACAAGATCACCATCGGCAACGGCGGCGCGACGACCGCGGTCGTTCAGCTCGGCGTGACGGCAGAGGCCCAGCCGGTCACCGCCTTCGACGTGCCGCCGGTCTTCAATGCGGGAACGGGCGGGGTGGTCCTGCTCTACGCTCCGGAGCTCACCGCCCGCACCACCGGCAACGAGATGCCGCCCTCGCGCACCCTCAATACGCTCGCCTTCACCAACCCGAACGGCGTCACCATCGCCGGCGGAGACGTCACCGTGAACGGCGCCGGGGCGGGAGCGCTCCGCCTCGGCGATCCCTCGGCGGCGCCTCCCGCGCCGAGCGGACCCATCGTCACCGGGGCGAACACGCTCTACTTCAACTCCGCGGCCGGCACCGTGACCCGCACCAACGGCTACGTCGACGGCAACTTCAAGAAGGCCGTGCAGGCAGCCGCCAGCGTGACCTTCGAGGTGGGCACCACCAACGGCTACACGCCGGTCGTCTTCAACGTCACCGCCGGCACCTTCCCGGCCGACGTCACGGTGAGGGCCGTCCAGACGATCGACCCGAGCCTGCCGGCGGGGACCAAGGCGATCACCCGCTACTGGCTGCTGACGGCGACCGGCATCACCGCCGACCTCACCTTCAGCTACCTCGATCCGGCCGACATCCCGGGCACGGTGACCGAGTCCAACCTCCATGTCTTCCGGCACGACCCGCCGAGCTTCACCGACCTGGGCGGGGTGATCAACACCGCGGCCAACACCGCCATGGTGACCGGGGTCTCCTCGTTCTCCGACTGGACGCTGGCCGAGCCGGGAGCGGACCTCGGCGTCACCAAGACCGACGGCGTCACCGCCGCGACGCCGGGGGGCTCGGTGACCTACACCATCACCGCCTCCAACGCCGGGCCCAGCGCCAACCCGTCGGCGGCGGTCGCCGACACCTTCCCGGCGTCCCTCACCTGCACGTGGACCTGCGCGGGCGCGGGCGGCGGCACCTGCACCGCCGCCGGCTCCGGCAACATCAACGACAGCGCCAACCTCCCCGCCGGCGCCTCGGTGACCTACAGCGCACCCTGCGCCATCAGCCCCAGCGCCACGGGCTCGATCTCCAACACGGCGACCGTCTCCGGCGGTGCCGTCCCCGACGGCAACTCGGCCAACGACTCGGCGACCGACACCGACACGCTGGGCGCCTCGGCCGACCTCGCGATCACCAAGACCGACGGGGTGACCACGGCGACGCCAGGCGGCTCGGTCACCTACACCATCACGGCCTCCAATGCCGGGCCGAGCAGCGCGACGGGCGCCACGGTGGCCGACACCTTCCCAGCCTCGCTGACCTGCACCTGGACCTGCGTCGGCGCCGGCGGCGGCACCTGCACGGCGTCGGGCTCCGGCAACATCAACGGCACGGTCAACCTGCCGGCCGGCGGCAGCGTCACCTATACCGCCAGCTGCGCGATCTCGGCGGCCGCCACCGGCACGCTGTCGAACACCGCCACGGTGACGGCGCCCGGCGGCGTCTCCGACCCGAACCCCGGCAACAACTCGGCGACCGACAGCGACACGCTGAGCGCCGCCGCCGATCTCGCCATCACCAAGACCGACGGGGTGACGACGGCGAACCCCGGCGGCTCGGTGACCTACACCATCACGGCGTCGAACGCCGGGCCGAGCAGCGCGACGGGCGCCACGGTGGCCGACACCTTCCCGGCCTCGCTCACCTGCAGCTGGACCTGCGTCGGCGCCGGCGGCGGCACCTGCACGGCGTCGGGCTCCGGCAACATCAACGGCAGCGTCAACCTGCCCGCCGGCGGCAGCGTCACCTACACGGCGAGCTGCACCATCTCCGCCGCCGCCACCGGCACGCTGTCGAACACCGCGACGGTGACGGCGCCCGCCGGCGTCACCGATCCGACCTCGGGCAACAACTCGGCGACCGACAGCGACACGCTGGCGGGCTCCGCCGACCTCGCCATCACCAAGACCGACGGGGTGACGACGGCGACGCCGGGCGGCTCGGTGACCTACGCCATCACGGCGTCGAACGCCGGGCCGAGCGACGCGACGGGCGCCACGGTGGCCGACACCTTCCCGGCTTCGCTCACCTGCAGCTGGACCTGCGTCGGCGCCGGCGGCGCCACCTGCACCGCGTCGGGCTCCGGCAACATCAACGGCACGGTCAACCTGCCGTCGGGCGGCAGCGTCACCTACACGGCGAGCTGCACCATCTCGGCGGCGGCGACCGGCACGCTCTCCAACACCGCCACGGTGACGGCGCCCGCCGGCGTCACCGACCCGGCGCCGGGCAACAACTCGGCGACCGACAGCGACACCCTGGCGGCCTCCGCCGATCTCGCCATCACCAAGACGGACGGGGTGACGACGGCGACGCCGGGCGGCTCGGTGACCTACACGATCACGGCATCGAACGCCGGGCCGAGCAACGCGGCGGGCGCGACCGTCGCCGACACCTTCCCGGCCTCGCTCACCTGCACCTGGACCTGCGCCGGCGCCGGCGGCGGCACCTGCACGGCTTCCGGCTCCGGCAACATCAACGGCACGGTCAACCTGCCGTCGGGCGGCAGCGTCACCTACACGGCGAGCTGCACCATCTCGGCCGCTGCCACCGGCACGCTCTCCAACACCGCCACGGTGACGGCTCCAGCCGGCGTCACCGATCCGAGCCCCGGCAACAACTCGGCGACGGACAGCGACACGCTGACCGCCGCGCCGGGAGCCGCGGTGTCGGGCACCAAGACGGTCGCCGGCTCGTTCGTCGTCGGCGGCTCCATCACCTACACCATCGTGCTGACCAACGACGGCAGCGGAGCGCAGGCGGACAATCCGGGGCACGAATTCACCGACGTCCTGCCGTCCTCGCTCGCCCTGGTGTCGGCGTCGTCGTCGAGCGGCGCCGCCGTCGCGACGACCGCCACCAACACCGTCACCTGGAACGGCGCCATTCCGGCCGGCGGCTCGGTGACTATCACCATCCACGCCACGATCCTGCCCGCCGCTCTCGGCAGCTCGGTCTCGAACCAGGGCACGATCGCCTACGACGCCGATGGCAACGGCACCAACGAGGCCACGGCGCAGACCGACGATCCGGGGGCGCCGGGGACCGCCGACCCCACCTCCTTCATGGTCGCCGGCACGCCGCAGGTGCCCACCCTGTCGCCCCTCGGGCTGCTGCTCCTGGCGGTGATTCTGGCGGGCCTCGGCCTCGCCCTGATGAAGCGCCGCCGGCAGGGGGCGGTGTAGCGGGGAATCAATCGGGGCGCGGCAGGTCTCGCCGCGCCCCGGCCGGCGCCGCAGGTCAGTCGACGAGCCTCCACAGCGACACCCGGTTGTTGCCCGCGTCGGCGACGGCGAGGACGCCCCCTCGCGCCGCGATGACGACGTCGTGAAGCCCCTGGTGCTCATGGTCGACAGCGATGTCGACTCGCTCGGCAGGCAGTTCGCGGCGGAGCGGCCGGACCTCGAGTTCGAGGGCTCCGCCGACGCGGAGAGGGCGCTGCGGCGCATCCGCACCCGGCCGCCCTGGGTGCTCGTCGCCGCTCACCGCATGACGGGGCTGTCCGGTCTCGAGCTGCTCCTGCTGGCGCGCGAGCTGGTGCCCAGCCTGCCGGTGGTGATGAGCTCGGCCCATGGCTCGCCCGAGATCCGCCACGAGCTCGCCCGCCATCGGTCGCTCGAGTACCTCGTCAAGCCGTTCGGCTTCGCCGCACTGATCGCCGCCATCGAGCGCGCCGCCAGCCGCAGCGAGGGTGGCGGGGCGGCTCCGTGCGCACGGCGCCGGGCGAGACGTCGAGCGCGCGCAACATCGACCGCTCCTGGCAGCACCTGCTGTTGGAGGCTTTCCGGCTTCTCGACGAGTCGCGCGAAGCCGGCGAGGCGCCGGTGGTGCCCGCCGTCGACCTCATCCCGCCGCCGCGCCCCCAGCGAGAGGAGCGCAAGCGGGTCGCCGAGCCGCGGCGGGAAGAGAGGGAGCGCCGGCCGAGTGGCGGCCTGCAGCGGACCCTGAGCCAGCTGAGCAAGGTCGAGGGCTTCCTCGGCGCCTGCGTCGTCGACTCCAACAGCGGCCTGGTGCTCGGCACCGCCGGCGGCGGCGCGGCGATCAATCTCGAGCTCGCCGCCTCCGGCAACTCCGAGGTGATGCGCGCCAAGCGGAAGACGATGACCGCGCTCGGCATCGAGGACGCCATCGAGGACATGCTGATCACCCTCGGCAGGCAGTACCACCTGCTGCGCCCCCTGACACAAGGGGACGGCCTGTTCCTCTATCTCGTGCTCGACAAGAGCGCCAACCTCGCCATCGCCCGCCGCAGCCTCGTCGACCTCGAGCGCGATCTCGCCGTCTGGCGGCGGCGCCGGTGTGAACCGGCCTTGACGGCTTTGACCGGTTGCAAAACTGACTGCTAATTTTGGGATGAGCCAATCAACGCTCTTCGTCAACCAAGGGGAGATCCCGATGAATCTCAACGCGCGCCGTCTCTGCCTCGGCCTCACCGTCGTCATCCTGCTCGCCGTCGCCGGACTCCTCGCCCTGCCGACCCACAGCGAGGCCAACTCGCCGTCGCCGCAGTGCCCGCTCGGCGACTCCTCGGCCGTCTACTACTACTCGACGGCGGCGCACACCACCCTCGTCGGCAAGTTCGAGACCCTCTGCGCCGGCGGCACGCGGTCGTTCGGCACCACCTCGAACTATCCGGTCTACCTGAGCTGCTTCTGCTCGCCGGCGAACGGCCCGTTCTAGGTCGAGCGACAGCCACCACGAGCCGGGATCGCGGCCGCGGCGCGCGGTCCGCGCGGGCGGACGCGCGCTCGGTCGTTAGAATTTTTCCTGGGAATCTCGTCCGCGAGCCCGCCATCGCGGCCGCCGGCTAGAGCTTCTAGATCACTCCGCTCTCCCTCACTCTCCCGCAGCCGCCTCCTCGCCCTCGCCGCTGGCGGGATCCCAGATGAGCTGGAGGAGGCCGCGGAGGGCTTCGTCGCTCTCCAGGCCCTCGGCACGGATGCGTCCCTCCTGGGCGATCTTCAGCGGGTTGGCCTGGCCGGTGACGATGGCGAGCAGGTCGGCGGCGTCGAGCTCGATCTGCGCCGGAAGGCCGCGGGAGCCGGGGGTCACGCGCAGGCCGCCGTCGTCCCATTCGATCGCCCAGGCGCCGCCGCCGGGTCCGCTGACCGCGACGTCGCAGGCGAAGGATGCCGCCGGCACGGCTCCCGCCGCGGCCCGCGCCGGCAGCAGGGTCTCGAAGAGCGCGCGGATGTCCGGCAGGGCGTCCCCATCGTGGCGACCGTCGCCGGCCGCCGGCGCGGGCCGCTGGGGATAGCCGAGCTCGGCGAGGAGGACGCGCAGGCGCTCGCGCAGGGGTTCGGCGAGGGTCTCGACGGGGAGATTTCTCCCCGCTCCCAGGCTGTCGTGGCGGATGCGGTCGGTGAAGTAGACGTAGGGATCGCCCGGCCCGCGGTCGTGCTCGGCCCCGAAGACCGCGGCGAGGAGGGCGGGGTCCCAGGCGAGGCCCAGGAAGGCGAAGAAGGGGGCGAGGGCGCCGGCGGGATCGGCGACGAGGTCCTCGTAGCGCAGGCGGAAGGCGCGCTCCGGGTGGCGCCGCTCGAGTCCGACGGCGGCCTCCGCGGCGTCCGCCCAGTAGCCGAGGAGCGCCTGGACGTGATCGCCCGGGCTGCCCAGCAGGTACTCCTGGAAGCCGGCGGGAAAGCCGTAGCGGAAGGTCTCGATGCAGGAGTGCGCCACGTCGAGCGGATGGCGGTAGAGGCAGAGGAAGCGCGCGTCGGGGAAGACCTCGGCGAGGAGGTCGGCGAAGCGCACGTTGTCCGGGCTCTTCTCGCACCAGATCGCCTTGCCCTTGCGCTCGACGTAGGGCGCCAGCAGGCCGGCGAGCACCGCGCGGGTGCGCTCGAGGGCCGCCCGGCTCTCCGCCATCGGCAGGTCGTGGGTGCCCTCCAGCCAGCCGATCGAGCCGAAGAGGTCGCGCGCCATCCGCCCGAGGTTGAGCTCCGGCGGGCTGTAGATCGCCGGATGGGTGTCGAGGATGATGCGGGCGAGCGTCGAGCCCGAGCGCGCCGACGACAGGATGAAGATGGGACCCGTTCCCTGCATGTCCGACACCTCCCCGAAGCGCAAGATCGAAACGTTGTGGACCGACTCGACGCCGGCGGATTCCCGGCGACCCGCCCGCCGGCTCCCCGCCGCTAGGTTAGCCGCTCCCCGACGCCAGGCGAAGACGCCGCCGTCTAAACCCGGTGCGCCGGCGAGGAGGGAACGCGCTCGGCGTGCCGCTCTTGCGGAGAGCGCGGAGAGAGGGTCAAATCGCCGCGTGCCGACGCCGACCGCGGGACCTCCCCAGACCTCGCCGCGGCCCGATCGGTTGCTCGTGCTCTCGGCGGCGAGCGAAGAGGCGCTCGCCGCGGCGGCGGCGGCGCTCGCCGATCACCTCGCGGCGCACCCCGGCCTCGACCTCGCCGACGTCGCCTACACCCTGCAGGTGGACCGCCCGCCGGCGGCGCACCGGCGCATGCTGGTGTGCCGGCGGAGCGAGGAGGCGATCGCGGCGCTCCGCGGCGGGGGAGGGGCGCGGGTGTGGAGCGCGGTGGTGGCCGCCGGGGCGCCGCCGGCGGTCTCCTTCCTCTTCTCAGGCGTCGGCGACCATTACGTGCAGATGGCGCGCGGGCTCTGCGCCGCGGAGCCGGTCTTCCGGCGTGAGCTCGACCGCGCGGCCGAGCTCCTCGCCCCCGAGCTCGGTCTCGACCTGCGCCAGGTGCTCTATCCGGAGCCGGCCCCCGCGGTTGCCGATCCAGGCGCGCCGACCCGGCCGGACGGCCGGCCCAGCCTGCTGCAGATGCTCGGCCGCGCCGCCGAGCCGGCAGTCGGCGCCGGGCCGCTCGACGGCACCCGCCTCCTCCATCCGGCGGTCTTCGCCGTCGAGCACGCCCTCGCCCGGCTCTGGCTCTCCTGGGGGATCGTCCCCCGCTCGCTCGCCGGCTACAGCGTCGGCGAGTACGTCGCCGCCTGCCTCGCCGGCGTCTTCACCCTGGAGGCCGCGCTCGGCCTGGTCGCCCTCCGCGCCCGCCTGGTCGACGCGCTGCCGGCGGGCGCCATGCTGAGCGTCTTCCTGCCCGCCGCCGAGGTGGCGCCGCTCCTCGGGCCGCAGCTGGCGCTGGCGGCGATCAACGGCCCGACCCTCTCGGTCGTCGCCGGGCCGCTCGCGGCCGTCGCCGCGCTCGAGGCGAGCCTGCGGGAGCGGCGGGTGCCCAGCCGCCGCCTGGCCGCCGGCCACCCCTTCCACTCGCCGCTCCTCGAGCCGGTGGTCGGGCCGCTGGTGGCCGCCGCTGCCGCCCTCGACCTCTCGCCGCCGGCGATCCCCCTCGTCTCCAACGTCACCGGCGCCTGGATGTCCCCGGCGGAGGCCACCGATCCGCGCTACTGGGCGCTCCACATGTGCCGCACGGTGCGCTTCGCCGAGGGGCTCGCGGCGCTCTCGGCGGGGGAACCGCGGGCGCTGGTCGAGATCGGCCCCGGCAACACCCTCGCCAGCATGGCCCTGCAGCCCGGCATGGCGAGCCCGCCGCTCCTCGCGGTGCCGTCGCTCCCCCACGCCCGCGATCCCGAGCCCGACCTCGCCGTCATCGCCAGCTCGCTCGGCAGGCTCTGGCTGGCCGGCGTCGAGCCCGACTGGCAGGGCTACCACGCCGGCGAGCCGCGGCGGACGGTCCCTCTTCCCTGAGTACAGATCTTCGCCGCTGCGCTGCCGCCGACGCGTTCCGCCGCCGGCGCGGGTGGAAATGTTCAGCCGGGCGACCTGTTCTGCAGCCGTGGTGGCACCCTAGAGAGGGTGGGGAGGACCGGCTGAAGAATTCACGCCAACGAAGCGAGTGGTAGGCAACGACGTCCTGCAGTGGTTCGCCGACGCGGCGGCGCGCTTTCCGGCCAGGGCCGCAGTCGAGCACGGCTCCCGCCGTCTCACCTATGGCGACCTGAAGCGGTGGTCCGACGAGCTGGCGCGGGCGCTCGGCGCCGGTGGCGTGACCGCCGCCGATAGCGCGCCGCCGGTGGTCGCCGTCGGTGTCGCCGACCCGCTGGCGCGGGTCGCCGCGCTCCTCGGCGTCCTCGGGGCGGGCTGCGCTTACGCCCCCGTCGACCTGACGGCGCCGGAGGCCCGCCTCGACCGCCTCCTCGGCGCCCTCGAGCCGGCCTGGCTGCTGGGCGATGCCGATTCCGCCGCGGTCCTGCCGGTCGGCTGGCGCGGCGGCGGCCGCTGGCTCCACCTCGATGCGGGCCGGCTCGCGGTGACCGGGGAGACCGGCGAGGTGAGCGGGGCGAGCGGGTCGCCCGGCGTGCGCTCGCCGACCCCCGACGCCCTCGCGACGCTCTTCGCGACCTCGGGATCGACCGGCGAGCCGAAGCTCATCGCCGGCCGCTACCGCGGCATCGGCCACTTCATCCGCTGGGAGGCGGCGCTCCTCGGCCTCGGCGCCGGGGTGCGCGTCAGCCAGCTCACCTCGCCGCATTTCGACGCCTACCTGCGCGACGTCTTCCTGCCGCTCTGCCTCGGCGGTACGCTCGCCATCCCGGAGAAGCCGGAGGTGCGCCTCGACGCCGGCTCGCTGGTCGAGTGGATCGACGCCGAGCGGATCGAGGTCGTCCACTGCGTGCCCTCGCTCTTCCATCTCGTCTGCGCCGGCGATCTCCACTCCCGCGCCTGCGAGAGCCTGCGCGCCGTGCTCCTCTCCGGCGAGCCGCCCCTCCATGCCGACCTGGCGCGCTGGTTCGGCGTCTTCGGCGAGCGCGTGCGGATGGTCAATCTCTACGGCCCCACCGAGACCACGATGACCAAGCTCTTCCACGACGTGAGCCCGGCCGATCTCCGCCGCCGGGCGATCCCCATCGGCCGGCCGATGGAGGGCGCCGCGGCGCTCCTCGTCGACGGCGCGGGCCGCCCGGCGGCCCCCGGCACCGTCGGCGAGATCTTCCTCCGCACGCCCTACCGCTCGCTCGGCTATCTCGGGCGGCCGGACCTCACGGCGGAGAGGTTCGTGCCGAGCCCCTGGGGTGCCGATCCGGGCGACCTCGTCTACCGCACCGGCGACCTCGGGAGGCTGCTGCCGGACGGCAGCCTCGACCTCGTCGGCCGCCGCGACCTGCAGGTCAAGATCCGCGGTCAGCGGATCGAGCTGGGGGAGGTCGAGAACGGCCTCCTCGCGCACCCCGGCGTGCTCGCCGCGGCGGCCCTGGCGCGGCCGGACGCCGAGGGCCTGCTGACGCTATGGGCCTTCGTCGCGCTGCGCGAGGGGACGGCGCCGCGCGAGCTGCGCGAGCGGCTGGCGGAGCGCCTGCCGGCGCACCTGGTGCCCGACCGCCTGGTGCCCCTGGCGGAGCTGCCGCGGACGGCGACCGGCAAGCTCGATCGCCGCGCTCTCGCCGCGCTCGCCGGCGCCGGCGCTGCCGAGCGGCCGCCGGCGGGCGAGGCCAAGGCGCCGCCGCGCACGCCGACCGAGCGGCGGCTGATCGCGATCTGGCAGGAGGTGATCGAGGTCGAGGCGAGCGGCATCCGCGACGACTTCTTCGCCGCCGGCGGCCACTCCCTGATGGCGACGCGCCTCCTGCTGCGGGTGGCGGCGGCCTTCGGCGTCGAGGTGCCGCTGCGCGACTTCCTCGACCGCCCGACGGTCGAGGCGCTGGCGGAGCAGGTCGACCTCGGCCTCCTCCTCGCCGCCGATCCCGCGAGCCTCGACGAGATCCTGCGCTCGCTCGACGCCGAGTCCCCCGATCTCCCATCCAATCCTCCGCTCGACCCGCCGGACGAGAGGTCGGCCGAGCCGGGATGAGCGGCGCGCGCACCCCCACGACGCCCCCCACGACGGAGGAGGAGGTCCGCCGCGAGACGCTGCGCCGGCTGACGCCCGAGAAGCGCGCCGCCCTCCTGGCGCGGCTGCAGGCGGCCGCCAAGCCCGCCGCGGCGGCGATCCCGCGGCTGGCGGAGCGGCGCGAGGCGCCGCTCTCCTTCGCCCAGGAGCGGCTCTGGTTCCTCGAGCAGCTCACCCCCGGCCTGCCGGTCTACAACATCGCGCTCGCCGTGCGCCTGCGCGGCGGCCTCGACCGCGGCGCCCTCGCGGGCGCCCTCGCCGCCGTGCTCCGCCGCCACGAGGTGCTGCGCAGCCGCTTCCGCGATCGCGACGGCCGGCCGGTGCAGGTGATGGCGCCGCCGGCCGCCGTCGCGAGCCCGGCGCCGCTCCTGCCGCTGGTCGATCTGCGCGGCGGCGGCGCCGGCTCGGCGCGCGAGCGCGAGGCGCGGCGGCTGGCGGTGGCGGAGGCCGAGCAGCCCTTCGACCTCCGGCGCGGGCCGCTGCTGCGCGCCCGGCTGTTGCGCCTGGAGGACGCCGAGCACCTGCTGCTCCTCACCCTCCACCACATCGCGAGCGACGCCTGGTCGCTCGGCGTGCTGCTCGCCGATCTCGTCGCCGCCTACTCCGGCGCCGCGCTCGCCGAGCCGCCTGTCCAGTATGCCGACTACGCGGTGTGGCAGCGCGGCTGGCTGCAGGGCGAGATGCTCGAGCGCCAGGTCGCCTACTGGCGCAGCCAGCTCGCCGGCGTGCCGGTGTTGCAGCTGCCGGCCGACCGCCGGCGGCCGGCCCAGCCGAGCCCGCGCGGCGGCGAGGTGCCGCTGGCGCTCCCCGCCGAGCTCGCCGCGGCGCTCCAGCGGGTGAGCCGCGATGCCTCGGCGACCCTCTTCATGACCCTCCTCGCCGGCTTCCAAGTGCTGCTGGCGCGCTGCTCCGGGCAGGACGACGTGGCGGTGGGGACGGCGGTCTCCAACCGCGGCCGCGAGGAGCTCGAGGGGTTGATCGGCTTCTTCGTCAACGTCCTCGTGCTGCGCACCGACCTCGGCGGCGGGCCGACCTTCCGCCAGCTCCTGGCGCGAGTGCGCGAGGTCACCCTCGGCGCCTACGCGCACCAGGACCTGCCCTTCGAGCGCCTGGTCGAGGAGCTGCGGCCGGTGCGCGACGCCGGCGTCGCGCCGCTCGCCCAGGTCGCCTTCCAGCTGCAGAACGCGCCGACGCCGGACCTGCGCCTGCCCGGGCTCGAGCTCGCCGTGGTGCCATTCGAAAGCCGCACGGCGAAGTACGACCTCTCGGTCAACCTCGCCGAGCAGGCGGGCGGCGTCTACGGCATGGCCGGCGGCATCGTCGGCAGCGTCGAGTACAGCGCCGATCTCTTCGAGCCGGCGACCGCGGCGCGGCTCGCCGGGCACCTCCGCCAGCTGCTCGCGGCGGCGGCGGAGAGCCCCGACGAGCCCATCGCCGACCTGCCTCTCCTCGACGAGCGCGAGCGCCGCCAGCTGCTCGTCGACTGGAACCGCACCGCGGCCGACTGGGGCCCCGAGCGCGCCGTCCACGAGCTGTTCGCGGCGCAGGCGGCGGCGCGGCCCGACGCTATCGCCCTCGTCGGCACCGCGGCCGGCGCGCACGCTCTGTCCTACGCCGAGATGAACCGGCAGGCCGACCGCCTGGCTGACCGCCTGCGCGCCCTCGGCGTCGGCCCCGAGGTGCGGGTGGCGATCTGCCTCGAACGCGGCGTCGAGCTCGTCGTCGCCATCTTCGCCGTGCTCAAGTCCGGCGGCGCCTACGTGCCGCTCGATCCCGACTATCCCGCCGACCGCCTCGCCTGGATGGTCGCCGACGCGGCGCCGAAGGTGGTGATCGCGGGTCCGGGCGCTTCGCGCCATCCGGGTCTCGCCGCCGGCCTGCCGCTCATCGCTCTCGACGAGGCCGGGCTCGCCGGCGAGCCGCCGGCGGCGAGCCCGCCGCCGGTCGCCGGCCTGGAGAGCGCCGCCTACGTCATCTATACATCCGGCTCGACCGGCCGCCCGAAGGGCGTCGTCGTGCCGCACCGCGGCCTCTTCCACTCGGTGCAGGAGGATGGCGCCCGCTGGGTGCACCGCCGCCCGCGCCGGGTGCTGCAGTTCTACTCGGCGAGCTTCGACGCCTCGGTGTCGGAGCTCTTCCACGCCCTCGGCTGGGGCGGCGCGCTGGTGCTCGGCGCCGCCGGCCGGCCGCTCGCCGGCGGCGAGCTGACGCGCCTCCTCGCCGAGCAGGCGATCGAGCTCGCCAGCTTCCCGCCGGCGGTCCTGGCGCTCCTCGACCCGGGCGACCTCCCCGCTCTCCAGACCGTGATCGTCGCCGGCGAGGCCTGCCCGAGCGAGGTCGTGCTGCGTTGGGTGCGGGGGTCGCCGGGCCGCGCGCTGTGGAACGCCTACGGCCCCACCGAGTGCACCATCGGCGCCACCACCGCGCGCTGCACGCCGGAGAAGCTGCCGCCGCCGATCGGCGTGCCGATCAAGAACACCCGCTGCTACGTGCTCGACGCCGAGATGGCGCCGGTGCCGGTGGGGGTGCCGGGGGAGCTGTGGATCGGCGGCGCCGGCGTCGCCCGCGGCTACCTCGACCGGCCCGAGGCGACAGCGGAACGCTTCGTCCCCGACCTCTTCGGGCCGCCCGGCGCCCGCCTCTACCGGAGCGGCGACCGCGTGCGCTGGCGGAGCGACGGCGAGATCGACTTCCTCGGCCGCGTCGATCACCAGGTCAAGCTGCGCGGCTTCCGCATCGAGCCCGGCGAGATCGAGGCGGCGCTCCGCCAGCTCCCCGGCGTGCAGGACGCCCTGGTCCTGGTGCGCGAGGACGCGCCGGGCGACCGCCGGCTGGTCGCCTACGTCACCGGGCGGCAGCGCGCGGCTCTGCCAGAGGCTCCCGCGCAGCCGCCTGCCGATCCGGAAGCTCAGGAGGCCCGGCGGGAGCTCGAGCTCTGGCCCTCGGTCGCCGAATACTTCGTCTACGACGAGGGTCTCTACTTCGCCCTCACCCACGATCTGCCGCGCAACGAGCGCTACCGCGCGGCGCTCGCGGCGGCCGCCGGGGCGACCGTCCTCGACGTCGGCACCGGGGCGGACCTCATCCTCGCCCGGCTCTGCCTGGAGGCGGGCGCCCGCAAGGTGTATGCGGTCGAGAAGCTGGCGGCGACGTTCGCGCGAGCGGTCGCCTGCGCGCGGCGGCTGGGTCTGGGCGAGCGCTGCGTCGTCCTCCACGGCGACGCCATGGAGATCGAGCTGCCGGAGCCGGTCGACCTCTGCGTCTCCGAGATCGTCGGCCCCATCGGCGGCTGCGAGGGTGCGGCGCCGATCCTCGATGCCGCCCGCCGGCTGCTCAAGCCGGGCGGCGCCATGATCCCCGAGCGGAGCATCACCCGCATCGCCGCCGTCACCCTCCCCGACGCCTTCCTCGCCGCGCCCCGCTTCGCCGGCTCGGCGGCGCCCTACGTCGAGCAGATCTTCGCCGAGGTCGGCCGGCCGTTCGACCTCCGGCTCTGTATCAAGGGGCTGACGGCGGCGAGCCTGATCTCAGATCGCGGCATCTTCGAGGACCTCGACTTCACGCGGCCGGCGGCGGCCGCCTGGCGGCGCGACGTCGAGCTGCGCATCGAGCGCGCGGCGCGCCTCGACGGCCTCATCCTCTGGCTCAACCTGGTGCTCTCGGCGGCGGAGGAGATCGACGTCCTCGAGCGCGAGTACACCTGGCTGCCGGTCTACCTGCCGCTCTTCGCGGCGGGCGTCGAGGTCGAGCCGGGCGACCGCATCCTCGCCACCTGCAGCGGCGCGCCGAGCGACAACGGCATCAACCCCGACTACCGCGCGAGCGGCGTGCTGCTGCGCCGCGCCGGCCCGCCGCTGCCCTTCGACGTCGACCTGCCGCATCATCCTGGTCCCGCGGGCGCCGCCGCCGCGGGCCCCGGCGCGACGCCCTTCTACCAGCGGCTGTGGGCGCATCACTCCGAGCGTGCGCCGGCGCGCCCGGAGCCGCCGATCTCGGGCCGCCAGCTGCGCGACGACCTCGCTCGCCGGCTGCCCGGCTACATGGTGCCGTCGGCCATCGTCGTCCTGCCGCGCTGGCCGCTCCTCCCCAACGGCAAGCTCGACCGCGGCGCGCTGCCGCCGCCGGCAGCCGCCCTTGGCGAGCCCGACGCGGCGCGCTTCGCCGCCCCGCAGAGCCCGCTCGAGGAGATCCTCGCCGGCATCTGGGCGGAGGTGCTCCACGTCGAGCGGGTGGGCGCCGAGGACGACTTCTTCACCGACTTGGGCGGCCATTCGCTCCTCGCCACGCAGGTGGTCTCGCGCCTGCGCGACCGCGCCGGCATCGAGCTGCCGCTGCGCTCGCTGTTCGAGGCGCCGACCGTCCGCCGCTGGGCGGCGCTCGCCGCCGAGGCCATCGCCGGAGCGCCGCCGGCGGCGGCCGAGGCCATCGCGCCGCGGGCGCTCGCCGCGCTGCCGCTCTCGCCGGCGCCGCTCTCCTCGGCCCAGGAGCGGCTGTGGCTCGAGGAGCGGCTGGCGCCGGGCCTCCCCACCTACAACATGCCGCTCGCCGTGCGCCTGACCGGCACGCTCGACGCCGCCGCCCTCGACGGCGCCCTGCGCGCGCTCGTCGCCCGCCACGAGGCGCTGCGCACCCGCTTCGACGACGCCGCCGGCGAGCCGCTGCAGGTGATCGCGCTGCCGGGGGCGAGCGCCGCGTGGATGCCGCCGCTCGCCGTCGTCGATCTCGGCGGGCTCGCGGCGGGCTCCGGACGGGACGGGCGCGAGGCGGCGGCGCGGCGGCTGGCGGAGGAGGAGGCGGCGCGGCCGTTCGATCTCCGGCGAGGGCCGCTGCTGCGCGCCCGTCTGGTGCGGCTGGACCGCCGGCAGCACCTGCTGCTCCTCACCCTCCATCACCTGGTGGGCGACGGCTGGTCGCTCGGCGTGCTGGCGGGCGAGCTCGGCGCGCTCTACGCCGGCGAGCCGCTCGCCGAGCCGATGATCCAGTACGCCGACTATGCGATCTGGCAGCGCGATCGGCTCCGCGGCGAGGCGCTCGAGCGGCTCCTCGCGCACTGGCGGCGCCAGCTCGCCGGGGTGCCGGCGCTGCAGCTCCCGGCGGACCGCCGGCGGAGCGCGGCGCCGCGCCACCGCGGCGGCCGGGTGGCGATCGAGCTCTCCGCCGCGACGACCGCGGCGCTCCGCCGCCGCGGCCGCGCGGCGGGGGCGACGCTCTTCATGACCCTCCTCGCCGGCTTCCAGGCGCTCCTCGCGCGCTACGGCGGCGAGGACGACGTGGCGGTGGGGACGGTGGTCGCCAATCGCCCGCGCCGCGAGCTCGAGGGGGCGATCGGCTGTTTCGTCAACACCCTGGTGCTGCGCACCAGCCTCGCCGGCGAGCCCAGCTTCGCCGAGCTGCTGGGCCGCGTGCGCCAGGTGACCCTCGACGCCTACGCGCATCAGGAGCTGCCCTTCGAGCGGCTGGTCGAGGAGCTGCGGCCGGCGCGCGACG
The DNA here is from genome assembly GCA_963755825.1 of uncultured Acidobacteriota bacterium. GTDB lineage: Bacteria > Acidobacteriota > Thermoanaerobaculia > Multivoradales > UBA5704 > DATBQN01. Next base: position 164,825 of record CAVWLA010000003.1, on the reverse strand, counting down.
GCGCCCAGCCGCCGCTCGTCCAGGCGCTCCTCGTGCTGCAGAACACGCCGCTCGAGAGCCTCCGCCTGCGCGGGCTCGCGGCCGCCGGGCTCGAGGTCGAGAACGGCACGGCGAAGTTCGACCTCTCGGTCCTGCTGGCGGAGGTGACCGGCGGCGGCGGCATCAACGGGATCATCGAGTACGACGCCGACCTCTTCGCCGCGGCGACCGTCGAGCGGCTCGCCGGCCACCTCCGCCGCCTGCTCGAGGCCGCGGCGGCGGCGCCGGAGCGGCGGGTCGGCGAGCTGCCGATGCTCGCTGCGGCCGAGCGCCGCCAGCTCCTCGCCTGGAGCGGCACGGCGGCGGAGCGGCAGACCGAGCGAGCGCCGGAGCGGCCGGTCCACGAGCTGTTCGAGGCGCAGGTCGAGCGGGCGCCGGACGCCGCCGCGGTCCTCTTCGGCGACCTCTTCCTGAGCTACGGCGAGCTCGACCGCCGCGCCAACCGCCTGGCGCATCACCTGCGCTCGCGGGGCGTCGGCCCGGAGGCGCGGGTGGGGCTCTGCCTGGAGCGCGGCGCCGCCCTCGTCGCCGCCGTCCTCGGCGTCCTCAAGGCGGGCGGCGTCTACGTGCCGCTCGACCCCGCCTATCCGCCGGAGCGCCTGGCCTTCATGGTCGAGGACGCGGCGCCGAAGGCGGTGCTCGCGGCGCCGCGCGACACCGCCCTCGCGGCGCGGATCGCCGGCGGCGCGCCGGTCGTCGCGCTCGACGCCGATCTGCTCGCCGCCGGGCCGGCGGCCAACGCCGCCTCTGCGGTGACGCCGGCGAGCGGCGCCTACGTCATCTTCACCTCCGGCTCGACCGGCCGCCCGAAGGGGACGCTCGTCGAGCATCGCAGCCTCTTCCACCTGCTGCAGGCGATCGCCGACCGCTGGGACCTGCGGCGGCCGCGCCGCGTGCTGCAGTTCTCGTCGCCCAGCTTCGACGCCTCGGTCGGCGAGCTGTGGGCGGCGCTCCCCTGGGGCGGCGCGCTGGTGCCGGGGACGCGCAGCCAGCTGCTGCCGGCGCCGGAGCTGGCGCGGCTCGTCGCCGAGCAGGCGGTCGACACCGCGATCCTGCCGCCGTCGCTCCTCGCCCTCCTCGCGCCGGAGGACTTCCCCGGCCTCGCGACGCTGGTCGCGGCGGGGGAGGCGCTGCCGGCCGACGTCGCCCGGCGCTGGTCGCCGGGGCGCCGGCTGTGGAACGGCTACGGTCCCACCGAGTGCACCGTCTTCAGCACTATCGCGGACTGCGCCGAGCTCGCGCCGCCGCCGATCGGCCGGCCGATCGGCGGCGCCCGCGCCTACGTGCTGGAGCGGGGGCTCGAGCCGTCGCCGATCGGCGTGCCGGGCGAGCTCTACATCGGCGGCGCCGGCCTCGCCCGCGGCTACCTCCACCGCGCCGCGCTGACCGCCGAGCGCTTCGTGCCCGATCTCTTCGCGACAGCCGCGGCCCACGCCGAATACGCCGGCGGCGGCCCGCCGGGCGGCCGCCTCTACCGCACCGGCGACCGCGTGCGCTGGCGCCCGGACGGCGAGATCGAGTACCTCGGCCGCCTCGATCACCAGGTCAAGCTGCGCGGCTTCCGCATCGAGCTGGGGGAGATCGAGAGCGTCCTCGGCGACAGCCCGAGCGTGCGCGAGGCGGTGGTGATGCTGCGCCAGGACACCGCCGGCGAGCCGCGCCTCGCCGCCTACGTGATCCCGGCTGGCGCATTGGGTTCGGGGGCCGCAGAGCCTACCGCCGCGGCGCTCCGCGTCCACTGCGCCGAGCGGCTGCCGGACTACATGGTGCCCGCCGCCTTCGTCGTCCTCGCGCGTCTGCCGCTGACGCCCAACGGCAAGCTCGACCGCCGCGCCCTGCCGGCGCCCGACGCCGAGCACCCGGAGCGCGCCGCCGCCTTCGCCGCGCCGCGCACGCCGCTCGAAGAGATCCTCGCCGGCGCCTGGGCGGAGATCCTCGGCGTCGAGCGGGTGGGCGTCGACGACGACTTCTTCGCCGATCTGGGCGGCCATTCGCTCCTCGCCACGCGGGTGGTCTCGCGGGTCCGCCAGCTGCTCGGGCTGGAGCTGCCGCTGCGCTCGCTCTTCGACGCCCCCACCGTCGGCGCCTGGGCGGCGGTGGCGGAGGAGATGGCGGCGATCGAGGACGGCTCGGATGCCGCGGCCGCCGACGCTCCACGCCGCCGCGAGACCGGCGCCGCGGCCTGCGGACTGCCGCTCTCCTTCGCGCAGGAGCGCCTCTGGTTCCTCGAGCAGCTCACCCCCGGCCTCGCCGTCTACAACGTGCCGCTCGCTCTGCGCCTCAGCGGCCGGCTCGACGCCGCGGCGCTCGGCGGCGCGCTCGCCGCGCTCGTCGCCCGCCACGAGGTGCTGCGCACCCGCTTCGACGACGCGGCGGGGCGGCCGCTGCAGGTGATCGAGGCCGCGGTTGCGGTGCCGCTGCCGCGGATCGACCTGCGCGGAATCGCCTGCGGCGAGCGCGAGGTGGCACGGCTGGCGGCCGAGGAGGCGGCGCGGCCCTTCGACCTGCGGCGGGGTCCGCTGGTGCGGGCGCTGCTGCTGCTGACCGGCGGCGACGAGCACGTCCTCCTCCTCGCCTTCCATCACATCGTGAGCGACGGCTGGTCGCTCGGCATCGTCCTCCGCGAGCTGGGCGCCCTCTACGTCGGCGAGCAGCTGACCGAGCTGCCGCTGCAGTACGCCGACTTCGCCCTCTGGCAGCGGCGCCAGCTCAGCGACAAGCTCGGCGGCGACGGGCTCGGCGGCCAGCTCGCCTACTGGCGCCGTCAGCTCGCTGGTCTGGCGCCGCTGCCGCTGCCCGCCGACCGGCCGCGCCCCGCCGTGCGCAGCCACCGCGGCGGCTGGGTGGCGGTCGAGCTGGCGGAGGATCTCGCCGCCTCGCTCCGCCGCCTCGGCCGCGCCGCCGGCTCGACCCTCTTCATGACCCTTCTCGCTGGCTTCCAGGTGGTGCTGGGCCGCTACGCCGGGCAGGACGACGTGGCGGTGGGGACGGCGGTCGCCAACCGCCGCCACCGCGATCTCGAGGGCCTCATCGGCTTCTTCGTCAACACCCTCGTGCTGCGCGCCGATCTCGGCGGCGGCGGGAGCTTCCGCCAGCTCCTGGCGCGGGTGCGCGAGGCGACTCTCGGCGCCTTCGCCCATCAGGACCTGCCGTTCGAGAGGCTGGTCGAGGAGCTGCGGCCGGAGCGCGACACCGGTCAGAACCCGCTGGTGCAGGTGATGCTCCTGCTGCAGAACACGCCGCTCGTCAGCCTCGAGCTGCCGGGGCTGGCGCTCTCCAGCCTGGCGGTCGAGAGCCGCACCGCGAAGCTCGACCTCACGCTGTCGCTCACCGAGCGGAGCGGCGGTGGCATCGTGGGCAACCTGGAGCACGACACCGACCTCTTCGACGCGGCGACCGCGGCGCGCCTCGGCGGCCATCTGCGGCGGCTGCTGGCGGCGGCCGTGGCAGCGCCCGACGTCGCCATCGCCGAGCTGCCGCTCCTCGACGAGGCGGAGCGGCGCCAGCTCCTCGTCGACTGGAACCGCACCGAGGTCGAGTGGGGAGCCGACCGCCTGGTGCACGAGCTCTTCACGGCGCAGGCGGCGAGGACGCCCGCGGCGACAGCGGTGATCGACGACGAGAGCGCGGACGGCGACACCTCCAACCCTTCCGGCGCCAGCCTGACCTATGCCGAGCTCGAGCGGCGGTCGGCACGGCTGGCGGCGCGGCTGCGGCGGCTGGGCGTCGGCGCCGAGAGCCTCGTCGGCGTCTGCCTCGAGCGCTCGGCCGGCATGGTCGTCGCGCTCCTCGCCGTGCTCCGCGCCGGCGGCGCCTACGTGCCGCTCGACCCCGACCTGCCGCCGGCGCGGCTCCGCGCCATGAGCGATGACGCCGATCTCGCCGCGGTGGTCGCCGACGGGCGCTCGCGCCACCTGGTCGCGAATCTCGGCAGGCCCGTGCTCGCGCTGGACGCGGAAGGCGAGGCGGACGGCGAGGTGGATTGCGGCGGCGACGGCGCCCGCCGGTCGCCCGAGCTGAATGCCGCCAACGCCGTCTACGCGATCTACACCTCCGGCTCGACCGGCCAGCCGAAGGGCGCCGTCAACACCCACCGCGGCGTCGTCAACCGGCTGCTCTGGATGCAGGCGGAGCATCGCCTGTCGAGCGCCGACCGGGTGCTGCAGAAGACGCCCTTCTCGTTCGACGTCTCGGTGTGGGAGTTCTTCTGGCCGCTCGCGGTGGGCGCCGCGATCGTCGTCGCCCGCCCCGGCGGCCACCGCGACGCCGACTATCTGGCCGCGGTGATCGCGCGCCGGCGGGTGACGGTGCTGCACTTCGTGCCCTCGATGCTGGCGGCGTTCCTCGACGCCGGCGGCATGGCGCGCTGCCCGGTCCTCCGCCAGGTCTTCGCCAGCGGCGAGGCGCTGCCGGACGCGCTCCGCCGGCGCTTTTTCGCGCAGTCGGCGGCGGCGCTCAGCAACCTCTACGGCCCCACCGAGGCCGCCGTCGACGTCACCGCCTGGCGCTGTGCGCCGGGCGGGGCGCCGCGCTCGCTGCCGATCGGCCGGCCGATCGCCAACACCCGCATCTACGTGCTCGACGGCGCCCTGGAGCCGTCGCCGGCGGGGGTGCCGGGGGAGCTCTATATCGCCGGCGTCGGCCTCGCCCGCGGCTACCTGGCGCGGCCCGGCCTGACCGCCGAGCGCTTCGTGCCCGATCCCTTCGCGAGCCTGCGAGGGCTCGCCGGCGAGCGCATGTACCGCACCGGCGATCTGGCGCGCTGGCGCGCGGACGGCGAGCTCGAGTATCTCGGCCGCCTCGACCAGCAGGTCAAGCTGCGCGGCTTCCGCGTCGAGCCGGGCGAGATCGAGGCCGTGCTGCGGGCGGCGCCGGAGGTGGGGGAGACGGTGGTGCAGCTGCGCGAGGAGGCGCCGGGCGATCGCCGGCTGGTCGCCTACGTGGTGCCGGCCGGCGCCATCGAAGCCACCGCCGAGGCCGCCGTCGAGCTCGACCGCGCCGGCCTCCGCCGCCTCTGCATGGAGCGTCTGCCGGCCTACATGGTGCCCGCCGCCTTCGTGCCGCTCCCGCGCCTGCCGCTCCTCCCCAACGGCAAGCTCGACCGCCGCGCCCTGCCGGCGCCTGATGCCGCCGCTTCGCCGGCTGCGGCGGCGCGCTCCGCTCCGCCCGAGGGTCCTCTCGAGGAGATCGTGGCGGCGATCTGGGCCGAGGTGCTGGGGGTCGAGCGCGTCGGCGCGGAGGAGGGCTTCTTCACCGATCTCGGCGGCCACTCGCTGCTCGCCACCCAAGTGGTCTCGCGGGTCCGCGAGCGGCTGGGGATCGAGCTGCCGCTGCGCTCGCTCTTCGAGGCGCCGACGGTGCGGGCGTGGGCGCGGCGGGCGGCCGGCGGAGCCTCGGCGCTCGCCGACCCGCTCGCCGACCGCATCCTCCCCGCGCCGCGGACGGCCGAGCTGCCGCTCTCCTATGCGCAGGAGCGGCTGTGGTTCCTGGAGCAGCTCATGCCGGGGCTCGCGGTCTACAACCTGCCGCTCGCCGTGCGGCTCACCGGCCGCCTCGATCGCGCCGCGCTCGGCCGCGCGCTGGCGGCGGTGGTGGCGCGCCACGAGGTGCTGCGCACCGGCTTCCGCACCGTCGAGGGGCGGCCGGCGCAGGCGATCGCGGCGGCCGACGAGACCGCCGTGCCGCTGTCGCTGGTGGACCTCCGCGGCCTCGGCGCCGCCGGCCAGCCGGCCGCCGCGATCGCGCCGCTCGCCGAGCGTTTGGCGACTGACGAAGCGGGGGAGCTGTTCGATCTGGCGCGCGGCCCGCTGCTCAGGGCGCGGCTGGTGCAGGTCGCCGACGACGAGCATCTGCTCCTCCTCACCATCCACCACATCGCGAGCGACGGCTGGTCGCTGGGGGTTCTCGTCGGCGAGCTCGGCACGCTTTACGCCGGCGGCGCGCCGCCGGCGCTTCCGATCCAGTACGCCGACTACGCGGTGTGGCAGCGGCGGTGGCTGGCGGGCGAGGTGCTGGCGCGGCAGCTCGATTACTGGCGCCGCCAGCTCGCCGGCCTGCCGGTGCTCGAGCTGCCGACCGACCGGCCGCGGCCGGCGGTGTCGCGCCACCGCGGCGGCCAGGTGCGCCTGGCGATCCCGCCGGCGCTCGCCGCGGAGCTCAAGAAACTCGGCCGCGCCAGCGGCGCCACCCTCTTCATGACCCTCCTTGCCGGCTTCCAGGCGCTGCTGGCGCGCATCAGCGGCCAGGGCGACTTCGCCGTCGGGACGGCGGTCGCCAACCGGCGGCGCCGCGAGCTCGAAGGGCTGATCGGCTTCTTCGTCAACACCCTGGCGCTGCGCGCCGACCTCGCCGGCGATCCCACCTTCGGCGAGCTGCTGGCGCGCGGCCGCGAGGCGGCGCTCGCCGCCTACGAGCACCAGGACCTGCCGTTCGAGAAGCTGGTCGAGGAGCTGCGCCCGGCGCGCGACACCGGCCGCGAGCCGCTGGTGCAGGTCACCTTCATGCTGCAGAACGCGCCGCTCCCCGAGCTGCGGCTCCCCGGCCTCGACCTCGTCGGCCTGCCGGTCGAGAACCGCACCGCCAAGTTCGACCTCCTGGTCTCGATGACCGAGGGCGCCGGCGGCATCGGCGCCACCTGGGAGCACGACTCCGATCTCTTCGACGCCGCGACGGTCGAGCGGATGGCAGGCCATCACCTGCGGCTCCTCGCGGCGGCGGTGGAGGACCCCTCGCGGCGGGTCGCCGCGCTGCCGCTCCTCGACGCCGCGGAGCGCCGTCAGCTCCTCGTCGACTGGAGCCGCGCGGCACCCGCCGAGCATGACGCCGAGCCCTCCGAATCCGGCGCCGAGCTCCTCGTGCACGAGCGCTTCGCGGCGCAGGCGGTGCGCACGCCGGAGGCGGTGGCGGTCGCCGCCGGCGCGCGCCATCTGACGTACGCCGGGCTCGCTCGCCGGGTCGACCGCCTGGCGCGCCGGCTGCGCGCGGAGGGCGTCGGCCCCGAGGTGCGCGTCGGGCTCTGCCTAGACCGCGGCCCGGATCTCGTCGTCGCCGTCCTCGCCGCGCTCGCCGCCGGCGGCGCCTACGTGCCGCTCGATCCCGCCTATCCGGCCGAGCGCCTCGCCTTCATGATCGCGGACGCCGCGCCGCGCGCCGTGCTGACGACGGCGGCGCACCGCCATCTCGTCGCCGCCGCGCCGGTGCTCTGCCTCGACGACGAGGAGGGTCTCGGCGCGCCGGATGTCGCAGTCGATGGCGCCGAGGCGCCGCCGCTGGCGCCGCCCTCCGACCTCCTCGACCGCTCCGCCTACGTCATCTTCACCTCCGGCTCGACCGGCCGCCCCAAGGGCGTCGCGATGCCGCACCGCGCGCTCGCCGGCCTCATCGCCTGGCAGCTCCGCGACACGCCGCGGCCGGCGCGTACGCTGCAGCTGGCGCCGGCGAGCTTCGACGTCTCCTTCCAGGAGCTGGCGACGACGCTCGGCGGCGGCGGCGCGCTGGTGCTCGTCGACGAGGACGTGCGCCGCGACCCGCGGGCGCTCGCCCGCCTGCTCGTCGCCGAGGGCGTCGAGCGCCTCTTCCTCCCCTTTACCGCGCTGCAGCACCTGGCGCAAGCCTGGGCCGCCCTCGAGGCTCCGTATCGGCCGGCCGACGGCGCCCTCGCCGAGGTCATCACCGCCGGCGAGCGGCTGCAGGCGAGCGTCGAGGTGGCGGCGCTCTTCCGCGCCCTGCCGGGCGCGTCGCTGTGGAACCAGTACGGCCCCACCGAGAGCCACGTGGTGACCTCGGCGAGGCTGCCGGCGGCGGTCGACGCTTGGGACGTCTACCCCGCGATCGGCCGGCCGATCGCGGCGGCGCGCATCGTCGTGCTCGACGCCGAGATGGAGCCGGCGCCGGTCGGCGTGCCGGGCGAGCTCTACATCGGCGGCGTGCCCCTGGCGCGCGGCTACCTCCACCGCCCGGCGCTCACCGCCGAGCGCTTCGTCCCCGCTCCGGCGGGCGACGCCGGCGGGCGGCTCTACAGGAGCGGCGACCGGGCGCGCTGGCGGCCCGACGGTACTCTCGAGCACCTCGGCCGGCTGGACCAGCAGGTCAAGCTCCGCGGCTTTCGCATCGAGCCGGGGGAGATCGAGGCGCTCCTCGCCGCCAGCCCGGGCGTGCGCGAGGCGGCCGTCGCGGTGCGCGAGGACACGCCGGGCGACCAGCGCCTGGTCGCCTACGTCGTCCTGCAGCCGGCGGCCGATTCCGATGCTAGCGCCGATCACGCCGCGGAGGCCACCGCGCCGGCGCCGAGCCTGCCCGAGCTCCGCCGCCGCTGCCAGGAGGCGCTGCCGGCCTTCATGGTGCCCTCCGCCTTCGTCGTCCTCGCCGCTTTGCCGCTCCTGCCGAGCGGCAAGCTCGACCGCCGCGCCCTCCCCGCCGCCGAGGGCGGCCGCGCCCAGGTCGCCGCGCGCTTCGTCGCCCCCGAGAGCGCCGTCGAGCGCGAAGTGGCCGAGATCTGGCGGCAGGTGCTGCAGGTCGACCGCGTCGGCATCCACGACAACTTCTTCGACCTCGGCGGCCACTCGCTCCTCGCCGTGCGCCTCCACGGCCGCTTGCAGGCGATGGCCGCCGAGCGCCTGCCAGCGGGGCGGGAGATCTCGGTGATCGACGTCTTCCGCCATCCGACGGTCGAGAGCTTCGCCCGCTTCCTGGCGCGGGCGGCGGCAGTCGAAGGAGCGCCGGCGCCGCTCTCGGCGGCGAAGAGCGAGCGGCTGGTCGACGGCCGCGCCAAGCTCGGGCAGCAGGCGGCGCGGCGCCAGGCCGCCACCACCAAGAGGAGGGCTCCATGAGCGCGCAAGAGGCCCCGGTGACCGGGATCGCGGTCGTCGGCATGAGCGGGCGGTTCCCCGGGGCGGCCGACGTCGAGGCGTTCTGGCACAACCTCCGCGAGGGGATCTGCGGCACCACCTTCTTCAGCCGCGAGGAGCTGGCGGCGGCAGGGGTGAGCGCCGCCGAGCTCGCCGATCCGCGCTACGTGCGGGCGGCCGGCCTGCTCGGCGGCGCCGAGCTCTTCGACGCCGAGCTCTTCGGCCTCTCGGCGCGCGAGGCCGAAGTGATGGACCCGCAGCAGCGGGTGTTCCTGGAGTGCGCCTGGGCGGCGCTCGAGGACGCCGGCCACGACCCGCAGCGCTTTCCCGGCTGGATCGGCGTCTACGCCGGCGCCGGGCTCGGCAAGTACCTCTGGCTGAACGTCGCCAAGAGCGCCGAGGCGCTCGCCGCGGTGGGCCCCTTCCAGGCGCTGATCACCAACGACAAGGACTACCTGGCGACCCAGGTCAGCTACCGCTTGAACCTGCGCGGGCCGAGCCTCGGCGTGCAGACCGCCTGCTCGACCTCGCTCGTCGCCATCCACCTCGCCTGCCAGGCGCTGCTCTGCTTCGAGTGCGACCTGGCGCTCGCCGGCGGCGTCGCCATCAGCCTGCCGGAGCTGCAGGGCTATCTCTACCAGGACGACGGCCTGTCGTCGCCGGACGGCACCTGCCGGCCCTTCGACGCCGCGGCGGTCGGCACCATCCGCGGCAACGGCGCCGCCCTCGTCGTGCTCAAGCGCCTCGCCGATGCGCTCGCCGACGGCGACCGCGTGCTGGCGGTGATCAAGGGCTCGGCGATCAACAACGACGGCGCCGCGAAGGTCGGCTTCACGGCGCCGAGCGTCACTGGCCAGGCGGAGGTGATCGCGGCGGCGCAGGCGGTCGCCGGCGTCGGGCCGGAGACCATCGGCTACGTCGAGGCGCACGGCACCGGCACCGCCCTCGGCGATCCGGTCGAGGTGGCGGCGCTGACGCAGGCATTCGGCGCGGCGGCCGGCGGGCCGAAGACCTGCGCCCTCGGCTCGGTGAAGAGCAACGTCGGCCACCTCGACGCCGCCGCCGGGGTCGCCGGCCTCATCAAGGCGGTGCTGGCGCTGGCGCACGGCGAGCTGCCGCCGACCCTCCACTACACGACGCCGAACCCGACGATCGACTTCGCCTCCGGCCCCTTCTACGTCAGCGCCGAGCGCCAGCCCTGGCCGGCGAGCGAGCGGCCGCGGCGCGCCGGGGTGAGCGCCTTCGGCATCGGCGGCACCAACGCCCACGTGGTGCTGGAGGAGGCGCCGCGGCTGCCGGCCCGGCAGGCGGGGCAGGGGCGGCCCTGGCAGCTGCTCACGCTCTCGGCGCGCAGCGACGCGGCGCTCGCTTCGCTGGCTGGCCGGCTGGCGGACCGCCTGCGCGCCCACCCGGACCTCGACCTCGGCGACGTCGCCTACACGCTGCAGGTCGGGCGCCGCGAGCTCGGCCGGCGGCGGACCGTCATCGCCCGCGACGCCCACGAAGCCGTCGAGCGGCTGGCCGCGCCGGCGGCACCGAGCGCCCCTGTCGACGGGCGGCCGGAGGTCGCCTTCGTGCTCGCGGCGGCCGGCTCTACGAGCGCCACCGCGGCTCTGGCGCGGGAGCTCTACCGGGATGAGAGCGCTTTCCGCGCGACGGTGGAGGAGTGCTGCGCGCTCCTCGACGCGGCGCAGCCGGGGCGCGGCGCCGCGCTCCAGCGCGCGCTCGCCGAGCCGAGTGCCGAGGTCGGCGATGTAGGCGAGATAGCCGATGCCGATCAGGCGCAGCTCGTCCGCTTCGTCGGCCTGCTGGCGCTGGGGCGGCTGTGGACGAGCTGGGGCGCGGCGCCGTCGGCGGTGCTCGGCGACGGCGTCGGCGAGCACGCCGCGGCCTGCCTGGCGGGAGCGCTGCCACTCCCGACCGCGCTCGCCCTGGTCGCCCTGCCGGTGGCGTCGCCGACCCTCCGCGACGACATCCGGCGGACGGTCGAGAGCGCGCACCTGGACCCGTCGCCGACGCCGCGGATCGCCTACGTCTCGGCGCTCATGGGAAAACGGCTGGAGGGGGGCGAGCTGACCGCGGCGACGCACTGGATGAACGTCGGCGCGCGGCTCGCGGGTTCCGCGGCGGAGAGCGCACCGGCCGCAAAGGCGCGGCAGGAATCCGCGCTGCACCTTCTGCTCGAGGAGCCGTCGCGCCTCCTGATGGAGGTCGGCGCGGCGGCGGGTCTCGTCGAAAAGGTCGGTCGAGAGCGGGCGGTGAACGGCCTCCTGCCGGCCGGCGCGAGCGGCGGCGCCGGCGCGCAGGAGCAGCTCGTGCGCATGCTGGGGCGGCTCTGGGAGCGCGGTCTGGCGGTGGACTGGGCGGGCTTCCATGCCGGGGAGAGCCGGCGGCGGGTGAGCCTGCCGACCTATCCGTTCGAGCATCGCCGGTACTGGGTGGAGGGGCCGCCGGAGGCCGCGGAGGGCGCCGCGGTCGCGAGCGGTGCGGCCGCTGCGCGTCGGCCGCTGGACGAGTGGTTCAGCATCCCCTCCTGGCGGCGCACCCTGGCGCCGCGGCATCACGACGCCGCGTCGCCCACAGATCGCGCCGCCGGCGTCTGCCTCGTCCTCGCCGACGACTGCGGCCTCGGCGAGGCGCTCGGCGCGGCGCTCGGCGAGGCGGGCTGGGACGTCGTCCTGGCCTTCGCCGGCGCCGCCTGGGAGTCGACCGGCGCGCGGCGCTGCCGCCTCCGCCCGGGCGACGCCGCGGATCACCGCCGGCTGTGGGAGGAGCTCGCCGCCGGCCCCGGCCTGCCGCGGCGGGTGCTCCACCTATGGAACGTCACCGCGGCGGGGCCGGGCGAGCCGCTCGACGAGGCGGCGACCGCCGCCGGCCTCGAGCGCAGCTTCTACAGCCTCTTCCACCTGGCGCAGAGCCTCGGCCGCCATCACGGCCGTCAGCCAGACACTCCGGTCGATCTGCTGGTGCTCGCCAACCGCCTACACGCGGTCGACGGCGGCGACCGGCCGGAGCCGCTCAAGGCGGCGCTCCTCGGCATCTGCCGGGTGCTGCCGCAGGATCTCGATCACCTCCGCTGCCGGACCGTCGACGTCGAGGTGGAGGGCGTCCTCGAGCCCGGCGGCGAGACGGGCCGGCGCCTGCTCGCCCGCTGCCTGGCGGAGCTTTCGACGGGCTGGGAGGCGCCCGCCGCCGAGAGCACTATCGCCTGGCGCGGGGCGCACCGCTGGGCGCCGAGCTGGGAGGAAGTCTCCCTGCCGCTTCCCGAGCCGGGCGGCGCCGGCTCGCCCCGCGGCCTGCGCCAGGGCGGCGTCTACGTCGTCACCGGCGGCCTCGGTGGCGTCGGGCTCGAGGTGGCGCAGGTCCTCGCCGAGAGCGTGCGAGCGCGGCTGGTGCTGGTGGGGCGGAGCGCCTTCCCCGGGCGCGAGAGCTGGGACGAGTGGATCGAGAGCCACGGCGCCGACGATGGAATCACGCGAACGATCGCCCGTCTGCGGTCGCTGGAGGCGGCGGGGGCCGAGATCCTCGTGGTGCAAGCGGACGTCACCTCACGGCCGCAGCTCGCGGCGCTCCGCGCGCGCATCGCGGCGCGTTTCGGCGCCGTCGACGGGATCTTCCATGCCGCCGGCGTCGCCGGCGGCGGCCTCCTCGAGGCGCGGAGCGCCGAGCAGGCGGCGGCGGTGCTCGCCCCCAAGGTCTACGGCACCCTGGCGCTGGCGGCGGAATTCGCCGAGGCGAGCCTGCTCGTCCTCTTCTCGTCCTTGAACGCGCTCACCGGCGGCATCGGCCAGGCCGACTACGCGGCGGCGAACGCCTTCCTCGACGGCTTCGCCGCGGCGCGCGGCGCGGCGGCGGCCGGCACGGGCGGCAGCATGCGCGTCGTCTCGATCAACTGGGACGCCTGGCGGCAGGCCGGCATGGCGGCGCAGGCGGCGGTGCCCGAGGAGCTGCGCGCCTGGCTCGCGGCGCAGCTCGTCGAGGCGATCCAGCCCGCCGAGGGGCGCCAGGTGCTCGTCCGCATCGTCGCCGCTGTCGGCCGGGAGGTCGGTGGGGGCGACGGCGCGGAGACCGGCGGCCCGGCGCAGATCGCCGTCTCGACCGATCCGCTGCCGCGCCGCCTGGCGGAGGCCGCCGCCCTGCGCCTCGCGACGGCGATCCGCGAGAGCGCCGCGGCGGCGCCGCGAGCGGAGCATCCGCGGCCGGCGGTGGCGCCCGCCTTCGCCGCGCCGGCGACGCCGCTCGAGGTCCACCTCGCCGGCCTCTGGCGGCAGCTCCTGGGGATCGCGCCGATCGGCCGCGACGACGGCTTCTTCGAGCTCGGCGGCCACTCGCTTCTCGCCGGCCAGCTCACCTCGCGGCTGCGCGACGAGCTCGGCATCGAGCTGCCGCTGCAGGCCATCTTCACCTATCCGACCCCGGCGCTCCTCGCCGAGGCGCTGGCGGAGATCGGCGTCCAGGCGCCGGGCGGGGCCGAGGGCTCGCTTCCTGCCGCCGCCGACGACCTGAAGCCGCTGCCGCGCGAGAGCCGGCGCATCGTGCGCTCGGCGGGTGAGGTCACCGACGCGGCCGAGACCGTGCCGGCAATGGCTCCAGGAGACCGCGAGTGACTTCGGCGCCGAACACCGACGCCGCGGTGTCGGTGGCGTCCGAGCCGTCCTCGGCGTCCGGCGCCACGGCGGACTGGGAGGACGCCTACGTCTTCCCTCTGGCCTACGCTCAGGAGCGGCTGTGGTACCTCGAGCAGCTGACGCCGGGGCTCGCCGCCTACAACGTCCCGCTCGCCGTGCGGCTGACCGGCACGCTGCGGCGGGAGGCGCTCGCCGCCGCGCTCGCCGCCGTCGTCGAGCGGCACGAGGCGCTGCGCACCCGCTTCCGCACCGAGGCGGGCCGGCCGGTGCAGGTGATCGCCGCGGCGGCGCCCGAGCCGGTGCCGCGGCTGCCGCTGCCGCTGGTCGACCTCGGCGGGCTCGGCGCCCGGCCAGGCTGCGGCGAGCGGGAGATGCTCCTCCTCGCGCGCGACGAGGCGGCGCGGGTGTTCGACCTGCGCCGGGGGCCGCTGCTGCGGGCGCGGCTGCTGCGCCTCGCCGCCGCCGAGCACGTGCTCCTCCTCACCCTGCACCACATCGTCAGCGACCGCTGGTCGATGGGCGTGCTGATGAGCGAGCTGGCGGCTCTCTACAGCGGGGAGCCGCTGCCGCCGCTGCCGCTGCAGTACGCCGACTATGCCGTCTGGCAGCGCGAGCGGCTGCAGGGCGAGGTGCTGGAGGGCCAGCTCGCCTACTGGCGGCAGGCGCTCGACGAGCTGCCGGCGCTCGAGCTCCCCGCCGACCTGCGGCGCCCGGCGCGGCCGTTCCACCGCAGCGGCCAGGTGGCGGTCGAGATCCCCCCGGCGCTCGCCGCCGACCTCCGCCGGCTCGGCCGCGAGGCGGGCGCGACGATGTTCATGACCCTTCTCGCCGCCTTCCTGGTGGTGATGGCGCGCACCGCCGGCAGCGAGGACGTCGCGGTGGGGACGGTCGTCGCCAACCGCGGGCGCCGCGAGCTCGAGGGGCTGATCGGCTTCTTCGTCAACACCCTCGTCCTCCGCGTCCGGCTCGACGGCGAGCCCAGCTTCCGCCGGCTCCTGGCGCGGGTGCGCGCCGTCACCCTCGGCGCCTACGACCACCAGGAGCTGCCCTTCGAGCGGCTGGTCGAGGAGCTCAAGCCGGCGCGCGAGAGCGGCCGCGCGCCGCTCGTCCAGGTGACCTTCATGCTGCAGAACACGCCGCTCCCCGACCTCGGCCTGCCCGGCCTGGCGCTCGCCGTCGTGCCGCTCGCGACGGGGACGGCGAAGTTCGACCTCTCGGTCGCCATGACCGAGCACGACGGCGGCATCGAGGGAATCTGGGATTACGACGCCGACCTCTTCGAGGCGGCGACGGTGGCGCGGCTGGCGGCGCAGCACGGCCGCCTCCTCGCCGCCGCGGCCGCCAGCCCGGATGCCCCGATCTTCGACCTGCCGCTCGCCGCCGAGGGCGAGATGGCCCGGCTGCTGGCCGACTTCGGCCGCCGGCTCGAGTAGGCGCGCGCGCAGGAGATCCCGTCGAGACGTGCAGAGCCTGAGCGAGATCATCGCCCGCCGTGCGGCGGAGAGCCCCGACCGCACCGCCTTCGTCTTCCTCGCCGACGGCGAAGCCGAGGCGCGCCGGCTGACCGACGGCGAGGTCGACGGCGCGGCGCGCGCCGTCGGCGCCTGGCTGGCGGCGGCGGGGCTCGGCGGCGAGCGGGCGGTGCTCCTCTTCCCCCCCGGCCTCGACTTCGTCACCGCCTTCCTCGGCTGCCTCGACGCCGGCACCGTCGCGGTGCCGGCCTATCCGCCGTCGTCGCGGCGCACGCTGCCGCGCCTCGCCGCGATCGCCGGCGACGCGCGGCCGGCGGTGGTGCTGACCGACGCCGCCAGCCTGCCGCGGCTGCAGCGCCTCTGTGCCGGTATGCCCGAGCTCGCCGGCCTCCGCTGGCAGGCGGTCGACGCGCTGCCGACGGCCGCTCCGTCGTGGCGGCCGGCGGCGCCGGCCGTGGCTGATGGCGAGGCGACGGCGTTCCTCCAGTACACCTCGGGCTCCACCGCGGCGCCCAAGGGAGTGATGGTCTCCCACGCCAACCTGCTGCACAACGAGGAGACCATCCGGCGCGCCTTCGCGCAGTCGGCGGAGTCGGTCGTCGTCGGCTGGCTGCCGCTCTACCACGACATGGGGCTGATCGGCACCGTCCTGCAGCCGCTCTACACCGGCGCCACCTGCGTTCTCATGCCGCCGCTCGCCTTCCTGCAGCGACCGGTGCGCTGGCTGCGGGCGATCAGCCGTTACCGCGCGACGACGAGCGGCGGCCCCGACTTCGCCTACGCCCTCTGCGCGCGGCGGATCGCCGCGGCGGACCGCGAGGGCCTCGATCTGGCGAGCTGGCAGGTCGCCTTCAGCGGCGCCGAGCCGGTGCGCGCCGCGACGCTCGACCTCTTCGCCGGCGCCTTTGCTCCCTGCGGCTTCCGGCGGGCGTCCTTTTACCCTTGCTACGGCCTCGCCGAGGCGACCCTCTTCGTCGCCGGCGGCGCCGTCGGCGAGGCGCCGCGGATCGCCACGGTCGCCGCCGCGGCGCTGGAGCGGCACGAGGTGAGGCGCCTCGAGCCGGAGGCCGGGGAGCGGACGGCGGCGCTGGTCGGCTGCGGCGGCGCCTGGCTCGGGCAGGAGATCGCTATCGTCGACCCCGCGACTCAGGTGCGCTCGGCGGCGGATCGGGTGGGCGAGATCTGGCTCGCCGGCGACAGCGTGGCGCGCGGCTACTGGGGCCAGCCGGAGGCGACCGCCGCCGACTTCGGCGCCCGCCTGGCGGACGAGCCGGCGGCGGGCCCCTACCTCCGCACCGGCGACCTCGGCTTCCTCGACCGCGGCGAGCTGTTCGTCACCGGGCGGCTCAAGGATCTCGTCATCCTGCGCGGCCGCAACCACTATCCGCAGGACATCGAGCGCACCGCCGAGGCGGCGCATCCGGCGCTGCGGCCGGGCGCCAGCGCGGCGTTCGGCGTCGAGGCTTCGAGCGAGGCCGCGAGCGACTCTGAGCTTCCGCCGGCTGTCGAGGAGCGGCTGGTGATCGCCTGCGAGATCGATCCGCGAAGCCTCGAGCCCGGCGAGCGATCGTATGCCGCGGTCGCCGAGGCCGTGCGTGGCGCCGTCGCCGAGGAGCACGAGGCGCAGGTGCACGAGGTGGTCCTGCTGCGCGCCGCGGCGCTGCCCAAGACCTCGAGCGGCAAGGTGCGGCGCCAGGCCGCGCGGGCGGTCTATCTCGACGGCAGCCTCGCCGCGCTCTGGCGCAGCGGCATAGAGGACGGCTCCTACGCCGGCTCCGAGAGCTCCGGCGATTCCGCGAGCGCGGCACCGCCCGTCGACGCGCCTCTGCCTGGACGCGAGGCGCTCTGGCGCCTGGAGCCCGGCGAGCGCGAGGCGCGCGTCCTCGGCTGGCTGCGCACTGAGGCGGCGCGCGCCGCGCGCCTGCCGGCGGCGCTGGTCGGTCCCATGACGCCGCTCCTCCAGCTCGGTCTCGACTCGCTCGCGGCCGTCTCCCTGCAGCAGTCGATCGCGGAGGGGACCGACATCGAGATCCCGCTCGCCGACCTCCTCGCCGCCTCGGGAGCCGCCGAGCTGACGCGGGAGATCCTCGCCCGGCTCGCGGCGGCGCCGGCGAGCCGCCCAGCCGCCGATCCATCGCCATGGCCGGCGGAGCCTGCCGGCGAGGACGATCTGCCGCTCTCGCACGGTCAGCAGGCGCTCTGGTTCCTGCATCGGCTGGCGCCGGCGAGCGGGGCGTACCACATCGTGGCGGCGGCGCGGCTGGCGCGCGGCGGCGAGGTTGACGCCGCGGCGCTCGGCCGGGCGCTCGCCGCTCTGGCGCGGCGTCACGCGGCGCTCCGCACCACCTTCCACTCCCGCGACGGCGAGCCGCGGCGGCGGGTGCAGCCGGTCCTGGCGCCGGGCTTCGAGGTCGTCGCCGCCGACGGCGCGACCGCGGCGGAGGTCGAGGCGCTCCTCCTCCGCGCCGCCTATCGGCCGTTCGACCTCGCGGCGGGGCCGCTGCTGCGCGTCGCGCTCGTCCGCGGCGGCTCGGGCGGCGATCGGCTGCTCGTCGCCATCCATCACCTGGTCGCCGACTTCTGGTCGATGGGGGTGCTGGCGCGCGACCTGGGGAGCCTCTATGCCGCCGAGACGGGCGGCCCGGCGGCCGACCTGCCGCCCATCCCGGTCTCCTTCTCCCAACTGGTCGAGCGCGACGCCGCGCGGCTCGCCGGCGGCGAGGGAGAGGCGCTCTGGCGCTACTGGCAGGAGCGGCTGGCCGGCGCGCCGACGGCGCTGGCGCTGCCGACCGACCGGCCGCGGCCGCCGGCGCCGAGCGATGCCGGCGCCGTCCTCCGCCTGCGCCTGCCGCCCGCCGCTGCGGCGGCGCTCGCCGGACTGGCGCGGCAGCACGGCGCGACGCTCTTCATCGCCCTCCTCGCCGCCTACCAGGCTCTCCTCCATCGCCATACCGGCCAGGAGGACCTGCTGGTGGGGGTGCCGGCGGCGGGGCGGGCGGGCGCCGAGCGGCGCGACCTCGTCGGCTATCTGGTCAACCCGCTCGCCGTCCGCGGCAAGCCGGCGGGGGAGCGCTCGTTCGCCGAGCTGCTCGCCGCGGCGCGCCGGGAGACCCTGGAGGATTTCGATCACCAGGCGTTCCCCTTCCCGCTCCTCGCCGAGCGCCTGCGCGCCGAGCGCGACCCGGCGCGCACGCCGATCTTCCAGGCGACCCTCGTGCTGCAGCGCGCCGGCGGCGCAGCGCCGCCGGAGCTCGCCGCCTTCGCCGTCGGCGAGCCCGCGGTGCCGGTCGCCCTCGGCAGCCTCGCGCTCGAGACGCTGGCGCTGCCCGAGCCGTTCGCGCAGTTCGAGCTCGCTCTGCGCGCCGCCGAGCTCGACGGCGCTCTGGTGCTCTCGCTCCAATACGCCGCGCGGCTCTTCGACGCGGCGACCATGTGCCGCCTGCTCGACCATTTCGCCCGCCTGCTCGCGGCGGCGGCGGCCGATCCGCGGTGCCGCCTCGGCGATCTGCCGCTGCTCGCCGCCGCCGAGCGCTGGCAGCTGGCGGCGGAGTGGTCGGACACCGCCGCTGACGACGGTCCGCCGGAAGCCTCTCTCCACCAGCTGATCGCGGCGCAGGCGCGGCGAACGCCGGAGGCGATCGCCGTGGTGGCCGAGGACCGCAGCATCGACTACGCCGAGCTCCTCGGCCGCGCCCGCCGGCTGGCGCGCCGGCTCGCCGCGCTCGGCGTCGGCGCGGAGTCGCGGGTGGGGCTCTGCGCCGAGCGGTCGATCGAGCTGATGGTCGGCCTGGTGGGAATCCTCGCCGCCGGCGCCGCCTACGTGCCGCTCGACCCGGAGTATCCGGCGGAGCGCCTCGCCTTCATGGTGGAGGACGCGGTGGGCGCGGGCGGGGTGGTGATCGTCGCCGCGGCTCTCGCCGGCGCGCCGGGCCGGCGCTGGCCGGGGGTCCGCGAGCTGGTGCTCGACGAGTCGGGGCCGGTGGAAGCCGACGAGAAGAGCGCCGCAGACTCGGACGTTCCGCTGCCTGCCACCGCGGCCGACACCCTCGCCTACGTCATCTACACCTCGGGCTCGACGGGGCGGCCGAAGGGGGTGATGAACGGCCACCGGGCGGTCGTCAACCGGCTGCGCTGGATGCAGCGGCTCTTCCCGCTGACGGCGGAGGACCGGGTGCTGCAGAAGACGCCGGCGAGCTTCGACGTCTCGGTCTGGGAGCTCTTCTGGCCGCTCGCCGTCGGGGCTTCCGTCGTGCTGGCGCGGCCCGGCGGCCATCGCGATCCGGCCTACCTGGTGCGCCGGATGGGCGAGCAGCGGGTGACCGTCGTGCACTTCGTCCCCTCGCTGCTGCCGGCGTTCCTCGACGAGGCGGGCGGCGGCCGGCTGGCGGCGCTCCGCCGGGTGTTCGCGAGCGGCGAGGCGCTGTCGTACGAGCTCGAGCAGCGCGCGCTGGCCCGCCTCGGGGTGCCGCTCGAGAACCTCTACGGCCCGACCGAGGCGGCGGTCGACGTGACGCTCTGGCACTGCCGCGAGGCGACGTCGCCGCGGCCGGTGCCGATCGGCCGGCCGGCGGCGAACACCCGCGTCCACGTCGTCGAGCCCGGCGGCGGCCTGGCGCCGATCGGGGTGCCGGGCGAGCTGTGGATCGGCGGCGTGCAGGTGGCGCGCGGCTATCAGGGCCGGCCGGAGCTGACCGCCGAGAGCTTCGTGCCCGACCCCTGGACGGCGGAGGCCGGCGCGCGGGCCTACCGGAGCGGCGATCTGGCGCGCTGGCAGGCCGGCGGCGAGCTCGAGTACCTGGGCCGCCTGGATCTCCAGGTCAAGGTGCGCGGCGTGCGCGTCGAGCTCGCCGAGGTGGAGGCGGCGCTGGCGGCGGAGCCGGAGGTGCGGGCGGCGGCGGTGCTGGCCCTGGGCGACGGCGCGGCGGCACGGCTGGTGGCGTTCGTCGTCGGCGAGCCGTCTCAGGAGAGCGGTGCCGCGGCCATGCTGCGCCTCCGCGAGCGGCTGCGCGATCGCCTGCCGCCGGCGACGGTGCCCGCCGCCGTCGTGGCGCTGGCGGAGCTGCCGCTGACGCCGAACGGCAAGCTCGACCGCCGGGCGCTGGCGCTGCTCGCGCCGCAGCTCGCGGCGGCGGACGGCGGCGAGCCGCCGCGGACGGCGGTGGAGGAGCTGCTGGCGGCCATCTGGCGCGACCTCCTGGGCGAGGAGGCCGACGGCGGCGTCAGCGGCGTCGGCCGCGCCGCCGACTTCTTCGCCTTGGGCGGCCATTCGCTCCTCGCCACCCGTCTGGCGGCGCGGGTCGAGCGGACCTTCGGCGTCGACCTCACCCTGCCGGCGATCTTCGGCTCGCCGGCTCTCGCGGCGATGGCCGCGCGCATCGAGGCGCTGCGGGCCGCCGCCGAGCCCGGCGCCGCTGCCCCGTCGCCGAGCCGGCCCATCCGGCCGATCCCGCGCGACCGGCCGCTGCCGCTCTCCTTCGCCCAGCAGCGCCTCTGGTTCATCGACCGTCTCGAGCCCGGCGGCGCGCACTACAACCTGCCGGCCCTCCTGCGCCTGCGCGGCCGGCTGGACCGGGCCGCGCTGGCGGCGGTCTTCGCCGAGCTGGCGCGCCGCCACGAGGTGCTGCGCACGAGCTTTCCGGCGGTCGCCGGCAGCCCGGTGCAGGAGATCGCGCCGGCGGCGCCGCCGGAGGCTACCGCGCTGCCGCTGATCGACCTGCGCGGGCTCGCGCCGCTGCCGGCCGCGGCGGCAGCCGAGCTGGCGCGCCTGGCGCGGCAGGAGGCGCGGCGGCCGTTCGACCTCGAGCGCGGGCCGCTCTGGCGCGCCACGCTGGTGGCCGCGGCGGGCGCCGGCGCCGGCGAAGAGCACGCGCTCCTCGTGACGCTCCACCACGTCGTCGCCGACGGCTGGTCGGTCGGCGTGCTGGAGCGCGAGGTGGCGGCGCTCTACGGCGCCTTCGCGGCCGGCCTGCCGTCGCCGCTGGCGCCGCTGCCGGTGCAGTACGCCGACTTCGCCGCCTGGCAGGCGGAGCGCTTTCGCGGCGAGCTGCTGGAGCGCGAGGTGGCGTGGTGGCGCGAGCGACTCGACGGCACGCCGGCCGAGCTGACCCTCCCCTTCGACCGGCCGCGGCCGCCGCTCGCCGGCCACCGCGGCGGCCGGGTCGAGCTGCGGATTCCGCTGGAGGCCGGCGCGGCGATCGCCGGCGGCGCGCGGCGATCGGGAGCGACCGTCTTCATGACGCTCCTCGCCGCCTTTCAAGCACTCCTGGCGCGCTACGGCGGCGAAACTCTGATCCCGGTGGGAACGCCGGTCGCCAACCGGCTGCAACCGGAGGTCGAGGGCCTGGTGGGATTCTTCGTCAACACGCTGGTGCTGCGCGGCGACCTCGCCGGCGATCCCACCGTCGCCGAGCTGCTGGCGCGCACGCGGTCGGCGGCGCTCGCCGCCTACGCGCACCAGGAGCTGCCCTTCGAGAAGCTCGTCGAGGCCCTGGCGCCGGAGCGCCGCCTCGGCCGCACGCCGCTCGTCCAGGTGCTCCTGGCGCTGCAGAACACGCCGTCGCCGGGCCTCGCGCTCCCCGCTCTCCGCCTGACGCGCGAGGAGGTCGAGTCCGGCACCGCCAAGCTCGACCTCGCCGTCATGCTCGCCGAGTCGTCGGCCGGTCTCGCCGGGACGATCGAGTACGACGCCGAGCTCTTCGATCGCGCCACCGCGGCGCGGCTCGCCGGCCACCTGGCGCGGCTGCTCGCGGCGGTGGTGGAGGAGCTGCCCGCGGGGGAGACGGAACGCCGCGCGGCGCGCCGGCTGAGCGAGCTGCCGCTCCTCTCCGGCGCCGAGAGCGCGCAGCTCCTCGTCGAGTGGGCGGCCGACGGCGGCGGCCTCGATGGCGCTGGCCCCGCCGTGCCGTGGATTCCTCTCCATGAGCTGGTGGCGGCGCGGGCGCGGCTCCAGCCGGAGGCGACGGCGGTCGAGCCCGCCGGCCCGCCGAGACGTTCGCTCACCTACGGCGAGCTGGCGGCACGGTCGTCGCGGCTGGCGCGGCGGCTGCGCACCCTCGGCGTCGGTCCGGAGGTGGCGGTGGCGCAGCTCGTCGAGCGCTCGCCGGAGATGATCGTCGGCATCCTCGCCGTCCTCGCGGCGGGCGGCGCCGTGGTGCCGCTCGATCCGGCCCTGCCGCGCGAGCGGCTGGCCCTGCTGCTCGCCGACGTGCGGCCGCTGGTCGTCCTGACCCGCGAGGGCCTGGCGGCGGGGCTGCCCGCCGGCGGCTTCGCGGTCGTCCTCCTCGACGCGCCCGACGCCCTCGCAAGCGAGCCGGCCTCGGCGCCATCCGGCGCCGTCGCGGCGTCGCCCGCTCAGCTCGCCTATGTGCTCTATACCTCGGGCTCGACCGGCCGGCCGAAGGGGGTCGAGATCTCCCACGGCGCGCTCGCCAACTTCGTCGCCTGGTACCGGCGCGCCTTCGCCGTCCGAGCGGACGACCGCGCCTCCTTCCTCTCCGGCATCGCCTTCGACGCCGCGGCGATGGACCTCTGGCCGCCGCTCGCCGCCGGTGCCGCGGTCCACCTGCCGGACGAGGCGACGCGCACCGCGCCGGCGGCGCTGCGCGACTGGCTGGTGGCGCGGCGGATCACGATCGGCTTCGTCACCACGATCGTCGCCGAGGCTCTCGTGCGGCTCGACTGGCCGCCGGCGACGGCTCTGCGCCGTCTGCTCACCGGCGGCGAGCGGCTCGGCTCGCCGCCGCCGGCCGGCCTGCCGTTCGAGCTGGTCAACGTCTACGGCCCCACCGAGTGCACCATCATCACCACCACCGCGCGGGTGCCGGCGCGCCGGTCCGGCGACCGTTCGCCGGAGCTGCCGGTCGTCGGCCGGCCGATCGACGGCGCCGCGGTGCGCCTCCTCGACCGCGCCCTCCGTCCGGTGCCGGTCGGCCTGCCGGGCGAGCTCTACGTCGCCGGGCGCGGCCTCGGGCGCGGCTATCGCGGCCGCCCCGAGCTGACCGCCGAGCGCTTCGTGCCCGACCCGCTCTCGCCGGCGGCCCGGCGCGCGCCTCTACCGCACCGGCGACCTGGCGCGCTGGCTGCCCGACGGGCGAGCTCGACTTCCTCGGCCGTCTCGACGATCAGGTGAAGGTGCGCGGCTACCGCATCGAGCCCGGCGAGATCGAGGCCGTCCTCAGGCGCCACCCGGCGGTGCGCGAGGCGGTCGTCGTGGCGCTGGGGAGCGGCGAGGAGCGGCGGCTGGCCGCCGCGGTCGTCGTCACCGAGGGCGCCGGCGGGCCTGTGGTCTGGAACGAGCTGCGCGCCGCTCTGCGCGCCCATCTGCGCGCCGAGCTGCCGGAGTTCATGGTCCCCGCCTCGCTCGCCCTGACGAGCGAGCTGCCGCTGACGCCGAACGGCAAGCTCGACCGCCGGGCGCTGGCGCGGCTGCACGACGAGGCGCCGGCAGAGGAGGGCGGCGAGGCGCCGCGCACCGCGGTCGAGGAGGCGCTCGCCGCGCTGTGGAGCGAGCTGCTGGGGACGGCGGATGGCGCCCGCAGCGGCGGCCGGCAGGCCATCGGGCGCAGCTCCGACTTCTTCGCCCTCGGCGGCCACTCGCTCCTCGCCACCCGCCTGGCGGCGGAGGTGGAGCGGGCGCTCGGCGTCGAGCTGCCGCTCGCCGAGATCTTCGCGCAGCCGACCCTCGCCGCGCTCGCGGCGCGCATCGCGGCGCTCCGCGAGGCGGCGCGGCCGGCGGCGCCGCCGCTGCTGCCGGCGCCGCGCACGGCCCCGCTCCCCGCCTCGTTCGCCCAGGAGCGCCTCTGGTTCCTCGACCGCCTGGAGCCCGGCGGCGCGCTCTACAACGTGCCGGCGGCGTTGCGCTTCGCCGGCCGGCTCGACGTCGCCGCGCTGGGGCGCGCGCTCGCCGCCGTCGTCCGCCGCCACGAGGCGCTGCGCACCACCTTCACGGCGGTCGACGGCCGGCCGCTCCAGGTCGTCCACCCGCCGCCGTCGGATGGCTCGCCGGGCAGCGAGATTCCCCGCGTCGACCTGAGCGGGCTCGCCGCGGGCGCCGGCGAGGCGGAGGCGCGCCGTCTCGGCGTCGAGGAAGCAGGCCGGCCGTTCGATCTGGCGCGCGGGCCGCTGCTGCGCGCCGGCGCCGTCGAGCTCGGCCGAGACGCCGGTGTGCTCCTGGTGACGATGCATCACATCGTCTCCGACGGCTGGTCGGTCGGCGTCCTGGTGCGCGAGCTGGGGGCGCTCTATCGGCCGGCGGGAGCGAGCACGACGACGGCACTGCCGCTCCCCGCGCTGCCGGTGCAGTACGCCGACTTCGCCGTCTGGCAGCGGAGCTGGCTCGCCGGCGAGCTGCTGGAGTCCGAGCTCGGCTGGTGGCGCGAGCGGCTGGCCGGCCTGCCTCCCGACCTGCCGCTGCCCTACGACCATCCGCGGTCGGCCG
This sequence comes from uncultured Acidobacteriota bacterium, assembly GCA_963755825.1. Lineage (GTDB taxonomy): Bacteria > Acidobacteriota > Thermoanaerobaculia > Multivoradales > UBA5704 > DATBQN01. Next base: position 140,404 of record CAVWLA010000003.1, on the reverse strand, counting down.
ATCCCGGCCGCCGTGGGCTGCGGCTCGGCCTGGCGCTCGCCGGCTCGCACGCCCCCCTCGCCGCGCTGGGGCGGCGGCACGAGGCGACCCTCTTCATGGTCGTCCTCGCCGCCTTCCAGGTGCTGCTCGCCCGCTTCTGCGGCGAGGAGGACATCCCGGTGGGGACGCCGATCGCCAACCGCGGGCGCGCCGGCACGGCGGACTTGATCGGCCTCTTCGTCAACACCCTCGTCCTCCGCGGCGACCTCGCCGGCGAGCCGTCGTTCCGCGCCTTCCTCGGCCGCGTGCGCGACGGCGCCCTCGCCGCCTACGCGCACCAGGACCTGCCGTTCGAGAAGCTGGTCGAGGCGCTGGCACCGGAGCGGAGCGCCGGCCGTGGACCTCTCTTCCAGGCGATGTTCTCGCTGCAGGAGCCGCCGCTCGCCGGCCTCGAGCTGCCGGGCCTGGAGCTGGCACTGCTGCCGCTCGACGAGGGTCCGGCGAAGTTCGAGCTGAGCCTCGAGGTGACGCTCGAGGCGGAGCGGCTCGAGGCGTTCCTCGAGCTCGACCGCGGCCTCTTCGACGCCGCGACGGCGGAGCGGCTGCTGGGCGGCTTCCAAACCCTCCTCGCCGGCCTCGCCGCCGACCCCGATCGCACGGTCGGCGAGCTGCCGCTCCTCTCGCCGGCGGAGCGCCGTCATCTGCTCGCCGCCTGGAACCCGCCGGAAGTGCCGCGCCCGGCGCGCGCGCTCCACGAGCTGTTCGAGGAGCAGGTGGACCGCGCTCCCGAGCGGACGGCGGCCACCTTGGAGGGCGAGGCGCTCACCGCCGGCACGCTCGACCGGCGGGCGAACCGCCTGGCGCGCCGCCTGATGCGCCTGGGCGTCGGCCCCGAGACGCTGGTGGGCCTCTGTGCCGAGCGCTCGCTCGAGCTGGTGATCGGCATCCTCGCCGTGCTGAAGGCGGGGGGAGGCTACGTGCCGCTCGATCCGGACCTGCCGGCGGAGCGGCTCGCCTTCATGGTGGCCGACATCCGGCCGCCGGTGGTGCTGGTCCAGGGCGGCCTCGCGGCGCGGCTGCCGGCGGGCACGCCGACGCTGTCGCTCGACGAGGCGCCGGCCGAGAGAGAGGAGCGTCCGCGCGCCGCGGTCGCTTCCGGCAACCTCGCCTACGCCATCTACACCTCGGGCTCGACGGGACGTCCCAAGGGGGTGATGATCCCGCACGGCGCGCTCGTCAACCATACGCTCGCCACCCGCGAGCCCTACCGGCTGACCGCGGCGGACGCCGTCCTGCAGACCAGCGCCTTCTCCTTCGACGCCTCGGTGTGGGAGCTGCTCTCGCCGATCCTCGTCGGCGCCCGGCTGGTGATGACGCGGCCGGGCGGGCACCAGGATCCGGCCTACCTGGTGCGGACGGTCGCCGCCGAGGGGGTGACGTCGGTGCAGCTCGTCCCCTCGATGCTGGGTCCGTTCGTGGACGATCCCGGCATCGCCGCCTGCCGCAGCCTGCGCCAGGTGATCGCCGGCGGCGAGGCGCTCTCCGCCGCCCTCGCCGAGCGGGTGATGGCGCGGCTGGACATCGAGCTGCTCAACTCGTACGGCCCGACCGAGTGCACCATCGACGCGACGCACTGGACGAGCCGCCGCGGCGGCGAACGGAGCGTGGTGCCGATCGGCCTGCCGCTCGCCAACCTCCGCGCTCACGTGCTCGACACGCACCTGGCGCCGCTGCCGCTCGGCGCGCCCGGCGAGCTCTACCTCGGCGGGGTTGGATTGGCGCGCGGCTATCTCGGCAGCCCCGAGCTGACCGCCGAGCGCTTCGTGCCCGATCCGTGGAGCGCTGCCGGCGAGCGCCTCTACCGCACCGGCGACCGCGTGCGCCGCCTCGCCGGCGGCGAGATCGAGTACCTCGGCCGCGTCGACCAGCAGGTCAAGGTGCGCGGCTTCCGCATCGAGCTCGGCGAGATCGAGGCGGCGCTCGCCGCGGCGCCGGGAGTGCGCGAGGCGGCGGTGGTCGTCGCCGGCGCGGCGGACGCCCTCTCCCGCCGCCTGGTGGCGTTCGTGGTGCCGCTCGCAGCGCCGGCCCCCGCCGTCGCCGCGCTGCGCCGCCACTGCCAGCGGTTCCTGCCGGCGTACATGGTGCCGTCCGCCTTCGTCGAGCTGCAGCGCCTGCCGCGGCTGCCCAACGACAAGCTCGACCGGCGCGCGCTGGCGGCCCTCGAGGCGCCCCAGGCGCCGCGCGGCGAGCGCTACGTCGCGCCGCGCGGTCCGCTCGAGGAGAGCCTCGCCCGCATCTGGGGCGAGGTGCTCGATCGCCCGCGCATCGGCGCCGAGGACGACTTCTTCGCCGACCTCGGCGGCCACTCGCTCCTCGCCACTCAGGTGATCGCGCGCGTCCGCGAGCGGCTGGGGATCGAGCTGCCGGTGCGCTCGCTCTTCGAGGCGCCGACGGTCGCCGGCTGGGCGGCGCTCGCGGCGACTGCCGTGACTGCAGCAGTCGCGGCGGGATCGGCCCCTGCCGCGGCGGGCGGCGGCGCCATCCCGCGGCGGCCTGCCGGCGGCGAGCCGCCGCTCTCCTTCGCGCAGGAGCGCCTGTGGTTCCTCGACCAGCTGACGCCGGGCCTGACGGCGTACAACATGCCCCTTGCCGTTCGCCTCGACGGGCCGCTCGACCGCGCGGCGCTGGCGCGGGCGCTCGCCGGGCTGGTGGCGCGGCACGAGGTGCTACGGACAGCCTTCCAGGCGGCGGAGGGGAGCCCGCGGCAGGTGATCGCGGCGGCCGGCGAGGCGCCGCTGGCGCTGCCGTTGGTCGACCTGAGCGCTCTGGGCGACCTGCCGGCGGATCGCGCGGAGCTCGCGGCGTCCCAGCTCGCGGGCGAGGAAGCCGCGCGGCCGTTCGACCTGCGGCAGGCGCCTCTCCTTCGCGCGCGGCTCCTCCGGCTCGCCGCCGAGCGGCATCAGCTGCTGCTGACCTTCCATCACATCGCCTGCGACGGCTGGTCGCTGGGCGTCCTCGTCGCCGAGCTGGGCGCGCTCTATGCCGGCGAGCCGCTCGCCGAGCTGCCGATCCAGTACGCCGACTACGCGGTCTGGCAGCGCCGGCTGCTGCAGGGCGACGAGCTGGAGCGGCAGCTCGGTTACTGGCGGCGGCAGCTCGCCGGCGTTCCCGTCCTGGAGCTGCCGACCGACATGCCGCGGCCGGCGGCGCCGAGCTACCGCGGCGGCTGGGTCGAGATGGCGCTCCCGCCCGAGCTCGCCGACCGCCTGCGCCAGGCGAGCGCGGCGGCGGGCGCGACGCTCTTCATGACCCTCCTCGCCGGCTTCCAGGCGGTGCTGGCGCGCTACGCCGGGCAGGACGACGTCGCGGTGGGAACCGCCGTCGCCAACCGCCGCCATCGCGAGCTCGAGGGCCTCGTCGGCTTCTTCGTCAACACCCTGGTGCTGCGCACCGACCTCGGCGGCGAGCCGAGCTTCCGTGACCTCCTGGGGCGGGTGCGCGAGGCGGCGCTCGGCGCCTACGCGCATCAGGATCTGCCGTTCGAGAAGCTGGTCGAGGAGCTGCACCCGGCCCGCGACACCGGCCACGCGCCGCTGGCGCAGGTCACCTTCATGCTGCAGAACGCGCCGTTCCCCGAGCTCAGCCTGCCGGGCCTCGCGGCGAGCGCCGCGGCGACCGCCAACCGGACGGCGAAGTTCGACCTCTCGGTCTCGCTGGAGGAGGCGGCGGGCGGCATCGGTGGAGTCTTCGAGCACAGCGCCGACCTCTTCGCGCCGGCGACGGTGGCGCGGCTCGCCGGCCACTTCCGGCGCCTGCTCGCGGCGGCGGTCGAGCGGCCGGACGACCTCATCGCCGAGCTGCCGCTGCTCGACGAAGAGGAGCGGCGCCAGATTCTCAGCGAGCGCAACCGCACGGCGATCGACCGCGGGCCGGCGCTGCCGGTGCACGAGCTGTTCGCGCTGCAGGCGGCGCGGACGCCGGCGGCGGTGGCGGTGGTCGCCGGCGGGCTGTCGCTGACCTATGCCGAGCTCGACCGGCGGGCGGACCGGCTCGCCGGCCGCCTGCGGGCGATGGGCGTCGGGCCGGAGGCGCGGGTCGGCCTCTGCCTCGAGCGCGGCGCGGAGATGGTGATCGGCGTCCTCGGCGTGCTGAAGGCCGGCGGCGCCTACGTGCCGCTCGATCCTGCCTACCCGGCGGACCGCCTCGCCGCGATGATCGAGGACGCGGCGCCGCGCGCGGTGGTCGCCGACTCGCGCACCTGCATGCTCGTCAACGGTACCGAGGTCGTCGTCCTCGACGAGGCGGGCGAGGGGCCGGCTGCCGCGGCGGAGCTGCCCGCGGCGGGTCAGGGCGCAGCGCTGGCGTACCCCGCCTACGTGATCTTCACCTCCGGCTCGACCGGCCGCCCGAAGGGCGTCGTCGTCGAGCACCGCAGCCTCGCCAATTTCCTCGCCGCGATGCGGGCTCGCGGCCTGCTCGACGCCGGCCGCGCCCTCCTCTCGGTGACGACGCTCGCCTTCGACATCGCCGGGCTGGAGATCTTTCTGCCTCTGATCTGCGGCGGCACGGTCGTCATCGCCTCGCGCGAGGAGAGCCTCGATGCCGAGCTGCTGCGGGCGCTCCTCGCCGACGGCCGCGCGCAGGCGCTGCAGGCGACGCCCGCAACCTGGCGTCTGCTGCTGCAGGCGGGGTGGAGCGCCGGCGCCGGCTTCCGCGCCCTCTGCGGCGGCGAGGCGATGCCGCAGGAGCTGGCGGCGCGGCTCCTCGGCGCGGGGCCGCGGCTGTGGAACCTCTACGGCCCGACGGAGACGACGATCTGGTCGTCCGTCCTCGAGCTGGGCGACCGGCACCTCGACCGCGCGCTGGTGCCGATCGGCGAGCCGATCGACAACACGCAGATCCACGTCCTCGACGGCGCCATGGAGCCGGCGCCGGCGGGGGTGCCGGGCGAGCTCTTCATCGGCGGCGCCGGCCTGGCGCGCGGCTACCTCGGCCGCCCCGATCTCACCGCCGAGCGCTTCGTGCCCGATCCGTTTGGAGCTGGCGGCCGGCGCCTCTATCGCAGCGGCGACCGGGCGCGGTGGCGCTCCGACGGCGAGCTCGAGTACCTGGGGCGCCTCGACCAGCAGATCAAGCTGCGCGGCTTCCGCATCGAGCCGGGGGAGATCGAGGCGGCGCTCACCGGCCTGCCGGAGGTCGCCGCGGCGGTGGTGCTGCTGCGCGAGGATGCGCCGGGAGATCGCCGGCTGGTCGCCTACGTCGTCGCGGCTGACGCCGGCGAGCCCGGTGAGGCTCCGGCGGCGCTCGATGCGGCCGCGCTGCGCCGTCGCTGCCAACAGCTCCTCCCCGCCTACATGCTGCCGTCCGCCTTCGTCGTCCTGCCCCGGCTGCCGCTGCTGCCCAACGGCAAGCTCGACCGCCGGGCGCTCCCCGCGCCGGAAGCGACGCGCGGCGCCGGCGCCGAGGGCCTCGCCGCCCGGCGCGGCCCGCTCGAGGAGATGATCGCGGCGATCTGGGCGGAGGTGCTGGACGGCGGGCGGGCTGATTCACGAGAGGCCGATGAGCTCGGTGGCGGGACCGGGGGCGGCGCGATCGGCGTCGACGACGACTTCTTCGCCGACCTCGGCGGCCAGTCGCTCCTCGCCACGCAGGTGGTCGCCCGCGTCCGCGAGCGGCTGGGGATCGACCTGCCTCTGCGCACCCTCTTCGAGGCGCCGACGGTCGCCCGCTGGGCGGCGCTCGCCGAGCGCGCCCGCTCGCCGCGAGGGTCCGCCGGCACCGGCGATGCCTCTCACCTGGCTGCCATCCGGCGCCGAGATCGCGACCGCGAGCCGCCGCTCTCCTATGCGCAGGAGCGGCTCTGGTTTCTCGACCGCATGACGCCGGGCCTCGCGGCCTACCATCTGCCGCTGGCGGTGCGGGTCGAGGGGCCGCTCGATCCGCGGGCGCTCGGCGCCGCCCTGGCGGCGGTGCTGGCGCGCCACGAGGCGCTCCGCACCGGCTTCCGCACGCAGGCGGGCCGGCCGGTGCAGGTCGTCGCGCCGGCCGCCGAGGTGGCGGCATCGCTGCCGCTCGCCGACCTGCGGCGCCTGGCGCCGCCCGCACGGAGCGCCGAGGCGGCGCTCCTCGCGGCCGACGAGGGCCGGCGCCCCTTCGATCTGCGCCGCGGGCCGCTGCTGCGCGCGCGGCTGCTGCGGCTGGCCGACGAGGAGCACCTGCTGCTGGTGACGCTCCACCACATCGCGAGCGACGGCTGGTCGCTCGGCCTCCTCGTCGGCGAGCTCGGCGCGCTCTACGCCGGCGAGCGGCTGGCGCCGCTGCCCATCCAGTACGCCGACTATGCGGTTTGGCAGCGCGGGTGGCTCGCCGGCGAGGTGCTCGCCGAGCAGATGGCCTACTGGCGCCGGCAGCTCGCCGGCGTGCCGGCGCTGCAGCTCCCCACCGACCGGCCGCGGCCGGCGGTCCGCGGCCACCGCGGCGGCCAGGTGCGGATCGAGCTGCCGCGCGATCTCGCGGCGGCGGTGAGGCGCCTCTGCCGGCGCGCCGGGGTGACGCTCTTCATGGCGCTCCTCGCCGGCTTCCAGGCGGTGCTCGGGCGCTACAGCGGCGAGGACGACTTCACGGTGGGGACGGCGGTCGCCAACCGCGGCCGCCGCGAGCTCGAGGGGCTGATCGGCTTCTTCGTCAATACCCTCGCCCTGCGCGCGGACCTCCACGGCGATCCCACCGTCGGCGAGCTGCTGGCGCGGGTCCGCGAGGTGACCCTCGGCGCCTACGCGCACCAGGACCTGCCGTTCTCGAAGCTGGTCGAGGAGCTGCGCCCGGTGCGCGACACCAGCCAGACGCCGCTGGTGCAGGCGATGCTGGTGCTGCAGAACGCGCCGCTGCCGGCGCTCTCGCTGGGCGGCCTGCGGGTGGTCTCCATCTCCGCCGAGAGCGATTCGGCCATGTTCGACCTCACCGTCGCCATGCGCGAGGAGGACGGCCGCATCGAGTGCGCGCTGGAATACGCCGCCGACCTCTTCGACGCGGTGACCGTGGCGCGGCTGGCGGCGCACTACGCGCGGCTGCTCGCGGCGGCGGCCGCGGGGGCGGAGAGGCGGCTCGCCGAGCTGCCGATGCTCGACGAGCGGGAGCGCCAGCAGGTGGCGGTCGAGTGGAGCGCGGTCGCCGCCGAGCGGGCGCCGGCGCGGAACGTCGTCGAGCTCTTCGCCCTCGCCGCCGCCCGCCAGCCGGAGGCGACCGCCATCGTCCACGGCGCGCGGCGGCTCTCCTACCGTCAGGTCGAGCGGCAGGCGGCCGATCTCGCCCGCCGCCTGCGCCGGCGCGGTGTCGGCGCCGAGGCGCGGGTGGGCATCTCGATCGAGCGCTCGGTCGAGATGGTGGTCGCCATGCTCGGCGTCCTCGCCGCCGGCGGCGCCTACGTGCCGCTCGATCCCGAGTACCCCGCCGAGCGGCTGACCTTCATGCTGGCGGACGCGGCGATCGGCCTCGTCGTCACCTCCAGCGGGCTGGCGGCGCGTCTGGCGGATCTCGCCATGCCCTGCGTCGTCGTCGGCGCGGAGGAGCCGCGCGAGCCGATCGATCCGCGCGAGCCGATTGATTCGAACGCCCCGAGCGAGCTGCGCGGGTCGGTGATCGCCGGCGAGAGCCTGGCCTACGTGATCTACACCTCCGGGTCGACGGGGACCCCGAAGGGCGTCGCCATCACCCACGACAACACCGTCGCCTTCCTCGCCGGCTGCGCCGCGAGCTACCCGCCCGCGGCGTGGTCGGGGACTCTCGCCAGCACCTCGATGGCCTTCGACGTGTCGATCTTCGAGATCTTCGCCACCCTCGCCGAGGGCGGCACCATCGTCATGGCGGAGAACCTCTTCGACGAGGCGGCGCTCGCCAGCGGCCCGCAGCCGGTCCCGCCGATCCCTCCGATTCCATCGGCCACGCCCGTCACCATGGTCTCGACCGTGCCGTCGCTCCTCGAGAAGCTGCTCTCCCGGCGCCGGCTGCCGCGGAGCGTCCAGGTGGTCAACCTCGCCGGCGAGCCGATCGCGCGGGCGCTGGTCGCCGAGCTTCACGCGCAGGGGATCGCCGCGGTGATGAACATGTACGGCCCGACCGAGGCGACCACTTACTGCACGCTCGCGGCGCTCCGCCCGCAGCCGTCGGCGCCGCCGATCGGGCGGCCGGTCGCCAACGCGCGCATCGAGATCCTCGACGGCGAGCTGGCGCCGGTTCCGATCGGCGTGCCGGGCGAGCTGTACGTCGGCGGCGCCGGGGTGGCGCGGGGGTATCTCGGCCGCCCGGCGCTGACCGCCGAGCGCTTCGTCCCTGCCCCGAGCGGCCCCGCCGGCGCGCGCCTCTACCGCACCGGGGATCGCGCCCGCTGGCGGGGCGACGGCGAGCTCGAGTACCTCGGGCGGCTCGATCAGCAGGTCAAGCTGCGCGGCTTCCGCATCGAGCCCGGCGAGGTCGAGGCGGTGCTCGCCGAGGATGCCGCGGTCGGCGAGGCCGTCGTCCTGGTGCGCGAGGACAGCCCCGGCGACGCGCGGCTGGTGGCCTACCTCACGGCGCGCCCCGCGGCTGCGGCTGATTGCGCGGGATCGCCGGCCCCTGATGCCGCCGATGCCGCCGTTGCCGGCGGATCGCCGGCAGCCGCCGCGCTCGACACCGCCGAGCTGCGCCGCCGCTGCCAACAGCGCCTGCCGGCCTACATGGTGCCGGCGGCCTTCGTCGTCCTCGACCGCCTGCCGCTCCTCCCCAACGGCAAGCTCGACCGCCGCGCCCTGCCGGCGCCCGACGCCGCGCGCCGCGAGGTCGCCGAGCGCTTCGTCGCCCCGCGCGGCGAGCTCGAGCGCACCGTCGCCGCCGCCTGGCAGGAGGTGCTGCAGGTCGAGCGCGTCGGCATCCGCGACAACTTCTTCGACCTCGGCGGCCACTCGCTGCTGCTCGTCACCCTGCACGAGATGCTGATCGATCGGCTGGGCCGGCAGGTCTCGATCGTCGATCTCTTCCAGCACCCGACGGTCGAGAGCTTCGCCCTCTTCCTGGCGCAGCCGGCGGCCGCCCCGGCGCCGCCGGTCGAGGCGCTCGCCGAGCGCGCCGCCAGCCGCGAGAGCGCGCTCCGCGAGCGCCAGCCGTTCCGCCGCCCGGTGCGGACGCGGGAGTAGGCAGGCGCGAGATGAGCGACGACGACTTCGAATCCCCCGACACTGTCCCCGCGGGTATCGCGGTGGTCGGGATGAGCGGGCGCTTCCCCGGCGCTCCCAATGTTGAGGCGTTCTGGCGCAACCTGCGCGACGGAGTCTGCAGCATCAGCTTCTTCAGCCCGGCGGAGCTGGCGGCGGCGGGGGTGAGCGCGGCGGAGGTCGCCGATCCGCGCTACGTGCCGGCGGCCGGCGTGCTCGACGGCGCGGAGCTCTTCGACGCCGCCCTCTTCGGCCTCACCCCGCGCGAGGCCGAGGTGATGGACCCGCAGCAGCGGGTGTTCCTGGAATGCGCCTGGGCGGCGCTCGAGGATGCCGGCTGCGACCCGCAGCGCCACCCCGGGTGGGTCGGCGTCTATGCCGGCTCGGCGCTCGGCACCTACCTGTGGATGAACGTGGCGCGGAGCCCCGAGGCGCTGGCGGCGGTGGGCGGCTTCCAGGCGATGATCAGCAACGACAAGGACTACCTGGCGACCCAGGTGAGCTATCGGCTGAACCTGCGCGGGCCGAGCGTCGCCGTGCAGACCGCCTGCTCGACGTCGCTCGTCGCCGTCCACCTCGCCTGCCAGGGGCTGGTCAGCGGCGAGTGCGACCTGGCGCTCGCCGGCGGCGTTTCGGTCGGCCTGCCGGAGCGCCGCGGCTACCTCTATCAGGAGAAGGGGATCGCCTCGCCGGACGGTTTCTGCCGGCCGTTCGACGCGGCAGCGGCGGGCACCGTGCGCGGCAGCGGCGTCGGCATCGTGGTGCTGAAGCGCCTCGCCGACGCGCTCGCCCAGGGCGATCGGGTGCTGGCGGTGATCAAGGGCTCGGCGATCAACAACGACGGCGCCGGCAAGGTCGGCTACACGGCGCCGAGCGTCAGCGGCCAGGCGGAGGTCATCGCGGCGGCGCTGGCGGTCGCCGACGTCGAGCCGGAGTCCATCGGCTATGTCGAGGCGCACGGCACGGCGACCCGCCTGGGCGATCCGATCGAGGTCGCGGCGCTCGCCGAGGCCTTCGGCGGCGCGGCGGGCGGTCGCGGCACCTGCGCCCTGGGCTCGGTCAAGGGCAACGTCGGCCACCTGGACGCGGCGGCCGGCGTCACCGGCCTCATCAAGACCGTCCTGGCGCTCGCCCACCGCGAGCTGCCGGCGAGCCTCCACTACACCAGCCCGAACCCCGAGATCGATTTCTCGGCGAGCCCGTTCCACGTCAACGCCGAGCGGCGCCCCTGGCCGGCGGCGGACGGGCCGCGGCGGGCGGGCGTCAGCTCCTTCGGCATCGGCGGCACCAACGCGCACGTCGTGCTCGAAGAGGCGCCGGCGGCCCGCCGGCGGCCGGCAGCCGGATCGACGGAGCCTGCCGGCCGCGGCTGGCAGCTGCTGCCGCTCGCGGCGCAGAGCGCGGCGGCGCTGGCGGCGCTGGCGGGGAACCTGGCGGACCACCTGCGGAGCCACGGCGAGCTGGACCTCGCGGACGCGGCGTTCACGCTGCAGGTGGGCCGCCGCGAGCTCGCCGTGCGGCGCGTCGTCCTGGCGCGCGACCGCGACGAGGCCGCCGCGCGGCTGGACGCGCTGCGCAGCCTCGAGACGGTTGCGGTGGGAGAGCGGCCGGAGGCGCGTCCGGCGGTCGCCTTCGTCTTCGCCGGGCAGGGGGCGCAGTACCGCGGCATGGCGGCCGAGCTCTGCCGCGAGGAGCCGGTCTTCCGGCAGGTCGTCGACGAGTGCTGCGGCCTCCTCGGAGCGCCGCTCGGCGACGAGGTGCGGCGGTGGATCACCGCCGGCGGCGGAGAGGACGAGAGCGGCGACGGCGAGACCTGGCGGGCGCAGCCGGCGCTCTTCGTCTGCGAGGTCGCCCTGGCGCGGCTGTGGATGAGCTGGGGCATCGAGCCGGCGGCGGTCGTCGGCCACAGCGTCGGCGAGTACGCGGCGGCCGCTGTCGCCGGGGTCATGCCGCTCGCCGCGGCGCTCGGCCTCGTCGCCCTCCGCGGCCGCCTCATGCAGGCGCTGCCGCCGGGCGCCATGGTGGCGGTCGGGCTGGCGGAGGACGAGCTGCTGCCGCGCCTCGGCGCCGAGCTCGCGCTCGCCGCGGTGAACGGGCCGCGGCAGTGCGTCGTCTCCGGCGCGGCGGCGGCGGTCGCCGAGCTGGAGGCGGCGCTCCGCAAGGAGGGCGTCGCGGTGCGCCGGCTGCGCACCTCGCACGCCTTCCACTCGCCGATGATGGACCCCATGCTCGCCGAGCTGCGGCAGGCGGTGGAGCGGCTGCCGCTGGCGCCGCCGCGGATCCCCTACCTCTCGAGCCTCAGCGGCGACTGGGCCGGCGACGAGGTCGCCGCGCCCGAGCACTGGGTGCGGCAGGCGCGGCGGACGGTGCGCTTCGCGGCCGCCCTCGACCGCCTGCTCGACGAGCCGGAACGGGTGCTCCTCGAGGTGGGGCCGCGGCAGGGCCTCGGCCAGCTGGCGCGGCAGCTCGCCGAGGCCCGCTCGCAGCCGCCGCCGCGCGTCGTCGAAGGTCTCCGCGCGCGGCGGGCCGACCTCCGCGGCGTCGAGGATGGCGTCGCCGCCGGCGAGGAGGAGCAGCTCCTCGGCGCCCTCGGCCAGCTCTGGATGCACGGCGTCGCCGTCGACTGGAGCGGCTTCCACGCCGGCGCCAGGCGGCAGCGGGTGAGCCTGCCGTCCTATCCGTTCGCGCGGCACCGCTACTGGCTGGCGCCGCCGTCCGGCGACGAGAGCGAGGTCGGTGAGGCCGCGGTGCGTCGGCCGCTCTCGCGCTGGTTCCATCTTCCGTCCTGGCGGCGGACGCTGCCGCCGCGGCGCGCGCAGAGGCCCAATGAGCTGATCGAGAGCGGCGCCGAGGCCGCGCCTGCCGCGGCCCGCCGGCGCTGCCTGATCCTGGCGGACGACGGCGGCCTCGGCGAGGCGCTCGGCGCGGCGCATCGCGCCGACGGCTGGGACGTCACCCTCGCCGCCGTCGCCGGGTCCTGGGAAGCGCGCGGTGGCGGCAGCTACGGCATGCGCCCCGGCGACGCCGGCGACCACGCCCGCCTCTGGCAGGAGATGGCCGCCGGTCCCGGCCTGCCGCAGCGGGTGATCCATCTCTGGAACCTGACCGGCGCCGGCGTGACGGAGGGCCTGACGGCGGTCCTCGACCGCAGCTTCTACAGCCTCTTCCACCTGGCACAGGCCGTCGGGCGCCTGGCGCCGGCGGCGCCGCTCGAGCTGCTGGTGGTGGCGGACGGCCTGCACGCCGTCGAAAGCGGCGATCGGCCGCAGCCGGTCAAGGCGGCGCTCCTCGGCATCTGCCGGGTGCTGGCGCAGGAGCAGGACGCCATCCGCTGCCGCAGCGTCGATCTGCCGGCCGATCTGCCGGCAGGCCTGCTCGTCGAGCGCTGCCTGGCGGAGCTCGACGAGCTGGCGTCGGCGGCGATGCCTGGCGCGGTGCCGACCGCCGCCTGGCGCGGGCCGTACCGCTGCGTGCCGAGCTGGGACGAGCTGGCGCTCGACGCTCCGCCGGCCGGTGGCGGGGGGCTCCGCCGCGGCGGCGTCTACGTCGTCACCGGCGGCCTCGGCGGCCTCGGCCTGGAGATCGCGCAGGCTCTTGCCGAGAGCGCGCAGGCGCGGTTGGTGCTGGTCGGCCGTAGCGCCCTGCCGAGCCGCGAGCTGTGGGACGCCGGGGAACCTGATGGCGCGGCGCTACCGGCGGCGGTCGCCCGCAAGATTCTCCGCCTGCGGGCGCTGGAGGCCGCGGGAGCCGAGGTCCTGGTCGTCTCCGGCGACGTCGCCGACTCCGCGCAGATGGAGTCCGTGCGCGGGCAGGCGCTGGCCCGCTTCGGCCGCGTCGACGGCGTCTTCCATGCGGCGGGGATCGCCGGCGGCGGCCTCCTGGCGACCCGCACCGCGGCGCAGGCGGCGGCGGTGCTCGCCCCCAAGGTGCAGGGCACGTTCGTCTTGGCGCGGGTCTTCGCCGACGCCGAGCTGCTGGTGCTCTGCTCGTCGCTCGCCGCCCTCGTCGGTGGCATCGGCCAGGCCGACTACGCGGCGGCGAACAGCTTCCTGGACGGCTTCGCGGCGGCCGCCGGCAGTGCTGAAAATGCCGCCGCCGGCGGTCCGCGCACGATCTCGATCGACTGGGACGCCTGGCAGCGGGTGGGCATGGCGGCCGAGACCGAGATCCCGGCGGAGCTCCGCGCCTGGCACGCGGCGCAGCTCGCCGCGGCGATCGAGCCCGACGAGGGGCGCGCGGCGCTCGGCCGCATCCTGGCGGTCGCCGCGGTCGGCGCCGGCGGACCGTCGCAGGTCGCCGTCTCCGTCCACCCGCTCGCCGGGCGCCTGGCGGCCGCCGCCAGCCTCCGTCTCTCCGCGGCGATAGCGGCGAGCGATGCGGCCGGCGAGACGGAGCCCGGGCGGCCGCGCGCCGCGCGCCATCCGCGCCCGGCCTCGGCGCCGCCCTACACGGCGCCGGCGACGGCGCTCGAGGCGCGGCTCGCCGAGGCCTGGGAGGACCTCCTCGGCATCGAGCCGATCGGCCGCGACGACGACTTCTTCGACCTCGGCGGCCACTCGCTTCTCGCCATCCAGCTCGCCTCCCGCATCGGCCGCCAGCTCGGCGTCGACCTGCCGCTCCACGCGGTCATGGCGGGCTCGACCCCCGGCCGGCTGGCCGCCGCCCTCGCCGCGCTCGGCGCCGGTGTCGAGGATGGCGTCGCGCTCCCGGCCGCCGCCGCCGTCGGCCGCCTGGTCGCCCTGCAGCCGGAGGGGACGCGGCCGCCGCTCTTCTGCGTTCACCCGGCGGGCGGCAACACCTTCGCCTACCTCGATCTCGTGCGCTGCCTGGGCACCGGTCAGCCGCTCTACGCGCTGCAGTCGGACGGCCTCGACACCCCGTTCGTCGCCGGCCTCACCCTCGAGCGGATGGCCGAGTCGTACGTCGCCGCCATCCGCCGGGCGCAGCCCGCCGGGCCGTACCACGTCGGCGGCTGGTCGATGGGCGGCCTCGTCGCCTATGAGGTGGCGCAGCAGCTCCTGGCGGCGGGGGAGGAGGTCGCGCTCCTCGTCCTCTTCGACACCCGCGCCGACACCCGGCCGGAGGGCTTCGCCGAGCTGCCGGAGGACGAGGCCGAGCTCCTCTACATCCTCTACCGCGACGAGCTGGACCTCTCGCGCGAGCGGATGGCGGCGCTGCCGCCCGGCGGCGCGCTCGCCTACGTCATCGAGCGGGCGCAGGCGGCGGGGCAGCTGGCGGCGGATTTCGGCTTCGAGCAGGCGGAGAAGCTGATGGCCGTCTACATGCGCAATCGGCGGCTGATGTGGAACTACACCCCGCGCCCCTACGCCGGCTCGATGGTGCTCTTCCAGGCGCGCGAGCGGCGGCCCGGCGAGGAGCTGCCGGTGGGTCTGCGCTGGGATGCGTTGGTTCGCGGCGGCCTCGCCACCCAGGTCGTCCCCGGCGAGCACAACAACCTGCTGACGCCGCCCTATGTCGAGGAGGTCGCGGCGCGGCTGACCAGGCTCTTCGACGATCTCGCGACAGCTGGCGGCTGACGGCTACTCGGCGCGGAGGATCGTCATCGGGTCGACCCGTGCCGCCCGCGACGCCGGCACGGCGATGGCGAGGAGGCCGACGAGCGCCAGGAGGACGAGGCTGGCGGCGATCGCCAGCGGGTCCCAGGTCCCCACCTCGAAGAGCAGGCCGCGGAGCAGGCGGCTGAGGGCGAGGCCGCCGGCGAGCCCGGCCACCTCGCCGGCGAGGACGAGGAAGAGCCCCTGGCGGAGGACCATGGAGAGGACGTCCGCCCGCCGCGCGCCGAGCGCCATGCGGACGCCGATCTCCCGCGAGCGCTGCGCCACCGAATAGGCGAGGACGCCGTAGGTGCCGATCGCCGCGAGGACCAGGGCGAGGCCGGCGAAGAGCCCGAGGAGGACCGCCAGCAGCCGCGGCCGCGCCAGCGAGTCGGCGAGCACCTGGTCCATGCCGGCGACGTCGTAGACCGGCTGATTGGGGTCGAGCGCGCGCACCGCCTGGCGGACGAAGGAGACCAGCGCCGCGGGGTCCGCCGTGCCGCGCACGAGGAGCGTCGCGTTGTTGTCGAAGCCGGGGGAGTACATCTCCGGCACGCCGGCGGCGTCGACGGTCAGGTCGCGGGCATCGGCGACGACGCCGACGACGGGGATGGCGGTCGGCTGCGGCCCGGTCACCCCGAGGAGCAGCTTGCGGGCGATCGGGTTGCCGTCCCGCAGGTAGCGGCGGGCGAAGGCCTGGTTGACGATCATCACGCCGGTGGGGTCGTCGATGTCCCGCGTCTCGAAGCCGCGGCCGGCGAGGAGGCCGATGCCCAGGGTTTGGAAGTAGGACGGGCTGACGATGCGGATCTGGGCGACCGGATAGTCGCCGGGGGCGAGCGCCGGAGCGCCCTGGACGAGGAAGCGGGTGAGCGAGTGCGACTCGGTGAGCGGCCGCACGTTGGTGGTCGCCGCGGCGGCGACGCCCGGAGCCTGGCCGACGCGGGCGAGGAGCTGCTCGAAGAAGCGCTCGGGCTGGTCGTCCTTGTAGACCGTCCGCGGCAGCACGATGCGCGCCCCCAGCACGTGGCTGGTGCGGAAGCCCGGATCGACGCGCAGCAGGTTGACGAAGCTGCGGATGAGGAGCGAGGCGGCGAGGAGGAGGACGACGGCGAGGGCGATCTCGCCGGCGGCGAGGACGGTGCGCGCCGGGCCGCGCTGCCCGCTGCTCCCCCGCTCGCCGGGGCGGAGGGTGTCGTTCAAATCGGGGCTGGCGCCGCGCACCGCCGGCAGGATGCCGAAGACGAAGGCGGTCGAGAGGGTGACGGCGAGGGCGAAGGCGAGCACCGGCAGGCTGAGCGCCGGCGCCGCGCCGGCGAGCTGGGCGCCGGCGAAGCGGGCGATCTCGACCTCCAAGAGGGGCAGCGCCGCGGCGGCGAGCCCGACGCCGAGGACGGCGCTCGCCAGGCAGAGCACCAGGCTCTCGGTGAGCAGCTGGAGGACCAGGCGGCCGCGGCCGGCGCCGAGCGCGGTGCGCAGAGCCAGCTCGCGCTCGCGCGCCAGGGCCCGCACCAGGAGGAGGTTGGCGACGTTGACGCAGGCGATGAGCAGCACCAGGGAGACGGCGCCGAAGAGCGCCAGCACGGCGGGGCGCAGAGCGCCGACCAGCCGCTCCTGGAGCGGCACCACGCTGGCGCCGACATCGTGGTTGGTCGCCGGGTAGGCCTGGTCGAGGCGCCGCGAGATCGTCGCCAGCTCGCTCTGCGCAGCGGCGAGTGAAACACCGGGGCGCAGCCGGCCGATGACGTCGAGGATGTGGAACCGACGGAGAGTCCGCTCGCCCTCGCCGAGGAGCGAGATGGGGAGGAAGAGCTCGGCGTCGAAGGGGAGCTGGCGGCCGGCGGGGAGCACGCCGAGGACGGTGAAGGTCTTGCCGTTCACCGTCACGGCGCGGCCGGAGATCCCGCGGTCGCCATGGAAGCGCTGCTCCCACAGCTGGTGGCTGAGGATCGCCACCTGGTCCCTGCCCGGACCGTCCTCGGCGGCGGAGAAGCCGCGGCCGACGATCGGGCGGATGCCGAGGAGCGGGAAGAGGTTCGGGGTGACGAGGGTCGCCCGCACCGTGTGCGGCTCGCCGGCGACGACCAGCGAGGCGTCCCTGTAACCGCCGAAGGAGAAGGCGCCGAGGGTGGAGAATGCCTTGCTGCCGCTCTGCCAATCGATGAAGTCGGGGTAGGCGACCTCGATGACCTCGCCCTGCGCGCTGGTCTCCATGAGCGCGGCGAGCCGGCTGGGATCGTCGAATGGCAGGGCGCGGAGGAGGAGCGCGTAGACGACGCTGGCGATGGCGGTGGTGGCGCCGATGCCGAGCGCCAGGGTGAGGACGGCGATGAAGGTGAAGCTCGGGCTCTTGGCGAGGACGCGCAGCGCGTAGCGAAGATCCTGCAGGAAGGTCTGCATGGCGGTGATCTCTCCCGGCAGCTGCCGCGGAGGGCGGCGCACCGGGGGGAGCCATCATCGCAGAGCGGCCGGAGGCCGTCCATCGGCGCGCTGCAGGGTTTGGCGCCGCTCGGCGCGCGGCGGTATCCTCGCCGCTCGAGCTTCAAAGCTTCGAGAAAGGAACCCGCCTTGATCACCCGCTCCCTCGGTTCCACCGGTCCCCGCGTCTCCGCCCTCGGACTGGGCTGCATGGGGATGTCCGACCTCTACGGCCCCGCCGATCGGGCGGAGGCGATCGCCACCATCCACGCCGCCCTCGACGCCGGCATCGATCTCCTCGACACCGGCGACTTCTACGGCATGGGCCACAACGAGATGCTGATCGCCGAGGCGCTCCGCGGCCGCCGGCGCGACGAGGTCCTCTTGAGCGTCAAGTTCGGCGCCCAGCGCGGCCCCGACGGCGCCTGGCTGGGCTTCGACGCCCGGCCCGCCGCGCTCAAGTGCGCCCTCGCCTACACCCTGCGCCGTCTGGGCACCGACCATGTCGACGTCTACCGGCCGGCGCGCGTCGACCCCAAGGTGCCGATCGAGGAGACGGTCGGCGCCATCGCCGCGCTGGTGCAGGCCGGCTACGTGCGCCACATCGGCCTCTCCGAGGCGAGCGCCGAGACGCTCCGCCGCGCCCACGCCGTGCATCCGATCGTCGACCTGCAGATCGAGTACTCGCTGCTGTCGCGGAGCGTCGAGGCCGACATCCTCCCCGCCTGCCGCGCGCTCGGCGTCGCGGTGACCGCCTACGGCGTGCTGTCGCGCGGCCTCCTCTCCGGCCACTGGTCGAAGGAGAGCGCCGGCAGCCCGACCGACTTCCGCAGCCGCCTGCCGCGCTTCCGCGGCGAGAACCTCGACCGCAACCTCGCCCTCGTCGAGGCGCTCCGCACCCTCGCCGAGGCGAAGGGGGCGACCGTTGCCCAGGTCGCCATCGCCTGGGTGCTCTCGCGCGGCGAGGAGATCGTGCCGCTCGTCGGTGCCCGCCGCCGCGACCGCCTCGACGAGGCGCTGGGCGCCCTCGACCTCGAGCTCACCGCGGAGGACCTCGCCGCCATCGAGCGCGCCATCCCGCCCGGCTCCGCTGCCGGCGACCGCTACGACCCGAGCCAGATGGCCCACCTCGACAGCGAGCGTCCTCGCGGGACCGGCGCGGCCTGACGCCGGCGCCATGGCGAAGCCCCCCGCCGACCCGCGCGCGGCGATCTATGCGGCGATCTATGCGGTCATCGCGCGGATCCCGCGCCGGCGGGTGGTGACCTACGGGCAGGTGGCGCTCTACGCCGGCCTCCCCGGCCGCGCGCGACTGGTGGGCCGCGCCTTGGCCGAGCTGGCCGAGGGCTCGCGGCTCCCCTGGTATCGCGTCATCAACGCGCGCGGCGAGGTCAGCCCGCGCGGCGGCCTCGGCCTCGAGGAGGGCTACCAGCGCCACCTGCTGGAGGAGGAGGGGTTCCCCTTCGACGCACGAGGCCGCATCGACCTCGACCGCTTCGGCTGGGAGCCGGTGGCGCCGCCGCGGCGGGCGCCGCGGCGGGCAACGGCGGCGAACCAGAAGCCGCCGCGGAAGCGCTAGGTCTCGGCGGGCCGCTCGCGCAGGCGGAAGCGCTGCAGCTTGCCGGTCGCCGTGCGCGGCAGCTCGGCGACGAACTCGATCTGGCGCGGGTACTTGTAGGGCGCGATCTGCGCCTTGACGAAGTCCTGCAGCTCCTTGACCGTCGCCGCATCCGGCTCGGCGTCGGGATGCAGCACGACGAAGGCCTTCACCACCCGCCCGCGCGCCGCGTCCGGCACGCCGACGACGCCGCACTCCCGCACCTTCGGATGCTCGAGGAGCACCGCCTCGACCTCCGGCCCGGCGATGTTGTTGCCGGCGGAGACGATCATGTCGTCGGTCCTCGCCTGGTACCAGAAGTAGCCGTCGGCGTCGACCGAGTAGGCATCGCCGGTGAGGTTCCAGCCGTCCTCGACATAGGCGCGCTGGCGTTCGGCATCGTCGAGGTAGCGGCAGCCGGTGGGGCCGCAGACGGCGAGCCGGCCGACGACGCCGGGGGCGACCTCGGCGCCGCGCTCGTCGATCACCTTGGCGCGGTAGCCCGGCACCACGCGGCCGGTCGACCCCGGCCGGCTGTCGTCCGCCGGCGAGCTGATGAACTGATGGAGCATCTCCGTCGTGCCGATGCCGTCGATGATGCGGATGCCGGTCGCTCGGCGGAAGGCCTCGAAGGTCGCCGCGGAGAGCGTCTCGCCGGCGGAGACGCACTTGCCGAGGCTGGCGAGGTCGAGGCCGCCGGCGCTCTTCGCCGCCTCGGCGAGCTCGGCCATGACGCGGTAGGCGGTCGGCGCGGTGAAGCAGATGGTCGCCCGGTGCTCGGCGATCCCCTGCAGGAGTTGGGCGGGCGTCGGCTGCTCGAGGAGGAGGGTGGCGGCGCCGAAGCGCAGGGGGAAGAGCAGCAGGCCGCCAAGGCCGTAGGCGAAGGCGAGCGGCGGCGTGCCGCAGAAGACGTCGTCCGCCGCCGGCCGCAGCACGTGGCGGGGGAAGCAGTCGGTCACCGCCAGCATGTCGCGGTGGAAGTGCAGCGTGCCCTTGGCGCGGCCGGTGGTGCCCGAGGTGAAGAGGATCGCCGCCACGTCGTCGGCCGCGGTGTCGCAGGGGGCGAGCGCCGCGGGCTTGCGGCGCATGAGGTCCTCGAGCGTGCCGGGCTCGGCGCCGCCGGGCGCCTGGAAGCGGACGACCCGCGCCCCTTCCCGCGGCGTTCCGGAGCCGCTGGTGCGCATCGCCTCCTCGCACTCGGCGGCGATCCGCGCGTCAGCGAGCGCGAGGCGGATCTGCGCCCTGTCGGCGACGTAGGCGAGCTCGCGGCGGCGGAGCATCGGCATGGTGCAGACGGCGACCCCGCCGGCCTTCACCACCGCCAGCCAGCAGGCGGCGAGGAGCGGCGTGTTGGGCGAGCGCAGCAGGACGCGGTTCCCCGGCACTAGCCCAAGGTCGTCCAGGAGGACGCGGCCGATGCGGTCGACCGTCGCCGCCAGCTCGCGGTAGCTCCAGCGCAAGCCCGGCGCCAGGATCGCCGTCCGCTCGCCGTCGCCGGCGGCGACGCGGGCGTCAAGGAGCTCGGCCGCGCAGTTGAGCCGCGGCGGGTAGGCGAGCTCCGGCAGGTCGGTGAAGAGGAGGCGCGGCCACAGCTCGCGCGGCGGCAGCGCGTCGCGGCAGAAGGTGTCGAGATGGCCGCTCGGCTCGCTCATGTCGTCGTCTCCCGCTTTCCGATCTCCTGACCGCCGCGGCGGGCTGCCGCGGCCGGCATCGCGAGGGCGCGCCCGAGCGCCTCGAGGCTCGCCATGTCGTGCACCGGGCGGTGCTCGTCGACGTGGGGGAGGAGGGCGCGGATGCCCGCGGCGCGCGGCGAGAAGCCGTCCCAGCGGAGGAGCGGGTTGAGCCATACCAGGCGGCGGCAGGAGCGATGGAGGCGGTCGGCCTCGGCCGCCAGGGCCTGCGGCTCGGCGTCGCGGTCGAGGCCGTCGGTGACGAGGAGGACCACGGCGCCGTGGCCGAGGACGCGGCGCGACCAGGCGCGGTTGAACTCTCGCAGGCAGGCGCCGAGACGGGTGCCGCCGGCCCAGTCGAGCACCTCGCGGCCGCAGCGGGCGAGCGCCTCGTCGGCATCGCGGCGGCGGAGCAGGCGGGTGACGTTGGTGAGGCGGGTGGCGAAGAGGAAGGCGTGGCAGCCGCCGCGGGCGGCGAGGAGCGCGTGGAGGAAGCGCAGCAGCATCTCGGAGTAGCGGCCCATCGAGCCCGAGATGTCGCAGAGGACGACGAGCGGCGGCGGCTTCTCGACCCGCGAGCGGAAGCGCAGCGGCGCCAGATCGCCGAAGGTCCGCCGGCTGTCGCGGGCGGTGCGCGCGAGGTCGAGCTGGCCGCCGTGCGGGTCGGGGGCGAAGCGGCGGGTGCGGACCGGCCGCGGCGCCACCGTCATGCGGGCGACGATGCGCCGGGCGAGGGCCAGCTCGGCGGCGCTCATCTGCTCGAAGTCGCGGTGGTGCAGCGCCTCGAGCGGCGAGGAGGTGAAGACGGCGTCGAGCTCGGCGCGCTCGGGCGCCGGCCGGCCGGCTCCGGCGGGCGGCCGCCAGGCCTCGGCAAGGCGGCGGGAGAGCGCCGGCGGGCGCGGCGCCCGCGGCGTCCGCAGGCTGGGGAGGAGGAGCGCCATCGCCGCCTCGCCGCCCTGCGGGTCGCGCCAGAAGAGCCGGAAGGCCTGGTCGAAGAGCACCGTCTCCTCGGGCCGGCGGACGAGCACGGCGTGGAGCGCCCAGTAGAGCTCGCCGCGCGCCAGCAGGTCGACCGCGGCGGCGGCGGCGATGGCGTCGAGGGCGCTCGCCGTCCCCAGGCGGAGGCCGGCGCCGCGCAGCAGGCGGGTGAAGTGGACGACGTTCGCGGCCAGCATGGAGCGCTCGGCGGAGCGGCCGCCGGACCGCGGCTCGCCGCTCACGGCGCGGCTCGGCCCGCCGCCCGATCGCTCTCGAGCATCGCGGCGACCGGCGCGCCGGCCATCTTCTCGATGTCGTCCTGATACTTGAGGAGGACGCCCAGGGTGGCCGAGACGGTGCCGGCGTCGAGGGCGATCTGGTCGAGGGCGAGAAGGGCGTTCGCCCAGTCGATGGTCTCGGCGACCCCCGGCAGCTTGAAGAGGTCGCTGGCGCGGAGGCGCTGCACGAAGCGGACGATCTGCTCGCCGAGCGCGGCGGGGAGGCCGGGGGCGCGCAGGCGGAGCACCTCGAGCTCGCGCGCCGCGTCGGGGTAGCCGATCCAGTGGTAGAGGCAGCGGCGCTTCAGGGCGTCGTGGATCTCCCGCGTGCGGTTGGAGGTGAGGACGACGATCGGCGGCGCCGCGGCGCGGAGGGTGCCGAGCTCCGGGATGGTGACCTGGAAGTCGGAGAGGATCTCCAGCAGGAAGGCCTCGAACGGCTCGTCGGTGCGGTCGAGCTCGTCGACGAGGAGGACCGGCGGGCCGGCGGCGTCGGGCTCGAGCGCCAGGAGGAGCGGCCGCTTGAGCAGGAAGCGCTCGTCGAAGATGTCGCGCGCCAGCCGCGAGCGCCCCTCGGCCCCCGCCTCGCCGCCGAGCTCCGCCAGCCGGATTTCCAGCATCTGACGCGGGTAGTTCCACTCGTAGAGCGCCGCCGAGGCGTCGAGCCCCTCGTAGCACTGCAGGCGGATCAGGCGCCGGCCGAGGGTCTCGGCGAGCACCTTGGCGACCTCGGTCTTGCCGACCCCCGCCTCGCCCTCGAGGAGGAGCGGGCGGCCGAGCTTGAGCGCCAGGAAGACCGCCGTCGCCAGGCTCTCGTCGGCGACGTAGCGCCCGGCGGCGAGGAGCCGCCGCGCCTCGTCGACGCTCCGCGGCAGCTCCAACTTACAGGCAGGCCTGGATGGCGCGCCGGGCCATCACGGTCACCAGGTGGGCGCGGAACTCGGCGCTCGCCTCGCCGTCCGAGAGCAGGCCGCCGGGCGGCACGGCGAGCGTTCCCACCGCGTCGGGCGAGAAGCGCGCCGCGAGCGCGCTCTCGAGCTCCGGCAGGCAGAAGACGTGGTGCCCGGCGCCGGTCACCGCGACGCGCACGCCGGCGGCGCTCCGCGCCACCATGACGCCGACCACCGCGTACTTCGACGCCCGGTGGGGGAACTTGGCGTAGGCGGCGCGCTCCGGCACCGGGAACTGCACGGCGGTGACGATCTCGTCGGCGGCGAGGGCGGTCTGGAAGAGGCCGGTGAAGTAGTCGTCGCCGGCGATCCTCCGGCGATCGGTGACGATCGTGGCGCCGAGCGCCAGCACCGCGGCCGGGTAGTCGGCGGCCGGGTCGCCGTGCGCCAGCGAGCCGCCGAGGGTGCCGCGGTTCCTCACCTGGGCGTCGCCGATGCCGGCGGCGAGGGCGGCGAGGCCGGGGATCCGCCGCTTCACCTCGGCCGAGCCGGCGACCTCGTCGTGGGTGGTGAAGGCGCCGATGGTCAGGTGGAAGCCCTCGTCGCGGATGCCCTTGAGCTCGCCGATGGCGGCGAGCGAGACGAGGTCCGAGGGCTGCGCCAGGTCGAGCTTCATCACCGGCAGCAGGCTCTGGCCGCCGGCGAGGACCTTGGCGGCGCTGTGCGCCTGGAGGAGGGCGACGGCGTCGGCGACCGACTGCGGGCGGTGAAACTCGAAGGCGTTCATGCGCGACCTCCCGCCGCGCGGATCGCCCGCCACACCTTCTCGGGGGTCGCCGGCATGTCGATGTGCTCGACGCCGAGCGGGGCCAGGGCGTCGAGCACGGCGTTGATGACCGCGGGGGGGACGCCGATGGCGCCCACCTCGCCCACCCCCTTGACGCCGAGCGGGTTGTGGGTGCAGGCGGTGACGTGGTTGCCGGCCTTGAAGCTCGGCAGGTCGGCCGCCCGCGGCATGCAGTAGCTCATGAACGAGCCGGAGGCGAGCTGGCCGTCGGCGTCGTAGACGCACTCCTCGTAGAGCGCCTGGCCGATCCCCTGCGCCAGGCCGCCGTGCGCCTGGCCGTCGACGATCATCGGATTGATGATCACCCCGACGTCGTCGGCGATGGCGACGTCGACCACCTCGACGACCCCGGTCGCCGGGTCGACCTCGACCTCGACGGCGTGGCAGCCGGCGGGGAAGGTGAAGTTCTTGGGGTCGTAGAAGGCGTTGTCCTCGAGCCCCGGCTCGAGCGTCGCGATGGGATAGTCGTGCGGCACGTAGGCGGAGAGCGCGATGTCGCCGAACGACTTGGCGCGGTCGGTTCCGACGACGCGGAAGCTGCCGCCGCTGAACTCGACGTCGGCGGCGCTCGCCTCGAGGAGGTGGGCGGCGATCTTCTTGCCCTTGTCGACGATCTTGTCGAGCGCCTTGACGATCGCCGAGCCGCCGACCGCCGCCGAGCGCGAGCCGTAGGTCCCCATGCCGAAGGGGATGCGGTCGGTGTCGCCGTGGACGATCTCGACGTTCTCGAGCGGGATGCCGAGCTTCTCGACGACGATCTGGGCGAAGGTCGTCTCGTGCCCCTGGCCGTGGCTGTGGGTGCCGGTAAAGACCGTCACGCTCCCTGTCGGATGGACGCGCACCGAGGCGGCCTCGTAGAGGCCGGCGCGGGCGCCGAGGCTGCCGACGAGCGCCGACGGCGCGATGCCGCAGGCCTCGATGTAGGTTGAGACGCCGAAGCCGCGGAGCTTGCCGCGCCGGGCGGACTCCGCTTTGCGCGCCGCGAAGCCGTCGTGGTCGATCTCCGCGAGGGCGAGGTCGAGGGTCGCCTGGTAGTCGCCGGTGTCGTATTCGAGGGCCACCGGCGTCAGGTAAGGGAACTGATCCGGGCGGATGAAGTTCTTGCGGCGGATCGCGATGCGGTCGATGCCGAGCTCGCGCGCCGCCTTGTCGACCAGCCGCTCGAGGAGATAGGTCGCCTCCGGCCGGCCGGCGCCGCGCACCGCGTCGACCGGCACGGTGTTGGTGAAGATCGCCTTCACCTCGGCGTCGATCGCCGGGATGACGTAGGGGCCGGAGAGGAGGGTGGCGTGGAGCCAGGTGGGGATCGCCGGCCCGAAGGTCGAGAGGTAGGCCCCCAGGTTGGCGAGGGTGCGGACGCGGAGGGCGCGGAAGGTGCCGTCGTCGTCGATCGCCAGCTCGGCGTGGGTGACGTGGTCGCGGCCGTGGGCGTCGGAGAGGAACGACTCGCTCCGCTCGGCGGTCCACTTGACCGGCCGGCCGACCCGCTTCGAGGCCCACAGCACCAGTAGCTCCTCGGCGTAGTGGAAGATCTTCGAGCCGAAGCCGCCGCCGACGTCGGGGGCGACGACGCGCAGCCGGTGCTCGGGGACCTTCAGGCTGAAGGCGCCGAGGAGCAGGCGGATGAGGTGCGGATTCTGCGACGTGGTGTAGAGGGTGTAGCGGTCCTCGGCGGCGTCGTAGTGGCCGTTGGCGGCGCGCGGCTCGATGGCGTTGGGGGCGATGCGGTTGTTGGTGAGGTCGATCGAGACGACGCGATCTGCCTTGGCGAACTGGGCGTCGGTCGCCGCGGCGTCGCCGAGCTGGAAGTCGAAGCAGACGTTGCCGGCGGCCTCGCCCCACACCTGCGGCGCGCCCGGGGCGACGGCGGCGGCGAGGTGGGCGACGGCGGGCCGCGCCTCGTAGTCGACCTCGACCAGCTGCGCGGCGTCCTTCGCCTGCGCCCGCGTCTCGGCGACGACGAGGGCGACCGGATCGCCGGCGTGGCGCACGGTGCCCTGGGCCAGCGCCGGGTGCGGCGGCTCGACCATCACCGAGCCGTCCTTGCTCTTGATCTGCCAGCCGCAGGGGATGCCGCCCAGGCCGTCGGCGGCGACGTCCTCGCCGGTGAGGACGGCGAGCACACCGGGCGCCTGGCGCGCCGGCGCCGCGTCGATCGAGCGGATCGCCGCGTGGGCGTGGGGAGAGCGCACCAGCACCGCCCAGGCCTGCTGCGGCAGCTCGATGTCGTCGGTGTAGCGCCCCTTGCCGAGCAGGAAGCGGCGGTCCTCGGTGCGCGGCACCGAGGCGCCGATGCCTTCTCCTGCAATCGCTCCCAGGATGGCGCCGGCGGCCGGGCCGCCGCTCGCTCCGCTCACCGGCTCGGTCATCGCGCACCTCCCTGCGCCGCGGCGCCGCCGCCCTGCCGCTCGCCGTCGGGAGCCATGGCGGCGGCCGCCTGCAGCACGGCGCGGACGATGTTGTGGTAGCCGGTGCAGCGGCAGATGTTCCCCTCCAGCCAGTGGCGCACCTCGGCCTCCGAAGGATCGGGATTGCGCCGCACCAGCTCGGTGGCGCTCATCACCATCCCCGGCGTGCAGAAGCCGCACTGCAGGCCGTGGCAGGCGTGAAACGCCTCCTGCATCGGGTGGAGAGCGCCGTGCGCCGCCATCCCCTCGATCGTCGTCACCTCGGCGCCCGCGGCCTCGACAGCGAGCATGGTGCAGCTCTTCACCGAGCGGCCGTCGACCCAGACGGTGCAGGCGCCGCACTGGCTGGTGTCGCAGCCGACGTGGGTGCCGGTGAGGCGGAGGCGCTCGCGCAGGAGGTCGACGAGGAGCGTCCGGGGCTCGACGTCGACGGTACGCGCCGCCGCGTTGACTCGTAGGGTGATCGTGGCCATCGACCTCTCCTTCACAAGAGGGCTGCCCGCGGCCGGAGGTGGGTGGGCTCGCTGAGTGTAACGCCGCGCCTCGGCGGGGGGCAAACGGGGAGGCGGCCGCCGAGGCGGAGAAGGGTCGGGGACTGAGACCCGGAGAGACCGGCTCTCCGCCTGCCTCTACCGCACCGCCGAGCTGGCGCCGAAGGTGACGGTCAGCTCGAGCTTCTTGCCGCCGCGGTCGACGACGGCTTTGGTCGTCTCGCCGGGCTTCGATTGGCGGAGGACGAACATGAAGTCGTAGATGTCGCGGATGGGCTTGCCGGCGAGCTCGACCAGGAGGTCGCCGCGCTGCATGCCCGCCTTGGCGGCGGCGCCCTGCGGGCGGACGCTGCCGATCAGCACGCCGGGACGGCCGTCGCCGGCGTAGTCGGGGATGGTGCCGAGCGAGGCGCCGTAGGAGCGCGCGTCGCCGGCGGGGCCGGGGGCGGGGGCGCTCTTGTAGGCGAGGCGGGCGGGGTGGTCGGCGACCTCGGCGGCGAGGTCGGCGACCAAGAGCGCGACGCGCTCGCCGCCGGCGGCGTTGATCTTGTCGGCGGTGTCCGAGGGCTTGTGGTAGTCCTCGTGGGCGCCGGTGAAGAAGTGGAGGACGGGCACGCCGGCGGCGTAGAAGGGGCTGTGGTCGGAGGGGCCGTAGCCGTCGCCCGAGAGGGTGCAGCCGATGAGATCGCGGGTGCAGGCGGCGGGCACCATGTCGCCCCACTCGGCGGCGGTTGCGGTGCCCAGCACGGTCAGCTGGTTGCCGCGCAGGCGGCCGACCATGTCCATGTTGAGCATGGCGACGAGGTCGGTCATCTTCAAGCCGGCGGGCGGCTTGCGGGTGAAGGCGGTGGAGCCCAGGACGCCGATCTCCTCGCCGGAGAAGGCGACGAAGTAGACGTCGCGGCGCAGGCGGCCGCGCTCGGCGGCGAGCGCCCGCGCCACTTCGAGGAGCGCCGCGGTGCCCGAGCCGTTGTCGTCGGCGCCGTGGTGGACGGCGTGGGCGTCGGGCGCCAGCGAGCCGGCGCCGCCCATCCCCAGGTGGTCGTAGTGGGCGCCGACGAGGACGGCGCCGGGGAGGCGGTCGGCGCCGCCGGCAGGGAGCCGGGCGACGACGTTGGCCGCCGGGGTCATCGTCCGCGTCAGATGGATGGTGAGGGCGGCGCGGTGCGGCGCGGGGCCGAAGAGCGCGCCTCCCGCAGCACGGCGGACGAGCGCCACCGGGATGCCGGCGTCGCCGCCCTGGCCGACCGCGGCGTCGATCGCCGGCGCCGGCAGCGGCGCGTCGTCGGGCTGCGCGGCGCTCTCGCCGGCGGCCTGGGCGGCGGCCTGAGCGCCGGGCCGGTCCGCCGCCGGCAGGTCGACGACGAGGACGCCGATGGCGCCGTGCTCGCGCGCCGTGAACGCCTTGTAGCGGAGGTCGCCGTAGCGCCGCTCGGCCTCGCCGGCGAGCGGCTTGCCGTCCGCCGCCGAGCGCGGCGTGAAGCGGCGGACGGCGACCAGCTTGCCGCGCACGTCGAGCCCCTTGTAGTCGTCGAGCCCCAGCTCTGGCGCCACGATCCCCCAGCCGGCGGCGACCACCGCGCCCTCGGCGTGCCCGGAGGAGGAGAAGCCGGCGGGCTGGAAGGCGGCGCGGTCGAGCCGGGCGGCGTCGATCGAGACCGCGGTCTCCGGCTCGACGCGGACCGCCGTCGGCGCTTCGAAGGCCTGGAAGTAGGTGCCGTCGTCGCCCGCCGGCGCCAGGCCGAGGCTGCGGAAGCGGTCGGCCAGCCAGTGCTCGGCCTCGGCGAGCCCGGCGGTGCCGACGCCGCGCCCCTGCCGCGCGTCGTCCGCCAGCCAGCGGACGTCGGCGGCGAAGCGGCCGGCGCCCGCGGTCTCCGGTGCGCTTGCCGGCGGCGTGGCCGCGGGCGAGCCCTGCCAGCGCGCCACGAAGACGTTGGTCTCGTGCGGCGCGCCGTTGTTGCGGTTGGAGGCGAAGGCGAGGCGGGTGCCGTCGGGCGAGAACATCGGGAAACCATCGAAGCCCGGCGAGTAGGTGATGCGCTCGAGGCCGGTGCCGTCGGTACTGACCGCCCACAGCTCGAACTCGCGGCCCGCCGGGTCGCCGTAGTTGGAGGAGAAGATCACCCGCTTGCCGTCGGGGAAGAACGACGGCGCGAAGGAGGCGGCGTCGAGGTAGGTGAGCTGGCGCGGCTCGCTGCCGTCGGCGTTGGCGAGCCAGATCTCGAGCTTGCTCGGCCGTACCAGGCCTTGGGCGAGGAGCTTCTTGTAGTCGGCGAGCTCGGCGCCGACCGGCCGCGAGGCGCGCCAGACGATCTGCTTGCAGTCGGGCGAGAAGTAGGCGCCGCCGTCGTAGCCCTCGGCGTGCGTCAGCCGCCGCACGTTCCTGCCGTCGGCGTCCATGCGGTAGAGCTCGAGGTCGCCGTCGCGGTCGGAGGTGAAGATGATCGAGCCGTCGAGCGGGCAGACGGTCGTCTCGGCGTCGTAGGCGGTGTTCTCGGTCAGCCGCCGGAGGTCGCTGCCGTCCGGCCTGGCGGTCCAGATCTCGTAGGTCGGATAGACCGCCCAGACGTACCCCTGCGAGCGGTCGGCCGGCGGCGGGCAGGCGTCGCCCGCGGCGTGGGTGGAGGAGAAGAGGACGCGGCTGCCGTCGGGCGTGAAGTAGGAGCAGGTCGTCCGCCCCTTGCCGGTCGAGACCAGGCTCGGCGCGCCGCTGCCGTCCGCCGGCATGCGGAAGATCTGGTCGCAGGCGTACGGCGCGCGGGTCGACTGGAAGATGAGCTGCCTGCCGTCGGGGGACCAGTAGGCCTCGGCGTTCTGGCCGCCGTGGGTGAGCTCGACGACGTCCGCCAGATGCACCTCGCGCGGATCGGTCAGCGCCGCCGCGGCCGGCCGGGCGGCGGCCGCGGAGCTCGCCGGCGGCGCGGCGATCAGAACGACCGCGAGGGCGGCGGCGAACGGCAGCAGGGTGCGCAAGGGCGATCTCATCGCGGGTTTTCTCCGGGTCCTCGGGCGCGCTATGGGGATGCGGGGCGGAGCGTAGCACCCCCCGCCGCGCCGGGAGAGCGGCGCGGCGGGGGGCGGGGAGGGCCGTCGAGTTGCCGCCGCCGTCAGGCGCGCGCGCGCCGCAGCCGGGCGAGCGCGACGGCGGTGAGGCAGAGGCCGAGGGCGAACAGGCCGAAGCCGCCGAGGGTCGGCACGAGGACGATGTTGTTCGTCACGTTGGCGGTGCTGGCGGTGGTCGCCGTCGCCGTGCCGGGAGGGTCGTCGTTGAGCGTCACCTGGACGGTGAAGGTGCCGCTGGCGGCGTAGGTGTGGGTGCCGGAGACGGCGAAGTGGCCGGGGCCGGTCGCCGTCACCGTGCCGGCGCTGGTGGTGCCGTCGCCCCAATCGATGACGGCGGAGAAGTCGCTCGGCACGTTGGCGGTGTCGACGTCGGTGAAGTTGGCGACCGTGCCGGTGAAGGAGACCCCGGCGGTGGCCGCGAAGACGACCGGCGTCCCCGCCAGCACGTCGGCCTCGCCGACGATGGCGGTGCCGGTCCCCGAAGCGGTGCGGTTGGGGGCCGTGACCTCCGTCACCGTCACTGTGAAGGTGGCGCTCTGCTCGTCGTCGTAGGTGTGCATGCCGGCGACGTTGAATGAGCCCAGGCCGCCGGTGACGGTGCCCGCCGAGGCCGCCGAGCCGTCCCCCCAGTTGATGGTGGCGGCGAAGTCGGTCGCGGTCTTGGTGGTGTCGGAGTCGGAGAAGGCGGCGACCGGGCCGCTGTAGAGGTGGCCCTCGAGGACCGCGAAGCTGGTCGCCGTGACGGCGAGGCCGGCGCTCACCTTGGCCGTGCTGGTCGCCTGCGCCGTGGCGGTGCCCGGGGCGTCGTCGGAGAGCGTCACCACGACGGTGTAGGTGCCGGGGCTGGCGTAGGTGTGCGCGCCGCCGACGTGGAACGTGCCGCCGCCGCCGCTCACCGTCCCCGCCGAGGTCGTCGCGTCGCCCCAGTTGATGGTGGCGACGAAGTCCGCCGGCGTCGCCGTCGTCAGGGTATCGGTGAAGTTGGCGACGTTGGCCTGGAAGCTGGCGCCGGAGGGTGCCGCGAAGGTGACTCCCGAGCCGGTCAGGGAGTCGGCCTCGGTGACCGTCGCGCTGTCCGCCACCTTCGCAGAGCCGGTGCCGGGCGACACGTCGGCGATCGTCACCGTCGCGGTGAAGGCGCCCTCGTCGGCGTAGACGTGCTGGCCGATGACGGCGAACGCCCCCGAGTCGAAGCCGATGGTGCCCGCCGTCGCCCCCGTGCCGTCGCCCCAGTCGATGGTGGCGGTGAAGTCGGCGGGGCCGGCGCTCGGGTTGTCATCCTCGAAGGTCGCCACGGCACCGTTGAAGTTGGCCTGCTCCGAGGTGGCGAAGTCGACCGGGAAGGCGGTGATGACCGTCGCCGCGGCGCGGCCCGCCATGGCGACGAGCAGGAGGATGGAGGCGGCCGCCGGGGCCGCCCAGGCGGGGACGATCGAGCGGAACTTGGCGCGGACGGGAGCGGTGGGGTGCGGTGCGCGGCGAGCGAACGATCTCGTCTCCACTTCCTGGATCTCCTCTGGATCTCCTGACATCCTTGGGGCGGATCCCCGAACAGCTGCAATGGCGCGCTGCGAAGCCTAGCACCGCCGCCGCCCGGCGGCAGCACGCGATGAGCGAAGGCTCGCCGGTACCGCCGGGCTCGCGGTGACCCTACCCCGTCGGTGGCGGTGGAGCCGGCGGAGCGCTCTCCGGCGCGGCCGCCGGCTCGGCGTCAGGCACCAAGTCGTAGGCGCGGACGACCTCCTTCGACCCCGAGAAACGGCGGGAGATGGTCGTCGTCACGTAAAGGTGCTTGTGGTCGTTCGAGACCAGGTAGGACTCGCTGCGATGCGGCCCCTTGTCGGGGTCGACCTCGACGAGGAGCGAGCCGTCCTGGTCCCACTTCGCCTGCACCTTCGCCGGGCCGCCGGGGGCGTTCTCGTCGTGAACCTTGTCGCCGCCGACCTTGAAGCTCCGCGCATGGCCGAGCGGATCGGTGAAGGTGACCTGACCGTCCTTCTGGGCGATGACGAGCCGGTTCGCCGCCTCCGCCGTCTCGTCGTCCTTGGCCGCCGAGGAGCCCTGCCCCCTGCCGCCGCCGCCTCCACCCCGGCCGCCGCCGCCGCCGCGGCCGAACCCACCACCGCCACCCCCCCCGCCGTGGCGCCCACCGCCGCCCCCGCCGCCGCCGTATCCTGAGGAGGAAGACCCCTGCTTCGAGTCGTCCTTCTTGAGCTGGGCGGTGAGCTCGGGGTTGAGCTCCCAGGTTCCGGCGACGTTCTGCTGCGGGCTGGATTTCGCCGCCGGTGGCGGCGTGTCGGCGGCGTTGGCGGCGAGGGCGACGGCAAGGGTCGCGGCGCCGCAGAGAGCGGCGATCCCGAGCCCCCGCGCGGCTTGCGCGCGATCGGTCTTCATAGCTAGATCCTCCCCTCGTAGGAGACGGCTCGTCGATGGCCGGCGTTACAACCCGGCGGCCGGGCGGCCCCCCACGGACTGTCGCCGGGCGCCGGGCCCGGCGCTCGTTCGGCATGCTCGGCGTCCTCCATAGGAGACGATTTCCGTCGCCGCGGCGACCGGTGTGAGGAAATATTGAAAATTTCTTCGGTAGAAGTGTTTGCAGCGCGGAAACTTCGAGAATTTCTCCGCTGCATTCGCCGCAGGAGAGGAAAAATTCAAAGTTTCCCCTGATGCGGCGTCGCTAGCGAGGAAAGATCGAGATTTTCCTCGCTGCAACGCGCCGCGGAGAGGAAAAATCCAATTCTCCCTCTCCTCCAGACGATCTTTCCGGGTTACCGACGATTCTTCCCGTCATACGACCAGGATTTCGCCGGAACCGACGGTCCTCCTCGTCCTTCGGCCGGGATTTCCGCCCTTCCGTTCGGTGGATGCTCTTCCTTCGAGGCGCTCATCCTCTTAGATAGAGGGACCAGCCCCCCGGAGCTTCGTACCGCCTCCTGGGCCTCGTGTCCAGCCACTGGACATCTGGTGACGGGTCTGGCAGAATCTACGATCTTCCCCGGCAGTCCTCCCGGGGCTCTCTCGGCCGCAGTTTCTGGGTACGACACGCGTTGAGAAGGGAATCTTGCCGATCTGTCCGAAAGGGCTAGGCGCTTTACACGGTCGAGGGAAGGTCATACAATTGTCGGGTTTGACCGTCGGATTCGTCCCGGACCTCGAGGCTCGGGCGGCCGGACGGGTGTCTTAGCCCACGTGGCTCAGTGGTAGAGCACTTCCTTGGTAAGGAAGGGGTCACCGGTTCAAATCCGGTCGTGGGCTCCAAGAGCTTGCATCGCATCGCACCAAACAGCCGAATCATGCCAATCATGAGCCAGGCTAGAACCATCTTTAGGAGGCATCTGAGACGCCATGGGTAAGGAGAAGTTCGAGCGGTCGAAGCCGCACGTCAACATCGGGACGATCGGTCACGTCGACCACGGCAAGACCACGCTGACGGCGGCGATCACGCGGGTGCTCGCGGGCAAGGGGCTGGCGAGCTTCGTGGCATTCGATCAGATCGACAAGGCGCCCGAGGAGCGGGAGCGGGGCATCACCATCGCGACCGCCCACGTGGAGTACCAGAGCGACAAGCGCCACTACGCGCACGTCGACTGCCCGGGGCACGCGGACTACGTCAAGAACATGATCACCGGCGCGGCGCAGATGGACGGCGCGATCCTGGTGGTGTCGGCCGAGGACGGCCCGATGCCGCAGACGCGGGAGCACATCCTGCTCGCCCGCCAGGTGGGCGTGCCGTACATGGTGGTCTTCATGAACAAGTGCGACAAGGTGGACGATCCGGAGATCCTCGACCTGGTCGAGCTGGAGCTGCGCGAGCTGCTGTCGTCCTACGACTTCCCGGGCGACGACATCCCGATCATCAAGGGCTCGGCTCTCAAGGCTCTCGACAGCGGCAAGGCGGACGACGAGTGGGGGTCGAAGATCATCGAGCTGATCGACGCCGTCGACTCCTACATCCCGGTGCCGGAGCGCGCCATCGACAAGGACTTCCTGATGCCGATCGAGGACATCTTCTCGATCTCCGGCCGCGGCACGGTGGTGACCGGACGGGTGGAGCGCGGCATCGTCAAGGTCGGCGACGAGATCGAGATCATCGGCATCCGTCCGACGGCGAAGACGATCGTGACCGGCGTCGAGATGTTCAAGAAGCTCCTCGATCAGGGCCAGGCCGGCGACAACATCGGAGTGCTGCTGCGCGGCACCAAGAAGGACGACGTGGAGCGCGGCCAGGTGCTGGCGAAGCCGGGCTCGATCACGCCGCACACCAAGTTCAAGGGCGAGGTCTACGTGCTGACCAAGGAGGAGGGCGGCCGTCACACGCCGTTCTTCAACGGTTACCGTCCGCAGTTCTACTTCCGCACGACGGACGTGACGGGGGTGGCGAAGCTGCCGGAGGGCACGGAGATGGTGATGCCCGGTGACAACGTGAACCTGGAAGTTGAGCTGATCGCGCCGATCGCGATGGAGAAGGGCGTGCGCTTCGCCATCCGCGAGGGCGGCCGCACCGTCGGCGCCGGCACCGTCACGGAGATCGTCAAGTAGGAGCTTTCATAGGCCAGTAGCTCGAACTGGTAGAGCATCGGTCTCCAAAACCGAGGGTTGGGGGTTCGAATCCCTCCTGGCCTGCCAAACCTTTCGCGGGAGTCACGCATGAGTGTTCTCTGGATCGCCCTGCTCGTCACCGTCGCCGTCCTGGGCGGGCTCGGTTTCTGGTTGGTGCAGTCGGGGCGATGGCAGCTGGGTCGGGATTTCCTGTCCGAGACGCGGGTGGAGATGAAGAAGGTCTCCTTCCCGACGCGGGACGAGGTGGTGTCGACGACGATCATCGTCATCGTCACCAGCATGATCTTCGCCGTCTTCCTCTGGCTGGCGGACATCGTCATCCTCCACGGTTACGACTGGGTCATCCGGGTGACCTCATGAGCGAGCTGACCGAGCCGATCGTCGCCTCGAGCGAGCGCAAGTGGTACATCGTCCACACCTACTCGGGATTCGAGGAGCGGGTGAAGGAGACGCTGCGCCAGCGCGCCGAGGCGCTCGGCATGGGCGCCGCCTTCGGCGAGGTGCGCATCCCGACGGAGACCGTCGTCGAATACAAGGGCGGCAAGAAGCGGGAGACGCAGCGCAAGTTCTTCCCCGGCTACATCCTGGTCGAGATGGAGATGTCGGACGCCGCCTGGCACGTGGTCAAGAACACGCCGAAGGTGACCGGCTTCGTGGGCACCGGCAAGAAGCCGACCCCGCTCTCCCAGGAGGAGGTCGACCAGATCCTCGAGCAGGTGGTCACCGCCAAGGAGAAGCCGAAGCCGAAGTACCTGTTCGAGAAGGCCGAGCCGGTGCGCATCACCGACGGGCCGTTCAACAACTTCACCGGCGTCGTCGACGACGTCAACCTCGACCGCAACACGCTCAAGGTCATGGTGACCATCTTCGGCCGCCAGACCCCGGTCGAGCTCGACTTCTCCCAGGTGCAGAAGCTCTGAGGAGCTGAATCTGATTCTGAGCAGGTTGTCTCAGGCTTGAGACAGGCGCAGCACCGAAAGGATCGCATCCATGGCAAAGAAAATCACCGGCATGATCAAGCTCCAGATCAACGCGGGAGCGGCGACGCCCGCCCCGCCGGTCGGTCCGGCGCTCGGCCAGGCCGGCGTCAACATCATGGACTTCTGCAAGAACTTCAACGCCCGCACCCAGTCGCAGGCGGGCATGGTCATCCCGGTGGTGATCACGGTCTATGCCGACCGCAGCTACACCTTCATCACCAAGACCCCGCCGGCCGCCATCCTGCTGCGCAAGGCGGCGGGGGTGGAGAAGGGCTCGGGCGAGCCCAACAAGAAGAAGGTGGGCAAGGTGACCAAGGCGCAGGTCGAGGAGATCGCCAAGACCAAGCTCCCCGACCTGAACGCGGCGAGCCTCGAGGCGGCGGTGCGCATCATCGAGGGGACCGCCCGCTCGATGGGCCTGGAGATCCAGGGCTAGGCCCTGGGAGGAGAACTGTCGTGGCCAAGCATGGAAAGAAGTTCCGCGGCGCGGTCGGCAAGGTCGAGGCGCGGCACTACCCCTTGGGCGACGCCATCGCGCTCGCCAAGACCGCCTCGTTCGTCAAGTTCGACGAGACGCTCGAGATCGCGATGCGCCTGGGGGTCGATCCCAAGCACGCCGACCAGATGGTGCGCGGCACCGTGGTGCTGCCCCACGGGCTCGGCACCACCGTCCGCATCATCGTCTTCGCCTCCGGCGAGAAGATGCGCGAGGCCGAGGAGGCCGGTGCCGACGCCGTCGGCGGCGAGGACCTCGCCAAGCGCATCGAGGGCGGCTGGATGGATTTCGACGCCGTCGTCTCGACGCCGGACATGATGCGAGTGGTGGGACGCCTCGGCAAGGTGCTGGGTCCCCGCGGCCTGATGCCCAACCCGAAGGCGGGCACCGTCGCCGTCGACGTCACGCGCGCGGTCCAGGAGATCAAGGCCGGCAAGGTGGAGTTCCGCGTCGACAAGACGGGGATCATCCACGCGCCGCTCGGCAAGCTCTCCTTCGGACCCGAGAAGCTCACGCAGAACGCCGATGCTCTCATCGGCGCCGTCATCAAGGCCAAGCCGAGCGCCGCCAAGGGCAAGTACGTCAAGTCGGTCTCCATCTCCTCGACCATGGGGCCGGGGATCCGGGTCGACGCCGAGTCCCTGGTGGCGGCGGAGGCCTAGAGGAAGAGCCATGCCGCTGACTCCGAGCCGGAAAAAGCAGCTCATCGAAGAATACGAAGAAGGCCTCGCCGCGGCCCCGCACGCGTTCCTCCTCGATTTCAAGGGGATCACCGTGCCGCAGGTGACGGCGCTGCGCGACAAGGTGCGCGACAGCGGCGGTCACTACGCGGTGGTGAAGAACACCCTCGCTCTGCGCGCCATCGACGGCAAGTCGCTCGCCGATCTCAAGGAGCACTTCGTCGGCCCGACGGCGGTCGTCTACAGCATGAACGACCCGGTGGCGCTCGCCAAGGCGCTCACCGACTTCGCCAAGGACGTGCCGGCGCTGCAGTTCAAGGCCGGCCTCGTCGAGCGGCGCTCGATCGCCGCCGGCCAGATCAAGGACATCGCCTCGCTGCCCAGCCGCGAGCAGCTCCTCACCAAGCTCGTCTTTCTCATGCAGTCGCCGGTCACCCGCTTCGTGCGCGTGCTGGCGGCGGTGCCGCAGCAGTTCGTCGTCGTGCTCGACCAGGTGCGCAAGCAGAAGGAAGAGGGCGGCTCCTCGGCCGCGCCGGCCGGAGCCGAGTCTCCGGCGGCACCCCAGGCGCCGGAGACGGCGGCCGCGGCCGACGCTCCCGCTTCCACCGACAACGCCTAAGTAATCCCCGGACTTTACGAGTCCGCTGCCTCGAAGGAGAGGACACAATGGCTATCGCAACGCAGGACTTCATCAAGCAGATCGACGAGATGTCGGTCCTCGATCTGAACAACCTGGTCAAGGCGCTCGAGGAGCACTACGGCGTCTCGGCGGCGGCCGCCACCATGGTGGCCCCGGCGGCCGGCGGCGGCGCCGCGGCGGTCGAGGTCGAGGAGCAGACGGAGTTCAACGTCATCCTCAAGGAGATCGGCGACAAGAAGATCAATGTCATCAAGGCCGTCCGCGAGGTCACCAGCCTCGGCCTCAAGGAAGCCAAGGACCTCGTCGAGTCCGCCCCGGCGACCGTCAAGGAAGCGGTCAGCAAGGACGAGGCGGAGTCGATCAAGAAGAAGTTCGAGGAGGCTGGAGCCAAGGTCGAGATCAAGTAGGCGTGGGGCGAGCTGCCACGTCGATCGAGATCCACGGAGATGCGAGAACCGCCGGCCGCGGCCCTTTTCCCCGCTGGGAGAGTGCCGAGTTGGCCGGTTCTGGCATAAATCGGGCGCTCCGGCTGTTATCCACCATGTCCGGCACCCATCGCGAGAGCGGTGGGCCGGGCGTGGTGTCCCTTGCTTCCAGCGCTTCCATCGAAGGCAGACAAGAAAGACCTGAAGAACGAGAAGTCCAGGGCCGCCTTGCCGGCGTCCGCGGGGTCGTCGAGCCCCGGGGGCGCCGGTCGGCGACTCGCCGGCGTGCCGATCCCACCCGCCCTGGTGATCGCCGCCGGCGCTCCAGTCGCTAGTCGCCCGAGCTGACCACGGTCAGCCGCGACCAAGGCCCACACAGTACGAGGAGACCGCAAGGACATTCTATGGATACTACCCTCACCCCGCACAACGGTCATCGCAAAGATTTTTCCCGCATCACGACGTCGCTGCCGATCCCCAACCTGATCGACGTCCAGCGGAGGTCCTACGAGCGTTTCCTGCAGATGAACCTCCTCCCCGAGGAGCGCGCGAACCACGGTCTGCAGTCGGTGTTCACGGGCATCTTCCCGTTCTCCGACTTCCGCGAGACCTGCTCGCTCGACTTCGTCAAGTACTCGATCGGCGACTGGCAGTGCAAGTGCGGCGAGCTCAAGGGGCTCGAGTACCTCCGCATGACCTGCACCAACTGCGGCGCCAAGATCATGACCGACCATCCGCACGAGGAGACGGTCACCTGCACCGAGTGCGGATTCGTCAACAAGAACCGGGTCACCAAGTGCGACATCTGCGGCAACCCGGTCGACCTGCAGCTCAAGTACTCGATCTCCGACTGCCAGGAGCGCGGCATGACCTTCGCCGTGCCCTTGAAGGTCACCTTCCGGCTCTTCGTCTACGACAAGGACCCGGAGACCGGCGCGCGGATGATGCGCGACGCCAAGGAGGAGGAGGTCTACTTCGGCGACATCCCGCTGATGACGGACAACGGCACCTTCGTCATCAACGGCACCGAGCGCGTCATCGTCTCGCAGCTCCATCGTAGCCCCGGCGTCTTCTTCACCAAGGAGACCTCGCGCGCCTACCTCGCCAAGATCATCCCCTACCGCGGCTCGTGGGTGGAGTTCGAGTACGACCAGAAGGACGTCCTCTCGGTGCGCATCGACCGCAAGCGCAAGTTCCACGGCACGGTCTTCCTGCGCGCCCTGGGCCTGGAGTCGGACGAGGCGATCCTCCGCCAGTTCTACACCCCCATCGGCCTGTCGCCGGAGGGTGAGGGCAAGTTCACCCTGCAGGTGCCGCCGCGGGTGCTCGAGCCGGAGCGCCTGAAGGACCGCCAGAGCCGCGGCCGCCGCGAGGCCTATCCGATCTTCGCCGGCATCGTGCTCAGCAAGGAGCACATCGGCAAGCTCGACACCGGCCAGACCCTCGGCGTGCAGGTGGAGGGCGAGGATCTCGAGCGCGCCTACTTCATCGCCGACGTCGTCGATCTCGACACCGGTGAGGTCATCTTCGAGGCCAACGACCTGGTCCCCGAGGACGTCGCGGAGCGCATGACCGGCAGGAACTCGACGCCGGTCGAGGTCTTCTTCCCCGACTGGGAGCTGACCGGCCAGACGCTCTCCAACACGCTCGCCAAGGACACCACCAAGACCTCGAAGGAGGCGCTGATCGAGATCTACCGGCGCATGCGCCCGGGCGATCCGCCGACCCTCGAGAGCGCCCGCTCGCTCTTCTACGGCATGTTCTTCGACGCCAAGCGCTACGACTTCTCGCGCGTCGGTCGCTTCAAGTTCAACATCAAGCTCGACACCGAGGTGCCGGTCGACCAGAAGACCCTCTCGGCGGACGACTTCTTCCGCGTCATCGAGTACCTGCTGCGCCTGCAGAAGGACGTCGGCCGCGTCGACGACATCGACAACCTGGGCAACCGCCGCGTGCGCGCCGTCGGCGAGCTGCTGGAGAACCAGTTCCGCATCGGCCTCGTCCGCATGGAGCGCGCCATCAAGGAGAAGATGTCGGTGCACCAGGACATCGACTCGGCGATGCCGCACGACCTCATCAACTCGAAGCCGGTGATCGCCGCCATCAAGGAGTTCTTCGGCTCGTCGCAGCTGTCGCAGTTCATGGACCAGACGAACCCGCTCTCCGAGGTCACCCACAAGCGCCGCCTCTCCGCCCTCGGACCGGGCGGTCTGTCGCGCGAGCGGGCCGGCTTCGAGGTGCGCGACGTCCACGCCACGCACTACGGCCGCATCTGCCCGATCGAGACGCCGGAAGGCCCCAACATCGGCCTCATCTCGTCGCTCGCGACCTATGCCCGCATCAACGACTACGGCTTCATCGAGAGCCCCTACAAGCGGGTCGAGAACGGCCGTGTGCTCGACCACTTCAAGGTGGCCAAGGTCGGCGACGGCGGCATGCGGCTCGGCCAGGTGATCACCGCCGACGAGCTGCAGGCGGAGAACGCCAAGCTGAAGAAGGCCGGCAAGCGGGTGATCGACGCCGAGCCGTTCGCCTTTTACCTCTCCGCCTGGGAAGAGGAGAAGTACATCGTGGCGCAGGCCAACTCGCGCCTCGACGACAAAGGCAACCTGGTCTCCGACCGCGTCATCGCGCGCGCCGGCGGCGACTTCGTCACCGTCGAGCGCGATCGCATCGACTACATGGACATCAGCCCGAAGCAGCTCGTCTCGGTCGCCGCGGCGCTCATCCCGTTCCTCGAGAACGACGACGCCAACCGCGCCCTGATGGGCTCCAACATGCAGCGCCAGGCGGTGCCGCTCCTGCGCAGTGAAGCGCCGATCGTCGGCACCGGCTTGGAGGCGATCGTCGCCCAGGACTCGGGCGCCGTCGTCCTCTGCAAGCGGGGCGGCATCGTCGACTCGGTCGACGCCGAGCGCATCATCGTCCGCGTCGAAGGCGAGGATCTCGACACCGGCGAGGCGAAGGAGTTCGGCGCCGACATCTACCAGCTGATCAAGTTCCGGCGCTCCAACCAGAACACCTGTATCACCCAGAAGCCGGTGGTGAAGGAGGGCGTGCGGGTGAAGAAGGGCGACGTGCTGGCCGACGGCCCGTGCACCGAGGAGGGCGAGCTCGCCCTCGGCCGCAACGTGCTGGTCGCCTTCATGCCGTGGCGCGGCTACAACTTCGAGGACGCCATCCTCATCTCGGAGAAGCTGGTCCGCGAGGACTACTACACCTCGATCCACATCGAAGAGTTCGAGATCGAGGCGCGCGACACCAAGCTCGGGCCCGAGGAGATCACCCGCGACATCCCGAACGTCTCGGAGTCGGCGTTGAAGGACCTGGACGACAGCGGCATCATCCGCATCGGCGCCACCGTCAAGGCCGGCGACATCCTGGTCGGCAAGGTGACGCCCAAGGGCGAGACCCAGCTGACCCCCGAGGAGAAGCTGCTGCGCGCCATCTTCGGCGAGAAAGCGGGCGACGTTCGCGACGCCTCGCTCAAGGTGCCGCCGGGAATCGAGGGGACGATCGTCGACGTCAAGATCTTCTCCAGGAAGGGCGTCGAGAAGGACCAGCGGGCGAAGGAGATCGAGGACGACGAGATCGCCCGTCTGGAGAAGAACATCAAGGACGAGGTGCGGATCCTCACCGAGGAGCGCAACAAGAAGATCAAGGATCTCCTCGTCGGCAAGAAGGCCACCGCGGTGGTCAAGGCGCGCACCGGCCAGGAGCTGTTGAAGGCCGGCGACAAGATCAACGAGGCGATCCTGGAGCGGCTGACCCGCCAGGAGATCCTCCGCCTGCCGCTCGACGAGAAGCGGCTGACCGACGCCATCGAGATCATCTATCGGAAGACCGATTCGCACATCGACGTGCTCCACAAGGTCAACGAGGAGCGCATCGGTCTCCTGCAGAAGGGCGACGAGCTGCCGCCCGGCGTCATCAAGCTGGTCAAGGTCTACGTCGCCATGAAGAGGAAGCTCCAGGTCGGCGACAAGATGGCCGGGCGCCACGGCAACAAGGGCGTCATCTCGCGGATCCTGCCCGAGGAGGACATGCCGTACCTCCCCGACGGGACGCCGGTCGAGATCGTCTTGAACCCGCTCGGCGTGCCGAGCCGCATGAACGTCGGCCAGATCCTGGAGACCCACTTGGGATGGGCCGGCAAGGTCCTCGGCCTCCGCTTCGCCACGCCGGTCTTCGACGGCGCGCGCGAGATCGAGATCAAGGACCTGCTCGCCGAGGCCGAGCTGCCGAGCTCCGGCAAGACGCAGCTCCACGACGGCATGACCGGCGAGGGCTTCGAGCAGAAGATCACCGTCGGCTACATCTACATGCTCAAGCTCTCGCATCTGGTGGACGACAAGATTCACGCGCGCTCGATCGGACCGTACTCGCTGATCACCCAGCAGCCGCTGGGCGGCAAGGCGCAGTTCGGCGGCCAGCGCTTCGGAGAGATGGAGGTCTGGGCGCTCGAAGCGTACGGCGCCGCCTACACCCTCCAGGAGCTGCTGACCGTCAAGAGCGACGACGTCGAAGGACGCAGCAAGGTGTACGAGGCGATCGTCAAGGGTGACGTGCCGGAGGCCCCGGGTCTGCCCGAGTCCTTCAACGTTCTCGTCCGCGAGCTCCAGAGCCTCTGTCTCGACGTCGAACTCCTCAAGGCTTAAGAGGGAGGAATAACGTTGCAACCATTCAGCAGCTTTGACAAGCCACAGTCCCTCAAGGATTTCAACGCGATCAAGATCTCGATCGCGTCGCCGGAGAAGATCCGCTCGTGGAGCTACGGCGAGGTCACCAAGCCGGAGACGATCAACTACCGGACCTTCAAGCCGGAGCGCGATGGTCTCTTCTGCGCCAAGATCTTCGGTCCCATCACCGACTGGGAGTGCCTGTGCGGTAAATACAAGCGGATGAAGCACCGCGGCGTCATCTGCGACAAGTGCGGCGTCGAGGTCACCCGCTCGCGGGTCCGCCGCGAGCGCATGGGCCACATCGAGCTCGCCTGCCCGGTGTCGCACGTCTGGTTCTTCAAGGGCCTGCCGTCGCGCATCGGCCACCTGCTCGACATCAGCCTGCGCGACCTGGAGCGCATCCTCTACTTCGAGAGCTACGTCGTCATCGATCCCGGCGACACCGAGCTCAAGGAGCAGGAGCTGGTCTCCGAGGAGCGCTACCGCGAGCTGCGCGACAAGCACGGCGAGGACACCTTCATCGCCAAGATGGGCGCCGAGGCGATC
The DNA here is from genome assembly GCA_963755825.1 of uncultured Acidobacteriota bacterium. GTDB lineage: Bacteria > Acidobacteriota > Thermoanaerobaculia > Multivoradales > UBA5704 > DATBQN01. The sequence continues at coordinate 98,036 of CAVWLA010000003.1, read as the reverse complement.
AAGGAGCTGCTGTCGCGCATCGAGGTCGAGGAGATGTCGGAGGAGCTCCGCATCATCATGCGCACGGAGACCTCGCAGATCCGGCGTCTCAAGGCCGCCAAGCGGCTCAAGGTGGTCGACGCCTTCCGCCGCTCCGGCCACCGTCCGGAGTGGATGATCCTGGACGTCATCCCGGTCATCCCGCCGGAGCTGCGGCCTCTCGTGCCGCTCGACGGCGGGCGGTTCGCGACGAGCGACCTCAACGACCTCTACCGGCGCGTCATCAACCGCAACAACCGGTTGAAGAAGCTCCTCGAGCTGCGCGCTCCCGAGGTCATCGTGCGCAACGAGAAGCGCATGCTGCAGGAGGCGGTCGACGCCCTCTTCGACAACGGCCGCCGCGGCCGCGTCTTGAAGGGCTCGAACAACCGGCCGCTCAAGTCGCTCTCCGACACCCTCAAGGGCAAGCAGGGGCGGTTCCGCCAGAACCTCCTCGGCAAGCGCGTCGACTACTCGGGCCGCTCGGTCATCGTCGTCGGGCCGGAGCTCAAGCTCCATCAGTGCGGCCTGCCGAAGAAGATGGCGCTCGAGCTCTTCAAGCCGTTCATCTACAACCGGCTCGAGGAGAAGGAGCTGGTGGGGACGATCAAGGCCGCCAAGGAGATGGTGGAGGCCGAGGTCGACGAGGTCTGGGACGCTCTCGAGGAGGTCATTCAGGACCATCCCGTCCTCTTGAACCGCGCCCCTACCCTCCACCGTCTGGGCATCCAGGCCTTCCAGCCGGTGCTCATCGAGGGCAAGGCGATCAAGATCCATCCGCTCGTCTGCGCCGCCTTCAACGCCGACTTCGACGGCGACCAGATGGCGGTTCACGTGCCGCTCAGCCCGAAGGCGCAGATCGAGAGCCGGGTCCTCATGCTGGCCTCGAACAACGTCCTCTCGCCGGCGCACGGGCGGCCGCTCGCGGTGCCGTCGCAGGACTTGGTCCTCGGCGGCTACTACCTGACGCTCGCCAAGCCGGGAGCGAAGGGTGACGGCCGCGTCTTCGGCGACTTCGACACCGTGCTGCTGGCGCTCGACGGCGGCGAGGTCACCACGTTGACGCCGATCAAGGTCCGCTACAGCGGCCCCTACATCAACCTCGACACGCAGTACGACAAGCAGGACGTCGTCCACGCCGAGATGGAGGTGGTCGAGAACCAGCTCATCGAGACGACGGTCGGCCGCGTCATCTTCAACATGGCGCTCCCCAAGGAGATCCCGTTCGTCAACGGGCTGCTCAAGAAGCGCGGCCTGCAGGATCTCGTCGGCTACGCCTTCATCAAGCTCGGCAACGCGGCGACGGTGCAGATGCTCGACGACATGAAGGAGATCACCTTCAACTACGCCACCCGCGCCGGCATCTCCTTCGGCGTCGACGACATGGTGGTGCCGTCGCGCAAGCCGGAGATCCTGCAGCAGGCGCGCACCGAGGTGGTGGAGATCGAGAATCAGCGCTCGGCGGGCGTCATCACGCAGGGCGAGCGGCACAACAAGATCATCGACATCTGGCACCGCGTCACCGAGAAGGTGTCGGAGGAGATGTTCCGCGAGATGCGGCAGGTCGAGGAGAAGACCGGCGAGTTCAACCCCATCAACCTGATGGCGGACTCCGGAGCCCGCGGCTCGCGCGAGCAGGTCCGCCAGCTCGCCGGCATGCGCGGGCTGATGTCCAAGCCCTCGGGCGAGGTCATCGAGACGCCGATCACCGCCAACTTCCGCGAGGGCCTCTCGGTCCTCCAGTACTTCATCTCGACGCACGGCGCCCGCAAGGGCCTGGCGGACACGGCGCTGAAGACGGCCGACTCCGGCTACCTCACCCGCCGGCTGGTCGACGTGGCGCAGGACGTCATCATCAACGAGGTCGACTGCGGCACCATCGACGGCATCCACGTGTCGGCGATCATGGAGGGCGGCGAGATCCTCGAGCCGCTGCGCGACCGCATCGTCGGCCGCGTCAGCCAGGAGGACATCTACGACCCGATGACGGGCGAGATGATCCTCGCCGTCGGCGCCGAGATCACGGAGACCCTGGGCAACGCCGTCCAGGCGGCCGGCATCGAGCGGGTGAAGATCCGCTCCGTGCTGACCTGCGAGACGCGGCGGGGCGTGTGCGCCTCCTGCTACGGCCGCAATCTCGCCTCCGGGCGGATGGTCGAGATCGGCGAGGCGGTCGGCGTCATCGCCGCGCAGTCGATCGGCGAGCCGGGCACCCAGCTCACCATGCGCACCTTCCACTACGGCGGCACGGCGTCGCGCGTCTCCGAGCAGTCGAAGCACATCGCGAAAAACCCCGGCCGGGTGAAGTTCCTGAACGTCAACACGGTCGAGAGCAAGCGCGGCGCGCTGGTCGTCATCAACCGCAGCGGCAAGCTCGTCATCCTGGACGAGAAGGGCCGCGAGCGGGAGCGTTACGCGGTCACCTACGGCTCGTCGCTCCTCGTGCACGAGAACGACGAGGTGCAGCCGGGCACCGAGCTGGTCACCTGGGACCCCTTCACCTACGCGATCCTCTCGGAGATCGCCGGCAAGATCGAGTTCCAGGACATCGTCGAGGGCGAGAACGTCCGCGAGGAGACCGACAAGGTCACCGGCCTGTCGCAGAAGATCATCGTCGAGGCGTCGGCCAACGAGAAGCGGGTGCCGGCGATCATGGTGCGCGGCCGCCACGGCGAGAAGCGGTATCTGCTGCCCTCGGGGTCTCACCTCGTGGTGCAGGACGGCCAGGACGTCCACCCCGGAGACACCCTGGTCAAGATCCCGCGCGAGACGACGAAGACCAAGGACATCACCGGCGGTCTCCCCCGCGTCGTCGAGCTGTTCGAGGCGCGCAGCCCGAAGGAGCCGGCGATCATCACCGAGATCGACGGCATCGTGCACTTGGGCGAGGTCCACAAGGGCATGCGCAAGGTGCTGGTCGAGAGCGACGGCGGCGAGTTCCGCGAGTATCTGGTGCCGCGCTCGATTCACATCAACGTCCAGGAGAGCGAGCGGGTGCGCGCCGGCGATCCGTTGATCGACGGCCCGATCAACCCGCACGACATCCTGCAGGTGCTGGGCGAGAAGGAGCTGCAGCGCTACATGACCGACAAGATCCAGGAGGTCTATCGGTCGCAGAGCGTCGCCATCAACGACAAGCACATCGAGGTGATCGTGCGCCAGATGATGCGCTCGGTGAAGATCGAAGAGGTCGGCGACACCGACTTCCTGATCGACGAGCAGGTCGACCGCTGGCGCTTCAACGAGGAGAACGACCGCGTCCTCGCGGCCGGCGGCACGGCGGCGGTGGGCCGCCCGCTGCTCCTCGGCATCACCAAGGCGAGCCTCTCGACCGACAGCTTCATCTCGGCCGCGAGCTTCCAGGAGACCACCCGCGTGCTCACCGAGGCGGCGATCAGCGGCAAGATCGACAACCTGCGCGGCTTGAAGGAGAACGTCATCGTCGGCCGGGTCATCCCCGCCGGCAGCGGCATGCACTACTACCACGACTTCCACATGGCGGAGGATTTCGTCGAGCCGGAGCCGGAGACCGAGGAGGAGCTGTTCTTCGAGTTCGGCGAGGAGGAGATCCGCACCCTGCCGCAGGAGGTCATCGAGAGCGAGTAGCTCTCGCTTCCCAGCAGTCATCTTCGAGGGCGGCCGCGAGGCCGCCCTTTTCTTTCGTGATCTCGCCGCGATCCGCAGAAGGAGGAATCGACCGATGGACAAGCGTCAGCTGGGCTCTCAGGGATTGACCGTCTCCGCGCTCGGTCTCGGGTGCATGGGGATGTCTGACTTCTACGGCGGGCGGGACGAGGGCGAGGCGGCGGCGACCATCCACCGCGCCGTCGAGCTGGGGATCGACTTCTTCGACACCTCGGACATGTACGGGCCGTACACCAACGAGAAGCTCGTCGGCCGCGCCCTCGCCCCCTACCGCGACCGCGTCGTCATCGCCACCAAGTTCGGCGTCGTGCGCGGCGACGACAAGAGCTTCCGCGGCATCGACGGCAGCCCCGAGTACGTGCGCGCATCGTGCGACGGGTCGCTGGCGCGGCTCGGGGTCGACCACATCGACCTCTACTACCAGCATCGCATCGACACCCAGGTGCCGATCGAGGAGACCTGGGGGGCGCTCGCCGAGCTGGTGCAGGCGGGGAAAGTGCGCCATCTCGGCATCTCCGAGGCGGCGCCGGCGACGATCCGCCGCGCCCACGCCGTCCACCCGATCGCCGCGCTGCAGACCGAGTACTCGCTGTGGAGCCGCGAGCCGGAGGACGAGATCCTCCCCACCGTGCGCGAGCTGGGGATCGGCTTCGTCGCCTACAGCCCGCTCGGCCGCGGCTTCCTGACCGGCCGCTTCGCCAAGCCCGAGGATCTGCCGGCGGACGACTTCCGCCGCAACCACCCGCGCTTCCAGGGCGAGAACTTCGCCAAGAACCTCGACCTCGTCCGCCGCGTCGAGGAGATGGCGGCGGAGAAGGGGTGCAAGCCTTCGCAGCTCGCCCTCGCCTGGCTCCTCGCCCGCGGCAAGGACATCGTCCCCATCCCGGGCACCAAGCGCCGCACTTACCTGGAGGAGAACACCGCCGCCCTCGACGTGCACCTGACCGCCGCCGACCTCGCCCGCATCGAGGAAGCCGCCCCCAAGGGAGTCGCCGCGGGGCCGAGATATGCGGACATGAGCACGGTCAACCGGTAACGGGAGGTGGGCGGAGGAGGCCGACTCGGATGAGCTGGGATTCTCTCCGCGCGGCTCGTGCGCCCCGGCGTCAGCTGGTGCTGTACGTGGTCCTCTACCTGGCCTGGGGTCTCTGCATGAACGGCCTGGGGAAGGCTCTGCGGATCGCCGAGTTCGTCTCCTGGTGGCAGGTGGTCTCGTGCTACGTCCTCTACCTGGTGCCCGCATCGCTCCTGGTGCGGCGCTACAGCTTTTTCCAGCAGTACCTCTATGGCCTCCTCGCGCTGGCTCCGCTGGAGCTCGCGGGCTATGCGATCGGCAGCTCGCGGGCCTATCCCGGAAACATCCTCGACCGCATCCTCGGCGAGCGGAACTTCACCCTCGCCATGGTCGTCTTCTTCGCCTGCTACCTGCCGCTCGGCAACCGCGCGGTCGCCTGGCTGGACGGTCACCTGTTCGGCGCCGAGGCCGAGGAGGGCGCGGCCGGGGAGCGAAAGGATGATGGCGTGAAGTGGTAGAATGCTGCGAGTAGAAAAGGAAATCTTCATGCGGATGCCGCTCGTTCCTGCTCTCGCCGCCAGCCTCTCCCTCCTCGCTGCCGTCTCCTCGTTCGCCGACACGGTCTATCTCACCAACGGCAAGTCCTTTCAGGACGTCGTCGCCCAGGTCAGCGACACGCAGGTCCGCATCCAGATGCCAGGGGGCGAGATCCGGGTGCCGAGGGCGAGCGTCGAGCGGGTGGAGCCCAAGGAGTCGGCGTATGCCAGCTTCCTCGAGCGCCGCGCCGCGCTCGGCCGGGCGTCGGGCGCCAAGGACTGGCTGATGCTGGCGCGCTGGGCGGCCGCCAACGGGCTCGATCAGGGGGCGCGGGAGACGGCGCTCCGCGCCGCGCAGCTCGATCCGCACCTCGAGGGCCTGGCGTCCTTGCTCCGCGGCTTCGGCTATGTCTACGACCGCGATCTCGATCGCTACGTTTCCTATGCCGACGAGATGCACCGCCGCGGCCTGGTGAACGATGGCGGGGTCTGGATCAGCCGCCAGGAGCAGGCCGAGCAGCGCCAGGCGCGCGAGGAGGATCGCGAGCGTCAGGCCGCCTTCCAGGCTGCCGAGGCGGCGCGCGCCGCGAGCGACGCGGAGCGCCAGCTGGCCGAGCTCCAGATCAACCAGCAGCAGGGAGCGGGAGGCGAGGGCGTCGACTACTCGGGCTACACATCGCCCTACGGCGTCACCCTCGGCGTCTTCCCGGGCTTCTATTCGTCGGCGACCCGGCTGCATCATGGTCGTGGCCAGAGCCTCGGCGGTTTCGCCAACGGTGGCCACCGCGGCGGTGGCGTCTTCGGCGGTCTGGGCGGCCTGGGCGGGCGCGTCCCCGGCAGCCTCCTGCCGCCGTCTTCAGGTCGCCGCCACTGACTCGGTGGCGGTCCGCGGCCATCGGGCGCGGCGCGGCTGCCTCTGTCTGCGCCCAGCCTGACTTTCCCTTCCATGCCTGAGCCTGCCGGTACGATCGAGGTCGTCGACCTCCGGAAGGTTTATGCCGGCGGCGTTGAGGCGCTCCGCGGCGTCGACTTCGCGGTCGAGAGAGGCGAGATCTTCGGCCTGCTGGGGCCCAACGGCGCCGGCAAGTCGACCACCGTCCGCGTCCTCGCGACCTTGACGAAGCCGACCGGTGGGGCGGCGCGCGTCGGCGGCCTCGACGTCGTCCGCCAGGCGCCTGAGGTGCGCCGCGGCATCGGTTACGTCGCCCAGGCGTCCGGGGTCGATCCCACCGCCACGGGCCGCGAGAACCTGCTGCTCCAGGCGCGGCTCCATCGGCTGAGCGCGGCGAGGGCGAGAACCCGCGTGCGCGAGCTCCTCGAGCTCTTCGAGCTCGGCGATGCGGCCGAGCGGCCGGCGCAGACCTTCTCGGGCGGCATGAAGCGCCGGCTCGACATCGCCATGGGGCTCGTCCACCGTCCGCAGGTGCTCTTCCTGGACGAGCCGACGGCCGGCCTCGACCCCGAGAGCCGCGCCGTGATGTGGCGGGAGATCCGCCGCTTGGCGGCGGAGGGCCTCACCGTCCTCCTCACCACCCACTATCTGGAAGAGGCCGACGAGCTCGCCTCGCGGCTTGCCATCGTCGATCGCGGCCGGGTGGTGGCGGCCGGGACGTCCGCAGAGCTCAAGGCGAGCCTGCGGGGCGATCGGCTATCGGTCGAGCTCGCGGAGCCGCTGCGGTCGGCGGCGGCCGCCGAGGTGCTCTCGCGGCTTCCCAGCGTCGCCCGGGTGATCGCCGACGGTCCACACCTGCACGCCCAGATCGCCGCAACGACCGACGGTGCGCGAGCCCTGCCCGAGGCCCTGGCCGCCCTCGAGCGGGAGGGGCTCGCCGTGGCGAAGGTCGCGCTCTCCCGCCCGTCGCTCGACGACGTCTACCTGACCGCGACCGGCCACGCTTACCGCGAGTAGCCCTCCGGCCTGCGCATCTTCGCCCAACGAAACACCTGGCACCTGGATCCGACCGCGCGCCCGGCACATCAATAATGCCTGTATCTGACGAAGCGTCTAGCATTTAGCTCAGATCCATCCAAGCGCCTGGCACCAAGCCCCCGATCTAGAACGAAGCACCTGGCACCTAGCTCAGGCCCCTCACGAAGCACCTGGCACCTCGACGCGACCCCTCCGACCATGGACGCTCTGCTAGACACCTGGCACCTGTTGCGGCGGCTGGTGCGGGCGACGGTGCGGATGCCGGTGTTCGTGGTGATCTCGGTGGTGCAGCCGGTGTTGTGGGTGGTCCTCTTCGGGCAGCTGTTCGGCGCCGTGACGCGGATCTCGGGGTTCGGCGGCTCGTCCTACGTGCAATATCTGGCCCCCGGCATCGCCATCATGACGGCGCTCTTCGGCGCCGCCTACTCGGGGATGGGCCTCCTGGGGGATATCGACCGCGGGGTGCTCGACCGCCTGCTGGCGACCCCCGTCTCGCGCTCGGCGCTCATCGCCAGCCGGGTGCTCCAGTCGGCGCTGCAGGTGGTCTTCCAGTCCGCCATCATCCTGGGGGTGGCGGCGCTCCTCGGGGCGCGGCCACACGGCGGGGCCGGCGGGATCGCCTGCCTGTTCCTCGCCGCGGCCCTCCTCGGGGCGGCGCTCGCCGCCTTCTCGAACGCTCTCGCGCTCCTCGCCCGGCGCCAGGAGGTGGTCATCGCGGCGATGAATTTCATCGTCCTGCCGGCGACCTTCCTCTCCACCATGATGATGTCGGCCGGGCTGATGCCCGGCTGGATCCGCGCCGCGGCGCGCGGCAACCCCGTCGAATGGGCGGTGGTCGCCGCGCGCGACGGCTTCGAGGGCCGCGCCGATCCCGGGCTCGCCCTACGCCTGGGGCTGCTCGCCGCCTTTGCCGCCGCCTGCACGGCGCTCGCGGTGCGCGCCTTCGAGCGCTATCGGCGGTCGCTCTGATGCGGCCTTGGCGAGCGCCGCCTTCCGCCGCCGCTTGGCGGCCGGCTTCGCCGCCTCCTGCCGCTGGTGGGTGAGGTACTCGTAGCAGGAGGGGAGGGTGGCGACCAGCCGCTCGGTCCGCTCGCGGATGGAGCGGAAGGCGGCGAGAGCGCGCGTCTCGTCGACCTGCTCGAGCACCGGCAGGCTCGCCGCCGGCCGCGAGTTGAGGCCGATCAGCATCACCGAGTACGAGTAGGACTCGAAGCCGTGGAAGTTGGGGTTGATGCTCTTCGCGTCCGGCAGGCGGCGCCGCCAGAGGGCGAAGCGCTCGGCGAGGGTCTCCGGCATGTTGCTCGCCCGCTTGGTGGCGCGCCAGAACTCGGTGTCGTCGCGGTCGCTCGCCACGTAGTGGAGCACCAGGAAGTCGCGCACGCCGTCGATGCAGGCGCCGACGATCTCGTTGTACTGCTGCACCACCCGTTCGTCCGGCGAGCCGTTGGGGAGGTGGCGGACGAGCTCCTCGATGGCGTGCTGGATGAAGAAGATCCCGGTCGATTCGAGGGGCTCGACGAAGCCGCTCGAGAGGCCGATGGCGACGCAGTTCTTCACCCACGAGTTGCGGCAGCGGCCGATCCGCATCCGGATGTGGTTGGCGGCGCAGCCGTCCGCCTTGGCGCCGAGGTGGCGGCGCAGCCGCGTCTCGGCCTCATCGCGCGTCGCGTGGGCGCTCGAATAGACGTAGCCGGTGCCGAGGCGGTGGTAGAGGGGGATGTTCCACACCCATCCGGCCTCGAGCGCGGTGGCGGTGGTGTAGGGCTCGATCCCGCGCTCGGCGCTGTCGACCGGCACCTGCAGCGCCACCGCGCTGTCGCAGAGGAGCGAGCTGCTGAAGGACTGGAACGGCTCGCCGAGCGCCTGGTTGATGAGCAGGCCGCGGAAGCCGGTGCAGTCGACGAAGAGGTCGCCGCGGATGGCGCCGTGCTCGCCGCTCACCAGGTGGTCGATGGCGCCGTCGGCGCCGAGCCGGACCTCCAGCACGTCGTCGGCGATGTGCTCGACTCCGCGCGCCGTCGCGTAGCCGCGGAGAAAGTCGGCGAGCAAGCCGGCGTCGAAGTGGTAGGCGTAGGGATACTGCACGCGATGCTCGCCGAGGACCTTGTTCGCCGGGCCGGCGTTCGAATAGTAGCCCTGCACCCGCTCGTCGAAGACGCGGCCGTCGAGGAAGCGCGGCGCGCGCAGGTTGTCGCAGAGCGCCGGCACGGTGAAGCAGGAGTAGTCGAATGGCTCGTCGGACTTGAGCCGCAGCCACCACTCGCCGATGTTGAAGCCGTCGACCATCTCGTAGCGCTGGAAGGGGTGGTAGAAGTGGCCGCCCCCCTTGCGCCAGCCCTGGAAGCGGATCCCCATCTTGTAGCTCGCGTTGCAGGAGGGCATCCAGTCCTTTTCGTCCAGCTCGAGGAAGTCGAAGAAGAGCTTCAGCGTGCTGAAGGTCGCCTCGCCGACGCCGATGGGACGGACGCGCGGCGACTCGATGACCCGGATGCTGCCGATGCGTGTGAGGGCCTTGCTCAGGTAGGCGGCGGTCATCCAACCTGCGGAGCCGCCGCCGACGACGACGATGTCCTTCGCCATGCTGGTCCTCCAATGGATGCGGCATCGGTTGCCGTCCGCGGCTGCCCGTCCGCAAGAGTTCTAATAGCAGTAGTACCTGAAATGCATGAGACGTGACAATCAGCGATGACGATATTGCCGTCGCAGGTCTGGTCCCGGCCTTGCATCGACCTGCGGGGGGTGGAAACGTTCGGCAACCTCTCGGCGGATGGAACCCTCCCATCCGGCGGCGGAGCTGACCCCATCCCCTCGCGGCCCGCCGGGCCGAACGGACGGCGGGGCGCGGTCGAGGCCCTGCCGTCCCCTGACCGTTGCGGAGGTCGATTCCCATCCTGCTGAGATCCAGAGCCTCTGCGCCCGCCGCCCTCGAGCCGCTCTCCCCCATCCGCGGCGAGCTCTACTCGACCGACCGCCTCGAAGCCTTCGCCGGCGCCCTCGCCGCCGAGCAGGTTGTCGTCGCCGGCCGCCATCGCGGCAGGCCGATCCTGGCGCGCCTGGTCGACAACGGCCGCGTCCTCGTCACCGCCTACCGGGCGATCGCCGAGGCGATCCGCGAGGAGCGCTCGATCTCGCCCGCCGCCGAGTGGCTGGTCGACAACTTCCACATCGTCGACCAGCAGATCCGCGAGATCCGCGACGACCTGCCCGCGGGGTTCTACCGCCAGCTGCCGAAGCTTGCCGGCGGCTCCCTCGCCGGCTTCCCGCGCGTCTATGGCCTCGCCTGGAGCTTCGTCGAGCACACCGACAGCCGCTTCGACCTCGAGCTCTTCCGCCACTACGTCGGCGCCTACCAGCGGGTGCAGCCGCTCACCATCGGCGAGCTCTGGGCGAGCGCCATCTCGCTGCGTCTGGTGCTGGTCGAGAACCTCCGCCGGCTGGTCGACGCGCTGGTCGCCCGCCGCCGCTCGCGCGATGCCGCCGACGGCGTCGCCGACCGCCTGCTCGGCGTCTCCGGCCTGCCGGCGGCGCCGGAGGCGCTGCTCGCCGAGCTCGCCGCGCGGCCGCCGGACATCCCCTTCTCGGTGCAGCTCGAGCGCCGCCTCCGCGAGGAGGAGAACGCCGGCGTCGCCGCGGTGCTCGCCTGGCTCCGCGCCCAGCTCGCCAGCCGCGGCACGACGCCGGACGAGGTGGTGCGCGCCGACCACCAGGAGCAGATGGCGATCCACGTCACGGTGCGCAACGTCATCACCAGCATGCGCCTGCTCTCGGCGGTCGACTGGACGGAGTTCTTCGAGAGTGTGAGCCTGGTGGAGGCGGCGCTGCGCGAGGGCACGCGGGTCGCCGAGATGGACTTCCCGACCCGCGACCGCTACCGCGCCGGCGTCGAGGAGCTGGCGCGCGGCACCGACCGCTCGGAGATCGAGATCGCCCGCCTTGCCGTCGAGCGGGGCCGCGCGGCGGCGAGCGGCGACGCCCCGGCCGCCAAGGCCTCCAGAGCTGCCAGAGCAGCCGAGCCCGCCGATGGCGCCGCCGCAGAGCCTCCCGCCGCCGCCGATCCGCGCCTCGCCGATCCCGGCTACTACCTGATCTCGCGCGGCCGCGGCGACTTCGAGCGCGAGCTCGGCTATCGGGTGCCCCGCCGCAAGCGGCTGGCGCGGATCTGGTTCGCCCACGCGACCTACGGCTACCTGGCGACGGTCGCCGTCGGCTCGCTCTTGATCGCCCTCTTCCCGCTGGCGATCGAGCGTGCGGAGGGGGCGCCCGTCCTCACCCTCGCCATCCTCGGCCTCCTCGCCCTCGTCCCGGCCTCCGAACTCGCCATCTCCTTCGTCAACCGGAGCGTCGCCGACGTCGTCGGGCCGCGGCGCCTCCCCAAGCTCGAGCTCGCCCAGGGCATTCCGGCGGCGCTCCGCACCCTGGTCGTGGTGCCGACGCTGCTCACCGGCGAGGGGGAGATCCGCGCCGAGCTGGAGCGGCTGGAGGTCCGGTTCCTCAGCAACGACGAGGGCGACGTCCGCTTCGCCCTGCTCTCCGATTGGGTCGACGCGGCGAGCGAGACGCTGCCCGAGGACGAAGGCCTCCTCGCCGCGGCGCGCGCCGGCATCGCCGAGCTCAACGAGCGCTACGGCGCGGCTCCCGGCGGCGGCCCGCGCTTCTATCTCTTCCACCGCCGCCGGCTGTGGAACCCGAGCGAGGGGAGCTGGATGGGCTGGGAGAGGAAGCGCGGCAAGCTGCAGGAGCTCAATCTGCTGCTCCGCGGTGCCACCTACACCAGCTTCCTGCCGGCGGGGGAGGGCCCGGCGCCCCCCTTCCCGGCCGGCGTGCGGTATGTCGTCACCCTCGACTCCGACACCCGCCTCGGCCGCGGCGGCGTCTGCGAGCTGGTGGGCACCATGGCGCACCCGCTCAACCACCCGCTCTTCGACCCCGAGACCCACCGCGTCGTCAGCGGCCACGGCATCCTGCAGCCGCGGGTGACGCCGACGCTGCCGCTCGCCGGCGGCGGCACGCTCTACCAGCGCATCTTCTCCGGCCCGCGCGGCATCGATCCTTACGCCTTCGCGGTCTCCGACCTCTATCAGGATCTCTTCGACGAGGGGATCTACACCGGCAAGGGCATCTACGACCTCGACGCCTTCGAGCGCGCGCTCGAAGGGCGGGTGCCGGAGAACGCCCTCCTCTCGCACGACCTCTTCGAAGGGCTCTTCGCCGGCGCCGGCCTGGCCTCGGATCTCGAGCTCTTCGAGGAGTATCCGGGGCACTACGAGGTCGCCGCCTCGCGCCAGCAGCGCTGGGCGCGCGGCGACTGGCAGCTCCTCCCCTGGCTCTTCCGGCGCGTTCCCGACGCCCGCCGGCGCGCGGTCAGGAACCCGATCCCGGCGATCGGCCGCTGGAAGATGCTCGACAACCTGCGGCGGAGCCTGCTCGCCCCCGCCGCCTTCCTCACCCTGGTCGCGAGCTGGGCGCTGCCCGGCGCCCGGCCGGCGCTCTGGGCGGCCTTCATCGCCGTCGTCTTCGCCTGGTCCGGGCTCTACTCCTTCGTCGCCGGCCTCGTCCACCGCCGCATCGGCATCGCCAAGCGGAGCTTCCTCAGCAGCCTGGCGACCGATTTCGGCCTCTCGCTGGCGCAGAGCGGCCTGCGCCTCGCCCTCCTCGCCCATCAGGCGTGGCAGATGGGCGATGCCGTCGCGCGCACGCTGGCGCGGGTCTACGTCACCCGCCGGCGCCTTCTCGAGTGGGTGCCGGCGGCGCAGGCGGGGCGCAGCTTCGACCTCAGCCTCGCCGGCGCCTATCGGCGGATGATCGGCGCCGTCCTCCTCGCCGCCGGCGGTCTCGCCGCAGCGGCGCTCCGCCCCGCCGCGCTCCCCTGGGCGCTCCCCTTCGTCCTCGCCTGGGCGCTGTCGCCGGCGATCGCGCGCTGGATCAGCCTGCCGCCGCGGCCGGTCGAGGCGGCGGCGATGGGCGCCGGCGATGCCGGGGCGGCCGAGCTGCGGCGCATCGCGCGGCGCACCTGGCGCTATTTCGAGACCTTCGCGACCGCCGGCGACCACGCGCTGCCGCCCGACAACTTCCAGGAGGATCCGCGGCCGGTGGTCGCCCGGCGCACCTCGCCCACCAACGTCGGTCTCTACCTGCTCTCGACCGCCGCCGCTGCCGACTTCGGCTGGATCGGCTGCGAGGAGATGGTCGACCGCCTGGAGGCGACCCTCGAGGCGGTCGGCCGGCTGGAGCTCTTCCGCGGCCACCTCTTCAACTGGTACGCGACCGACGATCTCCACCCGCTCGAGCCGCGCTACGTGTCGACCGTCGACAGCGGCAACCTCGCCGGCCACCTGATCGTCCTCCAACAGGCATGCGCCGAGCGGCGCGACCTGGCGACGGCGCTCGAGCCGGCGCGGCGCGGCCTCGCCGACACCTTCGCCGAGCTCGCCGATGCCGCGGCGGCGCTCGGCCCGCTCCCCGCCCGCGAGCTGGCGCGGACGCTCGCCGAGGCGGCCGCGCTCCTCGCCGCGCCGGCGCTCGAGCCCGCCGACTGGCGGCGCCGCCTCGGTTCTCTCGAGGAGACGGCGGCGACCCTCGTCGACATCCTGCAGGCCGTGGCGGCGGAGCGCCGATCGTTCCCCGCCGGCTATCAGGCCCCCAGTCCAGCCGCCAATCCAGCCGACGAAGCGCTCGCCTGGGCGCGCCTCTTCGGCGCCGGCGTCGGCAGCCACCTGCGCGACCTCGCCATCACCCACGGCTGGCTCGGCTGGCTGGACCCCGTGGCGTCAACCGATGCCGCGGCGGCCGCCCGCGGCGCGCTGCCGGCGACGGCCGTCGCGGTGCTCGCCGGGCTCGCCGCCGATTCCGGCTCGCTCGGCGCCATGACCGACCTCTACGAGGCCGCTGCGGCGACGCTCCGCGGCCTCGCCGAAGCCGACGGCGGTGAGGGAGCCGCGAGCGCGGCGGCCGATCTCGCGCGCGCCGCCGCGGCCGACCTGGAGCGCGCTGCAGCGAGGGCCTCCTCGCTCGCCCGGCGGCTCTCGGCGGTCGCCGCGCGCGCCGCCCGGCTCTTCGCCGAGATGGATTTCAGCTTCCTCTTCGACCCCGAGCGCCAGCTCTTCTCGATCGGCTACAACCTCTCCGCGGGCCGCCTCGACGGCGGCTACTACGATCTCCTCGCCTCCGAGGCGCGCCTGGCGAGCTTCATCGCCATCGCCCGCGGCGACGTGCCGACGGCGCACTGGTTCAAGCTCGGCCGCCAGCTGACGCCGGTCGGCGGCGGCTCGGCGCTCATCTCCTGGTCGGGGTCGATGTTCGAGTACCTGATGCCCGAGCTGGTGATGGACGTCCCCGACGGCAGCCTGCTCGACCAGACCGACAAGCTGATCGTTCGCCGGCAGATCCGCTATGCCGCCGACCGCGGCGTGCCGTGGGGGATCTCCGAGGCCGCCTACAACTCGCGCGACCTCAACTTCACCTATCAGTACTCGAACTTCGGGGTGAGCGGCCTGGGGCTCAAGCGCGGCCTCTCCGAGGACCTCGTCATCGCCCCCTACGCCACGGCGCTGGCGGCGATGATCGATCCGCGGGCGGCGCTCGCCAACTTCGCGCGCTTGGGCGAAGTCGGGGCGCGCGGCCGCTACGGCTTCTACGAGTCGCTCGACTACACCTCGTCGCGCCTGCCGACCGACGGCAAGGTCGCCGTCGTCAAGGCCTACATGGCCCACCACCAGGGGATGGCGATCGTCGCCCTCGCCAACGTCACCCTCGGCAGCGTCATGCGGGCGCGCTTCCACGCCGAGCCGGCGGTGCAGGCGGCCGAGCTCCTCCTCCAGGAACGCACGCCTTCGACCGTCGCCGTCGCCCGCCCGCGCGCCGACGAGGTGCGCACCCAGCTCCACGTCCGCGACTTCGTGCCGCCGGTGCTCCGCCGCTTCGACTCGCCGCACCTGCCGGCGGCGCGCACCCAGATGCTGTCGAACGGCCGCTACACGGTGATGGTGACGACGGCGGGCGCCGGCTACAGCTCCTGGCAGGGCAGGGCGGTCAGCCGCTGGCGCGAGGACGCGACGCGCGACCGCTGGGGGAGCTTCGTCTACCTGCAGGATGTCGACAGCGGCGAGCTGTGGTCCGCCGGCTATCAGCCGACCCTCGTCGAGCCGGACTCCTACGAGGTCCTCTTCTCCGAGGACCAGGCGGAGATCCGCCGCCGCGACGGCACCCTCTCGACCCGCCTGCAGATCGTCGTCTCGGCGGAGGACGACGCCGAGGTGCGCCAGGTGTCGGTCACCAACCTGGGCACCTCGGCGCGGCGCATCGAGGTCACCTCCTACGCCGAGCTGGTGCTGGCGCCCGGCGCCGCCGACGCGGCGCACCCCGCCTTCGGCAAGCTCTTCGTCGAGACCGAGCTCGTCCCCGGCCTCGAGGCGCTGCTCGCCTTCCGCCGCCCGCGCGAGGAAGGCGAGGAGCCGATCTGGGTGGCGGCGGTCACCTCGGTCGAGGGCGACAGCAGCGGCGGCGTGCAGGTGGAGACCGACCGCGCGCGCTTCCTCGGCCGTGGCGGCACGGCGCGGCGGCCGGCGGCGCTCGGCGAGCCGCGGCCGCTCTCCGGCACCGTCGGACCGGTGCTCGATCCGGTCTTCGTCATGCGCCGGCGGCTGCGCATCCTCCCCGGCGCCACGGCGCGCGTCAACCTGACGACGCTCGCCGCCGCCTCGCGCGAGGCGGCGCTGTCGCTCGCCGACAAGTACCGCGAGCCGGCGATCTTCGAGCGCACCCAGAACCTCGCCTGGACGCAGGCGCAGGTCGAGCTCAACCACCTGGGGATCTCGGCAGACGAGGCGCAGCTCTTCCAACGCCTCGCCTCGCGCATCCTCTATTCGACGGCGAGCCTGCGCGCTCCCGCCGACGTGCTGATGCGCAATCGCAAGGGGCACTCGGCGCTGTGGGCCTTCGGCATCTCCGGCGACCTGCCGATCGTCCTCGTGCGCATCGACGAGGTCGAGGACCAGGACCTGGTGCGCCAGCTCCTCCGCGCCCACGAGTACTGGCGGCTGAAGCGCCTCGCTGTCGACGTCGTCATCGTCAACGAGAAGGGGACCTCCTACACCCAGGAGCTGCAGACGGCGCTCGACGGCCTGGTCGAGGCGCGGCGGCGGGCGCTCCCCGACGAGCCGCCGAACGCCGGCGGCATCTTCCTCCTCCGCCGCGACCAGGTGGGGGCGGAGAGCCTCGATCTCCTGCGCACGGCGGCGCGGGCGGTGCTCAACTCGCGCCAGGGGACGCTCGCCGAACAGATCGTCCGCCACCTCCGCGCCGAGCCGCCGGTGCGTCCGCCGCGGCCGGTCGCGGCGGTGGCGCCGGCGCCGCCAGACCTGCCGCCGCCGCGCTTCCAGCTCGAGTTCTGGAACGGCCTCGGCGGCTTCGCCGACGGCGGGCGCGAGTACGTCGTGGTGCTCGGCGAAGGGCAGTGGACGCCGGCGCCGTGGATCAACGTCATCGCTAACGACGGCTTCGGCTTCCTCGCCACCGAGGCGGGCTCGGGCTACACCTGGGCGGTCAACAGCCATGAGAACCAGCTCACCCCGTGGTCGAACGATCCGGTCTCCGACCCGGCGGGGGAGGCGATCCTGGTGCGCGACGAGGAGACCGGCGAGGTGTGGGGGCCGACGGCGCTCCCCATCCGCGACGGCTGGCCCTACGTCGTCCGCCATGGCCAGGGCTACAGCAAGTTCGAGCACGAGAGCCGCGGCATCCGCCTCGAGCTGCTGCAGATGGTGCCGCTCGCGGACCCGGTCAAGATCTCGCGGCTGCGGGTCGAGAACCGCTCGCCGCGGCCGCGCACGGTCAGCGTCACCGCCTACGCCGAGTGGGTGCTCGGCTCGTCGCGCAGCGCCTCGGCCCCCTTCGTGGTGACCGAGCGCGACGCCGAGAGCGGCGCCATCCTGGCGCGGAACGCCTGGAACGAGGAGTTCGCCGGGCGCATCGCCTTCGCCGACCTGGGCGGCCAGCAGACCTCGTGGACCGCCGACCGCGGCGAGTTCCTCGGCCGCAATGGCGGCCTCGACGCGCCGGCGGCGCTCGCCCTCGGCACCACTCTCTCGGGTCGCACCGGTGCCGCGCTCGATCCCTGCGCCGCGTTCCGCCTCACCCTACATTTGGCGCCCGGCGAGCGCCGCGAGGTGCGCTTCCTCCTCGGCCAGGGCGAGGACGCCGCGGCGGCGCGCAAGCTGATCGCGGACTACCGCGCCGCCGACATCGAGGCGCTCCTCGCCGCCGTCGTCCGCCACTGGGACGACATCCTGGGCGCCCTCCAGGTGAAGACCCCAGACCGGTCGCTCGACTTGATGGTCAACCGCTGGCTGCTCTACCAGGCGCTCGCCTGCCGCATCCAGGCGCGCACCGCCTTCTATCAGGCGGGCGGCGCCTACGGCTTCCGCGACCAGCTGCAGGACGCCATGGCGCTCGCGGTGCCGCAGCGCGAGGTGCTGAGGGCGCAGATCCTGCGCGCCGCCGGCCGCCAGTTCCCCGAGGGGGACGTGCAGCACTGGTGGCATCCGCCGGGGGGCAAGGGGGTGCGCACGCGGATCTCCGACGACCGCCTGTGGCTGCCGTACGGCGTCCTCCACTTCCTCGAGGTCACTGGCGACGCCACCATCCTCGACGAGGAGGTGCCCTTCCTCGCCGGCGAGCCGCTCAAGCCCGAGGAGCGCGAGGCCTACTTCCAGCCGGCGGAGGCGAGCGAGCGGGCGACGGTCTACGAGCACTGCGCGCGCGCTCTCGACCGCAGCCTCGCCGCCGGCGCCCACGGCATGCCGCTCATCGGCACCGGCGACTGGAACGACGGCATGAACCGGGTCGGGGGCGGAGGGGAGGGGCGAGAGCGTCTGGCTCGCCTGGTTCCTCCACATCAATCTCTGGGAGTTCGCCCGCTACGCCGAGACGCGCGGCGAGCGCGAGCGGGTGACGCGCTGGCGGACGCGGGTGCACGAGATCAAGGCGGCGGTGGAGATCGCCGGCTGGGACGGCGACTGGTACCGCCGCGCCTTCTACGACGACGGCACGCCGCTCGGCTCGGCCGCCGACGCCGAATGCCGCATCGACGCCATCGCGCAGTCGTGGGCGGTGATCTCGGGCGCCGCGGCGCCCGAGCGGGCGCGGCGGGCGATGGCGGCGGTCGAGCAGCACCTGGTGCGCCGCGGCGACGGCCTCGTCCTCCTCTTCACGCCGCCCTTCGACCGCACGCCGCGCGACCCCGGCTACATCAAGGGGTACCTGCCGGGGACGCGGGAGAACGGCGGCCAGTACACCCACGCGGCGATCTGGTCGCTGATCGGCTTCGCGGCGCTCGGCGAGGGGGACAGCGCCGGCGAGCTCTTCGCCATCCTCAACCCGATCAACCATGCGAGCACGCGCGCCGGGGTCTACCGCTACAAGGTCGAGCCCTACGTCGTCGCCGCCGACGTCTATGCCGAGCCGCCGCACGTCGGCCGCGGTGGCTGGAGCTGGTACACCGGCTCGGCCGGCTGGATGTACCGCGCCGGCATCGAGTGGCTCCTCGGCTTCCGGCTGCGCGGCACCAAGCTCCACCTCGATCCGGTCATCCCGCGCGCCTGGCCGGGCTTCGAGGTCACCTTCCGCTACCACTCCGCCCGCTACGCGCTCAAAGTCGACAACCCCCACGGTGTCTGCCGCGGCGTATCGAAGGTCGCCGTCGACGGGCAGGAGATCCAGGAGCGCGAGATCCCCCTCGCCGACGACGGCCGCGAGCACCGGATCGAGGTGGTTCTGGGTTGAGGTAGTGGTTACCTGGGGCCTCACGGGCGCGAGGCAACGGGTCACCAGGCACCTCGACGAAGCACCTGGCACCTTCTCGTCTCCTCACCTCTTCGAGTCAGCCCGGAGGGCCTCCCCGGGCGGTTCCTTCGGCCTCACCGCCTCGACTCCGCCATCCGGTTTGACTAGGTACCTGGCACCTCGCCAGGTGATCCGGCGGCCGGCGAAGCCGGCGCACCAGGCGAGGGCGGTGAGGAGGTCGCGGGCGGGGAGCCAGAGCAGCTCGACAGCCGAGAAGTGGCCGCCGAGATCTCTCGCGGCGCGATAGGCGACGGCGCCGCGCAGGACGAGGGTCGCCGCGAGGGTTCCGAGGCTCCAGGACGCGCAGCCCGTCGCCAGGCAGAGCAGGAGGGCGATCGGCGTCGTCTGGGTGATGGCGAGGCCGGCGTAGTCGGCCGGTCGGACGGCGCGGATGCCGCGGTTCCAGCGCAGCTCGCGCTGCCACTGGCCGCGAAAGGTCTCGCCGCCGAGCACGTGGGTGACGACGGCGGGGGAGAGCCGGACCTCGAGCCCCAGCGCGGCGATCCGCGAGCCGATCTCATAGTCGTCGAGCAGCCGGTCGCCGAAGGCGGCATAGCCGCCGATCCGCTCGAGGTCGCGGCGGCGGAAGGCCATCGCGGCGCCCATCGCGAACCGCCGGCCGGCGAGACGGTAGGCGAAGACTGCCGAGGGGACGAAGCCGCCGTCGAGGTAGAGCCCGAGGAGGCGGGCGGCGAGGGTGGCGGCGCCGCGGCTCCGGTAGACGCAGGAGACGATGCCGACCGCGGGATCGGCGAGCGCGGCGACCAGGCGGCGCACGGTCTCGGGCGCGGCGTCGATGTCGCTGTCGGCGGGGAGGAGGATCTCGCCGCGGGCCTCGGCCGCCAGGCGCGCCAGGATGGCCGTCTTGGGATTGCCGTCCGCCTCGCCGGTCACCAGCAGACGAATCGGTCGCTCGGGGAAGTTCCGCCGCAGACGGTCGACGACGGCGATCGCCGGGTCGTCGGCGCGGGCGGCGCCGAAGAGGATCTCGAAGTCTCCATACTCCTGCCGACAGAAGGACGCGAAGCTCTCGTAGGCCTCGTGATCCGCCCCTTTGACCGGCTTGAGGATGGAGACGGAAGGCCAGCGAGGCGGCGGGTCGGGCGGCGGGAGGTGGAGAAAGCGCCTCAAGGAGGCGCTCGCGATCAGCCAGTAGGCCCAGCTCGCGGCGAGCAGGAGAAACAAGAAACCGACAAGGGCGGCCAACAGGGTCATCGGCTGGCGAGGCCGGCGTAGGTGGCGAGGCGGATGCCGCGCCGGGCGATCCGCTCGCGGACCTGCGGCGAGAGGAGCGCGGCGAGCTCCTCCGGGTTGGGACCCAGGGGCTCCAGCCGCGCGCCGGCCGTCGGATGCAGGTAGATCTCGGCCGTGGGTGTCTCGAGGGTGTCGAGCAGGTGGAGCAGGTAGCCCTCGTCCATCGCCCCGCTCTGCATCAGGCCGTAGGTGCGCTCCGGCACGGCGAGGCCGGCGGCACGGACGCGGGGCGCGGCGTGGCGGCGGAGGCCGCCGAAGGCGAGCGCCCAGCCCGTCTTCTGGAGCCGGTGGCGGCGATCCCAGGCGAGCGCCGGCCGGAGAGGATCGTGCGGCAGTCGAAATCCTCGCGCGCCATGCCGCACGGCCAGCGGCAGGACGTGCCGGAGGACCGCCGGGTGGACGTGGAGATGGAGATGCCCGTCAACGTGCGAGAGAGGCAGGCCGGTGGCGTCGAAGAGCGCCAGCTGCGCGGCGATCTCGCGCGCGATCTCGCCTCGCGCGGCCGGCCGCGCGAGGCGCAGCCCCGCCCTCACAGGGTCGTCCGCGAAGCGGCCGCCGGCGTCGACGAGGTGCGGTAGCTCCGCGGGACGAGATGCCGCCACGCCGGCGACCAGCACCAGGTGCAGCCCGACGGCCAGGCTCGGCGTCCGCCGCGCCATGGCGATCGCCTCCGCCGCGGCGGCGCCGGTCACCATCAAGCTCGCCGAGGTGAGGATTCCCTCGCGGTGGGCGGCGAGCACCGCCGCGTTGATCTCCGGCGAGCGGCCGAAGTCATCGGCGTTGACGAGGAGGGCGGTGGGCACGGAAAGGTGGGGCGCCGAGGGCGCCGGGGATTCCATCGGCGTCGCCGGGAGCTTACCGCGGTCGTCGGCGAGTCACCTGGCACCCCGCGGGCGGTCTGACGGATCACCTGGCACCTCGCGGTTTCCACCAGCGGCGGGCGGCGACCAGGGTCCAGACGATCTCGATGACGCCGAAGGGCCACGCTCCCTGCAGGAAGCCGTAGACGGAGGAGAGGGCGCAGGAGGCGGCGAAGCCGAGGGTGAAGGCGCGATGGCGATCTTCGAGCGCGTAGCAGACGAGGGCGGCGGCCACCGCGAAGAAGCCGAAGAGGGTGAGGCCGTCCATCGACGGTTCAGCCGGCGGCGGGGCGGGCGCCGGCGCGCTCCAGCCGGGCCAGCACGGCGCCGCGCTCGCTGTGGATGAGGAGGATCAGGAGGTCGCCCGGACGCGCCCAGGCGAGAGCCTGATCGACGGCGGCGATCTCCGTCGGAGCGTGCGCCAGCGCTTCGTCGGGCGCGCCGCGCCGCCGGAGCTCGTCGTCGAGGATCGCCGGAACCTCGCCAGCCTGCCTGCCGCGGAGCATCGCCGGCAGCTCTTTGACGACGATGCGGTCGGGGCGGGACCGCCAGGCGGTGGCGGCGAGGTCGCGGAGGGCGGTCTCGTCGCGGTCGCCCGCCTGTCCGAGGAGCAGCAAACGGCGGGTGGCCGGGATCGCCGCCGCCAGCTCGAGAAGGGCGGCGAGCCCGTGCGGGTTGTGGGCGTAGTCGAGGAGGATGCGGACGCCGCCGATCTCGAGCAGATTGGCGCGGCCCGGGTTGTCCTCCGCCGTGCCGCCGACGGCAGCGAGGCCGCGGGCGATGGCCGCGTCGGGGAGGCCCATGGCCTGGGCGAGCGCCGCGGCGGCGAGGGCGTTCGCGACGTTGTGGCGGGCGGCGCCGTCGAAGGTGATGGGGATCTCGGCGAGCCGGGCGATGGCGCGGCGGCGCCCCCCGGCGGCGAGGATCAGCTCGCCGCCGTCGAGGAAGGCGGCGGACCCATCTCCTGCGAGCTGGGCGGCGAGAAGGGGATTCCTGGCCTCGAGAGTGAACCAGGAGATCGGCGCGCGCGCCGCCCCGGGACCCTGGCGGACGAGCTCCGGATCGTCGGCGTTCAAGACCGCCGCGCCCCGTGGCCGCACGGCGCGGACCGCCACCAGCTTGGCCGCGGCGATGCCGGCGAGGTCGTCGACGCCGTACTCGCCGAGGTGGTCGGCGGCGATGTTGGTGACCGCCGCCGCATCGGCTGCGGCGATCGCCAAGCCCCGGCGGAGCAGCCCGCCGCGCGCCACTTCGAGGATGGCGAAGTCGAGCCGCCGGTTGCGGAGGAGCGTCCGCGCCCCGCCCGGTCCGGAGAAATCGCCCCGCTCGAGCGTCGCGCCGTCGAGGGTGATGCGGTCGGTCGAGGTGGCGCCGGCGATCCGGCCGGCGGCCTTGGCGATCGATTCCAGCAGGCGGACGGTCGTCGTCTTGCCGTTGGTGCCGGTGACGAGCGCCACCGGCACGTCGTGGAGGCAGGTCCAATCGACCTCGGCTGGCGAGGGGAGGTCGGCGTGCGGCCAGGTGACGCCGCCCGTTCCGAGGCCGATCGTCACCTCCTCGGCGTCCCAGAGGAAGGCGATGCCGCGCGCTGCCGCCGCGGAGGCGAGGGCGACGAGGCGAGGGCTGCGCTCGGCGTCGATCAGGGCCCGGAGCCGCTCCGCCGCCGCCGAGAGCGCCGGCTCCGGCCAGCCTATTGGCCCGGCCGCAACTCCGCGCCCGCCGAGGGCCGCCTCGGTGGCGCGCCAGACCTCCTCGGCGACCTCGGTCGCGGCATCGAGGCTGTCGAGCGGCGCGGAGAAGGCGAGGGAGAGGCCGCCGGCATGCCGGCGCGCCGCCAGCTGCTCGCCGCCCCAACCGAGCGTGCCGAGGAGCCGCCGGGCGTGCCGACGCCAGAGGGAGAGGGCGAGGTCGGACGCCTCGGCAGCGGGAAGGTGCGGCGTGAAGCAGGGCAGGGCGACGTCGACCACCGCGCCGGGTCCGGCGAGGAGGAGGTTGGGGCCGGTGAGCCGCCGGGAGTCGAGGAGGGGCATCGCGTCGGGGTGCCGGAGCCGGCGGGGCGAGACTATACCGGCGGCGGCCGGCGCGGCCGCTCCCCTCCGCTCCGCTCGCCGGCGCGCGTTGGTAGAATGGCCGCGCTCCGCACGCTGCCCTCCAACCCCCCGGCTCGCCCGCTCGAGCCCAGAGGAGATCCGCCGCATGGACGTACAACCCGCGCCGGCCCCACGGCCCGGCCGCTTGATGGCGATCGGCGGCGCCGAGGACAAGACGCGCGAGCGGATCGTCCTCCGACGCTTCGTCGAGATCGCCGGCGGCGCCGCTGGCAACCTGCTCATCCTCGCCACCGCCTCGGAGCTCGCCGACACCGGCGAGCGCTACACCGACCTCTTTCGCGAGCTGGGAGTGCCGGAGGTCGCCGTGCTGCGCATCGCCAACCGCGAGGAGGCGCTGGCGGCCGGCCCCGAGATGCTCGCGCGGCTCTCCGGCGCCACGGCGCTCTTCCTCACCGGCGGCAGCCAGCTCCGCTTCTCGTCGACCCTCGGCGGCACGGCGCTCGCCGCCGCCATCCGCCGCCGGCATGCCGAGGGGATGGTCGTCGGCGGCACCAGCGCCGGGGCCTCGCTCCTCTCCGAGCACATGATCGCCCTCGGTGACGGCGGCAGCACCCCGCGCCGGCGGCTCGTCCATCTGGCCCCCGGCCTGGGCCTCGCCCCCGAGCTCATCATCGATCAGCATTTTCGCCGCCGCGACCGCCTCGGCCGGCTGCTCACCGCCCTCTCCTACAACCCGGAGCCGCTGGGGGTGGGGATCGACGAGGACACCGCGGTGGTGATCGAGCCGGAGGGCACGATCGAGGTGATCGGCGCCGGCGCCGTGCTGGTCATCGACGCGCGCCAGATGGCCTTCACCGACAGCTACGCCGTGCGCCGCGGCCAGCCGCTCGCCATGCTCGGGCTCCACCTGGACGTCCTGACGACCGGCTGCGGCTACGACCTCGGGCGCCGGCGCGGCCTGCCGCCGCGTCGCCAGCCGGCAGACCGCGCCGCCGCCTCCGGCGAGGCGGAGCCGGGTCGCGAGGCGAGCTTGCCGCCCTCGCCGGCTCGTGTTACAAACCCCGCGTGATCCGCGGCCCGCGTCCGCCGGCGCTCGCTCCCCGCGAGCCTCTCTCGGCCTCCCGCCGATGAACGTCCTCGAGACCCGCGTCTACCGCGGCCCCAACCTCTACGCGCTGCGGCCGGTGATCCGGCTGCGCGTCGACCTGGGCGAGCTCGAGGAGTTCCCGACCGCCCGGCTCCCCGGCTTCGCGGAGCGGCTGCTCGCCCTCCTCCCGACGCTCTACGAGCACACCTGCTCGTACCAGACGCCGGGCGGCTTCGTCCGCCGGATGACCGAGGACCAGGGCACCTGGATGGGGCACGTCCTCGAGCACGTCGCGATCGAGCTCCAGTGCCTGGCGGGCACCCGCGTCTCCTACGGCAAGACGCGGAGCCACGGCCTGCCGCGCGGCCAGTATCACGTCATCTACAGCTTTCTCGAGGAGAGCGTCGGCACCGCGGCGGCGGAGCTCGGCCTGCGCGTCATCCGCCACCTGCTGCCGCCCGAGCGCGCCGCCCACGACCCGGCGCCGTTCGACTTCGCGGCCGAGCTCGAGGCGCTGGTCCGCCTCGCCCAGCGGCGCGCCTTCGGGCCCTCGACCGCCGCGCTGGTGAGCGCCGCCGAGGAGCGCGACATCCCGTGGATCCGTCTCAACGACCGCTCGCTCGTCCAGCTCGGCCACGGGCGCTACCAGCGCCGCATCCAGGCGACGGTGACCAGCGAGACGCGCCACATCGCGGTCGAGATCGCCTCCGACAAGCGGCTCACCAACCAGATCCTCGCCGACCTCGGCCTGCCGGTGCCGCGCCAGCGGCTGGTCTACGAGCCCGAGGAGGCGGTCGCCGAGGCCGAGCGGCTGGGCTATCCCATCGTCGTCAAGCCGCTCGACGGCAACCACGGCCGCGGCGTCTCGATCAACCTGCGCACCCCCGAGCAGACGCTCCTCGCCTTCGAGAAGGCTCGCGAGGAGGCGCGGACGGTCATCGTCGAGACCTTCCACGAGGGGAACGACTATCGGATCCTGGTCGTCCACGGCAGGGTCGTGGCGGTGGCCGAGCGGGTCCCCGGCCACGTCGTGGGGGACGGCACCTCGACGGTCGCCCGGCTGATCGAGCGGGTCAACGCCGACCCGCGCCGCGGCGTCGGCCACGAGAAGGTCCTCACCCGGCTCGAGGTCGACCACCAGGCGCTGCGCCTTCTCGCCGATGCCGGCCTGACGCTCGACTCGGTGCCCGCGGACGGGCAGGTCATCCCCCTGCGCTCGACCGGCAACCTGTCGACCGGCGGCACCTCGATCGACAAGACCGACGTCATCCACTACGACAACCGCATCATGGCCGAGCGCGGGGTGAAGGCGATCGGCCTCGACGTCGGCGGCGTCGACTTCATCTGCCCGGACATCTCGCGCAGCTACTCGGAGGTGGGGGGCGCCATCGTCGAGATCAACGCCGCGCCGGGCTTCCGCATGCACACCGCGCCGACCGAGGGGACGCCGCGCGAAGTGGCGGGGCCGGTCATCGACATGCTCTTCCCGCGCGGCGTGCCGTGCCGCATTCCGATCGCGGCGATCACCGGCACCAACGGCAAGACGACGACCACCCGCATGGTCGGCCACATCCTCAAGCTCTCCGGCCAGACGGTGGGGATGGCGACCTCGGACGGCGTCTACATCGACGGCGTGCTGACCGTCGCCGGCGACATGACGGGCCCGTGGGCGAGCCATCTCGTGCTGCGCGACCCGACCGTCGATGCCGCGGTTCTCGAGACGGCGCGCGGCGGCATCGTGCGCTCCGGCCTGGGCTGGCGGAAGTGCAACGTCGGCGCCGTGCTCAACGTCGCCGCCGACCACCTGGGGATGGGGGGCATCGAGGATCTCGAGGATCTGGCGCGGGTCAAGCGCGTCATCGCCGAGGTGGCGCGCGACGTCTGCGTCCTCAACGCCGACGATCCGCGGGTCGCCGCGATGGCGGAGCACAGCCCGGCGAAGCCGTTCTACGTCACCCTCGATCGCACCAACGACCTGGTGCGCCGGCACATCCGCGAGCGCGGCCGGGCCCTCGTGCTGGAGGAGAGCCTGAACGGCCGCATGCTGGTGCTCTACGAGGGGGAGGACCACATCCCGCTGCTCCTCGCGCGGCAGATCCCGGCGACCGTCGAAGGGCATGCCTGGCACAACATCCAGAACGCGATGTTCGCGGCGGCGATCGCCTGCGGCTTGGGGGTGAGCCTGGAGAACATCCGCCAGGGTCTGCGCACCTTCACGACGGATTTCTTCCAGACTCCGGGACGGATGAACTTCTACAACGAGCATCCGTTCCGCGTGCTCCTCGACTACGCGCACAACGCCCACGGCATGGAGGCGATGGCGCGGATGATCCGCGAGCTCGGTGTCAACGGCCGGCGGATCGGCATCGTCTCGGCGCCCGGCGACCGCCGCGACGAGGACATCCGGTCGCTGGCGAAGGTGGCGGCGCCGGCGTTCGATCTGGTTCTCCTGCGGGAGGACGACAACCTGCGCGGCCGTCCGTCCGGCGAGGTGGGCGCCCTGCTGCGCGAGGGGTTCCTCGCCGCGGGCTTTCCCGAGGACCGCATCGCGCCCCAGATCTACCTCGAGCCGGAGGCCGTTCGCCTGGGTCTCGAGACGGCGCGTCCCGGCGATCTACTGGTGATCTTCGGCGACGACCTGCAGCGCGACTGGGACCAGATCGTCGGCTTCGGCTCTCCCGCCGGCACGCCGCCACCCGCCGCACGCCCCGTCTTCGCGCCCGAGACCCAGCCCCTCGCGGCGGTCGCCGACCGCCGCCCCGGCGCGCCGGCGAGCGAGGGCGAGGATTGATCTCCATCCGCTAGCGGGCTCGCCCTGGTGCACCAGCGCTACCCGCGGCCGGCGGGGCTCGAGCGGATCCGCGGCCTGCTGGCGGCGAGGCCGGCGCCGGCCTGAGCGACGCTTCCAACGCGGTGCCAGCCGGCCGGTCCGTGCAGCTTTCCAGCTCCGAGTGAGGCATGATCCGCCGCATGGCTTCCAGCGGCTCCGCCCGCGCGTCCGTCCAGGCGGCGGCGCTCCGGGCGCGGATCGACGAGGGGTCGGCGCGGGTGGGCGTCGTCGGCCTCGGCTACGTCGGCCTCCCCCTGGCGCTCGCCTTCGCCGAGCGCGGCCTCGCCGTGCTCGGCTTCGACATCGATCCTGCGAAGGTCGCGGCGCTCGCGCGCGGCGAGTGCTCGCTCCGCCACCCTGGCGCGGCGCGCCTGGCGCCGCTGGTGGCGGCCGGCCGACTCACCCCCACCGGCGATCTCTCCCGCCTCGGCGAGGTCGACGCCATCCTCATCTGCGTGCCGACGCCGCTCACCCCCGAGCGCCAGCCCGACCTCTCGGCGGTCGCCGCGAGCGGCCGCCAGATCGCCCTCACCCTGCGGCCGGGCCAGCTCGTCGTGCTCGAATCGACGACCTATCCGGGCACCACCGACGAGCTCCTCCGCGGCCTCCTCGAGGCGAGCGGGCTCGCCTGCGGCGAGGGGTTCTTCCTCGCCTACTCGCCGGAGCGCGAGAACCCCGGCCACCCCGAGCAGACGCTCACCCGCCTCCCCAAGGTGGTGGGCGGCGTCGACGAAGTCTCCGCCGATCTCGCGGCGGCGCTCTACGCCCGCGTGGTGCCGCGCATCGTCCGCGTCTCCTCGGCACGCGCCGCCGAGGCGACCAAGCTCACCGAGAACATCTTCCGCGCCGTCAACATCGCCCTCGTCAACGAGCTCAAGATGATCTACGACCGGCTCGGCGTCGACATCTGGGAGGTGCTCGACGCGGCGGAGACCAAGCCCTTCGGCTACATGCGCTTCGATCCCGGCCCCGGCTGGGGCGGCCACTGCATCCCGCTCGACCCCTTCTACCTGTCGTGGAAGGCGCGCGAGGTGGGGCAGGAGACCGGTTTCATCGAGCTCGCCGGGCGGGTCAACGCGCGGATGCACGAGCGCGTCGTCGAGAAGCTGGTGGCGGCGCTCGCGGCGCGCGGCAAGGCGGTCGCCGGGAGCGGCGTGCTGGTGCTCGGGATCGCCTACAAGCGCGATCTCGCCGACGCCCGCGAGAGCCCGGCCTTCGAGATCATCGACCGCCTGCTCGCCCTCGAGGCGAGGGTCTCCTACCACGATCCGTGGATCCCGCGCCTGCCGCCGCTGCGCGCCTGGGCGCGCAGCGCGGGGCTGGAGTCGATGGAGTCGGTGGCGCTCGACGAGGCGGCCCTCGCCGGCGCCGACGCCGTCGTCATCGTCACCGACCACTCGGCCTGCGACTACGAGCTGGTGCTCGCCCACGCGCCGTTGGTGGTCGACACCCGCGGCGTCTACCGGCAGCCGTCCGCCAAGGTGGTGCGCGCCTGAGGAGGGCCGCTCAGCGCGCGGCCGGCGCGAGATCGGCGAGGGTGAGATGCGGCGAGCTCGCCAGGCATCCGTCGGCGTCCTCGACGGTGAAGAAGCAGGCGGTGGCGCCGGCGGGGAGGCGCGCCTCGGCGCGCGCGGTGGCGAGATCGAGAGCGGCGGCGGAGCTCTCCCAGGCGCGGAGTTTCCACTCGCCGCGGTCGCGGGTGACGTGGAGCGCCGCCCTCGCCGGCGGCGTCGCGGCGACGAAGGGCGCCGCGACGCGGCCGCGGTCGGTGTCGCGCGCGATGGCGCCGAGGCGGGGCGGCGGCGGGGCGCCGCGGAGGGCGTGATCGGCGAAGCGGTCGACCTCGCGGCAGCGCCAGGCCGCCGCGTGGCCGTGCTCCATCTCCGGCCGCACGGCGAGGAAGACCGGCCCCCGCGGCAGCGCCGCGGTCCGCCTCAGCAGGTCGAGGGGGAAGCCGCCGTCGCGCGCTCCCGAGGCGAAGAGGAAGGGGGCGCGGCAGCGCGGCAGATGGCGCGCCGGATCGAAGAGCCGGCGCCAGCGGCGGCGCTCGGCCGCCGTCAGGCCGTCGAAGAGCCGGCGGCGCTCGCGGCCGCTCGCGCTCTGCAGGAAGCCGCTGCCGTAGATCGAGACGCCGGCGGAAAAGCGCGACTCGAGACCCGCCGCCGCCGCCGCGAGGGCGCCGCCCCAGCTGACGCCGACGATGCCGATGCGCGACGCGTCGACCTCCGGCCGGGCGGCGAGGAGAGCGCGGGCGCGCAGAGCGGCAGCGATGGCGTGATAGCTCCAGCGCTCGCGGTCGTCGATGCCGGCGGCGAACTCCGCCGCCGCGGCCTGCGGCGGCCCGCCGCGGTCGAGCGGCCGGCCGCCGGGGCCGCGAGCGTCGAGATCGGGGGCGATCGCCGCGTAGCCGCGCCCCGTCCACCGCGCCACCCACTCGCGGAATGCCCGCCCGCCGCCGGCGTGCAGGCAGACCATGGCCGGAAAGGGCCCGCGGCCGGCGGGGATGCCGAGATAGGCGAAGACCTCGCTGGTGCGGCCGCGGTAGGGCTCGGCGGCGAAGACGATTCCCTCGATCCGCCCGCCGCCGGTGTCGGCGGCGGTGGCGGCTTCGGGGGCCTCGATGGTGCGCGCGGCCGGCGGCGCGGCGAGAGCGTCGAGGTCCCAGAGTCTCGCCGCCGGCGCCTCGGCCCTCACCGCGCGGCGTCCGCCAGCGGCACGAAGCGGCGCAGCTTGCCGGTCTCGCGGTGGCGCTCGAGGCGGTCGACGCGGCGGAGCGCGACGCGCGGCGCCGGCAGGCCGGCGCCGCGGAGCGCGCCTTCGAGATTCCGCGCCAGGCGATCGCTGAGGCTCGCCAGGTCGCCGTCGCCGCTGCCGGCGGCGGCGCAGAAGCGCACCTCGGCCCCTGCCGGCGTCTGCAGCACCTGGTACTCGCTCACCCGCGGCTCCTCGCCGAGGATGGCGCGGAAGGTGAACGGGTGGACGGTCACCTCGTCGCCGTAGGCGAAGGCGTCGTCGAGGCGGCCGTGGACCTGCTCGATGAGCCGGCCGGTCCACGGGCCGGGGTTCGGGCCGTCGACGAAGGTCACCTCGTCGGTCACCTCGTAGCGGATGAGCGGCAGGAGGCGGTTGACGACGTTGGTCGCCAGCACCTTGGCGGCGCGCACCCCGGGGGGGACCGGCCGGCCGGCGTCGTCGACCGGCTCGATCACCGACTTGTCCTCGACGAGGACGAGGCCGTCGTGGACGCCGTCCGAGCAGGCGAGGGGCGCCGTCTCGCTCGTCCCCCAGCCGTTCTCGGGGGTGACCCCGAAGGCCGCCTCGGCGGCGGCGCGGATCTCCGGCAGCAGCGGCTCGCCGTTGGTGGTGATGCGCCGCAGGCGGAGGCGGAGCGCCCCGGCGGCGGCGCGCCGCGCCAGCAGGTGGAGGAGCGACGGGTAGGTCGCGAGGTTGGTCGGCTGCAGCGCGTTCAGCGCCGCCACCAGCTCGGGGAGCGGCGTCGTCGCCGAGAGCAGGTGGGTGGGGTAGCGGTCGGTCGCGAAGCAGCGGCCGAGCGCCGCCGAGATGTGGACCGGGTTGACGGCGTAGATGGCGGCGACCGCGGTCGGCTGGCGCGGAGTACCGGGCTCCGAGGGCTCGCCGGGCTCGTTGGACTGGTTGGGCTCGCAGGGCTCGCCATGGGCCGCCGCGCGCTCCTCCTGGCGCGAGCGCCAGAGGCCGACGCGGGCATAGGCCAGGTGGTGGTGGAGGAAGCCGTCGAAGTCCCAGGCGACGACGGCGCGCACACCGGTCGAGCCGCCGCTGGCGACGACGTGGTAGTCGTCGAGGAGGTAGGAGTGCTCGCCACCGGCCGCCACCCGCGCCAGGTGGGCGTTGGCGGCGGCGAGATCGAGCCGCGGGTCGGTGACGATCTCGTCCCAGTGCGCCAGGAGGTCGGCCTTGGTCATCGGCGGGATCGCCGAGAGGTCGGCGCCGGAGATCGCGTCGAGGTCGATCCCGGCGAGCCGCCGCGCGTGCCAGGGCGAGCGTGCGCGGGCGTGGCGGAGGAGCCGCCGCAGCCGCTCGTCGCGCAGCCGCCAGACCTCCGCCAGCGGCGTCGTCAGCAGCGCGGCCTCGGCCCCGAGCCGCGCCCGTCGCGCCCGCACGTGGCGCTGGCGATCGACCTCGTAGTCGCCGGTTGCCGGCTCGTGGAGGACGGGGGCGCGGAGCATCAGGCGGAGCGGACGAGCTTTCTTGACGGGTTTTGAAGCTCGATGGTACGGTCTCAAATCTATCGTCAATCACGAAGGCTCGCCAGCGGAGCGGCTCGCGCCGTGTCGGCTCCGCGAGCCTTCCAGGGCGCCGATGCCGCGCAGCGAACCCCCGGATCCCGACTTCGCCCGCCGCGTCACCGAGACCCTCGCCGACTGCGGCGCGCGGCCGGTCCTCGCCGATCCGGAGGTCGAGCTGGACGGCGCCTCGTGCGCCGCCGCGGTCGCTGCCTTCGCCGTGGCGGTCGAGGAGGTCGCGGCCGCCGTCCCTGCCGGCGGACGGGTCGGCGTCTTCCTCCCTCCCTCGGCGGCGCAGGCGCTCGCCATCCTCTCGGTGATCGGCGCGCGGCGGGTGCCGGTGCTCATCGATCCGTGGACCGCTCCGGCGCGGCTGGCGGCTGAATGGCATCGCCTGCGTCTCCATGCGCTGGCGATGCCGAGCCCCGCGGCCGCCGATCCTTCGCCCGACGCTCTGCCCGGGCCGGTTTTCCTCCTCGACCAGCGGGGGCGGGTCGCCGAGCGCCGCGACGTCTCGCGGTCCGCGAGCGGGGCGGCGTCGGTCATCCCGCCGCTCCCCCATCCCGACACCGCGCTCATCCTCAGCACCTCGGGCTCGACCGGCGATCCCAAGTCCGTCCTCCTCTCGCGCCGCGGCCTCGCCGCGATCGTCGACGACCTCATCGCGCGCTTCGGCCTCGGCCCATCGACGGTCGCCGCCGTCACGCTGCCGCTCCATCACACGATGGCGCTCAACACCCAGTACCTCCCCACGCTCCTCGCCGGCGGCCGCTCGGTGTTCTTCGCCAGCCCGCTGTCGCTCGGCCGCACCTACCGCGACCTCCTGGGCTGCGGCGCGACCTTCGTCTCGCTGGTCTCCGAGCTCCTCGCCCCCTGCCGGCTGGAGCGCGAGCGCCGCGGCCTCGGGCCGGCCGTCGCGGTCACCGAGATGCAGCTCTCCGGCGGCGTCATCCACGGCGAGCACCTGGCGATCGCCCGCGAGCTCTTCCCCAACGCCCGGCTGCACAAGGGCTACGGCCTCACCGAGGCGATCCGCGTCGCGATGATCGACAGCCGCGATCCGCGCTTCGCCGAGAGCGCCGCCGGCCTGCCGCTGCCCGGCCAGGAGGTCACCATCCGCGACGACGACGGAGCGGTGCTCCCCGCCGGCGGCCGCGGCCGCATCTGGGTGCGCGGACCGAACGTGATGCTCGGCTATGACGGCGACGGCGCGGGGGCCGCCGCGGCGCTCGATCCCGGCGGCTCGGACCGCGACCGCGCGCTCGACACCGGCGACCTCGGCTACCTGACCGCCGACGGCCGGGTGGTGGTCGAGGGGCGCGGCGACGGCGTCTTCAAGAGCTATGGGCGGCGCATCGCGGCGGCGGAGATCGAGCGCGCGGCGCTCGCCTGCCCGCGGGTGACGGCGGCGCTCTGCATCGCCGTCCCCTGCCCGGTGCGCGGCATGCGGCCGGTGCTCTTCGTCGAGGCGCCGGCGGTGCCAGGTCGGCCGCCGGCGGTCTGTTCGGCGCTCGAGGCGGCGCTCAAGGGGGCGCTCGAGGCCTACAAGGTGCCGCGCGAGATCGTCCTCGTCGAGGCGCTGCCGCGCTCGGCCGCCGGCAAGGCGAGCCGCCGCACGCTCGAGCGCCTCTGGCGCGAGGGGCCGCCGCTCGCCGACCTCGGCCGCGGACCGCTCGGCTGCCGCTTCAAGCGGCTGGTATCGACCGGAGCGACGGCCGGGGAACCGGCCGAGCCTGGCGCCGGCTGGCAGGCCGAACCGACCGACTCCGACACCACCGTCGAGCCGCCGCCATGAGCACGACGGTCTGGACCCGGGCGCTGGTGGCGCCCGCCGGCGCCGCGGTCGAGGACAGCGTCTACGACGTCTACGAGCCGCCCCTGGTGGTCGAGCGGACGCGCCGCATCCCCGTCGCGACGCCGGCGCTCGCGGCGCTCCCCGATCGCCGCGCCTACCGCTCGCTGTCGCGCACCGGCGTCCTTCTCTGCGCCGTCGGCCTCCCCGCCGCGGCGCCGCTCGCCGCCTGGATCGAGCGCGACCCCTACGCCGTCGGCATCTACTGCGCCGTCGAGAGCGGCCCGCAGAACTATCCGGCGGCGCGCCAGCTGGCGGCGCGGCCGCGCCAGGAGTTCGCGCCGCTCTTCAAGCAGGCGAACCACCCCAAGCTCTATCTCACCCAGCTCGCCAACCTGCCGGCGGCGCACCTCGGCATCTTCCTCGGCGTGCGCGGGCCGGTGAACGTCTTCTGCCACTCGACCGCCGGCTGCCTGCACGCCCTCGAGCAGGCGGAGATCGACCTCGCCGAGGGGCGGCTCGCGGCGGCCCTCGTCTGTGCCGCCTGGAGCCTCGACGATCCGCTCCTCACCCTCCGCTCGCGCCTCGACTGGCCGCTCCCGGCGGTGCTCGCCGAGGGGGCGGCGGCGGCGGTGCTGGCGGTGGGAGGGGGCGAGCGCGCGTGGCGAGAGATCGCCGGCGACGCGGCGGCGCCGGGCGGCGACCGTTGCGGCATCGCTCAACCCCTGATAGATATCGCCCGCACCGAGGGTCCAGAACGGTCCGGACCGAGCGCCGGTCCGTCCCCGGGAACCGCCGACCGCTGAACCGCTGACCAGGAGCCGCCGCTTGCTGACCGACACGGAGCTGTTCGACCACGTGCGCAACTCGATCGGCACCGCTCTCGGCGCCGACTCGGCCGAGCTCACCCCCGAGACCCGCCTCTTCGGCGAGCTGGGGGTCGACTCGGTCGACCTGCTCGACATCTCCTACGAGATCGAGCGGCTGACCGGCTGCGAGCTCGAGCTGGCCGAGATGCTCCGCCAGCAGGACGGCGTCACCCAGCCCGGCCGCGACGTCACCCTGGCGCAGCTCGTCGACCTCCTCAAGGCGCGGCTCGCCGGCGCGCCGACGGCCTGAGCGTGGCGGAGGCGACCGCGTGAGCCCGCCGGCGAGCGCCGTCGCCGTCACCGGCATGGGCGTCGTCTCGCCGCTCGGCAACGACGTCCCCACCTTCACCCGCCGCATGCTCGCCGGCGACTCCGGCGTGCAGAGCCTGCGCGGCTGGCTCGCCCCGGAGAGCTTCCCGGTCCCCTACGGCGGCGTCGTCTGCCGCCGGACGCTGCCGCCGCTCGCCGCCGAGGAGGCCGCGGCACAGCCCGGCCGCCTCGCCGACTGTGGGCGCTTCGCCCTCGCGGCGACCGCCGAGGCGCTCGCCGAGCTCCCCGCCGGCCTCCCCGTCGACGGCATCGTCTACGGCACCGCCGAGGGGATGAACTACGAGATCGTCGAGGCGTCGTTCGCCGGCGGCAGGCCGGCGGCGCCGATCGACTGGGAGCCGAGCCGGCCGGAGGGCTCGATCGCGGTGATCGCCCGCTCGCTCGCGGCGCGCGGCCACGGCCGCCTCGGCGCCGAGGCGTGCATCCCGGTCGCCAGCGCCTGCGCCTCCGGCAACCAGGCGATCGGCATCGCCTTCCAGCGCATCCGGAGCGGCCGCTGGCGGCGCGCCGTCGTCGGCGGCGTCGACGCGCGGCTGATCCTCTCCAACCTGATGAGCTTCCACCTGCTCTCCGCCCTCGTCACCGAGGACTGCCCGCCGGAGAAGGCGAGCCGGCCGTTCTCGATCGACCGCCTGGGCTTCGTGCGCAGCGAGGGCGCCGCGACGCTGCTCCTGGAGAGCGCCGACGAGGCGGCGCGGCGCGGCGCCGAGGTGCTCGGCCTGGTGCAGGGCTACGCCCACACCACCGACGCCTTCCACGCCACCGAGGGGCGCGAGGACTGCGCCGCGGTCGTCCATGCCATGGCGGCGGCGCTCGCCGACGCCCGGCTGTCGGCCTCGGCGGTCGACGTGGTGAGCGCCCACGGCACCTCGACGGCGCTCAACGACCGGCTGGAGACCAAGGCGCTGAAGCTCCTCTTCGGCGACGCCGTCTACCGCCTGCCGGTGACGGCGCTCAAGTCGCAGATCGGCCACACCACGGTCGCCGCCGGGGCGATCGAGGCGGTCTCCTGCCTCGCCATGCTGCGCGCGCAGACGATCGCCCCGACGATCAACTACCGCGAGGACGCGGTCGATCCCGGCTGCGACCTCGACTACGTCCCCAACCGCGCGCGGCGCGCCGACTTCCGCGTGATGCTCAGCAACAGCCTCGGCTTCGGCGGCCACAACGCCTGCGTCGTCTTCGCGGGAGCGGGCTAAAGGCCGTGGCGAGACCGCTCGCGCTGGTCACCGGCGGCACCAGCGGCATCGGCCTCGGCATCGCGCGGGCGCTGGCGGCGGAGCACGACCTGGCGCTCGGCTACCGCGCCGCCGGCGAGCGCGCCGCCGCGGCGCGCGACGAGCTGGCCAACGACTTCCCGGCGGCGCGGATCGAGACCTTCGCCCAGCCGCTCCTCGGCTACGGCGACGCCCGCGCCCTCGCCGAGCGGGTGGCGGAGAGCTTCGCGGCGCCGCCGGCGGTCCTCGTCCACGCCGCCGGCCGCATCGCCGACCGCCTCTTTCTCGACGGCCCCTTCGAGCTCCACGCCGAGCGCGTGCAGGAGCACCTGCTGGTCGCCATGGCGCTCGCCCACCTGCTGGTCGGCGGCATGGTCCGCCAGTGCTTCGGCCGCGTGGTCCTGGTGAGCTCGATCGGCGCCCGCTACGTCAAGCGCGGCCAGGCGGGCTACGCCGCCGCCAAGGCCGGCGTCGAGGGCTTCGTGCGGGCGCTGGCGCTCGAGGTGGCGCACCGCGGCGTGACGGTCAACGCGGTGGCGCCGGGCCTGGTGGCGACGCCGATGACGGCGCCGCTGCTGGAGTCCCTCGCCGCGGGCGAGGCCGGCCGCGGCGAGAGCCGCGTGCCGCTGCGCCGCCGCATCCCAGCCGGCCGGCCGGGGGAGCCGGCGGACGTCGGCGCCCTCGTCCGCTTCCTCTGCTCGGCCGAGGCGGCCTACCTGACCGGCGCCGTCATCCCGCTCGACGGCGGCCGCTCGCTGGGGGACGCGGCATCGTGAGCGAGCTGTCCACCACGCCGCCGGCCTCGCCGCGCGTCGCCGTCGTCACCGGCGGCACGCGGGGGATCGGCCGCGCCATCTCGATCGTCCTCGCCGAGGAGGGCGCCACCGTCTTCGCCCTCTACGCCCGCAACCGCACGGCGGCCGACGACCTCGCCGCCGAGGCGGCGGCGCGCGGCCTCGCCATCCGCTGCCTGCGCGGCGACCTCACCCGCGACGAGGCGCTCGCCGAGAGCGTCGCGGCGATCCGCGCCGCGGCCCCCGCCGTCGACGTCGTCGTCCACTCGGCGGCCTCGGGGGTCCACCGGCCGGCCTTCGAGCTCACCCCGCGCCACCTCCGCTTCACCCTGGAGACCAACGTCGTCGCCATCCACGCCCTGCTGCGCGAGCTGCTGCCGCGGATGCCGGCGGGCGGCCGCATCATCGGCCTCACGTCGGCGGGCTCCGTCCGCACCGGCGCCTACTACGCCGCGGTGGGAGCGAGCAAGGCGGCCCTCGAGTCGCTCTTCCGCCACTACGCCATCGAGCTCGCGCCGCGCGGCATCGCCGTCAACCTGGTCTCCCCCGGCCTCGTCCTCACCGAGGCGACCGAGGTCTTCCCCGACCGCGAGCGGCGGATCGCCGAGGCCCTGCGCCAGACGCCGACCGGGAGGTTCACCACCCCGCGCGACGTCGCCCTCCTGGTGCGCTACCTGGCGAGCGACGCCGCCGCCCAGATCGTCGGCCAGACCTTCGCCATCGACGGCGGCAAGGGGCTGGCGGGGTAGGGCGGCAGGATCAGGAGTTGCGGCGTTCGATCTTGCCGCTGTAGGGGAGGATGAAGGCGGTCCCCTGGTGCGCTTCGCGGGCGCAATCGACTTGCTGCGGAGCGCTACGATCTCAAAGCCGTCGCGATGGAGGAGGAGGTCGAGAGCCTCGGCGGTCCTCCAGGCGATGCAGTTGTCGAAGAAGAATTTCACGCGGCACGGAGGGCGCGCTCATAGTCATCGGCGTCGCGTACCGATGCGGGATCGACCTTGTACCAGTAGGCGACATCTTCCAATGATCTCTCGGCGCGGAGGGCGCCGGCCAGGACGGACGTCGGCACGCCCTCCGGCGAGATCGGTTGGCCGAAGCTCCGGTGAGGGTCCACCAGCACCCTGCGGGCTCTGCCCAGGGGCCACCAGCGAAGCAGCTCCTCGAAGGCCGAGTATTCGAGCGCGTCATAGAGATGATCGTGCATGAATTGGAGCAGGTATTGGCCGGAATAGAGGTCGAAGACGAGCTTTCGCTCGTGCTCGTCGAGTATCTCGGCCAGGATGCGCTTGCCGTCGGTCTTGAACTTGGTCGACGACAGGGGGTAGGAGCTCTCCACCAGCTCCGTGGCGCGCCCGATCGTCTTGCGGATCGACTGGAGGCTGATCCCGCGCTCCTTGAAATGCGACACGAACTGAATCTCGACGAGGTCTCGGAAGCCCAGCGCGCGCGCGTCGTCGATCGTCGGGACTTGGGAAGTCCAGAGCGGCCGGCGCTCCGAGGTCGCTCCGCTCTTCGAGCGCGAGCGGTATCCCCATAGCCAACGCCGGATCGAGTCGGCGGGAATCCTGGTGAGCCGGGCGGCTTCCGGCACACTGTAGATTCCGATCCCCAACAGGCTCTCCGTCACGGTGGATCCTCCGGATCCGCGCTCGCGATCGATCTCACGAAGCGGGTCTTCCTGCTCTCCAGGCGCCGACGCCTTGGGAGATATAGATTCTACCAGCAGACCAAATTCAGGATCGGCTCTGCGCGACGGCGACGGCTCCGGCGCAATCCACTGCTTGCGCCGCCGCGGCTTGCTACACTAAGGACGGCTCGGCGTCGGCCGGCCATTCGACCACCATGCCAGAGACCAACGGCCAGCGCGGTGTCGCGGTGATCTCCGGTGCCGGTTCCGGCATCGGCCGCGAGGTGGCGCTCGAGCTGGCGCGGCGGGGGTGGGAGCTGGCGCTCCTCGGCCGCCGCTCGGCGCCGCTCGAGGCGGTGCTCTCTGCCGCCGGCGGCCGCGGCGTGACGTTCGTCTGCGACGTCCGCGACGCCGGCGCGGTGGGGCTCGCCGCGGCGGCGATCGAGGCGCGCTGGGGGGCGGCGGAGGTGATCGTGCCGGCGGCGGGGGTGAGCGCCATCCGGCCGCTCGAGGACACCACGCCGGAGGAGTTCGCCGCCGTCCTCGACACCAACCTGACCGGTGTCTTCCTGCTGCTGCGCGCCCTGCTGCCGGCGATGAAGCAGCGGGCGAGCGGCTGGATCGTGCCGCTCCTCTCCGTCGCCGCCCGCCGCGGCTTTCCCGGCTGGTCTGCCTACTGCGCCAGCAAGTGGGGTCTCGCCGGCCTCGTCGCGGCGCTCCGCGACGAGCTCGCCGGCAGCGGCGTGCGCACCTGCGCGGTCTACCCGGGGGCCACCGACACGCCGATCTGGGAGGGGATGCCGGGGAGCTGGGACCGCGGCCTCATGGTGCCGGCGGCGGAGGTGGCGCGGGCGATCGCCTATGCGCTCACCGCCGATCCGCGGGCGGTGGTCGAGGAGATCCACCTCGGCCCGGCGGGCGGCGCGCTGTGAGCGGCGTCGACGGCTCGGCGGGCCCAAGGCAGCCCACAGCCGAGTCGCTCGCTGGCGGTGGCGCCTGGCTGCGGGCGCCCTCCTGGCTCCTCCTCCTGACGCCTCTCCTGCCGCTCGTCGCCGCCCTCCCCGGCGGCCGCTACGCGCTGCCGCTCCTGGCGCCGCTCACCGTCTATCCGGCGTTCGCGGCGCGGGTCCGCCGCCGCGACTACCTGGGCGCTTGGTTGCACGGCGCCGTCTGGGCGATGCTCCTCTCGCTGGGGGTGATCCTCCTCGTCGCCTGGCTGCCCGACGCGGCGCGCGCCGGCATCCTCCACGGCGAGGCCTACCGGCGCGAGATGTTCGGCTGGGTGGCGACCGGCGAGGCGCCGGAGAACCATCCGGCGGTCTTCATCCCCCAGCACCTGCTCCATCTCGGCCTCTTCATCGCCGCGACCTGGCTCTCGGGCGGCTACCTGGGCTTGGTCCTCGGCGCCGGGCTGGTCGACTACATGAGCTACTTCGTGGGCAGCTATGCCGTCGCCAGCGGCCACCCGCTGCTCGGCGCCGCCGCCGCCTGGGTCCCCTGGTCGGTCCTCCGCGTCGCCGCCTTCGTCCTCGTCGGCGCCGTCTTCTCGCGTCCGCTGCTGGTGAAGCGCCCCTGGCCCTTCGCCCGCCTCGAGGCCCAACTCCTCGCCCTCGCCGCGAGCGGCCTCCTCGCCGACATCCTCATCAAGGCGGCGTCCGCCCCGGCCTACGGCCGCTTTCTGCGCCAGATGGCGCGGACGGCGGGGCTCGGCTGAGGAGCTCGGCGCTCGAAATTCTCGAATGAGAGACCCTGGAGATCACATGACGACCCGCCGGCCCTCGCTCCGCCGCACCCTCCTCCTGCTCGCCGCCGGCGCCGGCAGCGCCGGCATGTTCGGACTGCTGGTGCTCCCCGCGCCGGCGCTTGCCGCCCAGGCCGCCGGCGTCGCTCACCTGGAGTGGGCGCACCGGCTGATCGACGGCGTGACGCCCGACACCAATCTCTACGCCTCGCGGCCCACCGTCGTCACCTGGGCGGGCGTCGACGGCGCCGGCGAGACGCGCAACCGGAGCGTCTGCAGCGCCCTCGTCGCCCAGCTCATGAGGCGCGCCTACGGCTATCGCGCCGCCGATTTCGCCAGCTGGCTCGGCGGCCGCTTTCCGCGCGCCGCCGGCTTCCACGACGCCATCGCTGCCGGCCACGGCTTCGACCGCGTGCCGCGGGTGGCCGACATCCGGCCGGGCGACGTGCTGGCGATCAAGTACCCGCCGGGGACGCGGCCGACCGGCCACGTGCTGCTCGCCGCCTCGCGGCCGGAGCGCCGCCGGGCGACGCCGCCGGAGCTCGCCGGCACCGAGCAGTGGGAGATCTCGGTCATCGATTCGTCCCACACCGGCCACGGGCCGAACGACACCCGCCACTACGCCAAGGGCAAATACCACAGCGGGGTGGGGGAGGGGACCTTCCGCCTCTACGCGGCGGCGGACGGCACCCTCGCCGGCTACTCCTGGAGCCTGCAGAAGTCCTCCGAGATCTACACCCCGGACGAGCGCCACCTGGTCGTCGGCCGCCTGAACGGCAGCGTCCGCCCGACCGGCGGCGCCGCAGCGGAGACGGCGGCGGCGGCGGACGATTCGAGCGACGACGACGCTCCTCCCGCGTCATGAGCGGCCCGTTGGTAGCGGCTCAGCTTGGTTCCGAGGACGGCCGCCTGGAAGGGCGTGAAGGGTGGGTGGGGCCGAAGGCGGCCGCCCGGAGGAGACCAAGCTGAGCCAGCACCGTCCCGTTTCGTCCGGAGGAGTCGTGATGCCAGCTAGCTCTGCGCCGCACGGGATCGCGGAGACCGCGGGTGCGGTCGACGGCGCCGGGCGGCGCTTCGGCGTCGTCGCCTCGCGTTTCAACGACTGGATCGTCGACGCCCTCGTCCGCGGCGCCGTCGACTGCCTGGTCGGCCATGGCGTGGCGCCGGCGGACCTCGTCCTCGTCCGCGTGCCGGGCGCCTGGGAGATCCCCGGCGCCCTGGTGGAGCTGGCGGAGCGCGCCGACGGCCTCCGACTGGACGGGCTCGTCGCGCTCGGCTGTCTCATCCGCGGCGAGACCCGCCACTACGAGGTGATCTGCGACGAGTGCGGGCGCGGCGTCGCCGCGGTCACCGAGCGCTATCGCCTGCCGGTGGGCTTCGGCATCCTCACCTGCGAGACCACCGCGCAGGCGGAGGCGCGCGCCGGCGGCGACTGCGGCAACAAGGGCGAGGAGGCCGCCTCGGCCGCCCTCGAGATGGCGGATCTCTTCGCCCGCCTGCGCTCGGCCTGAGCTCGGTGTCGAGGCCGGCGGCGAGATCGGCCGGGCGCGGCTAGCCCTCGGCGCCCGCAGCCGCTATCATGAGCGGACCGGAACGCGGTCCGGCGGTCGAGCCGCGGCATCGGCTCAATCACCCATCCACCAGCGATCGAGGCGAGGCGGGTTTCGAGGCAGACGGAAGTTCCGTCATCGCGACGGATTCTTTGAGGCGAGGCATGGCAGCCGGCAAGCGGCGGACGGCGCGCGAGATGGCGGTTCAGATGCTCTACCAGGGCGACCTGGGCGAGAGCACGGCGCCGCAGATCTTCAACAGCTTCGACCTCTCCGAGTACGTCGCCCAGGAGGCGGCGCGGGAGAAGAAGCCGGCGAAGGCGGCGGCCGGCGCCGAGATGCGCAAGGTCGTCGACGTCGAGGCCGACCGCGCCGACTACGCGCGGCGCCGGCAGCGGGTCGAGGAGGCCTTCCACTACGCCCAGGCGCTGGTGCGCGGCGCCCTCGACCACCGCGACGAGATCGACACCCTGATCCGCAGCCAGGCCGACAACTGGCGGCTCGAGCGCATGCCGGCGGTCGACCGCAACATCCTCCGCCTCGCCGTCTACGAGATGCTCTTCGAGAGCGACATCCCGAAGCTGGTGGTGGTCGACGAGGCGATCGAGCTGGCGAAGAAGTTCGGCTCCGAGCAGTCCGGCCGCTTCATCAACGGCCTGCTCGACGGCCTCCTCAAGCAGCATAGCTTCCCGGGCAGCCTGACCTGAGAGGGCGGTCCGCGCCGGCGAGCCCCGAGGACCGACCGCGAGCCCCCATCCGACAACCGAACGCACCGCGAGCGAGCCAGAGACCAGCATGAGCCAGTACGATCATCGCGCCGTCGAGGCCAAGTGGCAGGACCGCTGGGAGAAGCAGCGCGTCGCCGAGACCGACCTCCGGGTCGCGCGCGACAAGCTCTACATGCTGATGATGTTCCCCTACCCGTCGGGCGACCGCCTGCACGTCGGGCACGGGCGCAACTACATCCTCGGCGACGCCCTCTTCCGTTTCGTCCGCATGCACGGCCACCGGGCGCTCAACCCGATGGGCTGGGACGCCTTCGGCCTGCCCGCCGAGAACGCCGCCATCCAGCGCGGCATCCATCCGCGCGACTGGACGCTCGGCAACATCAAGGTGATGAAGGAGCAGTTCCGGCGCTGGGGCATCCTCTTCGACTGGTCGAAGGAGATCGCCTCCTGCACCCCCGAGTACTACCGCTGGAACCAGTGGCTGTTCCTGCGCATGCTGGAGCAGGGGATCGCCTACAAGAAGAAGGCGCCGGTCAACTGGTGCCCCAGCTGCCAGACGGTGCTCGCCAACGAGCAGGTGGTCGACGGCGTCTGCGACCGCTGCGGCACGCCGGTGGTGCAGCGCGACCTCGAGCAGTGGTTCTACCGCATCACCGATCACGCCGAGAGCCTGCTCGCCGGCCTCGACCAGCTCGACGGCTGGCCCGAGAAGGTGAAGGTGATGCAGCGCAACTGGATCGGCCGCTCGGAGGGGGCGGAGGTCGACTTCGCGGTGCCGGCGCTCGGCGACGGCGCCGACGGCCGCATCACGGTCTTCACCACCCGGCCCGACACCCTCCACGGCGCCACCTTCCTGGTGCTCGCCCCCGAGCACCCGCTGGCGGGGCGCCTGCTGGCGGCCGGCGGCGACGCAGTGGACGCGGCCGAGATCGCCGCCTGGAGCGAGCGGGTGCGCAACACGCCGCGCCGCGAGCGCGAGAGCGAGGACTCCGCCAAGGAAGGGCGTGCCACCGGAACAACTGCCGTCAACCCGGCGACCGGCGAGGCGATCCCCATCTGGCTCGCCAACTACGTCCTGCCGGAATACGGCACCGGCGCCATCATGGCGGTGCCGGCGCACGACGCGCGCGACCTCGCCTTCGCCCGCCAGGAGGGCCTGCGGGTGCGCCTGGTCTACCAGCGCGAGGGCGAGACGATCACCGGCGCCGAGCTCACCGAGCCGATCCTCCACGAGGGGACGATCGTCGGCACCGGGGAGTTCGACGGTTTGGCCGACGGCCCCGAGACGATCGCGCGCTTCATCGCCTGGCTGGAGGAGAAGGGCGTCGGCCGGCGGCGGGTCTCCTACCGCCTGCGCGACTGGCTGGTCTCGCGCCAGCGCTACTGGGGGACGCCGATCCCGGTCGTCTACTGCGCTACCGACGGCATCGTGCCGGTGCCCGACGATCAGCTTCCCGTCGAGCTGCCTTACGACGTCGAGTTCACCGGCCGCGAGGGCAATCCGCTGTCGCGCAACCGGGGCTTCGTCGAGACC
This sequence comes from uncultured Acidobacteriota bacterium, assembly GCA_963755825.1. Lineage (GTDB taxonomy): Bacteria > Acidobacteriota > Thermoanaerobaculia > Multivoradales > UBA5704 > DATBQN01. The sequence goes on along the minus strand of CAVWLA010000003.1, from coordinate 54,525 downwards.
ACCTGCCCACGCTGCGGCGGGCCGGCGCGGCGCGAGACGGACACCATGGACACCTTTGTCGACAGCTCCTGGTACTACCTGCGCTTCCTCTCGCCGCACGACGACAAGCGGATGTTCGACCCGCGCCTGGCGGCCGCCTGGGCGCCGGTCGACCAGTACATCGGCGGCGTCGAGCACGCCATCCTGCACCTGCTCTATGCGCGCTTCGTCTGCCGCGTGCTCCGCTCGTTCGGCATGGTGACCTTCGAGGAGCCGTTCGTGCGGCTCTTCAATCAGGGGATGATCACCCGCTTCTCGGAGAAGACCGGCCGCATCGAGAAGATGTCGAAGTCGCGCGGCAACACCGTCTCCCCCGACCCGCTGATCGAGCACATGGGGGCCGACACCGAGCGCGTCTACACCCTCTTCATCGGCCCGCCCGAGAAGGAGGCGGAGTGGAGCGACGAGGCGGTCTCCGGCGCCCACCGGTTCCTGAACCGCGTCTGGCGGATCTTCGAGCGCCTGGCGGAGGCGCCGCCGACGGCGCCGGCGCCGACCGAGAAGGAGCTCGACCGCCAGCGCCACGCGACCATCCAGCGCGTCACCCAGAGCATGGAGCGCTTCCACTACAACACCGCGGTGGCGGCGCTGATGGAGCTCGCCAACGCGCTCACCCGCGCCCTCGACGAGCAGACCGCCTCGCGCCTGCTCTGCGAGGAGGTCTTCGACACCCTCGTGCAGCTCCTCCACCCCATGGCCCCCCACATCACCGAGGAGCTGTGGGAGCGCCGCGGCCACGTCGAGATGCTGCTCGATTCGAGCTGGCCGGTCCACGACGAGGCGAAGATCCGCCGCGAGCGCATCACCCTCGTCGTGCAGGTGGACGGCAAGCTCCGCGAGCGCATCGAGGTCGACGCCGACGCGCCGGAGGACGAGGTGCGCGCGGCGGCGCTCGCCAGCGAGAAGGTGCAGGAGTTCCTCGTCGGGCGCGAGCTGGCGCGGGCGGTCGTCGTCCCCGGCCGGCTCGTCAACCTGGTGACCCGGAGGTCGGCGTGACGCGCTGCGCGCCGGCGAGACCACAGAGCAGATCCCAGCGCCGGAGGTCCGCATGAAGCCCCGTTCCGCCTCGCAGGCTCTCGTCCTCGCCGCCGTCCTCGTAGCCCTCGGCGCTCTCGCCGGCTGCGGCTACGGCCTCGTCGGCCGCGGCAGCAACATCCCCTCGGACATCCACTCGGTCTACCTGCAGCCGCTGGTCAACAGCACGGCGCGGACGCAGGTCGAGCAGTTCCTCACCCGCGCCATCGCCGACGAGCTGGTCACCCGCCACCGCTTCTCGGTGGTCTCGACGGCGGCCGGCGCCGACGCCGAGATCTCCGGCAACGTCATCTCCTTCGGCGCCAACCCGGTCACCTTCGACAACACCGGCCGCGCCACCGAGTACGAGATCGCGATCGTCGCCCAGGTGCTCTTCAAGCGCCTGGACAAGGAGGAGCACGTCCTCTGGAAGAACGACCGCTACCTCTTCCGCGAGAGCTACCCGGTCCAGGTCACCGGCACCGGCTACATCGACCTCGAGAACACCGCCCTCGAGACGGCGTCGAAGAAGTTCGCCCAGACGATGGTGAGCGACCTGCTCGAAGGGTTCTAGCTGGACGCGCTCCGCAGCCGCCGGTAGCGGCGGATGAGGGCGTTGGTCGAGGTGTCGTGCGCCAGCGCCGGCTCGGCGGCGCTCTCCAGCTCGGGCACGATGCGCTGCGCCAGCACCTTGCCGAGCTCGACCCCCCACTGATCGAAGGAGTCGATCGCCCAGATGGCGCCCTGGGTGAAGACGCTGTGCTCGTAGAGGGCGACGAGCTTGCCGAGCGCCGCGGGGGTGAGGCGGTCGAGGAGGAGAGTGTTCGACGGCCGGTTGCCCTCGAAGGTGCGGTGGGGCACCAGCCAGGCCGGCGTCCCCTCGGCGGCGACCTGCTCCGGCGTCTTGCCGAAGGCGAGCGCCTCGGTCTGCGCGAAGACGTTGGCGAGCAGCAGGTCGTGGTGGCGGCCGAGCGGATTCAGCGCCTGGGCGAAGGCGATGAAGTCGCAGGGGATCAGCTTCGTCCCCTGGTGGATCAGCTGGTAGAAGGAGTGCTGACCGTTGGTCCCCGGCTCCCCCCAGTAGATCGGCCCGGTCTGATAGTCGACCGCCTCGCCGTCGAGCGTCACGTGCTTGCCGTTGCTCTCCATCGTCAGCTGCTGCAGGTAGGCGGGGAAGCGCTTCAGATACTGCTCGTAGGGGAGCACGGCGACCGTCTGCGCGGCGAAGAAGTCGCCGTACCAGAGGCTGAGGAGGCCGAGGAGCACCGGCAGGTTGCGCTCGAACGGCGCCGTGCGGAAGTGCTCGTCCATCTCATGGAAGCCGTCGAGCATTTCGCGGAAGCTCTCCGGGCCGACGGCGAGCATGGTCGAGAGGCCGATCGCCGAGTCCATCGAATAGCGCCCGCCGACCCAGTCCCAGAAGCCGAACATGTTGGCGGTGTCGATGCCGAACTTGGCGACCTCCTCCGCGTTGGTTGAGACGGCGACGAAATGCTTGGCAACCGCGGCCTCGTCGCCGAGGGCGGCGAGCGACCAGGCGCGGGCGGTGCGCGCATTGGTCATCGTCTCGAGCGTGGTGAAGGTCTTCGACGAGATGATGAAGAGCGTCTCCGCCGGATCGAGGTCGCGCGTCGCCTCGACGAAGTCGGTGCCGTCGACGTTCGAGACGAAGCGGAAGGTCATGTCGCGCCGGCTGTAGTGGCGCAGAGCCTCGTACGCCATCACCGGCCCGAGGTCCGAGCCGCCGATGCCGATGTTGATGACGTTCCTGATCGCCTTGCCGGCGTGCCCTTTCCAGGCGCCGCTCCGCACGCGGTCGGCGAAGGCCGCCATCTCGTCGAGCACGGCGTGGACCTCCGGCACCACGTCGGCGCCGTCGACGACGATCGACGTGCCGCGCGGCGCGCGGAGGGCGACGTGGAGGACGGCGCGGTTTTCGGTGACGTTGATCTTGTCGCCGCGGAACATGGCGTCGATGCGCGAGCGCAGGCCGCGCTCCGCCGCCAGCGCCAGGAGGAGGGCGACCGTTTCGTCGGTGATGCGGTTCTTCGAGTAGTCGAAGTAGATGCCGACGGCGTCGAGCGCCAGCCGCTCGCCGCGCTGAGGGTCGGCGGCGAACAGCTCGCGGAGATGCTTGCCGCGGATCGTCTCGTGGTGTGCTGCAAGGGCCTTCCACGCCGCCAGCTGGGTGAGCGGCGCGCTCTTCGTCGTCATGTCGGGGTCCCTTTCATGGCTGGAGCCTGCTCGCTCCGTACATACCATGATTCGGGCACGCGAGGTCGCGCCGGGCCGCGAGGGCCGGCGCGCTCGGAGGTCGCTGTCGCTTTGAAAGGGAGCGGCGGGCTCGGCCAGCCGACTCTAGGTCTTGGCGGCCGCGATCGACTTGACGAGGCGCGACTTGGTGCGGGCGGCGGTGTTCTTGTGGATGATGCGCTTCTGGGCGATCGAGTCGATCGTGCGGAGCGTCTCCGGCAGCAGCTCGGTCGCCTTCGCCGTGTCGCCGCTCTCGACGACCGAGCGGAAGCGCTTGACGGCGGTGCGCAGGCGCGAGCGGTGGCCGCGGTTCCTCTCGCGGTCCTTCTCGTTCTGCCGGATTCTCTTCTCAGCGGACTTGGTATTGGCCATGATGGTTCCTGGGTTCCTCGTTGCCTGCCACAAAAGGGAAGGTCGCGCCGAAGCGCGACCGGCGTCGGTTTATACCATCGTGCCAGCTATCTGGTCAACCGCGCGGGACTGGCGGTCTCGGCTCAGCTTGGCCTCCGGAACCAAGCTGAGCCAGGACCCGAGGTCTGGCCTCCGGCCGATCAACCGCCGGTGCCGAGCTCACGGAGGCGCTGCCGGGCAAGGTTCGCCTCGTCGCTCGTCGGGTGCAGGCGGACCACCTGGCGGAGGGTCGCGACGCCCTGCGAGCGCTCGCCGAGGGCGAGCTGCGAGTAGCCCTTCTTCAACAGGGCGCTCGCCAGCTTCTCGCTGTGGGGGTAGCGCGAGAGCACCTGATCGAACTGCTCGACCGACTGGCGGTACTTCTTCTGCCGGTAGTAGGACTCGCCGATCCAGTAGGTGGCGTTCGAGGCCAGGTCGGTGCTCGGGAAGTCGCTCAGGTACTCCTGGAACTCGCGCATGGCGAGGTCATAGTTGCCCTTGAGGTAGTCGTTGTAGGCCGAGTCATAGAGCGCCTTGGGATCGTTGACCACCTGCGGCGGCGCGGCGGCCGGCGGCGGGTTGCCCGCCGCCGGCGGAGCGGCCGTGAGGTCGACGGCGCCGGACGGCGGCACCGCGGGCGCGGCGCTGCCGCGGCCGTTCTTCAGCTCCTGATTGGTGGCAGCGATCTGCTGCGAGAGCTGCGAGAGGCGGTAGTTGGTGTCCTCGAGCTTCGCCTGCAGCTCGTCGATGTGGCTGGTCAGGTTCTGCAGCTTCACCTGCATGTCCGCCTCGGTCTTCAGCAGCGATTCCATCTGCCGGCTGACCTGGGCGTCGAGCGCCGCCACGTCCTGCTTCGACGGCGCCTGCGTCCGCGCCGTCTGCACCTGGCGCTCGACGTCGGAGATCTGGGTGTGCAGCCCCTCGATGTCGGAGGAGGAGACGCAGCCCCCCGCCGCCAGAGCGGCGGCGGCGAGGAGGCTGGCGAAGACGAGGCGGCGGGTCCGCATCAGCCGACGTTCGACCGGCCGCTCACCACCAGGTGGGCGCGGCGGTTCTGCGACCAGCAGCTCTCCACGTGCTCGGTGCAGACCGGCCGCTCCTCGCCGTAGCTGATGGTGCGCAGGCGGGTGGGGTTGACGCCGAGCGAGCCGACATAGTCGCGCACGGCGTTGGCGCGGCGCTCGCCGAGCGCCAGGTTGTACTCGTTGGTGCCGCGCTCGTCGCAGTGCCCTTCGACGGTGAGCTGGAACTGCGGCTGCTTCTTCAGCAGCTCGGCGTCGCGGGCGAGCTTGTCGCGCGTCTCGTCGGAGAGCGTGCTCTCGTCGTACTGGAAATAGACGTCGGAGCTGAAGCCGCGCTTGCGGAGCTCGTCGTTGACCACCTGCAGGTCCTGCGACAGCAGCGGGTCCTCGGTCTTGTCCTGCATCGTCGGCTGCGCCGGCGGCGTCACATCGGTTGCCGGAGCGGACGGCGGCGCCACCGTGGTGGTGTCGACGTTCAGGTCCTTGGCGGGGGTGACCGGCTTCTTGTGCGGGCAGCCGAGCGTCAGCATCAACAGGACCGGCAGGGCGAGCCAGACCATCCACTTGTGCATGCTCATCTCCTCACTCTCTATCGGGTATCAAGGGGGTACCAAAAAGGTGTCGGCATAGGCGGGGCGAAATGCAGACCTCAAGGTCAATCTACCAGAAACGCCCGTGTGGGAAAACCGCGCTCCGTCATTTTCTGTCGCAGCCGCCGGCTGGTTGTCTCTATGGAGGCGGCAGGCGCGACCAGTCGGCGAGATCGTTCTGGCCGGCGGTGGTGAGCTGGTGGACGTTGGCGCCGTCCACGTCCATGACGTAGATCTGCTTGCTGCCCGAGCGGCTCGAGGTGAAGGCGATCTTGCGGCCGTCCGGCGAGAAGGTCGGCGACTGGTTCTCGCCGCCACCAGCGGTCGCCACTCGCGTCTCCAGCGTCACGATGTTGGTGACGGCGATCTGGAACTGGCCGTCGCGGCGGCTGGTGTAGGTGATGAGGTCGCCGTCCGGGCTCCACGCCGCGCCGTCGTTGTACGAGCCCTCGTTGCTGAGCCGGCGGAGGTTGGCGCCGTCGGCGTCCATCAGATAGATCTGCGGGCTGCCGCCGCGGCTCGAGGTGAAGGCGATGTCGCCGCCCTTGGGGCTCCAGGCCGGGTTGGTGTCGATCGCCTCGGAATGGGTGAGGCGGCGCAGGCCGCCGCCGCTCTTGTCGGCGGTGTAGATCTCGATGTTGCCGTTGACCGAGCGCGAGAAGGCGATGTGGGTGCCGTCCGGCGAGTAGGAGGGGCTGATGTTGAGCGTTCCCGAGGTGATCAGCGGGCGCTTGCGGCCGGTCGCCAGCTCGACCGTGTAGAGGCCGGGAGGGCCGTTGACGAACGAGGTGTAGGCGAGCGCATCGCCCGACGGGCTCCACGCCGGCGACATCGAGGTCGAGCGGTGGGCGGTGACCTGATGCTGGTTGGCGCCGTCGTAGTCCATCAGGAAGATCTCTTTGTGGCCGGTGCGGTCGGAGGTGAAGGCGATCGAGGTGAGCGCGATGCCGCGGCCCCCGGTGAGATACTTGATGACCTCGTCGGCGAAGGTGTGCGCCAGCCGCCGGGCGACGGTGTAGGGGCCGCGGTAGCGCTTGGCGAGGATGGTCTGGCCGCTCTTGAGGTCGAACAGCCGCCCCTCGAAGACCAGCTTGTCGCCCTCGTTCTTGAGGTCGCCGACGAGGAGGACGTCGTTGCCGGTCGAGCGGTACTGGTCGCGGTCGCGGGCGGGATCGCCGGTGAGGTGGAGCACCGCGAGCTCACGTGGCCCCTGGATCTCGAAGTAGCGCGAGAGGTCGAGGTCGCGGCGGACGGTGTCGTCGACCTCGTGGCCGGCCGCGGCCGCGTCGCCGGCGAGCGCCGGCAGGCCGGCGGGCGCCGGGATGGCGAGGCGGATGAGCGGCCGCTGGTTGCGCCGCAGCTCGAGGGTGACGTCGGTCTGGCCGGGCGCTGCAGGTGCCGGCTGGGCGGCCGGCTGCTGCGGTGGTGGCTCCTGGGCGCGCCCGGCGGCGAAGGCGAGCGCCGCGGCGAGCAGGACGAGGAGGGCGACGAGGGCGGCGGTGCGCGGCAGGGTGGAGTGATTCATGGCACCTCGGGAAAGGCCGGAGCCTCGCTTGAATGGACGGTCGTGGGTCAGTTTGGTCTCCTGCGGGCGGTAGCCCTCGGCCCCACCCGCCCATCACGCCCTTCCGGGCGACCGTCCTCGGAACCAAACTGACCCACGACCTAGTGGACGATCAGGTTGACGCCCAGCGAATCATGGTGGTAGCTCGCCGGCAGGACGGGGAACGGTGCGGCGTTCTGCACCGCCCGGAGCGCCGCGAGATCGAACGTATTGTAGCCGGACGACTGCGCGACCCTGAGATCGGTGATGGCGCCGGTCTTCTGGATGCGGAAGTAGACGACGGTCTTCACCTCGCCGCCCACCGGCGGCCGCGTCCAGTTGGCGTCGATGAGCTGCAACAGGCGGTCGATGTAGTAGCCATAGCCGAAGTTGGGGTCCTCGAGGCCGGCGATCGAAGAGCCGAAGGCCGAGGTGCCGAGCGGGTTGCCGGCGGCCGAGCCGCGCTTGCCGATCTCGTCCCCCTTGCCGACGTCGGCGACCCCGCCGGGTCCGCTGGGGCCGGTCGAGGCGCCGCGCGGCTCGGCCGCGCGCTTGGCCGGGCTCTTCGGAGCCTCGTCGGTCTCGCCGCTCTCCCGCGGGGTCGGCGGCGCCGGCTTGGCGGGCTTCGCCGGCTTCGGGGGCTTGACGGCCGGCAGCGGCAGCGACTGCTCCTGGACGTTGTGGAGCACCGGCCGGCGGTCGACCTCGGGCGAGATGGGGTGCTCGGGCTCGCTCGGCGGCGGCTTCGGCGTCGCCGCGGGCTTCGGCGGGGCCGGCGGCGCGGGCGGCGCGGCGGCAGGCTTCGGCGGTGCCGGCGCCGGCGCGAGCGCATGCGGCCGCGCTCGCGGCCGCTCGACCCCCAGCGCCTGCGCCGGCATGAGGGTGACCGGCACGTAGTCGAGCGACGGCGTCGGCGGCCTCCAGCTGGCGAGGTAGATCGCCGCGGCGAGGACGCCGCCATGGAGCAGCACGGCCGCCGCGAGGCCCCCCCACGGCCGTCCCCGCTGCTGCCGGGTGCGCTGGAGGAGAACCTGTCCGACGGCGTCCATGGTGGCGAGATGCTGGAGAGGATCGCTCGGCGCGAGCGCCGGGGCGCTCGGCGAGCCCCTAATGCGACCGCCCCTTCCCCGCCCGCGGCGGCCGCTCGGTCACCATGCCGACGTGCTGGATGCCGCCGCGCTGCAGCATGTCGAGCACGTCGACGATCTTGCCGTAGGCCGCGTCGCGATCGCCCTTGAGGAACACCGTGTCGTCGTGCCGCTCGGCGATCGTCCGCTTCAACCGCTCGACGAGGTCGGCCGCGGCGACCGGGGTCTCCTGGATGTAGGTCAGGCCGTCGCGGTTGATCGAGACGACGAGCGGATCCTCCACCTTCATCGGCAGCGCCTTGGCCTGCGAGCGGGGGAGGGCGACCTCGATCCCCTGGTGGAGCATCGGCGCCGCGACCATGAAGATGATGAGGAGCACCAGCATCACGTCGACGAGCGGCGTGACGTTGATGTCGCCCAGCACCTGGTCGTCGTCGCCGTTGCCGCGCGGGTTGAAAGCCATCTCGGGTCTCCGCTCAGTGCCGGTGAAGGTCCGGGCCTCAGGTGAAGTTGCGCTCCGCCAGGTTGGTGAGCTCGAGGACAAAGTCGTCCATGCGCGCCTTCAGGCGGCGGGTGCGGTTGGCGAAGTAGTTGTAGGCGACGAGGGCGGGGATCGCCGCGGCGAGGCCGGCGGCGGTGTTGACGAGCGCCTCGGCGATGCCCGGGGCGACGGTCGAGAGCGAGGTCGAGCCGGCGGCGCCGATGTCGCTGAAGGCGCCCATGATCCCCCACACCGTGCCGAAGAGGCCGATGAAGGGCGCCGCGGCGGCGGTGGTGGCGAGGAACGAGGTCCAGCGCGAGATCCCCAGCACCTCGACGCTCACCGCCCGCGCCAGGCTGCGCTCGAGCGCGGGGAGCGAGGTGATGCGGTAGTCGTGCCCCTCGGTGCCAGAAGCCAGGGGAGCCTGGGGCGCCAGGTCGCGGGCGTGCTTGATCTGGCCGTCGATCTCGGCGTAGCCCGCCTGGAAGATGCCGACGAGAGGCGAGGCGTGGAGCTTGCCCGCCTGCGCGTTGACCTCGCTGAAGCGCGAGCTGCGGCGGAAGGCCTCGAGGAACTGCTCGCTGTGCGCGTCGGCGCGGCGGAACTGCACCAGCTTGCCGAGGACGATCGCCCAGGAGATCAGCGAGAGGAGGGCGAGAAGCGACAGGATCAGCTTCGCGACCGGCCCCGACTCGGCGAAGGCGTCGAGCAGCCCGTGGGCTCCCGACGGCCCCGTCTCGATGAGCGCGATGGTCAGAAACGGCATGCTCGGTCCCCTCCGCGGCCGCCGGCCGGCGGCTCTCTCCTGGACGGCTGTGGTGATTCCGCTCGCGACAGGGAGGCCGGAACGGCGCCGCGTCGCGCCGCTTTGTCACCCATCCGGTCCCCGCAGCATCTCGCGCCCCCGAGGAGCAAAGAGCGTGCCGGAGCTTATCCGCAAAATCGCAGGGTGCGGCGATGACCGCTGGAGAGTGGGACCGACTAACGAGCCGACGACGAGGCCGCCTCGTCCGCCGCGGCTCCGGCTCCAGCGCCGCCGGGCGCCGGGGAGACCGGCGGCAGCACCACCTCGTGGCGGCGCAGGAAGTCGTTGCGCGCCGCCTCGACGATGGCGAGAGCGGCGTCGATGTCGTCCACCCAGTGGGCGACGGTGAGGTCCTCCGGCGAGGCGAGACCCTGGGCGACGACCTGCTCCTCGACCCAGCGCCGCAGGTCGCGCCACAGCGGCCCGACGAAGACCAGCGGCCGGTCGCGGACGAGATGGACCTGGAGGAGCTGCCAGACCATCAGCGCCTCGAGCGTGGTGCCGATGCCGCCGTCGACGACGACGTAGGCGTGCGACAGGCGGATGAACTGGTGGAGCCGCGAGAAGAAGGTCGGGTGCCGCGCCACCTCGTCGAGGAACGGGTTGGGCTGCTCTTCCATCGGCAGCAGGATGGTGAGCCCGAAGCTCCGCGTCTTGTGCCGGTAGGCGCCGCGGCGGGCGCCCTCGTTGGCGGCGCTCATCAGCCCCGGGCCGCCGCCGGTGACGATGTCGCAGCCGAGCTCGGAGAGGCGGCGCGCCAGCTCGCGGACGCGGGCATAGTTGTCGTCCTCCGGCTGGATGCGGCTGGAGCCGAAGATCGCCACCCGGAAGTAGCGCCGCTCGATCGGCGCCCGGCGGTCGAGCCAGGCGACGGCGCGGTAGAGGAGGAGGATGGCGCGGTCGACCAGGCGGAGCGATTTGCTCCGCGCCTTGCGGCGGGCGCGCCCGAGCGGCGATTCGCGGGCCGCGGCGGCGGGCTCCGGCAGGATGCTGCGTGAGGACGGCGTCATGACGGAGCGATCGATTCGAGAGCCGTGCCAGCCCGGTCTTCGCGGCCTGCCGAGGGGCGCCTGGAGCTCCCCGCGCGCGCCTCTCTGGCAGCGAGGGTGCGCGCCGATCGCTCTTCGTGGCCTCGGCGGTCCGCCGGGGGGACCGGGCGGTGGTATCCTCTAGCGCGCCGAGGGGGCCAGCCTGGGAGCGCGCCCAAGGGTCCCCTCCGACCGTTGCGCGGCGGCGCCGCGCCCGTCAAGCAAGAGTATCGGAGTCCAACCTTGAGCGAAGGCACACCCCGCATTTCGATCCTCAACACCACGTTCATTCTGGGCACGCTCGCGGCCGCCGCGGTCAGCACGCCCTGGTACATCTGGCGCCACGGCCTCGGCTGGCCCGAGGCGCTGACCTTCCTCGCCATCTGGCTCGCCGTCGGCGTCTCGATCACCGCCGGCTATCACCGCCTCTTCGCCCACAAGACCTATCAGGCCTCCTGGCCGGTGCGCCTTTTCTTCCTCGTCTTCGGCGCCGGCGCGCTCGAGAACTCGGTGCTCAAGTGGGCCGGCGACCACCGCGTCCACCACTCGCACACCGACGACGAGCGCGACCCCTACAACATCCAGAAGGGGTTCTGGTGGGCCCATATGGGCTGGATCTTCTTCGAGAACGAGGCGCCGAGCCGCACCGTGGTGCGCGACCTCGCCGAGGATCCGCTGGTGGTCTGGCAGGACCGCTACTACGTGCCGATCGGCATCGCCGTCGCCCTCGGCATCCCGCTGGCGGTCGGCTTCCTGACCGGCCACGTGCTCGGCTGCCTGATCATCGGCTGCCTCCTCCGCATCGTCGTCAGCCACCACGGCACCTTCTTCATCAACAGCCTCTGCCACATGATCGGCCGCCAGCCCTACAGCCGCGAGCACAGCGCGCGCGACAGCACGGTGATGGCGGTGCTCGCCTTCGGCGAGGGCTACCACAACTACCACCACAGCTTCCCGTTCGACTATCGCAACGGCATCAGGGGCTGGCACTTCGATCCCGCCAAGTGGCTCATCTACGGCCTCTCGCGCCTCGGTCTCGCCAGCAACCTGCGGCGCGCCTCGGACGTCGCCATCCTCAAGGCGAAGGTCGAGGTGCAGTTCGCCAAGGCGCGGGAGCGCATGGATGGCACGGTGGCTGACCTGCGCGAGACCTACGAGCGCCGCCTCCACGACGCCTACGCCTCGCTGCAGAAGGCCATGCACGACCTTCTCGCCTTCGAGCGCCGCAAGACCCCGGCGCCTGCGCCCGAGCAGGAGCACCTGCCGCACGAGACGCGGCTGGGGATGATCCACCACGCCCTCGAGCAGTCGCTGGCGGAGTGGCGTCAGACGCTGCGCCAGATGAAGCGGCTGCCCGGCGGCGTCGCCACGGCCTAGGGTCCGCTCCGATGATCGCGCTACGAGGAGGCCGCCGTCGTCCTCGCCGCCGCAGCCGCATCCAGAGCCAGCCGATCGCGGCGGCTGCCGTCCGCGGCACCGCCCTGTTCGCCGCGGGCGCCCTGCTCTTCCTCTCTCCCGGAGCGGCGTGGAGCCAGCCGCCGCAGGGGTCGGCGATCAACCTGCACGCGCCCGGTGCGACGACGGCGCCGCTCCTGCCCCCCGAGGTCTCCTTTCCCGCCGCCGCCATCCGCGACGCCGCGCTCGCCGGCACCCGCGCCTTCGAGATCGTCCGCTCGCTGACCGTCGAGGTCGGGCCGCGGTCCGCCGGCTCGGCCGGCGACAGGGCGGCGGTCGCCTGGGGGCTCAGGACGCTGAAGGACCTCGGGCTCGCCAACGTCCACGCCGAGCCGGTGACGGTGCCGCACTGGGATCGCGGCGAGATCGCCGGCGAGATCGTCTCCCCCTACCCGCAGCCGGTCGTCCTCACCGCCCTCGGCGGCAGCGTCGCGACGCCCGCCGAGGGCATCGCCGCCGAGGTGGTGCGGGTGACCTCGCTCGACGCCTTGGACGCTCTCGAGCCTGCCAAGGTGAAGGGCCGTATCGTCTTCTTCGACGTCCCGATGGAGCGCACCAGGGACGTCTCCGGCTACGAGAGCGTCGTCCCTGCCCGCGGCGCCGGCCCGTCGCGCGCCGCCAAGCGCGGCGCCGCCGCCTTCCTCATCCGCTCGCTGGCGACCGGCACCGCCCGCTTCGCCCACACCGGCGCCACCCGCTACGCGGCGGACGCGCCGCGCATCCCGGCGGCGGCGCTGGCGGTGCCCGACGCCGATCTCCTGGCGGCCGAGCTCGCGAGCGGCAAGCCGGTGACCTTCCGCCTGCGGCTGGGGAGCCGCGAGCTCCCCGACGAGCCGTCCGCCAACGTCGTCGGCGACATCGTGGGCAGCGAGAAGCCGGACGAGATCGTGCTGATCGGCGCCCACCTCGACTCCTGGGACCTGGGGACCGGGGCGATCGACGACGGCGCCGGCGTCGCCATCGTCGGCGAGGCGGCGCGCCAGATCCTGGCGGCGAAGGAGCGGCCGCGGCGGACGATCCGGGTGGTCCTCTTCGCCAACGAGGAGTTCGGGCTCTCCGGCGCCCGCGCCTACGCCGCGGCGCACGCGGCCGAGCTGCCGCGCCATGTGTTCGCCTCCGAATCGGACTTCGGCTCAGGCCGTGTCTGGCGGCTGCAGTCGCGCGTCGCGGAGGACCGCCTGCCGCTCGTCGGCGCCCTCGCCCGCCTGCTGGCGAAGCTGGGCGTCGAGCGCGGCGGCAACGAGGCCGAGGGCGGTGCCGACATCACCCCCTTCGCGCCGGCGGGGGTGCCGGTCCTCCAGCTCGACCAGGACGGCACCCGTTACTTCGACGACCACCACACCGCCGACGACACCCTCGACAAGATCGACCCCAAAGACCTCGACCAGAACGTCGCCGCCTGGGCGTCGCTCGCCTACGCCCTGGCCAACCTGCCGGGCGACCTCGGCCGCGCGCCGCAGCCCACCCGGCCGCGGCGGTAGGCGCATCAAGCGGCGTCTTCTCCACTCCGACGGCCGAAGAGCTGGAGGATCGGGCTCTTCCTCTCTCCGGCAGCCGCGATAGCGAAGGATCGGATTCTGCGCCATCGCAGCGGCAGCAGAGAGGAAGAGCTGGATTCTTCCTCTCTGCTGCGGCCGATTCGAGGAAGAATTGGATTCTTCCTCATTCCGACGGCCGATATGAGGAAGAAGTGGATTCTTCCTCTCTGTGGCGGCTGATTCGAGGAAGAATCCGATTCTTCCTCATTGCAGCCGATCCTTCCTCATTGCAGCCGATTCTTCCTCATCGCAGCCGATTCTTCCTCATTGCAGCCAATCCTTCCTCACTCGCGCCGCCGCTTCCTCGTTTCGGCCTTCGCGTCCGCCTCGCCGCCGCGGCTTCCCGGGCGCGCGCGCCGGGATGCCATTCGATCGCCTACGTCGACGATTTGGCCGCCGCGAGGCCAGCCGCGGACCGGATTGCAGACTTGCCGGCGATGCCGAGCAGCGCGACGTCAGTCGGCGCCGGCGGCGACGGCTCGCCGCGGCATGACCGCGCCGGGGCCCGGCTGCTCGACGCAGCGGCCGGCGGAGTCCTGGCGGAGGAGGAACTCCTCGGCGAGGAGGCGGTAGGCGATGGCGCCGGATGCCGAGGGGTCGTGCTGGAAGATGGTCTGCCCGCAGCCGGGCGCCTCGGCGAGGCGGGTGTTGACGCGGATCTCGATGGCGAAGACGAGGCTGCCGAACTCGGCGCGGAGGAGGTCGACGTTGGTCCGCGTCGCCTTGGTGCGGTAGTCCACCATGGTGAGGAGGACGCCGAGGAGGCGGATGCGATGCGCCGCGTCCCAGGAGAGCCGCTCGGCGGCGCCGATGAGGTTCTTGACCCCGGCGATGGCGAGGAACTGCGGCACCGCGGGCACGATGTAGTCGTCGGCGGCGACCAGCGCGTTGACCGGCAGCAGGGAGAGCGACGACGGGCAGTCGAGGAAGATGAAGTCGTAGGCGTCGACGAGGGGAGCGAGACAGGCCTTGAGGCGGGTCTCCCGCCGGCGGAGGATGCCGAGCTCGACGTCGACGTTCGAGAGGTCGACCGAGGCGGTGATGAGGTCGAGGCCGGGGACGGTGGTGGGGCGGACGGCGTCGCGCGCCGGCATCCCGGAGAGCAGAACGTCGGCGGATGACGGGGCGAGGTCGCCGCGGGCGACCCCCAGCGACAGCGAGGCCGAGGCCTGGGCGTCGAGGTCGACGAGCAGCACCCGCCTGCCCAGGGCCGCGAGAGCCGCCGCCAGGTTGACCGCGGACGTCGTCTTGCCGACGCCGCCTTTCCTGCTGAGGATCGCCGTGATCATGGTCGGGTGCCGGCGGCGAGCCGCCCCGCCGGAAGCGCCGCTCCCTGTGCCGGACGGCCGGTCACCCGGCATCTCCTGGTTTTTCCTGCCGGCTATGGTAGACCAAAGCCGGGGCAAAAGGGCGAAATCGGCTGATTCCGCGCCTAGTTAGCCCCGAAGACGGTCATGGGGTCAGCCTGGTTCCGAGGACGGCCGCCCTACCAGACCCTGCACACCTTGGCGTTCACCATCGGCGAGCCCGCCGGGCAGCGGAACGCGGCGGCGAACTCGGGCAGGTTGGAGACGACGCCGTTGGTGCGGTACTTCTCCGGCGAGTGGGGGTCGACCGTCGCCCGCAGGCGCTTCTCCTCGGCGCGCTCGTTGCTGCACCAGCTCTGCCCGTAGCCGACGAAGAAGCGCTGCTCCGGTGTGAGGCCGTCGATCGGCTTCAAGTCCGCCGCCTTGGTCGCCTCGCGCCAGGCGATGTGGGCGAGGATGAGGCCGCCCAGGTCGGCGACGTCCTCGCCCAGGGTCAGCTTGCCGTTGACGTGGACCGAGTCGATGACGGTGTAGCTGGAGTACTGGTCCGAGATGCAGGCGGCGCGCTCGACGTAGCGCTTGGCGTCCGCCGGCGTCCACCAGTCGTGGAGGTTGCCGTGGGCGTCGAACTGGCGTCCCTCGTCGTCGAAGCCGTGGGTGAGCTCGTGGCCGATGGTGCCGCCGGTGTCGCCGTAGTTCGGGGCGTCGTCGGAGAGCAGGTCGAAGGCCGGCGGCTGCAGCACGCCGGCGGGGAAGTTGACGTCGTTGAGCTGCGGATCGTAGGCGGCGTTGACGGTGGGCGGCGTCATCTGCCATTCGCCGCGGTCGACCGGCCTGCCGATCTTCGCCAGCTGGCGATGGCGCTCGAAGGCGATGGCGCGCACGGCGTTGCCCGCGAAGTCGTCGCGCGCCACCCGCAGGGCGCCGTAGTCGCGCCAGCGGTCCGGGTAGCCGATCTTGTTGGCGACGGCGGCGAGCTTCTCGAGGGCGCCCTTCTTGGTGGCGAGCGACATCCAGTCGGCCTCGCGGATGCGCTGGCCCATGGCGGCCTCGATCAGCTGCACCATGGCGACCGTCCGCGCCTTCGACTCGGGGCTGAAGTGGGCCTCGACGTAGATCTTGCCGAGCGCCTCGCCGAGATCGCGATCGGTCAGGGAGACACAGCGGCGCCAGCGCGGGCGGAGCTCCTGGGCGCCGGTCAGGCGCTTGCCGTAGAAGTCGAAGCTGGCGAGAACGAAGGGCGGCGACAGGTAGTTCGCCTGGCCGTGCACCAGGTGCCAGCGCAGGTAGCTCTTCCAGGCGCCGAGCGGCGTCGTCTCGATGGCGGCGCTCAGGCCCCTGAAGAAGTCTGGCGCGGTGACGTTGAGCGAGGCGAGGTCGGCGAGGCCCACCTTGGCGAAGTAGCGGTCCCAGGCGAAGGCGGGGGCGAGCGCCGCGAGCTGGGCGCGGGTCATCGTATGGTCGAGCCGCTTGGGGTCGCGCCGCTCGACGCGGGTGAGCGAGGCCTTGGCGAGCGCCGTCTCGATGGCCATCACCTCCTTCGCCTCGGCCGCGGCGCGGTCGGCCGGGTCGCCGGCGAGCTCGAGCATGCGGGCGACGTGAGCGACATAGGCCTGGCGGAGCGCCGCCTTGTCGCCGGCGGCGAGGTAGTAGTCGCGGTCGGGGAGGCCGAGGCCGCCCTGATCGGCGTTGGCGACGACGCGCGTGGCGTCGCGGAGGTCCTCCGCCGAGCCGAAGGCGAAGAGCAGACCGCCGGCGCCGCGCCCCGGGTCGTCGCCGGCCTGCAGCTCGGCGACGAGCTCGGCGAGCCCGGCCTTGGAGTCGAGGGCGGCGATGCGGGCGAAGCCGGCGGCGAGCGGTTGGGCGCCCTTGGCGGCGACCGCCGCCTCGTCCATGCAGGCGGCGTAGAAGTCGCCGACCTTGCGCTTGTCGGCGTCGTCGCCGGGGTTCGCCGCCGCCTGCTCGAGGAGCTGGCGCAGCGTCGCGTTGGTCTCCTCCTGCATCTTGCCGTAGGTGCTCCAGCTCGAGCGATCGGGCGGCACCGGGTTCTTCTTGATCCAGCCGCCGCAGGAGTAGGCGTAGAAGTCGGTGCAGGGGTCGACGCTGCGGTCCATCGACGTCAGGTCGAGCGCCGGCTGCGGGTCCGCCGCCGGCGGCGCCGTCTGCGCAGCGAGCGCGCCGGCGGCCGCGAGAGCGAGAACAACAGCGAGGGCGAGGCGAATCGCGCGAGATGCGAGGTTTCGGCGGGTCATCGTTCCTCCGCAGGGTGCGCGGCGGCGGCCGATCTCCCGAGGGGAGCGGCGCCGCCCGCAGGCGGAAGGATAGCCGAACGGCCGCGACTACGGCCGGCCGGCGCGGAGGAAGATCGGCCAGCGGATGTCGCGCCGCGCCGCCGGGTCGCCCCAGGCGGCGGTGAGCTCGGGGAGCAGGCGTGCCACCGGGTCGACGCCCGTCGCCTGCCGGTAGCGCGCGACCGCCGACCAGGTGCGCAGGTAGCCGACGAACGGCGCCAGCGGCCAGCGCTCGTGGAGCTCGAAGACCGGCGAGGGGATCTCCTCGAAGGGAAAGGGGATCGTCCGGTAGCGCTCGTCGACCCAGCGCCGGCCCGGCGGCCAGTAGGGGCCGACGACGTCGTGCGCAAGGTGGTCGACGAGGCGGTCGACCTCGGGCGCGATCCGCGCGTAGTCGTAGGTCCACGCCGCGAGGGCGCCGCCCGGGGCGAGCACCCGGCGCACCTCGGCGAAGAAGCGGTCGAAGTCGAACCAGTGGAGCGCCTGGCCGACGGTCACCAGGTCGATCGAGGCGGCGTCGAGGCCGGAGCTCTCGGCGGCCGCCACCCGGTACTCGATCCGCGGGTGGGGGACCGCCTGGGCGATCTGCTGCGGCGAGGCGTCGGTCGCGATCACCCGCGCGAAGTGCTCGACGATGCCGTGAGCCGCCTGGCCGTTGCCGGTGGCGCAGTCCCAGGCCAGCCGGTGGTCCGCCGGCGGCATCACCAGGCCGGCGACGAAGGCGGGGAGGCCCGCCGGGTAGCTGGGCCGGTAGGCGGCATAGGCGGCCGCGTGGCCGGAGAAGTGGTCCTCGAAGCTCACCGGCCCGCCGCCGCGGCCGCGGCGGCATTTGCCTCGTGGGAGAGGGCTGCCTCGGCGGCCGCCTGCTCGGCGAGCAGATCGCGCTCGGCGGTCTCCGCGAGGTGCCCGGCCAGGCGGCAGAGGCGGGCCTGGCGGGCGACCTCGCGGAGGGCGGCCCGCGAGGCCTCGAGCGCGGCGGTCTCCCTCCTGGAGGCAGGGGCGGCCCGCGGATGGGAGCGCTCCGCGCCCGCCTCGAGGAGGGAGACCGCCGCGCTCACCGAGGCGCGGCGGAGGGCCTGCACCGCCTCGGGCGGCGCGGCGGCCCAGGGCGCGGTGGCGCCGTAGACGCTTACCACCAGGCGGCGGGCGTGCTCCCAGGCGGTCGAGCGGCGGATCTCCTGCGGCATGGTCCCTCTCGTCTGCGGCGGTCGTTCGGATCGGGCGGCGGGCGAGCCGATGGCCTTCGGCCGTGATGCCGTCCTTCTACACAACGCCCGAGAACGGGCGGGAGTTTCAACCCGCCGCCGATCCCAGGGTGCTACCATCCGCGGTCACACGACTGTCACCGGTTTTTCACACCGGGAAGGAGAGAGCGGTCCATGAAGGCG
The DNA here is from genome assembly GCA_963755825.1 of uncultured Acidobacteriota bacterium. Classification (GTDB taxonomy): domain Bacteria; phylum Acidobacteriota; class Thermoanaerobaculia; order Multivoradales; family UBA5704; genus DATBQN01. The sequence goes on along the minus strand of CAVWLA010000003.1, from coordinate 36,293 downwards.
GCAGCCGTCCTCAAGTGGTTGATGCCGAAGGAAGAGCGCTTCCACGAGCTGCTCGATCTCGACAGCGCGAACCTGGTGCGCGGCGCCCGCCTGTTCGCCGACATCGCGGCGAGCCGCAGCCTCGCCGATCGCCGCGTCATGTGGGTCGAGCTGAAGAAGGTCGAGCACGAGGGCGACCGCCTCACCCGGCAGATTTTCGACACCCTGAACTCGACCTTCATCACGCCGCTCGATCGCGAGGACATCCGCTCGCTGGGCACCGACCTCGACGACATCCTCGACTACCTGGAGGCGGTGGCGCACGACCTCGTGCTCTTCGAGCTCGAGGAGTCGCCGGAGGCGCTCCGGCAGTTCGCCGACATCCTCGTCAAGATGGTGGCGGAGATCGCCACCATCACTTCCCTGGTGTGGGATCTCGGCAACGAGACCCGCATCCGCGAGGGGATGGTGCGCATCTCCGACTTCGAGAACCAGGCCGATCAGCTCTACGCGGCGGTCATCGCCGACCTCTTCAAGGACAACCGCCGCAACCCCATCGAGGTCCTCAAGTGGAAAGAGGTCTACGAGGGGCTCGAGGACGCCTGCGATCAGTGCAAGGACTACACGCACGTCGTCGGCAACGTCGTGGTCAAGAACTCCTAGGCCCCCCGACGATCCATGCCCCACGGTCTCGGCGTCATCGTCGGCATCATCTTCGTCGCCCTCGTCTTCGATTTCCTCAACGGCTTCCACGACGCCGCGAACTCGATCGCGACGGTCGTCTCGACGCGCGTGCTGACGCCGCAGCAGGCGGTGCTCTGGGCCGCCTTCTTCAATTTCGTCGCCGCCTTCCTCCTCGGCACCCAGGTGGCGAAGACGATCGGCAGCGGGATGATCGACATCTCGGTGGTCAACACGCGGGTGATCCTCGCCGGCCTCCTCGGGGCGATCACCTGGAACCTCGTCACCTGGTACTTCGGCCTGCCGGTCTCCTCGTCGCACGCGTTGATCGGCGGCTACGCGGGAGCGGCGGTCGCCAAGGCCGGCTTCTCGGCGATCGTCCCCGCCGGCTGGATCAAGACGCTCGCCTTCATCGTGCTGGCACCGCTCATCGGCCTGATCCTCGGCCTCGGCCTGATGATCGGCGTCACCTGGATCTTCCGCCGCTGGCACCCCTCCCGCCTCGACCGCCTGTTCCGCCGGCTGCAGCTCGTCTCGGCGGGCCTCTACAGCCTCGGGCACGGCGGCAATGACGCCCAGAAGACCATGGGCATCATCACCGGCCTGCTGGTCTCCTCCGGCCAGCTCCACGCCTTCAAGGTGCCGCTCTGGGTGATCCTCCTCTCCCACGCGGCGATCGCCCTGGGGACGATGTTCGGCGGCTGGCGGATCGTCAAGACGATGGGGACGAAGATCACCAAGCTGCAGCCCTTCGGCGGCTTCTGCGCCGAGACCGCCGGGGCGATCACCATCCTCGGCGCCACCTTCTTCGGCATCCCGGTGTCGACGACGCACACCATCACCGGCGCCATCGTCGGCGTCGGCGCCTCGCGCCGGCTCTCGGCCGTCAAGTGGGGCGTCGCCGGCCGCATCGTCTGGGCCTGGGTGCTCACCATCCCGATCGCGGCGGCGGTGTCGGCGGTGGTGTACTGGCTGGTGGCACGGATCTGACGGCGGCGCGCTCGCGCCGCGCTCGCCGGTGCTGCGAGCGGAAGCCATCGAGGTGAGGCGCGGCGAGCGGGCGCTCGCCGGCTCCGCCGGCCGGCGGAGCGTCAGCCGCTCCGCCGATCGGCGGTTCCTCGTGTAAGCTCTGGCTCGTTCGTGCGGTTCAGGAGTTCTGCAGGGATGGTGCGAAAGGGGGGACTCGAACCCCCACGACCTTGCGGCCACAAGATCCTGAATCTTGCGCGTCTACCAATTCCGCCACTTTCGCGCGGCGCTGATTCTAGGGAGAGACCCCCAGAGTGTCAAATGAGCGTTTGATGGCCCTTCCCGGGGCCGAGGTGTTGCTCGGGAAGCGGGCGCTCGTGCGCCTGCAGCAGGCGGGGAGCGCCGGCGTGGCGACCGCGGACCTGGTGCGCGAGCTCGGTACCGGCGCCAGCGCCGCCGCCCCCGCGGCGATCGATCGCGCCCTCGCTGGCCTCGCCTCCGCCGGGCAGGCGGTCGAGATCGACGGGCGGTGGCTCGTCGTCGAGGCGAGCCCGTGGCTCGCCGGCCGCATCGAGCGGCTGGAGAGCGGCGACGGCCTGCTGCGCCCCGGCCTCAGCCGCGAGGCGGGCTTCTTCGTCCCCCGCCGCTATCTCAAGGGCGCCCTCGACGGCGACACCGTGCTGGTGCGGCCGCTGGGCCGCGGCAAGCCGCGCGGCGAGCATTTGCCGGAGGCGGCGGTCGAGCGCATCCTGGCGCGACGCCGCCCCACCCTCGTCGGCACCGTCGAGCGCGACGAGCAGGGGCGCCGCTGGCTCGTCCCCTTCGACCCCAAGGTCTCGCTGGACCTGCAGGTGACCGGCGCCGACCACCTGCCGCCCGGCCACTTCGCCCTCGTCGCGGTCGAGCGTCCGGGCCCCGGGCGGCCGCCGCAGGGGCGGCTGCTCGAGGATCTCGGCGCCCCCGAGGTGCCGGGGATGGACGTCGGTGTGGTGCTCCGGCATCACGGCATCCCGGAGCACTTCCCGCCCGAGGTGGAGCAGCTCGCCCAGGGGCTGCCGGAGAACCCGCTGCCCGCCGACTGGGCCGGCCGCGAGGACCTGCGCGGCGCCGTCGTCGTCACCATCGACGGCGAGACGGCGCGCGACTTCGACGACGCGCTGTCGATCGAGCGGCTCCCCTACGGCGACTTCCGGCTGGGGGTCCACATCGCCGACGTCGCCCAGTACGTCCGCGAGGGGAGCGTCCTCGACCTCGAGGCCTACCACCGCGGCACCAGCGTCTACTACCCCGAGCGGGCGATCCCGATGATCCCGGAGCGGCTGTCGAACGGCCTCTGCTCGCTGCGCCCCGGCGTGCCGCGGCTCACCCTCTCGGCCTTCCTGGACATCGGCCGCGACGGCCTGGTGCTCGGCCGCCGCTTCGCCGAGACGGTGATCCAGAGCGCCCGCCGCCTCACCTACACCGAGGTCCGCCGCGTGCTCGAGGAGCCGCGGCCCGCGGACGCCGCCGAGTACGGCGACGTGCTGCCGGCGCTCGCCGAGCTGCGCTACCTGATGGAGGTTCTCCACCGCGCCCGCCGAGTGCGCGGCTCGATCGACTTCGACCTGCCGGAGGGCGACGTGGCGCTCGACTCGGACGGCGTCATGATCGGCATCTTCCCCGAGGAGAGGAACGTCGCCCACCGCATCGTCGAGGAGTGCATGATCGCGGCGAACGAGGCGGTCGCCTTCGAGCTCGACCGCCAGGCGCTGCCGTCGCTCTACCGGGTGCACGACGCGCCGGCGCGCGACCGCCTGGAGGAGCTCGACGAGCTGTTGCGGCCGGTCGGGCTCCACCTCTACGGCGACCTCGACGAGCTGCCGCCGGGCGCCCTCCAGGAGGTGATGTCGCGCATCGGCGGCCGCCCCGAGGAGCACTTCGTCTCCAGCCTGGTGCTGCGCACCCAGCGGCGGGCGGTCTACAGCCCCGAGTGCCGCGGCCACTACGCGCTCGCCTCGCCGACCTACGCGCACTTCACCTCGCCCATCCGCCGCTACCCGGATCTCATCGTCCACCGCCAGCTGAAGGCGCTGTTGCGCCTCGGCGCCGACGCCGCGCGGCGGCAGGCGGAGGAGAGCGAGCTGGCGCCGCGCCTGGCCGCCGTCGCCGATCACGCCAGCGCCACCGAGCGCCGCGCGGAGAGCTCCGAGCGCGATCTGGTGCAGTGGAAGAAGGTGCGCTTCATGGCCGGCCGGGTGGGGGAGCGCTTCAAGGGCCGCATCACCGGCGTGCAGCCGTTCGGCCTCTTCGTGCAGCTCACCGGCGTCTACGTCGACGGCCTGGTGCCGATCCGCACCCTCGGCGACGACTACTACCTCTTCGAGGCCGAGGCGCACCGCCTGGTGGGGGAGCGCACCGGCCGCGTCTTCCAGCTCGCCGACGAGGTGGAGGTGAACCTGGTGGGGGTCGACCTGCGCCACCGCGGCCTCGACTTCACCCTCGTCGACCTGCCCGCGGCGCCGGCGGGAGGGGCGGGCCGGCAGCGGACGCAGCCGAAACCGAGCCGGCCGGCGCGGGGAGGCGGCGGCGCGGCGCGGCCGCGCGCCGCCAAAGGGCGGCGGCGTTGAGCGAGGAGACCGCCGGCCCGGCCGGCCTCGCCGCCGAGCTCGGCGATGCCGGCATCGGCACCGTCACCGATGTCGCGAGCATCCCCGTGGGAGCCGCCGGCCGCGCGGCGCTCACCCCGACCGTCGCCATCGTCGGCCGGCCGAACGTCGGCAAGTCGACGCTCTTCAACCGCCTGCTGGGGAGCCGCAAGTCGATCGTCCACGACCAGCCGGGGGTGACCCGCGACCGCATCACCGGCATCGGCCAGCTCGCCGACGACCGCCCCGTCCAGCTCATCGATACCGGCGGCCTGGTGCCCGGCGACGACCCGCTCGGCCTCAACCGGCAGGTGCTGCTGGCGGTCGAGGAGAGCGATCTGCTGCTCGTCGTGGTCGACGGCCGCGAGGGGCTGGTGGGCGGCGACCAGGCGGTGTGGCAGCGGCTGCGGTCGACCGGCAAGCCCGCCCTCCTCGTCGTCAACAAGGGGGACACCTCCGAGGCGCGCGCCCGCTTCCCCGAGTTCTACACCCTCGGCATCGATCCCCAGCTCCTCATCTCGGCCGAGCACGGCCAGGGGATCGAGGATCTGCGCCAGGCGATCGCCGCCATCCTCCCCGCCGATCTGGCGCCGGGTCCGCGGCTGGAGGCGCCGCCGGTCGCCATCGTCGGGCGGCCGAACGTCGGCAAGTCGTCGCTCCTGAACCGCATCGTCGGCGAGGAGCGGGCGCTGGTCTCGCCGCAGGCCGGCACCACCCGCGATCCCGTCGACACCGTGCTCAGCCGCAACGGCCGCACCTACCTCTTCATCGACACCGCCGGCATCCGCCGCCGCAGCCAGGTCTCCGGCGCCCCGGAGGAGCTCGCCGTGATGATGGCGCGGCGGCAGATCGAGCGCGCCCAGGTGGCGGTCCTGGTGATCGACGCGGCGCAGGGGGTGACCTCGGGGGACCTCGCCATCGCCGGCTCGATCTGGGAGCTGGGCCGGGCGGCGGTGGTGGCGATCAACAAGTGGGATCTCCTCGACGTCGACCTGCGCGAGGCGCTCGAGCGCTCCTGGGGGCGGATGGAGCAGCTCCTCGCCGATCCGGCGCGGGTCAACCTCTCGGCGCTCACCGCGCGCGGCGTCGAGAAGATCTTTCCCGCCATCGACCGCGCCCTCGCCGCCTACAACACGCGCCTGACGACCGCCGAGGTCAACCGCCTCTTCGAGGCGGCGGTCAAGCGCGTGCAGCCGCCCGCCGAGGGCGGCCGCCCCTGGAAGCTCTACTACGCGACCCAGGTATCGACCGCACCGCCCACCTTCATGCTGTTCGCCAACCGGGCGCTGTCGCGCAACGCCAACTACCGGCGCTATCTCGAGAACCGGCTGCGCCAGGATCTCGACCTCGCCGGCGTGCCGGTCCGCCTGGTCATCCGCCGGCGCAACGAGAAGCGCTACGAGAAGCGCGGCCGCTAGAGCGATCGGCGAGCGCGCGGCAGGCGCCGGCGCCCCCCGCGCCAGGTGTCACCTGCGCTATCCGGCTCTTGTCGATGCCCCTTTGATCCCCTATACTTCAGGCACTACTTTCAGGCCGGACCGGCTGATTCCTGAGCACGCTCGCGTTCGCCCGAACGGAATGCCAAGGTGACGAGAAAGAAAGCCATCGAGCACCCCGGGCTGACCAAGGCCGACCTCATCGACGTGGTCTACGAGCGCCACGGCGGCCTCACCAAGTTCGAGGCGGCCGAGATCGTCGAGACCATCTTCAAGACGGTCAAGGGGAGCCTGCGCGTCGGCCGCACGGTGCGGATCAAGAACTTCGGCACCTTCGAGGTCACCAGCCGGCCGGGCCGCGTCGGCGTCAACCCCACCTCGGGCGAGAAGATCTTCATCCCGCCGCACAAGGGTCTGAGCTTCCGGCCGGCACGCCGCCTGCGCGACGTCATCACGCCGGGCCGCCGCGAGGAAGAGCCGAGCTAGTCCGAGATGCCCAAGGCCCGGATCCAGAAGCGGCTCTACTACAAGATCGGAGAGGCCTGTAAAGCGCTGGACATCCAGCCCTACGTCCTGCGCTACTGGGAGACCGAGTTCTCGGCCATCTCGCCGAGCAAGAGCCGCTCCGGCCAGCGGGTCTACAGCGAGAAAGAGCTCGAGATCATCCGCCGCATCAAGCAGCTCCTCTACGACGAGGGCTACACGATCGCCGGCGCCAAGAAAAAGCTCGAGGCCGAGCTCGCCGGCGGAACCCTCAGCCGAGCCGACGACGGGAAAGACGACGAGGCTCCCTCTGAGCTCGACGCCCCCGCCGCGGCCCCTGCGGCAGAGCTCACCGCCCAAGAGCCCGCCGCGCCCCCCCTCCAAGCGTCTCTCCTCCTCGAAGACCGCTCCGCCTCCTCGCTTGACACCCAAGGCGACGAACGGATACAAAGGCTGCGTTCCGGGGTCGAGCGAGCGCTCGACGAGGCGAGAGATCTCCTCGCCCTTTTGAGCTCGCGCCGAGGCACCTGAACAGCCTTCCTGCAGTTTCGGTCGGGACGTGGCGCAGTCTGGTAGCGTACCTGAATGGGGTTCAGGGGGTCCGGGGTTCAAATCCCCGCGTCCCGACCAATTAATCCAAGTAAAATCAATGACTTAGAGATCGGCCTCGATCCTGGCCGGAGCCTGGTAACACTCGGGTAACACCGAGCGAATGGCGCTTCGGAAGGGATTGGTTCGTGCGTCGGCCTGCGAGAGGATTACCACGGTGACCGGTCTGCACGGATCGGCCCAGCGGCGGCCCTCACCCCCTGGAGGAGCCTTGCCCGGGGGACTTCTTAGGTCCCAATACCGCGGCGGCCAGCCTCCCCCCGCCGCGGCGGCCCGAACCCTCTTCGCTTTCGCAGTACCACCTTGAGCCAGAGGAGCAGCCCCCTTCCTACGAGGTGGACGGGCTCTCATGGTCGGTGTCCATCGGGTCACGGCTGCCCCGAGCAACGCAGGGAGAGCGATATTCCTCCTCGCTCGTGCGCACGAGAAACGCACCGAGAGCCGCCAGCAGAGGAAGAAACGGGCGACCTCCCCTGGCCGCCTCGATCAAGGAGAGCACCGCTTCACCGAGGTTCTGCGCGACGTTCCCGCGGACGAACGACTCCAGCGCCGTAAGAACCTGCTGGAGGCTCAAGGTGTCCGACTCCACGGTATAGAGTTCGGCGAGGTCGAGGGCGACGCGAATGGCATGAACAGGCTCGCCCACCGCTTGCAGGGCAGACCAGGCGCGCCAGAGCTTTTCCTGGGCCGAGTCCTTTTCTCCGAGGCATGTGGCGATGCGACCCTCGATCCATAGGAGCTCGGCGCGCTCACGGGGTGTCATCTCCGGGCCGTATTGCTTGAGGATCGGCGCGAGGATTTCTCGAGCCTGCCTCGGTAGGCCCGACTCGAGCAACGCGACCGCCGCGCAGCGGCCGGCGCGGAGAGCGAGGACAGGGTCGATGCCTTCCGCCGCCAGTTGCACTGCGCTCTCAGAGCATTCCAAGGCGCCCTCGAAGTCCTCAAGGCGAATGTAGAGCTCCGCTTCGGCGACCCATGCCGACGCTTGGGCGTCGATCTGCCCGAAATCCTCGAAGAGAGAGGCGGCGCGCTCGAAGAGAGCGAGGGCCTCTTCGTAGCGACCCTCGGCTCGACGAAGTTCCGCGAGTTCGCGGCAGAAGGTTGCGCGCTCGTCGGGATCGATCGAGTCCCGCACATAGCGATCGGCATGGTCGAGGGCCGCGGCGGCTCGAACGTGATCCCCTAAGAGGCGCCGCGCTGCTGCCAACCCGACCCAGGCTCCGAGAAAGAATCCGGCTCCCCCATCGGAGCGGGCTACGACCTCTCCGATGGCGATCGAGAGGCGAAGGAAGCGTTCCGCTCGTGCGGGGTCCTCGACGAGCAGGCCGACACCCCGCGAGCGCAGCTCCCAAGCGAGCGGCCAGGTCGAGAGGCTCGGCTCAATGCCGGCACGCCTCTCCATGTCCCGCAGGAGGTTCTCATCCGTCACGAGCCTCGCCACCTGCTCACGTGCCGTGTCGCGCGCGGCGGCAAGCCCAGCGGCGGGCTGCCTGCCGAGGCGATCGAAGATCGCCGTGTACGTCGGAAGTGCGGGCTTGCGAACCGTGATGATGCCGCCCGGCCGGCAGCCGAGGGCGGCGACCGCCTTGGCGGCACAGATCGGGCAGGTGAGGAGGTGGAGCAAGGCCCCGGAGTCGGCAACGGAAAGGGACTGAGCGAAGGCGTAGACCAGCGGATCGCGGAGATGGCTCATGGGCGCGCCTCGGTGCGGGTCAGGTGTACCGTCCGGCTCTGCGCCACGTCGTTGATCGCCAGCACCGCGTCGATCAGGCTGAAGAGGAGCTGGGCCATGTGCGGGCTCAGCGCCTCGCAGGCGGCCAAACGGTGGAGGATGGCCCGACGGCACGGGCTATCGCCGCCGAGGCCGTTCACCAGCTCGTCGAGGCCGAGCTCGAAATGCTGGCTGAAGCGAATGAGAACAGCGAGGCGTGGGCAGACGCCCCTCTCGTAGCGGCGGAGCGTCTCGGTCCTGACGCCGACGCGCGCCGCGAGGCTCGCCTGCGTCCAGCCGCGGTCCAGGCGGAGCCGCCGCAGTCGCCGTCCGAGAGCGACGGGGAGAGAGGGTAGGCCGCTCATCGCTCTCGCTCCGGTTGAGATACCTCGGGCAGTCCGACGAGAAGGAAGTCGAGGGTGACTCCGAGAGCTCCCCGGAGGCGGACGAGAACTTCGAGCCGCGGCGCCGAGTGGCCTAACTCGTAACGGCTGATCATCCACGGGCGGACGTCGATCGCCGCGGCGAGCTCGTCCTGGGTGAGCCTCTTGGCGCGCCGCGCATCGCCCATCCGCCGACCGAACGCCAGCCGCAGGCGGCGACGCTCGTCGCTCCGTCGTTTCCTCTGCTCCAGATGTAGATCTGAATCGTTATCTTGAAGATTCATGCTGTCGATCGTACGGATGAAGCGATGAAGCTGTCAACGTGGTCTCTGTTCATCCACAGCCGTTCCGAGCCCTGAATCCCTGCTGTCCAGCGCAAAAGTACGAAAGCGGACGGGCGGTTCGACACCCGGTGTCGAAACTTTGCGCCGCGGGCCTCGATCGGGGTGAAGTCATGCCGGGACACGACCGCCCATCGGAGTGGCCTGCCTGGCTAGGAGGCCGTCACCGGAAGCACTAGGACTTTTAGGTAGAGACTGGGTGCGTTCGCTCAGCCCGCGGCGCCGCGACCATGACGGCCGCCGGTGACCACCGCGGGACTAGGAGGTTCCGATGTCGCGCAAGGCCATCCATCTTCCCGCCGCAGCTTTGACCGCCGCGCTCCTGCTCGCAGCCCTGCCGAGCCCGGCCGCCGCGGTACCGCTTCACCACGGCCAATCGCCCAGTGTCCTCGAACAGATCTGGCAATGGCTGAGCCAACCGTGGGATGGCGCCAACCGTTTGGCGGGCAGGGATACCCTCCAGACCGCCTCGGCCGCGGAAGGCTCCGCCATCGATCCATTGGGAGTGAAAGATGTCGCCAGGCGCTCGGCTCCGCCCGCCCACCTGCGCGGCGTGCCCTACCGGGCCATCTCCGCGGGCGAGTGCCTGGCGCTCGATCCTCTTCGTATCCGATGAGCGTTGCGGAGCCGATTCGGCGCGCCTGAGACACGGCGGAGGATTCGACCTCCGGGGTCAGGGCTCCTGGCCCCGGAGGTGCTCTTCATGGCGTGGTTCTCGGCCGCTTGCATGGCATAATGAAGTCCTGCATCTACTGAAAGGGAGGGGTTCGGTAGCCGTGCGAAAGCATCCGACACCGAAGGAGCTCGACGCGTTTCTCACCGGAAAGGCCGACCGGACAGTCCGGAACGCCGTCACGGTCCACCTGTTGAAAGGTTGCCCGCGGTGTCGCCGGCGGCTCGGCCCCCTGGCTGCCCCTCTCTTCGCAGCTGGCTTGACCGAGGCCGCGGACGATGGCTCGTGCTACGAGTTCGCCATCCGCCGGGCGGTTCGCCGGGCGGTCGTGAGCCACGCCCGTGCCGGCGTGACGCGAGGCGGGAGGGTGCTGGACCTCGACGACGCGCCGGCAAGAGCTCGACTCCGCGATGAAGCGCAGCTGCGGCGTTGCGAAGCGGCGCTGGACGAGGTCAGGACGCTCCGGCACGGCGATCCGCAGGAGCTGCTCGCCGTGGCGGTGGGCATCGTGGCGGTAACGGAGCAGCTGGTCCCGGAGCTCTACGCGGAGGGAGCCGTCCTCGACCTGCAGGCGAGGGCCTACGCGGAGCTTGCCAATGCGCGGCGCGTGACGAACGACTTTCGGCACGCGGAGGCCGATTTCCTGCGCGCCGCGGCACGGGCCCAGATGGGGACGGGAGATCCGCTCCTCGCCGCGGAGCTGGCGTGGATGGCCTCCTCGATCTACCGCGCCGTGCGGCGATTCGAGGAGGCGTTCCTCCTCCTCGATCACGCCTTCAACATCTATCGGCGGCAGGGAGAAACTCACCTCGCCGGGAGAACGCTCATAAACAAGGGAATCGCCAAGGGCTATCACGGCGATCTGACCGAGGCGATCGCCCTTCTCGGCCGCGGCATCACCCTGCTCGAACGCGACCGCGACCCCGAGCTTCTGCTAGCGGGCGTGCACAGCTTGATCTCCTTTCAGGTCGACTCTGGCCACTTCGCCGAAGGGCGCGAGCTCGTCCGCGCGCACCGGAAGCTCTACCGCGATCATGGGAAGGAGGGCGATCACTTACGCCTTCGCTGGGTCGAGGGAAAGATTGCGGCCGGCTTGGGAGAGATGGGCGCCGCCGAGGCGGCCTTCCTCGCAGCGCGGGCGGGGTTCCTGCGCCATCGCCTCCTTTACGACGCGGCGCTCCTCTCGCTCGACCTGGCTCAATTCTGGTTGCGCGAGAACCGCGCCGCGGAGGTCGGGCCGCTGATCGCGGAGATGCTCGCGGCATTCCGAGCGCTCGGTATCCGGCGCGAGGCGACGGCCGTCCTCCTCCTGGTCGATGAGGCGGTCCGCGCCGAGCGGCTCACCGCGGTGTTGCTGCGCACCGCGGCGGCGAGCCTCCGCTCCCGCGAGAAGGATTTCGCTCGGTAGAAAAAACTAGGGGTCTTTCGGTTTCTTCGGTTTGCCGCGGCGAGGCGCCCGCCGCTTCGGCGGCGCCTTGGCAGGGTCCGCTCGCCGGCCGCGTGGAGCCGGCGCGGCCTCGCCGGGGTCGCCGATCAACAGCCGGAGAAGGTCGCGGTTCAGCTCCCGCTCGACGTCCGTCGGGTGGAGCAGGCGGAAGAAGAGGTTCGGGTCGACCTCGATCGCCGCGAGAACTTCGACGATGTGCCGGTAGCGCAACGCCAGGCGGCCGCCGAAGATCTGGCTGAAGTAGCCGCGCTGGTGACCGGTGCGGTCGTCGAGATCCTGCAGTGTCAATCCGCGAATCCGCGTCATCGTGACGAGCGCTGTGCGCGCTCGCTCGACTTCGTGGTCTGTCAGCGAGACCTGCTCTCTGCCCTTGCTCATGATGACCGCAGTCTAGCGCATCTGCAAGCTGGTCAGTCAAGTCGTGGAGTTGACGATCCCGCTGTGCTTTCCCTCGGCGAGAATCGTGGCCGCATCCTGTACGGCACGCCACCCAGATCAGGGCAGGCGGCCGTGGGCTATACATTTTAAGTGGATTGACAACAGCTGCTTATGACTGAATGCTTGTTGCTGGATAGTGTCGCTTGATCGGCAAGTGCGACAGGAGAGGGCGTGAATTACCGGAAGGCGGAGCCGAGGTGAGACGGGAGGAAGGCGTTCGACCGATTCAGGGCCGAACTCTTCGGACTCGGCTGCTCGACTGCCTTCCTTGGCGGTGAGGTCAGCTGGTTGGCTGACCGCTTGGCGAGACGTGGATGGAGGCACTTCGTAGTTCAACGCAACCTGGAGGCCCTCGAGAGGGCAGGGCTTGTCTGTCGGAGGGTTCATTACGAACTGACCGACGACGGATATCGGTTCACAGCGCGGACGCTGGGGCCAGCTTGGGCGGAGATCAACCCCGGAGAGCCTAACCAGAAACCCGGCCTCGCAATTCGGCGAGATCGGGACCGGTGATGCGAAAGCCGGAGAATTGGAGGGACGATGAAACGTAGCTACTTAGTCGTGATGGTGGCGGTATTCGTGCTTGCAGGCGTGGTGAGAGTCGCCAGCTCGCAGGAGGTCAAAGCGCCTGCGTTCACGATCGCCCACCACGGTGCTCCTGAGGCAAAGGGAGAAGCCGTGCTGCGAAACCTGGATGACCACCACGTGATCGTCGCCGTCGGAGGGCCGAATGGTGGTCTCTATCAGGTCGAAATCGAGGCAGCTCTCGACACGCCCATTCATGAGAGGTCGAAGCAGTGCGAGGTCTATCACCGATCTGGTGAGAGCCTCATCGTAGCCTTACAGGATCAAGGAAAGGTCTTCATCTTCGCGCTCAAGGGCGCCGTCGGCTCGGGGAGCGGCCTGGTGCCGAGCGGCGCCAGGACACTCGCGGTCACTGTCGTCGGCGATGCAGTGAGTCTGGGCTTTCATTATGGCACGCCGCTGAATCTCGATGAGGTCGAGGCAGGCGGCGTTCCCCTCGGCCTTGAGGCTCTCACTGCAGCGGAGGGCCGAGCCAATCCGCAGAACCAATACAACGGTCCGGGCTCTGCGGGAGGCCCCTGTAAAGCGTCCTGTAGTGCGACTCGCCCGAACGCGATCAAAATCATCGGATCCGACACCTGTAGCGTCGACTGCACTCCTCCCTTGAACTGCGCCTGGTGCTCGCAGGATAACGCGGGCGTCTCCTGTATCTGCACGACGCCAGTCCCGCAATAAGAATTCGAGGACCGACCTTCTGCTGAACAAAAGGAGAGACAAGACATGCGAGTCATCTCACTAAGGCACTTCCTGTTGACAGGGATGGTGTTGGCATGGCCTCTGGTCGCTCGAGCGGCCGGAGTCGATACTTACGAAGGCGAAATGCTCCTCAGGACGACGGGCGATCGAAGCATCGTGATTGCTCTCGATGAATCGAAAAGCGGCTTTTCTGACGAGCTCTTCACGATTCAGACTCGGGCGTCGGTGGCAGAGACCGTCCTGCGGTCGGACGACGCTAGGATCGACCTCTTGGGTGATCGTCTGACGGTCACGCTGCGCGAGGAGAAGAGAATCCTCATCTTTGACTTGGAATCAGCCGGAGGGGCGAGGGGGATCGAGGCAGAGGACGGTGGACTCCTGCCTGCGCTGGGGCCGGGGCGTGGCGTCTCACAACAGCGATTCGACGACGTGGCGACACTTCTTCACGAGAACGGCCCTGGAGCTCGCTTCCGGCTGGACGACCTCGCGGTTGAGCTCCCCCGGGCCTATGATCGCTGTCGGCTGACGCCGGTCGTGTCAACCCGCAGAATCAGCCAAATCCTCCGGACGGGACGCCGGACGATGGCTCTTGCCTCGCTGGCTGTTCGGTCAACTGCGGAAGCGCGGGCAAGTGCTCGGCGAGTTGCGACTGGCTCTCCTGCGCTCAATGTAGCTGTGGCAAGGCGAGCGCCTCCTGCTCCTGCCGGAGCTGGATCTTCTCCTAGGGCGAAGTCGCTGCAGGGCGGCCGCGACGGCGGCCGCCCCTGAGTTCTATACTCAACAGAATGATCGGCCAAGATCTCGCTTACAGCGCTCGGACTCTCCTCCGTAAACCTGCGCTCCTCTTGTCGGCCGTCCTTGCTCTCGGTTTGGGGATCGGCGCGAACGGGACAATGCTCGGTGTTCTTGACACCCTACTGTTGCGCTTCCCGGCACATGTGCAAGACCCGACTTTGGTTGAGCGACTCTATCTAGTCGATCCGTCAGGGCCTGCTGGACCCCAGAGTATCTCGGCCTATCCCACCTTCACAGATCTCGCCGGGAGCGTGAAGGCGTTCAAAAGTCTCGCAGCGTATGTAGGGACCTCTGTGTCTGTCGGACGAAGCGCCGCGGCAAGGCAGGTTCCAGCCTGTTTGGTGACGTCGAGTTTCTTGCCTCTCCTCGGCGTCGTACCCGTGCGCGGTCGGCTCTTTACCGAGGCCGAGGGCGATCCCGAGCATCCCGGCTTAGTGGCCATGGTGAGCTGGGAACTCTGGCATCGAGCTTTTGCCGGTACGCCGGAGATTCTGGGGAAGAGCCTCGCGGTCGGCAAAGACGTCTACTCGGTGGTGGGCGTCCTGCCGCGCGGTTTCACCGGAATCGATCTCACTCCCATCGACGTCTGGTTGCCCATCGGGGCCGCTGGCTCACTCTGGGCTGGGCCTCACTGGTCTACGCAACGCAACAACTACTTTGTCTCACTCGTTGCCCGTTTGCGACGAGGCGCGTCTATCGCGGCGGCAGAGGAACAGGCCAGCGCTGCGCTAGGCGAATCCTTCGCGAATGTTCGGTCGAGGAGCCGTCAGAGAGTTGTTCTGGGTCCCGTGCAACAGGGGAGGAGCCCGGATAACCAACAACAAGCGCGACTCGCGGAGTGGCTCGGCGCGATGTCTGCTGCGGTGCTGCTGATCGCCTGCCTTAACGTCGCCTCGCTACTCATTGTGCGAACTCTAGAGAGACGGCGCGAGCTCGCGGTCCGGCTAGCCTTGGGAGCCGGACGGGCGAGGCTTATCCGTCTCTTGCTACTTGAGAGCCTGGTTCTCGCGCTCTTGGGAGGACTGGCTGCCTATGCGGTTTCTCGCGCCGGCAACATTGTCGCCGCGACCTACCTCCTTCCTGTCGGCACAATTCCGACAAGTTTCTTCGACTTACGCTCGCTCCTAATCTTCATTCTTTTGGGCTCTGGGGCCTGGCTTCTCACTGGCGTCGGGCCGGCTCTTTGGGCTGGACGGTATGATCTTACGGCAACGATGAAGGCGGGAGGCCATGAAGGCGCTCCTGGACGCTCGCGCTTGCGCCGGTTTCTTCTTGCGGCGCAGGTAGCTCTCACAGTTCTTCTCCTGATTGGCGCCGGCCTGTTGGTACAGAGCCTCCGGAACGTGCGACGTTTGCACCTTGGACTCGACACAGACCATACGCTGGTTGCGACTCTCGACCTTGCGAGCATGGGCTACACACCGTCCGAAGTGGAAGAGTTCTACGCTAGCGCCCTAGGCCGGCTCCGGCATCTCGTGGGAGCAACACGGGTGAGTCTTGCGACAGGCATACCATTCCAGAACTATTCTGGAACCTCCCTAGAGGTTCCAGGACTTGGACCGGTCAACGACCTCGCCTCAGGAGGCGTTTCTTTAAGCGGTGTGGCTGGAAGTTATTTCACGACTGTGGGAACGACCCTCCGCCTAGGACGGACGTTAACGGACGAGGATAGCCGGGGCCGCGAGCGGTTGGCTGTACTCAACGAGACGGCAGCTCACCTTCTGTGGCCCGACAGAAGCCCGCTTGGTAGATGTATTGTCATCGGTAGTGACAAGAATCCTTGCGCCACGATCGTCGGCGTTGTCGAAGATTCTCGCCGGAGCCAACTTCTGCCTGAGAAGCCGTCCATCCAGGTGTTCATTCCGCTGTTCCAGACGCCTGCCTTTATCACCTCGCGAGCTCTTTTCGTTCGAGCGGCAGGCGACTCAGAGATCTTCGCTCGAGCAGTGCGCCGCGAGATCCAGGCGGTGGCGCCGAACCTCCCCTACATCGATGTGGAGCCTCTCGGGGATTTGGTGGAGCCTCAGATTAGGCCATGGAAGATGGGTGCGACGCTTTTGTCGATCTATGGCGCACTCGCCCTCGTTCTCGCGGCGGTTGGAATCTTCGCAGCCATTGCCTACGCGGTGGAGTCGCGCAGGTATGAACTCGGGGTCCGCATAGCGCTTGGTGCGCTCCCTCGCAACCTTATTTTACTGGTGATGAAGGACGGCTTCTTGCCAGCAGTTGTTGGAGCGGCGGCCGGGCTTTTAGTCGCTGCATTCACGGAAAGGTATATTGCAGCTCAGCTGTACGGTATTGCAGCCGGAGATTCCGGGGTTCGGGTAGCAGTCATCATTGCTTCACTGACGGCGGCTTTCGTTGCCAGCTATCTGCCCGGTTTGCGGGTACGGCAAATTGACCCAGCGGATGCTATGCGTCGAGAGTGAATCGAGAAGGCGCCTCCTCGATCACCTACTGGCCGAACCTGTGGTCGCCCAGGTGACGCATGGCAATGGCATCGTCGACACGCAAACCAACGATCCCAACGCGATGCAGCGGTCGCAATCAATCGCGGCGACCTTCGGGACCGAGGTAGGGGCGCCGACGCTCTGGAAGACGGACAACTACGCCTACGACGGCGCCGGCAACATCACCCAGATCGGCGCCGGGCGCTTCCTCGACGACAGAGTGAGCCGGCTGACCTCGGGCTCGCTGCCGCTCGACACGCAGGACTCGACCACGCCGGTGGCGCAGACCTACGCCTTCGACGCCTTCGGCAACATCCAGTCGATCGGCGCCACCGGCGCCCGCAACACGCCGACGAGCTCGGCGACCAACCGCCTGAACGGAGCGGGGACGACCTATGATGCGGCGGGGAACCTGACGGCCTGGAACGGCGCGACCTACGAGTACGACGGCTTGAACCAGCTCAAGCACTACGTCAACGGCAGCCAGGAATGGCTCTACCTCTACGACGCCGACGACGAGCGTCTGTGGAGCTACCAGCCGGGCATCCCCGGCACCTCCGTCCGCTTCGACCGCTGGACCATCCGCGACCTCGCCGGCAAAGTTCTCCGTACCTACGAGGCGAGCGGCTACAACTGGACGGGGAGCGACGTCGAGGACAGCATCTACCGCGATGGCGTGCTGCTGGCGGCCGAGCTACCCAACACCGGAGCCATCCACCACTTCCACCTCGACCACCTGGGAACCCCCCGCCTCATCACCGACCAGAACCACGCGCAGCTCGCCTACCACGCCTACTTCCCCTTCGGCGAAGAAGCGACGCCCTTCAACCAGGACACCGAGCGGATGAAGTTCACCGGGCACGAGCGGGACCTGGCGAGCGTGGCGGGTACGGGGGATGACCTGGACTACATGCATGCTCGGCACTACGGAACGGTGACGGGGAGATTCCTTAGCATGGATAGACATTTTGCGACCCTTCTTGTGCCCCAGACTCTTAATCGGTACGTTCTGAGCCGCGACAATCCCTTAAAATTCTTTGACCCAAACGGCCTAGATGCCATGGTTCCAGCTTGGCTGAAATCGACGATAGATGAAGGTCGAGAAAGAAGTGCTTCATTTAAGGCGCTCTTCGATCGCATCGCGGGAGATCCTCGCATTATGATGCTCTTTGATCGGCAAGAAAAAGCCAAGCCGGGATCGCGGATAGACTCTGAACAGGTGATTACCAGGGATGCTGGGACAATGAAAATAATATCACTTGTTCAGCGAGTCTCAGTTCCCTTCAGAGAGACAAAGAATGTCGCGAGCATAGGCCACGAGCTGTACCATGGGGAGGAAACATTGGACACAGGCAAGACACTTAAAGAAAGATACAAGGCCGGCGATTCTACAATAAGGACAAACTCTACTGGATATGAATCACAGGGGGCGCTCGATTTCGAGAAGACAGTCCGTGCGGAGGAGAGTTCGCCACCTTCACAAGGTAACCAAGTCAATCTCTTTGATGCATGGCCGTCCATTCTCGAAGGTGGTACTTTCTCAATCGACGGAACTGTCATCGAGACTGCCGGAGGAAGGCGCTGAAATGAATAGGCCCATAACCTCGATCCAAATTTTGGCCATCAGCCTTGCGCTCCTTTGCTGGAAGGGATCTGCCTCCACACTATCCCCCGGCCTGAAGAGGGCGGAGGCGATCTTCCCGTGTCCGCTAACGGACGAGCTTTGCGCTTTCAGCTCTGGCTCTCAGCCTCAACGCTTGCCGCTCATCTTCCCTAAGAGCACTTTTAAAGAGGCGCTTCGCTTGGGGGAAGACAGATTTGCGGCGCTCCTGCGTGGCCATCAGGAGCCGGGAAGAGTGGTTATCGCATCCATGAGAGGAGCCGTCCAGGGTGTTCGCGAGTTGTCGATGCCACGGCCCCTAGAGGCTATGGCGGCGGTGAGCGATTCCGGGAGAGCGATTCTTTGTGGTGGCGGCGAGTCGTCTGATCGTTGCGACATGTGGCTGTTACCCGTCGGCGCCGCTCAAATTGGTGATCTTTTCAGTGTTGACAGCGTGTGCTTGTACCCTACCTTTCTCGGGAATGGCGATCTCGTGTGCTGGGAGAACAGCGGCGCAGCAGCTCTCGTCACGATAGATCATCAGACGGGTCGTGCTAAGCGTGTTCAGATCGCGAACAATTCCGAGGTTGATCAGGTTATTGCCATCTCATCAGGCGCGGCCTGGCTCCTTTCAGGGCAGGAGCTGTTCGTCTCGAGCGAAGGAAGCCGTTATAAACTGTCGCATTCGATTGTTCTGTGGCTCCTGGCGAGGAGTGCTGGCAGGGCTGCCATGGGTGAGTGTAGATACGCCGAGGATCGACCAGTCGAGTGCTCCGTCAACGTTCTTGAAGGGCAAGGCGGCATTCAACGGATCTGGAGGTCAGCGAGCGAGGTTCCGGTATCCGCCTTCAGTCTTGGAGACTCGGGGTTAGCGATTGATGTGGCCGGCCCTAGAAGCAGAAAAATTATCGGCTTTGATAAGAGAAATCGCTCTCAGATCTTCTGGTCGTCAAGTGCAAAAAAATGATAACGCACTGCCCTGCAAACAGAATGTATGTTCGAGACAGGTAACGCCGAGGTGACGTGCCCCTGGAGCCTCTCGATCGACGAAGCGGGGAACGATGTAGAGCGCCTTCAACCAGCCGCTCTGCTACAAGCTGTAGCCACGCCATCCAGAACGGAGCCACCAACGATTAAAAAGGGCAAGCTCTTCCATTCGGTCCGCTACATCTCCGCGCGGAGTTCGCGAATGGAAAACCTCCTAAAGAGAAACTCGCCTCGTACGACATTCGGAGGACTGAAAGTTCCGAATCCCAGGATAACTCCTCCCTACCTGCGAAAGAGAAAGGGCGATCCGCGGATGCCGCAATGAAATCACGCATCCTTGCGATCTCACTGTTCGCGGCTCACCTGTCAAGCTTCGCTCAGGCTGAGCTTGAGGGCTCATATGCTGCCGCAATAAAAGCAGCTAGGCTGAATGCCTCCGATGAGGTTACCTACGGCAGCAAGAAAGTAAAGAATCCTACCTCAACGCCTGCCGATCCCAGGAAAAAGCTTCGGCGTCAGGACAACACGGTGCCGAGATGACACCGAGAATCTTGTGCGCTCTACTATTGCCGGCCATCGTAGGCGTCGCAAGCCCTTCGGCGACGCACTATGATTTTTACAATCGCGCTATCGATCGTGCTGTCCAGAACACGGGTGGTTCTCGCGGCAGGGTCGTCCGAGACCATCTGAGCGGGAGTATGTGGGCCTGGAAGGAAAAATCCGCATTCGAGCGAGTCAGGTCGATAGCCTCAGAGCTGCCGCGAGGACGGAGTGAGATCCGCCTAGAGGTAGGTAGCGAGAACCGTAAACTATATAAAGTGGTCTGGTTGCGAGATGCCGGTAAGAAAATCGTTGCCTTGGTCAGCACAGATGGCAGCAAGGTCGACCAACTTACGATATCAGCTTCCAGCTGGTCGACCTTGCTGGAAAAGGTTCAGGTATTGTCACTAAAGCTTCCGACCTGCAAAGCGGATCTCACAATCAGCGACAGCTCGTCCTACTTTGGTAGCCTCGATTTGGACGGGTCGACCTCACAGTTCGCTGTCTATGGACTGAATTTCTTTCCAGATGTGACTCCTACACAACGCGAGCACACTCGGCAAATGGCCCCCTGCAAAACATTTGTGGATGAAGTCTTCCGGACTGTCGGCCTGCGAGCTGCGCCAAGAATAGCGGCGAGTGGACACTAAGCTCTGATGTTGTTGCCCGCCTGGTCCCTGCCCGCGAGAGAAAAAGGCGATCCGACGGTGCCACAGTGAACGCACGCATCCTGATGCATCAGTAAGTCAACTTTTCCTTAAGGGCTATCGCTGTCGCGATTCTCCTGCTTGTTGCCTGCAGCAATTGGCAGGCAACAATGTCTGAGGATTCTGTGCTTGTAAGGGTCGGCTACTCACTGGGTGGGCCCGGCTCCCATCACAAGCGAACTAAGTTTTTTCACTGACGGTCGGGTATCGCGCAGATCGGAAAGGAGTTCCGCGCTCCGCTGGAATAAGATCCGGCCTAATGATTTGGAGCAGCTTCGGACAGCTCTAGGAGGTTCGGCTCCAGACGAAGCTTGGTGCCGAAGTAAGCCAAATTACAACTACAGTAAGAAAAGGTGCCCCAGGCACTAGCCCCTCTCCCGCATGGCGACGAGCGGCTCGACCTTCATCGCTCGCCTCGCGGGCAGATAGCTGGCCCAGAGAGCCGCCAAGAGCACCAGGAGGCAGGGTACCAGGTAGCTGACGAAATCGGTGCCCTCCACGCCGAAGAGCAGCGAGCGGATCAGGCGCACCATCGCCAGGGCGGCCAGGGCTCCCGCGAGCAGCCCCAGACAGGCGATCGACAAGGCTTCCTGGATCACCAGCCGAAAGAGCCCTTCTCTTTCGGCGCCGAGCGCCAGCCGGATGCCGAACTCCTGCGTCCTCTGGCTCACCGTGTAGGCCATCACGCCGTAGATGCCGATGTCGGCCAGAAGAAGCGCCAGCGCGCCCAGGACTGAAATCAGGACGGTCTGGAATCGACGCCGGGCATACGAGGCGATCACCAGGTCGCGGAGGGGCGACACTCGGGTCGGCGCCAGGTTCCGGTCGACCTCCATGAGCGCCGCGCGCAGCGGTTTCTGGAGGAGAGTCGGATCGTTCCGGCTCTGCACCACCACCGCCATCGAGCGCACCCAGGCCGCCTGCCTGTATGGGGCGTAGCTGTCGAGCGTCTGATCTTCCTCGAGGCTCGACTGGTGGACGTTGCCGACGACACCGACGATGGTCATCCAGCGGCCGCCCCAGCCGATCCTCTTGCCGAGCGGGCTCTCGTTGGGCCACATCCTCCGTGCAAGCCTTTCGTTGACGATGGCCGCCGGGGTGCCGGTCCGATCGTCCGAAGGGAGAAAATAGCGGCCTCGGAGGCGCGGAATGCCCATCGCTTCGAAGTAGCCCGGGCTGGCGATGCGCTTCTCGGTGGTCGGTTCGGCGTCGCCGGCCGGGGCGGGACGGTCGGCGACCAACAGCTTCCCCTCCAGACCGTTGACGCCGAGCGGCAGGGCGTCCACCAGCCCCGCCCGGGTCACGGCCGGGAGGGCGCGGGCCCGTTCCAGGATCTCGTCGAAAACCGCCTCGGCCTTCTCGTCCTTGTCGTACGTCGAGCTCGGCAGCGACAGCTCGGCGACGAGGACCTGCCGGGATTGGAAGCCCGGATCCACGCTCAGCAGGTTGGAGAGGCTGCGAACGAGGAGGACCAGCACGATCAGGAGCGAGACGGAGAGCGTCACCTCGAGGACGACGAGGGACCGGCGCAGCCATCTGCCACCCGAGATGGCGGTTCGCCCGCCTTGCTTCAGAGCCTCGGCGAGACCCGCCCAGGAGGCCCGCCACGCCGGAAAGATGCCGGCGAGAAGGGCGGTGCCGAGGGAGACGCCGAGAGCGAACAGCAGCATCGCGGGGTGCACCCTCAGCTCGTGGAGACGCGGTATGGTGGTCGGCCCGAAAGCGGAGAGCAGGCGCAGCCCGGCGATCGCCACCGGAACCGCGAGGAGGCCCCCGAGCAGGGCCTGCACGAGGCTCTCCGTTAGCATCTGCCGGATCAGCCGGCTCCTGCTCGCTCCGATGGACAAGCGCAACGCCATCTCGTGGTGCCGCACGGCTCCCCGAGCCAGCAGCAGATTCGCTACGTTGGCGCAGGCGATCAGCAGGATGAAGCCGACGGCGGCCTGTAGCATCAGCAGAGAGACTCCGATATCCCCGACCAGCCATTCCCGCAGCGGCACCAGCGAGGCGACCTTGTTCGAGTTGGCGCCAGGAAATTGCTCCTCGAGGTGTTGAGACAACGACCGCAGCTCGGCCTGCGCTCGCTCCAGCGACACTCCCGCGCGCAGGCGGGCGTAAGGGCGCAGGAACAGGTAGTTGCCGCGGTCCTGCATCACCTCCGGCTTGGCGTCGCCGGTGGGCTCCGGCGCTTCGTATCGGGGGCTGACCCAGATCTGAGCCGCCAGCGGGGTGGCGAAGGACTCCGGCATGACGCCGACGATCGTAAAGCTCTGACCGTCCAGCGAGACGTGGCGACCGATCACGGTTCGATCCGCCCCGAAGTGCTGGTGCCAGGCGGCATAGCTCAAAACGGCGGACCGGGCGCCGTAGGGCTTGTCGAGCTTAGGGTCGAGAGCCCTCCCCAGAAAGGGCGAGATACCGAACAGGTCGAAGAAATTGGTCGAGACGATCTGTCCCTTGAGCTGCTCGGGCAGGCCGCGGCCGGTCAGCGTCAGCCTGCGCGGCACGATGGCGGCGACGACATCGAAGCCGCGGAGCCGCCGCTGATAGTCGAGAAAATTGCCGGGGGTGGTCGGTCCGAAATCGGCGTATTGGGTGTGCTCGCCCAGCACCACCAGGCGTTCGGAATTCGGATAGGGGAGGGGGCGTATCAGGACCGTGTCGACGACGCCGAAAATGGCCGTGTTCACACCGATCGCGAGCCCCAGGATAAGGACGACGGTCGATGCCAACCCGGGAGAGCGACGGATCAGGCGCGCGGCGTAGGATAGGTCTTGCCAGAGGGAAGACATTTCTGTTCGTCCTTTCTCGGCTGGATCGAGCCCTAGCCGGAAGTGCTCATGTGCTGGCCCTCTTCGCCGTGCTAGCTCGGCGTCGCCGTCAGGAGCAAGCGAAGGCTGCGATGTCCTGGATCGGTCGAAAGGCGGTGTTCGCCGGATTGGTGTAGGTCTTCCCGAGCCCAGTCTCGGCGTCGATCACCTGAGACCTTGAGGAGGTTCTGCGCCGCCGACGGCGCAGCGTTGCCGACGAGCAGAGCCGCGCCCGCGACGATCGCGGCGGCGACGAGACGAAGGTGTGTGTTGAAGGCTTTCAACGGCCTTGCCGACCTATTGAGCTCCTCTTCATTGAGTAGCACTGTCGAGCATACGGACGGTGTGCCCTCGACTACCCGTCGCCGCCAGCGGCTAGGGACGGACGAACGCCGAGGCGGGCCGAACTGGCGCTCGCAGCTGCGCGGGGAGGCGCGCTTCATGCTGCCGGCGGGAGCTCGCCGGCGGCGAAAGCCGGGCCGGCGGCGCGCGGCCGCTTCGCCGGATTCGTACAACCCCCGACCAGGGGCAGGCGATCCAAGAGGTGACGGCGGGCGGGCGCACCAGCACGAGCGAGATGGAGCTGCCGCCGGCTTCTCGAACCGCGTCTCGGTCTGTCACCCCCCCGGCGGTCTCACTTCCTCCCTAGGATCGTGGCGATGTCGTGCTTATCCAGCGCGAGGTTCGCCGCTGCCACGATCGGATCGACCTGTTCAGGGCGCCGGAAGCCGGCGATGGCCCCGTTCACGGCCGGGTTGCGGAGGGTCCAGGCCACCGCGACCGCCCCCGGCGTGGTGTCGTGGCGGGCGGCGACCCGCCGCAGCCGCTCCACCAGCTCGAGGTTGTGGGTGAGCTGGGGCTCGCGGAACTGCTCGCTGTGCCGGCGCCAGTCGTCCGCGGGCAGCGCCGCGATCCGCTCCCGCGTCATCGCGCCGGAGAGCAGGCCGGAGGCCATCGGCGAGTACACGATCATCCCGATCCGTTCGCGCTCGGCGACCGGGAGGATCTCCACTTCGATCCGACGGTCGATCAGCGAGTACGGCGGCTGCAGGGTCTCCACCGGCGCGATGGCCTGCGCTCGCCGCAGCTGTCTGGCGTTGAAGTTCGACACGCCGATGTGGCGCACCACCCCGCGCTCCTTCAGCTCGGCGAGCGTCGACCAGCCCTCCTCGATCTCCGCATCGGGGACCGGCCAGTGGATCTGGTAGAGGTCGATGGCCTCGACGCCGAGGCGCTCGCGGCTGCCCTCCACCTCGCGCAGCAGCGAGTCGCGCCGGAGGCTCCGTGTCGTGGTCCTCCCCGGTCCCTCGGGCTGCCCGCCCTTGGTGAAGACGTAGGGGCGCGGCTCGAGGCCGGCCAGGGCGCGCCCGACGACACGTTCCGAGCGCCCGAAGCCGTACTGCGCCGCGGTGTCGATCCAGTTCACCCCGAGAGCCAGGGCGCGGTGGATCGCCGCGATCGAGTCCTCGTCGTCCTGCGCTCCCCAGCCCGCTTCGTAGCCACCGCCTCCGATCGCCCAGGCGCCGAAGCCGACGCGGGTGATCTCGAGACCGGTGGCGCCGAGCTCAACTGTCCTCAGCGCCGTGGGCGTCATGGCGTCTCCTCTCAGACCGCAGCTTCAGCGGGCAATGATGGCCCAAAAATGGCATCCGGGGCCAATCTCAGGCGTTCGGCTTCGAGCCGACGCCGGTTGGCCGTCCGGCCGGCGATGGATCAACGTGAGGTCACGAGAACGCCGGCGAAAGATCCAGTATTCGCGACCATTTTGCCCGTCGAGGCCGCTGCCCTCTTTCGTCGAGCTTCGAACACCTAGGTAACGTGGCGACGCAAAACCTCGAAGATTTCTATCCTCTGTCCCCCCTCCAGGCGGGGATTCTGTTCCACAGTCTCTATAGCCCGGAGTCGGGGGTCTATGTCGAGCAGCTGAGCTGCGCGCTCGCCGGGCCGCTCGACGCGACCGCCTTCGCGCGCGCCTGGGAGCGGGTGATCGAGCGGCACGCGGTGCTCCGCACGGCGTTCGTGTGGAAGAGCCAGAAGCGGCCTCTCCAGGCGGTGCGGCGCGCCGTCGCGCTGCCGCTCTCGAGCGAGGATTGGAGCGAGCTCGCGGCCGGCGAGCGCGAGGCGCGCTTCGCCGGCTTCTTGGCCGACGACGGCCAGCGGGGTTTCGAGCCGAAGCGGGCGCCGCTCATGCGCCTCGCCCTCCTGCGTTTCACCGCCGGCGAGCATCGGCTGGTGTGGACGTTTCACCACCTGCTCCTCGACGGATGGTCGCTGCCGCTCGTCCTCGCGGAGGTGCTCCGCTACTACAACGCCTTCGTCGCCGGCCGCGACCTCGCGCTCCCCACGCCGCGCCCCTACCGCGACTACATCACCTGGCTCGAGCGGCAGGACCTCGCCGCCGCCGAGGCCTTCTTCCGGGCCGAGCTCGCCGGCTTCACGGAGCCCACCGAGGTCGGCGTGCCGCGCCCCGTGGCCTCCGCCGAGGACGCCCACGACGCCAACCACGCGGGCACCACGGCGGCGGCGCGGCAGCGGCGCGACCCCGAAGACTGCAAGCTGACCCTCGGCCGCGAGCGGCACGCCCGGCTGGAGGAGCTCGCGCGGCGGCATCGGCTGACCCTCAACACGCTGCTCCAGGGCGCCTGGGCGGCCCTCCTCGGGCGCTACGCCGGTTCCGACGACGTGGTCTTCGGCACCACCGTCTCCGGGCGCGGCATTCCGCTCGCCGGGATCGAGTCGATGGTCGGCCTCTTCATCAACACGTTGCCGGTGCGGGTGCGGCTCGACCCGGGGGCTGAGGTGGGGGCCTGGCTCGCCGAGATCCAGGAGCGCCAGCTCGCGCTCCAAGCCTTCGAGACGACCCCTCTGCCGCAGATCCAGGGCTGGAGCGAGGTGCCGCCGGGCACGCCGCTCGCCGCCAGCCTCTTCGTCTTCGAGAACTACCCGCAGCCGATCTTGCCGAAGGACGGCAGCCTGGCTCTCGGCGAGGTGCGCTTCAGCGAGCGGACGAGCTTTCCGCTGACGGCGATCGCGGCGCCGGCCGGGGAGGACCTCGAGCTCCGCCTGGCCTGGGACGCCGAGCGCCACGACGCCGCGACGGCGGCGCGCCTCCTCGCCCACTGGGCGAGCCTGCTCACGGCGCTCCCAGAGGCTCTCGACGCGGCGCTGGGCACGGCGCCGGGCGCGGCGCCAGGATCAGCCGCCCCGCGGCTCGGCGATCTCCCCATGCTGTCGCCGGCGGAGCGCCAGCAGATCGCCGCCGAGTGGAACCCGCCGCCCGCCGAGCTCGCCGGCGTCCCCCTCCACGAGCTCTTCGCCGCCCAGGCGGCGCGGACGCCGGACGCGGTGGCGCTCACCGTGCCGCCCGGCCAGGGTGTGCCTCCCGGCGAGCTGGAGGGAGGCGGCGAGCTCACCTACAGAGAGCTGGCGGGCCGCGCCGGGCGCCTCGCCGCGGTCCTGCGGCGGCGGGGGGTGGGCGCGGAGGCGCTGGTGGCGGTCTGCCTCGAGCGCTCGCTCGATCTCGTGGTGGCTCTCCTCGCGGTGCTCGAGGCGGGAGGCGCCTACCTGCCGCTCGATCCGACCTATCCGCCGGAGCGGCTCGCCTTCATGCTCGACGACTCGGGAGCGCGCCTGCTCGTCTCCCGCCCCGAGCTCGCCGCCCGCCTGCCGCCGCACGCGGCGGAGCTGGTGGCGGCGGACGCCGGGGAGAGCGGCGCGGAGGGCGCGGCGCCGCTCGGCAATGGCTCCAGCTCCGGGGGCGACCACCTCGCCTACGTCATCTATACCTCGGGGTCCACCGGGCGTCCGAAGGGGGTCGCGGTCACCCACGGCGACGTCTCGCGCCTGCTCGCCGCCACCCGTCCGCTCTTCGGCTTCGGGCCGGACGACGTCTGGACCCTCTTCCATTCCTTCGCCTTCGATTTCTCGGTCTGGGAGATCTGGGGAGCGCTCGCCCACGGCGGCCGTCTGGTGATCGTGCCCTACGCGGTCAGCCGCGCGCCCGAGGAGCTGCTGCGCCTCCTCGTCGCCGAGCGGGTGACGATCTTGAACCAGACCCCCTCGGCCTTCGCCCAGCTGGCGCCCGCGGCGGTGGCGGCGCTGGCCGGCGACGCCGGCCTGGCGGATCTGCGGCTGGTGATCTTCGGCGGCGAGGCGCTCGATCCAGCGGTTCTCGCCGGCTGGCTCGGCCGCTTCGGGGAGACCCGGCCGAGGCTGGTCAACATGTACGGCATCACCGAGACGACGGTGCACGCCACCTGGCGGCCGCTCGGCAGGGCCGACCTGGCGATGGCTCCGAGCCTGGCGAGCCCGATCGGGCGGCCGCTCGCCCATCTCCAGGTGCATCTGCTGGACCGCCACGGGCGCCTCGTCCCCCCCGGCGTCGCGGGGGAGATGCACGTCGGCGGCACGGCGCTCGCCCGCGGCTATCTCGGCCGGCCGGAGCTCGCCGCCGAGCGCTTCCTGCCCGACGGCTTCGGCGGCGGCCGCGGAGCCCGGCTCTACAGGACCGGCGACCTGGCGCGGCGGCGGCCGGACGGCGAGCTCGAGTTCCTCGGCCGCGCCGACCGCCAGGTCAAGATCCGCGGTCATCGCGTCGAGCTGGGGGAGATCGAGGCGGCCCTCGCCGCCTGCCCCGGCGTGCGCGCCGCGGCGGTCGTGCCGCGCGAGCGCGACGGTGCGCTGCGCCTCGTCGCCTACGTCGCCGCGCCGGCGGAGCGGACGGCTGCCGACCTGCGGGCACGGCTCGCGAGGACGCTCCCCGAGCCGATGCTGCCGGCCGCCTTCGTGCGCCTCGAAGCGCTGCCGCTGACGCCCAACGGCAAGGTCGATCTGCGGGCGCTTCTGGCGCTCGGGGATGCCGACGACGCGGCCGAGGCGCGCGCCGGCGCGGACGAGCGCACCGCCCCGCGCGGCCAGGTCGAGGAGCTCCTCGCCGGCCTCTGGGCCGAGGTCCTGCGGCTGCCGGAGGTGGGGGTCCACGACAACTTCTTCGCCCTGGGTGGCGACTCGATCCTCTCCCTCCAGGTGGTGGCGCGGGCGGGCCAGGCGGGCTGCCGCATCACCCCACGGCAGGTCTTCGAGCACCCGACGATCGCCGGGCTCGCCGCTGTCGTCCAGCAGGCCGTCCAGCAGACCGCCGAGCAGGCCGGCGCTCCAGAGGAGGAGGAAGCCGCCGGCGAGGTCCCCTTGACCCCCATCCAGCGCTGGTTCCTCGACCGGGAGCCCGCCGATCCGCATCACTTCAACCAGGCGCTCCTCCTCGCCGTGCGGCGGCCGCCGCCGGCCCCCGCCGCCGCCCTGACGCGGGCGATCGCAGCCCTGGTCGCCCGCCACGACGCCCTGCGCCTGCGCTTCCGGCGCGAGGAAGGGCGCTGGCGCCAGCGGCGTCTCGCCCCACAGCCGGAAGCGCCGCCGGCGAGCCCGGCGAGCTCGGCGATCTCGACGAGTCAGGGGCGACAGGAAATGGCGCGGATCGACCTCTCGGGGCTGGCCGAGGAGCGGGCACGAACGGAGGTCACGGCGGCTGCCGCGGCCGCCCAGGGGAGCCTCGACCTCGCGGCCGGACCGCTCCTCCGCGGTCTCTGGCTCGATCTGCCGGCGGGCGAGGCGCGGCTGTTCCTCGCCGTCCACCACCTGGCCGTCGATGGAGTCTCCTGGCGCATCCTCCTGGACGACCTGGCGACGGCCTGGCGCCAGATCGGCCGCGGCGAGCCGGCTCGCCTGCCGCCGCGGACCGCCTCGTTCCGCCGCTGGGCCGAGCGGCTCGCCGAGCAGGCGCGGACGATGGCGGCCGAGCCCGAGATCGCCTTCTGGCTGGCGCAGACCGCGCCGGAGCCGGAGCCGCTGCTCGCTCCGCCGCCCACTCCGCCGACTGCCGACGCCGAGGACACCATGGCGACGACAGCCAGCGTCGTCGTCGAGCTCGGCGAGGAGGACACCGCCGATCTCCTGCGGGCGCTCCCGGCGGCCTATGGCGCCTCGATCGCCGACGCCCTCGTCGCCGCGCTCGCCGCGACGCTCGCCGGTCCCGGCCGCGCCGTCTGCATCGACCTCGAGGGGCACGGCCGCGAGGAGGTCGGCGGCGATCGGAGCGACAGCCGGGGCGGGGATCTCGACCTCTCGCGGAGCGTCGGCTGGTTTACCAGCCTCTACCCCGTGCGCCTGGTGCCCGGCGACGACCCGCGCCCGGAGGCGGGCCTCGCCGCCGTCCGCCGTCAGCTCGCCGCCGTGCCGGGGCGCGGCCTCGGCTACGGGCTCCTGCGCTACCTCTCCGAGCAGCCGGCGGCGGCGGCCCTCCGCGACCGGCCGCCCTCCCCGGTCAGCTTCAACTACCTGGGCCAGCTCGACGCGGTGCTCCCCGTCGACTCGCCGTTCGCCGCCGCCGGCGAGCCGGTGGGGCCGTCGCAGAGTCCGCGCGCGCGCCGCAGCCACACGCTCGCCGTCGGCGCCTTCGTCGCCGCCGGACGCCTCCAGGTGACCTGGACCTACGGCGCCCGCCGCCTCGCGGAGGAGGCCGTACGCCGGCTCGCCGAGGGACTCCTCGCCCGCCTCCGGGAGCTCGCCGCCGGCGCCCGCTCCCGTGTCCTGACGCTCGTGCTGGAGGACGAGCCGCGCCCGGTCGCCGCTGCGCCGACACCTTCGCCGGCAGCTCGGTCGGCAACCTTGCCGGCGGCTGGGGCCGATCCGCTCGCGCCCATCCCCGCGGAGGACCTCGCCCGTCTCCCGGAGGACGTCGAGGACGCCTATCCGCTCTCTCCGCTGCAGGAGGGGCTCCTCTTTCATAGCCTCTATGCGCCGGGCTCGGGAGCGTACGTCGAGCAGCTCCACGCCACCTTCGAGGGGGAGCTCGACCTGGCGGCCTTCCACGAGGCCTGGCGGCGGATCGTCGCCGGCATGCCGGTCCTGCGCACTTCGTTCCACGGCGACGACCTGCCGCGGCCCCTCCAGGCGGTCCACCGGCGGGCTGAGGTCGAGATCGTCGAAGAGGACTGGCGCCCGGTCGCGGAGCCCGAGCGGGAGGGCCGCTTCGCCGCGCTGGTGCGGGCCGACCGCCTCCGCGGCTTCGACCTGGCGCGGCCGCCGCTCCTGCGCTGGACCCTGGTGCGCACGGGCGAGCGCGTCTGGCGCTTCCTGTGGAGCCATCACCACGCCCTTCTCGACGGCTGGTCCTACGCGGCGCTCATCGGCGACTTCGCCGCCTGCTACGAGGCGCTCGCCGCCGGCCGCGAGCCGGCGCTCCGCTCGCGGCCGCCCTACCGCGACTTCATCGCCTGGCTGTCGCGCCGCGACCCGGCGGCGGACGACGACTTCTTCGGCGCCTACCTGGCCGGCTTCGGCGCCGGCTCCGGAGCCGGCGCCGCAACGAGCTCCACGGCTCCCACGCCGCTCGCCGCGGACCGCCCGGCGCCGGCCCTCGACACGGCGCCCGCCCCGGCCGTCGCCGAGCGGCGCCTCTCCGCGGCGGAGACCGCGACGCTGCGCGCCGCCGTCCGCGCCCGCGGGCTCACCTTGAACACCCTCGCCCAGGGCGCCTGGGCGCTCCTCCTCGGCCGCGCGAGCGGCGAGCGGGACGTCGTCTTCGGCACCACCGTCTCTGGACGGCCACCGGACCTGCCGGGCGTCGAGGCGATGCTCGGGCTCTTCATCAACACGCTGCCGGCGCGGGTCCGCCTGCCCGACGAGGCGCCCGTCTCGTCCTGGCTCGCCGGCCTTCAGGCCGCTCAGGCCGAGCTCCGCCAGCACGAGGCGGCCCCGCTGGTGCGCATCCAGGAAGTGAGCCCGGTGGCGCGCGGGATGGCGCTCTTCGACAGCGTGCTGGTCTTCGAGAACTACCCGCACGCTGAGGCGATCCGCGCCAGCGCGCTCGGCCGCCGGATCACCGAGGTCGAGGTGATCGAGCAGACCCACTATCCCCTCACCCTGAACGTCGTGCCGGGCGGCGACCGGCTGCTCCTCTCGCTGGGCTACGACCGCGCCCGCTTCGACGCGACGACCGTGGAGCGCCGCCTGGGGCATCTGCAGGGCCTGTTCGCCGCGCTCGCGGCGGCCCTCATGGGTGGCCTCGCCGGCGGAGGCGAGGAAAGGCTGGTGTCCGTCGGCCTGCCGCTGTCCGCCGCGGAACGTCAGCAGCTGCTCCGCGAGTGGAGCGACGCGACGCCCGTGGACGGCGGGGCGGTCCCGGTGCACGAGCTCTTCGCGGCGCAGGCGGCGCGGCGTCCGGACGCGGTGGCGCTGGTCTCCGCGCTGGTCTCCGGTGACCAGGCTCTGACCTACGGCGAGCTGGCGCGACGGTCGAGCCGGATGGCGCGCCGGCTGGCGGCGCTCGGGGTCGGGCCGGGCATGCTGGTGGGGCTCTGCGCCGAGCGCTCGCCCGAGCTCATCCTGGGAGTGCTGGCGATCCTCGCGGCCGGCGGCGCCTATCTGCCGCTCGACCCCGCCCATCCGTCGGAGCGCCTGGCGTACACGCTGGCGGACGCCGGGGCGCCGGTCGTCGTCGTCGCGGAGCATCTCCGCGAGCGCCTGCCGGCGGGCGTCGCACGGGTGGTCGGCCTCGATGGCTTGGTCGGCCTGCACGGGCTGGTCAGAGGGCAGGAGGGCGGGGGGGAGGACGCCGGCGAGGTCCCGCGGTTTACTGACCGCGCCGCCCGCGTCGATCCCGGCGACCTCGCCTACGTCATCTACACCTCGGGGTCGACCGGCCGGCCGAAGGGCGTCGAGGTCAGCCACGCGAACGCCGCGCGCCTCTTCGCCGTGATCCGCCAGTCCTTCGACTTCGGTCCCGGCGACGTCTGGACGCTCTTTCACTCGATCGCCTTCGACTTCTCGGTCTGGGAGCTGTGGGGGGCGCTCGCCTTCGGCGGGCGGCTCGTCGTCGTGGCGAGCGAGACGGCGCGCTCAACCGAGGCGTTCTACGAGCTGCTGCGACGGGAGCGGGTGACGGTGCTCAGCCAGACGCCCTCGGCCTTCCGGCAGCTCCTCTGGGCCGAGGAATCGGCTCTCGCGCGGGGCGAATCGATGGTCGCGGACCTGCGCCTGGTGGTCTTCGGCGGCGAGGCGCTCGATCCTCCGTCGCTCGGCCCGTGGCTCGAGCGCCACGGCGAGGAGCGGCCGCTGCTGGTCAACATGTACGGCATCACGGAGACGACGGTGCACACCACCTGGCGGCGGCTGCGGCAGAGCGACCTGTCGCGGCCGGGGAGCGCCGTGGGCCGGCCGCTCGCCGACCTCGCGCTCCACCTGCTCGACGGCGCCGGCCGGCCGGTGCCGATCGGCGTGCCGGGGGAGATCCACGTCGGCGGCGCCGGGGTGGCGAGAGGATATCTCGCTCGCCCCGCCCTCACCGCCGAGCGCTTCGTGCCCGATGCTTTCGCCGGCGCCGGCGCGGCCGAGGGCGGGCTCCGGGGTCGGTCCGGCGGCGCGCTCGGCGCGCGCCTTTATCGCTCCGGCGACCTGGCGCGCTGGCGCGCCGACGGCGACCTCGAATACCTCGGGCGGATCGACCGCCAGGTAAAGGTGCGCGGCTACCGCATCGAGCTCGGCGAGATCGAGGCGGCGCTCGCCGAGCATGCCGCGGTGCGCGAGGCGGCGGTGGTGGCGCGCGAGGACCGCCCGGGCGACGTGCGGCTGGTCGGCTACGTGAGCTCCGCGGCCGAGCCCGCTCCCTCGGCGCAGGCGCTCGCCGCCTTCCTCGCCGAGCGGCTGCCCGGCTACATGGTGCCGGCCGCCTGGGTGCTCCTCGATCGGCTGCCGCTCACCCCGAACGGCAAGGTGGACCGCGCGGCCCTTCCGGCGCCGGAGGAGCGCGGCAGCGCCGGCGAGTACCTGGCGCCGCGCACCCCGGTCGAGCAGGTGCTCGCCGGCATCTGGGAGGAGGTGCTCGAGCGGCAGCGCGTGGGGGTGGAGGACGACTTCTTCGCCCTGGGCGGTCACTCGCTGGTGGCGGCCCAGGTGACCTCGCGGGTGCTCAAGGCGTTCTCCGTGGAGCTGCCTCTCCGCGTCCTCTTCGAGCGCCCGACCGTGGCGGGATTGGCCGCGGAGATCGAGCGCCTGCGGGGGAGCGGCGCGACCGCCGTGGCACCGCCGCTGGTGCGGGCGCCCCCCGGCATCGAGGCGCCGCTGTCGTTCTCCCAGGAGACGATCTGGCTCTTCGACCAGCTCTCGCCGGGCAACACGGTCTACAGCGTGCCTCTGGCGCTCGAGCTCCGCGGCGCGCTGTCGGCGCCGGCGCTCGCCGCGGCGCTCGCCGCGATGGTCGACCGCCACGAGGCGCTCCGCACGCGCTTCGTCGCGGTCGGGGGCAAGCCGGTGCAGCGGATCGACCCTCCCTCGCGGCCGCCGCTGCCGTTCATCGACCTGCGCGCCCTGCCGCCCGCCGCGGCCGGGGCCGAGACGGCACGCCTCGCCGAGGCGGAGAGGACGCTCCCCTTCGATCTCGCGCGCGGGCCCGTCCTGCGCGCGGCCCTCCTCCGCCGGGAGGAGGAGGCATTCGTCCTCCTCCTGACCTTCCACCACATCATGTCGGACGGCTGGTCGATGCGTGTCCTGGCGCGCGAGCTGACGGCGCTCTATGGGGCCGCGCGCGCCGGCGAGCCCTCGCCGCTCCCCGAGCTCCCCATCCAGTTTCGTGACTTCGCCATCTGGCAGCGAGGGTGGCTCCAGGGCGAGGCGCTGGCGCGCCTCCTCGGCGCCGCGGCCGCGCGGCTGAGGGGCGTGCCGCGCCTCGACCTGCCCGTCGACCGGCCGCCGGACGCGCGACGGTACTTCCGCTCGGGCGCCCTGCTGGTCGACCTCGACGTCGCCCTCACCGCCGGCTTGAGCGCCCTCTCGCGCCGCCAGGGGGCGAGCCTCTTCATGACGCTCCTCGCCGCCTTCACGGGCCTCCTCCGCCGGCACACCGGCCGGGGCGAGTTCGCGGTCGCGGCCGTCACCGCGGGCCGCAAGCGCGCCGAGCTCGAGCCGCTCTTCGGCTTCTTCATCAACACCATGGCCCTGCGCGCCGCGGCGGCGGGCGACCCCGGTTTCGGCGAGCTCCTCGCCAAGACGCGCATGGCGACCCTCGCCGCCTACGACGACCAGGACCTGCCGTTCGCGTACCTCGTCGAGGCGCTGCGCGCGGAGCGGCCGGGGGAGCCGCCCCTCTTCGAGGTCCTCTTCCAATCGCAACCGCCGAGGCCGGAGATCGCGGTTCCCGGCGCCGAGATCGGGGCGTTTCCGGTCGAGGTGACCGTGGGCGGGACCAACTTCGCCCTCTCCCTCGATCTGACCGAAGTCGGCGGCCGCGTGAAGGGGAGCTTCACCTACAACCAGGCGCTCTTCGACCCTACGACGGCGATGCGCTGGCGGGGCCATTTCGAGGCACTCCTGGCGGGCGCGGTGACGGACCTGGCGCGGCCGCTCAGCGAGCTGCCGCTCCTCTCCGCGGGCGAGCGCCATCAGGTGGCGGTCGAGTGGGATCCGGCGGTGCGCCTCGACGGTGGCCCGGCGCCGATCGGGATCTGGGGCGAGGCGGCGGGCGCGGCGACCGGTGGGCGCGTCCGCCGCGTCCGCCGCCTCGCCGACGGCACCCTGGAGGCGAGCGCGCCGGCGCCCGCCGCCCTACCGGAGCCGAAGGTCGCGTCGGCGCCCGCGCCTGCGGCGGCCGCGCCGGGGGTGCCCGGCGAGCCGGCCCGGCGCCTGGAATCCCTCTCGCCCGCCAAGCTGAAGCTCTTCGCGAAGCGCATCCGCGGCGAGGCCGGCTCCGGCGGCGCGCTGGCCGGCGCCCGGCGCGAGCCCTCGCTCCTCGTCGACCTGCAGTCGGAGCTGCAGCCGGAGCTGCAGGCGGCCGCGGCGGAGAGGCCACCGTTCTTCTGCGTTCACGCCATCGGCGGCGCGGTGCTCTCCTATCGCGAGCTCGCCCGCCGGCTGGGCGGCGAGCAGCCGTTCTACGGCATTCAGGCGGCGGGCCTCGCGGGCGGGCGCGCGGTCGACGACCTCCCGGCGATGGCCGCCCAGTACGCCGCCGCGGTCGAGGCCGTCGCGCCGCATGGCCCCTACCTGCTGGGCGGTTGGTCGTTCGGCGGCGTCGTGGCGTTCGAGATGGCGCGCCAGATGCGGCAGCGCGGCCGGCCGGTGGCGCTCGTGGCGCTCCTCGACAGCTGGGCGCCGGCGCTCGTGCCGGCGCCGGCGCCCGCGCGCGAGGACGACCTCGTCCGCCTCTACCTGCGCGACCAGGCGGGCCTCCAGGGGCTGGACGCCTCCTGGCTCGACGGGGAGCCGCTGGGGATGGGTGAGGCGGCGGCCCTCGATTGGCTCCTCTCCCGGGCGCACGAGACCGGCCTGCTCAGGGCCAGCCTGCGCTCGGCGCAGGTCAGGCCGCTCCTCGACGTCTACCGCGCCAACGTGCGCGCCAACGCAGCCTACCGGCCACGTCCCGGCGGCGGCCGCCTGACCCTCTTCCGCCCGCGTGCGTCCCGCGAACCCACCAACGGCTGGGCGGCGCTCGCCGCCGAGCCGGTCGAGGTTCACGAGATGGCTGCAGATCACTACACCATGCTGGCGCCCCCAGCGGTCGCCGGCTTGGCGGAGCGCCTCCGCGAATGTATCGAACGTTCGCTCGGTGCGGCGCCGACGGCTGCGGACCCGCAGATTGCCTGCGTGGCGCAGGCCCCGGAGGCCCGCTCGTGAGCGGCGAAGAGCCCGGCACGATGGCGCTCCCCGAGGCCGCGCCCGCCGAAACCGCGAGCACCGAGCCGCTCGAGCGGCAGCGTCTCTACTGGCAGCGCGAGCTGGCCGAGGCGCCGAGCGGGCTGGAGCTGCCGGCGGACCGGCCGCGTCCGCCGGTCGCCAGCCTCCGCGGCGCGACCTGCGCCCTGCGACTGACGGCGGCTGCGACGGCTCACCTGCGCCAGGCGGCGTGGCGGGAGAGGACCTCGCTCGACGTGCTCCTTCTCGCCGGCCTCGCTGCCCTCCTGGCGCGCACCAGCGGCGCCGAGGATCTCGTCATCGGAGCCGCTGGCCTCGCGCCGGCCGAGGCAGGCCAGGAGCGGCCTCGCGCCGGCCTCCTGCCGCTGCGCATCGTGTGGACCGGCGACCCGCCCTTCCAGCGGCTGCTGGCGGCGGCGGACGACACCCTGCGCGCGGCGCTCGCCCATGCCGACCTGCCGTTCGAGGACCTCGCCGGCGAGCTCGCGCCCGGCCACGACCCGGCGCGGGGGCTGCCCTTCCAGGTGCTCTTCGCCGGGCCGAACACCTGGCCGACAGCGGGGCCGACAGCGGCGCCGCCGGCCGGGGGCTCGGCGTGCCTCCCCTCCGGCGAGGGGACGCTCGCGGTGGATCTCGCCCTCGCCGTCCGCGAGGTCGTGGGCGGGGGA
>CAVWLA010000002.1:0-141288 GCA_963755825.1 uncultured Acidobacteriota bacterium | reverse complement strand
ACATCCGGCTTTCTCGCCTTCGGCTCCGAAGCAACATAAAAATGGCTCGCACTCGCCACCTCGGCGTTCGCCTCAGCGACGAGGAGCTCGCCCGCATCGCGGCCCTGGCCTCCGCCGCCGGCCGCAAACCGGCCGCCTGGCTCCGCGAGCTGGCGCTCCGCTCGACCGTGACGCCGCCATTACCGGAACCAGATTCACGCCCGCCAGAGTCGCACCTGACGCGGCCCGTCTCGACCCGCTTTTCGCCTGAGCAGTACGAGGAGATCCGGGAGCGAGCGAGCGCTTGCGGCCTGCCGGTCGCCGCCTACGCGCGCCGGGCCGTGCTTGGGGCGGCCCCGGTCCTCCGACGCGGGAGCAATGTCCGACCGGCCATCGTCGCTCTCAACCGGGTAGGCAACAACCTGAACCAGCTCCGAGACTGGCAAACCAGGGCATGCCCTTCCCGGCCGAGGTCGCGGCGGCCGTCTCCGGCGTCCTCGCCGAGGTGCGGCGCATGAGGGACACCCTCCTGGAGGCGGACGAGTGATCGTCTTCAAAGGGGGCGGCCTTTCGTCCAGCGGGAGCCGGAGCGGCACCGGCAAGGGCTTCGGCGGGCTGGTGTCCTATCTCCAGAACGGACACCGGGCGAGCGCCGACCCCGAGCGGGTGGCATGGACTTCGACGCGCAACCTTGACGACATCGAGGAGCCGAGGACCGCGGCTAAGGTCATGCGAGCCCACGCGGAGCAGAACCCACGCGTGGAGCGGCCGGTCTATCACTTCGGCTTGAGCCTCGCGCCGGGGGAGCACCTCTCTCCCGAGCAGTGGAACGCCGCGGTGGATCGGGTGCTCGCCCGGATGGGCCTTGATCGGCACCAGGCCCTGGTGATCGCCCACGGCGACACGGACAAGGAGCATGTGCATGTCGTCGTGAACCGGGTGGGCGAGGACTTCCACGCCTGGAATGCCCGGCGAGACATGGTGAAGGCCAACGAGGCGGCGCGCGAGATCGAGCGCGAGCATGGCTTGAAGCGCACCGGCTCGCGGGACCACGCGGCGCCGGAGCTGTCCACACCCGCCTATCAGGAGGCCCGCCGGACGGGGCAACAGCCCCTCGCCGACCGGGTGCGGGAGGAGACAGGACCGGAGCTTGCGAAGGCGACGAGCTGGCGGGACTTCGAGGAACGGCTCGCCGCGCACGGTTTCCGGCTGGAGCGGGCAGAGCGCGGCTCCGGCGTCGTCGCCACGGACGGTCAGAGGAAGGCATCACTTTCCGCCGTGGATCGCACCTTGAGCGGCCCGCAGCTCGCCAAGCGTTTCGGGGAGACCTTCCAGGAGCACCGGGAGCGCTACCCGGAGCTGCCTCAGGTCGCGCCGCCGACCGGCCGCGCGGTCGCGCCGCTCGCCGGTGGGAGCGTCGAGGAGCGCGCGGAGGATCTCCTCGCGAGGGTCAGCGCTACACGGGCGACCTTCACGCGGGCCGATGTCGAGCGGGCGGCGTTTTACCAGGCGGAGAGCTCGGCCCTGGTCCGGGCGGCGCTCCATCCCGAGCGGGTCGTCGACCTCGGCCGAGACGCCGGCGGAGCTCGCCGCTTCACCACGCCCGAGTACTTCCAGGCTGAGATGCGGCTCTTCGCTGCGGCCGAGCGGCTCGCCGACCGCGACACCCTCCGACTCGGGGAGGTCGGCGTCAACCGCTCGCTCGCGCGGTGGGCGCCAGGCCTGTCAGAGGAGCAGCGCGCCGCGGTGATCCATGCGACGACGGGAGGCGACCTCGCGCAGATCGTTGGCCGCGCCGGCGCCGGCAAGACGACGACGGCGCGGGCCATCGCCGAGGCGTACCGCGATGAGGGCTACCAGATGCGCGGCGCCGCGCTCGCCGGCAAGGCCGCGGAGGCGCTCGAACGGGAGACCGGGGTCTCCTCACGGACGCTCGCCAGCCTTGAGCACGCCTGGAAGGCCGGGCGCGACCGGCTGCACGGGACCTCCGTCCTCCTCATCGATGAGGCGGGCATGGTTGACACGCGCCAGCTCGGCCGCGTGCTCCAGCACGCCCAGGAGCAGGGGGCCAAGATCGTGCTCCTCGGAGACCCGGACCAGTTGAAGGCGATCGGCGCGGGCGACGCCTACCGGGGGCTCCTTGAGCGGCAGGCGAGCGCCAACCTCGAGACGATCCGCCGCCAGACCGAGCCGTGGCAGCGGGCGGCGTCTCAGGAGCTTGCGAGCGGCCGTGTCGCCTCGGCGCTCGACGCGTACGACCTGGCCGGCAGGCTCCACTGGACCGGGACCCGCGAGGAGGCGCGCGCCGAGCTCGTCGCGCGCTACCTCGCGGACCGCCGGGGGCAGCCCGACCCCGCGCAACTCATCGTCACATATCGCAACGAGGAGGCGCATCGGCTCAACGAGGCAGTCCGCGCTGGGCGCCAGACTGCCGGCGAGCTTGCCCCGGGGGGCGTCCAGGTGGGGCGCGTCGAGTACTCGGCCGGCGATCGGCTCGTCTTCCTCAAGAACGACCACCAGGGCCGCGCGGTCGAGACCCTTGACCGCGCCATCTCCGGAGTGGGGGTCAAGAACGGGACCCTCGGCACGATCGAGGCCGTCGGGGAGCAGCGCTTCGTCGTGCGACTAGACGAGGGCCGCCGCGTGGCCTTCAATCCACGGGAGTACGAGTCGATCGCCCATGGTTACGCGGTGACGATCCACAAGGCCCAGGGCGCGACGGTCGAGCGGGTCTATGTGCTCGCCGATCCGATGATGAACCGTAATGCCGCCTACGTGGCGCTGACGCGACACCGTGAAGGAGTACACCTCTACGCCGACCGCGAGACCTTCGCCGATCGGCCGCAGCTCGACCGCGCGCTGTCGCGGGAGAGCCGCAAGGACCTGGCGCGTGACTACGCCGCGGCGGATCTCGGCCGGCTCGCGTCGCGTCTTGAGACCTACCAGGAGCGGGCGGAGTCTCTTCGGGTCGAGCAGCGCCGGCTATGGAGTCCCCAAGCTCTCCACCAGCGCGCGCGGGAGACGGGCCAGAGCCTTGAGCGAGCTCGCGTCCACATTGAGAGCGCGGCGGTGAGCGTCTATGCCCGTCCCGAGGAGGCGACTCGCGCACTCCTGGCCGATCCTCGGGCGATGGAGCGGCTTTCGAGCGGCCAGGCGGGCGCCTATGGCGAGCTCCGCGGCCGGACGCGCCTCCTCCTCGGCGACGACGCAACGCGGAGCGCGGCTCACCAGCACGTGCCCCACCTTGCTTCCGCCCTGCGGTTTCATGAGGAAGCCCGCCAGAGCGTCGGTCGCGCCCTCGATGCGGTGGGCAAGGCGGGCATCGGTCTCGCCGAGATCAACCTTCGTCTCTCGCAGCTCGGGGCCGCCGTGCGCCAGCTCGAACGGGCTGCCGAGGCTCCCGAAAAGGCCCTTGAGGCGGCATTACGCCAACTCGGGCGCGAGGCCACGCGCGCCGCGGTGGCGCTCCTTCCGGCACCCGCTCGTGTCCCGGTCAGGTTTGCGCTCCATGCGCTCGAGCGGGCGCTCTCGCGCGGTCACGAGCTAGGCCGGTAGCCCGCTCCGGCGCGCACCGAACCGCTGCGGCGGTCGGTCACCCGGGACTTGCCCCCACCCCCCGGCTGGGTAGGGCAACGGGCGGAAAATCGCCGTCGCGAGACGAGTCGAAGCGTTAGGGCCGCCTGCTCGTCGGGGAGCGTTGCTTCCACCGCCCACCCGGCAGACGGCATTCTCAGCGCCCTGCACCGCCTCGAAGCGGCTCACTGGCGCCGAGAGCGACTGATGAGCCCGCCGGCGAGGAGGTCGCACTGAAGTTAATTTTTAGCATTACCTACTTGCCCGCGGGCAAGTAGGCTTCACGCAAGCGCGCAACTTCCCGCCGGAGCGAGCGAAGCTAGCCGGGGCCGGTAGTCTTCGGCCGCCGGGCGGCGCCGACGACCATCTGGCGCCGCTCCAGAAGACGACGGATTTCCGCTACGAGGTCCTGCGGCAGGATCGGCTTGGTGATCACGGCGTCGCATCCTGCGGCGCCTGCTGCCTCCGCCGAGTCCGTCAGTGCGTGCGCTGTGAACGCAGCGATCAATATGTGTCGCGTCCTGACATCCGCCTTGAGGCGGCGCGTGGCCTCCCAGCCGTCGAGTCCTGGGAGCAACAAATCCATGAGGATGAGATCCGGAAGTAGCTCATGCGCTTTGGTTAGAGCCTCGAGTCCGTCGGCCGCGGTCGCTACGCGGTACCTGTGGAAGGTCAGGTACTCGGCGCATAGGTCACGACTATCCGGCGTGTCATCCACGATCAAGACTAGGGGCGCCGCGGATGGCGGGTGGCCATCCGTCGGGTCTGGAGGCGGCGAGCCGGACGGGCGGCGCCGCGGGACCTTCCCTGATCTCGGTCGCTCCTTTGTCACTCCCACCCCCCGCCAACCCTGTTAGTGGTTCACACTTGGCCTGGCCTGAGGGGTCCGCGGCTTCCACCACGCCCACGAGGGGATGTGGTTGAAGGCGGTTGCGGCGCGTGGGCAGTCTCAGGCCGCGGCCGTTTTTTCTGCGGTCAAGCCGCCACGAGCACCGCGCTCGCCTCCGGCCGTTCGCTGTCGGCTAGTTCGCAGAACCTCGCGGCGGAAGGCACCGGCAGGGCTCGGGGTTACTACCGTCCAGTCAGGCGATTCGCCGGAGGCTCCGAGCAGTTATGCGTTCCCCCTTGGACACGGCTTGAGCCTAGGAACCCATTAGTTTAAAGCTGCTTTTTTCGAGGTTTCGATTGACTTCACGCTTCGCTGCCTCCAGGTCAGCCGCGACGCTTTGCTCTTGGGCACGGAGGTGGAGGAGCTGTATTTCGAGGGATTTGTCGGAGCTCTGCAATCGCTCTATACGGATCAAGGCGCGATCCTTCTCCGTACCTGGCTTAAGTGCCGCTGCTACATCGAACATACCAGTTATCATATTCGCCAAAGACGACCTAGCTTGGCTGATAAATTGTATTTCTAAATGGATATCGGCCGAAGACTACCTGTGTCAAGAGTCGCGGTATCTGCGACCTCAACGCAAGCAGGTATTAGAGACGCAAGTCTTTCCGCCTCTCGCCACAACGCCTGTTGTGCGAAGATAATCACTGGCATGTTGCCAGGTAAAATTGGCCAAGGCCCCAGCCAAGGAACAGGTAGAATTACTATGTTATGCGGGAGGTCGATGAACAACTGCGTCGCCTTTATTCCCGTGGCACTGGGATGATCAGCAAAATCTAACCTTGTTCTGGGGAGATGAAGGCAGTACCAGAGCGCCGGAATGATAGCACTCAGATCTCGATCAAAGCCGTATGGGGAAGTCACGTTCGCATAAAAATACGCACTCATATCAGCGGCAGACTCGAATGACCGATCATGCATCGTTGAAGTAAACAGAATCAGGTAATATGGGATAGTGAAGTTGGGTTGCGGCAAAGAATCTCCTTGCCCGGCGGTTCTATCTAACATCACAGATCCATCTGTCGGCGTCGGATTATCCTCGAATCCAAGAGGTTTGGCTTGCGGCTAGTGAGTGGAAGCTAGGGCGTTCTATACTCGCGTTACCTTCCAAAGCTGACAGAGTACGCCAATAGGCGTCCAGCTCAATCATTGGCCCGATGGCAATCCTGGCGGGCGAGTCCCTTCCACCCTTCGAGAGACGACAATCTCTTGAAGAACGTCTCTGGCACATCTTGTAGGCGCTCGCCGCGAGACGTAGCGCCCGAAATTGCGCTGTGTGTATGCCGAGCCCCGCGTCTTCAACGCTTCGTAGCCAGCCCTCCACCGTCTAGCGATCCCCCACATCTCAGCGCGAGCACTGGCCGATCTTTCTGACTATTGCCCTCCGAAGCCCCGGACGAAAGCTCCGTATTTGTATTTCCGAGTTCGTAAGTGCTCCTTCTGTGCGGGACTGCGCGGGCATCCGCAGACGTAACATGCATTAAACTCTGCTACACTACCGAAACCTGGTGGTATTGAAACTGGTCCATCGAAGAAGCCGTCGAAAGCTGTCCAGTGATCAAACCCGAGTCTTATGAAAATGTCATGATCTGGAGGCTCGGCACGAATCCAATAGCCGGTGCCCCGAAGCAATTTTCGGAAGCAACCCTCTATGCTTCCGAGTAGTTCCCTAGCCAATCCCTTCCTTCGCAAGTCCTTTCTTACAGCCAGATTAAAGAGGCAATGATAGCCGGGCGGACAAGTGGAGTCGGATAATGAAGTCAGCTCCTCGCTATTCTTAGCCAGCAGAATCTCTGGAGACTTGGCAACAAGAACCGTCGCCGCAATATCATCAGCCTCGTCGAGAAGAACGAACCGGTATCCTGCATTAGCAAACGTTTTTGCAACCGAGCCTGGCGTAGTGTATTTTTGCTGAATGAGGTTAGCTACAATCTCATCAGGCACGTGGCCTCCGCGTGAAACAGCTAAGTCCGAAGAAGCGGCCATCAACAGCTCCGATACCTTCATAGCCGTTACAGGATCTTCAGATGGCTCAATGAGTCTGAGTCGGAATGAGCGCTCGGCAACCATATCAGTCACCTAAAAGCCCCGGACGCAGGACCAAGAACATCGAAGGCCACCGAAATTCTAAGCGCCTCCGATTGGTTGGGGGCAACCGCATGTGCCAGCCAAGAAGGATGCAGAATCATTCTCCCAGGCACCGGCTTGAAGATCTTCTCGTAGCGCTCAGGAATAGCAAGACCTCTTGGATCGTAATATATGAGTTCACCATCGAACCCACCATCCTGCCGAACTCTCTCGTCGCATACCCAATATACGCCAGAGATCATTTCACCCACTCGCGTATAGTGGGAATGTAGCCCGTGCCAGTCACTTTTGCGGTTAACATTGGCCCATGCATCAATTCTTCTGGGCAGAAAGCTTTTCAGCTCGAACGCGGATCGGGCAAAGTCAACGGCGGCGCCCTGGATCATCTCCCGAAGCCGATCAATTGCGTTGCCCCCCCATGACAAAAGATTTTGGTGCTGATGAAATTGTGAAAAGCGGTTCCAGTACTGCGGTGTTCTTTTTGGCGGAACTGGAATTGACCTATATTCAATCTCCTTCTGCAAGATTAGCGACTTCAGATTGGCATTGAGTTCACTCACGTCTTCAAAATCCACAATTCCGAGGGGGGTTGACCACTCGCGAAGAATATCTACCTTCATTGGTCTTCTCCTCTTTTGGCCTTCTCTATGAAGTTCAAGACAGCGGGTACGGTGGGAAGGCCACGGCTGCCCCCTAGAGGTGTCTGAAGTATGCAGCCTTTCTCGCCATTCGTCTGGATACCGAAGCGGAAGTTGCCTCGCGTAAAGAACTCTTCGAGAGAGTGAGAAGCCCCGTCCTTCCTTGCCCAGTCACGAAGGAACTCCCTTGAAATGATGAAGAAGTCGGCATGCTCAAGAAGCAGGCCGATCAAACCGCGATACCAGCCACCTGCAAAAAGCACTTTCCCGCCACTCTTCTTGCACCTGCGCGCAGCCTCAATACTGAAGTCTGTCGCTTCATCCACTATTAGTAATCGACA
This sequence comes from uncultured Acidobacteriota bacterium, assembly GCA_963755825.1. Classification (GTDB taxonomy): domain Bacteria; phylum Acidobacteriota; class Thermoanaerobaculia; order Multivoradales; family UBA5704; genus DATBQN01. The sequence continues at coordinate 133,780 of CAVWLA010000002.1, read as the reverse complement.
CGTGGTGAAGTCAATTCTATCTAGAATATCAATGCTGGGTTCTATAAACGAGTCTGGCCGAAAAATAAATGAGCGATCTCCAGTTCGAGCGTCCACCAAGGCAAGAACGACTCGCGAGGTGCTTTGATCCCTAAGGCGAAGATGCTCAACGTCTACCTTCTCCCTGACGAGCCATTTGACGATCTGCCGTCCAGCCTCATCGTCGCCCACCTCTCCAAAAGCTTTGGTCAAAAGTCCAAACCGAGAAAGACCAACCAAGGCGTTCGCTACAGGGCCTCCGAGCTGGAGCGTGAAATCCTGGGCCATCACAGTTGATCTGAAATTTGGCATTGACCCGAGAGTGAATAAAACGTCGAATGTGCAAGCCCCCGTGCCAAAGATCATCACAATTAGCTCTCAGCTAACAACTCCAGCTTGCCTCAACTCTTTTAGCAGCTCGAACTTCACGGACGAAAAACCGCCACTAAGCGGCAGGTAACCAATGCCAGCCAGATCGGTTGGTATTTCAATTTCGGATGCTCGCTCAATTAGGATAGCCAAGTTCTTCCTGCCGAGCTTTCCCCAGAAATACCCAATCTCGAGTAAGACATTTGGGCGAATACGCCATATTGACGAACCGTCCTCCTTAGTAATTTTCTCATCGGCCGTTATCAGGACGACTGCAAACGATGCCTCTTGTGCGGTGGCCTCAAACTTCTCGGGCAGCGTACGCCCCCCCATTGGGCTTGCATCCATTACGACTACGGAAAGCTGAAGCTCGTTAACTAGGAATACGTGAACCTCGTTCTTCAGCTGTGCATTCCAGCTATGCACTAGAAAGACCTTCGCGGTCATTTGATAGTCTCCTTTCGGGAGCACAAGAGAAGTGGCTGCTCTTTGATTCTCGAAATCTAATAGCTTATGTGTGATAAGGTCGAAAACATCTAGTGCATGGCGAAATGATTTGTCTGGGTGTTTATTCCCGCTGGCGACTTGTTTGCGATTATGGACAGAATCTAGCAGAAAGCGCTCGAAGAGAAGTAACGGCTGACTGGATTCACTTACCCCCAGGAAGAGGTGATCATGCTTGGGTAGCCAAACCGTCTCCCTGAAGTACAAAAATGATGCTCTCCTCCGCAGCTCTTGAAGCCACTCAAATGGAAGATCAAAAATATAATCTGCCAAGTCGTACTGGCGCAGCACATTGACGGCCACAGCATAGCTTAGAACTCTTCGCGGCCAAAGGCTACGTAGCCCGCAGTCAAGCCAGTTGAGGAGTGGGAGATCGGTCATTACGGCTGCATCAAATTCCTCAAGATGACTTTGAAGCCACTTCATGCCGAGGACTAAGGAGGCAAGCGGCTTGATTTCTCCTGCACCTTTCAGGAGTCCCCTGCCCTCTACAATATCCCAGAGAAAGGCCTCCCCATCTAGACGTTCCGGCAAGTCATAAAGCTCCCCGAGGCTATCTGCATGTACAGGCAACCCCCTTCGGAGCTTCTGCCACAGACCCTCCATCAGGCGGAGATCGACAGAGCTGGTGTCGGCATCGGCCTTCTCTGTCAGCTCGACCAGATCTTGCCATCTTCTTGTTAGATCATGAGTGGTAGACTCGGCTCTCTTGATCCACTGATCTGACGTGGTTTCGAGCTGAGGGACAATTGTGTCTTCAAAATATTGAGGATACAACCGAGAGCCGCCGAAGTGGGTTTGCTTATGCCCAATGAATTTATTTGGCTCAACTTCAGAACCCACAAATTGCAGTTCACCTGAAGGCAAAAGCGACTTTAGCGCTGGTAGAGCATGAGATAGATGAGGCGATTCAACCAAATCAATTGTTGGGATCAGTAGCTTGCCACCTGTCAGCAGATAACAGATCCGGGCAACCCTTAGCATCGCATTAGCCAAGCGCACAGGCTCGTATTTGCGGTCGAGGCCGTAATTTTTGAGCATTTCACGACTGAAATACTGAATAAATATGTTCCGGGGAATGGGGTACATGGCTCGCGAGCAAACTATATGCCCTAAAAGCGCGAAGCGAGAGTCCGGATGTCTTCCTTGAATGCGCTTAGACCTTGATCAGCATCGACTGAGAAGACTCTTCCTATCGTGGAGAACCATTCTATCGCAGGCAGAACCTCATCATGGAACCAACGGAACTTGCTTTCTACAACAGAAGCTTGAGAATCATCGTGGCGACCGACCGTGGGACTACCGCAAATGGGGCAGGTGTCGCCCATTCCTTGAAACCCACATCTGCCGCAGGCCCTCCTTTTCGCTAAGCGATCAAGCGCGGCTTGCGGTAGGAGTTGAAGGTGAATGCAGCACGTATGAGGGAGTGAGTATCCATATATGGCGATTAACTCTAGCGTCACTTCTAATTGGGAGCGATCTTTTGGATTGCCGTCAAAGACAAGCGATTTTCCTTGCGCTACTCTCAACTGAGAGCTGTAGAGATCTAACACCAAATCGTCGGGAATTGGGACGCCACGATGTATTGCGTCACGTGCGACTTTGCCAGCAGGATCATCAATTCGCATAGAGAGTTGCCGGAGCATCTTGCCGCCGCTTATAAGATAGAAGCCGAAGTCATCTACCAGCGTCGTCGCGGCTGTAGATTTTCCTGCTCCGCTAAGGCCAAAAATGAAGACGGCTGTCTTTTGAATTGGCATCGTATAGGACTACTAAATCATGCCCGGAGCTGCATAGTCTAGCCCGTCAGTAAGTAGCGTCCCTACCGGACCCCTACCTAGGTCCAATTGCTCTGCCCCCTTCGGCGCCTCGCCTAATGCGGCCTTGTCAAGGGCCCGCGTCACAGCCGCAATCTTAGCCGCCCAAGCCGTCCATGCCTCCCGCTTCTCCCTCTCGTAGGGGTTCCGGTTGTAGACCGCCGCGACGCCCTTCTTGGAGTGGTTGAGCAGCACTTCGCCGATCTCATCGGAGAACCCGAGCATCGAGACATGCGTTCGCGCCGTTCGCCTCAGGTCGTGCGGCCTGAAGTCCGGGATGCCGGAGAGCTGGCGCACCTTCTTCGTGTGATACGAGAGGTAGCGCACCGCCTCACCCTCGGTCTTCGCACTGGTGAAGACGTTCCGTTCCCCCTTCGACTCGGCCGCCCGCCGGTCGAGGATCTCCCGCAGCGCGGCCGTGATGTAGATCCAGTGCTCTTTGCCGTTCTTCGTCTTACGGCCGGGGATCACCCACCAGTCGCCTTGGATCTCGCGCCATTCCATGGCACAGGCTTCTCCCGGCCGGCAGGCGGTCAAGAGGACGGTCTTATAGATGTCGCTGGAGACGTGGGGCACCTGGTCGCACGCCCGCCAGAATTGGCCGATCTCTAGATCGGTGAGGTAGCGCTCGCGGGAGTTCCTCTTGATCCGGTGCTTATAGCCTGCAATGGGGTTCTTCTCCATCAGGCCGCGGTCCACGGCGAAGTTGAACAGGGCGGAGAGCACGTCCTTGGTTCGGATGGACAACTGCGGCGCTCCACGGTCGATGATCTCATCGAGCAGGATTACCACCTCGGCCCGGGTGATCTCCGCCAGAGGCGTGTCACGCCACCGGGGGAGGAAGTCCCGGGTGAGATACCCTTCGTCCTGGCGATTCTTCTTGGATAGCCAGGTGCAGCGGCGCAGGTAGATCGCCGCCAGCTCCCCGAAGGTGCCGAGGCTGTACCCGTGGGGGAAGAAGTCGAGTAGTCTCTTGTCGAGAGCAGCGGCCTGAGCGGCCGTGCAGGCGGTCGGCAACTCGGGTTGCGGGTCCTGCCCCTTGGCGAGCATGCCCTTGTCGATCTGAGCGAGTCGGCGGAACTCTGCGAGGGAGACCTGGGGATAGCTGCCGTAGCTCTTACGCCTCTGTCGCCGGGGAGCGTCGCCCTTCTTCGGAGTCCAGTAGACGAGGAACCACACCTTGCGCCCGCTCGCGAAGACGCGGATTCCACCCCCGGCGACCGCGGAATCTGGGACGTCGATGCGGTCCAGGTTGGTGCTCAGGGCTTTGACCTGCTTGTCCGTCAGCGGCTCCGTGGCGACTCGCCTGGGCATGTCCGCCCCCCCTTTGCTCGACTCTCTGCGGGTAACAATATGGGTAACAAGACTCCTGAGTCAAGGCAAGACGGAGCGAGCGTCCGAGAGACGAGTCAGGCCGGCCGTAGCCACCACTAACGCATTATACTGCCGATACTTAGACTTCAGATGAGACGCGGCCGGAAGACCGGAGACAGGGTGCGACAGGAGGGTGTAAACGCCTATCCGTTCAGTCATCCTGAGCGCAGCGAAGGATCTGGGGGAGGGAAGCTCTAAGCACAGTACGGTCAATGATTTGGAGCGCTCCCTCCCACAGATCCTTCGCTGCGCTCAGGATGACACCTCACGAGGTGTATCGGGATTCCAGGCTCGTCAGCTCGCCCGTTCCGCGCCGTCCTTCTTCGCTTCGCGGGGCGCCTCGCTCGCCGCCCGCTCGCGCTCGATCTCGGCGAGGAGGGCGTCGATGCGCTCTCCCTCCAGCTCGCGGAGATCGGCGGCGCGGGCGCGCAGGCAGGCTTCGCGGGCGGCCGCCCAGGAGGGCTCGGGCTCGGCTTCGCCGGCCCGCGCCAGGGCCAGGTGGCAGCGCGCGATGGCGCGGTAGACGCTCGCGCGGTCGCTCGTCTGCAGCGCCTGGCGCAGGCTGCGGAGAGCCGCGGCGGGATGGCCGCGCCGCAGCAGGATCTCGCCCTGCAGCTGGTCGTGGAGGGCCCGGTACTCGCTGCGGCCGCTCGCCTTGACGCGCGGCAGGCGGCGCTTCGCCCAGCGGAGCAGGCGCTCGGCGCGGTCGAGGCTGCAGCCGCTCTCGATGTCGAGCTCGGCGCGGCCCAGCTCGATCTCGACGAGAGCCGCGTTCAGGGTCAGGTCGGTGTCGGGCGGATCGGCCGCCTGCGCCTCCCAGTCGACCGCGGCGGCGCCGGCGGCACGGCGGACGTCGCTCCGCTGGCGCCGCAGCTCGACGAGGGCCTCGCGGTACCAGGTCCGCGCCACGCCGTAGGTGCGCTCGTCGACGGCGGCGCCGGCGAGGGCGAGGCGCGAGCCGAGCCGCTTGAAGCCGAGCCGCAGCGCGATCTGCAGGCTCGAGCGCCCCTCGTCGAAGTGGCGCAGCTCGTTGTGGAAGCGGCCCAGCCAGTGGTGCGTCCAGCCGCGGAAGGGCAGCCGCTCCGGCGCGAAGCCGAACGCTTCGTCGAGGCGCAGCGATTGCCCCAGGAGGTCGATCACGCGCTCGAACGCCGCCCGCCGCGAGGCGTGATCGCGCCTCTCGACGCCGAGGTTCCAGTAGCTCTGCGCGATCGACTGCATCATCTGCGGGTCGCCCGGCGCCAGGCTCTGGCTCAGCGAGAGCTCGGCCTCGGAGCGCTCGAAGTGGCCGTAGAGCAGGTGCACCCAGCCGAGGAGGCGATGGTCGTCGGCGCTCTCGGGGTCCAGCCGCACGGCGCGCTCGGCATGGAGGAGCGCCTTGCCGAGGAGCGCCTCTCTCTCGACCGACGCCTGCTCGGGGAGCCGGGCGATGCAGGCGTAGACGATCTGGCCTTCGAGGTGCTGCGACCTCGGCTGCTCCGAGCCGCGGTCCGCCAGGCGTGCGATGGCACCTTCGAGGAGATCTTCGCTCGCGGGCGGATCGTCGATCCCCGTCGGCTCCTTCTGCAGCGCCCCGGCGAGCAGGATGTCGGACTGGGTGGCGATCCAGGCCCGATCCTCCGCCACGGTCCTGGCGAGCGCGGCGCGCCTCGCCGATCTCTCCTCGGCGGTTTCGTCGGGGCCTCCCGTGAGCCAGGCGGTCACCGCCCCGAGGTCCGCCGCGCGAAAGTCGGCGGCGATCTCGGCCTCTGCCAGCGAGGCGCCGAAGGCCGCCAGCCGGTCGAGATAGGCCTCGTCCACCATCGCTTCCGCGGGCCTCCTGAGCAGCTCGGCGAGCCGGCCGTGCAGCCGGCCGAGCCGCTCTCGATAGCCGTCCGTCGCCTCGTTCTCTCCCTGCATCGCCGCCCGATGGAGCGCCGCCACGGCGCGGAGCCGTGCCGCGCTCGGGCCGCTGAGGTGCCGCGGTAGCAGCAGGCGGTCGAGGCGATCGACGACGTCCATCTCGACCAGCAGGTCGAGGAGCTGGAGAGAGTCCGCGTCGGCCGCGGCGCGATCGGCCGCGCGGCGCGCTTCCTTTCGGCGCGGCTGGCCGGCGAGAGCCTCGTGGCTCACCAGGGTGCGCAGGAGCTGGTCGGCGCGGCGGACGGGGTCGAGCGTGGCGGCGAACGAGGTGCGGAAGGCGTCGACGGTGCCCGCGAGGTCGCCGCGGTCGAAGCGGATCTTGCCCAGCTCGTGGCGGAGGCTCTGGTCGCCCGGCGCCAAGTGGATCGCCTGGAAGAGGGTGCGCTCGGCGGCGGCGTGGCGGTGCCTCTGGGCCTTGACGACGGCGAGGTTGACGGCGGCGATCCGCGCCACGTCGGTGAGCTCGGAGGCCGGCCTGCCGGCGAGAGTGGCGGCGCAGAGCTGGCGCCAGGCGAGCGCCAGGGCGACCTCGCGGCTCTGCTCGATCGCGAGCCAGCGCTCGTCGCCGGCGCCGAAGCCCTGCTCGCCCACCTCCTGCTCGCGCTCCTTGCGCAGCGCCAGCCCTCGCAGGCTCCACGTCTTCGGCTGGTCGGGCTCGATCTCGAGGGCGCCGTCGCAGAGGCGGATCGCCTCGCCCCAGCGGCCGCTCTCGAAGCGCAGGGAGGCGAGGGCGAGCCGGCACTCGGCGAAGGAGTGCCCCTTCTGCAGCGCGTTGCGGAAAGCCATCTCGGCGGAGTCGGGACGGCCCATCTCGCGGTAGACGACGCCGAGGTTGTAGTGACAGCGGGCGAACTGGTCGTCCGCCTCGAGGGCGGCGAGCAGGTGCCGCTCGGCGTCGGCCAGGAGGAGCGGCCTGTCGCGCTGCGTCCGCCGCGTCTCGCGATAGGAGGTGAGGCCGCGGGCATGGCTGCGGACGGCCCGCCAGCGCGGCGAGCCGACCGGCGCGAGATCGGTGAGGATGCGGTAGGCGAGCTGCTCGACGAGATCGTCGGGCGCTGGCGACGCCTGCGGCCCCTGCGGCCGGCCCTCTGCCTCGCGGTCGTCGCGCTCCGCTCGCCAGCTCTGCCGGAAGCCGCCGCCCGAGACCGCGGCGACGATCGTGCGCTCGGCGCCGCTGCCATGCACGCTGCCGGAGATGCGCGGTCCCTGCACCAGGCGGGAGAGGACGCCGAAGAGGGCGCCCAGCGGCAGCTGCAGGAAGCCGAAGCTCAGCTTGGCGTCGGGGCCGACGATGCCCTGGATCTCGCTGCCCGGGTCCTGCGCGTTCAAGGTGAGGGCGAAGGCGCCGCCGGCGCTGCTGGGCGTCCACATCTCGTCGATCAGCCGGTAGAGGTCGCGGGTGCCGGCGAGCTCGGCGTGGAGCCGCGCGGCGAGGCCGTCGGCGAAGGCCTTGTCCTCCGCGCCGCCGCCGAAGCTCGCGAAGGGGACCACGACGAGCCGCCGGCGCAGGCGGAGCGCGGCGCCGAAGAGGACGAGGCCGAGGGCGGCGCCGGCCACCTCGGCCGCCGCCGGCAGGCGGGGGCGGGAGAGGCCCGCCGCGACGAGGAGCAGGAAGAGGAGCGCTGCGGAGGCCGCTACCGGACCCGCGCGGCGCGCCGCGGCGAGCGCTTTCGCCGACCGCCAGGCGACGTAGCGGAAGCGCCGGCCGTACCAGGCGGAGAAGCCCGGCCAGAGGGCGAGGAGGGCGAGCCAGGTGACGGCGAGCGCCGCGGCGAGCAACGCCGCCGTCGCACGGCTCGCCAGTGGCAGCCGCGGCCAGCCGACGCCGGAGGCGAGCCAGGCGGCGATCGCGACGAGCGACGCCCAGGCGGCGCGCACCGCGCGGTGATGGCGGGCGGTGAAGCAGTAGCTCGCGATCTTGAAGCGGCTGGCTTCCATGCGGCTCCCCGGAATGCTCGAGGGGAAACAACCAATATAGCAAACGGCGCGAGATGGGCGCCGGCGCGCGCTCGGGCACCCCGTTCGGCTGCTGATAGAATCGCCAGCCGACCATGAAGATCCTCGTCACCGGCGGCACCGGTTTCCTCGGCCGGCGGGCCGTCGCGGCGCTCGCTCCGCGCCATGAGCTGCGGCTGCTGGTGCGGCCGTCGGCGTCGCGGGACGGATTTCCCGCCGGCGTCGGCTTTGCCGCCGGCGACGTCACCGACCGCGCCAGCCTGGCGGCCGCCATGGCGGGGCAGGACGCCGTCCTCCACGCCGCGGCGCTGGTCAAGATCCTGGCGCCGGCGGCGCAGTTCGACCGCGTCAACGTCGGCGGTCTCGACAACGCCTTGGCCGCCGCCGAGGAGGCGGGGATCGGGCGCTTCCTCTACGTCTCGTCGTTCATCGCCCTCGGCCCCACCGAGCGCGGCCCCGGCGGCGTGCTCGACGAGTCGGCGCCGGCGGCCGATCCCGCTGCCGGAGCGGCGGGCGGGCGGCGCTGGATCAACGACTACGAGCGGACCAAGGCGCTCGCCGATCGGCTGGCGCGGCGGGCGGCCGCGGCGGGGGCGCCGGTCGCCGTCGTCTACCCCGGCGTCATCTACGGGCCAGGCGAGATGACCGAGGGGAACCTCGTCGTCCGCCACGTCCTCGACCTCGTCCACAAGCGGCTGCCGGCGCTCCTCGGCCGCCCGGAGCGGCGCTGGTGCTACGTCCACGTCGACGACGTGGCGGACGGCATCCGCCGCGCGCTCGAGCAGCCGGCGTTCGGCGGCCGCTTCGTCCTCGGCGGCGAGAACGTGGCGCTCGGCGACTTCTACGCCCTGGTCGAGAAGCTCACCGGCGTCGCCGTCCCCACCCGGCGGCTGCCTGACGGCCTGGCGAAGGGGCTCGGCGCCATCCAGAAGACCTTCGCCCGGCTGACCGGCGGCACGCCGGCGCTCACCCCCGATCTCGTCGAGGTCTACCGGCACGATTGGGCCTACAGCTCGGAGCGCGCGAAGACGGCGCTCGGCTACGCGCCGCGCTCGATCGCCCAGGGGCTCGGCGAGACCATCGCCTGGCTGCGCGAGAGCGGGCAGTGGACGGCGTGAGCACGCCGCTCGCCGAGAGCGGTTCGGAACCGGCGCCGGCGCGCGGCCTCTCGGCCGGCGAGCTGCTGCGCAAGCTGACGCATCTCGCGGTCGGGCTGATCGCCCTCGCGCTGCGCTTCCTCGGCCCTTTCTGGTCGCTCGTCCTCGCCGCCGGCGCGCTCGCCTTCAACCTGCTGCTGCTGCCGCGCATCGGCGGCCGGCGGATGTGGCGCGACCACGAGGTGGCGGCGGGCCGCGCCGAGGGGATCGTCTTCTACCCGCTCGCCGTCCTCTTCCTGATCGCCGTCTTCTACCGGCGGCTGGAGATCGCCGCCGGCGCCTGGGGGATCCTCGCCTTCGGCGACGGCATGGCCTCGATCGCCGGCATGACCCTCGGCCGCGCCAAGCTCCCCTGGAACCCGCGCAAGAGCTGGGCGGGGAGCCTCGCCTACGTCGTCTGCGGCGCCCTCGCCTGCGCCTTTCTCCTCCGCTGGACGGCGCCGGGGCGCTACGGCCTCGGCTTCGCGCTCGCCATCGCCCTCGCCACGGCGGTCCTCGCCGCGGCGATCGAATCGCTGCCGCAGGGGCTCGACGACAACCTCGGCGTGCCGCTGGTCTCCGGCCTCTTCCTGCTCGGCCTGGCGCTCACCCAGGGGCACTGGCCGGCGCTCGCCGCGAGCGGGCTCGGCGAGCGCCTGGCGATCGGCGCCGCGGTCAACGCGGCGCTCGCCGCCGCCGCCTATGCCGCGAAGACCGTCGACCTCTCCGGCGTCGCCGCCGGCTTCCTCCTGGGGACGGCGATCTACGGGCTCCTCGACTGGCGGGGCTACCTCCTCCTCCTCGCCTTCTTCGTGCTGGGGAGCGCCGCGACCAAGCTCGGCTATCGGCGCAAGGCCGCCGCCAAGCTCGCGCAGGAGAAGGGCGGGCGGCGGGGGGCGCGCCACGCGCTCGCCAACTCGGGCGTCGCCGCCGCCTGCGCCCTCTTCGCCGCCGCGACGCCCTACCCGCGCCTCTTCGCCCTCGCCTTCGCCGCCGCCTTCGCCACCGCCGCGGCCGACACCTGCTCGTCCGAGATCGGCCAGCTCCTCGGCCGCCGCACCTTCCTGCTGACGACGCTGAAGCCGGTGCCGCGCGGCACCGAGGGCGCGGTGTCGGTCGAGGGGACGCTCGCCGGCATCGCCGCTTCGCTGGCGATCGGCGCCCTGGGTGCCACCGTCGGCCTCTTCCCCTGGCTGGGCGTCGCCGCCGTCGCCGTCGCCGCCTTCGTCGGCACCACCTTCGAGAGCCTGGTCGGCGCCGCCATCGAGTCGCGCGGCCTGCTCGACAACGAGGCGCTCAACTTCCTCAACACCCTGGTCGGCGCGCTGGCGGCGGCGTCTCTCGCGCCGCTCGTCGCCGGCTGACCGGGCCGACCGATTCACCCACCTGCCGGAGACCGGATGGCCGTCTCGAAGCTCTCGCTCTACGCCAAGCTGGCGCGCCCGTTCACCCTCCTGCCGCCGCTCCTGGGGATCGTCTCCGGCGCCATCTGCGCCTTCGGCTCGATCCACAACCCCGACCGCGCCGCCGGCGTCACCTGGACGGTGGTGGGGACGATCGCGCTCGGCTCGCTCTGCGCCAGCCTGATGAACGCCGCCTCGAACGCCATCAACCAGATCTACGACCTGGAGATCGACCGCCTCAACAAGCCGGACCGGCCTCTCGTCACCGGCGCGCTCTCGATCGCCGAGGCCTGGCGGCTCTCCTGGGTCCTCTATGCCTTGGCGCTCATCCCCACCTGGCTGGTGGTGCCCTACCCCTACGCCAGCCTGACCGCCAAGCTGACGGCGCCGGTCGCCGCCCACCAGTGCTTCTTCATCTACCTCGCCGGGCTCCTCCTCACCTTCGTCTACTCGGCGCCGGAGCTCGGCCGCACCAAGACGCGCGGCCTGCTCGCCAACTTCACCATCGCTCTGCCGCGCGGCGTGCTGCTCAAGGTGGCGGGATGGGCGATGGTGGCGCGGATCGGCTTCACCGAGCCCTGGTTCCTGGGCGGCATCTTCGGCCTCTTCCTGATCGGCGCCTCGTCGACCAAGGACTTCGCCGACATCGCGGGCGACCGCGCCGGCGGCTGCAAGACGCTCCCCATCCTCTACGGCGTCGAGGCGACGACGAAGATCATCAGCCCGTTCTTCGTCCTCCCCTGGCTGCTGCTGCCGCTCGGCGCCTATCTCGCCGACCCGCAGGAGCCGCGCCACGCGATCCTCACCGGCAACCCCTGGCTGCTCTCCGCCCTCGGCGCCCTCCTCGCCGTCTGGGGGGCGTACACGGTCTACCTGCTGCGGCGCGACCCGGCCTCGCTGACGGAGACCGAGAACCACCCCTCCTGGCGCCAGATGTACCTGATGATGATGGCGGCGCAGATCGGCTTCGCGCTCGCCTACGTGCTGTAGCGCGCGCGGCGCCGGTCCGCCCGCTCCGCCGTCACCTCTCCCCGCCCGCGGCGCTGGCGTATCATTCAGCGGCCGGCGAAGGCCGGCGGACGTCGGAGGAGTGGCGATGGAGACGCGCGCGGGGGGAGCGGGCAGGGCGGGCGACGAGCTGTCGAAGGCGGTGGCGGAGGATCTGGCGTCGCTCGACGGCTCCTTCGACGCGGCGGCGGCGGAGCGCGAGGCCGAGCGCGCTCTCGCGCACGGCACCGATCTGCCGAGCACAGGCCTGCTCTCCTTCTACGACCGGCTGCGCAAGAGCATCGTCACCGGCATCGAGAAGCGCGGCGGCAGGCTGACCGGCGACGCGGCGAAGATGCTGCTGCTGGTCCCCGACATCTTCATCCTCATGGTCCGCCTGACGCTCGACAAGCGGGTGCCGCGCGGCGCGCGGGCGATGATCGGCGGCGCCCTCGCCTACTTCATTCTGCCCTTCGATCTGCTGCCGGAGGCCATCCTCGGCCCCATCGGCTATCTCGACGACCTGGTGCTCGCGGTGGCGGTCCTCTCGCAGGTCTTCGGCGGCGAGCTCGAGCCCTACGCCCGCAAGCATTGGAGCGGCCCGGAGGACCTGCGGGTCGTCCTCCGCGACGTCACCGAGGCGAGCCAGGCGCTCCTCGGCGTCAACCTCTACAACCGCCTGAAGAAGCTCCTCGCCCGCCGCGGCATCCGCCTCGAAGAGCCGGCCCAGCGCGACGATCGCTCGCCGCGCTGAGCCGGAGAAATCCGCTCCACTGATCTCAGCGCGCGCCGACCGTGGCGCGGAGCTCCTTCACCTCGCCGCCGCGGAGGATGGTGAGGGCGATCTCCTTGCCGACGCGGTCCTCGTCGAGGAGCGACTGCAGGGCGCCGGGATCGGCGGCCGGCTGGCCGTCGAGGGCGAGCAGCACGTCGCCCAGGAAGAGGCCGGCCTTCTCGGCGGGGCCGCCCGGCTCGACGGCGACGAGGATGAGGCCGGCGGCGGTGCCGCGGGCGACGGCGACGGCCTCGGGCAGGCGGATCGGCTGCACGGCGATGCCGAGGTAGCCGCGCCGCACGCCGCCGTGGGCGAGGATCGAGGTGACGACGCGGGCGAGCGTCGCCGCGGGGACGATGAGGCCGCGGCCGCGCCGCAGGCCGGCGTCGTCCATGCCGAGCCCGTGCCCGGCGGCGTCGACGAGCAGACCGCCGGTGAAGCCGGGCTGGTGGACGGCGTCGGTCTCCACCCAGCGGTCGATGCGGCCGCCGGCGCGGGTGCGCCACTCGTCGGCCACCGCGCTGACGATGCCGAGGGAGGCGCGCACGTTCTGGCCGGGGCGCGACAGGGCGAGGACGAGATGGCCGACCTTCGGCCCGTCGCCAGTCGCCCAGGTGGCGGGGGAGAGGCCGGTCGCCTCGGCGCGAAGGACGGCGACGTCGGTCCGCGGATCGCGGCCGACGAGGGTGGCGGCGACGTCGCGGCCATCGGGGAGGCCGACGCGGATGTCGTCGTCGCGCTCGACCTTGTGGTTGGCCGTGACGATGACGCCGTCGGCCGACCAGACGATGCCGGAGGAGGGCCGGCGGTGGCGGGCCTCGACGCGCAGGACGCTGGCGCCCGCCGCTTCGACCGCCGCGGCGAGCTGGTTCGAGATCTCATGGATGTGCGTGGTGTCGTTCATGAGCGGCAGAGTACGCCCCGTCGCCGCACCGCACATCCGCCGTTCCGGGAGCTCCCCACCCGGCCGATCGGCTAGGCCGCGGGCGCCATCTGGCCAAGCGGCGAAAGGTGCCAGGCTCTTTTCACCAGGTGCCAGGTGATCTCTCCGGCCGCCAAAGATGGAGGATCGACGAATCTTGCTCCAGCCATCTCTCCAAAAAGGTGCCAGGTACTCATGCCTGGCGGTTCGATGGAGGGATGGTGGAGTGGTCAGTGAGCTAGAGGAGGATCAGGCCGGTGCGGGCGGCTCGGACGACGGCCTCGGTGCGGCCGGTGGCGCCGAGCTTGGCGAGGATGGCGGCGACGTGGAACTTGGCGGTGTGGTCGCTGATCTCGAGGCGGGCAGCGATCTGCTTGTTGGAGAGACCCTGCGCCAGGAGCTGCAGGACGTCGATCTCGCGCGGCGTGAGGGGCTCGGTGGGCCCGGTGGGCTCCGTGGCCGGCTCGGCGGTGTCCGCGAGATCGTCGGCCGGCAGGAGGAGGTCGGCGAGGGCGCTGTCGAGGACGACGAGGCCGCGGGCGACGGCGCGGAGGGCGGCGGCCAGGCTCGCCGATTCGGCGTCGCGGAAGAGGAGGCCGCGGGCGCCGGCGGCGAGCGCCTCGGCGGCGGGCTCGTCGTCGGCGAGGAGGGCGAGGATGGGCGGCAGGGTCTCGACGGCGGCGGCGAGGCGGTCGAGGGTGGAGCCGGGCGCGAGGCCGAGGTCCCAGAGCACCGCGCGCGGCGCGCCCGGCAGGAGGTCGAGGAGGTCGGTCTCGTCGTCGCGCGCCGCGAGCTCCGTCGGCGAGACATGGCTGACGACGGCGAGACCCGGCTCGGCGGCGAGGAGGGCGGCGAGGGCGCTCCGCGCCAGGGGATCGTCGCCGACGAGGAGGACGGCGACCGCTTCGATCGGGGGAGACGGCATGCTCGCGGCGACGCTATCACCGGCGCCGCGGAGCGGCCGGGAGGGTGGTCAACCGGGGCGCGGGCGGCGGCGGAGCTCTGCGAAGACCTCGGCCACAGCCTCGATGCCGAGGTCGGGGAAGTTGTCGGGGTTGTCCCAGAACTCGGCGAGGGCTCCCGTCCCCCAGCTCTCGTAATGGCTCACCTTGAGCATGAGCTGCAGCTTGTCGCAGGCCTTGACGAAGCGCGCCTCGAGGGTCGCCCCTTCCTGATATTCGGCGAAGAGCTCGCGGGCGTGCGGCGGCAGCGGCGCGAGGACGTCCGCCATCGCCGCCGACTCCGCCTGCCGCTTGGCGCCGGGCGGGAAGTAGCGCGACGCCGTCCGCGGCAGGTCGCCGACGCGCAGCTCGGCGAGATCGTGGACGAGGGCGATCTCGACGGCGCGCCCGAGGTCGATCCCCGGCACCCGCGCCCCCAGCGTCCAGACCAGGAAGAGGACGTGCCAGCTGTGCTCGGTGACGCTCTCCGGATGGGCGACGCCGCGCAGCACGAAGCCGCTTCGCGGGATGCTGTCGAGGGCCTGGACCTCGAGCAGGAGCTCGAGAAGCGTCTCGTTGGCGCGCATGCGCCGCGAGCGTACACGAAGGGCCGGAGAGCGTCGACGCCTATGGCGCCGCCGCGGCTGTCCGCAGCCTAGTCCTCCGTCGACCGCTTCAGGTGCGCATAGAGCGCGTCGTAGACGGAGGCGGCGCGGTCGACGATCTCGGCGTCTTCCTGGGATGCCAGAGTGAGTCCCTGGCTGATCGCCCAGAGGCCCGACGACTCGGGGACCGCCGCGATCTCCTCGGGGAACTCGGCGCCGTGGACGATCGCCGCGAGGCGGGCGAGCGCACGGTCCGCCGGCAGCCGCTCGGCGGCGAGCTGCTCGAAGGAGCAGCGCCCCTGGCGGTCGCGGTACGGATAGCGCGCCCCCGGCGCGTCGAAGGAGATCGCCTCGAGCGCCCGCGCCCGCGGCGCCACCGACTCCGGCGCCACGAAGAGGATCTCGGCCTCGGGGTCGAGAAAGCGCCGCACCAGCCAGGCGGTCGCCGTGCGGTTGACGTGGACGTGGCGGCGGGTGATCCACTTCACGATGGGCGGGCTCCCGCGGGCAGCGAGACCGCCGCCCAGAGGGTCCCCATGGCGCCGAGCGCGGTGGCGACGAGGAAGGTGAGCGACGGGCTGACGGTCCACAGGGCGCCGCCGACCGCCGCGGCGCCGGCGACCGCGAAGCCGCGGATCGAGTAGTAGAGGCCGACCGAGCGGCCGGGGTCGCTCCCCGCCGCGAGGTCGGCGATGAGCGACTTGCGCGCCGGCTCGCCGATCTCCCGCAGGCCGCCGACGACGAAGGCGAGCGCCAGCATAGCGAAGGAGTGGGAGAGGACGACGGCGAGCGGGAAGAGGGTGAAGAAGCCGTAGGTCAAGACGACGAAGGGCTTCTTCTCCGCCCGCTCGGCGAGGAACGCCGCCGGCAGGTAGGAGAGGATCGCCGTCGCCATGAGGATCGCGGTGAGGATGCCGAAGCGCGCCGGCGACACCTTCACCACCTCGAGCGCCCACACGACGAGGAAGATGTCGGGGAGCCCCTCGCAGAGGCGGACGAGGATGTCGGCGGCGAGGAGGCGCTTCAAGACCGGATGGAGGCGCACCTTCCCGGGTCCGCCCGGAGGCGCCTCGACCTCGGGCCGCTCGCCGCGGCGGAAGGCGAGGGCGAGGCCGCCCAACATGAGGAGGGAGAGGGCGATCGAGGCGGCGAAGCCGATCCGCATGCCGCGGCCGATGCCGTAGCGGACGATGAGGTAGCCGCCGAGCGGCGGCGCGAGGACGATCGGCAGCCGCTTGACCACCGACTGCACGGTGAAGCCGACCAGCCGGCTCTCGCCGCCGAGCTCCTCGCGGACGAGCGAGAAGGTCGCCGGCAGGCCGAGCGACTGCCAGGCCATCACCAGGAAGAGGCCGGCGAAGATCACGGCGACCGACGGCAGCGCGAGGTAGAGCGCGAAGCCGACGGTGGTGAGCGCGGCGAAGAGCAGGAGGGCGCGGCGGCTGCCGAGGCGGTCGGCGATCACCCCGCCCGGGTAGGCGTAGCCCGCGTCGAGCAGATCCTTGAGCGTGCCGAAGGCGCCGATGGCGAGGGCGCCGGCGCCCAGCGCCCGCAGGTAGGCGGGCAGGTAGCGGAACCAGAGCTCCTCGCCGAAGCCGTAGACGAAGAGTCCGGCGGCGAGCGCCGCGACGCCGCGCTCGAGGCCCAGCCGCCGCCGCCAGCTCCGCCCGTCGCCGCCATCTCCGGCCGCCGCCGCCATTGAGAGTGCGGCGGCGGATCAGGGCTGCGGCGGCTGAGCGGGCGGCAGGCGGCTGCCCTCGCCCTGCGGTTGTGGCCCGCTGTGCAACCCGGCGCTCGACGGCACGCCGCGCAGACGGTCGACGGCGGGCCGGCTCAGGTAGTCGGTGAGGGTGATGCCGATCAGGATCGCCAGCCAGAAGAAGCCGGCGACGACGGTCAGGCGGGTGAGGCGGCCGCTCTCGCGGACGTGCATGAAGAGGAGGATGACGAGGAGGGCCTTGGTCACCGCGATCGCCAGCGCCACCAGGTCGTTGGCGACGCCGAGGTCGAGATAGGCGACGCCGACGGTGACCGCGGTCAACACCATGAGCGCCCCCCAGGTGAGGACGTAGGTCTTGAGCGAGGAGACGTGCTCGGCCATCAGCGATTGCCCTCCGTCACTTCACGCCGTGCGCGCCGAAGAGATAGAGCAGCGGCAGCAGGAAGATCCAGACGATGTCGACGAAGTGCCAGTAGAGGCCGATGCACTCGATCGGGTTGTGCCACTCCTGGGTGAAGCGCCCCTTCCACGCCGGCCTGAGGAGCGAGCCCAAGAGGCCGAGGCCGATGATCATGTGGGCGGCGTGCAGGCCGGTCATGCAGAAGTAGATGACGAAGAACATCTGAGCGTGCTGCGGATCCGGTCCGGCGAAGTGGAAGTTCGGTCCCGGGAAGTGGTGCTCGTGGAACTCGGTCGTGTACTCGAACGCCTTGATGCCGAGGAAGGTGACGCCGAGCGCCATGGTGACGAGCAAGAACCAGACGATCGCCTTGCGCCGGTTGAGCTGCGCCGAGCGGATGGCGAGCGCCATCGTCAGGCTGCTGCAGATGAGGACCGCGGTGTTGACCGCCCCCGCCCAGGTGAGGAGCGAGTTCGAGGCCGCCTCGAAGGCGGTCTGGTAGCGCAGCCGGTAGACGACGTAGGCGGTGAAGAGGCCGCCGAAGAACATGATCTCGGTGACCAGGAAGCACCACATGCCGAAGGTCGACGCCTCGCGCTGCTGATCGAGGGTGTCGAAGTGGTGCTGGAGCGCCGCGTGGTCGCTAGACAACGGGGGCCTCCTGCTGGACGCCGAGGATGGCGCCCTGGCCGTAGTCGTAGGCATCGTGGGTGACGATCGGCGTGACGTCGAAGTTGTGCGGCGGCGGCGGCGAGGTCGTCGTCCACTCGAGGCCGACGGCGCCCCAGGGGTTGTCGCTGGCGCGCTTGCCGTAGCGCATCGACCAGGCGAAGTAGCACATCGGCAGCAGATAGCCGATGCCGAGGATGGAGGCGCCGGCGGTCGACAGCACGTTGAGCACCTGGAACTCCGGCGGGTAGGACCAGTAGCGGCGCGGCATGCCGAGGTAGCCGAGGATGAACTGCGGGAAGAAGGTGAGGTTGAAGCCGACGAAGATGATGAGCGCCGAGAGCTTGGAGAGGAAGTTCGGATAGAGCCGGCCGGAGATCTTCGGCCACCAGTAGTGCATGCCGCCCATGTACGCCATGATCGTGCCGCCGACCATGATGTAGTGGAAGTGGGCGACGATGAAGTAGGTGTCGTGGACGTGGACGTCGAAGCCGAGGGTCGCGACCATGGTGCCGGTCAAGCCGCCGATGGTGAAGAGGCCGATGAAGCCGAGCGCGTAGAGCATCGGCGTCTCGAGCGAGATGGAGCCCTGGTAGAGGGTCGCCGTCCAGTTGAAGACCTTGACCGCCGAGGGGATGGCGACGAGCATCGAGAGCACTGAGAAGACCGTCGCCGTGTAGAGCGACTGGCCGGTGACGAACATGTGGTGCCCCCAGACCAGGAAGCCGAGGACGGCGATGGCGACGCTGGCGAAGGCGACCACCTTGTAGCCGACGATTCGCCGCCGCGAGAAGGCCGCGATCAGCTCGCTGACGACGCCCATCCCGGGCAGCACCATGATGTAGACCGCCGGGTGCGAGTAGAACCAGAACAGGTGCTGGAAGAGGATCGGGTCGCCGCCGAGCGCCGGATCGAAGATGCCGAGGTGCAGCGTGCGCTCCGCCGCCACCAGGGCCAGGGTGATGGCGAGGACCGGCGTGCCGAGGACCATGATGAGCGACGTCGCGTACATCGACCAGACGAAGAGCGGCAGCCGGAACCAGGTGAGGCCGGGGGCGCGCATCCGGTGGATGGTGACGATGAAGTTGAGCCCGGTCATGATCGACGAGAAGCCGGCGATGAAGATCCCCAGCGCGGCGCTGATCACGTAGGTGTTCGAGTAGGTGGTCGAGAACGGCGTGTAAAAGGTCCAGCCGGTGTCGACGCCGCCGTGGATGATCGACCAGAGGGTGAAGAGGGCGGCGAGGTTGTAGACGTACCAGCTCCCCAGGTTGATCTTCGGGAAGGCCAGGTCCTTCGCCCCGATCATCAGCGGGATGAGGAAGTTGCCGAGCGTCGCCGGGATCGACGGGATGAGGAAGAAGAACACCATGACGATGCCGTGCATGGTGAACAGGCGGTTGTAGGTGTCGGGGCCGACGAGGTCGCCCTCCGGCGTCAGCAGCTCGAGGCGGATCAAGAGCGCGAAGAAGCCGCCGAGGAAGAAGAACGCCGTCACCGAGATGAGGTAGAGGATGGCGATGCGCTTGTGGTCCTTGGTGAGCAGCCACGAGCGCAGGCCGTACTGGGCGTTCAGGTAGTTCTCGCGCGGCAGCGCGAGGTCCGAGGTGGCGGGCATCGTCACGGCGCGGTCGGCGGCGGTGTCTTGATCCGGTGTCGTCATTCGATCGCCTTTCAGCGGCCCGGGGTCGCCGGGCTGCCGGCAGCGTGGGGTGCGTTCGGCTTGGCGTTGGCGCTGGGTGCCGCGGCCGTGCCGGCGGCTGGCTGATTGGAGCTCGGAGCCGCGGCGGTGCCGGCGGCTCCCTCTTCAGCCGCCGGAGTGCCTTCTCCCGGCGTCGCGGAGAGCGACTTGACGTAGGCGAGGAGCTGCACGAGCTGCTCCTCGGTCACCTGCCCCTGGAAGGTCGGCATGATCGGCTGGTAGCCGGCGGTCACCTTCGCCGCCGGGCTGAGGATCGACTCGCGGATGTAGTCCTCGTTGGCGACGACCGTGCGGCCGTCGGCGAGCGCCACCTGATGGCCGAAGAGCCCTTCGAGCCGCGGCCCGCGCGCCGCGATCCCCGGGCCCGGCCGATGGCAGGTGTTGCAGGCGAGCGACTGGAAGAGCTGGGCGCCCGAGGCGACCATCGACTGGCCGGGTTGGGCGCCGGAGAGCCACGCCTCGTAGTCGGTCGGCGCCATGACGACGATGCTGCCGCCCATCCGCGAGTGCTCGGTGCCGCAGTACTCGGCGCAGAAGAGATGGTAGGTGCCGGGCCGGTCGGCCTCGAACCAGGTCGTCGTGTAGCGGCCGGGGAGGACGTCCTGCTTCATGCGGAAGGCGGGGACGTAGAAGCTGTGGATGACGTCCTCGGAGGTCATGATCATCTTGATCGGCTGGCCGACCGGCACGTGTAGCTCGTTGATCTCGCGGTTCCCCTCGGGATGCTGGAACTTCCACATCCACTGCTTGCCGACGGCGAAGTATTCGACGGCGTTCGACGGTGGCCGGTAGACGAAGAAGAAGACCTTGGCGCCCCAGGCGAACATGGCGAGGGTGATCAAGAGCGGGATGCCCGACCAGACGATCTCGAGGAGCAGCGGGCTCCCCGTCGGCGCCCCCACCGCGTCCGCCCGGCGCCGCCGATAGCGGGCCATGAAGAAGAGGATGAGGCCGGCGATCAGCAGCGTGAAGAAGACCGAGATGACGAGCCAGGTGTAGGTGATCATGTCCACCTGGTGGGCGCCCGTCGAGGCGGCCGGCGGGAAGAGCGGCAGGTCCTGGCGCATGTCTGTCTAGATCCTCTTCGGAGCCGCGTTGGGAGCCTGATGCTGAGCCGGATGCTCGCGCCGTTTGAGGAGCACCACCATGAGCGCCAGGCCGCACACCGTCAGGGCGCCGCCGAGGCGGACGAGATTCAAGGTCGCCGCGCTGTACTTGCCGATCACCGGGTCGTAGTGGAAGCAGTAGAGGAGGAGCTGGTCGACCGGCGAGCCGATCTTCTCGCCCGACGCCTCGACGAGGGCGAGCCGCAGGTCGCGCGGCGGGTACTCGATGCCGTAGAAATAGCGCGCGATGCGCCCCTGCGGCGTCAGCACGAGGAGCGCCGCGGTGTGCGCGTAGTTGCGCGTCTCGGCGTCCCAGTAGTAGCGGAAGCCGACGGCGCGGGTGAGGGCGTCGATCGAGCTCTGCGAGCCGGTGAGGAAGTGCCAGCCGGCGGCGGTGCCGGGGTGGCCGGAGCGCGCCACCATCTCTTGCTTCTTCGCCTTGGCGAGGCCCGGCGTGTCGTGCGGATCGAAGCTGGCGACGACGACGTCGTAGTCGGCGCCCGCCGCGAAGGGGAGAACTTTCAGCGCCGCCGCCATGTCGCTCATCACCACCGAGCAGAGCATCGGGCAGCTGAAGTAGGCGAGGACGAAGACCACCGGCCGCTTGCCGAAGTAGCCGCCGAGGCGGACCGGCCGCCCCTCCTCGTCGCGGAAGGGGAGATCGGGCGGCAGCGAGGAGCCGAGCTTCTGGTCGTAGCCGACCGACTTGAGCGGCGTCGGCAGCTCGGCCGCCGGCTTCGCCGCGGCGCCGCCGACCGGCGAGGGGAACTCCGGCTGCGCGGCGGCCGGCGCCGCGGCGGCGAGGAGGGCGAGCGCGGCGATGCAGCCAGGAATGGTGCGCCTCACGATGGACTGCTCCCCGCCGGCTTCGCGGCCGCGGTCTTGCCGGGCTTGGTGGGTTTCGGCTGCGCGGCCGCCGCCTTGGCGGCGGCGACCTGCTGCTCGTCGGGCGTCGGGCCGCCGGCTCCCGTCGGCGCCAGGCCGCGGCGAGCGATGACGTCCATGGCGAGGTCGATGGGCAGGCGGACGGTGCCGGCCTTCTCGTCGATCCAGGCCGGCTGATGGAGCGTGCGGTCCTCGCGGCTCCGCAGCGCGAGCATGTCGGCGTCGGGCGAGGCCTGGAGACGGGGCTCGGGCGGCAGCGGCTGCGCCGTCCGCTCCTCGGCGAGCGGCGGCGGCGGCGGATCGGCGCGGTTCTCGGCGCGGCGCAGGCCGAGGAAGAGCCAGTACATGAGCAGGCAGACGGCGACGACGCCGCCGGCGAGCCAGGCCGCCGACCAGAGGATCGCCCGCACGTCGAGCTCGGGGTCGTACCGGGCCGCGGTCTCCCGGTGGGTCTCCGGCGGCGGATCGACCGCCGGGTCCAGGCCGGGCAGCGGCCGGCCGGACGGATCAGTGCCCTTCATGGGCGAGCGCCTCCGGCAGGTAGGGATCGTGGATCGGTAGGAGCGGCCGCTTCCTGAGCTGGTGGATGAAGGCGGCGAGCCACAGGCCGCCGAGGGCGGCGAGCACCGTCAGGTGGAGCCAGTGGAAATAGAACGTGCCGTGGTGGAACGCCGGCTCGACTTGCCAGTAGAGGTCCACCCAGCGCATGGCGAGCATCCCCAGCGCGACGCCGCCGAGGAGGCGCGGGTTGCGCTTCAGGTCGCGCGACAGGAGGAGCGCGAAGGGCAGCGCGAAGTGGAGGACCACGAGGCCGATCGCGATCACTCCCCAGCCATGTTGGAGCCGGCGCACGAACCAGACGATCTCCTGCGGCTCGTTGCCCGCCCAGATGATGAGGAACTGCGAGAAGGAGAAGTAGGCCCAGAGCATCACGAAGGTGAGCAGGAGCTTGCCGTAGTCGTGGAAGAAGTGGCGGGTGAGCACTTGCTCCATCGGCTGGCGGCGGGCGAGGTAGGCGGCGAAGACGATGACGAAGGCCATGCCGGCGAGCCCCTGGCTGCCGAAGAAATAGACCCCGTACATGGTCGAGAACCAGTGCGGCTGGAGAGACATCAGCCAGTCGACGCCGGCGAAGGTGGCGAGCAGGCAGTAGATGACGAGGCCCGGCGCCGCGATCTTCTGCATCCGCCGCGTCAGGCCGGGGTCGTCGCCGCGATCCTGGGCCAGCGAGGCGCGGTCGAGCCGGAAGGTGAAGAAGCCCCAGACGAGGAAGAAGAAGGCCAGCCGAGCCCAGAAGAACGGCACGTTCAGGTAGGGGTGCTTGGCCTGCAGGATGGGATCCGTCGCCACCAGCTCGGGCCGCGCCCAGGGGTAGAGCTCGCGCATGCCGAAGAAGAGCGGCAGGGCGAGGACGAAGACGACGGGGAGGGTGCGCGCCGCCGCCTCGAGGGTGCGGCGGATCATCAGTCCCCAGCCGCCGCGCGACAGGTGATGGAGCATGGCGATCGCCATGCACCCCAGGCTGACGCCGGCGATCAGCAGCCAGGCGATCAGATAGGCGCGGAAGAACACTGGGCGGTCGACGAAGAAGCCGATGGCCGAGGCGACGATGCCGACCCCCGCCACCATCAGCGCGCCGCGCTGCAGGCGGTCGACGTCGGCGGGAGCGCTCCAGTCGGCGGCGACGAGCCGCGGGGCACTGTCGAGGGTCGTCATGGATGGGCGTCCCCGGGCGCCTTCTCGCCAGCGGGCATCCCGGACGGCGTTCCGCGATCGTCCGGGCGCTGGACGCCCAGGGCCGGCCCCTCACCCGGCGGCAGTGC
This sequence comes from uncultured Acidobacteriota bacterium, assembly GCA_963755825.1. Taxonomy (GTDB): domain Bacteria; phylum Acidobacteriota; class Thermoanaerobaculia; order Multivoradales; family UBA5704; genus DATBQN01. The sequence goes on along the minus strand of CAVWLA010000002.1, from coordinate 110,766 downwards.
CCCGGCCGCCGTCCGCTGGAAGGCGGTCTCCAGGCGCCGGCGCTCGTCGGCGGAGAGATCGGCCAGCCGGGCGTTCTGGGCGAGCTGGAGAGCCCGGACATAGGCGACGATCGCCCAGCGATCGCCCGGCGGGATCTGGGAGGCGTAGCTCGGCATGACCCCGAAGCCCTCGGTGATGACGTCGTAGAAGTAGCCCACCGGCGAGCTCCGCAGGCGGTCGATGTGGTAGGACGGCGGCTGCTTGTAGCCGCGCTGGACGATCATCCCGCGGCCCGAGCCGGTGCGATCGTGGCAGGGCGAGCAGAAGATGTTGAAGCGTTGCTCGCCGCGCGCGAGCAGCCCGCGGGTCACCGGCAGGGGGAACGCCGCGAGCGGGCGGCCATCGGCGCCGAGGCCGGTGTCGAAGGGCGTGTCGCGCAGGAAGCCGCGCGCCACGGTGTGGGCGGGCAGCGGCCGCGCGGAGAGACCGTCGGCGAAGAGGTCGCTCTCGGCGAGGGTCTTGTACTTCGCCTGATTGTGCATGTTCTGCCGGCAGCCGCCGAGGGCGAGCGCCATGCCGGCGGCGAGGAGCGCCGCCGGCAGCCGGCGGCGTTGGGATGGGTGGGATCGCCGGGATCGGCGGGATCGGCTCGGGCGCCGGCTCGCCGGGGCCAGGGTGCCGCGCGGTTCACTCGTCAACTTCGGCCACCTCGCGCGCGTCCAGCCGGCGCAGGAAATCGGCCGTCGCGGCCTGGTCGAACTTCGGATCGATCGCCTCGATGACGAGGAAGAAGCCATCGCGCGACGCCGCGATGAAGCGCTCCACGTTGAAGACCGGATGATAGGGCTGCGGCAGGCCGTTCAAGGCGAACATGCCGAAGACGGCGAAGAGAGCGGCGAAGAGGATCGTCATCTCGAAGGTCGGCACGATGAAGGCGGGCCAGCTGTGCATCGGCCGGCCGCCGACGTTCATCGGGAAGGCCCAGACGTTGATCCAGTACTGCAGGAGGTAGCCGCCCGAGAGGCCGCAGAGGCCGCCGGCGAGGACGAGGAGCGGCATCTTCGAGCGGCGCAGCTCGAGCGCCTCCGAGACCTCCTCGATCGGGTACGGGGTGTAGGCCTCGACCCGCCGATAGCCAGCCCGGCGGGCCTCGCGGATGGCGCGGATGAGGACCTCCGGCGCGGCGAACTCCGCCATCAGGCCGTAGAGCGCAGCTCTCCGCTCGCGGTTCATTGGTCGGCCTCCGGGAACTCGCTGCCCTTGGTGCCGGGCAGCAGGGCGCGCATCTCGGTGATCGAGATCATCGGCAGGAAGCGGATGAAGAGGAAGACGCAGGTGAGGAAGAAGCCGATCGTCCCGATGAAGGTTCCCCAGTCCCAGATGGTGCCGCGGTACATGCCCCACGAGGAGGGCAGGAAGTCGCGGTGGAGGCTGGTGACGACGATCACGAAGCGCTCGAGCCACATCCCGACGTTGACCACCATGGCGACGCACCAGAGCGGTACCGGCGAGGTGCGCACCCGGCGGAACCAGAGGAGCTGGGGGATGACCGCGTTGCAGCAGATGAGCGCCATCCAGTGCCCGCGGTAGGGGCCGGTGATGCGGTTCCAGATCATGAACTGCTCGTAGGGGTTGGCGCTGTACCAGGCGAAGAAGACCTCGATCGCGTAGCCGTAGACGACGATGAGGCCGGTCGCGAGCATCACCTTGGCCATGTTCTGCAGGTGGCGGGTGGTGATGAAGTCCTCGAGGCCGAAGGCGGCGCGCAGCGGCAGCGTGAGGGTGATGACCATGGCGAAGCCCTGGTAGATCGCCCCGGCCACGAAGTAGGGCGGGAAGATCGTCGAGTGCCAGCCGGGGACGATGCCGATCGCGAAGTCGAAGGAGACGACGGTGTGGACCGAGACGACGAGCGGGGTGGCGAGCCCGGCGAGCAGCAGGTAGGCCGCCTCGTAGTTGTGCCAGTGGCGCGCCGAGCCCCGCCAGCCCATGGCGCCGAAGCCGTAGACGATGCGCTTGATCCGCCCCGTCGCGCGGTCGCGGAGGGTCGCGAGATCGGGCACCAGGCCGACGTACCAGAAGAGCAGCGACACCGTGGCGTAGGTCGACACCGCGAAGACGTCCCAGATGAGCGGGCTCCTGAACTGCGGCCACATCCCCATCGTGTTGGGATAGGGGAAGAGCCAGTAGGCGAGCCAGGGGCGGCCGAGGTGGAGGAGAGGGTAGAGGCCGGCGCAGGCGACGGCGAAGAGCGTCATCGCCTCGGCGAAGCGATTGATCGAGGTGCGCCACTCCTGCCGCAGGAGCAGGAGGATCGCCGAGATCAGCGTCCCGGCGTGGCCGATGCCGATCCACCAGACGAAGTTGACGATCGCGAAGCCCCAGCCGATCGGGATGTTGACGCCCCACACCCCGATCCCCTTGACGAAGAGCCAGGTTACCGAGACGAGGAGCAGCATCATCAGGCAGAAGGAGATGCCGAAGGCGAGGTACCACCACCTGGGCGTCTTGCGCAGGACGACCGCGCTGATCTTGTCGGTGACCGTTCCCGAGGTGTACCCCGGGGCGACCACCGGCGGCCGGTAGGGCTTGGCGGGCAGGGCGGATTCAGGGATCGCCATCGCTAGGTCGTCCTCGCCCCGGGATTCGAGCTCGCGAGCTCGGGGTTTTCGTTCCGCAGCTTGGCGAGATAGGTCGTCCGCGGCCGCGTGTTGAGCTCCTCGAGCAGGCTGTAGTTGAGCGGCTCGGCCTTGCGCCGGCTGACCTCCCAGCCGGGGTTGCCGATGTCGCCGAAGGCGATCGCCGCGGTCGGGCAGACCTGCTGGCAGGCGGTCTGCACGTCGCCGGGGCGCACCGTGCGGCCGGCGACCTCGGCATCGATCTTGGCGCCGTTGATGCGCTGCACGCAGTAGGTGCACTTCTCCATGACGCCGCGCATGCGGACGGTGACGTCCGGGTTCTCGAGCATCTTGAGCACCGGCACGTCGTGGTTCGAGTAGCGCAGGAAATTGAAGCGCCGCACCTTGTAGGGGCAGTTGTTGGAGCAGTACCGCGTCCCCACGCAGCGGTTGTAGACCATGTCGTTCAAGCCCTCGGCGCTGTGGGTGGTGGCGGCGACCGGACAGACCAGCTCGCAGGGGGCGTTCTCGCACTGCATGCAGGGGACCGGCTGGTGGTGGACGGCCGGTTCGTCCAAGTTGCCGGCGAAATAGCGGTCGATGCGGAGCCAATGCATCTCCCGCCCCTTCATCACCTGCTCCTTGCCGACCGTCGGGATGTTGTTCTCGCTCTGGCAGGCGACGACGCAGGCGCTGCAGCCGGTGCAGACGTTCAGGTCGATCGCCATCCCCCATCGGTAGCCGGTGTAGGGCCAGGTGGGGAACATGCTCATCCCCTCCTCGGCATCCTTCTCGTCCGGGTGGGAGTCGATCTCCTGATGCTGGAACTCCGGGTTGGCGGCGAACTCGGCGAGGGTCCCGGTGCGCACCGGCTGGCGGACGGCGAAGGCGGCGGCGGCGGCGGGGATCTCCTCGGCGCCGCTCTCCATCGAATGGTGATTCTGGGTGCTCGCGAGGTCGGCGCGCTCGGCGGTCGGGAAGATCCCCACGCCCGGCAGCACGGCGAGGGCGTCCGCGGTGCGGAGGGCATAGGCGTTGACGCCGGTGCCGTTGCCCACCGCGCCGGCGCGCCAGCGGCCATAGCCCAGGTGCAGGGTGGCGCAGTCGTCGGCGTGGCCGGGCTGCACCCAGACCGGCACGCGGAGCTTGGCGCCGCGCCAGGCGAGCTCGACGACCTGCTCGACGCCCAGCTTCAACCGCGCCGCGGTGCGCGGCGAGACGATGCAGGCGTTGTCCCAGCAGAGCTTGGTGAGCGGCTTCGGCAGCTCCTGCAGCCAGGCGTTGTTGGCGAAGGCGCCGTCGTGGAGCGTCGGATCGGGGCGGAAGATGAGCGGCATCCAGGACGGGTTCGCGGCGGCGACCTCCGCCACCACCTCGGCGGCGGCGCGGGCGGCGGCGCCGCTCTCCAGCCGCGCATCGGCCGCCGGCGCCGCGCTGCCGGCGACGACGCCGTCGTGGAGGGCCTTGCGGAAGGCGGCTTCTGCGGTTGTCTTCGCGGCGCTCCCGGCGCCGCCGCCCAGCCGTTTCGTCCAGTAGTCGTGGACGACGTCGTAGCTGGTGGCGTCGATGCGGTCTGAGAAGACAGCGAGGAGCTCGTGGGCGCTCTTGCCGCCGTAGAGCGGATCGATCAGCGGCTGCGCGATCGAGGCGGTGCCGTCGAAGGCGCGGGCGTCGCTCCAGCTCTCGAGCGGATGGGCGGCGTTGACGTGCCACTGGCAGAGCTCGGCGGTCTCGTCGTCGTACGTCCCGAGGTGGACCCGCAGGCGCGCCTTCTGGATCGCCCGGCCGAACCGCAGGTCGGCCGGCGCCGAATAGACCGGGTTGGTGCCGAAGACGATCAGCAGGTCGACCTTGCCGGCGTCGAGGTCGCGGGCGAGCTCGCTGATCGAGGCCGCGTGATCGACCGGGTCGGCCTCGATCGGCGCCAGGTGGTGGACGGTCTTGCCGGCGTTCCCCAGCGCCTGGTTGATGGCGTGGGCGAGCACCTGGACGCCCGGCGAGGAGAAGCCGTCGGCGACGACCACCGAGGCGCCGGCGTTGGCGCGGAGGTCCTTGGCGACCGCGGCGGCGAAGGCGCCGGCGCGGGCGGAGAGCGCCGCGGCACCCGGCGGCGGGGCGGCGGCGGTGGCGACGCCCAGCTCGGCCGCGAGAGCGAGGGCGAAGGCCGCGATCTGCGCCGGCGGCAGCGCCAGCCGGTGATCGGCCAGGGTGCCGGTGTTGGTCGGCGTCGACTCGACCGCGTAGAGGCGGTTCATCGTCTGGCGGTTGAGCCGCACCTGGCGGTTGCGCGCGAAGTCGCGCGCATAGCGCACGGCCCCCGGGCCGCCGGTGAGGACGTCCGAGTCGAGGGTGAGGATGACCTTCGCCTGGGTGAGGTCGTAGACCGTCTCATGCGGCGCGCCGAAGGCGGCGACGGCGCCGCGGTAGGCGTAGGGCGGCGCCGCCGCCTCCCAGCGGTGCCAGCGCGCCTTGGGATAGGCGGCGAGGATCGAGAGCATCTGCTCGGCGAGCGCCGGCGAGGTGACGGTGCCGGTCAGGAACCGCAGACCCTCGCCGCCGAGGGCGCGGAGGGCGCGGATCGCCGGCGACAGCTCGTTGACGAAGGAGCCCCACGAGCGGATGCGCCCGAGGCCGGTGATCGACTGTGAGCGGCCGGGATCGTAGAGGTCGAGGACGGTCGCCTGCGCGAAGACGTCGGTCGCGCCCAGGCTCGCCGGGTGCTCGGGGTTGCCCTCGATCTTCGTCGGCCGCCCCTCGTGGCTCTCGGCGAGGACGCCGGTGCCGTAGCCGCCGAGGGTGAAGGTGGTGGCGAAGTAGAGCGGCCGCCCCTGGACGATCTCCTCGGGCTGTTTCACGTAGGGGACGATGTGCTCGAGCGGCTGCTTGGTGCAGGCGGTCAAGCCGGCGAGCGCGAGCGAGGCGCCGCTCAGCTGGAGGAAGCGGCGGCGGGAGACGCCGTCCGCCGGCGACTCCACCCATTCCGATGCCTGCCGGGGGAACTCGCGATGCAGCCAATCCTGGAAATCCGGCGTGGCGGCGAGCTCGTCGAGGCTTCGCCACATCTCGGGACCCCCGCCGGCCGCCAGACGCTCGCGGAGCGCCGCGAGATCGAACGGCGCGGCGCCCTCCTGCTGGTTCCCCTGCGGCACCTTCGGGCTCTCCATGGACATCCCGTTCCTCGCTCCGTTCCTCAAATGCCTGCGAGCCCTTACCGGTGGCAGGTCGAGCAGCTGGTCAGCGCCCGTGGCGACTGGACGTGGTACTGCCGGACCAGCGCGGCGCCGAAGGCGGGATCGTCCGGCGGCTGGTAGGCGAGGTTGAACACCTCATCCTTGGGCCGGATGTACTTCGCCGGGTTGCGGTGGCAGTCGAGACACCACTCCATCTGCAGCGAGGCGTGCTGGAACATCAGCGGCATGCGGTCGACGCGGCCGTGGCAGGTGACGCAGCCGATCCCCTTTGCCACGTGGATGCTGTGGTTGAAGTAGACGAAGTCCGGCAGGTCGTGGACGCGCGACCAGCGCAGAGGCGTCCCCGAGGCGTAGCTGTCGCGCACCGGGGCGAGGAGCTCGGCGTTGGTCCAGATCTGTCGGTGGCAGTTCATGCACGTCGCGGTCGGCGGGATGCCGGCGAAGTGCGAGGTCTCGACCGAGGTATGGCAGTAGCGGCAGTCGATGCCGAGCTGCGAGACGTGGTGCTCGTGGCTGAACGGCACCGGCTGCTTCTGGACGACGTTCTGGCCGGTGACGTAGGAGGAGCGGAGGAGAGTCGAGTAGATCCAGGTGAAGAAGCCGAGGAAGAAGATGCTGCCGAAGATGCTGACCTTGGCGATGGTGTTGGTGCTGCGGTGGAAGATCTGCGCCATCGCTCCCTCCCTAGACAACCCGGCAGACGACCCTCTTCCGCAACATATCCGAGCCCCCGCAACCGTTCAAGCTACTTTGTGACGGTCGTCACAAGCGCGATCGTAGCAGCGTGCAGTAGGCCGTGCAATACGGATGCCCCCGCGATCCGAGCGCACCGGCGAAGCGCCGGCGGTTCCGGCGGCGATCTCCCAGGCTCCGCCCTCGCCGATCCCTCCTCGATCTCCCTTCTATTATGAGGATGCGAAGGACAGGCGGCGGCGGCATTCCGCGCCGGCTCCCGGCGAGCCGCCGCGGAGGCGCGACGGCAGGCCTTGCGGTATGCTGCCGCACCGATGTCCGAGCCCGGCGTTCCGTCTCCTCCCGATCTTCCCGATGTGCCCGCTCTTCCGGTACCCGGCGAGCCGCGCGTCGAGCCTCCTCTCGAGCTGCCAGAGGACGAGGCCGGCGCCAGCGCGCTCCGCCAGTTCCTCGGCCTCTTCGTGGTGCCGCTCGTCGTCGTCCTCCTCTGCGTCGCGGTCTTCATCGGCTTCGGCTGGATCGCGCGCGAGAAGCAGACGACGACCGACTGCCTGAACGAGCTGCGCTCGGGGTGGAAGCCGCGGCGGACGCAGGCGGCCTACGAGCTGTCGAAGATCCTCACCAACGATCCGCACGCGCTCGACGAGGAGCCCGGCGCCAAGGAGCAGGTGCGCTCCCTCTTCCGCGATACCGAGGAGCCGGAGATCCGCCAGTACCTGGCGGTCGTCCTCGGCCGCACCCACGACCGCGCCGCCCTGCCGCTCCTCGTCGACGCCGTCCACGGCAAGGACGACAAGACCCGCATCTACGCCCTCTGGGCGCTCGGCACGCTGGGCGACCCGCGCGCCCGCGGTCCGCTCGAGACGGCGCTCGGCGACGCCGACGCCGGCATGCGGAAGACCGCCGCCTTCTCGCTCGGCGAGCTGGGAGACCGGGCGGCCGTGCCGGCGCTCCTGCCGCGGCTCGACGACGCCGTCGCCGACGTGCGCTGGAACGCCGCGCTGTCGCTCTCGCGGCTGGGCAGCCGGGCCGGCGTGCCGGTGCTCGAGACGATGCTCGACCGCCGCCTGCTCGAGAAGGTGCCCGAGATCACCCCCGAGCAGGAGGAGGAGGCGATGACCTCCGCCCTCCGCGCGCTCGCCGCCGTCGGCGCCCGCGAGGACCTGCCGCAGATCGGCCGCCTCGCCGCCGCCGATCCCAGCCTCAAGGTGCGCCAGGCCGCGCTCGAGGCGAGGAAGGCGCTCGCCCCGGGATAGCGTTCACGGCGTTCTCGCGACCGCCCGCGGGAGCCGCGGGTGGGGGCGTCTCGCGCTTGACAGCCTCATGCACATGGACTAGAAAGAGACCTCACTCGGAAGCGCTGGGTCAGCTGAACAATCCGCACCTCGAAAGGGGCTTCATGGTGGATGAAACCAAGGACGGCACGCCGGGTGATCCCGCGGCAGCGCCGTCGAGTTCGGCGGCGCCGGAAGGTCCCGCCACCCCTCACGAGCCTCCTGTAACACCTCCTGCCGCATCGTCTTCGACCGCCGCCGCGACGCCGCCGGCCGCTGGTCCGAATCCGACGCCGCCGAGCCCCGCGGCGCCGAAGCCCGCCGCTCCGGCTGCCGCGGCCGCCGCGGCTCCCAGCGCCGCGCCCGCCGCCGCGAAGCCCGCGGCGCCGGCAGCTGCCGCGGCCAGGCCGGCGGCGCCCGCCCGCGCCGCCGCTCCGGCCGCCGCCACCGATCTCAGCCGCCGCGGCTTCTTCTCCTGGGCCGCGGTCGCCTGGGTGGGATTCACCGTCGCCATCGGCGGCTGCGTCACGGCGATGGGCCGCTTCATGTTCCCCAACGTCCTCTTCGAGCCGCCGACGACCTTCAAGGCCGGCAAGCCCGAGGACTATCCGGCCGGCGTCGTCGACACCCGGCTGGTCGATCAGTACGGCGTCTGGATCGTCCACGACGGCGGCAAGATCTTCGCCCTCATCGCCATCTGCACCCACCTGGGCTGCCCGCCGGCCTGGCTCGCGGCGCAGAACAAGTTCAAGTGCCCCTGCCACGGCAGCGGGTACTACAAGAGCGGCATCAACTTCGAAGGCCCCACCCCCCGCCCGCTCGAGCGGGCGAAGATCTTCGTCAGCCCCGACGACGGCCGCATCGTCGTCGACAAGGGGCAGAAGTTCCAGTGGGAGCTGGGGCAGTGGGAAGATCCGAACGCCTTCATCGCCGGCTGATCCCGATTCGACCTAATTCTCTCGAGGGCTCATGTTCGACAAACTGAGCAAATCGGTCACCAAGTCACAGGTCTGGAAATCGATCTTCCGGGTCGGCATCCCGACGGACAACCGCAAGCGTGCGCTCGCCATGCTGGGCAACGTGGTCCTCCACCTCCACCCCATCAAGGTGAAGAAGTCGGGGATCCGCATGAGCTACACCTGGTGCATGGGCGGCACCGCCTTCTTTCTCTTCCTCGTCGAGACGATCACCGGCCTGCTGCTGATGTTCTACTACCGGCCGACCGTCGAGTACGCCTTCGTCGACATCATCGACCTGCGCGAGGCGGCTGCCTTCGGCATCATGCGCGAGCTCCACCGCTGGGGCGCCCACGCCATGGTCATCGCGGTGTGGCTCCACATGTTCCGCGTCTTCATGACCGGCTCCTACAAGCCGCCCCGCGAGTTCAACTGGAACGTCGGCGTCATCCTCCTCGTGCTGACGCTGCTGCTCTCCTTCACCGGCTATCTGTTGCCCTGGGACCAGCTCGCCATCTGGGCGATCACCGTCGGCTCGAACATGGCCCGCGCGACTCCCATGCTGGGCAACGAGGGACCGGGTGCCGCCTTCCTGAAACTGGGAGGGCAACGATTGATTCACGCCGGGAGCGACGCGCGCTTCGCGCTCATCGGCGGACGAACCATCGGCGGCGCCACCCTGATCCGCTTCTACGTTCTCCACTGCGTCGGCATCCCGCTCGCCGCGGCGTTCCTGATCGCGGTCCACTTCTGGCGCGTCCGCAAGGACGGCGGCATCTCGGGCCCGGTCTAAGGGCCGGCTGAGGAAGAACCACGATGGTGGATCTGGTCAAGCGGTTCATCAACGCACTGGCGTATCCGTACTGGTCGTTCTCGATCGCCATCCTCGGCTTCTGGCTGATGATGCGGTCGAAGAAGCTGTGGACCAAGCGCGGCGGCCTCTCGCTCCTCCTCGGCGGCACGGCGTTTTTCGTGCTCTCGCTGTTCGACGCCAACTTCTTCAAGATCGTCTCGAAGCCGGACAACGTGCCGATCGTGATGATGGTCTTCCTCGCCGGCTTCTTCGTCTGGCTGGCGATGTCGAAGGCGGTCGCCAACGACGCCGCCAAGGAGCGCGGCGAGCCGACCTTCGAGCAGACCGAGGTCGAGGACCGCATCTTCACCTGGCCGGATCTCGTCTTCTCCGAATTCATCTGCATGGTGGTGCTGACGGTCGTCCTCGTCGTCTGGTCGATCCTCCTCAAGGCGCCGCTCGAGGACCCGGCGAACCCCGCCCTCGCCCCCAACCCGTCGAAGGCGCCGTGGTACTTCCTCGGCCTGCAGGAGATGCTGGTCTACTTCGATCCCTGGCTCGCCGGCGTGCTGCTCCCCGGGCTCATCATCGTCGGCCTGATGGCGATCCCCTACATCGACACCAACCCCAAGGGGAACGGCTACTTCACCTTCCGCGAGCGCAAGGTCGAGATCTCGATCTTCCTCTTCGGCTGGCTCATCCTGTGGAGCCAGATGATCGTCATCGGCACCTTCCTCCGCGGGCCGAACTGGAACTTCTTCGGCCCCTACGAGTTCTGGGACATCACCAAGGTCGATCCGCTGACCAACGTCGACCTCTCGGAGTATTTCTGGATCAAGGCGCTGGGGATCGGCCTGCCGCACAGCTGGTTCCTGCGCGAGCTGCCCGGCATCCTCATCATCGCCGCCTACTTCTTCGTCCTGCCGATGATCCTGGCGCGCTGGAAACGGCTGCGCCCGTACTACGAGAAGATGGGGGCGCCGCGCTTCTACGTCGGCATCGCCCTCTTCCTGGTGATGATGCTCCTGCCCATCAAGATGTACTGCCGGTGGATCTTCAACCTTAAGTACTTCGTTCACGTCCAGGAGTACTTCTTCAACATATGAGCCCTGCCGCCGCTCCACCCGCCGCACCGACGCCTCCCAAGGCTCCGCCGGAGAAGCGCCCCGACCGGCACTACGACTTCGGGCGTATGAACATGGTCTTCGCCCTGAGCTCGCTCGGGCTCCTGGCGGTGACCCTGTGGATGGTCTTCGCCGACTACGCGCAGCCGTGGAAGCGCTATCAGGCGGAGTTCCGCAGCCTCGAGCACCAGAAGCTCATGAAGGACGAGGAGGCGGAGCGCCAGAAGATCGACCAGCAGCAGGTGGCGCAGCTCCGCAAGGACATCTCGACCGCGCAGGCCGAGCTGGCGCAGCACAAGTCGGGAGCCGCCGACCTCGAGGCGAAGATCGACCAGCTCAACGCCAAGATCTACAGCGCCGACTCGGCGTGGAAGAAGGCCAAGGGCGAGCTCGACGCCAGCCGCTTCGAGTACGACCGGGCGATGCAGCGCGGCGGCTCCGCCATCGGCGACCACGGGAAGGACGTCGAGCGCCGCAAGCAGGCGCTCGCCGACGCCAAGAAGCGGCGCGAGGAGTTCACCGACCAGCGCGACGCGGTGGCCGCGCAGCTGGCGGCGAAGAAGCAGCAGATCACCGAGGCGCAGAAGAAGATCGATGCCTTGGACAAGGGGGCCGACGACGTCGAGAAGCGCGCCTCCCTGCTCGGCAAGGGGGTCGACTACTTCGTCTTGAACGCGCCGCTGATGGACTTCATCCAGCCCAGCCTCCATATCCAGCAGGTGGTCCTCCCCGGCCTCTATCGCAACGTCTACTTCACCGACCTGAACCGCGTCGACCGCTGCATGACCTGCCACGTCGCCGCCAACCGTCCGGGTTTCGACGGGCCGGAGTGGAAGGAGCCCTTCCGCACCCACCCGAACCTCGCCGCCTACGTCGGCGACGGCTCGCCGCACCCGTTCAACAAGTTCGGCTGCACCTCCTGCCACGGCGGCCTCGACCGCGCCACCGACTTCTCGCGCGCCGGCCACAGCCCGGAGTCGGCGGCGCAGCAGCGGGACTGGCAGAAGCGCCTCGGCTGGGAGCACCAGCCCTATCTCGAGAACCCCATCCTCCCCGCCAAGATGAGCCAGGCCGGCTGCGTCACCTGCCATGCCGCCGACGTCTGGACGGGCGGCGCCGAGACGCAGGAGGCGGGCCAGGACCTCATCGTCCACATGGGCTGCGCCAGCTGCCACGTCGTCGACTACCCGGCGTTCCGCGACGTGCGCAAGCCCGGCCCGGACTTGACGCGCATCGCCGCCAAGACCAACCCCGGCTGGGCCTACTCGTGGATCGCGGCGCCGCGGAGCTTCCATCCGACGACCTTCATGCCGCACTTCTTCTTCCAGGAGAACATCAAGGGAGACGTCAACCGCCGCCGGCAGCAGACCGAGATCACGGCGATCGTCTCCTACCTGTGGGCGAAGTCCGAGCACCCGGCCTACCAGCCGGCGCCGGCGGGCAACGCGCAGTCCGGCGAGAAGCTCTTCGAGAGCATCGGCTGCGCCGGCTGCCACATCAAGGATCGGAACGCCAAGCGCGACGACTTCTATCCGCTGATCAAGCGGCTGCACGGGCCGAACCTGGTGCGCACCGGCAGCAAGGTCTCGTCCGGCTGGCTCTACGCCTGGCTGAAGAACCCGAAGCAGTATTTCCCGGAGACGGCGATGCCGTCGCTCCGCCTCACCGACGGCGAGGCGGCGGATCTCGCGGCCTACCTCCTGGCCGACCGCGATCCGCAGTACGAGAACCAGCCGCTGCCGCCGGTCGACCCCAAGCTCCGCGACGAGCTGGCGATCGGCTATCTGCAGAACAACGAGACGATCGAGCGCAGCCAGGCGGACCTCGGCAAGATGAGCGAGGCCGAGCGCAACGTCTACCTCGGCCAGCAGACGATCACCAAGTACGGCTGCTACAGCTGCCACACCATCCCCGGCTTCGACAACGTCAAGCCGATCGGCACCGAGCTGACGACCGAGGGCTCGAAGCCGCTCCATCAGCTCGACTTCGGCCACATCGCGATCCCCGAGACGAGGCACGGCTGGGTCTTCACCAAGCTCAAGCGGCCGCGCATCTTCGATCACGGCAAGGAGCCGTCGAAGGACTACAACGACCTCCTCAAGATGCCGAACTTCGGCATGTCCGATCGCGAAGCCGAGGCGGTGCTCACCAACGTGATGGGATTCACCAAGGAGTCGGTCGTCCTCTCCAAGCGGGCGGGCAACGACGCTAAGACCGCCTCGCTCGCCGACGGGCGCAACCTCATCCAGCGCTACAACTGCCAGGGCTGCCACCTGATCGAAGGGCGCGGCCACGCCATCAAGCAGGTCATCCAGGATCCCACCCTGCTGCCGCCGAACCTCGCCGCCGAGGGCGCCCGCGTGCAGGCGGACTGGCTGTTCTCCTATCTCCACGATCCCAGCCGGGTGAAGATGCGGCCGTGGCTGAACGCCCGCATGCCCACCTTCGGCTTCACCGACGAGCAGGAGAACACGATCATCGCGTACTTCACCTCGCGCGAGGCGCGGCAGCCGTTCATCTCGCCGTTCCCCGGCGCCGATCCGCGCGACCTGGCGGTCGGCGGCGTCGTCTTCAACCTCTTCCAATGCGCCAAGTGCCACCCGGCCGGGGCCGAGGCCGCGAAGGCGACCGGCATGTCGCCGGATCTCGCGCCGTCGCTCCTCCTCGCCCACGACCGCCTGCGCTACGACTGGGTGCCGTCGTGGGTCAAGGACCCGCAGAAGTGGGTGCCCGGCACCCGCATGCCGTCGAACTTCCCCGAGACCTCGCCGGGCAAGTACGAGTCGCCGGTGGCGGGAGCCATCGACTCGCCGGCCTACGCAGCGCAGAAGGCGCAGATGATGAAATATTTCAAGGACGAGGCGGAGCTCAAGGCGTATCTCGCGGACGTCGACAAGGTGACGTCGGCTCTCCGCGACCACATCTGGAGCCTCGCCGGCGGCGCCTCCATCAAGCCGATCTCTCCGATACCGCCGGCGCCGGGAGCGGTCGGCGCCAGCCGCGCCGGGGGCCGATAGAAGAGCCGTCGGTCGGCAGCCAGAGCGCTCGATCCAGAAGCCGAATGCGGTGTGTGACATAATGCCGCATTCGGCGGTTCTCTTTCCCCGATCGTCCGAAAGTCCTTTCCAACAACCCGAGGAGGTTTCAATCGTATGAACAGGTACAAACTATTGGTGCTCGTCACGCTCGCCTCGCTGGCGGTCGCCTGCGGCGGCAAGCAGGAAGCCGCGTCGACGACCGGCGAAGCGAGCCCGAGCGGCAGCACGCCGGCGGCTCCGACCAAGGCGGTCGACACCGCGAACGGCGGCACCGTCAGCGGCACCGCCACCTTCGCTGGAACCAGCACGGACACCCCGATCGCGATGAACGCCGACCCGATCTGCGCCGGCCTGCACAAGGAGCCGGTCACCACCGGCAAGCTGGTGGTCAAGGATGGCAAGCTCGCCAACGTCTTCGTCTACGTGAAGACCGGCCTCGAGGGCCAGAGCTTCCCGGTGCCGACGGCCAAGGCCGAGATCGACCAGGAGGGCTGCCTCTACCACCCGCGCATCCAGGGCATCCAGGTCGGCCAGACGCTGGTGATCAAGAACAACGATTCCACCCTGCACAACATCCACGCGCTGCCCACCAAGAACGCCGAGTTCAACCAGGGGCAGCCGTTCAAGGGCATGCAGTTCGAGAAGACCTTCACCAAGCCCGAGGTCATGGTCCATTTCAAGTGCGACGTCCACCCCTGGATGTCGGCCTACATGGGCGTCGTCGACAACCCGTACTTCGCGGTGACCAAGGAAGACGGCTCCTACACCATCCCCAAGCTCCCCCCGGGCAAGTACACGCTCGAGGCCTGGCACGAGACGCTCGGCACCTCCGACCAGGACGTCACCGTGGCGCCGAACGGCACGGTGACCGCGAACTTCGACTTCAAGGCGAAGTAATTCGCCCGGCCGCCTCGGCGGCCGCACGGCACTCGAGCCCCTCGCCGGCCCTCTGGCCACGAGGGGCTTTTCGTTTTTGGGATTTGGGATTGCGAAGAGGTCGCGCGCGGTTGTGAGAGCGAAGCACTCCTTTGATCCTTTGAACCGACCATGAACGAGCGTCATCCTTCGCCTCTCAACGGCCCCTTCCATGAGGGCGAGCTCGCCGTGCAGGCGCAGGCGGGCTTCGCGGACGACGCGGCGCGCGTCGGGGCGATCGTCGGCGGCCGGCTCAATCCATCGACTGCGCGTTTCCTCGTCGAGCGCGAGCTCGCCATCCTCGGCGCTTCGGCCGAGGACGGGCGGGTCTGGGCGTCGCCGCTCGCCGGACCGGCGGGCTTTCTGCGCCCGGTCGCCGACGACGTCGTGCGGATCGGCATCTCGCCGGCGCCCGACGACCCCTTGGCGGTCGTCCTCGCGGCGGACGGCACCGCGGTCGGCATGCTGGCGATCGACCTTGCCACCCGCCGCCGCCTCCGGGTCAACGGCCTGACGCGGGCTCTCTCCGCCGGCGAGGGAACCGGTTTCGAGATCGAGGCGCGGGAGATCTACGGCAACTGCCCGCAGTACATCCACGCGCGGGACGCACGGCGCGAGGTGGCGGCGGACGCTCATTCATCCTCATCCGCCGCGCGCGGCACGGCCCTGACGGCCGATCAGGAGCGCTGGGTGGAGACGGCCGACACCCTCTTCATCGCCAGCCTCCACCCCGAGCGCGGCGCCGACGCCTCGCATCGCGGCGGCCTGCCGGGCTTCGTGCGCGTACTCGATGCCGCGACGCTCGCCTTCCCCGACTACCACGGCAACCGCATGTTCAACACCCTGGGCAACCTCGCCGCCCACCCCGCCGCGGGCCTCCTCTTCATCGATTTCACCGATGGCTCGCTCCTCCAGCTGAGCGGCGAGGCGACGATCGTCTGGGACGCCGCCTTCGCCGCCGCCTGGCCGCGCGCCGAGCGGGCGGTTCGCTTCCGCGTCGCGGCGGTCGTCGAGCGCCGGCGTGCCCTGCCCCTGCGTTGGGATCTCCGCGAGCGCTCGCCCTGGGCGCCGCCCGCGGAGTGAGCTGAGGGGCAACCACTGGCGTTTCGGCCAGGATAGAGTCCTCTGGCCGCCCAACCCGCTCCACCGCCTCGCGAGGTGAACCATGAAGCTCACCGTCGGACTCGGTCTCCTCCTCGTCTCCACCTCCGCCGCCTTGGCGGGCGGGCGGCCGGCGCTCCAGCCGCCCACGGTCTCGACGTTCTCGATCGTCGCGATCGACCCGCCGAACGGCGACCTCGGCATCGCCGTGGCTTCACGCTACTTCTCGGTCGGCGCGGTGGTGCCCTGGGCGCTCGCCGGGGTGGGGGCGGTCGCCACGCAGGCGAACGTCAACGTCGGTTACGGGCCGGAGGGGATCGACCTGCTGCGCCAGGGGCTTACCGCCCAGCAGGTGCTCGCCAAGCTCCTCGCCGACGACAAGCTGCCAGGGAAAGACGGCCGGCAGGTGGCGATCGTCGACGCGCACGGCAATGTCGCCACCTACACCGGACCCAAGGCGCCGAGCTGGGCCGGCGATCGCCACGGCAAGACCTGGTCGGCGCAGGGGAACATCCTCGTCGGGCCGCAGGTGCCGGAGGCGATGGGGAAGGCGTTCGAGAGCACCTCGGGCGAGCTCGCCGAGCGCCTCTACGCCGCCCTCAAGGCCGGAGACGACGCCGGCGGCGACGCGCGCGGCCACCAATCGGCCTCGATGCTCGTGGTGCGCCGGCAGGGCGGCCGCAATCTCAACAACGATCGCTACATCTACATCAACGTCGACGACAACCCCGCGCCTCTGGCGGAGCTGCGGCGGCTGCTCGACCTCAATCTCTCCTACCTCTACGAGGACGCCGCCGACCGCCTGGAGCAGAAGCGCGACCTGCCGGGCGCCCTCGCCGCGGCGCGGACGGCGGTGCGCTACGCGCCGGAGCACTCCGACAGCCAGGAGACCCTGGGCTTCCTCCAGTATCTGAGCGGCGACAAGGCCGGAGCGCTCGCCAGCCTGCGCAAGGCGCAGGCGATCGATCCCCACTTCGCGCAGGACCTCCACGATGCCCTGGCGAGCTCGCCCGACCTCAAGCCGCTCGAGGAGGACAAGGAGTTTCTCGCCCAGCTCCTGCCGCCCGGGTAGGTCCGCCGCCTCTCGACCCGCCGCTGCGGAGCCGCACCGGCGGGCGCGCAGGACCGCGGGCGGCGCTGTGCATCGCGCCGCCCTTCGCGCTAGACTTCCGGCCGCCGCTCCCACGTCGAGGGGTGGCACCCACCTCCCGAATGCCTGACCGCGCCTCCGACTCGACCGGCCTGCCGCTCGGCCTGCACCGCTACGCCACGGCCCTCGCCTGCCTGGTGGTTCTCTTGATCGCCGCCGGCGCGCTGGTCAAGAGCAAGGAAGCGGGGCTCTCGGTGCCCGACTGGCCGCTCTCCTACGGCTCGCTCAGCCCGCCGCACTGGTGGCGGGTCGACACCGTGCGCGCCGAGCACGGCCATCGCATGTTCGCCGGCACGGTGGCGCTCCTCACCATCGGCATGGCCCTCTGGGCGCGGCGCGCCGAGCCGCGCCGCTGGGCGCGCTGGATCGCCTACTCGGCGGTCGGCGCGGTCCTCGCGCAGGCGATCCTCGGCGGCATCACGGTGCTCCTCTTCCTGCCGCCGGCGGTCTCCATCGCCCACGCCGGATTGGCGCAGCTCTTCCTCTGCCTGGTGACGACCTTCGCCGTCGTCACCTCGCGGCGCTTCACCGCGCCGCCGGCGATGGACAGAACGGCTGCGGCGGTGGAACAGGAGCCCGCGATCGAGGTCACCCGCCGGCTGGCGACCGCGACGACGGCGCTCATCTATCTGCAGATCCTCGCCGGCGCGGTGATGCGCCACAACGGCGCCGGCCTCGCGATCCCCACCTTCCCGCTCGCCTTCGGCCACCTGATCCCGCCCCGCTTCACCTTCCCGATCGCCATCCACTTCACCCATCGGGTGGGGGCGCTCCTCGTGCTGCTGGCGGTCGGCAGCACGGCGGGGTGGATCGCCTCGCGGCTGCGGCACGAGCGCTCGCTCGCCGCGCCGGCGCTCGGCATGAGCCTCCTCGTCCTGGTGCAGATCACCCTCGGCGCGCTCGTCGTCCTGACCCAGAAGGCGGTCGTCCCGAACACCGTGCACGTGGCGACCGGCGCGGCGCTCCTCGCGACCAGCCTGACGCTGACGCTCGAG
This sequence comes from uncultured Acidobacteriota bacterium, assembly GCA_963755825.1. Taxonomy (GTDB): domain Bacteria; phylum Acidobacteriota; class Thermoanaerobaculia; order Multivoradales; family UBA5704; genus DATBQN01. The sequence continues at coordinate 92,938 of CAVWLA010000002.1, read as the reverse complement.
AGCTGGCGGCGGGCGCGCCGGGTGCGCGCCGGAGCGGCGCGCGCCGAGGCGGCGAGTTCCGCGGGGACTGGTACAGCCGGAGCGGCAGGTCGCGGGCCGCTGGCGCCGCCCCGTGAGGCGACCTCTTGAGCACCGAGGCGCCGCACCTCGCGGCGGAGCGGCCGCTCGCCGGCTCGCTCCTGCTCGCCGACCTCGTCGAGCTGACGAAGCCGGGGATCACCCTCATGGTCGTGCTCACCGCCGGCCTCGGGTTCCTCCTCGCCAAGTCGGCGGTGCACGAGCGGATCTCGGTCGTCCTCCTCATCCAGACGCTCCTCGGCACCGGGCTCATCTCGGCGGGCGGCTCGGCCCTCAACCACGTCCTCGAGCGCGACACCGACGCCCTCATGCGGCGGACCGCCAACCGGCCGCTGCCGGCCGGGCGGCTGGCGCCGGACGCGGCGCTCCTCTTGGGCGTCGTCCTCGGCGTCGCCGGCCTGGTCTACCTGACCCTCGCCGTCAACCTGCTCACCGCGCTCCTCGGCGCCGTGGCGCTCGCCGGCTACGTCTTCGTCTACACGCCGCTCAAGCGGGTGAGCTCGCTGGCGACGATCGTCGGCGCCGTCCCCGGCGCCATTCCGCCGATGATGGGGTGGAGCGCCGTCAGCGGCCACCTGGGGCTCGCCGCCTGGGTGCTCTTCGGCATCCTCTTCCTCTGGCAGATGCCACACTTCCTGGCCATCGCCTGGCTCTGCCGCGAAGACTACCGGGCCGCCGGCTTTCCCATGCTCACCGTGCGCGACCCCGAAGGGCGGCGGACCGGCCGGCAGGTCATCCTCTACGGCGCCGCGCTGGTGCCGGTGAGCCTGATGCCCACCGTGCTCCATCTCCTCGGCGGCGTCTATTTCGCCGTCGCGCTCGCCCTCGGCCTCGCCTACCTCGCTGCCGGCGCCGTCTTCGCGCGCCGGCGGACGATGCCCGCGGCGCGCCGCCTCATGTTCGCCTCGATCCTCTACCTTCCGGCGCTCCTTCTCGCCATGCTCCTCGATCGGGTGCTGCTCTGACCATGAGCGCCGTCGAGACCGCCGCCCCGCCGCGCGCCGCCGCCGCGGCGACCGCGACCGCCGCGGTCGAGGCCGCCGGCGTCGAGTTCGCCTACGGCGAGCGGCAGGCGCTCCGCGGCATCGGCTTCCGCGTCGAGCCGGGCGAGATCTTCGGCTTCCTGGGGCCCAACGGCGGCGGCAAGACGACCCTCTTCCGCATCCTGGCGACCCTCGCGAGCCCCTCCCGCGGCACCGTCGCCGTCTTCGGCCGCGACCTCGCCAAGGAGGCGGCACGCGTCCGCCGCGACCTCGGCGTCGTCTTCCAGTCGCCGTCGCTCGACGCCCAGCTCACCGTCAGCGAGAACCTCGCTCACCAGGGCCATCTCTACGGTCTCTCCGGGCGCGACCTCGCGAGCCGTATCGCCGCCGCCCTCGAGCGCTTCGGCCTCACCGCGCGCGCCAAGGAGCGGGCGAAGACGCTCTCCGGGGGCCTGCGGCGGCGGGCCGAGATCGCCAAGTCGCTCCTCCACAAGCCGCGCCTGCTCCTCCTCGACGAGCCGTCGACCGGCCTCGACCCCGGCGCGCGGCGCGATCTCTGGGAAACCCTCTTCGCCCTCCAGCGCGAGGGGGTGACGGTCCTCCTCACCACCCACTTCATGGAGGAGGGGGACCGCTGCGACCGGCTGGCGCTCCTCGCCGGCGGCGAGATCGTGGCGCAGGGCTCGCCGGCGGCGCTCAAGGAGGAGATCGGCGGCGACGTGGTGACGCTCGCCGGCGCCGATCCCGAGGGGCTGGCGCGCGACGTCAAGGCGCGCTATCCCGACCTCGCGCCGAGCGTCCGCGACGGCGCGCTGCGGCTCGAGCTCGAGCGGGCGCACGAGTTCGTGGCGCGGCTGGTCGAGGCGCTCCCCGGCCGGGTCGACTCCGTCACCGTCGCCAGGCCGACCCTCGAGGACGTCTTCCTCCGCCGCACCGGGCACCGGCTGTACGGCGAGGACGAGGCCGGCGCATGAACGGCCTCGCCGCGATCACCCTCTGGCAGCGCGAGCTGGTGCGCTTCTTCCGCCAGCCGAGCCGGGTGGCGGGCGCCATCGGCACGCCGCTGGTGTTCTGGCTGTTCATGGGGAGCGGCCTCTCGGGCTCGTTCCAGCAGCCGGGCGCCTCGGGGGTCTCCTACCTGCAGTTCTTCTTCCCCGGCACGATCGTCCTGGTGCTCCTCTTCGCGGCGATCTTCTCGACGATCTCGGTGATCGAGGACCGCCACGAGGGCTTCCTCCAAGCGGTGCTGGTGGCGCCGGTGGGCCGCGGTGCCATCGTCGCCGGCAAGGTGCTCGGCGGTGCCACGCTCGCCTGGATCCAGGGCGCCGTCTTCCTCCTCCTGGCGCCGCTCGCCGGCCTGCGGCTGACCCTCGCCTCCGGCCTCGCCGCGGCGGGGATCCTCGCCCTCCTCGCGCTGGCGCTCACCGCCATCGGCTTCGCCTTCGCCTGGAAGCTCGACTCGGTGCAGGGTTTCCACGGGGTGATGAACGTCGTGCTGCTGCCGATGTGGCTTCTCTCTGGAGCCTTCTTCCCGCTCGCCGGCGCGCCGGTCTGGCTCGGCCTCCTCATGCGGGTGAACCCGCTCACCTACGGCGTCGCGGCGCTGCACGACCTCCTGGTGGTGCGCTCCGGCGCGCCGGCGACCGCCGCCGCGGGCATCGTCTCGCCGGGCGCCGCGGTCGTCATCACCCTCGCCTTCACGCTCGTCGCCTACGGCTGCGATCTCGCCGTCACGCGGGGCGGGAGAGTCGAGTGACCACGGCGCCGCCGCGGGGAGCAGTCATCCTGCGGCGGGGCCTCCTCTGGGGCCTCCTCGTCGGCGCGCTGCTCTCGGTCGGCGTCGCCGCCGCCTGGAGCCGCTGGTCCCTCGGCCACCAGCCGCCGCCCGTCCTCGGCGCGGTGCCGCCCTTCTCGCTGGTGAACCGCGACGGCCGCACGGTGACCGCTGCCGAGCTCGCCGGCGCCCCGTGGATCGCCGACTTCGTCTTCACCCGCTGCGCCGCCTCCTGCCCGCTGATGAGCGAGCGGATGGCGGCGCTCGCCAAGGAACTCGACCTCGCGGCGCCCGCTTCGCCTTCGGCTGCGACGCGAGGCCCGCGCCTCCACTTCGTCTCCTTCTCGGTCGACCCCGACCGCGACACGCCGGCGGCCCTCGCCGCCTACGCCGCCCGCTACCGGGCACCGCCCGCCTGGCTCTTCCTCACCGGCTCGCAGGCCGATCTCCACCACCTCTCCCGCGACGGCTTCAAGCTCGCCGTCGAGCCCGCCGGCGGCCCTGGCTCCTCTGAACAAGCGGAACCGATCCTCCACAGCACCCGCTTCGTTCTCGTCGATAGCCAGGGCCGCATCCGCGGCTACTACGACGGCCTCGACCCGGAGTCGGTGCGCAAGCTGGAGACGGACCTGAAGGCGATCGAGTAGAGGAGCCGCCGGCCGGGCCGCCGGCAACGGAGAGGCTAGAAAATCTTCGCGAGCTGGATCGCGAGCCCCGGCAGCAGAGGCGAGACGAGCGTCTGGCTGCGGCGGTAGGGGCCGACCTCCTGGAAGGTGCCGTCCACGAGCGTGAGCACCTGGATGGCCGCCGCGACCGGATCGACGATCCAGTACTCGGGAACGCCGGCTCTCTCGTAGATCTCCCGCTTGGCGCCGAGGTCGCGTCCCGCCGTGCCGGGCGAGAGGATCTCGACGACGAGGTCCGGCACGCCGGTGACGTACCTCTCGTCCGCCATGCGGTCGAAATGCTCGCGGAGGACGGCGACGAGATCGGGCTCCAGGACGTCCTCCGCGGAGAGGCGGACGCCGGTCGGCGCGTAGAAGACCTCGCCGCTGGAGCGCTCCTCGAAGTAGGAATCGATGGCGCGCAGCAGCTTGCGACCGATCCTCTGGTGGCGGAGGGTGGGTGGTGGCGACACGGCGAGCTCTCCCCCGAGGATCTCGTAGAGGTTGCCGTCCTCCGGAAAGCGGAGCCAGTCCTCGAAGGTGATCCGGTAGGTCGCGGGAACGGGTGCGGTCGGAGACATCTGGGCCAGCCTTGGGCAAATTTTAGCATGCGCGTCCGCTGCTTCGCGGCGGCCATCGGAGGCGGTTTCGACCGCTTGTTGGACGAGGAGCCTACGGCAGCTTGCGGCCGCTCCGCGCCGCGCGTATCATCGATCGCTAAATCGTAGTTCTATTGGCTCGCGTTGCGGGGTCTCATGAGCCCGCTTCGGCGGCGGTCCGCGCGTGCGGTCGAGCGTCCGTCGGGTTCTTGGATCTCCTTCCGCGGGTCGAGGAGGGAGTGATGAAGAACATTGCAGTTGAGAGCCGGATGGCCCTCGCGGGCGCTCTTGGCATCACGGCGGTCGCCGTCTTCGCCGCCGCCGCCTTCGCCGCCGACCCGCCGGCGGTCCAGCCGTCGACCCCCGGCGCGCCGGGGATGGTCGCCAACGAATTCGTCCACGCGGCGGCCGCGAAGGCGGCGAAGGCGACCAGCCCCGCACCCGCCGGTTCGGCGCATCAGCTCGCCTTCCGCAATGCCGTCGTGCCGGCGCCGCCGGGCTGGACGGGGCCGGTCTTCCATCTCAGCCACGACTACCCCAAGCAGGCGCTGAAGCCCTGCCCGAAGGAGGTCTGCAAATGGCTCGGGGTGGACGTCGACTTCTCGACCAACCTCTCCGGCCCGTCGCCCGCCTGGGACCAGGGATGGGACAAGTACATGCAGGCGGTCCTCGACTATGTGAAGCAGGGCCAGGACCCGGCGCTCGGCAACGAGATCGGCTGGAAGGTGAAGGTCGGCAGGGAGACCCGCTGGTTCCACGTGCCATGGATGGCCTACGACCCGACCCAGGGCCGCGAGTTCGTGCACGGCATGACCAACGAGCGGACGGCGCGCATCTCCGATTTCCATGGCGGCGGCGAAGGCTTCGCCACCCACACGCTGCAGCTCGCTCCCAAGGACGTCGAGAAGCTGCAGGCGAAGGGGCGCGCCATGCTCCTCGCCAACAATCTCGAGGGCGGCCGCTACGGTTTCGAGACCTGGGCCTTCGGCATCTACAACCCCTGGGGCGCCTATGCCGTCGGCCGCACCTGGCCGGAAGATGGGCGGCCGCACCTGGTGTCGAAGGGCGGCCAGAGCTTCCCCGCCGGCCTGCCGTTCCCCGAGGGGACGGTCGTCGCCAAGCTGCTCTTCACCACCGCGACGCCGGAGGAGGTGCCGTATCTCGAGGGCTCGCCCGCCTGGACGGTCGACCGCCACCGCGAGAAGCCGGACGGCGCCTACGAGTGCCGGCGTGCGCCGGCGCCGGTGCGGCTGGTGCAGATGGACGTCGCCGTCGTCGACGCGCGCTCGCCCAGCCGCTGGGTCTTCGGCACCTTCGCCTTCTATGCCGACTACGGCGACGGCCCCACGGCCTGGGATCACCTGGCGCCGGTCGGTCTGCAGTGGGGGATGGACGCCTGGACCTTCCCCGCCGTCCCGCGGGCCGACAGCCTGCCGCTGCACCAGAGCGTGCTCCGCGACCCGAGCGATCCGCGCCAGCATTTCGGCTGCGAGCACCGCCTGGCGGGGCCGGTCGACAACAAGCTCTCCTCGTGCCTCTCCTGTCACGGCGCGGGCTATGCCCAGCCGACCGGCCAGCTCGGCATCTACGGGCCGATCCTGCCGCCGATCTTCGGCTTCACCGGCGAGTGCACCAACTACTCCCAGGAGAACGTCGCCTATTTCCAGACCACCGAGTTCCCCATGTCCTACGGCACCGGCAACTATCCGGCGGCGCTGTCGCTCGATACCTCGCTGCAGCTCCAGGTGGCCTTCATCGAGTACGGGAACTACTTCGTCAACGGCAAGCCCGTCGCCTGCGTTGACCCCAACCAGATCAAGCCCTGAGACGCCGCAGCCGGTCCCCTGCCCGCGGCAGCTCGCGGGCAGGGAGGCGATGTCTCCCCAGGCGGGGCGCCAGCGGAGGCGGCGGACGAGACGGTCTCCCCGACGGCTCGCGAGGACCGACCAAGGCCGGCGACAGGCGCCGGCCCGCGCCGGATCGACCGCATCTTGCGGCTGGCTTTCCGGCTGTGTACACTCAGCCGTCTTTGGCAGACTTCGACAGCTAGCGAGAAGTTTTTCGTGCAGCCATCGCTGGGAACAGGCACCCTGGCCCCTCTCTCCCGAGAAGGTCCCGCGCGCAAGTCCGCGCGCCGCCGGCCCGCGCCCGCCCCGGTTCATCCCATCGAGGAGGTGTAGATGACGGCTCTAGTCGACGAGAGTCTCGCTCACGGCCACGCCGATCACGGCGGTCACGAGGAGCTCTCCTTCCTCCGCAAGTACGTCTTCTCCCAGGACCACAAGGTCATCGGCATCCAGTACGGCTTCACCTCGCTGACCTTCCTCCTCTTCGGCTTCTGCCTGATGATGATGATGCGCTGGCAGCTCGCCTATCCGGGCCAGGCGATCCCGCTGCTCGGCAAGTGGCTGAGCGAGACCAACGCGCCGGGCGGCATCATGGCCCCCGAGTTCTACAACCAGCTCGGCGCCATGCACGGCACCATCATGGTCTTCCTCGGCATCGTGCCGCTCGCCGTCGGCGCCTTCGGCAACTACGTCGTGCCGCTGCAGATCGGCGCCCCCGACATGGCGTTCCCGAAGCTCAACATGATGAGCTACTGGGTCTACCTGGTCGGCGGCGTGGTGATGCTCTCCAGCTTCTTCGTCCCCGGCGGCTCGGCGCAGTCCGGCTGGACCTCCTATCCGCCGCTCTCGGACATCGCGCCCTCGGGCCAGACGATCTGGCTCTTCGGCATGCTCTTCCTCATCTTCTCCTCGCTCCTCGGCGCCACCAACTTCATCACCACGATCGTGCAGCTGCGCGCTCCGGGCCTCACCTGGATGCGCCTGCCGTTCTTCGTCTGGGCGCAGCTGGTGACCTCGTTCCTTCTCCTCCTCGCCTTCCCGGCGCTGCAGGCGGCGGCCGTCCTCCAGATGATGGACCGGCTGGCGGGGACGAGCTTCTTCCTCCCCTCGGGCCTGGTCGTCACCGGCCAGCATCTCGCCAACTCCGGCGGCGGCAGCCCGCTCCTCTGGCAGCATCTCTTCTGGTTCCTCGCCCACCCCGAGGTCTACGTGCTCATCCTCCCCGCCTTCGGCATCGTCGCGGAGGTGATCGCCAACAACACCCGCAAGCCCCTTTGGGGCTACCGCTCGATGGTCTACGCGACGGTCTTCCTCGGCTTCATGTCGTTCGTCGTCTGGGCGCACCACATGTTCATGACCGGCATGGGCACGGCGATGAGCACCTTCTTCCAGACCACGACGATGATCATCTCGATCCCGTCGGTCATCATCCTCACCGCCCTCTTCATCTCGCTGTGGGGAGCGTCGATCCGCTTCACGACGCCGATGCTCTTCGCGCTCGCCTTCCTGCCGATGTTCGGCATCGGCGGCCTGACCGGCCTGCCGCTCGGCCTGGCGCCGACCGACATCCACCTCCACGACACCTACTACGTCATCGGCCACTTCCACTACGTGGTGGCGCCGGGGACGATCTTCGCCATGTTCGCCGGCATCTACTACTGGTTCCCCAAGATGACCGGGCGGAAGATGAGCGACACGCTCGGCCGGCTCCACTTCTGGCCGTCGTTCCTCTTCATCAACGGCGTCTTCATGCCGATGTTCATCCAGGGCCTCGCCGGCGTCTCGCGCCGCCTCTACGACGGCGGCTACGACTACTCGCACGCCCAGGCCGTGCTGCACTGGAACCCCTTCATGTCGATCTCCGCCTGGTGCCTGGGGCTGTCGCAGATCCCCTTCATCATCAACCTCTTCTGGAGCATCAAGAAGGGTGAGAAGGTGGGCGCCAACCCGTGGGAGGCGACCACCCTCGAGTGGGCGGCCGCCGACTCGCCGCCGCTCGCCCACGGCAACTTCGAGCACGTGCCGACCGTCGTGCGCGGCCCCTACGACTACAGCGTGCCGGGCGCCCCCGCCGACTTCACGCCGCAGCACCACGAACTGGTGGAGGCCTGATCCATGGAGATCCCGTACAACGTCGAGCCGCGGCCGGACACCGGCCTGTTCAACGCCAAGCTCGGCATCTGGCTCTTCCTCGCCTCCGAGGTGATGCTCTTCGGCGCCCTCTTCTCCTCCTACATCCTGCTGCGGACCGGCGCTCCGGCCTGGCCGCACGGGCGCGACGAGGGCCTCAACGTCCCGCTGGCGACGCTCAACACGCTCATCCTCATCAGCTCGTCGGTCACCATGGTGATGTCCTGGGCCTCGCTCAAGCTCGGCGAGTTCAAGAAGTACCGGCTCTACATGGCGCTCACCATCCTCTGTGGCCTCGGCTTCATGGTCATCAAGTCGATCGAGTACGCCCACAAGTTCGAGACCCACCACTACCCGTCGACCAACACCTTCCTCGCCATCTACTTCACGCTGACCGGCCTCCATGGGCTGCACGTCCTCGGCGGGATGATCGTCAACGGCTACTTCTGGGGGCCGGGGGCGAAGATGTACAAGACCGACCCCGAGCGCTTCGCCAACCGGATCGAGGTGGCGGGCCTCTACTGGCACTTCGTGGACCTGGTCTGGATCTTCCTGTTCCCGACCCTCTATCTGCTCTAACCTGGGAGACGACGAGGAATGGACCACTCCGATCCGGACGCGATCCGCCGCCAGGCGAAGATCTACATCGCGGTCTTCGCCGCCCTGATGGTGCTCACCATCATCACGGTCACGGTCAGCTATCTCCACCTCTCGACGCCGGCCGCCATCGCCGTCGCGATGCTCGTGGCAAGCATCAAGGGCTCGCTCGTCGCGGCGTACTTCATGCATCTCATCTCGGAACGGAAGGCGATCTACTCGATCCTCATCCTCACCGTCGCCTTCTTCGTCGTGCTGATGATCGTGCCGTCCTTCGGCGCCTTCGACGAGCGGGTCCTGACGCACTGAGAGAAACCGACGATGGGATTGTCGCTGCGCTCCTTCCACGTCTTCTTCATCGCCGTCTCGATCGCGCTGTCGGCGTGGGTCGGCGCGTGGGGGATCGCGAGCTGGCGGGCGGGCGAGGGAGCGAGCGGTCTCGGCCTGGCGGCGCTGTTCCTCGCTCTCGGCGCCGTGCTCCTCGTCTACTTCGTCCGCGTTCGCCGCAAGTTCCGCGACATGGGGCCCGAGGATTGAGCCCGCGAGCCGCGGGAGCGACCGGGGAGCAGGAGGGAGCTCGAGCCATGTCCGCGCTGCCGGATCGGAAGAGACATCAGAAGCTCGGCGCCCGCGTCGCGCTCGCCGGCGCCATCGCGGCGGTCGCCCTGCCGCGGCTGGCCGGCGCCTGCGCCACCTGCTTCGGCGCCGCCGACTCGCCGATGGTCCACGGCCAGAACCACGCGATCCTGGCGCTCCTCGCCGTGGTCGGCGTGGTGCAGGTCGGGGTCGTCAAGGTGGTCTGGGGCTTCCGCCAGCGCGCCAAGCGCCTGCCGCCGCCGCCGACCGCAGCGCCGCCTCGCAATCTGCGCCTCATCCATGGAGGGAAAGACTAGATGGAGAGAATGCTCGGGCTCCCGTTGAACGCCTCGGCCCACGGCGCGCAGCTCGACTCGTTGACCGCCATCGTGCACTGGCTGATGCTGGTGCTCTTCGTCGGCTGGGGCGCCTTCTTCCTCTTCACCCTGATCCGCTTCCGCAAGGGGCGCAACCCGGTGGCGAGCTACGAGGGGGCGAAGAGCCACTTCTCGTCCTACGGCGAGGCGGCGATCGCGCTCATCGAGGCGATCCTCCTCGTCGGCTTCGCGGTGCCCATCTGGGCGAAGCGCGTCGGCGAGGTGCCGCGCGAGGATCAGGCGACGGTGGTGCGGGTGGTGGCGCAGCAGTTCGCCTGGAACGTCCAGTACCCGGGCGCCGACGGCATCTTCGGGCGCACCGACCCGAAGTACGTCAACGCCGAGGACAATCCGCTGGGGCTCGATCCGACCGACCCGCACGGCAAGGACGACATCGTCACCCTGAACCAGATGCACCTGCCGGTGGACAAGCCGGTGCTGATCAAGCTCTCCAGCAAGGATGTCATCCACAGCTTCTTCCTGCCCTACATGCGGGTGAAGCAGGACGCCATCCCGGGCATGACAATCCCCATCTACTTCACGCCGACGATGGTCACCCCTGCCTCGGCGCTCTTCCCCGGCTGTGCCGCCAACCACACCTGCTGGGAGATCGCCTGCGCGCAGCTCTGCGGCGCCAGCCACTACCGCATGCGCGGCTACTACTCGATCGACAGCCCTGCCGACTACCAGAAGTGGCTGAACGACAACGCCCCCAAGGTGGCGGCCGCGCCGGCGGCGGCCCCCGCGGCGCCGGCCACCCCGGGCGGCGCCACGACGCCGGCCGCCCCGTCCACGACCGCGCCGCCGGCCGCCTCGGCGGCCAAGCCCGCGGCCCCCGCAGCCACCTAAAAGCCATAGCTCAGACACGAGAGCGCGGCGCCCGGAACCCCCGGAGCGCCGCGCTCGCCGTTTGGAGCCGCGCCGATCGAGGGTCCGAGAAGGTCAACCTCTACCGCCTGAGCCGAGCGGACACATTGCCGGCCCGTCCGCGAACGCTGCGGAGAAGGGTCAGCGCCGCTCGCCCGGTGGGAGTAGTATCCGTCCGATCCTCGCGAGATCTCCTGCCGGCGCAGAGCTGCTCCGCCCGTGGAGCAGCCTGCATCGGTCGACCCTTGATCCGGAGATCTCGGCGGCGTTCTTTCGAGAAACAAGGGGAATGAGATGACGGAGGCTTCGCCGGGTGGGAAGCGCAACCTGCTGTGGTGGATCTACTTCGGGTATTACATCCTCGCGCTCGTCTGGGGCGCCTTTTTGCAGCTCACCAATTCGCCTGTCCGCGGCTTCACGATCATGTCTGTGCTCTTCGACCTGGTGGGACTCCTCGGCCTCTATGGATTCCTCCGGTACAAGCCCTTCGCCTCGCGCGCCTTCTGGATAGTCTTCACGCTGCTCTTCTTGTGCCGGATGGCCTGGGTGCTGCACCTCTTTGTCCAGATCCTGGTTACCTTCGGCTGGAAGGGCACCGGAGAGAACTACGTCACGCTTCTGGGCATCGCCGGAGTGCTCCTGGCGTTGCCCGCGCTGGCCGCCTTCGGGCTGTATGCCTTCCGCTCTCCGGAGATCTGGGAGAGAGGCGACTGAGGCCTACCAAGGCGGTGGCCGGCCTCAACATCTTCTACGTCGGGGCGCTCGTCGACTACAACTGTGGCGGCCAAGCCCGCGGCTCCCGCCGCCACCTGAGAGCCAGAGCGTAGACACCAGATCTGCGGCGCCCGGAATCCTATGGTCTATTGGCCCTGCTGGACGAGGCTTTCGACGGCACGACGAAACGTCGCGGGGTCGATCGCGGGGAATCGATAGAGGTTGGGCTCGATCTCTTCGAAGCGCCGCAGGATCTCGGAGCGCACGATGAGACCGCGCGCGAGCATCTCCTCGACGTCCGCCAGATCCTTCGCGTGGCCGCGCTCAATTTTCGCTAGGGCCTGAGCGTAGAAGTCATAATGGTAGAAGGAGATGCGGCCCTCTCGTGCGATGAAGGAGCTGCGATCCTTCCAGCCAGGAAGCTCTGGGATGAAGTGGTCGGGAGATGCGAGCTCGACGTTCAGCTCCAATAGTTCCTTGATCTCAGGTAGTGCGCGATACAGCCGATCGACCTCGGGGTCGATCTTCACATCGACGTCCACCGTGCTGCTGCGCCATCCGAGCAGGACAGCGGTGGCGCCGCCGGTGAAGTAGAGGCGTGTCTCGCTCTGCGTCCCGTCGCCCAAGGCCTTCATGAAGCGACGGATTCGCTCTTCGTCTACCAGCCGACGCATTCGGCCGCGCTCTCGAAGCTGACGAGCCTCCGTACCAGGGCGTTATAGCGGGAGTGCGCCGAGTCGCTGTCCGTCTCGGCGAGCTTCAGATAGAGGCGATGCTCGGGGGAGGAGAACGCTGCGGCCGGCACCGGCAGACCGATGCGGCGAAGGCGGGGAGCGCCGATCGAGACGAGGAGGGCTGGCAGCGACTCGATCCCGAGCGAGAGATCTTCAATCCCCTGCTGCACGAGATCACCGCCGGGCAGGGCCGTCAGGTCCATGGGCCGAGTATAGCGGCACCGTGGAGCCTTCCTGGACGGAAGGAGAAGCCGGATTCATCCGGCGCCTCTCATAGCGCGGGCATTCATGCCCGTGCGGGCGTGCGGACTGCCATCAGAACCGCGCCGAATCTCTGTCTCCAAGATCGCTGGCACCGAGCGGTCGATGTCGCGGCCCCTGGTCGTCCCTAGTACCGCGGCACGGAGCGGTCGATGTCGCGGCTCCAGGCCTCGATGCCGCCGGCGAGGTTTCGCGCGCGGGCGAAGCCGATCTGGCGGAGGAAGTGAACGGCCTGGCTGGAGCGCGGGCCGTGGTGACAGAAGACGACGAGATCGGCGGCGGAGTCGAGCTCGCCGAGGCGGTCCGGCAGGTCCTGCAGGGGGATGAGCTTGGCGCCTTCGACATGGGCGATCTGCCACTCCTGGGGCGTGCGGACGTCGAGCAGGGTGATGTCCTTCCCCTGGTCGCGGAGGCGCTTGAGATCGCCGACCTGGATGTCGAAGTCGTCCGCGACCTCCTCCTCTTCGGAGGGGATGCCGCAGAACTGCGCGTAGTCGATCAGCTCACGCTGGGTGGGGTTGGCCGAGCAGATCGGGCAGGCCGGGTCCTTCCTCAGCTTGAGCTCGCGGAACTTCATCTTGAGGGCATCGAAGAGGAGGAGGCGGCCGATCATCGGGTCGCCGGCGCCGACGATCAGCTTGATGACCTCGTTCGCCTGCAGCGAGCCGATGATGCCGGGCAGCACGCCGAGCACGCCGCCCTCGGCGCAGGAGGGGACGAGGCCGGGCGGCGGCGGCTCCGGGAAGAGGCAGCGATAGCAGGGCCCCTTGGCGCCCCAGAAGATCGACACCTGACCCTCGAAACGGAAGATCGAGCCGTAGACGTTGGGCTTGCCCGAGAGCACACAGGCGTCGTTGACCAGGTAGCGGGTGGGGAAGTTGTCGGTGCCGTCGACGATGATGTCGTAGGGCGCGAAGAGCTCGAGCGCGTTCGACGAGTCGAGCCGCAGCTTGTGCGGCACCAGCTGGATGTGCGGGTTGACCTCGTGCAGGCGGGCGAGCGCGGCGTCGAGCTTCGGGCGGCCGATGTCGGCGCGGGTGAAGAGCACCTGGCGATGGAGATTGGTCTCGTCGACGGTGTCGAAGTCGGCGACGCCGAGGGTTCCGACGCCGGCCGCCGCGAGGTAGAGGCCGAGCGGCGAGCCGAGGCCGCCGGCGCCGACGATCAGCACCTTGGCGGCCTTCAGCCGGCGCTGCCCCTCCATCCCCACCTCCGGCATGATGAGGTGGCGGCTGTAGCGCCGGATCTCTTCCGGCCGCAGCTCCGGCAGCTCCTCGAGGTCGTCGAGTCGGCGCTCGTCGGCGAGGAGCGTCACCGGGCACCTCCCGCGATCGAGGGGATGATCGACAGCGTGTCGCCCGTCTTCACCGGCGTCGCGTCGCGCCCGAGGTGGCGGACGTCCTCGTCGTTGAGGAAGACGTTGACGAAGCTGCGCAGGACGCCCTGCTCGTTATAGATATGGCGCTCGAGGGCGGGGTGCTGGCGGGTGAGGTCGCGAAGGGCGTCTCCCACCGTCGCTCCCTGCGCCTCGATCTCGCCCTTCTCGCCGGTGAAGCGCCGCAGTGGTGTGGGGATCTCGATGGTCACGCTCACTCGTTGGCCTCCTTGCCGACGCCGGCGACGGTGCCGGCGGCCTGATCGATCGTCTCCTCGTCGAAGCGCGCGCGGTCGTCGTCGAGACGCCAGCTGCGCGTGTCGGCGACCTCGCCGCTCTCGATGCTGACGATGAGATAGGACAGCCCGGGCCAGGCGTGCTCGCGGTCGAACTCGCTCGGCCGCGCCGGATGGTCCGGGTGGGAATGATAGTAGCCGACGATCTCGAGCCCGGCGGCGCGCGCCTGGCGCTGGGCGGCGAGCACCGTCTCGGGCGCGATGACGTAGCGGTTGTGCCGGCTGTCGCCGCGCTCGTTGTCGACCGAGAGCAGGCGCTCGACGACCGTCGTGCCGGCGGCGGTCGGCCGGCCGATGAGCACGCCGCAGCATTCCTCCGGATAGGTGACGCTGCCGTGCCTGCCGATCGCCTGCAGGTGGTCGGGGTCGATGACGAGGCGGCGGCCCATCGGGTTCTTCACGGGGCTCCTCACTCCTCCCAGAAGCGCTCGGAGAGGTACTTGTCGGCGTTGTCGCAGAGCACGGTGACGACGGTGCCGGCGGCGAGCTCGGCGGCGACTCCCAGGGCGGCGGCGACGTTCGCCCCCGCCGAGACCCCGACCAGCAGGCCGACCTCGCGCGCCAGACGGCGGACCATCGCGTAGGCGGCCTCGGTCGACACCTCGCGCGCCTCGTCGGCGAGCGCCGGGTCGTAGATCGGCGGCACGATGGCGGAGGCCATGTGCTTCATCCCCTCGAGGCCGTGGAACGGCCCGTCGGGCTCGACCGAGATCAGCCGCACACCGGCGCCCAGGCTCCGCCTCCCGCTCGCCGCGCCGCCCTGTTCCCGGAGAAAGCGGCCGACCCCCATGAAGGTGCCGCTCGTCCCCAGACCCGTGACGAAGTGGGTGATGGCGCCTGCGGTCTGCCGCCAGATCTCGGGTCCGGTGGTGCGGTAGTGGGCGCGCCAGTTCTCCTCGTTGCTGTACTGATCGAGGTAGGCATAGCGCGCCGGCTCCGCGGCGGCGAGGCGCCGGGCCTCGAGGATGGCACCGTCGCTCCCGGCGAGCGGATCGGTCAGGTGGAGCTCGGCGCCGTAGGCGGCGAGGATCTTCTTGCGCTCCGGGCTGGCGCTGTCCGGCAGGCAGAGGGTGACCGGGATGCGGCGGGCGGCGCCGATCATCGCGTAGGCGATGCCGGTGTTGCCCGAGGTGGCGTCGAGGAGCCGCCGGGGGCCGCCCGCGACGAGCTCGGCGCGCCGCTCGGCGGCGAGGATCATGGCGAGGGCCGGGCGATCCTTGACCGAGCCGCCGGGGTTGGCGTACTCGGCCTTGGCGTAGAGCCGGACGCCCGCCCGGCCGGTCAGCGCCGAGAGGTCGAGCAGCGGGGTGCCACCGATCAGCTCGACGACCGAGCGCGGCCCGTCGCCTGCCGCCGGCCGCTCGCCGAGCGCGTTCTCGATCGCCAGAGCCGTCATCGCCCTCTCCCGGAAAGGCCTCCCGTGGTCGGCCCGAGGCTCGCCTGGAGCGAGCCGAGCGCTCCCCCTTGCAGCTCCGGAGGATTAAAGGTGACGGTCTTCATCACTTATTCCAGGTGCGCGAGGTCGACTATCCTAAGCCGATAACGGCAGACGAAGCTTTGAGCGGCCCGAGGGCCTCTCGGAGGAGGGCTCGTGGACGACAGCATCCGCACCGGTGACGCCCGCGTTCCGCCCGGGCAGTACGTCACCGAGAAGTGGCCGGTCCTCACCTATGGCGAGACGCCGCGGGTCGCGCCGGAGGACTGGATCTTCCGCATCAGCGGACGCGTCGCCGCGGAGGTGGTCCTCCCCTGGGGCGAGCTCCAGGCGCTGCCGCGGGTCGAGGTGCGGGCCGACTTTCACTGCGTCACCCGCTTTTCGACCCTCGCCAACGGCTGGGGTGGGATCTCCACCCGCGTCGTCCTCTCCCGCGCCGCGGTCGCTCCCGAGGCCGCCTTCGTCCTCGTCCACTGCTACGGCGGCTACACCACCAACCTGCCGCTCGAGGATCTGCTCTCCGAGCACGCGCTGCTCGCGGACACCCACGACGGTCGCCCGCTGGCGGTCGAGCACGGCGGGCCGCTGCGCCTCGTCGTCCCCCATCTCTACGCCTGGAAGAGCGCCAAGTGGGTGAACGGCTTCGAGCTGCTGGCGGAGGACGAGCGCGGCTTCTGGGAGGAGAACGGCTACCACGCCTACGGCGACCCCTGGCGTGAGGAGCGCTTCAGCTCGCAGGAGATCCACCGCGCCGCGGACGTCCGCAAGCGGGCGCGGGAGCTCGGCCTGACGCCGGGGAAGCCGCCCGGCAATCCGGTCCTGGCGAAGCCCTAGCGCCCCAGCGTCGGCTTGATCTGCAGGTAGAAGCTGACCAGCGAGGCGGCGACCGAGAGGCCGGTCGCCACCAGGCAGCCGAGCCCGATCATCACGTGGTCGCCGCGTTCCTCGCGCAGCGGGTCGAGGAGCCGCGCGGTGAGGTAGCCGCCGGCGAAGCCGCCGAGGTGCGCCCAGTTGTCGACGCCGTTCCCGGGCAGCAGGCCGAAGACGAAGAGGATGATGGCCCAGGTCCAGGCCTGGCGGCCGACCATGCTGCTGCCCGAGCGGCGGCCGTAGTAGACGAGCGCCGCGAGGAGCGCGAAGAGCGGCGCCGAGGCGCCGACCGACAGCCGGGCGCCGCCGAGAAAGGGGAGGAAGGCCGCGACGGTGCTGCTCAGCCCGAAGCCGGCGACCGAGCCGACGGTGTAGAGGATCACCATGCGGCCGGGGCCGTAGTACTCGGCGGTCTCGGGGGCGAGCTGGCGCACCCACAGCAGATTGAAGACGATGTGGAGCAGGCCGGCGTGGAGCCAGCCCGCCGAGAGCAGCGTCCACCAGTGGCCGTAGCCGAAGACGGGGAGGGCGCCGCTGGCGCCGAAGGCGAGCATGCTGAGCGGGCTCGGCGCCAGGAACGAGAAGGCGCTGCTGCCGCGGATGCCCTGGATGTCCCAGGCGAGCATGGCGCCGTAGAGGAGGATGGTGCCGCCGAGGACGAGCTGCACGAAGCCCATGTCGCGGCCGAGACCGCGCACCATGCCGGTCATCCCCCACATGCCGGGGTTGCGCCGCCCGCAGGTCAGGCAGCGGTCGTCGTTGACCCCGACGAGCTTGCCGCACGACGGGCAGATGACCGCGCCGCTCTTCTGCCGCCCGAACATGGCGGCTACTCTAGCGCGATCCTGCTCACGCCCGCCGGACCGTCAGGAGATCGTCTTGCGGAACGCCCGCGCGCTCCCCGCCACCAGCACGGCGGCGATGGCGAGGAGCGCCACCACCTGCCCCCAGAGATCCATGAAGGAGGCGCCGCGGATGATGATGCCGCGCGAGATGGCGATGAAGTGGGTGGCGGGGAGGACCTGCGCCAGCCAGCGCAGCGGCGTCGGCAGCGAGGAGAGCGGGAAGATGTAGCCGGAGAGCATGATCGACGGCAGCAGCACCATCTGCGCCAGCTGCGTCGCCTCCATCTGCGTGCGCGCCCGCGACGAGACGAGGAGACCGAGCGAGAGCAGCGCGAAGAGGTAGATGACGGCGAGGCCGAGGAGCAGCGGCAGGCTGCCGTGGATCGGCACGCCGAAGGCGAGGCGCATGAGGGCGAGGACGAAGAGGAGCTGCACGAAGGCGAGGACGAGGTAAGGGAGGAGCTTCCCCAGCACCACGGCGAGCGGCGAGGCGGGGGTGACCATGAGCTGCTCGAGCGTGCCGCGCTCGCGCTCGCGGACGATGGCGTAGGCCGAGAGCAGCGTCCCCGAGAAGGTGAGGAGGATGGCGACGAGGCCGGGGATCAGCAGGTTGGCGCTCCGCGAGTCGGGGTTGAAGAGGAGCGTCGGCCGCGCTTCGAGCGGCAGGTCCTGGATCCCCATGCTCCGCCGCACCGCCGCGAGCGAGCGGTTGAGGGCGATGCCGTTGGCGGCGCCCAGCGTCTGCGACGAGATGGTCGAGTCGGAGCCGTCGATCAGCACCAGGAAGCTCGCCGGCTGGCCGTAGAGCGAGCGGCGGGCGAAGTCGGGCGGGATCTCGATGCCGACCGAGGCGCGGTTGGCGACGATCTGCCGGCGCAGCTCGGCGCGCGACGGCACGAAGTCGACGACGTCGAAGTAGCTGGTGTTGACGAAGTCGGCGACCAGCTCGCGGCTGGCCTCGGTGCGGCTCTGGTCGAAGACGACGGTCGGCACGTGGCGGACGTTGGTGTCGATCAGGCCGAAGAGGACGAGCTGGAAGATCGGGATGACGAGGGCGAAGCGCAGCGTCCCCGAGTCGCGGATCATCTGCAGCGCCTCCTTGCGGAGGACGGCGGCGAAGCCCCTCATCGTCGGATCTCCACCGCCGGCTGCTGCACGCCGCTCTCCACCTGCAGGCGGGTCAGACGGACGAAGACGTCCTCGAGCGACGGGGCGATCGGCCGCACCTCGACCGGCGCATGCGCCGCCGCGGCGAGATCGCGCGCGATCTCCTCGTCGCTCACCCCGCCGTCCACCAGCAGGTGGAGGGCGTTGCCGAAGATCGTCACCTCCTGCACGTAGGCGAGGCTCCGCGTGCGGCCCATCACCGCCGCCGCCCCCTGCGCGCACTCCGCCACCACCCGCCGCATGCCCGCCGGAGTCACCGCGGGGAGGCGGGTGAGCTCGTCCGGCCGCCCCTCGACCAGCATGTGGGAGAGGTAGATGTAGCCGACCTTGCCGCAGCGCTCGGCCTCGTCCATGTAGTGGGTGGTGACGAGGAGGGTCACCTGTTGCGCCGCGAGGTCGAAGAGCAGGTTCCACAGCTCGCGCCGCGCCACCGGGTCGATGCCGGCCGTCGGCTCGTCGAGGAAGAGCACGCGCGGCCGGTGCATCACCGCCGCGGCGAGCGACAGGCGCTGCTTCCAGCCGCCGGAGAGCTGGCCGGCGAGGCGGCCGGCGTAGGGGCCGATCTTGGTGAGGTCGATCGCCCACTCCTTGCGCTCCTTGCGCAGCGCGCCGTCGAGCCCGTAGACGGCGGCGAAGAAGTCCAGGTTCTCGTCGACCGAGAGGTCCTCGTAGAGCGAGAACCGCTGCGGCACGTAGCCGATGCGGCGGCGGATCTCCTCGCCGTTGCCGGCGACGTCGAGGCCGTCGACCGCGGCGCTGCCGGCAGTCGGCGCCAGCAGGCCGCAGAGGATGCGGATGAGGGTCGACTTGCCGGAGCCGTTGGGTCCGAGGAGGCCGTAGATCTCGCCGCGCGGCACCTCGAGCGAGACGGCGTCGAGCGCCCGCACCTTGCCGAAGTCGCGGGTGACGCCGCGCGCCTCGATGCCGAGGGGCGACTCGGCTCTCTCGGGCACCGGCGCCGCCGCCGGGACGGCCGGAGCGGCGGCAGCGTCGCTCATCGTCCGCCGTCCTTCGCCCGCGCCGCGGTGCGCGTCGCGCCGCCGCCGCCGCCGGTCTCGAGATCGACGATCGCCGCCATGCCGGCCTTGAGCTCGGGCGCCGGCTCGATCTGCACCTTGACGCCGAAGACCTCGTCGGCCCGCTGGTCGAGCGTCTGCAGGTTGCGCGGCGTGTACTCGCCCTGGCTGCGGATCTCGACCACCCTGCCGCGGAAGCTGCGGTGGGGGAAGGTGTCGACGGTGATCGCCACCGGCTTGCCGATGTGGACGAGCCCCATCTGCGTCTCGGGGACGAACACCCGCACCCAGATCTGGTCGGGCTCGAGGAGCGTCGCGACCGCCTGGTTGGGGGCGGCGAGGTCGCCGGGCCTGAGGTCCATCGACTCGATGACGCCGGCGGCCGGCGCGGTGACGACGAGCTCGGTGCGCTGGCGCTCGAGGTACGCCAGGTGCTGGCGCTCGCGGTCGAGGTCGGCACGGGCGGCGGCGATGTCCTCCTGCCGGTTGCCGCGCTGCGCCTCGAGAAGCGCCTGGTGGAGGTCCGACTCCTTGGCCGCGGCGTCGTCGAAGAGCTGCTTGGCGACGACGCCGGACTTCCACAGCGCCTCGTTGCGGCGCCGGTCGGTCATCGCCGCCTTCCAGGCGACCTCGGCGCGGATGAGCTCCTCGCTGCGCGGCCCGTGCAGGCTCTTCTCGAGCGTCGCGTCCTCCTCGGCGATCTGCGCCTTCTGCTGCGCGATCTGGGGGTCGAGGAGATCGGGCTCGAAGGTGACGATCGGCTGGCCCGCCTTCACCGTGTCGCCCTCGTCGACGAGCACCTTGGCGACGCGGCCGCCGACCAGCGAGCCGATCTCGGCGCTCCTCTCCTCGATCGATCCCGACAGCACGAGGTTGTGGTCCGGTGCGCGGTGGAGGTAGTACCACACCGCCGCGGCGACGGCGGCGGCGAGCACGACAACCAGCGCGATGCGGCGGGTCTTCATCGAGCTTTCTCCTGGCTACGGGGGCGGGCGGCGGGCCGCCGGGCCGTTCTGCCGGCCGCCGGCGGGCGCGGCGGCTTGCTCTGGGGATCGACGATCGCACCGTCGGTCCACAGCTCGAGCAGGGTGGTCAGATAGCGGTCGAGCGGCAGCGGCGGATCGAAGATCCGCGCCATGCGGTGGAGCGTCACGTAGGAGTGGAGCGAGCCGAGGATGGCCAGCGCCGCGGCGCGCGGGTCGGAGAGGCGGAGCCTCTCCGCGGCGACGGCCCGGCGCAGGTACTCCTCGAGGAGGGCGAGCACGCGCTGCGGCGGCGTCGGCCCGGCGCTGGGGTCGAAGGGGAGGCGGAGGTCGGCGACCCCCCGGACGCGGACCTTGTCGCGCATCCAGCTCGCCACCGTCTCGTCGAGCTTCTGCTCGAGGAAGGGCACGATGGCGCGGCCGAGGCGCTCGAGCACCGCGCGCGGATCCTCGGCGCCGGTGAGCTCGGCCAAGAACTCCACCGGCGGCCGGATCTCGCCCTCGCCGGCGCGCATCGCCGCCGCGAAGAGCGCCTCCTTGCTCGGCGCGTGGCGGAGCAGCGCCGCCGGGCTGACGTCCAGCCGCGCCGCGATGGCGGCGAGCGTCGTCGCCTCGAAACCGCGCTCGGCAAAGGCGGCGCGAGCGGCGCGCATCACCTGCTCGCGGAGAACCTTCGGATGGCGGCCCATGAAAGTAAATGTATAGTCAGTTATTTTTCGTGTCAAGCGGCCGCGCCCAGCCGAACCGCCTCTCCGGCCTCGATGTTGCAGCTCGATCCAGCGAGGTCCGCCGATGAACCCGCCCGACAGCTCCCACCTCTGGCTCCAGATCGCCTGGCTCTTCATCCTCGCGGTGCCGGTCGCCTGTGTCGCCTGGACGGTGACCCACGAGGAGGTCTTTCGCGAGCCGCGCGAATACTGCTCTCGGCGCGCGCGCGACTGCCGCTCGCCGCTCGCCCGCAAGTTCTTCTACCTCTTCACCTGCGAGTACTGCTTCAGCCACTACGTGACGGCCCTCTTCCTCCTCGTCACCCGCTTCCGCCTGCTCCTCGACGACTGGCGGGGCTATCTGATCGCCTTCTTCGCCCTGGTCGCCGTCGCCAACCTCTACATGAGCTCCTTCGGCCGCCTGCGCCAGGAGGTTAAGTCCGAGAAGCTGGAGGCCGAGACGAAGGAGAAGATCCTCGAGAAGGTCGAGGCGGAATGCGCCGACGCCGACGAGGCGCGCGAGGACCTGCGGGACGGGGTCAAGGCGCTGGGAGCGGGGCGGCGCCGGCAGTAGCGGCTAAGGGGCGGCCGAGAGGCCCGGTGGCTGAGAGCCCATCGAGCAGCCCCCTCCCTCAATGCCGCTGCTTCCGCGGCGGCGGCGGCTTTGGCAGCCGGTACGGCGGAAATGTGAGAAGGCGGAGATAGCCGGCGAAGACGTTGTCTGGATTCTCCGGGTGGTACGTGGCCCAGGTTACGATTCCCTGTCCGGAGTTGTTGACCTCGAAATGATGAGCTTCTGCCGCGAGCTGATCTCTGGTGATCAGGATTGGCGGCGAAGCTTGGAGTGAGGATGGATCGAAGCGGCTGACGTAGATGCTCAAGCTGCCATCGAGCTCGCCGACTGCCCACGAAAGAGCAAAGCTACCGTCGGCCAAACCTCGCACGTTCTCCTCATAAAACCCGTTCGCCGAACTCTTGGCTAGTGTCCCGCCTGGTTAATTCGTTCAGCTTTGAGTGGCACGATTGACGGCGTCGAGGATCGACTCGGGAGACTTGGTCCAGACGAAGGGCTTGGCAGAGTGCTTGTTGTGAGCCGAGATATAGCGCCGAAGCTCTCGCCGTAGATCGCTGACGCTGGTGAAGACTCCGCGGTAGAGCGCGCGACGCTCGAGCTGAGAGAACCAGCTCTCGACGGCGTTGAGCCAGGACGCGCTGGTGGGGGTGAAGTGCAGGTGGAATCGCGGGTGGCGTGCCAGGTACTCGACAACGTCTGCGGTCTTATGCGTGCTGCTGTTGTCGAGAACAAGGTGGAGATCGAGCCGCTCGGGAGTCGACCGATCAATGTGGTCGAGAAACGCGAGGAAGTCTTTCGCTGTATGCCGCTTGGTTACCCGCCCGAGCACCTTGCCGCTGGCGACATCGAAGGCGGCGTAGAGACTGGCGGTGCCATGCCGCTTGTAGTCGTGCGTCCTGCGTTCCACCTGCCCAGGCCTCAGCGGCAAGAGCGGCTGGGTGCGGTCGAGGGCTTGAATTTGCGTCTTCTCATCGACCGAAAGGACCATCGCGCCATTGGGTGGCCGCAGATACAGACCCACCACGTCGAGAACCTTCTCCGCAAACTTCGGGTCTTGGCTGATCTTGAAGGTCTTCAGCCGATGTGGCCGCAAGTCGGCGACCTGCCAGGCCTGCTGAACCTGCCAGCGCGTTACCCCGGCATACTTTGCCATCAGGCGAAGGCTCCAGTGAGTCGCTTCGTCCGGGATGCGTTCCGTCGTCAGACGCAGGATCTCTCGGGTCTTGGCCGCGTCGAGCTTTCGCGGCTGGCCAGGACGCGGTCGATCCGTCAGCCCGTCGAGGCCGCCTTCCAAGTAGCGCTCTCGCCATTTGTAGACCGTGCGACTCGCCACATCCAGCTTCTTGCCGATCGCCTCCGCGCTATGACCCTCGGAGCTCAGCAAAACGATTCGAGCGCGCTCCGCCAGGCTCTTGCGCATCTTCGAGCTCCGCAGCCAGCTCTCCAACGTCGCCCGATCCCCAGACCGCAACGTGAGTTTGCTCACCGCTCTTGCCATGCTCGAAGTAGATCATATCTGCGCTTCAATTGCGAGCGAATTAACCAGATGGGACACTAGGTTCAACGCTCCGGAGAGCGGTGCACCTTGGCGATCGAAAAGGCGAACGAGGAGCTGGTAAGTGCCGGAATTGGTCTTGTAGGCCCAAAGAAACAAAAACGTTCCTCCAGGCTCGATCCCCAGAGTCACGTCGCCGTAGAGACTGCCTTGCGCGCTTTGGGTAGGCACCACCCATTGAGTCACCAGCGGCGTCTGGGCCTGGCCTACGCCGTCGAAAACCTGCACTCCCTCGTTGCAGGGCTTTGACGGAGTGAAGGCGAGCGGGCACCGTTCGAGAAGCGCGACGAAGCGACCCTTGCCATCGATCGCCAGAGAGTGAAGGTAGATACGGCTGGCAGTCGTCGCCAATGCGACCGGAGGCCCCAGTGGCTTTGCGTCCAGTCCGTAGACTTGAACAGAGGGTTGCTTGAATGGATCGCCATCAGGGTACGAACTCTGTTGGTGATACATGGTTGGCAGAAAATGATAGTCAGGGCTGCCGCCGTAGCGATAGTAGCCGTGATAAGCCTCGATGTCTGAATTTGGCCATGCGAAAGGAGCGGCCAAGGGTTCTCCACCGCGGGCAATGAAGGTCGCGGCGCTGATCTTCGCAAGATAGTGCTGCCAACTCACGAAGTAACGACCGCCGAGAGGTACAACCCCCCCCCCGTGTCCACCGGATTGCCTGCCTCGGGCACGAAGGGGCTGCCGATGGGAGAGCCGTCAGGAGCAAAGGTCTGCACCTC
The DNA here is from genome assembly GCA_963755825.1 of uncultured Acidobacteriota bacterium. GTDB lineage: Bacteria > Acidobacteriota > Thermoanaerobaculia > Multivoradales > UBA5704 > DATBQN01. The sequence goes on along the minus strand of CAVWLA010000002.1, from coordinate 69,185 downwards.
GAACTGTGGGTAGCCGTCGGTTCCCGGGGGCACGATGGTCGTCGTTCCGGAGAGCGCGAAGCTCCCATCGTCCAAGACCGCATCGCTCTCGTAGTAATGATCGCTCAGAAAGGGCACACTGAGGACCGGCGCAACAACGACCGTGTTCGGGGCCGCGCTCAAGGCTTCAGGGATAACGCCCAGGGTCATCAGCCAAGCGAGGAGCAAGGGTCGAAGGAAAGGTTTCACCTGCAAGGTCCTACTCCTATTGGCAACGGCTCTGGAAGTAACTTAAGAGTACCGCGGCATCGTCCTTGTAGTACGGAAGAGCGGGAGCCGGGTAGAGGGTATTCGCAGTCAGCTGGGTGAATGCGCTCGACCAGACGATTCCCGTCTTGGGCTCAAGCCCGGCTTGGCCAACGGCGCGACCTGCGGAGGAACCTACTCCTCGAGATCGTCGCCGCGCGCGGCGTCCGGCTCGGTCGCCAGGATCTCGCGCGCGCGGCGGGCGTCGTCGGCGTGGACGGCGACGCGGGAGAGCGCGGTGAGCTGGCCCGAGATCAGGCTGACGACCGGCAGGCGCTCTTCGAGGACGCAGGCGGCGATGCCTTCGGTCTCGAGACGGGTGCGGGCGAGGTGTGCCTCCCATGGCGCGGCGAAGCGGCCGACCGCGACGAGCGCCGAATCGTCGACCGCGAGTGCGAGCCTCGGCGAGGCGCTCGGCCATCTCAGCTCGCTCCCCATGTCAGGCTCGTTCGGCTCGCTCTGCATGCCGCCGGCGAGGTCGCTCCGCGGGCCCCGGCGGGCGACCTCGGCGAAGGCGTCGACGGTCTCCGGTGGCTCCGGGGCGTCCGCCTGGAGAGGACGGCGGGGCGGCAGATCCTCCTCCTTCCAGGCCGCGCCGCAGCTCCGGCAGAGCCAGCGGTTCCGCGGCACCGGGACGGGGATGCCGAGGAAGATCCAGGAGGTCACGAAGCCGAGCCGCGACCAGCGCTCGAAGGAGATCCGCTCGGAGCGGCAGCCGGGGCAGCGCGGCCCGGCCGCGTCGTCGTCGGTGACCAGGTAGAGCTCGGGGATCGGCTCCTCGCGCGCCAGCACCTCGGCGGCCGCCGCGGCATCCTGCTCGCGGACCTGGAGCCGGGCGCCGCCGACGGTGTTGATGGTGATCATGCGGCTCAGGTGCTCGTCGGCGACCACCGCCTCGATGCCCGCCGCCTCCAGCCGCGCCCTGCCGAGCTGCGCCGCCCACGGCTCGGCGAACGTCCGCACGGTGACCAGGCGCTCGAGGTCGTATCTCACCTCATCCATGGTCGCACAGTTCCCGCGGGCCGGCGCCGGCCTACGGCACGCCCGCCTGGTGGAGGAGGAGCCGCAGGCCCCAGCCGAGGAGGATGAAGAAGAGGACCGCCGCGACCGCTCCCCAGGCGCCGGCGGCGCGGCCGCGGACGCTGGCGAGAGACCAGTAGACGCCGCCGACCGCCAGCGCTGTGAAGACCAGGTACAGCGCGATGGCGCCGCGCTCTTCCATCAGGGCCGGCGAGAGTAGAAACCGGCGCCGCGGCGAGCCATGTCGCGCAGCAGGCCGGCGGCTTCGAAGCGGCCGCCGAGGCGGGCGGCGTAGGCGTCCAGGCGGTCGACGATCTGTGGCGTGCCGCGGCGGTCCGCCTCGCGCAGCAAGCCGCCGCGGAAGGCCGGGAAGCCGAAGCCGAAGATCACCCCGATGTCGACGTCGGCGGGGTCGTCGATGATTCCCTCCTCCATGCAGCGCGCGGTCTCGTTGAGCATCTGGAGGAAGCAGCGCTCGGTGATCTCGGCGTCGGTCAGGCGATCGCGGCCACCGCCGCCGAGCGCTTCGACGAGCTGGTAGACGGCGCCGTCGGGATGCTTCTCGCCCTCGCCGTAGAGATAGAAGCCACGCCCCGACTTGCGGCCGAGGCGCCCCTCGTCGGTCAGGCGGCGGAAGACCGGCGGCGGCTGCAGCCGCTCGCCGAGCGCCTCGACGACGATCCCCGAGACGTGGCGGGCGACGTCGAGACCGACCTCGTCGAGGAGGGCGAACGGCCCCACCGGCCAGCCCCAGCGCACCATCGCCTCGTCGACGCGATCGATGCGCGCCCCCTCGAGGAGGAGGAAGGCGGCCTCGTTGAGGAACGGCGACAGCACCCGACTGGTGAAGAAGCCCGGCCCGTCGTTGACGACGATGACGGTCTTTCCCATCAGGCGCCCGGCGGCGACGACTGCCGCGAGAGCCGCCGGCGAGGTGCGCGGCTGGCGCACCACCTCGAGGAGCGGCATCTTGTGCACCGGACTGAAGAAGTGCATGCCGACGACGTTCTCCGGCCGGCGGCTCGCCGCGGCGATCTGGGCGATGGGGATCGCCGAGGTGTTGGAGGCGAAGACCAGCCGCTCGGGGGCGACCGCCTCGACCTCGCGCACCACCTGCCGCTTGACCTCCAGGTCCTCGAAGACGGCCTCGATGGCCAGCTCGGCGCGGGCGAAGCCGACGTAGCCGTCGGCGGGGTGGAGGCGCGCCATGGCGGCCTTGGCCTCCGGCGCGGAGAGCCGGCGCCGGCGGACGAGCTCGGCGAAGCGGCCGCCGGCGGACTTCATGCCGCGCGCCACCGACGCCAGGTCGCGGTCCTTGAGGATCACCGCGACGCCCTTCTCGGCGAGCACCTGGGCGATGCCGGCGCCCATGAAGCCGGCGCCGAGGACGGCGACGGTGGCAACCGGGGGAGCTCCCTTGGCGAGCCGCGCCGCCCGCGCCTCGACGGCGTTCTTGGCGAAGAAAATCGAGATCAGGCTCTTCGCCGGCTCGGCGACGACGAGCTCGGAGAAGGCGCCGGCCTCGACGTCGAGGCCGCGGCGCAGCGGCAGGCCGAGGCCGTCGCGCATCACCGCCAGGGCGACGAGCGGCGCCGGGTAGTGGCCGCCGGTCTTGGAAAGGACGCCGGCTCTCGCCTTCTCCCACACCAACCGGCCGCCGAGCGGCGTGCGCGCCAGGAGGTCGCCGGCGCGCGCGGCGAGCGTCCGCTTGGCGGAGCGGGCGCCCTGAGCGCCGCCCGCGAGCAGGCGCAGGGCCGCCTCGCGGAGGACCGCCGGGTGGCAGACGGCATCGACGAGGCCGATCGCCCGCGCCTTGCGGGCGTCGATCGTCCTGCCGGTGAGGATGAGGTCGAGGGCGGCGGCGACGCCGACCTGGCGCGGCAGGCGCTGGGTGCCGCCGAGGCCGGGGATGAGGCCGAGCTGGACCTCCGGCAGGCCGAGCCGGGTCTTCGGGTGGCTGGTCGCCACGCGGTGGCGGCAGGCGAGGGCCAGCTCGAGGCCGCCGCCCAGGCAGGCGCCGTGGATCGCCGCGACGGTGGGGAAGGGGAGCGCCGCGAGGCGGCCGAGCACCGCGTGGCCGCGGGCGAGGAGGGCGAGGACCTCGATGCTGTCGGTCGCCGCCTGGAGCTCCTCGATGTCGGCCCCGGCGATGAAGCCGTCGGGCTTCCCCGAGGCGACGACGAGGCCGGCGGGGCGCTCGCCGGCGAGCTCTTCGAGCCGCTCCTCGAACCACTCCATCGCCCGCGAGGAGAGGGTGTTGACCTTCTTCGCCGCGTCGTCGAGGACGATCCAGGCGACGCCGTCCTCGACCCGCAGGCTGCCGGGCTCGCCGCTCATCGGGGATCTTCCGGCGCCTGCTTCGCAGCGTCCCGGCCGTCGCCGTCGAGGGTCTGCACGATCTGCGTCACCTCGACCTCCGCCCGGCGGATCTTGCCGCGGCAGACCTCGAGGAGGAAGGCGGCCCGCCGCAGCTCCTCGCCGAGCTGATCGATGTCCGCCTCGTCCCCCTCGATGCGCGCCAGGATCTCCTCCAGCTCCTCGATCGCGGCGCGGAAGCCGGGGGCATCCGCGGTGGTCGTCTCGTCCTTGCTCATGCCGTCTCCGCTCCCTCGGCTCGCGCCGCTGTTGGCTGAGAGTTCGCCGGGGAATCCGCTCCCGCGGCCGTTTCGACGCGGCTCGCGAGCGTGCCGCCCGCGGTCCACGTGGTGATCCGCTCGCCGCTCGCCACCTGTGCCGGCCGGCGGAGCACCCGCCCTCTCCCGTCGCGCGTGATGGTGAAGCCGCGCGCCAGGGCCCGCTCGGGGCCGAGCTGGGCGGCGAGCCGCGCCAGCGCCTCGACGCGCGCCGCCGCCTGCCGCGTCCGCGCCGCCGCCGCGGCCGTCAGCCGCCCCGCGAGCGCCTCCTGCCCGCGCGCCGCGCTCGCCACCTGGCGGCGGCCGGCGCCGGCGAAGCGGGCGGAGAGCTCCGCCTCGCCGCGGACGGCGCTCTTCAGGCCGGCGCGGCCGAGCCGCGCCAGGGCGCGGGAGATCTCTGCCAGCCGCATGCCGGCGGCCGCCAGGCGCAGGCGCGCCGAGCCGAGGCCGCGCTCGGCGCGGCCGACGGCCTGGCGGGCGCGGGCGAGCGGCAGGAGGGCGGCGCGGCGGAAACGCTGCTGGAGGTCGGCCGCCCGCGCGTCGAGCCGCGCCACGGCGTCGATCAGCAGCTCGGCCGCCTGGGTCGGCGTACGCACCGAGGTGTGGGCGACGCGGTCGGCGATGGCGCGGTCGATCTCGTGGCCGAGGCCGGTCAGCACAGGGAAGGGGGCGAGCGCGATCGCCTCGGCGATCCGCCGGCTGTCGAAGACGGCGAGGTCGGCCTTGGCGCCGCCGCCGCGGATGAGCACCGCGCAGTCGACGGCGAGGCCGGCGAGCGAGGCGAGCGCCGAGGCGATCTCGCGCTCGGCGTCGCGGCCCTGCATCGCGGCGTGGACGAAGAGCACGCGAAAGCCGTAGCCGCTGTCGCCCAGGCAGGCGAGGAAGTCGTGGTAGGCGGCGCTCCCTGCGGAGGTGATGAGGGCGAGCGACAGCGGCAGCGCGGGGAAGGCGTGCTCGCGGTTGCGGTCGAGGAGGCCGGCGGCCTCGAGCGCCGCCAGGGTCTCCCGCCGCCGCCGCTCGAGCTGCCCGAGGGTGAACGACGGGTCGACCTCGCGCACGCAGAGCTGGGTGCGGCCGCCCGGAGCGTAGAAGTCGAGGCTCGCCCGACAGCGCACCTGGATCCCCTCGGCGATCTGCTGGCCGGTCGCCGCGAGGAGCTTCTTGACGCGGGCGTAGTCGGTCTTCCAGATCACCGCCTCGAGCTTGGCCGCGATCTCGTCCCCGTCGCCCTTCTCGATGAGCTCGAAGTAGAGGTGGCCGCGCTGCGACAGCCGCACCCGCTGCGCCTCGCCCGCCACCCAGAGGCCGGGGAAGGCCTCGGCGAGGAACTCGCGGACCTCGCCGCAGAGTTGCGAGACGCTGTAGGTGGGCTCGAAGAGCGGCAGGTTCACGCGGGAGAGTCTCGTCGAGGCGGCGCCCCGGGGGGACGGCGCCCCGAGCGGCCATGGGGCGGGATCAGTGGTACGACTTCAAGTCTTTGGCGGTGGTGAGCGGGATCGACTCCGCCCATTCGACGGCCTTCTTCTCGCCGGCGGTCAGCTTGGAGAGGAACTTGACCGCCTCCTGGCGCTCGCGGAAGAGGCGCCAGATGAAGGTGTGGCCGGCCGGCGCCGTGAAGTAGGTGTAGTGCTTGGAGCCGTTCGAGAGATCGAAGCCGAGGTTGCTCTCGCCGTTCACCCCGACGCAGGCGCAGGCGATGGCGCGGCAGGCGAGGGCGAGCGCCTTGATGGCGTCCTCATAGTCGCCCAGCTCCTCGCGCGACAGCGGCGAATGGAAGACGGCGATCTTCGAGGCATCCTCCTCGGCGAGGAGGTTGTAGGGGATGTCGTTGCGATCCATGGCGTCCTTGGTCTCCCCCGTCGTCACGAAGACGTCCTCGCTGCCGGCAACCTTGTAGGTGATGGCGTAGACGTCCCGCTCGAGCTGGGTGAAGGCCTCGGAGAGGATGCTCTCGTCCTCGATCGTGAAGTAGTACAGGCGGTTCATGATCCGTCGCGACGGCATCGGGCGTGATCCTCTCTCGTCGTTCGGCCGGCGCCGCCCCGCGCGATCGCTGCTCTGGGCTGGCGGGGAGCTGGCCGGAGGGTGTCAGGGGGGATGGTCGAGGGAACGACACCCCGGATTGCAGATCTTACCTGCTTCTCCGCCCCTTTGTCACCTCTCCGTCGCCGCGGGCCGCGGCGTCAGAAGCGGTCGTCGCCGGGGTATGAGGATGCCGAGGCGCCGGGCGCCGCCGGCAGCGGCTCTGGACGCGGCACGGCGTCGCTGCGGTCGCGCAGCATGAGGCCGATGGCGAGGCCGGCGATGAGGCCGCCGACGTGGGCGGCGTTGTCGATCATCGGGAAGGTGGCGCCGAGGACGAGGTTGAGGACGGCCCAGAAGACGAGCTGGGTGAGGAGCGACTTGGCGAAGGGCAAGAGCCGGCTGCGGCGGCGGAAGAGGAAGGCGATGAGGGCGCCGAAGAGGCCGAAGATCGCCCCCGAGGCGCCGACCGACGGCCGGTCGAGCTCGCCCCGAGCATAGGTGCTCCAGAGGACGCTGCCGAAGGAGCTGGCGATGCCGGCGACGAAGAAGGTGACGAGGAGGCGCTGCGAGCCGAGCCAGAGCTCGAAGAGCGAGCCGAGCTGGTAGAGCGCCCAGCCGTTGAAGAGCAGGTGGAGGAGGCCGCCGTGGAGGAAGATGCAGGCGAGGAGCCGCCACCACTCGCCCTGCCACACCGCGGCCGCCTGGTCGGCGCCGAGCCGCATCAGCACCAGCGGGTCGTCGGTGCCGCCGGCCCACAGCTCGACGAGGAAGCCGGCGGCGATGGCGGCGAGGAGGCAGGCGGTGGCGGGCGTCCTCCGGAGGGCGATCCTCATGGATAGTACCCGCGCGCCGTCCGCGCCCTCAAGCCGCTCTTGGCGACCTTCACCTCGACCGGGTGGAACGATTTGTCGGCGGTCGAGCGGTCGGCGTTGAAGGCGACCAGGTAGCGGCTGCGCAGCTCCGCCTCGATCTTGCCGTAGGTGTTGGCGAGCTCGGAGGCGTGGCCGACGAAGAACGACTTGCCGCCGGTCTCCTCGGCGAGCTTCGAGAGCTTGCCGCGGATGCCGATGCTGGTGACCGGCACGTTGAGGCCGATGGCGTAGACGGCGACGCCGCTCCGCTTGGCGTACTCCAGGGCGTCGGCATAGGAGAGCTCGCTCGAGGTGTCGTCGCCGTCGGAGAGGAGGACCAGCGCCCGCTGGCCGTGGCTGCCGCGGAAGTAGTAGAGGCTGTGGACGAGGGCGTCGTGGAGCGCCGTCGAGCCCACCGCCTGCAGCCCGTCGAGCGAGTGCGCCACCGCCTCGACGTCGTTGGTGAGCGGCATGCGGAGCACCGGCCGGCCGGAGAAGGTGAGCGCGAAGCTGCGGTCGGTGGGCTTGACGACCTTGGCCAGGAACTCGGTCGCGGCGCGCTCGGCCTCGGGGAGCGAGGAGGCCATCGAGCCCGAGGTGTCGATCATCAGGCCGACGGTGAGCGGCAGGTTCTCGACCAGCTCGAACTTGGCGATCGTCTGCGGCTTGCCGCGGTCGAGGAGCTGGAAGTCCTTGGCCGTCAGCCCGCGCACCAGCTCGCCGGCGGCGTCGCTCACCGCGACGTAGAACTCGACGAGGTCGACGTTGACCTCCTCGAGGTACGAGGGCGAGCGGAGGAAGCGGGTGTCCTCGGCGCGGCTGCCGTCGTCGAGCTTGGCGGCGACCGAGAGGTAGACGGTCTCCTCCTCCGGCACCTTGATCTGCGCCTCCCAGGGCGGCCGGGTGAGGGTCGAGATCGGCTTGTCGTTGACCCGGAACTCGACGGTGTCGACCCGCCGCTCCTCCGGCACCGAGACCTCGGCGCGGGCGGTGACCATGCCGGTGTGCTGGCCGCGCGGCGGGTCGAGGATGGTCACCCGGAAGCCGCCGCGCGGCTGGTTGACCACCACCTCGTCGACGGCGACCGACTTGCCGTGCTCGTCGAAGCCCTCGGCGCGGACCACCTGCTCGGTAGGGAACTGAGCGAGACGGACCTCGGCGGTGAACGGCGGGTGGGTGCGGATGAGCTGTTCCTTGCCGTCGACCGAGAAGACCACCTTGGCGATGCGCTTGCCGGTGACCAGCGCCTCGGTGCGCCAGAGGCCGAGGATCACGTCGGTGTCGGGCGGCAGCAGGGTGAGGCTGTCGGGGCCGGTGCCGATGGTCGGCGCCAGCGGCTGCCCGGGGGTCGCCACCCGCGCCGCGGGCGGCGGCGCCACCGGCTCCTTGGGCACCGTGAAGCCGCGCGCCAGACGCGTCTCGGCGCCGCTCCCCTCGTCGCGGATGCGGACGCGGAGGAGGAAGAGCTCCTCGGGGCGCAGAGCGCGGTCGAGCGCCAGATCGATGGGCTCCGTCGAGCCGGCCTTGGGGACCGGCAGGTGATAGCGCACCCTCACCTCGTCGAAGAGGCGCCCCTCGCGCTCGACGACCCCCTCGGCGATGAGGGCGATCTCCGGCTTGCCGAGCTCGCTGGTGACCGGCTTGAGCTTGCCGGGATCGGTCACCTGCACGACGGCGCGGACGACGATCCGCGCGCCGTCGCGGTCGGGGAACTGGATGTCGAGCGGGCCGGTGGCGAGCACCGCGGGAGCCGCGGTCGCCACGGTCGCCGCGGCTGCCTTCGCCCACGCCGCGAGATCGCGCGGCGGATCGAGCAGCCTCTCCTGGCTCCCCGGCGCCGCCGTCGGGCGCTGGCCGTAGGGGTTCCCCAGGTAGCCCTGGCGCTCGCCGCGGCGGCCGCGGCCGCCGGTCATGCCGGAGATGCCGGTCGCGGTGTCGATCAGCTTCGCCTCCTTGCACACCTGGAGATCGAAGCGCTTGACGCCGAAGCCGCCGCGGCCCCGCTCCTCCCACTGGTCGAGCCAGTAGCCCATCTGATCGGTGTAGAGGACGCGCTTGCTGTCGGCGAGGTTCCACATCCGCCAGGCCTCGCCGGCGGTCGGCTCGTAGACGATCGCCTTGCCCTCGCGCGGCTTGGCGTCCTTGGCGGCGCCCGGCTCGAGCGGCGCGCGGTAGGTCCAGATCTCGAGCGGCTTGAAGGCGGTGCCGCAGTCGACCTTCTGGCGGTCGGCGGGCTTGCCGTTGAGAAAGAGGAGCTGGGCGCGCACGTCGCGCGGCGAGACGAACTCGACGGCCGCCAGGCGCTGGCGGAGCGCGATGCCCTGCACGAGCTCGTTGGCCGGCGTCTCCGGGATGGGATCGCGGGCGAGGAAGTCGCGGATGATCTGGCCGCGCGCCGCGGCGTCGGCGGCGAGCAGGCGGAGCCTCTCGGCCTCCGGCAGGAGCAACCCCGGGCCGTCCTGCAGGAAGGCGCGCTCGGCCTCGGGCCAGAGCAGCGGATCGGTCGGGGCCGCCGCCGCCGTGTCCGGCGTCGGGTTCTCCTCGGTGGTGCCGCGGACGAGCGCGGGGGCGGCGACGAGGCAGCTGGCGAGGAGCAGGCCGAAGGCGGCCTTGGAGGCGGCTCGGGAGGCGGCGCGCCGGCCTCTCGCGCGCCCTGGGCTTGGTGACCGCATGGGCGTGAGACTACTATGGGATTCCGGCCGCATGGGGAAGATTCGCCGCAACGCTCCGATCCGCACCTGGGAGGCGGGAGATACCGTCCAGGGCTTCGCTCTGCTCACCAAGAAGGAGCTCCGCCAGGACAGGAACGGCCGCGGTTTTCTCGACCTCGAGCTCGCCGACGCCTCGGGCTCGATGGTCGGCAAGGTGTGGGCCGACAGCCCCGCCCTCGCCAGCCAGTTCGAGGCCCACGACTTCGTCGCCTTCAAGGGCTCGGTCAAGAGCTATAAAGATCAGCTGCAGGCCTCGATCGACGAGTGCCGGACGGTCAACGAGGAGGACCGCCGCTTCGGCTTCGACGAGGCGCTGCTGGTGCCCTCGACGCGCGAGGACATCGGCGACCTCTGGGCGCGGCTCGAGCGGCTGCTGGCGAGCGAGGTGCGGCGGCCGGTGATGCGCCGGCTGGCGGCGGAGACGCTGGCGCTCCATGGCGCGGCGCTCCGCGAGCATCCGGCCGCCAAGTCGATGCACCACGCCTACCGCGGCGGGCTCCTCGAGCACGTCGTCTCGATGGGCGAGCTGGTGCTGGCGGTGGCGCGGCACTACGGCGATCTCGATCGCGACCTCCTCCTCGTCGGCGTCCTCTTCCACGACCTGGGCAAGCTCCGCGAGCTGGGGGCGATGCCCGCCAACGACTACACCCTCGAGGGGCGGCTGATCGGCCACGTGGTGATCGGCCGCGACCTCCTGCGCGAGCGCTGTGCCGCCATCCCCGGCTTCCCGGAGGACCTGCAGCTGCAGCTCGAACATCTCGTTCTGTCCCATCAGGGGAAGAAAGAGTTCAGCTCGCCGGTCGAGCCGATGACGCCGGAGGCGGTCGCCCTCCACTTCGTCGACGACCTCGACTCGAAGATCAACCAGCTCCGCGCCGCCCGCGAGGCGACGCCGGGGATGGTCTACCACCGCGGTCTCGGCCGCTTCATGTACCTGCCCGCGACGGCGGAGATGGAGACCGATCGCGAGCCCGGCGTCGTCGTCCCGGCAGCCGAGCCGCTGCCTCCTCCCCCTCTGCCTCCTCCTCCGATCATCGCGGCCGAGCCGCCGGCGCCCGTCCCCCCCGGCCCCGACACCCCGCGTGTCCCTGAGATCGGGCCCGCCGCCCCGCCGCTGCTGCCCTTCGATCGCTGACCCTCGCCGGCGCCGGCCTCCCATCGGCGGCCGACCGGCGGGTTATCCTTGACGATGACGATGGGAGCGGGCGGTGCGGTGCCGCACGCCGGGCGAGGGAGACGCGCATGGACATGAAGCTGGAGATTCCTGGGCAGATGCCCGCCGGGCAGGAGCGGGTGTTGAGCGAGGAGGCGATGCTCTTCGTGGCCGGCCTCGAGCGGCGCTTCCGCGCCGTGCGCCTCGATCTGCTCGCCCGCCGCGAGCAGCGCCAGGCGGACTTCGAGAAGGGCATCGAGCCGGGCTTCGACGCGACGACGCGCGCCATCCGCGAGGGCGACTGGCGGGTGCCGCCGGCGCCCGCCGACCTCCTCGACCGCCGCGTCGAGATCACCGGCCCGGTCGAGCGGAAGATGATGATCAACGCCCTCAACTCGGGGGCGAGCGTCTTCATGGCCGACTTCGAGGACGCCCTCTCGCCGACCTGGGAGAACGTCGTCGACGGCCAGGCGAACCTCATGGACGCCGTGCGCCGCGAGCTCGCCTACGAGAGCCCGGAGGGGAAGAGCTATCAGCTGCACGAGCGGGTGGCAACCTTGGTCGTCCGCCCGCGCGGCTGGCACCTGGTCGAGAAGCACTTCCTCGTCGACGGCGAGCCGGTCTCCGCCTCGCTCTTCGACTTCGGCCTCTACTTCTTCCACAACGCCGCCGCCCTCCTCGCCCGCGGCAGCGGCCCCTACTTCTACCTGCCCAAGCTCGAGAGCCATGCCGAGGCGGCGCTGTGGAGCGAGGTCTTCGCCCTCGCCGAGGCGGACCGCGGCATCCCGCACGGCAGCGTCCGCGCCACCGTCCTCGTCGAGACCATCCTCGCCGCCTTCGAGATGGACGAGATCCTCTACGCGCTCGGCGACTACGCAGCGGGCTTGAACGCCGGCCGCTGGGACTACATCTTCAGCATCCTGCGGATGTTCCACGGCCACGCCCCGGTCTTCCCCGATCGCGCCCAGGTGACGATGACGGTGCCGTTCCTGCGCGCCTACACCGAGCTGCTGGTGAAGACCTGCCACCGCCGCGGCGCCCATGCCATGGGCGGCATGGCGGCCTTCGTGCCCAGCCGTCGCGACGCCGAGGTCAACGAGCGCGCGCTCGCCGCGGTGCGCGCCGACAAGGAGCGCGAGGCGGGCGACGGCTTCGACGGCACCTGGGTCGCCCACCCCGACCTGGTGCCGGTGGCGCGCGAGATCTTCGACCGCGTCCTCGGCGACCGGCCGCACCAGAAGGACCGTCTGCGCGACGACGTGCCGGCGCCGAACGAGATCACCGCCAGCCGCCTGCTCGACTTCCACGTCGACGGCGGCCGGGTGACCGAGGCGGGCATGCGCAACAACATCTCGGTCGCCCTGCAGTACCTCGACGCCTGGCTGCAGGGCTCCGGCGCCGTCGCCATCTTCAACCTGATGGAGGACGCGGCGACCGCCGAGATCGCCCGCTCGCAGCTCTGGCAGTGGGTCCACCGCTGGGCGCCGCTCGCCGGCGACGAGCGGCGCAAGGTCGACGCCGACCTCTACCGGGCGCTGCGCGACGACGAGCTGGCGAAGCTCGGCGGCGGCGGACGCCTGACGGAGGCGGCCGCGCTCGTCGATCGCCTGGTGCTGGGAGCCGACTTCACGCCGTTCCTGACCACCGAGGCCTACGCCCTCCTGCCGTAGCAGGCGGTAGGAGAGCTCGGCTTAGCGCTCCGGCGGCACCGAGAGCTGGGCGGCCTGCTCGATGCCGGCCGTGAGCTCGGGGAGGATCCCCTTCTGCATGTAGATCGGCCGCACCTCGGCGCGGAGCGCCGGGAGCTTGCGCGCGAACCAGGCGGCGCCGAGGAGGCAGCCGGCGCCGCCGGCGAGGAGCGCCGCGGGGGCGCCCAGGTGGTGTGCGATGCCGCCGGCGAAGAGGCTGCCGAAGGGCGCCGTGCCCATGAACGCCATGGTGTAGAAGCTCATCACCCGGCCGCGCTTGTCGTCGTCGACGAGGGTCTGCAGGAGCGTGTTCGAGGCCGCCATCTGCGCCATGAAGCCGGCGCCGGTGACGAGCAGCAGGGCGAGCGAGAGCCACAGGCTCCGCGACAGCGCGAAGCCGATCAGACCGGCGCCGAAGAGGGCGGACATCCAGGGGATCAGGCGGCCGAGGCCGAGGACGGAGCGCCGCGAGGCGAGGTAGACGGCGCCGCCGAGGGCGCCGACGCCGGTCGCCCCCATGAGGAAGCCCAGCGTGTGCGGCCCGCCGTGGAGGATCTGCGAGGCGAAGATCGGCATCAGCACCGTGTACGGCATGCCGACCAGCGAGACGATGGCCAAGAGCAGCAGGATGCTGCGGATGGGGCCGGAGCCCGCGGCGTAGGCGAAGCCGGCCCTGAGCTCGGCGAGGACCGGCGGTTTCGCGGCCGTCCCCTGCTGACCGGCCGCTCGGTGCGGCAGGCGCATGGCGAGGAGCGAGCCGATCACCGCCAGGTAGGAGAGCGCGTCGAGCGCGAAGCACCAGCCCTCGCCGACCGCCGCGATCAGCGCGCCGCCGATCGCCGGTCCGATCAGCCGCGCGGCATTGACCATCGAGGAGTTGAGGGCGATGGCGTTGGCGAGGTCGGCGCGCGAGTCGACCATCTCGACGACGAAGGCTTGGCGCCCCGGCATGTCGAAGGCGTTGATCAGCCCCTGGAAGAGCGACAGGGCGAGGATGTGCCAGATGCGGATGACGCCGGCGAGCGCCAGCGCCGCGAGCGCCGCCGACTGCAGCATGGCGAGCACCTGGGTGACGACGAGCAGGCGGTGGCGGTCCCAGCGGTCGACGAGGACGCCCGCCAACGGGGCGAGGAGGAACGACGGGATCTGCCCGGCGAAGCCCACCAGGCCGAGCATCCAGGCCGAGCCGGTCAGCCGGTAGACCAGCCAGGACGTCGCGATCCGCGTCATCCAGGTGCCGACCAGCGAGACGCTCTGGCCGCTGAAAAAGAGCCGGTAGTTGCGGTGGCGGAGCGCCCGCACCAGGAAGGCGCCGCCGCCCCGGCCCTCGGCGGCGGGGGCGGCGGGCCGAGGTGCGGGGGGCGCGGTGGCGGGAGCGGTCATCAGGGGCGGCCGGCGGCGAGTCCGCGGCCGCCCGGAGGTCGGATGCAAGCGGTGTGCTGGCTGGCGCGGCGGCCGCTACCAGCCCATCTGATCGACCGAGTAGGGGAGCATCTTCAGCCACCAGGGCCAGTCGTGGCGGACGTCGTGGCCCCAGACGTCGAGGCGGTGGGGGATCCCCTTGCCGTCGAGGATGCGGGCGAAGCCGCGCGTCGCCTCCGGCGCCTCGTACTCTCCCTGCCCCGTGAGCAGGTGGATCTTGGTCGCGTGCTGCAGCTGCCAGAGCTCGCCGCCACCGAGGTTCGGCACGTACCACGAGGGGTTGTTGAAGTAGCAGTAGTCGTCGCTGTAGCCGAAGAGGTAGTCGGGCCCGAGGTCGTAGAAGCCGCTCATGCCGATCACCGCGTCGAAGAGGTCGGGGCGGCGGAAGAGGGTGTTGGCGGCGTGGAAGGCGCCGAAGCTGGCGCCGGCGGTCGCGATGCGCAGATCGGCCGTCTGGCAGACGTTGCGGATGTAGGGGACGACCTCCTGCTCGATGTAGAGCGAGTAGAGGTTCTGCCGCCGCGCCTTCTCGGCGATCGGCAGCCCGCTGTCCATCCACGCCTGGTTGTTGATGCTGTTGATGGAGAAGATCCGCACCTTCCCCGCGTCGAGCGCGGCGGCGACGGAGCCGACGAGGCCGAAGCGCTCGTTCTCCAGGTAGTCGGCCGCCGCGGTGGGGAAGAGCAGCAGCGGATGCCCCCAGTGACCGTAGGAGACGATCGGCATACCCTGCCCCAGGTGCGGGCTGAACCAACCGTCCAGCCGCCGTGTATCGTCGATGATTCCCATGCGCTCGCCCTCCTCGCCTTTGGCGCTGCGCATCCTACCGCAGCCGGCCTATAGGCAGGTGGCCAGGAGCCGCCGGTCTGGGAGGGGCCGAGCCTGCTCTGGACAAGCTTTTCTTTTGGTATAATTTTTGGACGAGGTACTGAAATGAAGACTCGGATTCTCGTCGACGGCCCGCTGGTCGTTTTCTTTGCTCTTCTCGCCTTCGCCGCCGCCGCGGCGGGCGCCCAGCCGCTCACCCAGCAGTGGGGCGCCGACCTGCGCGGCGCCGACTACAACCAGTTTCCCGCCAACGGCGCCGACGCCTGCCGCGCCATCTGCGCGCGCGACGGCCGCTGCGCCGCCTATACCTATCGGCTCGACAACCGGCAGTGCTACCTGAAGAGCGCCGTGCCGCCGTGGAGCGCCGACCGCAACGCGGTGTCGGGCTTCAAGTCGGGGAGCCAGGGGTGGACCGGCGGCGGCTGGGGCTGGAGCGGGCGGCTCACCGAGCAGTGGGGCCTCGACCGCCGCGGCGGCGACTACACGTCGTTCGTGGCGCGCGACCTCCGCGAGTGCCAGCGCCAGTGCGTCGAGCAGCCGCAGTGCCGCGCCTACACCTTCCGCCGCAACAGCCGCGAGTGCTTCCTGAAGAGCGCGGTGATGCCGGAGCGCCGCGACGACAACGTGGTGACCGGCGTCAAGCCCGGCGGGATCGGCGGCGGCGGCGGTTTCGGCCGGCTCACCGAGGAGCGCGGCTACGATCGCCGCGGCGGCGACTACCGGGGCTTCGCCTCGCCCGACTTCCGCGACTGCAAGCGCACCTGCGGCGAGGACCGCCGCTGCCGCGCCTACACCTACCGCTTCGACACCCGCGAATGCTTCCTCAAGGACCGCGTCGCGCCGGCGTCGCGCGACGACCGCACGCTCACCGGGTTCAAACAGCGGTAGAGGTCAGCGCCAGGTCGTCTGGTACAGCATCCAGTAGACGACGACGCCGGTCACCGAGACGTAGAGCCAGATCGGCAGGCCCCAGCGGGCGATCCGCTTGTGGCGCTCGAAGCGGCGCTTCGCCGCGTTCCACACCAGGAAGCCGGCGAAGAAGGGGACCGTCGCCGCGAGCGTGGTGTGGGTGATGAGGATGGCGAAGTAGATCGTCCGCGCCGCGCCGGTGCCGGGGAAGTGCTTGGAGCCGACGTGGGCGTGGTAGACGAGATACGAGACCAGGAAGAGCGTCGAGGAGACGAGCGCCGCGATCATCACCCGCCGGTGCGCCTGCCACCGGCGCTGGCGGATGAGGACGTAGCCGGTCACCAGCAGCACCGCCGAGAGCGAGTTGAGCGCCGCGTTGAGGGCGGGGAGATCGGAGATCGTGAGCATGGGCGGGCCGATCCTACCCCGCCGCCCGCCCGCCGCTCCGGCTCGGCCCACCTCCCGGTCCCCCCGCCGCCGGCATCGGGCATAATCGCTCCATCGATGCTCGCTCGGCTCGTCGCTGCCCTCGCTCTCGGCTCCTTCCTGCTCCTCACGCCGCCGGCCGCTCCGGCCACCACCGCCGCGCCGGCCACCACCGTTCAAGCCAACACCGCGCCGACCGCGGCGGTTCCGGCCAACGTCGCGGCGTTGATCGACGGCTATCTCGAGCGCTACTTCGCGACCTATCCGGCGGAGGCGAGCGCGGCGGGGCGCCACGACCACGACGCCGAGCTCGAGAGCCTGACGCCGGCGGTGCGGAGCGACTGGCTGGCCTACAACCGCGCCGTCGTCCGCTCCGGCGAGCTCGCCGCGGCGGCCGGCCTGGCGGCGGACGACCGCCTCGACCTCGACCTGGTGACGCGGCGGGCGGAGCGCGAGATCTTCGACTACGCGGTCCGCCGGCGGCCCGAGCGCGACCCGCTGTTCTGGACCGACCGGCTGGGCAACGCTCTCCTCTTCCTCATGCTGCGCGAGGACCGGCCGCTCCCCGAGCGCCTCGCCGCGGCGGCTCTGCGCACCGCGGAGATCCCGCGCCTCGCCGGCGAGGCGAAGCGGGCGCTCGGCGCCGCCGACCGGCGCGACGTGGCGCCCGAGCTCGCCCGCCTCGGCGCCGCGCAGGCGAAGGCGAGCGCCGCCTTCTTCCGCGGCGGCTTCCTGGTCTGGGCGAAGGGAGAGAACGCCGCGGCGGTCCACGCGCGCACCGCGGCGGTCCCGGCGGCGGCGGCGCTCGACGACCTCGCCGGCTTCCTCGACGCCCTCGCCGGGCGCGCCGGCGGCTCGCCGCGGCTCGGCAGCCAGTACGCCACCGCCTTCCGCCTCGGCACCGGCATCGAGGAGCCGGTCGCCGCCGTCCTCGCCCGCGCCGAGGCCGACCTCGCCGCCAAGCGCAGCGCGGCGGCGCGCTATGGACGCACGGTGTGGGCGGAGGTGCTCCCCGGCGAGGCGCCGCCGGCCGACGACCGCGCGCTCCTCGTCCGGCTCTTCGCCCGCGTCGCCGCCGACCGCGCGCGGACGACCCCGGAGCTCGTCGCCGACTACCGCCAGCAGGTCGCCGACCTCGAGGCGTTCCTGCGCGCCCGCGACATCGTCACCCTCCCCGATCCGCTCACCCTCGAGGTCGGCCCGTCGCCCGGCTTCCTCCTCGGCCAGAGCGTCGGCGGGGTGTACGCCGCCGGCCCCTACGAGCCGGACGCCAAGACGCTCTGGCTGCTGCCGACGCCCGCCGACGGCGCCACCGCCGCCGAGCGCGACGCCTTCTTCCGCGACTTCAATCACCATTTCAACGTCATGATCACGCCGCACGAGATCTTCCCCGGCCACTACCTGCAGCTGAAGGTCGCCGCCCACCAGCCGCACAAGGTGCGGGCGCTCTTCGCCGACGACACCTACGTCGAGGGTTGGGGCACCTTCTGCGAGCGGCTGCTCGGCGACCTCGGCTGGGGCGGCCCGCTCGACCGCCTGGCGCACCTCAAGAAGCAGCTCGAGAACGTCGCCCGCACGGTGGTCGACATCCGCATCCACACCCGCGGCATGACGCGCGACGAGGTGCTCGCCTACGCCCGCACCGAGGCGCTCCAGGACGAGCAGTTCGCGGCGAATCTGTGGACCCGCTCGATCACCAGCGCGCCGCAGCTCACCACCTACTACCTCGGCGATCGCGAGGTCAGCAAGCTCTACGAGGACGTCAAGAGCGCGCGCGGGGTCACCTTCGCGCTGCGTCCCTTCATGGACCGCATGATGGCCCTGGGGCCGGTGCCCATCGCCCGCTACCGCGAGCGCCTGCTGGCCGCCGGGATCGGCCCCGCGGCGGCCGCGCCGGCGACGCCCTAGATCTCCCGCCGTACGCCGCCCCTGGGCGGAAGTGGGCGCGTTGTATAATTCAGCTCACCATGGAGTATTCATGACGAGGGCGCGCGGCCGCTCCGTGCTGCTTGCGGCCCTCCTCGGCGTCGCCCTCTCGGCCGCCGTCGCCGCCCCTTCGGCCGGCGCGGCGGGCGCCGCCATCGAGCTCGCCGGCAGCGCGCGGACCGACGACGGAGCGCCGCTCGCCGGCGCCCGCGTCGAGCTGCTGCCGATCGACGACTCCTACGCCGGTGCGCGACGGGCGGCGACGGGGGAGCCCGTGGCGCCGCTCGCCACCGCCATCGTCGACCGCGACGGCAGCTACTCGCTCAAGGCTCCGGGAGCGGGGCTGTGGAGCCTCCTGGCGAGCGCCCCCGGCCGCCAGCCGATGGAGCTCGCGGCGCTGGCGGTGGTCGAGGCGACCGTCCTGCCGCCGGCGGTCGCCGGCCCGGCGGTGGCCGCTGCCATCCGCGTCGTCGATCCGGCGGGGAAGCCGATCGCCGGCGCCGTGCTGCAGGCGGTCGACGAAGCGGTCGACCTCGACGCTCCCACCTGGCGGCCGGGCTGGCGGCCGGCGACGACCGGCGCCGACGGGCGCGTCTCGCTCCCCCTCCCCGCTCGACCGGGTCAACCGCCTGGCCAGCCCTCCGGTCTCCAGCGCTCGCCTCTCCGTTGGATAGTGACGGCGGCGGGCTTCGCCGGCCGCGTGGTGGCGATCGCCGGGCCGCAGACGGTGACCCTCGCGCCGGCGGCGGCGGCCGTCGCGCTACGCGTGCGGGAGCCCGGCGGCCTGCCGGTGGCGAACGCCATCGTCGCCACCGCGGTGGACGATCTGCCGCTCGCCGTCACCGGCGAGGACGGCGGCGCCCGCTTCACGCCGCCCGCCGGCGAGCTCCAGGTGCTGGCGGCGGACGGCCGGGTGTGGAGCGGCAAGCTGCCGCCGGCCCCGGCGGGGCAGCCGGCGGTCGTCACCCTGCCGCTCGCCGCCGTCGCCGCCGGCCGCGTGGTGGATGCCGAGGACCGCCGGCCGCTCGCCGGCGCCATCGTCGCCTCGAACGCCGACCTCGGGCGCTGGGTGCTCGCCGATGGGCGCGGCGCCTACGCGCTGCCCAACCCGGGCGGTCCGAAGGCGGGGCTGATCGCGTGGGCCGCGGCGCACTTCCGGGGCGACGCCGCGCGGGCGACGGCCGGCGCCGCTCCCGGCAGCCATGGTCCGACCCTCGTCCTCCCCCCCGGCGCGATCGCCGCCGGCTGGGTGGTTGACCCCGGCCGCCTCCCCATCGCCGGTGCCGAGGTGCGGCCGTCGAGCGGGATCGCCGGCGGCTTCGGCTACGAGCGCGGCGGCCGATCGGGGGCGAGCCGTGCGGCGTTCGCCGGCCGCGACGGGAGCTTCTCGACCCTCCTCCCGCTGCGCGGGGCCTGGACGCTGACGGCGACGGCGGCGGGTTTCGCCTCGCGGTCGGTCGCGCTCCCCGCTCTCGCGCCGCGCGCCCGCCGGCCGCCGCTCACCATCGTGCTCGACGCCGGGCGTGCCGCCATCGCCCGCGTCGAGGGCCCCGACGGCGCGCCGGTCGCCGGCGCCACGGTCGAGCTCATCATGCCTCCGGACACCTCGCGGCTCCTCGCGGCGACGGTCGGCTCGCCGCGCGGCGGCACCGGAGTCCTCACGGCGAAGGCCGATGCCAAGGGCGTCTGCCGCTTCCAGCACCTCCCCGCCGGCCGCGCCGCCGCGGTGGCGACGAAGGCGGGGTTCGCGCCGGCGGTGTCGCGCGGCCTCGCCATCGCCGCGAGCGGGCCGGCGACGGACCTGGGCACCCTCCGCCTGACGCCCGGAGCGGCGCTCGAGGGCCGCGTCACCGACGGCCGCCGGCCGCTCGCCGGCGCCAGCGTCACCGCCACGATCTCCAGCCGCACCTCGCACGGCAGCTACGGGGTCGGCCTCGATCCGGTCACCACCGGTGTCGACGGCCGCTTCCGCATCGCCGACCTCCAGCCCGGCGGTAACGTCGACCTCCGGGTCGCCTGCACCGGCTTCAAGGAGCGCGCGATCCCCCGCGTCGTGCCGGCTGAGCGTCCCCTGGTCGTCGTCCTCGAGAAGTCGGCGCGGATCGCGGGCCGGGTGATCGACGAGAGCCGCGAGGCGGTCGCCGGCGCCCGGGTGAGGGCCGAGCCCGAGGACCACGATCCGGCATTCCTCGAGCGCTTCGGCAACGTGCGGACGACCAAGGAGGACGGCAGCTTCGAGATCGAGACCGCGCCGGACGGCCACGTCCGCCTCGAGGTGACGGCCGGCGGCTTCGAGAGCTCGCAGGCGAGCGGACTGGTGGTGCCGGCGGGAGGCACGCTCGACGGCGTCGAGGTGGTGATGAAGCGCGGCGCGGCGATCAGCGGCACCGTGACGACGGACGACGGGCGGCCGGTCGCTGGCGCCGGGGTGAGCGCGAGCGCCATCCGGGAGCTCTCTTCCGGTGCCTCGGGCATGAGCTTTTCGAGCGGCGCCGGCGCGCTGTCCGACGGCGACGGCGCCTTCCGGCTGGAGGGTGTCGCGGCGGGGCGCCAGCTCGTCACCGCGGACCATCCCGACCTCGGCCGCACGTCGCAGGAGGTCGAGGTCGGTGCCGGGGAGGCGCACGTCGGCCTGCGCTTCGCCAGCAGCGTCGAGGTGCAGGGGAGCGTGGTCGATCGCGGCGGCGCGCCGGTCGCGGGCGCCGCGGTCATCCTCCGGCCGGCTGGCGGTGGAAGGCGCCCCGAGCTCACCGCGAGCGACGATCAGGGCGGCTTCCGTTTCGAGCACGTCGTCGCCGGCGCCTACGCGCTCTCCGCCGCCCGCGCGATGGGCTCACCGGCATCGGGGCGCTCTCTCGATCTGCAGGTCGAGGGAGCCCCGCTCACCGGTCTGCAGCTCGTCCTCGCCGGCGGCGCCACCCTCTCCGGCACCGTCCTCGGCAGCCGGCCGGAGGATCAGGCGACGCTCGCCGTCGAGGCCCAGGGCCCGTCGGGGATCGCCAGCGGGGAGCTCGGCGCCGACGGCTCCTACCAGATCACCTCGCTCGCCGCCGGGCGCTGGGAGGTGACGGCGTCGGCGAGCGGCACGGGGAGGCGCGGCCAGGGCGAGGTGACGATCGCCGACGACGCGGCCGACGCCCATCTCGACATCGAGCTGGGAGCCGGGCTGACGCTCCGCGGCACGGTGCTCCTGAACGGCCAGCCGTTCCCCGGGGCGCAGGTCAACGTGCAGGCGACGGGGAGCGGTATTGGAGCCAAGGGCGCCGGAGCCGCGGCGCGAGACGTCACCGATTCCGCCGGCGCCTTCCGCCTCGAGGGGCTCCCCGCTGGGCCGGCATCACTGTTCGTCCTGGACTTCCCGTCCCGGCTCACCGCCCGGCGGACCCTCGACCTCGAGGACGACCAGACGATCGAGGTCGACCTCGCCGCCGGCGGTATCGCCGGCTCCGTCGTCGACGCCTCGACGGGCCTGCCTCTCGCCGACGTGACGGTCGGCGCCACGGCGGTCGGCGCCGCGACGCCCGGCGGCCCCTCGGCGAGGACGTCGGACGCGCTGGGCCACTTCGGCTTCGACACCCTGGTCGCCGGCTCCTACGCCGTCACCTTCCGCAAGCCCGGCTACCTGACGCTGACCGCCACGGTGACGGTCGAGGCGCCGGGCACCGCGGCGCTCGACCTCGCCCTCGCTCCGGGGGTGGACCCGCCGGCCGCGGCGAAGCCCTAGCTCGAGCTCTCGGGGCGCGCCAGCAGGTCGCCGATCTCGCGCGGGCTGGCGGCGCCGGCGGCGAAGGTGAAGGTGCCCTCGTCGCGCATCTCGCGGGCGGCGCGCAGGAGGGCTCCGAGGGCGGTGCGCGCGAGCGTGCTGCCGAGGCTGACGCGGCGGACGCCCATCGCGGCGAGCGCCGCGAGGTCGAGCTGGGCGCCGCGGAGCCCCATCACGACGTTGACCGGGCGGTCGACCGAGCGCACGACGGCGGCGATGTCGTCGGCGGTGGCGAGCGCCGGCGCGTAGAGGACGTCGGCCCCCGCCTCCTGGTAGGCCTGCAGCCGCGCGATGGTGTCGGCGAGGTCGGGGCGCCCGTGCAGGTAGTTCTCGGCCCGGCCGGTGAGGAGGAAGGGGAAGGGGAGCGCGGCGACCGCCTCCGCGGCGGCGCGCATCCGGTCGGCGGCGAAGCCGCGGTCGTAGATCGGATCGCCGGCGCGGCCGGTGGCGTCCTCGATCGAGCCGCCGACGGCACCCGCCGCCGCCGCCATGCGGATGGTCTCGGCGACCGTCTCCGGCGCGTCGCCGAAGCCGTTCTCGAGGTCGGCGTTGACCGGCAGGTCGGTGGCCTCGACGATCGCCGCCAGGTGCTCGATCACCCGCGGCCGCTCGACCGCGCCGTCGCGCTGGCCGGCGGCGAAGGCCATCCCCATGCTGGTGGTGGCGAGCGCCTCGAAGCCGAGATGGGCCAGCAGCCGCGCCGTGCCGACGTCCCACGGGTTGGGGATGATGAAGGCGCCGGCGCGCGCGTGGAGCGCCCGGAAAGCCCGTCCGCGTTCAGCCTGCGTCACCATGGATCGTCCTCCCAGCCACCATCGGTGGCGAGCTTGCGGTGGCCTCGGGGATCAGCCCTTGCCGATAAGCGGCATCAATCCGGCCCGTCGCCGACGAGCGGAATCAACCCGGCCCGTCGCCGATCAACGGCTCCTCTTCGCGCCACGACGACTCGCCGCCCTCGTAGTGCTCGCGCTTCCAGATCGGCACCTCGGCCTTGAGGCGCTCGAGGGCGGCGCGGCTCGCCTGGTAGGCGGCGGCGCGGTGGGGAGCGGCGACGGCGATGGCGACGCTCGCCTCGCCGACCGCGACCTCGCCGAGGCGGTGGACGATGGCGACGCGGAGGTCCTGGTGCTCGCGCTCGAGGTCGCCGGCGATGCGCTCGAGCGCCGCCTCGGCCATCACCTGGTAGGCGCTGTAGGCGAGCCGCTCGACGCGGCGGCCGCGGTGGCTGCCGCGCACGGTGCCGAGGAAGAGGATGACGGCGCCGCGCCCCGCGCCGCAGACGCGGGCGAGCGCCCCCGGCACGTCGAGCGGTCCGTCGGAGAGCGCCGTCCGGCGGCGGTCGGCCGGGGAGTCCCCTTCCTCGCCGGAGCCGCCCGAGACCGGCGGCAGGAGCGCCACCTCGGCCCCTTCATGCAGCTCCTCGTCCGGCCCGGCCACCCGCCCGTCGACGGCGATCGCCAGCCGCGGCCACAGCGGGCCGAGCCGCGGATGCTCGCGGTCGAGCCGCGCGCGGAGGTCGGCGACGCGGCTCCCCTCCGGCAGCTCGAGGGCGCCCTCGGTGAAGCCCAGGGCGTCGCCGGCGCTGGCGAAGGCGAGGAGGCGGATGCGCATGGTCGGATGGTAGCAGGGGCCGGGCCGCCGGTCCGTGGCGACGGTCGGCAGTGGGTCCGTTTGGTCTCCTGCGGGCGGTCGCCCTCGGCCCCCCGCCCATCACGCCCTTCCGGGCGACCGTCCTCGGAACCAAACTGACCCCACTACCTGCGGTCGGCCGGCCGCCCGCGCCCCGTCCCGTATAATCCGCGCCGTTCGTCCGGGAGGGGATCGCTTGGGAGCTCTCATCAGCAGGCTGAAGCGGGACGACGCGTTCGCGCGGCGGGCGGCGCACTGGCGCGGCGCCGTCGAGCGGCTGCGCGAGGAGGAGGCTGCGATCGCGCTCGGCGGCGGCGAGAAGGCGCAGGCGAAGCAGCGCGCGCAGGGGAAGATGACCGCCCGCGAGCGGGTGGCGGCGCTCTGCGATCCCGGCGCGCCGTTCCTCGAGCTCGGCCTGTGGACCGCCCACGGCTTCTACGAGGAGTACGGCGGCGCGCCGGCGGCGGGGGTCGTCGTCGGCATCGGCGCCGTCCACGGCCGCGACGTCGTGGTGGTGGCGAACGACGCCACGGTCAAGGCCGGCGCCTGGTTCCCGCTCACCTGCAAGAAGGTCCTCCGCGCCCAGGAGATCGCGCTCGAGAACCGCCTGTCGATCGTCTACCTGGTCGATTCGGCGGGCGTCTTCCTGCCCATGCAGGACGAGATCTTCCCCGACCGCGAGCACTTCGGCCGCGCCTTCTACAACAACGCGCGGCTCTCCGCCGCCGGCGTCTTCCAGCTCGCCGCCATCATGGGCTCCTGCGTCGCCGGCGGCGCCTATCTGCCGATCATGAGCGACGAGGCGCACATCGTCGAGGGCACCGGCTCGATCTTCCTCGCCGGCTCCCACCTGGTGCAGGCGGCGATCGGCGAGCGGATCGACAACGAGGAGCTCGGCGGCGCGATGGTGCAGTGCGACATCTCGGGCGACGTCGACCATCGCCATCCGGACGACGCCAGCTGCCTCGCCGCCCTCCGCCGCCAGCTCGCCCAGCTCGCCGCCGGCGCCGCCGCCCCCTTCGCTCGCCGCGCGCCGGCGCCGCCGCTCTACCCGGCCGACGAGCTCTACGGCGTCGTCCCCGTCGACCGCGGCAAGCCGTACGACATCAACGAGGTGCTGGCCCGGCTCCTCGACGGCAGCGAGCTCGACGAGTACAAGGCGACCTACGGCCGCACCCTCGTCTGCGGCACCGGCTGGATCGACGGGCGGGTGGTCGGGGTGGTCGCCAACCAGCGCTCGATCGTCGAGCGGACGACCGGCACCAAGCCGGGCGACAGGGAGCTGCAGATCGGCGGCGTCATCTACTCCGAGTCGGCCGACAAGGCGGCGCGCTTCGTCGAGCTCTGCAACCAGAAGAAGATCCCCCTCCTCTTCCTGCAGGACGTCACCGGCTTCATGGTGGGGAGCCGCGCCGAGCGCGGCGGCATCATCAAGGACGGCGCCAAGATGGTCAACGCGGTGGCCAACTCGGTGGTGCCGAAGATCACCCTCTTCGTCGGCAACTCCTACGGCGCCGGCAACTACGCGATGTGCGGCAAGGCCTACGGTGCGCGCTTCCTCTACGCCTGGCCGTCGGCGTCGATCGCGGTGATGGGGGGCGACCAGGCGTCGAAGACGCTGCTCTCGATCCAGCTGAAGAACCGCGACGACGTGACGGAGGAAGAGAAGAAGGCCCGCCTGGC
The DNA here is from genome assembly GCA_963755825.1 of uncultured Acidobacteriota bacterium. Classification (GTDB taxonomy): domain Bacteria; phylum Acidobacteriota; class Thermoanaerobaculia; order Multivoradales; family UBA5704; genus DATBQN01. Next base: position 44,233 of record CAVWLA010000002.1, on the reverse strand, counting down.
GGAGATCCAGGGGCGCTACGCCGCGGCGATGAACCCGCGCTACGCCGCGGCGCGCCTGTGGGTCGACGCCATCATCGATCCCCGCCACACCCGCCAGATCCTCGCCCGCTCGCTCGCCGCGGTCGCCTGCAACCCCGACCTCGCCGAGTTCAAGACCGGCGTCCTGCAGACGTAGCGCGCTCTTCGCACCAGCCGCCCGCTACGGCTTGCCGGTGCAGTCGCCGACGCGGTGCGCCGCCTGGTGGATCCTGTGCTCGGCGCCCTTTTTCGGCGTCATCGTGGTGTCGGCCTCGAAGCGGTCGCCCGGCAGGTAGGTGGTGACGTCCTTCCAGGTGAAGCTCGGGCACTGGACGACCTCGGTGATGCGGTCGCCCGCCACCTGCAGGTCGGCGATCTTGCACCCCTTGCTCTCGAAGGAGCGGGTCGCCGCGTTGGCCCGCGTCGCGGCGGCCACCTCGGCGGCGCTGCCGTTGGCGACCTTGACCTCTTCCGGGGTGTAGCAGCGCGTCTTGCTCTTGGAGCTCGGGTGCGGGCCGGCGGTCGACGCCGTCACCTCCCAGAGGCCGGGCCGGAAGCGCTGGCCGGCGGCCGCGAAGAGGGCCAGGGAGACGAGGAGCATGGCGAGCGAGAGCGCGGAGACGGTTCGGGTCATGGCGGGCTCCAGAGGGTCGCTGGGATGGTGGCGCGGAGCGCACGGATGCGCCGGCCGCGGCACACTCTAACGGGCATCCCGCCAGCCTGCAAACGGCGGCTGACACCCCGCGGCCGGCCGGCTGCCGGCACGCGGCCGCGTGCTAACCTTCACCCCCGAATGAGATCCGTCCGCATCGGCAACGGGCAGGGCTTCTGGGGCGACAACGTCGACGCGCCGGTCGACCTGCTGCGCGGCGGTCCGATCGACTACATCGGCATGGACTACCTCGCCGAGGTCACCCTCTCGATCATGATGCGGCAGAAGCTCAAGGACGCGCGCCTGGGCTATGCCACCGACTTCATCGGCTTCGTCCGCCGCGTGCTGCCGGAGATCAAGGAGCGGAACGTCCGCATCCTCACCAACGCCGGCGGTTTGAACCCCCGCGCCTGCCGCGCCAAGATCTTCCAGGTGGCGCGCGAGCTCGGGGTCAGCGGCCTGCGCGTCGGCGTCGTCGAGGGAGACGACATCTTCCCGCGCCTCGCCGAGCTCATCGCCGCCGGCCATCGGCTCGAGAACATGGACACCGGCGAGCCGCTGGCGCCGCACGTCGGCAAGGTGACCAGCGCCAACGCCTACCTCGGCGCGCGGCCGATCGTCCAGGCGCTCGCCCAAGAGGCCCACATCGTCCTCTGCGGCCGGGTGACCGACACCGCGCTCGCCCTGGCGCCGATGATCCACGAGTTCGGCTGGGGCGAGGAGCAGTGGGACCTCCTCGCCGCCGGCACCATCGCCGGCCACATCCTCGAGTGCGGGCCGCAGTGCACGGGCGGCAACTTCAGCCGCTGGTGGGAGGTGCCCAATCTCTGGAACGTCGGCTTCCCGCTCGTCGAGGCGCGGCCGGACGGCACCTTCTGCGTCACCAAGCACGGCGGCACCGGCGGCATGGTGACCGTCGACACCGTCTCCGAGCAGCTCCTCTATGAGATGGCGAGCCCCACCGAGTACATCACCCCGGACTGCGTCGCCGACTTCACCTCGATCCGCCTGCGCCAGGCGGGGGAGGACCGCGTCGAGGTCTACGGCATCGAGGGGCGGCCGAAGACGCCGTTCCTGAAGATCTCGGGCTCCTACCTCGACGGCTACAAGACGACCGGGCAGCTGACCATCTCGGGGCCGCGGGCGATCGAGAAGGCCGAGCTGGCGGCGGACATCGTCTGGAAGCGCCTGGAGCGCGCCGGCGTCACCTTCGACCCCGCCCATCGCATGCAGGAGCTGGTGGGGATCGGCGCCTGCCTCCCCGGCATCCTCGCGGCGCCCGCCGAGCCGCCCGAGGTGGTGCTGCGGCTGGGCGTCCACGACGCCGATGCCAAGCGCGTCGAGCGCTTCGGCAAGGAGATCGCGCCGCTGGTGACCGGCGGCCCGCCGGGCGTCACCGGCTTCGCCGGCGGCCGTCCGAAGCCGCAAGAGGTCGTCGCCTACTGGCCGGCGCTCCTCGCCCGCGAAGAGGTGGAGAGCCGCGTCGAGGTGACGGTGGAGGAGGCATGACCGGCCTCGATCCCGCGGCGCCCGGCGCCGGCCCCGGCACCCCGAGCGCGGCTTCGGAACTTTCGCCGCAGGCACCGCAGGCGCCGGACGCCGTCGATCACGCGGCCGGCTTCCGCCGCGAGCTCGTCCGCCGTTGGTTCGCGCCGCTCGCCGGCGGCCTGGTGCCGGTGCTCCTCCTCGGCTTCGCCTGGAGCGCGCTCGCCGACCGCCTGGCCTTCGCCGGCTGGGCGCTCGCCGCGGCGGCCGGCTACGCCGTCCTCCTCCGCCATGGCGTCGAGGCCGGCTGGTCGCGGTGGCGCCAGGTCGCCGCGCTCTCCTCCTGGCTCGCCCTCGGGCTCGCCGCCTTCGCGGCCCTCGAGCGCCGGCACCACGAGATCCTCGACCTCGGCTTCCGCGCCGTCCTCCCCGACCTCTATCGCCCCGCCGCCACCCGACCGGCGACGGCGCTGGCGCTCGCCGTCCTGCTCGCGGTGGTCGCCGCGGGCTCCGTGCTCGTCGCCCGCCGGCGAGCGGAATCGGCGGTGCGGCGATGAGAGTGCGCCTGTCGGCGATCGCCCACGCCCGCTCAGGGGACAAGGGCGACGCCTCGAACGTCGGCCTCATCGCCAACTCGGCGGCGCTCTTCGCGGTCATCGCCGCCGAGGCGACCGCCGAGCGGGTGAAGGCCCACTTCCGCGAGGTCTGCCGCGGGCCGGTCGAGCGCTACGAGGTCCCTAATCTCCACGCCCTCAACTTCATCCTCCACGACTCGCTGGGCGGCGGCGGCACCGAGAGCATGAAGTCCGACGCGCAGGGGAAGACCCACGCCCAGGGCCTGCTGCAGATGGAGATCGAGGTGCCGGACGAGCTGCTGCCGCCTGCCGAGGGCGGCGGCCGTCGCTGATGCGGGCGCCCGTTCGATGAGCGAGCCGCAGTCGACCGGCGCCGATGTCCTCGCGCGCTCCTACGCGACCCTCGAGGTCCGCCGCGACGGCGATCTCCTCTGGGTGACCCTCGCCGATCCGGCGCGGGCGAACGCCCTCTCGCCGCGCATGATCGGCGAGCTGACGGCGCTCTACGGCGCCGACCTCCGCCAGGAGGGTATCCGCGCCGTGCTCCTCGCCGGCGCCGGCAAGAACTTCTCGGCGGGCGCCGATCTCGAGCACCTCGCCGCGCTCCGCGACGCCGGCCCGGCCGACAACCTCGCCGACTCGCTCCGCCTCCGCGACCTCTTCCGCTCGATCCTCCGCCAGGAGGCGCTCACCATCGCGCTCGTCCACGGCGCCTGCGTCGCCGGCGGCTGCGGCCTCGCCACGGCGCACGACTTCGTCGTCGCCAGCGATACGGCGCGCTTCCTCTACAGCGAGGTCCGCATCGGCTTCGTCGCGGCGTTGGTCGCCACCTTCCTGCCGCTCCGCGTCCGCGGCGCCGACCTTCGCGAGCTCCTCCTCTTCCCCCGCTTCGTGGACGCCGCCCGCGCCCTGGAGATCGGCCTCGCCAACCGCGTCGTCCCCGAGGCCGACCTCGCCGCGGTCGGCGGCGCGCTCGCCGCCGAAATTCTCTCGACCGGCAGCTCCGAGTCGATCGCCCGCACCAAGCGCCTCCTCCTCGACGCCCTCGGCCGCCCCCTGGACGACGCCCTCACCCTCGCCGCCCACGTCAACGCCGAATCCCGCGCCACCGCCGACTGCCGCCGCGGCATCGCCACCTTCCTCGAGACCAAGAAGCCGCCGGTCTGGCGGTAGGTCGGAAGCGGCGGATCTGCCGCACGACGGACGCCGCTCTCCGGGCAGCGGCGCAACTTCGGTCTGCTCGCCGGCAAGGCGGAAACCGTCCTCAATCGACGCCTCGGAGTCCCGCTTGCCTTCGGCTCGCAGTGCGGCGAGGCCGGAAGATGTCCTTCCACAGGTCCGGTCAGAGATTGCTTCGACAAGGCGTGGGCCGGAAGACTTGACATCCTGGTGCGGCGGCTTTCAAGGAGTTGGCCAACGGAGAGCGAAATCGGAGAGGTTGGGCACGAACGATCAGTATCGCTTCTCGATATCGCGCCAGCTTCTCTGACGTCGCCAGGGATCGGCGCCGCTCTCCAAGTCCGCTACCTCGTATCCCAGGAAATTCTTCTCGAGAGGGTCGGTACGACTCCGTTTCACCTCCGCGCGTGCCTCTTCGAGCAGAAGCAGAGCCTCACCTCGACTCCGGACACTGGGAGCGGTTTCCTGCACCAGGCGGAAAGCCCACGCTTCGAAGGTTCCATCTAACGCCTCAAGGAAGATCTGGCCGGCGCCCCAGCGTTGGATTCGAGGTAAGTCCTCACGAAGAAATCGGCTCAGCCAATAGCGTGCGAAGCCCTCTCGCCGCCGAGTGTCCAGAGATTGTTCTGAGATGCTTCGCACCCAGAGAGAGGCATCAGCCCCTGCGAGTTGTCGCAGTCTGCTCTCTGTTCCCTCCAACCATCCCAGAACCTTTGCAGCTCTGGCTCGATCCTCGGCTTCCTCGTTCTCCAGAAGCTCGTCAATAACTGCCTTCAGTCGGGTCTGCTCCCTGCATCTCGATCCCAGAGCGATGTTGAAGAGTTGCTGATCAGTTCGAGCGTCGAGGATCAGGCTGTTGAGGAGCTTCCTGCCAACGTCATCATCGGCTTCAGTCCGAGAGAGCTCGTGAAAAACCCAGTCGATGCCTCTATCAAGATACCGAACCCCACCAGGGCCTTGCCGATGAGGGAGCGGGTTTACGAAGTCCCAAAGACTTTCCGCCAGCGGGTGCCCTCGGCGCACAGCACGCCGGAAAAGGGGAACGACCAAGCCCATCCAAGCAAGCCAAGTCTGCCGATCATTGCGCAGCAGCGCCTCTATCCATCGCCGAAAGCGTGGCTCGTCCAGTGCATCGACCAGTTCTTGGGGAAACTGCTCAGACGACCATACCGTTCCGTGCTCAGCTTGCCGCCGGCGCAGCTCCGCTACGACTTCCTGAATCAGGCTGTTCCATTTCTGGACATGGAGGTCACTGTTCATCTCTCCGAAGAAGTCTGCCAATTGGGCAGCAGTGGCGCTCTCCTCGAAGCCTCCCAAACCTCCTTCTGCTTCACCGAGGTGAAGAGTCGTATCTTCCTCCTGAAGTGAAAGCCGCTCACGGTGCGGTTGCAGATCCTCACGAACGGGCAGCGTATAGGTTGCATCGATCGAGGTGGCGTCTCCGGACTCGGACTCAAGGGCACCTTCAACTTCCTGCAGAAGCTGCTCTCTTCTAGCTGGATAGACTGCAGCCGCTACGGCTCGCCAGTACGGAGAAAGCCTGTCCAGGAAGTGTCCCTCCTGGATCAGGAGCCAAGCAGCGTCTCGAGGAGCAAATGTCTTTCGGTCCTCTTCTTCATCTGAAGCGATAGTAAGTAGCAGCTGCGGCAGAAGTCCCGAAACCTTGAACTCCACGGCGAAGGCCAGTGCTCCAAGGCGTAGCTCTGTGTCAGTTCCTTCCACATCGCCGCGAACAAGTGGGTAAAGATCTTCCCCCGACCTCGAGCCTCCTAGCTCCGAAAGCAGGAAATAGGTTCGGACCCGTATTCGCGGAGGAGGCTCCTCAGAAAGAGATGCTAGAGCTAACTCGCGCAGGTCCTCGGCTCCTAGAGAGGCAGAAAATTCAAAGAGTTGCGCCCACTCACAATCGAGGCAGTGATTTTGGACCGCCTCGAGAATAGCCTCCGGCCTCATTCCGGGGAGAAGTACCTGAAGTGCATATCCAGGCGCTACGCGCCCGTTTGGCTCCGGGCAGAGAGTCTCTGCGGCAGCGTAAAGGTGATTTCTCGTCTCACCCTCCGCTAGGACGGCATGCCGCCGGATTGCGAGCACCCACCAATGTTTGCCGTCGCGAAAACGCTGAGGCAGGTCCTCGATCTGTCGGTAGACTAGAGACGCTCCCTCCTCCGGAAACCAGGCTGCGATCGCCGCCAAACCATCCCGGAAGAAGTGGTCCTCCCGAGTGGGGCCGTCGCCGAGTTGCAGGGCCACACCAGCGAACATCTTCCGCCAATCTGCTCGAATCCTGGCGAGCCGCTCTTCCTGTGGAGGTGGGAGGTCCGGATCCACTACAAGGGAGCGCACGCGCTCCAGAAACTGAATCGGCCGCTCTTCTTCTCGAAAGGGAGTATTGCGGATGTTCTCGTAGCCAGCACGGTCCAGAGTTCGGAAGTGAAGGAGAGGATCGTCGTCTTCAGGAGCCGAGGGCTCCACCAAGGAAGCAAGATCCGCGAGGTCCGCACGCTGCACGAGAAGCAGCAGGTGATGAACGATCTCTCGCAGCTGAGAGCCTTGAATCCCATTAGAGCGTTGTGTCCATCTCTCGAACCAGACGCGGGGCACCTTGGCGAACGCCTTGCGCAGGACCCAGGGGCCGGCTCCGGGCAGGTAGTAGAGTGGAAGGTGATGGGCCGCCAGGATAGCGAGGAGATCTTCTGGAGAGACCAGCCCCGCAGAAAGACTCTCCAGATATAGGACGACGTTCTGTAGATCCAGAAGGCCCGAATCCCCTCGGGATTGGAGATCCAATGCCGCGAGCCCCTTGTCCCCCAAAGCGGCTTGAACCCTCTCTTCAATGTCGGGCCTATCCGACATGAAGGAGGGGCCGCGGGTTGGAACGAGACGGCACCATGGCCGTACGAACTCTCGAATCAGGTCCATCTCGCGATCCAGGTATTCCGAGAAGACAACGATCGAGAGTTCTTGAAGTCCTCTGTGCCCAGTGCTCCGCATCCAGGTCCGCGGCGCAAGGCGCAGCAACGGGCGCAGGAGGGGCTTCCCGAGCGCCCTGACCTGTTGAAGGTCATCGGGAGGCCGGTTGCGCGAGCGCAGCCATTCATCGACGAGAACATCGATGACATCAAACCGGGGTGGACCTTCAGAGATTAGGGAGAATACGCTTGCTCGGCGGAGCCACGCTGCTGCTTCGTCATCTTCTGCATGAGGAGATAGGGCATCTCGCAGCCGCTCACGAAGCTCTTGCTGGTCTGCGCCAGGGTCATCCAAGAGGTCGAGGAGGTAGAGAGCCATCCCCGTCCGAAGATGGTCGGGGTGAACGGTGTACTTCGGTCCTTTCTTGCTAAGAACTTCTTCCGAGGAGAGATCTTTGAGAGCGTCCTCTACCTCGGGGCGGATCTCGGCACTCAAACTGTCGAGCACCTCCTTCCGAGTCAGAGGATGTTGCTTCATCCAGCTCCGGGCGAACTGTTGGAGCACTCCTTGATACCGCTCCTCCGTCCAACCTGGCGCAGCCCGTTCCCTGCGCAGCTTATCGCTCGCATCGAGCCAGTAGAGGACATCTTCGTTGATGACCTCGAAATTACCGAGGCGGTCACGATGCTCGAGGATGAGTTGGAGGAACCGAGGGCGCCGGAGCAGCTCCTGCGCGCTTTGTGGAATGGCGGCAATCTCCTCACGTGCCTTGCCGGCGCGGCGGAGCGCCTCACTAAATTCCGCTTCGTCGAAGGGCCCGACAACGAGAGTCCGTACCTGCCCCTTCACGGAGTGCTTGACCTCTGCATCAATCTCGGTCCATGTCTTTGTCCGAACGGTGCAAAGGACCGCGGAGGGCCGATACTCGGCCTCGACTCGGGCGAAGGCGTCGGAGAGGTGCCGCTGCCATGGGTAAGACGGGTTTCTATATTCGTTGAGTCCATCCAGAATCAACAGGCACCAGGGCGTCCGGCCAGCGGCCCAGCGTCGGCGGCGCTCCAAGAGGGCTCTCGCATGTCTTCCATAGGGGCCAAGAACCTCTTCGGCTTCCTTGATCAAGATCTCGTTCAAAGTTTCCCGCACGTCGCCCCGGTTCGAACCAAGGAAAAACACCGGCACATCCATCGACTCGAGCCGATCAACGAGCCAGTCGAGCACCATCCAGGTCTTGCCGTCGAACCGCTCGCCCAGAACGGCACCCAGATGCGGTTCGTGGAAGGACATCGCCGCCGTGAGCCAGTTGTCGAGCTCGGCCTTGACGGTGCGGGTGATCACCTTGGCGCGATCGAAGTGGGTCCCTAACCTGACCTTCGAATCTTCGAGGATCGCACGCTTGAGCCGCTGGTTCTGGCGCTGGACGAAGATCCTCCAGGTGGGAAGCTCTCGAACCTCCTTCTCCAAGCGGGCTCGGAATGGGGCGAACTCAGTGGAAGCAGCGACCTCCTCCAACTCGGTGCGGACCTCATCGAGCGCGAATGCAACATCCGTCGCGGGGTCGCGCCACGATAGGTCCGCGAGGATCTCGCACACCCGCTCCGGTCTGGTGGCACAGAGCCCAGCCATCGGGTGAAACGCGACAGAGAGATCCCCCTCCGCCAAGATCAGAAGTGCGATTCCATTGTCGACCGCTGCGGCCTCCAACTCCTGCCGATCCTGCTCGGCAAGGCGTCCCGTGGTGATTAAGAGCCAGAGTTCGATTTCGGGCCGGGTACGCCTGACACGACCGAGCTGTCCTTGCAGATCGAGGATCTTGAGAGCTCTCTTGCCATAGCGCTTCGCCTCGAAACCAATGGAACCCGTTGCCGAGACCCCGTCAACACCTCCCTGCATCCCGGATGAGGAAAGGTGATAAGGCTGCTTCGTTAACTCCAATAGGAGCTCTCTGAGCAGATCCTCGAAGCTGTGGGGACCTGATGGCTTGAGGGTGAGGAGAGCGCTGACTGTCTTCTGGCCGAGCATGAGGACTCCTAGTAGTGAAGATATCGCAGCGGAGAAGTCCGGCGTAAACAGGCCCCCTCTGGCGTTTTTCTTCGCCGAGGTCGCGAAGACCCTCTGACGTGTGTTCAAGGCTTCCTGCCGCGAGCGGCGCCAGAGGCGAGTCTCTTTGCTAACATAGGCATATGGCGGATGGTCCGCCGTACAGAGCTCAAAGGAGGTTGCTCTGAGACCGCACCGTGTCTGGCTCCCCGTTCTGGCAACCATGGCCCTCGGCGTCCTCGCGACAGTCTCTCCAGTCCGCGCTTATCCGCCCTGCGCCAATCCTGTGGTTTGCAACTGCAGCCATTCCTGCAGCTTTCCCTGTGCAATCCCGGGCGGACCGCTCCTGACGTGCGGCGAATACGGCTACTCCTGCAGTGGCAACTGCCACCCTGGCCTCTCGGCCTCAACTGGCTTGGCGTGCGAAGCTCCCTCCGGTTCCTCGGACTTCCTGGCTACGTTGAGCGCCCCGACTCCCGTGGCTCCTGTGCCGGCTGCGACGCCGCCGGCGGCTAACAGGAGCGCAGGCCACTGAGCAGCCCCGGTCGAGCTGTGGGTCATTTTCGAGTTGGCGAGGGCAAGAGAGGCCGTGTGATGCCAGGGTCCGCGACACGATGGCGGCGGGTCACCTGCATGGCCTTGACTCTGGCCGCGATGCTCGCCTCAGTTCGACCGTTGGCCCAAGCTTCAGGAAAGGATCGTCCGGTGGAGCACCCGACTCTCTATCGCACGGCACGGATCGAAGGTCTCTCCATTTTCTACCGCGAGGCCGGTCCGAAGGATGCGCCGACGCTTCTCCTGCTCCATGGGCTCCCTTCTTCGTCGCGGATGTTCGAGCCTCTCTTCGCTCGGCTCTCCGATCGCTATCGCCTCGTGGCGCCCGACTATCCGGGCTTCGGGCACAGCGACTGGCCGGACCCGAAGAAGTTCGCCTACACGTTCGATCACTACGCCGAGATCATGGATCGCTTCACCGAAGCGCTCGGGCTCTCGCGCTACACGCTCTACATGCAGGACTACGGCGGCCCGGTGGGCTTTCGCATGGCCCTCGCCCATCCGGAGCGGATCGCGGCGCTCATCGTCCAGGACGCCGTGGCGCACAACGAGGGCCTGGGGGCGAACTGGGGGCCGCGGCGGGCCTTCTGGGCCGATCGCGCCGCCCACGAAAGCGCGCTGCGCACCAACCTCCTGTCGCTCGCGACGACGCGGACGCGCCACCTCGGGGACGATCCCCACGTCGAGCGCTACGACCCGGATCTGTGGAGCGACGAGTTCGCCTTCCTCAGCCAGCCCGGCCAGGCCGACATCCAGAGCGACCTCTTCTACGACTACCGCACCAACGTCGACGCCTACCCCAGGTGGCAGGCCTGGATGCGCGAGCGGCAGCCACGGCTCCTCGTTCTCTGGGGAAAGCACGACCTGTCGTTCGAGCTCGCGGAGCCGGAGGCCTATCGCCGCGACGTCCCGAAGGCCGAGATCCACGTCCTCGATGCGGGTCATTTCGCGCTCGACACCGCGGCGGATCAGATCGCCGACCTCGTCCGCGGCTTCATGAGCCGCTGACGGGGTGGCGCGCCGGGCGCCGGCGGCCGAGGCCCGGGGGGATTGATCCGGCCGCGGGGAGAGCGCAAGCTTCCAGCTTCTAATCTCGAGCTTCGGGCCTCGAGCTCGATGGGAGATCGCGGGCTATGGTCCACGGGTCTTGGTTGCGGTTCCTTCGCGTCGTGTCCCTGGGGTGCCTCGCCGTCGCGACGGCCTGCGCCTCCGGAGCCCCTCCCCAGCCTGCCGCGCCTGCCGCGGCGCGGCCGGTCGTCGCGCCGCAACGCTACGACGTCATCATCGTCGGTGCCGGCATGGCCGGCCTGACCGCCGGCAAGAACCTGCTGCACGCCGGGCGCTCGTTCGTCATCCTCGAGGCCACCGACCGGATCGGCGGCCGCGGCCGCACGGACGCGACGACGTTCAGCGCACCGATCGACCTGGGCGGTGCCTGGATCCACAACGTGCGGACCAACCCGCTGACGCCGATCATCAGCGGCAGCGGGTACGCCACCCAGGAGACCGACGTCGACGCCGCGCACCATCTCTTCTTCGATCACCACTTCGCCGGTCCAGGGGACCAGAAGCGATTCGAGCGCATCACCGAGGCCTTCGAGCACTCGCTCGAGGCGTCCCAGGATCACGACGACGCGGCCTCCAACCACCTGCCCGATCAGGAGCCGACGGCGGAGCCGGTGACTGATTCGACCGCGCCGACCGCGCCGACCGTGCCGGCGCCGCCGGGAGGGCCGCCCTTCGAGAAGCTGCGCGAGCTGGTGGCGCTGAACTCCGGACCGCTGGAGAGCGCGGTGGAGCTGGAGCAGAGCTCGTCGCTCGACGCCGGCGCTTTTCTGGCCGGCGAGGACGTGCTGATCGAGCGCGGCTACGGCACCTTCGTCGAGGAATACGGCCAGGAGGTGCTCCCCCAGGTCCGCCTGAGCTCGCCGGTGACGCGGATCCGCCGCGACCCCGACGGCGTCAGCGTGGAGACGCGGCAGGGCGAGCACTTCGCGGGACGCATGGTCCTGGTGACGGTGTCGACGGGGGTTCTCGCCGCCGGCAAGATCGAGTTCCAGCCGGCGCTGCCGCCGGCCAAGGTGGCGGCGATCCGCGGCCTGCCGATGGGGCTGCTCGACAAGGTGATCCTGGAGTTCTCGACCCCTGACGTCTTCCCCCGCCAGGACGGCGCCGCGGTCGAGAACGCCTGGCTGCTCTACGGCGGCGACCTCGACCGGCGCGACGACGACATGGCGTTCGTCTTCCGGCCGATGGGGAGCCTCATCGCCATCGGCTTCTTCGGCGGCAAGCGGGCCTGGGAGCTCGAGGCGCTGCCGGACCACGGCCGCGGCCGCATGATCGAGCTCGCCCTCGCCGCGATGAGCGACATGTGCCGCTGCGACGCCGGCCGCGCGCTGGTGAAGTCCCGCACCACCGCCTGGGGCACCGACGACTGGACGCTCGGCGCCTATTCGGCCGCCCTGCCCGGCCAGGCGGCGATGCGCCAGAAGCTCGCCGAGCCGATCGACCACCAGCTCTATTTCGCCGGCGAGGCCTGCGACTACTCGACCTACAACGGCAGCTTCGCCGCCGCCTACAACTCGGCCCTCAAGTCGAGCTACCAGATGATCACCTGCCTGGGTCACCAGGACAGGCACGAGGCCTGCCGGTGACGTCGACCCTCCCTTGAAAGCGGCCCGAATGGCCATGCGCATCGGCCGTAGGCTCGGCGAAGCTCCGTGATGGCCTGGACGAATTCTCTGCAGAATCTTCTCGAGGCTTGAACCCGCGAGTGTCAATTTACGTAGACACTCGAGTTGGCGGCTCGGCACCGGCTGCGGGAGGGCGATCGTGCTCCTCGCCGGGCGCCGGTGACGAGGCCGCAGGATCCTGCACGCTTCGGGGGATGAGAGATGAAACGGAGCCTCTTGGTCATCGCAGTATGTTTCTTCCTCGCGCACGCCGGTGCGACAGCCGCGCAGGCCGGCAACGTGGCTCAGTTCGTTTCTCAGACAGCTCCCAGCTCGATGACCACCGGCCAGACGGTGACCGTGACGGTCGCCATGGCGAATACCGGCACGACGACCTGGTCGATGGCCGGCGGTTACAAGCTGGGCAGCCAGAATCCGCAGGACAACGCCACCTGGGGTCCGACCTCGGGCCGCGTCTATCTCTCTGCCGCGGACTCGATCCCACCCGGCCAGGAGAAGATCTTCAGCTTCAGCATCACGGCCCCGGCGACCCCCGGCTCGTACAACTTCCAGTGGCGGATGGTGCAGGAGGGGGTGGAGTGGTTCGGCGCCCTCACTCCCAACCTGGTCATCGCCGTGACGGCGCCGATCAGCGGCGACAGCTCGCAGTTCGTCTCGCAGAGCGTGCCGGCCACCCTCGATACCGGCCAGGTGCGCGCGGTCTCGGTGACGATGACGAACAACGGCTCGACGACCTGGACCCCGGGCCTCCAGTATCGGCTGGGCGCGCAGAACCCGCAGGACAACGTGACCTGGGGAGTGGGGCGGGTCAGCCTGCCCAACGGCACCAGCGTCGCTCCAGGCCAGCAATTCGCTTTCTCTTTCAACGTCACGGCACCGGCGACCGCCGGAACCTACAACTTCCAGTGGAAGATGCTGCGCGAAGGGGTCGCCTGGTTCGGCGCCTTGAGCCCCAACGTGGCGATCCAGGTGGTGCAGACGGCGACCATCTGCCCCGGCGTCCAGGCGGTTCTGGATGGTCTCACCGACGTTTCCGGAGCCCTCCAGCAGTGCGTCAACAACACGCCCTCGAGCGGCACCCTGCAGATCCCCGCCGGCAACTACGGGATGGGGGGCGTCGTCACCGTGAGCAAACCGATGACCCTGCGGACCGCGGGCACCACCGGCTCCAGCCAGAGCTGCGCCGGCGCCATTTCCTGCGCGGTGCTCATCGCGCGTCCCGATCTCTTCGTCTTCGGCGGCTTCGTCTTCCTGAACAATACGACCGACGTGACCCTCGATCACCTCGTCTTCGACGGCCACCGCAGCGCTCGCCTCGGATCGTCCGCCGCCGGGCAGTGCTCGACGGGCGGCACCCGCTATGGCTACAACGTGCGGGTCGACCACTGTATCTCCTGTAATTTCACCAACAATGTCGACCGCAACACCCTCTGCGGCAGCTCGCTCGAATGGGTCGGCGACAACGCCACGATCACCGGCAACCTCTTCCTCGCCAACGGCGACCATCAGACCACCGGCCTCTGGTCCGACGGGTTGACTCTGCTACAGTCGAACGGCGCCTCGGTGACCGACAACACGTTCACCGACAACAGCGACGTGGCGCTCATCCTGGGCGGCTCCACGAGCGCCAACGTGCTCCGCAACTCGATCGTGCAGTCCGGTCAAGGGGCATTCGCGGGCTTTTCGCTGGACGACTTCAGCGGCACGGCGACGGGAGATTTCACCGGCACCCTGGTCAGCCAGAACACGATCAGCTGTGGCGCCTCCCATCTCTGCGACTTCGGAATGAACTTCGGCCCACGGGCATGGGACATGACGGCTCCCAACATCAAGGGAGGCACGGTCACGGGCAATACCGTGACCTCGGCCAAGCAGGGGATCAACGTCGCCGGCGCCGGTACGGCGGCCAGCCCGCTGCTGCTCTATGGCAACAGCTCGTCGGGCTCGCCCGCTGCCGCCCAATTCAATTGCGGTCAGCGCTCCACCTCGAACCTCAACATCTCGACGACCGATTCCGCGGTCAACCGAAACGGCGACATGACCTTCGCGACCAACGTGCCCTGGAACGACTGCCCTTGAAGGATGAGCCAGTGTCGGCCGGGGGCGCGCCGACGGGCGCTCCCGCCGACCGGTCCGCGCCCTCGCCCGCGAGCCGCCGGCGCCAGCTCGTCTGGCGCCGGTTCGCCGACGGCCTGGCGCTCGCGCTGCTCGTCGCCTTCCTGGTGGTCGCCGTGCCGGCGGCGGCGAGAACGGCGCTGTGGCGCATCGGTTCGTGTCTACGGCATCTGGGCGAGCCGTTGGCCGCGGCGCGGGCTCGGCTGCAGGGTCCGGCCTATGCCGCAGCCATCGATCGCCTCCGCGCGACGATCCCGCTCGACGAGCCCTACCTGCTGATCGACCGCAGCCGGCCGGGGGAGGCGGCGGCGATCTGGGTGCGCTACGAGCTGGCGCCGCGCCGGGCGGTCTTCTTTCGCGGCCGCGATGCGGCCGATGCCGGCTGGCTGCGCCGCCGCGTGCCGCGGCCGGTCCATTGGGTGGTGGTGGCGCCGGGCGAGGGACGGCCGCCGACGCTCTATTCTCGTTTCGAGTTCATGCACGGCGCGGCGGTGGGAGCGGGATGATCGCCGACGCCGTGGCCGGCCTGGGCGGCGTGGCTCTCTTCGCCGGCTCCGGCCTCGGCCTCACGGAGCTGTCCCCATGTCTCCGCCGCCTGTCGTGGGCTCACCGCCTGGGCTACTCCCTGCTGCTGGGGATCGCGGCGGTCTGTGGCGCGCTCTACGGCCTGTCGCACCTCGTCGACCTGCCGCTCCGCGGCCCCTGGGTGTGGACCCTCGCCGGCCTCTGCGCCGCCGCCGGTCTCGGCGCGCGCCTGCGGCGCGCCGAGCCGGGATTCGGCGGCCGGCGAGCCGGACCGGCGCTCGCCCGCGCGGCGCTGCATCGCCGCCGATCGGAGCGGCTTGGCCGTGTCGCCCGCGGCGCCTGCTTGGGCATCGCGGCGCTCGTCGGCCTCGGCGTCCTCGCCAATGCGCTCGCCGATCCGGTGGCGGACTTCGACGGCCGCATGACCTGGTCGGCGCAGGCGCGCTACGTGCGCGCCGCCGGCACCGTCGACGCCGGCGTGCTGCGCGACGCGAGATGGTTCGTCAGCCATCCGCGCTATCCCCTTCTGCTCCCCCTCGCCCAGGTCGCCGTGCTCGAGGCGTTCGCGCTGGACGACGATTCGCACGCCGTGCGCGGCGTCTATGCCGCCTGCTTCGCCGCCTGGCTGCTCGTCCTCCACCACGGCGCTCGCCGGCTCTCCGGGCGGGGGCCGGCGGCCATCGTGACGCTGGTCGCCGCGGCGACGCCGTTCTTCGTCGGCGCCGACGGCGGCGCCTCTTCGACCTACAGCGACATGCCGCTCGCCTGCTTCTACGGCGCCGCCTTGGTTCTCCTTCTCACGGCGCCGCCTCGGCTGGCGATCGGCTGGGAAGAGGGGCTCCTCCTCGCCGGCGCCGTGCTGTGCAAGAACGAAGGCGCGCCGCTGGCCGCCGTCGCCTGGTCGGCGGGCGCGCTGGTGGCGCTCGGAGCGCATGGTCCCCACGCCGCCAGGCGCTGGCGGAGGCGCCTGCTGCTCGCGGCGGCGCTGCCGGCAGCGTCCTTCGGCCTGCTCGTCTCCTGGCGGTCAGCCATCCCGAACCGCGAGGACGAGGACTATTTCGCCTTCGTGCGCCTGGGGGACGTCGTCTCGGGCCTCTTCAGCCGTCTCGCCCTGGTCGGGCCGAATCTCCTGCGCCGGATGGCGTCGTGGCGCGACTGGGGGATCTTCTGGTGGATGGTGCCCGCGGTGCTCATCGCCGGCTGGCGGGCTCTCGGCCGCCGCCGAGGCTGGCTGCTCCTCGCCGCCGCCGCTGCACCCCCGGCGATCGGCTGGGCGGCGTACGCCGTCCATTGGAATCCGCTGGCGCTGGCGGCCGCCACCTGGGAGCGCTTCCTCCTGCAGGGCTCGATCCCCCTGCTGCTCCTTCTCGCCGGCGCCCTCGCCGAGGTGCTCGGGCGGGCGAACTTCGCCGCGGGACGTCATGCGGCGTCAAGCGAGGGGAAATCTCGAGAGTTTCCGTGGAAATTTGAAAATTTCCCGGGAAAATTGAGAATTTCCTTCGCCGCAACGGCTGGAGCGAAGAAATTTTTGTCGCAGCGCGGAAATCTCGAGAGTTTCCTGGAAACTTTGAAGATTTCCTAGAAAAATTGAAAATTTCCTTCGCCGCATCGTCTGCAGAGCGGAAACTCTGAAAGTTTCTGCGCTACGGACGGTCTTTCTCCCATTCCGCAAAGATTTCCTCGTCGCCAACGGTCCGAGCGCCGGAACGCCGGCGCTTTCCTCGCTGCCCGCGGACTTTTCTCGCTCTCTCCGCGCTCTTCCAGCGGGCGGCGGCCGCCGCCTCAGCCCGGCTCGATCCTCGTGGTCAGGTCGTGGGGCTCCTCCTGCAGACTGGGGCGGCCGGGCGCCGGCTGCTGCTTCGCGGGAGCGCCTTTCGGCGCCATGCCGAGCTTCTTGCGGGCCCAGGCGTCGTGGCGCTGCTCGCCGCTGGTCATCCGGCGGCCGACGATCGAGAAGACCCAGACTCCGGCGAGCACGATGACGAGGCCTAAGATCCTCAATCCGTTGAGCCAGCCGGGAGCGCCGAAGGGCACCGGCACGGTGTCTTTCGGCGTCGCCCAGAGGAAGAAGGCGAGGCCGCCGACGAACACCACGAGCCCCTGGAACAGCCGCTTGACCGTGACGGCGTCATAGATCTTCATCTCCTTGGCGAGAGCGCTCTCGGCCACGGTGAGGCCGCCCTTGCGCATCTGCTTGCCGTTGAGCACCAAACCGCACTTCTTGCAGCCGATCAGGCCGCCGACGCCGCGCTGCAGGCCGCTCCGGCAATGCGGGCAGCGCCAGTTCACGAAGTGCAGGATCGCGCCGCAGAGCAGCACGGCGCCGGCCGCGATCGCCAGCTCGACGCCACCGAGCCCGGCGATGACCAGGCTGGGGTTCTGCAGGATCAGGAGGAGCACCGTCCCTCCGGCCAGGATGACCAGGACGATCAACATCTCGAACAGCCGGACGCGCTGATAACGCGCCACGGCCCCCTGCTGCTCCTCTGCGCTGAGGCCCGCCATATACCCTCCCCTCGGCTAAGGTACTGCCGGCACGGATGTGCCGGTTGCGATGGCTCCCGTCGCGAGCTCTTTTGGATGCTTTGAGGAAAGGATTCTCCCACAGAACCCGACGGCTCTGCCCGGCCCTCGCCGCGGGGCCGCGGCCGCCGGCCGGCGTGGGCTCTCGCGCGCTTGGCGCTGTTAGCGCGGCGCCGAGCGCTTCTCGAGCTGCAGACCGGCGCGGAGGACGAGCGGCGTGTAGGGATTGAAGGTCGACATCGTGAAATAGACGTGGGCGGTGCCGGTCCGCTCGTCCCACTCGTCGTAGCCGGGGATGAGGAAGGCGCCGTAGACCCGGCCCGGCCGGTGCTCGAGGAAGGGGATGTCGGCGGTGGCGTCGAGCTGGCCGCAGCTCTTGCCGTCGCGGCCGCCGGGCCAGTAGAGGGAGCGGCAGCGCAGCGCGCCGGCGTCGACGAGGAGCTCGGAGGTCGCCGTCCACGGTCCCCACGGCGTCTCGGCGCTCTCCATGCGGATGCCCGGCGGCGCGCCGGCGTCGCTCTCGAAGAGCATCAGCCAGCGCTTGAGGCCGGGCTCCCAGGCGACCGAGATGCCGCTCGCGCCGGCGGCGAGCCGGCTTTCGGCGCCGACGATCGGCCTGGCGTCGGCCGCGGCTTTCCACAGCGGCGTGCCGCCGGCATCGAGGCCGGCGAAGTAGAGCCAACGGGCCGGGCTCTCGATGTCTCCGAGTGCCGCCGCCGCCAGGTAGGGCCGCCCCCGCTCGAAGCGCTTGGCGAAGAAGAGGACGATCGGCTGCGCCTTCCAGGGGAGACCGGAGCCCCTGAGATCGCCCGCGTCGACGACGACCGGCGACACCTCCTCGAAGAAGTCGGGGAGGGCGATCGGCATGCTGTGGAAGCTCTCGCCGTCGTCGAGCGATTGGCCGAGCGTGGCGCGGACGGCGAGCGGGCTCCCGCCTGCCACCGGATGCAGGAAGAAGACGTACATCGCGTCGCCGGTGCTGAAGCCGCTCGAGGGGACCTCGGAGGTGCCGAGCGTGTGGCCGTCGAGCCGCACCTGGACGTAGCTCCCCGGCGCGTCGGGGACGAAGGTGAAGCTCTCGCAGAGATCGCTCGCCGCGCCGGTCGGCGTGCCGGCGTTGAGCGGCACGACCATGCCGAGGACGTCGGAGTCGAGGTCTTTTTTGAGCCCGTGGGCGGGCCAGGTGTCGCCGAAGAGGAAGAAGAGCCGCCGCTGGTGGGCGAAGGAGGAGCCGAGGGCGGTGCCGAGGACGCCGAACTTCTGCGCCGCCAGGCCGGGGGTCGGCCGGCCCGTCTCCCAGTCCCGGTCGCCGGCCAGTTGGCAGACCTTCTCGGGCTGCCCGGTCCGCACTACCGCCACGCTCGGCGCGGCCGGCGAGGATGGGTTGGATGCTGTGCCGGCGGCCACGACCGCCGGCGCGAGCGCGAGGAAGCAAGAGGCAACAAGCTCAATTCCTCGATTCATGACATGAGCATATCGCTCACATCGCGCTCGGGCGAGGGTGGTGTGGAGCGGCCTGCCGGCGGGCGGCCGCCGCGCTCAGAGGGCGAAGAGGTCGACGACGGCGCCGGCGGCGGGGAGGTCGGCGACGACCCAGTCGGCGCCGGCTTCGCGCAGCGCCGTGGCCGGCGTGTTGCCGGTCGCCACGGCGAGCGAGGGGATGCCGTGGGCGCGGGCGCAGGCGACGTCGAAGCGGCTGTCGCCGACGATGAGCGTCTCCGCCGGCGCGAAGCGGCGGCCGGTCAGCCGCTCCGCGCGGTCGATGGCCACCGGCGGCAGCTCGTCGCGCTCGATGCCGTCGCAGCCGTAGGCGCCGAAGCGGAAGAAGCCGTCGAGGCCGAGGCGCGAGAGCTTGATGGCGGCGCCCGGCTGCCAGTTGCCGGTGAGCAGGCCGAGGGCGACGTCGTCGCGCCCGGCGAGCCGCTCGAGCAGCGGGCGGACGCCCGGCAGCAGGCGCATGCGGGCGACGTCGAGGCTGGCGTCGAGGCGCGCGAGATAGCTGGCGCGGAGCCGCGGCAGGCCGGCGATCACCTCGTCGCGCGGCACGCCGGCCGCGGTCATCAGGCCGAGCGCGATGCCTGGATCGGTCCGCCCGGCGAAGTCGTAGGCGTCGACGTCGCCGCGGCGGCCGAAGACCTCGAAGAGGGCGTCGGCGAAGAGCGGCCGCGTCTGCCGGCCGCAATCGAGGAGGGTGCCGTCGATGTCGAGGAGGACGAGCCGCACGGCGGGCCGCCGGTCAGGCGGTGCGATGGAGGCTTCCGCGGTCCGCCGCCCACTCGACCATGCCGCCGGTCAGCTCGACCACCCGATGGGCGCCTGCGTGGAGGAGGGCGAGGCTCGCCTGGCGCGTCTCCGGGTCGCCCGGGCCCCGGCCGACGACGAAGATCTCGACCCGTCCGCCGGGTGTCTGGGCGAGGAGCGAGGCCGGGCTGACGGTCGAGGACGAGACGGCGCCGGGGATGTGGCCGCCGGCGTACGCCTCCGGCGCCCGCACGTCGATCACCCGGAAGGGAGGGGTCGGGTGGCGCAGCCGCCGCGCCAGCTCGGCCGCATGGGTCTGGAAGATCATGCCATCGGTTTGTGGGTCCACGGCGCGGATGATACCGCAGCCGGCGGGCGGCGCCACGCGGCGCCCGGGCGCCTTCAGATCGGCTCGCCGGCCAGCCCGTCCACCGGCCCCTCGACCAGATACCGCCGGAACCAGCGCTGGGTCGCGTTGAGCGCCTGGATGAGCTGTGGCGTCGGTCCGGCGAAGGGGTGGCGGGCGCCGAAGGTGTGGGTGCCGCCGGGCACGGCGAGGAGCTCGGTGGCGCGCGCGGCGGTGCGCTCGGAGCGCGGCGGCCGCCGCGCCGCGCGCTCGAGCCGGCGGGCCTCGGCCAGGTCGACGGTCTCGTCGGCGTCGCCGTGGACGATGAGCCAGGGAGCGGTGAGGCAGCTCGCGGCGCTCTCGACGTCGAGCGCCTCGGCCTGGGCTTCGACGTCGTCGAGGTGCTCGACGCCCATGGCGAGCCGCTGGCCGGTGCGGCTGTTGACGACGGCGAGCTCGCCGTCGCGCCGCCAGGCGGCCTTCTGCTCGGGCGTGGTGCGGTCGAAAGTGGCGACGGCGGCCCAGGTGACGAGGGCGGCAACCCGAGCCGGCCGCGGCCCGTGGGCCGCCGCCGGCCCGCCGCTGCTCCACTCCGCGCTCCGCTCCAGACGCGCCGCGGCGAGCACCGCCGCGCCGCCGCCGCGGCTGTGGCCGCAAAGCCCCAGCCGCGAGGCATCGATCCGCCCGGGCACGATGGCGCCGTCCGCCGCCGCCGCCATCACCGCCAGCAGATCGGCGACCTCGCGGCTGGTGGTGCCGGCGCGGAAGGCGGCGAGGTCGCTCACCCGATCCTCCCCCGGCAGCATGCCGCTGCTCGACAGGTTGAAGCGCACGACGGTCATGCCGCGCTCGGCGAGGAGGGTCGCGAGCGAGGGGAAGAACGCCCACTCCATGAACCCCTTGAAGTCATGGCAGACGATGACCGCCGGTCGCGGCCCGGGCTGGCGCGGCAGATCGACGAGGCCAGGCAGGGGGCCGTTGGGCCCGTCGACGACGAAGGGGTGCGTCCCTGTCACGGGGCGGATTCTAGCGGGCGGCCTCTCACTCGTCTCTGCACTCTTGGATCGATATTCGCTTATTATGGCATTCGCATTTTCATCTCAATCACTAGGAGAGAAAAGAATGTCGAACCGTTGGGGAACAGCTCTTCCGCTCGCCGTAACCCTCGCCTTCGCCCTGGTTGCAGGCTTGGCGCTCGCCACGCCTCAGGCGGCCACCGCGAGCGGGTTGCAGTCGATCGACGAAAAGGATCGCATCGACCTACCCTACAACGTCGACCCGCTCGCGAAGCCCGAGCATGAGGTCGGCCGCACCGACCTCGTGCTGCCGATGCAGCGGATGATCCTCGTGCTCCCCCTGCGTCCCGGGGCCCAGGCGCAGCTCGACCGGCGCCTGGCGGCGCAGCAGGATCCCGCCTCGCCGCAATATCACCGGTGGTTGACCCCGGAGCAGTTCGGCGCCCGCTTCGGGCTGCCCGATGCGGACCTCGAGCTCGTCACCGGCTGGCTCCAGAGCCAGGGCTTCGCCATCGACGGGGTGGCCAGGGGGCGCGGCTGGATCAACTTCAGCGGCACGGTCGCTCAGGTGGAGCAGGCCTTCGCCACCGAGATCCACGACTACGAGGTGGCGGGCAAGACCTACCACGCCAACTCGATCGACCCCTCGATCCCCCGTGCGCTCGCGAGCTTGGTCCAGGGAGTCGTCGCCCTCCATGGCTTTCCCTTCGCGTCGCACCTCTCGGCGCAGTCCATCGTCGACGACAATCAGCCGGGCCCGCTGCGCATCGGCTTCGCCCGGTGCGATTCCGCGATGGGATCCGCCGAATTCGCCTTCTACAAGAATCTCGGGGCCCAGGCGGCGAGCCAGGGCATCGCCGCGATCGTCCCCTCGGGCGACGCGGACGTCGCCGGCTGCACGGGTGAGACCGAAACGACCGGGCCCGCCCGGGCGGTCACCGGCCCGACGGCGAAGGCGCAGCTCGCCTCTCCTGACTTCTCGCTCTCGGCCTCGCCGAGCGCGCCCCAGATCGACCTGGGAGTGTCCGGCAACGTCTCGATCACCACCACCATCTCCGGTGGCTTCAACTCCGCGATCACGTTGACGACCTTCGGTCTTCCGGCCGGTGTGACCGCCTCCTTCAGTCCTGCCTCCATCGCTGCTCCCGGCGCCGGCACCACGACCCTGACCCTCACGGTGGGCAGCTCCACGGCCCTGGGCACTTACTCGATCATGGTCATCGGCAACGGCGGCGGCTTCAGCCGCACCACCTCGGTCACCCTCACGGCCGGCCTTCCCCAGTTCACCATCGCCGCGTCGCCTACCTCGATTTCGCTCTCGCCGGGCGGCTCCGGCCACTCGACCACGATCTCGACCGCGGTCTCCGGGCTCTTCAACTCCACGATCAACCTCTCGGTCTCCGGCTTGCCGTCGGGCGTGACGGCGGTCTTCGGCCCCTCCTCCAGCCCCACGTACTCGATCGTCGCTCCCGGCGCCGGCTCTGTGACGCTGACCTTCACTGCCGCCGCGACCGCCGCCGCCGGGACCTGGACGATCACCGTCACGGGCGTCGGCGGCGGTCTCACCCATAGCGCCACGATCACCCTCACGGTCGCGCCTCCCAGTTTCGCGATGTCGTGCTCAGGGACCACGATCAGTAGCGGAGGGTCCGGCTTCGCCTCCGTTTCCGTTTCGATTTCCGGCGGCTTCAACTCCGCGATCACGCTCGGGGTCGCCCCCACGTTCGGGGTGAGCGGCTCGATCAGCCCCTCCTCGATCGCCGCCCCCGGCGCCGGTTCTGCGACGGTGTTCATCTCGGTGAGCAGTTTCGCGTCCACGGGCATCAATTACCTCACCGTCTTCGGCAGCGGCGGCGGCTTGAACCGCACCTGCGGGATCCCCGTCACGGTGTACTGAACACGTCTGAAGGAGGTGCCTTTCGAGAGGTTCTGTCCCGCTCGTAAGTCATCCGCAGTCAGTGGTTTGAGAAAGCCTTCATCCCCTTCCCCCCGCCAGGGTCGGAAGGGGATGTGCTCTCTGGGCGCGACTCGCGAGCCGCGAGCCGGCGGTGCGGCGGTCGCTCATCGAGGGTGCCGACGAGCACCGGAGTTGGGCGCTCGTCGAGCTCCTTTGCGCGCGCGCTAGACTGTCCTCATGTCGACCGCGGCGCCCCCCGCCTCCCGCCCTCTGCCGCTCGCCGCCCTCCATCGTGAGCTGGGCGCGGAGCTCTCCACGCTCGCCGACGGCGCTCAGGTGCCGCTGCGCTACCGGCCGCTCGCCGAGGAGATGCGGACGATCCGCGAGGGGTGCGGCCTCGTCGACCGCTCCTGGATCGGCCGCCTGGAGGTCACCGGCGCCGACCGCCTGCGGCTGCTGAACGCCCTGGTGACCTGCGAGATGAAGAGCCTGGCACCCGGCGACGGCTGCTACGGCTTCTTCACCGGGCCACAGGGGAAGATCCTCGCCGACTTCGCCGCCGTCGCCATGGCGGACCGCCTCTGGCTCGAGCTCCCCGCCGGGCGCGAGGAGGCGATCGCCGGCCATGTGCGGAAGTACGTCCTCGCCGATCGCGTCGAGGTGATGCCGCTCGCCGACATGCTCCCCATCACCCTCGTCGGAGCGCGCGCCGCCGCGGTGCTGGGGGATGCGGCGGAGGCGGCGGGGGGGCCGTGGGCGCACGGCCGCGCCGGCGTGCTGGGGAGCGAGGTCGAGGTGGCGCGGCGCGGGCTCCTCGGCGCGCCGGCGTTCACGCTCTGGGTCTCCGCCTCGATCGCCCCCGACCTGGTGCGGGGGCTCCTCGCCGGCGGCGACGTGCAGCCCGTAGGCTTCGCGGTGCTCGAGGCGGCGCGGGTTGAAGCCGGCATCCCGCGCTTCGGCGCCGACTTCGGGCCGGAGAGCTTCCCGCAGGAGAGCGGCCTCGAGGAGGCCGCGGTGAGCTACACCAAGGGCTGCTACCTGGGGCAGGAGGTGGTGGCGCGCATCCACTACCGCGGCCAGGTCCACCGCACGCTGCGCGCTCTCGCCTTCGACGAGATGCCGCCGCCGGGCGCCATGCTGTCGCTTCCCGGAGAGGCGGGGAGCCAGGAGGTGGGGACGATCGGCACGGCGGTCGAGTCGCCCGCGGCGGGACCCATCGGCCTCGCCCTCCTCAAGCGCCAGGGGACCGAGCCGGGCGCCGTGCTGGCGGTCGCCGGCGGCGGCCGGGCGACGGTGCGCGAGCTGCCGCAGCTTCCCGTTTCCTAGCCGCCGGCCGCGAGCCGCGGCAAGTCCGCTCAGTCGTCCTTGGCGAGCGTCAGCAGGCGCATCCTCTCCGGCGGCCAGGCGAGCTGGCTCGGCTTGCCGGCGGCGAAGAGGGCGAGGTTCGCCCGCATCTCGGGGAGGAGCGCGGTCTTCCCCGCCGCCTCGGCGTCGTGGATCGCCTGGGTCTGGCGCTCGACCGCCTCGCCGTAGCGGCCGAGGGCGGCGAAGGCCATGGCGACCGCCTCGCCGTGCTCGGGCGCCGGACGCGCCTCGTAGAGGGCGGCGGCGATGTCGAGCGCCTTGCCGGCGTCGAGGTTCCTCGCCTGCTGGCTCCCCGCCGGGCAGGTGGCGATGAGCCGCGCCTCCGCCTGGGCGACGGCGCCGTCCCGCGGCAGCTTGGCGGCGGCGCTCTCGATCGTCGCCCGCGCCTCGCTGCAGCGGCCGAGCTGGAGGAGCGCCGTCGCCTTGCCGATCCAGGCGAGGTCGTTCTCCGGCGTCCGCTGGCAGAGCCGGCCGTACTCCTCGACCGCCTGCTGGGCGGCGCCGCTCTCGCGCAGGGCGCCGGCGAGGTTGAAGCGGGCGCCGGCGTCCTCGGGGCGCTCCGCGAGGCCGGCACGGTAGTGGGCGATCGCCTCCTTGGCGTCGTTCTGGCGCAGGAGGAGGTAGGCGAGGTTGAACTCGGCGTCGGGGTCGCTGGGGGCGATCTTCAGCGCCAGGTCGAGCTCCTCGCGCCCGTGCGCGGCGTCCCCCTGGGCGAGGAGCGCCGCCGCCAGCCG
Source organism: uncultured Acidobacteriota bacterium (assembly GCA_963755825.1). GTDB lineage: Bacteria > Acidobacteriota > Thermoanaerobaculia > Multivoradales > UBA5704 > DATBQN01. The sequence goes on along the minus strand of CAVWLA010000002.1, from coordinate 19,367 downwards.
CGTCCGCGACTGGCTCTCGAGGAGGTCGCGGGCGACCGCCTGTCGATAGGCGGCGACCGCCTCGGGGAGCTTGCCCGCCGTCATCGCCGCATCGCCCTCCGCCATCGCCTTGCGCCAGCCACGGACGAGGTCGTCAACGTGCGCCATCAGCGGGTCGTCGAGGGCCACGACGGCGGTCCCCGCCTTGGCGAACTCCGCCTTCGCCTCGGCCTCGCGGCCGAGAGCGCGGTAGGCGGTGCCGAGCGGGCGGTGGACCGCCGAAGCCTGCGGCTGCAGCGCGAGAGCGGCTGCGAAGCGCTCGGCGGCGTGCGCCTGGTCGCCGCGAGCGGCGGCGATGAGGCCGAGGCGGAAGTCGGCGGCGGCCGAGCGGGGGTCGATGGCGAGGGCTCTCGCGAGCTCGGCCTCGGCGGCGGCGAGCTGCCCCTGCTCGAGGAGCACCTCGCCCAGCCGCACCCGCGCCGCGGCGTCGCCCGGCGCCAGCTCGGCGGCGCGGCGGAACATGGCGATGCTCTTCTGCGGCTGGTTCTCGCCGCGGGCGATCTGCCCCAGGTAGTAGGGCCAGCGCGGATCGCGCGGCGCCATCTCCTGGGCCCGCCGGTAGAGCGGCTCGGCGAGATCCGGCAGCTCGTGGGCGAAGTAGAGGCTGGCGAGCTCGCCGAGCGCCTCGGCCTTCTGCTCGGTCGTCGCCTCGCGGTTGGCGGCGATCGCCTGCTGCCAGCGCTCGCGGTCGCGCAGGCGGCGGGCGACGATGGGGTCGGTGATGCGCGGGTCGGTCGCGGTGGTCGCGGTCCCCGGCGCCGGTTTCGCCGCGCGCGCTGCGGGCGCTACCGGCGGCGCGGCGGCGCCGGCGGCAGGAGCGGTGAGCACGGCCGCGAGGAGCGCGGCCAGAGCGAGCGCGGAGCGGCTCATCGGCGGGCTCCCTTGCCCGCCGGGGCGGCAGCCGGCAGCGGTGTGCCGCTCCCTTGCTGCAGCGTCGTGTAGCGCCCGGTGGTTGGGGCGGCGAAGCGCTCGCGCCTGCCGTCGGGCCAGGTGACGCGCAGCTCGCGCACGCTGCCGTTCTCGCCGAGGCCGAAGAGCACCCGCGGATCGCTCGCCGAGAGGTAGCTGCCGTCGGTGTGGACGTGGCGCGCCAGGACGCGGCCGTCGGCGAGCGCCGCCTCGACCCGCGCCCCCAGCATGTCGCGCGGCGGCGTGCCGCCGGTCAGACGGAGGCCGAGCCAGCGGTTGCGGCGGCCGACCTGGTTCATCAGCACCTCGAGCCGGCCGTTGTTGCTGGCGACGACGACGTCGGTGGCGCCGTCGTTGTCGAGGTCGCCGAAGGCGGCGCCGCGGCGCACCTCCTCGCGCCGCAGCGGCCCCAGCGCCGCGCCGGTCACCTCGGCGAAGCGGCCGCCGCCGAGGTTGTGGAAGATCTGCCCGCGCTGCCTGAGCGGCAGCGGATCGCCGGCCTTCACCTGCGCGGCGATCTTCTTCACCGTGCCGCTCACCACGACGAGGTCCGGTCTGCCGTCGTTGTCATAGTCGATGTCCCGCGTGCCGAAGGAGGTGAAGGGGAACGACGGCGGTCCGAGGCCGCTCGCCAGGGTGCCGTCGACGAAGTTGCCCCGGCCGTCGCCCAGGTAGAGCGTGTTCGTCTCGTCGGCCAGGTTGGTGATGAAGAGGTCGTCGTGCCCGTCGCCGTTGAAGTCCGCCGCGGCGATCCCCATGCTGGAGGTGGCGTGCCCCTCGGCGTTGACGCCGCAGCCGGCCTCCACCGCCTGGTCGACGAAGGTGCCGTTGCGGCGGTTGACCCACAGGTGGTTGGGCACCTCGTCGTTGCCCACGAAGAGGTCCGGCCAGCCGTCGCCGTCGAAGTCGGCGGCGACGACGGCGAGGCCGTTGCCCGGCTTGCCGCCGATGCGGGAGCGCTCGGAGACGTCGGCGAAGGTGCCGTCGCCGCGGTTGTGGAAGAGCTTCGCCGCCACCGGGTGGTAGGAGAGCGGGCCGCAGTAGTCGCTGAAGCCGGCGTTCGAGCGGCAGGGCTGGTAGCGGGCGAGGTCGAAGTCGACGTAGTTGGCGACGAAGAGGTCGAGCCAGCCGTCGCGGTCGTAGTCGAAGAAGGTGGCGCTGGTGCTCCAGCGCGGATTGGCGCCGCCCGCCCGCGCCGTGGCGTCGACGAACTTCCCCTTGCCGGTGTTGAGCAGGAGGTGCGCCTCGCCGAAGCCGGTGCGGTAGAGGTCGACCCAGCCGTCGTTGTTGAAGTCGCCCGTCGCCACCCCCTGGCCATAGCCGAGCGGCCCCAGGGCCGCGATCCCCGCCTGCTCGGTGACGTCGGTGAAGTGGAGCTTGCCCGTCTCGCTGAGGTCGTTGCGATAGAGGCGGTCGGTCGGCGGCCGGGAGCCGGGGCGGCCGGCGGCGGCGGGCAGCGGGCCGCTCTGCACCACGTAGAGATCGAGGTCGCCGTCGTTGTCGTAGTCGAAGAGGGCGACGCCGGGTCCCATGTCCTCGAGGATGTAGTCCTTGCCCGACATGCCGTTGACGTGGGCGAAGTCGAGCCCGAGGAGCGCCGCGCGCTCCTCGAAGATGGCGCTGCCGGCCCCGGCGGCCGATTCGACCGGCGGCGGCGCCGCCGCGGCGAGCCGGCCGCCGGGGAGCAGAGCGGCGAGGGCCAGCGCACCGAGTACCGCGGCGCGGGTCACTAGGTGCCCCCCGCGGTGTCGGTTGCAGATCGGGCTGCCGGCCGCGCCGCCGCCTCGGCGCGCTGCCGCCAGGCGCGGCCGGCCTCGGCGTTGCCCAGCCGCTCGGCGGCCGCCGCGGCGGCGAGATAGGTGTCGCGCCCTGGGTTCGCCGCCACCATGGCGTCGAGCACCGGATCGATGTCGTTCCCCCGCCGCTCGGAGGCATAGAGGAACGCCAGGCTGGTGTAGGCCCGCCAGTCGCGCGGATAGAGGCGGATCGAGGCGCGGAAGGCGGCCTCGGCCTCGTCGTTCCTCGCCAGCCGGGCGAGGGCGTCGCCGCGCAGGAACTCGAGCGAGGGCATGGGCGCGTGGCCCGCGGCGACCTTCTGGTGCAGCGGCTCGAGCAGCGCGAGAGCCGGCGCCGGCTCGTTGCGCTGCAGGTGGACCTGCGCCAGGAGGAGGAGGGAGTCGGCGCGCGGCACCGCCTCGGCGTGCACGGCGAGCTCCGCCTCGGCGAGCGCCGCGTCGACCGCGCCGCGCGCCAGGGCGACGCTGCCCAGCAGCTCGTGCGCCTCGGCCGGCATCGCCGGCAGGGCGGCGCGGGCGTACTTCTCCGCCTCGTCGTACCGCGCCAGCCGGAGGTCGATGCGCCCCTTCTCGAGCAGCATGCCGTCGGCCGCCGCCGGGGCGTACTCGATCGCCTTGTCGTACTGCGCCAGCGCCTCCTCGTAGCGGCCGACGGCGGCGAGGTTCGAGGCGAGCTGGAAGCGGGCGTCGAGCATCGCCGGGTAGCGGCCGACGAGGTCGGCGAGAATGGCGATGGCGCCGGCGTGATCGCCGGCGGCGGCCGTCTCGTAGGCCTTCTTGACCAGCGGCAGGGCGGCGATCGCCCGCTTGGGATCGGGGAGCGGGCCGGCGCCGGCCTTCACCGCGTGGGCGGAGTAGCCGAGCGAGGCGAGCTTGGCGGCGTCCTCCGCCGAGGCCTTCTCCGGCGCCGCCAGCTCGGCGGCGTGGGTGGCGAGCTCGCGCTTCATGTCGGCGTAGACGCGGCGCTCGCGGTCGCGGATGTTGTCGCGCTCGCCGGGGTCGGCGGCGAGGTCGTAGAGCTCGGGATCGGGACCTTCGATGTAGGAGTAGCGCGCGCCGGTGAGGGCGGTCAGCGCGCTCCAGCCGAAGTGGAGGCGGGGGTAGAAGGTCTCGCTGTAGAGGCGGCGCGCGGCGTCCGCCGGCTGCCGCTCGGTCGCCAGCAGCGAGCGGCCGGGCAGCCCGGCGGGAGGCTCGAGGCCGAGGATCTCGGCGACCGTGGGGACGACGTCGAGGAGGCTGACCGGCGGCGTCACGCGGCCGCCCGGGCGGCCCGCCGCCGGCGCCGCGGCGCTCGCCGCCTGTAGCTTGAGCGGCAGCTTGAGTAAAAGCGGCACGCGGATCGTCTCGCGGTAGAGGAGCACGCCGTGCTCCTTCTCGCCGTGGTCGCCCAGCCCCTCGCCGTGGTCGGCGAGCAGCACGACGACGGCGCGGTCGTAGACGCCGATCTGCCGCAGGTGATCGAGGAGCACGCCGACCGCGGCGTCGACGGTGGCGATCTCGCCGTCGTACGGGCGCTCGCGGTAGCGGCTCTTCCACGGCTCGGGCGGCTCGTAGGGCGCGTGCGGCTCGTAGAAGTGGACGAAGTAGAAGAACGGCTGCGCGCGGTGGGCGTCGATCCAGGCCGCCGCGGCGCGCGCCGTCTCCGTCGCCGGGCGCTGCAGCTGTCCGAGCGTCTCGTCGGCGACGAACTCGATGCCGTCGTCGTAGCGGTCGAAGGCGGCGCCGAGGCCGGTCGCGCCGCGCAGCACGTAGGCGGAGACCGCCGCGCCGGTGGCGTAGCCCAGCGGCCGCAGGCGGTCGGCGAGCGTCGGCGTTCGCGCGGTGTCCAGGCGGTAGCCGATGTTGTCGCGCACGCCGTGGCCGGCCGGCGGCAGGCCGGTGAGGATCGAGCAGTGCGAGGGCAAGGTCAGCGGCACCGCGGTATAGGCGTTCTCGAACAGCACCGCGTCGCGCCGCAGCCGATCGATCGCCGGCGTCTCGACGCCGCGATAGCCGTAGGCGGGCAGGTGGTCGGCGCGCAGGGTGTCGATCGAGATGAGGAGGACCGGCGTCCCCGCCGGCGCGACGTGGTGGGCGCGCGGTCCGCCGCAGCCGGCGAGGGCGAGCCCGCCGAGCGACAGGAGGACGAGGATGGGAACGGACCGCTGCATGGGGTGCCGGGAGGCGACGTCTGGCGGCATCGGATCTTAACAGACCGCTCCGCGGCGGCCTCGCGGCCGCGGCTCTAAAAAAACGGGGCGGCCGCGAGGCCGCCCCGGATCAATCAACCGACGGTGTTCGGCTTAGAAGCTGATGCCGAGCGAGAAGCGATACTCACGCGGAGTGTCGTAGCTGCCCGTGTTGATGGCCTTGCCGAAGTTCACGCTCTTGATGAAGCCAGTCGGGAGACCGAAAGCATCCTTGGGGGAGTTCGGGTCCGGCCGCACCGTCGTGTTGAAGGTGATGAGCGTGGTGTCGTTGAGGATGTTGCGGAAGTCGAGCTTGGCCCACGGACCCAGCGAGCGGAAGAACGGAATGCTGTACCGCGCCGCGAAGTCGAAGGTCGACCACGAGTTGTAGTTCTGGCTGCCGCGCGACCCGAAGTAGAGGGTCTGAGTTCCCGGCACCTGCACGTAGCCCGGGTTCTTGGAGACCTGCGTCGGGGTCAGAGCGACGCTGGAAGCCGCCAGCGAGTAGGTGTACGGCGAGTTGTACTGGCCGAGGAGCGAGAGCGACAGGTCGCCCGCGCGGCCCAGGCCGAGGTTGTAGATGGTCCACAGGCGAGCGACGTCCGCCTCGTAGCCCGACAGGTGGCCGACCGGGTAGTTGCGGTTCGCCTCGAAGAACTCCGGCTTGAAACCGATGCCCGACGTGCCGATGGTCTGGCCGACCTGGCTCTCGTAGTTACCGTCGTTCTTCAGCTCGTGCGTCCAGTTGCCCTCGATGGACCACTGGGGGGTGAACGAGTAGCGCCCCTGGAGGAGCAGCGCCTGGTACTCGCGCACGGCGTCGTTGCTGTTCTTGTAGATGGTGATGTCCGCCGGGGCCGTGACGCCATTGACGACGATCGTCTTCGAGCCGTTGTCGATGGTGGTGAAGGCCTCGAGGAAATCGGTGACCTTGCGGTTCTGGTAGGTCAGGCGGAGGTAGCCCGCCTTGGGGAGCTGCGTGCCGATCGAGAAGCTGTACTCCTTGGTGAGCGGCGAGGTGACGTCCTTCGCGAACGCGGTGTTCTGCGTCGGCGAGCCGGAGAAGATGAGGGCGTAGTTCTTCGGGTCGAAGCCCGGAGCGAAGTCGACGCCCTGGCCGGCCGGGCCGATGTACGGGCCGTAGAGGTAGCCCGGGTTGCCGGTGCTCGTGCCGTTGGTGAAGAGGGCCAGGTTGTAGGCGCTCTGGTACTCGGCGTAGCTGCCCTGGAAGATGTACTTGCCGTTGCCGAGGGCGTCATAGGTGGCGCCGAGGCGGGGCACGATGCTGCTGGCATTGATGGTGTTCACCTTGTCGGTGCCCGAGTTGTTGGTCTTCTCGTAGCGCACGCCGAGGTTGAACGACCAGTGCTGGTTGAGCTTCCAGGAGTCGTTGAGGTACGCGGAATCGGTCCGCGCCTGGAACTCCGAGCCGCGCTTGGCGTCCCAGAAGATGAGGAAGGTGTTGAAGCCGAAGCCCGGGGTGAAGACCGGGATGACGTTGCCCTTGGAATCGAAGACCGGCGCGCCGGACGGATCCATCAGGAAGTCGGTGTTGAACACGTAGCCCGAGGGCGACTGCGAGTTGCCGCCGGTGCGGACGTTCTTGAAGTCCTCGCCGCCGAGCTTGAGGTCATGGCTGCCCCACGAGCCGGCGTTGAGGAAGTACGAGGCGCTCGCCGAAGCCTGCTTGTTGTTGCGGGACTCCGGGTCGGTGGCGTCGAAGTAGGGCCCGTTGTAGAGGCAGCCCACGCTGACGCAGGTGAAGGGGGAGGCGTGGATGTCGGTGTCCGTGCCACCGCTGTTGGTGAACTCGAACTTCTTCTCGGAGTACTGGGCCTCGACGAAGAACTGCGGCCCGAGGACGCCCGAGTAGTGGCCGACCTTGAGGTCGTTGGGGTACTTCGGGTGGATGAGGACGTTCGGCGTCAGAGCGCCGCCGATCGGCTGCTGCACCTGATCGGTGTCGTTCTTGATGTAGCTCACCTGGAGGGAGTGGTTGTCCGAGATGTTGGCGGTCAACTTGCCCTCGTACCGCTTGTCGTTGCGCGGCTCGTCGACCGAGATCCCGGTGAAGCTCAGGGAGGTGATGTTGTCGGTCTTGGCGTTGCGGCCGGCGGCGAAGAACCACAGCTTGTCCTTGACGATGTAGCCGCCGAGGGTCGCCGAATAGACCTCGTTGGTCTTGTTGAGGCGGTTGATGCCCTTGCTGTCCTCGAGCGGGGTGTTCTCGCGCCACGACGGGTTGGTCAGGTCGGTGCGGAAGGTGCCCGAGAAGGTGTTGCCGCCGCTCTTGGTGACGGCGTTGACGAGACCACCGCCGAAGCGGCCGTACTCGGCCGAGACCGCGTTGGAGACGACCTCGGTCTCGTTGATGGCGTCTTCGATGAAGAGGTTGTTGGGGTTGCCGAAGACGTTGTCGTTGACGTCGACGCCGTTGATCATGAACAGGTTGTCGTACGGCAGGCCGCCGCTGATGCTCAGCTGGCCGGCGAGCGGCGTGTTGCTGCTGACGCCAGGAGCGAGGGAGGCGATGCCCGCGAGGTCGCGCGGGGTGGCCAGAGCATCGATGGTCTTGTTGGTGAAGTTCTCACCGACCGTCGGGGTCTCGAGCGCGCTCGCCGCCTCGCCGGTGACGACGATGGTCTCCTGGACGGAGGCCGGCGTCATCTTGACGTCGCTCCGCGCCTGGAGACCCAGCGGGACGTTGACGTGGGTGGTCTCGGTCTTGAAACCCTCGAGACCGAACTTGATGCTGTAATCGCCCGGCGGCAGGCCGCGAAGAATGTAACCGCCGTTGCCCGAGGTGACCGTGGCGCGCTCGCCCTGCAGAGCCGGCGAGGTCGCCGTCACGGTGACGCCCGGCGCGGGGTCGCCGTTGTTCAGGGTCACGGTGCCGACCAGCAAACCGGTCGTCACCTGCGCCTGAACCATGCTGCTGGTCAGCAGGATGATGGAGAGGGCCGCCAAGGCCCCAAGGGTCCATCGCTTCGTCATTCCCAGCCTCCTTTCAGACAGGGGGGAAAAGTTCGAGTTAAACGGAGGGAGCAAGTTTAGTACCAATCGTCCCCGGGTCAAACTCTGCTGAAAACAAATGATTTAGCTGGCTTCGCCGCGCCCTGTGGCGACGGGCGATTCAAAATTCCGAATAAAAATCCAGGGCGTTGGAGAGGGGCTGCTGCGCCGGCCGCCAGGACGGCGGCCGGACGCATTTGCGAAGGGTCTCAGACGGCGAAGGAAGAGCCGCAGCCGCAGGTGCCGGAGGCGTTGGGGTTGATGAACTTGAACCCCGCTCCCGCCATGCCGAAGACGTAGTCGATCGTGGTGCCCTGCAGGTAGCGCGCGCTGACCCCGTCGACGTACACGGTGAGGCCGTGCTGCTCGTAGATGACGTCGTTCGAGCGCGCTTCCTTCTCGTAGTCGAGGGCGTACTCGAAGCCGCTGCAGCCGCCGCCGCGGACGGCGACGCGGAGCCCGTGCTCGGCGTCGATCCCCTCCTGCTCGCGGGTCACCTTGACCATCTCCACCGCCTTGGCGGTGATCAGCACCGGCAGATCCTCGCCGGCAACCTGGGGGACGCCGTCGGGCCCGCTCCCGCTCAGCTCGGTTCCTTCCATGTCGGACGCTCCTTTCGGGACGGACCGCGCCGGCCCGGTCTTTTGAAGATAGAGAGACGGCACCTCAGAGTCAACTGCTGGAACCTCTACAACCTAGGTGGCGGCCCCCGTCTTCCCCGAGCCGCGGCCGCCCTCGGCGCGGCCGGCGGGCGGGCATATGATCGCCGCGTGCTCCGCGCCCTGCTGCTCGATTTCAACGGCGTGCTCGTCGACGACGAGCCCGTCCACCTGGAGATGTTCCAGCGCGTGCTGGCCGACGAGGGGATCACGCTCAGCGCCGAGGACTACCATCGCCGCTACCTGGGGCTCGACGACCGCTCCTGCTTCGCGGCGGTGCTCGCGGCGGTGGGCGAGGCGGCCTCGATGCCCGGCCTGATGCGTCTGATCGCCCGCAAGGCGAGCTACTACCAGGAGTGGATCCGCGCCCATGGCTACCCCTTCGTCGCCGGCGCCGCGGAGCTCGTGGCGGCCGCCGGGGAGGCCGGCTGGATGCTCGGCGTGGTGAGCGGCGCTCTGCGCGAGGAGATCGAGGGGGCGCTCCACCAGGCCGGTCTCGGAGAGCGCTTCAAGGTCATCGTCGCCGCCGAGGACGTCGCCGCCGGCAAGCCCGACCCCGAGGGCTACCGCCAGGCGCTGCAGGCGCTCAACGCCCTGCCGCCGCTCCCCGAGCGGCTGATCCACCCCCACGAGGTGGTGGCGATCGAGGACAGCCCGGCCGGGCTCGCCGCGGCGGCGCAGGCCGGCCTCAGGACCCTGGGCGTCGCCCACACCTACCCGGCGGCGCGCCTCGCCGGCGCCGAGGCGGTCGTCGACAGCCTCGCCGGGCTCGGCCGCGAGCGGATCGAGCAGCTCTTTGCCGGCTGACGGGGCGGCGTCCACGCCGGCCGGGCGCGGGCTGTCCGCCGAGCTGCGGCGGCAGGCCGAGCAGCTGGTGCGGCCGCTCTACGTCGGCCTCGACGGCGCCGCCGGCTTCGACCGCGTGGCGCGCCTGGAGCGGCACGCGGCGGCGCTCGCCGCCGGCGAGGGAGAGGAGCCGACCGCGCTCCTCTCTCTTCTCCTCCTCTTCCATGGCGTCGTCGATCGGCTGGGCTCCCTCGGCGCCGGCGGCCGCCTCGATCTCTTCCTGCGCGGCGGCGGGGTCGGCGACGAGCTGGGACGCCGGCTGCGCGCCGGGCTGGGCCGGCTCGGCACCCCGGCGTCCCCCCAGGCGGCGCGCGAGGAGGCTCTCCTCCACGACGCCATGCTGCTCGAGGCCTCGGGGGTGGCGGCGACTGCGGAGCGGCTGATGGCGGCGGGGAAGCGCCGTCTGCCGCTCGGCCGCGCCCTGGCGCAGCTCGATCCGGGGGCGCCGGCCGAGCGCTACCGGACCGCCGCCGGCCGGCGCCTCGGCGCCGCCCGCCGCGAGGCGGCGGCGGCCTGGATCGACGACCTGCGGCGGCGGGTCCGCCAGGAGGCGCAGGAGGACGAGCGGGAGGAGGCGCCTCAGTTCACCGGCATGCGCCCGGCGAACCCTTCCTCGTAGGTGTGAAAGTAGGAGATCGTCTCCTCGGGGTACCGCCAGCAGTAGTAGCCGTCGCCGTTGTCCCAGTCGACCTGCCAGAGCCCCTTCACCTCGCAGCCGATGGCGGTGATCTCGCGCACCCACTGGGTGACGACGAGGTCCCTCGCCTGCTCGATCTCCTGGCGGCGGACCTCGGTGGCGCGGCTGCCGACGAGGAGGGTCTCGATCTGGTGGATCGCCGAGGCGGTCAGGTCGCGGACCGCCGGAAAGATGGCGAGCGCCTCGTCATACGAGAAGATCCGCCGTCCCGGCCGCCGGTCGCCTGCCTGTTCGCTCACCGCGGGATGCTACCAGCTCTCCCGGCGGGCGGCGGCCGGCGGGTCGTGGGTCACTTTGGTTCCGAGGACGGTCGCCCGGAAGGGCGCGATGGGCGGGTGGGGCCGAGGGCGGCCGCCCGCAGGAGACCAAACGGATCCACGACCGGGCGCCGAGGCGGCGCGAGAGCTATGTCTCCCAAGGTACGACCGCCGGCAGCAGCTTGTCGATGGCGCGGTCGAGGGCAGAGTCGAGCAGGCCGCGGTCCGTGGCCAGGTCGTGGCCGACGCCGGGGAGGACCTCCCAGGAGACCAGCCCCCGCCAGCGCTCGACCGCCGGGGTGAGCGCGATCGCCGGGGCGAGGTGGTCCTCCTCGCCGCTCACCACCGCGAGCGGCACCGACGATCGCTCGAGGAACGAGAAGTCGTAGTGGCCGACCGGCGGCGCCAGCGCCAGCAGGCGGTCGGCGTCGCCGCCGGCGCCGGCGGCGAGCGCCACCTGGCAGCCGAAGGAGTAGCCGGCGGCGACCAGCGGCAGGCCGGGCAGGCGCCGCCGCATTTCGGCGAGCGCCGCGGCCATGTCGAGCCTCTCGCCGCGCCCGTGGTCGTGCTCCCCCTCGCTGGCGCCGGCGCCGCGGAAGTTGAAGCGCAGCACCGCCGCGCCGTGGGCCTCCAGCCGCCGCGCCGCGGCGTAGACGACCTTGTTGTGCATGGTGCCGCCGTAGAGCGGGTGGGGATGGGCGACCACCGCCGCCATGCGCAGCGCTCCCGAGGGCTGCTTGAGGATGGCTTCCAGGCGTCCCGCGGGACCGGCGAGGTCGACGGGAAGGATGCCGGCCACGGTCAGATCTGATCGTCGCCGAGGGGCAGCGGCCGGTTGTTGGAGTCGACCCGGACGTAGACCACCGCCGCCTCGGTGACCTTGACCGGGGCGGTCGCCGAGCCGACCGTGCGCCGCTCGACCTCGACCACCACCTTGACGGTGATCGAGGTGCGGCCGAGGCGCAGGGTCTCGGTCCAGAAGCTCACCAGGTCGCCGACGAAGACCGGGGCGTGGAACTCCACCTCGCGCATGGCGACGGTGACCAGGCGGCCGGCCCCGTGGCGGTGCGCCTCGACGGCGCCAGCCTGGTCGATGTAGGAGAGGATGATGCCGCCGAAGATGGTGCCCAGGGCGTTGGTGTCCTTGGGCATCATGATGACCCGGATGGCGGGCTGCGTCGGTCCGGACCGCTCGGCGGCCTGATGGTCGGTCATGCGGGCGTCTCTCCCGGCGAGGGTGGCGAGCGGTGCGGAGCGCACCGGGGCGGTCATGCTATCCTAGGTGCCTTTCGAGCGAGCCGAAACGAGCCGATCGCGACCAGGATGGACGGAACCTCAGCGCCACCGACCACTGTCGCGGGCTCGACCGATGCAGCGCTGATTCGCCAGATCGCCGATCGGCAGTCAGACGCTCTCGGCGAGCTCTACGACCGCTATTCAGCGACGCTGCTGGGCCTCGCCCGGCGCATCCTCGGCAGCACCGCCGACGCCGAGGAGGTGCTGCAGGAGGTCTTCGTCCACGTCTGGAACCAGGGCGGGCGCTACGATGCCGCGCGCTCCTCGGTCTCCACCTGGCTGGTCCTCATCACCCGCAGCCGCGCCATCGACCGGCTGCGCAGCCGCAAGGTGGTCGAGCGGACCCACGACGCCGCCCATCACGAGGAGCTGCACGAGCATACATCCCCCGAGGGGGCGGACAACGTATTCATGCAGGAGCGGCGGGTTCGGGTGCGGGAGGAGATGGAGAAGCTCCCCGCCGAGCAGCGCGAGGTCCTGGAGCTGGCGTTCTACCGCGGCCTGACCCAGACGCAGATCGCGAGCGCCGCCGACATCCCGCTCGGCACGGTGAAGACGCGCACCCTGCTGGCGATGAAAAAGCTCCGCAATGCACTGAGAGACGAGATCCGAGAACTGCTTTGAGCGACGAAAACCATATTGAGCCGGTTGAGGATGGTGCGATCCAGGCGCTGATCGAGGCCTTCGAGCGCCAGATCGGGCCGGATGGGCCGAGCCTGGCCGACGCGGCCCACGGCACCGACCCTGCCGACGAGACGCTGACCCGCCTGTATACCGAGGCTTTTGGTCTGCTCCCCTTCGCCCTCGAGCCGCTCGCCCCGTCTCCCGCCGTGCGGGCTCGGCTGCTGGCGATGGCGAGCGGCGGCGAAGCGCCGGCGGTCGAGCGCCGGGTGGCCGCCGCTCCCCTGCCGCCGGTGCGGCCGCTCGCCGCGGCGCCGGCGGCCGTCGTGGCGCCGTCCGCCCCGGCCCGCCAGGTTCACCGCGCTCCGCGCTGGCCGCTCGCCCTCGCCGCGATGCTGGCGCTCGCCCTCCTCGGCGTGTCGGCGAAGATGGTACAGAACGAGCGCTGGCACGGCCGGCTGCACGCCGCGGACTATGCCCAGATCAGCGTCTTGCGCAAGGAGCTCACCGACGAGCACGCCCGCCTCCTCGAGCTCGCCGCCGCGCGCGGCGGCGACGAGCGGCTGCGGGCGAAGATGGGCGACCTCGAGAAGACCGTCTCCCTGGTGACCTCGCCGACGGTCGAGATGAGCCCGCTGCGCCCCACCGGCGACGTGGCCCTCGCCAGGCAGGCCAACGGCCGCATCTACATCGCCGAGGACCATCAGCACTGGTACCTCTCGGTGCAGAACCTCGAGCCCTCGGGGAGCGGCCACCAGTACCAGCTCTGGTTCTTCGGCGACCAGGGTCCGGTCTCCGGCGGCCACTTCACGGCGGCGCCCGGCGAGGCGGTGAGCCTGAGCTCGGAGCACATGCCGCGCGGCACCAAGGCGATCCTCATCACCCTCGAGCCGGCCGCCGGCAGCGCCGCCCCCAGCGGCCCGGTGGCGATGCGGGCCGCGCCGCCGGTCAAGATCAGCTAACCCGGCTCCTCACCATCGATCTTCTCTCTCGGCTCGCTACTTCTTCGGCGGCCGCGACGGCCGCAGCTCCAGGAGGCTGGGCAGGGCGCGGGCCGGATAGTCGAGGAGGTCGAAGACCGCCTCGGCGACGTCCTCCGGGGCGAGCTTCCAGTCTTCGCTGCGGCCGCCGTCGGGATGGGCGAAACCGGTGTTGACGCTGCCGGGGAGGATGGCGGCCACCCGGATGCCGTGCGGCCGGAGGTCGAGCATCGCCGCCTCGGAGAGGCCGATGAGGCCGAACTTCGAGGCGTTGTAGGCGGCGCCTCCGGCCATGGCGTTCTTCCCCGCCAGCGAAGCGATGTTGACGATCCAGCCGGCGCCCTGCCGGCGCATCGCCGGCGCCACCGCGCGCAGGAAGTAGAAGGCTCCGCAGAGGTTGGTCTCGACGACGGCGCGGAAGTCATCGCCGGAGAAGCCGTCGACCGGTCCGAAGACGCCCAGGCCCGCGTTGTTGACCAGGCAGTCGATACGTCCGGCCTCGGCGAGCACCCAGGCGACGAAGGCCTCGACCTCAGCCTGCGAGCGCACGTCGACCGCCCGGCCGAACCCTCGGCCGACAGCGCTGCCGGCCGCCTGGCCATCGGCGCCCGCGCCCCGCGCGGCGAGCTCGGCGGCCGCCTGCTCGGTCGACGCCGCGCTCCGGTTGCAGAAGTAGACCCGCCAGCCGCGGTCGACGAGGCCGTGGACGACGGCGCGGCCGATCCCCCGGCTGCCGCCGGTGACGACGGCGACGCGCGTCGAGCTGTCTGTGCCCATGGACGTCCTCCTTGCTAGGATCGGATGGTTCGGTCGGCGGGGGTGGCCGGCGCGCGGAATGCCGCGGAATGCCGTTTTCGCGCCGGTTGTTTTCCCAGCCGTAAGGAGTGTATCGACATGCTCATGTTTCCTGGCGGTTTCAGCTACCTGATCTTCATCGCGCCGGCCCTGCTGTTCTCCCTCTGGGCGAGCTGGCGGACGCACGCCGCGTTCAAGAAATACTCCCAGGTGAGGTCTCTCCGCGGCTTGACCGGCGCCCAGGCGGCGCAGGTGATGCTCGACGGCGCCGGCGTCCACGGCGTCTCGATCGTGCGGGTGCAGGGGAATCTCTCCGACCACTACGACCCGACGAGCCGGACCCTGAACCTCTCCGAGCCGGTCTACGACTCGGCATCGATCGCGGCGGTCGGGGTCGCCTGCCACGAGGCCGGCCACGCCCTCCAGCACGCCGCCGGCTACCGGCCGCTCTGGCTGCGCTCGGCCCTGGTGCCGACCGCCAACATCGGCTCCAAGGTCGGCTACTTCGTGATGGTGGCGGGCCTCATGCTCCTCTACTTCACGCATGGAGCGGCGGGCGCCAGCGTGGTGCTCTTCGGCGCCATGCTGTTCTCCGCCGTGCTGCTCTTCCAGCTCGTCACCCTGCCGGTCGAGTTCGACGCAACGGCGCGCGCCAAGCGCCTGGCGGTGGAGCAGGGGATCGTCCTGCTGCAGGAGCGCGAGGGGATGGACCGGGTGCTGAACGCCGCCGCCCTCACCTACGTCGCGGCGGCGGTCTCGACCCTGATGACGCTGCTCTACTACCTGATGCGGGCGGGGCTCCTGGGCGGCCGGCGGAGCTGAGGAGCGGCCGCGGGCTGGCCGAGATCTGAATACGGCGCAGCTCTCCCCGCATCGAATCACCGTTCGATGGGGAGAGCTCGGCGCGAAGGGGGAGGTGCGGGTGCGGCGGAGGTGCGGAGAGGGAGCGGCTAACCCTTGGCCGCGGCCGCCGGCGCCTCTTCGGGCTTCCACTTGCGGGCCGGCGCCTTGGTGACGAGGCCGCTCCGCAGGCACCGGGTGCACACCCGGATGTGGCGCACGGTACCCTCGACCAGCGCCTTCACCCGCTGCAGGTTGGGCTCCATGGTGCGGGAGGTCACGTTGTGCGCGTGGCTGATGTTGCGGCCGAAGACCGTCTTCTTGCCGCAGAGCTCGCATTGCCTGGCCATGGTCGATTTCTCCTCGAAGATCCGGCCCCGAAGGGCAGAGTAGGCTACCAGAGCCGCCGGCCGACTTCAAGCGCGGAGGCTCCGCGGCGCACCGCCCGACGGCCGCCGTCGAGGCCCGGTCCGGCCCTCCGGCGGCCGCTTTGTGCATCCGGCGGAGGCGCCGAGCACCCTCCTCCCGCCTCAACTTAAGTCCCTCTGGCGACGAAACATCGCCGCTTGCGCACAGCGCATGACGGTGTACAGCGTTGCCGCAGGCGTCTATATAGCCATAGATGTATCTGCGCCTTGACATGGGTGTTTTTTGTTGCTAGCCTCCAGTCAAGCTTTAAGTAAGATCCAGTAACTTGCGTTGAACACAGGGCTTTCCAGGGGAGCTATACCGCCGTGCTCTTCTCGCGCTCGAAGGGAGTCGTGGGTCTCGACATCGGCAGCTCGGCGATCAAGCTCGTCGAGCTGCGCGAACGCAAGGCGGGGGAGTTCCACCTCCAGCGCCTCGGCGTCGAGGCACTGTCGCCGGAGGCGATCGTCGACGGGTCGATCATGGACTCGTCGCTGGTCGTCGACGCCATCCACAAGCTCAACGACCAGACCAAGGTCAAGAGCACCCACTACGCCACCTCGCTCTCCGGGCACTCCGTCATCATCAAGAAGATCCAGCTGCCGGCGATGCCCGCCGAGGAGCTCGCGGAGTCGATCCAGTGGGAGGCGGAGCAGTACATCCCCTTCGACATCAACGACGTGCGCCTCGACTACGTGGTGCTGTCGGAGGGCGAGCCCGGCCGCGACAACATGGAGGTCCTGCTGGTCGCGGTCAAGCGCGACAAGGTCAACGACTACGTCTCGGTGATCAGCCAGACGGGCAAGACGCCGGCGCTCGTCGACGTCGACGCCTTCGCGGTGCAGAACGCCTACGAGGTCAACTACGACCTCGATCCGCGCAAGACGGTGGCGCTCATCAACATGGGTGCCGGCGTCACCAACATCAACATCCTGGCGCGCGGCACCACCGTCTTCTGGCGCGACATCTCCTTCGGCGGCAACCAGTTCACCGAGGCGCTGCAGCGCGAGTTCAACCTCTCCTTCGACCAGTCCGAGGCGCTCAAGCGCGGCCAGGCGGTCGATCGCTACTCGCTCGCCGACGCCCGCCCCGTGCTCGACACCGTCTCCGGCGAGATGGCGGCCGAGATCCGCAAGACCTTCGACTTCTTCTCGGCAACCTCTTCGGAGGGGCCGGTCGACGAGCTGATGCTCTCCGGGGGGTGCTCGCTCACCTCCAACCTGCAGCAGGTTCTGCGCGACCGCTTCGAGGTCACCACCGAGCTGATGAACCCGCTGCGCCGGGTGCATTACAAGGAGAGCGATTTCGACTCCGGTTGGCTGCAGTCGATCGCGCCGATGATGGCGGTCGCGGTGGGCCTCGCCATACGCAAAGCGGGGGATTGAGGCGCCATGATCAAGATCAACCTGCTCGCCGAGGGGAAGCGGCCGGCCGCGGTCCGCAAGACCAAGTCCGCGCAGCTTCTGGAGGGCAAGGATCTCGGCCCCTGGCTGCTCTTCGCCGGC
This sequence comes from uncultured Acidobacteriota bacterium, assembly GCA_963755825.1. Lineage (GTDB taxonomy): Bacteria > Acidobacteriota > Thermoanaerobaculia > Multivoradales > UBA5704 > DATBQN01. Next base: position 2,539 of record CAVWLA010000002.1, on the reverse strand, counting down.
GCCATCCTCGGCCTCCTCGTGCTCGGGGTCTGGTGGTACGAGCTGCATAGCGGGGTGGCCGAAGGCGAGCAGCAGATCGCCTCGGCGCAGCGCGAGGTCGACCAGCTCCAGGCGGTGCTCCGCGAGGTCGAGGACTACAAGGCGAAGAAGGCGGAGCTCGAGCGCAAGATCAAGCTCATCAATGACTTGAAGCTCAACCAGCGCGGCCCGGTGCGGGTGATGGACGACATCTCGCGCGCCCTCCCCGAGCTGCTCTGGCTCGACTCGATGAAGATGGGGCCGGGCACGATCGAGCTCGACGGCCGCGCCTTCAACACCAACGCGCTGGCGAACTTCATCGAGAACCTCGACAAGATGCCGGAGTTCGAGGAGCCGACCCTCAAGGACACCCAGGAGCAGACGGGCGGCATCTACAAGTTCCAGATCAATTTCAACTACAACTTCGCGCCTCTTGCCGGGCAGCCCGCCAATGCCGCGGGACCCGCCACCAAGGGCGCGGCTCCCAAGGCGGCCGCGCAGGGCGCCGCGACCTCGGGATAGGAGGGCGAGCCCGTGGCCATGAGGACCGGAGTCGAGGGCAAGCCCTGGTACATCGGGTTGTCGGCGGGGTTGGGCGTCGGCGTCGTCCTGCTGGGGATCGGTTATTGGCAGCTCCTCAGCCCGCTGTACGACACCCTCGACGCGCAGAAGGCCAAGCTGAAGGAGCTGCAGCAGAAAATCCAGGAGGGCCGCACGGCGCAGGCCCAGCTGCCGCAGTTCCGCGAGGAGGTGCGCCAGCTCGAGCTCGAGCTCGACAAGCTGCTGCGCATCCTGCCGGCGCGGCGCAACACTCCGGACCTGCTGCGCCGCATCCGCGCCCTCGCCGAGCAGGGCGACTTCGTGCTGCAGCGCTTCACCCCCGGCTCGATGACCGACAAGGACTTCTACAGCGAGTGGCCGATCCAGATCGGCGTCGAGGGCACGTACCACAACCTGGCGCTCTTCTTCGATCGCATCAGCCGCTTCTCGCGCATCATCAACATCGAGGATCTGAACATCAACGCCTTCACCGGCAAGGGGCCACACACCATCACCGCCGACTTCAAGGCCAAGACCTTCGTCTACAAGGAGCCGACGCCGCCGCCCAAGGACGAGGGGCCGGGCGGCCAGCTGAAGAAGGACAAGGCGGCCGGCGTGCCGCCGGCGGTCCACGGACCGGCGGCCGGAGCGCCCGACGGCGAGGCGAGCCCCGCCCCGAAGAAGCGCGGAGGCGAAGACGGATGACGAAGCGCCCTGTACTCCCGACCTTTCTCGTCCTCGCCGGGCTGGCCTCGCTCGCCCTGGCGCAGCCGGCGGCGCACAAGCCGGCGGCTGCCGGCGCCGCGGCGAAGAAGCCCGCCGACCGCGCGGCGGCGAGCGCCTCCGCCGCCAAGCCGGCCAAGCCGGGCAAGGTTGATGCGGCCGCTCAGCCGAACGGACAGCCGGGCGCCCAGGCTCCCGGCGCCGGCGGGCCGGACATCGACCAGATCCTCGAAGGCGAGGAGGAGGTCCTCTCCGGCAACGGCTACTCGTACGACCCGGGCAATCGGCGCGACCCCTTCAAGTCGCTCCTCGTGGCGCCGGATCGGCCGGAGTTCCACGGCCAGCGGCCGGAAGGCATCCCGGGCCTTCTCATCGACGAGATCGACCTGACCGGAATCTTTCGCAAGGGCAAGACCTTCATCGCGCAGGTCAAGGCCGCCAACAGCCCGATGAGCTATCTGCTGCGGGAAGGCGACCAGCTCTTCGACGGCGACGTGGTCAGCATCAATCACACCGAGGTGGTCTTCAAGCAGGCGGTCCAGGACCCGACGGCCCTGAAACCGTTCCGTGAGGTCGTGAAGGCCCTCAAACCGTAGCCGGTCCGGCACGTTCCTTTGAGGTCCCGAAAGGGAGGCGAGTGCCATGGGAGATGTTTTCATGACGAGACGAAACGCCGGTTGGCGGCTGCTGATCGCTTCGGCGGCCGCGGCGACCGTGCTTGCGATCGGCTGCTCCACCTCGACGCCGAAGCCGGCCAAGGTTGCCGATGCGACGCCCGCGCGCCAGAGCGCGCCGGCCGACGCCAGGCAGGCCGTGGCGCCGACCGAGATCCGCTCGATCGATCTGCGCGAGGGCGCGCCTGAGGTCTTCCTCGACCTCGAGGCGAGCGCGCCGCTGGTGTGGACGAGCTTCCGCAACGCGCAGGGGCAGGTCGTCGTCGAGCTGCCCAACGCCGTTCCCGGAGCGCGCGTCCTCGACCTCGCCCCGAAGGAGGGCCTGATCGCCTCGCTCAAGGTCGAGCGCCAGGCCGACAACAGCCGCCCGCTCACCCGTCTCGTCGTCACCACCCGCCAGGAGGTGGAGCACTCGATCACCTCCGAGGGGAGCAAGCTGCGCGTGCAGCTGCTGCCGGTCGACGGCGACCGCGCCGCGAGCGCCGGCTCGGCGACTGCCGCTGCCGCGCCCGCCGCCCCGGCCGTCGCCGCCGCGCCGCTCGCTGCCGAGGCCCAGGCCGCCGACAAGCCGACCACCCTCGCCT
>CAVWLA010000001.1:0-2883086 GCA_963755825.1 uncultured Acidobacteriota bacterium | reverse complement strand
ACGAGCCGGTCGGCCAGGAGAGCGGCGCGGCGCCGCCGGCCGCCGCGCCGGCGCCGGTCTCCCCCTCCGCCGCCGATCATTCCGCCGCCGACCATGCGATGGACCGCCCGGCGGTCGCCGTCGCCGTCCCCGCCGGCACTCCGGACGAGCCGGTGGTCGCCGCCGCTCCCGCCGGCAAGCCGGCCACCCGCCTCTCGGTCCTCGAGGTGGTCTCGAAGTCGGGGCCGGTGGTGAAGATCGAAGGCGACGGCAACTTTCCCTATTCGACCTTCGCGCTCGCCGAGCCGGCGCGCTTCGTCATCGATCTCGCCGGCGTCGTCAACCACACCCCGCGCTCGGCGGTCGTCGTCGAGGGCGGCGGCGTCGTGCAGCGCGTCCGCGTCGCCCAGTTCAAGCAGCAGCCGCAGCCGGTGGCGCGCATCGTCTTCGACCTCCAGCACGGCGCCGTGCCGCACATCGAGCGCACCGCGCACGGCCTGCTGGTGAGCTTCGGCGCCGCCTCCGCCCTCGCCTCCACCGCCGTCGACGGCGCGGCCGTCCAACCGGCTGCGCCGGCGCCGCGCCCGGAGCCCGCTCCGGTGCTCGCCAAGGCCGCCGCGCCGGCGCCGGTGGCGATGGCCGAGATGACGCCTCCTCCTCCTCCTCCCTCTCCGCGCGCGGCGGTCGTCCAGCCGCGGCCGGTGACGGCGACCAAGGCGTCGTCGAGCCGCAAGGAGGGGATCGAGGCCGAGGACGCGTCGCTCTCTGCGCAGTCGGATACCGCGCCGCCGCCTCCTCCGCCGCCGCCGGTGCGGCCGGCGGCGCCCGCCGTGCCGCTCGCCGACAGCAAGCCGGCGGCGCGGCCGGGCGCCGGCCAGCCCAGCGAGCTGCAGCTCAATCGGAAGGCCGGCGCCGCGGGGATCACCGCGGGGACCGCCGGCGCCGCCCCCTCGGCGCTGCAGAACTTCGCCAGCCAGGACATCGGCACCCAGGGTGAGAAGAAGTACGTCGGCGAGCCGATCGACCTCAACGTCACCAACGCCGACGTCACCCAGGTGCTGCGCACCTTCGCCCAGATCTCCGGGCTCAACATCGTCGTGCAGCCCGGCGTCACCGGCACGGTGACCGCCGAGATGGAGAACGTCCCCTGGGACCAGGCGCTCGAGCAGATCCTGAAGATCAACAAGCTGGGCTTCGAGCTCGACGGCAACGTCATGCGCATCGCGCCGACCAGCGTGCTGCGCGAGGAGGCCCAGGAGCGCCAGGAGCTCTCCAACGCGCGCGCCCTCGCCATACCGCTGCGCACCATCATGCGCCGGCTGAGCTATGCCGATGCGACCCAGGTCTCCGGCCTGCTGCGCAGCGGCCAGGCCGGCCTGCTCTCGCAGCGCGGCAGCGTCATCGTCGACCAGCGCACCAACACCCTCATCATCAAGGAGCTGCCGAGCTACCTCGACACCGTGGTCGCCGTCATCGAGCAGCTCGACACCCCCGAGCCGCAGGTGATGATCGAGGCGCGCATCATCGAGACGACGCGCCAGTTCAGCCGCAACCTCGGCATCCGCTGGGGCTTCAACGCCATCTCCGACGCCGCCCACGGCAACACCACCGGCCTCATCTTCCCCAACAACGGGACCTTCACCGGCAACCTCGACGTCAGCGGCAACGGCGCCGACGTGCTCGCCCTGAAGCTCGGCAACGTGCTCAACACCTTCACCCTCGACGTCGCGCTGCAGGCGGCGGAGAACGAGGGGTTGATCCACATCCTGTCGGCTCCCAAGGTCGCCACGCTCAACAACCACGCGGCGGAGATCCAGAGCGGCCTGCAGATCCCGGTGCAGACGATCGCCAACAACACGGTGACGGTGCAGTACGTCAACGCCACCCTGCGCCTGGCGGTGACGCCGCAGGTGACGGCCGAGGGCACGGTGCTGATGGACATCGACATCTCGAAGCGCGAGCCGGACCCCGCCTTCCTGGTGCCGGGCGCCACCAACGCGCCGATCTCCACCAAGGACGCGAAGACCCGGCTGGTCGTCCGCGACGGCGGCACCGCGGTGATCGGCGGCATCTACAAGATCACCAACAACGAGAGCCAGGACCGCATCCCCGTGCTCGCCAACATCCCGATCCTCGGCAACCTGTTCAAGAACAAGCAGGTCTCCGACACCAACGACGAGCTGTTGATCTTCATCACCCCGCGGGTCATCAAGATTTGACCGAGTTGGCAGGAGAGCCATCCATGACCACGAGAGCCCGAATCTTCTTCGCCGCCGGTCTGCTGCTCGCCCTGGCGGGCTGCCAGGGCCGTACCGACCGGACCGATAGCGGCGGCGTGCTGCTTTCTGCCTCCTTGAACCTGCCGCCGACGCAGTTCGTGACCAGCACCTCGACGACGCTGCCGACGATCTCGACGGTGACGCTGCAGAGCGTGCTGGCCGATCCCACCGGGGTCTCGAGCATGCTCGAGAACATCGAGCTGCGCTCCTACCAGATCGTCTACACGCGCGCCGACACCGGCACGCGGGTGCCGCCGCCGCTCGTCGAGCCGCTCTCCGGCATCGTGCCGGTCAACGGCACGCTCAGCATCATGAACCTCTCGGTGCTCAACAACGCGCAGGCCGGCAACCCGCCGATCTCGGACATCGCCAACTTCGGCGTCGACCAGGAGACCGGCAGCACCGTCGTCCTCCTCAACCTCAGCCTCACCTTCTTCGGCCGCACCCTGTCGGGCAAGGAGGTCGCCTCGGCGCCCACCGGCTTCACCATGGAGGTCGTCAGCGCCGTCAGGTCGTCGCAGACCGGCCAGTCGAAGAGAATCATCTCGAAGAGAATCATCAAGTGAGCTTTGCGGGAGTCGCCATGAAACACAGAGCCAATCTCGTCCCGACCGTCCTCGCGATCAGCCTGGCGCTCCTCGTGGGCTGCTCGAAGTCGCCCACCGAGCCCAAGCAGACGCCGTCCAGCCCGGTGTCACCGCCGCCCGTCGTCACCTACAGCGTCACGGTGACGGCGAGCCCAGGCGCGCTCATGGTCGGCAGCTCGACCTCGAGCGTGGTCACCGTCACGGTGCGAGCGAACGGCGCCATCCCGGCCGACGGCACCAAGGTGACCCTCAGCTCGACGCTCGGCGAGTTCGGCAGCCAGGGGAGCGGCCTCACCTCGACGACCCTCCAGCTGGTGGGCGGCAAGGCCTCGGCGGTGCTCTTCCCGGGCACTCAGGCGGGGACCGCGGCGGTCTCGGCCATGCTGCTCAGCACGACGGGAGCCACCCTCGCCACCGGCGTCACCAACGTGGCGATCAACCAGGCGGCGACGTTCTTCATCGGCTCGGTCAACCCCAGCGTCGGCTCGCCGCAGGGCGGCGACCAGGTCAACATCCTCGGCGGCGGCTTCGTGGCGCCGGTGCGCGTCACCTTCAACGGCGCCGCGGCGACCGTGCTCTCGGTCAGCGCGACGAAGATCCGCGCCGTGGTGCCCTCGGCCGTCGCGGCCGGCGTCACCGTCGGCGTCGGCCAGTCGGTGCCGGTGACCGTCGGCGTGACGATCAACGTCAACGGCGCTTCCTCCGCCTCCGACAGCCTCTCCAACGCCTTCACCTACGCCTTCGGCGGCACTGTCAACCAGCCGCAGATCTTCTCCGTCTCGCCCTCGACCGGCGCCGATTCCGGCGGCACGCGAGTGACCATCGTCGGCACCGGCTTCAGCTCGCCGGTGCAGGTGTTCTTCCAGAGCAGCGGCGCCAGCGGCGCCGGCTCGGTCTCGCTCGAGGCGTCGGTGGTCTCGGTGACGGGGACGCAGATCGTCGTCCTCTCGCCGCCGGCGCAGGGCTTCGGCAACTCGCTCGCCAACAACGCCGTCGACGTCCGGGTGAAGAACCTCGACAGCGGCTTCGAGACGACGGCGACCGGCGCCTTCCGCTACGGCAGCAAGGTCCTCGTCACCTCGTTCGGGCCCGGCCAGCTCGAGTACAACGACACCACGACCCTGATCACCATCCAGGGCCAGGGCTTCCAGTCGCCGGTGGCGGCGAGCATCGCCGGTGTCGCGGCGCACGTCGTCTCGGTGAGCGGCACCGAGGTGGTGGTGCAGTCTCCCGGCGTCACGCCGACCGCCTGCGCCGACGTCATGGGCGGCGTCTCGGTGGTCAACATCAACACCGGCGACGGCAACACCAGCACGTCGCAGTTCATCTACAAGGTCCCCAAGACGACCATCAACAGCATCCACCCGACCAGCGGTTCGCAGAACGGCGGCACCGCGGTCACCATCACTGGCAGCGGCTTCGACGGCCCCGGCGGCGCCAACGACGTGCGGGTGCAGTTCGGCACCCAGTCGGCGCAGATCTCCGGCGGCACGCCGGGGACCTCGGTGATCGTCATCACCCCGCTGTTCACCGGCACCTTCCCGACGCAGACCTGCAGCTCGGGCGGCATCGCCGGCACGCAGAACGTGCCCGCCTCGGTCGACGTCATGGTCACCAACCTGGCGACCACCTGCACCGACACCGTCACCGGCGGCTTCCTCTACAACCCGGCGGACACCTCGTGCAAGATCCCGCCGCCGACGCCGCCGACGGCCTCCTTCACCGACGCCATCAACGGCCGGGTGGTCACCTTCGTCGACACCTCGAGCGGCAGCCCGACGACCTTCCACTGGGACTTCGGCGACGGCACCACGAGCACCATGGAAAACCCGACGCACACCTATGCGGCGCCGGGCAACTACGCGGTCAAGCTCACCGTCTCGAACGCCTCGGGGAGCAGCAGCGTGACCGAGCTGGTGTCGGTGACGTAGAGCTTCAGCAGGCCGAGTTTCGCAGGCGGTCGCCCGGATGGACGGGCGGCCGCCTGCGTCCGTATACTCCCTCGCTATGAAATACAGCCGTGCCGCTCTCCTGCTCTCCCTTGCCGCTCTCTCCGGCGTCCTTCTCGGATCTCTCGCCTGCGGCAAAGCCACCCCGGTGGCGCCGGCCGGCGCGGTCCTCTCCATCACCGCCAACCCGAGCCAGATCTCGCTCAACGGCTCGTCGACGATCACCATCTTCGGCAGCAAGCCGAACGGCAACCCGCTCGACCCGGGCACCCAGATCCGCCTCTCGACGACGATCGGCACCATCGACGGCATCGTCACCGTGAAGAGCGGCGGCATCGCCACCGCGACGCTGGTGGCCGACGGCCGCTCGGGCGCGGCGACGGTCACCGCGACCTCGGGCGCCGCGTCGGGCACCACGGCGATGACCATGGTGCAGATCGGCATCGCGATGGGGCAGAATCCGGTCCTCCTGGTGAGCGCCGATCCCAGCAACGTGCCGGTTCAGGGCAGCTCGCAGATCACCGTCATCGCCCGCAACTCGGACGGCTCGGCGATCGGCGCTGGCCAGAAGGTGCTGCTGACGACGACGCTCGGCACCCTCCACCCGGTCTCGCCGACGACGCGGGCCGACGGCACGGCGATCTCGACCCTGGACGTCGGCACCACGGCGGGAACCGCCACGGTCTCGGCGATCCTCGGCTCGAGCGCCGCCGCGACGACGATGGTGACCATCCGCGACGCGGCGGTGTCGATCGGCCTGGTGGCGAACCCGTCGTCGATCAGCTACAGCGGCAGCACCAGCGGCTCGACGATGGTGATGGCCTTCGTGACCAACGCCGAAGGGCTGCCGGTCGCCGGAGCGGCGGTCGTCTTCTCGGCCGACAAGCCGGTGACCTTCGCCCCATCGCAGGCCTTCACCGACTCGAACGGCCAGGCGACGTCGACGCTCACCGTGCAGTCGTCGCAGGTGCCCTCGGGAACGACCATCACGGTGACCGCGATGACCCCGGCCGGCAACGGCCAGCCGCTGATGGCGACGACTCCGGTCAAGGTCAACTGAGCCTGGCCGAGGGTGGCGCGACGCTCTCTCCGCACGGCGGTGTCGCGCCGCCTCCGCAGCCCATCCGAGTGCCGGCATGTTGCTATAATGCCGGCACTTTGCCGATCTCAGCCGACATCCGAGGACAGCTCGGCTCGCGAGCCTCGCGGGAGGCGCGATGAGCGACGGCTCGCTGCCCGACCGGCTGGCGCAACTGCGTAGCCGGTGGGAGGCCGATCCGGCGTCGCGAATCTTCCTCCAGCTCGCCGAGGAATATCGTCATCAAGGGCGCCTGCACGAGGCGCTCACCGTCCTCGACGAGGGGTTGAAAGAGCATCCAGGCTACCTCTCGGCGCTGGTGGCGAAGGGGCGCTGCCTGCTGGAGCTCGGCCAGCCCGAGCCGGCGCGCGAGGTCCTCGAGCGCGTCGTGCGCCAGGACGCGACGCAGATGGTCGCCAACAAGCTCCTCGTCCGCACCTACTTGGAGACCGGTCAGGCGGCGCGCGCCCGCGAGCGCCTCGACCTCTACAGCCTGCTGCACGATGGCGATCCCGAGGTCGAGGACCTGTGGGCTCGCATCGCCCGCCTGGACCGCGAGACGACCGGCCCCGCAGCGCCTCCGACGTACCCGGTCGCTGCGGCACCCGAGGCTCGCGCCGGCGCCCAGCCCCTCACCATGCCGACACCAGCGAATCCAGCCCCACCCCGGCCGGAGGCCGACGTCTTCGATCTCGGCGCCGCCCCCGCCGCCGCGCGCCGCGAGCGCGGCGACGAACCGCGCCCCGAGGCGCCCGACGTGTTCGATCTCCGACCCGCCGCGCCGCCGCCGCCAGCCTCGACCACTCCATCCCCCGCTCCGCCGCCGGCAGCCGCGCCGGCCTCTCCGCCGGCGGTTGCGGCCGCCGACGCCGACATCGGGGCCGACATCCGGGATGACGAGCCCGAGCCGGTCGCCGCCGGAGAGCCCTTCGCCGGCCTCGTCTCGCCCACCCTGCGCCGGCGCCATCTCGCGGCCCTGATGGCGGAGGGGATCTTCGCCTTCGAGCTGCCGGCCGCGGTGAGCGCGCCATCGCCGGCGACGGCCGAGGCGCCGGCGTCGACCGCGGCGATCGCGCCGGTCGAGCTGCCGGAGCCGATGGCGCCCGAGCCCTCCCCGGCCACTCCGACGGCGGCCGAGCCCGAGCTGATCTCCACGTCCAGCGCCGAGCCGAGCGCGCCGGCGGTCGCCGCGCCCTCGCCGGCCTGGGCGGCGGCAGGCGCGGTGGCGACCGCCACCCTCGGCGAGCTCTACCTTCGCCAGGGCCATGCCAGCGAGGCCGAGCGCATCTTCGGCGAGGTTCTCGAGCGCGAGCCCGGCAACGCCGCGGCGCACGAGGGTCTCACCCGCTCGCGCGAGCTGCAGCAGCCCGCGCTGCCACCCCCGGCGGAGCCCGTGGAGGCATCGCGGACCGCCGAGCCCGCCGAGCTCGCGGCTCCCACGCTCGAGCTGCCGGAGCTCCCGGCGGAGCTGCCGGAGATCGCGGCCGAGCCGCTCGCGGAGCTGGAGCCGGTCGCATCGCCGGCGGCGGAGCTCTCCGCGGCGCCGCCGGAGGCTTCGGAGGCAACTTCGGAGCCGGGAGCGGAGCCGCCGGCGGTCGCCGCCTCGCCGCTCGCGCCGCCGCTGCCGCTCGACCGCAGGGCGAGGAAGGTGCAGCTGCTCCAGGGCTACCTGGAGCGGATCCGACGCGGGAGCGGACGCCATGTTTCTTGAGACGCTGAGCCGCATCAGCGACCGGATCGAGGGGGCGCTCGCGCTCTCCCTGGTGGCCAAGGACGGCATCGCGGTCGAGTCGGTGAGCTCCGATCCGGATCTCGATCTCGAGGTGCTGGCGGCCGAGCTCGTCTCGCAGGCGCGCTCCATCGCGGAGAACCATCGCGATCTCGAGGTGGGGGAGGTCCAGCAGTTCTCGGTCACCACCGACCGGCTGACCCTGATGGTAAGTTCGGTCGCCGCGGACTACTATCTGCTCCTCGTCCTCGGTCCCGAGGGCAGCTACGGGCGCGCCCGCTTCGAGCTCAAGCGCGCGCGGCTGGTCTTCGAGGACGAGCTTTCGTGATGCGACCGCTCCATGGAGACCGGTTCCTCGTCGTCGGCGACGGCCGCAGGGAGGTGGTGACTTGCTGAGCTTCGACCAGATCAAAGAGCTCATCGAGCTGGTGGCAGAGCGCCGGCTCCAAGGGGTGGAGATCGACCGCTCGGGCTTCCGCCTGCGGATCGACGGCTACACCGCGCCGCCGCCGGCGGCCGCCGCGCCGCTCGCCGCGGCCGCGCCGGCCGCTCAACCGGCGGCGCCGGCGGCCGGTGCCGCGCCGGCCACCGCGGCCGCCGCGGCGGCCGCACCCGCGGCGCCCGCCTCGCCGTCCGCCGGCGCCCACATCGTCACCGCGCCGATCGTCGGCACCTTCTATCAGGCGCCCTCGCCGGACGCCGAGCCCTTCGCCACCGTCGGCTCGCGAGTCCACAAGGGGCAGGTGCTCTGCATCATCGAGGCGATGAAGCTGATGAACGAGATCGAGTCGGACGCCGACGGAGTGGTGGTCGAGATCTTTCCGCAGAACGCCCAGGCGGTGGAGTTCGGCGAGCCGCTCTTCGCCATCCGCAGCGCCTGATCTCCGACGCGGTCCCGGCTCCGATGTTCAAGAAGATCCTCATCGCCAACCGCGGCGAGATCGCGCTGCGCATCATCCAGGCCTGTCGCGAGCTGGGCGTGCAGACCGTCGCCGTCTACAGCACCGCCGACCGCGACAGCCTGCACGTCACCTATGCCGACGAGGACGTCTGCATCGGCACTCCGCCCTCGTCCTCGAGCTATCTCAACATCTCGAGCATCATCTCGGCGGCCGAGATCACCGGTGCCGACGCCATCCACCCGGGCTACGGCTTCCTCGCCGAGAACGCCCACTTCGCCGAGGTGGTGGGGGAGTGCAAGCTGGCCTGGATCGGGCCGCGTCCCGAGGTCATCCGGCTGATGGGCGACAAGGCCAAGGCGCGCGAGACGGCGATGGCGGCCGGTGTGCCGACGCTGCCGGGGAGCCGCGAGCCGCTGGCCGACGGCGACGAGGCGCGGCGGGTGGCCGCCGAGGTCGGCTATCCGGTGATCCTCAAGGCCGCCGCCGGCGGCGGCGGCCGCGGCATGCGCATCGTGCACGCGCCGGAGCAGATCGCCGTGCAGCTCGCCACGGCCAGCGACGAGGCCCTGCGCGCCTTCGGCGACGGCTCGATCTATCTCGAAAAGTACCTGACGCAGCCGCGCCACATCGAGTTCCAGGTCTTCGGCGACCGCCACGGCAACATCGTCCACCTGGGCGAGCGCGAGTGCTCGATCCAGCGGCGGCACCAGAAGCTGATCGAGGAGTCGCCGTCGCCGGCGCTCACCCCCGAGCTGCGCGCCGAGATGGGCGAGGCCGCCGTCCGCCTCTGCCGCACCGTCGGCTACGAGAACGCCGGCACCATCGAGTTCCTCCTCGACGTCGACCGCCGCTTCTACTTCATGGAGATGAACACCCGCATCCAGGTCGAGCACCCGGTCACCGAGATGGTGACCGGCATCGATCTGGTGAAGCTGCAGATCGAGGTGGCGGCGGGCAAGCCGCTGGGGATCCGCAGCGGTCTGAAGCCGCGCGGCCACGCCATCGAGTGCCGGATCAACGCCGAGCACCCGGTCACCTTCACGCCGTCGCCCGGCAAGCTCAAGACCTTCCACCCGCCGGGCGGCCCGGGCACCCGCGTCGACACCCACGCCTACGAGGACTACGTCATCCCGCCGCACTACGACTCGCTGGTCGCCAAGCTGATCGTCCACGACCGCACCCGGCGCGAGGCGATCGCCCGCATGTCGCGGGCGCTCGACTTCTTCGTCGTCGAGGGGATCGAGACCTCGATTCCGCTCCACAAGCGGATCGTCCGCGACGCCGACTTCCTCAAGGGCGACCTCTCGACCCGCTTCATGGAGCGCTTTCTCCAGCAGCCGGCTGCCGCCGCCGGCGGCGACGGTCGGAAGACGCCGCGCGAGCCGTGATGAGCGGCGGCCCGCCAAGTCCGGACCTTCGCGGCGCCCGCCGGGCCGGCGCTCTCGCCGGCCCCCTCTACGGCATCGCCGACGCCGGCGTGCTGGGGGCCGCGGGGCTGGCGCCGGCGGTCGCGGCGATGGCCGCCGCGGGCATCCGCACCATCCAGGTGCGCGCCAAGGCGCTCTCCGGCGCTGCGCTCCACCGCGCGATGGACGACTGCTGCCGCGCCGTCGCCGGCAGCGGAGCGCGCCTGTGGATCGACGACCGCGCCGACCTCGCCGCGCTCTTCCCGGTCTCCGGGCTCCACCTCGGCCAGCGCGATCTGCCGGCCGGCGCGGCGCGCGGGGTGGTGGGAGCGGAGGTCGCGATCGGCCTCTCGACGCACGACGAGGAGCAGCTCGCCGCGGCGGCCGCCGACCCGGCGGTCGATCTCGTCGCGGTCGGCCCGATCTTCCCCACCGCGAGCAAGGAGGGAGCCGAGCCGGCCGTCGGCCTGGCGTTCCTCGCCCGTGCCCGCGCCCTCACCGCCAAGCCGCTGGTCGCCATCGGCGGCATCGACGACTCGAACCTCGCCGCCGTGCTCGCCGCCGGCGCCGACGCCGTGGCGGTGCTCGGCGCCCTCTGCCGCGGCGACGTCGCGGCCAACAGCCGGCGCCTGGCCGCCGCCGCAGGATGCGCATCTTCCTGACCGGTTTCATGGGCGCCGGCAAGACGACGGTCGGACGGCTGCTGGCGGAGCGCCTGCGGGTGCCCTTCGTCGACCTCGATCCGGAGATCGAGGGGCGGGTCGGCCTCACCGTGCGGGAGATCTTCGCCGCCCACGGCGAGGCCGAGTTCCGCCGCCTCGAGCGGGAGGCGTTGACCGCCACCCTCGCCCATCCCGACGTGGTGGTGGCGACGGGCGGCGGCACGGTCACCTTCGAGGCCAACGCCCGGCTGATCGGCGCCGGCGGCATGGCGGTCTTCCTCAACCCCACCTTCGCCACCATCGTGGACAGGATCGGCGGCCGCGGCAAGGCCGACCGGCCGCTGTTCCAGGACGACGCCCAGGCCCTGGCGCTCTATCGCGAGCGGCTGCCGGCCTACCGGCGGGCGGATCTCACCGTCGACATCGCGCCGGGCGAGGACGCCGGCGAGGTCGCCGCGCGGATCGCCCTGCGCATCGGATCACGCGCATGCGCTATCTGATCCTCTCCGACATGCACGCCAACTGGGACGCCTTCGAGGTGGTCCTCCGCCACGCGCGCCGCAAGCGCTTCGACGCCGTGCTGGTGCTGGGCGATCTGGTGGGCTACGGCGCGGCGCCCAACCAGGTGGTCGACGCGGTGCGCGCGCTGGGCGTCCGCTACGTCTCGGTGCGCGGCAACCACGACAAGGTGGTCTCAGGTGTAGACCGCGGCGAGAACTTCAACCACGCGGCGTTGACCGCGGCACAGTGGACGACGAAGCGCCTGACGCCGGCCAACCTCCGCTTCGTGCGCGATCTGCCGCGCGGGCCGCGGATGGTGGAGGAGGGCATCGCCATCTGCCACGGCTCGCCGCTCGACGAGGATGCCTACGTCTTTTCGGACGTCGACGCCTTCGAGATCTTCTCCTCCCACCAGGTGCCGGTGACCTTCTTCGGCCACACCCACATCCCCTCGATCTTCTCTCTCGAAGGGGGGGATCTCGGGGTGCGGGCTCTGCGCGGCGGCAGCGGCACGATCCGGCTCGCCGCGAACGGCCGGTATCTGCTCAACCCGGGCTCGATCGGCCAGCCGCGCGATCGCGACGCGCGGGCGAGCTACATGACCTACGACAGCGAGCGGCGCACCGTCCGCTGGTGCCGGCTGCCGTACCCCATCGGCGAGGCGCAGGGCCGCATCCGCAAGGCCGGTCTGCCCACCATGCTCGCCGACCGCCTGGCGCTCGGCGCCTAGCTCCTCGAGCTTCTCAGGCTGGCCGCTCGCTCTTGCGCGCCTGGCGGATGCGCTGGACGGTGGCGAGAATGCCGCCCAGGAGCACCACGTAGAGACCGCCCCAGACGAGCTGGATCAGCGGCTTCTGGGTGACGTCGAGCGACAGCTTGCCGCGGCTCGGGACGCCGGTCGCCTCGAGCTGGACGGCGCCCGCCGAGGCGTTGATGCCGGCGAGGTAGATCGCGCCGCCGCCCGGCAGCGCCGTCGGCGGCGTCTCCACCTGCCCGCTCGCCGGGTCCATGCGGTAGAGCGCCTTGACCGGCAGCGTCTTGCCGCCGCGGCGGATCTCGAGGTCGGCGCCGATCGTCACCGGCCTGCCGGCCGCCATGGCGGCGAGCGCGTTGCCGGCGACGGCGAGATCGAAGCTCACGAAGCGCACCTCGAAGTCGCCCATCCTGCCGAGCTGGCCCTTGGCGAGCTCGACCCGCGGCTGGCCGGGGTCGTACTCGATGGGCGAGAAGTAGAGATCCTTGAGCGCCAGGCTGTGGACGTCGGGGTTGACCATGAGCTGCTTGGTGCGGTCGTTCATGAACATCTTCGGGTAGGCGAGGAACGAGCTGCCGTCGGCGCGCACCACCTTGACCTCCATGCGCTCCTTGAAGTCCTCGCTGCGGGGAAGGAAGCGGACGAAGGTGAGGGTGAGGCCGTTCACCTTCTTCGGCACCCCCTGCTCGAGCGTCACCTTGGTGCTGTGGTCGTAGGCCGAGGAGAAGAGGACGCCGAGGAGGATGATGCCGACGCCGACGTGGGCGAGGTAGCCGCCGGAGCCCTCGAGCTTGCGGACCAGGCGCGCCACGGCGGCGGGGAGCGAGAGGTCGGACCAGCCGTCGCCGGCGAGCGACTTCTCGAGCGTCTTGGCGAGGTTGCTGGCGAGGGCCAGGGAAGCGAGGAAGACGAAGGCGAGGTGGAAGGGCGAGCGCACCGTCCAGATGCCGGCGCCGATCGTCGCCGCGGCGGCCGCGGCGATCGGCCAGCGCAACTTGCGGAGCACCGTCCCCAGGTTCTCGCCGCGCCAGGTGAGGAAGGGCACGATCGAGAGCAGGAACGCGATGAGGATGGCGAGCGGCAGCGTCACCTGGTTGTAGAAGCCCGGCCCGACCTGGCCCGGGCTCTTCATCCAGCGGGTGAGGAGCGGCGCCGAGGTCCCGGCGGTGATGACGAGGGCGGTCGCCAGGAGGGTGATGGTGGCGAGGACCATGAAGGTGCCGCGCGAGAGGATCGGGTCCTCGTTCTTCTCCGTCGGCACCTCGCGCAGGCGGGTCGCCAGCAGGTAGGCCGGGATGGCGATGAAGGTGACGAGGAGGAAGATCAGCCAGCCGGCGATGCCGAAGTCGACGAAGCTGTGCACCGAGAAGTCGGCGAGCACCCCCGAGCGGGTGAGGAAGGTGCCGTAGAGCACCGCGATGTAGGTGAGCGAGGCGAGCACGTAGTTCGCCCGCCGGTAGCGGCCGCGGGTGCGCTCCATGTGCAGGCCGTGGATCATCACGGTGCCGAAGAGCCAGGGGACGAGCGAGGCGTTCTCGACCGGATCCCAGCCCCAGTAGCCGCCCCAGCCGAGGGTCTTGTAGGCCCAGTAGCCGCCCATGAGGATCGCCGTGCCGAGCACCAGGAAGCCGCCCAGCGCCCAGGGGAAGGCGCGCGCCGCCCAGCCGTCGTACTCGCGGCGCCAGAGCGCCGCCATGGCGAAGGCGAAGGGGATCGCCGAGGCCGCGTAGCCGACGAACATGATCGGCGGGTGGATCACCATCCAGTTGTCCTGCAGCAGCGGGTTCAGCCCCTGGCCGTCGGCGGGCGACTGGTCGAGCATGACGAACGGGTTGTGGCGGACGAGGATGAAGACGAGGCCGAGGAGGGTGAGCAGGTAGAAGCCCATCACCGGCGCCTCGGCGCGGCCGGCGGCCCGCTTGACCCCCAGGCCGAGGAGCGAGGCCCAGAGGAGCCAGATCATGAAGCTCCCCTTCTGGCCGGCCCAGAAGGCGGCGAACTGGTAGTGGCCGGGGAGATCGGCGCCCGAGTACTGGAAGACGTACTCGACGCGGTAGTCCCGCATCAGCAGGAGGAGGACGAGGACCGCCGCGGTGAGG
The DNA here is from genome assembly GCA_963755825.1 of uncultured Acidobacteriota bacterium. GTDB lineage: Bacteria > Acidobacteriota > Thermoanaerobaculia > Multivoradales > UBA5704 > DATBQN01. Next base: position 2,869,161 of record CAVWLA010000001.1, on the reverse strand, counting down.
ACGATCGAGAGGGCGAAGAAGTTGTAGGCGCGGCGGGCGAAGGAGAGCGAGGCGACGTCGCCGCGGAGCACCTGCGAGTAGCCCCACACCGAGGCGAGGGCGAAGAACAGCGCGCACCAGAGGGCGAGCGCGCCGGGCAGGTAGAGATGGGAGAGGTAGCTCAAGGGTCTCCTTCGTGGCGCTCGGCCGGCCTCGTCGAGACGGCGCGCCCCGGCGTCCTGGACGATCCGCTCGCTTCGAAATCTTCGGGGGCGCTAGCTGTAGGTCTTCGTCACCTCGGCGCCCTGATACTTGCTGGGGCACTTGACGAGGAGCTGGTTGGCCTCGAACTCGCTCGTCGCGGCGTCGAAGCGGCCGATGGCGACGATGCTGATGGCGTCGTCGAAGTTGCCCGGCCGCACTCCCTTGTAGCGCACCCGCAGGTTCTCGTGCGTCTTCGGCTCGCGCAGGGTGAAGACCAGCTGCCCCTGCTCGGCGCGGTAGGTCGAGCTCCCCTTCTCGAGGGCGCCGGCGACCTGCACGGTGCGCGTCGTCGAGCAGGCTTCGCGGTAGGTGACGTAGGGGGTCAGCGCCTGGCGGAAGGAGAGCAGGGAGAAGCCGATGAAGGCGAGGAGGAGCAGCCCGCCGAGGAGGTAGAACCGGTTCTTTTTCATTGCCTTTTCTCCAGCTCGCCGAGCTGCTTGCCGAGGCGCAACAGGTAGAGGAACAGCCCGGTCCAGATGATCAGGTTGATGACCAGGATCCAGCCGAGACCGCCTAGCTCCATGATAGCTCCCCTTCGGCGCGCCTGTCGCGGAGAGCGAGGATGCGACGCCGCAGGTTGTGGATCCAGAAGAACAGCGCCGTCTCGCCCAGCGAGGCGGCGAGCAGCACGCGGAACATCCGCCGCTCCATCTCGAGCGAGCCGCGGCTGTTGATCACCGGCTCGGGGTGGAGCGAGAAGGTGATGCGGCTGAGGATGAAGTAGAGGAAGGTAGCGACGGCGACCCCGATGAGCGCGTAGGCGGCGGAGAGGCGGGCCCGCTTCTCCTCGTCCTCGATCGAGCTGCGCAGGGCGAGGTAGGCGCCATAGAAGACCATCACGAGGACGATCGAGGTCTGCCGCGGGTCCCAGTTCCAGTAGGCGCCCCACATGATCCGTGCCCAGAGAGAGCCGGTAATCGTCGCCAGGATACAGAAGACGAAGCCGAGCTCGACCGCGGCGGCCGCCGCCAGGTCGTCGGCCGGCCGGCGCCGCCACAGGTAGCGGGCGCTCCACACCGCCGCGGCGATGAAGGCGACGAACGAGGTCCAGGAGAGGGGGACGTGGAAGAAGAGGATGCGGCTCGACTGGCCGATGAAGCCGGCGGCGAGCGGGGCGTAGAAGAAGGCGGCCCAGAGGACCGCCGCCATCCACAGCCAGAGCAGCCAGGCGAGGAGCGTCTTCATGGGTTCCAGATCCACGGGAACAACATCAGTCCGGCGATGATGACGACCGCATCATATAGAAGGAGCTGCATCAGGGCGAGCCCCGCCGGCTGGCCGCCGACGGCGTTGCGGGTGAGCTCGATGGCGAGGAGGAGCGGCGCCAGGAGGACGGGGAAGGCGAGCACCGCGAAGAGGGTCGCCCGCCCCTGCGCCTGGGCGATGATGGTGGCGATGAGGGTGCTGCCGGCGGCGAGCCCGAGGCCACCGGCCAGAAGGGTGACGACGAAGAGCCCGGGCGAGGCGACCGTGAGCGTCACCGCGGCGACGTAGAGCGGCGCCACCAGCGCCTCGAGGGCGAAGGTGAGGGTGATGCCGTAGGCGAGCTTGCCGCAGTAGAGGGCGGACGGCGTCGCCGCCAGGCGGAGGGCCGTCGCCGTGTGGGTCTCTTCCTCCTCGACGAAGGCGCGCGGCAGGCCGGCGGCGGCGGCGAAGAGGAGGATCAGCCAGAGGAGGACCGGCAGCACGGTCACCGAGAGGTCGCGCGAGGTCCCCAGCGGGCCGAGGCCGGCGCTCACCACGACGAGGGTGGTGAAGGCGAAGAGGGCGAGCGTGTTGAGGGCGTAGCGGGTGCGGAATTCGCACCGCCAGTCCTTGGCGAAGACCGCCACCGCCTCAGCCGCCCAGCTCGAGGCGCGTGACGACACGCGGCACCTCCAGGGGCGAGGGGGTGGCGACGACGGCGAAGCCGCCGCCGTCGGCGAGGTGGTCGGCGAGGAGGGCGCGGACCGCCGCCTCGCCGGCGGCGTCGAGGTTCTGGAACGGCTCGTCGAGGAGCAGCAGGCGCGGCCGATGGAGGAGCGCCCACACCCAGCGCAGGCGCTGCCGCATGCCGGAGGAGAGGGCGCCGGCGAGCCGCTCGGGCGGCAGGCCGACGCGCGCCAGGAGCTCGCGGCCGCGCTCCGGCCCCACCCGCCGCAGGCGGCAGAAGAAGGCGACGTTTTCGGCGACCGAGAGGGGCTCGTAGAAGGCGAGGTCGGGGGCGACCAGCCCCACCCGCCGGCGCCGCTCGGCGGCTTCGAGCACCCTGTCGTCCTCGCGGAGCTCGATGCTGCCGGCCTGCGGCGCGACGAGCCCGGCGAGGCAGCGCAGCAGCGTGCTCTTCCCCGAGCCGTTGGCGCCGGTCACCAGGAGCACCTCGCCGGCGGCGACCTCGCCGGCGGCGTCGCGCAGCACCGCGAGGCGGCCGAAGCGGCGGCGCACCCCCGTGAAACGCAGCCGGTGGGCGGACATGGTGGCGGGAGTATAGCGGCGGCGCCGAGCGGCGGATGGCAGTGAAAGGCGATGGGCGGTGGCCGTCTCGGCGGCCGCTCTCCCCCGGTCATCCGCCGGGTTGGGAGTACCATCTGCGGCCATGAACGAATCCTCGCCGGAAATCTCGCCGCGGCGCTCTCGTGCCGTCCGCTCGCGGCCCGCCACGCTGGCGGCCGTCGCCCTCGTCTCCCTCGTCTCCCTCTCGGGTGGCGCCTGCGCCGGCCAGCGCGCGCGCACCGCCGCGCGGCCGCAGATCGCGGTCCCCGACCTCGAGGTGAGGGCGCTCCTCCTCCTCCTCGCCGACCGCCACATCTTCGAGCCGTTCACCGTGCAGCAGGCGGAGAAGGGCGGCGCGGAGCTGCGCGAGGAGCTCGCGGTGGCGCTGGGCCGGGGGCGCGATCCGCGCGGCCGCGTCACCCTCGAGGGGCTCCTCCTCGACGAGGCGCCGCCGGTGCGGCGGGCGGCGGCCTTCGGGCTCGGCCTGCTGGGCAGCAAGGAGGCCATCCCGGCGCTGCTGCGCCGGGCCGCCGACTCCGATCACGAGACCGGCCTCCTCGCCGTCGAGGCGCTGGGCAAGCTGGGGGCGCCGGTGACCGACGTCGGCGATCACCTGCTGGCGCTGCCGGAGGCCGAGCGCTGGTCGCGCCTGCTGCCCCCCCTCTATCGCTTCAAGGAGGAGGCGCGCCTCCCCTTCGCCCGCCAGGGGCTGGCGCTCGCCGACCGCGAGCTCCATGACCGCGCGGCCTATGCGATCGCCCGCGAGCCGCTCCCCGAGGCGGTGCCCATCCTCCGCGATCTCCTCGTCGATCCCGAGCCGCAGGTGCGCGCCTGGGCGGCGCGCGGCCTCGGCCTCGCCGGCGACGGCAAGGACCTGGCGCGGCTCGAGCCGCTGTTCTCCGAGGCCGCCGCCAGCGGGCCGGCGGGCGTCGTCGAGGGGCCGCTCGTCGAGGCCCTGCGCGCCTCGGCGGCGCTCCTCGCCGCGAAGAAGGGCGCGCCGCCGGTCGGCTGGCGGACACGCCTCGCCGACCTCGCCGCCGACCCGCGGCCGGGCGTCCGCGTCACCGCGCTCGAGACGGCGGGCTACTTCCCGCTCGAGGATTCGTCGCTCGGCACGGCGCTCGCGGCGCGGGCCTCGGCGGCCGGCGGCGCGCCGCCGCGCGAGCGCGGCGCCGCCCTCGTCTCCCTCGCCCGCGCCGGCCATCCCCTGGCGCGCGAGCTCGCCGCCGCCGCGGTCCACGCCAAGGAGCCCGACGTGCGGGCGCACGCCGTCGAGGCCGCTCAGCTCCTCGCCGCGGCCGACCTCGTCGGCGCGCTCGCCGCCGATCCCGCGCCGCTCGTCCGCGAGGCGGTGCTCACCGCCCGTCTGGAGGGTGGCGGCGCCGGGCCGCTCGCCGCCGCCCGCGCCGCCCTCGCCGACGCCGACGAGGGCGTCCGCGCCACCGCCCTCGACTGGCTCGCCACCCACCCGGAGCTGCCGGTCGACGCCCTGGTGCCGGCCCTCGCCGCGGCCCTTCGCGACGAGAGCGTCGAACCCGGCCAAGGGGCGATCCGGGCCATCGCGGCCCGTGCCGAGAAGCAGGCGAGCGAGCGCGGTGTGCTGGTCGAGGCGCTCGAGCGCACCGCCGCCGGCGCCCGACCGATCCTCCGTCGCGAGGCGGTCGCCGCGCTCGCCCGGCTCGACCGCCCGGCCCCGGCGGAGCCGGCGCCGGTGGCGCTGCGCTCGCTCGACGAGTACCGCGTCATCGTGCAACGGACCCGCCGGCCGCACCGGGTCGAGATGCGGACCGCCAAGGGCAACATCGTCCTGCAGCTCGACTGCCCGCACGCGCCGCTCACCTGCATCAGCTTCCTCGACCTCGCCGCCCAGGGCTTCTACGACGGCCTCACCTTTCACCGCGTGGTCCCCGACTTCGTCGTGCAGGGGGGCGATCCGCGCGGCGACGGCTACGGCGGGCCGGGATACACCCTTTCCGACGAGATCGGCCGCCTGCGCTACGCCCGCGGCGTCGTCGGCATGGCGCTCTCCGGCCCCGACACCGGCGGCAGCCAGTTCTTCTTCACCCTCTCGCCGCAGCCCCACCTCGACGGCGGCTTCACCGCGTTCGGCGAGGTCGTGGAGGGTCTCGACGTCGTCGATCGCCTCGCCGCCGGCGACCGCATGGACAAGGTGCGGGAGATCCCTTAGCCGCCTGCCGACACCGGCGAGCGGCGTGCCGACGACGATGCCGGCGGCGGAGCGCCGCCGCCGCCGATGGTAGACTCGGCGCCCCATGAATCGCTCGGCACGCTGCGGCCTCTCGGCCCTCGCTCTCGTCGCTCTGGCTCTGGCTCCGGCGGTGCAGGTCGCCGCCGCCGAGCCGCCGCAGGCTCCCCTCCACGCCTCCCCCGCGCCGCCGGCGACACCGGCGATCCCGCCGGCGCCGGCTGCGGGGACCCCGGTCGCTGCGGCCGCGCCGCGGGAGATCGTCCTCGGGCGGACCGACCGCGCGCGGATGGAGGCGGCGGTGCCGGAGTGGGTGCAGGTCGAGGCCGGCTCCGTCGTCGACGCGAAGACGGCGCAAGCGCTCGCCGCCGTCGCCCCCGGCGCCACCCTCACCATCTATCTGGGGAGCTGGTGCGGCGACAGCCGGCGCGAGGTGAGCCGCTTCTGGCGTGCGCTCGACACCGCCGGCAGGCCGCTGCCGTTCCCGGTCACCTACATCGCAGTCGATCCCGGCAAGCAGGAGCCGGCGGCGCTCCTCCAGGGGGTCGATCTGCGCTACGTGCCGACCTTCGTCGTCGAGCGGGGCGGCCGCGAGGTGGGCCGCATCGTCGAGAGCGCGCCGCACGGCATCGAGAAGGATCTCCTGGCGCTCCTCGACGGCTCCGCGCACGGCCTGCTCACCGACCGCGGCGATCTGCGCGACGCCAAGCCGCAGTCCTGAGCAGGTCCCGCGCATCCTGATGGTCGCCTGATGCTCGCCGGACTCGGCTGGTCCCTCCAGCTCATCGCCCTGGTGATCGTCGGCTCGGCGCTCTTGATCGGGCTCGTCAACGGCGCCGTCCGCGTCGAGCTCGTCATCGCCGCCGTCGGCGCCGCGCTCTTCCTCATCGGCCGCTGGCTGCAGAGCCGGGAGCGCTGAGGGAAGCCGCGGCGGGAGCCTGCAACCTTGCCTGCGAGCTTGCGTATTCACCCATGACGCGGGGCGCGGAGCAATCGACCGACGAAGAGCTGGTCGCCGCCGTCCTCGGCGGCGAGCGGGATCGCTTCGGCGAGCTCATCGAACGCTACCAGGGACGGCTCGTCAACTACCTCTTCCGCCTGCTGCGCAACGCCGACGACGCGCACGACATGGCGCAGGAGGTCTTCGTCAAGGTGTACCAGGTGCTCGATCGCTATGATCCGCAGTACAAGTTCTCGACCTGGCTGTTCCGGGTGGCGCAGAACGCGGCGATCGACCAGATCCGGCGGCGGCGGCTGAAGCTGGTCTCCCTGCAGCACGAGGACGTCGACGGGGAGGCGCGCGATTGGGAGCTGCCGAGCGGCGACCGCGGCCCCTACGGGGAGATGCGCAACCGCGAGCGTGGCGACGCCATCCAGCAGGCGATCGACGGGCTGCCCTGGGAGTATCGCGAGCTGATCCTGCTGCGCCACATGGCCGAGCTCGCCTACGAGGAGATCGCGCGGATGAAGGGGATGCCGCTCGGCACGGTCAAGAACAAGCTCTTTCGCGGCCGCCAGATGCTCAAGGAGAAGCTGCGGGAATTCATCACGGATTGACGCCGCTCGATCGGCGGTGAGCGCCGATCGATACAGCGATTGATACAGATTGATCGGCAGCGAGCTGATCGACGCCGATCGACACCGACCGATCCACCAGCCGCCGGCACGGGGCGGAGCAGGGGCGAGCATGAATACGCCGGATCACGACACGTTTCGCGAGTGGCTGCACCTCGAGGTCGACGGCGACCTGCCGGCCGACCGCTCCGGCCGGCTCGCCGCGCACCTCGGCTCGTGCGCCGACTGCCAGGCCGAGCGCCGCGCCCTGCTGCGGCTCGCCGAGGTGCTCGAGCAGGGCAGCCTCCCCGTCCGGGCCGACTTCCGGCAGGCCGTCATGGCGGCGCTGCCGGCGAGCGGCTGGGAGTCGCGCAGCCCGCGCGCCTGGGCTCTCCCGGTCGCCGTCTTCGTCCTCCTCGCCAGCCTCGCCGTCGCCCTGCCCTGGCTCGCCGGCAGCATGGGCGGCGGGCACGCCGCCGCCGTCGCCCCGTCGCTCGCCGGCATCGCCGCCGCCGTCTTCGGCCTCGTCCGTGCCGCCCTCGCGACCGGCGCCGGCCTGCTCGGCGCCACCTGGAAGTCGATGGGCCTGGTGGTGGCGGACCTCCTCTCCTCGCGCCTCGTCCTCGCCGCCTTCGCAGCCGGCGTGGTGAGCCTCGACCTCCTGCTCGTCCGCCTGCTCCGCGCGCGCCGCTCGGCACCCGCGGCCGAGCGCGCCCACCGCCGGAGCTCCTCACACTGAGCCGGCGCCCGCCCGCCACCGTCCGCGTGACCGCCGCGCTCTGGCTCGCGGCTGTGGCCGGCATGGCTGCCGTGGCCGCCGGGGCGGCGCCGAGCCCGGCGCCTGCTGCGACCTCGACAACCGCCGCCGCCACCGCGCCGCTCCCGTCCGCCGCTCGGCCGGCTCTCGGCTCGGCGAGGAAGGTCGCCCTCCGGCTGGAGAAGGGGAGCGTCGCCCGCCACCAGCTGGTGGCGATCGGCCGCGACCTCGTCGTCGACGGCGAGGTGCTCTCGGACGTCGCCGCGCTGCAGGGCTCGATCGAGATCTCGGGGCGCGTCGCCGGCGACGTCATCGTCCTCGGCGGCAGCGTCCGCCTCACCCCCTCGGCCCTCGTCGACGGCGACGTCTACGCCCTGGGCGGCGCGATCGACGCCGCGCCGGGGGCGCGCATCGGCGGCCGCTCGGTCTCCTATCCCACCGCCTCGTCGGCCTGGCTGACGCTCATGGAGGGGCCGACCCTCGGCCTCTCCGCCGCCTCGCCGATCGTCCTCGGCGCCAAGGTCGCCCTCCTCGCCGCCTGGGCGGCGCTCGTCCTGCTCTTCTTCGCGGCGAGCGGCCGCGAGGTCCTGGGGACCGCCGACGACGTGCGGCGCGATCCCTTCCGCAGCTTCTTCATCGGTTTGACCGGCGTCCTCGCCATCCTGCTGACCGCCCTCTTCCTCTCCGCCTTCGCCGGCGCCCTCATCGGGGTGCCGCTGCTCGTCCTCGTCGTCCTCTTCGCCCTCGTCCTCAAGCTCTGGGGGATGATCGCCGTCTTCTACGCCCTCGGCGACTGGATCTCCCGGCGCCTCGTCCACCGCCGTGTGCGCCCGCTGACCGCGGCGACCTGGGGCCTGCTCATCCTCGGCGCCCTCAAGTTCATCCCCTGGATCGGCATCTGGGCCTGGACCGCCGCCAGCCTCATCGGCGTCGGGGCGGCGCTCTCCACCAAGTTCGGCCGCCGCGAGCCCTGGTTCGATCTCGAGACGGCGTAGGCGCGAACGCTGCGCGCGAAGCGCGGCAGCGGCGGCTCCGTACCTGCAAGCGCGACCTCGGAACCTTCCTAGCTCGACGCGGTCTCCATACCGCGAAGCCGGATTTATCCGGCGCCTCTCACATCACGGGCATTCATGCCCGTGCGGAGGTGCGTTGCTGGGCTGGGCCTGCGCTGCAGAGCCGGCTGGGCTGCCGTGCCGGAGAGGCGTAGAATTCAGTTATGTCACGAGCAGGTTTCGACTTCAGCCACCTCACCATCGACGAACGAGTGGAGCTTGCCGAGGAGCTCTGGGACAGCGTCGCTGAGCTCCAGGGAGCCTTGCTGCTAACTCCCGCGCAGGCCGAAGAGCTGGATCGTCGCTTGGAGGAGTTCCGTCGGGATCGGGATCCCGGTACAGCCTGGCGTGAAGCGTTGAAAAAGATCGAAGAGTCCATTTCTTGAGGTCGATCCTGCGGGTTCGCCCGCAGGCGGCCGCCGAGATCGGGGAACCCGTCCGCTGGTACGAGTCGCAGCGAAGAGGCCTGGGCCCGAGTTTCTTGTCATTGCACGGCAGATGCTCTCCATTGTCGAGGAAACGCCGGAGCGATTCCCGAAAGTACGAGGCGAGGTGCGACGCGCACTGCTGCGCCGGTTTTCCTACGGAATTCTCTATCTGGTCGAACCAGAGGAAAGTGTCGTCATTGCCTGCTTTCACTCGAAACGAGATCCGAAGCAGTGGTCGTCGCGAGGTTGACCTGTCGCGACGCCGAGCCGCGCCCGCACGGGCATGAATGCCCGTGCTACGAGAGGCGCCGGATGAATCCGGCTTCGCAATAGCCGAGCGGTCTGTGCGATTCCGGGGGATCGCTCACCCGCCAACGAGTTGACCCCCCGTCCACCATCCCGTACGCTTCACCTCTTATGCCGCACCGCGGCCCGTCCATTCGCCGGGGACGGGGAGCGCGGCGCGTTCGCGATGGTTGGCGATGGAGCTGTCGATGGGGGTCGTGATGTCCGAGATCCAGACGGTCGGGGTGGTGGGTGCCGGGACGATGGGCCACGGCATCGCGCAGGTCGCCGTGCAGAGCGGCTTCGAGGTGATCCTCGTCGACGCCGCGGCGCCGGCGCTCGAGCGCGGCCTGGCGCAGATCGGCAAGGGGCTGGAGCGCTTGGTCGGCAAGGGGAAGCTCTCCGCCGAGGAGCGCGACCAGAGCTTGAGCCGCCTCCGCCACGGCGGCGACCTCGGCGAGCTCGCCGCGGCCGACCTCGTCGTCGAGGCGGTGGTCGAGAAGCTCGCGGTCAAGGAGAAGGTCCTCGCCGAGCTCGACCGCGCCTGCCCGCCGGCGACGCTCCTCGCCACCAACACCAGCTCGATCTCGATCACCCGTCTGGCCGCCGCCACGCGCAGGCCGGAGAAGGTGATCGGCATGCACTTCATGAACCCCGTGCCACTGATGCAGCTGGTCGAGGTGATCCGCGGCCTGGCGACGAGCGACGAGACCTACGCCCGCGTCGAGGCCGCCGCCCGGCGCATGGGGAAGACGCCGGTCGAGGTCCACGATGCGCCGGGCTTCGTCTCCAACCGCGTGCTGATGCCGATGATCAACGAGGCCGTCTTCTGCCTCCACGAGGGGGTGGGCAAGGCGGAGGCGATCGACGCGGTGATGAAGATGGGGATGAACCACCCGATGGGGCCGCTCGCCCTCGCCGACTTGATCGGCCTCGACGTCTGTCTCGACATCCTGCGCGTCCTCCAGGAGGGGTTCGGCGACCCCAAGTATCGCCCCTGCCCGCTGCTGGTGAAGATGGTCGACGCGGGGCACCTCGGCCGCAAGTCCGGCCGCGGCTTCTACACCTACGGGGAAGCGTGAGCCAGAGCGAGCCGGCCGGCTCGAGGACGCACGGCATGTACTGTCAGGTCTGCGGCGCGCTCAACACCGACGACCTCGAGTTCTGCGTCCGCTGCCACCAGAAGCTCCTCGTCGTCTCCGGCGTCGTCGCCGAGGAGGAGGAGAGCTACGAGGAGAGCTCCGAGGAGAGCTTCTCGTTCGACGAGCACCTCCTCGAGCGGATCTCGATCCTCGAAGAGGCCGTCAAGCGCACCGCCGAAACCGTGCGCCAGCTCCTCGGGGCGCTCCACAAGCAGGAGAAGAACATCCTCATCAACCAGACCGGCCTGACGGCGCTCCGCGAGCTCCTCGAGCAGAAGCGCTTCGTCGGCTGGGAGGAGTGGAACGACCTCTGGGAGTCCAAGATGGACTACCAGCTCCTGGCGCTCGAGAAGCGCGAGCGCTTCGTCGCCGTCAAGGAGCGCATCGCCGCGCTCCACCACGGCGACAAGCGGAAGGTCTTCCTGCAGCACCTGGAGGATGCCGAGTACGCCCTCTTCGCCTTCGACATCGAGCGCGCGGTGGCTGCTCTCGAGGCCGCCTTCAAGCTCGACCGCGACAACTACGAGCTCGCCTACTTCCTCGGCGAGACCCACTTCAACGAGGGGGAGACCGAGGCGGCGCTGGGCTTCTTCATGCGCGTCCTCGAGGTCAAGCCGGACCACTACGAGGGGCTCGTCTACAGCGGCGTCATCGACTACGAGCGCGGCGACCACCAGCGCGCCGAGGAGAGCCTGAAGCGCGCCGTGGCGCTCTACCCGGACTCCTTCCTGCCGCACTTCAGCCTCGGCGCCGTCTACGCCGGCCAGGGGAACCTCGCCAAGGCGGTGCTCTTCCTCGAGCGGGCGGCGGCGCTCGATCCGGTGCCGCAGGCGCTCTACCTCCTCGGCAGCTGCTTCTACGAGATGGGGAAGCTGTCGGCGGCGACCCGCCACCTCGAGGAGGCGGTGCGCCACGACCCGGCCTTCGAGACCGCCTACCACCTGCTCGGGCTGGTCTACCTCGACCGCCACTGGAACCGCAAGGCGCTCGACGCCTTCCGCCAGGCGCAGCGGCTGAACCCCAAGAAGCTGCAGTACCAGGATCTCGTGCGCTACCTCTCGGGGCACGCCGGGGTGCCGCTCCCCAAGGTCGACGGCGAGGCGGGCAAGTGGTTCCGCAAGGCCGAGGACTTCCTCGCCCGCGACAACGTCAAGCAGGCGCTCGTCTGCTATCGCCGGGCGCTGTCGCTCGACGCCGACAACCCGACGCTCCTCATGTCGTACGCCCTCCTCTGCCTGCATCTCAACCGCAGCCAGGAGATCGAGGCGGTGACCAGGAAGGTGCTCGACTTGAACCCCGGCGAGATGCTGGCGGCGACGGCCTACGCGGCGCTCATCGAGGCGCTGCGCAGCCAGGGGAAGTTTCGCGAGGGGAACCGCATCGGCAAGCGGCTGCTCGACGAGGGGTCGTCCAACTTCACCAAGACGATCGCCTACTACGAGATGGCCTGCAACCTGGCGGAGATGGAGGAGGATCTCGACGAGGCCCTCGACTACGCCAAGCGGTCGGTCGAGCTGTCGCCGGACGAGCTCAAGCAGTTCCCGCTCGCCGCCCTCGGCTGGGTGCACTACAAGCGCAAGGAGTTCGACAAGGCGATCGACTTCCTCTCCAAGTCGAGCGAGCTCGGCCCCACCTCGACCACCCTCACCCATCTCGGCATGGCGCTCCTCGCCTCCGGCGAGGAGGACCGCGCGCGGAGCGTCCTCGCCCATGCGCGCAAGCTCGGCGCCCGCGGCGAGGTGCTCGAGGAGCGGATGATGGAGTTCATGAAGGACAGCACGCGGCTCCTCGAGCGGGTCCGCAAAGGCCAGAAGAAGTAGGGATCTGCGGCCGCCGGTCGCCGGCGGCTGGCTCTGAAGGACGGAGGGTTCATGCGCTGGAGCCGTTACTACCTCTACACCACCCGCGAGGTGCCCAACGACGCGGAGGTCGTCTCCCATCAGCTGATGGTCCGCGCCGGCATGATCAAGAAGACCGCCGCGGGGATCTATACCTACCTGCCGTTCGGCTGGCGCAGCATCGCCAAGCTCGAGACCATCGTGCGCCGCGAGCTCGACGCCATCGGCGCCCTGGAGCTCACCATGCCGGCGATCCAGCCGGCCGAGCTATGGCAGGAGTCGGGGCGCTGGCAGCGCTACGGCAAGGAGCTGCTGCGCATCCGCGACCGCCACGAGCGCGACTTCGTCTTCGGGCCGACGCACGAGGAGGTGGTGACCGACATCGTGCGCCGCGACCTCAAGAGCTACCGCCAGCTGCCGGTCTCGCTCTACCAGATCCAGACCAAGTTCCGCGACGAGATCCGCCCGCGCTTCGGCCTCATGCGCGGCCGCGAGTTCCTCATGAAGGACGCCTACTCCTTCCACGCCGACGCCGCCAGCCTCGACGTGACCTACGAGGACATGCGCCGCGCCTACTGCCGGATCTTCGAGGCCTGCCAGCTCGACTACACGGTGGTCGAGGCCGACACCGGGGCAATCGGCGGCTCGGCGTCGCACGAGTTCATGGTGGTCGCCGCGACCGGCGAGAGCGCGGTCGTCCGCTGCGCCTCCTGCGGCTACGCGGCGAACGTCGAGAAGGCGGAGCGGCGCAAGGTCGAGAACCCGCCGGCGGCGGGCGGCGGCGCGGCGCTCCAGGAGGTGCCGACGCCGGGGCAGAGCAGCATCGCGCAAGTCGCGGCGTTCCTCGGCGTCGCCCCCGAGCGGCTGGTGAAGACGCTCGTCTACGACACCAGCAAGGGGCTCGTCGCCGTCGCCGTGCGCGGCGACCGCGAGGTCAACGAGGTCAAGCTGGCGAACTTCCTCGACGTCGAGATGGCCGTCCTGGCGAGCGAGGAGCGCGTCCAGCAGGCGACCGGCGCGCCGGTCGGCTATGCCGGGCCGGTGGGGCTGCCGCGCGAGGTGCGCCTCATCGCCGACGAGTCGGTCCGCGGCCTCGCCGACTTCGTCGCCGGCGCCAACCGCGGCGGCGCCCACCTGACGGGGGTCAACTGGGGGCGGGACGCCGAGCCTTCAGCCTGGGCGGATCTCCTCCTCGTCACCGGCGGCGATCCCTGCCCGCGCTGCGACGGCACGCTCGAGCTCTTCCGCGGCATCGAGGTCGGCCACATCTTCAAGCTGGGGACCAAGTATTCCGAGTCGATGAAGTGCAACTACACCGACGAGCAGGGCGCCGAGCACCCCATGATCATGGGCTGCTACGGGCTGGGGATCGGCCGCACGGTCGCCGCCGCGATCGAGCAGAACCACGACAAGGATGGCATCGTCTGGCCGCGGCCGCTCGCCCCGTTCGAGGTGCTGCTCGCGGTGCTGAACCCCGACGACGCGGCGGTCGCCGGCACCGCCGACGGCCTCTACGCCGAGCTGCAGGGGCGGGGGATCGACGTCCTCTACGACGACCGCGACGAGCGGCCGGGGGTCAAGTTCAAGGATGCCGACCTGATCGGCATCCCGCTGCGCATCGTCGTCGGCGCCAAGTCGCTCGCCGACGGTAAGGTCGAGGTGTCGCTGCGCCGCGACCGCGAGAAGCGGCTGGTGGCGCCGGCCGAGGCGGTGGCCACGGCGCTCGAGCTGCTGGGCTGAGCGCCAGTTGCGGCGGAACCGGTGAGCGAATCGACGACGGCACTGCCGGCCGACATTCCCGACATCCCGGACGTTCTCGCCGCCCGCCGCACGCTCCTTGGGCGCGTGCGGCGGACGCCCGTCCTGCGCTCCGACGGGCTCGACGCCCTCGCCTCGGCGCGGCTCGTCTGCAAGACCGAGTGTCTGCAGATCACCGGCTCGTTCAAGGTGCGGGGGGCGCTCAACAAGATCCTCTCGCTCTCCGCCGCCGAGCTGGCGCGCGGCCTGGTCACCGTCTCGGCGGGCAACGCCGCCCTGGGGGCCGCCCACGCCGCGCGCGAGGCGGGGGCGCGCCTCGTCGTCGTCATGCCGGAGACGGCGGTCCCCGAGAAGCTCGCCGCGGTGGCGGCGCTCGGCGCCACCATCGACAAGGATGGAATCACCAGCGCCTTTCAGGCCTTCGCGCGCCTCGCCGAGCTGCAGCGGGCGCACGGCTACACCCTCGTCCACCCCTTCGACGACGCGCAGGTGATCGCCGGCGCCGCCACCGCCACCTGGGAGCTGCTGGAGGACGAGCCGGATCTCGACGTCCTCGCCGTGCCGGCCTCGGGCGGCGGTCTGCTCGCCGGGGCGCTCCTCGCCGCCCGCGCGCTGGCGCCGCGGCTCGCGGTCTACGGCATCCAGCCGGTCGGCGCCGACGGCATCGTGCGCTCGCTCGCCGCCGGTGTGCCGACCGCTCCCGAGCGCATCTCCACCATCGCCGACGGCCTGACCGCCCCCAAGCCCGGCGAGGCGAACTTCGCGCTCATCCGCCGCCATGCGACCGGCGTGCTCACCGTCGACGACGCGTCGATCCTCGCCGCGATGGCGCACATCGTCCGCGAGCTCAAGGTGATCGTCGAGCCCGCCGGCGCCGCCGGCCTCGCCGCGGTCCTGCAGAATCCGGCCTTCGGCAGCCTCCGCGGCGGGGAATCCGGCGGCGCGCCGTTCCGCGGCAAGCGGGTGGGGATCATCCTCTCCGGCGGCAATGCCGGCATGGAGAGGGTGCGGGAAGCGCTCGCCGGCTGATCGACCGCCGGTTCTATGTGGCGCCGGCCGGCTCGATCCCCTGGTCGGTGAGGGTCTTGCGGGTGGTCTCCTCCGTCGTCGTCTGCGCCTCCCCCCTCGCCTCGGTGCGCGCCGCCTGCTTGAACTCGAGCTCCAGCTTGTCGAGGTCGGAGTCGGGCAGGTGCTCGAGGCCGACGAGCCCGGTGCGCGCCTCGCGGATGGCGCAGAGCAGCTCGTCGAGCTTCAGGTGGAGGGCCTTCGAGTCGCGGTTCTGGGTGTTCTGGATGAGGAAGACCATGAGGAAGGTGACGATCGTCGTGCCGGTGTTGATGATCAGCTGCCAGGTGTCGGAGAAGTGGAAGAGCGGCCCGCTGACCGCCCAGAGGAGGATGATGGCGATGGCGCCGATGAACGCCCAGGCGGAGCCGAAAACGGCGGAGCCGGCGCGCGCGATCCGGCGGAACAGATCCTCCATGACGATCCTCCTCGATAGCCGGCAGCGCGGCTCCGCGGCCCACGGATTGGGGACCGAAACCGCCGGGATGGGATGCAGAGAGAGTGCCACGGCGGCTCTCCCCGCGGCGCTGCCGCGGGAGCCGGCCCGATGAGGATCGAACGATTCGTCCGCCGTAGCGCGATCGCCGCTTCGGCGGAGGACCTCTTTCGCTGGCACGAGTCGCCGGACGCGCTGGCGCGGCTCACCCCTCCCTGGGAGCCGGTCGAGGTCGTCGGCGCCTCCGGCGTCCGCGACGGCGACCTGGTGACGCTCCGCATCGGCGTCGGTCCTTTCCGCCTCGGCTGGGTGTCGCGGATCTCCGACGTCGTGCCGGGGCGCCAGTTTCGCGACGTCCAGGTGAGCGGCCCCTTCGCCCGCTGGCAGCACACCCACCGCATGGAGCCGGCCGGGCCGCGCGCCTCGATCCTCGCCGACGAGGTCGAGTACGCTCTGCCGCTCGGCGCCCTCGGCCGGCTCTTCGGCGGCGCCTTCGTCCGCCGCAAGCTCGAGCGCCTCTTCGACTATCGGCATCGGGTGACCGCCGAGGCGTTCGCCGCCGGCGGCCGCTCGCCGACCGGCGTCTAGCGGGTTGCTAGTCGAGCGCGCGCAGCACGGCGCGCCGCACGAGGTCGGTGGTCAGGCCGTAGACCGCGTGCGAGGCGAAGGCATAGGCGTGCACCGAGGGCGGGAACTCGCCGGGGCTCTTCGACAGGCCGAGGGCCGGCACCGCCACCTCGTCGGCGGCGAGCCAGACGGCGGCGCCGAAGGGCACGCCGGCGGCCGTCGCCACCGCCGGGGAGAGCTCGGCGAGCGCGCCGTAGACGCCGCCCATGGTGGCGCCGAAGGCGTAGTGGACGGCGGGACCGGCGAGCTCTTTCTTGTCCTTGCTCAGCCGGTGGCCCCAGGTGCCGGCGATCGCCTCGGCGGTCTTCACCGTGGCATCCTCGCCGGAGCTCTTCTGCGCCTCGCCCTTTCCTCTCTTCGCCTTCGGCTTCCCCTTGTCGGCGGACGCGGAGATCTTCTTCGTCACCGCCTGGAACTGGTTCATCACGTAGGCGGCGACGAGGCCGCCGGCGACGCCGGCGGCGATGCCTTTCCAGATCGCGCCGTCCTGGTGTCTTCGCTCGAGCATTGGAGTGCGCTCCTTTCGTCCGCGACGTTCTGAGGGCCGATCCCGGCTTTCTCGGCGGCCGTCGCGTCGGCAGGCAGAGGGTGCAATCGGTGTGCCCCGGCGGCGGCGTCAGGGCGCGCGCAGGTGGTTCGAGGCGCAGCGATAGCCGCCGTTGAGGACGACGCTATGGACGAGCGGCGGCAGCAGGTCGAGATGGGCACCGGCGGCGGCGAAGGTCGCGCCGGCGAGGGAGTCGCCGGCCGGCAGGCCCGCGGCGAAGCCCTCGGCGCGGAGGCTGCCGTCGCGCCGCTCGACGACGACGTTGTTCCAGCCGAGCAGGAAGTCGGGGTGCGCGACGCCCCGGCGGTCGCGGAGCAGCGCCGTCGGCACGAAGACGAGCGGCAGCCGGCGCACCTCGAGACCGTCCGCCTCGAGCTGGCGGGCGACCAGCTCGAGGAAGCCGGCGAGGGCGGTCGGCCGCGGCGCCTGCTGCGCCGCCGCCAGCTCGCGCGGCAGGCTCTCGGCGGCGAGGTCGTAGGTGGCGGCGAGCGCCCGCCAATCGGCCTCGCCGAGGCCGGCGAGGAGCGCCCGCCCGGCTGTCACGTCGGCGACCAGCGCCCGCTCGCGCCCTTGATGCTGGTTTCGACGCTGGTCGCCAGACACCGCCGGCAGGAAGGTCACCAGCGAGTCGAGGTCGTAGCCGGCGCCGCCGCCGATCTGTGTCATGAGCTTCGCGCGCTCCGCGTCGGCCCCGCGGGCCGCTGCGCCGCCCGCCGCCGGCAGCGGATGGACGAAGCGCGCCGGCCGGCCGTAGAGCGCCGCGAGCTCGGCGGCCGCCCGCCGTGCCGCGGCGAGGTAGCGCCCGATCCCCGCCGCGGTGGCGAAGCTCTCGACCGGCACGCGGGCCAGACCGAGCAACGCCAGGATGCGCGGCTCGAGGCTGTGGAGGCTCATCCAGACGGCGCCGCCGGCGAGGAGGAGCTGGCCGTTGTGGAAGGGGACGGCCGCCCGCTCCCAACGCGCGCCGCCCCAGGCGGCGTCGAGCGCCGGCGGCAGGTCGCGCACCAGCTCGATCCCCAGCGTCGAGTCCGCCTCGCGGCCGGGCTGGAGGTTGGGGCGAAGCAGGGCGACGACGCGCTGTCCCCTGCCGCGAGCGAGGGTGAAGGGGTCGCGCGGCCAGGGCGAGTAGGGCCGGCCGTAGGTCTCGAGGAGGGTGACGCCGAGGCGCCGCGCCGGCTCGGCGAGGGCGAGGCGGAGAGGCAGGTCGGTGAGCGCGACGAGCGTGCGCCGCGGGTCGGCGCGGCGCACGCCGGCGAGGAAGGCGGCCGCCGGCTCGGCGTCGAAGAAGGCGGAGGGGAGCGAGAAGATCGAGGCGGCAATGGCGCCGGCATCGCCGGCATCGCCGGAGTCACCGCCGTCGTCGGCGGCGAAGGTGAGGCGCTCGGCGCCCGGCGACAGCTCGCGGCTGGCGCTCCGCCGCGGCAGGGCGCCCCAGGCGGCGGCGAGCGACTCGAGCCGCGCGAAGTCGACCCCCGGCCGGCGCGCGCCGATCGCCCATAGCAGGCGGTCGCGGAGCGGCGGCGCGAGGCCGGCCGCCGCCACGTAGGAGACCAGCTGGGAGAGCTGGCGATCTCCGGCGCCGGCGACGGCGGCGGCGAGGACCGCGATCGCGCGATCGCGCCGATCGTCGCTGGCGGCCAGCTCGCCGCCGCCGATCGTGCCGTCGCCGAGCCCGCGCGCCAGCGCCGCCGCCGGCAGCGCGGCCATCAGGCGCTCCGCCGCCGCCCGCGCCGCCGCGTCGTCGGCTGGATCGGTCGCCGCGAAGGCCGTCAGGGCGGCGCCCGGATCGGCGGCGGCGGAATGCGCGGCAGGCGCCGGCGGCGCAGTAGGCGGCCGGCTCGCGGCGGCGAGGGCGGCGGCCGCCGCGATCGCGCCGGTGACGAGCAGCGCCGCCAGCGCCGGCGCGGGGCAGGACCGCAAGCCGACCGCTCCTACCCCTTGCCGCCCGGCGGCGGCTGGGCCGCCTGCTTGGCGTGGGCGAGCGCCTTCGCCGCCTCGTCCCTCTTCCCCAGGGCGGCGAGCGCCGCCGCGTAGTCCTGCCACGCCTCGACGTTCTCCGGCGTCAGGCGGGTCGCCGTCTGCAGCGCCGCGGCGGCCTCCTGCTGCCGGCCGCTGGCCGAGAGCAGGCGGCCGTAGGCGAGCGCCATCTCGGCGACGAAGTCGGGGTCGCGGGGATTCTGCGCCGCGGTGATCTTCGGCGCCCAGGGGGTGAGCGTCGCCAGCCCGGCCTTGAGATCGCCCTGGCGGACCTGGCCGTTGGCGACCAGGAGGGCCGCCGACGGGTCGCTCTGCGCCTGGGCCTGGAGGAGGAGCACGGCCTCCCCCGGCTGGCCGGCGGCCAGATAGGCCTCGCCGAGGAGCCGGCGGGCGTCGGCCGCGAAACCGGCCTCGACCGGCTGCCCCGACGGAGCCGCCGGCGCCAGCGGCCGCAGCAGCGCCACGGCGTCCTTGGCGCGTCCCTGGCGGAGCGCCAGCTCGCCGCGCAGCAGCTGCGCGCGGGAGCTCTTCGCCGGCAGGCCGGCGAGGAGCTTGGCGGCGTCGGCGGTCTGCTTGAAATGGAGGGCGAGGAGGGCGGCGGCGAGGCGCGCCTCGACGTCCTCCGGCGAGCTCAGGGCCCAGGGGCGGAGCAGCCGGTAGGCGTCGGCCGCCCGGCCGTCCCGCGCATCGACGAGCCCCAGCTCGCGCGCCGCGGGAGACACCGGCTCGACGACGACGGCGCGCTCGAGGTATCGCGTCCCGAGCTGCTTCTGGCCGACCGCGAACGCCGCCAGGCCGGCGTTGTAGAGCGTCGCTGGATTGGCGTCGGAGTCGTTGGCGAGGGGTTTCAGCACCACCAGCGCCTCGGCCGCCCGGTTGGCTTTGAGGTAGAGGGCGCCGAGGGCGGTGAGCACCTGCGGCGACGGATCCTGCCGCCTGAGCGCCTCGAGCTTGGCGATGCCGCCGGCGAGGTCGCCGTGGTCGACGGTCGCCAGAGCATCGGCGAGGGCCGGCGGCAGCTGCTGCGCCGGCCGCTGCACCGGCTGCGCCGCCGCCGCTGGCGGGGTCGCCGGGCGCGCCTGCCCGGCGGCGGGGAGCGCCAGCGCCACCAGCGCGAGCATCGTTGGCAGCAGGCCAGCGGCGGAGGTGCGGCTCTCTCTCGGGGTGCTCTGCATGGCGGACAGTCCTTTCGGGGGCGGGTGGGCCGGCTGGGCTGGCTGCAAAGGGCGGCCGCGGGCTGCGAGGCGCCCGAGCGTCGCGATTATATGGATCGGCATGGCTCGGCGGGGCGGCGCGCCCCGGCATCGGCGTCCCGCCGGGGCGAGATCGGCCGCGGCGGGGGCGATGCGAGTTGTCGCCGGGCTCACGTGGATTCGCTTTTCGCCGAGTGAGGGCACAAGAGGTAGAGAAGAGACGCAACGCGTAGAGTGCGTTGCCCCGCGGTGCCCGAGCCCATGCCGGGTCTCGATGCGACCGCGGGACGAGGGAGCTCCCATGAAGATGTCCACGCGGACCGTTCGCATCTCGGCCGGCGCCCTGGCGCTGGCCGCCACCCTGTCCATCGCACCCGCCGCCAACGCCGCCGGCCTGTCGGCGCCGTGGGTCGAAGCCTGGCGGCGGCTCGTCCGGTTGGTCGCCAACGAGGGCGTCGGCGTCGATCCCAACGGCTTTCGGGTCAAGTCGGTGAGCAGCTCGCCAGGCGGCACGGCGGCCGCCGCGGCGCCGCAGGTGGCGACCGCCGCCGCGACGTCCCGGCCGCGCTAGGCCGCTCGGCAGGCCGACCGACCTGCCGGGGAGCGGGGGAGGGAGCGCCGCGGCCGACGAGACGGCCGGGATCGGAAGGATTGCGAAAACTCGTGCTCAGATGTGAGAGAATCCACGGGCGACTTCGCACCCAGGATCCGTGTCGACGATGAACGAGCCAGCAGAGGGTAGCGCCGTCGCGCATCCCGCCCCCGCCGAGGTGGAGGCTTTCCTGCGCGGCCGGCTGAGCCCGGTGGCGGTGCGCGAGATCGCCTCGCACCTGCTCGTCTGCCGGGACTGCGCCGAGAGCCTGGCGCCGACCGCGGTCGCCCTCCACACTCCCCGCGCGGCGAAGCCGTCGGCCGCCGGTGGGGAGTACGAGTTCCCCATCTTCCGTGCCTGCGCCCTCGCTCTGCGGCACGCCGCGGCGCTCGCCGAGGCGCGGCGGGCGGTGGGAAGCCGCGGCCAGGCGCCGGCCTCGCGGCCGCCGGCGGCCGCGGAGAGCGCCGTCGACCGTGGCCTCCGCGGCTGGGCGCGCGCCGAAGTCTTCCTCGACGCGGCGCGGTGGCTGCGTCACCGCGATCCCCACGGCATGCTCCTGCTCGCCCGGCTCGCCGGCAACCTCGCCGCCGGGCTCGATCCCGTGCGCTGCGGCGGCGCGCCGCTCCACGCCGATCTGCAGGCGCGCGCGCTCCTCGAGCTCGCCAACTCGTACCGCGTCGTCGGCGACTTCGCACGCTCGGAGGCGGCCTTCCTGCGCGCTCTCGACCTCGCGGCGCGCGGCAGCCGCGACCCGCTGCTCGTCGCTGCCCTCGCCGACCGCGCCGCCTCGCTCTTCGTCGCCCAGCGCCGGTTCGCCGAGGCCTTCCGGCTGCTCGACGCCGTGCACGACCTCTACCGGAGCCTGGGCGATCTCCACCTCGCCGGCCGCGCCCTGGTCTCCAAGGGCCTCCACGCCGGCTATGCCGGCTATCCCGAGCAGGCGCTGGAGCTGCTCTCCGCCGGGCTCAAGTCGATCGAGCCGCAGAGCGATCCGATGCTCTTCGCCGCGGCGATCCACAACACCCTGCTGTTCACCATCGACTGCGGCCGTTTCCTCACCGCCCGCCGCCTGCTGCGCGATGCCCGCCGCCTCACCGACTTCTATGGCGAGCCGTTGAACGCGCTGCGCCTGCGCGCGCTGGAGGGGCGGATCGCCTGCGGCCTGGGCGACCTCGATGCCGCCGAGCGCGCCTTCGACGAGGTGCGCCGCGGCTTCGTCGACCGGGCGCTCCCCTACGCCGCGGCGATCGTCACCCTCGATCTGCTCGCCGTCTGGCTCCGCCAGGGGAGGGCGGCCGAGATCCGCGCCCAGGTCGACGAGCTGCTGGCGACCTTCCAGGCCTTCGGCATCCGCCGCGAGGCGATCGCCACCCTCCTCGTCCTGCGCCGCGCCATCGAGCGCGAGCAGGCGAGCCTCGGCCTGCTGCGCACCGTCGCCTCCCGCCTCGAGCGGATCGAGAGCGGCACCGCCCGCCAGGGCGCCGAGCGCCGCTGATCAGCGGCGCCTGCCGCCGCGCGAATCCTCCAGATCGTCGGGATCGTCGCCCTCTTCGGCGAGGGCGGTGCGGATCGCCTCGCGCACGCGCCGCTCGAGGTCGGCGGGATCGGGCGATTCGGCATCGGCCGCCGGCTCCGCCGCCGAGCGCGGCGCGTAGCCGGCGACGGCGAGCTCCGCGGCGAGGCGCTCGAAGAGCGACACCGCGGCGAGCCGCGGCGCGGCCGGCGGGAAGAGCGCGGCGAAGAAGAGCTCCGGCTCGAGCTCGAGGGCGGCGAGGATGCTCCGCAGCTCCCGTCGCTCGAGCTCGGCAGCAGAGGCGGAATCGGCGCCGCGGCCGCCCTCGGCGAGCCAGGCGGCGGTGGTGCCGGCGGACCGGCCGCGGCGGGCGTCCACCTCCTCGGCGCTCACCCCCTCGGCCTGCATCACCCCCTGGAGCAGGCGGATCGCCTGCCCCAGCTCGTCGGCGGCGCTCGGCGCGGCAGCGGCTTCCTCGTCCATCGTCATCCCAGTCTACGGCGCTGAGCCCGCTTCAGGCCGCTCCCGTCGCCAGGGCGCGGAGCGAGCCGTCGCCCGGGAACCGCCGCAGGGCGTCGCGGAGGAGCGCCGCGGCGCTCGCCGGGTCGCCCATGACGCGGAGCGCCCGCACCGCTTCGGCATAGGCGATCGGCGACTGCGGGTTGGTGTCGACCATCTTCTTGAGCGTGCCGACCGCCTCGTGCGGCCGGTTCTCCGCGGCGTAGAGCACGGCGAGCCGGGAGTAGGCCTTGGCGTCGCCGGGGAAGTCGGCGATCTCGCGCGCGAAGGAGCTCTCGGCCTCGGCGTTCTGGCCGAGGCGAGCGAGGAGGTCGCCCTGGATGAAGAAGAGCCCGGCGAAGCGCCGGTTCTCCTTCATCTGCCCGAGCTCCTGCTCGGCCTGGCGGGTGAGGGCGAGGGCGTCGGCGAGGCGGCCCTGCTCGCGCCGCACCTGGGCGAGGGTGATGAGCGGCCCCAGGCGCGAGCCGCGGGAGGCGAGAGCGGCCGCGGCCTCCCTCTCGGCGCGGCCGTTGTCGTGGCGGGCGAGGGCGATCTGGGCGAGCAGGCTGTGCGCCTGGGCGGGACCGGTCTCCAGGCCCAGCTCGGCGTTGGTTTGCGCCTCGCCGAGCCGCCCCATGTCGAGGAGCACCGAGGCCATGGCGAGGGCGATGTGGCCGACGCCGCCCGAAGCCGCCATCGCCTTCTGCAGCGCCGCGTAGGCGTCCTGGCTGCGGCCCATCCGCTGCAGCGCCTCGCCGAGGTTCTCCCAGCCGTCGACCATGCGCGGGTTCTCGGCGACCAGGCGCTGGAACACCGGCACGGCCTGGGCGAAGTCCTGCCGCGTCACCAGGCTCAACCCGTTGGCGAAGTCCTGGATGGTGTGGATGTGTGCCTTGGGATCGGGGAGCGGGCCGCTGGACGGCGCCGTCGCGGCGCCGAGGTAGCCCAGCGAGGCGAGCTTCTTCGCCGTCTCGTCGTCGACCTGCGCCGGCGCCTGGAGCGGCTTCTCGTAGGGCTTGATCTCGTCGCGCAGGGCGGCGAAGGCGCGGCGCTCCTCGGCGCGCAGGTTGCGCTTCTCGCCGGGGTCGCCGGCGAGGTCGTAGAGCTCGGGATCGGGGCCCTGGATGAGATGGAAGCGGTCGCCGACCAGCGAGGAGAGCTCGTTCCAGCCGAGATGGAGGCGCGGGTACCAGGTCTCGGAGTAGATGTCCCGCGCCGGCGGCTGGCTGCCGGCGCCGCCGGCGAGCGCCAGGAGCGAGGTGCCGTGCTCGCCGGGAGCAGGCTTGAGGCCGGCGAGCGAGAGCAGCGTCGGCGCGACGTCGATGAGCTCGGCGGGGGCGCCGGCGCGGCTGCCGCCGCGCGCGCCGCCGGGGAGCTTCAGGATCAGCGGCACCTGCAGCGCCTCGCGGTAGAGGAGGATGCCGTGCTCCTGCTCGCCGTGCTCCATCAGCCCCTCGCCGTGATCGGAGACGAGGACGACGATCGCCTGGTCATAGACGCCGAGGCGCTTCAGCTCCGCGATGAGCTCGCCCACCACCTGGTCGGCGGTAGCGATCTCGCCGTCGTAGGCGTTCCGGTAGCGCGAGGCGAAGGGCTCCGGCGGCTCGTAGGGGCTGTGCGGCTCGTAGAGGTGGAAGAAGAGGAAGAACGGCCCGCCGGCGGCCTGCTCGATCCAGGGCTTGGCCGCGGCGAGGGTCTCGGCGCCGGGCCGCTGGCTGCGGCCGAGCGTCTCGCTCATGCGCAGCTCGATCGCCCCCTCGTAGAAGTCGAAGCCCTGGGCGATGCCGGTCTCGGCGCGGAGCACGTAGGCGGAGACCGCGCCGCCGGTCTTGTAGCCGGCCGCCTTGAGCAGCCGCGGCAGATAGGGGACGCGCTCGGCGTGGAAGCGATAGCCGACGTTGTCGCGCACGCCGTGGTCGGCCGGCAGCAGGCCGGTCAAGATCGAGAGGTGCGACGGCAGGGTGAGCGGGATGTGGCTGTAGGCGCGCTCGTAGAGGATGCCGTCCTTCGCCAGGGCGTCGATCGCCGGCGTCTCGACGCCGCGGTAGCCGTAGGCCGGCAGGTGGTCCGAGCGCAGGGTGTCGATCGAGATGAGGACGATCGGCGCGCGCGGGAAGCTCGTCGCCGTCTCGCCGCCGCGCCCGCGGCAGCCGCCGAGGCTGAGCGCTGCGATCGCCGCGATCGTCACCATCGTGGCCATCACCCGAGCGCTCGCCGGCACGGGGGGGCGGTGTCGTCTCACTTGGAGATCTCCTTCAGCATGCCGCGCGCCTTGGCGAGGTCGGCGCCGAAGCGCGCCGGCGGCGCGGTGGCGACGAAGCGGCGCAAGGCCCGCCTCGCCTCGTCGCGCCGGCCGCTCGTCGCCGCCACCAGGCCGATGTTGAACAGGGCATCGTACTGCTCGCCGTCGAGCTCGACCGCCTTCTCCCAGGCGGCGAGGGCGGCGGCCGGCCCCTCGAGGGTGTAGAGAGCGACCCCCAGGTTGTTCCAGGAAGTGGCGAGCCTGGCGTCGAGGGCGAGGGCGCGGTGGAGCGCGTCGGCGGCCTGGCGCGGCTGCTCGCGGCGGAGGGCGACGATGCCCAGACCCTGGTAGCCCAGGGCGTCGCGCGGATCCTTTCCGACGGCGCGCTCGAGCATCGCCGTCGCCTCCTCCTGCTTGCCGGTGTCGGAGAGCGCCATGCCGAGGGCGTTCAACGTCGGTGAGTCCGCCGCGGTGTCCGCCGCCATGCCCGCCGACGCCGCGAGCGGCGCCAGGATGGCGAGCGCCTCGGCCGGCGCGCCGCTCTCCTCGAGGTGGATGCCGAGCTGCGCGCGCAGCGCCGGCGAGGCTCTGCCGGCGGCGACCGCGCGGCGCATCAGCGCCAGGGCGCCGGCCTCGTCGTGGCGCGCCACCGCGACGCGGACGAGGATCTCGTAGGCCGGCTGCGGGCTCGCCGCGAGCGCCAGCTCGGCGTGCCGGCGGGCCTCGTCGAGCCGGCCGGCGGCGAGCAGGGCGCCGGCGGCGGGGAGCGCCAGCTCGGGGCTGCCGCCGGCGAGCTTCATGGCGCGCTCGTAGGCGTCGGCGGCGTCGCCGTTCCTGCCCAGCTTGGCGTAGGCCTTGGCGAGGAGCGTCCAGGCGTCGGTCATCCGCGGGTTGGCGGCGAGGGCGCGCTCGAAGACCGGCACCGCCGCCGCGAAGCGGCCGGCCGACATGTGGTCGAGCGCCGTCTCCATCGCCCGCATGGTCGCCTGCTGGGTCTTGGGGTCGGGGAGCGGCCCGGTCCGCGCCACGGCGCCGCCGCCCAGGTAGCCGAGCGAGGCGAGCTTCGCCACCGTCTCGGCGTCGGCGGGGGTGGGCGGCGCCAGCGGCGTCCGGTAGCTCGCCATCTCCCCTTTGAGCGCGGCGAAGGTGCGGCGCTCGCCGGCGAGGACGTTCCTCGTCTCGCCGGGGTCGGCGGCGAGGTCGTAGAGCTCGGGCTGCGGCGCCTCGATGTAGTGGAAGCGGTCGCCCGGTCCGCCGACCAGCGAGGTGAGCTCGCTCCAGCCGAAGTGGAGCCGGCCGTAGTACGCCTCGGCATACGCGGGCTGCGCCGCCGCGGCGCTCTCGCCGGCGCCGCCGAGGGCGGGGAGGAGCGAGGCGCCGTCGAGGCCGGCGGGGAGCGGCAGGCCGGCGAGCTCGACGAGGGTGGGAAAGAGGTCGACCAGGCGCGCCGGCG
Organism: uncultured Acidobacteriota bacterium; assembly: GCA_963755825.1. Classification (GTDB taxonomy): domain Bacteria; phylum Acidobacteriota; class Thermoanaerobaculia; order Multivoradales; family UBA5704; genus DATBQN01. Next base: position 2,843,283 of record CAVWLA010000001.1, on the reverse strand, counting down.
CGGCCACCCGCCGGCCGCCCTGGCGAGCGCTGGGGAGCTTGACGAGGAGCGGCACCTGGAGGGTCGTGCGGTAGAGGAAGATGCCGTGCTGCCCCTCGCCGTGCTCGCCCAGCCCCTCGCCGTGGTCGGACATCAGCGCCACCACCGCGCGGTCGTAGATGCCCAGCCGCTTGAGCTCGGCCACCAGGGTGCCGACGGCGGCATCGGCGGCGGCGATCTCGCCGTCGTAGGGGACGTCGCGGTAGCGCGCCGCGAAGGGCTCCGGCGGCTCGTAGGGGGCGTGCGGCTCGTAGAGGTGGACGAAGAGGAAGAACGGCCGGCCGGCGTGCGGCGCCAGCCAGGCGAGCGCCGCCGCGACGGTAGCCGCGCCGGGCCGCTGGATGGTGTCGAAGCGGTCGTCGGGGATGGCGTGAAAGGTGGCGTCGTAGGCGTCGAAGCCCTTGCCGATGCCGGTCTCGGCGCGCAGCACGTAGCTCGACACCGCGCCGCCCGTCGCATACCCGGCCGCCTTGAAGACGCGCGGCAGGAAGGGGTGGCGCTCGACGTCGAAGGGGTAGCCGAGGTTGTCGCGCACCCCGTGGTGGCCGGGGAGCTGGCCGGTGAGGACGGTCAGGTGCGACGGCAGGGTGAGCGGGCAGTGGCTGTAGGCGCGCTCGAAGAGCACGCCGTCGCGGGCGAGCCCGTCGATCGCCGGCGTCGCGACCTTGGCGTAGCCGTAGGCCGGCAGGTGGTCGGAGCGCAGGGTGTCGATCGAGATGAGAACGACGGGGGCGCCGGGGAAGCGCTCGCCGCCGCCGGACTCACCAGCGGCAGTGGCGCCGCTCCCGCGGCTCGCGCCGGGCTCGCCGGCGCCGCAGGCGATGGCGACGACGAGCGGCAGCAGGGCGAGCGCCGCGGCGAGGCGGCGGCGGCCGAGCGGGCGGCGGCACCCGTGCTGGCGTGGCCGGCGCGGCGCGCTCATCCGCCGAGCTCCGCGAGCATGGCGCGGGCCTTGGCGAGGTCGCCGGCGAAGCGGGCGCGGGGGGCCGAGGCGACGAAGCGGGTGAGCGCCCGGCGGGCCTGGTCGCGCCGCCCGGCCTGGCCGGCGACGAGGCCGATGTTGAAGAGGGCGTCGTACTGCCGCGGATCGAGGGCCACCGACCTCTCCCAGGCGTCGAGCGCCGGCGCCGCCCCCTCCAGGCGGTAGAGCGCGACCCCCAGGGTGTTCCAGCTGATCGGCAGCCGATCGTTCAACGCCAGCGCCTTCTCGAGGTCGCGGCGGGCGGCGGCGGGACGGTCGCGGCGCAGCTCGACGACCCCCAGGTTCTCGTAGGTCTTGGGGTCGCCGGGGTCGTTCTCGGCGGCGCGCTCGAGGACCGCCACGGCGTCGGCGTGGCGGCCGGCGTCGGACAGGGCGATCCCCAGCGCGTCGAGCGCCGCGGCGCCGCCGTTGCCGCCCAGCGGCTCGAGCACGGCGACCGCCTCGCGGGCGCGGCCGGCCTCGGAGAGGGCGAGGCCGAGCTGCAGGCGGAGCGACTCCGGGGCGGTGCCGCGCGCCACCGCCCCCTGCAGCACCTGGATCGCCTCGCCCGGCCGCTCCAGGCGGGCGAGCGCCAGGGCGAGGTGCTCGTAGCCCTCGGCGAGGTCGGGGCGCGCCGCGACCACCGCCCGCGCCAGGGCCGCCGCCTCCTCGTAGCGGCCGCGCGAGTAGGCGTCGACCACCTGCTGGAGCTGGTGGTCGATGCCGATCAGCCGCTTGGGATCGTCGTCCGCGCCGTAGACGGCCTTGGCGCCGGCGCTGCCCACCGCGTAGCCGAGGCTGCGCAGGCGGGCCGCCGCCTCTGCCGAGGTGGCGCCCTTGGGCGGCGGCCAGGCGGACTCCGCCGGCAGCTCGCCGGCCATCGCCTGGGCGCGGCGGCGGTCGTCGGCGAAGCGGTTGTGCTCCTCGCGCGGATCGGCCGCCAGGTCGTAGAGCTCGGGGAGCGGCAGGGCGATGAGCTTCATGTGCTGCTCGATCACCCCGCGCAGCGGCGCCCAGCCGCGGTTGAGGCTGGTGCTGAGCGATTCGAAGTAGGTGGTCGGGCCCGGCCGGGCGGTCTCGGCGGGGGCGAGGAGGGAGCGGCCGGGCAGGGTCTTCGGAACGGCCACGCCGACCGCGGCGAGGATCGTCGGGCAGAGATCGACGTGGCGGGCGGGCCGCGGGTCGCGCGCCGGCGCCACGCCGGGCCCCCAGACGACGAGCGGCACGTGGAGGGTCGCCTCGTAGGCGAAGAGGCCGTGGGTGAGCTCGCCATGGTCGCCCAGCGCCTCGCCGTGGTCGGCGGTCACCACCACCAGCGCCGGCCGCTCCCTGCCGGCGAGGAGCGGCTCGAGGAGCGGGCGGAGGAACGAGTCGACCGCCGAGACCTCGCCCAGGTAGGGGGCGTCCTTGAAGCGGCTGGCGAACGGCTCGGGCGGATCGTAGGCGGCGTGCGGGTCGTAGAGGTGGACCCAGAGGAACCGCCGATGCCCGCGCCGCGCGTTCCACCAGGCGAGCGCCGGCGCCACCACCTGGTCGCCGCGCCGCTCGGCGATGACGAACTCGTCGGGCGTCGAGCCGCGCGGATAGCGGTCGTCGTAGACGTCGAAGTCGTGGTCGAGGCCGAAGCCGCGGTCGAGCGGGTAGGCGCCGACGAAGGCGCCGGTGGCGTAGCCGGCGCGGTGGAGGTAGGTGGCGAGCGTCGGCACCTTTTTGGCGAGGACGAAGCCGCTGTTGTCGCGCACCCCGTGCTGGTAGGGGTAGAGGCCGGTGAGGATGTTGGTGTGCGAGGGGAGGGTGACGACGTTGTGGGCGTGGGCGTCGGTGAAGACGCGGCCGCCGGCGGCCAGGCGGTCGAGGAGCGGCGTCTCCACCCGCCGGTTGCCGTCGAAGCCGACGGCGTCGTAGCGCAGGGTGTCGATGGTGACGAGGACGACGTCGGCACCGGCGGCGGAGCCGGCGCCGACGGAAGCGGGCGGGGCCGGACGGGCGCCGGGCCGGGCGGGGGGCGCCGAGGCTCCCGGCGCCGCCGCGAGGAGGGTCGCGAGGGTGCCGAGCCAGGCGAGCCCGCGCGGCCGCCGCCTCATGCTGCGCTACCCCCCATCGGCCCCGCCGCGGCGCCTCACAGCGACTTCAAGAACTCCCGCACCTCGGCGGCGTGCGCGTTCTTGGGGTCGAGCTCGAGGAGCTTCTGGAAGTCGGCCTTGGACTGCGGCGTCTTGCCCTGCTGCAGGTAGACCAGGCCGCGGTAGTAGTAGGCCTCGGCCATCTCCGGGTGATCGTTGACGACGCGGTCGAAGTAGCCCAGGGCGGCATCGATCTTCTTCTTGTTGTAGGCGTCGATGCCGAGGTTCAAGAGCGCGTTGGGATCGACCGCGGTGCCCTGGGGGAGCTTCGCCATGTAGGGCTTCGCCTCCTCCTCGCGGCCGGAGGAGACCAGCAGGTCGACGAGGAGCTTCATCGTCGCCTGGTCGTCGGGGGTCATCTCGAGGACCAGCTTGAGGGTGGCGATCGCCTGCGGCGTGTTGCCCTCGGCCGCGTAGATGCGGGCGATGCCGGAGAGGATCGCCGGCTTGTTCTTGGCGTCGACCTTGTCGAAGGCCTGCTGGTAGAGCGCGCGCGCCTCGTCGTACTTGGGCGTCGCCAGCTTCTCGCAGGTCGTCTTGACGCTCTTGCCGTTGATGCCGCTCGGCGGCTGCGCGACGCACTGCTCGTAGGTGTTCGCCGCGGCCGTCATCAGGGCATTGCCCTGGTCGATGAAGCCGTTGGCGATCTCGCTCGCCGACGGTGCGGCGGCGGCCTTCGGCGCCTCCTTCGGCACGTCGCGCAGGCGGATGCTGAGCGGCTGCATCGGCTGGTACTGGCTGACGTTGACCTGGCCCTCGGAGACGACGTAGCCCTCCTTCTCGATGGTCACCTTCCAGACGCCGTCGGCGAGGCCGAGGATCGACCACTTGCCCTTGGCATTGGTGAGCATCGGGGCGGGCCCCGCGTCGCTCAGACGGAGGGTGATCTTGGCTCCTTCGATCGGCTTGCCGGCGGCGTCGAGGACGTCGCCCTGCATGCGCGCGCGGCCCGTCCACGCCTGGGCGAGGAGGGCGGTGCTGGCGAGGAGCAGCAGGGAGGCCAGAAGCAGGGTGGCTCGAGGACCACGGTTGCGCATCGGATGTCTCCTTGTCGGTCTCGTGGAGCGCCGGCCGGCGGCGGGGCGCGCCGCGCCGCATGGGCTGGTGCCCGATGGCTGCAGCCGATCGATGACACCAGGTCTCCGCCATCGTGGCGGGCGGTCGGGGAGTCTACCGCTTCGGAGGGGTAAAAAAAACGCCGGGGTCGCCCCCGGCGTCGTTCAAACAGACCGCCGGGGGTGACCCCGGCGCCAGGAGTCAGCTGCCTAGCGGAAGCTGAACCGCGCGCCAATACGGAAGATGCGCGGGCTGACGATCTCCGACACGTCGTTGCCGGTTCCGCGGTTGAGAGCGAGGAACCGCTGCAGGATGGTCGACTGGTTGAAGAGGTTGAAGACGTCGATGCCGATGGTCATGCCGACGTCCTTGAGGGTGAACTCCTTCTCGATCCGCGCGTCCATCAGGTTGACGTCGGGGAAACGGTAGGTGTCGATCTTCTCGCCGTTCAACAGCACCGCGGTGCCGAGACCGAAGTTGTCGTTGATGGTGGGGCGAGTGAAGCGCTGGAAGTACGGCGCCGGGTAGCCCTGGCGGCCGTAGAGGTTGGCCGCCAGGTTGAAGCCCCACGGACGATCCGGGGCGACCTGGTAGAGGCCGGTCAGGTCATAGGACCACTTGCTGTTGATGAAGACGTTGCCCTTCGAGCCCGAGCCGGTGCCCGAGCCCAGAACTACCTCGTCGCCGTCATGGATGCCCTGCTGGCGGTCGTTCGAGGTCGGCAGGGTGAAGGTGGGGTCGATATTGTCCTGCGAGGAGCGGTTCCAGGTCCAGTCGTTGACCGAGAAGTTGCCGCGCAGGCTCCACCGGTTGGCGAGCCGCTTGTTGAAGGTGATCGAGGCGCCCTTGTAGTCCTGCGAGCTGTCGCCGTTGTTGAGGTAGAAGCCGTTGCGGGTGGTGACGCCGGGCCGCAGGATGTAGTAGACGAGGTTGCCGCAGCTCTGACCGTTGGGCAGGTAGCACGGGCGGGCAGGGCCGAGGATGTAGTCGGACGGCACGTTGACGCGGCCGACGCTGTTCAGGTTCGAGGGATCGAGGCCGTTGCCGTCAAAGACGAGACGCTGGCCCTCGAGCTGGTCGGTCAGGTGGCGATAGGTGAGGTTCAGGCCGACGACGAACTCCGGGAGCAGCGAGTGCTCGATGGAGAGCAGGATCTCGTCGGTCTTCGGCGGCTTCAGGTTGGGGTTGACGGCGTTCGAGTTGAGGAGGCCGCCGGTGACCGGATTGACGGTCGGTCCGAGGACGCCGTTCGGCTGGAAGTCGCTGTGGGTGAGCTTGCCGTTGCCGAGGTTGTTGAAGGCGTAGCCGTAGACGTAGCCCGGCGGATAGGTCGGGTTCAGCCACTCCGAGACCGCCGAGCCGAGCTGGTCGGCGAAGCGCGAGTAGCTGGCGCGGAGCAGGGTCTTGCGATCCTTGCCGAGCGCGTAGGTGAGACCGAGGCGCGGGGTCACCGAGGTCCAGGTGAAGCCCGCGCTGCCGCCGCCGTAGTTGACCGCCGGGAGAAGGTCGGGGAAGACCGGGTTGGCGGCGATCTGCGACGGGTCGTTGTGGCCCTGCTGGCGATCGTAGCGGAGACCGGCGTTGATCGTCAGGTTGCCGGTGGTGAGGGTGTCCTGCGCCCACGCGTTGTCATACTTGATCGTGGCGCGGTTGCCCGAGTCGCGGACCAGGATGGCGTAGACGTAGTTCGGCGCGCCGACGCCGACCTCATAGCCGGCGCCCGGCCAGCGGGTCTGCGAGGTGATCTTCGCCTGCCGGTAGCCGGCGCCGAACTTCAGCTCGTGGGCGACGCTGCCGGTGTTGAAGAAGGTCGAGCCGTCGACCTTGCCCTGGTCCTGCGGGCGGTCGGTGGTGAACTGCTCGAAGGAGTTGTGCCAGACGAGGCCGTTGTCGCGGAACGGCACGGAGTTGAGTCCGAGGCCGCCCTGCGGGACGAGGCTGAAGCCGCTCGCGACGTGCGAATAGAGCGCCGTCAGGTAGAAGCTCGAGCTGAAGATCTGGGTGTCCTCGGCCTTGTAGACGTCGGTCGGACCGGTCTGGTTCCAGGTGGTCTCCTGGGGACGGGTGGGACCGGCGTTGCGGCCTTCCTTGGCCTTGTTGCCGTTCAGGTAGAAGAGGGTGCCCGAGTTCGAGCTGGTGATCTGCGCGTTGAGCTTGGCGTTCTTCGACTCGAGGTCCGTCTTGTCGTTGACGTTGGCGATGGTCAGCAGGTTGACCTTCTGCTTGCCATACGAACCCCAGATCCAGAGGTGGTCCTTGACGATCGGACCGCCCACCTCGGCGCCGTAGTCGTCGACCTCGACGATGTGGTTGCCGTTCTTGAAGGGGGCCTGCGCCGTGTTCTTGTTCTCCGGACCGGCGGCGGCGAGGTTCTTGGTGTCGAAGCTGGTCTGCGACTCCCAGCTGTCCTTGTCGGTCAGGTAGCGGGCCGAGCCCTTCCACTCGTTGGTGCCGCGCTTGGTCACCATGTTGAGGGTGACGCCGCCGGTGGCGAGCGAGGTGTCGGTGCCGCCCGTGGTGACCTGCATCTCCTGGAAGGAGTCGAAGTCGTAGTAGGTCGGCGAGGAGCCGAGCGCGCCGACGTCGGTGATGACGACGCCGTCGACCGCCCACACCGACTGGTCGCCGTTGGAGCCCGGGCCGACGTAGTTGGACTGCTGGCCGCTCTCGTTGCCGCCGACGTTGATGCGGTCGGTGAGCACCTGCGGCACCTGCGACAGCACCGCCCAGGGGTCGCGCGAGGTGGGGATCTTCTCGAGCTCGGTCTTCGAGATCGTCGAGCCGGTGGAGATCTTGCGCTCGTCGAGCAGCGGGCTCTCCGTGGTGACCGTGATGGTCTCGGCGATCGCCGACTGCAGAGTGACCTCGATCGAGGTGTTGCGGCCGACGGCGATGTCGATCTTCGGCTCCTCGACGGTCGAGAAGCCTTCGAGCTGAGCGCTGAGGCTGTAGGTGCTCGGCGCCAGGTTCAGGAAGCGGAACTGCCCCTGCGCGTTGGTCACCTGCACCTGGGGAGCGCCATTGCCGTGCAGGGTCACGGTGACCCCCGGCAGGGCGCCGCCCTTGGTGTCTTTGGCGAGACCGTAGAGGTTGCCGCTCTGCAGCTGGGCCACGGCAGCTCCGCCGGTGACCAGCAGCAGAAGCGCGGCGACGACGACGGCGCGCCCCCAGAAATGGGTGCTCTTCATACGGGTGAACCTCCCTCTTTCAGGTGGTTGGACGGACCTTCGCCGAAGCTGGGGAAAGTCCAGGACAAACATGGGAAGTACTGACACGGGATGCGACACGAGTGCGAGCCACACCTCCTTTCGCCATGCAAAAGCCAGAAGAATGACCTCAAAGTGTAGCGGACCTCCTGAGGCCGGTCAAGCAATCGAGGTGCCACGCCGACCGGCGTCTGCGACCTGCGGTCAAGCTCTTCTGCATCAATGACTTGGGCACTTTCGATCCGCGCTCTTGTCGGCTGTTTTCGAAGCTGTTATCCAGCCGTTTGGAGGGACTCTCCAAATTCCTGGATCGAGGCTGGGGACTCGCTCGGTGCGGTATCCTTTTGCCGATGTTCCGCCGGCGGCCGCTTGCCATCACGGGCGCGCTCCTGCTCTCCCTCGGGTGCTCGACGTACCGTCCGTTCGATTCGGTGGCCTACCTCCGCGGCCAGTACGCCGCGCAGGTGGGGGCCGAGAGCGCCGCCGCGATCATCGTCCCCTTCGCGCTCGACGAGAAGGTGCGGGCGCAGGTCGACCGCGAGCTCCCGGTGTCGGCGCAGGAGGAGCGGCGGGTCGACGACGTCATCGACTACGTCTTCCATCACCTCGATCTCCAATATTCGATGGTGCCGACGCGGAGCGCCGTCGAGACCTTCGCCAGCCGGCAGGGCAACTGCCTCTCCTTCGTCAACCTGTTCGTGGGGATCGCGCGCGAGCGCCGGCTGGACCCGTTCTACGTCGAGGTGACCGACCTGCAGAAGTGGAACCGGCAGGCGAACACCGTCATCTCGCAGGGGCACATCGTCGCCGGCCTCTACGTCAACGGCCGTCTGGCGACCTACGACTTCCTCCCCTACCGGCCGAAGTCCTACAAGAACTTCAAGCCGATCGACGACCTGACCGCCGCGGCGCACTTCTACAACAACCTCGGCGCCGAGGCGCTCCTCGCCGGCGACCTCGACCGCGCCCAGGCGCTGATCGAGACCGCGACGCGCATCGCGCCCGCCTTCGACAAGGCGATCAACAATCTGGGGGTCTGCTACGCCCGCCGCGGCCAGCTCGAGCGCGCCCTCGAGGTCTACCGCCGCGGTCTCGCGATCAGCCCGGGCAATTCCCTCCTCCTCACCAACCAGGCGCGCGCCTACCAGGAGCTGGGGCGCGGCGACGAGGCGAAGGAGATCCTCGCGAAGATCGAGAGCGGCAACACCACCAACCCCTATTTCTTCGTCTACCGCGGCGAGCTGGCGCTCGCCGACGGCGACACCCAGAAGGCGCTCGACTACCTGGTGCGCGCCCTGCGCCTCGACACCGAGCTGCCCGAGGTCCACCTCGGATTCGTCAAGGTATACTTGGCGCTAGGCGAAACCGAGAAGGCCCGCCATCACCTGGAGCGGGCGCTGCAGCTCGACGCCACCAGCGCCGAGGCTCACCGGCTCGCCCGCATGCTGGGAACGTGACCGCTCGACCGCCGTGCCCCGCGCCCCTCGGGCCCTCTGCTTCCTCTGCGGCGACCAGGAAATGCCGGGCGCTCCGGCAGCCTCCCTAGGAGATCGCCATGAAGCCGCTCCGTCCCCTCCGCCGCCGGCCGCTCGCTCGGCGCCCGCTCGCCCGTCTCGCCCTCTTCCTCCTCGCCGCCGCCGCGGTCAGCCCCGCCGGTCAGGCCACCTCGGCGCCCGCGGCAACCGCCGCCGCCGTCGCTGCGGGCGGGCGCGGGGCGGCCGCCACCTTTGGGGAGAGCTCGCGCGTCGTCTCCGTCGAGGTGCCGGTCAACGTCATCGGCCGCGACGGCCTGCCTCTGCGCGGCCTCAAGGCGACGGACTTCGAGGTCTACGACGAAGGCCGCCGGCAGACCCTCTCGGGCTTCGACGTCGTCGATCTCGACCGCCCCGCTCCGGCCGCCGCCGAGCCCGCCGGCGCGCCGCCGGCGCGACTCGATCAGCCGCCGTCGCCCGCCCGCCGCCGCATCCTGCTGCTCTTCGACCTCTCCTTCTCGAACCCCACGGCGGTGATCCGGGCGCGGCTCGCGGCGCGCGACTTCCTGCTCCACTCCTTGAAGCCCACCGATCTCGCCGCCGTCGCCACCTACACCCTGGAGACTGGCCCGCGCTTGGTGGTGACCTTCACCCCCGACCGCGCGCAGCTGGCGCGCGGCATCGACACCCTGGGCCAGCACCGGCCGGGAGAGGCGGTGGCGAGCGATCCGCTGCACTTCCTGGCGGAGGGCGCGCGGAGCTTCGCCGAGGAGGCCAGCGGCGCCGCCCAGGGGAGCGCTCAGCAGGATCTGGCCGCCGCCCGTTCCACTGCCGAGGGACTTCTCATCGATGCCCTGTACGCCATCTCGAAGCAGGCCGACAAGATGCAGAAAGGGTTCGACACTTCGCAGATCAAGCTCTTCACCCGCGGCATGGGCGGCCTCGCCCGCGAGCTGGCGAGCGTGCCGGGCAGGAAGCAGGTCGTCCTTTTCTCCGAGGGCTTCGAGAGCCGGCTGCTGCTCGGGCGCGACTCGACGGACGAGGCGAGCCGCGCGGCGCGCGAGGAGGAGCAGGTCAACATCGAGAACAATCAGCTCTACTTCGTCGACAACGACAGCCGCTTCGGCTCGACCGAGATCCAGGGCGCCACCCAGGCGATGCTCGAGCAGTTCCGCCGCGCCGACTGCGTCATCGAGGCGGTCGACATCGGCGGCCTGCGCGCCAGCGCCGGCATCGGCAGCGCCGACAGCGTCAACGCCGAGACCGCCCGCCGTTCAGGCCAGGACGCGCTCTTCTTCCTCGCCAACGAGACCGGCGGCGAGCTCTTCAAGGACACCAACAACCTGCGCGATCAGCTCGGCCGCGTCCTCGGCAAGAGCGACGTCACCTATCTGCTGAGCTTCGAGCGCGGCGATCTCAAGCCCGACGGCGCCTACCACCACCTGAAGGTCAAGGCCAACCTGCCGGCCGGCGCGCACATCTCCTTCCGCCCCGGCTACTTCGCGCCGCGCCCCTACCGCGAGCTCGATCCGCTGGAGAAGAACCTCCTCGCCGGCGAGGGGATCGCGGCGACGGTGCCGCGCCACGATCTCGATCTGAACCTCCTCGTCGCCCCCTTCCGCGCCGGCGCCGGCGCCGCCTACGTGCCGGTGATCGTCGAGGTCGGCGGCCGCAGCCTGCTCGCCGCCCAGGCGGAGAAGGGCATGCTGGGGATCGAGATCTACGCCTACGTGAGCGACGAGAAGGGCGAGATGAAGGACTACTTCACGCAGGTGGTCGGCCTCGACGTCGGCAAGGGCGGCAAGGCGCTCGCCGCCGGCGGCCTCAAGTACTACGGCCACCTGGAGCTCGGCCCCGGCCGCTACCGCGTGCGCGTGCTGGTGCGCAATCGCATCGACGGGCGCGCCGGCGTCGCCTCGGCGGCGATCGAGGTGCCGGCCTGGGAGACGGCCGGGCCGGAGCTGCTGCCGCCGCTCTTCTTCCAGGCGCCGGGGAGCTGGCTCCTGGTGCGCGAGAAGCCGCGCGCCGGCGCCGGCGTCGAGTCGGTCGTCTACCCCTTCACCGTCAAGGGCGAGCCCTACGTCCCCGCCGCGCGGCCGGCTCTGGCGCCGGCGGAGAAGGCGCGCCTCTGCCTCGTCGCCTACAACCTCGGCAAGGGCGATCTCCACGTCGGCTCGCAGGTGCTCGGCGCCGACGGCACGCCGCTCGCCGGCGGCGAGCTCTCGGCCGTCGAGCGCACGGCGACGGGGATCGCCGGCGTCGACAAGCTGCTCGCCACCTTCGAGCCGACCGGCCTCGCGGCGGGCGACTACGTGCTGCGGGTGGCGGTGCGCGATCCGACGACGGGGAGCGAGCGCAGCAACTCGGTGCCCTTCGTGGTGCGCTGAGGCGGCCGCCACCCGGCCCGGAATTCCCGCCGCCCAGCCTCCGTTGCGTCTCCGCCGTCCCCTCGCGGGGCGTAGAATGACCACCATTTCCATCGCCGGCCCGCCCTCCGGCGCGCCTGACCAGGGAGCCCAGCCATGTCGAGCCCTGCCATGTCGAGGATGACGCGGAGATCGAAGATCCTCATCGCGGCGCCGGTCGCCGCCTGCGCGCTCGGTGCTTTGCTCGCCGCCAGCCTCGCCGGGGCGGCTGCGGGCGGCGGCTTCGACGAGGCGACCTCGGTCGTCGTCGTCGAGGTGCCGGTGACCGTCGTCAAGGGCGACGAGCCGGTGCGCGGCTTGACCGCCGCCGACTTCGAGCTCTACGACGGCAGGAAGGAGCAGAAGATCACCGGCTTCGAGGTGGTCGACCTGGCGCGGCCGGCGTCCGTCGATGGCCACGCCGCCGGCGCCAAGAGCGCCGCGCCGGCGCTCGCCGCCCGCCGCCACTTCCTCCTCCTCTTCGACCTCTCGTACTCGGAGCCGGCGGCGATCGTCAAGGCGCGCGACGCGGCGCGCAAGCTGGTCAGAGAGAGCATCCAGCGCAGCGACCTCGTGGCCGTCGCGACCTACAGCACCTCGGGCGGCCCCAAGCTCGTCCTCGGCTTCAGCCCCGACCGCCGTCAGGTCGAGTACGCCATCGACACCCTCGGCCTCCCCAAGCTCGGCGACCGCCATCCCGACCCGCTCGGCCTGCTGGTCTCCGCCAAGGGGGAGGGCGGCGGGCTCAACGAGAATTCGACGGCGAAGAACGACAAGGAGCAGGCGTTCCTCGACAATCTCAAGGAGATGGCGCAGATCGAGGCGCGCGGCGCGCGCCAGACGCAGAAGAACGACGTCGCTTCGATGACCCGCTCGCTCGCCGATCTGGCGCACCTGATGAGCGCCGTCCAGGGACGCAAGTACGTCGTCTACATGTCGCAGGGCTTCGACAGCAAGCTCGTCCAGGGCGGCGTCGACGACGAGCAGGCGGCGGTCGACATCCATGCCGCGGCGGCGTCCGGCGAGACCTACAAGATCGACTCCGAGGTCCGCTTCGGCGACACCAAGACCTCCTCCCAGCTGAACCGCATGCTCGACGAGTTCCGCCGCGCCGACTGCACCATCGAGAGCCTCGACATCGGCGGCCTGACCGCGGGCGGCGACCAGGGGGTGCAGCACGCCGGCGGCAAGGACAGCCTGTTCGTGATGGCGCACGAGACCGGCGGCGAGCTCTTCCAGAACACCAACGACCTCGGGGCGTCGATGGGCGCCCTGCTCCAGCGCACCAGCGTCACCTACGTCCTCTCCTTCCAGCCCGACAGCCTCCCCGCCGACGGCAAGTACCACCCGCTGCGGGTGAAGGTGAAGAACGACCGCGGCATGCGGGTGGTCTTCCGGCCCGGGTACTACGCGCCGCGGCCGTTCGCCCAGCGCTCGCCGCTCGAGCGCCAGATCGCCGCCGCGGGGATGGTGCTCGGCGGCGGCGCCGGCACCGGCCGGCTGGCGACCGCCGTCCTCGCGGCGCCGTTCCCCATCACCGGCCAGCAGGCCTACGTGCCGGTGCTGGTCGAGATCGACGGCGGGGGTCTCCTCGCCGGCGCCAAGGACGTGGCGCAGACCGAGATCTACGCCTATGCGCTCGACGAGGAGGGGACGATCCACGACCACTTCGGGCAGACCTTGGGCCTCGATCTGACCAAGGTCCGCGCCACCCTCGCGAGCGGCGGCGTCAAGTTCTACGGCCACCTCGACCTTGACCCCGGGCGCTACGTCGTGCGGGTGCTGGTGCGCAACGGCATCACCGGCGACGCCAGCGTCTCGGCGGTGCCGCTCACCGTGCCGGCCTATGACAAGGGCGAGGGGCAGCTGCTGCCGCCGCTCGTCGCCGACACCTCCGGCCGCTGGCTGATCCTCCGCGAGGGAGCCGGCCGCGACAAGCTGCGCAGCGTGCCCTTCCCCTTCATGAACGGCGACAGCTCGTTCCTGCCGGCGGTGCGTCCGCTGGTGGCGGCGGGCGGCGAGACGACGCTGGTGCTGATCGAGAACGGCCTGGGGAGCGGCGATCTCGCGGTGCAGGGCCAGGTCTTCGGCGCCGACGGCGCGGCGCGGCCGACCGAGGTGGCGCTGCGCGGCCGCGCCGGCGCCGCCCAGGGGCTCGACCATCTGCTCGCCGCCTGGAAGCCCGGCAGCCTGCCGGCCGGCGACTACACGCTCGTCGTCACCCTGACCGACCCGGCGACCAAGCGCGAGCTGTCGAGCTCGATCGCCTTCGCCGTCGCCGCGAAATAGCGGCGCGCGCCGGCGGTCCGGCGCGCGGGGGACGGCAGGTCCGCCGGCGGACGTCCCGCCGGCCTTGCGAGGGAGGCCCCGGATGAACACGCGCCGCCGCCGATCCGCCTCGGCCCTCTGCCTGGCGCTCGCCTTCCTTTCCTTCGGCTCCGCATCCGAATCGGGCGCCGGCGCCAGCCCGGCGGGCGAGGCGCCGCGCGACGGGTTCAGCGAGTCCTCGTCGGTCGTCGCCGTCGAGGTCCCCGTCAACGTCGTCCACGACGGCGAGCCGGTGCGCGGGCTCTCCGCTGCCGATTTCGAGATCGACGACGGTGGCAGGGCGCAGAAGATCACCGGCTTCGAGGTGGTCGATCTGGCGCCCGCGGCCGCTGGCGAGACGACGGCGAGCCCGGCCTTGGCGATCGCCGCCCGCCGCCACTTCCTCCTCCTCTTCGACCTCACTCACGTGGAGCCGTCGGCGATCGTGAGAGCGCGTCAGGCGGCGCACCGGCTGATCGAGACCAGGGTCCAGGCCAGCGACCTGGTGGCGGTCGCGAGCTTCAGCCGGTCCGCCGGCGCCAAGCTCGTCGTCGGCTTCACTCCCGACCGCCGGCAGGCCGCCTATGCCATCGACGCCGTCGGCCTGCCCGAGGTCACCGATCGCCACCCGGACCCGCTCGCCCTGCTGGTCTCCAGCCAGGCGGAGACCGGCGGCGCCACCGCGAAGAACGATCGCGACCGGGCGTTCATCACCGTCCTCGAGGACGCCGCAAGGGTCGAGTCGCGGGCCGCGCGGCAGATCCAGCGAGACGACGTCGCCGCGATGACCCGCTCGCTCGCCGACCTGGCGCACCTCCTCGGTGGCGTCGCGGGGAGGAAGTACGTCGTCTTCCTCTCGCAAGGCTTCGACAGCTCGCTCGTCCAGGGCTTTGACAGCTCGGCGGTCAAGGGCGGCGCCGACGAGGAGGCGGCGCATCTCGTCCACGCCCAGGCGGCCTCCGGCGAGCACTACAAGATCAGCTCCGAGGACCGCTACGGCGACACCAGGACGGCGAACGACCTCCACCGCATGCTCGACGAGTTCCGCCGCGCCGACTGCATGATCGAGAGCGTCGATATCGGCGGCCTCACCGCGGCCGCCGAGCAAGGGGTGCAGCACGCGGGCGGCACCGACAGCCTTTTCATGATGGCCCATGAGACGGGCGGCGAGCTCTTCCACAACACCAACGATCTCGCGGCGGCGATGGCCGGCCTGCTGGCGCGCACCAGCGTCACCTATGTCCTCTCCTTCCAGCCCGCCGGCCTGCCCGCCGACGGCAGCTACCATCCGCTGCGGATCCGGGTGAAGAACGCCCGCGGCCTGCAGGTGCTCTACCGGCCGGGCTACTACGCGCCGCGGCCGTTCGCCCAGCTCACCGCGGTCGAGCGCCAGCTCGCCGCCGCGGGCATGGTGCTCGGCGCCGCCGCCGGCGGACAGTTCGCCACCGCGATCCTCGCGGCGCCGTTTCCCGTCCCCGGCCAGCAGGCCTATGTGCCGGTGGTCGTGGAGATCGCCGGCTCGGGCCTCCTCGCCGGCGCCCGCGACGTGGCGCAGGCCGAGATCTACGCCTACGCGCTCGACGAGCAGGGGACCATCCACGATCACTTCGGGCAGGTTCTCGGGCTCGACCTGCGGAAGGTCCGCGGCGCGCTGGAGAGCGGCGGGATCAAGCTCTACGGCCACCTCGACCTCGATCCCGGGCGCTATGTCATCCGTGCCCTGGTGCGCAACAGCATCACCGGCGCGGCGAGCGTCGCCGCCGCGGCGCTCACCGTGCCGGCGTTCGACGGCGGCGAGCCGGCGCTCTTGCCGCCGCTCTTTCCGGGCGCCGCCGGCAGCTTCCTCGTCCTCCGCGAGAGCGGCGGCCGCGAGAAGCTGCGCGACGTGCCTCTGCCGTTTCGCAGCGCCCAGGGTCCGTTCCTCCCCGCGGCGCGGCCGGTGCTGGCGGCGGGCGCCGAGGCGCCCCTCTTTCTCCTCGCGAGCGGACTGAGCGCCGGTGAGCGGACGGTCGAGGGGCGCGTCTTCACCGTCGATGGCCGCGCCGTGCCGGGGGGTGCGGTGGCCCTCGCCGGCGGCGGCGGCATCGTCCAGGGGCTCGAAGAGCTGCCCGCCGTCTTCCGGGCGGAGAGCCTGCCGCCGGGGGACTACACTCTCGTCGTCACCCTGACCGACCCGGCGAGCCGGCGGCAGCTCTCGAGCTCGCTGCCGTTCGTGATCGCGGCGCCGGCGGCGGTGCCCGGCCACGCCGGCTGATCGTGCTCGCCGCTCGCCACGGAGGTCCCTCGATGCCGCACCCACGCGCCGGGCTGGCCACCCTGTTTGCCGCCGGCATGATCGGGTTGGCGGGCATCGCCCGCTCGATGGAGATCGCTGCCGCCGCCGTCCCCGCGTCGCCGCCCGCCAAGGGGTTCCAGGAGGCGACGTCGGTCGTCTCCGTCGAGGTGCCGGTGACCGTCGTCCGCGACGGCCGCCCGGTCCGCGGCCTCTCCGCCGCCGACTTCGAGCTCTACGACGGCAAGCGGAAGCAGGCGATCACCGGCTTCGAGGTCGTCGACCTCGCGGCGGCGGCCGGCAATTCCGGTAGCCGTGCGCCGGCGGCGGTGCCGATCGCCGGCCGGCGGCACTTCCTGCTCTTCTTCGATCTCTCGTACGCCGAGCCGAGCTCGGTGGTCAAGGCGCGGCAGGCGGCGCGGAGCTTCGTCGCCCAGGGGATCGATCCGAGCGACCTCGCCGCCGTCGCCACCTACAGCACGACCGCAGGTCCGCACCTGGTCCTCAGCTTCACCAGCGACCGCCGGCAGATGGAGTACGCCATCGACACCCTCGGCCTGCCGAAGCTCGGCGAGCGCAACCCCGATCCGCTCGGCCTCCTGCTGTCGCCGGACGCCGGGCCGGGCGGCCACAATCCGGCGCTCGAAGGGTCGCGCCAGAAGAACGGCCAGGACGGCTTCCTCCTCGAGGAGCTCGTCGCCATCGCGCGCCAGGAGTCGGCTGGGACGCGGCAGGGGCAGAAGAACGACGTCGGGGGGATGACCCGCTCGCTCACCGATCTCGCCCAGCTGATGGCGAGCGTCCAGGGGCGCAAGTACGTCGTCTACATGTCGCACGGCTTCGACAGCGGCCTGCTGCGCGGCACGGTCGAGAAGGGCGCCGTCGACGATCTCCACCAGGCGGCCGCCGACGACCGCAGCCAGGTCGATTCGGCGCTGCGCTTCGGCGACACCAAGACGGCGAGCGAGATCGAGCGGATGCTCGAGGCCTTCCGCCGCGCCGACTGCGTCATCGAGAGCTTCGACACCGGCGGCATCCGCGCCACCAGCGACCAGGACGCCCACAACAGCGCCGGCGAGGACACCCTGTTCCTCTTCGCCCGCGATACCGGCGGCGAGCTCTTCCGCAACACCAACGACCTCTCCGCGGCGATGGCGAGCCTGCTGGCGCGGACGAGCGTCACCTATCTGCTCTCCTTCGCGCCGCGCGACCTCGGCGCCGCCGGCTCCTACCACCCGCTGCGGGTGAAGCTGCGCGACGAGGGCGCCGCCCGCGGCGCGCAGATCGTCTTCCGGCCGGGCTACTACGCGCCGCGGCCGTATCTCACCCGCGCGCCGCTCGAGCGCCAGCTGGCGACCGCCGGCCTGATCCTCGGCGGTGCGCCGGGCGGCCGCATCGCGACCTCCGTCCTCGCCACACCGCTCCCCGCCGCCTCGACCCCGGCGGAGGCGGCGGATGCCGCTCCCGGCACGCCTCCCCATCGCGCCTACGTGCCGGTGGTCATCGAGATCGACGGCGCGGCGCTCCTCGCCGGCGCCACCGACACCGCGCAGGCCGACGTCTACGCCTATGCCTTCGACGAGCGGGGGACCATCCACGACCACTTCGGCCAGGTGCTGGAGCTCGATCTCGCCAAGGTCCGCGCCGTCCTCGAGAGGGGCGGCGTCAAGCTCTTCGGCCACCTCGATCTCGCCCCCGGCCGCTACGCGCTCCGCGTGCTGGTGCGCAACGGCATCACCGGCGAGACCGGCCTCCGCGTCGAGCCGCTGATGGTGCCGGCGTTCGAGCGAGGGGAGCGGGCGCTCCTGCCGCCGCTCGTCGCCGATGCCCCCGGCCGCTGGCTCAACCTGCGGGCGGAGGGCAGCGAGACCGGGCGCCGCGAGCCCTATCCGTTCCTCGCCGGCGGGCGGCCGTTCCTGCCCGCGGCGCGGCCGGTGGTGGCGGCGGGCGGCGCCCTGCCGCTCCTCCTTCTGGAGACGGGCTTCGCGCTCGCGCCGGGCACCGCGGCCGGAACCGCCGCCGCCGATGTCGCCCTGCGCGGCGAGGTGCTCGGCGTCGATGGCAAGCCGCGCGCGGGGAGCTCGACCACCCTCCGCGGGCGCGAGGCGGCGCCGCCGCAGGCAGGCGGCGGCGTCGAGCGGCTGCTCGCCACCTTCGAGGCCGGCGATCTGCCGGCGGGCGACTACACTCTCGTCGTCACCCTGACCGAGAGCGCCTCGCGGCGTGCGCTCTCGAGCTCGCTCCCCTTCACCGTCGCCGCGCCGGCGGCGGGCGAGCGGCCGCGCTGATTGCAGGAGAATCGCACCATGATGTCGCGCCGGCAACCCTCTGCCGCCATGGCTCTCGCGGCCATCGCCGCCATCGCCGCTGCCGCCGCGGCCGTGATGCTCTCTCCCGCCGCCGCGCGCGCGGCAGGGCGGAGCTTCGAGGAGACCGCCACGGTCGTCTCCGTCGAGGTCCCCGTCAACGTCGTCCGCGGCGGCGAGCCGGTGCGCGGCCTCACCGCCGACGATTTCGAGCTCTACGACGGGCGCCAGCGGCAGAGGATCAGCGGCTTCGAGGTCGTCGATTCGGCGGCGCCGGCGGCGGGAAGGCCCGCGGGGCCGGCCGTGCCGGCGCCGGCGGTCTCGACCTCCGGGCGGCGCCACTTCCTGCTCCTCTTCGACCTCGCCTATTCCGAGCCCATCTCGGTCGCTCGCGCCCGCCAGGCGGCGCGCGACCTGGTGGAGAGGTACCTCCAGCCGGGCGACCTGGTGAGCGTCGCGACCTATCGCTCGACGGAGGGGCCGAAGCTCTTCCTCGGCTTCACCTCCGACCGCCGGCAGATCGAGCGCGCCATCTCGACCCTCGGCCTGCCCCAGCTCGGCGAGCGCCATCCCGATCCGCTCGGCCTCACCGTCTCGCCGTCGCTCGAGACGGAGGGGCCGATCGCCGGCGGCGGACCGCACGAGCAGGAGGTCCAAGACACGCTGCAGAGCATCCTCGCTTCCGAGTCGCGCGCCAGCCGCGACGTGCAGGCGAGCGACGTCGAGGCGATGGGCCGCGCCCTCGCCGACCTCGCCAAGCTCCTGGGGAGCGTCCCCGGGAGAAAGTACGTCGTCTACCTGTCGGAGGGCTTCGACAGCTCGGTCCTCGTGGGCAGCAACGACCCGGCGACGCAGAAGAGCATCCACGACGCCGTCGAGAACGGCGCCGCCTCGGGAGTCGACAACAACCTCCGCTTCGGCCGCACCAAGACCTCGGCCGTCGTCGAGAAGATGCTCGACGCCTTCCGCCGCGCCGACTGCACGATCGAGAGCTTCGACCTCGGCGGCCTGCGCGCCACGACCGACCAGAGCCCGCACAACGCGCACGGCGAGGACAGCCTCTTCATCCTCGCCAACGCGACCGGTGGCGAGCTCTTTCACAATACCAACGACATCTCCAAGACGATGGCCGAGCTCGCCCGCCACACCAGCGTCACCTACGTCCTCACCTTCGAGCCCGCGGGGCTGGCGGCGAACGGCGAGTACCATCGGCTGCGCGTCAAGCTGAAGAACCCGCGCGGCGCCACGGTCTCCGCCCGCTCGGGCTATACGGCGCCGCGGCCGTACGGCGAGCGCTCGGTGGCGGAGCGCCAGCTGGCCGCGGCGAGCCTGGTGCTCGGCACCGCCGGCGGCCGCATCCCGCTCGCCGTGCTCGCCGCGCCGTTCCCCGTCGCCGGCCAGAAGGCCTACGTGCCGGTGGTCCTCGAGATCGGCGGGCCGGCGCTCCTCGCCGGCGCTGAGGAGACGGCGAAGGCCGACGTCTACGCCTATGCGATGGACGAGCAGGGGAGCGTCCACGACCACTTCGGCGAGAGCCTGGGGCTCGATCTCGCCAAGGTCCGCGGCGCCCTCGGCAAGGGGGGCCTCAAGCTCTACGGCCACTTCGACCTCGACCCCGGGCGCTACGTCGTCAGAGTCCTGGTGCGCAACGGCGTCACCGGCGAGGCGAGCGTCGCCGCCGCGCCGCTCGACGTGCCGAGCTTCGCCGGCGGCGAGCCGGTGCTTCTGCCGCCGCTCTTCCCCGACGCCGCCGGCAGCTTCATCGTCCTCCGCGAGAGCGGCGGCCGCGACAAGCTGCGCGACGTGCCGCTGCCCTTCCGCGGCGCCCAGGGGCCCTTCCTCCCCGCCGCGCGGCCGCTGGTGAGGGCGGGCGGCGAAGCGCCGCTCTTCCTCGTCGCCAGCGGCCTCGGCGACGGCGAGATGCGGGTCGAAGGGCGCGTCTTCACCGCCGCCGGCGGTGCCGCCAGCGCGGGAGCGGTGGCCTTCGCCGGCCGCCCCGGCCTCGTCCAGGGAATGGAGGAGCTGCCTGCCGTCTTCCGCCCCGGCGACCTGCCGCCGGGGGACTACACCCTCGTCGTCACCCTCACCGCGACGGCGAGCCGCAAAGCGGCCTCGAGCGCGCTCGCCTTCACCCTCTTGGCGGCCTCCCCGGCGCCGGGCGCCGGCGCGCCTTGAGCGCTCCCGTGGAGACGCCGGCGAGCCCCGCGTCGATCCGGGTGCGCCTCCGCCGCGGACGCGAAAAGTCGGTGCACGAGGGCCACCCCTGGCTCTTCTCGGGGGCGATCGAGTCCACCGACGGCCCCGGCGACGCGCCGCTCGCCCATGTCGAAGACGCCGCCGGCCGGCCGCTCGGCGTCGGCCTGTGGAACCCGCGCTCGCAGATCCGCGTCCGGCTGCTCGCCGCCGCCGGCACCGCCATCGACCGCGCCTTTTTCGCCGCGCGCCTGGCCGAGGCCGCGGCGCTGCGCCGCGCCGTGCTGCCGGCGGAGACCACCGGCTACCGGCTGGTCAACGCCGAGGGCGACGGCCTGCCCGGCTGGACGGTCGACCGCTACGGCGGCGTCCTGGTCAGCCAGATCACCGCGGCGGGCCTCGCTGGCCTGGCCGGCGAGGCGTACGCGGCGCTCGCCGCGGCGTTTCCGGCGCTCCCCATCCGGGAGTCCAACCGGGCGCCGGCGCGGCGTGCCGAGGGGCTGTCGCAGGAGGACCGCACGATCTTCCCGGAGATCCTCGGCGAGCCGCCGGCGGAGGCGGTCTTCCAGGAGTCCGGCCTCACCTTCACCGCCGAGCTCGCCGCCGGCCAGAAGACCGGCTTCTACCTCGACCAGCGCGACAGCCGGCGCCTCGTCGAGCGGCTGGCCGGCGGCCGCAGCGTCCTCGACCTCTTCGCCCACTCCGGCGCTTTCGGCGTCTACGCGGCGCGCGGCGGCGCCAGCCGGCTGGTACACGTCGAGTCGGCGCCGCGCCTGGCGGAGATCGGCCGCCGCCAGTACGCGGCGAACGGCCAGCCGGCGGAGCGCGCCGAGTGGGTGAAGGCCAACGTCTTCGAAGACCTCCGCGAGCGCCGCGATGCCTTCGACCTGGTGATCTGCGATCCGCCGCCGCTGGTCCGCCAGCGCGACGACCTGCAGGCCGCGGCGCGCGCCTACAAGGATCTCAACCGCCTCGCCCTCGGCCGCGTCGCGCCGGGCGGCTTCCTGCTCACCTTCAGCTGCAGCGGCGCCATGGACGTCAAGCTCTTCCGCCAGATCCTCTTCGCCGCCGCCGTCGAAGCCAACGTCCGCGTCGCCCTCCTCCAGCCCCTCGCCGCCGCCGCCGACCACCCGGTCTCCATCCGCCACCCGCAGGGCGAGTACCTGAAAGGCTGGCTCTGCGCCGTGGCCGGGCCGATGGGGTGAGGCGGGGCGCTTCGATCTCCCCTCGCTTCCGGTCAGGGAAGCGTTTCCAGCGGACCGTTCGATTTGCCGAGGATCTCGACCCGGTCTGGAATCGCAAAGGCGGCGCGGAAGATGGCAACGTTCCACCCCTTCCGACCGAGCTTGTGCGCCGCGGCCGATGGGTAGCGGATGGCAGTGATGGCGTGTTGGCCGGCGATCGCCCTTCCGACTTTCTCTAACCGTGTCAGGCGCCGATCCAGCAACCAGCTACCGAACAGATCCTTGTCGGTGAGCCGGAGGATTTTGCGGGTTTGCGAATCGCTCAGATCCACCACCTGTCGCAATGTGACGCGGGCCGTGAAGACCAGCTTGGGTTGATTCTCGGCTGGCGTCCCTTGCCATTGCGCTCCATATTCTTCCGCGGCCGTCCCTTCCCCTTCGGAAAAGTACAGGCAGGCGACGCCCTTGGGGTTGCATCGATTGCGTGCTCCCGAGCTGAAGAGATAGCTCGGCGGCCTCCCGGCGTCGAAATCGAGCTGTGGCACGCAGCGCACGAGGAGAGCGGCCATGCTACGTGTCGGCAGCCGCGCGAGGGTTAACGCGCCACGGAGGGCGGATCTCTTCTTCAAGTCGGGTTGCCGACGAGCATGTTCTCGGCGAGATCGGCGACGGCCGCCGCGTGTCCCTGGCGGATCGCGTCGAGGGGCGTCAGTCGATCGAGCTGCTCGTTGGCGAAGTTGAGCCAGCGCCGGAAGTCGGCCCCAGGCAACACCGATCGCAGCTGGGCGACGCGCTCGAAGGGGCGCAGATCCGCCTGCAGCGACTTCGCATCGTCGGTCTTCGCGACCGTCTGCCGCTTGCGGCCCAGCAGGCCGGCGAGCTCCGCGGTCGACACGCCGAACGCTCCGGCAATCCTCTTGGCTGACAATCGCCCCGAGGGCGAGCGCAAGTCCGCCGTCGCAGCGATCACATGTTTCACCTGGCTGAGGGGATCTTTGGCGGCTCGGCTCGCTTTCTGCCGCTCGATCATGGACAACTTGGCGAAGGCTTCCTGGAGCGCCAGCGCGGCCTGATCCGGGCCGCGCGGTAGGTGGTCGCGCGCCCCTGTCTACAGCAGCCCCTCGATCTCCGCGCAGGCCGCCGCAACGCCGTCCTCGCGGCGGACCTGCTCGCCGGCTGCCGCGGCGCGCTCGGCGTAGCGCCGGTCGGCGAGCAGGCGGTCGAGGTGGGCGGCGGCGCGGGGGGCGGTGTAGCGGGCGCGGGCGAGGGTGCGGGCGACGCCGAGGCGGACGAGGCGGGCGGCGTTGTCGGGCTGGTCGTGGCTGAAGGGAACGACAAGCATCGGCCGGCCGGCGGCGAGCGCCTGGCCGACGGTGCCGATGCCGCCCTGGTGGACGACCGCCGCGGCGCGGTGGAAGAGGCGGGAGTAGGGGGCATAGCGGACGGCGAGGAGCGAGGCCGGCAGACCGGCGGCGAGGTCGCCGGGCTCGGGGCCGACGAGGACCGCGCGGCAGCCGAGGCGGAGAGCGGCGGCGGCGCTCTCGGTGAAGAAGCTGCCGGGGTTGAGCACCGCCGCCGAGCCCAGGGTGAAGACGAGCGGCGGCTCGCCGGCGGCGAGGAAGCGCTCGAGCTCGGGCGCCAGCTCGACCTGCCCCTCGTGGCGATCGTAGCGCGCGAAGCCGGTCATCACGGTCTTCGGCGGCCAGTCCGTCTGCGGCGCGGCGAGGAGCGGGGAGAAGAGGGCGAGCACCAGATGCGGTGAGAACTGGCCCTCGAAGACCGGATGGGCGCCGGGCGGCAGGCCGAGGTCGGCACGGAGCCGCGCGACCGGCGCGGTCCACGGCAGCGTCGCGCGGCGGCCATAGTTCAGGATCCAGCCGTTCACCCGCGGGCCGAGGCGCCGCAAGTGCGCGAGGCGCGGGTAGGGGGGCAGGACGGACGGGTCGTGGGCGGAGAAGAAGCCGATCGGCGCCAGCACCGCCGAGGCCCAGCGGATGCCGAGGAGCTCGGCGATCGGCGGCCCGGCGAAGGTCAGCGGATGGGTGACGAGGAGGTCGGCGCCGCGGGCGGCCGCGAGGAGATCCTCGGCGCTCTCGCGGATCGCCGGGAACATGATGTCGCGGAGGATGCGCTCCGGCCCCTTCTTCAGATCCATCGCGGAGGCGATGAGCTCGCGGTCGTCGGGCGACACGTCGGGACGCAGGGGGAAGAAGTCGATCCCCTCGGCCGCGATCTTCTCGCGGTAGACCCCACCGCTCGCGAGAGCCACCCGGTGGCCGCGGTCGCGCAGGCCGAGCGCGATGGCGAGATAGGGATGGAGGTCGCCGAGCGAGCCGAAGGTGGAGAGGACGATGCGGGCCATGGGGGGAGGGGTGCGGAGGAAGATAGCCCAGCTTCGTCGTTCGCTGTCCGGGCCGCGGGCCCGTGGGCGGCGCCCGGCGGGTTCCCCAGTTGGGGCGCCGGGCATCCGGCCGAGCGCGCCGGGAGTCCGGCCGAGGGGTCGCGCCGAGCTCTACACCTCTCCCGGCGAGCGGGCGAGCCGTTGCGGCGAACGAAACTGGCCGCCCAGTCGCCGGGCGAGGAGTTTCGGTGGTTTCTACTGCCTTCCCGGTGATCGCCGCGCGACGGATCCGCGGACGAGCACCGCCCGAGGCGCGCTAGCCAGAGAGCGCGCGCAGGTCGGCTTGCGCCTGGGCGAGCTCACGGGTCAGCCGCGCGACCCGTGCTGCCCGCTCTTCTCGCGCGCGTGCGATCGCTCGTGCCCGCTGCTCCCACTCGACGACGCCTGTCGAGAGGCCGCTCTCCAGCCGGGCGCGCCGCTGTGTCAGCTCCAGATCGAGCGCGGCGATCTGGAGCGGGGGGATGCCCACGGTGGGATCGAAGACAAAGCCCCGCTCGAGCTCCGCGCGCCAGGCGAGGAGCGTTTGGGAGATCTTGGGGCCGAAGCCGTGCACCTGGGAGAGAGCTTGGGCTGTGACGTCCCAGGCCGTCTCGACGCCGTAGGATGCCAGGGTGGTGCTGCGCCCGGGGCCGATGCCCTTGATCTTCGCCGCCGCGATCCGCTGTCGATCGAGATGTTGCTGGAGCTGGAGCTTTCGTACGTCGGCGCGCAGCGCATCGATCCTCTCCTTCCGCAGCCTGGGGAGCGCCAGGTAGGCCGCCCGCATGCGCTCGAGATCCTCTCGCTTGGCGCGAAGGGCTATCTCGCCTGCCTCTCCACCCGGTGGCGAGAGCGCCGCGAGGCGCTCGCCGGCCTCGCGCGCCCCTCGCCGGATGGGCGCACGCCGCCGGGAGCGCCGGATGAGGAGGACCACGATCACACAAAACGCCGCGGCGACGAGGAGAAGGGCCAGGTCGCATCCCCCTCGCCCCGCCGCTGCCAAGGGAACTCCCGTCAAGAGGCAGGCGAAGACTGCGACGCTGCCGCGCACCAGCTCTCGCCGGTCCTGTTCACAGACCTGGAGAGCCTGCGGGCTCGCGCTGGCGGGGGCCGGCGCGGGCGCCGGCAGCGGCGCGGAAGGCGCTGCGGCGGCCAGTCGCCGCCATAGCCCCTCGAGATCGAAGCCTGCGCTGGCCGGCGCGCCGCCGGTCAGAATGAACAGGAGGACGCCCGTGTTGGCCTCGATCGCGCACCATGGACAGCTCGCCGCGGAACGGGGATACCAGTGAGCCGGATTGGTGGCGCAGGCCGTGAGCTCACGCCGGAGAGATTCGAGAGCCGAGATCCACTCTCGGTCGGCCGGGCGCGTTCGCTCCTGGCCAACTGGCGCGGCGAAGGCGCGCTCGAAGAGGGCCGCGATCTCGGCTCCGACCATCTCGAGGGAAGGCACGAAGGGTGGCGGTTCCATCCGCCGTCCGCGAGAGCCCGCGCCGTAAGCGAAGCGGCGCTCCTCGATGGCCCGCTCGATGGGCATCTCCTGGCGCGGATCGAAATAGCGGCCGGCGAACAGGTGGCGCCCCAGGAAGAGGAGCTGGAAGATGAGGACGGCAAGACCGAAGCGGTCGTGCTCGACCGTCCGTTCCACCGCCGCGAGAGAGCGACCGACGAGCTCCGGTGGCGTATAGAGCGGCGTGCCGACGGTGCAGGGGAATCGCCGCGCCCCGGTATGAACTTGGAAGCTGTCGCAGTCGATGAGCGTGACCGTAGCGCGTGGCGATACCAGGCAGTTCCCTTGGTTAACGTCTCCCACGACGCAGCCATGGGCTTGGACGAAGGCGAACGCACGGGCGAGGTTCGCCGCCGTCTGGATGAGGAAGGGCCAGGTGGCGCCGGGAAACTCCTGGAGCCGGCTTTTTGGTCCATACAACGAGTGAATCGCTTTGCCTTTACCGCGCGGCATGAGGAAACCGACGACTGACCCGCCCGGGGCAGCGCTCACCGCTCCGACAGGCCAGGCCGCAACACTGAGAAGCTCCGGCGCCTGCAGACCGACCATCGCGAGGATCTTCGACGTGCGCTCAGCGTCGATCGGACGGTGATAGAGCTTGACGAGTCGCCGGTCCTCTGCCGCGAGCTCGAAGACGCTCCCCTCCCCGCCGCGCCCTAGCTCGCGGCCCAGCGCAAGGGCGACGCCCGACGCGTCATAAAGGACGCGCGGGGTCACCTCTCGCCGCGTTCGCGGCAGCGCGAGGCGAGGACGAGGGTCTTGTCATCGTCGGTCCTTGCCGCCACCTCGGGCGAGTCAAGGAGCTCCCGCAGACGTTCGCTCAGCAGGTCCACGGAGCTTTCGGGAGTCGCCGCGAGTATCGCCATCTTGGAGCGGAAGAAGGGTTCGTGAACCGCCCGCTCGGCGACCCGAAGAGCTAAACGTTCGAGCCCGTCGGAGAAGAGAGCGATCTCGTCGACCGGGCGAGGCAGCTCGTCCCACTGAAGGTAGTCCTGAGCATTCAGGTCGGTCGCGAAGTAGGTGGTGTTCGCGTACTCACCCTTGGCAGGCCAGAAGACACAGCGGTACCCGTCTTCGTCCCGGATCACGATCGCTCCGTCGCCGATCTGGAAGAACACCGCTCGCTCGGCACCTGCCACCGCGACCAATAGAGTCGAGGCGTACTCGCGTAGCCCGAGACCCTCTTCCTCAGCGATCGTGGCAAGCTCGCCACGGACCGCCGCGAGACAGTCGCCGCAGGCCTGGCGATCGAGCTCCCTGAGAGAGCCGGCGTCGCGGAGGAGAGATGACACCTCGTCGACCGCGCGCCGGCACGCGATCCGGCTGGCGAGCTCCGCACGGCAGGCGCTGCCCGCCCCGTCGGCGACGGCGGCGACCAACACGGGCTCGCCGTCGGTTCCGCTGATCACCTCGTAGGCACAGGCGTCCTGGCAAGGCAGGTTGGCGCGGAGATGCGAGGTGCCGCGGCTCGAGACGCCGATGATGCGCCACACCGCCGGTCAGCCCGTAGTGCCCCAGCCGCCGGGAGCGGCCGGGTTGGCGAGAGGCACGGCGTCACCCGGGGTGGAGCGCGAGATCGAGCTGAGCGAGCTCGACAACCATGAGAAGAGATCGCGGAAACGCAGGCCCTGCAGCTGGAGAGGCTCGCGGGTGGCGATCTTCGAGAGGATCTCCATATTCGCCCCGGCGACCCCCACGGCGAAGAACAGGAATGACTTCTTCTCCTCGCCTGCACGGACCTCGGCAGCGGCACGCGTCCAATCGTCGGTTGGGCTACCATCGGTGATGAGAAAGATCCAGGGTCGGAAATAGCTGACTCCATTTTGCCGGTAGGTCTGCTTGCGCTCCTGCAGATGGGCGATGCAGGCCAGGATCGCTGCTCCCATCGGCGTGTCGCCGCCGGCCCGGAGCTGGGGTGGCTCGAACTGGCCAGCGAGGCCGAAGTCGGTCACCTTGCAGACGGGACCGAAGGTCCAGATCGCCGGCTCGACGCGCTTGGCAGCCAGCTCGTCTGCCACGAGCTCGTCCTTGAATGTGACCAGCCCCTGGTTAAGCTCCTGGATGGGCTGGCCGCCCATCGACGCCGACGTGTCGAGCAGGAGAAGGCACGGGCAGCGGGGCTCGGGATTCTCAGCGAACTCAGCCGGGAAGTAGGGAACCTGAAGAGGATCGGACATGGCGCGGTCTCCGTCGTGTCTCGCTAGGATGCGCGGTAAATCAGGAAGCTGAGGAGAGCGACGGCGAGCGGCAGGAGCGAGCAGCCGGCCGGCGGCCTGCTCGCATGTCTTGCCGGCCGGTGGCCGCCGAGAGAAAACGTCGTCCGGTAATAGAGCCGGTTGTAGGCGGCCCTCCGCGGGTTCGTCAGCCAGCCCATACCGCGAGGGGCTTTGAGCCCCAAAGAGTGGCGCACAATCCGCTTGAGCGACGTGCGCGCCGCGAGCTTCTTGCGTAGCGAGGGTCGCCTGGGGCCGAAGCGCATGATTACCTCCCAGCGAGCCGGCCATTGCCGCCGCCTCGCCATCACGCTTGAAGGACACCGGGCGGAGCAAAATGTTGAGCTGGTTACTCCGAGGAGGCCCTCTCTTCAGCAGCCCCTCGATCGCCGCGCAGGCCGCCGCAACGCCGTCCTCGCGGCGGACCCGCTCGCCGGCTGCCGCGGCGCGCTCGGCGTAACGCCGGTCGGCGAGGAGGCGGTCGAGGTGGGCGGCTGCGGTGCGGCGAGGAGCGGGGAGAAGAGGGCGAGCACCAGATGCGGTGAGAACTGGCCCTCGAAGACCGGATGGGCGCCGGGCGGCAGGCCGAGGTCGGCACGGAGCCGCGCGACCGGCGCGGTCCACGGCAGCGTCGCGCGGCGGCCATAGTTCAGGATCCAGCCGTTCACCCGCGGGCCGAGGCGCCGCAAGTGCGCGAGGCGCGGGTAGGGGGGCAGGACGGACGGGTCGTGGGCGGAGAAGAAGCCGATCGGCGCCAGCACCGCCGAGGCCCAGCGGATGCCGAGGAGCTCGGCGATCGGCGGCCCGGCGAAGGTCAGCGGATGGGTGACGAGGAGGTCGGCGCCGCGGGCGGCCGCGAGGAGATCCTCGGCGCTCTCGCGGATCGCCGGGAACATGATGTCGCGGAGGATGCGCTCTGGCCCCTTCTTCAGATCCATCGCGGAGGCGATGAGCTCGCGGTCGTCGGGCGACACGTCGGGACGCAGGGGGAAGAAGTCGATCCCCTCGGCCGCGATCTTCTCGCGGTAGACCCCACCGCTCGCGAGAGCCACCCGGTGGCCGCGGTCGCGCAGGCCGAGCGCGATGGCGAGATAGGGATGGAGGTCGCCGAGCGAGCCGAAGGTGGAGAGGACGATGCGGGCCATGGGGGAGGAAGCGGAGGACGCGGGAGGCGGCAACGGCGGTCGTTCTGAGGCGCCGGAGTCCGGCGGCTTCGGCGCCGCGCGCCGGCCTGCGTGACGATAGCCCAGCTTCGTCGTGCACTGTCCGGGCTGGCCCGACGAGGGAGATCGCCCTCGCCGAGCGTCTGGGCGAGCCGCCGGCCCGTCGGCGGCGCCGGCGGATTCCCCCGGAAGCGCCGGGCATCCGGCCGAGCACTCGGCGCCGGCGGCGGCCGAGAGCGCCAGCGTCTCCGCCGAGCGCGACGGGACGTCCGCCGAGGGCGCCGCGCGGGCGGGCGAGCGGTCGCGGCGAGCTTTACTCCTCTCCCTGCGAGCGGGCCACCCGTTTCGGCGCGCGAAACTGGCCGCTCAGGTGCAGGGCGAGGAGTTTCGGTGAATTAAACTGCCTGCCGCGTCGCAGAGCGATGAGTTTCGGCGAATTAAACTGCCCGCCGCGCTGCAGGGCGAGAAGTTTCGGTGAACTAAACTGACCGCCGCGTCGCAGAGCGAGGAGTTTCGGTGAACTAAACTGCCTGCCGCGTCGCAGAGCGACGAGTTTCGGCGAACTAAACTGCCCACCGCGTCGCAGAGCGAGGAGTTTCGGTGAACTAAACTGCCCGCCGCGTCGCAGGGCGAGGAGTTTTGGTGATTTTTACTGTCTTCCCGGTGATCGGGCCGTCGGTTTCTGCGGGCGAAAGGCCTGGCTTGGTCGCCGGGCGAGGAGCTTGGCCGAACGAGACGGCGGTCCCGCTGACCGCTCGCCGAGATCAGGGCTCGCCGGCGGAGAGCCGGTGCCCAGCGAAGCCTCCGAAATTGTCATCCTGAGCGCAGCGAAGGATCTGGCGGGGGGAGCGTTCCAACTCGTTGATCTCGTTGCGCTTAGACTCCGCCGCCCAGATTCTTCGCTGCGCTCAGAATGACGTGTCGAGGGAGCATCGATGGGTATCGACGGGCCATCGCGACGTGCTCGGCAGCGCTAAAAGCTCCCGGTCTCTCAGCGGCGCTGGAACTCCGGCGAGCCGAGGACGAGGCCGGCGGTCTCTTGGGCGGGGGTCGGGGTGAAGGGCTTCTCGCGGTGGACGGGGAGCGCCGGCTCGCCGAGCATCCAGCCGCCGGTCTCCTCGTCGCGGACGGGCGGCTTGGCGACCTCGACGAGGAAGGCTCTCGCGGCCTGATCGCTCGGACGGGGGAAGTCGGCGCGGTCGACGAGCGGGCGGAGCTCGGCGAGCATGGAGCCGAGGTCGCGGCCGGGGAGGAGGAGGGCGCCGTAGGCGGCGAGCGCCGCCTGGCGGGCGGCGGGGAGTGCCGCGGGTGCGACCTGCGCGCGCGGCTCCGGCCGCAGCACGTCGACCTTGACGCCCCCCACCTTCCCCGCCGCGAGCTGGAGGCCGAAGCTCATCCGCGCCAGGAGGGCGCCGGTGTTGACCCAGGCCTCGGCGCGGTCGGGGTAGCCGGTCGGCGGCTGGCAGGCGTAGAGCGGCTCGCCGATGCGGCCGATCCAGTCGAGGGTGGCGCGCGGGTCGGTCACCTCGGCGCCGAGGGCGCGGAGGGCGGAGACCGCCAGCTCGAAGGGCGACTTGACCTTCGCCGCCGCCTCGTCGCGGCGCCAGAGCTCCGGCGACTCGGCGATCGCCCGCAGCAGGGCGCGGACGTCGCCGCCGGTCGCCAGGTAGACCCCCGCCAGGCGGTCGACGAGGGCGGGCGAGGGGTGGTCGGCGACGAAGCGCACGGCGAGCGCGCGCGCCAGGTGGCGCGCCGTCGCCGGCGCCGCGGCAAGGAGATCGAGCACCTCCTCGCCGTCCTCGATGCCGCGGCCGGCGGGGAGGGGGTGTCCGAGGACCGTCTTGGCGCCGGCGTCGTGGGTGTCGGCGCGGAAGAGGAACTCGCCGTCGCGGAGCGAGCCGCCGATGCCGTTGTGCGCCTCCCGGGCGAGCCGCTCGGCGGTCTTCTCGCGGTCGACCTCGGCCGGCGGCATCGCCGTCCAGCCGGTGAAGGCGCGGGCGACCTCGACGACGTCCCGCTGCGTATAGCCGCCGTCGACCCCCAGGGTGTGGAGCTCCATCAGCTCGCGGGCATAGTTCTCGTTGAGCCCCGGCGCCGGGGGCTTTCCGGCGGGGGCGGAGCTCGGCTTCGCCGCCGGTGCACTGCGGCCGGCCGGCGGCGCCTTGCCGGCGCGGCGGGCGCCGCCGGCGAAAACCGCGCGCTCGACCTGCGCCGTCGTCGCGGCGCCCGCCGGCGCCACCGACTGCGCGTTGTCGAGATAGTGCAGCATCGCCGGGTGGCGCGCGGTCGCCTCGAGGAGGTCGCGGAAGCGGCCGAGCGCGTGCGGGCGGATGGCGTCGCGCTCGTAGGAGAGCAGGTAGGAGCGGGTGCGGTCGTTGGTCAGCGAGACGTTGAAATGGTTGAACCAGAAGTCGGCCATCACCTCGGCCAGCTGGTCCTCGGCGTAGACGGCGCGGAGGAGCTTCTGCGCCTTCGCCTGGTCGACCAGCTCGTGCTCCGGGAGGTAGCCGCGCTCGGCCGCGAGCTCCTTGACGCGCTCGCGGATCGCCTTGTCGTCGAGCGCTTGGAGGGCCGCTGTCGGGCCGCTCGACGCTGGCGCGTTGGGGTCGGGGAGGACGCCGGCGCGGCGGGCCTCGGCGCGCACCACGCCGTCCGCCGGGTAGCGGCGGAGCGTCTCGGCGAGCGGCAGGGCGAGCGCCGGATAGCGGGCGAGGCGGGCGTCGAGGGCCGGATCGGGCTCGCCCGGGCCGTCGATCTGCCGCTCGAGCCAGCGGTCGAGCCCCATCGCGACGACGGCGTCGACCTCGCCTGGCCGCGGGCCGAAGGCGAAGCGGTCGAGGAGGTGAGCTGCCGCGGCGCGCTCCGTCCACCCCGCCTGCCGCCAGGGGAGATGGAGGCCACGGCTGACTGGACGGGCGCCCGCACCCGCGTCCGCCGCCAGCAACCCGGCGACCGCGAGCGCTGCGAGAGCGAGCCGGCCGCGCGCACGTCGATCCATCATCTCTAGATACGAGCGGCGGCCGGCGGCCGTTTGCACGGAGCCCGCCGGCCGCCCCCCCCGGCCTATTTGACGAACGCCGTGAAGTCGGTGGCGCCCGCCATGCTGGTGAACGGGCTGGTGTATTTGCGGATCACCGAGGTCGCGGTGTCGGTGATGGTGAGCTCGACGCGGAGCGGCGTCGCGGTGCCGAAGAGGACCGCGATCGTCGGCTGGCCGAGGGAGTTGGTGTTGCCCTGGTCGAGCATCTTCAGGAGGACCTCGATGTTGTTGGGGTCGTTGAAGTAGAAGAACGAGGTCTCGAAGTTGGCGTTGGCGAAGCCGGTGACCGACTTGACCAGCGCCTGAGTGTCCGCCGGGTTGTTGGTGAAGTCGCCGCGGAAGAGGAGCGTCGCCTTGAAGCGGTTGTTGAGCAGGCAGGCGGTGTGCGCGTCGGGCGTGCAGCTCGTCGTCGACACCTGGCAGCTCGCGCCGCCGAACGAGAAGCGTTCGTGGCCGGCGCCGTCGGGCGTGCCGCCCGCGGTGAGCACTCGGATGTCCTCCAGGTTGTAGGTCGAGCCGTTGAACTCCTCGAGCGCCACGGTGACGTAGAAGCAGCCTGCCGGCGGCGGGTTGTAGGCGAGGGTGCCGGTGTCGACGCTGTTGTACTCGAGGCCGTGGCCGAGCGGCGAGAGCAGGTAGCTCGCGAGGTCGTAGTAGGTGATCGTCTGGCCGTAGACCGGGTAGCTCGGATTCGCCCAGAGGACCAGCCGCAGCGTCCCCGAGGTGCCGCCGGCGCGGCTGTTGACGATGTGGTCGACTGTCATCCTGGCCGTCGATCCGCCCCAGGAGGCGGCCACCGTGCCGACGAGGCTCAGGCCGTTGCCGGAGGTGCGCGGCGCCAGAATGGCTCCGAGGCCGCCCGACGCCGGCGAGCCGGCGGTCAGGTCGGCTGGCGAGCTGACCGATGCGGCGGGGTACGAGGGGCCGGTGACGGGGCGCACGCTGGTGCCGCTGTCGTCGGCGGAGGCGCTCGCCGCGAGGAGGGAGCCGGCGGCGAAGAGACTGAGGAGGAGCCCGCGGCGGCCGAGCCTGGCGCGGCGGTGCTCTGGGGCGGGTGGGTGGAGGGTGGACATGGCGGCCTTCCCTTCATCGATGCGGAGAGGTTGGCACCATGCCACCCCTCGATGCGGGCGCCATCGACCCCGCGCCTGCGGGCTGGGCCCCGGCGGGTGACGGCAGAGCGGACCTTGCGGCCATTCAAGGACGTTCAGCTGCGATCGAGTGTGCGATCACGCCGAAGCGGTGCAATCGAGGGGCCAAAGGCTCCGTGGGGGGGGCGTTTGACACTCGCTGTAGGCGTTTGCTAGCCTTCGGGGTCCTCGGCGGCGGTTGGAGTCGGGAGCTTCTAGGCCCTTAGCTCAGTTGGTTAGAGCGCTACGTTGACATCGTAGAGGTCAGCGGTTCAAGTCCGCTAGGGCCTACCATTTACAGACGAGTCGAGCCAGGAAAGAAGACCCAAACGATCGAGCGCGCATCTGATCCGCCCCCCGCCGGCGACCTCTCCTCGGCCGCCTGCCGTCCGCTCGTCCGATCGCATCGACCGTCGTCCCGCTGCATGCCCAGGCGCTTAGCTCAGCTGGTTAGAGCGCTACCTTCACACGGTAGAGGTCAGCGGTTCGAATCCGCTAGCGCCTACCATTCCCCCCGCTCGTGACATCCGGTGACGCGGGCCTCGCGCCCGGAAGCGCCGCTGCGATCCATCTGACCCTTCCCGACGGGTCGGTGCGGAGCGTGGCGCCGGGCACGACGCCGCTGGCGGTCGCCGCATCGATCGGCCCGCGGCTCGCCAAGGACGCCGTCGGCGCCGAGCTCGACGGCCGGCGGGTGGACCTGCGCCAGCCGCTCACCGCCGACGGCGCCTTCCGCATCTTCACCACCAAGAGCCCGGAGGCCGGCGACTTCGTCCGCCACAGCGCCGAGCACGTGCTCGCCGACGCGGTGATGCGCCTCTTCCCCGAGGCGCGGGTGGACGCCGGGCGGCAGGACCACAGCGAGAAGTTCCAGTACGACTTCCGCTTTCCGCGCCCCTTCACCGCCGAGGATCTGGAGGCGATCGAGGCCGAGATGCGGCGGATCGTCGCCCAGGGCGGCGGCTTCGAGCGGCGCGAGGTGCCGCGTGCCGAGGCCGCAGCGCTCTTCGCCGGCCAGGGGAACGACCTCAAGACCGAGCGCCTCAAGGACATCCCGGAGGGGGAGACGATCACCCTCTACCGGCACGGTCCGGCGGGAGAGGCGGTGGGCGGCTTCGTCGACCTCTGCCGCGGCCCGCACGTCCAGCGCCTCGACCAGATCGGCGCCGTCAAGCTCCTCGAGTCGTCCGCCGTCTACTTCAAGGGCGACGAGGCGAACGAGCGGCTGCAGCGCATCTACGGCACCGCCTTCGCCTCGCAGGCCGAGCTCGACCAGTATCTGGCGCGGGTGGAGCAGGCGCGGGCGCGCGACCACCGCCGGCTGGGCGTCGAGCTCGACCTCTTCAGCTTCAACCCGGCGGCGCCGGCCTCGCCGTTCTTCCACCCCAAGGGGGCGTTCGTCTACAACGCCCTCGAGGAGTACGTGCGGGAGCTCTACCGCCGTTTCGGCTATGGCGAGGTGTTGACGCCGCAGATCATGGACGTCGACCTGTGGAAGACCTCCGGCCACTGGGCCAACTACCACGAGGCGATGTTCTTCACCGAGGTCGACGAGAAGCAGTTCGCGGTCAAGCCGATGAACTGCCCGGCGGCGTGCCTGATCTTCGGCACCCGCATGCGCTCGTACCGCGACCTGCCGATTCGCTACGCCGATTTCGGCCGCCTCCACCGCTACGAGCGGAGCGGCGTCACCTCGGGGCTCCTGCGCGTGCGCTCGTTCTGCCAGGATGACGCACATATCTTCTGTACAGAGGAGCAGATCGAGAGCGAGGTGCTGGCGGTCACCGACATGATCCTGGAGGTCTATCGGACGCTGGGATTCGAGGACGTCGCGATCGAGCTGTCGACGCGGCCCGCGAAGTCGATCGGCACCGCCGAGGTGTGGGCGCACGCCGAAGGCGCCCTCGCCGCGGCGCTCGGCCGCCGCGGCCTGGCCTACAGCGTCAACCCCGGCGACGGCGCCTTCTACGGCCCGAAGATCGACTTCCACGTCGCCGATGCGATCGGCCGCCGCTGGCAGCTGGGCACCGTGCAGCTCGACTACCAGATGCCGGAGCGCTTCGACCTGCACTACGTCGGCGCCGACGGCGGCGAGCACCGGCCGGTGATGGTCCACCGCGCCATGCTGGGCTCGGTCGAGCGCTTCATGGCGGTCCTGATCGAGCACACCGCGGGGGCGTTCCCGGTCTGGCTGGCGCCGGTCCAGGCGGTGGTGCTGCCGGTCTCCGAAAAGTTCACCGGTTACGGCGATGAGGTGCGCACCGCCCTCGCCGCGGCCGGCCTGCGCGCCGAGCTCGATGCCCGCAACGAGAAGCTGGGCTACAAGATCCGCGAGGCGCAGATGCAGAAGGTCCCCTACATGCTCGTCGTCGGTGCACGCGAGCAGGAGGACCGCACGGTGGCGGTGCGCCGGCGCTCGGGCGAGGACCTGGGCGCCATGGCGATCGACGGGTTCGTGGGGCGCGTCGCCGATCGGGCGGCGCGGCGCACCAACGACCTATGAACAACCACGCTCTCCAGGAGGTGAGCTCCAACTGAGTATCGATAAGACGACGCGAGTGAATGCACGGATTCGGGTGCGCGAGGTGCGCCTGATCGAAGGCGACGGATCGCAGGCGGGGATCGTGACCATCGAGGACGCCCTGCGGCGGGCCCAGGAGCAGGGGCTCGACCTGGTGGAGGTGGCGCCGGCGGCCGTGCCCCCGGTCTGCCGCATCATGGACTTCGGCAAGTTCCTCTACCAGCAGAAGAAGAAGCTGCACGAGTCGAAGCGCAAGCAGCACACCGTGCACGTCAAAGAGGTCAAGTTCCGGCCCAACATCGACGAGCACGACTACGACTTCAAGATGAAGAACGTGCTGCGCTTCCTCGACGAGGGCGACAAGGTCAAGGCGACGGTGCAGTTCCGCGGCCGCGAGATGGCCCGGACCGACCTCGGCCGCAAGCTCCTGGCGCGGGTCGCCCAGGACGTGGGCGAGCGGGGAGTGGTAGAATCGTCGCCCGAAATGACGGGGAACCGGATGCACGCCATCCTGGGTCCGCCGCGGCAGCGGGCCGCCAAGCGCGAAGGCGAAGCCGGAAGCGCCTAGGCGAGCCGTCGAGGAATCACGGCGCAAGCCGTCTTCCACCGGGAGCGGGGCGACCCGCGCCGCGGTGGATTTTGCGCTCGATCGGAAGCGATCGGAGCTGGCACGAGAGTGCAGGAGAAAGGAGCGACCCAGTGCCCAAGCAGAAGACGCACAAGGGTGTCGCGAAGCGGTTCAAGGTCACGGCCGGCGGCAAGGTGGTTCGCCACCAGTCGATGCACAGCCACATCCTGACCAGCAAGACCACCAAGCGCAAGCGCAACCTGCGCAAGGCGGTGGTGACCTCGCCCGCGTTCGCCAGCATCATCAAGGAGATGTTGCACCGCTAGTCCGCCCCCGACCACAAACCCGAGCGGCCGCCGGTGGGAATGGACCTGTCCACCGACGCCGCGGCTCCCGGCAGCGGCGCGCGCTGAAGACTGAACATCGCGCGCCCCGATCGCCCCGGCATCCGGCCGGGCGAGCTGACCGAGCGGGCCACCGACCGTCCCCCCGAGCGCGCTCGGGAGAGGGGCAGAAACGAGGTTCCCGACATGTCGCGCGTCAAGCGTGGAAACAAGCGCAAGGAGCGCCGCAAGAAGATCCTAGGCCTCGCCAAGGGCTTCTACGGCATGAAGTCGAAGGCCCACCGCATCGCCAAGCAGGCGGTGGACAAGTCGCTCGGCTACGCCTACCGGGACCGCCGCCAGAAGAAGCGGCAGCTGCGCGCCCTGTGGATCGTCCGCATCAACGCCGCGGCGCACCTGCACGGCCTCTCCTACAGCCGGCTCATCGCCGGGCTGAAGGCGGCCGGCTGCGAGCTCGACCGCAAGGTCCTCGCCGACCTTGCGGTGCGCGAGCCCGCCGCCTTCGCCACCCTCGCCGAAGCCGCCAAGAGCGGCCTCGAGGCGAAGGAGTCGAAGGCGCCGAAGGGCGGCTCCGACCACCAGCCCGCCGATCAGCCCGCCCACCAGCCCACCCCTCAGGAGGCGTAGTGCCGCCCGACGCCCCCTCGGGCGGAGCCAGCACCTCGCCCGAGGGGAGCGCCGCCGATCCTGCCGCCAGCGTAGCCGGTCTCGGCGGTCTCGGCGCGCGCTTCGCGCACGAGGCCGGCGAGGTGGCGGATCGCGCCGGCTGGGAAGCGCTCCGCCTCGCCTGGGTGGGGCGCAAGCAGGGCATCGTCCGCGGCCTCCTCTCCCGCACCGGCGACCTGCCGGCGGCGGAGCGCAAGGACTTCGGCGCCGCCGTCAACGCCCTCCGAATGGAGGTCGAGGAGCGCCTGGCGGCGCTCGACGCCGAGCTGGCGCGGGCGGAGGAGGCGGCGGCCCGGCGCGGCGCCGGGGTCGACGTCACCCTCCCCGGCCGCCGGCCGCCGCTGGGGAGCGTCCACCCGGTCTCCCTCGTCATCGACGAGATGACCGAGATCTTCGCCGAGCTCGGCTACAGCGTCGCCGAGGGGCCGGAGGTCGAGGACGACTACCACAACTTCGAGGCGCTCAACTTCCCCGCCAACCACCCGGCGCGCGACACCCAGGACACCTTCTTCCTGAAGGACGGCCTGCTGTTGCGCACCCACACCTCGCCGGTGCAGATCCGCACCATGCTGGCGCGGCGGCCGCCGATCCGGGTGATCTGCCCGGGGCGCGTCTACCGCAACGACAACGACCTGCGCCACTCGCCGATGTTCCATCAGATCGAGGGGCTGGCGGTGGCGGAAGGGATCAGCTTCGGGCACCTCAAGGGCACCCTCGAGGCGTTCCTCAAGCGGCTCTTCACGCCGGCGACCGAGATCCGCCTGCGGCCGTCGTTCTTCCCCTTCACCGAGCCCTCGGCGGAGGTCGACGTCACCTGCTCGTTCTGCCGCGGCGCCGGCTGCGAGGTCTGCTCGGGCAGCGGCTGGATGGAGATCCTCGGCTGCGGCATGGTCGACCCGCGCGTCCTCGAGGGCTGCGGCATCGACCCCGACCGCTACAGCGGCTTCGCCTTCGGCATGGGGGTCGACCGGGTGGCGATGAACCGCTACGACATCGGCAACATCCGGCTGCTCTTCGACAACGACGAGCGCCTGCTGCGCCAGGTCCGCGGCTGATGCTCTTTTCGCGCGATTGGCTCGCCGAGTACGTCGAGCTGCCGGAGCCGGCGGCGGAGCTGGCGCGCCGGCTCACCTTCGCCGGCCTGGCGGTCGAGGAGATCCGCGACGGCGCCGGCACCGGAGCGTCTGCCGCCGCGGGCACCGTCTTCGACATCGACGTCACCACCAACCGCCCCGACTGCATGAATCACCTGGGGGTCGCCCGCGAGCTCGCGGTACTCTACGGCCGGCCGCTCCGGCCGCCGAGCTTCGCCCTCCCCGAGCGGCTCGGCGAGCACGCCGTCGAGGTGGAGGTGCAGGACGAGGCGCTCTGCCCGCGCTTCGTGCTGCGGGTGGTCTCCGGCGTCCGCGTCGGCCCCAGCCCCGAGTGGCTCCGGCGCCGCCTGGAGTCGATCGGCCTGCGCTCGATCAACAACGTCGTCGACGTCACCAATTTCGTCCTCTGGGAGCTCGGCCAGCCGCTCCACGCCTACGATCTGGGGCGGCTCGCCGGCCGCCGCTTGGCCGTCCGCCGCGCCCGCGCCGGCGAGCGCCTGACCACCCTCGACGGCGTCGACCGCGAGCTCTCTCCCGAGATGCTGGTGATCGCCGACGCCCAGGCGCCGGTGGGCCTCGCCGGGGTGATGGGCGGCCTCGCCAGCGAGGTCACCGCGGCGACCACCGAGATCGTCCTCGAGAGCGGCCACTTCGACCCGCGGGCGGTGCGCGCGACGGCGAAGCGCACCGGCCTCCACACCGACGCCTCGCACCGCTTCGAGCGCGGAGCCGACATCGAGATCTGCCTCGCCGCCGCCGACCGCGCCGCGGCGCTCATCGCCGAGCTCGCCGGCGGCGCCGTCGCCGCCGTCGCCACCGACCGCCGCGTCCGCCAGGCGGCGCCGCGCCGCGGCCACCTGGAGTCCGCCCGCCTCGACGCCTTCGCCGGCGTCGCCATCCCGCCGGCCGAGGTCGAGCGCATCCTCGCCGGCCTCGGCTTCGACCTGGCGCCGGCGCCCGCCGGAGATAGACCCGCCTGGCTGGTGACCGTCCCCTCTTGGCGGCTCGGCGACTTCGAGCCGCGGCCCTGGGTGCCGGGGAGCAGCCGCCACGCCGCCGACTCGGCGCCGGTCGCCGACGTCTACGCGCAGGATCTCTACGAAGAGGTGATGCGGATCTTCGGCTACGAGCAGGTGCCGGCGGCTCTTCCGACCCTGGGCGGCGCCGACGGCCACCCGAGCCAGGCGGCGAGCCGGCGACGGCGCATCCGCCGCCACCTCGCCGCCTGCGGCTTCGCCGAGTCGATCCACTTCGCCTTCGGCGACCGCGGCGAGGCGCTCGCCTACCCGAGCGTCGAGCCGGCCGCCGAGCCGCTCGAGCTCGCCAACCCGATCTCCGAGCGCGCCGCGGTGCTCCGCCGCTCGCTCATCCCCGGTCTCGTCGAGAGCGCCCGCTTCAACCAGCGCCGCGGCGCCGCCGCCGTCCGCCTCTTCGAGGTGGCGACGGTCTTCTTCGCCGCCGCTGCCAACACCGGCGCCGCCGACGGCTCGGTGCCGCTCCCCGAGCAGCCGGAGATGATCGCGCTCGTCTGCGGCGGCACCGTCGGCAGCCCCTGGCAGCGCGAGGTCCACCTCGACCTCTTCGACGCCAAGGGGGCGATCGAGAGCCTGGCGCTCGAGCTCGGCTGCCGGCTCGAGGCGCGCCCGGCCGAAGGTCTGCCGGGCGCTCTTCCGGGCCTGCTCGCCGACAGCGCGGCGTGGCTCTTCGTCGCCGGCGGCGAGCGGCCGATCGGCTTTCTGGGCCGCGTCGAGAGCGAGGAGGGCTATCCCCTCTATGTCGCCGAGGTCGCCGCCGATGCCCTCTCCGGCGAGGTCGACCGCGGCGTCCGCACGCCGCCGCGCCTGCCGGGGATCGGCGTCGACCTGACCTTGACCCACGCCCTGGCGACGCCCTGGGCGGAGATCGATCGCGTCATCGCCCAGGAGGCGCCGCCCGACCTCGTCGGCTGGGAGCTGGTCGACCGCTACCGCGGCGACGGCGTGCCGGACGGCGCAGTCAACACGACGATCCACTTCGACTACAACGCGGGCGACCGCTCGCTCACCCAGGACGAGATCAACGGCCGGCAGGCGAGGCTCGCCGCCGATCTCGCGAGCCGCTTCGGCTGGCGGAAGGAGTAGGGATGGAGCTCGATTGGATGGACGATCTGGAGGCGCGCGTCCACGAGGCCGCCGAGCGCTTGAGCGAGCTCAAGCAGAAGAACGCCGAGCTAGAGACCCAGGTCGCCGACCTCGAAGCCCAGCTCGCCGCCGCCACCGCTCCGGGCGCCGAAGGCCCCCCCGCCGCCTGGGAAGGCGAGCGCGACGCCATCCGCCGCCGCGTCGAGAAGCTCGCCGCGACGCTCGAGGATCTGCTGGAGGAGTAGAGGCCGGAGGGCCGGCGGCATCGCCCGACGCCGGCTGCCCTAACGCCAGGGTGAAGAGCTTCGCCAGCTCCATCGACTGGATCTGCTCGACCAGGAACGGCTCCAATCCGACGCGGCTTAGCCTGCTCTGATCGCATCCTCGTGCCGTCCGTCCGCTACAGGTCTCGCCCGATCGCCTCGCCGATCGCCAGACCGTCCCGTTCGAGGAGCGCCGAGAGCTCCCGATTGATCCGCCGGGCGAGGCTCGGACCCTGGTAGATGAGGGCGGTGTAGACCTGCACCAGCGAGGCGCCGGCGCGGAGGCGCCGGTAGGCCTCGGCGCCGGAGTCGATGCCGCCGGCGGCGATGAGGATCGGCTCGGCCCCGCCGGCACGGCCTCCGCTCCTGCCGATCTCCAGCCGCTCGGCGATCGCCCGCAGCACCCGGTAGCTCTTCTCCCGCAGCACCCCCCCGCTCAATCCCCCCGGCGCCGCCGCCCCCGGCACCAGGCCGTAGTCGATCGTCGTGTTGGTGGCGACGATACCGGCGGCGCCGGCGGCGACGGCGGCCGCGGCGAGCGCCGCGGCCGCTGCCGGCTCGAGGTCCGGCGAGACCTTGACGAGGACCGGCTTGGCGGTGATCCCGCGCGCCATGGCGAGGACGGCGGAGACGAAACCCTCGTTCTGCAGGTCGCGGAGGCCCGGCGTGTTGGGCGAGGAGAGGTTGACCACCAGGTAGTCGCAGAATTCCGCGAGACCGCGGACCAGCGCCTCGTAGTCGGCGAGGGCGCCCGCCGCCGACGTCGCCTTGTTCTTCCCGATGTTGACGCCGATGGGGAAGGCGGCGGGGTAGGCGGCGGCGAGGCGGCGGCGGAGCGCCTCCATCCCGGCATTGTTGAAGCCCATGGCGTTCTGCAGGCTTGCGAGCTCCCGGTGGCGGCGCAGGCGCGGCCGCGGGTTCCCCGCCTGGGCGAGCGGGGTGACCGTGCCGACCTCGGTGAAGCCCAGCCCCAGCGCGGGGATGGCGGCGACCGCCAGCGCGTCCTTGTCGAAACCGGCGGCGAGCCCGACCGGGTTGTCGAAGGTGCGGCCGAAGATCGTCTGGCGGAGCCGCGGATCGTCCACCAGCCGCCGCCGCGCCAGGGCGGCGACCGCCCCCGGCGCCCGCGCGGCGAGGCGGAGCGCGCCGATCGCCAGGCCGTGGCTCGTCTCGGGATCGAGCCCGAAGAGGAGCGGCCGCAGCAGGCGGTAGCCGAGCGGAGGCGGGGGCATGGGTGGGCGGATTGTAGCCGGCGAGGGGGAGCGCCAGGCTTCGCGTGGCCTTCCGCGGTCGTCCCTCACGGCGGCCCAGTGGCCGGCGCGGCCGGCCTGGGAGCTGGTCAGAATCCGCCCCTATGCTATATTCCGTCCCGTCAACTCCCTGGCAGCATGTGACTTCCTGCCTGGGAAACCTGGCACTGGACACGGACTTGAGCACCGAGAACCCGGCCAATACCGCGGTGCAGATCTTTGGTGCGACGTACCACGTCCGTGGAAATGACGATCGCGAGTACCTCCAGGAGCTGGCCGACTTCGTGGACGGCAAGATGCGCGAGGTGGCACAGCACGTGACGACGGC
Source organism: uncultured Acidobacteriota bacterium (assembly GCA_963755825.1). GTDB lineage: Bacteria > Acidobacteriota > Thermoanaerobaculia > Multivoradales > UBA5704 > DATBQN01. The sequence goes on along the minus strand of CAVWLA010000001.1, from coordinate 2,801,172 downwards.
CGATCCGGCCCGCATTGCGATCCTGGCGGCGCTCAATATGGCGGACGAACTGTTCCGAACGCAGAAGAGACAAGAAGGGGAACGGGTCGAGATCAAGGAGAAGGTGGCGGAGCTGGCCGAGGAATTGCGGGAGGCCCTGGGCGGTTGAGGTGCCAGCACGCCAGCCTCGAGAGATATGATGGCGAACGTTGTTGCATCCCCTGTGCGGTTCGTGATGGGCTCATCGATTGTAGAACCTACATTCAACCACCGGGAGTCCGCTGCGTGCGTGGCCCGTGCCTGCCTCGCTCCGACGAGGACGCTAACGGCTCGTAGAGTGGGCACCCACCTGGAGCGTTTCAGGTTCTAAACGCAAGCCCGCACGGCCGCGCGGGGGATGTAGTTTTCCTCTCTCTCCCGGAACATTCTCCCGCTCCACCCGGTCCCCCTTGCCCTTGAGCAGGGGGTCAGACCGTTGAACGCGCAAACCATCGTGGCCGCAGGCCTGTTGGTCGCCGCGCTGCTCGTCGTGGCGGGCTGGTGGCTCGTCCTGCGCCGCACCGGCGAGCAGCTGCTCGCCGAGGCGCGGCGCCAGGCGGCGAAGTCCGCCGAGGACTCCGAGCGGCAGGCCGACACCCGCCTGCGCGAGGCGGACATCGCCGCCAAGGAGCGCCTCCTCCAGGCGCGGAGCGAGTTCGAGAGCTCGGCGCGCAAGCGGCGCTCGGAGCTCGAGGCGCTCGAGCGCCGACTCGTCCAGAAGGAGGACAACCTCGACAAGCGGGGCGACGAGCTCGCCGCGCGCGACAAGGAGACGGCGCAGAAGGACCGCGCCGTCCTCGCCCGCGAGAAGGGGGTGGGCGAGCGCGAGCTGGAGCTCGAGCGCATGGTCGACGAGCAGCGGCTGAAGCTTGAGCAGATCGCCGGCCTCACCGCGCAGCAGGCCAAGGAGGAGCTCATCCATGGCCTCGAGAACGACGCCCGCATCGAGGCGGCGCACATCGTCAAGCGGGTCGAGGACGAGGCGCGCGAGCAGGCCCACAAGCAGGCGCAGCGCATCATCGGCATGGCCGTCCAGCGCTCCGCCTCGGACTACGTCTCGGAGACCACGGTCTCCGTCGTCATGCTCCCAAACGACGAGATGAAAGGGCGGATCATCGGCCGCGAGGGGCGCAACATTCGCGCCCTCGAGATGGCGACCGGCGTCGACCTGATCGTCGACGACACCCCGGAGGCGGTCATCCTCTCCGGCTTCGACCCCTTCCGCCGCGAGGTGGCGCGGGTCGCCCTCGAGCGCCTCATCACCGACGGCCGCATCCACCCCGCCCGCATCGAGGAGGTGGTGGAGAAGGTGAAGGCCGAGTTCGAGCAGCGCATCCAGCAGGAGGGAGAGGCGGCGCTCCTCGAGCTCGCCATCCCCGGCATGCACCCCGACCTCGTCAAGCTCCTCGGCCGCCTGCGCTACCGCACCTCCTACGGCCAGAACGTCCTGCAGCACAGCAAGGAGGTCGCCTTCCTCGCCGGCACCATGGCGGCCGAGCTCAAGGCCAACGTCCAGGTGGCGCGGCGCGGTGGCATCGTGCACGACATCGGCAAGGCGATCGACCGCGAGATGGACGGCACTCACCTGCAGATCGGCATCGACCTGCTGCGCAAGTACGGCGAGAGCGAGGACGTCGTCCACGCCATGGCCTGCCACCACGGCGACTACGACCCACAGACGGTCGAGGCGGTGCTGGTGACGGCGGCCGACGCGCTCTCCGCCGCCCGCCCCGGCGCCCGCCGCGAGATCCTCGAGACCTACGTCAAGCGCCTCGAGAAGCTCGAGGAGATCGCCTCCGGCTTCAAGGGGGTGCAGAAGACCTTCGCCATCCAGGCCGGCCGCGAGATCCGCATCATCGTCGACAGCGGCAAGATCACCGACGAGGCGGCGCTCTGGCTGTCGAAGGACATCGCGCGGAAGATCGAGGGCGAGCTCACCTACCCCGGCCAGATCAAGGTGACCGTCATCCGCGAGACCCGCTCGGTCGAGTACGCCCGCTGATGAAGCTCCTCTTCGTCGGCGACGTCATCGGCAAGCCGGGCCGCCGCGCCCTCGCGGCGCTGCTGCCGCGCCTGGTCGACCAGCACCGGACGGACTACGTCGTCGTCAACGTCGAGAACTCGGCGGGCGGCTTCGGGGTGACGCCGGAGGTGATGGCCGAGCTCGAGGAGCTGCCGATCGACTGTTACACGACCGGCAACCACGTGTGGGACAAGCGGGAGGGGGTCGACCTCCTCGACCGCGAGCCCCGACTGCTGCGCCCGGCGAACTACCCCGACGGCAACCCCGGCAAGGGGCTCCACGTCGGCGAGACCGCCGCCGGCATCCCGGTCGCCACCATCAACCTCGAAGGCCGCGTCTTCATGAACAGCCTCGAGTCCCCCTTCGTCGTCGCCGACCGGCTGATCGCGGGCCTCGCCGCCCACGCCGCCAAGCCGAAGGTGATCCTCGTCGATTTCCACGCCGACGCCACCTCGGAGAAGCAGGCGCTGGGCTTCTATCTCGACGGCCGTGTCTCCGCCGTCCTCGGCACCCACACCCACGTTCCCACCGCCGACGACCGCGTCCTCCCCCAGGGCACGGCGTTCCTCACCGACGTCGGCATGACCGGCCCCTACGAGTCGGTCATCGGCATGCGCGTCGACAAGGTCCTGAAGCGCTTCCTGCTGCAGACGCCGTCGTCCTTCGAGGTCGCCAAGCGCGACATCCGCCTCGCCGGCGCCGTCCTCGACATCGACGAGTCGACCGGCAGGGCCCGCGGCATCGAGCGGCTGCTGATCCCCTTCGCCAGCGAGTAGGGGAGGCCGGGGAGCGAGCTCGCCATGGCGACCGGAGATCTCGACCGCGACCTCGGGTTCGGCTCGGTCGTCGCCGGCGAGAGACGGGAGCGGCTGCTCAACCGCGACGGCAGCTTCAACGTCGAGCGGCGGGGGCTCAACTTCTTCACTTCGCTGTCGCCTTACCACCTGCTGCTGACGATGAGCTGGCCCCACTTCCTGGGGCTGATCGTCCTCGGCTACATGGGTTTGAACGTGGTCTTCGGCGCCGCCTACTTCGCCTGCGGCGCCGGAGCGCTCGACGGCCTGGCGCCGCAGCACCGGTTCCTGCAGTGCTTCTTCTTCAGCGTGCAGACCTTCGCCACCATCGGCTACGGCCGCATCACGCCGGTCGGGATGGTGCCCAACGTCATCGTCACCTTCGAATCGCTCTTCGGCCTCCTCGGCTTCGCCCTCGCCACCGGCGTCCTCTTCGCCCGCGTGTCGCGGCCGACGGCGCGCATCCTGTTCAGCGAAAAGGCGCTCATCGCTCCCTACCGCGGCATCACGGCGTTCGAGTTCCGCATCGCCAACGGCCGCAGCAGCCAGCTCATCGACGTCGAGGTGAGCCTCCTCTTCAGCGCCTTCCGGGCGCCGCAGGGGAAGGCGCGCGAGTTCGTGCCGCTCGCCCTCGAGCGCCAGAAGGTCGCCTTCTTCCCGCTCTCCTGGACGATCGTCCACCCCATCGAGCCGACGAGCCCGATGTTCGGCATGACCTACGACGACCTGCTCGCCATGGATGTCGAGTTCCTCGTCCTCCTCACTGGCTTCGACGAGACCTTCTCGCAGAACGTCCACACCCGTTCGTCCTACAAGGTCGACGAGATCGTCTGGGGCGGCCGCTTCGCCAACATCTTCAACCCGCTGCGCGACGGCATCCTGTCGATCGACATCGGCCGGCTCGACCAATATGACGAGGTGCCGCTGGTCTCCGAGCTCCCCGGCGCGGACGATCCGCGGCGCCTGGCCCCCGGCAGCTCGACGCCGCTCGAGCCCGACGAGCTGACCAGCCCGCTGGCGCTGCCGGCCGAGCGCTTCGGCTAGCGCTCTACAGGTCGCCTGGGGTAGCGGCCTCCGCGGGCTGGGCGCCGCGGAGCTTCTCGCGGGCCTCGGCCAGCTCGCGCTCGCACTGGCGCAGCGACCACTCGGCCCGGCGCAGCCTCACCACCTCGACCTCGAGGGCGACGGAGCGCTGCTGCAGCAGGGCGACCTGGCGGCGCACCTCCGCCGGCGACGCGGTCTCGACGAAGCTCTCCGCCGGCTTCACCTGCGAGTGCGCGGCGCAGACCCAGCGGAACGGGCCGGTCTGCTCGGCGTCGGCGAAGCCCTGCATCGGGTAGGCGCAGAGGAGGGAGAAGGTCTCCGTCCGCGCGAGCTCGTTCCACAGCTCCTCGAGGCGGAGGGCGGCCTCCTGCCGCCCTTCCATCCACAGCAGGGAGACCATCTCGCCGAAGGCGCAGAGGCTCTGCCGGCGGCCCGTCTTGGCGCGCTCGATGGCACCGCGGACGACCGCGGCGAAGCGCTCCACGTCGGGCCAGCCGTCGACCATGAAGAGAGCGAGCGTCTCGGCGGCGTCGAGGGCGAGATAGCGGCCCGCCGAGAGGCGGAGGGCCTTTTCGGCGCCGCGCTCCTCCAGCCGCACGGCCAGCGCGGCGCGGTGCTCTGGAGTCGCGATGACGAGGGCGGAGTGGCCGGCGTCCAGGCTGTCGCCGAGGAACTCGCCCACCTCGGCGATGAGGAAGGCGTCGTCCTCATAGAACTGGACGAGGTGATGACGTGGGCTGCTCACGGAGAGAACGCCTGGCGACCCGAGAGAGTCGAGCAGCAGGGGCTGCTCCGCCAGTTGACCCAGTCTGGCAGCATAGCATGGAATTCTGCTCGCTCTATCTCTCGTCGGCGGTGGACCCGTAGATGGGTGGCAGCTACCTTGGCCGGCTCGATCAGGAATCGCGCGATCCGCGAAACACCGTAGGGCAGCACTCTCCTAGATAGGCGGTCCACCGATCGCTCGCCTGCCGCGCTCGCGGCGGCTCGCTCCGTTTCTGGAGGTGACCCTTGTCGAAGAACCTGTTCGTTCGCACCGCCCTGGTCTTCCTTCTTGTCTTGGCCGGGTCCGCCGGGCTCGCCCACGCCGCGGTGGCCCCCGCGCCCGCCAGCTCGGCGGCGCCGAGCGCCTGCGCGACGCCGGACTTCCTGCTCACCCCGGTCGCCGGCGCCGAGCCGGTCCAGACCACGGCCGCACGCTGCGGCTGCGGCGATGCCATCTGCCTCGGCGTCGTGCCGCTGGGCTCCTGCGGCACCCACCGCGTCTGCGTCGCGACCGGCTCCTGCGGCACCGCCGTCTCGAAGAGCTGCGCCTGCGTCACCCAGGATCCGCCGCGGTAGCTCGCAGCGGCGAAGAGCAGGAGCGCCCCGGCGGCTCGGGGCGCTCCTGCTCCGACACAGCGCTCGATGGGCGGCGCCGGTCGCGGACGAGCGAGCGGCGACGAGAGAGCCCCTCTCATCACGATCCAAGACTTGGAGAAACCGATGCGTAGACAGCTGATCCTCGCCGTCGCGATCCTGGCCGGCCTCCTCATCCTCCCTCTCGCCGCCGGCGCCGCCATCGCCAGCCCCGCGCCGACCCAGAGCCTCCCCGCCTGGCTGGCGGCCACGCCGGTCGCCCCGGCCGCGGCGATCGGCACGCCGGCTCCGACACCGATGGGGATTTCTTGCCCCACGCCGCTGACTTTCTGTGGGAACGAGCAGTGCCAGTGCCAGAGGTTGGTCGGCGGACCGTGTCCCTGCAGCGGCGTGCTGGCGTGGTGCATCGAGAACGACCGGACCTACAGCTGCACTTGCCGAGCCTGCGGGTCTTGACGGGAGGGCAAGGCTGCGGAGCCCGGGCGGCCCGGCGGGCCGCCCGGGCGCTAGACGCGGGTTCTACGGTCCACTCACGGTGACGGTGTGCGAGGCGCCGGCGGTGTTGTTGTTGGCGTCGTAGACCGTCAGGTGCACGTTGAAGGTGGCGTTGTAGGGGTAGTCGTGATGAGCGGTCGGCCCGCTGGTGGTGGTGTTGTCCTCGTCGTCCCAATCCCAGTAGTAGGTGGCGATGCCGCCGGTCGACGCCGAGGCGTCGACGTTGCAGCTGCGGCCGCTGCAGGTGATGGTGAACGCGGCGGTCGGCCCGGCGCTGACGGTGACCGAGTGGCTGTCGGTGTCCGTCTGGCTGGAGCCGTCCGTCACCACCAGGGTGATCGTGTAGGTGCCGCTGGTGGCGTAGGTGTGGGTCGGAGCCGAGACGCTGCTGCCGCCGGCGGTGCTGGTGCCGTCGCCCCAGGTCCAGTTGTAGTTGACGATGCCGAAGTCGTCGCCCGACGCCTCGGAGTCCGCCGTGCAGACGCGATTGCTGCAGCCGACGTAGAAGCTGGCGTGCGGCGGTTCGTCCGCCCAGGCGGCGGCAGCGAGGCTCGACAGGGCGCAGGCGAGGATCAGGATCAAAGGCAGGGAACGGCGTCGCATTGGTTCTCCTTGGAGAGAGCGGAAAGCCAGGGCGGCAGCCGCGGCCCCCGCCGCGGATCGGCCGGGCCGGCGCCGCCTGTTTGTAAGCTCTCTCTAAGGGTCTGTGCTGCAAGGGTCCGATCGCGTGCCGGGTGCTGGACGACCGAGCCGGTGCGCGGACCGCGGTGGATGATCCGGCCGCGACCGCCGACTGCTCACTCCTCTCCCGTCGCCCCCGCCTTTCTGCCCTTGCGGATGAACCACAGATTCCGTCCGTAGATGAACAGCCCGGTCGCCTGGCCGGCCACGAAGACGGGGTCGCGGCGCTCGATCGAGTAGACGAGGAGGACCAGGCCGCCGCCGATCGAGAGGTACCAGAAGGCGGGGGGGATCACGCTCTCTTTCTTGCGCTCGGAGGCGATCCACTGGACGAAGAAGCGGCCGAAGAAGAGGCCTTGGCCGCAGAATCCGACGACGAGCCATAGGGTGTTGTGGTCCACTCGGCGATCTCCTCGCAAAGGGTGCGATCGATCCAGCGCCGCTCCATCCAGCGCACCGCGGCCAAGTCGGCGAGCGTCCGCACCAGGCGGTTGGCGACGCCGTACTTGCTGGCTCCGTGCAGCCGCGGCCGATGGCTCACGGGGACCTGCCGGATGCGCGCTCCGGCGAGGCGCATGAGGGTGGGCAGGAAGCGGTGCATGCCATGGTACATCGGCACCGCGGCGAGGAGGTCGGCGCGGATCGCCCGCAGGCTGCAGCCGACGTCGGCGATGCGCTCGCCGGTCGCCCGGTTGCGGACGGCGTTGGCCAGGCGCGAGGAGAGGCGGCGGAGCCAGCCGTCCTGACGGCTGGTGCGGACGCCGCAGACGAGATCGCAGCCTTCTAGCGCCGTGAGCAGGCGCGGGATGTCGGCGGGGTCGTTCTGCAGGTCGGCGTCGAGGGTGACGATGACGGCGCCCGCGGCGCGGCGGAAGCCGGCGTCGAGGGCCGCCGACTGGCCGCAGGAGCGGCGCAGGCGGAGGATGCGCAGGCGGCCGTCCGCCGCCGCCAAGCGCCGCAGCACACCGGGCGTCGCGTCGGCCGAGCCGTCGTCGACGAAGAGAACCTCGTAGGCGAGGCCGCAGGGATCGAGGGCGGTGCGGATCTCGCCGGCCAGCCGCTCCAGGCTCTCCGCCTCGTCGCGGGCGGGGATGACGAGCGAAACCTCCGGACGGACCCCGCTCATGAGCGCCGCATCGGGGAGCATTTTAAGCGAGCGCCGGAGGCCGTCGCCCGACCGGCGCTGGCGCCGGCGGTGCCGCTCTTCGCCGCGCTGCGGCATAGGGGAGGCGCTGTGCTATCCTTCGGCCCCCGAGGAGGCGCTCCCATGGCGGTCGATCCCGAGCTGCTGGAAATTCTGGTCTGCCCGAAGAGCAAGGGCGAGCTGGAGCTGGTCGAGCTGCCCTCCGACGTGCGCTCGAACCTGATCGAGAAGTACCGCGAGCACTTCCGCGACGAGGAGCCGGTCGTCGAGCAGGGGCTCTACTGCGCCTCGTCCGGGCTGGTCTACCCGATCGTCTCGGACATCCCCATCATGCTGATCGAGGAGGCGCTGCCGGGCTCGGTCGTCGGTCGCTAGCCGCCGGTCTCCGCCGGCCTGGCGATCGAATTTCGCGATTCCGGTGGTCCCGCCACCGCTCATGCCGTCTCCCGCCCTGCCGCACCCTCCGGCCCGCACCGCGGCCCCTCGGGAGGCGACCCCGGAGCGCCGCCGCGGCCAGCGCCTGGACCAGCTCCTCGTCGAGCGCGGCCTCTTCGCCAGCCGCGAGCAGGCGCGCCGCGCCGTGATGGCGGGGGAGGTGCGGGTCGACGGACGGATCGTCGACAAGGCCGGCACCGCGGTGGCGGCGGAGGCCGCGCTCGCGGTCGCGGCGCGCGAGCCGTTCGTCTCCCGCGCCGGCCGCAAGCTCGCCGCCGCCCTCGACCACTTCGGCGTCGACCCCGCCGGCTGGACCTGTCTCGACGTCGGCGCCTCGACCGGCGGCTTCACCGACTGCCTGCTGCAGCGCGGCGCGGCGCGCGTCTACGCCCTCGACGTCGGCTACGGCCAGCTCGACGCCCGCCTGCGCGGCGATCCGCGGGTGGTGGTGATGGAGCGCGTCAACGCGCGCCATCTCGGTCCCGCCGACCTCCCCGAGCGCTGCCGTCTGGCGACGATCGACGTGTCGTTCATCTCGCTCGCCAAGGTGGTGCCGGCGCTCCTCGCCCACCTCGAGCCGGGCGGCCTCCTCCTCCCCTTGATCAAGCCGCAGTTCGAGGCCGGCCGCGGCGCGGTGGGGAAGGGCGGCATCCTGCGCGACGAGGCGCTGCGGCGGAGCGTCGTCGACGAGGTCGCCGCGGCGCTCGCCGGGCTCGGTCTGGCGCCGCTCGGCCTCTTCGACTCGCCGGTCGCCGGCATGGAGGGGAACCGCGAGGCGCTCGCCCTCTTCCGCCTTCCCGGCGCCGAATCCCCCGCGGCCGCGGCTCCCGACCCGGCGCCCGACCGCGGCGAGCCTTCCCGATGAGCCGCCGCCGCCGCATCCAGCGCATCGGCGTCGTCGCCAAGGTGGGGAGCCGCGACGCCATCAACACGGCGCAGGAGATGGCCGAGTGGCTGCGCCGGCGCGACCTCGAGGTGGCGCTCGACGAGGCGACGCTGCGCGCCAAGGGGCTCGACGGCGAGACGCCCTTCGATCCCGCCGAGGCGTACGACCTGGTGATCGTCCTCGGCGGCGACGGCACCCTCCTCTCCGTCGCCCGCACGGTGGTGCCGACGGTGCCGATCCTCGGCGTCAACCTGGGCAACCTCGGCTTCCTCACCGAGATCAACCGCGGCGAGCTCTACCCGACCCTCGTCCAGGTGCTCGCCGGCAAGTTCGAGACCGAGGAGCGCTCGCTGCTCGAGATCGGCCTCCGCCGCGCCGGCGGCGCCGCGGTGCAGAGCTTCCGGGTGCTCAACGACGCCGTGGTGACGAAGAGCGCCCTCGCCCGCATCATCCAGCTCACCCTCGAGGTCGACGGCCACCTCATCTCGCGCTACCGCTCGGACGGCCTCATCATCTCGACGCCGACGGGCTCGACGGCGTACAACCTCTCGGCGGGCGGCCCCATCGTCCATCCGCTGCTGCCGGTCGTCGTGCTCACCCCCATCTGCCCCCACGCCCTCGCTCTGCGCCCCTTCGTCGTCTCCGACCGCAGCGTCGTCGAGGTGACCCTCGAGACGCAGCGCGAGGAGGTCTACCTCACCCTCGACGGCCAGGAGGGGACCTCGCTCGGCCACCGCGACGTGGTGCGCATCACCCGCAGCCCCAACGTCGTGCGGCTGGTCAAGGTCAACGTCCGCAGCTTCTACGACAACCTGCGCGGCAAGCTCCGCTGGGGAGGCTTGTCGAGCGACGATCCCACGCCGGTCTCATGACGCCGGCGCGCTGAGGCCGCGCGCCTCGCCTCTTGCGGCATGAGCCCTCCCGAGCAGGAACCGACGGCCGCGTCGCCCGCTGCCGCCGGCCCGCCGTCCGAGCCGCCGACGAGCCGCCGGCCGGGGCGCCTGCGGCGCTGGGTGCTGCGGCCGTTCGTCTGGGGCGTCGTCCTCCTCCTCGCGCTCGGCTTCGGCCTCTACGAGCTGGCGCAGAGCCGCTTCGCGCGCGAGCGGGTGCTCGCCCTGGCCGTCGCCCGCACCTCCGACTTTCTCCATCGGCCGGTGTCGATCGGCAGCGCCGAGTACAGCATTTTCCCCGCCGCCGACGTCGTCCTCCACGACGTCCGCATCCCCGGCCCGCGCGCCGGCGACCCGCCGCTCGCCACCGCGCAGCTCGTCCACATCGCGCTCCCCTGGGGCGACCTCCGCCGCCGCATCGTGCGCCTGGAGGCGATCGACGTGGTGCGGCCGCGCGTCCACCTCATCTTCTACCCCGACGGCCGCAGCAACCTGCCGCAGTTCGGCAACCCCGGCCCCGGCGGCCCGCGCCGCTTCGACGTGCGCATCGGCCGCATCCTCGTCCAGGACGGCACCTTCGAGCTCAACGAGCGGCGCTACCAGCTCTCGGTCGAGGCGCGCGCCATCTGGGGACGGCTGGTGGGGAACGGCAAGCGGCTCGACGCCCTGGCGACGGCGCAGGAGGTGGTGACGACGCTCCCCGGCGGCAAGCCGTACCGGGTGACCTACTCCGGCAAGGGGAGCCTGCTCCTCGACCGCGGCCGCCTGGAGATCGCGGCCGCCCGCGTCGCCGGTCCCGAGCTCGAGGCGCAGGTGCACGGCACCATCTCCTGGCGGCGCGGCGCCCACGTCGACCTCGCCTTCGACGGCGAGGGGGAGAGCCGCATCGCCAACCGGCTGGGCTATCTCGACGAGCCGCTCGGCGGCCGCTTCCGCATCACCGGCGGCCGCGTCGTCGTCGAGCCGCGCACCTGGAGCTACGGCGGCCTCGTCACCTCGCCGCGCGTCGACTTCCGCGAGTGGACGGTGACGGGGCTCGCGGCGGCGCTCGACGGCGGCCCCAAGGGGCTCTCGATCGCCGTCCGCCGCGCCGCCTACGGCGGCGGCGCGATCGACGGCAAGGTCTTCGTCGACACCGCGGCGAACGTGCCGCGCGGCAAGCCGGTCGATCTCGACCTCGCCTTCCGCGACGTCGCCGTGGAGACCGTTCTCGAGGTCGAGAAGGCGCCGCTGCGCGGGCTCTCCGGCGCCGCCGCCGGCCGCCTCGTCTACCGCTGCAGCTCTGCCGCGATGCTCGTCGGAACCGGCCGCGCCGAGGTGAGGATCGCGGCGCGCAGCGCCGCCCTCGGCCTCCCCGTCGACGGCGCGGGGACTCTGGCGCTCTCGCGCGGCATCCTGTCGTCGCGCGACATCCGGGTGACCGCGCCGCGCCAGGCGGCGACCGGCGAGCTCGCCGTCGACCTGACGCGGCGGAGCGGCCGCCTCGACCTCCACCTCGACACCCTCGACGCGCCGGCGATCACCCGCCTGATCCCGCAGGAGCCGGCGCCCGGGAAGGCAGCGGCTGTAGCGCCGCCACCCTTCTGGCTCCCCACCGCCGGCCGCGGTCACGCCGACGGCAGCCTCACCTTCACCGCCAGCACCTGGTCCTTCGCGCTCGGCCTCGACCTCGCCGAGGCCATGAGCCCGGCGCTCGAGACGCCCGCCGCGGTGCGCGGCGCGCTCACCCTCTCCCCGCGGGCGGTCGACGGCCTGGCGATCGACCTCGCGCGCGGCGGCGACCACCTCCACGTCGCCGGCCGGGTGCCGCTCGCCGGCGCCGACGGCCGGCTCCGCCGCGGCGAGCAGATCGCCCTCACCGTCGACGTCGGCGCGTGGCCGGCGGGCGAGGTGGCGAGGTTCCTGGTCGCCGATGCGCCGGCGGTGTCCGGCTCGGTGTCAGGCCACGTCGCCCTCGGCGGCACGCCGGACGTCCTCGTCGGCCATGCCGACGCCGAGGCGGCGGACCTGGCGGTCGCCGGCATCGCCCTCGGCCGGGCGAGCGCCGCCGTCGGCTTCGAGGGGACCGCGCTCCGCGTCGAGCACGGCGTCGTCGATCTCCCCGCCGGCCGCGTGCAGCTCTCCGGCAGCTTCGATTCGTCGTCGAAGGCGGTGTCGCTGGCGCTCGCGGCGCCCGCTCTGTCGCTCGCCAAGCAGCCGCTCGCCGGCCTGCTGTCCGGTGGCGGCGCGGGGAACGGCGATCTCGGCGGCACGCTCGCCGTCACCGCCGAGGCCTCCGGCACCCTCGACCATCCCTCGGCGACCCTCAGCGTCGCCGCGAGCGGCCTCGCCATCGCCGGCCGGCGCATCGGCGAGGGCGGCACCGCGTCGCTCGCGGGCAGCTGGGAGAACGGCCAGCTGCAGGCCCATGGCGAGCTGCCCGGGCTCCTCCGGCTCTCCGGCGGCGGCCGGCTGGACCGCGCCGGCGCCGACGTCGGCTTCGACCTCGCGAGCGACAACCTGCCGGGCCTGGCGCGGCTCGCCGCCGGGCCGTCGCTGCCGGCCTTCACCGGCGGCCTCGCCGGCCGCGCCACGCTCACCGCGCGCTTCGCCGCGCGCTCCTACGATGCCCAGGTCGCCCTCTCCGACCTCCACGCCCAGTTCCAGGGACAGTCGATCCAGAACGTCGAGCCGGTGGTCGTCGCCCTCGAGCCCGGCCGGCTCGCCATCCGCTCGCTCTACCTGCGCGAGCCGACGCACGAGACCGAGCTCTTCGCCAACGGCAGCATCGGCCTTAAGCCCGGCGCGCCGCTCGACCTGCGCATGCAGAGCACGATCTGGATCGGCTGGCTGAAGCTCTTCCGCCCGGATTTGGACGTCGCCGGCTTCGTCGACGCCCTGGCGACCGTCAAAGGCACGCTGGCGCATCCCGATCTCAACGGCGAGGCGGTGCTCCGCGGCGCGCGCCTGGTCATCCCCGGCTTCCCGCACGCCCTCGAGAACGTGCGCGGCGAGGTCCTCTTCTCGCGCGACGAGGTGATCATCGACCAGCGCCTGCTCGCCGACGTCGCCGGCGGCACCCTCGGTCTCGCCGGCAGCCTGCGCCTGCCGGCCGCCGGCCGCAAGCTCGCCTACCAGGCGCACGTCACGGCGCAGGACATCTCGGTGCGCTATCCCGAGGGCTTCCTCACCCGCGGCAACGCCGATCTGCTGGTGACCTCGGCGGGCGAAGGGGACGGCGGCAACCGGCAGATCGCCGGCCGCATCGACCTCGACCGCGCCTTCTATCTCAACGACGTGCAGGTGGGGACGCTCGAGCTGCTGCAGCGGCTGTTCGCGCGGCAGCGCGTCGAGGTGGCGGCGACCAGCCCGTTCCTCGCCTCCACCCAGCTCAACCTCGTCATCTCCGGACCGCAGGCTCTGCGCGTGCACAACAACGTCGCCGACCTCCGCGGCGGCATCGACCTCACGGTGCGCGGCAGCCTGGCGCGGCCGGTGGTCTTCGGCCGCGTCGAGCTCGCCGCCAACGGCAAGCTCACCTACGCCGGCAACGAGTACAAGGTCGAGCGCGGCCTGCTCACCTTCGCCAACCCCTACAAGATCGATCCGGTGATCGACCTGGTGGCGAAGACCGAGGTGCAGAGCTTCGAGATCACCCTGGCGCTCTCCGGCACCGTCGAGCGACTCGACGCCCACTTCTCGTCCAACGCCAACCTCGCCGACCTCGAGATCCTGGCCCTCCTCGCCACCGGCCAGGAGCTGCCGCAGGACCGCACCGGCACCGACCTCTCGACGCCGCCGATCAACCCGCAGCAGACCAACCTCGGCGCCCAGGGCTTCCTCTACGGCCAGGCGGCGTCGGCGATCTCGCAGCGCGTCGGCACCCTCTTCGGGCTCGACCGCTTCCGGGTCAACCCGGTGGCGAACACGGCCGGCCAGTCGGTCTCCGGGGTCGGCATCACGGTCGGCAAGCGGCTGTCGAAGGACATCTTCGTCACCTACTCGAGCGATCCCACCGCGACGCCGCCCGAGGTGCTGCAGATCCAGTGGAAGGTGTCGCCCAAGTTCACCCTGCTCTTCTCCCAGACCGGCGGCCGCAGCTACGCCGTCGACGGACAGTGGGAGAAGCGCTTCTGAGCCGCCTCGCGAGCATGCCGGCGCGCCGGCTCGGCAGCCGGCGCTGGCTGGCGCCGGCGGTGGCGGCGTGGGCGCTGGGGCTCGCCGCGGCCGGCGCGCCCGCCGACCGGGCGTGGGCCGATCTTGCCGATCTCGCGCCGGCCGCAGAATCTACCGCGACTTCCGCCGCCTCCGCGCACGCCACCCTGACGCCGCTCGACGACGACGACGAGCCGGCGGCGTTCGCCGACAGCGGCAGCGGCCCGACGGTCGCCGAGATCGAGGTGCGCAGCGACGCGCCGCTCCCCGAGCGCCCCGAGCTCGCCGGGCTCCTCGACATCGCGGTCGGCCAGCCGCTCACCGACGTGCGGGTGCGGCGGACGCTGCGCAACGTCGAGGCGAGCGGCCTCGCCTCGGAGGTGGAGATCTACACCCGCCCGGCGGCGCCGGCGGTACCGAGCGCCACCGGCGCGGTGGTCGCCATCCTCGTGCTGCGCGCCGCCGTGCAGGTCGACGCGGTGAAGATCACCGGCCAGCTCGGCCTCTCGTTGACCGAGCTCGAGAACGCCCTCGAGCAGCGGCCGGCGCAGCCGCTCGAGGAGGGCCGCGTGGTGCGCGGCGTCTTCGCCATGCAGGACCTCTATCGCGAGAGCGGCTATTTCGGCGCCGAGGTGCGGGTCGGCGTGTCGACCGATCCGGTGCGCCAGCGCGCCGTCGTCACCTACCACGCGACCGCCGGGCCGCGCGCCACCATCGGCGCCATCGCCTTCGACGGCGCCCCGGCGCCCTTCGCGGCGCCGGCGCTCCTCGGCCAGCTGCGCACCAAGCCGGGCACCGCGTACCGCCAGAGCGTCCTCCGCGACGACGCCGACCGGCTCGAGCGCTGGCTCATCCGCCAGGGCTACAACCTGGCGCGGGTCGATCCGCCGCGCGAGCAGGTCGACGCCGCGAAGAGCACCGTCGCGGTGACCTTTCCGCTCCGCGTCGGTCCCCGTCTCGTCGTCGACGTCGTCGGCAGCACCTCCGACGCCAAGGACAGCAAGGAGATCCTCAACAAGAAGGGCCTGCTGCCGTTCCTCGGCGACGAGGGGTACGACGACGCGCTGGTCATCCAGGCGGTCGCCAAGATCAAGGACTACCTCCAGCAGCAGGGCCGCTACCATGCCACGGTGGCGAGCGCCGACCGCCGCGAGAACGGCACTCTCCACCTGACGATCACCCTCGACGCCGGCGCCGTCTTCACCTTGAAAGCGGTGCGCTTCACCGGCAACGCCGGGGTGACCGGCGATCAGCTCGCCGCGCTGATGACGACCTCCGGCCGCCGCCTCCTCGCCCTCGGCAGCGGCCGGCTGGTCGACTCGGAGCTCGCCAAAGACCTCGACAACATCCGCTCCTACTATGCGCTGCAGGGCTATCCGCAGGCCAAGGTCGGGCCGCCGCAGGTCGCCGAGACGGGGCGCGAGCTGACTCTCACGGTCCCCGTCGTCGAGGGGCCGCGCGAGCTGGTGGGGAGGCTCGACTTCACCGGCGTCGAGGGGCTGGTGTGGAGCCAGGTCAAGCCGCGCCTGCCGCTCACCGCCGGCGGCCCGTTCAATCAGTACCTGCTCGACACTCTCCTCGACACCCTGCGCGCCGCCTTCGCCGACCGCGGCTACGACCAGGCGCAGGCAACCGCAACGACGGAGTGGTCGCCCGATCACCGGCGGGTCGACATCACCGTCGCGGCGACCGCCGGGCCGCAGGCTCTCGTCGACCGGGTGATCGTGCGCGGCAACCGCAAGACCAAGACCGAGGTCATCCGCCGCTTCGCCGGCGTCGAGCGCGGGCAGCCGATCTCGCCGCAGCGCCTGCTCGAGATCGAGCGCAAGCTCTACGCCCTCGGCGTCTTCTCGCAGGTGAAGGTCGACCTCACCCGCGCCGGCCTCGCCGCCAGCGGGCGCGACGTCGTCATCCGCGTCGAGGAGGGGAAGGACCGCAGCCTGACCTACGGTGCCGGCTACGACACCCTCGACGGGCCGCGCGGCCTGCTCGGCTTTTCGAGCAGCAACGTCGGCGGCGAGGGCTATCGCTTCACCGAGGACCTCCGCCTGGCGGCGCGCAACAAGCGCATCCGCACCCTCTTCGATCAGCCCTACGTCGGGCGCTACCAGGTGCCGCTCACCAGCAGCCTCTTCTACATCCAGGACACCGAGCCCGAGGACTCCTTCGAGGTGCGGCGCTGGGGGGCGCGGGAGGAAGGGGTGTGGAAGCTCGGCCGCAGCCGCTTCTCGCTCGCCCTCGACTATCGGGTCGTCAAGCTGCGGGTCAAGCAGGGTGTCGCGTTGAACGACATCGAGCGCAAGGATCTCCCCTATCAGCTCGCCAGCATCGTGCCGACCGTCCTCATCGACCATCGCGACGACCCGGTCTTCGCCACCCGCGGCTGGTCGACCCTGCTGCAGACGCAGTATTCCTTCCCGGCCCTCGGCTCGCAGGCCAACTTCTTCAAGGTGCTCCTCGAGCAGAGCCAGTATTTCAACCTCGGCCGGCCGGGCGTCATCGCCGTCGCCGCGCGGCTGGGGGCGATCGAGGCCTTCCGCCGCCTCGGCACCGGCGACCCCAACACGCCGCCCAACCTGCCGAGCAGCAACGTCTTCATCGACGAGCGCTTCTTCGCCGGCGGCGCCACCACCGACCGCGCCTACCCGCTCGACCTGCTGGGCATCCGCGGCCGCAGCCTCATCCTGCCGCCGGGGAGCGGCCACTACCAGCCGATCGGCGGCGACGGCCTGGCGCTGCTCAATCTCGACTATCGGTTTCCCGTCGCCGGCGCCTTCGGCGGCCTCGTCTTCGTCGACAGCGGCAACGTCTGGGCGGACTGGCGCGACATCGAGCTCCACGAGCTGAAGACCGGCGCCGGCTTCGGCGCGCGCTGGAACTCGCCGATCGGCCCGCTCACCGTCACCGTCGGCTGGAAGCTCCGCCGCGATCCGGGGGAGAGCGCCAGCCCGGTGCTGTTCCTGAACTTCGGTAACCCTTTCTGATTCTGCTCGCCGGGTCCGCGGCGGTGGCGGGGAATCCGCGCGGCCGCCGCGAGGTTGCAGCATCGGCGCGCCGGCAGACGGCGGTTGCAACATTGGCGGAGTCGAGCGCGTAATAGAGAGCAGGCCAGCAGCGCCTGCCCCGCATCCCCGGAGATCCCATGCCCGCGAAGAGAGGTTCCTTCCGCCACAAGCTGTTGTGGATCGCCAGCGTCCTCGCCGTCCTCCTCGCCCTCGGCGGCTGGGCCTACGCCCGCCGCGGCGGCGACGAGACGGAGGTCGAGATCGCCAAGGTCGGCCGCGAGGACCTGCAGGCCAAGGTCACCGCCAACGGCAAGGTGCAGGCGCAGAAGAAGGTCGGCATCTCCGCCACCATCGCCGGCCAGATCACCCGCCTGGCGGTGGAGGAGGGGGACCGGGTGAAGAAGGGGCAGTTTCTTCTCCAGATCGACCCCGTCAACCCGCGCGCCGCGGCGCGCAGCAGCCAGTTCTCGATGCAGGCGCTGCTCCACGACCTCGACTCCGCCAAGGCGAGCCGCGACCAGGCGAAGGCCGATCTCGACCGCGCCGTGCGCAATCACGCCGAGGGGATCCTCGCCGACGCCGACCTGCAGAAGGCGCGCACGGCGTACATGACCGCCGCCGCCGCCGTCGAGGGCGCCCAGCAGCGCGTCGACCAGGCGCGCGCCACGCTCGAGGGCGTCGAGGACCTGCTCAACAAGACCACCATCCGTTCGCCCATCGACGGCATCGTCAGCGCCCGGCCGGTGGAGGAGGGCGAGGTGGCGGTGATCGGCGTGCAGAACAGCCCGGGCACCGTGCTGCTCACCATCTCCGACATGTCGGTCGTCGAGACCGAGATGGAGGTCGACGAGACCTCGATCCCCTCGGTGCGGGTGGGCCAGCGCGCCCAGGTGCGCATCGATGCCTATCCCAACCAGACCTTCGACGGGGTGGTGACCGAGGTCGGCGGCAGCCCGCTGACGACGACCACCAACGGCACCGATGCCATCAAGTTCAAGGTCAAGATCCAGCTCAAGGCGCCGCCGGCGGACATCAAGCCCGGCCTCTCCGCCCAGGCCGACATCCTCACCGGCTTCCGCGCCGACGCCCTGGTGGTGCCGATCCAGGCGCTGGTGGTGCGCGACATGGCGAAGGCGGTGGCCCGCGCCGCCGAGGCCGCCGATCCCGCCGGGACGGGAGCCGAGGCGCGGTCGACCGCCGCGACGCCGGCCGGCGGGCCGCCGCGCGACGAGGAGGGGGTCTACGTGATGGAGGGCGGCAAGGTGCGCTTCCAGCCCATCCGCACTGGGCTGACCGGCGAGCTCTCGATCGAGGTGCTGTCGGGGCTGAAGGGCGGCGAGACGCTCGTCACCGGCCCCTTCAAGGCTCTCCGCACGCTCAAGCCCGACGATCCCGTGCGCCTCGCCAAGCCCAAGGACGGCGAGGGGCGGCGCGCGGCCTAGACCTCTCCGGCGCCGCGCTCGCGCCCGCCGAGACGCCGCCTCGACCCCCCTCGACCCCATCGATCCAATGGACCCGCGCGAGCTCCTCGACGAAGCCCTGCGGGCGATCCGTACCCACCCGCTGCGCAGCTTCCTCACCCTGCTGGGTATCATCATCGGCGTCGCCACGCTGGTCGGCGTCGTGTCGGTGATCTCGGGGCTCAACGCCTACGTCATCGACAAGGTCTTCGCCCTCTCGCCGGACGTCTTCGTCATCAGCAAGTTCGGCATCATCCGCAGCCGCGAGGAGTTCCTCGCCGCGCTCAAGCGGCGCGACCTGACCTACGAGGACTACCGCCGGCTCGCCGCGACCCTCACCCACGCCGCGGAGGTGGCGGCGGAGGGCACCGGCAACA
Organism: uncultured Acidobacteriota bacterium; assembly: GCA_963755825.1. GTDB lineage: Bacteria > Acidobacteriota > Thermoanaerobaculia > Multivoradales > UBA5704 > DATBQN01. The sequence continues at coordinate 2,782,427 of CAVWLA010000001.1, read as the reverse complement.
CCGCGGTGCGCGCCGGCGACCGCCGCCTGGCCGACGTCAGCCTGCGCGGCACCACCGCAAACTACGGCCGGGTGATGAACCTCGAGATCGAGTCCGGGCGCTTCTTCGCCGACAGCGAGGCGCGCACCGCCGCGCCGGTCGGCGTGATCGGCTGGGACCTCAAGGACGAGCTCTTCGCGCAGCGCGATCCGCTCGGCCGCAGCGTGCTCGTCGGCGGCCTGCCGGTCACCGTCGTCGGCGTCATCGCCAAGCAGGGCAAGGCGCTGGGGCAGAGCCGCGACAACGAGATCTACGTGCCGATCGACTTTTACCGCAAGAGCTTCGGCAGCCACGACTCGATCGAGCTCTACGTCCAGGCGCGCGGCGGCGTGCCGGGAGTCGCGGCGGCGGCGGACGAGGCGCGGGCGGTGCTCCGCGCTCTCCGCCACACCTCGTTCCGCGCTCCCGACCCCTTCGACGTGGTGACCGCCGAGAGCCTGCAGGATCTCTGGCGCCAGATCTCGGCCGCCGGCTTCATTCTCTCGACTCTCATCGCCTCGGTGTCGCTCGGCGTCGGCGGCATCGTCATCATGAACATCATGCTGGTGGCGGTCGCCGAGCGCACCCAGGAGATCGGCCTGCGCCTGGCGCTCGGCGCGCGCAAGCGCGACATCCGCCGCCAGTTCCTGCTCGAGGCGGCGCTCCTCTCGCTCGCCGGCGGCCTCGCCGGCGTCTTCCTCGGCGCCGCCATCGCCGTGGCGGTCGACCGCGTCCTCCACTTCCCCTCGCAGCCGACGCCGGCGATCGTGCTGCTCGGGCTGGCGCTCTCCTGCGTGGTGGGGCTCGCCGCCGGCTACTGGCCGGCGCGCAGCGCCTCGAACCTGCCGGTGATCGACGCGCTGAGGGCGGAGTGAAGGCGCTGTCGCGGGCCGGCCTGCACCGGCTGGGCGTCGCCTGGATCGAGGACGTGCGCTTCGCGCTGGTCGCCATGTGGGCGCAGAAGCTGCGCAGCTTCCTCACCCTCCTCGGGGTGACCGCCGGCGTCGCGACGGTCATTATGATGGTCTCCTTCGTCGCCGGCTTCAACAACTCGGTGACCAGCGCCTTCACCAGCTTCGGCACCACCCTGGTGCAGTTCCAGAAATACGAGCAGCGCTTCAACGGCGGCGGCCCGCCGCCCGAGGACCAGCGCAAGCGGCGCGACCTCGTGCTCGGCGACGCACAGGCGCTCAAACGGCTGGCGACGCTCGCCGCGGCGGTGTCGCCGGAGCGCTATTTCGGCAAGAACGTCGAGGTGCGCGCCGGCCGCGAGGAGGCCAACTCGCCGGTCCTCGTCGGCGCCACCCCGGACTACGCCGCGGCCAACAACCAGGCCGTCCAGGACGGCCGTTTCCTCTCCACCGCCGACGTCACGCACGCCGCTCATGTGGCGGTGATCTCGACCGACATCGCCGACACGCTCTACCCCAACCGCGACCCCATCGGCCGCGGCATGACCGTCAACGGCCGCGGCTTCCGGGTGATCGGCCTGTTCGAGAAGAAGGGGAACTTCCTCGGCAGCTCGCTCAACAACTTCGTCGTCATCCCGATCACCGTCTTCGACGACGAGTACCCACAGGTGAAGAACGGCGGCCGCGACACCCTGCACATCGCGACCGTCCCCGCCCGCGCCGAGGACGTCGACGCCCTGATCGATCAGGAGACGGCGATCCTCCGCGTGCGCCGCCACCTGCGCCCCGACCAGCCGAACGACTTCGCCACCTTCACCTCGACCAGCCAGCTCGAGAACTTCCGGCAGATCACCGGCGGCATCGCCGGGGTGATGATCATCATCGCCGGCATCGCTCTGCTCGTCGGCGGCGTCGGGGTGATGAACATCATGCTGGTCAACGTCACCCAGCGGACGCGGGAGATCGGTCTGCGCAAGGCGCTCGGCGGCACCCGCCGCGACATCGCCGTGCAGTTCCTCGCCGAGGCGGTGACGCTGACCGGCGTCGGCGGCGCCATGGGGGTCGCCTGCGGCCTGGGGGCGGCGCTCCTGGCGCGCCTGCTCTTCGACTTCACGGCCGCCGCGCCCTTGTGGTCGATCGTCCTCGGCCTCGGCGTCGCCACCTCGGTCGGCATCGTCTTCGGCCTCTGGCCCGCCCTCAAGGCGGCGCGCCAGGACCCCATCGAAGCCCTGCGCTACGAGTGAGGCCGGCGGAGCGGTCGGCCGAGGGACCGCGCCGGAAGAGGGGTGGCCGGCGTCTCAGTGATCGATCAGCGCGGAAGAAGGCGATAAAAAAGCCCCCGGCGGCGCCGGGGGCTTGCGCATCATCAGGGGCGGCGCTGGCGGTCGCTAGCGCTGCTGCTGGGGCGGGGGCGGCGGCGGCTTGCGGTCGTCCCTGCGCTCCTTGGGCTGTTCTCTGACGCCGTTATTCGCCGGCGCCTTGTTGCCCTGCGTCTGCACCCTCGGCTGCGCCGGCTGGCGCTGGGCCTCGACGCGGTGCCTGGCCTCGAGCTGCTGCTTCTCGCCCTGCTGTTGAGCCTGCAGCGCCTGGGACTCGGCCTGATGGCGCCGCTCGGTCTCGCGGGCCACCGTCGGGTTGTTGCGGCTCTGCTGCAGCTCCTGCTGATGGATCTGCTGCAGCTGGCGCTGCTCGTCGGCCTGGTGCTTGGCGAGATCCTGGTGCTCCTGCTCCTGCTGGCTCTGGATCTCGGCCGGCGTCGTCGGCCGGCGGCTGAGGCGGTAGTTGTTCGGCCGCCCCGTCCTCGGCTGGGCGTTGATCTGCCCGACGGCTTGGCCGGTGGGCGCGATGGGCTGGGCCGTTTGCTGGCCCGGGCGGATGGCCGGGCGCTGACCGCGCGCCGGCCGCGCCTGGGCGATCGCCTGCGGCGGCGCCAGGGCCGGCTTCGCGGCGCTCAGCCGCGGGCGGAAGATGGTCAGCTGGCTGCCCTGGATGCGGGCCGTGCGGCCCTGGCCGGGCGCCGAGGCATCGGCGATGCGCAGGCGTTGGACGCGCTGTCCGGTCGCCTGCTCGACGCGCTGCACCGAGAGGCTCTGGTTGACAATGCGGTTGTTCACCACCGTGTAGTTGGTGATGTTGGTGGTGTTGTGGATGATCGTCACGTTGCGCGCCGGCGGCACGAAGTAGGCGTCGAGGCGGGGCGCCAGGAAGGAGCGCTCGGGGACGAAGCTGTACCAGGAGGGACCGATCGCGACGCTCAGGTTGATGCCGCCGAAATCGAGCCCGACGCCGGCGCGGAAGCGCACGCTCGGCGGCAGCGGCGCCCAGCCGATGTAGCCGTCACCCTGCTGCCAGGAGACCCAGGCCGGACCCCACTCGGTCCCCGGCACCCACACCCAGCCGTACTCGGGGTCGAGGGTCCAGCGGCCATAGTGATAGGTGGCCCAGCCGAAGCTCTCCGGCGAGACCCAGGTCCAGCCGTAGTCGGACTCCACCCAGCGGCCGGAGCGGTAGGGGCGCCAGCCGGCGGGAACGTGCGACGGATACCAGACCCACCCGTAGTTCGGGCGCTGGATCCAGTCGCCGTAGGGCGCCAGCTGGCGATAGAAGAAGTCGACGGACACCGGCTGGCCGCTGTACGCCTCCTGGACGTCCTGATCGTTGCTCGGGTCGTCGCCGGGGTCGCCCTGATAGTAGGGATCTTGACCCTGGCCGGGGTCGGCATACTGGCCCTGGTTCGGATCGCCCTGGTCGTAGCCCTGGTCGGGCGGCGGCGGCGGGGGACCCGGGGGATAAGACTGGGCATAGGCGACCGAGCCGGCCACGCCGGCGATGCCGGCCGTCAGCGAGGTCAACAGCAGGATGCTCTTCACGTTCATGTCATCTCCTCATTCCGCAGAAGGGTCGGCGCCGGTGGAAGCGTAGCCAGCTGCCGGGGCATTCCGTTGCATGTCTCCGGCGGCCTCACGACCGCACGAAACCCTACAGTGGCAAAGGTCATGCCGGCCCTGGCGAGCGGGCTGCGCGCCGGCCGGCGCGCGCTCTGCTGGCGTCGGCCGGCCGCTGTGAACGACGGAGATCGTCCTCATTCGAGGACGATCGAGGGCCTGATTGAGATGTTTTTCGCGGCCTTCGGGCAGCCGCCGCCCGGACCTCTACGCCTTGCCGGCGGGCAGCTCGGACGCCGCCGGAGGCTGGACGAGCCGCATCAGCTCTTCGCGCACCGCCTCGCGGGCGATGTCGCGCACCCGCTCCTCGTTGAGCGGCGGCGCCTCGGCTACCAGGGGGACGCCGGAGGGATCGCGGCCGAGCGCCTGGTTGAACAGCGCGGTGGGGTCGAAGCCCACCTCCTGCGCCAGCATGAGGACGTGGCGCACCTTGAGCTCGGTGCGGCCGCTGAACAGGTGGCCGAGGTAGCCATGGGAGAGGCCGAGGGCGCGCTCGAGGTCGCGGCGGGAGCGCCGCGAGCGGTGAACTTCCCCTTCGATCAGGTCGACCAGCTTCTTGATGTCGTCGTCGGGCATGGTTAACGTCATTCTACACCGGCGAAGATTCGGCCCCATCACGCCGCTTTCGGCCTCGATGGCGGTCCCATTCTCCTCCCCGCCACCGGCGCGGCCTTGACCGCTCTCCAGCAGGGAAGTAAGCTCCCTTTGGGTTTCCCGACCTCGCCCGCCGACGTGGATCCGAGCCAGTCCAACATGCCCGAAACCTCTCCCTTCGTCTCCATCGAGACGGCGATCGAGCAGTTCCGCCAGGGCCACCTGGTGATCATCGTCGACGACGAGGATCGCGAGAACGAGGGCGACCTGGCGATCGCCGCCGAGCGGGTGACCCCGGCGGCGATCAATTTCATGGCGACCCACGGCCGCGGCCTGATCTGCCTCGCGATGTCCGAGGAGCGCTGCCGCGAGCTCGAGCTCCCCCTGATGGTCGAGGACAACACCTCTCCCTTCGGCACCGCCTTCACCGTCTCGATCGAGGCGCGCGGCAAGATCACCACCGGCATCTCGGCGGCCGATCGCGCGGCGACCATCCTGACGGCGATCGACCCGGCGACGCGGCCGGAGGACCTGCTCCGCCCCGGCCACGTCTTCCCGCTGCGCGCCAAGAAGGGCGGCGTGCTCAAGCGCGCCGGTCAGACCGAGGCCTCGGTCGACCTCGCGATCCTCGCCGGCCTGCGGCCGGCGGGGGTGATCTGCGAGATCATGAACCCCGACGGCACCATGGCGCGGGTGCCCGATCTGGCGCAGGTCGCCGCCCGCCACGGCCTGTCGATGATCACGGTCTCCGACCTGATCTCCTACCGCCTCCGCCACGAGACCCTGGTGCGCAAGATCGCCTCGCCGCGGCTGCCCACCGCCTACGGCGAGTTCCGCATCCACGCCTACCGCTCGGACGTCACCGGCGACGAGAACGTCGCCCTGGTGATGGGGGAGATCGAGGCCGAGGAGCCGACCCTGGTGCGCGTCCACAGCCAGTGCCTGACCGGCGACATCTTCGGCTCGGAGCGCTGCGACTGCGGCGTCCAGCTGCAGCAGGCGCTGCAGAAGATCCACGACCATGGCAGCGGGGTGCTGCTCTACCTGCTCCAGGAGGGGCGCGGCATCGGCCTGCTCAACAAGCTCAAGGCCTACGAGCTGCAGGAGCAGGGCCACGACACGGTGGAGGCCAACGAGAAGCTCGGCTTCCGCCCCGACCAGCGCGAGTACGGCGTCGGAGCCCAGATCCTGCGCGACCTCGGCGTGCGCAAGATGCGGCTGATGACCAACAATCCCAGCAAGTACATCGCGCTCTCCGGCTACGGCCTGGAGATCGTCGAGCGGATCCCTCTCGAGGTGCCCCCCACCGAGATGAGCCGCGCCTACCTGCGCACCAAGCGCGACAAGCTCGGCCACATCCTGGAGCTCGTCTAGGCCTCCTGCCGGTACCTTGCTTTAGCGGAGGATTGGGACGATGACTAGGATGCACGTCAGGAACAGGAAGCTTCTCGCCCTCGCCGCGCTCTTCGCGGCCATGCTCGCGGCCCCCTCGGCGCGCCCGGCCGCGGCGGCCCTCCCCCCTCCCGTCGCCTGCTTCACCGCCACCTGCGACGGGCTGACCTGCGACTTCGACGCCACCTGCGCCGACAGCCAGGGCGGCAACTACGTCTGGATCTGGGGTGACGGCAGCCATACGGAGGCGACCGAGAAGACCGCCAGCCACACCTACAAGAACGGCGGCATCTTCACCGTCCGCCTCACCGTGGGGTTCGACCGCGTCGGCTTCGACTCGAAGACCCAGCGGGTCACGGTGAGCGAGCCCGGATCGTGAGCCGGCCCTCAGCCGCGCCTCGCGCGCCCGCCTGAGGCGGCGCCCAGGTAGCGCCGAGCTACCTTGAAGATCCTCCTCGCCACCTCCCGCTACCCCTGGCCGGCGCGGCGTGGCGACCAGATCCGCACCGTCCAGACCCTCGAATTCCTCGCCCCAGAGCACGAGGTGACGCTGCTCGCCCCGGTGCCCGGCGCCGCCCAGGCGCCGCCGCCGCCGGGCGCCCGCTTCCGCCTCGAGACCTATCGCCGCCGGCCGGCGGCGATCCCCGCCGGCCTCGGACGCGCCCTCGGCCGCCGCCTGCCGCTGCAGAGCGGGCTCTTCCACCAGCCGGATCTCGGGCGCCGGCTCCGTGAGCTGGCGCCGGCGGCCGATCTCGGCATCCTGCAGCTCGCCCGGCTCGCCTCCCATGTCGGCGATTTCGGCCCTCTGCCGCTCCTCGTCGACCTGATCGACTGCCTGTCGCTCTCCTTCGCGCGCCGCGCCGCCGTCGACCGCCTCGCCCTGCGCCCGGCGCTCCTCGTCGAGTCGCGCCTGCTGGCGCGCGCCGAGCGGCTGCTCGTCGAGCGCGCCACGGCGGTCACCGTCGTCTGCGAGCGGGACCGCGCGGCGCTCGCCGGCCGGCTGCCCGCGGCGCTCGCGGCGCGGCTCGCGGTGACCGGTCTGGCGGTCGCCGGCGGGGACGCGGCCTCGCTCGCGGCGCGGGTCGCGGCGGAGCCGCTCGCCGCGCCCGGCGGCCCGGTGCTGGCGCTCACCGGCAACCTCGGCTACTTCGCCAACGCCGACGCCGTCATCTGGTGGCTCGCGGAGGTCTGGCCGGCGCTCGCTCGGGCCCGCAGCGACCTCCGCGTCGTGGTGGCGGGCGACCGGCCGCCGGGCAGGGTCCGGCGGGCGGTCGAGCGCGCCGGCGTCCGTCTCCTCGCCTCGCCGCGAGACCTCCCGGCGCTGATCGCCCAGGCGACCCTCGCCCTGGCGCCGATGCGCTGCGGGGCGGGGGTGCCGATCAAGGTGCTCGAGGCCTGGTCGGTCGGCGTGCCGGTCGTCGCCAGCCGCTGGGCGGCCGCCGGCACCACGGGGGGCGATGGGGAGGATCTCGTGGTGGCGGGTGACACCGCCGCCGAGTGGGTGAGCGCCATCCTCGCCCTCCTCGACGATCCGGCGGCGCGGCGGCGGCTCGCCGTCAACGGCGGCCGGCGTCTCGCCGCGGACTACTCGCCCGCGGCGGCCCGCCGCGAGCTCGCCGACGTCGTGCGGCGGATGGCTCCCGCGGGACGCTGACCGCGGGGCCGCGGCGCTGGATTTTTCGTCGGCTCTCTCTTCACGCAATCGTGACGCGATGTAACGGTCACGTTTGAGGGCTCGGCATGCACCTGATGAACTGAAGGACGTCGCCAGCGAGAGAGTCCCGGAAAGCGCGCGAGGGAGGGATGGTCCGGTACCTCGGCGGGCTCCCTCTGGGCTCGATCCGCCGCGGACTTTGCGCCATCGCCCACGCAGCCTCCGCCCGGAGTCCTTCCCGCAGGTTCGATGACATGAGGTGAGGACGAACCGGCCGCGATCGTCGCGGCCGTTAGCCCTCGCGCGGCCCGGCACGGCCACGCGCGGGTTCAGCCCGATTTGCGGGCTCACGCAATTGCGAGGAGGACTTCATGAGCACGTCTATCAATTGTTCTTCTTACCGTAGGTATCACTCGGCGCTCCGGTTGGCGCTCGGGGCGGCGCTGGTCGCCGGAGTCGCCTTCGCGGGCGGTCTCCGCGCCGATGATGACCTGCCCTCGACCCGCGCTCTCCCCAGCGGGCCGTTCCGCACCATCGACGGCACCGGCAACAACGTCGCCCATCCCAGCTGGGGCGCGGTCAATGCCGATCTCCTGCGCCTGCACGTCGCGCCGGCGTACGGCGACGGGGTGTCGACGCCTTCCGGCGCCCACCGCCCCAACCCGCGGGTGATCAGCAACAACGTCGTCGCGCAGCCGAACAAGCCCGGCGAGCCCGGCATCTCGAACTACATCTGGATGTGGGGCCAGTTCATGGACCACGACCTCGACCTCACCCCGAGCAGCGCCATCGCCGGCCCGCCGGGCTGCTCCGAGGTGGGGAACATCCCGGTGCCGACGGGCGATCCGATCTTCGACCCCGCCTCGACCGGCACCGCGGTCATCGACTTCTGCCGCAGCGTCTTTGACTCGGCGACCGGCACCGGCCCGCACAATCCGCGGCAGGCGCCCAACGTCATCACCGGCTTCCTCGACGCCTCGAACGTCTACGGCTCGGACACCGTGCGGGCGAACACGCTGCGCAAGAATGACGGCTCGGGCGAGCTGCTGACGAGCGTCGGCGACAACGGCGAGGTGCTGCTGCCGCACAACACCTTCGGGCTGCCCAACGGCGGCGACCCGCGCACCACCCTCTTCGTCGCCGGCGACATGCGCGTCAACGAGAACAACGCGCTGACCTCGATGCACACCCTCTTCATGCGCGAGCACAACTTCTGGGCGCGGCGCATCCGCCAGGAGGCGGGCCCGCACAGCTCGCTGTCGGACGACGACATCTATTACCGCGCCCGCGCCATCGTCGGCGCCGAGCTGCAGGCGATCACCTACAACGAGTTCCTCCCCACCCTCCTCGGCCAGGGCGCCATCCCGCCCTACACCGGCTACCACCCGTGGGTGAACCCCGGCATCGAGAGCATCTTCTCGACCACCTCCTACCGCTTCGGCCACACCATGCTGACCCACTTCCTCAACCGCCTGGGACCCGGCCTGCACCCCATCCCGCAGGGCCCGATCACCCTCCAGTCGGCCTTCTTCAACCCCACGCCGGTGCAGCAGCTCGGCGTCGACGTCCTGCTGCGCGGCGCCGCCCACGAGCAGGCGAACCAGTTCGACTGCTTCATCGTCGACGACGTCCGCAACTTCCTCATCAACGATCCGATGCCGGGCGCCTTCGACCTCGCCTCGCTCAACATCCAGCGCGGCCGCGACATGGGGCAGCCGAGCTACAACGACGTCCGCCTCGCCTACGGCCTGGCGCCGAAGCCGAGCATCGGGGCGGTGACCTCCGACCCGCTGGCGCGCGCCCGGCTCACGTCGGTCTACGGCAGCGTCAGCGACATCGATCCCTGGCTGGGCGGCATCTGCGAGAACCCGGTCCCGGGCGCCGTCGTCGGCGAGCTGGTGCGCGCCGTCGTCGGTGAGCAGTTCACCCGTACGCGCGACGGCGACCGCTTCTACTACGAGAACGTCTTCTCGCCGCAGTGGGTCAACTATTTCAAGCACCTGTCGCTCTCCGACGTGCTGAAGCGCAGCACCTCGATCAACCCGCGGGAGATCCAGGACAATCCGTTTCGGCTCGGCGACGATCGCGGCGATGACCATTCGCATGGCCACTAGAGGCTCGCTCTGAGCATCGGCGGCCGTCCGCTCCCCGCGGGCGGGCGGCCGCCGGCAGTCCAGTGCGCCGACCGGGTCCCCCTACGGCCCGGTGCGGCGCGGTGGGTCGCCCCCTCTCGGGGACGCACAGCAACGTCAAGGCCCTCCCTCCTGAGGGCCGGTCTCTCGTGCGGTAGGCCTCGGGCGCGCTCCACGCTCGAGGCCCTCCTCTTTAAGCCGCGGGCTCCTCCCCAGCGCTCCCCCGAAGATCCGCCGCGTATCCGATAGCATGGGCAGGCCATGAGCTTCCGTCCGCCCGAGCGCTTCAACCTCGCCGACTATCTCCTCGACGATCGCGTGCGCGAGGGCCGCGGCGGGCGTGCCGCCCTCCACTTGGCCGAGCGCACGCTCACCTATGCCGAGGTGCAGGCGCTCGCCGACTGTTTCGCCCGCGTCTTGACGCGCCTCGGCGCCCTCCCCGAGGAGCGGGTGCTCGTCGCCCTCCCCGACGGCGCCGAGTTCGTCGGCGCCCTCTTCGGCATCCTCAAGCTCGGCGCGGTGGTGGTGATGATCAACCGCGAGCTCGGGGTGGCCGAGCTGCGGCGGATGTTCGAGTACACCCGCGCGCGCCACGCCGTGGTCGACGCGGCGATCCTCCCCGTCTGCGAGGAGGCCGCGGCGGCGGCCGACTGCTCGCCGCGCCTGCTCACCGTCGGCGGCGCGCCGGGCGCCGCCGGGCGGCATGCCGCCTTCGAGGATCTCGCCGCCGAGGCGGCGCGCGCTCCGGGAGGCTTCGCGAACGCCGCCACTCACCGCGACGATGCCGCGATCTGGCTCTTCTCGGGCGGCACCACCGGGCGGCCGAAGGCGGTGGTGCAGAGCCACGCCTCCTACGCCAACACCACCGAGCTCTTCGCCAAGGCCTTCCTCGGCTACCGCGAGAGCGACGTCACCCTCGCCGTCCCCAAGCTCTACTTCGGCTACGCGACGGGCGCCAACCTGTTCTTCCCCTTCGCGGTCGGCGGCGCCGGCATCCTCTTCCCCGAGCGCCCCACCCCCGAGGTGCTGTTCGAGAAGATCCGCCGCCATCGCCCGACGATCCTGATCAACGTGCCGACGATGATCCACCAGATGGTCACCCACCCCGCCGTCGGCGAGCAGGATCTCTCCACCCTCCGCTTCTCGCTCTCGGCGGGCGAGGCGCTGCCGGCGCCGCTCCATCGGCGCTTCAAGGATGCCTTCGGCGTCGAGCTCCTCGACGGCCTGGGGACGGCCGAGATGTGGCACATCTTTCTCTCCAACCACCCCGACGACGTGCGGCCCGGCACCCTGGGCAAGGCGGTGCCCGGCTTCGAGGTCGAGGTGCGCGACGAGGAGGGGCGGCCGCTGCCGGCGGACGAGGTCGGCCGGCTCTGGGTCAAGGGGCGGTCCAGGGCCATCGGCTACTGGCAGGAGATGGAGAAGACCGCCGAGACCTTCCGCGGCGAGTGGGTGGTGACGGGCGACCTGCTGTCGCGCGATGCCGACGGCTATTTCACCTACTGTGGCCGCGCCGACGACGTGCTCAAGGTGGGGGGCCGCTGGGTGGTGCCGCAGGAGGTCGAGAGCTGCCTCATCCGCCATCCGCTGGTCGCCGAGTGCGCGGTGGTCGGCGTCGTCAACGAGGACGGCCTCACCAAGCCGCGCGCCTACGTCGTCGCCCGCGAGCGCCGGCCGGGGCTCGAGGAGGAGCTCAAGGCGTTCGTCGTCCGCGAGCTCGCCCCCTACAAGCACCCGCGGGAGATCGTCTTCGTCGACGACTTCCCGCGCACCCACCTCGGCAAGGTCGATCGCGGCAAGCTCAAGAGCCGTTGAGCCTCGCCGGCCGCGCGCGCGATCTCTCACCGCGCCGGCCGCCGGCCGCCCTCGCGGGATCAGCCGGCGGTCTCGGCGCGGTGCCGTTCGTAGGCGGCGACGAAGTCCGGGTCACGCTTCTTCAGGTTCTCCAGGTCGACCTTGTCGCTCCGCGTCATCGCCCGGTAGGCGAAGGAGAGCGGATCGAGGCCGAGGTCCGCTCGCGCGCTCTCGAACCAGGCGAGGCTGCGCTCCGCCGCCGCCTGGTACCGCTCGATCGCCGGCCGGCGGGCGGCCTCGAAGGCGGCCAAGGCGTTCTCGACGCCGGCCTCGACATCGCCCTTGCCCTGCTCGGCGAAGGCGGCGGCGAGCGCGATCGCGTCTTCGAGCGCCAGCTTGGTCCCCGAGCCGATCGAGAAGTGGGCGGTGTGGAGAGCGTCGCCGAGGAGCGCCACCGGCGTCTCTCCCAGGCGGGCGCGCCAGCGGCGGTTGCGGACGGTCGCGAAGCGCAGCCAGCGCGAGCTGTTGGAGAGCAGCGGCCGGCCGGCGAGATCGTCGGCGAAGACCTCCTCGAGATAGCGCCGCGACTCCTCCTCCGGCAGCTCGCCGAGGCCGGCGCGGGCGAAGCTCTCCGCATCGCACTCGACGATGAAGGTCGACATCGCGGGGCTGAACTTGTAGGAGTGGCCGATGAAGAGGCCGTCGCCGTTCTGGCGAAAGGTGAGGGTCAGCCCGTCGAAGCGGCGCGGCGTGCCGTACCAGACGTAGCGGTTCTGGTGCTCGACGATCGACGGCTCGAAGCTCGCCGCGAGGCTCTCGCGGACAGCGCTCCGCACGCCGTCGGCGCCGACCAGCAGATCGGACGGCGGCAGCGCGTCCGGGCTCTCGACGGCGGTCTCGAAGCGCAGGTCGACCCCCAGCTCGAGGCAGCGATCCTGGAGGATGCGCAGGAGATCGATACGCGCCAGGCCGGAGAAGCGGTTGCCGCGGATGGTCACCTTCTCGCCGCGATGGACGATGTCGACGTTGTCCCAGCGCTCGAGGCGGGCGTCGATGGCGCGGAAGGTGGGAGCGTCCGGCGTCTCGAGATACGACAGCGTGCGGTCGGAGAAGACCACCCCCCAGCCGAAGGTGCTGTCGCGGCGGTTGCGCTCGAGGATGGTCACCGCGTGCGCGGGGTCTTGCCGCTTCATGAGGATGCCGAAGTAGAGGCCGGCGGGGCCGCCGCCGACGATCGTGATGTTCATGGCTCGTGCGCTCCGTCCGCCGGCGGCTCGTCCGGTCCCGATGGATCATCCAGCCCGCCGCGCGGCTCCCACGCCGGCGCCGTCAGCCGCCGCCGGCCATCGTCCGTCCTCGCCACCCCCGGCGCCTCGCGGTCGAGGCGGTCCCAGAGCTGGCAGGTCACCTGCTTGTGCACCTGGTCCAGGCCCTCGCAGTAGTTCGAGTAGACGCAGCGCCGCACCTCCTCGCCGCGCCCCAGGCGCATCTTGAGGAACCAGTCGGGGTCGGCGAGGGTCTGCCGCGCCGCGCCGACGACGTCGGCCTCGCCGCGCTGCAGGATGCCCTCCGCCTGGGCGAAGCTCGCGATGCCGCCGGCGACGACCACGGGGGTCGCGGCGCCCGCCTGGCGCAGGGCGGCGCGCACCGCCGCGGTCGCCGCCACGTTCCTGCCGTAGGGGCCGCGGGCGTCGGAGAGCGCGGTGGGCATGCACTCGTAGCCGCTGCGGCCGGTGTAGGGATAGGCGGCCCAGCCCACCTGCGGCGGCTTGGCGTCCTCGAACTTGCCGCCGCGCGAGAGCGACAGGAAGTCGAAGCCGGCGCGCGCGAAGCGGACGCCGAACCATGCGGCGTCGTCGACGCCGCTCCCCCCCTCGATCACCTCGTCGGCGAGGAACCGGCAGCCGACGGTGAAGTCGGCACCCACCGCCTCGCGCACGCCGGCGAAGACCTCGAGCGGCAGCCGCACCCGCTCCTGCCGCGTGCCGCCGTAGCCGTCGGTGCGGTCGTTGCGCGCCGAGAGGAACGACGCCATGGTGTAGGCGTGCGCGTAGTGCAGCTCGACGCCGTCGAAGCCGGCGCGGCGGGCGCGCAGCGCGGCGGCGGCGAAGAGGCCGGGGAGGACCCGCGGCAGCTCGCGAATGTGCGGCCTGTCGAGGTCGGTCACCCGCTCGCGGTAGCCCATCGTCAGGTCTTCCATCTCGCGGCGGTCGAGCACCTCGCCGAGCCGCTCGTCGGGGAGCGCCTGGAGCGCCGCGCGCACCGCGTCGTCGCCGGCGTCCGCCGGCAGCGCGAGACGATCGCGGTGGCGGTCGGTCAGCCGCAGGAAGCGGCCGAGGTAGGCCTCGCGCGCGGGGCGGCGGCGGATGGTGAGGAAGTCGATGATCTGGATGAGGAGGCGGGTGTGCCCGCCGCTCGCCCGCCGCACCGTCTCGACGAGCGTCGTCAGGCCGGGCAGGAAGCGGTCGTGGCCGATGCGCAGCAGCGGCCCGCTCGGCACGTCGCGGATGCCGGTCGCCTCGACCACCAGCGCCCCCGGCCGCCCGGCCGCGAAGCGCTCGTACCAGTCGAGCACCTCGGGGGTGACGAAGCCCTCGTCGGTCGCCCGCCAGGGGACCATCGCCGGCACCCAGGTGCGCTGCTCGAGGGTCATGGCGCCGATGCGGAGCGGCGAGAAGAGGAGCGCCGCGGCGGCCTCGTCGCGGCTCGGCCAACCTGCCGCCGGCGGCTGGTGGCGGATGCGCTCGGCGGGCTTCCACATGGTCCGCCAGTATAGCGGCGGCCGCCCCCGCGCCCGCCGCGCCGAGGTTTCGCGCCCGCCGCGGCCTACTAGGACTCCGGCATACGGAACCTCTTGTCACAAAGATGCCCGCGCTATACAATTAAGCTATGCCTACTAAAAAGAGACTCCCCGAGGCAGGACCGCGTGGCGGCAAGACCACGATCAGCAAGAGCGGCATGGTGCGCAAGGCCATCTATCTCCATCACGACGAATGGGAGCAGCTCCGCCGTCGTTCCTACGAAGAGAACCGCCCGGCCTCCGACATCGTCCGCGAGTCGCTGCGCCTCTACTTCTCGCAGCGCCGCCGTTAGGCCGGCGGCAGCTCGGGCGCGCTGGGTGCGGGCTGCCCGGCGCGTCGAAGCCGTCCGTCTCGCCCCCCGCCTCGCCTTCCCCCTCCTCCCTCGCCTGAAGCCCGGCGGCGCTCCGCCATCGCCGTGGCGTGGGTCCAGAGGCCGCCCGCTGGGCCGGATCGCGGCCGATCGCAAGCGATGAAGAAAGTTCCCGAGAAGGGTTGACAGGCTCGCCAGCGGCGCCTATGCTGTTAGCAGTCGCCGCCGGTGAGTGCTAAGCACGACGGCTGAGCCGACGGTCGAACGAACTCGTAAACACCTGATTTTACTCACAAAGTTCAAGGAGGAAGTGCGCCGTGAACATTCGTCCCCTACATGATCGGGTCCTCGTGAAGCGTATTGAGCAGGCCGAGCAGATGCGCGGTGGAATCATCATCCCGGACACCGCTAAGGAGAAGCCGCAGGAGGCCGAGGTGGTCGCGGTCGGCCCCGGCAAGCTCAACGACGACGGCAAGCGGGCGCCGATGGACGTCAAGGCCGGCGACCGTGTCCTCATGGGCAAGTACTCCGGCAGCGAGATCAAAGTCGACGAGAACGACTACGTGATCCTCCGCGAAGACGAGATCCTCGCCGTCGTCAACAGCAAGTAATCCGGGCTTCCCCCACTTTCCCATCCCAGAAATTCGGAGGTAGATAGAACATGGCCAAGCAGATCACCTACTCCGGGGACGCGCGTGCGGCGATCCTCCGGGGCGTCAACAAACTTGCCGATGCGGTGAAGGTCACGCTCGGTCCCAAGGGCCGCAACGTGGTCATCGAGAAGAAGTTCGGCTCGCCGACGATCACCAAGGACGGCGTCACCGTCGCCAAGGAGATCGACCTCGCCGACCCGCTCGAGAACATGGGCGCCCAGATGGTGCGCGAGGTGGCGTCGAAGACCTCGGACGTCGCCGGCGACGGCACCACCACCGCCACCGTCCTCGCCCAGGCGATCTATCGCGAGGGCTCGAAGAACGTCACCGCCGGCGCCAATCCGATGGAGATCAAGCGCGGCATCGAGCTCGCCGTCAAGGCCGCCGTCGAGGCGATCGACAAGCTCGCCAAGCCGGTCGAGGGCAAGGACATCGCCCACGTCGGCACCATCTCCGCCAACAACGACGTCGAGATCGGGCGCATCATCTCCGAGGCGATGGAGAAGGTCGGCAAGGACGGCGTCATCACGGTCGAGGAGGCGCGCGGCCTGGAGACCAACCTCGAGGTCGTCGAGGGGATGCAGTTCGACCGCGGCTACCTGTCGCCGTACTTCGTCACCGATCCGGAGCGCATGGAGACGGTGCTCGAGAACGTCAAGATCCTTCTCAACGAGAAGAAGATCAGCTCGATGAAGGACCTCCTGCCGGTCCTCGAGCAGGTCGCCAAGCAGGGCAAGCCGCTCCTCATCATCGCCGAGGACGTCGAGGGCGAGGCGCTCGCCACGCTGGTCGTCAACAAGCTCCGCGGCACCCTCCACGTCGCCGCGGTCAAGGCGCCGGGCTTCGGCGATCGCCGCAAGGCGATGCTCGAGGACATCTCGATCCTCACCGGCGGCCGGGTGATCACCGACGACCTCGGCATCAAGCTCGAGAACGTCCGCTGGGAGGATCTCGGCGACGCCAAGAAGGTCGTCCTCACCAAGGACGACACCACCATCGTCACCGACTCGGACGAGCCGAAGCACCGTGAGGCGATCGCCGGCCGCGTCAAGCAGATCCGCAACCAGGTCGAGGAGACCACCTCCGACTACGACCGCGAGAAGCTCCAGGAGCGGCTCGCCAAGCTGGTTGGCGGCGTCGCCGTCATCAAGGTCGGCGCCGCGACGGAGACCGAGATGAAGGAGAAGAAGGCGCGCGTCGAGGATGCGATGCACGCCACCAAGGCGGCGGTCGAGGAAGGCATCGTCCCCGGCGGCGGCGTCGCGCTGCTGCGCGCCATCTCGGCGGTCGAGAAGGTGAAGGGCGAGGGCGACGTCCGCGTCGGCATCAACATCGTCCGCCGCGCTCTCGAAGAGCCGGCTCGCCAGATCGCCCTCAACGCCGGCGAGGAGGGCTCGGTCGTCGTCAAGAGCCTGCTCGCGCTCACCGGCTCGCAGGGCTTCAACGCCGCCACCGGCGCCACCGAGGACCTCGTCGCGGCCGGCGTCATCGACCCCGCCAAGGTCACCAAGACGGCGCTCATCAACGCCGCCTCCATCGCCGGCCTCATGCTCACCACCGAGGCGATGGTCTCCGAGATCAAGGAGAAGGACGACAAGAGCGGCGGCGGCCCCGGCGGCGGCGGCATGGGCGGCGGCATGGGCGGCATGTACTAGAGAACACACCCCTCCGCCAGCGCTTCGACGCGCCGGCGGCGCAGCTGGAGACGGCCGGTCCGCGCGAGCGGGCCGGCCGTTCTCGTATTCAGCGCGCCCGTCTTCGCAGCGGCGAGACGTTCGAGGGCGGCGCGGCCGCGGGCGGGTGGCCGAGGACGTCGACCTTGATCTCTTCCTTCTGCTGGCTGGCGAGGCGGCGGGCCGCCATGGCGAGGCCCATCTGCCGCATGCCGAAGATCACCGCGAACTCGACGACGACGAGCGCCACGCCGAGGAGGTTGGCGCCGGTGATGGCGACGAGGAGGGCCATGGCGCAGAAGCAGACGACGACGGCGTAGATGACGCCGACGATCCGCCCGCGCCGGGTGCCGAAGTGGGAGAGCAGGTGGTGGAGGTGGTTGCGGTCGGCGCGGAACATGCGTAGGAAGCGCGCCGCGAGCGGCCCATGAGAGCGGTCGAGGAAGCGCACCGCCATCACCAGCAGGGTGTCCATCACCGGCACTCCGAGGGCGAGGATGGGCACCAGGATGGCGACCGCCGCCGGCGCCTTGATCGACGAGTGCAGGCTCATCGCGCCGAGCAGGAAGCCGAGCGACAGCGAGCCCGAGTCGCCCATGAAGATGCGCGCCGGTTCCCAGTTGTGGCGCAGGAAGCCCAGGCAGGCCCCCGCGGTCACCGCCATCAGCAGCACCGTGCCGGCGCTCCCCTGCAGCGTTGCGTAGCAGAGGAGCGAGGTCGAGATGATGGTGACGACGCCGCTCGCCAAGCCGTCCAGCCCGTCGATCAGGTTGATCGCGTTGGTCACGCCGACGATCCAGAGGAGCGACACCGGTGCCGCCGCGAGGCCCAGCCTCACCTCGCCCATGCCCGGCAGGCGGAGCACCTCGAAGGACCAGCCGAGCCGCACCAGCAGGGTCGCCGCGAAGAGCTCGACCAAGAGCTTCCTCCCCGGCGTCACCCCGACGACGTCGTCGACCGCGCCGACGAGGAAGACCAGCGCCGTGCCGGCGGCGAGCGCCAGCAGGTCGCGGCGCTCGATGCTCCGCGCCAGCCGCGCCCAGTGGGTGATGGCGGCGACGCCGATGCCGGAGGCCATGCCGAGGATGATGGCGAGGCCGCCGAGGCGCGGCACGGCGCCGGCCTGCAGCTTGCGCTCGTCGGGCGCGTCCATGGCGCGGAGCGCGATGGCGAGGCGGGCGACCAGGGGGACGGCGAGGTTGGTGACGAGAGCGGCGAGGAGCCCGGCTCCCAAGGCGTACAACAGGATGCTTCGCTCCACGATGCGGCAACTCCTTCGTACCCGGGCCGGCGGGCCCCGTGCTCGGGTTGTCCTGGGTACGGGCGAATTTTACTGCAGATCGGCTGCCACCGACGGCTTGCCGGACGCCAGCTCGTCGAGCGCCGCGGCGACGCCCGCCGCGTCGCCGATGTCGACGCGGCGATAGCGGCCGGCAGCCAGGCGCTCGGCGCAGAGGAGGTGCACGTCGGAGCCGGCGCTCCCCACGTAGAGCACGGGACGGCCGGACTCGATGCAGCCATAGACCTTCGAGGGGAGCACGTAGCCGACGAACTCGTCGCGCAGGGTGATGAGGTGGGCGTCCGCGGTGACCAGGAGGCGCGGCAGCGCGGCGAGGGGCAGCGGCCGGCTGCGGTGCACGGGGAGGCCGGCGGCGCGGAGCGCCGCCTCCACCGCGTCAGCCTTGGCTCCGGTGGCGTTCAGCCACAGCGCCATCCGCCCCGATCCCCGCTCGTGGTGCAGCCGGTAGCCCTCGATGAAGGTGCGGTCGTCGTGGGCGACGCCGAAGTTCCCCGAGTAGAGGAGGAGCCGGTGGCCGGCGAGCTCGGCCGGCGGGGGGAGCGGCGCGGTGCCGGGTGGGACGGCGACCGGCGAGGGGTCGCGTTTGAGGAGGATGCGCTCCGCCGGGAGGCCGAGCGCGAGGAGGCGCCGCCGGCCGTCCTCGCCGAGCACCTCGAAGCCGTCGACCCGCCGGCGGAGGGCCACGGTGAGGCGGTGGAAGGCGCCGAGCGGCGCCGGCACCCGCCCCAGCTCGGCCATCAGGCACTCGGGATGGAAGTCGGTGATGCGGTAGGTCAGGCGCCTCCGCCGGGCGCCACCGAGCAGGGCGCGGAGGGGGACGAGGAGGTGGACGAGGAACGGCGGGCTGCCGGTGAAGAGGATCTCGTCGGCGCGCGCCAGCTCCCGCCGCAGGCGGCCGATCAGCCGCAGATTCGTCTTCGCCGTCCACCACGCCCGCGCCCGCCAGTTCGAGCGCTCGTAGACCGCGGCCGCCAGGCGCACGATGCGCAGCCTGCCGCTCCCCACCGCCTCCTCGACGACCGAGCTCCCTGCCGACGACAGGCCGGCGAGCACCACCTCCTCGCCGGCGGCGGCGCGCTCTCGCGCGAAGTGGAGGCTGTACTGCCCTACGGCGCCGAAGTCCGGCGGCAGCCAGTCGCAGAGGTAGACGAGCCGGTGCGCGCGCGGGGCGGCGCCGCTCAGCGGGTTCGCGGCGTCATCCATGCCCACTGCATGCCCTCCGGTCGCCCCTCCCAGACGGCGAAGCGCCGCTCCTCGGGCGACAGCGCCGCGAGGAGCGGCAGGCGCGAAGGGTCGCGCTCCCGCATGGCGACGATCTCGATGTCGTGGGTGGCGCTGAAGCGCGATAACAGGGTCGACGAGATCGTCTGATCGACGAAGTCGTGCATCTCGACGAGGATGTCGGCGGCGGCGAGGCGCGGCGCGAGCAGCGGGTCGAGCAGCTCCTTCTCGCCCCCCTCGCAGTCGCTGACGACGAGGCAGCCTGGACCGGCGAGCGCGGCAAGATCCTCCGGCCGGCAGCGCGCGCCGACGCGGACGCGGCCGGCGACGCCGTTGCGGCGGGCGAGCCCGCGCAGGCGTTGGCGGGCGAGGGGGTCGAGGTCGAAGGCATGGATCTCCGCCGCCGGCAGCCGCAGGGCATAGCCGACGGCATAGTAGCCCTCGCCGCACCCCACGTTGACGACGCGTTCGTATCCGCGCGCGAGCGACGCCGCCACCGCCGGCTGGATCTCCAGCTCGTAGGTGCCGGCGATCTTGGGGAGGAGGCCGCTGCCGCTCGCGAACGGGCTGCAGCGCATGCCCGCGAAGGGTCCCGCGAGCACCCGCGGGTCGTCGCCGCAGAGCGCCGCGAGGATCCCGGCGGTGAGCGGGTCCGGCCGCTCGCGGCGGACCGCGTAGCGCAGCGCGCGGAGGGCGAGGAAGAGCCGCGGCGCGCGCTCGCGGAGGCGGGAGAGAGGGCGGCGGAGAGCGGGGAGCACTGGGGCTAGTCTCCCGCCGCCCCGAGCGCCCCGGACCGCGCCTCCGGCATCTCCAGCGGCGGCTCCAGCCGGCGTTCCTTGAGGCGGAGGAAGGGCCGCTCGAGGAAACGGTGGGAGAGATAGGCGAGGAGAATGGTCAGGCCGAAGACCAGGGTGTAGTAGCCGGCGAGGTAGAGAGGCAGCGGCAGCCGCGCGCCATGGGTGGCGAGGAACACCCCCGACGTCGCGTAGACGGCGAACATGTGGAGCATGTAGATGCCGTACGAGATCGTCCCCAGGTACTCGATTGCGGGGTTGCCGAGGCGGAGGAGCCGGCGCGGATTGGCGCCCACCTCGACGATCAGCCAGGGGTAGAGGACGAGCTGGAGGATCTCCTCGCCGCACCAGCCCCAGGGGATGAAGGTCGTCAGGTAGTAGTCGAGGAGGAGGAGCAGGAGGACGACCTGGACGGCCCGCCGGGTGAATGGCGCCAGGCGGAGGAAGCCCTCCCGGCGCTCGTGGAGGGCCCAGGCGGCGAGCCCCCCGGCCGCCATGTAGTGGAAGCGGAGCTGGCCGACGAAGCCCTTGGCGCGGTAGGGCCCGAAGACGTCGAGCCGCGACAGGCAGAAGAGGGCGAACGAGGCGGCGAGGACCGCCCAGCAGAGCGCCGGCAGGTGGCGCCGGAAGCGCTTCACCGCCGGCGCCCAGGCGAGGTAGAACTGCTCCTCGACGCCGATCGACCAGAGCGGATTGAGGATGCCCCCCACGGTGTAGAGGCTGTTCATGAGGTTGGGGAGGAGGGCGCCGTAGAGGAGGAGGGCGAGCGGCAGGCCGTAGTCGACGCGGTAGGCGATGCCCAGGCGCGGCAGGATGCCGTTGTAGAGGAGCAGGCCGGCGAAGACGACGGCGAAGTAGAGCGGCCAGATGCGGCAGACGCGGCGGAGGTAGAAGTCGCGGACGGCGATCGTCCCCGTCTTCTGTGCCTCGGCGAGCAGCAGGTAGGTGATGAGGAAACCGCTCAGGGTGAAGAAGAATGACACCGCCGGCGAGGCGCGATAGAAGAACGCGCCCCAGGCGGGGTGCGGCAGGCCGCGGCTCTCCTGGTTGAGCGGGATGTGGCCGAGGACGACGAAGAACGCGGCGAGGAAACGGAGGCTGTCGAGGCCCGGAAAGCGGACGCGCGGGCTCACGGCGCCCTTCGCGGTGCGGATCGCGATCTCATGCGGCCGATCTCGCGCTGGGGCCGGGCCGGCGGCGGCTCAGCGCTCGGTGAGCATCTCGGCGAGGTAGCCGTCGACCGTCTCCCGCTGGCGGCTGGCGAAGTACCAGTCGAGGGTGCGGTGCAGGCCGTCCATGAACTTCATCTCCGGCTGCCAGTCGAGGAGCTGTCGCGCCAGGCGGTTGCTCGCCACGCGGTTGAGCGGGCCGGTCGGCATGTGCGGCAGGAGCTTGATCGCCGCCTGGTGACCGCTGTAGCGGAGCACCTCGTGTACGGCGTCGATCACCCGCGTCCGCTCCTCGGTGCCGAGGTTGATCGCCGTGCCGTCGTCGATCCGCTCGGCGGCGAGGACCATGCCCGAGACGATGTCGCCGACGTAGGTCCAGTTGCGGATCTGCGTGCCGTCGCCCCACACCTCGAAGGGGTCCTGGCGGACGAAGGCGCGGGCGATCATGGCGATGACGGCGTGGTTCTCGACGCCGCGCTCGCCGTAGACGGTGAAGAAGCGGCAGGAGGCCGACTTGAAGCCGAAGTCGCGGTGGTACGCGGCGAGCGTCATCTCGGTCATCAGCTTGGCCCAGCCGTACATGTTGTCGGCGGCGTAGGGCGGCCCCACCATCTCCTCGGTGAGGTAGAGCTCCGCGGAGACGTCCTGCTGCAGGTGGTTGGGGTAGACGCAGCCGGAGGAGGCGAAGACGAGCTTCTCCACTCCCGCCTCGTAGGCGGCCTTCACCAGCATGCCGTCCATCGCCAGGTTCTGCGCGCAGGCGGCCTGGTGGAGGTCGACGAAGCCGCGGCCGCCGTGGATCGCCGCCAGGTGGAAGACGACGTCGATGCCCTCGACCGCCTCCTGCGCCACGCCGGGGGCGAGGAGATCGGCTTTCTGGAGCTCGACGGCGCCGGCGTCGAGATGTCCCTGGATGTTCGCCAGGCGGCCGCTCGACAGATCGTCGACGACGCGGATCGTCGGCGCGCCCTTCGCGATCAGCAGGTCGATCAGGTGCGAGCTGATGAACGACGCGCCGCCGGTGACCAGAACCCGCTTGTCCCGCCACTCCATACGTCCGCTCCCTCCCCCCGGCCGACGGGGAGTCGTTGCCGGCAGTCTGTCGACCCGGTATCCTGCAGTTTAGCCCATGCCCAGCAGGCCGCCCAAGCCGGCCGGCCGCCGCGCAGGATCTCACGGCGCCGCCGTCTCGCCACCCGACCGCAGAGGCACCATGGAACCCGCCGCGCCGCCGACGACCGTCGCAAGCCTCCTCGGCCACGCGCAGGTGCCGATGGCGCTGGCCTGTCTGGCGAGCCTGCTCCGCCGCTCGGCCGAGCCGCTGCGGCTTCGCCTGCACGACGACGGCACGCTGACGCCGGAGGATGCTGCCCTCCTCGCCGCCGACCTGAGCGGCGCCGAGGTCGTCTGGCGGGCCGAGGCGGACGAGCGCCTGGCGGGCCATCTGGCGCGCTTGCCGGCGACGCGCGCCTACCGCGCCGCCAGCCCGCTCGCCCTGAAGCTCGTCGACGTAGCCCTCCTCTCGCAGGACGACACCGTCGCCTACTGCGACGCCGACGTGCTCTTCCGGCGGCCGTTCTCTGGGCTCTATCGCTTGCCGTCGCCGGCGGCCGGCGCCCTCTTCATGGCCGACACCCAGAACGCCTACTCGCTGCGCTCCTGGCATTTGCTGCGGGACCGGCGCCTCGCCATCCCCCTGCGAGTCAACAGCGGCGTCATCCACTTCCGCACGGCTCTCTACGATGCCGACCTCGTCGAGTGGTTCCTCGGTCAAGAGCGTTACCGTTTCGCGCCGCCGTGGGTCGAGCAGACCGCCTGGGCTCTCCTCGGCGCCCGCGCCGGTTGTTGGCTGCTCGACGCCGAGCAGGTGCGCATCCCGCGGGTGCCGGGCGAGACGGGGGCGGTCGCCCTCCACTTCGTGCGCTCGGTGCGCGGCCTGCTGCCCGAATATCTGGCTGGCGGTGAGGAGCGGGACGATTCCCGCCGGCCGGTCGAGCTGCGCAGCGCGCCGGCGCGGCGCTGCGGGCCGCTCGATCTCGCGGCGAGCGAGGCCGGGCGGCTACGGCGGCGGCTGCGCGGCTAGGAGCCGCCCCGCCGGCGCGCGGCGATCTCGCCGTACATCGCCTCGTGCTCGTCGGCCAGCTGGCGCCAGGAGAAGCGCGGGGCGGCCTCGGCGAGCGCCGCGTCCGCGGTCTCCGGCCACAGCGCCTCGCCGTCGAGCAGGCGGCGGATGGAGTCGCCGAGCGCCGCCGGCTCGGGGGCCGCGAGATGGATCGCCGCCGCCGGCATGCGGGGATCGAGGCGCTCGCCGCCGGCGACGGCGAGGAGCGGCCGCCGGTGGAGGAGGGCGCAGGAGGTCGAGGTGTTCATCGGCGAGACGCCGCCCGGACGCGACTGGATGACGGCGCGGCTCATCTGCAGCAGGCCGCTCACCTCCGCCGCCTCGAGGTAGCCGGTCACCCGCGCCGAGCCCTCGACGCCGAGCTCGCGGGCGCGCCCGCGGACCGCCGCCAGCACGCTCTCGGGATCGATGGCGTAGGCGGGGGCGCCGCCGACGAGGAGGCAGCGGAGGCGCTGCCGCGCCGCCTCTGGCACCGCCGCGAGGGCGGCGAGCAGCAGGTCGGCGCCGCCGGCGCGGGACATGGCGCCGAAGGCGAGGAGGAGGGTGCGGCCGCCGATCTCGAACCGCTCGTGGAGCTCGCGCTGTCGCTCGGGAGAGAGCGGCGAGACCTCGAGATTGGAGGCCATGATGACGTCGTGGAGCGCGGCCTCGCGCGCTCCGGCGGCGCGGGCGAGAGCGCAGTGCGCGGCGGTCGCCACGATGACGCCGTCGGCGGCGGCGAGGAAGCCGGAGAGCAGGCGGCGGCGCAGGAAACCGGCGCCGCGGAAGATGTAGGGCAGGAGGAAGTCGTGCATCGAGACGGCGAGCGCGGCGCGGCGGGGGAGGAGGCGCGGCAGCGCCAGGATGGCGGCGCGGCCCGAGTAGGTGAGGACCTGGTACTGGACGTGGACGACGTCGGGAGCCAGGCGCCGCGCCAGGCGGGCGAGGGCGGCGATCTCGCGCGCGGTGTGGCGGCGGAAGGGGTGGTGCACCTCGAGGCTCGCCGGCAGCTCGCGGCGGCGGGCGCCGGGGAGGTCGGTCGCCAGGTGGACGGCGTGCCCGCGGCGGTCGAGCTCGACGGCGAGCCGGGCGGCATGATCGCCGACGCCGCAGCCGACCCGCGAGCCGGAGGGGGCGACGAGGAGGATCTTCATCGTCCGCGCTCCCCCTCGCGCGGCAGGGCGAGGGTGTTCCACGCCGGCGCCGCGAGCGGCCGCCGGGTGTTCGGAGGCATCTGCGGCGCGGGCGGCTCGGCGGCGTCGAACAGCTCGTAGCGCGCCGCGGCGAGGATCGCGGCGACCGCCGCGGAGTTCTCCGCCGACACCTCGCAGACGATCGCCGGCCGCACCTCGGCGAGGAGCCGCGCCGCGCCGGCGAGGCAGCGCGCCTCGGCGCCCTCGACGTCGATCTTCACCAGGCTGGGGGCGGGGAAGCGGGCGAGGAGGCCGTCGAGGGTCTCGACCGGCACTCGCGCGACGGCGCGGGCGCCGCCGCTCTGCGTCGAGCCGGCGACGGCCGCGAGGTGGCTGGTGGCGCGGCCGCGCGCCGCGATAGCGAACTCGGCGACGCCGGGCGCCTCGGCGACGGCGGCGGCGAGCACGGCGACCGGCGCGCAGGCGGGTGGCAGCGCGCGGGCCGAGCGGCCGATGAGGCCGGCGAGCCAGGCGTCGGGCTCGACGGCGAGGACGCTGCCCTGGAGTCCGGCGTGGAAGGCGGCGGCGAGGGCGAAGAGGCCGACGTTGGCGCCGACGTCCCACACCACCGCGCCGGGCTTCACCTGCTCGGCGGCGAGGGCGAAGAGGAGCGGATCCGCCTGGCGGAGGTCGCGGCGCCAGAACTTGAGCGAGGCGTCGGGGGAGACGAAGACGGTGGCGCCGCCGGCGCTCGCGGGGAGCCGGCGGCGGAGCACGCGGCCGCGGCTCAGCCGCTCGGCGAGGGTGCGGAGCCTCATGCCGCCGCCTCGACCGGGGCGCAGACGACGCGGCAGACGTCGACCTCGTCGGCGAGGCCGCGGCGGCGGGAGCGGCCGCCGATCTCCCGATAGCCGTAGCCCGCGAGCTGCGCCGCCACCTCGGCGGCCGAGCTGCCGAGGGCCGCCAGCCGCGCGGGATGGACCTCGAGGAAGAGGATCGGCCGGCTGCGGGTGAGGACCGCGGCGGCGCCCTGGAGCACCGCGTGCTCGAAGCCCTCGACGTCGATCTTCATCAGGTCGGGCTCGAAACCGCGCTCGGCGCAGAGCTCGTCGAGCGGGCGCACCGGCACGGCGACCGCGCCGGCGTCCTCCTCGCCGTCGCCCAGCGCCTCGAGGTGGTGCCAGCTCGGCCGCATGCGGATCTCGCCCGCCGCCGCGCCGAGCGCCGCGCGCACCGGCGTGAGATGGGCGAGCCCGTTGCGCGCGGCGTTGGCGGCGAGGATCTCGCAGGCCTCGGGCGACGGCTCGACGGCGAGCGCCCGCGCCTCCGGCCGCCCGAGGGCGAAGGCGAGCGAGAAGATCCCGTGGCAGGCGCCGACGTCGACGAAGCGGCGGCAGGACCGCATGCGGGCGAGGAAGCCGTCGAGCTCCGCCGCCATGTCGAGCGAGCGGAAGCAGAACTGCTCGAAGGGGTCGCGCGAGCGCGGATCGATGCGCAGGCGGAGGCCGGGCCGGAGGACGATCTCGTCCTCGGCCGCCCCACGATTCAGCCGCCGGAAGGCCGACTCGCGCCGCAGGCGGCGCGGGTCGAGGCCGGCCAGGCGCTTGACTCCGTCGTAGGCGCGCTCGACGCCCAGGCGCCGCGCCGCGGCGCGCAGGCGCGGCTTCCAGCGGTGGAGAGTCATCCCGCGCTCACGGTGCCTGGCGCACCAGCACGACGTCGCCCAGCACCAGGCGATCCATCCGCGTGCGCAGGAAGCAGTCGAGGGCCTCGGCGGGGGTGTCGACGATGGGCTCGTTCTCGTTGAACGAGGTGTTCAAGAGCATCGGCACGCCGGTCCGTCGCCCGAAGGCGTCGATGAGCTTCCAGTAGCGCGGGTTGGTGCGCTTGGCGACCGTCTGCAGGCGGCCGGTGCCGTCGACGTGGGCGACCGCCGGGATCTCCGCCCGCCGCTCGGGGCGGATGGGGTAGACCTTGATCATGAAGGGGTCGGGGTACGAGATCGTGAACCAGTCGGCCGTCCTCTCCTCGAGGATCGACGGCGCGAAGGGCCGGAACGACTCGCGCCGCTTGATCTTCAGGTTGAGGATCTCCTTCATGTCCGCCCGCCGCGGATCGGCGAGGATCGAGCGGTTGCCGAGCGCCCGCGGCCCCCACTCCGAGCGCCCCTGGTACCAGCCGACGACGGCGCCGGCGGCGATCGCCGCGGCGGTCTCCTCGGCGAGGAGGTCTTCCGACGCCGCGGTCGAGACCGTCACCTCGCCGTAGCGCCCGTCGCGGCCGCCCGACTCCGGCAGCCGCCGGGCGATCGCCTGCCGCGCCTCGCTCTCGCCGTGCTCCGGCCCCCAGTAGCAGTGCTCCATGACGAAGCCGCGCGGGTTGCCGAGCACCGCGTGATGGACGTAGAGGGCGGCGCCGAGCGAGGTGCCGGCGTCGCCGGCGGCGGCCTGGATGTAGACCTCGCGGACGTCGGTCGCGGCGAAGAGCTTGCCGTTGGCGAGCGAGTTCATGCCGCAGCCGCCGGCGAGCACCAGCCGGTGCTCGCCGGTCGCCTTCTGGAGCGCCCGCACGAGGGCGAAGAAGCGCTCCTCGTAGACCTTCTGGAGCGAGGCCGCGAGGTCCATGTGGCGCTCGGTCAGCTCGTCCTCGCGGCGGCGCGCGGGGCCGAGGAGCTCGACGAGCTTCGGCGTGTAGACCAGGCCGAGCGCCGGCGCGCCGTCGTCCCAGCTCATGTCGACCCCCTGCGAGAGGTGGCGGAAGCAGCGGAGGTCGAGGCGGAAGGTGCCGTCCGCGAGCGGCGGGACGATGGCGCCGAGCTCCGCCGCGTAGCGCGGCTCGCCGTAGGCGGCGAGCCCCATCACCTTGTACTCGTCGCCGAAGCCGGGGAAGCCGAGGTACTGGGTGATGGCGGTGTAGAAGAGCCCCAGCGAGTGCGGGAAGTGGACGCGGTCGAGGACCCGGAGGTCGCTGCCGCTGCCGAGCGCCGTCATCGTCGAGACGAAGTCGCCGAAGCCGTCGACGGAGAGGCACATCGCCCGCTCGAACGGCGAGCAGAAGAAGGCCGAGCCGAGGTGCGCCAGATGGTGCTCGACCGGATACAGCCGCGGCGCGCGGCCGCCGAAGGTCTTCGCCACGCGCTCCTCGAGCGAGCTCACCTGGGCGAGGTTGCGCACCCGCGAGGCGGCGCGGCCGAGGCTCCGCGGATGGCTGAGCGCGAGGGCGGCCTTGCGCAGCAGGTAGGCGCGCGGCTGGCGCGAGACGGCGAGGGCGGTGACCTCGTCGAGGCCGCCCATCTCGCCGAGGCAGTAGCGGATGGCGAGCTCCGGGAAGCCGGCCCAGTGCTTGATCCGCCGGAAGCGCTCCTCCTCGACGCCGGCGACGAAGCGGCCGTCGACCACCGCCGCCGCCGAGGCGTCGGCGTGGAAGGCGTTGATGCCGAGGATGCGGGTGGCCGTGTTCGTCATCGGGTTGGCGCCGCAGCGCTCTCCCGGTGGGCGACGCGCAGCTCGGCGAGCCGGATGTCGACGACGAGGCGGAACCAGAAGGCCTGCAGGAAGTGGAAGACGAAGCCCTCCCTGCCGTCGAGGAAGCCGCAGAGGACGAAGTAGCGCCAGCCGAAGTAGAGGAACGGCCGCAGGTAGAGGGGCAGCCGGTAGTAGCGGCTCTTCAGCCACAGCGTCCGCTCGTCCGAGGTGCCGAAGAGGCGCGGCGTGAGCTTCCAGCCGAGCCCCTCGCGCCCGCGGAGGCGGCGCTCCAGCTCCTCGCGCGCGAAGGCGTCGGCATAGCGCAGGTGCTTCTCGAGGTAGAAGAGGATGGCGTCCTCCTTCTTGTTCCACTCCTCGAGCGGCGCGCGCAGCTTGGCCGTCCGCCCGCGCACGTAGACGCGGGTGTCCTGCTCCTGCGGGTCGAGCTCGCCGCGCTCGCGACGGAAGAGCTTCAGGAGGTACTTGTGGCCGTAGCCGCCGAAGCGGATGGGATGGCCGCGGAAGATCTGTCGGCGGCGGATGTAGAAGCCGTCGGCCGGCGGGCCGTTTCCCGAGCCGTTCGCCGCGCCGGAGAGCGTCGCCGCCAGCTCGTCGCGGAGGGCCGGCGGCAGCGCCTGGTCGGCCTCGAGCAGGAGCACCCAGTCGTTGCGGATGGGCAGGTTGTCGAGCCCCCACTGGAAGATCCAGGGGATGATCCGGCTGTGGTCGTAGGGGAGGGTGACGACCTCGTCGGCGTAGCGGCGGGCGATCTCGACCGTGCGGTCGGCGCTCTCCGAGTCGAGGACGAGGATCTGGTCGGCGAAGCCGTGGACGCTCGCGAGACTCCGTTCGAGGTTCGCCTCCTCGTTCCGAGTGGCGAAGAGGACGGTCAGCGGGATGGTCACGCGGCGCGCCTCGCGCCCGCCGCGTTCGCCGCCGCGGCGAGGAGACCGCGCCAGGTGGCGGCGTAGTCCCAGCGCGCGAGGACCGCGCGGCTCGCGGCGTCGACCGCGCCGCGGTCGAGGGCGAGCGCGGCGTCGATCGCCCGCGCCAGCGCCGCGGTGTCGCCCGCCGGGTAGCGGAAGCCGTTCCTGCCCTCCTCGATCAGGTCGTAGCCGGCGCCGACGGTCGAGGCGGTGATCGCCGGCAGGCCGCAGGCGAGGGCCTCCTCGACCGAGACCCCCC
This sequence comes from uncultured Acidobacteriota bacterium, assembly GCA_963755825.1. Taxonomy (GTDB): domain Bacteria; phylum Acidobacteriota; class Thermoanaerobaculia; order Multivoradales; family UBA5704; genus DATBQN01. The sequence goes on along the minus strand of CAVWLA010000001.1, from coordinate 2,753,183 downwards.
AGCGCTCCTCGCGCGCGGCGTGGACGAAGAGGTCGGCGGCGGCGTAGAGGGCGGGGAGCTCGGGGTAGGGGACGTAGCCGGGGAAGCGGAACCGCGGCGAGCCGCTCGCCGCCGCCGCGCGCTCGAGCGCCGCGCGCTCCGGGCCGTCGCCCGCGATGACGGTCCAGACGCCTGCGGTCGCCAGCGCCGGGAGAGCCGCCAGGAGGTCCCACGGCGCCTCGCGAGGGTTGAGCTTGGCGAGCGCGAGGACGACCTTGACGCCGGCGGGGATCCCCAGCCGCTGGCGCCAGGCGAGCCCGGGGCCACGATCCGGCGAAGAGCTCAGGCGGGAGCGCTCGCGAAAGGATTCCACGTCCACGGCATAGGGGAAGAGACCTGCTTTCTCCCGCGGCACGCCGCAGGACTGGAGGTAGTCCAGGGTGAGGCTGCTGGCGCCGAGAAAGAGATCATAAGTGCGCGAGACGACCAGCGTGAAGAGCAGCCGCCGCAGCCGCTCACGGGGGGTGGGCGCGGCGGCGGCCGACCGGACGGCCGGGAACACCGCGGTGTCGAGGCGGAGCGCGGTCGGGATGCCGCGGCGCCGCGCCAGCCGGTTGGCGAGGCGGTACGGCCCGCGGGTGTAGCCGTTGACGATGAGGAGATCGGTCCGCCGCGGGTCGAGCTCGGCGGCGAGGAAGCGGGCGCGGCCGCGCGGCGGGCAGGCCGTGGACGGATAGCCGCCGAGGAGGTCGATCCCCCAGTCGACGGGACGCGCGAGCTCGCGGTCGAAAGCGGGCGAGGCGGCGTCGGCGGCGAGGTAGATCACCCGCAGCTCGTGCTCGCTGTCGCGCGCCGCGAAGCGGTAGAAGGGCGCCTCGAACTGTGTCGGGCGCTCGACGAGGAAGGCGATCCTCACCGCGTCGGCATCCTGTCCCGTCCGATGGCGACGAGCGAGTCGGCCTCGCCGGCGATCCGCCAGGCGCCGTGCTCGCCGCGGCGGATCTCCTCGAGCAACCGTACCGGCCCCGTCGTCGGCGTGAGGTCGGGCCGCGCGGCGCAGCGCCGGCTGTCGTGAAACGCCAGGATTCCGTCCGGCGCGAGCTTCGGCGCCCACGCCGCGAAATCGTTGCGCACCGCCTCGAAGCTGTGGTCGGCGTCGAGGAAGACGAGATCGGCCGGCGCCGCGAGAGCGAGCGAGGAGGCCGCTTCGAGCGAAGTCGCCCGCACGAAGCGCGCGCGGTCGCGGAATCGGCGCACGCTTCGGCGGGCGATGAAGGCGGTGAAGGAGAAGCCGAGCCAGCGCTCGGCGCGGACACCCAGCGGGTAGGGGTCGACGAGATAGAGATTGCCGCCGGGTGCCATGGCCGCCGCCAGGAGAGCGCTGGTCACCCCCTCGAAGACGCCGACCTCGACGATCGAGCGCTTCCCCGCGGCGAGCGAGCGCAGGAGCCCGCTCTCGGCCGCGGTCAGGGTGGTGTGCCCCCGCCTCAGGCCGGAGGCGTACTTGAGGAACTCGATGGTGTAGCGCGCCATCAGCCCATCCTCTCCCGCCAAGGCCGCCGGCCGGTGGGAGGCGGCGTCTCTCCGTCGACGAGCCGGCCATAGACGGCCTCCATCGCTGCCGCGATGGGCCCCCAGCCGAAGCGCTCGCGGGCGGCCGCGGCGCCGCGCTCGCCCATGGCGCGGCGCGCTTCCGGGTCGGCGAGGAGGGCTCCCAGCGCGCCGCCCAAGGCCGCCGGCTCGCCGTCGGCGACGATCCCGGCGCCGGAAGCGAGGACGGCCTCGGCGATCCCCACCTCCGGCGTGACGGCGACCGGGCAGCCGGCGGCCATCGCCTCGAGCACCGAGTTGCCGAAGTTCTCGGAGTACGAGGCGAGCACTAGGAGGTCGGCGCCGTGGAGGAGCGCCGCCTTGTCGGCGCCGTGCACCTCGCCGAGGAAGACCAGCCGGTCGGCGACGCCGACCTCGGCCGCCAGCCGCGCGAGCGCCGGCGCCAGGCCCTCGTCGTCGTTGCCGGCGAGGGCGAGGGTGGCGCCGGGCGCCTGGGCGAGGACGCGCGGCAGGGCGCGGATCAGCCGGTCGAGCCCCTTCTTCCAGCTGACCCGCCCGAGGAAGAGGAGGAGCGGCCGGCGCTCGAGCGCGGCGCGGACGGCCGGCGCGAGGACGGCGCCGTCTGCCGGCGCCGGCTCGTCCTCGACGCCGTTGGCGATCACCACCGCCGGCGGCAGACGCAGGCCGAGGAGATCCGCGAGACCCGCCGCCTCGCGCGCCTCGAGGCCGCTCGTCACGTGGAGCGCCGCGGCGCCCGCCAGCGTGCGGCGCTCGACGAGGCCGAGCCAGGCGAGCTTGCGCAGGCGCCCTCGCCGGCGCACGAGATCCGGCACCAGCATGCCGCGCGGCGCCACGAGATAGGGCACCCCCTCCCAGCCGGCGGCGCGGGCGGCCGCGGCGGTCGGCCAGAGGTAGACCGAGTGGAGGTGGACGGCGTCTGAAGCGGGCACCGCCGCGGCGAGCGCCGCCGCCATCGCCGGCGACCGGTAGAGCCGTCGCAGCGGCTCCAGCCGGGAGAGCGGGAAGTAGCGCACGGCGACGCCGTCGATCTCGACCGGCCGGTCGAGCGGCGGGCCGCCGGCGTCGAGGTCGGTGGTGAAGACCGTCACCTCGTGGCCGCGCGCCGCGAGCGCCTTGCAGAGGCCGTGGACGGCGCGCACCGGCCCGCCGTGGCGCCAGGCGGGGACGTAGGTGGGGACCACGTGGAGCAGCCGCAGCGGCTTCATCGGGGCTCCGGGAGGATCTCGCGCAGCAGCTCGACGAGGCGGCGGTGGTGGGCGGGCCAGGTGGCGCCGGCGGCGGTGCGGCGGCAGGCGGCGGCCATCGCCCTGACCTCGGCACGATGCTCGGCGCACCAGCGCATGCGGGCGGCGAGCGCGGCGCCGTCGCCGGCGGGGACGATCCAGCCGCTCTCGCCAGGCGTCACTAGGTCCTTCGCCCCCACCATCGCCGAGACCAGGACCGGCACCCCGGCGGCGAGGGCCTCGACGACGACCATGCCGAACGAGTCGTGGCGGGAGGGGAGCACCAGGCAGTCGGCGGCGGTCAGCTCGGCGGCGACGCCGCGCTGGTCGAGCGGCCCGGCGGACGAGACGCCGCTCGACGCGGCGTCGAGGTCGCGAGCCGCCTCCGCGCGCGGGCCCACCAGCCGCAGGCGGGCGGCGGGGACGGCGGTCCGCACCTCGGCGAAGGCGGCGAGGAGGAGGTCGAAGCCCTTGCGGAGGATCGGCGCGCCGGCGAAAAGGAAGGTGAAGCCGTCCGCGCTGCGGTCTTCCGCCCGCTCGGCTCGCGGATCGGGCCGGCCGAAGATCGCGGCGTCGGCGCCCAGGGTGAGGCTGTGGACGCGCTCGGCCGGCACGCCGGCGTCGAGATAGGTCTGCCGCGCCAACTCCGAGACGGTGAGCACGTGGTCGGCGAGGGCGATCTCGGCGTCTTTCACCGCGGCGATGCGGCGATGGAGGCGCGGCGAATCGGCGGTCGGCTGCACGCGGTCCTGCGCCAGGTGGTGGATCGAGGGGGCGTCGAGGAGCGTCGCGATCCCCAGGCGCCGCGCCGCGCGGAAGGTCGCCAGGGCCGAGATCTCGCAGGCGATGACGGCGCCCGGCGCTCCCTCGCCCGCGAGCCGCAGGCGGGCGAGGCCGCGGGCGGCCCAGCGGTCGAAGAGCCGGCAGGCGGCGAGGTCGTTGGCGGCGGCGAGGCGGCGGGGGAGGAGCAGGTCGCCGAGGCGGCGGAGCGCTGGCGTCCACGCCGCCGAGCGCACCCGCTCGGGCGGCAGGTCGACGGGGCCGTAGCGGATCCGGCTCGCCCAGAGCGCGCGCGGCACGAAGCGCAGGAGGCCCTGTCTGCCGGCGTCGAGGGCCGGCACGCCCGCCCAGTAGCCGGCGAGGAGGCCGGCCTCGGCGAGTGCCAGGGCCGTCTGGTGCGAGTGCTGGCGGCCGGGATGGGTGACGAGCACCCTCACGCGCCGCTCCCCAGGAGGCGCGTCGGGGCGGCGGCACCGGCCGGCCGCGGGGCCGGCGGCGGGACGCCGGCGCGGACCTGGATGGCTCGCCCGCGGGCCGCGGCGGGCACCGGCGCCGCCGCCCGGTCGAGCGCCATGACGGTGAGCAGGAGGCCGGCGAAGAACCAGTGGTAGACGTCGGTCGTGACGTCGAAGACGATGCTTCCCGGCAGCTGGGCGAGGAAGAAGAGGAAGCTCGCGGTGGCGACCGAGCGGTGGAAGATCGTGCGCAGGCTGCGCGCCTGGCGGAGGGCCAGCAGGGCCAGGTAGAGGCGGAGGAAATAGAACAGCAGGAAGCCGGGCAGGCCGAGCTCGAGCATGATTCGGCCCGGCTCGCCCTCGACCTCGAGCCCGTCCAGCCAGCTGTACGGGATGCGGTCCTTGACCACCGCCGCCGCGGTCTGGTGGGTGGCGCCGATGCCGTAGCCGAAGAGCCCGGACTGAGGGAGGGTGTCGAACGGCTCCTCGAAGGGGAGGACGAGACGGCCGGCCATGTCGGAGGCGCCGCCGGCGGCGCGGCCGAGATAGGCGTCGACGGCGTCGGTGGCGGTGTAGCTGATGAGCATCGCCACCAGGCCGACGGCGAGGATGAGGCGGCTGAAGGTCGCTCCCGCTCCCCGCTCGCGGGCCACGGCGAGCCACCAGTAGAAGGGGAACGCCGCCACCAGGAGCACCAGCGGACCGCGCGAGCCGGTCAGCAGGATGCCGAGCATCGTCATGCCGAGCGCCACGTAGAACATGAGGTTGCGGCGGAACCGCCATTGGATGGTGGCGAGGATGCCGAGGAGGAGGATGGTGACGGCGAAGAGGTAGGAGGAGTAGCCGGTGATGTAGGAGAACGTGGAGGTCACCCGCACGAACGACGAGCTGCCGAAGGTCGAGACGTAGCCGACGTCCTCGGCGGCGCGGGCATAGGTGTTGAGCGGGCTCGACGACGGCGAGAAGAACTGAGCGACGCCGAGGAGCCCGACGGGGATGGCGGTCAGCACGTAGCGCTTGAGGAAGCGGGCGAGCTCGCGGTCGTCGCGGAAGGCGTCCGGGATGACGACGATGAGCGGCACGTACCAGAAGTACGCCTTGAAGCCGAAGATCCCCACCAGCGGCGTCGGCAGCCTGGGGTTGAAGATCTGGATGAGGCCGTACGTCGCGGCGACGAGGAGGGGCGCCTTGAGCGCCGTCAGGCGGGGGAGCGGGAAGCGGCCGCGGGCGGCGAACCAGCCGGCGTAGGCGCCGAGGAAGATCAGGTCCTTGGCGAAGTAGACGACGTCCTGGGCGCCGGGGAAGACCCACTTGCGGATCGCCCCCTCGGCGATGAGCAGGAACATCGCGACCTGCACCGCCTGGCGCCAGCGGGCGTAGGACCATACCGTCGCGCCGATGCCGAAGAAGAGCAGGATGAGCCGCACCTGCATGGCTCAGCCTCCCGTCCCGCCGGCCACCGGCCGCCGCCTCGGCCGGCTCCCGCCGCGCGCCCGCTCGAGGGCCGCCGAGTAGGCCGCCGCGACCACCCCGCTCTTGTGGGGAGCGAGATGTGGCCGCGCGTCGTTGCGCAGCCGGGCGACCGCCGCGGGGTCGCCGAGCAGCTCGGCGAGGACGGCGGCGAGCGCCGCGGCATCGCCGTTGGGGAAGGTGCGGCCGCAGAGGCCGATCGCCTCCGGCAGGCCGCCGCCCGCCGAGCCGACGACGACGCAGCCGCAGGCGATCGCCTCGACGGCGACGTTGCCGAAGGGCTCGTCGTAGCGCGACGGCACGACCAGGATGCGGTGCTCGTTGAGGCGGCGGACGAGCGCCTCGCCGGTCACCGTGCCGGCGAAGTCGACCCGGTCGGCGATCCCCAGCCGCGCCGCCTGCGCGGCGAGCCGCGGGCGCTCGGGGCCGTCGCCGATCACCGTCAGGCGCGGCGTGATCCCCTGGCCGGCGAGGAGGGCGAGGGCGTCGAGGAGGACGTCGACGCCCTTGTCCGAGACCAGCCGGCCGAGGCAGGCGAGGTCGACCTCGCGCGCCGCCTCGGGGAGGACGCGGAAGAGCTCCTCCCGGTACGGGTTGGTGATGACGAAGGTCCCCCGCCCGAGGTCGCGGGCGAGCGCCCGGGAGACCGCGACCGAGGTCGAGAGGCGCACGGCGAAGCGCTTGACGCGGTCCTGCCAGGCGATCCGCCCGTCGACGCGGGTATACCAGCTGTGGTGCGAGGTGAGCCATGGCCGGCGCACGAGGAGGAGCGGCCAGGCGCCGCGCAGGCTGACGTTGGCGTGGAAGAAGACCTCGCACCAGCGCACCCAGCCGAGGAGCTCCCAGGGCCCCGGCCGGCGGACGACGCGGAAGGGGAAGACCTCGTCGGCCCTCGCCTCGCCGCCCGGCGTCGTCGTCACCACCACCAGCTCGTGGCCGAGCTTCGCCAGGCCGGCGGCGATCTGGGCGACGAAGCTCTCGAGGCCGCCGACCTGCGGCGCGAAGGCCGGCGAATAGACGAGGACCCTCATGCCGCCTGCCCGCCGAGAAACGATCCGATCGTGGCCGCCTGGCGGCCGAGGCAATGGCCGGAGTACCAGGCGTGGGCGGCGTCGGCGGCGGCCTGGAGCGCCGGTTCGCCGGCGGCGCAGCCGGGCGTCCAGACGCGGGTCTCCCCCGCCTCGCGGCAGGCGGCGACGGGCAGGGCGCCGTGCGCGCAGTAGGCGGCGAAGACCGTCGACTTGCCGAGGAAGCTCGGGGTGTGGGCGACGAAGCCGGCGAGCGAATCGGCGAGGAGGCCGCTCACCGCGGTGGCGGCGAGGGCGCCGAGGCGGACCACGGCGACGCCGCCGACCGCCTCCGGTCCGGCGCTGGCGAGGGAGGCGCCGACGTCGACGATCTCCTCGATGCCGAGCTCGGCGCAGGCCGCGGCCATGGCGGCACCCTGCTCGCCGTAGGCGCGCGCCCGGCCGCCCGGGCCGCCAAAGACGACGAGCCGGCGGCGGCGGCCGGCGAGCGGCGCGGGCGATGCCAGCTCTCCCGTCGTCGAGAAGACCGGCAGCACGGCGATGGCGTCCCTCGGCACCCAGCGCGCCAGGAGGTCGCGGTAGAGCTCGAGGTTGGTGATCACGCGGTCGCTCGCCCGCGCCAGGCTCGCGGCGAGGCGCCGCTGGAGCGGCGAGAGCCAGAACGAGCTGCTCCGCGGCGGGCCGGAGGCGTAGACCTCGTGGAAGATCGTGACCAGCCGCGAGCCCGGTCGCGAGCGCCACCGCCGCAGGCCCGCGACGAGCCAGCGCGGGCAGCCGCGGTCCGCATAGCCATAGTTGGCATAGTGCACGAGGACGGCCGCCGGAGCGGCTGGCGTGGCACCCGCCGCCGCGGCGAGCTGAGCGCAGAGGGCGCCCGCCCGCCGCTCGAGGACGATCGCCGTCGCGCCCCCCGGGGCCGCTCCGGCGGGCCGGCTCCGATCGGCGACGAGGAATCGCGTCGCGATCTCGCACCGCTCGGCGAGGCCGTCGGCGAGGATCGCCGCGTAGTCGCCCACCCCGCCCTCGGCGGGGGGGAGCCGCGGCACCACCTGGACCACCGCCCGGGCTCTCACGCGGCCCTCCGCGCCAGCTCGCTCGACCACCCGAGGTAGGCCGCCTCGAGCTCGTCGACGGCGCGCTCCCAGCGGAGCGCCTGCACCCGGAGGTGGCCGCCGCGGGCGATCTGCTCGCGCCGGCCGGCATCCTCGATGAGGGCCCTCACGGTGTCGTAGAGGGCGGGCGAGGCGGCGGTCGGAAGGAGGGCGGCCTCCTCGCCCTGCCGCAGGCCCGCGGCGAAGCCGACCGGCGAGGCGACGAGCGCGCTGCCGCAGGCCATCGCCTCGGCGGCGGCGAGGCCGAAGCTCTCGTAGATCGACGGGGCGAGGGTGATCGCGAAGCTCTGGTAGAGCGCCGCGAGCTCCGTCCCGCGCTCGGCGAAGGGGACGACCGAGATGCGCGGCAGGACGTCCGCCGGAAAGTGCCGCTCGGCGCGGAAGGCCGCGCCGACGCCGACGAGCACCAGCCGCCAGGCCGGGAAGTCGCGCAGGAGAGCCGGCAGGTCGCTCTCCATGAGGGCGGTCCCTTTGCGCGGCAGCCAGGAGCCGCAGTAGCCGAGGATCGGCCGGCGGGCGAAGGTCACCTCGAGCCCGAGCAGCGACTCGGGCAGGGGATTGTCGATCGCGAGCACCCGATCGGCGGCGGCGTAGCCCTGGCGCAGGGCGTAGGCGCGGTCGTATTCGGCGACGGTGACGATGGCGTCGGCGGCGCGGAAGCCGTGCGCGAAGAGCGCCCCGTGGCCGATCTGCCACCAGGGCCGCGGCCCGGCGGCCCCCGGCGCGGCGGCGAGCGCCTCGGCGGCGTGGGTCTCGAGACCGTTCGAGTGGCAGACGAGGAGGAATCGCCGCCGGCGGCGCCGCGCGAGGAGCGAAAGGGCGAGCCAGGCCTCGCCGCCGTAGAGCTCGACGACGTCGTACTCCGCCTGCGCCAGGCGCCGCCGACAGGCCGCCGCCATGCCGAGCGCCTGCCGGTAGCGGATGGCCCGGCGGAAGCGGTGGAACGGCTCGTAGTCCGGCGGTCCCAGAATGTCCACCTGGTGGCCGCGGGCGCGGAGGCCCGCCGCGTAGCCGAGAGCCACGTAGCCCGAGCCGAGCGCGGCGTCGAGCGGGCAGTTGGAGAGGGTCAGGACGCGCACGATACCTCGCGCTCCTCGCCGCCGCGCGCCGCAAGCAACCCGCCGGCGAGGCCGCGCAGCGGCACCCGCAGGCGGTCGAGCCGGCGCGTCTGGGTGTGGAAATAGGGGGCGACGCGGAGCCCGCTGCGGAACGCCGGCCAGGCGGCGCCGCGCTCGAGGCCCGAGCGGTAGTAGGCGAGCAGCTCGCCGACGAAGGCGCGGTCGGCGGCGTCGAAGAGCGGGTGGGCGAGGACGTCCGCGAGCCGCGCCGTCTCGGCGGCGCAGCGCCGGCGCCAGCCCGCCGCGAAGCGGCGCCGGCGGCCGAGCATACTTCCCAACGCGCCGCCGCGCGGCGCTCCGCGGCGCTCCTCCGGCTGCCGCTTGAAGGTCAGGCTCTCGGCGTGCCGGCGGTAGGTCTGCAGGCGCTCGTCGAGGTAGCGGAGGCCGCCGAGCTTGGCGGCGACGAGAGCGAGCCAGCCGTCGTGGAAGGGCTGGTGCGGCGGGATCGGCAGGGCGTGCTCCACCAGCTCGCGGCGGAACATCAGACCGTGGGAGACCACCCAGTTCTCGGCCAGCAGGTAGCGCACCGGCCGGCCGCTGCCGTGGCGGCGCGCGAAATCGAAGATGGGGTCGAAGGCGGTCTCGACGCGCACGGAGTCGCCCTCGACCTGCTCCTGGACGTTGCCGTAGATGAGCGTGCTGCCGCCGATGGCGCCCGCCAGAGTGGCGATCTTCTGCGGCTTCCAGAGGTCGTCCTGATCGGAGAGAGCGATGAGGTCGCCGCTGCAGAGCGAGATGGCACGTGCGAAGTTCTGCACTAGGCCCAGGCGCGCCGGATTGACCGCATAGCGCAGGCCGTGGCTGCGGGCATAGGCGGCGAGGATGCCGACGGTCGCGTCGCTCGACGCGTCGTCGCTCACCACCACCTCGAGGCGCGGCCAGGTCTGCGCGTAGATGGTGTCGAGCTGCTCGCCGAGGTAGCGGCCGCCGTTGAAGGTCGCCATCGCCACCGAGACGAGCGGCGGCGGGCCGGGCGCGGCGGCGGTCTCCGCTGCCCCGCTCACGGCTTCCTCGCCCGGGTGCGGAACTGGAAGACGAAGAAGTCGTGGAGGCGGCCGCAGGTGAGGGCATCGAGCGCCCGGTGGTAGCGGCCATAGCCGCCCATGTTCTCTTCCATCGCCTCGACGACGAGACCGGCCTGCGCGAAGAGCTGGCGGATGTTCTGGCGGCAGAAGAAGCGCAGGTGGGTGCGGTCGAGGAGGCCGGCGTCAGCGTAGCGGAAGTCGCCGTCGACGACGAGGGCGCGCAGCAGCCGGTGGTTGCGCGCGTTGGGGATGCTGCTGAGGAGAACGCCGCCGGAGCGCAGGCGGGCGGCGAGCGCGGCGACCGCCCGCCAGGGGTCGATCAGGTGCTCCAGCACATCGGCGCAGAGGACGGCGTCGAAGCTGCCGGCGGGCCACGGGAAGTCGGCCTCCTCGATGTTGCCGCGCACGAACTCGTCGATCTCCGGCTCGCCGGCGGCCGCCGCCTGCGGCGCCACCAGGTCGATGCCCACGGTGTAGGAGGCGATGCCGAGGGCCTTGGCGGCGCGGAGGGTGGCGCCGCGGCCGGCGCCGAGGTCGAGGAGGCGCAGGCCGCTTGCCGGGGCGAGCATCGACAGCAGGTCGAGGCGGGCGTTGCGGTAGTAGCCCTCCTCCTTCGCCGCGTAGAGGGCGGCGGCGGTGCCGGTCGCGGTGTCAGCCGCGCGAGTGCCGTCGCTCATGGCGCGGCGAGCCTCTCCCAGCGCTCGCGGTAGACCTCGCGGGTGGCGAGGGCGATGGCGCGCCAGTCGAAGCGCGCCGCGGCGGCCGCCGCCTCCGCGGCGCGGAGGCCGTAGCTCTCCGCCGGCAGGTCGAGAAGGGCGGCGAGGCGCGCCGCGAACGCCTCGACGTCGCCGGCGGGGACCATCTCCGGCGAGGGGAGGACGCCCAGGATGTCACGCGGCCCCGGCGCCTCGTAGGCGACGGTGGGGAGGCCGGCGGCGAGCGTCTCGAGCACGGCGAAGCCGAAGCCCTCGAGGTAGCCGGGAAAGGCGCCGACGGTGGCGCCGGCGAGGAGCGCCGGCAGCTCGTCGCTGTCGTAGGAGGGCACCACCTCGATCGCCGCGCGGAGGTCGAGCGGCACGTCGCGGAGCACCTGTTCCGCCGCGATCCCGGTGCCGAGGAAGAGGAAGCGGGTGCCGGGCCGGCGGCGGAGCACGGCGGCGATGATCGCCGGCCAGTCCTTGGCCCCCTTGCGGCTGTTCCAGGTGCCGATGAAGGCCACCCGGCCGGCGGCGAGGCGCGCCGCCGGAGAGCCCTGACAGCGGCAGAAGGCCAGGCGCCGCGCCGCCGACATGCCGAAGGGGAACATCACGACCTTGTCGCCGTGGCCCATGGTGTCGCGCACGGCAGCGAGGTCGTCCTGGTTGGAGACGTTGATCAGGTCGGCGGCGCGGAAGCTCCGCTCGACGTCGCGCCGCCGCCGCCGACGCGCCGGCCAGGTGAGGGCGGCGTGGACCCCCTGGCGCAGCGAGAGCGGCTCCGGCCAGCGCGCCGCGGCGAGGCGCTCGAAGCGCTCGTAGGCGGGGATCAGGCCCACCGAGCGGGCGACCAGCAGGCCGCCGAAGCCGAGCCGGGCCTTGGCGAACGGCAGGTCGGTCTGGTTGGCGTCGACGATGTCGAAGCGCCGCGCGTTGGCGCGCACGAAGCCGGCGGCGCGTGCGGCGAAGCTGCGGTTGCTCCGCAGGTAGCCGGCGAGCGTCGCCAGGCGGCTCGGGCGGCCGCGGCGGGCGGCGCGCGGCGGCGCCGGCGGGAAGGCGTCCTCGTAGCTGAACTTCTCCACCACGTGGCCGAGCTCGCGCAGCTCGTCGGCGAGCTCGAGCTGCACGCGCGGGCCGCCGAGGTTTCGCGTCCACGGCGTGTGGATCACCATGAGGATGCGCGCCGGCTGCCGCGCCTCGCCCGCCGCGCGCTCAGCCGGCATAGGCCTCGAGGCACCTCGCGACGACGGCATCCCAGGTGAACCTCGCCTCGACCGTCCGCCGCGCGGCGAGCGACAGGCGTCGCCAGAGCCCGCCGTCGGCGCGCAGGCGGAGGATGGCGCCGGCGATCGCCGGCGGATCGTTGGGCGGCACCAGGAGGCCGTCGACGCCGTCGGTGACGATCTCCGGCAGCGAGGCGACCGCCGAGGCGATCACCGGGCAGCCGCAGGCCATCGCCTCGATGGGCGCCAGGCCGAGGAGCTCGTTGGCGCCGGCGGAGCCCGCGGCGTCGACCGGGGTCGGATGGACGAGGGCCATCGCCCGCGTCAGGAAGCCCCGGATCTCGGCATCGGCGAGGCCATGCGCGAAGCGGACCCGTTTGCCGGCGGCGAGGGCGTGCAGGCGCGCCAGGTAGCCGGCGTCGGGCGCCGGGCCCAGCACGTGGAGGGGAACGCCCTCCGGCAGCGCCTCGATGAGGACATGGATCCCCTTGTGCGGCAGGATGCGGCCGAGGAAGACCACCGAGCCGTCGTGGGCCGCGGCGGTGCGCATGGGATAGCGGTCGAGGTCGACGCCGCCGTAGATGACGTGGCTCGGGCGGCGGCGGCCGGGGAGCGGGCTGGCGGCGTAGCGGGAGATCGGCAGGTGGGCGGTGATCCAGCGCGACTGGTCGATCTGATATCCCGGCGTCCAGGCGCCGCCGCCCAGGTCGGAGACGAAGACCTTGCTGCCGCGCCGGTGTCCGGCCCAGGCGGCGAGGAAGGTCGGCAGGACGAAGTACTGGTGGCAGTGGACGACGTCGGCGCCGGCGAGCTCGGCGAAGAGGCGGGGCGAGAAGGGGGTCATCCGCCGGCGCGTCCAGCTCTTGAGGATCACCCGCTCGTAGCTCGGCGAGCGCCGCTCGCGCAGAGCGCGGGGGCCGAAGCTCACCAGCTTGACCTCGGCGCGCCGCGACATCGCGAGGGCGAGCTCCTCGGCGAAGCGCTCGCCGCCGCCGACGAACGATTCCGCCGCGAAGTAGGTGGGCGAGACGTGGCAGACGCGGAGCGCCGCGGGCGGTCGGACGGCCGGCGCGGGCGTCCGCACCACGATCGGCGCGCTGCGCAGCGCCGCGCTCATGCCATCCACCGCACCCAGCTGGGGCGCAGGAAGCCGGCGGTGGTGATGGCGAGCTGCAGGGCGATGCCGACGGCGGTCGACAGCAGGTTGAACCACAGCACGCCCGCCGTGGTGCCGAGCGGCAGGACGGCGGCGAGGATCGCCTGCGCCACGATGAGCACGCCGACCGCCAGGGTCTCCCACCGGTTCCACGAGCGCGACAGGTTGACGCCGACGCTGTAGCCGGTGATGAGGGTGAGCCCGGAGCCGGCGACGACGAGGAGCAGCTCGCGATGGAGCGCGGAGTAGTGCGGCCCGAGGATGAAGAGGAAGAGGCCGGGGGCGGCGAGCGCGGCGAGGAAGAGGCAGGCGGCGAGGGCCGCCAGGAGGGCGCCGAACTGCAGGTAGCGGCGCAGGAAGACGCGCTCGTCGGTGATCCGCGCCATGCGCGGCAGGAAGACGATGCCGGTGAGCCCCGAGAACATGCTGACGATGAGGCCGAGCCGGCCGAGCGCGCCGACCTCCGCCAGGTTGCGGGTCGAGCCGAAGGTCGCCGACAGCCAGACGACGAGCGGCCCCTGGAGCGAGAAATAGAGCGCCGAGGGGAGGCTGGGGAGGAGGTAGCGGAGCACCTGGCGGCGGTGGGAGGAGAGGTCGGCCGCGGCGGGCCGCGGCGCGCGGTCGCGGGCGACGCGGGCGACGATGGCGGCGGCGGCGGCGGCGGCGGCGACCGCGATCCAGGCGCGCAGCAGGGCGGCGCCGATCATCGCCAGGGCGGCGGCGAGGCGGAGCGCGCCGCCCGCCATCTCGGCGCGGTAGGACTGGCCGTAGCGATCGTTGAGCCGCAGCGCCAGGACGCGCACCGAGGCGGTGATCTGGAACCAGGCGCCGACGACGATGCCGGCGGTGGCGAGCCCGATGTCCAAGTGCGCGAAGCCCTTGGCCGCGGCGGTCAGAGGGAAGGCGAGGAGCACCGCCGCGGCGCCGACGAGGAACGCCGTGCGGCGCAGCGAGAGGACGGCCGCCAGGTAGTCGCCGAACTCGCCGCCGTCGCGCAGAGTGCGATGGCGGAAGAAGACCAGCGACGAGGTGCTCCCCAGGTCGGAGGCGAAGATGAAGAAGGAGATGACCGACGAGGCGAGGGTGTAGAGCGCGAACTCGCGCACCGGCATGGTGCGGGTGAGGAGGAGCCCGGCGACCATGCCGGCGAGCTGGGTCGCCGTCTGGGCGGAGAAATAGGCCGAGAGGATGCCGGTCCAGGTGCGGGCGCGGGCGAGGAGAGCGCCGCGACGGCCGGGCGGCTCGGGGACCGCGGCGGGAACCGGCGCCGTGGCCTCGACGGCCACCGGCGCGAGGACGGCTTCTGGCACGGCCGGTGCGAGCTCCAGCGGCTCCACGGCGATCGGCTCGGGTGTCGTCAAGCCGCCGCCGGCGCCAGCTCGATGCCGAATTCCGCCAGCACCCGCCGGGCGAGCCGCCGCGAGCGGCAGCCCATCGCGGCACCGGCGGTCTCTCCGGCGTCGGGTTCCTCGAGCCACTCGGTGACCGGCATGTAGAAGCCGGATTTCGGTCGATGGAAGAGCGCCTCCGGCAGCTCGGGGGCCGCCTGCCGCACCAGCCCGGCCTTGCCCAGCCGCCGCGCCGTCGCGAAGCCCTCGGCGGTGAAGGCGGCGGTAAGCCGGGCGTCGGCGAGCGGTACGCGGAGCTCGAGAGAGCTCGCCATGGCGGCCCAGTCGGCGTCCCTCAGGAGCTGGTTGCGCATGTAGCGCGCGGTCTCCAGGGCCTGCACGGCGAGCCATGGATCGCTCGCCGCGCCGCTGGGCAGCGCGCGGCCGGCGTCCGCCACCGGGTCGTAGGCGGCGAGCGCCGCCGCCGCCCGCTCGGCGCCGAGGAGCGCCGGCAGCTCCTCGGGGAGGAAGAGCCCGCGGCGGAGGAAGTAGGCGCCGGCGAGCGTCGTGCCGTGGCGCAGCAGCCCCTGCAGCTTGGGGCGGCCGGGTGCCGCGCGGCGGGCGAGGCGCGGCCAGAGCGCGGCGGCGCCGGGCAGCTGGGCGCCCCAGCGCGCGGCGAGGGCGCCGCGCGGCACGTCGGCGAACGAGGGGTAGCTCCCCATCAGCTCGTCGCCGCCGAGGCCGGAGAGGGCCACCTTGATCCCCGCCTCGTGCGCCGCGCGGGCGACGACGAAGGTGTTGAAGCCGTCGATCGACGGCTGGTCCATCGCCGCGACGGCGCCGCCGAAGAGGGCGCGGAAGTCGTCGCGGCCCACCCGGCGAACGACGTGGCGGGCTCCCAGCCGGCGCGCCACCTCGGCGGCGAGCGGCGCCTCGTCGCGCGGCGTGCCGGCGAAGGCGTCGAAGGAGAGCGTGAAGGCGAGCGGCGGCGCGGCGGCGGGATCGGCGCGGCGGGCGAGCGCCAGGAGGAGGCCCGAGTCGAGCCCCGCCGAGAGGAAAACGGCGACCGGGACGTCCGACACCAGGTGATCGCGGACCGACTCGGCGAGCGCGGCGCCGAGGTCGGCCTCGGCCGCCGCTGCCGTCCCGGCCGCGATGCCGCCATCTCGGCCATTTCCATCACCGCGCGCAGGGTTGAGCGCGGCGTATGCGACAGGCTCGGCGAGGCTTCCCTCGCCGGCGGTGAGGTAGCAGCCGGCGGGAAGGGCGCGGACGGCGCTGCGGATCGTCGCCGGCTCGGGCACCGATCCCCAGAGGAGGAAGCCGGCGA
Source organism: uncultured Acidobacteriota bacterium (assembly GCA_963755825.1). Lineage (GTDB taxonomy): Bacteria > Acidobacteriota > Thermoanaerobaculia > Multivoradales > UBA5704 > DATBQN01. The sequence goes on along the minus strand of CAVWLA010000001.1, from coordinate 2,737,689 downwards.
GGCCGGCGAGATCGACGTCGAGCGGCACGGCGCCGCCGGCCTCGAGCGCCTTCACCTGCGAGGCGAAGCGCAGCGTGCCGCCATCGGCGCTGACGGTGTAGTAGAGCGGCTTGATCCCCAGCGGGTCGCGGGCGAGGAAGAGCCGCTTCTCGCTCTCGTCCCAGATCGCCAGCGCGAACATGCCGCGCAGGCGCGGCAGGATGTCCGAGCCGAAGCGGGCGTAGAGCGCGAGGAGCACCTCGGTGTCGCTCTCCGTCCGCCAGGCGTAGCCGGGGAGCGTCGCGCGCAGGGCGCGGAAGTTGTAGATCTCGCCGTTCAAGACGATCCGGTAGCGGCCGTCGGCGGAGGCCATCGGCTGCGCGCCGGCCGGGCTGGGATCGAGGATGGCGAGCCGCCGGTGCCCGAGAGCGATCCGGCCGTCCGGCGAGAAGTAAGCGCCCTCGCCGTCGGGGCCGCGCAGAGCCATGGCGTCGCGCGTCCGCAGCAGCTCCGCCGGCTCGATCGGCGGCGCCGCCGGGCGCAGGCGGAGGATGCCGTTAATGCCGCACATCGTCCCTCCCCGTCAGCCGGTCGAGGAGCGGCGTCAGGCGCGCGCGGTAGCGCTCGGCCGAGAACCGCTGGCGCCAGTCCCGCTCGCCCGCCGCGCCGAGGCGCGCCGCCAGCGAGCCCGGCCGGCCGGCGCCGTCGAGCAGCCGGGCGAGAGCGCCGGCGAGCTCGTCCGCCGAGGACGGATCGACGAGCAGGCCGGTCGAGCCATCGGCGATCACCTCCTCGGCGGCGCTGCCGCGCGCGGCGACCGCGGGGAGCCCGGCGCGCATCGCCTCCAGGTAGACGAGCCCGAAGCCCTCGCCGCGGCTGGGCAGCGCGAAGGCGGCCGCCCGGCGGTAGAGCTCGGCGAGCGTCGCCTCGCTGACGAAGCCGGCGAAGAGGACGCGGTCGCCGAGGCCCGCGGCCGCCGCGGTCAGCCGCGGCCGGTCGTCGCCCTCGCCGGCGATCACCAGGCGGGCCTCGGGGTGCGCGGCGAGGAGCCGCGGCATCGCCGCCAGCAGCTCGTCGTGCCCCTTGTAGCGCTCGCCCGCCGCCAGCCGTCCGACGGCGAGGAGGAAGCCGCGGCCGGCGCGGGCGAGGAGCGCCTCGTCGATCGCTCCCGCCGCGGGCCGCTCCTCGAGCGCGAGCGGCACGATCTCCGCCGCGGGCAGTCCGGGATTGAGCTGGCGAGCGCGGCGCATGGTGTATTCCGAGATCGAGACGAGGACCGTGGCGAGGGCGAGCGCCCGCCGCCGGGTCCAGGAGAGCCGCCGCCACACCTCGAGCCCGTAGAGCGGCAGCAGGTAGGGCGCGCGCGATGTCGTCGGCACCAGCGCCTGCACCCGCGCCGGCCCCAGGAAGTCGAAGACGAAGGCGGCGCGCCGCGAGCGCATCTGCCGCCTCCAGGTCGCCGCGGCGAGCCCGCCGTGGCGCGCGCCGAAGGTCCGCGCGCCGGCGGCGCCGGGAACCTCCAAGGGAGGAGCCGCGCCGAGGGTCATCATCTCGAACCCCATCCCCCGCGCTCCGGCGTACTCGCCGCAGGCCGCTGCCAGCAGCCGCCCCGCCGCCGCCCGCCCGCCGCCGTCGAGCGCCAGGCCGGCCGAGACGAAGACGAGGTCAACTCGAGGGGCCGCCCTCACGCCAGGACCGGCCCGACCCGCACGCCGAGGAGACGATCTCTGGAGACTTCTGGCCTGAAGGTGGGCACGTCGGCGACAGCTCGGAAGGTCGGATGTCAGGATGACGCAAACTATTGTGGCATAAGGGCGCGGGAGACGCAAACGGAGGGTCGGAGAGGCCGCCGCCGCGCCGCGGGAGGTCGCTCAGCGAGGCTTGCCGGGCGGCGGGGGAGGGAAGGGATTGACCGCCAGGCTCACTGGATCGAGGCGGGCAGCGCTCAGCCGGCCGTCGCCGACGGCCCATCCAGCGGATGGCCGCTCGCTCCCGCGGCCAGCGGCCACGCGGCCTTCGCCGGACTCAGCTCGACGAGGCCATGCTCGGCGAGCTTTTCGAAGTAGGTGAGAAGCCTGCTGGCCAGGGGCTCTTCGACCTTCTCCACGAGCTCGCCGAGGGTGACCGCATGGGCGTGAGCGGACAGCAGCTCGAAGACGAAGGGGCTCAGGCGCACGCACTTGGTGCCCGCCATGGCCCAGTACGACCGGCCGGGGTCAGCGGTCAGCCTGGTGCGGATCGATGCCCATTCTTGGAAAGCCCCATGGGTCGGCTCGCGGGGGATGCGGGCCAATTGCCCCAGAAACGCCTCCATGGCCCGGCGCTCGGCAAGGATCTTCTCGATGTCGAACGGCGAGCCCTTGACGACCCCAGGCAGCGACAGCATGCAGGAGCGGAGGTCCGCAGCCCGCAGCGCGCCCGTCTCGCTTTGTGAGTTCGTGTGATCGCGGAAAAACGACCTCCCGTGGGCATCGTAATAGATCATGCTGTGGAGACTGTCCGTGCCGCCCGCCCACGGGCGGTTGAGCAGCTGAGGGAAAACTCCCCCTGCAGAGTCGAAGGAGGCGTCGCGATCCTCGGTGAGCATCGCCCTGGGCTCGCCGTCCTCTGAGCTGCGATCCGTCGCATAGGCGATCGCCCGCAGAACGTCGACGTCTTCTTTGTCGACGAGGCGGATGCCGAAGCGGCCCGGATCCTTGGCGACGATCGCCGTGCCGGTGAGCAGGAAAGTGCCCAGCCGCCCGGTCGACCAGTATGGATCGTTGTCGCGGATGAAGCGGTGGGTCTCCTCTTTCTCGCTCTGGGTCTCCGTCGGAAAATCGGAGAACGCCATGAGCTGCACGGCGATCCCCGCGGCGGTGAAGTTCTTCATCGTCTCGCCCATGAATGCGACTTGCGTCCCTTTGTCGATGAGGTCGAGGATGCGCTGGCTCCCAGATTCCATGCCGAACGAGATCGAGACGCAGCCGCTCGCCGCCAGCCTCATGCAGCGCTCGTGCGAGAAGACCTTCTCCATGCGCAGCTCGGCGCTCCAACGGATGTCGAGGCCGGCGTCGATGATCGCGTCGGAGAGCCGCTCGAGGTAGGCGGGAGACATCACGTCGACGGCGAAATAGACGAACCGCGCACCCGTCTCCGCCACCGTCGCGCGCAGGTCGTCGACCGCCTGGTCGATCCTTCGCTCGCGCCACGGCGACGTCGGCTTGGCCGAGTTGAGCCCGTAATCGCAGAAAGTGCAGCGATTCCAATAGCAGCCCCGCGTCGGCGAATAGTTGACGCCGCGCTCCGGCGTGAGGTAGAGCTCCCAGGGATAGCGGAAGAGAGGCCGTCCGAGGGTGGAGACCGTCTCGTAGTGGACGTGATCAGGCAGGAAGAGACGATCCGCCCTGCGATCGTAGGAGATGAGATTGTTGACCCGCATCCCGGGCGCCACCACGCCGCCGGAATCGGCGAGCTGGCAGAGCGCCGTCTCCCCCTCGCCCACGACGATGCCGTCGCAGACCGCGAAGAAAGACTTCATCAGCAGCTTGTCGCGGATGTACTTGTAGAGCTGGCTGATGGCAGTCCCGCCGAGGAGGAGCTGCTTCTCGGGCCAGCGCCGTTTCGCCCAGCGCGCCATGTGCAGCGCGTAAAAGAGCTGATGGTCGTAAACGATGCTGATGCCGATGCAGTCGGCGGTCGAGAACTCGCCGTCCGTTGCCAATCGCTCGTCGAGGAAGCGGTCGAAGATCTGGCAGATCCTCGCGGTGAGATCCTCGTCGAAGAGATCCGCCAGCTTGTACTGCGAGAAGCGGCCGCGGCTGACCTGGCGGAAGCTGTCGATTCCTGCTGGGTATCCGAGGGCTCCGAGCAGGTCCATGTAGTCCAGGATCGTCGTCCTGCAGCGATCGTACTCGGGGAAGCGGAGGAAGGTCTCGCGGTCGCGCATGCCGGCGATCGCGCTTTCGAGCGCTTCGAAGGAGACCGGGCGCCGGCGCCAGAGCCCGAGGTACTCGTCCTGCTCGGCAAAGGCGAGGGAAGATCGGCGCTCGAGCTCCGTCAGGCGCCGCGCCGCCTGCTCCTGGAGCTCGCCGAAGACCCGGCGCTCGAACGTCCAGTTGACGAGCTCGATGTTGACGTCGCGGATCGCCACATCGGTGAAACCGCTGTGCACGAGGTGGCCGGCGAGATAGGCGGTCGAGTGGTACGGCAGAGTGGGATCGTCGAGCGGCGGGTGGGCGAGAACCAGTTTCATCTCCGAAGCCCTCGAGGAAGCGGCGAGCCCTGGCACCAGAGCGCCGGTTCCACTGTTGGACAGTATATACGAATGAATGGTAAGGTCCAAGAGCCGAGCGCGGGCTTGAGACCGCCCGCGGCAGCGCTCGGCGATCCTTGGCCATGGCGCAAGCGCCCGCTCACGGCTCGAAGAGAGCGCCTAATGCGCAGACCGCCGCCGGCTTCCTGCGGGCGGCGTCGGCGCTCGCCGAGCAGATCTGGGAGCGCCGGGTCCGCGCGCGCGACGGCTCCGTCACCTGGCTCCGTCCGGCTTCCGAGTCGAGGCGGGAGCCGCTCGCAGAGGTTCGCGTCGATCCCTTCCTCTACGACGGGAGCGCCGGCATCTCGCTCTTTTTCGCCGCCATCGAGCGCGTGGCCCCCGGCGGCGAGCACCGCTCGCGATCGCTCGCCGCGCTCGCCGCGACGCGCGGCAAGCTCGCCGAGCTGGCCGCCCAACCCGAGCGGGCGGCGTCCATCACCAGGATGGGGATCGGCGGTCTGGTGGGGATCGGCTCGCTCGTCTACTCCTTCGTCCGCATCGGCGAGCTCCTTGGAGAGCCGGATCTCATCCGCGAAGCGTGCGCCTTGACGGTGCTGATCACCGCGGAGCGCATCGCTCGCGACGAGTCGCCGGACGTGCTCTCCGGCAGCGCTGGAGCGATCCTCGCTCTGCTCGCACTGCACCGCGCGAGGCCCGAGGCGGCTGCCGATGGGCGCACGCCGCTCGCCGTCGCCGCCGCCTGTGCCCAACATCTCATCGCCAGCCGGCTGCCGGCCGCAGGCGGCGCCTGCGGCTGGCGGACGCTCGCCGGCATGCCCCCTCTCGCCGGCTTCACGCACGGCGCCTCGGGGATCCTCCTCGCGCTCGCCAGGCTGCACGAGGAGACGACCGACCCGCGGCTCCTCGAGGCGGCCCGCGGAGCGCTCGCCTTCGAGCGGACCCTCTTCTCCCCGCGCCACGGGAGCTGGCGCGACATGCGCTCCGCCGACGGAGCGCCCGGTGCGACGGCCTGGTGCGTTGGCGCCGCCGGCATCGCCCTGACGCGCCTGGGGTTGCTGTCGACCGCCGCTCTCGCGGGCGAGCCGCTGCGCGAGGATCTCGAGCATGGGCTGCGGGCGACGGGCGCCGCGCCGCTCGCCGCGATCGACTATCTCTGCTGCGGCAACCTGGGCCGCGCGGAAGCGCTCCACCATGCCTTCCTGGTCTCGGGGGACGAAGCGTCGCGCCGCGCTGCCGAATCGCTCGCCGCTGCGGTCGTCGCCCGGGCGCACGCCGGAGGAGGTTTTCGTTGGCGCCGGCAGATGGACCATGGCCTTTTCGACCCCTCCTTCTTCACCGGCGCCGCGGGCGTCGGCTATACCCTGCTGCGCCTCGCCGGGACCGTGCCGCTCCCCTGCATCCTGCTGCTCGAGTGACGGCCGCGGCCCCAGGGCCGATCAGCCGCCCTCCGCGACGGCTGGCAGCAGAGCCGGTCGTGGGTACTCGGCGAAGCGCAGCAGCCCTTCGCGGACGAGCCGCCGCGCGAGGACCAGCCGGCTCTTCTCGTCGAGGCCCGGGATCTCGGAGATCCTGAACGGCGGCGCGTCCCGGATGAACTCGAGCGCTCGCCGCACGCGCGCTGGCGCGCGAACGTGCCGAGATCCAAAGCGAATATTGGTGAAGCCGTACTTCGTGGTGTCGACGGCGCAGAGGAGACCTTCCCGCCGCTCGAGGAGCGAGTCGGGAGAGAGCTCCGCCAGGCGGTCCAGATGGGCGAGGTGGCCGTCCGCGGCGAAGCCGTGCCGGCGCACGCGCTGGCGCTGCACCACGCCGAAGACTTCCTCGAAGGAGAGGTTCTCCGTCAGCGCCGCGAGCACCGCCGTGAACTCCTGCCGCATGGTCTCGTACGGCTCGCCGCCGCGGATGAAGCCGAGCGGCAGCGACCGGCGCAACGCGCCGGCGTGGACGGCGGCCTGCTCGACCGCGGCCTTGAGGAAGTCGGTCCAGAAGACCGGGACGACGCTGAAGGTGAGATGGAGCGAGGTGCTGTCCACGGCGACGGCGTGATGCGGCATACCGCGCGGCACGTACAGAACGTCGCCCGGCCGGAGATGTACTTCCGCGATCTGCGGCACCTTGAGACGGCTCTCTCCCCAGTCGGGGGTGTAGGCGAGGTCGCGCTTGTGATCGAGCCGCTCGATGGGGAGCATGGAGAGCTCGAAGAGATTCCAGACTTTCTCGCCGGACACCTGGAGGGCGAAGACATCGTGGTCGTCGATATGGGTCGGGAAGGCGCGAGAGCCCGCCGGCGTCAGGTAGGCGTTGACACCGACATCCGCGCAGAAGACCGACGCCAGCTCCTTGACGATGCGCTGGACTTGCGGCCAGGAGTCCTCGAGCCGGTTGAGGACGACCGAGTGGCCTGCCGAAAAGGCCTCGTAGACCTCGTCGATCGCGACCTCTCGCGGACGGAAGCGGCGCATGGCGCCGACCTCGGCCGCGGGTGGAATGAGCAGCACGCTGTCCGACTCCCCGGACCGGGTGGACGCCAGCCAGCGGTCGAAGTCGCCGACAGAGAACAAGAGCTCGAAGAGGCGAGAGTCCTTCGCCGGATGGTGGAAAAACCCCTTCTCCCAATAGCTCGCCGCGAACTCCTGCGGCGTCAAGGGTGCGATGAGATCGCTGAAAGACAGCTCGCTCCGCATGGCTCTCTCCTGGTCGATGCGTAAGTGGACTCCGCGCCGCCGCTGATCGCTGCGGCGCGGAGCCCTGGTCGCTTATTCCGGCACGCTGTCCGCACCCTTGCCGCTGCCGATGCAGCAGGCGTTGGCGACGTTGCTCTCGACGACGTTCCCGCCGGCGACCGACTCGAGGTCGGAGTCGCTCAGCACCTCGACCTCCAGGTTCTCGACGTCGTCCTTCTTCATCTCGTCCATGACTAACCTCCTTGGTTTGGAGGCTTTGGAGGAGATCTCCAAAGCCCCTGGATAGGGCTCGGTCGCCGCTTGGTTTGCGACGACTTCCCCTTTTTCCGCTCTTTACCTAATTGGCGCCGGGGCAGCAGGCGTTGACGGCACTGCTGTCGGCGATGTTGTCCCCGCCGACGACCGACTCGAGGTCCGCGTCGCTCAGCACCTCGACCTCTAGGTTCTCGACATCGTCCTTCTTCTCGTCCATAACGGACCTCTCTGGGATGAGGGGCTTCGGAGGAGATCTCCAAAGCCCCTCGATAGGGCTCGGTCGCCGCGTGAGTGCGGCTGCCTTCCCCGTCCTGCTCTCTAGAGACCGCCGCCGGAGCAGCAAGCGTTGGCGGCGTTGCTGTTGATGTTGTTGTCGCCCACGCCGCCGGCGACCGTCTCGAGGTCTGCGTCGTTCAGCACCTCGACCTCCAGGTTCTCGACGTCGTCCTTCTTCTTCTCGGCCATGACTAACCTCCTTGTATTGAGGGCACCGAAGAGGTCATCTCCACGGTTCCCTCGGGTGGAATCAGAGACAGGCCAGAGGGCTCGCCTCGCGTTGGCGAGAGTCCGAGCGCCAGGCTGTCGATCTGGATCTCGATGGCTCGCGGCGTCCCGCTGGAGTCGATCGGGAAGTCGGTGAATGCCGGCAGCGCCTCCTCGAAGATCAAACGGCCGGAAGCCTTCCTCAGGATCGAGAGGAAGACGCCGGCGAAGGAGGGGGAGCTGAAATCGAGATACTGCGGCTTGAAGCAGTGCAGCGTGCCGTCGCTCTCGAGCAGCGGCTCGTAGACGAAGACCTGCCGCGGCAGGCCGGCCGACTCGCGCCAGCGATGGATCTGCCGGAAGATCGCGAGCGACGGCTCCGGCGCTTCATTCACCTCGAGCGACGACACCTCCAACTCCCATCGCCGGCGCCGGAGGACGAGCGGCCCGCAGGTCAGCCGCTCGGAGACGCCCGTGCCCGCATCCGCCGGGCGCGGGAAGACCTGGCGCACTTCGAAGGGGCCGAACGCCGAGAGGAAGCGGAGGATTGATGGCAGGTGGAGGTTGCTGAGGCTGCTCAGGTGCACCGGCAGCAGGCGCCGGCCTCGCGAGTCGACGATGCGGAACGTTTCGCGAGCGAGGTCGGCGCTCACCTGCAGCTCGCTCAGCAGCACTCGCCCGCTCGCCGAGATCCCGACGTGCTCGCCCGGCGTCTGAAGGACGCGGCGCGTCTGCGGCGCGTGGGCGTTCGTCGTGATGAGGGAGCTGAAGACGAGGTCGAGGAGCTCGACCTCCTCGCCGTCGATCTCGACCACGGACCGCTGCCTGAAGTGATCGCTGTAGCGGCTCCGGGCCGCCTCGTCGAATGCCGCTCCGTAGCGGCTTAGATAGCGGCCGGTCCCCTCGAAGAGGCGGTTGAGAACCCACAGCCTGCCTTCGGGGTCCGCCGGCTGGACGAAGACCGAGCAGCCGAGGAGCGGGCGATAGCGGTCCGGGACCTGGTCCACGAGCGCTGCGAGTCTGGCGGGCGCCAGGTGGCGGCCGAGCGCTCCCTCCCGCATCGCAGCTTGGGCGTCGCTGAACGTCCGCTCGCGCAGGCGGTTCAAGCCGTCGATGGAGGCGAGGGACGACGGGTTGAAGGAGCTGAAGGTGCGGAAGCGATGCTGCGCGTCGAACCGCAGGTACTCTCGCCACAGGGGCTGCGCTTCCCAGAAGAGCTCGAGCAGGGGGATCGTCCGCCGCGCCGGCCAGCGCGCGGACCACAGCGCCGCCAGGCTGTGCAGGAAGTCGTGGCGATGGTTGTAGAGGGAGGCGAAGGCCGAGACCAGCTCCGCGCAGCCCATTATCGCGCCGGCTCGCTGCGGCGAGATGCGCAATGCCGCCTCCTCGCCGTTGTCCGCGGCGACAGGCATGAGCAGGACGTCTTCGTGCAGCAGCTGAGCGTCTTGCGCGCCTCGGTGCGGCTCGGTGCCGGTGGCCCCACCGACGGCGGCTGCGAGCTCGTCGATCGCCGACACGATCGTTCGCACGGCGCGCTCCGGATGCTCCGCCGAGGCGAAGCCGAGCTCGAGATGGACCAGCCGTTGGAGAGCCTGGTTCACTACGTCCAGCGACTCGGCCGTCGCTTGGGATGGCGCCGGCTCGGCGGTCAGAGCGCGGAGGAGCGACAGTAGGCTCTCCTCGAGGCGGGGCTCGGAGGTGGGCCAGGGAGGCAGCAACTGGACGAATCCCACGGCCAGGAGCCGTTCGACGCGGGCATCGATCTCGCCACCGGTCTCTGCTTCGGTCTCGGTCGCATCCCGCGCCTCGCTGAGCTCGCGGATCACCTCGGCGTAGAGCGCCGGCCCCGCCGCCAGGAGCCGCCGCAGCGGCTGCACGAGGTCGCTGTTCAGCGTCGCCCGCACCTGTGCCGGAGGCTCGTAGCGCAGAAGGCAGAGGTCGCTGTCGAGCCGCCACGAGCCCGGACGGAGCAGCCGGTAGCGTCCGGGCGCGATCTCCTCCGCCGTATCGTTGAGCGAGAGAAGGCAGCGGGCGCGCACCCGCGGATGCCGCAGCAGCAGGGCGAGAAGGGTTTCGAGGACGGGGCGGCTGACCCGCACGAGAGAGAGCTCGCGCCGGCTCGCCTCGAGGGTGAGCCCGCCGAGGCCGGCGGTCTCGCTCACCGCTCCCAGGGTGAAGGCGGTCAGGGTCGAGTAGGGAGACAGCTTCGCCGCGGCCCGCGTCACGAAGCGCAAAAGGCTTTGCTCGACTTTCCTTTCCCGCCGATCGAAGCGGCCCGGCGGCCGCCGGCCGAGTGCCAGTGCCCGATCGACGAGTTCCGGGCTGCTCAGCGCGACGCCGCGCAGGAAGCGGACATCCGCCAGATGCCCGAAGAGGTGGCGCCTCTCCCTCTCGCGCTCCAGCTCGTAGCTGCGACCGAACTTCGCGTCGAGCTGAGCGGCCTCCGCCTCGAGAGCGAGCAGCCTCTCCGCGAGGCCGCCGGAAAGGTGAACGAGCGCGCTCCATTCGGGATGCTGAGCATGCCGGCCCAGGGCGCGTCCGTTGAACGCATCGCGTTTCACCGCCAGAAGGAAGCGGCGAGCCGGCGGAGCGAAACGAGGCAGCGCCTCGGAGAGGAGGTCGACGAGGCTCGCTCGTGCTGCGGTCAGATCGCTGCGATGGGCGGCCTCGGCAGCGAGCAGGTCGAGGCAGCGGCGGCTGGAGAAGGGGGCTATCGCGGATCCGGGGAGCCCGGCGACCCGTACGACCAGCGGTTGGGAAGGTGCCCCCGGAGGGGTGGAAGCAAAAATCTCGAGACCGTCCTTCCAGTCAGAGCCGTGCCGCTACGTCCTCGCAGCATTCGCATTGTACTTGTAATATCGTTAGTAATCAAGGATAGATGCGAAAACGGAGAGAACGCCGTCGGTGCTGCTGAGACGCTCGATAAGCGTGACGCCGGGCCGGTGAGGGGATCAGCCGCCCACCCTCGTTCTTCCCCGCGCGGGGGAACCGATCCAGCTCTGAGCTCGACCTTGCTCCCCTCGGAGAAGCCGGCGCAATGGAGCGCGGCTGCACGCAAGGAGGATCGATGCCCGCCCAATGCCGATTCACGTTCGTTCCGCAGCTTCGGATGTCCGCATCCGTATCGGGTAGATCGCTCGCTCATGGGGCGCTCGTCGCGGCCTTCACGCTTCTGCTCGCGAGCTGCACCGCCAAGTCGCCGTCGCCGACGGCCGCCGGCGGGACGAAGGTTCGACTTCAGGCTCGGGCTGGTCAGGCGAGGCTGCAGCGGGCGGCGTCGGTCGTCGATCCGTCGCCGGGCCCCGCCGGCAGGGCGTTTCTCACGCACGGCCTCATGGTGGTGAATGGCACGCTCGGGCGGGACCAGGTGAGCTCCTTGAGCGGCGGCGCCACGGCGACGGGGACGTAGATCTGGCTGGAGGACTTCCAGGACATTCACATCCAGCAGTTCCTCGACCTCGATTCGACCTGGTGCGGGAAGCACGGCGCGGTCTTCGACCTACGGGTTAACGTGAGCACCGCCGCCTACCGGCCGGTCTTCAAGGCCTCCGTCCTCTCGTTCTATGTCGACTCGGGCACCGGCGATCTCTGGGGTCGTCGAGATGGGATGAAGAGCGCGCTCCAGAACGCCCTGGGAAGCGCGACCGGCACGATCGAGGCGGGCCTGTCCAAGGTCGTCCCCGCGGATCAGATGGCGTACGTCTACTACCTTGCGCCCAGAGGCGACACCCAGGACTACGACCTGTTCTATTGAAGACACCGGCGTCTCGGCTTCGCGGTCAGCCGCCGGATCCCGAGGCCTCGATGCTGAAGCCGCCAGGCTGCGACGCAGCGCCCTTCGCCAGGTGAGTCGTCGTCATTACGAGCGCGGCATCAGCGAGCACCTCGCAGCCTCCTCGAAGTTGAAGTCGAGTTTTCCTGCTGCGGCGGCTCTGGCTGGTGCCGCCCGAGCGGACGCTGCCGGTCGAGCAGCAGCGCTGCGGCTATGGCCACTTTTAAGACAGTGCATTCGCGTCAACGGCGCTCGAAGCAGCGCTTGCGCATGGTATGGTCGATGGCAACGATTGCTTCCACGCTGGAGAAAGGAGATCTCGATGCGCTCGTCGGCAGTCATCGGCATCATGTGCCTCATTCTCAGCTCCGTTCTGTTCTTTACTCCCCTTCTCGCGCAGGCACAGACGCTCTCCCCCAATCTTCTCTTCACTAGCCTTCAGCCGTGCCGGCTCGTCGATACTCGCATGGAAGGCGGAGCGGTGATGCCCGGGGCTGCGCACGCCCGCGCTTTCGATGCCGTCGGCGTGTCCGCCCCCGGCAGCCTGAGCGCCCAAGGTGGCAATCCGAGTGGCTGCCCGGTGCCCGGCTTCTCCGGCTTCCCTCAGGTGCAGGCCGTCCTGCTCAACATCACCGTCGCGGTCCCGGCGGGGACCGGCGATCTGCGCGCCTGGTCGTCGGACCAGCCGGCGCCCAACGCCTCGATCATCAACTTTGCGAGCGGCCAGACGATCGCCAACGCCGTCGTCGTGCCCGTTCGGCAGGACCATCAGGGCGGCGACTTCACGGTGCAGGCCGATGTCTCGGCGACGAACGTGGTGGCGGATGTGCTGGGCTACTTCAGCGCCTACACTCCGACCGCCGGACAGGACAACCTCTTCCTCGGTCTGCAGAGCGGAAATGCCGCCACCACCGGCCTGCAGAACACCGCGGTCGGCCTGTTCACCTTGAGGAGCAACACCTCGGGTCAGCAGAACGTCGCGCTCGGCACCTCGGCGCTGACCAGCAATTTGACCGGCCTCGCCAATACGGCGGTCGGGGTCGGAGCTCTGCAGAACAACCTCGCGGGCTTCCATAACACGGCGGTGGGGATGAACAGCCTCTCCGCGGCGAACAGCGCCAACAGCAACAACAACACCGCGATCGGCCTCTCCGCGATGGCGGCGAGCTCCTCGGGGTCCAACAACACTGCGGTCGGCGTTGGAGCGCTCGACAACAACACCTCGGGCTCGAGCGACATCGCCGTCGGATTCAACGCCGGCTCGGCCCTCAACGGTGGCGAGAGCTTCGATATCGACCTCGGCAGCACGGGAGTGGCCGGTGAGAGCGATGCGATCCGTATCGGGACAGTTGGGACCCAGACCGCGGCCTTTGTTGCCGGCATCAGCGGCAGCACGAGCGCGAGCGGCATCGCGGTCCTCGTCAACAGCTCGGGGCAGCTCGGGACGACGACCTCGTCCATCCGCTTCAAGGAGGATGTGGCCACGATGGGCGCCGCGAGCGACGACCTGATGCAGTTGCGTCCCGTGACCTTCCATTACCGTGCCGGCATCGACGACGGCTCGCATCTCCTCCAGTACGGGCTCGTCGCCGAAGAGGTCGCCCAGGTCTTCCCGGACCTCGTGCAGTACGGCGAGGACGGGCGGCCGCTCGCCGTGCGTTATCACTTTGTCAACGCGATGCTCTTGAACGAAGTGCAGAAGCAGCACCGGAAGGTCGAGGACCAGGAGGCGAGCCTGGCGAGCCAGCGGCGGGAGATCTCGACGCTTCAGACGCGGCTCGCCGCCGAGGAGAGCCGCGCCGCGGAGCTGAGCCGTCAGATGACCGAGCTCCATGAGCAGCTGCAGGCGCTGCGGGATCGGCTCGACACCTCACCCGGGTCGCACTGAAGGAAGCTCGCCCCGCACGGCGGAGATCCCAGCGGCGGCGATGGGGTAGCATCAGCCGCCGAGCCGAACAGCTGATTCAGCGCCGTGCAGCCGAGCCGAGGTGTCGGGAACGCGCGGCGCCCGTCAGCCGGGCGCACCGCCCATCCCCGTCCTCCCGTGAGGACGATCTTCTGCTCCGCGACGGCCGTGGAGAGGAAAAATCAAAAGTTTCCTCGCATTCCGCGGCGCAGCGAGGAACTTTTGAAAGTTTCTTCGCTGCGGCGGCGTCGATGTGGAAATCGCGGTTATTTCTTCTCGAGCGGCGTTTGGAGAGAAGAAATCTTGAAACTTTCCTCTCATTCGGCGGCTGCTGAGGAGAAGAATCGAAAGTTTCCTGCCTGCGCCGAGCGCAGAGCGGAAACTTCGCATCCTTCTGCCGTTCGGGCGATGCTTCCATCCCAGCGCGCGATCTTGCCGCTCGACCGTCGGCGCTGGCGCCGTCTCGGCCGTTCTTTCCGCCCGATCGGCTTCGGGCGGGCTCAGGCGGCGGGGCCTTCCCTGTTTCGCCCGCTGCTTCCGCTCTGCCGCTGCCGAATGGGGAGATCGCGCCCGTTCTGGCGTCAGGCGCGGCGGATTTCGGCCTGGATCTCGGCCAGGAGCTGGGGCGGCGAGGCGATGAGGCGGGTGAGGAGAGGCTTCTCGCGGTTGTAGCGGCTCTCGTCGGGGGTTCCGGCGACGGTGCGGCCGCCGGCGGCGTGGATGAGGGCGACTCCGGCGGCGACGTCCCACTCGTGCTTGGGGACGAGGGTCCAGGTGGCGTCGGCGAGACCTCCGGCCACCCGCGCCAGCTTGTAGGCGACGGAGCCCATGGGGATCACCTTGTACGGGCCGTCGAAGGTCCGCCAGAGGCCGTGCTTCACCTCGCTGCGGCTGGCGAGGACGTCGGCGCCGGCGAGGGCCGGCCGGCTGGAGAGGGTCGCCGGCCGGCCGTTGACGGTCACCCCATGGCCGAGCGCCCCCAGGAAGGTCTCTCCCGTCGCTGGGTTCGAGATGCCGCCGGCGACCGGCTCGCCGTCGACCACCAAGGCGATCGAGATGGACCACTCGGGGATGCCGAGGACGAACTCCTTGGTGCCGTCCAGGGGGTCGACGACCCAGACCCGGCGCGCCGCGAGGCGCGCCAGGTCATCCTCGGTCTCCTCGGACAGCCAGCCTTCGCCCTCCGCCAAGAGCGTCTCCTTGAGGAGGGCGTCGATCAGGGTGTCGGCCTCGGTGACGGGGTCGCCGCCGGACTTGCGGCGGCTCTCCACCTCGCCGGGGGTGTAGCGCGAGACGAGGGCGTTCGCCGCCGCCAGCGCGGCGGCGATCCGCTCGAGGTCGGCGGCGAAGCCGCCGGCCGTGGGCTCAGCGATCGACATGGAGCCAAGTGTCAGGCGTCGGAACGGCGGCCCTCACGGCGCCGGCTTCTGGAAAGGCGGCCCTCACTGAGCCGCCATGCTGGCGCCGACGTAGCCCTGCTTCTCGAGGTAGAGGAGGATCTCCTGCGCCGCTTCCTCGGGGGAGGCCGCGGAGGCGTCGATCACCAGGTCGGCGTCGGCGGGCTCCTCGTAGGGATCGGAGATGCCGGTGAACTCCTTGAGGATGCCGGCGCGCGCCTTGGCGTAGAGGCCCTTCCTGTCGCGCTGCTCGCAGACCTCGATCGGCGTCGCGATGTGCACCAGCACGAAGCCGCCGCCGGGCTCGATCGCCAGGCGCACCTCCTTGCGCACGCTGTCGTACGGCGCGATCGGCGCGCAGATCGCGATGCCGCCGTTCTTGGTGATCTCCGAGGCGACGTAGCCGATGCGGCGGATGTTGATGTCGCGGTGCTCCTTCGAGAAGTTGAGCTCGGAGGAGAGGTTCTTGCGCACGATGTCGCCGTCGAGGAGGGTCACCGGGCGGCCGCCGGTCTCCATGAACTTGACCATGAGGACGGACGCGATGGTCGACTTGCCGGCGCCGGAGAGGCCGGTCAGGAAGACCGTGAAGCCCTGCTGGTGGCGCGGCGGATGGGTGCGCCGCAGCTCGGTCGCCACCTCCGGGAAGGTGAACCAGGCGGGGAGGTCGCGCCCCTCGGCGAGACGCTGGCGGAGCTCCGTCCCCGAGATGTCCAGGGTCTTCTTGCCGGCCGGCACCTCGTCGACCGGGAAGTAGGTGTCGAGGTCCTCGACGTAGACGAGCTGCTTGAAGGGCACCATGGCGACGCCGAGCTCGTCCTCGTGCGAGCGGAGCATCTCCTGCGCGTCGTAGGGGCCGTAGAAGGGCTTGCCCTGCGAGTCGTTGCCCGGCCCGGCATGGTCGCGGCCGACGATGAAGTGGGTGCAGCCGTGATTCTTGCGGATGATGGCGTGGAGGAGCGCCTCGCGCGGCCCGCCCATGCGCATGGCGAGCCCGAGGAGGGCCAGCTTCGCGGTGTGCTGCGGGAAGCGGGCGAGCACCGCCTGGTAGCAGCGCACGCGGGTGTAGTGGTCGAGATCGCCGGGCTTGGTCATGCCGACGGTCGGATGGATGAGGAGGTTGGCCTGCGCCTCCTTGGCGGCGCGCATCGTCAGCTCGCAGTGGGCGCGGTGCATCGGATTGCGCGTCTGGAAGGCGACCACCCGCCGCCAGCCTTCGCGGGCGAACTCGGCGCGCAGCTCGGCCGGCGTCTGGCGCAGGGCGCGGAAGTCGTAGTGCGAGGGGAGCTGCAGGCCGGTCAGCCGGCCGCCGACGAAGACCGGATGGGTGCGGTCGAGGAGGTGGAGGACGCCGGGATGCTTGCGGTCGACGGTGCCGAAGACGGCTTGCGCCGCCGCCTCGCGGTCGGGCTCCCAGAGCTCGTCGACGTCGAGCGCCGCGAGCATGACCCCTTCGGGATCGCGCAGCGCCAGCTTGCGGCCGGCGCCGAGCGCCTCGGCGAAGGAGCGGGGGACGTCGAGGGTGATGGGGATCGGCCACAGGGTGCCGTCGGCGAGGCGCATGCGCGAGGCGACGGAGTCGTGATCGGCCTTGCCGAGGAAGCCGGTGAGGGGAGAGAAGGCGCCGTTCAGCAGCAGCTCGAGGTCGCAGAACTGGCGCGCGGTGAGGTCCCACGACGGCCAGTCGCGCGAGGCGGCCTTGATCTCGGCGCTCTCTTCGGGGGCGGCGAGGAGGTCGACGAGCGCGCCGCCGTGCGGCGCGATGAGGTGATCGGCAGGGCCCGGCTTCCCGGCGGTTTCGTCGGGCTCGGGGGTGGGGAACGGCAGGGTCTTCGTCATGAGGCGCGGTTTCCTTACGGGCTGGTGGCGAATGGATCGTCGGGGGGAAGAGGATGGCGCGGCCTGGAGGCGGCCGCACTCAACTCTTCTGGTGCTCGACCCCCGCCGCGGCGATCCCCCGCCGCCGGCGGAGAGCGCCAAGCTGTCGCTGCAGGTTGTCGTTCGGCGGCCCGAGGCGGCGGCCTGGCGCCGAGCTTCCCCGTGGGTGGGGGATCGGCTGCGGGCGGGCTGGAGCGGTGCCGGCGGTCGGCCTACGGCTGCGAGGGCGACGGCTCGGGGTTGGGCTCGGTGATGGAGATCGTCGTCACTCCGCCGAGGCCCGCCAACGGCAGCAGCACCTCGTTCTGCTGCCACCAGGCGACGACGCAGGCGCGGCAGGCGTCGTCGGCGCGACGGATGCCGGCCGGGTTGACCCGCGTCACGACGCCGTCGCAGAGGAATCCGAGGACGTCCCTGCCGCGCTGGGGGGCGGTGGTCTCGCCGATGGTCAGGTTCTCAGCGAAGCCGCGCTCTTTGGGAGTGAGATCAGTGCGGCAGTCGGCCTTGACCTGCACCATGCGCATCTCGGAGCGGGCGATCTCGTGGCCGGCGTCGTCGAGCAGCGCGGCATACTGCTCGACGGTGTCGTTCTGCCGGCGCGGCTTGGGGAGCGTCGCCCAGGCGCGGCCGCCGCCCTCCGGAGCCATCTCCACCCAGTAGAAGTCGCCGTGCCCCTTCCAGCGGAAGTAGAGGCGGGTGGTGCCGCCCGGCGCCTCGCCGGTGGCGGTGGTATGCACCGCGGTGTTGCGCTCGAGGGCGAGACAGCTCATCTCGGGGAGCATGATGTGCTGCGCGAGGACGGGCGAGGCGACGGCGGCGAGGACCGCGGCGGCCAACAGGCTGTGTGCTCTCATCTGGCCCTCCTAGACTATGCGAGCGCTTCCCGACAGGCTTGCGATGCAAACGCCAGGTGCGGACGTCGCTGCCGGTATCCGCTCTATCTTAAGCCAGCCGCCGAGCCGGCGCCACCCGAACGTCAACTCCCGGAGCCGGTCGCCTCAGGTGCCGGTGCCGGGCCCGAGGATCCGCTTGGCATAGGTGTCGACGTACGGCGTCCGCTGCAGGTGGGGGAGCGAGCGGCGCAGCGCCGTCGCCGCCGCCGGCGGGTCGCCCGACTCGTAGAGCGCCACGGCGAGGTAGAAGAGCAGCTCCGGCCGGTCGTCCGAGGGGCCACCCTGGCGCAGGTAGCCGGCCGCCTCGCGCCAGTGCGAGGTGCGATAGGCGGCCTCGCCGGCGACGAGCTGCGCCTCGGCGAGCTGCGGATGGGCGTCGGCGACGGCGCGGGCGAGGTCGAAGGCCCGCCGGAGGTCGGGCGTCTGCGTGCTCTTGAGAAGGCTCCGCGCCCGCTCGAGGGAGGCGCGCTCGACGCTCGAGAGAGGCGCGGCGCCCCCGGCCGCCGCCGTTGTTGCCGGCGCGTTGGGTGGCGGCATGGCGGGAGCCGGCGTGGGAGCCGGTGCCGGTGGCACGGGGGGCGGCGCCGCCGGCGCCGCGGCGAGCTTGGGCGCCGCGGCGCTGGAGCGCGGGGCCGGCGCCGCGGCCGGCGGCTTGTCGCCGGCGTGCTCCGCCACGCGCGCCAGGAGCGCCGCGATCTGGCGGTCGGCGCGGAGCTCCGGCGGCAGCGAGTCGGCCACCCCCTGCGCCTCGCGCCACTCGCCGAGGTCGGCCCAGCAGCCGAGGAGGGCGGTGGCGTAGCGCGGCTCGCGCTCGCTCCTGGCGCAGGGCATGAGATCGGCGACGGCGTCCTTGCAGCGCCGCGCCCAGGCGCGCGTCAGGCCGCGCAGGCAGAGGGCGTTGGCGTCGGTCGGCGCCAGCGTCGCGGCCTGCTCGGCGCGGGCGAGCGCCGCGGCGGTCTTCCCCTCGTCGAAGTCGAGCTCGGCGAGCAGCCGGTTGGCGGTCGGGTTGCGCGGGTCCTTGGCGAGGCGCGCCTCGAGCGCCCGCCGGCGCTCGCGCGCCGGCAGCGTCGCCAGCTGAGCGTCGGCGCGGCGGCTGGCGAGCGGCGCGAAGGTGGGGACGGCGGCGAGCGTCGAAGGAGGGACGGTCGCCGCGGCGCGCTCCTCGAAGGCGCTCCTGACTTCGGGCGGCAGCGGCAGCTTGGCGTAGACGGCGAAGCGCTCCTCGACCTCGGAGAGGCGGGCGAAGGTCGACTGGAAGCCCTCGCTGTCGCCCGCCCCCCCCTGGGCGACGGCGAGGCGCACCAGGCAGTCGCCGAGCGCCGCCGGCTCCTCGAGCAGGCCGAAGCAGGCGAGGCGCAGGTCGTGCGCCGCCGTCGGGTAGTCCTTGCGCGCGGCGGCGGCGATGCCGTCGCGCAGCAGGCCGGTGTAGAAGGGATCGGCCGCCGCGGCGGGGCGCGCCAGCGGCGGCGCGAGACCGGCGGCGAGGGCGACGGCGGCGGCGAGGGCGAAGCGGCCTCCGTGCCGCGGGCTCAAATGCCGCCTCCCGTCGAGCTACGCGGCGCCGCGACGGCGTACGGCCGCGCCGCCGCCGGCAGCGGCCGGTCCTCGATCACCGCCCGCGGGTTCGCCGTGCAGAGTCGATCCGCCAGCGCCTCGCCCCAGCGCGCGGCGATCGCCCGGCGAGCCCGCGAGAGGCCCGGCGGCCGGCGCTCGAGGTCGTGCGCGTCGCTCGCCACGAAGTGGGCCAGGCCGGCCTCGATCAGCCGCAGCGCCACCGCCTGCGCGCGGCGGCCGAAGTCGCCGGTGACGCTCATCGCCGTCACCTGGCAGCAGGCGCCGAGCGCCACCAGCCGCTCGACGTTGCCGAGCTCGCCGGCGAGCCAGGGGATGTGCTCGGGGTGGGCGAGGATCGGCCGCCAGCCGGCGACGGAGAGCTCGTGGACGAGGTCGGCCGCCGCCTCCGGCACCTCGCCGGGAGCGAATTCGAGCAGCAGGTAGCGCGAGCCGGCGAGCGCCATGAGGCCGGTGCCGGCGTCGCGGCGCGCCGCCGCCGCCAGCGCCTCGGTCTCGGCGAGGATCTCGCCGTCGACGCGGATCTCGCCGCCGCCGAGGATGCTCAGCCCGGGCAGCTCGTCGGCGATCGCCGCGGCGAGGCTCCGCCGCAGCTCGCGGAGGGCGTCGCGGTCGCAGTTCCACCAGGCGGCGCGCCGCTGATGCGGCGTCGCCACCAGTGCCGAGCAGCCGTCGGCGGCGGCGGCGCGGCACATGGCGACCGCCTCGTCGAGGGTGCGCGCGCCGTCGTCGATCGCCGGCAGGATGTGGCAGTGCAGATCGATCATCAGGCGGCGGAGCCGGCGCGCTCCTGCTCGTAGGCGCCGTACGACTCGTAGTAGCGGTAGCGCCTGCCGAGGCTGCCCTGGGTCGAACGGTAGCGGTTGAGCACGGCGCCGAGGATCTTGACGTCGGCCATCTGCAGCCGGTCGCGGCAGGCGCGCGCCTCCTCGCGGGTCACCTTGCCGGAGGCGAGGGTGAGCACGACGCCGTCGGTCAGGGTGCCGATGATCGTGGCGTCGGTGACGGCGAGCGCCGGCGGCGTGTCGACGACGACGTAGTCGAAGCGGCTGCGCGCCACCTTCAGCCACTCGCGCATGCGGTCCGAGGAGAGCAGCTCGGAGGGGTTGGGAGGGATGGTGCCCGAGGGGGTGAGGAAGAGGTTGGGCACCTCCGTCGCCATGTACATCTCGCGCGGGTCGACGCCGCCGGTGAGCTGGTTGACGAGGCCGACGCGGTTCGACAGCTTGAAGACCTGGTGCAGGCGCGGCTTGCGGAGGTCGCAGTCGACGAGCAGCACCTGGCGGCCGAGCTGCGCTAAGACGACGGCCAAGTTCGAGGCGGTCGCCGTCTTCCCCTCGCTCGCTTCGGCGGAGGTGATGGCGATCAGCTTCATCTCGTCGGCGGTGGAGAGGAGGAGCGCCGTGCGCAGCGACCGGTAGGCCTCGGAGATCGGCGTCCGGGGCCGCTCGTGGGGGACGAGCTCGATCTGCGTCACCTCCGCCGTGGCGCCCTTCTTCTCGAGGAGGGCCGGCACCGCCTTGCCGATCTTGCCGCCGCGGCGCGGCCGCGCCTTCCCCCCCCCTCGGCCGGCTGAGCGCCGTAGCCGTAGCCGCCGTAGCCGTAACGCGCCAGGTAGCCGTAGCCGCGGCCGCTGTCGTCGAGGTCGGGGACGACGGCGAGAGTGGGCAGCCCGAGGCGCCGCTCGATCTCCTCCGGCGTCTTGATGGTGCGGTCGAGGAACTCGATCAAGAGCGCCGAGCCGACCCCCAGGAGGAGGCCGAGGAGGAGGCCGTAGATGAGGTCCTGGCGCAGCGACGGCCGGAAGGGGCCGCCGGGCACCAGGGCGCGGTCGATGATGTGCACGTTCGAGTCGCGGGTGTCCTGCAGGCGCGCCGCGACCTCCGTCTCCGACTGCTTCTTGAGCAGCTCGTTGAGCAGCGTCCGGCGGCTCTCGACCTCGACCTTGAGGTTGCCGTACTCGACCGCCGACGAGCTCTGGTCGAGCGCCTCCCGCTTCATGCCGCCGAGCTCGGCCTGCAGGGCGCCTTCCTGCCGCTGCGCCGTCTGGTACTCGGCGAAGGCGCTCCCCTTGGCCTTGGCGACCATCTCCTCGATGACGCTCGCGATGTGCTGGCGGCCCTTCTCGATCTCCGAGCGCAGCGAGACCATCGCCGGCCAGTCCGGCTTGTAGGTCTTGAGCTTGGATTCGTACTCGCTCTCCAGCTTGAGCTGGTCGGTGCGCAAGCTGGAGACCATGCCGGCCGAGAGGGTGTCGGCCACCGTCTCCTTGGGCGAGGCGAGCAGCTCGTTGTAGCGCGCCTCCCTCTCCATGCGCTGTTTCTTGGCGGCCATGTAGTCGTTGTTGAGCGCCTCGAGGCGCTGCAGGAGGACGTTCGAGCTGGGGTCGAGCGTCACGATGTCGCTCTTGCGGCTGAACGATTGGAGCTGCTTCTCCTTGTCCTCGATCTCCTGCTTGAGGCTGTTGATCTGCGCGCCGAGGAAGGTCGACGCCTTGCCGGCGTTGGCGAAGCGGTTCTCGATCCCCATGTCGATGAAGGCCTCGGCGAAGCCGTTGGCGGCGCGGGCGGCGAACTCGGGGTTCGACGAGATGTAGGTCAGGGTGACGAGCTGCGTCGTGTGCACCGGCTCGACGGTGAGGCCGCCGCGCAGGCGGTCGGCGAGGTAGCCGAGCGCCGCCTCGTCGTCGTCGGCGGTGGCCTTCTTCGGCTTCTGCCCGCGCGCCAGGGCGGCGCCGGGGCTGAAGGTCGGATCGTTCTGCAGGTCGAGGTTGCGCACCACCCGCTCGGCGAGCCCGCGGCTCTCGAGGAGCTTGTACTGGGTCGGGTAGTACTCCATGTCCCAGTAGTTCTCCATCAGCGGATTCTGCTCGGCGCCGAAGACCGGCGTGCCGCTGCGGCGCTCGATCTGCACCGTCGCCGTCGCCGAGAACTGCTTGGGGGTGATCGAGAAGTGGATGGCGGCGGCGACCAGCGTCGTCAGGCAGAAGCTGGCGACCAGGCGCCAGTGCCGCCGCACCATGCCGAAATACTCGGCGACGTTGAAGTCGGACTCGTGCTCGGGCTCGACCGGCGCGCTGCTCGTGAAGGGATCCAGTGCGACGCTCAGAAGAACGACTCCTTGACCACCACCACGTCGCCCTCGTGGAGCTCGACGTCGGGGTCTCTGCCGGAGAGGATGCGTTTGTAGTCGACGGCGATCTCGGCGGACTTGCCGGCGCGCTTGATCATGATCTTCTTCGAGGCGCGGTCGGAGAGGCCGCCGGCGCGGGCGATGGCGGCGAGAAGGGTGATGCGGTCGGTGCTCTTGAAGGTGAGCGCGCCGGGCTTGCCGACCTCGCCCAGGCAGTAGACGGTGACCTCGACGACCCCCGGCACGTTGATCAGGTCGTTGGCGTAGATCGGCAGGTTGGCGCGCGGATCGGCGCGCACCATGAGGTCGTTGACGTCGATCGCCACCTGGTCGGTGAGGCCGTTCTCGGCGCGGCGCAGCACGTAGACGATGTTGCCGTGGTTCTCCGCCAGGCCGCCGGCGGCGGTGATCGCCTCGATCAGGGTCCAGCGGCCGGAGAAGGCGAGGTTGCCGGGCTGGTGCACGGCGCCGATCACGGCGATCGGCTTGGAGCGGAACTCGCGCACCTCGATCGCGGTCGAGGCGCGCTGCACGTACTTCGCCTCGAGGAGCGTCTTCAGGCGCAGGGCGAGCTCGTTCTCGGTGAGGCCGGAGGCCGCCACGTCGCCGATCAGGGGGAGGTTGATCTTGCCGTCCTCGGTGACGCGGCGCTCTACGTTCAGCTCCGGCACCTCGAAGACCTGGACGGCGACGAGGTCCTTGGGGCCGATGCGGTAGCCCGGATTCCTGCCCGAGGTCTGGGCGAGCGCCGACACGGCGACGGCGACGAGCGCCAGCCACCAGGCGAGAGATCCGCGGGGAAACCGTCTCATGTCAATGCGCCACCAGGGTTTGCGGAATGTGGGAATTGTACGCCGGTGCGTCCGGGAGGTCAAAACTCTGTGCAAGATTCGCTCCCGATTCCCTCTCGACGCCGCGGCGGGCTCAGGAGAGCGTACGGAGCGGTGGCGCCGGCCGGATGAGGCGCTCCCGCGGCGGGCCCGCCGGCTGGCCCGGCGCGGCGACCGGCCGCCGCGCCGGCCAATTTGGCAGCCAGGCTCCCGGGCGTCCGCCGCCGGGCGGCAGCCGGACACCCGGGGGCGGCCTCAATACCAGGTGCCGGAGCCGCCGAAGGTCAGGCCGGCGCCGATGCTGGTGATGGCGCGGTCGAAGCCCGGCAGGTTGGAGGTGAAGGTGGTGCGCGTCCCCTTGACGACCAGGGCGCTGTGCAGCGTGGGGAGGTCGAAGCTCAGCGCGCCGCCATAGGAGCGGCTGGTGTCGTGGCGATCGGGGACGAGGGTCGCGGCGGAGACCGTCGGGGTGTAGCCCTGGCGGCCGGCCTCGACGAAGGCGCGGACGCTGCTGCGCCAGCCGAGCTTGCACTGCACGGCGACGCCGAGCTGGTCGTCGCGCAGATAGGAGTAGCCGGCCTCGATCGAGTCGATCAGGTCGCGGCTGCCGTAGAGGAACAGGCTCACGCGGCGCTCGGTGTGCAGCCCGACGCTGCCGCTCGCGGTGACGCCGCGGTAGGGGGTGAAGCTGGCGCCGGCCTTGGGGTCGAGCGAGCGCTCCGCCAACTGGACGTCGATCGAGAGGTCCGCGTTGTTGCGGCGGATCTGAAGGAGCGGCGAGGTGCCGGTGCTGGAGCGGTCGAAGACGCCGCCGCGCTGGACGAAGTCGACGTCGGAGCTCTGCACCCCGAGGCCGAGCGACCAGTGCCGCGGCAGGTTCCAGCGCAGGCCGCCGGTGAGGAGCGTCTCGTCGCGGTCGAGGACGGTGAGGTCGGCCTCGCGCGGGTCGGCGCCGCTGGCATGCCCGAGATTGCGCACGGCGAGCCGGTCGACGCCGCCGAAGAGCGAGAAGGCGCTCCCCAGCGGCACCTCGAGGCCGATGGCGCCGCGGTCGTTGCGCGTGTTGACCGCCTGCAGCACCTCGGGAGTGACGATCTGCTGCTCCTGGTCGCGGGTGGCGGTGACCTCGAAGGTGAGGTGGTTGCCGAAGCCGAAGGCGCCGAGGCCGTACTGGCCGTCGATCTCGCGGCGGTCGGCGAGGTCGCGCCACCAGACGTACTCGGGGAGGGCGTGCGCCGCCCAGGTGAGCTTGGGGCCGGTGCGCAGGTAGGCGCGGAGACCGGCGCCGACGGTCGCCGTCAGGTCGCCCGTCGGCTGGCCGGCGGTGCCGAAGGCGTTGTTGACGTAGTCGACGTTCTTCAACCCCAGCCAGGGCTCGGCGCGGACCGGGCCGAGCCGCCAGCGCGCCGTCTCGACGGCGTGCTCGAGCGCCGCCTTGCGATCCTCCGGCCGGCCTTCGGGGCCGCCGGGCGTCCTATACTGGTCGAACTGAGCTTCGATCCGGCCGGCGCAGAGGGCGGCGATGCCGCCGACCACCAGGATGGCAAGGGTGGGGCTGCGGTTTCGCACGGCGCCTCGAGACCTCCCGCGGGCGGACCCGCAAGCGACGATTCTGGAACGACGATCGCGCCATGATACGTCACGCCGACCGCCTGGTGACCGGGCTCGTCGCCCTCCTCCTGCTGTGGGCGCCGCTGCCCTTCGGCAGCGTCACGCCGCGCGGCGCGGCGGGGCTCGAGGTGGGTTCCTTCCTCGCCCTGGCGCTCACCCTGGCGCTCGTCGGCGCGGCGCGGGCACGCGGCGAGAAGGCGGCGCCGGGACCCGTCGCCGGCCTCGCGCCGGTCGCCTGGCCGCTCCTCTCGCTCGCCGCGGTGGCGCTCTGGGGCGTCGGTCAGTCTCTCCCCTGGCCGGCGCCGCTCGTCGCCCTCGTCTCACCCGAGCACGCCCGCTTCTACGCCGACGCCTCCCAGCTCCTCGCCACCGCCGGGATGCCGGCGGCGGTCCGCCCCAGCCTCTCGCTCGCCGCCGGCGAATCGCTCGCCGCCGCCCTCGCCTGGGCCGCCGCCGCCGCCGCGCTCGCCGCCGCGGCGCTTCTCGGCCGCGAGCGTTGGAACCGCCGCCTGCTGGGCGGCGCGCTCGCCGCCGCCGCGGCCTTCCAGGTCTTCTTCGGAGCCCGCGGCTGGTCGACGCGGCAGACGCTCCTCTGGGGCGTCGAGGTGCCCGGCACGCCGCGGCTGCGCGGCAGCTTCATCGACCCCGACCACCTGGCGCTCTTCCTGGAGATCGGCCTGGCGCTCGCCTTCGCCTGGAGCTGGTGGGCGGCGCGGCGGGCGCGCAACGAGGCCTCCGTCGAGCGCCGGGTACTCTGGCTGGCGCCGCCGATCCTCCTCTGGCTCACCCTCTTCGCCGGTCTCGCCTTCACCGGCTCGCGCGCCGGCCTGGTCGCCGGGGTCGCCGCCGTCGCCGTGCAGGGGCTGCTGCTGGCGACCGTCGACCGCCGGCCGGATCTGGCGCTCGCCGGCTCGGCGGCGGCGGTGCTCGGGCTCGGCGTGGTGGCGGCGATCGGCCTGCAGGAGGGGCTGGGGCGGCTGCTCTCGGTCCCTATCGACGTCACCTGGGGGGCGCGGCGGACGGTGTGGGCCGCGACCTGGGCGCTGGTCCGCCGCTTCCCCTGGACCGGCGTTGGCCTCGGCGCCTTCCGCGAGGCCTTCCCGCTCACCCAGCCGGCGGATCTCGGGGGCTCCTGGCGCCATGCCCACAACGATCCGCTCGAGCTGCTAGCGACCGCCGGCCTGGCCGGCGCCGCGCTCGCCGTGCCGGGCCTTCTCCTGCTGGGGAAGCGGCTGGCTCAGGTGCTCCGCGATGGCCGCCGCTCGGAGGACCGCGCGGCGGGGCTCGCCGCCCTCGGCGCCCTCGCCGCCGTGGCGGTCCACGAGCTGCTCGACTTCGGCCTCACCATCCCCGCCAACGCCTTTGCCCTGGCGGTGCTCGTCGGCGCCGCGGCCTCAGCCCGCACCGTCGCCGCGGACGGCGGGACGGGCGGGTCCGGCGCCGGCGGCGGGGACGAGCGCCGCCGATCCCGGCGTCACCGCGCCGCCGCCGAGGCTCTCCAGCTCGAGCCTGTGAAGCCCGGCGGCGAGCGGGGCGGCGAGGGTGAGGGCGGCCCCGGGCAGCGCCGGCGCTGAGCCGAGCACGGTGTCGTCGAGCCGCACCTCGACGAGGGCGCCGCCCGCCGGCGCCCGGCCGACCTCGATGCGGAGGCCGGAGGCGGCGGCCGAGGTGAGGATGTCGAGCCGCGCCACGTCGCCGCGCCAGCTCCAGGCGGTCGACGGCCAGGCCGTCGCGGAGAGCTGGCGCAGGCTTTCGGCGGCCTGCGCCTGGCCGCCCGCGTCGCCCGCCGCCAGCGCCACCTCGCCGCGCGCCCGCCAGTAGGCGGCGCCGCGCAGCTCGCGGTCGACCTGCTCGAGCGCCGCCGCCGCCTCCGGCGGCCGGCCGGCCGCCGCCAGCGCCCGCGCCTTCTCGACGTAGTAGGGCGCCCAGGCGGCGCTCTCGCCCGCCTCGGCGTGGCGCTCGAGCTGCTCGGCGCGGGGGAGCTCGCCGCCGAGCACCGCGGCGAGCGCCGCCTCGGCGGAGGGGAGGTCGCGGCAGAAGCGGGCGAGGCGTCGCAGCGCCGCCGGCGGCACCGGACAGCCGGTGATCTGGCAGCGGTCGAGGACCCAGGCGAGCTGCGCCGCGAGCTTGGCGGCGGTCGTCCCGTCGGCGACGCCGGGCGGGCAGTCGGCGAGGGCGCGGCCGAGGAGCTCGCCGCGGCTGGCGCCCGAGGTGGCGGTCGCCGCCACGGCGAGGAAGCGCTCGCGGGCGCCGGCCTCGTCGCCGAGCGTCAGCCGCTCCTCGGCGTCGGCGAGCTCGCCGCGCAGGTGGCGCTCGACGGCGCGGGCGAGGCGGATCCGCGCGGCGCTCTCGCCCTGCCAGTCGCTCTTGCCGGCGTAGAGCGCCGCGACATGCCGCCAGGCCTCGGCGTCGTCGGGCACCAGGGAGAACGCCTCGCCACGGCTCGCCGCCACTCGCAGCCAGGGGGCGACGAGGCCGGCGAAGCTGTCGGGATCGGCGAGGGCGGCGGCCAGCACGCGCCGCGCCGCGCCGCGCTTCTCCGGCGTCATCGCCCGCCACACCTCGAGGTAGGCGGCGGCGAGGAAGCGCACCGGTTCGCGGCGCGACGGGGCGAGGCGGAGGGCGGCGGCGAGCGGCGCCTCCCAGGCGGCGTAGCGCTGGAAGAGGCGCGGGTCGCGCGCCTCGGACCAGCCGAGGTAGGTGGCGGCGCCGAGGACCATCGCCGCGTCCCAGGCGGCGGGGCGGGCGGCGAGCGAGGCGGCCGCCGCCTCGCCGGCCGGGGCGAGGCGCGCCGGGCCGCCGTCGCCCGGATTGGCGTTGCGGCGGGCGGCCGTCTCGAGCTCGGCGCCGACGATGGCGCGGGCGGCGACGATCCGCGCCCGCGCCAGGTCGGGCTCGCGGCGCAGCGCGGCGGCGAGGCCCGGGGCGAGGGGCAGACCGTTGCCTGCGAGCTCGGCGAGGCGGCTCTCGCCGACCTCCCAGCGGGCGCAGGAGTCGATCGCGGCGAGCGCCAGGCCGAGGCAGGCGGCGACGGCGCCGAGGCGGAACAGCGCCTCGCTCCAGCGGCCGCGAGGCCGGGCGGGCGCGGCGGCGCCGGCGGGCACGGCTGGCATCGCGGGCATGCCGTCGATGCTACTCCCGATGCGACTCCAATGGCGGCGGAGCGCCGCCGGCAGAGCCGCGGCGCTGCGATAGGCTGGCCGCCGGATGCCTCCCCTCGCCATCCGCTTCCGCCCGCCGCGCGTCGAGCTGCCGCCGGCGCTCGGCTGGGCGCTCGCCCGTGCCTTCGGTCCGCCGGAGGCGCGGCTGCCGCCGCCCGCCGAGCCCCTGGCGGCGCTCGCCGCGGCGCGCCGCTTCGAGATCGCCGCCCGCCTCGCCGCGCGGCTGCCGCGAGACCGCTGGGTTGCCGAGCTGGGGGAGGAGGGGGCGGTGGCGCTCCGCCGCGAGAGGATCGCCGCCGTCGCCGCCGAGGTCCGGCTGCTCGACCTGGCGCGCGATGTGGCCGCCGCCGCCGGCGAGGCGGGAACCCCCGTCGCGCTCCTCAAGTTCGCCGCCCTCGCCGCCTCCGGCGCCGCGGCGCCGGGGAGCCGGCCGGCCTGCGACGTCGATCTGTTGGCGCCGGCGGCGGGGGCGGCGGCGCTCCACGCGGCGCTCCGATCCCGCGGCTGGTCCGCCTCGCCGCTCCCCGGCGGCGGCCATCAGCTCGCCGCCCTCGCCTCGCCGGCGGGAGCCTGCGTCGAGCTCCACCTCTGTCTCCCCGGCGTCCGCCTCGCCCCTTCGGCGCGGTCGGTCACCTATGCTGATCTCGACGCCGGCGGCCTCCTCCTCCCTCTCGCCGGCTGGCCGGCGTCGTGCCGGGTGCCGGCCGCCGAGATCCTCGCCGCCCACGCCGTCGTCCACGGCATCGCCCAGCACGGCTTCGCGCCGGCCGCGTACGGACAGCTCAAGATGGTCGGCGACCTCATCGACCTCGGCTGGGCCGGGCCGGCGGGCGGCGCCCTCGCCGCGCGCGCCGCCCGGTTGGTGGCGGCGGACGTCTCGGCGGCGGAGGTCGCCGCGCTCGAGCGGCTGGCGCGGCTGCTGGCGGCGGCGGCTCCGGCGGATCGGCTCGCGGCGGACCTGCGGGCGGACGGGGTTGGGGACGAGATCGTTCTCCTCCGCCATGCCCTCGCCGGCCGGCTCGATCCGCGCTACCAGGCGGCTCTCAAGCTCGGCCTCCGCCCCGAGCCCGGCGACGCACCGCGCGCCCTCGCGGCGGCGCGGGCGCTGTGGAGCACGGTGTTCCTCTCGCGCGCCCAGGTGGCGGCGATCTACGGCCCGCCGGTCAGCCGCTGGGGGTACCTCGGGCGGCGGCTGGCGCGGCCGTTCGACCTCGCCCGCCGCCTCGCCGTCTACGCGGCCGCGGCGCGGCGCGTGCCGGGAGCCGCCGCCTCGGCGCCGGCCACCGCGGCTGGCCCGGCGCCCGCTGTCCCCTCTCGTATACTGCCGCCGCGATGAAGGGCGGCGGCAAGAGATCGGCGCGACGCGCGGCCGCGCCACCGCTCTCCCGGCGGGCGGCGGAGCTCGCGCTCGCCCTCCTCGTCTGCCTGCCGCCGATCCTCCTGATGCCGTCGGCGCGCGAGTCGTTCCGCCTCCCCAAGCTGATGGTCTCCGAATGGCTGGCCCTGGCCTCGCTCGCCGCCCTGGCTTTCCAACTGCGCGCCGTGACCGCGGTCGGGCCGCCCACGCCGCGGCGCCAGCCGGCGCTCTTCGCCGTGGCGCCGCTCGTCCTCGTGGCGCTCGCCGGCCTCGCCGTCTCCCGCCATCCGCTCCACCTGCGGCAGGGGCTCGCCGACCTCGCCATCGGCGCCGCCTGCCTCGCCGGCTGGAGCCTGGGGCTGCCGGCGGCGCGGCTGCGGCGCCTCCTTCTCCTGATGCTGTGGCCGGCGGCGGCGCTCGCCGCCTTCGCCATCCTGCAGCTCCACGGTTTCCGGCCGCTGCAGTTCCTCGGCCTCGCCGCCGACTCGCGCCTCGCCGTCACCTCCTTCGCCGGCAACCCCGGCGACCTCGCGGCCTATCTCGTCCTCCCCTGCCTCCTCGCCCAGTGGGGCCTCGCCGGCGCTGGAGGAGAGGGCGGTGGTCGGCGCTGGCCGCTCGTCGTCTCGCTCGTCCTCTCGATCTATGCGCTCGCCGCCACCCAGACGCTGACCGCCGCCGCCGCGGTGGGCCTCGGCACGGTGGTCTTCTGGGGGCTCCGCCTGTCGCGCCGGCTGCGGAAGCCAGGGCGCGCCGCGGCCGTCGCCGGCGGCGGGGTGTTGATCGTGGCGATCCTCCTCGTCGTCGCCCTGCCGCCGCTCCGCGCCCGCCTCGCCGCGAAGACGATCGAGGCGCGCGCCGGCGACCTCAACGCCCTCCTCTCGGGCCGTCTCGACGGCTGGCGCGCCGCCGCCTTCCTTCTCGCCGAGCACCCGCTCGCCGGCGTCGGCCAGGGCGCCTTCCGCGCCGAGTTCGCGCCGGCCAAGCTCGCCCTCCTCGACCGCGGCGTCGCCTTCTACCCCGACCAGCCGAACGCCAACTTCGCCAACGCCCACAACGAGCTGCTGGAGGTCGGCGCCGACCTCGGCTGGCCGGGCCTCGCCGCCCTCGGCTGGGGGATCGGCCTGCTGTGGATCGCTCTGCGCCGTCTGCGCGCCGCCGCGAGGGCGGCGGGCGGCGGGGGCGGGCAGGGCGAGCGGGCGGACGAGACCGCCGCCGCCGCAGAAGCAGCCGGCGACGCGGCGCTCGCCGTCGCCGGGACGGCGGCGCTCGCGGTGCTCGCCGTCGCCCAGTTCCCCTTCCGCGTCGCCCTGGTCGCCTTTCCGGCCCTCCTCTTCCTCGCCTGGGTCTTCCGCGCCGGCGTCGAGGCGGACGGTCTCACCGGCGGCGCTGTCGAGGAGGAAGAGGAGGATGGGCGCGCCGCCGGCCGGTCGGCGGGGCTCTCCGGCCGCGCCAGCGTCGCGATCGCCGCGATCGTCGCCTCGCTCGCCGCTCTGGCCCTCCTCGGCCAGACCTTCCGCGCTGAGCGGCGCATCGCGGCCAGCCAGCTGCTCGGCACCGTCGAGGCGCTCTCCTATGCCGCGGCGACCACCGGCCGGGCGCCCGCCGGCCTCCTCTCGGCCAACCTCGAGGCCCTCGACCGCGCCGCCCGCCTCGATCCGGTGGAGGTCGAGATCCTGGTGGCGCGCGGCGGCCAGTTCCTCCTCTTCGGCCGCCCCGAGGCGGCGCTCGACCCCTACGGCCGAGCCCTCGCCCTCGAGCCGCACCCCGAGGTCTACCTCGACCTGGCGCGCGCCCACCTCGCCCTCGGCGACGCCGAGCAGGCGCGCGCCAACCTCGATCTCGCCCTCCGCCTGAGCCCGTGGCTGCGCCCGCAGGCGCCGCCCGGCCTGCTGCCCTGAGCCCCGTCGTGAGCCCCGTGAATTCAGTGACCCGGACGACGGGGCCCCGACCCGCGGCGCCGGCCGCTCCCGACGACGGCGCGGGAGGTGCCGATGGCCGCCTGCTGCGCGGGGTACGCGAGCTGGCGCGCCGCGGCCCGCTCGCCGCCACCGTGCGCGGCGGCTCGATGGCGCCGCTCCTGGCCGACGGCGACCGCGTGGAGCTGGCGCCGGCCGGCTGGCCGCTGCCGGGCGACGTCGTCGCCTTCGCCGCCGCCGATGGCCGCCTCGTCGTCCACCGCGTGCTCGGCTACCGTTGGGCGGCGGGGGGGATCGCCTGCCTCACCCAGGGTGACGCGAGCCCCGATCCCGATCCGCCGGTGCCGCGGCGGCGCCTGCTGGGGCGGGTCGTCGCCCCGGCGCGCGTCCTGCCGTCGATGGCGACGCGGGCGCGGGCCGGCGGCGCCTACCTGCGCCGCGCCTGGCGCCTTCTGCTCCGCCGCGCCGGCGGGCCCGGCGGCGGTTCGGTGCGCCGTGGCTGAGACGTCGCCGGGCTTCGGCACCCGCTTCCTCGCCTATCCCGACCTCTTCCCCGCCCGCCGCGGCGGCGAGAGCTGGGGCGACCGCCGTCTGCTCCTCGACCTGCCGGGCGGCCCCTACCTCGCCGCCGGGCTGTCGGCGAACCAGGCGGCGGCGGCCGAGGAGCGCTTCGGCACCCTCTGCCGGCCGGCCGCCGCCGGCGCCGCGGCGGCCGTCGAGACCCGCCTCTTCGCCGTCGCCGCCGGCGAGTTCTGCGCCGTCGATACCCGCGGTTGGGAGTACGCGCTCGACTTCGATCACCAGCCGGCCTCGGTGCGCCTGGCGGGCCTGCACCTGATGGCGCGGCTCGACTGGGCCTCCGGCGCCGCCGAGGCAGGGCTGCTCGCCGCGGGTCTGTGGACCTCGGAGGACGGCGGCGCGGCGGGGGACCTCTTTCCGGGGATCTTCGAGAATTTCCTCCGCGTCGTCGTCGCCTACCGGCTGCTCGCCTTGGGCGGCCTCGTCGTCCACAGCGCCGGAGTGGTCGACCGCGGCGCCGCCTATCTCTTCCTCGGCCGCTCGGGTGCGGGGAAGACGACGCTCTCGCGGCTCTCCGAGGCCGCCGGCCGCAGCGTTCTCTCGGACGACCTGAACGCCCTGCTGCCGGCTGCGCCGGGCGGCGCCGGCCTCCGCGTCGAGAAACTTCCCTTCACCGGCGACGTCGGCGATCGCCGGCACGCTGCGCCGCCGTTCCCCCTCGCCGCCCTGCTGCGCCTGGAGCAGGCGCCGGAGGACGAGCTCAGGCCGCTGTCGAAGGCCGGCGCCGCCGCCCAGCTCCTCGCCTGCGCCCCCTTCGTCAACCGCGATCCGTACCGCCGCGAGCAGGTGGCCGCCAACGCCGCGGCGCTCGCCGGCGAGGCCCCGGCCGGCATCCTCGGCTTCTCGCTCGCCGGCGGCTTGTGGAGTACTCTGCAGAGGCTAGTGCCATGAGCTTCGACGATCAGGCGGCCGGCCCCGACCCCGCATCCGATCCCGAGATCCGCCCGGCGAGCGTGCTCCGGCGGCGCTCCGACGTGCGCTTCCGCATCGTCGACGGCGAGGCGGTGGTGGTCGTCCAGGAGGCCGCCGAGGTGCTGGTGCTGAACGAGACGGCCTCGCGGCTGCTCGAGCTGGCGGACGGCTCGACGCCGCTCGCCGCCATCGCCGAGGCGCTCGCCGCGGAGTTCGACGTGGCGCCCGCGGTGCTGGCGGAGGACCTCGTCGCCGGCGCCCGCGATCTGGCCGCGGCCGGGCTCCTCGAGATCGCCGGAGACCGCCCGTGAGCCTCGGCCGCATCCTCGCCAAGACCTGGGAAGAGAACCGGCTGTTCTCGGTCCTCGTCGAGCTCACCTACCGCTGCAACCTCGACTGCTTCTTCTGCTACAACGATCTCGGCGCGGCGGGCCGGCCGCTCGCCCGCGAGCAGTACTTCGCGCTCTTCGCCGAGCTCGCCGAGCTCGGCGTGCTCAACCTCACCCTGAGCGGCGGCGAGCCGCTCGCCCACCCCGATTTCCTCGCCCTCGGCCGCCGCGCCCGCGAGCTCGGCTTCGTGCTGCGCATCAAGTCGAACGGCCACGCGCTGCGCGGCGAGCTGGCGCGGCGCCTGCGCGAGGAGGTCGATCCCTTCCTCGTCGAGGTCAGCCTGCACGGCGCCACCGCCGCCACCCACGACCGCCAGACGCGGGTGCCGGGGAGCTTCGACCGCCTGCTCGCCAACCTCCAGGAGATGCGCACGCTGGGGCTGCGGGTGAAGGTCAACAGCACGCTCACCGCCTGGAACGAGGGGGAGATCGAGGCGATGTTCGACCTCGTCGAGACGCTCGGGCTCGCCTTTCAGGTCGACCCCGAGGTCACCCCGCGAGACGACGGCAACCGCGATCCGCTCGCCGTCACCCCCAGCCGCGAGGGCATCCTCAATCTCTTCGCGGTGCAGGCGGAGCGGGCGCGGCGCTGGCAGGAGGCAAACGCCGCCGCCGGCGAGCCATCGCCGAGCGGCGCGGCCGGAGCGCCATCTGCGAGCGGCGCGGCCCGCGCGCCGGGGCCGTCGATCGGCAAGGCCGGCGACGACGGCACCATGGCCGGCTCGCCCCAGAAGCACTGCGGCGCCGGCTCCTCGGGGATCGCCGTCGATCCCTACGGCAACGTCTACCCCTGCGTGCAGTGGCGCCGCGCGGTGGGGAACCTCCATCAGCGCTCGCTCCGCGAGATCTGGTCCGGCTCCGCCGACCTCGCCGAGATCCGTGGCTTGACCGCCCGCGCCAAACAGCTGGTCGACGGCTACGGAGCCGCCGGCGCCCTCCTCAACTTCTGCCCCGGAGCCGCCGCCACCTTCAGCGACGACCCTCTCGCCGTCTACCCCCAGGCCGAGCGCCGCATGGAGCTGGCGCTCGAAGCGCAGGGCCTCGAAGCTGAGGGCAAAACGAAGAGAGTGCTGCTGCCGATCGTCTGAGGGTGACCGCGGCCTCGCCTGGGACGGTGAGCCGCTCTACCGATGGTCCCCCGGCTTCAGCTCGACGATCAGCACGTGGAACCTCGTCTTGCCGACGTTCTCGGCGGCGTGGGTGACCGGCTCGCGCCAGATCGTGTCGCCGGTCTTGAAGGTGACGAGGCTCGACTTGCCGTCCGGGGTCGTGATGCGGAGGGTGCCGCCCTCGATCACGTAGACGACGTTCGCGGGGTGGGAGTGCATGGCCTCGCGGTCGCCGGGCTCGCTCGTCGCTTCGAGGACGCGCACCCTGTCGTTCTCGAGGCGGACGTGGACGGTCTTGGGCGACACCTTCGCCGCGTCCTGGGCCGCGAGGGCGGACGCGGCGAGGACGAAGGGAAGAAGGGCGGACAGGATGCGGAGGGGACGGCGGCTCATCATCGATCACTCCCTGGTGTGTGCGGCAGGCGGAAAAGGCCCGGCTTGCGCCGGGCCTTTGGGTTTGTGCGATCGCGCCGAATCACCGGCGCGAGAACCCCCTACTCGCCGGTACCCGGGCTCGGGTGGGTCGCCGGCGTTGGGGCTCTCTTGAGCTTCAGGGCGGGGTCTCCCAGCAGGCTGTAGATCTGCAGCATCGAGGGGCTGCCGCCGAGCTGCTGGAACTCGGTGAGCGAGCGGACGACGAGGTCGCCGAGGCGCGAGCCGTCCGCCGTCGGGTTGGCGGTGAGGCGGTAGAAGCGCTCGGCGAGGAGCGGCGCCTCGCCGGCGAGCGAAAGGCCCGAGGGCGCCCATACGGCGGCGGTGCCGCCGGCCGGCTGGACGACGAGGAGCTCGCCAAGGGAGCGGATGCCGGGGACCGCGAAGCGGTTGATGACGCAGGTCATCGCGGTGAGCACCGGCAGGCGCGGGCCGTTGGTGAGGCCGGCTACGTCGCTGCTCGCGAGCAGCCCGCCGGACGAGAGCCGGTCGAGGCCGCCGTGGCCCAGGTAGTCGATGAGCGCCGTCCCCTGCGAGATGTCGGAGAGGAGCTGGCTTCGCGCCGCGCCCAGGGTCGTCGACCCGAGATCGATGCGATCGGCGGTCGTCCCCGTGCGCAGCAGACCGCCGACCTGGTCGTTGCTGGCCGCGAAGTTGGCCGCCCCGTCCGGGGCGTCGGAGAGGAGGGCCGCGCGGCCCGCCCAGCCGCTGCCGCTGTCGCCCTCGTAGGCGATCAGCTTGTCGACATAGGCGTCGAGCTCGGCGGCGGTGGTCGCCGGCAGGCGGCCGATCGCCGTCGCCGGCACGCCGTTGCCGGAGTCGACGAAGCTGGTGTCGGAGGGGAAGAGGCCGCCGCTGTTGGCGACCATCAACGGCGGCACCAGGCTGTCGCCGAAACCCAACAGGTTGCGGTAGTCGAGCGATCCGGCGCCGGCGAGCACGACGTAGCGCGGCGGCGCCGCCCAGTGAGCGCGGGCGTAGGCGAGGAGCGCCGCGATGGCGTGCGGATCGTTCAGGCCGCCGTTCCACTCGTCCATCACCGCTTCGACGTCGACCACCTGGGTCGTCAGACCTTGGGCGGCTCGATAGGCGGCCAGCCGCTCGGCCGGCGCCCGTAGGGCGGCGGTCGTCAGCACCAGGTAGTCGGCCCGGTTGGCGATCGAGTGCAGGCCGAGGTCCAGCCATGGCCGCAGGCTTGCCGGCGACTGGAGAGCGGTCGGTCCGGCGGCGAGGTACGGAGCGTTGGGTGCCGCCGGAACGAAGCGCACCGCGGTGCCGCCGGCGCCGTCGCTCGCCGTCACGGCGCCCGCCACCTGGCGCGGCTGGAGCGGCGAGGCGAGATCGAGCAGGCGGATCGCCGGGCTCGAGAAGCCGCCGATCGAGACGGCGCCCGCAGCGCTCTGGAAGGCCAGCGAATCGCCCTGGGCCTGGAAGGCGCGCGGGTAGGTGAGGTCGAAGGAGTCGACGTAGACGATGGTGTAGGGCACGCCGGAGTCGAGGATCCCCTGGACGACGACCTGGTTGCCCGCCGCCGTGAGGAGCGCCGGATCGACGGCGAAGGTGGCGCTCTGCGCGGTGATGCCGTCGAAATGCGTGTCGCCCAGCGCCGTGCCGTTGAGCCTGACCGCGATGTGATGCTCGGAGGGCACCCCCGAGGCGCTGGCGCCGTGCAGGTTGACGGTGAGCGATGCGGTGCCGCCGGCGGCGAGGCCGGGGGCGTCGAGCGTGAAGGTCTTCTTGCTGTTGGTGGGATCGCCGGCCTCGACAAAGTCCCAGAACCAGTAGCCGGAGGTCGGGTCGAGGGGGAGCGCGGTCGCCGGGAAGAGGTCCTGCTCGGTATGGCGCTTGGCGGCGAAGCTCGGCGCCGTGCCCGCGCCGGCGCCCGCCGACGGCTCGCTCGCCATCGCCAGGCCGCTGCCGACGGCGAGGCGATAGGCGTTCTCGACGCTGTAGAGGCTGTCGATCGCCTGGCCGTAGAAGAGCAACCCGTGGATGCTCTGCTTGTCGGTCGAATCGGCGACCCAGGCGACCGGCTGGCCGCCGAGGGTGAGCGCGAGGTTGCCCTTGGCGATCAGGTTCTCGATCTGCTTCTGCGGCACGCCGAAGGCGCTCGCGAGGTCGGCGCTCGCCAGACGATAGAGGCCGTCCTGCTGGACGCCGATGCGCACGCCGTCGGTCAAGTTGGCGCCGGGCACGATCGCGGCGGCGCGCGGAGCGACCGCATTGTCGGCGGCCGGCGCCGGCCGCCGGACGCCGAGATGGGCGGCGTGCGCGAAGGGCGCCGGCAGTGCGCCTGAGGAGGCCGTCGGCACATCGCGCTCCGCCGCTTCGGCGGTCACCGTGTAGGGCCCGAAGCTGCGCCGCCGGCCGCCGGCGTCGACCTCCACCAAGCGATAGGTCTGCGGCGTGCGCGAGGAGGCTCCCTCGTCCCGGAAGCGGTAGACGCCTCCCTGCGGCGCGCCGACGAGGGCGAAGAGGAGGCCGTCGTGGACCTTCGTCCAGCGGCCGCTCGCGGCGTCCCGCCGGTAGAGGTAGTAGCCCAGCGTGCCGGCCTCGGAGGCAGTCTTCCATTCGACCTCGACGGCGCCGTCGGCGTCGATGGCGCGGAAGGAGGAGAGGACCGCCGCGGTGACCAGACCCTGGGTCGCCGCCAGCTCGCAGAGCGGTCCGAAGAGGTAGGTGGCGCGCGTCTGGGTGGTGTTGCCGGTCTCGTCGAGCCACTGCGCCCGCGTGCCGTTGGCGGAGGCCGCCGCGCCGGTGACGACGATGCGCTGTCCCGTCGTCGTCGGGTGCACGATGACGCGGTAGGCGAGGAGCGCGGTGGTGCCGGCGGCGAGCGTGCCGGGGTTCCAGGTCACGTTGCCGATGCCGTTGACCGCCGGCTGCGCCGTGATGGTGCCCTGGCTCACCTGCGCGATGCCGTCGTACTTGACGTTCGCCACCGGCCCGGGGACGTTGGCGGTCACCAGGTTGGCGGCTGAGAAGGTGATGGGCTTGGCGGTCGGGTTGACCACCCGCACGGTGACGGTGAACACCGAGTCGCTGCCGACGACGGGCGGGTTGGGGCCGTCGGCGCCGCCCGATCCCGTGAAGCGGAGCTGCTGCTCGAGGTATGGCTTGACCGGCGCCGTGCCGCCGTCGGTCGGCAGGTAGACGCGGAAAGCGTTGGTCGTCGGGTTGGCGGCCGGCGGGTTCGCCGCGGCGTTGAGGTTGGCGAAGTAGACGTTCGAGTAGTTGCCGTTCTGGCCACCGTTGATGTAGGAGGTGATCGTCACCGTGGTCGGCCAGACGCCGTAGTCGAGCGAGTCGACATCCGAGGTCCAGCCGGAGACCGCGTTGCGCACCCACTCGTTGTTCATCGACAGGTCGGTGCTCGGGACGGTCTGTGTGAACGCCGAGGTGCGGCTGTGCAGGACCACCGAGCCGACGGTGCCCGAGTCGCTGTCGTAGTCGAAGTCGTTCTCCGACATGTTGCAGCCGGAGGTGACGTAGGGGTAGACCGTGTAGGCGCGGCTGAGGAACCCGGTCGGGGTGGTCGGCGGGTTGACGCCGTAGGCGGTCTGCGAGTCGTAGTAGATCGGCAGCTCGGTGCCGCCGCTCGTCTCGTCGCCGTCGTCGGCGCGGAGGCCGAAGGCGTTGAGGTCGTCGCCCGCCGTGATGGTGGAGTGCTGGTCGACCCGCACCTCCCAGTGCCCGGCGGCGGTGTTCTGCGCCGTCGCGCTGTCCTGAAGGCTCACCCAGGCATTGTCCGGGCAGGTCGCCGAGACGGTGGCGCTGCAGTTGAGCGTCGCCGCGGTGGAGCCGTCAGGCCGGATCAGCGTATATCTCACCGCGGTGCTGAAGGCGGTGCGGGCGCGGTCGCGGCCGGCGTTCGCCTCGGCGGCGCCGCCGGCGCCGACGTCGGCGTCGAAGATCTGCACCCGAAGGCGAGCGAGCCCGGGCGGCACCTCGATGAAGTAGTGGTAGCTGGTGTTGAGGCCGGTGACCCCGCCGTTCGGCACGTTCGAGGAGACAAAGTCGCCGTCGTTGGTCGCCGCGCCGCTGCCCGCCGGCATGAAGAGGGCGGTCTGGCCGGTCGAGGCGGCCTCGCCGTGGCCGCTCGCGGTGAGGAGCGCCGCGGCGAAGAGGAGGGCGGCGGCGGCACGGATGCCGAGGGAGGTGGAATCAGTCGCTGGCAGTCGCATCGGCGCCTCGCGGGCAGGAGGATTTGATGAAGGATTCGTTTCTACGGTAGCGCAAGCACTCTGGACGTTCAAGCCGCGCCGCTCCACCCGGCGGGCGGCGCTGGAGCCGGCACCTACGAAGAGATCGGACCCTGCGGGCAGACGCCGGGATTGCCCTTGGCGGGAGGGTGGGGAGCGCAGACCGATGCCATGACCTCGAGCGGCTCGCGGTGCAGGATCTGGGGCCGCTGGTACGGCCTCTTGTTGCTTCTCGAGTCGAGCGACGGCGCGGCCTGCGGTTTGGCGGTCTTCGGCACGTTCCCCTCCCGGCCTCCGGACCGCTCCCGCGCTTCAGCCGCTTCGGACGAGCAGGTGATGTGCTCGTTGGAGATGGGCGCTGTCCGTGGCTTTGAGATGAAGATACCGCGATCGCGGAAAGTGGTCAAGTCATTGCCGCAAAGAAACTTACGAATGTGCTCCTGGGATGTAGGACGAGCGATGACAGCGGCGTCAGACGCCGCGCGAGGTGAGCACGATCTTCACCGTGCGCAGGAGGATCGAGAGGTCGAGCCAGAGCGACCAGTTGCCCATGTAGGCGAGCTCGTAGCGCAGCTTGTTGTGCGGGCTCGAGTGGTAGTCGCCATTGACCTGGGCGAGGCCGGTCAGGCCGGGGGCGAGCGAGAAGCGCTCGGCGTAGCCCGGCACCTCGGCGAGGTAGCGCTGTACGAAGCCGGGCCGCTCGGGGCGCGGACCGACCAGGCTCATGCTGCCGTCGAGGACGTTGACGAGCTGCGGGATCTCGTCGAGGCGGAGGCGGCGGAGGAAGGCGCCGACCGGGGTGAGGCGCGGGTCGTCCGGCCGCGCCAGCAGCTCGTCGCCCTCGCTCTCGGCGTCCTGGCGCATGGTGCGCAGCTTCCAGAGGGTGAAGCGGCGGTGGTCGCGGCCGATGCGCACCTGGGCGTAGAGGATGGGCCCCGGCGAGGTGAGCTCGACCGCCAGCGCGCAGGCGGCGAGGACGGGGAGGGCGGCGAGGAGGAGGGCGGCGCCGACGACGATGTCCACCAGGCGCTTGACCGGGCGGTTGATCCGCCACTCCGATTCGCGCACCACCTCGATCAGCGGCAGGTCGTGGAGAGAACGGTAGCGCATGCGGCCGATGAGGCTCTCGAACGGACCGGGGAGGAGGAGGACGTTGGTGTGGTCCGGGCGGCTGCCGGCGAGGCCGTCGATCAGCCGCGTCTGCCATGAGTCGCCGGCGGCCGCCAGGATCACGTCGTCGACCGCACCCGAGGCGAGGAGGGCGGGGAGGTCTTCCGGGCGGCCGAGGCAGGGACCGAGGGCCGACTCGTCGCCCGCTCGCTCGGCGAGGTCCTCGCCCGGCGGCACCACGTAGCCGGCGACGGTGAGGCCGTGGCGGTCGGCGGCGATCGCCGCCGCCACCTCGCGCGCCGGCTCGCCGCTGCCGACGATCGCCACCCGCCGCGGGCTGCCGCGGTCGCCGCGCTCGAGGAGGAAGCGCCAGGCGGCGAGGGCGGCGTAGTCCAAGGCGACGTAGAGGACGAGGACCGAGCGCGGGAAGGGGCGGTTGGCGAGGAAGAAGAAGCCGGCGAGGGCGAGGCCGGCGGCGGCGGCGGCGGCGGCGAGGCGCCGGCCGACGTCCGGGCCGGCGCCGGTCCGCGGCGGGTCGTAGGCGCCGAAGACGTAGAGGGCGACGAGCTGCGCGGCGAGCGTGGCGGGGAGGCCGAAGGCGGCGAGGCGCAGGCGATCGAGCGGCAGCGGGCCGACGGTGAACGGCAGCGGCAGCGCGATGCGGACGAGGAAGGCGATGCCGAGGGCGGCGGCCGCCGCGCCGAGGTCGCCGATCGGCCGCAGGGTGCGGAAGAGACGGGTCTCGACGAACGAGGGTGTCACCGGCTTCATCGGCAGCGCCGGCTCGAGGGGCAGCGCGGCGCGCCGGCGCGCGGCCGCCGGCCCGGCTGGCGAAGGATCGATGGCATGGGGAGGACTCTATCCGCGCCCGCGGCGCGCTGGCGACTCCTTTCGCCGTCGCTTGACCGCCCGGAGGCGCCGCGGATACGCTCCGTGGACGCGGCTCAGCCCCCTGCCGCTCTCGACGACGGCACCGACCGCCACCTCCCGCGATGAAAGTCACCGAGCACTTGGCGCGCGCCGAGCGGCCGCTCATCAGCTTCGAGATCATCCCGCCGCTGCGCGGCGGCGACGTCAAGGGCCTCCTCGCCCTGATCGACGATCTCGTCAAGTACGACCCGCCGTTCATCGACATCACCAGCCACGCCGCCGAGGTGATCTACGAGGAGACGCCGCAGGGAGTCATCCAGCGGCGGGTGAAGCGCAAGCGCCCCGGCACCCTGGGCGTCTGCGCGCTGATCCAGAACAAGTACGACGTCGACGCCGTGCCGCACATCCTCTGCCAGGGCTTCACCCGCGAGGAGACAGAGGACTTCCTGATCGAGCTCAAGTTCCTCGGCATCGACAACGTGCTGGCGGTGCGCGGCGACGACAGCGGCTATCAGAAGCCGC
This sequence comes from uncultured Acidobacteriota bacterium, assembly GCA_963755825.1. Classification (GTDB taxonomy): domain Bacteria; phylum Acidobacteriota; class Thermoanaerobaculia; order Multivoradales; family UBA5704; genus DATBQN01. Next base: position 2,696,483 of record CAVWLA010000001.1, on the reverse strand, counting down.
TGCAGCACGGGCGCAGCGCCAACCACTACGCCGTCGACCTGGTGAGCCAGATCGCCGCCATGAACCGCGGCAAGTACCTCGAGCAGGACCTCCTCGACGCCCAGCCGTCGAGCTTCTGCATCGGCGTCGGCGGCTATCCGGAGAAGCACTTCGAGTCTCCCAACCTGCTCGCGGACGTGCGCCGGGCGCGCGAGAAGCAGGAGGCGGGAGCGGACTACATCGTCACCCAGATGTTCTTCGACAACCGCCACTTCTTCCGCTACGTCGAGGCCTGCCGCGCCGACGGCGTGACGGTGCCGATCGTCCCCGGCCTCAAGATCCTCACCCGCCAGAACCAGCTCACCAACATCCCGCGCAACTTCTACGTCGACGTCCCCCAGGAGCTCGCCGGCGAGGTGTCGGCCGCGGCGCCGGAGCACACCGCGGAGATCGGCACCCGCTGGGCCGTCCGCCAGGTCGAGGAGCTCCTCGCGCACGGCGTCCCCTCGGTCCACTTCTATGTCATGCAGAGCGCCGGCGCGATCAAGAACCTGATGGCGAAGCTGAAGCTCTGAGGCCGGAGCTGTGCCTTCGCGGCGCCCGCAGCCCGCCGCGTTGACATCCACTGCCGCCTGATTTACCCTTCGCTCCAGCATTGCGAGCGGCCTGGCGCGGTTCGGCTGGGCTCGGCAACCTGGGGCGGACACCCAAGGTGCCCTCTCGCTTCTCTCCTGGCAGCTGGGTCCGTGCGGAGAGGAACGAGGATGCGGTCGCCCGATTCGATCGGGGGACAATCAAGTGTCCGGCGGTCATGCCCGCTTCGCGATGCATCGGCGACGCGGGCATTTCTTTGCCCGCGCGAGCGGGAGAGAGACATGACCGAAGCACCCTTCGACGTTCCCATCCCGCCCCGGCCCGAGGATCTCGACGCCCGGCGCGCCCTTCTCGAGGCAGCCCTGGACGAGCGCGTTCTGGTGCTCGACGGCGCCACCGGAACCGCCCTCCAGGCGGCGAACCTGACGGCGGAGGATTTCGGCGGCCCTGACCTCGAGGGCTGCAACGAGAACCTCTGCGCCACGAGGCCGGACGTCGTCGACGGCGTCCACGAGGGATACCTCGCCGCCGGCGCCGACATCGTCGAGACCGACTCCTTCGGCGGCACACCGCTGGTGCTCGCCGAGTACGGTCTCGCCGACCGCGCCTTCGAGCTCAACGCCGCCTCGGCGCGGATCGCCCGCGGCGCCTGCGCCCGCCACGATTCCGCCGCCAGGCCGCGCTTCGTCTGCGGCTCGATGGGGCCGACGACGCGCGCCATCTCGGTCACCGGCAACGTCACCTTCGCCGAGCTGGCGGAGAACTTCCGCGTCCAGGCGCTCGGCCTGATGGCGGGCGGCGCCGACTACCTGCTCCTCGAGACGGCGCAGGACACGCGAAACATCAAGGCGGGCCTGGTGGGGATCGAGGAGGCTTTCGCCGCCGCCGGCTGGCGCTTGGCCATAGCCGTCTCGGCGACCATCGAGCCCACCGGCACCATGCTCGCCGGGCAGGACGCCGAGGCCCTCGCCGTTTCGCTCCTGCACGCCGATCTCCTCTACGTCGGCCTCAACTGCGCCACCGGCCCGGAGTTCATGACCGACCACCTGCGGACGCTCTCCGAGATCTGCCGCACCCGCGTCGCCTGCGTGCCGAACGCCGGCCTGCCCGACGAGGACGGCCGCTACAACGAGAGGCCGGAGGTCTTCGCGCGCGTCTTCGGCCGCTTCCTGGACGCCGGCTGGCTGAACCTGGTCGGCGGCTGCTGCGGCACCACCGCGGCCCACGTCACGGCGCTCGCGGCGCTCGCCGCCGGCCGGCCGCCGCGCGCCATCCCGCACCATCGCCGGTCGCTCATCTCCGGCCTCGAGGCGGTCGAGCTCACCGCCGACAACCGGCCGCTCCTCGTCGGCGAGCGCACCAACGTCCTCGGCAGCCGCAAGTTCAAGCGCCTCATCCAGGCCGGCGAGCAGGAGGCCGCCGCCGAGGTCGGCCGCGCCCAGGTGAAGGCGGGGGCGCAGGTGCTCGACGTCTGCCTGCAGGACCCCGACCGCGACGAGATGGCCGACGTCACCGCCTTCCTCGACCGCCTGGTGCGCCTGGTCAAGGCGCCGATCATGATCGACTCGACCGACTGGCGGGTGATGGAGACCGCCCTCACCTACTGCCAGGGCAAGGCGATCCTCAACTCGATCAACCTCGAGGACGGCCGCGGCCGCTTCGATCGCGTCGTGCCGCTCGCCCGCCGCTTCGGCGCCGCGATCGTCGTCGGCGCCATCGACGAGAAGGGGATGGCGGTCACCGTCGAGCGCAAGGTCGAGGTGGCGCGGCGCAGCTACCGCTTGCTGACCGAGGAGATGGGCCTCGCCGCCGAGGACATCTGGTGGGACGCCCTCGTCTTCCCCTGCGGCACGGGTGACCAGGCCTACATCGGCTCGGCGGCGCAGACGATCGAGGGCGTGCGCGCGCTCAAAGAGATCTTCCCCGACACCAAGACGATCCTCGGCGTCTCGAACGTCAGCTTCGGCCTCCCCGATGCCGGCCGCGAGGTTCTCAACTCGGTCTTCCTCTACCACGCGACGCGCGCCGGGCTCGACGCGGCGATCGTCAATACCGAGAAGCTGGCCCGCTACGCCGACATCCCCGAGGAGGAGCGGCGGCTCGCCGAGTCGCTCCTCTTCCTGGCGCCGGGCGACGTCGCGGCGTCCGAGGCGGCGGTTGCCGAGTTCACCGCCTACTTCCGCAACGCCGCGGGGAAGACCGCCGCGCGGCCGTCGCGCGCCGACCTGCCGCTCGACCAGCGCATCGCCCGCGCCGTCGTCGAGGGCTCGAAGGAGGGGCTGATCGAGGACCTCACCGCGGCGCTCGCCGATCCGCGCTGGCCGGCGGCGCTCGACGTCGTCAACGGACCGCTGATGGCGGGGATGGGCGAGGTCGGCCGCCTGTTCAACGAGAATCAGCTCATCGTCGCCGAGGTGCTGCAGAGCGCCGAAGTCATGAAGGCCGCCGTCAACCATCTCGAGCAGTTCATGGAGAAGCACGCCGACGGCAGCGACGGCTCCGGCCGCGGCAAGGTGATGCTCGCCACGGTCAAGGGCGACGTCCACGACATCGGCAAGAACCTCGTCGACATCGTGCTCTCGAACAACGGCTTCCAGGTGGTGAACTTGGGGATCAAGGTGCCCTCCGAGCGGCTGATCCAGGCCGTCCGCGAGCACCGGCCCGACGTCATCGGGCTCTCCGGGCTGCTGGTGAAGAGCGCGCAGCAGATGGTGACGACGGCGGGCGACCTCGCCGCGGCGGGGGTGGCGGTGCCGCTCCTCGTCGGCGGCGCGGCGCTCACCCGCCGCTTCACCCACCGGAAGATCGCCGCCGCCTACGACGGCCTGTGCACCTATGCCAAGGACGCCATGCACGGCCTGCAGCTCGTCGAGCGGCTGATGGACGGCGGCGGCCGGGCGGGCTTCGAGCGCGAGGTGGCCGAGCTGATCGCCGCCGACGCCGCCGGCGATGCCGCCGTCGCCGCCGCGGCCGAGGAGGCCGCCGAGCCAAGCCGCGCCGCCGTGCGGCGCGATCTGCCGGTGCCGGTCCCCGCCGATCTCGACCGCCACGCCGTCGATCTCGACCTCGACCAGGTGTGGGCCTACCTCAATCCGCAGATGGTCTACGGCAAGCACCTCGGCCTCAAGGGCTCGGTGCGCAAGCTCGCCGCCGAGGGCGACGCCAAGCTCGCCAAGCTGCAGGCGGTGATCGGCGAGCTGCAGGAGCTCGGCCGCCGCGGCGCCCTGCGGGCGCGGGCGGTGTGGCGCTTCTTCCCGGCCTTGGCGGAGGGCGAGCGGCTGACCCTCGTCGATCCGCAGAGCGGCGACCCTGTCGCGGTCTGGGAGCTGCCGCGGCAGAGCCGTCCTCAAGGGCTCTGCCTCACCGACTACGTCCTCCCCGGCGACTGCGTGGCGCTCTTCATCACCACCGCGGGCGAAGGGGTGCGCGAGCGGGTCGAGGCCTGGAAGAACGCCGGCGAGTACCTGAAGAGCCACGCCTTCGCGGCGCTCGCCCTGGAGACCGCCGAGGCCGCCGCCGAGCACGTCCACGCCACCATCCGCGCCGCCTGGGGCTTCGGCGATCCCTCCGGCATCGCCAGCGAGGACCTGCTCGCCGCGCGCTACCGCGGCAAGCGCTACAGCTTTGGCTACCCGGCCTGCCCCGACCTCGGCATGCAGCGCCAGCTCTTCGCGGCGCTCCGCCCGGAGGAGGTCGGCGTCACCCTCACCGAGGGCGACATGATGGACCCCGAAGCGAGCGTCTCGGCGCTCGTCTTCGAGCACCCGGACGCGCGCTACTTCGCGGTCTAGGCGGTCGCTCCGGTAGGGAGGATCTCGAGATGGCCGAATCCGCCGACGTGGCGCGCTATCGCGCCAACCTGCAGGACGAGATCGACAGCGCGACGCTCTACCGCACCATGGCCGCGGCCGAGGCGCAGCCGCAGCTCGCCGAGGTCTACCGGCGTCTCGCCGAGGTCGAGGAGCGGCATGCCGGCTTCTGGGAGGAGCGCCTGCGCGCCGCCGGCGAGGCGGTGCCGCCGCGGCGCGCCAGCCGGCGCTCGCGCTTCATGGGCTGGCTGGCGCGCCGCTTCGGACCGCAGCTCGTGCTGCCGAGCATCGTCGCCGCCGAGGGCGAGGACAGCTCCGGCTACAGCAGCCAGGAGGAGTCGCGCGGCACCGCCCTGCCGCGCGAAGAGGCCTCGCACGGCCGCCTCCTCGGCGCCATCCTCTCCGGCACCGCCGGCGGGCTCGAGGGCTCGACGCTCGCCCGCCTCGAGGGGCGCCACCGCGCTCTCGGCGGCAACGCGCTCCGCGCCGCGGTCCTCGGCGCCGACGACGGCCTGGTCTCCAACCTGTCGCTGGTGATGGGGGTCGCCGGCGCGGCGCTCACCAGCCACGCGATCCTCGTCACCGGCCTCGCCGGCCTCCTCGCCGGCTCCACCTCGATGGCGCTCGGCGAGTGGCTCTCGGTGCAGAGCTCACGCGAGCTCAACCAGCGCCAGATCGCCGTCGAGGCGGACGAGCTGGCGGCTCAGCCGGAGGAGGAGAGGGAGGAGCTGGCGCTCATCTTCGAGGCCAAGGGTCTCGACCCGGAGACCGCCCGCGCCACCGCGGCGCGGCTCCTCGCGACGCCGGCCAACGCGCTCGACACCCTGGCGCGCGAGGAGCTGGGGATCGATCCCGAAGAGCTCGGCGGCTCGGCCTGGGAGGCGGCCTTCGCGTCCTTCTTCCTCTTCGCGCTGGGGGCGATCGTGCCGGTGTCGCCCTTCTTCTTCGTCGCCGGACGGACCGCCGTGGCGGCCTCTCTCGTCGTCTCCGGCCTGGCGCTCTTCGGCATCGGCGCCGCCATCACCCTGATGACGGGCAAGCGGGTGCTGACCTCCGGTCTCCGGCAGGTGCTCTTCGGCCTGGGCGCCGCGGGGCTGACCTTCTTGATCGGGCGTCTCCTCGGCGTCGCCCTCGCCGGGTGAGCCGACCGGGGTCGGACAGCGAAGACGGATCGTGAGGCGAGAGGGGCTCGCTCAGGCGAGCTCGCGGCCGCGCAGGAACTCCAGCATGAGCTGCCAGAGGCGCTCCTTGCGGTCGGTCAGCCGGTGGTTGCCGTCGGCGAAGAGATGGAGCTCGATCCCCTCGAAGCGGCAGCGGGCGGTGAAGTCGGCGACGTTGCGCCAGGCGACCGAGGAGTCGTGCTTCCCCTGCAGGAGGAGGGCCGGCGTCCGGTAGCGCAGCGCCAGCTCCTCGGCGGGATGACCGCGGAGATCCTCGATCAGCTCCCACGACAGGTCGCAACGGACCAGCTCGTTCTCGAACTCGATGCGGCCGGTCTCGCGCCAGACGCGGATGCGCTCCGGACCGGCCCAGGCGAGGAGGCTGCGGTCGAGCTCTAGGGCCGGAGCGATGTGGAGCCCGGCGACGGTCGAGTCGGGATGGAGCGCGGCGTACCAGAGGCCGGTGGCGGCGCCCATCGAGGAGCCGAGGAGCGCCAGCCGCGTGTGGCCGCGCTCGGCGAGCCAGGCGTGGACGCGCGCCACGTCGGCGAGGTTGCGGGTGAGGGTCAGCTCGACCAGCGAGCCGCCGGAGCGGCCGTGGCCCTGGAAGTCGAAGCTGCAGAAGGTGAAGCCGGCGGCGACGGCGCGGGCGCGGAAGAAGGCGGCCTTCTCGCCGTCCTGGTTGGAGCCGAAGCCGTGGAGATAGAGGATGGCGAGCGCTTCCGGCCCCGCCGCGGCGGTGTCGCCGGCCGCCTCGGGAGCGCCGAGGGCGGCGTCGGCGCCCGCGGGGGAGAGCCGCACGGCGAGGTGCGACGCGTCGCGGCCCTCGCCGTCGAAGAGGACGAGCCGCTCGGTTGCTTCAGGTGGCGTGGCCAGGGAACGTCGCTCTCCGCGCGGTGCGATGGTCGGTCAACGGACGAAGTCTATCCCGAAGCATCGGACGGCCGGCCGGACGGGCAGGTGACGTTAGGCGGTGCGCCCGCTGCCTTCGTATACTCATGAGGCTTGCCGAATCGATCGCCGCCGGGACCCCTCGCGCGATCTCTCGAAGGAGTCCCCCTGCATGCGCCCCGCCGCGATCCTCCCTCTCCTCCTCCTCGGCCTGTGCGCCGCCGGCGCGCCGGCGGCGGGGAGCTCCCCAGGGGACGGTCGCGCGGCTCCGGCGGCAGTCGCTCACACTCCCGATCCCGCGCTCGATCCGGGTCACGCGGCGGCGGCGCGGCAGCTCGCCCGCACCGAGCGCGCGCTCGCCGCGACGGTCGATGCGGCGCGCGGGCGTGCCGAGCTGGCGCGGAGCGTCCCCTCGGCGCGCCCCTTCTGGGACGCCGCCGGACGGCTCTCAATCGCTCTCCAGCAGGCGGATGCCGGCCTCGTCGCCGCCGACGGGCGCTATTTCCTCGCCGTCGGCGAGGGGAGCCGCGCCATCGTCGAGCTCGAGGCGGTGTGGTCGCGGCTGCCGCACCGGGCCGCCGCGGTCGGCAGCCGCCTCGCGGCGCTCTCGGCCGCCTGCCGCCGGCTGCGCGACGGCTACGGCTGGGAGGCGCTGCGGCGGAGCCAGGGCGGCGGGCTGACGCCGGCGGAGGGGCGACACTTCCGCGCCCTGCGCGAGGGAGAGGCGCACGTCGTCCAGATGCTGAAGCCGGTCGCGGCCAAGGCGGCGAAGGCGGGGGACGCGGCGATGGCGCGGCAGCTGGCGCTGCTGCGCGACCAGGCGCAGCGCGTGGCGACCGCCGAGCTCACCCTCGAGGCCTATCTGACCGCCGAGCTGCTCAACGACATCGTGCAGGGTGAGTGGGCGGCGAGCCAGAGCTACGTGCAGAAGCCCTACCGCGCCTCCTTCCACAAGGCGGCGCCGACGATCGAGAAGCTGGCGACCGATCCCGGTGTCGGCTTCATCTTCACCGCCGACCTGGCGAAGGCCGAGGCCTGGACCTTCGACGACGGTTCGGGCGGTGCCGGAGCGCCGGCAGCAGCCGGCACGAGCGCGGCCGGCGTCAGCGCGGCGCCCGTGGCTGCCGCGTCCTCGCCGGCGCCGGCGGACGACACGCCGGTCGACGAGGTCGAGATCGTCGACGGCGCCGGCCGCCGCACCGCAGGGGTGGCGCCGGACCCGCCGGCCGCCGCGCCCGCCGAGCAGCCGGCAGGGCATCCAACCGATCCGCCGGTCGGCGCCGAGGTGTCTCCGGCCACGCCGGAGAATCCGGCAACGAATCCGGCGGTCGAGGCCGCTCCCGCGCCAGCGGTCGAGCCGGCGCCGGCGAGCGATGCGTCCGCCGGTGCGGCGGAGACGCCGCGCGATCCGGACGTCGTCCCGGCGCCGCCGGAAGCCCAGGCTCCGCCGGAAGCCCAGACACCGCGCCCGCCGGCGCTCCGGCCTCAGCCGACGGACGATCCCCCCGCCGAGCAGCCCCCCGCCTCGCCGCCCGAGATGACGCCCGCCGAGCCGCCGCCGGGCGACGACCCGCAGGCCGTCCAGCCGGCGCCGCCGCCGGGCGACGCGCCCGCAGAGGGCGCCCCGGCCCGCGAGCCGGACATGGCCGCTCAGCCGCCGGACGATCCGAACGCCGCGGCACCGGTCGTCGAGCCGCCGGCCGATCAGCCGGCGAGCCCGCCCGCCGAGCCGCCCGCCGAGCCGGCACCGCCCACGGCGGACGCGCCGCCGCTCGACGAGCCGCCGCCACCGCCGCCCTCGCCGCCGCCGGCCGGTTAGCGGCTCAGCCCTTCATCCACTCGTAGAGGTCGTAGTGCTCGCGGGTCATCCCCAGGCGCTCGTAGGCACGCTGGGCGGCGGCGTTCGTCTTGTCGACGTAGAGGCGGATGCCGCGGAGATCGGGCGACGCCTCGACCTCGCCGCGGACGCGCTCGTAGAGACGGCGGTAGACGCCGCGCCGGCGCGCCTCGGGGACGACGTAGACCGACTGCACCCAGACCACCGTCCCCGCCCGCCAGTCGCTCCACTCCCAGGTGGTGAGGAGGCAGCCGACCACCTGGCCGCCCGCCTCCGCCACCCAGTAGCTGCCGCGCGCCGGGTCCGCGAAGAGCCCGAGGATGCCCGCCCGAAGCACCGCCGGGTCGAGCTCGAGGCCCTCGCTCTCGCGCGCCATGCGGAGCTGGAAATCGATCAGGATGGGCACCTCGGCGATGCTGGCGAGGCGGATGGCGACGGCGTCTTGCGGTGCTTCGTCGGACGAGTCCATGGCGGGGTGAGCCTCCAGCGCGCATCCTAACCCTCGGCCCGGAACCGGGCGGCGCCCTTCGGGTACTATCCGCCTTCCGGTGCGGCGGGGGCTCCCGCCGCGTGGCGCCGGGCAAGGAGCCGCATGGGAATCCTCTCCGCCAGCATCGCCTGCACCCGCTTCAACGCCGTCGTCCCCGCCGAGGGACCCGACTTCGACGCCGTCTCCTTCCGCGCCATCGAGCCCGGCTCCGAGGTGCGCGAGCGCGCCGGCGTCATCCCCTTCGAGCCCGGCACCCCCTACGAGGTCGCCAAGGGGCGCTACGCCTTCCGCGTGCGGATCGACCGCCGCCGGCCCGATCCGACCGCCGTCCGCGAGCGCCTCCGCGAGCTGGTGGCGGCGGAGCGCGAGGCGACCGGGGCGCCCTTCGTCGGCCCCAAGAAGCGCAAGGAGCTCAAGGAGCTCGCCGAGCGCGAGCTCATCGTCCACCAGGCGCCGAAGATTCAGGTGATCGAGTGCGTCCTCGACGGCACCCTCCTCTACGTCGCGAGCACCGCCAAGACCTGGCTCGGCATGGTCCTCGCGCTGCTCCGCCAGGCCGAGGTCGCTGCCGACTGGAAGGCTCCCTGGCTCGACGAGGCGCCCGAGGTCGACGAGACGAGCGAGATCGTGGTGCCCAAGGAGCCCGGCCAGTCGGTGCTCGGCTGCCGCTTCCTGCGCGCCCTCCTCGAGGACTCCGAGGTGATGGTCGAGCCCGAGGCGGGGAGCGTTCGCCTGGCGACGCGGGAGGCGCGGGTGACGCTCGCCGGCGGAGTCCTCCCCGAGCTCTTCCGCTACCTCGAGGACGGCGCCGAGATCCTGATGGCGAAGATCCACGTCGGCGCCGTGCCGCTGCGCTTCGACGCCCTGTCGTATCGGCTGAGCGGCGTCAAGCTGGAGCCGGTCCGCGAGGAGCACTGGACGCTGTCGCTCGACGCCCGCCTGGAGCAGCTCGCCGCCCTCTGGGAGCAGCTCGATCAGAAGTACGCCGCGGTCAAGGATCGGCTCGGGGCGATCGCTCCGGCGCCGCCGGCGGCGTCTGTCGATACGGGCACGGAGGCGGCGCCTTCGAGCGAACCGCCGGCGCGCTGAGCGCGGCCGGCCCTCGCCTCAGACGACGAGCGGCTCGACGCAGTCCGGCGCGTCGTGCGCCGGGCTGTTGACGCTCTTCGAGACCGGCTCCGTCTCCCAGCCCTCCACCGCGGCGGGAGCGAGGAGCGGCAGGAGGTGTGCCGCGTCGCCCACCGCGGGATCGAGCCAGAGGTCGAAGCGATCCGGCGTCAGGATCACCGGCATGCGGTCGTGGAGCGGCTTCATGAGTTCGTTGGCGGCGGTGGTGAGGATGGTGAAGGTCAGGAGCGGCGGAATCCGTTCGCCGGCGGGCGACAGCTGCGGCAGCTGCGGGTCGCGCCACAGCGACCACAGGCCGGCGAAGGCGAACGGCCGGCGGTCGGCGCGGCGGATCAGGAAGGGCTGCTTCGCCTTGCCCTCGCGCTTCCACTCGTAGAAGCCGTCCGCCGCCACCAGGCAGCGCCGCCTGCGGAAGCTATCGCGGAAGGCCGGCTTTTCGGCGACGCTCTCGGCGCGGGCGTTGATCATCTTGTTGCCGATGCTCTTCTCCTTCGCCCAGTAGGGGACGAGGCCCCAGCGCAGGAGATCGAGCGACCGCGGCGCGCCCGGCGCCGCCACCCGCACGATCGGCGCCTCCTGGGTCGGCGCCAGGTTGTAGCGCGCCGGGAGCGTAGGGACCTCCGTCAGGTCGAAGAGATCGGCGATCGATTCGCCGGAGGAGCTGACCGTGTAGCGTCCGCACATGGCGCGGGTATTCTATTGCCAGCGTCTATTGCCGGCGGCGGTCGCTGGCCGCCTGCCAGGCGCCGCCGACAAGGGTGCCGGCGATCGCCTCCTCGCCGGCGCCGAAGACGAGGGCGTCGAGGAGCAGCTCGGGAGCGACGCCGGCCAGCGTCGGCGCGTCGAGATCGACGACGGCGAAGTCCGCCCACAGGCCGGGCTCGATGGCCCCCGCCGGCAGGCCGAGGGCGGCGGCGCCGCCCGCCGTCGCCGCCGCCAGCGCCAGACGCGCCACCTCGCCCGCCGCGTCGGCGAGGACGCCGCGGCTCTCGCTGCGCAGGCGCTGGCCGTACTCCAGCCAGCGCATCTCGTCGAGGAGAGAGATGCGCGCGTTCGAGTCGCTGCCCAGGCAGAGGCGAGCGCCGGCGCTCCGCATCGCCGGCAGGTCGCAGATGCCGTCGCCGAGGTTCGCCTCGGTCAGCGGGCAGAGGCAGACGCCACCGCCCGCGGCGCCGTAGCGCTCCATGTCGGCGGCCGCCGTGTGCGTGCAGTGGACGGCGGTCGCCCCGCGCGGATCGGCGAGCGTGCGGAGGAGGACCTCCATCGGCCGGCCGCCATAGGCGGCCTCGACCTCGGCGATCTCCCGCCGCTGCTCTTCGAGGTGGAGGTGGAAAGGCAGGCCGCGGCGGCGCGCCTCGGCGTGCACCGCGGCGAGGTCCGGCAGGCTCGCCGCGCGCAGGCTGTGCACAGCGGACCCCAGGGTCTGCAGCCGCGGGTCGAGCCGCTCGGCGAGGCGATCGATCTGCCGCCAGTAGGCGTCGGGCGATGGGGTGCGGAAGCGGCGCTGCGCGCCGGCGAGCGGCTGGCCGACGGCGCCGGTCTGGTAGTAGGCCTCGAGCAGCACCAGGCGGATACCGGCCTCCGCGGCGGCCTCGAGGAGGAGGTCGTCGAAGCCCCAGTCCGCCGCCGCCTCGCCGGCGTCGACGTGGTGGAGGTAGTGGAACTCGCCGACCGCGGTGATCCCGGCGGCGCGCATCTCGCGGAAAGTCTGCAGCGAGAGGGCGCGAAAGCGCGGCGCGTCGAGGCTGGCGACGAGGTCGTACATCGCCTCCCGCCAGGTCCAGAAGCTGCCGCCCCGGCTTTCTGGAGAGCCGCCGGGAGCCGCCGGCGGGAAGCGCTCGCCGCGGCCGCGCAGGCCGCGCTGGAAGGCATGCGAGTGGGCGCTGACGAAGCCGGGGAGGAGGGCGCGGCGGGGCAGCCGGCGGACCGGCGGCGCGGGCGGTCCATCCGAGCCCGCGTCGGATGCCGGGGCCGCCGCGTCGACGAGGCGCGCGATGCGGCCGTCGGCGTCGATCTCGACGCGCACGCCGGCCGCGAAGCCGGCGCCGGTCCAGGTGAGCTCGGCCTCGACGGCGGCTGCCGCGGCGGCGCTCGGCGGGGTGGGGGCCGATGGCATGGGAGAGCTCGGCACGGAGAGCTCAGCAGCCGCCGTCGGCGCAGAAGTGCGCCACCGCGGCGGCGAGGACGGGGCGGGCGGCGGCGAGCTCGGCCTTGGGCAGGTGCTCGTCGGGCTTGTGGGCGACCTCGATCGAGCCCGGGCCCCAGATCGCGCAGTCGATCTCCAGCTCGGCGAGCCAGCCGGCGTCGGTGGCGAAGGAGACCGATGCCGGCTCCCGCTGGCCGACCGCCGTGCTCAGATATTGGACGATGGGGGCGTTTTTCCGGACGAGGAGGGCCGGGCTGTCCGAGAGCACCTCGACCTCGAGCTCGGTGGGAGCCGCCGCGGCGCGCGCCGCCGCCTCGATGCGCGCCGCCAGCGCGCCGGAGCTCATGCCGGGGAGCGGCCGCACCCCCACCTCGACGACGCAGAGCTCGGGCACGACGTTGATCGCCGAGCCGCCGCGCACGGTGCCGACGTTCAAGGGCACAAAGGGCACCTCGGGGAAGCGCTCGGCGTGGAGCGCCGGCTCGCTCTCGAGCGCGCGGCGGAGCGCGGCGAGGGCGACGATCGTCCGCCCGGCGGGCTCGATGGCGTTGTCGCCCAGGTGCGGGTAGCCGCTGTGGGCGCTCACCCCGCGGTGGGTCAAGCGCAGCTTGAGGTGCCCCTTGTGCAGGCTCGCCACGCGGCAGGAGGTGGGCTCGCCGATGATCGCCTGGGCGGGCAGCAGCCGTGCCGGCGCGTAGGTCTCGACCAGGCGCCGCGCCCCCAGGGTGCCGACCTCCTCGTCGTAGGTGAAGACGAGGGCGAGGGGCGCCGCGAGCCGCTCCGGAGCGGCTTCGGCGGCGGCGTTGGCGGCGAGGGCGAGGAAGCCCTTCATGTCGCAGGCGCCGCGGCCGACGTAGCGCTCGCCGCGCTCGGCGAGCTGGAAGGGATCGCTCGTCCAGCCCTCGCCCGCCGGCACCACGTCCAGGTGCCCGCAGAGCAGCAGCCCGTGGCGCTCCGCCGTCGGCTCGGGCCCCAGCCAGACGACGAGGTTGGCCTTGTCGCCGGCGGCCGAGGGGTTGCGCTCGATGCGTACCCCGGGCCGATCGAGATAGTCGGCGAGGAAGTCGACCAGCGGTAGGTTGGAGAGGTGGCTGGTCGAGTCGAAGGCGACGAGGCGGCCGAGGAGCTCGGCGTCGGAAAGCGGCGGGAGGGGCATCGGCCGGCGATTATAGGCGGGCCGGGAAGGCCGGGTGGAGCGTGGCTTCTGCTGGCCTGCCGTCGGACTAGAGATGGGCGGCGACGGCTCGCGGGCGCTGCTGCGGCTCGGGCTCGTGCATCAGGCGGCCGTCGAGCCAGCGCTCGACGCGGTCGAGCGGGTCGTCGTATTGCTGCCACTCGACGGTCTCCACCGCCGCCGTCCGCGCCAGAGCGGAGTGCTGCAGGCAGTGTCCGCAGCCACCGATCAGGTGGCGGACGATCTGCCGCGTCTCTTCACTCGAGGAGTCGCCGTGCAGCAGCTTCTGGAACGCGTCGGGGGCGGCGTGGTCGGTCGTCATCAATCGTCTCCAGCCAGCGAGGGCTCGAAGTGCCGGCATCGGTGCCTTCGCGAAGACAAAGCAAAAATGCTGCCAGGAACCTGCGCCCGGCGACTGGAAAAGCTGTGTTGATGCAGGTTTACGCCGAGGCGCTGGCGCTGCGCTCGCCGGAGAGGATGCGCCAGCCGACGACCTTCTCGTCGATTTCGCGCAGCCGGTTGGCGATCAGCCGGCAGAGGAGCTGGAGGAACTCGAGGGAGGCGTGGGGATCCATCGCCAGCACCTCCTTGACCGTCGCCTGATCGAGGGCGAGGACGGTCAGCGGGCCGGCGTACGCCTTGGCATCTGCCGAGCGGGGCTCGCCGTCGACGAGCGACATCTCGCCGAAGAAGTCGCCGCGCTCGAGGATGGCGAGGGCCTCCTCGCCGGCGCCGGGGATGAACTTGCTGATCATCGCCCGCCCCTCGAGGACGACGTACATCTCGGCGCCCTTGTCGCCTTCCTGAAAGAGGAACGCGCCGTCGGCGAATTTCTTTTCTTTGGAAAACGTAGCCAAAGTCATCAGCTCGCGGCGTGACAATCCCTGCTCGCGGAAAAGCCGAATTTTGTCGCTCGATTCGACCTTGATGGCGCTGGCGCCGCCCGCCGCGCCGGCCGGTTGGCGGCGCAGGCGGAGGAAGTTCTCCGGCACGGCATCAGAGGAGAAGAAGCTCTTCAGCTGCTCGTTGGTGCCGCGGAGCTTTCTCGCCAGGCCGTGCCAGAAGCTCCAGTAGAGCTGGGTGCCGAGGTCGGGGGAGTCGGCAATGAGCTGCTCGAGGATCTTGGCGTCGAAGCGGAGCACCTGGCAGGGCTGCGCCGCGATCGCGTCGCCCGAGCGCTCCTGGCGGGTGATGAAGCTCGCCTCGCCGAAGAGGTCGCCGGGCTCGAGAGTCCCCAGGGTGAAGGTGCCGTAGGAGGTCGGGCGCTGGATCGAGATCTCGCCGCGCTCGAGGATGTAGACGTCCTGGCCGGTGCTGCGGTGGTTGAAGATGACGCTGCCGAGGTCGTAGTCCTCCTCGCCGACGCACTTGGTGAGCTTGAAAATCTGCTCGTCCGAGAGGTGCGCCAAGAGGCGCAGCCGGCGCAGGCGGGTGGCGAGCTCGATCTGGCCGCCGGTGACCTTCGCCGGCGCGCCGGCGAGGAGGGCGCCGCCGGAGATGCCGCCCTCGGCGAGGAAGCGCTCGCGGTGCCACTCCAGGCGATCGAAGGCGACATGGAGCTCGTCACGCCGCTCGCGGAAGACGCGGGCGAGCTCGCGGCTGCCCCAGCCGAGGATCTGTTTGAGCGTCTGGATGCGCCGGCGCACCCGCTCGACGCCGTCGCTGTCGGCGTCGTGGAGGAGCAGGAAGGCGTGGACGGCGGCGGCGAGCGCGGCCTCGAAATGCTTCCGCTCGTACTCCGCCCGCCCCAGGCTCTCGGCGGTGTCGCGGTCGAAGGGGTTGTAGCGCAGCGCCTTGCCGAGCTCCTCGGCGGCGCCGTCGAAGTCCTGGCGGCGGAAGAGGATGCGGCCGTGGAGCTCGTAGTGGGCGGGATCGGCGGGATCCTTCGCCTTGGCGATCTCCAGGCACTCGATGGCGCGGCCGTGCTCGCCCTTCTCGGCGTAGAGGCGGGCGAGACCGAGGAAGTGCGCGGCGTCGATGGCGTTGCGGCGGAACTGCTCGCGCATGCCCTCCTTGAGACTCCCCGGTCGGCCGCGCTTCTGGCGCTGCAGCTTGCGAGCCTCGGCGAGCCCGAGCTTGACGCCGAGGTTCTTCGGATCGAGGCGCAGGGCGAGCAGGTAGAGCTCGGCCGCCTCGTCGTACATCGCGCGCGCCGTGAAGCGCTGGGCGAGGAGGCTCAGCTCCTCGACGTCCTGGGGAGGGCCTGGCGAATCGCTCATGGAGGCACGTTCCGCGGTTGGAGTAAGCGGAAAGCATACCACCCGCCTTCGTCTGCGCCGCCGACTCGAATTTGAATGCGCATCTTTCTATAATCTTCCCGGCATGTCCCCACCGTTCGACCGGAGCGCGAGGAGCGGCCGTCCGGAGATCTCGGACACCCTTCGCCGGGGGCTCGACCTCTGCCGAGCCGGCGAGTGGGACCGCGGTCTCGCCATCCTCGGCTATCTCGCGCAGTCCGTCGACCGCAGCGCGCTGCCCGGCCTCTTCTATTCCTACCTCGGCTATGGGATCGCCCGCTGCGAGAGGCGGGTCGAGGAGGGTGTGAAGCTCTGCCGGCACGCCATCAAGGTCGAGTTCTATCAGCCGGAGAACTACCTCAACCTGGCCCGCGTCGAGCTCCTCGCCGGCGACCGGCGCGGCGCCGTCCGCGCCCTCGCGAGGGGGCTGAAGATCGATCCCCACCACCTCGAACTGATCGCCCTGCAGCGCGAGGTCGGCCTGCGCCGCCAGCCGGTGCTCAGCTTCGTGGCGCGCGACAACCCGGTCAACCGCCTGCTGGGGCGGCTGCGGCATCGCATGACCGGGCGCTAGGGCGAGAGAGCTCTCAGCTCCCCGCCGGCCGCGGCGGTCCCGCCAGCACCAGGCGCATCTTCGGCAGCAGCACGACGAATAGCCGGCGCGCCTCGTCCGGCGTCATGGTGAGGACGACGCGCGGCGGCACCTCCTGGCCGCGGAGGGTGGCGGCGAGCGCTTCCCAACCCTCGAGCAGGCGATGGCGGGCGCGCCACAGCCTGCCCGGCAGGCCGGCGACCCCCGCCTCGCCGAGGATCGAGACGTCGAGCGGCGGGTCGAAGCGCAGCCGGTAGTAGGGGGGGATCCTGCCGAAGGCCTCGTCGCGCGCGGCGCCGAAGGCCGGCGAGGCGGTGACGTGCACCGGCGCGCGGGAATCGGCGGGATCGGCCTCCGGAGCCTGGATGGGGATCTTCGGCCGCTCGGTCTCGGCGAGCTGGGAGACGAGGGTGAAGGCCGCCGCCGGCCAGGCGAGCTCCCCGGCGGCGAGGCGCGAGCGGCCGAAGAGCGCGCTCTCGACGGGGAACCGACGGAGCGTGAGACCTTCGGCCCGCAGCTCGAGCGCGTGGTCGGAGGGATCGAGGACGAGGTAGAGCTGGTGGCTGCGCACCGCTTCGAGCTCGCTCGCGAGCGCGGCGCCGCGCGCCCGCTCGGCGGCGGCGGCTCCCGGCTGCCGCGCCGCGGTAGCTTCCGGTCGCTGCGCCGCTCCGGCCGCCACGGTGAGCGCGGCGAGCGCCGGCGCGAGGAGGGCGACGGCGAGCCTGGCCGCCGGCCTTGCCGCACAACGGGGCGATGCGAACGGCCGCGCCATCAGTAGATGTAGACGCGGGTGCCGATCGGCGCCGCGTTGAAGACGGCCTCCAGGTCGTCGTCGCCCAGCCGCACACAGCCGTGGGTGACGCTGCGGCCGAGGAGGCGCTGATAGAGCGTGCCGTGGATGAGATAGCCGTCGCCGAGGTAGAGCGCATAGCTGCCGAGCGAGTAGGTGTCGACGCGCTCGGCGGCGCTCTTGGGGATGGGGAGGCCGTCCTCGATGAAGGCCCAGTCCGGCTTGTTCCACACCGGGTTCTTCGTCTTCGCCTGCACCCGGTGGGCGCCGCGCGGCGTGTCGAAGACCCAGCGCCTGCCGGTCGCCGGATCCTCGAGGACGCCGCCGGTGCCGGTCGAGCAGACCGCCTCGCGCAGCACGCTGTCGCCGCGCTTCAGGTAGAGCCGGTTGGCGATGGTGTCGACCGCGATGTAGACGCCGTGCGGCGTCTCCCCGGCGAGCTGGTGGAGCAGCCGGCGGCTGTCAACCCCGTGCGGGCGCCGTGCGGCGGCGCGGCCGAGCGCAGTCGATCGATTCGCTGCGTACGGCGGGTACGGCACGCTCGCCAGGTCGCGGTAGCTGAAGCCGCCGGCGAGGCCCGCGGCGAGCGCCAGCACGAGCGCGAGGACGAGGGCGCCGGCGGCGGCGAGGAGGGCGGGCGCCGAGGGGAGCCGCCGGCGGCCGGCGATGGCGTAGACGCCGGAGGGGCGGTCCGGCGGTTTCGCCGCGGATTGGATCACGGCCGCGCGCCCTCCGGCGGCGCGGCGCCGGCAGCTCCCGGCAGGCGTGCCGTCCCCACGATCGTCACCGGCGTGCCGACCTCGACCGCGGCGAAGAGGCGCTCCATCTCGTCGTCGCGCAGCGCCACGCAACCGTTCGTCCAGTTGAGCGAGCGGCCGCCGTGGCCATGGATCTCGATGCCGCTTCCGGGTCCGCGGCCGGCGGGCACCAGGCCGCGGCCGCGCGCGGCGCCGAAATCGCGCAGGTCGGCGGGCGTCGGGTAGTCGAGCAGCAGGGCGCGATGGTAGCGGGTGGCGTCGCCGTCGCGCTTGTCGGTCACCCGATAGCGCCCCTCGGGCGTCGCCTCGTCGCCGGCATAGAGCTTGTCGGCGAGGCCGTTCCTCCCCAGCTCGGCGGCGAAGGCCGCCGTGAGGCGGCCGCCCTGGAGGAGGTAGCAGCGGCCGGCGAGCTTGTCGACGACGACCGCGGCGCCCCCCTGTCGGCTGCCGGCGAACGTCTCGTCCACCCACGACTGCCAGCGGCGGACGAGCGCCGGATCGCGGAGCCGGGCGTAGCGCTCGCCGAGCCGGCCCTCGAGGCGGTCGAGATCCGCCGCGGCGGCGTCGAGCCTGGCCGCCGCGTTGGCCAGACGGGCGGCGGCGGTTTCGAGCGCGGCCGGTTGCGGCAGGCCGCCGCGAGCGCCGGGCGCGAGGGCGGTCGCCGCCATGTCGAGCTCCAGGCGCGCCCGGCCGAAGCGCTCGTGGAGACCCTGATCGGCGGGCGTGCGGTCGACGAAGCCGTCGAGCGCGGCGAGGCGGCGGGAGAGCTCGGCATGGCGGCCGGCGAGCTCGGCGTGCCGGCGCGCTCCCTCGCGGAGCGCCGCGGCGAGCGCGATGTCGGCAGCGGACTCCGCCTCCTCGGCCAGCGGCGCGATGGGCTCGCGCCGCGCGAGCGAGAGGCTGTCGCGCTCCTCGGCGAGGCGGCGCTCGAGGCGGGCCGAGGCGGCGACGGCGCGCGCCAGCTCCGCCGGGGCGAGGCCGGGCGCCTCGATCCGCGCCCGCCGCAGCGCTCCGCGCGCCCGCTCGATCGCCGCCGGCTCCGCCGTCTCGCGCCTGGCGCAGGCGGGCGCCAGGCCGGAGGCCGCGGCCAGCAGCAGGAGGCCGGCGAGCTCTCTCGGCCGCGTCACGGCCTGCCGCCGGCGACGATCCGCTCCCACCGCGCGGCTCCGCGCCTCAGGTGCGGCGAGCCTTGTGCGCGGCGTGCGCGACGTCGGCGCTGATCGCGGCCGATTCCTGCTTCACCTTGTCCGCCTTCTGGCGGGTGGTGGCGTAGTCGGCGTTGCCGAAGGCCGCCTGCGCCTCGGCGAGCGTCGAGCGCAGGGCGGCGAGGTCGCCCCGCATCGCCTCGATGTCGGCCTTGGTGTCCTTGCCGGCGGGGGCGGTGGCCACGGCCCCCGCGGCGCGATCGAGCTCGGCCTTGGCCTGGTCGAGCGCGATCTGCGAGTCCTGCTGCGCCTGCACCTTGCCGCCCTCGGCGTCGGTGCGCGCCTTGGCGGCGTCGGCCTCCGCCTTGACGATGAGCGCCTTGGCCTTGCCGTAGCTCTGCAGCAGGCGCATCCTGCCGGCTTGCGCGTCCATCTCCGCCTTGGCCTGGGTCATCGACTCCTGCGCCTTGCCGTAGGAATCGGCGGCGTACGACTCGCCGCCGGCCGCTTTGGCCTGGTCGAGCTGCGACTGCGCGGCGTCGAATTCCCTCTGCGGCGGCTTGGAGCAGGCGACGAGGGCGAGGCTCGCGGCCAGCGCCAGCCCGCGCAACAGACTCTTGTTCAACATGGGCGTTCTCCTCAAGCCTCGAAGTGCGGAGGCGATAGGTCGGGGCGATGGATCGAGCAGCGGGCTCGCGGCGACGAGATCTGCTCGAAGCATAGCCTCCGACCTCCCATTGTCAAGAGCGCATAAGCGCTGGTGCTAGGGCCTTCTCTTCTCCGTCACCAGGCCGGCGCGCTCGAAATGCGCCGCCTCGAGCTGCGCGAGGACCCGCCGCACGCTGCGGTAGGGGAGCCGGCGGTCGGCCTTGAGGGCGATCCGGCGGTCCGGATTCACCGCGTGGAGCGCCGCCAGCACCGCCGGCAGCTCGCCCTCGGCCACCGCCCGCGAGCCGACGTGGATGGCGCCGTCCTCGCCCAGCGTGATGCTGAGCTCGCCGCCGCTCTCCGGCATCGCCTCCGGCCGCGCCGTCTCGGGGAGCGCTACGGCCGTCGACTTGAGCATCGGCGTCACCACCATGAAGATGATGAGCAGCACCAGGCAGACGTCGACCAGCGGGGTGACGTTGATCTCGGCGCGCAGCGCGCTCGCTGCGACAGGTCGTGCTCGCATTGGCTGGCTCCTCTCGCTCCGCGCCGCGCTACTGCACGGTGAAGTTGACGGTCAGCGTGTAGATGACCTTGAGCGGCCTGCCGTTCAGGGTCGCGGGGGTGAAGCGCCACTGTGCCACGGCGTCGGCGGCGGAGTGGTCGAGCCCCATGCCGAGCCGCTTGAGCACCTGCACGTCGAGCACGCGGCCGCTCTCGTCGATCACCGCCTGGACGATCACCGTCCCCTGCAGGCGGGCGCGGCGCGCCACCTCGGTGTACTGGGGCTGCAGTTGATAGACGACCTTCGGCTTCGTCATCTCGTTGCGGAAGGGCACCGCCTGGTCGTCCTGCGGCGGCTGGGGGAGCGGGACGGCGCCGCGCACACCGCCGGGAATGCCGTTGGGATCGCCGTCTGGATCGCCGTTCGGGTCGCCGTGGAGGACGCCGTCGGGAATTCCGACCTGATCGTCGGAGGGCGGCTCCGGCAGCGGGATGGAGTGCTCGCTGGGCGCGGTCGGCTGGGTGGGCCGGGTGGGCGTCGGCGTCGGCACCACGGTGGGCGCCGCCTGATGGCGCACCGTCTGCGGCGCCGCCGTGCCGCGCTGCGCGGCGGGCGGCGGCGGTGGCGGCAGCGCCACCTGGAACGCCTCGGTCACCTGCGGCTCGGGGAGGGTCTCGAGGCTCCAGTACTGCGCGAAGACGAGCCCGGAGAGCACCACCAGGTGGAGCGCCACGGCGAGCGGCAGGGAGAGCCACCGCCGCACTCCCCGTTTGCGCTGCGCGACGACGAATGAGTTCTCGAACATGGCCGCCTCGTGTGGAAGGTCGCCGGCTGACGGTCGATCCCGCTGCCGTTACCTTCTCCCCTGATTAGACCAGGCCGCTGCGTCTTAGTTCCCTGATGTTTGAGCGATGTTGTGCTTCGTTGCGCGGAGCGCGCGCGGGCGGAGGGCTGTCTCCTGGTTAGACCGGCGGCCGCCGCCGGCGGTTCCCGCCGGCTCGCGAGCCGTGCCGACACCCGCTCAGAAGACAAAAAAATCGGGCGGCTGGGCCGCCCGATCAGGGAGAAGAGCTGTGGGCCGCCGCGCGGCCCCTGCGTGGGTTTCTTCTAGTGCGGTGCGGGCGCCGGCGCGGCAGGAGCCGCCTGCGGGGTGATCGCCTGCGCCAGGCCGGCCGTCGGCCTCAGGTCGTCGAAGACGATGCCGAGGTTCTGCGCGCCGTTCTGCCGGCAGGTGTCCATGAACTCCGCCACCTGGCCGTAGAGCAGGTCGCCGTCGGCGGCGAAGAAGACCACCTTCGACGAGCGGTTGGTCAGCGCCTGCTTCAGCCGGCCCGGAAAGTCCGCCGGCGTGATCATGTCCTTGTTGATGAACTCCCTGCCGTCCTTGTCCATGCGCACGATGATCTGGTCGGCGCTCGGCGGCGGCGGAGTGTTGGTCTCCACCTTCGGCGGCACCTGCACGCCGTAACCCCTCTGGGTGAGTGGCGTGGCGACCATGAAGATGATCAGCATCACCAGCACCACGTCGACCAGCGGCGTGATGTTGATGTCGCTCTTGACTCCGCCGCTACCTCCTACACTCATCGCCATGTGCTTTACCTCGCGAGCTCGCGCTCAAAAACCGGGCTTACCGCCCTCAAGCCTTCTTCTTCTTCTCGGTGATCAGGCCGACGCGGGTGAAGCCCGCCTCGTTGATGACCTTCATGATCTTGCGCACGTCCTTGTAGGCCAGCCTGGCGTCGCCCTTGACGATGATCTCGCGGTCCGGATTGCCGTCGTGCGCCGTCTTGAAGGCGGCGGGCAGGCCGGGCTCGGGGACGTAGTTCGAGCCGACGTAGACCGAGCCGTCGCTCTTGATCGACACCGAGAGCTGCTTCTGGTTCTCCGGCATCGTCTCCGGCTGGTTGGTCTCCGGCAGCGCGACGTTGACGCCCTTCTGGAGCATCGGCGTCACCACCATAAAGATGATGAGCAGCACCAGGCAGACGTCGACCAGGGGAGTGACGTTGATGTCGCTCCGGACCTGGCTGACCGGGAGCAGGCTCTTACCGTGATGCAGGCGCATTGCGGGTGCGATCCTTCTTGATGAAGAAGTCGAGCAGCTCGGACGAGGAGTTGGCCATCTCGACGTTCAGCCGCTCGAGCTTGTTGGTGAAGATGTTGAACATCCAGGCCGCCGGGATGGCGACGAAGAGTCCGATGGCGGTGGTGACGAGGGCCTCGGCGATACCGGCGGAGACCGAGCCGATGCCGCCCGAGCCGGTCGCCGCCATGCCGCGGAAGGCGTTGATGATGCCGATGACGGTGCCGAAGAGGCCGATGAAGGGGGCCGTCGTGGCGATCGTCGCCAGGCTGCCGACGCCGCGGCGGAAGTCGGCGGAGGTGAGCAGGGTGGCGCGCTCGATGGCGCGGTTGGCGGCGTCGACCACCTCGTCACCCGACAGCGGGCTGGTCTCCCGCTCGTACTGGTAGGAGAGCAGGCCCGCCGAGACGACGCGGGCGAGGTGGCTGCCGGGGAACTTCTTGGCGGCGTCGATCGCCGCCTGCGGACGGTCCTGCTTGAGGTGCTCGGTCACCAGCTTGGCGAACTGCAGCGACTGCTTCTTGGCGCGGGCGAAGACGATCAGGCGCTCGACCGAGATGGCGAGGGAGTAGATCGACAGCACCGCGAGGATGATGACGACCCCTTTGGCGATCAACCCCATGGATGTCCACAGGGCTACTGGTGACATGTCCATCATTGCTCTTCTCCTTTTCCAGCCCAGGCGCTACTGCACCTGAAAGTTGACGGTGAGTGTGTAATACACCTTGACCGGTTTGCCCTGGAACATGGCGGGTTTGAACGTCCACCTGCTGACCGCCTCGACGGCGGCCTTGTCGAGGCCCATCGGCAGCCCTTTGAGGACCCTGACGTTGGTGACATGGCCGGTCTCGTCGATGACCGCCTCGACGATGACGGTGCCCTGCAGGCGGGCTTTGCGCGCCACCTCGGTGTAGGCGGGCGGCGGCGCGGTCAGGCGCTCGGGCCGGCTGACGCCGCCGCCGACGCGCAGCGGCTCGTCGGTGACGACGCCGCCCGGCACGCCGCCCGGCGTGCCGCCGACGACGCCTCCCACCACGCCGCCCAGCACGCCGCCGGCGACGCCGCCCTCGACACCGCCGACGACGCCGCCCTCGACGCCGGCATCCTCCGGCGTGTCGGGCGCCTTGGGCACCTGCTCGGGGATCTGCACCGGCTGCACCGGCGTCTTCGGCTCGATGATCGGCGTCACCTTGGTGGGGATCACCTTGGGCGTCGAGTGGGCGGCCGGCGGCGGCGGCGGAGGAGGCGGCGGCGGCGGAGGAGGCGCCGCGGTGTTCAGGAATACGACGTTGATCGGCGGCTCCGGGACCTCGGGAACCTGCCAGTACTGGGCGAAGACGACCCCCGCCAGGACGACGAGGTGGAGGACCACCGCGACGGGTAGCGACAGCCAGCGCGGACGCGCGGACCGCTTCTTCTGCCTCGCTTCTTCGAGCTCCATCAGTGAGTCTTCGAACATCTTGCCACCTCGGGGAGTCTTAAGATTTCGCGGGCGCGACCGCCGGTTTCGCCCCGCCGGTCTTCTTGCGCGAGGCCAGGGCCTTCTGCTGCCACTCGTTGGCCTGACTGAGGTACTGCAGCCGGAGGTTGGGATCGACCTCCATCTTCGCCTTCTCGCGGAAGAGCAGGTTGTTGTAGACCATCGCCTCGAAATAGTCGGGCTTGATCTTGAGCGCCTGGTCGACCGACTGCAGGCCGACGTCCACGAGATGCTCGCGGGTGTCGTGGTCGATGGTGGCGTCGTTATAGGACTTGCCCCAGGCGGTGACGCCGATCGAGCAGAGCGCCTCGGCCTTCGACTGCGAGGCCGGCTGCTGCTGGATCAGCTTCCAGGCGTCCTCGAGCTTGCCGGCCTGCAACAGGATGTTGACCTTCACCTTGCCGGCGTCGGGCAGCTCGGCGGGAGCCTCCTGCGAGCGCCGGTCGATATAGGCGAGGGCCTCGTCGTACCGCTTGGCGTTGACGTAGGTCGACAGCAGGTAGTCGCGGACCTTCTTGTCGTTGGGGTAATCGATGAGGTACTTCTCGAAGGCGTCGGTGGCGGTCTTGCCGTAGCCGACGTTCTTCGGGCTGTCGTCGCCCGGCTTGAAGAGGGCGAGGGCGGTCAGCCCCACCGAGCGCCAGGCGAAGGTGGCGTCGGGGTCGAGCTGCAGGCCCTTCTGGAAGACCTCCAGGGCCTGGGTGTACGATTCGTTGTGGTAGAGCTCGTTCCCCTTCTTGAGCTGGACGCGGGCTTCCAACTTGTTGCATCCGGTGAGCGCGGGGAGGGCGAGGAGGAGGAGGAGCAGGCTGGGCAGGCTCGTTTTCTTGTGCATAAGCGCCACTTCCCTAGATTAGAAGGGTCAACCCCAGATTTGGTTCCGACGATGGGAGGGAGAGGTGATACCCGGCCGGTACAGCATGGGAGCCCGGAGTGGGGAGGCGGAATGGTCCTCCTGAGAACCTCGGCATCTTAGCGGCGCTCGCCCCCTTGTCAAGAGGGCCGCACAGGCGACAGATGCAGCGGTTTTACGCCCTTCGACCCCGTTGACCGGCAACCTTGGTCCTCCCTTCCCGCTTTGCCGATGCAAATCGTCTGCCCATCCCGGCGACGGTCAAGAGCAGCCCCACCCTTCAGCGACCCCAAAAGCTGCGGCCCGAAGATCCTGCGCGCCATCGAGCTGCGGTTCGCGCTCTGCATTCGCGCTGTGGCTCAACGCGATGGTTCGACGCTTGGTTCAAATAGAGCGGGGCGAATCCTAGACGAAAAGCCACCCGCCGACAAATCCTTTGAGAATACGGAGCGCAGCAGGGCATCGGGTTCCCGGTGCCGCCAGCCGCCGAGAGGGTGACAGCGGGCGCGCCGCGGCGCCGGCGCTCGCTCCGGCGCCGCGGCTCTCCGTTGCGAGGGCGGCTTTCCCATGACAGACTTTCGCCGCCTTACGGCACGATCCTGGAGCCTGCGCGTTGCGGCGAAACGGCCCGCCTGGCGAATCGCGCGGCAGCGCCCGAGATGATCGAGGAGGCCTCCCTGCTGCGCGGCATCTTCCAGACCAAGAACCTCGACGAGATCCTCAAGACGGCGGAGAGCGGCGCCTCGCTGAAGCGCGGGCTGGGAGCGTTCAGCGTCACCCTCCTCGGCATCGGCGCCATCATCGGCGCCGGCATCTTTGCCACCATCGGCACCGCCGCGGCCGGCGACGCCGCTCGCCCGGGTGCCGGCCCGTCGCTGATGATCTCCTTCGCCATCACGGCGATCGTCTGCGCCTTCACCGCCCTCTGCTACGCCGAGTTCGCCTCGATGGTGCCGATCTCCGGCTCGGCCTACACCTATTCCTACGCCACCCTGGGCGAGCTGGTCGCCTGGATCATCGGCTGGGACCTCATCATCGAGTACGCCGTCGGCAACGTCGCCGTGGCGATCAGCTGGGCCAACTACTTCCGCTCGCTCCTCGAGGGCTTCGGCATCCGCGTGCCGCTCTGGCTGGCGACCGACTTCCGCACCGGCGCTCGACTCCCCGCCATCGCGGCGAGCGCGCCTCACATCTTCGGCGTGCCGATCGTCTTCAACCTCCTCGCCTTCCTCATCGTCGCCGTCATCACCATCGTCCTGGTGTGGGGCATCCGCGAGTCGGCGGGCTTCAACGCCATCATGGTGGGGATCAAGATCCTCGTCCTCCTCTTCTTCATCGGCGCCGCCTTCTACTACGTCTCGCCGCACACCATGGCGGCGAACTGGGTGCCCTTCCAGCCCAACGGCTGGCGCGGCACCTTCGCCGGCGCGGCGATCGTCTTCTTCGCCTACATCGGCTTCGACGCCGTCTCGACCGTCGCCGAGGAGACCAAGAACCCGTCGCGCGACCTGCCGATCGGCATCATCGCCTCGCTCGTCATCTGCACCATCTTCTACATCGGCGGTGGCGGCGGTCTTCACCGGCATGATGCCGTACAACGTCCTCAAGCTGCGGCTGGCGACCGAGCAGGCCGAGCCGCTCACCATGGCTCTCAACTATGTCGCCCCGCAGGCCAAGTGGGCGGCGATCTTCGTCGCCTTCGGCTCGGTGATCGCCCACACCGCCGTCCTGCTCGTCTTCCAGCTCGGCCAGCCGCGCATCTTCTTCTCGATGGCCCGCGACGGCCTGCTGCCGCCGGCCTTCGCCCGCGTCCACCCGCGCTTCAAGACGCCGCACGTCACCACCATCCTCACCGGCGTCCTGGTGGGCGGTGTGGCGGCCTTCGCCAGCATCGACGAGATGGTCGACCTGACCAACATCGGCACCCTCTTCGCCTTCGTCCTCGTCTGCGTCGGCATCCTCATCCTGCGCCGCCGCGACCCGCTGCGCCACCGCCCGTTCCGGGTGCCGCTCGGCGACTGGTTCCTGCCGCTCCTCGGCGCCGGCTCCTGCCTCTTCCTCATGGTCTACCTGCCGCCGGCCTCGTGGTGGCGCTTCATCGGCTGGTTGATCCTCGGCCTCTCGATCTACTTCTCCTACGGCTACACGCGGAGCACCATCGGCCGCCAGCTCGGCCGCCCGGAGCGCACCCCCTTCGCCATGAAGCTCGCCGCGCTCGGCTTCCTGTCGACGGCGATCGGCCTCTTCATCATTCCCCACGACGCCGGGCCGCAGCGGCTGATGGCTGCCGCGACGAGCGCCGCCGCGGCGGACCACGGGCGCTCCCTCGCCGGGCTCGCTCTCATCGCCGTCGGCATCCTCCTCGTCCTCGCCGGCTGGCTGAGCGCCCCGCGTCAGGCTGGAGCCGCTGGATCGTCGTGAGCCGCCGGGACCCCGCGCGCCCCCGGCGCAGTCCGGCCGCAGTCCAGTCGAAGCCGCTCGCCGTATGGAGTAAGAAGGGATGAAGACCTTGCCGCAGACCGCTCGCCCGCTCCTCGGGCGCACCCTGGCGCTCGGCCTCGCCGCGGTGCTCGGCGGCGGCGCGCTCGCCCTCGCCGCGCAGACCGCGAGCGCCCCGCCGGCCGCCGCACCTCCCGCCGCTCCGAACGGCGGCGAGGGAGACCACGGCGAGAGCCTGCACGCCATGCCGGGCATGGACGGCATGCAGGGGCTGGCGGGCATGGCCGGCATGGAGGGCATGGGCGAGCACGGGATGCACTCGATGCACGCCCTCCTCGGCCCCTACACGATGACCCGCGAGGCCTCGGGGACCTCCTGGCAGCCGGAGTCGTCGCCGCACGAAGGCTTTCACTTCACTGCCGGCCCCTGGCAGATGATGGTCCACGGCATGTTGAGCCTGGTCCTCGACCACCAGGGCGGCCGGCGCGGTGCCGAGACCGGCTTCAGCTCCAACATGGCGATGCTGATGGGGAGCCGGGCGGCGGGCGACGGCCGGCTGAGCTTCCGGGCGATGGTCTCCGCCGAGCCGTGGACGATCGGCGCCCGCGGCTACCCGCTCCTGCTGCAGACCGGCGAGACCGCCGACGGCGGACCACCGCTGGTCGACCGCCAGCATCCGCACGATCTCTTCATGGAGCTCGCCGGCGTCCTACAGCCATCCGCTCGGCGCCGCCAGCTCCGGCTTCGTCTACGTCGGCCTGCCCGGCGAGCCGGCGCTGGGGCCGCCCGCCTACATGCACCGCATCTCGGGGATGGACAACCCCGAGACGCCGATCTCCCACCACTGGCTCGATTCGACCCACATCAGCTACGGCGTCGCCACCGTGGGCTGGATCGCCGGCGGCGTGAAGCTCGAGGGCTCGCGTCTTCAACGGCCGCGAGCCCGACCAGCACCGCACCGACATCGAGATCCACCCCCTCGACTCCTACGCCGCCCGCCTCTCCTGGCAGCCGATGCCGGACTGGTCGTTCCAGGTGAGCTCCGGCCGCCTGAAGGCGCCGGAGCAGCTCGAGCCCGACGTCGACACCACCCGCTCGACCGCCTCGGGCATCTACGACCAGCGGCTGGCCAACGGCGGCAACCTGCAGGCGACCTTCGCCTGGGGGCGCAACGCCAAGAGCTCGGGGCACACCCTCGACGCCTTCCTCTTCGAGGCCTCGCTGTCGCCGCGGGAAGGGCAGACCGCCTTCGTCCGCGCCGAGCGGGTGGAGGAGGACGAGCTCTTCGCCCGCGACCCGACGAACCCCCTCTTCGGGCGCACCTTCCCGGTGGGGAAGCTGGCGGCGGGCTACGTCTACGACATCATCACCGGCGGCCCCGGCGGCCTGCGGGTCGGCCTCGGCGGGATGGGCGACGTCTCTCTCCTCCCCATCGCCCTCGAGCCCACCTACGGGACGCGGCCGCTGTCGTTCCTCACCTTCCTGCGCCTGCGCAACTAGCGGCCTGCCCGCCGCGCCGGCGGCCCGCGCTTTGCAACGCCGGCTTTGCAACGCCGAGAGGAAAGCGATATCTCTATCTTATGGAGCTGCTCGTCGTCCGCCACGCCATCGCCGTCGAGCGCGAGGATTTCGCGCGCACCGGCAAGGACGACCGCCTCCGCCCGCTGACCGACGAGGGGCGGAAGCGCATGAAGCAGGCGGCGCGCGGCCTGCGCCGGCTGGTGCCGGAGATCGACCTCCTCGCCACCAGCCCGCTCACCCGCGCCGCGCAGACCGGTGCCATCCTCGACTCGGTTTACGGCGGCCTCCGCGAGGTGGAGATCGACGAGCTGTCGCCCGACACCGCGCCGATGGACTTTCTCCGCTGGCTGCGCAAGCAGAAGGCGGCGCGGGTCGCCGTCGTCGGCCACGAGCCGAGCATCAGCTTGATCCTCTCCTGGCTGCTCACCGGCAGCGAGCGGCGCATCTTCGCCTTTCGCAAGGGGGGCGCCTGCCTGATCGAGTTCGCGGGCGAGGTCGGCGCCGGCACCGCGACCCTCCTCTGGGCGCTCTCCCCCGCGCAGCTCCGCGACCTCGCCGAATAGAGTGGCCGACGATCCCGTGGTCGATCCCGCGCCCGCCGCTCCCCCGGCCGCCGATGCGCGCGCCGGCCGCTCCGAGGCGCTCCTGGCGCGGCCGCCCGAGGAGGGCGCTCGCCTCCTCGCCCTCGGCTTCCTCGACCAGGCGGCGGCGGCGCGCCCGCGGCTGCGGTCGGGCGGCGACGATGCCGAGGCGCTGCACGACTTCCGCGTCGGGCTGCGCCGGCTGCGCAGCTGCCTGCAGGCATATGCCGGGCCGCTCGGCGACGGCGTGCCGAAGAAGCTGGCGCGGCGGCTGAAGCGCCTCGCCGGCTCGACCGGCGCCGGCCGCGATACCGAGGTGCAGATCGAGTGGCTGCGCGCCCAGGCGCCTGTCCTCGGCAGCTTCCACCGTAGCGGCCTGCGCTGGCTCCTGGCGCGGCTCGAGGCGCGGCGGGAGGCGGCCTACCGCTCGATCGAGGAGCGCGCCGCCGGCCGCTTCGACGAGCTGGCGGCGGCTCTCCGCGAGCGGCTCTCGGTCTACACCGCCGAGGTCCGCCTGGACCGCGGCGAGCCCGAGCGGCGCGAGACGCTCGGCGCCGCGACGGCCGTCGTGCTGGAGCGCGATGTCGCCGAGCTCCGCGCCCGCCTCGCCGCCATCGACGGCGCGGGGGACGTCGACCGCGCTCACCGGGCGCGCATCGCGGCCAAGCGCCTGCGCTATCTCCTCGAGCCGCTCGCCGACGAGCTGGCCCCGCTCGACGCGGCGACGCGGCCGCTCGTCAAGCGGGTGAAGGGCCTGCAGGAGCTGCTGGGCGAGCTGCACGACGCCCACATCCTCGCCGACGAGCTCGCGGCAGCCCTCGCCGCCGCCGCCGAGGAGCGCGCCGCGGCCCTCCTCGCTGCGACGCTGGCGCCGCATCCGGATGCCAAGCTCCTCCGCGCCGAGCAGCGCCGCGGCCGGGAGGCCGGCCTCCTCGCCCTCGCCCGACTCAACCGCGAGCGCCGCGAGCGCGTATACCGCGAGGTGGCCGACGGCTGGCTCGACGGCCGCTCCGACGACCTCCTCGACGAGGTCGCCGGCCTCGGCCGAGCGCTCGCCGACTCCTGAGAGAGAGACTCCAAGTGATGACCTACCGAGAGACCATGACCACGGCCAACCCCACCCTGACCCTCCGCCAGGAGCCGCCACGGTACGGTGCCTGCGCCTGCTGCGGCGGCAGGACCACGAGCCTCGTCGGCTTCGTCTTCCGCGACGGCGCGCCCTACGCCGTCTACTATGCCGCCTTCGCCGAGAACCATTCCGAGGGCGGCGTGCAGGCGCTCGTCAGCCTCGGCGACTGGTCCGCCGCCGGCAGCCCGGAGCGGCGTACCGCCTTCGTGCTGCGCATCGCGGCGTCGCCGGCCGGCTACCGGGTCGAGCCGCTGGACGCCGAGAGCTCGCCCTGGCGCGACGCCACCCTCGTCGGCCGCCTGCTGCGGCGCGACGAGGCGATGGTCGATCCGCTGTTGAGAGAGGCGCTGCAGGTCGCCGACGAGCTGGTGGCGCAGGCGCCGGAGATCGGCGCCTTCCTCGGGCCCAACGCCCGGAACCCCGCCGCCGCGGTCCCCGAGGCCTGAGGGTAGCCTTGAGACAGCCTGCCGCCGGCGCCCGCTCCAGGGCGCGCCGGCGGCAGGGATCATCGGTCGAGCTGTCTGAGCGCCGGCGATCGGAATGACGGCCCTAGTGCCGGCGATCGGATTGGCGGCCTTAATGCCGCCAGTGCCCGCCGACGAAGTAGGCGCGGCCGCCGATGCGGCGCCACCGCGGGCCCACCCAGACGGCGTGGCGGAAGGGCGGCCTCGCCCAGACGCCGCCGACCCACACGTAGTTGCGCTGGGCCGGAGCCCAGTCCCAGTGGCCGGGGACCCAGAAGTAGCCGGGGCCGGGACGCACCACCACCACCTCGCGACGGATCGGCGGTGGCGCCACGTCGACGCGGATGCCGAAGCCGGCGGC
This sequence comes from uncultured Acidobacteriota bacterium, assembly GCA_963755825.1. Lineage (GTDB taxonomy): Bacteria > Acidobacteriota > Thermoanaerobaculia > Multivoradales > UBA5704 > DATBQN01. Next base: position 2,665,689 of record CAVWLA010000001.1, on the reverse strand, counting down.
GGCGGCCGGCGGCACGGCGCCGACGGTGGAGTAGAGGCTGGCCGCCAGCACGGCGGCGAGGATCGCAGATCGCTTGTTGCTCATGGTTTCTCTCCTTTGCCCCGGTGAGCAGCCGACATGGCGGCCGGGGCGAACCTGCCGTCCCTCGGCTTCAAGATGCGTTCCAGGCCGCGCCGCTTCGCTCGGCCCTCCTGGTTCCGCGTCGATCGAGGGTGCGCGAGCGCGCGCGCCGTCATCTCGCGAGGTCGCCGCCGTCCTGGCGCATGCTAGGCTCTCGAGCCATTCCACCGCCTCCCGTCGTTCGATGCATCCGCCGCCAAATCGAGCCGCCGTGAGCCCAGCTCCGCCGCTCACCATCGCCGATCAGCCGCTGTCGCCGCCGCGGCGCCGGCGCGACCTGCGCGCCAGCCTCCTGCTCGGCCTCGCCTGCCTGCTGGTCTACAACGCCAACCTGCGGCAGATCGGCAGCGGCGACACGCTGCCGGCGCGCTATCTGCCGTTCGGCATCTGGCGCTACGGCAGCGTGCTCCTCGATCCGCTCGTCGGCGCGGTGAGCGAGGGGCACGCCGCGCCGTACTGGATCGCCAAGGGCCGCGCCGGCCACTCGCTGTCGCTCTATCCGGTCGTGCTGCCGGTGCTCGTCGCCCCGCTCTACCTGCCGGCGGTCGGCTACCTCGACCTCCGCGGCTGGACGGCGGAGCGGCTGCAGCGCGTGGCGCGGATGATGGAGAAGGTGACGGCCTCGCTCCTCGCCGCCGCCGCCGCGGCGCTCTTCTATCTCCTCCTGCGCCGGCGCGCGCCGCCCGCCGATGCCCTGCTGCTCGCCGTCGCCTTCGCCCTCGGCACCGACACCTGGATGATCGGCAGCCAGGCGCTCTGGCAGCACGGCCTCGCCGAGCTGCTGCTGACCGCCGCCCTCCTTCTCCTCAGCGCCCCCTGCACGCCGCGGCGGGCGCTCGCGGTGGGAGCGCTCTGCGGTCTCATCGCCGGCAACCGCCCTCCCGACGCTCTCCTGGTGGCGGCGCTCGGGATCTACGGCATCTTCTGGGCCGGGCGCCGGGCGGCCTGGATCGCGGCGGGCGCGGCGCTGCCGCTCGCGCTCGTCGTGACCTACAACCTGGCGGCCGCCGGCAGCCTCGTCGGCGGCTATGGGCTCGAGCGGCCGGTCGATTTCTTCCGCAGCGGCTTCGCCGCCGGCGCCGCCGGGCTGCTGCTCAGCCCGGCGCGCGGCCTCTTCGTCTTCTCGCCGTTCCTCCTCCTCGTCCCCGCCGGCTTCCGCCGCGGGTTGCGCGATCGCGGCACCCGCCAGCTCACCCTCGCCAGCGGCGCGGCGGCGGTCGCCCTCGTCCTCCTCTACGCGAAGACCGATTGGCGCGCCGGCTACGCCTGGGGTCCGCGCTGGCTGACCGACCTGCTGCCTCTCCTCGTCTGGATGCTGCCGCCGGCGCTCGCGGCGCTCAAGGGCGGCCGCCGCGCCCTCTTCGTGGCGGCGGTCGGTGTCTCGATCGCGGTGCAGGCGGTCGGCGCCTTCTGGTACACCGGCGCCAGCGAGACGGCGATCTACGCCGTCCGCCCGGGCCCCGGCGAGATGCGGGCGGCGTGGGAGCCGGCGAACGCTCCCTTCATCGCCGAGCTGCGCCACCCACCGGCGCCCATCGATCCCTCCTTCCGCAGCTGGCGGGCGCAGTCGCGGGCGATCGGCAGCATCGACCGCGTCACCGCCGGCGGCCGCGCGATTGACTCCCGCACCGCCGGCGCCGCCGTCACCGCCGGCACGCCGATCACCGTCGAAGGCTGGGCGCTCGTCGACGGCCGTTCGCCGCACGCTCTGGAGATCACCCTCGATGGCCGCCCGCGCGCTGTCACCGCGGCGTTCTTCGACCGGGCCGACGTCAGGGGCTCGCTTCGCGAGACCGCGCCGGCCGGTTGGCGGATCTCCCTGGCGACCGGGGAGGTGAGCCCCGGACGGCACGTTCTTGCCGCGGCGGCCCGCATCGAGGGGAGCGCCGTCGCCCTGCCGGTCGCCCGGCGCGATCTCACCGTCCTCGCCGGCGGCGCGGCGGCGCCGGAGGTATCGGCGGGCGGCGCCCATCGCGGCGTCGATCTCTTCGCCAGCGCGGAGGAGGCCGCGGCGCGCATCCGGGCCGGCCAGCAGCCGGCGGGCTTTTGGCTCACCGCCTACACCAGCGCGCCGCGCTTCGAGCGGCCGCGCGCCGAGATGAACACCTATCTGACCGCCATGATGATCGACCTGCTGGCGCCGGTGGCGTCGCCGGCGGGCCTCGGCGACAGCGTGGCGCGGGCGCGGCGCCACCTCGGCGACCAGATCGAGGCGAGCGGGCTGGTGCGCTACCACGGCCGGCCCGACGGCCCGACCATCCCGGCGCTCGGCTGCGCCATCACCCCCGATGCCGACGACACCGCGCTCGCCTGGAGGCTGGCCGGCGACGCCCGGCCCGACCTGCGCGCGGCGGCGCTCGCCACCCTCGCCCGCTACCGCACCGCCGACGGCTTCTACCGCACCTGGCTGGCGCCGCGCGCCGAGTACCGCTGCATCGATCCCGGGCAGGATCCCGATCCCGCCGACCTCGGGATCCAGCTGCACGTCCTGCTCTTCCTCGCCGAGGCCGACCCGCCGGCGGCGAAGGCGCTGTGCGGCGCCCTTCGTACCTCGGCTGGCGAGGAGCGGCTGTGGGTCTACTACCGGGAGGCGCCCCTGGTGCCGATCGTCCGCCTGGTGGATCTCCGCCGCGCCGGCTGCCCGCTCCGCCTCCCCGAGGCGCGCCTGCGGACGCCGTTCGCGGACCAGGAGGTCTGGCTCGCCATGGGCCGGCACTTCGACGGCCTGCTGGGCGCGGACCACCGAGCGCTCTCGGCGGATCGGTCCGCCGAGCGGCTCGCCCTCCTCGAGCGCCTGGCGGCGGACGACTTCGCGCTGCTCCGCCGCACGCCGCCCCTCCTCTACCACAACGACCTCAGCGCCCGCGCCGGGCGTTACTACTGGTCGGAGGACTTCGGGCTGGCGCTCTGGCTGCGGCTGTACCTCGAGGACGCCAAGCGCCAGGGTTTGCGACCGGGAGCCCGGCCGGGGGGACATGCAGCGCGGGGTTAGAGCGCCGCGAGCGCCGAGAGTACCGGGCGCGCCGAGCGGCGGGCTCGCCGGCCGGCTCCTCTCCTGTCTGCGCTATCGCGAGATCCTGGTGCTGCAGGGCGCGCCGCTCCTCGGCGCCGCCACGGCCGTGGGGACGCCGACCGTCGGCCGGCTGGCGGCGATCGCCGTCCTCGCCGCCGCCAACTTCCTCCTCGTGGCGCACGTCTTCGCGCTCAACGACTGGGCGGGGGCGGACGCCGATCTGAACGACACCAACCGGCTCGGCGGCGTCTTCGCGGCGAAGGGCATCCGCCGGAGGCAGGTCCTACGGCTCTGGATCGGCCTCCTGGCGCTCTCGCTCGCCCTCTTCGCGACGCTCGGCGCGCGGCCGCTGGCGATCGCCGCCGCCATCGCCCTCTGCAGCTTTCTTTACTCCCACTCGTCGTCGCCGGCCAAGGGCATCCCCGTCCTCGGCTCGCTGCTCCACCTCGTCGGCGGCATGCTCCATTTCCTGCTCGGCGTCTCGCTGTTCCGCGCCGCCGGCGGGGCGGACCTCGCTCTCGCGCTCTTCTTCGGGCTCGTCTTCATGGCCGGGCACCTCAACCAGGAGGTGCGCGACGCCGAGGTCGACGCCGGCAACGGGATCCGCACCAACGCGGTCGCCTTCGGCAAGAAGGCGGCCTTCCTCGCCGGCCTCGCCGTCTTCACCGCCGCCTACGCGCTGCTCGCCGGGCTGGCGGCGGCCGGCGTCGTCGCCGTCTGGCTCGGCGGCCTCGGCCTCCTCCTCGTCCCCCTGCAGCTCTACTGGTCGTCGCGAGCGCTCGCCGCCGGGCTGGGCTTCGCCGCGATCCGCCGCCTGCAGGCGCGATACCGCGTGCTCTTCGCCGTGCTGGGAGGCGCGATGCTCGCGTCGCTGCTCCTCTCCGCCGGCTCGCTCAGTGCGAGGCGAGGCGCATCTGCCCCTCGTGCATGGCGTTATGCACCGTCCGGCTCACCAGCACGGCGAAGCGATTCCGCTGCGGCTCCTTGGCAAAGTCCTCGGCCGAGATCGCGTCGTGCCTCTCCAGCCACTCTTCCGGGCGCAGGCGATCGAACGCCGCGTCGAGCTTCGTATTGACCTCCGACCAGGCGGCGCGCAGATCGGCGGCGGAGATCGGGTCGGCCGGCGACGTCCGATCCGGGTTGGTGATGAACGGCTCGTCGAGCTCGGCGTGCAGGCGGTCGCCGAGGCGCAGCAGCGGCAGCAGGCGATCGTTGACCGCGGTGAGGTGGCCGATCAGGTAGTAGCGGCGGTTGCGCCCGGGCGCGATCGGCTGCTGGAGATCCTCGTCGCTCCAGGCGGCGAGCAGGGTGTCGATGCGGCCGTGGGCCTGCTTCCACGCATCGAGGGCGGTGCGGACGAAGGCTTGATCTGCTGACATGGCGAGCGGCTTCCTCTCGGGCGCCGGGTCGGCGCCTGGTTGACGGGACCGCGGGGCCCCGGGGTGGTGAGCTGGTGCCCGGCCCTCAGCGGCCGGCGCGCTCGAGCGAGCGCTGCATCAGCAGCTCCTGGCTGTTGCGCGGCTCTTCGCCGTCGGCGGGGGTGCGCTGTAGGTAGCTGCCGTCGGCGCGCATGTCCCAGGCCTTGACGTTGTCGCCGAGCTGGAGGTCGAGGATGGCGCGCAGCTCCTCCTGCAGGCGCACCTCCTCGACCGGCGTGATCGCCTCGACGCGGTAGTCGAGGTTGCGCGACATCCAGTCGGCGGAGCCGAAGAAGTACTCGGGCTTGCCGTCGTTGCCGAAGTAGAAGATCCGCGCGTGCTCGAGGAAGCGGCCGATGATCGAGATCACCCGCACCGTCTCGCTCTTCCCCGGCAGCCCGGGGCGCAGGCGGCAGATGCCGCGGACGATGAGGTCGATCTCCACCCCCGCCGCCGAGGCGGCGTAGAGCGCCTCGATGATCTGGGTGTCCTCGAGGGCGTTCATCTTGGCGATGATGTGGCCGCCGCGCCCCGCCTTCTGGTGCTCGACCTCGCGGCGGATGAGCTCGAGGAAGCGGCTCCGCATGTTGAACGGCGCCACCAGCAGCTTGCGGAACTTCGGCTGGTGGACGTAGCCGGTGAGCAGGTTGAAGAGCTGCGCCACGTCCTCGCCGAGGTCCGGCTGGCAGGTGAAGAGGCCGAGGTCGGTGTAGAGCTTGGCGGTGTCGGCGTTGTAGTTGCCGGTCGCGATGTGGGTGTAGCAGCGCAGCCCGTCCTTCTCCTGGCGCACGACGAGAGCAATCTTGGCATGCGTCTTCAGGCCGACGACGCCGTAGGCGACGTGGGCGCCCACCTTCTCCAGCCGCTCCGCCCACTCGATGTTCGCCGCCTCGTCGAAGCGCGCCTTGATCTCGACCGTCACCGCTACCTGCTTGCGGGTCTCGGCGGCGCGGATCAGCGCCCGCATGATCGTCGAGTCGGCCGAGGTGCGGTAGAGCGTCTGCTTCATGGCGAGGACGCCGGGGTCGTCGGCGCCCGCCTCGAGCAGGCGCTGGACGCTGCCGGCGAAGGAGTCGTACGGGTGGTGGACGAGGAGGTCGCCGGCGGCGATGACGCTGAAGACGTCGGTCTCCTCCTCGCGGTCGGGATGGAAGCGCGGCGGCACGATCGGCGTCCACGGCTTGTACTTGAGCGACGGCAGCGGTACCGAGGCGAGCTGCATGAGGTCGCGCAGGCAGAGCGGCCCGGCGACCTCGAAGAGCTGCTCGGGGCGCACCTCGAGCTCGGCGGAGAGGAGGTCGCGCATCCACTGCGCCATGCCGGCCGCCACCTCGAGGCGGACGACGGTCGCGAAGCGCCGCTCGCGCAGCTCCTCCTGGATCGCCTCGAGGAGGTCGTCGGCGGCCTCTTCGTTGCGCTGCACGTCGCTGTTGCGGGTGACGCGGAAGGGGAAGGACTCGACGATCTCCATCCCCGGGAAGAGGCGCTCCAGGTTGTGGCCGATGACCTCCTCGAGCGGCACGAAGCGCAGCGTCCCCGGCACCTGCAGCCAGCGGTTGAGGCTCCCCGGCACCTTGAGCCGCGCGAAGCGGAACTCGCCGTCGCCCGGCGAGCGCACCGAGACGGCGAGCGACAGCGAGAGGTTGGAGATGAAGGGGAAGGGGTGGGCGGGGTCGACGGCGAGCGGGGTCAGGATGGGGAAGAGCTTCTTGTCGAACTCCTCGCAGAGGTGGCGGCGCTCGCTCGCCTTCAGGTCCTCCCAGGCGAGGATCTCCAGGCCGTGCTCGCGGAGCGCCGGCAGGACCTCGTCGTTGAGCACCCGCCGCTCGCGCTGGATCATCGGCCGCACGGCGCGGTCGATCTCGGCGAGCTGCTGGCGCGGCGTGCGGTTGTCGGGCGGCAGCTCGCGGACGTTGGAGGCGAGCTGCTGCTCGAGGCCGCCCACCCGCTTCATGAAGAACTCGTCGAGGTTGTTCTCGAAGATGGCGATGAACTTGAGCCGCTCGAGGAGCGGCGTCGTGGGGTCCTCCGCCTCGTAGAGCACGCGGGCGTTGAACTCGAGCCACGACAGCTCGCGGTTGAGGAAGAGGACGCCGGGATCGACCGGCTGCTCCAGGGGCTCGACGCGGAATCTCTTTTTTCGCGGTTCGGACACGGGATCTTTCGACCTCGCGAGGGGAGGATCTCACCGGGCGAAACGCTCGGCCAGACAAGCCGTAATCATGACACAAGCGCGAAATGGCGCCATGTGACAGCGCTGCGACGGGCGGCGCCGGCGGCCGATTCGGCAGGTCCGACGGCGCCCTCCTGGCCGTAGAATCCGCGGCGTGGCGACGGCTCTCGTGGTGCAACCGCTCTCCCTCCCCGGCAGCGAGGCCGCCGCCGCCGACCCGCTCGGCGCGGCGGCGCCGGCCGCCTCGCGCCGGCGGCCGCGCGCCGACCGCCTGGCGGCGATCGACATCGGCTCGAACTCGATCCACATGATCGTCGTCGCCCCGGAGCTCCCCGGCGGCTACCGGGTGCTCGGTCGCGAGCGCGAGATGGTGCGCCTGGGCAAGAGCGCCCTCGGCCGCGGCGCGCTCTCCGAGGCCGCCATGCGCGACGGCATCGAGGCGCTGCTCAAGATGACGACCCTGGCGAGCCTCAAGGGGGCGCGGCGGGTGGTGGCGGTCGCCACCAGCGCCGTCCGCGAGGCGTCGAACGGCGACGATTTCCTCGCCCGCATCAAGGCGCAGACCGGCATCGAGGTGCAGACCCTCTCCGGCGAGGACGAGGCGCGCCTCATCTACCGCGCCGTCCGCGAGGTGGTCGACCTGGGGCCGGGGACGGCGGCGGTGGTCGACATCGGCGGCGGCAGCACGGAGTGGATCGAGACCGCCGGCGGCAGCGTCCGGCGCGCCGTCTCGCTCCGCCTCGGCTCGCTCCGCCTGGCGGTGCTGCTGCGCGGCGATCCGCCGCCGGCCGAGCAGCTCGAGCGCCTGCGCCGCCGGGTCCGCGAGGCGCTCGCCGAGCTCGGCCGGCCGTCGGGGACCGCCGCCGAGCCGGCGCTCGAGCGGCTGATCGCCACCTCGGGGACGGCGGTCTGCTGCGCCGACCTCTGCGACCTCTTCGCCGGCCGCAACTGGAAGGGGGCCGGCGGGGCGCTCCGCGAGGTGCGCGCCAAGGAGCTGTCGCCGCTCGTCGCCCGCCTGGCGACCCTCACCAAGCGCGAGATCGCGGCGCTGCCGCCGGTCGGCGGCCCGCGCTCCGACTCGCTCCTCGCCGGCGCCGTCATCCTCGAGGAGGTGATCGCCCATGCCGGCGTCGAGCGCTTCCAGGTCTCCGACCGGGCGCTGCGCGAGGGCCTGGTGCTCGACGCGCTCGGCCAGCCGGTGCCGCCGGTGCGCGAGCCGGAGGATCTCCGCCGGCGGCAGATTCTGCAGCTCGCCGGCCGTACCGAGAGCGTGCTCCGCCACAGCCGCGAGACGGCCCGCCTCGCCGTCCGCCTCTTCGATCTCACCCTCTCGGTCCACGGCCTCGGGCCGCGCGAGCGCGAGTGGCTGGAGTACGCCGCCCTCCTCCACGACCTCGGCTACTCGATCAACTACGAGAACCACCACAAGCACAGCTATTACCTCATCCTCAACGCCGGCCTCGACGCCTTCGACCAGCGCGAGGTGGAGATCATCGCCCACGTCGCCCGCCACCACCGCGGAGCGAAGCCGCGCCCGGAGCGCCAGGAGACGCTGGCGGCGCTCAAGCCCTGGCAGCAGCGGACGATCGCCAAGCTCACCGTGCTCCTCCGCCTCGCCGACTCGCTCGACCGCACCCACGCCTCGCGGGTCGAGGAGATCTACGCCGCGATCCGCGCCCGCCGGGTCACCCTCGAGGTCCTCTCGCGCTACGACGTCGAGCTCGAGCTCGAGGCGGCGCGCGCCGGGGCGGACTACTTCGAGGCGGTCTTCGGCCGCCGCCTGACCGTCCGCCAGGGCCTCGAAACCGCGGCGCGGTGATGCGGCGGTAAGCGCTTTTTGCACCTGCCTTTGTAAAGAAAGGTGCGGAAAGCGGGTACTCTAAGTTCCGCTGTCACAGAGAGTTAACAGACCTGTTGCAGTCCGTTCACCGGTGTGCTGTGGAAAGTTCGGCGACGGGTCCTGCGGCCTCTCCGACGGTGGTGCAACACGCTCGGAGATTTTTTTACAACTACGACAGATAAAGAGCTTAGGCCGCATGCACAGCTCCTTGTTCAAAGCGGACCAAAGGCCCTTGCGGCGGGCGCGGCGGCGCTTCCAGGGGGACTTTTCCACAGGTCTTTCCGCAGTGGCTGTGGAACGCGCCGTGCTAGCCTGACGGCGATGGCACGCGAACGAATTCTGTTGATCGAAGACGAGCCCGATATCGCCGAGGTCCTGCAGTACAACCTCGAGAAGGAGGGCTTCGAGGTGGAGACCGCGCGGCGCGGCGACAGCGGCCTCGACGCCGTCCGCCGCGAGACCCCCGACCTCATTCTCCTCGACCTCATGCTCCCCGGCCTCGACGGGCTCGAGCTCACCCGCCTGCTGAAGCGCGAGGGCCCCACGGCGCGGGTGCCGATCGTCATGCTGACCGCCCGCGGCGAGGAGGTCGACCGCATCGTCGGGCTCGAGCTGGGGGCGGACGACTACATCAGCAAGCCCTTCAGCCCGCGCGAGGTGGTGCTGCGGGTAAAGGCGGTCCTCCGCCGGCTGCAGAACGGCGGCGACGCGGTCGAGGACGCCAGCGAGGTGCTGGTGCTCGGCGGCCTCCGCCTCGACATCGCCGGCCACCGCCTGGAGGTCGACGGCGAGGAGGTGGCGCTCACCGCCACCGAGTTCCGTCTCCTCAAGCTCCTCCTCGAGCGCGGCGGCCGCGTGCAGACCCGCGGCCAGCTGCTCTCGGACGTCTGGGGCTACGCCGAGGACATCGACAGCCGCACCGTCGACACCCACATCCGCCGCCTGCGCCGCAAGCTCGGCTCCGAGGCGGACCGCATCGAGACCGTCATCGGCGTCGGCTACCGGCTGCGGCCCTAACAGGCTGCCCGTGCGCCTCGTCGGCTTCACCCCCAAGCTCCGCCTCGCCACCTTCTGGCCGGCGCTCGCCGCGGTGGTGACGGCGAGCGCGCTCCTCTGGGCGCTCCTCCCCGGCCTCTTCGCCGAGAACGCCGCCCGCCAGCTCCGCGAGACCCTGGCGATCCTCGCCCCGGTGACCGCCGCCGAGATCGCGGCCGCCCGCTCGCCGGCCGACCTCGAGGGCTGGGCGCGCGAGTTGAGCGGCGGCTCGGCGCTCCGCCTGACCGTCATCGCCGCCGACGGCAGGGTCCTCGCCGACAGCGCCCGCACGCCGGAGGAGCTGGCGCGGATGGAGAACCACTCCGGCCGCCCGGAGGTCGCCGAGGCGCGCGCCGGCGGTTTCGGCAGCTCGGTGCGGCAGAGCGCCACCACCGGCCGCACCTACGTCTATGCGGCGCAGCCGCTCAGCGCCGGCGGCCGCGCCTACTTCCTCCGCCTCGCCCAGCCGCTCGACGAGATCCAGGCCCTGCGCGGCCGCCTCGCCGCCGCCATGGCGCTGGCGGCGCTGGCGGCGGCGGCGGCGGTCCTCGTGCTCTCCCTGTGGATCGACCGCCGGCTCTTCCAGCCGCTGTCGCGGCTCGCCGCCGGCGCCGCCGAGCTCGCCCGCGGCGACTACGGCCACCGCCTGCCGCTCCCCGACGAGGACGAGCTGGCGCGGCTCGGCGCGGCGCTCAACCGGCTCGCCGGCACGGTCGAGCGGCAGCTGGCGGCGATGGGCCACGAGCGCGATCATCTGAAGGCGATCCTCGCCAGCATGTCGGAAGGGGTGTTGGTGGTCGGCGCCGACGGCCGCGCCCTCCTCGCCAACCCCGCCTTCCGCCGCCTCTTCGAGCTCAGCGGCGAGGTCGCCGGTCGGGCGATGCTGGAGATCGCTCGCCAGCCCGAGCTCGAGCGGGTGGTCGAGACGACGCTCAGGAGCGGCGGCCCGCAGCACGCCGAGATCGAGCTGCGCGGCGTCGAGCGGCGCTGCCTGGAGCTCGTCGCCGGGCCGCTCCCCGCCGAGCGCGAGGACGGCGCCAGCGCCGAGGGCGCCGTCGTCGTGGTGCGCGACACCACCGAGTTCAACCGCCTGATCGAGATGCGCCGCGACTTCGTCGCCAACGTCTCGCACGAGCTGAAGACGCCGCTGGCGGCGATCCGCGGCTATGCCGAGACGCTGCGCGACGGGGCGCTCGCCGAGCCGGCGACGGCGGCCCGCTTCACCGAGCGCATCCTGCGCCAGTGCAAGCGGCTGCAGGCGCTCTTGGACGACCTGCTGACGCTGTCGCGCCTGGAGAGCCTGGAGCGGGCGCCGCAGCGGGAGCCGGTCGACCTCGCGGCGATCGTCCAGCGCGCCGTCGATCTGATGGCCGAGACGGCGGAGGAGAAGCGCGTGGAGGTCAAGGTCGAGGCGCAGGAGGTGCCGCCCATCCCGCGCCTCGCCGGCGACGCCGAGGGGCTGGAGCGGCTGATCGTCAACCTGCTCGACAACGGGATCAAGTACAACCGGCTGCAAGGCCGGGTGACGCTCCGCCTGAAGACCGAGGGCGGCCAGGTGGTCCTCGAGGTCGCCGACACCGGCATCGGCATCCCGCAAGACGCCCTGGGGCGGATCTTCGAGCGTTTCTATCGGGTGGACAAGGGGCGCTCGCGCGAGGACGGCGGCACCGGGCTCGGACTCGCCATCGTCAAGCACGTCGTGCAGGCGCACGGCGGCGCGGTCGACGTCGAGAGCCGGCTGGGGCAGGGCTCGACGTTCCGCGTCCGCCTGCCGCTCGCCGGCGCCGGCGGCGAGGCCGACCTCTCCGGCCTCGCCAGCCGCTGACGCCGATCTATTCCCCGGAGGTCTTCCCCAGTCCCTCCTTGGGGACGTCGATGCCGAGCGCCGTGGCGAGGTCCATCTGGTGCTCCTGCTCCTGGCGGAGGATCTCGCGGAGATCCTCGGAGAGCGCATACTCGTCGAGCGCCTCGGCCTGGCGCACGCGCTGGCGATAGTTGCGCACCGTCTCGTTCTCGTTGTCGAGGTCGAAGCGCAGCATCTCCTCGGCCTTGTCCGAGGTGCGCACGGGCTTCGGGGTGGTCGTCGGCTCGCCGCCCAGGTAGTCGATCTGCTTCGAAAGGGTGAGGGCGTGCTGCAGCTCCTCGCCGGCGTGCTTCTCAAGCTCGGTCGCGATCGACATGAACTTGGCGCCCTTGATCACCTGGCTGTAGACGACGTAGGCGATGATCGCCTGGTACTCGCGCGACAGATCCTCGTTCAACAGCTCGATCAGGCGCTCGCGCGAGACGGCGTCGCCGTGGTTCTTTCCTGGCATCGGAGCTCTCCTCCTCGGTCGAATGGTCGGTGGCCGCGGACGGCCGTTGGGGGAGCATATCCCTGCAAGGCCGGCGCCGCCCCGTCTCCGCGCTGCCTTCCACTCGCCACCGGCCGGGCACCGGAAGGCCATCGTTCCGCCACCCGCGGGCGCCATCCTCGGTCCCGCACCGTGGACGCGCCGCCGCTCCTCCTCGCCCTCGCTCCCGCCCTGGCGGCAGCCGCTTCGCTGGCGGTGACGCTCGCCGCCGCCGGCTGCGCCGCGCGGCTTATCTCGATCTCGCGCGCCGCCAGCCGGCAGCGCCGGGCCGCCGCCGAGCTGCCGCCGATCTCGGTCCTCAAGCCGCTCAAGGGGGCCGAGCCCGGGCTCTACGAGAACCTCGCCTCGCTCGCCCGCCAGGACTACCCCGACTTCGAGCTGGTGCTGGGCACGGAGGCCGGCGACGACCCGGCGCTCGCCGTCGCCGCCCGCCTGGCGGCCGACTTCCCGCGCCTCGCCGTGCACATCGTCGCCGGCGCGCCGCCGCTCGGTTGGAACCCCAAGGTGCGCAACCTCGCGGCGCTCGCCGCCGCGGCGCGCCACGAGCACCTGCTGATCTCCGACTCGAACGTACGCGCGCGGCCGGGGTATCTGCGCGCCATGGCCGGCGAGCTCGCCGCCGATCCGCGCGTCGGCCTGGTCTCCTCGCTCCTCGTCGGCCGCGGCGAGGGGAGCCTCGGAGCGCTCTTCGAGAGCCTCCACCTCGACGCCTTCGTCGCCTCGGGGGTCGCCGCCGCCCAGGCCGCGGGCCACCCGGTGGTGGTCGGCAAGTCGATGCTCTTCCGCCGCCGCGACCTCGCCGCGGCGGGCGGCTTCCCGGCGGTCGCCGACGTGCTCGCCGAGGACTACGTGCTCGGCCGCCGCTTCGCCGCGGCGGGCTGGCGGGTGGCGCTCTCCGCCGATCCGCTGCCGGTCCTCTGCGCCGACCGCTCGCTGGGCGACTTCCTCGCCCGCCACCTGCGCTGGGGGCTCATGCGGCGCCGGCTGTCTCCCCTGGGCTACCTCGGGGAGGCGCTGCTCAACCCCATCCCCCTGCTCCTCGTCGCCGTCGGCGCCGGTCTCTTGACTCGCGGCGCGGAACCGCACTCGGCCGGCCTCGGCGCGCCGGCGGCGCTCGCCGGCATCCTGCTGAAGATCGCCTCGGACGCGCTCCTCGCCCGCCGCCTCTCCGGGCGCTGGCTGTCGCCGCGCGCGCTCGCCTGGATCCCGCTCAAGGATCTCCTCGTCTGCGGCCTCTGGGTGGCGGCGGCGTTCCGCACCACGGTCGAGTGGCGCGGCCATCGGCTGCGGGTGGGGCGCGGCAGCCTGCTGGCGCCGCTCGACGGTCTGCCGGCGGCGGAGGAGGCGACGGCGTGAGCGAGCTCCGCGCGGCGCTCGACCGCAACCTGCTCCGCCCGCTGGCGGCGTTCGATGGCGCTCTCCTCCTCCTCGTCCGGCGCCGCGAGACGCGGCTCGCCACCCGCCTGATGCGGGCGCTCACCCACCTCGGCGACTTCGGCAGCTGGGCGGTGATGGCGCTGGCGCTCGCCGCGGCCGGCGGGCCGGCCGAGCGCGACGCCGCCCTCCTCGCCCTCGGCGCCTGCCTGGGGGCCGCGGCGTCGCAGCTCCTCAAGCGGGTCTGCTGCCGGCCGCGGCCGTCGGAGCACGGCCGCGGCGTGCCGCTGGTCGAGAACCCCGACGCCTTCTCCTTCCCTTCCGGCCACACCGCGGCCGCCTTCGGCGCCGCGACCGCCCTCGCCGGCGCCGGCCACGGGCTCGGCTCGCTCCTCCTCGCCCTCGCCGTCGGCATCGCGGTGTCGCGCGTCTACCTCGGCGCCCACTACCCGCTCGACGTCGCCGCCGGGGCGCTCGTCGGCTTCGGCGCCGGCGCGGCGGCGCGGCTGCTCTTGACCGGCCTGACGGGCCTGCCGGTCCTGCTGGGTCTCGTCGACCTCGTCTGCCATCCGGGCAGCCTCGCCTTCCGCCTCCTCCTCGGCGCGGCCGCCTTCTGAGCCCGCGCCCGTTGCCCGCCCGTTTCGAGCCTCCGGCGCCTGGCGCTGGCGGACCTGACGCGCTCCTAGATTCCTCCGGCGCTGGCGCTCCCGCTGCCGCGGTCTCCTCCGGTGCGCTGCCGATCGTCGCCGCGGTCGAGATGGGCTACGGCCACCTGCGGGCGGCGCGGGCGCTCGCCGCGGTGCTCGGCACCGAGGTCGTCCTCGCCGATCGGCCGCCGCTCGCCGGAGCGGAGGAGCGGCGGCTCTGGCGCGCCTCGCGGCGGCTCTACGAGTTCACCTCCCGCGCCTCGCAGCTGCCGTACGCGGGAGCGCCTCTGCGCGCCGTGCTCAACGCGCTCACCCGCATCCCGCCGCTCTACCCCTACCGCGACCTCTCGCCGCCGACGCTGCCGGTGCGCTCGCTCGAGCGGCTGATCCGCCGCGGCCTGGGCGGCGGGCTCGCCGCGCACGCCGCCGAGGCCGGCGCCCCGCTCCTCACCACCTACTTTGCCTCGGCGCTGGCGGCGGAGGTCCACGGCTGCGCCGAGGTCTACTGCGTGGCGACCGACGTCGACCTGAACCGCGCCTGGGCGGCGCTCGAGCCGGCGCGGAGCGCCATCCGCTATCTCGTCCCTAGCCGCCGCGCCGCCAAGCGCCTCTCCTCGTACGGCGTGCCGCGCGGCCGGATCGAGACCACCGGCTTCCCGCTGCCGCATGCGCTCCTCGGCGGCCTCGACCTCGCCGTGCTGCGGCGGAACCTGGCGGCGCGGCTGGTGCGGCTCGACCGCAAGGGCGTCTTCCGCCGCCAGGCGCGGCATGAGATCGACCAGTTCCTCGGCCCGCTGCCGGCGGCGGAGGAGGGGAGGCCGCCGCTCGTCACCTACGCGGTGGGGGGCGCCGGCGCGCAGGCGGAGCTGGCGCGGCCGCTCGTCGCGGCGCTCGCCCCGGCGGTCCGCGAGGGACGGCTGCGCCTCTGCCTGGTCGCCGGCGTGCGCGCCGAGGTGGCGGCGCGCTTCCGCGCCTGGGCGTGGGAGGCGGGCCTGGCGGAGGGCGCCGGCCTCGAGATCCTCCTCGCCTCGACGCTCGAGGAGTACCTGGCGCGCTTCGAGAGCCGATTGGCGGCGACCGACGTGCTGTGGACGAAGCCCTCCGAGCTCACCTTCTACGGCGCCCTCGGACTGCCGCTCGTGCTGGCGCCGCCGGTCGGCATCCACGAGCGCTACAACCGCCGCTGGGCGGTGGAGAACGGCGTCGGCCTGCCGCAGCGCGAGCTCGACCAGGCGGGCTACTGGATCCGCGAATGGCTCTCCGAGGGGACGCTCGCCGCGGCCGCCTGGTTCGGCTTCCTGCGCCTCCCCAAGCACGGGCTCTACCGCATCCTCGAGGTGCTCGGCAGGCCGCTGCCGTAAACCTCGTTCCACGCTCGCGCGGGCGGCGTGCGAAGCGTAAGATCGGCGGGAAGGGAGCTTGTCATGGAACGCCGCATCGACCAGGACCTCGACCGCATCCGCCAGAGCCTGCTGCGCATGGCGGCGACCGTGGAGGGGATGGTGGCGAAGGCCACCCGCTCCCTCCTCGAGCGCGACTCCGACCTCTGCCGCGAGGTGGTGCGCCAGGACGACGAGGTCGACCTGATGGAGCTCGAGATCGACGAGGTCTGCCACTCGGTGCTCTCGCTGCGCCAGCCGACGGCGGTCGACCTGCGCTTCCTGGTGGCGGTGATGAAGATCAACAGCGACCTCGAGCGCATCGGCGACTCGGCGGTCAACATCGCGCAGTCGGTCGAGCAGCTCAACGAGCAGCCGCCGCTCAAGCCCTACATCGACCTGCCGCACCTCTCGACCCTGGTGCAGCGGATGGTGCGCGACAGCCTCGACGCCTTCGTCGGCCGCGACGCCGCGCTCGCCGCCGCGGTCTGCGCCCGCGACGACGAGGTCGACGGCCTCTATCAGCAGATCTTCCGCGAGCTGCTGACCTACATGATCGAGGACCCGCGCACGGTGTCGCGCGCCCTCCACCTGCTCCTCGTGGCGCGCAACATGGAGCGCATCGCCGACCACGCGACGAACATCAGCGAGGACGTCATCTACTACGTCGACGGCCGCGACGTCCGGCACCCGATGGCGAAGCAGGGCTGACCGCCGGCTGGCGCTCGCTCTCCTTCTCCCCCCGCCGGCGCTCACCTCCCGCTCACCTCAGGACCCGCTCGGCTCACCTCCGGCTCACCTTCCGCTCATGGCGGCGGCGGGTGGCGCGGCCTAGCCTGGTCTCTCCGCGGGACCGGCCCGCGGACGAATCGAAGGGGGTCCCCATGCAGCACCGATCGACCAGCCGTCCACCCAGAGCACTGCCCGGCATCCTGGCGCTCCTCGCTTTCACCGCACTGCCGGCCGTGATGGAAGCCCAGCCGACGATCGCACGCGGCCAGAAATGGGAGCAGACGATCACCTCGAGCGTCTCGTACGCGAGCACCTGGCTGAGCACCAGGGTCTGCGTGCAATACACCGCGCCATCGACCGCGGTGTACTCCGGCCTCGCCTACTGGGATGCGCCGAACGGCGCCGGCTCGGATCTCTTCAAGATCCGCGCGGCGTTCAACGAGACGGGCCCGTGGACCTGGAAGCTGGTCGGCGGCGGCACCTGCGAGCCGATGACCAACTTCTCGCCGGCGAGCGGCACGATCACAGTCGGCGCCGACGCTACGGGCACCCTGCTCTACCAGGCCGGCCCCGTGCGTGTCGGCGCCGGCGGGAGGTATCTGACCTATAGCGGTGCGACGACCCTCACCCCCTTCGTGTGGATCGGCGACACCTCGTGGTTCGGCTCTTCCATCGCGCATCTCTCCAGCTGGCAGACCTATATCGACGACCGCTGGAACAAGAAGTACACGGTGATCCAGAACGCGGCGCCGATCAACGGAGGAACGACGTCGGGACCGCCGATGGACATCGCCGGCAGACCCGCCTTCGTCTCGACTCCCGGCGGCACCGCGCCCTGCCCCGCCAACACCGTGCTGCCGAGCAGCGCCTGCTATCCGAACAATGCATTCTGGGATTCCTGGGACAGCTTCATCTCCTATCCCAACACGCGAGGGATGCTCTCCGTCGTCGTCGGCCTGTTGACGCAGATCGACCCGGTCGTCCCCACCTGGCCGACCGTCGCCGACTCGCAGGGGTACGCGCGCTGGGTGGCGGCGCGCCTCGCCGGCTACTACACGGCGCTGTCTCCCGGTTTCGACGGGCTGCCGAAGCGCGGCGACAGCTTCACCGGTATCTGCACCGGCAACACCAGCTCGACGGTCAACCTCGCCTGCCGCGCCCGCATGGTCGGTCAGGCGATCCGCGATGCGACACCGGAGAGCACCACGGGGCCGAGCATCGGGCCGCTCACCGCGCTCGTCACTCATCACATGGGCGGCGGCTGCACTGGCGGGCTGGACGGCAGCACGCCGTCGACGCAATGCCTGGCGGACGATTGGCTGGCGCAGTTCCAGAGCGAGACCTGGCTCGACTTCCAGCTCTTCCAGAGCGGACAGGGGGACAACTGCGTTTCGCCGAAGCAGCCGATCGACTGCCTCGCCGAGCGCGCCAGCCGGCGCCCGCGGACGCTCTACGGCTTGGCCACGGTCAAGCCGCTGATCGATGGTGAGGCGATCTACGACCAGTTCGGAAAGAGGGACAAGACGCACACCGACCCGCTCTACGTCGACACCTACGCCCGGCTCGCCGCCTTCTACACCCTGCTCTCCGGCGGCGCCGGATTCACCCACGGGATCGGCGGGACCTGGGACTGGGCCGGCTACTTCACCGGTGACACGGTCAGCATGGGGACCAACGCACCCTCTTCGGTCGAGATCGGCGCCATCGGCCAGCTCATCGCGCCGTTCCGCTGGAATCGGCTGGTGCCCGACTGCCAGCCGTGGGCGAGCTCGTGCAGCCACATCAAGAACAGCCAGGCGGGCGCCGCGGCGGAGTCGACGGAGCTCTACGCCAAGGACTCGATGGGGCTCTTCGCGCTCGCCTACGTGCCCGGCAGCAGCGGCGCTTCGCTCGGCTCGATCACGCTCGACCTCTCGGACCTCGCGAGCTTCAGCACCAACCTCGGTGCGCCGTGGAGCACCGAGTGGTTCGACCCGGCGCGCTCCTGTTACTGCACCGCCACGGCGACCGGCAGCGGGCCCTACGTCTTCAGCTCGCCGAAGGCGAACGCCGACTGGGCGCTGGTGATCCGCAACACGACGAGCTTCCCGCCGCCGGCCTCGCGCCTGCCGTGCAACCCGCCGACGGGCGGCACGATCTCCTGCAGCGGCCGACCGTAGCCAGCCGCTGACCTCGTCCTGTCTCCCTCCGCCCCCGCCGCGCTCCTGCCGCGGCGAGGCGCGGAGGGCACACTTCGCCCGCCCGCCTCTGTCACCCGCCTGTCACCGCGCCGCTCCCGCAGCGCGCCGGCCCGCCCGCTATCTTCTCCTCGCCGGCCGCGGGTGCAGGAGCTC
Source organism: uncultured Acidobacteriota bacterium (assembly GCA_963755825.1). GTDB lineage: Bacteria > Acidobacteriota > Thermoanaerobaculia > Multivoradales > UBA5704 > DATBQN01. The sequence goes on along the minus strand of CAVWLA010000001.1, from coordinate 2,647,271 downwards.
GCTGCCCGGCCCATCCTCTGATGCCAGGGACCGTGACGGGTGCGGTCCCTCTTTTTTGAATCCGTGAATCCGCTCTCGGGCGGGCGGTGCTGTCACCGGATGGTCACGCCCTGGTCATCGCCGGTTCACGGGCCCGGCCTATCTTTCAGGCCGTCACCAAAACATAACTTTGAGGAGATTGCGATGCGAAAGCAGATGCTCGGGAGGTTGGCGCTCGTCGCCGCGGTGGCGACGGCGATGTGGGTCGGCGCGGCGCCCGCCAAGGCGCAGGACACCAAGATCACCGGCCGCGTCTACGCCGACTTCACCGACAAGGAGAACAAGGACGACGCCAGCGGCAACAAGTCGGCCGACAGCGGCACCGGGACCGACGTCAAGCGCTTCTACGTCGGCGTCAGCCACAGCTTCGACAGCGTGTGGTCGGCGAACTTCGTCTCCGACATCGGCGACCAGGGCACCAAGCGCTACGACCTCTTCGTCAAGAAGGCCTACATCCAGGCGAAGGTGAGCCCGCAGGCGATCTTCCAGCTCGGCTCGGCCGATCTGCCCTGGGTGCCGTACGTCGAGAACCTCTACGGCTACCGCTACGTCGAGCAGGAGCTGCTCGACCGCTTCAGCTTCGGCGCCTCGGCCGACTGGGGTCTCCACTTCCTCGGCAAGTCGGGCGGCAACGACCTGTTCAACTACCAGATCTCGGCGATCAACGGCCGCGGCTACAGCAACCCGACGCGCAGCAAGAGCGTCGACTTCGAAGGGCGCCTCGGCATCCAGCCGGCGCCGGGCTTCAACATCGCCATCGGCGGCTACACCGGCAAGCGCGGCCTGGAGACCGACACCGCGCCGGCCGATCACACCGCGACCCGCGTCGACGCCACCGTCGCCTACGTCAGCCCGACTCTCCGCATCGGCGGCGAGTACGTCAACGCCAACAACTACACGACGGTGACCAGCGCCGCGACCGACAAGGCGGACGGCTTCTCGGGCTGGGTCTCCTTCTCGGTCAGCCCGACGGTGGCGCTCTTCGGCCGCTACGACGACTTCAAGCCCAGCAAGGACCTCAAGCCGAACCTTAAGGACACCTACTACAACCTCGGCGTCGAGTTCAAGGTCAACAAGGAGTTCCAGGCGTCGCTCGCCTACAAGTACGAGAAGGTCGAGGGCGGCACCATCTCGACCGGCAACGGCACCATCGGCTCGACGGTGGCGACCTCGCAGGGCAAGTACAACGAGTTCGGCCTCTGGACGGTCTACAACTTCTAGCCCGCCGGCCGCAGCCGCACCCATCGAGGACCCCGCGGGAGGGGCGCCGGCCGGCGCTCCTCCCGTCTCGTCGTCTAGACTAATCGGCCATGTCCGCCGCGCTGGTCGCCGTCATGAGCGCCGAGCCCGCCGCCCCGCGGGCGATGCCGCGATGACGCGCGGCTCGGGCCGGCAGGCCTTCGACGCCCTGGAGCGCGGGCTCGGCTCGCTCGCGCCGCGGCATCCGAGCCTGGCGCTCTCCGGCGCCGGAGCGCTCGGCGGGCTGCGCAACCGCCTCTCCGGGCGCTGGCCGAGCCCGCGGCAGGTCCGCCTCCTCTTTCCCGAGCTCACCGCCGCCGCCGCCGCCCGCGTCGCCTGGCGGATCGGCGCCCTCGAGTCGCGCAACCGCGTACTCGTCGAGTGCCTGCGCCGCGCCGGCCGCGGGCCGCTCAGGGACCTCGTGCGCACGCCGCGCGCGGCCTTTGCGGCGCTCCGCCCGCCGCTCATCGTCGGGCTCTACCACGTCGGCGCCCTGCAGGGGCTGGGCACCGCCCTGGAGCGGCTGCCCGCCCCGGTCCTCCTCCTCCGCGACGGCCTGCTCGGCAGAGAGGGTCCGGAGGTGGATCTCGCCACGACGCAGGGCGACACCTGGTCGCGGACCGCCCTCCTCCGCCGCGCGCTCGATCACCTTGCCGCCGGCGGCATCGTCGCCATGGCGCTCGACGTCGCCTCGCGGCCGGGCATCCGCCGTCCCTGTCTCGGCGGCACCCTCGAGCTGCCGCGCGGCCCGTTCGCCCTGGCGCGGCGGGCGGCGGTGCCGATCGTGCCGCTGGTGGCGCGCTGGGAGCGCCGCTCGATCGAGGCGGTCGTCGGCACGTCGCTCGCCCTCGGAGCTCCGCCGGAGCCGTCGCCGGGCGGCGCCGATCGCGCGCTCGCCGCTGCCGCGGCGAGCTGGCTCGAGCGCTACCTGCGCGCCGCGCCGGCGGAGCTCGGCCTGGGCCTCCTGCGCGGCCTCCTGCGCGGTCTCCTGCGCGGCGAAGCGGCGGACGGGGCGGCGGGCTCACAGTTTCGCCCGTAGCTGCCACTGAGCTGTGCGCGGCCGGGGCGCAAAAGCTGGAGAAGACGATCGAAGGGCTATTCGGTCCGCTGGGCGCCTGAGGGTCGCGCGGTCGGAGGTTGCCGCTGCAGCGATGCGGGCTCGTTCTCGACCACCTCGCCGCGCAACAGCTCGTGGCGCGCGGACCGATGACCGTCGACCAGAATGTCGGTGAACTGAGCCGGCAGGCCCTCGCTGTCGAGGAGACGGGGAGTGTTCTGGAGGTGGTAGTGGAGGTGCGGCTCGGACGAGTGCCCCGAGTTGCCGCAGCGGCCGAGCGGGTCGGCTGCCTTCACCCGGGTCCCCTTGGTCACGGCGACGCTGCCCTTCTGGAGATGCGCGAGAACGGAGCACTCGCCGTCGCCATGATCGATCACCACATGGTTGCCGAAGGGATGGGCGGCATCCATCTCTCCCGGCCGGTTGTCGTCGATGCCGTCGACCGCCTCGACGACGAGGCCCGCGGCCGGTGCCAGGATGGGCCGGCCGTAGGCGTAGTACTGCGCGTTCGCGCTGCCGTCGCCGGAGTGAGTGGCGCCATCCCGGCGGATGACGAGGTCGTCCGCGAAGCGCTGGTCGCTCGCGATCGCATGGTAGTTGTCGCTGACCTTGCGGCCGCCCCAGACAACGCTCCAAGCGCCGGTGAAGGGCAGGCGTAGAACGGTTGTTGTCCGATAGTCGAGGAACCGCGACTGCGCTTCTTGAGGGGCCGGTTGGATGAGCAACCTGTTCACCGAGCCGTCTTGTCCCAAACCCCATTGCAGGAGCCAGGGAGAGGCGGCGGCGGAGAATTTGGAGACGCGCTCATAGAGCATCGCGCCGGCCTCGGTCGGCCGCACCTTCTCGGCGAGCACCGCGGTCTCCTGGCCGGCCTGCCGGACGACGCCATCGCGGAATGCTTTCAAGCCTTCGGCGCTGCCGAGGAGCTTTCTCATCTCGGGAGAGGAGAGCTGCCAGATGCGGTCGGTCTCTCCGGCGTAGAACCAAGCAGTGCACTGCCGCCCGAGGACCAGCGGGTCCGAAGGGGCGGCGCCTCGCGCTCGCGCGGGCCAAGCGCAAACCGCGATCGACAGCAACACCAGAGTCGATCCCGAACAGCGTCGCGCATTCTTCATCCGGCCTCCCTCCGTTGCTCCGCCGCCGCCCGGCCGGTCTCCGTGTTGCCGCCTGCGAGCGGCTACGTTTGATCTGGGGAGCGGTCTGGGTTCGCCAGGCCAGCTCCTTCTTGCTGGGGAGGCTGACCTCTTCGAAGGAGAAGCGCCAAACTGGCGCATCTCCTTAGATTAATCAAAAAAGGCGAGGTGTCAACTGGATGATGAATGACCGGAGGGTCGGCGAGACTCTCAAGGTGTCGGCGCCGGCGAGCCCTCCGTAGCGCACCGACTCGATTCGCGGGCCGCCGCGCGGATCGGCCGGCCGCCGATTGGATTTCTCGGCCGCCGAATCGATTTCTAGGCTGCCAAATCGATTTCCAGCCCGCCGATTCAATCGGCCGGACGCCGATTCGTGCGGATGGGTGCCGATCGAAATTCTCCGCTGTGGCTTCGATCGATCGGACGCCGAGCGGCGCGGCGAGCTGCCGGAGGGAGATGGAGAGCTCCGGCGCCATCCTTCGGCGAAGGATTCTCGCCGAAGGATCTCGCACTACCCGAACCGCCCGGTGATGTAGTCCTCGGTCTGCTTCTTGGCGGGGTTGGTGAACATCGTGTAGGTGTCGTTGAACTCGACCACCTCGCCGAGATAGAGGAGGGCGGTGTAGTCGGCGATGCGGGCGGCCTGCTGCAGGTTGTGGGTGACGATGGCGATGGTGTAGGACTTCTTGAGCTCGTGGACGAGCTCCTCGATGTAGGCGGTGGCGATGGGGTCGAGGGCGGAGGTCGGCTCGTCCAAGAGGAGCACCTCGGGCTTGACGGCGATGGCGCGCGCGATGCAGAGGCGCTGCTGCTGGCCACCCGAGAGGCTGCGCCCGGTCTGCTTGAGCTTGTCCTTGACCTCCTCCCAGAGCGCCGCCTTGCGCAGCGCCCACTCCACCCGCTCGTCCATCTCGGAGGGCTTCAGGCGCTCGTAGAGGCGGACGCCGAAGGCGATGTTGTCGTGGATCGACATCGGGAACGGGGTCGGCGCCTGGAAGACCATGCCCACCCGCTTACGCAGCAGGTTCAGGTCCTGGCGCGAATCGAGGATGTTCTCGCCGTCGAGGAGGATCTCGCCCGCCGCACGCTGGCCCGGATAGAGGTCGTAGATGCGGTTGAAGGTGCGCAGCACGGTCGACTTGCCGCAGCCCGAGGGGCCGATGAAGGCGGTCACCAGACGGTCGGCGATGGTGATGTCGATGCCTTTGACGGCGCGGTGGGAGCCGTAGAAGAACTCGAGGTTCTTGGCGACGATCTTCGGCTTGGTGAGGGCGCCGGAGCGCGTCGCGCTCTCGACGCGGGGAGCCGCCACCTGCGCCGCGGGCGGACGCACCGCCTCCGGCCGAGCCGACGAGCGGACCTCTTCCGAATGGATCATGTTCGAGTTACCCCACTTTCCGCTGCCGGAAGACGACCCGGGCGAAGATGTTGAGCAGCAGGACGCTCAAGGTGATGAGCAGGGAGCCCGCCCAGGCGAGGTGCTGCCAGTCCTCGTAGGGGCTCATGGCGAACTGGAAGATCACCACCGGCAGGTTGGCGATCGGCGCGTTCATGTTGCCGCTCCAGAATTGGTTGTTGAGAGCGGTGAAGAGGAGCGGCGCGGTCTCGCCGCTGATGCGCGCGATCGACAGCAGGATGCCGGTGAGGATGCCGGCGCGGGCGGCGCGGTAGGTGACCTGGCTGACCACCTTCCACTGCGGCGCGCCGAGCGCCGCCGCCGCCTCGCGGAGGCCGGTCGGCACCAGCCGCAGCATGTCCTCGGTGGTGCGCACGACGACCGGGATGGCGATGATGGCGAGCGCCGCCGCCCCCGCCCAGCCGGAGAAGTGGCCCATGCGGACGACGATCACCTCGTAGACGAAGAGCCCGATGATGATCGACGGCGCCGAGAGCAGGATGTCGTTGACGAAGCGGGTGGCGGCGGCGAACCAGCTCTTGCGGCCGAACTCGGCGAGGTAGGTGCCGGCGAGGACGCCGACCGGCGTCGCGATGACGATGCCGACGCCGGTCATCAGTAGGCTGCCGGCGATGGCGTTCAAGAGCCCGCCCTTGCTCCCCGGCGGCGGCGTCATCTGGGTGAAGACCGAGGGCCGGAGGCCGGAGAAGCCCTTGGCGAAGAGCGTCCAGAGGATCCACACCAGCCAGAAGAGGCCGAAGGCCATGGTCAGGATGGAGAGGGTGAGCGCGATCGAGTTGACGATGCGGCGGCGGAGGTAGCGGCTGTTGCTCATCGGGTCGTCCCGTTCCTCACGTCGTCTTCCCTTCGCGCTGCTGCAGGCGGAGGAGCAGCAGCTTGGAGAAGGCGAGCACCACGAAGGTGATCATGAAGAGGACGAGGCCCAAGGCGATGAGCGACGAGGTGTAGGTCGCTCCCACCGCCTCGGTGAACTCGTTGGCGAGGATCGAGGAGATCGTGTTGCCGGGCATGAAGAGCGAGCCGCTGATCTCGTGCGCGTTGCCGATGACGAAGGTGACCGCCATCGTCTCGCCGAGGGCGCGGCCGAGGCCGAGCATGACGCCGCCGGCGACGCCGACGCGGGCGTAGGGGAGGACGATGTGCCAGACCACCTCCCAGGTGGTCGTCCCCAGGGCGTAGGTCGACTCCTTGAGCACCGCGGGGACGGTCTCGAAGACGTCGCGCATCACCGAGGAGATGAAGGGGATGACCATGATCGCCAGGATGAGGCCGGCGGTGCCCATGCCGATGCCGAGCGGCGGCCCCTGGAAGAGGCCGCCGACGCCGGGGATCGCCCCCAGATGGTCGGTCACCCAGGGCTGCACGTTCTCGGAGAGCAGCGGCGCCAGCACAAAGAGGCCCCACATGCCGTAGATGATGCTGGGGATCGCCGCCAGCAGCTCGATCGCGGTCGACAGCGGGCGTTTGAGCCAGCGCGGGCAGAGCTGCGAGATGAAGAGGGCGATGCCGAAGGAGGCCGGGATGCCGATCAGCATGGCGATCCCCGAGGTCACCAGGGTGCCGTAGATGGGGACGAGGGCGCCGAACTTCTCGGTGACCGGGTTCCAGTCCTTGCTGACGAGGAAGGCGAGGAAGCCGAATTTACGCAGCGCCGGCAGGCTGCCGATGAGCAGCGAGAACAGGATGGCGCCGAGGATCGAGAGGACGGCGACGGCGAAGAGCAGGGTGGCGCCGCGGAAGAGGCTGTCGGCGCCGCGCTGCCGGCGCACGTCGAGCCCGCCGGCGGCGGTGGGCGGCAGCGTCCCGCCGGGGGCGGGCAGCGGGTGGGCTGCGACGGGCGTCTCCATGATGTGGGTGTGAGACGAGGGCGGCGGGAGAGGAGGCGAGGGCGCGCGTGCCCTCGCCTCCCCGGCTCGCGGAGCGAGCCGTCCCCGCGCTCGCGACCTAGTGCATGCCCCCGGTCCACAGGGCGGCGCCGTTGGCCTTGATCTCGCTCTTCCAGGCCGCCTTGATGAGGGTCACGACCTTGTCCGGCAGCGGCACGTAGTCGAGCTGCTGGGCCATCGCGTCGCCGTCCTTGTACGCCCAGTCGAAGAAGGCGAGCACGGCCTTGGCGACGTCCGGCTTCTCCTGGTTCTTGTGCATCAGGATGAAGGTCGCGCCGGTGATCGGCCAGCTGCCGGCGCCGGCCTGGTTGGTGAGCAGGAGGTAGAAGCCGGGGGCCTTCGCCCAGTCGGCGTTGGCCGCCGCCGCCTGGAACGACTCGGCGGAGGGCTTGACGAACTTGCCGGCCTTGTTCTGCAGCAGCACGTAGGAGAGCTTGTTCTGCAGGGCGTAGGCGTACTCGACGTAACCGATGGCGCCATTGATGCGGCTGGCGTAGGAGGCGACGCCCTCGTTGCCCTTGCCGCCGACGCCGGTCGGCCAGGCGACGGAGGCGTCCTCGCCGACCTTCTGCTTCCACTCCGGGCTGATCTCTGAGAGGTAGTGAGTGAAGATGAAGGTGGTGCCGGAGCCGTCCGAGCGGTGGACGACCGAGATCGCCTCGTCGGGGAGCTTCAAGCCCGGGTTGAGCGCCTTGATCGCCTTGTCGTTCCACCTGGCGATGGTGCCGAGGTAGATGCCGGCGAGGACCGGCCCGGAGAGCTTTACCTGGCCGGCGGCGATCCCCTTGATGTTGACCACCGGCACGACGCCGCCCATCACAGTGGGGAACTGCATGAGGCCGCTCTCCTCGAGCTCCTTGGGCTCGAGCGGCTTGTCCGAGGCGCCGAAATCGACCGTGCTCGCCTTGATCTGCTTGATGCCGCCGCCGGAGCCGATCGACTGGTAGTTCATGCCGATGCCGGTCTTCGTCTTGTAGGCCTCGGCCCACTTGGCGTACACCGGGTAGGGGAAGGTGGCGCCGGCGCCCGAGATGTCGAGCGCGCGAGCGGGCAGCGCGGCGGTCGCCGCGACGAGCAGGGCCGCGAGGGTCGGCCAGAGCGTTTTGCGGCTGCGGAGTGTCTTCATACGGTCTCTCTCCCTTGGGATGAGCCGGGCCGCGACCCGCGGGCCGCCGGCGCCGACCGTGAATGTTCTGGACGTCGTCCGAAGTCGCACCGACGAGCCCCCGCGGGCGGGACTCTGCCCCTGGCTGCGGCCGGCGACGGCCGGCGAGCGGAGAGCCGCAGCGAGCCTCGCCTGGGTGCGGGGAGCAGTATGGAGAGGGGATGTGACAGCGGGGTGAACGGAGCCTGAACTTCCTGTGACCAGGCCGGAGCAGGCCGGCGGCGGACCGGCCTGCCGGCGACCTCTCCGCCGCGCCGGAAAGGAATCTTCGCAGCCGTGTCGATCGCGGGCCGTCTCGTTCGTCGTACAAGATGAGAGCCGGTTCCAGGGCGGCACCGCCGCGGCGCCGGAAACCATCAACCAGCGAGACGAACCGCGAGGAGAGACGACGATGCGATTCATGGTCCTGATGATCCCTGGCGACAAGAAGGTGGAGGCGGGCGCCATGCCCGACGAGAAGGCGATCGCCGCGATGATGAAGTTCAACGGGGAGCTGGCGAGGGCCGGCGTGCTGCTGGCGCTCGACGGCCTGCACCCCACCTCGAAGGGCGCCCGCATCCGCTTCGCCGGCGGCAAGGGCACGGTGACCGACGGCCCCTTCAGCGAGGCGCGCGAGGTGATCGGCGGCTACTGGCTGTGGCAGGTGAAGTCGAAGGAGGAGGCGATCGAGTGGGCCTCGCGCTGCCCCGCCGGCGAGGGCGACGTGCTCGAGATCCGCCAGGTCTTCGAGCTGGCGGAGTTCGCCCCCGAGCTCGCCCAGAAGGAGGCGGCGCTGGTGGACGAGGTCCAACGGCGCATGGGGGAGAACAAGAAGGGCCAGAGGCCGTAAGCGGCGCCTTGCACGGCCGGATCGAAGGTGGTCTGATCGCTCGCGGTGACGGCGAGCGAAGCGCATGGCGCGATCGACGCGGTATGGAGGATCGAGTCGGCGAGGCTCATCGCCGGCCTGGCGCGGATGGTGCGCGACATCGGCCTCGCCGAGGAGCTGGCGCAGGACGCGCTCGTCACCGCGCTCGAGCGGTGGCCGGAGTCGGGCGTCCCGGAGAACCCGGGCGCCTGGCTCATGGCGACCGCCAAGAACCGCGCCATCGACCTGCTGCGGCGGCGGGCCCTCGCCGAGCGCAAGCACGAGGAGCTCGGCCGCACCCTCGAGGTGCAGCGGGAGATGACCGCACCGGACTTGGACGCCGAGCTCGACGATCCGGTCGGCGACGACCTCCTCCGCCTCATCTTCACCGCCTGCCACCCGCTGCTGTCGACCGAGGCGCGGGTGGCGCTCACCCTCCGCCTGCTGGGCGGCCTCACCACCGACGAGATCGCTCGCGCCTTCCTCGTCCCCGAGCCGACGGTCGCGCAGCGCATCGTCCGCGCCAAGCGCACGCTCGCCGAGGCGCGCGTCCCCTTCGAGGTGCCGCGCGGCGCCGAGCTCGCCGCCCGCCTCTCGTCGGTGCTCGAGGTCATCTACCTCATCTTCAACGAGGGCTACTCGGCGACCGCCGGCGACGACTGGATGCGGCCGGCGCTCTGCGAGGACGCGCTGCGCCTCGGCCGCATCCTGGCCGAGCTGGCGCCGCGGGAGCCCGAGGTCCACGGCCTGGTGGCGCTGATGGAGATCCAGGCCTCGCGCGCCGGCGCGCGGGTCGGCCCGGCGGGCGAGCCGATCCTCCTCCTGGCGCAGAACCGCATGCTGTGGGACCGCGTCCTCATCCGCCGCGGCCTGGCGGCGCTCGCCCGCGCCGAGGGTCCCGGCGGCGCCCTCGGCACCTACGGCCTGCAGGCCGCCATCGCCGCCTGCCACGCGCGGGCGCCGACGCCCGAGGAGACCGACTGGCCACGCATCGCGGCGCTCTACGAGGCGCTCGCCCGCGCCGCCCCCTCCCCCGTCGTCGAGCTGAACCGCGCGGTGGCCCTCGCCATGGCCTTCGGCCCGGAGGCCGGGCTGCGGCTGGTCGACGAGCTCACCGACGAGCCGGCGCTCCGCGGCTATCACCTGCTGCCGGGGGTGCGCGGCGACCTCCTCGCCAAGCTCGGCCGCTTCGACGAGGCGCGCGCCGAGCTCGAGCGGGCCGCCGCCCTCACCCGCAACGAGCGCGAGCGCGCCATGCTGCTGGCTCGCGCCGCCGCCTACGGGCGGGGTGTCGAGGTGGGGTAGGAGCCGTCGCGAGACGATTCGCCGGCGATGTCGATCCGGCGCCTCGCCGTTCGTCGTCAGAGAGAGGACCGGGGCTCACCCCGGCCGCGAGCCCCCGGATGGCCCGGGCGCTCGATGCGAAGGAGGAGACCACGATGCGATTTCTCATCATCCCCAAGCCCGACGGCAGCGCCGCCGCGGCGGCCGACGCGGCGTCTCTCGACGAGAGCGTCTTCGCCGCCTACATGCGCTACAACGAGGAGATGCACCTGGCCGGGGTGCTGGTCGCCTCCGAGGGGCTCAACCCGGCCGGCAGCGAGGCGCGGGTCGCCATTACCGGCGGCAGGCGCACCGTCGTCGACGGCCCGTTCGCCGAGGCGAAGGAGCTCATCGGCGGCTTCTACGTGCTCGAGGTCGGCTCGCGGCAGGAGGCGGTCGAGTGGGCGCTGCGCTGCCCGGTCGGCCTCGGCAACGACGAGGTGCTGGAGATCCATCAGATGACGGAGCTCGGCGACCTGCCGCCGCGCTTCCAGGAGATCATCGCCGACGTGGCGCCGGAGTGGAGCTCGTCGCTGGCGAGGTCGAACTGACCATGGCGACCGAGAGCGCGCACACCTCGACCGCTCCCAGCGGCTTCGGCCGCTACCTGCCGATCGCCGCCCGCATCCTCCTGGGCCTCGTCTTCCTCGTCTTCGGCCTCAATGGCTTCTTCAACTTCATCCCGATGCCGAAGACGCCGATGCCCGCCGGCGCCGTCGCCTTCGGCGCCGCGCTGATGAAATCGGGCTACTTCTTCCAGCTCCTCAAGGGCGTCGAGACGCTCGTCGGCGTGCTGCTGCTGGCCAACCGATTCGTGCCGCTCGCCCTCGCCGTCATCGCGCCGGTGGTGGTCAACATCTTCGCCTTCCACCTCTTCCTCGAGCCCTCCGGCATCCCGATCGCGGCGGTCATCCTGCTGCTCGAGATCTACCTCGCGTGGTCCTACCGGCGGGTCTACCTGCCGATGCTCGCGATGCGCGTGGCGCCGGGAGGGCGATAGGCGGCGCTACTTCTCGGCGACGGCCTTCAGGTTGGCGAGGCCTTCCTCGAAGTCGCTGCCGATCAGGTTGTCCATCGGCATGAAGACGCCCATCAGCTTGGTGACGTAGGGGCTCGGGCCGTGCATCTCCCAGGTCACCAGGGTGCCGGTCCCCTGGGGCGCCAGGGTGAAGTCGGCGATGTTGTGGGCCTCGAACGGCTTGAGGAAGTCGAGCTTGATCGCGACCTTGGAGGGCGGCGCGACGGAGAGGATCTCCATGCGCCCCTCGCCGACCTTGCTGTTGCCCGTCCACTGGTAGGTGGCGCCCTGGCCGCTCGGCGCGCCGCCGTAGGTCTTCTTCATCGCCGGATCGAGCTTCTCCCAGGGCGACCAGGAGCCCCAGTTGTGGAAGTCGGCGATCAGGGGGAGGATCTTCTCGGGCGGCGCCTGGATGGTCGCGGCGCGGTGGACGCTGAACGAGTCGGGCCGCGTCGTGGCGTAGATGAGGATGCCGGCGATCACGACGAGGACGACGAGAAGGATCACCTTCAGCATGGAAACCTCCTGGGAAGGTTATGCAGAGCTGAGGATAGCGTAGGGGAGCGGCGGATGCGCGGCGGGCCCGTCTGGGTTAGATTGGTCGGCGGCGGCGGCCCCGCTCGGCGGTCCGGCCGCTCCGCCGCCTCGCCGTGAGCCGCTTGCCGTCGCCGTCTCATCGCCCGCCTGCCGGCCGCCCCTCCGGGCGCTGGCGCCGGCTCGTCCCCCTGGCCACAGTCTTCCTCGCGTCGAGCCTCGCCCTCGGTGCGGCGACTGCGGGATCCGGCGCCGCCATCCCGGCGCCGGCGGCGCACCCGCCGACCATTCTCGACGACGCGGGCTTCCGCGCCGACACCTCGGCGGGCCTGGCGCGGCTCTACGAGATGGACTTCGCCGGCGCCGCGGCGAGCTTCGCCGGCATCGAGGCGCGCTTCCCCGACCACCCGGCGGGCGCCTTCCTGCCGGCGCTCGTGCCCTGGTGGGGGCTGCTCCTCGACCCCGACGATCCGCGCCACGACGAGCAGATCTTCGCCGCCATGGACGAGGTGGTCGCCCGCGCCGACCGCCGCCTGCGGCGCGACCCGCGGGACCTCGACGCCCTCTTCTTCAAGACCGGCGCCTTCGCCTTCCGCGCCCGCATCCACGCCTATCGCGGGCGCTGGCTGAAGGCGGCGCTCGACGGCCGCCGGGCGCTCGCCAGCCTCGATCGGCTGCATCGCCGCGACCCCGACAACGACGACCTCTACTTCGGGCTCGGCCTCTTCGACTACCTGGCCGACGTGGTGCCGCGCCTGCATCCGGTCTTGAAGCCCTTCGCCCTCCTGCTGCCGCGCGGCGACCGCCGGCGCGGCCTGGCCGAGCTCGAGCGGGCGGCGGCGCACGGCCGCTTCGTCTCGACCGAGGCGCACTACGCCCTCTACCAGCTCGACTTCGAGTTCGAGCGCAACTTCCCGCGCTCGCTCGCCGAGGCCCAGTGGCTCTGCCGCGAGCATCCCGACAACCCGCTGTTCCAGATCGCGCTCGGCCGGGTGTACGCCGAGTGGGCGCAGTGGCCCGAGGCGGGGATCGTCTTCCAGGAGGTGGCGGCGCGCCAGGTCGACGGGCGCCCCGGCTACAGCGGCGCCCTCGCCGAGGAGGCGCTCTACTGGCTGGCGCGGGGGGAGATGGCGGGCGGCCGCTGGGAGAGCGCCCTGCAGTTCCTCGACCGCCTGGATTACCTGGTCGCCGAGCGCAACTACGATACCTACCTGCGCGCCGCCGGCCGCCTGCGGCGCGGCATGACCTACGACGCCCTCGGCCGCCGCGACGACGCCCTGCGCTGCTACCGCGAGGTGCTCGCCCTGGGCGCCGAGGGCGACGTCCGCGCCCGCGCCCGCGAGCTCCTCGAGCGCCCCTTCTCGCCTCCCGCCCCGCCGGCTCCGGCGCTCCCCGCCCGCTGACCGGCGCTTGACCGCCGGCCGCTCGGCAGCCGAGCGGCCGGCGGGCCATCGTTTCGCCGCGGCTTGTCCCTCCGCGAGGGGGGTGCGGAAACCTTCCTCCTGGGTCAGCGCACATAAGAAGGGTAGAAGCCACGCCGTGCCTGGCCGTGTCTGGCCTCGTCGCCGGCCCGCCGGCGGCGGGCGCTCGGGCGGGACGGCCTGAAAGGAGAGAGCAGATGACCGAGGGCGAACGGTTCGACGTCGTCATCCTGGGGGCGGGTCTCGGCGGCACGATGCTGGCGGCCATCCTGGCGCGCCAGGGCCGCCGGGTGCTGGTGCTGGAGAAGGGGAGCCATCCGCGCTTCGCGGTCGGCGAGGCGCTGCTGCCGCAGAGCACGCTGTGGATGTGGATCCTCTCCCAGCGCTTCGACGTCCCCGAGATCCAGCACCTGACGCGGACGGATTCGATCCACCGCCACGTCGGGCCGACCTGCGGGGTGAAGCGGGCCCTGGGCTTCGTCTACCACGAGGAGGGGAAGCGGCAGGACCCGCTCAAGTCGAACCTGCTCATCGCGCCGGCGACGCCGCTCACCAGCGAGAGCCACCTCTTCCGCCAGGACGTCGACCTCTACATGCTGAACGCCGCCCGCCGCTACGGCGCCGTCTACCGCGATCACGTCGACGTCACCGACTTCCAGATCGACGACGACGGCGTCCGCCTGCAGACCGACGCCGGCGACGAGTTCCGGGCGCGCTTCTTAGTCGATGGCGCCGGCTACCGCTCGCCGGTCGCCACCCGCTTCGGCCTCCGCGAGACGCCCACCCGTCTGGAGACGCAGTCGCGCTCGATCTTCACCCACGTGCTCGGGATGAAGCCCTACGACGAGACGCTCCTCCCCGGCGAGTCGCCGGGGCTGTCGGCGCGCTGGTCGGAGGGGACGCTCCACCACGTCTTCGAGGGCGGCTGGTTCTGGATCATCCCGTTCAACAACGTCCCCGGCTCGCAGAACCCGCTGTGCAGCGTCGGCCTGACGCTCAACATGAAGCGCCACCCCGACACCGGGCTGCCGCCGGAGGAGGAGTTCTTCCGCTTCGTCGAGCGCTACCCGAGCATCGCCCAGCAGTTCGAAGGGGCGCGGGTGGCCCGCGACTGGGTGAAGACCGGCCGCCTGCAGTATTCGGCGACCGGCGGCGCCGGCGACCGCTACTTCCTCATGGCGCACGCCCACGGCTTCATCGACGCGCTCTACTCGCGCGGCCTGATCACCACCTTCGAGGTGCTCTCGGCGCTCGCCGGCCCACTCCTCGCGGCGCTCGCCGACGACGACTTTTCGCGCTCTCGCTTCGCCTACGCCGAGCGGCTGCAGAATGCCATGCTGCGGCGGAGCGACCGGGTGGTCAACAACTCCTACCGCGCCTTTCCCAGCTACCCGCTGTGGAACGCCTGGCTCCGCGTCTGGCTGATCGCCGAGATCGTCGGCGACCTGCGCCTCTTCAGCACCTGCGTCCGCTATCTAAAGGAACAGGACAAGTCGATCTTCGCGCGGCTGGAGGCCGATCCGCTGCACGGGGAGAGGAGCGCGGCGGAGGACGAGATCGAGGGGCTCATCGATCACGCCGAGGGCGTGCTCGCCCGCTACGAGCGCGGCGAGGAGGACGCCGAGGCCGGCGCGGCGTCGATCTTCGCGGCGCTCGGCAGCGCCAAGTGCACGCCGCCGGTCTACCGCTGGGGCGACCCGCAGGACCTCCACCTCGACTACCTGCCGGAGAAGCTCGTGCGCACCATCATGTGGGGCCGGAGCGACGCGCCCGCCCGCCTCCGCGACCGCCTGTTCGACTTCGACCCCGCGGTGCTCGGCATGCCGCTCTGAGACCTTGAGCGCCGGGCGGGCTCTGCCGCCCGGCGCTCACGATGGTCTAGACGTCTCATGTCCTTTATATATTCTCTTCATAACGTTGATCCGGCTTGAGCGCTGCTCATCGCATCCATCCTTTTTGACTGGGTCCCTGTCCGGGGCCCGCCCCGGCCGTCAGCTCGACGCGCAGGCGACCGAGGTGAACGCCGGCACGGCGTATTGCGGAACGCTCCGGTGCAGGCGGTTGAAGTCGAGCGCGTCGGCGAGGTTGTTCGCCGCCTCGTCGCGGGCGGAGAGGGCGGGAAGATCCCAGCGCCACTCAATCATCTTCAGGATCGAGGTGTGGTCGTAGATCCTCCGGTCGATGACGCCGGGCGCCGAGAACGGCGAGACGATGATGCACGGCACCCGGAAGCCGCGGAGCGCGAAGGCCGGGTCCACGTCGGGCGCCTCGGGGGGAGGGATGTGCTCGAAGAAGCCGCCCCACTCGTCGAAGTTGATGACCAGGACAGTGTGCGCCCACTTGCGGCCAGTCGTCACCGCGCGGTAGGTCTGGTAGAGCCAGGACTCGCCGGCGCGGACGTCGCCGTGGGGATGGTCGTCGGAGGAGGTGCCGGCGGCCTCGCCGTTGAGCGGCGGGTCGACGAAGGAGACCTCGGGGAGCTGGCCGGAGGCGCAGTCGGAGAGGAACTGGTCGTAGCTCTGCGAGATCGAGGTGTACTTCGTCCCCCAGAGGTCGAGGAAGGAGAGGTCGCTGTGGTAGTAGCGCCCGGAGAGCCCCGCGTCGGAGAGGCGGTCCCAGATCGTCGGCAGGGTCGAGAGCCCGAGCGAGTCGTCCAGCCGGTCGGTGACCGCGGCGTGCTGGTAGATGCGGTTGGGATAGGTCGGCCCCATGATCGCGGCGAAGTAGCGGCTGCAGACCGTCCAGTCGAGCGCGGCATGGCCGAGGAACGGCAGGTCGGCCCGGGTGTAGTAGCCGATGGCGTAGGCGTCGTTCGAGCCGGCGCGCAGCCAGCCGTCGCAAAGGCCGCCGTCATACTCGACGCGAGCGCCGTCGTAGGAGTGGTCGGGGTCGGGGTGAGCGCACCCCTGGAAGTCGGGCGTCAGCCGGTAGGTTGAGAGCGCATTCCCCTGGCTGTCGGTGTAAACGAGCCCGGCCTGTCGGCCGTCCGCACGCGGCAGCCAGCCCAGCAGGTGGTCGAAGGAACGGTTCTCCATCATCGCCACGACGACGTGGTCGATTCCGCTCCTGTCCGGGCGTGGCAGGCGCTGCGTCTTCCTGGGGGGTGCCCCCCACAGCAGGGACGGCCCCACGGACAAAGAGCCCAGCGCGGCGGCCGAGCCGTAGAGGAATTGACGGCGGCTGAGGTGCGTCATGGGGAAGCCTCCTTACCCGGCTGGAGCCCCGCTCGTGACGCCTTGGAGAGGGGACGAGGCTTTGAATCGACGTCCGCGAGCCTGCCCGCGCACCGGAAGCGCGGGCCGCCGAGGCGAGACTGCAATCAGTGTGCCCCTCGTGCGCGAATGGCGAAATCGGCATGGGAACGGCTACGACGGCGGGGAGAGGAGAAGATTGCAATGCTCGATTTTTCATTGGAGGGGAAAGTCCTCCTGGCCGGAGGGGCGCTTTCCTGGTAGGATCCACCGCTTCGTGCGGCTCGCCCGCTTGCCGTCCCCCTGGGCGGCAACTCTTCCCGGAGGCTTTGATGCTCAAGATTCGGCTGCGCCGTATGGGCGCCCGCAACAGTCCCTTCTTCCGCGTGGTGGTGTCGGACTCCCGCCGGGTGCCGACCGCCTCGGCGGTCGAAGAGCTGGGGCACTACGACCCCACCAAGAACCCCGCCAACGTCTCGATCGACACCGCGCGCGTCGACTACTGGGTCGGCAAGGGCGCCCAGCTGTCGCCCACGGTCAAGAAGCTGATGGGCCGCCAGGCGAGTGTCTGAGCTGCCCGAACGTCTGACGGAGCTGGTCCGGCTGCTCGTCGATCAGCCGGACGCGGTGAAGCTCGCGGTGAACCCCGAGGGCAGGGACACCTCGCTGGAGCTGACGGTCGCCGCGGACGACCTCGGCAAGGTGATCGGCCGCCAGGGGCGTACGGCCCGCGCTCTGCGCACGCTGCTCGACGCCCGTGGCGACGGGGAAGGCGTGCACTATGAGCTCGAGATCGTCGAGGACTGACCTCCCCGAAACCGTCCTGGTCGGCCGCGTGCTGCGCCCCCACGGGGTGCGCGGCGAGATGGTCGTCCAGGTGCTCTCCGACGTCCCCAACCGCCTCGATCCCGGCAAGGTCCTCCTCGTCGCCGATGGGGAGGGGCGGCCGGGAGCGCGCGCCGGGCTGCCGGGCAGGCTGGCGGTGGAGAGCTGCCGGCCGCACAAGGGGGGCCTGCTGGTGCGCTTCGCCGGCTTCGATGGGCGCGACGGGGCCGAGGCTCTGCGCGACGTCCACCTGGCGGTCGAGCGCGCCCAGGTGCCGCCGGCGGCGGCCGGGACGTACTACCACTTCGAGCTCATCGGCTGCCGCTGCTTCGAGGGCGAGCGGGAGCTGGGGACGGTGGTCGAGCTGGCGGAGGACGGCGGCGGCCTGCTGCTGATCGTCGAGGGCGGCGGGGCGCGGTTGCCGGTGCCCTTCGTCGCGCGGTTCTTGAAAGAGGTCGACGTCGAGGCGGGCACCATCCGCCTCGAGCTGCCGCCCGGCTTGGTCGAAGCATGCGCGTCGACGTGATCACCATCTTCCCCGAGCTGTTCGCCCCCTTCCTGGCGACCAGCCTGGTGGGGCGGGCGGTCGACAAGGGGCTCCTCGCCGTCGCCGTGCACGACCTGCGCGGCTGGAGCGAGGACCGCCACCGGAGCGTCGACGACGAGCCCTACGGCGGCGGCGGCGGCATGGTGATGACGGCGCCGCCGTGGATCCGCGGCGTGCGGGCCCTGCAGGCGGCGCGCGCGGCGGCCGGCGAGGCGCGGCCCTGGGCGGTGTTCCTCTCCCCCCAGGGGCGGCGGCTCGACGAGGCCAAGGTCCGCGAGCTGGCGGCGCGCGGCGAGGAGGGCGGTCTGACGCTCCTCTGCGGGCGCTACGAAGGGGTCGACGAGCGGGTGCTCGCGACCGTCGTCGACGAGGAGGTCTCGCTCGGCGACTACGTGCTCTCCGGCGGCGAGCTGCCGGCGATGGTGGTGATCGAGGCGGTGTCGCGGCAGATCCCGGGGGTCGTCGGCTTCGCCGGCTCGGTCGAGCAGGACAGCTTCCGCCGCGGCCTCCTCGACCATCCGCACTACACGCGGCCGCCGGTGGTCGAGGGCCTGGCGGTGCCCGCGGTGCTGACCTCGGGCGACCACGCGGCGATCGAGCGCTGGCGGGAGAGCCAGGCGCTCCTCGCCACGCGCGCCAAGCGCCCCGATTTGCTGGACGCGGAGGGCGAGCCATAACTCCTGTCCCGACTGCCGCTTGCGCGGCCATTGCGAAATAGAAAATAATCGGTCCACAAGTCATTCGAGCGAGGTACGTGATGAACGAGCTGAACCAGGTCGAGAGCGCCTATCTGCATACCGACCAGCCGGACTTCCGGCCGGGCGACACCGTGCGCGTCCACGTCCGCGTCCGCGAGGGCGACAAGGAGCGCATCCAGATCTTCCAGGGCGTCGTGATCGGCCGCCGCGGCGGCGGCACCCGCGAGACCTTCATCGTGCGCAAGATCTCCGGCAGCATCGGGGTCGAGCGCATCTTCCCCCTCCATTCGCCGGTGGTCGACAAGATCGAGGTGGTGCGCCGCGGCAAGGTCCGCCGCGCCAAGCTCTACTATCTGCGCGACCTGCGCGGCAAGGCGGCGCGCATCGAGGAGCGCCGCGACGAGCCTCGGCCCAGCGCGAAAGGCTAGCGCCGACTCGGCTTGACAGGCGACGGCGTGGGGCCGGCCGAGAGGCGCTCGAGGGAGCTGCGGCGGTGAGCGCACCGGCGATGGCGGATCTGTTCGCCGAGGCCTTCCGCCTGCGCCTCCTCCGCCGCCTCGAGGAGCTGCTGGCGCAGCACGGCTTCTGCCGCATCGCCGGGGTCGACGAGGCCGGCCGCGGCTCGCTCGCCGGCCCGGTGGTCGCCTCGGCGGTGGTGGTCGACGTGCGCTCGGCGATCCCCGGCGTCGACGACAGCAAGTGCCTGACGGCGCCCGAGCGCGAGCGCCTGGCCGGGGTGATCCGGACGACGGCGGTGGCCGCGGCGACCGCCGCGGTCGAGGCCGACGTGATCGATCGCATCAACATCCTCGAGGCCAGCCGCCGCGCCATGATCCTCGCCCTCTCGCGGCTCGATCCGCCGCCGGACTGCGCGGTGGTTGACGCGGTGCCTCTGCGCGGCCTCGGCTTCCCCTGCTTCCCGGTCATCCGCGGCGACGCCATCAGCTACGCCGTCGCCTGCGCCTCGATCCTCGCCAAGGTCGACCGCGACCGGCGCATGGTCGAGCTCGACCGCCTCCACCCGCAGTACGGCTTCGCGGCGCACAAGGGGTACTCGGTGCCGGAGCACCTCGAGGCGCTTGCCGCCTATGGGCCCTCCATCGTGCACCGCCTGACCTTCCGCCCCGTGGTGCCGCGCACCACCGCCGATGGACGCCCGCGCACCGCCGCCGCCGAGGTCCACGCCTGATGGCTATCGTCCGCGAGCAGGTGGTGCAGGCCGCCGAGCGCTACGTCTCGCGCGGCAAGATCGAGGCGGCGATCCGCGAGTACAAGAAGGTCCTCGCCGAGAACCCCAACGACGCCAGCACGCTCAACCGCGTCGGCGATCTCTACGCCCGCATTCAGCGCATCGACGAGGCCGTCGACTTCTTCAGCAAGATCGCCGAGCAGTATTCCGCTGAGGGGTTCTTCGTCAAGGCGATCGCGATCTACAAGAAGATCATCAAGCTCAACCCGACCCACCTCGAGGTCTACGAGCAGCTCGCCGAGCTCTACCACAAGCAGGGTCTGGTCAACGAGGCGCGCACCCAGTACCTGGTCCTCGCCGATTACTACCAGAAGCACGAGAACCCGACCTCGGCGATCGCCATCTACAACAAGATGGCGGAGCTCGAGCCGGAGAACCCGACCTACCACGTCAAGCTCGCCGACCTCTACCAGCAGCAGAAGCTGTTCGAGAAGGCGATGACCGAGCACCGCATCATCGCCGAGCTGATGCTCGCCGCCGGCCACGCGCCGGAGGCCGCCCAAGTCTACGAGCGGGCGCTCGACATCGACGCCGGCAACATCGCCTTCGTCACCGACGCGGTGCTGAAGCTGCGCGAAGCGGGCTCGAACGCCGCCGCGGCGCGCTTTCTGGCGGCGGCGATCGACCGCAACCCGCAGGCCGAGCGGGTGGCGCGCCTGCTCGGCGAGGACCTGACGCCGGACGAGCCGCTCGCCGTGCCGCCGCAGGCTCGCCGTGCGACGCCGTCCGGCACCTTCCGGGCGCCGGTCTCGCCCTCCGGCCGTTTCCAGGCTCCGGTGCCTGAGCCTGAGCCGGAGCCGGAGCCCGAGATCCAGCCCCAGCCCGAGCCTGAAGCGGACTTCGCGGCCGACTTCGCGTCGGGTTTCCAGCCCGACTTCGGCGAGATCGAGCTCGATCTCGACATGGGTTTCGGTGACGGCGGCCTGGTCCAGCCGACCGAGCCGGCGCCGCCTCCTCCGCCCCGGCCGGCGCCCAGCCGGCCGCCGGCCGCCCAGGAGAGCGCCGCCGTCGACGACGAGATCGAGCTCGACCTCGACGAAGTCTTCGTCCTCGACATCGAGGACGACGAGGAGCCGGCGAGCCTGGTCAAGCCGCCGCCCGACCTCGCCGGCTCCGATACGTGGCGGCCGGCCTGGGCGCAGCCGCAGGCGCCGTCCGCCGCCCCGGCGGCGCCGGCTGGCGCGGAGACGCCGGCGGTCGAACAGCGGGCCGAGCAGAGGGCCGAGAGCCGAGACGAGGATCTCGACGATCCCGCGCTGCGGCCGTTCGCCCTCGACCTCGACGACGATTCGTCCGCGGAGGACGCCGACAGCTCCTACACCCTCGACCTCGACGAGGAGCCGGAACCGGAGGCCCCGTCCGCCGCCGCGCCGCTCGCCGATTTCGACTTCGAGTCCTTCGCCGACGTCGCCAGCGAGCTGCCGCCCGATCTCACCGCCGACCCCTCGCCGGCCGGGCTCGACTTCGACCTCCTCGTCATGGACCTGCCGGAGCTCGGCGCGCCCCCCGCGGCCGAGCCGCCGCCGCCGCTGCCGGCGGGGGTCGAGATCGACGGCGACCTCCTCGAGCGCACCGCGGCGGAGCTGCAGCCGCAGGTGCAGCACCGCGAGGAGGATCTGGTCACCGAGGCCGAGGTGCTCGCCAAGTACGGCCTCGAGGACAAGGCCCTGGAGCGCCTGCGCGAGGCGCTGCGCATGAATCCGCGCCATCTCGACGCCCACGCGCTCCTCATCCAGATCCACCTGGACAAGAAGCGCCACGAGCGGGTGGTCGAGCTGGCAAACCAGATGGGCCGGGTGGCGGCGGCCGCCGGCAACCGCGAGCCCTGGGTGAAGATGCGCAAGCGCCTCGCCGCCGCCGGCTACCGGCTGGACGGCGATCAGGTGGTGGCGGCGCCGCAGCGCGCCGAGGTCGCCGACGACGGCGTCAATGAGATGCTGCGCGGCCTGCTCGGCAAGGGCTCGCCGAGCCGCAAGGCGCCCGCCAGGCCGCAGCCTCCTCCTCCTCCTCCTCCTCCCGCCATCGAAGCCCGCGCCGTCGAGGCCCCGCCGCCCGTGGCGCCGCCGCCGGCTCCCGTCGCGGCACCTCCCGAGATCGCTCCGGCGGCTGCGGCTCCTCCTGCCGCGCCTCTCGCCGCCGCGCCGGCGCCCGCCTCGCCGCGGCCGGCGAGCGGGCCCTTCCCGCCGCCCGCGCCGTCGGGCGAGATCCGCTTCAATCCGCTCGAGATCGGCGAGCTCGTCGAGCGCGAGGATCTGGGCGACTACGACGCCGGCGAGCCGGCCGACTTCCGTCCCGCCATCCCGCCCGAGCTGACGCCGGTGCCGCGGCCGCCGGCGCCGGCGAGCCTCGACGACACCGGCATGAGCTGGCTCGACGAGGTCGACGCGGGACGCCGCAAGCAGGCCGGCGGCGGCGCGTCGCTCTCCGACGCCGATTTCTTCGACCTCGCGGGCGAGCTCGAGCAGGAGCTCTCTGCCGAGGAGAGCCTGCACGGCGAGGAGCTGCTGCAGCCGGTCGAGCAGTCGCTCGAGCAGATCGTCGAGGGGTTCAAGAAGGGGGTTGCCGAGAACCTCTCGCCGACCGACTACGAGACCCACTTCAACCTCGGCATCGCCTACCGCGAGATGGGCCTCCTCGACGAGGCGATCGGCGAGTTCCAACTCGCCGCCAAGGCGACCTCGCTCCTCGTCTCCTGCTGCTCGATGCTCGGCCTCTGCTTCCTCGACAAGCAGCTCCCGGAGCTCGCCGTCAAGTGGTACCAGCGCGGCCTCGACTCCGGCCAGGGGAGCGAGGAGGACCGCCTCGGCCTCCTCTACGACATGGGGAACGTCTTCGACAGCATGGGCCAGACGGAGACCGCCTACCGCGCCTTCGTCGAGATCTACGGCATCAACACCAACTACCGCGACGTGGTGGCGAGGATCGAGGAGCTGGGCCGCAAGCGGTAGGCGCGCCGGCATCCGATTGCCAGCGGTTGCGGCAGCCGGCAGGGCGGGATAGCTTCCCCCGCATGGACCATCCAGAGCATTTCCACCACGGCGGCCACGGCGGCCATCCGCCGGGCCGCCGCAAGGTCGAGGTGAAGCGGGTCGACGAGTGCGCGTCGCTCGACGAGGTCTTCCTCCACTGCCTCCCCGCCTTCGGCGGCGCCTATCTCCGCCGCGTCTACACCATCCTCGACCAGGCGATCGGCGCCGGCTTTCCGCTCACCGTCGCGGTGGCCGGGCCGGTGACCGTCTCGGGCCAGCACCAGGCCTGGCTCATCCCCCTCCTCGAGACCGGCTGGGTGGCCTACCTCTCGACCACCGACGCGGTCTGCTACCACGACGGCCACCGCAGCCTCGACGAGCACCGCCACGGGCCGATCTTCGAGGTGCCGATCGCGAGCGACGACGGCGCTCTCCGCGACGAGCGGACGATCCGCGTCACCGACATGGCCTTCGACGAGGACGTCCTCTTCCAGCAGGATCGCTTCGTCACCGCCTGCCTGCAGCGGCCGGAGTTCCAGAAGGCGATGAGCGGCACCGAGCTGCGCTATCTGCTGGGGAAGATCTACGCCGAGCAGGAGCGGCAGAACGGCGTCGCGCCGGGCCTCCTCGCCACCTGTCACCGGCTGGCGCTGCCCATCCTCGTCGGCGCGCCGGGCGACGGCAGCCTCTTCCTCAACTCGATGAAGCTGTGGGCGATGCGGCAGGCGGGCCTGCTCGCCGGCTACGGCTTCTCGCTCGACCTCCACGCCGAGGTCTTCGAGTCCTGCGCCTACCACCACTGGGGGCTCTTCACCAACCCGACCCGCGCCCTGGCGACGCTGATCCTCGGCGGCGGCGTGCCGAAGAACTACAACCTGCAGCCCGAGCCGGCGCTCGGTCAGGTGCTCGGCCTGCCTGACATCGGCGGCTACGTCTTCGACGTGCAGATCGTCTCGGCGCCGGTGACCGAGGGGTCGCTCTCCTCCTGCCCGCCGGCCGAGGCGGTGACCTGGGGGAAGGTCGACAAGGACACCTACCGCGAGGCGACCGAGAGCCTCTCGGCCGACTACTCGATGGTGATGCCCTTCATCGTCCGCGCCCTCTTCGAGAAGCGAGAACGCTTCGCCCGCCGCGCCGCCGAGATCGGCGAGGAGGCGCTCTTCGCCGAGGCGCCGCTCGCCCGCGGCTACCTGCGGCCGCGGCAGGGCTTCCGCCTCTATGACCAGCGCGACGCCCTGGTGCGGACGCTGACCGACAGGGTGCGCGACAACGACGAGTGGCTGCAGACGACCCTCCGCTACCCGCTGGCCGTCGAGCGCCGCGGGTAGCCGCGCCGCCATCCGCGGCCGGGCCGCCGGAGACCCGCGTGATACCCTTTTGGGGGAGGGCTCTATGGCGAAGACGATGGTGACGTTGATCCCCGGCGACGGCATCGGGCCGGAGGTCGCGGAGGCGACTCTGCGGGTGCTCGAGGCCGCCGGCGCGGAGCTCGAGTGGGAGCGCCATCTGGCCGGCGCCGAGGCGGTCGAGAAGTTCGGCGAGCCGCTGCCGGCCGCGGTCCTCGACTCGATCCGCCGCAACAAGGTGGCGCTCAAGGGGCCGGTCACCACGCAGGTGGGCAAGGGCTTCCAGTCGGTCAACGTCCAGCTGCGCCAGAAGCTCGACCTCTTCGCCAACCTCCGCCCGGCGCGCTCGCTGCCCGGCCTGCCGACCCGCTTCGACGGCGTCGACCTGGTCGTCGTGCGCGAGAACACCGAGGATCTCTACAGCGGCCTCGAGCACGTCGTGGTGCCGGGGGTGGTCGAGAGCATCAAGATCATCACCGAGCGCGCTTCGACGCGGATCGCCAAGTTCGCCTTCGAGTACGCGCGGAAGAACGGCCGCAAGCGCATCACGGCGGTGCACAAGGCCAACATCATGAAGCTCTCGGACGGCCTCTTCCTCGACTGCTTCCGCAAGGTCTCGACGGCATACCCGGAGATCATCGCCGACGACAAGATCGTCGACAACATGTGCATGCAGCTGGTGATGAAGCCCGAGGCCTGGGACACGCTGCTGCTCGAGAACCTCTACGGTGACATCGTCTCCGACCTCTGCTCCGGTCTGGTGGGAGGCCTGGGCGTGGTGCCGGGCGCCAACCTCGGCGAGGGCGTGGCGATCTTCGAGGCGGTGCACGGCAGCGCGCCGGACATCGCCGGCAAGGGGCTCGCCAACCCGCTCGCCCTCATGCGCTCGGCGATCCTCATGCTGCGCTACCTCGACAAGAACGACGTCGCCGACCGCCTGCGCAGCGCCATCCGCGACACCGTCGTCGACCGCAACGTGAAGACCGCCGACCTGGGTGGCAAGGCGACCACCGGCGGCTTCGCCGACGCCGTCATCGATTCGCTGCAGGCGGGCGTCTCGCAGACCGCCGGCGAGTGGAGCTAGGGACTTCCGGGAGACCGCCGTGACCGAGGTCCTGCAGCCCGCGAGACGGCCGGCCGGAGGCGCCGGAGAGATCGAGCGGCTGGCGACCTCCTGCCCGCTCGACTGCCCCGACGCGTGCAGCCTGACGGTCGCCGTCGAGGACGGCCGCGCCACCGTCGTCACCGGCAGCAGCCTGAACCCGCTCACCAACGGCTTCATCTGCGGCAAGGTCCGCCGCTATGCCGAGCACGTCTACGCGCCGGAGCGCCTGGCGACGCCGGGCCTCCGCCGCGGCGCCAAGGGCGAGGGGCGGTTCGCGGCGATCTCCTGGGACTCGGCGCTCGACCTGCTCGCCGACCGCTTCCGCGAGGTCGCCGCCCGCGACGGCGGCGAGGCCATCCTGCCGCTCTCCTACGGCGGCTCGAACGGTCTCCTCACCCAGGACACCACCGACCAGCGCCTCTTCGCCCGGCTCGGCGCCTCGCGCCTCGCCCGCACCGTCTGCGCCGCCCCCTCGGGCCGCGCCGCGCGCGTCCTCTACGGCAAGATGGCGGGGGTGGCGCTCAGCGACTACGTCCACGCGCGGCTGATCGTCGTCTGGGGCGCCAACCCGCCGACCTCCGGCGTCCACCTGGTGCCGATCATCGACCAGGCGCGGCAGCGCGGCGCCCAGCTGGTAGTGATCGATCCCCGGCGCACCCAGCTCGCCAAGCGCGCCGACGTCCATCTCGCGCCGCGGCCGGGGAGCGATCTCGCCATCGCCCTGGCGGCGATCCGCTGGCTGTTCGAGAACGGCCGCGCCGATCTCGCCTTCCTCGCCCAGCACGCCCATGGCGGCGAGGAGCTCCGCCGCCGCGCCGCGCGGTGGACGATCGAGCGCGCCGCGGCGGCGACCGGTCTCGCGGCGGCGGCGATCGAGAGCTTCTGCGCCCTCTACGCCGACAGCTCGCCGGCCGTCGTGCGCACCGGCTGGGGGATGGAGCGCAATCGGAACGGCGGCTCCGCCATCGCTGCGGCGATCGCCCTGCCGGCAGTGGGTGGCAAGTTCGGCGTCCGCGGCGGCGGCTATACGATGAGCAACTCCGGGGTCTTCCGCCCCGTCTCGGCGGCCGCCGCCGACGAGCCGCCCACGCGCATCGTCAACATGAACCGGCTGGGCCGCGTGCTCGCCGGCGACGAGCCTCCCGCCGTCCGCCTGCTCTTCGTCTACAACGCCAACCCGCTCGCCACCCTCCCCAACCAGGAGCTGGTGCGGCAGGGCCTGGCACGCGAGGATCTCTTCACCGTAGTCTTCGACCAGGTGATGACCGACACGGCGCGCTACGCCGACCTCGTCCTCCCCGCCACCACCTTCCTCGAGCACGAGGAGATCGTGCGCGGCTACGGCACCATGGCGATCTATCACAACCAGCCGGTGATCCCGCCGGTGGGAGAGGCGCGCCCCAACTACGAGGTCTTCGGCGAGCTGGTGCGGCGGCTGGGCCTGGCGCGGCCGGGCGACCCGGAGACCGCCGGCGAGCTGGCGGCGGCGATGCTGCCGGCGCCGATGCGCGCGGCCCTCGACCGCGACGGCATCGCCTACCCGGAGAGCGGCCCGGCGCCGGTGCAGTTCGTCGACGCCTTTCCGCTCACAGCCGACGGCAAGATCCACCTGGTGCCGGAGGAGCTCGACCGCGAGGCGCCGCAGGGCCTCTACGGCTTCACCGCCGATCCGGCGAGCGAGCGCTTCCCGCTCGCTCTCATATCGCCGGCGTCGCAGCGCACCATCAGCTCGACGCTGGGCGAGCTCCACCGCGACATCGCGGCGCTCGAGATCCACCCGGCGGATGCGGCGCCGCGCGGCATCGGCGCCGGCGACCGGGTGCGGGCGTGGAACGAGCTGGGGTCGTTCGAGACGGTCGCCCGGCTGTCGACCGACGTCAGCCCCGGCGTCGTCGCGCTCCCCAAGGGGCTGTGGTCGCACAACACGCTCTCCGGCAACACCGCCAACGCCGTGGCGCCGGACTCGCTCGCCGACCTGGGCGGCGGCGCCTGCTTCAACGACGCGCGGGTGGAGGTCGAGCGATCCTCCTGACGGGCGCCTGATGGCGGGACTCTTCGACGACCAGCTGCCGGCTCCGGCAGCCGAGGCCGATCCGCGCGACCGGCTCGACGAGCCGGAGCCCGCCGGCGCGCCGCTCGCCGAGCGCATGCGGCCGCGCACCCTCGACGAGGTGATCGGCCAGGGCGCGGTGGTCGGCGAGGCGGGGTTCCTGCGCCGCGCCATCGCCCAGGACCGCGTCCCCTCGCTCATCTTCTGGGGCCCCCCAGGCTCGGGGAAGACCACCCTCGCCCGCATCCTGGCGCGCCTCACCCGCGCCCGCTTCGTCCCCTTCTCGGCGGTCACCTCCGGCATCAAGGAGGTGCGCGAGGTGATGGCGGAGGCGGCGCGTATGCGCACCGCCTCCGGCCGCCGGACGCTCCTCTTCGTCGACGAGATTCACCGCTTCAACCGCGCGCAGCAGGACGCCTTCCTCCCCTACGTCGAGAAGGGCGACATCGTGCTCGTCGGCGCCACCACCGAGAACCCGTCGTTCGAGCTCAACGCGGCGCTCCTCTCGCGCTGCCGGGTGGTGGTCCTCGAGCAGCTGGCGCCGGAAGATCTCGCGGTGCTCCTCCGGCGGGCCCTTGCCGATCCCGAGCGCGGGCTGGGCGCCTCGGGCTTCACGGCGGACGACCAGGCGCTCAGGAGCCTCGCCCAGCTCGCCTCCGGCGACGCCAGGAAGGCGCTCAACCTCCTCGAGCTGACCGTCGCCGACGCGGTGGCCGAGGGTGGCGAGGGTGGCGAGAGTAGCGAGCACGCGGCGGGCGAGCTCGTCATCGACGCCGCGGCAGTGCAGCGCATCGCGCAGCGCAAGGTCCTCCTCTACGACAAGTCGGGCGAGGAGCACTTCAACCTCATCTCGGCGCTCCACAAGTCGCTCCGCGAGAGCGACGCCGACGCCGCCATCTACTGGCTGGCGCGCATGCTGGCGGCGGGGGAGGACCCGCTCTACCTCGCCCGGCGCATGATCCGCTTCGCCTCCGAGGACGTCGGCCTGGCCGACCCCCAGGCGCTGCCGCAGGCGCTCGCCGGCTGGGAGGCCTACCACCGGCTCGGCTCGCCGGAGGGCGAGCTGGCGCTGGCGCAGACCGCCGTCTACCTGGCGCTCGCCCCCAAGAGCATCGCCATCTATCGCGGCTACGGCGAGGCACGGCGGACGGTGGAGGAGCGCCCGGCCGATCCGGTGCCGAAGGTCATCCGCAACGCGCCCACGCGGCTGATGAAGGGGATGGGCTATGGCCAGGGCTACGTCTACGCGCCGGCCACCGACGAGGGCGTCGGCGGCCTCGACTGCCTGCCCGAGTCGCTCGCCGGGACGCGCTTCTACGAGCCCAGGGGCGAGGGCTTCGAGGCCGAGCTCAAAGCGCGCCTCGAGCGTTGGCGCGGGCTGCACGCCGAGGTGAAGGGGAGGCGGGGCGAGGGGAAAGAGAGCGCGAAGGCGAAAGCCAAGGTCGAGGCGGAGGACGAGCGGGAGCGCTGAGCTCGGGCGGCCGGTCCGCGGCTCAGCCGGTCGATCGCGGCACGCTCCGCATGGCGAGCTCGCCGGTGAGGACGATGCAGCGCACGACGGTGCGGCCGAACTGCGCCGCCAGCTCGCTCAGCTCGCGCTCGATCTCGGAGGCGCCCATCGCCTGGACGTCGAGGAGGGCGAGCGGGGCGTCGCCGCTCGCCATGCCCTCGTAGAGGCCGGCCGGCGCCTCGCCGATCTCCTCGGCGCGGAGCTGGGCACGGACGAGGGTCCAGGCGAGCTTCAGGTTCGACGGCGAGAGGTCGAGCACCGGCTCGAGCTTGGCGAAGAGGTCGCGGGGATTCTTGACGTGCCCCTTCTCCCAGTCCGAGATGGTATTGGGGCTCACCTTGGCGTCCTTCGCCAGCTCGTCGCGCGTGATGCCGCGAGCCGAGCGGAGGACGGAGATCATTCGGCCGCGCACCACGGGGTCGAGGGCGCGCAGGAAATCTTCCGCGCTCTGCACTTCGCGAATTTACTGCAGCCGCCGGTGGAGAGCAAGGCAAGATCAATCAGATCAACGAGTTACGCCTAGACGTGCCAGCGATAAATCCTGCCTTCTCGACCCATCAAGACAGGCTTTCAGGTGGTCCGGGTGGACTTTTTCTCAGAACCCGGCTCGCCAGGCGGGAGAAACTCCGCTCGCCGGTTGTCTCCGTCCACTACCGGTTCTCGGCGATCTTGGCGGCGGCGCTGCGGCGGACGGCCTCCACGAGGTCCGCCTTGCTAGGCAGCTCGCTGAAGACCTGGGTGGCGCCGCCGGGGAGATAGAGGAGGTAGAAGGGGATCCCGTAGCGCCCGTGCTCGGCGAGGAAGCTGCCGATCTCGTCGTTGCGGTTGGTCCAGTCGGCGCGCATCGGCACCACGGCGTGGTCGCGGAAGGCGCGCGCCACTTCCGGCGTGTCGAGGATGAGGCGCTCGTTGACCTTGCAGGTGAAGCACCAGTCGGCGGTGACGTCGACGAAGACGATCTGGCCGGCGGCGGCGAGCGACTCGGCGCGGCCGCGGTCGAAGGAGACCCAGGGGATGAGGCCGGCGGCCTTCGCCTCGGTGCGGCCGGCTCCAACTCCAGCGCCGGCGGGCGACGCCGCGAGCCAGACGGCGCCGACCGCCGCGGCCACGATCGCGACGCCCGCGGCGAACGCCACGCCGCGCAGGCCGATGCCGCTCGCCGACGGCGCGGCGCGCTTGCGCAGCCAGGTGAAGAGCGCCAGGGCGAGGAGGAGGAGCTCGATGAGCGCCACCCGCTCCGGGGGAAGCTCGCTCGCCAGCACATAGAAGAGCCACACCGCGGAGCCGGCGAGGAGGAATCCCATGGTGCCGCGCACGCCGTCCATCCAGGCACCCGGCCGCGGCAGCCAGCTCGCGGCCTTTGGAAAGGCGGCGAGGAGGAGGTAGGGCAGGCTCATCCCGAGGCCGACGGCGGTGAAGATGGCGAGGATCACCGGCGCCTCCTGGGCGAGGGCGAAGCCGATGGCGGTGCCCAGGAACGGCGCCGAGCAGGGGGTCGCCATCAGGCTCGCGAAGAGCCCCGAGGCGAAGTGGCCGGCGACGCCCTCGCGCGGCCCCGCCGTCCCCGCCCGCGCCAGCCGCTGCGGCAGCGGGATCTCAAACAGCCCCCAGAGGTTGAGGCAGAAGAGCACCACCACGACGGCGAGGAAGGCGACGAAGCCCGGGCGCTGGAACTGCACCCCCCAGCCGACCGCGGCGCCGGCGGCGCGCGCGGCGATGGCGGCGCCGGCGAGGAGCCAGAAGGAGGCGAGGATGCCGGCGGCGGTGGCGAGGCCGCCGCGCACCACCTCGGCGCGGCCGCCAGCGGCGCTGCGCACCAGGCCGAAGACCTTGAGCGAGAGGACCGGCAGGACGCACGGCATGGCGTTCAAGACGACGCCGCCCAAAAGGCCGGCGAGGACCATGAAGGCAAGGCCGGCGGCGTCGACTGGCGGGCGGCGGGCGGGCCTCGCGGCGCCGCCCGCGGTGGTCGCCACGCCGCCGGGGCCGACCCGTAGGGCGAGCGTCGCCTCGGCGGTCACCGGCGGCAGGCACTCGTTCTGGTTGCAGGCCTGGTAGAAGAGGGCGGCCTTGAGCGGGAAGGTCCCCGCCGCGGCGCCCGCGGGGACGGCGACGTCGGCGGCGATGACGACGGTGCCGTCGTAGACCGCCAGCGGCTCGGGCTCGAAGGCGAACTTGCGGCGGCTGGCGACCGGATAGTGGAGCGCCGCCGCCGGCCAGCCGGCGGGGAGCGTCACGGTGAGGGCCGTCGGGATCAGGTACTCGAGGGTCGGCTGGTGGCTGTTGACGTGCCAGCCGGGCTCGATCGCCACCGTCGCTGCGAGATGCGCCGTCATCCCCGCGTCGTAGGCGGTGCGGTCGGCGGCGAGCGTCAGCTTCGCCTCCTGGGGGGACGCGATGCGGGCGCGGGCGGCGGGAGCGGCGGCGAGGGCGAGCGCCAGACCGAGGAGCGCGAGGACGGCGAGGCGGGTCGAGCGGGATGGGCGTGGGATCATCGGCGGGGCTCCCCAGGGCGTCTACGGCCGGCTGTAGCCCGATGGATTCTACGCCATCCCCCGCGGTGGCCTTTGATACTATCCGCGCCCGTGAAGCTCTCCTCCCGCATGTCCCGCATCGGGGAGTCGGCGACTCTCCGCGTGACGCGCCGCGCCGCCGAGCTCAAGGCGCGCGGCGTGCGGCTGGCCGATTTCGGCGCCGGCGAGCCCGATTTCGCCTCCCCGCCGGTGGCCATCGAGGCGGCGCGCCAGGCGCTCGCCTGCGGCTTCACCAAGTACACGCCGGGGAGCGGCACCCCGGAGCTCCGCGAGGCCGTCGCCGGCTCCTGGCGCGATCGCCACGGCGCGCCGTGGACCGCCGCAGAGTCGGTGATCACCGTCGGCGGCAAGGCGGCCCTCTTTGAGCTCGCCCTCGCCCTCTTCGAGGAGGGTCAGGAGGTGGTCATCCCCACCCCCTGCTGGGTGAGCTTCCCCGAGCAGATCCGCTTCGCCGGCGCCGTCCCCGTCGGCGTCCCCACCGCGGGGGAGGACGGCTTCCGCGTCCACGCCGAGCGGGTGATCGCCGCGGTCACCGAGCGCACCCGCGCCATCCTTCTCAACTCGCCGTCGAACCCCACCGGCGGCGTCGTCGAGGCAGCCGACCTGCGCGAGATCGTCGCCTTCGCCGCCCGCCGCGCCCTGCTGGTGATCTCGGACGAGACCTACGAGCGCTTCCTCTACGACGGCGCCCGCCACGCCAGCGCCGCGGCGCTCGCCGCCGAGTTTCCCGACACCGTGGTCCTCGTCGGCTCCTTCTCGAAGACCTACGCCATGACCGGCTGGCGGATCGGCTACGCCCTCGGTCCGCTGGCGGTCATCCGCGCCGTCGAGCAGGTGCAGAGCCACGCCACCTCGAACCCCACCTCCTTCGCCATGGTCGGCGCACTCGCCGCCATCCGCGAGGCGGAGGGGTCGATCGCGCCGATGATCGCGGCCTATCAGGAGCGGCGCGACTTCCTGGTGCCGCGCCTCAACCAGATCCCCGGCTTCGAGTGCCGGCCGCCGGCGGGCGCCTTCTACGCCTTCCCGCGCGTCGCCGGCGCCTTCCGGCCGGGGCGGCAGGGATCGGCAGCCTTCGCCGAGTTCCTGCTCGAGAAGGCTGGGGTCGCCGTGGTGCCGGGCGAGGCCTTCGGCTCCGACGAGCACATCCGCCTCTCCTTCGCCTGCTCGCTCGAGACCCTCGCCCTCGGGCTCGAGCGGATCGCCGCGATTCTCGCCGACTGACAGCTGACGAACAGCCGGCTGACCGCCGGTCCCTCCGCGGCCGCTCGCCGCTTCTTCCTTCTCGCTAGTCGACCAGCGGGCGGCCCTTGGTCTCGATCACCCAGGGGAGCAGCAGGAGACCGGCGAGCGGCACGAAGCCGACCCAGAAGAGTG
This sequence comes from uncultured Acidobacteriota bacterium, assembly GCA_963755825.1. GTDB lineage: Bacteria > Acidobacteriota > Thermoanaerobaculia > Multivoradales > UBA5704 > DATBQN01. The sequence continues at coordinate 2,614,791 of CAVWLA010000001.1, read as the reverse complement.
CGTAGAGGGCGCTGTCGAGCGAGTTGGCGCCCTTGGCGGCGATCGATCCGACGAGGAGCGGGCCGCCGGCGGCGAGGATGCGGCCGATGTTGTAGCAAAAGCCGGCGCCGGTGCCGCGCAGGCGGGTCGGGAAGAGCTCCGGCAGGTAGTAGGTGAAGCTGCCGAAGACGCCGAAGACGGTGAGGCCGATGAAGAAGTACATCGCGAGGCGCGTCTCCGGCGCCAGGTGGAGGCCGTAGGTGGCGAGGACGGCGGCGCCGGAGGCGGTGTAGTAGACGGCGAACATCGCCTTCCTTCCCATCAGCTTGGCCGCCGGGATGGTGAGCAGAGTGCCGATCAGGCCGCCGAGGTTGAAGTAGTTGGTGGCGATGCGCTTCCAGCCCTCGACCAGGGCGAGGGTGGCGGCGCGGTCGAGGCCGCGCAGCGCCGACGCCGACTGCGCGAGGCCGGTCGAGACGATCGGGATGAAGGCGTTGCAGCTCCACCAGGTGACGAGAGCGGTCAGCGCCATGAGGAAGCCGGAGACGGTGAGCGCGCGGTGCCGGCTGTCGAAGAGCTCGGCGAGGCGCGGCGGCGCGGCGCTCGCCGCCGCCAGCTTCCAGCGCTCCGGCTCCTTGATGAAGAGGCGGACGACGAAGGCGCCGGCGGCGGGGATCAGGCCGGCGAGGAAGACGTAGCGCCACGACACCTCGGGGTTCGCCTTCCACAGGTTGCCGGCGATCTGGAAGTTGACCAGGGTGGCGAAGTAGAGGCCCACCGGCGCCGAGGTATAGAGGAGTGCCCCGGCCTCGACCCGCCGCTTCTCGGGTACCACCTCGGCGACCATCGCCGCCCCCGCCGCCCACTCGCCGCCGATGCCGAGGCTGGCGACGATGCGGCAGAGGAGCAGCACCCAGAGGTTGGGCGCGAAGGCGCAAGATGCGGTGCCGAGCGCGTAGAGGAGCATGGTGAGGAGGAGGGTGCGGCTGCGCCCCAGGCGGTCGGCGACCTGACCGAAGACGACGCCGCCGATCGCCCAGCCGACGAGGAGCACCGAGGTGAGGATGCCTGTCCACTGCAGGGTCGCGGCCTTGGCGGCCGGCGAGCCGATGGTCAGGTGGAGGAGCGTGGGGACGCAGTTGGGGGCGACGAAATTGAACAGCAGCCCGTCGAAGATGTCGAAGCCCCACCCCAGCCAGGCGGCGAAGAGCACCGTCCACTGGTAGCCGTTCATGTCCAGCACCAAGCGCCCACGGCCGGGCGAGGGCGACGTCTCGGTCACGCTCATCAGGGCAGATCCTCGTCAGAGTTTGGCGGAGTCTACTGCCGATGGCGCGCGCGGTGGCGCTGCTCTCGCGGCCTCCTACAGCGCCAGCTGCTCGGGCCCCGCTTCCAGCACCCCTTCGAGGGCGAGGAGAGCCTTCTTGAGCGGCAGACCGCCGCCGTAGCCGGTGAGCGAGCCGTCGCTGCCGATCACCCTGTGGCAGGGGAGGACGATGGGGATCGGGTTGGCGCCGTTCGCGGCTCCCACCGCGCGCGCCGCGGCGGGCCGGCCGACCCGGCGGGCGAGCTCGCCGTAGGAGATGGTGGCGCCAAAGGGGATGCGCGCCAGCTCCTCCCAGACCTGGCGCTGGAACGGCGTGCCGGGCGGATCGAGGGCGAGGGCGAAGTCGCGGCGGCGGCCGGCGAAATACTCGGCGAGCTGCGCCGCGACGCCGGCAACGCGGTCGGCATCCCAGGCGAAGGGACGACCGCGCTCGGCGGCGCGCCCCTCGAGGGCGGCGCGACGCTCACGGTCGCCGGTGCCGCTCCCGGCGCGCACGAAGTCGAGCCCGACGAGGACGCCGGCGTCGTCGACGGTCGCCAGCAGCCAGGGGGAGTCGGGGAGCGGTGTCGCCAGCAGGTCGGCGTAGAGGGCGGGGGCGGCGTTTCTCATGTCGGGGGATCTCCTAGGCTCGCCCAGAGATGGGCGGTGGCGAGGCTCCGATAGGGGCTGAAGGGGACGGCAAGCGCCCGCGTCTCCGCCGCGTCGGGCCGGTGGTCGAGAGAGAAGAAGCGGCTGAGGCCGGCGGCGAGGCCGGAGTCGCCGACCGGCAGGCAGTCGGCGAAGCCGAGAGCGCGGAGCATGACGTAGGCCGCCGTCCACGGCCCCAGGCCGCGGATGGCGAGGAGGCGCCGCTCGGCGCGCGTCGCCGAGCCCGCGGCGAGCTGATCGAGCGGCAGCGCGCCGGCGGCGACCTCGCGCGCGGCGCCGATCAGGTACTCGGCCTTGCGCCGCGAGAGCTGCAGCGGCAGGAGGTCCTCGGGGGCGAGCGCCGCAACCGCCGCCGGCGTCGGATGAGCGATCCAAGCCGTGCCGTCGCCGGCATTCAGACGCTCGCCGCAGAGGTCGATCAGCCGGCGGCGGAGAGCGGCGGCGAAGGCGAGGTTCACCTGCTGGCCGAGGATCGCCCACACCAGCCCCTCGAAGGGCTCGGCGGCGAGCGGGATGCGGAGCCCTTCGCGGCCGGCGACGAGCCGCCCGGCGCCCAGCCGGCGCGCCCGGCGCTCGAAGACGGCCGGATCGGCGGCGCCGCCGGCGAGCCCGAGGAGGCGGCGAGCGATGCCGTGAGCCGCCGCGAGGTCGCCCCCCGCCGGGCCGCCGGAAGCGGGCGCGGCCGGGGCCGCCCGGCGCTCGATCCGGCAGAGCGCCGCGCCCGCGGCGATCTCGACGGTGAGGAGCGCCGGCCCGCCGGGGAGGCGCACCGTCTTGCGGAACGCCGCTGCGCCGGCCGTCCGCTCGCAGGGGCTCTGCGGATCGCGGCCGAGGAAGCGCAGCGTCGGCTCCGGCCGGTAGCCCGCCGGCAGCGCGAAGGCGAGCTCGCCGGAGCCGCCGCCGCCACGAATCGCTCGCCGGCCGAGCCGCCGGTAGTCGTCGGGCGTCATCCCGGTCGCCGCCCGGAAGGCCGCGCCGGCCTCCACGGCGCTCGGCCAGCCGGCGTCGCGCGCCAGATCGGGGAACCTGCGGCGGCCGGCGAGAAGGCCGCGGCGGAGCGCCTCGACGCGCGCTTCGGCGAGGAGCGCCGCCGGCGTGGCATGGAGATGGAGCCGCACGAGCCGCTCGAGCCTCGCCGTGCCGAGACCGGCGGTGGTGGCGAGGGCGGCGGCATCGGCGAAGGCGCCGGGCTCCTCGCGCACCCGCCGGGCGAGCGCCTCGACCAGATCGAGCTCTGTCTCCGCGGCCTCCGTGGCCGGGTCGTCCCCGCCGGCGCGCCGCCGTCCCCCCGCCAATGCCGCCGGCGCCGAGGCGATCGATCGAGTGGCGGAGGCGCGGCGCATGGATGCATCTTAGGAGAGCGGGCGGCGCGCCGTCTTCCGGGATTTTGCTCTTCAATCGGCTCTCTGATCGGCTTTCCCGAAGAGCCCCGGTCGCCGCGCGGATCACCGGCCGCAAACGCGCCGGCGTATACTGGGCCACCGGATTGACCTCCCATCCTGCCCCGCGCCCGTCCACTCGGTGGAACGAGCCCGCGGCTCGACCGTTTCGGTAAGACCCCGCGCTCAGTATTTCCCGGCCATCGTTCCAGCCCTCGCTCCTGCCACCGCCGACATGGACGATCCCCAGAAGCTCATCGCCGCCTGGATCGAGGGCCGCATCGAGCCGGCGCCGGTCGCCCGCCTGGTCGGCTTCCGGCTGACCGCCTGCGACGACGGCGTGGCGAGGGTCGAGATGGATGCCGGAGCACAGCACCACAACCCGATGGGGAGCGTGCACGGCGGCATCCTCTGCGACCTCGCCGACGCCGCCATGGGCGTCGCCGTCGCCGCCACCCTCGGCGAGGACGAGAGCTTCGTCACCCTCGAGCTGACCGCCCGCTACTTCCGCGCCGTGCGCTCGGCGCATCTGGTGGCGGAGGGGCGGATCGTCCAGCGCGGCCGCGGCGTCGTCTTCGCCGAGGCGGCGGTGACCGACGACGACGGCCGGCCGATCGCCCACTTCGCCAGCACCTGCCTGCTGCGCCCCGCCGCCGGCTAGCGCCGCCGTCTCGACCTCCGTCTCAATTCTCGTGGCGCCCGCCCGCCGGCGCTGCTATCCTTGGCGCGCTTTCCAACGCAGCTCTGCACGAGGAGGTGACCGGATGGGTGCGCTCTCCTTCTTCGACCGCGAGCGGACGATCGCCGGACCCGGCTACGACCGCTGGCTGGTCCCCCCCGCCGCCCTGGCGATCCATCTCGCGATCGGTCAGGCCTACGCCTTCAGCGTCTTCAAGCTCCCGCTCTCGCAGGCCATCGGCATCACCAAGCCGGCGCCCGACGACTGGAAGCTCAGCACCCTCGGCTGGGTGTTCAGCATCGCCATCGTCTTCCTCGGCCTCTCGGCGGCGGTCTTCGGCCGCTGGCTCGAGCGGGTCGGGCCGCGGCGCGCCATGTTCACCTCGGCGTGCTGCTTCGGCGGCGGCTTCCTGGTCGCCGCCCTCGGCGTCTCGACCCACCAGTTCTGGCTGCTGGTCCTCGGCTACGGGGTGATCGGCGGCATCGGTCTCGGGCTCGGCTACATCTCGCCCGTCTCCACCCTCATCAAGTGGTTCCCCGACCGGCCGGGGATGGCGACCGGCCTCGCCATCATGGGCTTCGGCGGCGGCGCCATGATCGCCTCGCCGCTCTCGGTCTGGCTGATGGCGCACTTCAAGACGGCGACCTCGGTCGGTGTCGCGCCGACCTTCGTGGTCATGGGGATCCTCTACTTCCTCTTCATGATGTTCGGCGTGCTCACCGTGCGCATCCCGGCCGAGGGCTGGCGGCCGGCCGGCTACGTGCCGTCGACGGCGCCGCAGAAGCTCACCACCACCCATCAAGTGGAGGTCGGCTCGGCCTTCCGGACGCCGCAGTTCTGGCTGCTGTGGATCGTCCTCTGCATGAATGTCACCGCCGGCATCGGCATCCTGGAGCAGGCCTCGCCGATGATCCAGGAGATGTTCCCCAACGTCATCACGGCGGCGGCGGCGGCGGGCTTCGTCGGCCTCCTCTCACTCGCCAACATGGGCGGCCGCTTCCTCTGGTCGTCGCTCTCCGACTACATCGGCCGCAAGCGCACCTACTTCATCTTCTTCATCCTCGGCGCCGCGCTCTACATGCTGATCCCGGTCACCGGCGGCATGGGGAGCGTCTCGCTCTTCGTGCTCGCCGCGGCGGTCGTCCTCTCGATGTACGGCGGCGGCTTCGCCACCATCCCGGCCTACCTGCGCGACCTCTTCGGAACGATGCAGGTCGGCGCCATCCACGGCCGGCTGCTCACCGCCTGGTCGACCGCCGGCGTCCTCGGGCCGGTGCTCGTCAACTACATCCGCGAGTACAGCATCGCCCACGGGGTGCCCAAGGCGGAGGCCTACAACGTCACCATGCACGTCATGGCGGGCCTCCTGGTGGTCGGCTTCGTCGCCAACCTGCTGGTCCGTCCCGTCGATGCCAAGTACTACTATGCGCCGGCCGAGCGGCCGGCCGGGGGAATCGATCATGCCTGAAGCTGAAAGCTCGCTCGGCAAGCGCATCGTCGCCTGGCTCTTCGTCGGCATCCCCCTCGTCTGGGGCGTCTGGCAGGTGGTCGTCAAGTCGCTCGCCCTCTTCAAGTAGGAACCTCTGCGGCGGCCTCGGGCGCTCCGGCGCGCCGAGGCCGCCGGGTCATGCTCCGGCGCGCGCCCGCTCGGGCGGCCGGGTCTCGTCAAGGAGCCTTCCCGATGCCATCGCTCGCCCCTCCTGCCCGCCGCCCGCGCCTGCTCTCTCGCCACGCACCGGCCGTCGTCCTCGCCGGTATCGCCGCGATGGCTGGTATCGCCGCTCTCGCCGCGGTCCCGCCGGCGCGCGCCGGCGATTCGGCTGCCGGTCCGGCCCGCCGGCCGATCACCGAGACCGACCTCTTCCGCTTCGTCTGGGTCGCCGATCCGCAGATCTCGCCCGACGGCCGCAGCGTCGCCTTCGTGCGGGTGACGGTCGACGCCAAGCGCGAGGGCTATGACACCGCGCTCTGGATGGTGGCGGCCGACGGCAGCGCGCCGCCGCGGCCGTTCACCTCGGGCCGGCGCGACACGTCGCCGCGCTGGTCGCCCGACGGCCGGCACCTCGCCTTCCTCCGCGCCGGCGAGAAGCCCGGCCGCGGCGGCGAGCCGCAGCTCTATCTGCTCTCGCTCGACGGCGGCGAGGCGCGGGCGCTGACCGAGCTCAGCGGCGGCGTCGACAGCCCCGTCTGGTCGCCCGACGCCCGGTCGATCGCCTTCGCCAATGGCGCCAACGAGAAGGACCTGGCGAAGGCCGAGCAGGGCAGGGAGGCGGCGGCGCCGCCGACCGCCGGCCAGGCGACGAAGGCGCCGGCGGGCCATCCCAGCCTCCACGCCGGCAATCGCCCCGAGGACGAGCACGAGAGCGACGTGCACGTCGTCACGCGGACCGTCTATCGCCACAACGGCGGCGGTTTCGCCGATGACTCGCGGCCGTCCCACCTGTGGACGGTGGCGCTGCCGACGGCCGACGGCGGGCCGCTTCCGGCGCCGCGCCAGCTCACCCGCGGCGCCTTCGAGGAGCAGCAGCCGGTGTGGTCGGCGGACGGCAAGCTCCTCTACTTCGTCTCGCAGCGCGTCAAGGATCCAGCCTATGCGCCGGCCCGCACCGGGCTCTACGCGGTCGATGCCGGCCCGGCAGCCACGCCGTCCGACTCGCCGCGCGAGGTCCTCTCCTTCGACGGTGCGATCGACACCCTGGCGCTCTCCCGCGACGGCCGCCGCTTCGCCTGGACGGGGACCGCCAACGGCCATCCCGAGCGCTCGTACGACGAGAGCGACCTCTTCGTCGCCGACAACTCGCCGGGCGCCTCGCCGCGCAACCTCACCGCGGCGTTCGACGGCGACATCGGCGCCGGCCTCTCGGGCGATCAGCAGGCGCCGCGCGGCGGCGAGCCGGGGGGACCGGCCTGGAGCGCGGACGGCGAGTCGATCTACGCCGTCGCCGCCGTCCGCGGCCGCGCCAAACTGATGCGCTTCGCGGCGGCGATCGGGCGGGCCGAGCCGCTCACCTCGGGCGACCAGGAGGTCGTCGGCTACACCGCCTCCGCCGACCTCGCGCGCGTCGCGCTCACTCTCTCGAGCCCGACGCGAATCGGCGACCTCTTCGCCTTCGACGTCGCCAGCCATCGCCTCCTCCAGCTCACCCGCTTCAACGACGAGCTCTTCGCCGGCATCGCGCTCACGCCGCCCGAGGAGATCGTCTACAAGAGCTTCGACGGGCGCGAGATCGAGGCCTGGGTGCAGAAGCCGCCGGACTTCGAGGCGGGGCGGAAGTACCCGCTCGTCCTCGACATCCACGGCGGCCCGCACACCGCCTACGGCTATGCCTTCGACCACGAGTTCCAGTGGCTGGCGGCCAAGGGCTACGTCGTCCTCTACCCCAATCCGCGCGGCAGCTCCTCCTACGGCGAGGAGTTCGGTAACATCATCCAGTACCGCTATCCGGGAGACGACGCGACTGACCTCCTCGCCGGGGTGGACGAGGTGATCCGGCGCGGCTACGTCGATCCGCAGCGGCTGGGGGTGACCGGCGGCAGTGGCGGCGGCGTGCTGACCAACTGGCTGATCGGCCATAGCGACCGCTTCGCCGCCGCGGTCTCGCAGCGATCGATCGCCGACTGGGCGGGCTTCTGGTACACCACCGACTTCTCGCTCTTCACCCGCAGCTGGTTCAAGGGGGCGCCGTGGGAGGACCCGGCGGACTATGCGGCGCGCTCGCCGATCACCTACGTGACGCGCATCAAGACGCCGCTGATGCTGATCGAGGGAGACGCCGACCTGCGCACGCCGCCGGCCGACGGCGGCGAGCAGATGTTCCGCGCCCTGCGCTACCTGAAGCGTCCGGTGGTCATGGTGCGCTTCCCCGGCGAGAGCCACGAGCTATCGCGCTCGGGACAGCCCTGGCATCGCATCGAGCGCCTGCGCCATCTCGCCGGCTGGTTCGACAAGTACCTGCAGGGCAAGGCGGTCGCCGGCTACGACGTGCCCTGATGTGCCCTCGGGAGATCCGGCCGTGAAGGACCCGACGTTCTCCATTCTCGCGATGGTGGTCTTCGGGGCGGTGGGGGGCGGCTACTTCATCTACGGCAAGAAGCAGGGGAAGCTCTCGGCGCTCCTCGCCGGGGTCGGCCTCTGCATCTTCCCCTACTTCATCTCCGACCTCTTCCTGCAGCTGGCGGTGGGGACCGTCCTCCTCGCCCTGCCGTTCCTGATCCGCGACGGCTGAGAGGGGCGGCCGGGACGTCTCCGGCTAGTCGATGGTCACCCCGCTCAGGTCCTCGGCGGGTTTCGGGAGCTCGATCTTGAGCGCTTCGAGCTTCTCGACGAGGACCGTCGCGACCACCAGGTTGCGGTACCACTTGCGGTTGGCGGGGACGACGTACCAGGGCGCCTCGTCGGTGCTGGTCTTGGCGATGGCGTCCTCGTAGGCCCGCATGTAGTCGTCCCAAAACCGGCGATCGTCCAAGTCCCCGCGGCGGAACTTCCAGCGCTTCTGCGGATCGCTCAGGCGCTCCTCGAGGCGCTTCTTCTGCTCGTCGCGATCGATGTGGAGGAAGAACTTGATCACCACCGTGCCGGTCGCCGCGAGGAGCCGCTCGAACTCGACGATCTGCTCGTAGCGCGCCTTCCACACCGCCTTCGGCGCCAGCTTGCGGACGCGGACGGCGAGCACGTCCTCGTAGTGGCTGCGGTTGAAGATAGTCATCTGGCCGCTCCCCGGCACCCGCTGGTGGACGCGCCAGAGGAAGTCGTGGGCGAGCTCTTCTTCGGAGGGGGCCTTGAAGGCGGCGACGTTGACGCCGAGCGGGTTGACCTCGCGGAAGACGTGCTGGATGGTGCCGTCCTTGCCACTGGTGTCCATGCCCTGGAGCACGACGAGCATCTTCTGGCGGTGCGCTGCCCACAGCCGGGTCTGCAGATCCGCCAGCCGCTCGTTGAGCGGCGCGAAGAGCTCCGCGGCGGCCTTTTTGCTTTCGACTCCAGGAGTGGCGCTGGGATCGATCTTGTCCAGCTGCACCCGGTGGCCCGGTCTGACGCGGTGGACGTCCATGGCTCCTCGGCTCCTCCTCGTTGGATTTGTCGACCTCTAGCATAGCCCGCGGCTGGAATCCGGCGCGGAGCGTGCACGGTTGTCTCTCTCGGAGGTGGAGACCATGAGCGAGGGGATCGTCCGTGCCTGTCCGAGCTGTGGCAAGAAGAACCGAGTGCTCTACGGCCGCCTCGGCGACGTGGCGCGCTGCGGCTCCTGCGGCGAGACGCTGCCGCCGCCCGCCGAGCCGCTCGCCGTCGACGGCGCCGCCGAGCTCGGCGGCGTGATCCGCGATGCCGCGGTGCCGGTGCTGGTCGACTTCTGGGCCCCCTGGTGCGGCCCCTGCCGCTCGGTGGCGCCGGAGATCGCCAAGGTCGCCGAGCGCCAGGCCGGCCAGCTGCTGGTGGTCAAGGTCAACACCGATGTCGATCCCGCCGTCGGCGCCGCGCACCGCATCCAGGGGATCCCCACCATGGCCGTCTTCCGCGGCGGCCGCGAGCTGGCGCGCACCAGCGGTGCCCGCCCGGCGGCGCAGATCGAAGGCTTCGTCCGCCAGGCGTTGGGTGTGGCCTAGGGTCGTCTCTCGCCGTCTAGGTCTCGTCGATCGGCGGCTCCCAGCCCACGGGGGCGAGCTCGAAGCCGGCGAACTCGAAAGCCGGGCTGACGGTGCAGCCGACGAGCGTCCAGTTGCCGAGGCTCGCCGCCGACTGCCAGGCGCCGCAGGGGACCGCCGCCTGCGGCCGCTCGCCGGCGGCGAGGTCGACCCCCAGCCGGTGGCGGTTGACGCGGCGGTCGTCGCCGACGACCGCGAGAGCGAGCGGCGCGCCGGCGTAGAAGTGCCAGATCTCGACGGCGTCGGTCAGCCGGTGCCAGGCGGAGACCTCGTCGGCGCGCAGCAGGTAGTAGATGGCGCTCTGCGCGCTGCGGCCGCCGCCGGCCGGCGCGTCGCGGAAGGTCTCGGCGTAGCGGCCGCCCTCGGGGTGGGGGACGAGGCCGAGGAGGCGGGTCACCGCATCGGCGTCGAGCTTGCGATCGGTCACGTCTCCTCCCTCTGATCTCCAGCGCCGGCGAAACAGCGGAGTGCCGACCAGTATACGTGCCCGTCCCGGCGCGGTTTCGGCCGCCGTCCTGGCGTCACGCCGGCGGCGACAGGCGCCCGCACGGAGCGCCCGCGGCGGCTAGAATCCGCCGGTCGCCGCCTGCCATGCCCGCTCTCTCTCCCGACGGTCCCGCCGCCCCGACCGACGCCGATCCCGTGCGCTGGCGGATGCTCGCCCTGCTGGCGGCGGCGGAGCTCCTCGGCATGTCGCTGTGGTTCGCGGCGAGCGCGGTGTCGCCGCTCCTCGCCGCCCGCTGGTCGCTATCGCCCGCCGAGACCGGCTGGCTGACGGCCGTCGTCCAGGCCGGCTTTGTCTGCGGCACGGCGCTCGCGGCGCTCCTCAACCTGGCGGACGTCGTCGCCTCGCGGACGCTCTTCGCTGCTTCCGCCCTGCTCGGCTCCCTCGCCAATGCCCTCCTCCTCGCCGCCCCCGGCTACCGGACGGCCCTCGCCTGCCGCTTCGCCACCGGCTTCTGCCTCGCCGGCGTCTACCCGCCGGCGATGAAGATGGTCTCCACCTGGTTCCGCGCCCGCCGCGGCCTCGCCATCGGCACCGTCGTCGGCGCGCTCACTGTCGGCAAGGCGATCCCCTACCTGGTGCACGCGCTGCCGGGAGCCGGGGTGGCGCCGGTCGTCCTGGCGACCTCGGCAGGGGCGGTGATCGCCGCCGTCCTCGTCGCCGCCGCCTACCGCGACGGTCCCTTCCCGTTCCCGCCGCGGGCCTTCTCCTGGCAGCGGATCGCCGAGGTGCTTCGCGAGCGGCGCTTCCGCCTGGCGACCGGCGGCTACCTCGGCCACATGTTCGAGCTCTACTCCTTCTGGACCTGGATCCCGGTCTTCCTCGCCGCCAGCGCCGCGCACCGGCTGGCGGCCACCGGCGGCGGCTTCGGACCGGGGTCGCCTGCGGTCTCGCTCGCCGCCTTCGGCACCATCGCCGTCGGCGGCGCCGGCTGCGTCTGGGGCGGCCTGGTCGCCGACCGCACCGGCCGCGAGCGGCTGGTGACCATCGCCCTCGCCGCCAGCGGCGCCTGCGCGCTCGCGATCGGCGCCCTCTTCGGGGCGCCCCTCCCGGCGGTCGCCGCGGTCGCCTGGATCTGGGGCTTCTTCGTCATCGCCGACAGCGCGCAGTTCAGCGCCCTGGTCACCGAGTCGGTGCCGCCGCACGCCGTGGGCACTGCGCTCACCGTGCAGACCTCGCTGGGCTTCCTGCTCACCATGGTCTCGATCCAGCTGGTGCCGCCGCTCGCCGGCGCCCTCGGCTGGCCCTGGGCGTTCCCCGTCCTCGCCCTCGGCCCGGCCTGCGGGATCGCGGCGATTCGCCGCCTGGCGCGCTTGCGACAGGGCTGAGATAAGCTCGCTGTCGCTCTGACTCGACTGCGATTCGGCGCCATCCGGCACGATTCGAGACCCGCGGCGGGGTTCCGCTCTCCCGGCCGCACCGGAGGACTCGCATGCTCCGCCCGACTCGAAGCGCCGTCGCCGGTCTCGCCGGTCTCGCTGGTTTCCTGATCGCCGCCGGCGCCGCGGCTCCCGATCCCACCTACGCGGCGCTCCGCGCCGCCCGCCCCGACGGCCGCACCATCGCGGTCCACGGCCTGGTCCTCGAGCGTGACGCCTTCCGCTTCGAGCTCGCCTCCGGCACCCTCCATCTCCTGGCGCCGGTCGCCGGGCGCACCGTCGGGGCGGTCTTCGTCGGCGACGGCAGCTATCGCCTGGTGCCGGCGAGCGAGACCGAGCGCCGCCACCTCGCCCTCACCGCCGGCACCAATCTCGAGGTCTTGACCGACCGCTTCGACAGCCTGGTGCTGCTCTTCACCGACGACACCGCGGCCGAGATCGCCCGCGCCGCGCCGATCGCGACCGGCGCACCCGACGCCCGGGCGACGTCACTCTACGAGGCCTACTTCAAACGCCAGAAGCGCGACTTCGCCACCAACTTCCAGCTCCGCCTGCTGCGCGACCTGCTCGCGCAACCCGAGCCGGCGGCGGAGCGTCCGTCGGCCGGTGCCGGCGTCGGCGTCTTCTTGGCCTTCGTCGAGGGCAAGCGCTACCCGCCGGCGCTCGCCGCCTACGATCCGCAGGGTGCCGAGGGGCTCGGCATCGCGCAGATGATGGGGGGCGACACCACCGTCTTCGACGTCGCCGATGCCGAGAGGGGCGGCGTCTGGTACAGCTCGCCGTCGCGCGCCGATGCGGCGGCCGGCCGCACGCCGCCGGCGGCGCCGTTCGCCGACGCGCTGCGCTATCGCATCACGACGACGGTCGCCAAGAGCGCCGACATCGCGGGCACCGCGGCGATCGACCTCAGGGTGCTCTCCGCCGGGCTCCGCGTGCTGCCGCTCAACCTGCTGCCGAAGCTCCGCCTGCAGTCGGCGAGCTTCATGTCCGGAGCCGGCGCCGGAGCTGGCGCGGGGACCGCTGCCGCGAATGCATCTGCCACCGAGATTCCCTTCGTCCAGGAGGCCGAGAAGGACGATGCCGACGCCGCGGTCGTCTTCCCGCGCCCGCTCGCCGCCGGCGAGGAGGTCGAGCTCCGGCTCGCCTACCAGGGGAGCGACGTGCTGCACGACGCCGGCGACAAGAACTTCGTCGTCGGCGCGCGCGAGAGCTGGTACCCGAACCTCGGGACCTTCACCGATCCCGCCGTCTTCGAGCTGACCTACCGCGTGCCGGCCGGCGACGAGATCGTCTCCGTCGGCCGGCAGGTCGAGGCGCGGGCCGAGGGCAGGGAGAGCGTCACCGTCTGGCGGACCGACGGGCCGGTGCGGGTCGCCGGCTTCAACTACGGCCGCTTCAAGAAGCTGTCGCGGCGCGACGAGCCGAGCGGCATCACCATCGACGTCTACACCAACCCCGGCACGCCGGACGCGCTGCGCGCCATCAACAGCGCCCTCGCCGGCGTCGGGCGGATGGAGATCGGCAGCATCGACACCGACTCGCTCGCCCTGCCGCAGATGCACGAGTCGCTGGGCAGGATCGACACCTCGCGCCTCGCCGAGTCGGCGCTCGCCGACGGCATCAACGCGGCGCGCGTGTTCACCGCCTACTTCGGGCCGCTCGGCGCCGGCGAGGTGGCGATCACCCAGCAGTCGCAGTGGAGCTTCGGGCAGTCCTGGCCGTCGCTGATCTTCCTCCCCTACCTGTCGTTCCTCGACGGCACCCAGCGCCACCAGCTCGGCCTCAGCGCCGCCAAGGACTTCGTCGACGAGGTGGGCTTCCACGAGTTCGCCCACCAGTGGTGGGGGCACCGCGTCGGCTGGAGCTCCTACCGCGACCTCTGGCTGTCGGAGGGGTTCGCCGAGTTCTCGGCCGGCCTCGCCATCCAGCACACCCAGGGCGCCGCGGCCTACGACCGCTTCTTCCGCAACCGGCGCCAGCAGATCCTCGCGCGGGTGGTCGGCTCCGCGGCGATCTACGAGGCCGGTCCCATCTCCCTGGGGAGCCGCCTCGCCGCCGGTGCGGTGCCGGCGATCGTCTATGCCAAGGGCGCCTACGTCCTCCACATGCTGCGCATGCTGATGTGGGACGGGGCGTCGAAGACCCCGGACGCGCCGTTCATCGCCATGATGAAGGACTACGCGGCGTCCTTCGCCGGCAAGAGCCCGTCGACCGCCGACTTCAAGGCCGTCGTCGAGCGCCACATGGTGCCGGCGCTGAACGCCACCGGCAACGGCCGCATGGACTGGTTCTTCGATCAGTGGGTCGACGGCATCGAGATCCCGCGCTACACGGCGGACCTGGCGATCGAGCCGCAGGGCGACGCCTACAAGATCTCCGGCAAGGTGAGCCAGGAAGGGGTGGGGAAGGCGTTCCGCGCCCTCGTCCCCCTCTACGTCGAGTTTGGCAAGGGGGAGCTGGCGCGGGTGGGCATGGTGCCGATGGTGGGCACGACGACGCGGCCGATCGAGCTCACCATCAAGTTGCCGAAGAAGCCGCGGCGGGCGCTCGTCAACGCGCGCGGCGAGGTGCTGGCGCGCGACTGAGCGGACGCTGGCGGCCGTCGGCTGGTAGCATCGCGTCCGGGCGTCGGGTCTGGACGCCGTCGCGGGCGGCCGTCGGGGCCGCGGGAGGCATCGCGTGGACATCCGAGATATCCGTCGCCAGGGATCGATCCTGCTCCTGCTGCTGGGCGGCGCCCTGGCAGCGGCTCCTGCCACCTCTGCAGATACCGCTCCCGCCGCGGGCGCCATCGCGCCGCTCGACCGGCGGGTGAGCGTCAATCTCGAGCGCGTGCGGCCGAGCGAGGCGTTCCGCACCTTCGCCGAGCTCGCCGGCTGCACCGTGGCGGTCGACGCGGCGCTCGCCGAGCCGATCACCGTCCGCCTCGAGAACGTGCGCATCCAGACCGTCCTCGACGCGGTCTGCGAAGGCATCGGCTGCAGCTGGGAGCTGGCCGGCACGCCGCCCGTCCTCCACGTCGCCGCGAAGCCCCTGCAGGTACCCAAGCCGGCGGCCCCCGAGGTCCGTCCGGGCGATCCGGTCGACCTGAAGATCGCCGACGGCGACGTCCACGGCCTCCTGCGCACGCTCGCCAACCTCCTCGATGCCGACCTCGTCCTCGACCCCGCAGTGCAGGGCAAGGTCACCATCACCGCCAGCGGCCTCCCCCTCCAGCGTGTCCTCGACAACCTCTGCCAGCAGGTCCACTGCGCCTGGATCCTCGGCGGCGGCGACAACGGCGGCCGCCGGACGCTCAAGGTGATCCCGAAAAAGCCCTAGACGTACCGAGTCGCCGGCGCGGCGGCTCGCGCCTACGCGCTCCAGACCTGCTCGCGCGAGCGGCCGTCGCGCTTGCTCCGATAGAGCGCCTGGTCGGCGCGGTCGGTGACCTCGGAGAGGGTGCGCCCCTGCTCGGGGTAGGAGGCGAGGCCCATGGAGACCGAGATGGGGATCTCGGCGCCGTCGAGCTGCAGGGGGTGGTCGGCCAGATAGGAGCGGACGCGCCGGCAGTAGGCGAGGGCGCCGTCGCCCGACGCCCCGGCGAGGCGGACGATGAACTCGTCGCCGCCCACCCGCGAGCAGAGGTCGTCGCCGCTGCGCGCCGCGGTGCGGATGGCGTCCGCCACGGCGCGGATGAGTGCCGAGCCCTGGGCGTGGCCGAAGGAGTCGTTGACCTTCTTCAGGTGGTCGATGTCGATCATCACGATGGTGAACGGCCCGAGCTTGCTGCGCAGGGCGGCGGCGGCGGTGAAGTAGCGCAGGTTGGGCAGGCCTGTCAGGGCGTCGGTGTGGGCGGCGACGAAGAGCGAGCGGTGGAGGTCGGCGCCGAGGGTGCCGGCCTCGGCCGAGAAGTAGGCGACCAGCCAGAGGCCGGTCAGCGGCCAGATCAGGTTGCCGCCCGCCGTCCACCAGCCGGCCGCTCCCTCCGGCAGGAAGCGCCCGGCGGAGAAGGCGGCGACCCCCGAGATGAGCACGCTGGCGAGTCCCGCCTTGGCGTAGGTCTGCCGCCGGGAGACCTGCGGCGTGCTGGCGTAGATGACGATGTAGTAGAGGAAGAAGAAGGGGCTGCCGATGCCGCCGGTCGAGAAGACGACAGCGGTCATCCAGGCGAGATCGATCGCCGTCTCGAGCCAGATCCGCACCTCGACCGCCAGCCGGGCTAGAAGCTGCGAGTGGAGGAGCAGCGTGTAGACCATCATCACCCCGGCGAGCCACCAGAGGGTGAGGCGGTCCGAGGCCGGGAAGAGCAGGCTGTAGAGGACGACGAGGGCCGCCGCCAGCCAGTGGAGGTTGCGCACCAGCGACGAGTAGGCGTGGAAGCGCTCGCGCTCGATCGCCGCCAGCGCGCTCGACGGCTCGAGCAGGCGGCTGGCGGATTCCGTCCGGTCCGGGTTGGTCATGGCAGCTCTCTGCCGGGTCTCTTACTTTCCAGTGCCGCCGACGAAGGCAAAGGGTCTTCGAAGCCTGGCGCGCCGGCGCGCTCCAGCATGGCGGTGAGCATCGCCCGCGCCCGCGCCGGGTCCTTGGCGTAGTGGAAGGTGAGCGCCTCCCAGGGGTGGCCGTCGTAGCGGGCCCGGAAGTCGGCATCGGCCGGCAGAGCCCCGGCGAGCCAGCTCGCGAAGAGGCGGTGGGGGAGGTTGACGCTGGGGAGCTGGCGGGTCGCCTTCCAGCGCCAGAGGAGCACGTTGACGATCGTCTCGTCGACCACCGGCGGGTGCTCGCCGCGCCGGTCGCATTCCCGCGCGACGGCGTCGCACTCGACGAGAAAGGCGCGGCAGGCGGGGGCGAAGCCGATGGTGCAGGAGTGAGCATAGGGCAGCGACTTGGCGGCGACGCCGAGCTCCGCCATCAGGGCGCCGTTGAGCTCGCCTCCCAGGTCGCGGGGATGGCGGGGGAGGAGGGGCGTCGTGCCGGCCGCGAGCCCCTCTCGCTCGGCGAGGTCGAAGAGCCGGTCGACCGCGGGGGTGGGGACGTGGTCGGCGTCGAGATAGATCCCCCGCTTGGCGCCGGCGTCGAGAGCGTCCAGGAGGGCGGTGAACTTGAGGTAGGCGATGTGGCGGCCTCCCCCCGCCAGCCGGCGGACGATCGGCCCCGTGCCCGATTCCCATTCCGGCTCGGCGTCGACCGCGTAGAGGACGAGCGGGTGGCGCGAGAAGGCGGCGAGCCCCTCGGCGAGAACGCCGCCGAGCGGCAGAAAGCGGGCGTCCGCGTGGGTGATCCAGCAGGTGGCGGGGAGGGTGGAGCTGCTCACGGCGGCCCCTCCATCGGCGCTGCGAGCGGTCTTTCCCACAGCTCGCCGGGGCCGGCGGCGATCCCCTCGGTCCCGGGGATGCGGCCGAAGATGCGGCGGCCGAGCTCGACCAGCTCGGCGTCGAAGAGGCCGCGATAGAAGGGATCGCCGGCGCACCAGCGAAAGCGCTCGCCGAGCGCCATCTCTCCCGCCCGGCCGTCGTAGGCGAGGCCGTCGAAGGAGTCGCCCCAGGCGGTCGGTCCCCAGGGCGCTACGGCGTCGATCCCGGCGTCGGTGAAGCGCAGGCCGAGCTCCGCCGCCAGGCCGGCGCGGTAGGCGGGCTCGGCGACCCAGCGGTTGAAGGAGACGAAGAGCGGCCGGTGGAGCAGGTGGTGGGTCTCGCCGAGGAGCTCGCGCGCATACTGCTTGAAGCGCCCGGCCGCGGCGGCGACCGCGGCGAGGGAGATCGGGTGCACCTCGCCGCGCGCCCAGCGCAGCAGGCTCGCCAGGTTGTTCCACGGATCGCGGAGGACGAGGAGGTCGACCCGCCGTGCGCTGGCGCCGACCCAGCCGTCGTGCGCCGCCTCGGCGGCGGCGGAGAACACGTCGGCGAGATCTTTGCTTTCAAAATTGTAGAGGAGGAAACTCTTGGGGGTGACGCCCTCGGCGCGCTCGCGGGCGACGTCGATCCCCACCCCGAGGCTGTCGGGCAGATAGCATGAGCCGAATGGGTCGGTCCCCGGCGCGCAGTTGTCGAGAAAGCAGCCGCTGCCGGGGAGCTGGCGCAACAGCCACTGGATCACCGCGTGGCTGCCGGAGCGCCGGAGCGCCGCGATGCGCACCTCGAGACCGTTGACCGTCAGACCGCCGATCCTCCGTTTGACCACTGGAATACAAGCTGACTATACTGCCGCGGTCCTTGATTCAACTCTTCTTCGCGGCGCCCGGGAACGTGGGGAAACCGACATGACCGACGTCCTCCTCGCCCATTCTTTCTTCCTGCGCAACGACCCCAAGCAGGTGGAGAAGATGCGGCCGTACGCGCCGCTGGGCACCCTCTACGCCGCGGCCTATCTGCGCCGTATGGGCTACACCGTGGCGCTCTTCGACGCCATGCTCGCCGAGGGCATCGAAGAGTACGCGGAGCTCCTCGACCGCCACCGCCCGAAGGTCGTAGCCCTCTACGAGGACCAGTTCAACTTCCTCAACAAGATGTGCCTGTCGCACGCCCGCCAGGCGGCCTGCCGGATGAGCGAGATGGCGCGCCGCCAGGGGGCGCGGGTGGTCGCCGCGGGAGCCGAGATCACCGATCATCCGGAGGTCTACTTCCCGCACGGCGTCGAGTACGCCCTCCTGGGCGAAGCGGACCACACCCTGGTCGAGCTGGTCGGCGCGCTCCTCGGCGGCGCCGGCGCGCCCGAGGACGTGCCCGGCCTCGCCTGGCCGGACCCGACGGCGCCCTCCGGCGTCGCGCGGAGCGCGCCGCGGCAGCCCGACCGCCAGCCGGACGGCTTTCCGTTCCCGGCCTGGGACCTGCTCGACGTCGACCGCTACCGCGCCGCCTGGCGCGATGCCCACGGCTATTTCAGCCTCAACCTGGTGACCACCCGCGGCTGCCCGTTCCACTGCAACTGGTGCGCGAAGCCGATCTGGGGCCAGCGCTACGCCATGCGCTCGGCGGCCCTCGTCGCCGAGGAGATGGCGCTCGTCAAGCGCACCCTGGCGCCGGACCACCTCTGGTTCGCCGACGACATTTTCGGCCTGCAGCCGCGCTGGGTGGCCGAGCTCGCCGCCGAGATCGAGGCGCGCGACGCGGCGATCCCCTTCATGATCCAGTCGCGCGTCGACTTGATGACCGAGCGCGCCGTCGAGGGGCTCGCCCGCGCCGGCTGCGCCGAGGTCTGGCTGGGCGTCGAGAGCGGCAGCCAGCGCATCCTCGACGCCATGGATAAGGGGACGCGCGTCGATCAGATCGCCGAGGTCCGCGCGCGCCTCAAGGCCGCCGGCATCCGCGCCTGCTACTTCCTCCAGCTCGGCTACCCGGGCGAGACCTTCGAAGACATCCGGGCGACGGCCGATCTGGTGCGCGACACCCTCCCCGACGACATCGGGGTCTCCGTCGCCTACCCTCTCCCGGGCACCAAGTTCCACTCCATGGTCAACTCGCATCTCGGCGAGAAGGACCGCTGGAACGACAGCAGCGACCTCGCGATGATGTTCCAGGGCACCTACGAGACGTCCTTCTACCGCGAGCTCCACCGCCTGCTCCACCGCGAGCTCGACCTGCGCCGAGAGATCGGCGGCAACGGGGTTGACCCGACGCACGGCCCGGCGCACGGCGCGGTGCTGGCGGCGGACCTCGCCACGGTCACCGCCCGCTGGCGGCAGCTCGAGGCGGCGGAGGGCGCTCACCGGAGCCTCCATCCGACCTCGATCGAGAAGGATTACGGTCCGCTCGCCGCCCCCGACCTCTCGCGCTCCTGGAACTGATCGCGAGCCGGCCGTGCCCGCCCTCGACCTCCTGCTGACCCACGGCTACTTCCTGTTCGAGGACCCCAAAGAGGTCCAGATCATGAAGCCCTATCCGCCGCTGGGGCTGCTCTACCTCTCGGCCTATCTGAAGCGCGAAGGGTTCGCCGTCGAGATCTTCGACAGCACCTTCGCGGCGCCCGCCGACCTCGCGGCGCGCTTCGCCGCCGGCGCCGGCGGCGGGCGTGGCGGCGTCGTCGGCTTCTACACCAACCTGATCACCCGCGGCGCCGTGCTGGCGGCCGTCGCCGCCGCCAAGGCGCACGGCTGGACGGTCGTCCTCGGCGGCCCGGAAAGCGCCAACTATCCCGCCGAGTATCTCGCTCACGGCGCCGACGTGGTGGTGCAGGGCGAGGGCGAGGCGACGATGGCCGAGCTGCTGCCGGCGCTCGCCGCGCGCGGCCCGCACCGCCTGCACGGCGTCGCTGGCACCGTCTTCCGCGACGAGGCGGGCGAGATGGTGACGAACCCGGAGCGGGCGCAGCTCCCCGACCTCGACGCCCTCCCCTGGCCCGACCGCGCGGCGATCGACCTGCCGCGCTACGTCGACGTCTGGCGCACGCACCACGGCCAGGGGAGCGTCAACCTGATCACCGCCCGCGGCTGCCCCTACCGCTGCCACTGGTGCTCGCACGCCGTCTTCGGCTTCACCCACCGCCGGCGGAGCCCCGCCGGCGCCGCGGCGGAGCTGGCGCACATCCACGAGGTCTACGCCCCCGAGCAGGTGTGGTACGCCGACGACGTCTTCACCATTCACCACGGCTGGCTGTTTCAGTATGCCGAGGAGCTCCGGCGCCGCGGCCTCCGCATCCCCTTCGAGACTATCTCGCGCCCCGACCGCATGATGAAAGAGGAGATCCTCGCCACCCTCGCCGAGATGGGCTGCTGGCGCATCTGGATCGGCTCGGAGAGCGGCAGTCAGCGGGTGCTCGACGCCATGGAGCGCGGCGCCACCATCGAGCAGGTGCGCTGGGCGACGCAGGCGGCGCAGCGCCACGGCATCCAGGTGGGGATGTTCCTCATGTGGGGCTACGAGGGCGAGACCGTCGACGACATCGCGGCGACCGTCGAGCACGTGCAGCGCTGCAATCCCGACATCTTCTTCACCACCGTCGCCTATCCGATCAAGAACACCGCCTATTACCGCGAGGTGGCCGGCCGCGTCGTGGCGCCGCGGGATTGGGCGGCCTCGACCGACCGCGACTACGAGGTCGCCGGGCGCCCGGGGCGCGAGTACTACGGCCACGCCGACCGCTGGCTGAAGAACGCGGTCGAAGCCTCCCGCCGCGCGGTGAGCGACCCGGCGGGAGCCGCCGACTACCAGCGGGCGGCCGCCGCGGCCCGCGCCGATCTCCTCGCCGCCGCCGGGGCGTGAGGCGAGAGCCCTCTTCCTCAGATCGCCGGCAGCGCCGAGCCGAGCTGCACCCGCACCTGGCGCTCGAGGCCCGGGGAAGGCCGGAGGGGATCCTGCTCGCGAAACAGACCGCTCAGATTGCGTCCGATCTGCACCGGGGTGATGAGGACCCCGTGCAGGCTCCACCAGCCGAGAAAGGTGCTGAAGGCGAGCGCCCCGAGCTGGGCGCGGCGCCGGCAGCTCGCGCAGGCGAGGATCTGATCGGTGCGCCACGAGCAGACGTAGAGCGCCGACCACACCCGATACGAGCGGGCGATGTCGACCGGCCCCGGACCCTCGCACCGCGGGCAGCGGCCGGAGTGGATCTCGTGCACTCGCGCGTTGACCACGTTGTCGGAGAGCTGGTGCGAGCGGACGAGCGCGCGCCCGGCGGTCTGGCAGCGGGCGTTGCAGTAGCGCAGGTCGCCATCGCGCTTGCCGCCGAAGAGGATCTTGGTCTCGCAGTAGCCGCAGGATGCCATGGCTGGTGCCTCCCTGTCGCAGTGGCGAGCGGCGCCGCGCGCGCTCGCAATCGAGAGCCTCGGGGTTGCTGCACAGCTTCACAACTGGGTCCAGCGAGCATAGCATCGGCCTGCCGCGCAGCCGCGAGACCGTTGCGCTCTCCTCGACAGCCGGCGGCGGCGCGCGGATGACCGTGCAACCCGTCCCCTCGCCGTTCGACGGCCTCGCCGCCGACTACGACCGCCAGTTCACCCAGAGCCTCCTCGGCGGCACCCTCCGCCGCGCCGTCTGGCGCCGGCTCGACCTCGCCTTCACGCCGGGGATGCGGGTCCTCGAGCTCGCCTGCGGCACCGGTGAGGATGCCGTCCACCTCGGCGCGCGCGGCGTCCAGGTGCTGGCGACCGACGGCTCGGCGGAGATGGTCGAGGCGGCGCGCCGAAAGGTGGTGAAGGCGGGGCTCGCCGGGCTCGTCGAGGCCCGCCGGCTCCCCTTCGAGCGGCTCGCCGAGCTGCCGGCAGCGGCCTTCGACGGCGCCTTCTCGAACTTCGGCGGCGTCAACTGCGCGGCGGACCTCGCCGCCCTGGGGCGCGAGCTGGCGCGGGTGGTCAGGCCGGGCGCCCCGCTCCTCCTCTGCGTCATGGGGCCGCTCGTCCCCTGGGAGTGGCTCTGGTTCAGCCTCCGCGGCGACCTCCGCGCCGCCTTCCGGCGGCTGCGGCGGGGCGGCGTCGTCTGGCGCGGCCTCCGCGTCGTCTACCCGACGCCGAGCCGACTCGGTCGCTTCCTCCAACCCGGCTTCCGCGTCGTCCGCCGCGCGGCCATCGGCGCCTTCGTTCCCCTCCCCGCCGCCGACGTTTGGGCTCGCCGCCACCCGGATCTCGTCGCCCGACTCGACGCCCGCGAGCGCCGCTGGGAGGCCGCCTGGCCCCTCCCCTGGCTCGCCGATCACTACCTGCTCGAGTTGGTCCGCCGGTGATGCATCATTTGGTGACCGCGGGCCGCCGGATCGGCTGCCGTTGACGGAGCCGCAGATCATCCGCCCCCTCATCTGGCGCCTCGCCTGCCCGCGCTGTCGGACGGCGCTGGGTGACGAGGTGGCGCTCGCCGAGGACGCCCGCTGCCCGTCCTGCGGCGCGTCCTACCCGCTCCTCCCCGGCACCGGCGGCGTACGCTCGCTCCTGACCCCCAAGCGGCGGGAGCACTTCGCGGCCTTCCTCGCCGACTACACGAAGATCCGCCTCGCCGAGCGCCGCGGTTCGGACGACCCCGGCTACTACCGGGCGCTCCCCGAATGTCCGCCGGATCATCCGATCGCCTGGCAGTGGGCGCTCCGCCGCCGCACCTTCGCGGCGCTCGATCGACGGGTGCTGCCGCGGCTGGGCGCCGGCCGCAAAGTGCTCGACCTCGGCGCCGGCCTCGGCTGGCTCTCCCACCGGCTGGCCGAGCGCGGCCATCACCCGTGCGCCGTCGACCTCTCGACCGACCTCTACGACGGCCTCGGCGCCGCCCGTCACTACGCGCCGGCCTGGCCGCGCCTGCAGGCGGAGTTCGATCGCCTGCCCTTCCCCGACGGCGAGGCCGATGTCGCCATCTTCAACGCCAGCCTCCACTACTCGATCGATTACCGCGCGACGCTCGCCGAGGCGCTCCGCGTCCTCCGCCCGGGCGGCGCGCTCCTCGTCCTCGAATCGCCGATCTACCGCCGCGACGAGAGCGGCCGCCGCATGGTCGAAGAGCGCCACGCCGACTTCGCCCGCCGCTTCGGCACCCGCTCCGACAGCGTCTCCAGCCGCGAGTACCTCACCTGGCCGCTGCTCGCCGATCTCGCGAGCGATCTCGGCATCGCCTGGCGCCGGGTGACCCCGTGGTACGGCTGGCGCTGGGCGATGCGGCCGTGGATCGCCCGCTGGAAGCGGCGAAGGGAGCCGAGCCGCTTTACGATCCTGTGGGCGGAGAAGCCGGGATGACCTGTCGCCGTCGTCGCCCAATGAGAGGCACAGGCCGAGCGCGTAGGGGCGGGCCCCCGTGCCCGCCCGGAGGCGGCGGAATCGGCGCGTGCGACCACGGCGCCGCCGCGGGCGCGCGCCGCAAAGTTGCAGGCTCCGCCTCACGCGGACACGGCCCCCGCACGGGCATGAATGCCCGTGCTACGAGGGGCGCCGGATGAATCCGGCTTCGCGTTTCGGGGCTGCCAGCTCGGTGTTCGTCTCTCGAACCTGGCGGTAGGGGCGGAGATTGTCTTGCAACCGCCCGCCGTCTAGGGGTGGTCCGCCGCGACAGAGAGGTTGCCCTCGGCCTGCTGCGGGCGGCCTTCGGCGGTGCATGTCGGAGCGGCCGTCATGAAGGCTTGCGGGTTCGAGCAGTGCCACACATAGGGGCCCTGCTGCCCGACGTAGGGGTAGTAGCACTGGCAGTTGCCCGTGGTGCCGTTGAGATACCAGCACGTCGTCGTCTGCAGGACCCGAGGGCACGAGGTGCCGTCGATATCCATGCACCGCGGGCCCGGAAAGGCCCTGGCGGGGATGCTCGTGGAGAGTGCCAGCACGACGAGGATCGCAGTCCAGGCGGAGCGATTGAGGGTTTTTTTCATGGTGACCTCCTTTTACAATCCGGTGTGCGCTGCGAGGGTGAAGGCGCTACCGTTCTTCTTGCGGAGCGCCAGGCCCGTAGGGGCGGGCCCCCGTGCCCGCCCGGAGGCGGCGGAATCGACGTGTGTGACCACGGCGCCACCGCGGGCACGCGCGACGAGGTTGCAGGCTCCGCGTCACGCGGACACGGTCTCCGCACGGGCGTGAATGCCCGCGCTATGAGAGGCGCCGGATGCAGCCGAGGGGAGAGCCGATGAACGTCGAGATGATCCTCAAGCGATTCGAAGAGCCGGACGAGACGCGCGAGTTCCTGCACGGGCGGTTCGAGGTGGTGCGCATCGGCGGCATGACGATCGGCCGCGCCCGCTATGAGCCAGGATGGAAATGGTCGGTGCACGTCGCGCCGACCGCGGGGACGCCGCTCTGCGGGGTCGAGCACGTCGGCCTGGTCATCTCCGGGCGGGCGGCCGTCGGCTTCGCCGACGGCCGCGAGGTCGTCATGCAGCCGGGCCAGCTCTTCTACATTCCGCCGGTGCCGCACGACAGCTGGGTCGTCGGCGACCAGGCCTACGTCTCGCTGCACTTCCAGGGAGCGGGCGACTACGCGAAGTAGGCCGGGTCTGCTGCCCTCCGGCTGGCGGCGTGCGGCGTTTGGCCGAGCGCCCGTAGGGGCGGGCCCCCGGGCGGGCCCCCGGGCCCGCCCGGAGGCGGCGGGATCGACGTGTGTGACCACGCCGCCGCCGCGGGCACGAGTCGCCGATCTACCGCCGCGACGAGAGCGGCCGCTACAACCCCTCCCGCTGTGGCTCCCGGAGCGGGATCAGCCTCCGCGCGACGTCCAGCTCCCAGGGCCGCGCGTAGACGCCGCTCGCGTAGCGCCAGGTGGCGAGGGTCTTCAGGACCGACTTCCCCCAGGCGGGGGTCTGGTGGTCCTGGACGGTGGGGAAGCGGCAGCCGAGGACTTTGGCGAAGTCCTTGACGCGGCGCTTGATGCGCGGGGTGAGCCAGGGGGCGTCCTGGTGGCAGACGTAGTCGAGCCAGCGGCGCTCGGTCCACTCCTCGGGGGTCGTCGGCAGCAGCGGGCCGTCGGGGCCGTAGTGGTCGAGGACCGGCAGGCGCGGGCCCTTGGCGTCGGCGGTGTCTGCTGCAAGGGCGCGCGGGTTGCGCTGCGGCGTCGGGCTGTAGAAGTAGAGGATCACCTCGCACTGCGGGTGGATGGTCTTCACCTGCTTGACGAAGCCGAGCGTCTTCTCGACCTCGCCCTCGGGGTCGTCGGGGCCGCCGAGGACGAAGGAGAACTCGGGGATGACGCCGTGCTCGCGGCAGCGGCGGGCGACCTCGAAGGTGTGCTCGACGCGGCTCCCCTTCTTCATCCGCTGCAGCACCTCGTCCGACGCCGCCTCGGCGCCGATGTAGCTCATCCGATACTGGCTCTTCTCGATCAGCTTCCAGGTCGCAGGCGAGAAGCGCGCCAGGGTGTCGGCGCGGGCGTAGGACCACCAGGGCATGCCGAGCCGGCCGAGCACCTCGAGCACCGGCACGCTCGCCTCCTCGGTGTCGAAGAAGTTGTGATCGTAGAACTGGATCGAGTCGGCGCCGAGGCCGCGGAGCGCCAGGAGGTCGCGCTCGAGGCGCGCCGGCGGCGACAGGCGGGTGTGGCCGTTCCACATCGAGACGACGCCGCAGAAGGTGCAGTGGTAGCGGCAGCCGAGCGCCGCCTGGTGGACGCCGGTCCGCCGGCCGAGGAACGAGGGGCGGAGGTAGCGCGCCGCCTCGCCGGCCCGCTCGTAGGGGAGCGGTGGGAAGCTCTCCGGAGAGCGGAACGGCCGCTCGGGGTTGTGGACGATGCGCTCGCCATCTTTGTAGGTGAGACCGGCGACGTCGGCGACGGCCGAGGTTGCGCTCGCCGAGGCCGCGAATCCCTCGCCGTAGCGCGGCGCACCGGCCGCGGGCAGCGCCGCGAGAAGCGCCAGGAGCGTCTCTTCCCCCTGGCCGCGCACGACGTAGTCGACGTACGGCGCGTTGACCGCCGCGGCCGGGTAGAGGGTCGGGAAGTAGCCGCCCCAGGCGATGGGGACGCGCGGATGCGCGGCGCGAACGGCGGCGGCGATGGCGATCGCCGGGCCGACCTGAGGGCCGGGCATCACCGTCATGGCGACGAGCGCCGTCCCCTCGCCTCGCGCCGCCGCCTCGCCGACCGCCGCGACGACGCTCGCGGCGGCATCGGGATCGAGGTTGCCGTCGACGATGCGGTAGGGGTGGCGGCCCTCGAGCACGGCGCCGAGCGCCAGCACCGAGAGCGGCAGCCGCACGCTCCGCGGCGAGCACATCCGCGGGTTGACGAGGATGACCTGGTCGGCGCGCTCGCTCATGCCGGGCTTATCTGGCTCATTCGCGGGCGGGCGGCGTAGAGGGTCATCACCTCGTTGCCGAAGTCGCGGCGGGCGGCGACCTCGACGTCGAGGCCGCTCGCCGCGAGCGCGCTCAACATCCCCGCCGCGTCGCCGTCGGTCGACAGCAGCACCAGCGCCAGGCCGCCGGGGGCGAGGGCGGCGGGGAGAGCGGCGGCGAAGCGCTCGAGGACGTCGGTCGCCCGCCAGGCGAGGTCGAAGAGGCCGTGCGGCGTGCCGCGGAAGAACGGCGGGTTGAAGAGGACGAGATCGAAGCGCTCGCCGGCGATGGGCGCGAAGAGGTCGCCCTGGCGGACGTCGACGGCGCCGTCGAGGCTGTTCCACAGTGCGTTGATGCGCGCGCACCGCACCGCCTCGGGATTCAGGTCGACCGCCGTCACCCGCCAGCCGCGGCGGGCGGCGAAGAGGGCGCAAGCGCCGCTGCCGGTCCCCATGTCGAGGGCGCGGGCGCCGGTCCGCGGCGGCGCCGCGAAGCCCTGGCGGGCGACGAGGCGCGCGAACCAGGCGCCGCTCCGGAAGACCACCGGATTGAGCACCTCCGGCAGCACGAGGAGCGGCACGCCGTCGATCGTCTCGACGACCGGCCGGCGGATGCGGCGCTTGCGGAAAGGGAGCTTGAGGTAGAGGCCGGGGAGGGCGAGCGCGCGGCCGAGCGGGCGGACGCGGGGGAGCATCTCGACGGCGTCCATCGGCATTACCGTAGCAGAGTCCCGCCGGCGGGCTCCTCGGCGCCGGTCTCGGCTGCATCCACTACGCCGCCGGCGAAGATCCCCACCCGCCGCGCCCCGCGCTCGAGCGCGGCCATGTAACCGAGGCGCCAGGCGAGCTCGCGCGGCGGGTTCTTCAGGCTCTCGCGGAGGAGCGGCCCGCGGCCGAGCGTGAAGCCGTAGGGCGGCCCGGCGGGGAAGAGCCGGTCGTGGAGCGCGCGAAGGGTCAGGTTGCCGGCGTAGCCGCGGAAGAAGTAGCGGTCGCGGCCGGCGAGGCGCGAGAGGTTCTCGCCCCCCACGTGCTCGGCCCCGCGCCGCGACAGCGTGATGCCGTGGAAGCGCACCAGGAGGCCGTCGTGGTCGCGGTGGAGGAGCCGCACCTCCCAGCCGGCGTCGCGCACCGCCTGCGTCGCGAGATCGCCGGTGTCGTACCAGACCCACTGCTCGAAGGGCACGTCGGCGTCGGGCTTCTCGGCGGCGGGGAAGAAGCCGCGCGGCAGCGCGGCGCCGAAGACCTCGCGGTAGGCGGCGACCTTCATCACCACGGCGAAGGTGCCGTGCGAAGGCCGGCGGGTGCGCGAGACGAGCGAGACGGCGGCGACGCCTGGGGGCGCCAGCTCGCGGCGGACGAACGGCCAGAGGTCGCGCGAGACCCAGAAGACGTCGCTGTCGACGAAGGCGAGGTAGGGCGTCTCGACCCGCGCCACGGCATCGTTGTAGGCGTCGTGGTACTCGCGCCGCGCCGGCGTCCGCGGCAGGATCTCGGCGCCGGGGTAGCGCGCCGGATCGAGGCCGCCGGCATCCGAGTCGTGGAAGATCTCGATGCGCGCCTCGTCCGGCGGGAACGCCTGCCGCACGCAGGCGTGCCAGATGCGCGCCACGTCCGGATAGACGGTGCAGGTGAAGACGGTGACGAGGGGAGCGGCGCTCAAATCGCAGCTCCTCGGCCTGCCGCGGCGCCGGCGACCGCGGTCCGCGGCTCGCCCCAGGACGCCGGGATCACGGCGGGCGGCGAGAGCGTCAGCCCCTCGCGGGCGGCGAGGCGGGCGAGGGCGCGGTCGGAGCGCGCGAAGTAGGCGGCGAGGGCGCGCCGGCGCTCGCCCGCCTCGATGGTCGCCAGCGCGGCGGCGAGGGCGGCCGCCGTGAGGCTGCCGGCGCAGGGCTCGCCGCCGTCGCCGCCGGCGCTGACGTCGCCGCCGGCCGCGAAGGGCTCGCCGTAGAGCGCTTGGTAGAGCGTCGCGAGGAGGAGGTTGTCGTAGGCGCCCATGGCGAAGTAGCGCTTCTCGGCGACGAGGGCGGTGAAGCGCTCCTCGCCGATCGCCGCCGCGAAGAGGGCGCGCGAGACGCGGAGCACCGTGGTGCCGTGGAAGTCGGCGAGGTGGGCGTCCGACTCCTCGCTCTCCGCCTCGACGATCGAGAAGCCGCGGGCGCGCAGAGCCATCGCCGCCGCCTCGCCCGGCCCCAGGTTGACCGCCTGCGGCCAGCGCGCCAGCCCCTCGTAACGGGCCGCGAAGACCGGCGGCGGCAGGCTGCGGTAGGTCTCGGCGCGGGCGAGGAGGGCATAGACGCCGGGGAGCCGGTTGCGCCGCAGGTAGGAGATCGCGGCGACCTCCGGCCGCGCCAGGCTGGGGAGGAGCGAAGCGGGAAAGGCGGCGTCGAGGAAGAAGACGTCGGCGTCGACGAGGAAGAGGAAGTCGCCGGCGGCGCCGAGCGCCCAGTCGTAGAGCTCGACGAAGTCGCGGGCCGCGGGACCGGGCGGCACGAGCCGCGCGCCGGCGAAGCGCGCCGGATCGAATCCGGCGAGGCCGCCGTCGCAGAAGAGGGCGATCTCGACCTCGAGCCCGGCGGCCTCCAGGGCGGGCAGCAGGTCGCGGCGGACGCTGCGCAGCCAGAGCCGCGCCAGGTCCGCGTAGCGGTGGCAGCCGGCGAGGAGCAGGCGGCGGCCCGCCAGGCCGGACGTGCGGAACGTGCCGGGCGTGGTCATCGGACCGGCGCGGCGGGCGGCAGGGGCTCGCCCGCCAGCGCGTGAGCGGGGATCGCCGAGGCGGGATGGTAGCGGCCCTCGCGGTCGAAGCCCCCTTCCCAGCTGCCGCCGCGGAAGCTGCCGGCGAGAAAGACGCCGCCCCAGAAGGCGCCGCCGGTGAGCTCGCCGCCGCGGAAGACGCCGCCGACCATGGCGCCGTCCTCGAAGCGGCCGCCCTCCCACTCGCAGCCCATCAGCACGGCGCCGCGGTTGACGGTCTCCGGGCCGAAG
Source organism: uncultured Acidobacteriota bacterium (assembly GCA_963755825.1). Taxonomy (GTDB): domain Bacteria; phylum Acidobacteriota; class Thermoanaerobaculia; order Multivoradales; family UBA5704; genus DATBQN01. Next base: position 2,585,639 of record CAVWLA010000001.1, on the reverse strand, counting down.
CGGCGGCGGCGATAGAACTCGCCGCGCGAGAGAATGCGCGGCGCGCCCGCCGCCGCCGGAGCCCGTCCCGCGGCGGCATCGGCAGAAGAAACGTGTGGCGCGGCCGATGCGGGCTGCATGGGTGGCGTGGCGCCGTTCGCCTCCGCGGCCGGCCGCGCGTAGCGCTCGACGCGGGCCGCCTTGCCGCGGAGCGACGCGGCGTAGCGCAGGCGCCAGGCGATCTTCCCCGGCTTGCCGCGCACCGCCTGGCGGGCGAGCGGCGGCGCCGGGTAGGGGAAGTCGTAGCGCGGACCGCCGGCGAAGAGCCGGTCATGCAGCCGGCGGAGCACCAGGTTGCCGCAGTAGCCGCGCCAGAGGAAGCGGCTGTCGCCGACCTCGCGGAGGAGGGCGGACATCCCCGCCCAGCCGGCGGTGCGGCGGAAGACCGAGATGGTGTCGAAGGAGGGGAGGACTCCCTCCTCGTCCAGGTGATGGAGCTCGACCTGGTGGCCGGCGGCGAGCACGCGCTCGGTGAGCAGGTCGCCGGTGTCGGACCAGCGCCAGCGGTCGGGCGGCAGCGCGGGGTCGGCGATCTCCACCGCCTGGCAGAAGCCGAGCGGGAAGCCGGCGAGGATCTCGCGATAGACGGCGACGTTCAGGAACACCGCGAAGGTGCCGTGGCTCGGCCGATGGGAGCGCGAGATGCAGGAGACGGCGGCGACGCCGGGGCGCTCCAGCCGCTGCCGCGCCCAGGGCCAGAGGTCGGGGGTGGTCCAGAAGACGTCGCTGTCGATGAAGCCGAGGTAAGGGGTCTCGGCGCGCAGCACCGCCTCGTTGTAGGCCTCGTGGAAGTCGCGCCGGCCGGGGCCGCGGCGCAGCAGCGCGGCGCCGGGGAAGAGCGCCGGCTCGAGCGGCGTCTCGCGGTCTCCGTCCTGGAAGATCTCCACCCGCGCCTCGCCGGGCGGAAACGAGCGGCGGATGCAGGCGTGCCAGATCCGCGCGACGTCCGGGTAGATCGTCGAGGTGAAGAGAGTGAGCGGCGGCGCGGCGGCTATGGCGCGCGCTCCCGGATCTCGTCGGGGACGTCGGTCCGCGGCCGGTAGCGGCCGGCGCGGTCGAAGCCGGCCTCCCAGACGCCGCCGGCCCACACGCCGTCCCAGAAGACGCCGCCCCAGAAGGTGCCGCCGCGGAAGGTGCCGGCGCGGAAGATGCCGCCCATCATGATGCCGTACTCGAACACGCCGCCGTCCCAGGTGCACTCGAGGAGCACCGCGCCGCGGTTCACCGTCTCCGGGCCGAAGCGCTCTTTGTGATGGAACTCGCCCTGCTGGAGGACGACCGTTTCAGCAGCCATCGATGGGGGTCTCGTGGTCTTTTCGGAAGCTATCACAGGCGGGTTTGATGGATGATCGGCGAACGCTCCGCGGCCGCCTCAGGCGCCCTCGGGAGCCGCCGCGAGAAGCGACTCGAGCAGATCGAGGGCGCGCTCGATCTCCGCCGCGCCGTCGCCGACCGCGAGCGCCCAGGCGTTGTCGGCGAGGAGGCGGCGGACGGCGCCGCCGTAGCCGGGAAAGTCCGCCTCGCTGCCGGCGCTCCCCGCCGCCCAGCGGTCGAGGGCGACGAGGAGGGGAAGCGGAGCGAGCCGGCTGGCGCCGCGCGTGCGCTCGAGGAGGACGACGGGGCCGCCCCTCGCGCGGTGGAGCGTGCTCCCCGGCCGCATCGCCTCGAGGTCGACAGCGAGCTTCGGCTCGCCGCGGAGGACGACCTCCGGCCGGCCGTCGCCGAGCTCGGGGAAGAGGATGCGGGCATCCGGGCGGAGGTGGAACCAGCGCGGGGTTCCCCACCAGCAGCCGCGCGCCGCGTCGATCCACACCACGTCCTCGGCCAGCGCCCGGAAGCGGCGGCGGGCGGCGGCATAGGCGAGCGTTGTCTTGCCGCCGCGGCCGGCGGCACGCAGGAGGAGGGCGCGGCCGTCCTCGCCGCCGGCGGCGATGGCGGCGGCATGCACCCCCATCAGGCCGCGCGGCGCCAGCATGACGAAGAGCGCCAGCTCGAGGAAATGGACGCGGAAGTAGGCCGGCGCCGCGAGCACCCGCGGCGCGAAGCGCCCCCAGGCGAGGCCGGCCTGGCGGTCGGCGACGAGGCGCGCCACGCTGCCGGCGCCGCCTGCCTTCTGCAGCACGCGCGCGCCGACCTCGCTGTAGACCGGCTCGGGGAGGGCCGCCGCCGGATGCTCCGACGCTCCGGCGCCGGTGAGCAGCCGGAAAGTGAGATCCGGCGCCGCGCGCGCGTCCCCCGCGCCGACGTCGCCGAAGCCGCCGAACGCCGACTCGGCGGCGGCGAGGATCGTCGGGTGGTCGGCGAGGAGGCGGAGGGTGAGGCCCATGGGCTGAAACCAGGCCTCGGCGAGGCCCGCGCCGCGCCTTGACTCCGAGTACGAGATTCCGTATCTTCGATTCAACCGTCGCTATCAATCTGCCCGTCGCCGGGCCTTTGCTCGAGCCCTTGATCGCGCCCGTGAAGGTGCCGTTGATCCTGCCCTTGGTCGTGCCCTTGATCATGGAGGAGCCGCGCCCGCCAGCCGCCGCCCTCCATTTCTATCGACGTTTTCGCTCTCTGGAGGAACGCATGCCCAGAAGGTCTCCGCTCCCCTCGGTCCTCGCCGGCGCCGCCCTCTCTCTCGCCCTCGCGGCGGGCCCGGCCGCGGCCACGATGTGCAACACCTCGGCGCAGCCCAACCTCGGCCAGATCGCCACCGCGATCTCCAGCAACAACCAGTTCATCTCCGATTACAACACGCTCTCCGAGGCCGCCTGGTGCACGTTCATCGCCCTCTCCTGGCCGGCGCAGGGGACGGCGCCGACGATGACCGGCGATCCCAACCAGAAGATCGGCCAGGGGGCCGGCACCACGCCGGTGGTCTGGGAGACCTGGCTCGACTCGACCCAGGTCTACTGCTCGAACGGCGGCAAGCCCGGAGCGTGCGGCGGCAGCGCCTCCTTCAAGGAGATCAAGAACGGCAAGGCGGTGCACCGCATCCAGGCCGCCAACCCCAACACCGCGCACTTCGCCCTCGACCGCATCGAGGGACTGCTGAAGACCGGCCACAAGATCTCGCCGCGCCTGCAGAAGCTCGCCGTCAGCTCGGACAGCTCGCAGGGCCTGTCGGAGAACGTCCAGGCGACCGGCTTCATGCTGCCGGACAAGAACAACACCGCGGCGAACCAGTCGGTCGTCCTCTACGAGGTGCGCGAGAATCCCTCGACGGTCGATTTCATCACCACCAAGGGGTTCTACAACCTGAACGGCCAGACCACCTACTACAACGCCCAGGGCGGCACCGCGATGCCGCCGGCGTCGACCAACCCGCTGCAGTTCCCGGGCAGCGCCTTCGAGGTCAAGCCGTCCTGGTACATCACCAACTCGGACGAGGCCAAGATGCTCGGCTTCTTCACCAGCCAGGGGCAGTGCGCGCCGGGCACCAGCTGCGGCACCTCGTCGTCGACCTTCCCCATCGGCATGACCGGCATCCACGTGCTGTGGAAGGTGTTCCCGGGCTCGAGCTGGTTCTGGGCCACCTTCGAGTACAACAACTCGACGAGCACGCCGCCGCACGACAACACCTACATCACGCCCATCCTCACCAAGCAGGTGAGCTTCTACCCGGCGGGCGGCACCAGCTGCCCCGAGGGGGGCTCGACCGCTCCGCCCTGCGCCGCCGGCCCCTACGTGCCGGGGATGGCGTCGCCGAGCCCGGTGGTCACCGGCGCCGCCTACGCCAACGGCATCTACCAGCCGATGCTCCAGGGGACGCCGTTCGCCAACTACACGCTGGTCGGCGTGCAGGTGGCGACGATGCTCAACGGGGTGCCGACGCTCCTCGCCAACAACCAGATCGAGACCGACTTCGGGGCGCAGGACCCGTCGACCGGCAACCCCAGCTCGTCCTGTATCACCTGCCACTACTACGCCTCGATCGGACCGCTCAACACCAGCCCCTGCACGCAGACGCCGGCGAAGAGCGCCAACGTCCGCCGGCTGGGGATCTTCGCCCCCTCCGGCACCAGCGGCTTCACCGGCGACGGCCAGCCGAGCCTCTACACCAACAGCAAGGGCACCTTCGTCGACTCCGACTTCATCTGGTCGATCCAGCTCGCGAAATGGAACCTGGCGCAGGGCAACGGCTGCCCGACGAGCGCCACGGCGAAGAAGGCCAAGCCGGCGGTGAAGAAGAAGGTGGCGGCCGCGAAGCCTGCGGCGGCGACGACGAACTAGGGGCCGGAGCTCGAGCGCCGGCTTGACGCCGGCAGACTGAGAGGAAGGCCGAGAGGGCCGCGGGCACACGATGCCGGCGGCCCTTTTTCTATCTATCGGTCCCGCACGATCACCGGGCGGCGCGGCCGCCGCCGCGGCTTGACGGCGCCGCTCTCCGCCCGGACCGGCATCTCGACGGCGAGGGCGGCCAGGTGGCGCTCCGGATCGAGCCGCTGGGTGAAGAGGAGGCGATAGCGGTCGGGATCGAGGATGATCACCTCGCGGACGTTCCACGGCCGATCGGTGGGCGGCAGGAGCACCTCGGCCCCGAAGGCCTGGGCGCGCGCAGCGAGCTCGTCCACCCGGCCGCTGGCGAGGGTGAAGGTGAGGGTGACGCCGAGGCCGCGGCGCTCGTCGGGGCGCGCGGCAGGCGCCTCGGCGCTGTCGGCGAGGAGGAAGAGGTCGCCGCCGGAGATCCAGCGCAGGTGGACGGCGCCGGCGGGGTCGTCGAGCCCGGAGGGCGCGCCGGCGAGCTCGGCGACCAGCTCGAAGCCGAGCGCCTGGCGATAGAAGCGGGTCGAGGCGGCGAGATCGGTGACCGCGAGCGTGGGGAAGGCGTTGAGCGGCTGGGGAGGGTCAGCCATCCCGGCGTTCCCGGGCCTCGGCGCCCTCGCGCTGCGGCACGACGTCGATCTCCTGCCGCAGCTTGACCAGGCTCGCCTCGGGGTAGACACCGGGGCGCACCTGCACCCCCGGGTAGATCTGGGTGCCGCGGCCGACGACGACGCCGGGGTGGAGGACGCAGTTGCAGCCGGTCAGGACGCCGTCGCCGAGCACGGCGCCGAGCTTGCGGCGGCCGCTCGCGATGCCGCGGCCGATCCGCACCTCGCGCCCGTCGTGGCGGAAATTCGAGCAGATGGTGCCGGCGCCCAGGTTGACGTCGCGGCCGAGGATCGAGTCGCCCACGTAGTTGAGGTGCGGCGCCTTGGCCCCGGGGAGCAGGATCGAGCTCTTCACCTCGCTCGAGGCGCCGACGACGCAGCCGTCACCGATCCAGACGCCGCCGCGCAGGTAGGCGCCGGGGCGGATCTCGACGTCGCGGCCGATCCACGCCGGGCCCTCGATCGTCGCGGCGGGGTGGATGCGGCTGCCGCGGCCGATGGCGAGGCGGTCGCCGGAGAGGTGGACGTCGGGGCTGAGGCGGGCCTCGATCGCGTCCGAGGGGAGGGCGGCGAGGATCTCCTCGAGCGCCTCGCCGAGGAGCGCCCACGGCGCCTCGGGGTCGAAATGCCCGGCGAAGACGGCGGGGAGCTCGGCGAACAGCTCCGGCAGGCCGGCGACGGCGCCGTGGTGGATCGAGTGGGCGATGCGTTCGACGGCCATCGGTGTCCTCCGTCGGAGGCCGCCGCGAGGCGCCGGGCTCCGGACCGCGATCTCATGGCGGTGGAGCGGATTATAGGTCGGAGGTGTTGCCGTCCGGAAACGCCGCCGCCGGGGCCGGCGAATCACCTGGCACCCCGTCGAGAGTACCTGGCATTTTCGGATGCCGGCCATAATGGCGCGCCGATGGATGATCTGCTGCCTCTCCCTGTCGAGTTCTACCGGCGTCCCGCCGCCGAGGTCGCCCGCGATCTGCTGGGGCGGCATCTGGTTCACGAGGTCGGCGGCGAGCGTCTCGTGGTGCGGCTGGTGGAGACCGAGGCGTACCTCGGCGCCGCCGACCGCGCCAGCCACGCCTGGGGCGGCCGGCGGACGGCGCGCACTGAGAGCCTCTACCTCGCGGGCGGCCACGCCTACGTCTACTTCATCTACGGTATGCACTGGTGTCTGAACGCGGTGACCGGCGAGGCCGGGGTCGGCAGCGCCGTTCTGCTGCGCGCCGCGGAGCCAGTCGCCGGGGAGGAGCGCCTGGCGGCGAACCGGCGCCTGGCGAGGCCGCCGCGGCCGGGCGAGCTCGCCGGCGGCCCCGGCAAGCTCTGCCAGGCGATGGGGATCGATCGCGCCCTCGACGGCGCGCCGCTCGATCGGCCGCCGCTCGTCATCACCGCCGGCGAGCCGGTGGCGGACGGCGAGGTCGCGGCGGGGCCGCGCGTCGGTGTCGACTACGCCGGCGAGGCGGCGGCCTGGCCGCTCCGCTTCGCTCTCCGCGGCAACCGCCACGTCTCGCGCCCGCGGCCGCGCTGAGAGCCGCCGCAGGTGGCCGGGGCGGCAGTATGCTCTGCCGAAATCCCGTTTCCCGATCCGGAGACCCGTCATGATCCCAAGGTTCCGTCGCCTCCTGTGGCTCGCGCCTTGCGCGCTGGCCGCCGCGCTCCTCGCCACGCCTGCCGCCGCCCCGGCGGCCGAGGCTCCCGTTCCGGCGGCTCCCCAGGCCCACGTCCGCATCGCCGTCCGCGGCCGCCTGCTCGACGTGCGGAGCGGCCGCGCCACCCCCGGCGCCGTGGTGGTGATCGAGGGCGGCAGGATCACCGCCGTCGGCACCACCGTCCCGGCCGGAGCGCGGCTGATCGACCTCGGCGGCGCGACGATCCTCCCTGGCTTGATCGACTGCCACGCGCACATCGCCTCCAACTGGCAGGACCTCTCGGCCGCCTCGGGCCTGCGCACCTCGGCCGCCGAGGCGGCCCTCTTCGGCGTCGCCAACGGCATGGTCTACCTCCGCCACGGCTTCACCACCGTGCGCGACGCCGGCGAGGGTCCCGGCTACCCGCAGATCGCGCTCAAGGAGGCGGTCGCGGCGGGGCGGGTGACGGGGCCGCGGGTGGTCGCGGCGGGCATCCCGATCTCGGTCACCGGCGGCCATGGCGACGGCAACGTCCTCGCCACCGACCAGGCGCTGCCGCCGGCCACCAACATCGCGGACACCGTCGACGACGTCGCCCGCGCCGTCCGCCACGACCTCAAGTACGGCGCCGACTGGATCAAGCTGATGGCGACCGGCGGCGTCGAGGACCCGCTCTCGGACTTCAACGTCCAGGAGCTCTCCGAGGAGCAGATGGCGAAGGCGGTCGAGCTCGCCCACCGCGCCCGCCGCCGAGTGATGGCGCACGCCGAGGGGACGGCGGGGATCAAGGCCGCCGTGCGCGCCGGCGTCGACTCGATCGAGCACGGCACCATGCTCGACGAGGAGGGCGCCAGCCTCATGGAGCGCCGCGGCACCTGGCTGGTGCCGACCCTCTACACCTTCCAGCACGGCGTCGAGATGGGTCTCGCTGCCGGCCAGGAGCCGATCATGCTGGAGAAGGGCAAGGCGATCCTCGGCTTCCAGCAGCCGGCCTTCGACCGCGCCCGCGCCCACCACCTGAAGATCGCCTTCGGCCTCGACGACGATCCGGCCTTCGTCGACGAGGAGTTCGCCGCCCTCGTCCGCGGCGGCCTGACGCCGCTCGCCGCCCTGCAGGCCGCCACCGTCCGCGCCGCCGAGCTCCTCGGCCTCGACGACCGCCTGGGGACCGTCGAGCCCGGCAAGCTCGCCGACCTCGTCGCCGTCGACGGCGATCCGCAGCAGAGCATCGCCGCGATGAAGAAGGTGGTCTTCGTGATGAAGGGGGGCGAGGTGCTGGCGGACGCGTCCGGGGCGGCGCCGGTGGCCTCGACGCCGCCGCCCTCTTCCCATCGCATGCGGTAAAGTTCGTGATGTCGGTATCAGGCCCTCGGGGCCGGAAAGGACAGGCATCATGAAACTCCACCGCCTGTTGTCGCCGCTGCTCTTCTGTCTCCTCTTCACCCTCGCCGCGCATGCGCTCCAGGCCGCTCAGCCGGAGGCCGCGCCGCCGGCGCTGCCGGCCGTCGCCGCACAGACCGCCGCGCCGGCATGGAACCCCGCGATCCTGAACGGCATCTCGGGACCGGCGCCTGCGCCGACCCCGGCGACGAGCGAGGTCCCGCTGCCCTTCCTGCAGCCGAGCTTCTGCCCGCCGCCCTGCATCGGCTGCGTGGCGCCCAACCGCTGCACCGGGCCGTGCCAGGTCAATTCCGGCTGCACCATCTGCCGCTGCGTCGCCGGCTAGCGCGGCTCTCCTGAAGCGGCTGGGAACGCCGCGCCTCGAGTTGATCTCCGCCCCGGGCGGCGCGCTAGCGCGCCGCCCGGCCGGCGCCGCTACTTCTTCTTCGTCTCGACCTTGATGAAGCCGCCTTCGTGAAGCTTCCAGAAGACGAGCAGGGCGTCGAGCTGCGGCATCGGGGTGATCTTGACGATCGACTGGATGTCGTAGCTGCCGTTGATGCGGGTCATCATGAAGCCCTCCTGGGGGGAGAGCTTCGAGCTGGTGAGCTGCTCCATGGTGATGGCGAGCTTGGGGACCGAGCTCATGGTGACGCCGGCGCGCTCGATCTCGTCGCGGATCGCCTTCTCGCCGGCCTTCAGGGCGTCGTTGATCTCCTTGTTCTCCGGCTCGAGGCTGCGCGCCGCGCGCAGGTGGCGCAGCGCCTGGTCGTGGTCGCGCTGGGTGAGGTAGCCCTGGGCGATCCTCAGCAGCGCCGCGCCGCTCACCCCGGCGGCGACCGGCTCGGGCTCCGGCGCCTGCGTCTTCCAGCGCGGCTTGATGACCTTCAGGCGGCCGAGCTGATGCTGCTCGAAGAGCACGCGGCAGACGTGGTACTGCGAGGAGTGCGTCTGCAGCTGGATCTCCTCGATCGTCCGCTCGTCGTTGACCAGCTCGAGGATCTGCCGCGCGCCGGGGCCCAGGTGGGCGCCGTCGAGCTCGGCGACCGACACCGGGATCGCCTCGCCGCTGGGGATGACCTTGCGGATGCGCCGCCACTCGTCGACCCGCTGCACCCCCTCGAGCACGATCGCCGTGACGTCGAGGTCCATCGGCACCATCATGCTCTCGGGCAGCACGTCGTCCAAGAAGCGGAACTCCCCCTCGCTCCACGAGAAGACGTCGTAGATGCTCTCCTCGGCCTTCAAGCGGAGCAGCCGGTGGAGGTCCTTCTCGGCGATGGCGCCGCCGGTCACCAGGATCTTGCCGAGGAGCATGGCGGTCTGCTCCTGCAGCTCGATCGCCTTCGCCAGCTCGTTCTCGGTGATGAGGCCGTGGCTGACCAGGAAGTGGCCGAGGTACTCCTCGGGGTTGGTCGAGGCGGAGGAGATGATGCGCCCCTCCTTGAAGAAGATCTTCTTCTCGATCTTGCCGTTGTTGATCTGCAGGGTGCCGTTCTTCTTGCTCTGCGAGAGCCACTGGAGCAGCTCCTCGAGCTGCATCGTGCGCAGATTTCCGACGATGCCCATGGCGGCTGATCGAGCTTGCGATGATAGGCCGGCGGCGACAGGCGGACGGGCGGCGGCGGGGCTGCGGACGGCGTACGGCGGCGGAGCTCGGCTCAGCGGGCCGGGGTGGTCCCTTCCTGGCCCTGGTAGTGCGACGACGAGCCCGGCTCGCCGTAGGCGACCTCGGGCTCGGACTCCATGGCGATGAAGATGAGCTGTGCGATCCGCCGCCCGGCCTCGAGCACGAACGGCGACGGCCCCAGGTTCTGCAGCTCGAGCGTGATGTTGCCCTCGAAGCCGGGGTCGCACCAGCCGGCGAGCGAGTGGTTGATCCACAACCGGCCGAGGGTCGACTTGAGCTTGAGGTCGCAGGCGACGGTGCGCGGGATGCGCACGAGCTCGATCGTCGAGGCAAGGACCACCTCGCCGGGGTAGAGCTTGACGTGCGGAGCGCGGAACTCCTCGGGATCGCGGGTGGGGCAGATCCAGTGCTCGGAGACGCGCACGTCGTAGCTCGCCGCGTTGACCTGCGACGGCTCGTACGGGGTCACCCCGCCCGCCTCCGCCCAGCGGCGGATCCAGTGGTCCGGCTTGATCATGACCTGGCCGATCTCGACAGGGCAGCAGCCTTCCGCCGCGAGAGGGCGGGGGCGTCCCCTTCCCCCCTCGAGGGTGGGAAGGGGATCGAGGGGATGAGGGGGTGTCCCGATCGACGCCTCGAAGACCGAGCGCGGGCCCTCCCGTGCGGATCGCCGAACCGATCGAACGTACGTAAGCGGCGCATCGTTCTCAAATAAACCGCACCGGCGTCGTCACCTGGTCCCGGTGAATCGTGTCGACGAAGCGGATCAGCTTGCGCGACAGCGACATGAAGAGCGTCGTCGTGCGCGAGCCGCCGCCGAAGAAGCGGACTCCCTTCAACAGCTCGCCGTCGGTGACGCCGGTCGAGCTGAAGAGGATCTGCTCGCCGGGCGCCAGGTCCTCGGTCTTGTAGACGCGCTGCAGGTCGGCGATGCCGAGCTCCTTCACCCGCGCCTGCTGCTCGTCGTTGAGCGCCCGCAGGCGGGCCTGGATCTCGCCGCCCAGGCAGCGCATGGCGGCGGCGGTGATCACCCCCTCGGGGGCGCCGCCGGTCCCCATCACGGCGTGGACGCCGGTGCCGCGGACGGCCGCCGCGATCCCCGCCGAGAGGTCGCCGTCGCCGATCAGGCGGATGCGGGCGCCGGCCTCGCGGATGTCGGCGATGAGCTGGGCGTGGCGCTCGCGGTCGAGGACGACGATGGTGAGGTCGCTCACCTTGCGGCCGAAGGCCTGGGCGATGTTGCGCAGGTTCTCGGCCACCGGGGCGTCGATGTGGATGGCGCCGCGCGCGGTCGGCCCGACGACGATCTTCTCCATGTAGATGTCGGGGGCGTGGAGCAGGCCGCCTCGCTCGGCGGCGGCGAGGACGGTGATGGCGTCCGGCGAGCCGGTGGCGCAGAGGTTGGTGCCCTCGAGCGGGTCGACGGCGATGTCGACCTGGATGGCGCCCGGCCGGTCCCTGCCCTTGCCGAGCGCCTCGCCGACGTAGAGCATCGGCGCCTTGTCGCGCTCGCCCTCGCCGATGACGACGCGGCCGTCCATGTCGAGCTCGTCCATCTCGCGCCGCATCGACTCGACCGCCACGTGGTCGGAGTGGCGGCGGTCGCCGAACCCCATGGTCTTGGCGGAGGCGATCGCCGCCAGCTCGGTGACGCGGATGAAGTCCTGCTCGAGGAGACCGTCGAGCGCCCTCAACGCGCGCCTCCCGCCACCGCCGGCTCGCGGGCGGCAGCCGGCCGCTCGGCGCGCTCCGCGCGATCCGGCCGCTCCGTGCGCTCGGGCGCGTTGAACGCCGGGATGCCGGTGATCGACTCGCCGATGATGAGGGCGTGGATGTCGTGCGTCCCCTCGTAGGTGTAGACCGACTCGATGTTCAGCATGTGGCGGATGACCGGATAGTCGTCGACGATGCCGTTGGCGCCCAGCAGCTCGCGCGCCAGGCGGGCGCACTCGCGCGCCACCCAGACGTTGTTGCGCTTGCCGAGCGAGATGTGCTGCGGCTTCAGGCGGCCGGCGTCCTTGAGCTTGCCGAGCTGGTAGGCGAGCAGCTGCGCCTTGCTGATCTCGGAGACCATCCACACCAGCTTCTCCTGCACCATCTGGTGGCAGGCGATCGGCTGGCCGTTCCACTGGATGCGCTCCTTGGTGTACTCGAGCGCCGTGGTGTAGCACTCCATCGCGGCGCCGATGCCCCCCCAGGCGATGCCGTAGCGAGCCTGGTTCAGGCACATCAGGGCGTTCTTCAAACCGGTGGTGCCGGGGAGCATGGCCTCGGCCGGCACGCGGCAGCCCTGGAAGCCGAGCTCCGAGGTGGTCGAGGCGCGCAGCGAGAACTTGCCGTGCTGGTTGGAGGAGGTGAAGCCCGGCGTCCCCTTCTCGACCAGGAAGCCGCGCACCCCTTCGGGGGTCTTCGCCCAGACGACGGCGACGTCGGCCAAGGTGCCGTTGGTGATCCACTGCTTGCTGCCGTCGATCACCCAGCCGTCTCCGTCGCGCCGCGCGGTGGTCCGCATGCCGCCGGGGTTGGAGCCGAAGTCGGGCTCGGTCAGGCCGAAGCAGCCGATCGCCTCGCCGGTCGCGAGGCGCGGGATCCAACGGTCCTTCTGCTCCTTGGAGCCGAAGGCGTAGATCGGGTACATGACGAGGCCGCTCTGCACCGAGACGAAGCTGCGCAGGCCGGAGTCGCCGCGCTCGAGCTCCTGCATGATGAGCCCGTAGGCGACGCCGCCGAGCCCGGGGAGCCCGTAATCGTCGATGCTCGCCCCGAAGAGGTTGAGGCGGCCCATCTCCGGCACCAGCTCGAGCGGCGTCCGCCCCTCGCGGTGGCACTCCTCGATGATCGGCTTGACCTTGTCCTCGACGAAGGAGCGCACGGTCTCGCGGACGAGCTTCTCCTCGTCGGAGAGCAGCGGGTCGAAGTCGAGAAAATCTACGCCTGGGAAGCGGCTCAAGGGGGAGTCCTCCTTACGCTGGCCGGTACCGACGACTGCGGGCTGGTTTCGCGGCGGAACCTGCCGCGACAGGTGATGATATCAGACTGCCCGCCGGCGGCGCCGCGGCCCTCGCCGGCCGGCCGGCCCGGTGGACCGCCCGTCTCAGGCCGCCTAGCCCAGGTCAGCCGTGCGGAGTCTTCCTCACCGCCGGCGGCAGGTAGGTGTTGGCGGCGACCGATCCCTGCGGGCCGTAGACGCGGAGCATGACGTTGAACGGCCCGTGCGGGATCGGCAGCCAGTTGGCCTTGTCGACGCCGGGCGGCAGCGCCGTCGCCAGGTGGATGGTGAGCGAGCCGTCGGCGTTCTTCTTCAGGCCGCTGTCGTAGCTCGCGACCTCGTACTTGTCCGCCGGGTTGGGGATCAGCTCGATCGCCTCGGGGGTGTAGCCGGTCACCGACCAGAAGCGGCTCGCCTGCGGCAGCTGCCCGGCGGGGAACTTGAGGACGTAGCCCTCGCCCTGGCTGCCGTCGAGCGGCTGACCCGCGGCATCCTCGAACGCCTGGTAGTAGGCCGCCGTGCTGTGCCCGTTGCCGTACTGGATGAACTCGGTGATCGCCGACCGCTCGACCGCGTGGTCGCCCCAGTCGCCGATGTTGGTGAAGGTGATCCAGCGGGTGGCGCCGGTGTGCGTCAGGTAGCGCTGCAGGATGAGGTCGTGGGCGGCGCGCGCGCCGGCGCTGAAGTCGGCCTGGTCGGCGCCGGCGGCGGCGAAGAGGCGGTTGAAGTGGTCGGCGAGGTTCCGCTCGGCCGGCGACATCGGCGGCGTGTTGGACGCCGCCACCGCCGTCTGCAGCTCCTTCAAGAAGGTGATCGGCTCCTTGGTGATCCGGTTGTCGGCGATCGTCTTGTACGGTGTGGCGAAGGCGGCCTCCGGCAGGATCAGCGTCCTCCCCCCGGTCGCGCCGTGCGCCGCGCCGCCGGGGCATGCCGTGTTGCTGTAGTCGCAGAGGGGGTTGATCTTGAGCGCGCGGCGGAAGGCGTCGGCTGCCGCGATCTGGTCCTCGCCGGTCGACGAGAACTTGTCCGCCCGAAAGATCATCACCGAGGTGTTGAGGGGCATCGCGATGGGGGTGACGCCGGCGGGGAGCGTGCCGGTGAAGCCGGGCCCGGTGAGGGCGTAGACCCCCGGCGTCTTCGCCTGGATCCCCGACGCGAAGATGTTGCCGTAGGGGTCGAGGGTGAGGAGCGAGTAGGTGGCGGTGGTCGGCGGGATGGTCAGCACCACCGGCTGGCCGGCCAGCTCGAGGAAGGTGCTGGCATAGAGCGTATCGACGTTGATGGCGACGACGATGTGGTAGAGCGGGGTGACGCTCTCGGGGCCGACGAGCCGGTTGTGGGAGGCGAAGCGCGACTGGTTGTAGGTGAACCAGAGCGGATAGAACTGCGAGACGTAGGCGACCGTCGTCGTGTAGGCCTGGCTCCGCGCGGCGTCCGGATTCGGGGCGGCTGCAGCCGCAGCAGCCGGATTCGGGGCTGCGACCGCGAAGGCCGCGAGGCCGGCGGCAAGGCAGCAGACGAGACGCATCCGGCGCAGGGCTGCGACGAGCGGCAGGCGATGGCGTTTCATGGCTGGAAGGTCTCCCGAGACATCGAGGTTCGGCGTCGGGCCGAGGACGCGGCGATCCCGCGTTCGCGCGCGCACGACGACGGCAGATTTCACGACTGCTGCGATGATCGCGAAAGCCTACGCGGGGGGAGGGGGACCGTCAAGCGTGCACACGGCGGCCGCCGCCGCCGCCTACAGCAGCGCGGCGAGGGTCGACGGCACGTGGCCGCCCATCATCTTGAGCGCGATGGGGATGATGACCAGGAGCTGGACGCCGTCGAAGAGGGCGTGGGCGGCCATCGCCGGCCAGATGTTCTGCCGCCAGCGGACGATCAGGGCGTAGATGATCGAGAGGATCCCCACGCCGAGGAGGAGGAAGGGCTGGCCGTAGGCGGTATGGGCGAGGATGAACATGCCGGTCGAGAGGACGATGCCGATCCGCGGCTGCAGCAGGCCGCGGAAGAAGGCCTCCTCGACGACCCCCGCCGACAGGGCGAGGAGCAGGCGGAGGGCGAAGGGGAGGCCGGCGAGCCAGGGGATGAGCTCCGGCGGCTGCTTGGGGAGGGCGCCCTTGGCACCGAGGCCGTAGATGATGAAGGAGGCGACGACGGCGACGGCGACGATCACCGCCAGCCAGGCGCCGGCGCCGAGCACGATGCCGACGCCGACCTCGCGGCCCGGCGATGCCGTCGCCAGGCCGAGCTGCGCCGCGAGCTGGCGGCCGAGCGAGGGGCGCGGCGCTGGTGTCGGTGGCGCCGGCGGAGACGACGGCTCGACAGCGGGAGCGGCCGGCGCGGGCGCCTGGAATCCCGCCAGGCTCGCAGCCGCGGGCTCGGCGGCGCCGCCGGCGAGGAGCGGATCGGCCAGCGGATCGAGCACGCCGCCGTCGAGCTGGCCCGAGATGGCGCCGTCGGCCGGCCGCAGCAGCGGCTCGACGAGCAGCGGATCGTCGAGCCGGCGGGCCGCCTGCTCGGCGGGCTCGTCGGCCGCCGGCTCGGCCGGCAGTGCCGGAGGCTGGGCCGCGGCGGCGGGCCGGCGGCGGGGGAGGCCGGCGAAGCCGGCGAGGAACCACACCAGGATCGTCCCGACCATCAGCTCGTGGAGGAGGAAGAGGCGGGCGAGGCCGATGTGGGCGACGTCCAGGTGCTGCACGTGGCCGATCTCGCCGAGCGGCAGGAAGACCCCGGCCCAGAGCACCCCGGCGATGGCGAGGAAGGCGAGGCCGCGGCGCCAGGGGGCGGCGAAGCCGGGCGGGTCGAAGCCGCGCCGGGCGGTCATGCGGTCGAAGGTTCCTGCGGCGAGGAGGGCGAGAACGACCGGGCCGAAGGCCCGCAGGAGCGCGCCGGCCGTCATCGCTTGCCCTTCTGTCGATAGCCGCGCAGGACGACGAGCGCCGAGCTGAGGCGCTGCAGGCGGCGGTTGCGCTGCTGGATGGCCGGCAGGTCGTCGGTCGCCGCCTGCTCGCCGCGCAGCTCGCGCAGGTGGCGGTCGATCTCGAAGCCGAGCTGGTCCATGTCGGGGCTGGTCATGGTGCGGAAGGTGCGTTCGGAGATCGCGGTGAAGCCGCCGGCGATGTCGCGGGCCATGGCATAGGCGCTGCCGCCGGGAAATGGCATCGGCCGCCATGATAGCGCGCCTCGCTCCGCCCCACCCGAGCCCGGCGGCCGGCCGCTCCCGCCGCCACCCCTGCCGGCGCTCGGCCCCTCTGCTAGACTGCCGCTCGCGATGCCGGAGGAACACCGCTTCCATCTCGCGATCGGCAGCCGCTTCGAGAACATCGAGCTGGTGCAGGTGGTGTTGAACGACTCGCTCGAGCGGCTCGGCCTGGACAGCGACGCCCGTCACTGGGTAGACATCGCCGTGCGCGAGGCGGTCGCCAACGCCATCAAGCACGGCAACGCGCAGGACCCGGGCAAGACGGTCGAGGTCGACGCGGGGGTGGAGGCGGGCGTGCTGGTTATCCGCATCGAGGATCGGGGCACCGGCTTCGATCCCGCCGCGCTCAGCGACCCGCTGGCGCCGGAGAACCTGCTGAAGCCGAACGGCCGCGGCATCTTCTACATGAAGAGCTTCATGGACGCGGTCGATTACACGTCGCGTCCCGGCGGCGGCACGGTGGTGACCCTCCGCAAGCGGCTCGCCGGGCCGCAGGCGGGCGCCCAGTCGGGTTCGCGTTAGGTCAACGATCCGCCGCGCGGCGCAGGCCGCGGCGGCGTTCCGATTTCGCTCATAGGAAGCCTAGGAAGAGGAGGGGACAATGCAGATCACCACGCGTCAGAGAGACGGCGTCACCATCATCGACCTCAAGGGGAAGATCACCATCGGCTCCGGCGACGTCGAGCTGAAGAACGCCGTCGTCCAGGCGGTCAACGACGGCGCCGCCAAGATCCTCATCAACCTGAGCGACGTGACGACGATCGATTCCTCCGGGGTGGGGGAGCTGGTCAGCTCCTACATCACCTCGAAGAACCGCGGCGCCCAGTTGAAGCTGGTCAACCTGCCCGCCAAGGTCCAGGACGTCCTCACCGTCACCCAGCTCATCACGGTCTTCGACGTCTACGACACCGAGGACGAGGCCGTCCGTTCCTTCTGATCCGGCGCCAGGCCGACCGGTGACCGGCGGCGCGCTCGCCGGCCGGCTCGCCGCCCTGCGCGAGCGGGTCGACGAGCGCCTGCCGGCCCTCCTCCCCCCCGCCCACGAGCGCCCGGAGCCCGTCCACCGGGCGATGCACTACGCCTTGACCGGACCCGGCAAACGGGTCCGGCCGGTGCTCACCCTGGCCGTCGCCGAGCTCTTCGGCGAGAGCTCGCCGACGGTGCTCGACCTCGCCTGCGCGGTCGAGATGGTGCACGCCTGCTCGCTCATCCTCGACGACCTGCCGGCGATGGACGACGCCGCCCGCCGGCGCGGCCGCCCGACGGTGCACCGCGCCTTCGGCGAGGCGGTGGCGCTCCTCGCCGCACTCGGGCTGCTCAACCGCGCCTACGCCCTCGTCGCGGCGGGGGCTCAAAAACTGTCGCTCCGCCGCTACACCGGCGAGGACCTCATCCACCACCTGGCGGCGGCGATCGGCAGCGGCGGCCTGATCGGCGGCCAGGCGCTCGACCTCGCCAGCCGCCCCGAGGAGCTCGACCTCGACCTCCTGGAGTACATCCACAGCCACAAGACCGGCGCCCTCTTCATGGCGGCCGGCGAGCTGGGGGCGATGGCGGCCGACGCCCGCCGCCGCGACCTCGAGGTGATCTCGCGCTACGCCAAGAACCTGGGCCTCGCCTTCCAGATCTCGGACGATCTCTTAGATGTCGTCGCCACCCCCGAGGAGACCGGCAAGGACAGCGGCCAGGACGCCGCCAAGGTCACCTTCGTCAAGCTCCTGGGGGTCGAGGGTGCCCGCATCCTCGCCGCCGAGCTGCTCGGCTTCGCGGTCGATTCCCTGGCGCCGCTCGGCCGCAGGGCCGAGCCGCTCCGCGAGCTCGCCGGCTTCGTCCAGCACCGCCGGAGCTGAGGGCGTAACCGTTCTTTCCGGTCTCCTGCGGGCGGTCCCCAAGCCGGCGAGAGCGATCGGCGGCGCGCCGATCGCCGTTTCCTCCGGCCGATTGAATCGGCGTCCTACCGATTGAATCGGCGAGCCACGAATCCAATCGGTGGGCCACGAATCGATTCGGCGGGCTACGAATCGATTCGGCGGGCTACGAATCGATTCGGCGGGCTACGAATCCAATCGGCGGGCTACGAATCCAATCGGCGGGCTACGAATCGATTCGGCGGGCTACGAATCGATTCGGCGGGCTACGAATCCAATCGGCGGGCTATCGATTCAATTGGCGAGCTACGAATCGAATCGGCAGGCTACGAATCGAATCGGCGGGCTATCGACTCGTTCGGCGGGCGACGAATCGAGCTGGCGAGCCGCGGAAGCGATCGGCGGGTCGGGTGCGGTGCCGGCCAGCGGGCGGAGCGGTCGAGACGGGGAGAATTCGTCGGCTGCGCGGGGTGACGGGCCGGTTACACTAGTGGCTCGTGTCGAACATTCGGGTGCGTCTGGCGAGTACCGGGCCGCGGGCGGGAGCCTAGGCGGATGGAGCCCCGCGCGCCGGAGGACCGCCTGGAGAGCGTCCGCTCGGAGCTCCGCCGGCTGGGCTATCTCAACCGCGGCTTCGAGCGCTTCCTGCTGCAGGACGCCATGCGGCCGCGGCGGCCCGGCCGCACCCTCCTCCTGCTCACCGCCAAAGTCGCCCTCCTCGCCGGCCTCGCCCTCGCCGCCGCCATGGCCTTCCTGCTCGCCGCCGCCAACGGCGGCCTCGCCAGCCTGCCGCGCGACCTGCCGGTCCTCACCCTCCACCTCTTCCCGCCCATCGCCGCGCTCACCGCGGCCGCCTTCCTCGCCCTCTGCGGCCTGGTGGTCCTCGTGCTGCGGCTCTACCACGTGCGCCACATCGAGACCCTGGCTCTCGTCGCCGCGCTGGCGGCCGGGGCGGGAGGCCTTGCGCTCGCCCTCTGGCGCGGCCGCGAGCTGGTCAGCGGCGCCTCGCCCTGGCAGCTCGCCGCGGTCGCCGTCGCCGCCCCGGCGGTCATCTATCTGGTCGTCAAGCTCGCCTACCACGGCCTCCTCGCCCTCACCATCCGGCTGACCGACGCGCCGCCGCCGCGGCGGCTCTTCTCGCGCCGCTGGCTGGGCTTCGCCATCCTCTCGGCGGCCTTTCTCCTCACCCTGCCGGCGGTCCTCTCGGCGCGGCGGACGGAGCCGGCGCCGCCCGCCGCGCTCCCCAGCGCGCCCGGCGAGCGGGTGCTCCTCGTCGGCATCGACGGCGTCCTCCCCGAGGAGGTCGACTACCTGCTGCAGGTGGGCGACCTGCCGAACCTGGCGCGCCTGGCGCGGGAGGGTGGCGCGCTCCTCGCCTACCCCCGCCGCGCCGAGCCGCCGGCCTCCTTCTGGACCTCCGTCGCGACCGGCCTGCCGACCCCCGAGCACGGGGTGACGGCGCTCGACAGCTTCCTCCCCTGGGGCGCCGGGACGCCTCTGGCGCGGAGCGGACCGCTGCGCGCCTACTGGAGCGCCGTCGAGGTGCCGCTGGGCCTCGCCGAGCACCGCCCGGTGCTCGCCAACCGGCGCAGCGCCTTCACCGTCTGGGAGCTCGCGGCGCGCGGCGGCGCGCCGGTGGCGGCGATCGACTGGTGGTCGACCTTCCCGGCCGATCCCCTCCCCGGCCTCGTCGTCGCCCACGGCGCCTACCAGCTGCTCGCCGAGCGCACCCCCGGGGCGGTGGCGCCGGCGTCGTCGTCGCCGGCCCTCGCCAGGCTCGCCCTCGCCGTCGCCGCGCGGCCGGAGAGCCCGCGCCTCGCCGCCGCGCTGCCGCCGGGCGCCGGCCCCGACCTGCTCGGCCGCGCCCTCCTCCCCGACCGCTTCTACCGCGAGGTGCTCGCCGAGCAGCTCGCCGCCGCCGATCCGCCGCGCGCCGCCGCCCTCTATCTGCCCGGCCTCGACATCGCCGCGGCGGGGTGGCGGGGCGGCGACGTCGCCTTCGCCGATCTCCTGCGCGGCGAGCTGCAGGAGGCCGACCGCCTGCTCGCCCGCAGGAGACCAGACGGAGCCAGTGCTCTGGCGACCATCGCCGTGGTGCTCGATCCCGGCCGCCGGCGGAGCGGCGGCGAGGGCCGCATCCTCCTCTGGCGCGCCGCTTGGCCGCTCTCCGGCTGCGCTCCGGCTCCGGCCGGCGCTCGCCCGCCGGCGCTCGCCGCCACCTCCGCCGAGGCGGTCGCAGCCGGCCTTTTGCGCGCCCTCGGGCTGCCGCAGAGCGGCGAGCTGCCGCCGCCGCCGGATCTCGGCGCCCTCTGTGGCTGGCCGGCGCCGCCCGCCGCGGTCGCCGGCTACGGGCGGCCGCGCCGCGAGCCGCCGGTGGCGCGCGAAGGCGGTGAATATCTCGAGAATCTACGGTCGCTTGGCTACCTTTAGGGCACTCTGTAGGTGAGAGAGGAACAGAACTCGTCGACCGCGCCATGGCCGAACTCGAACCGGAGGGCTCGCCGCAGCACCGGACCACGCCGGCGCCGCTCGTCCTGGCGACGGCGTGCGAGCCGCCGGTGGCCGGCCTCTCGCTGCCCGTGCCGCCGGCCGCCCGCGCCGCGTTCTCTCCTGACCAGCTGCTCGACGAGCTTCCCGATCGGCCGTCCGATGGATCGCCCGACGGCCGCTCCGTCGAAGTCGCGATGAGATCGCGCACGACGATCCCGGCCGCCGGCTCCCGCCCGCGCCTCGCCTATCCGCCGGCGCGGCGGGCCGACCACCTCGACGTCTACCACGGCGTGCCGGTGGCCGACCCCTACCGCTGGCTCGAGGACCTCGACTCGCCCGAGACCGGCGCCTGGGTAGCGGCGGAGAACTCTCTCGCCTTCTCCTACCTCGACGGCATCGCGGCGCGGCCGGGCATCCGCCGGCGCCTCACCGAGCTGTGGAACTACGAGAAGTACGGCCTCCCCACCAAGGCGGACGGCCGCTACTTCTTCGCCAAGAACGACGGCCTGCAGAACCAGAGCGTCATCTACACCCTCGACCGCCTCGACGGCACGCCGGAGAGGCTGCTCGACCCCAACACCCTCTCGGCGGACGGCACCGTCGCCCTCACCTCCTACTCGATCTCCGACGACGGCCGGCTGATGGCCTACGGCCTCTCCTCGGGCGGCTCGGACTGGGAGGAGTGGCGGGTGCGCGACGTCGAGACCGGCGTCGACCTCCCCGACCACCTTGCCTGGGTCAAGTTCTCGAGCATCGGCTGGACGCACGACGGCCGCGGCTTCTTCTACAGCCGCTACGACGAGCCCGAGGCCGGCGAGCAGCTCGAGCAGGCGAACTATTTCCAGAAGCTGTACTACCACCGGCTGGGCGATCCGCAGAGCGCCGACCGCCTGGTCTACGAGCGCCCCGACCACAAGGAGTGGGGCTTCCAGGGGACGGTGACCGACGACGGCCGCTACCTCATCATCGACGTCTGGCGGGGGACCGAGATCGAGAACGGCGTCTTCTACCAGGATCTCGCGGCGCCCGGCTCGCCGGTCGTCGAGCTGCTCAACGACTTCGACGCCTCCTACGGCTTCGTCGGCAACGACGGCAGCGTCTTCTGGTTCAGGACCAAGCTGGGAGCGCCGCGCGGCCGCCTGATCGCCATCGACGTGGCGAGCCCGGAGCGGGCGCGCTGGCGGGAGATCCTGCCGGAAACCGAGGAGACCCTGGAGACCGCCGCCGTCCTCGCCGGCCGCTTCGTCGTCACCTACCTGAAGGACGCCCACTCGCGAGTGCGGCTCTTCGATCTCGCCGGCGCGCCGCTCGGCGAGGTCGACCTGCCCGGCCTCGGCACCGTCAGCGGTTTCGCCGGCCGCCAGGACGACCGCGAGACCTTCTACCTCTTCACCAGCTTCACGACGCCGAGCACCGTCTACCGCTTCGACCTCGACCGCGGCAGCAGCCGCGTCTTCCGCCGCCCGAAGGTGACCTTCGACTCGGCGCGCTACGAGACGCGGCAGGTCTTCTACGCCAGCAAGGACGGCACCCGCGTGCCGATGTTCATCACCGCACGGCGCGGGCTGGCGCTCGACGGCACCAATCCGACGCTGCTCTACGGCTACGGCGGCTTCGACATCTCGCTCACGCCGACCTTCTCGGTCGCCAACCTGGTGTGGATGGAGATGGGCGGCGTCTACGCGGTCGCCAACCTGCGCGGCGGCGGCGAGTACGGCGAGGAGTGGCACCAGGCGGGGAGCAAGCTCAAGAAGCAGAACGTCTTCGACGACTTCATCGCCGCCGCCGAGTGGCTGATCGCCAACAGCTACACGGCGCGCCAGCGGCTGGCGACGAGCGGCCGCAGCAACGGCGGCCTGCTGGTCGGCGCCGCGCTGACCCAGCGCCCCGACCTCTTCGGCGCCGCGGTCGTCGGCGTCGGCGTGATGGACATGCTGCGCTTCCACAAGTTCACCATCGGCTGGGCCTGGGTGTCGGATTACGGCTCGCCGGAGAACCCGGAGGAGTTGCGGGCTCTCTACGCCTATTCGCCCTATCACAACCTGAAGCCGGGGACCGCCTACCCGGCGACCCTCATCACCACCGCCGACCACGACGACCGCGTGGTGCCGGCGCACAGCTTCAAGTTCGCCGCCGCGCTGCAGAGCGCCCAGGGCGGCGAGGAACCGATCCTCATCCGCATCGAGACGCGCGCCGGCCACGGCGCCGGCAAGCCGACCTCGAAGCAGATCGACGCCGCGGCCGACGAGCTCGCCTTCTTGATCGAGGCCCTCGGCGTCGAGCCCGCTCCGCCGGCGCAGGATGCGCAGCGCTGAGCGTCCGCACCGCTCGCGAAGCACCACACTAGAATGATTTGATGCGCCGCGCCCGCCGCCCCGTCCCGCTCGCGGCGGCGGTGACCGCGGCCGCCGCGCTGGTGCTGGCGGCCGCCCTTCTCCTCGCCGCCGCCTCGCCGTCTTTCGCGACGCCGCAGAGGCCGAGCGCGCTCGGCGCCGATCCCCGCGAGCGCGAGCTGGTGCAGATCCGCGCCGAGATCAGGTCGACTGAGGCGCGCGTGGAGCGGGCGCGGCGGGCGGCGAGCGGCCTCGCCGGCGAGCTGCAGACGACCGGCGTCGAGCTGTCTCTGGCGGAGGAGCGGCTCGCCGAGGCGGCGGCGGCGCGCGACCTCGCGGCGGCGCGGGTGGCGGCGAGCGAGCGCCAGGTCGCCGCGCTCGAGGCGGCGCTCGCCGCGGCGCGGGTCGACCTCGGCCGCCGGCTCTCCGGCCTCTACCGGCTGGGCCACCAGGGCTACCTCCGCCTCTTCCTGTCGCTCAAGCCGGACGCCCAGCTCCTCCCCTCGATCCGCCTGACGCGCTACCTGGCGCGCCGCGACCGCGGCACCATCGACCGCTACACCGAGGACCGCGAGCGGCTGGCCGCCGAGCGCGACCGGCTGCGCGACGCCCGCGCCGACGGCGAGCGCTGGATCCTCCAGGAGCGGCTGCGCCGCTCGGGCCTGCTGCGCCTGCGCGACCATCAGCGGACGCTCCTCGCGGCGGCCGAGAGCGAGCAGGAGGCGCTGGCGGCGAGGGCGGGCGAGCTCGCCGGGCGCGAGAAGAAGCTCGCCGGCATGGTCGACCTCCTCTACGGCAAGACCCGCGACGTGCAGCCCGGGCAGACGATGCAGACCTTCCGCGGCGTCCTCGACTGGCCGGCGCGCGGCCGCGTGACGGCCGGTTTCGGCCCGCTCCTCGACCCGCGCTACCGCACCCGCGTGCCGCACAACGGGGTCGACATCGCCACCGCGGCGGGGAGCGAGGTGCGCGCCGTCTTCCCAGGCAAGGTGCTCTACGCGGCGCCCTTCGAAGGCTACGGGACGACCGTCGTCCTCTTCCACGCCGGACGCGTTCTCAGCCTCTACGCGGGGCTCTCCGAGGCGAAGGTGGGGCGCGAAGATGTGGTACCCTTGGGCCACGTCGTGGGGCTCGCCTCCGACCATCTCTACTTCGAGATCCGCGTGGAAAATCGCCCCGAAAATCCGACTCTTTGGCTGCGGCCCGAAGCGCGACCGTAGAGGACTCTTTGGCAGGACCTTCGCCAGAATAGGTGGCCCATGATCCGGAGCAATCGCAGCCGATTGGTTTTCCTCCTCGTCTCGGCGGCCTTGGTGCTGCCGATCCTCGCCGGCACCCTCCTGCGCGCCGCCGAGAAGCATGACGCCCCTCCCAAGGACGACTCCTTCTACAAATACCTCTCGGTCTTCAGCGAGGTGCTCGGCCTCGTGCACCAGTCCTACGTCGACGAGCCGGACATGGGCGCCCTGATGTCGGGCGCGCTCGACGGCGCCACCGACGCCCTCGATCCCTTCTCGCTCTACGTGCCGGCCGATCGCGTGGCGGCCTTCGAGGACGCCAAGAACGTCGGCTCGCGCCGCAGCGGCCTCATCCTGCTCAAGGAGCACGGCGTCGCCTACGTGGTGGCGGTCGAGAAGGGGAGCCCGGGCGCCCTCGTCGGCCTGAAGATCGGCGACATCGTGGCCAAGCTCGACGGCCGCTCCACCCACCTGATGCCGCTGTGGGAGATCGATGAGATCCTCGCCCGCCCGGCCGGCACCCACGTGGCGGTCGAGGTGATCCGCTTCGGCGAGGCGGTGAAGCTCGCCTTCGACTTGAAGCCGTTCGCGCCGCCGCCGCCGGCCCTCGACGCGGTGAAGGGGACGGAGATCCTGCGCATCCCGGGCTTCGGTCCCGATACCGCCCAGGCGGTGCGCGCCATCCTCTCGCGCGGCGCCGAGCACGCCAGCAAGGGCCTGCTGATCGACCTCCGCGGCGTCGCCGCCGGCGACCCCGAGGCGGCCTACGCCGTCGCGCAGCTCTTCACCAAGGGCGACCTCGGCCAGCTCGCCGGCCGCACCGGCACCGTCAAGACCTTCTCCGCCGACACGGCGCCGATCTGGAACGGCCGCGCGGTGATCCTCGTCGACCGCGGCACCCTCGGCGCCTCCGAGGTGTTGGCGACCGTGCTCCACCAGAAGATCGGCGCCGAGCTCGTCGGCGAGCGCACCTTCGGCCACGCCGGCCGCCTGGGCAGCCTCGACCTCTCCTCCGGACGCCTGCTCTACACCGACGCCTTCTACACCGGCCCGGACAAGAAGCCGGTGCGCGACTCGCTGAAGCCGGACACCGTCGTCGACGAGCGGGCGAGGACCTTCCTCGAGAAGGACACGCCGATCGACGACCTGATCCTCGAGCGCGGCGTGCAGCGGCTCCTCGGCACCGAGGGGGAGACGGCGAAGAAAGCGGCTTGATGCCCCGCAGCCGGCCTGCTCGAAGACGTTCCCCGTTCCCCGGCCTGCTCCTCTTCCTCTGCGGCGTCCTCGTCGGCGCCGCAGGCTTCTACCTCGGCTGTCAGCGGCCGTCGCGGCAGCAGGCCGCGCGGCCCGAGCCGGCGGCCGACGATGGCGCCGGCCTGCCGGCGGGCGCCAGACATCCGCACGGCCGCCGACCCTCCGGCCGCCGCGACGGTGGCGCACCGCCGTCCGCCGAGGCCCAGCGCGCGCCGGGCGCCGCGAACGATCTCCAGGACTCCCAGGGTCAGCGGCCCGCTGCCGCCGATTCGGCGGCGGCTCAGGTCGATGGCGTCAAGATCGCGGTGGTGATCGACGACCTCGGCAGGAGCGTCGGCGAGGTCGACACGCTCGAGCGCCTGGGCGTGCCGCTTACCTACTCGGTCCTGCCGTTCGAGGTGGCGACACCCGAGGTGGTCGCCGAGCTCCGCCGCCACGGCGACGAGATCCTCTGCCACCTGCCGATGGAGGCCGTGCACGGCGAGAACCCGGGGCCGGGAGCGCTCCGTTTCGGCATGGACGCCGGCGAGCTGCGGAGAGCGACGGCGGCGGCGCTCGACGCGGTGCCCGGGGCGGTGGGGATGAACAACCACATGGGCTCCCGCGTCTCCGCCGACGCGCGGTCGATGGATGCCGTCCTCGGCGTGCTCGCCGGCCGCAAGCTCTTCTACCTCGACTCGCGGACCAGCGCGGAGAGCGTCGGCTACCGCGTCGCCACCTCGCTCGGGGTGCCCGCCGCCGAGCGCCAGGTCTTCCTCGACACCGACCAGCGGCCGGAAAAGATCCGCGAGCAGTTCGACCGTATGCTCTCGATCGCCCGCCAGCGCGGCGCCGCGATCGCCATCGGGCACCCCCACGCGGCGACGCTCGCCGCGCTCGCCGCCGAGGTGCCGCGAGCGAAGGCCCTGGGCTATCGCTTCGTGCCGGTCTCCGAGCTGCTGGATCGGCCGCCGGCGCGGCCGACGCGGCCAACGCTGCCGGCGCCGGCGCGCTGAGAGCGCCGCCCGCGCCGCGGTCACCGAGCCGCCATGAGCCTGCTCGTCTTCCTCGCCGGCGGCGCGCTGCTCGCCGGCCTCGTCCGCTGGTGGCGGCCCGAGGTCTCGACCTTCGCCGCGGCGGCCTACCTGCTCCTCGCCGGCGCCTTCTTCGCGGTGCCGCTCGCGACGCCGGCCTTCCAGGTGCCGGTCGACATCGCCTACCAGTGGGAGCCCTGGCGCGACGCGGCGGCGCGGCCGATCCCCGGCAACCCGCTGCTCTCCGACGTGCCGCTTCACATGCTGCCGCTCCGCACCCTGGTGCGCGAGCGCCTGCTGCACCTCGAGGCGCCGCTCTGGTCGCACGAGCTGGGCGCCGGCCAGCCGCTCCTCGCCGACGCGCAGTCGGCGCCTTTCGCCCTCCTCCACCTGCTCGCCCTGCCGCTGCCGCTGCTCGCGGCGCTCTCCGTCGCCGCCGCCTGGCAGATGCTCCTCGCCCTCCTCCTCACCCACGCCCTCCTCCTCGCCCTCGGCGCCGGTCGTTCGGGCGCCGCGTTTGCCGCCGTCGCCTACGGTCTCTCCGCCTACGCCGTCGCCTGGGCCTACTACCCGCTCGGCATGGCGGCGGTTTGGGTGCCGGGGCTCTTTCTCGGGCTGCTGCTCACCGCGCGGCGCGAGCGCGGCGGCGTCGCCGGGCTCACCGCCTGCGCCGTCGGCCTCGCCACCTCGGGCCACCCCGAGACCCTGGCGCACACCGCCGTCGCGGCGGCCGCCGTCGGCGCCATGCTCCTCCTGCGCCCGGCGCAGGCAGGCGACCGGCTGGGCTTTCTGGCGCGGACGGCGGGCGCGGCGGCGCTCGCCTTCTGCCTCGCGGCGCCGGCGCTGCTGCCGGTCGTCGCGGCGATGCCCGAGAGCATCCGCGCGGCGGCCCTCCGCGCCGCTCCGCTCGCCGTCCAGCCGCCGCCCTTCCGGCCGCGCATCCTGGCGCCGCTGGTCGATCCGCTGGTCTACGGCAGCCCGCGCGACCAGGGGCCGCGCGCCATCGACTGGAACGAGCTCTGCACCGGCTACGCCGGCCTGACGACGCTCGCCTTCGCCTTCGCGGCGGCCTGGGGCGAGCGCCGGCGAGCGACTTGGGCCGCCCTCGCCGTCGCGGCGGCCGCCCTCCTCGTCGCCCTACGGGTGTCGCCCTGGTTCCAGGCGATGATGGCCGTCCCCGTCGTGGGCGACGCGGCGCACGCGCGCCTCCGGCTCTTCTGGGTGCTCGGCCTCGCCGTCGCCGCCGGGCTGGGGCTCGACGGCCTGGCGCTCAGCCGCTGCGGCCGCCTCGCCGCCGCGCTCCTCGTCGCCGCGGCGGCGGTGGCGCTCGCCCTGCTGCCGCCGCTTCACGGAGTTCCTCACGGAGCGGCTGCGAGCTGGCAGCGCGCCTGGTGGTGGGCGGCGCTCGCCGGCGCCCTCGCCGCCGAGCTCGCGCTCCTCATCCCGCGCCTGCGGCCGGCCTTCCCGCGCCTCGCCGTCGCCTGCCTAGCCCTCGACCTCTTCCTCCTCGGCTGGCGCTACAACCCGATCGTCCCGCCCCGGCTCGACCTCGCGCCGCCGCCGGCTCTCGCCTACGTGATCGCGGCGTCGCACGGCCCCGAGGCGCCCTTTCGAGTGGTGGGAGGAGGATTCGACATGATGCCCGGCCTCCCCGCCGTCTACGGCCTGTGGGACGCCCGCGGCAACGACCCCATGCGCCCGGCGGCCGCGGCGCTGCAGGTGGGCCAGGCCCTCATGGACGGCTACCGGCCCGGCCGGGAGATCCTCCTCCTCCGAACGGAGCCCGCCGCGGGATGGCGCGACTACCTCGGCATCCGCTACTTCGTCGCCCGCCACCGCAACCATCTGCCGCCGCCCTGGGAGCCGGTCTTCGATGGCGAGGGGGGCCGCATCTGGCGCAACCCCAAGGCCCTGCCCCTCTTCTTCATGCCGCGCCAGATCGCCACCGCGCCGCCGGCAGAGACCGCCGCCCGAGCCCGGGCCAATCCCGACTTCGCGGCCTTCGGCTTCGCCGAAGGTCCTGCGATTCCCTCCCGTCCTCAGCAGGGAGACGCAATCCTCCGCGGCCTCAAGCCCAACGGCTTCGACCTGGCCGTCGACACCCCCACCGGTGGTGTCGTCACCTCGAGCATCAGCGCCGCCGCCGGCTGGCATCTGCTGATCGACGGCCGCCCCGGCCGTCTCCGCCGAGTCAACGGAGGCTTCCTCGGCTTCGACACTCCGGCGGGATCCCACCGTGTCCGGCTCGACTATCGACCCATAGCCTGGACCCTGGGCCTAGCGCTCTTTGGCTTAGGCGTCCTTGCCGCTTGTTTTTCTACGTTGATCCATCAATGCGGGAGAGGGAGGCGGGCGGTGGCGGCGGAGCGAGGACGGAGCGCAGGTGTCTGAGCCCTCCAGGCGGGCGGGAGGGGGTTAGAGGGCGAGTTCCTGAGCACCGCCCGCAGCTCCGCCGCCGCCGCCCGCCGGGTGGGAGAGGAGTCGCCCCGCTTTTCTTTCCTCTCCCCGCCTACTCGCTCCGCAGCACCTCGATCGGCCGCCGCTCCAGAGCCCGCCAGCTCGCCGCCAGCCCAGCGACGACGGTGAGCGCGACGCTCGCCGCGATCGCCACCGCGAAGGGGAGCGGCTCGGTCTGCCAATGCTGGTTGAAGCCGCGGGTGAGCACCGTCCAGGCGAGGACGCCGCCGCCGATGGCGCCGATGGCGCCGGCGACGAGGCCGATCAGGGCGTACTCGACGGCGAACATCGCGGCGACGCCGCGGCGGGTGACGCCCAGGGTCTTCATCAGTGCCACCTCGCGGCCGCGCCGGCCGGCGCCGGCGGTCACCGCGCCGACGAGGATCGCGATGCCGGCGAGCACCGTGAAGCTGCCGAGGAAGCGGATGCCGAGGCCGATCCGCTGCAGCACGTGGACGACCTTCTCCAGCACCTCGCGGATGCGCAGGACGGTGATGTTCGGAAAGCGCGCGGCGACGAGATCCTGCGCCCGCTGCTCCCCACCCCGCGGTAGGTGGGCGACCGCCAGTCGCTGCTGCGGCGCCGACTCGAGCACTCCCGGCTCGACGACGAGGAAGAAGTTGATGCCGAAGGTCTGCCAGTTGACCTCGCGCAGGCTGGTCACCGCGAGGTCGAGCGGCACCCCCTGGACGTCGAAGCGGAGGACCGAGCCGAGGCCGATCCCCAGGTCCTCGGCAAAGTCCTTCTCGACGCTCACCTCGGCGCGCTTGGGGTCGCTCCACAGCGAGCCCGCGACGATGGTGTTGTCCGCCGGCAGCTTCGCCATGTAGGTCAGCCGCTGCTCGCGGGTGAGCGCCCAGCGGCGGCCGCGCGGCAGCCGGTTCGCCATCGTCTCGACGCCGCGGCCGTCGATCGCCGTCAGCCGCGCCATCACCACCGGCACCGACTCGACCCGCGTCGCCCCGGCCTGGTGGAGGAGGGCCTGCACGCCCGGCCACTGGTCGGGCTGGATGTCGATGAGGAAGGCCGAGGGGGCGCCGGCGGGGAGCTCGGCGGTCAGCTCGCGCGACAGCCGCTGCTGGACGAGGCCCATGCCGAGGACGACGAGCACGCCGAGGCCGAGCGCCACGATGGCGCCGAGCGTCGCGGCGCCCGGGCGGCCGAGGGCAGCGAGGCCGTGGCGGAGCCAGAGCCGCGCCGTCGAGCGCGGCAGCCGGCGGGCGGCGTAGGTGACGCCGATGGCGGCGAGAGTGAGGGCGAGCGTGGCGCCGACCATGCCGCCGGTGAACTGCAGGCCGCGGAGGAGCGAGCCCGACTGGAAGCTCGCCATGCCGAAGATGCCGGCGAGGAGCGCCGCGACCGTCGCGACGGTGACCCCGCGGTGGCCGGGCAGCGGCTCGGCGTCGCGGCGGAGGACGCGCGCCGGCGGCACCGCGAGCACGCCGGCGAGCGGCGGCAGGCTGAAGAGGAGCGCGACGCCGATGCCGAGCAGCAGGCCGCGGGCGAGGGCGCCGGGCTGCCAGGCGTGGATCAGCTCGTGCGGGATGAGGTCCGGGAAGAGGTTGGGGAGGACCGCCTGGAGGATGCCGCCGAGCACCATGCCGACGACGCTGCCGGCGAGGCCGAGGAGGAACGTCTGCCCGACATAGAGGGCGAGGATCTCGCGCGGGCGCAGACCCAGGCACTTCAAGACCGCGATGGCGTCCAGCCGGCCGGCGAGCCAGGCGCGGACGCTCTGCGCCACGCCGATGCCGCCGACGAAGAGCGAGAGGAGGGCGACGAGGCCGAGGAACTGGCCGACGCGCCGGAAGTTGTCGCGCAGCGCCGGCTGCCCCTCCTTGTAGGTCTGCACGCGGTAGAAGGCGGGGTCCGGCAGCGCCGCGCGCAGGCGCTCGGCGGCGCCGGCGATCGCCGCCGGGCGCATCCCCTCGGGCAGCTTGAGGAGCGTCTTGTGATCGATGCGGCTGCCGCGGCCGACGAGAGCGGTGCGGGCGATGCCGGCGGCGGAGACGAAGATGCGCGGCCCGAGCGACATCGAGATGCTGATCTTGTCCGGCTCGGAGACCACCTCGCCGGCGATGCGGAAGGGAGCGCCGCCGATGCTCAGCCGATCGCCGACCTTGAGATGGAGGCGGGAGAGCAGCTCCGGTCCGACGACGGCGCTCTCGGCGTCGAGGAGGCGGGCGAGCGGCAGGGGCGGACGCAGCGCCAAGACGCCGTAGAACGGGTACTCGCCGTCGATCACCTTGAGCTCGGCCACCTGGCTCGCCGGAGCCGGCGGCGCCGCGGCTCCAGGCGTCGCCGGGACCGCCGATGCTGCCGGCACCGCCGAGACGACGGTGACCATCTCGGCGACGTCGGTCCGCTGGACGCCGTGGAGGCCGGCGCGGCCGAAGTCGAAGTCGCGCGGCAGCGGCCGGCTGCCGGCGATCACCAGGTCGGCGGCGAGGAGCTGGCGGGCCTCGGAGCGCAGCCCCTCGTCGAGGCTCGCCGAGAGGCCGGCGACGGCGACCACCGCGGCGACGCCGACGGCGAGGCAGGCGATGAAGAAGGCGACCCGCCCGGCCGCCCCGCGCGATTCGCGGAGGATGGTGCGGACGTAGAGGGCGAGGCTCACCGCACCCTCACGGGCGCCGCGGCGAGCTCCTCGGTGCGCTCGACGCGGCCGTCCCGCAGGTGCACCAGCCGGTCGGCGAGGGCGGCGACCGCCGGGTCGTGCGTCACCAGCACCAGCGTCGTCCCCTGCCGGCGCTTGAGGTCGAGGAGGATCTCGAGCACCCGCTTGCCGGTGGCGCTGTCGAGGTTTCCGGTCGGCTCGTCGGCGAGGAGGATCGGCGGCTCGGCGGCGAAGGCGCGGGCGAGCGCCACGCGCTGCTGCTCGCCGCCGGAGAGCTGGCTCGGATAGTGGTGGCCGCGGTCGACGAGGCCGACCGAGGCGAGGAGCTCGTCGGCGCGGCCGATCGGCTCGCGGACGCCGGCGAGCTCGAGCGGCAGGAGGACGTTCTCGCGCGCGGTGAGATTCCCCAGCAGCTGGAAGGTCTGAAAGACGAAGCCGAGCTTGCGGCGGCGGAGGAGGGCGAGCTGGTCCTCGCTCATCGCCTGGATGGGGACGCCGTCGATCAGCACCTCGCCGGAGGTCGGCCGGTCGAGGCCGGCCATCAGCGCGAGGAGGGTCGACTTGCCGCTGCCCGAGGGGCCGAGCACGGCGGCGAACTCGCCCGGCGGGATCGCCAGGTCGACGCCGTCGAGGATGGTGAGGACCCGGTCGCCGGACGGCAGCCGGCGGGTGAGGCGGCGGAGCTCGATGCGAGGGGTGGTCATCGCAGAGCAGAACCGGGGGCGCCCCGGGGGCATTCCGCGCCGGCCGGCGCGCGGCGCTCCGGCGCCGGCCGGCGGCGCGGGAAGAGCCGCCCCCGTGCCGGCCGTTACGAAGGATGACATGCCGAACTCGAGACGCCTCGCGACCGCCTGCCTGCTCGCCGCCGCCGCCCTGCTGTCGACCGCCTGCGGTCCCGGGGGCGGCTCGCCGGATCTCTCTGCCCCGGGTTCCACGGCGGCTGTCACCAGCCGCCCGTCCGCTCCGACGCCGTCAACCGCTCGGCCGCCGGCGGCTCCCGGCGCCGCCTCGCGGCCTCTGGTCATCTTCCTCGGCGACAGCCTCACCGCCGGCCTCGGGCTCGACGAGGCGCAGGCGTATCCGGCGCTCCTCGGCGAGCGCCTGCAGCGGGCGGGCGAGCCGGTCCGCGTCCTCAACGCCGGGGTGAGCGGCGACACCACCGCCGGCGGCCTGCGGCGCCTCGCCTGGCTCCTCGGCCAGCATCCGGCGGCCCTGGTGGTGAGCCTGGGGGCGAACGACGGCTTGCGCGGCACGCCGGTCGAGGAGATCGAGTCCAACCTGCGGCAGATCGTCAGCCGCTCGCAGGCGGCGGGGGCGCGGGTGCTCCTCCTCGGCATGCAGATCCCGCCCAACTACGGCCCCGACTACGCCGGCCGCTTCGCCGCCGTCTACCCGCGCCTGGCGCGCCAGCTCGGCGTGCCGCTCGTCCCCTTCCTCCTCGCCGGGGTCGGCGGCGACCCGGCGCTCAACCAGGCGGACGGCATCCATCCCACCGCCCGCGGCCAGCAGATCCTCGCCGACAACGTGCTGCCCGATCTCCGCCGCCTGCTCGCCGCCGCGCCGGCTCCCGCCGCGGCCGGCGCCGCGGGCCGCGCCGGCGCCG
Organism: uncultured Acidobacteriota bacterium; assembly: GCA_963755825.1. GTDB lineage: Bacteria > Acidobacteriota > Thermoanaerobaculia > Multivoradales > UBA5704 > DATBQN01. The sequence goes on along the minus strand of CAVWLA010000001.1, from coordinate 2,553,045 downwards.
CCAGGCCCTGAGCCGCCCGCGATTGTAGGGATCGCCGCGGATATCATGCGCCGGTGACGCGCCCGGCAGATCCCCGCCTCCGCGACCGCCGCTTCAAGGATCCCGCCGAGGCCGCGGCGCCGCGCGCCAGCGCCGAGCTCCGCTCCGTCGCCGAGAGGCTGGTCGACGACCTGGCCGATCGTCTGGGCGCCCTCGGCGCCGAGGCCCGCGAGAGCGCCGAGGAGCTGATCTCGGCCATGCTGCCGCGGAGCGCCGTGCCGAGCGCCAGCGCCGTGCTGCAGGGGCGGCGCAATGCCGCGGCGCGGGAGGCCCTCCTCGCCGAGTTCGGCGCCCTCGACAGCTCGGCGGTGGCGGCGCTCGCCGGCTCGACGGCGCAGAACCGCGCCGCTCTCGCCCACCGCTGGCGCCAGGAGCGGCGCATCTTCTCGGTTCCCTTCCGCGGCGGCCTGCTCTTCCCCAGCTTCCAGTTCGACGAGAGCGGGCGCCCGCGCGCCGCGGTGGCGCCGGTGATCGCGGCGCTGGGGGAGGGTGGCGCGGAGTGGGAGCTGGCACTCTGGTTCACCGCCGTCAACGGCTTCCTCGGCGGTCGGCGCCCGGTGGATCTGCTGGCGAGCGAGCCGCGGAAGGTCGTCGAGGCCGCCGAGCAGGAGAGGGCCGGACCTGTCTTCTGAGCGTCCGGGATCCGGCCCCGAGGGGCGGGTCATCCGGCCGCAGATCGAGGTCTGGCCGGCGGGCGCCCGCATCCTGCGCTGCCATCACGCCGCCTTCGCGCCGACCGAGCTCAACCCGGGCCGCGGCAGCGGGCGGTTCCACCCCTTCGCCAACGCCGACGGCGAGACCGTCCCCACCCTCTACGGCTCCGCCGATCTCGACGGCGCCCTCTCCGGCACCGTCTTCCACAGCGTGCCGATCCGCGGCGCCTCGCGGGCCGTCCGCCGCACGGCGCTCCGCCCGCTGGTGCTCTCGACGGTGGCGCCGCGGCGCGCCCTCCGCCTCGTCCAGCTCTACGGCGCGGGCCTGCGCCGCCTCGAGGTGCGGCGCGAGGAGCTCATCGACTGCGAGGCCGACCGCTACGCCGAGACGCTCGCCTGGGCGGCCGCCCTCCACGGCTCGGTGGAGCGGCCCGACGGGCTCATCTGGGTCTCCCGCCAGCACGACACCTCGCGCTCGCTGGTGCTCTTCGGCGACCGCGTCGCCGCCGGCGACCTCGCGGTCGTCGAGCCGGCGGTGCCGCTCTACCTGGGGATCGGCTTCGAGCGCGTCCAGCAGACGGCGGAGGGGGCGGAGATCGTCATCCTGCAGTAGGCTCGCGGCCGGTCTCGCCGCTCTTCGCCGCCTCCCACAGCTCGTCCATCTCGGCGAGGGTCGCCTCGGCGGGGCTGCGGCCGCGCTCGGCGAGGCCGGACTCGACGGCGGCGAAGCGGCGGCGGAATTTGAGGTTGGCGGCGGCGAGGGCGGCCTCGGGGTCGAGATCGAGCTTGCGCGCCAGGTTCGCCAGCGTGAAGAGGAGGTCGCCCAGCTCCTCGGCGACCGCGGCCTTGACGGCGTCCGCCCGGCGTTCCCCTTGCTCCTGGACGGCGAGCGCCTGACGCAGCTCGGCCGTCTCCTCGTCGACCTTCGCCAGCACCGCGGCGGCGTCCGGCCAGTCGAAGCCGACCCCCGCCGCCTTCTGGGTCAGGCGATAGGAGGCGAGGAGCGCCGGGAGCGACGCCGCCACCCCCTGCAGGAGGCCGCCGGAGCGCGGCTCGCGCGACAGCTTGCGCCGCTCCCAGGCGGCGCGCACCGCCTCGGCGTCGGCGAGCGCCTCGCCGCCGCCGAAAACATGCGGATGGCGTGAGATCATCTTCTCCTCGACTCCGGCGATCGCGTCGCCCGCGGAGAAGGCTCCGGCTTCCTCGGCAATGCGGGCGATGAAGGCGGTCTGGAAGAGGACGTCGCCGAGCTCCTCGGCGATCGCCGGCCAGCTCCCCTCGTCGATCGCCGCGGCGAGCTCGTGGGCCTCTTCGAGGAGGTAGGCGCGGAGGTCCGGCAGGCGCTGCTCGCGGTCCCAGGGGCAGCCGTCGGGGGCGCGCAGGCGGGCGACGAGGTCGACGAGCGTGCGGAGATCGGCCCGCCGGTCGCTCATCGGCCGATCTCCGCGGATTCCCCGCGGGGCCCGCTTGCTCTGCGAGAATGGCAGTTGCTACGATTTTTCATCAGCTCGCAGTCGAAAGGAGTCGAAGCGCGGATGAGTGACAGGGAGATCAAGGTCACCGACAAGAGGATGTTCACCACCGAGGGCGAGCTGAAGGAAGAGTATCGCTTCCTCGAGGAGAAGGCGACGGCGGCCGCGGCGGCTGCCGAGGCCGGCCCCGAGGCGGCGCGAGAGCAGGAACCGCCGCCGCCCGCCCTGGCCCCGGCCCCGGCGGCGGAGCCTGCCGCCGCGCGCGCTCCGCAGCCGCAGCAGGTTCCGCCCGGCTGGGAGGACGCCGCGGCGGGCCCCCGCATCGAGATCCCCGGCGCGCCGCCCGAGCTCGGCGCCCCCACCTTCTTCGATCTCGTCGCCGTGCTCGCCGAGCCGGTCGCCGTCTACCTCGGCGACGTCGACTACGAGGGGCAGTCGGCGGAGAACCTCGAGATGGCGCGCCTGCACATCGACCTGCTCGACATCCTGCGCCAGAAGACGGCCGGCAGCCTGGTGGCCCAGGAGGCCGCGTTCCTGGAGGACCTGCTCTACCGCCTGCGGGTCCGCTATGTGCAGAAGCGCGGCTGAAGCTCCGCGCCGCTCCGCCGTGCCGCGCCCGCCGACCGGTGGCGCGCGCTTGGCCGTCGCCGCTTGGCTCTGCGGCCTGCTCGTCTCCGCCCTGCCGTCCGCGGCGGCGGGCGGCGCGACGACTCTGTCGCCGCACCTGACCGGCATCGAGCTCACCCCTCCCGTCCAGCAGGCGCTGCAGCAGCTCCAGGAGCAGTGGCAGCAATGGGTGAGCGCCAACGACCGCGAGCGCGCCGCGGCCGTCGTCGACGACCTGCTGGGCACCGGCCGGCAGCTCGGCATGCGGCACCTCCCCGACCTCGCGGAGGGAGCGCAGGAGACCGCCGTGCGGTCGGCCCGCCAGGGCGACCCGCGGCGCGCCGGCTGGGCGCTCGACGCGGCGGAGCGGCTCGATCCCGGCCGCCCCGGGACCTCCTTCGCGGCGGCGGCGGTCGACCGCGTCGAGGGCCGCTGGCCGGCGGCCTTCGGCCATCTCGTCCAGGGCTACGCCCGCCTCTTCGGCCTGCCGCTCGAGCGCTATCTGTGGCTCGAGCAGCTGGGGCTCTGGTCGCTCGTCCTGCTGCTCGCCACCGGCGGCCTCTTCGTCGCCGTGCAGATGGCGACCAAGGGCGGCGCCCTGCTGCGCGACCTCGCCGACCTGGTCGCCCGCGGCCTCCCCCGCGAGGCGGCCTGGGCGCGCCAGGCGTCGCTCGCCCTGGCCGTCCTCCTCCTGCTCTGGCCGCTCGCCCTGCGCGGCGGGCCGATCTGGCTCCTCCTCTTCTGGTCGGTCATCCTCTGGGGCTACGGCTCGGGCTCCGAGCGCACCCTCTTGGTCGCCCTCTGGCTCCTCCTCGGCGGCGCGCCGTTCCTCATCTCCGCGGCGCGCCGGCAGGTCGCCGTGGCGCTCTCGCCGCCGGCGATCGCGATGGAGAACCTCGTCGAGCACCGCCTCTACGGCGGCCTCTTCGCCGACCTGGGCGTGCTGCACTCCCTGCTGCCGGAGAGCACCGCGGTCAACCACCTCCTCGCCGACCTCCACCGCTCGCTCAACCAGTGGGAGCTGGCGCGGGCCCGCTACCTCCAGGTTCTCGACAAGGAGCCGCACAACACCTCGGCGCTCCTCGACCTCGGCGTCTACTCCTTCGACAAGGGCGACTTCGCGAGCGCCATCGAGAGCTTCAAGAAGGCGGCGGAATCCGATCCGAAGAATGCCGCGGCGCCGTTCGACCTCTCGCAGGCCTATGGCGAGACCTACTTCTTCGACGAGCGGCACAGCGCTCTCGCCCAGGCGCAGGAGATCGACGAGCGGACGGTGAGCAACTGGGTGCGGCGGGCCGGCGAGCAGCGCGTCGTCGCCGCCGACGGCGGTCTGGCGCGCATCCCGGAGATCCGCCAGCAGCTCCTGGCGAGCTGGGGAGAGCGCGCGGCGGCCTCGCCGCCGGGCCTCGAGCTGCTGCGCCGCGGCCTCGCCGTCGCCGTCGCCGCCGGCCTCCTCCTCCTCGCCCTCTCGCTCCACCTGGTGCGGCGCCCGGCCGGCTACACCGAGCCGCCGCTCGCCCTGCGGCTCGGCGGCGACCGTCTGGCGCGCATCCGGCGGACCCTCCTCCCCGGCCTCCCGTCGGCCGAGGTGGGCGAGGGGTGGAAGACCTTCGTCGCCCTCCTCGTGCCGGTCGGCCTCCTCATGCTGCCCTTCTTCGGCGAGATCGGGTATCGCATCCCCTGGGGGTATGATCCCGGCAGTCTGCTGGCGTGGACGTTCGCCGCGGCGGGCCTCGCGATCTACCTGTTCGCCCGGCTGCGCTGGGAGCGGCGCAACCAGGTCTGACCGGGTGGTGCCCCCATGGCCGTCGAAGGGACCCTAGACCTCTTCAAGCTGCCGGAGATTCTGCAGCTCATCGCGCAGCAGAAGAAGACCGGCATCCTCACCGTCCAGGGCCAGCACGACATCGTCGCCATCTCCTTCCTGAACGGCCGCATCGTCGCCGCCGACGCCCTCAACCAGTCGATGGAGGAGGGGCTCGCCAAGGTGCTGGTGGCGGAGGGGATGATCGGCACGGCGGAGCTGGCGCGCGCCCAGGCAGATCACCAGGCGAGCGGCGAGCGCCTCATCGACGTCCTCGTCGAGCGCGGCTACGTCACCCGCCAGCGCCTGCTCCAGGCGCTGCGGCTGCAGACCTACCGCCTGCTCGCGCAGCTCCTCAACTGGGACGAGGGCGACTTCAAGTTCTACAGCGGCGAGGAGGTCTCCTACGAGGAGTCGTTCGTGCCGATCCCGGTCGAGGAGATCCTCCTCCACGCCGTGCGCGACGCCGAGTCGGCGGAGGAGCGCCGCGCCGCGGCGCCGGCCGCCCGCACCCCCGCGCCGATGCCCCCGATGCCGACCCTGCCCTCGACTCCAGCGACCCCGTCGGCGGCCGCCGGGGCGCGCACGGTCCGCGCTCCGGCGCCGGTGCCGCTCGCCCCGGCGGTGGCCGCGGAGCTGGAGCGGCGGCGTGCCGTCGGCGGCGGGCGCGCCGCGACTCCCGGCGTCCTCCCCATGCCGGCCCTGCCGCAGGCTCCGGCCGCCGCCGGCGAGGCGGCCGGCCGGGGCGAGCGCGAGGGCGTCGTCGTCCAGATGCCCTTCCGCCACATGCAGGTCGAGTCGAGCGCGGTGGGCCTGCCGCAGCGGATCGCGGCCCGGCTCCTCGCCGTCCTCGCCGTGGCCCTCGTCGCCGCCGGCGCCCTGCGGGCTCCGGACGACCTCGTCCTGCCGTTCCCCTGGCAGGAGGTGCAGCGCTCGGCGCTGGCGCGCTCGGAGCGGGCGTCGCTCTTTCTGAAGATCGACCGCGCGGCGAAGACCTTCTTCCTCCTCGACGGGCATTTCCCCGCCCGGCTGTCGCAGCTCGAGCGGGCCGGCCTGCTGTCGCCGGGCGACCTCCGCGATCCCCTGGGCGCTCCCCTCCAGTACGCCGCCCATGCCGACGGCTACAGCGTCCAGCCGGTCGACGCCCGCGGCGAGCCGCGCGCCGGCGCCGAGTCGACCGAGGCGATCACCGGCAACTTCCTCCTCGACCCGCAGTTCCTCTCCGTCTCCCCCGATTCGCAGGCGCCGCTCGTCCTCCTCGACTGAGCGAGGACCCTCGACGGTGGGAGCGGTCCTGTGGCGTGAGCCCGCGCTGGGTGCCGGAATAAATCTCAGTCCATTTTTGTCAATCTTGGTGTCGGGGGAAATTGACAGCCACGGACTAAGGTCCTAAGCTCATCCCACGATCTGCGGGCTCTCGGGCTCGCCGCAATCCACCAAGGAGGAGAGACTCTTGAGCAAGATCATCGGAATCGACCTGGGAACGACCAACAGCGTCGTCGCAGTCATGGAGGGGAGCGAGGCGAAGGTCATCCCCAACGCCGAGGGCAATCGCACCACCCCCTCGGTCGTCGCCTTCACCAAGAACGGCGAGCGCCTGGTGGGCCAGGTGGCCAAGCGCCAGTCGGTCACCAATCCGACCAATACCATCTTCTCGATCAAGCGCTTCATGGGCCGCAAGTTCAGCGAGGTCAACGAGGAGATGAAGATGGTGCCCTACTCCGTGGAGCGCGCCGACAACGGCGACGTCCGCGTCCCGGTGGAGGGCAAGAAGTACTCGCCGCCGGAGATCTCGGCGATGATCCTCGGCAAGCTCAAGCAGGCCGCCGAGGACTACCTCGGCGAGAAGGTCGAGCGCGCCGTCATCACCGTGCCGGCCTACTTCAACGACTCGCAGCGCCAGGCCACCAAGGACGCCGGCCGCATCGCCGGCTTGACCGTCGAGCGGCTGGTCAACGAGCCGACGGCCGCGGCGCTCGCCTACGGGCTCGACAAGAAGAAGGACCAGACGATCGCCGTCTACGACTTCGGCGGCGGCACCTTCGACATCTCGATCCTCGAGGTCGGCGAGGGCGTCGTCGAGGTCAAGGCGACCAACGGCGACACCCACCTGGGCGGCGACAACATCGACCAGCGCATCATCGAGTGGCTGCTCGAGGAGTTCAAGAAGGACCAGGGCATCGACCTCGGCAACGACCCGATGGCGATGCAGCGCCTGAAGGAGGCGGCCGAGAAGGCGAAGATCGAGCTCTCCTCGGCGCAGGAGACGGACATCAACCTGCCGTTCATCACCGCCGACGCCTCGGGCCCCAAGCACCTCAACCTGCGGCTCGCCCGGCCGAAGCTCGAGCAGCTCGTCGACGCGCTCATCCAGCGCTCGATCGGCCCCTGCCGGCAGGCGCTCAAGGACTCCGGCCTCGACGCCAAGCAGATCGACGAGGTGGTCCTCGTCGGCGGCCAGACCCGCATGCCGGCGATCCAGAAGCTGGTGCAGGACTTCTTCGGCAAGGAGCCGCACAAGGGCGTCAACCCCGACGAGGTGGTGGCGGTCGGCGCGGCGATCCAGGGCGGCGTCCTGCGCGGCGACGTCAAGGACATGCTGCTGCTCGACGTGACGCCCCTCTCGCTCGGCATCGAGACCCTGGGCGGCGTCTTCACCAAGCTGATCGAGCGCAACACGACGATCCCGACCCGCAAGAGCGAGACCTTCTCGACCGCGGCCGACAGCCAGACCTCGGTCGAGGTGCACGTCCTCCAGGGCGAGCGCGAGATGGCGCGCGACAACCGCACGCTCGGCAAGTTCCACCTGGTGGGCATCCCGGCGGCGCCGCGCGGCGTGCCGCAGATCGACGTCACCTTCGACATCGACGCCAACGGCATCGTCCACGTCTCGGCCAAGGACCTCGGCACCGGCAAGGAGCAGAAGATCACCATCAGCGCCTCCTCCGGGATCGCCGACAGCGAGATCGAGCGCATGATCAAGGAGGCCGAGTCGCACAGCGAGGAGGACCGCGAGCGGCGGCGCCAGGTCGAGGCCCGCAACCGCCTCGACGGCCTCGTCTACAGCACCGAGAAGACCTACAACGAGCACAAGGAGAAGCTCGGGCCGGACGAGAAGGGGCAGCTCGAGGCGGCGCTCGCCGACGCCCGCAAGGCGCTCGAGGGCGACGACGCGGCGACGCTCGAGAAGGCCGCCGAGAAGCTCACCCAGGCGTCTCACAAGCTGGCGGAGCTGGTCTACCGTCAGACCGGCGCCAGCGGCGGTGAGGCGGGGGCGCAGGCGGGCGGCGGCGCCGGAGCGGCCGGCGGTGCGGGAGCGCCGGGTGGCGCCGGTGCCGACGAGGTGATCGACGCCGAGTATGTCGACGTCGACAAGAAGTGAGGTCGGTGGGATGGCGCCTTCTTCCAAGAAGATCTACCTCGAAGAGCTGGCCCGCATCCAGGACCGCATCCATACGCTCTTCGAGCAGGCGCTCCTTCCCGCCGAATACGACGACCGCGGGGGCCCGCCCGGCACCTGGGCCCCCGCCGTCGACGTGCTCGAGACGGACAGCTCGTTCCTCGTCTTCGCCGAGCTGCCGGGGGTGATGCGGGAGGACATCGAGCTGCAGGTGCGCGATCGCTGCCTGGAGATCGCCGGCCGGCGCCAGTCGCTCGGCGAGAGCCGCCACTTCCTGCGCATGGAGCGCAGCTACGGTTCGTTCCGGCGCTCGTTCGAGCTGACCTCGCCGATCGACGACGAGGGGATCACCGCCACCTTCGAGCGCGGTGTGCTCCAGGTGGTGGTGCCGAAACGGAGAGAAGGACAGAGCGTGACGATCGAGGAGATGAGCTGATGCCCGGACGCCGCCGAACGTCCACCGAGAAGTTCGTCATGATCAGCGTGGTCGCCGAGCGCTTCGGCATCCACCCGCAGACGCTCCGCCTCTACGAGCGCGAGGGGCTGCTCAAGCCGGCGCGGAGCTCGGGCAACACCCGCCTCTACGATCAGGAGGCGATCCGCCGGCTGGAGACGATCCTCACCCTCACCCGCGACCTCGGCGTCAACCTCGCCGGCGTCGAGGTGATCCTCAACATGAAGGAGCAGATGGAGCAGATGCAGATCGAGGTCGACCGCCTGCTCGAGATCGTCAAGCAGGAGCTGCTCGACAAGAAGATGGGCATCGACCGCCGGCACGCGCTGGTCAGGCTGCAGAGCGGTCCGCTCACCCGCCGCGAAGTCTGAGACCGACTCTTCGGCTTCTCGGCTTCTGCCAACCCCGCCCCGGCATCGCCGCGGCGGGGTTTTCTTTTCAACCCCTGCTGGTCTGGACGAGCGGGAAGCCGTGCTCGAGGCGCAGGCGGCGGAACCGCGCCGCGAGCCGGCGCGCCGCCTCGTCGGCGTCGAGCTGGTGATCGAGGTGACGGCGGACGCCGCCGAAGCCCGGGATCTCGCGCCCCAGGCGTCCCATGCCGAATCCCCGGCGCGGTCCCGACGGGCGGAGGAAGAGAGGAGCCGCCAGCACGTCGCGGGCGCCGGCTTCCCGCGCTGCGGCGAAGAGCGGGGCGAGCACCTCCTCGCGATCGTTCTCGCCCGCCACGATCGGCAGGCACCAGACCGCGGTCGAGATGCCCTGCTCGGCGAGCGCCGCGACGGTGGCGAAACGGTCGGCCGGCTCCGCCGCCGCGGGCTCCAGGCGCCGCGCCACGGCGGGGTCGGCGGCGGTGATCGGGACGTCGATCGACACCGCGTGGTAGGCGTCGATCTCGGCGAGGAGGCCGAGGTCGCGCAGCACCCAGGGCGAGCGGGTGGTGAGCGACAGCGCGAGCCCCTCGACGTCGCGGCAGATCTCCAGCACCCGACGGGTGCGCCGCGCGCGCCGGCCGCCGTAGGGATCGGCGAGGGTTCCGATGGCGATCGGCTCGCGCTGCCGCGCCGCCCGCCGCAGCCTGGCGAGGAGCGCCATCCCGGCTCCCTCGCCCGCGGTCAGGTCGCCGGCGAGCCCGCGCTCCCAGGCGTCGAGGTCGAGGAATCCCTGCCCGCCCCAGCTCGCGCTGTGGATGGGCAGCCGTTCGCCGGTCTCCGCCAGCGAGTCGAGGTTGGTGGGATCGAGCGAGAGGACGGGCGGGTGAAAGATGTCGGTAGCCATTACGCTCTATTTACGCTCATCCGGCGGCGGCTGTCAAGGCTTTTCTTGCGTTTCATTTCCGCCACCGCGGAGGCCCCTCCAGGCGCCTGCCGCCGCGCCGCGGAGCGCCAGGAGGTGAGGGCGCATTACAATCGCCGCCGTGCCCGAGCTGCCCGAGATCGAGGTCCTGCGCCGCAGCCTGGCGCCCCACCTCGTCGGCGAGCGCCTCGTCCGCGCCGAGGTGCGCGAGCGGCGCCTCCGCGAGGCGGTGCGGCCTCGCGAGCTGGCCGGGCTCGCCGGCGCGACCGTCAGCGCCCTCGGCCGCCGCAGCAAGTACCTGCTGATCCACCTGGAGAAGCGGGAGGCCTCGGCCGCCGACCGCGGCCGGCGGACGCTCATCGTCCACCTCGGCATGAGCGGCCGCCTGACCCTCGCCGAGCCGGCCCTGGAGGCCGAGGCGCACGAGCACGTCGTCTTCCACCTCGCCTCCGGCCGCACCCTTCGCTTCCGCGACCCGCGCCGCTTCGGCCTCCTGCGCACCGTCGCCACCGACCGCCTGGCGAGCGACCCGCACCTCGCCGGGCTCGGCGTCGAGCCGCTCGCTCCCGAGGCGGCCGAGGACCTCGCCGGCGCGGCGCTCCGCGCCGCGGCGCGCGGCCGGCGCGGGCCGGTGAAGAGCTTCCTCATGGACGCCGGCGTCGTCGTCGGGGTGGGGAACATCTACGCCACCGAGTCGCTCTTCCGCGCCGGCATCCATCCCCAGCGCTCGGTCGCCCGCCTGTCGCCGGCGAGCTGGGACCGTCTGGCGGCGGCGATCGTCGCGGTGCTCCGCCAGGCGATCGGCGACGGCGGCACGACGCTCAACGACTTCGCCGACGGCGAGGGGCGGAGCGGCTACTTCCAGGTCTCCCTCGCCGCCTACGGGCGCGAGGGGGAGCCCTGCCCGCGCTGCAGCACGCCGATCCGCCGCATCGTGCAGTCGGGCCGCAGCACCTTCTACTGCCCGCGCTGCCAGCGGTGAGCGGCGGGTAGAATCGCCGCGATGCCCCCCTCCTCCCTCGCCGGCCCGCGGCGGCCGTGCGTCCTCGGCGTCGCCGGCGGCACCGGCGCGGGGAAGACGACCGTGGCGCGGGCGATCCTCGCGGCGGTGGGGTGCGAGCGCATCGCCTTCCTGGAGCAGGACAGCTACTACCGCGACGTCGAGTGGGGGAGCGGGGCGGCGCTCTCGGCGCACAACTTCGATCATCCGCAGGCCCTCGACGGCGAGCTCCTCGCCGCCCACCTGGCGGAACTCCGCGCCGGGCGGTCGATCGAGGTCCCGGTCTACGACTTCGCGCGCCATCGGCGCACCGCGGCGACGCGCCCCGTCGCCGCGCGGCCGGTCGTCCTCGTCGAGGGGACGCTCCTCTTCGTCGAGCCGGCGCTCCGCGACCTCCTCGACCTCAAGATCTTCGTCGACAGCGGCGCCGACCTGCGGCTCATCCGCCGGCTGCGGCGCGACCTCGCCGAGCGCGGCCGCACCGTCGACGACGTCCTCGACCAGTACCTCGCCACCGTCCGCCCCATGCACCTCGACTTCGTCGAGCCGTCGAAGCGCTGGGCCGACCTCATCCTCCCCGCCGGCGGGGAGAGCCGCGCGGCGCTCGAGATGGTCGTGGCGCGGGTGGAGCAGCTCCTTGCCTAGCTATCTGCTGCGCGTGCGCGCCCGCTTCGAGGCGGCGCATCACCTGACCTCCTACCTGGGCGCGCCCGAGCCGACCCATGGCCACTCATGGACGGTCGAGGCCGCCCTCGCCGCCGAGACGCTCGACGCCGAGGGGATGGGCTTCGACTTCGTGGCGGTAAAGCGCGCCCTGGGCGAGCTCGCGGCGCGGTTCGACCACCGCGACATCAACACGGTGCCGCCCTTCGATCGCCTGAGCCCCACCGCCGAACGGCTCGCCGCCTGGTTCCACGAGCAGCTCGCGGCGAGCCTGCCGGCGGCGCGCCTCGCCGAGGTGACGGTATGGGAGGGCGCCGACGCCTCGGCGACCTTCCTGCCTGCAAATCCGGCCTCTCCTTGACAGCTGGTCGCCACCTAGCTAGCTTCTCCCCATCCATGAGACAACACTCTTCGATCCTCCTCTTGGCCGGATGCCTGGCTGGCTGCCTGGCCGCCGCCCTGGCCGGCTGCCGCGGCGAGCAGCCCGCCGTCGCCCGGCTGAGCGTCGAGCCGCACGCGATCGCGCTCGGCTTCCCCGATCTGCTGAAGGTCCGCTTCAACTGGCAGCCGACCGCCGCCCTCGGCGACGGCGTGGCACCGGTCGTCTTCGTCCACCTCCTCGACGGCAAGGGGAAGGTCCAGCGCACCTTCGACCACCCGTTCCCCGGCGCCTGGCAGGAGGGGGTGCCGGCGAGCTACGAGATCAAGCTCTACCAGTCCGCGCTCGCCGAGCCGCTCGCCGCCGGCCGCTATCGACTGACCGCCGGGCTCTACGGCGATCACGGGATGCGCTGGCCGCTCGCGGCGGGCCCGCGGATCGCGCGCGACGAGTACGAGGTGGCCGAGGTCGAGGTGCCGGCGGCGGCCGCCGGGCCGCATTTCGACTACGTCGGCGCCTGGCTCCCGAGCGAGCCGGCGGGCGACCGCCAGCTCGTCGCCCGCCGCTGGCTCCTCGGCGAGGGCTCGATCAAGGTGCGCGACCAGCCCGGGCCGGGCAGCGTCTGGCTGGTCCTCTCGATTCCCGAGGGCAAGGACGCCGGCGAGCAGATCGTCTTCGACCGCGGCGCCAACACCCCCTCGGTGGTGGTCACCGGAACCTGCGGCGGCAGCGAGTCCGGTCTCTCCGGCTTCGGCCGCCACGAGGTCGAGGTCGGCGCCGACGGCGCCTCCTGCGAGGTGCACCTGAAGCCCAACTTCACTCTCCTCGTCCACGGCCGGCCGCGGCGCTCGGTCTCCCTGGAGACGCTTTCCTGGGTCGCGAAACCGGCCGCCAGCCCGGCGCCATGAAGCACGGCTTCGGCGCCATCCTCCGGCCGGAGCAGGAGACCTATCTCGAGCGCGCCCTGCCGCCGCGCGACGCGCTGCTCCGCGAGATGGAGGCGCTGGCGGCCGAGCGCGACGTCCCCATCTCCGATCCCGAGGTCGGCCGTCTGCTGCAGGCGCTCGCCTGCGGCGCCGCGGCGCGCCGCATCGTCGAGGTGGGGACGGCGATCGGCTACGGCACGCTGTGCCTGGCGCGCGGCGCGCCGGCGGCGCGGGTGATCTCGGTCGACCGCGACCCCGAGCGCCTCGCCCTGGCGCGCGGCTTCCTCGAGCGCGGCGGCGTCGCCGACCGGGTGGAGCTCCTCGAGGGCGCCGCCCTGGCGCGGCTGGCGGCGGTCGATGGGCCGCTCGACCTCGCCTATCTCGACGGCCCCAAGGAGGAGTACCGGCGCACCCTCGACCTGCTCCTCCCCAAGCTCAGGGTGGGCGGCTTCGTCGTCGTCGACAACCTGCTCTGGGGGGGCAAGGTGGCGCATCCGGACGAAGACGCCGAGGACGACGCCGAGACCGAGGCCATCCGCTCCTTCAACGGCTATTTCATGAGCCATCCGCAGCTCGCCGCCGTGCTGCTGCCGCTCGGTGACGGCGTCGGCCTCGCCGCGAAGACCAAGCCGCTCATCACCGAGATGGGCGGGCCTTTCTGATCTGACCTGATCTGACCTGATCGCGGTCCGCCGCCGCGCTCTGGTGTCCGTCCCGCCGGCGGCTCAGCTCTCCAGGCTCCGCATCACCGCCTCCAGCCGCTCGCCCATCTCGCGGGCGGTCGCCGGCCGCCGCCCGATGGTGCGGTGGAGGGCGTTGCGGAAGAACTCCCCGAGGGTCGGATCGCCCCACGGGCAGGCCTGCTCGAAGTCCGGGATGCGGCCCTGGCGGATGCGCGTCATGGTCTGCTTGGGGTCGCTCGAGGAGAAGATCTTCCGTCCCAGGACACATTCGTAGAGCACCATGGCGAGCGCCCAGAGGTCGAAGGAGACGCTCGCCGCCTCGCGGTCGAGGGCCTCCGGCGAGAGGTAGGAGATGGTGCCGACGAGCTGGCGCTCGACGGTCTCGGACGTCACGCTGCTGTCCCAGGTCCCCTCGGGGCCCGCGTCGTCGTCCTCGGCGGGCTGGCCGCGCTCCTCGCGCAGGTCGAGGAGCAGGCGGGCGATGCCGAAGTCCATCAACTTGGCGACGCCGGTCCGCGAGAAGCCGATGTTGCTCGGCTTGATGTCGCGGTGGAGGATGTCGGCGCCGTGCAGGTAATCGAGCGCGCTCGCCATGGCGATCCCCAGCTCGACGGCCTCGCACTGGTCGAGCGGACCGCGCTCGATGCGCTGCGCCAGGGTGCCGCCCTCCATCAGCTCCAGGATGAGCATCGGCGTCCCCTGCCAGCTCTCCATGCCGTGGACCGCGGCGAGGTGCGGGTGGGACACCCCGGCCGCCGTCCGCGCCTCGCGGCGCAGGCGCATGGCCCCCTCGGGCGAGACGCGGCGCAGCGTCTTCGCCGCCACGTGGCGGCTGAGCGCGAGGTCCGCGCCGCGGTAGACGATCCCCATGCCGCCCACCCCCAGCCGGCGCTCGAAGCGGAAGCGGCCGGGGATCACGTAGGGCACCTGGGCGATCTCCAGGCGCCGGCTGCAGGAGCCGCAGAAGACGGTGAACGGCTGGAACAGGGTGCCGCAGGCGAGGCACTCCTTGGCGTGCTCCGCGGCCCCGGCCGGCCCCAGCACCGGCGGTATCCGATCTCCTTGGTTGCCGGAGCTCGGGTCGAGGTCGAGCTCGAGGCCGAGCGCCGTCCAGGAGGCGATGTCGTAGAGGAGCCGGCGGTCCTCGCGCAGGAAGGGCAGCCCGCTCTTCTTGGCGCCGAGCCCGAGGATGCCGAGGAGCGCGCCGTCGCGCGCCACGATCGGCACCAGCAGGTGGAAGCCCGACTCGGCCAGCCACCGGCGATCGGCCTCCGGCAGCCGGGCGAGCGGCGAGCGCGGGTCGCCGAGGTCGACGCAGAGCGGGTCGCTGGCGCTCGCCAGCACCTGGACGAGCGCCGAGTGGGCGTCGAGCCGACGGCAGCGGGAGAGCGAGGCGACGAAGTGTCCGGAACGGCGGTCCTCGACGAGCAGCGCCACCGCCTCGAGATGGAGCGCCTGGTCGATGCCGCGGCAGACCAGCTCGGACAGGTCGTGCACGTCGTGGGTGCTGCGGATGCGCTGCACGAGCTGGGTGAGCACCTGGCGCGCGTCGTACTGCTCGCGGAAGTAGCGGCGGTCGATGGCGTCGAGGAGGCGCGTGCGGTAGCGCAGCGCGGCGGTGCCGAGGAGGGCGGCCGAGGCGAGCAGCAGCCAGCGGTTGCCGGTCAGCAGGCTGGCGATGCTCTCGCCGCGGATGGCGTAGAGATAGACGCCGAGGGCGACGAAGGGGACCGAGGCAATCGCCAGCGTCGCCCAGCGCGCCAGGGCATGGAGCGCCCGGCTGGCGACCATGCGCACCTGGAGCACACGGTCGACGAGGACCGAGTAGGCGGCGAGCCCGGGGGTGATCCAGGCGGGGACGAAGGCGACGTAGAGGAGGGTGAGGTCGAGCGCCGGCCGGCTCTGCACCCAGGGGGTCACCCCGGGGATCAGGTGGATCGTCATCTGCACGATGAGCGACGCGAAGCCGGCGGCGAAGGCGCCGACGAAGAGGCGCACCCGCTCCCGGTCGGCGCCGCTCGCCCGCTGCGCCTTGGCGATCAGGGCGGCGAAGGCGAGCGGGATGGCGAGGACGAGCGGGGCGCCGTAGAGCGTCTCGATGTCGAGCGGGTTGAGCCAGGCCACGCTGCCGTAGCCGGCGCTCGCCCAGAGGGCGGAGCCGGCGAGGAGGACGACCCCCATCCAGCCGGTCGCGCGGACGCCGAGAGCGAGGCTGCGGCGCCCGCGCAGCGAGCGCGCCGGCTCCGGGAAGTCGCGCGCGAAGCTCCACAGGAAGTAGGGGATGAAGGCGTCGACCGCGAGCGCCTCGAGCACCAGGATGGGCCCGGTCCAGGGGACGCCGGCGTGCGGCGCGATGCGGCGGAGCGGCTTGGTGAAGGCGGCCGCCACGCAGAGGTAGAAGCCGGCGAGCGAGCGGGCCCGCGGATCGCTGCGGGCGCCGGCCAGGAGGTAGGCGCCCCAGCCGCCGAAGACGGCGAGGAAGATGAGGTCGAAGGCGAGCGGGAAGCGGGCTTCGGAGAGCGCCCAGCCCTCGGCGATACCCCAGGGGATGGCGATCGCCGCGACGACGATCTTGGCGCTCGCCGCCGCCAGGCAGAGCCGCGTCCAGGAGAGGGGCGTCTTCGTCCGCAGCACGATGGATCGGTCGCCAGCGGCGAGGTCAGCGCCGCCGGAGCGGACGGCGATGCGGCACCGCGAGCTCCCGCTCTACGCGGCGCCGGGAACCGGCGGACAGAAAGGGGTCTCCGAGACCCTCTGCACGGTGCGGGCCGAGGCCTCGATATCCGCGATGCCGATCGCGGTGGCGCCGGTCGAGACGACGAGGTGGGCGGCGAGGCGACCGATGGCGCGAATGCGTTCGAGCACCTGGACTGCTTCGGTCTCCCACCGGTCGGTGAGCTCCTGGGTGATGGCGCCGAAATACAGCGTCCGCAGGTGCAGTGCTCCCTCCTGCGAGACGCGCGTGGCTCCGGTTCCCTGGCCAAAAGCTACCATGATCTGCGCCATGATCCCGTCCTGCGTGTAGGGCATCGCGTCCTCCCCGGAGCCGCCGAGCCGTGCTTCCGGCGCTCGGCGCACCTCCCGAGGGCCCTCGGCTGGAGGCCGGCTCCCTCGGTTCGGACGGACGCGGCCGGCGATTTTCGCCGGCCGTGCCCGCTCACTCAGTATTTGACACTGCAGCCGTACGGTTTGGTGAGCGCCGGGTCGGGCGACTTTCCGGCGGCCTCGGCGGCGAGGCCGCGGTCGACGTAGTTGGTGCGCTGGGCGAGGGCGTTCCTACCGCTGGGGTCGTCGTCGATCGCCCCTTCGTAGGCGATCTTCCCCTGGCGGTCGACGATGAACATGTGCGGCGTCGTCCGCGCCCCGTAGGCGTGGCCGACGGCGCCGGTCTCGTCGTAGAGCACCGGATAGGTGATGCCGTGCTCCTGGTCGTAGGCGCGGTGCGCGGCCGGCGCCATGAAATCCTGGCTGTCGGACCGGCTGCTGTTGATGGCGAGCCAGACCGCCTCGGGGTGGTGGGCGGCGGTCTGCTCCATGGTCTTCTCCTCGGCGTGCCGGCGGGAGAAGGGGCAGTTGGGGTTGATCCACTCGAGGACCACCACCTTCCCCTTGAAGTCGGCGAGAGAGTAGGTCTTGCCGTCGACGCCGCGGAGCGAGAAGGTCGGCGCCGCCTGGCCGACCGCCACGGCGGCGCGGGCCGGCCGGACGGTGAGCGCAATGCCGGCGGCGAGGGCGAGGAGCGAGAGGACGACGAGGAGAGAGCGCTTCATGAGTTGCCTCCTGGGGCCGCGGCGGCGGTCGCCGGGACCCGTGGATCGTTGAAGGATGGATCTGCCCCGCGGCCGCCGTCGACGCGGCTGCCGGAGGCGATGAAGGGGACGCCGAGAGCGCAGGCGGCGAGCCCGAGCGCGATCATCCACCGTAGCCTACTCCGCCGGGCGCGCCGGCGCATCCAGGCGAGGAGGGCGAGGGCGAGGAGGGCGACCTCGACGGCGGCGAGCCCCTCGGAGAGCACCTCGCGGGAGAACCGGTAGAGGAGCCAGAGGGCGCCCGCGGCGGCGAGGAACCCCAGCGCCTGGCGCCAGGCCGAGCGCGCGCCAGCGTCTCCAAAATCGCCGGCGGCGCCGGCATCGTTGCCGCCGCGTCCATCGCGCGGGGGCAGCGCCGCGAGGGCCGCGTAGGGCAGCGCCAGGCCGACCGCGACGGCGGTCGCGAGGAGCACGGCGCCGGAGGCTGGGCGCGACGCGAGGTCGACCGCGAGCGCCCTTGGCAGCGGCCAGGCGAGGGCGAGGAGCGGGACGGCGATGCCTTCGAGAACGGCGCGGCCGAGCGGCGCCTGCGAGCCATCGGCTGCCGGAGCCGCCGCCGGTGCCTCGAACATCCCCCACAGGTCGAGGGCGAGGAGGAGGGCGAGCGCGGCGAGGGCGGCGGTCCAGGCTGGTGCGCCGAGAGCCGTGCCCCAGCCCGCGAAGGCTCCCGCCCGCGCGGCGACCGCGACGCTCGCCACGCCGGTGACGAGACCCGCCGAGGTTGCGAGGAAGGCCGCCCCGCCTCGGCGGTGCTCCGGGCCGGCCGCGGCGGCGGCGAGGAGGATGGCGAGCGGACCGGGGGCCAGGGTGAGGAGGAGGCCGGCCGCCAGCGCCGCGAGCAGGGCGTGGCCTCGCGAGCGCGGTGCGCTCGGAGGAGCGGAAGCGGGCGGCGAGAGCGCCACGACGCTGCGGCCTTCGAGGGCGAGCGGTCCCCGCGAGCCGCGCAGGCCGGTCGCCGTCCAGGCGAACGGGGCGCTGGCGGGCAGCGGGCGGTTCACCTGCTGGCGCGCGAGAGGCACCCGGAAGGCGATGCCGTCGGCGAGCGGGCGCGCCTGCGGCCGGGAGGTGTCGAAGAGCTCCTGGGCCTCGAGGAAGACATCGGCGCTCCGCGGGTCGCCGGCGACGCCGTGGAGCGCCAGCTCGAGCGCCGGGCCGGCGTCGTCGTAGCGGAGCTCGGCCGAGCTCCCGGCGACCGCGGCGATGGGCGCCGGCAGGCGGTCCCACCAGGCGGCGATGGCGGGCGCTGTCGCCGGGTCGGCGAGCGGAGCGCCGCGGGCGATCGGCTGGTCGAGGGTGAGGCGACGCCGAAACGGGATGCAGTCCACCTGACAGACCAGGTAGTCGACCTCGGCGGTGAGGCTCGCGACGGCGCCCGCAGCCGCCGCGAGCCGGGCGCGGAGCGGGTAGATCACCTCGCCCTCGTAGCCGAAGGCGACGAGCCCTCCGGCGAGCTCGAAGCGCCGCGGCGCCGGCCAGAGCAGCTCGGGCGGCGGCCCGGGCGCCAAGCCGCCGCCGCTCCAGCGCACGCTCGGGGCGTATCCCGCGTCGCCGCTGTTCTTCCAGTAGACGTGCCAGCCGGGCGCGGTGCGAAACTCCAACCCGAGCCGGATCTCTCCCGCCGCCGGTGCCTCCAGGTACGGCGAGACCAGCCGCAGGCGCGACGGGCCGTCGACCGCCCACGGGCTCGCCGCGCCGCGCGCCGCGCCGGCGCCGGCGAGGGTCGAGAAAACGGCGCAGCCGGCGATCTGGAGGAGGGCGAGGGCTCGTTTCCGGCGCATGGCGATAGGGTAGCAGGCGGCCTCGCCCGCTCTCACCTGGGATAGCGTCGCTCCGTGCCCGAGCTGCCCGACCTCGCCCTCTACCTCGACCGCCTGGCGGCGCGGATCGTCGGCCAGCCGCTTCTGAAGCTGGCGCTGCGGAGCCCCTTCGTGCTGCGCTCGGTCGCCCCGCCGCCCGCCGCCGCGGAGGGACGCCGGGTCGTCGCCCTCCGCCGGCTCGGCAAGCGCATCGTCTGGGAGATGGAAGGCGGCCTCTTCCTCGTCTTCCACCTGATGGTAGCCGGCCGGTTCCACTGGCGCGACGCGGCGCGCGGCCCGGCGAAGACCGGCGGCAAGAACGTCCTCGCCGTCTTCGAGTTCCCGACCGGCACGCTGCTGCTGACCGAGGCGAGCGCCAAGAAGCGGGCGTCGCTCAAGCTGTTCGACTCCGCCGCCGGCCTCGCCGGCGAGGACCCCGGCGGGATCGAGCCGTTGGAGATCGACCTCGCCGCCTTCGGCGCGGCGCTGGCGCGCGGCAACCACACCCTGAAGCGGGCGCTCACCGATCCGCATCTCCTCGCCGGCATCGGCAACGCCTATTCGGACGAGATCCTCCATCGCGCCTGCCTGTCGCCGTTCAAGCGCACCGGCGACCTCAAGGAGGCCGAGCTGGTGCGGCTCTTCGCCGCCACCCGCGAGACCCTCACCCTCTGGACCGAGCGCCTGCGTCGGGAGCTCGGCGACGGCTTCCCGGAGAAGGTGACCGCCTTCCGTCCCGGCTTCGCCGTCCACGGCCGCTACGGCGAGCCCTGCCCGGACTGCGGCACGCCGGTGCAGCGGATCGTCTACGCCGAGAACGAGGCCAACTACTGCCCGACCTGCCAGACCGGCGGCCGGCTGCTCGCCGACCGCGCCCTCTCGCAGCTCCTCAAGGCCGACTGGCCGCGGACGCTGGAGGAGCTGGAGGAGCGCAAGGCTGCGGCGCGCGACGCCTGAGGATGGTCGAAGGCCACTAGAATCGTTGCCATGCGCGTCTGCTTCACCAACCTCGGCTGCAAGCTGAACCAGGCGGAGACCGAGGGAATGGCGCGCCAGTTCCGCGCCGCCGGCCACCGCGTCGTCGGCTCGCTCGCCGAGGCCGACCTCCACGTCGTCAACTCCTGCACGGTGACCGCCGAGGCGGCGCGCGGCTCGCGGCAGGCGGCGCGCCGCGGTGGCCGCGCGCCGCGGCCCGTCCGCACCGTGCTCGTCGGCTGCTACGCGACCGCCGAGCCGGAGAGCGCGGCGCGCCTCGCCGGCGTCGACCTGGTGATCGGCAACCGCGACAAGGATCGCCTGCTCGAGCGCGTCCACGCGGCGTTTCCGGAGTGGGTGCCGCCAGTCGATACGGCTGTCGACGCTTTAGGCGAGCGGCTCGCCGTGCGGCCGGCGTGCGCCGCCCCCGACGACGGGATCGGCCTTGCAGCAGCGGCGAGTGACCGCACCCGCGCGCTGGTCAAGATCGAGGACGGCTGTGACGTGCGCTGCGCCTTCTGCATCATCCCGTCGACGCGCGGGCGCCAGCGCAGCCGGCCGCTGGCGGAGGTCGTCGGCGAGGTGCGGCGCCTGGCGGCTTCCGGCTACCGCGAGGTGGTGCTCTCCGGGGTGCAGATCTCGGCGTATCGGGACGCTGGAGACTGCGGGCTCTTCGAGCTGGTGCGGGCGGTGCTCGCCGAGAGCGGCGTCGCGCGTCTGCGGCTGACCTCGATCGCGCCGTGGAGCTTCGACGACCGGCTGCTCGACCTCTTCGCCGATCCGCGGCTCTGCCGGCACCTCCACCTGTCGCTGCAGAGCGGCGCGACGCCGACCCTCCGCCGCATGCGGCGGCCCTACACCGCGGCGGACTACGCCGCCCTCCTCGCCCGCATCCGCGCCGCGGTGCCGGCGATGGCGGTCACCACCGACGTCATCGTCGGCTTCCCGGGCGAGACGGCCGAGGAGCACGCCGCGAGCCTCGACTTCGTCGCCGCGGCGGGCTTCGCCAAGGTCCACGTCTTCCCCTTCTCGCCGCGGCCGGGCACGCCGGCGGCCGCGATGCCGGGGCAGGTGGCGGCCGAGGAGAAGGGGCGGCGGATGGCGCGGATGCTCGCCGTCGCCGCGGCGGCCGAGGCCGACTTCCAGCGCGGCCGCCTGGGCAGCCGCGCGGCGGTGCTCTGGGAGCGGCCGAAGAACGGCCTCGCGCAGGGCCTGACCGACACCTACATTCGTGTGGTCTGCAGCACGCCGCTCGATCTCCGCAACCGCCTCGGCGCGGTGCGGCTGATGGAGATCGTCGACGGCGGCGTGCGCGGCGACCTGGTCGAAGAAGACCTGCCGAGTCAGCCGAGCTGGGAGAGCGATCTCCTGACAATCTCCTGAAAGGATCTGCCATGTTCCTCGCCGCCGCCGTGCAGCTCACCTCCACCTCCGACGAGGCGGCCAACTGGGAGAGCGCGCGCTCGCTCACCGAGCGGGCCGCCGGCCTCGGCGCCCGCCTCGTCGTCACCCCCGAGAACACCAACTACCTCGGCCCGCACGAGGAGAAGGTGCGGCGGTCGGAGCCGCTCGACGGCGTCACCTGCCGGCGCTTCGGCGACCTGGCGCGGAGCCTCGGCATCCACCTGCTCCTCGGCTCGTTCAACGAGCGGAGCGAGGAGGCGTCGCGCTGCTACAACACCAGCGTCCTCTTCGGCCCCGACGGCGGGATCCTCGCCACCTACCGCAAGATCCACCTCTTCGACATCGACATCCCCGAGGTCCGCTTCGCCGAATCGGCGACCTCGAAGCCGGGCGAGGCGACGGCCGTCGCAGCGACACCCTTGGGCGCCCTCGGCCTCTCGATCTGCTACGACCTGCGCTTCGGCGAGCTCTACCGCCGGCTGGCCGAGGACGGCGCCGAGATCATCGCCGTCCCCTCCGCCTTCACTCTGGCGACCGGCAAGGACCACTGGGAGCCGCTCCTCCGGGCGCGGGCGATCGAGACGCAGTGCTACGTGATCGCCGCGGCGCAGCACGGCAAGCACGACGACGGCGGCCTGCGCGAGAGCTGGGGCCACGCGATGATCGTCGACCCCTGGGGCCTCCCCATCGCCACCGCGTCGGACGGCCCGGGCCTCGCCCTCGCCGAGATCGAGCTCGAGCGCGTCGCCCGTATCCGCCGCAACATGCCGGTCGCCAGCCATCGCCGGCTGGGCGTCGAGCGGGAGCGTTCGGCTGCCGCCGCCGCGGCCGCCAAGGCGCCGCTGCCGGTCGGCTCCTGATCGCCTAGATCGCCAGCACGCCCCAGCGGGCGAGCAGCACCAGCACCAGCGGCATGAGGTTGGTGTTGACGACGTCGTGGACGCTCGCCGGCCAGCCGAAGCCGTCGCGCAGGTCGAAATACTCCATGAGGAGGGAGACGAGGAAGCCGGGCAGCAGGGCCCAGAAGGAGGACAGCTTGCGGCGCAGCACGATCACCGCGCCGAGCAGGCAGAGGAAGCCGATGTAGACATGGATGGCGTCCTTGGTGAGCGGCAGGACGGAGGTCCACCAGAGCTTCCACACCTGATAGTCGGACTTCATGCGGCGCCAGCCTAGCGCAGGGCGGGGCGCGACGGAACCTGAGGACGGCCCCCGCGAGGGGGCGCCGAGGGCGGTCCCAGGGCGGTCCGATGGCGGCTCCGCAGGCGGAATGACCGGCCGCCGCGGATCTGTTAACGTCTGGGGAGTTCCGTCTCCCTTGCGCCATGCCGTCCGCCATCGGATCCCCCGCCGCGCTCGCCCGCTTCCACCCCGCCGTGGCGGCCTGGTTCACCGCCCGCTTCGGCGCGCCGACCGAGCCGCAGGAGCGCGCCTGGCCGGCGATCCACGCCCGCCGCCACACCCTGATCGCCGCGCCGACCGGCTCGGGGAAGACGCTCGCCGCCTTCCTCGCCGCGATCGACGACCTGGTCCGCCTGTCGCTCGGCGGCGGCCTCCCCGACGCCGTGCAGGTGGTCTACATTTCGCCGCTCAAGGCGCTCTCCAACGACGTCGAGAAGAACCTCGACGAGCCGCTCGCCGGCATCCGCCGCGAGCTCGCCGCGCGCGGCCTCCCGGACGCCCCCATCCGCACCATGGTGCGCACCGGCGACACCCCGGCGGCGCTGCGCACGGCGATGGTGAAGAAGCCGCCGCACATCCTGGTGACCACCCCCGAGTCGCTCTACATCCTGCTCACCAGCGAGGGCGGCCGGCGCACCCTCGCCAGCGCGCGGACGGTCATCGTCGACGAGATCCACGCCGTCGCCGACGACAAGCGCGGCTCGCACCTCGCTCTCTCGCTCGAGAGGCTGGAGGCGCTGGTCGGCGCGATGGGGGGGAGCCTGGTGCGCATCGGCCTCTCCGCCACCCAGCGGCCGATCGAGGAGGTGGCGCGCTTCCTCGTCGGCACCGGCGGCCTCGAAGCCGCGGCAGGTGCTGCGGAGGCTCCGCCGCCGGCGCCGCGCTGCGAGATCGTCGACATCGGCCACCGGCGGGCGCTCGATCTCGGCATCGAGGTGCCGCGCTCGCCGCTCGAGGCGGTGATGTCGGCCGAGGTGTGGTCCGAGGTTTACGACCGGCTGGCGGAGCTCGTCCGCGAGCATCGGACGACCCTTGTCTTCGTCAACACCCGCCGCGCCGCCGAGCGCACCACGCGCCACCTCGCCGACCGCCTGGGCGAGCAGCGGGTGGCCGCCCACCACGGCAGCATGGCGAAGGAGAAGCGGCTGGAGGTCGAGGGGCGGCTGAAGTCGGGCGACCTGCAGGTGCTCGTCGCCACCGCCTCGCTCGAGCTGGGGATCGACATCGGCGCCGTCGACCTCGTCTGCCAGCTCGGCTCGACGCGCTCGATCGCCACGCTCCTGCAGCGCGTCGGCCGCTCCGGGCACCAGCTCGGCGGCCTCCCCAAGGGCCGCCTCTTCCCGCTCACCCGCGACGAGCTCATCGAGTGCACGGCGCTCGTCGACGCCGCCCGGCGGGGCGAGCTCGACCGCCTGGAGATCCCCCAGCGGCCGTTCGACATCCTGGCGCAGCAGATCGTCGCCGCGGTGGCGGCGGAGGAGTGGCGCGAGGACGATCTCTACCGCATGGTGCGCCGCGCCCACCCCTACCGGAGCCTGTCGCGCGAGCACTTCGACGCCGTCGTCGCGATGCTCGCCGAGGGCTTCGCCACCCGCCGCGGCCGGCGCGGCGCCTACATTCACCACGACGCCGTCAACGGCCGCCTGCGCGCCCGCCGCGGCGCGCGGCTCGCCGCCATCACCTCGGGCGGCGCCATCCCCGACGCCGCCGACTTCAACGTCGTGCTCGAGCCCTCCGGCGCCATCGTCGGCACGCTCAACGAGGACTTCGCGGTGGAGAGCCTGGCGGGCGACATCTTCCAGCTCGGCAACAGCTCCTGGCGGATCCTCAAGGTCGAGCCCGGCCGGGTGCTGGTCGAGGACGCCCGCGGCCAACCGCCCTCGATCCCTTTCTGGCTGGGCGAGGCGCCGGCGCGCACCGCAGAGCTCTCGGTGGCCGTCTCGCGCCTGCGCGCCGAGCTCGCCGCCCGCCTCGGCGAGGGCGACCGCGCCGGCGGCCTCGCCGCGGCGCGCGCCCACCTCGAGGGCGCGCTCGGCCTGGCGCCGGCGGCGGCGCTGCAGATCGCCGACTACCTGGGCGCCGCCCGCGCCGCTCTCGGCGTCCTGCCGACCCAGGAGACCCTCGTTGCCGAGCGCTTCTTCGACGAGGCGGGGGACATGCACCTGGTCCTCCACTCGCCGTTCGGCGGCCGCGTCAACCGCGCCTGGGGACTGGCTCTCCGCAAGCGGTTCTGCCGCACCTTCAACTTCGAGCTGCAGGCGGCGGCGAGCGAGGACGCCATCGTCCTCTCGCTGGGGCCGACGCACAGCTTTCCCCTCGAAGACGTCTTCCGTTTCCTCCACTCGAGCTCGGCCCGCGGCGTCCTCGTCCAGGCGCTCCTCGACGCGCCGATGTTCCCCATCCGCTGGCGCTGGAACGCCAGCCGGGCGCTCGCCCTGCTGCGCTTCCGCGGCGGCCGCCGGGTGCCGCCGCGGCTGCAGCGCCAGGAGTCCGAGGACCTCGTCGCGGTGGTCTTTCCCGACCAGCTCGCCTGCCTCGAGAACATCGCCGGCGAGCGCGAGATCCCCGACCATCCGCTGATCGAGCAGACGCTCGACGACTGCCTGACCGAGGCGATGGACATCGAGGGGCTGGAGCGGCTGCTCGGCAGGATCGAGCGCGGCGAAGTGGCGCTCGTCGCCCGCGACTTGACCGAGCCCTCGCCGCTCGCCCACGAGATCCTCAATGCGCCGGTCTACACCTTCCTCGACGACGCGCCCCTCGAGGAGCGCCGCACCCAGGCGGTGGTCGCCCGCCGCTGGCTCGACGCCGAGACGGCGGGGGACCTCGGAGCGCTCGACGCCGCGGCGATCGAGCGGGTGCGCGAGGATGCCTGGCCGGAGGTGGCGAGCGCCGACGAGCTGCACGACGCGTTGGGGACCCTCGGTTTCCTCACCGCCGAAGAGGGCGAGCGCGCCGGCTGGGAGCGGCATCTCGATCGCCTCGCCGGCGAGCGCCGCGCCGCGGTGCTCGCGGCCGGCGGCGCGCGCCTCTGGGTCGCCGCCGAGCGCCTGCCGCAGCTCGCCGCCGTCTATGCCGGGGAGGAAATGTCGCTGGCGCCGGCGATCGCCGCGCCGCCGCGGCTCGCCGCTCACGACTGGCCGGCGGAGAAGGCGCTCGTCGAGCTCGTCCGCGGCCGCCTGCAGGTGCTCGGGCCGACGACGGCGGCGGCGCTCGCCGCCAGCCTCGGGCTCGCCGCGGCGCGGCTCGACGGCGCCCTCCTCGCCCTCGAGTCCGAGGGGTTCGTGCTGCGCGGCCGCTTCACCCCCGGCCTCGCCGGAGAGATCGTCGAGTGGTGCGACCGGCGCCTCCTGGCGCGCATCCACCGCGCCACGGTCGACCGTCTGCGGCGCGAGATCGACCCGGTGTCACAGGCCGATTTTCTGCGCTTCCTCTTCGCCTGGCAGCGGGTCGGGCCGGAGGTCCGCGGCAGCGGTCCGGAGAGCGTCGCGACGGCGGTCGCCCAGCTCGAGGGCTTCGAGGCTCCGGCGGCGGCCTGGGAGGGGGAGATCCTGCCGGCGCGGGTCGCCGACTACGACCCCGTCTGGCTCGACGTCCTCTGCCTCTCAGGGCGCACCGTCTGGGGGCGCCTGTCGCAGCCGGCGGGCGACGGGCGGCGCGCGGCGCCGCGCTCCGGCCCGGTCCGCTCGACGCCGATCGCCCTCCTCGGGCGGGCCAGCGCCGGAGTCTGGCGCGACCTCGCGCCCGAGCCGCCGGCGCCCGAGCTGTCGGCGGCGGCGCTCGCGGTGCACGAGGTCCTCACCGCGCGCGGCGCCTCCTTCTTCGGCGAGGTCGCCGAGCGCGCCGGCCTCCTCAAGGCGCAGACCGAGGAGGCGCTCGCCGAGCTCGTCGCCTGGGGCCTTGCCACCTCCGACAGCTTCACTGGGCTGCGCGCCCTCCTCGTCCCCTCCAACCGGCGGCCGCCGCTCGCGGGCGCGGCCGACGCCGGCCGCCGCCGCGGCCGGGTGGCGGTCTTCGGTATGGAGAACGCCGGCCGCTGGTCCACCCTGCGCCCGGCCGATCGCGGCGCGCTGGAGGCAGCCGGCGGCGAGCGCGCCGGTGGTCGCGACGCCGGCGAGCGCGAGGTGCCCGCCGCCTCCGTCGAGGCCATCGCCTGGACCCTCCTCCAACGCTATGGAGTCGTCTTCCGGCGCCTCCTCGACCGCGAGGGTCTGCTGCCGCCCTGGCGCGACCTGCTCCGCGTCCTCCGCCGGCTCGAGGCGCGCGGCGAGATCCGTGGCGGCCGCTTCGTCTCCGGCTTCTCGGGCGAGCAGTACGCCCTCCCCGAGGCGGTCGCCCGGCTGCGCGCCATCCGCCGCGAGCCCTGCCGCGGCACCCTGGTGGCAGTCTCCGCCGCCGATCCGCTGAACCTGGTGGGGATCGCGACGCCGGGGGAGAGGGTCGCCGCCCTCGCCGGCAACCGCATCCTCTATCGCGACGGCATCCCCATCGCGCTCTACGAGGCGAAGCAGGTGCGCTTCCTCGTCGACCTCGACGCCGCCTCGCGCTGGCAGGCGGAGGGCGCACTGGTGCGCCGCTCCGTGCCACCGCAGCTGCGGGCCTACCTCGGCAGGCCGGCCTAGTACCTCCTCGCCGCCCTCCGCCCAGATGGCCGCGCCGCGAGCAGAGGAGGGCGGGTCCGGCGCCGACCGGCCCTCGCCGATCAAGACCGTCTATCTGATCCGCACCCACCGCGACCCGCCGCAGATCCTCCGCCTGGTGCGGGCGATCAAGCGCGGCAGCCCGGAGGCGCGGGTGCTCGTCTGGCACGACGCCAGCGCCTCGCCGATCGACCCCGGTCCCTTCGCCGAGCTGTCGGAGGTGGCGGTCTTCGCCGATCCCGAGCCCACCCAGCGCGGCGGCTTCTCGATGGTCGAGGGCTACTTCCGCGCCATCGACCGGCTGCTCGCGGAGGAGCCGCGCTTCGACTGGCTCCTCTACCTCTCCGGCCAGGACTACCCGACGCAGCCGCTGCAGGAGACCGAGCGATTCCTCGCCGCCTCGGGCTGCGACGGCTTCATCAGGCATTGGGACATCCGCTCGCGCGACGGGCTGTGGGGGAAGAGCCGGCGCGGCGTCCGGCGCTACCACTACCGGTACTCGACGCCGCCGGCCTGGACGCACCCCTGGCTCCGGGCGCTCTCCAAGGTCAACGACCTGCAGACCTGGGTCCATCTCTATTTCACCTACGGCGTGCAGGTGGGGGTGCGCGCCCGCCGCCTGCCCTTCGGCCCCGGCTTCCCCTGCTATGCCGGCCTGCAGTGGCACGCTCTGTCGCGAGCGTGCGTCGAATACCTCGCCGAGTTCCGCCGCACGGCGCCGGCCGTCATCGACCACTACCGGCAGACCATCCTGCCCGACGAGTCGCTCTTCCAGACCGCCCTCGTCAACAGCGGCCGCTTTCGCCTCGTCGACGACGACAGGCGCTACTACGACTTCACCGGCAGCCGCGACGGCCATCCGCGCACCCTGACCGTCGCCGACCTGCCGCGGATCACCGGCGGCGGCTATCACTTCGCCCGCAAGCTCGACCTGCGCCGCGATCCAGAGCTCTTCGACCGCCTGGACGAGGCGATCCAACGGTCGCTTCTGTAGTTCTGTGCGACAATTTGGGTAATACGCGACGTTTGCTCCCTTTTGGTCTCTTTCGGGGGTGGATTGCCCCGCCCCCGCCCGCGGCCCGTGCCGATCTGCGCCATTTTGTCTCAAGCCGCTGCGGCAGAAGCTTCCAGGCGGTGGCGGCCGTGTGACGGAACTCGTTGTCAACATTGAGCTTTGGCGCCGCCCTGGTGGGCGGCCGCGGGCCTGGCAGAGGGCTTGCGCTAGGCGGGGCCGAGGGAGGACCGCCATGCTAGAATCGATTCGTAAGCACGTCGCCATCCCCGCGCTGCCGGGTACACTGCTCCTCACCTTGGCCACCGTCACCAGCTTCGGGGTGCTCCTGGCTCACGACCTCGTTCATCCGGTCGTCGTCTACGCCCTGCAGCTCTATCTCTCTTTCTAGGCGACGGGGCTCGAGCGGCGCACATGGCCGGAAATGCCATCCTGCGGGAGGTCACGCTGACCCTCCCCATGGTGCCCGACATGGAGATCGAGGCCAGTCGGACGGCGACCGCCATGGCCGAGTCGATCGCCATGAGCGCGGATAAGATCGACGAGGTCCGCATGGCGGTGGTGGAGGCCTGCATCAACGCGTTCGAGCACAGCCAGTCACCGGACCGCAACGTCTACGTCACCTTCGAGGTCCTCGGCGGCGAGTCCCCGGAGAGCCTGCGGGTCACCGTCCGCGACAGCGGCGTCGGTTTCGCGCCGGAGGCGATCGAGGAGCCGGATATCCAGGCCAAGCTCAAGGCGGAGCGCAAGCGGGGGTGGGGACTCAAGATCATCCGCGGGCTCATGGACGAGGTGGACATCCACTCCGGCCTGGACGGGACGACCATCGTCATGTGCAAGTCGCGATGAAAGCGGAGACCGGGAGATGACGGAGAGCCTGAACGTGACGGTGGACCGGCGCGACGACCTCGCGGTGGTCTACACGGAGGGTTACATCAACAATCAGGGGGGCGAGGACATCGCCAAGGTGGCCTACAAGCTCCTCGACGAGGGCTATAAGAAGCTCCTGCTCAACCTGGCCGGCACCAAGATCGTCAACTCGATCGGCATCTCGATCCTCATCGAGATCATCGAGAAGATGATCGAGATCGACGGCCGGCTGGGCTTCTGCTGCCTCACGCCGACGATCGAGAAAACCTTCAACATCATGGGGCTCGCCCAGTACGCCCGGATCTTCCCCGATGAGCCGCGAGCCGTCGAAGGGCTCCGCAACTAGCGTCGATCCCGCGGCCGGCCCGTGGGCGGAGCTCGCGGACCTCTGTCGGGACGCTGACAACGACCGCCCTCTCCTCCAGCGGCTGCTCGAGCTCTGGTGCGGCGCTTCCGGCGCGCGCGGGGCCGGCCTCTACCTCGAGCGCGCCGGCCGCCTGGAGCTCGACCTCGCCTGGGGCGAGGCGCCGCTCCCCGACGCTCTCGACGGCGAGACGCCGCCCGCCGGCGGCGCGCTGGTGCCCCTGGGCGCCGGCGCCTTCGCCGTGACGACCGCCGGCGGCGACCCCGCGACGCCGCCCGACCTCTCGCCCGACCTGCCGGCGCCGCTGCTCTCCCTCCTCGCCCTCGCCGCCCGCAACGGCCAGCTCCGCCAGCGCCTCAAGGAGCAGAGCTTCCAGGTGAATTTTCGCGGCGTCGAGCTGGAGGCGCTCTACGACGTCGGCCTCGCCGTCGCCGGCACCCTCGACCTCGACCAGCTGTCGGAGGAGATCCTGCTGCGCGCCGTCTCGCTCCTCGACGCCCGGCGCGGCGCCCTCTACCTGCTGGGGAGCGGCGCGGAGAGCGGCTTCTACGGCGCCGCGCGCACCTTCGGCGGCGAGGCGGGCGCCTCGTTCGCGGTCGACGATCCGGGCCTGCAGGCGTTCCTCGCCGGCGGCCAGACGGCGCCGGCCGCCATCCTGCCCGGCGCCCGCCACCTGCTCGGCGTGGCGATCGAGATCGAGGGGAGCCCGCGCGGCCTCCTCGCCGTGGCGGACAAGGAGAGCCGGCGGGGAGTCGGCCCGTTCCCGGCGGGCGACCGCCGCACCCTGGCGCTCTTCGCCAACCAGGCGGCGATCGCCCTCGAGAACGCCCGCCTCCATCGCCAGGCGCTGGAGAAGGAGCGCCTGGAGCGCGAGCTCGACCTGGCGGCCGAGATCCAGCGCCAGATCCTCCCCCGCGCCCTGCCCGACGTCGACGGTTACGAGCTCGTCGGCTGGAACCGGCCGGCGCGCCAGGTGGGCGGCGACTACTACGATCTGCGCCGCATCGGCGACGCCCGTTTGAGCCTCGTCGTGGGCGACGTCTCCGGCAAGGGGATGCCCGCCGCGCTGATGGTCTCGACCCTCCACTCGGCGCTCCGCCTGCTGCAGGGGCGCAGCGGCCTCGCCCCGGAGTTCCTCGAAGACTTGAACGGCCACATCCTGGAGTCGGGCGCGGCGAAGAAGTTCATCACCCTGCTGGCGGCCGAGCTGGAGCCGGCGAGCGGGCGGCTGACCTACCTGAACGCCGGCCACAACCCCGGCCTCCTGATGCGCTCCGACGGCGGGGTCGAGGAGCTCCGCGCCAGCGGCCTGCCGCTCGGCCTGCTGCCCGGCATCCGCTATGCGGCGCGGGAGGCCGAGGTCGGCCGCGGCGACCTCCTCTGCATGTACACCGACGGCATCACCGAGGCGGAGAACCCGGCGGACGAGGAGTTCGGCCTCGCCCGCCTCGTCGCTTGTCTCGCCGCCCACCGCGAGCTGCCGCTCGGCGAGGTGGTGGCGGCGATCGACGAGGCGACGACGCGTTTCGCGGAAGGGCTGCCGCAGCGCGACGACCAGACGGTGATCCTCCTGCGGCGCACCGTTTTCTGACAGAGAAAAAGGAAATCCGCAAAGCCGCATTCCTGCGAGATCCGTATCAACACATGAAGTCCGTTCTCCTTCGGCGTCCGGCTCGCTCCGGCGCCGTTTTTTATTGGGGACGCCCGCGCGGCGGAGCCGACCGACGGTTTCGAGGTCAGGATCTGGGGTAGAGAGCGGACTGCCGGCCGGCGAGATCGAGGGCGAGCGCCGGCGCCGAGGTGCCGCCGAGGGCGAGGAGGAGCGGCTCGCCGGCGCCGACGACGACCGGCAGGTCGCCGACCCCGAGCACCCTCGACAGCGCCTCCGGCAGCCGGTCCTCCCAGAAGAGGTCGGGGAGCGCTTCGCCCAGCAGGCCGCCGGCGGTGATGCGGCGGACGCCGCCGGCGCGCGCCCGGAAGCGCCGGCCGGCGGGATCGAAGAGCTCGATGCCGCCGAGCGATCCCACCCACAGGCCGCCCGCCTCGCCCACCTCGCGCAGCAGATCGTCGTCGCTCCGTGCCCCCGGCCGCAGGAAGAGATTGGTCGCCAGCGCCTCGTCCGGCGAGATGGCATGGGGCGTTGCGGCGCGGCCGAGGGCGGCGGCGAGCGGCTCGTCGACCGCCGGGGAGATGGCGACGCCGTCGCGGATCAGCTCCACCGGACGCTTGGGAGCGCCCGCGAGGTCCCAGGGGAACGGCAGCCCGCGCAGATCGGTGGCGTCGTCGCAGAGGGTGATGGCGGGGTCGAAGAGCGCAGCGCCCAGGTTGCCGCAGAGGGGCGAGGAGCCGTCGCGGTAGGACGCGGAAGTCAGCGCGGTGCGATTGAGCAGGCCGACGAGGGCGGCGGCGGCCTCCGGCGCGAGGAGGAGCGGGCAGGGCGCGCCGGGAGCCGCGCCGCCGCTCTCCGCCGGCGCCTCGCGGCGCCGGGCGCGGTCGACGATGGCGGCGGCGTCGAGGCCGTCCAGGGTGCGCGAGGCGCCGGCGGCGCTCGCCGCGCCGCGGCCGCGGACGTCCAGGCTGGCGGCGGTCGCCCGCAGGGCGGACCGCCGTCCGTCGCTCCCGGCGAGAGCGATCTGCGCCTCGACCCATTCGAGCCGGGCGGCCTCGCCGCGCTCCGTCCAGCCGCGGAGGAGCTCGCGCGCCGCCGCCGGGTCGAGCGCGGCGACCGCCGGATCGCAAAGGGCCTCGGGCGGGACGGCGACGCCGGTCGCCGAGGGCATTGGGAACGGGGGCGGCGGGTAGCCGGGCGGCGGGGCGAGGCGCGCCGCGCCGAGCGCCTCGCGCACCGCGGCGGCGAGCTCGGAGACGGTGCCGACTCCGGTGCGGTGAGAGCCCGTGCGGCCGCGCTCCCAGACCCGCACGACGACCGTCCGCTCGACCTGCTCGGCAGCCTCTTCCCGCGACTGGAGGGGAGCGCTCTCGCGGCCGTGACGCAGCTCGATCCAGGCGATCTCTGTGCGGTCCGCGGGCGAGCCGGCGAGGACGCGCTCGAGGCGGGACGTCGTCTCCTCGAGCGGAAGCAGCGGTGAGCGGGGCACTGCGCCGGAGTCTAGCAGCGTCGCCGAGAGCCCCGGCGCGGCCTCTCCGTGGCTTGTCCTTTGCACTTCCCGCTGCCAGAATGTGTCGCTCGGAGATGAAGAAACCAGAGCAATGAAAGGACTTAGGTCGGTTTTCCTGATCGCGGCGGGGATCGCCGCGCTCGCCGCCGTCGCCCGACCCTCCTATTCCGAGGACGGCGCCGACCTCATTTTGCGTCACGGCGTCTTCTATCCCGCGACGTCGCCGATCGAGCCCGGCGCGCCGCCCGAGCGCATCCGCGGCAGCCTCGCCATCCGCGGCGGCCGCATCGCCTACCTGGGAGACGACGCCGGCGCCCTCGCCCTGCGCACCCCGGCGACCCGCATCGTCGAGCTGGACGGCCGAGCGGTGACGCCCGGCCTGATCGACGCCCATTCGCACCTCCTCGGCCTCGGCGAGGCGCTCGAGGAGGTCGACCTGGCCGGGGCGCCGACCTACGCCGAGGTGATCCGCCGGGTCGCCGCGGCGGCCCGCGAGCTGCCCGCCGGCGCCTGGTTGCGCGGCCGCGGCTGGGACCAGAACCGCTGGCCGGGCAAGGCGTTCCCCACCGCCGGCCCGCTCTCCGCGGCGGTCCCCGATCACGCGGTCTGGCTCACCCGCGTCGACGGCCACGCGGCGCTCTTGAACGCGGCGGCGCTCGCCGCCCTCCACGTCTCCTCCACGGTCGCCGATCCGCCGGGAGGCCGCTTCCTGCGCGACGGCGCGGGAGCCCCGACCGGCGTCGTCCTCGACAAGGCGATGGCGGAGCTGGGCGCGAAGCTGCCGGCGGCGACCGCCGCCGACCTCGACCGCCAGCTCGCCCGCGCCGCCCGCCACTGCCTCGCCCTCGGCCTCACCACGGTGACCGACATGGGCGTCGGGCAGGCCGGCTACGAGGCCTACGCGCGGCTGCGCGACCGTGGCGCGCTGCCCATCCGCGCCGCCCTCTTTCTCGCCGACGACCCGGTCCTCCTGCCGCGCTGGTTCGCGCGCGGCCCGGAGATCGATCCGGCGGCGCGGCTGACGGTGCGCGGCGTCAAGATGTACGCCGACGGCGCCCTGGGGAGCCGCGGCGCCGCCCTCCTCGCCCCCTACAGCGACGACCCCGGCAACGTCGGGCTCCTGACCTCCACCGAGGAGCACATGGCGACGGTGGCCAAGGCGGCGCTCGACCACGGCTTCCAGGTCGGCATCCACGCCATCGGCGACCGCGGCGGCAAGCTGGCGTTGGACGCCATGGAGCAGGCGCTCGGCGGACCGCGGCCGGAGGCTCGCTTCCGCCTCGAGCACGCGCAGGTCCTCACCCTGCCGGATATCTCTCGCATGGCGCGGCTGGGGATCGTCGCCTCGATGCAGCCGACCCATGCCACCTCCGACATGGGCTGGGCTGGCGACCGCCTGGGAGCGGCGCGGCTCGCCGGCGCCTATGCCTGGCGCAAGGTGCTCGCCGCCGGCGGCCGGCTGGCGCTGGGGAGCGACTTCCCGGTCGAGTCGGCCGACCCCCGCCTCGGCCTCTATGCCGCCGTCACCCGCCAGGATCTCGCCGGCCGGCCGCCGGGCGGCTGGCTGCCCGGCGAGCGGCTGAGCCGTGCCGAGGCGCTCGCCGGCTTCACCTCCGCCGCCGCCTGGTCGCTCTTCCTCGATCGCGAGGTGGGCTCGCTCGCGGTCGGCAAGCGCGCCGATCTGGTGGTCTTCGGACGCGACCCGATGACCGTCGGGGAGCGCGACATCCCGCGCGCCGGGGTCGATCTCACCCTGGTCGGCGGCGAGGTTGCCTACGACCGCGCCGCGGCGCGCCAAGCGCCGCCTGCGGGCGCGCGAGAGGGCCGGGGTGGCCGCTAGGGACGCCGGCTGCGGCGGAGCGCGGCCATCGCTCCGGGCGCTCGGCGCGCTCGCCGCTTGCGCCATGCTCGGCGCTCTCCTCCTCTCCGCCTCGCCTGGGCTCGCCGCCGGCCGCCGCCGCCTGGCGCCGCCGCCGCGTCCGGATGCTTTCGTGCAGCTCCGCCGCTCGATGGTCAAGAACCAGATCCGCCAGCGCGGCATCGAGGGCAAGGCGGTGCTCTCGGCGATGGAGCAGGTGCCGCGGCACAAGTTCGTGCCGGCCGACGAGCAGGGACAGGCGTACGACGACCAGCCGCTCGCCTTCGGCGGCGGCCGCACCATCTATCAGCCCTACGTCGTGGCGCTGATGACCTCGCTGCTCGACCTCGACGCCGGCAAGACGGTGCTCGAGGTCGGCACCGGCTCCGGCTATCACGCCGCCGTGCTCTCGCGCATCGCGAAGAAGGTCTATTCGATCGAGATCTCGCCGCCGGTCGCCGTCGAGGCGGAGAAGCGCCTCGCCGACCTCGGCTATCGCAACGTCGAGATCCGGGTGGGAGACGGCTATCAGGGCTGGCCCGAGATGGGGCCGTTCGATGCCATCCTGCTCTCGGCGGCGCCGCCCAAGATCCCCAAGCCGCTCCTCGCTCAGCTGCGCGTCGGCGGCAAGATGGTGGTCGCCCAGGGCGGTTTCATCCAGGATCTCCTGGTGATCACCAAGACCGCCGCCGGATTGGAGAAGCGGACGGTGATCCCGGTGCGCCTGTCGCCGATGAAGGGCCAGGTGAGCGATGGCGGCTGAGGCCCCCCGCCGCGGCCGCGGCCTGCCGGCGCGAGCGCTCCTCGCCGCCGGCGCGATCCTCGCCGCTCTCGGCTCGGTCGCGGCGGGCGCCGGCGCGCTCTCGCCGCTCGACGAGTTCGCCGCTCTGCGCCACCGCATGGTGGTCGAGCAGATCCGCGGCCGCGACCTCCGCGAGCCGGCGCTCCTCGCCGCCATGGAGGAGGTGCCCCGCCATCTCTTCGTGCCGGCGGCGGCGCGCGGCGAGGCCTACGACGACACCGCCCTCCCCATCGGCGACGGGCAGACCATCTCGCAGCCCTATCTCGTCGCCCGCATGACCTCGCTCCTCGAGCTCGGACCGGCGAGCCGCGTGCTCGAGATCGGCACCGGCTCGGGCTACCACGCGGCGGTCCTCTCGCGGCTGGCGGGCGAGGTCTACTCGATCGAGATCGTGCCGGACCTCGCGGCGCGCGCCCGCCGCACGCTCGCCGGGCTCGGCTACGGCAACGTGCAGGTGCGCACCGGCGACGGCTTCCGCGGCTGGCCGGAGGAGGGGCCCTTCGACGCCATCCTGCTCACCGCTGCGCCGCGAGAGGTGCCGGCGCCGCTCCTCGCGCAGCTCAAGCCCGGCGGCCGCCTGGTGGCGCCGGTCGGGCCGCACCTCGAGCCGCCGGGGGCGAAGGCGGTCTGGCAGGAGCTCGAGGTGCTCACCAAGCGCGCCGACGGCAGCTGCGCGACGCGCCGGGTGCTGCCGGTGCGCTTCGTCCCCATGACCGGCGAGGCGGCGAGCCGCCGCTAGCTGGCCACCGCTCGCGCCACCGTAACGAAATTCCCATCTCTCCGCCTGTAGTAACGCCGTCCGTATCGCGGTCGGTTCGCCATCGGCTACAGTAGGCGAAACCCTGAGGAGGAGATATGACTTTGACTCTCGCTGCTCGATCGCATATGCGTCAATTCGTTCATCTGCCGGCGTGCGGACTGCTCCTCGCCGCCCTGCTCGCCCTGGCGCTACCCGGCGGCCTCGCGGCGCAGCCCTTCGGCCAGTACCTGAGCTTCTCCGGCGGCACCGGCGCGGTCACCATCCCCGACAGCCCGGCGCTCAACCCGACGACCGCCTTCACCGTCGAGTTCTGGGTCAATCTCACCTCGTACAAGCCCTCCGACGAGATGGACCTCCTGGGCAAGGGGTGGACGCACTCCTGGGCCCTCTTCGTGACCCCCTCGGGACTCCTCCGTTCCTACCTGCGCGGCTACACGACCGGCCTGCCCGGCACCGGCACGTTCCACGACGCCGGGACGATTCCGCTCCACGAGTGGACCCATGTCGCCCTGGTCTTCGACGGCGTCAACCGCTATCACTACATCGACGGCGAGCTCGTGGGGACCTTTCCCGAGCCGGGCGGACCTCTCCCCGCTAGCCCGCAGCCGGTCGAGCTCGGCAGCGACCCCGACTACCACGGCCGCACGCTCAACGGTTTTCTCGACGAGGTGCGGCTGTGGAACGTCGCCCGCTCGCAGGCGCAGATCCGCAGCACCCTCCAGGGCTTCACCGGCGGGACCACCGGCCTGGTCGCCTTCTGGACGTTGAACGGCAACACCACCGACGTCTTCGCCGGCCACAACGGCACCCTCACCGGCTCGCCGCTGCCGACCTATCCGCTGCCGCCCGCGGTGATCCTCTTCTGCGCGCCGGGTCCCACCTCCCTCTGCCTCGACGGCCGCTTCGTCGTCACCGCCAAGTTCCGCAACGGCCCGCAGGGCACCCCCGAGCAGGTGGCCACTCCGGCGAGCTGCAGCAACGCCGACTCCGGCCTCTTCTGGTTCTTCAGCCCGGACAACTGGGAGGTGATGGTGAAGACGATCGACGCCTGCTCGCTCAACGAGCGCTTCTGGGTCTTCTCGGCCGCCACCACCAACGTCTACTACCGGATGGAGGTCTACGACATCCGCTCGGGGGTCAACCGCATCTACTTCAACTACTCGGGGCCGCCGGCGCCGGCGGTGACCGACGTCAACGCCTTCGCCACCTGCCCCGTCTAGTCGGCGCGGCGCTCGGCGCGGGAGCGGCTCGGCCGCTCCCGCGCTGCTATCCTCTCCTCCCGCCGCCATGCGCCAGCGCACCTTCTCGATCGAGCCCGACATCCGCCGCGCCGCGACGCTGCCGGCCTGGGTGTACACCGATCCCGAGCTCTACCGGCGGGCGCTCGAGCGGGTCTTCGTGCCGAGCTGGCAGCTCGTCGCCGACGTCTCGGCGGTCAAGGTGCCGGGGCAGGCGCACCCCTTCACCCTTCTCGAAGGGAGCCTCGACGAGCCGCTGCTGCTGACGCGCGACGGGGACGACGCCCTGCACTGCCTGTCGAACGTCTGCACCCACCGCGGCAACCTGGTCGCCGAGAGCGGCGGCACGGCGCCCTTCCTGCGCTGCCGCTACCACGGCCGGCGGTTCGGGCTCGACGGCCGCTTCCTCTCCATGCCGGAGTTCGAGCGCGCGGCGGCCTTCCCCCGCGCCGCCGACGACCTCCCGTCGGTGCCCTTCGGGGTCTGGGGCGGCTTCGTCTTCGCCGCGCTCGCTCCCGGCGCGGCGCTCGGCGAGTGGCTGGCGGGGGTCGGCGAGCGCGTCGGCTGGCTGCCGTGGGGCGAGCTCCGCTTCGACCCCTCGCGCTCGCGCGACTACCTGGTGGGCGCCAACTGGGCGCTCTACTGCGACAACTACCTCGAGGGCTTCCACATCCCCTACGTCCACGCCGGTCTCGCCGGCGCCCTCGACTACTCCGGCTACCGCACCGAGCTGCTGCCGCACGGCAGCGTGCAGGTCGGCATCGCCGCCTCCGGCGAGGAGGCCTTCGCGCCGCCCGCCGGTGCGCCCGGCGGTGGAGAGCGCATCGCCGCCTACTACTTCTGGCTCTTCCCCAACACCATGCTCAACGTCTATCCCTGGGGGGTGTCGGTCAACGTCGTCAAACCGCTCGCCGTCGACCGCACGCGGGTGTCGTTCCTCGCCTACGTGTGGGCGCCGGAGAAGCTCGAGCGCGGCGCCGGCGCCGGCGGCGGCCTCGACCGCGTCGAGCGCGAGGACGAGGCGGTGGTCGAGAGCGTGCAGCGCGGCGTCCGCTCCCGCCTCTACGAGCGGGGACGCTATTCGCCGGACCGCGAGCAGGGTGTGCACTGGTTCCACCGCCTGCTGGCGGCGGCGATCGGTGAGGCGGCGGACGGGGCGGGCGCCCCGTCCGCATCAGGCGGCGACGGCTAGCTGCCGGACTTGGCGGGCTTCTTGGGCGCCTTGGCGGCGGCCGCGGCCTTGGCGGGCTTGACGTCGATCGAGGCGGCCGACATGCGGTACTCGATCGTCACCTTGGAGCCGACCTTGAGATCGCCGGTGACCTTGGTCGAGGCGTCGCGGGCGATCTCCCAGCGGTCGGAGCCCTTCTGCACGGCGATCATGTCGCTCGTCACCTCGAGCACCGGTCCGGTGACCTGATACGTCTTCGGCGCCGCAGCGCTCGCCGGCACGGCGAGGGCGGCGGTGAGGACGGCGACGGCGAGCATCTTGTGGATCATGTGCGCACTCTCCTTCGAGTTCGCGCCGCGGGAGCGGCGACGGTTATAGGAACTTCTCGAGCGCTCCGAGCCCCTCGGCCACCAGCGGGTTGACGCCCTGGCCGGCCGGTTGACCGGGGACCTGGCCGCCGGGCGTCAGGCGGTCGATGAGCCCGGGCAGCACGGCGGCGATCGCCTGGCTCGCCTCCTCGGGCGGGATGCCCACCTTCTGCGCCAGCTCCTGGATGCGCTCGGAGCCCAGCACGTTGGTGATCTGGTCGGCGGTCACCGGCAGGTTCTGCCCGTTGCCCACCCAGGACGCGGCGACCTGGCCGAGGCCGCCCTGTTCGAAGGCCTGGAGGAGGCCGGCGACGCCGCCCGCCTGCCCCTGGCCCAGCAGGCCGAGGAGCGCCTGCGCCATGCCGGCGTGGGGGCCGGCTGCGCTCGCCCCGCCACCCGAGAACTCACCCATGAGCTGATCGAAGATTCCCATCGCTCCTCCTCTCGACTGCATCGACTGGTCTGGTCTACTGGGACGCCTT
The DNA here is from genome assembly GCA_963755825.1 of uncultured Acidobacteriota bacterium. Classification (GTDB taxonomy): domain Bacteria; phylum Acidobacteriota; class Thermoanaerobaculia; order Multivoradales; family UBA5704; genus DATBQN01. The sequence goes on along the minus strand of CAVWLA010000001.1, from coordinate 2,513,823 downwards.
CTTGGCGCCGCCCTTCTTCGCCTCGCGGTAGCCGGCGGCGAGGGCGTCGGCCTCGGTCATGTACTTGCCGCGCTTGGTGTTGCCGTACCAGCGGTCGCCCTCGCGGTGGAAGACCTTGGTCTCGAGGTTGACCCAGACCATGCCCGGCGCCGGCGGCGGCTGGGCGGGCGTCGTCGAGGCCGTCGAGGTCGCGGCCGCGCGGCCGGTCTTGGCGCCCGCAGCCGGGGCCGCCGGAGCCGTCGCCGGCGCGGCGGTGGCCGCTGGAGCTGCCGGGGGCGCCGGGGCGCTGGCGCCCGAGACGGTCACCCGCGACCTGATCTGGTCGATCTGCTTCGCCGACACCTTGGCCTTCTTGAGGTCGTCGACCGAGGCATACGGGCGCCCGGCGATGATCTTCTTGGCGGTCGCCGGGCCGATGCCGGAGAGCGCCTCGAGGTCCTTCTGGCTCGCCGTGTTGAGGTCGACCATGGCGCCGCCGGCCTTGGCGGCGGGCGCCGGCTTGGCGGCCTTGGCGCTCGTCGCGGTGCTCGCCGCGGGAGCGGCAGGCGCCGCCGGAGCCGCCGTGGCCGCCGCGCCGACGGTGACCAGCGGGGTGATCTTGTCGATCGTCTTCTTGGCGACGCCGGCCCGCGCCAGGTCGGCGGTCGAGGTGTAGGGGCGCCCGGCGATGATCTTCTTGGCGGTCGCCGCGCCGACGCCGGGGAGCGCCTCGAGATCCTTCTGGCTGGCGCTGTTGAGGTCGACCGTCGCGCTGGCTCCGGCCGCCGCCTTGGCCGCCTGAGCGGGGAGGGCGAGGAGCGGCAGGGCGAGGGTGAGGGCACAGAGCAGGCGCAGCGCCCAGGCGGCAGGGCGGTTCCGACTCGAGGAAAGGCTCATCGATCTCTCTCCTTTTGCAGAGAAGTACGTCACGGTATTGAAGGGAGCCTACCGCAACTCCCGCCGGCCGCGGGCCTCGCCGGAATCAGAGCCGCCGCTTGAGCACGACGACCGTGGTGTCGTCGGCCGGCTCCTCGCCGCCGAGGTGGCGCCGCCAATCGGCGAGGAGCGCCTCGACGATCGCCTCGGCCGGCCGCCGGGCGGTGGCGGCGAGGACGCTTGCCGGGCGCTGGAAGCCATAGGCGTCGCCGCGCGCGTCGACCGCCTCGAAGAGGCCGTCCGAGGCGAGCACCAGGACGCCTCCCGGCGCGACGCGGAGGGCCAGGTCGCGGTACTCGCGCGGCGGCCCCTTGCCGAGCGGCAGGCCGGGGAGCTCGATCTCCCGCACCGCGCCGCCCTCGCAGAGGAACGGGTAGGGGTGGCCGGCGTTGGCGAGGACGAGCTCGCCGCTCGCCGGGTCGAGGCGGAGCAGCGCCAGGCTGGTGAAGAGGCGGTCCGAGCCGCCGCGGCGCAGCACGCGGTCGATCTCGGCGAGCACCCCGGCGGGGTTGAGCTCGGGGCCGATGAGGCTGGTGAGGGCCGCGATCGTCATCGCCTGCAGGATGGCGCAGGAGTAGCCGTGGCCCGCCACGTCCCCCATGGCGATCCACAGGCTGTCGGAGCCGTCGGGGCGGATGAGGTCGTAGAGGTCGCCGCCGGCCTCCGTCGCGAGGAGCGAGCGGGCGGCGATCTCCCAGCCGGCGACCTCCGGCAGCCGGGCGGGGAGGAGCCCCTCCTGCATGCGGGTGAGGAGATCCATCTCGTACTTCACCCGCCGCTCCTCCTCGATGCGGCGGACGAAAGCGGGGGCCGCCATCCGCCCGAGCTCCACCTCGGGAGAGCGCGCCAGACCGAACACCCCGAGGCCGAGGAGGGCGGCCGAGCCGCCGGCGGCGAGGGCGAAGGTGCCGCCGAGCCAGTCGAGATGGGCGGCGGCGAAGACCGCCGCCGGCAGCAGCGACGAGGCGAGGCCGGTCGCCAGGAGGGCCGTCAGGCCGGCGCGGCGGCCGACCTCGACCAGCAGCGCGGCGACGGCGAGCGAGAGGGCGAGCGCCAGCGGCCAGGGGTGGAGGAGGCCGCTCGGCAGCGCGACCAGCGCGACGGCGGTCGCCGCCGCCCGCTTCCAGCGCGGTGCGCGCCGTCCGAGCCCGAGGGCGAAGGCGGCGAGGGCCGCGCTGCGCACGCCGTCCGCCACCTCGCCGCCGCTCGAGAAGGCGGGGAGCGTCAGGCTCTGGGCGAGCGGCCAGCAGCCGGGCAGGCGGCTGGCGATGGCCGCCGCCGCCAGCCGCAGGCCGGCGAGCGCCGCGCCGCAGCCGAGCCCGACGAGGAGGGCGCGGCCGGCGCGCGGCCCCAGGCGGCCGTGGCGGAGGGCGTCGAGGCTGGTGGTCAGCCCCTCGTGGCTGGTGCGCAGAAGCGATTCGCCGGTCGACCAGAGGACCATCGTCCACAGCGCGCTGCCGACGACGAAGAAGACGACGGCGAGGTTGGCGAGGAGGCCGTAGCCCAGCCCGCTCAGGTCGCGCAGGCCGATGGCGAGCACCAGGGCGCCGATGAGCGCGCCGTTGACCAAGCTGATCTTCCGCCGCACGAGGAGGCCGAAGAAGAGCACCGAGCTGGCGACGACGACGGCGGCGAGGCGGAGCCCGCGCACGATGCCCGCCGCGGGGAGCCGCGTCGACGACGCGGCGGAGCGCTCGACGTGGGTCATCACCCAGCTCTCGTCGAGCACCGCGTAGTCGCCGCGGCCGACCGCCGCCGGCGCCGCCGGCGCCGCCGCCGAGAGGATCGGATAGACGGCGGAGCGGCCGCCGCCGTTGCGGTCGGTGAAGACGCCGGGCCCCAGCCGCTCGCCGGGCCGCAGCAGACGGCTGGCGAGGAGCGGCTCGTCGGGCTTCTCCGGCGCCGGGTTGAAGATGCGCGTGAAGTCGATGGTGAAGCGGGAGAACTGGAAGAGCGTGCCGTCGAGCGCGAAGTCGGCGGTGAACGGCTCGCTGCCGGCGGCGCCGGTGGCCGACCGCTCGATCCCCACGACGAGCGCTGTCCGCGAGCGCTCGAGCCAGGGCAGGGCGGCGCCGCCGAGGCGCTCGACCGTGGTGCCGTAGGCCTTCGAGGAGACCAGGTCCGGCGGCGAGCCGCCGGCGGCGGGCTGCCAGCCGATCGACCGCGCCAGGGCATCGAAGCGCGCGGTGAAGAACGCTGGCGGCGGGATCGGCCCCGGCCGCCACTCGGGGAGCCAGAGGCGCGCCAGGCCGACGCCCAGGGCGAGCGCGGCGAGGCCGGCGAGGAGGGCGCGCACGGGCGCCCCGCTGCGGGGAGAGGCGAGAGACATCGCCTCATCCTACGCGCAGCGGCCGGCGAGGTTCTCGCCGCCGGCCCACGACCGGCCCTCGGGATGCCTCGGGCGGCCTGCTAGAATCCGGCTCGCGATCTTCCTGCCGTCCCGGCGGCAACTTCCTGAGGAATTGTCGAGAGCCATGCCGAATCCCCTCCCGTCCCCCGTGCGCCGGCCGCTGCGGGCCGCGGCGTTCGCCGCCGCCGTCGCTGTCCTCTTCGGTGCTCTCGCCGGCCTCGCTTCCCCCCTCGCGGCCCAGCCGGCCCAGCCGGCCAAAGCCGGCAAGCTGATCGTTCTCGGCTTCGACGGCGTCGACGCCAAGCTCGCCGGCCGCTGGATGGACGAGGGAAAGCTCCCCAACCTCGCCAAGCTGCGCGCTCAAGGGACGTTCTCGCCGCTGCGCTCGACCATCCCGTCGCAGACGCCGGTCTCCTGGTCGACCTTCGCGACCGGCCTGAACCCCGGGCGGCACGGCATCTTCGATTTCCTCAAGCGCGATCCGCTCACCTACAAGCCGAGCTTCGCCATGTACGACGAGCGCCGGGTGCCCTTCCTCTTCGGCAAGGCCAACCCGCTCGTCGTCGGTGCCGCCGGCGCGGTGGTCCTGGCGCTGCTCGCCTTTCTGCTCGGGAAGCTCTGCCGTCTGCGCACGCGCCTCGCCTGGCTGGTGGCGATCGTCGTCGGCCTCGCCGCCGGCGGGGCAGCCGGCACCGCCGCCGCCAAGCTCCTCCCCGTCGACCGCCCTGACGCCGTCAACCGCCAGCAGGGCGAGACCTTCTGGTCCATCCTCGGCCAGCACGGCAAGCGGGTGCGGGTGATGCGGGTGCCGGTGACCTTCCCGCCCAAGCCCTACGAGAACGGCCAGCTGCTCACCGGCCTCGGCACGCCCGACCTCTCGGGGCGCATCGGCAAGCCGTTCTACTTCACCTCCGAGCTCTTCTTCACCCCCAAGGGGGGCGGCGACTTCTCGATCGAGGTGGTCGAGCTGGTCGACAACAAGGGGACCATCGCGACCGAGATCAAGGGGCCGCCGGACGAGCTCTTCCCGCAGAAGAAGCGGGACTACATCAAGATCCCGATGACCCTGACGGTGGCGGCGGACCGCTCGCATCTCGACATCCAGGTGTCGGGCAGCCACCTCACCATGAAGCCCGGCGAGTGGAGCGACTGGACGCACTTCATCTTCCCCTTCAATCCGCTCATCAAGCTGCACGGCATCGGCCGCTTCCGCCTGCTGTCGCTGGCGCCCGAGGTGCGGCTCTACCTGTCGCCGATCCAGTTCGACCCCGAGAACCTGCCGCCGATCGTCGATCTCACGACGCCGCCCTCCTTCGTGCACGAGCTGACCCGCCGCTTCGGCCTCTTCAAGACCATCGGCTGGCAGATCGACACCTGGTCGATGGACAGCGGCACCATCCCCGAGGAGGTCTTCCTCGAGGACGTCAAGAACACCGTCGACAAGGACTCGCAGATCCTCCAGGGCTTCCTCGGCGACGACAACTGGGACGTGCTGATCGACTACTTCGAGTTCACCGACCGCGTGCAGCACATGATGTTCCGCTTCTTCGATCCCAAGCACCCGCTCTACACCCCGGAGGGGGCGGCGCGCTATGGCGGCGCCATCCTCGCCGCCTACCAGCAGATGGACGCGATCGTCGGCCAGACGATGGCGAAGATGCCCGCCGGCACCACCCTCATGGTGGTCTCCGACCACGGCTTCGCCTCCTTCCGGCGCGGCATGAACTACAACACCTGGCTGGCCAAGAACGGCTTCATGACGCTGACCGGCGAGGACCCCAAGCGCAAGAATCTCGAGGACCTCTTCGAGCAGGGCGACGCCTTCGTCAACGTCGACTGGTCGAAGACCAAGGCGTACGCGCTGGGGCTGGGGCAGATCTATCTCAACGTCCGCGGCCGCGAGGGGAAGGGGATCGTGGCGCCGGGCGAGGAGTACCGCCAGGTGGCGCAGCAGATCGTCAAGGGCCTCGAGGCCTACGTCGACCCCGACACCGGCGAGCATCCGGTCGCCCACGTCTTCACCCGCGACGAGGCCTACGGCACCTACGATCCGGTGCTCATCCCGGACTTGATCCCCTCGAACGCCGAGGGCTACCGGGTGGGCTGGCAGGACAGCCTGGGCGGCATCGGCAAGACCATCGTCGAGCCCAACACCCGCATCTGGAGCGGCGACCACTGCTCGGTCTACCCGCCGCTCGTCGACGGCGTCCTCTTCGCCAACGTCAAGCTGGTGCCCGGCGAGGCCTACATGGGCGACGTGATGCCGACCATCCTCGACCTCTACGGCGTCCAGTCGGCGGTCAAGCTGGACGGCAAGAGCCGGCTCCTGCGATGACGTCGGGCCGGCCGGTTGCGCCAGCAGGCGCGCGTCTTCTATATAGTTCGTGACGGGAACCCCGAGAACCTTTCTCATTCGACATGGAGCGGCGCGCCTGCTCGAGGCCCGCACGCGGAGAACCGGTGCTTGCGACATGACAATTGACCCGACGCGCTCCCGCCGCCATCGCCTCGCCGCCGCCGCGGGTGCCGCTGGCGCCAACCTCGGCCCGCTCGCGGCGGCCGGCCTGCTCGCCGCCGCCATCCTCTCGACCGGCTGCGGCGGCAAGCCCGCCGGCGGACCCGGCGGCGCCGGCGGGCCCGGCGGACCACAGGCGGTGCCGGTCGCCATCCAGACCGTCGCCGAGACCGACGTCGCCGACAGCTCCGAGTACCTGGCGACCGTCAAGTCGCGGCGCTCGGTCAACGTGCAGCCGCAGGCCGAGGGGGTGATCACGCGGATCTTCGTCAAGTCGGGCGACCGCGTCGCCGCCGGGGCGCCGCTGCTGCAGATCGACCCCATGAAGCAGCAGGCGGTGGTGGAGAGCCAGGAGGCGGGGCGCAAGCAGAAGGCGGCAGCGCTCGCCTACGCGCGCCAGCAGCAGGCGCGCATGGAGGTCCTCTACAAGGGCGGCGCGGTGTCGAAGCAGGCGCTCGACGAGGCGGTGAGCGGGCTCGCCCAGGCGCAGGCCGACTATGACGCGCTGGGCGCCCAGGTCGAGGAGCAGCGGGTGGCTCTGCGCTACTACAAGGTGACGGCGCCGGAGGCCGGGATCGTCGGCGACATCCCGGTGCGCACCGGCGACCGGGTGACCACCGCGACGCTCCTGACGACGCTCGACACCGACCAGGCGCTCGAGCTCTACGTCTCGGTGCCGCTCGAGCGCGCCAAGGACCTCAAGCCGGGGCTCGCCGTCGAGGTCGTCGGCGACGCCGGCGCGGTGCTCGCCAAGACGCAGATCGACTTCGTGGCGCCGCAGGTCGACGATCAGACCCAGTCGGTGCTGGTCAAGGCGCCGGTGGCGAGCGGCCAGGGCCTCCGCCCGTCGCAGCTGGTGCGCGCGCGCCTGGTGTGGAGCACCCACCGCGGCGCCGTCGTGCCGGTGCTCGCCGTCACCCGCGTCTCCGGCCAGTACTTCGCCTTCGTCGCCGAGCCGGCGCCCGGCGGCGGCGCCGGTCTCGTCGCCCGCCAGCGGCCGCTGCAGCTCGGCGAGGTCCTCGGCAACGACTACGTCGTCCTCTCCGGCCTGAAGCCCGGCGAGCGGGTGGTCGTCTCGGGAGTCCAGAAGCTGGGCGACGGCGCCCCCATCGCGGCGGCGCCGTAGCGGATCGCCATGTTCGTCGACTTTTTCATGAAGCGTCCGGTCTTCGCGACCGTCTGCGCCCTCCTCATCGTGCTCGCCGGCGCCGTCTGCATCCCGACGCTGCCGATCGCCCAGTACCCGCACCTGGCGCCGCCGCAGGTCAACGTCACCAGCTTCTACACCGGCGCCAGCGCGCAGGTGGTCGAGTCGGCGGTCACCACGCCGCTCGAGCAGCAGATCAACGGCGTCGAGGGGATGCACTACATCACCTCGACCTCGCGCCAACGACGGCTCGAGCAGCATCACCGTCACCTTCGACGTCGACCGCGACATCGACCTCGCCGCGGTCGACGTGCAGAACCGCGTCTCGGCCGCCCTCGGCCGGCTGCCCAACGAGGTGAAGAAGACCGGCGTCACCGTCACCAAGAACTCGACCGCCTTCGTCCTCGTCGCCGGCGTCTACTCGGCGCACGGCGAGTACGACCAGCTCTTCCTCTCCAACTACGCCGACGTCTACATCAAGGACGCGCTCAAGCGCGTGCACGGCGTCGGCGACGTCATCATCTTCGGCGAGCGCAAGTACTCGATGCGCCTCTGGCTCGACCCCGTGCTCGCTCGCCGCGCGGCAGCTCACCGCCTCCGACGTGGTGGCGGCGCTCGCCGAGCAGAACGTGCAGGTGGCGGCGGGCTCGGTCGGCCAGCCGCCGGCGCCGCCGGGGCAGAGCTACCAGATCAGCGTGCGCGCCGTCGGCCGGCTCTCCGAGCCCGCCGAGTTCGGCAACATCGTCCTCAAGGCGCGCCCCGACGGCACGCTCGTCCAGTTGAAGGACGTCGGCCGCGCCGAGCTCGGCGCCGAGAGCTACACCTCGAACCTGCTGCTTCAACGGCACGCCGGCGATCGGCTTCGGCGTCCTCCAGCTCCCCAGCGCCAACGCGCTCGACGTCGACCGCGACGTGCGCGCCGAGCTGGCGCGCCTCGCCAAGCGCTTCCCGCCCGGCCTCGAGCGCGCCGTCGCCTTCGACACCACGACGGTCGTCGGCGACTCGATCCGCGAGGTGCTCATCACCCTCGCCGAGGCGATCCTCCTCGTCATCGCCGTCATCTTCCTGTTCCTGCAGGACTGGCGGTCGACGCTCATCCCGGCGATCACCATCCCGGTGTCGCTCGTCGGCACCTTCGCCTTCGTCAAGCTGCTTCGGCTTCTCGATCAACACGCTCACCCTCTTCGGCATCACGCTCGCCACCGGCCTCGTCGTCGATGACGCCATCGTCGTCATCGAGAACATCCAGCGCCACATCCACGACGACCACAGCGGCGTCATGGAGGCGGCCTCGGTCGCCATGCGCGAGGTGACCGGCGCCGTCATCGCCACCTCGCTCGTGCTCGTCGCGGTGTTCGTGCCGGTCGCCTTCTTCCCCGGCACCACCGGCCGCCTCTACAAGCAGTTCTCGCTCACCATCGCCTTCTCGGTCGCCCTCTCCGCCTTCAACGCGCTGACGCTCACGCCGGCGCTCTCGGCGCTCTTGCTCGGGCGCGGCGAGCGGCCGCACGGGGCGTTCTTCCGCAGCGTCAACCGTGGCATCGACGGCCTCACCACCGGCTACCAGCGGATGCTCCAGGCCTGATGAAGGTCCGCTGGCTGGTCGTCGCGCTCTTCCTCGTCGGCCTCGGCCTCACCTACTGGATCTTCCGCCTGGTGCCCACCGCCTTCGTGCCCGACGAGGACCAGGGCTACCTCATCATCATCATCCAGGCGCCGGCCGGCGCCTCGCTCGACTACACGACGAAGATCGCCGCCAGGCGCAGGCGATCCTCGCCAAGGTGCCGGAGATCAACAGCGTCTTCGCGGTGACCGGCTTCTGCTTCGGCGGCAACGCCCCCAACCGCGGGCTGATGTTCGCCAGCTTGAAGCCGCTCGGCGAGCGCAAGGGCGCCGAGCACTCGGCGGCGTCGGTGGTCGGCAGGCTCTTCGGGCCGCTCATCAGCCTGCCGGGCGCGGTCGTGGTGCCCTTCCTGCCGCCGGCGATCCAGGGCGTCGGCCAGTTCGGCGGCTTCCAGTTCGAGGTCGAGGATCAGGCCGGCGGCACTGTCGAGGCGCTCGAGAAGGCGACCCAGGGCCTGGTCGCCGAGGGCTCGAAGACGCCCGGCCTGCAGGGCCTCTTCTCGAGCTTCACGGCGAACGACCCGCAGCTCGTCGTCACCATCGACCGCGACCGCGCCAAGAGCCTCGGCGTGCCGCTCAGCCAGATCTCCGACACCATGCAGACCTTCCTGGGCTCGGTCTACGTCAACGACTTCGACTTCAACAACCGCGCCTACCGCGTCTTCGCCCAGGCGGCGAGCCGCTTCCGCGCCAACCCGGAGGACATCCGGCAGTTCTACGTCCGCGCGGCGAGCGGCAAGATGATCCCGCTCGCCAACTTGGTCGCCGTCCGCGAGTCGACGGCGCCGCAGGTGATCAGCCACTACAACCTCTTCCGCTCGGCCGAGATCAACGGCCAGGGGGCGCCGGGCACCAGCTCCGGCCAGGCGATCGCCAAGATGGAGGCGCTGGCGAAGAAGAGCCTGCCGGCGGGCATGGGCTACGACTGGTCGGGCCTCTCGCTCGAGGAGATCCGCTCCGGCGGCCAGTCGCTGATCCTCTTCGGGCTCGGCCTCCTCGTCGTCTACCTGGTGCTCTCGGCGCAGTACGAGAGCTTCACCCTCCCCTTCATCATCCTCCTCGCCGTGCCGCTCGCCATCTTCGGCGCCTTGGCGGCGCAGGCGATCCGCGGCCTGCAGGACGACGTCTACTGCCAGATCGGCCTCGTCATGCTGATCGGCCTGGCGGCGAAGAACTCGATCCTCATCGTCGAGTTCGCCGAGCAGCTCCGCGGCCGCGGCGCCTCGACCGTCGAGGCGGCGATCGAGGCGGCGCACATCCGCCTGCGCCCCATCCTGATGACCTCCTTCGCCTTCATCCTCGGCGTCCTGCCGCTGGTCTTCGCCACCGGCGCCGGCCAGGCGAGCCGCCACTCGGTGGGCACGGCGGTCTTCGGCGGCATGATCGCCTCGACGCTCTTGAACCTGGTCGTCATCCCGGTGCTCTACGTCATCATCCGCGGCGAGGGCGGCAAGCCCAGGGAGCCGGAGGGTGCCGCCGGGTCTGTGCCGGCGGCGGATGGAGGCGGTCATGCTTAGCGGCGGGAAATCGCTCGCCCATGCGGCGCTCATGCTCTCGACCGCGCTGGCGCTCGCCGCGGAGCGGCCGGTGGCGGCACAGGCGGCTCCGGCGCCGCCTGCGCAGACCGCTCCGGCCGCTCCGACTGCAACCCCGGCGCCCGGCGCCGACGCGCCGGTCGCCGTCGAGCGGTTGACCTTCCGCCAGGCCATCGACCGCGCGCTCGCCGGCAACCCGACGGTGCGCGAGGCGGCGGCCGAGGTGCTGCGGGCGGCGGCCCTGGTCGAGGAGGCGCGCGCCAATTCGCTCCCTCACGTCACCTTGAACGCTGCCTACACGCGCCTCCAGCGCGACGTCACCTTCGGCTCGCAGGTCATCACGCCGCTCGGCTTGACCACCGCCAACGGCAACGTCACCGTGCCGCTCGTCGACCTGGCGAGCTGGGCACAGTGGGCGCACGCGCTCGACGACCGCAAGGTCTCCGAGCTCTCCGCCGCCGACGTCCGCCGCAAGGTGGCTGTGGCGACGGCGAACACCTTCCTCATGGTGATCGAGCGCCACCGCGTGCTCGAGGCGGACGAGCGGGCGCTGGCGACGGCGCGCTCCCACTTCGACGTCTCGCACCAGCGGCAGGTGGGCGGCATCGCCAGCCGGCTCGAGGAGGTGCAGGCGGGGCAGGAGGCGTCGAACGACGAGGTGCTCGCCGAGCAGGCACGGATCAACCTGCGCCGGGCGGAGGAGGCGCTGGCGGTGCTCGTCGCCGCCGACGGCCCGATCGACGCCGCCGACGAGCCCGACTTCTCCGGTCTCGACAGCGGCGAGGACGCGGCGCTCGCCGGCCTCGACGCCCGGCGGACCGACCTCCAGACGCTCGCCGCGCGCCAGGCGGCGGCCGAGCACGTGCTGCGCGACAGCTGGCGCGATGCCCTGCCGACGCTCGACTTCGCGCTGCAGGATCTCTTCCAGACGCCGGCGACGCTCTTCCAGCGGGCGCAGACCCCGGAGGCGCAGCTCCTCTTCTCCTGGACGATCGTCGACGGTGGCCTGCGCCGCGGCCGCTTCCACGAGAGGAAGGCGCTGGTCGACGAGGCGGCGGCGAACCTCGCCGCGGGCCGCGACCAGGCGCGCTCGGACGTGCGCACCGCCGCGGCGGCGATCGGCGCCGCCGACCGCGCTCTCCTGAGCGCCAGGAACGCCGCCCAGCAGGCCCGCGACGCCCTGCAGATCTCCAACCTGAGCTACGGCGCCGGAGCCTCGACCAGCCTCGACGTCCTCGACGCCGAGCGCCGCGCCCGCGACGCCGACACCGCCGTCGCCATGGCGGAGGACGCGGCGCGGCAGGCCCGCCTCGACCTCCTAGTGGCGAGCGGCCGGTTCCCCTGAGCGCGGCGGCGCGCGAGCGCCGCGCCGCGCCGGCGGCCGAGGAGGTGATCGGCGCCGACGTCGACCACCGAGTGGGGCGTGGTGGCCGCGCTGGCGGCTACGTTGACCAAGGGTCCAGGAGATCCAAGCCGAGCCCTTCGAAATGGCGGAGGTTGCGGGTGGCTACGGCCGATTTTCGTGCCCTGGCGAGGCCGGCGATCTGGACATCGCGAAAATCGACCGTCCGCCCGGCGCGTCGCTGCTCGGCGGCGATGCGGCCCGCAGCCTCGGCCGCTGCCGGGTCGAAGGGGAGCACGCGGCCTTCGAGATCGTCCTCGAGCGCCGCTTCGAAGGCTGCCTCCAGCAGCCGTCGGCTGCGCCCCTCGGCGAGGAGCTCGAGACCCAAGCGAACCTCGAAGACCGTGATCGCCGTCGTCCAGACGGATTCCGGCGGCAGCTCATCGAGCCACCGAACGACCACCGGATCCGGCTCGCTCCGCATGAGCGCCGAGACCACGCTGGTGTCCAGGATGATCACGACTCGAGATCGGCTGGGCGAGCGGGCTGGCCCCGCAGCTCGGGGATGTCCTCCGCGAGGCCCAGACCCGAGAACCGGGCGGCGAGCCGCGAGCCGAGCGAGCCGCGCGCACCCCCGTCGTCCCTCACCGCGGCGCGAAGGATCTCGCGCACCTCCTCCTCCGTGCTGCGGCCATGGAGGCGCGCACGACGCTGCAGCTTGAGCTTCACGGCCTCGTCGAGTCGGCGAACCACGAGTTGACTCATGACCGAACGATATCATGATATCAACCGATGAGCGGCGCACCGATCGAGGTGACGGCAAAGTGGTTGCCGATGAGCTTCGTCGAGGTGCGCGACGAAATCGACGGCCTCGCGGCTGGTCCGATCCTCGCATCCCGTTCCTGACGGCCCTCCGCCGCTTCGGCGGGCGGCTCCCCGGAGGTCGTCATGAAACACCCTCTCCTCGCCGCCTGCCTGGCCCTGACCGCCTGGACGGTCGGCGCCGCGCGCGCCGCCGATGTCGTCGATCCCGGCGCCAACTATCCGGAGCTGCGCGCGGCGATGTCGCTCCTCCAGCATGGCCAGGCGCAGGACGCTATCGCCAAGGTCCAGCTGCTCGACCAGATCTCCGGCAGCCGCTGCGGCGAGTGCCAGGTGGTGCTGGCGCAGGCCTACCTCGCCGTCGGCGACCGCGCCTCGTCCGCGGCGGCGGCGCGGAGCGCCATCGCGCAGCTCTCCGACCTGAACGGTCAGGCCTCGGCCAACGCCTCGCTCGCCTATGCCCTCGTCGATCCGCAGGACACCCGCGGCGCCAACCTCCCCGACGCCGAGAGCGCCGTCCGCCAATCGATCGACCAGGGGAGCGACCCCAACCTGCAGAGCTGGGGCTTCAAGACCCTCACCTGGATCCTCGTCCGGCGGGAGCACTACGGCGACGCCGTGGCCGAGGCGCGCGACTACCTGGAGAACCATCCGAGCGGCAGCCAGGCGGCCTACGCCCACCGCGTCCTCTGCGTCGGCCGGGCCCTGGGAGACATCGGCGGCTCCGACGTCGCCGCGCCGGTCCAGGCCAAGGACATCGTCGCGCCGAAGCCGATCTTCCACCCGCTGCCGACCTACACCGCCCGCGCCAAGGCGGACGGCCTCCACGGCGCGCTGGTGGTGCAGGGGGTGGTCGATACCGAGGGCTGCCTGACGCAGCCGCGGGTGACCAAGGGCCTCGACGCCCTCTTCGACCAGCACGTCCTCGACGGCGTCCAGTTCTGGACCTTCCAGCCGGCGACGCGCAACGGCCAGCCGGTCTCTTTCGCCTACGCGACGACGCTGACGTACTGAGGCGGGGGATCGACGGAGCGGGGCCCGGCGAGAGGGATCTGGCCGCGGTTCCCTCGCGGCGGCGACAAGCGAGCGGAAAGAGCGAGCGCTGATCCTCGCCGGCAGCTAGGGGCTGGAAATTTTGGCGGTTCAGACGGCGGCGCGGTGGGATCGAGAGAAATCTCGCGAGTTTCTCCGCTGCGACGGCCGAAGCGCGGAAAATTTTGATTTTTCTCCGCTGCGGCGGTCGCACCAGAGGAAAATTCGAATGTTTCCGAGAAACTTTCAATTTTTCTTCGCTGCGGCGGCCGCGGCAGAGGAAAAATCGAATTTTTCTTGGAAATTTTCGATATTTCCCTTCGCCAAGAGATTTTTCCTGCTCTGCGGCCGAGATTTCTCAGAAACTCTCGCCGCATCGCGTCGATCGCCGAAGATTTCCGCGAGATCGCCGCGGCTTCCGCCGTACGGCCGGCGCTCCGGGCGAGCGACGGACAACTCGTGAAAGCGGGTTCTTGGACGGGCTATACGCCCCAGCGCCGGACGATCCAGCCGATGGCGGCGCCGCCGATAGCTCCGAAAGCGAGGATTGGGGCATACGCCTTCGTCACCACGGCATCGGGTGCGCTGACGAGAAGGCCGACGGCGAGGCCGACGAGCCAGGCCGGCGCGCCGAGCCGCTCGACCTGCGGCGAGCCGATGACCGCGCCGATCAGCAGGCCGATCGCGAAGCGGCTGAGGAAGGCCCCGGTGAGCGCGGCTCGCTTGTCGGGAAATTGCAGCGGTAGCATCGACGCGGCGGAGAGCGCGCCGTAGATCAAACCAGCCAGAAGACCGAGCCAGAGTCGAGGCATCGTTCGCGGGCTCCTTGAGTCGAACAGTGGTCAGAAGACTATGCGAGGTCGCCCCGGCTGGGGCCGGCCGAGCGGCGATCTACCCGGAAACCACCCGCCAGCTGTGCGTCTTGGCGACCAGCCAGACGGGGGTGCCGGCGGCGAGGTCGAGCTCGGCGACGGCGGCGAGGGTCAGGTGGGCGAGCCAGGGGCCGACCCGCGCGTAGACCGAGGAGCCGGCGGTCAACAGCTCGTCGATGCGGCCGGCGACGGCGTTGCGGGCGGAGAGGCCGGTGGGGAAGACCGTCGCGATCAAGAGATCCTCGGCGTCGATCGAGAGGAGGATCTCGGCGCCGGGGGCGAGGTCGGGGGTGTAGGGGATGGTGACGGTCTCGCCGTCGCCGGCCGCCCCAGCGCCGCCGTCCGCGGCGAGCCGCACCTCGCTCGTTCCCCCTTCCGGCCAGTGGCGGAGGAGGCGCGCCGGGACGACGTTTTCCCAGGGCCGCTCGCCCTCCGTGCCGCGCCGCCGGGCGGCGAGGAGGACCGCGCGCGCCGGACCCGCCGAGTGGACCCGGCCGCCCTCGAGGACCACCACCTCGGCGGCGAGCGCCAGCGCCTCGCGCTCGTCGTGGGTGACGAGGAGGAGCGGCACGCCGAGCTCCGCCTGCACCCGCCGGATGCCGGCGAGAGCTTTGCGGGCGCGGACGGTGTCGAGGCCGGCGGTCGGCTCGTCGAGGAGGAGGAGCCGCGGCCGCGCCAGGAGGGCGCGGGCGAGCGCCACGCGCCGCTGCTCGCCGCCCGAGAGGTGCCGCGGGTAGCGGGCGAGGAGGGGGGCGAGGTCAAGGCCGGCGACGAGGCCGTCGAAGTCGGCGCCGCCGGCGCGGCGGGCGCGCCGCCCCGCCTGGCGCGGCCGCCCGAAGACGAGGTTGCCGAGGACGGAGAGGTGGGGGAAGAGGGCGCCCTGCTGCGGCACGTAGCCGAGGCGGCGGCGCTCCGGCGGCAGGGAGATCTTCGCCGCGCTGTCCTGCAGCACCTCGCCGCCGACCACCAGCCGGCCGCGCGCCCGCCTGAGGCCGGCGATCGCCTCGAGGAGCGTCGTCTTGCCGGCGCCGGACGGTCCGAGCACCGCGGCGGCGGCGCCGAGGCGCGCCGCGACGGCGAGCGCGAAGCCGCCCTGCTCGAGGGCGAGGTCGATCTCGACGAAGTCGGTCACGGCGTGCCGGCGGCGACGGCGCCTATCCCGAGAGCGTCCGCTCCCGCCGGGCGACCAGCGCCTCGGCGCCGGCGAGCGAGAGGGCGGCGAGGGCGACCGAGATGCCGGCGAGGGTGACCGCCTCGCGGTCGTGCCCCATCTGGATGCGTTGGAAGAGGGCGAGGGCGAGGGTCTGCGTGCGGCCGGGGATGTTCCCCGCCACCAGGATCGTGGCGCCGAACTCGCCCAGCGCGCGGGCGAAGGCGAGCACGGCGCCGGCGACGATGCCGCGCCAGGCGAGCGGGATCTCGACCCCGGCGAGCGTCGCGAGCGGCGAGCGTCCGAGCGTCCGCGCCACCGCCGGCAGGGCGGGGTCGACCTCCTCGAAGGCGGCGCGGGCGCTGCGCACGAGGAGCGGGAAGGAGACCACCGCCGAGGCGAGCACCACCGCCTGCCAGGTGAAGGCGACCTCGATGCCGAAATGCTCCCAGAGGAAGCCGCCGAGCGGCCCCGCCCGCCCGAAGAGGAGGAGGAGCGCGAGCCCCACCGCCGTCGGCGGCAGCACCAGCGGCAGCAGCGCCGCGGTCTCGACCAGCGACCGGCCGCGCCAGCCGCGCCGGGCGAGCGCCCAGCCGAGCGCGATGCCGGGGACGAGGATGAGCGCCGTGGCGAGAGCCGCCACGCTCACCGTGAAGAGGACGATGCGGCCGGTGTCGATGGCTCAGCCTCGGCGCGCCGCGCCGGCCGCAGGCCGGCCGGGTGAGGGGACGCATCGTCTCTCGCGCGCGGTGCGGGCGAGCCGGCTCAGACGGGCTGTCGGAAGGGACACCGCGAGATGATAGCCGGAGGCCGGTGATTCTTTGGGGCGCACCGCAACGGCTCGCGAGGATCTCTGTGCCGCGAGGTGTGGCGAGCTGTCATCTTGAGCGGCGCCGAGGATCTCGGCGGGGGAGGCTCGAAGTACAATACGATCAACCATTTGGAGCGTTCCCTCCCGCAGGCCCCGCGCTTCGCTCGGGATGGCGATCGAGGGATTCTCGAGGAGCCGTCGAGACGAGGTGCCTGGCTTTGACAGCGAAGAATTCACGAGATCGCCGGCGATGAGCCCGGCGAGCGAGGGCGAGGTGCGCGCCGAGCCGCGCGGCCGGCGGCTCGCCCGCGGTCTGGCGCGGGTGTGGATCGCGGTGGGGGTGACGCTGGCTCTTCTCCTCCTCGGCGAGGTGGCGGCGCGTCTGGTGCTCGCGGTGCGGCCGCCGGCGGTCGACCGCCGTCTCGCCGCCGACAGCTATCCCCGCCAGCCTTGGGTGGCCGAGCTCTACCGGGAGAACGCGCGGAGCGCGCGGATGGGCTGGCAGCCCTACGTCTACTGGCGGCGCCTGCCGTTCGCCGGGCGGCTGATCGGCATCGACGCGCGCGGGCTCCGCCGCACCTGGCGGCAGCCGGCGGCGCCGGCCGGCGCTCCCGGCGGCGCGCCGCTCCGCATCTTCGTCTTCGGCGGCTCGACGATCTGGGGGACGGGGGTGCGCGACGACCACACCATCCCCTCGGAGCTCGCCCGCGATCTCGCCGCGGCCGGCGTCGCCGCCGAGGTCACCAACTTCGGCGAGAGCGGCTACGTCAGCACGCAGTCGGCGATCACGCTCCTCCGCGAGCTGCAGCGCGGCGATGTGCCGGACGTCGTGGTGTTCTACGTCGGCTTCACAGACTTTCTGAGCGCCATGGACGACGGCGCCGGCGTGCCGCTCAACGAGGACCACCGGCGGCGCGAGTTCAACCTGTTGCAGAGCGGGCGGCGGATGGCGCGCACGGCGCTCGCGGTCCTCGTCTCTCGTTCGAGTCTTCTCCGGCTGAGCGGCCTGGCGGCGCCGCGGCCCGCCGCGCGGCCCGCGCCGGCGCCGGCGGCGGCGGCCCGCATCGTCGACGATGGGTTCCGCGCGCTCGACGCCAACGTCCGCGCGGTCTCCGGGCTCGCCGCGGCCTACGGTTTCCAGGTCAGCTTCTTCGTCGAGCCGTCGATCCTCGAGAAACGGCGTCTGACGCCGTATGAGGCGCGCTCCGCGGCGACGATCGCCGCCCGCGGCGTGCTTCTCGGCGCCGAGGCGCTCCTGGCGCGCGAGTGGGCGGCGCGCGACCCGGACGAGCTCACCGATCTCGGCGGCCTCTTCGCCGACACCAGCGGACCGCGTTTCCTCGATGCCGGTCACCTGAGCGAAGAGGCGAACCGCGAGGTCGCCGCCGCGATCTGCCGCCAGCTCCGCGAGCACGGCCGGCTGCGCCGCCGCGGCGCTGCCGCCGGCCCTCTACCGACGTCTGTCGCAGAGCCGCAGAAGCCGTAGCCGCTGCGACTCTCCTCTCCAAGCTAGTGTGCTGCACGGTTAATTCGCTTGCTTATAAGGGAGTTTTGTGATTTACTTCCGGTATGGCGAGACCTGCGAAGGAAGTGAATCTGAAGCCGGGAGACCTGGAGGAGCTGCAGTCGTGGCTGCGCCGTCCGACAATGCGCCAGAGTCACATCGAGCGCGCTCGCATCGTTGTTCTGAGCAGCGAGGGCAAGAGCGCAGCTGAGATCGGACAGCAGCTCGGCGTGTCGACGGTGACCGTCTTCAAATGGCGTGCTCGCTATCGTGCTCAGGGCTTGGCGGGATTGAGGGATCTGCCTCGCCCGGGGCAGCCTCGAAAGCTCACGTCGGCAACGGTGAAGAAGATCCTGGATCTGACCACCAAGCGTATTCCCAACGAGGCTACGCATTGGAGTCTGCGGCTGATGATGAAGTACGCAGGCGTAACGCAGTGGCAGGTGCAGCAGGTGTGGGCGGCGTCGGACCTGCGCCCCCATCGGCTGCGGACTTTCAAGATCAGCAACGATCCGCAGTTTGCCGAAAAAGTCGTCGATGTGGTGGGCCTCTACCTGCAACCGCCGGACAACGCGGTGGTGCTGTCGGTTGACGAGAAGACGCAGATTCAAGCGCTGGATCGTACCCAGCCCCTTCTGCAGCTTCGGCCTGGGCAAATCGAGCGTCGGACGCACGACTACAAACGCCACGGGACGGCCAGTCTGTATGCCGCCTTCGACATCGCCAGCGGCAAGGTCATGAGCCGAATCACGAAGCGGCATCGCAGCCGGGAGTTCCTGGCCTTCCTCCGTCAGATCGAGGGCAACGTGGAAGGTCACCTGGACCTGCATCTCATCATGGACAACAGCAGCACGCATAAAACCAAGGAAGTCCGGGAGTTTCTCGACGCCCACCCGAGGATCAAGGTCCATTTCACACCGACCAGCGCCTCGTGGCTCAACGCCGTAGAAGGGTGGTTCGGCCAGCTGGAGCGCCGCGCTCTCTATCGCGGTGTTTTCTCCAGTGTCGAGGCTTTGCGCCAAGAGCTCCGCCGCTACATTGAGGTTCACAACCAAGAAAGCGCCAAACCCTTCATCTGGACGAAGTCAGCGGAATCGATCCTGAACGCTGTCGAGCGCGCTCGAACCACCGCCCAACATTCAACAGCAACCTAACCGTGCAGTGCACTAGGCCGCGGATTTTGAGATCGAACTCACCTCTCCAACGAGCTGGATGAGGCGGTAGAAGACCTCACCGAGGTTGACCAGGTTCATCAGCAGCCAGAGGTTGCCATTTTGAGCCCGGCGAAGATACCGGCGCATCGCCGTGGCGCCCGGCTCCTCTGCTCGCAACAGCGCCAGGATTGCCCAGGAATCAACGACCGCTACGCTGCCCGCGCTCATCCGCTTCGATTTCGGCTAGGTGGTCGGCTTCGAGCGCCGCGATCGGATCTCCGGGCAGATCCTTCAAGCAACCATAGAGGGCCTCGACGGGGTCTCCCACCTCGAGGGGAGCCAGACGCACGGCGTCATCGCTCATGATCTCGACGGCAAGCTGAGCACCCGACCCCCATCGGAGCTGCTCGCGGATGGGCTTGGGGATGACGACCTGGCCTTTGCTGGTCACTCGGGTTTCTCGCCTCATAGGCTACATCTTACGAAGAACGTAAGACGCCTCGAGGAGCTCCCTAGGTTTGGCGGCGATCGGCCGCCCGCTCCGCCATCTCCTCGCTGAGCCGGCGGTTGAGCGCCTCGATCCGCGCCTGGGCGCGCGGCGCGCCGGTGGGGCGCAGCAGGCCGCGCTCGTCGATCGCCTCGTGGTAGTGGAGGATGGCGGGGTCGATGGCGAGCACCTCGGCGGGGCGCTCGAGGTGGCCCATGTGGAGCGGGAAGTTGAGCGCCGCGGTGGCCTCGGCGAAGGGGACGGGGTGCTCGGCGAGGGCGAGGGTGAGGCTCGCCTGGTTGGCGTGGTGGCCGGCGCTCCCCAGCAGCTCGCGCGCGTCGAGCAGGCGGCGGTTCCACGCCCGCCAGGCGGGGACGAGTTCGCGGGCGACGTCGGCGGTGAGGAAGACGACGCCGCTGTTGCAGTAGAGGATGGTGGCCTCCGGCAGCAGCGTCGTGCGGTAGCGGCGGCGCGGTAGCGGCAGCCCGTAGTGGCCGAAGAGGCGCTCGAAGGTCTCGTGGGTGACCGAGGGGACGTCGGCGATCTTCGCCTGCAGGGCGCCGCCGGCGAGGAGCGGCAGCGGATCGCGCACCACCGCGGTGTCGCAGTCGAGGAGCAGCAGGCCGCGCGCGGCGGCGCCGTCCTTACCATCGAGCGCCTCGGCGAAGAACTGCAGCTTGTTGGCCTGCGGGTTGCGGCGGTCGAACGGCGCGACGGCGCGAACCTCGGCGCCGGCGCTCGCCAGCCGCGCGCGCGCTGCCGCATCGATGCTGTCGGTGCCGCCGGCGACGACGCAGACGAGCAGCCGCGACGCCGCGAGCGAGCCGCCGAACCAGCGCAGCGAGCGCGCCAGGAGGAGCGCCTGGGCGAGGAAGCGGGGATCGTTCTCCGCCACGCAGCCGACGACGATCTCCGCCGCCGGCGGCGGCCGGTGCCCGCCGGCGGCACGGCGGAGATCCCACGCGGTCTGCCGCCGCCAGCCGCGCAGGCGCCGGGCCGTGCCCCAGTAGGCGCGGACGAGGCGCATGGCGCGCGTGCTCTCGATCTCGCCGAGACGGGCGACGAGCTGGCGGTGCTCGCCGCCGAGCTCCTCGACGCGGCCGGTAAGGCGGTCGATCCTCGCCCGCAGATCGCGCAGGTGGTCGTCGCGCCGCGCCAGCTCGAGCTTGAGCTCGGAGAAGGTGCGCCGCGCGTCGAGCGGCACGGCGGTCGGCGGCGCTCCCGTCCGCGCCGTGAGCGCCGCGGCGAGCAGGTGCTCGCTCGCCTCCTGGCTCTCGCGCTCCCGCGGCGTCGCGCTCGGCTGGATCTCCACCTCGCGATCGCCGCCGTCCGGCACAACGGCCGGGAGGTCGGCGGCCGCCTCCAGCTGGCGATAGATCTCCATCGCTTCCGGCATCGCGGAGCACCAGTCCACATCGCTCGCCGCGAGGCCGGTGCGCAGCTCGTCCGGCGCGAAGATCGTCTCGCCGGTGGCGCGCGCCAGCGGCAGGCCCGAGCGCGCCGCGGCAAGGGCGAGCGCCGCCGGCAGGTCGCGGCGGACGGCGGCGATGGAGAGCAGCAGGCAGCGCTCCGGGCAGCGCTCGCGGAAGGCGAGGATCCGGCGGTTGTAGATCCTCCAGGCGCGGACCGCCGTCGCCGGATCGAGCTGCACCTCGAGGTCGATGCCGCGCCGCAGGAGCGACAGCGCCACCTCGGCGGGGTGGCGGTAGAGGAAGAGGAAGCAGGAGCCGGCGAGGAGGCGCTCCCAGAGCGGCAGGAAGAGCGCCGTCCGCGGATCTTTGAAGCCCCACGCCGCCTTGCCGGCGCGACGTGCCACGAGCTCCCACGCCGCGCCCTCCTCCGCAGCGCTCACCTCCGGCACCCCCTCGCACGGCGGCGCCAGCGGCCCGGCACCCCGCCGCTCCAGACAGCCCTCGTGAAAGCGCACGAACTCGGCGTCCTCGAAATGCCCGCGCCGGTTGCCGCGGCCGCCGCTCACCATCTCGCCCCCCATGTCGACATCGGCCGCGGCGGCGAGAGCCGCCAACAGCGACGTTCCGGACCGGTGCATGCCGGAGATGACGAGGACTCGCGATGCGCTGCCCATGATGGCTCGAGGGATGCCGCCTTCTAGCAGAATGGCCTCGCCTTCGTCCACCGGGCCCGTGCGATCGGGCGGCGTGGAGCGATCGAGCTCCTCGAGGGTGGATGCGGCGGCCGTCGCGTTTCAGGCGGAGCAGCACGACCGCCGGGCTCGATCTCGCCGCGCCTGCGCCTGCCGCGAGGTCCAGCTCGGCGAGGTCGTGCCGCACCGTCCGGGGCGCCGCGATCGCCTCCTCGCGGTCGCCCCTTCGCTCCTGCTCCGACCGCCGATCAGGCGGCGCCGCGCCGGCGCCGCATCAGCGCGATCATGAGGACCGCGAGGCTGAGCGCCAGCAGGGCCAGACCGGTGGTCGACAGGGTCGGGATGGCAGGGGCGGCGCCGGCCACGGTGATGGCCGTGGGGTTGGCGGCCCCGGCGACATTGGGATCGTCCGTCTGCGCGCTCGACTCGTTGGTGCCGTTGCCGTCGGCGTCGAAGGCGATGGTCCCCTGGTTGGAGACCGTCTGTCCGGCGGCGATGGGCTGGATGGTGGCGGTGATGGTGATCGTCACCGAGCCGCCGGCGGGGATGGCGCCGTTCCAGGTGACCGTGTTGGTGGCGACGGTCGCCTGGGCGGTGCCGCTCGTCGCGCTGGCGGCGACCAGCGCGAGCTGCGCCGGCAGCACGTCGGTGAGCTCGTTGCCCGGGTTGTCCGCCTGCGCCCCGGGACCGGCGTTCGTCAGCACGATGGTGTAGGTGATGGTGCCGCCGACGACGAACGATCCGGCGGCCGTCTTGGTGCCCGAGACCGCGGCACCGGCGGCCGCCACGGTGTCGGTGTCGGTCGCCGAGTTGTTGCCGGGGTTCGGATCGGTGACCCCGGCGGGCGCCGTCACCGTGGCGGTGTTGGCGAGCGTGCCGGTGGCCGCCGCCGAGATGGTGCAGTGCGCGGTGTAGGTGACGCTGCCGCTCTTCGGCAGGTTGACGGTGCCGTTGATGTTGCCGGAGCCGGACGCCGTGCAGGTGCCGCCGGCGGCGCCGGCGCAGGTCCAGGTGCAGGTGAGCGAGGCCGGGAAGGTGTCGGCGACCGTCGCGCCGGCGGCGTCGCTCGGACCGGCGTTCGAGGCCGTGATGGTGTAGGTCACCGAGCCGCCCGCCGTCGCCGTGGTGACGCCGTCGGTCTTGGTGATGGCGAGGTCGGCCGAAGCTCCCAGGGCGTCGGTGTCGGTCGCCGAGTTGTTGGCGGGTGCCGGATCGGTGACGCCGGCCGGCGCCGTGACCGTGGCGGTGTTGGCGAGCGTCCCGGTGGCGGCGGCCGAGATGGTGCAGCTCGCGGTGTAGGTGACGCTGCCGCCCTTCGGCAGGTTGACGGTGCCGTTGATGTTGCCGGAGCCGGACGCCGTGCAGGTGCCGCCGGCGGCGCCTGCGCAGGTCCAGGTGCAGGTGAGCGAGGCCGGGAAGGTGTCGGCGACCGTCGCACCCGTCGCGTCGCTGGGGCCGGCGTTCGCGGCGGTGATGGTGTAGGTCACCGAGCCGCCGGGTGTCGCCGTGGTGACGCCGTCGGTCTTGGTGATCGAGAGGTCGGCCTGGGCGCCCAGCGTGTCGGTGTCGGTCGCCGAGTTGTTGCCCGGGGTGGGATCGGTGACGCTCCCCGGCGCCGCCACCGTGGCGGTGTTGGAGAGCGTGCCGGTCGCCGACGACGAGATGGTGCAGCTCGCGGTATAGGTGACGCTCGCGCCGCTGGGCAGGTTGATGGTGTCGGCGATGTTGCCCGAGCCCGCTGCCGTGCAGGTGCCGCCGCCGGCGCCGACGCAGGTCCAGGTGCAGGTGAGCGAGGCCGGGAAGGTATCGGCGACGGTCGCTCCGCCGGCGTTGCTGGGTCCGGCGTTCGACGCCGTGATGGTGTAGGTCGCCGAGCCGCCGGGAGTCGCCGTGGTGACGCCGTCGGTCTTGGTGATCGCGAGGTCGGCCTGCGCTCCCAGCGCGTCGCTGTCGGTCGCCGAGTTGTTGCCGGGGTTCGGGTCGGTGACGCCGGCGGGCGCCGTCACCGTGGCGGTGTTGGAGAGCGTGCCGGTGGCGGCGGCCGAGATGGTGCAGCTCGCGGTGTAGGTGACGCTGCCGCCGCTCGGCAGGTTGACGGTGCCGTTGATGTTGCCGGAGCCGGACGCCGTGCAGGTGCCGCCGCCGGCGCCGACGCAGGTCCAGGTGCAGGTGAGCGAGGCCGGGAAGGTGTCGGCCACCGTCGCGCCGGTCGCGTTGCTGGGACCGGCGTTCGAGGCGGTGATGGTGTAGGTCACCGAGCCGCCGGCCGTCGCCGTCGTGACGCCGTCGGTCTTGGTGATGGCGAGGTCGGCGGAGGCCCCCAGGGTGTCGCTGTCGGTCGCCGAGTTGTTGCCCGGGGTCGGGTCGGTGGCGCCGGCGGGCGCCGTCACCGTGGCGGTGTTCGAGACCGTTCCGGTGGCGGCGGCCGAGATGGTGCAGCTCGCGGTGTAGGTGACGCTGCCGCCGCTCGGCAGGTTGACGGTGCCGTTGATGTTGCCGGAGCCGGACGCCGTGCAGGTGCCGCCGCCGGCGCCGGCGCAGGTCCAGGTGCAGGTGAGCGAAGCCGGGAAGGTGTCGGCCACCGTGGCGCCGGTCGCGTTGCTCGGTCCGGCGTTCGAGGCGGTGATGGTGTAGGTCACCGAGCCGCCGGCGGTCGCCGTGGTGACGCCGTCGGTGTCGGTGATGGCGAGGTCGGTGGAGACCGCGAGGGTGTCGCTGTCGGTCGCCGAGTTGTTGCCCGGTGTGGGGTCGGTGACGCCGGCCGGAGCCGTCACCATGGCGGTGTTGGAGAGCGTGCCGGTGGCGGCCGGCGAGATGTTGCAGCTCGCCGTGTAGGTGACGCTGCCGCCCGCCGGCAGGCCGGCGCTATCGCCGATGTTGCCCGAGCCCGCGGCGGTGCAGGAGCCGCCGCCGGCGCCGGCGCAGGTCCAGGTGCAGGTGAGCGAGGCCGGGAAGGTGTCGGCCACCGAGGCGCCGGTCGCATTGCTGGGGCCGGCGTTCGAGGCGGTGATGGTGTAGGTGGTGGAGTTGCCCGCCGTCGCCGTCGTCACGCCGTCGGTCTTGGTGATGGCGAGGTCGGCCTGGGGCGTCAGCGTGTCGGTGTCGGTGGCGCTGTTGTTGGCGGCGTTGGGATCGCCGGCGAACGTCACCGTCGCGGTGTCGATCAACATTCCCGTCGCCGCGGGCGAGATGGCGCAGCTCGCGGTGTAGGTGACGCTGGCGCCGGCCGGCAGGTTGACGGTGTCGCTGATGTTGCCGGAGCCGGAGGCCGTGCAGGTGCCGCCGCCGGCGCCGGCGCAGGTCCAGGTGCAGGCGAGCGAGGCGGGGAAGCTGTCGGCGACCGCGGCGCCCGAGGCCGTCGTGGCACCGCCGTTCGACGCCGTGATGGTGTAGGTGACCGACCCGCCGGGCACCGCCGTCGCGACACCGTCGGTGACGGTGATGGCGAGGTCGGGCAGCGGGACCGAGGTGAAGCAGACGGTGACGTCGCTCAAGGTCGGCGTCATCGTCTTGTCGGTGGTCGCCAGATAGGCGCGGTATTCGAGATACCGGTTGCCGTCGAACTGGGCGAGAGAGGCGCCGCTGGCGGTGAAGAAGGTCGCCGCGGTGCCGTCGGGACCGACGAAGCTGAAGGGTCCGATCGGCGAGTTGCTGGCGGCGACCTGGAACTGGACGCTGGTGTTGGCCGGCGTCGTGGCGGTCCAGGAGAGCGTCGACCAGACCGTCGTGAAGCCCACCGCCGGGTTGCTGTCCTTCAACGACGAGATGAGGTCGCCGGCCGTCGCGAAGCCGGTCTTCATGTAGGTCTTGAAGCCGAGGTCGCGCCCGCCGGCGGTGACGTCGGCCGTCCAGGTCGCGCCGCTGTTGGTCGAGGTGACCCGCTGACCGGTGGTGTACGGATTGGTGTTCGGAGTGCAGCTGCAGACGTAGGCGTAGGTCCCCGCGGAGGGGTTCGACACGGCGCGGAAGACGATCGCATAGCGGACGCCGGCGGTGAGCGTCGGCGGGCTGGCGAAGACGGCGCTGAAGAAGCCGCCGGCGCCGCTGCTGAAGCCGGGGATCGTCGCCGTGGCGAGGTCGGCGCCGGTCGGCACCGGGGTGGCGCCGGTGGTGGCGCGGATCGACACCGTGATGTTGGGGGTCGTCCCCGTGCAGCCGCTGCAGAAGAGGTCGAGATCCACCTGGGTGAGCTGGCCGGTGACGCCGGCGGTGAAGGTCTGGCTGGCCCAGGAGGTGCTGGTGACGGCGAAGCCGTTGGCGGTGACCGAGGTGTTCTGCTGGTCGATGTTGGCGGCATTGAGCAGCAGGGCGTTGCCGGGGCTCGAGGTGAGGTCGAGGTTGGTCGCCACGCCGGTCTGGAAATCCGCCTGGCTGGTGTCGGTCGGGCAGCCGCTGGTCGGCGCCGTGGCGAGCGAGAAGTTCTGCGTCGTCGTCGCCCCGTCGCTCACCACGATGCCGGTGGCGGTGCTCGGGATGTATCCCGGCGCGCTCGCCGTGATGCTGGGGTAGGTGCCGGAGGGGAGGTTGGCGAACGAATAGAAGCCGCTGCCGTCGGTCGTCGCCGTGCGGCTGCCGAGGGTCACCGTGGCGCCGGCGATCGGCGCGCCGCCGACCGTCGCGGTGACCGTCCCCTGCAGGGTGCCGGTGGCGACCGTGGTGCAGGTGGGGAAGGGGAAGGCGCCGATCTGCGTCTGCCAGTTCCCCCCGGTCACCAGGTAGTACTCGTTGGTGTACCAGAAGGTGCAGCCGTTGGGGTCGAGCGACATGGCGCTGTAGTCCCCCCAGCGCGTCGTCACGTTCTGCGCGCCGCTGCCCTCGACCAGCGAGGTCTCGGTCTGCGGCAGGGTGCCGAGAGGATCGGCCGCCAAGCGCCCGGCGTAGCGGATCGCCGGAAAGAGCGTGCTGCTCGAGGCGCTGTAGCCCATCGCCATGTCGCCGGCGCGGTCGACGGCGACGCTCGGCATGAAGCGGTTGACCGTGGTGTCGGGGGTATCCGTCGCCGCCTGCGCGGTGGTGGCGCCCACCGTGCCGCCGGTGACGGTCACCTGGTAGAAGCGGGGCGCGGCGGTCGCCGCGGCGCCGCCGAGGACGGTGTGGCTGTCCCACAGCGACTCGACGCCGCCCAGGTTGGTGTACTGGTTCTGCATCATCAGCCGCGGGCTGAGGGTGTCCGTCGTGTTGCCGCCCGGCGCCGGCACCGTGGAGCCCGCGGCCGCCCAGCTCGCCGGCGCGATGGCGATGAAGGGGCCGGTGAAGGTGGAGAGCGAGATGCTTTTCCAGTCGACGTGGAACTTGTAGACCGAGACGGCGTTGGTGAACTGCCAGACGACGCTGTAGTAGTTCGGCGAGCCCGCCGGCGGCGTGCCGGTCTGCAGCCGGGCGTTGGCCGGCAGCAGGGTGAACTCGGCCGACGGCGCGTTGAACTGGACGATCTGGATGGTCGGGTTGCCGGCGTACATCTGGGCCTTGTTGAGCGCCCACACCCGCGGCGCCATGAACGAGCCGCCGGCGGCGAAGGCGAAGACGTTGGCCGACATGTAGATGCCGTCCGGCCAGACGCCGAACTTCGGATAGTCGCCGAAGCCGTCGGTGAGGTGGAGCGAGTAGTAGTTCCAGCCGCCGGCGACCGGGTCGCCCGACTTGGAGACCGCGAAGCACTGGTAGGCGCCCGGCGGGTTGATGACGTTGCCCGAGCCGTCGAGCTGGAAGGCGAAGTCGGTGATCATCCAGCGGTCCTCGAAGGTGTCGTAGAGCACCACCGGATCGCCGAAGTTGTCGGTGTCGCAGAGGTTCCCGAAGTGCCCCTGGCTCATGAAGGTGTCGTAGGTGAAGGCGGCGACGCGTACGCCGTCCGACTTGCGGAAGATGCCGATCGAGGTGTTGACGGCCTGGATGTAGTAGGTCGGGCCGACGTCGCCCACCGGGTCGGGCGGATGGCCGGCGCCCCAGGTGTTGAAGTCGAGGCCGGCGAAGCTCGCCTGTGGCGCCGGCGCGGCGGCCAGGAGGCCGACCGGCGGCACCGGCGTGCTCTGCGGCGAGCTGCCGGGCAGCGGCACGGGGACGACGTCCGGCTCCTCGCGCTCGGGCCGCTCCCGCTTCTTGGGCTTGGCGACCGGCAGGGTGCTGAGGTCGACCGACGTGCTCCCGGCGCGGACCATGGTCAGCTCCGTCGGCTTGCCGGAGCCCTTCGCCAGCGGCGGCGCCGCATTGCCCCGGCTGAGGTCCTGCGCCATGGCGCCGGTCGCCAGCAGGGAGAAGAGGGCGAGGGAGACGCGAAGGGCGCGCTTCGCCTCGGAGCTGAGGATCGAGGTCGAGACGGCCCTCGAGGAGACTCGGAAGGAGACCATGGTCGTGTTCCTCCGCGCGGCTGAACCGGAACCGGAAGAGCCGGGAACCCATTTTTGGAAGCTAGGGGAGGCAGGTATAGCAGAGGAGGGCCGAGGAGTCCAGAAACCTCCGGCCGCGCGCGACACTTCGGTGGTGGCGAAAGGAAGCGAGAGGGATCGCCCCCCCGAGCCAGCGCAAGAACGACCCAGGAGGTCGCCGCGGTCAGCGATCGAGCTCGCCGGCCGCGGCGGCGGCGCCGGCCGGCGCCGCGTGGGGCCTGATGCCGTGCATCTCGAGGAGCTTTCGCCACATCCATCCGCCGCCGCCGTAGACGGTCGCGGCAAGGAGGATCGCGAGGCAGAGCAGGAGCAGCCAGGACGTACGCTTACGCATGGGCGAGCACCTCCCGAACGGTGAGCCGAGACGCGCGCCAGGCGGGGTAGAGGCTGCCCAGCGCGCCGAGGGCCTGCGCCAGGAGGAGCCAGGCGCCGGCCGCGCGCGGCGACAGGTAGAAGTCGAGCGCCGAGTGGATGAACGTCCTTCCCGTCGCCGCGTCGAGCGCGAAGGTGATCGGTACCGCGGCGAGGAGCGCGGCGCACCAGGAGAGGGCGCCGAGCAGCAGGCCCTCGAGCACCACGTCGAGCGCGATGCGGCGCGGCGTGGCGCCGAGCGCGCCGAGGATCCCGATCTCGCGCCAGCGCTCGGCGACGTTGAGGCTCGCCGTCGTCGCCAGCATGCGGATGGCGCCCCGGTGCCGGCACGTCGATGCGCAGGACGCGGTTGCCCTCGTGCTCGAGGCAGTCCTTGACCCGGCCGGCGACCTTCCGGATCTGCGCCGCGTCGAGGCGGTCGCCCGCGACGACGATGCGGAGGACGGCGCGCTCCGCCGGCTGCCCGGTGCGCGCGACCGAGCGCCAGGAGACGAAGCCGGTGACGACGTGATCCATCCATCCCGGCGGCAGGCCGGCGGCGCGGGCGGTGCCGGCGACGCGCAGCCGTCGCTCGAGTCCGCCGGTGCGCACGGTGACGCGGTCGCCGATCCCGGCATGGGCGACGGACAACCCCGAGCGCTCGAGGAGGATCTCGTCGTCGCCCGGCGGCCGGGTCCCGGCATCCCGGCTCATCCGGTCGACGCGCAGGTCGCCGAAATCGCGGACGACGAAGAGGACGAGCGGTGCCCAGGTGTCCGGCCCCACCAGGATCCGCGCGGGGATGACCGGACGGGCCTCGGCGTCGCCCGCCCCGGGCGTCCGGCGCGCGGCATCGACCACTCGGTCGTCGATCCGGTCGAGGAGGAGAACGGCCGAGGCCGGGCGCGTGCCGGCGGATGCCGCGGCCGTCGTCATCGAAGTCGAGGACGACGGCCCGGGCCTCGACCCGTCGCTCCTCGAAGCGGTCCTCCAGCGCGGCGTCCGAGCCGACGAAGCCGCCCCGGGCTCCGGCTTCGGCCTCGCCATCGTCAGCGATCTCACCGAGCTCTACGGCGGCTCGCTGGCGCTCGCCAATCGGTCGGCGGGAGGGCTGCGCGCCCGGCTCCGGCTCCCCAGCGGGTGAGCCTATCCGGCACAGGAGGCCTCTCATCCAGCTCCCCGAGTCGCTCGGCGCTCCGTACCTGCGGCACCGCCGGTCGCCGCTGCTCCTCCGGTTGACGGCAAGCCTGGTTTCGCCCCAGGCTCGCGAGCCGGATTGGCAGGAGACGGTACACGCGGTCAGGTTCCGCGTCGAAGACGAGCGCTACGCGGCCGGTGAATTCTCGTTCCCACCGGCGCATCATCGCGTCTCGTCCAGAAGGGTTGCCCATCCGCCTCGCCGCTTGGTCGGTGTGGACGATGATGTGGGTGACGCCGACTTGGTCGAGCAGGGCGAGGCCGCCCAGATCGGGAAGCGCGACGAGATGGCTCGCCAGGTTGCGGTGGAGCTGCGGGACGAAGCTGCTGTAACCGTTGGCGATGGGTCGCCAGTGCCGCGAGGAGTAGTACATCGGCCCCACCTCTCGCCAGTTCTGGCGCATGGGCACCTCAGCGAGGGCTCGCACCTCCGAATGAGCCGCAACCCAGGCGTAGACAGCGGGGAAGTCGCCCTCGCGCAGCACCTCGACCCAGCGCAGGGGCCGCGGTGCCAGCTCGAGCAGGAGAAGCACGAGGACGCCTCCGCTGGCGGCCGTACGCCACCAAGAGCCCTTGACTGCCTCGCGAAAGCGGTCGAGGCCATGCGCGGCGAAAAAGGCAACGACGAAGGAGAACAGGAGGCCAAAACGAGTGGGGGCGCGCATGCTGGACATGCCAGGCACCACTCGCATCAAAGCCAGGTAGACGAGCGAGTGAGAGAGCAGGAAGCAAACGATCCCTGAATACGCGACCGCGCGTTCCCAGGGAGCGACCTCTTTCCAGCGCGAAGGCCCTTCCCGCCAACGACCGTGCAGCCAGATCCACAGCGCCACCGTGGCGAGAAAACACACCCCGAGCCTCGTCAACGTCGGAGCTGGAGCCCATGGCACCCGGTCGGTGAGCCAGGTGGTCTGCGTCAAACCGAGAGTTAAGGTATCGCCGAGGAGGTAGAGAGCCACCGCGACAGCCAGCAGCGCGGTCAGGACGATGCGCCGCCTGGCAACCGGTGGCGTGCTGGGACGCGCTCGCTGGCGACGCCAGAGCCCGCGGAACCCAACGACCAGGAAGAGCGTGGGAAGAAAGCCGGCGAAGAGCGAGCCTTCGTTGCGCAAGAACGGCTGCGCGAGCGCGAAACGCCGCCCGAAGGCGACCAGATCGCGCGGATGGAGAAAGTACCAATTCTGAGGTGAAGGGCTGACGTAGCTGGTGAGCGCCGCGCTGTTGCGAACCACCTCGCTCTCGTCGTCGTGAGTCAAGTGAAGCTCGTGCGCCCTGGTCACGTACGGCAGGAAGATCATCGCGGTGAGCGTCGCTGCCGCAACCCCCGTGGGGACGAGCACGCGCAGAGACGATGGCGAGAAGAGCCTCCTTCCCTCCTCGACCCAGCGACTGACCAGGATGGCGAGCAGAGGGAAATGAATCATGTAGGCGAGGTAGCAGCCGCCGAGCACGTGCAGGCCGTAGAACCCCAGGAAGACCAGCGCCGTCTTCACCGTGCGCTCGATCAGCAAGCGATGGAACGACCACAAGACGAGCGGTATCCACTGCGCGATGAGCAGCAACAGATGATTGGTATTGGTGAAGCGCAGCGGTGAGAAGGCGAAGATCGCGCCGCCAGCGAGCGCCGCCACGAACGAACAGCCGCTCCGCTCAAGAACCCACCAGGTGCTGAGACCGCAGAGCACGAAGGATGAGAAGAAGAGCAGGTTGTAGCCGGTGACCGGGTTGGCGAGGAAGACGATCGAGAGCGCCGGCCCGATCATGTGATCTGAAAGCGCGAGCGCGCCATGCTGAGGAAAGAAAAATGGCGCGTCCCAAAGGTTGGGAAAACCTATCCGTGCCTGATGCACCACCCATTTGAGAATGTAGGTCGTGAACAGGGGGTCGCCGGGTTCCCCAGGCACCTGGTTGCTGAAGGTCTTCCAGATGGGTCGCAGATACGCGAAAGCAACGGTGGTGTACGTTGCGAGGGCGATGAGAGCGCGAAGATCGGCGCGCAGCGGCCCCCTGCGATCTGCGTGCACAACCGCCGTCTCGGCCGCGGCGGGGATCTCGTGGTCGAGCATGCCAGACGCGAGCCGGCGGGAAATGGTGGAGCAGAAGGGATTCGAACCCTCAACCCCCACGTTGCGAACGTGGTGCTCTCCCAGCTGAGCTACTGCCCCACGGTGCGGGAGGCGGGTATTGTACCCATGAGCCCCCTGGGCGGCAAGAAGGCGGGCGGCGGCCCCGGCGGCGGCTGGTGCCTAGCCGGTGATGAGGTCGGCGAGCGAGGCGCCGGCGAGGCGCTCGCCGCGGGCTAGCGCCAGGTCGCCGATGAGGGACTCGAGGCGGCCGCGGAGCTGCTCGCCGACCGGCTCGATGCCGCGGCGGGCGCGGTGGTCGTAGGCCTGGAAGATGCGGTCGACGGGCAGCTGGGCGGGCTCGACGGCGAGGAGGTAGCCGCTCTCGCCGGCCGACTCGCGCAGCAGGTCGTGGGTGAGGAGGGGGCGGATCACCCGCTCGAGCTCGCGCGGCGAGAGGTGGAGCCGCTCGGCGAGCGCGGCGGGGGAGAGCACCGTCTCGCCGCGGGCGAAGCGGCGGGCGATGAGGGTGAGCGCGGTCAGCCCGACCCAGGCGGCCTGCAGCGGCGCCTGGTAGTGGATGCCGCGCGCCAGGCGCGGGAAGTGCTGCGCCGTGTAGGCCGCCTCGGCGCCGAGGAGCACGATCGTCCAGGTCAGCTCGATCGACATCATGAAGAGGAGGGCGAAGGCGAAGCTGCCGTAGACGATGTTGACGTTGCGGAAGAACTCGACGTACGAGGCGAAGCCCTGGCGCAGCAGCTCGAGGAGGATCGCCGCGAGGAGGCCGCCGACGAGGGCGTGGCGCAGCTGCACGCGGGTGTAGGGGACCAGCCAGTAGAGGGTGGTGAGGCCGACCGCGGTGGCGACGAAGGGGAGGACGGCGAAGAGGATCGAGCCCTGGAGGATCGTGCGCAGGCCCGGGCTCTGGCGCAGCAGGAGGAGGCTGGTGAAGGTGGCGCCGATCAGCAGCGGCCCCCAGAAGAGGAGGAGGAGGAACGACAGCAGCCGCACGCGCACCGGCCGCCGCCGCGACACGCTCCAGATCTTGTTGAGCGACTCCTCGATGGTAGCGAAGGCGAAGAGGGTGGTGGCGAAGAAGAAGATGATGCCGTAGCCGTGGATCGTCCCCGCCTGCTCGAGGAACTCGCGGAGCTTCTCGTTGACCGTCTGGTCCGAGTAGGGAAGAACCTGGACGAAGACCTCAAGGCTGCGCTGCTGGTATTGGTTGAAGACCCGCGCGCCGACGAAGGAGAAGGCGGCGAGGAGGGGGACGAGCGAGAGGATGGTGACGAAGGCGAGCGCCGAGGCAGTGAGGAAGATGCCGTCCTCGTGCGCCTGGCGGAGGGTGAGGCCGAAGAAGCGGGCGAGCCGGCGCGGCAGCGGCTCGGCGGCGGGGCCCGCCGGCTGCGCCTCGGCGCGCGGGGCCGGCGGCAGCGGGGGCCGGCCGTCGCGCGCCGGCTGCGCGGCGCCCGCTGCTGGTCCCTCCGCTGATTCGGCCGCGGCCATGGTTCGACGTCGAGCCGGGGAAGGTCCAGGGGCGAGCGCTTCCCGCGGGCGATCGAGTCTACAGCAGGCGCCGAGCGGCCCGCGGATCCTCCCAGCTGGCAGCCTGCCCAGCCGCGGCACGATTCCTGCTACACCCTCTCGACAGAGTCACGTGAGCTGCCGAGCTCGCTGTCGGACAGGCGGCACCGGCGGTCATTCAAACGATCACCACCCGTTCACCGGAAGACGAGGAGATATGTCATGGCCGAGCAGACGATCAGCGGCACCGTGGGGGACCTGAAGGACACCGTAGCCGATACTGCCGAAAAGGCACGCGATGGTGTGATCGACGGCGTGAGCGCCGCGCGCGAGCGGCTGAAGGGTTTGTCGAGCGACGTCCAGAAGAGCTACGGCAAGGTGAGCGCCGATGTGCGCCGCGGCGCCGAGCGCGCCACCGACCAGCTGAAGCGCGGCGCCGAGGCCGCCCGCGAGCGCGCCCAGGACACCGCCGAGAGCGTCCGCGACGGCTACACCAAGGTGCGCGCCCAGGCGGGCGACGTCTCCGATCAGGTGAGCTCCTACGTGCGGGAGAACCCCGGCAAGTCGGTTCTGATGGCCGCCGGCCTCGGCTTCCTCGTCGGGCTGCTCTTCCGCGGCCGCCGCGACGACGACTAGGCGCTGGCGTCCGCGGCCAGGACAAGGAGATCGGAGATGGCGAATACCCAAGAGACGGCCTACGACCTGGTCGACGAGCTGATGCCCGAGGGCTTCGACTGGGAGCGCCTGGTGCGCGAGTACCCGCTGCCGGCGCTGGCGCTCGCCGCCATCGGCGGCTTCTTCCTCGGCCGCCGGCGCGGTCCGCAGATCCTCTCGGCGCTCTCCGGATTCGCCGCTGCCGAGGTGTCGAGGAACATCAACGGCGTGCTCGGCCAAGAGGTCCTCTAGCCTGCGCTCGCCGGCGGGATGAGAGGGATCGAGGTGCGCACGGGCGACGGGACGCCCTGCGGCACGACACGGCTGGAGTAGACTTCCGTCTCCTCTCCCGTGCGCACCATCCTCCACATCTCGGACGTCCACTTCGGTCCGCCCCACCTCCCCCGCGTCTCGGCAGGGGTGCTCGAGCTCGTCGAGCGCCGCCGCCCGTCGATCGTCGTCCTCTCCGGCGACCTCACCCAGCGCGCGAAACCCGAGCAGTTCGCCGCGGCGCGCCGCTTCGTCGACAGCATGCCGGTGCCGACCCTCGTCGTGCCGGGGAACCACGACGTGCCGCTGTGGCGGGTCTTCGAGCGCGCCCTGCAGCCGTTCCGCGCCTACCGCACCCACTTCGCGAGCGAGCTCGAGCCCATCTACAGCGACGACGAGATGCTCGTCGTCGGCATCAACTCGGCCTTCAACTGGACCTTCAAGGACGGCCGCATCCGCCTGGCGCGCCTGCTCGAGGTGGGGGAGATCTTCGCCGCCGCGGACGCCGGCCTCTTCAAGGTGGCGGTCGTCCACCACCACCTCATCCCGCCGCCCAACTTCGGCACCCAGAGGGTGCTCGCCAACGCCTACGAGGCGATCGACCTCTTTTCGAGCGTCGGCGTCGACCTCATCCTCTCCGGCCACCTCCACCAGGCGTACATCGGCAACTCCGAGGAGTTCTACCCCAAGGGGCGGCCGCCGGTCGTCATCCTGCACTCGGGGACGACGACCTCGAACCGCGGCCGGGCCGGCGAACGGGAGCGCAACACCTGCAACTGGATCGCCGCCGACCTCGCCTCGATGGTCGTCTCGCACCTGCGCTGGCACCCCGAGCTCGAGCGCTTCGCCGAGCACAGCCGCCACTGGTACCCGCGCCAGCAGGTGACGCCCTACACCCTCGAGGGCCTGTCGCCTCCCGGCCAGGAGACCGCCATGCCCCCGGCGCGGCCGGCCGCCGGCTGAGGCCGCCGCGGGCCGCCCTCTTGCAGGGGCCGGCGCGACGGCGTGGGATATCATCGACCTTCAACCTGGAGGGGAGCGCGCATGAGCAGCGAGGGCGAAGAGTGGGAGATCGTGAGGACCGTCGGCACCGAGGAGGAGGCGACGGTGGTGGTCGGCTTCCTGCGCAGCAGCGGCATCCCGGCCGAGGTCGAATCGCTTCACATCAGCGAGATGCCGGTCGATTTCGGCGACATGAGCCAGGTGCGCATCCGCGTCCCCGCCGACCGCGCCGAAGAGGCGACGGCTCTCCTCGCGGCGACCGACGCCGATCAGCCGGCCCCCGTGGCCGAGGAGCCGGCGGGCCCGGCGGACACCCCGGAGTAGCCTTCCTCCGCGCATGAGCGAGGCCGAGCGGTGAGCACACTCGACGACGGCCGCACCGTCGGCCGCTATCGCATCGAGCGGTTCCTCGGCGCCGGCGCCATGGGCGAGGTGTACCTCGCCGACGACCCGCACATCGAGCGCCAG
Organism: uncultured Acidobacteriota bacterium; assembly: GCA_963755825.1. GTDB lineage: Bacteria > Acidobacteriota > Thermoanaerobaculia > Multivoradales > UBA5704 > DATBQN01. The sequence continues at coordinate 2,478,545 of CAVWLA010000001.1, read as the reverse complement.
CTGGCGATCAAGACGGTGCGCCTGACCGGGCGGCCGCAGGAGATCGAGGACAGGAAGAAGCGGCTGCTGCGCGAGGCGCGCGCCGCCGGCCGCCTGCTCCACCCCAACGTCGTCACCCTCTTCGACACCGGCGAGGCCGACGGCGTCCTCTACCTCGCCTTCGAGTACGTCGAGGGCGCCGATCTCTCCTCGCGCGTCGGCTCGGTGCCGCCGCTGTCGCTCTCGGAGGTGCTCGGCATCGTCCGCCAGGTGGCGCTGGCGCTCGACTACGCCCACCACCAGGGGATCGTCCACCGCGACATCAAGCCGAGCAACATCCTCATCGACAAGAGCGGCCACGTGAAGGTGGCCGACTTCGGCATCGCCAAGGTGATGGGGCAGGCGACCGAGCTGACCGTCGCCGGCTCGGTGATGGGCAGCCCGCAGTACCTCTCGCCGGAGCAGATCCGCGGCGACGACCTCGACGGCCGCAGCGACATCTTCTCGCTCGGCGTCGTCTTCTTCGAGCTACTCTCCGGCCGCCGCCCGTTCGACGGCGACACCATCACCACCCTCGTCTACCAGATCCTGCACAAGGACACCCCGTCGATCACCGAGCTGCGCGGCGGCATCCCGCCGCGCCTCGAGCGCCTGCTCGACCGCATGCTCGCCAAGGACCGCGAGGAGCGCATCCCGGCCGCCGGTCAGGTGGCCGAGGAGCTGGCGGCGATCGAGCGCGAGCTGCCGGACGAGACGCTGGCGGCGCCGGCGGCGCGCGACCTCCAGGCGCAGGTGCCGACCTACGCCCTGCCGCGGCGGACCACCGCGGCGGCGCAGATGCCGGCGCCGCTCCCCGCGCCGGCAGCGGCGGGAGCGGCGCCGAGCTCGGTGTCCCCTTCTGCCGCCACGCCGCCGGCCGCCCAGGCGGCGCCGGCCGTTCCCGTCCTGCCGCCGGCGGCGCCCGGTGCGCCCCTGGCTGCCGCTCCGCACGTCGCGCCGGCGGCCGCGCCGCCGAACCGCGACCGCCGCGTCGTCCTCATCGTGCTCGCCGTTCTCGCGGTGCTCACCTTCGCCTTCGTGCTCCTCGCCGTGCGCTACTTCCAGAGCCATCATCTGAAGGACGACATCGCGGCCCTGATGCCGGGAGGCTCCGCGGCGCAGGGGACGGACGCCTCGGCGACCGGCTCGACCGCGGGCAGCGCGCCGACCTCCACCGCCGCCGGCGCGACGGGCACCAACGCCGCGGGCAATCCGGTGCCCACGGCGCCGTCCATCCCCTCGCCGCCGTCGGCCACGCCCTCGGCGAGCGGAGCCTCCAGTCAGCCGCCGGCCGCGGCTCTTCCGACGCCGGGTAGCGCCGGCAAGCCGAGCTCGCCGGCGCCCTCCGAGCCCGGCCGGCCGAGCCCGCCGGCGCCCTCCGAGCCCGGCCGGCCGAGCCCGCCGGCGCCGTCCTCGCCGGCCGCCGCCGAGCCGCCGCCATTCGAGCCCGGCCGGCATCGCGGCGCCGGCTCGCCGCCGCTGCCTTCGCCGCGGCATCCGTCCGAGGCACAGCCGCCGACGGCGGCGCCGCGCGAGCGGCCGGCGCCGCCCGAGCCGGCGGCCGAGCCGGAGGTCGCCTCCAACCAGCAGATCAAGACCGGCCTGAGCGTCGCCTTCCACGTCACGCCGCCCGACACCCGCGTGCTGGTCGACGGCACGGTGATCGGCATGGCGAAGGAGATGAGCGGCGCCAAGGGCAGCCCGGCCTACACCTTCGCCGATCCCGGCCAGCACGTCATCAAGCTCAAGCGGGACGGCATGCAGCCCTACGTCATCGCGGTCGACGCGACCGGCAACGGCACGACGCCGATCACCGTCAACCTGCAGGCGATGGCGGCGGGCGACGTCGACACCCACGACCTGACCTCGTACCAGGTGCGCGAGACGGTCGCTTTCAACGTCCGCCCGAACGATGCCACGGTCATGCTCGACGGCCGCGAGCTCGGCCCCGCCAAGCGCTACGCCGGCCGCTTCGGCCACTCCGACGAGTGGCTCGAGCTCACCCCCGGCATGCACCGCGTGACGATCTCGGCCCCCGGCTACAGGCGCCAGGACGTCGCGGTCGAGCGGACCGGCGGCGCCGAGAAGACCCGGCAGCGCATCGACATCAACCTCACGCCGGGAGGCGGCTGAGATGGCGGCAGGGGCGGGGAGCGGGCCGGCGGCGCGCCGCGGCCGGCGGGGGCTGCTGCCGCGCGCCCTGGCGCCTGGCGCGGCGGAGGCGCTCCCCGATCGGCTGACCCGCCTGCCCGGCGAGGCGCGCCTGGCGGTCCTCCCCAACGGCCTCACCGTCTGCCTGCTCTCGAACGCTCAGGCGCCGATCGTCACCACCGTCCTCTACTACCGCGCCGGCACGCGCGACGAGCCGGCCGGCCACGGCGGCGTCGCCCACTTCCTCGAGCACATGATGTTCAAGGGCTCGCCGCGCTTCGGCGCCGGCGAGATCGACCGCCGCACGCAGGCGCTCGGCGGCTCGAACAACGCCTTCACCAGCCACGACGCCACCGCCTACCACTTCAAGTTCGCCGCCGACCGCTGGCGCGAGGCGCTGGCGATCGAGGCCGACCGCATGACCGCCCTCACCCTCGATCCCGAGCAGGTGGCGAGCGAGCGCCAGGTGATCCTCGAGGAGATCGCCATGTACGCCAGCGAGCCGTGGGACGCGCTCGAGCTCGAGGTGCAGGCGGCGCTCTTCGGCGGCCACCCCTACGGCCGGCCGGTGCTCGGCACCCGCGACGAGCTGCTGGCGACCGACGGCGCCGTCCTCGCCGCCTTCCACCGCCGCTTCTACCGGCCCGACAACGCCATCCTGGTGGTCGCCGGCGAGCTCGACGGCGAGGCCTTCGCCGCCGTCGAGGAGACGCTCGGCCGGGTGGCCGCGCCGCCGCTCGCCGCCGAGCACGCCGGCCGCCCGCCGCTGCCACCGGCGGGCTACCCGCAGAGCCTGGTGCGCATCGAGCGCCGCAAGGGCGAGGTGGCGCGCTTCCTCCTCGCCCTGCCGGCGCCGGGCGGCGAGCACCCGGACCACGCGGCGCTGCAGCTCCTCCTCACCCTGATGGCCGCCGGCCGCGCCAGCCGGCTGCAGCGCACGTTGGTCGACGAGCGGCAGCTCCTCGTCTGGCTCGCTGCCGACGTCTCGGAGGGGGCGGCGGACGGCCAGATCGCCTTCTCCGGCGAGGTGGTGCCGGGCATCGAGCCGGAGCGCGCCGAGGCGGCGCTGCTCGCCGAGCTCGCCGCCCTGGCGGCCCCCGGCGCGCCGCCGCCGGCGGCGGACGAGATCGAGCGCGCCCGCCAGGTCGCCCTCGCCGACTGGGTGTTCGGCCACGAGCGCATCCACCAGCAGGCGCTCGCCGCCGGCTTCGCCCTCACCTTCTTCGACCTCGACTACCTCGAGCGGCATTTGCAGGCGGTGCTCGCGGTCGACGCCGCGCGCCTGCAGGAGGTCGCGGCGCGCTATCTGCGGCCGGAGGCCGGCGGCGTCATCGGCTGGTCGCTGCCGCGCAAGGAAGAGGAGGGAGAGGAGGAGTGAACGCCGGGAGCCCCGCTGGAGCTCTCAGCAGCGCGCCGGCGGACCGTCTCCGCATCCGCACGCGGCGGGTCGGCGGCGCGCCGGTGGTGGCGCTGCGCGCCTGGGTGCGCGCCGGGGCGCGCATCGAGGAGACGCCGGGGCTCGCCCTCCTCACCGGGCGGCTGCTCTCCGAGGGGAGCCGGCGGCGCGGCTGGCGGCAGATCGCCGAGGACGCCGAGGGGCGGGGGATGATCGTCTCGAGCTTCGCCACCTTCGAGGGCCACGGGGTGGCGATCGACGCCCTGGCGACCGATTGGGAGCTGGCGCTCGACTGGGCTGCGGAGCTGATGCTCGAGCCGGTCTTCCCGGCCGACCGCTGCGACTGGCTGGCGCGGCAGGCGGCGGCGGAGCTGGAGAGCCTCGCCGACCAGCCCGAGGTGGTCGCCTCCTGGAGCTTCCTCGAGCAGCTCTACGCCCCGCATCCGCGGGCGCGGCCGATCCAGGGGAGCGAGGCGAGCCTGCTGGCGGTGACGCCGCACGACTGCGCCGCCTTCCATCGCCGCTCGCTGTCGCACGGCGTCGGCGTGACCGTCGCCGGCGCCATCGACGAGGAGGCGGTCGCCGCTCGCCTCGGCTCGCTGTTCGCCGACCTGCCGCCGGTCGCCGGGCCGCCGCCCGAGCCGGCCACCGCCGCCGGCCTGCCGCTCGCCCGCCGCGAGGTGGCGACCGAGGCAGAGGACCAGGCCTACCTCTACGTCGGCCACCTGACGGTGCCGCGCCGCCACCCGGACTACGAGGCGCTCGAGGCGCTGGCGGTGATCCTCGGCGCCGGCTCGGGGCTCACCGGCCGCATCCCCAAGCGCATCCGCGAGGACGAGGGGCTCGCCTACAGCACCCACGCGCAGACCGTCGCCGGCGCCGGCATGGACCCCGGCCGCCTGGTCGCCTTCGTGGGCACCGCGCCGGCGACCGTCGAGCAGGCCCTCGCCGGGGTGGTCGAGGAGATCGGCCGCCTGGCCGAGGGCGGCATCGAGGACGCCGAGCTCGAGGACGCCCGCGCCTACCTCCTCGGCCGCGAGCCGTTCCGCCGCGAGACCGCGCGCCAGTGGGCGGAGATCCTCACCGACGCCGAGCACTACGGCCTGCCGCTCGACGACGTCGGCGAGCGCCGCCGCAGCCTCCTCGCCCTCGACCGCGCCACCGTCGAGGCGGTGGCGCGGAAGCACATCCTCCCCGACGCGCTCAGGGTCACCATCGGCCTGCCGGGCGCCGGCGACGAGCCCGCCGCCGACGACGACGCCTAGGTCCGAAAGGCGCGGAACCAGGCGCGGAGATCGTCGGCGAGCAGCTCCGGCTCTTCCATCGCCGCGAAGTGCCCGCCGCGCGGCATCTCGGTCCAGCGTTCCACGTTGAAGAATCTCTCCGCCCATTCGCGCGGCGGCTGGCTGATGTCGCGCGGGAAGAGCGCGAACGCGGCGGGCACCGTCGACGAGCCGGCCCAGCGCTTGACGCCTTCCTTGATCCAGGTGAGCGCACCGGCGTTCGCGTAGTCGTAGTAGGTGAGGAACGACGGCCCGATCGATTCCGTCGCCCAATAGATCATCACGTGGGTCAGCAGCTCGTCCTTGGAGAACCGCGATTCGATGTCGCCGCCGCAGTCGCTCCAGGCGCGGAACTTCTCCACCATCCAGGCGGCGAGGCCGGCCGGCGAGTCGTTGAGGCCCTGGGCGAGGCTCTGCGGCTTGCTCGATTGGATGAGGGCGTAGGCGCCCTCCTTCTGCATCCACTCCTCGTTGTGCTCGAAAAGCTTCCTCTCGGCTGCCGACGGATCGTCGGGCTTCTGCAGCAGGTGCCAGAAGGGGACGTCGGTGAGGTGGATCGCCGCGACGGACGCGGAGTGGCTGCGCGCCAGCGCCTCCGTCACCGTGCTCCCCCAGTCGCCGCCGTGCGCTCCGTAGCGCTCGTAGCCCAGCCGGTCCATCAGGCGGGCCCAGAGGTCGTGGACGCGGAACACCGTGCCGAATCGCGGCGGGCGGTCGGAGAAGCCGTAGCCGGGAAGGTCGGGCACCACGACGTCGAAGGCGTCCTCCGCCCGGCCGCCGAACGACGCCGGATCGGTCAGCAGGGGGATCAGCTTGGCGAAACGATAGAACGAGTCGGGATAGCCGTGGGTGAGGAGGAGCGGGAACGGCCGCGGCCCCTTGCCGCGCTCGTGGACGAAGTGGATGCCGAGGTCGTCCACCTCGGTCCTGAAATGGGCGAAGCCGTTGAGCGCGGCCTCCTGCCGGCGCCAGTCGTAGGCGTCCCGCCAGTGGGCGACGAGCTCGCGGAGGTACCCGGTGTCCGTCCCCGCATCCCAGCTCGAGCCTTCCACCTGATAGGGCCACCGCGTCCTGCCGAGCCTCCCGCGCAGGTCGTCGAGAACCTCCGGCGCGACGTCGATGGTGAACGGGCTGACTCGGTCGCTGGTCATCGTGCACCTCCTCTGCGTGCGAACCGTCAGGGGTGCGCCGTAGGCGCGTAGGTGACCTTGGCGCTGCGGATGACCGGCCTCTCGCCGGCCGTCTGGAGCTGGAACTTGACCTCCGCCGGGTGGGCGGAGAAGACCTTGTCGACCGTCTCCTTGCCCTTGAGGCGGATGACGACGTCCTCGCCCGCCGGCTCGACGCTGACGACGGCCCCCTCGACCAGCACAAGACCGCCCTCCGCCGCCTGGAAGAGGCTCTGCTGGCCGGCGCGGAGGAGCGCCGCCAGGTCGCCGCTCTGCGGCGGCCGCTTGGCCGACTTGAAGTGGTAGAAGCCGAAGGTGTAGCGCTCGCCGCCGTTCTCCGCCGCCACCTGCCAGACGTACTCGCCGAAGTCGTCGCCGCTGCCGCGCTGATCCCACTCCCACTTCGCCCTCGCCCCCACCGGCACGACGAAGGTCGCCTCGTCGGCGCCGACGACGGCGGTGAACGGGGCGTCGAGCGAGGTCTGCGGCCTGGCGCCGGCGGCGGTCGGTGGCTCGGCCGCCGGCTGGGCGGGGACCGAGGCGGCCCGCGCGGCGGCCCCCAGGGCGAGGCCGGTGGCGAAGCCGAGGGCGATCGTGCGGATGGATCGGGTCATGCTCATCATGGTCGCTGCTCCCGTCTCCCGGCCGCGAGCATAGATCAGCCCTTGCGGCAGGAGGCTCCGGCCGCCGCCTGCCGATCAGGACGGCTCGGCGGCTCGGCTGGCGGCGAGGAGAACGTTTGCGAACGGCGTGCCGTGGGACATCGGCATGGCGGTGACGGCGAGGCCGCGGGCGGCGAGCATCCCCCGCCACTCGGCGGCGGTGCGGTAGGAGAGGCGCTGCCGGAGGTGGCCGCGGAAGAAGGCGGCGGCGCGCTCGGCGGCGCGGGTGCGGGCGAAGGCGCCGCCGGCCGCGGCGTCGGCTTCGCGGAGGATCAGCACGCCGCCGGCGGCGAGCGCCGCGGCGGCGCGGTCGAGGAGCGCCTCCTGCTCCTCGCGGGACAGGTAGTGGAGGACGTCGAGGAGGAAGATCGCCGCCGCGGCCGGCAGCTCGCCGGGAGCCAGCGCGCGCAGGTCGGCGGTGGCGATCGTCGCCTCGCCGTCGAGCGCCTGGCGGGCGGCGCGGGCGGCCTCCTGCCGCCCTTCGATGCCGTGGAAACGGAGCCCCGGCCCCGGCGCCGTCCAGCCCGGCGGGAAGATGCCGCGCGCCGCCTGGGCGCGGGCGGTGGCGAGGAGCGACATGAGGATGCCGCGGCCGCAGCCGAGGTCGAGCAGCAGCCCGTCGGCCGGCAGGCCGCCGCGGGCGAGCAGCGCGAAATAGAGCGGGTCGTGGCGCAGCTTGCCGCGCGCGAACTCCCAGGCGAAGACGCCGGCCGGGATGTAGCGCCGCGAGGTCTCGTCGATGAGCGCCTCGACGTCGGGGTGGCGCCGGCGGTTGCAGGCGCGCCGGTAGGTGACGGCGGCGAGCACCGCGGCGAGGAGGGCGCCGATGACGGCGCTCCCCACCAGGAGATCGGCGCCGAACTGCCAGGGGCGCTGGTGGCGGAGGGCGGCGACGGCGAGGTGGAGCGGCGGCGCGCCGCGGAGAGCGCGGCCGGTGTCGAGCTCGGCGAGGAGGAGGAAGGGCCAGAGGAAGGGGAGGCTGACGTGCGCCGCGACGTAGGTGCGGATCTGGTTGAGGCGGAAGATCCGCGCCACCACGATGCAGAGCGCCAGGTGGAGGCCGTAGAAGGGGCTGCAGCCGATGAGCACCCCCGCCGCCACCGCCCAGGCCTGGCGCGCCGGCGACTCGCCCTCGGTGCGCAGGTTGTAGAGCAGCTCGCGGATCGGCCGCCGGCGGGCGCGCGGCGGCTTCCCCCGCCCCGCGGCGGGCACCGCCGCCTGCACCTCCTCGGCCATCAGGCGCCGGCCGTCGCGGCGGCCGGAAGGCCGGGGCGCGCCGCGAACGGCACCGCCCGCAGGCCGCGCTCGGCGATCCCGTCGAGGACGCGCGGCAGGGCCTCGAGGACGACGGGTCTGCCGGCGGCGGTGCGCGCCGCCGAGCCATCGTGGAGAAGGAGGACGTCGCCGCCGGCGAGGCCGGCGAGGAGGCCGGCGGCGATCGCCGCCGGGCGCCGCTCGACGGTGTCGAAGGCGCGGCGGGTCCAGGAGACGAGGGCGAGGCCGCGGGCGGCGAGCTGCGGCTCGAGGAGGAAGCTGCGCAGGCCGGCCGGGGCGCGGAAGAAGCTCGGCGGCCGCCCGGCGGCCTCCGCCAGCACCTCCTGGGCGGCGTCGATCTCCCGCCCGATCGCCCGCGGCGAATAGAGGGTGAAGGCATGCGGGTGGGTGTGGGAGTGGTTCTCGACGGCGTGGCCGCGGCGAGCGATCTCGGCGACGATCGCGGGATGCGCGGCGGCGCGGCGGCCGATGCAGAAGAAGGTGGCGCGCGCTCCCCGCCGGTCGAGGAGGTCGAGGACGCGCGGCGTCACCTCGGGGTCCGGGCCGTCGTCGAAGGTGAGGGCGACCTCGCCGCGCCGCGCCGCGGCGGCCGGCAGGCGGGAGAGGTTGGGGCCGAGAAGGGTGCTCCGCGGCCACAGGCCGGCGGCGGCGATGGCGCAGTGGTCGGCGAAGAGCGCCGCGGCGACGAGCCGCCAGCGGCGCGGCGCGAATCCCAGGTAGACGGCGCCGGTGAGGTGGAGGAGGGCAGAGCCGGCGAGGAGCGGCGGCAGCGGGCGCGGTCGGCCCGAGCCCGAGCCCGAGCCTCTGCCGGGCGTCGGCGGCGTCGTCTCCATCGGCGCGGGCGTCGCGATCGCCTCCCGCTCAGCCGCCATAGCGCCGCTGCCGCAGGGGCGCCGGGACGAGGGCGAGGAGGGCGGTGCGGTCGATCTTGCCGCGCGCCGTGCGCGGCATCTCGGCGACCAGGATGAGGCTCCTCGGCACCTTGTGCGCCGAGAGGTGCTCGCGGCAGAAGGCGAGGATCTGCTCGCAGCAGAGCCGGCCAGGCCGGCAGGCGACGACGGCGCGGACGATCTCGGCGCCGCCCGCCGCCGGCACGCCGAGCACGGCGACGTCGTCGACGCCGTCGAGCGTGCCCAGCACTTCCTCGACCTCCCGCGGGTCGACCTTCTTGCCGCGGACGTTGATCTGGTCGTCGAGCCGGCCGCGCAGCGCCAGCTCGCCATCCTGGAAGACGGCGAGGTCGCGGGCGGTGAAGCGGCCGCCGCCGAGGCGCGGATCGGCCTCCGGCAGGTAGCCCTCCGCCACCGCCGCCGAGGAGATGGTGACGATGCCGAGACCGGCGGGAGCGGCGCTCGGTCCGGCGCCACGCGGCGGGCGGGCGAGCGTCACTCGCGCCCCTTCGACCGGCGTCCCGACGGTGCCGCGCTCGCCCGCCAGCCCCTCGCGGTCGTAGCAGATGCCGCCGCACTCGCTGGCGCCGTAGAAGACGTGGACCGGCAGGCCGAAGGCGGCCCGGAAGCCGCGCGCCACGGCGGGCTCGAGCGGCGCCCCGGCGGCGATCACCAGGCGGACCGAGCGCGGCCAGGCCGGCGGGTGCGACAGCTTGAGCAGCGCCTGGACGTAGGCCGGCACGGTGGGGAAGAAGGTGGCCCCGGCACGCTCGGCGGCGGCGAGCGGCTCGAGCAGGCTCCCCTCCTCGGGCACCACCAGCACGGTGCCGCGGAGGAGCGCCGGCAGCACCAGGCTCGACAGGCCGTAGGAGTGGGACATGGGGATGAAGGCGAGGAGGCGGTCGGCCGCCGAGAGGCCCATGCTGGCGGTGAGCGCCGCGTCGTCGGCGACCAGGGCGGCGGCGGGGGTGGCGACGCCGCGCGGCGCCCCGGTCGACCCCGAGGTCAGCTTGACCACCGCGCAGCCGGGGAGCGCCAGCGGCGGCAGGACGGCGCCGTCCTCGCCAGGGTCCGGAGCCCGCGGCGCCAGCTCGGCGAGCGACCAGTCGCCGGCGGCGGCGGGCCAGCTCGTCAGGCAGCGCAGGAGCGTCGTGACGCCCAGCGAGCGGGCGAGGCGGCCGCTCTCCGCCGCCGGCGCCTGGGCGTCGAGGAGGAGGGGCGAGAGGCCCAGCCGCCAGAGGGCGACGAGGGAGGCGAGGAGCCCCGGGCCGTTGCCGGCGGCGAGGCCGACCACCGCGCCCGCCGGCCAGCCGCCGGCGCGGCGCTCGAGCCGCCGGGCGGCGATCCCGGCCAGCCGGTCGACGTCGCCGACGCTGGCGCTGCGCGCCGTCGACACCACCAGCGGCGCCGCCGGGGCGCGGCGGGCGAGGGCTCCGAAGGCGTCGGCGATAGGATTCTCGGCTCGCGGCTCCATGCATCCTTCGCCCGCGGTGCGGGCTCGGTCTCCGGCGACGGCGGGTTCGGTGTGGCGGCAGATGCTAGCACCGTGCCGTCCCCCGGCGAGCGCCGCGGCCGCCGCCGGCTCCGCCGCGCTTTCGCGCGCAGGATCAAGCGGTTGCGTTGGCGCCGCAGGACCGGCGCGGCCCAGGGATTGCAGCACCGCGAGCGGCACGGTAGGATCGTGGGTCGTGCCACGATCAACCTGAGCCTTTGACCGCACAGGACTTGTGCTCAGCGGAGGAACGTCCGCGTCGCCTCGACGCCGCGGCTCTCGAGAGCCCATGGAGCCCTTCATGACCGACCTGGAAGAGACGCCGGCGCGGATCAAGCGGCTGATCGTCAGCAGCCTGAACCTCGACGGCATGAGACCGGAGATGATCGACGACCACGCGCCGCTCTTCGGCGAGGGCCTGGGTCTCGACTCGGTGGACGCCCTGGAGCTGGTGGTGGCGCTCGAGAAGGAGTTCGGCATCAAGATCAAGAGCCAGGAGATCGGCCGCGAGGTGTTCTCCTCGGTGGCCAGCCTCGCCGACTACATCGAGGGCCGGAGCTAGGCTCCGCCCACTCCCCGCAGGAACGAGGATCGAGCTCTGGACCGGCGCATGGCGGTGAGCGGCGTCGGGGCGGTGAGCGCCTTCGGCTGGGGCGTGGCGCCGCTGTGGGCGGGCCTCGCGGCGGGCGCCAGCGGGATCGGGCCGATCCACCGCTTCGACGCCGCGCGCCACCGCACCCGCCTCGCGGGCGAGGCGCCGCCGCCGCCGCCCGCGGTCGAGGCGGCCTTGCCGGGATGGCGCCGCCTCGCGCTCGCCGACCGCTTCGCCGTCTTCGCGGCGCGCGAGGCCCTCCGCGCCGCCGGCATCGAGCTGCCGCTCGCCGCGCCCGCCGCGGTCGGCGTCTTCTTCGGCAGCAGCACCGGCGGCATGCACGAGGGCGAGCGCTTCTACGGCGGCTGGCGGCGCGGCGGCCGGCCGCGCCTCGCCCTCCTCGCCTCGCAGCCGGTCTCGGCGCCGGGCGACGCCGTCGCCCGCGACCTCGCGGTGGGCGGCCCGGTGATCACCATCTCCGCCGCCTGCTCGTCGGCGTCGCTCGCCATCGCCGCGGCGCTCGACGCTCTCCGCGCCGGCGAGGTCGAGATCGCCGTCGCCGGCGGCGCCGACTCCCTCTGCGAGCTCACCTACGCCGGCTTCAACTCGCTGCGCGCCGTCTCGCCCGCCGCCTGCCTGCCCTTCCGCGCCGAGCGCGACGGCATGTCGATCGGCGAGGGCGCGGCGGTGCTCGTCCTCGAGGCGCCGGAGCGCGCCCGCGCGCGGGGCAGGCGGCCACTGGCGCTCCTCGCCGGCGCCGGCGCCTCCTGCGACGCCCACCACATGACCGCCCCGGACTCGACCGGCGCCGGCGCCGCCGCGGCGATCACCGCCGCCCTCGCCGACGCCGGGGTCGCGCCGGCCGAGGTCGCCTTCGTCGACGCCCACGGCACCGGCACGCCGCTCAACGACGCCGCCGAGTGGCGGGCGCTCGAGCGGGTCTTCGGCGACCGCGCGCGCACCCTGCCGGTCGCCGCCTCGAAGGGGGCGGTCGGCCATCTCCTCGGCTCGGCCGGGGCGATCGAGGCGGTGGCGACCGTGCTCTGCCTGGCGGCGGGCGAGGTCCATCCGGCGCCGGGCGGCGGCGCCGTCGATCCGGCGGCGCCTGCGGCGCTCGTCACGGGGAGGCCGCTGCCGCTCGGCCGGCCGCCCGGTGGGCGAGCCGAGCGGCGGGTCGAGGCGGCGGTCTCCACCAACCTCGCCTTCGGCGGCTCCAACGCCGCCCTCGTCTTCACCCGCCTGGACGCCGGCCCTTGAGCCGTGTGGTGGTGATCACCGGGCTCGGCACGGTGGGTGCGGCCGGCTGCGGCCGCGGCGAGCTCGCCGCGGCGCTCGCCGCCGGCAGGCCGGGGCTCACCGCCGTCGACCGCGCGGCGGGCTTCCACCGCGCCGGCGGCGCCCGGCTCGCCGGCCTGGTGCCGGCCGGCGTCACCGCGCCCTGGGTGCCGCCGCGCGAGGCGCGGCGGATGAGCCCGCCCTCGAAGCTCGCCGTCGCCGCCTGCCGCATGGCGCTCGAGGACGCCGGCCTGGGGCGCGGCTGGACGGCGCCGGCCGGCGTCGTCGCCGCGGTCGTCCTGGCGACCGCCTACGGCCCGTCGTCCTACACCGAGGGGCTGCTCGAGCAGATCCTCCTCGACTCGCCGGAGTCCGCCTCGCCGTTCCTCTTCACCGAGAGCGTCGCCAACGCGCCGGCGGCGCAGATCGCCATCGCCACCGGCGCCTGCGGCGCCGGCGTCACGGTGGCGCAGCGCGAGGCGGGGCCGCTCCTGGCCGTCGCCCGCGCCGCCGCCGAGGTGGCGAACGGCCGGGCGGAGATGGCGCTCGCCGGCACCGTCGAGGAGATGACGCCGCTCCTCCACGCCGTGCTCGACCGCTTCGGCGCCCTGGCGACGGCGGGCGCCGGCGACGGCGAGGCGGCGCGGCCGTTCGACCGCCGCCGCAACGGCTTCGTCGCCGCCGAGGGGGCGGCGGTCGTCGTGCTCGAGACGGAGGACGCGGCGCGCCGCCGCGGCGCGCCGATCCTCGCCCGGCTGCAGGGCTGGGGAAGCGCCTTCGACCCCAGCGCGCCGCCGACCGGCTGGGGGAGCGGGCACGCCGCGCTCGGCGCCGCCCTCCGGCGCACCCTGGAGCGGGCCGGCCTGCGGCCGGGCGCCGGCGGTCTCGGCGGCATCGTCTCCGGCGCCTCCGGCTCGCGCGCCGGCGACCGGCTCGAGGCGCTCACCCTCGCCGCCGCCCTCTCCGCTTCCGGGCACGAGCTGCCGCCCATCCTGGCGCCGAAGGGGGTGACGGGGGAGTACGGCGGCGGCTTCCTCGCCGCGGCGGTCCTCGCCATGCTTCCCGCGCCAGCCGCGCTCGCCGATCGATCCTCCGAGGACCCGCCCTTCGAGCCCGACCTCGAGCTCGGTATCACCCCGCGCGCCTGGGGTCCGCTCGCCGGCACGGTGCTGATCTCCAGCCTCGCCGCCGGCGGCGCCGCCGCCTGGCTGCTCCTCGCCGCCGCCTCCGCGCCGGGTGCTGGTAAGGTCGCGCCGTGAATTCGACCGAGCGCGTCGCCGCCGTCATCCCCGCCTATCAGGCGGCGCCGACGATCGCCGGCGTCGTCGCCGGCGTCCTCGCTCTCCTCCCCGAGGTGCTGGTGATCGACGACGGCTCCCGCGACGGCACCGCCGCGGCCGCGGCGGGCGCTGGGGCGCGGGTCATCTCGCTCCCCGTCAACCGCGGCAAGGGGGTGGCTCTCCGCACCGGCTTCGAGGACCTCTTCGGCCGCGGCGCCACCGGCGTCGTCACCCTCGACGCCGACGGCCAGCATCTGCCGGAGGAGATCCCCCGCCTGCTGGCGGCGGCGGCGCCCGGCGCCGACCTCGTGCTCGGCGTCCGCGACCACCTCTTCGGCGCCATGAGCCGCGTCCGCCGGGCGAGCAACCGGCTCTCCTCGCGCGCCATCTCGTTCGCCGCCGGGCAGCGGCTGGACGACGTGCAGACCGGCTTCCGCTTCTACTCGCGGCGGCTGATCCTCCGCGTCGGCTTCCCCGAGGAGCGCTTCGAGGCGGAGAGCGCCGTCGTGGTGCGCGCGGCGCGCGCCGGCTTCCAGGTGATTTCGATCCCGGTCCGCCTCGGCTTCGCCGACGGCCGCACCACCAGCCACTACCGCCCGCTGATCGACAGCCTGCGCATCGCCTCGGCGGTCACCAAGGCCCGTCTCGAAGCCCTGCGATGGAAGCGCGAGCCGACGCCGTCCTCGTAACCGGCGGCAGCCGCGGCCTCGGGCGCGCCATGGTCGAGGCGCTGGTCGCCGCCGGCCGCCCGGTCGCCTTCACCTACCGCGGCGAGGCGGCGGCGCGCCAGGTGGAGGCGGCGAGCGGCGGCCGCGCCCGCGCCTTCCCGCTCGACCTCGCCGACCGCGCGCGGCCGGACGACCTCGTCGAGGAGGTGGAGGCCGCCCTCGGGCCGCTCGCCGGCCTGGTCAACAACGCCGGCCTGCGCCGCGAGTCGATCCTCGCCCTCACCCCCGACGCCGATTGGGACGCCGTCCTCGACGTCAACCTGGGGGGCGCCTTCCGCTGCTGCCGGGCGGTCCTCCGCGGCATGATGCACCGCCGCCGGGGCGCGATCGTGCAGGTGTCCTCGCTCTCGGCAATCCACGGCGTCGCCGGGCAGGGCGCCTATGCCGCCTCGAAGGCCGGCCTCCTCGGCATGACGCGGGCGCTCGCCCGCGAGGCTGGGCGGCGCAACGTGCGCGTCAACGCCGTCGTCCCCGGCTTCGTCGCCACCGACCTCACCGCTGACCTCCCCGCCGCGGCGATCGAGCGCCTGCGCGCCGGCGAGTGCCTGCCCGGCGGGGTGACCGCCGCGGCGGTCGCCGACGCCGTCGTCTTCCTGCTCTCCGAGCGCGCCGCGGCGATCACCGGCCAGGCGCTGGTGGTCGACGCCGGGGCCTCGGCGTGACGCCGCCAGGGGACCGCGAGGGGCGCGGCCCCGCCGCCTGGATCGCCGGCCACCCCGGCGCCGTGCTCGCGGCGGCGCTGGCGCTGACGCTCGCGGCGCTCTGGCCGGCGTCGCGCCTCCGCCTGGAGACCGATCTCGCCTCGCTCCTGCCGCGCGACGCCCCGGCCGCCGCCGCCTACCGCGATTTCCTCACCACTTTCGGCGGCTTCGAGAAGGTGTTCGTCATCGTCCGCGCCGGCGGGCCGGGGAAGGTCGAGAGCGGCACCCTCACCGACGCCGCGGGCCGGCTCGCCGAGGAGCTCGGCAAGAGCCCCGAGGTGGCCGACGCGCGCGCCGGGCTGACCGCCGACGACGAGGACTTCTTCTTCCGCTGGATCGCGCCGCGGGCGCCGCTCCTCCTCGCCGGATCGGGCCGCCCGGCAGACCTGCGCGCCGAGATCGCCGGCCGGCTCGATCCGCAGGAGATCCATCGCCGCGTCGGCGTCGTCCACGGCACGCTGACCAGCCCGGCCGGCGGCTTCGCGGCGCCCTTCCTGACCGCCGATCCGCTCGGCTTCTCGGAGGGGCTGCTCGCCGCCGCCGGCGCGGCGCTGCCGCTCGACCCCATCTCGGGGGCCTTCGTCGCCCGCCGCGGCGACGCCGCGCTGGTGCTGGTGACCCCCGCCCGCGGCGAGCTCGACCCGGCCGGCGGCCGGGCGCTCGCCGCCACCCTGGCACGCGCCGAGGCGGCGGTCGCCCGCGAGGCCGGCACGCCGCTCTCCTTCGCCGCCATCGGCGGCCCCATCTACGCCGCGCACGACGAGCGCATCATCCGCGAGGACCTGTCGCGCATCACCCTCTCCTCGGTCGTCGCCGTCGCCGTCCTCCTCCTCCTCGGCTTCGAGGGGCTCTACGTGCCGCTGGCGCTCTTCACCGTCGCCGCCGTCGGCCTGGTGTGGGCGGCGGCGATCGCCGCGCTCTGGCTGGGCAGCGTCACCGTCGTCGGCATCGCCTTCATCGCCACCCTCCTCGGCATGGGCGTCGACTACGGCATCCACGGCGGGGCGCGCTTCCGCCTCCTCCTCCTCGCCGGCGCCGGCCGGCGCCAGGCGCTCGCCGGCGCCCTCCGCCAGACCGGGCCGGCGATCCTCGCCGCGACGCTCACCACCGCGGCGGCGCTGGCGGCGCTCTCCCTCGCCCACTTCCGGCCGCTCCGCGAGCTCGGCGAGGTGCTGGCGATCGGCATCCTGGCGATCCTCGCCGCCACCGCCACCCTGGGCGCCGCCTTCGCCGCCTTTCTGCCGCGCAACCGCCTTCTCGGCGGCGCCACCGTCCTCTGGCGGCGGCTGTGGGCGCCGGGCTTCGACGCCCTGGTGGGGTTCGCCGTCCGCCGGCCGCGGCTGATCGTCGCCGGCGCCGTCCTCGTCTCGCTCGCCGCCGCCGCCGGCCTGCCGCGCCTCTCCCTCAACTCCGATCTGCGCACCCTGCGGCCGGCCGACCCCGAGGCGTCGGCGGCGGAGCAGCTGCTGGTCGAGAGCTTCGGCCTCGGCCTCGACACCACGACGGTCGTCGTCCGCGGCGCCTCGCTCGACGCCGCCCTCGACCGCGCCGCGGCGGTGCGCGGCGTCCTCGCCTCGTCGCTCGGCGCCCGCGGAGCCGGGGCCGAGATCACCACCCCCTCCGATTGGCGGATCGGCGGCGAGCGGCTGGCCGGGCGCCTGCGGCTCCTCGCCGGGCTCCCTTTCGCGCGCGCCGCCGGCGACCTCGAGCGCGAGCTCGCCGCCGCCGGCCTCCGCGCCGAGCGCTTCGCGCCGGCGGTGGCGGCGCTGCGCGCCCTCGGCCGCGGCGAGGACCCCGGCGCGCCGCCGCCGGCTGCCTGGCCGTCCTGGATGTCGGAGCTGGTGCGGCAGGAGAAGGGCGGCGGCTGGGCGGTCGCCATTCACGCGCGGGCGCCGCAGGGTGCCTGGGCCTCCGGGCCGCCGCCGGCGGTCCTCGCCGCGATCGCTGGCGCGGCGCCCGGCGCCAAGGTCGCCTCGGCGCCGCGGGTGGGCGCCGAGCTGCGCGACCTCGCCCTCCGCGACCTCTTCCGGCTCTCCGCCGTGGCGGCGCTCTTCGCCGCCGCCGTCCTCGCCGTCGCCTTCTGGCGGCGCTGGGGCGAGGCGCTCCTCGCCACCCTGCCGCTCGCCCTCGGCTTCCTGTGGACCTTCGGCTTCTGGGGGATGGCGGGGCGCGACATCGACCTGCTCTGCATCGCGACGCTGCCGGTGCTGGTGGGGACCGGCGTCGACCTCGGCGTCTACGTCGTCTACCGCGCTGACCGGCTGCCGGGCGGCATCGCCGGCGCCGTCCGGCGCTCCGGCGTGGCGCTCGCGCTCGCCGCCCTCACCACCACCGCCGGCTTCGGCAGCCTCGACTCGTCGCGGGTGCCCGGCCTCGCGAACGCCGGGGTGATCGTGGCGCTCGGCGTCGTCCTCTCGCTCGTCGGCGCCGTCTTCGTGCTGCCGGCGATCGAGGCGCTCAGGGGCCGGTCGCCCGACCGGCTGCCGGCGGCGCTGCCCGAGGGGACGGCGGGATGAGCGTCGCCGCGACACCGGAGAACCCGCCGCACGCCCCCGAGGGGGGCTGGGCGCGCCGCCTCCTCGGTCCGCTCCACGTCACCGGCGTCGTCTGGTTCCGCCTCCACCGCTTCGGCGTCGCGGTCCTGCCGCAGTGGACGATCCCGATCAGCATCTCGGTCTTCACCACCTTCTTCTTCTTCGCCCTCCGGCGCATCCGCGCGGCGGTGGCGGCGAACCTGGTGCCGGTGCTCGGTCCCTGCGGCTGGCTCGCCCGCCAGCGCCGCATCTTCCGCACCTTCTGGGTCTTCGCCTGGTGCCTCTCGGAGCGCTACGAACGGCTGTCGACCGACCACACCTTCACCGTCGACCTCGAGGGGAGCGACATCTGGCAGCGGATGGCCGACGGCGGCGACGGGTTCATCCTGCTGACGGCGCACATCGGCAACTGGGAGGTGGGGTCGATGCTGCCGCCGGCGAAGGTGGCGCGGCGGGTGCACGTAGTGCGCGAGGTGGAGACCGATCCCCGCGCCCAGGAGTTCATCCGCGGGCTGATCGAGAAGCAGGCGGGGAGCCGCTACGTCACCCACTTCGCGGCCGACGATCCGCAGCTCGGCCTCGAGCTCCTCGAGTCGCTCCGCGCCGGGGAGATCGTGGCTCTGCAGGGCGACCGGCCGCGCACCGGCGGGCGGATGATCGAGGTGCCGGTCTTCGGGCATCCGTTCCCACTCCCCATCGGCCCCGCCGCGCTCGCCCGCGCGGCGGAGGTGAAGCTGGTGCCGGTGTTCGTCTTCCGCGAGGGCCGGCTGAGCTATCGCTGCGCCATCCGGCCGCCGATCGCGGTGGCGAGGACAGCGGACAAGAGCGCCGACATCGCCACCGCGACGGGCCGCTTCGCGGCCGAGCTGGAGGCCGCCATCCGCTCGCGGCCCTACCAGTGGTTCTGCTTCCGCAAGGTGTGGAAGTAGGGCGCCGCGGCGGCGCCTCGCCCGATCGGTCGATCCGATTGGGTGGATTCAATTTCTTGGACCGATGCGGTTCTCCCGATCGGGTGAACCGACATCGGCCGACCAGATTCCGGTCTCCGCGATCCTCTATTGGGCCGCCTTCTGCTCCGGCGTCTGGATGCCGCCGACCTTGAGCGTCGCGAGGGCCTGCTGGAAGATCTGGTCCTGATCGGCGAACTTGGCCTGCGGCGCGGTGAGCAGGAAGATGACGACGTCGGCGACGCGCGGGATCGCCACCCAGTGCTGCGCCGTCGGCACGTCGCCGTTGGCGGAGAGCGCCGCGCCGGTGCCCTTGCCGTTGACCACCATCCACATCCCGCGCATGCCGCCGATGTCGCGCACGTTCTGCTCGGGGACGGTGGCGCCGAGGCCCTTGACGAGGGCGTTGACCGAGGACGTCAGCAGCTTGCGCGGGTCGGTCGGCTTCGTGGCCTTCTGCACGAAGGCGACGAGCACCGTGGTGCCGTCCGGCGACCAGACGCAGCGGACGGTGCCCGGCACGGTGATGCTCGAGGTGTCGGTGGCGCGCACCCAGTCGTCGGGGCCGTTGATGGTGAAGTCGTAGGCCTGATCGATGCAGTCGCGGCCGTTTCCCGTCCCCGGCACGGCGGCGGCTCCCGCGGCGCCGGCGGGCGGCGGCGTGGAGGGGCTGCCGGCGGCGGGCGGCGTCGCCGGCTGGCCGGCGGGAGGCTGCGCCGCGGGCGGCGTCTGAGTCGAGGGCGGCGGGGTCTGCTGGCCCATCGGCGGCTGGGCGGTGGGCTGCTGCTGGACGGGCTCTCCGGAGCCGGAGTTGTAGCCCTGGGAGGCGAACGCCGGGGCGGCGGCGAGCGCCATCCCGAGCACGAGCACGGACGGAAAGTTGCGGTAGCTCATCGAACCATCCTTTCGTCGGCGGGGCCGCGCGCGGACCGATCGCCGCGCCGCGCACCCCGAATTTGAAGGGCTATGCAGGGATACTGCCAGGCGCGCCGGCTGAGGTCTCCTCGGCGCGGAGGTAGGTGCTGAAGGTGGCGGTGAGCGCCGTCTCGCCGTCGATCTCGACCGTCGCCTCGTAGACGGCGAGCGGCGGCGCGCTGCCGACCGGCCGCACGGTGACCCGGAGCGGCCAGCCGGCGGGGAGGTCGGCGCGATGGATGGCGGCCTCGCGGACGCCGACGAGATAGCCGATGCGCGGCGCCGCCGCTGCCTCGACAGGGGGGCCGGGGGCTCCGCGCTCGCCGCTCGCGTCGCGAGGTTCGAGCGCCCGGCTGGCCGCCGCCGCCTGCGCCGCCGCCTCGATCGCCAGCAGGCAGGGCGCCCGCCCGTGCTCGACCAGCGGGTGGTCGCCGGGGATGACGGCGATGCAGACGATCTCGCCCGGCGTCCGGCTGGCCACCACCCGCACGAGGAGCGCCGGGTCGCGGTGGGGGATGAGCGCCGTGATCGGCGACGCGCCATGGACGACAGCGGTCAGGGCGCGGCCTCCTGGGCGGGCGAACCGGATGGGCCTGGCGCCGCGCGGCGGCCGAGCCGCGCCTGGCCGGTCGCCACCGGCTCGGCAGCTCCCTCGGCGCGGCGCAGCTCGAAGGCGACGCTCCCGGCGCCGCCGTCCTCCAGCCGGCGCAGGCGGACCGCCAGGGTGTCGCCGGGAGCCACCGGCCGCCGCAGCTTGACGCCGCGCAGGGCGAGGATCTCCCCCGCCTCGCCGCGCCAGTCGGCGGCGGCGCGGGCGACGAGGGCGAGGAGGGCGACGCCGGGGACGATCGGCCTGCCGGGGAAGTGGCCGGCGACGAGGCGGCTGTCGTCCGGCACCCGTACGGCGAGGCTCCAGGCGTCGGCGCCGTCGGCCGCCGAGCGCAGGATCTCGAAGGCGGGCTCAGCGGCGGGCATGCTGGGAGACTGCCTCGGCAGCCGGCTCGGCGGGCTCTGGCGCGGACTCTGCGGATGCTGGATCGGCCGTCGCGTCGAGGAGGGAGTGGATGCGCCGCCGCGGCGTTAGCGGCACCCGGCGCTGGATCTCGACGAAGCGCTCGAAGAGCCACAGCCGCCAGCGCAGGTCGAAGGCCGGGCGCGGGAAGACGTGGGCGGCGAGGACCGAGATCACCGCCCGATGGACGTCGAACGGTCCCTGGCCCTCGAAGAAGAGCTCGCGGAAGGCCTGGTCGTAGTAGAGCCGCACCAGGCGGAAGAAGGGCGCCGTGGTGCGGTCGACGAGGCGGGCGTAGCGCCGCCGCTCCGCCGCCGGCTGCGCCGTGCCGCCGACGAGCCGCGCCACGGCGCGGGCCGCCTCGAGGCCGGTCGCCAACCCCAGGCAGACGCCGGTCGAGAAGATGGGGTCGACGAAGGTGGCGGCGTCGCCGGCGAGGAAGTAGCCCGGCCCGGCGAACGGCTCGCAGCGGTAGCTGAAGTCGGCGAGGATGCCGCTCGTCGGCAGCCGGCGGGCGTGCGCCGTCTGCTCCCGCATCCAGGGCGAGCGGGCGATGCCCCAGGCGAGCAGATCGGCGGACGGCACGTCGACCTGTTTGGCGATGCCGGCGTCCATCACCAGGCCGACGCTGGTCCGCCGCTCGTCGAGCGGGATGAGCCAGAACCACCCCTCGCGGCAGACGGCGATGACCGGGAAGCCGCCCGGCGGCCCGGGCTCGCGCGGGATGCCCTCGAACTGGCCGAAGTAGGCGACCTTGCGGTGGTCGGGCAGCACGCGGCGGATGCCGAGGTGGCGGCCGACGACCGCCGCCTGGCCGGAGGCGTCGACGAGATAGCGGCCGCGGAGGGTGCGGCGCTCGCCCGCCTCCTCGACCTCGAGCGCCACCTCGCCGTCGGCGAGGCGGGCGATCGACCGGGCGTCGGCGCGGCGCACCTCGGCGCCGGCGTCGCGCGCGGCGTCGAGGAGGGCGGTGTCGAAGGGGGCGCGCTCGACGTTGAAGGCGACGCTCTCGCCGCCGCGGCGGACCGCCAGCGCGTCGGCGAAGAGGAACGACAGGCGGTCGCTGCCGTCGCCGTTGACGAAGGTGGCGCCGCGCTTCTCGACCTGTGGCACGGCGGCGATGCGCTCGGCGACCCCCAGCTCGCGGAGGATGCCCATCATCCCCGGCAGCAGCGACTCGCCGAGGTGGAAGCGCGGGAAGGCGGCGCGCTCGAGGACCACCGCAGAGAGGCCGGCGCGAGCGAGGCCGATCGCCGCCGCGGCGCCGGCCGGGCCGCCGCCGAGGACGATCGCATCGTAGGTGGCGGGGCTCATGCGGGAAGGAGGGGCGCGCTGGCGGTCGGGGTCCGCCGGGGACCGCCGGAGCTTAGTGGCCGGCCGGCGGAGCGTCAACCGCCGGTCGATGCCGGCTGAGGCGGTGAGTGCCGGTGGCCGGAGCCCCGGTTCTCCTTGCCTTGGCGCGCCCCTTGCGGCATGGTGGCGCCGCGATGGCAACCTACGCGATCGGCGACATCCACGGCTGCTACGCGACCCTGCAGCGGCTGCTCAAGCGCCTGCGCCACGATCCGCGCCGCGACCGCCTGTGGCTGGTGGGGGACCTGGTCAACCGCGGCCCGCGCTCGCTCGCCGTGCTGCGCTGGGCCTCCGCCCTCGATCCGGTGCGCGCCGTCGCCGTCCTCGGCAACCACGACCTCCACCTGCTGGCCCGCGCCCAGGGGCTCGCCGCGCCGCGCCGCCGCGACACGCTCGACGACGTCCTCGCGGCGCGCGACCGCGACGACCTCCTCGCCTGGCTCGGCGCCCGCCCGCTGCTCCATCGGGAGGACGGCTGGGCGATGGTGCATGCCGGGCTGCTGCCGGAGTGGACGCTCGGCCGCGCCGCCGAGCTCGCGGCCGAGGTCGAGGCGGAGCTCCGCGGCGCCGGTGCCCGGCGCCTCCTCTCCACCCTCCGCGCCGAGCCGCCTGGCCGCTTCCGCGAGACCCTGTCGCCCGCCGCGCGCCGGCGGCTGGCCCTCGCCGGCCTCACCCGCCTGCGCACCGTCGACCGCCGCGGCCGCATGGCGACCGATTGGAGCGGCGCGCCCGCCGCGGCGCCGGCGGGCCACCTCCCCTGGTTCGCCGCCCCCGGCCGGCGCAGCCGCCGCGCCCAGATCGTCTTCGGCCACTGGGCGGCGCTCGGCCTCCACCTCGCCGACGGCGTCGCCGGCCTCGACACCGGCTGCGTCTGGGGCAACAGCCTGACCGCTCTGCGCCTCGACGACGGCAGGGTCTTCGCGGAGCCGGCGGCCGAGTAGGGAGGAGAGGCGTCGGGACGAGGACTTTCGCGCCGGCCGGCCGGCGTTAGAATGACATGTGGCCGTCGCGCGCCCGTCACCCGGGCCCCCTCCTCACCGCGCCGCACTGGAGCCGACATGAAGCCGAGCGACCTCGTCCGCCTGACCCCCGGCAAGCGGGTCCTCTTCCTCACCAAGGACCCCGAGCTCATCCGGCGCCAGCTCGCCGGCGAGCTCGACCTGCGGATGGAGGATCTCGCGGTCGAGGATCTGCTCGACGACATCAACACCGATGCTATGACCCCGGCATGGGTCTGCTTCAGCCACCGGCCGGAGGACATCGCCCGCGACGCCTACGCCGGCCTGATCGTCGACGGCAAGCGGCTGTTCGAGAAGGACGCCCTCATCAACGGCAACTTCGAGGTCATCGTCTCCGGCTACCGGAAGGGGGTCGGCAGCTCGCGGGAGACCGCCGTCCAGGCCGAGAAGTGGTCGGGCATCCGCATCGCCATCGCCGCCTCGTTCGCCCCCATCCACGCCCGCAACAACATCAGCCAGGGCGTGCTGATGGGCGATCACTCGCAGCTCCGCCGCCTGCAGGCCGGCGAGGCGATCCCGCTCGCCGAGTTCTACCGCGGCCTCGACCCCATCACCCAGATCGTCGTCCAGGAGGGCGGGCTCTTCCCCTTCTCGAAGGCGCTGGCGGCGGGCACGATCGAGCTGCCGCGGCCGGCGACCGGCGCGCGGCCGATGACGATGGCGGAGAAGATCCTCGCCCGCCATCTGCTGGGCCCCGGGCCGCACTACGTCAAGCCAGGCGACGCCGTCGTCGTCGAGGTCGACGGCGGCTACTCGCACGAGTTCACCACCGCCCAGGTGCACTACTTCCTCGAGGAGGAATATGGCGCCGACTACCGGGTGAAGAACCCCGCCAAGCTCGCCGTCTTCGAGGACCACCTGATCTACGCCACCGAAGTGCCCAAGATGCGCCCCTTCACGGCGAAGATCGAGACGCTCCGCGCGCTGCAGCGCGAGTTCCAGCGCCACACCGGCGTGCGCGACTTCTCAGCGACCGACGGCCGCTCGCCGGGCATCTGCCACGAGGTGGCGCGCGAGACGATGATCGAGCCCGGCGACTTCATCCAGGCGACCGACAGCCACACCTGCATGGGCGGCGTCAACAATGCCCTCACCTGGGGGGTCGGCGCCACCGAGTACGCCGATCTCGCGCACTCCGGCTTCACCCAGGTCGAGGTCCCGGAGTCGATCCGCTTCGAGCTCACCGGCAAGCTCGCCGAGGGGGTGACCGCCAAGGACGTCATGCTCCACATCCTGCTCGAGTACGCCAAGCCGCAGGCGACGCTCAACCGGGTGATGGAGTTCACCGGCCCCGGCCTCTCGACGCTGTCGATGGACGAGCGCGCCACGCTCACCAACATGGCGACCGAGTGCGCCGCGAAGACGGCGATCGTGCAGGCGGACGAGGAGACCTACCGCTGGCTCGCCGAGTGGCGGCCGGGGATCGACATCGCGGCGATGCGGGAGCGCGCCGTCGCGCCGGACCCCGGCGCCGAGTATGCCGGCGGGGTCCATACCATCGACCTCTCGGCGCTCCGGCCGATGGTCGCCCACCCCGGCGACCCCGACCGCGGCATTCCCTCCGATCCCACCAACGGCGCCTTCGTCGACGAGATCGGCGAGGTGCCGATCGAGATCGCCTACGGCGGCAGCTGCACGGCGGGGAAGATCGACGACCTGGTCTTCTATCACCAGGTGGTCAAGGAGGCGCTCGACGCCGGCCTGCAGGTGGCGCCGGGGGTGAAGTTCCTCATCCAGTGCGGCTCGGAGGCGGTCGAGCGTTTCGTGCACGCCAACGGGCTCGCCGACACCTTCCAGCGCGCCGGCGTCACCCTCATCCACCCCGGCTGCGGCGCCTGCATCGGCTGCGGTCCCGGCGTCTCGGAGAGCAACGACCAGGTCACCGTCTCGGCGATCAACCGCAACTACAAGGGGCGCTCCGGCCCCGGCCAGCTCTAGCTCGCCTCGCCGCTCACCGTCGCCGCCTCCGCCTTCACCGGCCGCATCACCGCCTACCGGCCGGGGATGTTCCAGGCGATGAAGGACCGCCAGCCGGCGCTCTCGCCGGCCTAGCCGCCGCCGCGCGGCGCCAGCCGCGCGGCATTCGAGCTCAGAAGCGCGAGCTCAGAAGCGCCAGCGCGCCGAGGCGCCCCACACCGAGTCGCGCGAGCTGTAGCGGCCGGGCGCCGACGGGTTGAGCAGATCCTGGCCGCTGGCGCCGACCCCCTGCGTCTCGTGCAGCGAGTAGGCGAGATCGAACGACAGCTGCGGGAAGTTGTAGGAGACGCCGGCGGCGTAGACGGTGGTGTCGCCGCGCGGGAAGCCGGGCTCGATGTGGCGCACCGGCGACGGCTCGAAGCCGATGCCGCCGAAGAGCGAGATGGCGGAGGTCAGGTCGCCCTCGATCCCCAGCCGCAGGCTGAAGGTGTCCTGCCAGTCGCGCAGCTTGACCTCGGGGCCGAAGCCGAAGGTGTCGGGGCTGAAGGTGACGACGCTGTCGGGGAGGCCGGACCAGCGCTGGTAGTCGCCGTCGAGCTCCAGGCGGAGCTCCGGGTAGGGCGCGATCCAGATGCCGCCGGTGAGCTGATCGGGGAGCTGGAACGACTCGTGGGTGCGGCCGGCGACGAGCTGGCCGGCGATGGCGGTGGAGAGGCCGGGGATGTCCGCCGGCACGTCGCGCGCCTCGTAGCCGACGTTGCCGTCGCCGGTGAGCTTGACCGAGCTGCGGTAGACGGCGCCCCAGCCCCAGGCCTTCTGCGCATAGTGGACGGCGAGGTCGAAGCCGAGGCCGTCGACGTTGACGTCGGCGTCGCGCATCACCTCGATCGGCGTCGGCAGGCCGGCCGCCGGCGTCACGTTGACGAAGCCGTTGTCCCCCTGCTTCTCCGAGCCATACATGTAGCGGATGCCGCCGCCGATCGAGAAGGCGGGGGAGAGGTTGAAGGCGATGACCGGGTGGGCCTCGAGCACCTGCAGCTGGAAGCGGCGGGTGAGGTAGCGGCCGGGGAAGAGGGCGTCGTCCCAGTTCTCGTCGTACCAGAACGGCGCGTCGATGCCGATGCCCAAGGCGACCGGGGCGCTCGCGGCGTGCCAAGTGGCGTAGACGACGGGCGGGAACTGGATGACGTGGCGGGCCTCGATGGCGCCCGTGGCGCTGCGGTAGGTGTCGGTCGGGTTCTCGAAGTCGAGGCCGGCGGTGAGCTGGAAGCGCTGCAGCTTGGCGATCGCCGCCGGGTTGTAGAAGATCGCCGACGGGTCGGAGGCGCGGGCGGTGAAGGCGCCGGCCTGGCCGATGGCGCGGGCGCCGTGCTCGAAGAGGCCGAAGCCCGTCGCGGTGGCGCCGGCGAGCCCCGGCAGGGCAAGCGAGAGGGAGAGGACGGACAGCGAGACCTGGATGCGGCGCATGGTTCCCTCCGGGAAAGCCGCGCTCCGCTTGAGGTGAGCTGGAGCGCCGCGAAACGAGCGCCGCCTCCTGGCGGCGCCGTCGAAAAGCCGAAGCCTCGGCGACAGACGACGAGAGAGCCGGCGGCCGGGACGATGCGGCGGCAGCCGGGAGCGAGGATAACGGGCGTCCGAGAGAGATGGAAGCGTCCGGGGCCGCGCGATCTTCGATTCGGGCTGTTCTTGATGCAATCTTTGTGCGCAGGATCAGATCGCAGGATCGAATCGAGGAGCCGCGTCCTCGCCGCGTTGCGGGAGGGGATCGCGATCGCCCTTGCTACACTCGCCCGCGCTCCTCGACCCGCCGATCCGACGTCGTGATCCCTCCCACGCCTTCTGCAGAGCTTCCCTGCGCCGAGCCCTCGCGCGGCGGCGTTCTCGGGCCGCCCACTCTCCGCCCGTCCGACCTCCTGGGGATCGGCCTCCTCGCCGCTCTCGCGCGCACCTGGAACCTCGGCACCTTCTCGCTCTGGCTCGACGAGGTCCTCCTGATGAAGCAGGCGATCGGCGGCCCGGCCGACGTCTGGCGCGCCTGCCGCGCCGAGGTCGAGCACCCGCCGCTCGCCGCCCTCGTCGCCGCGGCGGGGAACGGTCTCGGCGTCTCGGACACCGCGGAGCGCCTGGTCCCCATCGCCCTCGGCGTCGCCACCGTCGTGCTGCTCGCGCTTTGGGCCGGCCGGCGGCTGGGGAGGGCCGGCGGTCTCGCGACCGGCCTGGTCGCCGCGCTGCTGCCCTTCGCGGTGCGCTACTCGCAGGAGCTTCGCCCCTATCCGTACCTGATCTTCTTCGCCGCCGCGACCCTCGCCGCCACCGACCGCCTGCTGACGCGGCCGGGAGCCGGTTCGACCGCCCTCCTCGCCGCGGCCCTCATCGGTGGCCTCTACTCGCACGATCTCTTTCCGGTCGTCCTCTTGCCGGCGGCCCTGCCGCTCGCCGAGATGGCGCTCGCCCGCGATCCCGCCCGCCGCGCCGCGGGCCGCGCGGCGCTCGCGCGCTCCGCGCTTGCCCTGGGGATCGCGCTCGTCGCCTTCCTCCCCTGGATCCTCAACCTCTTCCGCCTGACGCACCTGCCGCCCGGCGGCTCGGTCAAGCCGTGGACCCTGGGTCTCGCCCTCCAGCGCTGGGAGTTCCTCACCGTCGCCGGCGTCGAGGGGGATCGCCTGAGCTGGGCCGGCGGGCTTGCCCTGGCGCTCGCGGCGCTCGGCGGTCTGTTCTTCGCGGGTCTAGGATCGATGGAAAGGAGGAAGGCAGGCGCCTCGACCGCTGGCGAGCCGGTCGAGCGACGATCGACCGGAGAGAGGTCGGCAGGGCGGGCCATCGCCGGCGGCCTGATCCTGGGAACCGTCGGCGTCGAGCTCTTCCTCCTCGCCGACCGGCACTGGACCTCCGGCCGTTACGACGCGGTCGGCGCCCTCTTCCTGCCGGTGCTGATCGGCGCCGGCGTCGCCGCTCTCTGGCGCTGGCGCCGGGGGCGCCCGTTCGCCGCCGCGGCGCTCGCCGTCCTCCTCCTCGGCGAGGCGGCCGGCCTGGCGCGCTACGCCCGTATCGGCCGCCCCGACTGGGACCGCGTGGCGCGCGACATCCGCCGCGTCGAGCGCCCCGGCGAGCCCGTCCTCGCCGAGAACGAGTGGACCCGCCTCTGTCTCGCCTACTACCTCCAGGGCCGCGATTTCGAGCGCCGCCTGAACGAAGAATCAGCGCCCAAAACGGTCGCTGGCGGCCCGCGAGCCCTCGAGCGCCTCTGGCCCGCCGACCGCGACGCCATCCTCGTCCTCGCCGCCACCCCCCGCAACCACGCCCTCCGCACCTGGGCCTGGGCCTACCCCCTCCTCGGCCGCTATCCCAACAGCACCGCCCGCACGCATCTCCTCACCGCGCAGATACGCGCAGGCATCGGCAGGGACAGCGGCCACGCGGTAAGCCCCGGAGATCCTCCGCCCGCCGCCGACCGCGACCTGAGCGTCGAGACCGAGCCGCGGGCGAATGGCTTGCTTCTGTGGGTCGAGGAGTTGGGACGCTACGGGCGGTGACGGGCGGCTATGTCGTCAAAGACTTCCCCGACGTGCCGGCTGAAGACGTCAGCTCAGCTTCACTTCGTCCGCCAATAATTGCTTGAATGGGTCGCTTCCGGGCGGCTGGTCCCACGTCTGCTCCAGAGTGCCCGGTTGGTGTCCACTAAGGCACATGAACACCGTGGAGATGTGATTGCTTACGCTGCTGACGGCAAGGTCGATGACCCGATAGAACCGATCTGGTCCAAGATAGATCGCCTCAAAGGCGCCATCCTTTGTTAGGAGTTTTTGCTGGGGCGCCGAGCCGTGAAGTTGAATCTCAAAGTTTCGCGGAACCGAACGCCCGAGCTTCATCTCGGCATTCTTGGCTGCGATCTCCAATGCGCTTTCAAAAAGTGTCTTGAATTGTTCTTTCGTCATGGCGCTCGCTGCCAATCACTGGAATCTCGCCGCCGCCGAGCCTGGCGTAGGTGTCGAATCAGACGAGATGAGCAACTTCGACGTCGGCGCCCTTGGACTTTGCAGACCGAAGCACGCTCCAGAACCGCTGGGAAACAAGAATTACACGGCTTGGTCGCAGCAGGTCTCGGCGCGTGCCGATGTATTGACGGGAACAGACGATGTCGGCTTCGCCGCGAGTCGCAGCCAGAACCGAGACCTCGGACAATAAGTTGAGGCCTATCAGGTCACCGGCGATGCATCTGCATCGTCCGTCTGGGTCGTCGTCGAAAGGGTCGATGCCTACCCTTGTTGGCGGGACGATTTCCGCTTGGGCCGAGGCCACGACGAGTTGGTGCCAAACCGGGAGAGGCGTGCCGCTCCTTCGGCTCTTCGCCTCGGCGAGGGCAGCATTCTCCTCTCGGGCGCGGTCTAGCAGTACGCCATTCTCCGCGCGATTCAGCCACACCCAGAATTTCCCCGAGGGATGCGGTGCGCCCGCTGTTTCCGCCCGACGCAGGATCTCTCGTCCGGTGGGCACCTGATGGAAGTCGAGCGGATCGTCCTCGTATCGCGCTTTATGGCGCACGGGTCGTAGCTCGAATCCGGTCAAGCCGGCGTCGATCATCCGCTCCGCGAGGCGCTGGGAGACGATCCATTCATCCGCGATCGTGCGCGCGATGTCTTTGCTCTTCGGCACTCTGCGCAGATCCAGCCGAAGGTTTGACACTTGTAAGGCACCCGTCCCACACCTTGGGCATGCCGTTGATTCGTCGTACCGCGTGCCGCATTCTTCACCTGCGGGCTCGAAGACAGACGTGATCTTCAAGTGCAGCAAGGGCGCGGCGGCGAGTTCGGACTTGCTGTACTGTCGTAAGATTTGCCAGCCGTGAAAAAATGCGCGCCCTGACTCTTGATCGAGAGCTCTTTGCAGGTCGCCGATTCTGGGCAACCTTGGATCGTCAGCCGAGATTTCGACCCGTCGGACAATCCCCAAATGTTGGCCTTCGTGAGGCCCAAAAAGGCGACTGGCAAACTCCTCGACGACTCTGAATTCGAACGATTCGTGCATAGCTGATTGGGAATCCAGGGGGATCAGTGAGGCGGAAGTGGAAAGCTGGAGTAGACGTCAGTCATGATCTTTTGCAGCTGTGCGGCGTTCTTGGCTGCGACCTCCAATGCGCTCTCGAAAAGCGCCTTGAAATGTTCTTTCGTCATGGCGCTCCTAATAGATCTTGATAGGCGTCATCAGCTTGTACCGCGAAGGAAGAATCCCTGGGAGAAATGAACGGAAGCGCCAAGCCCCCAGTTGAGCTCGGGAATCGAACCTCGAGAACGCGAAATTTGCCGGCGCCCTTCGAGAGCGTTCCCCCGCTGCGGGGCATGCTCTGCAGGCTCGGCAAAAATCTACCATGCAGCGCTTAAGCTGATCAATCGACCTTGGTCGTCGATGCTCATCGAGCCTTCAGCGGCTTTCTGTTCGCGCGAGCCACCTGCTTTAAGATGAAGGTAGAAACTGTCTGACTCTTTATCGTATGCGTACCGTGGCCTTTCGCCGGCATTGCGAATGCACCCATCGATTGCTTCTAAGCCAATTGTGCCTGCTTGGAGGATAAAATTGAGGATCTCGAGCCCCGTGACATCACCTTGTCTATCAAAATCGAGAATCATGCTGAGACGTTTGGTGAGCACCGCTCTTATTTGGGGCGCGAACTCTAAGGCAATGGCGCGAGCTGTCTGTCTAACTTTAGGATATTCTTCCATGTCATGGCTTTCCTTTGCGAACGCTGACGATAGACCCGCCGTCTCCGGTAACAACCGTAACGTTATTTTCAGGGTCGTAGTGCACCGTCTTGCGGCCTTGGACGGCTACGCCTTTGGTTGTGTTGACCGTGTTATCTACTACGCTTCCTGGGATGTTCCTCTCTGGCCCTGTATCGGTTCCATAGTGCTTTGTGAACGGGCGCCCTTCGGGAGTGGAGCCGTAGTTGTTGCCGGGGAAGGTGCCGCTCGTCGCCGCCGCGCGGTAGTGGCCGAGGCCGTCGAAGCTCGAGTCGTCGACGTCGGCGGTGCGCCCGCCGTCGTCGTCGTAGAGGGTGTGCTCGGACTCGACGCGGGAGTTCTCTGAGCCGTTGCCGCTCACCTGCGAGTCGTTGGTGTAGCGCAGATAGGTGCGCCGCCGGAGGACGCCGGCGGAGACCGCCCCCTGGTAGACCTCGGTCGACAAGTTGTGGGTGCCGGCGGCGTCGAGGAGGTCGGGCGAGAAGGGGAGCCCCTCCGACCAGCCGCCGCCGTTGTCGTCGAAGTAGTGGTAGGTCTGGTGGCCGAGCGGCGAGGTGACGAGCGTCCGCTGCTCGTCGAGCGACGAGCCCGCCCGCGTCGCCTGGGCGTAGCTCCAGGTGCCGAGGACGGTCCCCGTGACGTCGGTCACCGTCTTGCTCAACACTCCTTCGGCGGTGCTCACCCAGATCTGCGGCGTGACGTCCGAGCGCGGGTGGCGGAAGGAGTAGGTGCCGTAGGTGTAGTCGTAGCGCCCGAAGGTCGGCAGCACGAGGCCGATGAGCGTCCCCGGTACCGTGTAGGTGCCGTTGACGAAGTTCGGCTGCAGCATGTAGCTCATCGAGTAGGACGAGCCGTCCGGCAGGCCGACGCTCGCGAGGAGCGGCACCGTGAGCTGCTTCGAGCGGCAGGAGTCGGTGTCGTAGTGATCGCGGCTGATCGTCGTGTCGGCGTAGGTGAACGAGTAGGTCGCCGTGCCGCCGAAGGCGGTCACCGTCAGGTGATCCACCTGGCCGAGGCCGGGGGCCGCGGTGCGGAAGAAGACCTTCTGCGTCCGCCCCTGGGTGTCTGTCAGGTCCCACTCGCCGGCGTGCGCGTAGGAGACCGCGAGCGCGTTGCCCGAGCGGTCGGCGATCGTCACCAGGCGGTTGCTGCCGTCGAAGGTGTGGACGAGGCCGCTCGGGAACTCGATCGTCTTCCAGCCGGCGGGGAGGCCGGCCGGCGCCAGGTTGAAGCGCAGGTAGGTGTCGTCGCGGCTGTAGAAGACGTTCGCCGTCGTCGGCTCGCCGTTGTGGAGATTGGGTGCGAAGAAGGCGTGCTTGGCGCCGTCGGCGGCGACGTAGAGCCAGGTCACCCCGCTGTCGTTGTAGACCGGCGTGCCCGGCGGATAGAGGTCGCCGAGCGACAGCCGCCAGCCGATGCCGGCATTGTGGAAGACGTCGGGATCGGCGTCCTCGGTCGACGGCTCGCCGAAGGAAGGGCAGGGGAGGCCGTCGGAGAGCGTCCAGACCCCCGAGTTGTACTGCAGGACGAGCCCGTAGCCGAGGGCGCCGCCGACCGGATAGCTGCCGCCCAGGGGCAGCGACGCGGTCAGGTTGCCGTTGTAGAGGTTGACGGCGTCGATGTCGCCGACGAGATAGGCGGTCGTCGCCGAGAGCCCGCGGGCACGGTTGGCGGGATCGTCCTGCGCGGCTGCCGGCCGCGCCGTCGCGAAGAGCGCGCAGCCGGCGAAGCCGAGCGCCGCGAGCCGATACCGCGCGGTCGCCCTCACTCGAGGCTCCCGGCGTCGCCGACGGTGGCGGCGAAGGCGGCGAGGTCGTCGGGGTCGACGGCGACGATGACGTCGCCCTTCTCGAAATGAGGCGGCGCCTGGCCCGACTTGGCGTCCGGCAGGAACGCCGCGAGCGAGGCGCGCAGGCTGCCGTCGTAGGCGCCGTCCTCGTCGAGCGGCCCGCCGTCGAAGACGTCGAGCTGCCAGCTCCCGGCGCCCGGCCGCACGACGAGGACGGCGAGCGCGTGGCGGTCGACGGCGAGCCGGCCGAGGGCCATGTCGACCCGCCGCCGCGTGGCATCGATCGTCGTCCACTGGAAGCCGCCCGGCGAGGCGAGCGCCAGCCGTCCGCTCGAGAGATCCACCGCCGCCCAGACCGAGAGCGCCGGCAGGTCGCGGCCGAGGTCGAAGCGCGCCGCGCCGGCGGCGTCGCTGGTCGCCCGGTTCGCCAGCTTGCCGACCCGCGACGAGACCCGCGCCACGCGCTCGCGGAAGACGCTCCAGAAGATCACCTCGCCGCCCGGCGTGGCGCCGGAAACCGTCGCCGCCCGGCCTTCGAAGCCGAGAACGAGCGCCGGCGGCGGGTTCTGCGCCGTCGCGGCGGAAGTGAGGAACCCCGAAGCGATTCCAACGGCGGCGATCAGCGAGGTAAAGAATGAAGGCTTGGCGATCATCTTGCGGCGTCCTCGGAGCGAACCATGCTGCGGTCTCTGTGCGGCGGTTCCTACGGCCGACCGGAAATGCGACGCGAAGGCGACAGTAAGCGCGCCCGTGCGGAGGAGTCAAGCAGATGCCGTATCGGCGAGCGTGCGCAAGATATTCAGCAGACAATGCGGAGATCACCGCGCTGATCTCTACGGCGTGGCCTCGTCGTGCGGGCGCGCGACGCACCCCGTCTGAGATCGATTCACGCCGTGTGAACGGTTTTCACGCCGTCTGAAAACGATTCACGCCACCTGCGAGCGGGTTCACGCCGCCTGAAGCCGGCTAACATCATGGGGAGGCGATTCACGCCGTGTGAATCCGCTTCAGGCCGGGTGAGATCGTTTCAGGCGGCGTGAAGCCGATTCCCGGGCTCTCGACCCGATCGGCCGCCGTCCCTACTCGACGGCGAGGATCTCGGGGACGATGCGGCCCTCGATGAGGGTCAGGACGGCGATCGTGAGGGGCAACTTGAACCGCCGGGGACCGCAGGCGCCAGGATTGAGGCAGAGGCAGCCGTTCCGCCAGGCGAGCTCCGGCCGGTGGGAGTGGCCGAAGACGAGGAGCGCCAGGTTCCGCGTCCAGTCGGGATCGACATCCTCCTCGCGATGGATCAGACGGAAAGCAAGGCCCGCGAGGTCTCCCGCGATCGTCTTCGGCAGCCGCGCCAGCTCGCCCGTGTCGGTGTTCCCACGCACCGCCTCGACCGGCGCCACGGCGCCGAGGGCGGCGAGGATCTCCGGGCCGCCCACGTCGCCCGCATGGAGGATGCGGTCGACGCCGGCGAGGCGCTCGAGGACGCTGGGGCGGAGGAGCCCGTGGGTATCCGCGAGGACGCCAATTCGCATGCGCAATGGAGACTAGCAGGCGCGTTGTACGATGGCCGCATGAGGCGCCGTCTCCGAGCCGAGAGCCGCGGGCGGGCGGCGGTGCGCTCCGCCGCGGCGCTCGTCACCTGGCTGGCGCTCGCCGCGGCGCAGGCGACGCCGACCGGGCTCGCCGCCCAGGCGCTCCCCGCCGCGCTGCAGCCGAAGAAGGCGCCGGCCCATGCCGCCGCCACGGCGAGCGCCGGCAGCGTGGCGGCGGCGGCGGAGGCGCGCGACCGCGCGCTCCTCGCCAGCCTCGCCCATCCCAACCGCTGGGCGCAGGCGGGCGAGCGGCT
The DNA here is from genome assembly GCA_963755825.1 of uncultured Acidobacteriota bacterium. Classification (GTDB taxonomy): domain Bacteria; phylum Acidobacteriota; class Thermoanaerobaculia; order Multivoradales; family UBA5704; genus DATBQN01. Next base: position 2,444,569 of record CAVWLA010000001.1, on the reverse strand, counting down.
GATCGACCGCGCCGTCGACTTCCTGCCGTCGGTGGTCGCCGCCTTCCTCGTCCTCCTCGTCTTCTTCGTCATCTACCGCATCACCCAGAGCCTGCTGCGCAGCCTGCTGCGGCGCACCCACGCCGACCCGGCGGTGCTCGAGATCGGCTTGAAGCTCACCAAGTTCAGCGTCCTCGCCTTCGGCGTCGTCATGGCCGCCGGCCAGCTCGGCTTCCAGATCGCCTCGGTGCTCGCCGGCCTGGGGATCGTCGGCCTCGCCGTCGGCCTCGCCGCGCAGGACACCCTCGCCAACCTGGTCGCCGGCATCACCATCCTCTGGGACCGGCCGTTCCGCATCGGCGACAACGTCACCGTCGCCGGCACCTTCGGCACCGTGCAGGCGATCGGCCTGCGGACGACCCGCATCCTCACCAACGACCGCATCGACGCCATCCTCCCCAACAAGACGATCATCAACGAGAAGATCCTCAATCACACCCGCACGCCGCAGCTGCGGCTCGGCATCGCGGTGGGGATCGGCTACGGCGAGGACATCCGCGAGGCGCGCCGCGTGCTGACCGCCGCCGTGGCGGCGAGCCCGAGCGTCCTCGCCGATCCGCCGCCGAAGGTGGTGGTCACCCAGCTCGGCGACTCGGCGGTGGTGCTCGAGGTGCGCGCCTGGCTGACCGACCCGCACCTCGAGAGCGAGGCGCGGGTCGATCTCATCGAGCGGGTGAAGCTGGCGCTCGACGAGGCGAAGATCGAGATCCCCTTCCCGACCCAGACCCTGCGCCTCCCCGACGGCGGCCAGATGCCGGTCGCGGGCCCCGTCAGCGCGACGCCGGCGGCGTCGCCTGCGCCGCCCGCAGTGCCGGCGGACGCCGCGGCGGCCGCGGAGCCCGCGTCGCGTTGACCCCCATGCCGGCGGTTGCTAGACTCGACCACCCTCTATCCCCCCAGATGATCGTCGAGAAGCGACATGTGGAAGGGTTCACCCTCTTGAACGTCGAGGGGGTGATCAAGCTCGGAGAGAGCGCGCAGTTCTTCGCCCAGACCCTCGAGCGGTCGCTCGCCGACGACGTCGGCCACGTCATCATCGATTTCTCCCGCATCAACTACATCGACTCGACCGGCATCGGCGAGCTGGTGGGCTATCTCGGTCGCTTCCGCGATTCGGAGCGCTCGCTCGTCCTCGTCAACCCCTCGGTCCGCATCCGCAAGCTGCTCCGCGTCGCCGGGCTGGCGGCGATGTTCCCCACCTACGAGACGGTCGACGCCGCGATCGCCGGAGAGCGTTAGACCCTGTTCGCCCGCCTCGCGACGGTACTGCGCAACGGCCTGCCGGAGTCGTGGCACTTCGGTGCGGCGGCCGTGGCGACGCCGGAGGGCCGGCTGGTGGCGCGCCTCGGCGACCCTGGCGCGGCGACCTTCCTGCGCTCGGCGGCGAAGCCCTTCCAGGCGCTGCCGCTCCTCGTCGCCGGCGGCGAGGCCGCCTTCGGGCTCGAGGCCGCCGACGTCGCCCTCGTCTGCGCCTCGCACAGCGGCGGCCCCGAGCACGTGGCGCGCGCCGCGGCGCTCCTCGAGAAGGGGGGCTTCGGCCCCGGCGACCTCCTCTGCGGCGCCCACCCGCCGCTCGGCCGCGAGGAGGCGCGCCAGCTCCGCCGCGCGGGGACGGCGCCGACGGCGCTCCACAACAACTGCTCGGGCAAGCACGCCGGGATGCTCCTCGCCTGCCGGCTCCTCGGCTTCCCCGCGGCGGGCTACGTCGAGCCCGAGCACCCTCTGCAGCGGCTCATCCTGGCGCGCCTCGCCGAGGCGACAGGCGTCGCGCCGGAGGCGATCGGCATCGGCATCGACGGCTGCAGCGTGCCCGCCTACCGGCTGCCGCTCGCCGCCGCGGCGCGCGGCTACGCGGCGCTCGCCGATCCCGCCGCCGCCGGGCTCCCCGCCGATGCGGCCATTGCAACTGGCCGGGCGATCGCGGCGATGGGCGGCGCCCCGGAGATGGTCGCCGGCCGCGGCCGTTTCACCACCCGGCTGATCGCCGCGACCGGCGGCAGGGTGGTCGGCAAGGAGGGGGCGGAGGGCTTCTATGCCGTGGCGGTGCGCGGGCCGGTGGCGCTCGGCATCGCGCTCAAGGTCGCCGACGGCGGCGAGCGCTGCCGCGACGGCGTCGTCCTCGACCTGCTGCGGCAGATGGGCTCGCTCTCCGGCGAGGAGTTCGCGGCGCTTGCCGACCTCCACCGGCCGGTGCTCCGCAACTGGCGCCAGGTCGCGGTCGGCGAGGTCGTCCCGGAGGTCGAGCTCGACGAGGTGGAGAGCGCCGATTTGGAGGTGGGATGCGCCTCCTGAGGCCGCGGCCCGCCGGCCGCCGGCAGCCGGCGGCGTCCTCGCTCGCCGCGGCGCTCCTGCTCGCCGCGGCGGCCCTCTCCGGCTGCCACGGCCGCAGCCTCCTCCATCCCTTCCGCCGCGGGCCGGCGCCGCCCTTCCACCGGGTGACGCCGGCGGTCGCCTACGAGATCCAGCGCGACACCCCGGGGATGCTCATCATCGACCTGCGGACGCCGGCCGAATACCAGAGCATCACCGGCCACCTGCCGCGGGCGCGCAACATCCCTCTCGCCGAGCTCCCCTACCGGCTGATCGAGATCAGCGGCTTCCGCGAGGAGACCCTCCTCGTCTACTGCCGCGACACGCCGTGCGGCGAAGAGGGGATGCGCCTTCTCGTCGCCTCGGGCTTCGAGGACGCCATCCTCGTCGAGGGCGGCATCGCGGGCTGGCTCAAAGCCGGCTATCGCACGGTGCTGACCGTCGAGGGCACCGAGGCGCCGCCGCTCGTCCCGCCGGCCCAGGTCCGGCCGAAGCCGCCCGCCGCGAGATAGCCCGGCCCCCCCTCATCGCTTGCCCTGGCGCCACCGATGGGCTATGAATCGGAAGCCATTGCATGTTGTCCCCGCGATGGTCCGCAAGTGCGAGGTTGATCGCTCGATCGGGGCGACGAGCCCTTTCGGGGCTGTGTCACTCACCGGAGCCTGCCGCGAGCTTCCACAGGAGAGACTTGAGATGACCGTTGAAACCCCACGCTCGACGACCGAGACCTTCGCGGAGCTCAAGGCCGCCCTCGGCGACCGCCTCCTGCTCGAGGACGACGTCCGCGACGCGTTTCGCTCCGATTTCGGCCGCCTCGTCGACCACCCGCCGGCGGCGGTCGCCCGCTGCCTCTCCGCCGAGGACGTCGCCCGCGTGGTGCGCTTCTGCCGCGCCCACCGCATCCCCGTCGTGCCGCGCGGCCAGGCTCACACCCAGAGCGGCCAGGCGACGAGCGACGGCGGCGTCGTCATCGACACCTCGTCGATGCAGACGATCCATGCCGTCGACGCCGCGGGCCTCACCGCCACCGTCGACGGGGGAGTCGTCTGGCGCGACCTCGTCAACCGCACTCTCCCGGAGGGGTTGGTGCCGCCGGTGCTCACCAACAACCTCGGGGTGTCGATCGCCGGCACCCTCTCGGTGGCCGGCCTCGGCGTCGCCTCGTTCCGCTACGGCACGCAGGCCGACAACGCCCTCGAGCTCGAGGTGGTGACCGGCGCCGGCGACATCGTCACCTGCTCGCGCGAGGAGAACCGCGATCTCTTCGACGTCGTGCGCTGCGGGCTCGGGCAGTTCGCCATCATCACCCGCGCCAAGCTCCGCCTGCGCCGCTGCCAGCAGCGGGTCCGCAAATACTTCCTGCTCTACGACGACCTCGCCGTCCTCATGGAGGACGTCAAGAAGGTGATGAGCCCGGACAACCCGACCTTCTCGAGCCTGGAGAGCTGGTGTACCCCCTGCCTGCAGGGGATCAAGAAGATCGGCGAGGGGATGGCGCTGGGCGAGGGGATGCAGACCTTCGCCGCCTGGTTCTTCCCCCTCCATCTCACCGTCGAGCTGGCGCCGGACGAGGACCCCGACACCGCGGCGACGCTCGCCGGTCTGCGCTTCTACCGCCACGTCCACAGCGAGGACTTCAGCCACCACGAGTTCGCCCACCGCATGGATCCGGTGTTCGAGCTCTGGCGGCGCAGCGGCTACTGGGACATGGCCCATCCGTGGATGGAGACGACGCTCCCCTGGGACACGGCGCCCGATTTCATCGAGCAGGCGCTCTCCATCACGCCGCCGCAGGCGCTCGGCCCGGGCGGCCACGTGCTGCTCTGGCCGGCCGCCACGGCGACCTCCGACGTGCCGCTCTTCATGCACCCGGAGGGGGAGTTCGTGATGGGCTGGGGGATCCTGCCGGGTGTGCCGCGCGCCTTCCTCGACCGCGCTCTCGCCCAGCTCGACATGGCGAGCGAGCTGTCGATCGTCTACGGCGGCAAGCGCTACCTCTCCGGTTACATCACCTTCGACACCGCCGAGAAGTGGGCGCAGCACTTCGGCGACCGCTGGCCGCGCATCCTCGAGGCCAAGAAGCGCTTCGACCCCGACGGCATCCTGTCGCCCGGCTTCGTCCGCTACGAGTAGCGGGCGCCGCGGCGCCGCGGCCCGCTAGGGCCGGCGGATGTCCTCGACCTCGAGGGTCATCCCTTGCTGGCACACCGAGGCGCTGCCGAGGGTGCCGGTGACGGTCACCCGGTCGCCGGCATGGAATCCCTTGGTGCCGCCGGCGAGCGTGTAGATCCTGCCCTGGGGAGTGCGGAAGGTCGGGCACTCGACCCCGTCGCCGGTCAGCGTGCCGGTCATCTGCAGGCGCTTCCCCTTGCCGGCCAGCGGTGCTGCCGGGACGGGCGCCGGCCCCGGAGCCGCTTGGCCGTCCACGTCGGACCGCTTCTCGGTCTTGACGCTCTCGACCAGGATCGACGGCCCGTCGCCGCAGGCGCTCTTGCCGTGCTTGTGGCCGGAGACCCGGATGCTGGCGCCCGGCACCTGCTGCTGCAGCCGCCCGATGAGGACGTAGGTCTCGCCGGTCGCCGTGCGCAGCCGCTGGCAGTCCTTGTCGCGCAGGAGGGTGCCGGAGACGGCGATGGCGTCCTTGCCGGTGGCGGTCGCGGGAGCGGGGGCGTCTGGGGCCGGCGTGGCGGCGATCGCGGGGAGGGCGGCGAGAGAGAGAAGGGCGAAAGTGGAGAGGGCGTTCCTCATAGAGATTCTCCTGGTACTGGCAGCAGCCGAGCGCCGCGGGCGGATCTGATAGCCTGCCGAGTGCCATGAGCCAGCCCACCCACGAGCCGAGCCCGACCCCGGCGATCGTCCGCATCGCGCACAGCCCCGACTCCGACGATGCTTTCATGTTCTATGCCCTGACGCAGGGTCTGCTGGCCACCGAGGGGCTGGAGATCCGCCACGTCCTGCAGGACATCGAGACCCTCAACCAGGCGGCCTTCCACGGCACCTATGAGATCACGGCGCTGTCGTTTCACGGCTATGCCTACCTCGCCGACCGCTATCAGCTGATGCCGTCGGGCGCCAGCTTCGGCGACGGCTACGGCCCGGTCGTCGTCGCCAAGCGGCCGCTCAAGCGGGAGGATCTGGCGGGCATGCAGGTCGCCATCCCCGGCGACCTCACCACCGCGCACCTCGCTCTGCGCCTCTGGCAGCCGGCCGCCGGCACCCGCATCGTCCCCTTCGACCGCATCCTCGACGTGGTGGCGAGCGGCGAGGCGGCGGCGGGGGTGGTCATCCACGAGGGGCAGCTCACCTACGGCGAGATGGGTCTGCACAAGGTCGTCGACCTCGGCGAGTGGTGGAAGGGCGACACCGGCCTGCCGCTGCCGCTCGGCGGCAACGGCATCCGCCGCGACCTCGGCACCGACCTCAAGCGGCGGCTCTGCCGCCTGCTCACCGAGAGCATCCAGTTCGGCCTCGACCATCGCGCCGAGGCGCTCGGCTACGCCATCCGCTACGCCCGCGGCCTCGAGGACGACCCCGCCCGCTCCGACCGCTTCGTCGGGATGTACGTCAACGAATGGACGCGCGACTACGGCGAGGCGGGGAGGCGGGCGGTGCAGCTGCTGCTCGACCGCGGCTTCGAGGCCGGGATCCTGGCCAAGCGGATCGAGGCCGAGTTCCTGGAGGCGGCCGAAGCCGTCGGCGCTCCGGCCGGCGGCTCCGGTTCCAGCTCCAGCGCCTGAGATCAGCGGATGTTGGATGCCGCGACGGTGGTGCGGGCGACCTGGTCGTTGACGAGGCCGGCGCGCTCGGGCATCAGGTAGGTTCCCACCTGGCAGCCGCGGCCGGCGGTCACGTAGCCGTCGATCCACACTCGCTCGCCCTTCTTGGAGCCCTCGAGATCGTGGGCGAAGGTGTAGAGCGAGCCGTCGGCGGTGCGCAGCGCGGTGCAGCCCATGCCGTTGTCGGTCATCACCCCTTCGACATGGATCGGCTGCCGGTCGGCGAGTTTGGCGAGCGCGGTGGTCTTCGCCGGCGCCGAGGCGCAGCCGGCGAAGAGGGCGGTGGTGAAGAGGGGCGAGAGCAGGAGGACGCTGCGGGTGGCTTTCACGTGGGTCTCTCCGTTCCTGGTCTGGTTCTCGTGGGTTCTCTTCAGACAAATATTCCTTAGAGCAATGGCCGTGCCAGATTGTTCTCTTCCCGACTCTCGCCCTGTGGGCCGGCTCTCCCGATGAGACGGCCGAGCGCCCTCGTCTTCGATCTCGACGGCACGCTGGTCGACTCCCGCCGCGACATCCGCACGGCGGTCAACCGCCTGCGGGCGGATTTCTCGCTCGCGCCGCTCGATCTCGAAGCGGTCGTCGCGATGGTGGGGGAGGGGGCGCGGGTGCTCGTCGAGCGGGCGCTCGCCCCGGTCGCCTCGCCGGCGGCGGTCGAGCGCGGCCTCGGCGTCTACCTCGCCTACTACGATGAGGTGGCCCTGGCGACCACCCGCGCCTACCCCGGCGTCGCCGCGATGCTCGACCGCCTGGCGGCCGCCTATCCGCTGGCGGTGCTGAGCAACAAGGGAGAGGCGATGTCGCGGCGCATCCTCGACGCCCTCGGCCTGGCGCCCAGGTTCCGCTTCGTCCTCGGCGGCGACAGCCTGCCCACCAGGAAGCCCGACCCCGCCGGCCTCCGCCTCGCCGCGGCGCGTCTTGGCCTGGCGGTCGAGCAGGTGCTGCTGGTCGGCGACACCGCCATCGACGCCGCCACGGCGGCGGCGGCCGGCGCCCCCTTCCTCCTCGTCGAGTGGGGGTTTCCGCCGCCGCCGGCGCTCGCCGGCGTGCGCGCCGACCTCCGCGCCGCCACCGCGGCGGCGGCGGCGGACGCGCTGCTGGCGCTCTAGCAGGCTGCCCGCTCCCGGCCCGGCCGCGGCATCGCGCTGTGATACCCTCGCGCCGAAAATGCGGGCCGCCGTCAGGCGGCTCCCCGCCACCGACCATCCGCGTCGATTTCAGGTCCAAAACCGCGACAGGGAGCTGGGAAGAGCATGGGATCGAACAGCAGCTTCAACGGCCGCACCCCGCCGGCTGACGGCCGGGAGATCGTCTGGCACGAGGCCGAGAACCGCCTCGAGATCCCCGACCGCCCGATCATCCCCTTCATCGAGGGCGACGGCACCGGGCCGGACATCTGGCGCGCCACCCGCCACGTGCTCGACGCGGCGGTCGCCACGATCTACGGCGGCGCCCGCTCGATCGCCTGGTTCGAGATCCTCGCCGGCGAGAAGGCGAACGCCGAGACCGGCTCCTGGCTCCCCGACGACAGCGTGGCGGCGATCCGCCACTTCCGGCTGGCGATCAAGGGACCGCTGACCACTCCCGTCGGCGGCGGCATCCGCAGCCTGAACGTCGCCCTGCGCCAGCTCCTCGATCTCTATGCCTGCGTCCGGCCGGTGCGCTGGTACGAGGGGGTGCCCTCGCCGGTCGCCCACCCCGAGCGCGTCGACATGGTCATCTTCCGCGAGAACACCGAGGACGTCTACGCCGGCATCGAGTGGCCGGCCGGCTCGCCCGAGGCGAAGAAGCTGATCGAGTTCCTCGCCGGCCTCGGCAAGACGGTGCGGCCCGACAGCGGGCTCGGCATCAAGCCGATCTCCGAGACCGGCTCGCGCCGGCTGGTGCGGCGGGCGATCGAGTACGCCCTCGCCGGACGCCGCCGGTCGGTGACCCTGGTGCACAAGGGCAACATCATGAAGTTCACCGAGGGGGCCTTCAAGGATTGGGGCTACCTCGAGGCGCGCGAGCGCTTCGGCGAGCAGACGGTGGTCGAGGGAAGCGAGGCGGCAACCTCCGGCGGCAGCGGCAGATTGCTGATCAACGACCGCATCGCCGACTCGATGTTCCAGCAGGTGCTCCTGCGCCCCGCCGAGTACGACGTCATCGCCACCACCAACCTCAACGGCGACTACCTCTCCGACGCCTTGGCGGCGCAGGTGGGCGGGCTCGGCATGGCGCCGGGGAGCAACGAGGGCGACGGCATCGCCGTTTTCGAGGCCACCCACGGTACGGCGCCGAGGTACGCCAACCAGAACCGTATCAATCCCGGCTCGCTCATCCTCTCCGGGGTGATGATGCTGCGCTGGCTCAACTGGACGGAGGCGGCCGATGCGGTGGAGGCCGCCCTCGCCCGCACCATCGCGCAGAAGCGCGTCACCTACGATCTGGAGCGACTGATGACCGGGGCGACGCTCCTCGGCACCTCGCAGTTCGCCGAGGCCATCGTGGAGAACCTGGCGTAGGCTCCTTCGCATCCGCTCGTCCGGACGGAGCGCGGACGTGAGCGGCCGCGCGCGCCGTCCCGGACCGAGCGATTTCTTCCAAGGGAGATCCTTCCGATGCAGCACAAAGTGACCGTGGTGGGGGCAGGCAACGTCGGCGCCACCACCGCGCAGCGCATCGCCGAGCGCGAGCTGGCCGACGTCGTGATGGTGGACGTCGCCGGCGATCTCGCCGCCGGCAAGGCCCTCGACATGATGGAGGCGGCGCCGATCATCGGCTTCAACGCCAGCATCACCGGCGGCAGCGACTACGCTCCCACCGCCGGCTCCGACGTCTGCGTGGTGACCGCCGGCCTCGCCAGGAAGCCCGGCATGAGCCGCGACGACCTGCTGGCCAAGAACACCGAGATCATGAAGGCCGTCGTCGGCGAGCTCGTGAAGCGCTCGCCGGAGACCATCCTCATCGTCGTCACCAACCCCCTCGACGCCATGTGCGAGGTGGCGCGGCGGGTGTCGGGCTTCCCGCGCGAGCGGATCTTCGGCATGGCCGGCGTCCTCGACTCGGCGCGCATGCGCTACTTCATCGCCGCCGAGCTCAAGGTCTCGGTGGAGGACGTCGACGCCTTCGTGCTCGGCGGCCACGGCGACACCATGGTCCCCCTGCCGCGCTACGCCACGGTCAACGGCGTGCCGCTGCCGCAGCTCCTCGATGCCGAGACGATCGAGGCGATCAACCAGCGGACGCGCAACGGCGGCGCCGAGATCGTCGAGTACTACAAGCAGGGCTCGGCCTATTACGCGCCCTCGGCGGCGGTGCTCGACATGGTGGCGGCGATCCTCCACGACAAGAAGAAGATCCTCCCCGCGGCGGTGCTGCTCAAGGGCGAGTACGGCTACGACGACCTCTTCCTCGGCGTGCCCGCGAAGCTCGGGCGCGGCGGCATGGAGGAGGTCATCCAGCTCTCCCTCACCACCGAGGAGAAGGGGGCGCTCGCCAAGTCGGCGGACGCCGTCAAGAGCCTGGTCCAGAGCCTCAAGATCTAGAGGAGGGGAGCCGCGGTGCCGCGGCCGGCGCCGCCGGCGGTGCTGGCCGCAGGGCGTTTCGGTCCGAGCGGAAACTCTGCGCCGTCCTGCTGCGTAGCCATCCTTCAAGATGCGAAGCGCGCGCGCCCTCCTCCTCTGGCTGCTCCTCGGCTTCGTCGGTGCCGCCCTCCTCGTCTGGTCCTATCCGCGCGCCTTCCCCTTCCTGCCGCAGCACTGGCGGGTCGATCGCGGCCAGGCGGTCGGCATCGCCCTCGAGCGCCTGCGCGAGCTGGGGCCGCCGGTCGCGCAGCCGTACGTGGTGACGCGGTTCGCCGCCTTCTCGCTCCTCGAGCGCCGCCTGCTCCTCTCCCGCCGCCGCCACCCGGAGAGCGAGCCGGCGGCCGATCTCATCGATCAGCTCTTCGGCTGGCAGGTGACGGTCTATCCGCCGGACGCCCTCACCGACCAGTGGACCTACCAGGCGGAGGTCGGGCTCGACGGCAGGGTGACCGAGCTGCGCCTGCGCCTCGATCCGCAGGAGCGGGGGCGGCCCATCCCGCCGGCGGCGGCGCGCGCCGAGGCCGACGCCTTCCTGGCGCGCCAGGGGATCGATCGCGCGCTCTACGGCGAGCCGACGGCGCGCAGCTATCAGCTCGCCGCCCGCACCGACCTCGAGCTGCGCTACCCCTCGCGGCGGCCGACGCCCGGCGGCGGCCAGCACGGCGTCGAGGTGGTCTTCGCCGGCGACCGTCTGGCCGGCTTCGAGCTGTGGTGGGACGGCGACCCCCACCAGCGCCAGCTGCAGCGCGTCGTGCAGCAGGCGGCCTTCGAGGGGGCCGCCGGCCTCGTCATCACCTACGGCGCCCTGCTCCTCCTCGCCTTTCCCTTCCTGCGCCGCTACCACGAGGGGGAGATCGGCGTCCGCCGCGGCGTGCAGATCTTCCTCGTCGTGCTGGCGGTGGGGATCGTCGGGGTGCTGCTCTCCTCGCGGGCCATCGCGCAGGGCTCTTCCTTCGGCTTCGCCAGCCGCCAGCAGACCACCTGGATGGTGGTGCTCTTCCTCTCGATCTTCAGCGCCGGCCCCACCGCCCTCCTCGCCTTCTTCGCCTGGTCGGTGGGGGAGTCGACGCTCCGCGAGCGCTGGGGCGGCAAGCTCGCCGCCTTCGACGCCCTCTTCCAGGGCGACTGGGCGAACGCCACGGTGGCGCGCGCCTCGCTGCGCGGGGTGGTCGCCGGCCTCTCGCTCGCCGGTCTCCTCGCCGCCTTCGACCTCCTGCTGGCGCGCACCGGCACCTTCCCCATGGTCGCCATGGTCGTCTCCAACGTCGGCAGCTCTCTGCTGCCGGGCTTCGAGCTGCTGGCGAGCAACCTGACCGGCGGCCTGCCGGTGCTCCTGACCGCCGCGCTCTGCGTCATCCCCATGGCGTTCAAGCGCCTCGGCCGTCCGGCGGGCGCCGCGGTCTCGATCCTCGTCACCGCCATCCTCACCAGCCCCAACCTGGGGCTGCCGCTGCCGCTCCCCTGGGGGTTCGCCGCCGCCCTCCTGGTCGGCGCCGCCGTCCTCTTCCTCTTCCTGCGCTACGACTTTCTGACCGTGCTGATCGCCGGCCTCGCGGCGCCGCTCCTCCTCGCCGCCTTCCCGCTCCTCGTCGCCGCCTCGCCGGTCATCGCGGCGCACGGTTGGATCGCCGTCGCCGTCGCCATCGCGCCGCTCCTCTTGAGCCTGCGCTACCTCGGCAGCGACCGCGAGTTCGTCTACCGCTACGAGGACGTGCCGCCGCACGTGCGGCGCATCGCCGAGCGCGAGCGGCAGCGGGTCGAGCTGGAGACGGCGCGCGGCATCCAGAGCTCGATCCTGCCCGACCTGCCGCCGCAGCTCGCCGGGGTCGAGCTCGCCCACGCCTATCTGCCGGCGACCGAGGTGGGGGGCGACTTCTACGACGTGCTGGCGCTCGAGGACGGCCGGCTCGCCGTGGCGGTGGGCGACGTCGCCGGCCACGGCGTCTCCTCGGGGCTCGTCATGTCGATGGCGAAGTCGGCGCTCGCCGTGCAGGTCACCTTCGATCCCGACGTGCAGGCGGTCTTCTCGACGCTGAACCGCATGGTCTTCCAGACGGCGCGCAAGCGCCTGCTCACCACCCTCTGCTATCTCCTCCTCGACCCGGTCGAGCGCGAGCTCCTCTACGCCAGCGCCGGCCACCTCTTCCCGTACGTCATCTCAGGGCAGGGCGCCGTCCGCGCCCTGGAGTCGATCGCCTATCCGCTCGGCGTCCGCGGCGAGCTCAAGGTCGAGGCGCGCCACGCCCACCTCGAGGCCGGCGACAGCCTCTTCCTGTTCAGCGACGGCCTGGTCGAGGCGCGCAACGTCCCCGGCGTCGGTGGGGGCGATGGCGGCGGCGAGGAGTTCGGCTTCCCGCGTCTCGAGGCGAGCCTCGCGCGCCATGCCACCAAGGGGGTCACCGGCCTGCGCGACGGCGTCCTCGCCGACGTCCAGCGCTTCACCGGCAACGGCCCGCGCGAGGACGACCAGACCATCCTCATCCTCCGCTTGCCGGCCGTCTGAGCGCCGGCCGGTGGCTCGAGCGCCTGCCGATGCGGGGCGCCGCAGCGCCCCGGCCGCCGGCGGCCCTTTGATACACTTCGCGCGCTGCGGCGGAAACGGGTCGTCCCAACCCCGTTCGGGGATTCCAAGCTCCACGCGCCAAGGAGGATGATTTGAAGATCCACGAGTATCAGGCCAAGGAGATCCTGCGCCGTTACGGGGTGGTGACGCCCCGCGGGCAGGTGACCGCCGATCCGGAGGAGGCCGCGCGCCTCTGTGCCGAGCTGGGCGGACGCTGTGTCGTCAAGGCCCAGATCCACGCCGGCGGGCGCGGCAAGGGGGGCGGCGTCAAGCTCGCCAAGTCCGCCGAGGAGGCCCGCGAGGTCGCCGGCCGCATCCTCGGCATGCAGCTCGTCACGCCGCAGACCGGTCCCGAGGGGCAGAAGGTGCGCAAGGTGCTCGTCGAGGAGGCGCTCGACATCGCCACCGAGCTCTACCTCTCGGTGACCCTCGACCGCGCCCGCTCGCTCCCCATCCTCATGGCCTCGCGCGCCGGCGGCATGGAGATCGAGGAGGTCGCCGAGCGCGACCCGCAGGCGATCTTCCGCCAGGAGTTCGATCCCCACCTGGGGCTCCTCCCCTTCCAGGCGCGGGCGGTGGCGCGCTTCCTCGGCTTGAAGGGCGACACCGCGCGGAAGGCCGCCAAGCTGGTCACCGCGCTCGCCGCCGCGTATCTGGCGACCGACGCCTCGCTGGTCGAGATCAACCCGCTGCTCGTCACCGGCGGCGGCGACGTCCTGGCGCTCGACGCCAAGATGAGCTTCGACGACAACGCCCTCTTCCGCCATCCCGACATCGTCGCCATGCGCGACCTCGCCGAGGAGAACCCGATGGAGGTCGAGGCGGGCAAGTACAACCTCAACTACATCAAGCTCGACGGCGACATCGCCTGCATGGTCAACGGCGCCGGCCTCGCAATGGCGACGATGGACATCATCAAGCTGTACGGCGGCGCGCCGGCGAACTTCCTCGACGTCGGCGGCTCGGCGTCGCAGGACGCGGTGAAGAACGCCTTCCGGCTGCTCGTCTCCGACCCCGCGGTGCGCGCCGTCCTCATCAACATCTTCGGCGGCATCGCGCGCACCGACCGCATCGCGCGCGGCGTGGTGGCGGCGATCGCCGAGCTCGGCGACGTGCGGCTGCCGGTCGTCGTGCGCCTCGAGGGGACGAACGTCGAGCAGGGCCGCGAGGTCCTCCGCCAGGCGCCCTTCCAGTTCATCGTCGCCGAGCAGATGGCTGACGCCGCCGAGAAGGTCGTGGCGGCAGCAAAAGGAGACAGGTAGATGGCGATCTGGGTCAACGACGACACGCGCCTGGTGGTCCAGGGCATCACCGGCAAGGAGGGCAACTTCCACGCCCTCGGCTGCCGCGACTACGGCACCAAGGTGGTCGCCGGCGTCACCCCGGGCAAGGGCGGCGAGACGGTCGACGGCATCCCGGTCTTCGACTCCGTCGCCGAGGCGCGGCAGGCGACCGGCGCCAACGCCAGCATGATCTTCGTGCCGCCCCCCTTCGCCGCTGACGCCATCATGGAGGCCGCCGGGGCCGGCGTCGAGCTCACCGTCTGCATCACCGAGGGGATCCCGGTCGACGACATGCTGAAGGTGAAGGCCTTCCTGCGCGACCATCCGACGCGGCTGATCGGCCCCAACTGCCCGGGCGTCATCTCGCCCGGCATGGCGAAGATCGGCATCATGCCCGGCCACATCCACCGGCAGGGGAGCGTCGGCGTCATCAGCCGCTCGGGGACGCTCACCTACGAGGCGGTCTGGCAGCTCACCAACCTCGGCCTCGGCCAGTCGACCTGCGTCGGCATCGGCGGCGACCCGGTCAACGGCACCAGCTTCATCGACGTGCTGGCGGCGTTCAAGGACGATGCGCAGACCGAGGCGGTGGTGATGATCGGCGAGATCGGCGGCAACGCCGAGGAGCTCGCCGCGGAGTGGATCCGCGCCAACTTCGACCGCCCGGTGGTGGGCTTCATCGCCGGCCGCACCGCACCTCCCGGCCGCCGCATGGGCCACGCCGGGGCGATCGTCGCCGGCGGCAAGGGGACCGCCGCCGAGAAGATGGAGGCGATGCGCGCCGCCGGGCTCCACGTCGTCGAGTCGCCCGCCGAGCTCGGCGTGACGGCGGCGAAGGCACTCGGGCACCGCGGGTGAGGAGACCGTCGGCTGCGCCGCCGGCGTTGGAGGCCGGGCGGCGGTGACCAGCCCTCTCTCCCGCCTGCCCGGCGACGGCTGGCTGGCGCTCTTGGGCGGCGGCGAGTTCAGCTTCGGCGAGACGCTCGAGGCGGACCGCGCCTGGCTCGCCAAGACGGCGCCGGGTCCGATCGGCTTCATCCCGGCGGCCTCCGGGTCGGCCGACTACGGCCGCCATCTGGCGACCTACTTCGGCGAGACCTTCGAGCGCGAGCTGGAGGTGATCCCCATCTACCGCGGCCGCGACGCCCGCCGCGGCCGCAACGCCGAGCGCATCGCCGCGGTCCCCGCCGTCTACCTGGGGGGCGGCGTCACCGACCATCTGATGGAAGCGCTCGCCGGGTCGGCCTCGGCCGAGGCCCTCGCCGGCAAGCTGCGGACGGGCGGCGTCGTGGTGGCGATCGCCGCCGCCGCCCAGTGCGCCGGCGAGGTGGCGCGGAGCATCTCGCCGAAGGAGCGGCTGGCCGGCTTCGGCTGGCTCACCGGCGGCGCCGTCGAGCCCAACTTCGATCCCGGCCACGACCGGCGGCTGCGCCAGCTGCTGGCGGCGGCGGGGGTCTCCTGGGGGCTCGGCATCCCGGCGGGGGCTGCGGTCCTCCTCGGGCCGGCGGGCGCGACGGAGATCGAGGGCACCGCCTTCCGCATCGACGACGCCGACGGTGATCTCGAGGTGATCGGCGAGGGGAGCGCGCCGGAGCCGCACGCCGCCGGCCTTTGAATCGACAGCGATTGAATCGACAACCGATGGATGGCCTCGGCACACCTGCGCCGAGGCCATCGTGATCGAAGACGACGCAGGAACATCCGACGACTCTTCAAGCTCGACGAAAGGGAACCAATATGGAGACCACTCTCGCCATCCTCAAGCCGGACACCATCGCGGCGGGCAACGCCGGAAAGGTGCTGGCCCATCTGCAGCAGGAGGGCTTCACCCTCCGCGGCGTCAAGCTGATCCGCCTGTCGGACGCGCAGGCCAAGGCCTTCTACGAGGTCCATCGCGAGCGGCCGTTCTACGGCAGCCTCGTCGAGTTCATGACCAGCGGTCCGGTGATGCCGCTCGCCCTCGAGCGCGAGGACGCCGTCGCCCACCTGCGCCGGGTGATGGGGGCGACCGACGTCGCCAAGGCCGAGGCGGGGACGATCCGCAACCTCTTCGGCACCTCGATCGAGCAGAATGCCATCCACGGCTCCGACTCGGCGGAGAACGCGGTGCTCGAGCTGGCCTTCTTCTTCGCCCGCGGCGAGCTGCTCGCCGCCCGCTGAAGCCTTCGATCCGCGCCCTCGACGCGCGGCCCTGACGCGGAGGAATCCATGGTCTACCGACTGCCCCACGCCGCCCCGGCCAGCCAGCTCCCCGAGGAGCGGCGCGGCCGGGTCGTCGCCCGCTTCTGCCACGTCTGCAGCTCGCTCTACCCGTTGCATCGCCGCACGCACTCCGGGCACTCGACCTACGGCAAGGACCACATCTCTTCCCCCTGTGCCCACGAGGGGGAAGAGTTCGCCGCGGGAGCGGCCTGGTGGGAGCCGGCGGTCGAGGTGCTGCCGGTCCCCGCGGCCGGCGATCCCGGCGTCGCCGGCTCGCCGGCCAAGGGCACCGAGCCCGAGGCCAAGGTGCCGCCGCCGGCAGCGGCCGCGGCGCCCGCTCCCGGTGTCCCTACGACTCCCCCCGCCGCTCCGCCGTCCGCGGCCCCCGCCGGAAAGCCGTAGCCGGCGGCGGTCGGCCTGGGGAAGCGCAGGGAATGGCGGAGCGATTCTCCTGGACCGCGCTCGCCGCGCACCTCGCCGAGGTGCGCGGCTGCCGCCGGTGCCCGGCGGTCGAGCCGCCGCCGGTCGCCGCCTCGCCGGACAGCCGGCAGGGGCGGCCGCGGATGATTCTCGTCGGCCAGGCGCCCGGCCCGCGCGAGGTGACCGAGCAGCGCCCCTTCGCCTTCACCGCCGGCACCCGGCTCTTCTCCTGGTTCGCGCGCCTGGGGGTCCCCGAGGAGACTTTCCGCTCCCGCGTCTTCGTGGCGGCGGTCATCCGCTGCTTTCCCGGCCGCGCGCCGCAAGGCGGCGACCGCGTGCCGTCGCTGGCCGAGATCGCCAACTGCGCCCCCTACCTCGAACACGAGATCCAGCTCCTCCGCCCCCTCACCGTGATCGCCGTCGGCCAGCTCGCGATCGCCAAATTCCTCCCGCAGCCGGCGCCCCTCGACACCCGCGTCGGCGAGGTCTTCCCGGTCGAGCGAGCCGGCGTCCGCTTCGACCTCATCCCCCTCCCGCACCCCTCCGGACGCAGCACCTGGCTGGTGAAGAAAGAGAACCAGGACCGCCTCGACCGCGCTCTCGCGGCGCTCGGTGCGAGCCGCGGGTGGGTGGCGACGTTTCCGCCGGGAGAGCTGCGATAGCGCCTACCGCCGCCTATCCCGCCTCACCGCCGCGCCTCCAGCCCCGCCGGCCGCAGCTTCCTCTCGACCACCGCCAGCAGCAGATCGACGAGCAGCGCGAGGAGCGCGGCGGGGATCGCTCCGGAGAGGATCATGCGGTTGTCTGCGAGCTGGAGGCCGGTGACGATGGGCTCGCCGAGACCTCCGGCGCCGATGAAGGCGGCGAGGGTGGCGGTGCCGACGGTGAGGACGGCGGCGGTGCGGATGCCGGCCATGAGGATGGGGGCGGCGAGGGGAAGGCGGACCTGGCGGAGCACCTGGAGGGGCGTCATGCCGAGGGCGAGGGCCGCCTCGACGGCGCGCGGGTCGGCGTCGCGGACGCCGGTGTAGGTGTTGCGGACGATGGGGAAGAGCGAGTAGATCCAGAGCGCCACGATCGCCGGCACCGCGCCGACGCCGAGGAAGGGCAGCATGAAGGCGAGGAGGGCGAGCGAGGGGATGGTCTGCACCAGGCCGAGCGCCCGGATCACCGGCTCCGCCGCCTGCCGCCGCCGCTCGAGGAGGAGCCCCAGCGGCACCGCGACGAGGATGCCGAGAGCGAGCGCCGCGGCGGCGAGGCCGAGGTGCTCGGCGGTGCGGGCGAGGAGGGTGCGCCGCTCGCGCCAGAGATAAGCGCCGAGGCCGAGCCGGTGCTCGCCGCGGTCGGCGGCGGGTGCGATCTCGCGGCCGTTCTGCTTCAGCAGGCCGAGGGCGGCGAGGGCGTCGCGCGCCACCACGGCCTCGCTCTCGTGCCCCTCCTGCAGGCGGAGGTTGAGCGCCCGCATGCGAGCCTCGTCGAGCGCGCCGCCGAGGAGCGCCAGCACGCCACCGAGCTCAGGGTGGCGGGCGAGGATCGCCCCGCGCGCGATCGGCGCCGCCTGGTAGGGCGGGAAGAAGTTGCGGTCGTCGCGCAGCACGCGCAAGTGGTAGAGGACGAGCCGGCCGTCCGTCGTGTAGACGTCGAGGGCGGCGATCCGCCGCGCGCCGGCCGCCTGGTACTGGATCGCCTGCTGCATCGGCTGCACCTTGCCGAAGCGCAGGCCGTAGGTCTTTTCGAGGCCGAGCAGGCCGTCCTGGCGGCCGACGAACTCGTAGCCGAAGCCGGCGGTGAGGCGCGGCGCCAGGCGCGCCAGATCGCTGAGCGTCTGCAGGTGCTCGCGCGCCGCCAGCTCCTCGGGCACCGCCACCTCGAAGGAGTTCTCGAAGCCGAGCGGCGCCAGCCACCAGATGTTCCAGCGGCGCAGGAACTCGCTGCGCACGCGGTCGAGCGCCGCCGTGGCGGTTGTTCCCGGCCGCGCCGGCTCGCCGAGGATGGTCACCAGGCCGGTGCCGGTGTACTCCGGATAGAGGTCGATGGCGCCCGCCTTGAGTGCCTCGAAGCAGACCTGCGTGCCGGCGAGGCCGAGCCGCCGCTCGACGGTCAACCGGGTGCGGTTCTCGATCAGCTGGGCGAACATCTCGGCGAGCAGGCGGCTCTCCTCGAAGTTCTTCGAGCCGACGACGATGCGCTCGGCGGCGGCGAGCGGCGCGGTTGTCCCGATCGCGATCGCGACGGCGATCGCCAGCGCCGCCGCGGCGCCGATCCAGTTCCGCCGCCGCTCAGCGCGCCGCATCGTCCGCCCTCGCGTCGTCTTCCTTCATGTCTTCCTTCACATGGCCGGCCCGGTCCACGACGAGCGCCAGCAGCCGGCGCACGTAGCCCGCTTCCGGCCGCGCCCGGAGCTCCGCCGGGGTGCCGAGCTGGAGCAGACGGCCGCCCTGGATGACGCCGATGCGGTCGGCGAGGAGGAACGCCTCGGCGAGGTCGTGGGTCACCAGCACCAGGGTCTTCCCCAGGCGGCGCTTGAGGTCGAGGAACTCGCGATGGAGCTCGGCGCGGGTGAGGGCGTCGAGGGCGCCGAACGGCTCGTCGAGGAGGACCGTGGCCGGCTCGCCGGCGAGGGCGCGGGCGAAGGCCACCCGCTGCCGCTGGCCGCCGGAGAGCTCGGCCGGAAAGCGCGGCCCGTGGCGGTCGGGATCGAGGCCGGCGAGCGCCAGCATGTCGCGCGCCCGCGCGTGCCGCCGCTCGCGATCCCAGCCGAGGAGCCGCGGCACCAGCTCGACGTTGGCGGCCGCCGTCCAGTGGGGGAGGAGGCCGCCGTCCTGCGGCACGTAGCCGGTCGCCCGGCGCAGCGCGATGGGATCGAGCTCGCTCGCCGGCCTGCCCGCCACCCAGACGGTGCCGGCGGAGGGCTCGACCATGCGGTTGAAGAGGCGGAGGAGGGTCGTCTTCCCCGAGCCGCTCTCGCCGACCAGGGCGAGCGTCTCGCCCGCCGCGACCTCGAGATCGACGCCGGCGAGCGCCGCGGTGCCGTCCGGATAGCGCTTCTCGACGCCGCGGACGGCGAGGGCGGGAGCGCTCAACGGTGGGCTCGCGGGGCAGGCCGGAGGAGGGTCTTCACCGGGCCGCAGTCTATCGCCGCCCCGGGAGATCGCCGGCGTCACCGGACGAGGACACTGCCGCGCCCCGGCAGCCGCTCCCTGGCGCTCCGCGGCAGGGAGATCCCTTTGTTTGCCGACGTTTGACAAACATTACATGCGCCTTACCGAGCTGGCACGGATCGTGGACTAGGGGTCTGGCAGGAGGAAACACCCGATGCGCAAAACGATGCTAGCTCTGATACTGACCGGGTCGACGATGGTGCTCCCCGGTCTCGCCGCTCCCGCCCAGGCGCGGGTGGCCTTCCGGGTGGGAACCGGGTTCCACGCCGGCCCACTGCAGCTCTCGCTGGTCTTCGGCCAGCCGCTGTACGCCCCGCGCGCCGGGTTCTACTACCGCTCCTATCAGCCGATCTCGTACCCCGGCTACGCGCCGTGCCGCGAGTGCTACGTCGACCACGGCGTCTACTACTACGACCGCAGCTGCCCGGCGGTCGGCGCCTACTTCCGCCACTACAACCTCGATCCCGACGCGGTCTTCTCGCGCTACGCGCCGCGGGTCGATGGCTACGACGACGGCGGCTATGGCTACGACGACGGCTACTACGCCAATGACGGCTACTACTACGACGGTGGCTACTACCCCGGCTATGCCTACGGCCCCTACTACGGCCCCTCGATCGGGTTCTACGGCGGCTTCGGCGGCTTCGACCACTTCCGCGGGCGCGGCGACCTCCGCTTCCGTGACGGCCGCCGCTTCGACGGGGGCCGCTTCGACAACGGCCGCGGCTTCCGCGGCGGCCCCGGGCGCTTCGACGGCAGCCGGCAGTTCGACGGCGGGCGGCACTTCGACGGCGGGCGGCAGTTCGATGGCGGCCGCCACTTCGATGGCGGCAACCGCGGCGGTCACGACGGTGGGCGCGGCTTCGGCGGCCCGAGCCACCCCAGTCATGGCGGCGGCGCCCCTCACGGCGGCGGCAACCATGGCGGCGGCGGTCACGGCGGCGGCCACCACTAGAACGAAGGAGTTGGGAAAGGCTCTCTCTCCTCTCCCTCCAACGGCCGGGGCGGTTCCCTCCGCCACCCTCCCGCCCCGGCCGTTCTTTTTCCCCCGCCTCATCCCCCTCGACGCCGCCTTTCGTGAGCGCTCCGCCGGACCCGCCATCCCAGTGGGCGCGGGCCGGCTGCCGGCGGCCGGCGAGCGGTCCCCTGGCCCGCCGCTTATAATCGCCGCGTGACCGAGACCGACGAGCAAGCCCCGCGGATCGTTCCGCGCGCCGATCACCCCGTCTCCCGCTCGCAGATCGACCGCAACGCCCTCAAGGTCCTCTACCGGCTGCACAACGCCGGCTACAAGGCCTACATGGTCGGCGGCAGCGTGCGCGATCTCATGCTCGGCCGCGAGCCGAAGGACTTCGACGTCGGCACCAACGCGCGGCCGAACGAGATCCGTCGGCTGTTCTCCAACTCGCGCGTCATCGGCCGGCGCTTCCGCCTCGTCCACGTCTACTTTCACGAGGGCGGCACCGTCGAGGTGTCGACCTTCCGCCGCGATCCCGAGCCGCGCGAGCAGGCGACCGAGCCGGGCGACCTGCTGATCACCAGCGACAACACCTACGGCACGCCGCGCCAGGACGCCTTCCGCCGCGACTTCACGATCAACGCCCTCTTCTACGACATCGGCGACTTCTCGGTGCTCGACTACGTCGGCGGCATCGAGGACCTCGGCCGCCGGCTGGTGCGGGCGATCGGCGATCCCGACCTGCGCTTCCGCGAGGACCCGGTGCGCATGCTGCGCGCCTGCGAGTTCGCCGGCCGCCTCGGCTTCGGCATCGAGAGCCGCACCCAGGAAGCCATCCACCGCCATCGCAAGGATCTCGACAAGGCGTCGCCGGCGCGGGTGACGGAGGAGATCGCCCAGCTCCTGCGCTGCGGCCACGCCGGCGCCGCGATGCAGTGGATGCTCGAGCTCGGCCTGCTCGAGGTGCTGCTGCCGGAGGCCTACGCCATGCTCGCCGCCGGCGAGCGCGGCCTCGGCAACTTCGGCCAGATCCTGCCGGTGATCGACCGCATGGTGAGCGAGGAGCGCGAGCTCTCGGACACCGCGCTCCTCGCCGCCCTCCTCCTCCCCAAGGTGGTGCTGCGCCGCTACGACGTCGAGGCGATCAACCAGCGGCCGATGAGCCGCGACGCGCTGGGCGTGCTGATCGAGGAGGAGATCGCGCCGTTCCTCGCCCGCTTCACCGTCAGCAACCTCAAGTCGCAGCAGATCCTCCACGCCCTCATCGGCTTCCAGCGCCTCTGCGAGCCGGGCTGGAAGCCGGCCGAGCGCGTGCGCTTCGCCCGGCGGCCGTTCTTCGACGACGCCCTCTTCCTCTTCGAGGTGCTGACCCGCGCCACCGACGAGGGCGACGAGGCGCTCGCCGAGTGGCAGGCCGCGGCGCGCAAGCGGCCGACCGCCGTGAAGCAGGCTCCGGCGCCCGCCGGCGCGGCGGCGGTGACTGCCGCGCCCGCCGCAGCCGCCGGCGAGGCCCGTCCGCGCCCCCGCCGCCGGCGGCGCCGGCGCTGACCTTCCGCTGACCGTCCGGCTCGATCGTCAACCGATCGCTACAGCCCGCCAGCAGCTCCGACAGCAGCGTCGCGAGGGCTCGCCGGAGCCGTATCGGAAGCGTCGCGGGAGCCTCTCCTCCGGGTTGTGAAGAGCGTCACAACCTGTCCGCGATTGGCGTAGGATAGATGCGCACGAGGGGCGTCACGGCCGACGCGAGAGGGGTTCCCATGTCCTGGTTCGGCGAGGTCTACAGTTCCGCGGTCGGCAAGAAGGCGGTGATGGCTGTCAGCGGCATCGTCCTCTTCGGCTTCGTGCTCGTGCACATGATCGGCAACCTCAAGCTGTACGAGGGGCCGCAGGTGCTCAACAGCTACGCCGCCTTCCTGCGCTCGGTGGGCTCGCCGGCGATCCCGCCGAGCGGCCTGCTGTGGCTGGCGCGGAGCATCCTCCTCGTCGCCGTCGTCCTCCACATGTGGGCCGCCTGGCAGGTGACGCGGATGAGCCAGCGGGCGCGCCCGGTCGCCTACCGCCGGCGCGCCGTCGTGCAGGCGAGCTACGCCTCGCGCACCATGCGGTGGGGCGGCGTCATCATCCTGCTCTTCGTCATCTATCACCTCCTCGATCTCACCTTCGGCACCCTCAATCCGAGCTACCGGGAGGGCGACGTCTTCCACAACGTCGTCGCCAGCTTCAGCGTCTGGTGGGTCGCCGCGTTCTACGTCGTGGCCCAGGTGGCGCTCGGCTTCCACCTCTACCATGGCCTGTGGAGCCTCTTCCAGTCGCTGGGCTGGAACCACCCGCGCTTCAACGCCTGGCGCCGGGGCTTCGCCACCGCCTTCGCCTGGATCATCACGCTGGGCAACATCTCCTTTCCGCTCGCCGTCCTCTCCGGCCTGATCAAGTAGGGAGCCGCCCGTGACCGCGCCCGACCCGCAGACCGCCCCCTCGCCGAGCCCCGGCTCGCATCCCCCCGCGGATCCACGCTTGGATCCAAGAATCCCTGCCGGGCCGCTGGCCGAGAAGTGGACCTCCCACCGCGACCACATGCGGCTGGTCAACCCGGCCAACAAGCGCAAGTTCACCGTCCTCGTCCTCGGCTCCGGCCTCGCCGGCGCCTCCGCCGCGGCGAGCCTCGCCGAGCTCGGCTACGTGGTGAAGTGCTTCTGCTTCCAGGACAGCCCGCGGCGGGCGCACTCGATCGCCGCGCAGGGCGGCATCAACGCCGCCAAGAACTACCGCAACGACGGCGACTCCGTCTTCCGGCTGTTCTACGACACCGTCAAGGGCGGCGACTTCCGCTCCCGCGAGGCGAACGTCCACCGCTTGGCCGAGCTCTCGGTCGAGATCATCGACCAGTGCGTCGCCCAGGGCGTCCCCTTCGCCCGCGAGTACGGCGGCCTGCTCGACAACCGCAGCTTCGGCGGCGCCCAGGTGTCGCGCACCTTCTACGCCCGCGGCCAGACCGGCCAGCAGCTCCTCCTCGGCGCCTACCAGGCGCTGGCGCGGCAGATCGGCCGCGGCCAGGTGACGATGTTCCCGCGCACCGAGATGCTCGACCTGGTGACCGAGAACGGGCGGGCGCTGGGGATCGTCGCCCGCGACCTGACGACCGGCGAGATCTCGACCCACGCCGGCCACGCGGTGGTCCTGGCGACCGGCGGCTACAGCAACGTCTACTACCTGTCGACCAACGCCAAGGGCTCCAACACCTCGGCGATCTGGCGCGCCTTCCGCCGCGGCGCCTTTTTCGCCAACCCTTGCTTCACGCAGATCCACCCGACCTGCATCCCGGCCTCGGGCGACTACCAGTCGAAGCTGACGCTGATGAGTGAGTCGCTGCGCAACGACGGGCGCATCTGGGTGCCGCTCGACCCCCAGGACAGCCGCCAGCCGGCGCAGATCCCGGCCGAGGCGCGCGACTACTTCCTCGAGCGGCGCTATCCGGCCTTCGGCAACCTGGTGCCGCGCGACGTGGCGGCGCGCAACTGCAAGCAGGTGGTCGACGAGGGCCGCGGCGTCGGGCCGCAGAAGAACGGCGTCTACCTCGACTTCGCCGACGCCATCGCGCGGCTCGGCCGGCGGGTGATCGAGGAGCGCTACGACAACCTCTTCGAGATGTACGCCAAGATCACCGGCGAGAATCCCTACGAGACGCCGATGCGCATCTATCCGGCGCCGCACTACACGATGGGCGGTCTGTGGGTGGACTACGATCTGCAGTCGACCATCGAGGGCCTCTTCGTCGTCGGCGAGGCGAACTTCTCCGACCACGGCGCCAACCGCCTCGGCGCCAGCGCCCTCATGCAGGGGCTGGCCGACGGCTACTTCGTCCTCCCCTACACGCTCAGCAACTACCTCTCCGGCCACCTCGGCGAGAAGACCTCGGCCGACGGCCCGGCCTTCCGCGCCGCCCGCGCCGAGACCGAGGAGCGGCTGAAGAAGCTGCTGGCGGGGAGCGGCAAGCGGAGCGTCGACTCCTTCCATCGCGAGCTCGGCCGCATCTGCTGGGACTACTGCGGCATCGCGCGGAGCGCCGCGGGCCTGCAGACGGCGCTCGCCAAGATCCCTGCCCTCCGCGACGAGTTCTGGCGCGACGTGCGGGTGCTCGGCGCCCCCGGCGGCGTCAACCAGGAGCTCGAGAAGGCGGCGCGGGTCGCCGACTTCTTCGAGCTCGCCGAGCTGATGTGCCGCGACGCGCTGATGCGCGACGAGTCGGCCGGCGGCCACCTGCGCGAGGAGCACCAGACGCCGGACGGCGAGGCGCTCCGCGACGACGCGCATTTCGCCTTCGTCGGCGCCTGGGAGTGGAAGGGCCCGGCGGCCGCCCCGGAGCTCCACCGCGAGCCGCTCGCCTTCGAGGCCGTTTCGCTCTCCCAGAGGAGCTACAAGTGATGGACCTCTCCTTAAGCGTCTGGCGGCAGGCGGGCCCGGGCGAGCCGGGCCGCCTGGTCGAGTACCAGGTGAAGGACGTCAACGAGCACAGCTCCTTCCTCGAGATGCTCGACGTCTTGAACGAGCAGCTCGGCGCGCGCGGCGAGGAGCCGATCGCCTTCGACCACGACTGCCGCGAGGGCATCTGCGGCTCCTGCGGCTTCCTCATCAACGGCATCGCGCACGGGCCGCAGCCGGGCACCACCGTCTGCCAGCTCCACATGCGCCATTTCAAGAGCGGCGACACGCTGCGCCTGGAGCCCTGGCGGGCGAAGGCGTTCCCGGTGCTGCGCGACCTGATGGTCGACCGCAGCGCCTTCGATCGCGTCGTGCAGGCGGGCGGTTTCATCACCGCTCCCACCGGCAGCGCCATCGACGCCAACATCATCCCGGTGCCCAAGCCGCTCTCCGACCGCGCCTTCGACGCCGCCGCCTGCATCGGCTGCGGCGCCTGCGTCGCGCAGTGCCCGAACGGCGCCGCGCAGCTCTTCACCTCGGCCAAGATCTCCCACTTGGGCCTCCTGCCGCAGGGCCAGCCCGAGCGCGCCCCGCGCGCCGTCGCCATGGTCGAGGCGATGGAGGCGCAGGGCTTCGGCGCCTGCTCCAACTACGCCGAGTGCGAGGCGGTCTGCCCGAAGGAGATCTCGATCGACTTCATCGCGCGGATGAACCGCGACTACCTGAAGGCCAAGATGACGGGCGTCGGGAAGGCGTCCGCCGCCGGCGGGGAGTAGCTCCTGCTCGGCCTGGAGGACATCCGCGCCGCCCGCGAGCGGATCCGCGAGCACGTCCGCGAGACGCCGCTCGTCCGCCCCGGCCCCCTGCTGGCGCCCGGCCGCGCCGGCCAGGCGGTCTTCAAGCTCGAGTCGCTGCAGGTCACCGGCTCCTTCAAGGCGCGCGGCGCCACCAACAAGCTCCTCTCGCTCTCCGGCCCGGACCTGCGCGGCCTGGCGACCGCCTCCGGCGGCAGCCACGGCTTGGGCGTCGCCTATGCCGGCTGGATGGCAAAGGTGCCGGCGACCATCTTTCTCCCCACCAGCGCCCCGGAGGCCAAGGCCGAGAAGACCCGCGCCTGGGGCGCCACGGTGGTGCGCGAGGGGAGCGTCTGGGACGAGGCCGACCGCGCCGCCCAGGACTTCGCCCGCGAGCGCGGGCTCGCCTACATCCATCCCTTCGCCGACGCGGCGGTGATCGCCGGCCAGGGGACGCTGGCGCTGGAGATCTTCGAGCAGGCGCCGGAGGTCAACGTCGTCCTCGCCGCCATCGGCGGCGGCGGCCTCATCGCCGGCGTGGCGACGGCGGCGAAGGGGCTCGATCCGAAGATCCGGGTGATCGGCGTCGAGCCGACCGGCGCGCCGACCCTCTACGAGAGCATCCGCGCCGGGCGGATCATCGAGCTGCCGGAGGTCAACACCGCCGCCAACACCCTCGCCACCAAGACCACCGCCGCGATCAACTTCGAGATCATCCGCGAGCGGGTCGACGAGATCGTCCTCGTCTCCGACGAGGAGATGCGCGAGGCGGCGCGCTGGCTCTGGTTCGAGCTCGGCATCGCCGCCGAGCTCTCCGGCGCCGCGGCGGTGGCGGCGCTGCGCACCGGCAAGGTCCAGCTCGCCCCCGGCGACACCGCGGCGCCCCTCATCTGCGGCGCCGGCACCGACGGCATCGGCTGACAATCTGACGAGCCGGCTGGCCGCGGGCTCTTCACTTCTCTCCCCAGGCTCTCCACCCTCGACCGCAAGCCCGCCAGGGCTCGGGATGGCCTCCCGCCGCGCGCGTTCCCGCTGGCGCGACGGTTGACGGCGTTTCGATGCCGTGACAGCATATTTGTCAGACAGCCCCCGAAAGGAGCAAACGATGCACGAGAGGCCGCCGTCCTCGCTCGTCCGCACGTTTCTTGCCGCCTGCCGCTCGACGCTCGCCGGCGCCGTCCTCGCCGGGCTGATCCTGCCCGCCGCTCCGGCGGCGGCGACCGTCTGCACCGTCGACTCCGTCCCCGGCGCGACGCTCCTCCTCCCCTATTTCGAGATCGACCTCGACAACCCGAACGGCCTCACCACCGTCTTCTCGGTCAACAACGCCTCGGCGACGGCGGTCCTCGCGCACGCGGTCCTGTGGTCCGACCTCGCGGTGCCGGTCCTCTCCTTCAACCTCTACCTGACCGGCTACGACGTGCAGACCTTCAACCTCCGCGACCTCCTGGCCTATGGCGGCACGGTGCAGACGGCGACCGCCGGCCAGGATCCCGGCGATGACGTGAGCCCCAAGGGGCCTTACTCGCAGGACATCAACTTCGCGAGCTGCGGCGGCCGCCTGCCGCCGCCGCCGCTCTCGGCGCCCGAGCTGGCGCACGCCCAGGCGGCGCTCACCGGCCGGCCGTCGGCGTTGGCCGGCGGTCTCTGCCTCGGCCGCAATCTCGGAGACCGCGTCGCCCGCGGCTACATCACCGTCGACACGGTGAACAACTGCACCCTGCGCTCGCCGGGAGACGCCGGCTACTTCGGCGGCGACGCGACCGACCAGAACGTGCTGTGGGGGACCTGGTACATCGTCGACGCCGCGCACGACGTCGCCCAGGGCTCGAACATGGTCTCGATCGAGGCCAGCTCCTCGCCGTCCATCGCGCAGCCCGGCCGCTACACCTTCTATGGCCGCTACGTCGGCTGGGATGGGAGCGACCACCGCGAGCCGTTGGCGACCAACTTTGCGTCGCAGTTCGCCGCCAGCGGCGCCTTCTCTGGCCACGTCGACCTCATCGTCTGGCGCGACACCAAGGTCGTCCAAGCGCCCTTCCCCTGTGCCGCGGCGAGCAACCTCGGCCTCCCCTGGTATCCCTTCGCGCAGGAGGCGATCGGCGTCTTCGACGAGGAGGAGCATCCGGCCATTCCGATCTCCTTCCCCATCCCCGAGGAGCCCCCGCCGTTCCCGTTCCTGGCCTTCCCCGCGGCGGCGCAGCGCACGCAGGTCGACAGCGCCGCGTTGCCGGTGCCCTTCGACTTCGGCTGGCTCTTCGCCGATCTCAACCTCTGGACGGGCTTTCAGCCGTCTCCGCAGGCCCAGGGGCCGGCGAGCGATCCGCTGGCCGCGCAGGGCTGGGTGATCGCCGTGCAGTCGGCCGCCGGGCGGTTCTCGACCGCCGTCGACGCCTTCCGGCTCGACAGCGCCTGCGCGCCGAATCACTTCTTGCAGGGCCTTTCGGCGTATTGAGGGATCGTGCAAGGCGGTTAGCGGAAGGCGCCAGCTCTTCCGCTTCGATCTGGTTCGGCAGCGAAAGGAACGGATTCTTCCGCGTCCAGCCCGAGTTCCCCGCTCGCCGCACGGCGTGGAACGGGAAGACCTCGCTTCTTCCGCTGCCGTCCCGTCCGGAAGCGGGAAATCTCACCTCGTCGGCTTCCGGCTGGAGCGGCGGCTGACGAGCGCGCCGCGTCCACTGCCGGCCGGCGGGATGGCCGAACCGCGATCCCGGTCCTATCCCGTCGCCCGGAACCACCAGCCGAAGAGCTTCTTGACCGTCGGGGTCAGCTTGCCGCGGCGCCAGGCGTCGGCGGCTTTCTTGATGACCTCGGCCTGGGTGGGGTAGGGGTGGATGACGGCGGCGATCGAGCCGAGGCCGATCTTCTTCGTCATCGCCAGGCAGAGCTCGGGGAGCATGTCGCCGGCGTGGTCGGCGACCAGCGTGGCGCCGAGGATCTCGTCCGTCCCCTTCTTCAGGTGCACGCGGAGGAAGCCCTCGTCCTCGCCGTCGAGGATGGCGCGATCGACCTCGGCGAGCGGCACCTCGACGGTCTCGACCGCGAGGCCCTTCGCCTCGGCCTCCGCCGGGTACATGCCGACGTGGGCGACCTCCGGCGAGGTGAAGGTGCACCACGGCACCACCAGGGCGCTCGCCCGCGCGCTGCCGCGGAGCGGCCCGGCGGAGAAGAGGGCGTTCTGGATGACGATCCGCGCCTGGGCGTCGGCGATGTGAGTGAAGCGGTGCCGCGAGGCGACGTCGCCGCAGGCGAAGACCCGCGGGTTGCTCGTCCGCAGGCGGTCGTCGACCTCGACTCCTTCTTTCCCGTAGCGCACGCCGGCGGCGTCGAGCCCCAGCCCGTCGACGTTCGGCAGCCGCCCGGCGGCGACGAGGATCTCGTCGCCCACGACCTCGCGCCGGGCGCCGCCGCTCTCGACGACCAGCACCCTGCCGCCGTCGTCCCGCCGCGCGGCGACCGCCTTGGCGCTGAAGATCATCTCGACGCCGTCGGCGGCCATGGCGCGCTGCACGATGGCCGCCGCGTCGGCATCCTCGCGCGGCAGCAGGCGGGGGTCCTTGCTCACCACCGTCACCCGGCTGCCGAAGCGGGCGAAGGCCTGCGCCATCTCGCAGCAGATCGGCCCGCCGCCGAGGACGGTGAGCCGCGGCGGCAGCGCGGTCAAGCCGAAGAAGGTCTCGTTGGTGAGATAGCCGATCGCCTCGAGGCCGGGGATCGGCGGCACCGCGGCGCGGGCGCCGGTCGCCACCACGGCGCGGCGGAAGCGCAGGAGCGCGCCGCCGACCTCGATCTCGCGCGGCGAGACGAAGCGGCCGTCGCCGAGGAAGACATCGACGCCGAGGTCCGCGAAGCGGCGGGCGCCGTCGTGGGCGCTGATGCCGGCGCGCAGGCGCCGCATGCGCTCCATGGCGGCAGCGAAGTCGCCCGCGGCATCGGCTCCAGCGGACGCCGGCGCCGGCGCGCCGAAGCGGCCGCCGGTCCTTGCCTGGTGCCAGGCGCGGGCGGCGCGGATCACCGCCTTCGAGGGGACGCAGCCGACGTTCAGGCAGTCGCCGCCCATCAGGTTGCGCTCGATGAGCGCCACGCGGGCGCCGAGCCCCGCGGCGCCGGCGGCCGAGACCAGCCCGGCGGTGCCGGCGCCGATCACGACGAGGTGATAGCGCGGCCGCGGCGCCGGATTGCGCCAGCCGGGCGGATGGAGATTCTCGATCAGCCGCCGGTTGTGCTCGTCGTCCGGCTCCACCGGATGGATCGGCGGCAGGCCGCCCTCCCGCTCAGCCATCGGTCTCGTCTTTCGCGGCGGTGCCGGCCGGTACCGCCGGCTCGTCGATCTGCTGGCGGAGAGCCCGGCCCGCCAGGCGGGTGATGAAGGCAGTGACGGCGACGGTCGCCAGCAGGCCGATGCCGAGCGACACCCAGTAGCCGGTCCCCTTCGGGTAGCGGCCGGCCGCCGCTCCGGCGAGGCTCCCGGCCGCCTTGCCGTAGTAGACGTAGAGGAGAGTCCCCGGCAGCATGGCGATCGAGGCGAGCAGGTAGTCGAGGAAGCGGACCTTGGTGAGGCCGAGGGCGTAGTTGAGCAGGTTGAACGGGAAGACCGGCGACAGCCGCAGCAGCGCGACGATCTTCCACCCCTCGCCGGAGACCGCGCGGTCGATCGCCTGGAAGCGCGGGTTGCCGGCGATCTTCTTCTCGATCGGCGCCCGCGCCAGATAGCGCGCGACGAGGAAGGCGGCCGTGGCGCCGAGCGTGGCGCCGGCCAGCGTGTAGATCGTCCCCCTGACGAGGCCGAAGAGGGCGCCGGCGGCGAGCGTCAGCACGACGCCCGGCACGAAGGCGACGGTCGCCACCATGTAGCCGGCGATGAAGGCGATCGGCCCCCA
The DNA here is from genome assembly GCA_963755825.1 of uncultured Acidobacteriota bacterium. Classification (GTDB taxonomy): domain Bacteria; phylum Acidobacteriota; class Thermoanaerobaculia; order Multivoradales; family UBA5704; genus DATBQN01. The sequence continues at coordinate 2,414,201 of CAVWLA010000001.1, read as the reverse complement.
GACGCCGAGCCCGGCGACCCACTCCGCGAAGCGCGGCACGTAGCCGCCGAGAGCCCTGCCGAGGAAGACGAGGAGAACGATGCCGGCGATCCCGGCAAGGGCGTAGAGGGCGATGCGGCCCCACGGCCGGCCGCCTCTTTGAGAGCTGCTGGGGGCGGGTCCGGCGGTCTCGGCGGCTGGCAACCGTGCGCTCTTTTCTGCCGCCGGGCGGCCGGCGGCCGCGAGGCGAACGGCGGGCCGGGTGTGCGGCCCCCTGGAGACCCTACGGCGCGGCGCTGGAGACGGATCGGGCGATGATCAGGCGGCGGCCCACAGCGCGGCGGCGAGGAGCACTCCGCTCATGCCGACGAGCATGGCGAGGAGCGAGAAGAGGTTGCCCCAGCCGGTCCCCTCCTTGGCGGTCTTGCCGAGGAGCATGAGGCCGAGGAGGGAGACGGCGAGCTGGGTGAAGACGAAGAGGCTGGTGGCGCCGCTCGGGAACGGCTCGCCGATCGGCTTCTTCTGCGCCACGGCGAGATTGCCGGCGATGAGGACGATGCCGACGGCGAAGACCGCCGCGGCGATCCAGTCCCAGCGCTTCGGGCGGGTGATCGCTCTCCAATCGGGCAGCTTGAAACGGGGCTGCTTCAACGCCTGTCCTTCCATCGTTCGTCTCTCCCCGGTGGCTGAAAGCGGGCGAATGGTAGCACAGCGGGCGCCCCGTCGAGGGCGCGCCGCTCCGTTCTCAGTGCACTAGGAAGTGTGCAGAACCGGCCACTTCGGCGAATCATTTTGCAAAATTGCCCCTTGCTCGCGGCCGATTGATCTTCTAGGATGGTTCAAACGACGCGTTCGAGGAGACACTGTGAAGAGAGAAGAGATCCTGCGCATCGCCGACGAAGAGAGCGTCCGCTTCCTCCGCCTGCAGTTCACCGACATCCTCGGCGTCATCAAGAACGTCGAGATCCCGCGCAGCCAGTTCGAGAAGGCGCTCGACGGTCAGATCCTCTTCGACGGCTCGTCGATCGAGGGCTTCACCCGCATCGAGGAGTCGGACATGCTGCTCGTCCCCGACCTCGAGACCTTCCGCGTCAACCCCTGGAAGACCACCGACGGCTCGAAGGTGGCGCGGATGATCTGCGACATCTACCTGCCCGACGAGACGCCGTTCCCCGGCTGCCCGCGGATGACCCTCAAGCGCCAGGTCGAGCGCGCCAAGAAGCTCGGCTACACGATGGTCGCCGGCCCCGAGGCGGAGTTCTTCCTCTTCCAGAAGGACGCGGCGGGGAACGTCAAGCTCGAGACCCACGACGTCGGCGGCTACTTCGACCTGACGCCGGTCGACCGCGGTGAGGAGTGCCGGCGCGACATCGTCATCGTCCTCGAGGCGATGGGCTTCGAGGTCGAGGCGGCGCACCACGAGGTGGCGCCCGGCCAGCACGAGATCGACTTCAAGTACGCCCCGGCGGTGCACACCGCGGACAACGTCACCACCTTCCGCTTCGTGGTCAAGAAGGTGGCGATGGACCACGGCCTCCACGCGACCTTCATGCCGAAGCCGATCTTCGGCGTCAACGGCTCGGGGATGCACGTCCACCAGAGCCTGCTCGACGGCAAGGGCAAGAACTCCTTCCACGACCCCAAGGCGCGCTGGGAGCTCTCCTCGACCGCCCTCCACTACATCGGCGGCATCCTCGAGCACGCGCCGGGCTTCGCCGCGGTCACCAATCCGCTGGTCAACTCCTACAAGCGGCTGGTGCCGGGCTACGAGGCGCCGATCAACATCGCCTGGTCGGAGAAGAACCGCAGCCCGCTCGTCCGCGTGCCGGCCAAGCGCGGCATGTCGACGCGCTGCGAGGTGCGCATGCCGGACCCCTCCTGCAACCCCTATCTCGCCCTCGCGGTGATGATGGCGGCCGGCCTCGACGGCCTCGAGCGCCAGATCGATCCCGGCGAGCCGGTCAACAAGAACATCTTCACCATGAGCCAGCGCGAGAAGCGGCGCCTGAAGGTCGGCCAGCTGCCGCCGAACCTCTGGGCGGCGCTCGACGAGCTGGAGCGCGACGCGGTCGTCAAGGACGCCCTGGGCGACCACATCCTCGAGCACTACCTGCGCGCCAAGCGCCAGGAGTGGGAGGAGTACATCTCGCACGTCCACCCCTGGGAGCAGGACCGCTATCTCGGCGAGTACTAGGAGCGACCTCTCGTGCCGCCGCGCCTGCCGGGCGCGGCGGCACGAGTTAGAGTGGGCCCATGAGCCCCGCCACTTTGGAGGCTGAGGTCACCAACATCTCGCGTCACGGCCTGTGGATGCTGCTCGACGATCGCGAGGTCTTCCTGCCGTTCGAGGAGTTCCCCTGGTTCAGGCACGCCTCAGTCGGAGCGATCCTCCATGTCGAGCGGCCGCAGGCGAACCATCTCTACTGGCCGGACCTCGACGTCGACCTCGACGTCGACTCGATCGATCATCCAGAGCTCTATCCGCTGACGTCGAGGCTGCCGAACAAGCTCGGCCGGCGATCTGCGGCTGTGACTAGCGTGCGGAGTCGCGTTCGGCATCGCGGACGACCGCCGGAGGGGAAGCGTCCTGGTTGACACCGGTCTTCTCGTGGCGCTGCTGGACCGGTGCGACCGCCACAACCGTGCGGTTGCGGCAGCCCTCGAAACGATCGAAGACCGGCTGGGCGATGGTAAAATCTTTCGGTGGATCGCAGAGGACAGGCTACGGATCGATTCGGCCGAGTCTGGGTCGGGGCCGTTGTCTCCAAAGCGGCAGCCGAGCAGGAGGACTTCGACTTCTGGTTCGACGGCTTGGGACCGGAGCAGCGCGTCGATGCCGTCGCCGAGTGCCTGCTCTCCGCTCTCAAGGCAAAGGGTTTCGATGCCGTCCCGCGATTACGAAGAGTTTCTCGAGTCGTTCAACGCAAAGTGCGTTAGATACCTCGTCATCGGGGCTCACGCCGTCGCTGCGCTCACCCCGGCCTACATTTCGATTCGATCTCGCCAGGCTCAGAAAGCCTGATGCTCGGGCCGTAGCAGATCGAGCACTGTCTTCACCGGCGCGAAGGTCGCGTTGGGGACCTCGACGAAGACGGTGTTCCAGCCGGCCATGGCGCCGTTCCAGAGGCCGGGGCGCTCGAGGGCGCGCAGGCGGCGGCCGGAGTGCGACTTCTCGGCGAGGAAGACGGTCGAGTGGTCGATGTAGCGCGGCAGGTCGAAGGGCACGCCGCGGCGGTCGCGCAGCGCGCAGACGATGTCGACCGGGTTGAAGTGGGTGGCGGCGCGGAGCTTCGCCTGCTGCTCGGGGCTCGCGGGATCGATCTGCGAGGTCTCGACGATCTGCACCGAGATCTCGCCGCCGTCGCCTTGCACCCAGAAAGGCCCGCCCCCCGGCTCGCCGGTGTTGCGCACGACGCCGCAGACGCGGAGCGGTCGCGACAGGCGCTCGATCAGCGCCTCCCGCCGCACCGGCGGCGGCGCGGCGTGGAATGCCGCCGGCAGGGTGCGGCCCAGCGCGGCGCCGAAGAGCTCGCCGGCCGCCGCCAGCTCGCCGCGGTCGTCGGCGCGGTCCTCGAGCTCGGCGAGGAGGCCGGCGATGCGCGCCTCGAGCTCCACCAGATAGCCCAGCAACAGCCGCCGCCAGAGATTGACCAGCGGCTTCCCGGCGTCGGCGACGACGTTGTCGATGTTCTTGACCAGGACGATGTCGCCGCCCGCCGCCGCCATCTCCATCAGGTTCTCGATCAGCGCGCCGTGGCCGCCCGGCCGGCGGAGGAGCGCCCCGTCTTCGCGGCGGAAGGGGCGGCCGTTGGCATCCGTCGCCAGGGTGTCGGTCGACGGGCGCTGGCTCGAGAAGTCGACCGCGAAGCGGACGCCGAAGCGCGGCTCGAGCCGGTCGCGGGCGCCCGCCAGGAGGGCGCTGAAGTCGGCCTCGAAGCGAGGGGCCACGGTGACGTGGAGGCGGCAGCGGCCGGCGTCGTCGGCGATCGTCTCGGCCGCCTCGACGAGGTGCTCCTCGAAGGCGGTGCGGCGGCCGTCGGCGTAGCGGTGGAAGGGGATCAGCCCCTTCGGCCGCTCGCCGTAGTCGAGGCCGCGCGGGGTGAGCAGATAGGCGAGGATCGTGGCGCGGTCGCCGGCGGCGAGGAGCGCCGCGAGATCGTGGCCGTCGGCCGCCAAGGCCGCCGCCAGCTCGTCGCGAAAGGCGATGCGGGGGAGGCCGGCGAAGAAGGCCACGACGTCGGCCGAGGGCGTCGCGGCGGGCTGCTCGAGGTCCTCGAGGAGCACTTTGAACATGCGGCTGGCGGCGCCGGAGGCGGGGACGAACTTGCTGGCGCGGCCGGCGGCGGTGGCACCGGCGGCGACGGCGAGCAGCCGGGGCTGATCGGCCTCGGCGACGACGTGGATGCCGTCGCCCGGCCGGCAGGGACGGACGACGTGGGTGTGCGGCGGCGGGTTTCGGAGCAGCGCGATCTGGCGGCGGGCCTCGTCGGGAGAGATCCCGGCGGCCGCCAGCTGCTCGAGGTCGGCGGCGGTGAAGAGCTCAGCAGGCGCCGGCTCAGCTCTTTCCATACTCCGGCAGCAGGTGCAGAATCTCCGCCAGACGCGGCGCCTGGCGGTCCTTGTCCGACACCACCGGGTCGCGGAGCGGCCAGTCGATGCCGATCTCGGGATCGTCCCAGATGACCGACATCTCGTCGTTCGGAGCGTAGAAGTCGGTCACCTTGTACTCCACCTCGGCGCTCTCCGACAGCACGCAGAAGCCGTGGACGAAGCCGACCGGCACGTAGAGCTGATGGAAGTTGGTGCCGGAGAGGATCGCCGACACCCAGCGCCCGAAGGTGGGCGAGCCGCGGCGCACGTCGACGGCGACGTCGAAGATCTCGCCCGAGATCGCCTGCACCAGCTTCCCCTGCGGCTGCTGGCGCTGCGCGTGGAGGCCGCGCAGCGTGCCACGGACGCTCTGCGAGCGGTTGTCCTGTACGAAGGTCTCGCGGATGCCGCCCTCCTGGTACTTGCGCTGGTGGTAGCTCTCGAGGAAGAGGCCGCGCGGGTCGCGGTAGACGGCCGGCTCGACCAGCACGACGCCCTCGAGCGCCAGAGGGAGGAATTTCATCAGCGGAGAAATCGCATCAGCCGACGGGCTCGGCGGCGAGCAGGCCGAGGCGCTCGCGGTCGTAGCCGCCGCCGGCCGCCACCGCGGCGCACCAGCCGCGGTTGTCGAGATACCAGCGGACGGTGGCGCGGAGGCCGGCGTCGAGGTCGTAGCGCGGCGCCCAGCCGAGCTCGCCGCGGACCTTGCCGTCGTCGATCGCGTAGCGGCGGTCGTGGCCGGGCCGGTCGCGGACGTAGGTCTTGAGATCGCCGTAACTCGCCGCCGAGCGCGCCGCGAGCGCCGGGTTGCCGGCGGCCGGCAGCTCGGCCTCGAGCGCGGCGCAGAGGGCGTCGACGATCGCGAGGTTGGTGCGCTCGGCGCGGCCCCCCAGGTTGTACTTCTCGCCCACCCGGCCGCGCCGCAGAACGGCGAGCAGACCGCGGCAGTGATCATCGACGTGCAGCCAGTCGCGCACGTTGCCGCCGTCGCCGTAGATCGGCAGCGGCTTCGCCTCGACGGCGTTCAAGATCATCAGCGGGATGAGCTTCTCGGGGAACTGGTAGGGGCCGTAGTTGTTCGAGCAGTTGGTGAGGAGCGTCGGCAAACCGTAGGTGTGGAAGTGGGCGCGCACCAAGTGGTCCGCCGCCGCCTTCGAGGCGGCGTAGGGCGAGTTGGGAGCGTAGGGCGTCTCCTCGCGGAAGGCGCCGGTCGGCGGCAGGCTGCCGTAGACCTCGTCCGTCGAGACGTGGAGGAAGCGGCAGTCGGCGCGCTCCGCCTCGTTCCTCTCGGCCCAGGCGTGGCGGGCCGCCTCGAGCAGCTCGAAGGCGCCGACGATGTTGGTGCGGATGAAGGCGCTGGCGTCCTCGATCGAGCGGTCGACGTGGCTCTCGGCGGCGAAGTTGACGACCGCCGTCGGCCGCTGCTCGGCGAAGACCCGGCGCACCGTGGCGCGGTCGGCGATGTCGCCCTCGATCAGGCTCACCCGCGGATCGGCGAGGGCGTCGGCGAGGTTCTCGCGGCGCCCGGCATAGGTCAGCTTGTCGAGGACGACGAGCCGCGCGTCCGTCTCGGCGCGCGCCAGGCGGACGAAGTTCGAGCCGATGAAGCCCGCGCCGCCGGTGATCAGAAGGGTTTCCATGGGTGGGTCGAGGCCGTCCAGCCGGCGGAGTATATCTGCAGGGGGCGCGCTCCCGAGCTGGGCCACCGCCCGACCTGGGGCCCGGCGCCGCCTGGCCGGCCGCCTGTCGTATGATCCCGCCGCCTTGAGCCCCCTCCACGCCATCGTCCTCGCCATCGTGCAAGGGGTGACCGAGTTCATCCCGGTGAGCTCGTCGGCGCATCTGATCCTCGTCCCCTATCTGCTCGGCTGGCCCGACCAGGGGCTCGCCTTCGACGTCGCCTGCCACGTCGGGACCCTGCTCGCCGCGCTGGCCTATTTCCGCCGCGACGTCGCCGATCTGGTGACCGGCGTCTTCACCGGCCAGGCGCTCGGCGGCGCCGGCGGCGAGGACAGCTTCTATCCGCGCAAGCTCGCCGCGGCGATCGTCGTCGGCAGCATCCCGGCGGCGATCGTCGGAGTGCTGCTGAAGAGCTGGATCGAGAGCGAGGCGCGGAACCCGCTGCTCATCGCCGGCACCTCGATCGTCTTCGGCCTGCTGCTCTTCTTCGCCGACCACAAGGGGGCCAAGGCGCGCGACCTGGCGCAGCTCGGCATGATCGCCGGCTTCGCCATCGGGCTCGCCCAGGCGCTGGCGCTGGTGCCCGGCACCTCGCGCTCCGGCATCACCATCACCGCCGCGCTCCTCCTCGGCTTCAACCGCGAGGCGGCGGCGCGCTTCGCCTTCCTGCTCTTCCTGCCGATCTCCGCCGGGGCGGCGGTGCTCGAGGGGCACAAGCTGCTGAAGGGGGGGCTGCCGCACGCCGAGCTGGTCGCCTTCGGCCTCGCCATCGCGGTCTCCGCGCTGGTCGGCTACCTGGTGATCGCCTGGCTCATCGAGTGGCTCCGCCGCCGCAGCCTCGACGCCTTCGTCATCTACCGCGTCCTGCTGGGCCTGGCCATCCTCGGCGTCGTCTTCGCCCGCCGCTAGCCTCGCCGATCGCCGGTCGGCCGCAGGGGCCGGCGACGGGGCTGTGTATCCAAAAGAATCAAATTGACAAGCTTCTATGCCTGGGTTAGGTTCCGGATGCGGGGAGGCTCACACCTCCCTCTCATCCCTCCCAAGAGGAGCGCCACCCGACGCTCCTCCTTTTTTCGTGCGGGCTAGATCATCCGCTAGATGCCGCTCGGCGGGGGCTCTGTCTGGTCTCCTGCGGGCGGCCACCCTCGGCCCGACCCGCCCATCACACCCTTCCGGGTGGCCGTCCTCGGAGCCAGAAGGAGCCACGACCGGCTGCTCGGACTAATGCCCGAGGACGCCGGCCTTGAAGTCGGCGCCGGGGGCGGGGTCCTTGCCGATCCAGGTGGCGAGGATGGCGTCGGACGTCGGCTTGCCCGGCAGGGTTCCCTTCACCTTGCCGTTGATCTCCACCTCCGTGCCGGTCGCCGGGACGTAGGAGAGCATCAGCTTCTGGCCCTTGGGGATGTCCTCCATCCACGAGCAGAGGGTGGCGAAGCTCTTCTTCACCTCGGGCGCGGCGCCGGGCGTGTTGGCCTCGAGCCCCTCGTTCCAGGCGTCGCACATCTGCGACGGGCTCACGCCGTAGAGAAAGTCCATCTCCATCCGGCGCGGCGTGTCGGCACCGAGGATCTTCGCCGCGTCGCCCTCCTTGTGCGGCAGGTAGAGGCCGGCGACATAGACCTTGACGAAGAACTTCTTGCGCAGCGCGATGCCGTTGAGCACCAGGCTGTCGGCGCCGATCTGCGCCTTGTCGGGCAGGGTGACCCCGGCGAGCGTGGCGGCGCGGCCGGCGGCCGGCCAGGAAAGGGTGGCGAGGAGTAGGATGATGAGCGTTCCGCGACAGCTTCGCATCGGGTGATTCCTCCGATCGACGTGTAGGCTGGGGTCCAGAAGCTCCAGCATAGCCCAAGGGCTCTCGAGCCAGCGGCAACCCGCCGCTCGGCTCGCCGTACCTCTAGTGCTTTGGAACGAAACCGATGAAGGGCCTCGCCGACGCCGAGCTCGTCCGCGCCACGCTCGCCGGCTCGCAGGAGGCGTTCCGCGAGCTGGTGTCGCGCTTCGAGCGGCCGGTCTTCGGGCTCATCGTGCGAATGGTCGGCGACCGCGAGGCGTCCGAGGATCTCGCGCAGGAGGTCTTCGTCAAGGCCTATCGCGCCCTGGCGAGCTACGATCCGTCGCGCAAGCTTTCGAGCTGGCTGTTCAAGATCGCCCACAATGCGACGATCGACCATCTGCGCCGCAGCGTGCCGGAGTCGGTGGCGCTCGAGGGGGACGAAGAGGAGGGCGGGCGGCTGCTGGCGACCCTCGCCGACGCGAGCGTCGAGAGCCCGGCGGCGGCGGCGGAGCGCCGCGACATGGCGCGGGCGCTCGAGCGGGCGATCGGCGGCCTGCGCGCCGACTACCGCGAGGCGGTGGTGCTGCGCTACGTCGAGGGGCTGTCCTACGAGGAGATCGCCGAGGCGCTGATGCAGCCGCTGGGCACCGTCAAGACCAATCTCCACCGCGCCCGCAAGCAGCTCGCCGTCGCCTTGACCGCCCTCGGCTGGGGGCCCGAAACTGGAAGCGCCTCGATCTCGTAGGGTCGAGGGAAGCCCGCAGAGCGGCAGACGAGACGCCATGAACCGACCAGATCCCGCCCCCGATTCAGACGCCGCCCGCCTCCTCGCCCGCTTCCTCGCGGCAGCCGCCGAGGAGCAGGGCGCGGTCGAGAGTGCCGAGACGGTCGCTGACGGCCTCGGCTCGCCGGCGAGCGCCGAGGCCGCCGAATCCGCCCTCATGGCCCTCCTGGCGACGCTGCCGGCGCCGCTGCCGCGGAGCGGCTTCGCCGAGCGCGCCGCCCTGCGGGCATTCTCCTCAGCCGTTCCTGCCGCGCTGCCGCTGTTCGGACCTCTCCTCAGTCCGGCCTCGCGGCCGGGCCGCGCCGGAGCGCGCTGGGGCCGCGCGGCGCTCGCCGCCTGCCTCGCCGCCACCGCCTGCGGCCTGGCGCTGCTGCCCCTCGCCCTGGGGACGGTCCGCCTCGCCCTCGGCCGGCTCACCTTCGCCGGCGCCGCCTCGATGGCCATCCGCCTGATGGCGCTGGCGAGCGGCGAGCTCGGCGGCCGGCTCGCCGACGTGCTGTCCTATTGCCAGCGCCTGGTGCCGCTGCAGCGGGCGCTGGCGGGCGCCGTCAGCAGTCCCGGCGTTCCCGCTGTCGTCGGTCTCTGTCTTCTGATCTCAGCGCTTTCCCTGCGCTTCCTCCACGACCTCGTGGAACGCGAGAGGAGCTTCTCCCATGTCGATCTACCCCGCTGACTGCCCGCGGCTCGCCCGCTACGCCGCGCTCGCCTTGCTGCTCCTCGCGGCGCCGGCCGCCGCCGCCCCGCAATCCACCGCGGCGCCGGCCGCCTCGGTGACCTCGACGGCGATCCCCACCACCGCCGCCGAGCGCGAGGCGCTGCGCCGCTCGATCGATCGCCTCTACGAGGTGCTCCCCACCCATGACGGCGTGCTGCTCCGCCCGCGCTCGCAGCGGGTGGGGGTGCGCACCATCGAGCTCGTCGGCGACGACATCTCGGTCAACGGCAGCACCATCCCCGCCGGGGCGTTCCGCGAGTGGGTCGGGGCGTCGCAGGCCGATCCGGTTATCCGCCTCGGCCAGCTCGACCCCGCGGCGCGCCGCGCCCTCTTCGACATCAAGCCCGAGCCCGGCTCCGGCTCCGGCTCGGCGGTCGCGGCGGCCCCGAGCGCGGTGCCGCCCGTCCCGGCGGCGCCGGCCGCCCCGCTGCCTCCCGCCGCGGCTCCCGCCGTCTCCCCGGCGCCGGCCGGCGCCGAGGGGACCGACGTCGACGAGGCGCAGGGGAGCGAGGAGGGCGACGAGGAGCCCGCCAAGCCCTCCGGCCACGCCCACCGCGCCGGCTCGGGGAGCATTGTGCGCTTCGCCGGCAGCGTCTTCGTGGCGCCCGGCGAGAACCCGGAGCAGGTGACCGCCCTCGCCGGCTCGGTGACCGTGGACGGCGACGTCGGCGGCGACGTCACCGCCGTCGGCGGCTCCTGCACCATCAACGGCCGGGTCGAGGGCTCGGTCACCAGCGTCGGCGGCTCGGTCCACCTCGGCCCGCACTCCTACGTCGCGGGCGACGTCACCAGCGTCGGCGGCGCGATCGACAAGTCGCCGGGAGCGCAGGTCCACGGCTCGACCTCCGAGGTCTCGGCCATGGGTCACGACCGCGAGCGCGGCCTGCCGTGGATGTTCTCTCCGCTCGCCGGCGTCGGCCGGCTGATCGAGACGCTGACCAAGATCCTCCTCCTCGCCCTCTTCGTCTGCCTGGTGCTCCTCGTCGCCCGGCCGACGGTCGAGCGCATCGCGATGCGGGTGGGCGCCGAGCCCGGGCCGTCCGGCCTCACCGGCTTCCTCGCCCAGCTTGCCTTCCTGCCGCTCCTCGTCGTCGTCACCGTGGTGCTGGCGATCACCGTCATCGGCTGCGCGCTCTTCCTGCTCTATCCCTTCGTCTTCCTCGCTCTGATGCTGGCGGGGCTCGTCGGCTACGCCGCGGTGGCGCTGCGGCTCGGCGGCTGGGCCGAGGAGCGCTTCGGCTGGCGCTACGCGAGCCCGTACATGATGGCCATCGGCGGCGTCGCCCTGCTCGAGTTCCTGCCCTTCGTCGGCCGCCTGCTAGGCCTCGTCAGCCTCCTCCACCCGCTGGCGCTCGCCGCCCGGCTCGCCGGCTTCCTCATCGAGTACCTCGCCTGGACGGTCGGCTTCGGCGCCGTCATCCTCGACTTCCTCGCCGCCGGCGGGTTCCGCCAGTGGCGGCGCGGCGGCGTGCCGCCCATCCCCCCATCGCCAGCGCCGGCCTACGCGGCGCCGGCGAGCGTCCCGGCCCCCATGGCACCGCCGGCACCCGCGGCGCCGGCTCCCGAGCCGCCGCCGGCGCCGCCGGCGGATCCCTGGGAGAGCCGCTGAGCCGCGGTTCGTCTGCGGAGTGATCGTCGATGTGACGGCGCCCTCCGCGAGGGCGCCGTCACCTGTTCGGGCTCAGCTCGCCGCGAGGCGCTCGGCGAGGCGGGTGAAGCGCTCCTCGGTGCGGCCGTTGCCGACCGCCACGGCGAGCGCCCGCCGCTCGCCGACGAGGACCGCCAGGCGGCGGGCGCGGGTGACGGCGGTGTAGAGGAGGTTGCGCTGCAGCATGACGTGATGCTGGCTGTGGACGGGGATCACCACGCAGGGGTACTCGCTCCCCTGGGACTTGTGGATCGTGCAGGCGTAGGCGAGGGTCAGCTCGTCGAGCGCGGTGAAGTCGTAGAGCACCGTCCGGCCGTCGACCTCGACCGCGACCTGCTTGCCCTCCTCGTCGACGCCGGTGACCCGCCCGAGGTCGCCGTTCCACACCTCGAGCTCGTAATCGTTCCTCACCTGCATCACCTTGTCGCCGATGCGCAGGCTCTGCGCCGCGGCGGAGACCGCCGCGCCGCGCGGGTTGAGCGCCTCGCGGAGCACCTGATTGAGGTTGTCGGTCCCCAGCAGGCCGCGGTTCATCGGCGACAGCACCTGGATCTCCTCGAAGGGATCGAGAGCGAAGCGCGCCGGGATGCGGCGGGTGACGAGCTCGACGAGCGTCTCCAGCACCTCCTCCGGCCGGCCGCGCTCGGCGACGAAGAAGTCGCCCGCCTCGTCGCGCGAGGCGAGCGGCAGCTCGCCGCGCTGGATGCGGTGTGCGTTGGCGACGATCTGGCTCTCGGCGCCCTGGCGGAAGATGAGCTCGAGCTTGACGACGTCGACCACTGCCGAGCGGATGAGGTCGCCGAGCACCCGCCCCGGCCCCACTGAGGGGAGCTGGTCGACGTCGCCCACCAGGATCAGCCGGCCGCCGTTGGGGATCGCCTTCATCAGGTGGTAGGCGAGGACGGTGTCGAGCATCGACGCCTCGTCGACGATCAGCAGGTCGCAGGCGAGCGGCCGCTCGCGGTCGCGCTGGAAGCGGCGCGAGCGCGGGTCGAACTCGAGCAGGCGGTGGATGGTCGCCGCCGGCACGCCGGTCGCCTCGGCGAGGCGCTTGGCGGCGCGCCCGGTGGGGGCCGCGAGACCGATCGTGCGCCCCTTCTTCGCGAGGATGCGGACGATGCCGCGGACGAGGGTCGTCTTGCCCGTCCCCGGTCCGCCGGTCACCACCAGGATCTTGCTGGTGAGGCCGCGCCGCACCGCGTCGCGCTGCGCCGGGGCGAGCGCCACCCCCTCCTGTTTCTCGAACCAGGCGACGGCGCGCTCGGCGTCGATCTGTAGCGGCACCGCCGGCTGGCCGAGGAGGGCGCGGAGGCGCGCCGCGAGGCCGGTCTCGGCGGCGTGGAGCGCCTTGAGATAGACCGCGTGGCCCGGCGGCTCGGCGGCCGGCGACTGCGTCGGCGTCGGCTCGGTGGTGGGCTCGAGGACGACCTGCTCGGCGGCCGCGAGCGCCGCGAAGGCGGTCGCGACCGGGGCGGCCGGGATGGCGAGGAGGCGGGTCGCCTCCTCGCTCAGCCGCCCGGCGGGGAGGAACAGGTGGCCGCGGTCGGCGGCCTCGGCGAGGAGGTGGAGGACGCCGGCCTCGACCCGCTGCGGAGCGGTCTTGGCGAAGCCCAGGGCGGTGGCGATGCGGTCGGCGGTCAAGAAGCCGATGCCGTGGACGTCGACTGCCAAGCGGTAGGGGTCCTCGCGCACCTGGCGGAGGGCGTCCTGGCCGTAGCGCTTGCAGATCTTGATGGCCAGGCCGCTGGTGACGCCGTACGACTGCAGGAAGACCATCACCTCGCGCGCCTCGCGCTGCTCGAGGAAGGCGCGCTGGATCTCCGCCCGCCGCTTGGGGCCGATGCCGGAGACCTCCTTGAGGCGGTCCGGCTCGTGCTCGATGACCGCGAGCGTCGAGAGGCCGAAGGCCGCCACCAGCCGCTTCGCCATCTCCTTGCCGATGCCGGGCACCATCCCCGAGCCGAGGTAGCGCTCGATCCCCTGCGCGGTCGACGGGGCGACCGTCGCATACGAGACGACTTTGAACTGGCGGCCGTACTTAGGGTCGTGGATCCACTGCCCCTCGAGCCGCAGGCTCTCCCCCGGCTGCACGCCGAGGAGGTTGCCCACCGCCGTCACCGGCTCGTCCTCGCTGGGGACGGCGAGGCGGACGACGCTCCAGGCGTTCTCCTCGTTGGCGAAGACGACGCGCTCGAGGACCCCGGTGAGCGTGGCGGCCGGGTCGGCGCCGATCCGGGTCTGGCCCTGAGGCTGGAAGGGGAGGGACATGCAGGCTTTGCCAGTTTACGTCAGCGGCGGAGACGGCGACGAGGAGGGCGGCGGCTCGGGTGCGGGCGATTTTCCCGTGGAGATGTGCCAAAATGACAGCACATGGCCGATAAACCGCTGGTTCTAGTGATCGACGACGAGACCGGTTCGCGCGAGTCGATGGCGATCGCGATCGAGCGGGCGGGGCTCGCGGTGCGCACCTTCGACGACGCCAAGAAGGCCCTCGAATACCTCGACGAGAACGACGGCGTGCGCCTCGCCGTCTGCGATCTGCGCATGCCGGGGACCGACGGCCTCGCCTTTCTCAACGAGGTGCGCGAGAAGAAGCTCGACCTGGGAGTGATCCTGGTCACCGGCTACGGCTCGATCGAGTCGGCGGTCGAGGCGATGCGGGTGGGGGCGGACGACTACCTGACCAAGCCCGTCGACCTCTACGAGCTGCGCAAGCGGGTGATGAACCTGATCGAGAAGGAGCAGCTCAAGGAGGAGGTCACCAACCTCCGCGAGATGCTCGACAAGCGCTTCGGCTTCGAGAGCATCGTCGGCCGCTCGGCCCCCATGGAGCGGCTCTTCGAGCAGATGAAGATGGTCGCCCCGACCCGCTCGTCGGTCTTGATCATCGGCGAGAGCGGCACCGGCAAGGAGCTGGTGGCGAATGCGATCCACCGCGCCAGCCCGCGGCGCAACGAGCGCTTCCTGGCGATCAATTGCGGCGCTATCCCCTCGGACATCCTGGAGAGCGAGCTCTTCGGCCACGAGCGCGGCGCCTTCACCGGCGCCGTCAACCGCAAGATCGGCAAGTTCGAGGTCGCCCACAAGGGGACCCTCTTCTTGGACGAGATCAGCGAGCTCTACCCCGAGCTGCAGGTGAAGCTCCTCCGCGTGCTCGAGGAGCGCCAGGTGATGCGGGTGGGCGGCAGCGAGCTCATCGACGTCGACTTCCGCCTCCTCGCGGCCACCAACCGCGACCTCGAGAAGGAGGTCGCGGAGGGCCGCTTCCGCGAGGACCTCTACTACCGGCTGAAGGTGGTGACGCTGCGCATCCCGCCGCTGCGCGAGCGTCCGGGGGACATCCCGGCCCTCGCCGAGCACTTCCTCGCTGGCTTCTTCCAGGAGCACGGCAAGCCGGCCAAGCGGCTCTCGGCCGAGGCGCTCGAGGTGCTCGCGCGGTTCCCCTGGCCGGGCAACGTCCGCCAGCTCAAGAACGTCATGGAATCGGTCGTCGTCTTCCACCAGGGGGGCGACGACATCGGCGTCGGCGACCTGCCCCCCGAGGTGCGGGACTCGACGGCGCTGTCGAGCAACGGCTCGCCGGTGCAGGCCGTCGTCGGCTCGCCGCGCACCATGGACGAGATCGAGCGCCAGGCGATCTTGGAGACCCTCGACCGCACCGGCGGCCACCGCGCCAAAGCCGCCGACCTCCTCGGCATCGGCCTCCGCACCCTGCAGCGCAAGCTCAAAGATTACAAGGACCAGGGCTTCTACGACGAGTGATCGGGGCGAGGAGAGACGATGGAGCTACCGGCCGAGGTGCTGATCCACAACGAGATCCTGGGGGTCAAGGGGGGCAAGGGGACCCTGCTGCAGGTGAATGCCGAGGGGTACTACGAGGTCAACTGCCAGTTCGGCGAGCAGCTCCACCGCACCTTCCTGCCCATCCAGAGCACGGTGCTGATCTGCCGCGAGCCGGAGGTCAGGGTGAGCACGGCCGACCTCGAGATCGAGCGCTGAGCGCGCGGCCGGCCGCGGGAAGGAGGCGGGTTTGACGGTCAGGCTCTCGGTCAACATCGACCACGTGGCGACGATCCGCCAGGCGCGGCGGGTGAGCTACCCCGACCCGGTCGACGCGGCGCGCATCGCCCTCGCCGCCGGGGCGGCGGGAATCACCGCCCACCTGCGGGTCGACCGGCGGCACATCCAGGACGACGATCTCCACCGCCTGCGCCGGGCGGTCGCCGCCAAGCTCAACGTCGAGATGTCGACCGCCGAGGAGATGGTGGCGATCGCCCTCGACGTCCGCCCCGATCAGGTGACCCTCGTCCCCGAGCGCGCTGAGGAGGTGACGACGGAGGGCGGCCTCGACCTCGCGACCCAGGGCGACCGCGTGGCGTTCGTCGCCCGCCGCCTCGGCGCCGCGGGAATCGCCGTCTCGGTCTTCGTCGACCCCGACCTGCGCCAGATCGCGGCGCTCGGCGCTCTCGTCGACGGCGGGGCGCCCATCTCCGGCTGCGAGATCAACACCGACGCCTACACCCGCGCCGGCGGCCAGGCCGCCGATCGAGTCTCCAGGCCGGGCGAGCTGGCCGCCATGCAGGCGGCCGCCGCGGCGATCCGCGAGCGCGGCCTCGGCCTCTACGCCGGCCACGGCCTCACCGCCGACAACGTCGGCCCGGTCGCCGCCATCCCCGCGATGGAAGAGCTCAACATCGGCCACTCGCTGGTCGCCCGCGCCGTCCTCGCCGGCATGGCGGCGGCGGTCGAGGAGATGCTGGCGGCGATCGCCCGCTCGACCTGACGACTACCTGACGGCGCCGATCTCCGCCGCGATCGCCGCGGCGATGCCGCCGGCGAGCGACTCGACGACCGCCTGGTCGGGGCCCTCGATCATGACGCGGGCGAGCGGCTCGGTGCCGCTGTAGCGGAGGACGAGCCGGCCGTCGGCCCCCAGGCGGTCCTCGACCGAGCGCACCGCCGCGGCGACGCGCGGGATGGCGAGGAGATCGGGCTTCTCGCGCACGCGGACGTTGACGAGGATCTGCGGGTAGCGCCGGAAGCCATCGAGGAGCTCGGAGAGCGGGTGTCCCGTCGACGCCACGATCGCCGTCATCTGCAGCGCGGTGAGCAGGCCGTCGCCGGCCGTCGACAGCCCGAGATGGACGAGGTGCCCGGACTGCTCGCCGCCGAGCGCGATCCCCTGCTGCCGCATGGTGTCGACCACCGCGCGATCGCCGACGTCGCAGCGCACGAGGGCGATGCCCTGCCGATCGAGCGCCCGCTCCAGCCCCAGATTGCTCATCGACGTGGCAACGATCGCCGGCGGGTCGAGGCGGCGCAGGCGGTGGAGGTGCGTCGACCAGAGATAGAGCATGGCGTCGCCGTCGCGCACCTGGCCGCGCTCGTCGGCGAGGATGGCGCGATCGGCGTCGCCGTCGAAGGCGGCGCCGAGGTCGAAGGCGCCGGCGCGCACGCGCGCCGCCATCGTCTCGGGCACCGTCGAGCCGCAGCCGGCGTTGACGTTGCGGCCGTCGGGCGAGGCGGCGAGCAGCTCGACTTCGGCGCCGAGGCGCGAGAAGAGGCTGCGGGCGAAGGGCGAGGCGGCGCCGTTGCCGGTGTCGATCACCAGCCGGAAGCCGGAGAGCGGGCGCCCGGCGGGGAGGGTGGCCGCCAGCTCGTCGACGTAGCGCTCGGCGAGGTCGGCCTCGGTCTCGAGGTCGGGGAGGGCGAAGGCGATCGCGACCTCCGGCGACGTGGCGCGCGCGAGGCGCTCCTCGAGCGAGCGCTCGGCCGCCTCGCTCCACTTGAAGCCGCCGCCGTCGATCAGCTTGATGCCGTTGTCCGGATAGGGGTTGTGCGAGGCCGAGACGGAGATCCCGGCGGTCGCCCCGAGGTCGCGGGCGAGGCGCGCGATCGCCGGCGTGGGGACGGTGCCGGCGTAGCGGACGCTGGCGCCGCCGGCGGCGAGCCCGGCGGCGAGCCAGCGGCAGATCTCCGGCGTGCTCTCGCGGGTGTCGCCGCCGAGGACCACCGAGGCCGGGCGCGGCTCGCCGCCCGCGGCCGCCGGCGCAGTCGCCCTCGCCGCGAGGTCGTCGGCGAGCTGGGCGGCGAGGGCGGCGGCGAGCGCCGTCACCGTGGCGCGGTCGAGCGGCGGGGCGCCGAACGGCGCCCGCACGCCGTCGGTGCCGAAGAGGCGGGGCCGGCTCATCGCGCCCCCTCGCCGCCGCCGGCGGGCGCGCGGCGCAGCGGCCGCCGGCCGGGCTTGGCGGGTGTCTTGCCGGGCGCCGGCTTGGTCTCCGTGGCGGGCTCCTGCGGCTGCTCCAGCGGCACCTTCACCGTCACCTTCGAGGGCTGGACGATCTGGATCAGCGGGTCGGGCGGCGTCACCGCCACCACCTCCTCGAAGGTCATGGCGTGCCCGTCGAGGCTGATGGGAGTGGTCGACAGCGACTGGATGCGCTTCAGCTTGGACTCCGGCCCGCTCACCTGCA
This sequence comes from uncultured Acidobacteriota bacterium, assembly GCA_963755825.1. GTDB lineage: Bacteria > Acidobacteriota > Thermoanaerobaculia > Multivoradales > UBA5704 > DATBQN01. The sequence goes on along the minus strand of CAVWLA010000001.1, from coordinate 2,396,558 downwards.
CCTGGTCCGGCAGCACCTCGGCATCGCCGAGCGCGGCTCCCGCCGCCGGCTCGCCGACGAGCTGCGGCTTGACCGGCAGGCGCTGGGTGATCTCCTTGTCGAGCTCGACGCGGATGACATCGGGATCGATCGACACCACGGCGAAACCCTCGGGCACCTGCACGTCCTCCGGAGCGAGGTTGATGTTGATGATGCCCGGCTGCGCCTGGGTGAGCTCCACCTGGACGTTGATCTGGTACGGGCTCAGGGTGCGGAACCGCTTGCTGCTGGCGCGCACGCGCACGGCGACGCTCTGCACCGGATCGAGCACGACGACGTCGCGCGCCCGGTTGTAGGAGACCGGCGCGTCGAGCGTGCGCTCGGTCTGTGTCTCCCGCCCCTCGAGCGAGAAGCGATACCAGAGGGAGAGGGCGATGAGGAGCGCCAGGATGCGCAGGCTCCAGATCCGCGCGCTCTCGCTCACGACATCTTCCCTCCCTGCGGGTAGAGGTCGGTGATGAGCACCTTGTAGAGGGTGTTGCGCAGCCCCTTGCTGTCGAGGCCGCGGATCATCTCGCCGTCGAAGGCGACCGAGATGACGCCGGTCTCCTCGGAGACCACGACGGCGACGGCGTCGGTCTCCTCGGTGATCCCCAGCGCGGCGCGATGCCGGGTGCCGAACTCCTTCGACAGCTCGGGGTTGGGGGTGAGCGGCAGGAAGCAGGCGGCGGCGGCGATGCGGTCCTCCTGCAGGATCACGGCGCCGTCGTGGAGCGGCGTGTCGGGAGTGAAGACGTTGATCAACAGATCGTAGGAGAGCTCGGCGTCGAGGCGGATGCCGTTCTCGATGTAGTTGCGCAGCCCCTGCAGCCGCTCGAGGACGATGAGGGCGCCGATGCGGCGGCTGGCGAGCGTCGTCGCGGCGAGAACGATCTCGCCGAAGGTCGATTCGACCGCCTGGTGCTTGGCGATGCCGAACAGCGGGTTCTTGCCGAAGTTGGTGAGCGCGCGGCGGATCTCCTGCTGGAAGAGGACGATGACGGCGAAGGGGAGGACGATGAGCAGGCTCTCGATGAGGGTCTGCAGGGTCGGCAGCTCGAAGAACTGGGCGAGGTAGTAGACGATGCCGACGAAGACGAGGCCGAGCAGCATCTGCACGGCGCGGGTGCCGCGGATGAGGAGCAGCAGGTAATAGACGACGACCGCCACCGCCAGCACGTCGACGGCGTCGTGCCAGGTGAGGATGTCGACGAAGTGGCCGAAGCTCATCCGGCGGCGCTCCCGGCGGCGGCGAAGGGGGCGGGGCCGGTGCTCTCGGTGCTGGAAGCGAGGGCGCTCCACACGGTCAGGAACTCGGCGCTCGCGGCGACGTCGTGGACGCGAACGATCGCCGCCGCCGGCGCCGCCCAAGCGAGGGCGGCGAGGCTGCCGGCGAGCCGCTCGGCGGGCGGCCTGCCGGTCAGGGCGCCGAGGAAGCTCTTGCGCGAGGCGCCGACGAGGAGCGGCCGCCCGAGGTCGGCGAAGGCGTCCAGGCGGCGGATCAGGGTGAGGTTCTGGGCGGCGGTCTTGCCGAAGCCGACGCCGGGGTCGAGGACGATCTGCTCGCGGGCGACGCCGAGGGCGACGGCGCGATCGGCGGCGTCGGCGAGCTCGCTCCGCACCTCGCCCAGCAGATCGCGGAAGGCGATCGCCCGCTGCATCGTCGCCAGCTCGCCGCGGCTGTGCATGAGGACGAGCGGGCAGCCGGCCTCCGCCGCGGCGCGCGCCAAGTCGGCGTCGGCGAGGAGCGAGACGTCGTTGATCAGATCGGCGCCGGCGGCGAGCGCGGCGCGGGCGACCGTTCCCTTGCGGGTGTCGACGGAGAGCGGCGCGTCGGTCGCGGCGCGCAGCCGCTCGAGAACGGGCAGCAGCCGCGCCAGCTCCTCGTCGACCGTCACCGTGCGCGCCCCCTCGCCGTAGACGCCGCCGCCGGGCCGCGTCGATTCGGCGCCGAGGTCGAGGAGGTCGGCGCCCTCGGCGAGCATCTCGAGGCCGCGGGCGACGGCCCGCTGCGGGTCGGTCCACAGGCCGCCGTCGCTGAACGAGTCGGGGGTGAGGTTGAGCACGCCCATAATGCGGGGCGCGCCGGTCGAGGCTGGGGGAAGGGCTGCGGCGGAGCGCGGCGGAACGCCGAGCTGGAGCTGGCGGTCGCGGGGGAGGCGGAGGGTCCAGTGGGCGCGCTGAGGTGGGGGTGCGGTGGAGTTCTCCATGAGAGCGGCGAGGCTGCCCCGAGTCTATCGTGGGCGCTCGACGAGCGGGAAAGCCGCCCCGCGGCCGCGGTCGAGCGGCCGCCCGCGGCTCAGCTGGATTTCTTGGCGGGTCCGGCGGAGTTGGTCGCCGGCACCGGGCTGGGGGCCGGCAGCGGCTGCGCCGTGCGGCGCTGGGCGCCGGCGACCTCGGCCTCGACCTCCTCCTCGGTCTCGGCGACGGCCGCGGCTGCCGTCGCAGGCGCCTCTCCCTGCGGAGCGAAGGTGCCGTCGGCGAGCGCCTCGCCATCCGCCGCCGTCGCGACGACGGGAACGGCCACCGTCTCCGGGCCTTCGACGCCGATGAACAGGCCCTCGCCCGGCGGCGCCGGGCGGGTCGGCGCGTGTTCCTCGCCGGTCATCTCCTTGATCAGCTCGTAGACGTCGTCGCCGTCCATCGACTCGTGCTCGAGGAGCTCCTGCGCCAGGCGGTCGAGCACCGCGCGGTATTGGTTGAGGATCGAAGTCGCCCGCTCGTAGGCATCCTGGACGATCTTCGAAACCTGGCGGTCGATCTGGATCGCCGTGTCCTCGCTGTAGTCGGTGCGCTGCGCGAAGTCGCGGCCGAGGAAGACGGGCTCTTCCTTGGCGCCGTAGGCGAGCGGCCCGAGCTCCGACATGCCCCACTCGCAGACCATGCGGCGGGCGAGATCGGTCGCCCGCTCGATGTCGTTGCCGGCGCCGGTCGTGATGTCGTCCTGGGTGAGCTCCTCGGCCACCCGGCCGCCCATGAGGATGGCGATCTGCGCCTGCACGTAGTGCTTCTTGTAGGTGTACTTGTCCTCCGTCGGGAGCTGCATGGTGAGACCCAGCGCCCGGCCGCGCGGGATGATCGTCACCTTGTGCAGCGGGTCCGAGCCCGGCGTGAAGATGGCGATCAGGGCATGGCCCGCCTCGTGGTACGCGGTCACCGTCTTCTCGTCGTCGGTGAGCATCATCGTCTTGCGCTCGACGCCCATCAGGACCTTGTCCTTGGCGAACTCGAAGTCGTCCATCTCGACCTTCTTCTTGCCCCGGCGGGCGGCGATCAGCGCCGCCTCGTTGACCAGGTTCGAGAGGTCGGCGCCGGCGAAGCCGGGGGTGCCGCGGGCGATGACGCCGAGCTGGACGTCCTCGGAGAGCGGGATGTTCCGCGTGTGGACCTTGAGGATGCCGAGGCGGCCGTTGATGTCCGGCCGGTCGACCACGACGCGGCGATCGAAGCGTCCGGGGCGCAGCAGCGCCGGGTCGAGGACGTCCGGACGGTTGGTGGCGGCGATCAGGATGACACCCTCGTTCGACTCGAAGCCGTCCATCTCGACGAGGAGCTGGTTGAGCGTCTGCTCGCGCTCGTCGTGGCCGCCGCCGAGGCCGGCGCCGCGATGGCGGCCGACGGCGTCGATCTCGTCGATGAAGATGATGCAAGGGGCGTTCTTCTTGCCCTGCTCGAAGAGGTCGCGGACGCGCGAGGCGCCGACGCCGACGAACATCTCGACGAAGTCCGAGCCCGAGATCGAGAAGAAGGGAACGTTCGCCTCGCCGGCGATGGCGCGCGCGAGGAGCGTCTTGCCGGTGCCCGGCGGGCCCATCAACAGCACGCCTTTGGGGATGCGGCCGCCGAGCTTCTGGAACTTCTGCGGCTCCTTGAGGAAGTCGACGATCTCAGAGAGCTCCTCCTTGGCCTCCTCGACGCCGGCGACATCCTTGAAGGTCACCTTCTTGCCGGAGGCGTTGAGCAGCTTCGCCTTGCTCTTGCCGAAGGAGAGGGCCTTGTTGCCGCCGGTCTGCATCTGGCGCATGAAGAAGATCCAGAGGGCGACGATGAGGAGCACCGGAGCCCAGGTGAAGAGCACCGCGAAGAGCGGATTCTCCTTCGACTCCTCGCCGCTGATGGCGACCTTGTTCGCCAGCAGCTTGTCGATGAGGGCGGGGTTCGAGGCGAGAGGGAGCTGGGTGGTGAACTCCTGGTTGTCCGCGTACTCGCCGCCGCCGTGGAACTTGCCGACGACCTTGTGGTCGTCGCGGATGGTGACCTCGGCGACCTTGCCCTTCTCGACCGCGCTGATGAACTCGGAGTAGGTGAGGTCGGTGTGCGAGGTCTTGCCGCTCTGCCAGAAGTTCCACAACAGGACCACCACCACGAAGATGGTCGTCCAGAGAAAGAGTGTCTTGACGGTGGAGTTCAACGGTCTACCTCTTCTCGAAATGCGGCTCGAAGTTCGGCGCCCGCAGGGGGAGCGCCCGGGGAGATATTTCTCCTCCCTCAACGCAACGTAACGGATCGGCCGGGCCGGCGATTCCCGGCGGCGACTGGCGGGTCATTCCTCGCTCAACCGGCCGATGAACGGCAGCGTGCCGTAGCGGCCGCCGTGCTTCAGGCCGTAGCCGACCAGGGTGCCCTGGCGGGACGTCTGGAAGGCGTGGTAGTCCACGTCGAGGGAGATCTTGCGCTCGGCCGGCATGTCGATCAGCGCCACGAACTTGACCGCTCGCGCACCGTGTTCGCGCAGCTGCTGGTCCAGGTAGGACTCGATGATCCCCGACTCGACGACGTCCTTGACGAGGACGACCGTCTGGCCCTCGATCTCGACCGGGATCGGATAGACGATGTCGAGCACCGGCGGCCGCGGGGTCGGCGTCGGCCGCTCGGCTGACGACTGCGAGTATTCGACGTGGATCATCTCGAAGCGCACCGGCCGGCGGATCGCCCGCACCAGGTCGGCGAAGAAGATCACCGAGCCGCCGAGCACCGCGATGAGCACCGGGTCCTCGTCGCCCAGCTCGGACCCCACGCGGCGGCCGAGCTCGACGACGCTGGCGGCGAGCGAGCGGGCGTCGAAGAGGGGCTCGATGTGGGCGGGGGAGAAGGTCTTCATGGGGCTGTTCCGGGTCGTTCCGTTCGGCCGGCCGCCGCCGCGACGGCGCGGGCTCTCAGTGCGCCGGCTCCACCTCGGCGATCCAGGCGGCGGTCGCCCGCGGATCGAGCCGGAAGCGCTCGTCGATCGCCACCCCCGGCACCCAGGCGATGGCGTTTCCGACGCAGAGGAGGGGCAGACGATCCCGCTCCTCTCGCGACACCCCGCGGTCGATCAGCAGATCCTTGAGCCGCCGGCTCCCCGGCGCGCCGAGCGGGTGCAGCCGGTCGCCGGGCCGCCGGCTGCGCACCGTCAACCGCTCGCCGGCGGCGACCGCCAGCGCCAATCCGGCCGCACGCGGCAAGCCGGTGAACATCCAGGGAGCGGCGCCGCCGCGCCGGAGGGTGAGCCTCACGCCGCATTCCGGGATGGCGAGCTCCCCAGGCACCTCGAGAGTATAAGCGAAGCCGCCCCGCGCCTCCGGGCCGCCGCCGCCGGCCGCGGCGCGGCGGAGGACGATCGCCTCGCCCCGCTCGACCCAGCGCAGGCCGCCGCCGCAGTCGCAGCCGACCGCGCCGCCGGCGGCGAGCTGGCGGGCGAGCTCGCGCCGGGCGGCGGCGGCCGGCGGATAGCAGGCGCCGGCGCCGCTGTGGAGGAGGGCGAGCGCGACCGCGGCGAGCGGCGCCGGGAGCGCGGCCAACGCCGTTCGCGGGATGCCGGCCATAGGGTCGAGCGGATCGAGCCGATCGGGCCGCAGCCGGCGCGCCAGCGCCGCGCGGGCGCCGGCGGCGCGGCGAGCGAGCCGCGCCAGGGTTTCCGCCAGCTCGTCCGCATCGCCCTCGGCGGCGAGGGCGGGGAGGAGCAGGCGGCGGAAGCGGTTGCGGGGGATGCGCAGATCGGAGTTCGTCTCGTCCTCGACCGACGTGAGGCCAGCCGTCGCCACCGCCGCGGCGAGATCCGCCTTGGGGAGGGCGAGGAGCGGCCGCACCACGGCGCCGTGCCGCGGCCGGATGGCAGCGAGCCCGGCGATGCCGCTGCCGAAGGCGAGCCGCAGGAGCACCGTCTCGGCCTGGTCGTCCCGATGATGGGCGGTGGCGATCCAGCGCGCGCCGGTCCGCCGGCGCACGTCGGCGAGGAAACCGTAGCGAGCCTCTCGCGCCGCGGCCTCGCGGCCCCGTCCGCCGGGCGCCACCGGCCGCCGCTCGCCGACGAACGGCACGCCGAGCGCGCCGGCGAGCTCCGCGGCACGGCGAGCCCGCGCCGCCGAGCCGGCGTCGAGGCCATGGTCGAGGTGGGCGGCGAGCGGGGTGGCCGGGAGCTCGCCGTTGCGGGCGAGCTCGGCAAGCCCCCAGAGGAGGGCCGTCGAGTCGACGCCGCCCGAGAAGGCGACGACGATGCGGTCGCCGGCGGCGACGGGGGAGGCTTCCCGAAAGGCGAACCGCAGTGCGGAGAGCAGGCTCACCATGCGTGGCGAGGGAGAGGCGATGGTGGCGGTGAAGGGACTCGAACCCCTGACGCAGCGGATATGAGCCGCTTGCTCTACCAACTGAGCTACACCGCCGGGAACAACGGGACGGGAGCCGGCCGCGGTGCGGTCGACCTGCCGCGATGCCGGTGCCGGTCGCGGGGGGGGATTATAGGGCAGGAATCGCCGCGCGCGGCAAGCGGGCCCGCGGCGGAGGGGAGGGGTGGAATGGCTCGCCGCGCGAGGCTCCCCCGCGCGGGCTCTCCGCCGCTGCTATTTGGCTCGTCTGGCGGGCTCGTCTAGCGCATGACTTCCTGGCAGCTGCGGAACTGGCCGAAGAACTCCTGCATGGAGGTCGAGAGGGCGCCCTCGTTGAGGCGGTAGAAGACGTTCTGCCCCTGGCGCTGGTCGAGCACGAGGTCGGCTTCTTTGAGCACCGAGAGGTGGCGCGAGATGGTCGGCTGCGAGAGATTGAACTTGCCGACGATCTCTCCCACCGAGCGCTGGTTGTTCTCGAGCAGGCGGAGAATCTCCTGCCGCGTGCCGTCCGACAATGCCTTGAAGACCTTCGTCAGCTGCCGCTCGCGTCCGAATTCGAGGTTGCTGCGGTCGAGGTTTGCCATGACCTTCTTGCCTCCTCCGTTGAGATGGGTCCGGTGAGCCGGCCTCTTCCCTCTCGCTGGAGCGGCATTCTACGGCGAAAAGACTTGAACATGACTTCACTTTGCGCGCATGGAGTTGCCCATTGGTGCCCAAATACTGAGCACAGGAGTGCAAACTTCTCTATAAACGAAAGTTAGGGCTGCGCTTGGCGTGGAGAAAAGTTTGCGCTCGCAATGCGCGCGGAGGCGGCAGGAGCGGCTCCGGAGGCCCCGAAGCCGCTCGCCGCCAGGCAGGGGAAAGCTCAGGCGTGTGCCAGCCTGTCCTCGACAGCCGACCATTTCACGGTGTTCCACCAGGCCGCGAGGTAGTCCGGCCGGCGGCTCTGGTACTTGAGGTAGTAGGCGTGCTCCCAGACGTCGACGCCGAGGAGGGGCGCCTTGCCCTCCATCAGGGGGCTGTCCTGGTTGGGGCGCGCGATCACCTCGAGCTTGCCGCCGGAGGCGACCAGCCAACCCCAGCCGGAGCCGAACTGGTTGGCCGCGGCGTTGGTGAGCTTCTCCTTGACGCTCTCGAAGCTGCCGAAATCGCGGTTGATGGCCTCGCCGACCTTGCCGGTCGGCGCGCCGCCGCCGCCCGGCCCCATGACGGTCCAGAACAGGCTGTGGTTGGCGTGGCCGCCGCCGTGGTTGCGGACGGCGGTGCGGATCGCCTCTGGGAGGCTGGCCAGATCGCGCAGCAGCTCCTCGACGGACTTGCCCTGCAGATCGGCATGCCCCTCGAGGGCGGCGTTGAGCTTGGCGACGTAGGTGGCGTGATGCTTGTCGTGGTGGATCTGCATGGTCTGCGCGTCGATGTGGGGCTCGAGCGCGTCGAAGCCGTACGGCAGGGGCGGAAGCTCAAACATGGGCTGTTCTCCTTGGTCGGTCAAGGCGGCATGGGCCGGCAGCTGTCAGACGGCCCCCGGTCGCCGTGGGGGGTGAGGAGAGGCGCGAGACGGCGGAATGGATGGCGAGAATGCTGCGCCCCGCGGCTCATTCTGCCATGAACGGGTGGAGCGACGGAACGAGCCGAACGGTGTCGGATGCGAGCGCGATGCCAGCGGACGGCACCGCCACCCGGTGGTGTCCGGGAGCGGTCCTGGGAGCTGCGGAGGGGGAGAGGAGGGGAGGCCGCGCCTAGCGCAGCTTCTCTTCGACGAACTCGACGTGCTTGCGGACCTTCGGGTCGTACTTCTTCATCCGCAGCTTCTCGGTCGAGAGCTTCTTGTTCTTCGTCGTGGTGTAGAAGTAGCCGGTGCCGGCCGACGAGACCATCTTGATCTTCTCGCGCATCGCGATCTCCCTGGAGGGTGCCCGGCCGTGTCGCGAGCCGGGGACACAATCGAAGAATGGCGGGGCCGACGGGGCTCGAACCCGCGACCTCCGGCTTGACAGGCCGGCGTTCTAACCAACTGAACTACGACCCCGCGGGGTGCTTCGGAACTCGCCAGGGAGTCACCCTGGTGGGAGGTGAGGGATTTGAACCCGCGACCCCCTGCGTGTAAGGCAGGTGCTCTAACCGCTGAGCTAACCTCCCCGCCAAAGGCAGTGAATAGTATGGAATGAGGCGGGTGGAGTCAATCGCGGCGGGTCGTTCGCCGCCGCGGGCCGCGCTCAGTGCACGGTATAGCCGAGGCTGTTGAGCTCCTCCTGGAGCTCGGTCGACTCCTGATGCTTGCCGAGGCGGCGGGCGACGGCGGCAAAGCGCGCCCGCAGCAGGCCCTGCAGCTCGGCGACGCGGGCAGGCTGGCTGGCGGCGAGGTTGTGCCTCTCGCGCGGGTCGCGGGCGAGATCGTAGAGCTCCTCGCGGCCGAGGGGGAAGGCGCCGCGCGGCGCGTTGGGGATGCAGTCCGGCTGGTAGCCGCTCGGGTTATCGACCAGCTTCCAGCCGCCGGCGAGGACGGTGGCGACCGGCGCGTCGCCGTACTGCGAATAGGCGGGCTTGCCGCCGCTGGTACCGCCGCCGGCGCCGGCGCGCGCCAGCGACGGCACCAGCGAGCGGCCGTGGATCTCGCGCGGCGGGGCGACCGCGAGGAGGTCGAGCAGGGTCGGCGCGATGTCGATCAGCTCGACGGTCTGCGGCACCGCGGCGCCCGCCGGCAGCAGGCCCGGCGCGACGATGCCAAGCGGCACGTGGAGCGCCGTCTGGTAGACCGAGCAGGAGTGGTAGAGGTAGTTGCCGTGGGCGTAGAGCTCCTCGCCATGGTCCGAGACGAGGACGACGATGGTGTGCGCCAGCCTCCCCGCCGCCTGCAGCCCGTCGAGGAGCGCCCCCACCTGGTGGTCGCTCCCCATCACCGCGGCGTCGTAGAGAGCGTCGAGGTGGCGCTGATCGGCGGCCGTCAGCTGGAGGTGCTGCGTCATCACCGGGTCGAGCCGCCAGCGCTTCGGCCCCAGCGTCCCCTGGTAGCCGGGATCGAGGACGCGCGCCGCCGCGTCGCCGCCGTTGTAGTAGGGCGAGTGGGCGCCGAAGAGGTGGACCCAGAGAAAGAACGGCCGCGCCGGCTGGCCGGCGACCGCCGGGGACCCCGCCCAGGCGAGGGCGCGGCGCACCACCTTGCCGTCCTGGCCGGCGCTGCACGAGAAATCGTTCCACCCCTGATGGTTCGCCTCGCACATGTTGGCGAGGAAGGCGGCGGTGCGGTAGCCGGCGGCGCCGAGCAGCTTGGGGAGGGTCGGCAGGGCGTCGGGGAAGCCGTAGCCGTTCTCGGTGACGCCGTGGGCGGAGGGGTAGAGGCCGGTGAGCACCGAGGCGAGCGAGGGCCAGGTCGCGGCGCGCTGCGACATCGCCTGCTCGAAGCGGACACCGGAGCCGAGGAGGGCGTCCATCCGCGGGCTGGTGGCGCGCACCCGGTAGCCGTAGGCGCCGAGGTGGTCGGCCCGCAGGGTGTCGACCGAGAGCAGGACGAGGTTCCAGCCGCGCGCGGCGCCGGGGCGGAGCGGCCGCCCGGCGGTCGCCCCGGCCTCCTCGCCGTTGCGCTCGCGGCAGCCCGCGGCGGCCGCCGCCGCGAGGACGAGCACCGCGCAGGCGCGCCAGCCGCGCCCGGAGGTGGAGCGGCGGGGGGAGTGGGGAGGGGCGGCCACGGGATTCGGGAGCGCGGGCGGGACGGGGCCGGCGGCGCGCGGATTGTAGCCGACGCATGCTATCGTCGCCTTCCCCTCTGCCGCGGCCGGGCACTCGCCCGAGCCGTCGATTCTCGGTCGCCTCCCCAGTCCGTCCTCTTTTCCTCGCGCTGTGCCGCGCCCCCGCTCCATTTTCCGCAAGGAGACGAGCGTGGAGCCAACCGTCGATCCATCCCCCGCATCCCCCGCAGCCGCTGCTTCCGGTGCCCAGCAGGTCCTTCCCGCGCTCGGCGACGAGGCTGGTTGGGAGAGGCTGTTGCGACGCACCCGCCGGCGCCTCCAGCGCCGCATCGGCCACGCCTTCGCGCGATTCGGTATCCGGCCGCGGCGCGACATGATCGAGGAGGCGATGCAGGAGGTCTTCTGCCGGCTGCTCGACGACGGCGGCCGGCGCCTGCGCCGCTGCCGCGCCGGGTGCGCGGAGGAGGCCGATTCCTATCTGGGGAGGATGGCCGATCGGATCGTCGTCGATCAGATCCGCACCGGCTCCGCCGCCAAGCGCGGCGGCGGGCTGGTCGGGCTCGACTGGAGCCTCATCGGCGGGCTCACCGACAACGTGCTCGATCCCTCGGGGACGCCGGAGGACCGGCTGCTGGCGCGCGAGCGCCTCGCCGAGCTCGCCGGCGTCATCCGCGAACTCGGCGACCGGCTCGGCGGCGGCCGCGGCGCCCGCATCCTCCGCCTGGCGCTCTTCGACGGCTGGACGAGCCGCGAGATCGCGCGCCACCTGGGCGGCCGGCTGACCGCCACCGGCGTCGACTCGCAGCTCCACCGCCTGCGCCGCCGGCTGGCCAGCGGCGGCCTCCAGCTGCCGCGGCGCGGCGCGCTGCTCGGCCGCGTCGATCAGAAGTGCCGGCCGAAGCGCCGGCGCCGGCGCTGAGCTCGGCGGGTCGCCGCCGGCGGAGCGGCGCTATCATCGGAAACATGGGGGGAGCCTTGGGGGCGGCCAGTGGCGACGGGCGCACGGTCCGCGTCTTCACCGACGGCCGCTGTCTCGCGCACGAGGCGCCGCGCGGCTATCCCGAGCGGCCCGAGCGGCTGTCGTCGATCGTCGACCACCTGCGGGCCGCCGGCTGGGACGTCGTCGACGGGGGAGATCCCTCGGCTCCCGCCCCCGCCGGCCACGCCGCCCGCGCGGTGGCGGCGGTGCACGACGCCGAGTACGTCGAGCGCTTCCAGCGCGCCGTCGAGCGCGGCGACTCGCTCCTCGACTCGGCGGACAACCCGCTGTCGGCAGGCAGCTCGACGGCCGCCTGGGCGGCGGTCGAGGCGACCCTCGCCGCCGCCGACGCCGCGGCGGCCGGCGGCCGGGCCTTCGCCGCCGTGCGGCCGCCGGGCCATCATGCCGAGCGCGAGCTCGCCATGGGCTTCTGCTTCTTCAACAACGTGGCGGTGGCGGCCGAGCACCTGCGCCGGCGGCACGGCGCCGCGCGCGTCGCCATCTTCGATTTCGACGTCCACCACGGCAATGGCACCCAGCACCTCTTCGAGGAGCGCGCCGACGTCTTCTACGCCAGCACCCATCAATATCCCTTCTACCCGGGGACGGGCGCCGCGAGCGAGATCGGCAGCGGTCCCGGCGAGGGGGCGACGCTCAACGTGCCGCTCCCCGCGGGCACCGGCGAGGAGGGCTACGCGGCGGCGATCGAGGGGCGCATCCTGCCGGCGCTCCGCGCCTTCGCGCCCGACGTCCTCCTCGTCTCCGCCGGCTTCGACGTCTGGCGCGCCGACCCGCTGGGGGGCATGGCGGTGACCGAGCGCGGCCTCGCCCGCTGGGGAGCGCGGCTCGCCGCCCTCGCCGACGAGATCTGCGGCGGCCGACTGCTCTCCGTCCTCGAGGGCGGCTACGACATCGCCAGCCTGCCGCGCCTCGTCGAGGCGTATCTGCTCGGTCTCGGCGGCGCCGAGCCGGCCTCGGAAGCTCCGCTACCGTCTTAAATTCGCCGCCGGCTATATTTGACTTTCCCCAGCCCTCACGCGTACAATTTCCGAAAAGTTCACGTACTACTTCACAGTTGGCCCGATAGTCCCGCATTGCCTTGCGCTTTTCCGCGGCGCTCCGCCGCGAGGTGGGGACGAGAGAGGCCCTAGGGAGGTCGGCACTCGATGAAACGCCACGTCGTCATCCTGGTCGCGGTCGTGACTGCCGTTGCGGCGGCCTTCCCGGCGATCGCCTCGGCGGCGGCGCCGCCCACCATCCTCGGTTACTTCGACGGCCGCCACGGCGGCGGCAACGGCGGCTCCGGCATCCTCGGGCTGGTCGGCTGGGCGCTGTCGAGCGACGGCATCGCGGCGGTCGACATCGTCGTCGACGGCGTCATCGACGGCCGCAGCTCCTACGGGCACAGCCGCCCAGGCGTCACCGCCGCCTACCCCAGCTATCCCGACTCGAAGTTCCCCGAGTTCGACTACGGGCTGAACACCACGCACTACCTGAACGGCGTCCACGCCGTCATCGCGCGGGTGCGCACCAAGGGCGGCGCGACGCGCGACCTCGGGCCTCTCCTCTTCGACTTCAACAACGCGCCGCAGGACCTGCAGCCCTTCGGCCTGGTCGAGTTCCCCAACAAGGACGCCGAGCTCTTCGGCACCTGCGGACTGGTGCCCGACGTCAGCCCGGCGACCACCCGCGACTTCGGCCTGATCTCGCTCGTCGTGCCCCGCCGCTACAACCTGGTGACCGGTTTCGTGGTCGATCCGGGAGCCGCGGCCGAGGTGGACGGCGACGGCGTCGGCTACGTCGAGCTGCTGCTCGACGGCGCCATCCTCTACAACTCCACCACCGACTGCTTCTACTCGTCGACGACCGGCGGCCTCTCCAACTGCTTCGGCGTCTTCCGGCCCGACATCGGCGCCATCTACCCGTCGCTCAAGGACAGCACGCACAGCGGCTTCCGCTTCGTGCTCGACATCTCGCAGCTGATCAACCTCGGCCTCTACAACCCCGGCCACCACACCCTCGCCATCCGCGCCGGCGACAACTCGGGGACGACGGTCAACTTCTCCGAGATCCCGGTGACCTTCAGCTGCGACGACTTCATCGGCAACGACGCCTCGTTCGGCCTCATCGACCTGGTGCCCAACGGCCAGGTGTTCGGCGGCCAGATCTACATCACCGGCTGGGCGCTCGACTTCCAGGGCATCTACTCGGTCTCCATCCTGGTCGATGGCACCTTCTACGGCTTCGCCACCCTCGGCCTGCCGCGGCCGGGCGTCAGCACCGCCTACCCGGGCTATCCGCAGAGCGCCTTCCCGGGCTGGATCCAGGGCCTCGACACGACGCAGTTCTCGAACGGCGTCCACCACATCCAGGCGGTGGCGACGGACGTTCTCGGCGTGGACACGGTGATCGGCGAGCGCGCCTTCACCATCCGCAACGCGCACCAGTAGCCGGCCGGCGGTCCCGCCGCGCCGCGAACGCCCCGCACCTCGCGGGGCGTTCGTGTCTTCGGTCCGCCGATCCATATGTGATACCGCCATTCTTCGGCTTCGATCGATCATCCAAGGTAGCATCCACGGGTGCCGGACTCTGCTCGACTCGTCTTCTTCGGCACGCCGGAGTTCGCCGTGCCGACGCTCGCCGCGCTCGCCACCGCCGGGCGCGCGCCCGCCTGCGTGGTGACGCAGCCGTCGCGGCCCGCCGGCCGCGGCGGCCGCGTCGAGGCGCCGCCCGTCGGCCGCTGGGCGGCGGCGCACGGCATCCCGGTGCTGCAGCCGGAGCGCGTGCGCGAGCCGGGCTTCCTCGCCGCCCTCCGCGAGCTCGCTCCCGACGTCGCCGTGGTCGTCGCCTTCGGGCAGATCTTCCCCGCCGAGCTGCTGGCCCTGCCGCGGCTCGGCTGCGTCAACCTCCACGCCTCGCTCCTGCCGCGCTATCGCGGCGCGGCGCCGATCCAGGCGGCGATCGCCGCCGGCGAGCGGACGACCGGGGTGACCACGATGCAGATGGAGGCGGGGCTCGACAGCGGCCCGATCCTCCGCCAGGAGGAGCTCGCGATCGGCCCCCGCGAGACGGCGGGGGAGCTGGCGCCGCGCCTCGCCGCGCTCGGCGCGCGCTCGCTGGTCGAGACCCTGGCGCTCCTCGCCCACGGCGAGATCGTGCCGCGCCGGCAGGACGACGCGCTCGCCACCTACGCGCCGCGCCTCGCCCGGCAGAGCGGCGAGGCGGACTGGTCGCTCCCCGCCGCGGCGCTCTTCGACCGCCTGCGCGCCTTCACCCCCTGGCCGGGGATGGCGAGCACGCTCGGCGGCCGGCCGGTCAAGATCCTCTGGGGCGAGCCGCTGGCGGTCGCCGAGAGCGATGCCGCCGATGCCGCGGCGCCGGGCACCGTCCTCGCCATCGGCGGCGGCCGCATCGCCGTCGCCTGCGGCGCCGGCGCCTTCGGCGTCGAGCGCCTGCAGCGCGCCGGCAAGCCGCCGCGCACCGCCGCCGACTTCGCCAACGGCGAGCGCCTGAAGCCGGGCGACCGCTTCGTCTAGGCGATGAGCAAGCACCACTCCGCGCCGCCGCCGCCTCCCCCCGGACGCAGCCGGCGGACGACGCCCCGCCGCAGCGCCCAGGACAACGTCCGCGCCTCCGCCGGCTGGGTGCTCGAGCGCACTCTCGCCTCGCTGGCGCCGGTCGACTCCTTCCTCGACAGCGCTCTGGCGCGCTTCGACGAGCGCGACCAGGGGCTTCTCCGCGAGCTGGTGCTGGGGACGCTGCGCTGGCTGCGCCGGCTCGACCAGGTGATCGCCGACGCCAGCAGCCGGCGCATCGGCGACATCGAGCCGGCGCTCCTCGCCCCGCTCCGCATCGGCGTCTACCAGCTCCTCTTCCTCGACCGCGTGCCGCCGCACGCCGCCGTGCACGAGGCGGTCGAGCAGGCGCACCAGCTCACCCACCGCGGCGGCGCCAGCTTCGTCAACGGCGTGCTGCGCGCCATCGCCCGCGCCCCGCGCCTCGCCGACTGGCCGGTGCGCGACGCCGATCCGGTGCGCCGGCTCGCCATCGACCAGAGCCATCCCGACTTCCTCGTCGAGCGCTGGATCGCGCGCTTCGGCCGCGGCAAGACCGCCGCTCTCCTCGCCGCCAACAACCGGCCGAAGGCGATGCAGCTCCTCGCCTTTCGCGACCGCGGCGGCCGCGAGCTGCTGGCGGAGGCGCTGATCGACGAGGGCATCGAGGTCGAGCCGGCGCCGCTGTCTCCGCTCGGCCTCACCGTGCGCCGCGGCAATCCGCTCGCCGGCGCGCAGTTCGCGGCGGGCTCCTTCTACATCCAGGACGAGGCGAGCCAGGCGGCGGCGCTGGTGCCGCCGCCGCGGCCGGGCGAGCGCGTCCTCGACGCGGCGGCGGCGCCGGGCGGCAAGAGCTTCGCCCTCCTCGCCTGGGAGCCCAGCGTGGTGCCCTATCTCGCCGACGTCTCGCTGGCGCGGACGGCGCTGCTGCGCGACAACCTCCGCCGGCTGGGGCGGCCGCTGCCGGTCGCCGTCGCCGATGCCGCGCGGCCGCCCTTCCGCCGCACCTTCGACCGCGTCGTGCTCGACCTGCCGTGCACCGGGACGGGGACGCTGCGCCGCCATCCCGAGCTCAAGTGGCGGATCAGCGAGGGGGAGATCGGCCGGCTCACCGGCCAGGCGCTCCGCCTGCTCGCCGGCGCCGCGCCGCTCGTCGCCCCCGGCGGCCTGCTGGTCGCCATCACCTGCTCGCTCGAGGAGGAGGAGAACGAACGGGTGGTCGCCCGCTTCCGCGCCGAGCACGCGGAGTTCTCGCCGCACCCCCTCGCCGAGGTGCTCGGAGCGCCGCTCGCGGCGGGTGTCACCGGCCCCGGCAGCTGGCGCGTGCTGACCGGCGGAGACCACGACGGCTTCTCCGTCAACGTGCTCGCAAAAGCCCGTAAATAGGGGCTTCGGAGCTGTTCGCGCGCCTTGACAGGCCGCGGGTGTTGACTTATCGTCTGCCCCGGTCCAATCGGCTACAACTAATTCAGAGGAGGAGAGCAGATGGCGGGTAAGGCTGAGCTTGTCAATAGCATTGTGGACGCGGTCGAGGGGTTGAGCCGGCGTCAGGCGGCCGAGGCGTTCGAGGCGGTCTTCGGCGCCATCACCGCGGCCCTCAAGGGCGGCGACACCGCCAAGGTCCCCGGCTTCGGCAGCTTCACGGTCTCCGAGCGCGCGGCCCGCAAGGGGCGCAACCCGGCCACCGGCGAGTCGATCAGCATCCGGGCGAGCAAGAGCGTGCGCTTCAAGGCCGGCAAGGAGCTCAAGGAGTCGGTCAACAAGAAGCGGCGCAAGTAGCACGTCCCAGCGCGGCGGCGCGAGCCCTGTGGTGCCGTGCGGCCACGGGGCTTGACGGCCCTCCTCCTCAAACCCCTCCTCGTCGCCCTCCTTCCTCAGCGAATCTTCTTGTAGAGCCGCGCCAGCCGGTGCGGCGAGATCCCCAGCAGGAAGAGCAGCCAGATCATCCAGTTCGTCGCCACGGTGCGCGTCGAGCCGCGCTCGTGGAAGCGGCGCGCCGAGGTGGTCACCGGCGCCGCGATGACCGTCAGCGCGCCGGCGCGCCGCAGCCGCCAGGCGAAGTCGAGATCCTCGAGCAGCGGCCAATCGCGGAAGCCGCCGAGCGCGGCGAAGGTGTCGCGGGTGGCGAACTGCGCCTGATCGCCGAGCGGCATGCGCAGCCAGCGGGTGCGCATGCTGACCAGCCAGCCGCCGAGCCGCATCCCGGCGCGCGCCGAATCGAAGCGCAGGAGGAAGGCGCCGCCGCGGGCGCCGCCGGCGACCGCCGCGTCGAGCGCGGCGCGCGCGCCGGGCGGCAGCACGGTATCGG
Organism: uncultured Acidobacteriota bacterium; assembly: GCA_963755825.1. Classification (GTDB taxonomy): domain Bacteria; phylum Acidobacteriota; class Thermoanaerobaculia; order Multivoradales; family UBA5704; genus DATBQN01. The sequence goes on along the minus strand of CAVWLA010000001.1, from coordinate 2,379,429 downwards.
CGTGGAGGAAGAGGAGGAGATCGGCGCCGGCTGCGAGCGCCGCCCGCGCGCCGCGGTTGAGCTGCACGCCGCGGCCGGCGGTGCCGCTGACCACCAGCGCGCCGAGCTCCTCGGCGATCGCCACGGTGCGATCGGCGCTGCCGCCATCGGAGACGACGACGAAGTCGGCGACGGCGAGCGCGGCGGGGAGGTGGTGCGCCAGCGCCACCGCCTCGTCCAGGGTCGGCATCACGATACTCAGTCGCATTGGATCAGAGACGGTGTGGCCGGCGAGGGCCGCGAGCTCGCGGAGTCAGGCGGGTGAAATGCTAGCATGCAGAGGAGTTGGCGCCGGTCGCGTCGTCTGTGCCGACCGCCGGCGCCGGCGCCGCAAGAGAGAATACGGAACGGAAGCACGCCATGAGCCAAGAGCCCTTCAGCCACCTCGACCGTGACGGCCAGGCGCGCATGGTCGACGTGTCGGGGAAGGCGGTGACGCACCGCATCGCCGAGGCCTCCTGCCGCGTCCTGCTGTCGCCGCAGACCGTCATCCGCCTCGCCAACCTGCCGAAGGGCGACGCCTTCGCGGTGGCGCGGCTCGCCGGCATCCAGGCCGCCAAGCGGACGGACGAGCTCATCCCGCTCGCCCATTCGCTGCCGCTCGACCAGGTGGAGATCGACGTGGTGCCGATCCCCGAGGGGGTCGCCATCCGCAGCCGCGTCACCGTGACGGCGCGGACCGGCGCCGAGATGGAGGCGCTCGTCGCCTGCTCGACCGCCGCCCTGGCCCTCTACGACATGGTGAAGGCCGTCGAGCGCGGCGCGGTGGTCACCGATCTCCGCCTCGAGGCGAAGAGCGGCGGCCAGCGCGGCGCCTACCGCCGGCCGGACGGCGGGTGAGCCGGTTGCTCGCGACGGGGCTGGACCGCCTGCTCGCCGATCCGCGGCGGCTCGCCGGGCGGCGCTACGGCCTGCTCGCCCACGGCGCCTCGCTCACCGCCGACCTCCGCCCCGCCCACCGCGCGCTGGCGGCGAGCCCGGCGGGAGCGCCGGCCGTCCTCTTCGGCCCCGAGCACGGCTACTACGGCGTCGAGCAGGACATGGTCGCCGCCCAATCGGCGCCCGACCCGTGGACCGGCATCCCCATCGTCTCGCTCTACGGCGACGCCGCCGCCTCGCTGGTGCCCGACGCCGCGGCCGTCGCCGGCCTCGACCTCCTCGTCGTCGACCTGCAGGACGTCGGCGCCCGCTACTACACCTATGCCGCGACGGCGGTGTGGGCGGCGCTGGTGGCGATCGGCGCCGGCTGCGAGGTGTGGTTCCTCGACCGCCCCAACCCGCTCGGCGGCGAGCGCGTCGAGGGCAACCTGCCGGAGCCCGGCTTCGACTCCTTCGTCGGCGCCTTCCGCACGCCGGTCTGCCACGGCCTGACGCTGGGCGAGCTGGCGCTCCTCGAGGCCCGCCGGCGCGGCCTCCGCGACGGCCTGACCATCTGGACGATGGAGGGCTGGACGCGCGCCACGACCTGGGAGGAGACCGGCCGGCCGTTCGTCGCGCCGTCGCCCAACATGCCGTCGGCGACGACGGCGCAGCTCTATCCCGGCGGCTGCCTGGTCGAGGCGACCGAGCTGTCGGAGGGGCGGGGGACGACGCGACCGTTCCAGCTCGCCGGCGCGCCGGGGGTCGAGCCGACCGCCGTCGCCGACCGCTTGGCGGCGCGCGGGCTCCCCGGCGTCGCCTTCGTGCCGACCTATTTCCGGCCGCAGTTCCAGAAGCACGCCGGCCGCATCTGCGGCGGCGTCGAGCTGGCGGTGACCGCGGCGCCCCGCCTCGCCGCCTACCGCACCGGCGTCGAGCTCCTCGCCGCCTTCCGCGCCGCGGCGCCGGAGGCCTTCGCCTGGCGGCGCGCCGCCTACGAGTTCGTCGCCGAGATCCCTGCGATCGATCTGCTGGCGCGCACCGTCCGCTGCCGGCAGGCGATCGATTCCGGCGACGCGGCGGACCTCGCCGACTGGATGGCAAGCTGGGCCGCGGACGAGGCGGAGTTCCGCCGCGAGTGCGAGGAGATCCTCCTCTACCGATGAGCGACCCCCATCTCAGGCGCCTCCACCGGCTGCGAGTGGAGGAGGGGCCGGAGCCCTTCGCCGCGCTCCTCGCCGCGCTCGCCGCCGCCGGCCTGCGCGCCGGCTGGCTCGATCTGGCGCCCGATGCCGCGGCGATGCCGGCCGCCCCCGCCGATCTCGAGGCCGCCGCCGCCGCCGGCGTGCTCCGCGCCGTCGCCGTCGGCTCCGGCGCGAGCGGCGGCCGCGCGATCGCCGTCAAGCCGCTCCGCGGGGCGCCGGTCCTCGACGACCTTTGCCGCGAGCACTTCCGCGGCTGCGCCCTCCTCCTCGTGCGCGGCGAGGTGGCGGCGCCCTCGCTGGCGCCCGAAGGCGACGGCTGGACGGTCGGCCCGCCGGGCGAGGCGGCGCGCACCTACACCACCGCGGAGCTGGTGGCGGCGCTCCGCCGGCCGCGGCCGTGGGATTCCTGAGAGGCCGCGATTCGAGTAGAATGCCGCGGTGCGGCGAAGCCGCCGGTTGACCGCCATTCCTTTCGATCGCTCCACCGGCTCGATTCTCTCGCTTCGCCGCCGTCGAGCGCCCTCGACCCTCCCACTTTCCGATGACCGCGAGCCCCCAGGTGAGACCCCGATGACCGACAGCGAGCGCGAGACCATCCGCTTCTTCCTCCCCGGCCCCAGCTACGTCACCGAGGCCGTCCGCCAGGCGATGACGAAGCCGATGATGGGCCACCGCTCGCCGCCCTTCCGCGCCCTCTACGAGTCGCTCGCCGGCCGCCTGCCGGCGGTCTTCCGCACCGCCGGCGACGTGATGATCGCGACCGGCAGCTCGACCCTCATCATGGAGAGCGCCGTCGTCTCGACCGCCGCCGAGCGCGTGCTCTGCCTCACTTGCGGCGCCTTCTCCGAGCGCTGGCACGCCATCAGCCGCGCCGCCGGCAAGACCGCCGATCAGGTCGCCGTCCCCTGGGGGCAGGCGGTCGACCCCGACCTCGTGCGCGCCGCCCTCAGGCGCCAGCGCTATGACGCCGTCACCCTGGTGCACAACGAGACCTCGACGGGGGTGATGAGCCCGCTCGCCGAGATCACCCGCGCCGTGCGCGAGGAGAGCGACGCGCTCCTCCTCGTCGACACCGTCTCGTCGCTGGGCGGCGCCGCGGTGGAGACCGACGCCTGGGGGATCGACGTGGTGCTCGCCGGGACGCAGAAGGCGCTGGCGCTGCCCCCCGGCCTCGCCCTCTTCACCCTCTCGGCGCGCGCCGCCGAGCGCGCCGCCGCGGTCGCCCGCCGCGGCTACTACACCGATCTCCTGCGCTACCGCGACAAGCACCGCGAGGGCGGCTTCATCACCACCCCGGCGATCCCGCTGATCTACGCCCTCGACGCGCAGCTCGACCACATCCTGGCCGAAGGGATGGAGGCGCGCTGGGAGCGCCACGCGGCACTCGCCCGGCAGACCGCCACGTGGGCCGCGGCGCGCGGCTGTGCCTACGCCTCGGCGCCGACGGCGCGCTCGCAGACGGTGAGCTGTCTGGCGCCGCCCGCCGGCGTCGCCGCACCCGAGCTGGTCAAGGCGCTCGCCGGCCGCGGCTTCACCGTCGGCGGCGGTTACGGCGACTGGAAGTCCTCGACCTTCCGCATCGGCCACATGGGCGAGGTCCGCGCCGGCGATCTCGCCGGCCTCTTGACGGTGATCGACGAGGTGCTGGCAGAAGCACCGGCGGCGGTCTCCGGGGGCCCGGCCGATGGCCGCTGAGGCGCCAGCGCGCATCCTCATCGCCGACTCGCTCGACGCCGGCGGCGTCGAGCTCCTGCGCGCCGCCGGCGCCCACGTCCACGAGCTCACCGCCGCCGAGCGGCCGCGCCTCGCCGAGATCGTCGCCGACTACGACGCGCTGATCGTCCGCAGCACCACCAAGGTGACCGCCGAGCTGCTCGCCGCCGGCCGCCGGCTGAAGGTCGTCGGCCGCGCCGGCATCGGGGTCGACAACGTCGACGTCGCCGCGGCGACCGAGCACGGCGTGCTGGTGGTGAACGCGCCGACGGCAAACCTGCTGTCGGCGACCGAGCACACCTTCGCGCTCCTCCTCGCCGTCGCCCGCAACGTCGCCGCCGCCGACGCGGCCTTGAAGGGCGGCAGCTGGGACCGCAAACCATTTCTCGGCGTCGAGCTGCAGGGCAAGACGCTCGGCATCATCGGCTTCGGCCGCATCGGCCAGCGCGTCGCGTCGCGCGCCCGCGCCTTCGAGATGAAGGTGGTCGCCTACGATCCGTTCCTCGACGCCCAGGCGGCGCGCCGCCTCGAGGTCGAGCTGCTGCCGCTCGACGAGCTGCTGCCGCGCGCCGACTTCGTCACCCTCCACACGCCGCTGACGGCGGAGACCAGGAGCCTCCTCTCGACGGCCCGCCTGGCGGCGATGAAGCCGAGCGCCATCGTCGTCAACTGCAGCCGCGGCGGGGTGGTCGACGAGGCGGCGCTCTTGGCGGCGCTCGCCGCCGGCCGGCTCGCCGGCGCCGGGCTCGACGTCTTCGCCGAGGAGCCGCCGGCGGACTTCGCCCTCGTCCGCCACCCGCGCGTGGTGGCGACGCCGCACCTCGGCGCCCAGACCCGCGAGGCGCAGGAGCGGATCTCCACCGAGACCGCGGAGATGGTGCTGGGGGCGCTCGCCGGCTCGCTGTCGATCGCCGCGGTCAACCTGCCCTTCCGCTCCGCCGGCGCCCGCGCCGAGCCCTACCTGGCGCTCGCCGAGCAGCTCGGCAGCATGGCGAGCCAGCTGCTGGGGAGCGCGCCGCAGCGGCTCGAGGTGGGCCTCTGGGGGATCGACGAGCCGCTCCGCGTGCCGATCACGGTGGCGACGTTGAAAGGGGTCCTCTCGACCTTCCTCGGCGAGGGGGTCAACTACGTCAACGCCGAGCGCCTCGCCGAGAGCCGCGGGATCGAGGTGGTGCGCTCGACCCACAGCAGCGCCGCCGACTACCCGCAGCTCCTCGGCGTCGGGCTCGCCGGCGGCGGCTCTCGGGTGGAGCTCGACGGCACGCTCTTCGGCGAGAGCGACCCGCGGGTGGTGCGCTTCGGCGGCTTCCGCCTCGAGTTCTCGCCGGCGGGCAGGCTCCTGGTGCTCGAGAACCGCGACCGGCCGGGCGTCGTCGGCCGCCTCGGCACGCTCCTCGGCGAGGCCGGCGTGAACATCGCCGACATCCACCTGGCGCGCCGTGGCGCGCCGTCGGGCGAGGCGCTGGCGCTCGCCGTCCTCCGCCTCGACCAGGAGCCGGGCGACGACCTCCTCGCCAGGCTCCGCGCCCTCCCCGAGGTGCAGAGCGCGCACAAGGTCGATCTCGGCCGCAGATAGGAAGAGCGCGCTCTGAGCAGGCTGCCGCCGCCGCGATAGCATGGCCGCCGCCGGAGCCGGGTTCGTCGCACATCGGCACATCGCTGCAACAGATCGGCACGCGTCGCGGGCGCCTCGGCGCCGGCTGGAAAGGAGCAGGGGGGACGATGGCGAGAGTGGGTGTCATCTTCGGGGGGAGGAGCGTCGAGCACCAGGTTTCGATCCGCTCGGCGCGCACGGTGGCGGCGGGGCTCGCCGCCGCCGGTCATGAGGTGATCGCGCTCGGGATCGCCGAGGACGGCGGCTGGATCGCGCCCGCCGCGGGCGCCGCGGTGCTCGCCGGCGATGCCGCGGCGATCCCGGCGGCCGCGGCAGCCGGTCGAGTGGCGCCGACGCTGTCGCATCTCGTCGGCTGCGGCGCCGAGGTGCTCTTCCCGATCGTCCACGGCACCTGGGGCGAGGACGGCACGCTGCAGGGGCTCTGCGAGATGCTCGATCTGCCGTACGTCGGCGCCGGCGTCCTCGCCAGCGCCCTCGCCATGGACAAGGTGCTCGCCAAGCGGGCGCTCGCCGCGGCGGGCGTGCCGGTCATCGAGTCGGAGACCGCCACCCGCGGCGAATTCGAGCGCGATGCCGCCGGCCTCCTCGCCCGCTGCCGGGCGCTCGCCTTCCCACTCTTCGTCAAGCCGCGCGTCGGCGGCTCCTCGGTCGGCGTGGCGCGGGTCGACGGCGCGGCGGATCTCGAGGCCGCCGTGCGCGGCGCCCTCCGCTTCGACGACGCGGTGCTCGTCGAGCGCGGCGTCAGCGGCCGCGAGCTCGAGTGCGCCGTCATCGGCCTCCCCGACCGCCTGGAGGCCTCGGGCCTCGGCGAGATCGTCCCCGGCAACGCCTTCTACGACTACGCCGACAAGTACCTGCAGGACACCGCGCGGCTCCTCGCGCCGGCGCCGCTGCCGGCGGCGATCGCCGAGCGCGCCCGCCGCCTCGCCGTCGACGCCTTCGCCGCCGTCGCCGGCTCCGGCATGGCGCGGGTCGACTTCTTCCTCGAGGGGGAGCGGCTCTACGTCAACGAGATCAACACCCTCCCCGGTTTCACCAGCATCTCCATGTACCCGCGCCTGTGGGAGATCGCCGGCCTGCCGCTGCCGCGGCTCGTCGATCGCCTGGTGCGCGAGGCGGTGGAGCGCCACGCCGAGCGCCACCGCCTCGACAGCGGCATCAAGGACTGGCTCGCGCGGCTCGCCGCCGGCGCATAGAATCGCCGCCGATCCCGAGCCAACCTCTTCCGGAGACCGCATGCGCCGCGTCGACCGCTCCCTCTGCCGCCTCGCTCTCCTCGCCCTGCCGCTGACTCTCGGCGCCGCCGGCTGCATGGCGGCGGAGCTTGCGGAGCCGGCCCTGAAGCCGGTGGGCGCCGCGGCGCCCACCGTCGCCGCCGGCGCCAACCTCCTCCTCGTCGTCGGCGGCGACAACCGGCCGACGCAGAAGGGGGCGCCGCTGCCGCCGGTCTTCTCCCAGATCCTGCAGGAGGTCGGCTGGATCCATCCCGACCTGGTGGTCTGGTCGGGCGACAGCGTCTACGGCTACTGCGACTCGCGGCAGCAGCTCGCCGCCGAGTACGACGCCTTCCAGGGCATCGTCGGGCGCGCCCAGGTGCCGCTCTACAACGCGCCGGGCAACCACGAGGTCCACGAGGACACCTCGCGCTGCTCGGCGGATGAGAAGCGGGCGGCCTGCGCCGGCCGGCCCTGCGCCGAGGATGCCTATCGGGAGCGCTTCGGCGGCCTCTACGGCTCCTTCAACGCCGGCGACGTCCACTTCATCGCCCTCGACGCCGAGCAGGTCGGCCAGCCCTATCCCGCCATCGACGAGACGCAGATGAAGTGGCTGCGCGCCGACCTCGAGGCGCACAAGGACGACCGCGCTATCTTCGTCTTCTCGCACAGCGAGTTCTACTCCTCGCCGCTGATCGACTTCGAGCAGGGGCTGCACCACCCGTCGATCCGCCAGCGCGCCGAGCTGCAGGAGCTCTTCCGCCTCTATCCGGTCGCCGCGGTCTTCTCCGGCCACGAGCACCTCTACTGGCACGAGCCGCCGGAGAATCACGACTTCATCCACTACTTCGTCGCCGGCGGCGCCGGCGCGCCGCTCTACGCGCCGCCGGACCGCGGCGGCTTCGCGCACTACCTCGTCGTCCAGGTGACCGGCAGCGGGCGGACGCTGAAGGTGACCTACCGAGTGGTCGAGCCGGGCCACCTGGCGGTCGCCGAGGGCGCCAGCGGCGCCGACGGCGATACCCTCTGGTTCGCCAACGGCAACGACCTCGGCGACCTCGCGCTGCCGGTGAAGAATCTGCGCACGACGCTCGCCGCCGGCCGCTACGGCAGCTGCGCCGACGTCAAGGCCGGCCTGCAGAAGGGGTTCGAGGCAACGACGTGCAGCGAGGCGGACGGCGTCCTGACGCTCGTCCTGCCGCGCTTCGAGATCGGCTCCGGCCGCTCGCTCAAGCTCTGGGTCGGCCACCGCAAGAGCTGAGCCCGCCGCGCGTCCCGGCCCATCGAAAACCAGGTCCAGGAGGAGCCCACCATGTCTGCAGTGCGCCAGAGTTCTTCTCGCCTCACCGCCCGCCGCGCAGCCAATCTGTCCGCCCTCTCGCTGTGCCTGATCCTCGCTCTCGGCGCCGGCTCGCTCGCCGCCCAGCAGGCGACGGTGAGCCCGGCGCTGCCGACGACCCAGGATGCGATCCTCCTCGAGGCCTCGTTCCTCTGCAACCCGATCGATCCGCCGGTGTTCTCCGGGCGGACGATCACGCTCGACGTGCCGGGGCCGCTGCGCCCCTGCGCCGCGGGCTTCGTGCTGCCGTTCTCCTTCCCGCTACCGCCGCTCGCGGCGGGGAGCTACACGGTCCGCTGGACGGTCGCCGGCTCGCCGATCGACGCGACGACCGTTTTTCAGGTGGCTCCCGTCAGCACCAGCCTCGATCTCCTCGGCGGCCGCTTCCAGGTGGTCACCACCTTCACGCATCCGGGCGGTCCGCTCGTCACCAGGGCCTACGCCGCGACGCTCAGCGACGAGTCGGGCTACTTCTGGTTCTTCAGCAGCCCAAACGTCGAGATCACCACCAAGATCCTCGACGGGCAGATCGTCAATGGCAACTTCTGGGTCTTCATCGGCAGCATGACCGACGTCGCGTTCACCGTGGAGGTGACCGATCTGCAGAACCCGGCCGGCTGCTCGCTGCCAGGGAGCCTCGTCGCCTGCACCAGCCACAGCTATCGGGCGACCGCCGGCCACAACCAGAGTTTCATCGATACCCAGTCGTTCGTGCATCATTAGGCGCGCCGCCGTCCGGTTGCCTGCCGCGGACCCCCCACGCTATGGTTCCCCGGGTGAGGAATCGAACGCGATGATGGTGCGCGCCACCGTGCGGGACTGCCTGTTCCTCAATTGGGCGGTCCCCGCCGCCGCGCTCCCCGAGCCGCCGGCTCCCCTGCGCTACCAGCTCCACACCTGGCAGGGGGAGGACTACACCTTCGTCTCGGCGCTCCTCTTCTACCAGGAGGGGCTCCACGTGCCGTCGATCCCCCTCCTCTGGCTGACCTACCCGCAGTGCAACGTGCGGCACTACGTGCTGGACGCCAACGGCACGCCCTCGGTCCTCTTCCGCTCGATGATGATGCCCGCCTGGGTGGCCTCCGGCGTGCGCCTGGTCGTCCGCGAGCCGGCGGCCTCGGCGCGCCTCGACTTTCCGCGCCCGTCGCGCAAGCTCGGCGAGGGACGCTGGCGCTGGCGGGTGCGCGGCCGCGCCGAGCGCTCGCTCGACGTCACCGCCTGGCAGGGGACGCCGCTCGTCGGCCATGGTCCGCGGCTCGGCAACTGGGAGCAGACGGTCGAGTATTTCCAGGAGCGCCCGCGCGGCTACCTGCCGGACGGCGGCGAGCTGCACAAGATCGAGTCGCGGCACGCCTCGGCGACCGCCTGGCCGATGCAGGCCGAGGTCGTGGTCGGCAGCCTCGTCTCGGCGCTCCTGCCGCTGCGCGGCCCGGCGGCGGCGGCGGGCTGGCCGCCGCTCCATTCGGTCTTCCTCTGCCCGGAGATCCCCTTCGCCTTCGAGCTCGGCGTCGTCGCCAAGCCGCAGGTCGCCCCCGGCATGCCGCAGGCCGCCGCCAGCCGCAGCGCCGCCCGCCGCACCCTGCCGCCGCGCGGCGCGCCGCTGCTCCACGAGCGCGCTCCGCAGGGCGGGCCGGGGCAGGCGAGGCGGCCGTTCGAGCCGCGCCAGACGGCGGCAGCGGCCGCCGGCGAGCGCCGGGAGCCGCAGCGCTCTGATCCTCAGGACATCGACGAGACCGCCCGCGTCGAGGCGGCGGTCGGCGCCTGAGGCCAAGCGCTCGGAGGGAGGCATCCACATGGAGATGCGACGCGCGTTCAGCGGCTCGCCGTTCGAGCCGAAGGTGGGCTACTGCCGGGCGGTGCGGGCGGGCGCCCACGTCTACGTGACGGGGACGACGGCGGTCAAAGAGGGCGGCGGCATCGTCGGCGTCGGCGACGGCTACGCGCAGGCGAAGCGCTGTTTCGAGATCATCGAGAAGGCGCTCGGCGAGCTCGGCGCCGGCCTCGCCGACGTCGTCCGCACCCGCATGTTCGTCACCGACATCTCGCGCTGGGAGGAGTACGGCCGCGCCCACCACGAGACCTTCGCCGCCCACCCTCCGGCGACCACCATGGTCGAGGTCAAGGCCCTCATCGATCCCACGATGCTGATCGAGATCGAGGCCGACGCGGTGGTGGGGTAGGGGCGGAGCCGGCCGGCCGGGGACCGCGTTCCAGGCGTCTGAGTCGCCCTCAGGCCGCCTGAAACCGTTCCACACCGCCTGAAACCGATTCACATCACATGAAGCCCTTTCACACCGCCTAAGCCCGATTCACCGGCCGTGAGGTCGGCTCACGCGGTATGAAAACGATTCACGCGGCGTGAGACCGCTTCAGGCGGTCTGCGGCGGATTCCCGCGCCATCGCCGCTGCCGGCGCCGCCCGCGGCGATCCGTCCGCGGCCAGAGCGCCGCATGGGCTCCCGTCTGCCGCTGGACACCATGAGATCGGCTCGTCGGCTGCCGCCCGCTCCGTCCCGCTCGGGATGCGAGGCCGCGCGACCCGGGTCGGATAAGATTCGTCCAGAGGATCTGAGCTTGGTCAATTTGATGGATACGCCGACGCCGTGTACGCCGGGTGCGGGGATGCCCTGCAGGTTTTTCGTCTCCTACCGCCACGTGCAGCCGGACGAGGCGGTGGCTCAGCGCCTCCGCGACGGGCTCGTCCGCACCGGGCACCAGGTTTTCATCGACGCCAAGATGAAGATGGGCACCGACTGGGTGACCGAGATCACCCAGCGGATCGCGTGGTGCGATTTCCTCGTCCTCCTGCTCTCCGAGGAGTCGATGACGAGCGAGATGGTACAGACGGAGATCCGCCTCGCCCACCGGCGCCACAAGCGCGAGAGCAAGCCGGTCATCCTCCCCATCCGGCTGCGCTACACCGGGCCGCTCGACTACGAGCTCGACAGCTACCTGGGGCGTCTCCAGTACGTCCTATGGGAGAGCGATCGCGACGACGAGCGGATCCTCGGCGAGGTCCTCGAGGTCGCCAGCGGGATGGAGGTCGCGGCGCGGCGCGAGGAGGTGGCCTCGAGCCCCGCGGGGGCTCCGGCCGAGCCGCTCGCGACGGCACCGTCGCGGCCGCGGCCGCAGGTGGACCCGCGCACCCTCTCGAACCCCGGCGGCACCGTCCGCTTGCGCGACGGCTTCTACCTGGAGCGCAAGGCCGACCTCGCCGTGGCGCCGATCGCCTGCCGGCAGGGGGAGACCCTGGTCATCAAGGCGGCTCGGCAGATGGGGAAGAGCAGCCTGCTCCTGCGCTACCTCGACGCCTGCCAGCGCGAGGGCAAGAAGGTCGCCTTCCTCGACTTCTCGCGCTTCTCGAGCGCCGACTTCGCCGACTACGGGACCCTGCTCGCGGAGATCGCCGGTTTTCTGGCCGACGCCCTCGAGATCGAGGACAGCGCGCCGCGCCCGAGCACGCAGAGCCGGCTCACGGCTTTCGTGGAAGGGAAGATTCTGAAAGCCGTCCCCGATCCGATCGTCTTCGCCTTCGACGAGGTCGATCGTGTCCTGGGGCGCCCCTACCAGGACGACTTCTTCACCATGCTCCGCCTCTGGCACAACCAGCGCGCGGAGCTGCGCCGGGGCTGGCAGCGCGTCGACCTGGCGCTGGTCGTCTCGACCGAGCCCTACCTGCTGATCGACGCGGGGGACCGCTCCCCCTTCAACGTCACCGTCCCGATCGAGCTCCAGCCTTTCAGCCTGCCGAACTGCCGCGAGCTCGACAGCCGCTACGGCAGCGGCCTCGAGGCGCACCAGCTCGACCAGCTCTATGGCCTGCTCGGCGGCCATCCCTATCTCTCCCGTCTCGCCTTCTACCGGCTGGTGGCTCCCGATGCGATCGGCTTCGACGAGCTGCTCGACGCCGCGGCGCAGGAGGACGGGCCCTTCGGCGATCACCTGCGCGCTCGGCTCACCAAGGTCTGCCGCAAGCCGGAGCTCCTCGCCGGCATGCGGCAGGTCATCGCCCATGGGACCTGCGCCGATCTCGACACCTATCACCGGCTGCACGGGGCCGGGCTCGTCCGCCGCGAGGGCAACCGGATCAACCCCGCCAACCTGCTCTACGCCAAGTATTTCCGGGCCGTGCTGTGAGCGCCGCGGACCCCCAGCTCAAGGCTGGTGGAACGCTGGTGCCCGACAAGCATCTCTACATCAGCCGCCCGGAGGACGGCGAGCTCCTCCGCCTGCTGTCGGCGAGCGAGTATTGCAACGTCCTCAGCTCGCGCCAGATGGGCAAGTCGAGCCTCATGGCGCAGACGGCGTTCAAGCTCGCGGCGCGGGGCATCCGCTTCGTCGCCGTCGACGTCGCCGGCGAGCTCGGCAGCGCGCTCGACGCCGGAGACTGGTACGACGGGCTGATCCACAAGATCGCGAGCGACCTGGATCTCGATCTCGACGTCGCGGCCTGGTCCCGGCAGGCCGGCGGAACCCACAACCAGCGGTTCCTGCAGTTCTTCCGCGAGGAGGTCGCCGGCCGCATCCAGGCTCCGGTCGTCGTCTTTCTGGACGAGATCGACAGCACGCTGAAGCTCGCCTTCACCGACGATCTCTTCACCGCCATCCGCACCATGTACAACGAGCGGGCGTTCGTCCCGGCCTACCGGCAGATCACCTTCTGCCTGCTCGGCGTCGCGACACCCAACGAGCTGATCAAGGACCGGCGGACCACCGCCTACAACGTCGGGCGCACGCTCGAGCTGCGCGACTTCGATCCCGCCGTCGACGATCTCGCGCCGCTCGCGAGAGCGCTCTCCGGCGATTCGGAGGTCGCACAGTCCCTGCTCTCCCGCGTCCTCTCGTGGACGAATGGCCACCCCTACCTCACCCTCCGCTTCTGCGACGCCCTGAGCGCCGGCGCCTCGCGGCGGCCCGAGGAGGTCGACGCCTACGCCGAGGCCTTCTTCTCCGACCTCGACAAGCTCGGGACCGAGGTCCATTTCCAGCAGATCCTCCGCTTTCTGGCGACGCGGCTGACCGACGAGCTCGCGACGCTCGACCTCTACGAGCGGATCCTCCGCGGCAAGCGCGAGCCCGACCAGCCGGCGCTGGCGCACATGCAGCTCAAGCTCTCGGGTCTCGTCAAGCGCGGCCCTCAGGGTCTCCTCGCCGTCCGCAACCGGCTCTACGAGCGGCTCTTCGATCTCGAGTGGGTCCGCCAAACCCGGCCGCGCCAGACCATCCGGAAGCTGCGCTGGGCGGGAGCCTCGCTGCTCCTCGCCCTCCTCCTGACGGCCGGTGCGGCGGTCTACGACCATTTCATGCTCAAGCCGCGAAGGGACGCCTTCCGAAAGGCGCTGACGCAGCTCGGCAGCACCTCCGACGAGGCGCTCGCGAAGCAGCTCTTCGCGCAGCTCGCGGCCGATGGCGGGCACGCGGTGCAGGTGAGGAAGGCCTATCAGATCTTCTGGGCCACGCGGGCGAACCTGCTCGACCAACGGGCGCTCGCCCGTCTCGCCAACAAGGACGTTGACCAGGCATTGATCCTCGGCGCCGCGGCGGCGGTGAAGCGCGGGGGGGAGCTCAATCCCAAGCTCGCGAGCACCTTCGACCAACGTCATTATGCACGGCTCCTGGTCACGGTGAGGGGGAACTTCTACTTCGGGAGTCCCAGCCTTTCTCCCGATGGCAAAGAGCTGATGGCTGGCTATGCCCTCGCCGATAAGGACATTGGAATATGGGATGCGCAGTCCGGCCGCCTGCTGCGCTGGATCGCCGCCTTCGTCGACGTCGTCGAGTCGCCAATCTTTTCCTCGGATGGCTCTCGTATTCTCGCCGGTACGTTTAGGTCCGGCGCCTTGATCGAGAACGTAAAGCCTCCCGCTAGGCGCTTGCTGTTGGCAGCGAGGGGGCGGATCTCTGGTGTCGCTTTCTCTCCCAATGGTCAAATGGCCGCCACGTCGAGCCTCGGCGGGGTTGAGCTATGGGAGACCGCGACGGGCAAGCGGCGAGGAGAGATCAGTGCGGGTTGGGTGAGATCCGTCGCCTTCTCTCCGGATGGTCATCGGCTCGCGATCGCTGGACTCGAAGAGTCGGGGGTGTTGGCGGTCGATTCCGGCAGGCTGCTCTTTGGACTGCCAACGCCAGCTTACTCGGCGGTTTTCTCTCATGATGGGAGCGCGGTAGCGATCGCGGGAGATGGTTTTGCTTCTGCCTTCGATTCGGCTACGGGGAAACATCTCCTCTTTCACCTCTCCTTAGGGCAGGTGCCAGCGACGGTTGCTTTCTCACCCGATGACAGACTGATCGCCATTGGAGGCGCCCGCGTTAACGGAGGGGCTCGCGCCAATCCGATCCATGCCAAGGCGCTGCTGGGCAACACCAGGGAAGGGTATGGCCTTCGGATCGATGACTTCAAGGCACACGAAAAGCTGTTGGAGGTGATGACAGACATCACCGTGGACGGGGTCGCGTTTGCGAGCCAGGGGAGAAGAGTCTTCGCCCTTTCGGAATCGAGCGACATTGTCCAAGGTTGGGATGTCTCCGCTCTCGAGACCTCGCCGGCGGAGCCCTCGGCGGCCAGCCTCGTCGCTGCATCGCCGGAGAGGTTCTGGCAGAGCCTGCAGGTGAAGCTGAACCTCACTCTGGGCCCGGGAGACGAGGTCATCGATCTATGGCCCACGGGTCCGCACGCCTTGCACGGGCTGAGGGAGGCCCTCGGCGCAGGATCTCCCGCGAAGCGCTGAGGGCGCGAGGCCCGCGGCCGGCGTGCTAGGATTTTTCGACCATGACGCCGACCACCGCTCCGCCGCCCACCGACCCGAAGGACCGCCGTCCGCAGCGCATCGCCGTCCTCCCCGGTGACGGCATCGGCAAGGACGTGACCGCCGAGGCGGTGAAGGTGCTCGAAGCCGCCGCCGAGCGCTTCGCGCTGCCGCTCGAGCTGGTCCACTTCCCGTGGGACGCCGACCGTTATCTCACGACCGGCGAGACGATGCCGGCGGGGGCCCTCGCCGACTTCCGCGACAACTACTCGGCGATCTTCATCGGCGCCTTCGGCGATCCGCGGGTGCCGGACATGAAGCACGCCGCCGACATCCTGCTGGGGATCCGCTTCGGCCTCGACCTCTACATCAACTTCCGCCCGGTCAAGCTCTACGACCCCCGCCTCTGCCCGCTCAAGGACAAGGGCGAGAAGGAGGTCGACTTCGTCGTCTTCCGCGAGAACACCGAGGGCGCCTACGTCGGCGCCGGCGGCAACTTCAAGAAGGGGACGGCGGACGAGATCGCGACCCAGGAGGAGATCCATACCCGGAAGGGCGTCGAGCGGATCATCCGCGCCGCCTTCGACTACGCCGCCGCGCACGGCCGCGGCAGCGTCTGCATGAGCGACAAGTCGAACGTCATGCGCTTCGCCGGCGACCTCTGGCAGCGCGTCTTCTTCGCGGTGGCGAAGGACTACCCCGGCATCCGCCCCTTCCACCTCTTCGTCGACGCGCTCACCCTGCAGATGATCAGGAAGCCCGAGAGCCTCGAGGTCATCGTCACCAACAACATGTTCGGCGACATCGTGACCGACCTCGGCGCCGCGCTCCAGGGCGGCCTCGGCATTGCCGGCTCGGCCAACCTCCACCCCGGCCGCACCTCGATGTTCGAGCCCGTGCACGGCTCGGCCCCCAAGTACGCCGGCACCGGCGAGGCGAACCCGGTGGGCGCCGTGCTCTCGGCGAGCCTCATGCTGGAGACGCTCGGCCACCGGGAGGCCGCCGCGGCCCTCGAAGCGGCGGTGGTCAAGACCCTCCGCGACGGCCACGCCACCGCCGACGTCGGCGGCAAGCTCACCACCTCGCAGGTCGGCGACCTCCTCGCCCGCACCGTCGCCGGAGCGACGGCGGCGGCGGCCCGCTGAGGCGGTCGCGACGGCGATCGTCGCCACGGATTCGGACCTGTTGGCCGCTGCGGAGACGTCCCAGGTCCTGAACGATATCCGTCGTACATCACGGGGACCGCGGGACGTCTCCGCGGCGGCACGGAAGATCATCTTTGAGAGCAGCGCCGCCGAGCTCGCCGTCCCCGCCGGCCTATAATCGTTCCTACACCCCACGGAGATCCGATGCGACCGAGCGGCCGACCCAGCTATAGCGAGCTCATCTACGATTGGAACCGAGCCGGCGGCACCGAGCTGGTGCCGGCGCGCGGTCGGGTGGAGCTCGACGACGAGACGCTGCGCGACGGGCTGCAGTCCCCCTCGGTCGTCTCGCCGCCGATCGCCGACAAGCTCGCCATCCTCCACATGATCGCCGATCTCGGCATCGAGTCGGCGGACATCGGCCTCCCCGGCGCCGGGCCGCACGTCGTCGCCGACGTCGAGCGCCTGGCGCGCGAGATCGTCGAGGCGAAGCTCAAGGTCGCCCCCAACTGCGCGGCGCGCACCGTCCTCGCCGACATCCAGCCGATCGTCGACATCTCGCAGCGGGTCGGCATCCCCATCGAGGTCGCCTGCTTCATCGGCTCGTCGCCCATCCGCCAGTATGCCGAGGGATGGACGATGGACCGCATGCTGAAGCTCTCGGAGACCGCCGTCGCCTTCGGCGTCGGGCACGGCCTGCCGGTGATGTTCGTCACCGAGGACACCACGCGCGCGGCGCCGGACGACCTGCGCCGCCTCTACACCGCGGCGGTCGAAGCGGGGGCGCGGCGGGTCTGCGTCTCCGACACCGTCGGCCATGCGACGCCGACCGGCGCCGCCAACGTCATCCGCTTCATCCGCCAGGTGGTCGACGCGACCGGCGAGGAGGTGGCGGTCGACTGGCACGGCCACAAGGACCGCGACCTCGGGGTGATCAACGCCCTCGCCGCCGCGGCCGCCGGCGCCGACCGCCTGCACGGCACGGCGGTGGGCATCGGCGAGCGGGTGGGCAACTGCCCGATTGACCTGCTGCTGGTCAACATGCAGCTCCTCGGCTGGATCGACCGCGACCTCTCGCGCCTCCAGGAGTACTGCGCCTTCGTCTCCGCGACGACCGGCGTGCCGCTCCCCGACAACTATCCGGTGATCGGCAAGGACGCCTTCCGCACCGGCACCGGCGTGCACGCCGCGGCGATCATCAAGGCGCGGGCGCGCGGCGAGGACTGGCTCGCCGACCGCGTCTACTCCTCGGTGCCGGCGAGCCTCATCGGCTGCCGGCAGGTGATCGAGGTGGGGCCGATGAGCGGCGAGTCGAACGTCGTCTACTGGCTGACCGAGCGCGGCATCGACCCGGCGCAGGATCTCGTCGACGAGATCTTCCAGCGCGCCAAGGGCTCGCCCAAGATCCTCGCCGAGGAGGAGATCCTCGGCATCTGCGCGGCGCGCGGCATCACCGCCTCGGCGCCGCGGCCGCGGGCCCTCCCCTGAGCCCGGCATGAGGCCGTGGTGAGCCCGCGCCGCGCGCCGCAGGGCGAGGCGGCCGGCGCGGGCGCCGCCCCGGCGCCGCTCTGGCAGCGCGTCCTCGGCCGCTACCTGGAGAGCCTGGCGCTCGAGCGCGGGCTCGCCTTCAACAGCGTCGAGGCCTACCGCCGCGACCTCGAGCGCCTCGGCCGCGCGCTCGACCTCGCCGCGGCGAAGGCGGCGCGCGCCGGCGGCGCCGATGGCTCCGAGGGAGCTGGCGCGGCCGGCGCGGCGGCCGGCGCGCCGCCGCCCGATCTCCTCACCGCCGGTCCAGAGGCCCTCGCCGGCCACCTCCGAGAGCTGCGCCGCGCCAAGCTCGCCTCGCCCTCGATCGGCCGCGCGCTCTCCGCCATCCGCGGCTTCTACGAGCACCTGGTGACGAGCGGCGAGCGCGCCGATAACCCGGCGGTCAACCTGCTCCCCCCGAAGCTCTTCCGGCCGCTGCCGCGGGTGCTCTCGGAGGCCGAGGTCGAGGCCATCCTCGCCGCGCCCGACCTGGCGACGCCGCTCGGCCTGCGCGACCGGGCGATGATCGAGCTGCTCTACGCGACCGGCCTGCGCGTCTCCGAGCTGATCGGCCTCACCCTGCCGCAGCTGCGGCTCGACGTCGGCTACCTGATCGCCTTCGGCAAGGGGTCGAAGCAGCGCGTCGTGCCGGTCGGCGAGCAGGCGGAGGCGTGGGTGGGGCGCTACCTGCGCGAGGTGCGGCCGGTGCTCGCCGCCGGCCGCCACCAGGGCGTCTTCGTCAACCGCGCGGGGACGCCGATGACCCGCCAGGGCTTCTGGAAGATCCTCACCGGCTACGGCCGCAAGCTCGGCGTGCGCGACCTCTCGCCGCACGTGCTGCGCCACAGCTTCGCCACCCACCTCCTCGATCACGGCGCCGACCTGCGGGCGGTGCAGATGATGCTCGGCCATTCCGACATCTCGACGACGCAGATCTACACCCACATCCACCAGCAGCGCCTGCGCACCCTCTACGACCGCCACCATCCGCGGTCGTAGAGGGGCCGGTGCTCGTACGACCTCAGCGGTAGATCGAGACGAAGCCGCTCAGCGTGTTGCCGCCGGGCCAGTCGTCGTGGCACTGGCCGTCGGTCCCCTTCCACGACCGGTTGGTGACGGTGCGCGGCGTGGTGCCGGTGCAGCCCTGGCCGTCCCACGAGCGGAGCGTGCCGTCGGCGCCGAAATAGGGGGTGTAGTACGACTCCGTGCCGGTGCAGCCGGCGCCGGTGAAGTGGCTGATGTAGGCGGCCTGGACGGGCGAACAGCTCCCCTCGCCGCAGTGGCAGGGGTGGCTCCGGTAGACCGCCACGAAGCCGGAGAGGGTGTTGCCGGAGGGCCAGTCGTCGTGGCAGGTGCCGGCGGCGTCGCGCCACGAGCGGTTGGTGACCGTCTGCGGCGCCGTGCCGGCGCAGCCGCCGCCGTCCCACGAGCGGCGGATCCCGTCGCTGCCGAAGTACGGCGTGTAGTAGCTCTCGGCGCCGGTGCAGCCGGCGGCGGTGAAGTGGCTGATGTAGGGGGCCTGCACCCCGTTGCAGCTGGCCTCGCCGCAGGGGGTGCAGCCGGCGCCGCCGCCGCTCAACGGGCAGGAGGCCGGCAGGTAGGGCGGCGTCCCTCCCAGCGGCGCGCCGGGGAAGACCCAGTCGAAGAGGTAGGTGAAATGGTCGCGGTACGCCGTTGCGGCGCCGAACTGCGGGCTGGTCCAGATGTTGTTGAGCGTGCAGGAGGCGGGGTCGGGGTCCTGGATCGTCGTGTCGAAGGCGCTGTTGCAGGCGCTGTTGCCGACGTTCTGCAGCAGGCCGCCGACGAAGTCGCGCATGTCGTACTGGTTGCCGGAGCAGCTGTCGAGCCCGAGGTTGCCGGCGCCGCACTCGCTCGCCGTGTGGTAGATGGCGTGCTTGTCCGTCGAGGCATAGAGGGTCGCCGGTCCGCTGAGCGCGATCGCGGAGTAGCAGCCCAGGTGATTCGGCAGGCATTCCGAGCCGGCCCACGAGCACCCCGAGGACTGGCAGAACCCGAAGGTGAGGGCGCCGCACGAGGGGAACTTGGAGTCGGTGGCCGGGATCCCGCTGCAGGTGTCGCCCCAGAACTGGCAGCTGAAGCCGTGCGCCGCGCAGCTGGTGCCGTCGAGGTTCCAGGCGGCGCAGGGGCAGTCGCCGTACGCCCCGTAGCGGCTCGAATCGGTCAGCTCCCCCCAATGGGCGCCGGTGAAATCGCGGATGAGGACCCAGGCGGAGGGATCGGTCGAGGCGGCGGCCCACGAGGTGGTGCGCCGCACGACGGCGGCGTAGAACTCGCTGTCGCCGAGGTGGGCGCCGATCCCGTCGAAGCCCAGATCCCGGTGGTAGGCGATGCCGAAGCGCAGCTCGAGGCAGGCGTCGGCGTCGCCGCAGAGGGAGCCGCCATTGGTGACCGGCTGCACGGTGTAGGGGATTGCGTAGCCCAGGTAGAGGTAGGACTCGACGAGGTCGTCGTAGAACGACACCAGGCGGATCGAAGGGAAGAACTTGTGCGCCAGGTCGTACTCCAGGGCGTCGGGGACGCCGTCGCCGTCGGCGTCGACCCCCGGCGCCGGGCGGGCGCAGCTGGCGCAGGTGTCGAGCACGCAGGCCGATTGCCCCCAGGCGGCGGCGGCGAGGAGCAGCAGCACGAGGAAGGCTTTCCCAGCTCTCATGAATCCTCCTTGCGGGGTTGGGGTTGGAAGTTTTCGAGCTCGAACGGTCCGGACGGGCTGTCCCCTCAGTGCGGCGAACCGGCCGCGGCGGGGCAGCGCCGGTGCCGGCGCTCGCAACCTTCTGTGGCTTGAAGGATTTACACGCCGGCGGAGGAATTGGACGCAGGCGGCGGCGGTTCCGTACAATACGTCGACCGTGCAGCACCCCCGACTCACCATGGCCCGCCGAACCCGAGCCCTCGCCCTCACCGTCGCCCTCGCCGCGGGCCTCGGCGCGTCCGCCGCGGCGCGCGCCGAGCTGGTGATCCTGACCGACGGCGACTACGTGAAGGTCAAGGACTACACGACGGACGGCGAGCGCGCCATGCTGACGCTCCCCTCCGGCGGCCAGGTGGCGGTGCCGATCGAGCGCGTCGACCGCGTCGTCGACGACGAGTGGGTGCCGCCGCCGCCTCCACCGCCGGCCGCCGCGCCCGCCGCGACGCTCTCCACCCTGCCGCTCGCCTTCGACGAGTCGCAGAAGGTCCCCGAGGGTCCCTACGGCCAGCTCATCTACGAGGCGGCGAAGCGCCACGCGCTCAACCCGCAGATCGTCTCGGCGGTGATCCGCGCCGAGAGCGCCGGCAACGCCCGCGCCTTCTCGCCGAAGGGCGCCTGCGGCCTGATGCAGCTCATGCCCTCGACCGCCACCCGCTTCGGCGTCTCGCGCCGCGAGCTGTGGAACCCCGAGCGCAACCTCGAGGCCGGGGTGAGCTACCTCAAGTGGCTCTCCGACCGCTTCGGCAACGACCTCTCCCGCATCCTCGCCGCCTACAACGCGGGCGAGGGGTCGGTCGACCGCTATCGCGGTATCCCCCCCTACCGCGAGACCCGCGACTACGTCCGCCGCATCTACACGACCCTCGGCCTGACCCTCGCCAACCTCGGCGGCGGCGCCATCGCCGGCCGCTGACCGGCCGCATCTCCGACCTTCCCCCTCGCTGCGGCTCCGAGCCGGCGGCCGGCCTTCGGCGCCGGCGGCCCGTGCCTCGCGCTTGCCGGCGAAGGCGGTTGATCCCCGGCGCTCGCGCCGGCGCGCCGGCGGCGCTCGAGCGGACACTTGCCGTGCGACGGCGTCAGGGGCGAGCCTTTTCTATGTGATTGAGCCATATTCATGCTACGCTCGAAAACACTGAGCATCGGTCCCAAAGGCTCCTGATCGCCCTCGCCACATCTCCCCTGTGGCGGGCGGCGCTCGGGGCTCCCTCTTGATGGCGGTCGACCCGGAGGATCCCATGACGACGAGGCACGCGACTCCGCAGCCACATCCGAAGCTGGCTCAGCTGTTGGTTCCGGTCCTGCTCCTGCTCCTGCCCCGGCTCGGCGCCGCCCTGTCGCCGTCCGCGCAGCTCTGGGCGCCGGTCGGGCCGTCGGGCAACGTCCTCGCGCTCGCGGCCGGCCCGCCGGGCGTCGTCTACTCGAGCGTGGCGGGAAAGGGGATCCTCCAGAGCTCCGACGGCGGCACCACCTGGACGAGCCTCGAGCAGGGCTCGCTGCCCGGCTGCCTCTCGACGTGGGATACCTTCACCCTCGCCGCCGACCCCGAGACCACCGGTGTCCTCTACGCCGGCACCTACACCGGCCTCTTCCACACCGGCGACGACGGCGCCAGCTGGCAGCCGGCGTTCCCCGCCGCCGACCCGCTCGGCTCCGTCGGGCAGGTCGTGCAGGTGCCCGGCTCGCCGGGACGGCTGCTGGCGCTCGTCGCGCCGCCGCCCTTCAACGACCCGCCCTTCCCGCCCTGCGTCGCCAGGAAGGCCGCCGCGGTCGAACAGACCGTCGACGGCGGCGGCTCCTGGTCGGCGCTCGCCCTGCCGGCAGCCGGCTACGCGGGCGTCGCGCTCGACCCCTCCCATGCCGGCCGGCTCTTCGTCGGCACCCTCGTCCCCTCGGGAGCGGTGACCGCGAACCATGCCCAGGTCCTCGAGCTCGAGAGCGCGGCCGTCGTGCGGACGCTCCCCGATCTCCCCGTCAGCCCCTTCCCCGGCTCTCTCCTCCTGCGCGTCGACCCCAGCACGACGCCGAGCACGCTCTTCGTCGTCGCCGGCGGCCGCGACCGCGGCATCTACCGCATCGCGCCGCCGCTCGACCCCGGCGCCGCCGCGCCCGCCTGGACGCAGGCCGCGGGAGACCTGCCGGCGGGCGCCACGGTCTCCGACCTGCTCGTCGATCCGGCCTTCCCCGGCACCCTCCACGCCGCGACCAGCGCCGGCGTCTTCGTCTCGCACGACCGCGGCACCACCTGGGCGAAGGAGGGGGCCGGCCTGCCGAGCAACGCCGAAACGCCCCTCACGGTACTCGCCATCGACGCCAAGCCCTTCGGGCCGCTCTACGTCGGCACCTTGAGCGGCGGCGTCTACCGCCTCGAGCGCCCGGGCTGTCCGGTGGGCGACGCGGCGGTCTGCCTCAACGGCTCGCGCTTCGAGGTCGGCGTCACCTTCCAGGTCGGCGGCGGGCCGCTGCAGGCCGGCCACGCCGTGCCGCTGACCGACGACACCACCGCCTTCTGGTTCTTCAACCCCGCGGCGCTCGAGCTCGTCGTCAAGGTCCTCGACGGCGAGGCCGTCGACGGCCAGTACTGGGTCTTCACCGGCGGCCTCTCGGACGTCAGCTACACCGTGCGGGTGACCGATCTGCTGACCGGCGCGGTCAAGCTCTATCCCAATCCCCACGGCTTCCTCACCAGCCTCGCCGACGTCTTCGCCTTCCCCGTCCTCGCCGCGGCCCCCGCCCCCTCGGCGGCGCCGGCCTCGATCTCGGCGGAGGAGGCCGCGTCGAGCCCGGTCCGCACCGACGCGCTCCCCGGTCGACTCACGGACAGGCTCTCGACGACCGAATGCCCCTTCCGGACGGCGACGTCGACGTACCTCTGCCTGACCGGCACGCGCTTCCAGGTGCAGGTCGGCTTCGTGGCCGCCGGCCTCTCCGGCATCGGCCTGCCCGTGCCTCTCACCGACGACACCGGGGCCTTCTATTTCTTCTCGCCGCAGAACCTCGAGCTGATGGTGAAGATCCTCGACGGCCGCGCCGTCAACGGCCACTTCTGGCTCTTCACCGGAGCCCTGACCGACGTCCAGTACTCGCTCCGCATCGTCGACCTGCTGACCGGCGCCATCAAGACCTACGACAACACCGCCGGCCATCTGAAGAGCTTCGTCGACACCTCGGCCTTCTGAGCTGCGGCCGAGGCATCGAACCGCCTGCCCGGGCGCCGCGGCCACGAGCCGCGGCGCCGGAGGGCGGTCGAGTCGATCGAGCCGGGTGGCGGGCGCGCCGGCAGCGCTGAGATCCGAACCAGGACAGCCTTCGCGGTGATCGGCAGAGCTCTGCCGGTGATGCGGCGAGCTCAGCCGGTGATTGGGAAGACCCGGCCGGTGATGCGGCGAGCTCAGCCAGTGATGCGGCGAGTCTTCCCGATGATCGGCAGGGCTCAGCCGGTGATGCGGCGAGCTCTGCCGGTGATCGGGAAGGCTCGGCCGGTGATGCGGCGAGCCTTCCCGGTGATCGGCTGGGCTCAGCCGATCGCGCGGAAGGCGCGCAATGTGCGCGGGAAGGTTCGGCCGCGTGCGCGCCGCGACCGAGCGAGGCGCCTCCGCTTCGGAGAGCTGTCGCCCTCACAACCAAAACCGCTGTCCCAGAGGCTCGATACCGCCTCAGGAGGAGCAAGGGGGGATGAAACAGCCTGCCGACGAGCGCCTGGCGGCTGAAGTGCGATGCGGCAGCGCCTATAACTTCAATGACGCGAACCGCATGCCAAAGCGAAAACGCCGAATTGGCACATAGGTAACACGGCGGGCTGCAAGTCGAACGCGGAGAACGGTTTGAATCAGCCAAAGAGGGCGCGGAGTGGAGGAAAAACGCTGCTGCCGGAGCTCAAATTTTGGGGGTAACACGAAACCGGCCCGGAAGCCGCGTAGAATCAGCGGGTTGGTGAGGCCGCAGTCGGAATTGCCCTGATCGGTACGGAGGGATTGCGACTTGAGGGAAGGGTCTCTCTAATCGAAGACCAGCTTGCAGACCGTCGGAATTGCCCTGATCGGTACGGAGGGATTGCGACGCGATGATGCGGGCCGCGCGGGAGTCGTAGATCACCCGGGTCGGAATTGCCCTGATCGGTACGGAGGGATTGCGACCCTTGACGCCCTTGTTGTGGGAGACGTTGCCCGGCTTGAAGTCGGAATTGCCCTGATCGGTACGGAGGGATTGCGACTTGTACATCACGAAGGTGACCTTGCCGCCCTCCGGGTCGGAATTGCCCTGATCGGTACGGAGGGATTGCGACTTTCTGACGTCGAAGTGGCCCAGGTCCTGGCGGAAGGTCGGCCCGGTCGGAATTGCCCTGATCGGTACGGAGGGATTGCGACTGGGTTGTGGAGGTTTGAACCTTAGTTACCGATGCCGAGTCGGAATCGCCCTGATCGGTACGGAGGGATTGCGACTAGCTGCGCACGTTCTCGTTGCCGTGCATGATGTCGATGTCGGAATTGCCCTGATCGGTACGGGGGGATTGCGACTTCTTGATGTTCATGTGCCGGATGCCTTCCTCGACACCGAACACGCGCCGGAATTGCCCTGATCGGTACGGAGGGATTGCGACCCTTGGTGGCGACCGGGACTTCTTCGGCTGCTGGAGAAAAGGCCGATCGACCCGGAGGCTGAACAAAGTGCCCGGCCGCGGTGTCTGACCCTCCATGGGCACTGAACGCGCCGAGCTCGAAGCAGCCGCAGCAAGGAAACCGCGCGGCGGCCAGCCGGCGAACCGGCGGTACCGCCTTCGCGTGCGCACGAATTGACAACTCCCAAGCGATCGCTGTAGTTTGCCGATTCCTCTCACTCCAGTTGCTTCATGCCTCGGGCCGGCAGCCGGCCTTATGGCCGGGGAAGGCTTGGCGTGTGCGGCTTCCGAACGATGACCACCTACGTCTTTTCGCTCGGCCTGATCCCGGTGCAAGAGTGACGGTGCCCGACTTCCCGGTTCTGGTGGTCGTCGAGACCCAGCGCATCAAGGGCTACCTGTTCGCGTCGCGGTTTCTCCGCGAGACCCGCGGCGCGAGTCTGCTGCTCGACCGGTTGAACCGCCGCCAGACCCGAGATCTCGTCGTCAAGCACGGTGGGCGCGAGATCTACCTCGGCGGCGGCAGCGGGCGGGTCCTGTTCCGGGAGCGTGCCGGCGCCGACGAGTTCGCGCGCGACGTGCGCGACCTCTATCGGCGGAATTCCTGGGATGCGCGCGTCTCGGTCGTCGTGGCGGAGCGAGCGGCCGGCGAGTCGTTCCCGGCGTGGGTGCGGCGCGCGGTCGAGGAATCGAACCGGAGCAAACAGGACCGCGCCGAGGCGATTCCGTCGGTCGGCGGCCGCTGGATCCGGCCCTGCAGCTCCTGTGGCCGGGAGCCCGCGCAGCACCTTCCGCGCCCGGACGTGCAGGGCGTCCACCAGCTCTGCCGATCCTGCCGCCTCAAGCGCGAGGAGGTGCATGCATTCTTCCGGCACGACAAGGGACGGCTCGAGCGCCTGCAGCCCGTACCGCCGGCCGAGGTGCTGCGCGCCGGGCGGCCGGACTTCATTCTCACCACCCTCGTCAAGGAGGTCGAGAAGCGGTTCCACGGCGCCCGAACGCTTCTGCCGCAGGACTTCGAGGACATCGGCGATCGCTCGCGGCCGAGCAACTACCTCGCATTGATCTACGCCGACGGCAATGCCATGGGACAGGTGGTCCGCGAGATGGGGAGCCTCTTTCCCGGCGACGAGGCCGAAGGGGCGTATCGGGCGTTCTCCGAGATCGTCGATCGCGCCATCCGCGAGGCGGCTGTCGAGGCCGTGCTCGCGGAGGCCGGCACGGAGGAGATGGAGACCGCGAGGGGCGAGCCCGCTCGCCTGGTGCCCGCGGAGCTCGTGTTGGCGGGCGGAGACGACTTGATCGTCGTGGTGCCCGCGCAGGCGGCTCTGGGTGTGGCTGCACGCTTCGTCTCGCTCTACCAGGAGAGGACGCTGGCTCTTCAGGACGAATGGGTGGCGGGCCGCCGGCTCTCGCGGCGCTTCGCGCCGGATGGCCTCACCACGTCGGCCGGCGTGCTGATCGCCCACGCTTCCTATCCGGCATCTCAGCTCGTCGAGCTGGCGGCCGAGCTGATGAAGCTCGCAAAGCGGAAGGCCGCGGATCTCGCTCAGGCCGGCACGGCCACGGGGACGGTCGACTTCGCCGTCCTCCACGAGTCGGTGAGCGAGGGGATGCGGGATCAGCGCCAGGCCGAATACGAGGCATCCTGCCCAAGCGGGACGAGGGTGAGGCGGACCGAGCGGCCTTACACGGCGGCCGGCCTGGTGACCTTCTGCGACCGGATTCGCGCCCTCAAGACCTCGCCAGTGCCGCGCAGCAAGCTCAAGGCCCTCTACGCGGCTCTCTTCCGGAGCCCGATCGAGGCCCAGTTCGATGCCCTGCGTTTGCGCGAGCGACTGCAGGTGACCGGCGACCTCGACTCCGGGCCGCTCGCCGACCTCGTCGCCGAGCTTCCCTTCTTTCCGTTCCGCGACGCCGGCAAGGGCTATTGGAGCACGCCGCTCTCCGAGATCGTCGAGCTCTACGACTTCGTGCCCGAGGCTCGGACCGGCGGCACGGCGCTCGTCGTGGAGGGCGGCGATGGCTGATCCCTCGTCCTACAGGCTGCTCTTCCGCACCCCGGTCGGCTCCTACACCGGGCTCGGCGTCGCCGGCCTCGTGGACCGCATCGTCGTGCGCGGCGCCGACGGCCTTCCCGTGATCCCTGGCTCGACGGTCAAGGGGAGGCTCCGTTTTTTTGCCGAGCGCCTGCTCTCCGCGGGAGGGGCGCCCCCGGATCTCCGCCTCCACGCCTCCGGCGCTCCGGCCTGCAAGCACCTGGACACCGCCTGCACCGCCTGCCGCCTCTTCGGCAACTCGGCGATCCCGGCGCTGCTGCGAGTCGGCGCCGCGTCTCTCGAGGAGCCCTGGGCGCCGCTCCTCCGCACCCTGCTCCTCGCTGACCCGAATCCTGTGGTCCACGCGGACGCGGAGATCCGCCCCGGCATCGCTCTCTCGCGGACGCGCCGGACGGCGCTGGGGGATCATCTCTTCCTCGACGAGACGGTGCCGGCGAGCCTGAGCTTCGCCGGCACGCTGCGCTTCGGCGGCGAGATCCGCGCGGAGGAGATGGAGTTTCTGGTCGCGGCGGCGTCCCTGGTCGACGCGCTCGGCGCCCGGAAGGCCGCCGGCCGCGGTTCCTTGGACGGCGGCATTCGCATCGAGGCCGGCTCGCGATGAAGGCGTTTCCGATCGCGATCGAGCTCCGCTCGCCGGCTCTCGTCTCCGCCGCACCGCCGGCCTCCAACCTCCTCGAGACCCTCCGGTTTCTGCCGGGCAATACGGTCCGCGGCATCCTCGCGCGGCGGGCCATCGACTGCGGGCTGGATCCGAACGGCGCCGAGTTCGACCGCCTGTTCCTCACCCGGCAGGTGCGCTACGGTTTCGCCTTCCCCGAGAGCTCGGAGCCCATCCCTCTCTCGGCGAGGACCTGCAAGCTCGAGCCTGGATTCAAACCTGCGGGCCATGGCGTGGCCGACCTCCTGCTCGGCCGCTCCGGCTCGTGCGTTTGCGGCCGGCCCCTCGATTACCTTCCAGGCTTCTGGCGCCCCTCCGATCAACGGGCCGCCAAGGTCGCGACACGGCTGATCACGCGCACGGCGGTCGAGCCCACCCGCGGCACGGCGAAGGGCGGCCAGCTCTTCAGCCAGCGGGTGCTCGCCGAAGGCCAGGTCTTTTCCGCCGTCATCGAGGCGTCGGAAGAGGCCGAGGAGCGCATCGCCGAGCTGCTCGCCGAGCCCTTCCCGGCGGTCGTCGGCACGGGCGGCAGCCGAGGACAGGGCTGGTGCGAGGTGCGCTCCTCGGCCGCGGTGCCGAGCGCCCTCGAGTCGGCGCGGGAGCGCTATCGGAAATTCACCGCGGCGGCGGGCCGCCCCGTCCTCGCTGTCACCCTCGCGAGCGACGGGCTCTTCTCCGACGACTATCTCCGCGACCTCACCGCTCCGGCGCTCGCGCATCTGGCGCCCCTGGGCATCGACCCGGCGGACTGGTCGCTCCGGTCCAGCGCCTTCGCCGAGTCGCGCCGCGTCTTCGGCTTCGACGGCGAGCCGATCCGGCTGCCGCGGTCGCCTCGCCTCGCGGTCAGCGCCGGCAGCGCCTTTCTTTTCGAGCTCGCTCCGGGCCGCGCCGAGCCGCACATCGCGGCTGGTACCGGCAGCGGATGGATCGGCGACGCCCACGACGAGGGTTATGGGCGAGCCGTGCTCTGGAATCCCTTTCACCTGCGGTTCGCGGCGGGAGGCGAAGGATGAGCGGCGGGCTCGCGGCGACCCTCGGCTCGGATCTCGAGCTCATCCTTCTCGAGAGCGCGCTGATCGAGCGCGCACAAGCCCTCTACTCGCTGGGGTTCACGCCGAAGGCGCTGAGCTCGTCGCAGATGGCGGCGGCCGGTGAGCAGATCCTCGGTGCCGGAACCTTTGAGAAGGCGCTCGCCGGCCTCCGCGGCTGGTTGGGCGCCCAGCTCACCAAGCTGCGTGCGGAGGTCGAGCGCGGCGGCAAGCCGAAGTCGTGGCTCTCGACGCCGGGAGCCGGCGCCTCGCAGTCTACGCTCGGCGAGGAGCTGCTGGTCTGGATCGAGCGGCAGAGCTACCTGGGCGACAGTGTTCCCCAGCCTCTCGACCGGCTGGCCGCGCTGCGCCGTTTCTGGGACCGGCTCGACGGCCTCTACCGCTACGAATCGGCGACCGGCGAGGCGATGCCGCTCCACGCTCTCGCGCATTCTCCAGGAGGGACACAGCCATGAAACCGCCGCCCTTCGGCCACGCGGCGCTCTTCAGCCGCTATCGCTTCGAAGGCACTCTCGAGCTTATGACGCCGCTGCGCCTCTCCTCGGGACGGGCCTCGGCCTCGACCGACGCGCCGCTGATGAGGGATCGCGGCGGCATCCCCTACATGCCGGGCAGCAGCCTCCGCGGATCGCTGCGCTGCGAGCTCGAGCGGGTTCTGGCCGGCGCCGGCAGGCGCCCGGACCTCTGGGCCTGTACGCTCTTCGTACCCGACGACGCCGAGGACGCCTGCATCACGTCGAGCCGCGCGAAGCAGGATCAGTTGGTTGATCTCGACGAAATGGCCCGAGCGAGGACGGCGACGAGCGCGGAGCGCCAGGCGCCGCTCGACTACCTCGAGGGGAACCTCTGCCCTCTCTGCAAGCTCTTCGGCTCGCCGGTCTACGCTTCACGGCTGGTGATCGAGGACGCCTATCCGGAGAAACGGTCCGAGCTGCGCGAGACGTCCATCGTCCGCGACGGCGTCGGTATCGACCGCGACACCGGGGCGGCGCGCGAGCAGATCAAATTCAACTACGAGGTCCTCGAGCCCGGCAAGGACCACACGCCGTTCAAGCTGTGTTTGCAGGTCGAGAACCTCACCGCGGTGGACGAAACGCTCCTCCAGCTGGCCGTCGCCCTGCTCTCGGGCGGTCTCCACGTCGGCGGCAAGCGAGCCGCCGGCCTCGGCCTCGTTCGGCTGAAGAAGGGCTCCCTCGAGGTCAAGGGTTTTGCCAGTCCCGAGGCGCTCTGGAAGGCGGTCACCGCGGGAGGCGATCCCCATCAGCCGATCCCACTCGAGGAGGTGCTCCATGCTCAAGCGCCGACTGTGTGAGGCCCGTTTCGAGTGGAAGTTTTCCTGCACCGGGCCGCTGCTCATCGCGGACGGCCGCTATGAGAAGCCGAAGGATTCCCCCAAGGGCAAGGACCCGAACAAGGTGTTCATCAGCCGCGCGGCGGCCCAGGCCGTCCAGGCCGCCGTCGCGAAGAGCCGCTCGGGCGATGATCTCAACCATCTGCCCTTCTATGTCCCTGGGACCTCGCTGCGCGGCCCGCTGCGGGCTCAGGCGGAGCGCATCGTCCGCTCCCTCCGCCCGGAATCGGAAGAGCCTCCGCTGACCGCCTGCGATCCGTTTGAGATGACGGCCGGCAAACCGCTCGTCTCGTGCTCGGAGCGGCTCAAGGCCAAAGCCTGCGAGCCGCCGTATGCGCACGCCTGCCCGGCCTGCAAGCTCTTCGGCTGCACCGCCACGGCGAGCCGCCTCCGCATCGGCGACGCCGATCTCGGCGGAACGAAGCGCTCGGTCTACCGCGACATGATCGGCATCGATCGCTTCACCGGCGGCGTCTATCAGGGCGAGAAGAGCGCCGCGGCGCCGGGCGGGAGCGGGGAGGGCGGTCCGGCAGGCGAAGAAAGGAAGGGCGGCGGCGCCAACATGCGGCTGCACGCGCTCGAAGAGACGACCTTCAAGACCGAGGTGACCGTCGCCAACTTCGAGCTCTGGCAGCTCGGATGGCTCGCCTATGCCTTCCGGGACTTCGAGGACGGCCTGGTCGCCATCGGCTTCGGCAAGTCGAAGGGGTTCGGCATGGTGACGGCGAAGGTCGAGAAGATCGTCCTCACCTATCCGCGCGGACGCGCCGCCGGCCGGGTGCAGCACCTCGGCAGCCTGGTCGCCGATCCCGCGGAGCATGCCCTCTACGGTCTGCGTGAGGAGCCGCCGCCCGCTCTCCACGCCAAGCCGGTCACCGCGGGCCTCAGCCTCTACGAGAGCTTCGAGGTCGACGATCCGTCGGCATTCTGGCAGGCGGTGGCTCCGGCGTTCGATCGCTTCGTCGCATCCTCTCCGGCCGCGGGGGGAGCGGCGGAATGAGCGCGTCGGTCGCCTTCTGCCGAGGTCTCGCTCGCCATCCGCCGCCGGAGGATCTTGCCTGGGCCGTCTTCGCCTGGCTCGAGGCGCCGCGGGAGGCGCGGCTCGCTCGGCTCGCGGACGTGCCGGACTGGAGCGATCCCGTGCGCTGGCCCGGCGGGCGGATCTTCGGCGAGGCCGGTGAGTACCGCTGGCGCACTGCGCCGGACGGCCTCCACGCGGTTCTCCTGGTCGAGGAGGGCGCTTTCCCCGTCGGCTTCAGCGGGCCTCTGCTCCTCGCGCGGGAGGCGGGCGAAGGCGACTCCGACCTCCTCCTCTGGGGCGACTGGGTCGATCCGGCGGCCGACCCTGAGGGGAATCCCGACGGCGGCCCGCGCTTCTACGCCCGCGAGATCCCGCAGGTGCAGTCCTACCCGCTTGATCTCGCCGGGCCGCCCGAGGCCGGCACGACCCCTCGCCTTACCGTGCGGCGCTACGTCGCCGCCAGCGGCGAGGGCGAGTTCCTGCGCTGCGTGCGGATCGCGATGCGGCGCGACGAGGGCGACGAGGGCGACGAGGGCGACGAGAATGGCTGACCCGACCGTCAACCCCTACGGTTTCGTGCCGCTCGCGGGAGGTGCGCCGGATCGCGAGAAGGCGCCCGATTGGCATCGGATCGCGGAGGGGGCCTGCGGCGGAACACTGGTCTGCGAGCTCGAGGCGCTCGGGCCTCTCTTCACCGCCGACCACCAGAGGGCCGCGCCGGTCGAGGGCCGAAAAGGGCAGAGAATCTTCCCCTTCCTGAAGAACGGCGCCGGCAGGCCGATCCTCCAGGGCACCTCCCTCAAGGGGATGATCCGCGCGGTCTACGAGGCGAGCTACCCTTCCTGTCTGCCGCTCGCCGCCGCGAAAGGCATCTCGAAGAAAGCCGGGAGAGACACCCCGTACGACCTCACGATTCCTTCTCCGCTGTTGCATTCGAGCTGTGTGAAGGACAGCCTCTGTCCCGCCTGCCGTCTCTTCGGCGTGATCCAGGGCGACGAGGTGCACCTGCGCGGGCGGGTGGCGTTCAGCGATGCCGTTTTCGAAGGAACCAGCTTGGAGACGGGGACGATCCTCCTGCGCGAGCTCTCCTCCCCCAAGCCGCATCACTATGCGATCTACAGTGCAACCGAGGCGGCGGGCGGGGCCATCCGGGGCCGAAAAATCTACCTTCATCAGGATCAGCCGGCGCCTGCCGCCGCGACGGAGACTGGCGACCCGGCGTGGTCGACTCGCTCCTCTGCGCTCTCGGAGCATGCGCCCGCCGGCGCGAGATTCAGGTTCCGCATCGTGGTCGAGAACCTCACCGAGATCGAGCTCAGCCAGCTCATCGCCTGCCTTGAGCTCGACGAGGAGCACGCCCACAAGATCGGAATGGCAAAGCCGCTCGGCTTTGGTTCCTGCCGCATCCGGATTCTCAGAGAAGAGTCTCGCATCTACCGCGGGCCGGGCCGCTACCTTGGCCTGGGTGCGACGCCCGCGACCTTGCCTGCGGCAGACTGGCAACCGGTGCCCGGCGAGCTCGGGGCCCTGCTGCGGCGCGATCTCCACCGGGGCGAGGCGATCGGTTACTTGCCTTTCGCGGCCTACCGAGGAAAGGGCATCGAGGCGTCCGGGAGGTACAAGAGTGTCGGGGTGAAGAGCGCTCCGGCACCGGCTCCGCCGCCGATCGGCGAGCAACGCCCTGCTGCCGCGCTCGTGCGGGTCGGCGATCTCGGGCTCCGCCCGGAAGGCGCCCCGCAGGCGAGGCGCCAGCCGGCGGCGCAGCCGATCAAGAAGAACGAACAGGTGAAGGTGCGTGTCGTCGAGGTGCTCGGTCCTGGTCATTTCCTGCTGCAGGTGGTCGGCCGGGAGCAGCCCGCGGTCGAATTCGAGGGGAGCGTGGGTTGGAAGGTGGGCGATGTGAGGATTGCCCGAGCGGCCGTCGTGGTCGGTGGCGACGTGGAGCAGGTCAAGTGGCCCTGACCGGCCGTCGCGAATCGCATGACCGCTCCGGACCGGCCCGCTGCCCCCCCCGCCCGCGCGCCGTCCTCGCCTCGCTCGGTGGCAGCCCGGAGCCGGTGATCTGCTCGCTCGACCGGCAGCGGCCGGAGCACGTGCTCTTCTTCGTGTCGCCGGAGAGCGCCCGCGACATCCAGACGGTCCTGCGCGGGCTCGCCTACCAGCCGGTCGATCACGACCGCATCGTCACGCCGTCGGCAGAGATCCTCGCCGAGGCGTACGGCGCCATCCGTTCGCAGCTGCCTGCCAAGCTCTCGCAGTGGGGGCTCTCGTGGGAGGATCTCACCGTCGACTACACCGGCGGCACGAAGAGCATGTCGGCGGCGCTCGTCCTCGCGACAGCCGACCGCGTGCACCGCTACTCCTACGTCGGCGGCGTCGAGCGCGACAAGGGCGGCGTCGGTATCGTCGTCAGGGGGCGCGAGCGGATGTGGTTCCTGCAGAACCCGTGGCTCGAGCTCGCCCGTCCGGAGCTCGAGCGGATCCGGCTGCACTTCCGGACCGGGCATTATGCGTCGGCCGCCGTGGAGCTCGGCGATCTCGCGGCGCGCGCCGCGGGCCGCCACCGCGAGATCCTCACCGCGCTGGCCCGGCTCGCCGCCGGCTATCGCGAGTGGGAGAGCTTCGAGCACCGCGCGGCGCTCCGCGAGCTGGCCCAGGCGCACACCTTTCTCCGCGCCTATGCCGCAGGCCTCGGCGACCGCGAGTGGACCGCGCTCGCGGCGCGGGTCGCGAGCCATCTGCGTTTTCTCGAGCGGCTGTCGGGAAAGGTGGAGAAGGACCCCGCCCGCGCGGTGCGGCGGCGCGGCTCGCGAGATCGGGCGATCCTCCTCGATCTCCTGGCCAGCGCCGACCGCCGCGCGCGGATCGAGCACCGGTACGAGGACGCCGTCGCCCGCCTCTACAGCTGCCTCGAGCGCGCCGCGCGCTTCCGGCTGGCGAGCCGCACCCCGGCGATCGACAACGCCAAGGCGCGCCCCGAGCTGATCCCGGAGGCGCTCCGCGCCGAGCTCGTCCGGCGCCATGCCGACCCGAAGGACGGGCTGCTCCGCCTGCCGCTCTTCGCCTCGTACGAGCTGCTCGCGGCCCTCGGTGACGAGCTGGGGGCGCGGTTCGCGCAGCAGGAGGCGGAGCTTCGCTCACTGCTTCTGCTGCGCAATCAGTCGTTCTCGGGCCACGGCGAGCGGGCGGTGCGCGGCGAGGAGGCGCGGCGGTTTCGCCGCGCCGTCGTGGCGCTCCTCGGAGTGCGCTCGGGCGAGCTGCCGATCTTCCCCGCGCTGCCGCCGGTCGAGCTGGAGCGCGAGCCTTGAAGCTCGCCCATCTGGTGCGGGACCTCTGGGAGCCGCGGCGGCGGCCCTTGCTGTACGCCCTCGCGGTCTTCGCGGTCGGCATCAGCGTCAACGTGATCTCCGCCTGGGTGGAGGAGCGCCCCGTGCCGCGATGGGCCTTCGGCGCCGGCGTACCGCTCGCGCTCCTCGCGCTCCTCGCCAGCCCCTGGTTCGAGAGGATGTGGACGCGGGAGCCGGTGCCGACGCTCGTTCCGGCGCGGCCCTGCAAGGGCCTGGTGGTCCTGGTGAGCGCCGGCGTCGGCAGCGCGACCGCGCGGGCGGCGATCGATCACCATGCGGGGGCTCTCGAGTTTCTCTGGGTGGTCTGCTCGCAGGCCTCGCGGGCGGAGGCCGAGCGCATCCTGGACGAGACCGCGGGCCGGCCGGGCTTCGTCCGGGAACGGCTCGTCCGCCTGCTGCTTTCGGACGCGGAGTTCGACGATCCGGGACGGGTCCGCGAGGCGCTCGAGATCGGCGTCTTCGACGAATTGCCGGCGGGGCTCCTCGAAGGCGACGTGGTCCTCGACGTCACCGGCGGCCGGCGGAACACCGGCCTGGGCGCCTTTCTCGTCGGCCTGCCGCCCGGCCGCCGCCTCGAATACGTCGCCGCCGCCGAGACCGACGAGAACCTCCGCGGCACCCGCGCCGGCGCGCCGGTCGAGATCGTGCTGCAATACAAGCTGCGATCGGCGGCCGGGCGGTCTCGGTAGTGAGAGGGGAGCCGCCATGCCCGTAACCCCAATGACGCGAGCCGCATGCCAACGTTTAAACGCCCAATTGGCGGGTAGGTAACACGGCAGGCTGTAAACCGAGCGCGGAGAAGAGTTTGTAACGGTAGAGGAGGGTGCGAAATGGAAGAGAAACGCCGCTCCGCGAGCCCGGATTTCGGAGGTAACACGGAACCGGTCCGGAAACCGCGTAGAGTCAGCGGGTTGGCGAGGCCGCAGTCGGAACTGCCCTGATCTGTATGGAGGGATTGCGACTCGATGGCGGCGTGCGACTCACTCTCGATCAAATCGAAGGTCGGAACTGCCCTGATCTGTATGGAGGGATTGCGACCCTTTCTTCGGAGGGCACCAACAATCTGGAGCTCTTCCAGGTCGGAACTGCCCTGATCTGTATGGAGGGATTGCGACCTTTCTTTCTCTTTTTTCTTCACGCCACTCTTTTCGACAGTTCCGTCGGAACTGCCCTGATCTTTATGGAGGGATTGCGACTCTGGTCACCGATACGGCGCGAAGTCGTGGGACCCTCGTGCGTCGGAACTGCCCTGATCTGTATGGAGGGATTGCGACTCTTGCGCCTCGTCGGCTTCTTCCTGCGCGTCGACAGCGTCGGAACTGCCCTGATCTGTATGGAGGGATTGCGACTGTAGCTGCCCTTCCGCATCATGGACTCTGCGTAGGATCCGACATCGTCGGAACTGCCCTGATCTGTATGGAGGGATTGCGACCTTCGGTTGCCTTGCGGTTATCGACAGTCTTCTGTCTCGTCGGAACTGCCCTGATCTGTATGGAGGGACTGCGACCGTTGCCCGCCCCCGGCTGGTGCGCCTGCATGTAGAGTCGGAACTGCCCTGATCTGTATGGAGGGATTGCGACTTCTGTACAGGCGGTGGGTTCGGCGTCGTGGGAACGAATGTGTCGGAACTGCCCTGATCTGTATGGAGGGATTGCGACCCGGTTCCCTTGAGGTACTTCTCGCGGTAGGGGTCGGTCGGAACTGCCCTGATCTGTATGGAGGGATTGCGACTGAGCGGTCACCGCCGAGCAGTCGATCTTCTTCGCGTCGGAACTGCCCTGATCTGTATGGAGGGATTGCGACGATTCCGAAGGGAGTTCCCGCCGTCATCTGGCCAAGTGCCAAGTCGGAACTGCCCTGATCTGTATGGAGGGATTGCGACTCAATGCCTTTCGCCTTCATCGCGTCGAGCTTGGCCGCGTCGGAACTGCCCTGATCTGTATGGAGGGATTGCGACCTTTGCTTCCGGCAGGGTTTGGGGCCACCATGATGCGGTCCGAACTGCCCTGATCTGTATGGAGGGATTGCGACTCTCGAACCACAGCAGAATCGGCAATAACCGGAAATGTCGGAACTGCCCTGATCTGTATGGAGGGATTGCGACTTGATCTGGAACTTGTAGACGTCGGTCGAGAGGCCCGTCGGAACTGCTCTGATCTGTATGGAGGGATTGCGACGGCGGCGAACCCCGCCGCCCAGACCTGCCGGATGCCGCGGGCCAGAATCCGGGGACCGGGGTAGCCGTCCAAGCCGCGTCCACCTCCCATCGCCTCACCCCTTCCGGCTCCGCCGGTGTCTTTCCAACCGGAGAAACACCGACCGTCCGATGGCACTCCTGTTCGAGGAGGTGATCGCGCGCCGCACTCTGTACGCGGCGTTCGAGCGGGTGCGCGAGCGCGGCGGCTGTCGCGGGGCGGATGGGATGACGGTCGGCGACTTCGCGGCGGATCTCGAATCGGAGATCGGCCGGCTGCAGGATCGCCTCAGTCGCGGCCGCTACCGGCCGTTCCCGCTGATGCGCTTCGGCGTCGGCAAGGGCGCGAACGGCGGCGTGCGGCGGCTCTCGGTGCCGACGGTGCGCGACCGCGTGGCGCAGACCGCGGTCTATCTCGCGACGCGCGATCTGTTCGAGGCCGAGTACGAGGAGGCGAGCCACGCGTATCGACAGGGGCGCTCGGTGCGGACGGCGGTGCATCGGGTCAACGAGCTGCGCACGCGGGGCTATCGATTCCTCGTCCATGCCGATATCGATGCCTTTTTCGACTCCATCCCCCACGCGCGCCTGCTCGGCCGCCTGCGGAAGCTGCCGCTCGAGCCGCGCGTGCTCCGTCTCTTCGAGCTCTGGATCGACGCCGAGATCTACGACGGCGAGCGCGTCGGTCCGCTCGGGAAGGGCGTGCCGCAGGGCTCGGTCGTCTCGCCGATGCTCGCCAATCTTTTCCTGGACGAGCTCGACGAGAGCCTCGCCCTCTTCGGACAGGCGGTGGTCCGCTATGCGGACGACCTGCTCGTGCTCTGCAAGAGCCGCGAGGCGGCGGAGGCGGCCCTCGAGCTGACGGACTATCTCGTCGCCGAGCTCGAGCTGCACCTCAACCGCGACAAGACGGCGACGACCTCCTTCGAGCAGGGCTTCGAGTTCCTCGGCGCCATCTTCGTCAAGGACTCGGTCTATCTCCCCTTCGAGCGCCGCCGGAAGGAGTCGTCGTCGCCGTCGCTGCCGCCGCCGCTCGACCTCTGGACCTATCTCGAGATGCGCGCCGAGCAGCCGGCGGAGTAGCTCCTGGCGACGCTCTATCTCACCGAGCAGGGCTCGGTCCTGAGGAAGACCGGCGACCGCCTGATCGTCGAGAAGGACCACGCCGTGCTGCTCGAAGTCCCCTGTCTGAAGCTCGATGCCGTGCTGATCTTCGGCAATGTGCAGGTGACGACGCAGGCGCTCGCCGAGCTCCTCGACCACGGCACCGAGCCGTGCCCTTCTCTCGCGCTCGGGCAGGCTCCGCGGCCAGCTCACGCCGCCCAAGGGGCGCAACGTGCCGCTGCGCATGAAGCAGTACGAGCTGGCGCACGACGAGACCTTCTGCCTGGCGCTGGCGCGGGAGGTGGTCGGCGCCAAGATCGAGAGCTCGGCGGCCGTCCTCCAGCGCTTTCGGCGCAATCACCCGCAGGCGGTCGACGCGGCGGAGATCGCGGCGCTGGAGGGATCGCTCGCTGCGGTCGAGACGGCGGCCACTCTCGATTCGCTCCGCGGCGTCGAGGGGAGCGCGGCGGCGCGCTACTTCCGGATGCTCGGCGCCCTCGTGCCGCCCGAGATCGGCTTCGAGGGCAGGAGCCGCCGGCCGCCGCGCGACCCGGTCAACGCCCTGCTGTCCTTCGGCTACGTGCTGGTGGGCAACGAGATCCAGTCGCTCCTCGACGGCATGGGCTTCGATCCTTACATCGGCTTCTACCATCGCCTCGACTACGGCCGGCCGTCGCTCGCCCTCGATCTGGTGGAGGAGCTCCGCGCCGCCCTGGTCGATCGCTGGAGCGCCGGCCTGCTGAACCTCGGCGTTCTGAAGGCCGACGACTTCACGGCGACCGCCGAAGGCGGCGTGCTCCTCGGCCATGAGGGGATGCGCCGCTACTTCCCCGCCTACGAGAAGGAGCTCGCGACGCCGTTCGCGGTCGACGGCGAGGAGCTGACCTACCGCCAGCTCTTCCGCCGCCAGGCCGAGCGCCTGGCGCGCGCGCTGACCGAGGGCGAGACCTACCGGAGCTTCCGATTGCCGTGCTGATCGTCGTCTCGTACGATGTGCCGAACGACCGCCGGCGCACCCGGCTCGCCCATGCGCTCCAGGACTTCGGCGAGCGCGTGCAGCTCTCCGTCTTCGAGTGCCTGCTCGAGGCGCCGGATGTCGAAAGGCTTCGGGAGAGGGTGAAGCGGGAGATCGTCGAGCCGGAAGACAGCGTGCGGATCTACCGCTTCTGCGAGGCATGCCGGCAGAAGGTGGAGATCCTGGGGCTGGGCAAGGCGACGGAGGATCCGGAGGTGTATGTGCTCTGAGGTAACCGTAACTCCCATGACGCGAATCGCATGCCAGCGAGAAAACGACAATTTGGCCGGTAGGTAACACGGCGGGAGGCAAGTCGAATGGCGACAAGGGGTTGGATGGGCGCGGGAGACTCGGAGATGGGCTGCCGGAGTGGGATTTTGGGACCGGATTTCGGGGGTAACACGGAATGGACTCGGGAGGCGCGTAGAATCAGCGGGTTGGAAGGCCGGCAGTCGGAATTGCCCTGATCAGCACGGAGGGATTGCGACTTCTCGACCGCTTTTTGGATGACCTCCGGTGCCGGCAACAGTCGGAATTGCCCTGATCAGCACGGAGGGATTGCGACCTTCCTGAAGAGTCACCGCTTGGACATGCTGGAAATAGCTGTCGGAATTGCCCTGATCAGCACGGAGGGATTGCGACTTGCTCAGCCCGACGCGGCTGAGCCCCAGCTCCTTGGCCGTGTCGGAATTGCCCTGATCAGCACGGAGGGATTGCGACTTGATTTTGGCTGCGCGCCCGACGACGGCATTGAAAGCGTCGGAATTGCCCTGATCAGCACGGAGGGATTGCGACTTTTGGCTCATCTCAGCTCCTGGCTTGGAGGAGGTCGAGCGTCGGAATTGCCCTGATCAGCACGGAGGGATTGCGACTTTCTCCTGCCAGACGAGAGCGGCACCGGGAGCACCGACCGTCGGAATTGCCCTGATCAGCACGGAGGGATTGCGACCGACGTTTGAGTGCGGAGATAGATAGCAGCGATACCGCGTCGGAATTGCCCTGATCAGCACGGAGGGATTGCGACTTCTGGACGCTTGACCCATTGGGTAGGACAACGCGCCTTGTGTCGGAATTGCCCTGATCAGCACGGAGGGATTGCGACTTCTGAAGCGGGCTGAGAGGAATGAACCCCTTTACTTCGGTCGGAATTGCCCTGATCAGCACGGAGGGATTGCGACCGACCGTAGCTGCGTCGGCGATCGATAACCTTTCCTCCCCCGCATCCTTCGCTCCGCTCAGGATGACAACGGGTGAAGATGTGCCCTACGTTCAGGCTGACAATTGGTGAAGATGTGCCCATGCACGAAGGGAAACGGAGCGCTTCGTTCAGGATGGCGATGACCGAGGGGGAGCACACACCTGGCTCGCTCGCTGATCCGGGCGCCGAGGATCGCGGCCTTCGCTACACCCTCCCGCGCATCCCCTACCTCCGGCTCCGCTGCACGCTCGTGGCACGCGAGCGGGCGACGCTGCCGCCGTACCACGGGTCGCTTCTCCGCGGCGCCTTCGGCCATGCGCTCCGCGCCGCGGTCTGCAGCATGGGGCCGGCGCAGGAGTGCGTGAGCTGCCGGCTGCGGGCGGCTTGCGCGTACACGCGGGTCTTCGAGACGCTGATCGAGGGTCCGCCGCCGCCTTTTCTCAAGGGGTTGACCACCGCGCCGCGGCCTTACGTGTTCGAGCCGCGGAGCCGGGCGGAGAGCTTCTCTCCCGGCGATCCGCTCGAATTCGATCTCGTCCTCTTCGGCCAGGCCGCCGACCTCTCGCCCCATGCCATCCTCGCGATCGAGCGCATGGCGGCGGCGGGGCTCGGCGCTCGCCGGCATCGGTTTGCGCTCGATCGCGTCGAGGCGCCGGATGTCGCCGAGGGGAGCCGCGAGGTGTTCTCTCGCGCTCGCGGCGCGGCGGCGGCGGGCGCTCTCTCGGGGCCGCTGCCGGTGCTGCCGCCAGTGGAGTCCTCGAGCGAGACGGCCGGCGCTTCGTCGCCGGCGACCGAGGAGGCTCGCGCGGTGCTCCGCTTCCTCACCCCGACGCGGCTCAAGGCCGGCGGGCGGCTGAGCGAGGAGCTCCGGTTCCGCGGGCTCGCCTTCGCCATGCTCCGCCGGGCGCTCGAGATCGCGCACTTCCATGCTCCCCGCGCCGCGATCGACTGGGAGATCCGGCCGCTCCTCGAGCAGGCGGGCACGGTGCGCGTCAGGGCGTCCGACCTCCACTGGCAGGACTGGCAGCGCTACAGCAACCGGCAGGGACGGTCGATGGAGATGGGCGGCCTCGTGGGGACGGTCGAGGTGGTCGGCAACCTGGCACCGTTCATTCCCCTCTTGCGCACCGCCGAGGTGCTCCACGTCGGCAAGGGCGCGACGTTCGGGCTGGGACGGATCGCGGTGGAAGGCCTCTCCCTGAGCCTGTAGGGCGCGACGAGCGCCGTCTGCTAAGCGAAGGCGGGCCGCCTGGCGGCGGCCCGCGGGAGGTCTACGCGTGCGGCGTTACACGCACTTGTCGTTGCTGGGGGCGTCGGGGCAGCTGGTGACGACGCCTGGGGTGGGGCAGGAGGGGTGGACGACCGGCGGGCAGGTGGCGGGGTCCGCCGGTGGGCAGCCGTCGGCGAGGGTGGCGCTGCAGCTGCCGACCGGGGCGCAGGCCGAGCCGCCGGGGCTGCAGGCGGTGAGGCGGAGCGCCAGGTCGTAGTTGTAGTGCGGCGAGGTGACGGGGACCGGCGTGCCGGCGGTGTAGTTGACGTCCTGCGAGCAGGCGACGGCGCCGGTGCTGGGGAAGAACCACTCGGCCTTGAAGTGCTGGGTGGTGCTGCCGAGGGAGAGGCTCATCGAGCTCTGGAAGGTGTGGCAGGTCGCCGGCGGCGCGTAGCGGTAGCCGTTGACGCCGGCGAGCATCGGGATCGAGCTGTGGTGCATGTAGAGGGCGTACTGGCTGCGCGTCGCCTGCGAGGCGGACCAGTAGAAGTTGGTGCCGGTGCCGTCCGCGCTGCCGTAGGCCGGCAGGCCGCTGGCCCACGCCGGCGTGCTGCCGGTCTGCGGGCCGTTGAAGGAGAGCAGGTTGAGCGGCGCCAGGAAGGTGTCGAGGTGCTCCAGCCAGTCCAGGATGGAGAGCGTGTTGGTGTCGCTCCGCGCCAGGTTGTAGTTGTCGTAGACGGCGCCCTCGTTGCAGGCGAACTCCCAGGCTTCCGCCCGCGCGCCGACAAGGGTCGGGCAGGTGGTGGAGCGGCTCTCGGTGAAGCCGAAGGCGAAGGGCCGCGGGGCGGCGCTGAAGTTGTTCTTGATGAGCGGGAGCGCCGCCACCGAGCCGCCGGCGGCGAAGGCGACGTAGTGGCCGTTGATGATCCCGATGTGCGAGTCGAGCGCCGGCGTCGAGGCGTTGGCGAGCGAGATCGTCGTCTGGTTGGTGAGGTTGATCGCCATCGGGTGGCGCACCGGATAGGTCGCCGAGCCCTCGACCCCGGCGATGACTCCGGCCACCCAGTTGATCCAATTGAGCTGCGCGGTGGCGTTCGGCGCCGTGAAGCCGGAGGGCACGAGGTCGACCTCGTTGGCGATGTTCCAGTAGAAATTGGTGTGGGCGTTGAGCACCTGCGCCGCCTCCTGGAGGAAGGCCATCTGCAGCGCCCGTGCGCACTGGTTGGCGGCCGCGGTGTCGGTCGTCGAGGTCGAGTTGTCGAAGCTCGCGAAGTACTGCGGCGCCGTGAAGCCGGCGGTCGTCGCGGTGCCGCAGACGCTAGGCGGCGAGACGATGACGTTGTTGGCCGGGTTCCACGGGCTGCTCGGGTTGGTGCCGCCGGCGAGGCCGCCCCAGGGATCGAAGAGCGTCACCTCGACCGCGATGCCGAGGTTGCCGGCGTCGGTCAGCACCTGGTTGACGTGCGACCAGTAGACGCCGTCGACGCGGTCGAGGCGCCACTTGCTGCCGTTCCAGAAGAACGGCTGTTCGTTCTCGTAGGGGACCGCGATGGTGGGGTGGGGATCGAGCGTGTTGACCGTGTTGCAGTCCTGCAGGCCGGTGCTGCTGTTGAGCGCCAGCCAGAGCTGCATGGAGTTGAGGCCGTGCGAGTGGAGGTTGGCGAGACAGCTCGAGTAGTTGTCGAGGGTGCAGAGGTTGGCGGCCTTCGACGCCATCCGCGTCACGTGCGGCAGGTACTCGCTCGACATGCCGATGAGGACGTGGCCGCCGTTGTAGTCGAGGAAATGGGGGTTGGTGGTGTCGACGGTGACCTGGGCGCGCGCCGGGAGCGCGGCCGTGGTGAAAATGAGGATGAGGGCGAAGGCGAAGGTGAGAAGCGTGATCGGTCCGCGGGCGCGAGATCGTGCGAGCATGCCTTGATCTCCTGTGACGACTGGCGCTGCGACGGGATGTCGGCCAGTCCCACAGCCTTTGTAGACCGTGCGGCGACGGCGCCGCTATCAGAAAACTGCTGTTTCGGAAGAAAACCTTGCTACAGCGATCGCCCGGCGGCGACGGCGCCTCGAGGCGGCTCGGCGCGGTCGGTGGCCCGCGTCAGGCGCCGCGAGCGGCCGCCAGCAACCTTTCGAGCTCGGGTAAGAGATCACCTCGGGAAAGGGCCTGCTCGAGCAGGCCCAGGAGTGAGCGCACCCGTGCCAGATCGAGCTGCGCGTGGCGCTCTGCAAGAATGGTGCGGACGTCTTCGAGGTCTTTCGGGCGGCTCGCCAGGATCTTGGTGATGACGAGATCTTCAGGGCTGATCACCGGAACGGTGATGCCCGCGAGCTGCACGGGGATGGCACGGTCCAGGAACTCGTCTTCGAGACCCGGACCCGCCAGGACAACGTCGAACGGCAGCTCGCTCGCTCGGTAGAGAAAAGGCAGCACTCGCGTGCGCGCGAGGAAGCGTCGCCAGTCGTCGACGCGGAGGTCGAAACCCGCTCCCTTCATCGCCTCGACAAAGGCATCGTGCTGGCTGGTGATCGCCGCCGTGACGTCCACGTCCGCGCTCATCCGCGGTTGCCCCCAAATGGCGACGGCCTGCGCGCCGAAGAGATACCAGCGATCTCCCGCGCGGCGCAGCACAGGAGCCGCCGCCGCCAGAGCCTGAACGACGACCGAGTCAGCGCACAAGCCGCAAGCTCGCGGAAACCATGGAATGCACCTCGGCATCCTCCAGCCGGTCGCCTGCCGACGGCCAGTCAGGACGCAGCGCCCGCGCGTGCAGGCGCAGGCTCTCCGCAAGAGCCAGCGCCTGAGCGGGAAGCAGCGTGAGCTTGCGCTCGATCCAATAGCTCCGCTTGGCCGCCGCGACCAGCTCCCAATCGCGCTCCGCGTAGCTTCGGAGATCGTCCTGATTCATGCGCTTACCGTATCACCCGACTTCGGCGGGGGCTCCTTCGGGATTGCGACGGAAGAAAACCTTGCTACAGCGATCGCCCGGCGGCGACGGCGAGCCGCGGCGGCTCGGCGCGGGCGGTGACGCCGCGCCACTCCATCACCACCAGGGTGCGGTCGTCCTCGGGCGGCGTGTGGCCGGCGTGGCGGGCGATCGCCTGCAGCAGCCTGTCGCGCACCTCGGGGGCGCCGGCGCGGGGGCCGGCGAGCGCGGCGAGGGTGGCCTCGTAGCCGAAGGGCTGGCCGTCGGCGCCGGGGGCTTCGATGAGGCCGTCGGAGAGCCAGACGACGACGTCGCCCGGCTCCAGGTGGACGGTGCGGCGGTCGTAGAACGCCCCCAGGCCGCCGAGCGCCGAGCTGGGAAGGAGGATCTCCTCGACCGCGCCGCCGCGCAGCAGATAGGTCGGCGGATGGCCGGCGTTCCAGATCTCGAGGCAGCCGAGCTCGAGGTCGATCAGGGCGAGCGTCGCGGTGACGAAGGAGCGCGTCTCGACGTCGGCGCGGACGAGCGAGTCGAGCCGGCGGAGGATC
Source organism: uncultured Acidobacteriota bacterium (assembly GCA_963755825.1). Taxonomy (GTDB): domain Bacteria; phylum Acidobacteriota; class Thermoanaerobaculia; order Multivoradales; family UBA5704; genus DATBQN01. Next base: position 2,335,028 of record CAVWLA010000001.1, on the reverse strand, counting down.
GCCTCGGGCGGCGCGCCGTCCTCGACGAGGATGTTCAAGGCGCTCTTGATCATCGCCATGCGCAGGCCGGTCGACAGGCCGTGGCCGGAGACGTCGGCGATGAAGACGGCGAGGTGGCCGGGGCCGCGCGTCAGGACGTCGAAGTAGTCGCCGCCGATCGCCGCCGAGGGCTCGAAGAGGGTGGCGAACTCGACCGCGCCGCCCGCCGGCAGGTCGGTGGGGATGAGGCTCTGCTGGAGGTCGCGCGCGATGGCGAGCTCCTTCTCGATCGACTCCTTCTGCGCCGCCGCGGCGACCAGGGTCTCGAGGTTCCCCGCCATCTGGTTGAACGAGCGCTGCAGGGCGCCGATCTGGTCCTTGCGGCGCACCGGGATGCGCACCGAGAAGTCGCCCGCCTGCACCGCGGCGGTCGCCTGGCTCATGCGGTTGACCGCCCGCGACAGGCCGACGATCATGAAGAGCGCCATGATGGTCGCCGCGAGGTAGAGGTCGAAGAGCAGGAAGGCGAGCGCGATGAGCGCCCCCCACGCCGCCGAATCGATCTCCGCCGAGATCGAGAAGAGGTGGCGGATGAGGGTGCGCGGCGTCGAGCGCAGGGTGACGTCGAGCGGCACGGCGCCGGCGGGCGTCGCGGCGGCTTGCCGCCCGCCGCCCGCCGCCGGCGGCGCGTCCCAGCGCAGCAGCTGGCTCGCCCGCTCGCCCCAGTAGAGGATGGGGTCGTCCCACAGCCGGCTCCCCTCGGAGCGCTGCTTGAAGAAGGCCTCGGCGCTCCCCACCGCGCGCTCGCGGTGGATGCGCTGCAGCGGCAGGTTGAGATTGTTCCACTGGAAGTGGATGACCTCCCCCGCCTCCGGCTCGTCCGCGCGCAGCAGCTCGACCCAGACGCCGCTCGCCGCCGAGAGCGCCTGCTCGAGGTCGCCGGCGTAGAGCACGACGGCGCCGGCGCCGCGGTAGGCGGCCGCGCCGGCGAGAGTGACGTTGCCGTGCGGTCCCGGCATGAAGGGGACCATCAGCTCGCGGCGGCCGCGGCCGGGATCGGCGCAGAGCTCGGCCAGGCGCGCCGGCCAGACGGCCGGGGTGCGCGGATCGCCCGCCACCCGGCGGCCGTTCCTGTAGTAGCCGACGGCGAAGGCGTCGCCGTCGGCGACGACCGGCCTGCCGCTCTGCTGGAACTCGCGGGCGCGGTCGGCGGCCAGGGTCTCGACCTCGTAGGCGAGCGTGCGCGCGGTGTCGCGGTAGAGGTGCCCCATGAAGAAGCCGGCGAGGAAGTAGGCGCCGACGGCGGCGAGGAGGAGCGCCATGAAGATCGGCAGCACGCCGGCGAGGAAGTAGGAGAAGGCGAGGCGCCGGCTGACCTTCCAGAGCAGGAGGCGGTAGAGGCGGGCCGCCACCCAGAAGAAGAACAGCACCGCGCAGGCGACGAGGCCGAGCCGCGCCAGCGTCGTCAGGTAGGGCAGGTGCACGCTGGCGAAGATCACCAGGAGGGCGAGCACGAGCGCCGCGGAGATGGCGACGGCGCGGCGGCGGGAGGTTCGCTCGGTCACGGTGGCTTCGAGGGCGCCGCGGCGGCGCCCGCACGCTTCCTGGGTCTACGGCGCGCCGGCAGGCGAAGTTTCCCCGCCCGCCCGCTCGCCGCGCCGCGGTTGGACGGCTGCCCTGAGTTGCATAGAATGGCCCGGTCGTGGCGCCGGCTGTTGAGGCCGGCGCCCGTCATCTTAGCGCGAAGCCGCCGCGGGTCAGGACGCGAGCCCCGGCGGGCGGCGTACAAATCAAAACAGCGCTCATCTTCGAGGAGACGGCCGTGTCGAGGATCCCGCGACTCCAGGAGTACCTGAAGACCGCCTTCACCGGCGAGGCGGCGAGCGCCGCGCGCTTCCGCGCCTACGCCGAGCAGGCGGAGCGCGACGGGCTGCCCAACGTCGCCAAGGCCTGGTCGCGGCTCGCCGGCGCCAAGGACCGCTTGGCCATGGCGCTCCTCGAGGCCGCCGGCGAGGTGCGCGGCAGGGACACCGATCTCGCCCGCGCCGTCTCCGAGGAGCGCTTCGAGAACGACGTCCTCTACCCGAAGATGATCAAGGATCTGGGCGAGCCCGGCGCCGACGTGCTGCTCAAGGTCGTCTCCGCCCAGAAGGACCACCTCCGCCAGATGGAGGCCCTCCGCGACGCCCTCGACGCGGCCCCCGGCGACGTCTCGCTCCCCGTCGAGGTGGAGAAGGGCGCCACCGGCAACACCGGCGCCGCGCGCTCGTAGGCGCGCGGCCGGACGTCGGCGACCGACTCTCGAAGCGCTACGCCCTGCCGAAACCACATGCCCACCGGTAGGGGCGGAGCTTGCCTCCGCCCGCCGCTAAATGCCTGCAACGGCGGGCGGAGGCAAGCTCCGCCCCTACCGTAGATCTCTTCCGGACAGATCCCCGATTTCGGCGGCAAGCCGCTCTATCCATTGACGTTACAGCGCTTGTGACCGCCGGTTACAAGTGGTAGACTCTGGCCCGAGAGGATCACCCCATGAACATCGTCGGAGAAAGCTGGGTCACCACCAAGTTCGAGAATTTGGAGGACTGGGCGCAGCGCAACTCCTTCTGGCCCTTCCCCTTCGGCACCGCCTGCTGCGCCATCGAGTTCATGTCGACGCTGTCGAGCCACTACGACGTGGCGCGCTTCGGCTCGGAGGTGGTGCGCTTCTCGCCGCGGCAGAGCGACGTGCTGCTCGTCGCCGGCACCATCAACGACAAGATGGCCCCGGTGCTGAAGAAGATCTACGACCAGATGGCCGATCCCAAATGGGTCATCTCGATGGGCGCCTGCGCCTGCTCGGGCGGTTTCTACCGCGCCTACCACGTCATGCAGGGGATCGACGAGGTGATCCCCGTCGACGTCTACGTGCCGGGCTGCCCGCCGACGCCGGAGGGCCTGATGTACGGCATCCTGCAGCTCAAGGAGCGGGTGACCCGCGACCGCAAGAAGAACCGCACGCTCATCCGGCTCCAGCAGGCGGAAGAGGTCGCATCCCAGGAGGCCGCGCGTGTCGACGATCGCGTCACCACCCCGGCCTGAGACGGGCGCTCCCGCCGGGCAGGGCGCGGGATCGGAGGCGGGATCGGATGCTCTGGTGGGCGTCCTCGCCAAGTTCCCCGCCGGCAGCATCACCAGCCAGGACGGCCTCGATCAGCCGACCTGGATCGTGCGGCGCGAGATCTTGGCCGACCTCGCGAAGGAGCTGCGCGACAACCCGGCGACCCGCTTCGACCTCATGCTCGATCTGGCCGGCGTCGACTTCCCGGACCGCACGCCGCGCTTCGACGCCGTCTACCACCTCTACTCGATCCCGCGCGCCGCGCGGCTGCGCCTCAAGGTGCCGGTCGACGAGGGCGATCCGCTCCCCTCGCTGATCCCGGTGTGGAAGGGCTGCAACTGGTTCGAGCGCGAGCTCTACGACATGTTCGGCTTGACCATCGAAGGGCATCCGAACCTGCGCCGCATCCTCTGCCACGAGGGGTTCGAGGGGTATCCGCTGCGCAAGGACTACGACCCGGCGCGGCGCTGGATCCTGACCGAGGACAAGATCTACCAGCCGCACTTCGATCTGCCTTCGAACGAGGACGACCTCTTCGAGCGGATGACGGTCAACATCGGCCCGTCGCACCCCGCCATGCACGGCACCTTCCGGCTGATGGCGGTGCTCGACGGCGAGACCATCGTCGCCTCGGACGTCGAGATCGGCTATCTCCACCGCTGCTTCGAGAAAATGTCCGAGACCCACAACTGGCAGCAGGTGATCCCCTACACCGACCGCCTCAACTACTGCTCCTCGTTCATCAACAACGTCGGCTACTGCCGGACCGTCGAGTCGCTGCTCAAGGTCGAGGTGCCGCCGAAGGCGGTGTGGGCGCGGACCATCCTCTCCGAGTTCTCCCGCATCATGGACCACTGCGTGTGCAACGGCACGACGATGGTCGACTCCGGCGGGCTCACCAACTTCTGGTACATGTTCCAGCCGCGCGAGGAGATCTACGGCCTGCTCGAGAGCTGCTGCGGCGCCCGCCTGACGGTCTCCTACGGCCGCATCGGCGGCCTGTCGCAGGATCTGCCGCCCGATTTCATGGCGCGCTGCCGGCGGCTGCTCGAGATCATCCCGCCCTTCGTCGACGACGTCGAGCGGCTGGTCGAGAAGAACCGCATCTGGATCGACCGCTCGGTGGGGATCGCCGCGATCTCCGGCGAGGAGGCGGTCAACTGGGGCTGGACGGGGCCCTGCCTGCGCGCCTCCGGCGTCCCCTACGACGTCCGCCGCGCCCACCCCTACGACCTCTATGACACCGTCGACTGGGACGTGCCGGTGCTCTACGGCGGCGACGTCTACGACCGCTTCCGCATCCGCATGCTGGAGATCCGCGAGTCGCTGAAGATCATCCGCCAGCTCCTCGACCGCGGCATGCCGGAGGGGTCGCACATCACCAGCGATCCGCACGTGGCGCTGCCGCCCAAGGAGGCCTGCTACAACCAGATGGAGGCCATGATCTACCACTTCAAGCTGATCATGGACGGCATCCAGGTGCCCGAGGGCGAGACCTATTCGATGGTCGAGGGAGCGAACGGCGAGCTCGGCTTCTACGCCATCAGCGACGGCAGCAGCAAGCCGTACCGCCTGAAGTGCCGGCCCCCCTGCTTCCCGATCTTCTCGACCTTCTCCCGCCTGATCGACGGCGGCTCGCTCGCCGACGCCATCGTCTCGCTCGGCGGCCTGAACGTCATCGCCGGAGAGCTCGAACGATGACGAGCCCGTCGCGCCAGGCCTCCCCGTCCTTCGATCGCCGGCCGAGCGATGCCGGCAAGTGGGACGGGCTGCAGAACCACCCCAGAGAGACGCGCCCCTACCGGCCGAGCCTCGGCGAGCGGCTCTACCTGCCGCTCTTCGGCGGCCTGGCGGTGACGTTGCGCCACTTCGTCAAGAACATCTTCGGCAAGCTGCCGACGATCCAGTACCCGGAGGAGCGGCGCGACTACAGCCACCGCTTCCGCGGCCACCACATCCTCACCACGCGGCCGGACGGCTCGGTGCGCTGCGTCGCCTGCTTCCTCTGCGCCCAGGCCTGCCCGGCCGAATGCATCCACATCGAGGCCGGCGAGCACCCCGACGTCAACATCGAGAAGTACCCGCTGGTCTACGAGATCGACATGCTGCGCTGCATCTTCTGCGGCTATTGCGTCGACGCCTGTCCGGAGGAGGCCATCATCATGAGCAACAACTACGACATGGCCTACTTCAACCGCGACCAGACCATCGCCGGCAAGGCCGAGCTGGTGAAGCCCTTCACCTTCGACGAAAGCCTCCTCGGCTACCGCCCCCGCTACCCCGAGGAGGACGCCAAGCGCGCCAAGATGCGCAACGAAGCCTTCAACCTCGTCGAGGCGGCGCGGCAGGCGAAAGCGAAGGAAGAGCAGGCCGCGCGCAGCGCGGCGCGGTAGTCGGGCGTTCTCCCGAGCACGGGGTCGACCCCATATTGCCGTATGGGTCGTATACTGGTAAGGTGATTCGCATGAGCGAAGCGAGGAAGATCACCGTCGAGCTCCCCGCCGACCTCCTCGTCCGAGCGCAGGAGTCGACCGGCCAAGGGATCACCGCGACGATCCGCCAGGGGCTCGAGATGGTGGCGGCGAGCCGCGCCTATGCGGAGCTGCGCAGGCTCAAGGGAAAGGTCGCCTTCTCGGTCGACCTGCAGGAGCTTCGCCTGGATCGGTGATCGCCGTCGATAGCAGCTCCTGGATCGCGTTCCTCTCCGGTGAGCAGGGCGTCGACGTCGATCTCGTCGACCACGCTCTCGCTGACTGTCAGGTTGTCTTGCCGCCCGTCGTCCTGACCGAGCTGCTGAGCGACCCCAAGCTTCTCGACTCCGTGGCAGATCTGTTGCGGGACCTTCCGATGCTCACGCCTCTGACAGGCTATTGGGAAAGGGCGGGTCTCCTGCGGGCCGGGCTGCTCTCCCAAGGGCGTAAAGCCCGCCTTGCCGACACACTCATCGCCCAAAGCTGCCTCGACCACGACGTTCCCCTGGTCACCCGCGACTCCGATTTCCGCCACTTCGCCCGTTCGGGCGGTCTTTCGCTTCTCCCCTAGCCCCGACCTTCCCGACGGTCGCCGGCGACTCCGCAGCTCACTCTTCCCGCGTGTTAAAGTATCTGCATCTTAATTGCAGGTATACATGGAGGAGCGATCATGCCGCCCTATAAGATCCTGACCCTCGGCGATTCGGTCATGTGGGGCCAGGGCCTCGCCCAGGCGCACAAGTTCGCCCAGCTCACCGCCGACTATCTGACCTCGCAGGGCAAGCAGGTGGAGCTGGCGGCGCTGCCTCACTCGGGCGCCGTGGTGTGCGAAGCGCCGGCGCTGCCGCAGCCGTTCCAGTACACCCTCTTCGGCGAGCTGCCGCGCTCCTTCCCGAGCATCGCCAGCCAGACCTCGATCGCCGGGCAGGCGCCCGGCTACGCGGCCTTCCTGCAGTCGAACGATTGGGACCCCGCGAGCTGGCAGGCGTTCAAGGCCGACCTCCGGCAGCAGGTCGCCGGCTATTGGTCTCCCGGCGGCAGCCAGCCCGACCTCATCCTCCTCGACGGCGGCGCCAACGATCTCGGCGCGCTGCAGATCGTCGTCCCCTGGAATCTCGGCTCGCCGGACCCCTGCGCGGCGGGCGATGCCGCGGCGCCGGGAGGCGCCGTCGACCAGATCCTCGCCGCGGCCGCCGCGTTGCCGGGCGAGGTCGCGGGCTTCGATCCCAACGCCTTCGATTGGATGACCGACGCCCAGTTCAAGGCCCTCATCGACACCTACGTGTACGACCGCATGCGGCTCGAGGTGGGGCGGGTGGCGGCGCTCTTCCCGCAGAGCCGGGTGGTCGTCACCGGCTATTACCCGATCTTCACCAGCGGCTCGCTCGGCACCCTGCAGGCGGCCGGCGTCTCTCCCGCAGCGGCGGTCCTCTTCGGCCTCGGGAGCAACCAGCGCGAGCTCGCGGCGGCCCTCCAGTGGGCCGCTCATCCGGCGGTCGACCAGGGTGCCTTCGCCAACCGCATCGTGCAGCAGTCGGCGCTCTGGTACAGCTACGGCACGGCGCGGCTGCAGGAGGTGGTGGATGGCGCCAATCAGGAGTTCGGCGACCGCTTCGCGCTCGCCTCGCCGAAGTTCGGCCCCGACAACGGCGCTCTCGCCCCCGACTCCTACATCTGGAGCCTCACCTCGCTGGTCGACGAGATCATCCAGAAGATCCTCCGCCTCTTCGGCGGCGGCGCGGCGCCCGCCGAGCTCCATGCCAAGGTCGCCATGGCGGCGCCTGCCGGCTGGGGCGAGGCGCTCGCCTTCGCCGCCGCGCTGGCGCTCGGCGCCTCGATCGCGACGGACGAGGTCGGCGCCCAGCGGGTGAGCGCCGCCACCGATTACTACCTCCTCTCGAGCACCGGCCGCTCCGATCCCGCGATGAACGCCTTCACCGGCTTCAAGGCCGGCTGCGCCTCGCTCGGCCACCCGAACCCGCTCGGCGCGGAGGCCTACTTCGCGGCGATCCAGCCGCTGCTCTGACCGGCCGCCGGAGCCGTTCAGGGCGCCGGAACGCCTCCGCACTGCGCGCAGACGCAGCTCAGCCGGTGCGTCGTCTCGTTGCAGTTGAGGAGCACGCCGCCGCAGGGGCAGCTCGACGAGGGCTCGTTGCACTGGCAGGCGGCGCTCTCGCAGAAGGTGGTCGGCGGCTGCACGCAGGCGATCGACAGCAGCTTCGGCTGCGGGATGCCGACCGCGGGCGCCGCCGGCGCCGCGGGAGCGTCCGCCAGCCAGGCCGGAAGGGCCTGAGCCGGAGCCGGGAGGGCCTGAGCCGCCGCCGGAGCGGCGGGTGCGGGGCTGGCGAGGGCGGTGCCGGCGACGAGCAGGCCGGCGAGGAGGGTCAGGGCGAGGATCGTGGTGTGGCGCATCGCGGTCTCCCGGGTTCACAGCGGGCTGATGGGCGCGGGGCGCGGACGCGGCTCACTCGTCCGCGGTCCGCAGCGCACCCATCGAGCGCTGTGCTGTGAGGGAGAGGTGGCGAGACGCCGGTCAGCGGCCGGCGAGGGCCGCCGCGGTGATCGCCAGCGGCACGGCGGCCGGCGACTCCGGCGCGCTCGGCTTGGCGGGGCAGCGCCCGGCGGTCGAGGCCTTGAGCCAACGGCTATCGGCCGAGGAATAGGCGAAGACGAAGCTGCCGCCCTTGATCGTGTCGATGATGCGGTGAGCGCTCTCGACGGGGAGGGCCGGGCAGCCCCAGCTGCGGCCGAGGCGGCCGTAGCGCTGGATCTGCTGCGGGCTGACGTACCAGGCGCCGTGCATGACGATGTTGCGCTCGAGAGCGAGGTCGTTCACCCCGGGGTCGAGCCCCTGGAGCCGCAGCGAGTAGCCGTTGCCGCCTTCGTAGGTGTCGCGGGTGAGGAAGAGGCCCAGGCTCGTCTGCCGGCTGTTCTCCTGGTTCGAGAAGCGGGTGGCGACGTTGTCGCCGCTCCCCGCGCCGTGCGCCACCAGCTCGTGGAAGAGCACCTTGCCTTGCGCCAGGTCGAGCACCCAGAGGCGCGGCGCGGTCGAGGGGAGGGAGTAGTCGATGAGGGTGAGCAGCTCGTCCTTGCCGGCGACGCCGCGCGCGCGGGCGCAGGCGACGGCGTCGAGCGCCATGCGCAGCGCGCGCGGCGAAGGGCTGTCGGCCGGGCTGTCCTGATGGAGGAGCGCCGCCACCGCGGAGGGCGATCCGCTGGTCGCCGTGGCGCGCTCGGGCGACGGCGCGGCGGCGGAGAGGTGGGGCAGAAGGACGAGGAGTGCAGCGAGGAAAGCTGCGGGGCTCAGGAAACTTGGGTTCCCCCGACGTGCGGGGATAGCCGACGAGCTCTGCATCATCTGTTGACGGCCTCCGAGGCGGATGATTGTAACTCCTGGACGCTTGCAGCTCAAGCTAGGCTCCAGGTTGTAAATCCTCCCAGCGGCGAGAGAATTCCGCTCCGGCGAGGGAATATCCGCGGTGGAGGCCGGAGGCGCGCCCGGCGTCGACGCACCTCGCGGACCTCGGTGCTCCGACCCCTAGTTGAGCTGGCAGGTGCAGGTGTAGGTGTGGGTGGACGGGAAACAGCCGGTCAAGATTCCCGGGACGTGCTGCGGAATGCACTGGTCGGTGCAGTAGCACTGGGCGGTGACGCACCAATTGGGGTTCGCCTGGCAGAAGAAGGTCGCCGGCTGGGCGCCGGGCGGCAGGCCGTTGGCGGCGGGAGCGGGGGCGACGATCGCCTGGATCGCCGCCGGAGAGGCGAGCGGGGTCGGGGCGCTCGCCGGCGTGGCGAGGGCGGCGCCCGCGACGACGATGCCGAGGACGAGGGCAATCCACAGGGACGAGATCTTTCTCATGGCGCTTCTCCATTCAGAGCGGTCGGCTCAGAAGTGACGCCGGCCGCCGCGTCGGGGATCGACGGGACGGCCGGCGCGGGGTTGAGATCAGCTGCAGGTGCGGTTGAAGGGGGTGCTCAGGGGTTGCACGTACAGCTCGACACGTGGGTGGTCTCGTTGCAGGTGAAGGAGGCGACGCCCTTGGAGCCGCACTGCACGCCGCAGTGGCACTGCTGGTTGACGCAGAAGAAGCGCGTCGGCGGCTCGCAGCTCATGACGGCGGCGAATTGAGCCCCGGCTGGCGCGGCCGCGAGCCAGGCCGGTGCCGTCTGCGGGCTGACGGCGGGAGCGCCGGCTGGGGGAGCTGCGGAGGTGGCCAGGACGGCACCGGCGGCGAGGAGGCCGGCGACCAGGGCGAAGGCGAGGAGCGAGGTTCTGCGCATCGTTTCCTCCTTGTCCGTCACGCGACGGAAGACAGGAAGCGAGCCGCTGGCGCGGCACGGCCGCTCTCGCGGGACGCTTCCTATAAAAGACTGTGCCTGCCCGTGGCGGGACCGGTACAGCGCCGGGATGGCCGCGCGGCTCGGCTGAGCGCCGGCGAGGAATGGCGCGCCGCCGGCGTGAGGTTGTAACTGTCGGGCATGGCAGGCGGCCGCGGCACGCGCGGCCGGTCTTTCGCGCCTCTTCTGGTACACTCTTCGGTCGATGATCGCAGGCAATCGCGCAGCAAATCGGCGCCCTGATCCAGGGCATCCGATTCTCCTCCCCGAGTCCCCCATCTAGCCGCCCGGGCTAGGTCTTTCGTTCGGAGCCCCCATGAGCACGACGGTCGCGGAAAAGGAACGCAGCGACGAGCCCGTCGCCCCGCAGAAGCTGGAGGATGTCGTCATCCGCTTCGCCGGCGACTCCGGCGACGGCATCCAGTTGACCGGCACCCAGTTCAGCAACACCTCGGCCCTCTTCGGCAACGACCTCTCGACGCTCCCCGACTTTCCGGCCGAGATCCGCGCCCCGCAGGGGACGCTGCCGGGCGTCTCGGCCTTCCAGGTGCGCATCGCCGACTACGACATCCACACCCCCGGCGACGCGCCGGACGTGCTGGTGGCGATGAACCCGGCGGCGCTGAAGAAAGAGCTCGGCGACCTGAAGGCGAACGGCGTCATCATCGTCAACACCGACGAGTTCAACCCCAGGAACCTCGCCCGCGCCGGCTACGAGAAGAATCCGCTCGAGGACGCCAGCCTCGCCAAGCACCGCGTCTTCCAGGTGGCTCTCGGGACGATGACCCGCCGCGCTCTCGAGGGGAGCGGCCTCGACAACAAGTCGCAGGAGCGCTGCAAGAACTTCTTCGCCCTGGGGATGGTCTACTGGCTGTTCTCGCGGCCGCTCGAGCCGACCGTCGACTATCTGAAGAAGGCCTTCGCCAAGAAGCCCGAGCTCGCCGACGCCAACATCAAGGTGATGAAGGCGGGCTGGAACTTCTGCGACATCACCGGCCTCTTCCAGGTGCGCTACGAGGTGCCGCCGGCGGCGATGGAGCCGGGCGTCTACCGGAACATCCACGGCAACTCGGCGCTCGCCATGGGCCTCGTCGCCGCCAGCCGGCGCAGCGGCCTGCCGCTCTTCCTCGGCGCCTATCCGATCACCCCGGCCTCCGACGTCCTCCACCAGCTCTCCGGCTACAAGAGCTACGGGGTGACGACCTTCCAGGCCGAGGACGAGATCGCCGCCATGTGCGCCGCCATCGGCGCCGCCTTCGGCGGCGCCCTCGCCACCACCACCACCTCCGGCCCGGGCATCGCGCTCAAGTCCGAGGCGATGAACCTGGCGCTCATGGTCGAGCTGCCGGTCGTCATCTGCGACATCCAGCGCGGCGGGCCGTCGACCGGCCTGCCGACGAAGACCGAGCAGTCGGACCTCCTGCAGGTGATGTTCGGCCGCAACGGCGACTCGCCGCTCCCCGTCGTCGCCGCCGCCTCGCCGAAGGACTGCTTCGACGCCGCCATCGAGGCCTGCCGCATCGCCTTGAAGCACATGGTGCCGGTGGTCCTCCTCTCCGACGGCTACATCGCCAACGGCTCGGAGCCCTGGAAGCTGCCCAAGGTCGAGGAGCTCCCCGACCTCCGCCAGGAGTTCCGCACCGATCCGGAGGGCTTCCACCCCTACGTCCGCGACCCCGCGACGCTCGCCCGCAACTGGGCGATCCCCGGCACGCCGGGGCTCGAGCACCGCATCGGCGGCCTCGAGAAGGAGGACGTCACCGGCAACGTCAACTACGAGCCCGCGAACCACGAGCACATGGTCCACCTGCGGCAGGACAAGGTGGAGCGCATCGCCGACGACATCCCCGAGGTCGAGGTGCACGGCGACCTCGAGGGCGGCGAGCTGCTGGTGCTCGGCTGGGGCTCGACCCTGGGCTCGATCACCGGCGCCGTCAACCTGGCGCGCAAGGAGGGCCTCTCGGTCAGCCGCGCCCACCTGCGCCACCTGAACCCCTTCCCGCGGAACCTCGGCGAGATCCTCGCCCGCTTCGAGCGCGTGCTGGTGCCGGAGATGAACATGGGCCAGCTCGCCATGCTCGTCCGCGCCCGCTACTTGAAGGACATCATCACGCTCTCCAAGGTGCAGGGCCGCCCGTTCGCCCGCCACGAGATCTTCGACAAGATCCAAGAGATCCTGGAGCCCCGGCATGTCAACTGAAGCACCGACCCTCACCAAGAAGGATTTCCAGACCGACCAGGAGGTCCGCTGGTGCCCCGGCTGCGGGGACTACGCCATCCTCTCGGCGGTGCAGCAGGTCTTCCCCGAGCTGGGGATCCCGCGCGAGAAGTTCGTCGTCGTCTCCGGCATCGGCTGCTCGTCGCGCTTCCCCTACTACATGAACACCTACGGCTTCCACTCGATCCACGGGCGGGCGCCGGCGGTGGCGACGGGCCTCAAGATGGCGCGGCCGGACCTCGAGGTGTGGATCGCCACCGGCGACGGCGACGCCATGTCGATCGGCGGCAACCACCTGATCCACACCCTGCGGCGCAACGTCGGCGTCAAGATCCTCATGTTCAACAACCGCATCTACGGCCTCACCAAGGGGCAGTACTCGCCGACGTCGGAGGTCGGCAAGAAGACCAAGTCGACGCCCGGCGGCTCCGTCGACTACCCCTTCAACCCGCTGTCGCTCGCCATCGGCTCGGGCGCCACCTTCATCGCGCGGAGCGTCGACATCTACCAGCAGCACCTCAAGGAGACCCTCCGCCGCGCCGCGCAGCACAAGGGGACGGCCTTCGTCGAGATCTACCAGAACTGCAACATCTTCAACGATCACGCCTTCACCTACATGACCGACAAGGGCGTCAAGGACGACGCGACGCTCTACCTCGAGCATGGCAAGCCGATGATCTTCGGCAAGAACCGCGACAAGGGCATCCGCATGCGCGGCACCGAGATGGAGGTCATCGAGCTGGGGAGCGGGCTCGGCCCCGACGACTGCCTGGTGTGGGACGAGACGCTGGAGAACCCGGCGACCGCCTTCCTCGTCGCCCAGCTCCTGCCGCCGCGCTTCCCGACGCCAATCGGCGTCCTGCGCAGCGTCGAGCACGCCACCTACGAGTCGCGCGTCGTCGAGCAGATCGAGGCGTCGATGGCGACCAAGGGCCCCGGCAAGCTCGAGGATCTCCTCTACTCGGGCGAGCTGTGGACGGTCCACCCGGACCACCACATCTCCTGATTCCGGCGATCTCCGCCACCGAGCGCCCGGCCTCGATCGCCGGGTGCTCTTCGTTTGAGGCCTTTCCGTGGGTACTGGCTCAGCTCGGTTCCGAGGACGGACGCCTGGAAGGGCGTGAAGGGCGGCCACCACCGAGGTCGCCGCCGAAGGCGGCCGCCCGCAGGAAGCCGAACTGAGCCAGCACCTTTCGGTGCGGTCTCCGGCGCCGAGGTTGATACTCTCCGGCGCGTGGCCGACCTCCTGATCCTCGCCCATGGGGGCTCCTGGGACCTGCGCTTCCAGATCTCGTCGCTCGCCGCCTCCGCCGCGGCGGCTGGCCGGCGGGTCGACATCGCCCTCTTCTTCGGCGCCCTCGACGCCTGGGTCGGCGGCCGCTGGGACGAGCACGATCCGGCGCCGCCGGTGACCGCGGCGCGCCTCGACGCCCTCGCCATGCCGCCGCTCAGCTCGCTGCTCGCCGCCGGGCGCGCCGACGGCTCGATCCGCGTCTACGCCTGCAGCGCCTCGGCGCGGCTGGTCGATCTCGACACCGCCCGCGTGCAGGCGGCGGTCGACGCCATGCTCGGCTGGCAGACCTTCTCGCGGATGATCGAGGAGACCGACCGGGTGGTCACCCTCTAGCCCGTGGTCGCTCCGCCGGCGCCCCCTGGCCGCCAACATTGGCGAAAGCATAAGATCCACCGCAACATGAGACGACTCGCGCTGGTTGCCGCTGCGATCCTCCTGTCGGCGCTGCTGCCGACAGCCCTCCGCGCCGACGATTCCGAGAGCCCGCCGGGCCGCGGCCCGATCGGCAAGTGCGCCGACGCGAGCCTCACCTTCGAGGTCAAGGAAGCCACCGTCAAGGGCGGCAACCTGACCGCCAGCGGCACCTGGAAGGCGAGCGGCAACGCTGACGGCGTCTACCTCGAGATGCGCGTCAACAGCAACCGCTATCACGCCGAGCTGCAGCAGGGCACCGGCGGCACCTTCCACTACGAGACCGACTTCGGGCGCTGCGGCCTGCAGGTGCTGCGCGTCTTCGCCTGCCCGACGGTGAAGGAGGGCGGCCGCGAGGTCGAATGCCTGCCGCGCGGCCGCTCGATCCCCACCAAGCTCGACATCGACTGCACCTTCCGCGTCCGCATCCTCAACTGCGCCTGGGACTGCGCCGACGACGCCAGCCAGGGCTGCGCCGGCACCTGCACGGCCGAGGCGAGCGGCGGCACCCTCAACCTCGTCGGCCTGTGGGGCGTCGACGACAAGGACTACGCGACGGTGGGCGGCCCGGATTTCGGGCCGTGGACGGCGGTCGTCCGCTGCAAGCCTGGCGAGAAGGTGACCTTCCGCGTCCGCGACCAGGGGGGCGTCGGCACCCTCTCGCAGCTGGCCGAGATCCCGTGCGGGGGGCGCTGATGGCCCGCTCGCGCGGCTCTCGCCTCGCTCGCTTCGCTGGCGGCGGCGCCCTCGCGGTGCTCGCAGCCAGCGCGGCGGTCGCCGGCATGGCGGTGCTCGCCGGGAGCGCGCGGGCCGACACCTCGAAGACCGATCGCGTCGCCGTGCCGCTCTGCGAGAAGGCGCGCTCGGCGATCGAGCAGACCGACTTCACCGCCGACGAGGCGGGGAATTTCCGCGCCGCCGGCACCTGGCGGGCGAGCGGCGGGGCGACCGGCGTCTACATCGAGTTCCGCATCGACAGCGACCGCTACGGCGCCGAGTGGCAGCGCGGCGCCTCAGGCAGCTGGGCCTATCGCGACAGCTTCCCCGAGTGCAGCTTCCACACCCAGCGCGTCCACGCCTACCCGGTGGTGACGGTGGGCGGCCGCCAGGTGATCTGCCTCTCGAAGGACCAGTCGGTCTTCGGCAACTTCAACAGCCGCTGCCTGGCGGCGGCGGAGATCGTCGGCTGCACCTGGAAATGCCAGCCGGGGCCGCCCGCCGCCTGCAGCGGGACCTGCATCGGCCAGGCGAGCGGCGACCACATGGGGTATGCCCCCTTCTGGGGGCTCAACGACAGCGGCTACTCCCCGGCGACCCAGGAGGGGAGGAGCGGGCCGTGGACCGAGCGCATCACCTGCGCGCCGGGCCAGACGGTGACCTTCAAGGTGCGCGGCCACGCCGGTGCCGGCAGCTGGTCGCCGATCGCCGAGATCCCCTGCGGCGCCGAGAAGCCGGCGCCGAAGCCCGCCGAGCCGCCGCAGAAGCCGCCGGCAAGGTAGCCGTATGACGAGCGAGGGGCCGGCGCGCGCCGGCCCCGGGCCGATTGTCCCGCCGACCCGCGATACCCTCCGCGCCATGCCTACCCGCTTCGTCGACGGCGAGACGCCGCTGGTCCAGTTCGATCACCAGCTCGAGATCTCGCCCTTCGCCGTCTTCCGCCTCCTCCGCGAGGGGCGGCCGCCGCTCCTCGTCGACGTGCGGCCGGAGGCCGGCCCGCTCTCGCTGCGCGGCGCGGTCCCCTATCCCGGCCCGGAGTGGTCGCCGCCGGCGGACCGCGACGTCGTGCTCTTCGACGACGACGGTGCCCTCGCCGTCGACGGCGCCCGCCACATGCAGGCGGCGGGGCATCCGCGGGTCAAGGCGCTCTTCGGCGGCCTCGAGCTCTACGAGTTCTCGCTCGACCCCGAGGTGGTGGGGGAGGAGACCTACCTCGACCGCCGGTAGTGGCTCAGTTGAGTCCGCTGACGGCGGGCGTCAGAGCAGCTTCGACGCTTGATCCGCCCACACCAGACCGGACATCACCTTGGGCAGGAAGCGGGTCGACTTGGGCGGCAGCATGTCGCCCTGGGAGATCGCCGCGGCGAAGGCCGCCGGCTGCATGGGCGGCAGCCAGATGCCGAGCGCCGCCTCTCCCGTTTCGACCATGGCGCGGAGCGCCTCCGGGTCGTTGCGATAGATGACCGTGCCGTCGGTCGCCGCGGCGGCGGGGAGGCCGAGGGCGGGGAAGAGCCCCTCGTGGAGGAGGAGGACCGGGAGGTCGCGGCCGCCGGCGGGGAGCTGGGAAGGGGCCGCCGCGGGGTCGAGGCGCCAGATCTCCGGTTGGCCGGCCGCCGGCCAGAGGCCGATCGCCGGCTGCGGCGCGGCGGCGACGGCGGCGGCGAAGGCGGCGCCCGTGCCTCCGACGCCGCCGGAGCCGCCGGCCCAGGGGGTCCGCTCGGCGGCGAAGCGGGCGATGCGGCCGAGGTCGACCGGGTCCTTGAGGGCGCGGTGGATGGGGTCGATGGTGAGCGCAGGCGAGGCGAGGCTGGTGACCACGGCGAGCTTCGCCGAGGCGGCGGTGCCGGCCGGCGCGCCGGTCTCGCCGGCGAAGCGCTGGGCGACCTTGTAGCGGTGGTGGCCGTCGGCGATCGCCGCCGGGTTGCCGTTCAACGCCGCGATGTAGAGGGCGATGCGGGCGGGGTCCTCGAGGCGGTAGAGCCGGTGGTGGTGGCCGTCGGCGTCGACGTGGTCGACGAAGGGCGTGGCGCCGGCGAGGTCCTCGGCGAGGAGCTGCTCGAGGCGCCCCTTGTCCTCGGAGAGGAGGAGGATCGGCTCGAGATCGGCGTGGGTGGCCCGCACCAGGGCGAGGCGGTCGGCGAGCGGCTTGTCGAGGGTCTGCTCATGCGGCCGGATTACCCGCGGGTCGTCGATGCCGGCGAGGCCGACGATCCCCAGCCGCCGGCCGCCGCCCGCCATGTCGATGACGTAGGGGTAGAGCGCCGGCCGCGGGTCGCGCGCGACGGCACCCGCCGCCAGCCACTGCCCGTGCAGCTCGGCGGCGTGGCGATACATGTCGAGCCCGCCCGCCGGCAGCGGCTTCGTCAGGTGGACGAACTGGTGCGGCGACTGGGACTGGAAGCGGTCGCGCGCGGCATTGTCGATCTGGTCGTAGGGCGGCGCCGCGAGGCGGCCGACCTCGTCGGGACCGCCGGTGTAGTGAAGCCCCTCGAAAGCGAATAAGCGCATGAGAACCTCCGCTCGAAGGGCGCATTGTACCCGCCGCCGCGCGGCTCCGTCATGGCGAGGCCCAAGCGACGAGCGACCAGACCTCGCCGAAGACCGGATGGAGATCGGCCTCGAGCCCCTCTTCGAGGCGGCGGATGGCCGCCTCGAGCGGCCGCTCGCCGGCGGGCGGCAGCTCCGGCCAGCGCAGGGTGACGCGGTTGAGGCCGCGGCGGAGCCGAGCGCGCGGGGCGGTGACGGCGCCGCTCGTCCAGCGCCCGGCGAGCGCCAGCTCGCCGACGCCGGCGCCGTTCACCGCGATGCGCACGCCGCCGCGCCGCGCCGCCTCCGCCAGCCGCGCGGTCAGCGTCAGCCGCACGTCGCGGCGGCCGTCGGCGACGAGATGGAAGGCCGACTCCGGAGACGGCGCGCGGTGGTGGGCGCGCGCGGCGGCGCCCGGCTCGCCGATCAGCTCCGGGTAGAAGCGTGCCAGCGGCTCGGCGTGGAAGAAGGGTGCCGCGATGTCGGTGCCCGCCGCGCCGACGCCGAGCCGGGAGAGCAGCAGCTCCTCGATCTCGGCCGCCACCGCCGCCGCCCGCGCGTCGCCGGCGAGGCCGCGCGCGGCGAGCGCCGCGCTCGCCGCCGCCAGCACGTCGCCGTCGAGGAAGTCGTAGACCCAGCCGTGCTGCAGCTCGAGGCGGCAGGGCGAGGCGAGGTTGCGCTGCTGCGCGGCGGTCAGCACCGTCGAGAGCGGCGCCGTCCGCGCGTCGGCGAGGTCGAGGAGAGCATCGATCGCCGCCGGCGAGGCATCGAGCGCTTTCTCGATCCATGGCGCGATCCAGGGGTCGATCCGCGGCCCGTCGCCGATCTCGCCGCCATCCGCCGGCGTCACCGGCAGCATGCGATGGGCGGTATGGATCGCGGCGCCTAGAAGAGCTGCGGCGTCGGTTGCGACCGATCCGGTCTCCAGCGCCGCCGGCCGGCGCGCGATGTCCTCCCAGGCGGGCTCTCCGAGGCCGAGGAGGCGGAGCGCCTGGGCGGCGGCGGCGGCCATGGCGACCGTCATTCCCTCGGCGGTGAGATGGCAGTAGTCGAGGAAGAGGCGGCGCCCGGGGAGCGGCGAGCCGGTCCAGGCGGCGAAGACCGGGCGCAGGTCGACTGCCGCCCAGCGCGGCCGGTCGCGGGCGAAGGCGAGGAGCAGCTCGCGGGCGAGGGTCGTCGCCTGCGGCGCGGCGAGGAAGGCGAGGAGCGGGTAGTGGACGCTGTCGACCTCCGAGATGCAGGCGTCGCGCGCCGCGGCATCCCGCCCCTGGCCGCGGAGGGCGGCGGCGAGCAGCCGAAAGGGCACCGGACCGCTGCCGCCGTCGAGCTCGACCATCGTCCAGGCGGCGGCCTCGGCGGCGGCGAAGCGGCCAGCGGCGAGCGCCATCCGCGCGCTCTCGAGGGCGGCGTACCAGCGCGCCGTGCCGCCGCCCGGCAGCCAGATCGGCGGCTGCCGCGTCTCCCAGTCGGCGAGGTTGACCTCGGGGACGACGAGGACGACCGGCACGCCGGCCGCCGCCGCGCCACCGCCGCCGCCGGCCGCGGCGATCTCGGCGATCTCGGCGATCTCGGCGAGGGCGGCGCCGGCGAGGCCGGCGAGCCTCTCTCGCGCCCGCTGCGCCGGGCCGAGGGCACCTCCGTCGCGGAGAGTCTCGGCGAGCCGCTGGCGGCCGCGCACCGAGGGCGGGTAAGGCGACAGCTCCGGCGTCTCGAGGAGGCTCCAGTTGTTGCCGGCGTAGATCACCAGCAGGTCGGGGGAGAGCTGCATCGCGGCGCGCACCGTCTCGACCAGCGGCGCCAGGGTCTCGTTGGTCCGTGCCAGGTCGATCACCTCCATCTCTCCGGCGACCGCGCGGAGCTGCGCGGCGAGGACGCCCGCCGGCGTGCGGTGCGGCGCGTGGAGGTAGCCCGCGGCGGCCGACTCGCCGAAGAAGGCGATCCGCCGCGGCCGCCCGCCACGGCGCGAGCGCAGCTCGGGCGCCGTCGCGTAGTGGTCGCCCAGGGGGAGGCGCGGCGGCCGGGTCCAGACGATCTCGCCCGCGGCGTCTCCCGCGGCGGCCGGCCGCGGCGTCCAAATGCTGATGGGGCGCGCGCCGGCTGGCGCGGGTGCGGGCGGCCCGGCTGCAGCAGCTGCTGCTGGCTCTGCGGGCAGCTCGGTGGCCGGCTCCGGCGGCAGCGCGACGATCCCTAGCCGCTGCAGGTCGCGGAACAGCCGCTGGCCGCCGGCGGTCGAGAGGGCTCGCGCCAGCTCGGCGGCGGCGGCCTCGCGGGGATCTTGGAGAGGGAGGGGCGGCGGGCCGTCGGCCATGGGGGGCCGGTGGTGATCAGGTCAGATCGCGGTCAGACCGCGGGCGGGCCGGTGAGCGAGCGGAGATAGTCGGCGAAGACGTCGTTGAAGAGAGCGCCGGGGCGGCAGCTCCGCAGGTGGGAGAACGCCTCCTCCCCGGTCATCCCGAGGTGGACGAGGATGAGGCCGGCGAGGAGAGCCGAGCGGTTGAAGCCCATGCCGCAGTGCGAGAGCACCGTCTGGCCGCTCTGGATGAGCCGCGCCCCGAGCTGCGCCACGGCGTCGAGCTTGGCGAGGTCGGGGAGGTCCTCGTCGAAGATCGGGAAGTAGATGTAGAGGACGTGGTTGGGCGCCGTCGGCACGCAGTCGTCGAGGCCCCCCTCGAGATCGAAGACGACGGAGATCCCGTGCTCTTCGAGCGGCGCCCACTCCTCGATGCGCGGCGAGAGGTAGAGGCGACCTTCTGGATGCAGGCAGCAGAGGTCCATGGCGGCTGGAAGCCTAACGCCGCGCGGCCGGCGCGTCCATGGCGTGCCTACACGAAGGTGTAGAGGCTCTCGCCGATCGCCCCCGCCTCGTCGCCGCCGGCCTCGCAATGGTCCGGGCGGGCGGCGGCGAGGAGAGCGGCCCAGCTCGGCGGCACCGCCCGGCGCACGACGAGGAAATCCTCCAGCACCAGGGCGTCGGCGCCGGAGAGCGCGAAGCAGCGCAGGGCGTCCTCCGGCGAGCAGACGATCGGCTCGTCGGCGACGTTGAACGAGGTGTTGAGCACCATCGGGCAGCCGGTCAGCCGGCGGAACGCCTCGATGAGCGCGGCGAAGCGCGGCGCGGTGGCGGCTTCGACCGTCTGCGGCCGCGCCGAGCCGTCGACGTGGGTGATCGCCGGCAGCTCGAGAGGCGAGCGCACCCGGCAGGTCTCCAGCATGTAGGGCGACGGATGGTCGAGCTCGAAGTGCGCCGCGGCGTGCTCGGCGAGGACGCTCGGCGCGAAGGGCCGAAACGGCTCGCGGCGCTTGACGACGGCGTTCAGCCGCTCGCGGAGGGCGGCGTCCAGGGGCGAGGCGAGGAAGCTCCGCGCCCCGAGCGCCCGCGGGCCGAATTCCATGGCGCCGTGGAACCAGGCGACGACCTCGCCGGCGGCGAGCCGCCGCGCCGTCTCGGCGAGGAGCTCGCTCTCCTGGCCGCGGAGATCGGTGATGCCGGCGGGGTCGAGGCCGCTCGCGGCGAGCAGGGCGGCGATCTCCTCGCTGTCGTAGCAGGGCCCCAGGCGGGCGTCGAGCAGTGCCAGTTGGAGCGGCTGCCGGCGGTTGTGAGCGGCCGGTCGTGAAAGAGACCGGTGAGCGAGGGCCGCGGCTCCCAGGCAGCCGCCGCTATCGCCCGGCGCCGGCGGGATGAAGATGCGCTCGAACGGCCCCTCGCGGGCGAGCCGGCCGTTGGCGACGGCGTTGAGCGCCACGCCGCCGGCGAAGCAGAGGTCGCGGCAGCCGCTCCGCGCCTGGAGGTAGCGCGCCTTCTCGAGCAGGATCTCGGCGAGCACCTCCTGGGCGCTCCGCGCCACGTCGCGGTGGAAGTCGGTGAGCGGCTCGCCGCGCCGCCGCGGCGGTCCGCCGAGCCGCTCGGCCATCGCCGGCGAGAACATCGAGCGGCCGCGGACGAAGTCGAAGACGCCGAGGTCGAGGCGGCAGGCGCCGCCCGGCCCGGAGGCGACCATCGACCGCATCTCGGCGAGAAGCCTCGGCCGGCCGTAGGGAGCCAGCCCCATCACCTTGTACTCGCCGCCGTTGACCGCGAAGCCCAGGAAGCTCGTCACCGCCGAGTACCAGAGGCCGAGCGAATGTGGGAAGCGGACCTCCTCGAAGACCTCGAAGGTCTCCTCGGCGGCGGCGTCGGCGCGGCCGTAGGTGATCGTCGCCCACTCGCCGACGCCGTCGACGGTGAGCACCGCCGCGGTCGCGAAGCCGGAGAAGACGAAGGCGCTCGCGGCGTGCGACCGGTGGTGGGGGAAGGTGAGGACGGGGCAGTCGACCCCCAGGCGCTCGGCGATCGCGCGCTCCGGCCGCCGCGGGTCGAGCCAGGCGAGGTCGCCGGAGGCGCCGGCCGGGATCCCCGCCCAGAGCTGGCGCGAGAGCTTCTCGACCGGCAGCTCGTAGAAGGCGACGGCGTCGAGATCGGCGGGGGAGAGGCCGCCCGCTTCGAGGCAGAAGCGGAAGGCGGCGACGGGGAGGGCGGCGTCGTGCTTGCGGCGCGAAAAGCGCTCCTCGGCGGCGGCGGCCACGATGGAGCCCTCGCGCAGTAGACAACACGAGGATTCGTGATAAAAAGCAGAAATGCCGACGATGTTCATGCCGGCTCACCCCGCCCGAGAACCGTAGCGGTCTCGAAAATGTCCGTCTTTTGTCCCGCTTTCACCTGGTGGCGCGACTCAGCTTTCTGGAGCCGCAGCTCGAACTCGTGCGGGCGGCGCGCTTTCGATGAGCGAAGCGTAGCATCCTGCACTCGGTCCAAGGAGGTTTCATGAGGAAGTCCCGGTTGACCATGTCTCTCCTCGTTTTCGCGGCGCTGACGCTGGGCTCGGTGGCCCAGGCGGCGACGCCCGTCCGCTCCTACATCGTCACCTGCACGCCCAACTGCGCCGGCGTCGTGGCGGCGGTGGCGCAGATCCCCGGCGCCAAGGTCACCCTCCAGTTCCAGAACATCGCCGGCGCCGTGGTGAGCGTCCCGGTCACCGCGGTGACCCAGCTCCAGGCCCGCACCGACGTCGTCAACATCACCAAGGACACCGTGCTGTCGGCGCCGATCCCCGAGCGCTCGCAGATCCTCCCCGCCGCCCGCTCGGCGCAGGCGGTCACCACGGCGCAGATCAAGACCCTGGCGAGCGGCACGCCGTCCGACTACAGCTTCAACAACGACCTCATCGGCGCCTCGTCCCTCCAGGCCCAGGGCATCACCGGCACCGGCGTCGTCGTCGGCGTCATCGACACCGGCATCGCCAACAACCCGGCCGTCGTGCCGGCGGTCGCCGGCTCGATCCTCGGCGGCGAGAGCTTCGTGCCGGCGTCGGAGGATCCGGTGACCTCGGCGACCAGCACGCTCAACGGCGACCACGGGACGTGGGTCAGCACGGTGATCGCCGGCCACGTCATCTTCCTCTTCGACGCCACCTCGACCCTCGTCCAGTCGCTGCAGGCGAACGCGCCGGGCAGCGTCATCCCCTGCTCCGCGCTCGGCTGCCCGTCCACCGAGGCCGGCGTGCCGATGGTCGGCGTGGCGCCCGGCGCCAGCCTCTACGCCTTCAAGATCTTCAACTCGGCGGGCGGCGGCGCCGCGGTGTCGCGCATCGCGGCGGCCATGGACCGCGCCATCACCCTGCGCCGCAACTTCAACAACGGCATGCCGGTCGCCCCGATCAATCCGGGCTGCGGCGCCGAGAACAATCCCTGCGTCTACAACTCGCTCCCCATCCAGGTGGTCAACATGAGCCTCGGCGGGCTCACCCTCTACCCGGGCAAGGACGTCGAGGATCTGCTCACCCAGCAGATGCTCGCCGTCGGCATCACTCTCGCGACCGCGTCGGGCAACTCCGGCCCCTCGGCGCTCACCTCGGAGAGCCCGTCCACCGGCTTCGGCGCCCTCTCGCTCGCCGCCTCGAGCACCCCGATCCATGAGCGGGTGCTCTGGGACGTCACCTTCGGCCTCGGCTTCGGCCCGCTGGTGCGGCCGTTCCCGGGCATCCAGACCGCCTCCTTCAGCTCGCGCGGTCCGACCGCCGACGGCCGCTATGGCGTCGACGTCTCGGCCAACGGCTTCGCCACCTTCGCCCAGGGCGCCAACGGCGGCATCTCGCTGGTCTCCGGCACCTCGTTCGCCTCGCCCACCGCGGCCGGCGCCGCCGTCCTCCTGCGCCAATCGTTCCCCACCGCCTCGGCGACCAAGATCCGCAACGCTCTCGCGGCGACCGGCAACGCCAGCCTGATCACCGACGGCTCCGGCCGCATCGACCGCGGCTCGGGCTTCCTCGACATCCCGGCCGCCGCGGCAAAGCTCGCCGCCGGCCACGTCGACTCGACGCTACCGTCCGGCCTCGGCTCGCCGATCGTCGCCTTGAACCTGCTGCCGCTGGGGATCTTCCCCATCAACTTCGTCGGCGACCACTACACCAAGCACGTCTCGAACCTGCTGCCGGGGCAGAACCTGCAGCTCTACGTACCGGCCGACGTCACCGACGCCAGCCTCACGGTGACGGTGAAGAACATCGTCCTGGCGCCGGTCGCCCAGCAGAACCAGGTGCTCGGCGACTCGGTGGCGGTCACCATCGTCGACGCGCCGACCTCGGCGGCGGCGACCTACGTGCCGATGACCTTCCTGGTCAGCGACGCGAGCTTCCCGCTGTCGCTGCCGGAGTCCGGCCTGGTGCGCGTCACCGTCTCCGGCTCGACCAACAACGCCGCGCCGGTCTCCGCCGACGTCGTCGTCGACCGCCAGCGGGTCGATCCCGGCCCGGCGATCGCCGTCGGCGCCGTCAAGCAGGGCGACGAGGACATCGTCCAGTTCCAGGTGCCGCCGGGCAAGGCGCAGCTGTCGCTGATCCTCTCCTGGCTCCACGACTGGGCGGCCTATCCGGTCAACGACCTCGACCTCGTCCTCGTCGACCCCAACGGCAACGTCATCCTCGACGGTGCCACTCTCAGCAGCCCGGAGCGGGTGGTGGTCGCGAACCCGACGCCGGGCGTCTGGACGGCGCACGTGCAGGGCTTCCAGATCAACCAGGGCGTCATCCTGGGACAGGATCTCTGGGCCCTCCGCGTCAACGCCGACGGCCACCCGCTGCCGCGCCTGCACTAGGCGGCCGCACCGCGGACTGTGTTCCCGCCCGGAGCGCTCCTCGCTCTCCGGGCTTTTTCTTGCCCGGCAGCCGGTTGACGTGCGCAAGCGCCCTGCTAGAGTGGACGGCGCGATCGCCGCATGCTGAAGTTCCTCCACGCCGCCGACGTCCATCTCGACAGCCCTCTCTGCGGCCTCGCGCGCTACGACGGCGCGCCGGTCGAGGAGATCCGCGGCGCCACCCGGCGGGCGTTCGAGGCGCTCGTCGATCTCGCCCTCGACGAGGAGGTCGCCTTCCTCCTCCTCGCCGGCGATCTCTACGACGGCGACTGGAAGGACTACAACACCGGCCTCTTCTTCGCCGCCCAGATGGGCCGTCTCGCGGCGGCGGGCATCCCCGTCTTCTTGGCCGCCGGCAACCACGACGCGGCGAGCCAGATCACCAAGGTGCTGCGGCCGCCGGCGAACGTCCGCGTCTTCTCGACCCGCCACCCGGAGACCGCGCTGCTGGAGAGCGCCGGGGTGGCGATCCACGGCCAGGGCTTCGCCCACGCCGCGGTCGCCGACGACCTCTCCGCGGCCTATCCGCCGGCGGTGCCGCATCTGTGGAACATCGGCCTCCTCCACACCAGCCTCGACGGCCGGCCCGGTCACGCCGCCTACGCGCCGGCGACGATCGACGGCCTGCGCTCGCGCGGTTACCAGTACTGGGCCCTCGGCCACGTCCACCAGCGCGAGGTGGTCGCCGCCGAGCCCTGGATCGTCTACCCCGGCAATCTCCAGGGGCGCCACATCCGCGAGACCGGCGGCAAGGGGGCGACGCTCGTCACCGTCGACGATCTCGGCGTCGCCCGGCTCGAGCATCGCGACCTCGACGTCTTCCGCTGGGCCGTCTGCGCCGTCGACCTGGCCGGCGCGGCGAGCGAGGGCGAGATGCTCGACCGCGTCCGCGGCGGCCTCGAGGGCGAGCTGGCGCGCGCCGCCGGCCGCCCGCTCGCCGCGCGCCTCCGCCTCCACGGCGCCTCGCCGCTCCACGCCGGGCTCACCGGCGATGCCGACCGCTGGCGCGAGGAGCTGCGGGCGCTCGGCAACGGCTTCGGCCGCGGCGCGCTGTGGATCGAGAGCGTCCGCTTCGAGACCCGTCCGGCCGCCGATCTCGCCGGCGCTCTGGCGCGCGAGGACGCGCTCGGCGGCCTCCTCCGCACGGTGCGCGACCTCGAGGCCGGCGAGGGCGAGCTGGCCGAGCTCGCCGCCGGCTTCGCCGAGCTGCGGGCGAAGCTCCCGGCCGAGCTCTTCGCCGGCGCCGCCGGCGCCGACGCCGACGCCTTCGATCCCGCCGATCCCGCGCGGCTGCGCGGCCTGCTCGAGGAGGTGAAGGATCTCCTCCTCGCCCGCCTGCTGGCGGCGCCGGAGCCGGCGCCGTGAGGCGCCGATGAGCCGGCCATGAGGCTCCTCGAGCTCCATCTCAAGGCCTTCGGTCACTTCACCGACCGCCGGCTCGACCTCTCCGGCGGCACCCAGGGCCTGCACCTCGTCTACGGACCCAACGAGGCGGGGAAGAGCTCGGCTCTGCGCGCTCTCAAGTGCCTCCTCTACGGCTTCCCGGCGCGGAGCGGCGACGATTTCCTCCACCCCTACGACCAGCTCCGCGTCGGCGCCCGCCTGCGCTGGAGCGACGGCGGCGAGCAGGAGCTGCTGCGGCGCAAGGGCCGCCGGGCGACGCTGCTGGCGGCCGACGGCGAGACGCCGCTCGACGAGGCTCTCCTCGCCGGCGCGCTGCAGGGGATCGACGAGGCGGTCTTCTCGTCGCTCTTCGGCCTCGACCACGACGGCCTGGTGCGCGGCGGCGAGGAGCTGCTGGCGCAGCGCGGCGACGTCGGCCAGGCCCTCTTCGCCGCCGGCCTCGGCACCCGCAACCTGCGCCAGGTGCTCGCCGGCCTCGACGCCGAGGCCGAGGCCCTCTTCCTGCCCCGCGGCTCCCGGCCGCGCATCAACCAGGCGCTCGCGGCGCAGCGCGAGGCGAAGCGGGAGCAGGCCGAGCTGTCGCTGTCGGGCCGCGAGTGGGACGGCAAGCGCCGCGAGCTGGAGGCGATGCGCGCCGAGTCGGACGCCCTCGAGCGCGATCTCGCGGCGAGCCAGGCCGAGCGCAGCCGCCTGCAGCGCATCCGCCGGCTGCAGCCGGCGCTGGGCGAGCGCCGCGACCTCCTGCTGCGCCTGGAAGAGCTCGGCCCGGTCCGCCTCCTCGCCGGCGACTTCGGCGACCGCCGCCGCGCCAACCGCGAGGCGCTCCGCGCCGCCGCGGCGGCCGGCGCCCGCGCCGCGGCCGAGCTGGCGGATGTGCAGAAGGAGGCCGCGACCCTCACCGTCGCCGGCGCCGTGCTCGACCAAGCGGAGACCATCGAGCGGCTCTACCGCGGCGTCGAGCTCTACACCAAGAACGGCGAGGACCGCTCGCGCCTGCTCGGCGAGCGCGGCGAGGCGCGCGCCGCCGCCGCGGAGCTCTTGGACGAGGTGAGGCCCGGCCTCACGGTGGAGGAGGCGGAGGCGTTGCGGCCGGCGCTCGACCGCTGGCTGCGCATCCAGGAGCTGAGCAGCCAGTTCCAGACGCTCCGGGATGCCGCGCGTCTGGCGGCGGAGGGCGCCGCGGCGGCGGCGAGCGCGCTGGCGGCGGCGAGGGCGGCCGCCGCGGCGCTGCCGCCCGCCGGCGACACCGGTCCGCTGCGCCGCCGCCTCGACGCGGCGCGCAAGGCCGGCGATCTCGATCGGACGCTCGCCGAAGCCGCCGCCGCCCTCGCCCGCGGCGACGAGGAGCTGCGCCTGGACCTCGCCCGCCTCCCCCTCTGGCAGGGAACGGCCGAGGCGCTCGAAGCGCTCCCGGTGCCCGCCGAGGAGACGCTGCGCCGCTTCGCCGGCGAGCTCGATGCCCTGGCCCTCCGCCGCGGCGCTGCCGCCGGCCCCGAGCGCGCGGCGCGGGGCGAGCTGGCGGAGGTCGAGCGGCGGCTGGAGGAGCTCCGCGCCAGCGGCGCCGTCCCCGGCGAGGACGACCTGATCGCCGCGCGGAGGCGCCGCGACAACGCCTGGCAGGAGGTGCGGCGCGCCTGGCGGCAGGGCGACGAGGCGCCGGCGGCGGCAGCCGCCTACGAGCGGAGCGTCGAGGCGGCCGACGCGCTCGCCGACCGCCTCCGCCGCGAGGCCGATCGGGTGCAGGAGCAGGCGCAGCTCCTCGCCCGCCGCGGCGAGCTCGGCCGGGCGCTCGGCGAGATGGCGCGCGACGAGGTGAAGGCGGCGGCCGACGAAGAGGCGCTGGCGGCGAGCTGGCGAGCCCTCTGGCGCCCCTGCGGCATCGAGCCGCTGCCGCCGCGGGAGATGCACCCCGCCTGGACGCACCGGCGCGAGCTGCTCGCCGGCCGCGCCGCGGTGCTCCGCGCCGAGCGCCATCGGCTCGCCGACCTGCGGGCCCGCCGCGCCGAGCATCGCGCCGCCGTGGCGCGCGAGCTGGCGGCGCTCGCGGTGTCGGATGCCGCGGCGCTCGCTGCGCCGCCGCGGCCTGGCGATTCCGCGGCGTTCGCGGTATCGGACGCCGAGGCCTTGGAGCCGCTGCTCGCCGCGGCGGAGGAGCGGCTGCGCGACCTCGATCGGCGAACCGCCGAGGCCGGCCGTCTCGCCGCCGCCGAGAGCGACGCCGCCGACCGCCACGGCGCCGCGGTCGGCGCCGAGGCCGCGGCGCGCGCCGCCCTCGCCGGTTGGCAGGAGGAATGGGCGGCGGCCGTCCGCGACCTCGGGCTCGACCGCGAGGCGCGGCCGGCCGAGGCGCTCAAGGTGGTCGAGCTCCTGCGCGCCGCCTTCGCCAAGCTCGGCGACGTCGCCAAGCTCGATCGCCGCGTGGCGGGGATCGAGCGCGACCTGGAAAGCTTCCGCGCCGCCGTCGGCGCCCTCGCCGCGGAGATCGCCCCCGAGCTCGCCGGCCGGCCCGCCGAGCAGGCCGCGGCGCAGCTCCAGGCGCTGTCGGCCGCGGCGGCGCGCGCCGCCGATCGCCGCGCGGCGATCGACCGGCGGACGGCGAAGCTCGCCGCGGAGCTGCGGGCGGCCGAGGCCACCCGCAGCTCCGCCGAGGGCGAGCTGGCGGCGCTGGCCGCCGAGGCGGGCGCCGCCACCGCTGCCGGCACCGCCGGCCTCGAGGCGGCCGAGCGCGACTCGGCGCGGCTGCGGGAGCTGCGGCGCGACCGCGAGCGCGTCGAGCGGCAGCTCCAGCAGGAGGGGGACGGTCTCGCCCTCGCCGCTCTGGAGAGCGAGGCGGCGGCGATCGACGCCGACGCGCTGCCCGGCCGCCTCGATCAGCTCGACCGCGACATCGAGGCCCAGGAGGCGCGCTCGCGCCAGCTCCGCGAGGAGCTCGGGCGCGGCCGGCAGGAGCTGCGCCAGATGGCGGGCGGCGATGCCGCCGCGCAAGCCGCCGAGCGCGCGCAGGAGATCCTCGCCGGCCTGCGCGACGACGTGCGGCGCTACGCCCGCGTCCGCCTCGCCGCCGCCGTCCTCCGCCGCCAGATCGAGCGCTACCGGGTCGAGAACCAGGACCCGCTGCTGCGCCGCGCCGCCGAGCAGCTCGCCGCCCTCACCCTGGGGAGCTACAGCGGCCTCGGCACCGATTTCGACGAGCGCGACGAGCCGGTCCTCGTCGGCCTGCGGCCGGACGGCCGCCGCGTCCGCGTCGAGGGGATGAGCGACGGCGCCCGCGATCAGCTCTACCTCGCCCTCCGCCTGGCGACCCTCGAGCGCTATCTCGCCCGCGCCGAGCCGCTGCCCTTCGTCCTCGACGACATCCTGGTCAACTTCGACGACGCGCGGAGCGCGGCGACGCTCGCGGTGCTCGCGGAGCTGGCGACGAAGACGCAGGTCATCCTCTTCACCCACCACGCGAGGCTCCGCGAGCTCGCCGCCGGCCTCGGCGGCGGCGCCGAGGTCTTCGTGCGCGAGCTGGGGTGAGCCCTCAGCGGGCTGCTACAGCTCGCTCCGCAGCCACATGCTCCTGCCCATCCGGCGCTCGATGAGGCGCACGCGCCAGAGGTAGCTGCGGCTGCGGCTGCCGGGGTGCCACTTCTCGGGGTAGGGGAGGCTGGCGGCGAGGGCGGCGGCCTCGTGGAGGGAGAGGCTGGCGGCGCTCTTATGGAAGTAGTGGCGGGCGCCGGACTCGGCGCCGTAGATCCCCGGCCCCAGCTCGATCACGTTCAGGTAGATCTCGAGGATCCGCCGCTTCGGCAGATCGCGCTCGAGCTGCTTGGTGAGGGCGGCCTCCTTCACCTTGCGCAGCGGGTTGCGCGAGCGCGAGAGCCAGAGGTTCTTGGCGAGCTGCTGGGTGATCGTCGAGGCGCCGCGCGGCAGGTGCTTCTCCTGCCAGGCCTCGCGGAGAGCGTCCTCCATCTCGTCCTTGACGAAGCCGTGGTGGGAGAAGAACTCGTCGTCCTCGCCGATGAGCACCGCGTGCTTCAGGCTCGCCGCGATCCTGCCGTAGGAGACCCAGCGCCAGTCGACCGTCCTGCGCGGGCCGAACCAGCCGCTGCCGCGGTACTCGTCGATGAAGGCGGTGGAGCCGGGGTTGTGGCGGGCGAGGACGGCGACGTTCGGCCAGGTGATCGCCTCCCAGGCGAGCCAGGCGACGGCGAGGACGGCGGCGGCCTGGAGGAGGCGGCGGCGCCGCGGCCGCGCCGTGGGGACGGCGAGGCTGGCGGGCGCGCCGTCGCCCGGCGCCGCGGCGGTCGCCGCCAGCGGCAGGTCTGCGATGGGATCGGCCATGGATGCTCGCGGCAAGCATACGAGGGCGGCCGCTCCGCCGGAAGGGCTTCGGCGCCCTCTGCTAAAATCGGCGCCGGAATCACCCGGCCCAGGCTCTCTCGCCGCGCCCGCCCGCCGCGGCTCCCCCGAGCTCCGCCAGCCGTCGTCCGGCTGGCGCTCGGCGGGCGCACGGCTCCGCGGATCGCGGCACGGCCAACTGACCCAAGGAGGCGCAGATGCTCGGCAATCTCAGCACCATCAAGCGTTTCGAGCCCATGTCGGCGGCCAAGATCGCGGGTCTCACCTACCTGGTCTTCGGCCTCGTCATCGGCGGTCTCTTCGCCATCATGTCGCTCGTCGGCGCCGGCTTCGGCGCCATGGCCTCGGGCTCCAACCAGCCGTTTCTCGGCGTCCTCTTCGGCGTCGGCGCGGTGATCTTCCTCCCCCTCCTCTACGGCGCCATCGGCTTCTTCGGCGGCCTCATCTCGGCGGTGGTCTACAACGTCGTCGCCGGCTGGACCGGCGGCATCCAGATCGAGCTCGGCTAGACCGAAGCCTCGCGGTGCCGTCGATCGACGTTCCGCTGCGCGCTCCCGAGCTGGCGCCCGGGGCCTGGGTGCAGGGGCCGCCCTTCAGCATGGCCTTCGCGCGCGGCGCCGTGGTGCTCGTCGACTTCTGGGAGGCGACCTGCGTCAACTGCCTGCGCACGCTGCCCTACCTGCGGGCGTGGCACGAGCGCTATGCGGCGCGCGGCCTCTCGATCGTCGGCGTCCACACGCCGGAGTTCGAGGTCAGCGCCAGCCCGGAGCTGGTGGCCGCGGCGGTCGCCGCCGAGCGCATCCCCTACCCGGTCCTCCTCGACGCCGAGCGCAAGACCTGGCAGCTCTTCGCCAATCACTACTGGCCGGCCAAGTATCTCGTCGACGCCCGCGGCTACCTGCGCTACGAGCACTTCGGTGAGGGCGCCTATGGCGTTACGGAAGGCTGGATCCAGCGCCTGCTGCGCGAGGCCGGCGACACCGCGCCGATGCCCGACCTGCTGGCGCCGCTCCGCGCCGAGGACCGGCCGGGCGCGGTCTGCCTGCCGCCGTCGCCGGAGGCCTACGCCGGGTACCACCGCGGCCGGTTGATGGCGGCCGAGGGCTACCGGCCCGACGAGGAGGTCCGGCACCTCGGGGAGATCGAGGTGCCGCCGGGGATGTTCGGCGCCCGCGGCCTCTGGTACCACGCCGCCGAGTACCTGGAGACCCGCGAGCCCGGGGCCGAGCTGACGCTGGTCTGCGAGGCGGCGGGGGTCAACGCGGTGCTGGCGCCGGCGGGGGAGGCGCTCGTCCTCCTCGACGGCGCGCCGGTCGGTGCGCGCCACCGCGGCGCCGACCTCGGCCTCCGCGACGGCGCCACCTGGGCGGCCTGGGAGCGGCCGCGCCTCGTCTCCCTCCTCGATTCCCCCCTCTTCGCCCGCCGCACGCTCACCCTCCGCTTCGCCGCCGCCGGCACCCGCGTCTACGCCTTCTCGTTCAGCAGCTGCGAGCGCGCCGCCTGACGCGCGCTGGCGCGCGCCGCGCCGTCCGCTAGTCCGCCGCCAGCCGCTCGAAGGCGCCGAAGGCGGTGCCGTGGGAGGCTTCGTGGTGGAAGTGGACGACGACGGAATGGCCGGCCTTGCCGTGGAAGAGGGTGTTGTGCCACCACACGTTGTCGAACACCGGCCCGGCCGCGAGCACCTCGGCGCGGCAGCTCACCTGGATGCAGCGGAAGCGGCCGATCTCCGTCTTGTCGGCGAGATCGAAGACGTAGAAGACGAGCTCGCAGCGCGGCTCGGCGCGGAGCGCGAGAGCGAGCGAGCTGTCGGCGCCGAGGAGGGTCGAGAGGCTCGCCGCGTCGAAGTCCTCGGCCGCCAGGTAATAGTCGCGGAGGTAGGCGAGGCCGCGGTCGTAGATCGTCCGCGGGCCGCTCGCCACCCCGGCCTCGTAGATGGCGCGGAACTCAGCCGTCTTCTCGGCGAGGCGCTCCGCCCGCGGCAGGATGCCGCAGATGATCGAGTGCGCGCTGACGCCGAGCGGCATGCCCGGCCGCTTGACGATGAGGAGCGGCGCCACCCCGGCGTGCGGCGCGCCGCTCCGCTCGCGCGCCGTGTGGCGGCGCAGCTCGACCTGCCAGGCGAGGAATCCCGCCGGCAGCGGGGGGGACGCGGGGGGTGCGCTGGTGCGTGACGACATCGGTTTCCTTTCTCGAGGGTCTCGGGGTGATGGACAGCGTCTCACAGGCTGCGCTTGGCATCCGCCGGACCGTGCACGCGGATGCGCAGGCCGCCGTCCTCGGCAGTGACCTCGGCGTCGACGCCGAAGACGTCGAGGAAGGTCTCGGCGGCCGGCGGCTCACGACGCCTCCTCGCCGGGCGGCACGACGGGCACCCCGCCGGCGAGCTCTCCGTGCAGCGCCGCGAAGCGCCGCTCGCTCGCGAGCTCGGCGCCCGGCGGGCGGTGGAGGTAGATGGCGATGAACGGCGCCCGGCGGGCGGCGCTCCGCAGCTCGAAGTAGAGCACCCGCCGGCCCGAGCGCCGGTGGATCTCGTCGCGCGAGCGGAGGTGGCGGAATCCCTCCAGCCGCAGGTGCCAGTGATAGGCCGGCGCGATCGCGTTGAGATAGCCCTGCGAGATGCCGAACGGCCCCACCCGGCAGAGCGCCTCGAAGGTGCTCGGACCGGACTGCGTCATCACGCGTAGCGGACCCAGCTCGGCGAGCTGGGAGAAGAAGTGCGCCGCCGTCCACGGCGCGGCGCTGGCGCTGCTGTCGGCCAGCCCAGTCGTCTCGCCGCTCATGGCCGGAAGCGGAGAGAGGCCGCCACGTCGCGGCCGAGTCGGGAGTCGCGGTCGAGCACCGGCGAGCCGGCGTCGAGGCGGATGACGTCCGGCCAGCTCCAGGGATGATCGGCTGTGGCGAAGGAGGGGATGAGCGTCGCGCGGGACCGCCCGCGCCGGCCCGGGGAGGGCGAACGGCTCATGTATAGTTCCTCCGTAGAAATGCCGCGGGCCGTGGCCCACCCACACCCGCGGCGGGTCTGCATCAGAGGCGGTGGTCCGGCGGTCTTTCCAGAGTCGACCGAACCACCGCTTCGTCTTTTGTCGAAGGCCCGAGCCCGCCCGTTCGCCTAGCGCGGACTCCCGTATAGTCGAGGGGTGACACACGAGGCGCTCGCTCCGCCCTCGAGGCGGCGTTGCCGGTGCTGATCCGCCGCGCCGCGCGCAGCCTGCGCCGCACGCCCGCCTTCACCGCGCTCGCCGTGCTCACCCTGGCGGTGGGGATCGGCGCCGTCACCTCCGTCTTCAGCGTCGTCGACGCCGTGCTGCTGCGGCCGCTCCCCTACGCGCAGGCCGATCGCCTGGTGTGGATCGGCACCACCGTGCCGGGCCTCACCCTCCCCGAGGTGGGCGTCTCGGACGGCCTCTTCACCGTCTATCGCGACCACCAGCGGGCGCTCGCCGAGCTCGCCCTCTACCGTTCCGGCCCCGTCAACCTGGTGGTGGCGGGGAGCGCCGGCGAGGCGCCGCGGCGGGTGCCGGCGGCGACCGCGACGGCCTCGCTCTTCCCGCTCCTCGGCGTGCGGCCGCGCCTCGGCCGCGCGTTCGAGCGGACGGACGAGCTCCCCGGCGGGCCGCCGATCGCCCTCCTCTCCGATCCGCTGTGGCGCCAGCTGGGCGCCGATCGCGGGATCCTCGGCCGGCTGCTGAAGATCGACGGCGTCGCGACGCAGGTGGTTGGCGTCATGCCGGCGGGCTTCGCCTTCCCCGACCTCGACACCGCGCTCTGGCTGCCGCGCCGCCTCGAGCCGCTGAAGACGTCCCTCGCGGCGCTCAACGACGACGCCATCGGCCGGTTGGCGCCGGGGGCGACGCGGCGGTCGGTCGAGGCCGACCTCCGCCGGCTGGCGAGCGGCCTCGCGAGCTACCTGCCGGGCGGCACCGCCGCCCTCCTCGTCAAGGGCCGCATCGCGCCGATCGTGCGCTCCTTCCGCGACCAGCAGGTGGGCGACGTCGGCGCCGTGCTGTGGACCCTCCTCGGCGCCGTCTTCTGCATCCTGGCGATCGCCTGCGCCAACGTCGCCTCTCTCTTCCTCGTCCGCGGCGAGGGAAGGGAGCGCGAGCGGGCGATCCAGGCGGCGCTCGGCGCGCCGCGGCGGGCGCTCCTCGGCGGCGTGCTCGCCGAGAGCCTGCTGGTCGCCGCCGCGGCGGGCGCCGGCGGCGTCGCCCTCGCCTGGGGCGGCCTCCGCCTGCTCGCGGCCCTCCGGCCGCCGGCTCTCGTCGGCCTGACGCCGGCCGCCCTCGACGGCCGCACGCTCGCCTTCGCCGCCGCCCTCGCCGCCGCCACCAGCCTGCTCTTCGGCCTCGTCCCGGCCTGGCGCGCCGGCCGCCACGCCGAGCTCGGCTCCGAGCTCAAGGCGGGTGGCCGGGCGCTCACCGGCACGCGCGGCCGCCAGCGCCTGCGGCGGGGGCTGGTCGCCCTGCAGATGGCGCTCGCGGTGGTGCTGCTCACCGGCGCCGGCCTCATGCTGGAGAGCTTCCGCCGGCTGGCCGGCGTCGATCCCGGCTTCGACCCGCGGAGCGCGCTCACCGTCGAGCTGGCTCTCCCCGCGGCCGACTACCGCGACGACCTCTCCGCGGCGCGCTTCCTGGACGCCGCCCTGGCACGCATCGCGGCGCTCCCTGGCGTCGTCGCGGCGGGCTCCACCTCCTACCTGCCGCTGGTGATCGACGGCATGGCAGGCCATGCCATCGAGGACTTCCCGCGCCCGCCCGGCGAGCTGCCCCCTCTCATCGGCTACGAGTACGTCACCGCGGGCTTCTTCCGCGCCATGGGGATTCCGCTCCTCGCCGGCCGCGCCATCGAGAGCGACGACGCGTTCCGGCGCACCGGCGCGGTGGTGGTGAGCGAGGCATTGGCGAACCACTACTGGCCGCACCGCAGCGCGCTCGGCCGGCGGCTCCGCATCGAGCGCGGGAAGCGCGGCCCTGACGATCCCTGGTACACCATCGTCGGCGTCGCCGGCAACGTGCGCACCCGCCAGCTCACCGAGACCGAGGCGGTGGAGACGGTCTACTACCCGGTGCTGGCGATGAAGCCCGGCGCCTGGGTGGCGCGCCAGGCGACCCTCGTCGTGCGCACCCGCGTGCCGCCGTCGTCGCTGGCGCCGGCCGTCCGCCGCGCCATCGCCGAGGTGGCGCCGGAGATTCCGCTGGCGAGCGTCCGCACCCTCGAGGAGATCGTCCACGGCAAGCGCTCGCGCGTCGAGTTCTCGGCCTTGATGGTCCTCCTCGCCACCGCCATCGCGCTGGGGCTGGGCGGCGTCGGCCTCTACGGCTTCGTCTCCTACCTCGTCGGCCTGCGCACGGCGGAGATCGGCATCCGCATGGCGATGGGAGCCGACGCGGCGAAGATCCGCTGGATGATCCTCCGCGAGGCCCTGCTGACCACCGCCGTCGGCCTCACCCTCGGCCTCGCCGGCGCCGTCGCGGCGAGCCGCTGGCTCTCGACCCTCCTCTTCCAGGTGAGCCCCCACGATCCCGCCGCCTTCGCCACAGCCCCCGCCGTCCTCGTCTTCGCCATGCTCCTCGCCGGCTACCTCCCCGCCGACCGCGCCGCCCACCTCGATCCGCGGGTGGCGCTCGAGCGGCTGGAGTAGGACGGGCGGTCGCGCGGTTCGAGGTCAGACTCCGGCGTAGCACCGCCGGCAGCCGACTACCGTCCCGCCGCCAGAAGGGGCGCCGGCTCCGCCAGAGCGCATCCCTGGTCGGCGGCGAAGCCGAAGACGCGCTCGAACTCGGCAGCGCCGAGAGCGCCGGCGACATCCCTCGCTGGAGCGCTGCAAGCGCGGTTCACGGCGGCGACGAACGTCGTGACTTCGGCCATGGACGCGGGCTGCACGGTGTCCTCCGCCGCGGCGGTCGCCAGGCTGGAGCCATCGAACGGTCGGGTTCGCGTCACCCGCACCATCTCTCGCGCCAGCTCCCGGTCGGCCGCGTGCATCTCGGTGAGGACGTCCACCACCTGCGTCCGCTTCGCCTCCTCGACCCCCTCTCGCAGGGCGTAGCCGAAGACCAGCTCCATCTCCACCCGGTGGCGCCGCTGCGCCCCCGCCAGGAGCTCCATCGCCTGCGCCTCGGTCTCCGGCGCGGTCGAGAGCGTCTCCGCCTCGCCCAGATGCAGCTCCAGGATGCGCCGGTCGATCGACGCCCCCTCGCCCGCCGCCGCGGAATCGGCGAGGCCGGAGATGCCGGCGGTCGACGGCCCGCGGTGACGGGCCCACATGTCGGCCAGATCTTTGATGCAGAACAGCTGAACCACGGCGAGAACCGTGGTCGGCAGGAGCGGGGCAAGAAAGCTGGCGGGAACGAGGGTGCCGAACTTGCCGAAGGCGCCGTACGACCACAGGGCACCCTTCGCCTCGTCCCAAACCGAGAGGTCGGTGGCGGTCAGGATGCGGTTGGTGATCTGGTGGCAGACGCCGTTGACCAGGTAGCTGACCCACGCCTGCGCCGGGATGTCCCGCGGCATCGGCGACATCTGCGTGAAGCAACGCCCGCCCTCCGCGGCGAAGGCGGAGGCTTTCGCCAGATCCGCCGGACCGGCGCCGATCAGCCTGCCCTCCGGCGGCGTGTACACGCCGTTCTTCCAGCGGCTGGCAGCGCAGTAGTGGTCGCCGGGCCCCAGCACGCGGTCGCAGAACCCCGGCTGCGCGGCCACCCAGGTGTGGTCGCCGTCGAAGAACAGCACCTTCGTCGGCGAGCCGAAGATCTCCAGGCGCGACGTGCCGCTCACCAGCTCGCCGATCCGCAGGTACGGCTCGTGGAACCAGAGGGAGTCGGAAGGGCTCGGCGACCAGCCGAGGCTGACCAGCCGGTCGCCCTCCTTGAGCACGTACCAGCCGTCGGTCCATGCCTCAGCCTGGCCGCCGATCCTGGTCTGGGTGTGCAGCGTCGTCGTGGTCGCATAGCCCCTCAGGCTCAGGTCGATCGCGCACTCTTTCCCCGCCGTCCTGAAGCGGATGGCGAAGTTGTGCACCTCGCCGGTGTAGACGCCGTTCCAGCGGCTGAACCAGATCACCGGGACGCAGGTCTCCCGTTTCACCCTGTCCGTGAGCTTCTTGAAGATCCGATCCGGACCGCCGCTGATCTCGAGCTGCAGATCCTCGGTCGTGTTGTTATCGATGAAGAGATGTCCCATCTCGGCCTCCCCCTGCTGCGGCGCCGCCCTTTCGATGAATGGGCAATCCTAACCGCCCTGATGCTCGGGCTGTCCAGGGCTCGGTGGTCTCTCCCTGACCAGTCACTCGAAGACCAGATGTCTCCGCCCGTCCGCCGTGACGGCGCTCTGCGGCTCGACGCCGAAGGCTCGGCGGACGTTCTCCGCCGTCATCACCTCGTCCGCCGCGCCGGCGGCGAGGAGGGCTCCTTGGTGGAGGAGGACGAGCTGGTCGGCGAAGCGGGCGGCGAGAGCGAGGTCGTGGACGACGCCGACGATGGCGAGGTCGGGGGCGGCGGCGAGCTGGCGGAGCTTGCGCATGAAGTCGAGCTGATGGCCGACGTCGAGGAAGGTGAGCGGCTCGTCGAGGAAGAGGCAGCGGCCGGTCGCCGGGCGCGGCCGCCAGATCTGCGCCAGGACGCGCGCGAAGTGGACGCGCTGGCGCTCGCCGCCGGAGAGGGTCGGGTAGCTGCGCTCGGCGAGGCCCGCGAGATCGCAGAAGGCGAGCACCTCGCCGACGACGTCGCCGTCGCCGGCGGCCGGCCGGCCGCGGAAGTGGGGGTAGCGGCCCATCGCCACCACCTCGCGGACGGCGAGCGGAAAGGCGATCTCGATCGCCTGCGAGAGCACCGCGCGGCGGCGGGCGAGCTCCTCTCGGCGGACGCCGGCGACGTCCTCGCCGCCATAGAGCACGCGGCCGTCGCGCGGCGCGAGGAGGCGCGCGAGGACCTTGATGAGCGTCGATTTGCCGGCGCCGTTGGGGCCGATGACGAGGTGGAGGCGGCCGGGCGCGAAGGCGGCGGTGATGCCGTGGAGGAGGGTGCGGCCGCCGGCCGCGTAGACGACGCCGCGGGCCACGACGGATCCCAGCCCGCCGCCGGCCTCAGCGCCGGCGTCAGAAGACATAGGCGCTGCGGCGCAGGAGCGCGAGGAAGATCGGCACCCCGACGAGCGAGGTGACGATGCCGATCGGCAGCTCCGCCGGCCGCAGCGCGACGCGGGCGAGGAGGTCGGCGAGGGCCAAGAGGGTGCCGCCGAGGAGCGCGCTCGCCGGGATCAGGTAGCGGTTGTCGGCGCCGCCCAGGCGGCGGAGGATGTGCGGCACGATGAGGCCGACGAAGGCGATGACGCCGGTGAAGGCGGTCGCCACGGCGACCATGGCGACGTCGATCGAGAGCACGATCCACTGCAGGCGGCGGACGTCGACGCCGAGGTAGGCCGCCTCGTCGTCGCCGAGGAGGAGGGCGTTGAGCGGCTTCGCGAAGCGCATGGCGAGGAGGGTGCCGGCGACGGTCGCCAGACCGACGATCTCGACCGTCGGCCAGCTCGCCGCCGAGAGGGTGCCCAAGTTCCAGAAGGCGATCGAGCGCGCCTGCGGGTCGCGGGCGACGTAGGTGAGGAAGCCGATGCCGCTGAGCGCCAGCGCGTTGACGGCGAGGCCGGTCAAAAGGATCGTGGCGATCGAGGCGCGCCCTCCCGGCCCGCCGCGCGCCAGCGCGAAGACCAGGGCCGTCGCGGCGCCGCCGCCGGCGCAGGCGGCGAGCGGCAGCGCCCAGGCGCTGGCGGCGAAGGGGAGGGCGGGGCCCAAGACGAAGAAGAGCGCCGCGCCGAAGGCGGCGCCGCTCGAGGTGCCGACGAGGCCGGGCTCGACGATGGGGTTGCGGAAGAGCGCCTGGAGGAGGGTGCCGCCGACGCCTAACGTAGCCCCGACGAAGAGACAGAGGAGGGCGCGAGGGAGCCGGAGCTCGGCGAAGATGCGCTCGTCGAGGGTGGCGAGAGGATGGCCGGAGAGGAGCGCCGCCGTCGCCGAGGCCATCTGGCGCCAGGAGAAGTCGAGGGCGCCGTAGCGGATGGAGAGGAGCGCCGCGAGCGCCACGGCGGCGGCGAGCGCCGCGATGACCGCGGGCGCGGCGCGCCGGCGCCGGCCGCCGGCCGTCATCTGCCGGTGTGGATGAGCTTCGCCAGCCGGCCGAGGCTGGCGCCCGACTCGGGGTTCAGGTACATCAGGTCGTGCTCCGCCACCCGATGGATGCGGTGGGTCGCCGCCGCGCTGCTGGTGGCGACGCCGGGGAGCGCCGCGATCTCGGCCGCCGACCCGTGCAGCCGGTCGTAGCCGAACTCGGTCATCAGGATGACCTCGGGGTCGGCCTTGGCGATCACCTCGGGCGATGCCATCCTCTCCATCCCCTGCTTCTCGATCGCCATCCGCGCGCCGGCCCAGCGCACCATCTGCCCCGCGGCGCCGCCGTCCCCCTTGCCGCCGTTGCCGACCAGCAGGTAGACGTTCGAGGCGCGGCCGAAGTGGACGACCGCCACCCGCGGATGGTCGGCATAGCGCGCCGCCTCGGCGATCGACGCCGCGAGCTCGCGGT
Source organism: uncultured Acidobacteriota bacterium (assembly GCA_963755825.1). Classification (GTDB taxonomy): domain Bacteria; phylum Acidobacteriota; class Thermoanaerobaculia; order Multivoradales; family UBA5704; genus DATBQN01. The sequence continues at coordinate 2,295,492 of CAVWLA010000001.1, read as the reverse complement.
CGAGCTTGGCGCAGAGCTCCTCGGCGCGGGCCTCGCGGTGGAAGTAGGCGCCGATCTCGCGGATGAGCGCCTGCTCGCCCTCGATCGTGCCGTTGGTCGCCATGAAGGTCTTGGTGGGGATCTTCAGGCTGGCGAGCTGCGCCATCACCTGCGGCGGGCCGACGTTGCCGTCGTGGAGGACGAGCGTCGGGCGCAGCGAGAGGATGCCCTCGGCGGAGAGGGCGCGGTGGTAGCCGACGGTCTGCACCTTGCGCACGGCGGCGGGGTAGGTGCTCGAGAGGTCGACGCCGACGATGTCGCGCTCGGCGCCGAGATCCCAGATGATCTCGTTGTACTCCTGGCCGATCGAGACGATCCGCTCGGCGTGCGGGCCGGCGCCGGTCGGGTGGTCGAAGCGCCCGCAGGCCATCGCCAGCGTGCCGAGCAGCCCGCAGAGACCGAGGAGGATGCCGCGAGCTTGCCGCCGCGAGGTTCTCATGGCGATGGACTCTATATCGAGAGGTGAGCGGGGATGCCGGGGGGAGCGCGCCGGGCCCCCGTCCCGCGCCGCCGGCGGCGATTGCCAGCGGCACCCAGGATGCTATCCTCCCGGTGATCGCAGAGAGGAAGCTTCGCCGCTCGCACCGAACTCCCGCCTGATGTCGACAGAACACTCTCAACCGTCGCCGGAGCCGCACGCCGTGCACGCCCTGCGGAAGGCGCCGACGGGCATCCACGGCTTCGACGAGATCACCGGCGGCGGCCTGCCGTGCGGGCGGACCTCGCTCGTCTGCGGCAGCGCCGGCTGCGGCAAGACCCTCTTCGCCCTGCAGTTCCTCGCCCACGGCGCCGCGATCGGCGAGCCCGGTGTCTTCATGGCCTTCGAGGAGACCGCCGCCGAGCTCGCGCAGAACTCCATCTCGCTCGGGCTCGACCTCGAGGCGCTGGTGGCGGCGGGCAAGCTCGTCGTCGACCACGTCCGCGTCGAGCGCAGCGAGATCGAGGAGAGCGGCGAGTACGACCTCGACGGCCTCTTCATCCGCCTCGGCTACGCCATCGACTCGATCGGCGCCAAGCGGGTCGTCCTCGACACCCTGGAGAGCCTGTTCAGCAGCCTCGGCAACGAGGCGGTGCTGCGGGCGGAACTCCGCCGTCTCTTCCGTTGGCTGAAGGACCGCGAGGTGTCCGCCGTCATCACCGCCGAGCGGGGGAGCGGCACGCTCACCCGCCACGGCCTCGAGGAGTACGTCTCGGACTGCGTCATCCTCCTCGACCACCGGGTGCTCGAGCAGATCGCCACCCGGCGGCTGCGGGTGGTCAAGTACCGCGGCACCGCCCACGGCACCAACGAATACCCTTTCCTCATCGACGACACCGGCCTCGAGGTGCTGCCGATCACCTCCGCCAGCCTCGGCTACGAGGTCTCCTCGGAGCGCGTGCCCTCCGGCGTCGCCGGCCTCGACGCCATGCTCGGCGGCGAGGGCTTCTTCCGCGGCAGCAGCATCCTCGTCTCCGGCACCGCGGGGACCGGCAAGACCAGCCTCGCAGCGACCTTCGCCGACGCCGCCTGCCGCCGCGGCGAGCGCGTCCTCTTCTTCACCTTCGAGGAGTCGCGCCAGCAGGTGGTGCGCAACCTGCGCTCGATCGGCATCGACCTCGACCGCTGGATCGCCGCCGGCCTGCTGCGCTTCCAGGCGGCGCGGCCGACCGCTCAGGGCCTCGAGATGCACCTGGCGCGGATGTACCGCGAGATCCGCGCCTTCGAGCCGCAGGCGGCGGTGATCGATCCGGTGGGGAGCTTCATCTCGGTCGCCACGCCGACCGACGTCAAGGCGCTGCTCACCCGCCTCGTCGACTTCCTCAAGGAGCGCCAGGTGACCACCCTCCTCACCCATCTGACCTCCGGCGGCGCGCCCGCCGAGCAGAGCGACTTCGGCATCTCGTCGATCGTCGACACCTGGCTTCTGCTCCGCGAGCTCGAGACGGCGGGCGAGCGCAACCGCGGCGTCTACGTCCTCAAGTCGCGCGGCATGGCGCACTCGAACCAGGTGCGCGAGTTCAGCATCGGCGCCGGCGGCATCGAGCTGGTCGACATCTGCCTCGGCCCGGACGGCGTGCTCACCGGCTCCGCCCGCCTCGCCCAGCAGGAGCGCGACCGCGCCGCGGCCGCGGCGCGCGTCCAGGACGTGGCGCGCCGCCGTCGCGAGCTGGCGGCCCGGCAGCGCGCCGTCGAGGCGCAGATCGCCGCGCTGCGCGGCGAGCACGAGGCGCACGAGGAAGAGATCGAGAGCCTGCTCGCCGCCGAGCAGGCGCAGCACGACCGCAGCGAGCATCAGCGCAGCGAGCTGGCGAGCGTCCGTCAGGGCGTCGACGGCGGCTCGCGAGCCGGCGGTGCGCCCGCCGTCGAGGAGCCGACCTGATGAGCCCATCGGACGCCGCACCGCCGCCGCCGGCGGAGAGCGAGGACTTCTGGGACCTCCGCCTCTACGTGGCGGGCCAGACACCGCGCTCGATCGTCGCCTTGCAGAACTTGAAGCGCCTCTGCGAGAGCCACCTCACGGGGCGCTACCGCCTCGAGATCGTCGACCTGATGAAGAATCCCGAGCTCGCCCGCGGCGACCAGATCCTCGCCATCCCGACCCTGGTGAGGAAGCTTCCGGAGCCGGTGCGCAAGATCATCGGCGACCTCTCGCAGACCGAGCGCGTGCTGGTGGGTCTCGACATCTTGAGCCCCGGCCGCTAGGCCGGCGCGACGGCTTCACCGCGAGCGGCCGCCGACACTCCGCCGCCGCTCGCCCCCGGAACGATGGACGACGCCGAGAAGACCCGCGACCATCTCCTCGAGGAGATCGCCAGCCTGCGCGCCCGGCTCGCGGAGCCCGAGGAGACCCTGGCGGCGATCCGCGAGGGCGCCGTCGACGCCCTCGTCGTCGACAACCAGACGGGGGAGCGGATCTACTTCCTCAAGGAGGCCGACCTCCTCTTCCGGCTGGTGGTCGAGCAGATGCGCGAGGGGGCGGCGGTGCTCACCCCCGCCGGCGACGTGCTCTACGCCAACCGGCGGCTCGCCGAGATGCTCCGCGTCCACCCCTCGAACCTCGTCGGCGCCTCGATCCACGGCTTCGTCGCCGACGCGGCGCGGCCGCTCTTCGAGGCGCTCCTCCGCGTCGCCGAGCGCGGCAGCGGGAGGGCCGAGCTGCCGCTGGCGGCGAGCGACGGCCTGCCGATCCCCGTCTACCTCGCCGTCAACGGCCTCGAGGCGGAGGGCTTCCCCGGCTACTGCCTGATCGCCACTGATCTCTCCGAGCAGAAGCGGCGCCAGGAGCTGATGGCGGTGGAGAACCTCGCCAACTCGATCCTCGAGCAGGCGCTCGCCGCGCTCGTCGTCTGCGACGAGGGAGGGCTGGTGCTGCGGGCGAACCAGGCGGCGCACCGGCTGTGCGGCGCCAGCCCGCTGCTGCTGCCCTTCGCCATCGCCTTCCCGCTCACCGCGGCGGCGGACGACCAGGCGCTGCCCATCACCGACGTCCTCGCCGGCAGGTCGCTCGAAGGGATCGAGGCGCGCCTCGAGTGCGCCGGCGGCAGCTTCCACCTGCTGGTCTCGGCCGGCCCCTGGCGCGACGTCGACGGGCGCCTCCTCGGCACCATCTTCAGCCTCGCCGACGTCTCCGACCTGAAGTCGGCGGAGGTCGACCTGCGGCGCGCCAAGCGGGAGGCGGAGGCGGCGAGCAGCGCCAAGGACCGCTTCCTCGCCACCCTCTCGCACGAGATGCGGACGCCGCTCACCCCGGTGCTCGCGGTGCTCTCCCAGCTCGCCGTCGGCGACGGCCTGCCGCCGAGCCTCGCCCCGAGGCTCGCCATGATCCGCCGCAACGTCGAGCTCGAGGTGCGCCTCATCGACGACGTGCTCGACCTCGCCCGCATCACCCGCGGCACCCTGGAGCTCGACTTCCGCGCCTTCGACCTCGCGGAGGTGGTCGAGCACGCCGCCGCCGTCTGCCGCACCCCGGAGGTGGCGGCGCGCGGCGTCACCCTCCGCGTCGAAGGGAGCGCCGGCGAGGGCCTGGTCTGGGGCGACCCGGCGCGGCTCACCCAGGTGCTCTGGAACCTCCTGCGCAACGGCATCAAGTTCACCCCCGACGGCGGCGAGGTCGTCGCCACCTGCAGCCGGGAGGGCGGCGGCGAGGGCCGCATCGTCATCGAGGTCGTCGACCGCGGCCTCGGCATCGCGCCGGAGTTCCTGCCGCGTGTCTTCGGCGCCTTCGAGCGCGGCGAGGAGCAGGGCTTCGAGCGCAGCGCCGGGCTCGGCCTCGGGCTCGCCATCAGCAAGACGATCGTCGACCTGCACGGGGGGAAGCTGTCGGTCGCGAGCGCCGGGCGCGGCGAGGGGGCGACCTTCCGCATCGAGCTGCCCGGCGGCCTGCCCGTCGGCGCGCCGGAACTCGTTCCGCCGGCGGCGGAGAGCGCCGATCCCGGCCCGCAGCCCGCCAGCATCCTCCTCGTCGAGGACCATCCGGACAGCGCCGAGGCCCTGGCGGCGCTCCTCGAGAGCCTCGGTTATCGCGTCCAGGTGGCCGGCAGCATCGCGGCGGCCGTCGCCGTCGACTGCGCCGCCGTCGATCTCCTGGTGAGCGACCTCGGCCTCCCCGACGGCACCGGCCTCGACCTCCTCCGCCAGCTCCACACCGCCCACCCCAGCCTCCGCGCCATCGCCCTCTCCGGCTACGGCATGGAGTCCGACCGCGAGCGCAGCCGCGAAGCCGGCTTCCGCGCCCACCTCGTCAAGCCGACGAGCATCGATACCCTGCAGAGCGTCATCCGGCGGGTGCTGGCGGAAGGGTAGCCGGCGACGGCCCGCGGCGCGCTCAGTCGGCGTCGGAGCCGGCCTTCGGCTCGTCCGCCCGCTCGTCCGCCGACACCCGGCCGGGGCGGGCGATGCCCAGGGCGAGCGCCTTCTGATGCAGGTAGGTGCGCTGGATGTCGAGCAGGCGGGCGGCGGCGGCGAAGTTCCAGTCGGTCCGCCGCAGGACGGCCTCCAGGTACTCCCGCTCGCACTGCTGCTTGAAGTCGCGCAGCGGCAGCGGCGGCAGCGCCGCGGCCAGGTTGAGCAGGCCGGTGGCGGGGGTGCGGACGGGCTGCGCCAGCGTCGACGGCAGCTGGTCCGGGGTCAGCGGGTCGGCGCCGAAGACCACCAGACGCTCGCAGAGGTGCTTGAGCTCGCGGACGTTCCCCGGCCAGGCGTAGGCGAGGAGCGGCGGATAGATCGACGCCTCGACCTGCCGCCGGCGGACGCGGTGCTCGGCGCAGAAGCGCTCGACGAAGTGGGCGAAGAGGAGGGGGATGTCCTCCCGCCGCTCGCGCAGCGCCGGCACCTGCAGCGGCAGGTGGGCGAGCCGGAAGTAGAGGTCCTGCCGGAAGCGGCCGTCGGCGACCGCCGCCTCGAGGTCGCGGTGGGTGGCGGCGACCACCCGCACGTCGACCTGGCGGTCGCGGTTCTCCCCCACTCGCCGCACGCGGCCGTCCTCGAGCACGCGCAGGAGGCGCGCCTGGAGACCTAAGTCCATGTCGCCGATCTCGTCGAGCAGGAGGGTGCCGCCGTCGGCCTCCTCGAAGAGGCCCGCCTTCGCCGCCTTGGCGTCGGTGAAGGCCCAGCGCGCGTGGCCGAAGAGCTCGTCCTCGACCAGCGGACCGGGGATCGCCGCGCAGTTGAGCTTGACGAACGGGCCGCCGCTGCGCCGGCTGCGGCGGTGGAGGCTCTCGGCGACGAGCTCCTTGCCGGTGCCGCTCTCGCCGATGACGAGCACCCGGCCGTCGGTCGCCGCCGCCTTCTCGATGCGCTCGCGCAGCGTCGCCATCGCCGGCGAGGAGCCGAGGATCTCCGCCGACGGCGCCAGGCGCGACTCGAGGGCGGCGACCCGCCGCGCCAGCGCCGCGTGCTCGAGCGTGTTGGCGAGCGCGCGCAGCAGGCGCTCGCGGCTGAAAGGCTTCTCGATGAAGTCGTGGACGCCGATGCGCAGCGCCTCGACGGTCTCGCTGATCGAGGCCTCGCCGGAGAGGATGACGGTCGGCGGCAGGCAGCCCTCCGCCGCCAGCCGCGTCAGCAGCTCGACGCCGCTGATGCCGGGCAGGCGAACGTCGAGGAGCAGCAGATCGGGGCGCCAGCGCTCGACGGCGAGGAGCCGGTAGGCCTCTTCGGCGGCGCCCATGCCGCGCGGCGCGTAGCCCGCGTCGCGGAGCAGGAAGAGGAGGCTCGAGCGGATCTTCTCGTCGTCCTCGACGAGGAGGACGGCGGTCATCCGGCGACCGCTCCGGCCGCCGGCGGAGCCGGCAGCAGCAGGCGGAAGGTGGCGCCGGCCGGCGAGCTCGCCGCCAGCTCGAGGTCGCCCCCCTGGTCGAGCAGCAGCTTGCGCGAGATGGCGAGCCCCAGGCCCATCCCCTCGCCGACGCGGCGGGTCGTGCGGTAGGGCTCGAAGAGGTGGGGGAGGAGCGCCGCGGCGACGCCCGGCCCGGCGTCGGCGACCTCGAGGGCGGCGCCGCCGCCGGCGCGTGGCGCCAGCGAGAAGGTGACCGTGCGGCCGCCGGCGAGAGCGCTGTTGTCGCACAGGTTGACCAGCACCTGGCGGAGCGTCGCGGGGTCGCAGGCGACCGGCGCCGGCGGCAGCGGAGAGGCGAGGCGGAGCGTCAGCTGCGGCCAGGCGGCGGCGAAGGCGGCGGCGAACTCGGCGACGTCGCGGGCGAGGTCGCGCTCCTCCAGGCGCGGCCGCGGCAGGCGGGCGAACGAGGTGAAGGCGTGGGCGAAGCGGCCGAGGCGGTCGAGCTCGGCGAGCGTGCTCGCCGCCAGCCGCTCGGCGGCGCCGTCCGCCGCGACGTGATCGCGCAGGCGCGTCAGCTCCAGCCGCGCGGCGGTGAGCGGCGTCCGCATCTCGTGGGCGTGGCGGCGCGCCGCCTCTTGCCAGGCGGCGAGGTTCTCGAGCGAGGCGAGGCGGCGGCGGTCGCTCGCCATCGTCTGCGAGGCGTCCTCGACCATGGCGGCGATGCGGCCGATCAGGTCGCGCCGCCGCTCGCCGACGCGCACCTCGGGAGCGCCGGCGGCGAGCCGCGCCAGCCCCTCCTGGAGGCGGCCCAGGCGGCTCTCCTGGCGCGCCTGGTGCCAGGCGAAGGCGGCGCCTCCCAGGCCGAGGGCGAGGACGACGAGGGCGAGGAGCGCCGCCTGGTAGTGGGCGATCACCCGCTCGCGGTTGTAGGCGAGGACGCGCAGGCGCTTGAGGGTGGTGGCGGTCTCCTCGAAGCGCCGGTGATAGGCGGGCTCGCGGGCGGGATCGAGCGCCGCCAGCCGCTTCTGGTCGTCGAGCGAGGCGGCCAACCGCTCGACCACCGCCGGCTGCAGGCCGAGGGTGAACCAGGCGCTGGCGAGCGGGCGGCTGAGGACGAAGACCGCCGCCGCGGCGGCGAGCGTCAGGGCGAGGATGGCGACGGTCACCCGGGGGCTCAATGCTGGCGCTCCGGCGGCAGTTTGATCGTCCAATCATAGTCGACCATGCTCTGCCGCTTGATCGAGGTGGCGATCAGCAGGTCGAGCACGGCGTGCGCGGGCGGGCCCGGCGCGGTAGAGGGTGGGTTCCCCGGCGGCGGCGCGGCGCCCTTGTCGAGCGAGTCGGTGAACCAGCGCTGGGTGTCGCGCTGCTCGGCGAGCGAGAAGGGAATGACGTCGAGATGCACGTCGATCGTCCACGCCTCGCCGGCGCGCAAGCCGGCGGTCGAGACGACCGGCAGGCGGAGCCCCTGCCACCAGGCGAGCAGGCGGTCGAACGAGGGCACGCTGTCGCGCTGGCGGAGAGCGCCGGCGGCCGCCTGAACGTGAAAGACCTCGTCCCACGGCTCGTAGCGGATGTCGACCCGGCCGCCGCCGCGCGCCGTGTGCCCGGAGGCGTCCGCCGCCGTCACCGCGAAGACGAAGCTGGTGGTGAGGCCGGTCATCAGATGGGCCTTGACCTCGCGCTGGACGAGCACCGCCGGCAGCGAGCGGAGGGCGAGGCGCCCGTCGCCCGCCACCTCGGCGACCGGCAGCGCCGGGCGGCCGCGCACCGCCGCGAGCAGGGAGAGGACGGCGATCGCCGCGCGCCTCATCGCTGGTTCCTGGTCGCCACCGTGCCGAGGTGGATCACCGCCCAGGTGCTGCGGAAGGCGAGGCCGGTCTGCAGGGTGAACGCGGTGCCGTTGAGGCCGCCCGGGTGGTTCACCGTCTCCATGGCGCTGGTCTGCCAGCGCAGATCGCCGAAGCGGCGCGTGCGCTCGCCGCTCCACAGGCTCACCGAATGGATGAGCGCGAGCGTCGCGGTGTACTCGTCGAGGGGGCCGAGCCGGAGGCCGGCGGTGGCGACGGTCTGGCGCTGGCGGACGAGGCTCCCCAGGAGGCCGAGCGATTGACGCGCGCTGAGCGGCCAGTAGCGCGCCGCGCTGGCGTCGAGGCCGACGATGCGCTCGCTGCCGCTCGGCAGCAGGCCCTCTCTCGTCTCGGTGTTGGCGCTCTGGTAGAAGGGGCCGGCGGTCAGCCGCAGGCCGCGGCTGGGGAAGAGCGGATCGTCGGTGGTGTCGTAGATCCAGGAGAGCTCGACGTCGCGCAGGTCCGTCCTGGTGGTGAAGCCTTCCGCCGAGAAGTCGCTGCGCTCCCAGCTCAGATCGGCGCGCAGCGACTGATTGCCGGAGAGCGGCGTGCCGACCGAGAGCATCGGCGCGAGATCGTGCCCATCGCGGCTGCCGAGGACGCTCAGGCTGACGAAGCTGCCGCGGCCGAAGGGGTCGTACTGGGTGTAGCCGGCGGTGTAGCTCTTGGCGTCCTTGTCGATGCTCGCGAAGGCGAGGCCGCCGGCACCGACGAACTCGCGGACGCCGAGCGAGCCGCTGTCGACCGCGTGGAGGGTACGGTGGCCGTTCGAGTCCTCGAGCGCGGAGAGCCCTTCGAGGTCGTAGGAGAGGAAGACCGGGGTGGTCTGCTCGATGGTGATGGCGAGCTCGTAGGCGCCGCGCCGGCTGCCGCGGTGGAGGGCGAAGTCGGCGTCGACGACGAAGGGCAGGCGGCGGATGCGGTAGATCGCCTCGCGCAGCTCGTTCTCGCCGTAGCTCTCGCCCACCTTCAGGCGCGACTCGGCGACGACGATGCGCACCGTCGCCGGCCGCCGGTGGCCAGTGACGATGATCGTCTCGATGAGGAAGCGTGGATCGTCCTGCGCAGAGAGGCGCGCGGTGGAGAGCGCCGCGAGGAGGATCAGCGCGAGCGCGCTCCAGCGCCCGACGCGAGCGGCGGTGTGGGCGGCTGGACGGGAGCTTGGAATGGCGCTCGGACCGGCGCTTGGAGCGATGAGCTGGTGGGTGCTCGACGGCATGGTGGGTGGCCCCCTCGAACATCTGTGCAGCGCGTCATTGCGCCGCGTCGGGAGGTCCCTCAGGGCAAGCCGGGTGCCACCCAGCTCAGGCCGCCGTCGGATCGGGACAAAGCCTTGAGCACCCGGTGGTTAGCGCCGCAGGGATCGATCGTTCACCGCCGCCCCCGGAGGCTTGCCGCGCTCCGGGAGCGGCTGCAAAACCATACGCTCCGTCTGCGAATCCTGACGCCGGCGGACCCCCTTCCGCGGCGCGCTCCCGACCTGGCTCGGCATCGACGAGGACGGGTCGATTCTATGCGAGGCGCCCGCTCACCTCCGCTCCAGGCTCCGCCGCTTCTGCTCCTTGGACAGCCGCTGGACGCGCTCCTTCGCCGCCCGCAGGGTCGCGGGATCGGCCTTGGCGGCGAGGTAGGCGAACTCGCGGTCCATCTTCTGCCGGTTCTCCTGCCGCTCGCGCGGTCGCGGAACGAGGCGCGTCCGGCGGTGCGCTGCACCGCGAGAACAACGCTCGGATGACGGGAGAAGGGAGGCCTACCGGAAACGGAGGGGACGCGGCCAGGAACGCGGCCGTGAGGGGCTCGAGAAGCGGAGGCGCAGGCTAGGACATCCAGAGCCCGGGAGTCAACCGGCGGCGGCCCGGGAGCTCTGATCTACAGGATGCCGTGCGTCTCGCTGGAGCACAGGGGGTCACTGAACATCGGCGACTTGGCCGTTGGTGAAGACGATCTTCATGTCCTTGTACACGTAGACTTTCTTCGGGCCGAGATCGATGCGCTTGTCCGGCGCGCCGAGAATGGCCTCGACCTCGGCTGGCGTCTGACCGAGCTTGACGGTCCTGCTCTCGCTGGCCTCGGTGTCGGTCTTGAACCACTTGGCGAATTCGGCGACCGCCGCGGCCGCGTCCATCGAGTCCAAGCTGGGGTCGTAGGTGAACGCGATGGAGGACAAACCGTGCTCAGACTTCGTCGTCCCGTGCTTCACGACATCGTAAGTGCCGACGGTCATGATCCTAATCATGAAACCCGCATTTTTCTGCAGCGCGCGAATCTCAGAGATGTAGATTCTGTCGCCCACCTTCAGCTCATGGCCGGCCGAGCCATTGCTGAAGAAACTACCGCCCAGGACCCCTCCGCCGGCTCTGGTGAGCTCGCCGTTCGTCACCACGGTTGTCTTGTTCAAGGTGTCCGGATCGCCGGCGACGAGACCCGCCTTTTGAACGACCAGCTCAGTTCCGGGCGAGGCGATGCTCCCGCTCCAGGTGTTGACCTTCGTCACGGTGATCTTTTCTTGCAGCGCCTTCATCACCTCGTCCGGCGTAGTGGCCGAGGCAGCCGAGGCCAAGCACAAAACGAGAGCGAGAAAGCGGAAATTGCGCATCGATCGATCTCGCGAGGCTCCAGGCTGTGTGGGCTTCTCTTCAAGCCTCCTGCCGCTAGAGACCCGGATCGGCAGCTTTTGGGTTAGCTGACTCGCCGTCGTCGCCGCTCGCCGCTCTCAGACCACCCGCGGCACGAAGTAGCGCCGGATCCACAGCATGTAGCCCAGGCAGCCGCAGGCCGTGAGGGCCAGGGTGGCGAGGAAGAGCGGGTCGTGGAGGACGCCGGTCATCATCTGGCCCATCGCCGGGTTGTCGGGCTGCCCGGTGGCGCGGAGGATCTTCTGCCAATCGATGCCGCGGTAGAAGGTGAACGCCGAGGAGCCGGAGCTGAAGAGCCAGAGCGCCAGGCGCCCCCACCAGGCGGCCGGCAGCAGGCGGTAGAGCCCCCAGGCGACCGCCACCTCGAGCGCCGCGAGAACGAGAAAAGCGATCGCCGCCGGGGGGCCGACGAGGGTGCTGCCGAAGGCGGGGAAGGCGGGGTGGAGGCTGGAGACGGCGAGCGCCGGGACGCTGACGAAGGCGAGCACGACCAGCGGCAGGACCGCCGGCGGGCAGCGGTCGGTCCAGCGCGGCCGCGGGTCGCGCGCCGCGCAGGTCGCGCGCACGTTGCGGCTGCCGTAGAAGAGCACGTAGCCGAGCGGCAGGAGGATGAAACCGAGCGCCCAGAAGAGCGCCAGGCACCCCATGACGCCGGCGCGGACTCCCGCCTGCGGCATCGCCGGCATGGCGTCGAAGACCCGCGGCATGAAGACGAAGAGGAAGATGCCGCTGATCGCCCCGATGACCAGCCACAGCCAGCCGGCTGCGAGGCTCAGGCTGCAGGCCCAGCGGCGCGCCAGGATCGAGCCGGCGCCGAGCCAGCCCCAGGCCACCGCCGCGAGCAGGTAGATCACCGACGCGAAGGCGAGGTTGGGAGGCGCATAGCCGGGCGGCATGTTCGCCGGATGCAGCCGGCTGCCCACCAGCAGAAAGACGACGAGAAGGAAGCTGCAGAGGGCGAGGAGGAGGTCGAAGACGCCGAAGGCGACGAGGGCGCCGCCGCGGTCCCTGTAGGTCTCTGCGGCAGGCGGCGGCGGAGTCGTCGGCTCGAACGTCCGGCTGATGTCGCTCATCTCGAACCTCCTCGAAGGGCCGGCATCGCGCGCGGCCCGCTGGCAAGGGTGATCGCTGAAGCGTATCAGCAGCCGCTAGAGGCCGCCGGTGACGTCGAGGATGGCACCGGTGGTGTAGGAGGCCTCGGCGGAGAGCAGCCAGAGGATGGCGCTCGCCACCTCCTCGGCGCGGCCGCCGCGCTTCATCGGCGCGCGATCCTTGACGCGGTCGACGCGGTTCGGCTCGCCGCCGAGGGCGTGGATCTCGGTGTAGACGAGGCCGGGCCGCACCGCGTTGACGCGGATCCCCTCCTCGGCCACCTCGCGGGCGAGGCCGACCGTCATGGTGTCGATGGCGCCCTTGGAGGCCGCGTAGTCGACGTACTCTCCCGGCGCGCCGAGGCGCGCGGCTCCCGACGAGATGTTGACGATGGCGCCGCCCCTGCCGCCGTGGCGCGTCGACATCCGCCGCACCGCCTCGCGGGCGCAGAGGAACGGCCCGACGACGTTGGTCGCCAGGACGCGGCCTAGGCGCGCCGCGTCCATCGCCTCGACGCGCATCTGGCGCTCGAGGGTGCCGGCGTTGTTGACCAGCGCCGAGAGCGTGCCGAGCTCGGCGTCGACGGTGGCGAAGAGGCGGACGACGTCGGCCTCGACCGCGACGTCCGCTGCCACCGCGATGGCGCGCCCGCCGCCGCGCGCGATCTCGGCGGTCACCGCCTCGGCGGCGGCGCGGTCGCGCCGATAGTTGACGCAGACCGCGTAGCCGCGCCGGGCGGCGAGCCGTGCCGTCGCGGCGCCGATGCCACGGCCGCCGCCGGTGACGACGATCACCTCGTCCATGGCGGAACGATGTCACAACGGGCGGTTGGCCGGCGGCGGCGGACGGCTCCGTATACTGTCGGGAGCCTGGCAGCTCTCTTATGCCTCGCCGGCGCCTCGGCGCCAAGGAGACGACTCGAATGACCTTCCCGCTCGCGCGCCGCATCGCCGGCGTGCTCGCCTGCGCCGCCGCCCTCTCGACCGCCGGTCCCGCCGCGGCGGCGATGCCCAAGGCCGCTGCCACGCCCGCTCCGGCGGTCAGGCCGCTGCGCATCGGCGTCACCCTCCACCCCTACTACTCGTGGACGAAGAACGTCGTCGGCGACCTGCCGGGCTTCGAGGTGCGCTCGATCCTCCCCGGCGAGATCGACGCCGGCGACTACCAGCCGCGCCCCGAGGACATCAAGAAGCTGATGGACCTGGACGTCCTCGTCGTCAACGGCATCGGCCACGACGACTTCATCTTCCCCATGCTCAAGGCGTCGGGCAACAGCAGGGTCGTCGTCGTGCGGCCGAACGATGCCACGCCGCAGATCCGCTCGGCGCACGGCCGCGGGGTCAACTCTCATACCTTCATCTCCTTCACCAACGCCATCCAGCAGACCTACGCCATCGAGCGAGCGCTCGCCGCGCTACGGCCCGACGCCGCGGCGGCCCTGCAGAGGAACGCCGCCGACTACGCCCGCCGGCTACGGCGGATCAAGGCGAGCGCCGCGGCCCAGCTCGCCGACGCCAAGATCACCCGCGTGGTGACCGTCCACGACGGCTACGGTTACCTGCTGCAGGAGTTCGGCCTCGAGGTCGCCGGCGTGGTGCAGCCGGCGCACGGCCTCACCCCCTCCGCGGCCGAGCTCGAGCAGATGGTCGAGCTCCTCAAGCGCGAGAAGATCCGCGTCGTCTTCAGCGAGCAGAGCTTCCCGGCGCCGCTGCTCAAGGTGCTGCGCGACGAGACCGGTGTGAAGGTCTACATCATCAGCCACATCGCCTCGGGCGCCTACACCGCCGACAAGTTCGAGCGCGAGATGCAGAAGAACGTCGACACCATGATCCAGGCGCTGGTGAAGGACGCCTGAGGCGGCGGCCAGCGGCGGCGCGAGCCGCCGCCGCGCTCAGTGCTGCGACAGGCTGAAGAAGTTGCCGGAGTCGTCGTTGAAGACGGCGGCGATGCCCCAGCTCTCGCGCTTGGGGGCGGAGCGGAACTGCACGCCGCGGGCCTTGAGCTCCTGGTAGGTGGCCTCGCAGTCGTCGGTGTCGAAGACGCCGCCGCCGAGGACGCCCTTCTCGACCAGGGCGCGGAGCTGCGCCGCGGTCTCCTCGTCGAGGATCATCCCCGGCTTCGGCTCCATCAATGCGATCTCCAGCTCCGGATGGCCGGGGACGCCGACCGTCACCCAGCGGAAGTCGCCCATGCGGGCGTCGGTGCGCAGCTCGAGGCCGAGCTTCTTGGTGTAGAACTCGATCGCGCGGTCATGGTCGAGGACGTAGATCGTGGTGTGCGAGAGGTGGCTGATCATCAGGTTCTCCTTTCGATGCCGCAGACCCTACCTCAAGCCCCGCCGAGGTGCTTATCGCCGATTGCGGTTCTCGCCGCCGGCCGCGGCGAGTACATGGCGACGAAGCAGCCCGGCACGCGGAGCGCCGGGCCGAGCGCCCGCGGCACCGCCACCCACCGCCGCCGATAGGCGAGCGGCGGCATCCCCACCTGCCGGCGGAAGGCGAGGCTGAACGACGGCGGGCTCTCGTAGCCGACCTCGAGGCAGACCTCGGTGACGCTCCGGCCAGTGGTCTCGAGGAGCGTGCGGGCGCGCGCCAGCCGCAGCCGCGCCAGGTAGCGCATCGGCGTCTCGCCATACGCCTGCCGGAAGAGGCGCAGGAAGTGGAACTTCGAGAAGCAGGCCGCCCGCGCCATCGCCTCGAGGTCGATCGCCGCCTCCGGCCGCGCCGCGAGCAGCGCCCGCACCCGCCCCAGCCGCTCGAGCACCGACCCCTCGAAAGCCCCCCGCCGAGACGCCAGCAGCCCGCCGTAGAAGCGGTGCCAGGAGGCGGCAGTCTGCGCCGGGTCGGGCATGGCGGGACGGTAGCATAGGGGGCGAGGGGCGCCGGTGCCGCGGCGCCCCCGCCCGCCGCGGTATGCTCTCCGCTGGCGTTCCCTGCCGCGGTGCGTCCGCGTCAGCATTCGGACGCCTGCACCCGACGCCTGCATCCAAGTGACGGTGCCGGCGTCCGCGAGAGAGATCACCCGGAGACGCACCATGCAGAACCCCGCCTTTCGCCTTCCTCCCTCTTTCCTCCGGCTCGTCGTCGCTCTCGTCGCTCTGCTCGGCGCGCTCGCCGCCGGCGGCGCCGTCGCCCAGGAGTCATCTCCCTACGGCGTCAACGTCCATTCGCCGACCGGCGCGGAGCTCAACCTCGACCTCGACCGGGTGCAGGCGGCGGGGATCACTTGGATCAACGTGGCGGTGATCTGGCCTTACGTGGAGGGGCAGTCCGGGGTGTTCGACTGGAGCGTCTACGACGAGATCGTCGCCGCGGCGCAGGCGCGGCATCTCCAGGTGCTGGGGTCGATCCTCTACACGCCGGCATGGGCGACCAAGGACCCCACCTGGGTCGGCGTGCCGGACGTCAACGCCTGGAGCGACTTCTGCCGCCGCGCCGCGGACCGCTACAAGGGCTCGATTCGCTACTGGCAGCTGTGGAACGAGCCGAATCAGACGGAGTTCTGGACGGGGACGCGCGAGCAGTACATCGACGTCATCCTGAAGCCCGGCGCCGACGCCATCCATGCCGGCAACCCGAACGCGCAGGTCGGCGGCCCGGCGCTGGCGCATCTGTCGAGCGCCGACTGGTTCGACTGGCTGAGCGACGTGCTCGCCAAGGCCGGCGATCACCTGGACTTCGTCACCCACCACGTCTACGACTCGAGCGGCAACCGCAACGTCACCTCGAAGCTCAACGACTCGACCCTCTTCGGCAGCACGCCCGGGCTGTGGAGCGTCGTCGCGCCGTCGGTGCGCGAGGTGCTCGAGAGCTCGCATTGGTTCGGCAAGTCGTTCTGGCTGACCGAGACGGGCTGGCAGACCTCGCAGGTGGGGGAGGCGGCGCAGGCGGCGTACACCGCCGGCCTGCTCTCCGACTGGCTGACCGGCCAGCACCGCCAGGATTGGGTCAACAAGATCTTCATCTACGAGATCCGCGACCCCGCCGCGGGGACGCCGACCTGGGGGCTGCTCAAGCCCGACGGCTCGCCGAAGATGAGCTACACGGCCTACAAGAACTTCATCGCCAGCCAGCAGCCGCCGCCGCCATCGCCAGCCGACGGCGCCTCCCTCGGCGCCGCCGACATCCCCACCGCGATGGAGGCCGGCCAGGCGATCGCCGTCTCGCTGACCTTCCAGAACACCGGCACCACCACCTGGACGGCCGCCGCCAACTACAAGCTGGGGGCGCGCGGCGACACCGACCCGTTCGCGCCCGCCCGCCAGCTCCTGGCGCCGGGGGAGTCGATCGCGCCCGGCCAGCAGCGCACCTTCACCTTCCCCTACACCGCGCCCGCCGCCGCCGGCACCTACACGACGCACTGGCAGATGCTCCGCGAAGGGATCGACTGGTTCGGCTCCGAGCTCACTCAGCAGGTGGCCGTGGCGGCAGCGCCGGCGCCGGCCGAGCGCACCCTCGACCTCCTCGGCGACCGCTTCTCGGCCGAGGTGAGCTGGCTCGACCCGCAGGCCGGCCACGCCGGCTTCGGCCGCGCCATCGACGGCGCCGACGAGACCGGCTCCTTCTGGTTCTTCTCGCCGGCGAACGTCGAGCTGGTGGTCAAGGCGCTCGACGGCCGGCCGGTCAACGACCACTTCTGGCTCTTCTACGGCGCCCTCTCGAACGTCGAGTACTGGCTGACGGTGACCGACCGCGCGACCGGCGCCGTCAAGGTCTACCACAACCCCTACGGCAACTTCTGCGGCGAGGGCGACACCTCGGCGTTCGCGGGCTCGGCGCAGCAGGCCGCCGCGGCCGCGTCGCGCACCGCCGCCGCCGTCCCGGCGGTCGCTGGCGGCCCCTCGAGCGCGGTCGCGCTGCCGGCGGTCTCTACCAATTGGAACGCGGCGGCGTTGCCGGCCGCGATGGCCGCCGCCGATCTCGCCGACGCCGCGACGACCTGCGTCGAGGACTTCCAGCACCTCTGCCTGCTCGGCAACCGCTTCCGCGTCAACGTGCGCTGGCAGACGCCGCAGGCCTCGGGCGTCGGCGGCGGCATGGCGTTCAGCGACGAGACCGGCACCTTCTGGTTCTTCGATCCGCACAACGTCGAGCTGGTGGTGAAGGTCATCGACGGCCGCGCCATCTCGGGGAAGTTCTGGTTCTTCTACGGCGCCCTCTCCGACGTCCAGTACGACATCACGGTGACCGACACGATGACCGGCAGCTCGAAGCAGTACCACAACGCCCAGGGCAACCTCTGCGGCCGCGGCGACACCGCGGCGCTGGATTGAGGCGGCGGGCGGCGGGCGATTCCGGCGGGCACCACTTGACAGCGCCGCCCGCGGCTCCTAAGGTTCATATGTGAATGAGTGACCGCGACGCCTCCCCCTGCCCGCCCGATCGGCTGATGTCCCTGCTGCTGCAGGCGGCGCGCGCCGTCGAGCGGCGCTTGGACGAGGCGCTCGAGGGGGTCGATCTCTCGACGCCGAAGTACAGCGCTTTGAAGCACCTGGCTCTCGCCGACGAGCCGCTGGCGCTGTCGGAGCTGGCGGCGCGGCAGATCTGCGTGCGCTCGAATATCACGCAGCTGGTCGATCGGCTGGAGGTGGACGGGCTGGTGCGCCGCGTCGAGGACCCCAAGGACCGCCGCTGCGTGCGGGCGACCCTGACGGCGCTCGGCCGCGAGCGGCAGGCGGCGGGCGCCCAGCGCGTCCGCGAGGTGCAGAAGCAGATGGCCGAGCGGCTGGCGGCGGCCGACACCCGCGCCCTGGAGCACGCGCTCGAGCAGCTCAAGTAATTTTTTTCCGCCCCCGATGGTTCAGGTATGAAGGGGTGGCGCCGGCTCGTGGCTCGGCAGAGACCCGGTACCGCCGCCGCCGCACGTCGTTCGCTGTCCAGCAGCAATCCGCGCTCGCGCCGGGCTCGCCGGCGCCGTGGAGAGGCGTCGTCCGGATAGCCCGGAATGCCGCCGCGAGACCGGTGCCGGTGCGCCGGCTCGGCGGCCGAAATCACCAAGGATCTGCTCCCTGAGGAGACGAGGATGAAGCGCACACTGGTCGTCGGTCTGGGTGTTCTCGCCGCCGCGGTCGTCGGTTGCCACGGCAAGGACGCGCCGGCGCCGCCACCGCCGCCTCCCGTGGTCGTCGTCACCCCGGTCCTCCAGCAGGACGTGCCGATCTACGGCGAGTGGATCGGCACCACCGCGGGCAACGACAACGCCGAGATCCGGCCCAAGGTCGACGGCTACCTGCTGCGGCGCGACTATCAGGAAGGGGCCGTGGTGAGCCAGGGCCAGCTCCTCTTCGAGATCGACCCCCGGCAGGTGCAGGCGCAGCTCGCCCAGGCGCAGGCCAACCTCGCCGAGGGGCAGGCGGCGCTCGCCAAGGCCGAGCGCGACGTCGCCCGCTTCGAGCCGCTCGCCGCCCAGAAGGCGGTCTCCCAACAGGAGCTCGACAACGCGCGCTCGGCCCAGCAGTCGGCGAAGGCGGGCGTCGCGGCGCTCGCCGCGGCGGTCTCCCAGGCGCGGTTGAACCTCTCCTGGACGCGGGTGACCTCGCCGATCGCCGGCGTCGCCGGCACCGCGACGCAGCAGGTGGGCAACCTGGTGAGCCCGACGACGGTGCTCACCACGGTCTCGCAGTGCGACCCCATCCGCGTCGTCTATCAGCTCGGCGAGCAGGAGTACCTCCACCTGCAGCAGAAGCTGGCGCAGTCGCCGGCCGGCTCGACCCCCGCCGCCGGGCTCGAGCTGGTGCTCGCCGACGGCACCGTCTTCCCGCAGAAGGGGCGCCTGCTCTTCGCCGACCGCCAGGTCGATCCGCGCACCGGCACCATCGCCACCGTCGGCGTCTTCCCCAACCCGGGGAACCTGCTGCGGCCCGGCCAGTACGCCAAGATCCGCGCCGTCACCGAGCTGCGCCAAGGCGCCCTCCTGGTGCCGCAGCGGGCGGTCAACGAGCTGCAGGGCGGCTACCAGGTGGCGGTCGTCGACAGCGACGACAAGGCGCGGGTGCTCACCGTGGTGCCGGCGGAGAAGGTGGGCAGCCAGTGGATCGTCGCCAACCCGCCGGGCGCCGAGCAGGGCCTGAAGGCCGGCGACCGCGTCGTCGTCGAGGGCTTCTCGCGGGTCAAGCCGGGCGCGCAGGTCAAGCCGCAGGAGGAGGCGGCGCTGCCCGCGACGCTCGCCGCGGGCGGTACCGGGTCAGCCGGCGGCTCCGGGTCCAAGGGCTCAGGCGCCACGGGGAGCCGGTGACGCCATGGCGCGCTTCTTCATCGATCGACCGATCGTCGCGATCGTCATCTCGATCCTCACCGTCCTCCTCGGCCTGGTCGCCATGGTCGGGCTGCCGATCGAGAAGTTCCCCGACATCGTCCCGCCGCTGATCCAGATCCAGACCACCTATCCGGGCGCCGACGCGCTCACCGTCGAGCAGTCGGTGGCGACGCCGCTCGAGCAGCAGATGAACGGCGCCGACGACATGCTCTACATGCAGTCGGTCAACGCCAACGACGGCACCCTCAACCTGCGCGTCACCTTCGACGTCGGCACCGACCGCAACATCGACCAGGTCAACGCCCAGAACCGCGTCGCCCAGGGGCTGCCGAACGTGCCGGCGGCGGTCAACCAGTTCGGCTTCACCTACCGCAAGACCCAGGGCACGCCGCTCCTCCTCATCTCGCTCTATTCGCCGAAGGGGACCTACAGCGGCCTCTTCCTCGGCAACTACTCGCTGATCAACGTCAACGACGCGCTCTACCGCGTGCCGGGCGTCGGCCAGGTGCTCAACTTCGGCGCCTCCGACTACTCGATGCGCATCTGGGTGAAGCCCGACCAGCTCGCCAAGCTGGGGCTGACCGTCGCCGACCTGACGCGCGCCATCTCGCAGCAGAACACCGTCAACCCGGCGGGACAGGTGGGCGCCGAGCCGGCGCCCAAGGGCACCGAGTTCACCTACACGGTGCGCGCCCAGGGGCAGCTGGTCACCGCCGACCAGTTCGGCGAGGTGGTGGTGCGGTTGAACCCCGACGGCTCGGCGGTGCGCTTGAAGGACATCTCGCGCATCGAGCTCGGCGCCCTCGCCTACCGGCAGATCGGCCGCCTCGACGGCAAGCCGTCGTGCATCATCGGCATCTACCAGGCGCCGGGCTCGAACGCTCTCGCCGTCGCCGACGGCGTCAAGGCGGCGATGGAGCAGCTCAAGCAGCGCTTCCCCGAGGACCTCGCCTATACCGTCTCGGTCGACACCTCGCTGCCGGTGACCGAGGGCATCAAGGAGATCGCCAAGACCCTCGGCGAGGCGATGATCCTTGTCATCCTGGTGGTCTTCCTCTTCCTGCAGAACTGGCGCGCCACGCTCATCCCGCTGATCGCCGTGCCGGTGTCGCTCATCGGCACCTTCGCCGTCTTCCCGGTGCTCGGCTTCTCGATGAACACGCTGTCGCTCTTCGGCCTCGTCCTCGCCATCGGCCTGGTGGTCGACGACGCTATCGTCGTCGTCGAGGCGGTCGAGCATCACATCGAGGAGGGCTCGTCGCCGCGCGAGGCGACCCTGCAGGCGATGCGCGAGGTCTCCGGGCCGGTCGTCGCCATCGCCCTCATCCTCTCCTCGGTGTTCCTGCCGGTCGCCTTCCTCGGCGGCATCCAAGGGCGCCTCAACAAGCAGTTCGCGGTGACCATCGCCATCTCGGTCCTCATCTCGGCGTTCAACGCGCTGTCGCTGTCGCCGGCGCTCGCGGCGCTCCTGCTGCGGCCGCGCAAGGAGTCGAAGGGCGTCCTCGCGCGCGCCTTCGGCGGCTTCAACCGCGGCTTCGCCAAAGCCACCCGCGGCTACATCTCGGTTTCCGCCTTCCTGGTCCGCAAGTTCGTCGTCGCGATCGCCATCCTCGTCGGCTTCGCCATCCTCGCCGGCGGCCTCGGCAAGTCGCTCCCCGGCAGCTTCGTCCCCGACGAGGACCAGGGCTACTTCTACCTCAACGTGCAGCTCCCCGACGCCTCGTCGCTGCAGCGCACCGACGACGTCTGCCGCAAGGTCGAGGCGATCCTGGCGCGCCACCCGAAGAGCATCCTGCACTACAACACCGTCGCCGGCTTCAGCCTGCTCTCCTACGTCTCGGCTTCCTACAACGGCTTCTTCTTCGTCTCCCTGCAGCCCTGGGACGAGCGCGGCTCGCTCACCGCGCAGGAACTCATCGGGCAGCTCAACAACGAGTTCCGCAGCCAGATCCCGGAGGCGACGGTGTTCGCCTTCCAGCCGCCGGCGATCCCCGGCCTCGGCTCCTCGGGCGGCTTCTCGCTCTGGCTGCAGGACCGCAGCGGCGGCTCGGTCGCCTTCCTCGACCAGAACCTGCAGCGCTTCCTCGCGGCGGCGAAGAAGCGGCCCGAGCTCGCCAACGTCAACAGCGGCTTCCGCGCCTCGGTGCCGCAGGTCTACGTCGACGTCGACCGCGACAAGGTGTTGAAGCAGGGCATCCCGGTGGGCGACGTCTACCAGACGCTGCAGGCCTTCCTCGGCGGCTCCTTCGTCAACCAGTTCAACCGCTTCGGCCGGCAGTGGCGCGTCTTCCTCCAGGCGGAGGGCGCGGAGCGGGTGAACCCCGAGGACATCAATCAGTATTACGTCCGCAACGCCGAGGGCAACATGGTGCCGCTCTCCGCGGTGGCGACCGTCCGCCGCACCTATGGGCCGGAGTATACGCAGCGTTTCAACGCCTTCCGCGCCGCCCAGGTGACCGGCGCCGCGGCGCCCGGCTACAGCTCCGGCCAGGCGATCGCGGCGCTCGAGCAGGTGGCGGCGCAGGTGCTGCCGCGCGAGATGGGCTACGACTGGTCCGACCTCGCCTACCAGGAGAAGAAGGCGGCGGGCACCACCGGGCGCGTCTTCGCGCTGTCGATCATCGTCGTCTTCCTCATCCTCGCCGCGCTCTACGAGAGCTGGTCGCTGCCCTTCAGCGTCCTCCTCTCGGTGCCCATCGCCGTCTTCGGCGCCTTCATGGGCCTCCTGCTGCGCAAGTTCGACTTCGACGTCTACGGGCAGATCGGGCTCGTCGTGCTCATCGGCCTCGCCGCCAAGAACGCCATCCTCATCGTCGAGTTCGCCAAGGCCGGCTTCGAGCGCGGGCGAAGCCTCTCCGCGGCGGCGCTCGAGGGGGCGCAGCTGCGCCTGCGGCCCATCCTGATGACCTCGCTCGCCTTCATCCTCGGCTGCCTGCCGCTGTGGTTCGCCGCCGGCGCCGGAGGCATCTCACGGCAGATCCTCGGCACCGTGGTGGTCGCCGGCATGCTCGCCGCGACCGGCCTCGCCATCTTCATCATCCCCGCCCTCTTCGTGATCTTCGAGCGCCTCGCCGGGGCGGAGCGCAAGCATGCACAACGGACCGCCGCCGGAACGCCGGCGGTCGCCGAGGAGACGCATCCATGAGACGGCCGACTTCGCGCTGGACCCTCCTGCCGGCGGCTCTCCTCGCCGCCGGCGCCCTCGCCGGCTGCGTCGTGGGCCCCCGATATCAGCGGCCGCCGGTGGCGGTGCCGGCGGAGGCCCGCGGCCAGCAGGGGCCGGTCGATGCCGCCTCGCTCGCCGATCAGGAGTGGTGGAAGATCTTCGCCGACGACGCGCTGCAGGGCCTGATCGCCGAGGCCCTCCGCAACGGCTACGACCTGCGTCTCGCCGCGGCGCGGGTGGAGGAGGCGCGCGCCAACGCGGGGATCGCGCGCTCCGAGTACTTCCCGTCGATCCAGCTCTCGGCGGGCGTCGAGCACGGCCGCACCTCGGAGTTCTCCGCCACCCCGGGCGCCGAGGGGTCGCTCGCCACCGCCAATCTCGGGCTCTCCTGGGAGGTCGATCTCTGGGGCCGCATCCGGCACCTCAACGAGGCGGCGCTCGCCCAGTACCTGGCGAGCGAGGAGGGGCGCCGCGGCGTCCTCCTCTCGCTCGTCTCCGAGGTGGCGACCGGCTACTTCCAGCTCCGCGAGCTCGACCTCCAGCTCGCCATCGCGCAGCGCACGACCGGCACCTTCCAGGAGACCTTCGACCTCTTCGACCGCCGGTTGAAGGGCGGCACGGCCTCGGGCCTCGAGACCTCGAGCGCCGAGGCCTCGCTCGCCTCGACGGCGGCGGTGATCCCCGACCTCGAGCGGCAGATCACGGCGCAGGAGAACCAGCTCTCGCTCCTCCTCGGCAGGAACCCCGGCCCCATCGCGCGCGGGGCGGTGCTCAACGACCAGTTCCTGCCGCCGGCGGTCCCTTCCGGGCTGCCCTCCGACCTGCTCAAGCGGCGGCCGGACCTCCGCCAGGCGGAGCAGGCGCTGATCGCCGCCAACGCCCAAGTAGGGGTCGCCGCCGCCGACTTCCTGCCGGCGATCAGCCTGACCGGCGCCTACGGCGGCGCCTCGCCGCAGCTGGCGCAGTTCTTCGGCTCCGGCCGCACGTGGTCCGTCGGCGCCGGCCTCCTCACCCCGGTCTTCCAGGGCCGCCTGCTGCAGAACCAGTACCGCGCCGCTCTCGCCCGCCGCGAGCAGGCGCGGGTGATGTACGAGCAGAGCGTCACCAACGCCTTCAGCGAGGTGTCGACCGCCCTCGTCGGCTACCAGAAGTACGCCGAGGTGGAGACCCAGCGGGCGCGCGAGGTGACCGCCTACCGCGAGGCCGTCCGCCTCGCCAACGTGCGCTACGTCGCCGGCCTCTCGGACTACCTCGAGGTGCTGCAGGTGGAGCAGCAGCTCTTCCCCGCCGAGATCCAGCTCGCCCAGACCCGCTACAACCGCCTGGCGACCCTGGTCCAGCTCTACCGCGCCCTCGGCGGCGGCTGGCAGCTCACCGACGCCCAATGGGCCGGTCCAGGCGCTCCGACGGCGGCCGCGGCGAGCCAAGCGCCAGCGGCGAGCCAGACCCCGGCGCCTCCCGCGGCTCCGCCGGCTCGCTGAGCGCTCGGCGGCTGCCGTCTCCTCGGAAGGATCGGCCGTCGAGCGGCAGGATCGGCCGTCGGGCAGAAGGGATCGGCGGTAGAGCGGAAGGCTCGGCGGGTAGAACAGAAAGATCGGCGATCGGGCGCACAGTCCCGAAGATCTCCTCCTTTGCGGCCGCCGCAGAAGGGAAACCTCGGCAGTCTCACAGCTTGCAGCCGCCGAAAGAGGCGATGCGGCGCAGATTTCTTCTCTGCCCGCGTTGCAGGAGCGGAGACCTCGCGGATTTCTCCTCTACGCTCGCTGCAGGAGGAGATTCTTTGAAGATTTCTCTTCCACGCCCGCTGCATGAGGAGATGCGGCGAAGATTTCCTCTCTACGGCCGCCGCATCTCGGGAGATCCTCAAAGCTTCCTCGCTGCGCGCGCTGGATGCGAGGAAACATCGAAAATTTCTCTTCGACGGCCGCACCGAGGGAGACCGACGGCGGCGGGAGCGGGTAGAGTTGGGCGCTCGGGGAGCGGCACCATGGATCGACACATCTCGCGGCGACGATTCGTCGGCTTGGGCCTCGCCGGCACCGCCGCGCTCGTCGCCGGCGGCGGTCTCGCCGTGGCGGGGGAGGCGGGGCGTCTCAAGGCGCGGCCGGGCAAGCCGACGCGGCCGGTCGAGACGGGGGTCCACGACCTCGGCCTCGCCGCCGGCCGAGACGGCGTGCTCTACGTCCCCGCCGCCTACCGCCCCGAGCAGCGCCTGCCTCTCCTGATGTTTCTGCACGGTGCCCTGGGGCGGACGACTTCCTTCACCGAGCGCTGCCGCCTGGCGCTGGAGATGGGGATCGTGGTGGTCGAGCCCGACGCCCGCGGCCGCACCTGGGACTTCGATCTCATCGGCGGCGCGGATCTCGCCTTCCTCGACCGCGCCCTCGCCCACGTCTTCGACCGCGTCGCCGTCGACCCTCGCCACCTCGCCCTGGGCGGCTTCTCGGACGGCGCCTCCTACGGCCTGTCGGCCGGCCTCGCCAACGGCGACCTCTTCAGCCACGTGCTGGCCTTCTCGCCCGGCTTCATGATGCCGCCGGAGCGGCGGGGCACGCCGCGCGTCTGGGTCTCCCACGGGGTCGAGGACGACATCCTGCCGCTCGAGGGCAGCCGCCTGCGGATCGTGCCGCAGCTCAAGCGCTGGGGGTACGACGTGCACTACCGGGAGTTCGCCGGCGGTCACAACATCTCGCCGCAGCTCGGCCGCGAGGCGTTCGGCTGGTTCCTGGCGTAGGGCGAGCGCCGGAGACTCATGGCGCCGGACGCGGGGGCCCCGTCCGCGGTGCCGCCGTGCGGGCCGGGATCTCGGCCGCCGCTACTTCAGGCGCTCGCTGAGGAAGGCGAGCGTCCGCGGCCACGCGTCGCGCGTCGCCTTAAGGTTGGCGCCGTCGCGGCCGTCCTGCTGGCGCAGGAAGCCGTGCCCGGCGCCGTCGTAGACGTGGGGATCGTAGGGCTTGCCCAGGCGCTTCATCTCGGCCGCCGCTGGGGCGATGGTGGCATCGACGCGGGCGTCGTCGCCGCCGTAGAGACCGAGGACCGGCGCATGGACGCGCGCCAGCTCGGCCGCGGCGGGCGCGGTGCCGTAGTAGACGACCGCGGCGTCGAGCGCCGGCTGCGCGGCGGCATAGGCGAAGCTCGTCCCGCCGCCCCAGCAGAAGCCGACCGTGGCGCTGCGGCCGTTGGCGGCGGGGAGGTGGATCGCATAGTCGCGGACGGCGTTGAGGCGGGCGATGGCCTGGTCCGCGGCGAGCGCGCGCACCAGCTTGACCACGTCGTCCCGGCTCGCCACCGAGTCCGACCCGCCGCCGTTCGGCCCCATGCCGGAGACCAGGTCCGGCGCGACGGCGATGTACCCCTCCCGCGCCAGCTGGTCGGCGACGGCGCGGATCCAGTCCGAGAGCCCGAAGACCTCGTGGATGACGAGGACGACGGGCGCCCTGTCCTTGCGCTCCGGGTAGGAGATCCAGGTGCGGATCGGCGTCCCGCCGGAGGGGAGGTTGACGTCCACGTACTCGCCATGGCGAGGCGAAGCGTCGAGAGCCGCCTTCGCCAGCGCCTCGCCGGCGGGAAGGGCGGGGTCGCGCGGCACGGCGGCGGCGGGCGCGACGGCCGATGGCATCTCGGCATGGGCAGCGTGAGGGTCCGCCGCCGGCATCGGGGCCGTGGCCGGCGGGGCGGCGGCTTGAGCCAGGGCGAGGAGGGTGGTGGCGACGAGCGCGGTCAGCATGCTGCGGCTCCTTCGTAGGCGCGGGGATTCTAGCAATGGCTGCGCCGGCCGCGCGCGCCGGCGGTCCCGAGGGAGGCGCTTCAGTCACCTCCAAGAGGGAGCAAGGCGCCGCCGCAGGAGTTGAACCGGGTTGGTGCGATTGGATGCGGACTCGCGGCAGTTATAGCGGAAGGCCACGGCCCACCTCTTCCGGGTGGTTCCCGATCAGGCCGAAACGTGGAGAACGCAATGGCCCACAGGATCATCTTCGGAAACGTCAACGCCAACGGAAGCAAGCACAACGGAGAAGGCTTCGAGGTGCTTCACGACCAGCCGAACTCCGGCCTCTACGACGTCGTTTTCGCCGAACATTTCTCCGAGCTGCCCACGGTGGTCACGCTCCAGAACTTCCCCGAGTGGAATGCCATCGACAATTCTGGCGGATTCACGACGGACAACACGACCCTGGTTGCGGTTACCACCAGCGTTGCCAGGGTGAAGACCGGTGGGCAGACCGGCTTGGCCAACGACCGGAACTTCTGCTTCATCGCCATCGGCAAGTAGCGGCGCATCGCAACCACGCCGCGACCTGCGACTCTCCCGGCTCAGCGGGCCGGGCTAGGCAAGCATCTCGAGTGAGGCGAGCTGGCAGGTGGCTCGCCTCAGTCCGCATGGCAGGAGGGAACACGATGGCGTCCTGGCTCGATCCGTGGCGGCTTGTCGAGGACGGCGGTTGGCGCGGCGGGTATCATCCCCCTCGGCGTGCCTGGCCGGCACTCCGCTCCGCCTGGGCGGAGCCCTTGCCGCGCGGAGACCTCCCGATGCGCCGACGCCGTCTGTCCGCCGCTGTCTTCCTGCTGTCGATCGCCGTCGCCGGATCGGCCGCCGCGCCATCGACGCCCGGCGTCGCCTCGCCGGCGGTCCCGCCGGCGCTCCTCCAGGCTCTCCGCTGGCGGCTGCTGGGGCCGTTCCGCGGCGGGCGGGTGCTCGCGGCCAGCGGCGTGCCGGGGGAGCCCGAGCATTTCTACTTCGGCAGCGTCAACGGCGGCGTCTGGGAGACCGACGACGCCGGCCGCACCTGGCGGCCGATCTTCGATGGGCAGCCGGTGGGCTCGATCGGGGCGCTCGCCGTGGCGCCGTCCGATCACCAGGTGATCTACGTCGGCACCGGCGAGGCCGACATGCGCTCCGACATCTCCCAGGGCGACGGCGTCTTCCGCTCGACCGACGGCGGCAGGAGCTGGTCGCCGGCCGGGCTCGCCGACAGCCAGCAGATCGCCCGCCTGGTGGTCGATCCCGGCGACGCCGAGACCGTCTTCGCCGCGGCGCTCGGGCATCCATACGGCCCCAACGCCGAGCGCGGCGTCTTCCGCTCGCGCGACGGCGGAAAGAGCTGGCGGAAGGTGCTGGGGCCGGACGCCGACACCGGCGCCGTCGACCTCGCCTTCGAGCCCGGCAACCCGCGCGTGCTCTATGCCGCGCTCTGGCGCGTGCGGCGGACGCCGTGGAGCGTCTACCCGCCGGCGAGCGGCCCCGGCGGCGGCCTCTGGAAGTCGACCGACGGCGGCGACAGCTGGAAGCGGCTGACCGCCGGCCTGCCGCCGTCGCCGGGGCGGATCGGCATCGCCGTCGCCCCGTCGCGGCCGGCGCGCGTCTACGCCATCGTCGACGCCGCCGAGGGCGGCCTCTACCGCTCGGAGGATGCCGGCGGCTCGTGGACGCGGGTCGACGGCGAGAGCGCCATCTGGCAGCGCGGCTGGTACTTCGGCGAGGTCGCCGTCGAGCCCGCGGACCCCGACATCGTCTACCTGCCGAACGTCAACGTCTTCCGCTCGACCGACGGCGGCAAGACCTTCAGGGTGTCGAAGGGGGCGCCGGGCGGCGACGACTACCATCACCTGTGGATCGACCCGCAGCACCCGGCGCGTCGCATGCTGGGCGTCGACCAGGGGGCGGTGATCTCGGTCAACGGCGGCGCCACCTGGAGCTCCTGGTACAACCAGCCGACCGGCCAGTTCTACCACCTGGCGACCGACAGCCGCTTCCCCTATTGGGTCTACGGCGCGCAGCAGGACTCGGGCGCCGCCGGCGTCCCCAGCCGCAGCCTCGGCGGCGGTGTCGACGGCATCAACATGACCGACTTCCGCGCCATCACGGCGGGCGGCGAGAGCGACATGGTGGCGCCCGATCCGCGCGACCCGCAGGTGCTCTTCGGCGGCCGCGTCGATCGCCTCGACCTGGCGACGGGGCTGACGCGGTCGGTCGATCCGACGCTCGCCGTTCCGCCCGCGCCGCCCGACCCCGCCGACCCCGAAGCCCGCGCCGCCTACCGCCATACCTGGACTCTGCCGCTAGTCTTCTCGCGCCGCGACCCGCGCGTCCTCTACTCCGCCAACCAGCGCCTCTTCCGCTCGGCGACCGGCGGCCTCCACTGGGCGCCGATCAGCCCCGACCTGACGCGCGAGGACCCCGGCGTGCCGCCCAACCTCGACGCGGTGACCGCCCTCGACGAGCCGGGGACCGGCCGGCGCCGCGGCGTCATCTATGCCATCGCACCGTCGCGGACTGCCGACGGCGACCTCTGGGTGGGCACCGACGACGGCCTCATCTGGCGGACGAAGGACGAGGGGGCGCACTGGGCGGACGTGACGCCGAAAGCGCTCACGCCGTGGTCCAAGGTCGGCATCCTGGAGACCTCGCACTTCGACGCCGACACCGCCTACGCGGCGGTCGACCGCCACCGCCTGGAGGACCGCCGGCCGTACGTCTACCGCACCCACGACGGCGGCCGCAGCTGGCAGCTGGCGGCGGCCGGCATCCCGGACGGCAGCTTCGTCAACGCGGTGCGCGAGGACCCGGTGCGCGCCGGGCTGCTCTATGCCGGCACCGAGCGCGGCGTCTACGTCTCGTTCGACGACGGCGACCGCTGGCAGGCGCTCGGCGGCGGCCTGCCGGCGACCTCGGTGCGCGACCTCGAGGTGCACGGCGACGACCTGGTGATCGCCACCCATGGCCGCGCCTTCTGGGTTCTGGACGACGTGACGCCGCTGCGCCAGCTCGACGCCCGCGCCGCCTCCGCGGCCGCCTGGCTCTTCCGGCCGGCGACGGCGCTTCGCGTGCGGCCCGGCGGCGAGGCCGGCTCGCCGCTCCCCATGGACGAGCCGCGGGCGCCCAATCCGCCGGCAGGCGCCTATCTCGACTATCTGCTGGGGACGGCGGCTCGGCGGGTGACGCTCTCGATCGAGGACGAGCACGGCGCTCTCGTGCGCCGGTACCGGAGCGATTTCCGTCCGCCGCCGCGGGCCGCCGCCGACCTCTCGGTCGCCCCGGAGTGGCTCCCGTCGCCGTCGCCGCCGCCGGTCGCCGCGGGCCTCCATCGCTACGTCTGGCCGCTCCGCTACGCCGCGCCCGCCGCGGCGGACGGCGTCGAGAATCCCTTCGCCGACGGGATCTGGGCGCCGCCCGGCCACTACACGGTGGTCCTCGACGTCGACGGCCGGCGGCTCACCCAGCCGCTCACCGTCGCTTCCGATCCGCGGCTGGATCTGCCGCCCGCCGCCTACGCCGCGCAATTCGCCCTGGCGCACCGCATCGAGGAGGCGGCAGCGCCGGTTCGGCGAGCGCTCGCCGCGGCCGAGAAGCTCGGCAAGGCGCTCGCCGCGCGGCATGCCGAGGCTGGCAAGGCAGACGGGGCCGGCGAGGTCGAGCGGGCGGTCGACGCCTTCGCGGCGCGGCTCGCCGCGGTCGCCGGCATGGCGCCGACGAAAGATCCCAGCGCTCCGTGGTGGAAGCAGGCGAAGCCTCCGGCCGGCCTCGCGGCGGTCGCGCTCCGCCTCTCCCACCTCGCCGAGGCCGTCGACGGCGCCGACGCCGCGCCGTCGCCCGACGCCGTCGCCGGCTTCGAGCAGGCGAAGGCCGCCGCCGACTCCGCGCTCGCCGCCTGGCGCGAGGTGGCGGGCAAGGACCTCGCCGACCTGAATGCCCGGCTCAGGTCGGCGGGGCGGGCGCCGATCGCGGCGCCCTGAGGGCCGACCTCCGGCCTACTGCACGGTGAAGCAGATGTTGGTGGTGAGGAAGCTGCCGGCGCTGTCCCAGCCCTTGCCGACGATGCAGTGCGGGCCGCTCGCCATGGCGATCGTGGTGTCGATGCTCGAGCCCGAGACCGAGGTGTTGAGGGCGTTGTCGAGGTAGACCTGCGTCGTGGTGACGGTGTTGTTGGAGCACGAGGTGGAGACCACGTGCACCGGCGAGGCGACGGTGGCGCCGGCGGTCGGCGCGGTCACCAGGTTCGCGCGGAGCACCGTCGTGTGGACGGTCACCGGGTTGTTGGTGCCGTCCGCGTACCAGGCCTTGACGGTCAGCGTGTGGGCGCCGCAGCCGGCGTCGATGAAAGTGTCGAGCGCGTCGACGTTGGGCGTGGTGACGACGAGAGTGCCGTCGCGGTAGATCTGCATCGAGGTGGCGGAGCGCGAGGTGTTCTCGGTGGCGACGACGTGGACCTCGGAGCTCACCGAGGAGCCCTCGGCCGGCTGGCTGACGGTCACCGGAGCGCCGCCGCCCGCGGTGTAGGCGACGCCGGCGGCCATGTGGTTGAGGATCGACGGCTTGCCGACGGCCTGCAGGTAGATGGTATAGCTGCCGGCGGGAAGACTGACGGTCGAGAGGTCCACCGAGTGGGCGCCGCCGGCGGTCACCTCCTTGCGGAGGGTGAGGTTCTGGCCGTCGGACGTCGGCGTGCTCCACACCCGGTAGCGGTCGACGGTCGATTCCGCGCCGGTGCCGGAGAGCGTCCAGGAGAGCGTATTGCCGGCGAGCGTCGCCGCGATCCCCAGGCAGTTGTCGATGCCGCTCTCGATCTCGGTGCCCTCGTCGTAGTCGTTCCAGGTGACGAGCTGGAAGCTGTCGAGCTGCTTGGCCGAGCTGTAGCCGCTCGCCGCGGCGC
Source organism: uncultured Acidobacteriota bacterium (assembly GCA_963755825.1). Taxonomy (GTDB): domain Bacteria; phylum Acidobacteriota; class Thermoanaerobaculia; order Multivoradales; family UBA5704; genus DATBQN01. The sequence goes on along the minus strand of CAVWLA010000001.1, from coordinate 2,264,553 downwards.
GGCCGGCGTACTGCAGCCAGGTGCCGCCGCACCCCTGGTCGATGAAGCGGTTGGAGCCCCAGGTGGCGTAGTGGTCGTCGAAACCCTTGCTGCTCGAACCGATGGGGATCTGGGTGCTGGCCGCCATGGCGGCGGCGTAGAAGTCGTCGAGGTAGGTGACGTTGTCGATCCCCGGCTGCACCCAGGTGTAGGCGCCGTTGCTCTGCTCGTGCGAGAAGCTGCCGTACTCGAAGACGAATTCCGGGTTGCCGCTGACGCCGGCGCGGACGGCGTCCCAGTCGGCGTTGGTGAGGCTCGAGAGGCCGAAGAAGAGGACCACCGGCCGGCTGTTGCGGTGGGCGTAGGCCGGCGAGGCGTAGAAGTGCGCCGCGGCGTAGTTGAGCTCCTTGATGGCGCAGTCGCGCTGGCTCATGCCGGCGTTGTTGCTCTGGCAGCTGTCGACCGCCCCCTTGTCGAGCATGATGGCGAACTCGAAGACCGGCGTCCGCGAGGCGGCCTCGGCCATCACCTTGAGGGTGGCGCCGTTCTCGATCGCCTTGTACTCGCCGTACCAGTCGACGATCATGCCGTCGATGCCGCGCGAGATCATGTCGTCGACCTGCTTCTTGACCTCGGCGGCGTCGTTCGAGTTGTAGCCGGTGGTGATGTGGCCGTTGCAGCGCTGCACGCCCGAGGCGTCGGTCGAGCAGCCGCAGCCGGAGGTTCCCGAGGTGCAGAACCAGGGGACGAAGTGGGCGTAGACGCGCGTCGTGGCGCCGGGGTAGAGCAGCGCGTGGGTGTCGAGCTTGCTGACGTTGCCCGCCGCGACGTTGCCGTGATCGTGCTGCGGGAAGCTGCCGACCGAGGTGTTGTCGCCGGTCTCGGCGGCGAGGGTGCTGGTGGTCTGCGCGGTGAGGGAGGCGGTGAGGAGGAGGGCGAGGGCGAGAACGGTGAGGGCTGCGGACACAGAGATCCTGTTGACCATCGGAGGAAGTCTCCTTGGAGGAGGGAGCGGGGGGGGGCCCGGAGGCCCGTCGCTGCACGTTGATCCGCTGCCGCCCGCGCGTCGGGGCGGCCACGCCTCGATCCCGGAGCAAGATCGGTTCCAACCGGCCTGCCGGCGGACGCCGGTGCCGGGCTAGCGGCCGGTGTGGCCGCTCCTGAAGAGCTCGCGGACGGTCGCCACGGTGTCCGCCTCGGCGGCGGTCTTGTCCTCGCGATAGCGCTTGACGCGGGCGAAGCGGAGCGCCATGCCGCCGGGGTACTGCGGGCTCTCCTGCACGTCGTTGAAGGCGACCTCGACCACCACCTCGGGGCGCAGGTGGACGGTCCAGCCGTCGGTGCCGAGCGCCAGCTCCTGGAAGCGCGCCGTCTGCCAGGCGAGCCGCTCGTCGGTCATCCCCTTGAAGGTCTTGCCGAGCATGACGAAGCCGCCGTTCTCCTCGTCGCGGGCGCCGAGGTGGAGGTTGGAGAGCCAGCCTTGGCGGCGGCCGCTGCCCCACTCGGCGGCGAGGACGACGAGGTCGAGGGTGTGGGCGGGCTTGATCTTCAGCCACGAGAAGCCGCGCCGGCCGGCCTCGTAGGGCGCCGCGGTCGCCTTCGCCATGATTCCCTCGTGCCCGTTCTGCAGCGCTCGCGAGAAGAAGGTCTCCGCCGCCTCGGCGTCGGCGGTCACCAGGCGCGGCACGGTGAGGCCGGGCGCCGCCTCGGCGAGCGCCGCGAAGCGCTCCGCCGCCGGGCGGTCGAGGAGGTCGTCGCCGTCCCAGTGGAGGAGGTCGAAGAGCACCGGCGTCAGCGGCAGCTCGCCGCGCAGGCGCGCCACGTCGAGCTTGCGGCCGAAGCGGCGCATGGTGACCTGGAAGGGGTGCGGCGAGCCGTCGGCGCCGAGAGCGATCACCTCGCCGTCGAGGACGAGCCGGCGCGCCGGCAGCGCGGCGACCGCCTCGACCAGCTCGGGCACCGCCGCGGTGACCTCGTTGCCGCGCCGCGAGTAGACCTCGACCCGGCCCTCCGCCTTGTGGATCTGCACCCGCGCGCCGTCGAGCTTGAGCTCGAAGGCGGCCTCGCCGAGCCGCTCGAGCGCCTCGGCGGCGTCGCCGGCCGTCTGCGCCAGCATCGGCTGCAGCGGCCGGAAGAGCTGCAGGCGGAAGCGCGCCAGGCCCGCCGCCCCCTCGGCGAGCGCCGCCCGCGCCACCGCCGGCAGGTCGCCGGCGAGCATCAGGGCGCGCCGCACCTCGGCGGCGGGGACGGCGGCCGCCGCGGCGAGCGCCTCGGCCATGAGGCCGGCGAGGGCGCCCTGGCGGAGCTCGCCGAAGACGAGGCGGAGGAGGAAGTCCTGCTCGCCGGCGCCGGCGCGGGCGAGCAGCTCGCGGAGGAGACCAATCCGCGCCGCCGTCGACCCGGCGCCGCTCGCCGCGGCGATGCGCGCGAAAGCGGCGTCGACCTCGGCGATCTCCATCCCCGGCGAGGTCGACGCTCGAGTCTCGGGCTGGCTCTCCGCTCGCGCCTGGGCGATCGCCGCCGGACCGAGGCCGATGCGGCCCTGCGGGAGGCTCCCCGAGAGGTAGGAGACGGCGATCTCGACCTCGCCGGCAGGCAGGCGCCGCAGGAGGTCGGCGAGCGCGGCGATCTTGGCGCTCCGCGCGCGGGTCTCGGCGACGCGCTGCGAGGTGAGGACGAGCTCTTCGAGGCGCATGGGGCGGTGGGTCCTTCGCAGGCGCGATCGTATCGTGCCGGTCGGGGCAGACGGGCGCCGTTGGGCCAAGCTGGATGAGATCGGCTTCTTCTGACGGTGTCGGCAACGAGGTGTGGGTTCGGTGGGCGCTCGTGTCCTTCGTCGTGCCGGTCGGGGCAAACCGGTGTTATTGGGCCAAGCTGGATTTATCCAGCGCCTCTCATAGCACGGGCATTCATGCCCGTGCGGGGGTGGCTCGGCGACGAACGTTTCGCCTTGCGGCACCCCACGAATTTCGGCGAGCTTGCCGCGGTCCGGGTCGGCCCAGGTTGCCGAAGGTGACGCGGGGGCGCATCCCCGCACGGGCATGAATGCCCGTGCTATGAGAGGCGCCGGATGAATCCGGCTTCGTCTGACGGTGTCGGCATCGAGGTCGGTTCGGTGGGCGGCGTCCAAATGCCTTCGGCCTCGGCGCGAGGATTGCTAGAGTACGGCGGTCGAAGAGGAGACCCATGCACCTCGACCATCTCCTGACCGATCCCGCCAGCCGCCCCGTCGCCCTCATCCTCGGCGCCGTGCTCCTCGTCGCCGGCCGCAAGCTGTTCTGGCTCTTCGTCGGCATCGTCGGCTTCGTCGCCGGCTACTCCTTCGCCCTGCAGTACCTCCATCTGCGGCCGGGCGGGGCGCAGCTCGTGGTCGCCCTCGTCGCCGGGGTGATCGGCGTCCTCCTCGCCATCTTCGCGCAGAAGATCGCCATCGCCATCGCCGGCTTCCTGGTCGGCGCCTATCTCGCCGAGGAGGTCCTCGGGGTGGCCCTGGCGCCGTCGGCCGGCCACGCGCTGTCGACCATCGGCCACCTCTCCTCCGGCCAGGCGATCATCGTCCTCGCCGTCGGCGTCCTCGCCGCGCTCCTCGCGGTGGGCCTCTTCGACCTCGCCCTCATCGTCCTCTCGGCGCTCGCCGGCGCCGGCCTGGTGAGCGATGCGCTGCAGCTCGGCGGCAGCCTACGGCTGGTGCTGTTCGTCGTCCTCGCCTGCATCGGCATGGCGGTGCAGACCGGCTGGTCGCGGCGCTCGCGGGGGCGGGCGTGAGGCGCCGCCCCCGGCGACCTGAGGAGGGAGGCTCGATGGTGGACGGCACGAGGCGGGAGCGGGCGGTGGCGCTGTGGGCGGCCCTGGCGGCTCTCGTCGTCGGATCGGCGATCGCGGCGGCGGGGAGCGGCGAGCAGGAGTCGCTCGCCGCGAGCGAGCGCGCCTTCGCGCGGAGCGCCGCGGAGCAGGGGGTGAAGGCGGCGTTCCTCGCCTACCTGGCCGACGACTCCGTCCTCTTCCGGCCGCGCGCGGTGCCCGGCAAGAGCTGGACGCGCGACCATCCGGCACAGCCGATCCGCCTCGCCTGGAGCCCGGCCTACGTGCAGGTGGCGCACGCCGGCGACCTCGGCTACACCACCGGACCCTACGAGCTGCGCAGCACCGATCCCAAGGACGACTACCTCGTCGACGGCCGCTTCGCGACGATCTGGAAGCGGCAGCCGGACGGCGCCTGGCGCGTCGCCCTCGACCTCGGCGTCGCCACGCCGGCGCCGGCGGCGGGCGCCGGCTTGGCCGCCGTGACGGAGTTTGGCCGGCCGCTCGCGGCGATGCCGGCAGCCGCTTCCACCGATACTGCCGCCGCCGATGCCGGCGCCGCGGCGCGCGACGCGCTCCTCGCCGCCGACCGCGCCTTCGGCGCCGCCGTCGCCGCCGAGGGTGCGCCGGCGGCCTATGCGGCGCAGCTCGGCGAGGGCGCCGTGCTGCTGCGCGAGGGCGAGACGCCGGTGCGCGGCGCGGCGCCGATCCGCGCCCGGCTTGCCGCCCACCGCCTGAAGCTCAGCTGGACGCCGACCGACGGCGCGGTGTCGCGCTCGGGCGATCTCGGCTACGTCTACGGCCTGGCGACGTTCGCCCGCGAGGCCGGTGGCCCCAGCCGCGACGCCGCCTATCTCCGCGTCTGGGAGCGCGCGGCCGGCGGCGGCTGGCGGATCGTGCTCGACCTGCTGAGCCCGCTGCCGCCGCTGCCGCCCGAGACCGGCTAGGCCGGCCGTCGACCGCGCTCGACGGCGCGGCGCGGGCGGCGCCTCTAGTGCCGCTTCTTGCGCTTCGCCTGGAGGATCTTCAGCGCCTCGATCGGGCGCCGGTCGGGGGCCATCATCTTGATGGCGCGCTGGAGGTGGGCCTCGGCGGGGTCGAGCTCGCCCAGCTCGCTCTCGATCTCCCCCAGGTAGAGGAGCGCGAGACCGCAGCGCGGATCGATGCGGAGGGCCTCCTCGAGCTCGCCCACCGCGCGGCGCGACGGGCTCTGCTGGAAGCGGCAGCGGGCGAGCTCGGCGCGGTAGAGGCCGTTCTGCGGATCGCAGTCGGAGGCGAACTCGAAGAGCTGGATCGCCTCGCGCAGGCGGCCGGCGTCGAGCGCCGCGCGCCCCTTGCGGTACTGCGCCTCGGGGTCGAGGAGGTCGGTCTTGATGGCGATCGGGCCGGTCGGCCGCCGCAGGCGCTCGTCGCGCAGCGTGCGCCGGCGGAAGAGGAGCGTCTCGCGCTGCTCGCGGTCGGCGAGCTGGCCGTAGCCCTTGGCGCCGGCGAGGAACAGCTCGCGGGCCTTGTCGGCGAGCGAGGCGAGCGCGGCGGCGGCGAAGCGCTCGGGGGCGTAGCGCGCTGCGAAGTCGAGGAAGCGGCCGTCGATCTCCGCCGGCGTCGCCTCCTCCGCCACCCCCAGCAGGTCGAAGGCGTCCTGCCGCCGGTGCGCGAGATAGACCTGCATGAGGTCGTTGTGGATGGCGTCGACCTCGGCGGTCGAGAGCGCGGGGCTGGGAGCGGCGGCGGGCGGGCCGGCGGCCGGCGGGGCGCTCGCGGCGGCCGGAGGCGCCGGTGCCGACGGCGCCGGTGCCGGCGGCGCGCTCCGCGGCAGCTGATCCGCCGGCACCATCACCCCGAGGAGCCCGAAGGCGTAGAGCAGCCGGGTGATGTCGTCCGGCAGGAGGCCGCTCGCCGCCGTCATCTCGTCCATGCGCGCGCCGCGGTCGAGCGCCTCGACCAGCCGCTCCTGGCCGCTGGTCAGGCGGAGCTCGGCCAAGGCGAAGGGGGGCGCCGGGTGGAGGGCGAGCGGCCGTCCCACCAGCGGGCCGACGGCGGCGTTGACCTCGTCCTGCGGCGCGAAGCGGGTGATGCCGGTGACGATGAGCTGCGGCACGCGGATCTTCAACGCCGACTGCGGCGGCAGCTCGTCGGCGACGAGGCGGAAGGCGCCTTCGCGCCAGGTGAAGAGGTCGAGGAGCTTCTTCGCCAGGTTCTGCTGCAGCACCCGGAACAGCTCGACGGGGGTGAGGAAGCCGCGCTCGACGAGCACCTCGCCCATCGGCACGCCCTCTGCCATGGCGCGGCCGAAGCAGGCGTGGTTGTCCTCGGCGGAGAGGCGGCCGGCGGCGACCAGGAAGCCGCCCAGGGTGTCCTGCACGACGTTCGAGCGGCAGTCGACGGGCACGCCGGATTCGAGGACGATCTTCTTGACCAGCGGGCTCCTGCCGACCTCCAGCACCAGGGTGCGGCCGTGCACCGCGAGCGCCTGCAGCAGCACCCCGAAGGGGGCCTCGCGCAGGTTCCCTTCGCGGCGGAGCGAGAGCTCCAGCAGCTCGTCACGACTGGGGATCAACCTCTCTCCTCGTGGTCAGGCGGAGCGCGGAAATCGCGTTGCGAGCGACGTTCGTAGTATAGCCGGGCGCGGCGGGGCAAAAGAAAACCGCCCGCCGCGCGATGGCGCGGCGGGCGGCGGGGGGACGGCGTATCAGGCGATCAGAAGCCGCCGGGCAGGCCCGGGTGAGCCTCCTGGAACGCCTGCTCGGCGCTGGCGAAGAAGCGCGCCGCGTCGTGGTCGCCGATCTTGTTCTGCAGGCGGAGCTCGATGAGCGCCTCGCCGACGCAGAGGGCGTACTTGGCGCGGCCGAGGAAGGCGGCGATGGGGCTGCTGCCGCTGACCGCGACGTCGTAGCTGCAGGGGATCTCGGGGAACTTCACCTTCTCGCTCGCCCCGAGGTTGTACAGCTTGTTCTTCACCGGGCTGCCGTTGACCGGCCAGTCGACCTCGACGGTGCCGGTGGCGGCGTCGCCGAGCCCGAGGTTGACCTGGCGGGAGCTGGTGGAGGCGTGGCTCTCGCCGTCGGTCACCGGGCGGATGATGGTGTTGCCGCCGGCCGGGGTGAAGCGGACGAGGGCGCCGGCGCCGTCGCGGTTGACGCGGCCCAGCCGGGTGAGGTTCTTGGTGCCGAGGAGGTCGACCTTGGCCCAGTGGTTGCCGTTGTTGCCGCTGTTGATCTCGATCGACAGATCGCCGTCGTTGAGCACGGTCGGGATGTAGACCAGGAAGTTGGGCAGGATCTGCGTCGTGTAGAGGACCTCGATCGAGGCGATGCCCGAGAAGACGTTGGGGACCGGGCCGAGGACCGCGGTGTAGAGGAGGAAGCGGTTGACCGGCGTGGTCACCGGGACGATCTGCAGGCTGGCGACGTTGACGATGTCGACGAAGCCGTCGTTGTTGAGATCGCCGAAGGCGACGCCCTGCACCTGGCGCAGGCGGTCGTCGCGGTCGATCGCGGCGCTGTCCCACTGGAAGTTGGCGGTGCACTGGCCGGTGTTGCGCAGCACGGTGCCGGGGTTGTCGGCGGCGAGGAACTGCACGAGGTCCTCGTCACCGAACCAGATGATGTCCTGGTCGCCGTCGTTGTCGTAGTCGATCGAGGCGGTGCCCCAGCCGAAGGGATCGCCGCCGATGCCGCCGTTGGGCACCGTCGTGATGCCGACGTCGTTGAACGCCTTGCTGGCGCTGCCGAGGAACCAGCGCGAGTTGTTGGTGCGGCCGCCGACGAAGCGGCCGAGGTTGGTGGAGAAGAAGTCGAGGTAGCCGTCGCAGTTGTAGTCGCCGAAGGAGAGGCCCATCCAGGAGCCGGTGGCGGTGAGGCCGCGCTCGATGCTGACGTCGGTGAAGTGGCCGGTGCCGTCGTTCTCGAAGACGCGGTTCAAGCCGACGAACGGACGCGACATGCTGCCCTGCGAGTCGGCCTCGAGGATGTCGACGTCGCCGTCGCCGTCGTAGTCGACCGCCGCCGTCGCCCAGGTGTAGGTCGGGTCGCCGTTCAGCATCTCGAAGTTGGTGAGGCCGCGCGCCACCGTCTCGTCGGCGAAGGAGATGACCTCGCGCCCATGGCGGTCGTAGCTGGTGTGGTTCATGTAGAGCTGGTTGTGCTGGATGCGCGCATCGTAGAACTCGGGGGTGAGCACGACGTCGCGCTGCGACCAGTCGGCGTGGGTGTTGACGACGAAGATGTCGAGCAGGCCGTCGCCGTCGAAGTCGGCCATGGTGCAGGAGGCGGCGTTGCGCAGGTCGCCGGCGACGCCGGCGGCCGCGGTGACGTCGGAGAAGGTGCCGTTGCCATTGTTGTGGAAGAGGGTGTTGTGCCAGTTGTTGACGCCGAGAACCATGAGGTCGGTGTAGCCGTCGTTGTCGATGTCGCCGGCGCAGACGCCGGTGTTGTCGAAGGCGGTCAGCTCGACGCCGGCCTGGTGGGCGACGTCCTCGAACTGCAGGATGCCGGTCTTGCCGAGGAGGTTGTGATAGAGGCTGTTCGGCGTGCCGGGGCCGTTGGTCACATAGATGTCCAGATAACCATCGTTGTCATAGTCGAACAGTGCGACGCCCGGATCGCCGTGATCCTTCTGCGGCGTGAAGCTGCCCTGATTGGTGGTGAACGTGGCCAGCGGGATCGGCGACGACGCCTCGAGCGCGTGGCGCACGGCGACGGTCACCGAAGGCGTCCGGTGATAGCTGATGCCGGCGCCCCCGTTCAGCGCGATGTCGTGGAAGTTGACGCCGCCATCGACGCCCACCGCAAAGGCCGGGCTGACGGCGAGGAGGAGGGCGAAGCACCCTCCGGCGACAGACCATCGATTCCTGCGTTCCATACTCGTTCTCCTTGCAATGAAAGGATTCTCAGCATCCATGAACAATTCGGAAGGGTTCAACCCGGTCCTACGGCTAATGTGATCTCGACCCCCCCGGGCGGGACAACAGCAAGGTGATCCTTTTTCTTATCGTTGTCTCAGGTTGACAGGTGGCGAGCACCGATTGAATTGCAGCGATGGCGAGGCAGCTGTCGGCCGCCCGATCCTTCTCTCGGTGTTTCGTCAAACGATATAGATGAGGACTCGCCGCGCCCCCCGCAGCGCACAGAAGCAGAGGTGAGCCCGAGCTTGCCCGCGGTGCCCGACCGCGCCGTTCCGCTGGAGATCCCTTGAAGCGCGAGAACATCGAAGACGTCTACCGGCTCTCCCTCGCGCAGCAGGGGATGCTCTTCCACACCCTGCACGCGGCGCGGCCGGCGATGTACCTGCAGCAGTTCCGCGGCAGGTTCGGCGGGGTGTTCGACGCCGCCGCATTCGCCGCCGCCTGGCAGGCGCTGGTCGACGCCAACCCGGTCTTCCGCACCTTCTTCCTGTGGAAGGACATCGAGGAGCCGGTGCAGCTCGTCGAGCGCCGGCTGACGCTCTCGATCGAGCAGCAGGACTGGAGCGCGCTGCCGGCGGCGGCGAGCGAGGCGCGGCTCGCCGCCTTCATCGCCGCCGACCGCGAGCGCGGCTTCGATCTGGCGCGGCCGCCGCTCATGCGCCTCGCCGTGCTCCGCGTGCGCGAGGATCGCCGCTACATCCTCTGGACCTATCATCACCTGATCCTCGACGGCTGGTCGGCCGGCCTGCTGATGCAGGAGTTCGGCGCCCTCTACGAGGCCGCGGTGCGCGGCCGGCCGCGGCCGGCCCAGGCGCGCCGCCCCTTCCGCGACTACGTCGCCTGGCTCCGCCAGCAGCGGACCGCCGACGCCGAGAGCTTCTGGCGCCTTCGCCTGGCGGGGGTGACGGCGCCGACGCCGCTCGGCGTCGACCGGCCGCGCGCGCCGAACGCCGCGGCCGCGCCGGGCGCCGGCAGCGCGACCGGCACCGGCATGGGGATCGAGTCGATCCGCTTCTCGGCCGCCGAGACCGCCGCGCTCAAAGATCTCGCGCAACGCCGGCGGCTCACGTTGAGCACCCTCTGCCAGGGCGCCTGGGCGCTCGTTCTGGCGCGCTACGCGCGCGCCGACGACGTCGTCTTCGGCGCCGCGGTCTCCGGCCGTCCGCCGGCGCTCGCCGGCGCCGAGACGATGCTCGGCTGCTTCATCAACACGCTGCCGGCGCGGGTGGCGGTGCCCGGCGGCGCGCGGGTCGCGACCTGGCTGCAGGAGCTGCAGGCCGAGCAGGTGAAGGCGCGGCGCTTCGAGCACACCGCGCTGGTCGACATCCAGGGTTGGTGCGAGGTGCCGCGGCAGACGCCGCTCTTCGACAGCATCCTGGTGTTCGAGAACTTCCCGGCCGGCGACACCCTCGATCTCGCCGAGGCGTTCCAGCGCACCAACTATCCCCTCACCCTGGTCTTCGGGCCCACCGCGGAGATGTTCATCCGCGCCGACTACGAGACCGACCGGCTCGAGACGGCGACCGTCCGCCGCCTCCTGGCGCACCTGCGCGCCGCCCTCCTCGCCTTCGCCGCCGATCCGGAGGCGCGGCTGGACGACGTCGAGCTCACCACCGCCGCCGAGCGCGCCGAGCTCCGCGCGCTGGCGGCGCCGGCGGCGGTCGAGAGGGCTGCCGAGGCGGCGCCGCGCTGCCTCCACGAGCTCTTCGCCGAGCAGGCGGCGCGCCGGCCGACGGCGGTCGCCGCCGTCTGCGACGGCGTGCCGCTCGCCTACGGCGAGCTCGAGCGGCGGGTGAACCGTCTGGCGAACCGCCTGCGCGCCGCCGGCGTCGGGCCGGAGGTGCTGGTCGCCATCTGCCTCGAGCGCTCGCTCGACCTGGTGGTCGCGATCGTCGCCGTGCTCAAGGCGGGCGGCGCCTACCTGCCGCTCGATCCCGCCTATCCGCCGGCGCGCCTCGCCTTCATGGTCGCCGACGCCGGAGCGCGGCTGGCGGTGACCGTCGAGAGCCTGCGCCCCCTGCTGCCGCCGTCGCTCGCCGTCGTCTCGCCCGGCGAGGACCCGGGAGAGGATTCGGCGGCCGGCTCGGCAGAGGGACCGCTCGGCGAGGCGGCGCCGGCCTCCGGCGCGCTGCCCGGCAACCTCGCCTACGTCATCTACACCTCGGGCTCGACGGGCACCCCCAAGGGCTCCCTCGTCACCCACGCCAACGTCGCGCGCCTGCTCGCCGCGACCGCCGGCTGGTTCCGCTTCGGCCCGGCCGACGTGTGGACGCTCTTCCACTCCTTCGCCTTCGACTTCTCGGTGTGGGAGCTGTGGGGGGCGCTCGCCCACGGCGGCCGGCTGGTCGTCGTGCCCTACCTGGTGAGCCGCTCGCCGGAGGCCTTCCGCGCGCTCCTGGCGAGCGAAGCGGTGACGGTGCTCAACCAGACGCCGTCGGCCTTCCGCCAGCTCGACGCCGCCGACGCCGCGGCCGCTGCAGCCGAAGGCGCCGGCGCTCCGCCGCTGGCGCTCCGCGCGGTGATCTTCGGCGGCGAGGCGCTCGAGCCGGCGCGCCTCGCCGGCTGGGTCGAGCGCCACGGCGACGCGGCGCCGCGCCTGGTCAACATGTACGGCATCACCGAGACGACGGTGCACGTCACCTACCGGCCGCTCGGCCGCGCCGACCTCGCCGCGGCGGCGCGGAGCCCCATCGGGCGGCCCATCCCCGACCTCGAGCTCCACGTCCTCGATGCCGCGCTCCACCTCTCGCCGCTCGGCGTGGCAGGCGAGCTGGCGGTGGCCGGCGCCGGTCTCGCGCGCGGCTACCTCGGCCGCCCGGGGCTCACCGCCGAGCGCTTCGTCCCCCACCCCTTCGCCGCCGCGGCGGGGGAGCGGCTCTACCGCAGCGGCGACCTGGTGCGGCGGCTGGCGGACGGCGAGATCGAGTACCTCGGCCGCATCGATCAGCAGATCAAGGTGCGCGGCTTCCGCGTCGAGCTGGGCGAGATCGAGGCGGCGCTCGCCGCGCTCGCCGGCGTGCGCGAGGCGGCGGTGCTGGCGCTGCCGGGGCCCGGCGGCGAGCGCCGCCTGGTCGCCTTCGTCTCGCCCCGTGGCGAAAAGCCGCCGGCCGCCGCGGCGCTCCGTCAGCTCCTCCGCGAGCGGCTGCCCGAGCACATGGTGCCGGCGGTCTTCGTCGAGCTCGCCGCGCTGCCGCTCAATGCCAACGGCAAGGTTGACCGCCGGGCGCTCGCCGCGCGGGCGCCCGGCACGGGGGCAGAGATCGCTCCGGCCGCCGTCCGCACGCCGCCGCGCAACCCGGTCGAGGAGATCCTCGCCGCCATCTGGTGCGACGTCCTCGGCCTCGCCGCCGTCGGCGTCGAGGAAAGCTTCTTCGACCTCGGCGGCCATTCGCTGCTGGCGACGCGGGTGCTCACCCGCATCCGCCAGGCCTGCGAGGTCGAGCTGCCCATCGCGGCGCTCTTCGCGGCGCCGACGATCGGCGAGCTGGCCCTGGCGGTCGCCGCGGCGCGCTCGGCGGGCGAGGCGCCGGCGCCGCCGATCACGCCGCGGGAGCGCGAGCGGGAGGACGACCTGCCGCTCTCCTTCGCGCAGGAGCGGCTGTGGTTCCTCGACCAGCTGACGCCGGGCTCGCCGGCTTACAACATCCCGGCGGCGGTGCGCCTCGGCGGCGCGCTCGACGCGGCCGCCCTCGCCCGCGCGCTCGCCGGCGTCGTGGCGCGGCACGAGGCGCTGCGCACGGTCGTCGCCTGGCGGGGCGAGCTGCCGGTGCAGGTGGTGCTGCCGGCGGCGGCCGCCGCCGCGCCGCTGCCGCAGGTCGACGGCTCGGCGCTCTCCGCTGCACGGCGCGAGGCGGAGCTCCGCCGCCTGGTCGTCGAGGAGGCCCTCCGCCCCTTCGACCTCGCCCGCGGGCCGCTGCTGCGCGCCGTCCTCGTGCGCCTGGCGGCGGACGATCACGCCCTCCTCCTCACCCAGCACCACATCGTCTCCGACGCCTGGTCGGCGGGCATCTTCATCCGCGAGCTGGCGGCGCTCTATGGCGCCTGCGTCGAAAGGGCGCCATCGCCGCTCGCGCCGCTCGCCATCCAGTACGCCGACTTCGCCCTCTGGCAGCGGCGCTGGCTCGCCGGCGAGGTGCTCGAGCGCCAGCTCGCCTACTGGCGGGAGCGCCTCGCCGGCGTGCCGGCGCTCGAGCTGCCGGCCGACCGCCCGCGGCCGAGCGCCGCGACCTACCGCGGCGCCTCGCGGGTGCGGCCGCTCGCGGCGGAGCTCGCCGGCGGTCTCGGCGCCTTCTCCCGCCGCCAGGGGGCGACCGTCTTCATGACCGCCCTCGCCGCCTTCGCGGCGCTCCTCGCGCGCCTCTCGGGCCAGCGCGACTTCGCCGTCGGCTCGCCGGTCGCCAACCGCAACCGCGGCGAGATCGAGCCGCTGATCGGCTTCTTCGTCAACACCCTCGCCCTCCGCGCCGACCTCGCCGGCGACCCCGCGGTCGGCCGCCTCCTCGCCGCCGTCCGTGCCACGGCGCTCGGCGCCTACGGCGCCCAGGACCTGCCCTTCGAGCGCGTCGTGCAGGAGCTGGCGCCGGCGCGCCACCTGGCGCGCTCGCCGCTGTTCCAGGTCATGCTTGCAATCGAGGAGGACGCGGCGGCCGCCCTGGCGCTGCCCGGCCTGACGCTGCGGCCGCAGGCCGGCGAGGCGGCGGTGGCGAAGTTCGACCTCACCCTCACCGTCAGCGAGGGGCGGGAGCGCACCGCCCTGCGCTGGGACTGGAGCACCTCGCTCTTCGACGCCGTCACCATCGAGCGCTGGGCGGCGCACTTCGAGGTGCTGCTCGCCGCGCTGATCGACGACCCGGCGCGGCGACTCTCCGCCCTCCCGCTGTTGAGCGCAGCGGAGGAGGCGGCGATCCTCGTGGTGTCGGCACCGCTCGCCGCAGCGGTTCCGGCAGGCGCCGCCAGCCTGCACGCGCTCTTCGCGGCGCAGGCGGCGCTGCGGCCGGCGGCGGTCGCCGTCACCTGCGCGGACGAGTCGCTCACCTACGGCGAGCTCGAGGCGCGCGCCGACCGCCTGGCGCACCGCCTGCGCGGCCTGGGGGTCGGCGCCGAGTCGCTCGTCGGCATCTGCCTCGAGCGCTCGCTCGAGCTGGTGGTGGCGATCGTCGGCGTGCTCAAGGCCGGCGCCGCCTACCTGCCTCTCGACCCGGCGTACCCCGAGGCCCGGCTCGCCTTCATGGTCGAGGACGCGGCGGTGGCTGCGGCGGTGACCGTCGAGCCCCTGCGCCGGCGCCTCCCCGACCTCCCGGCGGTGATCTGCCTCGACGCGGCGGCCGATCCCCGGCCGCTCGCTCCGCACGGCACGCCGCACACCGCGCCGGCGGATGTCGCGGCGGCGGACAACCTCGCCTACGTGATCTACACCTCGGGCTCGACGGGGCGGCCCAAGGGCACCCTCGTCACCCACGCCAACGTCTCGCGGCTGCTCACCGCGACGGCGGGCTGGTTCGGCTTCGGCCCGGCGGACGTGTGGACGCTCTTCCACTCCTACGCCTTCGACTTCTCGGTCTGGGAGCTGTGGGGCGCGCTCGCCCACGGCGGCCGCCTGGTCGTCGTGCCGCACCTGGTGAGCCGCTCGCCGGAGAGCTTCCATCGGCTCCTCGCCGGGGAGGGGGTGACGGTGCTCAACCAGACGCCGTCCGCCTTCCAGCAGCTCGCCGCGGCCGACGCCGAGGCGTCGTCCGGTGCCGGCGAGCTGCCGGCGCTCCGCACGGTGATCTTCGGCGGCGAGGCGCTGGCGCCGGCGATGCTCCTGCCCTGGCTCGCCCGCCACGGCGACGAGCGGCCGCGGCTGGTCAACATGTACGGCATCACCGAGACGACGGTCCACGTCACCTACCGGCCGCTCGCCGCGGCGGACGCGGCAGAGACCGCGGCGCCGCGGAGCCCGATCGGCCGGGCGATCCCCGACCTCGGCCTCTACGTTATCGACGCCGAGGTGCAGCTCGCGCCGCCCGGCGTCGCGGGCGAGCTCGCCGTCGCCGGCGACGGCGTCGCGCGCGGCTATCTCGGACGGCCGGAGCTGACCGCCGAACGCTTCGTGCCCCACCCCTTCGCCGCCGCCCCCGGCGCCCGCCTCTACCGCAGCGGCGACCTGGTGCGCCGGCTGGCGGACGGCGAGATCGACTACCTCGGCCGCATCGACCGCCAGATCAAGGTGCGCGGCTTCCGCATCGAGCTCGGCGAGGTCGAGGCGGCGCTCGCCGCTCTGCCGGCACTGCGCGAGGCGGCGGTGCTGGCGCTGCCCGCCGTCCCGGCGCTGCCGGCTCCGGGGGACCCTGGCGGCGAGCTGCGGCTCGTCGCCTACGTCGTGCCGCGCGCCGCCGAGGGCGGCGGTCCGCCGGCCCGGCTCTCCGCTGAGCTCCGCGCCGAGCTTCGCGCGCGGCTGCCGGAGCACATGGTGCCGGCGGCCTTCGTCGCCGTCGCGGCCCTGCCGCTCACCGCCAACGGCAAGCTCGACCGCGCGGCCCTCGCCGCGATCGCCATCGCGCCGGCGGCCGCCGGCGGGGAGAGCTCGGCGGCGCCGCGCACCCCCGTCGAGGAGCTGCTCGCCGCCATCTGGTGCGAGATCCTCGGCCTGCCGGCGGTCGGCATCCACGACGGCTTCTTCGACCTCGGCGGCCATTCGCTGCTGGCGACGCGGGCGCTCTCCCGCATCCGCCAGGCGTTCGACGTCGAGCTGCCGCTGGCGGCGCTCTTCGCGGCGACGACGATCGCCGAGCTGGCGCCGGTCGTCGCCGCCGCGCGGTCGAGCGAGACGGCACCGGCGCCGCCGATCGCACTACGCGAGCGCTCGCGGGAGGACCGCCTGCCGCTCTCCTTCGCCCAGGAGCGGCTGTGGTTCCTCGACCAGCTGATGCCCGGCTCGGCGCTCTACAACATCCCGTCGGCGGTGCGCCTGGCGGGCGGCCTCGACCTCGGCGCCCTGGCGGCCGCGCTCGCCGGCGTCGTGGCGCGCCATGAGACCCTGCGCACGGTCTTCGCGTCGCGCGGCGAGGCGCCCGTGCAGGTGGTCTCGGCGCCGCTCGCCGCCTCGCCGCCGCCGCTCGTCGACGCCTCCGCCCTCGCCGGCGCGAGGCGCGAGGCCGAGCTCCACCGGCTGACGGTCGAGGAGGCTCTGCGCCCCTTCGACCTGGCGCGCGGGCCGCTGCTGCGCGCCGTCCTGGTGCGCGCCGAGCCCGGCGACCACCTGCTCCTCCTCACCCAGCACCACATCGTCTCCGACGGCTGGTCGATGGGCATCCTCATCGGCGAGCTCGCCGCCCTCTACGGCGCCGCCGTCCGCCGCCAGCCGCCGCCGCTCGCCCCGCTCGCCGTCCAGTACGCCGACTTCGCGCTCTGGCAGCGGCGCTGGCTCGCCGGCGAGGTGCTGGCGAGCCAGCTCGCCTACTGGCGGCAGCGGCTCGCCGGGGTGCCGCCGCTCGAGCTCCCCGGCGACCGCCCGCGCCCGAGCGTCGCGACCTACCGCGGCGCGGCGCTGGCGCAGCCGCTCCCCGCCGAGCTCGCCGGCGCGCTGCGCGCCGTCTCGCGGCGGCAGGGAACGACGGTCTTCATGACCGCGCTCGCCGCCTTCGCCGCGCTCCTCGGACGCCTCGCCGAGCAGGACGACTTCGCCATCGGCTCGCCGGTCGCCAACCGCAACCGCGGCGAGATCGAGCCGCTGATCGGCTTCTTCGTCAACACCCTGGCGCTGCGCGCCGACCTCGGCGGCGACCCCGCCTTCTCGCGGCTTCTCGCCGCGGTGCGCGCCACGGCGCTCGGCGCCTACGCCGCCCAGGACCTCCCCTTCGAGCGCGTCGTCCAGGAGCTGGCGCCGGAGCGCAACCTCGCCCAGTCGCCGATCTTCCAGGTCATGCTGGCGCTGCAGAACGACCCGCCGGGGGAGATCGCGCTGCCGGGCCTGACCCTGCGCGCCCAGCCGGGCGAGATCCGCCAGGCGAAGTTCGACCTCTCGCTCACCCTCGTCGAGAGCGGGGAGGGCGGCGGCCTCGCCGCGCAGTGGGTCTACGCCACCGACCTCTTCGACGCCGCGACGATCGAGCGCTGGGCGGCGCACCTCGCGATCCTGCTCGGCGGCCTCGCCGAGGACCCGGCGCGGCGCGTCTCGACGCTGCCGCTCCTCACCGCCGCCGAGCGCCGCCAGATGCTCGAGGAGTGGAACCGGCCGAGCCTCGACCATTCGGCCGACGGCCTCGTCCACCAGCTGATCGCGGCGCAGGCGGCGCGCACGCCGGAGGCGCCGGCGGTGGTCTTCGCGGGCGACCGCCTCACCTACCGCGAGCTGGTGGAGAGCTCCCGCCGCTTCGCCCGCCGCCTCCGCCGGCTCGGCGTCGGGCCGGAGTCGCTGGTCGCCATCGCCGCCGAGCGCTCGCTCTCGATGGTGGTCGGCCTCCTCGGCATCCTCGAGGCCGGCGCCGCCTACGTGCCGCTCGATCCGGCGCTGCCGGCCGAGCGGCTGGCCTTCATGCTGGCCGACAGCGCCGCCGGCGTCCTGGTCACCGAGGAGGCGCTGCTGCCGTTCCTCGCCGCGCCGCTCGCCCTCGCCGCCGGCGCCGGCGAGCCGGCGATCGAGCTCGTCCTCCTCGCCGCCGCGGGCCGCGAGGAGGCGGGCGCGGAGAGGGTGCCACCGGCGGCCGCTCCCGCCCTGCTCGCCGATCACCCCGCCTACGTGATCTACACCTCCGGCTCGACCGGCCGCCCGAAGGGCGTCGTCATCTCCCACCGCTCGCTCGCCAACCGGACGCTCTACGCCGCAGCCGCCGACATGCGGCCGGACTCCGCCTACCTGCAGAAGACGACGATCAGCTTCGACGTCTCGGCGATGGAGCTCTTCGCGCCGCTCCTCGCCGGCGGCCGCACGGTGCTGATCCGCCCCGACGGGCAGCAGGACCCCGACTACCTGATCGAGGTCCTCGCCGGCGAGCGCATCACCGACGCCTCCTTTCCGCCGTCGCTCCTCCTCGCCCTCCTCGAGCGCGAGGGCTTCGGCCGCGCGGCGGCGCTGCGCACGGTGGTGACCGGCGGCGAGACGGTGCCGCCCGGCCTGCCGGCGGCCTTCCATGCCCGCTCGACGGCCGACCTGCAGAACCGCTACGGCCCCACCGAGGCGACCGTCTCGGTGACCTCGTGGCTCTGCGAGCGCGGCCTCGCCGGCGCGCCGCGCACCTTGCCGATCGGCCGGCCGACGGCGGGGGCGCGCCTGCACGTGCTCGGCCGCGGCGGCGAGCCCGCCCCGGTCGGCGTCGCCGGCGAGCTCCACATCGGCGGCCTCTGCCTGGCGCGCGGCTACCACCGGCGGCCCGACCTCACCGCCGCGGCGTTCGTCCCCGATCCCTTCGCCGGCTCGCCGGGCGAGCGCCTCTACCGCACCGGCGACCTCGCCCGCTACCGCCCCGACGGCGCCCTCGAGTTCGCCGGCCGCATCGACGGCGACGGGCAGGTGAAGATCCGCGGCTTCCGCGTCGAGCTGGGGGAGATCGAGGCGGCGCTCGCCGCCCATCCCGGCGTGGCGCTCGCCGCCGTGGTGCTGCGCCGGCGCGCCGGCGAAGCAAACACCGCGAGCACTTCGAGCCTCGACGGCCAGCGGCTGGTCGCCTACCTGGTCGCCGCCGGCGATCCGGCGCCGGCGGCGGCCGAGCTGCGGGAGCTCGTCGCCGGCCGCCTCCCCGCCTACATGGTGCCGTCGGGCTTCGCCTTCCTCGCCGCGCTGCCGACGACGCCGACCGGCAAGATCGACCGCCGCGCCCTCGCCCTCGCCGGTCCCGAGCCGGCCTGCGGCGAGGCGGAGGGCGAGGCGGTCGAGCCGCCGCGCGGGCCGGTCGAGGAGCTCGTCGCCGGCGTCTGGAGCGACGTCCTCGACCGCCCGATCACCGGCCGCGGCGACGACTTCTTCGCCCTCGGCGGCCACTCGCTGCTGGCGACGCGGGTGGCCTCGCGCCTGCGCCGCGCCTTCGCCGTCGAGCTGCCGCTGCGCCTGCTCTTCGAGGCGACCACGGTCGCCGCGCTCGGCGAGGCGATCGCGGCGGCGCTCGCCGAAGGCGCCGCCGGCGCCGGCGGTCTCGCGCCGCCGCCGATCGCCCGCCGTCCGGCCGGGCGCACGGTCGAGCCGCCGCTCTCCTTCGCCCAGGAGCGGCTGTGGTTCCTCGACCAGCTCGAGCCGGGCCGCGCGGTCTACAACATCCCCGCCGCCTTCGTCCTCCGCGGCCCTCTCGACCGCCGGGCGATGGCGCGGAGCGTCGCCGCCATCGTCGGCCGCCACGAGAGCCTGCGCACCACCTTCACCGATGCCCCCGGCCGCACGGTACAGCGCATCGCCGCCGCCCCGCCCGCCGCTCCGCTGGCCTTCGTCGACCTCGCCGGCCTGGCGCCGGCGGCGCGGCGCGCCGAGGCCGAGCGGCTGGCGAGAGCCGAGGCGGCGCGGCCCTTCGACCTCCGCCGCGGTCCGCTGCTCCGCGTCACCCTGGTCGGCCTCTCGTCCGATGCCCCCGGCAGCGCGGCGGGCGAGCACGCCCTCCTCGTCACCCTCCACCACATCGCCGCCGACGGCTGGTCGATGGGGATCCTGGTGCGCGAGGCGGCGGCGCTCTACGACGCCTTCGCCGCCGGCCTGGCGTCGCCGCTCGCCGAGCTGCCCATCCAGTACGCCGACTTCGCCCTCTGGCAGCGGCGCTGGCTCACCGGCGCCGTGCTCGAGGCGCAGGTCGCCTTCTGGCGCCAGGCCCTCGCCGGCCTCGAGCCGCTCGAGCTCCCCGCCGACCGGCCGCGGCCGGCGGCCTCGACCTACGCCGGCGCCGAGCACCGTTTCCGCCTGCCGGACGGCCTCGGCGCCGCGGTCGCGGCGCTGGCGCGCGCGCGGAGCGCGACGCGCTTCATGGCCCACCTCGCCGCCTTCCAGGCGCTCCTCGGCCGCACCACCGGGCAGGACGACTTCGCGGTGGGGACGCCGATCGCCGGCCGCCACCGCGGCGAGACCGAGGGGCTGATCGGCTTCTTCGTCAACACCCTGGCGCTGCGCGCCGACCTCGGGGGCGATCCCGGCTTCGCCGCGCTGCTCGACCGGGCGCGCGAGCGCACCCTCGCCGCCTACGCCCATCAGGACCTCCCCTTCGAGAAGCTGATCGCCGAGCTGCAGCCCGAGCGCCATCTGGCGCGAAGCCCGGTGGTGCAGGCGGTCTTCGTCAGCCTCGATCCGGACGCCCGGCCGCCGCGCTTCGCCGGGCTCGAGCTCTCGCCGCTCGCGGTGGCGACCGGCACCGCCAAGTTCGACCTCACGCTCAGCCTGGGCGAGGTGGGGGGCGGCTTCGGCGGCCAGATCGAGTACAGCACCGACCTCTTCGAGCCGGCGACGGCGGCGCGCCTCGCCGACCACTTCGCCGCCCTCCTGCAGGGGATGGTCGACCACCCCGCGGCGCCGATCGACGAGATCCCCTGGCTGGCGCCGGCCGAGCGCGCGCAGATCCGCGCCTGGAGCGGGGCGGAGGTCCCCTCTGCCGTCGCCGGCTCGCTCCACCAGCGCTTCGCGGCGCAGGCGGCGCGCCGGCCTCTGGCGACCGCCGCGGTCTGCGACGGCGCCGCCATCGCCTACGGCGAGCTCAACGCGCGCGCCAACCGCCTGGCCCATCACCTGATCGCCCTGGGCGTCGGGCCGGAGGTGCCGGTCGCCCTCTGCGTCGAGCGTTCGCTCGACATGCTGGTCGGCATCCTCGGCATCCTCAAGGCCGGCGGCGCCTACGTGCCGCTCGATCCGGCCTATCCGGCGGAGCGTCTCGCCTTCACCGTCGAGGACGCCCTCGGCGGCGCGGCGCGGCCGGTGCTGGTCACCGCCGGCGAGCCGGAGGGCGAGGCCGCGGCGGGCTCCTGGTGGGCGGCGCTCGACCTCGCGGCGCCGCTCGCCGTCGTCCACCTCGACGCCGCGGCGATCGGCGAGGAGAGCGCCGACGATCCGCCGCCGGCCGCCGGCCCCGAGAGCCTCGCCTACGTCATCTACACCTCCGGCTCGACCGGCCGGCCCAAGGGCGTCCTCGTCACCCACGGCAACGTGCTCCGGCTGTTCGCGGCGACCGACGCCTGGTTCGGCTTCGGCCCGGCGGACGTCTGGACGCTCTTCCACTCCTACGCTTTCGACTTCTCGGTCTGGGAGCTGTGGGGGGCCCTCCTCTATGGCGGCCGGCTGGTGGTGGTGCCGCAGTGGGTCGCCCGCTCGCCCGAGGATCTCCTCGCCCTCCTCGGCCGCGAGGGGGTGACGGTGCTCAACCAGACGCCGTCGGCCTTCCGCCAGCTGGTGCAGGTGGAGCAGCGGGTGAACGGCGGCGCGCCGGAGCTGGCGCTGCGCTACGTCGTCTTCGGCGGCGAGGCGCTGGAGGTGGCGAGCCTGGCGCCCTGGCTCGACCGCCACGGCGAGGAGAGGCCGCGCCTGGTCAACATGTACGGCATCACCGAGACGACCGTGCACGTCACCTACCGGCCGATCGTCCGCGCCGACCTCGCCCGGCCGCAGGCGAGCCCGATCGGCGTCCCCATCCCCGACCTGCGGCTCCATCTGCTCGACCGCCGCGGCCGGCCGGCGGCGATCGGCCTGGCGGGGGAGATCCATGTCGGCGGCGGCGGCGTGGCGCGCGGCTACCTCGGGCGGCCGGCGCTCACCGCCGAGCGCTTCGTCCCCGACCCCTGGTCGGCGGCCCCTGGCGCGCGGCTCTACCGCGCCGGCGACCTCGCCCGCTTCCGGGCGGACGGCGAGGTGGAGTTCCTCGGCCGCGCCGACGGCCAGGTGAAGATCCGCGGCTTCCGCATCGAGCCCGGCGAGATCGCCGCCGCGCTCGGCCGCCATCCGGCGGTGGGGGAGGCGGTGGTGGTGGCGCGCGAGGATCGACCCGGCGACCGGCGCCTGGTCGCCTACCTGACGGTTCGCGAGGATGCCAACGCCGCCGCCGCCGATCTGCCGCCGGCGCTCCGCGGCTTCCTCCGCGAGCGGCTGCCGGAGCACATGGTGCCGGCGGCCTTCGTGGTGCTCGCGGCACTGCCGCTCACCGCCAACGGCAAGCTCGACCGCAGGGCGCTCCCCGTCCCCGAGGTGGCCGGCGGCGGCGGCGCGGCGCCGCGCAACCCGCTCGAGGAGCTGCTGGTGCGGATCTGGCGCGAGGTGCTGCGCGCCGACCGCGTCGGCATCCACGACAACTTCTTCGAGCTCGGGGGCGATTCGATCCTCGGCCTGCAGGTGATCGCGAAGCTGGCGCAGGCGGGCTGGCGGCTGACGCCGCGGCAGATCTTCGAGCGGCCGACGGTCGCCGGGCTCGCCGCCGCGGCGCAGGCGGTCGAGGCCGGCGCCGCGGTCGAGCCCGAGGCTCCCGCCGTCGGGCCGGTGCCGCTCACCCCGGTGCAGCGCTGGTTCCTCGATCGCGAGCCGCCCGATCCCGCCCACTTCAACCAGGCCGTGCTGCTCGCGGCGGCCGAGCCGCTCGCCGCCGGCCATCTGGCGGCGGCCCTCGCCGCGACCGTCGCCCGCCATGACGCGCTGGCCCTCCGTTTCACGCCGCCGGCGCCCGGCCGCCCCGCCTGGGAGGCCATGGCCCGCCCGCCGGAGGCGGGCCATGGCGAAGCTCCGCAGGCGGCCCTGGCGCGGATCGACCTCGCCGCGCTGCCGGCGCCGCGGCGCCGCGCGGCGCTCGAGGCCGCCGCGGCGGCGCTCCAGGCGAGCCTCGACCTCGCCGCCGGCCCGCTCCTCCGCGCCGCGCTCTTCGCCATGGGAGCGGATGTCGCGGACGAGCCCGAGGCCGACCGCCTGCTCCTCGTCGTCCACCACCTGGCGATCGACGGCGTCTCCTGGCGCGTGCTGCTGGAGGATCTCGAGACGGCCTACCGCCAGCTCCGCGCCGGCGCGCCCCTGGCGCTGGCGGCGCCGACGACGCCGTTCGCCCGCTGGGCGCGGCGGCTGGCGGATTACGCCCGCTCCAGCGCGGTGGCGGCCGAGGCGGCCGCCTGGCTCCCGAAGCCGGCCGATGCGGCCGCCTGGCTCGCGATGCCCGCGGTGCCGTCGCCGCTGCCGGTCGATCAGCGGGCCGGCGAGAACAGCGTCGCCAGCCTCCAGAGCCTCAGCGTCGCGCTCTCGGCCGCGGCGACGCGCGCCCTCCTCCAGGAGGCGCCGCGCGCCTACCGCACGCAGATCAACGACCTCCTGCTCGCCGCCCTCGCCCTCGCCTTCGGCGGCTGGACGGGGAGCCCGCGCCTCCTCGTCGAGCTCGAGGGGCACGGCCGCGAGGAGCTCTTCGCCGACCTCGACCTGTCGCGCACCGTCGGCTGGTTCACGGCGATCTACCCGCTGCTGCTCAACCTCGGCGACGGAGGGCAGCGCGGCGACCGCCCGGAGGCGCTCGGCGCGGCGATCAAGGCGGTCAAGGAGCAGCTCCGCGCCGTCCCCGGCCGCGGCGTCGCCTTCGGCCTCGTGCGCTATCTGGGCGAGGGTGCCGCGGCCGCGGCGCTCGCCGCCCTGCCGCCCGCCGAGGTGGTCTTCAACTACCTCGGGCAGCTCGACCAGACGGTCGCTCCCGGCCGCCTCTTCCGCCCCGCGCGCGAGTCGTCGGGGCCGGCGCGGAGCCCCCGCCAGCTGCGGCCGCACGTCTTCGAGATCACCGCCAGCGTCGTCGAGGGGCGGCTGGTGGCGAGCTTCGCCTACAGCGCCAACCGCCACCGCCGGGAGACCGTCGAGCGGCTCGCCGCCCTCTACCGCGAGCGCCTCGAGGCGATCGTCGCGCACTGCGCCGCGGTGGCGGCGGCCTCGCCGCGCGCCGCGACGCCCTCCGACTTCCCGCTGGCGCGTCTCGCGCAGCCCGAGCTCGATCGGCTGCTCGCCGCCGTCCCCGGCCGGGTCGAGGACCTCTATCCCGCCTCCTATGTCCAGGAGGGGCTCCTCTATCACTCGCTGGGCGCCCCCGACTCCGGCGTCTACGTCGTGCAGCTCAGCCTCGCCTACACCCTCGAGCTCGACACCGCCGTCTTCAAGCGCACCTGGGAGCGGCTGGTCGCCCGCCATCCGGTGCTGCGCACCGGCTTCGCCTACGACGACTCCGGGCGCGCCCTCCAGGTCGTCCACCAGCAGGTGGCGCTCCCCTGGGAGGAGCTCGACTGGAGCGCCCTCTCCGCCGCCGAGGTGGAGCGGCGCTGGCGCGAGCTGCAGGCGAGCGACCGCCGCCGCGGCTTCGATCTCGGCCGCCCGCCGCTGCTGCGCTTCACCCTGGTGCGCACGGCGACGCTCTATCGCTTCCTGTGGAGCCAGCACCACGTCATCCTCGACGGCTGGTCGATGCCGATCCTCATGCGCGAGCTCGTCGCCCTCTTCGAGGGGAGCGAGGCCGACCTGCCGCCGGTGCGCCCCTACCGCGACTACGTCGCCTGGCTCCTGGCGCGCGACCTGGGGCCGGCGGAGGCCTTCTTCCGCTCGATGCTGGCGGGCTTCGCCGTCCCCACTCCCCTGGGAATCGAGCGCCGCAGCGAGCGCCGGGCCGACCGCCCGAGCCACGCCCCGGCCGCCGGCCCGGCGAGCCGCGGGGTGGTCAGCGCGCCGCTCGCCGCCGCCGTCAGCGGCGCTCTGCGCGGCTTCGTCCGCCGCCACCAGCTCACCCTCAACACGCTGATGCAGGGGGCCTGGGCGATCCTCATCGGCCGCGCCAGCGGCGAGGACGACGTCGTCTTCGGCGCCGTCTCCTCCGGCCGTTCGGTGCCGATCGAGGGGATCGACGGCATCGTCGGCCTCTTCATCAACACCCTGCCGGTGCGCATCGACATCTCGCCGCAGCAGGAGCTCCTCCCCTGGCTGCAGGCGATCCAGGAGCGCCAGGTCGAGATGCGGCAGCACGAGTACAGTCCGCTCGGCCGGGTGCGCGGGTGGAGCGACGTCCCCGCCGGCCAGCCGCTCTTCGAGACCATCCTCGCCTTCGAGAACTATCCCGTCGAGGAGTCGGCGCGCGAGCAGAAGGAGAGCGGCCTGGTGAGCGCCGAGACGGTCGAGCAGACCAACTTCCCGCTCAACCTGGTGGTGGTGCCGGGGAGCCGGCTGCGCGTCGTCGTCGCCTACGACACCGAGCGCATCGAGCGCACGGCGGCGGTGCGGCGGCTGGGTGAGCTCGAGACGCTCCTCGCCGGCATGCTCGCCGGCGCCGGCGCGACCCTCGGCGAGATCCCCTCGCTCAGCGAGGCCGAGCGGCACCAGCTGGCCGTCGAGTGGAACGAGCCGGAGCCCGAGCCGCCGCCGGCGGCGGCGCTCCACCGCCTGATCGAGCGCCGCGCCGCCGCCGCGCCGGACGAGCCGGCGCTGGTCTTCAAGGGGCGCACGGCGACGATCGGCGAGGTCAACGCCGCGGCCAACCGGCTGGCCCATCGCCTGCGCGGCCTGGGCGTCGGGCCGGAGGTGCGGGTGGGGGTGCTCGCCGAGCGCTCGCCGGAGATGGTCGTCGGCCTCCTCGCCGTCCTCAAGGCGGGCGGCACCTACGTGCCGCTCGACCCCGGCCTGCCGGCCGAGCGCCTCCACTTCATGATCGCGGACGCCGCGACGCCGCTGGTGCTGGCGCCGGCCGCCTTCGCCGCCCTGGTGCCGGCGGCGGCGACCGCGGTGGCGCTCGACGGCGCCGCGGCGACGGGCGCCGGGCTCGACAGCGCTCTCGACCGCGATCCGGCGGTCGACGTGCCGCTCGATGCCGCGGCGTACGTCATCTACACCTCCGGCTCGACCGGCCGCCCGAAGGGGGTCGCCGTCTCCCACCGCGCCATCTTCCACCGCGTCCACCGCCAGGTGACGGTCGACCTCGCGGCGCCGGCGCGGGTGCTGCAGAACGCCGCGGTCAGCTTCGACGTCTCGGTGCTGGAGATCTTCGGCACCCTCGCCGCCCCGCGGGCGGCGCTCGTCCTCCCCGAGCCGCAGCGCCAGCGCGATCCCGCCTACGTGCTGCCGCTCCTCGCCGCCGAGCGCGTCACCCACGCGTCCTTTCCGCCGGCCCTCCTCTCGGTGCTCCTCGAGGCCGATGACTTCGCGCGGCTCGCCGACCTGCGGCTGGTCATCACCGGCTCGGAGGCGGTCGCCGCCGAGCTCGCCGTCCGCCTCCACGCCCGCTCGCGGGCCGACCTGCTGCAGCGCTACGGCCCCACCGAGGCGGCGGTGTCGGTGACCTCGTGGACCTGCCGCCGCGGCGTCGACGAGCGAGTGCTGCCGATCGGCCGGCCGATCGCCGGCGCCGAGATCCACCTCCTCGACCGCGAGCTGCGGCCGGTGGCGATCGGCGTCGCCGGCGAGCTGGTCATCGCCGGCCCCACCGTCGCCCGCGGCTACCTCGGCCGCCCCGACCTCACCGCCGCCGTCTTCGTGCCGAGCCCGATCCCCGGCGCGCCGCCGGGGGCCCGCGCCTATCGCACCGGCGATCTGGCGCGCCACCGGCCGGACGGCGCCATCGAGTTCGTCGGGCGGATCGACGGCCAGGTGAAGATCCGCGGCTTCCGGGTGGAGCTGGGGGAGATCGAGTCGGCGCTGGTCGCCCTGCCGGGGATCGCCCGCGCCGCGGTGGTGGCGCGCCTCGACCCCTCGGGCTCGCGGAGCCTCGCCGCCTTCTTCGTGCCGCAGGGGGAGGCGCCGGCCGCCGCCGACCTGCGCGCCGGCCTCGCCGCTCGGCTGCCGGCCTATATGGTGCCGGCCCACTTCGCCGCCCTCGCCGAGCTGCCGCTGGCGCCGACCGGCAAGGTCGACCGCCGCGCCCTCGCCCAGCTCGAGGTCGATGCCGGCGGCGAGCGCGCCGGCGCCGTGGCGCCGCGGACGCCGATCGAGATGGAGCTCGCCGGCATCTGGGCGCAGGTCCTCCGCCGCGACGTCGCCGACGTGCACGACGATTTCTTCGCGCTCGGCGGCCATTCGCTCCTCGCCACCCAGGTGATCTCGCGGCTGCGCCAGGCCTTCGCCGTCGAGCTGCCGCTCGCCGCGCTCTTCGAGTCGCCGACCGTCGCCGGCCTCGCCGTGGCGGTGGAGGAGGCGCGCGCCGCGGGCGGCGGCCGCCAGGCGCCGCCGCTCGTCGCCGCGCCGCGCGCCGAGGGCTTCGAGCCGCCGCTCTCCTTCGCCCAGGAGCGGCTCTGGTTCCTCGACCGCATGCAGCCCGGCACCGCGGCCTACAACCTGCCGAGCGCGGTGCGCCTCGAGGGGCGGCTGGACGTCGCCGCCTTCCGCCGCATGCTGCGGGAGGTGGTGCGCCGGCACGAGGCGCTGCGCACGACGTTCGCTCTCCGCCGCGGCGGCCCGGTGCAGGTGATCGCGCCGCGCCTCGACCTGGCGGTGCCGCTGGTCGACCTCGCCGGCCTGATGGATGGCCTGGCGGCGGCGGACGGCCGGGCGGCGGAGCGCCTCGCCGCCGAGGAGCGGCGGCTGGTGCTCGCCGAGGCGCGCCGTCCGTTCGACCTCTCCCAGGGTCCGCTGGTGCGCGCCATGCTGGTGCGCACCGCCGCCGAGGCGCACGTCTCCCTACTCACCCTCCACCACGTGGTCTCCGACGGCTGGTCGATGGGGGTGCTGATCGACGAGGTCGGCGCCCTCTACGGCGCCTTCGCGCGCTCGGTGCCGTCGCCGCTGCCGGAGCTGGCGATCCAGTATGCCGACTTCGCGCTCTGGCAGCGCGGCTGGCTCGCCGGCGAGGTGCTGGCGGCGGAGCTCGGCTACTGGCGGGAAGCGCTCGCCGGCCTGGCGCCGCTCGATCTGGCGACCGACCGGCCGCGGCCGCCGGTGCAGCGCTACCGCGGCGCCGACCAGCCGTTCGCCATCCCCGCCGCGGCCGCCGGCGCCCTGCTGGCGCTCGGCCGCCGCCAGGGGCTGACCTCCTACATCACCCTCCTCGCCGCCTTCCAGGCGCTCCTCCATCGCTACACCGGCCAGGACGACGTCGTCCTCGGCACCACCGTCGCGGGGCGCAACCACCGCGAGCTCGAGCCGCTGATCGGCTTCTTCGTCAACTCGATCGCCATCCGCGCCGACCTCTCCGGCCGGCCGAGCTTCGCCGCCTTCCTCGGGCGGGCGCGGGAGACCGTCCTCGGCGCCCTCGGCCATCAGGAGCTGCCGTTCGAGAAGCTGGTCGCCGAGCTGCAGCCGGAGCGCGACCTGTCGCGCTCGCCGCTCTTCCAGGTGGTCTTCCAGCTGCAGGCGGCGGTCAACGAGCCGCTCGCCCTGCCGGGGCTGGTGCTGCGGCCGGTCGCCGCGGGCGGGGAGAGCGCCGCCAAGTTCGACCTCGTGCTCAACATGCGCGAGGCGGGGGGCGCCCTCGCCGGCACCTTCAAGTACAACACCGACCTCTTCGACGGCGCCACGCTGGCGCGCATGGCGGCGCATCTCGGGGCGCTCGTCGCCGCGGCCGGCGCCGAGCCGGAGCGGGCGCTCGCCGAGCTGCCGATCCTGGCGCCGGCGGAGCGCCTCCAGCTCGTCGACGAATGGAACCCGCGGCCGGCGGCGGTGGCGGCGGCTTCGATGGCCGCGGTGCCGCTCCACGAGCGCTTCGCCTTCGCCGCGGTGCTCGATCCTGAGGCTCCCGCCGCCAGCTGCGGCGAGGAGACGCTCACCTACGGCGACCTCGAGAGCCAGGCGAACCGCCTCGCCCGCCACCTGATCGACCAGGGCGTCCGCACCGGCGATCTGGTCGGTCTCTGCCTCGAGCGCTCGCTCGACATCCCGCTCGCCATCCTCGCCGTGCTCAAGGCCGGCGGCGCCTACCTGCCGCTCGACCCCGCCCATCCCGCCGAGCGCCTCGCCTGGATGCTCGCCGACAGCGGCGCCGCCGTGGTGGTGACCCAGGACCGCCTCGCCGAGGCGCTCCCGGCTCTGCTGCCGGGGGCCGCGCGGCCGCTCCGCGTCGTCCGCCTGGAGAGCGCGCGGGAGGCGATCGCGCGCCAGGCCGACGAGCCGCCGGCGGTCGCCGTCGACGCCGCGCAGCCGGCCTACGTCATCTACACCTCGGGCTCGACGGGGACGCCCAAGGGCGTCGTGGTGAGCCATGCCCAGGTCGACCGCCTGCTCACCTCGACGGCGCCCTGGTTCGGCTTCGGACCCGACGACGTGTGGACCCTCTTCCACTCCTATGCCTTCGACTTCTCGGTGTGGGAGATCTGGGGGGCGCTCGCCTTCGGCGGCCGGCTGGTCGTCGTCCCCTACTGGGTCTCGCGCTCGCCGGAGGCCTTCGTCCGCCTCCTCGCCGACGAGCGGGTGACGGTCTTGAACCAGACGCCGTCGGCCTTCCGCCAGCTCCTCTGGGCCGAGGAGGCGGCGGGCCGCGGCGCGCCGGCGCTGCGCTGGGTGATCTTCGGCGGCGAGGCGCTCGAGCTCGCCAGCCTCGCCCCCTGGCTCGCCCGCCACGGCGACGAGCGCCCGCGCCTGGTCAACATGTACGGCATCACGGAGACGACGGTCCACGTCACCTACCGGCCGATCGTCCGCCGCGACCTCGAGGCCGGGCGGGGGAGCGTCCTCGGCGTGCCGATCCCCGACCTCGCGGTCCATGTCATCGACCGCGCGCTCGAGCCGCAGCCGGTGGGGGTGCCCGGCGAGCTCTGCGTCGCCGGCGCCGGCCTCGCCTCGGGCTACCTGGGGCGGCCCGAGCTCACCGCCGAGCGCTTCGTGCCCGACCCCTTCGGCGGCGAGCCCGGCGGCCGCCTCTATCTCTCCGGCGATCGCGCCCGCCGCCTCGCCGACGGCGACCTCGAGTACCTGGGGCGCATCGACCAGCAGGTGAAGATCCGCGGCTTCCGCATCGAGCTGGGGGAGATCGAGGCCGCCCTCGCGGCCCATCCCGCCGTGCGCCAGGCGGTGGTCACGGCGCGCGAGGACGGCGGCGAGCGCCGCCTCGTGGCCTACGTCGCCGCCGCCGGCGGCGACGCGGGCCTGCCGGCGGCCGCCGAGCTGCGCGGCTTCCTCGCCGCGCGCCTCCCCGACTACATGCTCCCCGCCGCCATCGTGGCGCTCGCGGCGCTGCCGCTCACCGCCAACGGCAAGGTCGATCGCCGGGCGCTGCCGGCGCCGGAGGCGGCGCTCGCGTCGGCCGCTGCGGCCGGCGGCGCCTCGCAGTCCGCCACCGCGCCGCGCAACGAGCTCGAGCGCTTCCTCGCCGGCTACTGGCGAGAGGCGCTGGGGGTGGAGACGGTCGGCATCGACGACAACTTCTTCGAGCTCGGCGGCAACTCGATCAACGGCGCGGTGCTGATCAGCCGCCTGCAGAAGGCGATCGGCGAGATCGTCCACGTGGTGGTCATCTTCGACTCGCCGACGGTGGCGCAGATGGCGGCCTACTTCGTCGACCAGCATCCGCAGGCGATCGCCCGGCTCTTCGGCGGCGAGGCCTTGGGCGAGCGGCCCGCGGCGGACACCGCGGACGCTCCGGCCGGGAGCGCCGCGCCGTCCGCGGCGCTCCCGGCGGCGCTGGCGGCAGAGGACGTCGCGCGCTTCCGCCAGCTCCTGTCGCCGCCGCCGGCCGCGCCGCGCCGCGCCGGCCGGGCGAAGAAGAACCCGCCGGCGATCTTCGTGCTGGCGCCGCCGCGCTCGGGAACGACGCTCCTGCGCGTCATGCTGGCGGGCCATCCGCGGCTCTTCGCGCCGCCGGAGCTCGAGCTGCTCTCCTACGGCACCATGGCGGAGCGACGGGCGGCGTACACCGGGCGCGACGCCTTCTGGCTCGAGGGTGCCGTGCGCGCCGTCATGGAGGCCCGCGCCTGCGGCGCCGAGGAGGCCGCGGCGCTGATCGACGAGGCGGTCGAGGAGAAGCTCACCACGCGCCAGTTCTACGGCCGGCTGCAGAGCTGGCTCGGCGGCCGCACCCTGGTCGACAAGACGCCGTCCTACGCCCTCGACCCGGCGGCCCTGGCGCGCGCCGAGGAGGGCTTCCGGTCACCCCTGTACCTCCACCTCGTCCGCCACCCGGCGGGGATGATCCGCTCCTTCGACGAGGCGAAGCTCGACCAGATCTTCTTCCGCCGCGAGCACCCATTCTCGCGCCGCCGGCTCGCCGAGCTCATCTGGCTCGCCTCGCACGAGAACATCCTCGGCTTCCTCGCCGGCGTGCCGGCGCGCCGCCAGCACGCGGTCCGCTTCGAGGACCTGCTGCGGGCGCCGGAGGCGGCCCTCGAGCGCATCTGCGCCTTCCTCGGCCTCGACTTCGAGCCGGCGATGGCGCGGCCCTATGCCGGCGAGGCGGCGCGGATGACCGACGGCATCCACGCCGAGTCGCGCATGCTGGGCGACGTCAAGTTCCGCGCCCACGGCCGCATCGACCCCACCGTCGCCGACCGCTGGCGCGACGGCGAGGGCGCCGCGCCGCCGGCCGCCCTCGGCGAGGCGACCCAGGCGCTCGCCGAGCGCCTGGGCTACGAGCGGCCGGCGCCCCCCCAGAAGGCGGCCCCGGCGGCCCTCGTGCCTCCACGGGCGCCGGCCGCCGGCCGCTCGCTCCTCGTCGCGCTGCAGACCGAGGGGAGCCGCCGGCCGTTTTTCTGCCTGCCGCCGGGCTTCGGCGAGGTGAGCTGCTACGCCGAGCTCGCCCGCCGCCTCGGCCCCGACCAGCCGACCTACGGCATCCGCGCCCGCGGCCTGCGCGCCGGCGAGGCGATCGCTGCGAGCATCGAGGAGATCGCCGAGCTCTCGCTCGCCGAGATGACGCGGCTCGTTCCCGACGGCCCCTACCTCCTCGGCGGCTGGTCGTCCGGCGGTTTCGTCGCCTACGAGATGGCCTGCCGGCTGGCCGAGCGCGGCAGCGCGGTGGCCCTCCTCGCCATCATGGACGCCAACGCGGCGGCCACCGACACCTCGGTGCAGTTCGACGACGCCAAATTCCTCGCCTCCGCCTTCGAGGAGCTGCAGGTCACCGCCGAGGAGCTGCGCGACATCCCCGCCGACCAGCGGCTCGGCCACCTCGCCGAGGTCGCCCGCGCCAGCGGCCTCTACCCGGCCGACTACGATCACGCCGGCGCCGAGCGCTCGCTCGCCGTCTACCGGGCGAACGCGGTGGCCATGCGCCTCTACCGCCCGCGCCCCTACCCGGGCCGTCTCGTCCTCTTCCGCGCCAGCGAGCGCCCGAAGGCGGTGGCCGATCCGCTTCTCGGCTGGGGCGAGCTCGCCCGCGGCGGCGTCGAGGTCTACAGCGTGCCCGGCCGCCATCGCAGCATGATGGCGCGGCCCTACGTCGACACCCTGGCGCGCGACCTGCGCACCTGCCTGGACGCCGCGGCATCGACGGCGGCCGCGAGCCTGGTGGCGGACGGCGTCCACGACGGCTCGGCGCCGACCGGCTGATCTGCCCTCCAGATCACCCCGCGATTCGAATATTGAAACGCTTCAGCGAGCGGCGCCGGGCGGATCGGGCCGCCGCCGGCGAGGTCGGCGATCGTGCGAGCGACTTGCAGCGTGGTGTCGATCGCGCGCGCGGAAGGCTGGAACAGCTCCGACGCGTGACGAACTCTGGTCCCAATCCGGCGGCGAGCGGCTGATCGAGGAGCTGTCGCCTGACCGCACTTGAGCCATTCGCCGCTGTTCCAGGTGATGCTGGCGCTGCAAAGCGCCCCGCTCGTCGCGGACCACCGACTCGCCGGACAGGTGCTCAGCGTCCATGCCGATCATCGTACCGGGCCGCGCGGCGCCGGGGTAGCGGCTACGTTTGCGATCCACCAGGCACCTCTAAAGTTAGAAAGCCGCTACTACCAAAGGCGCGGCGCAACTGAAAGGACCCGAATATGAAGACCTTGTTTCGCACCTTCGGCCTGACAGTCACCCTTGCTCTCGTCGGTCTCGCCGCGGCGAGCAGCCAGCCGCCCAACAGCTGCCGCTACCTCTGCCTCAACAACAGTTCCGGTAAAGTCATAAACTGGGCGTCATCGCAGGCGACGGAAAACGACTGCTGCAGCGGCAACGTATCCTGCCCCGCGGGCTACTCCTGGGACGGTTTCATCTCTTGGAACGGCACTGGCTGCCCGTAAAACGCGCTCTGCGGTAGCGGAAGAGAAGGGGCGGCTCGCCACGAAAGCCGACCTCTTGAGCCGCGGCGCTTCGGCGGTGTGGCGAAGAGGACCGCCGTTAGGTCGCCGACCACAGCCTCGCCGGACAGGTGCGGAGCGTCGATCTCCAGCCGCGTCCGGTAGGGGTTGTCGACCTCCTCAATCAGGTCGTAGCGACGCCGCCGACGCCGCAAGCGTCTCCCGAAATGATCTTCCGGC
Organism: uncultured Acidobacteriota bacterium; assembly: GCA_963755825.1. Lineage (GTDB taxonomy): Bacteria > Acidobacteriota > Thermoanaerobaculia > Multivoradales > UBA5704 > DATBQN01. Next base: position 2,231,618 of record CAVWLA010000001.1, on the reverse strand, counting down.
AGTGACCTCCGGCGGCGGCGGGGTGGGTGGTTCACCGCGCCTTGTCCCTACGGTCGCGCTAGGGCAGCGGTCGCCGGCTGGCGCCGGGCGACCGGTCGGTGCCGTCGGCGGCGCTCACTCGCCGCGGACCTTGCGGCGGTCGGGCGAGGGCGGCGGCGTCGCGGGCACCGCGGGTGGTACCGGATGGAGCGCTGGTGCCGCCGCCTGCGTTGCTCCGCTGTGGAGGTAGCGCACCAGGCGGTGGAAGCCGTCGAGCATCTCGGTGAGGGCGCGCTCCTCCTCGGCCGGCAGCGGCCCCTCGATCCCCAGGGCGCCGTAGACGTCGACCGGACGCTGCGCCTCGGCGACCTCGCTCGCCGGGACGCCGGCGAGCGGGTAGTGATCCCACGCCGCGCGCGCCGGGGAGCGGGCGATCACCGGCTTGCCGTTGACGATCTGCAGCGCGTTGTGGAGATCGTTCAGGTCGCTCTCGAGGGTGTCGAGGATCTTGTCGAGCGTCTCGAGCGACGGCCGCTGCCGGCCCGTCTCGTAGGCCGAGAGCATCCCCTTGGTGATGCCGGCCGACGCCGCGACCTGGTACTGCTTCTTGCCGCGCCGCTCACGCATCCAGCGCAGCCCTGGACCGAGCCCTGTCAGAACCGATGTACGGACCACGTGCCTCTCCTCGCCGCGACCGCTGTCTGCCCGCGCGGAGCGGTAGATCTCGTCGTCAGCATGGCAGGATCGTAGGCGGTAAATAGGCGTAAGTCAAGCGGTGTTCCGCCCCTCAAACGACGCCGTTTTACGCCTCCCGGAAACCTCGCGGCGAGGGGTGGGGAAGGGGAGGCGATGGGCCGGCGGCCGCCTCTCTTCGCTCGCTTCCGGCAGCGATTTCGTCTCTTGTCACGTTGTCCCGCTCTGACGCACTCACCGCACTCTCAGCCGGAGCCCCACGCCAGCGCCGACACCGGGGCGACCGGCGCGGGCGACGCGGCGCCGCCCGCGAGGCGAGATGCGCCGGCCGCGCCCGCGGCCCGGCAGCGGATCGACGGCTCGTCGACAGGAGGGAGCGAGGATGCGCCAGGGTTCTGCTGCTGCCGGGGGTCTGGGCGCGGGTGATGCCGGCGCCGTGCCGCGCCCGCCGGGCCTCCCCTTGGTGGGGGCGCTGCCGAGCCTGCGCCGCGACCCGCTGCGCTTCCTCGTCGAGACGGCGAGCCGCTACGGCGACGTGGTGGCGCTCGGCGGCGCCGGGGCGCAGAAGTTCTTCCTCATCTCCCACCCGAGCGACATCGAGCACGTCCTCAAGACCCGCCACCGCAACTACGTCAAGGGGGCCAATTTCAAGCTGCTAAAGGGCTTCGTCGGCGAGGGCCTGTTCCTCTCCGAGGGCGACTTCTGGCGCCGCCAGCGGCGGCTCATGCAGCCCGCCTTCCACATGACGCGCCTGGCGGCGCTCGCCGCGGCGATGACGGCGGAGACCGAGGCGATGCTCGCCCGCTGGGAGGTCCAGGCCGACCGCGGCGAGCCGATCGAGGTCGAGCACGAGATGATGCGCCTGTCGCTGCAGATCGCGGTCAAGACCCTCTTCGGCGCCGACGTCGGCGACCGCTGCGAGACGGTGCGCGCCGCCGTCGCCTTCGCCTTCCGTTACCTCCACGAGCGGGTGTGGTCGATCGCGCCGCTGCCGGCCTGGGTCCCCACCGCCGACAACCGCCGCTTCGGCCGCGCCGTCGCCGCCCTCGACGAGATCGTCTACGGCATCATCGCCGAGCGCCGGCGGAGCGGCCGCGAGGGGGACGACGTCCTCTCCATGCTGCTCGGCGCGCGCGACGAGGAAAGCGGCCAGGGGATGACCGACCGCGAGATCCGCGACGAGGTGATGACCCTCCTCGTCGCCGGCCACGAGTCGGTCGCCCTCACCCTCACCTGGTCGCTCTATCTCGCCTCGCGGCACGGCACCATCGAGCGCCGCCTGCACGGCGAGCTCGACGCCGCCCTCGGCGGCCGCCTGCCCGGCTTCGCCGACCTGCCGAAGCTCGCCTACGCCTCGATGTTCCTCAAGGAGAGCATGCGCCTCTACCCGGCGTTCTGGATGTTCACCCGCACGCCGCTCGAGGACGATGAGATCGGCGGCCACCGCATCCCCGCCGACTCGGTGCTCGTGCTGTCCTCGTACGTCACCCACCGCCACCGCGGCTTCTGGCGCAACCCGGAGGGGGTCGACCCCGAGCGCTTCGCGCCGGAGAACGCCGCCGAGCGGCCGCCCTTCGCCTACTTCCCCTTCGGCGGCGGCCCGCGCCAGTGCGTCGGCAGCCGCCTGGCGGAGATGCAGACCCTCGTCGTGCTGGCGACGATCGCCCAGCGCTACAGCCTCCACCTGCTCCCCGGCCATCCGGTCGAGCCGCAGGCGACGCTGTCGCTCCGGCCGCGCCACGGCGTGCGCATGACGCTCGAGCCGCGGCGGGCGATCCCGGCGAGCCCGCTCCCCGAGGCCGTGCCGGCGCTCGCCTACGCCTGAGGGGCGGTCCCGCTGTCGCGCTCGGACGTTTCAGAACACCCTGTAGTTAGAGAGGCATCCTCCAGCGCGGTTTGCGGGCCGGCGGCGGGCCTTGATAGAGTCCACGAGTCACAATGCGTTTGAGCGGTGATCCTCCCGTGCCGGCGCCTGCCGTGGGGTTCCCTCCCAAACCGGACCGCCGCGCCGGCGTGCTGCCGGCTCCAAGGAGCGAGAGATGGGCAAGAAGCTGTTCGTAGGGAACCTTTCATTCGACACCACGACGGAGCAGCTCTCCGAGCTGTTCACGCGCGCCGGCTCGGTGCAGTCGGCGATGGTGATGACCGATCGCGCGACGGGACGCTCGCGCGGCTTCGGATTCGTCGAGATGAGCTCGGACGACGAGGCGCAGAAGGCCGTCACCGAGTTCAACGGCAAGGAGTTCCAGGGCCGCAACCTGAACGTCGACGTCGCCCGCGAGCGCACGCCCGGCGCGCCGCGCGACTTCTCGCCGCGGCCTTCCCGCGGGCCCTCGCCGATGCCGGACTTCGACTTCGATCCGCGCGGCGGCGGCGGTGGCGGCTTCGGCAGCTCGGCGCCCACCAAGCCGCGCAAGGAAGGCGGCAGCCGCCGCAACCTCCGCGCCCGCAAGCGCAGCCTCTAGGCGCGGCCCGCGGCGCGGAGACCAGGTCAGGCCCGCGGATCGCTCCGGGCCGCTCCCTTCGCTCCGCTTCTGCAACCCGCCGAGCTCCGCCGGCACGCCGCGCCCGACCCTCCTCCTCCCCCGCCGAGCCGCGCCGAGATCCCGCGCCGGCGCTGCCGCCGTTCACGCGGAGGGCTCCCCTCCGCCACCCCAGCGAGGACACCATGACCGCCGCCGAGATCGTCACCCCCCGAGCGCTCGACGTCGCCGCCGCCCGCCGCCGTTTCCCCGCGCTCGCCTCCGGCTTCGCCTTCTTCGACAACGCCGGCGGCTCGCAGATCCTCGGCTCCGTCGCCGATGCCATCCGCGACTACCTGCTCACCTCGAACGTGCAGCTCGGCGCCTCCTACGAGATTTCGCGGCGCGCCACCGAGCGGGTCGCCGCCGGCGTCCGCGCCGCGGCGGCGCTGATGAACGCGGCGGAGCCGGCGGAGATCGTCCTCGGCCCGTCGACGACCCAGCTCCTCGCCAACCTCGGCCGCGCCATGGCGCCGAGCTTGGGGCCTGGCGACGAGGTGATCGTCACCGACGCCGACCACGAGTCGAACGTCGGCCCCTGGGTCCGCCTCGCCGAGCGCGGCGTCGCCGTCCGCGTCTGGGAGGTCGAGCCGGACAGTCAGGAGCTGGCGACCTCCCGCCTGGCGGCGCTCTTGACCGAGCGCACGCGGCTGGTCTGCATGCCCTATGTGTCGAACGTCATCGGCAGCATCCATCCGGTGGCGGAGGCCGTCCGCCTGGCGCACGCGGCGGGCGCCCAGCTCCTCGTCGACGCCGTCGCCTGCGCGCCGCACCGCGCCATCGACGTCCGCGCCCTCGACGTCGACTACTGCGTGCTCTCCCTCTACAAGGTCTTCGGACCGCACAACGCGGCGCTCTACGGCAAGCGCGAGCGCCTCCTCGATCTCGCCGGCATCAACCACTTCTTCTTCGGCCGCGACGCCATCCCCGCCAAGCTGCAGCCCGGCGGCGCCACCTACGAGCTCGCCGCCGGCCTGCCGGCGGTCGTCGCCTACCTCGACGAGCTCGGCGGCGGCTCCGGCACGCCGGAGGCGGCTGCCGGCCGGCGGCCGCTCGAGGCGGCCTTCGACGCCATCGCGGCGCACGAGGAGCGGTTGGTCGCGCCGCTCCTCGACTTCCTCGCCGGCCGCCGCGGCGTGCGCATCCTCGGCCGCCGCGAGGCCGACCGCCGGGTGCGGGTCGCGACGGTGAGCTTCACCGTCGCCGGCCGGCGCCCCGAGGAGATCACCGCCCACCTCGACGCCCGCGGCATCGGCGCCCGCCACGGCGACTTCTACGCCCGCCGCCTGCTCGCCGCCCTCGGGCTGCTCGAGGCGGGCGGCGTCGTGCGCGTCTCGATGGCGCACTACAACTCCGCCGAGGAGGTCGCCAAGCTCGTCCAGCACTTGGACGAGGTGCTGTAGCCGAGCCGAGGGCTGGGACCGTATCCCTGGGAGCCGTGCCGTCGATCGTCGTCGCCGACTCGGACCTGTCGGCCGCCGCGGAGACGTCCCGCGGTCCCCGTGGCCTGCGGACGATCTCGTTGAGGACCTGGGACGTCTCTACAGGCGTCCATTGCGGCCAGGCGCAGGGTGTAGAGACGTCCCAGGTCCTGAACGATACCTTTTCGTACATCACGGGGACCGCGGGACGTCTCCGCAGCGGCACCGAAGAGCATCGTTCAGCAGGAGCGCCGGCGTCCTCGCCAGCGTGGCGTCAGAACAGGTCGAAGACGAGGATGCGCGCCGGCAGCGGGCCGTTGCGCACCGGGATGCGGCGGCGGGGACGCAGGCCGATGTCCTTGCCGAGCCCCTCGCCGCCGGCGAGGACGGCGGCCCGCCAGCCCTTGAAGCGCTGTTTGAGGAGGTCGCCGAGCGCCTTCCACTGCCCCTCCTCGCCCTGCACGCGCTCGCCGTAGGGCGGGTTGGTGACGACGAGCCCCGGCCCCGGTGGCGGCTGGAAGTCGGCGAAGGCGCCGCGGGTCAGGGTGGCGCGGTCGTCGAGGCAGGCGAGCTGGAGGTTGGCCTTGGCGGCGCGCAGGGCCATGCCGGCGAGGTCGTTGCCGAAGAGGTGGAGGTCGGCGGCCGGCGCCGGCAGCGGCTCGACGCGGATGGCGTCGAAGGTCCGCCGGTCGAACCCCGGCAGCCGCTCGAAGGCCCAGCCGAGGCGGAGCGATCCCGGCGCCAGCCCGAGCGCCAACCAGCCGGCCTCGATGAGGAGCGTGCCGGTGCCGCAGAGCGGATCGACCACCGGCCCGCGGCCATCCCAGCCGGAGGCGAGGACGCAGGCGGCGGCGAGCTGCTCGCGGACCGGCGCGGCGGCGCCGGCGGCGCGGTAGCCGCGGCGGTCGAGCGGCTCTCCCGAGGTGTCGAGGAGGAGAGTCGCGCGGTCGCGGTGAAGGCGCAGGCGGAGGTAGAGATCGGGGCTCTCGCGGTCGACGTCGGCGCGGCGGCCGTGGCGGTCGCGCTGGCCATCGACGAGGCCGTCCTTGACGCGCAACACCGCCCAGCGCGTGTCGGTGACGCCGGAGCCGCTGGTCGTCGCCTGCAGCGCGAAGCTGCGGTCGGGGTGGAGGAGGGCGGCGGCGTCGAGCGAGCCGCGGCGCAGGCTCGGCTCGGCGGTGCGGCCGCCGGCGAGCGCCCGCGCCCCGGCGGCCAGCCCCTCGCCATCGGGGGCCGCCCAGGTCCCCAGCACGACGAGCACGCGGTTCGCCGTGCGCAGCCGCCAGTTGGCCCGCCAGCAGTCCTCCCAGCCGCCGCGGAAGGCGATGGCGCCCACCTCCCGCTGGCGCTCGGCGACCCCGAGCGCCGCCAGCTCGCCGTCGAGGATCTCCTCGAGCCCCGGCGCGCAGGTCGCCACCAGGTCGAGCCGCGGCGCGGGGAGAGACGGCGGTGCGGAGCGGTGCGGGCGCGGCGTGCGGTCGGGTCGGGGCATCGGGATCTCGGGGCGATCGGCGGCGATCGGGAGGCGAAAGGCGGCGGCGGAAGGCCGCCGAGTATGGCATGGCGGCCCCGGGGGCGCCGGGCCGAGGTGACAAGCGCCTCCCCCTTTGTCACCGCCCTTCGACTGACACTGTCACCGCCCGCCCCTAACCTCAGGCAGCCGGCGCCATGGCGCCGAGCGTGCAAGCCGACCCGCGGAGAGCCACAGACCAGCCCATGTCGATCGTCCTCGAGCAGCTCACCAAGCGCTACCAGGGCCACCCGGTGGTCAACAACGTCTCGCTCGAGGTCGCCGACGGCGAGTTCTTCGTCCTCCTCGGCCCCTCGGGGAGCGGCAAGAGCACGGTGCTGCGGATGATCGCCGGCCTGACCGGGGTGGACGGCGGGCGGGTGCTGCTGCACGGCCGCGAGGTCACCGACGTGCCGCCCAAGGAGCGCGGGGTGGGCTTCGTGTTCCAGCACTACGCGCTCTTCCGCGGCATGAGCGTCGCCGACAACATCGAGTTCGCTCTCCGCATCCGCAAGGTCCCCCGCGCCGAGCGCCGCCGCCGCCGCGACGAGCTCCTCGAGCTGGTCGGGTTGGCCGGCCTCGGCGGCCGCCTGCCGACCCAGCTCTCGGGCGGGCAGCAGCAGCGCGTCGCCCTCGCCCGCGCCCTCGCCCATCAGCCCGAGGTGCTGCTCTTGGACGAGCCGTTCGGCGCCCTCGACGCGCGCATCCGCACCGAGCTCCGGCGCACCATCCGCGAGATCCAGCGCACCATCCGGCTCACCACCGTCTTCGTCACCCACGACCAGGAGGAGGCCTTCGAGCTCGCCGACCGCCTGGCGGTGATGAACTTCGGCCGCCTCCTGGAGCAGGGGCCGCCGCAGGAGCTCTACCTGCGGCCGCAGACCGAGTTCGTCGCCACCTTCCTGGGCACCGCCAACCTCCTCGTTGGCGAGGTCACCGCCAAGGGGGTGCGGATCGGGCCGCTCGACTTCCCCCTCGCCACGCAGGGCGAGCCGCCGTCCGATCCGCGCCGCGTGCAGGTGCTCTTCCGCCCCGAGGACGTGGCGATCCGCGCCTCGCAGAGCGAGGTCGTCAACCCGCTCCTCGGCCGCGGCGTCGTCGAGCAGACCAGCTTCCTGGGCTCGGTCGAGCGGCTGCGGCTGCGGCTGCCGGCGCTCCCCGGCGCCCGCCCGATCGCTCCGGCGGCGCCCTTCGGCGGCGACTTCCTCCTCGTCGAGGCGAGCCGCTCGCAGTACCAGTCGCGCCGCCTGCCGCTGCGGCCGGGCGACGAGGTGTGGGTCGCCGTCCGCCGCGTCCACGCGCTGGTCCATCCCGGCCTCTCGCTGCTGCTGGCGATCGACGGCTCGCCGGAGTCGCGCGCCGCGGTCCTCTTGGCCGGCCAGGTCGCCCGCCTCGCCCACGCCCGCGTCACCGTCCTCGGCTGCTCGCCCGAGCGCACCCCCGGCGGCTCGCGCGCCGCCGTCGACGGCCTGCTGCAGGAGGCGAAGGAGCGGTTGGGGAGCGGCCTCGCCTCGGTCGAGGCGCGCGCCGCCGCCGGCGGCCTCGCCGAGGCGGTGGCCGACGCCGCCGAGCGCGGCGAGCACGACCTCGTGGTGCTCGGCTTTTCGCGCAAGGAGGGCGTCGCGCTGGCGGCGCGGGCGCTGCAGGCCGGCGAGCACCACCTGCTGCTGGTCCCGGGCGACGGCGCCGGCGAGCGGCCGATCCCCTCGCGGGTGCTGGTCTGCGTCGCGGTCGGCGAGCCGGGCAAGGACGACGTCCTCTTCGCCGGCCGCCTGGTGCGCCATCTGGGCGCCGCGGCGACGGTGCTCAAGGTGATCGCCGACCGCGGCGAGCCGGGCCGCGCCGGGAGCGCGCCGGCGCCGTCCGAGCCGCCGCAGCAGATCGAGCGATTCCTCGCCGCCGCCGCCCGCTCGCTCGGCCGCCTGGGAGTGCCCGCCGCGACGCGCGTCCGCCGCGGCGCCGTGGTCAAAGAGATCCGCGCCGAGATGGAGCAGGGGGAGCACAACCTGCTCGTCCTCGGCGCGCCGCTCGCCGATCGCCGCGGCCGCGTCGCCCTCGAAGGCGTCGTGCAAAGTCTCCTCGAACAGTCCGCTCACCCGGTGCTGATCGTCCGCTCGCACTAGGGATCGCACGACAGCAGTCGCCAAGGAGAGATGAAGCCATGACGAGACCTCCGTTCCTGCGCGCCCTCCGCTCGCTGCCGGCCCGCGTGCTGGCCGCGGCGGCGCTCGCCGCCGCCCTCCTCGCCGGCGCCGGCCACGCCGCTCCCAAGCCGGTCACCCTGCTCAACGTCTCCTACGACCCGACGCGCGAGCTGTACCAGGACTTCAACGCCGCCTTCGCGCGCTTCTGGAAGGCGAAGAGCGGCCAGACGGTCACCGTGCAGCAGTCGCACGGCGGCTCCGGCAAGCAGGCGCGCTCGGTCGCCGACGGCCTCGAGGCCGACGTGGTGACGCTCGGCCTCGCCTACGACGTCGACTCGGTCGCCGCCGCCGGCCTGCTGCCCGCCAACTGGCAGACGCTCCTCCCCAACGGCTCGACGCCCTACACCTCGACCATCGTCTTCCTGGTGCGCAAGGGGAACCCCAAGCGGATCCACGACTGGCCGGATCTCGTGCGGCCGGGCCTGCAGGTCATCACCCCCAACCCCAAGACCTCGGGCGGCGCGCGCTGGAACTACCTGGCCGCCTGGGGCTATGCGCTGAAGGCGAACGGCGGCAGCGAGGCCAAGGCGCGCGACTTCGTCGCCCGGCTCTACAAGAACGTCCCGGTCTTGGACACCGGCGCCCGCGGCTCGACGGTGACCTTCGTCGAGCGCGGCCTGGGCGACGTGCTGATCGCCTGGGAGAACGAGGCGATCTACTCGGTCGACAAGCTCGGCAAGGGGAAGTTCGAGATCGTCGCGCCGTCGGTCTCGGTGCTCGCCGAGCCGCCGGTCGCGGTGGTCGCCAAGTACGCCGCGAAGCACGGCACCACCGCGATCGCCCGGGCCTACCTCGAGTACCTCTACACGGCGGAGGGTCAGGAGATCGCCGCGCGCAACCACTACCGGCCGCGCAACACGGCGGTCGCCGCCCGCCACGCCGCGGAGTTCCCCCGCGTGCAGCTCTTCGACATCAGCCTCTTCGGCGGCTGGGCCAAGGCACAGAAGACCCATTTCGCCGACGGCGGAGTGTTCGACCAGCTCTATCAGGCAAGATAGGCCGCATGGTCTTCGACGAGCGGCCGGCCGAGCATCGGCTCGAGGGGCTCGATGGGCCCGATGCCCCGGCCGCCGCTGCCGGGGCTGCCGGAGCTGCCGGGGACGACGACGGCCTCGGCGCCGAAGTCGAAGCCGACGACGCGGCCGAGCCGGCGAGCTTCGCGCCGCCGCTGGTCGCCGCGCGGCCGGCCGGCGAGCAGCCTCCTCTCCCGGCGGCGCGGCGGCGGCGCTCGCGCAACACGGTGCTCCCCGGCTTCGGCCTGGCGATGGGCTTCACGCTCCTCTATCTCGCCCTCATCGTCTTCATCCCGCTCTCCGCCGTCGTCATCAAGAGCGCCGGCCTCACCGCGGCGAAATTCTGGTCGACGGTGACCTCGCCGCGCGCCCTCGCCGCCTACCGGCTGTCGCTCGCCGCCTCGGCCGTCGCCGCCCTCGTCAACGGCGTCTTCGGCGTCCTCGTCGCCTGGGTCCTCGAGCGCTACCGCTTCCCCGGCAAGCGGCTGGTGGACGCCCTCGTCGATCTCCCCTTCGCGCTCCCCACCGCGGTCGCCGGCATCGCGCTCGCCTCGATCTACTCGGCCAACGGCTGGGTCGGCCGCTATCTCGAGCCGCTCGGCATCCGCGTCGCCTACAACCCGCTCGGCGTCGTCGTGGCGCTCACCTTCATCGGCCTGCCGTTCGTCGTGCGCACGGTGCAGCCGGTGCTGGCGGAGCTCGACACCGCGGTCGAGGAGGCGGCGGCGACGCTCGGCGCCGGCCGCGGCCAGACCTTCCTCCGCGTCGTCCTGCCGGAGCTCGTCCCTGCCGCCGCCACCGGCTTCGTCCTCGCCTTCGCCCGCGCCCTCGGCGAGTACGGCTCGGTCATCTTCATCGCCGGCAACCTGCCGGGGAAGTCGGAGATCGTGCCGCTCCTCATCATGATCAAGCTCGAGGAGTTCGACTACCCGGGGGCTACGGCGATCGCCGTCGTCTTCCTCCTCATCTCCTTCGCCCTGCTGCTCTTCATCAACGTCCTCGCCTGGCGCCGCAGCCGCTTCCTGCGGGCGCGCGAGGAGGCGGGATAATGGCCGGTGGTCCGCCCACCGCCGCCGTTGGCCGCCGCCGCGGCGGCGACCGCCAGGGCGCGCTCAGCGAGCCGCGCGCCGTGCGCTGGGCGCTCACCGCCCTCGCCCTCGGCTTCCTCGGCTTCTTCCTCGTCGTGCCGCTCGTCCTCGTCCTCGCCAAGGGCTTTGCCGACGGCATCGGCGCCTACTGGGCCGCGGTGCGCGAGCCGGTGGCGCTGGCGGCGATCCGGCTGACCCTCCTCGCCGCCGCCTGCGCGGTGCCGATCAACCTCCTCTTCGGCCTCGCCGCCTCGTGGGCGATCGCCAAGTTCCAGTTCCGCGGCAAGAGCCTCCTCGTCACCCTGATCGACCTGCCGTTCGCCGTCTCGCCGGTCATCGCGGGGATGATGTTCGTGCTCCTCTTCGGCGCCCGCGGCATCGTCGGCCCCTGGTTCATCGCCCACGACTGGAAGGTCGTCTTCGCCCTGCCGGGAATCGTCCTCGCGACCATCTTCGTCACCTCGCCGCTCATCGCCCGCGAGCTCATCCCCGTCCTCCAGGCGCAGGGCAACGACGAGGAGGAGGCCGCGGTCCTCCTCGGCGCCTCGGGCTGGCAGACCTTCCGCCGGGTGAGCCTGCCGAAGCTCAAGTGGGGGCTCCTCTACGGCGTGGTGCTCTGCAATGCCCGCGCGATGGGCGAGTTCGGCGCCGTGTCGGTGGTCTCCGGACACATCCGCGGCGTCACCGACACGCTGCCGCTCCACGTCGAGATCCTCTACAACGAGTACCAGTTCACCGCCGCCTTCGCGGTCGCCTCGCTGCTCACCTTCCTCGCCCTCGTCACCCTGGTGATCAAGAGCACCATCGAATGGCGGACCGGGCGGTGAGCCTGGGCCTGCTCGTCGCCGCGGTCGCCATCGCCGCCGCGGCGCTCGGCGGCATCGCCGCCGGCCGGCGCCTGGCGCGGCCGCTCGGCGAGCTGACGCGGGGCGCCGCCCGCCTCGCCCGCGGCGACCTCGAGACGCCGATCGCGGCGTCGGCCTCGGCGGGCGCCGAATGGGGCGCCGGCTGGACGGGGACCGCGGCGCTCGCCGCGACGATGGAGGAGATGCGCTGGCGGCTCTTCGTCCTCACCGAGGAGCTCCGCCGCCGCCAGGCGGAGTCGGAGGCGGTGCTCGCCGGCATCACCGAGGGGGTCTTCGCGGTCGACCGCGACCGCACCATCCGCTACCTGAATCCGCAGGCCGCGGCGCTCCTCGGCCTCGACGCCGCCGAGGCCGCCACGGCGCTGGGGCGCTTCTGCGGCGACGTGCTGAGGCCGCGCGGCCGCGACGGCGAGCGGCCGTGCGACGAGGCCTGCCCGATCGTCCACGCCCGCTTCCGCGGCGGCGCGCGGGCGACCGAGAGCCTGCAGCTCGCCTCGGGGGCGCGGCGCACCGTCGTCGTCACCAGCTCGCCGGGCGACGGGTCGGCGGGGGGAGCCGGGCCGCCGCGGGTGCGGGCTCCCGGCGACCGCCAGTTCCAGGTGATCCGCGACGAGACCGAGGTGGAGTCGGCGCGCCGCCTGCGCGACGCCGTCCTCGCCAACATCTCGCACGAGTTCAAGACGCCGCTCGCGGCGCAGCTCGCCTCGATCGAGCTGCTCTCCGAGCGGCTCGCCGAGGCCGATGCCGCCGATGCTGCCAATGCCGCCGCCGACGCCGGCGGTACCGGCGGCACGCGCGAGCTGGTGCGCTCGCTCGAGCGCGGCACGCTGCGCCTCACCCAGCTGGTCGACAACCTCCTCGAGAGCGTGCGCATCGAGGCCGGCGAGATCGGCATCCGGCGGCGGCCGGTGGCGCTCGACGAGGTGGTCGAGCAGGCGGTCGAGATGACGGCGCCGCTCATCGCCCAGCGCCGCCAGCGCCTGGAGGTCGACCTGCCCTACCCGCTGCCGGCGGTCGCCGGCGACGCGCCGCGGCTCACCCAGGTGCTGGTCAACCTGCTCGCCAACGCCAACAAGTTCGCCCCCGAGGCATCGACCATCCGCGTCGGCGGCGCCGTCGAGCCGGCGAGCGTCTCGCTGTGGGTGGAGGACGAGGGCGCCGGGCTCCCCGACGATCCCGAGGGCTCCCTCTTCGAGCGCTTCGTGCGCGCGCCGCCGGCGGCGCGCGGCGAGCCGGAGTCGAGCGGCGTCGGCCTCGGCCTGTGGATCGTCAAGTCCATCGTCGAGCGCCACGGCGGCCGCATCGAGATGCTGCCGGCGCGCCGGCAGCCGGGCGGCGAGCCGGCGGCGGGGGAGGCCAGCGGCGGGACGCGGATGCGCCTCACCCTGCCGCGGGCGATGGACGGGGAGGCGGCGTGAAGATCCTCGCCGTCGACGACGACGCCGACCTCCGCGGGCTCATCGCCTACGCGCTGCGCCAGGCCGGCTACCTGGTGATCGAGGCGGCGGACGGCGAAGCGGCGCTCGCCGCCTTCGACCGCGAGGCGCCGGCGCTGGTGATCCTCGACGTCAACCTGCCGCGCCTCTCGGGCTTCGAGGTCTGCCGCCGCATCCGCCAGCGCTCGCCGGCTCCCGGCGGCACGCCGATCATGATGCTCACCGTGCGCGGCAGCGAGGAGGACCAGGTGCAGGGCCTCGACCTCGGCGCCGACGACTACCTGACCAAGCCGTTCAGCCCGCGCGGGCTTCTGGCGCGGGTGCGGGCGCTGCTGCGGCGCGCCGCGGTCGAGCGGCCGGCGCCGCTGGTGGCGGGCGATCTCGCCCTCGATCTCGAGCTGCAGACGGTCGCCGTCGCCGGCGGCCCGGCGGTGCGGCTCACCAACCTCGAGCTGCGGCTGCTGCAGCTCCTCCTCGTCAACGCCGGCCACACGCTGCCCGCCGAGCGCCTGCTGTCGCACGTCTGGGGGCTGCGCGGCAGCGGCGACCGCCAGCTCTTGAAGCAGCTCGTCCACCGCCTGCGGCAGAAGATCGAGGCCGACGCGGCCCGACCGCGCTACCTGGCGACTGTCACCGGCGTCGGCTACGAGCTGCGGCCGCGGGGCGAGGAGCGCTGAGCGGGCGGCTTCTCGCGGTTGTCTCGCTCGCCCGGCGATGCGACACTCTGCAAAATGACAGCCGGGCGCCCGCGCGCCCGCAATTCGACGGCTCCAGGCGAGCCGGGAGGCAGCGTACCGATGCGCAGTCGCCAGCCAGTCTTTCGTCCGCTCGTTCTCGCCGGCGCCGTCCTCGCCGCGCTCGTCGCCGGCGCCGGGTCGCCGGCGCCCGTCGCGGCCGCCGGAGCGCCCGCCGCGCCGGTGATCGAGACGACCGAGGGCGCCGTCCTCACCGTCGACGGCGTTGCCAAGACCTTCACCATCCACGGCAGGAAGGCCAACCCGACGTTCGTCTGGGACGACGCGACGAAGGTCGTCGGCCGCAAGAGCCCGGCCTATCTCAAGGCGGGGAGCGACGTCATCGTCCAGTACACCGCCGTGGGGAAGGCTCTCCGCGCCATCAAGGTCAGCGTCAAGCTCCCCAAGCATCTGCCCGAGGAGGGCTGAGCGGCGCCGATCGCTCGCGCCGGCGCCGCCAGCCGTCTCGCAGGTCCAAGCCGCACACTTTCCGAGGAGGTAGAACGTGCTCCAAGCCCGCCGCCTGGCCTCTCGCCGCGCCGCGCTGGCGCTCGGCATCACCGCCTGTCTCGCCGCCTCGTTGTGCGGGTGCCAGGCGGATCACGTGGAGGAGCGCGGGCCGCGCGCCGCGTCGCCGATCCCCGGCCGCGGCGAGGCGACGAGCGCTCACCTGACGCTCACCGGCGCCTATGTCATCGACCGCGACGGCGGGGTCGTCTGCGCCTTCTTTCCCAACCAGAGCCTGCAGGTCACCTTCCGCGCTCCGCAGGCGCCGTTCGTCATCCTCTACCTGAAGGACTGGAAGGGCGCCGGCCCCTACGAGGCCGACGCGCGCATCCGCGCCACCTACTCGGGGGAGACGATCCGCGTCTCGCGCGGGCCGGTGCACGCGGAGATCCAGAGCGCTCCCGGGCCGCAGGGCGGCGACGTCCTCGCCGGCAGCTTCTCCGGCACCTTCAACGGCGAGGCGGGCAAGGGCACCGTCGCCGGCAAGTTCGCCGGCTGCCTCTACAAGGGCCTGCCGAAGACGTAGCTTCCACCCTCTCGCTTCCCCGCCTCGTCTCTCTTCCGCCAACGAAAAAACCCGGCTGCCTGACGCGTGTCAGACAGCCGGGTCGATGCGCTGCGCCGGTCGCGGATCTAGACGGTGATCCGCGAGCCGTCGAACTTGGTGAAGGTCACGCCCTGGAAGAAGCCGTTGCGGTTCTCGTTGTAGGTCGGGCGCTGGTCCTGCAGGATGCTGATGGCGATCTGCTCGCCGAGGAGGAGCGACTGGTAGGAGTCCGACCGCCAGTGCACGCCGGCCTGGTTGCGGCCGGTGGCGATGTTCGAGGCGATCTTGTTGAGCTCGCCGCCGACGGTGAGGGCGGGACCCGTGTAGGGGAGGAGCGACAGGCCATCGGGAGCGGCGATCACCGGGTTCGGGATGACGAAGGTCTCGTCGAAGAGCGCCTTCAGCATGGTCACGCTGGCGCCGGCGACCGTGGCGTGTCCGGCGGTGTAGGACGGATGCGTCGGCGAGCCTTCGGGGAAGGCCTGCGGGTGGAGGTAGGTGCCGAACTTGGCGTGGATGCGGTTGAGCACCGGCGAGTTGAGGAGATCCGGGTGGATGAGCCCGGCGTACCGGTTGGTGGTCTTCTGCACGTGGACGCGGCCGCCCATGACCTCGGGGCGGATGCGGCGATGGACGAACCACTTCTGGTTCCAGGTCGCCTTGAGCGCGCGGGTGGAGACCTCGGTGAGCGAGCCGACGAAGCCCGGAGGTCCGAAGGTGCCGAAGCCGACCTGGGTGCGCGAGTTGAGATAGGGGTTGCCCGGGTTGGGCGGGCAGCCGATGCCGCCGCTCTCGGAGTCGACCGAGTCGGGCGGCGTGCCGAGGATCAGCAGCGCGTTGAAGTAGGCCTGGAAGAGGACGTCCATGTGCACCCAGGCGGCGATGTCGCGGCCGTTGCGCACCCAGCGGCGGACGGGGTCGAAGATGTTGCCCTGCGTCGTGGTGCCGCCGTTCTGCACCGTCAGCCAGTCGGCGAAGCTGGTCATCTTGTCGGTGTTGGGCAGGAAGGTGCGCTCCTGCCGGCTGACGAACTCGGCGCCGAAGGGCGTCGGCTGCAGCATGAACTGCGACAGGAACGGACCGGTGGTGCAGCCCGGCAGGATGTCGCGGAAGAGCGTCTGCGGGGTGACCAGGCCGCCCTGGCGGGGGCCCTTGAACACCGAGAGGGCGTTCAAGTCGGCGCAGGCCGCCGCCGCCATCGGGCTGGTCGCGAAGTCGTTCCAGTTGGTGTCGCGCAGCAGCGCCATCCAGTAGAGCTCGACCATCTCGCCGGCGTTCTCGGCGCTGGCGAAGGCCGGCGCCGGCGGCGCCGCGACCGAGTGGCCGTCGACGCCCTGGAGGTCGAAGGCGAGGCCGGACTGTGGGTCGGTCAACGGCCGGCCGCCGCCGAGGATGACGTTCTCCCAGTCGTCCGGCTCGCCGCTCGCCAGCGCCCGCTGGAAGCTCGCGAAGGCGGTCGGGTCGACCTCGCCGAAGCTGTTGTGCGGCAGCCCCTTGGTGTAGGTGCCGAGGCGGGCGGGGTAGCGCTGCTCGTCGCCGTTGGTCTGCTGCGCCGGATGGCGCCCGTTGAGCTCGGAGAGGGCGGCGTTCAGGCGCATGTTGAACGCCTTCTGGATGCGGTCCGGGCCGCTGCCGACCCAGCCGTCGCCGCCGCCGAAGCCGAAGCCGTCGTCGTGGCCGGTGGTCGCTTCGACGGCCGCGCTCGCCTTCTTGATCAGCGGGTTGATGCCGATCGCACCGGCGGTGGCGACGGCCGCCGCGCCGCCGACTCCGCCGAGGAACTTGCGCCGGCTGAGGCCCGAGGAAACCGGGCCCGCCTCATGCTCCGTACTCTCATTGTGGTTGCCGTTCTCTGACATAGAAAAAGTCTCCGTGCGGTTTGAGCGAATGCTCGGTCCACTCGATCCGCTCGGCGATCCAGGGGAGGAAGCTCCGGCATTTGCGGGGGCCCTACCCCCCGCCCTGCCGCTCCGTGACCGCTCGAACGGGCTCCTAAACCAACCAGTGTTCTCCGGATTCTCTAGCGGGACAGCGTCGATGCGAAGTTTCGCGCCGGCTCCGCACGCTCCGCTCTGCGCCGCAGGACGTCGACGTACAACCCTGGTTGTCGGTGGCGCCGGACGCGCGGCGGAAGCGGCGGGACGGGCCGTTCCGCCCGGCTGTCTGGAGCGCTTCCAGGCAGTCGGGCGGTCGGTCGCTCGCGGTCAGATGGTGATGCGGGAGCCGTCGAACTTGGTGAAGGTGACGCCGCGGAAGAAGCCGTCGCGGTTCTCGTTGTAGGTCGGACGCTGATCCTTCATCACGCTGATGGCGATCTGCTCGCCGAGGAGCATCGACTGGTAGGAGTCCGAGCGCCAGTGGACGCCGGCCTGGTTGCGGCCGGTGGCGATGTTCGAGGCGAGCTTGTTGAGCTCGCCGCCGACCGTGAGCGGGGCGCCGGAGTAGGGGACGAGCGAGAGACCGTCGGCGCTCACCATCACCGGCTCCGCCATCACGAAGCTCTCGTCGAAGAGAGCCTTGAGGACGGTGACGCTGGCGCCGGCGACGGTGGCATGGCCGGCGGTGTAGGACGGATGCGTCGGCGAGCCCTCGGGGAAGGCTTGCGGATGCAGATAGCTGCCGAACTTGGCTTTGATCTGGCCGAGCACCGGCGAGTTGAGCAGGTCGGCGTGGATGAGCCCCGGGTAGCGGTTGGTGGTCTTCTGCACGTGGACGCGGCCGCCCATCATCTCGGGGCGGATGCGGCGATGGACGAACCATTTCTGATTCCAGGTCGCCTTGAGCGCGCGGGTGGAGACCTCGGTGAGCGAGCCGACGAAGCCTGGCGGTCCGAAGGTGCCGAAGCCGACCTGGGTGCGCGAGTCGAGGTAGGGGTTGCCCGGGTTGGGCGGGCAGCCGACGCCGCCGCTCTCGGAGTCGACCGCGTCGGGCGGCGTGCCGAGGATCAGGAGGGCGTTGAAGTAGGCCTGGAAGAGGACGTCCATGTGCACCCAGGCGGCGATGTCGCGGCCGTTGCGCACCCAGCGCCGCGTGGTGTCGAAGACGTTGCGCTCGGTCGTCGTGCCGCCGTTCTGCACCGTCAGCCAGTCGGCGAAGCTGGTCATCTTGTCGGAGGCCGGCATGAAGGTGCGCTGCTGCCGGCTGACGAACTCCGAGCCGAAGGGGGTCGACAGCAGCATGAACTGCGACAGGAACGGCCCGGTGGTGCAGCCCGGCGGGATGTCGCGGAAGAGCGTCTGCGGCGTCACCAGGCCGCCCTGGCGCGGGCCCTTGAACACCGAGAGCGCGTTCAAGTCGGCGCAGGCCGCCGCCGCCAGCGGGCTGGTCGCGTAGTCGTTCCAGTTGGTGTCGCGCAGCAGCGCCATCCAGTAGAGCTCGACCATCTCGCCGGCGTTCTCGGCGCTGGCGAAGGCCGGCGCCGGCGGCGCCGCGACGGCGTGCCCATCGACGCCCTGGAGATCGAAGGCGAGGCCGGACTGCGGATCGGTCAACGGCCGGCCGCCGCCGAGGACGACGTCCTCCCAGTCGTTGGGGGCGCCGCTCGCCAGCGCCCGCTTGAAGCTCGCGAAGGCGGTCGGGTCGACCTCGCCGAAGCTGTTGTGCGGCAGGCCTTTGGTGTAGGTGCCGAGGCGGGCGGGATAGCGCTGCTCGTCGCCGTTGGTCGCCTGCGCCGGGTGGCGCGCGTCCTTCTCGCCGCGGGCGGCGTTGACGCGGATGCGGTAGGCCATCTGGATGCGGTCCTCGCCGCTGCCGACCCAGCCGTTGCCGTTCTCCGCCGGCGCCCTCTCCTCCTCGTCGACGGTGGCGCCCGCCCGCTTCATCAGAGGGTCGATGCCCATCGCCCCCGCCGTCGCCACCACCGCGGCGCCGCCGACGCCGCCGAGGAACTTGCGGCGGCTGAGGCCGGAAGAAACCGGGTCCGTGGTGCCCTGCGTACTACCGGTGTCGCTGTCGTTCTCTGACATGTGGTGCCTCCGTGCCATGGCGATGCGCAGCGGCTGAGCAGAGCGCGAGCCGATCGCGAGCCGATCGGCCCTCCGCCCTCGCCTGTCCACCGGCGAGCCTCGCTCGATCCTCAAGTCTGCGTCGGATAGTTTAGCAGCTTCTCCCGAAGACCGCCGCCTGGACAGCGGTCTCCGACGAGGCCAAGATGGGCGCCATGGCCGCATCCGCACCGCGCCTCCCCTCTCGCTCCCTGCGCCTCGCCATCCTCGCCGCGCTCGCCATCGCGGTGTCCATCGCGACAGCCACCGCCGCCCGCGCCGCCGACTGGCCGCAGTTCGGCTTCGACGCCCGCCACGACGGCTGGAATCCGCTCGAGGCGGCGATCCGGCCGGCCAACGTGGCAAGCCTGCGCCTGCTCTATCGCGTCTCCCTGCCGGACGTCGCCGACGGCGCCCCGGCCTACCTGGCGGGCGCCGCCACCCCGCACGGGCGCCGCGACCTCCTCTTCCTCACCACCCGCGACGGCCGCCTGCTGGCGCTCGACGCGGCGACCGGGGCGACCCTCTGGGCGCGCCAGCCGGCGAGCGGACCGCGCTTCACCACCTCCTCGCCGGCGCTCGACCCCGATCGCCTGCACGTCTACTCCTATGGGCTCGAGGGGCGGGTGCACCGCTACGCGGTGGCCGACGGCACGGAGACGGTCGGCGGCGGCTGGCCGCAGCTCGTGACGCGCAAGCCCGAGGTCGAGAAGGGCTCGTCGGCCCTCACCGTGGCGACCGCCGGCGGCCACTCGTACCTCTACGTCGCCAACGGCGGCTATCCCGGCGACGCCGGCGACTACCAGGGGCACGTGACGACCATCGACCTCGCGAGCGGCGCGCAGCGGGTCTGGAACGCCGCCTGCAGCAACCTCGCCGTGCACTTCGGCGGCGGCCCCGGCCAGCCTGACTGCCCGCACGTGCAGACCGCCGTCTGGGCGCGCCAGGGTGTCGTCCGCGACGCCGCGCTCGACCGCATCTTCTTCGCCACCGGCAACGGCGACTACGACGCCCAGGGCGGCGGCCACGATTGGGGCGACAGCATCCTCGCCCTCGGCACTGCGGGGGGCGCGAGTGGCGCCGGCGGCCTGCCGGTCGACAGCTACACCCCGGCCGACTTCCAGACCCTGCAGGACGACGACCTCGACCTCGGCAGCACCGCGCCGGCCATCCTCCCCGCCCCCGTCGGCAGCCGTTTCGCGCACCTCGCCCTGCAGGGCGGCAAGGAGGGGCTGGTGCGGCTGGTCAACCTCGCCGACCTGTCGGGGCAGGGCGGCCCCGGCCACGTCGGCGGCGAGCTGCAGAAGCTGGCGCTGCCGCGGGGCGGCACGGTGCTCACGGCGCCCGCGGTGTGGGTCGACCCCGCCACCGGCACCACTTGGGCGTTCGTCAGCAACAGCGATGGCATCACGGCGCTGCGCCTGGTGGTGGCCGCCGACGGCACCCCCAGCCTCGCCATCGCCTGGACCGACCCGGCAGGCGGCAGCTCGCCGATCGTCGTCGGCGGCACCGGCGGCTCGGGCGCGGTGCTCTTCCAGGCGACCTTCTCCGGCGTGCGCGCCCTGGCGCCCACCACCGGCGCCCTGCTGTGGAGCGACGCCAACCCGCACGGCCTCCACTGGGAGAGCCCCGTCGCCGTCGACGGCCGGCTCTTCCTCACCGACGAGGCGGGTACCCTCGTCGCCTATGCCCTCCCGCCGGCGGGGTGCTTGCACGACGCCGAGACCCTCTGCCTCGGCGCCGGCAACCGCTTCGCCGTCCGCGCCTCCTGGGAGACCGCCGACGGCACCCAGGGGACCGCCCAGGCCGTGCGGCTCACCGACGACACCGGCTACCTCTGGTTCTTCGCCGCGGCGAACGTCGAGGCGGTGGTCAAGGTGCTCGACGGCTGCCTGGTCGGCGGCTCCTACTGGGTGTTCGCCGGCGGCCTCACCGACGTGCGCACCGTCCTCACCGTCACCGACGGCCGAACCGGCGCTGCCCGCACATACGTAAATCCCGCTGGCAAGGCGTTCCAGCCCATCCAGGACACCGGCGCGTTCCCCTCCTGTCCCTAGGACAGGCCGGCCGGCTCGCACGGCCGGGGGGCCGGGTGGTGTCGGCGCACGACACCGTAGGGCGACAGTTTTGGCATAATGGCTCCGCGATGGGACGGGAGCCGACGAGGTGGCAGTGTCGAAAGTGAGCACGGCGGAGGAAGCGGAGGAAGAACGACCCCAGTCCCTGGCCGGCGCCGTCGCCGCGGCGCAGGGATGGCTGCTGGACGCCCAGGCGCCCGACGGCCACTGGTGCGGCGAGCTCGAGGGCGACACCATCCTCGAGTCGGAGTACGTCCTCGTCTTCCACTTCCTCGGCCGCCTGGCCGATCCGCGGGTGGCGCGCCTGGCGGCCTATCTCCGCCGCAAGCAGCTGCCGCAGGGCGGCTGGGCGATCTATCCGGGCGGCCCGCCCGAGGTGAGCGCCTCGGTCAAGGCCTACCTGGCGCTCAAGCTGGCCGGCGACGATCCGGCGGCGGCGCACATGGCGCGCGCCCGCGCCCGCATCGTCGAGCTGGGCGGCATCGAGGCGTGCAACAGCTTCACCAAGCTCTACCTCGCCATCTGCGGCGAGTACGACTGGCGGCGCTGCCCGGCGGTGCCGCCCGAGATGGTCCTCCTGCCGCGCTGGTTCTACTTCAACCTGGCGGAGATCTCCTCCTGGTCGCGGGGGATCGTGGTGCCGCTGTCGATCATCTGGGCGCTGCGCCCGACGCGGCCGCTCCCCGAGCGGGCGCGCCTCCCCGAGCTGGCGGCGCCCCCCTCGCCCTTCCCGCCGGCGCCGCTCACCGGCAAGAGCCGCGCCTGGCGCGCCTTCTTCGAGTACCTCGACCGCGGCGTCAAGCTGACCGAGCGGCTGCCGGTGAAGCCTCTGCGCCGGCTCGCCCTCGACCGCGCCGAGGCGTGGACCCTGGAGCGGCTGCACGCGAGCGACGGCCTGGGCGCCATCTTCCCGCCCATCGTAAACACCATCTTCGCCCTCGTGGCGCGCGGCTACCCGGCCGATCACCCGGTGGTCGCTGGGCAGATCGCCGAGCTGGCGCGCCTCGAGCTCGACGACGGCGAGACGCTCCGCCTGCAGCCCTGCTTCTCGGCGGTGTGGGACACCGCCCTCGCGGTGACCGCCCTCGCCGGCTCCGGCATCCCGGCCGACGACCCAGCGCTCACCGCGGCGGGGGAGTGGCTGCTCGCCAACGAGGTGCGCCAGCTCGGCGACTGGAGCGTCAAGGTGCCGGGCACGGCGGCGAGCGGCTGGGCCTTCGAGTACCGCAACGCCTTCTATCCCGACTGCGACGACACCGCGGCGGTGCTGACGGCGCTCTCCTGCCTCCCCTGGGCGCGCCACGGCAGCGCGGCGGGGGGCGATCGGTTGGGAGAGGGGGCGGTCGAGCGCGGCCTCGCCTGGCTGCTCGCCATGCAGAACGAGGACGGCGGCTGGGGCGCCTTCGACCGCGGCTGCGATCGCGAGGTGCTCACCCACGTCCCTTTCGCCGATCACAACGCCCTCCTCGATCCGTCGACGGCGGACGTCACCGGCCGCGCTCTCGAGAGCCTGGCGCGGCTCGGCCTCGGCCGCGGCGCGCCGGCGGTCGAGCGCGCCCGCGACTTCCTCCTCGCCGAGCAGGAGGCGGACGGCGCCTGGTACGGGCGCTGGGGCGTCAACTACCTCTACGGCACCTGGCTCGCCGTGCGCGGCCTGTCGCGCTTCGGCGACATCTCGACCGAGCCCTGGTGCGCGCGCGCCGTCGCCTGGCTCGTCGCCCACCAGAACGCCGACGGGGGCTGGGGCGAGTCGCCGCGCTCCTACGACGAGCCGGCCCTGCGCGGCATCGGCGAGAGCACCGCGGCGCAGACCTCCTGGGCCCTCCTCGCCCTGCTCGCCGCCGGCGAGGCGTCGCGCCCGGCGGGCCGCGCCGCCATCGACCGCGGCCTCCGCCATCTCCTCTCCACCCAGCGCGCCGACGGGCGGTGGATCGACGAGCCGTGGACCGGCACCGGCTTCCCGCGCGTCTTCTATCTGCGGTATCACTTCTATGCGGTTTATTTCCCCCTGATGGCGCTCGCCGAGGCACAGCGCGCGATGGCACTGCCGGCCGGCAGCGGCCGGCGCTCGAAGGTGGAGTTGCCGGCGATCCATGCTGTACAAGCGGCGGTGCAGGCGGAGATCCCCGCCCTCGCCGGTGCCGAGCCCTCGGGTTGGGACGGACAAGGAGCAGTCTCGTGAGATTTCCCCTCCACATCACCACCGACATGATCCGGCATCAGATCCGCCAGGGGATCGCCGGCCATAAGCGGTACCCATACGTCATGATGCTCGAGCCCCTCTACACCTGCAATCTGGCGTGCATCGGCTGCGCCATCGAGCGCCACACCGGCAAGCTCAAGGACCGGCTGCCGCTCGCCGCCTGCCTGCAGGCGCTCGACGACTGCGGCGCGCCGGCGGTCTCCATCTGCGGCGGCGAGCCCACCGTCTACCCGGAGCTGCCGGAGCTCATCGCCGGCATCATCGCGCGCAAGCGCCACATCTACCTCTGCACCAACGCCCTCCTCCTCGACGAGAAGGTCTACGGCGTCATCCCGCCGCACCGCCGCCTCACCATCAACGTCCATCTCGACGGCATGCGCGAGACGCACGACATGGTCTGCGCCAAGGCCGGCGTCTTCGACAAGGCGATCGAGATGATCCGCGAGGGCAAGCGGCGCGGCTACCACGTCATCACCAACACGACGGTCTTCAAGGAGACCGACGTCGAAGAGGTGCGCGAGCTCTGCGAGCTGCTGACGACGCTCGAGGTGGACGGCATCCTGGTGGCGCCCGGCTACCAGTACGAGTCGGTCGAGCGCGACATCTTCCTCACCCGCGTCGAGATCCAGGAGAAGTTCAAGCGCCTGCTCGGCTTCGCCAAGCAGTACCGCTTCACCTCGACGCCGATGTTCCTCGAGTTCGCCGCCGGCATGCGCGACTACCAGTGCTCGCCGTGGAGCACGGTGACCTTCACACCGCTCGGCTGGAAGGGCCCCTGCTACCTGATCGGCAAGAGCCACACGATGTCGTTCAAGGAGTTCTGGGAGACCACCGACTGGGAGTATTGGGAGTCGCGCCAGGACACCCTCTGTCAGAACTGCGCCATGCACTCCGGCTTCGAGGCGTCGGTCGTCTCCGAGGCGCGCCACAGCCCGCGCGACATGGCGCGGCTGGCGGCGTGGAACCTCGGCGGATGAGGCACCGGCATGCGGCGGCGGGCGCCCGATGAGGGCGCTCGTCACCGGCGCGACCGGCTTCGTCGGCGGCCACGTGGCGCGGGCGCTCGTCGCCCGCGGTCTCGACGTGCGCTGCCTCGTGCGGCCATCACGGCCCTCGCGGCCGGCTCCGCCGCAGTCATCGGGAAACGACGGCCTGGCGGGTCTGGCGGTCGAGATCGTCCCCGGCGACCTCACCGATCGGCCCTCGCTCGACGCCGCCGTCGCCGGCTGCGACTGGGTTTTCCACTGCGCCGCCGACTACCGCCTGGGAGCCCGCGGCGCCGATGCCGCGGCGATGGCCGCCGCCAACGTCGGCGGCACCGAGAGCCTGCTCGCCGCGGCGGCCCGCGCCGGCGTCGCGCGGGTGGTCCACACCAGCAGCGTCGGCACCCTCGGCCACCGCGCCGACGGCGCCCCGGCCGACGAGTCGACCCCGGTCTCCATCGACGACATGATCGGCCCCTACAAGCGGACCAAGTACGAGGCCGAGCGCGCCGCCGAGGCGTGGGCGGCGAAGGGGCTGCCGGTCGTCATCGTCAACCCCTCGACGCCGGTGGGCGAGGGCGATGCGAAGCCCACCCCGACCGGCCAGATCATCGTCGACTTCTTGAACCGCGGCTATCCGGCCTACGTCGACACCGGCCTCAACCTGATCGACGTGCGCGACGTGGCGGCGGGCCATCTCCTCGCCGCCGAGCGCGGCACGGTAGGGGAGCGCTTCCTCCTCGGCTGCCGCAACATGACGCTGAAGGAGATCCTGGACACCCTGGCGCGGCAGACCGGCCTCCCGGCGCCGCGGGTCAAGGTGCCGCACTGGCTGCCGCTCGCCGCCGCCTATGTCGAGGAGGGGCTGGCGCGGCTCGGCTCGCGGCCGGCGCGCTTCACCCGCGAGGCGGTGCGCATGTCGCGCCACCGCATGTTCTTCGACGCCGGCAAGGCGGTGCGCGAGCTCGGCCTGCCGCAGTCGCCCGTCGAGGGCGCCCTCGCCCGCGCCGTCGCCTGGTTCACCCAGCGCGGCTACGTCCAGGGGAGAGGATGAGCTTCGAGCGCGAGAGCACCCCCGCCGAGCTGGCGACGCGGCAGGAGACGGCGCCGACGGCCATCGTCAGCCCGCTCGCCGCCGAGCTCGCGGCGGTGCGCGCGGCGACCGCGGTCGAGCGGCAGGCCGGCGCCTTCACCTTCGGCCGCCTGGGCGGCCAGCCGGTGGTGCTCGCCGCGACCGGCGACGGCGCGCCGGCCGCCGAGCGCGGCCTCGCCGCCCTCCTCGATGCCATGCCGGTCCGCCGCCTGCTCGTCCTCGGCGTCGCCGGCGGCCTCTCGCCGCAGCTCCGCACCGGCGACCTGCTGGCGGCGCGGCGGGTGGTCTCGGCGCTCGGCGCCGGCCAGGCGCCGTCAGCGGCCGTCGCCGGCCAGGCGATGGCGGTTCCAGATTCTGCGTGGCTGGCGACCGCGGTCGCCGCCGGCGCCGTCGCCGGCACCGCCCTGACCTCGCCGCGCATCCTCGTCGATCCGCGGCAGAAGGCCGCCGCGTATGCGGACCTCGTCGCCGCTCTCGGCGCCGGCGGCGCCGGCGAGCCGGCCACGGTCGACCTCGAGACGGCGGTCTACGCTCGACTGGCGGCGGTGCGCGGCATCCCCTTCCTCGCCGTGCGTGCCGTCATCGACGATGCCGGCGAGGCGCTGCCGCTCGACTTCAACCGCGCCCGCCGCGGCGAGGGCGGCGTCGACGAGGCGCGGGTGGTGCGCATGGCGCTCTGCCGGCCGCAGACCTGGCGGGCGCTCGCCGACCTGCGCCGCCGCCTGCGCCGCGCCGCGCTGGCGCTCGCCCGCATCGCTGTTCGGATCTTGGCCGAGACCGGCGAGGCGGGCGGCATCGATGCGATGGGTGAGTCAGGCAGCATGCATGGAGTGGATGAAGTCCTGTCCGTGCGCGGCGGGCGTGCCGCGGGGGGAGCTCGATGAGCATTCTGAAGCGCGAGGTCGTCACCGCCGGCTCCGCGGCGGCATGCAGCGCCGCCGAGCTGGATGCCCTCCTCGAGAAGACCAGCCGCACCTTCGCCCTCGCCATCCCGCTGCTGCCCGAGCCGACCCGGCGCCAGGTGGGGCTCGCCTATCTCCTCTTCCGCATCGCCGATACCTTCGAGGACGCCGAGCTGTGGCCGCGCGAGCAGAAGCTCGCGGCGCTGGCGCGCTTCACCGCCCTCCTCGACGACGGGGTGACGGCCGAGGATATCGACCGCGAGACGGCCGCCTGGCTGGCCGCGCCGCCGTGCGCCCACGAGGGCTATCTCGAGCTGCTCCGCCGCACCCCCGAGGTGCTCGCCGCCTTCCACCAGCTCTCGCCGGCGCCGCGCCGCCTGATCGGCGAGCACACGCGGCGGACCGCCGAGGGCATGGCGCGCTTCGTCGCCGCCGCCGGCGAGGACGGCGCGGTCGAGCTCCACGACCTGACCGACCTGCAGAAGTACTGCTACGTCGTCGCCGGCATCGTCGGCGAGATGCTGACCGAGCTCTTCCTCCTCGGCCTCCGCGCCCTGGGGCCGGTGGCGCGCTACCTGCGCGACCGCTCGGCGCCCTTCGGCGAGGCGCTGCAGCTGGTCAACATCTTGAAGGATTCGCTCGCCGACGCCGTCCACGGCCGCCGCTTCCTCCCCGAGGGCTGCGCCCTCGCCGAGGTCTCGGCGATCGCCCGCGGCGACATCTCGGCGGCGACCGAGTACGTTCTCGCCCTCCAGCGCGAGGGAGCCCCCCGCGGCATCGTCGCCTTCGTCGCCCTGCCCGTCCGCCTGGCGCGCGCCACCCTCGATCTCTTCGACGAGAAGGGTCCGGGAGCGAAGCTCGGCCGCGCCGAGGTCTTCGGCATCGTCGAGGGCCTCGAGCGCGCTCTCGACGAGGGGCTCCCGGCCCTCTAGGGCCGCCGTGGCGGGGGTCCTCCATAGAAGCCAGGTGGTTTGGAGAAATTGACCGTTCTCACGGTCCTATAGGAGGAGACAATGAAGCCTCTCTGCTCTGCGCTCGCCATGGTCCTATTGCTCGGATCGGCCGTTCTCGCCCAGAAGAGCACTTCCGTCGCCGACCTCCCTCCGATCGCGGTCAAGACGGTCCCGCAGAGCGGCGACCTCGCCGTGGACCCGGCGCTCAAGGAGATCACCGTCACCTTCAGCAAAGACATGATGACCCATGAGATGTGGTCCTGGGCCCAGATCGATGCGGACTCCTTCCCGAAGCTCGCTGGGAAACCGCGCTTCCTGAGCGACAAACGCACCTGCGTGCTTCCGGTGCATCTGGAGCCGGCGAAGAGCTATGCGATCTGGGTCAATTCGGGGCGCTTCGACAACTTCCGTGACCTCGGAAACAGGCCGGCTGTGCCCTATCTGATCGCGTTCCAGACGAAACCCTGACGACCGTTGGTCGGGGGTCCTCAAGCGCGACGGCGCCCAGCGCCGCCGCGCTCGCCTGTCCATCGGCGAGCGCGGCTCGATGGCCCGGCCGACTACTGCTCGGAGCTCGACCTGCCCGCAGTCGCATGCTCCCGTGCAAGCTGCTTGAGGAAGGCGCGCTTGGCAGCCTCTTTGTTATCACTCCTTTTCGCCTGCGAGGCAGCGTCCACCGACACGCAGCCGATCCACACGCCACCGGACCAGCCGCAGCAGGTGGCGCCGCCGTCATCGTGTTGGACACAGCAGATGTCGTTAGGGCCGCAGGCGAGCACAGCTTGCGCAGAAACCACCGACAAGGTCAACGCGAGCAGGAACAGAAGTGCCTTCTTCATCTCGCTCCTCCTTTAGAGTAGAATAATCATAATAACTGGAGATTGGCGAGTCAAGAGGCTTTCGAGGCTCATGTTAGAAAGGCGGAGAGCCAGCCAGCCAGTGGATCTCGGTGAGGAAAGGCGCCACCGATGCAAAGCTGGCGGCGGCAGGCTGCGAGGTCTCAACCGTGGCGGGGGTGTAGAACTCTTCCGTCGCCAGATCGTGCGCGTCGACTAGGGCCGAGAAGAGAAAGCGCGTCCACAGGTCCCGGCTTGGCGCGCGGTGACCCCGGCTTTTTCTTGCCTCAGTCGTAGTGCTTCACCCGCCGCCACATCTCCGCCACCGGTACCTTGAGACCTGAGACCACCCACACCGGGCGGCCGTTCTCGAAGGGCATGCAGCGGCCGCAGTCGATGGTCGCGGCGCGGTCGACGCGGGTGAAGAAGGCCGCCAGCTGGTCCTCGCGGCCGCCGACGACCACCAGCGTGCCGCCGTCGTAGCCGTCCGGTCCCCACAGCCAGTAGCTGTTGTGGCCGCTGATGGCGTGCGGCAGGCCGGCGGCGGCGCCGAGGAGGTCGACGGCGCCGGCGACGCCGTAGTCCGGCGCCAGGATGTGGGCGCGCGGGCGGTCGGCGGCGGGGAGGGTCTGGTAGACGGTTGCGAGGGTGCGGACGATCTCGGGCCAGCCGAACATGTCGGCGTAGAACTGCGGCAGCTGGGCGAGCTCTTTGCGCTCTTCGGTCGCCGGGCGAACGCCGAGGGCGGCGGCGTAGCGCTCGTAGCGCTCGCCGGGGAGGAGCGGCAGGGCGAGGGGCGCGAAGGCGACGCCGGCGAGGAGCACGACGGCGACGGCGGCCCAGCCGAGCCGGCGGAGGCGCCAGCGGTCGGCGAGGGCCTCGGCGCCGACGCCTCCCGCCGCGAAGAGCCAGGTGTAGGCCGGGGCGAGATAACCCGCACGGCTGCGGCCGTTCGCCACCAGGATCAGGAAGACGACGAGGTACATCCACGCCAGGATGCGAAAGCGCTTGCCTCGCGGGTGGACGAGGAGATAGGCGAGGCCGCCCAGCCAGAGCGGCAGGGTCACCGGGTTCATCCCCTCGACCTGGCCGCGGAGGAAGGCGCCGAGCGTGACGTGGACCATCTTCTCGGTGGTCGCGTTGTGGATGAACTCGCGCGTCGGCCAGCCGTTCTGCAGCTGCCAGATGAGATAGGGCGCGGCGCACGCCGCGGCGATCGCCGCCGCCGCCCACGGCCACGGGGTGGCGAGCCAGCGGCGCTCGGGGGTGAGGAGGAGGCCAATGCCGAGCCCCGCGATCAGCCAGAGGACGCCGATCTTGTTGGCGAGGCCGAGCCCGAGGACGAGGCCGAGCAGGAGCCAGAGCCGCGGCGCGAGGTGGAGCTCGGCTGGCGGCTCGAAGCGCCGTTCGAGCGAAGCCGCGAGCTGCGGGCCGCCCACGGCCGCCAGGCGCACCACGAGCCAGGCGGCGAGGGCCCAGAAGAGGACGTCGAAGGCGTTCATCGAGAAGTAGTGGTCGAGCGCCAGGTACTCGCCGGCGGCGAGCGCCGCGGCCATCGCGAGCGCCTGCGCCAGGCGGCCGCCGCCCAGCCGGCGGGCGATCAGGCCGGTGAGCGCCACCGTCGCCGAGCCGGCGAGCGCCGGCAGCAGGCGGATGGCGAAGCGCGAGGTGCCGAGGGTATGCCGCACGGCCCAGAGGAGGAGGACCGAGAACGAAGGATGATCGACGTAACCGGCGCCCAGGTGCTCCGTGCAGGCGAGATAGTAGAGCTCGTCGCGGAAGTAGCCGTAGCCCCCGCTCGTCGCGAGGTGGAGGAGGAGCTTGGCGAGGGCGAAGAGAAGGATCATGTCGAGTCTCCCCGAGCTTGTGCGCGCTGTTGAACCCCCGCCGCCACCGCAGGGACTATCCGGTCAGGATCTCCTCCGCCCCGGATGGCTCGCTGTCGTCGAGAGGATTTCGGGGTGGACGGCTCAGCACCAGGCCGACCCGGCGCGGGCTTTCGCCCGCGCCGGAGTGCCGTCGTCTCCTAGAACTTCGCTTCCAGGCTCAGGCGGAAGGCGCGCGCCGGCAGGATGTAGACCTGGCCGTCGCCGAACTCGCTCTGCGAGACGGGCGGGCGCTTGTCGCCCAGGTTGGTGCCGTCGAGGCGGAGCGAGTACTTGCCGAAGCGGTAGCCGAGGCCGGCCGACACCAGGGTGTAGGAGGGCGAGAGCGCCGCGTTCTCCTCGTCGAGGTAGCGGTCGCCGGTGTAGTTGAGGCTGCCCCAGCCGAAGAGCCCGGAGGGCGCCGCGTAGGTGAGGCCGGTCGACGCCATGTTGCGCGCCGAGAACGGCAGGTGGTTGCCGGCGACCGACTCGAGGCCGTCGTCGCCCTGAATCTCGAAGTCGCGGAAGCGGGCGTCGTGCAGGCTGTAGGCGAGCTGCCAGCGGAGCACCGGCGAGAGGCGGATCGACACCTCGGCCTCGCCGCCGCGGAAGCGCTCGCGGCCGGCGTTGACGAGGCCCGGCAGGCCGTTGACCAGCTGCGGTACGACCAGGTTGGCGAAGTCCATCTGGAAGAAGGAGACGTCGTAGGTGACGCCGCCGCCGACGACGCCCTTGGCGCCCAGCTCGTAGCTCTGCGAGGTCTCCGGGCGGAGGATGTCGCCCTCGGCGTCGGGGCCGAAGTCGAGCGCCGCCGGCTTGAAGGTGTCGCGGTAGTCGGCGTAGAGCCAGAGGGCGTCGGCGCCGCGCTGGCAGGCGAGCCAGGAGACGCCCAAGGCGCCGCTGCCGCGGGTCACCGTGCGGGTGTCGGAATCGATCTCCGGCACCGTGCCGAGGTCGCCCTGCTGGGTGTCCTGCGTCTCGGAGGTGTGGTTGACGCGGCCGCCGATCTGCAGCCGCCAGCGCGGCGCCGGCGTCCACTCCGCCTGCGCGTAGAGGCCCGAGAAGTTGCGGGTGTCGGAGAGGCGGAGGTCGCCCGCCGGCGGCAGCGAGGAGAGCGACGGCGGGTTGGAGCCGTCGAGGTTGACGAAGTAGTCGAAATCGCCCGAGTGATCGTAGGCGTGGCCGTAGAGGTGGTCGATGCCGGCGATGAGCCGCAGATTGGCCGCCGGGTTGAGCGAGATGTGGCTGTCGAAGTAGATGTCGTCGTCGGTCAGCTTCTGGCGGAAGCCGTTGGCGTCGACGTCGGTCGCCGTCGGATCGGTCAGGAAGCCGCGCGCGCTGGTGCGGTCGGTGTGGGTGAGGGCGAGCGTCGTCGACCAGGCGCCGTGGCCGGCGCCTGTGCCGAACTCGCGGTCGAAGCCGCCGGCGAGCTGCAGGCGGTTCTCGTCGATCTTGGCGCCGCGGAAGTTGACGTTGGCGTCGATCGGCACCAGCGGCGAGAGGCCGCCGTCGGCCACCGGCACCGGGCTCGGCGGCTTCTGGTCCACCACCGCGCCGTCGAGGTCGAGGTGGAAGGTGCCGCCCGCCGCCTGGCCGCGGCCGCGGTAGAGGAAGTGGCCGCGGTCGACGTCGGTGCGGTCCGGCTTGAAGCCCTGCTTGCTGCCGTCGACGTCGAGCGACTGCTGGTAGCTGCCGGCGCTCGGCAGCGGCGCCGCGACGGCGGCCTCGCCGCTGCTGTAGCTGCCGGCCGAGATGCGCACCGTGCCGCCGGGCGAGCCCGCGGCGCGGTGGATGACCTGGATGACGCCGACGAACGAGGTGGCGCCGTACATCACCGGCGCCGAGCCGCGGAGGATCTCGATGCGGTCGACGTCGTGCAGGTCGAGGGTGGGGAGGGCGGGGTTGAAGGCGCCACCCCAGGGCACGCCGTCGACCACCAGGAGAAAGGCGTCGAACTCGCGCAGGCCCCAGAGCTCGGGGATCGAGCTGGCCGGGCCGGCGTCGCCGCCGGGCGCCACGGCGACGCCGGCGACCAGCGAGAGGGCGCTGGTGAGGTCGTAGGCGCCGCGCGCGGCAAGCTCGTCGCCGGTGACGATGCTGATCGCCGCGGGCACGGGCTGCACGTCCTCCGGCAGGCGGGTGGCGGTCACCTGGATGCGCTCGGCGACGGCGGGCATGGAGCCGGCCGGAGTCGCAGACGGCTGGTCGGCGGTCGACTGAGCGGCGGCGGGTGCGGCGGCGCCGAGGGCGCCGACAGCGGCGAGAGCGCCGGCGAGCAGCGCGGCGAGGGGGAACGGGGTCGGGCGGCGCGCCAGCGCGCCGGGGTATCGGCTTCCAATCGGGCTGCCGAGCGGGCAGCCGAGCAGGATTGAACGGGTCATGGCGAGCTCCTCTCGAGGATCTCATCGCGCCGCGGGCGGCACGACGAACGAACGTTTCTGCGGCGCGAGCGGAGGGCTCGCGGCCGGGGCGGCGCGGCGGGGCCCGCGGCGGCGCCTATTCGTTGCGGCGACGAGTGAGGAGCAGGATGTCGGCGGAGCGGAGAGGATTGGGCGGCCGCGGCCGATCGGCGGCGCGCGGCGGCGGGGCGGGTGCGCCCGCGGCGGCGGTGCCCCCGGCGAGCACGTCGGGCGGCGGCTCGGGAGCGAGGGCGTCGGCGGGGCGCGCGCCGTCGGCGGGCTCGGCCACGCCGCACAGGCCGGCGGGCGCCGCCGCCTCGACCTCGCGCGCCGCGCCGCCGCGGCGCGAGCCCTCGGTCCACAGGCTGACGCCGGCATCGCCGGGCCGCGCCGCCTCGCCGGGCCGCCAGCTCGTCGCCGGCGGCGCGGCGGCGCGGTCGAGCGCCGCGGCGGTGCCGCCCTCGCGATCCGCCGGCAGGACGATCGAGAAGCGCTGCGGCAGGAGGACGGCGCGCTCCTCGCACTCGTCGCCGAACCGCAGCAGGATGCGGGCCTCGCGGGTGGGCAGGGCGGGGACGCGGAAGGCGGTGCGGCGGAGGTCGCGGTCGAGGTGCGGCGTCAGGCGGACGGCGAAGTGGGCGCCGCCGTCGACGGAGAGAAAGGCCTCCCACTCCTCGACCCTGGCGTCGCCGGCGAGCGCCGCGATCGGTGCCCAGGCGAGGGTCGCCGTCTCGCCGGCGACGAGCGGCCGCACCGCGGGCGGCGCCAGCAGCGAGACGAGCGGCGGCGGCTCGCGCGCCGCCGCCGAGTGCGGCGAGAAGATCGCGGCGCCGGCCGCGATCCAGGCGGCGGCGAGGAGGGCCCGCGAGGGGCGATTGCGTGGCATCGGCGAGGCGTACGATAGCGGGAGCGGGGCGCGCTGACAACACGCGGCGGCCGCCATGTGGCCCTCTGACATACTCTCCGCCGATGGCCGCGCGGCTCCGCTTCTACTGGGTGGTCGGGGCCTCCGGCGCCGTCCTCATGGCCCTGGAGATCCTCTCCAGCCGCGTGCTCGCTCCCCATTTCGGCAACAGCGTCTATGTCTGGGGCTCGATCATCAGCGTCTTCCTGGCGGCGCTCTCGGTCGGCTACCTGTGGGGCGGCCGGCTCGCCGACCGCGATCCCGGCCTCGCCGCGCTCGGCCGCCTGATCGCCCTCGCCGGAGTGTTCGAGGCCGTGCTGCTCCTCGCCGGCAATCGGCTGGCGGCGCTCTTCGGCGCCTGGACCGGCAACTCGCCGGCCGGCACGCTGCTCGCCGCGACGGTCCTCTTCGGGCCGGCGAGCGTGCTCCTCGCCATGGTGTCGCCCTACGCCGTGCGCCTCGCCGCCCGCGACCTCGGCCGGCTGGGCAACACCGCCGGCCGGCTCTACGCGCTGTCGACGCTGGGGAGCCTCGCCGGGACCCTCGGCTGCACCTTCCTCCTCATCCCCTTCCTCGGCCTCCGCCAGATCCTCGCCCTGGTGGTCGCGGCGACCGCCGCCACCGCCCTCTGCGCCCTCGCCGGATCGTTCGGCGCCGACCGCCTGGGCACCCTCCTCGCCGGCCTGCTGCTGGCGCTGTCGCTGACCAGCGGCTGGCTGCCGGAGCGGCACCCGAGCGGCACGCTCTACGAGCGGGTGTCGCCGTATCAGAGCCTCGAGGTGCGGCAGAGCGAGGGCGTGCGGACGCTGGTCAGCGATCGCGTGTCGCAGGCGGCGGTGCGTCTGGCCGACGGCGAGCCCGGCCTCGCCTACCCGCGCTACGCGCCGGCGGCGCTCCTCCTGAACCCGCGGATCGCGAGCTTCCTCGGTCTCGGATTAGGCGGCGGCAGCATCGGCAGCTACCTCGGCCGGCGCCTGCCCGGCCTCGCCATCCACTACGTCGACATCGATCCCGCGGTGCCCGAGGTCGCCGGCCGGTTCATGGGCTTCCACCCCGATCCGCGCACGCGGGTGACCATCGCCGACGCCCGCGGCTTCCTTCAAGGCGCCGGCGGCGAGCGCTGGGACCTCATCCTCTGCGACACCTACATCGGCCTCTCGGTGCCGTTCCACCTGACCACCGTGCAGTTCCTCGACGAGGTCCGCGGCCACCTCGCGCCGCACGGGGTGTTCGGCTTGAACCTCGCGGCCGGCCTCGACGACCCCTTCTCGCGCGCCATGTACCGCACGGTGCACGACCGCTTCGCCACCACCTATGTGGTCGACGTGCGCGGCGCCGCCAACGTCCTGGTGCTGGCGAGCGACGACCCGCGGCTCTCCGCCGAGGAGCTGGCGGCGCGCGCCCGCGGGCTCGGCGGCCTGCGCTTCGACCCGCCTCTCTCGCGCCTCGCCAGCGCCTTCGCCGAGATCCGCTTCGACCCGGCGACGGCCGAGCTCTTGACCGACGAGTTCGCGCCGGTCGACCGCCTGATCCAGCTCGGACGCAGCGCGGGCGTGCCGCGCGGCGAGCTGCGGCGGGCAGCGGCCGGCCGGACGGCTATGCCTCGCTGATCAGACCTTCAAAGCGCTGCTTGTTGCTCGCCTTCATGTAGGCGTCGCGAGCGTTGACGCGGCCGGACTCGACGAGGGCCATGAGGGCGTCGTCCATCAGCTGCATGCCCTGGTTGCGGCCGCCCTGGATGATCGAGGTGATCATCGGCGTGTTGCCCTCGCGGATGACGTTGGGGAGGCCGGAGGTCTTCAAGAGGATCTCGTTGACGGCGCAGCGCCCCTGGCCGTCGGCGGTGCGCAGGAGGAGCTGCGAGACGACGGCGGCGAGCGATTCGGCGAGGGTGGTGCGCACCTGCGCCTGCTCGTCGGCGGGGAAGGCGTCGATCAGCCGGTCGATGGTGTTGGCGGCACCGTTGGTGTGCAGGGTGCCGAAGACCAGCGCCCCCATCTCGGCGGCGGTGATGGCGAGCGCGATGGTCTCCAGGTCGCGCATCTCGCCGACCAGGATGACGTCGGCGTCCTGGCGGATGGCGGCGCGCAGAGCGGCGCCGAACGACTCGGTGTCGGTCCCCACCTCGCGCTGCGAGAAGACCGACTTGCGGTTCTGGTGCACGAACTCGACGGGGTCCTCGATCGTCACGATGTGCTTGGCGTAGGTGGTGTTGATACGGTCGATGATGGCGGCGAGCGTCGTCGACTTGCCGGAGCCGGTGGGGCCGGTCACCAGCACCAGCCCCTGCTGGAGGTGCGGCAGGCCGTCGATGGCGTGCGGCAGGTGGAGGTCCTCGAGGGTGACGATGTCCTCCGGGATGATGCGGAAGACCGCCGCGGCGCCGTTCTCCTGGGCGAGGAAGTTGGCGCGGAAGCGCGCGATGCCCGGCATGCCGTAGGCGAAGTCGAGGTCGCCGGACTTGCGATACTCCCGCCACTGCTCCTCGTCGACGATCTCCCGCAGCAGGCCGAGCAGCTCGTCGTTGGAGAGCTCCGCGCGGCCGTCGATCGGCGCCAGCTCGCCGTGGATGCGCATCCGCGGCGCCAGACCGGCGGCGAGGTGGAGGTCGGAGCCGCCGCTCTCGCGCAGCAGGGCGAACAGCTCGTGGAGGCGGGCCATGGGCGCTCCTAGGCCGGCGCCGGGGCGGCGGCGGGATTGGCCGCGGTGCCGGCTGCAGTACCGGCCGCTGTAGCGCCGAAGCGCGCCGGGTCCTCGCAGTTCTTCAGCGCCTCGTCGCGGCTGATGACGCCGGTCTTCACCAGCTCGGCGAGCGAGGCGTCGAGCGAGCACATGCCCTGGCTGGCGCCGACCTGGAGGACGGACTTGATCTGGAAGGTCTTGTTGTCGCGCACCAGGTTCCCCACCGCCTTGTTGGCGACCAGGATCTCGAGCGCGATGGCGCGGCCGCGGCCGTCGGCGCGCGGCAACAGGCGCTGCGAGATGACAGCGCGCAGCGACTCCGCGACCATGGTGCGGATCTGGTCCTGCTGGTTGGGCGGAAAGACGCCGAGGATGCGGTTGATGGTGCGGATGGCGTTGTTGGTGTGCAGTGTCGCGAGCACCAGGTGGCCGGTCTCCGCGGCGGTGAGGGCGAGCGAGATCGTCTCCAGGTCGCGCAGCTCGCCGATGGCGATGACGTCGGGGTCCTCGCGGAGGGCGGCGCGCAGGGCGCGGGCGAAGGTGCCGGTGTGGCGGCCGACCTGGCGCTGGTTGACCACGCAGCGCTTCGATGGGTGGAGGATCTCGACCGGGTCCTCGATGGTGATGATGTGGTCGCGGCGCTCCTCGTTGACGATGTTGAGCATCGCCGCCAGCGTCGACGACTTGCCGCAGCCCGCCGGCCCGGTGATCAGCACCAGCCCCTGGTGGAAGTTGGCGAAGCGGGCGAGCGACAGCGGCAGCCCGAGGTCGGAGAGCGTCGGCGGCTGCGGCGGGATGGCGCGGAAGACGGCGTCCAGGCCGCGCTGCTGGCGGTAGACGTTGGCGCGGAAACGGCCGACGCCGGGGATGCTGTAGGCGAGGTCGATCTGGCCGTGGAGGTCGAGCGCCGACTGCTGTTCGGGGGTGAGGATCTCGCGGATGGCGCGCTCGGCGGTCGCCGGATCGAGCGTCGCCGCTTCGAGCGAGGTGAGCCGGCCGTGCCGCCGCACCGCGAGCGGCGCGGCGCTGTGCACGTGGATGTCGCTCGCCCCCTGGCGCACGGCGTACTCGAGGATGCGGTCGAGCCGCGCCACCGTCTGCGGCGCGGCGCCGGCGGGGGAGGAGGGAGCGGCGTCGGCCGGCGGCGCCGGGGCCGCGGCTGGAGTCGGGGGCGGCGCCGCGGCGACCGGCGGCGCGGCGGCGGCCGGTGCGGCGGCGGCTGCCGCGGTGCGGGGAGCCGAGGCGCCGAGCTGCGGCGCCGCGGTGTCGATCGCGAGCGGCGGCATCTCGGCGACGACGAGCGGCGGCATCGACGTTGACGACGACGTCGCCGGCTGCGGTGTGGACGCCGGGCCGGCGCTCGGCGCCGCGGCTGGTGGGGTCGTTGTCGGTGTCCCCGCGGACTGCCGCTTGGCCATCACCTCGCGCTGGGCGACGAGGAGCTGCTCGAAGCGGCGAGGGTCGAGGAGGCCGCTCGCCACCAGGATCTCGCCGAGCTTGCGCTGGCCGCCCTCGCGGCTCTGCTGGCGGGTCGCCTCGGCCAGCTGATCCTGCGTGATGAGCTTGTAGTGCAGGGCGAGCCGCCCGATGAGGAGATCCTCTTGCACGTCCGACATGGTTGGAAAGAGGCTAGTCGAGGAGCCGCGGCGGGTCAATTGGAGGGCGAGGCCGCAGCGTACCGCGGCCGCCGTCCAGGATGTCGAGCGGACAGCGGAGGCTCTCGGCCACGCTCGCGGCTCGCTCCGGGGCCCGCGTTATACTGTTTTTGCAGCCCGCTCTCCAGAACGTGACGATCCGCGACTACGAGCCCCGCGATTTCGAGCGCCTGTTCGAGATCGACCGCGCCGCGTTCGCGGCCGATCTCGCCTACTCGCGCGCCGAGCTGCGCTTCTACCTGCGCGGGTCGCGCTGCAGCGCGCTGGTCGCCGAGGAGGCGGGGGCGATCGTCGGCTTCGCCATCGGCTGCCCGGAGCGCGCCGGCTTCGGGCACCTGGTGACGCTCGACGTGCCGCCGGAGCAGCAGCGGCGAGGGATCGGCAGCCTGCTGCTCGGCGCCGTCGAGGCGCGCCTGGCGGGGCGCGGCTCGCGCGCCTTCGTGCTCGAGACGGTGGCCGACGAGGACGGCGCGCGGGAGTTCTACGAGAAGCACGGCTACAGCGTGGTGCGGCGGGTGGCGGCCTACTACAACGGCCGCCGCGACGCCTGGATGATGGTCAAGCGGACGGCGGAGGCGCCGTCGTGACGCCGCCGCCCGCGGCGCCCCGCGGCGACGGGCCGTCGCCGCTCGCCGCCCATGCGGTCTTCGCGGCCGCCGGCCGCGAGCGGCTGGCCGCGCTCGAGCGCACGCTCGACGAGCGGCGCCTGCCGGCCGGCGCCGTCGTCTTCCGCCAGGGCGATCCGGGCGACGGGATCTACTTCGTCGCCAGCGGCGGCGTCACCATCCTGCACGACGTGGTCGGCGAGGCGATCGAGCGGGTGCGCGACCTGGGGGCGGGCGAGCTCTTCGGCGAGATGGAGGTGGTCGAGGGGACGCGCCGCATGTTCGCCGCCCGCACCTGGTTGCCGACGATCCTCCACCGCGTCGCCGCAGCTCCGCTGCGCGCCTTCCTCGCCGCCAACCCGGCGGTCGACCTGTCTCTGCGCGCCCTCATCATCCAGCGCCGCACCTCGCGCCTGCGCGCCGTGCTCGCCCCGGCCACCCGCCGCGAGCCGCGCATCCGGGTGGACCTCGCCGTCTGGCTGGCGGTGCCTGGCAGCCCCAGCCATCCCGCCCGGCTGGAGGATCTCTCGCCGGGCGGCGCCTGCCTCTCCGCCGTCCCCGCCGCCTGGCAGCTCGGCCAGGGCGTCGCCTTCACCCTCGGCACCGATCGCCGCCCCGACCTCCTGCCGATCGCCGGGAGCATCCGCTGGCGCCGCGCCGACGCCGCCGGCCTCGCCTTTCAGGCCCCCGACCGCCGCCGCGTCGAGCAGGCTCTCGCCGAGCTGCTCGCGACACCGCGGTAGGCGCGGCCGGCGAGCGGTCGGCCTCTCAGCCGATCTCGATCTCCCGCTCGCCGGCGGTCACCGCGAACAGCCGTTGGACGAACGTCCCCTCGAAGCAGGCGGCGAGGCGCGCTTCGAGATCGGCGAGCGCGGCGCTGACGGCGGTGGCGGGGATCTCTCCCACCGCCTCGATGAAGAGCAGGAGATGGCGGGTGTCGGCGCTGATCTTGGTGGCGTCGGAGTCGCGGTGGTTCCAGCGGCGGGTGAGGACCCGCCGGCGGTCGCGATAGACGATCTCGCCGGGCTCGGTCGATTCCTGCTCGCCGGCAAGACTCCCGAGGGGCTCGAACGGCTCGCCGCCCGGCGAGCGGTCGAGCGCGAGATCGCCGGTGAGCGCCTCGCGGTCGTAGCCGCCGTGCGGCAGGAGGTGGGCGACCTGGTTGGTCAGGTAGACGTCGACGAGCGGGTTGATCTGCGGCCAGACCGGCTCCTTCAGCAGGCGGCGGGCGAGCGCCTCGTGGGTGGGGCGGAAGCGGGTCGGTTTGCTGCCGAAGCGCTGGTAGGCCTCGCGCCAGGCGCGGACGCTCGCCTGCGCCATCAGAGCTTCGACGTCCGGGCTCGCCGCGCGCAGCCGCGCGAGCGCCGCGGCCTGCAGGCTGGCGAGGGTGGCGGCGAAGCCGGGACGGAGCGACTCGACCGTCCCTTCGAGAAGGCCGATGGTGAAGGTGGGGAAGAGGGCGAGGACGTCGTCGGCGACGAAGAGTCTCATGGCTCGCCACGGAGTGTACGGCACCGTCGCGCTACAGCGCAGATCACCAGCCCGCATCGCCGGCGCGGCGGCGGCGATCTCGGCGCCAGCGGAGAGATCGGCTGGCGGGATGAGGCGGCGAGGCCCGGCATGACGTATGGTCGGCGGGTCATGCGCGTCGCCGTCCTCGTCAACCAGGTCGCCGCCCCCGTCGCCTCCGGCGCTCTCACCCCCGCCAGCCTGTCGGCGGTCTTCGCCGCCGCGGGGGTCGAGGCGACGGTCGAGCTGGTGCCGCCGCGGTCGATGGGGGCGCGCGCCGCGTCCGCGGCGGGGCAGGGCTACGACGCGGTCGTCGCGGCGGGTGGCGACGGCACGGTGCGCTCTGTCGCCGGGGCGCTCGCCGGCGCCGGCGCCGGCGCGGCGCTCGGCGTGCTGCCGCTCGGCACGCTCAACCATTTCGCCCGCGATCTCGGCATCCCGACCGATTTCGCCGGCGCCGCCGGCGTCATCGCCAGCGGCGAGCGGCGCGCCCTCGATCTCGGCTCGGTCAACGGCGAGGCGTTCGTCAACAATGCCGTCCTCGGCTTCTACCCGCTCGTCGTCCTCGAGCGCGACCGCGAGCGCCGGCAGCTCGGCCGCGGCAAGTGGCTGGCGGCGGCCTGGGCGCTGGCGCGCGTCCTGCCGCGGGTGCCGGCGCTCCACGTCGGCATCGAGGTCGACGGCCGCCGGGTCGAGCGCAAGACGCGGGTGGTCTTCGTCGGCAACAACGAGTACGAGATGAACGTCTTCACCGCCGGCGCCCGCAACCGCTTCGACAGCGGCGACCTCTACCTCTACATCGCCGACTGCGCCAGCCGCCGCTGTCTCGTCGGCCTCGCCCTCTACTCGCTGGTGCGCGACCTGCGGAGCTCGCCGCGCTGCGAGTCGTGGACGGCGCCGGAGTTCACCATCGCGAGCTCGCGGCGGCGGCTCCACGCCGTGCTCGACGGCGAGGTGGTCCATCTCGCGCCGCCGCTCGTCTTCCGCAACCGCCCGCGCGCCCTCGCCGTGATCGTGCCGGCGGGGGGTGCGCCGGGCGATGCGGTATCCTGAAGTCGTCGCGGCAAGAGAGCCCTCGCCGCGCGGGCGGCGCTGCCGGAAGGTCGCCGCGCGGGCGGCGCTGCCGCAGGAGGATGCGATGAATCGGCGTCTCGGACTTCGCTACGGCGGGCTGCTGGCCCTCGCCCTCGCCCTGACCCTGGCTGCGGTGAGACCGCCGGCGGCGAGCGCCCAGTCGGCGGCCCCGGCCGGCAGGCTCGACGGCAGGAACTTCTCCGTCGCCACCGGCCCGGCGGGGCGGCGCAGCGCGGACAAGGACGTGCTCATCTTCAAGGACGGCAGCTTCCGCTCCACCGCCGGCGATCCCTACGGCTTCGAGGCCGCGACCTATTCCACGCTGGCGCGGCCCGACGGCTCGCTGGGCTTCGCGGCGACGACGGTGAGCCCCAAGGAGGGGACGATCCGCTGGCAGGGCACCGTGCGCGGCGACGCCGTCAGCGGCTCCTACGTCTGGACGAAGGCGGGGCGGCCGGCGGCGAGCTACTGGTTCCGCGGCGCGCGGCAGCCTTCCTGAGCCGCCGGCTTTCCCGGCGGCGCCCGGCGGACCGCTCTCACGCCGCTCATCACACCGCGCCGGCCGGCGCCGCGCGCTCGCCGCGCCAAGCCGCGTAGAGCCACACCAGGCCGCCGATGGCGATGGGGATGGGGATCACCAGGAACGCCTGCCCGAGCGAGCTGTGGTCGGAGAGGATGCCGATGAGCGGCGGCGACGGCACGTCTCCCAGCAGGTGGATGGCGAGTATCGACAGGGCGACCGCGGTCGCCCTCTCTCCCGGCGCCACCAGGTTGACGATCGCCGAGTTGACCGGCCCGGTCGAGACGAAGAGCAGCAGCTCGGCGACGACGATCGCCGTCAGGTAGACGGCCTTCGACTGCGCCATGAAGGCGGCGAGGGCCACCGGCGCGGCGAGGAGCGTCGCGGCGCCCGACACCCACAGGTAGCTCTGCCGCCAGCGCCGCAGCAGCCGATCGCCCAGCCAGCCGCCGAAGAAGGTGCCGGCGAAGCCGGTGACGACGACGATCGCCCCGAACTGGACGGTCGCCGTCCCCCGCGACATGCCGCGCACCCGCTCGAGGAACGCCGGCGTCCAGAAGGCGAGGGCGCCGAGGCCGAAGGTGTAGGCGGCGTAGCCGAGGACGGTCAGCCGGTAGGGGCGGTTGGTGAGCAGGTCGCGGTAGGCGGCGCGCACCGTCTTCGCCGCCGCGCCGGCGATCGCCGCGCCGCCGCCGCCGTCCTGGCCGCCGCGCGGCGGGTCGGGCAGGCGCGCCGCCAGCCAGGCGAGGACGAGCCCCGGCGCGCCGGCGACGAAGAAGGCGGCGCGCCAGCCGAAGTGCTGGTCGACGAGGCCGCCCAGGATGTAGCCCGCCGCCGAGCCGATGGGGATGGCGGCGTAGAAGACCGCGAAGACCCTCCCGCGCCGCGCCGGCGGGAAGGAGTCGGCGAGGAGCGCCGGGGCGATGGTGCCGTAGGCCGCCTCGCCGATGCCGACCGAGGAGCGCGCCAGGAAGAGCGTCGCGAAGCGCCCCGCGAGGCCGCCCAGGGCCGTCGCGACGCTCCAGATGGCGACGCCGGCGGCGATCAGGGGCGGGCGGCGGCGGCGGTCGCCGAGGGTGCCGAAGACCGGCGAGGCCAGCATGTAGACGAGAATGAAGCCGGTGACGAGGGCGCCGAGCTCGGTGTCCGAGAGATGCAGCTCGGAGTGCCGCAGGCTCTCGACCAGCGACGAGACCACGTAGCGGTCGAGGTAGTTGACGAAGTTGGTGAGGGTGAGGACGGCGAGCGCCAGCCGCGCGCCGGGGAGCGGCGCGACCTCGAGCGGAGCGGTGCCCGGCGTCGGCGGCTCGGTCGAGTGGTTCATCGCGGCGAGGCTCCCGGCGCCAGAGCGGGACGACGGTTCGCAGTGTGAGGATGTGGTGGCGCGCTGGCGCCGCAGTCTAGCAGCGCGCTAGCGCGAGGAGCTGGAGGAGGCCCGGCGGGCGGCGCGCACGCCGCTCGGGTTGACCGGGGCTTCCAGGGATGGGGCGGCGTAGAGCGCCGAGCCGCGGTGCGCGCAGGTGAGGCAGTCGTCGTCGAGCCGCACCTCGCCCCAGGTGAGATAGCCGGGACGCTCGACGACGGTGAGCCGGGTCTTCTTGGTGCGCGCGCCGCAGTTGGCGCAGACGTCGTCGGCCGCCATCAGCGGACCGCGGCGCAGCCGAGCGAAGCGCCGCCGCATCACGACGCCGCAGCCCAGGCAGGCCCACGGCTCGCGGCCGGTTGCGGCGCCCGCCGTCTCGCTCGCCGGCGGCTCGAGCTGGACGAGCCGCTGGCGGCAGCGCGGGCAGGTCGGCTTGCGGAGACCGAGCCAGACGAGGCCGATGGCGGCGAAGAGGGCGGCGGTGAGCGCCACCGCGAGGGCGCTCTCGCCGCGCGGCGGTGTCCGGCGGCGGCTCGGTGCCGGCGCGGGCGCGCCGGAAGCCGCGGCGCTGGCCGCCGGCTGCGGCAGGAAGACGGTGAACGATTGGGAGTCGCCGCTGGCGCCCGTGTCGGAGCCCTGAGCGCGGGCGGGCGGTCCCGCCGGGACCGCTGCGGCTGATGCAGCGGCCGCGCCTGCGGGAGCGCCGGCGAGGGCCGCGGCCAGGGCGAGCGCGGCGATGGCCGTCGTCCGCTTCATCTCATCTCCCCTTCGCCGGCGCGGCGCCGGCCGGCAGCTCCTGGAGGATGCGATCGGCGAGCGCCGTGTAGTCGCCGCCGAAGTGGTGCGAGCCGGTGAAGCCGATCGAGCGGCCGAGCGCCGGGCTGAGGCCGGGGCAGATCGAATCGGTCTCCTCCTTGCCGTAGAGGCAGAGGAGGCGCGGCCTGCCGGCGAGGCGCTGCACCTCGGGCAGCACCGGCCGGTCGGTCGAGGCGCCGCCGCCCACCCACTGGGTGACGTGGAACTCGAAGCTGGCGAGCTTTTCCGGGCCAAGGAGGGCCACCAGGTCGACGCGGTCGCGCAGCGCCGCCGGCAGTCGAGCGACCATGAAGGGGAGCACGTCGGCCCCCATCGAGTAGCCGACGAGGACGGCGCGCTGCTTGCCCCAGACGGCGAGGTAGTGCGCCAGGATGCGCGCCATGTCCTTGGCGATCTCGTCGGGAGTGCGGCCGCGCCAGAAGTAGGAGAGCGAGTTCAAGCCAACGACCGGGATGCCGCGCGCGGCGAGCGCGCCGCCCACCTCGCGGTCGATCCCCGCCCAGCCGCCGTCGCCGGAGACGATGATCGCCAGCCGCTGTGAGTTGGCGCCGCCGGCGGCGGCGCCGTGCGCCGGCACCTCGACGAGCGGCAGGTCGCTCACCGCCGGCGGTGGCGGGGCGCCGGGGAGGGCGCCGCGGGCGGTAACCGGGTGGGCCGGCGCCGCCGCCGGCGGGGCTGGCCGCGGGGCCGGCTTGGTCATCGCCTGGAACGCGGCGCGGAACTGCGGCATCCAGCGCGGCTGGACGGAGAAGCCGTGGCCGACCTTGGGGAGGAGGACGACGCTGCCATTCTTCACCTGCTGGACATATTTCTGTGTATCCGCCGGCAGACAGGTCTCGTCCGCCGTCCCCTGCAGCGCCACGAAGGGCACCTCGAGCTTGGCGCTGGGGAGGAAGCTCACCCCCTTGCCCTTCGGTCCCGGTCCGAAGGTGAGGCCTTGCCCGGCGCAGAACGGTTTCTTGATCGGCAGATCGGGGCAGAAGCCGAGGCTGATGGCGCCGTGGAAGGTGGAGGGCGGCGCCTGCACCAGCGCCGCGTAGGCGAGGGTCGCGCCCGAGGAGTAGCCGACGAGGACCGGCGGCACGTAGTCCGGCATGCCGAGCGACTTCTGCACGAACTGCGACAGCGCCTCGAAGTCGATCGCCGCCGACGTGCAGGAGCCCTTCGCCGCGTCGGCCACCTTCAGATAGTGGGTGATGTCGATGCCGACCACCAGGGCGTCGAGGTCGGCGAGGGCCTTCGCCATGTCGACGACGCCCAGGTTCCAGCCGCCGTCGCCGGAGATGAAGAGCACGACGCGGCTCGGATGCGGCGTCCGCCGGTAGATGGCGACGGTGCCGAAGCGGCCGAAGGA
Organism: uncultured Acidobacteriota bacterium; assembly: GCA_963755825.1. GTDB lineage: Bacteria > Acidobacteriota > Thermoanaerobaculia > Multivoradales > UBA5704 > DATBQN01. Next base: position 2,187,321 of record CAVWLA010000001.1, on the reverse strand, counting down.
GAGGGTCGACTGGGCGCCGGCGGTGCGCGCGTCGACCGGCTGCGGCGTCTCCGCCTTCGCCGCGTCTCTCTTCGCCGGCGCGCTCGCGGCGCGCCGCGCGGGCGGCGGGGCTGGCGCGGCGCTCGCGGCGCCGCCGGCGAGCCCGCAGGCGATCGATGCGGCGAGCGATGCGGCGGCGAAACGTCGTGGGCTGCAGCTCATGCGCGCGGTTCCTCCGACGGCCGTAACCCATCGCGCGAAGCGCCGCATTCCCGCCCGCGGAGCCGCGGCGGGCAGCGCTCGCGAAAACGGTTGGTCACAGCTCGAGCCCGACGAGCACCTTGAGAATTAACCGCGGATGCCGCGTCATGCCGAGCCGCTGCTTGGGGGGAGAGGTCGTCGAATGGGGAGAGAGAACGGTCATCGCCAGTTTACGCGCATCATCCATGGAGGCCTCTCGCCCGATCCCGCGACCGGCGCTCTGCTGACGCCGATCTTCCAGTCGACCACCTTCGCCCAGGAGGCGGTGGGCAAGGACAAGGGATACACCTACAGCCGCTCGGGGAACCCCACCGTCGCCGCGCTCGAGCGCAACCTCGGCGCCATCGAGGGCTCGCTGCCGGCCGCCTGCTTCGCCACCGGCATGGCGGCGATCACGGTGCTCTTCCTCGCCACCGTCAAGGCGGGCGACCACGCCGTGCTGTCGGACGTCGTCTACGGCGGCACCGTGCGCCTGCTCCGCCAGGTGCTCGCCGACTACGGCGTCCGCGCCACCTTCACCGACACCTCCGATCTCGCCAAGCTCGCCGCCGCGATGACCCCGGAGACGCGGCTGGTGCTCGTCGAGTCGCCCGCCAATCCGACCCTCAAGCTGACCGACCTGGCCGGCGCCGCCCGCGTCGCGCACCAGGCGGGCGCCCTCCTCGCGGTCGACAACACCCTGCTGCCGCTCCACCAGGAGCCGTTCGCCCTCGGCGCCGACGTCGTCGTCTACTCGACGACCAAGTACATCGAAGGGCACAACGCCACGGTCGGCGGCGCCGTGCTCACCCGCGACGCCAAGCTCGCCGAGCGCATCCGCTTCTTTCAGAACGCGACCGGCTGCATCCAATCGCCCTTCGAGGCCTGGCTGACGCTGCGCGGCCTGAAGACGCTGCCGCTGCGCGTCGCCCGCCACGCCGAGAGCGCGCTCGCCGTCGCCCGCTTCCTCGAGGGCCACCGGCGGGTGACCCGCGTCGCCTACCCGTTCCTCGACTCCTTCCCGCAGCGCGAGCTCGCCCGCCGGCAGCAGAAGACCGGCGGCGGCATGATCGCCTTCGAGGTCGAGGGCGGCACCGAGGCCGGCATCCGGGTGATGAACTCGGTGGCCCTCTGCACGCTCGCCGAGAACCTGGGAGCGGTCGAGACCCTCATCACCCATCCCGCCTCGATGACCCACGCGCCGATCCCCGCCGCCGAGCGCGAGGCGATCGGCATCACTGACGGTCTGGTGCGGCTCTCGGTCGGCCTCGAGGATCCCGAGGACCTGATCGAGGATCTCGATCGCGCGCTCGCTGTCTAGGTCACCAGGTTTCGCAGGTCGAGGAGCTACACCATGAACAGCGATCCCATCATCGTCCTCAAATTCGGCAGCTCGGTGCTGGCCGACGAGTCCAGCATGCCGCGCGCCGTGCACGAGATCTACCGCTGGCTGCGCCAGGGGCGGCGCGTCGTCGCCGTCGTCTCGGCGCTCGGCAAGACCACCGATCAGCTGCTGGCGCGCGCCGAGCGGCTGGCCGGGGCGCCCGATCCGACCGGCCTCGCGGCGCTCCTCGCCACCGGCGAGGCGACCTCGGCGGCGCTCCTCGCGCTCGCCCTCGACCGCGCCGGCATCCCCGCCTCGCTGCTCGACTCCTGGCGCGTCGGCCTGCGCACTGCCGGTCCGCTGCTCGACGCCGAGCCGCGCGAGCTCAACCGGCGCGAGCTCTTCCGCGCCCTGGAGGAGCGGCCGGTGGCGGTGCTCGCCGGCTTCGTCGGGCAGGACGAGGAGGGGCGCACCTCGCTCCTCGGCCGCGGCGGCTCGGACCTGACCGCCTTCTTCGTCGCCCAGCGGCTCGCCGCCGAGTGCTGCCGGCTGATCAAGGACGTCGACGGCATCTACGACGGCGATCCCACCTCGGCGACGGCGCCGCGCCGCTTCGCCTCGCTCACCTGGGCGGAGGCCTTCCGCCTCGGCGGCCGGGTGGTGCAGCCGAAGGCGATCCAGTTCGCCGAGCGCTACGGCCTCGCCTTCGAGGTCTCGGCCTGCGGCGCCGCCGCGGCGACCGTCGTCGGCCCCGGCCCGACGCGCTATGCCGACGCGGCACCCGCGGCCGCTCCCTCGCCGCTGCCGCGCGCGCCGCTGGCGCCGCTGCGCATCGCCATGCTCGGTCTCGGCACCGTCGGGCTCGGCGTCTATCGCCATCTCGCGGCGCAGCCCGAGCGCTTCGAGGTGGTGGGGATCGCCGTCCGCCGGCCGGCGCGGCACCAGGGCGACGGCGTGCCGATGGAGCTCTTGTCGAGCGATCCCTGGGAGGTGCTGGCGCTCGACAGCGACCTCGTCGTCGAGGCGATCGGCGGCATGCATCCGGCGGCCGACCTGGTGCGCGCGGCGCTCGACCGCGGGCGCGACGTGGTCACCGCCAACAAGGCGATCGTCGCGGCGCACGGCGCCGACCTCCTCCTCCGCGCCGAGGCGCACGGCGCCGCGCTCGCCTTCTCGGCGACCGTCGGCGGCGGCGTGCCGGTGGTGGAGACCGTCGAGCGGGTGGCGCGGCGCGGCCGCATCCTCGCCGTCGAAGGGGTCTTGAACGCCACCACCAACTTCGTCCTCGACCGCATCACCGCCGGCGAGGACCTCGCGGCGGCGGTCGCCAGCGCGCAGGCGAACGGCTTCGCCGAGGCCGATCCGTCGAGCGATCTGACCGGCCTCGACGCGGCGCACAAGCTGGTGATCGTGGCACGCGCCGCCTTCGGCGTCGACCTCAGCATCGCGCAGATCGACTGCCGCGGCATCGACGACATCGATCCCGAGGAGGTGCGCGCCGTCCACGCCGCGGGGTCGGCGGTGCGCCTCGTCGCCTCCTGCCGCCGCACGCGGGAGGGGATCGCGGCGAGCGTCTGCCCGCTCCGCCTGCCCGCCGATCATCCGCTGGCGCAGCCGCGCGACGAGCAGAACCGCGTGCTCATCCAGCCCGAGGCGGGAGCGGCGGTGATCGCCGACGGCAAGGGCGCCGGCCGCTGGCCGACCGCCGAGGCGGTGATGGCCGACGTGCTCGACGTCTACCGGCTGCGCCGCGACGCCCGCGCCGCCGACGAGGACGATGCCGTGCTGGCGCCGAGCGCGGCGCGCGTCTGGGCTGCGGGCGTGCCGATCGGCTCGCGCTAGCGCGCCCGGCACCACTTCGTCGTCGCGTCATCGCGTCGTCGCGCACGCCGCTCCGTCGTCGTGCGCGCGCCCTCGTGTTGACATGTGCCGGTGACCATGGATAATCAATGCATCATCTCCCTTTTGAGAAAGGAGCGCGACATGGCAGCGGCAGGCAAGAAAGCGTCGAGCAGCAAGTCGGCGGGAAGGTCCGCGAAGTCCGCGGCGACCAAGAAGGCGACGGCGAAATCGAGCGCGAAGTCGGCCGGGCGCAAGTCTGCCGGCACCAAGTCGGCGGCCAAGAAGGCGACGGTGAAGAAGACGGCGGCCAAGAAGCCGGCGGCGAAGAAGCCGGCAGCCAAGAAGCCGGCGGCGAAGAAGACGGCGGCGAGAAAGCCGGCGGCTCGCGCCACCGCGGCGAAGAAGTCCGCCGCCAAGAAGCCGGCGGTCAAGAAGGCCGCCGCCAAGAAGACCGCCGCGAAGAAGCCGGCAGCCAAGAAGCCGGCGGCGAAGCGTACGGCGGCGAAGAAGCCCGCCGCGCGCTCGGCGGCGAAGAAGCCGGCGAGCCGCGCGACGCGTGCGACGTCGAGCCGCTCGGCGGCGCGCGGCACCGGCAGGACCAGCAGCCGCGCGACGGGCCGGACACGCAGCAGCAGCCGTTCGGCGGGCGCCGGGCGGACCGCTTCGAAGGTCGGCGCCACCGCAGAGGCCGCGCCCGCCGCGTCCTCCGCCGTCGGCGAGAGCGCCGAGCGGGCGCCGCAGAGCTGAGGCGGCGAGCTGAAAGCGCGGGGCTCCGCCCCGCGCGCTCGACTTCCGACATGGCCGTCCTCCGGCTCCTCCCTGGAGCCGGAGCACAGTCATCCCTCCTCCTCACCCCATCTCTCCCAACGCCTCAGGGTCCGCGCCGCGGCGGCGGTCGCGCGCGATCGGCGCCGGCATGAGCGCGGACACCGACGCTGATCCCCCGCGTCCGGCGAGCCCGTCCGGCAGCCGCGCACCGCTCGCCGCGCTGGCGCTCCTCGCCGCGATCGGCGGCGCCGTCGGCCGCGCCTTCTGGCGCTTCTCCTACGACGACGCCTTCATCACCTATCGCTACGCGCGCCACTGGGCGGCGGGCGACGGGCTGGTCTACAACCGCGGCGAGGCGGTGCTCGGCACCACGGCGCCCGGCTACGCGCTGCTCCTCGGCGTGCTGACCCGCGCCAGCGGCGGCCGCCTCGACGCCCCGGCGTGGGGGACGCTCCTCTCGCTCGCGGCGCTCGTCGCCGCCTTCGCGCTCGCCGGCGCCGCGGCGGCGCGCGCGCTGCCGCCGGGCGCCCGCGGCGGCGAAGCGCTCGGCGCGCGGCGAGGCTGGACGCTCGCCGCGGCCGGCGGTGGCGTCGCGCTGGTGCTGCGCTGGAACGTCGAGATGCTGGGCACCGAGACGCTGCCGATCCTGGCGCTCGCCGCCGCCGCGGCCTATCTCGCCGAGCGCGCGCTGTCCGCGCCGCCGCCGGTGTCGCGCCCGCTGCAGATCGCCGCCGGCCTCGCCGCCGCCGCCGCGATGTGCTGCCGTCTCGACGCGGCGCTCGCCGCCGCGGCGGTCGGCCTCGTGCTGTGGCGCGCGCGGCGGCGCTTCCCGCTCGGCTTCGGGCTCGCCACGGCGCTGCCGCTCGGCGCCTGGCTCGCCTGGCTCGCGCTGCGCTTCGGCACCGTGGTGCCCAACACGCTGGCGGCCAAGCGCGGCGAGCTCGGGCGGGCCCTCCACGGCTACGCGGCGTTCGAGTGGATCTGGCTGGTGCGCGCGCTCTCCGCCCCGGGCGCCGCGGCGCTCCTCCTCCTCGCCGCGGCGGGCGCCGTCGTCGCCTGGCGCCGAGGGTTTCTGGCGCGGCCGTTCTTCCGCGCCGTGGCGCTCTGGCTCGCCCTCCACGAGATCGCATATCACCTCCTCGGCGTCCCCTTCGCGCCGTGGTACGAGGAGGGCCCGCTGCAGGCTCTCGTCTTCCTCGCGGTGCTGGCGGCCGCGACGACCGCCGTCGCCGTCGCCGCGGCCGCGGGCAACGCCGCGGTGAGCGCCGTGCCGGCGCGTGCCCTCGGCCTCGCCGTGGGTTTGATCCTCTTGGCGCCGCTCGCCGCGCCGTCGCTCGCCTGGGTCGCGGCACAGCGGGGCCGGCCGCCCGATCCGCGCACCAACGTCTACGCCCGCGCCGGGCGCTATCTGGCGGCGCAGGCGCCGCCGGCGGACGCCGCGTCCGCGCCGACGGTCGCCGCGGTCGAGATCGGTGTCCTCGGCTACACCTCCGACCTGCGGGTGCTCGACCTCGCCGGCCTGGTCTCGCCGCAGGCGCTGGCGGCGGCGCGGGCACACCGCCTGCCGGATCTCGTCGTCGCCGCGCGGCCGGACTTCCTCGTCGACGTGGCGGCCTTCCGGGCGCCGATCCTCGGCGCCGTCCTCGCCCGTCCCGAGATCGCCGCCGGTTATCGCGAGGTCGCCGCCTTCACCGCGCCGGAGTACGGCGGCGGCGCGGTGCGCATCCTGCGCCGCCTGCCGCCGGCCGCCTCCCCTCGCCCCTGAACGAAAACGGCGGGCCCGAGGACCCGCCGTTGGCAACGAGATGAAGCGCGCTGATCGCGCGCCGGATGACCGGCGGCTAGGGGATCGCGACTACCTTGAGGTTCGAGTACTGCCAGCCGATCGTCGGGAAGTAGGCGTGGTCGGCGACGCCGGCGATGCCGAGGTCGAGGTGGACCGGCTTGGTCTGCCGCAGGTCGGGGTTGGTGATCTTCCCCGACAGCTGCTGGAAGAGATTGCCGTTGGCGTCGAGGATCTGCAGCGTCACCTTGCGCGCCGAGGTGTCGTAGACGACGTGGATGTGGTAGTTCGTCTTCTGCGTCCACTTGACGACGCCCTTGTAGAGCTTGTCGTGGCCGGCGTCGATCAGGGTCTTCTGCTTGTCGACGCGGATGAGGAGGCCCCAGTAGAGGGTCCTGTCGGAGCGGCGCAGGCCGCCGAGCGCCTGGAAGATCGAGGTCTGCCAGCGGTTGATGTAGAGGTCGAAGTCGACGGTGATGCTGTGGTACTTGGTGTTGGGGACGAGGGCGATCGGGTAGATGCGGACCGAGTCGCCATTCGCCGGGACGAAGAAGGTGCCGTCGATCTTGAAGCTGCCGTATTGGTCGAGCGAGACCGGCGTGCCGTCGGAGGGCGTCGGGGTGTCGTTCGGCGTCGGATTGCTGGGCGTCGAGCCGCCGCCAGGGGTCGTCGGGCTGCCGGTGCCGGTGCCCGGATGGCCGACCGGACCGTCGCCGCCGCCGACTCCGACGCCGCCGGCGCGGACGCGGTCGATGATGGTGGTGAGATCCGCGGCGAGGCCGGTCGACGGCGCGACGAAGGTGGTGCGGCTGCCGTTGCTCGCCAGCACGGCGGCATAGGCGAAGGCCGGCGCGTCGCAGGTGACCTCGAGCCGCGCCTCGGCGAGGGAGCCGGCGCGCATCGCCTGCAGCGGCTCGGCGAAGTCGCGCGACAGCGCCACGGCGCCGGTCCGCGAGGTGGCGCCGAGCTCGGAGCCGTCGGCGCTGTAGGCGGCGAACGAGCAGGAGCCCTGGTCGCCGGCGGTGAGGACGCCCCAGCGGGTGACCGCGTCGGCGCTGTTGGTGAGGCCCTGCAGATGGATCGTCTGCCCGGCCGGCACGAGGTTGTCGGCCGAGACGACCGGCTCGATGGCGCTCGACAGCAGATTGCCGTCCTGCGCGAAGGCGTTGAGTCGCGCGCTCACCACCAGCGCCTCCGGTCCGCTGACCTCGATCCGCCCGTGCATGTCGGCCGGCGCCAGGCCCGCGATGACGGCGGTGCCGTGGGCGGCGACGGTCTCCGTGCGGCCCGGGAAGCGCACTCCGTCGGCGGTGACGAAGAGCGTCTGGAACTGCGCCGCGGCGTCGGCGGGATTGCTGACGGCGATCTCGGTGCGATACCGCGCCGCTCCCACCGCTTCGTCGGTCGCGTACGGCACATAGATGGTCCCGGCGTGGAGGGGAATGGCCGCGCCGGCGGCGAGCAGTCCCAGGGCGAGCAGTTGTTTCATGAGGGCCTCCTTGCGGTTTGCCTACGAGGGGACCGGGCGGTCCCGAAAGCTAGAGATAGCCAAATTCTAACATCCTTTGCGCGGCCTGTCGCCGGCAGAGTGGAAAAAACTGAATGGCGATGGGTACTTAGCACACCCCACGGGGGGTGGCGCGAGGCTCTCAGCGGGCGCGAGGGCCCCTCTAGCGTCGGGATTCAAAAGGGCGCCGCTCTCAGCCGGGCGCGAGCGCCCGTCTAGCGTCGCCGAGTGCCGCCCGGAAGCCGTCGCGGTCGCGGGCGGCGACGAGGGCCTCCAGGGTGTCGAGGGCCTCGCGCACGGCGCCGTAGACCTCGCCGCGGTGCGGGTTGAGGTGCTGGATGTCGAGGTAGAGATCGGGATCCTCGGAGAGCACCGAGAGCGCCGTCGCCGCCTGGCGGGTGAAGGTGGTCGAGGCGCACTGCTGGAGCTCGCCGGCGTCGACGCCCGAGCGGGCGAGCGCCGAGCCGAACATGATGTTGGTCAGGTGCGCGAGACCGAGGAGCCAGCCCATCAGCCGGTCGTGGTGCGGGAAGGGCACGGCGACGAGGCGGGTATACGGATGGGCGAGGAGCGTCGCCAGCTCGGTCTTCTCGACCTCCACGTCGCGCTGCGCGGCGAGCACGAAGGTGAGCGGCTCGTAGAGCGACTTGGCCGGTCCGAACATCGGATGGAGGGCGACGGTGCGCACGCCGACGGCGCGCGCGGCGGCGAGCGCCGGTGTCAGGTGGTCCTTGATCGAGGTGATCTCGACGATCAACCCGCGCGGCCGCCGCGCCACCAGCTCGGCGATCACCTCCGGCGTGCGGGCGAGCGGCACGGCGACGAAGACGGCGGCGTAGGCGTCGAGGTCGGCGACCTGCGCCAGCCTGGCGAAGCGCCCGCGCGCCAGCGGGATCGTCGCGAGCGACGGATCGGCGATGTCGACGGCGTGGCCGGCGAGCTCGAGGAAGCCGCGCAGCCAGGAGCCCATGCCGCCGGCGCCGCCGACGACGAGCACCCGCTCGCCGTGCCGCTCGCGCAGCGCGATCCCCACCTGGTGCTGGCGCTCGACGGCGCCGCGGATGATCGCCGAGAACACCGACTCCATCACCGTCTCGGAGACGCCGCAGGCGGCGGCGCTCTGCCGCGCCCGCACCAGCACGCGGTCCTCGACGTCGCGGACGACGATCGGCAGCCCCGACTCCGCCTTGACGCGGCCCACCTCGGCGGCGAGCTCCATGCGCCGGCGCAGCAGCTCGAGGAGGGCGCGGTCGACCTCGGAGATGGCATCGCGGAGCTCGGCGAGGGGAGAGTCGGGGGGCATCGGGCACCTCCGGGTGCGTTCACCTAGAGAGGTGCGCAGGATACCCCCGACCGGGGCGGCGCTGGGAAGGCTCGATCGGAACGGACGGCGAGAAGGTAGGGGAGCGGGGCCGGAGACGACGGCGGCTCCGCTCGGGGGGATGGGCCGTGGGCAGTGGGTGCTGCAGAGGGGCGCGGCTCCCGGGTCCGTCCTCGTCGTCTCGGCTCGGGGTCGCTGGGGATCAATCTCGGTTCGTGATGTCTTCCTTTTTCTTTCGCCGGCGGGGGGCTCGCCCTTCCGCCGGCCTCGCTTCCTAGACATAGCAAGGGCGATGCCATGCGCGAGCACGCCGGCGGCGAGCCGCCTGTGCCGCGCCGGCGCCTGAAACCGCGGGCTCGCCGCTCGTTCCCGATCGCCGCGGCTGCTCCGATCTGCTCCGATCGTCCGCGCGCGCGTCCGCTCGAGAGGACGCGGCAGACCTCCAGGGGGGCCGCGGACGGGCGTGCTAAGCTCCGCGGCCATCCAACGAGGGGAAGCCCGATGACCAACGATGCGATGAGCACCCCGGCGAGCGCTGCACCGCTTCCCGGCGGCACCTTCTTCGGCCATCCGCGCGGCCTCTCGACGCTGTTCTTCACGGAGTACTGGGAGCGCTTCAGCTACTACGGCATGCGCGCCCTCCTCATCCTCTTCATGACGGCGAAGCTGCAGGATGGCGGGCTGCAGCTCAACGTTCTCACCGCCGGCGCCATCTACGGCCTCTACACCTCGTTCGTCTACCTGACGGCCGTCCCCGGCGGCTGGCTCGCCGACCGCCTGCTCGGCCAGCGGCGGGCGGTCCTCGTCGGCGGCTGCCTCATCTCGCTCGGCCACTTCAGCATGGCGATCCACAGCCTGACGACCTTCTACCTCGGGCTCGCTCTCATCGTCGCCGGCACCGGTCTGCTCAAGCCCAACGTCAGCGCCATGGTCGGCGACCTCTACCCGGAGGGCGGCGCCCGGCGCGACGCCGGCTTCTCGGTCTTCTACATGGGGATCAACCTCGGCGCCTTCGTCGCCCCGCTCATCTGCGGGCCGCTCGGCGAGCGGATCAACTGGCACTGGGGCTTCGCCGCCGCCGGCTTCGGCATGGCGGTCGGCGTCGCGCAGTACGTCTGGGGCGGCCGCTATCTCGGCACCATCGGCATCAAGCCCAACGCCGGCACCGACCCGGCCGATCGGACGAAAGCGCTGCGGCTGGCCGGGTCGAGCGCCGTCGCCTTGGCCGCGATCCTCACCATCCTCTACTTTGTCCAGCCTTCCGCGGTGGCGATCGCCAACTCGATGGGCATCGTCATCCTCCTCATGGCCGTCCTCTCGCTCGGTTTCCAGATGTTCTTCGGCGGCCTCGACGGCACCGAGAAGAAGAAGGTCGGCGTCATCTTCGTCCTCTTCGTCTTCGCCACCCTCTTCTGGTCGGCCTTCGAGCAGGCGGGCTCGTCGCTAAACCTCTTCGCCCAGCGCTTCACCGATCTCAACGTCTTCGGCTGGTCGATGCCGGCGAGCATCCTGCAATCGGTCAATCCGCTGTTCATCATCGCCTTCGCGCCGGTCTTCGCCTGGATCTGGGTGGCGCTGGCGCGCAGCCGGCGCGACCCCTCGAGCCCGGCCAAGTTCTCGCTCGGCCTCATCCTCGTCGGGATGGGCTTCCTGGTGATGGCGTGGGCGGCGGTGCGCACGATGGGCGGCACGGTGCAGGTGAGCCCGCTCTGGCTGGTCGTCACCTACCTGTTCCACACCGGCGGCGAGCTCTGCCTGTCGCCGGTCGGCCTCTCGGTGGTGACCAAGCTCGCGCCGCACCGCAAGGTGAGCCAGATGATGGGCATCTGGTTCCTCTCGCTGTCGCTGGGGAATCTCCTCGGCGGCCTGGTCGCCGGCCGCTTCTCGAGCTACCCGCTGCCGCACATCTTCGGCGCCGTCTTCCTCACCACCGCCGGCGCCGGCCTCGTCCTCGCCCTCTTCATCAAGCCGATCCGCCGCCTGATGGGCGAGGTGCACTGACCGCCGATTGTGTCCGCGGCGTCAGAGCCGCATCTGCATGCCGAGCTCGATCACCCGGTTGGCCGGGATGCGGAAGTAGTCGGTCGGCCGCACGGCGTTCCTCGACATCAACGCGTAGAGCCGGTCGCGCCAGGCGGCGAGGCCGTGCCGGTTGGTGGGGAGGAGGGTGACGCGGGAGAGGAAGAAGGTCGTCTTCATGGCGTCGAGCGCCAGGCCGCGCTCGCGCGCCAGGGCGATGATGTCCGGCATGCTCGGGTTCTCCATGAAGCCGTAGCGCACCGTCACCCGCCAGAAGTCCTTGCCCAGCTCCTCGACCACCATCCGCTTGTGGGCGGGGACCTGCGGCACCTCCTCGGAGGTCACCGTCAGCAGCACCACCCGCTGGTGGAGCACCTTGTTGTGCTTGAGGTTATGGAGGAGCGCGGTCGGCGTGGCGACGGCATCGCGCGCCATGAAGACCGCCGTCCCCGGCACCCGCGGCGGATGGTCGGGGTGCATGCGGGCGACGAACTTGTCGAACGGCAGGGCGTCGCGCGAGAGCTGCTCGCCGAGGTCGCGGCGGCCGTACTGCCAGGTGGTCATCAGGCAGTAGATGATGGCGCCGACGAGGAGCGGGAACCAGCCGCCGTCGGCGACCTTGACCATGTTGGCGCCGAAGAACGAGAGGTCGACGAAGAGGAAGCCGGCGGTGACGAGGCCCACCTGCCAGAGCCGCCAGTGCCACAGGTTGCGCGCCACGACGGCAGCCAAGAGCGTCGTGATGATCATCGTCGTCGTCACCGCGATGCCGTAGGCGGCGGCGAGGTGCGACGAGGTGCGGAAGCCGAGCACCAGGCCGATCGTCGCCAGCATGAGGATCCAGTTGACCCCCGGAATGTAGATCTGGCCGAACTCCTCCTGCGAGGTGTGGACGATCTCCACCCGCGGCAGGTAGCCGAGCTGCACCGCCTGGTTGGTGAGGGAGAAGGCGCCGGAGATGATCGCCTGCGAGGCGATGACGGTGGCGGCGGTGGCGAGGATGACGAGCGGGTAGAGCGCCCAGTCCGGCGCCAGCCGGTAGAACGGGTTGAACGAGGCGTGGGGGTCGGCGACGAGCAGCGCCCCCTGGCCGAAGTAGTTCAGGAGCAGCGACATGCCGACGAGCGAGAACCAGTCGATCTGGATCGGCATCTCGCCGAAGTGCCCCATGTCGGCATAGAGCGCCTCGCCGCCGGTCGCCACCAGGAAGACGGCGCCGAGGACGAGGAAGCCGCGGCCGCCGTTCTGGATGAAGAAGCGCACGGCGTAGGCCGGGTTGACCGCGGCGAGGACGCTCGGGTGGCGCAGGATGCCGGCCACCCCCATCACCGAGAGGGTGGCGAACCAGACCAGCATCACCGGGCCGAAGATGGCGCCGATGCCGGCGGTGCCGCGGCGCTGGATGAGGAAGAGGCCGATCAGGATGACGATGGTGATCGGCACCACGAAGGCGTGGAAGATCGGCGTCGCCACCTCCAGACCCTCGACCGCCGAGAGCACCGAGATCGCCGGCGTGATCATGCCGTCGCCGTAGAGGAGCGCGGCGCCGAAGAGGCCCATGCCGACGAGGATCCAACCGTGGCGCCGGCGGCCGAGCGCCTTGCGCACCAGGGCCATGAGCGCCAGGATGCCGCCCTCGCCGCGGTTGTCGGCGCGTAGCACGTAGACGTGGTACTTCAAGGTCACCACGATCACCAGCGACCAGAAGATCAGCGACAGCACGCCGTAGACGTTCTGCGGCGTCGGCGGCACCGCGTGCTCGCCGTGGAAGCACTCGCGCATGGAATAGAGCGGGCTGGTGCCGATGTCGCCATAGACGACGCCCAGGGCGGTCAGGGCGAGGAGGAAGAGGCGCTTGCCGTGGGGATGCGGCTTGGCGTGGCCGCCGGCGGCGGCGCCGGCGCTCGCCGCCGGGTCGATCGCGGGCGGCTCGGTCACAGCACTCGAATCGGCAGCACGATGGTCGGTATCCCGTCGAACTGCAGGCGCCGTTGCAGCGCGTACGCGGTCTCGTTGTGGAGGATCCGGTGGTACCACTTCTCCTCCTGGAAGATCAGCTTGCCGCAGAAGAAGACCGCCCGCGGGAACTCGCGGGCGATCTCCTCGCAGAGGGCGGCGACGGCGCTCACCGGCTCGGTGCCGAGGCCCATGCGGAAGTCGGCGCGCAGGCCGTGGCGGCGGCACCAGTGGACGTACTTGTCGAGGCTGGCGCGGGTCTCGACCTGCAGCGCGGCGAGCTCGGACGAGCCCTTGAAGTTGCCGGAGTCGACCACGGCGACCGAGGCGAAGACGAAGTTCTCGTAATGCTTGGGGAAGAGCTGGACGATCGACAGCAGCTCGTGGAGGCCGAAGCCGGAGAAGCCGGAGACCGTGATCACCGCCGTCGCCGCCCGCTTGTCGAGCGCCGGCGGCGGCTCGTGGCTGTCGGGGAGCGGCAGCGAGGTGAGCTCGGTGTCGAGCCGCGAGAGGGCCCGCCGCGTCTTCGCGTAGTGGCGGCGGATGGCGAAGCAGAGGGCGATGGTGGCGCTGGTGAAGAGCATGGTGATCCAGCCGCCCTGGGCGAACTTCTCGAAGACGGTGACGCCGAGGATCGACAGGCAGAGCACCAGGCCGGTGCCGTGGATGGCGAGCTGGCTCTTCCAGCGCGGCTCGGTCGAGCGCTCGAGGATCCAGTGCCGCGCCATCCCCAGCTCGGTGAGCGAGAAGGTGATGAAGACGTTGATCGAGTACATGACGATGAGCGTCGTGATGTCGCCGCGGGTGTAGAGCAGGGTGACGATCGCCGCGGCGCCCATCAGGAAGACGCCGTTCTTGGTCACCAGGCGGCTCGACAGCTGCGAGAAGCGGTGCGGCATCCAGGAGTCGAGCGCCATGTTGGCCAGCACCCGCGGGCCGTCGAGGAAGCCGGTCTGCGCGGCGACGAAGAGGAGCGCCGCCTCGGCGGCGAGAGTGGCGACGACGAAGATGGCGCCCGCCGGGAGGTGGCCGATGTGCCAGGCGGAGAAGAGGCGCTCGAGGAGGACGGCGTTGAGCGTCTTGTCGCCGTCGGGGTGGACGTCCATCAGCATGTAGCCGAAGAGGATGCCGCCGGCGGTGAAGGCGAGCGAGGTCGCCATCAGGAGCATCGTCTGCTTGCCGGTCTTCACCCGCGGCTCGCGCAGCATGGTGACGCCGTTCGACACCGCCTCGATGCCGGTGTAGGTGCCGCCGCCCATCGAGTAGGCGCGCAGGAGCAGGAAGGCGATCGGCGCGAAGCCCAGCGCCTTCACCGAGCCGTGGAAGTCGAGCGAGGCCTGGTGGAAGATCGTCGGCAGGGCGCCCAGGTGGCTGCCGATGGCCCAGAAGATCATCACCACGTGGGTGACGATGAAGAAGAGGAAGATCGGCGCCAGGATCGTCACCGACTCGCGCACGCCGCGCAGGTTGAGGACGATGAGGAGGAGCAGCACGACGACCTCGACGGAGAGCTTCGCCCCCGCCCAGTGCGGCGGCAGGAACGACCACAGCGCGTCGCAGCCGCTGGCGACCGAGGTCGAGATGGTGAGCACGTAGTCGACGAGGAGGGCGCAGCCGGAGACGACGCCCGCCCGCTCGCCGAGCAGCTTGGTCGCCACCAGGTAGCCGCCGCCGCCGCCGGGGAAGTGCTGGATCAAGTTCGAGTAGGCGATCGAGATGACGAAGATGGTGATCGCCGTCATACCGACGAGGGCGATGGCGAGATGGCCGTGCGTGCCCAGCGTGCGGTAGGCCTCGTCGGGGCCGTAGGCGGAGGACGACAGTCCGTCGGCGCCGAGGCCCACCCAGGCGAGGAAGGCGACCAGAGAGACGTGGTGGAAGATCTCCGGGTCCTTGACGTCGCGCGGCTTGCCGAGGATGAGCTCGCGCGACCTCTTCGCCAGGGTCCCCGTCTCTCCCGGCTTCATGCCTCAGCCTCGTGCCGGGCCGCGACGGACGGCGCGGTGAACGCGAAGTGGTGGGAGGTCATGGAGAGGTGGGGGCAGGACCTGCGATGTTCTCGTCCGCGGCGCCGGAGCGACGCCGGCACCGGGCCGCCGCAAGCTGCCGGCTGCATCGGCTGGAAGCGTCGTTGGGGCGTGCTTGTGAAAGCTATCACAGCCTGTCCAGCCGTCCGGGAGGCCTCCGGCGCTGCCGGTTGCAAGATGAAGGCCACGCGATGCAGGCGATGGTCTGATGCGAAATTTCTGCGTGATCTGCTCGTTGCCCAGCGCACTCGGCGCTCCTCGAGCATCTCGCCGGCGTCCAGCCCTCTCTCTCGCCATCCCGCCGCGCTCGCGATGCTAGCCTCAGGAGCGAGCTCGAGCCGACCATGACCACTCCCTCCTCGTCTTCTGCCGGCCGTCCGCCGGCCTGGGTCGCCGCCACCGCCCGCTTCCTCCTCGCCACCTTCTTCCGCGACGTCGAGGTGATCGGCGCCGAGCGGGTGCCCGCCGGGCCGCTGGTGCTGGTCGCCAACCACGTCAACGGCCTCGTCGATCCGCTGCTCGTGCTGGGCGCCCTCCCCGTCACCCCGCGCTTCCTCGCCAAGAGCACGCTGTGGAAGATCCCCGTCCTCTCCCGGCTGCTCGACCTCGCGCGCGCCCTGCCGGTCTACCGGCGGCAGGACGAGGGGTCCGATCCGGCGCAGAACGCGGCGACCTTCGCCCGCTGCGACGACGAGCTGGCGGCGGGGGGCGCCATCGCCATCTTCCCCGAGGGGACCAGCCACAACCAGCCGGGCCTGCAGCCGCTGAAGACCGGTGCGGCGCGCATCGCCCTCGGCGCCGAGGCCCGCCGCGCCGCGCCGGAGCGTCCGCTGGGCGTCCGCATCCTCCCCGTCGGCCACACCTTCGACGCCCGCGGCAGCTTCCGCTCGCGCGCCCTGGTGACGGTGGGGGAGCCGCTCGATCCGGCGCCGGAGCTGGCCATCCAGGCGACCGACCCGGCGGCGGCGGTGCGCGCTCTCACCGCCCGCATCGACGCGGCGCTGCAGAGGGTGACGCTGTCGTACTCGACCTGGGACGAGGCCCGCCTCATCGCCCGCGCCGCCGACCTCTACGCCCGGCCGGCGCTCGACGTCCCCCGCTTCCGCACCCTCGAGGAGACCTTCGCCATCCGCCGCGCCATGCTCGACGGCTACCACGACCTCGCCCGCCGCTTCCCCGAGCGCACCCAGGCCGTCGCCGACGCCGTCCAGCGCTACGACCGCCTGCTCCGCGCCTTCCATCTCAAGGATGAGCAGGTCGCCGCCGCCTACCCGATCCCCTCCGTCGCCCGCTTCGTCGCCGTCACGCTCCTCCGCCTCCTCGTCGACCTCCCCCTCGCCCTGGTCGGCAGCGTCCTCAACCTGGCCCCCTACTACCTCGTCCGCCTGATCGCCCAGAGCGCCAAAGACTCCCCCGACCAGAGCGCGACCCTCAAGGTGTTCCCGGGCCTGGCCCTCTATCCGTTGATCTGGCTGGGAGAAGCCTGGGCGGTCGGGCACTACGCCGGAACCCTCTGGGGATTCCTCGCCTTCATCGCGGCCCCCGCGACCGGCTACGTCGCCATCCGCTTCCACGAGCAGAGGGCGCGCTTCGCACGCCAGGCGCGGGCCTACCTGCTGCTGCGGACGCGCAAGCGGATCGGCGAGGAGCTACGGGCGCGGCGGGCGGAGGTGTATGCGGGGGTGGCGGGGTTGGTGGAGGTGTGGGGGGCGGGAGGGTGAAGGTGGGGCGCGACGGGCAGCCGGTCTCAGACCGGGTAATACCTCTGCAGGATGCTGGAAAAGAGCTGCCCCAGCCGATCGAAATCTTGCTGCCGGAGATTGTCGCGCCGAAGGATCTCGTCGATTCTCCGGAGCTCGGTGACCGTCTCCGGGCCGAGCTCCTTCCCAAATCGCCGTTCGACGCTTGCCGGGAACCGCTCGACGTTGTCAATCCGGAAGAGATTCGACCGACGGGTGCTCGCGGCGAGCCAGCCGGCCTCCGACCACTTGCCCAGCTCGAAGTACGGCTCCTCGACTGTGCCGGCAAACGCGAGATCCGCCAGCTTCGCCGCCTGCGGGGCGGAGTCGCGCGCTCGATGTCCAGCGGTCGGCTTCCTGTCGGCGAGGCGAATATAGAAGTCCTTGGTCGTCTGCGGCATCGCATGGAGGGTGTCGAGCAGGATGTTGATCTGGGCGGCGGCGTCTGCTGCCCGAACGCCATCATCGGCGTCAAGGCTCACCTGTAGGTTGACCAGCTCGACGCCCAGACGGAAGGACCATGCAGTCTGGGGCACTCTCTCGCCTCCCGTCTCGCCGCGGCTATCCCCGGTCCAGGGACTCTTGGCTCCCTGCGTCAGGCCGAGGGTCGCGGAGATCTGGTCGACGCGAAACGCCGCAGGCGAAGAAAAGAGCCGATAGAGGATCTCGCCGCCACCCAGGGCGAGCGCCGCCGCCGCGACGAGTGCGGCGACGACAGCCCACCGACGGTGGATTCGTGCTGGGAAGGGAATCGGCGTCTGGCGAGGCTCTGGCTCTCCTTGCGGCTCCGCCTCCTGCAGGAGGTGGAGGGCCTCCGAGAAGACCTCATAGCAATCGTCGCACCGCGAGATGTGCTGTCGGATCGCTGCGCTCGATTCGGCGGCGAGGCGACCGTCCATGAGAGCCGCGAGGTCCTCCAGGTCGGGGTGCGTACCCTCGCCGGCGTCATCCAGGGTCGGTCCGGCCGCTCGTTCGTCTGACTTCATCTCAAAACCCATCCGCTATCGATTGGACGACCACCAGCTCCATTTGCGCTTACCCAGGGGCATCTCGGTCGCACCCTATTCCTCGCGAAGCCCTGAGTCCAGGAGCTCGAGAACCACATTCCAGCCGATACCCTCGGTCTCGAGCGAGCGGCGCAGGCCCTTGAGAATCCGTTCGATGCGCCGGTAGAGCTGCTTCGCGTCGAGCCGCAGGCGGCGGGCGATCTCGACCACCTGGAAGCCCTCGATGACGCGGAGCTTCAAGAGCAGCCGGTCCTCCGCCGGCAAGTCGTCGAGGAGAGCTCGAAGGACGGACTTCACGTGCCGCCGTTGACGCGCCGCATCGGAACGCAAGGCCAGCGCTTCGGGTCCCGAATCGCCGGACGAGAGGCCCTCGAGAGCCTCCTCACCCTCGAGCTTGCGCGGCGGCTTCTTCGGCAGGCGCGCCGCGATCCGCTCCAGCTCCTTTCGCGAGATGGCGACCTTCTGGCTCTGGATGATTACTTGACAGGCCTCGTCGAAAGTGAGGCCATCGCGCCGCAGCAGCTGATCGAGCAAAATCGCGCAGCCGCCTAGCTTCAGCGCCTCGGCGGAGGTCCGGTATTTCCCCCAGCTCTTGTTGCGGAAGTCCTTGAAGCAGTTGGCGACGACGATCGTCAGGAAGGTGGGCAGCTTGCTCGTCGCCCTGAAGTTCCTGAACACGGCATAGTCGTCGGCGATCATCTTTTCCCACACGATGGATAAGAAGTCCTCGGCTTCTTCCGGCCGGCACCGGTTGCGCCGGCACACTGACGCCGCGAGTTTCGCGATGAGCGCGCGATGCTCGAGAAAGACTTTCTCCGGCGGATCGGCGGGCGCCATGAGGGCGGTTTTCACCAGGGCGAGCTCGGCGGGCAAGCGACGTGATGTCTCGATCGCCGGCATTCTACCGGACGCTCGGGCGGGATTAGAGATGGGGAAACCAGAATCTTGGTCCGTCTCCAGGAAGGAGACGCCATGATGCCGCTCCGAGACCGCAAGAGGATCGCCGCGCTGGAAGAGAAAACCTTCCGTTTTCCGCCGTGCTACGATCACTGCCCTGTAAGCCCAAGTTCCGTTGGCGGGCGTTCGACGTCGCGCCGAGAGGGCTTGACGTACGGTCGGTCCTTCCCTCAAGACGAGATGCTCTCTCGCCGGGTGATGGCTCTGCTCTCGGTTTGCGTCGGAGTGGGTCTCGCCGCGCCGGTGCTGAAGGTCTGCGTCGCTCCGTCCGCACCCAAACGTTGGACTCGCGCGGAGATCGCCGAGGCCATTGGCCGCAGCCCGATCGCCACGGCCCGCATCGTCGGCTTCGGCCCCCGGGCGCTGTCCCAGCCGGCCTGTCGCCATTGTCAGGAGCTCGAGGGAGAGCTGCGGGCGAGCGGGGACACGTCGTCCGAGGCGGTCGCCGGCCTAGCGCTCCTGGCGTTGCGCGCAGGGCGCTTTCTCGATGCGATCGAGCTGCTCGAGCGAGCCGCTGCTCTGGACCCCGGGCGAGCGAGCCTGCAGTCAGACCTCGGCGCAGCATATCTCGCTCGCTACGACGCGGGAGAGGCCGATGCCACGGACGTCGTGTCGGCGCTCGCGGCGCTCGATGCGGCGACCGCGCTCGACCCCGCGCTGGCGGAAGCTCGCTACAACCTGGCGCTGGCGCTCGAGCGACTGGCGCTCGAAGAACAGGCGGTCAAGGCGTGGAAGGCCTACTTGCGCCTCGACGCCAAGTCGGAATGGACGGCAGCGGTGCGGTCGCACCTTCGGCGCCTGGAGGGGACGCCCGCCGAGTCCGACCTCTGGGAGAGAGCGCTCCTGCGACTCGATCGGGCGGCCGGCCGGGTCGATCACCTCGGTGTGCTCGCTCTGGTGACGCGATTTCCGCAGCGCGCCCGTCTCCATGCCGAGGACGAGCTGGTCTCTTGGGGCGACGCCTGGCTGTGCGGCGACCGCGGGGCGGCGGCCGTTTCGCTCGCCACTGCGCGTGAGATCGGCATTTCCCTGGCGCAAGCTACAGGCGATCGCATGGTCGCCGCCGCGGTCGGCGCCGTCGACGGCTCGATCCAGAGCGGCGATCTCCCGCGGCTCGCCACGCTCGCTCGCGGCCATCACGAGTTCGGCGCGGGCCAGAAGCTCTACCAGGACGACGACCGCGCGGCGCTCGTGCACTTCGAGCGTGCGCGCCGCCTGCTTGCCGCCGGCGGCAGTGCCTTCCGTCTCTGGGCGGCCGTGAAGGCCGGCTACTGCGAGGTCTTCGGCAGCAGGCTGCGGGATGCGGAGCGGACCTTCCGCACCCTGATCGAAGGCGAGGATCTCACTCCCTTCCCGGTGCTCCACGGCCGTGCGGAGACCGGCCTTGGCATCGCCTACGGCCGGGCCACGAGCTACGGCGCATCGCTCAGCCACTACCAGCAGGCGAGGCGTCTGCTCTTGCCGACGGGCGAGACGGAGAACGTGGCCGCCCTAGAGACCATGATCGGCGAGAACCTCGGCCTGCAGGGTCAACCCGACGAGGGCTGGCAGCATCGCCGGCGAGCTCTCTGGTTGCTGCGTGGCGATCGCCAATCGATCTATTTTCACAACACCCTGCTCGACGCCGTCGCCGCCGAGCTGAGCCTTCACCGGCCCGGCGTAGCGCTCTACTTCGAGAACGAGGCCATCGACGCGCTCGAGGCGGCCCACGACCCGTTGCTCGAAGCCGAGTCGCGGCAGCAGCGGAGCGCCGTTCTGCGACAGCTCGGACGCGAGGGCGACGCGGAGAGCGATCTGCTGACCGCCGGGGGTTTGCTCCAGGGGACGTCGGATCGGCAGAGGCTTGAGAGGATCAAGGCGCTCTTGGCGGTCGACCGCGGCAGCCGGGACCTGCTGAGCGCCCCGGGTCGCGCCGTCGAGAGCCTGACCCAGTCGATCGACTATTGGCGCCAGACCGGAGAGGGCTCCAGCCTCCCCGAGCTCTATGAGAAGCGCGCCCTGGCGCGGACGAAGCTGGGAGATCGCGGAGGCGCCGAGGAAGACTTTCGTGCCAGCCTGGCGGAGATCGAGGCGCAGAGCTCGCGGGTGCAGGCGGATGCGCGCGTGCCCTTCCTCGATCGGATGCACTCGGCATTCACCGAGGCGGCGGTCTTCGAGGCCGAGACGCTGGACCGGCCGGCGGTAGCCTTCGCTGACGCGGAGCGGTTTCGGGTGCTGGAGCTCTCCGGCGCGAGCGAGCCCATTCGCGGGCGCCAGCTCGCCGACGGAGAGCTGGTGACGGAGATTCAAGTGCACCTCGCACCGCGCCAGGCTCTCGTCGAATATCTCATCGGTCCCGAAGCGAGCCTCGCCTGTGTCGTGAGGCACGAGATCCTCCGCTGTGTAACGCTCCGCGAGGGAGAGCGCCGGCTGGCGGCCGAGGTCGCGCAGTTTCGCGGCCTCATCCTCGGGCGGGCCGCCGCGGCGGCGATCGCGCGGCCGGGTAGCCACCTCTACGACGTCCTCATCCGCCCGCTCCTGCCATTCATCGGCGGCTCGAGGACGCTCCTCATCGTCCGCGACGGCGTGCTCGATGGCCTCCCCTTCTCGGCGCTCGTCGACGCGAGGGAGGGCCGGTATCTCGTCAGGCGTTGGGCCTTTCTTTACCCGCCGAACGCGAAACTCTTCGTGCGCGCGAGCGACAGGCTCGCCGGTGTCTCGTTCGCCCATGCCGCGGCGGCGGTGGTCGGCGACCCGGTGGTCAATAGTGTCCGCTTCCCCAAGCTGCGAGACCTGCCGGCGGCGCTCCGAGAGGCGCGTGAGGTCGCGGCGATCTACGGCGGAGCCGAGCCGCTCACCGGCGAGCGGGCGACGCCGGCCGCGGTGCTCGCGGCGGCGGCGGCGAGCGACGTGCTCCACGTCGCGAGCCACGCCCTCGACAGCCCGGCCGATCCCTCCCAGTCGTCGCTCGTGCTCGCTCCGGAGCCGGGACGGCCGGACGGCCAGCTCCTCGCCGAGGACCTCGAACGGGCCCCCCTCTCCCGGCTGCGGCTGGCGGTGCTCGCCGGCTGTCACACCGCGGGCGCCAGGCGCTACCTGAGCCGCGGCGCCGAGGGGCTGGTGCGAGCCCTCTTGATCGCTGGCGTGCCGGCGGTCGTGGCGAGCCAGTGGGAGGTGAGCGACGCCGCGAGCTCTCGCCTGTTGACCGAGTTTCATCGCCGTCTCCACGCTGGAGACGGCTTGGCCGAAGCGTTGCGCAATGCCCAGCTGCGCGCCTTGGAGGAGGCGGATGCCACTCCCGCGAGCTGGGCGAGCTTTGAACTGATCGGTAGTTCCGATGAAAGGGGATCGAGATGAGCTACACATTCAGGATGACGTTCAGTGGCCTCTGTGCGTTCGTGCCGCGGGTCAAGGACGGGGAAACCTCACCGCGGCGGGTCGACGTGCTGATCGTGAAGGACCAGGAGCCGGATACGGCGGGGGGCCGTTGGGATCAGTCCCCCGACTACGACGCGCACTCGGCGGAGATCGGCTTCCCGGTTCGTCAGCTGCAGCCGGGCGGCGACCCCAATTCCGATGTCTTGGGCCGCTGGGAGCTCGAGAACGAGGAGGTGCGCCTCTTCGTGCGCCGCGCCGGAGAGGACGACCAGGAGCTCAACCAGGGTCTGACGGTGATGGAAGGAGGCCGCGACGCGACGCAGGACTGCCCTCCCTCCCTCGGGGCCGCCCCCTACGGGACGAATGAGGCGAGGGACTACTATCGGCTGCTCTCCGACGTCAGTTGGATCCCGCAGGTGGAGAAGGCACTGCCGGGCGCCGGCACGATCAGCCGGGAGAACCTGCTATCCACACCTTCCTCGGACGTCGCCGCCCGCTTCGTCCTCGAGTCCGGCATCCTGGGCACCGATGCCATCGGCCAGTTTCTCGATGGCTGGGTGATCGCTCAGTTCGTCCCGCCTCCGAATGGCGCTCCGGCTTACAGCCAGGCGCTCGCCCATCGGGTGGTCCTGGAGGTGGTGATCGACGACGGTTCCAGCGTCGTCATCAAGGCGACCGACTTCTCCGCCGGGACGACGAGAGAGCTGGTGCTCGCTCCCGTCGCGGGGGCCTTGCTGCAGGTGGACGTGACCAACCTCTGTTGCGGCTACTACGCCACGGCGAAGGGTAGCCCGACGGCCGCTCCCGAGCCGGATCACGACTTCGCCGAGGTCTATCGCCTATCGGCCGACTACGCGGCGCTCCAGAAGGCGAACCTCTGGCTGCCCGTTCCGGTCCCGGTCCAGTACGTCAACCGGCTCCCGACCAGCGCCACCGGCGGCGTGACGCCGATCAAATGCTCGGGCGCCTGGTTCGAGCCCGCCGGCCTGCCCTAGGTCTTCCAACGGAGGAGCCATGAGCGATATCGATGACTTTTCTGTCGATCAGGAAACCGCGCTTCGCTTGGCGCGGCAATCCTTCGAGCAGCATTTCCCGGGTAAGGCCGCCGCGCCTCCTCCCGCCGAGGCGCTCGCCGGAGGCGCCGAGGCGGCGGTGGACGAAGCGGCGCCGGTCGATGCGGAGATGCTGGAGATCCTCGACGTCGAAGGCCGAGTGCTCTTTCGCGAGCACACCTTCGCGGTAACCGATGGAGATCCCGTGGTGGTGCGCACCTCCGGATCTCAGGCGCTGGGCAACGTGGTCCTGGCCCTCGGAGCACGAGAGTCCTGGAGCGAGTGGATCCAGGCGGCACGCGATGTCCTCCCGCGGTTCGGCGGCACGGGGGACGAGCCTCTCGTCTGCTATTCCTACCCCAAGCTGGGTTTCGTGGTCCAAGCGGAGGGTCGTCGATTCGTGCTGGACGTCGCCGACCTGGTGGCTTGCCCGCCGGATGATGCCACCTTCCGCCCGCCGGAGCGCGCCATGGATTGGTGTCCTCTCGCGAGGATGTCCCAGGAGGCCTGCGAGACCAATGTCGCTTCCTGGCGGGCCCAGGCGGCGCGCCTCGGTTCACCGGAGCCCGACCATGCACTCGCGGTAGAGGCTGCCGGCAATGGATTGCCAGCGCCGGCAGCGCCAACGATCGTCGACTTCACGGTCAACCCTCGAGTGGTATTGCAGCCTCAGCGCGATGCCGATTCGTGCGTTCCGGCGACGGCGAGCATGATTCTCAACTGGCACAATCGGCCCTACACGCAGGCTACGATGGCGACTCTGATGGGCACCGGCGTCGGTGGAACCAACCTGGATCAAGAGAAAGCCGGGTACGCTCAGGTCACCCCTGCCTTGCACGCCAACGTCGTTCCGGCCCCGACTTTCGCGGTTGCCCGGGCGCTCTTGAGCAACAATGTGCCACTACGCGAGAGGATTAACGCTCCGCCTCTCCACGCGCGCGTCATCGTCGGTTTTCGGGAGGACGCGGGTGCAGGTACCCAGGAGTTTCACGTCCTCGACCCCTATCCTCCGCGGAACGTGGCCGCGGCGGTCCGGGGAGGATGGTCCCCTATCGAGTCGGCCACCGCCTTCGGTGGGCCGATCGACATCCTCTACCTCTCGTAGGACGGTGGCGAGAAGCGACCGGATCAGCTTGTAGGTGCGGAGGATCGTCTCGAGGCGTCGGGACAGCCGGGTGTAGTCTCCGGCCTCGAGACGGTTCTTCTCCAGGATGGATTCGATGTCTTCCACCGCCCGGCGGTCGGGCACTACGTGGGAACAAATTGGGGATTCCTCGCCCTCGCCGCCGCCCCGCGACAGGCTACGTCGCTATCCGCTTCCACGAGCAGAGGGCGCGCTTCGCGCGCCAGGCGCGGGCCTATCTGCTGTTGCGGACGCGGAAACGGATCGGCGAGGAGCTGCGGGCGCGGCGGGCGGAGGTTTATGCGGGGGTGGCGGTGTGGGGGGCCGGGGAGCGACCGCTGGATCAACGGTAGATCTTGAGGATCTTCTCGAAGCCGACCGTCAGGGCCGCGAAGTCCGCTGGTCCGAGCTCGCGCCGTTCGAGGAGGGTCTCGAGGTCGCCGACAGCCTGGAGAGCCGCGGGATCGAGGCGGCCCTCAGCACGCTTGCGCAGGTAGGCGGGAAAGCGGCGCATCGCCGAGCTCTGGAGGAAGCCCTCGTCGCGGGCCGCGGCTGCGAGGAAGCCGGCCTCGGTCCAGCGGCCGAAATCGATCGAGAGGCGAGCTGCCGCCGGGCCGTACTTATCGAGGAGGTCGGCGGCTCTCTTCGCCAACGGCCGGAGGTCCCTGCCCGGGGAAGCTTCGGCGCGGAGGTCCGCGAAGAAAGCCTTGGCTTCTGGATCGAGCTGCTTCCCGAGCCGCTCGTTCATCTGATTGATCTTCGTGGCCGCGTCGTCGAACCCGCCTAGATTCTTCGCTTCGGCGCTCACGCTGAGGGCGGCGTCCGCTCGACCGAGACCGAAGAAAAGATCCTGCGAGTGCCCCTTGCCTATCCCCCTGGGTACGTTCTTCGGATCGAGAGCCGTCGCCGTGGGCTCCCGGTAGGCCGGCGCGGCGAGCTCTGCGGCGAGTACCGCCACGGCTGCGCCCATGTTCGGCGGAGGCTTCGGATAGAACGCGAGGCCGATCGCTACGGCGGCCGCGGCCGCGGCGGGCAGGGCGTAGCGCTCGAAACGGCGGCGAGAGGGGGGCCGGATCGGTCGGATGATCGGCGGCTCCAAAGGGGGCTGGTCCGGCTTCCGTTCGGGCGCCTCCTCCTCGTCCTTTTCGCAGACGAGATCGACCACGTCGAGGAAGACCTCGCGGCACTCGTCGCACGCCGCGAGATGACGGCGAAGGCGCGCGGCGCGTGCCTTGGAGAGCCGCCCGTCGACGAGCGTCGCGATCTCCTCGAGCTCCGGATGCTCGGCCGGCCCCGAACCCGCGCCGTCATGCCTGTCGCCGTGAGCGAACATGCTTCTCCATACCCCTCTTGGACGGACTCGGGATGCGTTCTGCGCGCCGCGCTCGTTTTCCGTCACGTCCATTTCAATCCCAGCGGATCTCTCGAATCCGCAGCAGCTGCGCCACCTCGTCCCTGGTGAAACCCTCCTTCTCGAGGGTCTCTCGCATGCGTGCCAGGACCTTCTCCAGCCTACGATACAGCGGTTTTTGCGGCAGTCTGAGGAAGCGCGCCGCGTCCGCAATTTTCCTCTTTCCTAAAACGCACATCTCTAGGATGAGACGGTCGTCCGCGGGCAATTTCCGCAGCGCATTCTCGAGGGCTGCTATGAGGCGCCTATACAGCAACGCCAGCTCGGACTCGATGACGCCCTCCTCGGGCCGCCTGGACTTGGCCGGCTGGTTCTCGAGCACAGCGTCGCTGACTATCTCGCGCGGCTGAGGCGGCGGGATCAGGACGGCCATTCTCTCGAGGTCGGCGCGCTTGATCCCCTCGGCCTCCAGCTCCTTGCGATGGTTGGTGAGGAGCGTCTCGACGGCCTGGTCGGTGGTGAGGCGGTCGCGCCGCATCAGCTCCTCCAGACGGATAGCCACTTTGCCGAGGCGCTTGGCCACGGCCGAGGCCCGCAGCTTGCCCCATTTCTGGTTCCGCCAGTCGAGCAGATGGCGCCGGACGACGACGCGCAGGTAGGTCTCGAGGCTCGAATCGCCATCGAAATTGCGCAGCACCCAGTAGTCGTTCTGGATGAGCTTGACGTGGACCGACTGCCGGAAGTCCTCGGCGTCCGCGCCGGCGACGTAGCTCCTGCGGCAGACCTGGCGGATCACCCGGTCGATGAGGGGGATGTTGGACTCGTAGAGCTCCTGCGGAGTCATCGAGTGGGATCGAGCGAGCCGGTCTCGGGATGGATCGTGGGAGGGGCGGTCTGGGGCTGGCTTTCCGTGAACTCTACAAGAACAGGCGCGGAGAAGCGGGGAAAGCTCCGGATCGGGTCCGTCCAATGCTGGTGTGTGGTCGCCCGATCAATAGCCTAATGTCCAAGCCTCTCATCATCTTCTCGCCAAACGCAAATGCTGTCATGGCGTGCTACGCTCCGCGCCGAAGCTTCGACAAGCAGACTTATCGACGCGCTTTGGGGGAGGGCCTAGAGACCCTGTCGCTGCGCACGATTCACTTCTGGACCGTCTCGACGATCGGAGCGCTGGCCTTCGCCTTCGGCCTTCCCGATGGCATCAACGTGCCGTACAGCTTCTCTGCACGGAGGTTGGAGCTGGCGGAGCAGTTTCCGGGTCGGCCGGCGACGGGCCGGCTGCTCGGCTTCGCCCATTCCCGCCAGCCGATCTCCCTCACCCCTGCCGGCAAGGCCGCTTTGCGGGGGCACGCCTGGGAGCTCGATCAGGAGCTCTTGCACTCTTCGTCGAGCCGCCCGCGCTCCGACCGCGGCGTCGTGGACCTCCTCTCCGGCGATCTCGAGGCGGCCATCGCCCGGCTCGAAGAGACGCTCCGGAAGGAGCCGACCAGCGCCGGAGTGGCGAGCGATCTCTCGGCGCTCTATCTGACGCGAGCCGACACGGAGCACGATTCCTACGACGCGTTCCGCGCTCTCGCCGTCGCCCAGCACGCCTGCTGGCTCGATTCCGATCTGCTGGCGGCGCGCTTCAACCTGGCGCTCGCCCACGAGATCCTCCACACCCGGGCGGCCGCCGACGCCTGGAGGCGATATCTCGAGCTCGATGGCAGCTCCGGCTGGGCTGCCGAGGCCCGCGCGCGCCTGGCGGCCCTCTCCCGCGATGTGCGCGACCGCGCCGTCCGTGACCTGCCCTTTGTGAACCTCGCGCCGGGGACGCCACAGGTCGAGGTGGACCGGCTGGTGGCGGCCGATCCGCAGTCCGCCCGCGAGTACGTCGAGCAGACTCTCCTCGCCGGTTGGGGGGCGGCATTCCGCAGCGGCCGGCGGCAGGAGGCTCGTCGCGACCTCGATAAGGCGAGGAAGATCGGAGCGTCCCTCTCTGGACGTGGTGAGGGGATGGTGGCGGACTGCGTGGCGGCGATCGACCACGCCGCCGGCGGCTCGAGCTCCTCCATGCTGCTCGTCCGGTTGGCCGCCGCTCATGCAGCACACGGCGAGGCGGTCAGGATCAGCCAGGCACCCGAGTCCAAGCTCGAGACTGTCTTCCAGGCGATGGCCTCCGCGGGAGCTCTCCTCGCCGCCGCCGGCAGCCCGCTCGCCGGCTGGGCTGAGAGCGAGCTGGCGAGCGCTGACTTCAAGCGTTCGAGAGATCCGGATGCCCGCTCGCGGCTCGACGTGCTGCTCCGCTCGGTCTCGCCGCGGTATCCCGCCCTTCGCGCCCGCTGCTTCTGGCTGCGCGCGCTCATCGCCGGCACCGAGAACGGCGAGGCTCTCGAAGGCTACGAACAGGCGGCCCAGCTCTTCGACCGGCTCGGAGAGGACGGCAACAGCGCCATCGTGCTAGCCCAGTCGGTGTCGATCCACCGCAAACAGGCGGCGGATCTGCCGATCTGCTGGCGGGAGCTCGGCAAGGCGTTCGAGCGGGCGGCGCGCTTCGGCGATCCCGACCTCTGGTACCACGTCGACGAGCAGGCAGCCTTCGCCGCGGAGCTCGCGAAGGAGCCCGAGATCGGTCTCGCCTTCCGAGACGGCGTGGTCGAGGCGGCGCGTCACGGGGCGGTCGAATCGACCGTCGCCGAGGCCCTCCGGCACCGCGCCGAGTCCTGGCACGACATGGGGGACAGCCGCTACGCCCTGGCCGATTTGCGAGAGGCGATGAGCCACGCCGGCAAGATCGGCGATCCGGGCGTCCAGGAGTCCGTCCTCGCGGACATCGAGCGCTGCCAGGGCCTGCTCGTGAAGCTGGCCGATCCGGCGCTCGCCCTCGCCCTTTTCAAGAAGGCGAACGGCGTCTTCCGCGCCACCGGCTACCACTATGTCTTCGAGCTCTCGTTCCGCGAGGAGGCGCGGCTCGCGTGGGCGTTGGGTCAGGGCGAGCGAGCGCGCCGGGACTACGCCGAGGCGCTCGCCGAGGGAGAGCAACTGCGGGCCAGGGTCCCCGAGGGCAGCCGCGTCGCCTATCTGGACCAGATGCGCTTGCTCTACGACGAGGCGATCCGCCTCGAGATCGAGCGCTTCGACAACCCCGCGGGTGCTGTCGACCTGCTCGAGCGGAGCCGCGCGCGGGTGCTCCTCGACTGGTGGGCGGCGCTGCCGGCGGGCGGAGCGGCATCGGCGCCGGAGGAGGGGCATTCCGCCCAGCCCTTCACCAGCGGGGTGATCATCGCCAGTCTGCCTCCCGGCGTCGCGCTCGTCGAGTACGCGGTGATCGGGGATCACGTTGACGCCTGGGTCCTGCGGGGCGGCCACGGGGTGGCGCTGCACGACCTCGGTCGGGCGGACGCCGTGGAGCGGGAGGCCGAGGCGCTCGTCGGCTCGCTCGACGCCGAGGACGATCGATTCCTCGCGCCCGCCGCGGCTCTCCATCGCCTGCTCTTCGCGCCTCTCGCCGCGGAGATGGCCGCGGGCGACGAGGTCGTCGTGGTGCCGAGCGACTTCCTCCGCGACATCCCGTTCGCGGCGCTCTTCGATGCCGGCAGCCGACGCTACCTGTTCGAGGATCATCCGGTGGCGATGGCGCCGAGCGCTACCGGGTACGTGCGGGCGCTCGCCGAGCGCGGCGCCGCCTCTCCACCGGCGGCGCTCGTCTTCGCGGCGCCCGCCTTCGACACCCGGCGCTTCCTCGACCTGCCTCGTCTGCCCGAGGCGCCGGCCGAGGGGCGGATGATCCGCGACGAATTCCCCGGATCTCGGCTCCTCGAGGGGAAGGAGGCGACCCGCGATGAGCTCATACGGCAGGGCGGGAGTTACCCGATCATCCATTTCGCCGGCCATTCGCTGCTCGACGCGGGCTCGCCGCTTTCCTCGCGCCTCCTCTTCGCGAAGAACGACCGGCCGGACGACGGCGTGCTCCTCGGCCGCGAGCTGCTCGGCCTGCGTTTCCCGCACACCCGCCTCGTCGTCCTCGGAGCCTGCGAGACCGCCCAGGGCGATGCGAGCCACGGCGAGGAGCTGAGCCTCGCCGAGCTCTTCCTGACCACCGGAGTCCCGGCGGTGGTGGCCCAGCGCTGGGCGGTGGAGGACCAGGTCGCTCGTACCTTCTTCGGAATCTACTATCGGCACCTCGCCAAGGAGAGCGATGCGCTGCGCGCGCTCGCCGCGGCGCAGATCGAGATGTTGCGGTCCGCCGATCCGCGAGCGCGGCAGCCCCGCGCGTGGTCTGGATTCGAGATGGTCGGCGCCGCGCCGACCTTTCGGTAAACGCTGTTTCGCAGGAGGATCGATCGATGACGGTGACGCTGCGAGTCTTTTTCTTCGGCCTGATTGCTTTCGTGAAGCAACCGGACGGCCTGACCGTCGCGCTGGTCAACGCGGTCACGCCGCATGCAGCCTCAGGCTGTGCCTCAGGATCAGCCAGTCAATGTCCGTTCCACGCCCATTCTCCCTTCCTCACGATTCTCCCCAATCTGCTCTCGGGATGCTCCGACTCGATGTCGTTTCCAGGTCTCTGCGCCTGGGACCTCAAGGGAAAGACGGTCAGCTTTCCCAACCCCACCACCCCGGGTGTGACCTATGCCGACACCCGCGGCAGGTTCATCCCGATGGTCGGCGCTAAGCATCGGCTGCCAGGCGACGCCAACGAGGCTCAGGACTTCAGCTGGGTGCCGGTGATGGCTGACGTGACGGGAAAGACGATGACGGTAAGCCAGAATAACCTCACACCCGGAACCTCAAAGCCGACGATCGCCAGCTTGAAGCTGACCGGCGGCGCCGTGCAGGCGTGCCATCTCGCTGATCTCGATCTTTCGGGCCAGGAGTCGCCCGTCGAGAGCGCCTGCGCTGGCGACTGCATTCATACCTTCCGCTTCGAGTCGATCGACGGCACGATTCAGGGTAGCGCGAAGCAGGCGCTCGCCGATGGCGTCATGGCGAGTTTCAACCTTGAGGTGGATCCGCAGAATCCTTATGTCACGATCAATATCGGCGGCGAGCTGGTCAAGGTGCCGCCTGTTAGCTGTTCTGTCAATCAGCAGACGGGCATGTGTGTCGACGTGGCGATGACCAACATGCCGGCGCACGACGATACTTGCCCCTCGACCGGGATGGATTTTGCTCTCCTCTTCGAGCTGGTGGACGGTGTGAGCAAGGATGTGTGCCCTCGGCTGGTGCCGCATCGCACGAGCGAGAGCCGAAGCGCCTGGAAACTCGCCGCCTGTAGCTCTCCGGTGGTCGATTCGCTCTTATCGGGGATGGCGTCGGTATCGCCTGACAGCAGGCCGGTGTGTCCGATGGGCACCTACGGAGGTTGACGATGAGGACAAAGGGAACTTGCCATCCGATTGCGAAGTGCATTCTGCCATGGGCCTTTGGTTCATTCCTCATGTCGTCCGCGGCGCTGCGGGCCGCGATCCCTCGGATGCCGAGTGATGACCAGATGATTGATTGCGCGGTGGTGCAGCTGAAAAGCCCGATGAAGCGCGTAGATGTCGAGGCGAAGGTTGCCGACGCCAGGAAATCGAAGGCATTGGCTCACATCAAGAGTCGCCTGGGCGGCGAGGT
Organism: uncultured Acidobacteriota bacterium; assembly: GCA_963755825.1. GTDB lineage: Bacteria > Acidobacteriota > Thermoanaerobaculia > Multivoradales > UBA5704 > DATBQN01. The sequence continues at coordinate 2,156,371 of CAVWLA010000001.1, read as the reverse complement.
CCATCCGCTCCTCTCGACCGAGGACGAGGCCGACTCTGTCAAAACCATCTATTTCCACATTGGCAAGAGGTTCAGCGAGGTAAAAAAGGAGTTGATCGCACTCGATAAGATGAGCGACGAGGTCTCCACGACCTACATCGAGCCGCGGCCTCTTCTCGCTGCAGCGCCGGCTTCCGGCACGCCCGAGTTCAAGGGTGAGCAATATTACCTTGGTGCTGAAGGTGTGAACGTCAACGCGGCCTGGGGAAGATACCCACCAGAGTCATCAGTGCTGGTGCGCGGCGAGACCGTACAGGTCGCGGACGTCGAATTCGGTTGGTTGCCGCCGAAGGCCGGCGCCTCGCCGGGCCATGAAGATTTGCCCGGGCCGATCTACGCGCCGGCGGGCAATTCTACAGACTTGGACGAGCAAGAGCATGGGACGGCGGTCGTCGGCGTGCTGGGCGCGATCGACAATGGGTTCGGAGTCATCGGGATCGCGAATGGCGCAACGATCAAGTTCCAGCCCGTCGGTATCTGCCTCGCCGGCGCGGTTTCAGCCGCTGCGAAAGCCGTCGGTCCCGGGGGCGTGGTTCTGATCGAGGTCCAGGTCCCACCGGACCAGAAGCCGCCGCCCGCCAACTGCCTTTGCAACGTCGCTCAGTGCGGTAGCCTTCCCGCGGAAGACTGGCCAGAGGTGAGGAAAGTTATCGACGACGCAGTAAGACAAAACGTCACAGTCGTCGAAGCGGCGGGAAACGGTTCAGTGCCTCTCGACAGCAACCCATTCTTCAAACCCCCGTATGACCCGAGCGCTATCCTGGTGGCCGGCGGCCGCGCCTATGGCGGCGCGCCGATGTGCTGGGCCAACTGGGGCACCGTGATCGACCTCGAGGCCTGGGGGGAGAACGTGGCGACGACAGGAACGGGCAACCGCTTCCATCCTGGTGCCGACATCAGCCGCTTCTATCAGGCCCACTTCGCGGGGAGCTCGAGCGCGGCGGCGATCGTCGCTGGCGTGGTCGCGGACGTGCAGAGCGCAGCGCAGTCGATCTGCAGATCGAAGCTGACGCCGAAGGCGGTGGTCGAGCTCCTGCGTCGCACCGGAGCCGCCGGCTCGACGACGATGAAATATTTCGGCATCAAACCGAACCTGGACCTCGCCGTCCAAGCTCTTCAATATCCCTGTCCGCCGGACGATCTCGTCTCGCCGGCTCCGGCGCTGGTCGTGAGCCCAGTGCCCGCAGGAGGGCTCCGGCCATGAGGAGGACCGGCGTGGCGGCGACACTCCTTCTGTCGCTCATTCTCGGCTTCGCGATGCTCTGCGAAGCGGCGGTGAATCCCGCCATCGATTCGCAGGTCCAGGTGTTCACCAACGCTTGGGACAACGACGATGGCAGCGATACCGGCATGGCGACAATCTTCGCAGGCGATGCCTCCATGCTCGACCCTTTCGGAAATCTAGAAAGCGGCAAGAGCGCGATCAGCAAACACCTCATCGACCAGCATTCTCCCGGGCCCCTGGGAGTCTTCTATCAGTCTGCTTTCAAAGTCGTCAGCAAGCAGGAGAGGCCGTTGCAGAATAAATCCTATCCGTACTTTACACTTCAAGAGTGGGAGGTGGACATGATCAATCTGAAGCGGCCAGATGGGAGCTTCCGACCGCCGGTGCGCATTCACGTGACCGTGGTCTGGAGCCGCATTAACGCCAATGCTCCATGGCTGGTCGAGTCTGCCACTTGTGCTCTGCCCGCGCGGTTGGCGGATCTTCCCTAGCGGAAGGCCGCCGAAGAAGTGAGGGAAGAGCGCGTGTGACAGTGTCGAGAGTCCCGCCCCGATCTGTCGCGGACCCCCTGTCACCTTTTCCCCTCCCCCCACCCTCTAAGAAAGGACCACCCCGGACCGGGCCTCGCGCCACGGCTGGCCGGGGTGGTCGTCCAGGCCGCCCCTTCGGGCGCCTCGAATTGCCTTTCTACGGAGGATCTCTCGATGAAGCTTCGCCTCGATCTCGCCCTCGCCGCCGCCGCCCTTTCCCTCCTCGCCATCCCCCTCCTCAGCCACGCCGCCGCCGCGAAGGCGGCCGCCAAGCCGGCCGTCGTCACCGGGGAGGTCATCGACTCGGCCTGCTACATCAAGAGCGGCGCCAAGGGGGCCGACCATGTCAAGTGCGCGCAGGCTTGCGCCGATAGCGGCATCCCGCTCGCCATCCTGGAGGACGGCTCGAACAAGGTCGTCTGGGTGGCCGCCAAGAAGGACATGGAGAGCCCCAACGCCGAGCTCAAGCCGTTCGCCGGCAAGAAGGTCAAGGTGACCGGGAACTGGGCCGAGCGCGGCGGCGCGAAGCTCCTCGTCATCGACTCGGTGGCCCCCGCCGCTTGAGGAGACGTGGCGCCGCGGCCGGAGCGGGCGGCGAGGAAGGATCTCCCGCCGCTCGCCGGGCCGCGGCGCCCGGCTGCCTCGCGGCCTCGGCCGGTGGCCGCCCCTATCCTCTATAGATAGAGAGCCGAAGGGAGCAGGATGAGCCGACGCGGTTGGATCTGGGGGCTGGCGGCGATCGCCGTCGTCGAAGGCGGGGCGCTCGCCGCCGTCTGGGTGCGCTCCCATTGGCAGGCGGCGGCGGGGAGCTCGCCGGTCGAGCGCGGGCGCCACGTCGCCCTACGGATGGGATGCTTCGGATGCCACGGGCCGGGCGGGGTGGCGGGAATTCCCAATCCGGGCGCCAAGGGCGGCGAGGTGCCGACTTGGAGCGGCGGCACGTGGATGATGTACAACGAGGCGCCGGGCGACGTCCGCGCCTGGATCGTCGACGGCCATCCGCCCGGCCGCGCGCCGGACCACGGAGCGCTCCTGGCGATGCCGGCCTACGGGCGGCGGCTGCGGGCGGGCGAGGTGGACGACCTCGTCGCCTACGTGCTCACCGTCTCCGGTTTCGGCAATCTGGCCGACGAGAAGGTCGCCGCCGGTCGGTCCGCGGCCGTCAAGCTCGGCTGCTTCGGGTGCCATGGTCCCGAGGGGAGGGGCCTCACCCTCGACCCGGGATCGTTCAAGGGATACGTCCCCACGTGGGATGGACCGGACTACGCGGATTTGGTCCAGGGCGAGGGCGAGCTCCGCGAGTGGGTCCGCGACGGGGTCAGCGAGCGGCTGCGCCGGAACCCTGCCGCGCGTCCGTTCCTCGCCGGCGAGGTCATCAAGATGCCGGCCTTCGGCGCCAGCGTGAGCGACGAGGATCTCGCGGCGATCGTCGCCTACGTCCACTGGGTACGGGCACATCCGCCGGCGGTGCGGCCGCCCGGGCCCTGATTTACTCCTGAGCGCCCCCGCCTTCCCCTGCCGCCCCCTTCCCTATCTAATAGGGAGGTGTCGACCCGCATCCCACGCCCTCTCGACGCCGTCGAGATCCGCATCATCGGCTCCCTCCTCGAGAAGGAGCAGACGACCCCCGACCTCTATCCGCTGACCGTCCAGGCGCTCCTCGCCGCCTGCAACCAGAAGACGAACCGCGACCCGATCCTGCAAGTGAGCGAAAACCAGGCGGTCGAGGCGCTCGAGCGGCTGCGGCAGGAGGTGCTGGTCTGGCGCAAGGAGGGGGCGCGGAGCGAGAAGTGGTCGCAGAGCGTGTCGCGGCGGTGGGGGCTCGACTCCGGCGGCAAGCGGGCGATCCTCACCCTGCTGCTGCTGCGCGGGCCGCAGACGTCGGGGGAGCTCAACGCGCGGAGCGAGCGGCTGCACGCCTTCGCCTCGCTCGCCGAGGTGGAGGAGACGCTCCGCCGGCTGGCCGAGGACGAGGAGCCGCTGGTCGCCGAGATGGCGCGGCGGCCGGGGCAGAAGGAGGCCCGCTGGACACACCGGGTGGGGGAGATCGCGGAGCCGGAGGATTGGCCACCGCAGAGCGCCGCGCCGCGGGCGGCCGCGTCCGGCTCTCCGCCCAGCCCGCCGGCCATTTCGCCGCTCGCCGCGCGCGTCGAGCGCCTGGAGGCTGCGGTCGCCGCGCTCGCCGCGGATCTCGCGGCCCTGCGGCGGGAGCTCGAATAGGGCGGCGAGAGCTCGAATAGGCCGGCAGGCTGGAATCGGACGGCGGGAGATCAAGAAAAGCGACACCGGCGAGAATTCGGAGCCGAGGATCGGGCGCGGAGGCGGGCGCTCGCCGGGGTAGGACGCCGGCGCGATCCCTGGCCGGAGAGGCGGATTCTCCGGCTCTCCCTGCGGTCGGGACCAGGAAAATCGAATTCTCCGGCGTCCAATCCGATCGGTGGGCGAAGGATCGAATTCTTCCGCTTCCGATCCGATCGGCCGGCGAGGAATCGAAATCGTCGGCTTCCGATCCGATCGGCGGGCGAAGAAATGAAATCTTCCGCTTCCGGGTCGATCGGAAGCGGAAGAGATGATCTCTTCCGCTTCCGTGTCACCTGGAAGGCTGCCGAAGCGACCGGACGCCGACGCGGCGGATTCTTCCGGCTCCGGCCGGTCGCGCCGCCTTCCTGGCCTTATTTAAGGAAGGAAATCCGCGCCGCGCGCCGTCCGTGGAGGTCTTCGTGGCCGACGCGGCCTCGTCGCGCTCCCGGCTCTCCGGCGGCCGTCGCTCCCAACCCCTTGCGCTCCGCCGTCTCCATCCCTATACTCTGCGCTCCCGCTGGATGGCCGGGTGGTCGAAGGTCGGTCAGAGAAGACTCGGAGGGGCCGGACGGTTGACGTCGCCTCCGATCTTCGGCTAGTATCTGCGGGTTTCGCCGCCGAGGGTCCCGCCAGGGACCGGGGCGGGTATGTCTTCCTACCGAAGACAGGCTCCGGGCGCCGCCTGGGAGCAAATACGCTGACGGTCGCGCCCCCCGGTTGACCAAGGGGCCGTGTCGCTTTCGCGCCGTCTGACGAAGAATCAAACGGATCGCTTTGGGGGAGCTGGCGGTATGCCTACGATTCATCAATTGGTGCGCAAGGGCCGAGCTCGCGCCGAGTCGAAGACGAAGAGCCCGGCGCTGCAGAGCGCGCCCCAGAAGCGCGGCGTCTGCGTGCGCGTCTACACCCAGACGCCCAAGAAGCCGAACTCGGCCCTGCGCAAGGTCGCCCGCGTGCGCCTCACCAACGGCATCGAGGTGACGACCTACATCCCGGGCGTCGGCCACAACCTGCAGGAGCACTCGATCGTGCTCATCCGCGGCGGCCGCGTGAAGGATCTGCCGGGCGTTCGCTACCACGTGATCCGCGGCACCCTGGATGCCGTCGGCGTCGACGGCCGGCGTCAGAGCCGGTCGAAGTACGGCGCCAAGCGTCCCAAGTCCTAAGGAGCGAGAACGAGATGCCGAGGCGCAGAGAAGTCCCCAAGCGCGAGGTCCTGCCGGACCCGCTCTACAACTCGCAGCTGGTGACGAAGTTCGTCAACGTCGTCATGCGCGACGGCAAGAAGTCGGTCGCCGAGCGCATCCTCTACGATGCCTTGGCCGCCATCCGCGAGAAGACCCAGGACGATCCGATGAAGGTCTTCAAGAAGGCCATCGAGAACGTCAAGCCGGCGGTCGAGGTCAAGTCGCGCCGCGTCGGCGGCTCGACCTACCAGGTCCCCGTCGAGGTGCGCCCGAGCCGCAAGCTGGCGCTCTCCATGCGCTGGATCATCGCCACGGCGCAGAGCCGCGGCGAGAAGACGATGCGCGCCCGCCTCGCCGGCGAGCTGCTCGACGCCGCCGAGAGCCGCGGTGGGGCGGTCAAGAAGAAAGAAGACACCCATCGCATGGCCGAGGCCAACAAGGCCTTCGCCCACTACCGCTGGTAGACCTCGCGCCGTCCGCTTCCTTCACTCAAATCCGAGACCCTGGGCTTCCTAGCGCGACACGCCGCGAGATCACGACTCCAATCAGCCAGCGAAGACTTGATAGATAGGCGAAAGACGTCACCATGGCACGGCAATCACCCCTCAAGGACACCCGGAATATCGGCATCATGGCGCACATCGATGCCGGTAAGACGACGACCACCGAGCGCATCCTCTATTACACCGGCGTCAACTACAAGATCGGCGAGGTGCACGAGGGTACGGCGACCATGGACTGGATGATCCAGGAGCAGGAGCGCGGCATCACCATCACCTCCGCCGCCACCACCTGCTTCTGGAACTCGAACGGCGTCAGCCACCGCATCAACATCATCGACACCCCCGGCCACGTCGACTTCACGGCCGAGGTCGAGCGCAGCCTGCGCGTGCTCGACGGCGCCGTCGCGGTGTTCGACGCCGTCGCCGGCGTCGAGCCGCAGTCGGAGACCGTCTGGCGCCAGGCCGACCACTACAAGGTGCCGCGCATCGCCTTCGTCAACAAGATGGACCGCGTCGGCGCCGACTTCGACCGCACGGTGTCGATGATGCGCTCGCGCCTCGCCGCCTCGCCGGTCGTCATCCAGTTCCCGTGGGGCAAGGAGGACACCCTCCGCGGCATCATCGACCTGGTGACGATGAAGGGGATCTCCTACAAGGACGAGACGCTGGGCGCCGACTACGAGCTGGTCGACATCCCCGAGGAGTACCTCGACCGCGCCCACCGCCTGCGCGAGCAGATGGTCGAGGCGATCGCCGAGACCGACGACGAGCTCCTCGAGCGCTATCTCTCGGGCGAGGAGGTCACCAACGCCGAGCTCAAGGGAGCCCTGCGGCGGGCGACCATCGCCAACCGCCTGCAGCCGGTCATCTGCGGCAGCGCCTTCAAGAACAAGGGCGTGCAGCCGCTCTTGGACGCCGTCGTCGACTACCTGCCGTCGCCGGTCGACATCCCGCCGATCGAGGGCCTCGATCCGAAGACCGAGCAGCAGGTCATCCGCCAGTCGGCCGACGACCAGCCGTTCTCGGGGCTCGTCTTCAAGATCATGAGCGATCCGTTCGTCGGCCAGCTCGCCTTCTTCCGCGTCTACTCGGGGCACGTCGAGTCGGGCACCTCGGTGCTCAACGCCAAGCGCGGCAGCAACGAGCGCATCGGCCGGCTGCTCAAGATGCACGCCAACAAGCGCGAGGAGATCAGCGAGGTGTGGGCGGGCGACATCGCCGCCGCGGTCGGTCTGAAGCACGTGACGACCGGCGACACCATCTGCGACTCCAAGTCGCCGGTGGTCCTCGAGTCGATGAGCTTCCCGGAGCCGGTCATCTCGGTCTCCATCGAGCCGAAGACCAAGGTCGACCAGGAGAAGCTCGGCCTGGCGCTCGGCAAGCTGATGCAGGAGGACCCGACCTTCCGCGTCCACACCGACCCCGACACCGGCCAGACGCTGATCTCCGGCATGGGCGAGCTCCACCTCGAGATCATCACCGACCGCCTGGTGCGTGAGTTCCACGTCGGCGCCAACGTCGGCAAGCCGCAGGTCGCCTACAAGGAGACGATCACCGTCGAGGCCGAGGGCGAGGGCCGCTTCGTGCGGCAGACCGGCGGCCACGGCCAGTACGGCCACGCCAAGATCAAGATGCGGCCGACCACCGAGGCGGAGTTCATCTTCAACAACAAGATCGTCGGCGGCGTCATCCCGCGCGAGTTCATCAAGCCGATCGAGCAGGGGATCAAGGAAGCTCTCGAGACCGGGCCGCTCGCCGGCTATCCGGTGACCGGCGTCGAGGTCGACCTCTACTACGGCAGCTACCATGAGGTCGACTCCTCGGAGATCGCCTTCAAGATCGCCGGCTCGATGGCATTCCAGGACGCCTGCAAGCGGGCGCGGCCGGTGCTCATGGAGCCCATCATGGCGGTCGAGGTGGTCACCCCCGAGGAGTACATGGGGGAGGTCATCGGCGACATCACCTCGCGCCGCGGCCGGGTGCAGTCGATGGAGGCGCGCGGCAACGCCCAGGTCATCACCTGCCGGGTGCCGCTCTCCGAGATGTTCGGCTACGCCACCGACCTGCGCTCGTCGTCGCAGGGACGCGCCAACTACAGCATGCAGTTCGCCTCGTACGAGCAGGCGCCGAAGAGCGTCAGCGAAGAGATCGTTGCCAAGGCCGCCGGCTGAGGCCGGCCGGTAACGATTGAGTCCGTTGAATAGGGAGCGCTAGGAGGGGACCATGGGCAAGGAGAAGTTCGAGCGGTCGAAGCCGCACGTCAACATCGGGACGATCGGTCACGTCGACCACGGCAAGACCACGCTGACGGCGGCGATCACGCGGGTGCTCGCGGGCAAGGGGCTGGCGAGCTTCGTGGCGTTCGATCAGATCGACAAGGCGCCCGAGGAGCGGGAGCGGGGCATCACCATCGCGACCGCCCACGTGGAGTACCAGAGCGACAAGCGCCACTACGCGCACGTCGACTGCCCGGGGCACGCGGACTACGTCAAGAACATGATCACCGGCGCGGCGCAGATGGACGGCGCGATCCTGGTGGTGTCGGCCGAGGACGGCCCGATGCCGCAGACGCGGGAGCACATCCTGCTCGCCCGCCAGGTGGGCGTGCCGTACATGGTGGTCTTCATGAACAAGTGCGACAAGGTGGACGATCCGGAGATCCTCGACCTGGTCGAGCTGGAGCTGCGCGAGCTGCTGTCGTCCTACGACTTCCCGGGCGACGACATCCCGATCATCAAGGGCTCGGCTCTCAAGGCTCTCGACAGCGGCAAGGCGGACGACGAGTGGGGGTCGAAGATCATCGAGCTGATCGACGCCGTCGATTCCTACATCCCGGTGCCGGAGCGCGCCATCGACAAGGACTTCCTGATGCCGATCGAGGACATCTTCTCGATCTCCGGCCGCGGCACGGTGGTGACCGGGCGGGTGGAGCGCGGCATCGTCAAGGTCGGCGACGAGATCGAGATCATCGGCATCCGTCCGACGGCGAAGACGATCGTCACCGGCGTCGAGATGTTCAAGAAGCTCCTCGATCAGGGCCAGGCGGGCGACAACATCGGGGTGCTGCTGCGCGGCACCAAGAAGGACGACGTGGAGCGCGGCCAGGTGCTGGCGAAGCCGGGCTCGATCACGCCGCACACCAAGTTCAAGGGCGAGGTCTACGTGCTGACCAAGGAGGAGGGCGGCCGTCACACGCCGTTCTTCAACGGTTACCGTCCGCAGTTCTACTTCCGCACGACGGACGTGACGGGGGTGGCGAAGCTGCCGGAGGGCACGGAGATGGTGATGCCCGGTGACAACGTGAACCTGGAAGTTGAGCTGATCGCGCCGATCGCGATGGAGAAGGGCGTGCGCTTCGCCATCCGCGAGGGCGGCCGCACCGTCGGCGCCGGCACCGTCACGGAGATCGTCAAGTAGCTTTTCTGCGAGGCAACCTAGAGCCATGGTCAACGAAAAGATCCGGATTCGCCTGAAGGCGTTCGACTACCGCATTCTCGACACGTCGACGTACGAGATCCTCGACACCGCCAGGCGCACCGGCGCGCGCGTCGTCGGCCCGATTCCGTTGCCGACGCACATCTCGCGCTACACGGTCAACCGCTCGCCGCACGTCGACAAGAAGTCGCGCGAGCAGTTCGAGATCCGGACGCACAAGCGCCTGCTCGACATCTTCGAGCCGACCAGCCAGACGGTCGACGCTCTCATGAAGCTCGAGCTGCCCGCCGGCGTCGACGTCGAGATCAAGGCGTTCGGCAAGTAGCACCACGGTTCGCTAGCGAGGGACTTGTCATGGAAGGCATCCTGGGAAAGAAGCTGGGCATGACCCAGATCTACGAGCAGGGCAACGCCGTGCCGGTGACGGTGGTGAAGGCCGGCCCCTGTCTCGTGGTGCAGAGGAAGACCGCGGACAACGACGGTTACGAGGCGGTGCAGCTCGGCCTGGTCGAGGATCGGCCGGCCAAGCGCGTCCGCAAGCCCGCCGCCGGCCGCTTCCAGAAGGCGGGGATCCCGCCCGTCCGCCGCCTCGCCGAGTTCCACCTGGGCGAGGGCGACGATCCGAAGCCGGGCGACGAGGTCAAGGCCTCGATCTTCGCCGAGAACGAGTACGTCGACGTCATCGGCACCAGCAAGGGCAAGGGCTTCCAGGGCGTCATCAAGCGCCACGGCTTCGGCGGCGGCCGCGCCACCCACGGCTCGATGTTCCATCGCGCGCCGGGCTCGATCGGCTCCTCGGCCTTCCCTTCCCGCGTCTTCGCCGGCATGCGCGCCGCCGGCCGCATGGGCGGCGACCGGGTGACGGTGAAGAACCTGCAGGTGGTGAAGATCGACGTCGAGAAGAATCTGATCTATCTGCGCGGTGCGGTGCCGGGTGCGCGCGACGGCTACATCACCATCCGGCGCGCCAAGCGGGGATAGGGGAGAGAGATGAAGATCGCGGTCAAGAGTTTCGACAACCGTACCCTGCGCGAGATCGAGCTGCCGGACGAGGTGTTCGGGTATCCCTTCAAGGAGCACCTGATCCACGAGGCGGTGCTGGCCTATCTCGCCGGCAAGCGCCGCGGCACGCACAAGACGAAGACCCGCGCCGAGGTCTCCGGCTCGGGCAAGAAGCTGTGGCGCCAGAAGGGGACCGGCCGCGCCCGCGTCGGCGACATCCGCAACCCCAAGTGGCGCAAGGGCGGCATCGTCTGGGGCCCGGTGCCCCACAGCCACGCCAAGTCGCTCTCGGCGGGCGAGAAGCGGAACGCTCTGAAGTCGGCCCTCTCTCGCAAAGCCCTCGAGGAGAAGATCGTCGTCGTCGAGAGCCTGGAGATCGACAGCCACCGGACCCAGGACCTGATCAAGCGGCTGGGCGGCCTCGGCGTCGACGGCAAGGCGCTCCTCGTCGACAGCCGGGAGAACGACAAGCTGTCGCTCGCGGCGCGCAACAACCGGGCCCTGAAGACGGTCGACGCCCTGGCGGTCAACGTCTACGACGTCGTCGACCGCGGCTACCTGGTGGTCTCCGAAGGGGCGCTCAACCGCCTGGTGGAGGTGCTCGCGAAATGAGGATCCAGGAAGTCATCCGCCGGCCGCTGATCACCGAGAAGTCGACGGTGCTGCGCGACGACAAGAACATCATCGCGTTCGAGGTCGACCGCCGCGCCAACAAGATCGACGTCAAGCGCGCGGTCGAGGCCCAGTTCAAGGTCAAGGTGGCCGAGGTGCGGGTCGCCGTGATGCACGGCAAGACCCGCCGCCAGGGCCGTTTCGTCGGCCAGCGGCCGGATTGGAAGAAGGCCTACGTGCGCTTGGCGCCGGGCGAGAAGCCGATCGAGTTCTTCGAGGGGATGTAAGGGACCCCGGCCCTCCACGCTAAGGGAAGGAAACGACCGACGATGGCGATCAAACAGAAGAATCCGACGAACGCGGGCAGCCGGTTCCAGACCCATCTCACGGCGGACGAGATCACGGTCTCGCGGCCGCACAAGGCGCTGACCGAAGGCAAGAGCTCGAGCGGCGGGCGCGACAACCGCGGCCACCTCACCTCCTGGTGGCGGGGCGGCGGCCACAAGCGCCGCTACCGGTCGATCGACTTCAAGCGCGACAAGCACGGCATCCCGGCGCAGGTGGCCTCGGTCGAGTACGACCCGAACCGCTCGGCGCGCATCGCCCTCCTGCACTATGCCGACGGCGAGAAGCGCTACATCCTGTGGCCGCTCGGCCTCGCGGTCGGCGCCTCGGTGATGTCCGGCGCCGACGCCGAGGTCAACCTCGGCAACGCCCTGCCGCTGCGCCTCATCCCGCTCGGCACGGTGATCCACAACATCGAGCTCAAGATCGGCAAGGGCGGCCAGATGGTGAGGAGCGCCGGCGCCGGGGCGCAGCTGATGGCGCGCGACGGCGGCTGGGCGCAGGTCAAGCTCCCCTCGGGCGAGGTGCGCCGCGTCCACGTCGAGTGCTACGCGACGGTCGGCCAGGTCGGCAACATCGATCACGAGAACGTGTCGATCGGCAAGGCCGGCAGGAACCGCTGGCTGGGCAAGAAGCCGCACAACCGCGGCGTCACCATGAATCCGGTCGATCACCCGATGGGCGGCGGCGAAGGCCGCACCTCCGGCGGCCGCCATCCCACGACGCCGTGGGGTGTGCCAACCAAGGGTTACAAGACCCGCAACAACAAGCGCACGGACAAGATGATCGTCCGCCGTCGCAACAAGAAGTAAGGAGCGGAGAGACCATGGCGCGTTCGCTCAAGAAGGGCTATTTCATCGACGACCATCTGCTCGACAAGGTCTCCGCGATGAACGACCGCGGCGACCGGCGGGTCATCAAGACCTGGTCGCGCCGCTCGACGATCATCCCGGAGATGGTCGGCCACACCATCGCGGTGCACAACGGGGCGAAGTTCATCCCCGTCTACGTCAGCGAGAACATGGTCGGCCACAAGCTGGGCGAGTTCGCCATGACGCGGACCTTCCGCGGCCACAGCGGCAAGAAGGCCGAAAAGGGCGCGCGTCCCCGTTGAAGCGTGGGCTTTGAATGCAGTTGAACGGCGACAAGCGAGGACGACGAAGATGGAAGTGACAGCGCGACTCCGCTTTCTCCAAGGCTCGGCGCAGAAGGTGCGCCTGGTCGCCGACCTCATCCGCGGCAAGGCGGTGCAGGAGGCGGTCAACACCCTGGAGGTGACCAACAAGACGGCGGCTCGGCACATCAAGAAGCTCCTGAAGTCGGCCATCGCCAACGCCGAGAACCGTGACGAGCACGTCGATCTCGATCGCCTGTACGTCAAGGAGATCTTCGTCGACCGCGGTCCGATGGCGAAGCGGGTGCAGCCCGCGCCGATGGGCCGGGCGTTCCGCATCTTGAAACGGCAGAGCCACATCACGATCAAGCTCGACACCAGGAAGGGCGCCTAGGCCGCGAGGCTTGAGGCAGCAACCGAGGAGACGAACTGTGGGTCAGAAAACACACCCGTACGGATTCCGGCTGGTCTACAACAAGACCTGGCACTCGCGCTGGTACGGCGACAGCAACTACGCCGACACCCTGCACGAGGACTTGAAGCTGCGCCGGCAGTTGAAGGCCCGGCTGCAGCACGCCGGGGTGTCGGAGATCGACATCGAGCGCGCCGCCGACAAGCTGCGGGTGACCATCTACACCTCGCGGCCCGGCATCATCATCGGCCGCCGCGGCGCCGAGGTGGACAAGCTGCGCGACGACCTGCAGAAGCAGATGGGGCGCGAGGTCCACATCAACATCCAGGAGATCCAGCGCCCCGAGCTCGACGCGCAGCTCGTCGCCGAGTCGATCGCCGGCCAGCTCGAGCGCCGCGTCTCCTTCCGCCGCGCCATGAAGAAGGCGATGGAGTCGGCGTTCCGCTTCGGCGCCAAGGGCGTCAAGATCATGGTCGGCGGCCGCCTGGGCGGCGCCGAGATCGCCCGCCGCGAGTGGTACCAGGAGGGCCGTCTGCCGCTCCACACCCTCAAGGCGGACATCGACTACGGGCTGGGCGAGGCGCGCACCACCTACGGCGTCATCGGCGTCAAGGTGTGGGTCTACAAGGGCGATCTCCTCAAAGAGAAGAGCCGCCGCGCGACGGCCTGAAGCTAGCCAAGGAATACTGGAGATCGACTCATGTTGATGCCGAAGAAGGTCAAGTATCGCAAGCAGCAGCGCGGGCGCCGGAAGGGCATGGCCAAGGGCGGCGACTACATCGCCTTCGGCGACTTCGGCCTGCAGGCGCTCGAGGTGGGCTGGGTGACGGCGCGGCAGATCGAGGCCGCCCGTATCGCCATCACCCGCCACGTCAAGCGCGGCGGCAAGGTCTGGATCCGGGTCTTCCCGGACAAGCCCATCACCAAGAAGCCGCTCGAGACCCGCATGGGCAAGGGCAAGGGCAACCCCGAGGAGTGGGTGGCGGTAGTCAAGCCGGCCCGCATCCTCTACGAGCTCGAGGGAGTGACGGCCGAGATCGCCCAGGAGGCGATGCGCCTCGCCTCCCACAAGCTGGGGATCAAGACCCGCTTCGTCACCCGCCACGCGGAGCTGAGGTAAGAGCGATGAAAGCGTCCGAGATGAGGGATCTGACGGTCGAGGAGCTGACCGACAAGGAGCGCGATCTGGCCGAGCAGCTCTTCGCGCTGCGCCTGCAGAAGGTCACGGGGCAGCTGGAGAAGCCGTCGCGTGTGAGCGCCGTCCGCAAGGACATGGCGCGGGTGCTGACGGTGTTGCGCGAGAAGCGCGGGTAACCAGGAGATCGAGATGGCGGATACGACAGAGACCCCGAGCACGACGGCCCCCGAGACCGCTCCCCGCGGCCGCCGGCAGGTGAAGGTCGGCAGAGTGGTGAGCAACAAGATGGCGAAGACGGTCGTCGTGGCGGTGGAGAACACCGTCACCCACCGGCTCTATCACCGGTACATGAAGAGGACCTCGACGTTCGCCGCACACGACGAGGGCAACCAGTGCCAGATCGGCGACGAGGTCGAGATCGTCTCCTCCCGGCCGCTGTCTCGAACCAAGCGTTGGCGGGTCCGCACGATCCTCAAGCGGGCCCAGTAGAGGGTTAGCCATGATTCAGATGGGAACGGTTCTGGACGTAGCGGACAACTCGGGCGCCAAGAAGATCGCCTGCATCCACCTGCGCGGCGGCTCGGCGGGCCAGTACGGCCGGCTGGGCGACGTCATCACCGCCTCCGTCAAAGAGGCTTCGCCGGACGGCACGGTGAAGAAGGGGCAGGTGGTCAAGGCGGTGATCGTGCGCACGGTCAAGGAACAGCGCCGGCAGGACGGCAGCTACATCCGCTTCGACACCAACTCGGCGGTGCTGGTCAACGACGCCAACGAGCCCATCGGCACCCGCGTCTTCGGGCCGGTGGCGCGCGAGCTGCGCGAGAAGCGGTTCATGAAGATCGTCTCCCTGGCGCCGGAGGTCATCTAGATGCCGAAGCAGGAAGAAAAGAAGGTTGTGACCAAGCGGAAGATCCGCAAGAACGACCAGGTGTTCGTGCTGGCCGGCAAGAACCGGGGGGCGCGGGGGCGGGTGCTCCGCGTGCTCTCCGCGTCGGGCAAGGCGGTCGTCGAGCACGTGAACATGATGAAGCGGCACACCCGCCCCAACCCCAACAAGGGGATCCAGGGCGGCATCCTCGAGCGCGAGGCGCCGATCGCCATCTCCAACCTGATGGTGATCTGCCCGGAGTGCAACGAGCCCGCGCGGCTGGGGCGCAAGCGCCTCGAGGACGGCCGCGGCCAGCGCGTCTGCAAGAACTGCGGCGCCACGTTCAGCTAGCGCCCGAGAGGTAGAAACGAGACATGGCGACCGACAAGAAGAAGACCGACAGCAAGGGGAAGGGCGGCAAGCCGGACAAGGGCAAGGCCGCCAAGGGCGGCAAGCCCGCCGTCGACGACACCCCCGAGACCCCCGAGGATCGGGAGGGCTACGTCCCCCGCTTGAAGAAGCTCTACCTCGACGAGGTGGTGCCCAAGCTCAAGAAGGAGTTCGGCATCGAGAACCAGATGGCGGTGCCGAAGATCGAGAAGGTGTCGCTCAACATGGGCATGGGCGAGGCGATCTCGAACATCAAGATCCTCGACGACGCCGTCGAGGAGCTCGCGGCGCTCGCCGGCCAGCGGCCGACGGTGACCCGCGCCCAGAAGTCGATCGCCGCCTTCAAGCTGCGCGAGGGGATGCCGATCGGCGCCCGCGTGACGCTGCGCGGCGAGCGCATGTGGGAGTTCCTCGATCGCCTGATCTCGGTCGCCCTTCCCCGCGTGCGCGACTTCCGCGGCGTGCCGACGAAGAGCTTCGACGGGCGCGGCAACTACACCCTGGGTATCCGCGACCACCTGATCTTCCAGGAGGTCGACTACAACAAGGTGGAGCGCGCCAAGGGAATGAACATCACCATCGTGACCACCGCGGGCAACGACGAGCGGGCGCAGCTTCTCCTGCGCGAGCTCGGCATGCCGTTCCAACGGTAGGCGGCGGAAGGAGACGGACCAAGTGGCGACGACCGCGAAAGTAGCGAAAGAGAGAAAGAAGCTGAAGTTCGAGATCCGGCACCGCAATCGGTGTAGAATCTGCGGTCGCCCTCGCGGGTTCTACCGCAAGTTCGGGCTCTGCCGCATCCACCTCCGTGACCTGGCTCTGCAGGGTTACCTGCCGGGCGTCATCAAGGCGAGCTGGTAGGGATCTCGGACGCCGGGACCGACCCGAAGGAGACGACGATGAGCATGACCGACCCCATCGCGGATCTGCTGACCCGCATCCGCAACGCCCACCTGGCCAAGCACGACCGGCTGGACGTGCCGACCTCGAAGCTCAAGATCGAGATCTGCAAGCTGCTCAAGGAGCAGGGCTTCATCCGGGAGTTCCGGGCGATGGAGCGCAAGGAGGGCGAGGTGACGCCGGCGCTGCGCATCTTCCTGCGCTACACCCCGGACGGCACGCCCGCCATCAGCAGCATCGAGCGCATCTCCCGTCCCGGCCGCCGGGTCTACCGTGGCTCGAAGGAGGTGCAGCCGGTGCGCAACGGTCTCGGCGTCGCCATCCTCTCCACCTCGCAGGGGCTGCTCTCCGACGTCCAGGCGCGCGAGCGCGGGGTGGGCGGCGAGCTGATGTGCGAGATCTGGTGAGCGCTCACCCGGCAAGTCTGGAATTCGAGGAGGCTTTCGCATGTCGCGTATAGGAAGAATGCCGATCAACGTCCCGGCGGGGACCAAGATCGAGGTGAAGGACGGGATGTTCCACGCCGAGGGCCCCAAGGGCAAGGTCGCGCAGCCCGTCTTCCCGGGTTATCCGGTCGAGGTGAAGGATAACGTCGTCACCATCGCGCGGAGCGGCGACAGCGGCCCCGAGCGCGCCAAGCACGGCCTGCTGCGGGCCCTCCTCGCCAACGCCGTCAACGGCGCCGCGACGGGCTTCACCAAGGAGCTCGACATCGTCGGCGTCGGCTACCGCGCCGAGGTGAAGGAGAAGGTGGTGCAGTTCGCCCTCGGCTACTCGCACCCGGTGATCTTCGCCATCCCCGAGGGGATCAAGATCGAGATCGACCGCACCAACAAGATCACCGTCTCCGGCGCCGACCGGCAGAAGGTGGGCCAGGTGGCGGCCGAGATCCGCGGCCTGCGCCGTCCCGACCCCTACAAGGGCAAGGGGATCAAGTACACCAAGGAAGTTCTGCGCCGCAAGGTCGGCAAGGCCGGCGGCAAGTAGCCGCCGCGGCCGACCCGCCGGGGCTCTGGAGAGGGAAGCGCGATGACCGAGCACGTGACGAAGAGCATGCAGAGGAAGCGGGAGCGCCGCGAGCGCGCTCACCTCAGGGTGCGGAGCCGCGTGCGCGGCACCGCCGACCGGCCGCGCCTCGCCGTCTACAAGAGCCTCAAGTACATCTACGCGCAGGTCATCGACGACCACCAGGGGATGACGCTGGTGGCGGCGACCTCCGCCGACCCGGAGATCAAGAGCCAGCTGACCGGCTCCGCCGCCAACGCGGCGGCCGCCAAGCTGGTCGGCCAGGTGGTCGCCGAGCGCGCCAAGGCGAAGGGCATCGAGCGCGTGGTGTTCGACCGCGGCGGCTACATCTACCACGGCAACGTGAAGGCGGTCGCCGAGGCCGCCCGCGAAAAGGGATTGCAGTTCTAGCCATCCGGCTGAGAACGCGGGCCGCTTAAGGCAAGGGCAAGCAAGGAGATAGCTTTGGCCAGGGACTTCGAGCGCGAGAGCGAGTTTTTTGAGCAGGTCGTCCACATCAACCGCGTCACCAAGGTCGTCAAGGGAGGCAAGAACTTCTCCTTCTCGGCGCTGGTGGTGATCGGCGACGGCAACGGCCGCGTGGGCTACGGCGCCGGCAAGGCGAAGGAGGTCCCCATGGCCATCCGCAAGGGGATCGACATCGCCAAGCGGAACATGATCCAGGTGCCGCTCAAGGGGACCTCCATCCCGCACGAGGCGCTGGGGATCTTCGGCGCCGGCCGCGTGCTGCTGAAGCCGGCCTCCGAGGGCACCGGCGTCATCGCCGGCGGCCCGGTGCGCGCGGTCGTCGAGACCGCCGGCATCCAGGACATCCTGACCAAGTCGCTCGGCTCGACCAATCCGCACAACGTGGTCAAGGCGACCTTCGCCGCCCTCCTCGCCCTGCGCCAGGAGTCCGACGTCCGCCGCATGCGCGGGCTTCCCGAGGTGGGCGAAGCGGCGCCGGCGCGCCCGGTGCCGACTCCGGCCGCCCCGACCGTTCCGAGCACCCCGCCTGCCGCGGCTCCAGCCCCGGCGGCTCCCGCTGCCGCGCCCGCCGCGCCGACGGCCTGAGAGAGAGCAGGTAAACCATGGCAGAGAAGAAGCCCAAGGCAGACGAGAAGGCTCCCGCCGCCGGCGCCAAGTCGGGCGGGATGCTCCGCATCCGCCAGTTCAAGAGCTCCATCGGCACCGTCCGCACGCACCGTGAGGTATTGAGGAGTCTCGGCCTGCGGCGCATCCGTCACGAGGTGCTGCGCGAGGACACCCCGGCGGTCCGCGGCGCGGTCAAGAAGATCGAGTACATGGTCGAGATCGTGGGATCAGAGGAGAGGTCATGAAGCTGCACGAGCTGTCCCCGGCCAAGGGGAGCAAGCATTCGAAGAAGCGGGTGGGGCGCGGTCCGGGCTCCGGCCTCGGCAAGACCGCCGGCAAGGGCGAGAAGGGGCAGAAGTCGCGCTCCGGCTATCGCAGCCGGCCCGGCTTCGAAGGCGGCCAGATGCCCCTCGTGCGGCGGGTGCCGAAGCGCGGCTTCACCAACATCTTCAAGGTCGAGTTCGCGGTGATCAACGTCGGCATGCTGGCGGCGCTCGGCGAGGCCGCCGCCTCCGACGGCGTCATCGATCCCGCGGCGCTCGCCGCCCACGGCCTGGTGCGCTCCGGCCGCCCGGTCAAGGTGCTCGGCGACGGCGAGGTGGCGAAGGCGATCACCGTTTCGGCGCACAAGTTCAGCAAGTCGGCCCGCGCCAAGATCGAAGCGGCGGGCGGTCGCTGCGAGGAGCTCTAGAGCGTGCTAGAAAGTTTCCGGAACATCTTCAACATCCCGGATCTCCGCAAGCGCATCTTCTTCACCTTTGCGCTCCTCGCGGTCTATCGGATCGGCTGCCACGTCCCGGTGCCGGGGATCGATCCCCGCGCGCTGCTCGAGGCGTGGAAGGCGACCGAAGGGACCCTGATGGGCTTCGTCAACACCTTCACCGGCGGCAGCCTGCGGCGGATCGCGGTGTTCTCGCTGGGGATCATGCCGTACATCACGGCCTCGATCATCCTGCAGCTGCTGACCGTCGTCTGGCCCTACCTCGAGAAGCTCTCGAAGGAGGGCGAGCTCGGCCGCCGCAAGATCACCCAGTACACCCGCTACGGCACCGTCCTCATCTCGATCATCCAGGGGAGCGGCATCGCCCTCTTCCTGGAGCGGATGACGACGCCGGCGGGCGCCACCCTGGTGCCGCATCCGGGCTGGGGCTTCCGCGCCATGACGGTCATCACGCTGACCACCGGCACCGCCTTCGTCATGTGGCTGGGCGAGCAGATCAGCGAGCGCGGCGTCGGCAACGGCATCTCGCTCATCATCTTCGCCGGCATCGTCGTCGGCATCATCCCGGCGATCTACTCGACGACGCAGAGCTTGCAGCGCGGCAACCTCGAGCTGCTGAAGATCGTGCCGCTCCTCGTCTTCATGGTGCTGGTCGTCGCTTTCATCGTCTACATGGAGCGGGCGCAGCGGCGCATCCCGATCCAGTACGCCAAGCGGGTGGTCGGCCGGAAGGTCTACGGCGGCCAGAGCACGTACCTGCCTCTCCGCGTCAACACCGGCGGCGTCATCCCGGTCATCTTCGCCCAGTCGGTCATCATGGTGCCGACGACGATCGGCGCCATCCCGGCCTTCAAGAGCGTGCAGTGGGTGCAGGACCTGGTCGGCTTCGTCAGCTACGGGCAGCCGATCTACTACCTGCTGCAGGTGGTGACGATCATCTTCTTCTCCTACTTCTACGTGTCGATCATCTTCAACCCGACCGACGTCGCCGAGAACATGCGGAAGTACGGCGGCTTCATCCCGGGCATCCGCCCCGGCAAGCGGACGGAGGAGTACATCGACCGCATCCTCACCCGCCTGACCCTGGTCGGGGCGATCTACCTGGCGGCGGTCAGCGTGCTGCCGGAGTTCCTGCTCACCGGCATCAAGGTGAGCGGCGTGCCGGTGCTCGGCGCCTACCTCGACCCCTACTTCCCCACCTGGTTCACCGAGGGCATGGGGATCAACTTCTACTTTGGCGGCACGTCGCTTCTGATCGTCGTCGGCGTCGCGATGGACACGATCCAACAGATCGAGAGCCAGCTCGTGATGCGCAACTACGAGGGATTCATGAAGAAGGGCCGTGTCCGTGGGCGACGCGGCTGATCCCGGCGGCGCCTCCGCCGGCTCCGAGGCGCCGCGCGGCGTCCGGGCCGGCGAGCGCCCGTCCAGCTCTTTGAAGATCGTCCTCCTGGGACCTCCCGGGGCGGGCAAGGGGACGCAGGCGGCATTCCTGGCACGGACGTTGGGGGTGCCGGCGATCTCCACCGGCGAGCTGCTCCGCGAGGGGGCGAAGGCCGGCAGCGAGCTCGGCGCGCGGGTGGCGGCGATCATGACCTCGGGAGCGCTGGTCGACGACGCCACGATGGCGGAGGTGGTGCGCGACCGCCTGGCGCAGTGCGGCGGCGGCTTCCTCCTCGACGGTTATCCGCGGACGGTGCCGCAGGCCGAGACGCTGGACGGCATCCTCGCCGGGAAGGATATGAGGCTCGACGCTGTTCTCCTCTTCGAGGTACCGGAGGAGGAGCTGGTCCGCCGGACTCTCTCTCGCGGGCGTGAGGACGACCGCGAGGACGTTGTGCGTGCACGACTGCGGGTCTACCGGGAAAAGACGGAGCCTCTGATCGGCTATTTCGGCCGGCGGGGCCTATTGCACGAGATCGACGGCAACCGGTCGGTTGCCGACGTGACGGCACAGATGCTCGGCGCCTTGGGCCTGACCGGCTCGCCGAGCTGACGGGAATGGGATGGCGATGGTCGTTCTGAAGACGCCGGGCGAGATCGAGCTGATGGATGCGGCCAACCGCATCGTGTTGGCGGTGATCGAGGGGGTGGGCGGCATGATCGTCCCCGGGGTGACCCCGCGCGAGCTCGACCGCTACGCCGAGAGCGCCATCCGGCAGGCCGGGGCGGTGCCGGCGTTCCTGCGCTACCGCGGCTACCCGGCGACCCTCTGCATCTCGGTCGACGACGTGATCGTCCACGGCATCCCCAACGACGAGCCGCTCCGCGAGGGGCAGATCGTCGGCATCGACTGCGGGGTGCTCTACAAGGGCTATTACGGCGACGCGGCGCGGACCTTCGCGGTCGGCACCGTCGATCCGGAGGCCCAGCGGCTGCTGGCGGTGACCGAGAAGGCGCTCGAGCTGGCGGTCGCCCAGGTGCGGCCGGGAGCGCGGCTGTCCGACATCGGCCACGCCGTGCAGCAGTACACGGAGAGCCAGGGCTTCTCGGTGGTGCGCGAGTTCTCCGGCCACGGCATCGGCACGGCGCTCCACGAGGACCCGCAGGTGCCCAACTTCGGCGAGCCGGGCAGAGGGCCGAAGCTCAAGCCCGGCATGGTCCTCGCCATCGAGCCGATGATCAACGCCGGCTCCTGCGACGTGCGGGTCGACGCCGACGGCTGGACGGCGCGGACCGTCGACGGCTCGCGGTCGGCGCATTTCGAGTTTTCGGTGGCGGTCACCGGCGGCGGCGCCAAGGTGCTCGGCCGGGTCTGAGGGCAGCGCGGAACGAGTCGAACAGATGGGTAGCGCGAGACCGGCCGATCGTTTGGCCGTTCTTCACCGGAGAGCAGAGCGAGGCGTTGATTGTCCAAGAAAGAAGAAGCGATCGAGGTCGAGGCGACCGTCGTCGAGCCGCTCCCGAACGCGATGTTCCGGGTCGAGCTCGAGAACAAGCATCAGGTCCTGGCCCATATCTCGGGTAAGATGCGGAAGCACTTCATCCGCATCCTCCCGGGGGACCGGGTGCTGGTCGAGCTGTCTCCCTACGACCTGAACCGGGGTCGCATCGTCTACCGTCTCAAGTAGGCGAGGCTCGAAAGGAAGTGCGGTCATGAAAGTACGTTCGTCGGTCAAGCGGATCTGCCCGAAGTGCAAAGTCGTCCGAAGGAAGGGCGTGGTGCGGGTGATTTGCGAGAACCCCAAGCACAAACAGCGTCAGGGATAGGAAGGGACTATGGCACGCATCGCAGGGGTGGACCTTCCCCAGAACAAGCAGGTCTGGGTTGGATTGACCTACATCTTCGGCATCGGGCGCTCGCGCTCGAAGGACATCCTCGTCAAGTCCGAGGTGCCGGCGGAGACCAAGGTCAAGGATCTGACCGAGGACGAGGCGCGGCGCATCCGTAAGGTGATTCAGGACGAAGGCCAGGTCGAGGGCGACCTGCGCAAGGACGTCAGCCAGAACATCAAGCGGCTGATGGAGATCGGCTGCTACCGCGGCGTCCGCCACCGGAAGGGCCTGCCCGCCCGTGGCCAGCGCACCCAGACCAATTCCCGCACCCGCAAGGGCCCCCGGCGCGGCGCCGTGGCGGGCAAGAAGAAGGCCGTCAAGAAGTAGCGGCCTGGAGTGAACGGAGATCATGGCGAAACCGGAAGGCAAGAAGGAGCGCAAGGGCGCCAAGAAGAAGGAGAAGCGCTTGGTGCCCCATGGGGTCGCCCACATTCAGGCGACGTTCAACAACACGATCATCTCGATCGCGGACCCCGAGGGTAATCTCCTCTCCTGGTCCTCGGCGGGCCGCATCGGCTTCAAGGGCTCCCGCAAGGGCACGCCCTTCGCGGCCCAGGTGGCGGCGCAGAACGCGGGCAACGGGGCGAAGGACTCCGGCCTGCGCTCGGTCGACGTGCTGGTCAAGGGGCCCGGCGCCGGCCGCGAGTCGGCCATCCGCGCCCTGCAGGCCTCCGGCATCGAGGTCAAGTCGATCAAGGACGTCACCCCCATCCCCCACAACGGCTGCCGGCCGCGCAAGCGCCGGCGCGTGTAGCTTCAGAACGCAGTCGACGGGAGGCCGGCGGGTTCCCGAGATCCTGGTGTCCAGGATCCCCGCCGGGCGTCTTCCTGAGTTGAATTCCCCGTAGCGTCGGGGAGAGGACGTCGAGGAGAAGATCAGTGGCTAGATATACAGGACCCGTCTGCCGGCTCTGCCGCCGGGAGCGGATGAAGCTGTTCTTGAAGGGCGACCGCTGCTTCAAGGAGAAGTGCGCCGTCGAGCGCCGCAACTTCCCCCCCGGCCAGCACGGCACCCGCCGCGGCCGCCGCACCCTGGGCTACGGCCTGCAGCTGCGCGAGAAGCAGAAGGTCAAGCGGATCTACGGCGTCCTCGAGGCGCAGTTCCGCACCTACTTCGCCGAGGCCGACCGCAAGAAGGGGATCACCGGCGAGAACCTCCTGGTGATGCTCGAGCGGCGCCTCGACAACGTCGCCTACAGCCTCGGCTACGCCGCCTCGCGGGCGCAGGCCCGCCAGTTCGTGCGCCATGGCCACGTCACCGTCGACGGCAGGAAGATCTCCATCCCCTCCTACCAGGTGAAGTCCGGCCAGGTCGTCGCGGTCAAGGAGTCCAGCCGCAAGAATGCCT
Organism: uncultured Acidobacteriota bacterium; assembly: GCA_963755825.1. Taxonomy (GTDB): domain Bacteria; phylum Acidobacteriota; class Thermoanaerobaculia; order Multivoradales; family UBA5704; genus DATBQN01. The sequence goes on along the minus strand of CAVWLA010000001.1, from coordinate 2,132,925 downwards.
TCATCCGCTCGAGCGTCGAGACGGCGCGCGGGCGCGGCGTCCCCGAGTGGTTGGAGCTGGACGCCGAGAACGTTACGGGCAAAGTCCTCCGCCTCCCCGCCCGTGAGGACATCAAGCTCCCGATTCAGGAGCAGCTCATCGTCGAGCTCTACAGCCGCTAGGCGAGCGAGCCAAATAAAGGAGTGCCTATGCTTTGGAAGGGTTTTCAGCGCCCCAAGCGGGTCGAGGTCGAAGCCGAGACGCTGACCGCGACATACGGTAAGTTCACCGCGCAGCCGTTCGAGCGCGGTTTTGCCACCACCATCGGCAACGCGCTGCGCCGTTGCCTGCTCTCCTCGATCGAGGGCGCCGCCATCACGGCGATCAACATCGAGGGCGTGCTGCACGAGTTCTCCTCGGTGCCCGGCGTCGTCGAGGACGTCACCGACATCATCCTCAACCTCAAGCAGATCCCCATCGTCCTCCACTCCGAGGAGGCGAAGGTGATGTCGATCGACGTGCAGGGGCCGGCGGACGTCACCGCCAGCCACATGACCGAGGACCCGCAGATCGAGGTCCACGACGCCAACGTGCACCTCGCCACGGTCAACGAGGAAGGCCACCTGAAGCTGCAGGCGCAGGTGAAGAAGGGCCGCGGCTACGTCTCGGCCGACCGCAACTTCGACGAGGCGATGGGCATCGGCTGGATCCCGGTCGACTCCGCTCACAGCCCGGTGCGGCGCGTCAACTATCGCGTCGAGGCCGCCCGTCTCGGTCAGACGACCGACTTCGAGCGCCTCGTCCTCGAGGTGTGGACGAACGGCACCATCGGCCCGGAGGAGGCGGTATCGCTCGCCGCGATGCTGCTCAAGGACCACCTCGGCATCTTCATCCAGACCGAGGAGAGCCTGCGGCAGGACGGCGGCGAGCTCGGCCGCGAGGAGCTCGCCGGCCTCGACGCCCTGCTCGCCAAGAACATCGACGAGCTGGACCTCTCGGTGCGCTCGGCGAACTCGCTCAAGAATGCCAACATCCACACCCTTCGCGATCTGGTCCGCCGCAGCGAGAAGGACATGTTGGAGACCAAGAACTTCGGCCGCAAGTCCCTCGAGGAGGTCCAGGAGGTCCTGGACAAGCTCGGCCTCGCCCTGGGGATGGACGTGCCGGACCGGCCCGCCGCCGGCGTCTCCGCCTCGGCCTAAGGAGAGAGCGTCATGCGTCACGCCATGAAGCACCGGAAGCTAGGGCGTACCAGCGCTCATCGCGAGGCGCTGTTCCGCAACCAGCTGCAGTCGCTGATCGAGAACGAGCGCATCGTCACCACGCTCCCGAAGGCCAAGGAGCTGCGCCCGATCGCCGAGAAGCTGATCACCCGCGGCAAGATCGACTCCGTGCCCGCCCGCCGCTGGGTGCTCGCCCGCATGCCCAACAGCGAGAAGCGCCGCACGATGGTCAAGAAGGTGTTCGACGAGATCGCGCCGCGGTTCGCCGAGCGTCCGGGCGGCTACCTGCGGATCGTCAAGCTCGGACCCCGCCAGGGCGACGGCGCCGAGATGGCGGTGCTCGAGTTCGTCGAACGCGAGGCCGCCGCGGCGGCGCCCGAGTCCGAGGACAAGAAGGGCAAGAAGCTGGCCAAGGGCCCGAAGCCGGCGGCCGACAAGGGCGCGGTGACCGGCAAGAAGGAATCCCGCAAGCGGGACGACGGGCCGAAGAAGCCACCCAAGGGCCCGGCGACCACCGGCCGGACGACGACGAAGAGCCAGAAGGGCGGCGGCGCCTGACCTGACGCTCCCGCTTGAGCCTTTACCGAAGCTTGTTTGAGAGACGGCCGGCGCCTAGCCGGCCGTTTTCTCTTGTGCGGAGACGACCGTGACGCCCTCGACCTCCGCCGCCGTCGAGCTCTCCTCGGGCGGGTGGATATGGAGCTGGCGATAGCCGCGCTGCCAGTAGACGAGCGGCGCCACCCCCTCCTCCGGCACGCTGCTCGCCACCACCTCGCCGATGTAGACCGTGTGGGTGCCGGCGGGGTAGCGGGCGTAGATCCGGCAGTCGAGCCAGGCCATGGCGTCGGCGAGGATGGGGGCGCCGGTCGTCGCCACACCCCAGTTGCCGACCGCGAAGCGGTCCTCGTCCTTCAGCCAGGCGAAGCGGTTGGAGAGCTCGCGCTGGTCGTGGCGGAGAAAGTTCACCGCGAAGACCGCCTCCGGCTGCTCGAGGAGCTCCTTGGCGCGATGCCGGTTGTCGATTACCACGGTGACCAGCGGCGGCTCGGCCGAGACCGAGGCGAAGGCGGAGACGGTGAGGCCGTGGATGTGCTCGCCGGCGCGCATGGTGGTGATGGTCACCCCCGCCGGAAAATGGCTGAGGGCGTTGCGAAAGTCTTCGGACGAGACGGCCATGACGACCTCCGAACGGGCGGCGACGAGCCGCGATCATCCCATATCTGCGAGATCCGAGAGCGGCGTGCGGGGACCTCGGCGGAGCCGGCGGATGGCGCCGCTCTTGCACTCTCTCCGGGCGACGGCCGACCGGGCTCGTCCCGGTCTCGCCCACGCTCTCGGAGGCCCCGGCATGAGCAAGCTCATGAAGCTCAAGAAAGATCTCAAAGGCGTCCTGACACAAGAAGTGCGCGTCGGCTTCTTCACGGTGCCGGTGTGGCTCCTCGCCGCCGGCTTCATCGTGCAGCAGATGCGCCGCCGCCGCGCCGTCTGCTGATCGGCCGTCGCGGCTCAGTTTGGTCTCCTGCGGGCGGTCGCCCTCGGCCCCGCCCGCCCATCGCGCCCTTCCGGGCAACCGTTCCCGGAACCAGACTGACCCGCGACCCGCCAGGCTCCACCCTTTACTGCGCCCCCCGAGCGATCTAAGCTACCTCCCGACTCCGTAGGCGAGGGGCAGGAGGTTGCGATCGGATGCTCTGGGCGGCACGAGAGGGCCGGGCGCGGTGTGCATGCCTGCTGGGCCAGGCGGTGCTCGCCGTGGCGCTCTCCTCCCCGCTCTGGGCCGAGGAGGCCGCGCCGGCGGCCAAGCCGGACGGACAGCCCGCCGAGAGCGCGCCCGCTGCCGACGACCGCTCCCCCCTGGTGCCGAAGCTTGCCTTCGGCGTCGAGGGGCGGATGAACTTCCGCCACAGCGACGACAACAAGTTCCCGGTCAAGTTCCCCTTCACCCCCGAGATGCTGCCGGTGGGGCAGAAGCAGGCCATGGAGGAGACCGTCGACGCCGGCTCGCACTTCGAGGTCTCGCTGCTCATCCTCACCGTCGACGCCACCTGGAGCGAGTGGATCGTCGCCCACGGCCGCCTCGACTTCATCGACCTCTACGACCGCAACCCGACCTCGACCGGCAAGCAGACCGACGTCAAGGAGCTCTGGGTGCGCTTCGGCCGCGAGACCGACCCCGGCCTGCTGCCGCCGGGCTCCGGCGCCTATCTCAAGATCGGCAAGCTCCCCAAGTTCGAGCGCCAGAACGACCGCCACCTGGAGAGCTACGGCCTGGTCTCGACGGCGTTCAACCGCTTCAACGACGCCGGCCTCGAGCTCGGCGTCGACCTCGGCCGCCACGTCTATCTCAAGGGCACGCTGACCGAGGGCAACCCGGTCTTCCTGCGCGACCCCAACGCGCTCGCCGGCGACAACGGCACGCCGGCCTTCCTGCAGCCGAACCCCGACCCGGCGCTCAAGAGCGGCATCGTCATCCTCTACGACACCGAGGTGAGCGATCTCGCCGCCACCAGCGATCCGCAGGTGGGGGGTGCGCTCGGCATCCGCTTTGCCGACGCCGGTGGCCGCCGCGCCTTCGACCTCATGGCGTACGGCTACCAGCGCAAGCTCGCCGACGGGGTCGAGCACGACGGCAGCTTCTACCTCGGCGACCTGCAGCTGCTGCGCGGGCCGTTCAGCCAGGCCCCGCTGCCGATCAGCGGCGACCAGAAGCGCGACCTGGGCGCCAACCTCCGCCTCTACCTGGGCGGCTTCTCGCTCTTCGGCCAGTACGTCGACGAGAAGCTCGCCGGCCTGCCGCGCAAGGGGCTCGAGGGGGAGGTCGCCTGGGCGATCGACCTGCCGCTCGTCTGGGCGGTCGCCGAGCGCCAGCTCTTCCCGACCATTCAGCCGGTGCTGCGCGTGTCGCGGCTCACGAACGACTTCAAGAACAACCCGCTGACCCCGGCGCCCAGCTTCGGCTGGGACTGGACGAAGTACGATGCCGGCATCCGCCTGGGGATCGTCGCCGGGATCGACCTGACCGCCGAGTACTCGAAGAACGATTTCATCCTCGCCTCGGGCGCCACCCGGCACGACAACGAGTTTCTCGCCACCCTGCGGTTCCGGATCTGAGCGATGGATAGGGGGACGAAACGGAGCTTGAGGGCGGCGGGGCTCGTCGTCTTGCTCGCCGCGGGCGCCCTCGCGGCGCCCGCCGAGGAGATCCGCGGCCGGGTCGAGCTGCTGGCTCGCGGCGGCGGCCCGGCGCGCGGCGCCGACGTCCGCCAGGCGGTGGTCTACTTCACGCCGTCCGCACCGGCGAGCGGCGCCCGGGCGCGGACGCGCGGCGGCACCTACACGATGACGACGCGCGGCAAGGAGTTCCTGCCGCGGGTGCTCGCCCTGCCGGTCGGCGCGCGCGTGCAGTTCGCCAACGAGGACCCCATCCTCCACAACGCCTTCTCGGTCTCCGCCGGCAACGTCTTCGATCTCGGTTTCATGCACAAGGGGCCGGGCCGCGAGCGGACATTCGACGCGCCGGGTCTCGTCCGCGTCTACTGCAACGTCCACCAGTCGATGGTCGGCTACATCCTGGTCGTCGACACGCCCTACTTCGTGCAGCCCGCCGACGACGGCTCCTTCGTCCTCGCCAACCTGCCGAAGGGAGCCGGTAAGCTCACCGTCTGGCACGAGCAGGTCGACCCGTGGAGCACCGAGCTGGCGCTCCCCGCCGCGTCGCCGGTCGTCGCCCGCCTCGAGATCACCCGCCCGCAGGTTCCCCCTCACCTCGACAAGAACGGGAAATCGTACTTCACCTCCGGCCGTGACCAGTACCGGCACTAGCCCGGCCGGCCGGCAGCGGTCGTTGTCGCTCGCGACCAGGATCTTCCTGGTCTCCTCCCTCCTCGTCCTGCTCGCGGTCGGCCTCGCCGTCGCGGTGACCTCGTTCTTGACCGGCCGCATCGCACGGCGCGCCGCCGACGACGCCCTGGAGAGCAGCTCCTCGGCGCAGGCGGCGTTCCAGGCGCAGCGCTACGAGCGGCTGCGCCTGCTCTCCCGTCTCTTCGCCTCCGACCCCTCCTTCGCCGCCTACGTCGCCGAGGCCTCCGGGCAGCGCGACGCGCGCTCGATCCTCGATCTCCTCTCCGAGCGCCGCAAGGACCTCGGCTACGACTTCGCCATGGTGCTCGATCCCACCGGCCACGTCATCGCGCGGAGCGACCGGCCGCAGGCCGCCGGCGAGGACCTCTCGAAGCGGACGCTGGTGGCGCGCGCCATCTCCGACTACGAGGCGGCGGGCGTCTGGCAGGAGGGCGGCGACCTCTACTATTCGGTCGCCGTGCCGATCTCCAAGGACACCCTGATCGGCTACCTCGTCACCGGCTTCGCGATTAACGACGCCGCGGCCTACGAGGTCAACAAGATCAGCGGCGCCGACGTCGCCTTCGTCGCCGACGTCGACCAGCAGGCGGCGATCGTGGCGAGCAACCTCGACCGCGAGACCGCCGCCAGCCTCACCGACACCCTCCACGAGCGCAAGGCGATGATGGATCTCGTCATGGATCGCGGCGTCTCGGTGCGCCGCGCCGAGCTCTCCGTCCGCGGCGAGCCGTGGATCGCGCTCATCGCGCCGCTCAAAGACGCCGGCGGCAAGACGGTGGCGGCGACGGTCGCCCTCGCCTCGCTCCCCAAGCAGCTCGCCGCCTACCGCGAGATCCAGGGCGCGCTCCTCGCCGCCGGGCTGCTCTCGGTGCTCCTCGCCTCCGTCCTCTCGTACGTCTTCGCGCGACAGGCGCTGGCGCCGATGCGCCGCCTGGCGGCGGCGGCGGAGGCGGCGCGGCAGGGCGACTACGACCAGAAGATCGCCGTCGAGCGGAGCGACGAGGTGGGCCGCCTCGGCCTCGCCTTCGACGAGCTGCTCTCCGACCTGCGCGAGAAGCGCGACATGGAGACCTACCTGACCGAGCTGTCGCGGACCCTCCCCGAGCCGGTGCAGGGGCGCGCCTACGTCGGCGGCACGCAGAGCCGCGAGGCGCTCCTCCTCGCCGTCGAGCTGCGCGCCTTCGGGCGGGCGGGCGACGCCGAGGCGGGCCTGGCGCGCCTCGGCGCCGAGCTCAAGAGCCTGGCCGGCGCCGTCGCCACCGTGCGCGGCCAGGTGGAGAGCGTCGCCGGCCAGCGCCTCGTCGCCCGCTTCGAGGGGGAGGGGCGGGCGCTCCGCGCGCTCGCCGTCGCCGCCGAGGCGCTCCATGGCATCGACGACGTCGAGGCGCCGCTCGTCGCCCTCGCCGCCGGCCGCGTGACGGTGGGGCCGGTCTCCTGGGGCGAGCAGCCGGAGCGCACGATGGTGGGCCTGCCGGTGCAGCAGCTCGACAGCCTGGTGCGCGAGGCGACCGCCGGCGAGATCGTCGTCTCCCGCGAGGTCTACGAGGAGCTCAAGCCCAGCCTCGAGAGGGCCGGCTATCATCTCGCGCCGCGGCGCGCCCTGGTCTCGCCGCAGCCGCTCTACGTGCTCTCCGGCGCCGTCGCCGAGCGGGTCGTCGCCGGCTCGCCGGCGGGCCTCGCGACGACCCCCTCCGGCAGGAGCGCGGCGGCGGTCGCCGCCACGCTTTCGGGCATCGAGCCGGGGGCGCTCATGGCGCACCGCTTCGAGATCCTCTCGGTCCTGGGCGCCGGCGGCATGGGGGTGATCTACAAGGCGCGCGACCGCGAGCTCGACGATCTGGTGGCGCTCAAGATGCTCAAGCGCGAGCTGTGGGGCGACCGCGGCCAGCTCGACCGCCTGAAGAGCGAGCTCAAGCTGGCGCGCAAGATCACCCACCCGAACGTCCTGCGCACCTACGACTTCGGCGAGATCGACGGCATCCCGTTCATCTCCATGGAGTACGTGCGCGGCGTCACCCTCCGCTTCCTGCTCGACCAGACCCACCGCCTGCCCTACTCGGCGGGCCTGCGCCTCGCCAAGCAGCTCTGCGCCGGGCTCGCCGTCGCCCATGCCGCCGGCGTCATCCACCGCGACATCAAGCCCGAGAACCTCATCCTCGAGCCGACCGGGAACGCCAAGCTGATGGACTTCGGCATCGCGCGGCCGATCGTCCGCACCGAGGCCGGGCAGACGCAGGCGGGCTTCGTCGTCGGCACCCCGCAGTACCTGTCGCCCGAGCAGCTGCAGGGGCGCGAGCCGGACGTCCGCGCCGACATCTACTCCTGCGGCGTCGTCTTCTACGAGGTGTTCACCGGCAAGCTGCCGTTCAGCGCGCCGACCGACATCGAGCTGATGATGAAACACCTCAAGGAGGCGCCGCTGCCGCCCGCCGAGCACTGGCCGGAGATCCCGCCGGTGCTGCAGGGGATCATCCTCCGCTGCCTGAAGAAGGAGCCGGAGGAGCGCTATCCGAGCGTCGCCGATCTCCACCGCCACCTCGACGAGCTGAGCGCCTGAGCCGGCGCCCGCGACCCCGCCCATGGAGACTTCCTCGCCTGCGGAGCCGGTTAAGATGGCGGCGATGGCGGCAACCCCCGAGGAGCCCACCGAGCTCGCCGCGGCGACGGAGCCCGACGAGGCCGCCCTGCGCCGGCGCCTCCGCGAGTACGAGATGCTGCTCGAGATCGGCGTCCAGCTCACCGGCACGCTCGACCTGGCGCGGGTGCTCGACCTGGCGCTGGTCAAGGCCGAGGAGGTCTGTCACGCCGAGACGAGCTCGATCTGGGAGCTCGACGAGGCGCGCGCCGAGCTCTTCTTCCGCGTCGTGCGCGGCAGCGCGGCGGGCGAGATCCGCGGCCTGCGGGTGCCGGTGGGGGAGGGCATCGTCGGCAGCGTCGCCCTCTCCGGCAACGCCGAGCTGGTCAACGACGTTGCCGCCGACCCGCGCTGGCGCGGCGACCATCAAGGCCTCTTTCGGACGCGCGCCATCCTCGCCATGCCGCTGGTTGCCCACGGCGCGGTGATCGGCGTCCTCCAGCTGCTCAACCCGGTCGGCCGCGAGCGCTTCTCCGACGACGACCTGCGGCGCATGCGGCTCTTCGCCGGCATCCTCGCCCATCCGCTGCAGAACGCCCGCCTCTACGAGGCGCGGCGGCGGCAGTTCATGGAGACGGTGGTCGCCTGGGCGGAGGCGATCGAGAAGAAGGACCCCTACACCGGCGGCCACGTCCGCCGGGTCACCAGCTACTCGGTCCTCCTCGGGCGCGAGCTGGGGCTCGACCGCGCCGACCTCGAGGAGCTCTGGCTCTCGGCGACCCTCCACGACGTGGGGAAGATCTTCGTCCAGGACGCCATCCTCGGCAAGCCCGCCCCGCTCGACGCCAGGGAGATGGAGATCATGCGCCGCCATCCGGTCGACGGCGCCGAGATCCTCGCCGGCGTCAGCGATCTGCGGCGGGTGCTCCCCGGCGTGCGCAGCCACCACGAGCGGCTGGACGGCAAGGGCTATCCGGACGGCCTCAGCGGCGACGAGATCCCCGTCGTCGCCCGCATCATCGCCGTCGCCGACACCTTCGACGCGATGACCACCAGCCGCCCCTACCGCAAGGGCCTGGCGGCCGAGCGCGCCGCGGCCGAGATCATGTCCGGCGCCGGCTCGCAGTTCTGCCCGCGGGTGGCCGCCGCCTTCCACGAGATCTACAGCCGCGGCGAGCTCTCGCTCGCCGCCGGCCACGCCCTCTGGAAATCCTTTCTCGCCGCGACGTCGTAGGCCGCGATGCTCCGTCTCCGTTTCCTCATCGAGGGTGAGGAGCGCGTCGTCCCCCTGGCCGGCGCCCGCTTGACGCTCGGCCGCGGCCAGGACAACGACGTCGTGCTCCCCGACGTCTCGGTCTCCCGCCACCACGCCGAGCTGCGCTCGGCGGCTGGCGCCTGGACCGTCCACGACCTGCAGAGCACCAACGGCATCCTGCTCAACCGCATCCCCGTCGAGAGCGCGCCGCTCCATGTCGGCGATCGGCTGGAGGTCGGCATCTTCGTGCTGGCGGTCGAGAGCGAGCCGGCGGCGGCCGCCGTCCCCGCCGCGCGGCCGGCGCCGCCGCTCGGAGGTTCGTCGGTCCTCGGCTCCTCGGTGCTCGCGAATGCAACCATCATCCGTCCCCTCGCCGATTTCGCCGCGGCGCTCGATCGGCTCGCCGATCCCGCGGCGCCGCCGGTCTCGGGGTCGTCGCCGGGCGTTGCCGCGGCGCCGACGGCGACGATCGACGGCCGCGCGCGGCGGTCGGAGGGGACGGCAGAGTCGGAGGGGTCGGACGAGGACGGCTACGCCCGCCGCATGCTGGGCTTCCTCACCCGTCTGGGCCGTGTCCTCATCACCGCCGACCGGGTCGACGACGTTCTCGCCCGCGTGCTCGGCCTCGCCTTCGAGGCGCTGCCGGTCGAGCGCGGCTTCTTCCTGCTCTGTTCCGATGGTGGGGCCGAGGGCGTCGCCGGCGGCGCCGGAGATGGCGGCGGCGAGCTGGTCTGCGAGCTGGCGCGGTTCAAGGATCGCGTCGAGGTGCGGCCGCAGGGCGACGTGCCAGTGTCGCGGACGATGCTGCAGGAGGTGATGCGGGAGCGGGTGTCGCTGGTGACCTACGACGCGATGTCCGACCAGCGGCTCTCCGGCGGCGAGTCGATCCGCATGCACCAGATCCGCGCCGCGATGTGCGCGCCGCTGTGGTCGGGGGAGCGCATCATCGGCGTCGTGCAGCTCGACTCGCCGTACAGGGTCGGCGCCTTCAACGAGCGCGACCTCGACTTTCTCACCGCGCTCGCCAACTACGTGGCGGTGGCGATCGAGCGCATCCGCTACGCCCGCCGCGCCGAGTTCGAGCGCGAGGTGCGCAGCCGGCTGGAGCGCTATCACTCGCCGGCGGTGATCGACGAGGTGCTCCACGAGGAGCGCGGCGGCGGCCTGCGGCGGCCGCGGGCGGCGGAGGCGACGGTGCTCTTCGCCGACCTCGTCGGCTTCACGACCTTCTCGGAGACGGCGCGTCCGGGCGAGGTCGCCGAGCTACTCGACGCCTTCCTCTCGCTCGCCGTCGAGGCCATCTTCGAGGCCGGCGGGACGCTCGACAAATTCATCGGCGACTGCGTGATGGCCTTCTTCGGCGCCCCGGTGCCGCAAAAGGATCACGCGCGGCGGGCGGTCGAGGCGGCCCTCGAGATCCAGCGCCGCCTGGCGGAGTGGAGCGCCCGCCGCCGCGAGCAGGGCCTCGCCGGCTTCGCCGCCCGCGTCGGCGTCAACAGCGGTCCGGTGGTGGTGGGCGACATCGGCAGCCGCCGCCGCGTCGACTACACCGTGCTCGGCAACACCGTCAACGTCGCCGCCCGCCTCGAAGCGCTCGTCGCCCGCCCGGGCGAGGTCGTCATCGGCCCCGAGACCCACCGCCTCCTCGCCGGCGCCATCGACACCGAGCCGCTCGGCGAGCTGCAGCTGAAGGGATTGCAGCAGCGGATCGTGGCGTTTCGGGTGCGCTGAGCGATCGTCTGAGGACGGCGACGGCGCCCTCTCGGGCGCCGCGGGGCTCGATGTTCATCGAGCGCAGAGGAGGGACTTCTCGGCCTTGACCGCCGCCGCCCCTACTTCACGGCGGGAAGGGCGAGCATCTGGCCGGGCTTCAGCTCGGCGGTGCTGTGGAGGCCGTTGGCGCGCTCAATCTCGGCGACGCTGGTGCGGTTGCGGCGGGCGATGCGCCAGAGGTTGTCGCCGCGGCCGACGCGGTAGCTCTTGCCGTGGGACGTGCGGGTATGGCTGCGGCGGCTGCGGGTGGTGTGACCGCGGGCGCTGCGGCCGCGCGCCGTCGAGCCGCTGCGGGAGGAGGACGACGCGGCGACGTAGCTCGGCGCCGCCGAGCGGTGGATGTAGGGCACCGCCGGCGCCGCGGCGCCGGCCGCCTCGAGGGCGGCCATCTGCGGCGGCGGCATCTCGTCGGGGGTGCCGTCGAGGTAGCGGAGGTTGGGCTCGGCGAAGACCGCCACGTGATAATGCGGCGGCCAGTGCTCGCGGGTGGCCTCGATGAGGCCCTTCCCCTCGAGCGAGAGGAGGGCGGTCTCGACGAAGCGCCGGCAGGAGCCGCGGTCGCTGCGCCGCAGGTCGACCGCCATGCCGGTCGGATGCACCGAGATCTCGGAGGCGTTGTGCGGCTGGCGGTTGATCGGCCGCGTGGCGCTGGTCACCACAAGGGGCTCGCCGCAGGCGGCGCGGTAGTGGTGGGCGAGCTGCTCGATGAACGCCTTGACCTCGACGCGGGCGACGGGAAAGGAGACCTCGCCGGTCGCCAGCTCGTAGTCGGCGCTGCCGGTCAAGGGGACCAGGAGGCCGCGCTGGGTGAAGTCCTGGACGTCGCCGACGGTCCGCAGATAGGTCAGGCCCTCCTGCTGGGCGCCCAAGTTCTGGCGCAGCATCGAGGCGCGCGAGCCGTCGAGGCTCTGCGCCATCGCCGGCAGACCACCGGCGAGGAGGACGGAGAGGCTCAAGGGTACGGCCAGGAGGGAGGTGCGGAGGGCGCGAGGGGATGGGGTGTCGGCGTGCTTCGGCAGCATCGCTACTCCCTAGAAGCGAGGAGCCCACTGATACCAGCGGCGCGGTTTGACTTTGAGGCTTTGGTCGCTCAACTTGGTCGGGCAGGGTAGCACGCCGGGGAAGGTCTTGCCAAGCCCTTTATTTCTGCGGAGTTGCCCCCGATTTTCAGCGGCGCGGGCGGATTCGAGGCGCGCGCGGCGGCGATGCTTCACGCCGAGCGTCGCGCAAAGAGATATCGCTCAATGTCTCGGTTGCGGATCTCAGGAACGTCCCTTGGGTTAGGGGCGGGCTCGGCGCGGCATGCCGCCGGGCGCGAGGCCCGCCCGATCCGGAGGCGCACATGGTACGCCGTGCACTGAAGCGGTCCGCTCTCGCCCTCGTCCTCTCCCTCTCGCTCGCCGCCCTGCCGGCGCTCGCCCAGGGCCGTCCCCAGCCGGCCTCCCCTGCATCGCACGGTGCCGTCCAAAGCGCTGACTGGCTGCAGCTTACCTGGAGTTTCCTGACCGGTCTGTGGAGCGGCGCACCGTCGCATTCGCTGACCTCGGCGCGCGGCGCGGAAGGCGGCTCGCTCGACCCGGACGGCAAGCCGAAGGTGATCATCCCCAGCCCGGGCGGCAATCCCGCCGCCGATGCCGGGGGCTCGCTCGACCCCGACGGCCACCACTGAGGAGGGTTTCGACGGGCCGGCCTCGCCGGCCCGCTGTTTCGTCTTTTCGTGTCACGAAATATCCTCCTGGGGAAACTATCCTTCTGAGCGAAGCGCTCTCCACGGCTCGGCGCGCCGTCTTCGCGCTCGGGCCGAACAATCGCTCCGGGGGGATTCGAGTGAAGGAAAACCATCTTTCGATCGAGACGCTGGCGAGGTGGCTGGCGGGCGATCTCGAGCACGAGGAGCTGCTGCGCGAGGTCGTGCCGCACTTCCTGGCCGCCTGTCCCACCTGCCAGGGGACCTACGAGGAGCTGCGCCGGCTGCAGGCGGAGGTGGGGCACTGGGACGAGCGGGTGGCCCTCTTCGAGGGGCGCGAGGCACCGGCGCTCCTCGCCGAGCTCCTGGCGCAGCCGGCCGATGCGCAGCTCGCCCGCGTGCGCGACGACGAGAGGTACCACACCTGGGCGCTCTGCCAGCTCCTCCTGCGGGCGAGCATGAGGGCGGCCGGCGACGATCCGGGGCAGGCCGTGGCGCTCGCCGAGCTGGCGGTGCGCATCTCGGAGCTGCTCGCCGGCGAGGCCTACGATCCCGGCTGGCTGCTCGATCTGCGCGGGAAGGCATGGGCCTATCTCGGCAACGCCTCGCGGGTCCTCGGCGAGCTGTGGGGGAGCGAGCGGGCCTTTCGCCGCGCCGAGGAGTGCCTCGACCAGAGCCTCACCGGCAACCTCCCGGCGCGGGCCGAGCTGCTGCGGCTGGAGAGCTCGCTCCGCCTCGACCAGCGACGGCTCGACGATGCGCAGGCGCTGGCCGACGAGGCGCTGCGGCTCTACGGCGAGTCCGCCGACCTCCACGGCGCCAGCGTCATGATGGTGAAGAAGGCCAAGATCCTCGAGGAGCAGGGCGAGCTCGAGGCGGCGATCGCCCTCCTCCGCGAGGCGGGCGCGGCGATCGAGGAGACCGCCGATCCACATCTCCAGCACTGTGCGCGGCACAATCTGGTCTGGTTGCTGACCACTGCGGAGCATCACGCCGAGGCCGAGGCGCTGCTGCCCGAGGTGCGGCGCCTGGCGACCGAGCTGGGCAACCCGCTCGACCTCGTGCGCCTGCGCTGGGCCGAGGGGCGGATCGACCTCGGGCTCGGTCGCCACAGCTCGGCGGAGGCGGCCTTCCGCGAGGTCCAGCGCGAGTTCTTCGAGCGGCGGATGGGCTTCGACGCGGCCCTCGTCTCGCTCGACCTCGCCATCCTCTACGCCGGCCAGGGCTCGACCGCGGAGCTCAAGCAGCTCGCCGTCGAGATCATGCCGGCCTTCGAGTCGCGCGAGGTCCATCGCGAGGCGATGGCGGCCCTCATCATGTTCCAGGAGGCGGCCGAGGAGGAGCGGCTGACCGTCGCCCTCGCCCGCCACCTGGCGACCTTCCTCGGCCGCGAGCGGGCGGCCGCTCGCCGCTAGCCGTCAGCTCGCCCGGCGATGATAAGATTTCGCGCACTTGTTTGCCGACGACCGCCCGTCCGCGCGGGGCCACCGGGCACCCGCGGCTTGGCGGCGCTCTCTTGCGAGGTGCGGAAGGCTCCGCCATGACCGACTACAGCGTTCCGCGCGACTCCCGGCGCGTTCCCCTCGCCACCCGCGTCCAGCTCAAGTTCGAATGGTTCAGCGGCTTCATCAGCGAATACTCGTCGAACATCTCGCCGGGCGGCATGTTCATCCGCACGCAGACGCCGGAGCCCGTCGGGCGCCTGCTCGGCTTCGAGTTCCGCCTCGGCGACGGCTTCGAGCTGATCCAGGGGACCGGCGAGGTCACCTGGGTGCGCCCGCTCGACGAGTCGCCCGACAAGCCGGCCGGCATGGGGCTCCGCTTCCTGGAGCTCTCGCCGCACAGCCGCGAGCTGATCGCGCGCATGGTCGAGAACTATGTCCGCGCCGGCGGCACCCCCTTCGACCTCGCGGATGCGCCGGCGGCGAGCGCACCGCCGATCGCGCCGGCGGTCGAGATTCCGCCGGCGGTCGCGCCGACAGCTTCGATCGCGCCCGCGAGCGAGCCACGGGCCGAGGTCGCGCCCGCCAGCGAGCGTCCGGCTGAGATCGCGCCCGCGACAGCGCCGGCCGCCGTCGTGCCGGTCGCGCCGGTGATCCCGCCGCCGTTTCGTCCTCAGGCGGACGCCGCGCCGCGTGAAGAGGTCCGGCTGCCGCCGCCGATCCAGCCGCCGCCACCAGCGCCGGCGCCTGCCCGCGTCCGCGAGCCCGCCGCTGCCGCGGCTCCCGCCGCGCGCGGTCGCGACCTGCCGTGGCCCGAGGCGGTCGCCGCGACCGCTCCGGCGCCGCCGATCCCCATCCTCGAGAGCCCGGCGGCGCTCGAGAGCGCCGCCGGAGCGCGGCCGGTGCGGATGTCGCGGATCGTGCTCTGGGCACTCTTCGCCGCCTTTCTGGGCGGCGCCGCCTGGATGGTGCTGACGCAGGGCCTGCTCTCCGACTGGCTCACGCGGGCCGGCGCGGTCGCCGGACAGCCGACGCCGCCCCGCCACCCGGCCCGCCCGCGCCAGCCGACCTCGGTCGCGGTGGCAGCGGCGCCGGGCACCGAGACGGCGGCGGTCACGCCTCCAGCTCCCGCTCTCGCCGCGCCGTCGTCGGCGCCCGCCGCGCCGCCGCCGGTCGCCGCGACGAGCGCCGGCTCCGCGGTCGCCGCGGCTGACGCCGGCGGCGCCAAGCCGTCCGCCGTGCCGCCGCCGCCCGTCGCCGAGGTCGCGGCTGCCACGGCGGCGGCAGCGGCGGCGACGCCGCTCAGCGAGATCGAGAAGATCACCTGGCAGCAGAGCGCGGAGGGCACCGAGGTCGTGCTGTGGGGCAACGGCGCCTTCCGGCGGCAGGACTACTCCCACTACCGCGTCGACGGCGACCCGCCGCGGGTGCTCATCAAGGTGCACGGCATCCACCGTCCGTTCGCCGAGGCGCGGCTGGTCGTCGGCACCCGGCAGGTCCGCCAGGTGCGCACCGGCTATCACGACGAAAAGGGCGGCAACGAGCTCCACGTGGTGCTCGACCTCGCCGGCTTCGGCGTCGAGGTGACCGGGATGCAGGAGGACGCGGACCGGCTGCGGATCTTCCTCAAAGGCGTGTAGCGCCGGGGCGCGTGGCGCGGTCCGCAGCGGGCGTATACTCGCGGCGCTTTTGAATGAGTGATTTCTACCGCCCCGTCTCCCATGGCTGACGTCGATCGCCTGAAACGCCGCCTGTTGTCCGAGCTGGTCCAGGACAACGTCGACCTGATCCAGGGCCGCCTGCCGCTGCGCCAGCGGCCGCGGCGCGGCTGGCGCCACCCGGCGGTGGCGGCCGCCGGCCTCCTCGCCCTCGCCTCGCTCGGACTGCTCGGCGCCGCGCGCCTGACCCCCGCCCGCGGGGTCCGCCGCGCCGGCCTCCGCTCCGAGCTCCATCCCACGGCACTGCTCCGGACCCTCGCCGGCGTCGCGCCGGCGGTGATGTCCGCCCCGCGCCTGCCGGTGCCGCGGCCGATCGACCCGGCGGCCTTTCCGCTCGCCGTCCGCCGCATCGTCCTCGACTCCGGCCATGGCGGCGAGGACGTCGGCACCCACACGCGCACCGGGCTCAACGAGAAGTCGCTGACGCTCGACATCGCCTTCCGCCTGCGCCAGCTCCTGCAGCACGACTTCCAGGTGCTGATGACGCGCGAGGAGGACCGCGCCGTGGCGCTCGAGGATCGGGCGGACGTCGCCAACCGCGCCGGCGCCGACCTCTTCGTCTCCATCCATCTCAACTGGATCGCCAACCCGGCCGCGCGCGGCGTCGAAACCTATTACCTCGGGGCGACCGACGACCCGGTGCTGACCGAGCTCGCCGCCGCCGAGAACCGCGGCTCGCGCTACTCGCTCGCCGACATGCGGATGATCCTCGACCGCCTCTACACCGACGTCCGGCAGGACAGCTCGCGGCAGCTCGCCGAAGCGGTGCAGACCTCGCTCTTCCGCTCGCTCGCCGAGGTCAATCCGGCGCTCGCCGACCGCGGGGTCAAGGCGGCGCCGTTCCTCGTTCTCGTCGCGACCGAGATGCCCGCCATCCTCGCCGAGGTCTCGTGCCTGTCGAACGACGACGAGGTCCGCCTGCTGTCGCAAGAGTCCTACCGCCAATCGATCGCCGAGGCGCTGGCGCGCGGAATCCGCTCCTATGCCGGTTCCGTGGCGCACTCCGGAGTGAAGGGAATCTCGAAAGGAATCGGATCATGAGCACGAACAAGAACCAGGTGGTCAACGTCGGCATCGATCTCGGCACCTCGCGCAGCTCGATCTCCTCCTCGAACGGCGCCCGCCACGTCGTCGAGAGCTACGTCGGCTGGCCGCTCGACATGGTGGCCCGCAAGGTGTTGAAGAAGGCCGTGCTGATCGGCCGCGAGGCGCTCGACAACCGGCCCATGCTCGACCTCCACCGGCCGCTCGAGGAGGGCCTGATCAAGGACGGCTCGGAGAAGGACGCGGCGGCGGTG
This sequence comes from uncultured Acidobacteriota bacterium, assembly GCA_963755825.1. Taxonomy (GTDB): domain Bacteria; phylum Acidobacteriota; class Thermoanaerobaculia; order Multivoradales; family UBA5704; genus DATBQN01. The sequence continues at coordinate 2,116,114 of CAVWLA010000001.1, read as the reverse complement.
CGCGAGCTGCTCTGGCACCTGCTGTCGCTCGCCGGGCTCGACCGCGAGTCGAAGAACGGCGTCAAGGTGCGGGCGGTCGTCGGCGTCCCCGCCGAGGCGCTGCGCGTCAACAAGCAGCACGTGAGAAAGGCGATGCAGGAGGCCGCCGACAGCCTGATGATCGTCTCCGAGCCGTTCGCCGTGGCCTACGGCATGGAGGCGCTCCTCCACACCATGATCATCGACATCGGCGCCGGCACCACCGACTTCTGCGTCATGAACGGGCGCCTGCCGACCGACGACGACCAGCGCACGCTGACCCTCGCCGGCGACTGGATCGACGAGCAGCTCATGCGCCTCGTCCGCGAGCACCACCCCGCGGCCCGCATCTCGATCCACATGGTGCGCGGCTGGAAGGAGGCCGCGAGCTTCGTCGGCGAGGCGCCGGAGCCGGTCAAGGTGACGGTGCCGATCGACGGCAAGCCGACCGAGATCGACATCACGGCGGAGATGCGCCAGGCCTGCGAGGGCATCGTCCCGTCGCTCGCCGAGTCGATGTTCGACCTCCTCTCGCGCGTCGACCCCGAGTACCAGGAGAGGGTCCGCAACCACGTCATCCTGTCGGGCGGCACCGGCCTCATCCGCGGCCTCGGCGCGCGGCTCGAGCACGAGCTCAAGGCCGTCGGCGGCGGCCGGGTGACGGTGGTCAAGGATCCGATCTTCGTCGGCTCGGACGGCGGCCTTGCCATCGCCCAGGACGCGCCGGACGCCGACTGGGACCGGCTGAGCGCCTAGACTCGCTTACATCGGCGCCGGCGCGCTGCCGTCGGCGGCAGCGGCGGCGAGCGGCGGCTCGCCGAGCGCCCAGGCGATGGCGCCGCCGATCGCGTAGGTGACGAGAGCCCAGGCGAGACCGACGGCGGCGGCGAGCGCCAGACCGCCCCACGGTGCCGCCGCCGGCGACGCATGCAGGGCCGCCACCTTGGCGGCGAGGTCGTCGCCGCGCAGCAGAGTCCGCGTCGCCACGTCCGACCAGGGGGCCAGGCGGGTGACGAGGATCGAGCCGATCTCGTAGGCGTCGCCGCCGAGCGAGAGAAACGGCGCCAGCGCCAAGGGCAGGGCGACGCCGAAGGCGAGCGCCAATCCGCGCCGCGCCGCGCCGCGGAGCGCCCAGACACCAGGGAAGAGAGTGAGCACGAAGGGACCGAGATCGGTCGCCAGGTAGATCAGGTCGCTCCCGCGGGTGTCGAATCCAGAGAGCCGTCCGGCGTAGCTGCCGCCCGCCGCGGGCACCACGAAGGGCAGCAGGCGGGCGAGGAGGGCGCCGCCGTAGAGCGGCGCGATCTCCAGCCGCGACACGCCGCCGCCGGCGAGGGAGCAGGCGGCGGCGTGCAGCAGCTCGTGGATCGGCACGTAGACCCACCAGCCGGCGAGCACGCCGAGCGCCAGGCGGGCGAAGGCGAGGCCGGCGCCGGAGCGCTCGGTCGGCAGGCAGCGATCGAGTCCGCGCCAGACGTCCCGCGGGGCGGCGAGCGGAGAGAAAAGTCGAGCGCGCGACGGGCTCATCGGGCGCAATCTAGCAGGCAATCTGGCCGGCCGCGGGGGCGCGTACGAAGGATGGCGACAAGGAGCTGAGAGTGCCCGGAAGCTATCGCCTTTCAAGCAATTGCAGTGCTACCATCCGCGCGATGCCCCTGCATCCCGAGGAACTGCGGATCGCCGGCTCGCTGCATGAGCTGGTGTCGCGCAGCGAGGCGATCTCCGAGGTGGTCGAGGGGAGCCTCGGCTGGCGCGCCGGCCGCCTCGGCGACCTCATCCACGCGCGCGAGGGGATGTCGCTCCGCGACCTGCTGGAGCTGCTCCGAGAGCTCAACACCACGCCGAACGACTTCTTCAGCCGCCTCTACGGCGGCGGCTCCTCGGCGTCAGGCGAGGCCGGCGGCTTCGCCGAGAGCAAGCGCGTCGTCCTCGACGCCCTGGCGCGCCGCCGGTCGTGGAAACGGGAGCGGGAGGAGAGCTGACCGCTCAGCCCGTGGCGCAGAGCTCGTCGAAAAACTGTCGAGTCGCCGGGCCGAAGGTCATCTGCCGGATCCAGGCCGCGGTTTCGTCGAGCAGGGTCCATGCCTCCTGCTTCTCTCCGAGGTCCTCGAGGGTTCTGACCAGGTCGCGGGTGACGACGATCGCCTCACGGGCGAGCTTTCGTTCGACATAGCCGTGGCGGACGCGGCCGAGGATCCTCGCTGCGGCGGAGCCCTCCTGGAGGGAGCTCATGAGGACGCCTTCGAGCCAGCTCTGGCGAAGCCCGATCAGCGGCTCGACCTCATGCCGTGATCTCTCGCCCCCGCGATGGGTGGCGAGGGCTTTCGCCGGCTCGCCGAGATCGACGTAACACCGCGCCAGATTGGTTCGCACGACCAGGGGAAGCGTGGGATCCTCGTCCGCATCGATGTCGCCGAGCGTCGTCAACAGCGTGCGGCTGGCGCTCTCCGGGTCGCCGGAATAGAGCGTCGCGATCGCTCCCGTCACCTTGGCGACGGCGGAACGGTGCCGCATGCCGAGCTCTCGGTAGATCGTCGACGCCGCCGCCGAGAGATCACCGGCGAGCTGAAACTCCTTCTTCAGCGTCAGCAGCGAAGCGGTCTTCGACAGCAGCGTCGCCCGCACCTCGACGTCTCCGGTGCCCCGCTCGAGCTCTCTCCACGCGGTCTGCAAGCAGCCCTCGGCTTCCTCGATCCTGCCGAGAACGCGCAGCGAGCTGCTGAGCTGGGCCTCGGCATCGGCGCGAAGATCCGCTCGCTTGGCACGGCTACCGGCTGCCTCCGAGGAGCAGCCTTCCGCCGCGAGGCGGCTCAGCAGAGCCCAATGCAACATCTCCTGCGGATCGGTATAGCGCAGCGAATGGCTCTTCTCGATCAGCCAGCGGGTGAGGAAGGGTATCGCCTGGCGGTTGGCGCGGTCCGGCGCTTCCTCGCCGGGCATGCCGAGCTCGGCGAGGAGCACGGCCGGCGGGCTGGAGACCGGCCTGCCATCCTTGAAGAAGAGCTCGAAGGCGCGATCCGCCGCGGCGAAGGCTCGGTCGTAGTCGAGCTCGGGGCTGGGGGATAGCGGGATCGCGAAGCCCTGGCCGTTCTCCGAGGTGTGAATTCGCCTTCCCATGGGATCGAGAAGCTCGAGGCGAGCGAGGCAGGTTTCGCAGCCGGCGAGGAGGTGTCGAACGACCTTGGAGCGTTCGGCCGTGTCGCAGCTCGATGCGGCCAGAAAGGCAGCAAGCTCCTGGACGGATGGATGGTCGAACAAGGATGGCCTCGCCCCATCGTGGGCAAGGCCATCCTATCGCCATCTTCTAGCTCACGTCCTCGGCGAGCTGGCCGAGGCTCTTCAGGCGCGCGGTGAGCGCGCGGATCACCTCGAGAGCCCGGTGCTCCTGATCGGCGATCTTCTGCAGCTGGAGGACAGAGGCGAGGGCCTCGCGGTCGACCCCCAGCGAGCGGAAGATGGGGACCGTCTCGACCACCGTCTGCTTGAGCTCGTCGACAGCGCCGAGCCGGACGTAGACACCGGCGAGGTCGAGCGAGACCACCGCCACCTCGTATGCCAGCCCCCGCTCCAAGAATCCTTTGCGCGCGCGCAGGAGCGCCGACTCGGCGGCCCGCAGCTGCCCCATGTCGCGGAGCAGCTGGCCCTGCTGCCAGGCGGCGCGCAGCAAGAGGAGCGCATCGGTGAACTCGTTGAACAGCTCCTGCGCATCGAAGAGCAGCGACAGCGCCTGATCCGGTTGATCGAGGTCGATGTAACAGCGCACGATGTTGTGACAGGCGGCGAAGAGCAGGTGCGGATCTTCTTCCGGATCGATGAGCGGGATGGCGCGGTTGAGAAGAGTCACCGCGACCTCCGGCTCGTCGAGATAGAGGCAGGTGATCGCCTCCTGGACCAGGGTGCGCGCCAATGAATGCGTCTCGCCGAGCTCGCGGTAGACCTCCTCCGCCTCCTTGAGCGTGGTGAAGGCATCATTGAACGAACGCTGGAAGTTGTAGAGCGATGCCAACTGTTCGAAAAGCCGCGCCCGCAGCACGGGGTCGCGGGTGCCGGCGTCGAGGTGCCCCTTGGCGATGGCCATCGCTTCCTGGGCCTCTCGCAGCCTGCCGGCGACGCGGAGAGCGTTGCCGTACTGACCCCAGGCGCGCGCCCTGAGATCCTCCAGGCGCGGACCCGAGCCGGCGATCGAAGGCTCCACCCGGTCGGCCGAAACACGCGCCAGCGCGGCCCAGTGCAGCATCGCCACGGGGTCCTCGTAGCGCGCCCGATGGCTACGGTCGATGAAGCAGCGGACGAGCTGCGGGTCGCCGAAGGAGCTCCCCGCGGCGATCAGCTGCTCCCGGCGGTCCTGGGGGTGTCGGTCGAGCTCGGCCAGGAGCGCCTCGGTCGGATTGGCCGGCGCCGGCGGGTCGGCGAGGAAATCGGAGATCGATTGCTCGACCTGCTCGAAGGCGAGGGCATAGTCGTACCCTTGCGCCGCCGAGCGCTCGCGCTCGAACGCCTCGTCGCGATGTCCGCCCGGCAGGTGCAGCAGCCGGTCGAGACGTTGGCCGGGCCAGCCCATCCCCTGCAGGCTCTTGAAGCAGGGCAGGCAGCCGGCGAGCAGATGGCGGACGACCCGGATGTTCTCGGTCCGCCGGGCGAGGCCACCAGCGCCGGCCAGCAGACCATGAAACTCTTGGTTCGTCGGATGGACCTTGTCCATTTCGTGTCCCTCCCAAATGAGAACAGATCGCGCTGACTCTCCGCGCATCCTCCTGCGGAGAGAGACCATCAAGCTACGGGCCGGCGTTGCACGGAATCGGCTTGCCGTTCGGGTCGACGCATGACGAGGTCTCCGTGTGAGCCCGCGGAGCGCCGCCCGTCGTGATCGGCCCGCTGGTCGTCGAGTTAGCAGCTAACGCATGAACCGTCCCCGTCGTCGTCCTCGCCGGGCTGCCGAGGAAGAAGCTCGACACCCAGGTCGAGAGCGCCGCCATCCAGCTCGTGGCGGTGCCGGCCGTCGACTGCGTCCCGTGGAGCGGACGAGCGTCGGCTGCCGGCAGGGCGACGAGGGTGAGGGCGACGATCAAGATCATGGCAGAAAGGGGACGCACCAGCACTCGAGACATGAAATCCCTCCTCGTAAGGTGCGGAATCTCCTCGAAAGAGGGACCCGCAGGTCATTGGATCGATGACATGGGCTTTGGACTTCAGGCGAAGAGTGCGACAGCCCCCCAAAAGCGGGACAAAACCAAACAACTTCTTTTTTGAGGCGGAGGGGGTGCGAGCGGGGGCTCGCGGGACGGCTGGGGGAGGAGGGGTGGTGAGGAGCCGGCCGGCTACTCCCGGCGGTTGACGAACTCCCAGCCGAAGCGGCCCTTGATGCAGAGGTGGCCATGGGTCACCTGCTGCTCGATCGGGGAGGTCACCTTGACGATCTTCTCGTCCTGCACGTGGAGGGTGAGCGTGCAGCCGACGCCGCAGTAGGGGCAGATGGTGTCGGTCGCGGTCTGGCCGGCGTCGTCCCAGGTGCCCGCCTGCCGCATGTCGTGCTCGCTCTTGAACATCAGGGCGCCGGTCGGGCAGACGCCGATGCAGTTGCCGCAATAGACGCAGGCCGAGCTGGGCAGCGGCACGTCGTACTCGGTCGAGATGCGGGCGTCGAAGCCGCGTCCGGCGAGGGCGATGGCGAAAGTGCCCTGGGCGTCGGTGCCGCAGGCCTCGACGCACTTGTAGCAGACGATACATTTCGAGTAGTCGCGCACGTAGAGGTCGTTGTCGACCTTCACCGGCTGCTTGGCGGTCGCCGCGGCGCCGGCGTGCGGCGCGTGGTGGTGGCCGGGGCGGGCGGTATCGCGCTCGCCGGCCGCGGCGGCGGGCGCCGGCGGACCGAAGCGCTCGGGCCGCGCCTCGTAAGTCTCCATGTAGCTCTGCAGCTGCGGCGCCGTCGAGACGTCGACCGAGGAGGCGAGGAGCTCGAGCACCAACCGGCGGGAGAGGCGGACGCGCTCGGAGTCGGTCTTCACGACCATGCCGGCCTCGGCCTTCCGCGAGCAGGCCGGCACCAGGGTGCGGGCCCCCTCGACCTCGACGACGCAGACGCGGCAGACGTTGACCGGCGTCAGGTTCTCGAGGAAGCAGAGGGTCGGCGTGTCGATGCCGAGCTGCCGCGCCGCGTCGAGGAGCGTGGCGCCCGCCGGCACGGACACCTTGCGGCCGTCGAGCGTCAGCTCGACCATCTCGCGCGGCCGCGGCGGTGGCACGGTCGGCACCGGACCGCGCGGGACGGGGATGCGCAGCTCGGGAGCGTCGCCTGGATTCATCGCTTCTCCTGGAAGATGGGGAACCTGCCGAGCGCCGACTCGAGGGCGCTCGACGCCGTCTGGCCGAGGCCGCAGATCGAGGCGTCGCGCATCACCTGGCCGAGCTCGCGGAGCATCTGGCGCTCGAGGTCGAGCGAGCCCAGGGGCCGGTCGGCGGCGAGCCGGGCGAGGAGCTCCTCCTGGCGGACGGTGCCGACGCGGCAGGGGACGCACTGGCCGCACGACTCGTCGCGGAAGAACTGCGCGATGCGGCGGAGCACCTGCCGCAGGTCGACGGTGTCGTCGAAGGGCATGACGACGGCCGAGCCCAGGCTCGCGCCGATGGCGCGCGTCCCCTCGAAGGTGAGCGGCACGTCGAGCTCCTCCGGCGTCACGAAGCCGCCGGCGGCGCCGCCGAGGAGCACCGCCTGCAGCCGCCCGCTGCCGCCGATCCCGCCGGCGAGATCGAGCACCTGGCGGAGAGTGATGCCGAACGGCGCCTCGTAGACGCCCGGCCGGCGGACGTGGCCGGAGACGCAGAAGAGCTTGCTGCCGGTCGAGCGCTCGGTGCCGCGCGCGGCGTAGGCGGCGCCGCCGTCGAGGAGGATGGGGAGGACGTTGACCAGTGTCTCGACGTTGTTGATCACCGTCGGCTGGCCGAAGAGGCCGACCTGGGTGGGGAAGGGCGGCTTGTTGCGCGGCTCGCCGCGGCGGCCCTCCAGCGAGTTGATGAGGGCGGTCTCCTCGCCGCAGATGTAGGCGCCGCCGCCGCGCCGCAGCTCGATCTCGACGCGCACGCCGTGGCCGAGGATGTCGTCGCCCAGGTAGCCGCGCTCGCGGCTGACGCGGAGCGCGTTGGCGAGGCGCTCGGCGGCGAGCGGATACTCGCCGCGGAGGTAGATGTAGCCCTTCTCGCAGCCGGTCGCGAAGGCGGCGATGGTCATCGCCTCGACGAGGGCGAAGGGATCGCCCTCCATCAGCACGCGGTCCTTGAAGGTCCCCGGCTCCGACTCGTCGGCGTTGCAGACCAGGTAGCGCGGCAGCGCCGCCGCGCGCACGCCCTGCCACTTCTGGCCGGTGGGGAAGGCGGCGCCGCCGCGGCCGACGAGCTTCGCCTCGGTGACCTGGCGGATGACCCGCTCGGCGCCCATCTCGAAGGCGCGGCGGAGAGCGACGTAGCCGCCCGCGGCGCGGTAGTCGTCGAGGCTCGCGGGGTCGACGCGGCCGACCCGCGCGAGGAGGGTGAGGCCCGGCTCGCCGACCTGCGGCACGGAGATCGAAACCTCGGCGGCGGCCGCCGGCTCGCCGGCGATCGCGGCGCGGATCGTCTCACCGCTCGCCGGCCCCAGCGCCGTCTCCCGCGGCGGGTCGCCGGCGGCGAGGACGAGGGCCGCGGGAGCGCGCTCGCAGAGGCCGAGGCAGGGGCTGCGATGCCAGGCGACGCGGCCGCCGGCTGCCGGCTCGCCGCCCGCGCCGAGGGTCTTCTCGAGCTCGCCGCAGAGCGCCTCGCCGCCGCGGAAGCGGCAGGCGATGTCGTCGCAGACGTGGACGGCGATCGGCGGCTGGGGACGGGTCTCCAAGAGGGCGAAGAAGTCGGCGACGCCGAAGGCGTCGGCGGGCGGCACCTCCAGACAGCGGCTGGCGTGGTTGAGCGCGCCCGGGCTGATCCAGCCGACCCGCTCCTGGATGGCGCGGAGGACGGGGAGAAGGTACTGCCGCCGGCCGGGGCCGGGCGCCGGCGCGGCGGCGGCGAGGCAGGCGTCGACGGCGTCGCGCTCCTCCGCGCTCGGCTCGTCCGCCGTGAAGTGCAGATCCATGCGATGGCTCTCCGGGTCGGGCGGGCTCGAGGCCGCTAGGCGAAGACCTCGGGGGCGACTGCGGCCACCGTCTCGGCGCCGGCGAGCGGCGCCTCCAGCCGCTCGACGCGCACCGCCGTCGCCTTGAACTCGGAGGTGCCGGAGAGCGGATCGGCGACGTCGGTGGTGAGGTCGTTGGTCGCCACCTGGTCGGGGAAGTGGAGGGTCATGAAGACGAGGCCGGGCTTGAGCCCGCGATCGATCCGCGCCGGCGCCTCGACGGCGCCGCGCTGCGAGCTGACGCGCAGCCGGTCGCCGTCGACGACGCCGAGCCGACGGGCGTCCTCCGGCGAGAGATCGACGGTCTCGCCGCGGCGCAGCGGCGAGGCGTAGAGCCCCGTCTGCACGCCGCTGTTGTAGGAATCCAGCCGCCGCCCGGTGGTGAGGCGGAGGGGGAACTCGGCGCTCAGGCGCTCGACCGGCGGATCGTCGTCGACGCAGGCGAGCGGCGCCCGCGGGCCGACGATCGGCCGCTCCCAGAGGCGGCTGTGGAGATACAGCTCGCCGGGGTGCGACTCGTCGTAGCAGGGCCACTGCAGACCGCCCTCGGCCTCCAGGCGGGCGTAGGACATGCCGGCGTGCACCGGGCTCAGCGAGCGCACCTCGTCCCAGATCTCCTCGGCGGTCGGGTTGCCGAGGTCCTTGCCCAGCCGCCGGGAGAGGTCGAGGAGGATCTCGATGTCGTCGCGCACGCCGGGCGGCGGCGGCAGGGCGCGGCGCACCCGCTGCACCCGCCGCTCGCTGCTGGTCACCGTGCCGTCGCTCTCGCACCAGCCGGCGACGGCGGGCAGCACCACGTCGGCGATCTCCGCCGTCTGCGTGAACAGCATGTCCTGGACGACCAGCGTCTCCAGCCCGCGCAGCAGATGGAGGGTGCGATGGCGGTCGGCCTCGGAGGCCGCCGGGTTCTCGCCGATGACGTAGAGGGCGGTCAGCTCGCCGCGCTCCATGGCGTCGAACATGCCGGAGAGGTGCCAGCCGCGCTTGGGCGGGATCGCGACACCCCAGGCGCGCTCGAACTTGCCGCGCAGCTCGTCGTTCTCGACGTGCTGGAAGCCGGGCAGGCGGTCGGGGAGGGCGCCCATGTCGCCGCCGCCCTGCACGTTGTTCTGGCCGCGCAGCGGGTTCACCCCCGAGCCGTAGCGGCCGACGTGGCCGGTCAAGAGCGAGAGGTTGATCAGCGCGCGGACGTTGTCGACCGCGTTGTGGTGCTCGGTGATGCCCAGCGTCCAGCAGAGCTGGGCACGGTCGGCGCGGGCGAAGGCGTGCGCCAGCTCGCGGATCTGCGCCGCCGGCACGCCGGTCACCTCCGCCGAGCGCTCGAGCGTCCACGGCTCGAGGTGGCGGCGGAGCTCCGCGAAGCCGCTCGTCGCGTGCTCGACGAAGCTCTTGTTCTCGAGGCCCGCGGCGAGGATCTCCCGCGCCACGCCGTTGGCGAGCGCGATGTCGCTCCCCACGTTCAGGGCCAGATGGCCGACCGCCCAGGCGGCCGACGAGGTGCGCCGCGGATCGATGACGTAGAGGCGCGCGCCGCGATGGATTCCCTTGAGGATGTGATGAAAATAGATCGGATGCGTCTCGCGGGCATTGCTGCCCCAGAGCAGGATGACATCCGTCTCCTCGATCTCCCGATAGGAGCTCGTCCCGCCGCCTGCACCGAAGACCGTCGCCAGACCGACGACGCTGGGGGCGTGTCAGGTACGGTTGCAGCTATCGATGTTGTTGCTGCCGAGGGCGACGCGGGCGAGCTTCTGCGACATGTAGTTGAGCTCGTTCGTCGTCTTCGAGCAGCTGAAGAGCCCGAAGGTCTGCGGCCCCCGTTGGTCGACGGCCGAACGGAAGCCGCGCGCGGCGCGGTCGAGCGCCTCGTCCCAGGTGGCGGGCTGCAGGCTGCCGTTGACGCGGACGAGAGGGGTGGTGAGCCGGGTTCCGCGATTCATCTGTCGTGTCCTCCGAATGGCGCCAGTATAGCTCCGCGCCGGGCGGGTGGCATGCCGCTTGTACAGCTCTTGAGCAGGCGAGCTGCGGCCGCGGCCGGAGCGCCGGCCGCGGCGCCTCGGGAGACGAAGAAGGCGAGCGGGAGGGAGGTCGACGATGAGCGCCACGAAACCGAGCCGAGCCGCCGTCCGTCCGCCGGCGGAGACCTTCTTCCCAGCCCACCGAGATCTCCCGGCGCTCGCCCGCGCCGCCCAGGGCTGCACCGCCTGCGACCTCTACCGGAACGCCACGCAGGCGGTCTTCGGCGCCGGGCCGCGGCGGGCGGCGCTCTGCCTCGTCGGCGAGCAGCCGGGGGATCAGGAGGATCTCGCCGGCCTGCCGTTCGTCGGTCCCGCCGGCCGCGTCCTCGACGAGGGCCTGAGCGAGGCCGGCATCGCCCGCGACGAGGTCTACGTCACCAATGCCGTCAAGCACTTCAAGTGGGAGCCGCGCGGCGAGCGCCGCCTCCACAAGAAGCCGACTCTCACCGAGGTGCGCGCCTGCCGCCCCTGGCTCGAAGCCGAGCTCGCCGCCGTCCGGCCGCGCGTCGTCGTCTGCCTGGGCGCCGTCGCGGCGCAGGCGCTGATGGGCTCGGCTCTCCGCCTCACCCGCGACCGCGGCCGCTTCTTCGAGAGCCCCTGGGCGCCCTGGCTCCTCGCCACCTTCCACCCCTCGGCCCTCCTCCGCATGCCCGACGCCGACCAGCGCCACGAGGCCCGCCGGCAGTTCGTGGCGGACCTGCGCCAGGTCGCGGCGCGGCTCCGCGAAGCCTGAAAGCGGCCGGAGCTGGCGGCGGTCGGTGGGTCAGTTCGGTTCCGAGGACGGCCGCCTGGAAGGGCGTGATGGGCGGGGTGGGGCCGAAGGTGGCCGCCCGCAGGAAGCCGGACTGACCCACTAACCCTGCGGCCGGATGAGCGCGTCGTACTTCCCCGGCTGGCCGCTCGTCCACGGGTGGTACTCGTTGGTGAAGTCGATGCGCTCGCCGAGCGGCGGGTGCGAAGCGCGGAAGAACTTCATCAGCGCGCTCGGCCGCGGGTTGTCGAGGTTCTGCTGCTGGAGCTTGACGAAGGCCTCGCCCAGCGCATGGTTGTCGTGGGTGATCTCGAGCGAGAAGCGGTCGGCCTCGTGCTCGAAATGCCGCGTCAGGCCGAGGATGGCGGGCGAGAGGACGATGATGGTGATGCCGAAGACCAGCGCCATGAGCGGCAGCGAGGCGACGTCCGCCAGCTCGTGGAAGCCGAAGCGGTCGCCGTAGCGGGCGATGAGACCGTTGGCCAATCGGTGCACGACGAAGAGGCCGAAGAGGACGAGCACCGAGAACAGCGCCACCTGCTGCATGACGTGGCCGAGCACGAAGTGGCCCATCTCGTGGCCCATGACGGTGAGGATCTCGCGCGGCGCCAGCTTGCGGAGCGTGGTGTCCCAGAGCACGATCCGCTTGGTGCTCCCCAGGCCGTTGACGTAGGCGTTGACGGTCTCGGTGTCGACGCTCTTGTTGACCTCGAAGACGCGGCCGCCGGAGATCCCGGCGCGCGATGCCAGGGCGAGGATCTGCGCCTCGAGGGCCTTGTCGTGCATGGGGCCGAACTTGTTGAACAGCGGATCGATCCACACCGGCACCAGGAGCAGAGTGAGGACGAGGAAGGGGATGGCGAGGAGGCCGGTGTAGAGCCACCAGCGGCGCGGGCTCTTGCGCAGGAACAGATAGGCGGTGAAGACGGCGAGCGCGCCGACCACCGTGCCGATGGCGAGCCCCTTCAGGCTGTCGCCCCAGAACTTGGCGGCGGTCTGCTGCGACAGGCCGTAGGCGTGCGGGCGGACGAATCCCTCGTAATAGCCGAGCGGCAGGTCGACGACCGTCGTCACCACGGTGTAGAGGATGAAGTAGAGGACGACGGTGACGAAGAGGTTCCGCCGCCCGCCTCCCGAGGCGAGGGTGCGCAGGCGCGCCGAGAAGCCGGAGAAGAGGATGACCGCGGGGACGAGGAGCCCCCAGAGCATGCCGAACAGCCAGAGCCGGTTGCCACTGCGGTCGTAGCGCAGTGCCTTGGCGGAAGGGCTGGGCACCGCGACCGGACCCTCGTCGGCCGGGAGCGCAGCCGGAGCCAAAACTGGGGTCGCCGTCGGAGCGGCCGTCGCGGCGGCGGCCGGCGGCGGCGCCGTGGTCTGAGCGCGGGCGGCCGGGGCGATTCCGGGCGAGAGGAGGATCAGGCCGGCGACGAGAAGCGGAGCGGCATGGCGCATCGGGTCCTCGCTTTCAGCGGGAGAAGTTGCTGCTGCACTCCAGGGAGCCGGTCCTCACTTCGCCGTCGCCGGGGCGCTCCTGCGGTCCGGCGCCGGGCGTCCGAGCCGGAGCTTCGACAGATGATAGGCGCCGCGCGGGATCTCCCAGACGGAGAGCTTCGAGCTCCCCTGGCGGCGGTCGGCGAAGACGATGGGCGACTCGGCGATGCGGGCGCCGGTCGAGCGCAGGCGGTAGAGGAGCTCGACGAGGAAGGAGTAGCCGGTCGAGGTGATCTCGGCGAGGTCGATGGCGGCGAGCGCCGTGGCGCGGTAGAGGCGGAAGCCGGAGGTCAGGTCGCGGACCGCGAGCCCCATCAGGCGGGCCGAGAAGCGGTTGGCGAGCCGCGACAGGAGCCGCCGGTAGAGCCCCCAGTGGACGGTGCCGCCGCCGGCGGTGTAGCGCGAGCCGACGACGACGTCGGCCTGGGCGAGCGCGGCGAGCATCGCCGGCAGATGGGCCGGGTCGTGCGAGAGGTCGGCGTCCATCGTCCCCACCACCTCGTAGCCGGCGGCGAGGCCGCGCTCGAGACCGGCGACGTAGGCGCGGCCGAGCCCGCGCTCGCCGCGGCGCTCGAGGAGGTGGAGGCCCGGCCGTTCCGCGGCGAGCGCGCGCGCCAGCTCGGCGGTGCCGTCCGGCGAGCCGTCGTCGACCACCAGGATCTCGGCGCCGGGGAGCGCCGCAACGACGCGCTCGACGAGCTCCGTCAGGTTGCCGCGCTCGTTGTAGGTGGGGACGACGAGGAGGAGCCGCGGCCGCAAGATCGGCTGCGCTGCCGGCGCGGAGGCGGGCTCTGCCGGGCGGCGCGCCGGGTCTGGCGAGCGCGCGGGATCGGATCCGTCGGCTGGGTTCGGCACGGGGGCGGCGGCGATCCTACGCCGCGGCTCCCGGGCTGTCAAAAGCCCCGCTCGCGCCCCGTCGGGGCGGCCGCGAGCGGCTCGCGGCGGCGCTCCCGCCGGCGCACGGTCCCTGTGGTATCTTCGGCAACCACACCGCTTCGGGGCGCGCCTCCGGGTGAGCCGCGAGCGGTTCGAGGTGCGATGTGAGCCGCGGATCGAGCTGAGATTTGGCCTCCGAGACCCCGGCGCCAGAGACATCCCGGGCGAGACATCTGCACGACATCCGAATCCACCGGCCCCGCCAGGGGCGGACATCGAGAGGGCGGACGCAATGAGACGAATCGGCATCCTGTTCGGCCAGGAGAACTCCTTCCCCTACGCGCTGATCGACCGCATCAACTCCAAGCGGGTCGACGGCGTCGTCGCCGAGCCGGTGAGGATCGACAAGCTCATGCAGGGCGAGCCGTCGGGATACGCGGTGATCATCGACCGCATCTCGCAGGACATCCCGTTCTACCGCGCCTACCTGAAGAACGCCGCGCTCAATGGAACGGCGGTGGTCAACAACCCCTTCTGGTGGAGCGCCGACGAGAAGTTCTTCAACAACTGCCTGTCGACCAAGGTCGGCGTCGCGGTGCCGAAGACCGTCCTCCTCCCCTCCCATGAGCATCCGACCGACACCAACGAGAAGTCGATGCGCAACCTCGCCTACCCGCTCGACTGGCAGGCGATCTTCGACTACATCGGCTTCCCGGCCTACTTCAAGCCGTTCGCCGGCGGCGGCTGGAAGAACGTCTACCGGGTGAACGGACCGGACGAGTTCTTCTCGACCTACCACCAGACCGGCCAGCTGGTCATGATGCTGCAGGAGGAGATCGTCTTCGACGGAGTACTTCCGCTGCTATTCGATCGACCGCCGCGACGTCCGCATCATGCGCTACGACCCGCGCCAGCCGTTCCACCTGCGCTACGTGCAGAACGCGCCGCCGATCGAGCCGGCGCTCTACGAGCGGCTGCACCACGACGTGATGACCTTGAACCAGGCCCTCGGCTACGACTTCAACACCGTCGAGTTGGCGGTGCGCGACGGCATCCCCTACGCCATCGACTTCTGCAACCCGGCGCCGGACGCCGACGTCCACTCGATCGGCGAGGAGAACTTCGCCTGGGTGGTCGAGGCCGCCGCCAAGATGGCGATCCGCAAGGCGCTCGCCTTCGCAGAGGGGAAGGCCGACCTCGGCTGGGGCGAGTTCGTACGCCAAGGCGCCGCCAGCGATCCGATGGCCGCCGCCGGCAACCCGATAGCCGCTGCCGGCGATCCGAAGCCCGCCGCCGGCAACCCGACGGCGGCGCCGGCGCAGCCGGCCGCGGCCAAGGCCTGAGCCGGGAACGGACTCCGGCGAGGCGGGCATGGCCGACGCGAAGCTCTTCAGCCTGGGGATCGAGGAGGAGTTCCAGCTCATCGATCCGCGCACGCGCGGCCTGCGCTCCCACGTCCAGCCGCTGATCGAGAAGCGCGAGGGCATCCTCAAGGAGCAGCTGAAGCCCGAGCTGCACCAGTCGGTGATCGAGATCGGCACCGACATCTGCCGCGACATCGGCGAGGCGCGGCGCGAGGTGGTCGCGCTGCGCAGCAATCTCGCCACCCTGGCGCGCAACAACGGCCTCCACATCGCCGCCGCCGGCACCCACCCCTTCTCGCACTGGAAGGACCAGAAGATCACCGCCAGCCCGCGCTACAAGGAGATCGTCGAGGATCTCCAGCAGGTGGCGCGCGCCAACCTGATCTTCGGCCTCCACGTCCACGTCGGCATCAAGGACCGCGAGGTCGCCGTCCACGTCATGAACCAGGTGCGCTACTTCCTGCCGCACATCCTCGCGCTCTCGACCAACTCCCCCTTCTGGCTGGGCCGCAACACCGGGCTCAAGAGCTACCGCGCCAAGATCTTCGAGCGCTTCCCGCGCACCGGCATCCCGGACCACTTCGGCAGCCTCGCCGAGTTCGACAACTACGTCAAGCTGCTGGTCAAGACGAACTGCATCGACAACGGCAAGAAGATCTGGTGGGACGTGCGGATGCACCCGTTCTTCGACACGCTCGAGTTCCGCATCTGCGACATGCCGATGCGCGTCGACGAGACGATCGCGCTCGCCGCGCTGATCCAGGCGGTGATCGCCAAGCTGTACGGCCTGCTCAAGCGCAACCTCGGCTTCCGCCACTACCGCCGCCTGCTGCTCGACGAGAACAAGTGGCGCGCGGCGCGCTACGGCATCGACGGCAAGCTGATCGACTTCGGCAAGCAGGAGGAGGTCGACACCGTGGTGCTGATCGGCGAGCTGCTGGAGTTCGTCGACGACGTGGTGGACGAGCTCGGCAGCCGCAAGGAGATCGAGTACATCCAGGAGATCCTCCGCATGGGGACCGGCGCCGACCGCCAGCTCGAGGTCTGGCAGCAGTCGAACGACCTCAAGACGGTGGTCGACCACATCGTCGAAGAGACCCACCTCGGGCTCGACCTCGCCTAGCGCCGGCGCGCCATCCGGTCGACCCATCCACCATGGTTCCCGAGCTCCGCCGGGCGTTCAACGCCGCCTTCACCGAGGCCAAGTACCAGCAGGTCCTCGCCGGCCTCGAGCGCGAGGTGGGCTTCCCGTGTGACTTTCGCGTCAGCGAGACGCCGATCTTCCTCGACGCCGCGGTCACCGGCCGGCTCGCCGAGGCGGCGGCCGAGGTGCTGGCGGCGGTCACCTCGCCGGAGTACCTGGAGGTGGCGCGGCGGGCGGTGCCGGCCGAGCTCGCGGTGCCCGGCGACGAGGGCCACCCGCCGTTCCTGCAGATCGACTTCGCGCTCACCCGCGGCGAGGGCGGCGCGCTCGAGCCGCAGCTCATCGAGCTGCAGGGCTTCCCCTCGCTCTACGGCTTCCAATGGCTGCTCGACCGCGAGACGCGGCGGGCCTATCCGGGAGCCGTGCCGGAGGGCTGGGTGCCCTACTTCGGCGGCCTCGACACCGCCGCCTACATCGAGGCGCTCCGCGAGGTCATCGTCGGCGGTGAGGACCCAGAGGCGGTGGTGCTCCTCGAGGTCGATCCCGACCGCCAGAAGACCCGCATCGACTTCGCCGCCACCGAGCGGCTGCTCGGCATCCGCGCCGTCGACCCGCGCCAGGTCGCCGAGCGCGGCGGCCGGCTGGTCTACTCGCGCGACGGCAGGGACATCCCCATCCGCCGCCTCTACAACCGCGTCATCCTGGACGAGGTGTCGCGCCGCGGTCTCCAGCTCGACCACCTCTTCCGGCGCGACCTCTCGCCGCTCGGCGTCTCCTGGGTCGGCCATCCCAACTGGTTCTTCCGCATCAGCAAGTTCTCGCTCCCTTTCGTCAAGAGCCGCTACGCGCCGCCGGCCTCCTTCGTCGCCGACCTCGCGGCCTATCCGGACGACCTGGAGAATTACGTGCTGAAGCCGCTCTACTCCTTCGCCGGCCTGGGCGTCGAGCTCGGCCCCAGCGCGGAGCGGCTGCGCTCGCTCTCCCGGCCGGACGAGTTCATCCTCCAGCGCATGGTCGATTACGCGCCGTTCGTCGAGACGCCCGACGTCCCCGCCAAGGCCGAGGTGCGCATGATGTTCCTCTGGAAGGACCGGCCGGTCCTCGTCAACAACCTGGTGCGGATGAGCAAGGGGGCGATGATGGGGGTCGACTTCAACAAGGAGAAGACCTGGATCGGCGCCAGCCTCGCCTACCACCCGCCCGGCTGCTGAGAGCTGCGCCGTTTTTTCGGCGAGCTCTTCCTACCGATACATGAAGCGGAACGCCTTCGGCAGGCGGCGCCGCCAGCTCGCCTCGTTGTGGCCGCCGCGGAGGTCCGGCCGCCACATCAGGCGGTCGTTGTCGTAGCCGCGCTCCTCGAGCTGGGCGGCGAGCTGGGCGACCAGCGGCAGCAGCATGCCGCGGCCCTCGCGCGTGCCGCAGTCGAGGTAGATGCGGGACACCGGCGGCGTCGGCTGCGCCGCGATCCATTCGAGGATGGCATGCTCGGCGACCCACACCGAGGGCGACATGACGAGCGCGCCGCCGAAGGCCTCGGGGTAGTGGAAGTGGGCGTAGATCGAGGCGAGGCCGCCCATCGACGAGCCGCCGACGGCGGCGCCCACCGGTCCGTCGATGATGCCGAGCTCGCGCCTGAGGATCGGCATCAGCGAGCCGGTCACCCAGCCGAGCAGCAGGTCGATCGTCCCCGGCTCGCCGCCGTAGGGGAAGGGCGACAGCTCGTGGATGCGCTGCTCGTTGCCGTGGTCGATGCCGATGACGACCGGCAGCGGCGGCGCGTCGGGGCGCCGGCGGCGCGCCACGTGCTCGAGGATCTCGTCGACGTGCCAGCCGCCGGAGAACGACGGGCCGTCGTCGAAGACGTTCTGGCCGTCGAACAGGTAGAGGGCGAGGCGCGGCGAGCCGCCGGCGCTCCCCTTCGGCAGGTAGATGCGGATCCGCCGCGGCGCCAGACCCGGCACCTCGACGGGGCCGATCACTCGAAGCTCGCCCGGCTGCAGCGAGGCGCCGAGGCCGGCGAGCGCCGCGCCGAGGTCGAGCGGCACCTCGGACCAGTCGCGCTTCTCGCGCAGCTCGTCGATGCGGTAGCCGTGGAAGCTGTCGTGGAGAGCGAGCTTGCGGAGCATGGTGAAGACCGACCAGCGGCCGTAGATGGGGTGCTCGCCGGTGCGCTGCCACTGCTCGGAAGCGAGGCCGCGGAGCCGCTCGACGAGCTCGCCGCGCTGGCGCGCGAAGCGCTCCAGCGCCTCCGCGAGGTCGACGGCGAGGAGGTCCACCTTGTCCGCCTCGTAGGCCGGCAGCGGCGGGTCGTCCTCGGCGAGCATGAGCTCCAGCCGCTCGCGCATCAGGCCGCCGATGGCGGCGACGTGGCAGGCGTGCTCGTGCACCGACCATTTGCCCGCCGCCGGCCGCCGCCGCAGCGTCTCGGCCGGCACCTCGAGCACCAGGGGGATGATGACCTCGGGGGCATGCTCCAGGTCGGACACCACGGCGGCTGGGTCGGTCACGCGCGTTCTCCAGAATATTGGCAGGCTGTCGGCGGAGGCCCGCGCGGAAGGCGGCGGGCTGCGGGTTTGCGAGCGGCGGAAGTGTATCAGCAGCCACCCTCGGCGCCGGCGGCGAGCCAGGCGCGATCTCCGCCTGACGAGCGGGCGCCGCTCGCGTTCTATGGAAGAATCGAGCCGCCGAT
Organism: uncultured Acidobacteriota bacterium; assembly: GCA_963755825.1. Lineage (GTDB taxonomy): Bacteria > Acidobacteriota > Thermoanaerobaculia > Multivoradales > UBA5704 > DATBQN01. The sequence goes on along the minus strand of CAVWLA010000001.1, from coordinate 2,097,626 downwards.
CATGGCTCCCCCGCGCGACGAAAGGAACGGTAGACGATGGCAGACGAATTGGCGGCTCCGTCTGGCCGCTGGCAGGAGGAGGACAGCGATTTCTTCCTCCGCTATGGCGACTACTTCGTGCCGGATCGGGAGGCCCAGATCGAGGCCTTCTGCCGGCTGCTCGCGGCCGCGCCGGCGCCGGCCCACGTGGTCGAGATCGGCTGCGGCGAAGGGAAGCTCGCCGGCGCGCTGCTCGCCGCTCTCCCCGCCGCCGTGGTGCACGGCTACGACGGCTCCGAGGCGATGCGGCGGCGGGCGGAGTCCAGCCTGGCGGCCTTCGGACGGCGCTTCGCGACCCACCCCTTTGAGCTGACCGAGCGCGCCTGGCGGCGCTTTCCCTGGCCGGTCGGCGCCGTCGTCTCCTCGCTCGTCCTCCATCACCTGGACGCGCCGGCCAAGCGAGAGCTGTTCGCGGACGTCGCGCGCGCGCTAACTCCCGGCGGGGCCTTCCTCATCGCCGACCTCATCCTGCCGGGGAGCGCGGCGGGAGTTCGGCTCGCCGCCGCGGCCTGGGACGACGCCGTGCGCGAGCGCTCGCTGGCGCACGCCGGCAACCTCGAGCCCTTCGAGCGCTTCCAGGCCACCAGCTGGAACTACTTCTCCGATCCACGGCTCGATCCGACCGACAAGCCCTCGCCCCTCCCCGACCAGCTCCGCTGGCTCGAGGATGCCGGTCTCGAAGGCGTCGACGTCTTCTGGATGCGCGCCGGCCACGCGCTCTACGGCGGCTTCAAGCCAGCTTAGGGGCACCCCGCGGCGGCGATCCGCCGGCTGACAACTGTCACACCTCCTCCGTGACAGACCTCCCTGGTGCTGCGGGGCGCTCTCCGCGAGAATGGTCACCTACGAGAGGCCGCCTCGCCCGGCATCGCCCCGTCGGGCTCCGCCGGCCGGCCGCCAACCAGCGCCAACCAGGAGGAAGATGACGATGACCGCCCGCTTCGAGACCCTCGCCCGGTGCTGCCGTCTGGCCGCCGCCCTCGCCGTCGCCGTCCTCGCGCTCGCCCCCGGTTGCGTCGGCGCCGCGGGCGCGGCGCGGCCGTTCGTCGTGCAGAACGTCCGCGTCTTCGACGGCCGGGCGGTGCTGCCGGCGGCCGACGTGGTCGTCCGCGACGGCAAGATCGCGGCGGTGGGGACTCACCTCGCGGTGCCGGCGGGCGCCGAGGTGATCGACGGCCGCGGCGAGACGCTGCTGCCGGGGCTGATCGACGCCCATGTCCACACCTGGGGCGACGCGCTCCACGACGCCCTCGCCTTCGGCGTCACCACCGAGCTCGACATGTTCAGCGACTACGGGCTCGATGCCGCGATGCGCGCCGAGCAGGCCGCCGGCAAGGGGCTCGACCGGGCCGACCTCTTCTCGGCGGGGACGCTCGCCACGGCGCCCGGCGGCCATGGCACCGAGTACGGGGTCCCCATCCCGACCGTCCGCGGCCCGGCCGACGCGCAGGGCTTCGTCGACGCGCGGATCGCCGAGGGGTCGGACTACATCAAGATCGTCTACGACGACGGCAAGACCTACGGCCTCGCCATCCCGACGATCAGCCGCGAGACCCTGAAGGCGCTCGTCGATGCGGCGCACAAGCGCGGCAAGCTCGCCGTCGTCCACATCGGCTCGGACGACGGCGCCCGCGACGCCATCGCGGCGGGCGCCGACGGGCTCGCCCACCTCTTCGTCGACCGCCGGCCGGAGGCCGACTTCGGCCGCTTCGCCGCCGCTCACCACGCCTTCGTCGTCCCCACCCTCACCGTGCTGCAGAGCGTCTCGCACATCCCCGGCGGCGCGGCCCTCGCCAAGGACCCGCTGCTCAATCCCTACCTCTCGGTCACCAACCTCGGGCATCTCGAGGCCGGCTTTCCGAAGCACGCCAGCGAAGTGCCACCACAGTACGCGGCGGCCGAGGAGGCGGTGCGGCTGCTCGCGGCGGCGCACGTGCCGATCCTCGCCGGCACCGACGCGCCGAACCCGGGCACCGCGACCGGCGTCAGCCTGCACGAGGAGCTCGCTCTCCTCGTTCATGCCGGGCTCACCCCCATCGCGGCGCTGACGGCGGCCACCGCCGCGCCCGCCGCGGCGTTCCACCTCGGCGACCGCGGGCGCATCGCCCCCGGCCTGCGCGCCGACCTGCTGCTGGTCCACGGCGATCCCACCGTCGACGTCCACGCCACGCGCGACATCGCCCGCATCTGGAAGCTGGGGGTGCCCTTCGATCGCGCCGCCTTCCGCGCCATGATCGAGGAGGCCCGCACGGCGCAGGTGCTGCCGCCGGCGACGATGCCGGCGAGCGGCCTGGTGAGCGACTTCGACGACGGCACCACCAGGGCGACCTTCGGCTCCGGCTGGCACACCTCGACCGACCAGCTCGTCGGCGGCAAGTCGCAGGTGACGCTCTCGACCGCCGAGGGCGACGCCGGCAAGGGCAGGGCGCTCGCCATCTCAGGCACCATCGCGACGGGTTTCGCCTACCCCTGGGCGGGAGCGATGTTCTACCCCGGCGCCAAGCCGATGGCGCCGGCGAACCTCGCGGCCAAGAAGGCCGTCCGCTTCCGCGCCAAGGGCGACGGCAAGACCTACCGGGTGATGATCTTCACGCAGGGCGGCGGCAGCGCGCCGCTCATCGCGACCGTCGCCGGCGACGCCGAGTGGAAGGAGCACATCATCCCCTTCTCGACCTTCGGCCCCGTCGACGGCCACGACCTCACCGGCCTGCTCTTCTCCGGCGGACCGCAGATCGGTCCATTCAGCCTCTGGATCGACGACGTCAGCTTCGAGTAGCCGTGCGCCGGCGCCGCAGCGAGATCGCGGCGGCGACGGCGAGGAGGAGCCCGAGAGCGGCGAGGCCGAGAGTGGAGAGGGTCGGCACCTGAGGCAGCGAGAGGGCGGTGAACACCGTCGGGTCGGCGGTGCCACCGACGCCGGGGTCGTCGGTCGGGGCGCTCGACTCGTTGGTGCCGTTGCCGTCGGCGTCGAAGAAGACCGTCCCCTGGTTGGAGATCGCCTCGCCGCCGACGTCGCTGCGGATCGTCGCCTGGATGGTGACGGTGACCGATCCGGCGGCCGGGATGGAGCCGTTCCACGACGCCGTGTTGGTCGCCAGGTTGACGCTCGCCGTGCCGCTGGAGGCGGCGGCGCCGGTCAGGACGAGCTGCGGCGGCAGGACGTCGGTGAGCTCGTCGCCCGGATTGTCGAGCTGCGCCGCGCTGCCGTGGTTGGTGAGCGTCACGGTGTAGGTGACCGAGCTGCCCGGCGCGAAGCTGCCGGCGACGGTCTTGGTGGCGGTGACGGCGGCGGGCGACAGCACCTGGAAGACGGTGGGATCGTCGACCGCCGGGGTCGACGGGTCATCGGTCGCGCCGCTCGCCTCGTTGGTGCCGTTGCCGTCGGCGTCGTAGGCGATCGCCGCCTGGTTCGAGATCGTCTGGCCGCTGGTGCCCGCCTTGATCGTCGCATGATAGGTGATCGTCACGGAGCCGAGCGCCGGGATGGCGCCGCTCCAGGTGACGGTGTTGGTGCCGACGTTGGCGGTCGCCGTGCCGGAGGTGGCGCTGGCGTCGACCAGGGTCAGCGCCGACGAGACGAAGTCGGTGAGCTCGCTGCCGGGGTTGTCCTGCTGGTCGAACTTGGCGCTGTTGGTGAGCACGATCGTGTAGGTCACCGTGTTGCCGGGCAGGAAGGTGCCGGCGACCGTCTTGGTGCCGGTGACGGCGGCCGGCGAGAGGACGTTCGTCGTGGCGCTCGCGGTGTTGTTGGCGTTGTCGGGGTCGCCGGTCGAGGCGGACGCGGTCCCCTGGTCGGTCAGCGGGCCGGCGATGTTGGGGGCGTTCAAGGTGATGACGAGCGTCGCCGAGGCGTCCTTGCCGAGGCTCGCCAGGTTCCACAGGCCGGTCGACGGATCGTAGGTGCCCTGGGAGGCGGTGAAGCTCGCCGGGTTGAGCAGCGGATAGGCGGGGAACGCCTCCTGGACGTCGAGGCCGAAGGCCGGATCGTCGCCGTGGTTGGTCACCTTGAGGGTGTAGCTCACCGGGCTCCCCACCATCACCGTCGGGCTGCTGACGCTCTCCGCGAGCTCCAGGTCCGCTGCCCGCGGCGCCATCACCACGACCGTCGACTGGTTGTTCGCCGGGTTGGGATCGAGAGGTGTGGCGGCGACGATCTGGGCGAGGTTCGAGACCGGATCGGAGGTGTCGATGGTGGCGACGATGTGGAGCGTGGCGCTCCCGGCGTTGGCGAGCGCGCCCACCGTCCACAGTCCGGTCGCCGCGTCATAGGCGCCGGCGCCGTCGTCCGAGACGTAGGTGATGCCGGACGGCAGGGCATCGGCGACGACGACCCCGGTGGCGTTGTCGGGGCCGTCGTTGGTGACGGTCACGGTGAAGGTGACGTTCTGGCCGAGCGTCGGGCTGGGCGGCGCCATCGACTTGACGACGGCGAGATCCGCCGACGGCGTGCCCTGGACGAGGACCACCTGGGCGCGGCTCCCGGCGGCGTTGTGGTGGTGGAGGAGGAGGGCGCCGAGCGAGCCGTTGGCGGCGATGTTGGTGAGGTTCCAGGTCACCGGCAGCGCGGCGCCGTTGAGATCCTGCGCCAGGTGCCTGCCGCCGAAGTTGAGCCCCTGCGAGGCCGCGGCGTAGTTCCACGAGAAGGGCCCCGCCGCCTCGTCGTAGTGGAAACCGTTGACCGGTTCGCAGAGCGGCGCGAAGCCGGGGCAGGTCTGCACCTTCCACTTGAAATTGGTCGTCCCCGGCGCCAGGCCGAGCTGCGCCGGGGTGGCGGCGAGGATCATCACGTTGGTGCGGAAGAGTGCGCTGTCGATCGACGCCGACGACAGCCGGTTGACGAAGGTCCCGGTGCTGACGCCGCTCGTCGCCAGGTTGAAGATCAGGGTGATGAACGAGTCCTGGCCGGTGGTGGTGCCGCCGAAGAGGCTCTTGCCCGCGGTCCCGGGGTTGGTGTTGAAGAGGATGCGGTCGTAGGTGCCGTCCGAGTTGTTGTCGACGTAGATGTTGAACGACGTCTCGGTCGGCGTCGACCAGTCGCCCCAGGTGGTGACGCCGAAGAGCAGCAGGTTGGTCGTCGGGTCGTAGGCGACACCGGCGTACTGGATGTCGGCGTCAGGCGGCGCGTCGACCGGATCGAGCGCGGAGACCGCCTGGAGCTCGAAGGGGGAGACCAGCGAGACCTCGTCGAAGGTCGGCGCCGCCGTCGTCGCGGTGCAGATCGGGCCGGCGCCGAGGGTTCCGGTGCAGACGTCGGTGCCGGCGAGCGCGATCGTCGTCGAGCCGGTGTTGTTGCCACCGGTGGTGATGACGCCGGAGGCGCTCATCGCCGAGGCCGGGCGGGCGGCCATGTAGACGGGCACGCGAAGCTTGGTGGTGCCCGCAACGCTGAAGGTGATGTAGCCCTCCTCCTCGGTGTCCCAGTGGCGGGCGAGGGAGCCCAGGCTGGCGAGCGCACCGCCGGCCGCCTGCGTCCGGCTGAGGGTCCTGTCGGGGACGTGCCGCATCTGGTTGGCCGTGGCGTTCATCTGCACGTCGATCTCGGCGGTACCGCCGGCCGGCACCGTCACGCCGGTGCCGCCGGGGAGCGAGAAGGCGATCCCCGGCGCGTCGTTCTTGAGATCGATCGCCAGGTCGTAGGTCGCCGCCGCGGCGCCGTGGTTGGCGAGGCGGACGTGCCGGACCTGGGTGGCGGTGCCGACGACCGGGGTGTCGAAGGTGACCGAGATGGCGCCGGCGACATCCGAGCTGAAGGCGGTGACCTGGGAGAGCGCCGAGTCGCTGGGATCGGTGCGCCCGGCGCCGATGCGGCCGGGGGCGTAGACCAGCCCGGAGCCGTTCGAGCCGATGGTCGGATCGTGGAGCGCGCCGTTCATCGCCAGCGCCTTGAGCTCTTCGACCGTCCAGTCGGGGTGGAGCTGGCGGAGCAGCGCGAGGACTCCCGCCATGTGGGGGGTCGCCATCGAGGTCCCGGAGAGGATGAGGCTCTGGCTGCCGGGGATGAAGCCGCTGGGGTCGGCCACCAGGCAGCCGCCGCCGGAGACGCAGGTCTTGCCGGTCTGCACGGAGGTGATGGAGACGCCCGGCGCGCTGACGTCGGGCTTCACCGCCGGCGAGCCGATCCGCGCGCCGCGCGAGGAGAAGATGGCCACGGTGTCGGCGGCGGTCGCGGCGGCGAGGGTGGCGTTGACGCCGCCTGCGAGCTGGGCTTTGATCCGGGCGCCGTCGTCGGAGGAGATGTAGACCGACGGGATGGTGACCGCCGGGCCGGGCGGGGCGGTGCCGGTCATCGAGAGCAGCGCCGGGTCGCCCGGCACATTGCCGACCACGATGGCGCCGATGGCGCCGGCGGCCTGCGCGTTCTGCACCTTGGTGATGAAGCCGCAGGTGCCGCGGTCGATGAGCGCGATGTTGCCGGCGATCGCCGCGGCGTTGGTGAACGGAGAGCAGCCGTCGGTGGTCGACGGGCCGGCAGCGTCGGCGGGGTCGAGCGCCTGGACGACGGCGGCGGTCTGCCCGCTGGGCGCCGGCGGCGTCGGCACGAAGACGGCGGCGGCGGCGGCGAAGCCGCCGGCGATCGCCGCCGGCGAGTTGACCTGGAGGACCGCGCCGGCCAACCCGGAGTCGGCGATGGCGGCGACCGAGAGCGACCGCGTCGAGTTGCCGGGAGACGACACGATGTAGAAGGTATCGCCCGCGTTGCCCGCCGCGGCGACCACGATGACGCCGGCGAGGGCGGCGTTCTCGGCGGCGACCGTGCTGGTCGAGGAGAGGGTGCCGTAGTCCGAGCCGAGCGACATGTTGATGACGTCCAGGTGGTCCGAGAAGTCGTCGTCGCCATTGGGGTCGATCGACCAGTCGATCGCCTGCACGGTCAGGGCCGTCGAGCCGCCGCAGCCGAAGATGCGGAGGGCATAGAGGCTCGCCTGCGGCGCCACGCCGGGGCCGATGCGGAGCGCGCTGAACGGCGCCGCCGGCGAGTATGGGCCGGTGTAGGAGTTGCCGGCGGCGTCGACGCCGCCGCCCGCCGCGATGCCGGCGACGTGCGAGCCGTGGCCGTAGCAGTCCATGGGATCGGGATCGGGCACCGGCATGGTGCTGCCGGTGTAGGCGTCGCCCGCGAAGTCGGTGCCGCCGACCACCCGCGCGGTGGGGAAGAAGCCGTCGGCAATGGTCGTGGTGTCGTTCGCCTGGTAGGCGGTGAGCAGGCCGCTGCCGCCGAAGTCGGCGTGCAGGTAGTCGATGCCGGTGTCGATGATGCCGATGCGGATGCCGGCGCCGGTGAGATCGATGCCGAGGCCCTCCGAATCGTTCCACAGCGGCGGCACGCCGAGGAACGGCACCGAGGTCGAGAGGGTCGGATGCTCGAGGACCAGCGGATGGATCGCCTTGATGCCGGGGACTTTGGCGAGGCGCGGCAGCTCGGCCGGCGCCACCGCGAGCGCGATGCCGTTGTAGGCGCGGGCGACGCGGTAGATCTCGCTCGCTCCCGGCGCCGCCGAGCGGATCGCCGCCGACACCCGCTGCTGCGCGCTCTGCACGAGGCGGATCTGGGCGGCACCGGCGACGCGGGCGGCGGCGAGACCTTCGACCCGGCTGTTGGCGCTGTGCAGCGCGCTGCCGTAGACGACCGCCGCCGGGGTGTCGGCGAGCTCGACGAGCACCTGCAGGCGGCCGTCGCCGAGCCGCGCCGCCTGGCTGGCGACGTTGGTGTCGAGGGGGATCTCCGCCGGCTCCGCTGCCGCGGCGGCCGAGGGGAGAGCCGCGAGCGGCAGGGCGCCGAGCAGCACGGTGAGGAGAGCGGGGGCGAGGCGCGGGGAGCGGAGAGGCATGGCGGGCTCCTCAGACTTCGATGGTGTGCGACAGCGCACGGGAGCGAGGCGAGAGTCGGTCGCGGCCGGCTCGTCGCCGGATGCCCGCGGATTCGCAGACTGGGTCGGAGCCAGAGCCTAGCCATTCCGACTTTGAAGTCAAGCTCGCGGTCGCGCAGTTGCGGCGGCGCTGATCGAGAGGGCGTGAGCGAGCCCGCTCGTCCGAGCGCAACGAGGAAGGATCGGTTGCAATGAGGAAGGATTCGATTCTTCCTCTCTGCGGCGGCCCGAATGAGGAAGAATCGGATTCTTCTTCATTTCAGCCGCCGCAATGAGGAAGGAATGGATTCTTCCTCGTTGCGCTCGCTGCAGAGAGGAAGAGAGCGATTCTTCCTCATTCCTCGCGCCGAAGAGGAGAAGAGCTCGATCCTTCGTCGTTGCGGGCGCTCCGGCGTGGAAGAGCCGGGGGTTTTGTCTCTTCGGCCGGCGGTGCGGGGAAGGCTCGATCGGTTCGGCGTGGCGCTGCGAGAGGCGTGGGAATGGCAGCGGATTCCGCAGGAAGGTTGGCCGCGCAGCAGAAAAACGGCGCCGAGCTCTCGCCCGGCGCCGCGGTGATCGAGGGACCTCGATCGAGGGCTACGGCTGGTTGGCGCGGGCGAGCTGCTGCTTCGCCGCGGCGAGGGCGGTCTTGGCGTCGTCCCTGGCCTTGGCCTGGGCCGCGGCGGCTGCCGTCTGCTGAGCCTTCTCGCCGCTCGTCAGGCGCTGCGTCCGCACCACCCGCGGGCGCGGCTTGATGCCGAACTCGAGGAGGCGCTCGCTCTCGGCGCCCAAGGCGAGCTTGAGGCCGGTCGCGAGGCGGCTGCGCAGGGTGCGGCCCTGGGTAGCCGTCACCCTGCGCTGCTGGTTGACGTCGCGCAGGTCGGCGATGTGGAGATCCTGCTGGCTCTCCAGCATGTGTGCCTGCGTGACGACGGCGGCGAGCGCGTCGTGGTCCGGCGCCAGAGCCGGCATGTCGGTCAGGTGCTGCTTCAGATTGTCGACCAGCGCCTGCCAGTCGGCGAGGTTGTCCTTGAAGCTCTGCGGGGTGCTCATGGTGTCGCTCCTTTCCCGTCTGGGAAGGTTGCGGCCCCAGCGTGCGGTTCATTGGTTGGCTGGAGGCCAGGTTGAACGTCTGCTTCCACGAAGGGCGCGGTTGGAGCGCTCGGCCAGAGAGCCCAGACCTCGCCCGACCTGCTTCTGAGTTGCTTTCTTCTCCTTTCCGTCAGAGATGGAGACATTCCATCTCTTGACAACGAGATTATCCGTGATGAGTCGCGATGGCGTCAAGAGCTTGCTCAGATGGAGTCATAGAGTGTTCAGCGGTGACGCTCCGGCGTCGTTCGTCGCCGCCAGCCGCGCCAGCCACTCCCGCGCCGCCTGCGGATCGCGCAGCCCGTAGGTCGCGGCCGTCGGCCGGGCGGAGTCGGCGATCAGGATGCCGAGGCCGTCGCCGGCGACCTCGCGGAAGGCGTCCTCGTCGGTGTCGTCGTCTCCCAGGTAGATGGGGAGATCGGGTGCGAGGCCGGGCTCGCCGGCGGCGGCGCAGTGGTCGAGACGCCGGTCGAGGAGCCAGCGGAGGGCTTTCCCCTTGTGCCAGTCGAGCGCCGGGCGCAGCTCGAAGACTTTCTTGCCGTAGGTCTTCTTGAGCTCGGGGTGGCCGGCGAGGGTGGTCTCGAGGGCCGCCTCGATCGTCGGCAGGTCGGCCTCGTCGACCAGCCGGTAGTGAACGGCGACGGCGAAGCGCTTGGGCTCGACGAGGATGCCGGGGATGCTCTGCAGGCGGTCGTCCAGCTCGCGGGCGACGGCGGCGATGGTCGCCGGGATCGCCGCGTCCAGCTCGAAGCGGAGGCCGGGGCCGGCGATGTCGAAGCCGTGGCTGCCGGCGTAGACGAGAGCGGGGAGGCCGACCAGGGCGGCGACGTCCTCGCGGCCGCGGCCGGAGAGGATGGCGACGGGGAAGCGGCGGGCGAGCCGCGCGAGGACGTCGCGGGTCGGCGCCGGGAGCGTCGCGAGCTCGGGGCGCGGGGCGATCGGCGAGAGGGTGCCGTCGTAGTCGAGGAAGAGGGCGGGGCGGCGGGCCGCGAGGCGCGCCGCGATCTGCGGCCAGTGCGCCAGCGCATCGGGGAGCGCGGCGCCGCTCACAGGTCGATCCAGCTCTCCTCGAACGACATGGTGGGGAAGTACTCCTTGGGGACGCGGAAGTCCTCCGGCACGGTGCCGAGCGCCGCGCGCAGGTAGAAGTCCACCCACCAGAAGATGTCCTGCTTCTTGAGCACCTCCTGCATCCCCTCCATGCGCTGCCGCCGCTCGGCCGGGTCCATGTCGAAGGCGGCGCGCAGCGCGTCGGCCATGCCCTCGATGTCGTGCGGGTTGACGAGGATGGCGCCGCGCTGGAGCTGCGCCGCGGCGCCGGCGAACTCCGACAGCACGAGGACGCCGCGGCCGTCGACCTGGCAGGCGCAGAACTCCTTGGCGACGAGGTTCATGCCGTCCTTGAGCGAGGTGACGAAGCCGATCCGCGCCATGCGGTAGAGGGAGATCAGGTCGCGCCGCACGAGGCTCTTGTAGTGGTACTGGATGGGCACCCAGCCGGCGGTCGAGAACTCGCCGTTGATCTCGCCGACGAGTTGCTCGATCCTCCCCTTGAGCGTCTGGTACTCGGCCACCGCCTCGCGCGACGGCACCGTCACCTGGAAGAGGATCACCTTCTCGCGCAGCTCCGGGAAGCGCTCGATGGCGTTGCGGAACGCCATCAGCCGCTCGGGGATGCCCTTGGTGTAATCGAGCCGGTCGACGCCGACGACGAGCTCGACGGGTCCCATCTTGCGGCGCAGCTCGAGCATCCGCTGCTCGATGTCGGGCGATTTCGCGGTCTCCTCGAAGCTGCGGAAGTCGATGCCGATGGGGAAGGCGCCGACCTTCATCACGCGGTCTCCCACCCGCACGTGCGCCACCGGGCGGTCGCGCGAGATCTCCACCTCGGGGAGCAGGTGCTCCAGGCAGGAGAGGAAGTTGCGTCGGTCGCGCGGGGTCTGGAAGCCGAGCAGGTCGTAGGCGAGGAGGGCGCCGAGGATCTGGCTCCGCCAGGGGAGCTTGACGAAGACGTCGAGCGGCGGGAAAGGGATGTGGAGGAAGAAGCCGATCTGCCGCCCCTCGGCGTGCTCGCGCACCAGCTCGGCGACGTGGATGAGCTGGTAGTCCTGCACCCAGATGAAGTCGTCGTCCCGGCTGTGCTCGACGACGGCCGCGGCGAACTTGTGGTTGACCTCGAGGTAGGCGTACCAGAAGGCGGGCTGGAAGTCGCAGGAGCCGGTGAGGTCGTGGAAGAGCGGCCAGAGGACGGCGTTCGAGAAGCCCTCGTAGAAGCCCTTGACCTCGGCGTCGGAGAGGAGCACCGGCACGAGGTCGTAGCCGCGCTCGCGGAAGCCGGCCTCGATCACCTCTTCCCACTCGCCGCCCTCTTCGAGGGCGAGGCCGGGCCAGCCGATCCACAGGCCGCCGCGGTGCGAGAGGACGGGCGCCAGCGCCGAGACCAGCCCGCCGGAGCCGCCGCGCAGGCTCCAGCCGCCGGGGCTCTTCTCGAGCACCACCGGCAGCCGGTTGGAGACCACCAGGAGGCGGCGGGAGGCGGCGGTCAAGCGTTCTGTTCCCAGGGATTTACCATCTCGCGCATCATATTCCTGATCGACCGGTGCCGCGCCCCGTTGACGCTCGATTCGCTGCCGGCGTATGGTGGCCGCGGGACTGCTGGAGAGCCCGGTCGTCGCGATCACACCAGGGCCGGTTCGGCCGAGAGGAGAGCGCATGGGAGTCACGGACCACCTGCAGCCGGGGGAGACGGTCGTCTTCCGCGCCCATCCCTCCCGCATCGGCCTCGTGCCGTACCTGCTGATCGCCGTCCTCGCCGCCGGAGGCGGCCTCTACGCCTACCAGATCGGCCACCCCGAGGTGGCGCTCGTGGCGCTGGCGGCCGTCGTCCTGGTGCTCCTGGTCGCCCTCGTCGGGCTCGTCCGCCTGCGCTCGAACGAGTACATCCTGACTACCCAGCGCATGATCGAGCAGTACGGCATCCTCGCCAAGCGCTCGGTCGATTCGTACCTCTCGAAGATCAACAACGTCCAGCACAGCCAGAGCCTGTGGGGGCGGATCTTCAACTACGGCGACGTCGAGATCGAGACGGCGAGCAAGGACGGCGTCACCCGCTTCCCGCGCGTCGCGCGGCCGGTCGACTTCAAGCGCGCCATCCTCGCCGCCTGCGAGGCCTACCGAGCCGGCGGTCCCGTCGCTCCGGCTCCCGTGGCCGCGCCCGCTCCGATCGCCGCGGCGCCCTCCAGCGCCGAGCGGCTGCGCCAGCTGAAGAAGCTCCTCGACGACGGCCTCATCTCCCCCGCGGAGTACGAGGCGAAGCGCAAGCAGCTGGTCTCCGAGCTGTAGGGCTCGCGGGCCGCGACGGCCGTTCGTACCAGCTGGCGCAACCTTCGATCGCCCTCCCCGTAGGAGGCGCATGTCACGACCGGCGAGCGTCTTGCGGCCTCTCGCCTGGCTCGGCTGCGCGCTCGCCGCCGGCGGTCTGCTCGCGGCTCCCCTCACGGCGAGCGAGCCGTCGCCCACCATCCACATCACCCGCGCCACCGGCCCCATCACCATCGACGGCGGTCTGGGAGATCCCGGCTGGCAGGGGGTGCCGGCAATCTCCACCTTCTACGAGACCAAGCGGAGCGACAACGGACCGCCGCCGGCGGCGACCATCGCGCGGCTCGCCTACGACGAGCGCTATCTCTACGCCGCCTTCGAGTTCCAGGACCCCAACCCGCGCGCCATCCGCGCGCCGCTCGGCGATCACGACGCCATCTCGGGCGACACCGACTACGGCGGCATCATCCTCGACACCCGGCACGACGGCAAGAGCGCCATCCTCTTCCTCGCCAACCCGGCGAACGTGCAATATGACGCGGTGACCAGCGACGCCAGCAACGAGGACCCCTCGCCGGACTACTTCTGGGACTCGGCGACCCGCATCACCGCCACCGGCTGGGTGCTGGAGATGAGGATCCCGTTCAGCAGCCTGCGCTACGGCCGCGCCGACCCGCAGACCTGGGGCATCCTGCTCTACCGCAACTACCCGCGCGACTTCCACTACCAGATGTTCTCGGCGCGGCTGCCGCGCGGCTCGAACTGCTTCATTTGCCACGAGAGCCCGCTCACCGGCCTCGCCGGGCTGCCGCCGGGCGGGCATCTGGTCGCCGCGCCCTACGCCACGGGCCGCGACACCGCGGAGCCCGCGGGCGCCGCCGGCACGCCGTTGGCGAGCCGCGGCAAGGCCGACGGCGGCATCGACGTCAAATGGACGCCGAGCCCCAACCATGCGCTCGACGCGACGATCCATCCCGACTTCTCGCAGGTCGAATCGGACGTGGCACAGATCTCCGCCAACGAGCGCTTCGCCCTCCTCTTCCCCGAGAAGCGGCCGTTCTTTCTCGAGGGCTCGGATCTCTTCTCGACGCCGCTCCAGGCGGTCTACACGCGCACCGTCACCTCACCCGATTGGGGAGCGCGGGCGACCGGCCGGCTGGGCGAGCAGAACGCCTACACCCTTCTGGTTGCCGAGGATCGCGGCGGCGGCAGCGCCATCCTCCCCGGGCCGACCTCGTCGGCGCTGGTCAACGAGGATTTCGCCTCGACGGTCGCCATCGGCCGCTTCCGCCGCGATGTCGGCAGCTCCTTCGAGAGCTTTCTGCTCACCGACCGCGAGAGCGCCGGCGGGGTGCACAACCGGGTGCTGGGACCGGACTTCCGCTGGCAGCCGAACGACCACGATTCGGTGACCGGCCAGCTCCTCTACAGCGACTCGCGGACGCCGGACCTGCCGAGCCTCGCCGCCACCTGGGACGGCCGCCATCTCGCCGGCCACGCCGCCGACCTCCAGTGGTCCCACGCGCGGAGCGACTTCGATCTCTTCTTCGAGGGCAGGGACATCGGCGACGGCTTCCGTGCCGACTCGGGGTTCCTGCCGCAGGTGGGCATCCGGCAGGCGGTCTTCGAGAGCGGCCTGCCGCGCTACCCGGCGGCGAGCTTCTTCAGCCGCCTGCGCCCCTTCGTCTCGGAGACCTACGCCGCCGACACCGACGGCGGCCTGATCCTCGACCGCCCCGGCCTCGGCCTCGAGTTCGACGGCAAGCTGTCGAGCAACGCGCGGCTGACCTACCAGTGGGAGCGGGTGCTCCTCGGCAGCCGCGTCGTGGCGCGGCCGCACGTCGACCTCCACCTGCAGATCACCCCGGGCCTCCGCATCGGCACGATCGCCCTCGACGGCTTCGTCGGCGACGACGTCGATTTCGTCGACGGCCGGCGCGGCCACGGCGGCGAGCTGACGCTCACCTCGGTGGTGCGGCCGACCGACCACCTCGAGCTCGCCGCCGTCTATTCGCGCAAGTGGCTCGACGTCGCCGCCGGCGCCGGGGAAGCGGGAGGCCCGCAGCTCGGTGCCGCCGTCCGCCGCCTGCGCGCCACCTACACCTTCACGCCGCGCACCTTCCTGCGGCTGATCGGCCAGCAGGAGACGGTCGACCCGCGCCTCGACCTCTACCGCGATCCGGCCAACGCCCCGGCCCGCGAAGACGACCGCACCCTCTCGGCCCTCTTCGCCTACAAGCTCAACTGGCAGACCGTCTGCTATTTCGGCTACGGCGGCGAGACCGCCCTCACCGACCTGGGAGTCCTGCGGCCGGCGGCACGGACGGTGTTCCTCAAGCTCTCCTACGCCTATCAGCGTTGAGGGGCGATCCTCACCCGCGTCCCCTCCTACCGCGCCAGGGCGAGCGCGCCGCCGACGGCGAGGAGCACCAGGCCGGCGAAGGTGAAGGCGGCGAAGACGAGGGGGCGGAAGCGGCCGCCGCCGGTGGCGAGGGCGGCGCGGAGGGCGGCGGCGACGCGGTCCAGGGTCTCCGCGTGCTCGGGCTCCATGCGCAGCTGGGCGGAGCCGGTGGCTCCCTGCTGGAGGAGCTTCAGGTCGGCGGCGAGGGTGGGCAGGCGGAGGCTGCCGAGCGACTCCTCGAAGGGCAGCCCCAGCTGGCGGAGGGCTTCCTTGAGCGCGGTGGCGAGGGTGTGGTCGTCCGCCCCCAGCACCATGTAGCCGCGGAGCGCGTAGACGACGATGGCGAGAGCGCCGGCGTCGACGGCGAGCGGCAGGAAGATGAGGACGGGGGGCAGCGGCACCCCCCGCGACCCGATCCCGGCGAGGAACGGCGCCAGCGAGCCGGGCAGCAGGCAGAGGAGGATCGGCACCAGCATGCGCCGCGAGCGGAAGACGAGCGGCCGGTGCCCGAGGAGCCCGTGGACGCCGAGGACGAGGAAGCCGGACGCGGCGAGCGCCATGAGCGCCGGGAAGACGACGGAGAACGGCATGCCGGCCCACCTCCTGCTGGAGAGCTGCTGGCGAAGATCCACGCTTACTGTAGACCAACCGCTGCGGGCCGTGGATCTCTCGCCGGGGCGGCGGTAGACTCCACGCGACCGCGCGAACCTCCCGCATGCCGACCGCCGCCCCAGCCGAGCTCGCCACCGCCGGGCGGCTCCGCGGGAAGGCGGGGAGCGGGCGCGCATGAGCCAGCAGCGGCCCATCGATCTGCCCCTCGAGCAGGAGCTCGCCGAGTTCGAGCGGCTGAAGCCGCGCCTGCTCGAGGTCTGGGACTCGCTCATCCTCCACCAGAACGACGCGGCGCACACCTCGGTCGTCGTCCCCTCGCTCACCCTCGACCAGAGCGAGCTGCAGAAGCTCGCCGGCGCCAGCTTTTACGAAGAGCGCCTGCTCTTCCTCCTCATCCGGCTGCGCAACCCGCGCGCGCGCATGGTCTACGTGACCTCGCAGCCGGTGCATCCGATCATTCTCGAGTACTACTTCCAGTTCCTCGCCGGCATCCCGGCGAGCCACGCGCGGGCGCGCCTGACGCTCCTCTGCGCCTACGACGCCTCGCCGCGGTCGCTGACCGAGAAGATCCTCGAGCGGCCGCGCCTCATCCAGCGCATCCGCGAGGGGATGGCCGATCCGTCGCGCGCCTACCTGACCGTCTTCAACGCCACGCCGCTCGAGCGGCGCCTGGCGGTCGTCCTCGGCATCCCGCTCAACGGCCTCGATCCCGCCCTCGGCCAGCTCGGCACCAAGTCGGGAAGCCGGCAGGTGTTCCGCGAGGCTGGCGTGGCCCTCCCCGACGGCGCCGAGGAGCTGCGCGACGAGGCGGACGTCGAGGCGGCGCTCTCCGCCCTCAAGGCGCGGCGGCCGGGGCTCCGCCGCGCCGTCATCAAGCTCGAGGAGAGCTTCTCGGGCGAAGGCAACGCCCTCTTCACCTATCCGGTGGATGACCCCAGGCCCAGCGGCCCGGCCATCCGCGATGCGATGCGCCGCGTCGAGCTCACCGTGCCGAGCGAGACCGCGGAGAGCTACTTCGCCAAGTTCACCCGCATGGGCGGCATCGTCGAGGAGTTCATCGAGGGGCGCGACAAGCGCTCGCCCTCGGTGCAGATGCGGAGCGCGCCGCACGGCGACGTCCTGGTCATCTCGACCCACGACCAGATCCTCGGCGGCGCGACCGGCCAGGTCTTCCTCGGCTGCAGCTTCCCGGCGCACGAGGAGTACCGGCAGGTGATCCGCGATCAGGGGGTGCGCATCGGCGAGGTGCTGGCGCGCCGCGGCGTCGTCAGCCGCTTCGCCGTCGACTTCCTCGTCTGGCACGAGGGGGAGAGCGCCGAGTGGAAGGTCGCGGCGCTCGAGATCAACCTGCGCATGGGCGGCACCACCCACCCCTTCCTCGCCCTGCAGTTCCTCACCGGCGGCAACCTCGACCCGCAGTCCGGCCTCTTCCTCTCGTTCTCCGGCCAGCCCAAGTTCTACCGCGCCACCGACAACCTCTGCGCCGAAGCGTACCGCGGCCTGCTGCCCGAGGATCTCATCGACATCCTCACCATGCACAAGCTCCACTACAGCCACGCCAGCGAGTCGGGCGTCCTCTTCCACCTGATCGGCGCCCTCTCCGAGTTCGGCAAGCTCGGCATGACCGCCATCGACAACAGCCGCGAGGACGTCGAGCGCCTCTACGCGCGGGCTATCGAAGTGCTCGACCGCGAGACCGCGTGACGCGCCCCGCGAAGCTTCTGGAGACCTGACCCGATGACCACCTTCGGACGCGCCATGCTCGAGCACTGGCTGCTCGATCCCGCCGTCACCTATCTGAACCATGGCACCGTCGGCGCCACGCCGCGGCGGGTGCTCGCGGCGCAGCAGGCGCTGCGCGACGAGATCGAGCGCCAGCCGTCGCGCTTCATGCTGCGCGAGTTGACCAGCGTGCGGGTGGGGAGGCCGCAGGGCGAGCCGCCGCGGATGCGGGTCGCCGCGGCCGCGGTGGCGGAGTTCTTCGGCGCCCGCGGTGACGATCTGGTCTTCATCGAGAACACGACGACCGGCGCCAACGCCGTCTTCCGCTCGCTGACCTTCGCCGCCGGCGACGAGGTCCTGGTCAGCGATCTCGCCTACGGCGGCGTCGTCAACGCGGCGCGCTACGCCGCCCGGCGCGCCGGCGCCGAGGTGCGGACGGTCGAGATGCCGCACCCCGTCCGAGGCCCAAGCGAGATCGCCGACGCCTTCGCGGCGGCGATCGGCGAGCGCACCCGGCTGGTGGTCGTCGATCACATCACCGCCGAGAGCGCCCTCGTCCTGCCGCTCGCCGAGATCGCCGCCCGCTGCCACGCCAAGGGGATCCCGGTGCTGGCGGACGGCGCCCACGCGCCCGGCGCCATCGCGCTCGACATCCCGGCCCTCGGCGTCGACTGGTACGCCGGAAACCTCCACAAATGGGCCTGGACGCCGCGCAGCAGCGGCATCCTCTGGGCGGCGCCCGACCGGCAGGCGGACCTCCATCCGACGGTGATCTCGTGGGGTCTCGACCAGGGGATCGCGGCGGAGTTCGACCTCCTCGGCACGCGCGACCCGACCCCCTCGCTGGTGGCGCCGATGGCCCTCGCTTTCCAGCGCGAGCTGGGCACCGAGGCCATCAACGCCTACAACCACGACCTCGCCTGGAGCGGCGCCCACCGACTGGCGGAGCGCTGGGGCGTGAGCTTCGCGACCCCCGAGTCGATGATCGGCACCATGGCGACGGTGCCCGTGCCCGCGGCGCTGGGCTCGACGCGGGACGATGCCGCCGGCCTCCGCGACGCGCTCCTCTTCGAGGACGCGATCGAGGTGCAGGTCCACGCCTGGCGCGGCCGGCTCCACGTCCGCATCTCGGCGCAGATCTACAACGACACCGCCGACATCGACCGCCTCGGCGAAGCGATCGCGCGGCGAGCCCGCTGAACGGCCGCCGGCTCGACCGCGACCCGGCTCGGCGGGAGAGCAGCGCGAGCAGTGAGAGCCGAATGGCGCCGCCGCGCGCCGGGCGCCGGGTGAGCGGGCCGCCGGCGCTCCTCGCCGGCGCGGTCGCCGCGGCTCTCCTCGCCGGCGCGGCGCTCGATCCGCGCCCGCGCGCCGCCCAGGTGCTGGTGCTCGTCGCCATGGTCGCGGCGCTCGGCTGGACCGGCGCTCGCCTGGCGCGGCGGCTGCTGCCGGCGGAGGACCTCCTCACCCGCGCCCTCTTCGCCGCTGAGCTCGCGATCGCGCTCGCCACCCTGCTCGCCACGGCGCTCGGCCACCTCGGCGCCCTGCGGCCGGGGCTCTTCCTGCTCCTCGTGGCGCTCTGCTTCGCCGTCTCCCTCGGCGTTCCGATCGCGGCCGACCCCGGAGAGGAGACCGGCGATCCGCCCGAGGCTCCGCCGCCGGCGCGATCGACGCCTCGCCAGCTCTCTCTCCGCGTGCGGCTCGAGCGCGGCCTCCTCCTCGCCGCCGCCATCGCGCTCTGCGGCGCGCTCGCCGTCGAGGTGGCGCGGGCGGTCGACCAGCCGCACGGCCTCTACGGTCCCGACGACCTCTCCTACCACCTGCCGGCGGTGGCGGTGTGGCAGCGCTTCGCCGATCTCCGCATGCTCAAGTTCTCGGTCGGCGACCGCAGCACGAGCTTCTACCCGATCGTCCCCGAGCTCGGCGCCTGGACGCTGCTGGCGCCGCTGCGCGACAGCGACGTGGCGGCGCGGCGGACGCAGGTGCTCTTCGCCCTCCTCTCGCTCGCCGCCGTCGCCTCCCTGGCGCGCCGGCTCGGCCTCGGCTGGCGTCAGGCGGCGCTCGCGGTGCTCGTCTACCTGACCTTCGAGCGCGCCTTTCCGGTCCTCGCCTGGTCCGCCGGCAACGATCACGAGGCGGCCTTCTTCACCCTCGCGGCGCTCGACGGCGCCCTCCTCCTGCTGGCGCGGCCGAGCCGCGGCGCCGCGCTCTACACCGGGCTCGGTCTCGGCCTCGTCGCGGGGAGCAAGTACATCGGCCTCTATTTCGCCGCCACGGTCGC
Source organism: uncultured Acidobacteriota bacterium (assembly GCA_963755825.1). GTDB lineage: Bacteria > Acidobacteriota > Thermoanaerobaculia > Multivoradales > UBA5704 > DATBQN01. Next base: position 2,078,311 of record CAVWLA010000001.1, on the reverse strand, counting down.
CGCCGTGCTGGGTCTGGGCCTCGCCGCGCGGGCCGTCCGCGTCAGGCGGCGGGCCGGCGCCGCGGCCTCCGTTTCATCCGATTCCTCGGCCTCCTCCGCCGGTTTCCGCGATCTCGGCTCCCAGCTCGCCATCCTCGCCGCCGCGGCGCTGGTGACCGGCGGCTACGCCTACCTGCGCAACGCCTGGACCGCCGGCAACCCCGTCTTCCCGGCCCCGGTCGGCCTCTTCGGCCATGCCCTGCTGCCCGGGTGGAAGGAGGCGACGCTCGCCTGGCGGCGCCACCTCTCGGTCTATCCGATCGAGCCGATCGGCTTCCTGCTCCGCCGCGCCGACGTCTTCGGGCCGCTCTTTCCGTACACCGTGCTGGCCGGCTCAGTGCTGGCGGCGCCCTACCTGCTGCTCCGCCGGCGTCCTCTGGTCCTCGTCGCGGTCGCCGCGCTGCCGGCGGTCTTCTATCTGCAGTTCGTCTTCCTCATGCACGACCACCGCGAGGCGCGCTACATCCTGGCGGCCCTGGCGCTCGGCGCCCTCGACCTCGCCTGGCTCCTGGAGAGCGAGGAGAGCGCCTGGATCGCCGCGCTCCGCGCCCTCTGCCTCGTCGCCATCTTCGATTTCGCCTGCCGGCGCATGGGCCTGCGCCACGAGCGGGAGCTCGCGCTCCTCCTCGCCGCCGTGGCGCTTGGCCCGGCGATCGGGTCAGCTCGTCACTGGCGGCGGCCCTCCTTCGCCTGGTCCCCCGTTCGACTGTCGCGGAGCGCCGGCGCGCGCTGGACGGCGGCGGCGCTCGCCATCGCCCTGGCGCTCCTCGTCGCCTGGCCGCTCGGCGCCGCCGTCGCCACCTATCAGGCGGGGAAGCTCACCGCCGAGCCGGCCGCCGCGGCGCTCGAGCGCTCCGCCGGCCCCGCCGGCGCCCGCGTCGCCTACGTCGGCTCCAACCAGCCCTACCTCTTCTTCGGCTCCCGCCTGCAGAACGAGGTCGAGATCGTGCCCCGCACCTGGGACCTCGCGGCGCAGTACTACCGCTGGGGGGGCAGGGTGGAGTTCCCCTTCGACGACGGCAACCGGCGGCGTTGGCGGCGGATCCTCGATCAGCTGGGGGTAACGCTGGTGGTCGCCGTGCGCTCCGACGAGGAGGGACCCGAGCGCGGCTGGCTGGAGAGCGATCCGGGCGACTTCAAGCTGCTCTACGACGACGGCGCGACGGAGATCTGGCGGGTCGTCGGCTGAAGGGCGATCCTCGGCCGTCCCCGCCGGCCCGACCCGGTGCAGAATAGAGCCCCTGCAGCACGACCCAGGAACGAGGAGAGGAGATCGCATGCCCGAAGAGCCCGGACCCTTCATCGCACTGCCGTCCGACGCCGAGATACGGGAGCGGACGCCGCCCGGCGCCAAGCCGAGCCCGTACGATTTTGGCTTCGTCGGCGGCATGTCGAAGCTGCTCGCCGCCCATCCGCGCATCGGCAAGGCGATGCAGGCGACCTTCTACGAGATCATGTTCGCTCCCGGCGCGCTCACCCGCGCCGAGCGCGAGATGGTCGCCGCGGTGGCCTCGGCGGCGCAGAGCTGCGAATACTGAACGCAGTCTCACGCAGAGTTTCTGCGTGTCGAGGAGAACGACGCCGCGCTGGTCGAGGCGATCAAGCAGCACCGCTGGCGCGCGCTGGAGCATCTGTCGCCCCGCCAACGCGCGCTCTGCACCGTCGCTGAGAAGCTGACGCTGGCGCCGCGCGAGATGACCGCCGACGACTGGCAGCCGCTGCGCGACCTCGGGCTCGACGACCAGGGCCTGCTCGAGCTCGGGCACCTCATCAGCATCTTCAACTACTTCCCGCGCATGGCGGACGGCTTCGGCCTGGTGCCGGACCCCCGTCTGCTCGAGGCGGCGGCGAGCGGCGTGCCGCTCAAGCGTCCGCTCTGAGGAGGACGCGCACGGCGCCGGTCGCGATGTCGACCCGCACCAGCTCCCGCTCGCCGCGCCGGAAGAGATCCGGCGGCGCCGAGAGCGGAGCGAGGCGGTCGCCGAGGAGCCGCGTGCCGCCGGTCCGGACATCGAGGAGATAGGAGGTCCAGGCCTTGCCGTCGGCGCTCACCGCGTAGACCAGGCGGTCGGCGTCCGGCTGGCCGCCGAGGGCGACGAACCGCGGCGCGGGAAAGGCGACGCGTCGCAGCTCGCCGCCGCCGGCATCGAGGACGAGGAGCGCCACGGCGCGGCCGCCGCCGGGCACCAGCACCCGCTCGGCGTAGCGGCCGGCGGCGAGGCAGCGCACCAGGACGGAGCTCCGACCTCGGGATGGAAAGTCCAGCAGGTGCCGGCCGGTCCCTGCCTCGACCGCCTGCAGCGGAGCGTGCGCATCGCTCGCCTCCATGCCGCGGAAGCTCTGCACGATGAGGCGGCCGAGGTCGGCGCTCAGGTCGCGGCGGCCGGAGGTGAAGCCGCGGAAGCCGCCGGTCTCGGCCGACCGTCCAGTCGCCAGATCGGCCTCGAGGATTCGCGTCCCGGGGCTCTCGAGCGAGTGCTCCCACAGATAGGCCCGGAGGTGCGAAGGGTCGGTGAACAGCAGGCCGTCTTCCGTCGCCGAGAGAGACGGTTCGAGGGACACGGTGGCGAGCAGCCGGCCGGTCGAGAGGTCGGCCGCGATCAGTCGCCTTCCCACGAAGCCGGCCACCCGCTCACCGTCCGGTGAGATGGCGAAGGTGCTCGGCGGGGCGGCGAAGGCGAAGCGGCTGCGGACCGGCTTCGGCTCCGGCGCCGTGAGGTCGACGGTGTAGACGCCATGTCCGGCGATCCCCGTTTCCTCGCCGAGGAAGACGGCGCGGCGGCCGTCGGCGGAGAACCGCGGCTCGCGAGCGAGGAGCGGCGAGAGAGGGATGAACCGCCGCGAGGCGGTGTCGACGAGGAACTCCGGCTCGAAGCCGAGCCGATGCGCCGCCGGACCGCCGACCGCCATCCAGCGTCCCGCCGGGGCCGGCGCGATCACGTGGAGGGCGGTGAGCTCGGCGGGCGTCGCGGCGGCGACCCAGCGCATGTAGACCTGGGCGGTCAGCGCCGCGGCGAGCAGCACCCCCCAGAGGGTCGCCGAGAGCAGGCGATGGCCGCGCGCGAGGTCGGTCCTGCCGCGGGCGACCTGCACCGCGCCGGCGAGGGCGAGCGCGGCGAGGCCGGCGGCCAGGAAGCCGATCGTGACCAGCGAGAAGGCGCCCCCGGCGCCGAGCCGGAAGAGGCGCCAGGCGGCCCGGCGGACGAGCTCGATGGCGAGACAGCAGGCGCCGATATCGAGCCCGAGGAGCCACGAGCGCGCTCGCGCCATGACGCCGACGGTGTGGGCGACGAGGACGAGGGCGAGGACGACGAGAGCCCAGGCGATGAGGAACGAGCCGAGACCGAGCGTCGACCCATGCCGGTTGCCCCGCTCGGCGAGGCTCAGCAGCGGCAGCATGTCGCCGATGCCGCGCATCGGGCGCAGGCCGTCGACGAGGAGCGCGGGGAGGAGGAGCAGGAGGGTGATCGCGGCCGTCAGTGTGAACGCGGCGGCGATCTTGCCGAGCCAGATCGCCCAGCCGGGGAGCGGCCGCGAGAAGTAGAAGCCGAGGCGGTTCTGCGAGAGGTCGGTGCCGATGACCGTGCCGCCGAGGAGGAGCGCCAGGGCGACGCTCGCGACGAGAGCGGCGGCGGCGGCCGACGACACCCGCAGGGCCTGGGCATCGCCCATCGGCGCCGCGGGAAGCAGGGGAAGCAGGAGCGGGACCAGCCCCACGATCCCGGTGAGCAGGAAGAGGCGGCGCTCGGCGAGCTCGCGCCCGAAGACGGCCAGGAAGCCTTTCATGGGTTCGCTCCTTGCGGCTCGCCGGCGACGGCGAGGAAGATCTCTTCGAGGGAGAGGGACGAGACCTCGACGGCCTCGGCGGCGAGCTTGCCGGCGTTCGCCTCGTCGAAGCGCGAGACGACCGCCTCGGTCTGGAAGGCGCGGCGGCCGACGCCCAGAGGTGCCAGGCGTTCCACCTCGGCGCCGCGGAGCTCCTCGCCGCCGGCGGAGGAGAGGCGGCGGAAGCGCCGCTTGAGGCTCTCCAGCTCTTCGGCCAGCACCAGACGGCCGGCGGCGAGGATGCCGACGTGATCGGCGATGCCCTCGACGGCGTCGAGGTCGTGGGTGGTGAGGAAGACGGTGGTGCCGCGGTCGGCGAGCTCGCCGATCAGCTCGGCGAAGACCGCCCGCCGCGCCAGCGGATCGAGGCCGAGGGTGGGGTCGTCGAGGATGAGGAGCGCGGGCCGCTGGGCGAACGCCAGGGTGATCGCCACCTGCCCCTTCTGCCCCTTCGACAGCCGCCCGAACGGCAGGTCCGCCGGCACGCCGAAGCGGTCGAGCCGCGCCGCCGCGCCGGCACCGTCCCAGCGCGGATAGAGGCGGCGGGAGAAGGCGAAGAGCTGGCGCGCGGTCATCGCCGGCGGCGCATCCGGCTCTTCGGGGACCACACCGACGTCGGCGAGGATGCTCGCCCTCTCGCGCCAGACGTTGCGCCCGAGCAGGCGGACACCGCCGCCGGCCGGCCGCTGTGCGCCGATGGCGCAGCGCACCAGCGACGACTTGCCGGCGCCGTTGCGCCCCAGCAGGGCGAAGACGGCTCCCGGCTCGACGCGGAGCGACACGCCATCCAGGGCGCGGCGCCGCCCGTACACGACGCTCAGGTCTTCGATCTCGACAACGCTCATCGTCTGCCTCCCGTTCTGCCGTTGGACAGCTCGTCCCAGGCCTTCTCCACGGTCGCCATCACCTCTTCGCGCGCCGCCCCCATCGTCGCCGCGAGGCCGGCGAAGCGCAGCGCAGCCTCGCGGAGGCGCGCCGCGCGCTCCCGCCGCGAGATCTCCGGCGGCGCCTCGGCGACGTAGGTGCCGTCGCCCCGCCGCACGTCGAGGACGCCGGCCTCGGTCAGCCGCTGATAGGCCTTGGAGACCGTCGCCGGGTTGACCTGGAGGTCGCTCGCCAGGTCGCGCACCGAGGGGACGCCGGCGCCAGCCACGAGAGCGCCGGAGGCGACCAGGTTGCGCACTCCCTCCTCGATCTGCCGCCAGATGGGCCGCGGGTCCTTGGGGTCGATGCGCAGGTTGCGTTGCATGGGCTTTCCGTTCTCGGCGTCTGTCGTTTCGTGCTTGTGTATTACGACTGTAACACACTCGATGAGCGAGGGGAAGGGGCGAGAAAGAAGCAGCCGGCGCGGCCGCCCCCGCTTGATAGAGTCCGGACGGAGAAGATGACGGCGGAATCGAACGCAGGCCCCGCGGGCGGCCGGTCGGCACGGCGGCTCGGCGGGGGTCTCGCGCGCCGGCTCGATCGCCGCTGGACCGCCGCGCTCTTCGCCGCCGGCGCGGCGCTCGCCCTCTTCGCGCTCCGCGCGCCGGTGCGCTCGACGGTCGGCTGGGACGACACCTTCTACACCCTGCAGGCCTCGTCGCTGGTCGAGGACGGCGATCTCGACCTGCGCAACGACGTGCTGGCGAGCGGCCTCGACAACCCGCACCGGCTGGAGATCCTCACCGCCACGACGCCCGCCGGCGCCCTCGACAACGAGTTCAGCATCGGGCCGGCGCTCGTCTGGCTGCCGGCCTACGGTGCCGGCATGCCGCTGCGCGCGCTCACACACCGCCCTCCGGGTACCGTCCCGGTGCGCTGGAGCCTGGCGCAGCGCGACGCTCTGCACCTGCTGTCGCTCCTCGCCTTCATGGGAGTCGTCTGCTTCCTGCTGCGGCTCGACGCCCTCGCCTCGGCGTCAGATGTTCCGACGGAACGCGGCCTGCTGGCCGCTGCCGATGTTCCGCAACCGCGCGGGCTGCTGGCGACTGCCGCGCTGGTCCTCGGCACGCCGCTCCTCGTCTACGCGACGAGCGACTACACCATGTCGCATCTGCCGAGCGCTCTCGCCACGGCCCTCCTCGTCGCCGCCGCGCTGGCGCTCGAGCGCGATCCGCGGCCGCGCACCGCGCTCGCCGCCGGCGTCGCGCTCGGGCTCGTCTTCCTCGTCCGCTGGCAGGATCTCGCCTTTGGCCTGCTGCTCCTGGCGCCGCTGGTCGGCGTGGCGAGGCGGCGGGGCGCGCCGCGGGCCGCGGGCGGCGGGGGAGACGGCGGCGCTGGCCTGCCGCGCGCTCTCGCTCTCGCCGGCTGCGCCGGCGGCGGGTTCCTGGCGATGGCGTCGCTCCAGCTCCATGCCTGGGCGCTCGAGCGCGGCCGCTGGCTGACGCTGCCACAGGGCCAGGGTTTCTTTCATCCCTGGGCGCCGGAGCCGGCGGGTTTTCTGTTCTCCGGCCGCGCCGGCCTCCTCACCTGGTCGCCGGTCTTCGCGCTGGCGGCCGCCGGCCTCGTCCTCCCCTGGCGCTGCCGGCTGCCACGGCGCTGGGCGTTCGCCGCCCTCGCCGTCCTGGCGATCGAGATCTGGGCCAACGCCGCGGTGAGCGACTGGTGGGGCGGGCACTCCTTCGGCGCCCGCCGCATGGTCTCCTGCGTGCCGCTGCTCCCCCTCGGTCTCGCCAATCTGCGCGCGCTGGCGGCGCGGCGCGGGCCGTCCGCCCGCCGCCTGCTCGCCGCGCTGCTGCTCGCCGCCTGCGGCTGGGGGCTCTTCGTCGGCCTGCTCTACTGGAACGGCGTGCAGGACCTCTCGCTGGTCTTCCGCGGCCGGCCGGCGGAGGCCGCGGCGACCATGCCGGGCGACGCGATCAACGATCCGGCCGCCGCCCGCGCCCGCGCCGGAAGGCTGGCCCTGGCGCCGCCGGCGGACTATTGGGCGGCGGCGGGCGAGGCCGGCTCCGCGCCGGGCATTCTCGCCACCTGGCTCCTCCTCGGCGCCGCCGCTCTGGCGGCCGCCGCGGTCCTGGCGCGGGTGCCGCCGCGCCGGCTGACCGCGGCGCTCCTCGCCCTCTACCTCGCGCTGGCGCTCGGCGCCCACCTGCGGCTCGCCCGCGGTCCCCATCCCGACTGGGCCGAGCGCGCCGGCTGGCGGCGTCTCTCCCGCCAATGGCGCCTGCCGCCGCGCCAGTACGATCGGGACGAGGTGGTCGTGCCGGCGGTGAGCGGGGCCGACGGGACCGCCGGTTGGCGGCGCTCGCCGGCGGACGCCTACCGCTACGTCGAGAGCTTCCTCGAGTGGCGGGCGGGCGATCCGGCGGTGGCGCGGGCGCTCCTCGCGGCGCTCGGCGCCCGCGGCTACCCGGCGGCGGAGGCGACGGTTGCCGATCTCGCCGCGATCGAGCGCGGCGGCCGTCTGCTGCGCTGGATGCCCGGCAGCTTCTTCGCGCCGGCCGGCTGGCGGCCGGCGCTCGAGGTGCCGCTGCCCGCTACCGTGGCGCGGGAGTGGCGGCTGGCCATCGACCTGACGCCGGGCGAGCTGGCCGGCAGCGAGGTCGCGAGCGGCGATCTCTACGACGTCTGCCGCCTGCTCGACGCCGCCGGCCAGCCGCTGGCGACCGTCGCATTGCGTAGCGGCGGCGGTCTGGTGTTGGAGGCCGCTGGGCAGCGGGCCGAGCGGCCGATCCGCCTCGCCGGCGGCTCGACCTACGCGCTCACGCTGCGCTACGCCCTGTCGCCTGCCGCGGTCGAGGTGACGCTCGCCGGCCCACGGGACGCCGGCGCCGAGCCCGTCCGCCTGGCGTTCGCGCCGCCGCCGTCCGCCGTGGCCCCGGCGGCCGTCGTGCTCGGCCGCTCGCGCGCACACCCTCTCGGCGGGGCTCTCCTCCGCGGCGCCGTCTTCGCCGATCTGCGAGTGACCGCAATCGGCGCTCCGTCCCCGCTGCCGTCGCCCTGAGCCGCCGGGGCGTTCCAAGCTTCCCCCGACGAGCCGCCCGCGCGGATCTCTGCGCGCGATCGGGCGCCGCCTGCTACCATGAGCGCGAATGAGCCGTAACGCCGCCGTCGAAGCTCCTCCCGCCGGAACCGCCGATGGCGCTCCACTCGGCTCCGCCCTCGCCGCCTGCCGCGAGGGCCGTCTCGGCCGCCAGCTCGTCCACTCGGTGCTGCTGCCGGCGCTGCCGGCCCGATACGGAGAGCTCGATCCGCCGCTGGCGCCGCCGCTCGCCGCGGCCCTCGCTCGCGGCGGGGTGACGCGGCTCTTCTCGCATCAGGCGGCGGGGATCGCGGCGGTGCGGCGGGGGGAGAGCGTCCTCCTGACGACGCCCACCGCCTCGGGCAAGTCGCTCGTCTTCCAGCTGCCGCCGCTCGAGGAGGCGATCCGCGGCGGCTCCGGGAAGGCGCTCTACCTCTTTCCTCTCAAGGCGCTGGGGCAGGACCAGCGCGGCAAGTTCGTCGCCCTCGCCGAGGCGGCCGGCCTGGGGCCGGAGATCGCCGGCTGTGAGATCTACGACGGCGACACGCCGCGCGCCAAGCGCGAGGCGATCCGCCGCGACTTCCCGCGCGTCGTCGTCTCCAACCCCGACATGCTCCACTTGGGCGTCCTCGGCGCCTGGACCGGCTGGGGGCCGTTCCTCGCCGACCTGCGCTGGATCGTCCTCGACGAGCTGCACACCTACCGCGGCATCTTCGGCAGCCACTTCCACCACGTCCTGGCGCGCTTCCTCCGCCTCTGCCGCGCGGTCGGCTCGGAGCCGGCGATCATCGCCTCCTCGGCCACCGCCGGCAACGCCGGCGACTTTGCGGCGGCGCTGACCGGCCGCAGGCTGACCGAGATCGCCACCTCCGGCGCGCCGCGCGAGGGGCGCCACCTCTTCCTCTTCCGGCCCGACGGCAGCCCCTACACGACGGCGCTGCAGCTCCTCGTCAGCTGCCTGCGCGCCGGCCTGAAGACGATCGTCTTCACCAAGGCGCGGCGGATCACCGAGCTGCTCTACTCGTGGCTGGCGCGCGGCGAGCCGGAGCTCGCCCGCCGCGTCGCCTCCTACCGCGCCGGTTTCCTCCCCGAGGAGCGCCGCGGCATCGAGCGCGACCTCTTCGCCGGCAAGCTCGACGGCGTCATCTCGACCTCCGCGCTCGAGCTGGGGATCGACATCGGCGGCCTCGACGCCTGCATCCTGGTGGGGTATCCCGGCAGCATGATGGCGACCTGGCAGCGCTCGGGCCGCGTCGGGCGAGCCGGCCGCGAGTCGCTGACCGCCATGGTTGCGCTCCCCGACGCCCTCGACCAATACCTCCTCGATCATCCCGACGAGTTCCTCGGCCGCCCCTGCGAGCGGCTGATCGTCGACCCCGGCAACGAGCCGGTCGCCCGCGCCCACCTGGTCTGCGCCGCGGCCGAGCTGCCGCTGTCGAAGGGCGGCGACCGCGAGTATCTGGAGCGCCACGCGGCGACCGTCGGCGATCTCCTCCGCGAGACCAAGCTCCTGGCGACCGCCGAGGGCGACGAGCTGGTGTCGCCGCGCCGCCGGCCGCAGCGCGACGTCAACCTCCGCGGCTCCGGGCGGACCTTCGCCATCGAGGACATCGGCCGCGGCCGGGTGATCGGCACCGTCGACGGCGTGCGCGTCTTCCACGAGTGCCATCCGGGTGCCGTCTATCTCCACGCCGGCCGCCAGTTCCTCGTCGAGGAGCTGCGCCTCGACGAGCGGCGGGTGCGCGCCGCGGCCGCCGACGTCGATTACTTCACGACGCCGCTGACCGAGAAGGAGACCGAGATCCTGGCGGTGCTGCGCGAGCGGCGGGACGGTCCGGACGGCCGGCTGCGGGTGCGGCTCTGCCAGCTCAAGGTCACCGAATGGGTGGTCGGCTTCCAGCGCAAGCGCATCCAGGGGCAGGAGGTGATCGACCAGCAGGAGCTCGACCTGCCGCCCTCAGAGTGGGAGACGGTGGGCGTCGTCTGGGAGGCGCCGCGCGCCGTCCAGGAGACGCTGGCTCGCGAGGGCGAGCACTTCATGGGCGCCCTCCACGCCTCCGAGCACGCGGCGATCTCGCTGGTGCCGCTCCTCGCCCTCTGCGACCGCGGCGATCTCGGCGGCATCTCGATGCCCTTCCACCCGCAGGTCGGCTGCGGCTGCGTCTTCCTCTACGACGGCCACCCGGGTGGCGTCGGCATCGCGGCGCGGGCCTTCGAGGAGCTCCCCGAGCTCCTCACCCGAGTGCTCTCTCTCCTCGATTCCTGTCCCTGCGACGACGGCTGCCCCTCCTGCATCCAGTCGCCCAAGTGCGGCAACGGCAACCGGCCGCTCGACAAGGGAGGAGCCGCCCGGGTTCTCCGTCTCCTCCTGGGCCAGGAAGAGGCTGCGATCGAATGGACCGACGCCGAGCCGCTCGAGCCGATCCCGCGGGAAGTCCAGGTGGAGGAGGGGCTTGGCGCGGGGGCCCGATCCGGGTCGTCGCGCGATTCCCTTCCCGTGGGTCATCCTGAGCGCAGCGAAGGATCCGGGCGGGGGAGCTTTCGCATTCTGGCGCCTTCCCCCACCCAGATCCTTCGCTCCGCTCAGGATGACAGACACGGTCTGAGGAACGAACCATTGGAGCGGCCTTCGCTCGGCTCGTCGATCGAGTCCCCTTCCGACTCTGCGCGCTCCCGCAATCGCCAGCGCGGCGGGTGGCGCGGCGTGGAGGGATCCCGCCTCTCGCGCGGAGCGGGCGAGGCTCCCTCGTCGTCCGCACGCCGGCGCCCCGCGAGCACGGAGGTGGGATACCACGCCGTGACAGGACCCGCCGCGGGTCCCCCCGCGCGCCAGCCCCGCTTCGACCTCTCCTCCCGCCCCGTCCCGCCGCGTCCCTCCCGCCTCGCGGCTGTCCTCAGCTGGCTCCGCACCCGCCTCACCGGTAGGCCGCAATTGCCCACCGTCGCCGCCGGCTCCTCATTCCCCCCCGGCGGCACCGTCCTCTTCGACCTCGAGACCATCCTCTCGGCAGCGCAGGTGGGCGGCTGGGGGAACAGCCACCGGATGGGGATCTCGGTCGCCGTCGCCTGCCACTTGGAGAGCGGCCGTTTCGAGCTCTTCCCGGAGGAGCGCGTCCAGGAGCTGCATGGCGCGCTCCTCGCCGCCGATCTCGTCGTCGGCTTCAACATCCGGCGTTTCGACTACAGCGTGCTCGCGGGCTACACCGGCGCCGACTACGCGCGGACCCTCCCGACTCTCGACCTGCTGGACGAGATCCACGCCCGCCTCGGCTTCCGCCTCGGGCTCGATCACCTGGCGCAGGAGACCCTGGGCACCGCGAAGAGCGCCGACGGGCTGCAGTGCCTGGAGTGGGTACAGGCGGGGAGGCTCGACCTCGTCGAGCCCTACTGCCGGAAGGACGTCGAGATCCTGCGGGATCTCTTCCTCCACGGGAGGCGGGAGGGGTGCGTGTACTACCGGGACAAGACAGGCGACCGGAAGCTGCGGCTGCCGGTCGCCTGGTGAGGTCTTCGCGGGGCTCGGGAGGGGCGGATCAGGCGGCTGCCGCGATCTCCGTCATCACGCCGTCGAGCAGGTTCCAGTACGCCGTGAGCGCGCCGTCCGCTGCCTCCAGAACCTCCTCCGCGGTGGCTCCGGCTTCCAGGCAGCGGCCGAGCGCGCGGCGCTCGCCGTCGCGATGCCGCAGGTCGGCCTCGGCGTGGACGGTGAAGTAGGCGAGAGCTTCAGGGTCCTCGACGCCGTAGCGCTCGCGGAGGCCCGCCGCCTTCTGCGCCGAGACCTCCGGCTGCTGGCTCTCATAGGCGTAGAGCGCGGCGAGCGCCGACGCTGTCGAGCTGCCGCAGAGGCGCTCGAACTCGTCGACGACGCCGCGCGTGGCGGCGGTCGGCTGGGCTGCCTCGACCGCTGCGGGCTCGGCGCCGACGGCGGCGGCGAAGCCGAGCCAGAGCTCGGCGTGCGGGCGCGGCTCGGTCTCCTCCTCGCGCAGGTTGTCGAGCAGCTCGGCCCGCACCTCGGGGAGCGCGGCGGCATCGGCGGCATCGGCCGCCGCCCGCAGGTACGCGGGGAAGGCGGCGACGTGCGGGTAGTAGCTGCGCGCGTAGGTCGCGAGGTCGGCGCGGGTCAGGGTGCCGGCGCTCCAGGCGCGGTAGAAGGGGTGCTGCAAGATGGACCGCGCGGCGATCCGGGTATCGAGCTCGGCGAGCGTCGCTTCCGTCGTCATCTTTCCTCCGGGGGTCGAATGGGATGCATGCTCAAACGGGTCGGAATCCTAGCAGACCGCACGCCTACTCCCCCTTCTCCGGCGCGAAGCCGATCGCCGGCACGGCCGCGGCGCGGACCTTGTCGTTGAAGGCGGGGAGGTCCTGGTCCCAGATCTGCTGCAGCTTGCCGAGCTGGGCGTCGATGGCGGTGGTCAGCTCGCGGCGGACGGCCTCGTCCTGGGCGGTGGGGGCGTTGTCGCCGGTGCCGGCGGAGGCGGCGACGCCGGCGAGCTTGTCGTTCAGGCGGATGGGGAAATTGAGCGGGTCCTCCTCGCTGCGGTTCTGGGTCTGATAGAGGGCTTCCTCGATCGTCGTCAGCCGCTTGTCGAGATCCTTCGCCGCGTCGACCAGGGGCTTGCGGTCGGCGGCGTCGCCCAGCCGCTTCTCGAACTCCTCGAGCTGGGAGTGCGCGGCGCGGATGCGGCCGATGGCGGTATGCATCCGGCTCAGCTCGTCGCGCGCCGCCAGCAGGAAGGCGAGCTGCTGGTCGAGGTCCGCCGGGGTCGCCTTGGCGCGGGGATCGGGCCGCAGCTCGAAGGGCACCGTCGCCGTCTCCTTGCCGACGGTGAGGCGCGCCTGGTAGCGGCCGGGGACGGCGCGCGGGCCGTCGGTGCCGCCGCGGCTCCACAGCACCAGGCCGTCGAACTTCTTCGCCGCGGGATAGCGCAGGTCCCAGGCGAACTGGTTGAGACCCGGCTCGGCCGGCACCTTGGGCTCGTCGTCGTCCTTGCCTTCCTTCTTGTCGCCGGCTTTCTTATCGGCCGCTTTCGTGTCGTCCTTCTTATCGTCCTTCTTATCGGCCTCTGGCGGCTCGCCGGCCTTCGGCACCGCGGCCGCGGCCGGCCTGGCGTCGGCGTCAGGCTTCGCCGCCTTGACCTCGCCGGCGTAGGCGTGGACGAGCTTGCCGTCGGCGGTGAGGATCTCGAGCTTCACCGGGGTGCCGAGCGCCTGGTCAGCGATCAGGTAGGTGAGGACGACGCCCGCCGGCGGGTTGGTCCCCTCGTTCACCGGCGGCCGCCGCGACGTCTCGGCGAGCAGGCGCAGCGAGGGTCCCGGCGTGAAGAGGTGGAGGCTGCCGGCGGCGGCGTCCGCCGACCACTGCTCGAGCGGCGTCAGGTCGTCGAGCATCCAGAAGCCGCGGCCCTGGGTGGCGGCGATGAGCGATCCATCGTGCACCAGGAGGTCGGTCACCGGAACGATGGGGAGCTTCCCCTGCATCGGCCGCCAGCGGCCGCCGTCGTCGAAGGAGACATAGATGGCGCGCTCGGTGCCGGCGAAGAGCAGCCCGCGGCGCTTGGGATCGGCGCGCACGACGCGGGTGAACTGGTCGGCTGGGATGCCGTCGACGATCTTCGTCCAGGTGGCGCCGTAGTCGCTCGTCTTGTAGAGGTAGGGGCGGAAGTCGTCCGCCTTGTAGAGGGTCCCCGCCAGATAGGCGCCGCCCGGCTCGTAGGGCGAGGGCTCGATGGCGTTCCACATCAGCCATTTGGGGGCGCCCTTGGGGGTGACGTCGCGCCAGGTCTTGCCGCCGTCGCGGGTGAGGTGCACCAGCCCGTCGTCCGAGCCGGTCCAGAGGAGGTCCGCGGCGAGCGGCGACTCGGCGACGTAGAAGATCGTTCCGTAGTACTCGACGCTGGTGTTGTCCTTGGTGATCGGGCCGCCGGTCGGCCCCTCCTTCGATTTGTCGTCGCGGGTGAGATCGGGGCTGATCGCCTGCCAGGAGCCGCCGCCGTCGGTGGTCTTGAAGAGGACGTTCGCCGCCGCGTAGAGCGCCTTCGGGTCGTGCGGCGAGGTGGTGAGGGGGAAGTTCCACTGGAAGCGGTACTTGAGCTCGGCGTCGCCCCAGCCCATCGGGTTGTCCGGCCACGGATTGGTGTCGCGCGTCTCGCCCGTCCGGTGGTCGAGGCGGACCAGCAGGCCGCCGTAGGAGCCGCCGAAGACGACCTCCGGATCGGCGGGATCGGCGACGATGTAGCCGCTCTCGCCGCCGGCGGTCTCCTCCCAGTCGGCGGCGCCGATCCCGCCGTGGGTCGAGCGGTGGCGGATGCGCAGCGCCGAGTTGTCCTGCTGGGCGCCGAGGAGCCGGTAGGGGACGGCGGTGTCGACCGTGACGCGATAGATCTGCGCCGTCGGCTGGTTGTAGACCGACGACCAGGTGGTGCCGCCGTCGGTCGAGACGATGGCGCCGCCGTCGTTCGACTCGATCATCCGCTTGGAATCGTCGGGGGCGATCCACAGGTCGTGGTTGTCGCCGTGCGGGGTGTCGATGTCGCTGAAGGTCTTGCCGCCGTCCTTCGAGCGCCAGAAGCGGACGTTGACCGCGTAGACGACATCGACGTCCTTGGGGTCGGCGTAGACGCGGCCGTAGTACCAGGCGCGCTGGCGCAGGTCGCGCTCGTCGTTGACCTTCGCCCAGGTGTCGCCGCCGTCCGTCGAGCGGAAGACGCCGCCCTCGGCGGCCTCGACGATGGCGAAGACGACGCGCGAATCGACCGGGGAGACGGCGACTCCCATGCGGCCGAGCACCCCCTTGGGCAGGCCCGAGAGGTCGCGCGGCGCCGCCGTCAGCTGGCGCCAGTGATCGCCGCCGTCGGTCGAGCGCCAGAGGCCGGAGCCGGGGCCGCCGCTGTCGAAGCTGTACGGCGTCCGCCGCGCCTGCCAGGTGGCGGCGAAGAGGATGCGCGGGTTGCTGGGATCCATGGCGAGGTCGACGGCGCCGGCGTCCGGCCCGGCGTAGAGCACCCGCTCCCAGCTCCTGCCGCCGTTGCGCGAGCGGTAGACGCCGCGCGTCTCGCTGGAGCCGAAGGTGTGGCCGAGGACCGCGGCATAGACGAGGTCGGGGTCGTGCGGATGGACGCGGATGCGCGCCACCTGCTGCGAGTCGGCGAGGCCGAGGAAGCTCCAGCTCCGGCCGGCGTCGACCGACCTCCAGAAGCCGCTGCCCGGCGAGACGTTGCCGCGCAGCGTCTCCTCGCCGGTGCCGACGTAGACGACGTTGGGGTCGGAGGGGGCGACGGCGACGGCGCCGATCGAGCCGCCGAAGAAGCCGTCCGAGACGCTCTTCCAGGTGGCGCCGCCGTCGATCGTCTTCCACACCCCGCCGCCGGTCGAGCCCATGTAGTAGGTGAGCGGCTGTGACGCCACGCCCTCGACCGCCGACACCCGGCCGCCGCGGTACGGCCCCACCTCGCGCCAGGGGAGAGCCTTGAAGAAGGCCTTCTCGTTCCCGGCGGCGCGGCGGGCGGCCGCATGATCTGGGTGATCGGCGCGTTCGGCGGCGTCGGCGGGCGGCGCGGTGGCGACCGGCAGGGCGAGCAGGGCGAGAGCCCAGACGAAGCTGGACCGGAACCGCGGCATGGCGAGGGAGGCGTGCGTCATCGGCGATGACTCCTCGAGGCAGGAGAGAGGTTGCGGACGTTCTGTCCGGGCACGATGTTTACCACAAAGACCGGGAGCGGGGACCCGGCTCGATCGCACCATGCTTGATGGGAGGGCGAGAGCCCTCGCCAGAACCCAAAAGGAGAATGCGATGCGTCGTTCGAAGCTGCGCCTGCCCGCTCTCTGCGCCCTCATGCTGCTGGGGATGATCCCGCTCGCCGGGAGCCGCTCCTCGGCGTCGAGCTGCTTCATGGCGACGAACGAGACCGTGATCTACTACTCGGACGCCACCAAGACCCACGTCGTCGGCAGCTGCCTGATCTCCAACACCTGCACGCCACAGCGCCCGACGGGCTGCACGGGGACCACCAGCTCCTTCGTCCGCTTCACGCTCGGGCCGACCTGCGAGAGGTGCGTCTGAGGCCCGCTCGAGGCCCGCGTTGAGGTCGATGCCCGGGCGCGAGCATCCGCCCGCGGGCCCCGCTCCCTCCCGCCGCGCGCTAAGATCGCGGCGGGGGCGGGAGCCCCCGAGGAGGCCCGCATGCCCGACCTGCCGCAGCTGCCGCATCGATCGATCGCCCGCGTCGTCAACCTGATCCCGGACGAGGATCAGCGTATCCTCGGCGCCACCGTCGACGAGGCGCGGAGCCGCCTCCTCGCCGGCGACGCGGCAGCGGTGCTGGCGATCGAGGGGTCGTTCGCCCTGGTGGCGCGCGACGGCATCCGGGTCCTCCTGGCGCGCAGCCTCGACCGGCCGCTGCGCTACTTCCTCGCCAAGCAGACGGACGGCCCGCTCCTCGTCGTCGCCGACCGCATCGACGCCATCCGCCGCTGCCTCGAAGAGCTCGGCTTCGGCGACCAGTTCCACCCCTCCTACACCCGCATGGCGCCGGCGCACCACGTCACCGAGCTGCAGCTCGTCGGCTGCCCCGATCCCAACCCCACCTACCGCCGCTTCTTCGATCCGCCGCGCGGCGTCCTGCCGGCCGATCTCGACGTTATCGGCGAGGCCTACGTGGGGGCTCTCGCCGCCGAGATCCGGCGCTCGCTCGACGCCATCCCGCGCGACGAGCCGCTCGGCGTCCTCTTCTCGGGCGGCATCGACAGCGGCGCGGTGCTCCTCTGCCTCGAGCACGAGCTGCGGGCGCGCGGCGAGTCGCCGGCGCGGTTGAAGGCGTTCACCCTGTCGGTCGACGGCGGCGGTCCCGACCTCGCCCAGGCGCGCGAGTTCCTGGCGCGGACCGGCCTCGCCATGCTCGGCGAGGCGGTCGAGGTGGCGAGCAGCGCGCTCGATCCCTTCGCCGCCATCGAGGTGATCGAGGACTACAAGCCGCTCGACGTCGAATGCGCGACGATGGCGCTGGCGCTCCTCGACGGGCTCCGCCGCCGCTATCCCGACTGGCGGCTGCTCTTCGACGGCGACGGCGGCGACGAGAACCTCAAGGACTACGCGATCGAGGAGAATCCGGAGCTCACCATCCGCAGCGTGGTCAACAACCGCATGCTCTATCAGGAGGGCTGGGGGGTCGACGCCATCAAGCAGTCGCTGACCTACAGCGGCGGCCTGTCGCGCGGCAGCGTGCGCGGCTACGCGCCGGCGCGCCGCCACGGGTTCACCGTCGTCTCCCCCTACACCCGGCCGCGGGTGATCGCGGTCGCCGAGGCGATCCCCTTCGCCGAGCTGACCGGCGGCTCGCACGAGGCGCTCTACCGTCTGAAAGGCGAGGTCCTCTCGCGCGGCCTGGCGCGGGTGATCGGGCGCCAGCTGCCGGTCTTCCCCAAGCGGCGCTTCCAGCACGGCGCGGCGCCCGCCGAGGTGGTGGCGCGCCGCTTCGCGGTCCCGCCGCTCGCCTACCGGCGGCATCTGCTGGGGCTATACAGCTCGTAGGGGCGTGCCCCTGCCATGCACGGCGCCTCCGCACGGGTATGAATGCCCGTGCTATGAGGGGCGCCGGATGAATCCGGCTTCTCTCGAGCGAGCCCACAATGCGTGATCCAGCCTTCCTGCTTTCAGCGCGCGAGGTCCGCTCGCTGCGGGGGCCGAAACGGCCGGTTCATGCTCGTCGAGCGCTGGCCTCGTTCTGGGAGAGCGAGCGGGTGGCTGGGGGCGGCGAGATGGCGGCGCTGACGGTTCTGCTGGCGGGCGCCGAGTGCCCGTTCAGCTGCGTCTTCTGCGACCTCTGGCGGGAGACGCTCGACGGGCCGACGCCGGTCGGCGCCATCGCCGCGCAGCTGCGCGCCGTCCTCGACGGAGTCGGGACGCTGCCGCGGCCGGCGGCGATCAAGCTCTACAACGCGAGCAACTTCTTCGAGCCGCGGGCGGTGCCGGAGGGCGACGAGGAGGAGATCCTCGCGCTGGTGGCGCCGTTCGCGCGGGTGACCGTCGAATGCCATCCGCGGCTCGTCGGGGCGCGCTGCCTGCGCTTCGCGGCGCGGCTGCAGGGCGCGCCGGATGCCGCGCTGGAGGTCGCCATGGGGTTGGAGACGATTCACCCCGAGGCGCTGCCGCGGCTCGGCAAGGAGATGACGCTGGCGGACTTCGACCGCGCGGCGGCGGCGCTCCGCGGTGCAGGTGTCGCGCTGCGGGCGTTCGTGCTGGTGGGGGCGCCGTTCGTTCCCGCGGAGGAGTGTGTCGAGTGGGCGGTGCGCTCGGCGGCGTATGCGTTCGCGCAGGGCGCCGAGCGGGTGTCGCTGATCCCCGTCCGCGGCGGCAACGGCGGGCTCGAAAAGCTCCAGGTGGAAGGGGACTTTGCGCCGCCGTGCCTGGCGGATCTCGAAGCGGCCTTCGAGCGCTGTCTCGGGTTGAGAGCCGGCATCGTCGCGGCCGATCTCTGGGAGGTGCGGCGATTCGCGGGCTGCGGTGCATGCGCCGAAGGGCGGATCGCGCGGCTGGAGGCGATGAACCGGAGCGGACAGGTGGCGCCGCGATGGGTCTGCGCCGCGTGCGGGTGGAGCTGATTTTCGGATGCGGATCGCCATCGTCGGCAGCGGCTTCGCCGGCTCGATCCTCGCTCGCACGCTGCGGGTGCAGGGTCACCGGGTGACGCTGATCGATCGCGCGCGGCACCCGCGCTTCGCGCTCGGCGAGTCGTCGACGCCGCTCGCCGCGCTGTCGCTGGAGCGGCTGGCGGCGCGCTACGGCTTGCTCGACCTCCGCGCGCTCGCCGCCTACGGCCGCTGGCGCCGCGAGCTGCCGGGGCTCCGCTGCGGCCTCAAGCGGGGCTTCACGTTCTATGGGCATCGGCCGGGCGAGGCCTACCGGAACGGCGCAACCAACGAGCGGCGTCTGCTCGTCGCGGCGAGCCCGCGCGACGCCCTGGCGGACGCCCACTGGCTGCGCGCCGACGTCGACCATCACCTCGTCCAGCGCGCCGTGGCCGAGGGCGTCGAGGCGCTCGAAGGGGCCGAGGTGACGGCGGTCGAGCGCCGGGGAGGCGGCTGGCGGCTGGCGGTGGGGCAGGGTGCCGAGGAGATCCGCATCGACGCCGATTTGCTCCTCGACGCCTCGGGTCCTGGCGGGTTTCTCGCGCGGCACCTCGAGATCCCCTCGGCGCTCGACCGCGTGGCGCTGCGGACGGCGCTCGTCTACGGTCACTTCGACCGCGTGCCGGCGTTCGCCGACATCGCCGCGGCGGGCTGCGCCGAGCTGCCGGCGGGACCCTATGCGGAGGAGAAGGCCGCGATCCACCACCTGCTCGCCGAGGGCTGGATGTACGTGCTTCCCTTCGACGACGGCACGGTGAGCGCCGGGATCGTGCTGGCGCGGCAGGCGGAGCGCGAGCTCGCGGCGCGGCTGCCGCCGGAGGAGGCCTGGACGGAGATCCTCGAGCGCTACCCGACGCTCGCGGCAGAGTGGCGCGCGGCGAGGCCGCTGCGGCCGATCGCCACCGTCCCCGTGCTCCAGCACCGCCTGGCACAGGCCGCCGGCGACGGCTGGGCAGTGCTTCCTCACGCCTTCTGCTTCTACTCGCCGCTCTTCTCGACTGGCATCGCCTGGAGCCTCCTCGCCGTCGAGCGGCTGGCGCTGCTTCTCGGGGATGGCGGCGACGTCAGCGCCGGCCTGGCGCGCTATGGATCGCTCTTCGCGGCGGAGGCGGATCACCTGCGACTCCTCGTCGAGGGTGCCTACGCCGCGAACGAGCGGGGATTCGACGCCTTCGCCGCCTGGGGGGACCTCTATTTCACCGCCGCCAGCTTCGCCGAGGCGAGCCAGCGCCTGCTGGACGCGCCAGCCTCCGGCGGCGCCTGGCCCTGGCAGGGGTTCCTGGGGGCGACGGATGGGGAGACCGTCGGGATGTTCACGGCGCTGGGCGCCGATCTCCGCGCCCTGCCGGCGGTGCCGCTCGACGCCGAGACCGCGGCGCGCTTCGCGGCGACCGTCCGCCGCCGCATCGCGCCGCGCAACGTGGCCGGTCTCGCCGATCCCGCCCGCCACCGGCTCGTCCCCGTCGACTTCGACGCCCTCGTCGCCGGCGCCGCGCTCCTCGGCCTCACCGAGGACGAGGTCCGCCAGCGGCTGCCGCGCCTGCGCGAGGGCTAGCGGCAGCTCCCCATCCGGTGCCGGCGCTCAGGCGGGATCGGCCTTGCGCGGGCCTCGCGTGCGGCGCGGCTTGGCCGGCGGTGTTGGCTCCGGGGGCTCCGGGGGCTGCGGGGACGCCTCGGGTGAGGGGGCGGGGCGGGTAGCGGCCGGGCCGTAGCCCGTGCGCTCGTCAGCCCGCACCAGCTCCATCATCTTGTCGTGCGTGCGCTCCACGATGGAGCGCTGCGGCACCTGGCCGGGCCGCGGACGCTCGGGCTCGTAGCCGCTCATCTCGGCCTCGATCATCCAACGCATCTCCTCGAGCAGCCGGCCGAGGATCGCCGTCACCGCCTCGCTGTCCTCGTTCTTGGCGAAGCCGCGGCGCAGTTCCGGCCGCACCCGGCGCCGCCCCTCACCGGCCCTATCCATCTCGCTCGCCAGGTCGTAGACCGAGAAGCCCATCGCGGCGAGCAGCCGGTCGAGATGGTCGATCGACGGCACCAGCCGCCCCGAGCAGTAGCCCGAGAGCATCGACGCGTTGATCTCCGCTGCCACGGCGATCTGCTTGCGCGAACGGGCGTCGCGCACGCAGAGATGGGTGAGCGCCACCGCCAGATCCGTGAACACCTTGAGCTCTCTCATCCGGGCTCCGCCGCCGTCGCCGCGGCCAAAAGCAAGACAGGGGTTGACACGCTGCTCGAATACAAATATAAATCCTCTCCAGCAAACAGTGCTGGCCGATGACGGCCACCATTGTACCGGGAAGCCGAGCGTCCAACAAGACGCGGCCCCACGAAAGGAGCGAGTCATGAGCAAGCGTTTCAAGGAGAAGATCGTCGACGGCCAGGTGTTCTTCGACAACCTCACCCCGCGGCTGACGGACATGCCGCAGCTCACCGCCGATCACACGGCGCTGGGCACCGCCCTCGCGCAGGCGCGGGATCTGGAGAGCCGCCGCGAGGCGGCGAAGGCCGACGTCCGCGGCCTCAACGGGCAGCGCCTGCAGACGGCGGAGCAGGCCGCCGACCTGCGCCGCCGGCTGACCGACGGCCTCAGGTCCGTCCTCGGCGCCGACAGCCCGCAGCTGACCGGCTTCGGCGCCAAGCCGCTCGGCAAGCCGGCGGTGCGCGTCCGCCTGACCGCGACGGAGAAGGCGGTCCGCGCCGCCGCGCGAGCCGCCGCCAAGGCGGCCGCCCTGGAGGCCCAGCAACCGCCGCCGACCCCCGTGACCCCGCCCGCCAAGGCCGCCACCACCTGAGGCGATCCTGAAGTTGTCTGATAGCTGACCGGCGCCGGGAGCTTCCCCGGCGCCGTCTTTTTTTGTCCCTGCTTCCCCCTCCGCCCCACGTTCACGCCGTCCTCGCCAGCTCCACGGCCTCCGTACCGCACTCGCGCGGTCGCGGCGCGCATGCGGCCGAGCCTTCCCGCGCACCAGGCACGCCTTCCGCACGATCGGCAGGCCCTTGCCGATCACTGGGAAGGCTCGCCGCATCACCGGCCGAGCCCAGCCGATCATCGGGAAGGCTCGCCGCGTTATCGGCCGAGCTCTGCCGATCATCGGGAAGGCGCGCCGCATCACCGGCCGAGCTCTGCCGATCGTCGGGAAGGCTCGCCGCATCACTGGCTGAGCCTTCCCGATCACCGGCTGAGCCTTCCCGGTCATCGGGAAGCGCTTCCAGGTGATCGGGCGAGGCCTGCCGGTGATCGAGAAGGGCTTCAGGTGATCGGCAGGGGCCGGCCGGCGAGCGGATACCGCAGGCTGACCATCGCGCCGACCTCCCGACTTCGCGAAGCCGGATTGATCCCGCGCCCCTCATAGCACGGGCATTCATGCCCGTGCGGGGGCGCCGGCCCGCGCTCCATCCTCCATCCTCGATTCTGCCGATCAGCCCCACTCCGCGGATCGAGGCCAGCAGCTAGCGCCGCGTGAGAGATGCGACGGAGAAGCAGAGCTGGAGGGAACGCCAGCGGTTTCCAGGACTGCCCATCTCGGCAGCGGTGGCACCGGCAAGACGCAGCTCTGTCGGTGCCTGGGCGGCTAGGTGACGCCGCTCGGCCGCCGCTCGGCCAGGCCGCGGGCGCCCTCCTTGGCCCGCTCGACGAGCCGGTCGCGCGTCGTGCCGAGGAGCGCGTCCTCGGTCGCCGTCGACGGGATGGCAAAACCGGCCACGAGGCCGAGGGCGAGGGCCGCCGCGCCGACGGCGAGCGGCCGCTCTTCCATCAGCCGCCAGAAGCCGAGCCTCACCTTGCGCACGCGGCGCTCGACGGTGTCCGCCAGCTCGGCCGTCTGCTCGCGGACGGCGCCGGTCAGCTCGCCGATCGTCTCGGCGGTGCCGCTCGCCAGGTCGCCCACCCGGCCAGCCGCCTCCTGGGTCAGCTCGCTCACCCGGTCCTTGGCCTGGCCGGTCAGCTCGCTCACCCGGTCTCTGGCCTGGCCGGCGAGGTCGCTCACCCGATCCTTCGCCCGGTCGACCAGGCCGCCCTCCTCGCGCTGGCCGTCGAGCAGCAGCAGGCCGAGCCCGACGCCGAGGAGCGCGGCCGGGACCGGATGATCGCGAGCCAGGTCGAGAGGCTCGGCGCCGCTGTCCGCGGCCCGCTCGCCCGAGCTCTTGAAGAAGCGGGCGGCGAGAGCGCCGACGGCGAGCGAGCCGCCGAGGAAGAGGTCGGGATGGCGGCGGGCGAGGGTTCGGGTGTCGTGGGCGAGGACGGTGAAGTCCCTACCGTCGAGGTAGCGCGCCGCACGCTCGGCCCGCTCGCCGGCGCTCCGGGCTAGACCGCCGAGACCCTCGGCCTCGCCCCCATCGAGCGCCCGACCGGCGCGGGTGAACGCCGCGCCGAGGCTCGAGAGCCGCCGCGCGGCGAGGTCGCGCTGCCGCGCCGCGAGAGCGTGGAGGCGCCCCGTGGAGGGGCCGGGGCCGGCGATATCCGTCGGGCCGGTTCTTAGCTCGCTGAGTTCACTGAGATCGCTTCGCGTCGCCATGGAGGCTCCCTTCGTCGGGTCGGGGCTGCGGCGAGCGTGCCCGGCCCATGGAGATGCAAGTCGCAAAGGACATGCCACACGGGCGCAGCGAGGCGCGGAGCCGCTCGTATCCAGCTATCATCGGCCCCCCATGAGCTCCCGCCCCGTCCTCCTCTCCTGCGAATCGGTGTCGAAGCAGTTCGGCGCCCGGCCGCTCTTCGAGCGGCTGACCTTCGGGCTGTTCGAGGGCGATCGCGTCGGGCTGGTGGGCCCCAACGGCTCGGGGAAGTCGACGCTCTTGAAGATCCTCGCCGGCCTCGAGGAGCCCGACGCCGGCACCCGCTCGCTGCGCAAGGGGACGCGGATCGGCTACGTGTCGCAGGACCCCGTCTTCCCGCCCGAGGCGACGGCCGAGGAGGTCCTCGTCGATGCGCTCGCCGGCTCGCCGCTCGAGGAGTTCGAGAAGGCGACCCTCGCCGCGGTGACGCTCGGCCGGATGGGCTTTCGCGATCCGCGGCAGCCGTCGGGGACGTTCTCCGGCGGCTGGAACAAGCGGCTGGCGATCGCCCGCGAGCTCGTCCGCACGCCCGACATCCTCCTCCTCGACGAGCCGACCAACCACCTCGACCTCGAGGGGATCCTCGAGCTCGAAGAGCTCCTCGCCGCCGAGCCGCTCGCCTTCGTGGTGGTCAGCCACGACCGCTACTTCCTCGAGAACGTGGCGCGCCGCATGCTCGAGCTCGACCACAGCTACGCCGAGGGGCTGCTGCAGGTCGACGGCACCTACAGCGACCTCCTCGACAAGCGCGACCAGGTGCGCAGGAACCAGGCCGAGTACCAGGAGTCGCTCGCCAACCGCGCCCGCCGCGAAGTCGAGTGGCTGCGGCGCGGCCCCAAGGCCCGCGCCACCAAGGCGAAGGCGCGGATCGACGAAGCCCACCGCCTGCTCGACGAGCTCGGCGACCTCCAGGAGCGCACCGCGGACGGCGCCGCCGGCATCGAGTTCGCGGCCTCCGGGCGGAAGTCCAAGCGCCTGCTGCAAGCCCGTGGGCTCGAGAAGTCGTTCGACGGCCGCCGGGTGCTCGACGGCATCGACCTGCTGATTCGGCCGGGCACCCGGCTGGGTGTCCTCGGCGCCAACGGCAGCGGCAAGACGACGCTCCTCTCGATCCTCGCCGGCACGCTCGATCCCGACGCCGGGGAGATCGAGCGCGCGCATCTCCTCAAGACCGTCCGCTTCGAGCAGGGGCGCGAGAATCTCGACCGCAGCGTCACCCTGCGGCGGGCGCTGGCGCCGGAGGGCGACTCGATCGTCTACCAGGACCGCTCGATCCACGTCGCCGGCTGGGCGAAGCGCTTCCTCTTCCGGCCGGAGCAGCTCGACACGCCGGTCTCCCGGCTCTCCGGCGGCGAGCAGGCGCGCATCCTGATGGCGCGGCTGATGCTGCAGCCGGCCGACCTCCTGATCCTCGACGAGCCGACCAACGACCTCGACATCCCGACCCTCGAGGTGCTCGAGGAGAGCCTGCTCGAGTTCGCCGGCGGCCTCGTCCTGGTGACCCACGACCGCTACCTGCTCGACCGCGTCTGCACCGCCATCCTGGCGCTCGACGGGCGCGGCGGCGCCGAGATCTTCGCCGACACCCGCCAGTGGGAGGAGGCGCGGCGCTCCGCCGCCCGGCCGAGCGCCGCCAAGCGCGGCGAGCCCGCCGCCGCCTCGCCCGCCCGCGCGCCGGCGCGGCGGCTGAGCTACCGCGAGCAGCAGGAGTGGGAGCGCATGGAGGCCGCCATCCTCGCCGCCGAGGAGGCTCTCGCCCGCAGCCAGGCCGCCGTCGACGACCCCGCCGCGGCGCGCGATGCCGCGCTCCTCAACCAGCGCTGCGCCGCCTTGGATGCCGCCCGCACCGAGGTCGAGCGGCTCTACGAGCGCTGGTCCGCCCTCGAGGCGAAGCGCCAGTAGGAGGGCCGCCGGGTCCGGCCGCGAGGCCACCGGGGTAGCATGGCCTCCGACAGAGGAGGACCGCGATGCAGCCGCCCCCGCAGAACGACGCCGCCACCGCCTGGCCCGAGATCCCCTATCCGGCGTGGCAGGACACCTGTGCCACGCTCCACCGCTGGACGCAGATCGTCGGCAAGACGCGCCTGGCGCTCGAGCCGCGCCTCAACCACTGGTGGGCGGTGGCGCTCTACGTCAGCGCCCGCGGCCTCACCACCTCGGGCATTCCGTTCGGCGACGGCCGCGTCGTCGAGATCGAATTCGACTTCCTCGCCCGCGAGCTCGCCATCCGCACCGGCGAGGGGAAGCTGCGGACGGTGGCTCTGGCGCCGCGGAGCGTCGCCGACTTCTACGCCGAGTACAGCGGCGCCCTGGCGGAGCTGGGGGTCGGCGCCCACATCTGGCCGGTGCCGGTCGAGCTGCCCGACGCCCTGCCGTTCGTCGAGGACACCGTGCACGCCGCCTACGACGCCGCGGCGGCGGAGCGGTTCTGGCGGGCGCTGGTCCTCGTCGATCGCGTCTTCAAGGAGTTCCGCGCCGGCTTCCTCGGCAAGTCGAGCCCGGTGCACTTCTTCTGGGGGAGCTTCGACCTCGCCGTCACCCGCTTCTCGGGCCGCTCGGCGCCGCCCCACCCCGGCGGCATGCCGCACGTCGGCGATTGGGTGATGCGAGAGGCCTACTCGCACGAGGTGTCGAGCGCCGGCTTCTGGCCCGGCGGCCCGACTTCTCCGGCGCCCGCCTTCTACGCCTACGCCTACCCGACGCCGGCGGCCTTCGGCGAGCAGCCGCTGCGCCCCGCCGCCGCCTTCTACAGCCAGGAGATGGGCGAGTTCTTCCTGCCCTACGAGGCGGTGCGCACGGCAGCCGATCCGCGCGCCTTGCTGCTCGACTTCCTGCACAGCACCTACGAGGCGGCGGCGAACCTCGCCGCCTGGGACCGCGGCGCGCTCGAACGGCCGGCCTCGCGCCCCTGACCCCGCCGGCGGCGGCCGCCGCCGATTGGACAAGAGACCGGCGGCGGCGCCCGCCGCCGAGCGACCTCCAGAAAGGCGAAAAAAAAGGCGGGTGCGCGTGAGCGCACCCGCCTTTTGCCTTGATGGGCTGAGACCTCAGGCCTGCGGCGCGCGGCGGCGGCGGAGAGTCAGGGTGCCGCCGGCGAGCAGGAGGAGGGTGAGGAGGGCGAGGCCGAGGCCGGAGAGGGTCGGCACCGCGGCGACGACGGCGATGCGGGTGGCATCGCCGGGCGCCACCGTCGTCGGATCGTCGGTCATCGCCGTCGATTCGTTGGTGCCGTTGCCGTCGCCGTCGAAGAAGATGCTCCCCTGGTTGACCAGCACCTGCCCGGTGGTGCCGGTGTTGATCGTCGCGTGGATGGTGATGGTGACGCTGGCGCCGGCGGCGATGGCGCCGTTCCAGTGCACGGTATGGCCGGGGATGTCCGCCGTCGGGGTGCCGGCGCTGGCGCTGGCGCTCACCAGGGTGAGGCCGGTGGGGAGCACGTCGGTGAACTCGTCCCCCGGATTGTCCGCCTGGTTGAGGCCGCCGCTGTTGGTGAGCACGACGGTGTAGGTCACCGCCGATCCCTCCTCGAACGGCTCCCCGGTCGCCTGCTTGGTGCCGGTGATGACGACGCGCGCCGCCACCTGGAAGCTGGTGGGGTCGTTGGGCGTCGCGGTCCCCGGGTCGTCGGTCTTCGCCGTCGACTCGTTGGTGCCGTTGCCGTCGGCGTCGAAGGAGACCGTCCCCTGGTTGGAGATGGTCGAGCCCTGGGTGCCGGCGTTGACGGTGGCGTGGATGGTGATCGTCACCGTGCCGCCGAGCGGCTGGATGGTGCCGTTCCAGGTCACCGTGTTGGTCGCCACGTTGGCGGCGGCGGTGCCGGTGCTGGCGGAGGCGCTCACCAGGGTGAGGCCGGCGGGCAGCACGTCGGTGAACTCGTTGCCGGCGTTGTCGGTCTGCGCCGTGCTGCCGTTGTTGGTGAGGGTGACGGTGTAGGTGACGGCGCCGCCCTCGGCGAAGGTGCCGGCGACCGTCTTGGTGGCGGCGGGCGTCACCGTGCCGGCGAAGGCGGTGCAGACGAAGGCGGTGGGGGTGATGATCACCGACCAGGTGTTGAGCGTGCCGGTATCGATCTGCGCCTCGTCGGCGACGTGGACCTTCCAGACGCCCTGCGAGCTCTGGCCGTTCATGTAGCCGAGCTGGTCGACGGGGTCGGGGAACAGGTTGGGGACGCCGAAGAGGCCCCAGATCGGCGAGTTGAAGGCCGGCAGCCAGTCGCCGGTGAAGGGCGCGTCGGTCGACGGCGAGAGGTTGAGGTCGTTCTTCGAGCTGCTGTCGATCAGCGTATTGATGAAGTTGTCGCCGTCGCCGTCGTTGAGGAAGAAGGCGCGGAGATAGATGAGGTCGGTGCCGTAGCCGCTCGGCATCTTGAGGCCGACCGCGAGGTCGCCGGTGAAGGTGTGGTGGAGGTCGTTGACCTCGAAGTTGACGTCCTGGATCTCGAGGTCGTCGGCGATCGTCATGCTGTCGGTGACCCCGCGGAAGTCGTCGTCGGGGATGGCGAGGCCGCCGGGGATGGTGCGGCTGTAGGTCACCGGCGTGCCGGCGCCGTTCGGCATGCCGACGCGGAGGGTGAAGTCGACGCTGCGGGTGCCCAGCGAGCTCGTCACCGAGAGCGTGAAGTGGAGCGACTGGCCGCAGGTGGCGCTCTTCGGGACGACGACGACGAACGGGGTGCCGGCGACCGAGGCCTGCGCCGCGATGGCGCCATAGGCCGAGGTGTTGGTGAGGATGACGACGCCGGTGGTCGACGAGGTGAGCGTGGCGGTCGCGCTCGCCACCCCCTTGGCGGTGTTCTGCCAGGGGTTGAGGAGGTTGACCGTCAGCTTGATCGGCTCGCCGGGATCGGGCGCGCCGTTGTTGTTGCCCAGGCTGTCGTCGGCGGCGACGGTGTCGACGTCGAGGTAGGGGACGTCGAACGACTCGCCGATGCCGATGAAGGCGCCGGCGCCCTCGATGCCGTCCTGGCCGAGCGGCGAGATGGCCTTGTAACCGAGGCCGCGATCGGCGAAGCCGGCCCAGATCGAGCCCTCGTTGGCGCAGGCGTTGGTGGCGCAGTCGGCGTCGAGGATGGCGTCGCGGGCATCGGTGAAGCTGGGGTTGATGGGCGTCATCTTGAGCCCGTCGGTGACCAGCTGGAGCATGGTGTCGTTGCCGGTCGGCACGTCGCCGTTGGCTCCCGCCGGGTCCTTGATGACGCGGCTGCGGACGCCCCACAGGGTGTTCGCCCAGACCTCGCCGGTGTTGTGCACCTCGAGCCCGCCGCCGCCGGCGAAGAAGGTGTTGAGCGGCGACGGCGCGATGCCGCCCGCGGTGTTGATGGTGATGTCGTCCACGTCGGCCCAGGTGAGCGGGTTGATCGAGTGGTCGGTCGAGTAGGGGAAACGGCGGATGCCGTAGAGGTAGTTGTCGGTGAGGCCGATGAACTGGTAGGTCGCGTACTCGCCCACCGTGTACTCGGCGTCCGGGTTGAAGGCGTTGGTGCCGTTCAGGAGCGACAGCGCGTAGAAGTCGCTCCACCCCTCGCCCATGCCGCCGCCCTCGTCCCAGATCAGGCCGTTGCCGTCGCCGATCAGGCGGTTCGAGGTGCCGTGGGTCAGCTCGTGGAGCACGATGGTGGCGTCGAGGCTGCCGTCGCGCTCGGGGGTCGGGAAGTCGAAGATGTACATCTGCATGCGGCCGGAGGTGCCGTCGGGCGGCGTCGCGAAGTTCGAGTTGTCGGTGCCCGAGCCGTCCTGCGCCTCGGCGAGGACGGGGTCGCCGGCGACGCCGCCGTTGCCGAAGTTGTCGTTCTGGAAGTTGCCGGCCGCCTCGTCGAAACCGTAGCTGTAGAGGCGGTCGTGGTACCAGTTGGTGTCGTAGAAGAGCTGCGTCACCGAGCCGCGGCGGAACTGGGTGTCGGCGGGGTCGGTGCCGGCATCGGGGTTGCCGCCCATCGGCGCCGGCGTGTAGGCGTAGCCGGTGCCGAGGAAGTCGCGCATGTGGCCATTGGAGTCGGTGTTGCCGACCGGCCGGCCGTTGTCGTCGAGGAGGCCGGTGTCGGGCGCGTTGTCGGCGTCGGTGTCGAGGTAGGTGTCGGTGTTGTTGCCGGTCGTCGTGTTGCCGCCGTCGGGGATCCAGCCGTCGGGCGACGCCGCGCTCTGCGCGGTGCTCATCGAGACGGTGGTCCGCGCGATCTCCGGGAACTGGGTGCCGGAGCCCGGCGTCACGGTGGTCGGCTGGTGCGGCGCCGGGTCGTGCGACGGGGTCTTGCCGTCGGCCTGGGTGTAGACGCTGAAGCGCGCCTCCTGCGTCGAGGCGTGGGCGCGCAGGTTCTTGCGCCAGAGGACGAGGCCCGAGGCGCCGTCGACGACGGTCGTCCAGTCGCCGGGGCCCTTGGTGAAGGTCACCTGCATCCACGCCGGCACCAGGACGCCGGGGCCGAGCGGGAAGTAGACCAGCTGGCTGCCGACGGGGCCGGCGATCCGCGCGTCGCCGACGAGGATCTGGCCGTGCGCCGCGGTGCCGCTGCCGAGCTTGACCTTCGCCGCGTCGAGGTGGATGCCGACCGAGTCCATGGCCGCGCCGAGCGCCTGCTGGGCGCTCAAGGCCGGCGAGACCGCGATCGCGCTCGCCGTGGCGCCGGGAAAGAGCTGGGCGACGGTGCGCACGACGCGGCCCTGGCGGTCGACGAGGAAGCGGCTCTCGCTCTGGAAGATGGGGATGCCGCCGACCGACTGCGCCAGGCGCACCATGCGCAGGCCGTTGCGCTTGTTGACGCTCTCGCCGAGGAAGCTCAAGCCGTCGACTTCGGCGTCGCTCAAACCGTAGAGGTCCTTGCGGGCGTGCAGGAAGCCGCGGACGATGTCGACGCCGGCGCCGGCGGCGGCGGCGGAGAGCTGGCCGCGGGGATTGCGCACCACCTCGGGGCCGCCGATCAACGGCGAAAGGCTCACCTTGGCGCCGGGCACCGCCGCCTGGAAGCGGGAGACGCCCTGGCGGATGGAGCCGTTCTGCGCCGAGGCGCGCGTCGCGCCGCGGCCGAGGTCGATGTGGTTGGCGGAGAGCACCTTGACGAGGTCGGTGCGCCCGTTGACCCGCACGTCGAGGTTGCCGGTGGCGGCGGCGGCCTTGGCGCTGCCGCGGGGCGGCGAGACGATGGCCGAGCCGGAGACGGAAAAGAGAGTCAAGGCGGCGAGCGCCAGGACGAGGGCGGGGACCGAACGGCGGTGACCGTCGCGGGGCATGAAGACCTCCAGGAAGGAAGGGTAAATTGCTCGCGCGACCCTATCAGCCGGAGCGGACGGCGAAAAGCCCTGCCGTTCGCCTCCTCGGCGCCCTCTGCCTCTTGGGTGCCGCTGCCGCGGAGCGCCACGTGGCGGTCATGGGGAAAGACGCTCGTGCCGTCGCCAGAAGTTGCCCAGGCAGAGACCGGCATCGCCGCCTCGGAGACGTCCCGCGGTCCCCGTGATGTACGAATGGATATCGTTCAGGACCTGGGACGTCTCCGCAGCGGCAACACCGGTCCCAACGGGAACGGCCATCGACGGCACAGCCGCCGTGCCTGGTTGCGTCGTTGACCAGGAAGCGGCTGTTGCTGAGATGAAGGTAGAGGAGCCAGCGCGATGTGAGCTGTCGTTCTATTGGAAATAGCCGGTCACGTCGAGGATCAGGTGCACGGTGCCGGCGCCGTCGGACTGCACTTGGATCGCTCCCGTGCTCGCCGAGAGGGGCATCACGGCGCTGTTGGCGCGGGTCTGGCCGGCGCCGTAGTTGAGGGTGCTCGAGCCCGGCGCCGGCTGGTCGGAGGGGTAGAGGCGGAGGTCGCCGGCGGCGGTCGGCTGGGTGACCGTCGCGTTCAAGGCGAGCGCTCTGGCGGTCGACGGGATGCCGCAGGCGCCGGCGAGGACGAAGGTGCGGTGACCGGCCGGCTGCAGGGCGGGACCGCCCGCCGGACCCGCCGGGTTGCGGGTGTCGACCAGGCGGCAGGGCGGCAGGGTGTAGAAGGAGAGCGGCCCCGGCGCCGGCTGACAGGCGCTGCCGACCGCCACCGAGTCGACATACCAGCCGAACGTCGTCCCCGCCGTGTCGTCCCCTTCGTGCCAGCGGAAGGCGGCGGTGGTGCCCGCCCAGGCGGCGAGGTCGATCGCGGCGCGGGTGAACGGACCGATGGTGCCGCCGCACCAGGCCCGCTTGCCTTTGAGCGGGTTGTCGCCGCCGGTGAAGAGGGTGCCGTTGAAGCCGCCGGCGAGGAAGGCGGCGTCCGGCACCACCGCCCAGCTCGCCCCGCCGTCGGTCGACACCTCGAGCGTGCCGCCGTCGAAACAGCTGCCGGTTCCCCCCTCGAAGGCGTAGGTGTGCCAGAAGGAGAGGCGCTGGCCGGGCTGGACGGCGATCGGCGGCGTGGTGAGGGCGCGGTCGGAGACGACGCTCTGCTCGACCGACAGCCAAGAGTGGGTGGGGCTCGCCGAGGCGGCGGTCGACAGCGCCCAGTTGGCGCTGCCGGAGAGCGCGGCGTGCGTCCAGCCGGCGTGGTCGAAGCCGCCGGCGCCCTCGAAGGTCTCGCTCCAGGCGGCGGGGCCGGATGGCGACGCGGTCCGCCGCACCAGGTTGCCGTCCTCGGCGCCGTTGGAGGTGTCGACGGCGCGGACGACGTAGGTGTAGGCGGTGTCGCTGGCGAGGGCCGTGTCGTCGCGGTAGCGGAGGTCGGCGACCGTCGCCACCAGGGTGGCGGGGCCGGGGACGAAGCCGGGGTCGGTCGAGCGGTAGACGTGGAAGGCGAGCGGCCCGGTGCAGCTCGCGGCGGCGGCGGCCCAGGTGAGATCGAGGGCGCAGCTGCCGCTCCCCGGCGCCGTCACCGCGGCGAGGCCGGCGAAGGAGGGGGCGAGCGTGCAGCCACCGGTCGCCGTGCCGTCGGCGCAGGTCGACGGACCCGACGAGCAGGAGCCGGCGGCCGCGGCGGCGGTCACCAGGTAGGCGTAGGTGACACCGCCGGAGACCGCGCCGTCGTTGAACGAGGAGCCGGCGACGGCGCTCGCGACGCGGCCGAAGGGGCCCGGCGCGCCGCAGGAGCCGACCGCCCGATAGACGTCGAAGAGGGCTCCCGGCGGGCTGCCCGGAGACCACGACACCTGCAGGTGGTTGCTGCCGGCCGTCGCCACGGCGGCGCCGGTGGGCGGGCCGGGCGGCGTGCAGGCGTCGGCGACGCCGGCGGTCCAGATCTCCTCGTGGGCGCCGCTGCGGCGGTCGGTCCAGGAGGGGAAGAAAACGCCGGCGTAGCCCGAGAAGCCGTTGTAGTCGCCGAACTGGTTGCCGGCGTCGGCGCCCACGGCGGTCTCGTCGGTCTGCGCCGAGGTGAGCTTGAACGGGGTGCTCCAGGTGGCGCCGCGGTCGTAGGAGGACTGGTACCAGACGTCGACCTTGGTCCGCGCGGGGTCGCCCACCGTGTCGTAGTAGACGACGGCGATGGTCCCGGCGCTCTCGTCGACCGTCAGCCAGGGGTTGAACTGGTCGTTGGCGGAGGCCGGGTTGTTGAGCATCGCCGCCGGCGACCAGCTGGCGCCGCCGTCGGTCGAGCGCGCGAACCAGATGCGGCTCTTGCACGCCGAGGCGACGCTGCCGCCCGGCTCGTCGCCGGGCGCGGCGCAGCCGGCGGCGCCGGAGAGGTCGGTCCAGGCGGCGAAGACGTCGTTGTCGACGGTCGTCCGGTAGGCGCCGGCGGTGACGTAGATGAGCGCCCGCCGGCTGTCCATCGCCGGCACGCCGATGTCGAACGTGCCGAAGGTCGGGGCGATGGCGACCGGCGCGCCGAAGCTGGCGCCGCCGTCCGTCGACTTGACGGCGTAGAGCCGCTGGCTGCCGGTGTCGGGCCACAGCGCGAAGAGGTCGCCCCTGGCGTTGGTCTTGACGTCGGCGCCGATGCCGGTGCCGGTCGTCTCGCCGCCGCTCACCTGGATCGGCGTCTGCCAGGCGCCGCCGGGGCCGGTCCGCCGGTTGACGTAGACCGGCTCGCCGTCGTGCCACACGGCGTAGATGTTGTCCTTCCACGGCGAGGCGTCGCTGTGGTCGGCCCAGATCATCTCCTTGTCGGTGCTCACCTGGGATCCCGAGTAGGTGGCATCGAAGGTCCAGCTGGCGCCGTGGTCGGTCGACTTGTAGGAGCGCAGGTGGAGGGTGTTGCCGCGGATGCCGATGGTGGTCGACCAGGCGGTGCCGTCCGACGTCCACTCGACCGTGGGGTCGGAGTGGAACTGGTCGGTCGACACCAGCGGCAGGCTGGTCTGGCCCCAGGTGGTGCCGCCGTCGGCCGAGTAGAAGATCGCCTGGCGGCCGCTGCCGCCGATCTCGTTCGAGGCGGCGATGATCTTCTGCGCGTCGCGGAAGTCGATGCGGATGTCGGACTCGCTGCGCGGCACGGCGACGGCGCCGGAGATCCGCCGCTCCGGCCCGGCGCTCGCCGCGCGGGCGGCGGCGGAGTCGGCGTCCGCGGCGGCGGGCTCGAGGTCGGGATGGCTCTCCATCCACTCCAGGATCTCGTTGAGCACCAGCGGGTAGCCGCCGGTGGGATCGGCGGCGGTGTAGCGCCCCTCCGGATGTCCCTTGCGCCAGTAGATGCGCAGCCAGGCCGGCAGCGCGCGGCGGTCGTGCGCCTCGTCGGGGCGCAGCAGGGCGAGGTCCTGGTTGGCGGCGATCAGCTTGGCGAGCGCGCTGCCCGCCGGCGCGTGCGCGGCGGCGAGCTGGGCGGCGAGCGACGGCCACACCGGGCCGGCGGCCGCGGCGGGTGCTGCGGACGGGGCGAGGAGGGCGAGGCTGAAGCCGAGGGCTGCGAGGAGCGGTCTCTCCACCAAATCTCCCTGAAGAGGCGGGGATTCTACCACCGGCTGTGAAGGCGCCCTCGCGGCACGGACCCCCGAAAGAGTTCTCTCGATCGATAACACCGCCGCTCCGGCGGGGGATCGTCAGCGGTCCATGGTTGCCGATCGAGGCGACGAATCGGCGCTCGGCAGGCAGGAATCCGGCCCCCGGTGCTCGTTCTCGGTATTGTTGCGGGTCTCGCCGTGAAATAATCTCTTGACGCAACTTCGCGGCCGCTCGCTGCCAGCGGCCGGCCGGGTGTGGCTCGTCATCCGGTGACATCCGGTGACATCCGGCCACCAACCGCTCATGGACTCCCGCCCCGCGCTGCTCACCGCCTATCTATGGGCGGTCGCCGAGCAGGAGGCGCGGAGCGATGCGCGGGAGGAGAGCCACTATCCGGCGCTGAAGATCCTCCTCGAGGGGGTGGCGGCGGCGGGCGGCCGGCCCGCCGTGCGGGTGACGGTGAGCCCCAAGCGGACGCCGGCCGGCGACGTCGACCTCCAGGTCTGGGGCGAGGGGCACCGCTGGGTGGGCTCGGTCGAGGCCAAGCGGCCGGGGACCGATCTGCGGCCGGTGGAGGAGACGGCGCAGGTCGTGCGCTACCTCGAGGCGTTCGAGAACCTCCTGCTCACCAACTTCCACGAGTTCCGCGTCTATCGGGAGGGCAGGCTGGTGGCGAAGGCGGCGGTCCGCGCGCTGCTCGACGCGGCCCCCGCCTGGTCGACGGAGGTGCCGGGCGGCGGGGAGCTGCTCGATCTGCTCGACGGCTTCCTCGCCTTCGCGGCGCCGCGGCCGCAGGGCGCCGAGGCGCTCGCCCGCCAGCTCGCCCGCCGCGCGCGGCGGCTCGCCGCGGCCATCGGCGGGCTCCTCGAGGCCGGCGAGAGCCCCGAGCTCGCCGCCTTCCACGCCGCCTTCTCCGAGCACCTCATCCGCGGCCTGACGCTCGCCGAGTTCGCCGACCTCTACGCGCAGACCGTCGCCTACGGCCTGCTCGCCGTCCGCTTCGGCGAGCCGGCCGACTTCGGCCGGCGGTCGCTCGCCGAGGTGCCGCGCGGCAGCGGCCTGGTGCGCGACCTCCTGCGCTACCTCTCGCTCGAGGAGCTGCGCCCGGAGGTCGCCTGGATCGTCGACGACCTCGTCGAGCTGCTGCGCGAGGCGCCGGTGCGCCCGATCCTGCTGCGCTACTTCCACGACAAGCGCGGCCGCGATCCGATCTTCCACTTCTACGAGACCTTCCTGGCCGAGTACGACCGCGAGCTGCGCCGCCGGCGCGGCGTCTACTACACGCCGCCCGAGCTCGTCGCCTTCCTCGTCCGCTCGGTGCACGGCCTCCTGGTCGAGGATTTCGGCTGGAGCGACGGGCTGGCCGACGAGCGGGTGCGCCTGCTCGATCCGGCGGCCGGCACCCTCACCTTCGTCGTCGAGTTCCTGCGCACGGCGATCGCCGCCTACGGCGAGGCCCACGGCGCGGCGGCGGTGCCCGCCCTCATCCGCGACCATCTGCTGGTCCACGCCTTCGCCTTCGAGGTGATGATGGCGCCCTACGCCATGGGCCACCTGAAGGTCCACCTGGCGCTCGCCGAGGCCGGCCATCCGCTCGCCGACGACGAGCGCTTCCCGCTCTTCTTGACCAACGCCCTCGACCGCCGCGAGCTGGTGCAGTCGAGCTTCCCCTTCGCCTCGGCGCTGTCGCGCGAGGCGCGCGCCGCCGGCGAGATCAAGGGCGAGGCGCCGATCAACGTCGTCGTCGGCAACCCGCCCTATTCCGGCCAGTCGTTCAACCGCTTCCCCGAGATGGACGCCTGGCTCAAGGCGGGCTACGACACCCCGCGCGGCGGCTGGAGCGAGGGCTACTACCGAGTCGACGGCCGCCCGTTGGGCGAGCGCAATCCCAAGTGGCTGCAGGACGACTACGTCAAGTTCCTGCGCTTCGCCCAGCGCAAGATCGAGCAGAGCGGCGAGGGCATCGTCGCCTTCGTCACCAACCACAGCTACCTCGACAACCCGAC
Organism: uncultured Acidobacteriota bacterium; assembly: GCA_963755825.1. GTDB lineage: Bacteria > Acidobacteriota > Thermoanaerobaculia > Multivoradales > UBA5704 > DATBQN01. Next base: position 2,042,488 of record CAVWLA010000001.1, on the reverse strand, counting down.
GTTCCGCGGCCTGCGGCGCTCGCTGCTGGCGACCTTCGATCAGCTCTACTTCCTCGACCTCCACGGCAACCGCCACAAGGGGGAGAAGGCCCCCGGCGGCGGGCGGGACGAGAACGTCTTCGAGATCGAGCAGGGGGTGGCGATCGCGCTCCTCGTCAAGCGGCCGGGCCTGGCGCGGCGCGTGCTGCACGCCGACCTCCACGGCCTCCGCCAGGAGAAGCTCGACTGGCTGCGCGAGCACCGGCGGGAGACCACGCCGTGGCGGCAGATCGCGCCGCGCGCGCCGTCCTACCTCTTCGTCGGCGGAGAATCCGATGCCGCTGGCGAGGCTGGCGATGCCGCGGCGGCGGCGGGAGCCGCCTACGCGCGCGGCCTGCCGCTCCCCGCCATCTTCCCCCTCCATTCGGCGGGGATCGTGACGGCGCGCGACCGCTTCGTCCTCGACCTCGACTGCCGCGTGCTCAAAGAGCGGATCGGCCGCTTCCGGCTGCGGGCGGGGGTGATCAACGGAGAGACCGGTGGCCTCGAGGACACCGGCAGCTTCCAGGTGGAGGAGGCCTACCGCCGGCTCGTTCAGGACGACGAGTGGTCGACGCGCTTCCACCCGCTCCTCTACCGGCCCTTCGACCGCCGGACGATCTTCTACGCCGACTACCTGGTCGAGCGGCCGCGCCGGGCGGTGATGCGCCATCTGCTCGCCGGCCCCAACCTCGGCCTCATCTGCCCCAAGCAGCACAAGGAGGAGCCGGGAGCGCTGGTCACCGACGGGCTCGCCGGCCACAAGGCGGTGTCCGCCTACGACATCAACGACCTCTTCCCGCTCTACCTCTATCCGGAGCCCGGGGTCCTGGGCGGCCAGGGCGCCCTGACGACCGCGCGGCGGCCGAACGTCTCGCCCCGCCTGCTCGCCGCGCTCGCCGCCGCCCACGGCGCGCCGCCCGGCCCGGAGGAGCTCCTCGGCTACGTCTACGCCGTGCTCTACAGCCCGCCCTTCCGCCGCCGGCACCGCGAGCTCCTGCGCCGCGGCTTTCCGCGCATCCCCTTCCCGGCCGACGTCGCCCTCCTCGCGGCGCTCGCCGCCCTCGGCGGCGAGCTCGTCGCCCTCCACTGTCTGCCGCCGCGGCTGCCCTCGCCCTCCGCCGTCCGCTTCGAGGGGAGGGGGAGCGGCGTCGTCGGCAGGGAGAAGCGGACGGCGCGCGACTACCGGCCGGCGGAGGGGCGCGTCTACATCAACGCCGACCGGCAGTTCTTCGACGCCATTCCGACGGCCGTCTGGGCCTACCGGATCGGCGGCTATCAGGTCCTCGACAGCTGGCTCGCCGGCCGCGCCGAGCGCCTGCTCACCCGCGCCGACCTCGAGGCCTTCGCGGCCGCCGCCGCGGCAATCGAGCGGACGCTCGCCATCGAGCTCCGGCTGGCGGAGCTCTATCCGCAGGTGGAGGCGGCGGCGCTCGACCTGGCGGCGATCGGCTGAGCCTCAGCCCGCCGGCCGCCGGCGCGGCCGGCGCTCCGGCGGGGCGGTAGTCGGGTCTTCCGGCCAGGCGTGCTTGGGGTAGCGGCCGCGCAGCTCCTTGCGCACCTGCGGGTAGCCCTGGCGCCAGAAGCTCGCCAGGTCGTCCGTCACCTGCTGCGGGCGGCCGTTGGGGGCGAGGAGATGGAGGAGGACCGCCACCCGGCCGGCCGCGAGGCGCGGCGCCGCGCTCCAGCCGAAGAGCTCCTGGATGCGGGCGGCGAGGACCGGCGGCCGGCCCGGCGCATAGGCGAGGGCGAGCTCGCGGCCGGAGGGCACGCGCAGCCGCTCCGGGGCCTCGCGGTCGAGCGCCTGACGCTGCTCGCGGCTGAGCGTGCCGGCGATGACGGCGGCGAGCGGCGCCTGGCGCAGCTCGGCGAAGGAGCGGCGGCCGGCGGCGAGGAGCGGCAGCAGGGCGCGGAGCTCGGCGTCGTCGAAGGCGGGGAGGCCGAGCTCCGGCATCCAGACGCGCAACACGCGGAGGCGGGCGAGGAGCGCCGCGACGGCGGGCTCGGCGAGGGGGAGGGCGCGGTCGAGGTCCGCGGCGGCGGCCGCGGCAAGCACGCGCGCCGCGTCGTCCGCCGCCGCCGGCACCTCGCTCGCGGCGACCACCAGGTCGCGGTAGCGGGTCCGCTTCCAGCCCACCGCCCGCTCGCGCGCGGCGTCCCACTCGACCTCGACCGTCGTCGCCAGGCGCGCGGCCGGGAGATCGGCGAAGGCGACCTCGGAGGCCAGGCGGACGAGCCCCTCGGCGCTGGCTCCGTCGCTCACGTCCACTTCGACGGCCACGAACAGCTCGGCGGCCCCCTCGGCGAGGGCGCTCTCCGCCGCCAGGCGGACGCCGCGGCCGCCCACCATCAGCGCCCGCGGGCCGCCGGCCTCGCGCCGGCGCGCCAGCCGGTCGGGAAAGGCGGCGAAGAGGGCGGACCCGAGAGCCTCGCCGCGCTCGTCGGACGCCTCGGCTTCGGCGCGCCACGGGTCGGCGCCGGCCGCGGTGCCCTCGCCCTCGCGCACCAGCTGATCGCGGGCGGCGAGGACGTGGCGGGCGGCGCCGGGCTCCGGGCGGTCGCCCCAGGGCGGCTCGGGGGGGCGGTGGCGGGCGAAGTCGTCGAGGGCGTCGAGGCGGTCGAGCACGTCCGAGCGCGAGGTGTGGCGCGCGCGGCGATCGCTGCGGTCGCTGCGGTCGCCGGGGTTGCCGGCCTGCTGCCGGCTCGCTCGCCGGAAGGGGTCGCGCTCGCCGAGGAGCGCCGCGGCGAGCGCCGCCTGGCGCGGGATCCCGCGCGCCCGGCCCTCGACGAGCAGGCGGGCGAGCCGCGGGTGGAGCGGCAGGCGCGCCATCGCCCGGCCGTCGGCGGTCAGCCGGTGCGCCGCGTCGATCGCCCCCAGCTCGCCGAGGAGGGCGAGGGCGCGCTCCAGCGCCGCCGGCTCGGGCGGCTCGAACCAGCCGAAGGCGGCGAGATCGCGCTCGCCCCAGGCGAGGAGCTGGAGGGCGGGCGAAGCCAGGTCGGTGCGGGCGATCTCCGGTGTCTCCCGCGCCGGCAGGGCGGCGTGCTCGCGCTCCGGCCAGAGGCGGAGGCAGAGGCCCGGCCGCTCGCGGCCGGCGCGGCCGGCCCGCTGCTCGGCGGCGGCGCGGCTGATCCTCCCCACCTGCAGCCGGTCGAGGCCGCTCGCCGGGTCGTAGCGCAGGCGGCGGGCGAGGCCGCTGTCGACGACCGTGGTCACCCCTTCGACGGTCACCGAGGTCTCGGCGACGTTGGTCGCCAGCACCACCTTCCGCCGGGAGAGCGGGCGGAGGGCGGCATCCTGGCTCTCGGCCGGCAGGTCGCCGTAGAGCGGCACGACGGCGAGGTCGCGGCGCGCGGCGAGCGGGGCGAGGGCGGCGGCGGCGCGCTCGATCTCGCCGACGCCGGGGAGGAAGACCAGCACGTCGCCCGCCGGCGCCCCGGGCGCGGGGGAGGCGTCGAGCGCATGGTCGAGAGCATGGTCGAGAGCCTCTTCGACCGCCGCGCGGACCGCCGCGGCGAGCGGGCTGACGCCTCCGCGCCCGCCGGTCCCCGCCGGAGCCGGCCGCTCGCGATAGCGGATCTCGACCGCGAAGAGCCGGCCGCGGCTCTCGACGATCGGGCAGTCCCCCAGAAAGGCCGCCAACGGCGCTGGATCGAGGGTCGCCGACATGGCGAGGAGCGCGAGGTCCGGGCGCACCTCGCGCTGCACTTGGCGGGCCATGGCGAGGGCGAGGTCGGCGGCGAGGCTGCGCTCGTGGAACTCGTCGAAGAGGACCGCGCCGATCCCGGAGAGGAGCGGGTCGGCCTGCAGGCGCTGCAGGAAGATCCCCTCGGTCGCCACCAGGATGCGGGTGGCGGCCCCGGCGCGGCGCTCGAAGCGCACCTGGTAGCCCACCTCTTCGCCCAGCCGCCAGCCGCGCTCGTCGGCGATCCGCCGCGCCGCCGCCCGCGCCGCGATCCGCCGCGGGGCGAGGACGACGATCTGGCCGCCGCCGCCGATCCCCGCCGCGGCGAGCGCCGGCGGCACCCGCGTCGTCTTGCCGGCGCCGGGCGGCGCGACGAGCACGGCGGCGGGGCCGGCGCGGAGGGCGGCGACGAGGGCGGGGAGGACGGCGTCGATGGGGAGCGGCTGCAAGAGGGCCTCCGGGTGGCTGGCGATGGCTTGGAACGGCGGCGATTATCCCGCCGCGGCGCGCCGGCGGAGAGCGGCGAGCGGTCGCCGGCGAGGCCGCCGCGTCGCGCCGAGACGAAAAAGGATGCCTTCGCGGCGTTCCGTCGATTGTTCGCCCAGGGCAGAAGAAATCACCTGATCAGAGATCGAGCGAGGGCGGATCGCGGCCTCTTGTTCGCTCTTGGCAGCAGCCCGACCGATCGGCGTAACTTCTTGTCTACAAGGACTTTCGTTGCCTCGAAGTGGAATGCTGCCGTACAGTCGGCGGATGCCAGGAGAGCCGGCGGATTTCAGCCTCACGCTGACCATCCTCCGCCTGTCGCGCGGCTGGAGCCAGGAGCAGCTGGCCCAGGCGTCGGGGATGAGCAACAGCGCCATCTCCGAGTATGAGCGCGGCAAGAAGGTGCCGGAGCTGCGCAGCCTGCGGCGGATCGTCGCCGGCCTGGGCTACCGGCTGGCGGCGATCGAGCGCACCGAGGATTTCCTCGCCGATCTGCGCGCCGAGAGCCTCCTCGAGGCGCGCCTGACGGCGGACGGCGAGATCGAGCTGGCGCCGTCCGGCTGGGCGGTTCCCGGCCCTCCCCTCCCCGCCGGCGAGCTGGCTGCGCCGCCGCCGCTGCGCCGGCGGACGCGGCGGGTGGCCGCCCAGGTGGGGCAGGCGGCCACCGGCTTCGCCCTCCTGCTCTTCGACCTGCTGCTCGGCCGCGACGGCGGCGACCGCGCCAGCCGATAGAGGTCCCGCCTCCTACCTCTCGGCGCTGGCTCCGTTGGATCTCCTGCGGGCGGCCTCCTTCGGCGCCAGCAGTCTCCTGCGGGCGGCTGCCTTCGGCCCCGCCCGGCGTATCACACCCGTCCCAGGCGGCCGTCCTCGGAACCCGACGGAGCCAGCCGGCACCTACTTCTTCGCCGCCTCCTTGTGGGAGGACGGGTGGGCGAGCGGCCGGACGAGGACCGAGAGGAGGTCCGGGCCGTCGTCGCGCACCAGGTGGGGGATCTTCAGGCCGTCGTGATAATCGACCGAGTAGGTGCGGTAGAAGTCGTTGTTCGCCGCCAGCATCTCGAGCGGCCGGCTGTCGCTCTTGTGCGCCGTGACGGCGGCGTCGAGGCGCTCGCGCGACCAGCCGCGGCCGTCGACCGACAGCAGCTTCATCCCCGGCGCCAGCCCGGCGCGGGCGGCGGCGCTCCCTGGGATGACGTCGCGCAGCACGCCGTCCTCGTTGACCGAGAGGCCGAGCGAGCTGATCCAGTCGGACCACTTGGAGTGGGCGTCGCGATCGACCGCCGCCAGGTTGGGCTTCTCGTCGTAGGCGAGCTTCCAGCCGGCGAGGTGCAGGCCGCCCATCGGCGCGTGCGGATCGAGGCTCTGCAAGCGGGCGGTGAAGTAGCCGCGCCAGTCGTAGGTCACCACCTCGCCGAGCGCCGCCACCAGGTCGTCGAAGGTGTAGGGCGCCAGCGCCGGCGTGCCGCCCGGGGCGCCGTAGAAGCGGTGGCAGAAGTCGTCGAGGGAGCGCTTGCCGTGCGACTGCTGGCGGATCAGCATGTCGACCTCGATCCAGAGGAGGAGCGACTCCTCGTAGAAGTCGGTGCTGCGCCGCCACGAGGCCCAGGCGTGGGCCGAGCCGTAGAGGAGCTGCGCGGCGACCGCGGTGTCCTCGAGCGAGCGCCAGGTGCGGCCGGGCTCGTGGTCGAGGTTGGAGGCGGTGAGCGCCACCTGCTCGCGGTAGTACTCCGGCGTCCACAGGCCGCTGCGCGCCGGCAGCAGGTAGCCGAGGTACTCGGTGAGGCCCTCGTAGACCCACAGCAGGTTGCCGCGCATCGGCTCGTGGTAGTCGGGGTCGACCAGCCCCGCCGGCCGCCGGTACTTGCCGTTCCAGGAGTGCGCGAACTCGTGGGCGAGGAGGCCGGCGAGGCCGCGGCGCTGGCCGGCGTCGCCCAGGGTGCCCTCCTCCGTGCGGTCGTCGCTCGACTCGTGGTGCTCGAGCCCGAAGTGGTCGACCTTGTCGGAGAGGGTGAGCAGCCAGTGGTAGTCGCGGTAGTGGCGGGCGCCGAAGAGGGCTCCCGTCTCGGCCACCAGGTTGCCGTAGAGGGTCGCGAAGTCGTCCGGGGTGACGAGCGCCGCGGCGCTGTCGGCGACGATGTCGATCTCGTGGTGCGGCGCCTCGCCGACGTCCACCTTCTTGAGATGCTCGCCGACGATCACCGGCGAGTCGATGAGGGTGGTGAGCGAGGCGGTCTTGAAGCGGACGGTGCCGTCGCCCTCGCCGTCGACCGGCAGTGCGGTGGCGTACTTCCAGCCGGCCGGCAGCTTGACGCTGGCGGTGAAGGGGATCTCCTCGGCGGGCCTGCCCTGCGGGTAGAGCACGACGGTGTTCCAGGAGAGCACCGAGAGCCGCGGCGTCGAGCTGGCGCCGGCGCTGAAGATGCCGGTGTCGGTGGGGGTCAGGAAGTCGAGGTCGGCGGCGAGCGTGTCGGCCCCCGCCGGAATGGTGAGATGGAAGGCGTACATGTCGACCGCGTCGCGCTGCCAGGCGACCTCGGCGGTGCCGGCATGGAAGCGCAGGCCGGTCAGGTCGGTGAGCGGCCCGGTCGGCCCGTGCTCGCCGGGGATCCACTTCGGGTAGAAGAGGGTCAGCGGGCCGGGGGCGACGGGGAGGGTGAGGTGGGCGTGGAGGATCTGGCGCGGCGCCTCGGTCGCATCGAGGGCGAGGGTGGCGGCAGGCGCCTGGGGCGCCTGGGCGGCGGCCGGCAGGCAGCAGAGGAGGCCCGCCAGGGCCGGCAGAGCGAGGAGCGGGCGGCGAGGGGAGCTCACGGGGTCGATCTCCTTATGACACCGGCGCCTCGCGAGGAGGGGCGGCGGCCGGCGCGGTCGGGGCTGACGGCAGTGGGTCGGAGCCGTCGCGGGTGGCGAGCGGCGAGCCGGCCGGATCTTACTGCGGATGCCGGCGGCGGTTTGTGCCGGCGGCCGGCCTGCGACAGAATCCCCGCACTCTTCGGGAGGATCCGCCATGGTTCGCCGCCCCGGCCCGCTCGACGCCGCTCTCGCCCTCGCCGTCCTCCTGGCCGCGGTCGGCCCGGCGCCCCTCCTCGCCGCCGCGGCGCCGCCCGCCGCCGGCGTCGCCGCCAGCGGCATCGCCGGCGAGGCCAAGGCGATCGACGACGAGCTCGTCGCCTGCGGCACCCGCCACTCGCTCTCCGCCTGGGACGACGCGCACCGCGGCGCCGGCTGCGGCCGCGACGTCGTCGAGCGCCGCTTCGCGGCGATCAGCCGGCAGACCGGCGGCCGCCTGCAGGTGATCGTCGACCGCTTCCAGACCACCGCGCCGCGCACCGGCAACGTCAGCGTGCCGATGGAGAACGTCTACGCCGTCCTCCCCGGCCACGATCCGGCGCTGGCGAAGACCGCCTTCGTCATCTCCGGCCACTTCGACAGCATGCCGTCGAACATCATGGACCCGCGGACCGACGCGCCGGGCGCCGACGACGACGCCTCGGGGACGACGGTCTCGATCCTCGTCGCCGCGGCGCTCGCCCACCAGCCGGCGGCGGGCTTCCGCGCCACCCTGATCTTCGCCGCCGTCTCCGGCGAGGAGCAGGGGCTGCTCGGCGCCAAGCACATGAAGGACTGGCTGGCCGGGCAGGGCTACACGGTGGGGGGCATGATCACCGACGACATCGTCGGCGCCACCAACGGCTCCGCCGACCGCCGGCCGCGGATGTTCAGCGAGGGCGGCCCCGACGGCGTCGAGTCGCCGGGGCGGGAGATGGCGCGCCTCGCCGAGGAGCTCAGCGGCCGCGATCGCGTGCGGCTGATCTTCCGCCGCGACCGCTTCGGCCGCGGCGGCGACCACCTGCCCTTCGCCGAGGCCGGGCTGCCGGCGGTCCGCGTCACCGAGCCGCTCGAGGACTACCACCACCAGCACCAGACGCCGCGGGTGGAGGACGGCATCCAGTACGGCGACCTGCCGCAGTTCCTCGACTACGCCTTCATCGCCGACGTCGCGGCGCTCGACGGCCGGCTGCTCACCGACCTCGCCGCGGCGCCGGCGCCGCCCTCCGCGGTGGTCCTCTCCGGCGCCGTCACCCCCACGGCGCACCTCGCCATCGCCGCCGCCGAGGACGCGCAGCGGAGCGGCTTCCAGATCCTCCACCGCGAGACCACCGAGACGCGCTGGAGCCTGCTCCGCGAGGTCGCCACGCCGGGCGACGTGGCGCTCGCCGACACCAGCACCGACAACGAGTTCTTCGCCGTGCGGAGCGTCGGGAGGAACGGCGCCGTCTCGCTCGCCGTGCCGGCCGTCCCCGCCCCGCGGCCGCCGGCCGGCTCGACGGTGCCGGCACCGCCACCAGCACCCAAGCCGGCGGGCTGAGCCCGGCCGCGGCTTTCGCTAGCGCCGGCCGAGCAGCCGGGCGACGAGGGCGGAGGGCGCCGCGCCGCGGGCGCGGAAGGTCTCGGTCTCGCGGTGCGACTCGCCGAGCAGCACCTCGCGGGCGCGCAGGCGGCCGAGCTCGATGATGTCGCGGATGACCGGCCAGCGCCTCTCGGTGAAGCCGAGCGGCAGCCGGTGGCGCGGCCGGATCACCACCGTGCGCTCTGCGTAGGGCGGCGGGATGACGTGCTCGGTGTCGCGCGGGCTGCGATAGAGGGCGCCCTCGCTCTCCCCCTTCATGGTGATCAGCACGACGGCGTCGCAGCCCTCGGCGAAGGCCTTCTCGTAGGGGAGGTTGTCGGAGAGACCGCCGTCGCCGTAGCGCTCGCCCGCCAGGCGCGGCGCGTGGGTGTAGTAGGGCGGCAGGTAGTTCGAGGCGAGGAGGAGGGCGAGCGGGTCCTCCACCCGCCGCGCGTCGAAGAGCACCGGCCGGCGGTCGCGCAGGCGGGTGACGCCGATGAAGAGCGGCAGCGCTCCCTCCTGGCGCAGCTCGGCGCTCCCCGCGTAGCGCGCGAAGGTGCGGCGGTGCATCTCGGCGAAGCGGAACGGCGAGTGCTCGCGGGCCAGGTTCCGCAGATCGAGGTGGGGCATGCGCAGGAACGAGCGCCAGTAGTGGCGCAGGCGGTGCCGGTTGCCGACGGCGATCGCCGCCGCCGTCCAGGAGCCCGCCGAGACGGCGATGCAGAGCGCCGGGTCGACGCCGAGCTCGGTCAGCGTCTCGACGACGCCGACCTGGAAGGCGCAGCGCGCCGAGCCGCCGGAGAAGACGAAGCCCACCCGGCGCGCCGCGCGGAGGAGCGCGAGCGCCGGGGTCGGCCTGCCGGCGGCAGCCGGGGCGAGATCGCGCGGGGTGGACGCGGCGATGAGCTTACTGGGCGGCCGGCGGGCCGCTGCCCTTCTTGACGTAGATGGCGTCGAAGCCGGTCGTCCAAGTCTTGCCGCCGTCGCGCGACGTCTCGAGGAGCTGGTGGATTGAGCCGTCCGGCCGCGGCGTCCAGGTGCCGCGCGCCGCCTCCTGGGTGCCGTTGGGCAGGCGCGTCTGGCCGGCCATGCGCATCGCGCCGTCCTTCCAATCGCCGGCGTAGAGGATGATCTCGCCGCCGGAGCCCACCCAGCTCTGCCGCCACTTGCCGTCGGCGGGATCGAAGTAGTTGAGGCTCTTGCCGCCGCCGCCGCCCGCGCCGGTCCAGTTCTCGAGCAGCGCGCAGCCCTGCGAGATGTGGTCGATGTGGTTGGCGCCGACGAGCTGGCCGCGCGCGTAGACGTCCCAGTCGCCGGCCCAGAAGTCGAAGGCGCGGTAGCGCGCGTCGCTCTCGCACGGATGGGCCGCCTTCTCCGCCGCAGCGAGGAGGGCCTTGAAGCGCGGGTCGTCGCGGATCGCGGCGAAGCCCGGGATGGTCTGCAGAGTGGTCGGCTGGAGGCCCAGCTTGACCGCCGTGCCGAGGTGCTCGAAGGCGCGGTCGAAGTCCTTCTTGGCGATGTAGACGAGGGCCAGGCTGGTGTTCGAGATCGCCGGCGGATAGCCCTTGTCGAGCGCCGTGCCGACCGACTTCAACGCGGCGTCGTACTGGCCCTCCAGGCGCTCGACGACGCCGAGGCGGAACCACGCCTCGGCGTTGCCGGGCTCGCGGTCGACGACCGACCGGAAGGCCCTCTCGGCGCGCGGCAGATCGTTGGCCTGCATCGCCGCGAAGCCCTCCTGCATGCCGCCCGCCGGTACCGGCTGAGCTGGCGGTGGGGCGGCCGGCGCCGCGGCCGGCGACGCGGCCAGCAGCGCGGCGGCGCGGAGCGCCGGCGGGGCGCCGAGGAGCGCGGCGAGGAGCGGGATGATCGCGGCGGCGGCGAGGAGCGGGAGCGGCTGGTGGCGGCTGCGGCGCATACGCGGCATCTCCTATCGGTTCGGGTGGCGGGTCGCCGGCGGCTCGGCTGCGGCGATTCTAGCCGTCGATTCTAGCCGCAGCACGCCGGCCGCCCGCCCTCATACCTCTCTTCCAGTGCGCGCTCGGGCGGCGGGCGGGCTGGCCCGCCGTGACGCCGCGGCCGGGTGCCGCGTAGAAGAGCCTGACAAACCTCACGCGGAGGACGGCATGGCGCCCGCGAGCGCCAATTTGGACACCTCATGAAACAATCGACGCCCGTGCACCACGACGCCGAGAGCTCCGCGGCCCCCGACATCTCGGTGGTCCTGCCCTGCTACCGCAGCGCCGAGCTGGCGCGCCGATCGGCCGATCGCCTGCAATCTTTTCTCGCCGCGTGCTTCGCCTCCTACGAGGTGGTGGTGGTCGACGATGGCGGCGGCGACTTCGACGCCGGCTGGCCGCAGGCGGGAGCGCTGCGGCTGATCCGCCTGCCGGCCAACCGCGGCAAGGGCGCGGCGGTGCGCGCCGGCATGCTCGCCAGCCGGGGCCGGGTGCGCGTCTTCACCGACGTCGACCTGCCCTACGACCTCGAGCTCATCGCCGCCGCGGCGTACTTCATCCGCGAGCGCGGCTTCCAGGTCGCCATCGGCGACCGCACGCTCCCCGGCTCGAGCTACGCCCTCGAGGTCGGCTGGCGGCGGCGGCTCGCCTCGGCGGTCTTCTCGCGCCTCGTCGGCACCTCGCTCACCGGCGGCTTCTTCGACACCCAGTGCGGTTTCAAGGCCTTCCGCGCCGACGTCGCCGAGGCGCTCTTCCAGCTGGCGCGGATCGACCGCTTCGCCTTCGACGTCGAGCTGCTCTACCTGGCGCTCCTCTACCGCGCCGACATCAAGCGCATCCCGGTCCAGCTGCGCAACAACGAGACCTCGGCGGTGCGCCTGTTGCGCGACTCCACTCGCATGCTGCTCGACGTCGGCCGCATCCGCCTCCTCGCCTGGCGCGGCGCCTACCGCTGCCCGGCGCTGGCGGCGATCGTCGCCGACGACTACGCCGCCGCCGTCGCCGGCGCCCTGCCGCTCCACCCGATCTCGCGGCGGACGGGACGCTGAGCGGTCTCTGGTCGGCCGGCCACCTGGCGGCGGCGGCGCTCTACGCGGCCTTCGCCGCGGCGCTCCTCGGGCTCTCGCACCGCCTGCTGGTCAGGCTCAGCTGGCGCGCCGCGCTGGGGCTCGCGCTGCTGCCGCTCTGCCTGACCGGCGGCGCGCTCGCCAGAGGCCGCGTCTTCGCGCCGCTCGACCTCGCCTATGCCGCGCCGCCGCTCGCTCCCTACACCGCGCGCTTCGACGCCGCCGGCCCCAAGCGCGGCGTCTTCACCGACGTCTACAGCGCCATCTATCCTTGGCGGGCGGCGGTGCGCCACGCCCTGGCCGAGGGCGAGTGGCCGCTGTGGAACCCCTTCATCCTCTGCGGCGATCCGCTCGCCGGCTCGGCGCAGCCGGCGCCCTACTATCCGCTCAACGCCCTCTCGCTCCTGCTGCCCATCGCCCTCGCCTTCACCTTCGGCGCCTCGGCGCAGCTCCTCGCCGCCGCCGCCGCCGCCTTCCTCTACCTGCGCGACCTCGGCTGCCGCGAGGCGGCGGCGTTCCTCGGCGCCGCCGGCTGGGCGCTCTCCGCCTTCGTCGGCTTCTGGCTCGAGTGGCCGCTGGGAGCGGCGGTGTCGCTCGCCCCCCTGGTGCTCCTCGGCGCGCGGCGGGTGGTGCTGCGGCCGGGCTGGGCCTCGACGCTCCTCCTCGCCGCGGCGCTCGCCGCGGTGGTCCTCGCCGGCCACCCGGAGAGCGCCCTCCACGTCGTCGCCGTCGCCGCCGTGATGGGCCTCGCCGAGGCCGCGGCGCTGCCGGCGCGGCGGTGGGGGAGGGTCGCCGGCTGGACGCTCGCCGCCGGCGCCCTCGCCCTCGCCGTCTGCGCCGTCTACCTGCTGCCCCTCGTCGAGGCGCTGCGGCAGACCCTGCAATGGGTCCTGCGGCAGAGCGCGCCGCACCTCACCACCGCGGCGCCGGCGGCGGAGGCGCTCGGCCGCCTCGCCGCCAGCCTCATGCCGCCGGTCCTCGATCTGCCGCAGGCCGACCCCTCGCCGGCCCTGGTGCTGCCCCTGGTCTCGGCCTACGCCGGCTCGGCGCTCTGGGGCCCGGCGCTCTACGGGCTCGCCCGCGCCCGCTGGCGGGGGCGCTTCGCCCTCGCGGCGCTCGGCCTCGCCGGCGTGTGCGCCGGCGCCAAAATGCCGGGGCTCTACCCGCTCCTCGGCCGCCTGCCGCTGTTCGCCACGGCCTTGAACGAGCGGCTGGTCTTCGCCGGCGCGCTCGCCACCGCTCTCGTCGCCGCCTGCGGCGTCGAGGCCTGGCTGCGGGCGGCCGAGGAGGGCGACGGCCGGCGCGCCAGCCGCGAGCTCGCCGCCGCCTGTGCCGTCGCCGCCGGCGGCTTCCTCGCCGCCGCGGCGCTCCTCGTCCCGCGCGCCCGCGGCGAGGGCTTCGTGCCGCCGGCGCTCCTCCGCTGGGCGCTCTGGGGAGGCCTGCCGCTCGCCGCGACCTTCCTCGTCGCTCTTCTCTTCACCTTCCGCCGCGCCTCGCTCCGCCGCCTCGGCGCCGGGGCGCTCGCTCTCGTCGCCATCCTCGCCATCCAGCGCACGGCGGAGACCGCGGCCTTCTTCCCGTCGCTGCCGGCGGCCGCTTTCTACCCGCGGGTGCCGCCGCTCGCCGCTCTCCCGGCGGCAGGCGACGAGCCCTGGCGCGTGATCGCCATGGGCTACAACCTGATCCCCAACCAGGGCGTCTTCTACGGCCTCGAGGACGCGCGCGGCTACCAGGCGATCCTCAACCTGCGCTTCGCCGAGCTGCTGTCGCTGTGGGCGAAGCCCATCCCCAGCTGGTTCCTGGCGGTGCACGACGCCGACCGGCCGTTCCTCGAACTCGCCAACGTGCGCTACGCCCTCGCCGGCGCCGGCGTCCGCCTGCCCGGCTGGCGGCTGGCGGCGCGCGGCGAGGGGTCCTGGCTGTGGGAGAGCCGGCGGCCCCTGCCGCGCGCCTTCCTGCCGCGGCGGCTGCGCTTCGGCGTGCAGTCGGCGCGCGAGGTGGAGGAGATGAAGGCGGAGACCGACTTCGGCGAGCGCGGCTGGATCACCCCGCCGGAGGCGGCGGTGTCGGCGCCCTTCGAGGAGCCGAACGGCCGCGGCTGGGTGGTGGCGCGGCGCCGCGGTTCGGGGCTCGTGCTGACGGCGAGGATGCGCCGCGCCGGCTGGGCGATCATCTCGGAGACGGCGTGGACAGGCTGGCGGGCGCGCCTCGACGGCCGCGAGGTGCCCCTCGGCATCGGCGATCACACCTTCCTCGCCCTCGCTCTCCCCGAGGGCTGGCACACCGCGGAGCTCTTCTACCGCCCGCGCTCCTTCGAGATCGGCCTCGCGGTGAGCCTCGCCGCCCTCCTCCTCATCGCCGCCGTGTCGGTCGCCAGGCTGCTGCGGCGGCGCCGGCGGGCGGCGGCGGAGAGCTCTCCCGCTGCCGCCCGCGACGCCGGCGCCGCCACCTCCGCCGCCACCTCCGATGCTCGGCGGGTCGGCGACCGCATCGCCATCGCCGGCGGCTACCAGCACCGCGCGCTCCACGACGGGCCGGCGCCGCAGCGCTTCTGGCACCGGGCGAAGCTCGAGGAGGCGCTCGCCTGCCTGCGCCTGGCGGCGGGCGACCGCCTCCTCGACGCCGGCTGCGGCTCCGGGCTGCTGGCGGCGATGGCGGCCGAGGTGCCGGGGGTCGAGGTCCTCGGCATCGACGCCAACCCGGCGGCGGTCGATTTCGCCACCCGCACCTTCGCGCGGCCCGGCCTCGCCTTCCGCCGCGGGCTGGTCGACGAGCTCGACGCGCCGCCGGGGAGCTTCGAGAAGATCGCCTTCCTCGAGGTGATCGAGCATCTCTCGCGCGCTCAGGGAGAGGCGATCCTGGCCGAGTTCGAGCGCCTGCTCGCCGCCGGCGGGCGGCTGGTGCTCACCACCCCGAACCGGCGGAGCCTCTGGCCGCTCATCGAGTGGCTGCTCGACCATCTCCACCTCGTGCCGCAGCTCGGCGGCGAGCAGCACGAGGTGCTCTACGATCTCGACGAGCTCTGCGCCATGGGGGAGGCCGCCGGCCTCGCCCTCGCCGAGCACCGCATGATCGACACCGTCGCCCCCTGGCTCGCCGGCTGGCCGGCCCTCGCCGACGCCGTCCACCGCTGGGAGGTCCGCCACGTCCGGCGCCACGGCTCGGTCATGGTGTTGGCCTTCGAGAAACGTCCGCCGCAGCGTCCGACACAGCGTCCGACATAGCGCGGCGGCGCCGCCGCGCTCTCCGACATTCGGTCTCGTCGACTGCTCCTCAGCGGCCGGCGCCCGGCGGCGCGCCGGCACGCCGCTTGCTCTATCCCATCGGCATCGAAAGAAACCTTTTCCACCGCGAGCGCGCCGGTCGCTTGGAACGATCGAAGAGCCCGGCGACAGCGGCGAAAAGGAAACGATTGATCACGCCGATCGCATGTCGCGAATCCGGCCGCCGGGCGCGACCGCGCCCGCAGAAAGGAACCAGCCCATGGCGAGCTACGATCTGAACATCCCCACTCCCCTCAACGGCAACCTGCAGCCCATCTCCGCCGGCGGCGTCGGCAGCCTGCTCTCGATGTCGACCAGCCGCGTCCAGATCACCGGCGGCGGCTATCCGCCGCTCTTCGTCCAGGGGGCCGCGCAGAACTACGCCATGTTCGGCCTGCAGGGCGACGGCGCGCAGAGGGACTGGCAGCTGCAGGCGACCAACACCGCCGGCAGCGTCTTCCGCATCGCCTACGGCCAGAGCAATCCGCTCGTCGTCGTGCAGCAGAACGGCGACACCCAGATCACCGGCAGGCTGACCGCCGCCGGCCTCAACCTCTCCGGACCGCTGACTCTCCCCGGCGCCAACCTGAGCATCACCAACGCGCCGGTGCTGCCCAACGGCGTCAAATACTCGCCCCTCGTCGTCGACGCCAACGGCCGCGTCTACGCGCAGGGCCAGCCGACCCACAAGCAGTGATCGATCGGCGGCGGCGGCGCGGCCGAGCGCGGCCGCGCCGCCGCCGCATCTCGCGACCGACGGTGGAGGAGCCATGCGCGAACAGCTGGAGCAACGATTGGGGGCGCTGCGCGGCGAGCTCGAGCGGGGTCAGCAGATGCTGCAGGATGCGGAGGCGCGGCGGCTCGAGCTGCGCGACTCGCTGCTCCGCATCAGCGGCGCCATCCGGGTGCTGGAGGAGGAGCTGCAGCGCGGGGCGGCCTGAGCCGCGTTGTTGTCGCCCGCGGCATCGCTCTGCTATCTTGCAAGACCTCGAAAGTCTGCAGCACGGAGGCGCGGGCGGACGCTCCGCGATGATGGCCATGGCGACAGAGGCGGGTCCGGTGGAGCAGGCTTCGACGCCGCCGCGCGCCATCTCCTACGGGTGGCTGCGCGGCGCCCCCTTCGACCTCACCTTCGTCGCCGGGGTGGCGCTCTTCGCCATCGCCGTCTCGCTGCTGGTGGTCGGCCAGCCGCGCCTCTTCCCGCTGGTGCTGGTGGTCGACATGTGGCTCCTCGGCTTCCACCACGTGGTGTCGACCTTCACCCGCCTCGCCTTCGACAAGGAGAGCTTCCGCGCCCACCGCTTCCTGGTGCTCGGCCTGCCGCCGCTGGTGCTCGCCGGCGTCGTCGCCCTCGTCTACGCCTTCGGCACTTGGATCCTGCCGACCATCTACCTCTATTGGCAGTGGTTCCACTACACCCGGCAGAGCTACGGCATCTCGCAGATCTACCGCCGCAAGGCCGGCGCCGCCGCCGACGATCCGGTGTGGCTCCACAAGGGGATGATCTACCTGCTGCCGCTGTGGGGCATCCTCCATCGCTCGCAGCAGCATCCGGCGACCTTCCTGCGCCAGCCGATCAAGGTGCTGCCGGTGCCGCTCTGGCTGGTGCAGGCGGCGGCGCTCGCCACCATGGTGACCATCGCCTGGTGGCTGGTGCGGCAGGTGCGGGCGGCGGCGGCGGGGCGGCTGCCGGTCGCCTACACGCTCTACATGCTCTCGCACGTGGTGATCTTCACCGTCGGCTACCTGTCGATCGAGAACATCAACTACGGGTGGCTGACGATCAACGTCTGGCACAACGCGCAGTACATCCTGCTGGTCTGGATGTACAACAACAACCGCTTCAAGCAGGGGGTCGACCCCGAGCACCGTTTTCTGTCGTCGCTGGCGCAGCGCCAGCGGATCCTCCTCTACTTCGTCGTCTGCCTGGGGATCTCCTCCGTCTTCTACGTCGCTCTCGACGGCGCCTTCGACGCCGTCGGGCTGGGCGGCCGCTTCTCGATCCTCACCCTGACGCTCGCCGCCTACCAGGCGATCAACTTCCATCACTACATCGTCGACGGCGTCATCTGGAAGGTGCGCAGAGAGCGCCTGCGGGCGAACCTCGGCCTGGCGAGCTGACGCTCGAGCCCATGAGCCCGCCGCCGCGGCCGTCGGCCTCGACACCGCCGCGGCGCGGAGCTTCCCTCACCACCCTCCTCGTCTCGCTCGCCCTCGCCGTCTATCTCGCGGCGGTGGTCTGGCGCTACCGCGGTCTGCTGATGGACGACGCCTACATCGTCCTCTGCTACGTGCGCAACCTGCTCGCCGGGCGGGGGCTCAACTTCCAGCCGCCGCGCCGGGTGGAGGGGATCACCGACCTCGGCTGGGCGCTCCTCCTGGCGCCGCTCGCCCTCGCCATGCCGCCGCCGCTGGCCGCTCGGCTCGCCGCGGCGGCGGGGATCGCGCTCACCGCCGTCCTCCTCGCCCTCGCCGCTCGCCGCCTGGAAGTTTCACCGCGGTCGGAGGGGAGCGAGGCGGGCTCCGGCGCTCCGCCGGCCGCGCTCTGGCCGCTCGCCGTCGCCGCCCTCACGCTGACCGCCGCCGATTTCGCCAGCTTCTCGCTCCTCGGCATGGAAACCGGCGCCCTCGGCGCCGTCCTCGCAGCCATGCTGCTCGCCGCCGCGAGCGGCCGGCGCGCGCTCGCCTCCCTCCTCGGCACCCTCGCCTTCCTGCTCCATCCGGAGGCGGCGCTGGTGGCGCCGCTGGCGCTCGCCCTCGCCTGGCGGCTCGGCGCGCTCTCGGCGCGCCAGCTCGGGAAGAGCCTCGCCGTGGCGGCGGGCGGCCTCGCCGCCGCCACCCTGGCGCGCTACGCCTACTACGGCGCGCTCCTCCCCAACACCTGGAGCGCCAAGCCGCCGAGCCTCCGCTCGGCGCTCGCCAACCTCGCCGACCTCGCCGCCGGCACCGCGGTCAACGTGGGGTTTCCGTGCGCCGGCCTGTGGGCGCTCGGCCTCGTGGCGGCCGGCCTCTGGGCGCTCGCCCGCCGCCACCGGGAGGCGGCCGCCTGGGCGGCGGCGACGGTCGCCACCGGCCTCGTCTTCGCGGTCTACGCGCGGCCCGACTGGACCGAGCTCGGCCGCTACTTCGCGCCCTACGCGCCGGTGGCGCTCCTCGCCGGCGGCGCCGGCGCCCTCGCCGTCGAGCGCGAGATCGCCGCCGGCTCGATTGCCGGGCGGCGGCTGCGCCTCGCCGGCCTTGCCTTCGCGGCGCTCGCCCTCCTCGCGGCGGCGGCGAGCGCTGCGGTGAGCGGTAGTGCCGGTCGATACGGCTGGGCGGCGCTGGCGCCCGCCGTGTGGGCGGCGGCGATCGAGGCCGAGCTGGCGCTCGGTCGCCGCCGCGATCGCGGCGACCGGCTCGCCGGCCGGCTGCGGCTGGCGCCGCTGGCGCTCGCCGCGGCGGTCGCCGCGGCCGGCGCTTGGGACACCTTCGCCCGCGCCTCGCCGGCGGCGCGGGGGGCCTATCCGGGGTACATCGCCACCAGCCGCACCCTGGTGGCGCCCGCCCGCGCGCTCGGCGCCCGCCTGCCGGCGGGCGCCAGCATCGCCTCGCGCCGCATCGGCGCCCTCGCCTACTACTCCGGCCACCCGGTCTTCGACTACGCCTTCGGCCTCACCGAGCCCGAGGTGGCGCGGCTCATCCGCCGGCGCGGCCGGGAGATCGACGACCCCAACGATCCCGCCCTCGCCGCTCTCTGGCGCGCCCGCCGTCCCGATTTCCTGCTCGAGGACGGCGAGCTGATCGCCCGCATCGCCGCGGCGGCCGGCGGCACGCCGCGCCGCTTCACCGTGCAGGGCTCCGTCTATCGGACGGTCGGCCGCTTCCCCATCGCCCGCGGCGTCGACTGGGTGCTCGCCGAGCGCAGCGCCGACGCCGCGGTCGCGGGGAAGTGAGCAATCCGGGAGAAGCGCCGCGCGCCTCCCGCGGCTAACCTCGAGACAGGCATCCGGAAGACGAGGGGCCGAGCCTCTCGAGAGAGGAGATCCTCATGAGCAGCACGCACGTTCGGCGGTGGGGTGGAGCCTGTGTCGCGATCCTCGCGGTTCTCGCCGCTTCGCCCGCCTCGGCGGGGGAGGTCCTGACGCAGGGGGCCGACCTGTGGCAGACGGCGACCGGCTTCACCTTCAGCAGCTTCAGGGCGGAGCCCATCCCGGCGGGCTTCTTCTGCGAGGGGTCGAAGCCGTTCACCGGCACCATCTCGCTGCAGGGCAAGCCGCTCGCCACGCGGCCCGCCGGCGCCCTGGGCAACATCGACACCATCGTCCGCCGCCTCGACGACGCGGTGGTCGACGCCAAGGGCGAGGCCTCGACCCGCATCCAGCTGATGGCCCTCTCACTCGCCAGCGTCAAGCCGATCGACACCGGCTGCGGCCTCTACGACGTCGCCGCCTCGCTCGCCGGCCGCCAGCCGATCACCACCATGCGCATCGCCAAGACGAGCGCCGGCGGCGGCTCCTACGTGGCGCCCCTCGAGCTCGACGTCAAGCTCACCTTCACGCCGGTCAACGGCCACGGAGCGCGCCGCGAGCTCGTCCACCACATCAGCTTCGGGCCGGGCAGCCGCTCGGTGTGGTCCTACTCCCAGCCCGCCCTCGCCCGCTCCGGCAGCGTCCAGGTGGACACCGACGGCGACGGCGTGCCGGACGCCCTGCTGCCGGGGCCGTCGAACTTCCACGCCGGCATGGCGCCGGCGTCGAGTGGCATGGCGACCTGCGTCTCCTGCCACTGCGATCCCAACTCGACCGATCCCAACAAGTCGCCGGCCGGCTGCGATCACCTGCACTGCGTGAACGTCACCGTCCAGGGTCCGTGCCCGGCCTCGGGCCAGCTCCAGTCGGGCCTGTGACGATCTCCGTGCGGCGGCTCTCCGGGGCCGCCGCACCGCCTCGTTTTTCCCGTCCCTCTCCGCCGCGGCGGGCTGCCGCGGCGTGAGCGCGCCTCGTCCGCGCCCGCGTGGAGCGGGCTTGGCGGCACGCTGCTCGCGGTGGGCGATCGCCCACCCCCGCCGGGTGATCGCCGGAGCGGCGCTGGCGGTCGCCTTCGCCGCCGCCGGCCTGCCGCGGCTCGAGCTGCGCGCCGACGGCCGCTCGCTGGCGCCGCCGGGCGATCCCACGGTCGTCCACGACGCGGAGGTGCGCCGGCACTTCGGCCTCCGCGATCCCTGCCTCGTGGTGCTCGAGACGGCGCGCGCCGGCGGCGCCTACGCCCCGGCGGCGCTCCGCCGCCTGCAGGGGCTGACGGCAGCCCTCGCCGCCCTGCCGGGGATCGGCGGCGACAACGTCGTCAGCCTGGCGACCGAGCGCGGCGACCGCGTCTACCCCAATACGCTCACCTTCCGCCCGCTGCTCGACCCGCTGCCCACGACGCCGGCCCGCCGCGCCGATCTGCTGTCGACGATTGCCGCCATCCCCGCCCTGCAGGGGACCCTGGTCTCGGCCGACGGCCGGGCGGTGGCGGTCGTCGTCGGGGTGCCGCCGCGGGGCGACCGCGGAGCGATCTACCGGCGCCTCCTCGCCGCGGCGGCGCCCTTCGCGGCCGCCGGCGATCGCATCACCGTCGTCGGCGCACCGGTCGCCGAGGCGCTCCTCGGCGAGAGCATCCGCCGCGACCTGGCGCTGCTCCTGCCGCTCTCGGCTCTCGCCATCGCCGCCGTGCTCTGGGCGGGCTGCCGGCGCCTCTGGGGCGTCGCCATCGGCATGGGCGAGGTCGCCTGCTGCCTCGCCTGCACCTTCGGCCTGATGGGCTGGTCGCGGACGCCCATCGACCTCACCACCTACCTGCTGCCGATGATCGTCACCCTGGTCGGCGTCGCCGACGAGGTCCATCTGATCTGGCGCTATCAGCGCGTGCTCGCCGACGCTGGCGAGGACGCACAGGCGGCGGTCGCCGCGACGGTGGACGAGGTGATGCGGCCGGTCGTCGCGAGCTCGCTCGCCGCCCTCGTCGCCTTTCTCTCCTTCCTCGCCACAGAGATCCCGGCGGTGCGCACCTTCGGCCTCTTCGCCGCCGCCGGCATCGCGGTCGCGATCGCCTACACTCTCCTCGTCGTGCCGGCCGCCCTGGCGCTTCTGCCGCCGTCGGCGCTGGCGCGGCGCGACGCCGTGGGCGCGCCGCGGCCGTCGGCTGCGCTCGTCCTCGCCGCCGTCCTCGCCCGCCGGCGCCGGACGCACTGGCGAGCGGCGCTCGCCGTGCTCCTCCTCGCCAGCGCCAGCCTCGCCGCCGGCCTCGGCCGCCTGCGCGTCCAGGACAGCTGGCTCGACGGCTTCGCGCCCGGCAGCCCGTTCCGCGCCGCGTCGGCGCGCGCCGACGCCCTCTTCGCCGGCACCCACGTGCTGCGGGTCGAGGTCGCCTTCGGTCCGGCGGCGCCAGCGCCGCGCGCCGGCGACCGCGCCGGCCCGCTCCTCGACGCCGCGGCGCTCGCGGCCGTCGGCGGCCTCGAGGCGCTCCTCGCCGGAGAGCCGCAGGTCGGCGCCGTCCTCGGCCCCTACGGCGAGCTCACCACCGTCGCCTACCTGGCGGGCGGCCGGCAGCCCGGCACCCGCGCCATCCCGCCGCAGCCGTCGCGGATCGCGCGCCTGCTCGACCATTTCGACGCCGTGCGCGGCCTGCGGCGGCGGCGGGAGCTGATCGACGACGAGCTGCGGCGGACGCTCGTCACCGTCCTCCTCAAGGAGGCCAACTACCGCGACACGGCGCGGCTGATGGCCGCCGCCCGCGGCGATGCCCGGCGGCGCCTCGCCCCGCTCGGCGCGCGGCTCGCCTTCGCCGGCGACGTCGCCGTCTCGCAGGCGATGATCCCGGCCGTGGTGGCGAGCCAGATCACCTCCCTCGCCATCGCTCTCTGCGGCTCCTTCGCCGTCGTCTGGCTCGTCTACCGCTCGCTCACCGCGGCCCTCTGGGCGACGCTGCCGCCGGCGCTCGCGGCGCTCTGGCTGCTCGGCGCCATGGGCTGGGCGGGGATGCCTCTCGGTGTGGCGACCTCGATGGCCGGCGCCCTCACCCTGGGCATCGGCGTCGACTACGGGGTCCACTTCGTCGACCGCCATCGTGCCGCGCCGGCGCTCGCCCTCGCCGTCGTCGGCCGCGAGATCACCGCCGACGTCCTCGCCGCCGGTCTCGGCTTCGGTCTCCTCGCCTTCTCGAGCATCCCCGCCGTCGGCCGTCTCGGCCTCCTCGTCTGCGCCGCGCTGGCGGCGAGCTGGCTCCTCGCCGTCGTCGGCCTGCCGGCGCTCGCGGCCGGCGGCGGCGAGCGGCGAGCCTAGAGAATCGGCGACAGCAGGCGGGCGGCGCCGTCGCCGAGCCGGTGGGCGAGGCCGCGACGGTGCCAGGCCGCGAGCTCGATCTCGGTCGCCTGGGTGAGGTCGTGGCGGAAGGCGTCGGCCATGCGATGGCCGAGGTCGTCGTCGAGCACCAGCAGGTTGCACTCGGCGTTGAAGACGAAGGAGCGGAAGTCGAGGTTGGTCGAGCCGACGACCGAGGCGTGCTCGTCCGCCACCAGGCACTTGGCGTGGAGCACCGTCGCCTGGTACTCGAAGATGCGCACGCCGTGCGCCAGCAGGTAGGCGAAGTTGCCGTGGCCGGCGTGGCGCACGATCGGCGAGTCGGTCTTCCCCTGCAGCAGGAGCCGCACGTCGACGCCGCGGCGGGCGGTCTCGGCGAGCAGGCGGACCGCCTGGTGGCCGGGGGCGAAGTAGGCGTTGCTCACCCAGACGCGGTGCCGCGCCGCGCCGAGGACGGCGGCGAGCGCCGCCGCGGTCTCGTGGTAGCCGCGCCGGTGGCGCGCGTCGAGCACCAGGATGCGGGCTCCCGGCGCCTCGCCGGCGGCCGCCGGGAGCGGCTCGAGGCCGATGCGGCGCCCGCCGGCGCGGCACCACCCCTCCTCGAACACCGTCGCCATCTCCCAGGCCGTCGGGCCGGTCACTCGCACGTGGGTGTCGCGCCAGGTGGCCGGCGGCCCGCTCGCCGCGATGTCGCGCGCCTTGCGCGAGCCGCTCGCCGAGCCCGCTCCGGAGCCGCCGAGGCTGGGCAGAGGGAGCGCCGAGGCCAGCGGGTGATCGCTTGCATCGCCCGAATCGCCGCCCTCGCCGTGGCGCCGGCGGCGGCTGAGGCGGCCGCGGTGCAGGCCCGATCCGCTCGACACCGTGCCGTACTCGGCGCCGATGTTCATGCCGCCGGTGAAGCCGACGCGGCGGTCGACGACGAGGATCTTCCTGTGGTCGCGGAACGGCTGGTACCAGATCTGCGACACCAGGGGGTGGAAGATGCGCACCGCGATGCCGCGGCTCTCCATCTCGCGCCAGAAGTCGGCGCTGGTCGAGAACGAGCCCACCGCGTCGGTCAGCAGGCGCACCGTGACGCCGCGCGCCGCCGCCGCGGCGAGCGCCTCGAAGAAGCGGCGGCCGGTCGCGTCGTCCTTGAAGATGTAGGACTCGAGGAGCACCTCGCGCTCGGCGCCGGCGACCGCCTCGATCATGGCGTCGAAGGCGTCGCCGCCGGAGAAGAAGACGAAGACGCGGTTGCCGCCGAGCACCGGCGCCGCGTCGATGCGGGAGAGCAGCGCCGCGAGCTGCGGATCGCGGAGGCCGCCGGGGAAGGTGGCGGCGAGCCGCCCGACGCGCCGGGCGCGCAGCGCCCGCGGCAGGCGGTGGTCCACCTGCGGCCGGGGGATCGGCCGAAAGGCCCGGAAGCGCCGCCGCGGCGGGCGAGCCGCGTCCGGCCGGCTCCGCGGCTGCGAGTCTGCCGTGCGGTCGCTGTCCAACGGCCCACCTCCAGCGCTCTGCCGGCGCACGGAGCGGCTCGGCGAGGAACCCGTGACGATCGCCGGCGAGTATGTCAGAGGTCGGACGGCGGTTTGACTCCGCCGGCGGCTTCCGGGATCCTCCCTGCGATGGCCGCCATCGATGCCTGCACCGTGCGCCCGTATGCGGCGGACGATCGCGATCGCCTCCGCCGGCTCTGCTGCGAGGCGGCTTACGGCGACCTGCCACTCACCTCGTTCTTCCCCGACGACGAGCTGTTCGCCGACCTGATGACCGGCTACTACACCGACCGCGAGCCGGGCTCGACCCTGGTGGTGGTGCGGAACGGCGCCCTCGCCGGCTATCTCTGCGGTGCCCTCGACACCCGCCGCCAGCGCCGCGAGCAGGCGCTCTCGATCGTCCCCGCGGCGCTGCTGCGCTTCGCGGCGCGCGGCGGCCTGCTGCGGCGCCGCACCTGGCGGCTGGTCGGCGCCAATCTCGGCGGCCTGCTGCCGGCGCGCGGCGACGCGGAGGCCGGAGAAGCCGGAGCAGGCGAAGCCGGCGGAGAGGGCCGCGAGGCGCCGCCCGAGCCCGGGCTCGACCTGGCGCGCCATCCGGCGCACCTCCATCTCGCCCTCGCCCCGGCGGCGCGCGGCGCCGGCCTCGGCCGCCGGCTCGTCGAGGCCTTCCTGGCGCGGCTCGCCGCCGCCGGCGTGCCGGGCGTCCATGCCGTCGTTCGCGGCGAGAACGCCGGCGCCCGCCGCTTCTTCGCCCGGCTCGGCTTCCGGCCGCTGGAGAGCGGGCCGGCGCTCCGCCTGCCGGGCGACGCGAGCGGGGCCTGGAAGGTGGTCTACGGCCGCGAGCTGTGAGCCGCGGCGAGGCGTCCCGCCGCCGGCTCGGCGGCGCGGGCGAGCGGCAGCTCGAGCGCGCTCGGATGCGCCGCGTCGTGGAAGAGGGTGAGGTGCGCCGTGCGGGCG
Organism: uncultured Acidobacteriota bacterium; assembly: GCA_963755825.1. Taxonomy (GTDB): domain Bacteria; phylum Acidobacteriota; class Thermoanaerobaculia; order Multivoradales; family UBA5704; genus DATBQN01. Next base: position 2,017,872 of record CAVWLA010000001.1, on the reverse strand, counting down.
TCGGCGCCCGACTCGTCCGCCACCGCGCCGCCGCTGCCGTAGTTCTTCTCCCGGTAGATGTCGTTGGGCGAGCGCACGACGAGGCGCAGGCGGCTGCCGCGCGGGGCGCGGCGGGCGTGGAAGGGGAAGGTGAAGTCGTAGCGCTCGATGGCGCCGGGGCGGACCAGCTCCTGGCGCTCGGCGGAGCGGCGGTAGCGGGCGCGCAGCGAGTCCTCGCCGAGAAGGATGCTGCCGCCGTCGGGGAGGACGAGGTCGATGCTCGCGGTGAGATCGGCGTCGGGCACGTCCATGGCGATCCACAGCGAGAGCCGGGGTGTACCGGCGATCTCGAGCGGAGCGCCGAGCGGCTCGCCGCGATAGGCGACGCCGGCGCCGAAGAGGTTCTGCACGTAGCGCTGGCTGGTCGCCCAGCCGTCGACCGGCGCGCGGTCGAGCGCCTCCGGGCGGGTGTCGAGAGGGTCGTAGACCCAGCGGTCGGCGCGCGCCCCGGCGCCGCTCGGCGGCGCAGTGTCGAGGCGGCCCGGTCGGCCGGCGCCGCCGGCGCCGGAGAGGTAGAGGCTGCGCGTCGTGCCGGTCGCCTCCTCCAGGCGGTCGGCGTACCGCCACTCCTCTGCTCCGGCGACGTAGTAGGCGACCCGCTTCTTGAGGAAGGCGGGGCGCGGCGCGCCGCCCATGGCGTCGTCGAACCAGCGGCGGAGCAGGTCCGTGAGGTCGATCGTGCTCGCCGGGCCGAAGCGCAGGCCGCCGACCTCGGCGCGCGGATGGGTGGTGCCGGCGTGGTCCCACGGCCCGATCACCAGGTCGTGGCGATCGCGCCCGGCGGGCGTCGCCGCGCGCTGCTGCTCGCGGTAGTAGAGGAGCGCCCCGCCCTGGTTGGAGTCGTAGAGGCCGGTGATGGTGAGGAGCGGCACCTCGATGCGGCGGTAGTCCGCGGCCTGCGGCAGGACGGCGCTCCAGAAGGCATCGTGGTCCGGATGATCGAGGATGCGCTGGAAGGTCGGCGAGGGGAAGCCCGCCAGGCGGTCGAGCTGGCGCAGCGGCAGGTGGCGCAGGTAGAGCTCGCGGAAGCGGGCGATCCAGAAGGCGTCGTCGAAGGCGATGTTGTCGTTGGCGGTGACCCCGGCGGTCTGTGCCACGGTCTGCACCAGGTCGGGGGTCACCATGTTCCGCCAGGAGAGGAGTGGGTAGCCGGCGGCGATCGGCGCCGCGGCGGCGAGGTGCGGCGGGTGCTCCTTGAGCGTGCTCCACACGGCGCGGCCGAGCTGCGACTCGCCGAGCATCCCCACCCTGCCGTTCGACCACGGCTGCCGCGCCAGCCACTCGACGACGTCGGCGCCGTCCTTGCCGTCGTGGCGCCAGGGCTCGAAGCTGCCGCCGGAGTTGCCGCGCCCGCGCGCGTCGACCGCGGCGAAGGCGTAGCCGTGGCGGGCGAGCTCCTTGGCATCGCGGTGGAAGGCGTCGGGCCGGTAGGGGTTGAGCCGGAAGAGGGTGGGCAGCCTGCCGGCGGCCGGGCGCGGCCGGTAGAGCGTGGCGTTGAGGAGGACGCCGTCGCGGAGCGGGATCTTGACCCCCCAGGTGAGTTCGATCGCGGCGTCCGCATCGGCCGCCAGGCGTGGGCCGGCGGGGCGGCGGTCAGCATCGCGGACAGCGCCGGTCGAGCCCGCGGACGGCGCCGCGGCGCCGATCGCCGCCAGGCCGGCGGCGATGCCGGCGATGGCTGCGATGGCGGTGATCGCAGCGAGGCCGAGCGGCCGGCCGCCACGGTTGGGTCTCCAAGTCATCGGTCTCCTCGTCTGCGGCGAGAGCGTCGGCATCTGGCGCGCGGCCATAGAATGACCGCGGTGCCGCCGCCTGTCGAGCGGCGGCGACCTGGAGGAGGGGTAGAGCGATGGATCTCGCCGTCATCGGCACCGGGTTGATGGGGCGGCCGCTCGCCGAGCGGCTGCTCGCCGGCGGTCACCGGGTGACCGTCTTCAACCGCACCGCCGAGCGCGCGGCGCCGCTCGCCGCCCTCGGGGCGCGGCTCGCCGCCAGCGCCGCCGAGGCGGTCGCCGCGGCCGAGGGCGTGGTGACGATGCTGCGCGACGCGGCGGCGATCCGCGGCCTGCTCTTCGGCGCCGCGCCGGCCGATCTCCGCGGCCGGACGCTGATCCAGATGAGCACCATCGGGCCGCCGGAGAGCGCCGCCCTGGCCGCCGAGGTCGAGCGGGCCGGCGGCGAGTACCTCGAGGCGCCGGTCCTCGGCAGCACGCCCCAGGCCGCCGCGGGGACGCTCTCGGTGCTGGTCGGCGCCTCGCCCGAGCGCTTCGCGCGCTGGCTCCCCGTCCTGCGCTGCTTCGGCCCGGCGCCGGTCCGCCTCGGCGACGTCGGCCAGGCCGCGGCGGTCAAGCTCGCCCTCAACCAGCTGCTCGCCACCGAGGCCGCCGGCTTCGCTCTCGCCCTCGGGATGGTCCGCCGCTCGGGTGTCGAGCCCGAGCGCTTTCTCGACATCCTGCGCGGCAGCGCCCTCCACGCCAAGACCTTCGACGCCAAGCTGCCGCGGCTCCTGGCACGCGACTTCGCACAGCCCAATTTCCCGGCGGCGCTCCTCGTCAAGGACCTCGACCTCGTCGCCGCCGAGGCGGCGCGGCTGGGGCTCGGCACGGCGGCGCTCGATGGCGTCCGCGAGGTCGTCCGCCAGACCGTCGAGCGCGGCTTCGGCGACGGCGACTACAGCGCCCTCTACGAGGCGATCGATCCCGCCGCGGCGCGCTAGCGTCCGGGCGATCGAGGCGAGCGGCCGCGGGTGGCGAAGACGGAGGGAGGCGGCGGTCGTCCACCGCAGCGACCGCATGCGCCGCGTCGACCCCATCCACCGCGCGCGGTTCTCGAAAACTACGTGCGGGGCGAGCTGCCGCGCGCTCGAGGGCGCCAGCTGGAGAGCCATCTCGCCGGCTGCGTGACCTGCCAGGCTGCGGTCGCCGCGGTCGCCGCGGCGGGCGAGGCGGCCGGCTCGGCCCTGCGCTGGCGCGCCCATCGCTTCGCCGCGCCGGCGGAGGCGGCCGCCGTGCCGCCTGTTTCGTCCGCCGCCGCCGATCGCCGCGCCCTCCTCCGCGGCCTCGGCGTCGCCGCCGACGCCTTCGGCGCCGGCCTCCTCGGCGAGCTCCTCGCCGCCTCGGAGCACAGGCGGCGCGCCCTCGTCGCCCGCGATCCGCGCTTCGCCTCGCTGCCGCTCGCCGAGCGCCTGGCGCGGGCCTGCCGCGCCGCCTGGCTCGACGATCCCGCGGCGGCGGTGGAGCTGGCGCGGCTGGGCGTCGCGGTCGCCTCCCGGCTCGACGCCGGCCTCTACGGCGCCGCGCCGGTGGCCGCCGCCCGCGCCCTCGCCTGGTCGCACCTCGGCAACTCCTACCGGGTGGCTTCGGCATGGAGCGGTGGGCCGCGAGGGGGGAGCGCCGCCTTCGAGGTGGCGGAGGCGGGGAGCGACGCACCGCCGGAAAGTGGCTCGGCGGCGGACGGCGACTACCCGCTGCCGCGCGTCGAGGCCTCGTCGATCGGCGATGCCGGGCGGCTCGGCGGCCCGCCGCTGGCGGCCGTCCGCGATGCCCTCGACGACACCCTGGAGGCGGCCCTCACCCGGCGCCTGCCGTTCGAGGCGGCGCTCGTCGTTCTGGATCTCGTAGCGCTCGACCTCGCGGCGCTCGAGCTCGCGGCACCCGAGCTGGCGCCAGGTGGCGGTGCGCTCGCGGCCCTTCTCGCCGGTGCTGCCGCGCGGCTCGCCGCCGCCGGCCTCCCCGCGGCGGGCGTCGAGCGTTTCCAGGCGCTCGCCGCCGCGGCCGCCGCCGGCGCCCTCGATCGCGCGCTCCTCGCCGAGGCGGCCGCGGAGCTCGGCCGGGCGCGCAACGATCCGGCGATCCGCTTCGGCGGCGAGCCCGAGCGATGAATCTCTCCGATCTCTTCGCCATCGCCGCGCGGCGGGCGCCGCAGAAGGATGCGCTCCGCTGGCCCGCGGCCGCCGAAGGGGCGCCCGGCTCCCTCTCCTACGCCGCCCTGGAAACGGCGGCGGCGCGCCTGGCGGCGGCGCTCGCCGGCCGCGGCCTGGCGCGCGGCGACCGGCTCGCCGTCTACCTCGGCAACGGCCCCGAGCTGGTCGTGGCGCACCTCGCCGCGCTGCGCCTCGGCGCCGTCCTGGCGCCGATCAACCTCGCCTACCGGCGGCGCGAGATCGGTCCGCTGCTCGCCGACGCCGAGCCGCGGCTGCTGCTCGCCGAGCCGGCCATCGACTCGATCCTCGCCGAGCTGACGGAGACCGAGCGGGCGAGCCTGCCGGAGGTCGTCCCCGCCGGCGAGATCCTCGCCCTCGGCGCCGGGCCGCCGGCCGCCGTGGAACGCCCGGTCGCCGGCGACGATGCGGCGCTCCTCCTCTACACCTCGGGGACCACCGGCCCCAGCCGCGGCGCGGTGATCAGCCACAACAACCTGCTCGCCACGGTGACCGGCCTCCTCGCCGCCTGGGACTGGCGGGCCGACGACGTGCTCCTCCTCTGCCTGCCGCTCTTCCACGTCCACGGCCTCGTCGTCGGCCTCGGCTGCGCGCTGGCGGCGGGGGCGACCGTCGAGCTCGCCCGCTTCGACGCCGCGGCGGTCGTCGAGGCGCTCGCCGCCGGCCCGGCGACGCTCTTCTTCGGCGTCCCCACGCTCTACGTGCGGCTGGTCGCCGAGCTGCGCCGCCGCGCCGAGGCCGGCCGCCGCGTCGACCTCTCCCGCCTCCGCCTCTTCTGCTCGGGGAGCGCGCCGCTCGACCCCGAGACCTTCGCCGCCTTCCGCCAGCTGACCGGCCACGCCATCCTCGAGCGCTACGGGATGACCGAGGCGGGGATGATCCTCTCCAACCCCTACCTCGGCCCGCGCCGGCCGGGCGCCGTCGGCACGCCGCTCCCCGGCGTCTCCGTCCGCATCGTCGACGAGGCCGGGACCGACGTCCCGGCGGGCGCCGACGGCGAGCTCTGGGTGCGCGGGGCGAACGTCTTCGCGGAGTATTTCCGCGCCGCGGAGAAGACCGCCGCGAGCTTCCGCCACGACGCCCTCGGCCGCCGCTGGTTCCGCACCGGCGACCTCGCCCGCGAGGACCCGGCGAGCGGCGCCATCTCGCTCCTCGGCCGGCGCGCCGAGCTCATCCTCTGCGGCGGCTTCAACGTCTATCCGCGCGAGATCGAGGAGGCGCTCGCCGCTCTCCCCGGCATCCGCGAGGCCGCCGTCGCCGGCCGCGCCGACGCCGAGTGGGGCGAGGTCCCCGTCGCCTTCCTGGTCGCCGACGGGCCGCTCGACGAGGCGGCCGTCGCCGCCGCCCTCCGCCGCGACCTGGCGGCCTTCAAAGTGCCGCGCGCCTTCCACCGCGTCGACGCCCTGCCGCGGAACGCCCTCGGCAAGGTGCAGAAGCATCTGCTGTCGCCTCCCGACGACCCGGCGAAGCGACCCTGACGCTCCACTCGAAGGGCCTGAGCGGTCGGCGTCGTGTTGCCGGCCCGGCGGGCGCGCGGGGGCCGGTTGGCCGTATAGTGGAGGGGTCCGCCTTCAATCCTCCGCTGCCGGCCATGGACCGCATCTTCCACAAGCCCCGCCGCTACCCGCGCGCCGCCTGCCAGCACTCGGCGCTGCTCAAAGTCATGGGCAACGGCCGCTCGGAGGAGTTCGCCCGCACCCAGATCCTCGGCCTCGGCGGCTGTCAGCTGGTGGCCGAGGACGGCCTCGGCTCGGGCTCGCAGATGGAGCTCCTGATCGCCCTCGGCGGCCGGGTGGTGAAGACCGACGCCCGCGTCGTCTACGAGCGCCGCCGGAGCGACCTCCGCCACGAGATCGGCGTCGAGTTCCTGCACCTCGCCCCCGCCGACCGCGACCTCATCGGCTGGGCCGTCGAGCTCGCCCGCAGCGACGCCTGAACCGGCCGCGCCGGCCGCCTTGCCACATCCGGCTCGCCGCTGAGCGATCGCGAGCTATCTGATAGACTCATGGCAAATTATGGCCTCCGGGAAGGGGGCTCGTATGCCGGCAGCGATCTCGCCGCGGCAGGCCGTGCGGCGCTGGAGAGAAGGCGGAGAGCGGTCGGGGCGCGGGGCGGTGGCATAGCGTCCGCCGAGCGGCGCTGAAGCTCGTCCCGCCTTGGGAAAACCCACGGTTGATCGGCAGCACCCTCTCGCACTACAAGCTCCTCGAGCGCCTCGGCGAAGGCGGCCGCGGAGCCGCGTGGAAAGCGCTCGATCTCGACCTCGAGCGCCTGGTGGCGATCAAGATCCTGCCGCTGGAGGCCGGCTTCGGCGAGGAGGCCAAGCGCCGGCTGCTGGCGCAGGCCGCGGCGGCGAGCGCCGTCGGCGACCCCCAGCTCTGCGCCGTCCTCGAGACCGGCGAGACCGGCGACGGCCGCCCCTTCTTCGTCAGCGCCTTCTGCGACGGCGAGGCGCTCGCCGAGCGGCTGCGCCTGGCGCCGTTCGCGCCGACGCGGGCGATCGAGCTCGCCGGGCGCATCGCCGCGGCGGTCGCCCGCGCCCACGCCCACGGCATCGTCCACGGCGATCTCAAGCCGAGCAACATCTTCCTCACCGGCTCGGGCGAGGTCCGCCTGGTCGACTTCGGCCAGGGCCGGCCGGCGACCGGCGAGGAGCTCGCCTACCGCTCGCCCGAGCAGCTCCGCGGCGACGTCGAGGCCGATCCGCCGAGCGACGTCTGGGCGCTCGGCGTCCTCCTCTACCGGATGCTCGCCGGCCGCCTCCCCTACGCGGCGGCGGCGGCCTCCGGCGCCGCCGAGGTGCTCTCGGCGATCGAGACCGCCGGTCCGCCGCCGCTGCCCGGCGACGCGCCGCCGGCCCTCGCCCCGGTGCTCGCCGCGGCGCTCGCCCTGGATCCCGGCCGCCGCTATGCGGACGCCGCCGAGCTGCGCGACGACCTCGCCGGCGCCGAGGGCACCCACGTGCTGCCGGCGAGCCTCGGCACGACGCTCTTCGAGATGCCGCTCGCCGGTTTCGGCGTCACCGAGCGGGGAGGCCGCGCCGCGGCGCCCGCCGCCGAGGCACCCGCCGACGGGGCCGCCGCCAGCCCGGGCGCCGGCATGATCGGCCGCACCGTCGCGCACTATCGCATCGTCGACCACCTCGGCACCGGCGGCATGGGGATCGTCTACAAGGCGGCCGACACCAAGCTCGAGCGCCACGTGGCGCTCAAGTTCCTCCCCTACGCGCTCACCCGCGACCTGCGCGCCAAAGAGCGCTTCCTGCAGGAGGCGCGGGCCGCCTCCGGGGTCGACCACCAGAACATCTGCACCATCCACGAGGTCGGCGAGACCGCCGAGGGGCAGCTCTACCTCGCTATGGCGAGCTACGACGGCGAGACCCTGGCGCGGCGCATCGAGCGCGGGCCGCTCCCCGTTGGGGAGGCGATCGGCATCGCCCGGCAGACCGCCCGCGGCCTCTCCAAGGCGCACCGGCTGGGGATCGTCCACCGCGACATCAAGCCCGCCAACCTCATGCTCACCGACGACGGCCTGGTCAAGATCCTCGACTTCGGCATCGCCAAGCTCGCCGGCGCGGCGGGCGGCACGCGGGTCGGCTTCGCCATCGGCACGCCAGCCTACATGTCGCCGGAGCAGGCGCGCGGCGAGGACGTCGACCAGCGGACCGACGTCTGGGCCCTGGGCGTCGTCCTCTACGAGATGCTCACCGCCGAGCGCCCCTTCCGCGGCCTCGACCGCGACGCGGTGGTCGCCGCCGTGCAGCACGCCGAGCCCGCCCGCCTGACCGCCCTGCGGCCCGACGTCCCCGCCGAGCTCGAGCGCATCGTCGGCCGCATGCTCGCCAAGTCGCCGGAGGACCGCTACCCGGACGTCGCTGCCGCGCAGGTCGACCTCGAGGCCCTCGAGGCACCGCGCCCCCCGGCGCCGCCGCCGACCAACCGGCTGCGGACGTGGATCGGCGGCGCAGTGGCGCTGGCGCTGCTGGCGATGGCGGGGTATCTGGCGGTGCGGGGCGGTGAAAAGCGGAGCCGGTTGGAATTTATCTTCAGCCAGCTGACCGTCCAGGAGGGCAGGGAGTCCTCGCCGAGCCTGTCGCCGGACGGCAGCTCTGTGCTCTTCGTCAAGGCGGCGGCTGACGGTAAGAACGACATCTATCTCCTGCAGGTCGGGACGACCCAACCGAAGAACCTCACCGCTGGCATTCCCGGCAACTGCGTCGAGCCGGCGTTCTCGCCCGATGGGCAGCGGATCGCCTTTCATGCGGACGAGGATGGCGGCGGCATCTTCCTGATGAGCGCGAATGGCAGCGGCCTCAGCAAGCTCTACGAAGCGTGCCACGATCCCGCCTGGTCGCCCGACGCTCGGTTCATCGTCTGCGCGACCGAGGCGGTAACCAACCCCACGTCGCGGATCTCGACGAGCCAGCTGATGCGGATCGACGTCGCGACCCGAGCCGCGGACAGGCTGGCAGTCGGCGACGCCGTACAGCCGAGCTGGTCGCCGAGCGGTGGGCGCATCGCTTTTTGGGGGTTGCCGCCAGGGACGGGCCGAAGGGTGGTGTGGACGATGCCGGCCTCCGGTGGCGCGGCGAGAGTGCTCGTCGACGACGGCTCCCTGAACTGGGATCCCGTCTGGTCGCCCGACGGGCGATTCATCTATTTCGCCAGCGACCGCAACGGCAGCATGAGCATCTGGCGGATCTCCGTCGATGAGGCCTCCGGCCGAGCCCTGGGAGATGCCGAGCAGATCTCGGCGCCGGTGCCTTGGGCCGGTTTCATCTCCATCTCGCGCAACGGTCGCCGGCTCGCCTTCGCCACCGATGAGAGCCAGAGCCACGCCAATCTCATGCAGAGCGGTCTCGACGCGGCAGCGGGCAAGACGATCGGCGCGCTGCAATCGGTGACGCAGGGCGGGCGGGCCGTGCGCTCGGCAGACATCTCGCCCGACGGGCAGCGCGTGGTCTTCGACCAGACGACGCCGCAGGAGGACTTGTTCACCTCCCGCATCGACGGCAGGGAGCCCAATCAGCTCACCAACGACGCTTTCATGGATCGCATTCCGCGCTGGTCACCGAACGCCAAGCGGATTCTCTTCTATTCGAACCGCAGCGGAGCTTACGAGGCTTGGACGATCGGCGCCGACGGCAAGGATCTCAGGCAAGAGACGTTTTCGAACGGCCTGGCGCTCTATTTCCCGCTGTGGTCGCCGGACGGGAAGCGGATCGTGGTGAGCCCGGCGAACTCCAGCGCGGCGCTGGTCGACCTCGCCGTGCCGCCGCGGCGGCGGATTCTCCAGACCCTGCCGAAATCAAAGGATCAGAAGGACTTTGCGCCGACCTCCTGGTCGCCGGACGGCAGTATGCTGGCGGGCACCGCCTCGCAGCCCAACGGCTTTGCCCTGCCCGGCATCGCGCTCTATTCCTTCGCCACCAATCGCTACGAAAAGGTTTCTGAAAGCGGCATGGGCGCGGTCTGGCTACGCCATCGGGCGGCGCTGCTCTTTCTCGATCACGGAACTGTTCAGCTGCTCGATCTGGCGACGCGGAAGCCCAAGCTCCTTCTCTCGCCGCCAGCGAACAGCAAGTTCACCTGGGTCACCGTCAGCCCGGACGACTCGACGCTCTATGTCGTGCGCACGACGGACGAAGGCGACATCGACATGTTGACCTTCAAGTAGAAGAAGAATTCGCACTCCTCTATCAATCGTCTCTCGTTTTTTCTTCGGCTCTCCGCGAGCCAGCATTTGGTACACTCTTGCCAACGCGCTTCAGGAATCAGCTGCTCGGCCGACTCGACTGAGCGGCGCCGAGCTGACCATGGCGGCGATGACCGTCTGCCGCCGGTTGAGCTCGGCGCGACGGGCGCACGTCTTCACCGAGCGCGATGACGCCGGGCCTCGCCCGGGGAGGGAAAGATGGCGTTCAAGTTGAAGGATCTGATGATCGACGTGCTACCGGGTGCGAAGGCGGCTCCGCAGCTCGCTGGGCCAGTCACTCAGTGCCCGGTCCCTTCGGGGAATGTTCAGGTCGCTGCGGCCATGGTGTGCCCGCTCCCTTCCGTGCACACGACCTACTGCCCGTTCCCCTCCGCACATCCGCACTGCCTGGCGCCGTCGGTCCTCGCGCAGGGCGCCTGCCCGATGATCTCGGCGACCCAGCCCGGCGCGGCGATGCTCCAGGCCCAGGCCTGCCCGATGATCTCGGGTATGACCCAATCCATCACCTGCGCCGACGTGCCGGCCGGGCAGCAGACCGACGCGACCCAGCTCGCCAACCTGGCGACCTTGAAGCAGCAGCTCCAGCAGCACCTCGATCTCGTCACCCAGCACGAGGCGGCGGTGCATGCGGCGGCGAAGCCGCAGACGGTCGAGGAGGCGCAGGATCTCCACCAGAAGATGACGGACGCGATGGGCGAGCTCCAAGCGCACATCGACGACCTGAAGAAGAAGCAGACGACCTAGCGTTCTCCTGAAGTGATCGGGGCCCGGCGGCTGCCCGCCGGGCCCTTCTCTCTCTGCGGGCGGCTCCGGATCCTCGGGCGCCCCTTGTCGCCCCGCGGCCGGCCGCATAGGATAGGCGCCGCCGCGACGGCCCCCGAGCGATGACGACATCCCACCCGCCGCCCCGGCTCCTCGCCACCTCCCAGCGCGCTCGATGAAGCGGATCCTGGTGACCGGCGCCCTCGGCCAGATCGGCGCCGAGCTGGTCCCCGCGCTGCGGGCGTTCTACGGCCATGACGCCGTCGTCGCCTCGGACATCCGCATGCCGCCGCGCGACACCGAGGGCGCCTTCGAGTTCATCGACTCGACCAACCCGCGGCAGATCCAGGACGTCGTCCGCAAGCACCGCATCGACGGCATCTACCACCTCGCCGCCCTGCTCTCCGCCACCGCCGAGGACAAGCCGCAGGTCGCCTGGGAGATCAACATGGGCGGCACCTACTGCGTGCTCGAGGTGGCGCGGCAGTACCAGTGCGCGGTCTTCGTGCCGAGCTCGATCGGCGCCTTCGGCCCCGGCACGCCGCCCGAGCGCACGCCGCAGGACACCGTGCAGCGGCCGACCACCATGTACGGGGTGACCAAGGTCGCCGGCGAGCTGCTCTGCGACTATTACCACCGCCGCTTCGGCGTCGACACGCGCGGAGTGCGCTTCCCGGGCATCATCTCGCACGTCGCGCCGCCCGGCGGCGGCACCACCGACTACGCGGTCGAGATCTTCTACGAGGCGATCCGCCACCAGCACTACACCTGCTTCCTGCGCCCCGACACCCGCCTCGACATGATGTACATGCCGGACGCCGTCAAGGCGGCGGTCGACGTCATGGCGGCGGACCCTGAGCGCCTCGTGCACAGGAACGCCTTCAACGTCACCTCGATGAACTTCACCCCCGAGGAGCTGGCGGCGGAGATCCGCCGCCACCTGCCGAGGTTCGTCATCGACTATCGCATCGACCCGGTGCGCCAGGCGATCGCCGACTCCTGGCCCGACTCGCTCGACGACGGCGCGGCGCGCGCCGAGTGGGGCTGGTCGCCGACCCACAGCCTGACGAGCATGACGACCGACATGCTCGAGAACCTCGACCGCAAGCTGCGCATCGCCGGCTGAGCGGCAGAAAGGGAGAGCCATGCCTCTCGACCGCCTGAACGCCACCCTCGCCGCCGACCTCGCGACCCTCGACGAGAAGGGGACGCGCAAGGGGGTCGAGACGGTCGTCGCCGGCGTCGTCCCCGCCGCCGGCGGCCGCGGGCCGCGCTACCTCCTCGCCGGCGAGGGCGAGCGCGCCTTCGTCAAGATGAACTCCAACAACTATCTCGGCATGTCGCTCGATCCGGCGGTGATCGCCGCCGAGGAGGGGGCGACGGCGGCCTTCGGCGCCGGCCCCGGCGCCGTCCGCTTCATCAGCGGCACCTACCAGGCCCACGTCGACCTCGAGCGCCAGCTCGCCGCCTTCCACGGCCGCGAGGCGGCGATGATCATGAGCTCCGCCTATGCCACGACGCTGGGGGTGCTGGTGCCGCTGATCAACGCGGAGACCGCCGTCGTCTCCGACGAGCTCAATCACAACTGCATCATCAACGCCATGCGCCTGGCGCGGCCGAAGCGCAAGGAGATCTACCGCCACCTCGACCTCGCCGATCTCGAAGCGCGGCTCGAGCTCGCGGCGGCCGACTGCCGGCGGGCGATCGTCGTCACCGACGGCGTCTTCAGCATGCGCGGCGACCACGCGCCGCTCCCCGCCATCCTCGAGATCGCGCGGAGGTTCGACGGCCGCTTCGCCGAGAACGTCGTCGTCATGGCCGACGACTCGCACGGCGTCGGCGCCTTCGGCGCCAGCGGCCGGGGGACGGAGGAGATCACCGGCTCGGCGCCGGTCGACATCCTGGTGGGCACGCTGGGCAAGGCGCTGGGGGTCAACGGCGGCTACGTCGCCACCTCGCGGACGATCGTCGAGCACCTCCGCGAGACGGCGCCGCTCTACATCTACTCGAACCCCATCACGGTGGGGGAGGCGGCGGCGGCATCGCGGGCGCTCGCCATCCTCGACAGCGCCGCCGGCCGCGAGCGCCTCGCCCACCTCAAGGCGATGACCGCCCGCTTCAAGCAGGGGATCGTCGCGCTGGGCTACGAGACCCTCCCCGGCGAGCATCCGGTGGTGCCGCTGATGGTGCGCGACACGGCGCGGACGGGGGAGCTGGTGGCCCACCTGCGCCGCCACGGGGTGCTGGCGACCGGCCTCAAGTACCCGGTGGTGCCGCGCGGCGACGAGGAGATCCGCTTCCAGATCTCGGCCGACCACACCGCCGCCGACATCGACGAGACCCTCGCCGCGCTCGCCGGCTTCCCCGGCCAGCCGCGGCCCTGAGCGACGGCCTCTCCTACTGCTGCAGCGCCGAGGCCTGCGGCGGCCGGTAGCCGTCGCGGGCGAGGTCGGCGCGCACCTCGGCGCGCGGCGGCACGCCGGCGACGTCGGGGAAGAGGGTCGGCCAGCGCACGCAGGCGGCGAGCTGGCGGCGCGCTTCGGCGGAGGGCTTCTTGCCCTCGGCGACGTTGGCCTCCACCTCCTCGCAGAGCGGCGGCCAGGTCGCCGCCTCGCCGCCGCCGATGGCGGCGGCGATCTCGCGGTCTCCCGAGCTGGCGCGGAGGGTGAGCGGCCCCTTGCGGCTGATCTTCACCTGGTCGAGCTGCAGCTGCACCCGCCACGGCCCACCCGGCTCGAGATCGAAGGCGAGAGCGAGCGGCGCGACGCGGGCGGCGTGCGTCCAGTGGTCGCCGAACCGCCGCTCGTGGCGCTCCTGGACGAGGCGGACGACGTGGCGGCCCGCCGAGAGGGTGCGGTCGAAGCTCCAGGTGCGCGCCGTCAGCGAGATCATCGCCGGCTGCGCCCAGGTGAGGAGCCGGCCGTCGACGTAGACGAAGAGGTCCCAGCCGGGCGTCGCGTCGTCGTCGGCGCCGCCGGCAGCGGCCGCGGCGTCGCCGGAGAGCGGCCGGTAGGAGAGCTGGAAGCGGACCGGGATCCCGGCGCTGACCGAGCCGACCACGGCGGCCGGCGCCGGCGCGGAGGGTGCCGCGGCCGCAACCGGGGCCGCTGGAACCGGAGCCTCCGGGGCCGGCGCCGGTGCGACGGCGGGCGCCGGAGGCGCCGCCGGCGTGCCGCCGCCGGCGAGCTGGATCAGCCGCTTCATCAGCTCCGGCGAGGCCTTGGCGCCCTGCAGCGCCACCAGCTCGGCGCTGTCGACGCGGGCGGGGCGGCGGCCGGTCGACGCCAGCCAGGAGTCGATCACCGGCTCGGCGACGCCGCCGTCGAGCATGTGGACGACCTCCCGCACGGTCGGGTCGAGCGCGGCGGCGGCGGGGGAGTCGCCGCCGGCGAGCGCCGGCGAGGTGAGCGCCGCGGCGAGCAGCAGGGCGAGGGCGAGCGGCGCCAGGGCGCGGTGCCGGACCAGGCGGTCGAAGGGTCGGATCATGCCAGGGTCTCCTCTCCCCGCGGGGTGGTGGATGCGTCGGCCGGGGGAGCGCGGGAACTATAGCGCCGCGGACCGCCCGCCGCATGCGACGAACGCGTCACACGGCCGACGCGCGGCTGTTCGGGAGGTGGCGCGGGAGGCCGCGCTCAGGGCTCGCGGTAGCCGCGGTAGGAGCGCACCTTGACGCCGGCGCGGTGGACGGCCACCCGCACGTCGTGCCAGGTGCCGGGGCCCTTGGTCGGCGGGTAGTAGCCGAGCACGTACTGGCCGCGCAGCTCCTGGATCAGCCGCTGCAGCGCCCCCTTGACCTGGTCGACGCTGTCCAGGATCTCGATCCTGCCGCCGGTCTCCTCGACCGTCTGGGCGAGCAGATCCTGCTCCCGGTGATGGCCCTTGGTGTCGCGCCAAGCCGAGGAGACCCCGGCGACCTGCGGGCTGTCGACGCCGCCGATGCGCAGCCAGTAGACCGCCGTCGTCTCGCGGCTGGCGACGGCGCGGACCTGCTCCATGCTGAGGACGCTCTCGACGTCGACACCGTCGGAGAGCACCACGGCGACCCGCCGGCCGCTGCGCGTCCCCAGCCGCTTCAGCCCGAGGTAGAGCGCGTCGTTCAGCGCCGTGCCGCCGCCGGCGCTCACCCCGGAGAGGCCGAGGGTGAGGACGGTGGGGATGCCGGTGAACGGCGTCTCGACGAGGAAGCGGTCGGAGAACAGCAGCAGCTTCCCCTCGTCGAGGCGCTGCATGCCGCCGACGAAGTGGCGGGCGCCGTCGAGGGCGGTCTCCAGCTGCCGGCCGCGCATGCTGGTGCTGGCGTCGAGGAGGAGCACGGCGGTGAACGGCACGTCGCCGCGCTCGAAGGTGACGAGCGGCTGGCGGCCGCCGCGGTCGAAGACCTCGAAGTCCTCGCGGCGCAGATCGATGACCGCCTGGTCCTCGTGCACGGCGGTGACGTAGACTTGGCGGAGGTTGACGCGGATCTCCTCGTCGGTCTGGATCGACGCCGTGCGCAGGCTGGCGCTCGCCTTCGCACCCTGGCCGTCGTAGGCGATCACCTCGAAGTGGTGGCCGACGTTGCCCTGCCCGACGTCGACCGGGATCCGCCACGGCGGCGAGGTCGAGGAGCCGGCGCGGCGGCCGTCGACGTAGACCTCGACGCGCGCCACCGGCGCGCCGGGCGGCTCGACCGCCACCTCGACCTCGATCTCGCCGAAGACCGACTGACCGGCGGCCGGGCTGACGATCCGCACGCTGGTACCGCGGCTCGCCCCCTGGGCGCCGGCGAGGGAGGGGCGGCCGCCGGCGGCGGCGAGGGCGAAGAGGGTGACCGGCAGGAGGGTGGCGGCGGCGGCGAGGCGGCTCCTCAAGGAAGCACCTCGGCGCTCCGCGTCGGGGCGTTGAGCAGCGCGGCGAGCGACGGGTAGCGCGCCGCGAGGCCGTGGCGGACCTCCTCCCAGGTGCGGTCGAGGAGCTCCTGTGGCAGCTCGTCGTAGCGCAGGCGCGCTGACGAGCCGGAGGTCGCCGGCGCCGGCGAGCGCTCGTGGACCAGCACCTCCTCGGCGCGCGCCGGCTCGCCGCGCAGGTCGAGCAGGTAGGCGCGCTCGAGCATCAGCTTCTCGTCCCCCGGCAGGCGGGCGAGGCCGGCGGCGACGGTGCGGTCGGCGGCGTCGAGCTTCTTGTCGTGGATGAGGGCGCGGGCGAGCTCCTGCCAGGCGATGGCGCTCACCCAGTCGCTCTCGCCCGGCGCCTCGGCGATGGCGCGCAGGCGGCGCTCGGCCTCGGCGCCGTGGCCGCTCTTCGCCAGGTTGAGCGCCAGCCGCAGGCGGCCCTCGCGGTTCTCCGGGTGCGCCTTGGCGAGGCGCTCGAGCCAGCTCACCGCCTCGCTGTAGTGGCCGTGCCGCTCGGCGTCGATGGCCAGGCAGAGCAGCGCCGCCTCGTCGTCGCGGTCGAGGTCGAGGGCGCGGCGCAGGGCGCGGAGGACGAGCTCCGAGAGGCCGGCGCCGGTCGCCCGCGGGGTCAGGGCGACGAGCAGCTCGGCGCCCACCCGGCGCGCCTCGGGGGCGTCGCTCTTGACGTAGGCGTCGACCAGGCGCATGACCATCTCGCCGGCGTGGCCGGCGGTGAGGAAGCGCTGGCGCCTCCAGGCGTCGCGGTAGATCAGCTCGTAGAGGGTGAGCACCGCGGTCAGCCGGTCGCGCCCGCCGCCGATCCAGTGGTGCAGCAGGTCGAGCTGCAGCTCGCGCAGCTCGAGCTCGGTCAGCATCTCCTCGCCGGTGAGCGCACCCACCTCGAGGTCGGCGATCGCAGCGCTGGCGCCGGTCACGTCGCCGGCGGCGAGGCGGTCGAGCGACTTCTGGTAGGCGGCGAGGAGGACCGCGGTCTCCGGCTTGCGCCGCCGCGCCCGCAGGCGCGCCTGCTCGCCGGCGGCTCCCGGCGCGCCGCCGCCGCTCGCCTGGGCGCGCGAGATCGCCGTCAGCTCGGCCCAGGCGCGGCCGCCGCCGCCGTCGGGGAGGAGGAGGAACTGGCCGAGGCCGCTCAGGGTATCGCCGACCTTGGCGCGGAGGGCGTAGCGCCCCTCGGGCACCGCGTGCGGCACGAACGACAGGGTGAGCACCTCGAGGCCGGCGATCGAGGTGGCGCGGCGGTCGAGGGTCCTCGCCGGCAGGTCGGCGACGCGGCCAGCGCTGCCGAGGACCTCGAGGTGGACGTCGGCCGCCGTCGGCAGCCGGTAGGCGAGGAGCTCGGCGGTCGTCTCGCGGTCGGGGGTGAGGATGGGGAGGGCGGCGGGCAGGTCGCCCTGGCGCTCGGCGGCGGCGGCGAGGAGCGCCGCGGGGACCGCTGCCGAAGCCGCCGATGCCGCCGGAGCCGCGGCCGCCGGCGGCGGGCCGGGGAGGAGGCTCACCAGGAGGCTCGGACGGCCCGGCGTCGCGGCGACCACCAGCCACGGCTCGCGAGAGGCCGGCAGGACGGGGGCGAGGAGGGCCGCGGCGGTGCCGAAGGCCGGCACGGTCACCGGCAGCACCCGCAGGCCCATGTCGCCGGTGGCGGCGTTGCGCACCAGGACGCGGAGGGAGACCTCGCCCGGCGGCAGCTCGATCTCGCCCAACAGCTTGATGCCGCCGTCGCGCACCTCGCCGCCGAGCTGGGCGAGGTCGACCTCGACGGTGCGCTCCGCGGAGCCGGCGAGGCCGCCCTGCGCGTCGAGCGCGTAGAGGATGACGTCGGCGTGGAGGATGCCGTCGTCGGCGCCCTGCTTGGCGAGGAGCGCGGCGCCCTCGATCTCGACCACCACCGCGAGGCGCGCCTTGCCGCCCTCGCCGGGAAGGGGATAGGCGACGGCGGCGAGGGGGACGGGTCCGCCCTCCTGACCGCTCACCAGGAGCGCCGCGGTCTCCATCCGGATGCCGCCGGTGGGGAGGACGCGCACCGCCGGCCGGCCGGCGGCCGGCGTGCTCGCCGCGGGCGCCGCGGGGCGCTCCTCCGGCGGAGCCTTGGTGACGCTCGGCGCGGCGGCCGCCGCCGGCGCCGGGAGCGGCGCCCCGGTCGCCGTCGTCTCGATCGGCGCGCCCGCGGGGCCCTGGGCGGGGAGGGCGAGCGGCGCGGTCGAGTGGCTGCTCGCCGCGCCGGCGGCCGGCAGCAGGGCGAGGGCGACGAGGTACCCGACGGAGCGCTGGAGCGAGCGGTTAGCCATCGAACCTCGCGCCGAGCTTGCCCGGCAGGAAGGCGGCGCGGACCGTCGAGTCGACGTGGCCGAGGTCGTCGCGCACGCCGACGGCGACCGTCTGCTGCTCGGGCCGCACCAGGAGGTTGACGCGGAAGGCGGCGAGCTTCCCCATCGAGGCCTTGAGGTCCTCGTTAGCGATGCGCACCGGGACGGCGAGCTTGTTGATCTTCGAGGTCCGCCCGGCGCTGTCGCGGGTGCCGAAGAAGACCGTCACCCGGCCCTCGTGGAAATGGTCGTGCGGCAGCAGCACCAGCTTGGCGATCGGCATCTTCACCATCACCGACACCACGTAGGCGCCGTTGGCGGCCGAGCTCTCGCGGTCGAAGTCGAGCTGGATGCCGAGCGGGTTCTCCTCGACGCCGAGGACGAGCGCCGACATCGTCGCCGCCGTCATCCGCTGCTCGCCCGAGCGGTCCTGGTAGGCCTGGCGGTAGCGCAGCCGCAGATCGTCCCTCCCCTTCACCCGCACGTCGATGCCGTGGAGCTTGCCGTCGCGCTTGTGATCGGGGGAGAAGCCGAGCGAGTAGAAGGAGGAGAAGTCGTTCTGGATGTTGTTGAGGAAGACGCCGGGGTCGTTCAGGTTGACCATCGTCAGGCCGCCGGTGTGGTCGCTGATGGTGTGCAGCGCCGCCTCCATGCCGTCGCTCTGCACCGTCTCGAGCTCGTGCGCCCAGGCGACGCCGCCGGCTTCGAGCGCGATGTTGCCGAAGTCCTGCGTGGCGCCGAGGCCGTAGAGCGTGACGCGGTTGGCGTTGGCGTGGTCGACCAGGGTGCGCAGGTAGGGCGCCGAGTCGATGTCCGAGCTCGGCGGATCCCCGCCCTTGCCGAACTTGAGCTCGCGGGCGCGGTAGAGCACCTCGCCGGCGCGCAGCGACAGCTCGCCGCTGACGTAGACGAGCGCCTTCCTCCCCTGCAGGCCGGCGAGCGAGTCGACGAACTCGGTGAGCGCGGCGAGGGTGTGGCGGGTCTCGTCGAAGCGCGCCTGCGAGTACAGATAGATCGCCTGGTCGAGCTGCGGCAGCTCGAACTGCGTCGCCTCGATGCGGTCCTGGGCGACGCCGGGGCCGCCGGTGACCGCCGTCGGCTGGATGCGGGCGAGCTCCTCGAAGAGGTCGCGCATGACCATGCTGTTGTGATTCGCCCGCGTCGAGCCGGTGGCGATCTCGGTGATCGTCTTGATGAGCGCTTTGGGATCGTTGGTCGGCGCCCGGCGGACCCTCACCTCGGCGCCGTCGTAGCTCACCAGCACGACGCGATCGCGGGGGGAGAGGTGGCTGGCGAAGAAGCGCTTCAACGAGGCGAGCACCTTGTTGCGCGGCCCCGAGGTGAGATTCAGGTTGTCGACGAAGATGGCGAGGTTGAGGCGCTGGTCCTCGGGCGTCGCCGCGCTCGGCGGGGTCGGCGCGCCGATCGCCGCGGTGGGGTCTGGGGGCGCCTGTTCGCCGGCGTAGAAGTTGGTGAGCTCGACCGGCTTGCCGTCCTCGCGCAGCTGGAAATCGGCGCGCGTCAGGCCGGTGACCGGCCGGCCGGAGTGGTCGGTGACATAGACCTCGACGTTGACGACGTCGATGTCGATCGACTCGAAGAAGCTCTCGCTGTTCTTGGGGACGTCCGGCCAGGCGTTGGGCGGCAGGAGGAGGAGGGGGAGGAGCAGGAGTGCGATGGCCGCGGCCTGCGTACGGTGGATCATCGGCGCGTCTCCTTCTTGCGCGTGAACCGCTCCGGAAAAAGATGCTTCATGGTACCACTGAACCCTCTGTCCGCGGCGGCCCGGCGCCGGTCCGGCCGGCCTCGATCGCCCCCCGCGGCATGTGCTTTTGCGTAGTCAAGATCATTGCCCGTCCGGCGGCCGGCCGGCCGAGCTCGAATTCGGATTGGGCGAGGGCGAAGGCGGCGGAGCCGGCGGCCGAGTCGGCGGCTTCGGCGGCTTGACGCCGCCTTTGGCGGCCTCCTTCGCCGCCTCGCGGCTGGTCGAATCCGGCATCGTGAAGCCGCCCGCCCGCACCGCGCTCTCGCCGATGGGCGCCGAGGCGATCGAATCGAGGTGGCCGATCTCGTCGCGCACCCCGACGGCAACCATCTGCTCGCCGGCGCGCAGCCGCACGTCGAGGCGGTAGTCGAAGCTCTGCCCGAGGGCGTCGAGCAGGCGGTCGTTGCCCACCCGCACCGGGGCGTCGACACGGGTGACTGCCGACAGGCGCCCGCGGTCGTCGCGGGTGCCGACGAAGAGGGTGACCCGGCCCTCGAGGTAGCGCTCCTGGGGGATGAGCACCAGCTTGTCGAGCGGCAGGTGGACGACGAGCGGCAGGATGCGCGGGCCGGCGGCCCCCGGCGGCGCCTCGGCGCGTTCGACCTGGTCCTGCAGCCCCTTCGCCGGCGGCGCCGCCTGGCCGAGGGTGAGCCGCACGCCGAGCGGGTTGTCGCCGACGCCGAGGAGGAGCGTCGAGAGGGTCTCCGAGGTGACCCGCTGGTCGCCGCTCCTGTCCTCGTAGGTGCTGCGGTAGCGCAGCGAGAGGTCGCTCCGGTTGCGCACTCTGACGGCCAGGCGGTGGACCTTGCCGTCGCGCGGGTGCTCGGGGGTGAAGCCGAGCGAGTAGTAGTTGCCGATGTCGGCCCGCACCCGCTCGAGGAAGCCCGAGGGGTCGGCGAGGTTCGCCGCGGTGAGGCCGCCGGTGCGGTCGGCGACCGAGTGCAGGGCGCCGGAGAGGGCGTCGCCGGCGGCGAAGGGGTTGTCGCCGATCGCCGTCGGGGCGCGGAAGGCGCCGGCGGCGGGAGGCTCGACGGCGCCCAGCAGGTAGAGCGTCACCCGGTTGGTGTTGGCGTGATCGGCGAGGCGGGCGAGCACCGGGTCGGCGTCGATGGCGAAGGCGCCGGTGACGATGACCAGCGCCTTGCGCCCGGGCAGGCCGGCGAGCGAGGAGATGAAGTCGGCGAGGGCGGCGAGGCCGCGCTTGCCTCGCTGCACGTCGATCGCCCCGGCGAGCTGGGCGTCCTCGCTCAATTCGCCGGCCTCGATCACCTGGTCGGGAGCGCCGCCCTCGGCGAGGTCGGCTTTGGCCTGCAGGATCCGCCGCTGGTCCTCGACCGCCAGGCCGCCGTGCGTGGTGTCGGTGCGCAGCTGGCCCATCGCCTGCGCCAGGGCGGCGCGCGTCGCCGCCGGCTGGGTCACCTTCATGCCGCCGTCGTAGCGGGCGAGGAGGACATGGTCGCCGGGGCGCGCGTGGCTCTGCAGGAAGCCGTCGAGGGCGGCGAGCACCGGCGCGCGGGCGGCGGCGGTCAGGTTCTCGTTGTCGACGAAGACGGCGAAGGAGAGCGCCTGGTCCGCCGAGCGGGTGGCGGGCGCCAGCGAGGCGTCCGGGCCGCCCACCGGCCGGCCGGCGGCGATGGCGTCCTCGACGCTGGAGAGGAAGTTGGTGAGGACGACCGGCTTGCCATCCTCGTAGACCTCGAAGTCGCCGCGGGTGAGGCCGGCGACCGGCCGGCCGCTGCGGTCGGTCGCCACCACCTCGACGCTGACGACGTCGACGTCGACCGACTCGTAGTATGTCTCGCCGCCGCTGTCGCCGCGGGCGGGAGCCGCGGCGCTCGGCTTGCTGGCGCCGAGCGGCCGCGATGCCAGCAGGCCAAGCGCGGCGAGCACCGCGACGAGCAGCAGCGCCGCGAGCCGCGGCGGCCATGGAGTGCCGGTCTTCATCGCCGAGCGCCGGGAGGGCGACCGCATCCAGTCTACGCCCATTGCGCCCGCTCCGAGCGGCCTGCATCGACCCCTCGCACCGCCGAGGGCGGCGACTGGGAGGTCCGGAGGGAGCGCCGGCGAGCGATGGTAGGCTCGTCTCCTATCGATGGGACGACAGGGCGGGGAGATCGGTCGCGGGCTCGTCTTGGGGCTCGCCTCGTGGGTGGCGCTCGCGGCACTCTATGAGCTCGCTCTGCGCGGCCTGCTCGGCGTCCGGCATCCGGTCGATTGGCTCGCCGCCGCGGCCGGCGCCCTCTCGCTCCGCCTGGCGCTCGCCGCCTTCGCCGCCTCGTCGCGGGCGGCGGAGGACCGGCGGCTGCTGGCCGAGGGCCGCGACGGGGCGCTGCCGCGGGACGGCAAGCGCTTCGCCGCGGCCGGCGTCGTCACCGCGTTGACCCCCGGTGTCGCTCAGGCCACCCAGCAGGGCGCCGGCCCGGCCGGCGCGCCGCCGCTCGTGGCGCCCTTCTCCGGCCGCCCCTGCCTCGCCTATCGCTACCGCATCGACGTCGCCGCCGGCGAGGGCACCGGCTCAGCGCCCGCTTACGCGGGGGTCGCGCTCGCCCCGGCGGTCATCTCGGCGGTCTCGGGGGGCTCGACGGCCGGCGGTACGGCGCCGCTTCCGGCCGGGGGCGCGGGAGTCCGCCTGCTCGGGTTCCCCACCCTCGCCGAGGGCTTCGCCGAGACCGTGCTCGCCGGCGAGCGGGCGCTCGCCCGCGCCGCGGCCTACGTCGCCGCGACCTCCTTCGCCGAGCTGCCGAGCGAGGAACCGGCGCTCGCCGCCGACGCGCGGGGCACTCTGCGCCGGGACTGGCGGTCGGGCGGCGGCGGCGGGCTCGGTGTGATCCCTCCCTCGGCGCGGCTCGCCGAGACGGTGCTCGGCGAGGGGGACGAGGTCTGCGCCTTCGGCCTCTACCGCGCCGCCGAGGGGGGCCTGGCGCCGGACGTCTCGCCGGGAGGGAAGCCGTTGCTTCTCCTGCGCGGCGGCGGCGGCGCCGCGGCTGCCGCCCTCGCGCGCGACGGCCGCCGCGAGCTCTGGATCGGCCTCGCCATCCTCCTCCTGCCGCACGCCGCGCTCGCCGCCTTCCTGCTGGCGCGCGGCCGGTAGGGGCGCGCTGCCGCTACCGCCCCGGCGGGCGGGGGATGGGGCTGCCGCTGCGGGCGGCTGTCTGCGTCGGTCGCCAGGGGACCGCCGCGGTCGAGTCGACGTGGCCGACCTCGTCGCGCACGCCGACGGCGATCGTCTCGACGCCGGACGGCACGGCGACCTCGACGCGGAAGGCGACGGAGTCGCCGAGGGCGCCCATCAGCTTGTCGTTGGCGACGTGCACCGGCGCCGCCAGGCGGCGGAGGCTCGAGACGTGGCCGCGGGCGTTCCGGGTGGCCACGAAGAGGGTGAGCCTGCCCTCGTGGAAGCGCTCCTGGGGAATGAGCACCAGCTTGGCGACCGGCACGTGGACGATGACGGGAACGGTCGCCGGCTCCTTGCCGGAGGCGAGCGGCGGCTCGAAGCTGAGCTCGACGCCGAGCGGGTTCTCGCCGACGCCGAGGACGAGGGCCGAGAGGGTCTCGGCGGCGGTGCGCTGATCGCCGCTGCGATCCTCGTAGGTGTCGCGGTAGCGCAGGTTGAGGTCGCGCCGGCTCTTCACCTTGACCGCCAGGCGGTGGATCTTGCCGTCGTGCTTGTGGGAGGGGCTGAAGCCGAGCGAGTAGAAGGTCGACACGTCGCGCTCGACGGTCTCGAAGAAGCTCGCCGGGTTGATGAGATTGGCGGCGGTGAGGCCGCCGGTGCGGTCGGCGAGCCCGTGGAGGGCGCCGGTCAGGGCATCGGCGGCCGCGAACGGCGTGTTGGCGAGCGGCGACGAGCCGCCGCTGGGTCCCTGGTCGAGGGAGGCGTTGGTCGCCGAGGGATTCCTCGCCTCGGGGTCGACGGCGGCGGCGCCGCTCGCCTCGACGGCGCCCAAGACGTAGATGGTCACGCGGTTGGCATTGGCGCGCTCGGCGAGGCGGTTGAGCAGCGGCTCGCCGTTCTCCACCGCAAAGGCGCCGCTCACCACCAGGAGCGCCTTCCTGCCAGGCAGCCCGGCGAGCGAGGAGATGAAGTCGCCGAGCGCCGCCAGGGTGAGGCGGCCGCTCTGCAGTCTCGCGTTGCCGTTGGCCTCGAGGTCCACCTTCTCGCTGTCGGCGATGAGCGCGTTGCTCGCGCTCTGCCGCCCCGCGGAGGGGGCGCTGAACTGCGACTCGTAGCCGTTCTCGAGCGCCGCTTGAGAGCGGCGCGCCTCGGCGATCGCGGCGCTGCCGTGGGTGACTCCGGTCATCAGCTTACCGACCGCCGCAGCGAGCGCCGCCGGGTCGGCGGCGGCGGGCTGGCTCACCTGGACGCCGCCGTTGTAGCTGGCGAGGATGACGTGGTCGCCGGGGGTGACGTGCGATTTGAAGAACGTCTGGAGGGCGGCGAGGACCGGCCGGCGGGCGGTCGCGGTCAGATCCTCGTTGTCGACGAAGACGGCGAAGTTGAGGATCTGATCGTCCGGCTTCGAGGCCGCGGTGGCTGGGGCGAGGCTCGTGCCGCCTGCCGGTCGTCCCGATGCCGGCTGGCCAGCGGCCGGCGGGCCGGCGGCGGGCGGAGCCGACACGGCCGTCTCGGCGCTGCTGAAGAAGTTGGTGATGGCGACCGGCTTGCCGTCCTCGTAGAGCTCGAAGGCGCCCTGGTCGAGACCGGCGACCGGATGGCCCGAGCGGTCGGTCGCCACCACCTCGACGTTGACGACGTCGACGTCGACCGATTCGTAGAAGGTCTCGTCGGCCGTCTCGCCGGCGGGCGTCGAGGGGAGGGCCGCCGGCGGCAGCGCCAGGGTGCCGGCGAGGAGAGCCGAGGAGATGAAGAGCGTCCGCAAACGCAGCCGGGGGAAAGGGTTGCCGGTGGTCATCGCGCGTCTCCTCGGCACCGTCCGCGGTGCCGTCATCGAGTTGACACTGCTAACCCCAGTTTACGCCTTTGCGCCGGCCGCAGCGAGCTCTGGGTCGGTCTCGCGATCGTCCTCCTGGCGCACGCCGCCGTCCTGCTGACGTGCGGCCGGTAGGGGCTTGCCGCTACCGCCCCGGCGGGCGGGGGATGGGGCTGCCGCTGCGGGCGGCGGTCCGCGTCGGCGACCAGGGGAGAGTGGCGGTCGAGTCGACGTGGCCGACCTCGTCGCGCACGCCGATGGCGATGGTCTGCTCTCCCGCCGCCGCCACCGCGACCTCGACGCGGAAGGCGACCGACTCGCCGAGCGCGCTCATCAGCTTCTCGTTGGCGACGTGCACCGGCGCCGCCAGCCGGTGGAGCGTCGAGACGCGGCCGCGGCCGTCGCGGGTGGCGACGAAGAGGGTGAGCTTGCCCTCGTGGAAGCGCTCCTGCGGGATGAGCACCAGCTTGGCGATCGGCACGTGGACGACGACGGGGACGGTCGACTTGCCCTTGCCGGCGGCGAGCGCCGGCTCGACGCTGAGCTCGACGCCGAGCGGGTTCTCGCCGCCGCCGAGGACGAGGGTCGAGACGGTCTCGGCGGCGGTGCGCTGGTCGCCGCTGCGGTCCTCGTAGGTGTCGCGGTAGCGCAGCTCGACGCCGCGCGGGCCCTTCACCTTGACCGCCAGCTGGTGCACTTTGCCGTCGTGCTTGTGGGCGGGGCTGAAGCCCAGCGAGTAGAAGACCGACTGGTCGTCGTGGAGGGTGGCGAAGAAGCTCGTCGGGTTGATGAGGCCGGCCGCGATCCGCCCGCCGGTGCGCTCGGCGACGGTGTGGAGAGCGCCGATCAGGTTGTCGGTGTCGGCGTTGGGGCGGGCGCTGACCGGCGTCGAGCTGCTGGTGATCCCCTGCGCGAGATCGGCGTTCATGCTGAGCGCCTGGCTCGTCGAGGTGTCGGCGGCCACCGCGCCCTTCGTCTCGGTCGCTCCGAGGACGTAGATCGTCACCCGGTTGGCGTTGGCGTGCTCGGCGAGACGCTTGAGGAGCGGCTCGCCGTTCTCGACCGGGAAGACGCCGCTCACCAGCACCAGCGCCTTCCTCCCCGGCAGGCCGGCGAGCGAGGAGATGAAGTCGCCGAGCGTCGCGAGCGTCGTCTGGGCGCGCTGCACGCCCTGGAAGTTGGCCATCTCGGCGTCCTCCTGCGCCACCTCGGCCGCCAGCGAGTTGGCATCGCCCGTCGTCTCGCCGAAGCGCTGGCCGAAGGTCGGCCCGCCGGCGGCGGCGCTGCGCGCGGTGCCGTGGGGGACCGTCGCCATCAGCTTGGCGATCGCGGCGGTGAGCGCCGCCGGATCGGAGGTCGACGGCTGGGTCACCTTGAGGCCGCCGTTGTAGTCGGCGAGGATGACGTGGTCGGCCGGGCCGATGTGGCTCTTCAGGAACTCCTGGATGCCGGCGAGGATCGGCCGGCGGGTGACCGGCGTCAGGCTCTCCTCGTCGACGAAGACGGCGAAGTTGAACACCTGGTCGGGCGGCGGCGGAGCGGCCGCGGCGGCAACGGCCGGGTGCGCCGCGCCCGCCGCGGCGGTGGCCTGTCCGGCGGCAGCCGGAGTGCCGCTCGTCGACGCGGCCGCCGTCGCCGCGGCGCCCGTGGGTGAGGTCGCCTCGGCGCTGCGGAAGAAGTTGGTGATGGAGACCGGCTTGCCGTCCTCGAAGAGCTCGAAGGAGTCCTTGTCCAGGCCGGCGACCGGGCGGCCCGAGCGGTCCGTCGCCACCACCTCGACGTTGACCACGTCGACGTCGACCGACTCATAGTAGGTCTCGGTCGGCGGCTCGCCGGCGGCGGGGGGCGCCGGCGCCGCGGACGGCGGCAGCGCGAGGCCGGCGCCGAGGAGGGCGACGGGGACGAGGAGCGCCTGCAGGCGCGGCCGGAGGGGACGGTTGCCGGTGGTCATCGCGCATCTCCAGGGCACCCGCGAGCGGTGCCGGTCGCCGAGCTGGGAACGTCTCGCTGGAGTGTACGCCTCGGCGCCTGCCACGGTCTCCCTCGCAACAGACTTTAAGATTTCAGCAAGGTTTATTGCCCTCTCGGGCCGGTGGCTGTGCTCACCACGCTCGCGGCCGAGCCGCGGCCGCGACTGCGGATAGACTCGCGGCATCGCGATCGCCACCGAGGCATCACCGTCGACGGAGCTCTCTCATGCATGACGCCAAGCCCTGGCGAGCCGCGGCTGCCGTTCTCCTGCTGGCCCTCGCCGCCCGGTCGGCGCGGGCGGAGCGCACCTCGATCTCCATCGTCCGGCCTGCGGCGCTCGCGCCGCCGGCGGCCGCGGCGAGCGAGGTGCTCGACACCTGGCTCGCAGGATCGGGCGGCACCACCCGCGGCTCGCTCCTGGCCGCCGAGGCGTTGGCGCGGACCTTCGCAGCGGCCGCCGGGCAGGCGGCGGGGCGGCCGCCCGAGGTGGCGCACCCGCCCTCCGAGGTGATCTCGGCGATCGTCTTCGGTGGGCCGCGGGTGGTGCCGCTGCGCCTCGAGGTCCGCCGCGCGCTCGCCGCGGCGCGGCTGGCGATGGACATCCCCGTCGACCTCGAATGCTCCCTCCGCACGCGGGCCGCGGAGCGCGGCTCACCTCCCGGTCCGGCGCTCCGCGGCGAGCAGATCCCGACCTTCAGGGCGCTGCTCGCCGGCGCCACCGGCACCGCGGACGTGACGCATCAGCTCATGCGCCCCGAGCCGCGCGACGTGGCCGAGCTCGTCGGCGACGACTTCTCGATCGATCAGGAGATCGCGCTCGGCAAGTCGCTCGACGAGGCGCTGCCCGGCGGCAAGTGGCTGCGCGCCATCGCCGACCGCGTCGCCACTCAGATGCTCTCCTGTGGCACCAGCTCGCTGGCGCGGGAGACCCAGCTCCTCTTCCTCCACGCCGTGCTGCAGCTCGGCGACGAGGAGCGCGCGGCGGCGCGCGGCAAGAGCGTTCGGTGAGGGCGGGGTCGCCGACCGCTCGGCGCTCTACCTGAACCTGGCGAGGGCGGCGATCACCAGGATCGCCACGACGATGCCGAGGCAGATGCGGGCAGCGGTCATCAGGTGGGTGCGGCCCGCCGGGCGGGTCCCCTTCGGGCGAATGCCGCTCAGCGCCACCAGGGTGATGCCGACGACGACGATGCCGAGGATGGCGAGCCAGCTCATCTCTCTCTCCTTCGAGCTCCAGGAAGCGCCGCGGCGAGAGCGGCCGGAAAGGAATGCTCAGAAATTGTCGCCCGATGCACGGCGGAGTTCACTGCAAGGTCCGTGACAGCGCGGGCGCCAGCGCCGGCGGCGAGCGCGCCGCCGTCCGCTTCCGTCCAAAGGATCGGGGCGAGGCGAGCTGAGGGGACTGTCGACCGGCTAGCCCGGGCACTTGCCGCAGGTGCAGCTGAGATTGAATGGCTGGCAGGCGCAGGTGTACCCACCCGGAAAACAGGGGGCGCAGAAGCTCTTGCAGATGGCCGGAGCGTTGTTGCAGGCGGTGCAGCCATCGACGTCCCCGGGATCCGGGTTCTGCTGCTGCGGCAGGGTGGGCCCCGCCATGCTCTGGATCGCATCGGCGAGCGAGATCGCCGTGACGTCACCGTGGGCCGCGACGAGCTCGCGCCCGAGCGCCCGCAGCTGCTCCTCGGGGAAGGTCCAGCGGACGAGGCCGTCCGCGGCGAGCGGCAGGAGAACGACATGGTCCGTCGCGTCGAGCTTGAAGCGGTCCGTCGCATGAACCGCGTACGTCGATCTGCCGGGCTTGAGGGCGATGGGTACCTCGAAGGAGAAATAACCCCGCGGGTTTCCCGCCGCCGTGAAGACCGTGGCCTGGATCGCGATCCGGGTGAGCGCGGAGCCGCCGGTGTTCTTCACGATGAATTCGACGCCGGTGAGACTGTCCATGCCCGGAGGAGTGGAAGATCGCTCGGCAGGGCCGAGAGCTGAAAGGGCGCCGTCGGAAGGTTGAGGACTCGCGGCGCCATGAGCACGCCGCCCTGGGCGGAAGCGCGAGCGAAGGCCAGAAGGGCGGCGAACATCGCCACAAACAGCCTTTTTCTTGCCATCGCCGCCTCCTCGACTTCGCGAGCTCCGCCCTCGATCCAGCCGCGGCCGGCCGGCGCCGCCTACTGCTTGGCGGCGGCCGCGACGACGTTGGGCTTGTAGGTCGTCGTGGCGGTCGACTCGGCGTGGCCGATCTCGTCGCGCAGGGTGACCGCGACGGTCTGCTCCTCGTTGCGGAGAGTCAGCTTGACGACGTAGCCGGTGGCGGTGGCGCCGGCGGCGAGCCGGGCGTGGGGGATGTGGAGCGGCACCGGCACGCGGTGGATGGCGGAGAGGCGGCCCTCGCTGTCGTGGGCGCCGACGTAGAGGGTGACCTGGCCTTCGTCGAAGGTGTCGCGGGGCACCAGGACGAGCTTCTTGATCGGCAGGGCGACGAGGATCGAGACGACGCGGTCGCCGCCCTTGGCGGGCTCTTCCTTCTGCACGCGGAGCTGGACGCCGAGCGGGTTGTCGGCGACGCCCAAGAGCAGCGCCGACTGCGCCGCGGTGGTCAGCCGCTGCTCGTCGGTGGCGTCCTGGTAGCGGTCGCGGACGCGCACGGTCAAGCCGCGGCGCTTCAGCTTCACGGCGATCTTGTGCTCCTTGCCGTCGGCGGCATGGCTCGGCGAGAAGCCCAGGGAGTAGAAGGTCTCGAGGTCGCCGCGCAGGCGGTCGAGGATGATGCCTGGATCGTTGAGGTCGATGCCGGCGAAGCCGCCGGTGAAGTCGGCGACGGTGCTCATCACGGCGGCGAGGTTGTCGCGCTGGACGAACTGCAGGTTGCCGACCGCGGCGCCGCCGCCGAGCTGCAGGGCGAGCGCGTTGAAGCTCTCCGGCGCGCCGATGCCGTAGAGGGTGACGCGGTCGGCGTTGGCGTGCTCGACGATGTGGGTGAGGAGCGGCTGGATCTCGGCCTCGCCGGCGCGCGGGATGCTCCGCGCCTGCTCCTCGCCGAACTTCTCGGCGTAGGCGCGAATCACCACGTCGCCGGGCCGCACCGCGAGATCGCCGGAGACGAAGAGCACCGCCTTGCGGCCGGGGAGGCCGGCGAGCGAGCCGACGAAGCTCTCCAGCGCGGCGAGGCTGGCGCGCGTCTCCTCGTAGCGCTCCTGCACGTAGAGCTGGATGCTGCCCGGCAGCGCGCTCGCCTCGGCGAGGTCGTTGCTCTGGCCGGGGCTGTTGCTGGGGAAGGCGTTCGTCGGGCTGCTGGGGCTGCCCGGCGCGCGCGCGATCACCTCCAGCAGGTCGCGCAGCTCCTGGCTGGCGTGGACGCCGCGCGGCGCGCTGCGCGAGATCTGATCGACGGCGGCGACGAGGGCGGCGGGGTCGCGCGTCGGCGCCTGGCGGATGCGCACCGAGCCGTCGAAGCTGGCGAGGAGCACGCGGTCGCCGGCGGTGACGTGCGAGGCGACGAAGTCCTTGATCGAGCGCAGGACGCGGTTGCGGGCGGCC
This sequence comes from uncultured Acidobacteriota bacterium, assembly GCA_963755825.1. GTDB lineage: Bacteria > Acidobacteriota > Thermoanaerobaculia > Multivoradales > UBA5704 > DATBQN01. Next base: position 1,988,026 of record CAVWLA010000001.1, on the reverse strand, counting down.
GGGGTGATCTGCAGGTTGTCGATGAAGATGCCGAGGTCGAGCCGCTGGGCCTCGGGGATCTCCGCCGGGGTGCTCGCGGCGGTCGCCGCCGGCTTCGCCGGATCGGCCGCCGCGGCTGCCGCGAGGGGCGCCGCCGGCGCCGGCCTGGCGTCCGCCTGGGCGTAGAAGTTGGTGATGGGGACGGGCTTGCCGTCCTCGAGCAGCTCGAAGTCGTCGCGGGTGAGGCCGGCGACCGGGTGGCTCGAGCGGTCGGTGACGAAGACCTCGAGGTTGACGACGCGGACGTCGATCGACTCGGCGAAGGTCTCGCCGGCGGCGGGGGCGGCGGCTGGGACGGCCGCCGGGGGCGCCGCGGCCACGGGCTCCAGGGCGGTCAACAGAGCGCAGAGCGCCAGGGCGGATGGAGCCGCAAGGTCAACGAACCTCATGGGTAAAGCCTCCTCGCTCCGCCAGCCTCGCCCCTGAGGTTAGCACGCGCGGGGAGGGAAGAGAGTGGCCTGTGGCGTCAGTGCGGAGTCGGAGCCGGCGCGGCCGCCTTGCCGGTTGCCGCGGCCGCGGTCTGCGGATGATAGAGGGCGGCGACGACGGCTTCCGTCTTGCCGACGTCGTCGTGGAGGGAGACCGCCACGGTCTGCGCCTCGGCGCGGACGGCGAGGCGGATGCGGTAGATGGCGAGCTGGCCGGGGTTCGCCTTGTAGCGCTCCTCGGGAATGTGGAGCGGCACCTCCTTGTGGCTGATCTCCGAGATGCGCCCCTGGCCGTCCTCGGTGCCGAAGAAGACGGTGAACTTGCCGTCGCGCGACTTCGCGTTCGGCACCAGGACGAGCTTGTCGGCGGGGACGGCGACGAGGAGCGAGACGATGCGCTGACCCTTCTCGCCCGGCTCGTCGCGCTCGAGGACGAGCTTGACGCCGAGCGGGTTGTCCTCGACGCCCAGGTAGAGGGCGGCGAGGGTGCGGTCGGTGAGGCGCTCGGCGTCGTCGCGGTCGGTGTAGCGCTGCCGCGTCCGCACGGTCAAGCCGGCGTGCCCCTTGAGGCGGACGGTGAGGGTGTGGACCTTGCCGTCGGCGGCGTGCGTCGGGCTGAAGCCCAGCGAGTAGAAGGTCTCGAGGTCGGCGCGCAGGCGATCGAGGATCGCCTTGGGGTCGTTCAAGTCGATGGCGGAGAAGCCGCCGGTGAACTCGGAGACCGGCCCCATCACGGTGTTCAGGTCATCGCGCGCCACGAACTGCAGGTTGCCGAGCGCGTTGCTGCTCCCCACCTGCAACGCCAGGCTGTCGAAGCTCTCCGGCGCGCCGATGCCGTAGAGCGTCACCCGGTTGGCGTTGGCGTGGGCGACCAGGTGATCGATGAGCGGCTGGATCTCGAGCTCGCCGGGGAGTGCGATGTCTCTCACCGTGCTCTGGCCCTGCAGGTCGGCCGCGGCCTGGAGAGCGACGCCGCCCGGCCGTGTCGACAGGCCGCCGGAGACGTAGAGCACCGCTTTCCTGCCCGGCAGGCCGGCGAGCGAGGTGACGAAGTTGTCGAGCGCCTCGATGCTGGCGCGGTCCTCCTGGTAGCGCTCCTTGACGAACATCTCGACGTCGTCGTTGAAGGTGGCGCCGCGGTCGAGGCTCTGCAGCAGGTTGCGCAGCTCCTGGCTGGCATGGGCGCCGCGCGGCGTGCTCCGCGCGATCTCGTCGACCGCCGCGACGAGCGCCTTGGGGTCGCGGGTGGGCGCCTGGCGGATGCGCACGGAGCCGTCGAAGGTCGCCAGCAGCACGCGGTCGCCGGCGACGACGTGCTTGGCGACGAAATCCTTGATGGCGACGAGCACCCGGTTGCGCGCCACCGGCGTCAGCTCCAGGTTGTCGATGAAGATGCCGAGGTCGAGGCGCTGCGACTCGGGCACCGCCTCGCCCATGTGCAGCACGGTTGTCGGCGCCGCGGCGGACGCGGCCCCGGCCGGCGCCGCGCCGGCGGCGGGGACCGCCGCCGCCGGACCCGAGACGCCGGCGGGCCCTGCCTGGGCGTAGAAGTTGGTGATGGCGACCGGCCGGCCATCCTCGCTGAGCTCGAAGTCGTTCTTGTCGAGGCCGGTGACCGGATGGCCGGAGCGGTCGGCGACGAAGACCTCGAGGTTGACGACCCGCACGTCGATCGACTCGGTGAACGGCTGCTCGGCCGGCGCGGGCGCCGGCGCCGCCGGAGGCGCGCCGGACGCCGGCTGGAGGATCGCGAGGGAACCGAGGAGCGCGAGCGCGGTCGATCCCGCCAGCTTCAGAATGCGCATGGTCGAACAGTCTCCCAAAGTTGTCATATTGCAACAGCTTAACACGCGTGAACGCGGCGACCGGCGGCCGGTAGCCGCTGCCGGACCACTAGTGCCCGCTGGCCGGAGCCGGGGCCGGGGCGGCCCGGTCTTTCACCCGGATGGTGATCGGATGGTCGCCGGCGCCCTCGTGCGGCGCGACGAATCCCAGCGAGTAGAAGGTGGCGATGCCCTGCACCGCGGCGGGGGCGTGGAAGTCGGCGATCGAGACCGGCCGGCCGTCCTCCAGCACCTCGAAGTCGCCCTTGGCGAGACCGGGCACCGGCCGGCCGGAGCGGTCGGTGACGGCGACCTCGACGCTGACGACGCGGACGTCGAGCGGCTCGGCGGCCGGCGGCTTGGCGGACTGGCCGCCAGCGGACATCGAGGCCTCGTCGAGGGCGAGGTTGCCGGTGGTGTCGATCGAGTCGTCGAAGGGCAGATCGCCGCTGTCGTCGACGGTGCCGCCGCCGGTGGGGATCCGCCGTCCGACGGGGCCCGGATCGGTGGGCGGCGGCGCGGACTCGACGATGCGCCGTCCGACGGTGCCGGGATCGGTCGGCTGCGGGCTCTCGTTGCGGCTCGGCCGCTCCGGCGCCGGCGCCGAGGGCTCTGGAGATGGCGAAGGAGCGGGCGCCGGCGAGGGCTCAGGGGCCGGCGAGGGGGCCGGCTCGCTGGGGGCCGAAGGCGGCGGCGACGGCGGCTCGGGCGCCGGCGCAGCCTGGGGCGGCGGCGGGGCAGGAGGCGGGCTGTTGTCGGGAGCCGACGACGGCGACTCGATGTGCATCGGCGGCGCCGCGTGGGCTTGATGCAACGGCACGAGGCTGCCGAGGACGGTGAGGACGAGTGCGACGGCCAGCTTCTGGGAACGCATCGGAACCACTCCTTTCAACCGCCACCGCAAGTGATAGTAGCGTTCGGAGGGGTTCCGGTTACAGGCCCCGCCGCCTCACTTGAGAAAGCGATCGAGCCAGCCGACCATCCGGCGCAGGCGGTCGCGCTCGTTGGCCGGGTCGGCGAAATGGTGCCCCTCGCCGGGATAGATCACCAGCTGCGTCTCGACGCCGAGGGTCTTCAGGGCGTGCCAGAACTCATACGCCTGCGGAGCGGGCACCTCGGCGTCGCGCTCCCCCTGCAGCACCAGGGTGGGCGTCCTCACCTGCTTGATGAAGGTGATCGGCGAGCTGCGGGCGTACATCCACGGATCGTCGTAGACCGAGGCGCCGAAGTACGGGATCATCCACTGGTCGATGCCGTTCTCGCCGTAGTAGCTCTGCCAGTTGGCGACGCCGGCGCCGGCGACCGCCGCCTGGAAGCGGCCGGTGCGGGTGACCGCCCACATCGCCATGTAGCCGCCGTAGCTCCAACCGAAGATCCCCGCCTTGCCGTTCCACGGCGCCGCCGCGCCGACCGCGTCGAGCCCGGCGAGGATGTCGTCGAAGTCGCCGTAGCCGAAGTCCTTGACGTTGCCGCGGGTGAACTCCTCGCCGGCGCCGTAGCTGCCGCGCGGGTTGGGGAGGAGCACCAGATAGCCCTGGCTGGCGAGGAGGCCGCCGATCGTCGGCCACGAGGGGCGATGGGAGAGCGCCGGGCCGCCGTGGACGACGACGACCAGCGGGTAACGGCGCCCGCCGGCGGCCGCCGCGGCAGCCGATGAGCCAGCCGCCGCGAGGTCGACCCCGGCCGGGGGCAGCAGCCAGCCCTGCACCGTACGGCCGCCACTCATCCAATGGAGACTCTTCGCCTCGCCCCAGGCGGTCTTCAGGCCGGCGTTCTTCCGCGTCACCTGGCGCCAGGCGCCGAGCGGGCCGGCCCACACCTCGGGCGGCTGGCCGAACGACTGGCGGAGGACGGCCGAGGTGCGGCCGTCGGCGGCGAGCGACATCCCGGTCCAGCCGCCGCCGTCGGCGATCGCCTCGGCGCCGCGCCAGAGAGTGGTCGCCCGCGCGGCCGCAGTCGATCCCGTCAGCTCGAGCGCGGTGACGGCGGTCTCGCCGTCGACGGTCTCGACGGTCACCAGGCGGTCGGCCGCGGTCCAGGCGAGCCAGGCCGGGGAGGCGGCGCGGCCCGGCGTGACGTCGCGCGCGCCGCCCTCGCCGCCTGCCGGCGCCGGAGCCAGGGGGACGACGTAGACGTCGCCGCCGGTGGCGCCGAAGTCGCTCATCAGGCCGCCGATGACGGCGACGTTGCGGCCGTCCGGGGAGACGCGGGGAGCCGCGATCTGCACCGCGGGCTTCCACAGCGAGCGCGCCGTCGAGCCGTCGGCGGCGATCGCGTAGAGCTCCGCCACGTACCAGTTGTCGTCGCCCGAGCCGTGCGCGGCGGTCGCCGCCAGGCTGCGGCCGTCGGGCGCCCAGTCGTACTCGTAGACGAAGAGGTCCCGCGGCGAGACGAGGCGGAGAGCGCCGCTCGCCGCGTCGACCACGGCCAGGCGCTGTTCCTGCACCGTCTCGCCGACCACCCCGGCGTCGCGCGGCGTCGCGGCGAGCGGGCCGGCCGCCTCGCGGCGCCCCTCGATCACCAGGAGCGCGATGGCGCCGCCATCGGGCGACCAGCGCGGCTCGGCAACCTGGCCGGCGAGGTGGGTCAGGCGGCGCACGGAGGCCCGGCCGGCGCCGGCGGCGAGCTCGGCGACGTAGAGGTCGGCCTGACCGGGCGAGGCGGCATCCGAGAGGAAGGCGAGGCGCCGGCCGTCCGGCGACCAGGCGGGGCCGCGCTCCACGGCGGCGCTCTTCCGGCCGCCGGCGGCGGGGGCGGCGGTCACCCGCCGCGGCGGTCCCGCCTCGCCGCTCGCCGCCAGCTCGGCGACCTCGACGGAGGAGCCGGTCGCGGGCGCCGTCGGCGACGCCTCGACCCAGGCGAGCCGGCGGCCGTCGGGCGCCATCGCCAGGCCGCGGAAGCTGCCGAGCGCCGAGGCGCCCGCCAGCACGGCGTCGAGCGCCCCGGCGTCGGCCGGCGGTTTCTTGACAGAAGCGGCGACAGAAGCGGGAGCGGAGGGGGGAGCCGGCGCCGGCGGCGGCTGAGGCGAGGCGAGAGCCGGGGCGAGGAGGGTGACGAGCATCGCCGTCGCGACCGTACGAGTCATCGGATCGTCCTCCGAGAGTCAGGCATTGAGCGTCGGCCGCGGCCGGCGGGCGCCGATGTTACCAGCGCCGGCCCCCCCGGCCCGGCGCGGCGTCTCCGGGCTAGGCCGTCCGCGCCTCGACCCTGGCGAGGAAGCCGCGCACCGCGGCGAGCGTCGGCGCCGGCTGCTCGAGGTGGGGGGTGTGCGAGCTGTCCTCGATGACGACCATCTCGGCGCCGGGGAGCAGGCTGCGGTACCAGGCGGTGGTCTCGGGGGTCGCCTCGTCGTGGCGGCCGCAGAGGAAGAGCGCCGGGGCGGCGATCTCCCCCAGGCGCGCGGCGCGGTCGTAGTCCTTCAATATCCCCGTCATGCAGAGCTCGCTCGCCCCCCACATGGTGCGGTAGACCTCGTCGCTGTACCCCGCGAGCGCCCGCTCGAGCGGCTCGGGCCAGGGGGAGAGGCGGCAGAAGTGGCGGTCGTAGAAGACGCGGGTCGCCCGCGAGTATTCGGCCGACGCGGTGTCGCCCGCCGCTTCGCAGCGGTCGAGGACCGCCCGCACCTCGGGGGGCAGGGCGGCGCGGAAGCGGTCGAGATCGGCGAGCCAGCGGGGGATCGAGAGGGGCGGATCGGCGAGGACGTAGCTCTCCACCCCCTCCGGCCGCAGGAGGGCGTAGTCGACGGCGATCTGGCTCCCCGACGAGTGGCCGAAGAGGTGGACGCGCTCGAGGCCCAGCGCCTGGCGCACCTTCCACAGCTCGCCGACGAAGTACTCGGTCGTCCACGGCCCCGGCGACGGGCGGTCGGAGCGGCCGCAGCCGAGCTGGTCGTAGAAGACGACCGGCCGCTCGTCGGCGAGAGCGGCGAGCGGTGCCAGGTAATCCGACGGCAGCCCCGGCCCGCCGTGGACGACGAGGAGCGGCAGGCCGGCCGCCCGGCCTCCCCGCCCTCCCACGACCCGGTACCAGATCCGCCCCAGGCCCGTCGCCACGAAGCCCTCGTCCACCGGAACGTCGGGGGGCAGGTCGGGCGAGCGGGGGATCTCGGCGGGGGAGGCGGTCGCGCGCTCGGTCATCGTGGCATCCCATCTCCCACGGTGCGCCGGCGGCGCCGCGCCGCTCCGCGGGAGGTCGGCGAAGGCCGCCGAGGCGTCCGGACGAGCGCGCGGCCTCTCGCGGCGGTCGGGAGGGAGGCCCGGACGCCGAAAACTGCTCTCCCGATCGCAGAGCCGGAGGTTTCGAGACGATGTACTGCCCGCCCGATCGCGCGGCGAGGAGTTTAGACAAAATTAACTGCTCGCTCCGTCGCGCGGCGGGAGGTTTAGACAAAATTAACTGCCCGCTCCGTCGCGCGGCGGGAGGTTTAGAGAAGATTTACTCCTCGCTCCGTCGCGCGGCGGGGAGTTTAGACAAAATAAACTGCCCGCTCCGTCGCGCGGCGGGAGGTTTAGAGAAGATTAACTGCTCTCCCGGTCGCTGGGCGGGGAGTTTAGAGAGCCTAAACTGCCGGCCCGCTGGCGCGGCGGGGAGTTTAGTGAAGGGCTACGGTCTTCCCGCTCGCCGGGACGGCGGCGGCGGGCGGGCGCCGACCCCTCAGGCGCCGAGCCAGAGGCGGCAGGCGGCGATGGCGGCGTCGAGGAAGGCGGTGGCGGCCTCGCGCTGGGCCGGGCCGGGGCCGGCGGCGACCAGGGCTTCGGCCTCGAGCACCGCGCCCATCCAGCCGGCGGTGTTCCAGGCGCCGCCGGCGGGGAGGAGCGGCAGATCCTGCGGCGCCATGTCGGCGGGGGGCGGCCAGGGGGTGACATAGAGGTAGGGGGCCGGGCGCGCCTCGTCGCCCGGCGAAAGCCCGAGGGTGATGGTGCGGGCGTTCTCCGGCGGCCCGGTCGCCGGAGAGTCCGGCGGATCGAGGGCGATCGGCGCCGCGAGGTCGAAGTGGTGCGGCCAGCAGCGCACCGCGCCGCCGCCGGGAGCCGCCGCGGCGCGCTCGCCGAGGAGCGCCGCGCCGTCGGCGAACCAGCGGGCGAGCTCGGCAAAGGCGGGGCCGCCGTGCGAGAAGCTGCCGCCGTCGCCCAGCGGGTGCGCCGCGAGCGCGGCGGCGCGGTCGAGCGGCGCCGGCAACGGCTGGCCGAGGAGCGCCTCGAGCGCGCGCTCGAGCCAGGTGTCGGCCTCCTCCAGCGTGTGGCCGGAGAGCGGCAGGCGGGCGAGCTCGGCGCCCTCGGTGTCGAGGAGGGCGAGCGCCGGGGGATCGAAGGTGAGCGCCGAGCGGAAGGGCCGCGCCGCGGCGACCGGCCCTTGGACGAGGGCGCGGGCGCGGTCGTCCCAGGTGAAGCTCTGCTGGCTGAAGTCGGCTGCCGGCGGCAGCAGCAGCTTGCCCACCGCGGCGGCCGCCTGCGCCGCCCAGTGCAGCTCCAGCCGAGCCGTCGCCAGCTCCTTCGGCGGGACCGCCCCCAGCGTCTCCCAACCACCCATCGCTCGCCTCCCTCTGCCCCGATGGCGAGGATTCTAGTAGCCGGCCACGTCGATTTCAAAACTTCTGGCGGAAGCCCGATGGCGTATCCTCGGGCCTCGATCGATGTGGCTCTAAAAAGCCGGACGGCGGCGGGCAGGATCTGCCCGCGGAGGAGCGCGGACCACCGAGATCCGCCCACCGCCATCCGGGAGGAACGGTTGCGCTACATCCCTAGAAGATGTAGCGCAACCGGCCTGCGATGGTGCGCGGCGGGATGACGTGCGTCCCGCCGAAGGTCGATTGGAAGTTGTAGAGGCCCTGCTCGTCGAAGGCGTTGAGCAGGTCGAGCTGGGCCTCGAACGGCAGGCCGTACTGCTGCAGCCGGGCGCCGAGCGAGAAGCTCCAGATCGTCCGCCCCTTGACCCGCTGCGGGTCCTCGCCGAACTGGATGAAGGGCGCCGCGTAGGCGGTGTCGGGGCTCGCGAGCACGTCGGCCAAGTCGCCCGCGTCGGTCACCAGGCCGGAGTCGTAGCGCTCGGTGACGCCGAGCCAGAAGCCGCTCCGCGGGATGTCCCAGAAGGCGCCGAGCTGCTCCTGCAGGTTCTGGTCGTGATCGATGACGAAGGGGCCGCCGGTCAGGGTGTCGAGGGCGCCGGAGTCGAGGAAGAGGCCGCCGACGAACGGCGGGTCGTAGATCGCCCGCACGTGGCCGAGCGAGAGGTAGCCGCGCAGGCCGTTCCACGGGCCGCCGTCCAGCCGCACGTTCCAGCCGTGCAGGTCGCCACCCTTGAAGTTGAGCGGGAAGACGATGCCGGTGTTGAAGAACTGGTCCTGATCGGCGGCGTTGGTCACCTGCCGCTTCCAGAACGAGACGTCGAGCCGCAGCGCCCGGCCGATCCCCTGCTGGAGGCCGGCGCTGTAGGCGTTGTGGCGCTCGGAGACGTTGAAGAGCTGGCCTTCGCCGAGCTGGCTCGACCCCTGGACGTCGGGCGGCACCAGCGCCCTCGCCGCGGCGGAGGAGGAGAGCAGGATGTTCTCGTACTCGGGGGTGATGAGCATGCGGTCGTACGAGGCGCGGAAGACCGTCTTCGTCGCCGGCAGGTACCAGGCGACGCCGAGGCGCGGGGCGAGCTGGTGCTCGGAGACGAAGAGCCGGTTCTGGTCGTAGCGGGCGCCGGCGTCGACCGTCACGTTCTTCCATTTCCACGAGTCCTGGACGTAGCCGGCGGCGTATTCGCCGGTGCGCGCGCCCGAGAAGTCGAAGAGCGAGCCGCCGCGCGTCAGGTCGTAGGGGGCGAGGTTGGGGTTGTAGTCGGGCGACGAGGGGTCGTTCAACGTCGGGTCGGTGATGCCGACGCTGAAGGTCTCGCGGATGGGGAAGCGCTTGGCCTGGATCCCGGCCTTGAGCTGGTGGTCGCCGACGGCGCTGGAGAACGAGAGGTTGAAGCCCTGGTTGGCGAGCGAGCGGCTCTGCTCGGCAGTGACCGGCGTGTCGCCCGCCGAGCCGTCGAGGCGCAGGCGGTTGTCGCGCGCGTAGAGCTGAGCGTCCAAAACGGCGGTCGACGAGATGACGCGCTGGAAGCCGACGTTGGCGTTCCAGTCGGCGGAGCTCACCCGCTGGTCCTGGCCGCTCGCCTGCTGCGACGGCAGGTTGGTGACGTCGCGGTCGGTGCTGCCGCCGGTGCCTGTCGCGCGCAGCGAGTCGGCGCCGTCGGGCGACAGCAGGTCGTAGCGCAGGAAGCCGCGGCGCGTGGTGCCCTGGTTGTGGAGGTTGTCGAAGGTGACCGGGTCGAGGAAGCGGTCGGAGCGCGAGCCGTCGAGATCCAGGAAGAGCCCGGAGCGCGAGGTCCCGTGGCCGATGGCGAGCGAGCCCTCGGCGGTCGAGAAGCTGCCGCCGCCGGCCGTCGCCTCGCCCTTCCAGCCGTTCTGGCCGAGGGCCGAGCGGGTGGTCAGGTTGATGACGCCGTTGGCCTTCTCGCCGAACTCCGCCGGCACGCCGCCGGTGACGATCTCGATCCCCTGGGCGACGCCGGGATCGAGCGAGTTCGAGAAGGTGATGCCGATCTGGTCGCCGATCGGCTGGCCGTCGATCACCAGGAGCTGCTGCGAGTGGCCGCCCTGGAAGTGATAGCGGCCGTTCTCGTCCTGGCTGAAGCCGGGCGCCGAGAGGACGATCTGCTCGAAGGCGCGCGAGGCGACGGCGGCCGGGAAGCGCTGCACCAGCGATTTGTCGATGTCGGTGTGGGACGACGGATCGTCGGTCTCCAGCGCCACCGGCTCGCGGTCGGCGGTGACGGTGGTCGACTCGGCGAAGGCGGCCTTGAGGTCGATGGTGCGGTCGACCGGCACGCTGCCGCGGACGTCGACGTCCAGGTGCACTGGAGCGAAGCCGTCGAGCGAGACGATCAGGTGGTACGGGTTGTCGGGGACGTTGGTGAAGCGAAAGGCGCCATCGGCGCCGCTGACCGTTCGCTCGCCGTAGCCGAGCAGATCGTTCTTGAGCGCCACGTCGGCGCCGGGGAGCGGCTTGCCGTCGGGGCCGACGACGCGGCCGCGCACCTGGCCGGCGCGCGCCGCGATGGGGAGAGCGAGGGAGAGAGCGAGCGAAGCGATGCAGACAGCGAGCGCGCACGGCGGCGCGATCCCACGGCCCGCGAGCCGAAAGAATCTCATGGACGACCTCCAGAGCGGCCGGGCGGTGGACATGCCGCCGCCGCGGCGGTTCGTAAACGCGGCCGCGCGAGGATCGCGCTCTCCTCGCTGCGGCGCCGATCAGGCGCCGCGGCGAGACGCCGCGAAAGGTTTCCGAACGCTGGTTAGGTGGAGGTCAGGCGAGAGGCGGGGCGCGCGCCGACGAAGGGCGCGAGGGCTGCCATTCGTGCGGGCGGGAGGAGGCGGCCACGATGCGCGCCGAGAGCGACGGCAGCGCGACCTGGGCGACGGCGGCGAGATGCAGGCCGCGCGTCTGCAGGCGCAGCATGCAGGCCGGGCACAGCGGCACCTCGACCAGCGTCGAGGCCTCGATGTGCGTCGACGTCACCGGATGCGCGGCGGCGGGGACGGCGAGCGTCTGGCCGGCGGCTGCCGACTCCAGGCTCGCCTCGGTCGCCGGATGGATCTCGAGCGCGGTCGCCAGGCTGAGCGCGGCGAGGATCCACGCACAGAGATTCCGGCGCGAGGGGAACTGCAGCATCGACATGATCGAGGCGAGGGTAGCATAAAAATTCCGCCGCGCCGTCGATCTCGTCGCGTCCCGTTTTCTCCGCCGCCGCACATCGATCTGTAAGGTGTCAGCCGTCATCACCCGCCCCCGCCGATGCCTGGCGACGGGCGGCGCATGCGAAGGGCTTCGCCGGCGGCTCCGCTTGGGGTCGTCTGCTCCGATCTGCTGATTCATCTCTCCTGCGATCGACGGAGGTAGGGGGCCCGCCGGGTCCTTCTTGAGCACCACCTCGACCGCGAGGCCGGGGCGGATGTCCTGCCGGCGCCTGCCGTCCTTCTGGCTAGCCATTCTTCGATCCTCTCCGGCCGATCTTTACGGCCGATCCTATCCGGCCAACTGGAGGACGACGAGGGTGAGGTCGTCGGCCAGCCCGCGCTCGGCCGCGGTGCCGGACCAGCGGCTCAGGCGCTCGACGAGGGCGGCGGCGAACGGCTCGGGAGGGAGGCCGGGCCGCTCGGCGGCGAGGGCCTGCAGGCGGGCGTCGCCGTAGAGCTCGCCCGCCGGCGACGGGCACTCGGGGATGCCGTCAGTGAAGAGGACGAGGCGATCGCCGCCGGCGAGCGGCAGCGAGCGCTCGGTGTAGTCGGCGCGCGACAGGCGTCCCAGGACGACCCCCGTCGGCTCGAGCTCGCGGACGGCGCCGCCGCTCGCGAGGAGCGGCGGCGGGTGGCCGGCGTTGGCCCAGGTCACGCGCGCGGCCTCGAGGTCGACGAAGACGTAAGCGGCGGTGATGAAATGGTCGCGCAGCTTGCCGTGGAAGATGCGGTTCATCCCGGAGAGCACTTTCGCCGGGCTCTCCGCGTGCTCGGCCTGGGCGGCGACGGCGACCTTGATCATCGAGGCGATCAGCGCCGCCGGCACGCCATGTCCCGAGACGTCGGCGACGAGCACCCCGACTCGGCGGCCGGCCGCCGGGGTGAAGTCGTAGAAGTCGCCGGCGACGTCCTCGGCGGGGAGATAGCGGACGGCGACCTCCAGGCCGTCGATGCGCGGCAGCTCGCGCGGCAGGATGGAGGTCTGGATGCGGCGCGCCGTCTCGAGCCCGCGGCGCACCTCGGCGAGGCGCGACTCGCCGGCGAGGATGCGGTGGGCGACGAGGGTACCGAGCCCGATGAGGAAGAGCAGCAGGCCGAGCGGCTCGATCCCCTCCGGCCAGGGCAGGACGCCCAAGCCGCGCAGGTTCTCGCAGACGATGAAGATGGTAGCGACGAGGAAGCTCAGGCGGAGCCGCCGCAGCTCCCAGCTCGGCGTCGCGGTGGGACGGAAGACGAGCGCCAGCACCAGCGCGAAGGTGGCGAGGACGAGGAGCGAGCTCGGGCGGGAGAGCGCGCCCGGGGAGCGCGCCGCCCACTCCCAGGGGATGGCGACCGCGGCGAAGGCGCCGAGGACGGCGGCGATCACCTGGAGCGTCCTCCGCCAGCCAGAGAGCAGCGCGGCGCAGAGGAGGACGAAGGGGATGGGGATGATGTAGCTGACGACGGCGCGGAGGGCGGCGCTCGACGAAGACGGGACGCCGAAGATGAGCTCGGCGGCGTGGGTCGTCGCGAGCAGGCGGGCGCCGTAGAGCCCCGTGCAGAGGACGACGCCGACCAGGCGGAGGTCGCGCCAGCGCGGCGCGGCGAGCATCGCCAGACCGACGAGCGCGACGGCGAGGCTGACGATCGCAAAGGCTGCCGGCAGCACGTCGGCGCAGAGCGCCTCGCGGGCGGTGGGGGAGAGGGCCGGCTCGAGCATCGCAGGGGCCAGCCTATGCGACCTCGGGGAGCTCTATCGATCGGTCGTATATTCTGCCACGGCAGGCTCGCCGAAGGGCCTGCAGAGCCGACTGGCCAAGGCCAAGGGAGTTGCGATGACGAAACGTGTTGCGGCGGTCTCCTGCTTCCTCCTCGTGGTGGGCCTGCTCGTGAGGAGCGCTCCCGCGCAGGCTCAGTGGTGCGCCAGCTTCCCCTCGAGCACCGAGCTCACTTGCTATGGTGCGTTCAGCCTGGATTCTGATACTTCCGGCATCAGCAACACGGCCTACGGGAAGAACAGCATGCATTCGAACCTCTCGGGCAGCGCCGACACCGCTGTCGGCGACAGCGCCATGACGAAGAACAGCTCGGGCATCGTCAATACCGCGGTGGGGACCCAGGCCCTGGAGCTCAACACCACGGGAAGCTCCAACGTCGCGATGGGAGCGTCGGCGCTCCTCTTCAGCAATGCCGACGGCGGCACCGCTATCGGCTATCAGACTCTCTACAACAATACGACCGGCGCCTACAATACGGCGATCGGTTACGAGGCCCTGCTCGCCAACACGACCGCGGGCTACAATGTCGGCGCGGGAATCTATGCCCTGATGTCGAATACGACCGGCACCGACAACACCGCGGTCGGCCCCGGCGCCTTGATGCACCAGCTGAGCGGCTACGACAACGTGGCGATGGGCTTGCTCGCCGGCGCCGCCTACACAGGCGGCGAAAGCAACAACGTCGCGGTGGCGAGCTTCGGCATGACGGGGGATTTCGGCGTCATCCGGATCGGCGCGGCGGGCAGCCAGACGAAGACCTATATCGCCGGGATCTACGGCGCCACCGTCGCCTCCGGCGTCCCGGTCTTCCTGAACAGCTCCGGCCAGCTGGGAACCGCGACCTCCTCGCTGCGGTTCAAGGAGGACGTCGCCGACCTGGGGGCGGCCGGCGACGAGCTGATGCGTCTGCGCCCCGTCACCTTTCACTACAAGCCGGCGTATGACGACGGGCAGCACGTCCTCCAGTATGGGCTGATCGCCGAGGAGGTCGCCGCGGTCGACCCCGGCCTCGTCCAGTACGGCGACGACGGCAGGCCGCTGACCGTCCGCTACCATTTCGTCAACGCCATGCTGCTCGGCGAGGTGCAGAAGCAGCACGCCACGATCGCCGACCAGGCAGCTCGCCTCGACCGGCAGGCGGCGGAGATCGACGGCCTCAGGAGCCTGCTCGCCAGCCAGAAGAGCGACCTCGCGGCGCTCGCCGAACGCCTCGGAAACCTGGAAGCGGCGGCGTCTCGTCGCTGAGGCCGAGCGACGGCCTAGTTAGATCAGCTTACCGAGGGGGCCGAGGTCGAGGTTGAGGCGGTCCGGCTCGATGCCGAAGCGGGCGGCGAGGTCGTGGACGGTCTCCTCGAGGCGCATGAGGGCGAGGCCGACGTTCTCGACCTCTTCCGGCGTCAGCGTCTCGGCATCCATGCGGCGGATGGCCTGCCGCTCCATGAGCTGGCGGATGAACTCGACCAGCGTCAGCACCAGCGCCACGACCGAGCGCTGGACGTCCTCCGGATCGGCATTCCAGCGCGGCGCCGCCGCCGCCTCGGCACGGCGCTCGAGCTCAGCGCGCAGCTCCTCGAGCTCGGCGATCTCGAGCTGCACCACGCTGTCGCCGTCGCTCATCGCGGGCCTCGCGCCGCGCCGGCGGGCGACGCCGGCGCCGCGGGAATCGCTGCCGCCGGCGCCGCCGAAATCGCTGCCGCCGGCGCGCCGCCGAAGGCATAGGGCGGCCAGGGGCCGCTGACGGCGACGCGCGGCCCGGTGGTCGTCCGCCGGCGCGCCGACTCGACGCGGGTGCGATACTCGGCCGCGGACGTCGCCGGCACCAGGTCGTGGACCGAGAGGAGGAGGCGGCCGGGGCCGTGCGGCTCGAGCATCTCTTCTTTGACCAGCGGCAGCAGCGCGGCGCGCAGCGCGGCGACCGCCGGAAGGTCGAGCGCCGCCCGCCCTGCCGATCGCTCGGCCGTCCGCCGCGCCTCGAGGTAGCGCCGCCCGGGACCGCCGGCGGTCGGCGGATTCTCCTCCTGCTCGGTGATCGGCTCGGCAGCCGTTTCGCCGCCGATCTCGTCGGCCGCGCCGGCGAAGATGCGGAGCGTCATCTGCACGCAGCCGGCGACGCGGGAGACGGCGGCGCGGAGCTCGGCCAGGCGCGGCGTGAGGGCCGCGTCGAGGGCCGCCCGGTCGGCGACCAGCTGGCCGAAGCGGCAGGGGAGGACCGCCGGCGCGATTGCGGCCAGCCGGCGCACCACCGCGTCGTGCGCGGCGAGGGCAGCGGCCGAGGGTGCCGGCGCCGCGGCGACCTCGCCGGCGACGACCGCGAGGTCGCCGAGGCGATGGACGGCGAGCGCCTCGCCGGCGAGGCCGGTCCCGAGGCCGGCGCCGGCGGCGTCGCCAGATGCCGCGGCGAGCGCCGGCGCGTCGCAGAGGGCATAGAGATAGAGGGCGCTCACTCCGCCACCTCCTCCTCCTTCGGCGCCGGCTTCGCCCTCGGCAGCAGGCGGTCGGCGGCGCAGAGCAGCACCGACAGCTTGAGATAGATGAGGTCGACGCCGGCGACGCCGAGGATCAGATCGCCGGAGACGACGACGCCCTGATTGAGCAGGTGGTCGACCAGCTCGAGGAGCGACTCGTCCGCCGTCTCGATCAGCTCGGCGGCCGAGACCGGCTCGTCTCCAGCTTCGCTCACCGCGCCGGCCGTCCGCGCGCCGCCACGTCAGCCCTCCTCGACGAAGTTGTAGGGCGGCCAGGGGCCGGTGAGCGTCGCCTCGCAGCCGTAGGCCGCGAGCTCGCGGCTGGCGCGCGCCAGCGCCGCCTCGAAGGCCGCCGCCTGCCGCGGCACCAGGAAAGCGGCGTCGAGGAGGAGGCGCTGGCCGCCGGCCGCCGGCGCCGGCTCCTGCGGCTCGCGCCGACGCGCCGCGCTCGCCTCCGCGGCGAGGCTCTCGTAGGCAGACTCCACCGCCCGCTCGGCGTTCCTCGCCAGCTCGCGGCCGGCCTCCTGGCGGAGCTGCTTGCGGCGCAGGAAGTCGCGTCCCGAGGGCGGCGCATCCGCTGCGCCTTCAGGATTCCGACCGGTTTCGCTCGCTGCAGACTTGCCGGCGGCGGGATCGAAGGAGATCCGAACCCCCCACTCGCGCATGCCGCGCAGGCGCGCCAGGGTGCGCGCGATCCGCGGCCGGCGGCCGGCGACGTCGGCCCTCGCCCGCTCCTCGTCGGTGAAGAGGGTGAAGAGCTGCATCGGCAGCACCGTGCCCGCGGCGGCGAAGTGCTCGACGACCCGCTCGTGGGCGAGCGCCCGCGCCGAGACCCATTCGAGGTCGGCCAGGTGCTCCTCGATCGCCGCCGCGGAGTACTCGGGGAGCGGCACGTCGGAGGCGACGAGCGCCAGCCCGCCGCCGAGGTCGAGCGCCCGCGGCGGCGAGGCGCCGGGGAGGCCCGGCGGCGCGTCCGGCGCCGCGGCGACGGACGCCGGTGGCAGGCCGCCCTCGCCTTCGACCAGGCAGTAGAGGTAGAGAGCGGGCGCGGAGCGGCTCATCGGCTGCGGCCCGGGGATCGCCCGTGCGGTCGGCCGCGCCGGATCATGGCTCGTCGTCGCGCTCCAGCTCGCCGGCGACGCTCACCTCGACCTCGGCGCCGGAGCCGAAGGAGACCGCCTGCGATCGGGTGCCGGTGCGCTCCTCGCGGAGCTCGCGCAGGCGCGGCAGGATGTCCGCCTCGATCGCCGCCAGCTCGCCGTCGGAGAGCTCGCCGAGGTCCGCCTGCATCTGCGCCGCGAGGAGGTCGGCGCGCAGGATCTCCTCCTCGTCGAGCTCCTGATCGACGGCGGTGGCGATCTTGTCGAGCACGAAGGAGATGCCGCCGGTGAGCAGGCGGTCGAGGAGGATCACTCCGCCTCCGTGGCGCGCTCGAGCTTCAAGCGGATGTTGACGAAGTTGTAGGGCGGCCAGGGGCCGGTGTACTTGAGCTTGAGGTTGGCGTGGCGGGCGTCGACCTCCTTGACCTTGGCGTCGAACTGCGCCTCGCGGTCGCGCGGCACCAGGAAAGCGGCGTTCAAGATCATCTTGTCGCCGATCGGCTTGTTGGCGCGCGAGGCCACCGAGACCTCCGAGAGGCTCTTGAAGATCTCCGCCGCCAGGCGCTCCGAGCGCTCCTGGAGGAGGGAGTCGATGAGGCGGCCGTACTGCATGCGGGCGAGGTAGGTCGAGCCCTTCTGCGACGAGATCTGCTGGCGCAGCAGGCGGACGTTCTCGTTCTCCTTCTCGATCTCGGCGATGACGATCTCCGGCTCCCAGACGATCTTCAGGCCGAACTCGAGCTTGTCCTCCATCTTGCCGAGCACGTCGCGGAAGGCGTCGTAGGCGGTGCGCAGCAGCTCGACGATGTCCTCGCCGGTCTTGAACACGGTGTTGAAGGACATCGGGATGACGGTGAAGCGCTTCATCACCGCCTCGTTCACCCGCTCGTGGGCGAGCACGTTCTCGCGCGTCGGATCGTAGACCTCGAGCGGCGTGTCGGAGACCACCGCGGCGATGTCCTCGTAGTTCACCGTGTGGACCTCGGCCGGCTCGCTGCCGATGCCGATCGGGCCGAAGCGCATGGGAGCGGTCGCCTGCATGATGCAGTAGACGTACTTGCCGTTCGGCGCCGCGCCGCGGTAGCCGACGGCCGGCGCCTCGGCGGCCGTGGCGGCGGCGCGGCGGGGCGCCAAGACCTTGGCGGCGGCGCGCGGGGCGGCCTTCTTCGCCGGCTGGCGCGGCTTGCTCGGCTTGGCGGCCTGCTTGGCGGTGGCGGCGCGCCGCGCGGGCACCGGCTTCGGCTTCGGTTTCGGCTGGTTCTTGGCGGCGGCGGTCTTCCGGTCGCGGCCGGGACCTTTGGTCGGGCGTTTGGCGGCTGGCACGTGCGGCTCCGGAGGAGAGGTGCGGGCGGTCAGGGAAGGCGGTCCTCGGCGGCCGCCCGGACGATGAGCTGGCGGCGCACCTCGGCCTCGAGGTCGCGCGGCATGACCGGCTTGGTCACCACGGCGTCGCAGCCGGCGGCGACCGCCTCGTCGTGCGCGCTGCGCAACGCGTGCGCGGTGAGCGCGATGATCGGGATATGGCGCGTCCGGCCGTCCTTCTTGAGGCGCCGCGTCGCCTCCCAGCCGTCGATCTCGGGCAGCGAGAGGTCCATCAGGATGAGGTCGGGGAGGAGGGCGAAGGCCTGCTCGAGCGCCTCGCGGCCGTCGGCGGCGGTGGCCACCCGGTAGCGGCGGAACTCGAGGTACTCGGCGCAGATCTCGCGGCCGTCGCTGACGTCGTCGACCACCAGGATGAGAGCCGCCGCCTGCGGCGAGGTGCGCGACCGCGGCGGCTCCTCGACCGGCGGGCGGGAGCCCCCCTCCTTCACGACGGCACCGTTTCGCGAGGGAGCCGCAGGGTGAAGGTCGAGCCCACCCCCTGCTGCGAGACGAGGGCGATCTCGCCGCCCAGGATGGTGGCGAGGCGGCGGCAGATGGAGAGGCCGAGGCCGGTGCCGCCGGCCCGCCGCGCGTAGGAGCTGTCGGCCTGCGCGAACTCCTCGAAGATCCGCTTCTGATTCTCCGCCGAGATGCCGATGCCGGTGTCGGAGACCGCGCTCCAGATCTCGGCGTCGTCGAAGCCGACGCGGATGGCGACCGACCCCTGGGGGGTGAACTTGAGGGCGTTCGACAGCAGGTTGAGGAGGATCTGCTTGACCTTCTTGCGGTCGGTCTTCAAGTCGGGCACCCCGGCCGCGATGTCGCGGTCGACCACTAGCCGGGTGCGGGCGATCAGCGGCTCGACCTCGGCCATGACCTCGTCGATGAGCTCCGGCAGGTGGATCGACTCGAGCTGCACCGGCATCTTGCCCGCCTCGATGCGGGCGATGTCGAGCAGGTCGTTGATCACCGAGAGGAGGTGGCGGGCGTTGGCGTCGATCCGCCCCAGCTTGTCCTCCTGGCTCGCGTTGAGCTCGCCCGACACCCCTTCGAGCATGAGCTGGGTGTAGCCCATGATGGCGTTGAGCGGCGTCCGCAGCTCGTGCGAGACGTTGGCGAGGAACTGCGACTTCATCGCCGACGCCTGCTCGAGCTCGAAGGCCTGGCGCTGCAGCAGCTCGTTCTGCGCCGCCAGCTCGGTGGTCGCCTCCTCGACCTTCTCGCGCAGGTCGTCCGAGTGGCGCTTGATCTGCTCGTAGAGCCGGCGCTTCTCGACGGTCTCGGTCAAGTCGTGGAGGATGGTGACCGTCCAGGTGTCCTCGCCCTGGCGCGACAGCACCTTGCCCGAGATGGCCTCGAACGGCACCCCGGCGCCGGTCTGCGGGTCGACCAGGGTGAGCTCGCCGCGCCAGCGCATCGAGGGGCCGGTGTAGAGGTTGGAGACGAAGGAGGTGAAGACGGCGTCGTTGGCCCGCACCCAGCGGTCGGCGCGGGCGCCGCGGGCGCCGCCGCCGGCGGTGAACATGCGCTCGGCGGGAGGGTTCATGAGCACCAGCTTGCCCTCGACGTCGGTGACCAGGATGGGGTCGAGCGCCGAGTTGAGGATGAGGTCCAGCCGGTCGCGCTCGGCCCGCGCCTCGGCCTCGGCGGCGCGCAGCCGGTGGTAGTTCGCCTCGATCTCCTCGCTGGCGCGGTGGAGGTCGGAGACGTTGCGGAGGATCGACACCGTGCCGTTCTCGCCGCGCCGGATCTTGATCTGCGTCGACATCACCTCGAAGAGGAGATCCTGACCCTCGATGGGGTCGACGAGGAGCAGCTCCTGCGGCGTGCCGGAGTCCTCGCCAAGGGCCGGGAAGAGCGAGGCGGAGAAGAGCATGTTGTTGAGCGCCACCGCCCGCCGGCGCCCCTCGCTCATCACCTCGTCGGCGAGGAGCAGCCGCTCGGCGCCCGGGTTGGCGATCAGGATGCGGCCGTCGGCGTCGGTGAGCAGGATGGGGTCGGCGACGGCGTGGATGATGCCGAGGTGCCAGCCGCGCTCGCGCTGGTGGCGGCGCTCGTCGGCCTGCGCCCGGCGGTACCAGAGGGCGGCCAGGCGGACGCCGAGGATCTCGGCCGCCCAGCCGACCTCCTCGTCGACGGTGCCGGCGGTGGGGCAGGCGATGAGGAGGAGGCCGAGGCCGCCGTCCGTTTCGCCGCGCGCCAGCGGCGCCACCAGGAAGGCGCCGCCGGAGAAGGGGCTCTCGAAGGCGCGGGCGCTGGCGCCGGAGAAGGCGACCGCCTCGCCGGCGACGAGGGCGAGGGCGAGGGGATGGGAGCGCTGCGCGAGATCGAGCCGGAAGCCCTGGACGGCGGCGGCGGGGAGGCCGCGGCCGGCGAGGCCGACCAGGTGGGTGCCGTCCTCGACCACCGCGCAGAGGCTGCGCTCGATGCCGGCGTGGCGGGCGAGCCAGGCGAGCACGAGGTTGGCGCAGCCGCGCGCTTCCTGCTCCGCGAGGAGCGAGGCGACGAGCGCCAGCCGAGCCCTCTCGCTCGCCGCCGGGCCGCCGCCGAAGGCGGCGGCCGTCTTGAGGCGCGCTACGGCCATCGCATCACTTCGTGGTGCGGCGGCGAGCGCGAGCCGGGGGCATCTCCTGGACCGCCTTCTGCCGCGTGCGGCGGCCGGCGGACTCCTCCCTCGCCGTCGAGGCGGCGAGCTGGGCGCGCAGCGCCGCGTTCTCGGCGACGAGGTCCTCGGAGGTCCTGGCGGCGCTCTCGATCGCCGGCCGCGAGACCGTCGGCGACAGGCTCACCGCCTCCGAATACTTGATGTAGGTATCGATCGACGCCACCACGATGCGCGCCTCGACCGTCAGCAGGTCGATGCCGACGAGCGACACGCGGACCCATGCATCGATGACGATGCCCTTGTCGAGCACGCGGTCGAGGACGTCGATCAGGCTGGTGCCGCCGGAGGCCCGTTCAATCGGCATGTCCTACCTCCCTGGTTTCGGCTTGCGCCCCGCCGCGGCCGGGCGCGCCGTGCGGCTCGACTGGACGGCGAGCGCGGCGACCCGCTCCTCGAGGCCGCGCACCTGCTCGCGGAGAGCCTCGTTCTCCAGGGCGAGCTTGCGGGCGCCGACGGAGAGGGCAGGGTCCTGCCGCCACCAGTCGAGACCGATCTGTTCAGCTTTGTCGATGGAGCAGACGAGCAGGCGAATGCGGATGGTGATCAGCTCGACCTGCGCGAGCGAGATGCGGATGTCCCCGGCGACGACCAGGCCCTTGTCGAGCACGCGATCGAGGACGTCGACCAGACCGGTCGACCGGCGATAGCTCGGTTCGGCGATTCCTGACATGGAACTCTCCGCGCGCCACCCTTCTCGCCGACCGAAGCCACGAGATCTCCCTGGCGGAATGGCGACGGTAGTAATAGCAGAGGAGAGCGACTTCCGCAACGCTGGTCGAGCGGCCAGGCGAGGGGGAGGGGGAGCCAGGCTGCGAGGCCAAAGAAAAAGGCCCGAGGCCTCTCGTGGGAGAGACCCCGGGCCGGTGCGATCTACGCCATGAAAACTACTGGCAGGCGGTCACCTTGACGTCGTCGAGGAACCAGCCAGCGGCGGTCGTCGAGCAGTCGGTGATCGAGGTGAAGCCGATGAACACCGTCTGGCCGGCGCAGCCGGTGGTGAGACCCGTGGCCGCGTTGCAGGCGGCGTCGAGGTCGACCGTGGTGGCCGTCAGGGCGGTGTTGTGCGAGCCGGTCCAGATGGAGGCGCCGGCGGCGCCAGACGGCGGGCAGGCCGCGCTGACGGTGCCGTTGTATCCACCCGCGAGGACCGCGGCGGCGGGGACGAAGAAGTAGTTGGTGCCGTCCACGGAGACCGTGAGCGTACCGCCGTCGAAGCCGCTCTCGAAGTTGTAGCGGTGGCTGAAGGTCAGGCGCGAAGTGTTGGCCGCGGCACCGAAGACGATGCCGGTGGCGCCCTTCGGCTGGGCGAAGTTGAAGTTGTTGTTGGTGTAGGCGGCGGTGCAGGTGGTGCCGCCGTAGCGGAAGATGTGGGTGCCCGAAGAGGCCGGAGCACAGACCTGGATACCGCGCCACGGAGTCGAGGTTCCACCGTTGAAGGTGCCGACGGTGAAGTCGCTGAGGCCGGTGCCGGTCTCGAAGGTGTTGTTGTAGAGGGTGGTCGTGGTGCAGACCGAGCTCACCGTCTCGGTGACCTGGTTGGAGTTCGCCGACTCGCAGGTGGCGAAGGCGCGGACGACGTAGAAGTAGGTGCCGTTGGCGAGACCGGTGTCAGCGTAGCTGGTGGTCGTCACCGAGGCGATCTGCGTGTACGGGCCGCCGGTGGTCGTCGAACGGAGGACGTGGTAGGCGGTCGAACCGGTGACCGCGGTCCACGACAGGTTGACGGTGCTGCCGGAGACCGAGCCCGAGAGGGTCGGCGCCGCCGGCGGCGTGCAGGTGACGGCCACCGTGGCCGACGCCTGGTTGGAGTTGCCCGACTCGCAGCTCGCGCTGGTCGCCGCGCGGACGACGTAGAAGTAGGTGCCGTTGGCGAGGCCGCTGTCGGTGAAGGAAGCGGTCGTCGACGTACCGATCTGGGTGTATGGGCCGCCGGAGACGGTGCCCCGGAGGATGTGGTACTCGGTGGCGCCGGAGACGGCGCCCCAGGTGAGGCTGACGCTGCTGCCGCTGACCGCCGCGGCGAGGCCGGCCGGAGCGCCCGGCGGGGTGCAGGTGGCCGCCGAGGGAGTGACCGAGATGCAGGTCGACGGCGCCGAGGCGCAGGCCTCGTTGCCGGTCGGCAGCGCGGTCACCTGGTAGAAGTAGGTGAGGCCGTTGGCGAGCACGGTGTCGGGATACGAGGTGGCGGTCTGACCGCTGGACACCTTGGTGAAGCCGGCGTTGCAGCCGGTCTCGTTGCGGAACACGTCGTAGGTCGACGAGCCCGAAGCGGTCCAGGAGAGCGACGCCGAGTTGTTGCCGCCGGTCACCGTGAGCGTCGGGGTGGCGGGCGGGGTGCAGCCGCTGAAGGTGGTGCTGGCACCGGTGTCCGTGGTGCAGGCGATGAGGTGGCGGTTGAACGCCGCGAAGAGGGCGCCGCCGTGCGGGGTGCCGTTGTTGAGGTTGCCATCGTCATCGTCCACCGCGCGCATCGTCTTCCACAGCGAGCCGGTGCCGCAGCCGTTGGTGGCGAAGGTGCTGGCGGTGCAGGAGAACGCCGAGGTGGCGGTGTTGCGCGACAGGTACCAGAGGCGGTCGAGGGTGGTCCAGGCCGGGCCGGTGCCGGCGCCCGGGAGGTCGCGGTTGGCGAAGTCCCAGATCGTCTCGGAGGGCACGTAGGACTCGCAGTGGACTTCCTTGCCGCAGGGGCCGGCGCCGCCGGAAGCCGCCGGGCAATGGACCTTGATGAAGTTCACCGCGGTCGCCGCGGTGTTCGAGGTGTGCTTGGCCCAGTCGATGTCGCGGACGCCGGTGCACGAGGTGCAGGCGTCGCCGTAACCGGCGCAGTTGCTGCCGAGGAAGCCGGGTCCGATGCAGGAGTTGTGGGTGGCGATGACCGAGGTGGTGTCGCCGTAGGACTCGCCGGTGGCGCCGTCGGGCGCCGTGCCGGTGCCGTCGTTCTGGTCGATGCCGTGGCCGAACTCGTGGAGCGAGACGGCCGCGATCTCACCGGTGTTGTTGCAGCCGCCGCCCGACTTGAAGAAGTTGAGCGTCGAGCCGTTCCAGTAGGCGTTGCAGGTCTGGTTCAAGTTGACGTTGACGGTCAGCACCTGGTTGATCCAGGTGTTGGCCGGCAGCCAGCCGCGGACGACTTCCTTGATGCGGTCGACCTGGTAGAACTGCTGGCGAGCGGCGTGGGTGTTGCCGGCGCCGCCGTGGCCGGGGGTGGTGCAGTCGGTGCCCGTCGAGGTGCCGAAGGCGATGTTGCCGGAGCCGTCGATGGCCTGCGAAATGGCGCCGCAGCTGTCGGTGATCTTGACGTAGGTGCCGGAGAGGGTCGACGCCGTGCCGGTGCCGGTGTAAATGCCGCCGGAGTTGGCCTTGATGCTGGTGCTGGCGTCGGCGTACGGCATCGGCCGCACGATCTCGGGGCCGGTCGCCGGGCTGTTCTGGTAGACGCCGCCAGTGATCGCACCGGCGTAGTCGTTGACGTCGGCGAACTGCAGGAGCTCGCCGGTCGCGGCGTCGACGCGAGCCTGCCAGGTGCCCATCACGCCCTCGCGATGGAAGACCACCTGCCAGACGCGGGCGAGGCCGCGGCCCTTGCCGAACTCGAAGCCGTCGTTGAACTTGCTGCTGTCGACGTTGGAGATGACCTGGTGGAGCGAGCCGACGTCGATGAGACCGTCATCCGAGTTGAAGCCGCCGATGTAGCGGGCGACGACGGCGCGGGCCTGATCGGCGGTGAGCTTCGCCGCCGGAGCGACGGCGCCGGCGTGCGGCAGGAACTCGGTGCCGAACTGGATCAGGTTGCCGTTGTTGACGCGGAAGACGACGCGGGCGTTCTCGATCGGCATGCCGCCCGAGTAGACGTCGAAGTCGACGAACCAGACGTGGGAGGCCGGCTGGCCGGAGCGCGCCTGATTGAGCACCAGGGCGGTCGGGTCGACGCCGATCAGGGAGGCGACGCGCGGCAGGAAGTCGCGCGCGATCTTCTCCATCGAGACCATGTCGATCTTGTTGTTGTGGAGGTACTTGGCGACGTCGCCCTGGGCCATGCTGTTGCCGCGGCCGGGGATCCAGCCGATGCCGCCGCCCTCGGCGAAGCCGACCATGCCGGTGCGCTTATCGATCGCGGCGTGCCAATCGACGCTCTGGCCGAGATGGAAGGCCGCCCAGCCATTCTGCGTCGGGGTGGCGACCAGGCTGCGGACGTCGTCGAGCATCTCGAGGGGCTGCGACGGGGCGAGCTTGTCGCTCCGCGTCTGCAGGCTCGAGAGGACATCGTTGCCCTGTCTCGCAACCTGAGCGGTCACGGCGCCGCTTCCAAACAGGAAGAGGGCGCAGAGCGTGGCAGCGTACGACAGGGGTGCACGGGATTTCACCATCATGGGTTGTCCCCCTCCTCGGGGACCTAAACAAGGGAAGGTTTACCGAAGCTACAGCAAGGCAGGACGCGCGGATCGTCCGCCGTCCTGCCGGAACGCCTGATCGAAGCCTCGCCTGACGACTGGCTTGCTATACTGGCCTTCCACCGCGGTACCCCAATTCCAAAATCGAGCAAAGCATCTATGCCAACTATGAGTGCGGGTCGGAGGCGAAAGCGCTACTCCGATCGTTGGGCGATCGGCGGCGCCATCGCCCTCCTCCTGGTTTTCGCCGTGTTCGCCTCGGCGACGGCTCGCGCGGGCGGCGGCTCGCCTGCCGCCCACCCCGCCGGCTCCGCCAAGGCGGTCAACATCGTCCTCATCACCATGGACACCACCCGCGCCGACCACCTCGGCGCCTGGGGGTGGCCCTACGCGCACACCCCCAACCTCGACGCCCTGGCGGCGCGGGGGAGCCGTTTCGTGCGCTGCGACACCGCGGCGCCGATCACCCTGGTCTCCCACGCGACGCTGCTGACCGGGCTCTTCCCGCCGCGGCACGGGGTGCGCGACAACGGCACCTTCGTGCTGCCCGAGCGCATCGCGACCGTCGCCGAGCAGCTCGCGGCGCGCGGCTACGACACCGCGGCGGTGGTCTCGGCGGTGGTCCTCGCCCGCCATCAGGGGCTGGCGCGCGGCTTCCGCACCTACGACGACGACCTCGGAGCCGGCTACTCGCAGGGGACGATGGTTTCCGAGCGGCCCGCCGAGCAGACCACGGCGGCGGCGCTCGCCAGCTTGGGCAAGCTCAAGCCGCCCTTCTTCCTCTGGGTCCACTACTTCGACCCCCACGAGGAGTACCGGCCGCCCTCCCGCTTCGCCGACGCGGCGAAGGGGCCGAACCGCCTCTACGACGGCGAGATCTCCTACATGGACGAGCAGATCGGCGCTCTCCTCGCCAAGCTGCCGGCGGCGACCGACGTGGTGGCGGTGGGCGATCATGGCGAGATGCTCGGCGAGCACGGCGAGCTGACCCACGGCCTCCTTCTCTATAAGGCTGTGCGGCGGGTGCCGCTGATCCTCGCCGGCCCCGGCATCCCGCCGGGCGCCGTCCGCAACACCCTCGTGCGCACGGTCGACGTGACGCCCACCCTGCTCACCCTGGCCGGGGTGGCGCCGGCGAAGGATCTCGACGGCGCCAGCCTGCTGCCGCTCCCCGACGACCGCGCCGACCGCCGCGGCTACACCGAGAGCTTTCTGCCCTTCTTCGCCTACAAGTGGTATCCGCTGCGCGCCCTTACCGACGCCCACCGCCTCTACCTGCAGGCACCGCGGCCCAGCCTCTACGCCGAGGACGCCCCCGGCGCCGAGGAACGGGATCTGGCGGCGGCCGAGCCGGCCACCGCGTCGCGCCTGCGCGCCGCCCTGACGGCATTTCTCAAGGCCCGCGGCGAGGGGCTGGAGCCGGCGGTCCGCGCCGACAACGTCCTCTCCGAGGAGCAGCGGCGCCAGCTCGCCAGCCTGGGCTATGCGGGCGGCGGCAGCGGCGGCCAGGTCAGCGGCACGCTCCCCGATCCGCGCGCCATGACCGAGGTGGCGCAGTCGCTCCACGCCGCGGCGGCCGAGGTGCAGCAGGGCCGGTGCACCCAGGCGCTCCCGGAGCTGCAGCGCATCGTGCAGCGCGACCCGCACAACTTCCCGGCCCTCGACCTCGCCGGCAGCTGCCTCAAGCTGGCCGGACGGGTCGACTCGGCGCTCGCCCTCTTCGAGCGCTCGGAGAAAGAGAACCCCCTCTCGGCGGTGCCGGTCGCCAACGCCGCCGGCGCTCTCCTCGCCCTCGGCCGCAAGGCGGAGGCCGAGCGCGAGTACCGGCATGCGCTGACCCTCGAGCCGACCCAAGCCGAGGCCGCCGCCAACCTGTCGCGCCTGCTGCGCGAGCGCGGCGACCACACGGGGGCGACGGCGGTGCTCGACCGCGCCCTCGCCGGAGGCGCCCATGGACCGGAGGTCTATGCCGAGCGCGGCCTGGCGCGGGCGCAGAGCGGCGACCTCGCCGGCGCCCTCGCCGACTTCCGCGAGGCGGCGCGCCGCAACCCGGCCGACCCGGTGGCGATCGACAACGCGGCGCATGCCGCCTTCGACCTCGGCCAGTTCCACGAGTCGGCCTACCTCTACGAGCAGCTCCTGCGCCTGGCGCCCAACCGCATCGACGGCTGGAAGGTCCTCGGCACTCTCTACGCCGAGCGGTTGAAGGAGCCGACCAACGCCGTGCGCTGCTTCCGCCGCGCCCTCCTCCTGGAGACCGACAACGCCGAGAAGGCCAAGCTCGAGAGCCTGATCAAGGAGATCGACGGATAGAGGGGTTCCCGGAGGAGCGGACGGGCGGTCCGCTCCCCGCGTTCTCCCCTGCGGGAGCAGCGAGGTTGAGGGTGACCTCATCGTGCAGCGATCTGTTTGGGCTCGAAAGCGCGGCGGAGGATATCCCGAATTCATCCATTTGAATAGCGCTACCCGCCGCCGTGCCGCCCTTGCCGTAGTCGTGCAAACACCGCACAATACGCCGACCCCGATGAAGGACTTCCTGCGGCAGGTGCCGCTCTTTCACGACCTCGACGATGAGCAGCTCGCGCGCGTCGCCGCGATGGCGCGCGAGGAGAGCCACCCCGGCCACCATCTGCTCTTCCACGAAGGGGATCCGGTCGACGCCTTCTATCTCGTCCGCGAGGGTGCGGTGACGGTCTTCCGCTCGGCCAAGGGAAGGCCGATGCAGATCCTCGGGCGCCTGGAGAGCGGCGGCTACTTCGGCGAGATGGGCCTCCTCAACCGCGCCCGGCGCCTCGCCTCGGCGAGCACGCTCGGCCCCACTCGGCTGCTGCGCATCGCCAAGGAGGATCTCATCCAACTCCTGGCCGACAACCCCGGCCTCGAGCTCAAGCTGCGGGCCGAGGTGATCCGCCGCCACGGTCTGAACGTCTCCTCCCTGCTCGGTCTCGCCGGCCAGCGCGACGTCCGCATACGCCTCGGCGTGCCGGCGCAGATCGAGCTGCCGGACGGCGCGCGGTACGCGGTGCACATCGAGAACCTGTCGCTCGGCGGCGTCGCCCTGGAGCGCGTTCCCGCGGCCTGGCGCAACGGCCAGGCGGTGCAGTTCCTCCTCGGACCGCCGGACGAAGAGCCGGCCCTCGCCGTCTCGGGGATCGTCACCTGGCGCGAGGGCGAGGGCGCCGGCATCTCCTTCGACGACGCCAAGGTGGGCGACGAGGAGGTCATCCACCGTGCCCTCCGGCGGTTCCTCGACAACCGCTAGAGAGATCGCGAAGCCCACGGCGGGGCGCCCGCTCGCAACGCTGCGGGGCGAAGCCGGGCGGTTCTAGACCTCGGCCAGGATCGTCTCCACCGTCGACACCTCGAGCTTGCCGGGCTGCTCGACGTGGAGCGTGCGGACGGTGCCGTCTTCGACCAGGGCGGCATAGCGCTGGGAGCGGCGGCCGAGGCCGAAGCGGGAGAGGTCGATCTCGAGTCCCATGGCGCGAGCGAAGTCGCCGTTGCCGTCGGCGAGGAGGACGATCTTGTCGCCGGTGCCGCGCAGCTTCCCCCAGGCCCCCATCACAAAGGCGTCGTTGACCGCCGTGCAGACGATGAGGTCGATGCCCTTGGCGAGCAGCTCGTCGGCGCGCAGCACGTAGCCGGGCAGGTGGTAGTCCGAGCAGGTGGGAGTGAAGGCGCCGGGGACGGCGACGAGCACCGCGCGCTTGCCGCGGAAGAGCTCGGCGGTGCCGACCGGCCGCGGCTGGCCCTGGGGGTCGAGGGTGAGGAGTGTCACGTCGGGGAGCTTGTCGCCGATCTGGATCGCCATCCGTCGTTCCTTTCGTGAGCCATGTCTGGAGCGCTCCATCCTATCGTGCGCCCTCGGGGGGCGAGATGCCTCCCTGTATGATCGGCGGCACCATGCCCAATTTCTGGATCTACGGCTTTCACGCCGTCTTCTTCTTCACCTTTCTGCCGCGCCTGCTGCTGCGCAGGAGGCGCCCGGCTGCGCCGAACGCGCCGCCCGATCAACAGCCGGCGCTGCACGCGCAGCCGGACCAGCAGCCGGCGCTGGAATCGGCGCCGGAGCCCGAAGCCACCGCGGTCACCGACCGCTACTCGCGCGTCGTGCTGGGATTCCACGCCTTCGCCATGTTCGTCCTCTACTTCGGGATCGGCGCCGTCGTCTCCGGCCGGCCGCTCCGCATCTTCCCTGTCCGCTTCCTCTTCCCGCCGCAGCCGGCGGCGGGCGCCGCGGTGATCCTCGCGGCGGCCGGCCTCGCCGCCTGGACGCTCACCGTCTTCGGCTCCTGGCGCCTGCGCGCCCGCGTCGAGCAGGGCCATGAGCTGGCGACCGGCGGCCCGTTCCGCTTCGTGCGCAACCCGATCTATCTGGGGATGATCCTCATCGCCGCCGGCAGCTTCCTCTGGATGCCCACCCCGGTCGTCCTCACCGGCCTGCTCCTCATCTGCGTCGGTGCCGATCTCCGCGCGCGAGCGGAGGAGCGGGTGCTCGGCGCCGCCTTCGGCGACGCCTACCGGCAGTACGCGACGAGGGTCAAGCGCTTCGTGCCGGGGATCTATTGATGGGCGCGGCGGCGAGCCAGACGATCGCGCCGGTCGGGGCGACCACGCCGCCGGTGCCCCTCGACGGCGTCGCCTGGGCGGTCTTCTTCGTCCGCTGGGTGCTGGGGCTGATCTTCTTCATGGCGGGCTTCTGGAAGACCTTCGAGCTGGGACCTCTCGGCCACGCCCGGCGGTTCTTCATCGAGCCCTACGCGGCGAGCTGGATCCCGCTCTGGCTGCTGTGGACCTTCGGCGTCGTGATCCCCTTCGTCGAGCTCGCCGCCGGCGCCCTCGTCTGCTTGGGTTGGCGGCGGCGCGAGGCCTATGTCGCGCTCGGCTGCATCCTCGTCGTGGTGACCTACGGACACCTGCTCCTCGAGCCGCTCTACGACACCACGCACCACATCTTTCCCCGTCTGCTGCTCCTCGCCATCGCCCTCGCCGTGCCGCCGGAGCGCGACCGCCTGAGCCTCGACGGCTGGCTGACGCGGCGGGCCGCCCGCTAGCGGCCGCCGCCGCCCTCGGCGGCTGGCTCATTCCAGGGCTCGGTCTTCCCCAGGTCTGGCGGCGAGACGACGCGGAAGACCGGCACCAGGCCGATCCCCTCGTCGCGATGCGGCGTGTGGCGGTACCACCACTCGGCGCGGGCGGCGGCGTCGCCGGCGAAGGCCGGGTCGGCGAGAGCGAGCCGCCAGGCGGCGGCGATGGCGGGGTCCGCCAGCTTCTCTTCGGCCAGCCCCTCGAGCACCCGCGGCTCGAAGTACTCCTTGCGCTCGAAGACGCTCGACAGCAGCCCCCAGGCGAGGAGCGAGTCCGGCGAATCGGGCTCGAGGAGAGCCACGGCGACCGCGAAATCGGCCTGGTCGGCGGGGATCCACAGGCTGCCGGCGGGGATGGTCCGCCGCTCGACGGCGCGGCGGACCTGCACCTTCTCGATCCGCGTCAGGCCCTGGTAGGGCGCCGCGGCGTAGATGGGGGCGGCGACGCGCGCGGTCTCGACGGGCAGCTCGACCGCCGTCGTCAGCCGGCGGACGGCGAGGCCGTGGCCGCGCAGGCGCTCCTCGATCGCCGGCCAGCCGGGCGGCACCAGGTAGCCGCGCGGCCGCGGCAGCTCGGCGGCGATGCGCGAGCCGTGGAACCAGGGGACGGCGAGCTCTTCCACCTCGCCGCGGGTGAAGCGGAGGAGCGGCTTGCCGGTCACCACCGAGGTGGCGAGGCGCGCGGCGTAGAACGGCACCCGCAGGGTGTCGGCGGCCGGGCTCTCCTCGTAGGCGACGGCGACCGTCGACGGCGGCGCGGCGGGGCGGCCGAGGGCGACCGTCCCCGCGTCGGCCTCGGCGACGGCGCGGCGGAGCGCCTGCGGGTCGCGGCCGATCTCGGCGAGGAGCTCGGCGAGGAAGTCGCGGTTGGCGAGCACCCGGTCGCGGTACGGCTTGTAGGAGTGCATCTCGACGAGGATCGACGGCCGGTTGCGGAGCGGGAAGTAGCCGCTCGAGTAGCGCGGCTGGCCGACCCAGGAGCTGATGCCCTGGCGCAGATCGTTGTGATCCTTCAAGTCGACGTAGGGGCCGTTCTTGTGGCCGTCGCGGGCCACCGCGGCGAGCACCGCGGGGAGGTGGGCGCGCTGCCAGCGGTCGACCGGTGCCGCCGCCTGCGGCGCCTCGACCCAGGTGGTCGTCAGCACCCAATCGAGGTCGACGCCGTCGGTTACGTGGTCGTCGACGTAGAGGTCCGGCCGCCAGGCGTTGGCGAGGCCGACGAGCGCCCGCGCCTCGGGGCTCGCCAGCTTCAGGTAGTCGCGGTTGAGGTCGAGGCCGTCGGTGGTGGTGCGGAAGCCCATCCCCTCGACCGGGCCGTTCTGGTTGGGCCGGTTGTAGGGCGACACCCGCTCGTGGCCGTCGACGTTGTAGATCGGCAGGATGAGGAGGGTGGCGGCGGCGAGCAGCTCGCGGCGGCGGCCGAGGGCGAGATCGCGCAGCAGCATCAGGCAGGCGTCCTTGCCGTCGATCTCGCCGGCGTGGATGCCGTTCTGAATGAGCACCACCGGCCGCTGCCTGGGGGCGCCGTCGGCCGCCGGGCGGGAGGCGCGGTCGCGGTCGACGATGACGACCGGCAGCGGCCGCCCGCCCGCCGAGCTGCCATAGAAGCGGACGGTCATCTCCGGCATCCGGCGGGCCAGGCGGTCGAGAAAGGCGAGGGTTTCCGCGTAGCTGGGAGTCGAGCGGAAGCCGGCGGCCTCGGCTGGGGTCAGCCACTCGGCCGGCGCGGCGGCGGGCGCCGAGAGCGGCGCTGGCGGAGTCGCCGCACGGGCGGCGGAGCCGAGCGGAGCGGCGACGGCGGCGATGGCGAAAAACGCTGCGAGCCCGGCGACAAGGCCGGCGGTGGCGCGGTCGAGCATGGGACCTCCCGGAGTGCGGGCGGATCGTAGCAGAGGGCTAGGAAGGCTCCGGCGGTTCGCCGTGAGCCTCGCCGCTGGCGGGACCCTCGGCCGCGGCGCGGTCGTGCTCGGCGAGGACCGTGAGCAGCCAGCCCGCCGGCGGAGCGCAGGACGAATCGAGGAAGACGACGTCGTCGCCCAGCGCGGCGGCGGCGCCGCGGCTCTGCGCCGAGCCGAGCGAGCCGTCGAGGCCGCGGCCGCCCGGCCCGCCGAGGAGGATCACCCGCGCGCCGGCGCGGCAGGCGAGCATGGCGGTTTCGTCCGTCGAGCCCTCGTCCGCCACCACCACCTCGAGCTTGACGCCGGCCGACGGCGCCTGATCGAAGACCGCGGCGATGGTGCGCTCGATGTGCGCCGCGGCGTTCTGGGTGGGGATGACGACCGAGACGAGGCGGTCGCCGGCGCCCGGGGCGCGCCGCGGTCGCCGAGCGGAAGGCGGGCTGGAGGGGTCGTCGGACAAGGGCGGATCTCTCGCGGATTGCCGCAGGGAGACGATACATCACACGCGGCGGTGGGGTCCTCAGCAAGAGGAGCGAGCCGGCCGCCGCCTCCCCGCTCCGCGGGCGCATGGTACGATGCGACGCGCAGTGCTAGGGGAGCCGCGAGGCTGAGAGTCCGGCGACGGACGACCCTCAAACACCTGATCTGGGTAATGCCAGCGAAGGGAAGCGACGATGGCCAGCTCGGAGCCGCATCCTCGAGGCCGCACCCTGCCGGGTGCGGCTTTTCTCGTTGCGCCCGCGAGCTTCCGCCATCCAGAAAGGAAAGTCTCTTGATCGCAAGCGATCGATCCACCGTCCAGGTTGGCCAGGCCACCGGCGCGCAGGCAGCGGGGGCGCGCAAGATCCACGTCGAGGGGGAGCGCCCCGGCGTGCGGGTGCCGATGCGCGAGATCCATCTCTCGCCCACCCAGAGCTCACGCGGCGAGGAGGAGAATCCGCCGCTCGTCCTCTACGACACCTCGGGGCCCTACACCGACCCGGCGATCGAGGTGGACCTGGAGCGCGGTCTGGCTCCCCTCCGCCTCCCCTGGATCCGCGGCCGCGGCGACGTCGAGGAGCTGCCGCAGGTCTCCTCGGAGTACGGCCGGCGGCGGCTCGCCGATCCGGCGCTCGACGCGCTGCGCTTCGCCCACATCCGCCGGCCGCACCGCGCCCGCGCCGCCGCCAACGTGACGCAGATGCACTATGCCCGCCGAGGCATCGTGACGCCGGAGATGGAGTTCGTGGCGATCCGCGAGAACCAGCGCCGGGAGAGCCTGCGGCGCGAGCCGGCTCGGGCAGCGGGACTCCCCGTGGTCGGACCGGTAGGGCTAGCGCAGGGCGCCGGCCGGCGCGCCGGCGGCGCGCCGCACCCCGGCCATTCCTGGGGGGCGGCGATCCCGGAGCGCATCACGCCAGAGTTCGTGCGCGACGAGGTGGCCCGCGGCCGCGCCATCCTGCCCGCCAACATCAACCATCCGGAGAGCGAGCCGATGGCGATCGGCCGCAACTTCCTGGTCAAGATCAACGCCAACCTCGGCAACTCGGCGGTCACCTCGTCGATCGACGAGGAGGTCGAGAAGATGACCTGGGCGATCCGCTGGGGCGCCGACACGGTCATGGACCTGTCGACCGGCAAGAACATCCACGAGACCCGCGAGTGGATCCTCCGCAACTCGCCGGTGCCGATCGGCACGGTGCCGATCTATCAGGCGCTCGAAAAGGTCGGCGGCCGGGCGGAGGACCTCACCTGGGAGGTCTACCGCGACACGCTGATCGAGCAGGCCGAGCAGGGCGTCGACTACTTCACCATCCATGCCGGCGTGCTGCTGCGCTACGTGCCGCTGACCGCCGGGCGGCTGACCGGCATCGTCTCGCGCGGCGGCTCGATCCATGCGAAGTGGTGCCTGGCGCATCACCGCGAGAACTTCGCCCACGAGCACTTCGCCGAGATCTGCGAGATCATGAAGGCCTACGACGTCTCCTTCAGCCTCGGCGACGGCCTGCGGCCGGGCGCCATCGCCGACGCCAACGACGCCGCGCAGTTCGCCGAGCTCGACACCCTCGGCGAGCTGACGCGGGTCGCCTGGAGCCACGACGTGCAGGTGATGATCGAGGGGCCCGGCCACGTGCCCATGCACCTCATCCAGGTCAACATGGAGAAGCAGCTCGCCACCTGCGGCGAGGCGCCGTTCTACACCCTCGGCCCCCTCACCACCGACGTCGCGCCGGGCTACGACCACATCACCTCGGCGATCGGCGCCGCGATGATCGGCTGGTACGGCTGCGCCATGCTCTGCTACGTCACCCCCAAGGAGCACCTCGGCCTGCCGAACAAGCAGGACGTCAAGGACGGCGTCATCGCCTACAAGATCGCCGCCCACGCGGCGGACCTCGCCAAGGGGCATCCCGGGGCGCAGCGGCGCGACGACGCCCTCTCCAAGGCGCGCTTCGAGTTCCGCTGGGAGGATCAGTTCAACCTCTCGCTCGACCCCGACACGGCGCGCGCCTACCACGACGAGACGCTGCCCCAGGAGGGCGCCAAGGTCGCCCACTTCTGCTCCATGTGCGGGCCGCATTTCTGCTCGATGAAGATCACTGAGGAGGTGCGCGAGTACGCCGCCCAGCAGGAGCTCGACGAGCGGCAGGCCCTTGAGGCCGGCCTGAGGGAGAAGGCGGAGGAGTTCGTCCGCGAAGGGGCGGGGATCTACCGGTAGCTCGGAGGGGGCCGGAGAGCGCCGCGGCGGCCCCCTCCGGAACGACGCCTCAGGTCGGGCGCTCGGGCCGCGGCTGCGGTCCAGCCTGCGCCCGCCGCACGCTGCGAATCACCTGCTCGACCAGCTGCAGAGAAGCGCTCTCCTGCTCGGCCGCCTGCTGGAAGACGAGAAGGGCGGCGATGGCCTCGCGCTGTACGTCTTGTGCGACAAAGATCGGATGCATCTCGGCCGCCACTCGCTTGGTCTCGTCGTTTCGGCCTTGTTGCAGATAGACCTTAGCAAGGTCTAGCGAAACCAGCGCCGCGTTATAGCCGATCCCGATTTCTACATATCGGTCTCGTACCTTTTGCAGCTTGCCTTCGGCATCCGAAAATCTGTGCATCCCAAGATCCAGCAGCCCCTCAACCCACAAAGTTCGAGTCATGTCATCCGCGGTCCCCAGCTCTACCGCCGCCTGTCGGGCTTGAGGGAGCAAGACGGCCGCTTGGTCATACTGGCCGAGGGTGACCAAACTCAGCGAGAGGTTCTGGAGAATGTTGAATAGCAGTCTGTGCTCTTTACTCCTGTCGATCTTTTCTAGAGCCTCGAACAGAAGAGGTACGGCCTTTTCTGGCTCACTCGCGTGGTTGAAAATCAGCGCTTTGCTGATTAGCGCTCTGCCTTCAAGATGGTGTTCGTTGATCTTGCGATAGATCCCCACGACCTCGTCCAGGAGATGGAGTGCCTCTTCAAAACGACGCTGAGCACGACGGAGAGAAGCTTTCAAATCTAGGAGACGGGCCCACTCCAATGGGTCGCCACTTCCGTCGACGAGCATGTCTTCGGCGGCGCGGAAAGCCGCCTCTGCGCCGCGGAAGTCGGAATGAATGCGGCGGGCATTGGCAACGAATCCCCAAGCGCGTGCCTTGAGGTCACTTATCAAACCGCTGCCATAGACTTCGACGTCTAGCCGATCGGCTACTCCAAGCGCCAGGTTCGAGAACCACTCCGACCGAAACTGATCATCGCCCCAAGTGTTGCGCGCTCTGTCGAGTATTCCTTCGATGAAGGCGGCTGTCTGAAATACACCATCATTCTGAGCGATTGCTTCCTGCTCCGTAGCTGAATGAGCCAAGAAAATCCGGAGCAGCCGCGGGGCGTCACTCTTTTCGTTCTGAAGTCTCTGAACCTTGCGGTTGGTCTCATCGGAAAGCCGATCGAAGAGATCCTCGTATTCCTCGGCAGTCGAACCCTGTTGGTCGTTGAGATGGAGCCGACGGAGTAGCTGCTCCCCGTTCTTCACGCCGCGCCGCAGTCTTCCTCGGCAGACGGAACAGGAGGAGAGATGGCGGCCGGCGCGAATCATCTCGTCGGGCCGTAGCCGCGCGGCCGCAAACTTCTCAAGCAGCAAGACATCCAGGTGCCTTACAGGCATCGCACGGCCTCTCCGGGTGGATCGGTGGACATCCCCTTGATCGTCCCCTTACCCTACATACGGCGCCAAGGGCTAAGTAGATTATGGGCGGATTTTACGCCGAAGTGACACGGAGTTCAACTCTGAGAGGACATCGCGGCCCAAAACGCGGCTCGGCGGGCGCCGGTCCCTCGGGAAGGACCGGCGCCAGGGGCTTCAATGGCCGGGGCCGGGTTTGCCGTTTGGGTCAGTTCCAGCTCCATCGCGGCCAAAGATCGTCGACAGGCTCGTCCACAGGTGGCGAAGAAAGCCGCTGAGATCGATGGGGCCATAGATATTCGTCGAACTCCTGTGGGAGATCGACAGGGCCTGGGCCGCGGGAACGGGGACGATGCCGAGGACGAGGACGACGAGCAGTGCGGGGAGGGTGCGGCGCGCGATACGTGACATGTCATCTCTCCTTTTAGACGGGATTTCGGGAGCACCGGGAATGGCGCAGCCTCCCGCCTCGCCAACATTGTTCGACCGCGACAGCCTCGCGACTGCCAGCGGGAAAATCAGTGGTCTGTGTGGCGGGATTATGCACGAATCTCCAAGCGCATTTCCCGAAGTCCCGTGCGCAAAGAAATTTGACATTCGCCGGGGCGAGCGTGGCGCTTTCGTTTGCTGCAGAGAGGGTGCCGAAAGGAAAGGCGCCCGGGACACTCGATCGCCAGCGCGCAAACGCCCTCGGCAGGCGGCGCCGTCGCGCAAAGAAACAGTTCAGAAATAAAGTGGAAGTGGGTGTTGAGGTGCACTCTCCGCGCAGTCCTTTGACGTAGAAGGCGGCAGGAGGCGCACAGGTCACTCACCGGTGCCGGGATGCGCTGCGGCGGCGCGGCAGGCACCGCGGCCGCCGGCGGCGGTGCGGGCGGAGCCGCCGCGCGCTAGAATCGCTCTCCTCCGATGCCCGCTCCCGACTCTTCCCCCGCCTCCGTCGAGAGGGACGTCCGGGTGCTGGTCGTCGAGGACAACGTCGACGCGGCGGAGACTCTCGCCGACCTCCTCCGTCTATGGGATTACGTAGCCGAAGTCGTCCACGACGGCCAGGCCGCGATCGCGGCCGCCGCCGCCTTCCGGCCGCACGCGGTCCTCCTCGACATCGGCCTGCCGAAGATGAACGGTTTCGAGGTCGCGCGGTGGCTGCGCCGCGAGCCCGACCTCGCCGGCGTCCTGGTGATCGCCGTCACCGGCTACGGACAGGAGAGCGATCGCGCCGCCGGCCGCGAGGCGGGGTTCGACCACCACCTGGTGAAGCCGGTGGATCTCGACCTCCTGCGGCGCCTCCTCGCCGGGCTGCGCCGCTGAGGCGTCCGGTTCCCGTAGCCGCTCGCGGTTTCAGGGGGCGTTGGTAGACTGGCGGGCGTGGCGGACTACCTGGTCAACGAGATCTTCTACAGCCTCCAGGGCGAGGGCGTCCGCGCCGGCACCGCCAACCTCTTCCTCCGTTTCTCGCGCTGCAATCTAGCCTGTACCGCCGAGACCCATGGCTTCGACTGCGACACCGAGTTCGAGTCGGGACGCCGGCTGACCGCGGCGGAGATCGTGGCGGAGCTCGCAGCGGTAGGGGAGGGCTGCCGCTGGGTGGTCCTCACCGGCGGCGAGCCAGCTCTCCAGGTCGACCGCGAGCTGATCGACACCCTCCATGCCGCCGGCTACCAGCTGGCGATCGAGACCAACGGCAGCCGCGCGCTGCCGGCGGGCATCGACTGGATCACGGTGTCGCCGAAGGTCGCCGAGCACGCTCTCCGGCAGCGCTCGGCGGACGAGGTCAAGTACGTGCGCGGCTTCGGCCAGGCGATCCCGGCGACCGTCGTCGTCGCCGAGCACTTCCTGATCTCGCCGGCGTTCGACGGCGAAGCGGTCGACCGCCGGACCCTCGAGTGGTGCGTCCGCCTGGTGCGCGAGAACCCGCGCTGGCGCCTCTCGCTGCAACAGCACAAGCTCTGGAACGTGCGCTGAGCCCGGCGCCGGCGCCCGAGCCGCGGTCCCGCGCCGTCCCGCGCCGGGGGGCGGGTCGCACCCTAAGAGAGTCGGGGCTCGGTCGTCCGGCGGCAGGACCGCCGGGCCGGCCGTCCGGGCGAACCCGATATGATGACGAGAGCCCGCGGCCGCCGGCAGGCGGGGCCACGGGACAAGGAGATGTGAAGGGTCGATGGACATCCAGACGGTAGGTGTCGTGGGCGCCGGCGTGATGGGCGTCGGCGTGGCGCAGAATCTCTCGCAGACCGGCCACCGGGTGGTGCTCGTCGACGTCGCCCAGGAGGCGCTCGAGCGCTCGCGGGCGGGCATCCGCAACGGCGTGCGCTTCCAGGGCATGTTCAAGAAGGGCGCCGGCGGCGAAGGGGCGGATGCGGTCCTCGACCGCATCCTCTTCACCACCGATTTCGACGCCCTGGCCGCCGCCGACTTCGTCATCGAGAACGCCACCGAGAAGTGGGAGGTCAAGCTCCCCATCTACGAGCGCCTCGACCGCGTCTGCCGCGAGGAGGTCTGCTTCGCCGCCAACACCTCGGCGATCCCCATCACCCGCATCGGCGGCGCCACCCGGCGCGCGCCGCGCGTCCTCGGCATCCATTTCATGAACCCGGTGCCGCTCAAGCCGACGGTCGAGGTCATCCGCGGCTATCACACCAGCGAGGAGACTCTCGCCACCGCGCTCGGCGTCCTCTCCCGCATGGGCAAGGAGGCGATCGTCGTCAACGATTCGCCCGGCTTCGTCTCCAACCGCGTGCTCATGCTGACCGTCAACGAGGCGGTCTATCTTGTGCACGAAGGGGTCGCCACGGCGGAGCAGGTCGACCACCTGTTCAAGAGCTGCTTCGGCCACAAGATGGGGCCGCTCGAAACCGCCGACCTGATCGGGCTCGACACCATCCTCTACTCGATCGACGTGCTCCACGACGCGTTCGACGACAGCAAGTATCGCCCCTGCCCGCTGCTCAAGAAGATGGTCGACGCCGGCCTCCATGGGCGCAAGAGCGGCAAGGGCTTCTACGACTACGGCATCGCCACTTGATCCCGAGGCCCGGCTTCCCCATGCACGAGAACGATGCGCACGAACTGAAGATCAAAGAGTTCCTCTCCCGCTTCTTCAAGAGCCACGACCTGCAGCCGGAGGAGGACATCTTCGCCCTCGGCTTCGTCAACTCGCTCCTCGCCATGCAGCTCGTCGCCTTCGTCGAGAAGGAGTTCGGCGTCCGCGTCGAGGACCAGGACCTCGATCTCGACAACTTCCGCTCCATCCGGGCGATCGCGGCGCTGGTCGAGCGCAAGAGCGGCGCTCCCGCCGCGAAGTGAGGCCGCGGTGGCCGAAGTGATCGACCGCACGGCAGCCCACGAGTCCGCGGCGGCCGCGGCGCCCCCGTCAGAAGCCGCCGAGCCCGCCGGCATGCGCCTCGAGCTGTCGCCCGGTCAGCGCGCGGCGCGCCAGGAGTTCCGCGACTTCGCCGCCGCGGCGATCGTCCCCCACGCTGACCGCTGGGATCGCGACGAGGCGGTGCCCGCCGGGCTGCCGGGCGAGCTCGCGGCGCGCGGCTACCTGGGCTCGCTGGTCCCCGCCGAGCATGGCGGCCGCGGCCTCGACATGATTACCTACGGCCTGCTGACCGAGGAGATCGGCCGCGCCTGCTCGTCGGTCCGCTCGCTGTTGACCGTCCACGACATGGTGGCGCACGCCATCCTCCGCTGGGGGAGCCGCGAGCAGCGCGAGCGCTGGCTGCCGGCGCTGGTCAGGGGCGAGGTGCTGGGGGCGCTCGCCCTCTCCGAGGAGGGCGCCGGCAGCGACGCCAAGGCGGTCGAGACCAGCGCGACGGAGGACCCGGCGACGGGCGGCTTCGTCCTCGACGGGCGCAAGAAGTGGACGACCTTCGGCGAGATCGCCGGGCTCTACCTGGTCTTCGCGCAGTGTGCCGGCAAACCCACCGCCTTCCTCGTCGAGCGCGACACGCCGGGGCTCACCACGACGCCGATCCGCGGCATGCTCGGCACCCGCGCCGCGATGCTCGCCGGCATCGAGCTCGCCGGCTGCCGGGTGCCGCGCGCCAGCCTCCTCGGCCGCATCGGCTTCGGCATCTCGCACGTCGCCGCCGCGGCGCTCGAGCAGGGGCGCTACAGCGTCGCCTGGGGCTCGGTGGGCATCGCACAGGCGTGCCTCGACGCCTGCCGCGAGTACGCCGCTTCGCGCCGCCAGTTCGGGGCGCCGATCGGCGAGCATCAGCTCGTCCGCGCCATGCTCTCCGACATGGTGACCGGCGTCCATGCCGGCCGCCTGCTCTGCTGCCGGGCCGGCCACCTGCGCCAGACGGGGGATCCGGGCGCCCTCCCCGAGACCATGGTCGCCAAGTACTTCTGCGGCCGGCTGGCGGCGCAGGCGGCGAGCGACGCGGTACAGATCCACGGCGCCAACGGCTGCAGCGCTGGCTTCCCTGTCGCCCGCTACTTCCGCGACTCGAAGGTGATGGAGATCATCGAGGGGAGCAATCAGATCCAGCAGATCACCATCTCCCGCTTCGATTTCCAGGAGCTCTGAGCATGGACCCGACGACCGCCACCGCCGACCAGCTCCAGCAGGATACCGAGAGGCCCGGTGGCGAGGCCGGCAAGAAGAAGAAACAGACGATCAAGTGTCTGGTCTGGGACCTCGACCATACCGTCTGGGATGGCATCCTGCTCGAGGACCCGCAGGTGACGCTCCGTCCGCAGGTCGGCGAGATCTTGAAGACGCTCGACGAGCGCGGCATCCTGCACTCGATCGCCAGCCGCAACGACCACGACGCCGCGATTTCGAAGCTCGCCGAGCTCGGCCTCGCGGACTACTTCCTCTATCCGCAGATCAACTGGGGCTCGAAGGCCGCCTCGATCGCGCAGATCGCCGCCGACATCAACATCGGCCTCGACGCCGTCGCCTTCGTCGACGACCAGCCGTTCGAGCGCGAGGAGGTCGCCTTCTCCCATCCGCAGGTGCTCTGCATCGATTCGGCCGACCTCGCGGGCATCGTCGAGCTGCCGGAGATGATGCCGCGCTTCATCACCGAGGACTCGCGCAAGCGCCGCGCCATGTACCAGGCCGACATCCACCGCAACCGCGCCGAAGGGGATTTCGTCGGTCCGAAGGAGGAGTTCCTCGCCGGCCTCGGCATGATCTTCACCCTGGCGCCGGCGCGCGAGGAGGACCTGAAGCGCGCCGAGGAGCTGACCGTCCGCACCCACCAGCTCAACACCACCGGCTACACCTACTCCTACGAGGAGCTCGCCGCCTTCAGCCGGTCGCCGCAGCACCGCCTGCTCATCGCCTCGCTCACCGACCGCTACGGCACCTACGGCAAGATCGGCCTGGCGCTCGTCGACTGCACGACGAGCATCTG
This sequence comes from uncultured Acidobacteriota bacterium, assembly GCA_963755825.1. Classification (GTDB taxonomy): domain Bacteria; phylum Acidobacteriota; class Thermoanaerobaculia; order Multivoradales; family UBA5704; genus DATBQN01. The sequence continues at coordinate 1,946,748 of CAVWLA010000001.1, read as the reverse complement.
GTCGGTCAAGCTCCTCCTGATGTCCTGCCGGGTGATGTCGAAAGGGGTGGGGACGATCATGATCAACCACATCCTCGCCGAGGCGAAGCGGGCGGGGGCGCGGCTGCGCGCCGAGTTCGTCTCCAACGAGCGCAACCGGATGATGTACGTGACCTACAAGTTCGCCGGCTTCAAGGAGGTCGAGCGGACCGGGCCGAACGGCGAGGTGGCGGTGCTGGAGAACGATCTCGAGCACATCCAGCCGCTGCCGCCGTACGTCGACGTCCGCATCCTCTGAACGGCGAGTGTCGCGCCGCCGGCCATCAGGCCGGCTGCTGACCCGGAGATCCTCCGGGGAGGAGATCACGATGCGATCGACGACCGGGCGCCTGGCGGCGCTCGCCCTGGCCCTCGCCTGCCCGCTCGCCGCGCCGCCCGCGGCGCGAGCCCGAACCGCCGCTCCGACGGCGGCATCCGCTGCAGAAGCCGCCGCCGCCACGCCCGCCGCTCAGGCTGGCGAGCCCGATGCCGCCTTCGTCCGCCGGGCGCGCCAGATCCTCGAGCGCGCGCCGCTCATCGACGGCCACAACGACGTGCCCTGGCAGGTGCGCGATCGTTTCCACGGCCAACTTTCACGGCTCGATCTGGCGGCCGACACCAGCCATCTGGTGCCGCCGATGCACACCGACATCCCGCGCCTGCGCCGCGGCGGACTCGGCGGCCAGTTCTGGTCGGTCTACGTGCCGGTCGAGCTCAAGGGTCCGGCGGCGGTCGAGGCGACCCTCGAGCAGATCGACATGGTGCACCGCTTGGTCGCCCGTTATCCCGACACCTTCGCCCTGGCTTTCACCGCCGACGACGTGCGGCGCATCCACCGCGCCGGCAAGATCGCCTCGCTGATCGGCATGGAGGGCGGCCACTCGATCGACGATTCGCTCGCCGCCCTGCGCGCGCTCTACGCCGCCGGCGCCCGCTACATGACGCTCACCCACAGCAGCGACACCGCCTGGGCCGATTCGGCGACCGACGAGCCGCGCCACGGCGGCCTCACCCGCTTCGGCGAGGAGGTGGTGCGCGAGATGAACCGGTTGGGCATGCTGGTCGACCTCTCGCACGTGGCGCCGTCGACGATGAAGCGGGCGATCGCCGTCTCCGCGGCGCCGGTCATCTTCTCCCACTCCTCGGCGCGCGCCCTCACCGACCACCCGCGCGACGTGCCGGACGAGGTGCTCCGCCTGCTGCCGGCGAACGGCGGCGTCGTCATGGTGAGTTTTGTCCCCACCTTCACCTCGGAGGCGGTGCGCGCCTGGAACGCTGAGAACGACGCCGAGCAGGCGCGCGCCAAGGCGCTGGCGCCGGGAAACCCGGAGCGGGTGAAGGCCGCCGTCGAGGCCTGGCAGAAGGCTCACCCGGCGCCGCGCGCCACCCTCGCCCAGGTCGCCGACCACATCGAGCACGTGCGCCGCGTGGCCGGCGTCGACCACGTCGGCATCGGCTCGGACTTCGACGGCGTCACCTCGCTTCCCGCGGGCCTCGAGGGGGTCGACCGCTACCCGAACCTCCTCGCCGAGCTGCTCCGCCGCGGCTGGAGCGAGGCGGAGGTGGAGAAGCTCGCCGGCGGCAACGTCCTCCGCGTCATGGCCCAGGCCGAGCAGGTCGCGGCGCGGCTGCAGACGGAGCGCCCGGCTTCGGAGGCGACGCTCGAGGAGCTGGACGGCAAGCCGGCGGCGCCGGCGCCGGTGAAGAGCGGCTCCTGAGCGGCCGCCGGTAGCGGAGGCTGTTGCAGACGCGGCGGCCGCTCGCCGTCAGCAGCTGCCGCCGGCGATCTGCGCCACCGCGGCGCAGGCGTCGACGAGGCTGACCTCGAGGGCGGGATCGCCGGGCTGCAGCTTGATCGGCTTCGCCGAGCGGACGAGCGCCTCGCGTACCTGGGCGGGGGTGAGGTGGGGGTTCTTCTCGAGGAGGAGGGCGACGACGCCGGAGACCTCGGCGGCGGCGAGCGAGCTGCCGGAGAAGAAGTCGTAGGCGCCGTGCGGCACCGTCGTCAGGATGTCGACGCCCGGCGCCGCGAGCCGCGAGCGGGTGGGAGCGGGTCCGCGCAGGCCGCCGTCGAGATCGCTCGCCACGACGCCGATGACGCCCTCGAGCGAGGCGGGGAACTCGCCGCCGCCGGGGCTCGGTGCTTCGGCGGCCACCACGGTGATGCCGTGCGCGAGAGCGGTGCGGACGAGGCGCGCGAGCAGCGGATCGCGCGGGCCGGCGAGGCTGAAATTGAGGATCTGGGCGTGCTCGATGATGGCGAAATCGATCGCCCGCGCCAGCGTGTAGCTGTTGCAGACCGCCTGGCGGCTGCCGACCGGCTGCGGCCAGCACGCCTTGAGGGCGAAGATCTCGGCCTCCGGCGCCGCGCTCGCGATGCGCCCTTCGCTCTCGCCGTCGGCGGCGATCACCCCGGCGACCGCGGTGCCGTGGATGTCCGAGGTGAAGGTCTGCTCGCCGCGATCGACGAAGCTCTGCGCCCTGGCGATGCGATTCTTGAGGTCGGGGTGCCCGACGTCGACGCCGGTGTCCACCACCGCGACGCGGACCCCTCTCCCCGTCGCCATCCGGTGGGCGGCGGCGAGCCGCAGGAGCTGCGCCCCGCGCTGCAGCCGCGCGTAGCCGCCGCCCATGCTGCGCGCCGCGGCCTCCGGCAGGTCGGCGAGCACCTCGAAGCTCTGGATGAGCTGCGCGGTCCCCACCCGCGGATCGCCGGTGAGCTGCTCGACGACATGTGTCGCCGAGCGGTTGTTGAGAACGTTGAAGACGATGCAGCGCTCGCCGAGCGACTCCATCGACCAGGCGAAGACCGTCTGCAGCCGGTAGTTGAGCTCGAGCTCGCGGGTGGTCTGGTTCCACAGCGTGGGGGGCGCCGGGCGGAGCGTCACCATCACCTGATGCTGGGTGACCTCCGGCGCGTCGGCGAGCGCGCCGGGATGGGCGGCGAGGCCGCCCGCCGCCGTCGGGCCGGCCGTGGTGCAGCCGAGCAAGCCGAAAAGGGTGCCGCAAAGAGCGCCGCAGAGGGCGATCGCCTTCATGCCGACGCCGGCGACCTTCGGTAGCCGCAGCATGCCGCGGAGCCCGCGGCCGCCGACGCCTCCCATCAGCGCTGCGCTCCGTCGCTCCCGGCGACCTGGCCGGCGAAGCTCACCTCGCGGCGCCCCTGCAGGTGCTGCAGGACGACTTCGAGGGGATCGGCGCCGCGGCCGCGGGGAACCTCCACCGTGTAGGTGCCGAGCTGCGAAGGGCCGGAGACGATCTGGCCGCGGACGCCGGCGAGGATCTCGTGGATGGCCGCGGCGGTCGCGGCGTCGTCGAACACGACGCGGAGCTGGGCCACGGGTGTCGGCGGAGGCGCGGGCTCCGAGAGCGTGTGGTAGACCGGCGCCGGGGCGGGACGCCGCGGCGCGGCCTGTCCGCCGAGGCCGGCGACGACGGCGCTGAGGAGGCCGCCAAGGAGGGCGATGCCGGCGAGCTGGGCGGCGAGGAGCGTGCGCATCGGCCGCGGCGTGGCGGCGAGGAGCGCCGTCAGGCGGCGCGCCAGGCGCCGGTCGCCGGCCGGGATCACGCCGGCGTCGCGAGGAGAGGCGAGGGGGCGCTGGCAGTCGCTCGCCTGAGACGCTGCCGAGGCGGGCGCGGCGTCCTCGTCCGGGAGGACCTCCTGGCTGGGGATGCCGGCGTCGATCCGCGCCAGGAGGCGGGCGAGCTGGACCGGATGCGGCGACGGCGCGACCTCTCCCAGGTCGTCGATCGCCCGCGACAGCTCATGGCAGGCGGCGAGCTCCGCGCGACAGGCCGGGCAGACCGCCAGGTGCTCCTCGACGGCACGCTTTTCGGCCGCGGCGAGCGTGCCGTTGACGTACCAGGGCAGGAGCTGCTCGACCCGCTGGTGCTGATGCTCGCGGCGCGGGCTCGGGGGTTGCGGTTGCATCGGTCGTCTCCTCAGTTCTCGTCGATCGTCAGCCGGCGTGGCTCGACACCCCGAGCCGCGGCAGCAGCTCCTTCAGCCGCCGCCGAGCATGGAACATCCTCGTCTTCACGGTGTTGACCGGGCAGCCCACGATCTCCGAGATCTCGTTGTAGGAGAGCTCGTAGTAGTAGGTCAGCTCGACCACCGCCCGCTGCTCCGGCGACAGGGTGCCGAGGGCCTTGCCCAGGGTCGTCGCCAGCTCGCGCCGGGTGAGCAGGTTCTCCGGCTCCTCGGTCGCGGCCGCAAAGGCTGCGTTGCGGTCCTCGCGTCCGTCCTCGGCAGGCTGGGCCGCCGGGCCGCCGAGCGGCGAGGCGTTGCGCGCCAGCGCCTTCAGAGCCTTGTGGTAGGCGATCCCGAACACCCAGGTCGAGACCCGCGAGCGCCCGTCGAAGCGCGCCGCGCCGGTCCAGATCGCCAGCATCACGTCGTTGACCAGCTCCTCGACCAGCTCGCCCCGCCGCGTCACCTTGAACAGATAGGCGAAGAGGCGCCGGTAGTAGCACTGGTAGAGGGCCTCGAAGGCCTTGCGGTCCTGGGTGGCCACCCGCCGGAGGAGAGCGTGCTCTTCGTCAGGAGCGATCAGAGCGGTCGGAGCCATGGGCGGAAGAGCCCCTCGAGAAGCCATGAGTCGAGTGCCGGAGCGAGCGCAACTCTACCAGCTCGCCCCGACGGCTTCTCCCTTTGTCCCGACGGGCGGCCCGAAGGTTCAAACCGCAACTCGGCCCGGCCGCCCGGGCCGCGACGGCGTCGCGCGGGGCAGCGCGCCGTTGAACCTCCGCGCCACGGGCGGGACATACCGGCCGATCGACCAAGGAGGATTTTCCCCCATGCGCCATTCTCTATGCTTCGCAGCCCTCTCCGCTGTCGCGCTGCTCGCCGCTTGCGGCGGTAGCGGAGGCAAGTCGCCCACCGCGCCGACGAACGTCACCTCGCCGCAGGTCGTCGTGGTCTCCGTGCAGGACGACCAGTTCGTCCCCAAGGAGGTCAACATCAACCCGGGCGACACCGTCAAGTGGGTCCTCATGGGCTCGGCGACGGTCGGCCACACGGTCACCGCCAACGACGGCTCGTTCGATAGCGGCAAGGTCTTCACCCAGGCCGGGGCGACCTTCCAGCACACGTTCACGCAGAGCGGCGTCACCACCCTCTATCACTGCCAGACCCACTACGTCTGCTGCATGATGCAGGGCTCGGTGCGCGTCGGTCAGGACGCGCCGCCACCCACCACCGGCTATTGAACCGCCCGCCGCGTCCTTTTCGAGACACTTTTTGACCGCTTGTTGAGAGGAGATTTGAGGAGATGCAGATGACTGGACGCCTGCGACTCGTGCGCCATGCTCCGTGCTATTCGCTCGCTCTGCTGATGGCCCTGACGCTCGCCGGGCTCACCGTCCGTGCCGCCGCGGCGACGACCTTCCACGTCGCCGTGGGCCCCAACGGCACGATCTCGTACTCGCCCAATCAGGTCACCATTCAGGTCGGCGACACGGTGACCTGGAGCAACTCGAGCGGCATCCCCCACAACGTCACCGCCGACGACGGCAGCTTTCAATGCGCCAACGGCTGCAACGATACCGGGGGCGACCCGACGCCGTCGGGGAGCTGGACCGCCAGCCGCACGTTCACCGCCGCCGGCGTCGTCCACTACCACTGCCAGGTCCACGGCTTCGAGATGACCGGCACCGTCACCGTGCAGGGGCAGGCGCCGCCGCCGCCGAGCCCCGGAGCCCTCAAGCTCAGCAACTCGGGCTACGGCGTCGGCGAGGCGGCCGGCCACGCCACCATCACCGTCGAGCGCAGCGGCGGCGAGGATGGCGCGGTGTCGGTGCAGTACGCCACCTCCGACGGCACCGGCAAGGCGGGCACCGACTACACCGCCGCGAGCGGCACCCTGTCGTGGGCGGACGGCGACGAGGCCAACAAGACCTTCACCGTGCCGATCCTCAATCGCCATCTGAGCGCCCCCAGCAAGACCGTCAACCTGGCCCTCTCGAACCCCACCGGCGGCGCCACGCTCGGCAGCCCGGCGAGCGCCCTGCTGACCATCGCCGAGAACACCGGCGGCAGCGGACCACCGCCGGTGCCCGCCGCGCCGACCAACCTCCTGGCGACGCCGCAGTCGACGAGCACCATCATGCTCAACTGGAACGAGGCGTCGGCAGGGGTCACCGAGTTCCACGTCGAGCAGCAGAGCCTGGGCGGTAGCTTCCAGGAGATCGACACCGTCCCCGGCAACAGCCTGACGGACCTGGTGAGCGGGCTCAGTCCCTCGACCTTCTACAACTTCCGGGTCCGCGCCCTCAACGGCGGCGGCTTCTCGCCCTATTCGAACGTCGCCGGCGCCGCCACCAACGCGGTGCCGACCACCTGCGTCCCCGGCGGTCCCAACACCCTCTGCCTCGGCGACGGCGGCCGCTTCAAGGTCGAGGTGAGCTTCACCTCGCCCACGCTGTCGGGAATGGGCAACGCGGTGACCGTCCCATCGGCGCCGGAGTCAGGTCTCTTCTATTTCTTCAACAGCGGCAACATCGAGATGCTGGTCAAGGTGCTCAACGCCTGCAGCCCGCCGTTCAACCGCTACTGGGTGTTCTACGCCGCGACCACCAACGTGCAGTTCACCCTGACCGTGACCGACACCCAGACGAACCGGGTCAGGGTCTACTTCAATCCGTCCAATCAGGCCGCGGCGCCGGTACAGGACACCGATGCCTTCGCGACCTGCCCATGAGCAGCGCGAGCCCGCGGCCGCGAGGTGGAGGGGCCTCCTCCTCTCTCTCCTCGCGGTCGCGGTGCTAGTTGGCTGCGGCAAGGTGAAGTCGCCCACCGAGCCGGCGACGCCGGCGGGGAGCGGCCCGGCGCTCACCTTCGCCCAGGTCCAGGCGGAGATCTTCACCCCCAGCTGCGCCAAGTCGGGGTGCCATGTGAGCGGCGTGGCGGCGGGCGGGATGATCCTCCAGGCCGGCCAGAGCTACGCCCAGACCGTCGGCCGGCCGTCGCAGGAGAATCCCGGCCTGGCGCGCATCCAACCCGGCGATCCGGAGCGCAGCTACCTGTTCAAGAAGGTGCGCGGCGACGCCGATATCTCCGGCTCCCGGATGCCGCAGGACGGGCCGCCGTTCCTCTCCGCCGCCCAGCTCGACGGGCTCGCCGCCTGGATTCGCGCCGGGGCGCCCAGCCAGTGACGGCGCGATCGAGCCGGCGGCGGCGCTTCGACGCGAGGATGACCGATCGATGACCGTGACGCAGCGCTCTCATCTCACTCGCCGCATCGCCCTCCTCGCCGCTCTCGCCGCCGGGCTCGTCGGCCTCTCCGCGGCCGGCCGTCTCTCGGCGCAGAGCGAGTCCGACAGCGCGGCGGCGGCCGCCGGCTTCGCCAGCCCGGACACGCCGATCCACCGCGACCCCATCGGCACGCGGCTGATCGATCAGCCGACGCCGTACACCGTGCGCAAGGGGGACCTCGAGCTCCTCTTCACCCATCGCTTCCAGGAGCCGATCAACGACGGCAGCGCGCACGATCTCTGGGGCCTCGACAGCGGCGCCGACGTCGGCATCGGCGTCGCCTATGGGGTGACCCGCCGCCTCGACGTGCAGCTCTACCGCTCGTCGTTCGAGGAGGACTTCGAGCTCGCCGCCAAGCAGCTGTTCCTCCAGCAGTCGCGCCGCGTGCCGCTGTCCCTCGCGGTGCGGGCGGGCGTCGACCTCCTCGAGCGGCCGGGCGTCGTCGATCCCAACCGGCCGTTCGTCCAGCTGGTCCTCTCGCGGCAGCTGCTGCCGGGGATCAATCTCCAGGCGAGCCCTTCGTGGGTGCGCGACACGCCGCTCCTCCGCAACGCCTGGAACGTGCCGCTCGGCCTCACCGTTCCGCTCCCCCGCGGCAGCCTGCTCGACATCGAGTACGTGCCGCGGGTGAGCGACCTCAAGACGAGCGTCGGCGCCTGGCACGCCGCGCTCTCCAAGGCCGTCGGCGACCACCTCTTCTCGCTCGTCCTCGGCAACTCGCGGGCGACGACGGTCGACCAGTACCTCGGCGGCGACTCGGCCGCCGGCTTCCGCGCCCGCGACGTCCGGCTCGGTTTCAACCTGGTGCGCAATTTCCACCTCTGAGCGGGCCGTCGCCGCGGCCGCCTCCTGAGCCGGGCCGGCGGCGAGCCGCCCCCGCTCGTTGCCGGTGGTCCGGAACTTGCTGTCCGTAGGTTGCCGGTGGTCCCCTTCGATCTCAAGGTGATGACGTACAACGTGCAGGGGCACGGCTCGCTCCTCCTCGCCAGCTACCTGCAGCGCATCGCCCGCGTGATCGCCGACGAGAAACCCGACGTCATCGGCCTGCAGGAGGTCTATCGCGGCGGCTGGCGCGCGCGTGGCGCCGACCAGACGTCGGCGCTCGCCGCGGCGACCGGGATGGCAGCGCGGTTCGGCCGCAGCTTCGGGGGAGAGGAACGTGATGCAGGCAAGGGTGCCGACGCCGCGAGCGCCGCCGGCGGCGAGTTCGGCAACGCGGTGTTGACCAGCGGCGAGCTGCGCTCGTCGGCGGTCCATCCGCTGCCGGGGAGCGGCGAGCCGCGCACCATCCTCGCCTCGCGGGTGGAGGTGCGGGGGACCGAGGTCGAGTTCCTCGTCACCCATCTCGCCGCCTGGGGGCGGCTGGGCCGGTCGGCACGCAAGGCGCAGGCGGAGGCGCTCGCCGAGCGGCTGCGGCAGACGCCGAGCCCGTTCGTCCTGGTGGGCGACCTGAACGCGCCACCCAGCGCCCCGGAGCTCGGCCATCTCATGGCGGCGGAGCTCCTGCGCGCCTGCGGCGGCCTCGCCTCGACCCACCGGGTGACCCGCCAGCACCTCGATTACGTCTTCGCCGATGCAGGCTGGTCGACGGTCGCCTCGCGGGTGCTCCGCGTCGGGCCGTCGGACCACTGGCCGGTCGTCGTCGAGCTGCGCCGCGCGGCCTGAGCCGCCGGGCGCGGCAGTTTGGGTCAACCAGCGCCGTCGAGCGCGAGGGGAGAGCCGAGATGGCCGTCCGACGCACCAAGGGCAAGCGCAAGGAGCGGCTGATCGAGGTCTCGCTCGTCGGCTACATCCTGCTCATCCTCGCCGCCGTGGCGCTCTCGGTCCTCCTCTGGTCGGTCGAGCATCAGCGGACGACCCACATCGAGGTGCCGGCGATCGACCGCTTCTCGGAGTCGCTGCCGTCGATCGCCGGCCTGGCGCGGGCGGAGATCCTCCCCGGCAACCGCGTCCAGGTGCTGCAGAACGGCGATGGCTTCTTCCCGCCCTTCCTCGCCGACATCCTGGCGGCGCGACGGACGATCGACCTCGAGACCTATGTCTGGTGGAAGGGGAAGATCTGCGCCCAGGTGGCGGACGCGCTCGCCGCGGCGGCGCGGCGCGGCGTCGAGGTGCGGGTTACCTTGGACGCCCTCGGGGCCCACAAGGCGGACCACGCGCTTCTCGAGCGGATGCGCAAGGCGGGCTGCCGGGTCGAGTTCTACCACCCGTTCCACCTGCGCGACCTCGGCCTCATCAACAACCGCACCCACCGCAAAGTCGCCGTCTTCGACGGCCGGACGGCCTACATCTTCGGCCACGGCATCGCCGCCGAGTGGACCGGCGATGCCCAGGATGCCGAGCACTGGCGCGACACCGGGCTGCGCATCGAAGGACCGGTCGTCAACGAGCTGCAGGGGACCTTCGCCGAGAACTGGGTGGAGGAGACCGGCGAGGTGCTGGTGGGCGAGAAGTACTTCCCCATCCTGCGCGCGGTCGGCACCAGCCGGGTCCAGGTGGTCGCCGCCTCGCCGCACGGCGGCGTCTCCGAGATCGAGCTGCTGCTCAAGATGGCGATCGCCAGCGCCCAGCACCGGCTGGTCATCGAGAACCCCTACTTCATCCCCGACGACGGCCTGGTCGAGCTGCTCGCCCAGGCGGTGAAGCGCGGCGTCGACGTGCGCATCATGGTGCCGGGGCCGGTGACCGACAGCGCCCTCGTCAAGCACGCCGGCCACTACTACTTCACCGAGCTGCTGCGCGCCGGCGTCAGGCTCTACGTCTACAACCGGACGCTCTCGCACCAGAAGGTGATGATCATCGACGGCCTCTGGTCGCTCGTCGGCTCGACCAACCTCGACGACCGCTCGATCTACATCAACGACGAGGCGAGCGCCGGGGTCATCGATCCCGCGGTGGCGAAGCAGCTCGAGGCCGCCTTCGCCCGCGACCTGCGGTCGAGCACCGAGATCCGCTACGCCCCCTGGCGGAGCCGCCCCTTCTGGCACCGCATGCTCGACTGGTCGTCCTACCTGGCGAACGGCGAGCTGTAGGACGGCGCCTCAGCGCCGGCGGTGGCTCACGAACACGCCGCCCATGAGACCGAGGATGGCGACGGCGGCGACCGCGATGGCGGCGAGGGTGGGAACCGCCAGGCGGAGCGCCGGACGGTCGGCGTCGGGGTCGGCGCCCCAGATGCGGCGGGTCACCCAGAAGGCGGCGTTGCGGTGGTCGGCGATCAGCCGGTAGCCGAGGTCGACCAGGGGCCGGAAACAGGGGATGCGCCGGTAGGCGGCGAGCCAGCCGCCGTGGCCGGGGGCGAGGGCGCGCAGGCGGAAGGCCGCCTCGGCTCCCTGGTAGACCGCGCCGTCCGGCAGGATGAGGTGCACGGCGCGGCGGAACCGCTCGCGCTGCAGGGTGGGGAAGCGGCTGGCGGCGAGCTGGTAGGGCTCGGCGTCGAAGCGGTCGCCCACCACCCGGCGCCAGCGGGCGAGCCAGTAGCGGCAGAAGCCGCAGTCGCCGTCGAAGACGATGAGCGGGCGGCGCGGCGGGATGGGGACGGTGAGAGTGTGCTGCATCGGTTCGCGTCCTCCCCGATTCTATGGCCGATCCTATGGCCGGATCTTACGGCCGAATGACCACCTTGAGCGCCTCCCGCCGCATCATGCTGCGCAGCGCCTCCTCGACGCGGTCGAGAGGGAGCTCGGCCGAGAGGAGGGCGCCGGGCGACAGGCCGCCGCCCGCCAGCAGGTCGAGGGCGCGGGCGAAGGTCGCCGGCCGGTGGTGGTAGGCGCCCTTGATCGTCAGCTCGCAGTAGTGGAGGCGATGGGCGTTGAGCGGCACCGCCGTCGCCGGTGGGTAGCCGCCGAAGAGGAGCACCAGGCCGCCGGGGGCGACGGCGTCGACCGCGTCCTCCCACGCCGCCGGCGAGCCGCTCGCCTCGATCGCCACGTCGAAGCCGTTGGCGTCCGAGCCGGCCTTGAGCTCGCGGCGGACGCGGGCCGCCTCGCCGCCGTCGCGGCCCACCGCGACGGTCGCCGCGGCGCCGAGCGCGCGCGCCGCCGCCAGCCGCTGCGGGTTGGGGTCGACCGCCGTCACCCGATGCCCGCGGTGGGTCAGCAGATCGACGAAGAGGAGGCCGATCGGGCCGCAGCCGAAGAGGGCGATCTCCGAAGGGCCCTCGGCGAGGCCGCTGCCCTCGAGGGTCTCGACGCCGTGGAGGACGCAGGCGAGCGGTTCGGCGAGGGCGGCGATCTCGAAGGGGAGGCCGGGCGGACAGAGGTAGACGCTGCGCTCGACCGCCCGCGGCGGCACCAGCAGGTATTCGGCGAAGCCGCCGTTCAGGTAGAGGAGGTCGGAGCAGAGGTTCTCGTGGCCGCGCAGGCAGGCCCGGCAGCGGCCGCAGGGTGCGGAGTTGGCGACCGCCACCCGGTCCCCCTCGCGGAAGCGGGATACCCCGGCACCCACCGCCGCCACCGTCCCCGCCATCTCGTGCCCGAAGGGGCTCGGCACCCTGAGCATCCGCGGATGGCCGCCGCGGCGGAACACCTTGACGTCGGTGCCGCAGGTGGTGGCGGCGCCGATCGCGACCAGCAGCTCGCCGGCCGCCGGCCGCTCGACTGCGGCCGCGCGGACCTCCAACCGCTCGGGGCCGAGGAGGATCGCCGCCTTCTGGGTGGCGGGGAGCGTGCCGGTCCGCGAGACCGGGAGGTCGCCGGAGAGGCCGTCGGGGAGCGTCGCCTGGGGACTGATCGGCTCGGGGGCGGCCGTCTTCACGCCGCGGCCTCGACGCCCGTCGTAGACGCAGCGGGCACCAGCAGCACCTTGAGCGCGCGGTGGGAGCGGGCGAGCTCGACCGCCTCGGCGCCGCGCGCCAACGGCAGGCGGTGGGTGACGAGCGGCGACGGGTCGAGGCGGCCAGTGGTGAGCAGGCGGTAGACCTCGCGCTGCTCGCCGAGGCCGCTCGAGTAGGTGGCGATCAGCCGCCGCTCGGCGCGGAAGAAGCGATCGAGATCGATGTCGAAGCCCGGCCTCCCGCCGCCCGGTGTGCCGCCGGCGAGGGAGTGGTCGTGGGCGAAGAGGACGGCGGTGCCGCCGGGGCGGCCGAGGGCGAGCGCCGCGGCGAGCGCCGCCGGGCCGCCGGCGGTGTCGAAGACGGCGTCGGCGCCGCGGCCGCCGGTGAGCGCGGCGACCGCCTCTTCCGCCTCGCCGGGGACGACCGCGGCGTCCGCGCCCAGTCGGCGCGCCATCGCCAGGCGCTCCGCGCTCGGATCGGAGACCGCGACCCGCAGCCCCGGCCAGAGGGCCTTGAGGAGGAGCAGGTGGAGGAGCCCCATGCTCCCGGCGCCCACCACCGCGGCGCTCGCCGTGCCCGGATCGGCGAGGACGACCGCCGCGAGATCCGCCTTGCGCACGCCGCGGAGCACGCAGGCGGCCGGCTCGAGGAAGACCGCGGCGTCGTCCGGCAGGCTGTCCGGAAGCCCGCAGGCGGCGAGGCGCACGGCGCGCTCGCCGACCACCAGGCGATCGCTGAAACCGCCGGGCTGGAGGAGGTTCTGGCGGAAGACCGCACAGAGGGTGTCGCTGCCGCGGCGGCAGAGAGCGCAGGTGCCGCAGGCGACGTGATGGGGCACCGCGACGCGGTCGCCGAGCGCGAAGCCGACGGCGCCGCGGCCGATCGCCTCGACGACGCCCACCACCTCGTGGCCGAGCACCGCGCCGGCGTGCTCGCCCGGCCGGTCGAGCTTCCACAGGTCGGTGCCGCAGAGGCCGCAGCAGGAGAGGCGGAGGAGCAGCTCGCCCGGCCCCGGCGGCGCCAGCTCGCGGCTCTCCACCTGCAGCGTCCCGGCGCCGGCGGCGGCGACCTCGACGGTCAGCACGGGGATGAACGCGCTCGGCATGGCGGGTGAATCGTACCAGCAGGCTCGCGCGCGGGACGGCGGTGGCCTAGGCCAGAGAGAGCGCCGGGCCGGCGGCGAGGTGGGCGCGCATCCAGGCGTCGATCCGCGCCCAGACAGCGGCGCTCGCCGGGTCGACGGCGAGCGCCATGTGCCCTGGCGGACGAGCCCGCCGGCCGAGATCGCGCGCTCCGATGGGCCAGATCTCGGCGCAGGCGCCGATGGCGGCGGCGAGGAGGCGGGCGGTGGTCCGCCGGCTGAGCAGGTCGGCGCTGGTGTTGACGACGAGCGTCGGCCGGCGGATCTGCCGGAGCGCCGCCAGGTAGTCGACGGCGCCGTCGCGGCTCGCCCAGCGGCCGCTCGCCCCCCAGGCGCGGAACTGCTCGACGAAGCCGCGCGGCTCGTCGTCAGTGCCCAAGCGCAGGCGGCCGCTCGGCCAGTAGCCGAGCCGGTGGGTGATCTCCCACCAGAGCGCGAGGAGCCCCCGTTTGTAGAGCCAGAGGGCGAGGGACGGCTCGAGGGCGCGGATCCAGATCCCGGCGGAGAGGAGGACGAGGAGGTCGACAGGCAGCTCCGGCCGGCAGCCGACCGCCGCGGCGCCGGCGATCGCCCCCAGGCTGTGGCCGACGAGTGCGACGGGGAGGCCGGGGTGGCGGGCCGCGACGGCGCGGACGGCGAGCGGCAGATCGACCGCCGCGAGGTCGTCGAAACGCCAGTCGACCGCCGCCGATGCCGCCGGGCGGCTGGCGCCGTGGCCGCGCAGGTCGAGGGAGTAGACGGCGTAGCCGCGGGAGCGGAAGAAGGTCGCCATGCCGCGCCCCGCCGGGCGGTCCATCGCCCGCCGGTCGAGCATCATCCCGGGCACCAGGAGGAGGGCCGCGCGCGGCGCCGCGGGCGCCGGGTCGCCGGCCTCAGACGGCAGGGCCGGCGCGGCGTGCTCTGCGAGGTGGATCGTCCAGCCGTCGGCGGTCGGCAGGGGGTGGAGGCGCTCTTCGCCCCGGGCCGGCATCGCAGCCTCCTTCGCCGCTGCAGCGATTGGCGTAAGATGAACGGGAAGCATTCCGCCGGTCCGGCGGTTGCTGTCGGATGGACTCTAAGCCTCCGCCAGCCGTTCTGGCGAGACATCTCGAAGGAGGATTCACATGCCCTATAGCCCGCTGCTGGTCAGGCCGATGCGCGACGAGCTCACCACCCTCGGAGTGCGCGAGCTGGTCACCGCCAAGGACGTCGACGATTTCATGAACGAGAAGACGGGGACGGCGCTCCTCGTCGTCAACTCGGTGTGCGGCTGCGCCGCCGGCATGGCCCGGCCCGGCATCCGTCTCGCCCTGGGGAGCGCCAACCGCCCGGACCGCGTGGCCTCGGTCTTCGCCGGCCAGGATCTCGAGGCGACGGCGCGCTTCCGCAGCTACGTCGCCGACATCCCGCCCTCGAGCCCCTCGATCGCCCTCTTCAAGGACGGCGAGCTGGTCCACTTCATCCCCCGTCACCGCATCGAGGGCCGCGACGCCCAGGGCGTCGCGCGCGACCTGACGAGCGCCTTCGAGGAGCACTGCGCGACGGCGCCGGCGGGCGTTTCCGCCAGCCAGGCGTAGCCGCGGGTCGCCGGCGCATGGGCACCTTCCACCAGGGGAAGAGCGAGCTGCACGGGATCACCGTGGTGGTCGACACCACCGGCGCGGAGATCTTCGTCGGCCGCTGCGACGACGAGGACGAGCGCGGCATCGTGCTCGACGACGTCGACGTGCATCGCGACGGAGAGGGTGGCTCGAAGGACGAGTACGTCCGCAAGGCCACCCGCTTCGGCGTCTTCAAGAAGTACGACCGCCTCTTCATCCCCCGCGAGCGCGTCGCCTCGATCCGGCGCCTGGGCGAGGTCTAGGGAGGGCGCCGATGCCCTGGGTCGCCGTCGGCGCCATCCTCGCCGCCCTCGCCATCGCCGCCGGCGCCTTCGGTGCCCATGCGCTCGCCTCCCGGCTCGACGCCCACGCGCTGGCGCTCTGGGAGACCGCGGCGCGCTACCTCATGTACGGCGGCCTCGGCACGCTGGCGGTCGGCATCTACTCCCGGCAGCCGCAGGGGGCCGGCTGGGCCGCCGACGCCGCCGGCTGGTGCCTGGTCGCCGGCACGGTGATCTTCAGCGGCACGGTCGGGGCGCTGGCGCTCGGCAGCCCGCGCTGGTTCGGCGCCATCACCCCGGTCGGCGGCCTCCTCCTCGTCGCCGGCTTCCTGATCTTCGCCTGGTCGGCTCTGCGGCTCGGCTAGGCCCCCCTTCCGAGCGCCTCTCGGCCCCGGTCCTGGCTCCGTCTGGTTCCGAGGACGGTCGCCTGGAAGGGCGTGAGGGGTGGGTGGGGCCGAAGGCGGCCGCCCGCAGGAGACCAGACGGAGCCAGGACCTTTAGCCGAGCTTCGCCACCTCCGCGGCGAGCGCTTTGACCTCGGGTTGCGGGCCCAGGGTCGCGAGATCGGCGGCGACCGCCGGCCAGGCGCGCCAGGGCGGGATCGAGCCGTCCACCTCGCCGGCGATCTCCTTGCGCTTGCCGCGGAGCGCCGACTGCACCTGGAGGGCGAGGATGTCGGCGGCGATGTCGGCCCGCGTGCGCACCGGCGTCTCGGGGACGAGCGGCGTCCGCGACGAGTCGTCCTCCGGCGGGCTCGGTGGGCTCGGCGGGTCTGGCGGGTTTGGCGGCGGCTGGGGAGGCGCCGTGCCGGGGATGCCGATCACCCGGTGCTCGGCCGGATCGCCGGCCGGCAGCGCGATCGTCTGCACCCCCTGCTTGCTCGACTGATAGGTGAGGAGCCCCGGCGCCAGCGTCATGGTGACGACGTCGAGCTGCTGACGGAAGTGGGCGCCGCCGTTGGCCGGCAGGTAGGAGACCGTGCCGGCCTGCCAGAAGGAAGCCATCAGCGGCGGCGTGTTGCCGTTGCCGTTGGCGCCGTCGTGGCCCTGCATATAGAGCAGCCGGGCGACGACGGCGCCGCCGGTGCCGGCATCGCCGCGCCAGGTGAGCACGTGGATCGGCTGCGCGAGGCCGTAATCGGGCGCGCCGGGAGCCGTCGCGGCGGCCTGGTACATCGCCTGCAGAGACGATTTGCAGAGCCTGAGGGTGCCCGCGAGAGGGCTGACGCCGATCCCGGCGTGCACCGAGCGGCTCTTCGCCATCGCCCGCGCCATCTCCTGCGGATCGTCGCGCACCAGGGCGAGCTGCCATTCGGCCCAGGCCTCCGCCGTCCCCGGAGAGTGGCCGCCGGAGCGCATCCCCGCCTGGAGAACGGTGCCGTCCGGGCATTCGCCGAGCAGGAGGAGCTGGAACTGGAAGGCGCCCCAGGCGAGCGTGGCGGCGGCGACCTCGGCGTCGGCCCGCTGCGTCGCGGCGCGGTGGATGCCGGCGATCGACTCCAGCCAGAGCCCGCCGTAGATGGTCGACGCCTCTTCGTTGCCCATCCAGCGCGCCTGCTGCGCCGCCAGCCAGGCGAGGATGCGGGCGCGAGAGCCCGAGGCGGCGCCGCCGGTCAGGACGTAGTCCGTGGCGTCGGCGAGCGCCGGCATGTTGCCGCTCTTCTGGCTGGTGAGGAGCGAGGGGTCCAGGCGGTGGCGCAGATAGGCGGTGGTTTCGAGCGGCTGGCCGGCGATCGCCGCCCGGAGCTCCGGGTCCAAGAGCTGTTCGTCACCTGGCATGGGATTTCCGGCCTCCTTTTGGCGGTTGCAATCTGGCGGTTGCAGTCCGTGGGCGATGCCCGAGCGGATGTTAATCGCATCCGGGGCGAGTTTTGTCGCGTTGCACGCCGTCGCCCCGAGCGGCTACCATCGCCAGGCCGCAGACCAGGAGGAAGCCGATGTCGAACGCAGTCTTCCACGTCCCCCCGCCCCACAACGAGCCGGTGCGCTCGTATGCGCCGGGCTCCCCCGAGCGGGGCTCGATCACGCGGCGCCTCCACGAGATGTTGGCCGAGGAGGTCGAGATCCCCCTCGTCATCGGCGGCCGCGAGGTGCGCACCGGCGACACCGCGCAGGCGGTCTGCCCGCACGATCACGGGCACGTCCTCGCCACCTATCACCAGGCCGGCGCCGCCGAGGTGGCCGCCGCCGCCGCCGCCGCGAAGGCGGCCTGGCACGACTGGTCCGAGCTCCCCTGGGAGGATCGCGCGGCGGTCTTCCTGCGCGCCGCCGACCTCCTCGCCGGCCCCTGGCGCGACACCGTCAACGCCGGCACCATGCTCAACCAGTCGAAGACCGTCTTCCAGGCCGAGATCGACTCCGCCTGCGAGCTCGCCGACTTCTGGCGCTTCAACCCCTTCTACGCCCGCCAGATCTATGCCGAGCAGCCGCAGTCGCCGGCGCTCACCTGGAACCGCGTCGAGTACCGGGCGCTCGAGGGCTTCGTCTTCGCCATCACGCCGTTCAACTTCAGCTCGATCGGCGGCAACCTGCCGACGGCGCCGGCGCTGATGGGCAACACCGTGCTGTGGAAGCCGGCCTCCTCGTCGGTTTTTTCGAACTACCAGATCCTCCGCGTCCTGCAGGCCGCCGGCCTGCCTGACGGCGTCATCAACTTCCTCCCCGGCCGCGCCAGCAAGGTGGGCGATCCGGCCCTCGACCACGGCGATCTCGCCGGCATCCACTTCACCGGCTCGACGCCCGTCTTCCAGCAGATGTGGAAGCGGCTGGGCGACAACATCGCGAAGTACCGCAGCTACCCGCGGGTGGTGGGGGAGACCGGCGGCAAGAACTTCGTCCTCGCCCACCCCTCGGCCGATCCGGCGGCGCTGGCGACGGCGCTCGTCCGCGGCGCCTTCGAGTACCAGGGGCAGAAGTGCTCGGCGGCGTCGCGCGCCTACATCCCGCGCTCGCTGTGGACCGACCTCCGGCGGCGCCTCGAGGAGGCCGTGGGGTCGATCCGCATGGGCACGCCGACCGACTTCCGCCACTTCATGGCGGCGGTGATCGACGAGAATTCCTTCGACCGCATCATGGGCTACATCGAGCACGCCAAGGCGTCGGCGGACGCCGAGATCCTCCTCGGCGGCAAGGGCGACAAGTCGACCGGCTATTTCATCGAGCCGACCGTCGTCCTCACCACCGACCCGCGCTTCAAGCTGCTGCGCGAGGAGATCTTCGGCCCGGTGCTGACCGTCTTCGTCTACGACGACGGCGACCTCGAGAAGACCATCGAGCTCGTCGACACGGCGAGCCCCTACGCCCTGACCGGCGCCATCTTCGCCGAGGACCGGCAGGTCATCTCCAGGCTCACCAAGGCGTTCCGGCACTCGGCGGGGAACTTCTACATCAACGACAAGCCGACCGGTGCCGTGGTCGGCCAGCAGCCCTTCGGCGGCGCCCGCGCCTCGGGCACCAACGACAAGGCGGGCTCGCCGGCCAACCTCATGCGCTGGACCTCCATGCGCGCCCTCAAGGAAAACTTCGTGCCGCCGACCGACTTCCGCTACCCCCATATGGCGGAGGAGTAGGCCCCAAACGGCGAGGGCCGGCCCGCCTCGCGGCGGACCGGCCCTCGATCAACAGCGATGGTCTCGCTTCAGACGCGGACGACGTTCTCGGCCGCCGGGCCCTTCTGGCCCTGGACGACGTCGAACTCGACGCGCTCACCCTCGGCGAGGTTCTTGAAACCCTCGCCCTGGATGGCGGAGTGATGGACGAAACAGTCCTTCTCGCCGTCCTCGCGCGTGATGAAGCCAAAACCCTTCGACTCGTTGAACCACT
The DNA here is from genome assembly GCA_963755825.1 of uncultured Acidobacteriota bacterium. Lineage (GTDB taxonomy): Bacteria > Acidobacteriota > Thermoanaerobaculia > Multivoradales > UBA5704 > DATBQN01. Next base: position 1,927,881 of record CAVWLA010000001.1, on the reverse strand, counting down.
TGACGGTGCCTTTGGTACGCATGTTCTACCTGCTCCTCATGTAGTGAGCCGGCGAACCGTACCCATCTACCTTGGCTTGTTCCTGAGTGAGCCCCCAGGACGGCTGGTCGCCGACGGCCGGACCTTCCGACTGCCAGCACTTGGGACAACACTCCGCCGGTGCCACGTATTCCCGCCGCCTTTCCGGCCCTCAGGCGAGCTTTCGGCCCGGCCCTTCGTCGAGGAAGAAGTCGGTGACCAGGGCGGCGCCCGGCTTCACCGCGTAGCGATCGAGGTCGGTCACCCCCGCCGCCGCCAGCACCTCGTCGTCGACGTAGAAGTTGCCGCTCGCCGTCCGGCTGTCGCGGACGAGGATGGCGTGCGCGGCGTCGCCCATGATCTCGGGCTTGCGGCAGCTCTCCGGGGAGACCAGGCCGCCCAGCATGGCGAGGGCGGCGGTGGCGATCGCGGTGCGCGGCCACAGGGCGTTGACCGCGATGCCGTCGCGCCTGAGCTCCGCCGCCATCCCCAGCACGCACATGCTCATGCCGTACTTCGAGATGGTGTAGGCGGTGTGGTGGGCGAACCACTTGGGGTCGAGGTTGAGCGGCGGCGAGAGGGTGAGGATGTGCGGGTTGGCGGCGCGCTTGAGGTGGGGGATCGCCGCCTGCGAGCAGGCGTAGGTGGCGCGGGCGTTGACCGACCACATGAGGTCGAAGCGCTTCATCGGCGTCTCGAGGGTGCCGGTGAGGCTGATGGCGCTGGCGTTGTTGACCAGCACGTCGAGGCCGCCGAAGGTGCGCACGGTCTCCTCGATCGCCCGCCGCACCGCCTCCTCGTCGCGCACGTCGACCTGCAGCGCCAGCGCCCTGCCGCCGGCTGCGTTGATCTCGGCCGCCGCGGTGTGGATCGTCCCCGGCAGCTTGGGATTCGGCTCGGCGGTCTTCGCGGCGATGGCGACGTTGGCGCCGTCGGCGGCGGCGCGCAGAGCGATCGCCTTGCCGATGCCGCGGCTGCCGCCGGTGATGAACAGGGTCTTGCCGCTGAGATCCGCCATGCTCGCTCTCTCCTCGCAGGAAACTGGCGCCCGCGCGGAGGCGCGGGCGGGGAGCGAGTCTATCGTGGTGGCCGCCGGCGGGCCGGCGGCTACAGCGCCGAGGTCCCCGGCGGCACCAGGCGGTCGACCGCCGCGGCGTCCTCGTCGCTGATCGTTACCGCGAGAGCCTCGATGCTGTCGTCGAGCTGCTCGGCGGTGCGCGGGCCGATGATCACCGAGGTGACGGCGGGGTGGCGGAGCGCCCAGGCGTTGGCGAAGCGGGAGAGCTTCACCCCCTTCGCCTCGACCAGCTTCCAGAGCTCGTCGACGACCGCCTTGCGGCGGCTGAACTTGGGGTTGGCGAGATCGCCGATCCACTGCTTGGCGCGCGGCGTGTCGCCGGGGTTCTCGGCGCGGTACTTGCCGGCCAGCCAGCCGCCCTCGAGCGGGCTCCAGACGATGTTCGCCAGGCCGAAGCGCTGGGTCATCGGGAAGTGCTCGCTCTCCATGCTGCGGCGGAGGATGCTGTAGGGCGGCTGTAGGGAGACGAAGCGCTCCCAGCCGTGCTCGGCGCTCACCCACAGGGTCTCGACGATCTCCCAGGCGGCGAGGCGCCGCTCCCACATCGCCTCGCCGGCGACGTGGTTGGTCGAGCAGCCGAGGTAGCGCACCTTGCCGTGGCGCACCAGGTCGTCGAGCGTACGGAGCGTCTCCTCGATCGGCGTCGTGGGGTCGGGCCGGTGGATCTGGTAGAGGTCGATGACGTCGGTCTGCAGCCGGCGCAGGCTGGCCTCGACCTGGTCCTGGATCGCCCGCCGCGACAGGCCGCGCTGGTTGGGGCCGAGCCCCATCGGCGCCCACACCTTGGTGGCGAGGACGACTTGGTCGCGCCTGCCGCGGAGGGCCTTGCCGACGATGGTCTCCGACTCGCCGTCGGAGTAGTTGTTCGAGGTGTCGACGAAGTTGATGCCGGCGTCGATGGCGCGGTGGATGATGCGCGCCCCGTCCTCGTGGTCGGGGTTCCCCCACGCCCCCAGCATCATGGTGCCCAGACAGAGGGGCGAGACCTTGAGGCCGGTCGCCCCGAGCTTGCGGTAGTCCATCGTTCGCTGCCTCTCTTTCCTGAAGCGTCGATCTGATGACGGCTGCCGGCGCGCGCCGCCGCCCGGCGGTGTGAGCCTTACCCCCCCACACCTCTCGTCCGACCAACGTGCAGAATCCGAAGGCGTCGTAGGTGAAGCTCTGCGAGACCGTCGTGCTGATGCCCGCTCGCGGCGAACGACTGCGTGCTCGCGGCGAGCCGGCTCACCCCGTCGTAGAGGTAGGTGCTGCCGCCGATCTGCTCCCCGAGGACCACGCGGCCGGGCCCATGGCGCTCGACGACGAGGAGACGGCGGCCGGCCGCGCCATGGCATACGGGTCGGCGGTCTGGAGGTCGAGCATGCCGTTGGCGTGCCCTGCCTCAGTTGATCCGCATCTGCGCTCGCCGAGTCACGGGCTTACCATCGATCTTGAGAATCGCCTTTTTTACCTCATTCCGGACCCACGTTCGCGGGTGGGTCACGAGCTTTACCAGGTAGGGCCGCGCCTCCGGCGCCTTGATCGTCCCGAGGGCCGCAACCGCATGACCCACCACTTCATCGTCTTCGAGCAGCTCGATGAGCAGAGGGACAGCCTGCTGTGCCTTGAGTTTGCCAAGAGCCAATGCAAGCATCCTACGGCCGCTACCACCTTCCGGACGACCCAGCAAGTCGATGAGGCCATCGACAGAGTCCTTCGTGGCCACGACAGTGAGCGCATTGGCGATCGCCCAGCGCAAGCTGGATTGGCCCGGTTTGTCATCGCCCAAAAGCTGCCGGTACTCGTGAATCAGCGGGCTCGCCGCAACTTGGATAGCGTCCTTAACGGTCAACGCTCGGACGATGCCTTCCTTGACGCCAAAGTCATGCACCTCGGGCAGCATCCGTATCAGTGTCGGTATCGCCTCTGGATATCTTTCCCTCGTATGAACCAAATCCCACACCGATGAGATGGTAATCCCATCCCTACGAATAGCCTCTACAACTCGCAAGTTCTCTTCACTGAGGGTCATTGTTTCAGCGGCACCGTTTGGATCATTCCCGATTCTACCAACGCCTTCAGCGCCTTAGAGAGGTGAGTCTCATCCCCTGGACGGATCTGAATGATCACCTGATACCCTTCCTTCTGGGCGAAGGCAAGAAAATCGCGAAGCTGATTCGACATGGATAGTCGCGCGACGTTCTTAGACTCGATAAGCAATCTCCCATCATGGTCGAGCAGGTCTGGCACTCGAAATTTCGCGGTGTCCGTTAACGAGTCAATCTTCTCTTTAGCCTCACTTAGGATGCCCAAGGCCCGCTCACCGATCCTACCAAGATTGATGCTGTTGAGGCTCCTCTCGGTAGCGGCGAGGGCCGCTTGGCTTTCCTCGGCGACGGTTGCGCCGACCGCCTCCGCAGCGGCAACCACGCTGGCCTCGCCCTCCTCGATCGCCGCCTGCCCGGCCGGTGACTCCGCTGCTGCGACGACGAAGAGTCCTTCGACAATGCAGAGGTCTTCGATGCACTTGCCTGATGGATCCGTGTACTTCAACGGGTTTCCAGTTACATAAGCGTAGTGATTCCAGAGCTGGGGCGAAGGGCCAGCTTTCTTGGGATCGACGGCCGTATCCACGCTCAAGAACCGCCCCGTCACCGGGCTCTCGTGCCGGGCATGCATGTAGTCGAGATCGTCGCCCGCGCCGCCGGGGCTCGCCAGGTCTCTCTCGTGGCCGGTGAACTTCAGCCGCTCGGCGTCCTGGTTGAAGGCGGTGGCTTCGGATCCGTAGGGGTAGTAGACGTGGTACGCGAGCTGGGTGCCCGTGCCGCCGGTGATCAGGCGGGGGGTTCCCAGGTGGTCGAGGTGGAAGTGGCGGGGGCCGGTGGGGGTCTCGGCGGCGAGGAGGAGGCCGTCGCGGTAGATGTCGTCCTCGACCCAGCTGCCGGTCCAGTTGTAGCCCGACGCCTCGTAGGTGCGGAGAGCCTTGCCGCCGAGGTCGCGGAGGGTCCAGCGATCGAAGCGGACGCTGGTGCCGGCGACGCCCGGCTTGAACGACCAGGCGCGCTCGTCGTCGGCGTCGTATATGTAGAGCCACTCCTCAGTGCCCGACACGTAGTGCTTCATCTGGTCGAAGGCGTCGTACTCGTAGGTGGCGCCGTTCCAGGCGGTCAGGTTGCCGGCGGCGTCGTAGGCCGTGCCGGCGCCGGTCAGCCGGTTGGTCGTCGAGCTGGTCGGCGTGTTGAGGCCGCCGCTGCCGGCGGTCGACTGCAGGTTGCCGAAGGCGTCGTAGGTGAAGCTCTGCGAGACCGTCGAGCCGATGCCGTTGCCGGCGAGCGACTGGGTGCTCGCGGCGAGCCGGCTCACCCCGTCGTAGAGATAGGTGCTGCCGCCGATCTGGGTGATGTTGCCGGCGCCGTCGTAGACGTAGCTCCCCGAGGACCACGAGGCGAGGCCCATGGAGGTCGACGACGAGGAGACGGCGGCCGGTCGCGCCATGGCGTGCGCGTCGGCGGCCTGCAGGTCGAGCATGCCGTTGGCGTGCTGCACCTGGGTGACGAGGAGGTTGCCGCCGTAGGTGATGCCCGTCCCCGCCGCCTCGCCGGCGATCTGCGCTGTGTAGCCGGGCACGCCGGTCAGCAGACCCTTGGTGTAGCCGTAGGTGATCGTCCGCGGCGTTGCGGCGACGCCGCTGCAGGCGGCGAAGGTGCACTGCGGGTAGCCGGTCGAGGCGAGATGGCCGAGGCCGTCGTAGGAGAAGGTCTCGTTGAACGACTCCGAGGCGCTGCCGTTGAAGGTGTGGGCGAGGGTGCGCTGCGATACCCGGCCGCCCGCCCCCTGGTAGGTATAGGTCTGCCCGATGAGCGAGGTGTAGGTGGTGCCGCCGAGCAGCGGGTAGTTGTAGCGCCAGCCGGTGCGCAGCTTGCCGTTGGCGGCATCGCTGCCGACGTTGGCCGTCGCGTAGGCGAAGGTCTTCAACGGCCGCTTGGCGCCGCCGGTCTCGTCGATCTCGGTCACCCGCTCGGCGGCGTCGTAGGTGAGGGTGAGGTCGTTGGGACCGTCGATCTTGCGGTGCGAGTGGCCGCGCGCGTCGTAGGAAAGATAGGAGACGGTGCCGTTGCCCGAGGCTCCTTTCTCCGGATGGTTCTCCCAGTCGAGCAGGCCGCGGTTGTCGTAGGCGAAGGCGCGCGTCTGGGCGACCCCCGAGCCGGTCGTCGAGACCGTCGCCAGGCGGTTGCCGACGTCGTAGCCGTAGGTCGTCGTGACGTTGGCGCCGCCCGCGCCGGAGGGCTCGGTAACCGACGCCAACCGCCCCTGCCGGTCGTAGCTCTCCGTCGTCGTCACCGGCGACTCGGCGACCGTCGTCCCCGAGAGCGTCTCCCCCACCCGCACCGCGCGCGTCGTCGTCCGCACGCCGGCGTAGGCCAGCGAGATGTCGTGCGCGAAGCCGTTGGCGGAGGTCGAGTCCGCCGGCCGGACGAGCGCCGGGCGCCCGAACGGGTCGTAGGTCAGGTACTGCGTCTTCTGCACCGGGTTGCCGACCTGCAGCTCGGAGACCGACGCCCGGTTGCCGGCGCCGTCGTAGAGCGTCTCGCGCACGTTCCAGAAGTCCGGCAGCTGCTGCGTCTCCCGCCACACCCGGCCCAACCCGTCGAAGAGGATCTGGTTGTGCGTCTGGCTCGTCGTCACGTCGACTACCGCGGCCGCTCCCGCCGACGCCCGCGTGTAGGCGTAGCTCGTCGCCAGGAGCCCCGGCGGCGCCACGCTCGTCACCCGCTCCATCGCATCGTAGGCGTAGCTCGTCGACTGCCCCGCCGTGTCGCGGATCGACGCGATGAGGCCGCTCCCGGTGTCGATCGTCTGGTCGAGCGAGAGGAAGGAGAGCGCCGCCCCGTTCGATGGGTTGAGATAGCGCGAGCTGGCGAGCACGCCGCCCTGGTAGCCGTGGCTGATCTCATAGACCGGCGACGCCGGCAGCGCCAGCGGGCAGAGGCTGCCCGCCGTGCTCAGGGCCTGCGTGTCGCCGCCGTAGTAGCGCTCCATCGCGACGTCGCCCTGCACCGTCGGATCGAAGACCGCCAGGAGATCCGTCGCCCCCGCCGCCGAGCCGTTCGCTAGATGGGTCCGCTTGCGGAGCAGAAATCCGGTCGTGCCGTCGTAGCAGGTCGAGGTGAAGGCGGTGTTGCCGCTCTCCGCCGACCAGGCGTAGTTCGACGTCTCGAGAACCCACGGGCTCGTCGCGGCGAGCATCGCGAAGTTATGGTCCGGATAGAGGTTGTTGGTCAGCGGATCGACGTGGTACGTCCCCTGCGCCGGGTTGTAGTCGACGTCCGTCGTCCGCGCGTTGTTGCCCGGAAAGCTGCCGCTCGTCGCCGAGGCGCGGTAGTGGCCGAGCCCGTCGAAGGCCGAGTAGTCGACGTCGGCGTAGGTGCCGCCGTCGTCCCAGTAGACCGTGCGCTGCGACTCGACCCGGCCGTTGAAGCTGTTGTACGCCGTCTGCCCGGCGTGGTTGACGGCGCTCACCGAGTCGTCGGTGAAGCGCAGGTAGGTCGAGCGCAGGAGCGTCCCGCCGACGGCGCCCCGATACGCCTCGGTCGAGAGATTGTGGGTGCCGGAGGAGTCGGTGAGGTCCGGGCTGAACGGCAGACCCTCCGTCCAGTTGCCGCCCCAGCTGTTGAAGTAGTGGTACGTCTGGTGGCCGAGCGGCGAGGTGACGAGCGTCCGCTGCTCGTTGACCGACGAGCCCGCCCGCGTCGCTTGGCTGTAGGTCCAGGTGCCGAGCGAGGCGCCGCTGACGTCCGTCGTCGTCTTGGTGAAGATGCCGTCCGACGTGCTCACCCAGAGCATCGGCGTGCCGCTCCCCGGATGACGGAAGCTGTAGGCCTGGTAGACATAGTCGAAGCGGCCGAAGGTCGGCAGCGTCAGGCTGATGAGCGTCCCCGGCACCTGGTAGTTGCCATTGATGAAGCTGTTGTCGAGCGCGTAGGTCAGCGAGTCGAGCGAGCCGTCGGGGAGCCGCAGGCTCTGCAGCAGCGGCGCCGTCACCGTGTCCGAGTCGCAGAGGTCGTTGTCCTGCCGGTGGCGGGCGATCGAGGTGTCGGCGTAGGTGAGCTGGTAGGTCGCCGTGGTGCCGCCGAAGGCGGTCACCGTCACGTGGTCCACCTGGCCGAGGCCGGGAGCCGCGGCGCGGAAATAGACCCGCTGCACCCGCCCCTGAGTGTCGGCGAGATCCCACTCGTTCGTCAGGTAGGTGACGTTGACGACGTCCGTCGCCACCCCGCCGCTCTTGTAGAGCGCCGCCATCTGCGTCAGCCGGTTGTCGGCGCCGAAGGTGTGGACGAGGCCGTTCGGCAGCTCGATCGTCTTGCTGCCGTTGGCCAGCAGCTTCAGGCGCAGATAGGTGCCGTCGCGGCTGTAGAAGACGTTCGGATCGACGGTCTCGAAGTTGTGCAGGGTGGGAAAGAACGAGTGCTTCGAGCCGTCGGCGCTGACGTAGAGCCAGGTCCCCGGCGAGTCGTTGTACGGCGGATCGTTCGGCGGATAGAGCTCGCCCAGCGACACCCGCCAGCCGATCCCGGCGTTGTGGAAGACGTCGAGATTGGCGTCCACCGGCGCCGAGGTGTCATGGCACGGCGGGCCCGTCTCCAGGTTCCACACCCCCGAGTTGTAGTGGAGAGCGAGGCCGTAGGAGAGCGGCCCGCCCACCGGATAGCTGCCGCCCAGCGGCAGCGCCACCGTCAGGTTGCCGTTGTAGAGGTTGACCGCGTCGATGTCGCCGATCAGGTACGCCGCGTTGGCCGACAGGCCGCGCGCCCGGTTGACCGGATCGTCCTGCGCCGAGGCCGGCCGCGGAGCCAGCGCGGCGGCGAGCGCCAGGAGGAGGCCGGCGGCGACGATGGATCGGCGGCGATGGGCCGGAGCGAGGCGAGCGGCGGCGCGAGCGTGCGGTGAGCGATCGTTCATCGGCGTCAGTCCGGGATCTGCAGCGTGAAGAGCTGGAGGTCGGTGGGGTCGACGGCGACGACGAGATCGCCCTTCAGGAACTGGCGCGGCGCCTCGCCGCTCTTGGCGTCCGGCAGCAGCGCCGCGAGCGAGGCGCGGAGCGAGCCGTCGTAGGCGCCGTCCTCGTCGTCCGGACCGCCGTCGTGGATGGCGAGACGCCAGCTCCCCACCCCCGGCCGCACCAGGAGCAGCTCGAGGCTGTGCCGGTCGACCGCCAGCCGGCCGAGCGCGCGGTCGATCCGCCGCGCCGAGGGATCGATCGTGGTGAGAGCGAAGCTCCCCGGCGTGCCGATCGCGCTCTGCCCCGTCGCCAGATCGACCGCCGCCCAGACCGACAGCTCCGGCACCCCGACCCCGAGATCGAGCCGCGCCGAGCCGCCGGCGTCCGCCGCCACCCGCTGGTGAAACCGCCCGACCCGCGTCGAGATCCCCGCCACCCGCTCCCGGTAGACGCTCCACACGATCACCTCGCCCCCCGGCGTCCCGCCGCTGACGACGACCGCCTGGTCCTCGAACGAGATCGCCGGCTGCGCGGCAGCGGCGAGAGGGGTCAGGAAGAGGAGGAGCAGGAAGAGGGGCGGCGTCCAGCGCATCGGAGGTCTCCTCGGGCCGCTCGCGCGGCGGTGGCGATAGGATTTGCTCCTACTCTACGGGAGCCGCGCGGAGAGCGTCCAACGAGGGAGGGTCTGATCCTGAGGCCGCGGAGTCCGCCGGGGAGCCCTACGGGTCACCGCGAAGCTCTTCCTGATCACCGCGAAGGGGCTCCCGGTGATCGGGAAGGCTCGACGGATCACCGGCCGGCCTCAGCATGTCGCCGGGAAGGCTCTGCCGATCGTCGGGAAGCGCTTCCCGATCAACGGGAGGACTGAAAATTTTACGCGGCGGGCTCGCGAGGATGCCCGGCGGTCGCAAAATATTCTCCGGAAGGCTTGCCGGACACCGCCCCGGGCTCTGGCGTCCCTGCTCCTGTCCTATTAGGGACCGGTTGGGCCGGCCTCTCCGGACCATTGGCCGGCTCGATCATGCCCGCAGGCGGCGGCAGAGGGTCAGCTCGCCGTGCTGGCTGACGGCGAAGCCGGCGCCGGCGATCGCCGCGCCGAAGATCGCCGAGCAGTCGCCGAAGGAGGAGTCGTCGTGGAGCTCGATCACCAGGTTGTCGACGCGGTCGAGCCACGCCGCGCAGCCGGGCCCGAAGACCACCCCCTCGGCGCCCTCGATGTCGACCTTGAGGAGCGAGATCCGCTCGTGGCCGGAGGCCGCGAGGAGGCCGCCGACGTCGACGCCGGGGAAGCCCGGCCCGTCGCCTTCCCGGCGCTCGCGCACCTGCCGCGCCCATTCGCCGCCGCCCCGGTAGGCGCCCTCCGCCATCACCAGGCTTGCCGGGTGGGGCCACACCGCCGCGCGGAGGGTCCGCACCGCCGGGCCGTAGGGCGCCAGGTTGCGCTCGAGAAGGGCGAAGTTGCCGGCGTCAGGCTCGACGGCGACCAGGTCGGCGCGCGGGAAGCGGCTGAGGAAGTAGGCCGACGAGTAGCCGACGTTGGCGCCGCAGTCGACGACGAGAGCGGCCTCGCGCAGCGGGTCGAGGCAGGCGTAGTCGCGCTGGACGAAGATCTGCCGGAAGACGGCGATGTCGGTCGAGTGGGCGCGGCAGAGGAGCGGGTGGCGCGCGCTCTTCGCGGTGAGGACGAACGGCGCCTGGCCGGCCGCCCGCTCCATGCGCCGCTCCTGGACGGCGAGGCGGAGAGCGCCGGCGACGCCGAGGCTGGCGCGCTCCGGGTGGCTCAACAAGGCTCTCCGCCGACCTCCCCTAGTGATGCAGGAGGAGGAAGACGACGGCGAGGGCGACCACCACCGCGACGGCGATCCCCACCCAGACGAGCGGCGACCTGCCCTTGGCGGGAGCCGCGGCCGCCGTGTCGACAACCGGCGTCACCTGACCGCTCGGGCTCGCCTGGCCGCCGGCTCCGAAGACCGAGCGCGAGATCCCCTTGAGCTCGGACATCAGGCGCAGGCGGAGCAGCTCCTCGACCTGCGCCAGGTCGCCCAGCAGGTGCTGGACGTTGTGATAGCGGTCGGCGGGGTTCTTCGCCAGGCACTTGAGGACGAGGGCGTCGACCTGCGGCGGCAGCTGCGGATTCACCTGCGTGGGGAGGGTGAAGCGCGAGGCCGGCGGCTTGCCGGTCAGCATCTGGTTGAACATCATCCCCGCCGAGTAGAGGTCGGAGCGCGCCGAGGCCGGCTTCCCCTCCGCCTGCTCGGGGGCGAGGTAGGCGAGGTAGGCGAGGCTCACCTCGCCGGTCGACAGCGTCCCGGTCGACCCCAGGCCGGGGATCCCCTCGGGCCGGCCGAGCCCGAAGCCGGTGAGCTTCACCTGGGCGAGGTCGGGGGAGACGAGCACGGTGTCGGGGTGGATCTCGCCGTGGACGATCCCCTTCTGGTGGGCGGCGGTGAGCCCGGCGAGGATGCACTGGAAGACGCCGATCGCCTGCTCGACGGTGAGCGGGTGGCCGCGCAGCTGCGACCCCAGAGTGGCGAGCGCCGCCGGCTCGACGGCGAGATAGAGCTTGCCGCCGTCGGCGCCGTGGTCGAGCACCTGGAGGACGTTCGCCTGGCGGAGCTCCGCCACCCGCTCGGCATCGCCGGCGAAGCGCTCGGTGTCGGCGGCGGTGGCGGCGGCCGGCGCCGTCAGCACCTGCACCACCACCGGCCTGCCGGCGGCGTCCGCCGCGCGCCAGGCGGCGAAGCGGCCGCGCGCCGGCAGCCGCTCGAGCAGACGGTAGGGTCCGAGGGTCGAGAGGGCGCCGTCAGCGGTCGGCTGGTCCATGGTGGGCGGGCTCGCTTTCGAAGATGAGGACGGTGTCGCCGATGGCGATGCGGTCGAGAGGGCGCAGCAGCGCCGTCTGCGCCGGGTGGCCGTTGACCCGGGTGCCGAAGCTGCTCCCCAGGTCGGTCAGCAGATAGCCGGCGCCGTTCCACTCGATGCGCAGGTGCTCCTTGCTGGCGTTGCCGTCGGAGAGGGTGAGGGCGCAGGAGCGCGAGCGCCCGACGGTGACCGGGCTGCCGGCGAGCGGCAGCACCCTGCCGCGCTCCGGCCCCTCGGAGACGAAGAGCCGGCCGGGGTGGGGAGCCGGCTCGGCCGCGTCGCCTCCGATGCCGGCCGCCGCCGTCGCGGCGCGCGACCGCGCCCGTGGCGCGATCTCGAGGGTGCGGATGGGGTAGGGGATGGCGATCCCCTCGCGGTGGAACTCCTCCCAGATGCGGATGCGGAGCTCGCTCGCGATGCGCGGCGCCTGCGCCACGTCCTCGATGTAGACGCGCAGCTCGTAGGTGACCGCGCTGTCGTCGAACGCCGCGAGGTAGACGTCGGGCGTCGGCTTGTCGAGGGTGCCGGGGACGCCGGCAGCGCAGTCGAGGAGGGCGCGGCGGACGCGGTGCGGCGGCACCCGGTAGTCCGCCCCCACCCGCACGCGCTCCATGTGCATGGGGTGCGGGTAGTAGTAGTTGAGCACCCGCTCGTCGGCGATCTTGCCGTTGGGCACCACGATGTTGTCGTTCTCGCGCGTCCGCAGGTGGGTGGTGCGCCAGGTGATCGCCACCACGCGGCCCTCGTGCTCGCCGATGCGGATCCAGTCGTTGAGGCGGAACGGCCGCTCGAGGCTGATCACCAGCCCGGCGAAGAAGTTGCCGAGGATCGGCTGCAGCGCGAGGCCGAGCACCAGCGAGGTGATCGCCGAGGTGGCGAGGAGCGGCCCGATGTCGAACGCCGGGTAGGCGACCTTCAGGGTGGCGAGCGCCGCCATGGTGTAGACGAGGAACATCGACACCGCCGGCAGCAGCGGCGGCAGTTTGAGCCCCTTGGTGCCGGAGAGGTGGACGTCGAAGAGGAGGATGGCGAGCAGGCGCAGCAGCGTCGCGATGCCGAGGAAGAGGAGCGACCAGGAGAGCGCCGAGTGGACGCGGGCCAGGTTGCCGACGCCGAGGAGCGAGAAGGTCCACAGCGCCGCGGCGAAGGCCGCCACGTAGAGCGGGAAGGCGAGCCGGCGGACGAGGAACAGCTTGCGCTGCAGGTAGGTGATGGCCGCCGCGAGGACGGCGCCGATCGCCATGCTGGCGGCGAGGGCGCCGGCGAAGGTCAGGCGAGCCTCCGCCGGGCGGCGCCCGCGCTGGGTACTGGCTCAGTTTGGTTCCGAGGACGGTCGCCTGGAAGGGTGTGAGGGGCGGGTGGGGCCGAAGGCGGCCGCCCGCAGGAGACCAAACTGAGGCAGTAACCGGCCCTGCCGCCGCCGCGGATGCGCTGGGGCTGGACCTCGATGACCAGGGGATCGGGCATGACTGCGCTGGCGCCGATTCTAGCAGCAGCGTTACCGGGCTCCCGGGCCAGGCGGCGGAGCGGCGCCGGGGCGCGTGTAGAATCGACGCCCGGTTCCCATCCGTTCCACCGCCCGGCAAGGAGACATTCATGATCCGTTGGCAGACCGCCGCACCGCTCGCCCTGCTCCTCCTCTCCACCACCTCTGCCGCCCTCTCGGCCGCTCCAATGGCCGCTCCCATGGCGGCGCCGACCTCCGGCTACCGCGCCGAGCTCCTCCACAGCCTCGACGACGCCGGCAACAAGATCGTCGAGCTCGCGGAGGCGGTGCCGGCCGACAAGTACGCCTGGCGCCCGGCCGAAGGGGTCCGCTCGGTGGGCGAGGTCTACGTCCACATCGCCCAGGCCAACTTCGGCCTGCCGCGCAGCTGGGGCGCCGCGCCGGTGACCGGCGGCGTCGATCCCAAGGCCCTCACCGCCGAGGCCGGCGACAAGGCCAAGGTGGTCGACGCGCTCAAGAAGTCGGTCGCCAGCGCCCGCGCCGCGGTCGTCGGGACCCCGGACTCCGACCTGGAGAAGAAGATCGACCTCTTCGGCCACCAGATGACCGTCCGCGAGGCGATGGGAATCCTCGGCAGCCACCTCCACGAGCACCTCGGCCAGTCGATCGCCTATGCCCGCATGAACGGCGTCGTGCCGCCCTGGACGGCGGCCGAGGAAGCGGCGGCGAAGAAGAAGTAGCCCGTGGAGCCCGCGCCGGAGGGCGTCACCCTCCGCCCGCTCGCCTCGCCGGCCGAGTACGCCGCCTGCGTCGAGGTGCAGAAGGAGACCTGGGGACGGGGCTTCGAGGAGCTGGTGCCGGCGGTGATTCTGAAGATCAGCCAGCAGGTGGGCGGCATCGCCGCCGGAGCCTTCTCCTCCGAAGCGGCGGGCATCGGCGGCAGCGGCGGTGCCCCCCGCCTCCTCGGCTTCGTCTTCGGGCTCACCGGCGTGCGCCGCGGCCGGCTCGCCCACTGGTCGCACATGCTGGCGGTACGCCCCGAGGCGCGCGACCTCGGGCTCGGCCGCCGATTGAAGCTCTACCAGCGCGAGCAGCTGCTCGCGCTGGGGGTCGAGCGGGTGCTGTGGACCTACGATCCGCTCGAGGCGCGCAACGCCCATCTCAACTTCAACCGCCTCGGCGTCGAGGTCGAGGAGTACGTCGAGGAGATGTACGCCGATCCGCTGGGGGGCGAGATGGGGAGCGAGCTCTCCCGCGGCATCGGCACCGACCGCTTCATCGTGCGCTGGGAGATCGGCGGCGAGCGCGCCGCGCGCGCCCTGGCCGGCGAGCCGCCGGACTTCGCGCCGTTCCGCGACGCACCCCTCGTCGATCCTTGGATCACCGGCGAGCTCCCCGGCGCGCCGCGCCTCCGCATCGCCATCCCGGCGAGCATCCAGGACACCAAGCGGGCGCACCCCGACGAGGCCGCCGCCTGGCGCGCCGCCACCCGCCGCGCCTTCGAGACCTGCCTCGCCGCCGGCTACCGCATCGCCGCCTTCGCCGCCGACCGGGCGGCGGAGCGGGGCTACTACGGCCTGGAGCGTACCCAGGTGGAGGAGGCCCGCTGAGCCCCGCGGCCGATCTCCCCATCCTGCTCTGCGCCACCCCCGCCGCCTGGGAGAGCTGGCTCGAGGCGCATGGCGAGACCTCGGCGGGAGTGCGGCTGCAGCTCGCCAAGAAGGGCGCCGCGGCGGCGACCGTCACCTACGCCGAGGCGCTCGAGATCGCCATCGCCCATGGCTGGATCGACGGCCAGAAGGGGGCGCTCGACGACGACTTCTGGCTGCAGCGGTTCACCCCGCGGAAGGCGGCGAGCCGTTGGTCGCAGATCAACCGCGCCAAGGCCGAGGCGCTGATCGCCCGCGGCGCCATGCGGCCGGCGGGGATGCGCGAGGTCGAGCGCGCCCAGGCCGACGGCCGCTGGGCGGCGGCGTACCCGGCGCAGAGCGCCGCGACGGTCCCCGCCGACCTCCAGCGCGCCCTCGACGCCAGCCCCGCCGCCGCCGCCTTCTTCGCCACTCTGAGCAGCGTCAACCGCTACGCCATCCTCTACCGCCTCCACGACGCCAAGCGGTCCGCGACGCGGGCGCGCCGCATCGAGCAGTTCGTCGCCATGCTGGAGCGGCGCGAGACGATCCACGCGCAGAAGTAGGGCGAGCGCCGCATGCTGCAAATCGACCGCATCACCCTCCGCGAGATCGCCCTGCCGCTCGTCGAGCCGTTCCAGATCTCCTCCGGCGTCACCACCCACCGCCGCATCCTCCTCGTCGAGCTGCTCTCCGCGCAGGGCGTCCCCGGCTGGGGCGAATGCGTCGCCGGCGAGCTGCCCAACTACGGCCCGGAGACCGTCGACACCGCCTGGTGGGCGCTCCGCAGCTGGATCGCGCCGCGCGTCCTCGGCCGCCGCTTCGCCGGGCCGGAGGAGATCCAGCCGGCGCTCGACGTCGACTTCCGCGGCCATCAGATGGCGAAGGCGGCGCTCGAGATGGCTGCCTGGGAGCTGGCGGCGCGCGAGAGCGGCCTGCCGCTGGCGCAGGTCCTCGTCGAATCTGCCGGCGCGCCGCGCGCCGCCGCCCGCGCCGCGATCGAGGTGGGCATCTCGCTCGGCATCCAGGCGAGCCCCGCGGCGCTGGTCGAGCGGGCGGCGCGGGCGCTCGCCGAGGGCTATCGGAAGATCAAGATCAAGATCAAGCCGGGGCAGGACGTCGAGTATCTGGAGAGCGCGCGCCGGGCGCTGCCCGCGGCGCCGCTCATGGCTGACGCCAACAATGCCTATACCCTCGCCGACCGCGAGCTGTTCCGGCGGCTCGACGGCCTCGATCTGGTGATGATCGAGCAGCCGCTCGCCTGGGACGACCTCCGCCGCCACGCCGAGCTGCAGCGCGCCCTCTCGACGCCGATCTGCCTCGACGAGTCGATCACCTCGGTCGAGCGCGCCGAGGACGCTATCGCCCTCGGGAGCGGCCGCATCGTCAACATCAAGCCCGGCCGGGTGGGCGGCTTCCGCCAGGCGATCGCCATCCACGACGCCTGCGCCGCGGCGGGCCTGCCGGTCTGGTGCGGCGGCATGCTGGAGAGCGGCATCGGCCGCGCCCACAACGTGGCGCTCGCCGCGCTCCCCAACTTCACCATCCCCGGCGACGTCTCGCCCAGCCGCCGCTACTGGGAGCGCGACGTCGTCGATCCCGAGTGGACGATGGACGCGGCGGGGCGCATGCGGGTGCCGCTCGACCGCCCGGGCCTCGGCGTCGAGGTCGACCGCGAGCGCCTCGCGCGGCTGACGGTGCGCAGCGAGACGTTCACCGCCAGCTAGCAGCCGGCCCGGCGCCGCTGTGAGCCGCTGGAAGCAGATGCTACGCTCGCCGGCATGACCTCCTTCAACGACACCCTCGGCATCCGCGCCGGCGACGACGGCGCCTCCGTCGTTCTCGACGCCGGCCTCGAGCACCAGGTGGCGCCCGAGACCATCCACTTCGCCGTGCTGACGACGCTCGCCGAGGTCTCGGCGGCGCAGGCCGCGGGCGTGCCGGTGGTGCCCGCGGCGGTCACCGTCAACCTCCTGTCGCGCGCCCGTCCCGGCCGTCTGGTCGGCCGCGGCAAGCTCCTCCGTCGCGGCCGCCGCCTGGCCGTCGCCGAGGGAGAGGTCTTCCAGGAGGGGGAGCTGGTCGCCAAGGCGACCGTCACCTTCGCCGTGCTGTAGAGAACCGAGAGACGATCTCGTTCGTCGCCGGCTCGATCCGTCGCCGGAGAGCCCGCCGCGTCCGCTTCCCGCCCGATCGGAAGCGGAAGAGCCCGCCGCTTCCGCCGCCGCACCGCTCGGAAGCGGAAGAATCGATCTCTTCCGCTTCCCGCCGAATCGGCAGCGGAAGAATCCATCTCGTTCCCCTGCCGCCCCGATCGGAGGCGGAAGAATTGATCTCTTCCGCTTCCAACCCGCTCGGCAGCGGAAGAATCGACTTCTTCCGCTTCCCACCCGCTCGGACGGGGAAGAATCCAAATCTTCCCGTTCCGCTCCAGGCGGAAGGAGAGCGGCGCGCCCGGCTGCCTTCCATCTCGACCGGTGAGCGAGCGATCCGGCGCGGAGGGCGCGCGGAGTGACTCGGCGGCGAGAACCGGTGCGGAATCGACGAGGGGCGATCGAGAAGGAGCCCGCCGCGGCGGGCGGGCTCCTGGCGGGTCGGAGGGGCGGCTCAGCGGGCCTTGCTCAGACCCTCGGCTCGTCCGCCGACGGCCCGTAGATCGACGGCACCATGGCGCCGGTCAGGCGCAGGTAGACGCTCAGCTGGCCGCGGTGGTGGATGCTGTGGCTCATCAGCATGGTGCGCACCGCATTGGTGCGCGGCATGGCGAACATCGTCTGGCCGGCGCGCAGCAGCGACCAGGTCTTCGCCATGGTCGCGTCGTCGGCGGCCGCGATCGCCTCGCGCGCCTTCTTCACGTTGGCGTCGAAGAGGTCGAGGATCTCCTGCCGCGACTCGAGCTTGACCGGCGTCGGCGGCGGCGCGTCCGGCGGCGCGATGTCGACCGAGTCGCCGGAGAAGACCCGCGAGCCGAGGCCGGGGAGCTGGGCGAGGTGCCCCGCCAGGCTGCCGAGGGTCGCCGACCGCTCGTGCGGCTTCCAGCCGAGCTGGTCCTCGGGCACCCTCTCGAGGAGGCGGCGGGTGGTCGCCATCTCGTTGTCGAACTCGGGAAGCATCGATTCAGCGACGCTCATCGTCATCACATTCCTTTCTCGTCCGCGGACGGACCGTAGATCGATGGCACGGGCGAGCCGGTCATCCGCAGATAGACCGTCAGCTGGCCGCGGTGGTGGATGATGTGGCTGAACAGCCACGAGCGGAGCACCGCGACGCGCGGCAGGGTGAAGATGGTCTGCTCGCCCCGCCGGAGCGACCAGGGCTCGAGCATCTTCGCGTCGTTGGTGCCGACGAGCGCCGCGCGGGCGTCGGCCCGGCAGGAAGCGAAGAGGTCGAGGATCTCCTGGCGCGAGGCGAGGTTGTGCGGGTTGTAGGCGCCGGGGGCGGCCATGTCGAAGAACTCGTCGTTGAGGGTGCTCACCGCCCAGCCTGGCAGCTCGGCGATGTGCGAGGCGAGGCGCCCCAGGGTCATCGACCGCTCGTGCGGCGTCCAGGCGAGCTGGCTCTCGTCGATCCGCTCCAACGTCCTTCGCGTGCTGCCCATCTCGTGGTCGAACTCGGGCAGCAGGTCTTCGGCGATGCTCATGCGGTCATCTCCTTGTCATTCGAGAGTCGTCTGGATGGTAGGGGAACCGCGGGGGATCGGCAACCGGCGGCGAGGCGGCGGGGGCGAGGTCGAGCGCGGCTTGCGCCGGCTCCGGGGCCGGGTAGACGAGGCGACCGCCGGGGAGCACGCGGGCGTCGGGGTGGAGGCGGTGCGCCTCGCGCCGCCCCGGCTCCAGCAGGTCGACCACCTCGAGGCCGCGCGCCACCAGGGCGTCGGCGATCAGCCGGCGGTGGCAGCGCCAGGGGACCGCCTCGGCGCAGAGGATGGCGGTCGGCCGCTCGGCGGCGCCGGCGATCAGCCGCTCGAGGGCGGCGCGGAACTCGGCGCTCTCCATGTGGTCGGCGTAGCCGCGGAAGGCGGCCACCCGCCAGGCGGTGTTGGGAGAGTCGGGGAGCGGCTGCCGCCGGCCGCCGAGGTCCGGCTCGTGGCGGTACTCGATCGCGGCCGCGGCGAGCGCCGCGGCGAGCGCGTCGCGGCCGAACTGCGGGTGGCGGCGGGAGCCGGGGAAGCGGCGGACGTCGACCAGCCGCTCGACTCCGGCCTCCTGCAGCATGCCGATCACCTCGGCCGCGGCCCGCGTCGAGTGGCCGAGGGTGAAGACCGGACCGCGCATGCTTCGACTATAGTCGAGCCGCGGAACGGACCGCGCGTGCCGGGCTGCCGTCGAGGGGGTCCGGCCGAGGGGCGGAGCCGGCGTTGCGCTTGCGGGTCATCACCTACAACATCCATCGGGCCATCGGGGTCGATCGCCGCTTCCGCCCGCAGCGGATCGCGGCCATCCTGGCGCACTACCGCGCCGACCTCGTGCTCCTCCAGGAGGTGGACGAGGGGGCGCCGCGCTCGCGCGGCCTCGACCTGGCCCGCGAGCTCGCCCTCGAGCTCGGCTTCCCGCACGTCGCCGTCGGCCACAACGTGGCGCTCAAGCAGGGGCGCTACGGCAACGCCACCCTGTCGCGCTTTCCCATCGTCGCCGAACGCAACATCGACCTCACCGTCGCGATGCCGCCGGCGGACGATCCGGCGCCGCCGCCGCTGTCGCGCCGCCGCCAGCAGGCGCAGAACGTGATGACCGCCGCGGGCGGCCGCCGCAGCCTCATCCGCCGCGGCTGCCAGCACACCACCCTCGCGGCGGGCGGCACATCCGGCGAGCGGCCGATCGAGGTCTTCAACCTCCACCTCGGCCTCTCGGCGCGCGAGCGGGTGCGCCAGGTCGGGCTGCTCGTCAACTCGGAGGAGTTCCGCCGCATCGGACCGGACGTGCCGGTGCTGGTCGCCGGCGACTTCAACGACTGGCGCTCGCTGCTGCGGCCGATCTTCGTCGACGTCTTCGGCTTCCGTTGCGCCACCGACCGCAAGGGGCGGGCGACGGACCGCGCTCTCCGCACCTACCCCTCGTTCTCGCCGCAGGGCGGCCTCGACCGCGTCTACTACCGCGGGCCGCTCGAGCTCGCCCAGGTCCGCGTCTGCCGCCTGCAGGCATCGCGCGTGGCGAGCGACCACCTGCCGGTGATCGCCGAGTTCGAGCTGGGGGACGGGGACGCGGCGCCGTAGCCGGCGCGGCCGGCCGAGCCGCCGCCGTCCTCGCGCTCCCGCGTCGTCCTCGATATCCTCCGCGCCGTCATGGCCGAGCCGTCGACCGCGCCCTCCGCCGAACGCTCCGCCGACCTCGTCGAGCGGGCGAGCGCCCTCATCCGCCGCCGCTTCGCGGTCGAGGTCCGCTTCGTCGACGAGCCATTGGCGTTCCTGGGCGACCTCGACGGCGCCGAGATCCGGCTGCAGAAGCGGGGCGATCCGGCGGCGAAACTCTTCACGCTGGCGCACCTCTTCGGCCACACGGTGCAGTGGAGCCTCTCGGAGCGCGCGCGGAGCCTCGGCGGCAAGGCGGCGGGCTGCTACACCGCGGCGGAGCTGGCCGAGATCGAGGCCTACGAGCGGGAGGCGTCGCGCTACGCCCTGGCGCTCCTGCACGAGCTCGGCATCCGCGACCTCGACGCCTGGCTCTCCGACTTCGCCGCCTGCGATCTCGCCTACCTGCGGCACTTCTACCGCACCGGAGAGCGGCTCCCGCCGGCCGCGTTCTGGCGCGACGGCCAACTGCTCCTCGTGCCGCTCGCCATCCCCGGCTTCACCCCCCGCCGCTACAAGTTCCGCTGGGACGGCGTCGTCGTCTGAGCGGCGCGCGGCGGTCGCTTCCCTAGACCGTCAACCCCATCGCAGCGAGCGCCGCGGTCGTCGAGTCGATGCCGCGGTGCCAGATCGCGCGCAGGCCGACCTCCGTCGCCGCCTCGACGAACATCTCGCGATCCTCGAGGTAGGCGACGTGCTGCGGCTCCGCCTGCGCGACGTCTAAAGCGACGCGGAAGATGTCGTGATCGGGCTTCCTGAAGTGGACGTAGGCGGAGACGATGAAGAAGTCGACGAAGTCGCGCAGGCCGAAGCGCTCGATGCGGTCAGCGGTCAGCTCGCGGCCCTCGTTCGAGACCACCGCGACCTTGAGGCCGTGGCGCGCCTTGAGCCGCTTGACGAGGTCGATCATCTCCGGGAACGGCCGCGCCTCGCCGAGGATGAAGTCGATCACCTGCTGGTGGGTGAAGCTCCGCGGCTGGTAGAAGATGATGCGGTCGAGGTAGGCGCGGAGCCCCATCTTCCCCGACTCGTAGGTGTCGTAGGTGAGGTGATGGCGCTCGTCCATCTGTGCCGGATCGACGCCGAAGCGCTCGGCCGTGCGCTGGCGGAGCGGCCGGTCCCAGCCGTTGGTGAGCAGCACGCCGCCGAGGTCGGTGAAGAGGTGGGTGACGGCGGGGGAGCCGGCGGGGGATTCGGCGCTCATCGACGATGGTTCCGCGCTCGGCGTCAGGAGACGCGGATCGCCGCCTCCTTGCCCTCGACCGCCTTCAGCAGCTGGTCGTAGGAGTCGGCGAACTTCTTGATCCCCTCGTCCTCCAGCTCCTGGTAGACCTGCGCGGCGTCGATGCCGAGCTCCTGCAAGCCGGCGAAGGCGCCGCGGGCGGCGTCGAGGTCGTCCTCGATCCGCACCTTCGGATCGCCGTGATCCTTGTAGGCGGTGAAGGTCTCCGGCGGGATGGTGTCGACGGTGTCGGGACCGGCCAGCGCCTCGACGTAGTAGAGGTCGGGGTAGGCCGGGTCCTTGGTCGAGGTCGAGGCCCAGAGCGGGCGCTGCACGGCGACGCCGGCGGCCTTGAGCTTGCCGAAGC
This sequence comes from uncultured Acidobacteriota bacterium, assembly GCA_963755825.1. Classification (GTDB taxonomy): domain Bacteria; phylum Acidobacteriota; class Thermoanaerobaculia; order Multivoradales; family UBA5704; genus DATBQN01. The sequence goes on along the minus strand of CAVWLA010000001.1, from coordinate 1,906,996 downwards.
GGGCGCTCTCGAAGACCTCGCGGAAGGCCTGGAAGGCGAGGCGGGCGTTGGCGATCCCGGTCTTGCCGCGGAGCGCCCTGGCCTTGTCGCGGTCGGCGGCGGAGCGGTCGCCGGCCTTGGCGATGGCGTCGAGCTTCTTGTCGACGTTGGTGTCGACGCGGCTGACGAAGAACGAGGCGACCGAACGGATGGCCGCGACGCTCTCTCCCGCCGCCACCCGCGCCTCCATCGCCTGCAGATAGGCCTCCATCACCTGCCGGTGGCGGGGGACGGAGAAGAGGAGGGTGATGTTGATGTTGATCCCCTCCGTCAGGCACTGCTGGATCGCCGCCAGGCCCGGCTCGGTGCCCGGGATCTTGACCATCACGTTCGGCCGGTCGCAGGCCTTCCACAGCCGCCGCGCGGCGGCGATCGTCCCCGCGGTGTCGAGCGCCAGGTGCGGCTCGACCTCGATCGAGACGAAGCCGTCGGTGCCGCCGGTCGCCGCGTAGACCGGTTGGAAGGCGTCGGCGGCGCGCCGCACGTCCTCGACCTCGAGCGCCTCGAAGATGTCGGCCGGGCTCTTGCCCGTCGCCGCCGCGGTGCGGATGTCGGCGTCGTAGAGCTCGGTGGCGGCGATCGCCTTCTCGAAGATGCTGGGGTTCGAGGTCATCCCTTTGAGGCCGTCCTCGGCGATCAGGCGCTTGAGCTCGCCGCCCTGGTAGAGGTCGCGGCGGATGTAGTCGTACCAGACGCTCTGGCCGAGGGCGGAGAGCCGGGTGAGCGGATTGTCGGACATCGAGACCTCCTAAGCGTTGAGCAGGGCCTTCGCCCTGGTGACGACGTTGTCGACGGAGAAGCCGAGCTCGCGGAGCACCACCTCGCCGGGCGCCGAGGCGCCGAAGCGGTCGAGGCCGACGACGTCGCCGGCGTCGCCCACCCAGCGCGACCAGCCGAAGGTGACCGCCGCCTCGATCGCCAGGCGGGCGCGGACGGCGGGCGGCAGCACCGCGTCGCGCACCGCCTGCGTCTGGCGGCCGAAGATCTCCCACGAGGGCATGGAGACCACCCGCGTCGCGATGCCGTCGCCCTCGAGCGCTTCGCGCGCCGCGAGGGCGAGGGTCACCTCGGAGCCGGTGGCGATGAGGATCAGCCGCGGCGCGCCGCCGGACGCCTCGGCGAGGACGTAGGCGCCCTGCGCCACCCCGGAGGCGGCGGCGAGCTTGCCGCGGTCGACGACCGGCACCTTCTGCCGCGCCATGACGAAGCCGACGGGGCCGGCGGTGTACTGCATCGCCGTTCGCCAGGCCTCGACCGCCTCGTTGGCGTCGTGCGGGCGGATCACCGTCATCCCCGGCATGGCGCGCAGCGAGGCGAGCTGCTCGACCGGCTGGTGGGTGGGGCCGTCCTCGCCGAGGCCGATCGAGTCGTGGGTCCAGACGAAGAAGACCGGCAGGCCGTTCAGCGCCGCCAGGCGGACCGACGGCCGCATGTAGTCGGAGAAGGTGAAGAAGGTGGCGACGAACGGCCGCAGGCCGCCGTGGTAGGCGATGCCGTTGGCGATCCCCGCCATGCCGTGCTCGCGGACGCCGAAGTGGAAGTTCCTTCCTTCGCCGGTGGCGCCGTCGAAGCTGCCGAAGTTCTTCAGGCTGGTGTTGGTCGAGGTCGAGAGGTCGGCGTCGCCGCCGACCAGCCAGGGGACCTTGGCGGCGATGGCGTTCATCGCCTTGCCGCCGGCGACGCGGGTGGACTCCTTGTCGCCGGCCTTGTAGACCGGCAGATCGGTGTCCCAGCCGGCGGGGAGAGCGCAGGCCATCGCCTGCTTCCAGTCGGCCGCGAGGTCGGGGAACTTCTTCTCGTAGGCGGCGAAGCGCCCCTGCCAGTCGGCCTCCGCCGCGGCGCCCCGCTCGACCGCCGTGCGCAGGTGGGCGAGCGCCTCGTCGGGAACGTGGAAGGTGTCCTCCCACTCCCAGCCGAGCGCCTTCTTGGTGCGCTTCACCTCCTCGACGCCGAGCGGGCTGCCGTGCGCCTCCGAGGTGCCGGCCTTGTTGGGCGAGCCGTAGCCGATGGTGGTGCGGACGATGATGATCGACGGCTTGTTGAGCTCCGCCTCGGCGGTGCGGATGGCGTTGTCGATGGCGGCGAGATCGGTGTTGCCGTTGTCGACGTGGATCACCTGCCAGCCGTAGCCCTCGTAGCGCCGGCCGACGTCCTCGGTGAAGGTGACCGCGGTCGGGCCGTCGAGGGTCACCTCGTTGGCGTCGTAGAGGAAGGTGAGCTTGCCGAGGCCGAGGTGGCCGGCGAGAGACGAGGCCTCGCCGGAGATCCCCTCCATGAGATCGCCGTCCGAGACGAGGGCGAAGGTGCGGTGGTTGACGACCTCGTGCTCCGGGCGGTTGAAGCGGTGGGCGAGCTGGCGCTCGGCGATCGCCATGCCGATGGCGTTGGCCGTCCCCTGGCCGAGCGGGCCGGTGGTCGCCTCGACGCCGGGGGTCACCCGCCACTCCGGGTGGCCGGGGGTGCGGCTCTCCCACTGGCGGAAGGACTTGAGGTCGTCGAGCGAGAGGTCGTAGCCGGTCAGGTAGAGCAGGCAGTAGAGGAGCATCGAGCCGTGCCCGGCGGAGAGCACGAAGCGGTCGCGATCGGGCCAGTGCGGGTCCTTGGGGTTGTGCTTGAGGAAGCGCTGCCAGAGGACGTAGGCCATCGGCGCGGCGCCGAGGGGGAGGCCGGGGTGGCCGGAATCGGCCTTCTGGACAGCGTCGATCGCCAGGGTGCGGATGGTGTCGACGGCGAGCTCTTCGATGGACTTGGTGGCCGGATTGGCGACGGTGCTCAAGCGGATTTCCCTCCCATGCCGGGGCCTCGGCGGCCCGCCGCAACGATACCAGAGACGCCCCGGCCGGCTGGGCGGTCTCAGGCCGCGCCGGCGGTCTCGCGGCCGGCCGCCGCCGGCGCCGTGACCGGCTTGCCGGTCATCCACAGCGCGGCGCTCGCGGCGCTCGCCAGGGCGAGGAGGGCGGCGATCTCCATGGCGCGGCTGAAGCCGTCGGCGAAGGAGCCGGCGATCGCCCGTGAGACCGCGCTCGCGGTCGCCGCGTCGAGGCCGGCGGGGGGGCGCGCCGCGGCGAGCAGGCGGCGCTCGCCGCGGATGGCGGCCCGCGCCGCGGCCGGCAGGGGGAGGGGGGCGAGGCGGCGGGCGAGGCTGGCGTCGAAGGTGGCGGCGAGGACGAGGCCGAAGGCGGCGACGGCGACCAGCGACGCGATCCGCGACACCGCGTTGTTGACCCCCGAGGCGACGCCGGCGCGGCGCGCCTCGACGGCGCCCATCACCGCCGTGGTGAGCGGTGCCACGGTGATCGCCATCCCCAGGCCGAGGACGAGGACGCCGGGGAAGAACATCGTCCAGTAGCTGCCGGGCCGGGCGCTCAGCCAGGCGAGGAGGAGGAAGCCGGCGGCGGCGACGAGCGGCCCGACGACGAGCGGCGGCCGGGCGCCGAAGCGGGCGGTCAGGCCTCCCGACCAGCGGGAGAGGGCGACCAGGAGGAGGATCATCGGCAGCAGCGCGCCGCCCGCCGCGGTCGCCGAGTAGCCCTGCACCTGGACGAGGTCGAAGGGGAGGAAGAAGAGGGCGCCGCCGAGCGCCGCGTAGAGGCAGAGGGTGAGCAGGTTGGCGCCGGCGAAGTCGCGCGAGCGGAAGAGCGAGAGAGGCATCATCGGCGGCCGCGCCGGGTGGCCGCCGCGCGCCTCGACGGCGAGGAAGCCGGCGAGGCAGGCGGCGCCGAGGCCGAAGGCGGCGAGGATTCCAGGATCGGTGAAGCCGCGGTGCGCCGACTCGAGGAGGCCGTACGTGAGGCCGCTGAGCGCCAGGGTGGCGAGGAGCGCCCCCGGCCAGTCGAGGTGCTTGGCCTCCGGGTCGCGGCTCTCCGGCACGCGGGTGAGGGTGATGGCGAGGACCGCGGCGGCGGCGGGGAGGTTGATGAAGAAGACCCAGCGCCACGAGGCGTGGTCGACCAGCCAGCCGCCGAGGACCGGCCCGAGCGCCGCGGTGAGCGCCGTGGCGCCCGACCAGGTGCCGATGGCGCGGCCGCGCTCGGCGTCGCCGAAGCAGGACGAGATGAGGGCGAGGCTGCCGGGCACCAGGAGGGCGGCCGCGGCGCCCTGGAGAGCGCGGGCGGCGATCAGCGTCGCCAGGTTCGGGCTCCAGCCGCAGGCCGCCGAGGCGACGGCGAAGCCGGCGACGCCGAGAGCGAACACCCGGTTGCGGCCGAAGCGGTCGCCCGCCGCGCCGCCGGCGAGGAGGAGGCCGGCGAGGAGCAGGGCATAGGCCTCGACGATCCACTGCACGCCGGTCGCCGAGGCGCCGAGATCGCGCTGCAGAGCGGGGAGGGCGACGTTGACCGCCGTGCCGTCGACGAACGCCAGGCTCGAGCCGAGGATCGCCGCTGCGAGCACCCAGCGGCCGGTGGCGCGGTCCGCGGTCTGCGCCGCGGCAGGCGGCGGCGCCCCGCGGATCACCCCTTCGTCGCAAGGCGGTCTGTAGACGGCGGTCAGGTTCCCTCCTCGGCGCGGCGACGGCCGCGCCCGGCTGCCGCATCTTAGGGCCGAATCGGGTTCGAACAGGGATTTGTTAGACCGTGATCAAGGCGAGGTCGAGCTTCCGCTGGCGCCGCTCGGCCGGGCTTCGTAGCCGGCAGAGCGGCGCCAGCGGTGAGCTGCCGAGAGCTACTGGATGACGAGCATGGCGCGGCGGGCGCCGCAGCCGTTCCTGATGGTGTCGGTGCCGTTGGTCGGGTCGATGACCCGGTTGAGGCCGACGTAGAGGGTGCGGTTGTCGGGGCTGGTCGGGTTGGCGGGGAGGAAGAAGAGCTGCTGGGTGACCGGCGTCGAGATCGCGCTGTAGGGCTCTCCCCAGCTCACGAACTGGTCCTTGGCGACGACGTTCAAGGCGCCGTTCTGCAGGGCGAGCGTCTGGGTGGCGAGCGGGACGACGTCCGCCGCGATGCTCGAGGCGCTGTAAATTGTGAGGTTGTTGTTGAGCACCTGCAGCTCGGCGTTCTGGCCGGCGGGGAGCGAGCCGCCGTCGCCGCCGAAGCCGTCGTCGGTCTGCGAGTCGCCGAGGTCGAGGGTGAAGCCCTGCGGCACCGCGTCGTACTGCACCCACACGGAGACGCCGGTGCAGCCCACCGGCACGTTCACCTGCGCCACCACCGCCTGATAGCTGGCCGCCGGGCAGGTCGGGTTGGCCGGCGTGTTGGTGACCGGATCCCGCCTCAGCACGGTGAAGACCGCCGCGTTCGGGCAGACCGGCGTGCCGCCGGCGCCGAGGTCGATGTAGCAGAGGAAGGGGGTGCAGACGGCGGCTGCCCGGCCGGTGGCGGCGGGGACGAGGAGGGCGGCGAGGAGGAGGACTCGGAGGTGTTTCATCGCATCACCTTGGCCTTTCTTTTCGGTCGCATCCGAAAGGTTTATTCGGATATGTCGCTCTACGAATGACATCCATCTGCCGGGCGGATCACTCCATGGCGAGCGAGCCGGCGCTCTCGCCGCGAAAGCGATAGATCCGCGGCGGCGGGCGGCGGTTTAGTGGCGCCATCGACGCGATCAAAAAACCGCTCGATCGCCGCTCGCGCTGACGCCCGCGAAGCGGCGCTAAACCCGCCGGCCGCGGCGCGGATCTATCGAACGGACGAGCTGCCCCGCCGGCCGCTCGCCGACAGCTCGCCGCGGCGAGACCGAAAGGGTGCTCGATGGCCACCGAACGATCCCGCAGGGCTGTCGCCGAGGAGAGGCTCCTCTGCTTCAACGGCATCGACGGCAGGACCGGCGGCTACCTGCTGCCGCCGTCGCCGCCGCGGCGTCTCGCCGACCTCGCGCGCGGCGCCGCCGGCGCCATCGATTCGGCTCCGGCCCGCGCCCGCGAGCTCCGAGCCTGGGCCGCGCGCGGCGCCGGGCAGTCGCGGCGCGGCCTCCGCGAGGGTCTCGACCCGCGCCAGCTGGAGGAGGCCGGCTGGGGAGCGATCTTTCCGCCGGCCGAGAGCGGCGCGCTCCGCGCGGCGCTGGCGCCGCTCCTCGAGCTCCGGCGAGCGCAGGCGGGCCGCCTCTATCGGGAGCTCGCCGGCGACGACGGCTATCGGGAGGGGGAGACCAAGCTCGCCTTCCTGGCGCGCCATGGAGCGGGGCCGGGAGCGGTCGATCCGCAGCGGGTGCCCTACTACCTGCTGCTCGTCGGCGACCCGGAGGCGATCCCCTTCTCGTTCCAGTACCAGCTCGACGTGCAGTACGCCGTCGGCCGCCTCTGCTTCGACGATCTCGACGGCTACCGGCGTTACGCCGAGGGTGTCGTCGCGGCGGAGAGCGGGCGGATCGCGCGGCGCCGGCGCGCCAGCTTCTTCGCGCCCGCCAACGCCGGCGACGCCGCCACCGCGATGACCAGCGAGGCGCTGGTGGCGCCGATGGTGGAGCGGACGCGGCGCGAGCAGCCCGCTTGGGAGGTCGAGTCCGCGGCCGGCGCGGCGGCGACGCGCGACCGCCTCGGCCGTCTGCTCGGGGACGAGCGGCCGGCGTTCCTCTTCGCCGCCTGCCACGGGCTGGGCTTCCCCTCCGGCGATCCCTGGCAGCGCGACGGTCAGGGCGCCCTGGTCTGCCAGGACTGGCCCGGCCCGGCCGCCGGCGGCATCGATCGCGCCCACTACCTCGCCGCCGGCGACGTGGGGGACGACGCCCATGTCGACGGGCTCATCGCCTTCTGCTTCGCCTGCTACGGCGCCGGCACGCCGCGCTGGGACGAGCTGGGCTCCGGCAGCTCCGGCAGCGCCGGAAGCGCCGGCACCGCGGGCCGCGCGGGCGGTCAGCGCCAGCTGGCGCCCGCCAGCTTCGTCGGCCGCCTGCCCCAGCGCCTGCTCAGCCATCCAGGGGGCGGCGCGCTGGCGGTCGTCGGCCACGTCGACCGCGCCTGGGGCTTCTCGCTCGCCTGGACCGGCGCCGCCGAGCCGCAGATCGCCGTCTTCGAGAGCGCCGTCCGGCGCCTCCTCGCCGGCGAGCCGGTGGGCTGGGCGATGGAGCTCTTCAACCAGCGGTACGCCGAGATCGCCTCCGATCTCGTCGCCGAGCGCGAGGCCCTCGATTACGGCAAGGCGGTCGACGAGACGCTTCTCGCCGATCTCTGGATCGCCAGCCGCGACGCGCGCAACTACACGATCGTCGGCGACCCCGCGGTGCGGCTGGCGCCGGCGGCGGTCTGACCGCCCGACCATCTCTCGACCGAGGAGACACGCCATGACCGGAAAACCTGATCGATTCGCGGCGGCGGCCGGCGCCCTGGCCATCGCCATCTCGCTCGTCCCCCTCTGCCTCGCCGGCACCCCGGCCGCCGCCCTCAAGCTCGGCTTCAGCATCAGCCTCGGGGAGCGGCACGCGAGCCTCGCCGGCCGCGTCGCCAAGGAGGTCGGGGCGGTCCGCGGCCGCTTCGTCGACGGCCGCCGGGCGCTCACCGCGGTGGCGGGGCCCGGCGGCCGGCCGGCCTACCGCGGCAGGGACGTGGCGGCGCTCGTCGACGCCACCCAGGGCGACCTCGACCGCGCCCTCGCCAGCGTCGGTGAGCCCGCGCTCGCCCCTCTCCGCGGCTGGGCGGCGGACGAGCTGCTGCGCGTCCGCGGCGCTCTCGCGCCTGCCGGCGTCCAGGCCGCGGCGCTCGCCGCGCCGCGGCCGGTCGCCGTGGTCGCCGGTTTGTGGCCGCTGGCGTCGAGCCAGATTCCGGCGCCGACGGCGGCGCAGGCTCCGCCGCCGAGCGCCGCCGAGGCCGAGCGGTCCGGTCAGGCGCTCGACCGCGTCGAGCGGCTGCTCGGCCGCCTCTTCACGCTCGCCAGCAACGACGACCTCGAGGTGGAGCTCTGGGTCGGCAGCACGCCGGCCGAGCGCGCCACCTTCCGCTTCTGGCCGCAGGGCTACGTGGGGGGAGCGCCGCCGCCGCCGGCGATCGTCAAGACCGACGGCAAGCGGAAGAAGGTTGTGCGCGGCCTCTACGCCTACAGCGCCGCCCTCGACGGTGCGCCGCCGATCGAGTACCCGGCCGCCGGTGCCGGCGCTGGCGTCGGATCGGCATCGGCGGCGCGTCCGGTGCGTCTCGACGCGGCGGCCAACCCCGCCGCGGCAACGGAGCGGCTGGACCTCGTCAACGGCAGCCCGTTCTTCTGCTGCGAGTTCGCCGAGAGGTACTGCCACCATGTCGACGCTGCCAGCGACTGCCAGGCCGGCCGGCGCTGAGCGCGGCGCTCGGCTGCCAGCGCTCCTCGGCCTCTGGCGCCGGCACCAGGGCTTCGTCACCGGCCTCGTCCTCGGCTGGATCCTCGGCCGGATCGCCGGCGCTCTCCTCGGCGTCGAGCTGCGCGCCCTGCGCCCCTGGTTCCTCCTCCTCTCGGCGCTCGGCGGCGGCCTCGCCGCGGCCGGCGCCGCGAGGTTCTTCGCCGGTCTCGCCGGCGGCGTCGGCGCCGCGGCCGGCCGGCGGCGCATCCGCGCCCTGCTCGGCCTGCTCGCCGTGCTGGGCGTCGCTGCGATCCTCCTCCTCGCCGTCTACGCCCGCTTCGTCGTCCGCGTCGACTATGCGGGCCACACCCGGAGCGTCGCCTACGTCGTCAGCTGGTCGCGTTCGCCGGCCTGCCTCTGCCCGCCCGACGACGCCCAGTGCATCGCGGCCCTGGGCTTCGACCTCGACAGCATCGGCGCCTGCTGGAGCGGCCGCGGCTCGATCGAGCTCGCCCTCCTCCTCCTCTACCTGTCGACCCTGGGCGGCGCCGGCGCCCTCGTCGGCCTGCTGCTCCTGCCGCCGAGCGCGCCGGCGGCGGCGCGCCCCTTCCTCGACTTCGACCTCTGGATCGACGGCGATCCTGCCGCCGGGGCCGCCTATCGGGCCAAGGCATGGAGCGCCGCCGGCTTCGAGGCGACGGTGCGCTTCCTCCTGCCGCCGGCGCTGGCGGCGGCGGAGCCCTTCCCCGACGGCTTCGGCGCGGCGCTGCGCAGCGGCGTCTCGGCCGTCCGCTCCGAGCTCGGCTCGGGCATCGATGCCGCAGAACCCGACACCGCCGGCGATCCCGCGGACCCGCGGGCGATGGGCGACGAGCTCTTCCGCGCTATCTTCCAGGGCGAGCTGCTGAAGGCGTTTCAGGGCTGTCTCGAGAGCGCCAGGGGCGGCCCCGGCGTGCGCATCCGCCTGCGTTTGAACGATGCCCCGGCGCTGGCGCGGCTGCCCTGGGAGTACCTCCACGACGCCGCCGGCCGCGGTTTCCTCGCCCTCTCCGCCCGCACGCCGGTCGTCCGCTATCTCGAGCTGAGCGAGGCCCTGGGGACGCTCGTGGTGGAGCCGCCGCTGCGCGTCCTCGCCGTCATCGCGACCCCGCGCGGCTACCAGGAGCTGGCGGCGGCCGACGAGGAGTGGGAGCGGCTCGGCGAGGCGCTCCATCCGCTCCTGGCGAGCGGCCGCATCGTCCTCGAGCGCCTCGCCAGCCCCACCCGCGAGGCGCTCGAGCGCCGCCTGACGGACGGCGCCGCCGTCCATGTCCTCCACTTCGTCGGCCACGGCGGCTGGAGCGACGTGCGCGGCGAGGGCGTGCTGATCTTCGAGAGCGCCGAGGGAGAGGGCGTCGCCGTCGGCGGCCAGAGCCTGGCCTATCTCCTCCAGGACCATCCGACCCTCCGCCTGGCGGTGCTCAACGCCTGCAACGGCGCCCGGGCGTCGCGCGACGACGTCTTCGCCGGCACCGCCCAGAGCCTCGTGCATCACGGCCTGCCGGCGGTGGTCGCCATGCAGTCCGAGGTGCGGGATGCGACCGCCTGCCGCTTCGCCGAGACCTTCTACCGCGCCCTCGCCGCCGGCCTGCCGGTCGACGGCTGCATCGGCGAGGCGCGGCAGGCGCTCGCCGCCGAGGACAACCTGGAATGGGGGACGCCGGTGCTCTACCTGCGGGCGGCCGACGGGCGTCTCTTCGGCGTCGCGAGCGAGGAGTGAGGAGCGAGGACTGACGACCGGGGTGACGAGCGACGAGCGGGGAGAGAAGACGGCGAGAGCTCGCCGGCAGCAGCGAGCTCTCCAGGGGGGTGCCGCGCGGCCTGCGCCGCGCTCAGGGCTTCTTGTCGGAGCCGGCGGGGTCGTTGGTGGTGCCGGTCCCCGAAGAGGCGACCTCGACGATGGCGTGGGGGTTGACGAGGTGGGACGACGAGGCGCCGCTCGCCATGGCGGAGGTGGGGAGGGGGTTGCTGCCGTTGCGGGGGGAGGCGTCGGTGGACATGTTGGTCTCCTTTCGATCAGGGTGTCAGGATCAGGCGTGTCATTTCGCATAGATCCACTCTCCTCAGGGCGGGTTTAGTCCGCCGGGTCGAGCGGTGTCCCGCCACTCGCCCTGGAGGACGAAGCCGGCCCAGAAGTAGGGGGAGCGGTAGCGCTCCTCGCGGCGGATCGAGTCCTGCGCCGCGCGGAGCGCCGCCGGCGGCGGCAGCCGCTCCTCCAGCATGCCGCGATAGAAGCGCCGCATCAGCTCGGCGCTCGCCCGGTCGTTGACGTTCCACAGGCTCACCAGCACCCGCTCGGCGCCGGCGTAGAAGAACCCCCGCGTCATGCCCATGATCCCCTCCCCGCGCACCTCGCGGCCGAGGGCGGACTGGCAGGCGCTGAGCACGACGAGGTCGGCTCTGAGATCGAGGTCGTAGATGTCGGCGAGGTCGAGGAAGCCGTCCGCCAGCCGCCGGCCGCCGCCGTCGAGCTGGGCGAGGACCAGCCGGCCGCCGGCACCGCCGGCGGTGAACGAGCCGTGGGTGGCGAAGTGCAGGTAGCGGTAGTCGCCGAGCGCCGCGCCGAGCACGGCGGCGCGGCTCGCCGCCGCGCCGAGGAGCGCGGCGCGGCCGCCCGGCGGCGCCAGCGCCAGGATCGCCGCCGCCTCCTGCCGGGTGTGGGGGAGCGGCGCGAAGGCGCCGCCGAAGGCCGGGTCGGCGAGCACCCAGAGGGTCTTCGGCGCCGGCGTCCGCCCGCCGACCTCCTGGCGGAGGATGCCGAGGACCGAGATCGAGGGGAGGGAGACGATCTCGTGGCGGGCGACCAGCGGCTCGCCGCCCGCCGGGTCGGGGAGAGCGGCGAAGGGCACCCGCTGGAGGATGCCGTCGCCCACCACCAGCAGGCGCTTGCCGGGCAGCAGGCCGGCGACCGGCGCCAGGAGCACCCGCGCCAGCTTGGCGAGCTGCTGGTCGGCGGCGATCTCCACCTGGCGGCCGCGGCTGCGGGCGGCGAGGTCGGCGGCGCGGGCCGCCAGCGCCTCGATGGCGGCGCGGCCGGGCAGCGCGAAGCTCGCCAGCGCTTCCGGCGTCACCGCCCAGACGAAGCTCCGCTCGGCGCCGAGCCGGTACTCGAGGAGGAGGGTGTCGCGATCGAGCAGGCGCCGCTGCACCTCGCCGGCGCTCCACGGCCGCGGCTGAGTGAGCGCCGCGTAGCGCGGGCTGGCGGCGCGCAGCAGGGCCTGCACCCGGTCGAGCTGCTCCCAGCGGCGGGCCAGCAGGCTCTGGAGCGGCCGCAGCTGCTCGCCGGTGACGCCGAGATCCTGGCCGAGCTTCGCTTCGCGGCCGGCGAGGGCGTCGATCTCCTCCTCGAGGGCGCGCTGGCGGGCGAAGAGGGCGGGCGCCGCGCCGTGGTGCGGATCGGTGCCGCTCGCCGCCAGCTCGTCGAGGAGCGAGCGGGCGAAGGCACGCTCGGCGACGGCGAGCGCCGCGGCATCGAAGCCGGCGCCGGGCGACCCGCGGTGCATCTCCATTAGCAGGTCGATGAGGAAGTCGTAGGCGTCCTGCTGGGTCGAGAAGAAGGCGGCGCGGGTGTCGTAGCTCCGCTGGCGGAAGCGGTGGCGCTCGACAGCGGCGAGCGCCGCCTCCATCGCCTGCCGGGCCGCCGGGAGGTCGCCGCGGTGGCGCAGCGCCGCCGCCCTGCCGCGCAACATCCAGGCCCTCGCCGGCGGGTCGGTCGCCGCCGCCGGCAGCGCCAGGGCGCGGTCGAAGTCGGCGAGCGCGGCGTCGTCGGCGCCGGCGGTGGCCTCGAGCCACCCCAAGTTGCCGAGGCTCCGCGCCTCCTCGCGGCCGTCGCCCAGGCGGTGGAAGATCGGCGACGCCTCGGCGTAGGCGCGGCGGGCGTCGTCGAGCTGGCCGAGCTGGCGGTCGGCGACCCCCAGGGTGGTCAGGGTGACCGCCCTGCCGCGGGTGCCGGGGCGCCGTAGCGCCAGGGCGCTCGCGAGCGGCGCCAGGGCGGCGCGCGGCTGGCCGGCGTCGAGAGCTATGAGACCCAGGGCGTTGAGCGCGGCGGCCTCGCCGGCGTGGTCCCGCGCGCGGCGGAAGAGCGCCAGCGCCTCGCCGAAGCGGGCGCGGGCGCGCTCGACCGCCCCCAGCTCGCGGTCGAGCTCGCCGCGGTTGAGGCTGGTCCTGGCGCGCTCGGCGGGGTTGTCGCCCGCCGCCCACAGCGCCAGGGCGCGGTCGAAGAGCGCCGCCGCCTCGTCGTAGCGGCCGCGCAGGTCGAGCGCGTGGCCGAGGTTGTTCGAGGTCAGCGCCTCGCCGGTGCGGTCGCCGAGCCGCCGGCGCGCGGCGAGCGCCCGCCGGTAGCTGTCGATCGCGGCGTCGAGATCGCCGCGCGCGAAGTGGAGCTCGCCGAGACGCTCGCGGACGGCGGCCTCGCCTGCCTCGTCGCCGGCGAAGAGAGGCTCGGCGCGGCGGAGGGCGGCGAGCGCGGCGGTCTTCTCGCCGAGGCAGTCGGCGTCGAGCATGCCGAGGCCGAGGAGGGTCTCGGCGCGGCGGCGCGGCAGGGCGAGGCGGGCGAAGAGGGTGTCGGCGCGCGCGTAGTCCGCGGCGCCGGCGCGGCAGCTCGCCTCGGCGTTCTGCCGGCGCCGCGCGTGCGCCTCGGCGAGCGCCGCCTCGGCCGCCGCCCGCTCGCGGTCGCCGGCGGTCGCCGGCCGGCGCTCCAGCAGGCGGATGGGGCAGGGGCCGGCGGCGCCGTCGAGCCGCGCCGCGTCGAGGCGCAGCACGCCGTCCGCCGCCGCCACCCAGTGGACCTCCTCCGGCGGCCAGGGCGGTCTGGCGGCGATCAGGCTGTCGATGGTGAGGAGAGGCCTGCCGGCGGCGTCGGAGAGGGTGACGGCGACGTCGCGCGGCCCCTGCTCGGCCGCGGCGTGGAGGTAGTCGCCGCGGTGCACCGCGACGCGGAGCGACCGCGGCTCTCGACAGGCGGGGGCGGCTGGCGCGGTGGGCGCAGCGGGGGCCGGGCTCGCCGCGGCGGGCCTGCGATCGGCGGCCGGCGCCGCCCTCTCCCTGCCGCCGCACGCGAGGCCCGCGACGAGGAAGAGGGCGAGGGCGAGCTCGCCGTAGGCCCGGAGATCCGGGCCGGCGCTCGCTCGCGGCCGGGTCGTCTCAGCCTCCTCGGGCCGCCTCCGTGACGCGCAGCCGATGGGTCTCGAGGACGGGAGCGGGCTCGGATGCGGCGGAGCCGGCAGTCGCGGCCGACAGCTCCAGGCGGTAGCTCCCCAGCGGCAGCCCGGCGGGGAGCTGGACCGTCAGCGCCAGGTCGGCGCTCGGGTGGAGCAGGAGCGTCGAGAGGGCGCCGCCGGTCGCGTCACGGATCGTCAGGCGGTAGAGGGGCAGCTCCTCGCTGGGGTGGAAGACCAGCAGCCAGGGGCCGCCGTCGGCGCGCACCGTCCTCTCCGCCTCGGCGAGCCGCTCGCCGCCGGAGAAGTCGAAGATCGGCGCGTCGGCCCGCGGCGCGCCGAGCGCGGCGAGAGCCCTCCACTGGCGGAGGTTCCAGGCGGCCGAGGAGAGCAGGGCGAGGAAGAGGGCCGCGGCGAGGGCGTACGGGAATTGGCGGCCGCGGCGGCCGGCGAGCCGGGCGGGCGGCGGCGGTGCGGAAGTCTCGCCGCCCGGCGCGCGGCTCGCTTCGAGCCGGCGCCAGAGCTCGCGCGCGTCGAGATCACCGCCGGCCGCGGCGCTCTCGTCTCCGGCGGGAATGGCGAAGGCCGCCGCCGCCTGGGCCAGGTCGAAGCAGTCGCGGCAGCGCACCAGGTGCTCGGCGAGCGCCGCCTCGTCGCCGGCGGCGAGCTCGCCGCGCTGGTAGGCGAGCCAGCGCTCGGCGCCAGGGTGCTCGGCGGCCTCCGGGCGGGTGGTCTCGATCAGCTCGGCGAGCGCCGCTCGGAAGTCGTCTGCGTTGTCGGCCACCTCGGTCACGGCTCGGCTCCTCGCCTCAGAGATCGATGCTCCCAAACGTGCCGCTCAAGCGGCTCCACAGCCCCTGGCGCGCCTGGAAGAGGTGCGCCTTGACCGTCTCCGGCGAGATCCTGAGCGCCGCCGCGATCTCCTTGACGCTGCGCTCCTGGTAGACCCGCAGCTCCATGCAGAGCCGCTGCTGGCGGGGGAGCTCGTCGATCGCCCGCCGCAGGACCTCGAGGCGCTCGCGGCGCACGGCGTGGTCGAGCGGCGAGCCCGGCTCCCCCGTGGTCGCGCCGGCTGCCGGCGGCGGCTCGGGCGCTCCGGGCGCGCCGAGGGGCACCTCGTTCACCCCCCGCGGCCCTCCCGGCTGCCGCTCGCGCCACTTGCGATAGACGTTGAAGGCGATCTGCAGCACCCAGCCGTCGAGCGACCCCTCTCCCCGGTAGCCCTCCAACCCCTGATAGATCCGCAGGAAGACCGCTTGGGTTAGGTCGAGCCGCTCGTCCGGCGAGAAGACCCGCGGCGCCAGGAAGCGCTCGATCCGCGGCCGATAGCGCTCAAAGAGAATCTCGAAATTCTTCTCGCGCTCGACGCCGCGCCGGAAGTCGCTCACGGCGCGCTCGGCGGCGGAGATCTCGGGCTGGCCTCGGTGGCTGCCGGCGGCGGGGAGACGGGTCGGTTCGCCCAAGTTCACAGCCTCTCCCGGCGGGTCGCCGGCGGGCATGGGGGACTCCAATTCGATTGGAACGGCTTGTGCTGAAGTATCGCACACCCCGGCGCATCGCCGACCGGCCCGGCGCGCGCCGCCGCGCCGATCGCGCCGGCCTCAGGCGGCGAAGGCCAGGGCGAAGAGGGCGATCCCCGCCAGGCCGACCGCCATCGAGGCCCACCAGACCGGACGGCTGCGGGTGAGGGCGGCGACGGCGCCGAGCGCGATCGAGACCTGGAAGAGGGCGACGGCGTCGGCGAAGCGGTGGTGGTGGTGGAGGAGCTCGTCGGACTCCTTGACGCGCTCGTCGCGCTGCTCCTCGAACCCCTTGGCCTTCTCCTGGATCGCCTTCTGCTCGCCCTTGTAGCGCCGCTCCTCGGCGGCGTAGGCCGGCGGCGCCGCCTTGCCGGCGGCGAGCCAGGCGGTCTGCGCCGTCGCCTGCACCTCGGCCTTGACGCCCTTGGCCTGGTAGTAGGCCCACTGGTCCGAGGCCAGGCCTTGCAGCCGCGTGGCGTCGGTCTTCAGCAGCAGCGCCTCGTTGACCGTCGCTCCGGCGCGCAGCGCGGCGACGGCGGCGAAGGCGGCGAGGATCGCCGTGGTGAGGGCGATCAGCTTGAGGAAGCGGCCGCCGGCGCCCTCTTCCTTCTCCAGCTCCTCGTGGATGGCCTCGTGCAGGCGGTCGGTCTCGACTTCGGGTCCTTCGGGCATGCGCTCTCCTCGGCTGGCATTTCGCGGCTCGCCGCCAGCACCCTGGCGGCGAGCCGTTTCTCAAGCTCTCGATCCTGACCTCTACTCGCCGCCGAGCCGCAGGCTCCGCCGCCGGCGCAGGGCGACGAGGCCGCCGAGGCCGAGCAGCATGGCGAGCCCGGCCAGGCCGAAGGCCGAGAGCGTCGGGATCTGCAGCACGCTCACCGGCAGCTCGAAGAGGGTCGGGTCGTTGTTGTTGGTCGGGTTGCCGTCGTGGTCGGGGTCCGGGTCGTCGCCGTTCTGCGAGACGTCGGTCACCGGCACGCCGGCGGGGCTGGTGGCGCGTGCCATGCTCGAGCAGCTGTAGGGCCCGACCTTGCCGCCCGAGTCGACGCGCAGAGCGATCGAGATCTCGCCCGAGGCACCGATGGCGAGCGTGTTGCCGGCCGCCAGCAGGTCGGTCGCGCCGTTGCCGTCGAAGCCGCCGTTGACGGTGAAGTCGCCGCTGGTGAGCGACTCCAGGGTGAAGCTCGAAGGCGCCGTGAAGACCGCCGCGAAGTGCGCCGTGGCGTTGACGTTCGAGAGCGGCACGTTGCCCATGTTGACCAGCTTGACGGCGAAGACCAGGTGGAAGACGAGCGGGTTGGCGCCGTCCTGCTGGATCGACACCAGCCGCTTGGCGATGCCGATGCTCGGCTGCTCGACGCCGATCGGCGCCAGCTGGTCCTCGACCTCGCCGTCGGGCGCCAGGCCGGTGACCGCGAGCCCCCTCTGCGAGCTGATGCGGCAGCGCGACACCGCCATGCCCTGCGGCGAGCCGACCGGCACCGCGAAGGTCTGCGCGGTGGTGGTGTTGGCGGCGATGGCGACGTCGGTCACCACCTGATCGCCGGCGTCGGCCCAGCTGTTGTTGCGGTTGAAGTCGATCCAGCAGCTGACGACGCCGCCGGTCGAGCCGGTGCGCAGCTGGATCTTTCCCGGCGCCCCCGGGATGAGGGTGGCGGGGAAGCTGACGCCGTCCTCGTCGTCGACGCCGTGGGTGTCGTCGCCGGTCGCGGTGGCGTTCGGCTGGCCGTCGGCCTCGGTGTCGACCAGCGTGCCGAGGGTCGGGTTGCCGACCGGCAGCACGGCGTGGCGGGCGCCGTTGGAGGCGAGGAGGGTGGGGTAGCCGGGGTCGGGGGCGTCGCCGAAGTCGAGACCCTCGACGGTCGCCGCGTAGTCCTCGACCTCGCCGTCCACCGCCGCGCCGCCGGGACCGGCGACGCCGGTCGAGGAGAGGCGGAAGCGGGCGTAGGAGAGCTTCGACTTGGCGTCGCAGGGGACGTTGACGTTGAGCGTGTTGGCGCCGGAGACGAGCGCCAGGCTGCTCGCCACGCGGTCGCGGGGGTCGTTGAAGGCGCCGTCGCCGTCCCAGTCGATCCAGGCGTCGAGGCGCGGCGTCGCGATGCCGGCGGTGTTGGTCAGGCTGACGGTGATCGACTGCGTCGAGCAGGCGACGAGCGCCCCCGGCAGGGTGACGCCGTCCTCGTCGGCGCCGTCGCCGGTGGCACCGACGGAGGGCTGGCCGTCCGGCTCGGCGTCCTCGGTCGCCCCCAGGCTGAAGCCGGCGACGACGCGGTGGAACGGCCCGCCGCTCGCCAGCGTCGTGCCGTAGCTGTTCGGCGCGTCGCCGAAGTCGACGTCGCCGAGGATCACCGAGTAATCCTCGACCTCGCCGTCGGGCGCTGCGCCGGTCGCTCCCAGGCCGCCCGCCGACGACAGCCGGAAGCGCGCGTAGCTCTGTCCGGCGGCCGCCGTGCAGGGGACGCTGAAGGTCAGGGTGTTGGCGCCGGCGACGAGCGCCTGGCTGGTCGCGATCTGCTCGCCGGCGTCGAAGGTGCCGTTGCGGTTCCAGTCGATCCAGGCGTCGAGGCGGCCGGCGCCGGTGGGGCTGGTGAGGAAGACCGTCGCCTGCGCCGTGGTGCAGGCGGTGAGCGGCGTCGTGAAGGTGACGCCGTCCTCGTCGGAGAAGCAGGTGCCGACGCGGCTGGTGCCGGTCGCCTTGTCGTCACCGAGGGCGTCGGCGCTCGGCTGCCCGTCGGGCTCGGTGTCGACGCAGCGGCCGAGCATCAGGGGCGCGAGCGGGTCGACCAGGTGGCTGGCGGCGCCGGCTCCCGCCGTGCCGTAGGTGGCCGGAGCGTCGCCGAAGTCCGAGCCGACGACGCCCACCGCGTAGTCTTCCACCTCGCCGTCCGGCGCCGTGCCGGTGGGGCCGAGGCCGGTCGCCGTCGAGCAGCGGAAGCGGGCGTAGGTGACGCCGGGGATGGCGGTCGCCGGCACCGCGGCGTTGATCGTCGCCGCCGGTCCCGTCGGTACCGTCAGGTCGGTCGCGATCTGCTCGCCGGGCGAGTCGCCGAAGACGCCGTCGCGGTTCCAGTCGACCCAGGCG
This sequence comes from uncultured Acidobacteriota bacterium, assembly GCA_963755825.1. Taxonomy (GTDB): domain Bacteria; phylum Acidobacteriota; class Thermoanaerobaculia; order Multivoradales; family UBA5704; genus DATBQN01. The sequence continues at coordinate 1,888,982 of CAVWLA010000001.1, read as the reverse complement.
TTGAGCACGCAGGCGACCGGGCCGCCGCTGGTGACGTGGAAGGCGGCGGTGGCGCCGGGGACGAAGGGGCCGCTGAAGGTGACGCCGTCCTCGTCCTGGCCGGGGACGGCGCAGGTGCCGACGGTGAAGGCCGAGGAGGTGTTGTCGTCGGCGCGGGCGAGGGCGTTCTGGTGGAGGCCGTCGTCGGCGTCGACGCAGGCGCCGAGGTAGGGGGCGTTGGCGACGCCGAGCAGGTGGCGCGGCCCGTTGTCGAGCTCGGTGGTGTTGTAGTCGCCCGTCGCGGTGCCGGCGGCGACGTCCGGCGCGTCGCCGTAGTCGTAGCGCGGCTGCGGCGCTGCGGCGGCGGCGGCGAAGCCGAAGTCGAGGGTCAGGTTGGTGTTGGGATCGCCGTCCTCGCTGGTCGGCTCGCCGCCCGGCGTGAGGGTGATCGGATGGCTGGCGGTGAGGGCGCCGACGGCGGTGCCGTTGTCGTCGCCGTTGACGTCGTCGTCGGGATCGGGGGCCGGGTCGTTGCCGGTCGACGAGGCGAGGCCGGCGAGCGCCCCGCTGCCGGAGAAGTTCGACGGATCGACCACCACGATGTAGTCGCCCGCCGCGAGACCGCTGAACAGGTAGCGGCCGGCGAAGCCGCCGGAGGTCGCCGTGAAGGTCGTGCCGACGTGCTCGTCGAGGGTCGGCAGGCCGTCGTGGTTGGTGTCGCGGTAGAGGTCGAGGCGGACGCCGTCGATCCCCAGCTCGCCGTTCTGCGGCGCGAAGATGCCGTCGTTGTTGTCGTCGTGCCAGACCTGGTCGCCGAGGGCGAGCGGGCCGGCGGGCTCGACGAGCCCGGCGTCGAGGGTCGGGTTGTACTCGCCGGGCGCCAGGGTGACCATGGGCGAGGTGCCGTTGGTGAGGTCGGCGTTGGAGTCGAGCGTCGGGTCGCCGCCGACGCTCGGGGTGGTGAAGGCGGTGGCGCTCGCCGGCTTGACGAACTGCACGTAGTAGTGGAGGCCGGGCACCAGGCCGTCGAAGCGGTAGTAGCCGGGCCGCCCGTAGACGTCGTCGGCGGTGACCGTCGTCGCCACCAGGGCATCGGGGCCGCCGGGTTGGGCGACGCCGTCGCCGTCGTCGACGAAGAGCTTGACGGCGACGCCGTTGGCGCCGTCCCAGGTCGATTCGTTCTGCACGCCGTCGGCGTTGCGGTCGAACCAGACGTAGTCGCCGAGCGCCGCCAGCTGGGTGGCGACGAGGCCGAAGTCGACATCGGGGTCGTGCTGGTTCGCCACCAGGGTCACCAGCGGCGAGCAGCCGGTGGTGGTGTTGGCGTCGGAGTCGAGGTTGTCCGTCGTCTTGTCGGGCTGGGTGAAGACGAAGGTCGGCGGCGGCGTCACGCAGACGAAGTAGCTGCCCGGCGCCAGGCCGGGGAAGTCGTACCAGCCGGCGGTATTGGTGGGGCTGTTGCCGGTGACGGTGGCGGCGAGGAGGACGTCGTCGGGGGTGCCCGGCACGCCGTCGGCGCCCGGCGACAGCAGCCGCACGTAGAGGCCGTTGAGGCCGGTCGGGCCGTCGTCCTGGATGCCGTTCGAGTTGACGTCGGCCCACACGAAGTCGCCGAGGCTCGCGGCGTCGCAGGAGCCGAGGGCGACGCCGACCTTCTGCGGCTCGGCGGCGAGAGAGCCCAATCCATCACCCCGATCGGCCTGGTAGGCGAACGAGTTGAAGGCGGTGGTGGCGGGCGCCACGTTGCCGGGTGCGGTCAGGTGGAAGACGAACTTGACGGTGTCGAAGGGACCGACGACGCGGCTGCCGAACTCCACCTTGAACGAGCGCGCGGCGGTGATCGGGGTGGGCGGCACCGTCGTCCAGTTCGGCGGATCGCAGGCCGTGGTCGGGCCGCCCACCTCGCCGCGGCAGGGGTTGCCGGAGGTCGAGTAGGAGAGGACGGTGCCCGGCGGCGGCAGGATGGGCGCCGCCAGGAGCGGCTGCCACTGCGAGCCGCGCGGCGAGGTGTCGCGCACCCCGGTGTCGCCGACGAAGGGGAGGATGTCGATGAGCACCAGGTTCTGCATCGGCACCGAGCCGACGTTCTGCACCTGCAGCTGGTAGTCCACCTTGCCGCCGACGAGGGTGCCGCTCGAGGTGCCGCTGAAGCCGCCGCCGTCGCAGACTCCCTGCACCTGCTTGTTGGAGACCAGCTGGGCGATGGGGGCGACGTTGATGGTGCCGCTCGAGGTGCACAGCGTCTCGGTCGTGTTGCCGTCGCCGTCGAGATCGAGCGCGTCGGTCTGCGACGAGCCGGAGCAGCGCTGGCCGAGGCCGGGGTTGTCGGAGCCGAGGTCGAAGGTGTTCGAGAGCGGCCCGAAGGTGGCGCCGGAGCGGATCGTCGTCGTGACGTTGATCCACACCTGCTGGTTGACGCCCAGCGAGCCGCTGCCGGCGTTCCACTGCCAGCGCAGGAGCGTGCGGCCGGTGCCGGCGTAGTTCGGGATCTGCTGGAAGACCTGCGGCGCCGGCAGGCCGGTGCCCTGATCGTCGAAGGCCCAGCTGACGAAGATGAGGTCGACCGGCAGCAGGTCGGCGCCGGTCAGGCCGGCGAGCGGCGCCGGGTCGCTCGACTGCGGCGCGCTGCGCACGCGCAGGCGCCAGGAGACCGTCTGGCCGGGGTTGAACGGGCCGCCGCCCGAGAGGTTCTCCTTCGCCGGGTTGAGCTGCACGAAGGGGCCGCTGACGGTGAAGGTGTTGCAGCTGTTCTGGCTGACGTTGGTGGGCCCGGCGGTGTAGACGGCGGTCAAGGCGGCGCAGTTCTGCACCGTGGTGCCGAAGGCGACCGGATTGCCGGCGTTGTCGGGGTTGACGATCTGGCCGGTGACGAGCGGCCGCGTCGAGGCCGACATGCCGACCGCCGCCTGGCCGTACTGCCAGCGCACGCGGGTGACGTACTCGCCGGCGCCGAGGCCGGGCGGTGGAGCGGTGAGGGTGGTGTTGGTGGTGGTGTTGGGCGAGCTCCCCCAGAGGGTGAAGGTGCCGAGGGCGGTGTTCTTCTCGTAGCTCACCTGGACGCCGACGCCGGCCGCAAAGGGGGCGAGGTTGTTGTAGGCGCCGGTGGTGACGCTCGCCAGCTGCAGGGAGACCGGCAGGGTGTCGATCACCACCATGGTGTCGAGCGGCACGTTGCCGCTGTTGCTGGGATTGAGGTCGTAGCTGAAGGTCTGGTTGAGGGTCGGCGGGTTGGGGCTGCCGCCGTTGATGCCCTTCGACAGGCCGGCGGTCGCCGACGGCACGAAGGTGGTGACGGTGTGGGTGGTGGTGCCGATGCCGAGGCTCTGCGGCGCGCCGCCGAGCGGCGTGCCGGTGGCGGTGAAGCTGTTGGTGACGCTGGCGCCGCTGGTGAAGGTGGCGCTCGGGAAGGTGACGTTCACCTGGATGTCGCAGTTGCCGCCCGGGCCGAGCGGCACGCTGCAGGGGCTCGTCCAGGTGACCGTCGCGGGCGTCGTGCCGTCGCACCCCGGCTCGCAGTCGGCCGCCGGCGAGGCGCTGTTGAAGACGGTGCCGGCCGGCAGGGTGTCGATCACCGGTCCGATGCTGGTCAGCTCGAGGGCGCCTGGCGAGTTGGGCACCGAGATGCGCAGCCGGTAGCTCTCCGGCATGTCGAGGTTGGCCGGCGAGGTGGTCAGGCTCTTGCTGAGCGACGCCTGGAGCGAGGCGACGGCGGTGACATTGACCGGCGGCGTCGTGAAGGTGCCCGGGGTGGCGCCGAGGTTGATGCCGTCGGCGGTGTTGGTGGCGACGGTGCCGTTGGGCGTCGTGCCGTTGGGGAACTGGACGTTGATGAGGAGATCGCCGCTGTTGCCGGCGGTGAGCGGGGAGTTGAGGACGAACTGGACGCGGGTGCGGCCCGAGCCCATGAAGTTGTTGGTGACGTTGATCGCCGCCACGTCGCCGGTGGGGCTCGCCGGCACCGTCGAGACGAAGCTCACCACCGCCGGCAGCAGGTCGTCGACCTCGGCGTTGAGGCAGGGACCCGAGGTGTTGCTGCAGTTGTAGGTGAGGCGATAGCCGAAGGTCTGGCCGGTCTGCTTGGTGCTGCCGGCGTCGACCGACACGGCGGCCTTGGCGAGCGGCTGGGCCCACGCGGGAGAGGTGAAGACTGCCGCGGCGGTGACGAGGATTCCCAACGACCTGCGCATTCGAGCGCTCCTTACCGGGCCCTGTGGCCCGCCTGTCCGACGATCATGGTTGAATGCGCGCGAGGGTAACCCCGCCCACCCCGTCGCGTCAAATCAAAATTGCGAAATTGAGTGTGACAATGCGGGTTTAACGCGCCTTGCCCTGGCTTGCCACCGCGGCGGCGGCGCGCTCGGCGGCGGCGGCGTCGCCGAGGTAGTAATGGCGCAACGGCTTCAAGCTGTCGTCGAGCTCGTAGACGAGGGGGATGCCGGTGGGGATGTTGAGGCCGACGATCGCCTGCTCGGAGAGGCCGTCGAGGTGCTTGACGAGCGCCCGCAGGCTGTTGCCGTGGGCGGCGATGAGGACGCGCTGGCCGGCGCGCAGGCGCGGCACGATCGACTCCTCCCAGTAGGGGAGGAAGCGGGCGACGGTGTCGGCGAGCGACTCGCCGAGCGGCAGCTCGGCAGCGCCGAGGCCGGCGTAGCGCGGCTCGCGGCCCGGGTAGCGCGGATCGTCGACGGCGAGCGGCGGCGGCGGCTCGGCATAGCTCCGCCGCCAGACGAGGACCTGCGCGTCGCCGTAGCGCGCCGCCGTCTCCGCCTTGTCGAGCCCCTGGAGCGCGCCGTAGTGGCGCTCGTTGAGCCGCCAGTCGCGGACCACCGGCAGCCACATGAGATCCATGTCGTCGAGGACGATCCACAGCGTGCGGATGGCGCGCTTCAAGAGCGAGGTGTAGGCGACGTCGAAGGTGTGGCCGGCGGCGGCGAGGAGGCGCGCCGCCTCGTGCGCCTCGGCGATGCCGCGCGGCGTCAGGTCGACGTCGGTCCAGCCGGTGAAGCGGTTCTCGAGGTTCCAGGTGCTCTCGCCGTGGCGCAGCAGCACGAGCGGGGTGGGCGCTTGGCTCATCGGGCGGCTCCGGGAGCGGGCGGTGGGCCCGTCGTCGAACGAGTCGAACGAATCGAAAGAAGGGTGCGGCGATCGGCGAACTCTACCATCCGCGCGCCGCGACGGCATTGAACCTTTCTCTCCTCCGCCGCGTAGCAAGGCGCATGAGAGAGACCGCGAGAGCCCGCCTCCGCGCCGTCGCCCGGCTCGCCGCCGGCGGCATCATCTTGACCGCCCTGGCGACGACCGCGGGCGGCGCGAACCCCGCGCCGGCCGGCGAGGCGGCGGCGCGCCTGGGGCCGCCGGCGGACCCGCGGATCTTCGCCGACGATCCCCAGGCGCCGCTCGACCTGCAGGTCGCCGCGACCGACCGGCAGGCCGGCCTCACCCTGCAGACCATCAGCTATGCGAGCCCGAAGGGCGGCCGCGTCCCCGCCCTCCTCATCGTGCCCGACGGCAGGGGTCCCTTCGCCGGCATGCTCTTCATGCACGGCGCGCCCGGCGACCATCGGCCGATGATCCCCGAGGCCGCGGCGCTGGCCCGCCGCGGCGTCGTCGCCCTGCTCATCGACGCCCCCTTTTCGCGCGGCAGCCGCGCCGCCGAGCCGCTCGCCTTTACCGAGGGGAACCGCGACGACCAGATCCAGCTCATCGTCGACCTGCGCCGCGGCGTCGACCTCCTGCTGTCGCGCCCCGACGTCGACCCCCGGCGCCTCGGCTACCTCGGGGTCAGCTACGGCGGGGCGATGGGCGGCCTCCTCGCCGGCGTCGAGAAGCGCCTCGCGGCCTATGCGCTGGTGGTGGGCGACGGCGGCCTGGTGAGCCACTTCTCGGCCAGCGAGGCCGGCCCCGGCGTTCTCGACCAGCAGCCGCCGGCGCTCGCCAGGCGCTGGGTCGCCGCGATGGCGCCCATCGAGCCCATCCTCTTCGTCGGCCGTGCCGCCCCCGCCCAGCTCCTCTTTCAGAACGGCCGCCAGGACCCGCTGGTGCCGCCCTCCCACGCCCGCGCCTATCAGGAGGCGGGGAGCGAGCCGAAGACCCTGCTGTGGTACGACGGCGGGCACCGCCTGAACGCCCAGGCGGTGCGCGACCGTCACGCCTGGCTCGCGGCCCGCCTCGGCCTCGGCCCGGAGCCGGCCGCCGCGGAGCCCGCCCCGCCGGCCGCTGCCGCGAAGCCGGGCGCGTCGGCGTCGGCGCCGCCTCCGCACCGGTAGGGCGGCCGCCGGCGGCCATCGTGTACTCTCCCGCCATGGCCGAGCGGGCGAGCGAAGAGGTTGGCGAAGAACCTGGAAAACCGCCGGCGGTGGCGGGCTTCGCCGGCCGCGTCGCACTGGTCACCGGCGCCGCGCGCGGCCTCGGCCGCGCGGCGGCCGAGCGGCTGCTCGCCGGCGGGGCGCGCGTCGTGCTCAACGTTCGCCGTTCCGAGCCGGCGGCGGCGCTCGCCGCCGAGCTCGCGGGCGGTCCGTTCGGCGAGCGCGCCGCGGTCCTCGCCGGCGACATCGCGAGCGGCGAGACGGTGCGCTCCCTCGTCGCCGAAGCCCTGGAGCGCTTCGGCCGGCTCGACATCCTGATCAACAACGCGGCGGCCGCCTACTCGACGCGCTTCGAGCAGATCTCTGAGGAGGAGTGGCGGCGCGCCGTCGACGTCAACCTGACCGCCGCCTTCCTCCTCATCCAGGCGGCGGTGCCGGCGATGAAGGCGGCGCGCTACGGCCGCGTCGTCAACCTCTCGTCGACCGCCGGCAAGAGCGTCAGCACGCTCGGCGGCGCCCACTACACCGCCTCCAAGGCGGGCCTCCTAGGCCTCACCCGCGCCGCCGCCAAGGAGCTCGGCTCCCACGGCATCACCGTCAACGCCGTCTGCCCGGGCCTCATCGACACCGAGCTCACCCGCGAGCACGCGACGCCCGGCGAGCTCGCCCTCCACGCCCGCTCCTTCCCCATCCAGCGCCTCGGCACCGCCGCCGAGGTCGCCGACCTCATCTGCTTCCTCGCCTCGGAGGCGGCCGGCTACATCACCGGCGCCTCGGTCGACATCAATGGCGGCGACCTGATGATCTGAAGGGCCGGCGCCCTCTGGGCGCCCTCTGATAGATTTCGCGCCGCGATCCGCGCACTCCGGAGGTCTCTCGATGCCCTCTCGCCTGGCCATGCACGGGGCTCGCGGCGGCCGCCGCGCGCTCGCCGCCGCGCTCCTCCTGTCGACCCTGCCGCTGGCGGCGCGGGCTCAACCGCCGGCCCTGCCGGCGAGCTCAGCGGCCGAGGCGCCGCCCCTGCTGCCCGCCGCCACCGTGCAGGCGCTCGCCGAGGAGCTCTCCGGCACCGCCGCCAAGCGGACGGTGCAGGCGCTCACCCTCGAGCACCGCATGCGCGGCTCGCGCGGCTTCCGGGCGGCCGCCGAGCGCATCGCCGCCGAGGCCAAGCGGGCCGGGCTCACCGCGGTCGAGATCCTCTCCTTCCCGGCCGACGGCACGATCTTCTACGGCACCCAGCGCTCGCGGCCCGCCTGGGACGCCGACTTCGCCGAGCTCTGGGAGCAGCGGCCGGTCGACGGAAGCTCCGGCTCCGGCTCCGGCAGCGATTGGGCCGACGCGACGCGCATCGCCTCCTGGGAGACGCGGCCGATCACTCTCGCCGAGGACAGCGCCACCGGCGAGGCGGCCGGGCGGCTGGTCGACGTCGGCGCCGGCACCGCGGAGGCCGAGTACGAGGGTAAGGACGTCCGCGGCCAGCTGGTGCTCGCGTCGGCGCAGCCGGACGCCGTCGAGGAGCTCGCCGTCGAACGCTTCGGCGCCGCCGGCATCGTCTCCTACGCGCAGAACCAGCCGACCGCCTGGTCGGGCGAGGACGAGAACCTGGTGCGCTGGGGGCACCTGCAGAGCTTCCCCCGCGTGCCCAGCTTCGCCTTCATGGTGTCGGCGAAGCAGGCGCGCGCCTGGCAGCGCCGGCTCGCCGCCGGCGAGACGGTTCGCCTGCGGGCGAGCGTGCGCGCCGGCCGCCACCCGGGCAGCTACGACGTGGTGACGGCGGTCCTCCCCGGCGGCGACGCGGCGCTCCGCGGCCAGGAGATCGTCCTCTCCTGCCACCTCGACCACGAGCGCCCCGGCGCCAACGACAACGCCAGCGGCTGCGCCACCATCCTGGAGGTCGGGCGCGGGCTCGCCGCGCTGGTGCGGGCCGGCCGGCTGGCGCCGCCGCGGCGCACCATCCGCTTCGTCTGGCCGGCGGAGGTCGAGGGCACCCTGGCGCTGCTCAACGCGCGGCCTGATCTCGCGGCGCGCGCCCGCGCCGTCATCCACATGGACATGGTCGGCGGCGACCCGGCGGCGACCGGCGCCGTCTTCCACGTCACCCGCACGCCGAAGAGCCTGCCGACCTTCGTCAACGACGTCGGCGAGGCCTTCGCGCGCTTCGTCAACGCGCAGTCGGACGCCTATGCGGCGACCGGCCAGGCGGCCTTCCCGCTCGCCGACCCCGAGGGGAGCAAGGCGGCGCTGCAGGCGGCGATCGTCGATTTCACGCCGGGGAGCGACCACGAGGTGTGGAGCGAGGGGTCTTGGCGGGTGCCGGCCATCTACATGAACGACTGGCCGGACCGCACCATCCACACCGATGCCGACGCCCTCGCCAACATCGACGCCACCAAGCTCCTGCGCGCCGCCTTCCTCGGCGCCGCCAGCGCTTACTACCTGGCGGGGCTCGACGGCGCCGGGGCGCCGGCGCTCTGGGAGGTGATCCGCCGCCACAGCCTGGAGCGCACCGCCGAGGCGCTGGCGCGCTGTGTCCGCTTGCAGCGCCTGCAGGCCCTCGCGCCGGGCACCGGCGAGGCGGCGAACCTCCTCGACTTCCACTTCCGCAGCGAGCGGCGGATCGTCGACTCGCTCGCCGGCTTCGCTCCCCTCGCGGGCGATACCGGCACCGCGGCCGCCGCCTTCGAGAGCGACCTCGAGAAGCTGGCGCGCGCCGCCGCCGGGGAGGCATCCGCGAGCTCTGGGTCTCCGGCGGCATCGCAGGCGGCGGACGCGGCCTCGCCGGACGCCGCGCTCGTCTACCGCCGCCTGCCGGCGCCCAAGGGAACGATGGTCGCCTTCGGCTACGGCTTCCTCGCCGACCACCTGAAGCGGCAGGGGATCCCGCCGCCGGCGCTGCTCGCCCGCGAGGGGCTGTGGGGCGACGGCGCGCTCTACGCCTACGAGGCGCTCAACCTGATCGACGGCGAGCGCACCGTCCGCCGGGTGCGCGACGACCTGGCGGCGATCTACGGGCCGCTGCCGCTGGCGGAGGTCGCCCAATTCCTCGCCACGCTCGAGCGCATCGGCGTCCTCGCCCGCCGCTGACGGCGGCCGGCGTCGCGCGCTCTCTCCGGGAGGTGCTCCATGCCCTACGAGTTCCTGGTCGAGACCTATGAGACGGAGCGGCTGAAGACGCTCTCCGTGTGGTCGCTCTTCGCCGACGGCGACCTCGCGGTGCGCCCCCACCCGAGCGACCGGCGGGGGAGGAGCGTGCGCGAGCACATGGTCCACCAGTGCGTCAGCGAGAACGTCTGGTTCGACCACATGCTGGGGATCGACGTCGGCGCGCCGCCGCTCCCCGAGAGCGAGGATCGCGCCGGCTTCCTGCACCGTTTCGCCGAGGACTCCGGCCGCCGCCTGGCGGCGCTCCGCGCCCGCGCCGGGGATGCGGACTGGTGGGAGGAGGAGGTCGGCTTCTTCGACGTCCGCCGACCGCGGACCTGGGTGATGGTGCGGCGGATCGCCCACTCGGCGCACCACCGCGGCCAGCTCACCGCCATGCTCCGCCAGCTCGGCCGCGACCTCTACAGCACCTACGGCCCCACCGCCGACACCGGCGGGCTGGTGGCGAATCGGGCGCCGACGATCTACGCCTACGCCGGTCTCGACCCGCTGCTGGCGGACGCCGCCGGCACGCGGCGGACGCCGCTCCCCGCCCCCGGCGAGGCGGCGGTCACCGAGCGGCCGGAGCCGGCGGGCAGCTGAGCGCCAACCCGCCGGCTGATCGACCTAGTGCCGGATGTGGATGTCGCTCGCGAAGCGGGGGTCGATCTCGTAGGTGTCGAACTGGCCGCTGAAGCCGACGACGCTCACCGTCTGCCCCTCGGCGAGGGTGGTGACGTCGATGTCCGTCGTGGTGTTGATGAAGATGCGGATGGGGCCGGTGCCGTCGTCGACGAAGACCTTGTAGCCGAAGGGGAGGTCGGGCTCGATCGGCTCGACGATCTTCCCCACGACGCGGACGATCAGCCCCTCGGTGCCCTCGCCGATGCTGCCGGTCGACACCCAGCGCGGCCCGAAGCGGCGGCCGCGGCCGCCGCGGTCGACGTCGCTCGGCGAGGCGGGGACGATGGTGAGGAGGCCGCCGCTGTCGGTCAGCGTGCCGGTGACGCGCACCTCCTGGGTATAGCGCACGTGGAGGTTGGTCGGCGTGCTGACGTAGATGCCGCCGGTGCGGTCCTGGATGGCGAAGCCCTCGTCGCCGAAGCTCGACGCGAAGGTGCCCGAGGGGACGGTGGCCGAGCCGATGACGGTGACGACGCTGCCGAGCGCCATGTGGCGGGCGGCCGCGATGTCGATCGCGTGCGGCGACGCGGAGAGGGCCGGCGCCAAGGCCAGCGAGGCGGCGAGCAGGCCGGCCGCGAGCAGGGTCGGGCGTTGGAGGGTGCGTGGAGAGGTGAGCATGCGACGCTCCTTTCGAAGAGCTCCGAGAATGGGCGCCCGGCCATCCGGGCGCATCGCCAGCCTGTAGATACGCGAATGCTGGAGAGCCGAGCTTAACCCCCGCCGCGCGGCGCCGCAACCCGCGGCGGGGACGCTCTGCGGCCCTCACGGCCTGCTCTGGCGCCCTCGGGCGGCCGATTCCCTGCTGCCTCTCCGCCCCATGTCACGGAGCCTTCATTGCATGCACAATGAATAGATGAACAGGAAGCGAACCGTACAACCCTCGACCGGAGGTCCGCCCATGCGCATGCGCCAGCTCGCCCCGCTGCTCGGTTCCCTCGCCCTTCTCGTCGCCGGCAGCGCCGCGGCCGCCGGGCAACCCCCCGCCCCTGCCGCTCCTGCCGCCGTTCCCGTCGCCATCGCCGCGCCGTCCCCGGCACCATTTCTCGCCCAGGCCGACGCCGCATGCCCGTCGCAGGCGATCACCGCGCCGGGTACCGCGACGCCCGCCACGCCGAGCCTGCAGTCCCCCGCCGGCACCCCGAAGCCTTTCTGGACCGTCGGCGGTGGCTGCTGGAACCAGTTCAGCGCCTGCCGCATCGCCTGCGGCGGCGACAGCCTGTGCGAGCAGGGGTGCGAGTGCACCTACTGCGTCTGCGCCCGCCTGCTCTGCCCCGACTACTGCGGCGGCGTCGGCCAGAACTGATGCTCTGAGCGCTGCGCTCCGCGCCGCCAGGATGCCCTGGCGGCGCGGGCGCCCTCGTCGACGCCACCGGCGCGCGCCGCGACCGCCTGCCGCTGCCGCGGCGCCGCCGGCTCGCCTTCCGCTGTTCGTTGGCTTAGAATCGTGCTCAATCTCGCGAGAGCTGACTTGCCTGTCGCCGGTCCACGGCGGACGTCGTCGAGCGACGGGTCCATCGCCTGGCTCGACGGAGCTCGGGCTCCACATGGCAGCAGGGGAGCGTGCACCATGACGGGAAGGAGACAGGTCGCGGCGCTCGTCGCCGTCTTGCTGGCAGCGCTCGGGCTGGGCTCGCTTCTCCTCGGCGCCGCGCCGCCGGCGAGAAAGGCCGTCCTCAGCTCCAGCATCCCCCCGGACGTCGCAGCGACGGCGCGCCAGGACGACTTCGACAACCACGCCTGGGCCCTGTTCGTGGCGCTCAACTCGCCCTCCGAGCCCGGCAGGACGATCGGCGACGTGCCGCGCGTGCCGCGGCGGTGGGAGACCTTCGCCGACCCCATCGACATCTTCCAGCAGGGGAGCGTGGCGCGCGCGCTCCCCATGGCCCGCGGCCACGTCGCGAGCCACAAGGTGTTCTATCTCAACCACTCCGGAACCGGGCTCTTCGCGGCGGGCGCGAGCGGCGGCTCCGCGGCATTCGAGGCCAGCCACAACCTGCAGGCCGGCTCGAACTGGCCCCTCATCGATCAGCTCGGCAACTATGCGATCTACGAGATCCGGCTCAACCCCAGGATGGCCGACTTCATCACCAGCAAGGGCCTCAACACGGCGGCCGGGGTGATGGCCGCCGGCGACCTCGACCTCCCCGCCGGCTCGGTCGTGGTCAAGGCCGCCTGGCGGATCTTCCCGCGCTCGTGGCCGCAGGAGAAGCCGGAGATCCTCGCCCGCTATTACTGGACGACCGCGGACATCGTCGTCAGCGCCGACCAGGACTCCTCCAAGCAGGGGGGGTTCACCATCGAGCAGGTTCCCGTCGGCCTGGTCGGTCTCCACATCATCCAGAAGACGCGCCGCCAGCCGCAGTGGATCTGGACGACCTTCGAGCAGGCGGACAACTATGAGGTCGCCGGCGCGCCGTCCGGCCTCGCCCCCACCTACAACGACGGCCAGCGGGCGATCGGGGACGTGGCGAACAACCGCCAGCCCCTGCTGCCCTCGGGGAGCCCGCCCCCCGACAAGCACGTCTATCTCTGGAACCGTCCCGCCGACATGACGAAGGCGGAGTACACGCCGCTGGCGCCCTACACCCGGCCGCAGATCCAGCGCGCCGCCAACGAGATCCCGCTTCCGGCGGCCGTCAACCGGATCTGGCAGACGGCCCTGCCCGCCCCGTGGACGCACTACCGGCTCATGGTCGCCCAGTGGACCGAAGGCGGCAAGCCCGGCGGCAGGCCGCTGCCGAGGAACCCGGACAACGTCTCGATCGCCCGCAACACGGTCCTCGAGAGCTATCTGCTGGGAGATCAGACGCTGGCGAGCCAGGTTCCGGCGGTGCGCGTGCGGGACGACGGCAGCTCCTTCGCGCTCCCCGACAGCACGCTCGACGACATGATCGTCGCCACCATCACGGCCACCAAGTATCCGCCGGACAACAAGACCGGCGCCCTGACCTGGTCGAGCTGCGTTCTCTGCCACGAGGCCGCGCAGTGCTCCACGGGAGGCAAGGTGGTGCTGACGGACTTCAGCATGATGTTCCGTTCCTACCTGAAGGAGTGCACCTCCGGCTGATCGTCTCGGCGAGCCGATCGCGACATCGTCAGCCGCGGGCCAAGCGGCGCGCCCCTCGCCATCATCGCCCTCGTCACGGACACGCCGCGGAAGACGGCCGAGATCGCGTCTGGGCGGCCTCGGGGCGGGGAGCCGCCCTTTCCCTCCCCTTTTTGGAGGTGCCAGGTGACTCGTCGATAAATTCTCGCGTGAGATCGTTCGCGAGATTTCCGTCCTCCCCTTCGTATTCGCGGCGATGTCGGTTCGCGACGTCTCGTAAACGCTCCTCCCTCCGGAGGTGCCAGGTGACTCGTCGCCAGGTTCTCGCGTCAGATGGATCGCACGCTTTCCGTCTTTTCCTTTCCAACCCTCCTCGGCGATGTCGGTTCGCGATGTCTTGGAGGAGGGCAAGACCGGCGAGGGAAAGGAGGATGGGTCGAACGCGCCGCGAGACGCTCTTCGACCTCACGACGATGGGAAGAAGACTACGGCGAGTGAGTGGTGAGGGGACGCTCGTTTCGATCACCTGGCGGACGGTTCAGGGGAGGTTCCTGTTTCGGCCGGGAGAGCTTCTGAACGACGTCGTGCTCGGAGTCCTCGGGCGGGCTCAACGGCTTCGCGCCATCAGCGTCTGTGGAGTGACCGTGCTGTCAAATCATATCCATCTCTTGTTGATTGCCGATGACGCCAAGCAGGTCGCCGATTTCATGCAATATCTCGGCTCCAACTTGGCGCGGGAGGTCAACCGCTTGACCGATTGGAGCGGGCCGGTCTTTCAACATCGCTATTCGATGATCGCCGTCACCGACGAGGAGGTTGCCCAGGTCGAGCGCCTCAAGTATCTGCTCGCACAGGGTTGCAAAGAGCATCTCGTCGAACGTGTGCGGGACTGGCCGGGAGTGCATTCGGTCGGAGTGCTCGTCGACGGAAAGCCGCTCGTCGGCCATTGGATCGACCGCTCGCGGGAGTACGTCGCTCGGCGGTATCGCAAGGGATCCGAAGAGCGGAGTTACCGGACGGAGGAGACCGTCGTCATCTCGCCGATACCTTGTTGGAGGTACCTATCCGCCGCAAGCTACCGAGACCGTATGGCTCATCTCGTCGAAGAGATCGAGGCGGAAGCAGCTGTCGAGCGGCGGCTTGCCGATCGAGCGATTCTGGGCCGACGGGCCATCCTTGCTCAGCACCCTCATCATCGGCCCGCGCTGATCGCGAGCTTGCCTGCCCCTCTCGTCCATGCGGCAAGCCGCGCCGCTCGCGCGGCATTTCACGAAGCCTACGCCTGGTTCACTGCAGCTTTCCGAGCAGCGGCAGAGAGAGTGCGGCGCGGCGATCGCTCGCCCTGCTTTCCGCCCGGAAGCTTCCCGCCCGGCCTACCGTTCGTGCCCAGCCGATCGTGATCGAGGAGGACCAGTCGCGGGCGCGTCGCCTGGCACCTAGAAGCGTTCGCGGCGAGAAGCGGCGTCGGCGGCGAGAAGATCGGCGAGGAGGACGATTCGCCGGCGGAGTGATTCGAGGTCGACGAACTCGCCTCGGGTATGCATGCCGTCACCCACCGGTCCGAGGCCGTCGAGGACAGGAATGCTGCCGGGATCGAGAAGGAAGTTGGGAAACGAGATGCCTCCACGTTCCCGATCGATCCGCAGGCGCCAGCCCTGCCTGCCCGCGAGGTCGACGGCCTGATCGGCTAGAGAGCGGTGCGGTCCATCCGGATCGACCGGAGGGATGGCAGGGTCCGCCGAGAACTCCATCTCCGTGCCTGTGGCCTCTGCGGTCTGGCGAGCCAGGTCGGCCAGACGCCCCGCCAACGCTTCGCCTTCGTCCAAGCGCAGGAATCGCGCTTCGCCATCGACCAGGGCGTGATCGGCGACGATGTTCAAGCGGCGATCGCTCCCCAGAAGGCCCGGCTCGAGGTCTGTTTGGTCCACGAATGCGTCGTCGCCGGCGGCCAGCCGCGCGCAGTTGACGGTGGGGCCGGAGCCCTGAGTCGAGAGCGCCTCTGCCGCGGCGCACCAACGGGCGGCAGCGATGAGAGCCGAGCGTCCTTGCCAATAGGCGAGCCCGGAATGGGCCGATCGACCACGGACCGTGAGGTGCCAAGTGAAGAGTCCGCGCCGGCCGGCGACCAGGGTCTCTTCTCCGTCTCCGGCGGGCTCCCCCGGCTCCAGAACCCAGACGGCACGCGCGCCTTTGCCCCAGGTGCGGACCGCTCGGCGTGAGAGCTCGCCTCCCACCTCCTCATCCGGTACGGCGACGAGGAGGAGGTCCTCGGCCGGGGTCTCGCCGCGCTCGGCGAGGAGGTCGAGAGCGCCGATCAGGGTCGCGAGGCCACCCTTCATGTCGATGGCGCCGGTCGCCACCAGCCGACCGTCTTGAAGGTGGGGTGGATGTGCCGCGAGCACGGTGTCCAGGTGGCCGAGGAGGAGCAGATGACTCCTGGAGACATCGCGCCCCCTGGCGATCAAGACCGGCAGGGAGCCTGAGGTGCCAGGCTCTTGGTGAAGGGTGCCAGGCTCTTGGTTTTCTTGGTTTTGGTCCTGGATTCCCGAAGTGAAGCCGCGGGCGGCGAGGGCGGCCGCCAGGAGGTCGGCGGCTCGCCTCAGGCCGTCGCGGTCGCCGCTCTGCGAGGAGATGGCGGTGAGCTCGATGAGGAAGCTCAGGGTGCGCGCGAAGAGGGCCTCGGGGAGGGCGCTCGGCGACATCAGCCGTTTCCCGACGGAGTCTTCGGATGCAGGCTGCCGAGGATGCTGCGGAAGGTCGGGTCGTCGCGCAGCGAGGCGAAGCTCTCGTCGCCGGCGAGCGCCGCGGAGTCGTCGAACCCCAGCTCGATGGCGTGCTGGAGATCGGCGAGGGCCTTCTTGCGCGCGCCGTCGCGCGCCCGCATCGCGGCGAGGTTGTACCAGACGTGCGGCCGGTCCGGGTAGAGCTCCGCCGCCACCGCGTAGGCGAGCTCGGCGCGCCGATAGTTCTTGCGCTCGAGGTAGAGCTGCGGCAGGTAGAAGGAGACCTGGGCGCCGAGGGTGTTGAGCAGGCGCTTGGCGGCGAGCGCCGGCTCGCTCGTCGGGTCTTTGGCGGCGCGCCCCCTGAGCTCGGCGAGTTTGAGATCGGCGAAGAGGCGCGGCATGTTGACCGGCCCGGACTCGGGATCGGCGGCGGCCAGAATGCGCTGCGAGTCCTCGACGTACTGCCGGTCGCGCTCGCGGAGGTCCCGGCGCAGCCGCTGGACCGCCTTGACATCCTTGGCGGCGGCGAGCTCCGCCGCCCTGGCGGTCGCGCCGGTGACGTCGGCGAGGCCGGCGAACTCCTCGGCGATCGCCTGATAGCGGTGCCAGGCTCCTCGTCGATCGCCGGAGGTTTCCAGGCCGCGGGCCTTGGCGAGATCGTCGGCGAGCAGCGCGGACACCAGCTGCGGGTCGCGCGGGCGGGCGCCGGACTTCATCCCCTGGATCTCGACCCATTGGATGGAGAGCAGCGCGAGGTCGGCCGGCATCCAGTCGTGCGGCCCGGCGAACTCCTCGATCCGATGGGCGATGTGCAGATCCTCCAGCGTTTCGTCGAGCTCGCTCATCTCGTCGAAATTGAAGTCGAGGTTGCCGACGGTGCCGAAAAAGATGAACGGCGTCTTCGCGGTCGGCGGCTTCTCGGGGGGGAAGCCGGCGCCGGCGCCGATGATCCCGACGATGCTGCCGGGAACGGCAAGGGCGAGGATGCAGGAGGAGCGCACGGTGCCCGAGAAGCCGGCGGCGTAGACCCGCTTGTCGTCGAGCGCGAGGCGGCCGTGAGTGTCCTTCCACATCGCCTGCATCGCCTTCAGGTTCGGTTCGAACGGACCGTCGCTCGCCGAGTTGTAGGAGCTCGCGAGGATGTAGCCGTAGCTCTCCGCCGCGGCGCGGAAGCGCTCCGCCGGGATCATCGCGTGGCCGCGCGCGTCGAACAGATAGACGATCGGCCACCGCCGGGCCGGATCGTAGGCGGCAGGGAGGTAGAGCGCATAGGTCTCGCTCGGATCGCCGGCCGCGACGACCTTTTCGACGATGGCGCCGCGCGGCAGGGGAGCGGCGACCGTTTGCGCGGCGGCACCCTCGGCCGGAGGCGGCGGCGCGGCAAGCAACCAGGCGACGGCGAGCACGGCCAGGGTCGGCAGGCGAACGGCGGACGATCGGCGGCTGATCGGTGGCTCCATGGCGGCATGCTACACCGGCCTCGCGGCGGTCTCCGCTCACCTGGCACCGCCTGCCGCATCACTCACCTGGCACCCCGTCGGCCGTCCGTCGGTCGGCGCTGGCAGACACCTTGCAGCTCTCGGACGTGCCGGCGGCGCCGCTTCAGCCGGCCCTTGCGAGGTGCTCCGCCGATGAGCGTGCGCGTACGCCTGAGTTCCGACGCCCAGACTTCCACCCTGCGCCTGGTTTCGGCGATGAAGCCGGGCGCCGCGGTGCCCGCCGGCCCGCCGAGCTCCCGGCAGGCCGATGCGCTCAACGACACCTTGCCCTGGGCTCAGCCGCGCCCGGCCTCGTTCGAGGCCGGCCCGCAGGTGCGCTGCATCCACTGCGACGGGCGGCTGGCGCCGGGCCGCACGCCGGTGCAGCTCGAGCGGCCCGGCTTCCGGCTGGTCTGGGACTCCTTGCCGGCCTGGATCTGCTGCTGTTGCCGCACCTCGTACTTCGAGGAGCGCGAGGTGCGGCTCGTCCGCCGCGCGCTCCGGCTCATGCTGCGGGCGGCGAGCGGACCCCACGCCTGACGGCTCTTCCGGCCTGGCCGGAGCTCTCCGAGCGGGGGTTCCGCCGCGCCGTGCTATCCTTCCCCTCCCGTTCGACGGGCGCCCTGCCGTCCGCTCTCCCGCTCGATCCCCCGCTCGCAGTCATAGAGCTCGCGAGGCGCAGCTGCCGGCGCCCGCCCGCTCTCGAGAGTACGAAAGGAAGCGCCGTGCCCCAAAAGAATCGTGACGACGTCAGAAACCTCGCCATCATCGCCCACGTCGACCACGGCAAGACGACGCTGGTCGATGCCATGCTGTGGCAGAGCGGGATCTTCCGCGCCAACGAGCACGTCGCCGAGCGGGTGCTCGACTCGATCGACCTCGAGCGCGAGAAGGGGATCACGATAATGGCCAAGAACACGGCCGTGCTCTACCAGGGCACGCGGATCAATATCGTCGACACCCCCGGCCACGCCGATTTCGGCGGCGAGGTGGAGCGGACCCTGAAGATGGTCGACGGCGTCCTCCTCCTCGTCGACGCCTCGGAGGGTCCCCTGCCGCAGACGCGCTTCGTCCTCAAGAAGGCGCTCGAGGCCGGCCTGCCGCCGATCGTCGTCATCAACAAGATCGACCGCGCCGACGCCCGCCCGGCCGAGGTTCTCGACGAGGTCTTCGACCTCTTCATCGACCTCGACGCGACGGAGGACCAACTCGACTTCCCGGTGCTCTACTGCAACGCGCGCGCGGGCACCAGCCGGCGCACCGCCGACGGCGCCGACGAGACCCTCGTCCCGCTCTTCGAGGAGATCCTCCGCTCGGTGCCGGCTCCGGTCTACGACAGCGAGGCGCCGCTGCAGTTCCTGGTGACGACGCTCGGCTACGACGACTATGTCGGCCGCCTGGCGATCGGCCGCCTGTTCAACGGCACCGTGCGCAAGGGGCAGGAGGCCTCGCTCTGCCGGCTGGACGGCAGCGTCGTCCCCACCAAGATCGCCATCCTCTATGGCTACGACGGCCTCAAGCGGGTCGAGGTGCCGGAGGCGGGGCCGGGCGACATCGCGGCGATCGCCGGCTTCGAAGAGGTGAGCATCGGCGAGACGCTCTGCGACCGCGACCGCCCGCTGCCGCTGCCGCCGGTCAAGGTCGACGAGCCGACGATCGCCATGGTGCTCTCGGTCAATGACTCGCCGTTCTCCGGCCGCGACGGCAGGTACGTCACCTCGCGCAAGCTCAAGGAGCGTCTCGAGAAGGAGGTGCTGAGCAACGTCTCGATCCGCCTTGAGCCGACGGCGACCCCCGAGGCCTTCAAGGTCTCCGGCCGCGGCGAGCTGCAGCTCGCCATCCTCATCGAGATGATGCGCCGCGAGGGTTACGAGCTCGCCGCCGGCAAGCCGGAGGTGCTGACGCGGACGATCGACGATGCCCTCCACGAGCCGATGGAGCTCCTCACCATCGATTGTCCGGAGGACTACGTCGGCGTGGTGACTCAGAAGATGGGGGTGCGCAAGGGGCGCATGATGCGCATGATCAACCATGGCTCGGGGCGCGTGCGGATGGAGTTCCGGGTGCCGTCGCGCGGCCTCATCGGGTTCCGCGCCGAGTTCCTCACCGACACCAAGGGGAGCGGCATCATGAACCACATCTTCGACGGCTACGACCGCTGGCACGGCGACATCGAGCACCGGGCGACCGGCGTGCTGGTCTCCGACCGCGCCGGGCGCACCACCGCCTACGCCATCGAGCATCTGCAGCCGCGCGGCATCCTCTTCGTGTCGCCCGGCGAGGAGGTGTACGAGGGGATGGTGGTCGGCGAGAACGCCCGCGAGAACGACATGGACGTCAACATCACGCGCGAGAAGAAGCTCACCAACATGCGCGCCTCGGGCTCCGACGACACCGTGCACCTGGTGCCGCCACGGCTGATGAACCTCGAGCAGGCGCTCGAGTTCATCCGCGAGGACGAGCTCGTCGAGGTGACACCCAAGGCCTTCCGCCTGCGCAAGCGGATCCTCGCCGGCAACCGGCGCAAGTAGCTTGGCGCGGGCGCTCGCCCGCGGCGCCTCGAGGTCCGGCAGCACGATGACCGTGGCCTGGAACGCAGGTTGCACAGCGAACCTGCGTGTCCGGCCGCTCACGGGCCGGAACGGTTGGCGCGGCGCACGGTCTCTCCGGCGCCGGCGCTACCCGCCGGGCCTCCGTCCGGCAACGGGCAAAATCATCGTGAGAAGAACGGAGGGTTCGACCATGCGGAAACTTCTCTACTGCGCGGGGATGCTGGCTCTGCTCGCCGCTCCCGCGGCGGCCGCCGAGTTCGGCGTCGTCGGCTCGTACTGGGACACCAAGGATGCCGGACAGGGCTACGGCGGCGGCATCAAGGGGAGCTGGAGCTTCTTCGAGCTGCGCGCCACCTATTTCAACGACGTCACGGCCAACGAACCGACCATCTTCACTCCCGGCCAGCTCAACGACGAGGGCAACAAGTTCAAGATCCACGCCGCTCCGCTCGAGGCGGGGCTCAAGTTCGATCTCGTCCACGACCGCCCGGTCATCCCCTACCTCGGCGGCGGCGCCTCCTACTACCTGCTGTCGACCAACCGCGGCAAGATCAAGGACGAGGCCGGCTGGTATGCGGTCGCCGGTCTCGACATCCCGACCCATGCTGGATTCGGCGTCAACGTCGAGGGGATCTATCGCGGCGTCAAGGCGACGGTCACCGATTTCGAGAACGCCGACCTGAGCAGCAAGGTCAACCTGAAGCTCGACGGCTTCGGCGTCAACGCCGGTCTGATCTGGCGATATTGACCTTCGCCGGGCGGCCGGCCGCCGATCGGCGCCGGCCGCCTGTTCCGAATCTCCTCCGACTGCCCTAGAATCTCTCGCCGGCGGGTCTCTCGCCGATTCGCTATAATTGCAAGACCTGGATTGGATGAAGGCGCGGCCGCCCGAGCATCTTGGGCCGGACCATGGGCTGGATTCGGAGCGGACCGCGGTGGTTCGCTCGCGGAGGAGAGCGATGAAGAGACTGGTGCTCCTGATGGTGGTCTGCTGCTCACTCGCCTGGAGCGGCCGTGCCGCCGCGGTGATCTGTGCCGTCGACGATGTCCCGGCGGCGACGCTGCTGCTGCCGTATTTCGAGGTCGACCTCGCCAACGAGTGGGGGACGACGACCTACTTCTCGGTCAACAACGCGTCGGCGACGGCGGTCCTCGCCCACGTCGTGGTATGGACCGACGCCTCGGTGCCGGTGCTCGATTTCAACGTCTACCTGACGGGCTACGACGTGCAGTCGTTCAACCTGCGCGACGTCATCGAGCGCGGAATCCTGCCGTCCACCGCCTCCGCCGGGCAGGACCCGACCGACACCCTGAGCCCGAAGGGCTCCTTCTCCCAGGACATCAACTTCGCCAGCTGCGCCGGCCAGCTGCCGCTCCCCACCCTGCAGGCCGACTTCCTCGCCGATCTGCAGAACGCCCTGACCGGCAAGTTCTCGACCTCCGAAGGAGGTTGCGCCGGCATCGATCACAACGACCGCGTGGCGCGGGGCTACGTGACGATCGACACCGTCAACAACTGCACCCTGCGATTCCCCGGCGACCTCGGCTACTTCCTGAGCGGCGGCAACGGCGACGCCACCGACCAGAACGTCCTCTGGGGCGATTACTTCTACCTCACCGAAGGGGTCAAGCTCGCCGAGGGCGACACTCTCGTGCACATCGAGGCGGACCCGACGAATCCGCAGACCAGCGTCCCCGGCCAGTACACTTTCTACGGCCGCTACGTGAACTGGCAGGCCTCGGACAACCGCGAGCCGCTGGCGACGAACTTTGCCGCCCGCTACCTGACCGGCGGCGCCTTCAGCGGCGGCACCGATCTCCTGGTGTGGCGCGATTCGAAGGTGGAGCAGGGCATCTTCACCTGCGGCAGCAGCCCCGCCTGGTATCCGCTCGGTCAGGAGGAGATCGTCATCTTCGACGAGGAGGAGCACCCGCAGGTTACGCAGTCGTTCCCGGTGTCGCCGCAGCCGCGCAATCCGAGCCTGGTGCCGTTCCCCACGGAGGCGCAGCGCACCCATGTCGGCAGCGCCGCGCTGCCCGTCGGCCAGCCCTTCGGCTGGATCTTCCTCAACCTCAACACCGCGGTCGCCGCGGCCGGCGCCAACCCGCCCGAAGATCCGGCGGCGGCGCAGGCCTGGGTGAGCGTGGTGATGTCGTCCAATGGGCGCTTCAGCGTCGGCTATGACGCCCTGCACCTCGACAGCGCGTGCAGCGCGAACCACCTGCCGGTCGACTCCGCGCTCTCCACCGTCGATTCCACCGCCGGCGGCCGATGAGGCTCCGGCGGTCTCCAATCACCCACCTCAATCGGGGGCGGATGTGCCCCCAAGGAGTCAACATGAGACGAGCTTCCCTGCTTCTCGCTCTGATCGGCCTGCTGGCGCTGGCGGGCCAGGCCAGCGCCGTCATCTGCACGGTGGACGACGTGCCGGCGGCGACCCTTCTGCTGCCTTATTTCGAGGTCGACAGCGCGAACGCGAACGGGGTCACCACCCTGTTCTCGATCAACAACGCTTCGGCGACGGCGGTCCTCGCCCACGTCACGGTGTGGACCGACCTCTCGTACCCGGTCCTCGACTTCAACGTCTACCTGACCGGTTACGACGTGCAGTCGATCAACCTGCGCGATATCCTGGTCAACGGCGTCCTGCCGCAGACGGCTTCGGCCGGCCAGGATCCGACGGACACCATCAGCCCGAAGGGTTCGTTCTCGCAGGACATCAACTTCGCGAGCTGCACCGCGCAGCTGCCGCCTCCGGCGGTGCTGCCGGCGGACTTCCTGGCCTATCTGAACGCCGCCCTCACCGGCCAGGGCTCGACCCAGATCACGGGTTGTGCCGCGTCTTCGTGCTGCGCGGCGCAGGCGTTCGGCGACGGCATCCTCCGCGGCTACGTGACCGTCGACACGGTCAACAACTGCACCCTGCGCTTCCCCAGCGACCTCGGCTACTTCGGTGCCGGCGGCACGGGTGACGCGACGGACCAGAACGTCCTCTGGGGCGACGTCTTCTTCGTCAACCCGTCGGAGAACTTCGCTTCGGGCAACCCGATGGTCCACGTCGAGGCGAGCGCCACCAACCCGGAGACCTCGGTCGCCGGTCAGTACACCTTCTACGGCCGCTACGTGAACTGGCAGGCGACGGACAACCGCGAGCCGCTGGCGACCAACTTCGCCGTCCGCTTCGTCAATGGCGGCGGGTTCAACGGCGGTACGTTCCTCCACGTGTGGCGCGACTCGAAGAGCGTGCCGTCGAGCTTCGTCTGCTCGGCCGGCAACGGTCCGACCTGGTACCCGCTGGGCCAGGAAGGCATCGTGATCTTCGACGAGCAGGAGCACCCGCAGCAGCCGCAGTCGTTCCCGGTTTCGCCGCAGCCGCGCAACCCGGGCCTCATCCCGTTCCCGGCCGAGACGAACTCGACCGAGGTCGGTGGAGCGAGCACCTCTCTTCCGGTGCCGTACGCTTTCGGCTGGCTGTACCTCGACCTCAACACGACCATCGCCGGCGTTCCTGACCCGCCCGAGGATCCGGCGGCGGCGCAGGCTTGGGTCGAGGTCCAGATGCGCGCCGAGGGCCGTTATGAAGTCGGCTTCAGCGCCATCAAGCTCGACAGCGCCTGCACGGCGCTTCACTTCGCTCCCGGCACCTCCATCCTCCTTCCGCCGCCCGGCTGATCCTGGCCCCACGGTGGGCGCGGGCACCTGCCCGCGCCCACTTTTGTTTCTGCGCGGGTGCTTGCGTTCCCCCCCTCTCTCTCCCCTTCTTGCCGCAGGGCGTTGCCTTCCTGGGCTCGCCGAGGTACGATTTGCCGTCTTCAAGGTCAGCAAGAACCTGCGGGTCCGCGCGCGTGCGCAGGGCGTAGGTTGGAGAATCATGTCGATCGGGGGCGAGTCGTTCCCCAAGGAGTTACCATGAAACGAGCTGCGTTTTTACTCCTGGTGGTCGGCCTGCTCGCGCTGGCCGGCCAGGCGGGAGCCGTCATCTGCACGGTGGATGACGTGCCGGCGGCGACCCTGTTGCTGCCCTACTTCGAGGTCGATAGCGCGAACGCGAACGGGGTCACCACTCTGTTCTCGATCAACAACGCTTCGGCGACGGCGATCCTCGCCCACGTCACGGTGTGGACCGACCTCTCGTACCCGGTGCTCGACTTCAACGTCTACCTGACCGGCTACGACGTGCAGTCGATCAACCTGCGCGACATCCTGGTCAACGGCGTCCTGCCGCAGACGGCTTCGGCCGGCCAGGATCCGACGGACACCATCAGCCCGAAGGGTTCGTTCTCGCAGGACATCAACTTCGCGAGCTGCACCGCGCAGCTGCCGCCTCCGGCGGTGCTGCCGGCGGACTTCCTGGCCTATCTGAACGCCGCCCTCACCGGCCAGGGCTCGACCCAGATCACCGGTTGCGCCGCGTCTTCGTGCTGCGCGGCGCAGGCGTTCGGCGACGGCATCCTCCGCGGCTACGTGACCGTCGACACGGTCAACAACTGCACCCTGCGCTTCCCCAGCGACCTCGGTTACTTCGGCGCCGGCGGCTCGGGCGATGCGACGGACCAGAACGTCCTCTGGGGCGACGTCTTCTTCGTCAACCCGTCGGAGAATTTCGCTTCGGGCAACCCGATGGTTCACGTCGAGGCGAGCGCCACCAACCCGGAGACCTCGGTCGCCGGTCAGTACACCTTCTACGGCCGCTACGTGAACTGGCAGGCGACGGACAACCGCGAGCCGCTGGCGACCAACTTCGCCGTCCGCTTCGTCAATGGCGGCGGGTTCAACGGCGGTACGTTCCTCCACGTGTGGCGCGACTCGAAGAGCGTGCCGTCGAGCTTCGTCTGCTCGGCCGGCAACGGTCCGAACTGGTACCCGTTGGGCCAGGAATCCCTCGTGATCTTCGACGAGCAGGAGCACCCGCAGCTGCCGCAGTCGTTCCCGGTTTCGCCGCAGCCGCGCAACCCGGGTCTCATTCCGTTCCCGGCCGAGACGAACTCGACCGAGGTCGGTGGAGCGAGCACCGCTCTTCCGGTGCCGTACGCCTTCGGCTGGCTGTACCTCAACCTGAACACCACTATTTCCGGTATCCCTGACCCGCCCGAGGATCCGGCGGCGGCACAGGCTTGGGTCGAGGTCCAGATGCGCGCCGAGGGCCGTTACGAAGTCGGCTTCAGCGCCATCAAGCTCGACAGCGCTTGCACGGCGCTTCACTTCACGCCGGGTGGCCTCTAGTCGTCCTTTGACGCATCGACAACGGGGTGGGCGCCCAGTGCGCCCACCCCGTTTTTTTTGTCGGTTTCGATCCGCCGCAGGGCAGCGCTCGTCCGTCAGTCGTAGATCCCATCCGCATACCATTCGCCGCTGCCGCGCTCCCGGAAGATCCGGTAGAGGCCGCCGCCGGTGAGCTCGACGTCCCAGTACTCGCGGCCGACCGGCTGCTCCGTCCACCACTCCTCTTCGAGCGCCCAGGGGCCGGCGGCCACCTTGACCGCGCCCTGGATCTTGGGCCGCCGGGCGGCGGGGTCGAGGGCGCGGACCTCGGCCGGCGCGGCGCTCGGGCCGGCGGCATCGGCGCCGGTCTCCGGCTCCGGCCCGGCGGTGATCACCTCCAGGCCGATCGGCGGCCGCAGCACCCGCACGGCGAGGAGACCCCGACCGGCGCGCGGCGCGCGCTGGACCGGCGGCGGCGGGGGAGGGGCGTACTCGACGAGGGCGAAGCGCTCGGGGCCGTGGCCGCCGGCCGGACGGGGGGAGCCGACCCGGCCGGGGCCGAGGAGGGCGAAGAGCCGGGCGACAGTGGTGGCGAGCTTGTCGGGGGAGAGCGCGGCCGGGCCGTAGAGCGAGAGCTGCGCCTGGCGCGGCCGGTCGGGCTGGGCGAGGAAGAGGAAGCCGGCGACCGGTGCGCCCGGCGGCCGTGCCTCGAGGTCGAGGCGGACCAGGGTGAGGAGCGTCTTGACGTCGCGGGTCGGCGCCGGCAGATCGATGGCGCGCTCCTGGTGGCCGTCGGGCTCGAGGCGGAGGGCGAGCTGCAGGCGCGTGCAGGCGAGCCCCCGCGCCTCCAGGCGCTGGGACAGGCGCTCGAGGGCCGATCGCCCGACGAAGAGGAAGGGCTCGAGGGAGACCAGCGGCCATTCGAGGTTCACCCCCTCCTCGAAGGCGGCCGGCGGCTCGCGCGCCATGAGCGGCCTGGGGTCGAGGCCGCGCGCCGTGGCGTGGAGCTCGCGGCCGGTCGTCCCCAGCCGGCTGGCGACCTGCGACTTGGGCAGCCGGGCGAAGTCGCCGATCGAGCGGATGCCCCAGTGCTCGAGCGTCATGGCGATCCCCACCTCCGGGGCCAGGCGGCCGAGCGGCAGCGGCGCCAGGAAGGCGGCCTCCTCGCCGGCGGGGACGACGACCGGCGACTCCTGAGAGCCGGCGGCGATCCGCGCCGCGAGCTTGCTCGAGGCGATGCCGACCCGCGCCGGCAGGCCGGCCGTCTCGACGGCGGCGACCAGCGCGCGGCCCATCTCGAGCTCCGGGGAAGCGCCGGGAGAGGTGGCGAGCGACGGGCGCGAGGAGCCCGAGAAATGGCGCTCGAGCCCCTGGACGTCGAGGAAGGCGAGCCCGTCGCCGCCGTCCTCGACCCGCGGCGAGAAGCTCTCGGCGACCTCGAGCAGAGCCTCCTGCGCCGCTCGCTCGCACATCTCGTCGCGGGCGCGGGCCACCAGCTTGGGGCAGAGGGCGCGCGCCTGGGGGAGCGTGGCGCCGGGCCGCACCCCGGCATCGCGGGCCAGGCGGGTGGCGGCGATCACCCGCGCGGCATTGCCGTTGCCTTCGACGACGACGACCGCCTCGCGGACGAGCTCGGGCTCGCTGCGCAGGCGCGCGGCGAGCGGGAACAGCGGCACGCTGACGCATGCGAGGCGGATGGGGGGCATCAGACGGCGGCGGCGAGGAGCGGCCGGCGGGCCGCGGCGCGGTCCGCCGGGCGAGCGGCCTGTCCAGGTGCCAGGTGATCCGTGGCAGGTGCCAGGTGACTTGTGGGGGTCGGCCGGATCCTGGGCCGCCCGCGGCGCGCCGGGGCGAGAGGCGAGGCGGTGAGGGCGAACGCCGCCGTTGAAGCGGATGCTTCGGCGGCGCTCGCGCCGCGGCGCTTCTCGAGGTCGAGGCGGCAGGAGATCCCCTGCAGGAGGCGCGGTCCGTCGGCCTCGCCGTGCCAGGCGGCGCGGGCTCCGCCCGCCCGCAGGACGGCGGCCGCCGCGGTTCCGCTCACCCGGTAGGGGGAGGAGACGAGGAGCGCCGTCCCCTGAGCCTGAGCGGCGCGCGCCAGGCGCAGCCAGAAGGATTCGATGCCGCGGCTCCCCGGCAGCGGCGGGCTGCCCAGCTCGAGGACGACCAGCGGGAAGCCGCCGCCGATCAGCATCTCGGCCGCCGCCAGGGCGTGGCGGACGCTCTGCGGGCGGAGCCAGAGCAGGCGCTCGAGGTCGACCCCCATCGCCGCGGCGGCGATGGGGTCGAGATGGTCGCCGAGGTCGACCAGGGCCGCCGCCTCGCCGACCCCGGTCGCCGCCGCGAGGGCGGTCAGCACCGCCGAGAAGCGCCCGCACGAGCGGCCGCCATGGAGCTCGAGGAGCTGGCCGCACGGCAGGCCGCCCGCGAGCAGGCGGTCGAAGGCGGGCCAGGCGGTGGGAAACGGCTGGCGCTCCGCCTCGGCGCGCGTCCGCGCCAGCTCGCGGGCGCTCTGCAGGCGGCCCTGGAGCGGCGGCGCGAGGGACGCGCGCAGCCGCTTGAGGAGGTGGCCCGTGGCGGGTTTGGCGGCCGGCCGGCCCGTCGATTCCAGCGACAACAACGTGGCGTGGGCGTCGATCATCTCTCTGCGCGGCCTCCCCTCTTTCCGGCCTCAAAATTAGGCGTAATAGGGGCGTAAGTCAATGGCGATCAACATGCGGTAAATGATCGATTGTGCGCGCAAGTGGCTGCTGCATATGGTTTCTTGCTCGCTATCGACGATCCGAGTGATCACCTCTCGGCATGAGAGCTGCGGAATCGTTGATCGAGCGCAAGAAACACGCCGGACGCAGATCGCCACCGTCCAGGTTCGTCTCCGCGCGTGCGAGTTGTCGGATTCGACAACCGCGTGCCGCCCACCTCGCACCGCGACCGGCTCCCCCGGGGCGACGCAAACCCGCTTACAATCGGCTCGCCCATGGACGTCTCCGCCATCCGCCGGGAGTACCTGCTGGGGGGGCTCGCCGCGGCGGACCTCGACGCCGATCCCTTCGCCCAGCTCCGCGCCTGGCTCGACCAGGCGATCGCCGCGGCGGGGAGCGATGGCGCGAGCCGCGGGGATGCGACGGCGATGACCCTCGCCACGGCGGACCACGAGGGGCAGCCGTCGGCGCGGGTGGTCCTGCTCAAGGGCCTCGACGCGCGCGGCCTGGTGTTCTACACCCACTACGACAGCCGCAAGGGGCGGGAGCTGGCGGTGAATCCGCGCGCGGCGGCCGTCTTCTTCTGGCCTTTCCTCGACCGCCAGGCGCGCGTCGAGGGAACGGTCGAGCGGACCTCGCGCGCGGAGTCGGCGGCCTACTTCGCCTCCCGCCCGCTGGGCTCCCGGCTCGGCGCCTGGGCCTCGCACCAGGACCGCGTGCTCGCCGGCCGCGAGGAGCTCGAGCGCGCCCTCGAGGAGGTGCGCGAGCGCTTCGCCGGCGGCGACGTGCCGCTGCCCGAGGAGTGGGGCGGTTTCCGTCTCCTCCCCGCGGCCTTCGAGTTCTGGCAGGGGCGGGAGAGCCGCCTGCACGACCGCTTCCGCTACCTGCCGGCGCGGCCTTCCGCCGGCTGGACGATCGAACGGCTCTCGCCCTAGAGCCGCCGCCTCCCGCTCGCCACCGGAACCGCCCCGTGTCCGCCCGCACCTTCGATGTCGCCGTCGTCGGCGGCGGGATCGTCGGCACGGCGACCGCCATGGCGATCGCCCAGCGCGGCGACCTCTCGGTGGTGGTGCTCGAGGCCGAGGACGCGCTCGCCGTCCATCAGAGCGGCCACAACAGCGGCGTCATCCACTCCGGCCTCTACTACAAGCCGGGCTCGCTCAAGGCGCGGCTCTGCGTCGAGGGGGCCGCGGCGCTCTATCGCTTCGCGGCGGCGGAGGGGATCGCCTGCGAGCACTGCGGCAAGCTGGTGGTGGCGACCCGCGACGACGAGCTGCCGCGGCTCGACGAGCTGGCGCGCCGCGGCGCCGCCAACGGCCTCGGCGAGCTGCGCCGCCTGGGCGCCGCGGAGATCCGCGAGATCGAGCCGCACGCCGTCGGCATCGCGGCGCTCTTCGTGCCGCAGGCCGGGATCGCCGACTACCCGGCGGTCGTCCGCGCCTACGCCCGGCGCGTCGCCGCCGGCCGCGGCGAGGTGCTCACCGGGGCGCGGGTGCTGGAGGTCCGGCGCGAGGGCGGCGGTCTGCACGTGGCAACGGCGCGCGGCGACTTCCGCTGCCGCCTGCTGGTCAACTGCGCCGGGCTGCAGGCCGATCGCGTGGCGCGCCTCTGCGGCGCCGTTCCGGACGTCTCGATCGTCCCCTTCCGCGGCGAGTACTACGAGCTGGCGCCGGAGAAGCGCGCGCTGGTGCGCGCCCTCATCTACCCGGTCCCTGATCCGCGCTTTCCCTTCCTCGGTGTGCACCTGACGCGCACCGTCGACGGCCGCGTCGAGGCCGGCCCCAACGCCGTCCTCGCGCTGCGCCGCGAGGGGTACAGCTGGCGGGACGTCTCGCTCGGCGACCTCGCCGAGACCTTGCGCTGGCCGGGGTTCTGGCGCCTCATGCGGCGGACCTGGGCGACCGGCGTCGGCGAGGTCCGCCGCTCGCTGTCGCGCGGCGCCTTCGTCCGCGACCTGCAGCGCCTGGTGCCGGCGCTCGCGGAGGCCGATCTGCTGCGCGGCGGCAGCGGCGTGCGGGCGCAGGCGGTCGACCGCGCCGGCCGCCTGGTCGACGACTTCCACATCCTGCCCGGCGAGCGGGCGCTGCACGTCCTCAACGCCCCGTCGCCCGCCGCCACCGCCTCGATCGCCATCGGCGAGCACATCGCGGCGCGGGCCGCCGCGGCGCTCGACCTGCGCGCCGCACCCGCCATCGCGAGCTCCTGAAGCTCGCGCTCCCGCTGCCACCACGACCGGCCCAGACAGATGGAGGAGCCCATGCACCCATCGCACCCCGCTGACGGCGACGAGCGCGCCGAGATCGCCGCAACCGAGCCCGCGGCCGCAGCGGCATCGACAGCCGCCTCCGCCGAGGTGTCCGGCGCCGCGGCGCCCGGCGCTGCGCCTGGAGCGCTCGACCGCCGGCGCTTCTTCACCCTCGCCGCCGCCGCCGGCGGCCTCGGCCTCGGCGCCACGGCCTTCCCCGACGTCCTCGCCGCGGCCGCCAGGGCGGACGTCGAGGCCGGCGCCAAGAAGATGGGGAAGATCACCCGCAAGATCCTCGCCGCCGCCGAGGATCTCGCCGGCGTCCACTTCACCGACGCCCATCGCGACCAGGCGCTCAAGGGTCTCGCCAGCGTGCGCGACGACTACGTGCGCCTGCGCGAGATCCCGCTCGCCAACGACGTACCGCCGGCGCTGCGCTTCGATCCGCGGCCGGCCGGATTCGCCGGCGACGGGGCGAGGCCCGGCGAGCCCGACCGCACCTTCCAGGCGAGCTCCGGCATCGCGGCGCCGCTCCCCACCGACCATGGCGACCTCGCCTACCTGCCGCTCCTCGACCTCGCCCGCCTCGTCCAGTCGCGGCAGATCACCTCCAGCGAGCTGACGCACCTCTACCTCGCGCGCCTCCGCCGGCTCGATCCCATGCTCCACGCCGTCATCACCTTCACCGAGGAGCGCGCTCTGCGCGAGGCGGAGCAGGCGGACCGCGAGATCGCCGCCGGCCGCTACCGCGGCCCTCTCCACGGCATCCCCTGGGGGGCGAAGGACCTCCTCGCCGCCCGCGGCTATCCGACCACCTGGGGCTCGGTGCCGTTCAAGAGCCAGGTAATCGACGACGACGCCACGGTGGTCGAGCGGCTCACCGCCGCCGGAGCGGTGCTGGTGGCGAAGACCGCGGTGGGGGAGCTCGCCTGGGGCGACGTCTGGTTCGGCGGCACGACGAAGAATCCCTGGAAGCTCGACCAGGGGTCGAGCGGCTCGTCGGCCGGCTCGGCGTCGGCGACGGCGGCCGGGGCGGTGGGCTTCGCCATCGGCACCGAGACCCTGGGATCGATCGTCTCCCCGTCGACGCGCACCGGCTGCACCGGCCTGCGCCCGACCTTCGGCCGGGTGAGCCGCCACGGCGCCATGGCGCTCGCCTGGTCGATGGACAAGATCGGCGTGCTGGCCCGCCAGGTCGAGGACTGCGCCGCCGTCTTCCAGGCGATCTACGGCCCCGACGGCCGCGACGAGACGGTCGTCGACGCGCCCTTCCGCTGGGAGCCGGCGCGCGATCCCGGCCGCCTCCGCCTGGGCTACGCCAAGGCGCTCTTCGAGGAGCGGCCGGAGAAGGCCGACGCCGAGTGGGAGGAGCAGCACGCGCTCGACCTGGCGAGCGTCGAGGCGCTCCGCGGGCTGGGCTGGGAGCTGCGGCCGTTCGAGCTGCCGACGCTCCCTCTCGACGCCATCTCATTCATCCTCAGCGCCGAGAGCGCGGCGGCCTTCGACGAGCTGACGAGGAGCGGCCGCGTCGACCTCCTCGTGCGGCAGGAGGAGAACGCCTGGCCGAACGTCTTCCGGCAGGGGCGGATGATCCCCGCCGTCGAGTACATCCAGGCGAACCGCGTCCGCACGCTCGTCGTGCGCGACATGGCGCGCCGCATGGAGGGCTTCGACGCCTACGTCGCGCCGAGCTTCGCCGGCAACAACCTGCTGCTCGGCAATCTCACCGGCTATCCCGCCGTCGTCCTCCCCAACGGCTTCCGCAAGGACGGCACGCCGGGGAGCATCACCTTCACCGGCAAGCTCTTCGGCGAGGCCGACCTCCTCGCCATCGCCAAGGCCTATCAGGACGCCACCGGCTTCCACCGGCGGCACCCGAAGCTCTAGCGGCTGGGAGAGGAGAGGCGGGGCGCTAGATCGACAGCCGCTCGAGCTCGTCGATGCGCTCGCGCACGAGGTCGAAGCCGCTCTGCCAGAAGGCGCGGTCCTCGATGTCGATGCCCATCTCGGTGAGGATGTCGACCGGCCGCGCCGCGCCGCCGTAGGAGAGGAGCTTCAGGTAGCCCGGCTTGAAGGCCTCGCCCATCTCCTGGTAGCGCCGGTAGAGGGCGAGCACGAGGAGCTGGCCGAAGCTGTAGGCATAGCAGTAGAAGGGCGTGTGGTAGATGTGCGGGATGCAGAGCCACTCGTCGCGGAACTCCGGGGCGACGTCGACGCTGGCGCCGAACTGCTCGACGAGCTTCGCCATGTAGAGGTCGGAGAGGTCCTGCGGCGAGCCGCCGTCGAGCACCGCGCGGTGGGCCTCGACCTCGAAGAGCACGAAGTACGACTGGCGCAGCACCGTCGCGTAGACGTCGTCGATCGCCGCCGCCAGCAGCTCGCGGCGGGCGAGGGGATCGCTCTCGTCGCGCAGCAGACGGTCGGTCATCAGCATCTCGGAGAACACCGACGCGGTCTCCGCGAGCGGCAGCGAGGCGTGCTGGGTGAGCGTCGAGTGGCGGTCGGCCATCATGCTGTGGATGGCGTGGCCGAGCTCATGGGCGAGGGTCGCCACGTCGCGTACCCGGCCGGCGTAGTTGACCAGCACCCAGGGCGTCAGTCGCGGCGCCACCGTCGAGCAGAAAGCGCCGCTGCGCTTGCCCTTGCGGATCTCGGCGTCGACGTGGTTCTCGGCGAAGAGCTGCTCGGCGCGGCGGCCGAAGACGGGGTGGAACTCGCCGAGCGTGTCGAGCACCGAGCGCACCGCGTCGGCGAACGGCACCTCGCGCTCGGAGACGGCGAGCGGGGCGTAGATGTCGTAGCGGCGCAGGCGCTCGACGCCCAGCCAGCCGGCCTTCAACCGGAAGTAGCGCTGGAAGAGGTGGGCGTTGTCGCGCGTCGCCGCCAACAGCACCTCGACGGCGCGGTCGGGGATGTCGTTGTCCAGGTTGCGTACGGCGATCGCCGAGGAATATCCGCGCAGCGTAACGTGCTCGTTGTGCCAGTCGCGCACGCGGTTCATGTAGATCTGGCCGAGCACCGTCCCCTCGCCGCCGAAGACGCGGTAGAGCTCGCGGTAGGCGGCGGCGCGCAGATCGGCGCGTGGCGAGAAGGCGTAGGAGAGCAGCATGTCGCGCGTCAGCCGCTTCTCCTCGCCGTCGACGGCGAGGGTGAACTCCAGCCGGTTGGTGAGCATCGAATAGAGCGTCACCATGGCCTGGATGCCGTTGTCGTCCTTCAGGTTGACGACCTGCTCCGAGCGCTCGTCCAGGGTGTGGGCGCGGAAGCGCCGCAGATCGGCCAGGAAGTGGCGGAAGTCGGCGTTCTCCTCGCCCCGCGGCAGCAGCGCCGCGGCCTCGGCGTCGTCGAGCCCCTTCCACCAGAGGGTGAAGAAGATCACCCGGTTGCCGGCCGCCGTCGCCTCCTGCTGCACGCGGTTCATCAGGGTGAGCGCCGCGGGCCGGCCGGTGTCCTCGGCGAACCACAGCGAGGCGTAGTTGGTCAGCAGGGAGAGCGCCTCGTCGAGCGCCTCGTAGCGCTTCAGAATGGCGAGGAACTCGCCGGGATCCATGACCGGCCGCAGGCTCCCGCGGCAGCTCTCGAAGTCGGCGACGATGGCCTCCAGGGCGGCGAAGCGCTCGGCGATGACCGCCTCGCTGGGCTCGGGGAGCATCGCGGAGAGATCCCAGCGACGCGGCGGGTAGGCTCTCGACTCGACGGTGGTGGCGATCATCGGACTCCGTGGGCGGGACGCGCGCAGGTGGCAGTTCGAGGGGGCGCGGGCGCCAGGAGCGGTCCGCGGCGACGATCAGTCTCCAATTCTAACCGAGGGAGGGCGCCGCGAGAGGGGGCAGAGGAAGATGGGCGCGGCGAGCGGCCGACAGGGCGCCGGCCGCTCTCACGCGATGGCGTGCTCGGGCGCCGCTCTACGGATAGTCGTCGAGCGAGCTGAAAGGCAGGCCGCAGGGGTAGAACAGGTTGAAGACCGGCTGCTCGATGAGCTCGGCGAAGTGGAGGAGGAGCGGTCCGTACTCCTCGATGCCCGACTGGCCGGCCTCGATCTGCTGGTACTCCTCGCGCGGGATCTCCAGCAGCTCGGCCATCTGCTCCGGCGTCTTCTGGCGCCGCTCGCGGTGCTTGGTGATGAGCTGCCCGGCCTGGCCCGGTTGGCAGTCCTTCGACTTGCCGCTCTCCGCCAACAGCCGCGAGGTCGGCGTCTCGAGCTTGATGGCGATCTGGGCGAGCAGCGGGCCCATGGTCTCGGCCGGGGAGTTGCCGGTTTCGATCTCGCGATAGCGGTCCTCCGACAGCCCGAGCTCCGTTGCGGTGTGCTCGAAAGAGAGCTTTTTCTTCTCTCTTTCCTTTTTTAGAACGTCTCCGAGTTTCACGATTCCCTCCTTGGTGAAAGTGGCCTCCGCGCTGAGAGCGACAACCGCTGGAATCAGGCGGTTTGGCGCCCGGCCACGCTTCAGTCGGCAGATGGTAGCACAGCGAAACTCTCATCCAGCGCGGCTCAATTGTGCTCTTTATTTGTCCCGCTGCGAGGGGAGGAGCGTACCTTTATAAGGGTGACTCGGGCTGCGGTCAGCAAGGGGGAATCGCGTTGAAGCTGATCCTTTTTCTGCTCCGTTCTTCGCGCCAGATGATGATCTGGGCGGTGATCGCTGGCGCTCTCTCCGGCATCGCCGGCGCGGCGATGATCGGCGTCATCAACTCCGCGCTGGCGGCGCAGCACGACGGCATCACGGCCGCCATGGTCGCCGGTTTCGTGGCGCTCTTCCTGATCTCGCCGCTCACCCGCTATGTCTCGGAGGTGGTGCTCCTCAGGCTGACCCAGAAGTCGGTCTACGAGCTGCGCATGCACCTCTCGCGGCGCATCCTGGCGACGCCGCTGCGCGCGCTGGAGAGCATGGGCGCGGCGAAGCTCCTGGTGGCGCTGACCGACGACATCACCTCGATCAGCACGGCGCTCTCCGATCTGCCGGTCATCCTCGTCAACGGCACCATCATCCTCGGCTGCTTCATCTACATGGGGTGGCTGTCGCCGCCGCTCCTCCTCGTCTCGCTCGGCTTCCTCGTCCTCGGGGCGGGGAGCTATCAGCTCGCCGTGCGCTGGGGCATGAAGCGCTTCCGCGCCTCGCGGGAAACCCAGGACGAGCTCTTCGGCCACTTCCGCGGCATGACCGAGGGCGCCAAGGAGCTCAAGCTGCACGCCGAGCGCCGCCTCGCCTTCCTCGCCCTCCTCGAGATCACCGCGGCGCGCCTGCGCCAGCTGCTGGTCTCGGCGCGCACCTATTTCACCATCGCCGCCAACTGGGGGACGGCGCTCTTCTTCCTGGTCATCGGGCTGCTGCTCTTCCTACCGCAGATGAGCCACGAGACGACCGAGGCGAAGACCGGCTTCACCCTCATCCTCCTCTTCATCCGCGGTCCGCTGCAGCTCATCCTCAACATGATGGCGCAGATCGGCCAGGGCAACGTGGCGCTCGCCAAGATCGAGTCGCTCGGCCTCACCCTGCCGCCTGAGGCCTCCGAGGCCGGCCATCCTGACCCCGCCGGGCCGGGCTGGAAGCAGCTCGACCTCGTCGGCGTCCGCCACGCCTACGAGCGGGAGGGGGAGGAGACGAGCTTCACCCTCGGGCCGCTCGACATCACGCTGCGGCCGGGCGAGCTGGTCTTCCTGGTGGGCGGCAACGGCAGCGGCAAGACCACCCTCGCCAAGCTCCTGACCGGCCTCTATCTGCCGGAGGGCGGCGCCATCCTGCTCAACGGCGAGCTGGTGACCGACGATCGGCGCGAGCACTACCGCCAGCATTTCGCGGCGGTCTTCTCCGAGTTCCATCTCTTCGACCGGCTGCTGGGGATGGAGACGCCGGACCTCGACGCGCAGGCTCGCAAGTTCCTCGCCGACCTCCGCCTCACCCACAAGGTGAAGGTGAAGGACGGGGCGCTCTCGACGACCGACCTCTCGCGCGGCCAGCGCAAGCGCCTGGCGCTCCTCACCGCCTACCTGGAGGATCGGCCGCTCTACGTCTTCGACGAGTGGGCCGCCGACCAGGACCCGCAGTTCAAGGAGATCTTCTACCACCAGCTCCTCCCCGAGCTCAGAGCCCGCGGCAAGGCGGTCTTCGTCATCAGCCACGACGATCGCTATTTCCCCGTCGCCGATCGCATCCTCCGCTTGGAGGACGGCCAGCTCATCGGCGAGGAGATCGTGCATGCGCCCGAGCCGGCCGCCGAGCCGATCGCCGAGGCGGTCACCGTCTAGCCGCCGCTCGCCGCGCCGCCCTACCCCTCCAGCCGATCGATCCGCCCGCGGTCCATCGCCTTGGCGGCGGTCGCGCCGAGGACGCGGACGCCGTCCAAGAGACGGGCGAAGCGCTTGTCGCGGGTCAGGCCGCGGGCGTAGCGGGCGTAGATCTGCTGGGCGATGACGGCGAGCTTGGCGAGGCCGAAGAGATAGAAGAAGAGGAGGTCCTCGGCGGTCCCCAGGTCGCGGTCGGCGGCTGCCGCGTAGCGCTCGGCGACCTCGGCGCGGCGGAGGTTGCCCGGCCGCGCCGTGGGGCCGAAGGCGAGCGCCTGGAGGGCGGGCGCGTCGTCGGGGTCGACCCAGCAGGCGAGGCTGTAGCCGAGGTCCATGCGCGGATCGCCGGTCGTCGCCATCTCCCAATCGAGCACCGCGGCGACGCGCGAGAGGTCGGGGTCGAAGACCAGGTTGTCGTACTTGTAGTCGTTGTGGAGGAGGGCCGGCGGGCCGCTCTCGGCCGGGATGCGACGGCCCAGCCAGGCGAAGACGCCGTCGATCGCGGGGACGTCGTCGGTCCGCGCCGCGAGCCAGCGCTCGCTCCAGCCGGCGACCTGCCGCGCCGCATAGCCGGCGGGGTGCCCGAGCTCGGCGAGGCCGGCGGCCTCGAGGTCGACCGCATGCAGCTCGGCGAGGCCGTCGACCGCCGCCGCGGAGAGGAGGCGCATGCGCTCCGCCGGCAGCTCGAGCCCGGCGGCGCGGGCGTCGCGGAGCACCACGCCGCGCACCCGCTCCATGACGTAGAACGGGGCGCCGATCACCGCCGGATCGTCGCAGGAGAGGAGCGGCCGCGGCGCCTTCGGATAGACCGGCGCCAGCTTCGAGAGGACGCGGAACTCGCGGCCCATATCGTGCGCCGTCTTCACCGTCGAGCCGGCCGGCGGGCGCCGCAGCACCAGCTCGCGGCCTCCCCAGAGCAGCAGGTAGGTGAGGTTCGAGTGCCCGCCGGGGAACTGGCTGACGGCGAGCGGCATTCGCTCGGAGGCTGAGCCAGAGGGTGGCAGGCGCTCGTCGAGCCAGCGGCTGAGCGGCTCGACCGGCAGCTCTTCGCCGGCGCGGGCGGGGCGGGTCTCGGCGGGCGCCGCGGGCTCCATCGCTCTCGTGGGCGGCGGCGCTTCAGCCGGCCGCCGGCGCCGCGTAGCGCGCCAGGATGCGCTTGGCGACGGCCACCTTGTGGACCTCGTCCGGACCGTCGTAGATGCGCGCTCCGCGCTCGTGCCCCCACCAGAAGGCGAGCGGCGTCCCGTTGGTCAGGCCCAGCGCGCCGTGCGCCTGGATGGCGCGGTCGAGGACGCGGCCGAGCAGGCCGGCGACGAGGAACTTGATGAGGCTGATGTCGTCGCGCGCCGCGGCGGCGCCCTCGCGGTCGATCCGCCAGGCGGTCTTCATGACGAGCAGCCGCGCGGCGTCGATCTCGGCGCGGCTCTCGGCGACCCAGAGCTGCACCGCCTGCCGGCTGGCGAGGAGGTCGCCGGGAGCCAGCTCGCGGCTCGCCGCGCGCGCGCACATGAGGTCGAAGGCGCGCTCGCAGATGCCGATCCAGCGCATCGCGTGGTGGATGCGCCCCGGCCCCAGCCGCTCCTGGGCGAGCGCGAAGCCGGCGCCCTCGGCGCCGAGGCGGCTCTCCGCCGGTACCCTGACGCCGCTGAAGCGCACCTCGGCGTGGCTGGCCCAGCCGCCGCCGGCGTCGCCCATCACTGGCACGTTGCGGACGCGCTCGAAGCCCGGCGCGTCGGTCGGCACCACGAGGAGGCTGGCGCGGCGGTGGAGCGGCGCCTCGCGGTCGGTGACCGCCATCACCACGGCGAAGGCGGCGCCCTCGGCGCCGGAGGTGAACCACTTGTGGCCGTCGAGGACGTAGCCGCCGCCATCGCGGCGGGCGGTGGTGCCGAGCCAGGTGGGATTGGAGCCGGCGCGCTCGGGCTCGGTCATCGCGAAGCAGCTGCGCACCTCGCCGGCGGCGAGCGGCGCCAGCCAGCGCTCGCGCTGCGCCGCGGTGCCGTGATGGAGGAGGACCTCCATGTTGCCGGCATCGGGCGCCTGGCAGTTGGCGGCGAGGTGGCCGAGGATCGAGCGGCCGAGCTCTTCGCCGACCGCCGCGAACTCGAGCAGCGAGAGGCCGCCGCCGCCGTACTCCGCCGGCAGGTGGGGGACGAGGAGGCCGAGCGCCCGCGCCCGCGCCCGCAGGCCGGGCAGCTCGCCCTCGACGGCGGGCCAGCCGCCGGCGAGGAAGGCGCCCTCGACCGGCAGCACGTCGACATCGACGAACTCCCGCGCCGCGGCGGCCAGCTCGCGGGCGCGGACCGAGGGCGCGAAATCCATGCCGGGTTCCTATCACAGTCGGTCGGGGGCGACGGCCGGCTCCTTGGCGGCGACTTGCCGGCTCACGGCCTCGGGTGGCGTTCAAGGCCAGAGATCGTGCCTCGCAGAGCCGGATTGATCCGGCGCGTCGCATCGCACGGGCATTCATGCCCGTGCGGAGGTGCGGATCGCCCGAGTCTTCGGCCGGTCTCCCGCTGCCGCGAGACGGCTGCAGCCGGTCCGAGCCCTTCCGAGCCACCGGAACGGTCGAAAAATCCGTCGCGGAGGCCGCTTCGGCGGACGAATGGCGCCCCGGCGCTCGAGATCTCAGCTTGCGGCGAGAGTTTCCCCGCTCTCTCGCGAGATCGAGCCTCTGCATCCGTCGCAGCGGCGCTACGGCCGAAGTCTCCGGCCCTGCGACGAAAGTTTCTTCTCAGAATCCAAAATTTCCTCTCACCACCCGTCGAGCCCGCCGCGCGGCGGCCGGGGAGGTCGCGCAGCAGCTGTGGCGGTCGCGCAGCGGTTGCGCGGGTCGGTTCGGAGATGAGCGGTGCGCTCGGATGCCGCGCGAGCCCGGCGCGGTCGGAGCGGATCGCCCGCGCGCCGCGCTGGCTGCGCAGGAGCTGAGCGGGCCGCTCAGCCAAGGGTGTGGCGCGCCCGCACCCCCGCACGGGCATGAATGCCCGTGCTATGCGAGGCGCCGGATGAATCCGGCTTCGCGAGGCCCGGCTCTCCGTTCCCGACCCGTTCGGCCGTCTCTCCCGCCACCGACACATCGCATATCCTTCCGCGCGTGCCGATCCCCTACCCCGGCCAGCTGGCCGCTCTCGGCACCGCCGGCTGCTGGGCGGTGTCGACCCTCGCCTTCGACGCCGCCTGCCGGCGGATCGGCTCGCTGGTGGTCAACATCCTGCGGCTGGTCTTCGCCTTCGTCCTCTTGGCGCTCGCCTGCCAGCTGATCCGCGGCCGGGCGCTGCCGCTCGACGCCGGCGCCCATGCCTGGCTGTGGCTGGGGCTCTCCGGCCTCTCGGGCTTCGCCTTCGGCGACCTCTGCCTGCTGCGCGCCTACGGCTTCCTCGGGCCGCGGCTCGCCGCGCTGATGATGTCTCTCGCGCCGCCGCTGACCGCCGCCGTCGGCTGGCTGCTCCTCGACGAGCGGCTGTCGCCGCGCCAGCTCCTCGGCATGGTGCTGACCGTCGCCGGCATCGCCATCGCGATCATCGAGCGGCCGCCGGCCCCGGCGGCGGCCGCGGCTCCGAGCCGCCGTGACGATGCCATCACCGCCGCGCCGGCGCCGGACGGCGGGGGGCGTTGGAGCCCGCGCCGCCGGCGCATCGCCGGCGTGGCGCTCGGCGCCGGCGGCGCCCTCGGCCAGGCCGGCGGCCTGGTGCTCTCCAAGCTCGGCATGGGCTCCTACAACGCTATCGCCGCCACCCAGATCCGCGTCGTCGCCGGCATCGCCGCCTACGCCGTTATCCTCCTCGCCGTCGGCTGGTGGCCGCGGGTTCTCGCCTCGTTCGCCGACAGGCCGGCGATCGGCCACACCGCGGTCGGCGCCTTCTTCGGACCGTTCCTCGGCGTCTCGCTGTCGCTCTTCGCCGTGCAGCGCACCCTCTCCGGCGTCGCCGCCAGCCTGATGGCGACGACGCCGCTCCTCGTCATCCCGGCGGTCGTCCTGCTGCACGGCGAGCGCGTCGGCTGGGGCGGCCTCGCGGGCACCGCGGTCGCCGTCGGCGGCGTCGCCCTGCTCTTTCTCTGATGGACACCCCGGCGCACGATCCTGCCGCGAGCGCGATGCCGGCCGTGGAGGGTGCGCCGGCGCCGCCGGCGGAGCGCCCGGCGCGGGCGGCAGCGACCCTCGTCGCCGCCGGCATTCTGCTGTCGCGCCTCTCCGGCTTCGTCCGCCAGCGCGTCTTCGCCCACTACTTCGGGACCAGCGACGCCGGCGACGTCTTCTCGGCCGCCCTCCGCATCCCCAACCTGCTGCAGAACCTCTTCGGCGAGGGGGTGCTCTCGGCGTCGTTCATCCCGGTCTATGCGGCGCTCCTCGGGCGCGGCGAGCGCGAGGAGGCGAGGCGGGTGGCGGGGGTCGTCGCGGCGGTGCTCTCGCTCGTCGTCGGCGCCCT
Source organism: uncultured Acidobacteriota bacterium (assembly GCA_963755825.1). Classification (GTDB taxonomy): domain Bacteria; phylum Acidobacteriota; class Thermoanaerobaculia; order Multivoradales; family UBA5704; genus DATBQN01. The sequence continues at coordinate 1,848,217 of CAVWLA010000001.1, read as the reverse complement.
GGTCGCGGTCGGCGTCCTGGCGACGCCCTGGCTCATCCCGCTCATCGCCGCCGGCTTCCCGGCCGTCAAGCAGGCGGAGACCGTCCGCGTCGTGCGCATCCTCTTCCCCGGCGTCGGCCTCCTCGTCCTCTCCGCCTGGTGCCTGGGCATCCTCAACAGCCACCGCCGCTTCTTCCTCTCCTATGCGGCGCCGGTGGTGTGGAGCGCCGCGATGGTCGTCGCCATGCTCGCCTTCGGCCACGGCACGCCGCTCTACCGGCTGGCGGCGATCGTCGCCGCGGCGGCGACCGTCGGCTCGGCGCTGCAGATCGCCGTCCAGCTGCCGACCGTGCTCCACCTGGTGCCGCAACTCCGCCTGTCGCTCGACACCCGCTCGCGCGAGGTGCGCGAGATCTACCGCAACTTCGTGCCGGTCGTCGTCTCGCGCGGCGTGGTGCAGATCAGCGCCTACGTCGACGCCTGGCTGGCGAGCTTCCTCGGCACCGGCGCGGTGGTCGGCTTCGGCTACGCGCAGCTCCTCTACACGCTGCCGGTCTCGCTCTTCGGCATGTCGGTCTCGGCCTCGGAGCTCCCCGAGATGTCGCGAGCGCAGGGCGACGAGGCGGCTGTCGCCGCCTACCTCCGCCGGCGGCTGGGCTCGGGCCTCCGGCGCATCGCCTTCCTCGTCGTCCCCTCGGCGGTCGCCTTCCTGGCGCTCGGCGACGTGCTCTCGGCCGCCGTCTATCAGACCGGCCGCTTCCACCACCAGGACGCGGTCTACGTCTGGGCCATCCTCGGCGGCTCGGGCGTCGGCCTCCTCGCCTCGACCCTCGGCCGCCTCTACTCGTCGACTTTCTACGCCCTGCGCGACACCCGCACGCCGCTGCGTTTCGCGGTGGTCCGCGTCGTTCTCACCACCGGCCTCGGCTGGTTCTGCGCCCTGGTGCTCCCCGGCCTCCTCGGCCTCGACCCCAAGTGGGGTGCGGCGGGGCTCACCGCCTCGGCGGGCGTCGCCGGCTGGGTCGAGTTCCTGCTCCTCGCCCGCGGCCTCGGCGGCCGCATCGGCCGCACCGATCTCCCCGCCGCCTTCCTCGGCCGCCTCTGGCTCGCCGCCGCCGCCGCCGCCGCCCTCGCCTGGGGAGCGAAGCTCGCCGCCGGCTCCCGCGCCGCGGACCATCCCCTTTTCGCCGGCGCCCTCGTCCTCGGCCTCTACGGCGCCGCCTACTTCGCCGCCGCGGCGGCGCTCGGCCTCCCCGAGGCGCGGGCGACGCTGCGGCGCCTGCCCGGGCTGCGCTAGCGAGCGGCCGCCCTGCCGGCGGCCCGGCATTTGTTTACAATCTTCGTGTGGACGAATCAGGCGAGCCCTGGCTCTGCTATCACCTCTATTACCACGAGGATCTGAGCCGGGCGATCCTCCGCTTCGTGCGGCCGGCCGTCGCGTCGCTCGTCGCCGCGGGCTCGCTCGAGAGCTTCTTCTTCATCCGCTACGGGCTCGGCGGTCCGCACCTGCGGCTGCGCCTGCTGCCGGCGGCCGGCCGTGGGGAGGCGGTCGCCGCGGCGGTCGAGGCAAGGGCGGGCGGATTCCTCGCCGAGCATCCCTCGACCTCGAGGCTCGATCGCGAGGCGCTCCGCCGCGGCAGCGAGGCGATCGTCGCGGCGGATCCCCACGAAGTCGATGCCGCGGTCTATCCGGACAATTCCTTCCTCGCCCTCCCGTTCCGGCCGGAGGTGGAGCGCTACGGAGGGCCGGAGCGGCTCGCCGCCTCGCTCGATTTCTTCGCCGTCTCGAGCGCCGCGGCGCTCGAGGTCGCGGCCCGCCACGAGGGCGCCCCCCGCTCGCGGCTCCTCGGCGTCGCCTTCTCGCTCCTCGTCCGCCAGGCGCTCGGCTTCGCCGCCGGCGATGCGGAGTGGCAGGCCGAGTGGCAAGCCCTCGTCCGCTACGGCGTCGACAGCTTCGGCGGCGCGATGCCGGCGATCGTGGCCAAGGCGGACGGCGTCTTGGCCGCCCAGGGCGATGCTTTCCGCCAGCTCTTCGACCGCGAGCTCGCGCTGTTGCAGACGGGCGTCGCCGCGGGGTCGGTGGGCGCCGCGGCCTGGCTCGGCGAAGCGGCGCGCCGCCTCTCCCTCGCCGTCGGCATGGCGGACGCCGCGGCACACCGGCGCATCGGCATCAGTCAGCTCCACATGACCGCCAACCGCCTCGGCCTCAGCAATCCGGAAGAGGTCTATCTCAGCCGCATCCTCGCCGGCCTGAGCGCCGAGCGGCTGGCGGGGGGGTCGGCCGCGGGCAGCCTGCGCGAGGCTCTGGGAGGGCCCTCCCGGCCGGCGCGCGAGGTCCCCGGTCTCGGCGCCCTGCTCGCCGCGGCGACGGGCTGACCGGACGCTTGGAGAGGCCCGAGCCGCCGGGCGTCCTGCGCCCGGCGGCCGCTCGTCGTTCTCAGGCGGGACAGCGCGGGCAGGGGAAGCGCGGGTTGCAGAGCGGGCAGGGAATGCTGAAGGCGATGAATCCGGCGATGGTCGCGCCGCCGTTCGCGGCGGCGGGATGGCTCGCGGCCGCTGCCGCGGGCGCGGTGGCAGCCGGTGCGGCCGCTGGCGCGGCCCAGGCGGTCGCGGTCAGCAACAGGCCGACGATCACCAGCGAACAGGTCAGGAACGCCTTCCACTTCATGGGGGGCTCCTCGTGGCGCGGCGGTCGAAGGGCGGTCCGCCATGGGCCGGCTCGCCGCCGCCTCCTCTAAGCGAGGTGCCCACGCCGGCGTGCGGCGGGCTGCTACTGGACCTGCTCTTTGGTCTTCAGGAATTTGATCTGCGGCCACTCGTCGGCGGTGGTCTTCAGGTGCCAGGAGTTCCTGGCCAGGAAGACCGGCAGGCCGTTGTGGTCGTCGGCCATGCTGCCGAAGTTGGCGTTGTCGAAGCGCTTCAGCGCCTGGGCGTCGGCGGCCTCGACCCAGCGGGCGGCGTGGATCGAGGTGCCCTCGAAGTGCACCGGCACGTCGTACTCGGTGCGGATGCGGTCGGCGAGGACGTCGAACTGCAGGGCGCCGGCGACGCCGACGATCCAGTCGGTGCCGATGCGCGGCCGGAACACCTGCGCGGCGCCCTCCTCGGCCAGCTGGAGGAGGGCGCGCCCGAGGTGCTTGGCCCGCATCGGGTCCTCGGCGCGAACCTTCTTCAGCAGCTCTGGCGCGAAGCTGGGGATGCCGGTGAAGCGCAGCTCCTCTCCCTCGGTGAGGGCGTCGCCGATGCGCAGGTTGCCGTGGTTGGGGATGCCGATGATGTCGCCCGCCCAGGCCTCCTCGGCGAGCTCGCGCTCCTGGGCGAGGAAGAGCACCGGGCTCTGGATCGACATGCTCTTGCCGGACCGCACGTGGAAGAGCTTCATGCCGCGGCGGAAGCGGCCCGAGACGAGGCGGACGAAGGCGATGCGGTCGCGATGGCGCGGGTCCATGTTCGCCTGGATCTTGAAGACGAAGCCGGTGACTGCGCTCTCGCCGGGATCGACCGTCCGCTCGGCCGCCGGCTGCGGGCGCGGCGGCGGAGCGAGGGCCACCAGGCCGTCGAGCAGGCTGCGGACGCCGAAGTTGTTGATGGCGCTGCCGAAGTAGATCGGCGTCAGATGGCCGGCGCGGTAGGAGTCGAGGTCGAAGTCCGGGCAGAGGCCGCGCGCCATGGCGACCTCCTCGCGCAGGCGCCCCACCGCCGCCGCCGGCAGCGCGGCGTCGAGCCGCGGGTCGTCGAGGCCATGGAGGACGTCGCCCTCGTTGACGACGTTCCTCTTGCCGCGGTCCATCAGCACCAGGCGGTCGCCGAGGAGGTCGTAGCAGCCGAGGAAGGCCTGGCCCTGGCCGATCGGCCAGCCGGCGGGCGTCACATCGAGCGCCAGGGTCTGCTCGATCTCGCCCATCAGGTCGAAGGGATCGCGCCCCTCGCGGTCGAGCTTGTTGATGAAGGTGATGATCGGCACGTCGCGCAGGCGGCAGACCTCGAACAGCTTGCGCGTCTGTGCCTCGATGCCCTTGGCGGCGTCGATCACCATCACCGCCGAGTCGACGGCGGTCAGCGTGCGGTAGGTGTCCTCGCTGAAGTCCTCGTGACCCGGCGTGTCGAGCAGGTTGAAGGTGCAGCCGGCGTAGTCGAAGGTCATCACCGAGGCGGTGACCGAGATGCCGCGCTCGCGCTCGACCTTCATCCAGTCCGACCGCGCCCGCCGCGCCTCGCCGCGCGCCTTGACCGCGCCGGCGGCCTGGATGGCGCCGCCGAAGAGGAGGAGCTTCTCGGTGAGCGTCGTCTTGCCGGCGTCGGGATGGGAGATGATCGCGAAGGTGCGCCGGCGCGCGATCGGGGTGATCGCGGCGATCGGCGCCAACGGCGTGATCGGAGCCAGCGGATCGCTCGGGTCGGAGTTCGGGCTCATGGTGGTGGATGGCGCGGTGGCGGAGCCTCGGCTCCGGCGCGCGAAGGGTAGCAGATCGGGCGCCGCGGATCGGCGGCGGCGGGCCGGCGATGGCGCCGCCGGGCAGAACGGCCCGGCGCGCCGCCGCATTCCTGCGCGGCGGCGGCGAGCGGCCGCTCGGGTGGACTCAGGAGGCGGAGGGAGACGAGACCGCGCGGCCGGCGGCGACCGGCCCGAGGGTGCTCCGCCGCTGCTCGATCCAGGCGCGCGCCTCGGCCTCGGTCTTCAGGAACTCGATCGGGAAGCGGTCGGCGGCGTTCGCCTTGAAGAGGTTCATGGCGGTGAAGACGAGCTTGGCGAGCACCTTCGCCTTCATCGGCGCCCCATAGACGGCGACGCCGGCGAGCGGCAGCTCGCGCACCGTCCGCCCGGCATCCTTGCGCCCCTCCGGGTCGATCGAGTCGAGCCCCGAGAGGTCGAGGAGGAAGAAGACGCGCTGGTGCGGCGCCGCCCAGAGCAGGTGGAGGCGGTCGAGCTCCTTCGCCTCCGCCTCGCTCACCGGGCCGACGAGGCGCATGAAGAGGATGTCCGGTGCTTCGAAGTAGGTGGTGTGGCGTCCGATCGATGAGCTGTCCATGGTCTGCGCATCTTACCGATTCGCCGACCGCTGTCTAGCTCCCCCGGCAGACGACCGCCGACACGCCGTGCCGCGAGCCCTCGGGGCGAGGGTCGCGGTTGGCGGTGCTCGGTCGCGTCAAGACGATACGGCGCACCGGGCGCCGGCTCGTCAGGCGGGCGACGGCATCGTGGTGGACCCCGCGGCGGCAGGGCCCAGCAGGCGGCGGCGCTCGTCGATCCAGGCCCGCGCCTCGGCCTCGGTGTGCAAGAACTCGATCGGGAAGCGATCGGCGTTGTTGCTCTTGAAGAGGTTCATGGCGGTGAAGATGAGCTTGGCGAGCACCCGCGCCTTGATGGGGGCGCCGAAGGCGACGACGCCGGCGAGCGGCAGCATGCGGACGGTCCGGCTCGCCTCCTTGCGCCCCTCGGGGTCGATCGACTCGAGCTGCGTCAGGTCGAGCAGGTAGAAGACCCGCGAGTGCTGCTCGCCCCATTCGCGGTGATAGACGTTGATGTCCATCGCCTCCTGCTCGCTCACCGGGCCGGCGAGCCGCATGAAGATGATGTCGGGGGCTTCGAAATACGTCGCGTGACGGCCGATGTCGCCGCCGGGTCGTTCGTTGGCCATGATGCGAGCATATTAACAAATCTGACAATTCTGTCTAGGCCGATTTCGTCGCCCGCCGGTCGGCGCCGGCGCGCGCCGCTGCGAGCCCCGCCAGGCGGCCGGTGGCCCAGGCCCAGGAGAAGTTGTGGCCGCCGATGGGGCCGAAGGCGTCGAGCATCTCGCCGCAGAGGAAGAGGCCGGCATGACGGCGGCTTTCCAGGGTGCGCGGATTGACCGCGGAGAGGGCGACGCCACCGCCGGTCACCTCGGCCTTGGCGTAGCCCTCGTCGCCCGTCCAGGGCAGTGGGTAGCGCGTCAGGGCGGCGACCAGCCGCTGGCGCTCCTCGCGGCGGAGCTGCGGCGCCAGGCGGTCGGCGGGGACGCCGGCCGCCGCCATCAGCGCCGCGGCCAGCCGGTCGGGGAGGTGGCGGCCGAGGAGCGTCGAGACGTTGCCGCGCGCCGCGCGGAGCGCCTCCTCCCAGGCCGCGTCGTCGAGCTCCGTCCAGCGCACCAGGAGCTGCTGCCGCGGGGCGTCGCCGCGCAGCCGCGAGCGCACGGCGAGGTGGGAGAGATCGAGCACCGCCGGGCCGCTCCAGCCGCGATGGGTGAAGAGGAAGCCGGCGGACGACCTGCCGCCGGTGCCGCCGCTGCCGGCGCGCAGCGCGCTCAGGGCGACGTCGAGCGAGATACCGGCGAGGGCCGCCTGCGGGTGGGGCGAGGCGGTGAGCGGGGTGAGGGCGGGATAGGTCGGATGGACCTCGTGCCCGAGCCGCCGCGCGATCTCGATGCCGCCGCCATCGCTGCCGGTGCCGGGGAGCGACAGGCCGCCGGTCGCCAGCACCACCGCGCCGGCGCGGATGGCGCCGCCGTCCGCCGATTCGATCGTCCAGGCGGCCGCGTCGGCGCCGCCGGCCGGGATCGGCGCGAGGCCGGTGACGGCGGCGCCGAAGCGCCTCTCGACGCCGTGGCGCAGAGCGAGGGCGAGGAGGCCGTCGCGCACGTCGCGGGCGCGGTTCGACGCCGGGAAGAGCTTGCCGGAGGGCTCGAGCGCGAGCGGCACGCCGACCTCGCGCTCGAAGAAGCGCCGCTGCTCGGCGAGCGGCCAGGAGAGGAGGATCTTGCGCAGGGTGTGCGGCGAGGAGTCGGTGACGAAGCGCTCGGGCGCCGCCTCCGCCGGCAGGACGTTGCAGCGCCCGCCACCGCTCACCAGGATCTTCCGCCCGCCGTCGGCGGTGCGCTCGAGGAGGAGGACGCGGCGGCGCGGGTCCGCCGCGGCAGCGGTGATCGCCGCCAGCAGCCCGGCGGCCCCGGCGCCGACGACGACGATCGGCGGCTCGGCGATCGCCTAGCGCCCCAGCTGCCGCCAGAAGAGCAGCGCGCTGATAAAGAGCCCGATGACGACCACCGCGGCGCGCGCCTTCTCGCGGCCGATGCGCCGCGCGAGGAGCGCGCCGCCGTAGCCGCCGGCGACGGCGCCGCCGAGGATGAGGAGGGCCGACGGCCAGACGACGATGCCGCGGTAGATGAAGTAGCCGGCGGCGATGCCGTTGATGCACATGGCGAAGAAGTTCTTCAGGCCGTTCATCGCCAGGATGTCGGAGAGGCCGAGGAAGCCGAGGATGGCGAGCATCAGGATGCCGACCGCGGCGCCGAAGTAGCCGCCGTAGACGGCGACGGCGAACTGCAGGACGATGGCGAGCGCCCAGTGCGGCCGCGAGACGCCTCGTGTCGCCGGTGTGGCCTCTCCTCCGCCCGCGGCGCCGGCGGCGGCGGCCTGCCGCCGCTCGCGCCGGCGGGAGAGGAACCCCTGCAGCATGAAGAGGACCGTCGCGAAGAGGACGAGGAGCGGCGCCAGCCGCGCGAAGGTGCTCTCGGCGGTGCGCAGGAGGAGGGCGGAGCCGAGCGCGCCGCCGAGCAGGCTCGGCGCGAGGAGCGTCTTCAGCCAGTCGCGGTGGGTGAGCACCTCCCGCCGGTAGCCGAACATGCTCGCCGCGGCGCCCGGCAGCAGGCCGACCGTCGAGGTCGCGTTGGCGACGATCGCGGGCTGACCGAGGAAGATGAGGGTGGGGAAGACGAGGATGGTGCCGCCGCCCGCCAGGGCGTTCATCACCCCGCCGCCGATCGAGGCGGCGACCAGAGCGGTCACTTCGAGCTGCGTCATCGTTCCCGCTAGAAGTGGCCGAGCACCGGATGCGGCCGGTAGGGCTCCTCGAGGCTCCGGCGCTCGCTCTCGTCGAGCGTCAGGGCGAGCGCGGCGGCGGCGTCCTCGAGGTGCTCGAGCCGGGTCGCCCCGACGATCGGCGCCGTCACCCCCGGCTGGGCGAGGAGCCAGGCGAGGGCCACCTGGGCGGGCTTCACGCCGCGGCTTCGGGCGACCTCGAGGACCCGGTCGACGACGGCGAAGTCGCCGTCCTCGTAGTACATCTTCTGCGCGTAGTCGTCGGAGGTGGAGCGCGCGGTGTCGCCGCCGCGCTCGCCCTGCTCGCCGCGCTTGCGGTTGCCGGCGAGGAAGCCGCGGGCGAGCGGGCTCCAGGGGATGACGCCGACCCCTTCGTGGCGGCAGAGGGGGAGCATCTCCCGCTCCTCCTCGCGGTAGACGAGGTTGTAGTGGTTCTGCATCGAGACGAAGCGCGGCCAGCCGTGGCGCTCCTGGAGGGCGAGCGCCTGGGCGAACTGCCAGGAGGACATGCTCGACGCTCCCAGGTAGAGCGCCTTGCCGGCGCGCACCACGTCGGCCAGGGCGGCGAGGGTCTCCTCGATCGGCGTCTCCTTGTCCAGCCGATGGATCTGGTAGAGGTCGACGTGGTCGGTGCCCAGGCGGCGGAGCGAGGCGTCGATCGCCTGCACGATGTGCTTGCGCGACAGGCCGCGGGCGTTGGGTCCCGGGCCGGTGGGGAAGAAGACCTTGGTGGCGATCACCACTTCGTCGCGGCGGGCGAGGTCGCGGATGGCGCGGCCGAGGATCTCTTCGGAGACGCCGTCCGAGTACATGTCGGCGGTGTCGAAGAAGTTGACCCCCAGCTCCAGGGCGCGAGCGAAGAAGGGACGGCCGGCGGCTTCCGGCAGCACCCACGGACGCCACTGCGGGGTGCCGTAGCTCATGCAGCCGAGGCAGACGCGCGAGACCTTGAGGCCGCTCGCGCCGAGGTTGACGTAGTCCATGGGCCGGCATCGTAGCATCGGGGAAAAGGGCGACCTTCTCCCCCCGCCGTTTCTGAGGCACAATCCGTGCAGCCTTTGATCCGCCTCGATCGGTCGTGCTCCGATCGCGATCATGCTCGAGCGGCGGCGCCGCCGCCGCGGCCTCCGAGGTACGACTCATCCCCGGGAGAAATCTGTGAACGTTGGAACCGCGAAGCCCTTTGCCGCCGCCTTGCTCGCCGCCGCCCTGCTCGCGCCGGCCTGTCTCGCCAAGGAGGAGACCTTCGACCTCGCGCCGTTCGGCAAGGTCACCGTCTACCTGCCGACGGCGCACCCGACCCACGTCGCGCTCTTCGTCTCCGGCGATGGCGGCTGGAAGCTCGGCGTCATCGACATGGCGCGCGAGATCGCCGGCATGGACACCCTGGTCGCCGGGATCAGCATCCCCGCCTACCTGAAGAACGTCGGCGCCACGGGCCACGAGACGGCCGCCGCCGACCCCTCGATCTGCTTCAACCCGGGCGCCGATCTCGAGGCGCTCGGCCAGGCGGTCGAGAAGCGCTACGGCTACACGACGCTGGTGCCGCCCATCCTCATCGGCTACTCCTCCGGCGCGACGCTGGTCTACGCGGCGCTGGTGCAGGCGCCGCCGAAGACCTTCGGCGGCGCCGTCAGCCTCGGCTTCTGCCCGGACCTGATCGTCAACATGCCGATCTGCAAGGGCAACGGCCTCACCTGGAAGCGCGACCCCGAGGGCAAGGGCGTCGACTTCCAGCCGAGCCAGAGCCTCGAGGTGCCGTGGATCGCTCTGCAGGGGGACATCGACAAGATCTGCACGCCCGAGGACACCCGCACCTACGTCAGCGAGGTGCCCCATGGCGAGCTGGTCTGGCTGCACAAGGTGGGGCACGGCTTCTCGGTGCCCAAGAACTGGATGCCGGAGTTCAAGGACAGCTACGCGCGGGTGGTGGGCGGTGTCCGCGCCGAGCGCGGCCGGACGGGCGACGCCGGCTCGGGCGACGCGGCACCGCCGGCGAAACCCTCGGGGAAACGGTCGAAGAGCCGGCACACCGCGCCGCCCAGCTCAACCGAGGCGGCCCTCGTGCCGCCCGATCCGGCACTGCGCCTGCCGCTTATCGAGGTCGAGCCGCCGGTGGCAGCGCCGGACGGCGGCGCCCGGATGGCGGTTCTCTTGAGCGGCGACACCGGCTGGCGCGCCGCCGACCGCCGCCTCGCCGAATCGCTCGCCGCCCGCGGCATCCCGGTGGTGGGGTGGAGCTCGCTGCGTTACTTCCTCTTCCATACCCGCGGCCCGGACGAGGGCGCCCACGACCTCGAGTCGGTGCTCCGCCACTACCTCGCCGCCTGGCACGCCGAGGAGGCGCTGGTGATCGGTTACTCCTTCGGGGCCGATGTCCTGCCCTTCTTCGTCAACCGCCTGCCGGAGGACCTCCGCGACCGCATCCCGCTCGTCGCCCTGATCGGTCCCGACCGGCGGGCCGACTTCCGGCTCACCCTGGTCGATTTCTTCGGCGGCGACGGCCGCGACGCCCGCGAGGTCTTGCCTGAGGTCGAGAAGCTCGACGGCAAGCCGGTCCTCTGCTCCTACGGCGAGCGCGAGACCGGGAGCCTCTGCCGCCAGCTCGCCCCCGGGCTCGCCCGAGTCGTCGAGCGCCCAGGCGGCCACCGCCTCGCCCCCGCCGCCGCCCGCGTCGCCCAGAGCATCGCCGAAGCCCTCGATCGCGCCGATAGCGCCCGCGCCGTCGTCGCCCTCCTCGCCGGCGGCTGCTAGGCCGGCGACCGCGAAGGCCCTCACCCCCCGCTTCCCCTCCGCTCGATCCCCCCGCGCCGACGATGCGGCGAGGTGCCAGGTGCCTACGTTTGGCAGGCAAATGACATCATGCAGTGATAGTCGGAGACCTCACGAGGACGAAAAGGTGCCAGGTACCTATTCCCCTATTCCTGGCCGACGTGGGGAGGAGAATTCTGTCATCTGGAGGGCATCTGAGGGGACGGCCTGCCGGGCGATTGAATTTCACGGTTGCCGGCTGGGGCGGCATCTGGCAGGATCGCCGGCGACTTTCCCGACCTGTCTGCAGGAGACTGAACATGAGCGTTCGGCGCCCTTTCCTCGCCCTCGCCGTCGTCGCCTTGGCTTCCGTCGCGGCATTGCCGCCGGGCGTCGAGGCGAAGGATGCCTCGATCCATGCGGCCACTCCGCCGGCGGCCGAGGACCATGCGATCCCGCCGGCACCGCCGCGGGCCGAGGGCGAGGGGCCCTACGGCCGGCTGATCCTCCGCGGCGTCACGCTGATCGACGGCACCGGCGCGCCGCCCCAGGGTCCGGTCGATATCGTCATCGAGGGCAACCGCATCGCCGACGTCGTCGGCGTCGGCAGCCCCGGCCTCGCCATCGACCCCGCGGACCGTCCGAAGGCGGGCCCCAAAGACCGCGAGATGGACCTCGCCGGCATGTACGTCCTGCCCGGGCTCATCGACATGCACGGCCACATCGGCGGCAAGGAGCAGGGGACGCCAGCCGAGTACGTCTTCAAACTGTGGATGGGGCACGGCATCACCACCGTGCGCGATCCCGGCAGCCTCAACGGCCTCGGCTGGACGCTCGAGGAAAAGGCGAAGAGCGCTCGGAACGAGATCACGGCGCCGCGCATCTTCGCCTACGTCGCCTTCGGGCAGGGGCGGGAGAAGCCGTTCACCGCTCCCGACGAGGCGCGGCGCTGGGTGGACGAGGTGGCGGCCAAGGGCGCCGACGGCATCAAGTTCTTCGGCTACCGGCCGGACATCATGAAGGCGGCGATCGAGCAGGCGAAGCTGCGCGGCCTGCGCACCGCCTGCCACCACGCCCAGCTCGACGTGGCGCGCGTCAACGTCCTCGATTCGGCGCGCTGGGGCCTCACCTCGATGGAGCACTGGTACGGCCTTCCCGAGGCGCTGTTCACCGACCGCACCCTGCAGGACTACCCGCGCGACTACAACTACAACAACGAGGCCGACCGCTTCGGCGAGGCCGGCCGCCTGTGGAAGCAGGCGGCGGCGCCCTATTCGGAGCGCTGGAACAAGGTGATGAACGAGCTCATCGCGCTCGACTTCACCATCGACCCGACCTTCACCATCTATGAGGCGAGCCGCGACCTCATGCGGGTGCGGCGCGCCGAGTGGCACGAGGAGTACACCCTTCCCTCGCTCTGGCAGTTCTACCAGCCGAGCCGCAAGTCGCACGGCGCCTACTGGTACGACTGGACGACCGAGGACGAGGTGGCGTGGAAGGACAACTACCGGCTGTGGATGACCTTCGTCAACGAGTACAAGAACCGCGGCGGGCGGGTGACCGTCGGCTCCGACAGCGGCTTCATCTTCAAGCTCTACGGCTTCGATACCATCCGCGAGCTGGAGCTGCTGCGCGAGGCCGGCTTCTCGCCGCTCGAGGTGATCCGCGCCGCGACGCTGAAGGGCGCCGAGGCGCTCGGCCGCGCGGCCGAGCTCGGCACCGTCGAGCCCGGCAAGCTCGCCGATCTCGTCGTCGTCGAGGAGAACCCGCTGCACAACCTCGCCGTCCTCTACGGCACCGGCTCGATCCGGCTCGATGAGAAGAACCAGGTGAAGCGGGTCGGCGGCGTCAAGTACACGATCAAGGACGGCGTCATCTACGACGCCAAGAAGCTCCTCGCCGACGTGCGGCGGATGGTGCGCGAGGCGAAGGCGAAGAGCGGCACCAGGATCGTCCAGCCCGGCATGCCGGCCCCGCCGGCTCCGGCGCCCATGGCACCGCCGCAGCCCTCGGCTCGTTAGCTCCGGGGCGAGCCCTCGGGCGGGCACCCATTTCGCAGGGAGAAGCGGCCATGAGCGACAAAGATCCGGTCGGAGAAGAAGAAGGTTCGGACAAGAGCTGGCACTCGCATCGCGGTCCGGCGGACTTCGACGCCGCGCCGCCGCCGTCCGATCGCGGCCTCGGAGCGGACGCCGGCGGCCAGGCGGGCGATACCGAGGGCCTGTCACGCGACGAGCTGGCGGATTCCGAGAGCGTCGAGGAGCTGGTCGAGGAGGGCCAGGCATGGGAGGCCGGCGTCATCAGCGGCATCGAGGATGCCCCGAATGCGGACGAGGGTCCCATCCGCACCCGCGAAGTGCCCGAGGACGACGTGCCGGCGGAGTACCTCGACGACGATCAGCCGTCGCACGGCTAGCTGGTCGCCAGATCCTCAGCGCGGCGCGGTGGCTGGCGCCACGCCCCGCGCCCGCACCACGACGCCGTTCTTGACGACGACCGCCGGCCTGCCGAGCGCCGAGATGTCGGCGAGCGGGTCGCCGTCGACCGCCACCAGGTCCGCCACGTAGCCGCTCTCCACCTTCCCCAGCTCGTTCGCCTTGCCCAGCACGGCGGCGGCGGTCGCCGTCGCGGCGCGCAGGGCGTCGACCGGCTTCATGCCATAGGCGACCATGAGCTCCGGCTCGCGGGCGTTCTCGCCGTGGGTGAAGACGCCGACGTCGCTGCCGTTGCCGATCGTCACGCCGGAGCGGAGCAGGCGGGCGAAAAACTCGCGCTCGGCGCGCAGGCGCGGCGGCTCGGGCGTACCGGGCTTCCAGCCGCCGTAGCGGGCGATCGCCTCGCCGGCGGCGAGCGTCGGGCAGAGGACGACGCCCTTCCTCTTCATCAGCGCCAGGGTCTCGTCCGAGACGTCCGTGCCGTGCTCGATCGTCCGCACGCCGGCGAGCACGGCGCGGCGGATCCCCTCGTCGGTGTAGGCGTGGGCGGCGACCGGCAGCCCGGCGCTCCGCGCCTCGTCGACCGCCGCCGCCATCTCCTCCTCGGTGAAGGTCGGCGTCGACGGGCCGCCGGGGCGCCGCCGGTAGTCGGCGTAGACCTTGATCCAGTCCGCCCCCGCGGCGATCTGCTGGCGGGCGGCGCGGCGCACCTCGACGGGGCCATCGACCACCTGCGCGCCCTTGGGGAGGTCCCAGCGCGGATCGCCCGCCGGGCCGTAGGCGCCCGAGGCCACCAGGGCGCGGGTGGCGGCGAAGACGCGCGGCCCGACGATCCAGCGCTTGGCGATGGCGTCGCGCAGCGCGACGTCGGCGAAGCCGGCCCCCTCGGTGCCGAGATCGCGCACGGTGGTGAAGCCGGCCTCGACCGTCGCCCGCGCCGCCAGCACGCCGCGGAGGGTGCGCTGCTCGAGCGGCTCCTTGAGCACCTGCTCGTCCCAGGGCGTCTCGTCGTAGGGGTGGAGGAGGAGGTGGGAGTGGAGCTCGATCAGGCCGGGGATGAGATGGAGGCCGGCGAGATCGAGGCGGACGGCGCCCGGCGGCGGCGCCAGCGAGCCGGCGGCGGCGATCCCGGCGATGCGGCCGCCGGCGACCATCACGTCCCGGCCGTCGAGCCAGCGGCTGCCCGAGGGGTCGAGCACGCGGGCGCCGGTCAGCAGGAGCGGCGGATCGGCGGCCGGCGGCGCCGGCTCGGCCGCGTGCGCGACATGCGTCGCGCGGCCGCCAGCGGCTGCGAAGGCGAGAATGGCCGCGGCGGCGGCCCAGGCGGCGCGCTTCATCGGTAGCCGGCTCCCGGATAGAGGAGGTTCAAGGCGAGCAGGTGGATGGGCTCGAAGATGGGGTCGAAGAGATACCAGGCGACGAGGAAGCCCAGCATCGAGAACATCGGCTGGCGGAGGAAGGCCTGATAGCTCCGCGCCGTCTCGTCCTTCATGAAGATGCCGATCGCGGCGCTGCCGTCGAGCGGCGGCACCGGCAGCAGGTTGAAGACGAAGAGGATGAGGTTGAGCGAGAAGAAGATGCTGAGCGGCGTCACCGCGGCGGCGGCGAGGCCGCCGCCGTGGACGCCGACGATGCTGCGGAAGGAGATGCTCTGCGGCGGGAAGTAGACGCCTGCCGCGATCCCCAGCCGCACCGCGAGCGCCGCGGCGAGCACCAGGGCGAGGTTCGCCGCCGGGCCGGCGATCGCCATGATCGCCGCCCGCCGCGGGTAGCGGTGGGCCCACTGCGGATCGTAGGGGGCGCTCGCCCAGCCCATCATCCAGCCGCCTTTCGACAGCACGAAGGAGAGGAGCGGCACGACGACCATGCCGAACGGCTCGCGCTGGATGTGGGGAAACGGCGACAGGCTGACCTGGCCGCCGTGGTAGGCCGTCGAGTCGCCGAGTCGCAGGGCCGCCAGGGCGTGCCCCGCCTCGTGGAGAGTCGTCGAGAAGAGGAAGACGAAGAACCAGGTGATGCCGAGGACGACGAGGTCGGCGATGTCGGTGGGCACGGGCGCGATTCTAGCGCGCGCCCGCTCCGCTCAGGCCCGCGACAGGTACTTGTCCTCGCGGGTGTCGACGATGATCTTGTTGCCCACCTCGACGAACGGCGGCACCATCACCACCAGGCCGGTCTCGAGCTTCGCCGGCTTGTAGGAGGCCGAGGCCGTCGCCCCCTTCATGCTGGGCTCGGTGTCGACGATCTCCAGGGTGACGGTGTTGGGGAGCTCGATGCCCACCGGCTGCTCCTCGTAGAAGTCGATCTGCAGGACGGTGTTGGGCAGCAGGTAGAGCTTGTTGGAGCCCAGCGTCTCGTCGTCCATGGTGATCTGGTCGTAGGTCTCCTGGTTCATGAAGTGGTGACCCGACGGATCGGAGTACAGATACTCCATCTGCATGGTGTCGAGGATCGCCCGCTCCACCTTCTCGGTCGAGCCGAAGCGGTGCTCGAAGCTGTTGCCGGTCTTCAGGCTGCGCATCTTGGCCTGGACGAAGCCGCGCCAATTGCCCGGCGTGACGTGGTTCACGGTCATGATCCGGCAGATGTCACCCTCGAAGAGGATGCACATGCCGGCTCGCATCTGAGTCGCTTGGATCAAGGAAACCTCCGGAAAGAGTTCAGGCCTCGTGCTCTTGGCGGTGCTTGGCGGCCTCGGCGATGATCTTCTCCTGCACCGGACGAGGGACCTCTTCGTAGTGTGAGAACTCCATGTGGAAGCTCGACCGCCCCTGCGTCATCGAGCGCAGCGCCGGAGCGTAGTTGAGCATCTCGGACATCGGCGCCGTGGCGCGGATGACCTGCGAGCCGTTCATCGCCTCCATGCCCTGCGGCCGGCCGCGGCGCTGCGAGAGGTCGCCCATGATGTCGCCCATGAACTCCTCGGGCGTGGTGACCTCGATCTTCATGATCGGCTCGAGGAGGGTGGCGCCGGCCTTCGCCATGGCGTCCTTCCAGGCCAGCGAGCCGGCGATCTTGAACGCCATCTCCGAGGAGTCGACGTCGTGGTACTGGCCGTCGAGCAGCCGCACCGCGAAGTCGACGACCGGATAGCCGGCGAGGTAGCCGCGCCGGCGCGCCTCCTGGATCCCCTTCTCGACCGCCGGCCGGAAGTTCTGCGGGATGGCGCCGCCGAAGATGGCGTCGACGAACTTGAAGTCCTCGCCGCGCGTCAGCGGCTCGATCTTGATCTTGCAGTCGGCGAACTGGCCGCGGCCGCCGGTCTGCTTCTTGTGGCGGCCGTGCCCCTCGGCGGGCTTGGCGATGGTCTCGCGGTAGGGGACCTTCGGCGGATGGAGGAGCACCTCGACGTGGTAGCGGCGTTTCAGCTTGGAGACCGCGATCTCGATGTGGAGCTGGCCGGTGCCGGAGAGCAGGTGCTCGTGGGTGTCGGGGTCGCGGCCGGCCTTCAACGTCAGGTCCTCGTCCATCAGGCGGGCGAGCGCCTCGCCGATCTTCTCCTCGTCCCCCTTGCTCTTCGGCTCGACGGCGAAGGCCATCGCCGGCTCGGGGGCGGTGATCCAGCCGATGCGGACCGGCCGCTCCTTGGCGCAGAGGGTGTCGCCGGAGACGGTGAACTTGAGCTTGGCGATGGCGCCGATGTCGCCGGCGAGGAGCTGCGGCACGGCGCTGCCGGTCTTGCCCTGCAGCTCCATGACGTGGCCGATGCGCTCGGTCTCCTCGGCGCGCGGGTTGTAGGCGGTGCCGTCGGAGCGCAGCGTCCCGGAGACCACGCGGAGGAGCGAGATCTTGCCGGTGAAGGGGTCGGAGAGGGTCTTGAAGACGAGGGCGGCGAGCGGCGCCGCGGGGTCCGCCGGCAGCTCGACCGCCTCGCCGCCGAGGTTGGTCGACGGGATCGGGTTGTGATGGGTCGGATCGGGGACGAAGGAGACGATGACGTCGAGGAGGGCCGAGCTGCCGATGCCGTGCCCCTCGGCGCCGAGCACCAGGGGGAAGAGCTGGCGCCGCCGCACCGCCTGGCGCAGGCCGTTCTCGAGGTCGTCCTGCGACAGCGTCCCCTGCTCGAAGAAGCCCTCCATGAGCAGGTCGTCGGTCTCCGCCACCGCCTCGACGAGCTGGGCGCGGGCGGCCGCGGCCCCCTCGGCGAGCTCGGCCGGGATCGCCGTCGGCTCGGCCTTGCCGTTGCCGTCGCGGTCGTAGCGCAAGGCCTGGTTGGCGACCAGATCGATCACCCCGCTGAAGCCCGCCTCGCTGCCGATGGGGAGCTGGATGGGCAGCACGGCGCGGCCGAAGGTCTTCTGCAGGCCGGCCAAGGTGCGCTCGAAGTCGGCGCGCTCGCGGTCCATCTTCGACAGGTGGACGACGAGCGGCAGCTCGATCTCTGCGGCGAAGCTCCACACCTGGGTGGTGTTGACCTCGACGCCGGCAACGCCGTTGACGCAGAGCAGCACCGCGTCGGCGGCGCGCATCCCCTGCTTGGTCTCGGTGAAGAAGATGCCGTAGCCGGGGCAGTCGATGAGGTTGACCTTGTGCTGGCGCCAGGGGAGGAAACAGGTCGCGAGACCGATCGAGATGCCGCGCTCGACCTCCTCGGGATCGAAGTCGGTCGCCGTGTTGCCGTCCTCGACGCGGTTGAGGCGGTTGTGGACGCCGCCGGCGTAGAGGAGGGCGCTGACGAGGGTGGTCTTGCCGGTGTCGTTGTGGCCGGCGACGGCGAGATTGCGGATCTTCGCGGGGCTCTCCACCTGCATTCAGGAACCTCCTTCACGACCCAAAATCAAGGGCGCAAATATAGCACAGGGGCGGCGCCCGAACCGTCCGCCTAAACGGTAGATGGCCTTGCCTTTAACCGTCGCGCGGGTTTGACTCCGAGAGGTGCCGGGGCCTACAATCGCGCATCCTTCGGGTCAGCCAGAGATGATGCCCGTCTCGCCTCTCCATACCCCCGCCAAGCTCGGCCGTTACGAGATCCTCGACGAGATCGGGAAGGGGGCGATGGGCGTCGTCTACCTCGCCAAGGACCCGCTGATCGGCCGGCTGGTGGCGCTGAAGACCTTCCGCATCGGCTACTCGGTCAAGGACAGCGAGATGGAGCAGTTCCGCGCCCGCTTCCGCCGCGAGGCGCAGAGCGCCGGCATCCTCTCGCACCCCAACATCGTCACCATCCACGACGTCGTCGAGGAGAGCGAGGAGGGCGTCGCCTTCATCGCCATGGAGTACGTCCGCGGCACCAACCTGAAGGTGCTGCTGCAGGGGCCGATGCCCCTCGAGCCCGGCTTCGTCGCCGGCGTCGTCGACCAGGTGGCGGACGCCCTCGACTACGCCCACTCGCGCGGCGTCGTCCACCGCGACGTCAAGCCGGCCAACATCATCATCACCGCCGACAACCGGGTGAAGATCACCGACTTCGGGATCGCCCGCCTCGACTCCTCGAACCTCACCCAGGAAGGGCAGCTCCTGGGGACGCCGAACTACATGTCGCCGGAGCAGATCCTCGGCAAGGAGGTCGACCATCGGGCCGACATCTTCTCGCTCGGCGTCGTGCTCTACGAGATGCTCACCCGTCACAAGCCCTTCCAGGGCGAGAACCTGACGGTGGTCTCCCATCGCATCGTCTACGACCAGTTCACGCCGCCGGCCGACTATGTCCGCGAGCTGCCGCCGGGGGTGGAGGCGATCCTCGCCAAGGCCCTCGACAAGGATCCCGGCCGCCGCTACCAGCGGGCCTGCGACATGGCCGACGACCTGCGGCGCATCCTCGCCTCCCGCGACGCCGACGAGGTGATGAACGCGACCCAGAACCTGGCGTCGAGCCCCACCGCCGTCCTCCCGGCGCAAGCCGTGACTTCGAATGCCGCGGCCGCGACGTTGGACTCGACCCCGCCCCCGGTGCCGCCGTCGCTCCCCGCCGTCGCCGGGGACAGCACCGCGGTCGCCGCGGTGGCCGTGACGCCGGCCGTGCCGGCCGTTCCGGCTCCTGGCGTCCGCCGCTCGACGCCCTCCTGGAGCCGTCTCACGACGATCGCCTGGGTGACCGGCATCGCCGTGGTGCTCGCCGCCGTCGCCGCCTGGCTCTACGTCGACTGGCGCCAGCCGGTCGGGCGCGTGGCGCCCCCCGTCCTCGCGGCGCCGCCGGTGGCTCCGGTGCCGGCCGCCGTCAGCCGCGAGCGCCAGCAGCGGGCGGCTGCCGCTGCCGCCGCCGCGGCCCTTCGCCAGCAGATCGACGGCATGCTCGGCCGGGCGCGACAGGCGGTCGTCGACAAGCAGCTCGACCTCGCCGCGGCGGAGGCGCACGGCGTGCTGACGCTCGACGCCGCCAACGCCGATGCGGCGGCGATCCTCGCGGCGCTCCCCAAGCCGCAGGAGCCAGCCGCGAAGGCGCCGCCGAAGCCGACGCGGGTGGCGCGGACGCCGCCGCCGGCGCCGCGGTCCGCGGCACAGCCGGCGGCGCCGATCGCCCCTCCCGTCGCGCCGGCGCCGGTGCCGACGGACGCCAAGCTGGCGGTCCATCTCTACAGCCAGCAGTCGTCCGGCATCCTGATGATCTACCTGGGCGACAAGCAGCTGATGCGGGATCCCTTCGACTTCTCCGAGAAGGAGTCGCTCTTCCGGCGCAAGCCCGGCGAGGGATACGTCGATCAGACCTTCACCCTGCCGGCGGGGGCGGTGACCCTGCGCGTCTACGTCACCCCGACGGGCCAGCGGGCGCGCGTGCAGACGCTCTCCGGCAACCTGCCCGGCGGCTCGCAGCGCCGGCTGAGCATCCAGCTCGACCGCGACGGCAACCTCACCGCTCACCTGGAATAGACCGCCCGCGATCGGCGGGGGTGGCGCGGCCGGCAGGCCGGCCGCGCGGACGGGCGTCAGACCGCGGCGACGGTGGCCGCCGGCGCCGCCGGCTGCAGACCTTCCGCCGTCCGGTCGGCGGCCTCGAGCACCCCCAGCGCCTCGAGCTGCGGCGCCAGCGTCGTCGCCGGACCGACCGCCACGATGCCGATGTGATCGGGATCGAGGTGGCGCTCGGCGACCGCCAGCACCTCGTCGCGGGTGACCGTCGCGAGGTGGGCGAGGTAGCGGTCGAAGTAGTCGTCCGGCAGGTCGTAGATAGCGAGGGTCTCCAGCCGCTTGAGGAGATCGCCGATCGTCTGCACCGTGTAGGGGAAGACGCCGAAGAGATAGTTGCGCGTCTCGGCGAGCTCGTCCTCGCCCACCCGCTCGCTGCGGATGCGCTCGAGCTCGGAGAGGATCTCGCGCACCGCGGCGCCGGTCGACTCGGTCGCCACCGCGGCGCCCACCAGGAAGGGCCCCGGGCCGATGCGGCCGACGAATCGGGAGGAGGCGCCGTAGGTGAAGCCGTGGCGCTCGCGGAGATTGAGGTTGATGCGGCTGGTGAACTTGCCGCCGAGGAGCGCGTTCAGCACCGTCAGCGGCACGAAGTCGGGGTGCTGGCGGGAGACGCCGGGATGGCCGAGCCGCAGCTCGGTCTGCGCCGCGCCGGGACGGTCGACGATGCGGATCGTGCGCGCCGCCAGGCGCTGCGGGCGGATCTCCGGCGCCGGCACCGGCGGCGCCGCGCCGGCGGCCGCCAGGGCGTCCTCGGCGGCGGCGGCGAGAGCCTCCGGATCGAGGTCGCCGATGGCGACGAGGGTGGTGCCGGCGACGGTGTAGGAGCGCCGGTAGAAGGCCGCGATCTCCTCGCGGCTGAGCGCTGCGATGCTCGCCGCGTCGCCGAGGAGCGAATGGGCGTAGACGGTGCCGCGGTAGATGAGGGCGTTGAGCGCCTCGTCGGCGAGCGCCGTGGGGTCGGCCTCGCGGCGGAGCACCTCGGCCAGCCGTTGGCGGCGCAGGCGCTCGACCTCGGCGGCGGGGAAGGTCGGGTGCTCCATCACGTCGGCGAGGAGGTCGAGGCCGGCGCGCCAGTGGCTCGCCAGCATTCCCGTCGCCAGGTAGCCGACATCCCAGTCGGCGCCGGTCGTCAGGTAGCCGCCCAGGCGCTCGACCCAGGCGGCGATCTCGATGGCGCTCCGCGCGCCCACCCCCTCGTCGAGGAGAGAGGCGGTGAGCGTTGCCAGGCCGGCGCGCCCGGGCGGATCGTGCTGGGCGCCGGCCGGCGACACCAGCTCGAGGCTGACGAGGGGCACGTGGGCGTGGCGGGCCGCCAGCACGGTGAGGCCATTCGCCAGGCGCCGGCGGAGGAACGGCGGGAAGCGGAAGGGGCGGGGCGGCCCGCCGGCGGGCGGCGTGGCGCGCGGGCGGCGGGTGGTTCCGCCGCTGGGGCCGCCGCTCATGCGGCGCGTTCCCGCGGCACCACCGCGACGCGCACGCCGCGCTCGGGGGCGAGGAAGCCGGCGGCGTAGGCGGCGATGTCCTCCGCCGTCACCTCGCGGTAGCGGTCGGCCTCGCGGGTGATGCCGCCGGGATCGTCGAAGAAGGTGGTGAACTGGGAGAAGAGGTCGGCGCGCTGATCGAGCTTCTGCAGGCCGCTGTAGTAATCGGTGAGCACCTTGTTGCGCGCCCGCTCGAGATCCTCGGCGGCGGGGAGGCCCTGGGCGGCGCGCCGGAAGTGCTCGTCGACCGCCTCCTCGACGGTCTCCACCGCGACGCCCGGCCGCGCCGTCGCGATCACCGCGAAGGTGGCGGTCGCCTCGGTGGGGTCGAGGTAGACGCCGACGTCCTGGGCGATCTGGCGCTCGTAGACGAGATCGCGGAAGAGGACGCTCGACTTGCCGCCGGAGAAGATGCCGGCGAGGAGATCGGCGGCGTACCAGGCGCGCGCGCCGTAGGCCGGTGCGCGGTAGCCCATATAGACGCGCGGCAGGCGCACCTCGTCGGCGATCACCTCGCGGCGGCCGCCGTCGAGCGGCGGCGGTGGCGTGAGAGCGATCGCCGGCAGCGGCGGCAGCGGCGGTCCGCTCGGGATGTCGCCGAAGAAATGCTCGACGCGGGCGAGCGCCTCCTCCGGCTGGAAGTCGCCGGCGACCGTCAGCACCGCGTTGTTGGGCGTGTAGTAGGTGCGGAAGAAGGTCCGCACCTCGTCGAGCGTCGCCGCCGCGATGTCCTCCATGTAGCCGATGACCGGCCAGTGGTAGGGGTGCTCGGCGGGGTAGAGCAGCTCGTGCATGCGCTCGCTGGCGCGGCCGTAGGGCTGGTTGTCCACCCGCTGGCGGCGCTCGTTCATCACCACGAAACGCTGCGTCTCCAGGTTCTCGCTGGTGATCGCGGGGAGCAGATAGCCCATGCGGTCCGACTCCAGCCAGAGGCCGAGGTCGAGGTGGTTCGCCGGCAGCGTCTCGTAGTAGTTGGTGCGGTCGTACCAGGTCGAGCCGTTGGCGACGCCGCCCACCTGCTGCACGTAGCGGAAGTGGTCGTTGGTGCCGACGTTCTCGCTCCCCTGGAAGAGCATGTGCTCAAAGAGATGGGCGAAGCCCGTGCGCCCGGGCCGCTCGTTCTTCGAGCCGACGTGGTACCAGAGATTGACCGTGACGAGCGGCAGGCTGGGATCGCGGTGGAGGATGACGCGCAGCCCGTTGGCGAGCAGGTGGCGTTCGAAGGGGAGGTCGAGATTCGCCGGGGTCGCCATGGTTCGAGGGGGGATGCGAAGAGCGCGCCGCCGTGCGCTCCGCACGGCCGCCGGCAGTGTACGGACCGCCCTTCGGGAGTGTCAAGGCGCGCCGCCGGCAAGGGGTTGCGCGGTCGGGGCTTGACTTTACGCTGGGTTACCGCTGATACTGTCGCCGCTATGGCAAAGGCAATCTATCTGACCGAAACCCAGAAAGCGATTCTCGAGTTCCTCGCGGACTACACCCGCGACCACGGCATCGCGCCGACCCATCGCGAGATCTGCGCGCGCTTCGGCTACTCCTCGTACGGCACCGTCTACAAGCATCTGAAGCTGCTGCAGGAGAAGGGCTTCCTGCGCCGCGACTGGAACCAGAAGCGCGGCATCGAGCTGGTGCGGGCGATCCCCGGCGGCGCCGGGGGCGATCGCGAGCTGCCGTTCCTCGGCCGCATCGCCGCCGGCCGGCCGATCGAGGCGGTCCCCGGCAACGCCGAGCGGCTGTCGGTGCCCGGCCATCTGCTGACCGGCAGCACGGGCGACCACTATGTCCTGCGCGTCGTCGGCGAGTCGATGGTCGAAGAGGGGATCTACGACGGCGATTACGTCGTCGTGCTGCGCCGGGAGCGCGCCGAGCCCGGGGAGATGGTGGTCGCCCTGCTCGGCGACGACGCCACCCTGAAGCGCTTCTATCCGGAGGGCGACACCGTCCGGCTGCAGCCCGCCAACGCCGCCATGAAGCCGATCTACGTCCAGGCGAAGGACGTCCGCGTCCAGGGCGTCGTCGTCGGCCTCATGCGGAAGTACTAGCGGCGAGGGTCGCATCCGGGCGAGCGAGGCGAGGCACCTTGCCTTGCCTCGCCTCTCATCTCCTGTAGACTTGTCGGGCAACCCTCGACCAGCCGAGCCCCATGGACCTCGACAGCCTTCTGAAGCTGATGACGGAGAAGCAGGCTTCGGACCTGCATCTGAAGCCGACCCGTCCGCCGCTGCTGCGGATCACCGGCCGGCTGATGCCGATCGAGGCCGAGCCGCTCACCCCTGACGACATCTCGGCGATGATCCTGCGCATCCTGACCCCGCCGCAGAAGCAGCGGCTGGACGAGAAGATGTCGGTCGACATCGGCTACGGGGTGCGCGGCCTCGCCCGCTTTCGCGGCAACATCTACATGCAGCGCGGCACTCTCGCCGCCTCCTTCCGCCGCATCCCCTACGTCATCAAGGACGTCGACACCCTGGGGCTGCCGCCGACCCTCCTCGACTTCTGCGACCTGCCGATGGGCCTCGTGCTGATCACCGGCCCGACCGGCAGCGGCAAGTCGACGACTCTCGCCGGCCTCATCCGCCACATCAGCAAGCATCGGCCGGCGCACGTCATCACCGTCGAGGACCCCATGGAGTTCCTCTTCACCGATGACCTCGCCTCGATCTCGCAGCGCGAGGTGGGCACCGACACCACCTCCTTCTCCGAGGCGCTCAAGAACGCCATGCGCCAGGACCCCGACGTCATCATGGTCGGCGAAATGCGCGACTCGGAGACGGTGTCGACGGTCATCACCGCCGCCGAGACCGGCCATCTGGTCTTCTCGACGCTGCACACCAACAGCTCGACGCAGACCGTCGACCGCATCCTCGACACCTTCCCCGCCGACCAGCAGGGGCAGGTGCGCACCCAGCTCGCCCAGGTGCTGCGCGGCGTGGTGTCGATGAAGCTGGTCGAGCGCCAGGACGGCCAGGGGCTGGTGGCGGCGCTCGAGATCCTCAAGAACTCGCCGAAGATCTCCAAGCAGATCGAGGCCGGCGAGACCGGCGCCATCCTCGAGGAGCTCGAATCCTCGGTCGCCTACTACCGCATGCAGTCGATGAACCAGTCGCTGCTGGCGCTCCTCGTCCACGGCACCATCTCCTACGCCGAGGCGATGCGGCAGTCGAGCGACCCGGAAGACCTGTCGTTGAAGCTGCGCAAGATGTTTCCCCAGATCGAGGAGAGCGGAGGCGACGGCATGCCGAGCACGTCGGATTTTTCACAGATCGTCGAGCTGCAGCAGTTTCGCAAGCTGTACGAGGAGCAGGAGGAGAAGACCAAGCTCCGCATCGCCGAGAAGGACGAGGAGGTCGCGGCGCTCCACGCCGCCATCCACGCGCGCGACCAGCAGATGGAAGAGCTGGGGGCCAAGATGCAGGAGCTGGCGAGCGAGCGCGACAAGGTGCGCGGCGACTACACCCGCCTGCGCCAGGAGGCGCAGGAGAAGATCGACAAGCTGATGGAGCGCATCAAGGAGCTCAACCAGCGCCTCGTCACCGAGCCCGAGAAGGACAAGAAGACCGGCATGTTCCGTTAGCCTCACGCCAGGCCAGCGAAGCAGTACCCTTTCTCGAAGCTTCTAGACCGCGGAGCGCAGGCGCGCGACCAGCGCCGCCGCCTCGTCGCGCGTCCGCACCTCACCCTCGATCTGAGCCCGCCGGACCGCCGCCAGCGCGCGCCCCACCGGCGGCCCCGGTGCGACCCCCAGGATCTGCTGGACCTCCTCGCCGCTGACCAGCCGCGGCGGATGGAGGATCGAGTCGCCCTCCCGCCGCGCCAGCTCGACCAGCGGCCGGAGCGCGGCACGCCAAGTCTCCGCCTCGCCGCGCCGCGCCGCCGCGGCGCCGAGGAAGAGGACGGCGGTCGGCCAGAGGTCGCCGAGGTTGTGGAGGAAGTGGCGGCGCGACCGCTCGTCGCGCGGGAGCTCGGCGAGGCCGAGCAGCCGGCCGGCGTCCGCCGCGGCGCGCGGGGTCAGGTAACCCGCCTTGGCGAAGCGTCCGAGGTGTGCCGCCGCCGCGGCCGGCTCGGCGGCGAGAGCCGAGAAGAGGAGGGCGCTCCGCGCGATCGCGAGGTTCGCGCCGTCGGCGGCGGCGGTATCGATCCGGCGGAGCTCCAGGCAGCCCTCGAGCAGCGTCTCCAAGGCGCGCACCGCGGCCGCGGCGGCCGCCGGCCCGGGCTCGCCGGGGCGCCCGAGCCAGAGGCCGGGATAGAGATCGAGCGCGGCGAGGATGGCGATGCCGCGATGCGCCTCCGGATGGGCGAGGATGCGCGTCAGCTCGTCGCGCACCCGCTCGGCCGCGACCGCGGCCACGTCGGCCGCCGAGCGGCGGGCGAGGGCGAGAGTCGTCGGCCCGGCGGCAAAGCCGGGGAGCTGCAGGGCGAGGCGCGGCACCCGGAGCACCCGCAGCGGATCGCCGCGGAAGCTCTCCGGCGTCGTGGCGCGGAGGATGCGCCGCTCGAGGTCGACGAGCCCCCCGAAGGGGTCGGCGATGACGCCCGTCGCCGGCTCCCAGGCGAAGGAGTTGACCGTCAGATCGCGGCGCGCGAGGTCCTCGTCGAGGGGTACGGCGTCGCGGTCCCAGAGATCGAGCACGAAGTCCTTCCCGACCAGCCGATAGGCGGCGAACTCCTTGCCGCCGAGGAGCACCAGCCGAGCCGACAGCGCCGCCGCCACCCGCTCGGCGATCTCCCGGCCGCGTCCGGCGACGACGGCATCGATGTCGTGCGTCGGAAGGCCGAGCAGCCGGTCGCGAAGGGCGCCGCCCGCGAGATGGCAGGGGGCGTCGCCGGCAGCGTCGATCAGCGCCCGGACGGCCGGGTGGTGGGCGAGGACGCGGAGCTGGCGGGAGGGCATGGTGCGGGAGCGCTTCGTCGAGACGAGACGATATCGCGAGGCGCTCCGGCCGGCGGTCGACGAGTCACCTGGCACCTCGAGAGAAGGGTTTGCGGCCGAGCCGACTAAGTGCCTGGCACCTCGTCGACGGCTTGCCAGTAAAATAGCTAAGCTTTTGTCCTGCAATGTTTTCCCCCGCCCGCCCTTTCAGGTAGGGTGCCACCCACCCCCCTCCCGCCCCCCACCCGCTGGGCCGCCTCGCGACCGGGAGTGGAGCCGGCGACGAGAGGGAGGCGGACATCGGTGACTCCGCTGTCGATGGAATCGGTCCTGTCCTGACTCTGCAGCGCTGCTTGGCCATCTGTCGCCTCTGGCGAGTGGACAGAATCACCTGGCACCTCCCGGCGGGACTCTCCGAAACACCTGGCACCTCACGAGGCGGAGAGCGCCGCTCGACGAATCACCTGGCACCTCCACGCGACGACGTTTCGCGAGTCACCTGGCACCCTACCTGAAAGGGCGGGCGGGGGAATCATTGCAGGCCTCGGCAGCGTCGCCATCTGGCGAATCACCACCTTGCCGAAGGCCGAGTGGCGCCGGCGCCGTTGGCGCGTGGACGCCCGTTCGGAAAGGTTTCGATGATCCGTGGCGCCGAATTTGCTTTCGCTCGCGGCCAGGTCTAAACTTTCGCTTGAAGAACATGGCCTTAACTCTCGACCAGGTAAGAAAGATCGCGATGCTCGCGCGCCTTCGCCTCACCGCCGCGGAAGAGGTTCGGTTCGCCGAACAGCTGGGTCGGGTCGTCGACTACATCGATCAGCTCGCGAGCTTCGGCCCGACGGAGGTGTCCGAGGCGGAGAAACTGTCGGTGAGCCGCGGTCTCGCCGCCCTCCCCGAAGCGCTCGACGCCATCGTCCCCTGCCTGCCACGCGAGGCGTTCCTTGCCAACGCCCCCGCCGCGGCCGACGGCTTTCTCCTGGTGCCGGAGATCAAGGGGAGCGGCGATGGCTGAGCTCTGGGAGCTGCCGGCCGAGGAGATCGCCCGCGGCGTCGCCGCGCGCGACTGGTCGGCGGCGGAGGTCGCCGCCTCGGCGCTCGCCCGCACCGCCGCGGTCGAGCCGCTCGTCGGCGCCTACGTCGCTCTCGACGGGGCCGACGCTCTCTCCCGCGCCGCCGAGATCGATCGGAAGGTCGCCGCGGGCGAGACGGCCGGCCCGCTCGCCGGCGTGCCGATCGCCCTCAAGGACAACCTCGCTCGCGCCGGCTGGCCGCTCACCTGCGGCTCTCGCATCCTCGACGGCTACCTCTCGCCGTTCACCGCCACCGCCGTCGAGCGGCTGCTTGCCGCCGGCGCCGTCGTCCTCGGCCGCGCCAACATGGACGAGTTCGCGATGGGCTCGTCGTGCGAGACCTCGGCCTTCGGGGTCACCCGCAACCCGTGGAATCTGGCGACGGTGCCGGGCGGCTCGTCGGGCGGCCCGGCGGCGGCGGTCGCCGCCGGCAGCGCCGCGCTCGGCTTCGGCTCGGACACCGGCGGCTCGATCCGCCAGCCGGCCGCTTTCTGCGGCATCGTCGGCGTCAAGCCCACCTACGGCCGCGTCTCGCGCTACGGCCTCGTCGCCTTCGCCTCGTCGACCGACCAGATCGGCCCGCTGGCGCGCACCGTGCGCGACGGCGCCCTCGGGCTGCAGGTGATCGCCGGCGCCGACGAAGCCGACTCGACCGCGGCTATGGCGCCGGTGGGCGATTATCTCGCCGAGATCGAGGACGGCATCGCCGGTCGCACGGTCGGCGTCCTCCGCGAGATCGACGAGGGAGCGCTGCCCGCGGCGGTGCGCGCCAGCTGGCGCGCGTCGCTCGCCCGCCTCGAGCGCGCCGGCGCCGACCTCGTCGAGGTCTCGGTCCCCAGCCTGCCGGCGGCGATCGCCATCTACTACGTCATCGCCACCTGCGAGGCCTCGGCCAACCTGGCGCGCTTCGACGGCGTCCGCTACGGCCGCCGCGCTGCCGGGGCCGAGGCGCTCGCCGATCTCTACTTCGACAGCCGGAGCCAAGGCTTCGGTCCCGAGGTCAAGCGCCGCATCATGCTCGGCACCTTCGCGCTCTCCGCCGGCTACTACGAGGCCTACTACGGCCGCGCCCAGGCGGTCCTCGGTCGCCTGCGCCGCGAGCTGGCGGCCGCCTTCCGCCAAGCCGACCTGCTGGCGACGCCGACCGCGCCGAGCGGCGCCTTCGGCCTCGGCGAGAAGGTCGACGACCCGCTCGCCATGTACCTCTCCGACATCTACACTACCCCCGCCTCGCTCGCCGGGCTGCCCGCCATCGCGCTCCCCGCGGGCGCCGACGAGCGCGGCCTGCCGCTCTCGCTGCAGCTCATGGCGCCCGAGCTCGCCGAGGCCCTCCTCTTCCGCGCCGCCCGCGCTTTCGAGCTGGAGACGGGCTGGCAGGTCGCGCCGCCGTTCGCCGGCGAGCGCCCGGCGGCGCCTCGTGCGCCGGAGGCCGCCCCCTGAACCTCGGAGGGAGCCGCCGCCGTCGGCGCCTCGGCCGGGCGGCCGGTTGGCTCGGCGTCCTGCTCGGCGTCCTCGCCCCGATCGCTCTCCAGGCCGCTCCTGCGAGCGCCGCCGGCGCCCCGGCGGAGCGCGCGACGATCCCGGCGCCGGCGGCGCTCGCGGCCGTCGGCACCAGCGCCGCCAAATCCCCCTCTCTGGCGGCGGTGCCGCCCGCCGGCGTGCGGGTCGAGCTCGCCGACGGCGTCGTCGCCAGCCTGACCGACGAGCCGGCGATCTACGTCGAGGCGAGCCCGCGCAACGGCGAGGGGATGCGCGGCTTCTCGCAGCGGCTGACTGGCAAGACCCAGCTCTTGCTGCAGGTCGCCGGCGGCCCGGCGGGGAAGACGGAGCTCGAGGTCGGCCAGCGCTACCGGCTTCCCTTCGCGGTGCTCTCGCCGGAGCGCCAGCTCAAGGCGGCGACCGCCCTCTTCCCGGACGACCGGCCGCAGGCCGACGGCTGGCGGCACCTGGTGCGCGGCGCCGGGCCGCTGCAGCGCGAGAGCCTCTGGCGACTGGCGGAGTGGTTCACCGGCGACGGCGAGAACTTCCGCGCCATCCGCGAGTACAACGAGCTCGCCGCCGGCGACGACGACGTGCCGCGCGGCACCGCGGTGATGGTCCCGGCGGAGCTCCTGCTGCCGGCGTTCCGCGGCTCGATCCCCGCCGCGGAGTCCAGCTTCCATCTCGAGTACGGCAAGGACAAGGACGGCGAGTACGCCGTCTACCGGCTGCGGCCCCACGAGGCCCTCTACTCGAGCGTCGTGGTCCGCTTTACCGGCCGCATCCACGCCGCCGACGTCAACTCTCTGGCAACCCAGATCGCCCGCCGGAGCGCTATCTCGGACGTCACCGAGATTCCCGTCGGCTACCGGGTGAAGATCCCCTTCGACCTCCTGCAGCCGGAATTCCTGCCCGAGGGCCACCCCCTGCGCACCGAGTACGAGGCGAGCCTCCGTGCCTCGGCCCGCTACAGCAACCACGTCCGCGCCCTCGGCCTCGAGAACATCACGGTGATCCTCGACGCCGGTCACGGCGGCAAGGACTCCGGGGCGACGCAGGCCGGCGTCTGGGAGAGCCTCTACGTCTACGACATCGCCGTGCGCGCCAAGCGGCTCCTCGAGAGCCGCACCGCCGCCCGCGTGGTGGCGACGACCCGCGACGGCGAGGACTTCGAGATCGCCGACAGCGACGTCCTCCCCGCGTCGCGCCGGCACTCGGTGCTGACCGACCCGCCCTACCCGATCGACGACCCGGCGGTCGGCGTCCACCTGCGCTGGTATCTCGCCAACAGCGTCTTCCGCAAGGCGATGCAGCAGGCGGGCGACGCCGAGAAGGTGGTCTTCCTCTCGATCCATGCCGACTCGCTCCACCCGTCGCTGCGCGGCGCCATGGCCTACATCCCCGCCGCCTCGATGCGCGACGACAGCTTCGGCAAGAGCGGGCCGGTCTACGCCCTGCGCAAGGAGTTCCAGGAGAGCCCGGTGGTCTCTTTCCCCTGGGAGCAGCGGGTGAAGAGCGAGGGCCTGTCGCGCGCCCTCGCGCGACAGATCGTCGCCGCCTTCGAGACCTCCGGCCTCGCCGTCCACCCCGACAAGCCGGTGCGCGAGAAGATCATCCGCGAGGGCAAGGAGTGGGTGCCGGCGGTGCTGCGCTACAACAGCGTGCCCGCCAAGATGCTCCTCGAGGTCTGCAACCTGAACAACCCCGAGGACCGCCGCCTGCTGCAGACGCGCGCCTATCGGCAGAAGGTCGCCGAGGCGATCGTCCGCGGCCTCGCCGGCTATTACGGCA
The DNA here is from genome assembly GCA_963755825.1 of uncultured Acidobacteriota bacterium. GTDB lineage: Bacteria > Acidobacteriota > Thermoanaerobaculia > Multivoradales > UBA5704 > DATBQN01. The sequence continues at coordinate 1,817,721 of CAVWLA010000001.1, read as the reverse complement.
AGGGCGTCGCCGTCCCCGGCGCCCAGATCGCCAAGACCCGGTAGGCACCCCAGTCCCCCCGCGGGGAACCTTTCCGTGCCACCATGCGTCTATAGAAGATGAGTGGACGCGCCGGAGGCGCTCTGGAGGGTCGGGTGGAAGCCGCAACAGTCTCGACCGTCGTCGTCGAAGAGCACGGCCAGGATCTCGAGCTGGTCGAGCGGCACCGCGTGGGGGATCCGCGGGCCTTCGACGAGATCTACGGCCGCTACGACCACATGGTCTTCGGACTCGCTCTGCGCCTGGCGGGGAGCGACGACGTGGCGGCCGACCTGACCCAGGAGATCTTCCTGCGGGTGTTCCGCCACATCGCGCAGTTTCGCGGCCGCTCGAGCCTGAAGACCTGGGTCTTTCGGATCGCCATCAACCACTGCCGGAGCTGCCTCGGCCGGCGTCGGCTCCCCATGCAGCCGCTGCCGGAAGGCGCCGAGGAGGAGCGCGGCTCGACCGCCCTTCCCGATCCCGCCCGCGGTCCGGAGGAGCTGGCGGTGGCGGCCGACGAGGGACGGCGGGTGACGGTCGGTCTCGCCAACCTGCCGGCGAGCTTTCGCGAGGCGGTCGTGCTGCGCGACATCGAAGGGCTTTCTTATGAGGAGATCGCCGAGGTGCTGGGTGTCCGGATCGGTACTGTCCGCTCGCGCATCGCGCGTGGCCGCGAGCAGCTCCGGACCTTTCTGGAGGGTGCGTGATGATTCATCCCGTCAATTCCGAGATGCTCTCGTCCTACCTGGACGGTGAGCTGACGGCCGCCGAGACGCGTCGGCTCGACGCCCACCTCGCCGGCTGCCTGCCCTGCCGCGGCGAGCTCTCGCGCCTGCGGCGGGTGAGCCGCGGGCTCGCCGCCCTCGGCCGGCCGGCGCCGCCGGCCTGGCTGGAGGCGCAGGTGCGCCGCGAGGTGCTCTACCGCCGCCGGCCGAGCCTCTGGAAGCGCTTCGCCGAGAGCCTGCGGCTGATCCCGCTGCAGTCGCCGATCGGCAGCGCCGCCGCCGCCATCGCCGGCATGGCCTTCGTCGCCCTCCTGGTCGTCTCGGTGCCGTCCGGTCTCCAGGGCCACCACGGCGTCCCCGGCCTCGGCAACTATCCCGGACCGGTCGATCCGCCGAACGATCCCACCTGGGAGCCCCGCTACACCACCAGCGAAGTGGCCGGGCGCATCTTCCTGCGCGAGGAGGACCGCGACGTCTGGAACGCCTTCGTGGTCAAGGCGACGGGGAGCGCCGCCGATGCCGCGGCGGCCGGCGACGACGGCCGCGACATCTGGGTGGAGGAGGGGCTGGTCGGCCGCAAGCCGCAGGCGCAGGTCGATGCCGCGAGCCCGGTCGGCCGGGCGCTCCTCGCCCGCTACGCCGATCTCGGCCTGCTGCTGGAGGACGGCTCGCGGGTGGTGCTGCGCTGGCGCCGCGAGACGCTCGAGCTGCGCGGCGGGGCGTAGGCCGTAGAGTAGGTTCGTGAGAGGCCGCTAGGCGGCGCCGCCGAAGGGCTCGATCGAGCGGACGGTCCAGCTCTCGCTGCCGAGCGCCACCTCGGCGCCGACGCCGCGGCCGAGCATCAGCTTCGCCATATCGGACTCGTAGGAGATGATGTCGTGCTCCGGCTTGCTCTCCCAGGGGCCGAGGATGACGAGCGTCCGCTCGCGGCCGGAGCCGTTCTGCAGCCGGACGCGGCTGCCGATGCGGATCTCCGAGACGTCGATCCCCACCGTCTCGATCGGCCGCGCGCGCGACAGCTCGGCGTTGAGCGAGGTCGCCCGCGCGTTCAGGTACTCATGGCGCTGGCGCGCCGACTTGTACTCGAAGTTCTCGCGCAGATCGCCCATCGCCCGCGCCTCCTCGATCGCCTTGCGGTTGGCCGGGATATCGACGGCGAGGATCTGGCGCAGCTCCTCGCGCTTGGCGTCGATCGACTCGGGGGTCGCGTAGAGGGCGTCGACGTTCTCCTTGCGCAGGGCGCGGAAGCGCAGCTCGAGGGCGTTGACGAGCTGCTCGCGCTGGTAGGGCTCGAGGCCGGCGGCGCGCGCCACGGCCTCTTCGGCCTGCTGCGCCTGCTCCGGGGTCAGATGGGCGAGCAGGCGGGGCACCGTGCTCCCCGACTCGGCGAGCGCCAGCAGGCGCAGGCGGAAGGGGGCGAACTCGTCGCGCGTCAGGCTGCCGAGGAGCTGCTGCAGCAGGCGCAGCGGGCTCCGCGAGCGCAGCTTCTCGTCCTCGGCGGCGCGCTCCGCCATCCAGGTGAAGGCGCCGGGGGCGCGGTGCGGCTGGGTGACGAGGGTGTCCCAGAAGCGCTCGAGGTCGCGCGGCGCCTCGCGCGCCAGGGCGTCGGCGAGCAGGTCGAGGGCTCGCGGGTCCGCCTCCTGGGAGAGGAGGCCGAGGTAGACCGCCGCCCAGTCGGTGCGGTGCTCGCGGAGCATCGCGTAGCCGCGCTCGCGCAGCTGCCGGTCCTCGACGTTCGAGAGGATGCGCGCCGGATCGGCGGTGGCCCGCGCCAGCATCTTCTCCGGCGCCCAGGCGAGGCCGTCGGGCGCCGTCCCGGCGCGCTCGAGGGCGAACCAGATCTCGTAGGCGAGCGCCGGCTCCCTGCCGGCGGCGGCCTGCTCGCCGAGCTTGAGGAGCTCGGCGGACATGCGGTCGCGCAGCGCCGGGTCGCGGCCGCCGTCGCGGCGGAGGAGCTCGATCTTGCGCCGCGGCGGCGCCTTCTCGAACGACTTCCAGACCGATTCGAGGGCGCTGCCGCTGGTCTCCGCCCAGGTGTAGGTCTGGCGGGCCCCGGCGCCGCTCGCGACCACCTGCTGGTGCTTGCGCGCCGCTCCCCACCAGGAGGTCCACTCCTTCTCGCTGACCAGGCCCGCCAGGTCGTCGCGGATCTCGCCGGCGGTGAGCGGCCGGCCGTAGCTCGCGAGGGTGACGTGGAGGAGCTCGGCGGGGGCGAGAGCCGCCAGCTCCTTGGGGTTCTCGAGCTTGCGGCGCAGCACGTGGCTGTCGGCGAGCGGCTGCAGGAGCTTGCCGGCGGCCTTGAAGCCGACCATCAGCCCGGGGTAGCGCTCGAAGTCGACCTTGAAGCTCTCCAGGCCGAGATTCACCTCGACGACGCGACCGGCGCCGCGCCCCTGCATGAAGACCACCGAGCCGAGGTCGAAAGCGAGGAGACCCTGCAGGCGCTCGACCTTCTCCCAGGTCTTCGGATGATCGTGCGTGGCGCGCAGCAGCCCGACGGTGTCGCGGAGCCCCCGGTAGGTGGCGCGGCCGGCGTAGAGATGATCGAGGGTGTCGACGATCTGCGGATGGATGGCCTCGGGCGCGAGGAGGAGATTGCTGGCGCGCGCCAGGAGCTTCAAGCGGACGTCCCAGCGGCCGGCGCCGCGGAGCTGCTCGTCCAGCATCCCCAAGAGGAAGCGTGAGCGCGGCTCCTCGCCGGTGCCGCCGAGCGCCCGCGCCACGCCGACGAAATAGTCGAGATCGGTGGCGTCGGTTTCGAGCTGGGCGAGCCACTCGCTCTCCACCGCCTCGAAGTCACCCTTGGCCAGATGGTTTTGCGTCTCGCGCGATATCGCCATAGCGGAGGAGGAAGATAACAGATTTGCTTTCCGGGAGGGTCCGAAAGGCGGCAAACTACGATGTTGACACGTTTTTTTCATTGACCGGAAGGCGTTCGCCGCGTAAAGTTGAGGTCGCGTGTTGAGGAACGTGTCGAGAAAGCATCGAAACCTGCCCAAGGGGACCGATCTGGAGGGCCGGCAGGACGCCGAAGCCGGGGAGCCAACTCCGGCGGTGCCCATCTCTGCGCCGATCGGCAAGCGGCTCGCCATGCGTCCTCCGCCATGGGACAAGAGTGCCGCCGAGGCGGAGCCCGGTTCCTTCGGCCACTGGCTGCGCCGCCAGCGCGAGCTGCGCGAGATCTCGCTGCGCGACATCGCCGACCGCACCAAGATCAGCCTGCGCTACCTCGAGGCGATGGAGGAGGATCGCTTCGATCTGCTCCCCGCGCCGGTCTTCGCCAAGGGCTTCCTGCGCGAGTACGCGCGCTACGTCGGTCTCTCACCCGACGAGGTGGTCAACCACTGGCTCTCGGTGCAGCCCTCCGGCGACGACGAGCATGCCGCCGACGCCGCGTCGTCGACCGTCCGCCCCTTCCGCAGTGATGCCGCGCGGGTCGATCCGAACAGCCGCGACCGCACCGGCTTCTCCGATCGGTCGAGCTCGCCGGGCGACTCGTGGGTGGTGCGGGCGCTCGTGCTGTTCGGCGCCGTCGTCGCCCTCGCCCTCGTCGCCGGCGCCATCTACTACACGGTCCGCCACAGCGGCAGCCGGCGCCCGGCCGGTGTCCCCGGACTGTCGGCGGCGGCGCCCGCTGCCCGGCAGCCGCCCGCGGCGGTCGCCGCCGTCCCGCTCGGACCGCCGCCGCCGCGGCGCGCCGCCCTCTCGCCGTCGGCCGTCGAGCCCGCGGCGCCGAGCGGCGAGCCGTCGCCGCTCGACGTGACGCTCGATTTCACCCGCGACTGCTGGGTCGAGGTGGTCATCGACGGCAAGAAGTGGATCTCCGAGGAGCGCGTGCCGGGCGAGGCGCTGCAGCTCTCGGCGCAGCAGAAGATCGTCCTCACCCTCGGCAATCCCAGCGCCGTCGAGGCGCAGGTCAACGGCTACTCCTTCGACCTCCCTCCCGGCCGCCAGCCGATCCACGACCTGGTCATCGACCTCGATACCCTGCGAGCGCTCAAGAAACAGCACGAGGCCCTCTGACGTGGCCGACAGCGCGGCCTCTCTTCTGGAGCAGGTCCGCTCGGGCGCCAACCGCGAGCTCCAGATGCTCGCCGCCGACGGGCTGTTGCCGCTCGCCGCCGAGGAGCTGATCCCCATCCAGGTGGCGATCGCGACCGGCGGCGACGCCGGCCTCGCCGAGCGCGCCGCGGCGGCCCTGGCGGTGATCGACGCGCGGGTCGCGTCGTCCTTCCTCGCCGCCGGCGCCGCCGCGCCGGTGCTCTCCTACTTCGCTCGCCACATCGGCCACCCGCTGGTGCTCGAGGCGGTGCTCCGCCGGCGCGACGTGCCGCGGCCGCTCCTCGTCGAGCTCGCCCGGCGGCTGCCGGCCGATCTCCAGGAGCTCCTCATCCTGCGCCAGGACGCCATCGTCGAAGAGCCGGCGATCCTCGACGCGCTGGCGGAGAACCCCCAGCTCTCGCTCTACACCCAGCGGCGCATCGCCGAGTACCGCGAGCACCTCCTGCCGCGCGAGCGGCGGCCGGTCGACGAGGACGAAGAGGAGATCGACGACGGCGCCTTCGCCGCCGCCATCGCCCAGGTGCGCAGCGCCCCCGCCGTCGGCGAGGTCGACGACCTGACCGGCCTCTCCGAGGGGCAGATCCGCATGCTGCCGGTGCCCGCCCGCATCCGCCTGGCGCGGGGTGCCGGGCGGCTGCTCCGCGCCTTCCTGATGCGCGACCCGAACCCGCGGGTGGCGCTCACCGTGCTCTCCGCCAACGCCCTCTCCGACACCGAGATCGAGCAGGCGGCGCGCAGCCGCAACGTCAACGAGGACGTCCTCGAGGAGATCGCCCGCCGGCGCGACTGGGTCTCGAAGCCCGGGGTGATCCGCGCCCTGGTGGGGAACCCGCGCACGCCGGTCGGCATCGGAGTGCGCCTGGTGACGCGGCTGAGCGTCCGCGAGCTGCGCGAAGTGTCGCGCGATCGCAACATCCCCGACGCGGTACGGTCGACGGCCGTCCGTTTGTATAGAATCAAGCGGCAATAGGTCAGCCGCGATGCCACAGGACTTCTACGCCGTTCTCGCGTTGCCGCGCAATGCGACCGAGGAGCAGATCCGCCAGCGCTTCCGCGAGCTGGCGCGCGGCCGCCATCCGGATCGCTTCCAGGGACCGGAGAAGGCGCGCGCCGAGATCGAGTTCCAGGAGATCACGCAGGCGTTCAACGTCCTTTCCGACCCCTCGCGGCGCCGGCAGCACGACCTCGAGGTCGACCGGCCGGAGGCGACCTCTGCCGACCCTCGCCAGCTCGCCCGCGTCTACCTGCAGCGCGGCATCAAGGCTTACAAGGAGAAGAACTTCTTCGAGGCGGCCGACAACTTCGACCGGGCGACCAAGGCCGACGAGAGCAGCGCCCAGGCGTGGCACCATCTGGCGCTCGCCTGCAGCCAGCAGGGCAAGTGGCTCGACCGCGCCCTCGAGGCGGTCGAGCAGGCCTGCCGGCTCGACCCGATGAACGCCGCCTATCACAAGCTCGCCGGGCGGCTCGCCGCCGGCGCCGCCGACATGCCGCGGGCCGAGCAGCACTACCGCGCCGCCCTCACCTGGGGCGGCGACGACCCGGTCGTGCAGCGCGCGCTCGACGAGCTCACCCGTGCGCCGCGGCGCGGCCTGTTCGGAAAATCCGGATGAGCCCGCGCATCCGCGCCTGCGGTCTCTCGGACGTCGGCCTGACGCGGGCTCACAACGAGGACTACTTCGAGGTCGATCCCAAGAACAAGCTCTACGTCGTCGCCGACGGCATGGGCGGCCACAGCCACGGCGAGGTGGCGGCGAAGATCGCGGTCGACTCGATCCACGACTTCATCGAGCGGGCCAACGACCACGACACCACCTGGCCATTTACCGCCGACGCGCGTCTCGCCCGCCACTCGAATCTGCTCAAGATGGCCGTCCGCCTGGCGCACGACAAGGTGCTGGGGGCGATCAGCCAGGACGATTCGCTCCACGGCATGGGGACGACGGTGGTCGGCTTCCTCCTCGCCGGCTCACTCGCCGCCGTCGCCCACGTCGGCGACAGCCGGGCGTACCGTCTGCGGGACGGGCGGCTCGATCAGCTCACTCAGGACCACACCTGGGTCCACGAGCAGGTGATGGCGGGCTTCCTCTCGCAGGAGCAGGCGCGGGCGCACCCGCTCAAGAACGTCGTCACCCGCGCCCTCGGCGGCGAGGCCGAGGTGCTGGTCGACGTCCGCGAGGTCGAGGTCCGCCCCGGCGATCTCTACCTGCTCTGCTCGGACGGGCTGACGACGATGCTGGGAGACGCCGAGATCCAGGAGCGGCTCGGCTCCGGCAAGGGGCTGCACGAGATCTGCCGCGCCCTGGTCAACGACTCGAACGCCCGCGGCGGCGTCGACAACGTGACGGTGGTCCTCCTGGCGATCGAAGAGAGGCCGGTCGACGACGGGGCCGACAGCTAGTTTCAGCTCGCCTCGAGCGAGGTCACGATCACCAGCGGCCGGCGAGCCTGTAGGTCCGGCCGCTTCCCGAAGCCCGCGAACGCCGCCGCCCCGGTGGGGTCGGCGGCGAAGCCACCCTCCCTCAGCGTCTCCCGCGCCGCCGCGATCTCCTCCTCCGACACGCGCATCATGTCGCCGCCGCTGCGCTCGAGGGCGGCGAGGATGTCCGCCCTCCTCGGCGGCGAGGGGATGGCGATGCCCGCGGCGATCGGCGGGCTTTCGCGCCGGACGCCGGGTCCGGCCGGGTAGAGAGCCGCGTAACCCTCCAGCTGCACGGCGTGGAGGCGGGGAAGTCGATCGAGTCGCTCGCCGGCCCGCAGGGCTCGGAAGCCCAGCGCCATGCCGAGGAGCAGCGGCCCGTTGCCGACCGGCAGCAGCCAGTCGCCTGGCAGCTCGCCGCCCAGCTGATCGTCGAGGTCCCAGGCGAGGGTCGCCACGCCGGCCTGGAAGAACGGCTGCAAGAACGGGCTCGCATAGACGGCGCGGCTCCGCCACGCCTCGGCGGCGCGCGCCGTGGCGTCGCGGTCGCCGGGGATCGCTTCGACCCGTGCGCCGGCGGCACGGATGCGCTCCATCTTGATCTCGGGAGTCGAAGCCGGGACGAGCACCGTGCAACCCACCCGGCGAGCCGCGGCGGCGCGGGCGACGGCGATGCCGGCATTGCCCGAGCTATCGAGGAAGATCTCCTCGACGCCCCGGCGGACGACCGCGGCGAGCAGCGCCTCGGCGCCCAGCTCCTTATACGAGCCGTCAGGAGAGCTCCCCTGTTGGGCGATCAAGGCGCCGCCAAAGAGCTCGGCCGGCCGGCCGAGCAGCTCCCCACTGAGCTCCGCACCCTCGAGGCCGAGAGCGCCCGCCCAACGGCGCATCCCGGACCCCGAGCCAGGAAGCTGCCAGGCGAATCGCTCGCCATACTCCCAAAAGCCGCCGCAGGCGGAGCACTCCGACGGAAGGCCGGAGTCCGGGTACTGACGACCGCAACGGGAGCAGTGGGCGTCGAAGAGAGGGATGGGATGCCGGGAGGGCTCAGCCATGGAGCGATTCTATGGCCGGTCGACCAAGCATCTGCCACCCGGTCGCACCCGGTCGGCCAAGCACCTGGCACCTGGCTGGATCGACCAAGCACCTGGCACCAAGCGGCCCTCTGGCCCTCCCTGACAGGGTGCTGACAGGGTGTGACAGGGTGCCAGATGATTCGCGGCCGCGAGCCGGCCGGCCTCTGCGGCCGCACCGTCTACGATGTCGAGGAGGAGCGTCGCTGGTCGAGTGGGGCACCCACGCCGGCGTGGCCGAGCGGCGCGAGGTCTGCGCGTAGATCGCGAGCAGCGACACCTCCGCTCGGAGCGGCCGCCGGGCCCGCGAGCGGGGGAGGGCTTCCCGGCGAGATGTTGGTCCTTCCGGGCGATCGGCCAAGCCTTCCAGATGACATTTCGAGCCTTGCCGGTGATCGGGAGGGCCTTCGCGACAATCTCTTGAGCTCGGCCGGTGATCGGGAAGCGCTTCCCGATCACCGGCAGGCTCTTCCTGGTGATGCGGCGAGCCCAGCCGGTGATTCGGCGGGCCTTCCCGATCACCGGCCGAGCCCAGCCGGTGATTCGGCGGGCCTTCCCGATCACCCGCCGAGCCCAGCCGATGATGCGGCGGGCCTTCCCGATCACCGGCTGAGCTCAGCCGATGATGCGGCAAGCTCAGCCGGAGATACGGCGAGCCCGGCCGGCGAGCGGGAAGACCCGCCCGAGGCGGCCGTCGAGTGGAGGCGGTCTTCGGCGGTGGCAGGGTGCCAGATGATTTCCCGGCCGGGGTGCTGACGGGGTGCCAGGTGATTCCCGAGCCAACTCCCTGGGTGGGTGGCCAGGGCCGATGTCGTCGGTGCCGGAGCTGCCGATCCTCCGTCTCACGGTCGATCGACGGCTCGGCTTCCGGTCGAGAGGCGGCCCAGCCGGTGGATGGGGTGAGGGGGTGGGCGGCCCACTACCCAGGCTGAGTGGGCGGCGGAAAGATTTGCAGGGCAAGGAGATATCCAGCATCCCAAACTCTCGTGACTAAGTACCTGGCACCTTTCCCAGCACCTTTCCCATCTTTCCCACCACGGCTGGGCCGACTAGTTACTTGGCACCTGGCGGGCACCAGGCAAGCGGCATCTGAAAGACCATTGGAATGTACCTGGCACCTCCAGGAGCATCTCCAGGACCTCCAAGGAGAGCCGACGAATCACCTGGCACCCAGCGAAGCACCCAGCGAAATGGGCTCCTCGCGGGCTACCGTTACAATCCGACCCGATGTCCTCGGGCGATGCGATCGCGGTGATCGGGGGCGGTCCGGCGGGTGCTTCGGCGGCGCTGGCCCTCGCTCGTGGCGGCGCCTTGGTCGATCTCTACATGCCGGCGATGCCGGGCGAGAAGCCCTGCGGCGGGGCGGTGCCGTCGCATGTGCTGCCTGGACTCGCCGGCTTCGATCCCTCGGCTCTCCGCTCGGTCGAGAGCCCGGGTGCAAGGCTCGAGAACGCCCGCGGTGACCACCTCGAGGTCGCCCTCGAAGATCTGCGGATCTTCCGCCGCGGCGATCTCGATGCGGCGCTCGCCGCAGCTGCCGTCGCGGCCGGAGCCCGGCGGATCGCCCGGCGGGCGGACCGGGTAATGGCGGCCGCAGGAGGAGTGAGCGTCGCGGCCGGTGGCGAGGTTCGGCGCTATGGGTGGGCGGTCGGAGCGGACGGCGCCGGAGGGATCGCTCGGCGGAGCGCGGGACTCCTGCGGCCGCCGGCGAGCGTCGGTCTCGGCGCCTCTCTCTCCGGCCTCTTGTGGAGCCGGCTCGTTCTCGCCTTTCCGGATCTCGGCGACGCCTACCTGTGGATCTTCCCGCGGCCCGGCGGGGTGTCGGTCGGCATCGCCTACGGCGCCGGCGCCCTCGACCCCGCGGCCGCCGAGGCGGCTCTCGGGGGATTTCTCGACAGCCATCTCCCTCCCGCATGGCGCGCTCTCCCCGGACCGCGCTATCGCTTCCCGATCCCCGTATGGAGCGATCAGACGCTGCCGGGCGTCGCCGGCGCGCTCCGCCGGCACCTGCTCCTCGCCGGCGACGCCGCGGCGCTCGCCGATCCGCTCACCCGCGAGGGGATCCGCTACGCGATGCTCTCCGGCACCTGGGCGGCCGAGAGCCTCCTCGCCGGACGGCCCGAACGCTACGCCGCGCGACTCGGCGACGAGCTGGAAGAGGAGATGGAGCGCGCGGGGCGGGCCGCGCGGCTGTTCTACGAGGGACCGGTGGGGCAGTGGATGGTGCCGTTCTCGCGGCGGCACTCCGGCGTGCGCCGGGTGCTGGGCGATCTCCTCGCCTGCCGACAGCCCTACCGCGGCCTGACGCGCCGGCTACTGCGCGCCGCGGCCGGGTTGGGCTGAGGGCGGCCGTAGACGGGAAGCGCCGGAGGAGCGGCTTCGAGCCGCCCTCTCCGGCGCTCTTCCCAGGTCGATGCAGTCCGGCGAGCCTCAGCGGCTGGTGCGGCCCTCGGCGTCCGTCTTGCCGTACTGGTACCCCTCGCGAGCCTTGACCTTGAACTCGGGATTGGTGGTCTCGACCGTCACCTTCTGGAAGCCGGCCTTGTCGGTCGCGTGCGTGGCGCCGTAGGAGAGCAGGTAGTAGCCATTGTTCTCCTTCGACACCTTCTGCAGCGGGGTCATGAAGTTGGTGAAGTCGAAGTAGTACTCGCCGCCGGTCTCCAGCGCCAGCTGGTTCATCGCGTTCGAAAGCGGGTGGCTGATGCCCGCGGGCACTAGGTCGAGCGCGTAGACCGCGACGTTGTTGTGGTTGAGCGCATGCATCATCGGCGGATAGAAGCGCACGTCGGGGATGTACTGGCCGTAATCGTTGATGAGGCCGAAGCCGTGGGTGAAGAGGATGAGGTTCTTCCTGCCGGTGGTGTGACCGGCGGCATCGGCGAGCAGCCGGATGCCGTCGTAGATCCGCGGCGTCTGATCGCGCAGGTTGTTGCCGCGCGGCAGGTTGGCGAGGAGCGACGGGCCGTCCCCCTGGGCCGCGATGCGCGACGGCCAGTTGCCCTCGGTGTCCTTGCCCTGGATGGCGGCGTCGATGGCCGCCTCGAGCAGCCGCGTATCGTGGGTGAAGTCCTGCTGGATCTTGAGCTTGAAGTCGTAGCTCGCGACGGCGACGAAATCGTTGGGCAGGAGGTTCTGGCTCACCCACTTCTTGGCCTGGATGCCGGCCTGGACCTGCTGCGAGAGGAGCACCGGCGAGTTCACCGACGACTGCTTCTGGTCGTCGAAAAAGAGCACGAAGTAGCGGCTCTCCGGGACGCGGTCGATCTCGAGACCGGTCTTCGCGGTGAGGTCCTTCGCCTCCTCTAGGTAGTGGCGGTTGCTGTAGAAGGTGAGGCCGGTGAGGTCGACCGGCTTGCCGTTCTCCTTGACCACGAAATCGCCCTTGTTCAGGCCCACGATGACGTTGCCGCCCTTGTCGGTGACGAGGACGTCGAGCAGCACCTCGTTGACGTTGGCCTGGCCCTCGAAGCGGGCGTTGGGCTGGCCGGCGGTCGTCGCCTGAGCCGGCGTGGAAGGCGCTGGAGCCGTCTGGGCCGAGAGCGCGAGCGACGACCCCAAGCCAAGAAACGCGGCGGTGGCAGCGACAGCCAGGTGGATTCGTCGTTGCATATTGAGTCTCCCTTGAAAAGAGGTCGGTTCCTGAGTCGAGATCGGTAGCAAGCCGTGAGCCACCACTCCCGCCGGAGCGGCGAGATCCAACCCGGCCCGCATCTCCTCCTATACAACAGCCGCCGGAGGAGGAAAAATCCGCTGCCTCGCGGCAGCCATCCGGCGCCGGATCGCCCTCGTTGGGCAACCGCGACGTCCCCGGGAATGGACGAACCAGAACCCAGAGAAGACACCGGGCCGTTGAGAGAGGGCGAGCGGGGTTCGGCGGCTCAGGTCGACGCGGCGTAGAAGCCGCCCGCCGCGGCGTACGAGCGCAGGGCCTCCGACGGCCGGAAGCGGTCGCCGACGGTGCCCTCGAGGCGCTCGAGGGCGGCGACGAGGGTCGGCAGCCCCTGGCCGTCGGCCCAGCGGCAGAGCCCGCCGCGGAAGGGCGGGAAGCCGGTTCCCAGGATGAGCGCCAGGTCGAGGTCGCCGGGGCTGCCGACCACCCGCTCCTGCAGGCAGCGCGCCGCCTCGTTGACCATCGGCAGCACCATGCGATCGGCGAGCGCCGCGGGGTCCGGATGGTCGATCGTCGGCGTCAGGCCGAGGAGGCCGTAGACCGCGGCGTCGGGGTCTTTTCGCTCGCGGCCGGCGTACTGATAGAAGCCGCGCCCGGTCTTCGTCCCCAGGCGATCGCCGGCGGCGAGGTTGTCGAGCCAGCCGGGGAGCGGCAGGCGGTCGCCGAAGGCGTCGCCCAAGATGTGGGCGACCTTGACGGCGACGTCGATGCCGACCTCGTCGGTGAGCGCCATCGGCCCCATTGGCATCCCCCAGTCGGCCATGGCGCGGTCGAGGTCCTCGATGCGGTGCCCCTCGTCGAGCAGCCAGAGCGCCTCGGTCGAATAGAACATCAGCAGCCGGTTGACCAGGAAGCCCGGAGTGTCGCGGACGAGGATCGGCGTCTTGCCGAGGCGGCGGGAGAAGGCAAAGACAGTGTTGACCGCCACCGGATCGGCGCCCTCGGGCGCGATCACCTCGACCAGCGGCATGCGGTGGACGGGGTTGAAGAAGTGCATCCCGACGACCCGCTCGCGGTGCGGCGTCTGCTCACCGATGGCGCCGATGGGGAGCGACGAGGTGTTGGAGGCGAGGACCGCCGTCGGCCGGACGTGGGCCGCCATCTCGGCGAAGACCTGCTGCTTGACCGGCAGCTTCTCGACGATCGCCTCGATCACCAGGTCGGCGCGCTCGAAGCCGGTGTAGCCGAGGCTCGGCAGCAGCAGGGCCATGCGCCGCTTGACCTCGGGGCGCTCGATGCGGTGGCGGCGCAGGGCGCGATCGAAGATCTGCGCCGCGTGCGCCATGCCGCTCGCCAGCGCCTTTTCGTCGACGTCCTTCAAGCGCACCGGCACCCCCGCCTCGGCGGCGACGAGCTGGGCGATGCCGCCGCCCATGACGCCGGCGCCGAGGACGGCGACGGAGCCGACGGGCCGCCCCTCGCCGCCGGGCAGGCCCTTCTCCTTCTTGGCGCTCTCCGTCAGCCCGAAGACGTGGATGAGGTTCTTCGCCGTCCGCGAGGTGGCGAGCTCGGCGACGGCGCGCGCCTCGGCGTCGAAGCCGGCCTTCATCCCCTCCTCGATCCCCACCCGCACCACCTCGATGGCGCGCAACGGCGCCGGGTACTGGCCGCGGGTCTGCTCGAGGGTCTTCTTGCGCGCCTGGTCGAAGAGGATCTTGCGGCCGAGCGGGTTGCGCTCGAGGAGCATCTCCTTGAAGTCGGGGCGGGAGTCGTCGCGCTCGCGGCGGTCGAGATGGGCGAGGGCGAAGCTGCGCACCCCGTCGAGGAAACGGGCGTCGGGGAGGAGCGCGTCGGCGAGGCCCAGCTTGAAGGCGCGGCGGCCGGAGACGGTCTTGCCGGTGAGGATCAGGTCGAGCGCCTCGGCGATGCCGATCGTCCGCGGCAGGCGGGTCGAGCCGCCCCAGCCGGGGAGGATGCCGAGGCGCACCTCGGGGAGGCCGATGCGCACCTCCTTGGCGGTCGACACGACGCGGAAGGTCGAGGCGAGGGAGATCTCGGTGCCGCCGCCGAGGCAGCCGCCGCGGATGGCGGCGACGGTGGGGAAGGGGAGCGCCTCCCAGGCGGCGAAGATGCGGTGGCCGAGCCGCGAGCCGGCCTCGGCCTCGATCGGATCGGTGACGCGGGCGATCTCGGGGACGTCGGCGCCGGCGATGAAATTGCCCTCCTTGCCGGAGAGGAGGACGAGGCAGCCGATGTCGTCGCGCCGCGCCAGCTCGTCGATGGTCCGTTCGAGCTCCTCGAAGACGCCGCGCGAGAAGACGTTGACCTTGCGGCCCGGCGCATCGAAGGTGAGGGTCGCCAGGCGGTCGTCGCCCACCTCCAGGCGGAAGCTCGTCTCGCCCGCCATCAGGACGCCGCTCGCGAGCTCTCGGCCTTCTCGTACAGGCGATCGATCACCGGCCCGTACTTCTGCATGATGACCCGGCGCTTCACCTTCTGGGTCGGCGTCAGCTCGCCGGTCTCCAGGGTGAACTCGGCGGGGAGGAGGTCCCAGGCGGTCAGCTGCTCGTAGTGGGCGAGCCCGGCGTTGACCGTCGCCACCTCGCCGGCGTAGAGCGCGCGGACGCGCCCGTCGGCGAGGAGCTGGGCGACGTCCGTCGTCGCGATCCCCTGCTTCTCGGCCCACGCCTTGAGCGCCTCGAAATCGGGGACCAGCAGGGCGGAGAGGAACTTCCGGCGGTCGCCGATGACCACCGCCTGGCTGATGTAGCGGCTGCTCTTGAGCGAGTTCTCGATCGGCGCCGGAGCGACGTTCTTGCCGTAGGCGTTGACGATGAGCTCCTTCTTGCGGTCGGTGATGCGGAGGAAGCCGTCGTCGTCGACTTCGCCGATGTCGCCGGTATGGAACCAGCCGGCGCCGTCGATGACCTCGGCGGTCGCCTGCGGCAGGTTCCAATACGCCTTCATGATGTTGGGGCCGCGGGCGAGGATCTCGCCGTCCTCGGCGATCTCGACGGCGACGCCGGGGATCACCCGGCCGACCGTCCCCAGCTTGACGTGCCGCTTGCTGTTCGCCGAGATCACCGGCGAGGTCTCCGAGAGGCCGTAGCCTTCCAGGATGGGGACGCCGGCGGACCAGAAGAACTCGGCGACGTCGCGGCCGAGCGGGGCGCCGCCGGAGATGGCGAACTGGAAGCGGCTGCCCAGGCGGGCGCGGATCTTGGCGAAGACCAGGCGATCGGCGATGGCGAGCTTGATGCCGAGGAGGCCGGGCGGCCGCTCGAGCAGCAGGCGCCAGGGGAGAGCCTGGCGGCCGACCCCCTCGGCCCAGGCGAAGATCTTCTGCTTGAGGCTGGAGCTCGCGGCGACGTTCTCCTGCACCTTGGCGAGGACCTTCTCGTAGACCCGCGGCACCGAGACGAAGACGTGCGGGTTCACCTCCTGGAGGTTCTGCGCCACGGTGGCGACCGATTCGGCGTAGGCGATGGTGACGCCGACATAGAAGTAGCAGTAGTCGACCGTGCGCTCGAAGGAGTGGGAGAGGGGGAGGAACGAGAGCGCGGTGAAGGTGCCCTCGATCCCCAGCACCTCGAGGCCGGAGAGGATGTTCGAGGTGATGTTGTCGTGGGTGAGCATCACCCCCTTCGGCTGCCCGGTGGTGCCGCTGGTGTAGACAAAGGTCGCCAGATCCTGCGGCTTGACGGCGCGCGCCTTGGCCTCGAAGGCGGCGGCTTCCATCGCCGGCTGAGAGTAGATCTGCGACAACGGGACGACGCGCGGGTCGGTGGGGACGGCGCCGCCGTCGCGGATGAGCACGTATTTCTGGACGTCGGGGGTCTGCTCCGCTTGGGAGAGGAGGCCCGCGAGGTGCGCCGGCGTCTCGACGAAGACGACCTTGGCACCGCAGTCCTTGGCGATGTAGGCGGCCTGATCGGGGAGGAGGGTGGGGTAGATCGGCACCAGCACGGCGCCCGAGCAGAGGGTCGCGAAGTCGACGATCGGCCAGTGTGGGCCGTTCTCCGCCATCAGCGCCACGCGGTCGCCGGGCTGCACCCCGAGGTCGGCGAGGCCGCGAGCGACGCGGCGCACGCGGTCGACCAGCTCGGCCGTCGAGACCGGCTGGTAGGTGCCGCCGACCTTATAGAGCAGGCAGTCGGGCTTGCCATACCCGGCCGCCTTCAAGAAGAGCTCGGCGAGTGTCTTGATCGACATGGTCCCCTCCCCAGTGGGCGTGAGGCCCGCCATTCTACCGCGCGCCGAGCCGGCCGCCGGGCGCGGCACGGCGGCCACCGGCGCATCGCGACACCCGCCACCTCTTGGAGGAGGCGGCCCGGAACCGCCCCGCCTTGACCGCTTCGGGCGGCGGACGATATCCTCCGCCTTCATCCGCGGTCGAGGTCCGTGCGCGTCCCGTGCGCTCGGGGATTGCCTGCCGCAGCCTGCCACCCACGTCGGGGCGTAGCTCAGCTTGGTAGAGCGCACGGTTCGGGACCGTGAGGCCGGAGGTTCAAATCCTCTCGCCCCGACCATCTTCAATCGCCTTCCCCTCCTTAGAAATCGTCATGCTGGCCGCGTGCGCGCGTCGCCGGGAGGCTTCGTCTCGCCGTCGGGCGATGATCGCTGTTTCCGAGGCCGGCCGCGCTTGGAGGGCGAGAGAGGCGGGCTGAAAACCGGAGCGCGGCGAACGCCGCGCTCCGGGTGCGGCGGAGCGGCTAGCGGCCGTGGTGGTCGCCGTCGTGGTCCTGATGGCGATCGGCGAAGCCGCGCAGGGCGCTGGCGTGGAAGCGCGCGCTCTCGGCCGCTGTGATGGCCCCCTTCTGGCGCAGCTCGTCGAGCGAACGGACGACGCAGGAGTCGTAGTCGCCCAAGCTCCTCCAGCGGCCGTCGATGCTGCAGGGGATCTCGGGGAAGCGCACGCGCTCACCGCTCCTCACGTCGTAGAGGCGGTTCCTCACCCGCGTCTGCGGCCAGACGACGTCGACGCGCGTCGTGCGCGCCTTGCCGAGGCCGAAGTGGATGGAGAGCTCGTCCTCGGAGGCGTGGCTGGAGCCGGCGAGGACCGGCCGCGTCGCCTTGCGGCCGCCCGCCGGTAGCGAGGAGACGATGGCGCCGATGCCGTCGCGGTTGACGACGCCGTTGCTGGTGAGGCCCTTGCTGCCCAGCGTCGCGACGTCGATCCAGCCGTTGCCGTTGCCGCCGCTGTTGATCTCGACCGCGAGGTCGCCGGGCAGCATGCGGACGCCGCTCCACGCCCAGAGATCGCCGTTGCCGGTCGGGTGCCAGGTCGGGATCCAGGTGGCGACGTGATCGTAGGGGAAGCCCCAGGCGGTCGGCCAGGCGAGGTTGGGGAGCGCGCCCGGCGGCGAGTTCTCGGTCGACACCGAGACGATGTCGGTGAAGCCGTCGCCGTTCAGGTCGCCCACCGCGAGGCCGTGGTCGTCGCGCAGGCTGTGGTTGGCGGCGGTGTCGAGCGGCGCGTGATTGTAGACGAAGTTCGCATGCCCGTCGTTCTCGTAGATGGTGCCGGGGTTCGACTTGTCCATCAGCGGCCCGGTGTCGAGGGCGCCGTAGCCGACGATGTCGAAGTCGCCGTCGTTGTCGTAGTCGATCGCCGCGCACCCCCACCACCAGCCCGAGGTGCCGATGGCGCCGAGGCCCGGATCCCTGAAGGTGCCGTCGCCGTTGGAGAGGATCCAGCGCGAGCTCTGGCCGCCGCGCTCGTAGGGCTCGCCGACGAAGGGCGGCAGGTAGTCGCCGACGTTGGCGACCCCGAAGTCGATCGAGCCGTCGCCGTCGTAGTCGGCGATGGCGAAGCCCATGTAGTCGCCGGTGATGTGGAGGCCGGCCTCGTCGGTGACGTCGGTGAAGTGGCCGGTGCCGTCGCCCTTCAGCAGGCGCAGCAGGCCGCGGTCGACGCCGCCGTAGCGCGCCGGCGGGATGGCGCCCTGATCCTGCGAGAGCAGGATGTCGACGTTGCCGTCGTTGTCGTAGTCGAACATCGAGACCGCCCAGGTGATGTGGTTGAGCGCGCCGTTGATGCCGGAGGTCGCCGAGACGTCCTCGAAGACGTTGCCGCCGCGGTTGATGAAGAGCTGCAGCGGCTGGTTGAGGGCGTAGGGCTCGACGATGATGGCGTCCTTGGTCGACCAGTCGAAGGTGTTGGCGATGAAGATGTCGAGCAGGCCGTCGTTGTTGACGTCGGCCATGGCGCACGAGGACGAGGTGAAGTGCGAGCCGCCGAGCTGGCTGCCCTGCTTGGCGGTGATGTCGACGAAGCGCCCGCCGCGGTTCTCGAACAGGCGGGGCGCCTCGGCGCGGCCGAGGACCAGCAGGTCCTGGTCGCCGTCGTTGTCGATGTCGCCGTAGCAGACGCCGGTCGAGTCCTGGTCGGTCGCCGCGGCGCCGGCGGCATCCGGCACGCGGACGAAGCTCATCCGCCCGGTCTCCTTGAGCATGTTGCGGTAGAGGCCGTTGGCGTGGCCGGGGCCATTGGTGACGTAGATGTCGAGATCGCCGTCGTTGTCGTAGTCGAAGAGCGCGACGCCCGGCGCCCCCTTCTCCTTGAGCGGTCCGAGGAGGAGGTCCATGATCGAGTGCGGCCCGGTCTGGCGCTCGGCCTCGGCGAGCGCGTCGGTTGTCGACGGGAAGCGCTGGTAGTCGATGCCGATGCCGGGGTCGTGGGCGACGTCGTGAAAGGTGATCGGCGGGGCGGCGGCGAGCGCGCCGGCGGCCAGGAAGAGGGCCGGGGCGAGCAGCCAGCGCGCGCGAAGGGAGTGGTGTTTCATCTCAGTCGGGCCTCCATCGAGATAAGAATCCATCCGTTGACGGGAAGGGGGCGCGAGCTCCGGCGCCGCACCGCCAGTCCGCGGTCCGGCGGGCTGCTGCGGCGACGGGGCACACCGATCCCTAAGGCGGCCCCTCGGGCCGGCCGCCGATCGGCGGCCGGGAGGTGCCCCGGCCGCGCCCCGCTGTTTCATCAGCTCAACAGTGCATCGATAACTGGTAATAGGGACAACGAATTTTCGCGGCTAGGAATACGAAGAGAGGCGAGAGGACGCGGCCCGCCGGGGAGGCGGGCCGCGCGGTGCGGCGAGGAGAGGGTGCGGTCAGTCGAGATCGGGATCGACGCCATCCGTCAGCCAGTCGATCGCCACCCTCTCCCACTCCGGCTCGCTCGAGGCGTCGATGTAGCGGATGTCCCTCTCGATCCCGGTCTCGCGCGCGATGCGCTTGGCCTGGAGCGTGGCGATGGCGCTGTTGAGCACCACCGCGTTGCGCTCCAGGCCGGCCTCTTTGCAGAAGAGGATCGCCTGCTTGACCACCTCCTGCGCCTCCGCCGGGAAGGCGCGCGAGGTGCGCATGTCGACGAGCACGGCGAAGCCGCCCTGGCGCGGCTTGACCGTGCTGCGCATCGAGTCGAGCAAGGTGCTGGCGTCGTCACGCTGGAGAAATCCCTCGAACGTCACCCGATACCCGTAGGGGGTCTCCTCGATCCTGTGCATGCGGTGCGTCCCTCTCGGAGAAAGCGAGCCCCCGTCCGCCGGTCGTCAGAGGCGGAACGAAAAGGTGAGGATCCCGGAATCGAGCGTCATCTCGTTCTTGACCTGAGTGCCGGGCACGGCGCCGAACGGGGACAGGAAGGGACCGCTCGCCGTGTTCTTGAAGGCGCGGTAGACGGCGAGGTTGAGCTCCAGGCTCGAGTTGACCGCGTAGCCGAGACCGAGGCAGGCGTGGTTCTTGAAAACCGCCGGCGCCTCGACGTTCTCGAAGGTCAGCTCGTCGGGGATCGGGTTGTCGGAGTGGTTGTAGCCGGCGCGCAGCGCCAGCGCGGCGGTGGGGTGCCACTGGACGCCGGCGGCGAGGACCGAGATGTTCTTCCAGCCCAGCCCCTTCGAGTTGCCCTCGGCGTCGACGCCGGAGGTGCCGAAGCCGGCGGTGTCGCCGTAGAAGATCCGCTTGCCGTCGATCGCCACCTGGAAGGTGGGCGACAGCTTGAGGCCGATGCCGACCGCCGCGGTCGCCGGCGCGTCGAGGCGGAAGCGGATGGTGCGCGCGGTGCCGAAGTCGGGGCGGTCGGGGTTGGCGTGCGACGAGTCCCATTCGAAGCTCGAGAAGGAGAGCTTGCTGGCGTAGGAGGCGCCGACGTTGAAGACCGGCGTCACCTCCCAGAGCACGCCCACCTGCCCGCCGTAGCCGAACTCGCTGTCGACGTTGACCCGCGGCACGAAGCAGGTCGGATTGTTGGGCGAGCCCGAGCAGTCGGGGGCGGCGAAGCCGGCCGGATCGGCCTCCAGGCTCTCGCGCGCGGCGACGAACGACAGGCCGATCGCGAAGTTGGGCGCCATCTGCCAGGCGACCGCCAAGGGGATCTTGAGCAGCGAGTAGCTCGAGAAGACGCGGCCGAAGCCCTGCGGCTGCGGCGCCAGGATCGGGTTGCTCGAGTCCTGCGGGTAGTCGACGCCGAAGCCGGCGAGGCCGATGAAGCCCATGCCGAAGGCGGCGCTGGAGGAGGCCGAGTGGCTCGTCCAGGCGAAGGCGGGGATGACGGCGACCTTGCCGTCGTCCTCGGTGCGCCCCGAGACGTCGAAGCCGGTGCCGGCGCCGGTGTTGACGTGGACGGTGCTGGAGACGGCGTTCTTCGCCTTGGCGAACTCGGTCGAGAACTCCATGCGGTGGCCGGAGAGCTTGGCGATCAGGGCCGGGTTGCCGTTGAGGGCGCCGAGAGCGTCGTTGGGTAGGGCGACGCCGGCGCCGCCCATGGCGCTGTTGACGGCTCCGGAGCCGTGGAGCGTCGCGCCGTCGCCGGCCCAGAGCGGGGCCGCGAGGAGAAGAGACAAGAGAAAAGACGACAAGAGAAGGCGCGGCTGGATCATCGAACGGTCTCCCTGAAACGGTCGTGAATGGATGGCGTTCCCGCCCATGCACAAGCACGGCCCGAGCGCGGCGGGAGCGCCGTCAATAGGATCTTGCATATCCTCAATTGGTTCAGGAAATATATCGCGAAAAAGTATCGTGTCAACTCCGTGCGGCGCCCGCGCGGCGGCCCGCCGAAGCCGCCACGAAGCGCCGCGAACGGCGCCTGTCGAGACCGCCGCCTCCTTGCTCCCCGCGTGCGAATCTCCTATCCTCAGCGCACTTTGCAGCAGCGATCGACCAGCGGAGGAGCGCCCGGACGGCAGCTGCGTCCGGCCGACGTCCGGCCCGCCGGTGGCGGCGGTACAAGGAGAGCCGAGTGAACGGCAAGATGGTCCCTGCCGCCCCTGTTGCTCCCGCCTCCGGCCCGGCGCCGGCATGGTCGACGGGATCCGCCATGGCGGGCCGCTTGGCGCCGCCGCCGGGCGCGGCGTCCCCTGCGAGGTCGCCGCTCGCCGATCCGGCGAGCATCTCGGCGACCGGCTGGCTCCTGCTCGCGGCTCTCGCCGCCGTCGGCGGCGGCCTCCTCGCGGCCGCCGTCGCGCGCGGCGCCGCGGGTTGGATCCTGCCGATCTTCCTCGCCGCCGCCGCCGCCGCCCTCGTCGCCTACGCCGTCGCCGTCGACCTGCCGCAGCGCCGCCTCGTCTCGCGCCTGCCGGGCGGCGCGCTCTCGGCGCGCGTCCTCGCCGGCGAGCTCGTCGCCGCCTTCGCGCACCTCGGCGCCGGCGACCTGGTGCGCGCCAGCGAGCGGACGCGCGCCCTGCCGCACCGCATGGCCGAGGTCTTCCTCGCCGCGACGCGGGCGCTCGCCGCCCTCGCCGAGCGCATCCAGGACAGCTCGATCGAGGTCGCCTCCTCGGCCGACGAGGTCAACCGGATCGCCTCCGAGCTCGCCTCGGGGTCGTCGCAGCAGGCGGCCTCGGTGGTCGAGATCACCGCCGCCATGGAGGAGCTCGCGCGCACCGCGGCGCAGATTGCCGGCAACGCCGCCCGCCAGGCGGCGCTCGCCGAGCGCGCCGAGTCGTCGGGCGACGCCGGCTCGGCGGCGGTCGACGAGGCGGTCTCCGGCGTCGAGGAGGTGCAGACGCGCATCACCGGCATCGCCGTCCGCGCCGACACCCTGGGCACGCGCTCGAAGGAGATCTACCGCGTCCTCGACCTCATCACCGAGATCGCGGACGAGACGCACATCCTGTCGCTCAACGCCGCCATCGAGGGTGCCGCGGCGGGCGCCGACGGGCGGCGCTTCGCCGTCGTCGCCGAGGAGGTGCGCCGCCTCGCCCACCGCTCGCAGGAGTCGGTCGACTCGGTGCGCAGCCTGCTCGACGAGTTCTCCGGCTCCATTCGCGCCACCATCGTGGCGACCGAGGAGGGGAGCAAGGAGGCCGGGCGGGTGCTCGAGCGCTCGCGCTCGGCGGCGCTGGCGATCGGCGCCCTGCGCTCCGCGGCGGGCGACACGGCGCGGGTCGCGCGGCAGATCTCGCTCGCCACCCAGCAGCAGAATGCCGCCTCCGACGAGGTGGTGATGACGTTGCGCGAGGTGAGCCAGGTGGTGCAGCGGATGACCGGCGGTCTGAAGCAGCTGTCGACCACCGCCGACCGCCTGAACCGCCTCGGCCTCACTATCCAGCTCCTCGCCCAATCGTTCCATCTCGACTCGCCGCGGTCGCTCAAGCACCTCTGCGAGGCCTGGGCCGCCGAGCTCGCCGCGATCGGCGGCGGGGACGATGCCAGCGAGGGCCTGAGCCGCCGGCTCGACGAGCTGGTGCAGGCGAGCGCCTACGCCGAGATCGCCTACGTGGTCGACCTGCGCGGCTACACCGTCGCCTGGGCCAGCCACCGCCAGAGCACTGGCCGCCACTTCCTCGGCCTCGAGCGGACGCGCGAGATCGACCTGCGCCAGCGCCCCTGGTTCCGCGCCGTGCTGCGCTCCGGCCGCGCCATCCTCATCCCGCCCTATCGCTCGCTGCAGAGCGACGACATGTGCTTCAGCGCCTGCGCCCCCCTGCGCGACGCCCGCGGCGAGCTCTCCGGCATCCTGGGGATCGACGTCAACGTCGTCGGCTGGACGCGGATCTGAGCATGCCGCGCCTGTGCGGAGCCCGCGGCGGATGAGCGCCAAGCCGCTCGCCAGCGCCGGCCAGTCGACCCCAACCGGCGGCAGCCACCTGCTGGTGCGCGCCGGCGACTACGTCTGCGCCCTGCCGCTCCACGCGGTGCGGCGGGTGATGCGGGCGCTCGCCATCCAGCCGCTCCCCGGCGCCTCGCCCGAGCTCAAGGGTCTGGCCGAGTTCGGCGGCGAGCCGCTCCCCGTCCTCGACCTGGCGCGGCTGGTCTCGGCGCCGCCTGGCGCCAACCCGAGCTTTCCGGTGACCATCGTCGCCTGGGCCGGCCCCGCCGGCGCGCGCGAGGGGATCGGCCTCGCCGCCGATGCCGCGCTCGAGGTCGTCGAGCTGCCGGCCGGCTCCACCGTCGGCGGCGACGGCGGCCTCATCGCCGGCGAGGCGAGCGTCGGCGACGAGGTGGTGCGCGTGCTCGACCTCGAAGCGCTGGGGCGCGGCCGATGAAGGCCGCGGCCGAGGGCTTCGCCGGGCTCTCAGCGGAGCTCGCCGATGGCGCGCCGCTCGGTCGGCGTGGGTATCTGATGCTGCGCCGCGGCGGCGGCGTCTGGGGAGTCGAGAGCGCCGCGGTGACCAGCCTGGTGCGCCAGGAGCGCGGCGAGCGGAGCGCCGCCGCTTACCGGGTGGGCACCGCTGGCGAGCCGCTCGCCGCCGACGAGATCCTCGGGGTCGCCGCCGAGCTCGACGTGCGCCGGCCGGCGCGGGCGGTCCTCCGCTGGTGGCCGGCGGGGTCCGACGGCTGCGCGCTGTGGAGCGGCCTGCCGGTGGCGGTGGTCGATGCGCGCCAGCCGCCGCTCGCCCTCCGCCTGTCCGCCGCGGGCGCGGGAGAGAAGCCGGCGGGAGAGACGGTCTCCGGCGCCAAGCCGGTGCCGACGGCGGACGGACAACCTGGAGGAGAGGCGCATGGCGGATGAAGCCCGATCCCTCGCCCACCTCGCCCTTCCGGTCGTGCGGCCCGGCAGGCCCGGCCTGCACGCCGCCGCCGGTCTCGCCATCGCTCTCGCCGTCGCCGCCGTCGGCCTCGTGCTCCTCATCGTGGCTGAGACCGCCGGCGCGCCGAGCTGGCCCTTCTCCACCTTCCTTCTCGCCTCCCTCGCCATCCTCGCGGTGTACCGGGTACGCGTCTACCGCCCGCAGCAGGAGCTCGCCCGCCGGCTCGCCGAGGACGACGTGCGGGCGAGCGAGGTCGAGGAGGTGCTCGTGCAGTCGCTCGACCAGCTGCGCGCCGGCGACCTCGTCCACTGCACCGAGCAGTCGCGCTCGCTCCCCGCCGAGCTGGCGTTCGCCTTCACCACCGCCTCGAACGCCCTGGACGTCCTGGCGCAGCAGATCCAGGCGAGCTCGATCGAGGTCGCCGCCGCCGCCAACTCGGTCAATCAGATCGCCTCCGAGCTCGCCTCCGGCTCGTCGGAGCAGGCGGCCTCGGTGGTCGAGATCACCGCCGCGATGGAGGAGCTGGCGCGCACCGCCTCGCAGATCGCCGACAATGCCGCCGTGCAGGCCGACCTCGCCCAGCACGCCGAGGAGAGCGGCAACGCCGGCGCCGCGGCGGTCGAGGAGGCGGTCGCCGGCGTCGAGGAGGTGCAGAAGCGGATCACCGGCATCGCCACCCGCGCCGACACCCTGGGCACGCGCTCGAAGGAGATCTACCGCGTCCTCGACCTCATCACCGAGATCGCCCAGGAGACCCACATCCTGTCGCTCAACGCGGCGATCGAGGCGGCCGCGGCGGGCGAGCACGGGCGCCGCTTCTCGGTCGTCGCCGAGGAGGTGCGCCGCCTCGCCCAGCGCTCGCAGGAGTCGGTCGACTCGGTGCGCAACCTGCTCGACGAGTTCGCCGGCTCCATCCGCGCCACCGTCGTCGCCACCGAGGAGGGGAGCCGGGAGGCCGGCCGCGTGCTCGAGCGGGCGCGCGCCGCGGCGGCGGCGATCGAGGAGCTGCGCGGCGCCTCCTCCGACACCGCGCGGGTGGCGCGCGAGATCTCGCTCGCCACCCAGCAGCAGAACGCTGCCTCGGACCAGGTGGTGCTGACGCTCAAGGAGGTGAGCCAGGTGGTGCAGCGCATGGCGGACGGCCTCAAGTCGTTCACCGACACCGCCGACCGCCTGAACCAGCTCGGCCTCCTCATCCAGATGCTCGCCCAGTCGTTCCATCTCGACTCGCCGCACTCGCTGAAGCACGTCGCCGAGGCGTGGGCGGCCCGCGTCGCGCGCCGGCTCGGCAACTGGGAGGCGATCGAGCGGCTGCTCGAGGACCTCGTCCACCAGCAGGGCTTCATCGAGTGCCTCTATCTCTACGACGGCGCGGCGAACCAGGCGGCGCTGGTGGTCAACCGCCACCTGGTGGGGGACAAGGAGGTGCCGCCGGCGGTCAAGGCCGGGGAGGGCTTCGCCGAGCGGCCCTGGTACAAGGCGGCGACGCGGGAGGGGCGGACGGTGCTGACGCCGCTCTTCAACTCGCTCCTCTCCGGCGCCCCCATTTTCACCGCCGCGACGCCGATCTACGAGCACGGCGAGCTCGCAGGCGTCCTCGGCCTCGACGTCAACGTCGACAGCTGGACGAAGATCTGACGGCCGACCGGTAACGCGATGGACCCCGAGTTCGTCGACCTGATCCCGCTCTTCGTCGAGGAGGCCCGCGATCGCCTCGAACGGTTGGCGGCGGCGCTGCCGCGCCTGGAGAGCGACTCGCAGGCCCTGGTCGAGGCCAAACGCGAGCTGCACACCGTCAAGGGCGCCGGCCGCATGCTGCAGCTCGGCGCCATCGCCGAGCTCTGCCACGCCGCCGAGGAGGCCGTGGCGCAGGCGCCGGCCAATCTCGCCAGCCTGCTGACGCGAGCGGTCGACGCGCTCGCCGCGATGATCGAGACGGTGTCGCGGGGCGGCGAGCCGGCGCCCGATCAGGAGGTGCTCGATCTCCTCGCCGGCCGCGCCGCCGAGCCTCCGGCGGCAGCGCCGGCGCCGTCGATCGCCGAGCCGCGGCCGCTGACCGCGGCCGCCGGCGAGCCGGCAGACGCCGCGCCTCCCGCCGCTCCCGCCGTGTCGCCGGCCGTGCCGCCGCCCCTGCCCGCCGCGGGGACCGACATCCGCGTCGACGCCGCGGCGCTCGACGCCATCGCCGAGCGCGCCACCCAGGTGCGCATCATGGCGCTCGCGGCGCACCCGGTGGTCGAGCGGCTCTACGACCTGGCGCGGCTCGCCGAGGAGGGTCTCCACGAGCCGCAGCCGACGCAGGTGCTCGCCGTCCTCTCCACCATGCTGCGCCGGGTGGCGGTCGAGCTCGAGGGGAGCGAGCGGCGCCTGGTGCGCTCGGCCGACGAGCAGCTCGAGAAGATGCTCGCCCTCCAGCTACAGCCGATCCGCGGCCAGCTTTTCTCGCTCGCCCGCTACGCGCGCGAGCTGGCGCGCTCGCTCCATCGCGAGGTCGAGGTCGAGGTGGAGGGCGAGGAGACGCGGCTCGACCGCCGCATCGTGCGCGAGCTCGACGAGGCCTTCCTCCATCTGGTGCGCAACGCCGTCGACCACGGCATCGAGGCGCCCGACGTGCGCGCCGCTCGCGGCAAGCCGAGCGCCGGGCGGCTGCGCCTGACAGCCTCCGCCGAGGGCTCCCGCGTCCGCCTGGTGATCGCCGACGACGGCTCCGGCATCGATTACCGCCGGGTGCTCGAGCACGCCGTCCGCGCCGGCCTCGTCGACGAGTCGACGGCCGTCGGGATGGGGAAGACCGAGGCCCTGCGGCTGCTCTTCGCGCCCGGTTTCTCGACGCGCAAGAACGTCTCCGAGATCTCCGGCCGCGGCGTCGGCCTGGACGTCGTGGCGACCGCCGTCAACCGCCTCGGCGGCGAGCTCTTCCTCGACTCCGACCCGCGCCAGGGCACGACGGTCCGCATCGAGGTGCCGGTAGCGCGGCGCGGCGAGCTGGTGCTCCTCCTGAAGGTCGGCCAGCTCCGCCTGGCGCTCCCCGCCGCGGTCGTGCGGCGGGCGTTCCGCATCGCCGCCGCTGAGGTCGTCGAGCGCGACGGCCGCACCATCGCCCGCATCGGCAGCCGGCTCGTCCCCTTCGTGCCGCTCGCCCGCCTCTACGGCCAGCCGGTCGGCGACCGCCTGATGATCCTCGAGGGCGCCGTCTCCGGGCAGGAGATCGCTCTCGCGGTTGACGACGTCCTCGGCGAGCAGGAGGTGCTGGTGCGGCCGCTGCCGCGCGCCGCCATCGCCGACCGCCTGCTCGAAGGCCTCGCGCTCCTCGCCACCGGCGAGCCGGTGGGCGTGCTCTCCCCGGCCGTCCTCTCGCAGCGCGACTACCTGCGCTCGGCGCCGCACGCGCGCGAGGTGGCGGCGGTCGAGCGCATGCGCGTCCTCCTCGTCGACGACTCGCTGGTCACCCGCGAGATGGAGCGCCGCCTGCTCGAGGACGCCGGCTTCGAGGTGGCGGCGGTGGGCGACGCCGACGAGGCCCTGTCGCGTCTCGGCGAGGAGAGCTTCGGCTGCGTCGTCACCGACATCGAGATGCCGGGGATGGACGGCTTCGAGCTCACCGCTCACCTCCGCGGCATGGAGCACTTCGCGCAGCTCCCCATCGTCGTCGTCTCGACCCGCGACCGCCCGGAGGACCGCTTGAAGGGCCTCAAGGCGGGCGCCGACGCCTACCTCACCAAGCAGAGCCTCGACGCCGGCGAGCTGGTCGACCTCGTGCGGCGCCTGGGCGGAAGGTGACCTTGCCGCGGCAGCCCGCGCCACCGCAGCGCTCCCCCGCGAGCGCACCGCCGCGAGGTGCCGGGTGATCCGCGTCGTGCTGGTCGACGACTCGCCGTCGGTGCGCGCGGTGCTCCGCCGCTTCTTCGCCCGCACCCCCGACCTCGAGGTGGTGGGGGAGGCCGAGGACGGCGAGAAGGCGGTCGAGGCGGTGCTCGCCGCCGAGCCCCACGTCATCGTCATGGACCTCCAGATGCCGGTGATGGACGGCTACGCGGCGATCGAGCGGATCATGGCCATCCGCCCGACGCCAGTCGTCGTCCTCTCCTCGCGCGCCAACCGCAACCAGATGCAGACCGCCTTCGAGGCGATGCGCCGGGGAGCCCTCGAGGTGCTACCCAAGCCCGAGGATACGGCGAGCTGGCAGCTGCTGGCGGTGAGCCTGCCGGCGACGGTGCGCGCCGTCGCCGGGGCGTGGGCGCAGCCGCGGCCGCGCCCGGCGCGCCGCGCCGCGGCCGCCGTGCCGCGCCTCGCCCGCGGGCGCAAGCTCCGCTACGTGGCGATCGGCGCCTCGACGGGCGGCCCGGCGGCGATCCGCGAGTTCCTCGAGGAGATCCCCGCCGATGCGCCGGTGTCGGTCCTCGTCGTGCAGCACATCTCGGCCGGTTTCGAGGTCGGCTTCGCCGACTGGCTCAACAAGGAGTTCCCGCTCGACGTCCGCCTCGCCCAGGACGGCGAGCGGCCGCCGCCGGGGGCGGTGCGGCTGGCGCCGGGGGGCTCCCACCTGCTCCTCGAGCACGCCGGCGTGCTGCGCCTCGACGCCGGCACGCCGGCGCGGCGCGGCCACCGCCCGTCGATCGACGAGCTCTTCCAGTCGTGCGCCGAGAGCTGCCCGGAGCAGGTGGCGGGGGTGCTGCTCACCGGCATGGGAGCGGACGGCGTCGAGGGGCTCGACGCGCTGCGCAAGGCCGGCGGCCTCACCCTGGCGCAGGACGAGGCGAGCTCGGTCGTCTACGGCATGCCGCGGGTGGCGCTCGAGCGCGGCGCCGCCGACGTGGCGCTGCCGCCGCGCGAGCTGGCGCGGATGCTGGTGCGCGGCTGGCAGGGGGAGGGCGAGCCGTGACCGCTGACGGCGTCGCGCGCCCGCGGGCGGCGGACCGGCGGCGGGTGCTCGTCGTCGACGACAGCGAGGTGACGCGGGCGATCTTGGCGCGCACTCTGCGCGCCGCCGGCTTCGAGGTGATCGAGGCGGCGGACGGCGTCGAGGGCGCCGTCCTGGCTCTGCGCGAGCGGCCGGCGGTGGTGGTGACCGACCTCGAGATGCCGACCCTCGACGGCTTCCCGCTCCTCCGCCTGCTCAAGGCGGAGCCGGCGAGCGCCCACATGCCGGTGCTCATCCTCACCAGCCACGGCGAGGCCGCCTCGCGCTTCTGGAGCGAGCGCACCGGCGCCGACGCCTATCTCACCAAGGACCATCAGCCGCAGGAGCTGGTAGCGACCGTCGAGCGCCTGGCGGCGCGCTCGCGGCCGCCGCACGCCTCGGCGGCGGAGGCGGCCGCCATCGGTCCGCTCGACGTGCTGGCGCGGATCGCGCGCCAGCTCGACGCCGCGCTCCTCCAGGCGACCCTGATGAACACCGTGCTCGAGGGGGGGATGGCGGCGAGCGACTTCCACCAGGCGAGCCGCACCGCCCTCGCCGCCATCGGGGACGCAATCGACGCCCGCTTCCTCGCCATCGGCGTGGCGGCGGAGGAGGGTGTTCTGGTCCACCTGGTCGCCCCCGAGCCGCTCCCTCCCGACGACGTCTGGCGGCTCTGCCGCACGGTCGCCGAACGCCTCGGCGCGCCGGCCGGCCGCTCGGTCGACGTGCGGGTGAGCGGCCACGACGGCGCGCCCGCCGTCGGCGGCGAGGCGATGGCGGCCGCTGCCGCGCCGCCGCCGCTCGATCTCGAGCGCACGGTGTGGCGGCCGCTGCCGCTGCGCGGAGCGCGCGGTGTCCTCGCCCTCCACCTGCGCGAGCGCGAGCGGCTCGGCGACCGCACCTCGCCGCTGGTCGACGCGCTCACTGGGCCGCTCGCCCTGGTGGTCGACAACGTGCGCCTGGCCGAGCGGCTGCGCGAGCTGTCGACCCTCGACGGCCTCACCCGCCAGCTCAACCACCGGGCGACCTACGAGCGGCTCATCGAGGAGCTGGCGCGGGCGGAGCGCTACGGGCACGCGATCTCCGTCGTGCTCTGCGACCTCGACCAGTTCAAGCAGGTCAACGACACCCACGGCCACCTCGCCGGCGACGCCGTCCTGGCGCAGGGGGCGGCGGTGCTGCGCCAGGGCCTGCGCGCTGGCGACCTCCTGGGGCGCTACGGCGGCGAGGAGTTCCTCGCCGTGCTGCCGCAGGTCGACCTGCCCTCGGCGTGCCAGGCGGCCGAGCGCCTGCGCCGCCGTCTCGAGGAGCACGCCACCTCGGTCGGCGGCGGCGCCATCCGCGTCACCGCCTCCTTCGGCGTCGCCGAGCTGGCCGAGCTCGAGGAGCTCGCCAAGTCCTTCGACACCGCGGAGCGGCCGATCGCCGATCTCCTCGTCTCGCTCGCCGACCGCCGGCTCTACGAGGCCAAGGCGGCCGGCCGCAACTGCGTCCGCCCATGAGCCCCGGCCACGCCCGCCAGTTCGCCGAGCTCATCCGCGAGATCACCGGCAACATCGTGCCGGCCGAGCGCCACGATTTCCTCGACGAGCTGGCGGAGCGCCGCCGGCGGGCGCTGGCGCTCCCCGACGTCGCGGCCTATCTCCAGGAGCTGGCGACCGGCCGGCTGGACCGCGAGTGGGAGCCGCTGGTCTCGTTCATCACCATCAAAGAGTCCTACTTCTTCCGCGCCCCGCAGCAGTTCGACGCCATTCGCGAGCACGTGCTGCCGCGCCTGCTGCGGGCGCGCGCCGGCAGCCATCGGCTGCGCCTGTGGTCCGCCGCCTGCGCCCGCGGCGAGGAGCCGGCGACCCTTGCCATGCTGCTCGCCGGCGAGCCCGAGCTGGCGGGCTGGGACTGGAGCGTGCTGGCGACCGACCTCGACGCCGAGGCGGTCGAGCTCGCCCGCCGCGGCATCTACAGCGAGCGCGCCGTGGCGCAGGTGCCGCCGGAGCTCCTCGAGCGCTGGTTCGCGCGCCGCGGCAAGCTCTTCGAGCTGTCGGCGGAGCTGCGGGCGCGCATCGACTACCAGCCGCTCAACCTGGCGCATCCGCCCTACGGCGTGCTCGAGGCCGACTACGACCTCATCCTCCTGCGCAACGTCCTCATCTACTTCCGCCGCCCCCTGCAGCGCTGGGTGGTGGGGCAGGTGGCGAAGGCGCTGGCGAAGAAGGGCTACCTCTTCCTCGGCGCCTCGGAGACCCTCTGGCAGATCCAGGACGAGCTCGAGCCCGTCGACCTCAAGACCTGCTTCTGCTACCGCCACCGCCGCACGCCGCGGCCGAAGCTGGAGCCGGTGCAGCCGATGCAGCAGAAGCCGCCGCCGATCGCCGTCGAGAAGCCGCCGCCGCGCCCGCGGCCGCTCGCCGAGCGGATGCAGCCGGCGGCCGAGACGAGCCCGGCGGTCCAGGCGCCCGCCGCCCGGCCGACCCGGCCGGTGGCCCCGCCGCCGACCGTCCAGGAGCGCCTGCTGGCGGCGGCGCGGCAGCTCGCCGACAACCGCATCGCCGAGGCAGCGGCGGCGAGCGCCGCCATCCTCGCCGAGGATCCCGCCGAGCCCGCCGCCCACGCCCTCGAGGCCTTCCTCCACGACCTCTCCGGCCGCCCCGAGGAGGCCGCCGCCGCCTACCGCGCCGCCCTCTACCTCGAGCCGGCGCTCTTCCAGGCCCGCCTGCTGCTCGCCGACTGCCTCCTGCGCCTGGGCCACCGAGAGAAAGCCGCCCACCAATTCCGCGAGGTGCTGGCGACGCTCGCTGGCGGCCGCGAGCGGACCCTGGCGGCGCTGGCTGACCTGCCGCTCCCCGACCGCGAGCGGGCGCTCCGCAGGTGCCGGCAGGCGCTGGTGGCCGGTTGAAGGGTGTGGCGCCGGGGTTACAGAGCTGAAGGCCCGGTCGAGACGAGAACCTTTCCACCGGCCGTTCCGGGTGTGCAGAACGCTCGCAGGCAAACAGGTCAATATTCGCTCGCGCGGCGACGTTTCATTTTGCATCGATTCGGCGAATCGTTTTCATTCCGAATATCTATCGATACCTTTTCGTGAGGCGACATGGACATGCGTATACACTTGGCATCAAGGAGGAGCGCATGCGACCCAAGTCCTTCTTCCTCTCGTCCCTTCTCTGCCTGTCGTCTCTCTTTTTCTCCATATCGGCCGCAGGAGCTTCCGCCCCGCCGGCGCCCGCCGCGCCGGTCGCGCTCCCCGCCGGTGTCGAGCGCGTCACGTCGGTCGAGGGGATCACCGAGTACCGGCTCGGCAACGGGCTGCGCGTCCTCCTTTTCCCCGACGCCACGCAGCCGACGGTGACCGTCAACGTCACCTACCTGGTGGGCTCCCGTTTCGAAGGAGCAGGCGAGACCGGCATGGCGCATCTCCTCGAGCACCTGATGTTCAAGGGCTCGACGCGCCATCGGGACATTCCGAAGGAGCTCACCGCGCACGGCGCCTCGCCCAACGGCAGCACCAACGACGACCGCACCAACTACTTCGAGGTGTTCAACGCCACCGGCGAGAATCTCGATTGGGCGCTCGACCTCGAAGCGGACCGCATGGTCCACTCGTTCATCGCCCGGAAGGATCTCGACTCCGAGATGACGGTGGTGAGGAACGAGCTCGAGATGGGCGACAACTCGCCGGCGCGGGCGCTCGCTCACCGCGTCGCGGCGGTGGCCTACGACTGGCACTCCTATGGCAGGCCGACGATCGGCGCCCGCTCCGACCTCGAGAATGTGCCGATCTCCCGCCTCCAACTCTTCTACGCCAAGTACTACCAGCCGGACAATGCTGTCGTCCTCGTCGCCGGCAAGCTCGATCCGGCGCCCACCCTCGCCCTGGTGGTGAAGAAGTTCGGCGACATCCCGCGCCCGACCCGCGTGCTCGAGCCGACCTACACAGTCGAGCCGACCCAGGACGGCGAGCGCGAGGTGACGGTGCGGCGGGTGGGCGATGTGCAGCTCCTTCGCGCCGCCTACCACATCCCCGCCGGCTCGCACCTCGACTCGGCGCCGCTCACCCTCTTAGCCGACATCCTAGGCAACGGCGCTTGGGGGCGCCTGCACACGAGTCTCGTCGAGAGCGGCAAGGCGTCGAGCGCCTGGAGCTACGCCGACCAGGAGCACGACCCCGGCCTCTTCCTGATCGGCGCCACGGTCGCCAAGGAGGGCTCGCTCGACGACGCCCGCTCGGCGCTCCTCGCCACCATCGAGACCCCGCACCTCACGGCGGTGACCGAGGAGGAGCTCGTCCGCGCCAAGAACGACGAGCGCAAGCAGTTCGACCGCATCTCCCACTCGTCGATCGAGCTCGGCCTCTTCCTCTCCGACTGGATGGCGCAGGGCGACTGGCGGCTGGTGTTCCTCGAGCGCGACCGCATAGAGAAAGTCACTGTCGAAGACGTCCTACGGGTCGCGGCGGCGTATCTCAAACCCTCGAACCGCACCCTCGGGCTGTTCATCCCCGAGGACAAGCCGCAGCGCGCCGAGATCCCTCCGGCGCCGGACGTCCCCGGCCTCTTCAAGGGCTTCGAGGGGCGGACCGAGCTCGCCGCCGGCGAGGTGTTCGACCCATCGCCCGCCAACATCGTGGCGCGGACCTTGGTGAGCGCCCCGGCGACCGGCCTCAGGATCGCCCTGCTCCCGAAGGCGACGCGCGGCAACACGGTCTCCGCCGCGCTGAGCCTCGGCTTCGGCGACGAGTCGAGCCTGCGCGGCCGGCGGGAAGCTGGCGAGCTCGCCAGCCGGATGCTGATCCGCGGCACCCGCCGCCACAGCCGCGCGCAGATCGAGGCCGCGCTGGCGGAGCTGCGGTCGCAGGTTCGCTTCGACGGCGGCGCCGAGGGCGTCTCCGTCTCCATCACCACCGAGCGCGAGCATCTTCCGGCGACGCTCGAGCTGGTCGCCGAGATTCTCCGCGAGCCGGCGTTCCCGGAGTCCGAGCTGGAGCTGGTCAAGCTGGAGTCGGTCACCCGGCTCGAGTCCGAGCGCCGCGAGCCGACGGCGATCGCCTGGATGGAGCTCCTGCGCCGGATCGATCCCTATCCCCAGGGCCACCCCCGCCACCGGTTTACCCCCGACGAGGAGATCGGGAGCATCCGTTCGACGACGCTCGCCGCGGTCAAGACTTTCTACGCCGACTTCTATGGCGCCTCGAACGCCGAGCTCGCCGTGGTCGGCGACTTCGACCCGCGGCAGATCGGCGCGCTCGCCCACCGGCTCTTCGACCCCTGGAAGAGCCCGCGGCCGTTCCGGCGCATTCTCAACCGCACGCTCGAGGTGCCGGCCGCCGAACCTGAGCTTCGAGACCCCCGACAAGGCGAACGCTCAATTCACCGCGGCGGTCATCCTGCCGCTCCGCGACGACGACCCGGACTACGCCGCGCTCTCCCTCGGCAGCCAGCTCCTCGGCGGCGGCTTCCTGAGCTCCCGCCTGGCGACGCGCATCCGGCAGAAGGACGGCCTCTCCTACAGCATCGGCGCGTTCTTCTGGGCCGACGACGTCGACCGCCATGCCATGTTCTCGGTGAGCGCCATCTGCGCGCCGCAGAATGAGCTCAGAGTGGAGGCGGATTTTCAGGAAGAGATGCGGCGGGCGCTCGACGGCGGCTTCGCGGCGGACGAGGTCGCCGAGGCGCAGAAGGGCTACCTCCAGGTGCTCCGCATGCGCCGCACGGAGGATTCCAATCTCGCCGCCTGGCTGACCGAGTACCTCTACACCGGCCGTACCTACGCCTGGGATGAAGCGTTCGAGGAGAAAGTCGCTAGGCTCACTCCGTCGGAGGTGTCGGCGGCGGTCAGGCGCCACTTCGACCCGGCGCGGATGATGATCGTCAAGGCGGGCGACTTCGCACACGCCAAGGGTGCGCCGGCCGCGCCCGCGAGCGGAGGGGTGGCGCCGAGGTAGCGGCAGCGCCTTTGGGGGACGGGTGGCCGTACGAATCACCTGGCACCTCGCGTCGCCTCGCGTCGCAGCTGCGATGCAGATTCTTTTGGGTAAGGAGAATCAATGAGATACGGAGCTCGGTCCGCCGCTCTGGCGGCCGCTTTGGCGGTCGCGGCGCCCTGTCTCGCCGCTTCGTTCACGCTGGAGCAGGTGGTCGGGGCGCCGTTCGCTTCCGATCTGACGGCCGCTCCCTCGGGGGGCCGTGTCGCCTGGGTGGTGGAGATCGGCGGGGTGCGCAATGTGTGGGGGGCGACGGCGGACGGGTCGGCGCGGGCGCTCACTCGCTACACGGTCGACGACGGACAGGAGATCGAGGGGCTCGCCTGGTCGGCGGACGCGCGGACGGTGGTCTACGTACGCGGCGGCGGACCGAACGGGGAGGGGGAGATCCCCAACCCGACGAGCGACCCGGCGGGGGCCAAGCAGGAGGTGTGGGCGATCTCCTGGGAGGGCGGCGCGCCGCGGCGGCTGGGCGAGGGGAGCGGGGCGGCGGTGCCGCCGGGCGGCGCGGGCGCGGCCGGCGGGCGGGTGGCCTGGATCAAGGGCGGCCAGATCTGGTCGGCGCCGCTCGACGGCAAGGGTGGCGCGGCGCAGCTCGTCCATTCACGCGGTGCCGCCGGCAATCTCCGCTGGTCGCCGGACGGCGGGCGGCTCGCCTTCGTCAGCCGGCGCGAGGGACACTCGTTCGTCGGCGTCTATGACATCGCCGCGAAGTCTCTCCGTTATCTCGACCCGAGCGTCGACCAGGACGACGTCCCGGTCTGGTCGCCGGACGGGCGCGCCGTCGCCTTTCTCCGCCTGCCTGCCGACCCCAAGGCGCTCCCCTTCCTGCCGCAGCGCGCCGGCTTCCCGTGGTCGATCCGCGTCGCGGACCCGGCGACCGGCCGCGGCCGCGAGGTCTTCCGGGCGCGCGAGGGGCGGGGCAGCGTCTTCCGCGCCATGGATGCCGATGATCAGCTCTTCTGGGGCGCCGGCGACCGCCTGGTCTTCCCCTGGGAGCTCGACGGCTGGACACACCTCTACGCGGTCCCCGCCGCGGGCGGCGAGCCGACGCTCCTCACGCCCGGCGAATTCGAGGTCGAAACCGCGGCGCTGGGCAGGCTGGCGTTGGGCAAGCCGGGAGGAACGGACGGCGCTCGCGGTGCGGTGCTCTTCTCCTCGAACCAGGGAGACATCGATCGCCGGCACGTCTGGCGGGTGGCGGTCGCCGGCGGGCCGCCGGTGGCGCTGACGACGGGCGAAGGGCTCGAGTGGGCGCCGGTGGGGACGAGCGACGCCAGGGTGGTCTGCCTGCGTGGCGACGCGCGGCGGCCGGGGCTGCCCGCCGTGGTCGAGAGCGGCGTCGCGCCTCGCGACCTGGCGCCCGGGCTGCTGCCGGCGGGGTTCCCGGCCGCCGACCTCGCCGTGCCGCAGGCGGTCGTCTTCGCCGCCGCCGACGGCATGCCGATCCACGCCCAGCTCTTCCTGCCGCCGCGCCGCCAGCCATCCGATCCGGCGGGCGACGGCCAGGGTGAGCGGCGCCCGGCGGTGGTGTTCTTCCACGGCGGCTCACAGCGCCAGATGCTCCTCGGCTGGCACTACATGAAGTACTACCACCATGCCTACGCCTTCAATCAATACCTCGCCAGCCGCGGCTTCGTCGTCCTCGCGGTCAACTACCGCAGCGGCATCGGCTACGGCATGGAGTTCCGCGAGGCGCTGGGCTACGGCGCCGCCGGCGCGTCCGAATTCAACGACGTCCTCGGCGCCGGGCTCTACCTGCGCGGCCGGCCGGAGGTCAGGGGCGACCGCATCGGTCTCTGGGGCGGCTCGTACGGCGGCTACCTCACCGCCCTCGGCCTCGCCCGCGCCTCCGACCTCTTCGCCGCCGGCGTCGACCTGCATGGCGTCCACGACTGGAACACCACGATCCCCAACTTCGCCAAGCGCTACGACCCGGCGACGCGCGCCGACCTGGCGCGGCTCGCCTTCGAGTCGTCGCCGCTCTCCTCGGTCAAGACCTGGCGCTCGCCGGTGCTGCTGATCCAGGGCGACGACGACCGCAACGTCCCCTTCGGCGAGACGATCGCCCTCGCCGTCGCCCTCCGCGCGCAGCACGTCCCCGTCGAGCAGCTCGTGCTCCCCGACGAGATCCACGACTTCCTCCTGCAGTCGAGCTGGCTCGGCGCCTACCGGGCGGCGGAAGAGTTCCTGACCCGGCGGCTGGGCGGCTGAGCTTCACAAAGCGGCGGGGCTTCTCGGGCGCCGGGATCGGCGCTAGATTCGACGGCGATGACGCCAGCCGCTCGGCCGATCCGCCCACCCGCCGTCGCGGGCAGCTTCTATCCGGCCGATCCGCGCGCGCTGCGCGCCATGATCGAGAGCTTTCTCGCCGCGGCTCGGCCGGCGCTCGGCCGCCCTGTCGGCCCGCCGCCCAAGGCGGTGATCGCGCCGCATGCGGGCTACGTGTACTCGGGACCCGTCGCCGGCACGGCATTCGCTGCGCTCTCTGCGGTCGCCGGCCCCCGCATTTGCCGCACGGTCCTCCTCGGACCCGCCCATCGCGTAGCGGTGCGCGGCCTCGCCCTTCCCGGCGCCGCCGCCTTCGCCACGCCTCTCGGCGAGATCGAGATCGATGCCGAGGCGGTCGCCGCCATCGCCGATCTGCCGCAGGTGGTCGAGAGCCCGGCAGCCCATGCGAGCGAGCACTCGCTCGAGGTCGAGCTGCCGTTCCTGCAGGTGCTGCTGGGCGGTTTCAGCCTGCTGCCCCTCGTCGTCGGCGACGCCACCGGCGCGGAGATCGCCGAGGTGCTCGAGCGGGTCTGGGGCGACGGAGAGACCGCGATCGTCGTCTCCTCCGACCTCTCGCACTACCTGCCGTATGACGATGCGCGCCGCGTCGACGCCGAGACGGCCGAGCAGATCCTCGCCCTCGCCGGCCCGCTCGACGCGCGGCGGGCCTGCGGCGCGCGGCCGATCGACGGCCTGCTCCTCGCGGCGCGCCGGCGCGGCATGACCGCCTCGCTGCTCGATCTGCGCAGCTCCGGCGACACCGCCGGCGATCGGGGACGGGTGGTCGGCTACGGAGCGTTTGCCTTCCATGAGCATGCCGCCGCCTGAGCCGGCCGCACCCGCCGAGCGCGAGCGCGGGCACATTCTCCTCGGTCTCGCCCGCGCCAGCCTCGAGGCGGCGCTGGGCCGCGGCACCTTCGACCCCCGCCAGGCCGCGGGCGCTGCGTGGCTCCGCGCGCCGGGAGCGACCTTCGTCACGCTGATGAAGAACGGCGAGCTCCGCGGCTGTGTCGGCTCGATCCGCGCCTATCGTCCTCTCGGCGAGGACGTCGCCGCCAACGCCCGTGCCGCCGCTCTGCGCGACACGCGCTTTCCGCCGGTCCGGCCGGCGGAGCTGCCGCGGCTCTCAATCGAGGTCTCCCTCCTCTCGCCGCCGGTGGCGCTGCCGGCGGCGAGCGAGGCCGAGGCGATCGCCCGCCTGCGCCCCAGCGTCGACGGCGTCGTCCTCGAGGACGGCGAGGCGCGCGCCACCTTCCTGCCGCAGGTCTGGGAGCAGCTCCCCGAGGCGCGGAGCTTCCTCGCGGCGCTCAAGCTGAAGGCGGGCATCGCGCCCGACGCCTGGTCGCCGACGATGCGCCTCTCGACCTACACTGTCAGCCAGTGGGAAGAGTGAAGACCATCCGCCGCGCCCCGCCGCCGTTCGTCGCGGCCCTCCAGGTGCTCGCGCCGGCGCTCGCGATCGCCGCCATGGCGTGCCTGGTGGCCTGCGGCCCGGCGGCGCCCGCCTGGGACGCTTCAGCGTCGCGCGCCGCGGCGCCGTCGAGCGCCGCGGCCGCCGGCCACGAGGTGACACCTGCCGCCGCGCCGGCCGCATCTTCGTCGGTGGAAGGGGACGACGGCGGACGAGCGAGCGGCGCCGACCTGACGGCGGTTCCGCCGGACGAGCGGGCCGCCGTCGCGGCGGTCCTCCAGCGGATCGCCGCCGGCGGTCCGTTTCCGCACCAGCGGGACGGCATCGTCTTCGGCAACCGCGAGCGGCTGCTGCCGTCGGCGCCGCGGGGGTACTACCACGAGTACACCGTCGACACGCCGGGGGCCGCTGACCGCGGCGCCCGCCGCATCGTGAGCGGGGAGAGCGGCGAGGCCTACTTTTCGAACGACCACTACCGCTCCTTCCTGCCGCTCCGCGGCGCGCCGCGCCGCCGATGATGC
Source organism: uncultured Acidobacteriota bacterium (assembly GCA_963755825.1). Classification (GTDB taxonomy): domain Bacteria; phylum Acidobacteriota; class Thermoanaerobaculia; order Multivoradales; family UBA5704; genus DATBQN01. The sequence goes on along the minus strand of CAVWLA010000001.1, from coordinate 1,778,768 downwards.
CGGCGAGGGGGGTGCTCGCTCCGTTGGGTCTCCTGCGGGCGGTCGCCTTCGGCCCCACCCGCCCTTCACACCCTTCCAGGCGACCGTCCTCGGAACCAAACGGAGCGAGCACCGGCGCGGGGCACGCGCCATCAGGGAGGCCGCGGAGCCCCGTGCTATCGTCGTTCGGACATCAACCAGCACACTCTCGATCGAGGTTCCCATGGCTACCGACGCGCCGCTCTCCCCTCCGGCCGCCGACGCGGTCTCGCATCACCTCCGGTTCCTCAAGGGCCACGGCCACCTGAGCTCCGCCTTCGGCCCCGGCTGGTTCGGCGCCAAGGCGGAGAGCTTCGCCCGCTTCTTCGGCACGCCCACGTTCCTCATCGCGCAGACGGTCATCGTCGGCATCTGGATCGTCGTCAATGTGATGGGAGTGACGCACTTCGACATCTACCCCTTCATCCTCCTCAACCTCGCCTTCAGCCTGCAGGCAGCCTATGCCGCGCCGCTCATCCTCCTCGCGCAGACGCGGCAGGCGGACCGCGACAAGGCGCTCGCCGAGGCCGACGCCAGCCACCGCGAGGCGCTGGCGAAGGCGAGCCTCGAGCGCCAGGACCTCGCCCACCAGCAGAGCGGCCAGATCCTCGCCCTGCTGCAGCAGAACACCGAGCTGACCGCCGTCACCCAGGAGCTCAGCCGGAGGATCGTCGAGCTGACCGACGAGATCCATCGCCGCACCTGCATCCCGGCGAGCTAGGAGATCCATGGTGACCCGCAAGCAGCTCATCACCTTCTGCGTCGACGTCGGCGGCACCGGCATCAAGGGGTTGGCCGCCGACGAGGCCGACAAGCCGACCTCCGAGCGGGTGCGCGTCGAGACGCCGCATCCGGCGACGCCGGAGGCGCTGGTCGCCGCGATCGGCCAGATCCGCGGCCAGATGCCGGCCTTCGACCGCGTCGCCGTGGGCTTTCCCGGCGTCGTCGTCGAGGGGATCGTCCACACCGCCCCCAACCTCGATCCCTCCTTCGCCGGCTTCCCGCTCGCCGCCGCCGTGGCGAAGCTCACCGGCAAGCCCGTCCGCGTCGCCAACGACGCCGGCGTCCAGGGCCTGGCGGTGATCGAGGGGCGTGGCACCGAGCTCGTCGTCACCCTCGGCACCGGCATGGGCTTCGCGCTCTACATCGACGGCCACTACGTGCCGAACATCGAGATGGCGCACCACCCCTTCCGCAAGAAGAAGACCTACGAGGACCTCGTCGGCGACCGCGCCCGCCGCAAGGCCGGCCACAAACGCTGGAACCGGCGCGTCGCCAAGGTCATCGCCCAGCTCTCTGCGGTCTTCAACTACCGCATCCTCTACCTCGGCGGCGGCAACTCGAAGGCGGTCGACTTCAAGCTCCCCGAGAACGTCCGCATCGTCGAGAACCTGGCGGGGCTCCTGGGCGGCGTCAAGCTCTGGGGCCAGCCGTAGGCGACGGCGCCGCCGCGCCAAGGAGCGATCTCACCGGAAGTCGTGGCTCGGCGTCCGCGCCAGGTCGTCCAGGGGCCAGAACCTCTCCGCCTTGACCGACAGCGAGCCGTCGCGCTTCTGCAGCACCCCCTCGACGGCGAGGCCGGTGGCGCCGACGAGGAGCTTCCTGTGCTCGTCCAAGAGGGCGGGGGTGATGATCGCCTGGCACATGCCGGTCTCGTCCTCGAGGGTCATGAAGAGGAGGCCCTTGGCGGTCCCCGGCCGCTGGCGGACGATGATCGAGCCGGCGGCGGTGACGCGGGCGCCGTCGGCGAGCTTCGGCAGGTCGGCGGCGGCGGTCACGCCGCGCCGAACGAGGCCGGCGCGGAGGTATGCGATGGGGTGGGGGCCGAGGGTGATCTCGGCGCCGTGGTAGTCGGCGAGGGTCTTCTCGAGCGCCGTCATCTCGGCGAGCGGCGAGGGCGCCGCATCGGATAGCTGGTCGAGGAGCGGTCCGGCGGGGCGGGCGAGGCGTGCCACCTGCCAGAGCGCGGCGCGGCGGGTGAGCCCGAACGAGGAGAGCGCGCCCACCGCGGCGAGCGCCTCGAGCTCGTCGGCGCGCAGCTCGGCGCGGCTCACCATGTCCTCCGGCGAGCGGAAGGGCGCTGCGGCGCGCGCCGCCTCGATCGCCGCCGCCGACGACCGCCGCAGGCCGTGGACGAAGCGGAGGCCGAGGCGGAGCGCCCCCGCCGGCTTGCCCTCGATCGCCGGCTTCCTCGCGGCCCGGACCCCGGCGGCCGGGAACTTCGCCTCGGCGCCTTCGGAGTTCTCGATCCGGTCCTCCCAGCGGCAGCGCCAGCCCGAGCGGTCGACGTCGATCGGCCGCATCTCGACGCCGTGGCGCAGAGCGTCCTGCACCAGCGTCGAGGGGTGGTAGAAGCCCATCGGCCAGGCGTTCAGGAGGCCGAGGAAGAACGCGGTGGGGTGGTGGGCCTTCAAGTAGGCGCTGGCGTAGGCGATGAGGGCGAAGCTCGCGGCGTGCGATTCCGGGAAGCCGTAGAGGGCGAAGGCGGTGATCGCCTTGATGACCTCCTCCTGCGCCTTCGCCGCGATGCCGCGCGCCGCCATCCCGGAGCGCAGGCGCGCCTCGATCGCCTGCATCTTCTCGGCCGAGCGCTTGAAGCCCATGGCGCGGCGCAGCTCCTCGGCCTCGCCGCCGGAGAAGCCCGCCGCCACCATGGCGATCTTCAGCAGCTGCTCCTGGAAGAGCGGCACGCCCAGGGTCCGTTCGAGGATCGGCGCCAGGCTGGGGTGCGGATAGGTGACCTGCTGGCGGCCGGCCCGGCGCTCGAAGTAGGGGTTCGCCATGCCGCCGGCGATCGGCCCCGGCCGGATGATCGCCACCTGGATCACCAGGTCGTAGAAGACGCGCGGGTTGTTGCGCGGCAGGGTCGCCATCTGCGCCCGGCTCTCGACCTGGAAGACGCCCACTGTGTCGGCGGCGCGGAGCATGCGGTAGACGGCGGGGTCGTCGGGGGGCAGGTGGGCGAGGTCGAGGTTCACCCCCTCGCGCAGGCGGATCAAGGGGACCGCCTCCTCGAGGGCGTTGAGCATGCCGAGCCCGAGGAGGTCGACCTTGATGATGCCTAAGTCGGCGCAGTCGTCCTTGTCCCACTGCACCACGACGCGGCCGGGCATCGCGGCGGGCTCGAGCGGCACCACCTCGTCGAGCCGGCCGGCGGCGATCACCATGCCGCCCGAGTGCTGGCCGAGGTGGCGGGGGAGGTTGTGGATGCGCGTCCAGAGGTCGGCGAAGAGGCGCAGGCGCGGCGACTCGGCGTCGAAGCCGGCGGCGGCGATCTCGGCGAGGAGCGAGCGCTCGTCGCCGCGCGCCAGATCGTAGGTGAAGCTGCCGAGCTGCTTGGCGAGCTTGTCGACCTGCGCCGGCGAGAAGCCGAACGCCTTCGCCGTCTCGCGGGTCGCCGAGCGGTCGTGGTAGGTGATGACGTTGGCGGTCATCGCCGCGCCGTGCGGTCCGTAGCGCTGGTAGACGTACTGGATCACCCGCTCGCGCTGGTCGCCCGAGGGGAGGTCGAGGTCGATGTCCGGCCACTCGCCGCGCTCTTCCGAGAGGAAGCGCTCGAACAGGAGGTCCATCTTCACCGGGTCGACGGCGGTGATCGAGAGGGCGTAGCACACCGCGCTGTTGGCCGCCGACCCCCGCCCCTGCGCCAGGATGCCCTGGCGGATGCAGAAGCGCACGATGTCCCAGACGATGAGGAAGTAGCCGGCGAGCTCGAGCTTCTCGATCAGGTCGAGCTCTCGCTGGATCTGCGCCTGGGCCTTGGCCGAGAGCGGCCGGAAGCGCGTCTGGGCGCCGTTCCAGGTGACGTGGCGCAGATACGACGCCGGCGTCTCGCCCGGCGGCAGCGGGTACTCCGGGAAGCGGTAGCCGAGGTCCGCCAGAGTGAAGTCGAGGCTCTCGGCGAGCTCCGCCGCCGCGGCGACGGCGGCCGGGCGGTCGGGGAAGGCCCGCGCCATGTCGGCGGCGGACTTCAGGTGGCGCTCGCGATGGGCGGCGAGGAGGCGGCCGGCTGCATCGAGGTGGGTGTGGTGGCGGATCGCCGTCAGCACGTCGTGGAGCGGCTTGTCCGCCGGGCGCGCGTAGCGGACGCCGTTGGTGGCGACGAGCGGCGCGCGCAGCCGCCGCGCCAGGTCGACGAGGGCGACGTTGCGGTGCTCCTCGTCGCGCTGGCGGTGGCGCTGCAGCTCGACGTGGACGCGGGCCGGATAGGTCGCCTGCAGCCGGGCGAGGAGGCTCTGCGCGGCCTCGGGGCCCTCCTCGACCAGAGCGCGGGCGAGCGACCCCTCGTCGCCGCCGGTCAGGCAGCGGAGGCCGGCGGAGTGCGCCGCGAGGAGGTCCCAGTCGACCCGCGCGTCGCCCTTCGGCCGGTCGCGCGCCGCGGCGGTGAGCAGCCGGCAGAGGTTGCGGTAGCCCTCGCGGCTGGCGACGAGGAGGGTGACGCGGCCGCCGTCCGGCGGGGAGCCGGCGGCGCTGGCTCGCCCAGCGGAGCGACGATCGGATCGAATCGGCTCGGCGACGAGGCCGAGCGGGCGCCTGCCCGCCGGCGGCGGGGTGGCGGCGTCGAGGACCACCTCGGCGCCGACCAGTGCCTTGATCCCCGCCTGCCGCGCCGCCTGATAGAAGCGCGGCGCCCCGTAGACGCCGCTCCTGTCGATGAGGGCGACCGCCGGCAGCTCGAGCTCGGCGGCGCGCTGGACCAGATCCTCCGGCAGCGATGATCCCTCGAGGAAGGAGAAGGCGGAGGCGGCATGGAGCTCGGCGTAGGGAGCGCTAGAGGCCGAGGGCCGGCGGTAGGAGCGCTTCTTGAGCTGCTCCTTGCGGGCTCCGGGCGAGGTCGAGCGCGGCTGACCGGCGGTCCCCGCGCTGCCTGCGCCGGGGGCGGCAGGGCGGTATTTGGGGTAGTCCGGCGAGTCGGGCACGGGCGCCGGGAGCGGCGGCGAAGGGCCGCTCCCGGAACCCTGAGACTAGGCGTTAATCAGGCGTAGATCAAGCGGGATCACGGGCCTACCGGCAGCCGCGCCCGTTGCGGCGCGGCACGCAGGAGCCGACGACGAAGAGGTGGCCGTCGTTCTCGGTGTAGAGCCGGCCGTCGCCGCCGATGGCGACCGGCGTGTAGGCGGCGCCGATGGCGAGGTCGAGGAAGAGGTTGTCGCGCAGCGTCCCGTCCGCCCGCAGGGCGTAGAGGTTGCCGTCCTCGCTGTTGGCGTAGACCACTCCCGCACGGTCGACGGCCGGCGCGTTGACGCACCACTCGAAGCCAGCGGGGTGGTCGGAGACGCAGGAAGGCGGCCCGGTGGGGTTGCGGGTGCAGGAGAAGGTGTTGGTGTTCTGCCAGCGCCACTCGACGGCGAGGTCGGCGGAGAGCTGGGCGATGAAGTAGCCCTCGGGCGAGGCGGGGTTGTTCGCCGTGCGGTCGGTGGGGCAGACCGCCTCCGACTCGCAGTACGAGCCGAGATCGCCGTACTGGTTGTCCTTGATGACGACCGAGTAGGTCGTGCCGTGGACGGAGATCGCCGGCGTGAGATCCCAGCCGAAGGGGTAGGCGGCGAGGAAGGCGCCGTCGGCGGAGAACTTCATCAGGTGGCCCTGATCGTAGTTGTAGCGGGAGAAGGTGCCGAGCAGGATGCTGCCGTCGGGGGCGACGACCGGCGAGGCGGTGGAATCGTCGAGCAGGCGCCCGGCTCCCGGCCGGTTCTCCGCCGGATCGACGCCGTCGTGCGAGCCGGCGCGGCAGCCGCCCGGGGTGCCCGTCGGCGGGATGGTCACGTTGCAGCCGTCGTTCAGCCGGTCGCGGAGCGACGCCGCCCAGCGCGTCGTGAGATCGGGATGGACGGCGATCAGGTAGCTGGTGCGGTCGGTGAAGTGGGCGACGCTGCCGGTGTAGACGGTGCCGTCGGCCGCCACCGCCGGCGCCAGGTTGACCGGCGGCCGCTGGCTGCCGCAGGTCACCCGCGGCGCCACCGCGTCGGGCGTCGGCGGCCAGGGGAGGTCCTGCGGGCTGAACGACCCGGCGCAGGTGTCGCCGCCCGCCGGCGCCGCGGGGAGGAGCGCCGCGAAGGTGGCGGTCGCCGCGCTGTCGTTTGGCCGCACCTTGACCAGCCAGGCGCCGAGGGCGTCGGCGGTCCACGCCGCGCCGTGCGCCAGCTTGACGGCGTTGTAGTAGACGTTCCCCTGGCCGTCGGCGACCGGCGGCCCGCAGAGGAAGAGATCGGGGTCGACCGTCGTCCCGAACGGCCTCACGTGGGCGAGGACGTGGCCGGTCAGCGGATCGACCCTGTAGAGCGAGCCGCCGGCGCCCGGCACGTAGAGAGAGCGGCCGGCGAGCACGGCGTGAAAGACCGGCTCGAAATAGGGGCCGGCCGCCGGGTCGCCCGAGGGGACCGGCTTCCAGTCGGTCCGCAAGGTCCACAGGGGGACGAGAGAATTGCCCTGCCAGTGCAGGCGGGTCACCCCCCAGATCTGGCTCTCCCGCGTCGAGGTGCCGGTGAAGCGGCCCGACTTGACGGCCATGTAGACGTCGGCGCCGTTGATGAGGGGCGCCTGGTAGTGCACCAGCAGCTCGCCGAAGGCGTCGGGGGCGCCCTTCTCCTGCGCCACGAAGGGGTCGTAGACGAAATCGGCGAGCCGCCGGGTCGCCGCCTGGCCGACGGCCGCGGCGGCGCCGGTGTGCTGCGCGTTGCGCCCCCATTGCGGCCAATCCGCGGGCGGGATGGCTCGCCCCGGCGCGGCCGCCGCGGTCGACGGCGCCGCCGGAGCGTCCGCCGATGCGGCGGCGCGGACCGCGGCCGGGGTCGCGGCGGCGAGGGTGGCGGCGGCCGCGACGGCGGCGAGCAAAGCGGAAAGCTTGCGGTCGATCGTCGTCATGTCGTCCTCCAAAACCAATATCGTGCGCGCTGTGGGTGAACGTGAGCTCAAGTGCCGGGGGCCAGCTTGGCGATCTCGGCGTCGAGGAAGGCGAGAGCGGGCTCGAGCGCCGCGCGGCGGGCCTGCGAGGCGGTCGCCGCGAGCTCCTGGAGGACCCGGCGGCGCGACATCTCGAGCCCCTGCCGCCGCTGCTGGAGGGCACGCTGCTCCGGCGTCAGCGCCTCGCCGCGGTCGGCGGCCGCTCCGGCGCTCTCGATCTGCGATTCGACCGACTTGCTCTCCCAACCGCGTGCCACGACGGCGATCCTACGGCTCTTTCTCGCCTTTCGGCTGGGCCGTTACGGTCTGCCAGGCGATCGGCACGGCCTTCCGCGCGATCGGGAAGGCCCGGCGGATCACCGGGAAGGTCGGACAGATGACCGGGAAGGCTCGGCGGGCCGCCGGCGGGGAGAGCGTCCGATGCGGCGGGATCAGGGGGTGAAAGCCGGCGGGTCGCTCGCCGGGAAGGACTCCTCGGAGGCCTCGTCGACGATGTCGTCGTCGTCCTCGTCATCATCGTCTTCCTCTTCGTCATCCTCGAGACCCGCGAGATCCTCGCCGTCCTCGAGATCTTCGTCGTCCTCCGGCCGCTCGTCTTCCAGCGCCCAGGCCGGGCTGCCGTCGAGGTGCTGCGCGATGTCGGGGTCGTTCGCGTCGGAGTCCATGAGCGTTCCCTCCTCGCGGCGATGATCCCAGATCGGTCGAGGCGGCGCCAGGGCGGGGCTGCCGCCTTCGCCTTGTGCCCCTCGCCGAGTTTCGTCTATCCTGCCCTGGCAGTATCCCCGATCAAACCTCTCGCCCGGAGCGCCATGCCCCTTTCCGAGACGACAGCCCGCGAGACCGGCGCCGCCCGCCACGACTGGACCGACGCCGAGATCGGCGCCCTCTACCGCCTGCCGTTCCCCGAGCTCCTCTTCCGCGCCCAGCAGGTCCACCGCCAGCATCACGATCCGGCGACCGTGCAGCTCTGCACGCTGCTCTCGATCAAGACCGGCGGCTGCCCGGAGGACTGCGCCTACTGCCCGCAGAGCGCCCGCTACGAGACCGCGGTCGACGCCGAGCCGCTCGCCGGCCTGGACGAGGTGCTCGCCGCGGCGCGCCAGGCGCGCGACGCCGGCTCGACCCGCTTCTGCATGGGCGCCGCCTGGCGGCAGGTGAGGGACGGCCGCGACTTCGACCGCGTGCTCGCCATGGTCCGCGGCGTCAGCGACCTCGGCCTCGAGGCCTGCTGCACGCTGGGGATGCTGACCGCCGAGCAGGCCGAGCGCCTCGCCGAGGCGGGGCTGACCGCCTACAACCACAACCTCGACACCGGGCCGGCCTACTACGACCGCGTCATCACGACGCGCACCTACGCCGACCGCCTGGCGACGCTCGAGCGCGTCCGCGCCGCCGGCATCTCCGTCTGCTGCGGCGGCATCCTCGGGATGGGGGAGAGCATCGAGGACCGCATCGGCATGCTGGGCGTCCTCGCCCGCCTCGACCCGCAGCCGGAGAGCGTGCCGATCAACACCCTCGTCCGCGTCTCCGGCACGCCGCTCGCCGAGCGGCCGCCGGTCGACGAGATCGAGCTGGTGCGCCTGATCGCCGCGGCGCGCATCGTGCTGCCGCGGAGCCGCGTCCGCCTCTCCGCCGGGCGCACCGAGATGTCGGCCTCGACGCAGGCGCTCTGCTTCCTCGCCGGCGCCAACTCGATCTTCACCGGCGAGCGGCTGCTCACCACCCCGAACCCCGGCCGGGACCACGACGCCGAGCTGCTCGAACGCCTCGGCCTGCAGCCGCAGACCTCGCCGACCCCGGCGATCCCGGCGCCCTGACCGCTCGCCCGGCGCTCGTGCCGACGCCGCGCGAGGGGACGATCCACGAGGGAGACACCCTGAGGGGGCCGGCTGCGCAGACGCCGACTGTGGAGGTGGGCGTGGCGGACGGCGCGGCGCCGCCCTTCCTCGACGAGCTGGCGCGGTGCCTCGCCGACATCGCCGCGGACGGCCTCAGCCGCGAGCTCCGTCCCCCATCCGGCATCGACTTCACCTCGAACGACTACCTCGGCCTCGCCGCTGATCCCAGCTTCCGCCGCGACCTCCTGGCGCGCCTCGCGGCGCTCCCCGCCTCGGCGCCGCTCACCGCTCCCGCCTCGCGCTTCCTGCGCGGCGAGACCGCGGCGCATGGCGCGCTCGAGCGGCGGCTGGCGGCATGGAAGGGGACCGAGGCGGCGCTCCTCTTCCCCAGCGGCTACCAGGCCAACGTCGGCCTGCTCGCGGCGCTCCTCGGGCCGGGGGACCGCGCCATCTCCGACGCCGCCAACCATGCCAGCCTCATCGACGGCCTCCGCCTCTCCGGCTGCGAGCGGGCGATCGTGCCGCACCTCGACCTCGCGGCGATCGAGCACCAGCTCGCCCGCCCCTGGCCGAGCGATCGGCCGGCCGGCCGCACCGTCCTCGTCACCGAGTCGCTCTTCGGCATGGACGGCGACGTGGCGCCGCTCGACCGCTACGCCGACCTCGCCCGGCGCCATGGCGCCGCCCTCGTCATCGACGATGCCCATGCCACCGGCCTCTTCGGCGCCTCCCGCGGCTCCGGGCTCGCCGAGCGCTACGGCATCGAGCGCCGCGCCCTCGCCATCGTCTCCACCTTCGGCAAGGCGCTCGGCACCGCCGGCGCCTTCGTCGCCGGGCCGCGGCTGCTCGTCGACTATCTCGTCCAGCGCTGCCGGACCTTCTTCTTCACCACCGCCGTGCCGCCGCTCCTCGTCCACGCCGCGGAGGCCGCCCTCGACCGCCTGGAGGCGGAGCCGGAGCGGCGCGTGCGCGCCCTCGGCCTCGCCGAGCGCCTACGGCGGGCGCTCGCCGCGGCGGGTCTGGGCGGCGCCGTCCCCGCGACGGCGTGCGGCCCCATCGTGCCCTTCGTCCTCGGCGACAACGAGCGCGCCATGGCGGTCGCCGCCGAGCTCGTGCGGCGCGGCTTCGACGTGCGCGCCGTCCGCCCACCGACGGTGGCGCCGGGGACCGCCCGCCTGCGCATCTCGGTCCATGCCGACCGCACAGAGGGCGAGATCGACGCCCTCGCGGCGGCGCTCGCCGAGATCGCCGCGCCGCTGCTCCTCGCGGGGGACGCGGCGGGAGGCGAAGGAGGGTGAGCCTGGCGGTCGTCGGCACCGGCACCGACGTCGGCAAGACGGTGATCTCGGCGCTCGTCCTGGCGCGCTACGCCGGCCCGCGGCCGCTCGCCTACTGGAAGCCGCTGGCGACCGGTGCCGGCGGCGATGCCGGCCCCGAGCGCCTGCCGACCGACAGCGAGACGGTCGCTCGCCTCGCTCCGCCGGAGGTCGAGATCCTCGCCGAGCGCTACCTGTTCGCGCCTCCGGTCTCGCCGCACCTCGCGGCGCGGCTGGCGGGCACCGTCATCGATCCGGCCGCCGTCCTCGCCGCCTTCGCCGCGCACCGGGCGGCGCGGCCGGAGCGGGCGCTCGTCGTCGAGGGCGTCGGCGGCCTGCTGGTGCCGCTCAACGAGAACGCGCTGCTGATCGACCTCCTCGCCGCCGCCGGCCTCCCCTGTCTCCTCGTCGCCAAGAGCGGGCTGGGGACGATCAACCACACGCTGCTCTCGCTCGAAGCGCTCCGCGGGCGCGGCATCGCCGTCCTCGGCGTGGTGATGAACGGCCCGCCCGACGCCGAGAACCGCGCCGCCATCGAGCGCTTCGGCGGCGTCCCGGTGATCGCCGAGGTGGCGCCCATCGAGCCCCTCGCCTCGTTCGATCGCGCCGCGGTCGCCCGCGCCGCCGGCGATTTCGATCCCACGGCGCGCCTCGCCGAGCACCTGGAGCGGGCATGAGCGAGCTTCCTCCCGCCTGGCTCGACCTCGACCGGCGCCACGTCTGGCACCCGTACACCCAGATGGCGACGGCGCCGCCGCCGCTGCCGGTGGCGCGTGCCGAGGGCGCCTACCTCCACCTGGCGGACGGCCGCGCCGTCCTCGACGCCATCTCCTCCTGGTGGGTCATCCTCCACGGCCACAACCACCCGCGCCTCAACCGCGCGCTCGCCCGCCAGGCCGAGTCGCTGGCGCAGGTGATCTTCGCCGGCTTCACCCACGAGCCGGCGGCGCGGCTCGCCGCGGCGCTCGCTGCGCGCGCTCCCGGCGGCCTCCCCTGGGTGTTCTACTCGGACGACGGCTCGACCGCCGTCGAGGTGGCGCTCAAGATGGCCTGGCAGATGTGGGCGCACCGCGGCGAGGCCGGCCGCACCCTCTTCGTCGCCTTCGACGACGCCTACCACGGCGACACCTTCGGGGCGATGGCGGCCTCGGGGGTGGCGGCCTTCCACGCCGCCTTCGCCGACCTCCTCTTCACCGTGCGGCGGGCCGCGACGCCGAGCTCGGCGGCGCGCGGCAGCGCCTCGCCGCCGCTCGCCGACATCCTGGCGCGCGAGGGCGACCGCGTGGCGGCGGTGATCGTCGAGCCGATGCTGCAGGGCGCCGGCGGCATGCTGGTGCAGACGCCGGGCTTCCTGCGCGAAGTGCGCGCCGAGACCGCGCGGCGCGGCATCCCGCTCATCGCCGACGAGATCTTGACCGGCTTCGGCCGCACCGGCCGCCTCTTCGCCTGCGAGCACGGGCCCATCGAGCCCGACCTCCTCTGCGTCTCGAAAGCCCTCACCGGCGGCTACCTGCCGCTCTCGGCGACGCTCGCGAGCGACGAGGTCTACCGCGCCTTCCTCTCCGCCGACCGCAGCCGCACCCTCTTCCACGGCCACTCCTTCACCGGCAACGCGCTCGCCTGCGCGGTGGCGCTCGAGAGCCTGGCGATCTTCGAGGAGGAGGGGGCGCTCGCCCGCATCGCCGCGCTCGAGCGCCTCTTCGCCGGCCGCCTGGAGCGCCTCGCCGCCCACCGGCGCGTCGCCGCCGTCCGCGGCATCGGCCTGATGGCCGCCGTCGAGCTGACCCCCGAGGCCGGCGGCGGCTACTTCGACCGCCAGGGCCTCGACCTCGCCGCCTTCGCCCTCGACCGCGGCGTCCTCCTCCGCCCCCTCGGCAACATCGTCTACACCCTGCCGCCCTACATCGTCACCGAGATGGAAGCGCAGCGGATCTTCGACGTCATCGAGGAGGCGCTGGGGAGATAGGGGAGTGAGCCTCTTCTGGCATATCCCTTGCTCCTCCGGCAGGAGCCGCGAGAGCCGCTGATGGCAAGGAGGATTTGCGATGCGCGTGTGGCCGGGTGAGCCGTATCCGTTGGGAGCGACGTTCGATGGGGCGGGGACGAACTTCTCGCTGTTCTCCGAGGTGGCGGAGAAGGTGGAGCTCTGCCTGTTCTCAGAGGGCGGCGAGGAGACGCGGGTGGAGCTCCCGGAGCAGACCGCGCTCTGCTGGCACGGCTACCTGCCTCAGGTGCAGCCGGGGCAGCTCTACGGCTATCGCGTGCACGGCCGCTGGGCTCCGGCCGAGGGGCTGCGGAGCAATCCGGCCAAGCTGCTGCTCGATCCGTACTCGAAGGCGGTCGCCGGCGAGGTGCGCTGGGACCGCGCCATGTACGACCACGCGGTGGACGATGCCGACGGGCCGCCCGACGGCGCCGACAGCGCGCCGTTCGCGCCGCGCTCGGTCGTCATCAACCCGTTCTTCGACTGGGGCGGCGACCGCCCACCTCGCATCCCGGCGCACGACACGGTGCTCTACGAGGTCCACGTCAAGGGGATGACGGCGCGCCACCCGAAGGTGCCGGCGGAGCTCCGCGGCACCTACGCCGGACTCGCCGAGCCGGCGGTCATCGATCACCTGAAGCGCCTCGGCGTCACCGCCGTCGAGCTTCTCCCCGTGCACCAGCTCATCCACGACCATCGGCTGGTCGAGATGGGGCTCCGCAACTACTGGGGCTACAACTCGATCGGTTTCCTGGCGCCGCACAACGGCTACAGCTCGGCGGGAGACCGCGGGGCGCAGGTGCAGGAGTTCAAGCGGATGGTGAAGACCCTCCACGCCGCCGGCCTGGAGGTGATCCTCGACGTCGTCTACAACCACACCGCCGAGGGCAGCCACCTGGGCCCGGTGCTGTCGCTCAAGGGGATCGACAACCCGGCCTACTACCGGCTGATGCCGGACGCGCCGGGCCGCTACATGGACTACACGGGCACCGGCAACAGCCTCAACATGCGGCACCCGCACGTCCTCCAGCTCATCATGGACTCGCTGCGCTACTGGGTGCTCGAGATGCACGTCGACGGCTTCCGCTTCGACCTCGCGGCGGCGCTCGCCCGCGAGCTCCACGAATGCGACCGGCTGTCGGCCTTCTTCGACCTCATCCAGCAGGACCCGGTGGTGTCGAAGGTGAAGCTCATCGCCGAGCCCTGGGACGTCGGCGAGGGGGGCTATCAGGTGGGCAACTTCCCGCCGCTGTGGTCGGAGTGGAACGGCAAGTATCGCGACGGGGCGCGCGACTTCTGGCGCGGCGCCGAGCAGGGGGTGAGCGACTTCGCCTACCGCTTCACCGGCAGCTCCGATCTCTACGAGCTCAACGGCCGCCGCCCCTCGGCCTCGGTCAACTTCGTCACCGCCCACGACGGCTTCACGCTCGCCGACCTGGTCTCCTACAACGACAAGCGCAACGAGGCGAACGGCGAGGAGAACCGCGACGGGGAGAGCACCAACCGCTCGTGGAACTGCGGCGTCGAGGGGCCGACCGACGACCCCGCGGTGCTCGCTCTGCGCCGCCGCCAGCAGCGCAACTTCCTCGCCACTCTCTTCCTCTCACAGGGCATCCCGATGCTCTTGGGCGGCGACGAGATGGGGCGCACCCAGCGCGGCAACAACAACGCCTACTGCCAGGACAACGAAATCTCCTGGCTCGATTGGGAGGCGGTCGACGAGAGCCTCCTCGCCTTCACCGCCGGCCTCATCCGCCTCCGCCGCGAGCACCCCGTCTTCCACCGTCGCCGCTGGTTCCTCGGCCGCGGCATCCAGGGCGGCGAGGGTCAGGACATCGGCTGGTTCCGGCTCGACGGCGAGGAGATGAGCGGCGAGGATTGGCAGAGCGGCTTCGCCAAGTCGCTCGCCGTGCTGCTCAACGGCCAGGCGATCGAGAGCCTCGACGCGCGCGGCGAGAGGATCGTCGACGACAGCTTCTACGTGCTGTTCAACGCCCACCACGACCCGCTGCCCTTCCACCTGCCGGGCGGCGCCTGGGCGGGGAGCTGGGAGAAGCTCCTCGACACCGCCGAGGCCACCACGGCCGCCGAAGCCGCGCCGCCGGCGGGGCCCGCGGCGCGCTTCGAGACCGGCGCCGAGATCCAGGTCGCGGCGCGCTCCCTCGTCCTCCTGCGCAAGGTCGGCTAGGCAGCCGACGGCGCTCGCTCGGCGCCGGGAGCGCCGAGAGCGCCGGACCCCTATGCCTGGGCGGCGGCGACGCCGGCGCCGATACCGAGCTCGCGGCGGCGCTTCTCGATCCAGCCGCGGGCCTCTTCCTCGGTGGGAACGAAGTGGAAGGGCACGCGGTCGCCCTCGCTGCGGAACATGTTGACCGCGGTCAGGATGAGCTTGGCGACCACCCGCGCCTTCAGGGGGGCGGCGTAGACGCCGGCGCCGCGCAGCGGCATCGCCTGCATCACCGGCCCCGCCTCCTTGCGCACGCCGGGATCGATGCTCTCGAGCTCCTTCAGGTTGATGAGGAAGAAGACGTCGTCGTGGCACTTTCCCCAGGCGACGTGGCGGCGGTTGATCTCGCGGCCCTCTTCGAGGCTCACCGGGCCATGGAACTCCATGTAGATGATGTCGGGCTCCTCGAAGCGGCAGAGGTGAGCGCCGACTCGGTCGTCGTCGTGCATCGGATCTCCTCCTGGTGGACGGGTCCCCGCTAGCTGGCGGCGGGGAGGTGCCGCTGCAGCGCTTCGCGCAGGCTGCGCAGAGTCGTCAGATCAGTCAGGTCGACCCCGATGTGGACCAGGGTCTGGGCGACGGCGGGCTTGATGCCGGTCAGGATGCACTCGGCGCCGAGCAGGCGGACGGCGCGCGCCATCTTGAGGAAGTGATCGGCGGTCCGGGTGTCGATGACGTCGACGCCGGTCAGGTCGACGATGGCGAAGCGCGCCCGCCGCGAGACGATGCTGTCGAGGAGCGCCGCCGACATCTCGGCGCTGCGCTGGGTGTCGACGATCCCCACCACCGGCAGGCAGAGAATGCCGTCCCAGACCTCGATGATCGGGCTCGACAGCTCGCGCATGGCGTTCTGCTGGTGCTCGATCGTCGCCAGCTTCTCCTCCAGCTCGCGGTTGGCGATCTCGTAGCGGCCGAGCGCCCCCTCGAGGCTGCTCTGCGCCGCCGCCATGTCCTCGACGAAGATGGAGAAGGCCATCTCGAGCTCGCCGTACGAGTCGTCCTTGAACTCCTCGCGCAGCAGGTCGAGGCAGGGCTCGAAGCGGCGGACGGCGGCGAACGACAGCGCCCGGATGGTCTGCTCGAGTCGGTCGGGGGTGACGGTGACGCGGGTCGGCGGCCGGGCGCTCATCGGAAGAACCTCACGGTGATCTCCTTGCCGCCCGAGTCCTGGCGGCATTCGAAGCGGTCGGCGAGGCGCACCACCGCGCCGAGGCCGGTGCCGAGCCCGCCGCGGCTGGCGAAGAGGGCGGGGTCGATCGGTCCGCGGTCGTCGCAGCCGTCGACGATGGCGGTCTCCATGTCGTGGATCGGCGGGCCGACGTCCTTGGCGACGACGGTGAAGAGGCCGGGCTCCCAGGCGAGCGCCACCTCGCCGCGGACGCCGTACTTGACGATGTTGGTGGCGAGCTCGGAGACGACGATGGCGATCTCGGTGGCGTGCTGGGGCGACAGGCCGGCGGCGAGCCCCAGCCGCTGCGCGGCGCGGCGCGCCACCACCACGTCCGCCTGCCCGCGCACCGGGAAGGCCGCCGGGACCGTCACCTGCGGGGCCGCGATCGCCATGCGCGCGGCCTAGAGCTCGAGCTTGCGGAGGCCGTGGTTGATCTGCTCGGTTTCCCGCAGGTGGAGCTGCAGGGCGTCGCGCAGGCTGCGCATGGTGCGCACACCGGTCAAGTCGACGCCGATGTGGGTGAGCGTCTGCGCGATCCCCGGGTTGATGCCGCTGATGATGCACTCGGCGCCCAGCAGGCGCACCGCCTTCGCCATCTTGATGAAGTGGTCGGCGGTCTTGGTGTCCATGACGTCGATGCCGGTGATGTCGACGATGGCGAGGCGCGCCTGCTTGGCGACGATCGTCTCGAGGAGCGTCTCGGTCATCTCGGCGCTGCGCTGGCTGTCGACGATGC
Source organism: uncultured Acidobacteriota bacterium (assembly GCA_963755825.1). Taxonomy (GTDB): domain Bacteria; phylum Acidobacteriota; class Thermoanaerobaculia; order Multivoradales; family UBA5704; genus DATBQN01. Next base: position 1,762,575 of record CAVWLA010000001.1, on the reverse strand, counting down.
CGACGACGGGGAGGCAGAGGACGCCGCCCCACACCTCGATGATCGGCGTCGAGAGGTCGCGGATGGCGGCCTGCTGCATCTCGATCGTCGCCAGCTTTGCCTCCAGCTCGCGGTTGGCGACCTCGTGCTTGGCGAGGGCCTCCTTCAGGGCGGTCTTGGCGTCGGCGAGCTCCTCGACGAAGATGGTGAAGGCGGTCTCCAGCTCGGCGAAGTCGTCCTCGTCGCCGTCGCCGCTGCGCAGCAGGTCGAGGCAGGAGTTGAACTCGTCGACCGTGGCGTACGACAGCGCCTCGATCACCTTCTGCAGCCGCTCGGGCGGGATCTCTACGACTTCGGGCTCACTTGCCATCCGATGGGTTCTCCGGGATTGAGCGCCTCAAGCGGCGCTCTGAATTTCGAGTCGCCTGGCGGCGAGCCAGGCCCGCGCCTCGTCCTCGGTCTTGGTGAATATGACGGGGTTGGTGGAGGCGTCGCGCTTGAACATGTTGAGCGCGGTGATGATGAGCTTGGCGATCACCTTGGCCTTGAGCGGCGCGCTGTAGAGCGCCATGCCGCGCAGCGGCACGTCGCGGAGGGTCTCGGTCGCCACCCGGCGCACCTCCGGGTCGATCTTCTCGAGGCGCGCCAGATCGATGAGGAAGAAGACGTGGTGGCGCCCCTCGCCGAAGGTGCGGTGGCGCTGGTTGAGCGCCATCCCCTCCTCCCGCGACACCTCGCCGACCAGCCGCATGAAGATGATGTCCGGCTCCTCGAAGTAGGTGGTGTGGGCACCGATCGTCGCCTCCGCCATCGCTCCGCCTCCTTCCGGCGCGCCGCTCCCGGCCATGGTCAGCGGCTCGCGGCCGCGGCCGCCGAGAGCATGGCGTCGGCCTGGTAGCCCAGCACGAGGGCGGTGGCGTCGTCGTGCTGCCGCCCCCAGGTCTCGACGATGCGCCGCGCCACCTCGTCAGGCGGCCCGGGTAGGCAGGACTTCTTTGCCTCGCCGCGCGCCGAGACGCCGTCCGAGTGCACGCAGTAGATGTCGCCGGCGTCCATCTGGAACGCCATGCTGCGCGCTAGGCGCATGTTGTGGCCGACGATGCCGGCGATGCAGAAGACCGACGGCGGGCGGCCGACGAGCGACTGCACTTCGATGTTGCCGACGCCGCAGAACTCGCCGCTGCCGGCGGCGCTGATCTTGAGCACGCCGACGGCGGCGCCGCGGGTGGGCTTCAAGGCCTCGTGGCAGCGCTGCACGATGGCGTCGGTCGACAGATGCAGGTTGTCGCGGATGACCTCGACGGCGCGCTCGGCGGCGACCGAGGACTCGTAGCCGTGGCCGAGGCCGTCGACCACCGCCGCCACCGTCGTGCCCTCCTCCTCGACGGCGAAGTAGCGGTCGCCGCAGACGGTGAGGCCGCGGAAGGGCCGGCTGAAGCCGCCGAACCTCACCGGTCGCCCCGGAAGAGGCAGGTGACGGTGGTGCCGCGCCCGGGGCCGGTGTCGAGGTGGAACTCGTCGGTCAGCTTCTTGACCGCCATCAGCCCCTTGCCCATGCCGCGGGTGGAGCGGTAGGTGCCGCCGTAGATCTCGTCGAGCTTGGCGCGGTCGATCCCCGGCCCGTGGTCCTTGGCGATGATCTCGAGGTGCGCGCGGTCGGCGTCGACCGCCGAGCGCAGCTCGACGCGGCCCGAGCCGGCGTAGAAGACGATGTTCCTGGCCAGCTCGGAGACCGCCGTCGCCACCTTGACCGAGGTGAACTTCGAGAGGCCGATGCGCACCGCCTCCGACCAGGCCTCGAGGCGGGCCGTGGCGATGTCCTTCTCCTCGCGGATGTCGAGCCCCTTGACCATCCCGGCGCGCGAGCTGCTGCGCGGCGCCGGCGCCTCGCCGTTCAAGGCGCGCTGGCAGGCGGCGATCAGGTCGCTGTGGTTGTCGCGCGCGAACAGGCGCACCGAGGTCTCCAGCTCGGACATCACCTTGCGCCGCTCGGCGTCGCCCAGGTCCGGCAGCGGCCGCGTCGCCAGGCCGCCCAGGCGGTTGAAGATGCTCCGCTGGGTGATCTCGGTGATAGCGCCGGCGAGCGCCGAGGAGATGGCGTTCTCGACCGTCGTCATTGCAGCAGCTCGAGCCTCTCCAGGGCGAGGTCCAGGTTGAGCGCGGTGGAGACGGCGTCGAGCTCGACGCCCATCTCGATCAGCGTCATGGCGACCGCCGGCCGGATGCCGACGATGAAGCAGGTGGCGCCCATGAAGCGGACCGACTTGCCGATGTCGTTCAGGATGCGGGTGATGTAGCTGTCGATGATCTCGACCGCGGAGACGTCGAGGATGACGCCGCGGCTGCCGGTCGCCCGCACCCGCTCCATGAGCGCCGCCTGGAGGTCGAGCGCCAAGCGGTCGTGCAGCTCGGTCTGGATGCTGACCAGCAGACAGCTCTTGATCTGGATGATGGGAAGCTCTTGACTCATCTGCCTCGTTTCCCGCCCCGCCCCGTCCGCCCGCCGCCCGCGGGGTGGCCGATCCACCGGGCGCCGCCGGCGCGTTCGCCGCGCTCCGCCGCTGGTTTCCGCACGCGTCGCACCCCCTCGTCGTCCGCGGGCGTGCGGCCGTACCGTCCTCTCAAAAGTGCACGAGTTTTAGCATAATCATTCGCGAAGATCCAGCCAAAGACGCATCAGCCGGAGCGCTGCGGAGAGCTGCCGGCGAGGGGGCGCGGAAGTGCCGGCGGCGGGGCCCGCGAAGGCGTCAGAAGTCGCCGGAAGACGCCACCCGCTCGGCCGCTCGCTCGCCGCGCTCGCCCCGCGGCCGGCGCGCTCGGCATAGACTCGCCCCGATCCCTCGCCTCGCGCGCCACCGATCGCCGTCAGCGGAGAGCATCGCCATGCCCGGAAGCTCGATCGCCCGCCATCTGCCCTCGCTGCTCGCCGCCGCGGTCGTCGCCGCGAGTCTGGCGTCTCCTGCCGCCGCCGCTCCGGCCGCCACCGTCCTCACCTTTCCGGTCGCGACCGCGGCACCGGCCGCAAGCGGCACCACCGCCGCCGCGGCGCCCTTCTCGGCCGAAGCGGCGACGGAGGCCTACCTGTCCCGGCTGTCGCCGGCGGCCCGAGCGCGCTCCGACGCCTACTTCGAGGGCGGCTACTGGCTGCAGCTGTGGAGCTTCCTCTACCTCCTCGCCGTCGCCTGGCTGTTCCTCGCCAGCGGCCTCTCGGTCGGCCTGCGCGGCTGGACCGAGCGGGCGACCGGTGTCGCCTTCCTGCGCGACCTGCTCTACGGCGCCGTCTACGCCTGCCTGGTCTATCTGGCGACCTTTCCGCTCACCGTCTACTCCGACTACTTCCGCGAGCACCGCTACGGCCTCGCCAACCAGACCTTCGGCCCCTGGCTGGGGGAGCAGGCGATCGGCCTCACCATTCTGGCGGTCGTCGGCGCGCTCGCCATCGCCTCGCTCTACGCCCTGCTGCGGCGGGCGCCGCGCACCTGGTGGCTGTGGGGCTCGGCGCTCGGCGCCGCCTTCCTCGTCGTCGCCATCGTCGTCGCGCCGGTGTGGATCGAGCCGCTCTTCAACCGCATCACGCCGCTCGCCAACCCGGTGGTGAGCGGCCCCATCCTCCGCCTCGCCCGCGCCAACGGCATCCCCGCCGAGCACGTCTTCGTGGCGGACGCCTCGAAGCAGAGCTCGCGGGTGAGCGCCCACGTCACCGGGCTCTTCGGCACGCTGCGCATCGAGCTCAACGACAACCTGCTGCGCCGCGCCTCGCCGCGCACCATCGAGGCGGTGATGGGGCACGAGATGGGCCATTACGTGCTCCACCACGTCTCCAAGATGCTCGTCGACTTCAGCCTGCTGATCGCCCTCGGCCTCGCCTTCCTCTCCTGGAGCTATGCCGCGGCGCTCGCCCGCTGCGGCCCGCGCTACCGCCTGCGCGGCCTCGCCGACACCGCGGCGCTGCCTCTGCTCGCGGCGCTCTTCGCCGCCTATCTCTTCGTGCTGACGCCGATCACCAACACGCTGGTGCGCACCTCCGAGGCGGAGGCCGACCTCTTCGGCGTCAACGCCTCGCGCCAGCCGGACGGCATGGCCGAGGCGGCGCTCCTCCTCGCCGAGTACCGCAAGCTGCGCCCGGGACCCCTCGAGGAGTGGGTCTTCTTCGACCACCCGAGCGGCTACAACCGCATCCTCATGGCCATGCGCTGGAAGGCCGAGCATCTCGGCGACTGCGACATCGCGGCGACGGCGGGCGATCCGGCGCCGGCGGCGCTCCCCGGCTCGACGGTGACGGCGGTCGGAGCGCCGGAGCGCTAGGCCGCGGTCGAGGCCCTCTCTCCGCCGCGGCGCCGGCTCTTGAATCGGCGGTCCGCGGGGCGTATTTTGGCCCTGGGGGTGGGATGAACCACTGGAAGGAGACCGCCGAGGTTCTCGCGCGCCTTGCCGAGCTGGCCGCGGAGGGGGAGCGCGCGGCCCTCGCCACCGTCGTCGGTATCTCCGGCTCCGCCTACCGCCGTCCCGGCGCCAAGCTCCTCATCGAAGAGTCCGGCGGCACCCTCGGCAGCGTCAGCGGCGGCTGCCTCGAGGCGGACGTGCGTGAGATCGCCAGGCTCGTCGTCGAGACTGGCACGCCCTGCCTGCGCCACTACGACACCGGCGGCGACGAGGACGTGGTGTGGGGGCTCGGGCTGGGCTGCAACGGGCGGGTGGACGTCTTCATCCAGCCGGCGACCGCGGGCTCCTTCGCCGAGCGGGCGCCCCGCCTGCGCGAGCTCCTCGCCGGCGACGCCCCCTTCGCGCTCGCCACCGTCGTCGAAGCCCGGTCGGAGATCGCCGCGCCTGCCGAGGTCGGTCTGCCGGAGATCATCCCGGAGCTGGGGCGCAGCATGATCGTCGAGGCGGGAGGAGCGGTCTCCGGCTCGCTCGGCGGCCGGGAGCTCGACCGCGCGGCGACTTCTCGGGCGCGCGCGCCTCTCGCCGCCGGCGGCCGCTCGCTGGTCCATCGCGCCGGCGGCCGCGGCATCTTCGTCGAAGCGCTGCCGCCGCCGCCGCACCTCGTCGTCTGCGGCGCCGGCGAGGACGCCCGCCCTCTCGTCGCCTATGCGGCCGACGCCGGCTTCCGCGTCACCGTCGTCGACTACCGCCCGGCGCTCCTCGCCCCCGAGCTCTTCCCCCAGGCGCACCGGCTGCTGCTCGGCCGCGCCGAGGACCCGGCGGTCCTCCTGCCGCCGCTCGACCGCGCCCTCGCGGTGATCAAGACCCATTCGCTCGGCCAGGACCGCGAGTGGACCCGCCGCCTGCTCGCCGCGGAGCTCCCCTACGTCGGGCTGCTCGGCCCGCGCGCGCGGACCGAGGCGATCCTGCGCGAGATCGACCGGCCGCACGACGAGCGGGTCTTCGGTCCCGTCGGGCTCGACCTCGGCGCCGACGGGCCGCGCCAGGTCGCCGTCTCGATCGTCGCCGAGCTCCTCGCCTTCATCGCCCGCCGCGAGCCGCGCCATCTCGCCATGCGCCGGGAGGCGATCCATGCCGGCTGATCCGCAGCTCGATCGGCCGGCTGATCAGCCGTCGGGTCGCGTCGCCGCGCCGGTCGCCGGCCTCCTCCTCGCCGCTGGCACCTCGAGCCGGATGGGGACCAACAAGCTCCTCCTGGACGTCGGCGGTGAGAGCCTGCTGCGGCGGTCGGCGGGGCGGGCGCTCGCCGGCGGCGTCGCCCCGCTGCTGGTGGTCCTCGGCCACCAGGCGGCGCGCGCGGCGGCGGAGCTCGACGGGCTGCCCTGCCAGCTGGTCGCCAACCCGCTCTACGAGGAGGGGATCAGCTCCTCGCTCCGCGCCGGCTTCAACGCCCTCGCCTCGCTGCGGCCGGCGGTGCCGGCGGCGATGGTGATGCTGGGCGACATGCCGTTCGTCACCGCGGAGATGATCGCCGCCCTGATCGCGCGCTATCGCGCCACGGCGGCGCCCCTCGTCCTCTCCGACTACGCGGGGGTCCAGGCGCCTCCCATGGTGTACGATCGAGCGCTCTTCCGCGAGATCACCGACATGGCCGGCACCTGCGGCAAGCAGATCGTCAAGCGCCACCACGCTGAGGCCGAGCGTGTGCCGTGGCCGGCGGCGGCGCTCGCCGACCTCGACCTGCCGGCCGACTACTCCCGCTTCCAGGCCGAGCACCTGCGGATGGACGAGGAGGCCAGCTAGCCCCGCGATGCACGCCGAGCTCCTGCAGCGGGCGGCGGACCTGGCGCGGCGGGAGGAACCGTTCGTGCTCGCCGTCGTGGTGCGCCGGCAGCCGGCGAGCTCGGCGCAGGCGGGTGACATGGCGCTGGTCACCGCGGCGGGCGAGTTCCACGGCTGGCTGGGCGGCAGCTGCACGCAGCCGACTGTCGTCCGCGAGGCGCACCGGGCGCTCGCCGACGGCCAGCCCCGCCTGCTCGCCTTGACCCCCGACCCCGCCGCCCCCGAGTGGGCGGCGCGGCGCGGCGTCGCCGTCTTCCCCATGACCTGCCACAGCGGAGGGAGCGTGGAGATCTATCTCGAGCCCGTCCTGCCGGCCGCCCGCCTCGCCGTCTTCGGCGTCTCTCCCACGGCGCGCGCGCTCGTCCGCCTGGCCAAGGCGATGGGCTACTCGGTGGCCGCCGTGGGCGCCGCCGCCGCGGACGATCCCGGCCTCTTCCCCGACGCCGACCAGGTGCTCGCCGCGGCCGCGGCGCTCCCGGCGCGCTCGCTGGCGCCGGTCTTCGCCGTCGTCGCGACGATGGGGGAGGGCGACGAGGAGGCCATCCGCGAGGCGCTCTCGCTCGCCCCCGCCTACCTCGGCGTGGTGGCGAGCGCCAAGCGCTTCGCCCAGATGCTGCCGTCGCTCCGCGCCGCGGGGGTGAGCGAGGCGGCGCTCGCCGCCATCCGCAGCCCGGCCGGGGTGGCGATCGGCGCCCGCCTCCCCGAGGAGATCGCCCTCTCCGTGCTCGCCGAGATTGTCGAGCGGCGGCGGGCGGCGCCGGCGGCTGCCGCCCAGGAAGCGGATGTTCACACCGGCGAGACCGTCGAGCCGATCGACGCCATCGACCCGGTCTGCGGCATGACCGTCGAGATCGCCGGCGCCCGCCACACCGCCGAGCACGCCGGGGCGACCTACTCCTTCTGCTGCGCCGGCTGCCGCGAGCGCTTCCTCGCTGCGCCCGAGCGGTTCCTTGGCTCCTCCGATGCCGACCGGTCGGTGCGAGGAGCGGCTTGAGAGCGGAAATCGCGGCTCTGGCGGCGGCGATGGAGCGGCTGGGCTACATCGCCGATCCGGCGATTGCCACCGCCCTCTTCCTCTCGCAGGAGATGCGCCGGCCGCTCCTCATCGAGGGCGACGCCGGGGTGGGGAAGACGGAGATCGCCAAGGTCCTCGCCCGCCACCTGGGGACCGAGCTCATTCGCCTGCAGTGCTACGAGGGGCTGGACGTCTCGGCCTCGCTCTACGAGTGGAACTACCAGCGCCAGATGCTCCGCCTGCGCATCGCCGAGCAGGAGGGCAGGAGCGCCGGCGAGATCGAGGACCTGATCTTCGGCCGCGCCTATCTGCTCGAGCGGCCGCTGCTGCGCGCCATCACCCGCCGCGAGGGGCCGCCGGTCCTCCTCATCGACGAGGTCGACCGCGCCGACGACGGCTTCGAGGCTTTCCTCCTCGAGGTCCTCTCCGACTTCCAGGTCACCATCCCGGAGCTGGGGACGATCCGCGCCGAGCACGTCCCGTACGTCGTCCTCACCTCGAACCGCAGCCGCGAGATCGGCGACGCTCTCCGCCGCCGCTGCCTCTACCTCTACATCGAGCACCCCTCGCTCGAGAAGGAGGTGCGCATCCTACGCGCCCGCGTGCCGGGGGCGAGCGCCCGGCTCGCCGAGGAGATCGGCCGCTTCATGCAGGCGCTGCGCCGCCGGCAGCTCGCCAAGGCACCCGGCGTCGCCGAGACGATCGACTGGGCGCAGGCGCTGCTGCGCCTCCACTTCGAGGGCGAGCACCTCGACCGCCAGACGGTCGAGGAGACGCTCGGCTGCATCGTCAAGGACCAGCGCGACATGACCGAGCTCGCCGGCGGCGGGCTCGCCGCGGTGTTGGCGGAGGCGACCGCCTGAGCGCGCCGGCGGAGGCCCGCGCCGGGCACGCGGCGGCTGGCGCCTCACCGGGAATCCCCGAGAGCCCCGGCGACCTCGTCGCCCACCTGGCGCGCTTCGCGCGGGCGCTCCGCGGCCGCGGCGTCGCCGTCACCCTGAGCGACGAGGCGGACGGCCTGGCGGCGCTCACCCTCGTCGACCTCGCCGACCGCGACGAGGCGCGGCGGGCGCTCCGCGTCGCACTCAAGGTGCGGCCGCGCGACGTCGCCGCCTTCGAGGAGCTCTTCGCCGCGCTGTGGTCGCCGCGCGACGTGCCGGCGGAGAGGCCGGCGATCCGCCAGCCGGACTTCGATCCCACCAAGCCGCCCCGCCCGCGCCCCGCCGGCGCCCGCCGGGCGGCGCTGCCGGCGGCGGGTCCGGAGGCCGCCCTGGAGACGACCTTCCGCGACGGCGAGGAGCCGGGATGGAGCCCGGAGGTCGCCCTCCGCCGCAGGCCGTTCGAGGAGTGCTCGGCCGCCGACCTCGCGGCCATGGAGGCGCTCGTCACCCGGCTCGCCCGCCGCCTCGCCACCCGCCCCGGCCGTCGCCGGGTGCCGACGGCCGGGCGCGGCGAGGTCGACCTGCGGCGCAGCTTCCGCCGCGCCCTGGCGCACGGCGGCGAGTGGCTGTCGCTCGCCCGCCGCGCCCGCGCCCGCGAGACGCCGCGCCTGGTGACGCTCTGCGACACCAGCGGCTCGATGGACCCCCACGCCCGCTTCCTCCTCACCTTCGTCCTCGCCCTGGGCCAGGTGGCGCGGGCGAGCGAGATCTTCGCCTTCAACACCGCTCTCGTGCGGCTGACGCCCTGGCTCCGCGCCGGCGGCGGCCAGCGGGAGGTGGCGGCCACTCTCGCCCGTCTGGCGGCTGCGGTGCCCGACTGGTCGGGCGGCACCAAGATCGGCGAGTGCCTGGGCGAGTTCGTCCGCCGCCACCTGGAGGCGCGGGTCGACGCCCGCACGGTGGTCCTCATCCTCTCCGACGGCCTCGACCGCGGCGACCTCGAACCCCTGGCGGCGGCGATGAAGGCCATCCGCGCGCGGGCCCGCCGCGTCCTCTGGTTGAACCCGCTTGCCGGCGACCCGCGCTACGAGCCCACCGCCCGCGCCATGGCGGCGGCGCTGCCGCACGTCGACCACCTCCTCCCCGCCCATAACCTGGAGTCGCTCGAGCGCCTCCTCCCCCTGCTCACCGCCTGAGGTCCCGAGGTCCAGCTCACCATGGGAATGGAAATCGCCAAGAGCTTCGTCGTCGCGGCGCCGGCCGCCGAGGTGTGGTCGTTTCTGACCGACCCCACCCGCGTCGCCCGCTGCCTGCCGGGCGCCGCCATCACCGGCAAGGTGGACGCCGAGACCTACGGCGGCACGATCACCATCAAGGTCGGGCCGGTGACGGCGAGCTACCGCGGCAGGATGCACTTCGAGCGGCTCGACGAGGCGGCGGGGGAGGCGGAGCTCACCGCCTCCGGCCAGGAGACCCGCGGCAAGGGCGGCGCCGACATGCGGATGAAGAGCCGCATCGTGGCGCGCTCGCCCACCGAGACCGAGGTGACGGTGGTCTCCGACGTCAACGTCGTCGGCGTCCTGGCGCAGTTCGGCCGCGGCATGATCCAGGACGTCAGCGACTCGCTCTTCCAGAAGTTCACCGAGGGGATGCGCCGCGAGCTCGCGGCGGCGCCGGCGGCCGAGGCTGCTGCACCGGCTGCACCCTCTGCGCCGACGACAGTCGCTGCGGTCCCGGCCGCCGCGCCCGCACAGCTTCTAGGACCGCCACCGCCGGCGGAGCCGGCCATCGTTCCCGCCGCCGCGCCGCCGGCGGCAGCTCCCGTGGCGAGCCCGCGTCCGCCGGCGCCACCGCCGCCCGCTCCCGCTCCGTCCGAGGACGTGCTCGACGTCGGCTCGCTGGGGGCGGTCGCCCTCCGCCGCGCCGCCGGCCGCCAGCTCCGCCGCCCGGGTTTCTGGGTCGCCGTCGCGGCGGTCGCCGCGCTGGTCTTCTGGCTGATCCATCACGGATGAACCTGTGATCCGCCACCGCATCCGCCGCCGCAGCGAGCGGCGCCACCGTCTCGCGAAAGGAGATGAGGGATGATTCCCGCACCGTTCGACTACCACGCACCGCGGACGCTCGAGGAGGCGTTCGCGCTGCTCACCGCGCACCCCGACGACGCCAAGGTCCTCTCCGGCGGCCAGAGCCTGCTGCCGCTCCTCAAGCTCCGCCTGGGCGCCGCCGGCCACCTCGTCGACATCGGCCGCATCCCCGGCCTCGAGTACCTCGAGGAGCGCGACGGCCACCTGGCGATCGGCGGCCGCACCCGCGAGGCGGCGCTCGAGCGCTCGGAGCTGGTGCAGAGCCGCTATCCGCTGCTCGCCGAGACGGCGGCGGTGATCGCCGATCCGCTGGTGCGCAACCTCGCCACGGTGGGCGGCAACCTCGCCCACGGCGATCCGGCGAACGATCATCCGGCGACCATGCTCGCCTACGGCGCCCAGGTGGTGGCGCGCGGGCCGGGCGGCGAGCGGACGATCGCCATCGACGACTTCTTCCTCGGCCTCTTCCAGACGGCGCTCGCCGCCGACGAGATCCTGACCGAGATCCGCATCCCCATGCCGCCGGCGCCGCCGCTACGGAGCGGCGGTTCCTACGTCAAGCTCGAGCGCAAGGTGGGCGACTTCGCGACCGCCGCCGCCGCCGCTCAGCTGACCCTGGGGGCCGACGGCGCCATCGTCAACATCGGCCTGGCGCTCACCAACGCCGGACCGACCCCGATCCGCGCCGCCGCCGCCGAGGAGCTGCTCACCGGCAAGGTCCCCACCGACGAGCTGATCGCCGAGGCGGCGCGGCTGGCCGCGGCGGCCACCTCTCCGAGCGCCGACCGCCGCGGCGCCGTCGAGTACAAGCGGCAGATGGCGCGCGTGCTCGCCGGGCGGGCCGTGAAGCGCGCCCTCGCCCGCGCGGCCGAGCCGGCGAAACCCCACGGGCTCAAGGAGGCGCACTGACCATGGCGATGCATGAGATCAAGGTGAAGGTGCAGGGGGTCGAGCGCAAGGCCGAGGTGGAGTCCCGCCTCCTCCTCGTGCACTTCCTGCGCGAGACGCTGTCGCTCACCGGCACCCACATCGGCTGCGACACCACCCACTGCGGCGCCTGCACGGTGCTCTTGGACGGCCAGCCGGTCAAGTCGTGCACGGTGCTCGCCGTGCAGGCCGACGGCCGCGAGGTGATGACCGTCGAAGGGCTGGAGAAGGACGGCCAGCTCGACCCCATCCAGAACGGCTTCTGGCAGGAGCACGGGCTGCAGTGCGGCTTCTGCACGCCGGGCATGATGATCACCAGCTACGCCCTCTTGAAGGCCAACCCCGACCCCGACGAGGCGGCGATCCGCCAGGCGATCTCGGGCAACCTCTGCCGCTGCACCGGCTACGTCAACATCGTCAAGTCGGTCCAGCACGCGGCGGCCAAAATGCAGGCGGATGCGAAACCGGAATCCCGTCCGGACGCGGCTTAAGGAGCCCACAGCCATGGAACCCCGAACGACGGCAGCCGTGTGCGGCATGGGCCACTCGATGAAGCGCAAGGAGGACCCGCGCTTCATCCGCGGCCAGGGCCACTACGTCGACGACCTGAAGCTCCCCGGCATGGTCCACATGGACATCGTGCGCAGCCCCTACGCGCACGCCAAGATCCTTGCCATCCATACCGAGAAGGCGCTCGCCATCCCCGGCGTCCTCGCGGTGATCACCGGTGAGACGCTCGCCGGCTTCAACCTCCACTGGATGCCGACCCTGATGTCGGACACCCAGATGGTCCTCCCGGTCGAGAAGGTGATGTACCAGGCGCAGGAGGTGGCGGCGGTCATCGCCACCGACCGCTACGCGGCGGCGGACGGCGTCGACGCGGTGGAGGTCGACTACGAGCCGCTGCCGGTGGTCGTCGATCCCAGGAAGGCGCTCGAGCCGGGCGCGCCGGTCCTGCGCACCGACAAGAAGGACAAGAAGGACAACCACATCTGGCACTGGGAGACCGGCGACCGCGCCGGCACCGACAAGGCGTTCGCCGAGGCCGACGTGGTGGTCAAGCAGGACATCTACATCCCGCGCATCCACGTCGCCTCGATCGAGACCTGCGGCTGCGTCGCCGATTTCGACCGCGTCAACACCCACCTGACGGTCCACATGACGACGCAGGCGCCGCATGCCATCCGCACCGTCATCGCCCTCGTCGCCGGCCACGTCGGCCTCTCGGAGGAGAAGATCCGCGTCATCTCGCCCGATCTCGGCGGCGGCTTTGGCGGCAAGGTGCCGGTCTACCCGGGCTACGTCATCGCCATCGCCGCCTCCGTCGTCCTCGGCCGGCCGGTCAAGTGGGTGGAGGACCGCATGGAGAACCTCCAGGCCGACTCCTTCGCCCGCGACTACCACATGACCGCCGAGCTCGCGGCGAAGAAGGACGGCACGATGACCGGCCTGCGCATCAAGACGCTCGCCGATCACGGCTACGCCGACGCCGCGGCGAACCCGTCGAAGTTCCCCGCCGGCCTGTTCTCCATCTGCACCGGCTCCTACGACATCCCGCACGCCTTCACCGAGATGGACGCCGCCTACACCAACAAGCCGCCGGGCGGCGTCGCCTACCGCTGCTCCTTCCGCGTCACCGAGGCGGTGCACGCCATCGAGCGCATCACCGACGTGCTGGCGCTCGAGCTCGGCATGGACGCGGCGGCGATCCGCTTCAAGAACTTCATCCCGGCCGACAAGTTCCCCTACAAGTCGGCGCTCGGCTGGGAGTACGACAGCGGCAACTACCCGGCGGCACTGCAGAAAGCGATGGATCAGATCGACTACGTCGGCCTGCGTAAGGAACAGGCCGAGAAGCGCCAGCGCGGCGAGCTCATGGGGATCGGCATCTCGTCCTTCACCGAGATCGTCGGCGCCGGCCCATCGAAGGACTTCGACATCCTGGGCATCAAGATGTTCGACTCGGCGGAGATCCGCATCCACCCCACCGGCAAGGCGATCGCGCGCTTCGGCACCAAGTCGCAGGGGCAGGGGCACGAGACGACCTACGCGCAGATCGTCGCCGAGGAGCTCGGCATCCCGGCGGCGCACGTGCAGGTGGAGGAGGGCGACACCGACACCGCCCCCTACGGCCTCGGCACCTACGCCAGCCGCTCGACGCCGACCGCCGGCGCAGCGGGGGCGATGGCGGCGCGGAAGATTCGCGCCAAGGCGAAGCAGATCGCCGCCTACCTGCTGGAGGCCGACGAGGAGGATCTCGAGTGGGAGCCCGGCAAGTTCTTCGTGCGCGGCGCGCCGCAGCGCAACAAGACCATCCAGGAGCTCGCCTTCGCCGCCTACACCAACCATCCGCCGGGGATGGAGGCGGGGCTCGAGGCGGTCGACTACTACGATCCGCCGAATCTCACCTTCCCCTTCGGCAGCTATATCTGCGTCGTCGACATCGACCGCGGCACCGGCGAGGTCAAGGTGCGCCGCTTCGTGGCCATCGACGACTGCGGCAACATCATCAACCCGATGATCGTCGACGGCCAGATCCACGGCGGCCTCTCGATGGGTCTGGCGCCGGCGCTCTTCGAGGAGATCAGCTACGACGAGAGCGGCAACATCTCGGGCGGCAGCTTCATGGACTACCTGGTGCCGACCGCGATGGAGACTCCGAGCTGGGAGACCGGCAAGACCATCACCCCCTCGCCGCACCATCCCCTAGGGGCCAAGGGAGTCGGCGAGTCGGCCACCGTCGGAGCCCCCCCGGCCATCGTCAACGCCGTCGTCGACGCCCTGGCGCACCTGGGCGTCCGCCACATCGAGATTCCGATGACCCCGGAGCGGGTGTGGAACATCCTCAAGGAGAAGGGGGTCGCCGAGTAGGAGCGGAGCGCGAGGCTCGGCAGCATCGAGAGCCCGGGGGGCGGAAACCCTCCGGCGCTTTACCCATTGGGCGGCTGCAGGTCGGCGAGGGAGTCGGAGTCGGCGATGCCGGCGAGGATGGCCTCGACGATCATGGAGTCCTCGACGTCGAGGCTCTCTTCGAGGCGGTCGAGGTCGCGCTCGCCGGCGAGGATCCGGCGGACCGCGGCGACGAGGTCCGCCCAGCCGTTCTGTTCCAGGGCGGCGAGGCTCGGCGCCAGCGCCTCCGGCGCGCGGGGATCCACCGTGGCGACGACCGTGCCGATGATCAGCGCTCCGTGCCGCCGGAGACTCTGGCGGGTGCCGGCGAAGGCCCGCCTGGCCTCTCGCGCCAGCCGCCGGTACCGGCTGGCGCGTGGCTGATCGCCTTCGCGGTGGGAGATCCTGGCGAGGAGGCCATAGCCCTTCCAGATCTCGGCAGCGCTCGGGTCGAGCCCTTCGAGGATGTGGACCGCCTCCTCCCCGAGGCGGCGCGCTTCGGCGAGGTCGCCATCCTGATTGGCGAGGAGATCCGCGAGGTTGCCGAGCGCGCGAGCTTTCAGCCAGACGTCGCCCAAGCGGTCCGCCACCTCGATCACCTTCCCGTACCAGACCGCCGCCGCGGCAGGCTTGCCGGCACGCTCGTTGACGATCGCCAGCTGGTTCCAGCTGCCGGCGGCGACCCCCAACAGACCGAGATCCTCTCGGATGCGCGCCGCCTCGCGGTGGTGCCGCTCGGCTTCCGCCCACTGTTCGGAGGCCTCGAACATCCGCCCCATCTGGTGCCAGATGACCGCCTCGTGCGCCGGCTCGCTCAGCTGTTGAAAGAGCGTCAGGGCGCTCTCGTACCGTCCGCTCGCCGCCGCGAGATCGCCCTCTGCCATGGCGAGACCTCCCAGCTGAGCCAATGCGACGGCCTCCGAGCGCAGATCCGCGAGCTCGCGGTAGACGCCGAGGGCCTCGTCGTAGGCGCCGCGCGCCTCGGCGTATCGGCCCTGGTCGCGCAGAGCGTCTCCCAGGTCGGTCAGCACGCCGCCGCGCTCGCGTTGTGCCCAGTCGGTGGCGAGCGCGGCGACCTCGGCCAGCGCTCGTCGAAAGGATGTCTCGGCTTGATCGGGCCGGCCGCTGCCGGTGAGACACCGGCCGAGGCGGTGCAAGGTCGCGATCCTCTCCGGTTGGAGCGCCTCCGGCAGGTGGGCCAGGATATTTTGGAAGACCTCCGTCGCTTCCTGCGGCCGGCCGGCGGCCCGTATCTGCTCGCCCCGGTTCGACTCCGCGAGGTACCACGATCGAGCACCCTCTTCGCCGGCGGAAGCTCCGGCCAGAGAGGCGAGGAGCGCGCTCTCTCGCCGCAGCCCGAAGTCGTTGAGGAAGCTGATGAGGCGGTCGTTGACCTCGACGGCGTCTTCGTCGCCCTCGCGCCAGGCTTGATGAGCGCATTGGATCAGATTGGCGAGCTCCCGGCGCACGATCGCCCGCGCCTGGTGCGGGCTGCTCAAGTCCTTCTCATAGAGGTAGATCGCGAGCGCCTTGTACTCGCTCCGGTGGGCGCCGGCCAGCTCCGACCGCGCCGCGGAGCCGAGCTGAGCCCAGAGCATCGGCGAGAGGGTCGGATGAAAGCGCAGGAACGGCACCGTCACTCCCGAGATCTCCTCGGCCTCGATCAGCGCTGCGGCCTCCAGCTGCCGGCGCAGGGTGGACCATTCCGTCTCCGGGATGCCGGTGATCCTGAGCAGCATGAATTCCATCGCCCCGCCCTGAAACACCCCCAGCCGCGGCAGTCGGGTGCGCGCCGCGGGATCGAGCCGATCGAACGAGAGCTGGAGCGAGGCGACGAGCTCGGGCCGGGTCGCGTCGCTCGCGTCCGTCGAGGCCGGTTGGGAGAGGAGCTGCTCCAGCCGCTCGCCGAGCTCGGCCGGCGCGCGGGTCTTCGCCTGCTGGGCGAGCACGCGGAGCGACAGCGGATGGAAGCTCACCTTGGCGAAGAGCTCGATGAGCTCGTCGCGCCGCGGCGCCGGCAGCCGGGTCGCCGGCGGCAGCTTCATCAGCTCACCGAACCACTGCAGCGCGTCGTTCGGCGACTTGCGGCTGCCGAGACCGGCGAGCTGGATGCGGCGGTGGACGCGGGTTCCCTCGTTGCGATAGGCCGCGTGCCCTAGATCCGCCTGGCGGGTGGTGAGGAGCAGCCGCGAGCCGCCGGCCGCGGACCAGCCGACCGCGGCCTCCAGCAGCTCGGCGAGCGGCTCGGCGGCGAGCGCCTCCAGGTTGTCGAGGATGACGAGCGTCGGCGTGTGCGCGAGCGCGCCGCGGGCCGCCGCGGCGTCCGGAAAGCTCTCGCCGAGGACGCTGCCGACCTCGCTCACCGCCACCCCCAGCGCGTCGGCCGACTGGATGCGGGAGTAGTCGACGAAGACCGCGGCGTCGAACATGCCGGTGCGCAGCAGCCAGCGCCCGGCCTCGAGCGCGAGGGCGGTCTTCCCCTGGCCGCCGAAGCCGGCGAGGGTGAGCCGCCGGGTGGGGCCGGCGAGCCAGGTCTCGATCTGCCACAGCTCGCGGCGGCGCCCATAGAAACCGGCTTCCGGCGCGCGCGGCAGGTTGCTCCTCGCGGCCGGCGCTGCCGCTGGTTCCGCGGCGCCCACGGCCGACTTCTGCAGCAGCGGCAGGTCCGCGCCGCTCTCGTAGAGCGCGGGCACGAACCAGTCCTGGAGGCGGAGCCAGCCGCGCTGCGGGCCGCGCTGCACCTCGAACTTCTCCGGATGGTTGGCGAGGTGGCGGCGGGCGTTGTCGAGCGCCTCGCCGATGCCGCGGTGGCGCGCCAGGTCCTTGTACATCTCGCCGAAGAGCGCCCGCGTCGTCGCGGCGAGGACGCTGTGGGTCATCGCCAGCACCGCCGGCAGGCCGGCCGCGGTGAGGCGGGCGGCGACGCTCCCCATGGCCCGCTCGGAGGGGTCGCCGTCGCCCGAGTTCTCTTTTCCCAGCGCCTCGCCCAGCGCCGCGGACTGGCAGGCGGAGAGCACCACCAGCGCCACCTTGTGTTGGTGGAGGTTGTCGCCGAGCTTCCCGGCGGGCACGAAATCAATTCCGCCGGCGGCGTTCTCGAAGAGCAGGTAGCCGGTGTTCGGCGATTCGCCGGCGCCAGCGGTCGAGGCGCGCAGCACCTCGTCGGCCGGAGCGAGCCGGCGGTCCTTCGCCGCCGCCGCCGACGGCAGGCCGCCGCGCGGATCGAACACCCCGTGGCCGTCGAAATGGAGGATGTCGACGGCCGGCCGATCGCCATCCTCCAGCCGGTCCACCAAGGCGTCGAGGGTCGCCGGGCGGAGGAGCTCGCAGACGATCCGCCCGGGCGCGTGCTCGCCGATGGCGTCGAGCACCGCACGCGCTTCGGCGCGCGGATCGATGAAACCCGCGCCCTCCGGCCGGCTCACCACGAAGAGCAGGCGGAGGCGCTCCTTCGGCGTGACACGGAACGGTCGCCGCCCGCCGGTGGCTCCCGGCAGGCGGCGGCGGATGCTGATGCGCGGCGTCTCGAGGAAGAGGTGGACGCCACCCGGCGCCGAGTCGTGCATCAGCTCCCAAGGGTGAGCGAGGATCTCCGCCTGCTCGGCGCTCACCGTGAGTAGGCGGGCGTCGTCGTCTCCGTCCTGGAAGCGCTGGAATAGGCGGAGGGCCGGCCCGCGGAACACCGCATCGAACAGCTCGCGCCCGAGCGCCGCCAGGCGGGCGGCGATGCGCGCCGCCTCGGCGTCGTCGGGATCGCCCAGCGAGTGCGCGCCGTACATCTCCAGATACCAAATGAGATCCTGCCGGTCGCGCGCCGTGAACGGGCTGGCGAACGGCAGGCTGCCGGACTCCTCGCCGTCGAAGCTGACGAGGACGTGCCCAGCGTCGGCGAAACGGAGGTTCAGCTCCAGGCTCATCGGTCGAGCTTTTATTGTAGCAAGGGTTGTACGGTGGTCGACGACTCGTCCACCGCTCCTGCCTTCGAGCCGACCCTGCCGATGGCTCAGCTCTTCTTTTTCTTGGGGACCTTGGCGCCGGCCTTCCGCGCCTCGGAGAGGCCGATCGCCACCGCCTGCTTCTTGCTCGTGACCTTCTTGCCCGAGCCGGAGCGCAGGGTACCGGCCTTCTTCTCGTGCATCACCTTCTCGACCTTGTCGCTCGCCTTCGAGGTCGACTTCTTCTTGCTGCTGGTCTTTTTCGCCGTGGCCATGTGGCTCACCTCCCGCGGGCGTTGTTCTGCAAGGCGCGCGCCCGCGGCGAGGAGCCGGGCTCTAGCCCGCGCCTCAGTGCAGGGTGACGCTTGGGTTGTGCATGAAGCGCGCGCTGGCAGGGAGCAGGTCGTTGAGCTTGACGAGGAGGCGGAAGAGGTGGGGCTGTTGGGCGCAGAGCAGCTTCCAGCGCAGCCGCACGCTGGGCCGGCGGAGGCGACCGAAGTGGTTCAGCACCCGCAGGGCGAAGCGCGCCAGATCCCAGTCGCCGTCGGCGCAGGCCCGCATGTAATCGTCGAGGGAGGTCTGGAAGAAGCGCGGCGCGACGACGTCGCGCATGTAGTAGCGGCGCATCCGCGCGTCGTCGGGGAACTGCGCCGCGAGCTTGGCGGCGTAGCGCACGCGGCTCTCGAAGAAGCGCCGCGTCGCCGACGAGCTCGCCCCGTGGATGCGGAAGCGGACGAGCGGCCGCGGCAGGAAGGCGTGGCCCCAGCCGAGGCGAAAGATGCGCACGAAGAGGTCGTCGTCCTCGTAGCCCGAGAGGCTCTCGTCGAAGCCTGCGGCGGCCTCGAAGGCGACGCGGCGCAGCAGGCTCGCCGAGGGGAGCACCATGAGATCGCGCGCCACGCACTGGACGATCGAGCCTTTGGGGTTCGGCACGTGGTGCTCGCGCAGGAAGCCGCGGGTGACCAGGTGGCCCGCGAGGTCGATCTCGTCGAAGTCGCTGTAGACCCAGCCCAGGCTGGGGTCGTCGACGCAGGGCGCCGCCAGCTCCTCGAGGTGCGACGGATGCCAGATGTCGTCCTGATCCAGGAACGCCAGGTAGTCGCCCGCCGCGATCTCGGCGGCGCGGTTGCGGGCGGCGGACTGGCCCTGGTTCTCCTGCCGCAGGACGCGCAGGGGGAAGGGCGGGTCCCAGCCGGTCAGCAGATCGAGTGAGCCGTCGGTCGAGCCGTCGTCGACGACGACCAGCTCGCACGGCGGGAGCGTCTGGCTCGCCACACTGTCGAGCGCCTGACGGAGATAGCCTTTGCCGTTGAAGACCGGCAGGATGACCGAGATGCGGGGCGCGCCGGCGGTCATGCGCTCCCCGCTTCGAGCGAGCCGGCGAGGCCGGCGACAGGATAGAGCCGCGCCCGCGACTCGCTCGCCGCGCGGTCGGCGGGCCAGGCGACGGCGCCCGGCGCCAGGTCGCGCACCTTGCGCGCCAGGACGTAGGACATGCCGAACCCCGGCACCGTCGGCATCTCCAGATGGTCCGCCCGCCACGCCGGCGCCGGCGTCAGGACGAGCGGCCCTTCCATCGAGGCGGCGAGCACCTCGAAGCCGGTCTGGGGTCCGAAGAGCGCGGCGAGCCCCTGCGCGCTGAAGCGCCAGAAGTCGTTCGGCTCGGCGTGCGCCGGCCACGACGCCGGCGCCGCGTGGAGGGTGACGCCGCCCGGCCGCAGCAGCCGGTTGATCTCGGCGGCAACCAGCCAGGGCGCCTCGATGTGCTCGAGGACGGCGCTCGAATAGAAGCCGCTGACGGAGCCCGGGCGGAGGAACGAGGTGAGCGCGTGCGCGTCGCCCACCAGGTCGACGTTGCGGCCGGGATGGATGTCGAGGCCGATCGCCCGCACGCCGCGATAGAGGCCGCGGCGGTGGGCGTCCGCGGGGCCGAGGCCCGGCGTCGCGGTGCGCATGCCGAGCTCGACGACGATGCCGCCCAGCGCGTTCACCAGCTCGGCGAAGCGGGCCGCGGCCACGGGGCTGGCGAGCGGCCCCTTGTCGCGGAGCGCCGGCAGCTCGGGGAGCGGGCCGTGGGGGAGCTCGAGCGGGAAGCTGGTGGCGCCGCTCTCGGTCTCGACGGTGACCTGCAGCGGCCGCCCCGGCGGGCAGTCGAGGTAGACGGCGAAGCCGGCGTGGCGCACGTGCGCGTACTGCGGATAGTGGACGAGGAGATCGGGGCGATCGGCGAAGTCGGTCACCCGCGCGGAGCGGCCGCCCGCCGAGATCTCGAGGCCCGTCACGCGATGCTCGAAGGCGTGGACCCACCCGCGCAGGTAGACGCCATGGGCGTCGCACCAGAAGGCGTCGAGGCCGTGGGCGGTGGGGAGCGTGCGGCCGGAGGCGCGCAGGGCGGCCATGCCACCGTCGCCCGTCAGCAGCCGGCCATCGTCGCGCTGGAGGTCGCCGCCGCCGCAGGCGAGGACGATCGACGGCCGTCCCGCCGCGGCGATGCGCAGCCGGTCGACGACGCCGGTCATTCCGCCGACCGCGGCGCTCTCTCGCCGGCTGCCGGCGTGCCCCGGCTCCGGCTCCCGATCTGGGAGCGCCAGGACGCCGAGCACGAAGCGGTCGCCGGCAGCGGAGGCGAAGGGCGCGAAGAGCAAGCGGAGGCTCTCGTCGCGCCGCAGGCCGGGCTCGGCGAGCGTCATGGCGCGCCAGGTGAGAGGCGCGGATTCGGCGGCGACGACGACCTGCAGCCGCGGGCGGTCGCCGCGAGCGGCGACGTCGAGCGGCAGGACGAGGGAGCTCAGGCAGGCGACCGTTGCAGCGAAGCGCTCGGCGATGAGGAGGACGGGCTCGCTGTCGGGAGGGGCGCCGCGCCGGGCGCCGGATGTGTCGGGGGTGGCGGGGAGGAGGGGACCGGCGGCGGTCAGGATCGCTGCCGGCCGGCCGCTCGCTCCCGCAGCCTCGACCGCGGGGCTCGCCGCCGTCTCAAGGCCCGCTCCGGCGAGCCCGAGCCCCTCGTGGAAGCGGAGCGTCGCGAGCCGCGCGGTGTTGGCTTCTGCCGTCGCGGTCGCCGCGCCGCCGAGGTCCCCGCCGGGCGTCCTGTCGCGCATCAGCGCTTCGAGCCGGCGGGCGCCGAGGCCGAAGAAAGCCGCCGCCTGCGCCGCGCGGCCGGTCTGCAGAGCCAGCATGCCGAGGCAGAAGAGGGTGTCGAGGGCGACGGTCGCCCGCCGCGGAGCCTCCTCATCACCCGCCCTATCCCCTGCGCTTTGGAGCCCGCCGAGATCGAGCGCCTCGGTGACCTCCCGCGCCAGCTTCTCCGCGGCGCCGTAGGCGCCGGCGTTGACGAGGCGGATGAAGGTCTCCGCGCGCGCCGCCCGGAAAGAAGTCGCCGGCAGTACCTCCGCAAGCTCCGCCAGAGCAGCCACCGCCCGCTCGGGTGCCGCGGCGGCGACCGCGAAGGGGAGGTGCTTGCGGGCGAGGAGAAGGATCTCCTCCGTCTCGGCGTCGGCGACGCCGCGGGCGCTCCACGCCCGATCGATCTTCGAGCAGGCCGCGGCCGCCGCCGCGAGGTAGGCCGCCGCCGTGCCCGCCGGATCGCCCCCCTGGAGCGCCAGGAGCCCGGCGAAGTAGAGCCCGCCGCCGAGGTTCGCGGGCAGGCGCCCGTCGCTCACCACCCGGCTCGTGCGGCTGCCGGCGACGAGGCGGGCGATCTCGCGCGGCTTCTCGAGGTCGAGGCCGTAGCGCGCCCGCTGCACCGCCCGCAGCTGCGCGAAGCTCGCCGCGGCCTCCTCGCGGGCGCCGTCGTTGACGCACGCCTTGAAATGGCGGTAGGCGAAACCGCTCGCCGCGAGCGAGCCGGCGGGCGCCTGCCGGGCGCGGCTGGCGAGATAGCGGCGGACGAGCTGGCGCGGCCGCGCGATGTGCCGGGCGGTGTCCGCCAGCGCCCCGGCGTCGCCGCCGGCGCCGAGGGCGAAGGCGCGCAGAGTGTGAGGCGTCGCCTCGATGCGCACCTGGGTGAAGCCGGCGCCGTGGAGAGCCTGGCGGAGCGTCGCGGCGGTGAAGATGACGAGGTGGAGGCCGGGGCTCGCGGCGCGCCAGGAGTCGGTCGGCGGCGCGTCGGCGCGGAGAGCCTCGGCGTTCGGCGTCGTCAGCGCGAGGAGCCCGCCGGCCGACATCTTGCCGCGGATGGCCTTGAGCAGCCCGACCGGATCGGCGACGTGCTCGATGACCTCCGAGGCCAGCACGAGGTCGAACGGCCGCCCGAGGTCCAGCGCCGGGGTGAGGCAGGCGCTCGCGATCGGCAGCGCGAGGTCGCCGCACCCGGCCGCCGCCAGCGCCGAGGGGTCAACGCCCTGCACCTCCCAGCCGAAGGCGAAGCGGGCGTAGTCGAGCGCGAAGCCGTAGCCGCAGCCGACGTCGAGGAAGCGGCCGATCGAAGCGGGGAGGGCGCGGGAGAACGGCTCGATCGTGGCGTCGAAGCCGCCGCCCTGCTCGACGTAGTGGGCGATGTACTTCTGCTGGAAGTCGCCGACCGCGTAGTCGACCGCGGCGAGGTCGTCGGCGAAGACGACGCCGCAGGCCGGGCAGCGGAGGAGCGTCATCCACCGCCGCCGCTCGACCACCGATGGGGACCGGCAGACGGTGATCTTCGGCGAGGCGTCGCCGCAGAGAGGGCAATCGCCCGCGGCGCTCGCGGTCAGCCACTCGAGCGTCATGGCCGCCGCGCGGCGCGAACGCCACGACATCATCGCTTCCACATCGTTGCCGGCAGTTTACTACGGGCCTCGGCGAGCGTCCGGCGTCGGCACCCGCGCTGGAGATCGAGCTGGAGGGCGACCCCGCGGGGTCGCCCTCCAGGATGGGGTGTGGCCGGTCGTCAGGCGGACCGGCGGCGCCTCAGCACGCCGACGGCGATGCCGGTCAGCAGGAGCCCCAGCGAGAGCAGACCGAGCGTCGACAGCGTCGGGACTTGCGCTGGCGGCCCCGCCACGGCGAAGGTCGTCGGATTGGCGGCGCCGGCGACGCCGGGGTCGTCGGTCTGCGCCGTCGCGTCATTGGTGCCGTTGCCGTCAGAGTCGAAGGAGATGGTCCCCTGGTTCGAGACCGTCGTGCCAACGGCGGAGGGCAGGATGGTGGCGGTGATGGTGATGGTCACCGAGCCGCTCGCCGGGATGGCGCCGTTCCAGGTGACGGTGTTGGTGCCGACGTTCGCCGCCGCCGTGCCGCTCGTCGCCGTGGCGGAGACCAGGGCCAGCTGCGACGGCAGGACGTCGGTGAGCTCGTTGCCCGGGTTGTCCGCCTGCGCCCCCGGTCCGGCGTTGGTCAGCGTGATCGTGTAGGTGACGGTGCCGCCGACGACGAACGACCCGGCGGCGGTCTTGGTGCCCGAGACCGCGGCGCCGGGCGCGGCAGTGAGAGTGTCGCTGTCGGTCGCCGAGTTGTTGCCGGGGTTCGGGTCGGTGACGCCGGCGGGCGCCGTCACCGTGGCGGTGTTGGAGAGCGTGCCGGTGGCGGCGGCGGAGATGGTGCAGCTCGCCGTGTAGGTGACGCTGCCGCCGCTCGGCAGGTTGACGGTGCCGTTGATGTTACCGGAGCCGGAAGCCGTGCAGGTGCCGCCGCCGGCGCCGACGCAGGTCCAGGTGCAGGTGAGCGAGGCGGGGAAGATGTCGGCGACCGTGGCGCCGGCGGCGTTGCTCGGTCCGGCGTTCGAGGCGGTGATGGTGTAGGTCACCGAGCCGCCCGCCGTCGCCGTGGTGACGCCGTCGGTCTTGGTGATGGCGAGATCGGCCGAGGCCCCCAGGGTGTCGGTGTCGGTCGCGGAGTTGTTGCCCGGCGTCGGATCGGTGACGCCGGCGGGCGCCGTCACCGTGGCGGTGTTGGAGAGAGTGCCGGTGGCGGCGGCCGAGATGGTGCAGCTCGCCGTGTAGGTTACGCTGCCGCCGGCGGGCAGGTTGACGGTGCCGTTGATGTTGCCGGAGCCGGATGCCGTGCAGGTGCCGCCGCCGGCGCCGACGCAGGTCCAGGTGCAGGTGAGCGACGCCGGGAAGGTGTCGGCGACGGTGGCGCCGGTGGCGTTGCTCGGCCCGGCGTTCGAGGCGGTAATGGTGTAGGTCACCGAGCCGCCCGCGTTCGCCGTCGTCACGCCGTCGGTCTTGGTGATGGCGAGATCTGCGGAGGCCCCCAGGGTGTCGGTGTCGGTCGCCGAGTTGTTGCCCGGGGTCGGGTCGGTGACGCCGGCGGGCGCGGTCACCGTGGCGGTGTTGGAGAGGGTGCCGGTGGCGGCGGCCGAGATGGTGCAGCTCGCGGTGTAGGTTACGCTGCCGCCGGCGGGCAGGTTGACGGTGCCGTTGATGTTGCCGGAGCCGGATGCCGTGCAGGTGCCGCCGCCGGCGCCGACGCAGGTCCAGGTGCAGGTGAGGGACGCCGGGAAGGTGTCGGCGACCGTCGCGCCGGTGGCGTTGCTCGGTCCGGCGTTCGAGGCGGTGATGGTGTAGGTGACCGAGCCGCCCGCGTTCGCCGTCGTCACGCCGTCGGTCTTGGTGATGGCGAGATCTGCGGAGGCCCCCAGGGTGTCGGTGTCGGTCGCCGAGTTGTTGCCCGGGGTCGGGTCGGTGACGCCGGCGGGCGCAGTCACCGTGGCGGTGTTGGAGAGAGTGCCGGTGGCGGCGGCCGAGATGGTGCAGCTCGCCGTGTAGGTGACGCTGCCGCCGGCGGGCAGGTTGACGGTGCCGTTGATGTTGCCGGAGCCGGAAGCCGTGCAGGTGCCGCCGCCGGCGCCGACGCAGGTCCAGGTGCAGGTGAGGGACGCCGGGTAGGTGTCTGCGACCGTCGCGCCGGTGGCGTTGCTCGGTCCGGCGTTCGAGGCGGTGATGGTGTAGGTGACCGAGCCGCCCGCGTTCGCCGTCGTCACGCCGTCGGTCTTGGTGATGGCGAGGTCGGCGGAGGCCCCCAGGGTGTCGGTGTCGGTCGCCGAGTTGTTGCCCGGGGTCGGGTCGGTGACGCCGGCGGGCGCAGTCACCGTGGCGGTGTTGGAGAGGGTGCCGGTGGCGGCGGCCGAGATGGTGCAGCTCGCCGTGTAGGTGACGCTGCCGCCGGCGGGCAGGTTGACGGTGCCGTTGATGTTGCCGGAGCCGGAAGCCGTGCAGGTGCCGCCGCCGGCGCCGACGCAGGTCCAGGTGCAGGTGAGGGACGCCGGGAAGGTGTCTGCGACCGTCGCGCCGGTGGCGTTGCTCGGTCCGGCGTTCGAGGCGGTGATGGTGTAGGTGACCGAGCCACCCGCGTTCGCCGTCGTCACGCCGTCGGTCTTGGTGATGGCGAGATCGGCCTGCGGCGCCAGGGTGTCGGTGTCGGTGGCGCTGTTGTTGGCGGCGTTGGGATCGCCGGCGAGCGTCACGGTGGCGGTATTCGAGAGCGTGCCGGTGGCCGCGGCCGAGATCGCGCAGGTCGCCGTGTAGGTGACGCTGCCGCCCGCCGGCAGGTTGACGGTGTCGTTGAGGTTGCCGGAGCCCGAGGCCGTGCAGGTGCCGCCGCCGGCGCCGACGCAGGTCCAGGTGCAGGTGAGGACCGCCGGGAAGGTGTCGGCGACGGTGGCGCCGGTCGCCGGTGTGGCCGACGAGTTGGAGGCGGTGATGGTGTAGGTGACCGAGCCGCCGGGCACCGCCGTCGTGACACCGTCGGTCTTGGTGATCGCGAGGTCGGCGACCACCGCGTTGGTGACGTTGATGCAGCCGGTCGCGGTGACGCTCTGGCCGTCGGGGTTAACCAGCGTGACGTCCTGCGGACCGGTCGCGGTGGCGGTGATGTTGAGGGTGACCTGGGTCGGGGAGTTGTAGGTCACGCTGTTGACGATCGCGTTGGTGACCGTGGCGGTGAGGTGGGTGAAGGGGAGCGCCGGCGGCGCCAGGTTCGTGCCCGGATCGTAGAAGCCCGAGCCGCCGCTCGAGGTGGCGGCGATGACAACGTCTCCAGTCGGGCCGCTGAAGCTGATCGGCGAGCCCGAGCAGGTCGGCGTCGCCGGCGGCGGCGCCAGGAGCCGCGCCACCCGCACGGCGTAGCTGTTGGACGCCTGGTTGTACTCCTGAATCGACCACACCGTCATGTCGTCGAGCGGATCGATGACGGTGAACGAATAGTCGCCCCAGCGCCGCGAGGGGCCGCCGGGATCGCCCGGCGGGTTGTAGCCGGCGGCGGTCGTCCCGAAGAGCACGGCGGCGACCGTCGGCGGCCCGGTCATCGTCCCCAGGGTGTCGCCGGAGAGGCGTCCCACGTATGCAGGGGTGGCCCCCAGCGGGGTTCCCGCGGCGGTGAAGCCGAGGACCGAATGCCCCTGGCCGGTCACCGTCACGGTGGGGATGAAGTACTGCCGCGCGGCGGCCCGCGTGGCGGCGTTGTCGAACACCGTGCCGGACTGCACCAGAGTGGGCGTGGTGGTGAGATTCTGGAACTCGTACCAGCGGATGGCGTTGCGCGACTGTGCCCCGGTGTTGGCGACGCCGGCGCTGCTGACGCGGAAGTTGTGCGCCGTCCACAGGCGGCCGTTGCGGATCATCACCTGGAAGGTGCGGTCGTCGAGGGAGTCGAGGCGGCCGTTGTTGCCGCCGGTGTTGCCGGCGTGCTCCACCGGATTCGGCGTCGTCGTCGTCGGCACGGTCACCAGGATGTTGGCGGAGATCGTCGGCGTCAGCGATCCCGGATTGCTGACGCGCCGGAAGTCGATGGTGCTGAAGGAGGCGTTGTCGGGGCCGATGATGTAGCCCTCGGTCGCCGTGGGGTCGAGGTTGTCGACGCCGCGCGGCGACTCCGGCCCGGCTCCGGCGCCGGCCGCCAGATTGGCAAACATGGTGACGACGATCGGTCCGGCGCCGAGCACCGAGGCCTTCTGGATGACGTAGCCGTTGGTGCCGACGAAGCTCCCGGCGCTGCTGAAGATGTTGCCGCCGGTGTAGAGCGCGTTGACGTCGATGCCGAGGGATGGATAGTCGAGGAAGTTGGTGCCCGGATCGCCCTGGAACTCGAAGAAGGTCCACACCGTCGAGGCGGTGATGACGCCGTTGCTCGCCGCGTCGCTCACCGCCAGCATCCAGCGGTTGGCGGCCGTCGTGGTGCAGGTGGCGTTGGTGCAGGGCACGTCGATGATCGACATGAACCAGCGCGAGGTGAAGCGGTCGTAGCGGATCTGCGGATCGGAGGTGAAGTCGAGGACGACCGACCCCGAGACCGGCGTCGACACCGAGGCGAAGAAGGCGTCGGGGTCGGCGTTGAGCACGCCGTCGGCGACGCCGGCCTTGGTGTAGGAGCGGATGCGCCCGTTGACGAAGACGATGAACTGCGCCGGCCCGGCGGTCCCCATCGAGTCGGGGGGGAAGGCGCCGGTGTCGGTGAGCGTCGGGCCGTCGAAGGTGAGGGCGGTGGTATGGATGCGCGGCGCCTCGGCGGTCGCCTTCTCGCTCGGTGCGGCGGGGAAGCGCGAGACCGCCGGGGCCGCCGGGTTCTGCGGCAGCGCGCTGCGGTCGGGGTACTCCAGCTCGTGCTCGGGCCGTGGGCGCTTCGGCGGGGTTGCCGCGTCGCGCTTCATGATCTCGGCGGTGGTCTCCCGCCTGCCCATCGAGCCGGCGAGGCGCAGCCCCGGCGTTTCCGCCCAGGCGGTCCCGACGGTCGTCGAGAGCAGAACGGCGGCGAGAGCGAAACGGGCGATCGAGCGGAGGGAGGGCGTGTTCATCGAGGGCTCCTCGCGCCGGGCCGAGCCGGCGAAGGCCGTGGAAAGAGAGGGCCGCGGGGTTGCTCTCCCGGCGGTCCGTCAGCGTGAGGCTGGTACGAGGGTTCGTTTCTATCAGGGCCGGCGGGCGGCTGTCCAGGCCGCCGGTAGCGCGTCCGTCCGCACAGCTGGTCAACCTTTCAGCGATGGCGCAACAATCATCATGGCGCACACCTCACCTCTTGGGCCCCGCCGGCATCCCGCCCGCACGGGCCGCGCAGAGAACGAGGAGAGAACCCATGAGAACCGCCGCCGCCCGCCTCGCCCTGATCTCGCTGCTGGCGATTGCTCCCAGCCTGCCCGCGTCCCTTGCCGTGGCGAGCCCGGCCGCCAAGGCCGCCGCCAAGCCGCCGATCTCGAGCAACCCGAGCCCGCAGCACAGCCCACGGTTCGACGAGGGCTGCGACGGGACCTGCACCGTCACCTGCGACTCGGGTTCGAGCTATCAGGTCGAAGATACTCCGCTGCAGTGCTGCAACCTGGCGCAGGGGATGTGCCCCGACCACAGCTTCGCCACCGGCAGCGAGTGGTGGCCCCTCACCTCCTGCGGCTTCGCCTCCATCTGCTGATCGACCTGCTGCGCGATCTGGGGCCGCGGCGCGGCCGGCGCTCCCCGCCGGCGCGCCGCGGCGGAGGGTGGACGCATGGTGCGGGCCTTGCACCGCAACGCCGTTCGCTGTGCCGGGGCGTCGAGCCGACGCCACGGCGACTCCGAATGGTGGTCTCGATGCGCCCTCGCTTGGATGCCCGTCCGCTCGCCTTCGCCGCGCTCTCGGCGGTCGCCCTCCTCGCCGCCGGTTGCAGCGCGCTCCCGCCGGCGAGCTTCGCGGCTGCGGCGCCGCGTTTCGAGCCGGAGAAGTACTTCGAGGGACCGACGCGGTCGTGGGGCGTCATGGAGGGGCGCGCGGGCCGGCCGCGGAGCCGTTTCCGGACGGAGATGACGGGGCGGCGGGAGGGTGATGCGCTCGTCATCACCCAGGATTTCACCTTCGAGGACGGCCGCCGGCAGCAGCGGGTGTGGCGGCTGCGCCGGCTCGACGAGCATCGCTACGTGGCGACGGCGAACGATGTCGTCGGCGACGCTCCGGGCGAGGCATACGGCAACAGCTTCGACTGGAGGTACACGCTCGCCCTGCGGCCGGGCAATCCGCTGGCGAACGTGCACCTCGAGCACTGGATGTATCTGGCGGCGGACGGCGACACGCTGCTCAACCGAGTGGTCGTCCGCAAGCTCGGCCTGATCGGCGCGGAGACGACCGAGTATTTCCACCGCGGCAGCGGGCCGGTGCTGCCGATCCGCTGAGCTGCCGCTACGTCGCCCGCGTCCGCGCCGCCTTGCGCGCCGCCTGCGAGCGCTCGGCGGGCCCCTTGGTCTTCGCCGCCTTCTTCGCCGACGCCGAGCGGTCGGCGGCGGTGCGCTTGGCGGCGGCGGACTTGGCGTGGCGGGAGAGGGTGGTGGGCGAGGCGGCGGCGCGGCCCTCCTTCTGGAGCGCCGCGCTGGCGGCCCGCGAGCGGGCGCGGGAGACCGGCTTCGCTGCCTTCTCGGCGCCCTTCGCCTCGTCCTTGGCGGCTTGCCGGCGGGCGGCCTCGGACGCGGTGCCCTTCTTCGGCGGCGCCAGCTTGACGCCGGCGCGGCGGGCCTTCGAGAGGCCGATGGCGATCGCCTGCTTCGCCGAGCGGGCGCCGTGCTTGCCCTCGCGGATGTGGTCCATCTCCTCGCGCACGAACTCGCCAGCCTGGGTGGAGGGCGACCTCCCCTCGCGCTCGTCGTCCGCCGCTCGCTCCAGGGTCTCTTTCTCGGGCATGATGCGATCTCTCCCGGCTCTCCCGAGCCACCGTTCGGCCGATGAGAAGTGCAAGGCCGGTGCCTCGGCGGCGCACCTGTACGATCCACGCCGGCGCGCCAGGGCGCCGGCGGCGCACTGTACTAACGACGGTTGACAAGAAAGGGGCTTTTCTCCATGGCCGAGAGCAGACGCGAAACCGCCGGTCCGGCCGTGCGGAGCGCTGCCGGTTGGGCTCTCCCTGTCGTGCTGTTCGCGGTCGTCCTCACCCTCGTCGCCAGCGCCGCGCGGCTGGCGCCGCCGGCGCCGCTGCCGGCGAGCGCGCCGGCGGACCAGTTCTCGGCCGGCCGCGCGCGCCAGGTGCTCGCCGAGCTCGCGGGCGACCTCCGCCCGCATCCGGTGGGGAGCGCCGCCGACTTCGCGGTGCGCGCGCGCATCGTCGCCAACCTGCGCGCCTCGGGGTACGCATCGCAGGTCGAGCCCGGCTTCGCCTGCCAGCGCGGCGACGCCTGCGCCGCGGTCGAGAACGTCGTCGCCGAGCTCCCCGGCCGCGAGCCGTCCGAGGCGGTGATCCTCCTCGCCCACTACGACTCGGTCGCCGCCGGACCGGGGGTCTCCGACGACCTCTCCAGCGTCGCCGCGATCCTCGAGGCGGCGCGCATCCTCAAGGCCGGGCCGCCTCTGCGCAACTCGGTCATCTTCCTGCTCGACGAGGGCGAGGAGGCCGCCCTCCTGGGCGCCCAGGCGTTCGCCGCCAGCAGCCCGGAGGCGCGCACAGTGCGCGCCGTGGTCAATCTCGACGCCCGCGGCACCTCGGGGCGGAGCCTGATGTTCGAGACCAGCCCGGACAACGGCTGGCTCGCCCCGCTCTACGCCGCGAGCGTCCGCCGGCCGGCGCTCTCCTCGCTCTTCACCGTGCTCTACGAGATGCTGCCCAACGACACCGACTTCTCGGTGCTCCGCCGCCGCGCCTCGGGCTTCAACTTCGCCTTCATCGGCGACCAGGAGCACTACCACACGCCGCACGACAACCTCGCCAACCTCGACCTCGGCAGCCTCCAGCACCAAGGCGACAACGCCCTCGCCACGGTGCGCGCGCTCGCCGGCGCCGATCTCTCGCGGCCGCACCGCGCGGGGAGGGCGGTCTTCTTCGACCTCCTCGGCTTCACCACCGTGTGGTGGCCGGCGCCGTGGAGCGCCGGCCTCGCCGCCGCCGGCCTCGCCCTCCTCCTCCTCGCCGCGGTGCGCCTGCGCGGCAAGGGGCTCCTCACCGGCGGCGATCTCCTCCGCGGCATCGCCGCCTGGCCGCTCGCCGTCGTCGGCACGCTCGTCGTCGCCATTCTCTTCGGCCTGGTGCTCAGCCTCGCCGGCGGCCTGCGGGTGATCTGGCCGGCACGGCCGTTCCCCACCGAGGCGACCTTCTGGTTCCTCGCCGCGACAGTGGCCTTCGCGGTGATCTCCTGGGTGCGCCGGGCGAGCTTCGCCGGCCTCTGGGTGGGGATCTGGCTGTGGTGGGGCGTCCTCGGCCTCGCCCTCGCGCTCACCCTGCCGGGCACCTGCTACCTCTTCGTCGTGCCGCTCCTCGCCGCCGGCGTCGCGGCGCTGCTGCTGCCGGACGGCGAGGCCGGCCGGGCAATCGCCACGCTGGTCCCCGCCGTCTTCGCCGGCGCCATCTGGTTCCCGACGCTCGCCGTCGTCTACGAGGGGCTAGGCGCGGTGCTGCCGATCATGGCCGGCATCGCCCTCCTGGTCGCCATCGCGCTCTCGCCGCTCCTCCCCCTGGTCGCCGGCGCCGGCGCCGGCTGGCGGATCGGCCTGCCCGCCGTCGCCGGCCTCCTCACCGCGGTGATGGCGGTTGGGGTGGTGGTGCTGCCGCCGTTCTCTCCCATCTCGCCGCGCCGCCTGAACCTGCTCTACGTCGACGACGCCGACACCCATCGCGGGCGCTGGGCGGTCCCCACCTCGGGCCCGCTGCCGCCGCCGCTACGCCAGGCGGCGGAGTTCGACAAGAAACCGCAGCCGCCGCAGCCGTGGTCCAGCTTCCAGCCGGTCTACACCGCCGCGGCGCCGGACCTTCGGCTGGCGCCGCCCGAGCTCGCCGTCGTCGAGGACGTCGACGTCGGCGGCAAGCGCCATCTGCGCCTCCGCCTGCGCTCGCCGCGCGGCGCCGCGATCGGCGTCCTCTACATCCCCGGCGCCGCCGAGGTCGAGTCGCTCTCGGTCGCCGGCCACGAGGTGCCGGGCTCGACGGTGGCGCACGAGGCCGTCGGCCTGCGCACGCGGCGGACGGCCTGGCGCACCCTCGCCATCCTCACCCTGCCGCCGCAGGGGATCGAGATCGAGGCGGTGCTCGCGGCGCGCGCGCCGCAGAGCTGGACGATCGTCGACCGCACCTCCGGCCTGCCGCCGGCCGGCGACGCCCTCGAGCGGGCGCGGCCGAACACCACGGTGCAGTCGCAGGACGGCGACGTCACCATCGTGACCCGGAAGACGCAGATCTAGCGGAACGGGGAAAAGCAGAGACCGCGGGAGCGCGGGGGGCCTTGCAGCCGGCCCTCCCGCTCTTTTTGCCGCCGGCGGCGGTGTTACTTGCTGGGGGCGGCGGCGGAGATCGAGGCGACGGCGATGCTGTCGCCCTTGAGGTCGCCTTCGACCTTCACCTCGTGGCCGAGGTTGTCCTTGGCGAGGTCCTGCTTGTCGATCTTGTAGATCTTCTTGTCGGCGTCGTTGTAGAAGACCAGCGCTGAGCCCTTCGCCGCGCACTTCTTGGCGCAGGCGACGTGGTCCGCCTTGGCGCCGTGGGCGCCGCAAGCTTCGTCGGTGATCCAGCCGTTCCAGCTGCCGCTGTCGGCGCGCAGGCCGGAGAGCGGAGCGAGGAGAAGGGCGAGGGTGGCGGCGGAAAGGAGCATTTTCTTCATGAGCGGTTCCTCCAGGAGGAGTCGATGCAGCGTTTGGACGCGCGATTATAGCGCAACCGCGACGGCGTCGACGCTTCCCGAGGCGCCCGCTCCGACCCCCTTTGTCGCCTGGCGAGCACCCTGTTCAGCGTGGGAACGCGGACATGCCCGCGGTGCGGCCCGGTCGCGGCGAACGACGCTCCGAGCCCGCTGCGAGCACAGGGGGCACGATGGTAGCGAGCGATGTGGCGAAGCCTTGGCGCGGCGGCCGGCTGAGCTCCGGCGGCGGCGGGGGAGAGATCTACGATCTCCTCGGCATCGGCTTCGGGCCGGCCAACCTGGCGCTCGGCGTCTGCCTCGAGGAGGAGGCGGAGGCGCCCGGCGGCCGCGATCTCAAGCGCCTCTTCCTCGAGGCCAAGCCGCACGCGGCGTGGCATCCCGGCATGCTGCTCGAGGGCTCGCTGCTGCAGATCTCGGTGCTCAAGGATCTCGCCACGGTGCGCAACCCGCGCAGCCGTTTCACCTTCCTGAGCTACCTGCAGAGCAAGGGGCGCCTCTTCGAGTTTCTCAATCTGCGCGACCTCTTTCCCACCCGCATCGAGTTCAACGACTACCTGGGCTGGGTGGCGGCGGAGCTGGCGTCCTCCGTGCGTTACGGCCGGCAGGTGCTCGCCGTGCAGCCGGTCGCCGCCGGTCCCGGCGCGCCGGTCGAGCTGCTCCGCGTGGTGGCGAAGAGCGCCGCCACCGGCGCCGTCGAGGAGCACCTCACCCGCCATCTGGTGATCGCCACCGGCGGCGCGCCGTCGCTCCCCGCCGGCATCGAGCTGGCGCCCGGCGGCCGCGCCTTCCACGCCCAGGACTTCATGCACCGCATCGGGCGCGACTTCCCCGACCCCGATGCGCCCTACCGCTTCGTCGTCGTGGGGCAGGGGCAGAGCGCCGCCGAGATCTTCCTCTATCTCCTCAACCACTATCCGGAGGCCGACGTCACGGCGGCCATCCGGCGCTACGCCTACAAGCCGGTCGACGACAGCGACTTCACCAACGAGATCTTCTTCCCGCAGATGGTCGATTTCCTCTACCAGCTGCCGGAGGACAAGCGCCGCTGGCTGCTCGACATGTGCCGCGACGTCAACTACGCGGTGGTCGACATGGCGCTCATCCGCAAGATCTACCGCTGCCTCTATCAGGAGCGGGTGGCGGGGAAGGAGCGGGCGCGCATCCGGCCCTTCCTCCATCTCCGCGCCATCGCGGAGGGGGGCGAGGCGGTCGAGGCGCGCTTCGACGACATCCTGCGCGACGAGCCGGTGGCGCTCGCCGCCGATGCCGTGGTGCTGGCGACCGGCTACGCCTGGAGCCGCGAGCATCCCCTTCTCGCCGAGCTGGCGCCGCACTTCGAGCGCGAGCCGTCGGGGGCGTTCAAGATCGAGCGCGACTATCGCGTCGCCACCGGCGCCGACTTCTTTCCCCGCGTCTACCTGCAGGGCTTCGCCGAGTCGACGCACGGCGCCAGCGAGACGGTGCTCTCGCTGCTGCCGATGCGCGCCGGCGACATCCTGCGGTCGATCCTCGCCGCCGGCGCGCCGCAGGCGGCGATCGCGGAGCTCACCACCTGAAGCCGAGGAGGCACTCCCGATGTTCGTCAAGCGCATGGATCCCGCCCACTTCGAGGCGGCCTACGGCATCCTCGTGCAGGAGGTCTACCCCTGGCCGGAGGCGGCGGCGACGCCGTTCGGCGCCGTCTGGGCGATCGTCGAGCCGGGGCGGCGCACCAAGCACCACAACCATCAGGAGGGGGAGACCTTCTTCGTCACCGCCGGCCGCGGCCGCTACCGCGTCGGCGACGAGGTGATCGAGGTCGCCGCCGGCGACGTCGTCTTCCAGCCCCCCTTCCACTCGCACCTCGTCGAGAACACCTCGGAGAGCGAGAACCTGGTCTTCCTGTCGATCTACTGGGAGGACCTGAACCTGTGGAACGCCGGCCAGGCGGCGGCGCTCTTCCAGGGCGAGCGGCCGCAGCGCGCGCTGGTGACCGCCGCGCCGCCCGAGGCCGCCGCGGGCGGCGGGATCGCGGCGCCGGCGCTCGCCGCCGACATCGTGGCGCGCTACCTGCGCCTGCGCGGCGCCGAGGTGACCTGGATCCGCGGCATCGCCGGCGCCGAGCGCTCCGCCGCTGGATCCTCTGAAGAGACCGCGCTGCGCGCGGCGGGCATCGAGCCGGACCTCTTCCCCGCCGCCGCCGGGCCGCCGCTCGCCGCCGTCGCCGAGGAGCTCTTCCTCCGCCTCCAGGCGGGCGGCGAGCTGCTCGCCGCGGACGGCGTCGAGCTCTGCTGCGCCGCCTGTGCCGGCGAGGCTTGGCTCCGCGGCCGCTGCCGCCGCTGCGGCGCCCAGGCGGCGGGGCTCGCCTGCGCCGCCTGCGGCTGGCCGACGGAAGGCAATCTGGAAGCGCCGACCTGCGCCGCCTGCGGCGCGCCGCCGGTCGAGCAGGCCGTCCGCCGGCTGGTCTTCCCGCTCTCCCGCCATGCCGGAGCGCTCGCCGAGATCTATCTCGGGGCCGCCATGGGCGCCCGCCAGCGCGCCTTCCTCGAAGAGCTGGCGGAGGCCGGCCTGCCCGATCTCGCGGTGACGCGGAGCGGCGGCGCCGGCCTCGCGGTGCCGGCGGCCGGCCTGGCGGGCCAGGTGCTCTCGCCGTGGGTCGAGGGCGCCGCCGGCGCCCTCGCCGCGGCGAGGGCGGGCGGCGGAGCGCTCACCGTCGACTGCTTTGGTATCGGCGATCTCTTCCTCCGCGGCATCGCCGCGCCGGCGATCCTCCATGCCTTCGACCCCCAGCTCCGCCCCGCGGCGGCCTTCGTGCTCTGCGAGGAGGCCGCTCCGGCCGGCGCCGGAGAGGACGGAAGCGACGCCGGCGGCGTGCCGGCGGACCTCCTGCGCTTCCATCGCGCCGCCACCTGGCCGGAGTCGGCGTCCGACGACGCCGCGGATCTCGCGTCGACCGTCGAGCGCGAGCTGGTGGGGATCTGGCAGCCCTGGCTCGCCGCGCTCGGCGCCAAGCTCGGCGAGGACTGCGGCGGCGCCATCCCGTCGACCGGCGACTGGCTGGAGGCTCACCGGCGCTTCTATGCCCGCCTGCAGGCGCTCGTCGCCGAGGCGGCGGCGGCGTACGAGCCGCGCGGCTTCGCGCCCCGGCAGGCGGTGGGCGCCATGGGCGAGCTGGTGCGCGCCGCCCGCCGCTTCGGCCTCGCCGAGGTGCACTGGCAGCGGGTCGCGGCGCGCGGCGAGGAGCGGCGCACCGGCCTGGCGCTCGAGCTGCTGGCGGCGAAGGCCCTCGCCCTGATGGCGGCGCCGGTGATGCCCGGCTTCGCCGCCCGCCTCTGGCGCGAGCTGGGCTTCGCGGCGCCGCTCGCCGAGGCGCGCTGGGAGGACCGGCCGGCGTGGCTGCCGGGCGGCCAGGCTCTGCGCGGATTGGGGGGCACCTACTTCGCCGCCACCGTGCCGGCGGCCGAGGTGATTGCTTAACTCATTGCAATGAGAGCGCTAAAGTAATTCGGCGATGGATCGGTTTCCGAGGGCAGGCGCACCCTAGGACGATAGAGAGGCTGGAACCAATCGGTTGCTGCCTCCGTCACGCACGATCGCGGCCCTTGAATTGTGAATCTCCATCCATGGAGCGAGACATGGAAAAGCAGGATTGTAGTCAGAGCGCGAAGAATCAACCCTCCTGGGGCTTCCAGCTGATCATCGATTGTTTCGGCTGCGACGAGACGGTCTGTTGCGATCTCGACCGGGGCTATGAGTTCCTGGACAAGATCACCGTCTACCTCGGCATGACGAAGCAGACGCAGCCCTACATCTTCAAGACCTGCGAGACCACCTTCCCCGGCAAGCCGGGCTACAGCGGCTGGATCCCGATCATCGAGAGCGGCATCCAGATCCACACCTCGGCGAACAACCGCTTCATCAGCATCGACGTCTACTCCTGCCGGCCGTTCGACGCCGCCGATGTCGTCGAGTACGTCAAGAAGTGGTTCGAGCCGAAGCGGATCGACACGCAGTTCTTCAATCGCGGGCTCGACTTCCGCCGCAAGAGCTTCGAGGAAGCCGCCGAGCTCACCGCGGCGCAGACCGCCTAGCGGCGCCTCCCCCCACCCCACCGAGCGAGCGCGGGCGGGCGGCGTCAGGCCGCCGCCCGCGACCTGCCGCAAGCTCGGCTCAGAACGCCGGCCCTGCCGAGGCGTTCATCCGCGCCACTCTGAAGCGGGCTCCCCAGTCGAGGAAGGGCTGCGGCGGCAGGCGTCTCGGGGTGGGGAGCGAGAGCATGTCGTCGAGGCTCGGCGAGCTCGCGCCGAGCGCCAGATCCGCCAGCAGCATGCCGGCCGCCGTCCCAATCGCGATCCCCGCTCCGCTGTAGCCGGCGGCGGCGTAGAGGTCGCGCTCGATCTCCCCGAAGCTGTGGCCGCGGTTGGGCGAGGTGCCCAACACGCCGCCCCAGGTGTGCTCGAAGGCGACCTCGGCGAGGCGCGGGAAGCGCGCCAGGAACGCCCGCCGATGGTTCTCCCGCATGGCGGCGAGCACGCCGGCCGGCGCGTCGAAGGCGGGGTCGTAGCGCACCGAGTTGCGGATGAGGATGCGCTGGTCGCGCGTCCGCCGCACGGTCGAGCCCATGGCGTCCTCGGCGAGGAGTCCCCACTCGCGCTCGCCGCCGAGGCGGAGCCTTTCGCTGGCGGTGAGCGGCCGGGTGAGTGAGCCGAAGGTGAGGAGGGGGAGCACGCGCTCGCCGAGCACGCCGAGGGCGCCCGAGTAGCCGTTGGCCGCCACGAAGAGGCGCTCCGCGGCGAGGCTGCCGCCGGCGGTCGCGAGGCGGAAGCCGCCGGCGGTGCGGCGCTCGATGGCCTGCACGGCGGAACCCTCGTAGAGCTCGACCGCCGGCGGCAGGGCCGCGGCGAGGCCGCGGGCGAGGGCGGCCGGCTGCACCAGGATGCTCCCCGGCAGGCGCAGGCCGGCGCGGTAGAAGTGGGTGCCGGTGATCGCGGCGAGCTCGTCGGCCGTCAGCCGTTCGTAGGGCTCGCCGAGGCGGTCGAGCCAGGCGGCGAGGCGCGGCAGCTCGGCCGCCGCCGCGGCGCCGGCGGCGGCGTGGAGCCAGCCGCGCTCGTCCCAGGCGCAGTCGATGCCGTTCGCCGCGGCCTGCTCGCGGAGCGCCGCGATCCCCAGCCGGCAGAGCGCAACGTAGCGCTCGGAGGTGGCGAATTCGAGCCGCGCGATGAAGTGGGCGTGAGCGACGACGAAGCCCGAGCTGCGGCCGGAGGCGCCCTCGCCGGCGCGGCGGGCGTCGACGACGGCGATGCGCAGGCCGGGAGCCGCCGCCGCCAGCCGGCGCGCCACGGCGAGGCCGGAGAAACCGGCGCCGAGGACCGCACAGTCGGCGCGCGCCTCGCCGGCGAGCGGGCGCGGCGGCGGCAGGGGAGGGAGGGTGGCGATCCAGCCGCAGCCCCCTTCGTCGTGCGGCACCGCTCGCGCCCGGCGGAGCGCGCGCGGCGGCC
This sequence comes from uncultured Acidobacteriota bacterium, assembly GCA_963755825.1. Lineage (GTDB taxonomy): Bacteria > Acidobacteriota > Thermoanaerobaculia > Multivoradales > UBA5704 > DATBQN01. The sequence goes on along the minus strand of CAVWLA010000001.1, from coordinate 1,724,680 downwards.
GCGGCCGGCGGTCGCCGAGGTTGCTGCGGAGGTCAGTCGTCGAGTCGCCCAAGCGGCATCTCCTCCCGGTGGGGCGGCGTCCCGGCTCGCGCGTCCGCTTCTCGGCAGGGGAGCGCCGGCGGCCGCCGCTATACTCGGGGTGCGAGCGGGCGGCGCCGGCGAGCGGTCTCGCCGCTCGCTGCCGCGGCCCAGCTCGTCTCAGCCTCCAGCGTCTCAGCCTCCAGCGTCCCAGCCCGCCAGCGCTCCCCCTCCGCCGTGTCGACCTATCGCCTGACGCTCGAGTACGAAGGCACCCGCTATCGCGGCTGGCAGGAGCAGCAGAACGCGCGCTCGGTCGCCGGCGAGCTCAAGCGGGCGATCGTCGAGGTGGCGGGGGAGGTGAAGGATCTCGGCGGCTCGGGGCGCACCGACGCCGGCGTCCACGCCCTGACGCAGGTGGCGCACCTCCGCCTGGCGCGGCCGGTCGAGCCGGCGGCCTTCCGCCGCGCCGTCAATGACCTGCTGCCGCCGGACATCCACCTGACCGGCGTCGCCGCAGCCGCCCCCACCTTCCACGCCCGGCACGACGCCGTCTCGCGGAGCTATCTCTACCAGGTCTCGCGCCGCCGCTCGGCCCTCGCCAAGCGCTTCGTCTGGTGGGTCAAGGACCCGCTCGATCTGCCGCGCATGAGCGCCTCCGCGGCGCTCCTCGCCGGCCGCCACGACTTCCGGCTCTTCTGCGAGCGGCCGGGCGAGCAGCCGAGCACCCTGGTGGTGGTCGAAGGGGTCGAGGTCGCCGCCGCCGGAGCCCTCATCCTCCTGCGCTTCACCGCCTCGCACTTCCTCTGGAAGATGGTCCGCCGCCTGGTCGGCGCCCTCGTCCGCCTGGGCAGCGGCCGCCTCGACCAGCGGGCCTTCGCCGCCCTCCTCGCCGGCGACGCCGGCCGCGGCGGCGGCCAGCCCGCCGAGTGGACCGCGCCGCCGTCCGGGCTCTTCCTGGAGCGCGTCGCCTACGCCGGCGATCCGCCGGCGGCGCCGATCGCGCCGGCGGTGCCGGTGAGCGCGGAGTAGAGGGACGCATCAGCCGAAGCGGTCGCCGTGAGGGCGATCGTCGGACGCGGCAGAGGCTTGCGGCGAGCTCTTCCCGCGACGCGATGCAGATCTAGAGAGCACCGACGAGCGATCGGGACGAAAATCTTGCCGCGAGCGGCAGGAAGAGCTCTCAGGCTCTCACGAAGACCGTTTGCACGGCCCCGCGAGACGGGAACCGGCCCCGCGAGCGCCGAACGGCGGCTGACGGCGCCGATTTCTTCGCTGCGGCGGCCGCAGGCGAGAAGATTCGCTCGAATGAGGCCTTGAAGAGGAAATTTCCTCTCCGCAAGCGCGTCGCGAGGGTCTCGATCGCCTCGGGACCCGCTTCGCCGGGAGGAAAGGTCGCTCGGGGCTCGTGCGGGTCGCGCAGGGGCTGCGCGGGCCGCTCAGAGGCCGCGCGAGTCGCTCAGAGGCTCGGGCGGGTGGCGCAGAGGCGGCTCGGGTCGCTCGGCCGCTGCGCGAGCCGCCTGAACGGTGAGCGAGCCGCGCGCCTCGCCGGCGCCGACCCTCAGCCGGCGTCGCGGGCCAGGCGGAGGCCGCTGAACTGCCACCTCGCTCCCGGCGGGAAGAAGTTGCGGTAGGTCGGCCGGATGTGCGAGGCCGGCGTGGCGCAGGAGCCGCCGCGGAGGACCAGCTGGTTGCACATGAACTTGCCGTTGTACTCGCCGAGCGCGCCGGCGGGCGGATGGTAGCCGGGATAGGCGACGTAGGGGCTCGCGGTCCACTCCCAGACGTCGCCGTAGAGCTGCGCCAGCTCGGGCTGGCCGGCGGCGCGCGACTCGGGAGCCGGCAGCGCCGCAGGGTGCAGCCGCTGGGAGTCGACGAAGTTGCCGGCGATCGGCGTCCCGGCGGCCGCCACCTCCCATTCGGCCTCGGTCGGCAGGCGGCCGCCGGCCCAGCGAGCGTAGGCGTCGGCCTCGTAGAAGCTCAGATGGCAGACCGGCTCGGCGGCGTCGACCGGCCGCTCGCCGGCGAGCGTGAAGGCGACCCAGCTGCCGTCGCGCTCCTCCCAGTAGAGCGGCGCCGCGAGGCCGCGCGAGCGGACCTCCGCCCAGCCGTCCGCCAGCCAGAGCTCGGGCCGGCTGTAGCCGCCGTCCGCCATGAACTCCTGGTACTCGCCCGCGGTGACCAGGCGGGTGCCGAGCTCGAACGGCTGCAAGTAGACCTGGTGGCGCGGCCCCTCGTTGTCGAAGGAAAAGCCGTCGCCGGCGAAGCCGATCTCGTCGATGCCGCTGGCGAAGCGCTTCCAGCCGAGGGGAGCCGGGCCGCTCCTCGGCGCGGCGGCCGCCGGATGGCTGCGGCGCTCGCGATAGACGGGGGCGAGGGGGTTGCGCGACAGCAGGTACTTGAGGTCGGTGAGGATGAGCTCCTGGTGCTGCTGCTCGTGCTGCAGGCCGACCTCGACGAGCGCCGCAAGCTCGCGGGTGAGCGACGGCGCCAGGGAGCCCTGGCGGCTGGCGAGGAGCGCCGCCATCTCGCGGTCGACGTGGGCGCGGTAGGCGCGCACCTCGGCGAGGCCGGGACGGGTGACGAGGCCGCGCTCGGCGCGCGGGTGCATGGCGCCGAGCGAGTTGTAATAGGAGTTGAAGAGGACGCGGAAGTCGGGGTGAAAGGGGCGGAAGCCGGCGACGGCGCGCTCCAGCACGAAGGTCTCGAAGAACCAGCTGGTGTGCGCCAGGTGCCACTTGGCGGGGCTGGCGTCGGGCATCGCCTGCACCGCGGAGTCCTCCGGCGAGAGGGGGGCCGCCAGCCAGTCGGTCGCCGCGCGCACCGCGGCGTAACGCGCCGCCAGGTCGTGGCCGGCGTCCGCGCCGGGCGCCGCCGGTGCCGCGATCTCGATCGTCTCCCTGCCTCCGTCTCGCCTCGCGCTCATCGCAGCCCCCTCTCGTCTCGCTCTCGGCGCTCCGTCGCGCCATAGCCCTCGATCGTCAGCCAAAACTCATTGCAGCGTGGCGGCATTCCGCCGCGGACGATCGATGGTGTGACGACTGCAATCAGAAGGCCATGAACCGTCCTCATGAGGTGACGTTCCTTGGGCCTGAGCGCCTCTCGTCCTCCTCTCGCCGCCGGCCGCCGACACCGCGGCCGCGCCTCCTGGCACGGGAGTTGCCTTGTCTACCGGTAGCCCGGAGAGGCGCCCCCGTCAGCTCGGGCCTCACTCACCAGCCTCTCGGGCCAGCCGGCCGCGGTGCGGTGCCGCGGAACGGCGCCAAGGAGAGCTAAATCATGAGATCACGACGCATCGCAGTCCCGACCCTGCTCGCGCTCGGCCTCCTCGCCGGTGCGTCGGGCGCGGCTCGCGCGCAGATTGCAGCTGGTGTGCAGATCGGCCCTTCGGGCGGCGTCTCGGTGGACGTCGATTTCTTCCACAGCAACCTGGCGCCGTATGGCCGCTGGGTTGACCAGCCGGCCTACGGCGAGGTCTTCGTGCCGCGCGGCGTACCGCACGGCTGGCGCCCCTATACCCGCGGCCGCTGGGTCGACACCGACTACGGTTGGACCTGGGTGGCGGCGTCGTCTGAGCCGTACGGCTGGGCGACGTACCACTACGGTCGCTGGGCCTACGACTCGAGCGAGGGCTGGATCTGGGTGCCGGGCACCGATTGGGCCCCGGCGACAGTCTCCTGGCAGGAGGGCGGCGACTACGTCGGCTGGGCGCCGCTGCCTCCCACCTACGGCTTCGACGGCGGCTACGATGTCTCCCTCGACATCGCTCCCACGGCCTACGTCTTCGTCCCCGAGCGCGACTTCCTGGTCACCGACGTCTCGCGCTACTGCGTGCGTCCGGCCGATAACGAGCGCTTCTTCGCCCGCACCCGCAACATCACCAGCTACTCGGTGGTTGGCGGCCGGGTGTTCAATCGCAGCCTGCCGGTCAACCGCATCGAGCAGGTGACCGGCCGGCGGGTGACGCGCTATCAGGTGGCCGATCTGCGCGCCGCCGATCGTGGAGCGCACTTCCAGGGCAACCGGGTGAGCTTCTTCCGGCCGACCGTGCACGCGGCGGCGAACGTCCGCACGGCCGAGCGGATCGCTGCCGCCAGCCGCGGCGCCGATTCGCCGGCCCGCCTGGCCGTCCGCCGTGGCCGGGAGGCGCAGCTCGCGGCCGCCGGCGGCCGTGAGACCACCGTGCGCACCTCAGCGCGCACGACGACCGTCGCCAGCAAGCGCACGGTGGTCGCCAGGGAGGCGGCGACGGCTCGCGTCAATCACCAGACGCACCAGGCGCACGCGACGCATCAGGTCCACGCGGCGCCGGTCGCCGCCGAGCGGCAGCAGGTCGCCGCGCACAGCACCACGGTGCACCACGAGACCTCGGCGACCGTCGCCACCCGCCATCACGCCGCGGCGAACGGCGCCGCGCAGCATGCGCGGGTGGAGAGCGGAGGCGCGCACGGCACGCCGCACGCTCCGGCCGGCCACCATCCCGCGGTGCACGCCGAGGCGAGCCATGCGCGGCCGCAGGCGCACGGCAACGCCAACGGCGAGCATCAGCAGAAGCCGCCCGCCGGCGGCCGCCACGTAGCGCATCCGCAGGCGCAGGCGGCGAGGGCGCCGCACGCCGCTCGCCCGCCGGCCCAGCACCAGGCGGCCCAGCAGCAGCGGCCGCACGGCAAGCCCCAGGAGCATCAGGGCCAGCCGTAGGGCTTCGCCAGATCGCGGCGCGCGCCGCACGAAATCTCAGGTGGTCAAATGACGCCGGCCGGGCTCGCTGCCCGGCCGCTTTTTTTGCTCGCGGGTTTGGCGGACGCGCTGCGCCGCATGGCGGAGGCTCACGGGCGGGGCGGCCGGCGCGCCGCTCGCGGCGCGGATATAGTCTGCCGCGATGAGCGACTCACGATCCGCCGGCGCCCACGGCGAGGCCGTCCTCGGCGACCTTTCGTTCGCCTTCCTCGGCGCCGGCATGATGGGCGAGGCGATGATCGCCGGCCTGCTCAAGCAGCGGCTGGTCGACCCCGGCCGCATCGTCGCCACGGCGCGGCGGGCGGAGCGCTGCGCCGAGCTCGCCGCGCGCCACGGCATCGCGGTGACCGCCGACAACCGCGCCGCGGCGGAGGGGGCGGACGTCGTCCTCTTCGCCGTCAAGCCGCAGACGCTGCCGAAGATCCTGCCGCTCTTGAGCGGCGGCATCCGGCCGGGCGCTCTGGTGGTGTCGATCGTCGCCGGGGCGACGCTCGCCAGCTTCCGCCAGGGGCTGCTGCACGAGCCCGTCGTGCGCGCCATCCCCAACACGCCGGCGCAGATCGATGAGGGGATGACGGTGTGGACGGCGACGCCGGCCGTCGACGAGCGCCAGCGGCGGACCGCGGCGGCGATCCTCGCCGCCCTCGGCCGCGAGCACTTCGTCGACGACGAGAAGTACCTCGACATGGCGACGGCGCTCTCCGGCACCGGGCCGGCGTTCTGCTTCCTCTTCGCCGAGGCGCTGATCGACGCCGGCGTTCACCTCGGCTTCTCGCGCCGGGTCGCCGAGGAGCTGGTGCTGCAGACGATGCACGGCTCGACGCTCTTCGCCATGCAGTCTGGCAAGCACCTCGCCGAGCTGCGCAACATGGTCACCTCGCCCGGCGGCACCTCCGCCGCGGCACTCCACGCCCTCGAGCGCGGCGGCCTGCGCACGGTCCTCGCCGACGGCGTCTGGGCCGCCTTCCGGCGCACCCAGGAGCTGGGCAAGAGCTAGCGGGCTGGAAACGAAAAACGCCCACGGCAGGCCGCGGGCGTTGGGATCGCAATTCGAGAAGGCGCCGGCTAGAACGGGATGTCGTCGTCCTCGGGCTCGCCGAAGCCGCCACCGCTGCTGCTGGCGCCGCTGCCGCTCGGGCCGTCGTCGTAGCTGGGGCCGTCGGAGTGGCCGCCGCGCGAGCCCTCGTGGTCGCCGCCGCGGCCGCCGAGCATCTGGAAGTTCTCGCAGATGACCTCGGTCCGATAGCGCTTCTCGCCGCTCTGCTTGTCGTCCCACGAGCGGGTCTGCAGGCGGCCCTCGACGTAGATCTGCTTGCCCTTGGTGAGGTATTGCCCCGCCACCTCGGCCTGCCGCCCCCAGCAGACGATCTGGTGCCACTCGGTCTGCTCCTGGCGCTGGCCGCTCTTGTCCTTCCACTTGCGATTCGTCGCCAGCGTGAAGCTCGCAACCTGCTGCCCCGAGGGGGTGGAGCGAACCTCCGGATCGCGGCCCAGATTGCCGACCAGAATCACTTTGTTCACCATGCTCGCGCTCTCCTTCGTTCGGAATGAGCTACGGTATCACACCGTCCGCGAGCGGCCCCACGGCCGCGCCGGCGGTGCTCGGAAGAGAGAGGACGGCAACGGTGCGCATCGTCTTGCAGCGGGTCACGGCGGCGGCGGTCCGCGTCGACGGCGAGGTGGTGGGGGAGATCGGTCGCGGCATCCTGGCGCTCGTCGGCGTCGAGCGCGGCGACAGCGCGGCGGCGGCCGAGGCCGCCGCCGAGAAGCTCGCCGGTCTGCGCATCTTCGCCGACGCCCAGGGCCGCATGAACCTCGACGCGGGCGCCGCCGGCGGCGCCTTCCTCGTCGTCTCGCAGTTCACCCTCGCCGGCTCGCTGGCGCGCGGCCGCCGCCCCTCCTTCGACGCCGCGGCGCCGCCCGAGGTCGCGGCGCCTTTGGTCGAGGCGCTCGTCGCCGCGCTCCGCCGACGCGGCCAAACGGTTGCCACCGGCCGCTTCCGCGCTCACATGGAGGTGACTCTCGTCAACGACGGGCCGGTGACCTTCGTGCTGGAGATCGCGGTGGCCGCCGTCACAGCAGGCGCATCGGCACCGGCATGAAGGCGAGCGCGAAGATCGCCAGCGCCGCCACGGCGAGGAGGCGGCGCCGGCGGTCGAGCGGCGTCCACTCGTCGACCACCGGCGGATGGCGGAGGCCCATCACCAGCACGATGACGCACCACAGCCACCAGCCCGGCCAGAGCAGGCCGCCGGCGGCGAGGAGCGCCCACAGCGGGAGGGCGAGCCGGCGCTGCCGGCGGCCGACCGCCGCGTAGAGGATGTGGCCGCCGTCGAGCTGGCTGAGCGGCAGCAGGTTGAGCGCCGTGGCGAGGAGGCCGAACCAGGCGGCGAGCGCGAAGGGGTGGAGGTTGACCACCTCGCCGGCGCGCGGCGCGTGGTGGAAAGCGAGGAGCGCGAGCTGGATGGCGAGGCAGCGGCCGGGGAGGAGGACGTGCGCCTCCGGCGGCAGGGCGACGACCGCCGAGCGCGCGATGCCGGCGATGAGGAAGGGGACGAGGGCGACGAAGCCCGCCGCGGGCCCGGCGAAGCCGACGTCGAAGAGCTCGCGCTTGCCGCGGATGGGCGCCTTGATGCGGATGAAGGCGCCGAGCGTCCCCAGCATCAGCGGGAGCGGCAGGAAGTAGGGGAGCGTCGCCGGGAGGCGGTAGTGGCGGCAGGCGACGTAGTGGCCCATCTCGTGAGCGAGGAGGATGGCGAGGAGCGGCAGCGAAAAGGAGAGGCCGAGGCCGAGGAGGGCGCCGTCCGTCCACACCCGGCGCACCAGCTCCGGGCTGAGGTACGGGTTGAGCTCGCCGGCGAGGTCGGTGCGGCTGGCGAGGAGCACCGCCGGGCCGAGCGTGGTGGCGCAGAGGAAGGTGAGGGCGAGGAGGGCGAGCGCCAGGCCGTAGCGCGGCCGCTCGGCGCGCGGGCGCTCCGCCGCGAAGTCGAGCGCCGGCGCGAACGGCCCGCGGTACGGCGGGCCCGCCAGCTCGAATCCGGACGGCTCTTCAGGGATCACTGGGTCAACAGCGCGCGGCGGAGAGGCGTGCGCTCCGCGCGGTGCGGCGCGGTGGCGGCGATCAGAGGTTCTTGAGATCCTTGCCGGGCTTGAAGCGGACGGTCTTGCCGGGGGTGATGGCGACCTCGACGCCGGTCTTGGGGTTCCTGCCGACGCCCTTCTTGCGGTCGCGCACCTGGAAGACGCCGAAGCCGCGAAGCTCGATGCGCTTGCCGTCGCAGAGCGCGTTTTTCATCGCTTCGATGATCGTATCGACGGCCTGCGCTGCTTTGATGCGGGGTACGTCGGTGAGCTCCGCAACGTGGTCCACGATGTCCGACTTGATCATCTCGACTCCGAGGGCGGGGAGTGTAGCAATGGGTCCAGGAGGTGTCAACAAAACGCGATGTCGTGTCAAAGGCCCGTAGATAGCTGCTTTTTGCGCAGGATGGAACGTTCATATGCGCGCGCCGTGGAGGCCGCCAGGCGGCGCAGCTCGTCGAGCGAGAGACCCGGTGCGCCGCTCTCCGCCCGGTCGGCGTAGATCACCGTCACCAGACGGTTCTTCAGACGCACCGGCAGCATGACACAATCGCGCGGCAGCTCACCGCCCCACGCCTGGGCGAGCTCGCGGTGCGCCGGCATCGGCGGCAGCGAGCCCATGTGGATGCCGCTCCCCTGGCGCAGGTTGAGGAAGATCGAAGGCTGATCGAAGCCCACCCGGAAGCGCTCGAAGGCCGCCGCGTCGATGCCCTCGCCCACCGCGTGCCAGCCGATGGCGCGATCGCGGGCGACCTGGAAGAGCGCGGCGCGGCGGTAGCGGCGGGCGAGGAAGGCGAGGAGGAGGCGCGCCACCGCCTCGAGATCGGCCGCGCCGCCGAACGCCGCGTCGACCTCCTCGACCGTCGCCGGCGCCGCGGGAGCCGGTGCGCTCTTCGCCGGCGCGTCCTGACTCTGCGGAGCTCTCGCCGCGGCCGCCGCGCCGACCGGCGCGCGGGCAGCGATCTCCGGCGCAGCCTCGGGCGGCGTCGCGACGGCGCTCGGCGGCGCCGGCGGCGCCGCCGAGGCGGGTGCCGTCGCCTGCTCGCTCGCCAGCGCCGACCTCTCCTCGGGCGTCAGCGGCACCGAGCGTAGCGGCGCCGGACGGCGCAGCGGCAGGTCGGCGAGCCGCGGCTGCGGCTCGGCGGCGGTGCTGTCGACGGCGCGCAGCAGCGGCGCCGCGGACGGCTTGGCGAGCGGCGTGGCCGGCGCCAGCGGCGCCACCGGCAGCGGGGTCGAGAAGGGCCGCGCGGCGCGCTCGCGGCGCGGCGACGGCGGCAGCGCCGGCTCGGGGAGCGGCGGCGGCACCAGCCGCGGCTGCGGCGCGAAGGGGCCGGCGTCGAGCGGCGGCAGGTGCTCGACCGGCAGCTCGATCGAGCGCTCCGGCCGCTCCTGTTCCCACATGTAGCGGGCGCGGTTCAGGCGGTCGAGGAGGTGGGCGAAGCGCGACGGGCACTCCTCGTCGTAGTACTTCTCGAGCGCCTCGTAGATGCGGATCTCGAGGGCGACGTGGACCTTGACGCGGCGGCCGGTGGCGAAGGCGATCTCGTCCTGGCCGGCGAGGTTGCGCGCCTCGAGCATGGCGACGTCGAGGCGGCCGCCGAGAGCGCGAAAGGGCACCGCGCGGCAGCGGCGGGCGAGCTTCGCCGGCAGCAGCTCGAGCACCTCCTCGGGCACGCCGCGCAGCTCGTCGACGACCGCCGCCGGCACCCCGAGCTGCTCGGAGAGCCCCTTGGCGAGCTGATCCTCGGTGAGCGCCTCCATCTCCAGGAGGCAGGTGCCGAGGCGGCCGCCGACGACGTTCTGGTTCTTGAGAGCACGGGTGAGCTGCTGCACCGTGATCCAGCCGCGCGCCACCAGGATCTGACCGAGCTTGCCCATCGTCGACCGGCTTCGTCCTCTCCGCGCCGCCTCGCTGCGGGCCGTTCGCTGCCTGTTCCTAACTTCTTGTCTCTTCGGTACTTATGAGTCGCAAGACGATTATAGGTGCGCCTGATAAGCTTGTAAAGCGGGCTTGTAAAGCGCCGCGCGCGGCTGCTATTCTGACCTCTATGAAGGTGGCCGTCTCAGCCCTCGCGTCCGTCCTCTACCTCACTCTGCTGGCGCACGCCGCCGCCGGTGCGCCGCCCGCGGCTCCCATCTCCGCCGCGCCCGCGACGCCCGAAGAGCGCGCCGCCTATGAGTTCACGCTTGCCAAGATGCTGGTCTCCGAGGGCTCGTTCGATGAGGCCCTGGCGGCCTTCGCCGAGGCCGAGAAGCTGGCGCCCGCCGACCCCTACGTGCGGGTCGAGCACGCCGAGCTGCTCGGCCGTTTCGGCCTCTCCACCCGCCCCGGCCGGGCGCGCAACGACCTCCTCGCCCAGGCCGCGGCGCAGGCGGCCAAGGCGCAGTCGCTGGCGCCCGACAACCCCGACATCCTGCGCGGGCTGGGCGAGGTTTACCTCGAGCTCTCGCAGCAGGACCCGGCGGCGATGGCGCAGGCGATCGCGGCGTTCGAGGAGATCCGCAAGCACGATCCGTCGGACCTCCAGATCATGGTCACCCTGGGGCGCATCTATCTCGATCGCGGCCAGGCCGACAAGGCCGCCGACGTCTTCCGCGAGCTGGTGAGCAACGTGCCCAACAACGCCACGGCGACCGGTCTGCTCATCGAGGCGCTGCTCAAGTCGCGCCGATCGGATCAGGCCGAGGCGATGCTCAAGGACCAGCTCATCGAGGATCCCGAGTCGGTGGAGAACCGGCTGACCCTGGCCGAGATCGAGGGCCAGCGCGGCGACCACCGCGCCGAGCTCGACACCCTCCTCGCCGCCCCCGAAACGGTGCGCGGCGATCCGCAGATTCGCCGCCAGCTCGCCTCCGCCCTCTACCTGACGGGCGATCTCGACCAGGCGCTCGCCACCGCCGATTCGCTCCTCAAGGCGCAGCCCGACAACCAATATCTAGCGCTCTTGAAGGGCCTCATCCTCACCGCCCAGGGCAAGAACCAGCAGGCGCTCGAGCTGCTCACCAAGCTGCGCCAGGCGCAGCCGCAGGACGTCGTGCTGACCGCCACGGTCGCCCGCGTGCTGCGCCGACTCGGCCGCCGCGACGAGGCCGCCAGCCTGCTCACCGATCTCGCCACCGACCTCGAGCGCGCCGGCAAGGAGAAGGAGGCGCGCGAGGCGCGGCTCGAGCTGGCGCAGCTCTACTTCATCGCCGAAGACTGGCAGAAGGTGGGCGAGGCCCTGGCGCCGCTGCTCTCCGCCACCGACCCGGCGGTGCGCTCGGAGGCGCTGCTCCTCCAGGCCGACGCCCTGGTGGCGCTCAAGCGCTACGACCAGGCGCTCGACCTGCTGTCGCCCGCCGCCGCCTCGCCGGCGGTCGCCGCCAAGCACGCCGAGGTCCTCGTCCGCGCCGGCCGCGAGCGCCAGGGACGGCGCCAGCTCGACAAGCTCGCCCGCTCCGACGACCCGCAGGCGATCCTCGCCGCGGCGCAGGGATTCCAGCGCCTCGATCTCTACAAGGAGTCGATCCCGCTCCTCCAGCGGCTGCTCGCCAGCCATCCGAAGCTGACCACGGCCGGCTTTCTCCTCGGCGCCGCCTACGAGCGGAGCGGCCAGCGTGAGCAGGCGGTGACGATCTTCCGCGACGTCATCAAGAACGACCCCGACTTCCACGCCGCGCTCAACTACTTAGGCTACATGTGGGCCGAGAAGGGCGAGAACCTGCAGGAGGCGCTGAAGCTCGTCGGCCGCGCCGTCGCCCTCGATCCCGACAACGGCGCCTACGTCGACTCGCTCGGCTGGACGCACTTCCAGCTCCGCCAGCTCGACAGCGCCCGCTCCTACCTCGAGCGCGCCACCCGCCTGGAGCCGGACGACCCGACGGTGCACGAGCACCTCGCCGACGTCTACGTGGCGCTCGGCGAGACGGCGAAGGCCCGCGACATGTATCAGCGCGCCCTGCAGCTGGGCGACAAGAACGCCGATCAGGTGAAGCGCAAGCTCTCCGGCCTGGCGGACACCTCTTCCCCGCGACCCTGACGGCGCCGGCGCCTCCCGCACCGCATGGCTGAACCCCTCTCCCCGGCGTACGCCGGGGGCGGTGCGCGCCCGCGCCGCGGGCGGCGCGCGGGCGGCCTGGTGGCGGTACTCGTTCTCCTCGCGGGCTGCAGCGGCCTCCACCGGCCGCACCTCGCCGCCGACGGCGCCGCTCCCTGGCAGATCCCGCCGGCGGCCTTCGGCTCGCAGCGCCTCTACCGCATCTCCTACTCCGGGCCGCGGGGGGAGGGGACCTTCCGGCTGACCCTCCGACTGGCCGCCGCCGAGCGCTACCAGGTGATGGCCGTCGATCCCATCGGCCGCGCCCTGTGGAGCCTCGACGTCGACGCCGAGCGCGGCCTCTGGCTCGACCACCGCAACCGCGGCTACTGCACCTTCAACGGCAGCTTCGACGTCGCCGACGTGCCGCTCGCCCCCTTCCCGCTGCTCTCGCTGCCGGCTCTCCTCCTCGGCCGGCTGCCGGCGGAGCCGGCGGCGCCGCCGCAGGCCAAGGGGAGCGATCTCACCTACCGCGACGATCAGGAGCGCCGCTGGACGGCGCGGCTGGCGGGCGACGAGGTGGAGAGCTGGACGCTGTGGGACGACAGCTCGCCGGCGGTGCTGTGGGTGAAGCGGGAGGACTGGGCCATCCTCTCCGACCGCGCCCAGGGGGCGCAGGTGCGCTGGAAGGAGGTCCTCGCCGAGAAGCTGCCGGGAGCCCTGGCGGCGCTCACCGTCCCGCCGGGCTTCGAGGAGGAGGACTGCGCGGCGCCCAGCCAGCCGCCGGGGGCATGATCCGGGCCGGCCGCCGGCCCACCGGCGGGCGTGGGGCACTGCGCCGCCGTTTGACACCGTCCGCCGTCATCTCTAGCATTGGCGGCGCCGCGGGGCGGCTGGACAGTTTCCGCGCGCTCGCGAAAGAGCTCCATCTCCCCGTCGCTCTTTCAACGCTTCACGCTCCTTCGCGAGGCGCGGGGCGTGAAGCGTATAATGCTCCGGTTGATGCCGGCGCAATAGCGAGTGGCCTTCCGGGCGCGGGACAGGCGATTGCCGCCGTCTCCGTGGCCGGGGGCGCCTAGGCGATCTCCAGGAGACCCCCTCGGGTGTGGAGGGCTCTGCCAGGAGCGGAGCGCCGCCGAGCCCGCCACGCCGTTGCGCCGGCGCGGCGATCGAGAACGACGGGAGAGGGCTCGAACCATGGAGATTACCGAGGTCAAGGTCTTTCCGATCAACGAGGAGAAGCTGAAGGCGTTCGTATCGATCGTCTTTGACCAGTGCTTCATGGTCAACGACATCAAGATCATCCAGGGGCGGGACGGGCTTTTCATCAGCATGCCCAGCCGCAAGAAGAAGAACGGGGAGTTCAAGGACGTCGCGCATCCGCTGAACAACGAGACGCGGCGCATGATCGAGACCAAGGTTCTGGCCGAGTACGAGCGGGTGCTCGGAGAGCGGCCGTTCATGGCGGTACCGACGCGGTCGGAGCGCCCGAGCGAGCTCGCCGCGGTCGTTCCGGAGCTGGCGCCACCGCCGGTGGCGCGGCCGGAGAAGACGCTGGAAGAGGTCGAGGAGATGCATCTGCGCGACTCCTTCTGGACCGTGACCTAGCCGCCGCCTCCGGGGCAGCGCCCCCGGGTGCCCGGCTGGCGGCGGCTCCTGTCGGCTCGTTGCACTGGGGCGTCGCCAAGCGGTAAGGCACGGGACTTTGGATCCCGCACCCGGAGGTTCGAATCCTCCCGCCCCAACCAGATCGAGCGGAGAAGACCAAACCCCCAATCCTCAGAGCGGCTGCGGCCGACCATCCGGCGGCCTCGGCGATCAGAACGAGGGCGGATCGAGGGCGGATGGTGGGCCTGATCGAGGGAGAACAATGCCCGGTGACCTGAAGATCTTCGGTGGACGCGCGCACCCTTCGCTGGTGCAGGAGATCTGCGAGTATCTGAACCTCGCGGCGGGCAACGTCAAGGCCCTCAATTTCTCCGACGGCGAGATCTTCTGCCAGATCGACGAGAACGTCCGCGGCTCGGACGTCTTCATCGTCCAGCCGACCTGCGAGCCGGTCAACGAGAACCTGATGGAGCTGCTCATCCTGCTCGACACCTTCAAGCGCTCCTCGGCCTCGCGGGTGACCGCCGTGCTGCCCTACTACGGCTACGCGCGGCAGGACAAGAAGGACCGCCCGCGGGTGCCGATCACCGCCAAGCTGGTGGCCGACCTGATCTCGCGCGCCGGCGCCGACCGGGTGCTGACGATGGACCTCCACGCCGACCAGATCCAGGGCTTCTTCGACGTGCCCGTGGACCACCTCTTCGCGGCGCCGGTGATGCTCGAGGCGATCCGCGACCTCCACGTCCCCGACCTCGTCATCGTCTCGCCGGACGCCGGCGGCGTCGAGCGCTCGCGCGCCATCGCCAAGCGCATGGAGGTCGGTCTCGCCATCCTCGACAAGCGGCGCACGGCGCCCAACGAGGCCGAGGTGATGCACGTCATCGGCGACGTCGACGGCTGCAACGCGCTCATCATCGACGACATCATCGACACCGCCGGCACGCTCACCAAGGCGGTCGAGGCGCTCAAGTCGCGCGGCGCCAACCGCGTGCTTGCCGCCGGCGTCCACGGCGTGCTCTCGGGGCCGGCGCTCGCCCGCATCGACGCCTCGCCGCTCGAGACCGTCCTCATCACCAACACCATCCCGGTCGAGAAGAAGCTCTCGCGCTCGGGCAAGCTCCGGCCGCTCTCCGTCGCGCCGCTCCTCGGCGAGGCGATCCGCCGCATTCACGAGAACAGCTCGGTCAGCTCGCTGTTCGTCTGAGAAGGAAGAGGAACCCCCAATGAGTGAACAACGTTCGATCGAAGTGAAGAAGCGCGAGACGGTGGGGGCCAACGCCAACCGCCGGCTGCGCGCCGCGGGCAAGATCCCCGCCGTGGTCTACGGCGGCGGCAAGGACACGGTGCCGGTCCAGGTCGACCGCAAGACGCTCATCGACCTGCTCAAGTCGGGCGGCAGCGAGAACGCCATCTTCCTGCTCAAGCTCGCCAACAGCGGCGGCCAGGAGCGGCACGCGATGATCCGCGACCTGCAGATCGACCCGGTGTCGCGCTCGGTCATCCACATCGACTTCCAGCGCATCCTGATGACCGAGAAGATCCGCGTGCAGGTGCCCATCGAGCTCACCGGCACCGCCTACGGGGTGAAGGTCGACGGCGGCCTGCTCGACTTCATCCATCGCGAGGTGCTCGTCGAGTGCCTGCCCGGCGACATCCCGCGCCACATCGAGTTCGACATCACGCCGCTCCACGTCGGCCAGCACGTCGAGGCGCGCGAGCTGGCGCTCCCCGACGGCGTCACCCTCGCCGAGGAGCCGGACCGCGTTGTCCTCTCGCTCGTCCACGCCAAGGCCGAGGCCGCTGCCGCCGCCGGCGACGGCCTGCTGGAGTCCGCCAAGGCCGAGCCCGAGGTGGCCAAGCGCGGCAAGGGCGACGAGGAGAAGTAGCCGCTGGGACGGTACAGCCGCCTCGTCCTGGGGCTCGGCAACCCGGGCGAGAGCTATCGCACGACGCGCCACAACGTCGGCTTCCTCGTCGTGGCGGAGCTGGCGCGCCGCCACGGCGTCGCCCTCGATCGACTGGAGTGCAACGCCCTGGTCGCCGATTTCGTGCCCGCGGCCGTCGCGGCGCCGGCGGTCGTCTCAGAGCTGGCGGCCATCGTGGCGCCTGGGGCCGTCGGCGAGCTCGCGGCGGCCGCCGAGCCGGCTCGCGTCGACGCGTCCATCGGCGCAGCGGAGGCCGCGATGCCAGCCGCGGTCCTCCTCGCCCAGCCGCAGACCTACATGAACCGCAGCGGCTATGCGGCCCGCTGCCTGGCCGAGCGCCACGGCCTGGCGGCGGCCGACCTGCTGGTGGTCTTCGACGAGGTCCACCTGCCGCTCGGCCGCCTGCGGCTGCGGCGGTCGGGGAGCCCGGGTGGTCACCGCGGCATGGAGTCGGTGGCGGCGAGCCTGCAGAGCGACGAGATGCCGCGCCTGCGGCTCGGCGTCGGCGCCGAGGCCGGCGCGCCGGCGGGAGGCGAAGAGCTGGTGGGCTTCGTCCTCGCCCCTTTCGAGGCGGCCGAGGAAGACGCCGTCGCCGCCATGGTCCGCCACGCCGCGGACGCCTGCGAGAGCTGGGTCGCCGCCGGCATCGAGGCCGCGATGAACGCCTTCAACGGCTAGCGGGCGACCGGCCGCAGGAGACCAAGCTGACCCACGACTGTATCGCCTCGTCGGTTGGCGCCGCCGCGGCGCTGGTGTAAGATGCCTCCCTTCGTCACAGGCGGACGGCCAACGGCCGCACCGCCATCCTGCTCCTCTCTGTCCCGCCCGCAGCGGGACCGACCAGGCCATAGGGAGGTATCCAGTACCCATGCGCACGTATGAGTTGATGTTCGTCGTCGACCCCCGCGTCTCGGACGAGGAGGTGGTGACGATGACCCACGACTACCGGCAGATGATCGTCGCCGGCGGCTCGGAGGTCACCAAGGAAGAGAACTGGGGCCGGCGCAAGCTCGCCTACCCGATCGAGAAGCTGACGGAAGGCAAGTACGTCGTCTTCTACGTGGCGAGCGAAGGGGGCAAGACGTCGCTCCCCGCCGTCGAGCACCGCATGCGCCAGAACGACAAGATCCTGCGCTACTTGACCGTCCGCACCGACCTGGATCTGAAGCGCGCCGGCTCGCGGGTGGCGCCGCTCGAGGCGCCGGTCCAGCCTGGCACGGCTGCCACCGCAGCACCTGCCGCCGCCCCGCCGCCGGAGGCCGCCGCGACCGCCGCCGCTCCCACTGAGAAGGAGGCCTGAGCCATGGCGAGACCAAAGAAGGTTTTCTACCGCCGGCGCAAGGTCTGTAAGTTTTGCGCCGACAAGATCGACTACGTCGATTTCAAGGACGTCAAGCTGCTGCAGCAGTTCATCCCCGAGCGCTCGAAGATCCTGCCCCGCCGGATCTCGGGAACCTGCGCCCGCCATCAACGGCTGCTCCAGTCGGCGATCAAGCGCGCGCGTCACCTGGCGTTGATCCCGTTCACCACCGATTAGGAGGAGCCTCCCGTGAAAGTGATCCTGCTCTCCGACCAGCGTCATCTCGGAAAGCGCGGGCAGGTGGTGGAGGTCAAGCCGGGCTTCGCCCGCAACTACCTGCTGCCCCAGGCCATCGCGCTCGAGGCGTCGCACGCCAACATCACCTTTTTCGAGCACCAGCGGGCGAAGATCGATGCCCGCCACCTGCAGGAGCGCGAGGCGGCCTCGGCGGTCGCCAAGCAGCTCGCCGGCTTGAAGATCTCCATCCCCAAGCGGGTGGGTGAGACCGAGACGCTCTACGGCTCGGTGACCGCCGGCGACATCGCCGACGTGCTGGCCGCCAAGGGCTTCAACATCGACCGCCGGCGGATCGACCTCGAGGGCGGCATCAAGACCCTCGGCGACCACCCGGTGCGGGTGGAGCTCCATCCCGAGGTCGTCGCCGAGGTCACCGTCTCGGTGGTGCCCGAAGCATAACGTCGTCTTGCTGCGGCGGGGCAGCCGTACGGCCGCCCTGCCGTGTCCGACCTTCCGAATCCAAGCGCGAATTCCATCGCCAATCGAGAGATGACCGAGCGCGCAGCGGACGGCGATCGGCCCGCCCCCACCCTCGCCGACTTCCTGGACGAGCCCAGCCGCGACCTGCGCGACTGGCGGTGGCTGTGGAAAGGGGATCGCGAGTTTCCCATCCGCAGCCATCGCGGCGCCACGGGCAGGCTCCTCGTCCTCTGGAAGCGCCTGCTGCGGCCGATCGTCAAGGTGCCGCAGAACGACCTCTGGGAGCGGCAGCGGGTCTTCAACCTCATCCTCCTCGAGCACCTCGAGCGCCTCGACGCCGACCGCGTCCGCCACGACGACCGTATCGCCTACCTGGAGGCCTTGGCCTTCGAGGGCGTCACCGAGCTCATGCACCACAACGACGCGCTCTTCGCCCGCGTCGACCAGAAGCTCGACCGCTATCGCCGCGAGGCGCGCGACCTGCTGGGGAGCCTGGGCGGCGCCCTCGCCGTCGCCGAGACCGGCGCGGTGGAGCGCGCCGCACAACCTCCCGGCGCGGCGGACGGCGCCGGCGTCCTCGCCGACCTCTCCCGCGTGCGCGAGGAGCACTCCTATCTCGAGCTCGAGAAGCGGTACCGCGGCACGGAGGAGGAGATCGCCGAGCGCCTTTCGCGCTACCTGCCCTATCTCGAGGGCCGCGGGCCGGTGCTCGACCTCGGCTGCGGCCGCGGCGAGGCGCTCGCCATCCTCGGCGCCCGTGGCGTCGCGGCGGCGGGGGTCGACGGCAGCGCCCGCATGGTCGCCCTCTGCCGCGAGCGCGGGCTCGCCGCCGAGCACGGCGACCTCTTCGAGCGGCTGGCGGCGGCGCCGCCGGCGAGCCTCGGCGGCGTCGTCTCGTTCCACGTCGTCGAGCACCTCGCGGCGGAGTCGCTCGATCGCCTGGTACGGCTCGCCTGGCGCGCCCTGCTGCCCGGCGGCGTGCTGATCCTTGAGACGCCGAACCCACTCTCCATCGTCGTCGCGGCGCGCAACTTCTGGCTCGATCCGACGCATCGCCGGCCGGTCCATCCGGAGAGCCTGCGGCTGCTCTACGAGCTCGCCGGCTTCGATCCCATCGAGCGTCTCGACATGCGGCCGTTCCCCGACAGCGAGAGGCTGCCGGAGATCGACCTCGCTCCGCTGCCGGAGGAGCAGCGGCTCCTCGCCGACCGCGTCAACCGCCTGCGCGATCGGCTGGACGAGCTCCTCTTCGGCTACCAGGACTACGGCATGGTGGGGACGAAGCCGCGCTGAGCCGCCTATCGCAAGCCCTCGGCAGCTAACCGAAGCCGTGGCCCGCTAGCCCGGCGGTGGGGGGGCCTGCCCGGCGTCGCCCTCGCCCCCCACGTCGCCGGTCGGCGGCGGCACCGTGTTGGCGGCGGGCGGCGCGGCGCCCGGCGGCGTCCCGCCGGGAGCGGAGACGCCGTTCGACATCCGCTCGCCCTGCTTCGGGATGTAGAAAGCGCGCTGCTGGTACCAGGGGAGGGTGGTGATCGTCGACCAGCGGTTGTTGTATTGGCGGTCCGGCTCGGTGCCGGCGACGAAGGCCTCCTTCTGGGTGCGGTAGCTCCCCGCGTCGGAGAGGAGGCCGGTGTAGTACTCGACGTCCTTGAGCACGACGCCCGGCGGCACGGTGAACTTCTCGCCCTTGGCGAGCCAGCCGGTGGCGAGGCCGTCGGCGGCGATCTGCCGCCACATCGGCACCGCCGCGACGGCGCCGCTCATCCCGTTGCCGAGCGACTTCTTCACGTCGTAGCCGACCCAGGTGAGGATGGTGTAGCGCGGCGTGAAGCCGACGAACCAGGCGTCGGTGAAGTCGTCGGTCGTCCCGGTCTTGCCGGCGATGTCGATGTCGAGGTCGGCGAGGGCGTACGCCGTGCCATGGTCGACCACCCCTTCCATCATGTGGGAGAGGACGTAGGCGACGGGCGGGGTGGTGGAGGTCCGCGCCGCCGGGAACTGCTGCTCGAGCACCTGGCCGTCCGCCGTGGCGACGCGGTCGACCATGTAGGGCTCGACGTGGGTTCCCTGGTTGGCGATCGCCGCGTAGGCGCCGGCGAGCTCGAGCGGCAGCAGGTCCGCCGAGCCCAGGGCGACGCTCGGATAGGGAGGCAGCGGCGACTGGATGCCGCAGCGGTGCGCGAAGTCGAGCACCCGCTTGGCGCCGAGGAGGTCGAAGAGCTTGACCGCCGGCACGTTGATCGACTGCTCGAGCGCCCGGCGGAGAGTCACGATGCCGTAGTGCTTGTGGTAGTAGTTCTCCGGCCGATAGCTGAGCTTGCCGTCGGCGCCGATGAAGGAGGTCGGCGCGTCAAGCAGGGTGTCGGCGGGCGTCCAGCCCGACTCGATCGCGGCGCCGTAGACGAAGGGCTTGAAGGCCGAGCCCACCTGCCGGCGCGCCTGGGTGATGCGGTTGAACTTGTTGCGCTCGAAGTTCCAGCCGCCGACCATCGCCCGGATGGCGCCGGTGCGCGACTCGAGCACCAGCGCCGCCGCCTCCATCCGCGGCTCCTGCTCGAGGAAGAGCTGGAGCGGCGCCGCGGCACCGGCTCCGCTGGCCGCCGCTGCCGCGGGCTTCTCATCCTTTTCTCTCTGTTTCTTTTTGTCCTTCCCCTCGGGCTCGGGGACGTCGAGCCGGAACCAGGCGACGTCGCCGCGCTTGAGGAGCTCCGACGGAGCGCTGCGGCCGGTCCAGGCCATCCCCTTCTTGTCGAGAGGGTAGACTTGCGGCCCGATCTTCACCTTCGCCGCGGTCCTGCCGGACTCGAGTACCAGCCCCTGCACCCAGCGCCCCGGCGCCGGCGCCTGCCGCGTCCAGGTGGGCAGCTCCTGGGAGTCGATGTCGGCCTCCCGGATCGTTCCCAGCGGGCCGCGGAAGCCGCGCCGGTGATCGAGCTTGACGAGCTCCGCCTGCACCGCCCGCTGCGCGGCGGCCTGGATCACCGGATCGAGGGTGGTGTGCACCTGCAGGCCGGCGCCGTAGAGCTCGGTGGCGCCATAGGTCGCCTCGAGGCGCTTGCGGACCTCCTCGGCGAAGTAGGGGGCGAGGGCCTCCGGCGCTTGCTGGGTGGCGACGACGAGCGGCTGCGCCAAGGCCGCCTGGTACTGCGCCGCGGTCAGGTAGCGCTCCTCGAGCATGCGGCGCAGCACGCGGTCGCGCTGGTGGACCACCAGCTCCGGCGTGTTGTAGGGGCTGTAGCGGCTGGGGGCGGGGATGATGCCGGCGAGGGTCGCCGCCTCGGCCACGGTCAGCGCCTTGGCCGGCTTGTTGAAGTAGAACCGCGAGGCCGCCTCGACGCCGTAGTTGCCGTGCCCGAGGTTGAGGAGGTTCAGGTAGAGGGTGAGGATCTGCTGCTTGCTGTAGGTCTTCTCGAGCTCGACGGCGAGGAGGGCCTCTTCGACCTTGCGGTGCCAGGTGCGCTGGCGGGTGAGGAAGACGGTGCGCGCCAGCTGCATGGTGATCGTCGAGGCACCCTGCACGACGCGGCCCTTGCGCACGTCGGTCATGCTGGCGCGCACGATGCCGAGCGGATCGACGCCGCCGTGCTGGAAGAAGTTGCTGTCTTCCGAGGCGAGCACCGCCTGCTGGATGACGAGCGGCATCTCGCCCTCTTTGAGCATCACCCGCCGCTCGCGCGCGAAGCTGCGGTAAACGTGGCCGTTGCGGTCGTAGAGCTGGGTCACCAGGCTGGGCGTGAACTCGGCGAGCTGGTCGACCCGCGGCATGTGGATCGCCGCGGCGACGGCGACGCCGCCGACGATCCCGAGCACGATGGCGGCGACCAGCGGCCATGCCCAGCGCAGGAGAGAGCGGCGGGGGATCGGCCGCGCGGTGGCGCGCAGATCGTCGCGCCGGCGGGGCGAGGTCGGCGGGTCGTAGTCCATGGCCGGCCATTATAGAGACAGCCGCGACGCCGGGCGCGCCTTCCGCCACGGCACCGGCTTGTCGTCCCGGCGTCGCGGTGATACAACCCGGCAAGTCCACCTCGGAGGCAGCATGAGCGACATCGTCGAGCCGCGAGCGCCCAGCCCGTTCAATCCCACGCCGACCGCGCCGTCGGCGCGAGGGGGGTGCAGCAAGCCGGTGTTCGTCGGCTGCGGCGCGTTGATGGTGCTCATCCTCTGCGGCTTCCTCTACTGCGCGTTCAACGCCCAGAAGCTGGTGCAGAAGTGGTTCGCGCTGGTCGAGGAGAAGGTGACCGAGGTGGCGCCGGACGACCTCACGCCAGGGGAGCGCGGCGACCTCCATCGCGCCTTCGCCGACCTCTCGGCGGTGTTCGCCCACGGCGGCAAGTCCGACCCCAAGTACCTGCAGCCCTTCCAGACCCAGCTCATGCAGATCATCAGCAAGCCGAAGGGGCAGGTGACGCGCAAGCAGATCCTCGAGCTGACCCGCACCCTCGAGCTGACCGCCGGCAAGCGGCCGCCGCCGGGTGCGGACGAGATCCCGGCGTCGCCGCCCTCCACCCCCGGCTCGCCGCCCGCCGCCGGTGAGCCGCCGGCGGCGCCGCAGCGGATCTGAAGGGCCGTCGCGGCCGCGGCGCGGCGGAAGAATCGCCGCCCTCGCCGTGTTGACGTCGTTCGATGCCTTTCGACCTCGTCTCCCGCTTCACGCCGCAGGGCGATCAGCCGGCGGCCATCGACCAGCTCGTCGCCGGCCTCCGCCGCGGCGACAAGGAGCAGGTGCTGCTCGGGGTCACCGGCTCCGGCAAGACCTTCACCATCGCCAAGATGATCGAGACGGTCGACCGGCCGACCCTCGTCCTCTCGCACAACAAGATCCTCGCCGCGCAGCTCTTCCAGGAGTTTCGCAGCTTCTTTCCGCACAATGCCGTGGAGTATTTCGTCTCCTACTACGACTACTACCAGCCCGAGGCGTACGTCCCGCAGTCCGACACCTACATCGAGAAAGAGACCAGCATCAACGAGGAGATCGACCGCCTCCGCCTGCGCGCCACCAAGGCGCTCTTCGAGCGGCGCGACGTGGTGATCGTCGCCTCGGTGTCCTGCATCTACGGCCTCGGCTCGCCCGAGGCGTTCTACGGCATGCTGCAGTTCCTCAAGAAGGGCGACGACGAGGGGATGGACCCGGTCTTGAAGCGCCTCGTCGACATGCAGTACCAGCGCACCCAGCTCGACCTCTACCACGGCAGCTTCCGGGTGCGCGGCGATGTCCTCGAGGTGCTGCCGGCCTATGAGGAGGTCGGCATCCGCGTCGAGTACTGGGGGGACGAGATCGAGCGCATCACCCGCTTCGACGTCCTGCGCGGCGACGTCCTCGAGGAGGTGCCGCAGGTCGCCATCTACCCCAAGACCCATTACGTGACGCCCAGGGAGCGGATGCTCCTCGCCGTCGACGGCATCAAGCTCGAGCTCGCCGACCGGCTGGCGACGCTCGAGGCGGAGGGCAAGCTCCTCGAGCGGCAGCGGCTGGAGCAGCGCACCCGCTTCGACCTCGAGATGCTGAAGGAGATCGGCTACTGCCACGGCATCGAGAACTACTCGCGCCACCTCTCCGGCCGTGAGGCGGGGGAGCCGCCGCCGACCCTCTTCGACTACTTTCCCGAGGACTTCCTCCTCGTCGTCGACGAGAGCCACCAGACCATCCCGCAGGTGCGCGGGATGTACCACGGCGACCGCTCGCGCAAGCAGACGTTGGTCGACTTCGGCTTCCGCCTCCCTTCGGCGCTCGACAACCGGCCGCTCACCTTCGACGAGTTCGACGCGAGGATCGGCCAGCGGGTCTACGTCTCGGCGACGCCGGCGCCCTGGGAGCTGCAGCGCACCGGCGGCGTCATCGTCGAGCAGGTGATCCGGCCCACCGGCCTCCTCGATCCGGTCATCGAGGTGCTGCCGGCGAAGGGGCAGGTCGACGATCTGGTGGCGCAGGTCAAGCGGGTGGTGGCGCAGAACGAGCGGGCGCTGGTGACGACGCTCACCAAGCGCATGGCCGAGGAGCTCACCCAGTACCTGACCGAGCTCGGCATGCGGGTGCGCTACCTGCACAGCGACGTCGAGACGCTGGAGCGCGTCGAGATCGTCACCGCCCTGCGCCGCGGCGAGTTCGACGTGCTGGTGGGAATCAACCTGCTGCGCGAGGGGCTCGACCTCCCCGAGGTGTCGCTGGTCGCCATCCTCGACGCCGACAAGGAGGGCTTCCTGCGCAGCGAGACCTCGCTCATCCAGACCTCCGGCCGCGCGGCGCGCAACCTCCACGGCAAGGTCATCTTCTACGCCGACCGCAAGACCGACTCGATGCGGCGGGCGCTCGCCGAGACCGAGCGGCGGCGCGAGAGGCAGGCGAGCTACAACCTGGAGTTCGGCATCGAGCCGACCTCGATCCTGAAAGACATCCACAACCCGCTGGTGCAGATGGCGAACCTCGACTACTACTCGGTCGGCCCGACGCAGCTCTCCGAGGTCGCCGAGGGCGGCGACCTGCCGCTCAACGAGCGCATCGCCAAGGTCGAGAAGGAGATGCGCGCCGCCGCCAAGCGCCTGGAGTTCGAGGAGGCGGCGGCCCTCCGCGACAAGCTCCGCGAGCTGCGCGAGCTGCAGATTTACGCCGGATAGCCACCAGGCCGCCGCTCCGGCGGCGACCCTCCGCTCATGCCCGACCACGAGATCCTCGCCCAGAAGATCCGGGACCTCCCCGACCGGCCCGGCATCTACATCTTCAAGGACGCCCACGGCAAGGTCCTCTATGTCGGCAAGGCCAAGTCGCTCAGGAAGCGCGCCTCGTCCTACCTCGCCCGCGACCACGAGCCGCGCCTGGCGGCGATGGTCTTCGAGGCGGTCGACCTCGAGTTCGTCGTCACCGACTCGGAGGCCGAGGCGCTCCTCCTCGAGAACAACTGGATCAAGCGGCGCCGGCCGCGCTACAACATCCTCCTCCGCGACGACAAGACCTACCCCTACCTCAAGCTGACCGCCGACCCCTTCCCGCGCATCGCCTTCACCCGCCGCATCCGCGAGGACGGCGCCAATTACTTCGGCCCCTTCCTCCCCGGCGGCTTGGCGCGCAAGGGGATCAAGCTCGTCCAGAAGCTCTTCCAGATCCGCGTCTGCCACCTGGAGATCGACGGCAGCCTGGCGCGCCCCTGCCTCTACTACGACATGCACCGCTGCCTCGGACCCTGCGTCGCCGGGCTGACCACCGGCGAGGCCTACACGGCGGCGGTCGAGCGGGCGCGGCTCTTCCTCGCCGGCCGGATCGAGCCGGTGGTGAAGAGCCTGAAGCGCGAGATGTGGGAGGCCGCCGAGGCGATGGACTACGAGCGCGCGGCGCGCCTGCGCGACCGCGTCGCCGAGATCGAGTCGATCAGCCAGCGGCGCAAGCTGTCGTCGGTCGGCGGCGAGGACGTCGACGTCTTCGGCGTCTGCATCTCCGGCGGCAGCGCCGCCGTCGCGGTGCTCGTCATGCGCGGCGGCCAGGTGCTCGACCGCCGCGAGCTCTTCTGGGAGCAGGTTGGGGACATCTCTCCCGGCGAGCTGCTCTCCGAGCTGCTGCCCCAGCTCTACGACCGCACCACCTTCATCCCCAAGGAAATCCACCTGCCGGTGCCGATCGAGGGCGAGGAGGCGCTCCTCGCCTGGCTGTCGGAGAAGAAGGACGAGAAGGTCTATCTCCGCATGCCGTCGCGCGGCCCCAAGGCGGAGCGGCTGGTGCTGGCGCGCCACAACGCCGAGCTGGCGCACCGCCGCCGCTTCCGCGCTGGCAGCGCCGACTCGCCGGGCGCCGCCGGCCTCGAGGGGCACCTCGGCCTCGACGGCCCGCCGCGGCGGATCGAGGGCTTCGACATCTCCCACTTCCAGGGCGGCGAGACGGTCGCCTCGATGGTCGTCTGGGAGGAGGGGAAGATGCGCAAGGGGGAGTACCGCAGCTTCAACATCAAGAGCATCGGCAACCGCGTCGACGACTTCCGCTCCATCCAGGAGGCCGTCGAGCGGCGCTATCGGCGGGTGCTCGAGGAGGTCGGCGCGATGCCCGACCTCATCCTCATCGACGGCGGCCGCGGCCAGCTCAACGCCGCCCTCCAGGCGCTCACCGAACTCGGCGTCGAGGAGACGCGGATCATCTCGCTCGCCAAGCGCGAGGAGGAGGTCTACGCGCCGGAGGAGCCGGAGCCGCTGCGCTGGACGCGCGACGACCCGGCCCTGAAGCTCCTGCAGCAGATCCGCGACGAAGCCCACCGCTTCGCCGTCTCCCGCCACCGGAAGCGCCGCAACGTGCGGACGCTGAAGAGCAAGCTCGACGAGCTGGCGGGCGTCGGCCCGCGCCGCAAGCGGTTATTGATCCAGACGTTCGGCAGCCTGGAGGGGGTGAGGAAGGCGACGGTCGAGGAGCTGCAGGCGGCGCTGGGGCCGGCGATGGGGAAGCGGGTGTTCGAGCAGCTTCAGGCGGGGGAGGGCGCGGAGCCGGAGATCGGCGGCCCGTGGGAGAGCGGCGGCGCTCCGGAGCCCCCTTCTTCCTAGGGCGCCTTCTTCGGCACCGCGTACAGCCCGGCCCGATCGAGCCCGAGCATCCCCGCCTCGTAGGACCGCTCGTCGAGCGGCGAGAGCCGCGCCACCTGCATCGGCGTCAGCAGAACGAAGCGGGCGATCTCGTCCAGGCGGTCGGCGATGGCCTCCATGGGCTCGTCGCTCGTCTCCCAGTCGAGGCGGTCGAAGGGGGCGAGGTCGAGCGCGCGGGTATAGCCGCGCAGGGTCTTCTCGCGGGCGTCGTTGAAGAAGACCTCGAAGTAGGAGGCGACCAGCTCGCGGAGGGTGCGGTGGATGGGCTCGCGGAAGCGCAGGCCGACGAAGTTCGACTTGGCGACGGCGCCCCAGCGGCCGTCCTCCTTGAAGAGGGCGAGGAGGTGCGAGTCGTCGCGCCCCGGCTCGGGAAGCATCTCGAGGATGAGCGGCGGATGACCCACCCGTCGCAGGGCCGCCGCCGCGAACAGCGCGCCGTCGAAGCAGTGCGCCTTCCCGTCCTCGATCACCCGTCGCGGACAACGGTAGATGGGATCGGCGCTGTAGGCGATGGAATCGAGGTAGGTCTGGACGGCGCTCGGCGAGTCGAGGCCGGTGGGGAGGGTGAGTGCGCTCATCGCGGGGTCGAGGCGGCGGATGCCGGATCGTATACCCGCGACGGGTGCCTGCCGCCCGCGGAGCGCGTTCATCGCATACCATCCGCTGCAGGGGGCCAGGCCGCGTGCCGATCCCCACCCCCCCGAGGAGCGTTCATGCCCGACCCGAGCGCCGAAATCGAGAGCCTGGAGCGCGAGCTCTACATGGAGCAGCAGGAGATGTTCGAGAAGCAGCGCCGGCTGGCGGAGCTCAAGCGAGGGCAGCCGCGGCAGGTGGTCGAGGACCACCTGCTCGCCGCCGCCGGCGGGGGGACGGTCCGTCTCTCCGAGCTCTTCGGCGACAAGGACGACCTCATCGTCATCCACAACATGGGGCGCGGCTGCACCTACTGCACCCTGTGGGCGGACGGCTTCAACGGCTCCGTCGACCATCTGGAAAACCGTGCCGCGTTCGTCGTCGTCTCGCCCGACGCCCCCGAGGTGCAGCAGGAGTTCGCCGCCAGCCGCGGCTGGCGCTTCCGCATGCTCTCCAACCAGGGCTCGGGCTTCACCGAGGCGATGGGCTACGGGAAGCCGGGCGCCTGGCAGCCCGGGGTCACCACCTTCCGCCGCCGCGAGGACGGCGCGGTCGAGCGCGTGGCGACGTCCCCGCTCGGTCCGGGCGATCCCTTCTGCGCCACCTGGCACCTCTTCGGCCTGCTCGCCGGCGGCGCCGGCGGCTGGGAGCCGAAGGTCCGTTACGAGCGCTGAGGCGGCGGCCGGTCCAGCGGAGAGCAGCAGACAGAGAGCGCCCAGGCGGCGCGAGGAGAGCGGCATGGCGAGCCCAGGACAGGCGGACAGTCGGGCAACCGGTCGGGTCTTGATCACCGGCGCCTCGGGGGCGCTCGGGCACAGCGTGGTGTCGCGCTTCCTCGCCGCCGGCGAGCGGGTGCTGGCGGTGGGCGCGGATGAGACCGCGCTCGGCGAGCTGACCGCCCTCGCCCCCTCGGCCGCCCTCGCCGTGCGCCGCGCCGACCTCACCGATCCGGCCGCAGTCGCCGCCCTCTTCGCCGATGCCGAGGCGACCTCGGGCATCCCGCGCGCCGTCGTCCACCTCGTCGGCGGCTTCCGCTTCGGCCGCCTCGCCGATCTCTCCGACCGCGACTGGAGCTTCCTCCTCCACGTCAACCTGGAGACCACCTTCTACGTCTGCCGCGAGACGGCGCGCGCCTTCGCGCGGGCACAGGGCGGCGCCCTCGTCGCCGTCGCCTCGCCGGCCGGCCTGGAAGGGGCGGTCGGCATGGGGGGGTACGCGGCGACCAAGGCCGGCGTCCTGCGCCTCGTCGAATCGCTGGCGCGGGAGCTGGCGCCCGCCGGCGGCCGCGCCAACTCCGTGCTCCCCGGCACCATGGACACCGCCGCCAACCGCGCCGCGATGCCGGACGCCGATCCCGCCGGCTGGGTGACGACGGAGGCGGTCGCCGAGGTGGTGCACTTCCTCGCCTCGGGGGCGTCGGCGGCGGTCAACGGCGCCGCGGTACGGGTGCCCGGTCCGGTCCTCTGACGGCAGGGCCGCCGCCGCCCGCCGGCCGCCCGCGCCCTGCGGGCGGCTCCCGGGTCGCATAGAATCCCGGCCGCAGTCTTGCAGGATTTCCTGCCGTTTCCCGCGGGCGCCGCACGACGGCGAAGCGACATGCCGGAGCGCGGTGGATGGTGTCTCCCGTCCGTAGGGCTCCGCAATCAAGGAGAGGTCGATGAAGATCGCGGTCTGCATCAAGCAGGTCCCCGACACCGAGGCGCGGCTGCGGGTGAGCAAGGACGGCCGCTGGCTCGAGGAAGAGGACCTGCCGTTCGTCATCAACGAGAGCGACGAGTACGCCCTCGAGGAGGGGCTGCGGCTCGCCGAGGCGACCGGCGGCGAGGTCGTCGCCCTCACCCTCGGACCCGATCGGGGGCGCGACGCCCTGCGCAAGGCGCTGGCGGTCGGCGCGGCACGCGCCGTCCATCTCAAGGATCCCGCCTTCGACGGCGGCGATGCCCTGGCAACCGGCCGGGCGCTCGCCGCGGCGGTCCGCCAGGGCGGCTTCGACCTGGTGCTCACCGGCTCGCAGTCGGACGACCTCGGCTACGCCGCCACCGCCTCGATTCTTGCCGGCGAGCTCGGCTGGCCGCACGCCTGGCTGGTGATGGGCGTCGAGCTCGAGCCGGGCGGCGCGAGCGCCCGCGTCACCCGCGAGATGGAGAGCGGCATGAACGAGATCGTGCGCCTGCGCCTCCCCGCGGTGCTCGCCGTGCAGGCGGGGATCAACCACCCGCGCTATGCCTCGCTCAAGGGGATCATGGCGGCGAAGAAGAAGGAGATCGCCGAGGTGAAGGCGGCCGACCTCGGCCTCGATCCGGCGAACGTCGGCGCCGCCGGCTCCCGCCTCTCGATCCTCTCCGTCGCGCTGCCGGCGAGCGGCGCCGGGGCGCAGCGCATCGAGGGCGACGCCAAGACGGCGGCGAAGACGCTGGTCGAGAAGCTGCAGAAGGAAGCGAGGGTGATCTGATGGCGAAGAAGATCTGGGTGGTGTTGCAGCTCCGCGCCGCCGACGGCGGCAGCCCCGAGGTGGTGCGCATGTCGTGGGAGGCGATCGCCGCGGCGCAGCGGCTGGCGGCCCTCGACGGCGGCAAGGCCGAGGCTCTCCTCCTCGGCTCCGGCGTCGCGGCGGCGGCCGAGCAGGTGGCGAAGAAGGATCTCGCGGCGGTGTGGACCGCCGACGCGCCGGCCCTCGCGGGCTACACTCCGGGCGCCTTCGTCGGCGCCCTGGCGCCGGCGCTCGCCGCCGGCAGGCCGGACCTCGTCGTCTTCCCGCATTCCTACCAGTCGGTCGACTACGTGCCCCGCCTCGCGCAGGCGACCGGCGCCGGCTTCCTCCCCGAGGTGACCGGCTTCAGCGCCGAGGAGGGCGGCCTGGTCTGGACGCGGCCGATCCTCGGCGGCAAGATGCAGGCGAAGGTGCGCGTGCAGGGGGAGGGGACGGTCCTCGTCTCGGTGCAGGCGGGCTCTTTCCCGGCCGATGGCGCCGCGGCGGGCGCTTCGCCGGCTCCCATCTCGCCGCTCGCGGTCGACCTCGCGCAGATCGTGCCCGATCGCGAGATCCTGGGTGTCGAGCGGGTGGGCGGAGAGAAGGTCGATCTCACCAAGGCCGACGTCATCGTCGCCGTCGGCCGCGGCGTCGGCGGCGCCGACAAGATGGGGCCGATCGAAGAGCTGGCGAAGGCTCTCGGCGCCGAGATCGCCGCCAGCCGGCCGGTGATCGACAACGGCTGGCTGCCGCGCGACCGCCAGATCGGCTCCTCCGGCCAGACCGTGGCGCCGCGCCTCTATCTCGCGATCGGTATCTCCGGCGCCATCCAGCACCTGGTGGGGATGAAGGGCGCCTCGACCATCGTCGCCATCAACAAAGATCCCGGGGCGCCGATCTTCACCGTCGCCCACTACGGCATCGTCGGCGATCTCCACGAGGTCGTCCCGGCGCTCACCGCCGCGGTCAAGGAAGCGAAGGCGGCCGGCTAGGCTCCTGGCGGTCGGCGAAACTCTGCCCCTCCCGCTGCGTAGGAGGGCGATGAGATTCAGGGATATCCTCGTCCTCGCGGCCCTGCCGGCCGCCCTCGCCGGCGGCCTGCCGCCTGCCGGTGCCGCGGAAGCCCCGCCGCCGCCAGCGCCCGCGGCGGCGGCCTCGCTCCGCTTCGACATCCGCTCCCTCGACACCAGCGTCTCGCCCTGCGACGACTTCTATCGCTACGCGTGCGGCGGCTGGATGGCCGCTCACCCCATCCCCGCCGACCGGCCGACCTGGGGGCGCTTCGACGAGCTGCAGCAACAGAACGTGGCGAGCCTCCATGCCATCCTCGAGAAGGACGCCGCCGAGGATGCCGCGCGGACCCCCGTGCAGCGCCAGATCGGCGACTTCTACGCCGCCTGCATGGACGAGCGGGCGATCGAGGCGAAGGGGACCGCGCCGCTCGCCGCCGAGCTCTCCCGCATCGCCGGCCTGGAGAGCAAGGACGGCCTGCCCGAGCTCCTCGCTCACCTGCACCGCATCGGCCTCGACGTCCTCTTCAACTTCTCGTCGGGGCAGGACTTCGGCGACGCCACGGTGGTCCTCGCCTTCGTCGACCAGGGCGGCATGGGGCTGCCCGACCGCGACTACTACCTGAAGACCGACGCTGAGTCGGTCGAGCAGCGCGACCTCTACCGGCGGCACGTCGAGAGGATGCTCCAGCTCCTCGGCGATCCCGCGCCGCGCGCCGCCAGCGAGGCGGCGGCGGTGCTCGAGGTCGAGACCGGCCTCGCCCGCGCGGCGCTCGACCAGGTGAGCCGCCGCGACCCGCGGTCGCTCTACCACAAGCTCGCGCCGCCGGCTCTTCAGGCGCTCACCCCCGGCTTCGCCTGGGACCGCTATCTGCGCGCGCTCGGCGCGCCGCCGATCGCCGCGGCCAACGTCGCGGTCCCCGGCTTCCTCAGCGGTTTCGACGCCCTCCTCGCCAAGTCGGACCTCGACACCCTGCGCGCCTACCTGCGTTGGCAGCTGGTGCACGGCGAGGAGGCGCTGCTGCCGGCGGCCTTCGTCGACGAGAGCTTCGCCTTCTACGGCAAGACGCTCTCCGGCACCCGCGAGCTGCCGCCGCGCTGGAAGCGCTGCGTCGGCCTGACGGACAACCTGCTCGGCGAGGCGCTGGGCCAGGAGTTCGTCGCCGGCCACTTCGGGCCGGAGGGCAAGGAGCGGACGCGGAAGATGGTCGCCGCGCTGGAGACCGCGCTCGGCCAGGACATCGAGACGCTCGCCTGGATGACGCCGGCGACGCGTGCCGCGGCGCTCGCCAAGCTCCACGCCATCGCCAACAAGATCGGTTTCCCCGACGTCTGGCGCGACTATTCGGGCGTCCGCATCGACCGCCACGATGCGCTCGGCAACTCGCTTCGCGCCGAGGAGTTCGAGCTCGCCCGCCAGCTCGGGAAGATCGGCAAGCCGGTCGATCGCGGCGAGTGGGGGATGACGCCGCCGACCGTCGACGCCTACTACAGCCCGCTCTTGAACGACATCAACTTTCCCGCCGGCATCCTGCAGCCGCCGTTCTTCGACCGCGGGCAGGACGACGCCATCAATTTCGGAGCGATCGGCGCCGTCATCGGCCACGAGCTGACCCACGGCTTCGACGATTCCGGAAGGAAGTTCGCCGGCAACGGCAGCCTGGTGGACTGGTGGACCCCCGCCGACGGCAAGGAGTTCGAGCGGCGGGCGAGCTGCCTCGTCGACCAGTACAGCGGCTACACGGCGGTCGGCGACGTCAAGGTCAACGGCCGCCTGACGCTGGGCGAGAACGTGGCGGACAACGGCGGACTGCGGCTGAGCTACGCGGCGCTCGAGAGCACCCTCGGCCGCCGGCCCCGCCTGGCGATCGACGGCCTCACCTCCGAGCAGCGCTTCTTCCTCGGCTGGAGCCAGATCTGGTGCCAGCATGCGACGCCGGAGTACGAGCGCCTGCGGGCGCTCACCAACGCGCACTCGCCGGACCGCTTCCGCGTCGACGGCGCGGTGTCGAACATGCCCGAGTTCCAGCAGGCGTTCCACTGCCCGGCCGGGGCGCCGATGGCGCCCGCCGCGCGCTGCCGGGTCTGGTAGGAGCCGCTCGCGGTATCCTTCGTGCCATGAGCACTTCCTGGAAGGCCCCGATGACGTCGCTCCTCCTCGCCGGCCTCGGCCTGGCGGCCGCTGCCACGGCGGCGGCCGCGGCGCCGGCGCCGGTCGCCACCACGGCTCCGGCCAGCGCTGTCCCCGCCCTCGATCTCCACGACCTCGACACCAAGGCTTCCCCCTGCGACGACTTCTACCAGTTCGCCTGCGGGGGCTGGATGGCGTCGCGCACCATCCCCGCCGACCACGCCTCCTGGGGCCGCTTCGAGGAGCTCCGCGACCACAACCTCGACGCCATGCACGCGATCCTCGAGAAGGACGCCGCGGACGACCCGGCACGGACGCCGGTGCAGCGCCAGGTCGGCGACTTCTACGCCGCCTGCATGGACGAGCAGGCGATCGAGGCGAAGGGATTGGCGCCGATCGCCCCCGAGCTCGACCGCATCGCCGCCCTGACCAACCGAGCCGGCCTCCCCGAGCTGATCGCCGAGCTGCAGCGCGACGGCATCGAGTCCGTCTTCCGCCTCAATGCGCGGCAGTCGTACGCCGACGCCACGCGCGTCGTCGCCAACCTCGATCAGAGCGGCCTCGGCCTGCCCGACCGCGACTACTACCTGAAGAGCGATGCCAAGTCGGTCGAGCAGCGCGATCTCTACCGGCGGCACATCGAGCGCATGCTCGCCCTCGCCGGCGAGCCGGCCGATCGCGCCACCGCCGACGCCGCGGCGATCCTCGCCTTCGAGACCGAGCTCGCCAAGGGCTCGCTCGACCGCGTCAGCCGCCGCAACCCGAAGAGCCTCGACCACGACCTCTCGCTGCAGGATCTCCAGGCTCTCGCCCCGGGCTTCGCCTGGGACCGCTATCTCGCCGCTATCCAGGCGCCGCCGATCGCCCGCCTGAACGTCTCCGTGCCGGCCTTTTTCCAGGCATTCGACGCCGCGGTGGCGAAGGCCGACGTCGGCACCCTCCGCGCCTACCTCCGCTGGCACCTTGTCCACCGCTCGGCCGAGCTCCTCCCCGCGGCGTTCGGGCAGGAGGACTTCGCCTTCTTCGGCAAGGCGCTCTCCGGGACCAGGGAGCTGCGGGCGCGCTGGAAGCGCTGCGCCACCGCGACAGACCGCATGCTCGGCGAGGCGCTCGGCCAGGAGTACGTCGCCGCCAACTTCAGCCAACAGGATCGGGAGCGCACGCGGGCGATGGTGAAGGCGGTCGAGGCATCGCTCGGCGACGACATCGAGACCCTGCCGTGGATGACGCCGCCCACCCGCCAGGCGGCGGTCGCCAAGCTCCGCATGATCGCCAACAAGGTCGGCTTTCCCGACGCCTGGCGCGACTATTCGAGCGTCCGCATCGATCGCCACGATGCGCTCGGCAACGCGGCGCGCGCCCGCGCCTTCGAGCTGCGTCGCGAGCTCGGCAAGATCGGCCGCCCGGTCGACCGCGGCGAGTGGGGGATGTCGCCGCCGACGGTCAACGCCTACTACAGCGCGCAGACCAACGACATCAACTTCCCGGCGGGCATCCTGCAGCCGCCGTTCTACGGCCCGTCGCGGGACGACGCCATCAACTACGGCGGCATCGGCGTCGTCATCGGCCACGAGCTCAGCCACGGCTTCGACGACTCCGGCCGCAAGTTCGCCGGCACCGGCGATCTCAAAGACTGGTGGACGCCCGTCGACGCCGCCGAGTTCGAGCGGCGGGCGAGCTGCATCGCCGATCAGTATTCGGGCTTCACCGCGGTCGACGATCTGAAGCTCAACGGCCGCCTGACCCTGGGCGAGAACGTCGCCGACAACGGCGGTGTCCGCGTCGCCTATGCGGCGCTGGAGAAGGATCTGGCGGCGATGACACCGGCGGAGCGGGCCGAGGCCGCCCGCATCGACGGCTTCACCCCCGAGCAGCGCTTCTTCCTCGGCTTCGCCCAGGTGTGGTGCGAGAAGGTGAGGCCGGAGGCCGAGCGGCGCCACACCCTGACCGATCCGCACTCGCCCGGCCGCTTCCGGGTCGACGGCACGGTCGCCAACACCCCGGAGTTCCAGCAGGCGTTCCAGTGCAAGGCGGGCTCGCCGATGGCGCCCGAGAAGCGCTGCCGCGTCTGGTAGAGATCCCCATCCGCGCGCCGGGCTGTCGCTGTCCTTAAATCTCCGCGACGGTCCGGCGGCACCTCCTCATCGAGGGCCTGCTAGCATTCGATGACGTTGATGGCGAGGCCGCCGCGCGAGGTCTCCTTGTACTTGGTCTTCATGTCGGCGCCGGTCTCGCGCATGGTCTTGATGACGCGGTCGAGCGAGACCTTGTGCGAGCCGTCGCCGGAGAGCGCGATGCGGGCGGCGTTGATCGCCTTGACCGAGCCCATGGCGTTGCGCTCGATACAGGGGATCTGGACGAGCCCGCCGACCGGGTCGCAGGTCAGCCCGAGGTTGTGCTCCATGCCGATCTCGGCGGCGTTCTCGACCTGGGCGGCGGTGCCGCCGAGGGCCGCCACCAGCCCTCCCGCCGCCATCGAGCAGGCGACCCCCACCTCGCCCTGGCAGCCGACCTCGGCGCCGGAGATCGAGGCGTTCTCCTTGTAGAGGATGCCGATGGCGCCGGCGGTGAGGAGGAAGCGGATCACCCCCTCGTCGTCGGCGCCGGGGGTGAAGCGTCGGTAGTAATGGAGCACGGCCGGGATGATCCCCGCCGCACCGTTGGTGGGGGCGGTGACCACCCGTCCGCCGGCGGCGTTCTCCTCGTTGACGGCGAGCGCGAAGAGGTTCACCCAGTCGAGGACGGTGAGCGGATCGGTCATGCCGATGCCGGCGGCACGCTCGGTGAGATCCTGGAACAGCTTGGGGGCGCGGCGGGGGACCTTGAGGCCGCCGGGCAGGACGCCGGTCTGCCGGTAGCCGCGCGCCACGCACGCCTGCATCGCCGCCCAGATGCGGAGGAGGCCGCTGCGGATCTCCTCGTCGCTGCGCCAGGCACGCTCGTTGGCGAGCATCAGCTCCCAGATGGTGAGGCCGGTGGTCTCGGCGAGCTCGAGGAGATCGCCGCCGCTATGGAAGGGGTGGGCGACCGGGGTCGGGTCGGCGACCACGAGGTCGCCGGCGGAGGCGCCCTCGTTGACCACGAAGCCGCCGCCGACCGAGTAGTAGATCCTCTGGTCGATCTCGCCGCCGGCGGCGTCGAAGGCGGTGAAGCGCATGCCGTTCGAGTGGACGGGCAGGAGGTCGCGGCGGTTGAAGACGAGGTCGGTCGCCTCGTCGAAGGGGATCGTCCGCTCGCCGAGGAGGGCGATCTCATGCGCGGCGCGGATCGCCGCCACCCGCGGCGCCACGCAGTCGGGGTCGACCGCCTCGGGCGACTCGCCTTCGAGCCCGAGGAGGATCGCCCGGTCGGTGCCGTGGCCGCGGCCGGTCGCGGCGAGCGAGCCGAAGAGCTCGACGCTGACGCGCGCGGTGCGCTCGAGCCGGCCGTCCTCCGCCAGCCGCGCTGCGAAACGCCGCGCCGCCCGCATGGGACCCACGGTGTGCGAGCTCGAGGGGCCGATACCGATGGTGAACAGATCGAAGACGCTGATCGACATGACGACGAAGACCCTCCGCCACCGATTGTATGTCGCCCCGGGGAGACGGAATTCCCGCGCCGGCAGCCTGTTCTCTCTTTTGGGGAGAGTGGCGCCCAGCGGCCGCCGCCTGGGGGCGCCAGGCGAGGCGGGCGAGGCGGGCAGCCGAGAGCCCGCTGGTATACTGGCGGCACGTCGGAAGAGCTCGCCCGGACGCTCCGCTCCCGGTCGCCAGCGAACCCCCACCTCTTGGATCGGATTGGATCGGACGGAGGATCGAACCTCGATGTTGAGCGCCGAGCAGGCAGACCATTTCAGCCGGGTGATCATCCTCGGCTCCGGCCCCGCCGGGCTCACCGCGGCGCTCTACGCCGCGCGCGCCGACCTCGCGCCGTTGGTCCTCGAGGGCAACCAGCCCGGCGGCCAGCTCACCATCACCACCGAGGTCGAGAATTTCCCTGGCTTTCCGGAGGGTATTCTCGGCCCCGAGCTGATGGACCGGCTGCGCGAGCAGGCGCGCCGCTTCGGCGCCCGCTGCAAGTTCCAGGCGGCGCTCGAGGTCGACATGGAGCAGCGCCCCTTCGTGGTGAAGACCGACGAGGCCGAGTACCGGGGCGACGCGCTGATCGTCGCCACCGGAGCCACGGCGAAGCTCGCCGGCCTGCCGGCGGAGCGCGAGCTGATGGGCTACGGCGTCTCCGCCT
Organism: uncultured Acidobacteriota bacterium; assembly: GCA_963755825.1. GTDB lineage: Bacteria > Acidobacteriota > Thermoanaerobaculia > Multivoradales > UBA5704 > DATBQN01. The sequence continues at coordinate 1,688,260 of CAVWLA010000001.1, read as the reverse complement.
GCGCCACCTGCGACGGCTTCTTCTTCCGCGACAAGGGGGTCGTCGTCATCGGCGGCGGCGACTCGGCGATGGAGGAGGCGACCTTCCTCACCAAGTTCGCCGCCAAGGTCACCGTCATCCATCGCCGCCACGAGCTGCGCGCCTCGAAGATCATGCAGGATCGCGCCTTCGCGAATCCCAAGATCGCCTGGATCTGGAATTCCGCGGTCACCGACATCCTCGGCAGCCGCGAGGAGGGGGTTCGCGCCGTCCGCCTGCACGACCAGCAGACGGGAGTCACCAGCGAGCACCCGACGCAGGGGGTCTTCTACGCCATCGGCCACGTTCCCAACACCTCCATCTTTCAAGGCAAGCTCGCGATGAACGAGCTGGGGTACATCCAAGTGAAGGAACCTTCGACCAGGACGAACGTTGCCGGAGTCTTCGCCTCGGGCGATGCCTGCGATCCCACCTATCGGCAGGCGATCACCGCCGCGGGCACCGGCTGCCGCGCCGCCATCGACGCCGAGCGCTGGCTCGGGGAGCTGCGCGACTGATGGCCGCGGCGCGCAAGACCCGTCCCGCCACCCTCGGCGCCCTCAAGGCGAGCGGCTACCAGCCGAAGAGCGTCAAGCAGGAGCTGCGCCACAACCTGCGGGCGCGCCTGAAGTCCGGCGAGCCGCTCTTCCCCGGCATCCTGGGCTACGACCGCACCGTGGTGCCGGGCGTCGTCAACGCCCTCCTCGCCGGCCACGACTTCATCCTCCTCGGCCTCCGCGGCCAGGCGAAGACGCGTATCCTCCGCTCGCTCGTCACCCTCCTCGACGAGGAGGTGCCGGTCCTCGCCGGCACCGAGCTCAACGACGATCCGCTGGCGCCGATCTCGACCCAGGGGCAGCGCCTGATCGCCGAGCGGGGCGACGAGGCGCCGGTCGCCTGGATGTCGCGCGAGGAGCGCTACAACGAGAAGCTCGCCACCCCGGACGTCTCGATCGCCGACCTCCTCGGCGACATCGATCCGATCAAGGCGGCGACCCGCAAGCTGACCTTCGCCGACCCCGAGGTCATCCACTTCGGCATCGTGCCGCGCACCAACCGCGGCATCTTCGCCATCAACGAGCTGCCCGATCTCTCGCCGCGCATCCAGGTCGGCCTCTTCAACATCCTCGAGGAGCGCGATCTGCAGATCCGCGGTTTTCCGGTCCGCATCCCGCTCGACCTCCTCATGGTGTTCTCGGCCAACCCCGAGGACTACACCAACCGCGGCAGCATCATCACCCCGCTCAAGGACCGCATCTCGTCGCAGATCCTCACCCACTACCCGCCGGACACCGCGATCTCGGCGGACATCACCCGCCAGGAGGCCTGGACCGAGCGCGACGTGCCCGGCGTGGTGATCCCGGAGAGCGTGCGGCTGCTCATCGAAGAGCTCTCCTTCGTCGCCCGCGAGAGCGACCTCGTCGACCAGTCGTCGGGCGTCTCGGCCCGCGTCTCGATCTCGGCGATGGAGCTGCTGGTCTCCAACCTCGAACGGCGGGCGCTGGCGACGGGTGACGATCCCGTGCAGCCGCGCCTCTGCGACCTCCAGATGCTGCTGCCGGCGATCACCGGCAAGGTCGAGATGGTCTATGAGGGCGAGCAGCAGGGGGCGGAGGTGGTGGCGCGCCGGCTCGTCGGCCTGGCGGTCAAGAAGGTCTTCGACGCGCGCTTTCCCGAGGTCGGAAAGGAGCTCGGCAGCGGCGGCGACGATGACGCCGGTCCCTACGCCGGGATCGTGCGCTGGTTCGCCGAGGGCAACGAGATCACCATCTCGGACGAGCAGCCGTTCGCCGACTACGAGGCCGAGCTCAAGAAGGTGCCAGGCCTCCTCGAGATGGCGGCGAAGAGCGGCGGCCGCGAGGAGCGTGCCTTCGCGGCGGAGATGGTGCTCGAGGGGCTCCACCAGCACCTGAAGGTCGCCCGTCAGGATCTCGACAGTCAGGTGAGCTACAAGGAGATGGTCAAGTTCCAGCTGTTGAAGCCCCGCAAGGGCGGCGCCGGCAGCCGGCGCGGCGGCGACGTGAATTAACCGCCTCCCGGCGGTGAGCCCGCCCGGACGCCTTGGAGTCGATCATGCGGCACCGCTACTTCCACCTTGACCCTGCGCTCATCCAGGCGATCCTCGCCGGGCTCGATTTGCTGCGCCTGTTCCAGCAGCTGGTGCTCGCCTCGGGAGGCGACGTCGAGGAGGCGATGAACTGGATGCGCTACCTGCAGCAGGAGGGCTACCTCTCGGAGGAGGTCGACCTCGACGCCTTCTTCGCCAGCCTGGAGGACCAGCAGCTCGTCGGGCGCGACGGCGAGGGCGGTCTCTCGCTCACCACCGGCGGCGAGCGGAAGATCCGCCGCAGCGCGTTCGAGGAGATCTTCGCCGGCCTCTCCAAGGCCGGCCCCGGCTATCACCCGGTCCACTCCTCCGGCGAGGGTATGGAGCGGCTGCCGGAGACGCGCGCCTACCGCTTCGGCGACGACCTCCACCTGCTGGAGCCGGGGCGCTCGCTGCAGAACGCCATGCGCCGCAACGAGGGGGAGCTGGACCTCGCCGAGGAGGACCTCGAGGTCTACGAGACCGAGCACCTGACCTCCTGCGCCACCATCGTCGCCATCGACATCAGCCACTCGATGATCCTCTACGGCGAGGACCGCATCACGCCGGCAAAGACTGTGGCGCTGGCGCTCACCGAGCTCATCACCACCAAGTACCCGAAGGATCATCTCGGGGTGATCCTCTTCGGCGACCGTGCCGAGCGGGTGGCGCTGTCGGACATCCCCTACATCCAGGCGGGGCCGTTCCACACCAACACGCGGGAAGCGCTGCAGATGGCGCGCGGCCTGCTGGCGCGGCAGAAGCAGCCCAACAAGCAGATCTTCCTGGTCACCGACGGCAAGCCCTCGGCGATCACCGAGCAGGGGAGGATCTACAAGAACCCCTTCGGCCTCGACATGCGGATCGTCAACCTGACGCTCGAGGAGGCCGACCTCTGCCGGCGGCAGAAGGTGGTCATCACGACCTTCATGCTGGCGACCGACCCGACGCTCACCCAGTTCGTCGAGAAGCTCACCCAGATCAACCGCGGCCGCGCCTACTTCGCCTCGCCCTACAACCTGGGCGAGTTCATCCTCGCCGACTACATCCGCAACCGGCGCCGGCGGATCCGCTGAGCGGCCAGGGAGCGGGGCGCCTGCGCTCGTCGCCGCGCTTCCGGGCCCTCGTCGTCCTCGCTGGCGCGGCGGCTGTGGCAGCCGCGGGCTGCGGCCCGGCGGGCGGTGGCAGGCCGGCGGCGCGCTCGCTGATCGACCCCTGCAAGCTGCTCACCGAGGCCGACGCACAGGAGGCCCTCGGCGGGCCGGTGGGGCAGCTCGTGATGACGAGCGTGCTCGACGATGCGCGCAACAGCTCCGGCGATCCCTCGCAGTGCGGCTACGGGCTGCAGGCGGACGACTCGAGCACCCTCCGCCTGGAGGTCCGCCCGCTGGCGGACGCGGAGCGGGCGAAGGGGGTGCTGGAGTCGACGCGGGCGGTGCTCGCGGCGAGCGGGGCGACGGACGTTCTGGCGCTGGGCGACGGCGCTTTCTGGGCCGGCGGCGCGGTGCACCAGCTCCACGCCCGCCGAGGGAGCGTCGACCTCGTCGTCACCTGCGACCCCGGCCCCGGCAAGGACGGCCTCGCCGTGGCCACGGCGGTAATGCGGAAGATCCTGGTCCGGCTCCCGGGCTGACGCTTCATGCAAGGTGCCGCTCGTTAGTTGCCAGGTGCTTCGTCAGCCACCTTCGTAGCCATCCTCCCCTGTAGGTGCCAGGTGCTTAGTCTACTTAGTCTAGGTCTTTTGAATCAACGGTTTGAGGGTCTGGTTCGAGCAGCTCGAGCCGGTTGCCGAATGGATCTCGGAGCTCGCAGCGGCGGCAGCCGGGTATCGGCACCGACTCGAGGACCTCGACGCCGTGCTCGGCGAGGCGCCGTCGCCAGGCTTCAAGATCGCCGACCCGGTAGGCGACGTGGGCCTTGGTCGCCCGACGGTCGACGCCGTCCTCGGTGCCGATGTGCAGCTGCCGGTCTCCCGCCGCCAGCCACAGGCCGCCCCGGTCGGCGAGCGAGGGGGGCTTGGCGATCTCGGCGAGCCCGAGGATCCCGCGGTAGAAGCGCCTCGCCTCCTCCTCCCCGCCGCGCGGCACGGTGATCTGGACGTGGTCGATCCCCACGATCTGGGGTCCGGCCTCGCCTTTCTCTCGGGTCATCCTGCCTCCCTCGACCTCGCGTCGAGACAGCCTGCGAAAACCTGCCCGCCGCCGGCCCGTAGTCTTCGGTACACCCTGGAGGTTCTCATGATCTCAGCCGCCCGCCGCCTCGCCTTCTGCCTCGCCGTTCTCGCCGGCCTCCCCTTGCGCGCCGCGGCGCCGCCGGCCGCTCCCCCCGAGGTCGCGCCCGGCTCGGTGCCGGCGGTCGACGTTAAGCCGCACCCCTGCAAGCTGCCGGGCGTGACGGGGCCGGTGCTCTGCGCGACGCATGCGGTCTGGGAGGATCGCGCTGCCGGCAAGGGCCGCCGGATCGGCCTCAACATCGTGATCCTCCCCGCCCTCGGCGCGGACCGTGCGCCCGATCCTGTCTTCCTCCTCGGTGGCGGCCCCGGCGAGGGGATCGCCGACGAGGCTGCCGATGAAATCGAAGCCTCGGCGGCGCTCCGCCGCCATCGCGACATCGTGCTCGTCGATCAGCGCGGCACCGGTCGCTCGCACTCGCTCCAGTGCGAGCTCTTCGGCGCCGGCGATGCCGACGTGCGCCGGCTCGCCGGCGAGCTGTTTCCGGACGACGAGGTGCGCCGCTGCCGCGAGCGCCTGGAGAAGATTGCCGATCTCACCCTCTACACGACGCCGATCGCCATGGACGATCTCGACGACGTGCGCGCCTGGCTGGGCTACGACCGCATCGATCTCGACGGCGGCTCCTACGGCACCCGCGCGGCGCAGGTGTACCTGCAGCGCCACGGCGAGCACGTGCGGAGCGCGGTGCTCATCGGCGTGGCCCCGATCGACGAGGCGCTGCCCAGCCATCACGCCTACGCCGGCCAGCGCGCCGTCGACCTCCTCTTCGCCGAGTGCGCCGCCGACCGCGCTTGCCACGCTAGATTTCCCCACCTGGGCGAGGAGCTGCGGGCGGTCATGGAGCGCGTCGATCGCGGCGTCGACGTCACGGTGACCGCGGCAAGCAGCCGCCGGCCGGTCACCGTCCGGCCGACGCGCGGGCTGGTGGCGGAGGGGATCCGCTTTGCGCTCTATCAGAACGGCGGCGTCAAGCTGCCGCAGACGATCGACCGCGCCTTTCGCGGCGACCTCGCCCCTCTGGTGACGACCGCCATCACGCTGCGCAAAGGGCTCGCCCTCGGCCTGTCGCAGGGGATGTTCCTCTCCGTCACCTGCGCCGAGGACATCCCCTTCCTCGACCCGGCCGAGGTCGCCCGCCTGACGGCGGGGACCCTCCTCGGCGACTATCGCGTGCGGGTCCAGCAGCGCGCCTGCATGCTCTGGCCCCGCGCGCCGATCCCCGCCGGGCTGCGCGAGCCGGTGCGCACCGCGGTCCCGGCCCTCCTCATCTCCGGCGAGCGCGATCCGGTGACGCCGCCGAAGTTCGGCGAGCGGGTCGCGAAGGGTTTTTCCTCGGGTCTCCACATCGTCGTCCCCCACGGCGGGCACGGCTCCGGCGGCGGCGCCTGTGTCGAGGAGATGATCACGACCTTCGTCGAGCGCGGCACCGCCGCCGGCCTCGACACCTCGTGTCTGCAGCGCCTCTCGACGCCGGCGTTCGACACCAGTCCGTAGAGGCTCAGTGGGCCCATCCGCTGGCGTCGGCGCGGTGAGCGCCTGCTGTAGCGCCTGCTATGATGCGCGCCACCTCAGACGGGAGCCGGCGCAACCTTGGAACGCCACCTGAAGACCTGGGTCGGTGTCTGTCTAGTCCTCGGCCTGACCTTCGCCCTCGCGGGCTGGCGGCCGGGAGCCCTGCCTCCCGGCGGCGATCCGGCGGCGTGGAACCTCCTCGCGGCTGCCGGCCTGGCGCTCGCCATCTGTTCTCTCGCGGTCGCTCTGTTGAGCAGGCGGCTGGCGCCTCTCCTGGCCGACGACGGGGGTGAGAGCGCGCCCAGTATCTCCGGCCGGCGGCCCTACGCCACGCTCTTCCTCGCCAGCTTCGTCGCCCTCTTCGTCGAGGTCATGCTGATCCGCTATGCCAACGCGCAGATCCGCATCTTCTCGTTCTACAAGAACGTGCCGCTCGTCGCCGCCTTTCTCGGGCTCGGGCTCGGCTGCTGCCAGGGCCGGGGGCGCCGGCGCGCGGCGACCCTCTTCCTCCTCTGGCTCCTGCCGCTCGCCGTGTTCCTCGCCCATGGCAGCGTGGCGATCGAGGGGGCGCTCGGCCGCTGGGCGGCGCTCGGCAGCAGCGAGCACATCCTGGGCGACGTCGTCGCGGCGCGGCCGCGGCCTGGGCAGGAGTGGGCGAGCCAGGCGCTCATGGGCCTCTTCTGCGTCGCTACCTTCGCCGCCGTGACCGGCCTCTTCACCTTCGTCGGCCGGCTGCTGGGCGACGCCTTCGAGCGCGTGCCGCGCCTCTCCGGCTACACCGCGAACTTGCTCGGCAGCCTCGCCGGGATCCTCGCCTTCGTCGCCCTCTCTTACCTGGAGACGCCGCCCTGGGTCTGGTTCGCCTGCGGCCTCCTGCCGCTCCTCTGGTGGGCGGACGGCCGCGCGCGCACCCGTCTCGGCCTCGCTTTCGTCGCGGCGAGCGTGCTGATGGTGGCGGCCGCCGACTTCGGCGGCGGCGCCGGCGGCACGACGATCTGGTCGCGGTACCAGAAGCTGGTCGGCCGTGTTGTTCCGGTGGGTCCGGCGGCGGAGGGGGGGACCGGCACCGCCTCGCCGGCCTACCTGGTGCAGATCTCGGACGTCTTCTATCAGGTGGCGATGGACCTCCGCCCGGCGGCGCTCGCCCGCCTGGGGCACAACCCCTTTCCGCACTACGACGCGGCCTTCCGCCTGGCGCCGCAGAAAGACCGCGTGCTCGTCGTCGGCGCCGGCACCGGCAACGACGTCGCGGCGGCGCTCCGCGCCGGAGCCGAGCACGTCGACGCGGTCGACATCGATCCGGCGATCGTCCGCCTCGGCCGCCTCCATCATCCCGAGCATCCTTACGATGACCGGCGCGTCGCGGTGATCGTCGACGATGCCCGGCGCGCCTTCAGAACGTTGCCGCCGGCGAGCTACGACGTCGTCGTCTTCGGCCTCCTCGACTCCCACACCCAGCTCGGCATCTCGAGCGTGCGGCTCGACAACTATGTCTTCACCCTCGAGAGCCTGGCCGCGGCGCGCCGCCTGCTACGCCCCGGCGGCTCGCTCGTCATCACCGCCTCGACCTTCCGCGGCTGGTTCCGCGCCCGCTTCGCCGCCATGCTGGCGGCGACCTGCGACACGCCGGTACGGGCCTTCTCCTCGGGCATCGGCAGCACCTATGCCTGCCAAGTGCTCGATCCCCGGCGTCCGCCCCCGGGGCCCGCGGCCGATGGCGCCGCCACCCTGCCGACCGACGACTGGCCGTTCCTCTACCTGCCGCGGCGGGAGATCCCGCGCGCCTACCTCGTCGTCGTCCTGCTGCTGGCGCTGACCTCGGTGGCGCTCCTCCGCGCCGGCGGCCTGCGGCGCGAGCGCTTCGGCTCCTACCATGCCCACCTCTTCCTGCTCGGCGCCGCCTTCCTGCTCATGGAGGTCTACGCGATCAACCGGCTGGCGCTCCTCTTCGGCACCACCTGGCTGGTCTCGGCGGTGACCATCGCCGTCGTGCTGGTGCTCATCGTCGCCGCCAACCTGACCGTCGAGCTGGTGGGCGCGCCGCCCTATCCGGCGGCCTACGCCGCCCTCGCCGCGGCCCTCGTCGCCGGCTATCTGGTGGGACCGGAGGCCGCGCTCGGTCGCGGCAGCGCCTTCGCGCTGCTCTACGCGCTCCTCCTCCTGGCGCCGATCTACTTCGCCGGCCTCGTCTTCTCGCGCTCGTTCCGCGGCGCCGCACTGGGCGGCACGGCGATCGGCGTCAACGTGCTGGGCTCGGTGCTTGGGGGGTGGACGGAGTACGCGACGATGGCGGTGGGCATCCGCGCCCTCGCCCTGCTCGCCCTCACCTTCTATCTCGCATCGTGGCTCGCCCAGCGGCGCTGGGCGGCGCGGGAGCAGGAGACTTGAGCTCGCGCGCTGAGCCGGCGGCTCAGAGGACCGCGTCGCCGATCTCGAGGGCGTTGAGCGCCCCGCCGCGAGTGAGGTTGTCCATCACCGCCCACAGCCAGTAGCCGCCGGCGACGCCGGGGTCCTCCTCGACGGCGCCGACGAGGATCGCCTCGCTCGCCGCCGCGTCGATCGGCCCGAGGAGCGCCGGCTTCTTGACCAGCTCGATCGCGACGTGCTCGCCGAGAGCCTTGCGCACCTGTTTGGCGCCGGAGGCAGCCGAGAGGCGGACGAAGACGCTCGCCGCGAGCGAGTGGAAGACGCCGCCCTGGAGGAGCTGCAGCGAGATCGGCCGCTCGCCGGGCAGCACCTCGCCGACGGTCGCCGCGAGCCCGACCGCTGCCGATGCGGTGGGTAGCAGGTTGAAGGCCAGCTGGGCGCCGAAGATCGGCGTCGGCTTGCGCTCCGTCATGGCGACGATCTGGCGGGTCTGCTCGAAGAGCTCGTCGAGGCCCGCGTCGCCCTGCACCGAGGCGGGCTGCACGATCGTCGCGACCGCCTCGTCCAGCCCCAGGGCGCCGAGCGGGGCGAGGAGATGGGCGAGGAGGATCACCGCGGGGTGGGGCGAGAGCAGCACCTTGCCCCTGCCGTTGGCGGCGAAGCGCGCCGCCTCGAGGTTCACGCCGGCGACGATCGGGCGCGCCTCGGCGAGGCGCCCCTCGCTCGGCGGGCTCGGCACCGCCGGCGGCGCCAGGACGATGGCGGTCACCTCGGGAGGCAACGGCGCGAGGGCCGCGGCGATCTCGGCGGACGAGCCGCAGAAGAACGCCAGGTCGACGCCGCCGAGGGCGTCGGCGTCGTAGCGGCCGACCAGCGCCGCGGCGCCGCCGACATCGGTCAGCGCGTTCTCCTCCTTCTCGCGCGTGGTGAGGAGCCGGATATCGCTCCAGGAAGCGCCGCGCCGCGCCATCGCCTCGCGCAGCTCCTTGCCGACGAGGTCCGTCGAGTTGACGATCGCGACGCTGCTCACGAGGGCTCCGGTGCGGTGCCCGAGCGGCGGCGGCCGCGCAGTCGGGAGACCAGGTAGGAGAACGGGCCGGAGAGGGTGAAGAGCATGGCGATGGCGAGGAAGGTCGCCCGCGGCTTGTAGGCGATCACCAGGATCACCGCCGCGATGGGCGCCGCGATGCGGTAGCTCCAGCGCTGGCGAAGGTCGAGCTTCTTGAAGCTGGTGTAGCGGAAGGTCGAGATCATGAGGCCGCCGATGAGCAGCAGGGCGACCATCAGGCCGAGCTGCACCCAGGTCTTCCACGGCGAGTCGGGGGCGTAGAGCGAGTCGGGCTGGAAGAAGAGGATCGAGCAGACCGCCCCGGCCGCCGCCGGAGCCGGCAGGCCGACGAAATAGCGCGAGTCGACGATCCGCGTCTGCACGTTGAAGCGGGCGAGCCGGGTCGCCGTGCAGATGAGGTAGAAGAACGGCACCAGCCAGCCGGGGCGTCCCCATTCGTACAGCCCCCAGAGATAGCAGAGGAGGGCCGGCGCGGCGCCGAAGGTGAGCACGTCGGCGAGCGAGTCGTACTCCTTGCCGAAGTCGCTCTCGGTGCCGACCATCCGCGCGATCCTGCCGTCGAGGGCATCGAGGATCGCCGCGGCGAAGATGGCGATCGCCGCCCAGTCGAAGCCCGAGCGCGGCTCGCCGAGCGCCGGGTCGTGGGAGACGACGCCCGCCGAGCGGAGACCGAGGACGATGGCGTAGAACCCCAGGAGCACATTGCCCATGGTGAACAGACTGGGGAGGAGATAGGCGCCGCGCCGCACCCGCCGCCCCATCTCGCTCGGGCTCATGGCGTCTCCCCAGGGGTGGCGACCGGCGTGGCGCCGTTCTTCAGCCGGTCGCCGCGCGCGGCGAGGACGCGGTAGCTCGCCGGCACCAGCAGGTCGACGCGGGAGCCGAACTTGATCAGCCCCATCGCCTGACCGCGGTGCACCTGGTCGCCCGGCTTCAGGTAGCAGACCACCCGGCGCGCCAGCAGGCCGGCGATCTGCCGCACGCCGACGAGGTCGCCGTTGGGGCGGCGGATGACCGTCAAGTGCTGCTCGTTGACCTCGCCGGCATCCTGCCGGAAGGCGGCGACCTTGCGCCCGGCGCGGTAGCTCGCGGCGATGACCTCGCCGGCCACCGGCACACGCTGCACGTGGATGTCGAAGACCGAGAGGAAGGTGACGACGCGGCGGTGGCGGCCGGGGCCGACCGCGGGGTCGTCGATCTCGTCGACGCCGGTCACCAGGCCGTCGGCGGCGGCGAGCACGATGCCGGCATCGCCGTCGAACGAGCGGTGCGGATTGCGGAAGAAGAGCAGCACGAGGAAGCCGACGACGAGCGCCGTCGCCGACCAGGCCGGGTGCCCCAGCCAGAGGAGCAGCGCGGCGAGGGCGACGAAAGGGAGGACGAAGGGCCAGCCTTCGCGGGCGAACGTCATCGCCGCTCGGTGGAGAGCAGGTCGTCCACCGGCGAGAGGGGTCGCGACTCCGGCGCGGAGGTCCTCCTCACGCCGAGACCCGCGACTCGCGGTGGGTGCGCAGCATCGACTCCATGCGATCCTTGAGGTTGAGCTTGTGGAGCTTGATCTTCTTCTCCTCCACCTCGTCGTCCTGTGACAGCAACGACTTCTGGCTGATCTCCGCCAGCCGGCGCTCGCAGGTCTGGTGCTCCTCGTGCAGCCGGCGGAACTCCTCGTCCGTGGCGATCAGCTCCTCTTTGACGTCGTCGCGAATAGGCATCGGCTCATACCTCCTCTGCTCGATGAATGCGGATGACGGGGCGGATGGCGCGCAGGGACTTCCTCGCCATCCGCGGCGGGTGCGCGGCGGGTGGGTCCAGCGGATAGAAAAGGGTGGCGGCTCGACGGTCGCGAGAGGGCTCGGCTGGGCGCCGGGCGCTCACCGGCAGACCGATCCCCGCGCATCCCCCGGCCGGCGGTGGCGGCGCGGAAGTGCGGTGGATTGGAGGGCGTTCAGCATGCCTGCCGAGGCAGAATAACATCCGTCCCAGAGGGGATCAAGGCGAGCTGGAAGGGACGGTGCGAGGAGGCCCCCGAGGGGTCTCTTCTCACTCCTCTCCGTCCGCGCTCGAGCCGATGAGGCTGCCGATCGCGACCGGCTGGAGAGGCGCGCGCACGGCGCCCAGTGCCCACTCCTCGCGGGCGGCGAGCGCGGCGAGCGCCGGGCCGCAGACGCGGCCCTGGCAGGCGCCCATGCTCGCTCGGCTGGCGAGCTTCGCCTGCCGCGGCTCCCAGCTCGGGTCGATGCTCCCGTAGCGCACGTCCTCGCAGCGGCAGACGATCGTCTCTGGTCGCGCCAGCGCAAGGAGCTCGGGGCGGAGGCGGAAGGTGGCGGCGAGCTCGACGCCCCAGGCTCTGCCGCGATCGCGCCGCCGGTAGAGCGCCTCATCGGCCCGCCGGCCGGCAGCGGCCAGGCCGGCGATCTCGCCCTCCAGAAGGGCCTGCTCGACCCCGGCGATCCCCGTCGGCTCGCCGGCGCAATAAACCGCTGGCACCTCTCCAGAAACGGCTGGCACCTCGTCGGGCGCCTCTCCGGGCGCCTCTCCGGAATCGGCTGGCATCTCGGTTTTCTGGTCGGCGTCGACGGCGACGAAGCCGCTTTCCAGGCGGCAGCCGAGACGGCGCGGCAGCTCGAGATTGGGGATCAGGCCGTAGGCACAGCAGAGGAGGTCGCAGGCCGTGCGGTGCTCGTGGCTGCCGTCGGTCCAGGCGATCTCTTCGACTCGCCCGTCCCCGGCGGCCGCGGTCACCCAGGCGCCGGTCCGGTAGGGGACGCCGAGGAGGCTCGTCCGCAGGCGAGCGGCGGCGAGGAGCTTTCGGGGCCGGCGCGAGAGGCCTCGCGCGAAGCGGTGGACCGCGGCGCCCGGTGCCTGTTCGAGCACGACGGCGACCCGCGCGCCGCGCGCGCGAAGGAGAGCCGCCACCGCCAGCAGGAGAGGTCCGCTGCCGGCCACGACGGCCCGTCGGCCGCGCACCTCGAGGCCCGCCTTGACGAGCGCCTGGGCGGCGCCGACGCCGACCGCGCCCGGGAGCGTCCAACCGGGGAAGGGGAGGAAGCGTTCGCGGGCGCCGGTCGCGATCACCAGGCGCTTCCAGGCGACCGTGAGCGGTCGGCCGGCGACCTCGGCCCGCAGGCTCCCCGCGCGATCGGCGTCGAAGACCGCCGCTTGGAAGACGGCCTCGGCCTTGGACGCGGCCAAGCAGGTGAGCCACCGCCGGGCGGCCGCCGGAGGATGAGCGCCCGCTCCGGCGCGCCAGATCTGACCGCCGGGGGCCGGGTTCTCGTCCAGCAAGGCGACAGTGGCACCGGCGTCGGCGGCGGCACAGGCTGCTGCGATGCCCGCCGGCCCGCCGCCGACCACCGCGACGTCGACGGTCAGCTTGGGCCTCGGGTCCATCGGCCCATGGCGAAGCGGCCCCGGCATCGCTCCCGCCGGCAGCGCGGCCCTCTCGACGAACATACCCTCACGGCAGGGCTCGAGGCAGGCGCGGCGATGCGGCACGCCGTCGATCGTCACCCGGCACTCCTGGCAGGTCCCCATGGCGCACAAGGGACCGCGCGGCTCGCCGCCGGGCGAGGCGCGGAAGCCGGCGATGCCCCGGTTGAGGAGCGCCGCGGCGACGGTCGTTCCCGCCGGCACCGCGAGCTGGCGGCCGTCGACGAGGATCGTCAACCGCTCAGGCAGGAGCGGGCGAGCGGGTTTCGGCGGCATGGGCGAGGGCGCGGCGGGGAGCGAACGGGAGAGGGTCGACGAGCGGCGCGCGGCCGAAGATGAGATCGGCCAGCAGCCGAGCCGTGGCGAGGGCGGTGGTGATGCCGAGGCCCTCGTGGCCGGTGGCGATCCACAGGCCGGGCGTGGGCTCCCAGCGGCCGATCAGCGGCAGCTTATCGGCGGTGGCCGGCCGAAAGCCGGTCCAGGTGCGGATGGCGGAGAGCCCGGCGAGGCCCGGCAGGAATTCCACCGCGCGCGCCAGCATGCGGGCGACGAGCGGCCGGTTGATCTCCGCATCGAAGCCCGCGTACTCGCGCGACGAGCCGACGAGGAGCTGGCCGGTGGCCCGTGGTTGGACGTTGAAGGCGACCGAACCGTGGTCGCCGCTCTCGCCGGGCGCCGAGCCGTGGGCGCTGCGCAGATAGCCGAGCTCGACGAGCTGGCGGCGGCAGAAGCCCGGGTAGCGGTCGGTGATGACGAGGTGTCCTTTGCGCGGCACGACGGCGAGGCCGGGTGTCAGCCGTGGCGCCTCGATGCCGGCGGCGTTCACCACGAGATCGGTGTCGATGCGGCCCTCCGTGGTGTCGACGGCATGCGCGCCGATCGCCGTCGCCGCGACCCCTGTTCGGAGCGACGCTCCGCAAGCGGTGGCGCGATCGAGGAGGAAGCGGGCGGCGGCGGGCGGGTAGATCACCCGGTCGCCCGGCACCAGGAGGGCGCCGGCGAGGCCGCGTCGCAGGTTCGGCTCCTCGGCGGCGAGCTCGGCGGCGGAGAGCACGGCGGCCGCGATGCCGTGTCTCCGGTAGAGCTCCGCCTTGCCCCCTACCGTCTCCATCTCCGCCTCGTCGGCGGCGATCCAGAGCGTGCCGCAGGGCTCGTCCTCGCACGCGGCGGGGAGATCAGGGGCCAGCTCGGTCCAGAGATCGACCGCGCTGGCGGTCAGCGCGAGCTGAGCGGGGGAGTCGTCCATGACGACCAGATGGCCCATCCCTGCCGCGGTCGCCCCGGCGCCCGGGAAGCGGGAGTCGAGCACGGTGACGCGCAGCCCGGCCGCGGCGAGCTCGGCGGCGCAGGCCGCCCCCACGATGCCCGCTCCGACGACGACCGCGTCGGGGCTCATCCCACGCGGAAGCCGCCGCGGAAGGGGTCGTCGGCGTCGAATCGCAGGGTCGCCTCGGCGGTGATCGAGGCGCGGCCGCGGACGTGGGGGACGAGCGCGCCGTCGCGCTCGCTGAGCCAGCCCGTGAAAAGGCTGCCGGTGACGCTCTCCTGTCGCCACACCTTCCCGAAGGGGAGCTCGCCGCGGGCGTGGAGCACCGCCATCTTGGCCGACGTGCCGGTGCCGCAGGGCGAGCGGTCGAAGGCGCCGCCGGGGCAGAGGACGAAGTTCTTGCTGTCGGCGTCGGCGCGGTCGGGAGGACCGAACACCTCGACGTGATCGATGGCGGCCCCAGTCTCGCCGGCGATCCCTTGGCCGGCGAGCGCGGCGAGGATGGCGCGCGTCTTGGCGAGCAGGCGATCGACGTTGGCGAGCGCGATCGGCTCGTCCGGCAGCCGGGTGAGGAAGAACCAGTTGCCGCCGTAGGCGACGTCGCCGACGACACGGCCGATGCCCGGGACCTCGACCGCCACGTCGCGAGCCGTGGCGCGCGCCGCGACGTTCTCGATGGCGACCGAGCCGTCGGCGAGGAGCTCCGCTCCCGCGGTCCCCACCGGCGTGTCGATGCGGACCGTCCCGGGCGCCAGGCGGCCGAGGTGCGCCAGGGTGCGGACGACGCCGATCAGGCCGTGGCCGCACATCCCGAGGTATCCGACATTGTTGAAGAACACCACGCCGGCGTGCGAGCCGGGCTCGACCGCCGGGGTCAGCAGGGCGCCGACGACGGCGTCGTGCCCGCGCGGCTCGCAGATCACGGCTTGCCGCAGGTCATCGAAACGGCGCGAGAGGTCGTCGCGCCTCGCCGCCATCGTCTCGCCGACGGGCTGGGGCCAGCCGTCGAGCACCACCCGCGTCGGCTCGCCCTCGGTGTGCGAGTCGACGACGGAAACGGCGGTGGGGAGGTCGGAACCGTCCATGCGCAGGCGCGGCGCTATCCCGGATGGATCTGCACGGTCTTCGACTCGGTGTAGAACTCGCGCGCCGCGGGACCCTGCTCGCGGCTCCCCGAGCTCGAGCCCTTGACGCCGCCGAACGGGGCGTGGGGATCGACGCCGGTGGTGTCCCCGTTGACCCGCACCATCCCCGCCTCGATGCGATGGATGTAGCCGAGGGCGGAGCGCAGGTCGTGCGTGAAGAGCGTCGCCGAGAGGCCGAACGCGGTGCGATTGGCGAGCTCGATCGCTTCGTCCAGATCCTCGGCCGGAAGGACGGCGAGGACGGGCGCGAAGAGCTCGTCCCGTGCCACCGCCGAGTCGGCCGGAACGTCGGCGATGACCGTGGGAGCGAGGAAGTAGCCGCGCGCGAAACGCGGGTCGGCGGGCGGCGCGCCGCCGAGGATCTGCCGCGCCGAGCTGGTGCCGAGAGCGCCGATGGCCGCGAGTGCGCGGTCTCGTGCCTCCTCGCTGATCAGCGGTCCGATCGCCGCGGCGGGATCGGTCACCGGCCCGATCGGCAGCGCCGCGATCCGCTCCGCCAAGCGGGCAAGAAAGGGCTCGACGACCTGGCGCGCGACGATGACGCGGCTCGTCGCGGTGCATTTCTGGCCGGCGTAGCGCATCGCGCCGGCGGCGACGAGGTCCGCCGCGAGGTCGAGGTTGGCGTCCGCGGCGACGATCGCCGCGTTCTTGCCGCCCATCTCGGTCTGAAAGCGCAAATTTCTCACCGCCGCGCCGGCGGCGATCTCGGCGCCCACCGCCGCCGAGCCGGTGAAGCTGATCCCGGCGAGCGCCGGGTGGCGGAGGAGAGCGGCCCCGACGATCTTGCCGGAGCCGAGCAGGACGTTGAAGACGCCGGCGGGCAGCTCGGCGGCGGCCGCCGTCTCGGCGAGCAGCGAGGCGGTGTGCGAGGCCACCTCGGCGGGCTTCAGCACCACGGTGTTGCCGAAGGCGAGAGCCGGCGCCGCCTTCCAGAGCGGGATGGCGAGCGGGAAGTTCCACGGCGTGATGAGCGCCACAACGCCGAGCGGCTGACGCAGCGTGAGCTGCAGCGCGCCCGACACCTGCGCCGGGATCACCTGACCGCTCTCGCGCACCGCCTCGCCGGCGTAATAGCGCAGGATCATCACCGCGCGCGCCGCCTCGCCGCGCGCTTCGCCGATGGGCTTGCCGACCTCGCGCGCCATCGCCTGCGCGAGCTCCTCGGAGCGGACGCTGATGGCCTGGGCCCAGCGATAGAGGGCGTCGGCGCGCGCGACTCCAGTCGTGGCGCGCCAGGCAGGGAGCGCGCTCTCCGCCGCGGTGACCGCCCCCGAGACGTCGTCCGCCGTGCCTTCGGGGAAGAGGGCGACGACATCGGCCGGCTCCGAAGGGTTGAGATCGACCAGCGTGGCGCCGCCGCTGCTCGGCCGGAACCTGCCGCCGACGAAGTGCGCCAGCTGGGGTGCGTTGCCCACGCGGTCAATCTATGCTGGAGTATCCCTGCGGTCAAACCATCTCGACGGGTTGTGGGGCCCGGCCCACGACCTCTCGCCGACAGGAGCGCCGCGACGACGATGCCGAAGTCACTGGCCTGGCAGGGCGTCTTCCCGGCGATCACGACGCCGTTCCGGCCCGATCTGTCGATCGACCATGAGCTCCTCGCGCGCCACGTCAGCTGGCTGATCGAGCAGGGTTCGCAAGGCATCGTCGCCCTAGGCTCGCTCGGCGAGGCGGCGACGCTCGGCGGCGAGGAGAAGCGGACGGTGCTCGCGACGGCCGTCGCCGCATGTGCCGGGCGAGTGCCTCTGGTGGCCGGGGTCTCCGCGCTGTCGACGGCCGAGGCGGTCGAGCTGGCGCGCGCCGCCGAGGTCGCCGGCGCCCAGGGCCTGATGGTGCTGCCGCCCTACGTCTATCGCGGCGACCGGCGCGAGACCGCGGCGCACTTCCGCGCCGTCCTCACCGCGACGCCGCTCTCCTGCATGCTCTACAACAACCCGATCGCCTACGGCACCGACGTCGAGCCCGAGCAGATGGCCGAGCTCGCCGAGCTCGACAACCTCGAGGCGGTCAAGGAATCGAGCGCCGACGTGCGGCGGGTGACCGCGCTCCGCGAGCGCCTGGGTGATCGCCTGGCGATCTTCCTGGGGGTGGACGACCTCATCGTCGAGGGGGTGCAGGCCGGGGCGGTGGGCTGGATCGCCGGCCTGGTCAACGCCCTGCCCGCCGAGTCGATGCGCCTCTTCGATCTCGCGGCGACCGGGCGACTCGCCGAGGCTCGTCTGCTCTACAACTGGTTCCTGCCCTTGCTCCGGCTCGACACCGGTCCGAAGTTCGTGCAGCTCATCAAGTTGGTCCAGGCCGAGGTGGGTTGGGGCAGCGAGCTGGTCCGTCCCCCCCGCCTGCCGCTCGCCGGCGCCGAGCGCGAATCGGTCTTGGCGCTCATCAGCGAGCGGTTGGCTGCGCGGCCCAGCCTGTAACTCGTCTGTGAGACGCCCCCTTCAGACGTGCCATTTCTGAAGTGCCAGCCGATTCTGGAAGCGACGTCGCAAGCCATTTCAGAGGTACCAGCCGATTCTGGCGGTGACTGTTCGCACGCAGGATCGCGCGGCCGCTTTCCGTCCTCATCGTCATGGCCCGCAGATTACGATGCATCCCGGAAAGCGAAACCCTGGTCGAAGTTACCTGCCGGACGATTCAAGGCCGACTTCTCTTGAAGCCCAGCTCGGAGCTCCATGAGATCGTGATCGGCGTCCTCGCTCGAGCCCAACGCCTCTACCCGGTCGAGGTCTGTGGCCTCGTTTTTCTCTCTAACCACTTCCACCTTCTCCTCGTCGTGCCCGATGCCGACCGTCTGGCCCGCTTCATGTGCTTCCTCAACTCCAATCTCGCCAGGGAAGCCGGCCGACTCGCGAGGTGGCGAGATCGTTTCTGGGCTCGGCGCTATCAATCGATCCTGGTGAGCGGAGAGGAGAGCGCGCAGGCCGGCCGCCTGAGGTACCTCATTTCGCATGGCTGCAAAGAGGGCTTGGTTGCCAGGCCTCAGGATTGGCCTGGCGTGCACGGCGTCGATGCGCTGCTTACCGGGGGCAGCCTCAGCGGTTACTGGTTCGATCGCACTCAGGAATATGCCGCTCGCAGCCGCGGCGAGAGCGTAGCTCGTCTCCAATTCGCCGCCGCCGAGAGCTTGATGCTCTCGACGCTTCCGTGCTGGCGGCATCTGCCGCCTGACGAGATCCGACGCCGTGTCGCCGAGCTAGTGAAGGAGGTCGAGATCGAAGCCGCGGCGGAACGAAAGAATAGGCGGCCTCTGGGCGTCGGCGCGATCCTTCGGCAGCATCCCCACCATGCGCCGACCAGGCCGAAGCGGTCGCCGGCGCCGAGCTTTCATGCCTCCACCAGTGCGGTTCGCCGCCAGCTGAAAGATGCCTATCGGCGATTCGTTGCTGCATTCCGCGAGGCGGCCGAGAGACTTCGCTCCGGCGATCGATCCGCGAGCTTTCCTGTCGGCTCATTTCCACCATCGTTGCCGTTCGTCGAGCGAGGGAGCGCGCCGCCCTGAGGGGGCAGCCTTTTCGTCGAGCTCAGAGCTCGCGGGCATAGACAAGCGCGTCCGAGCCGTCGCGGTAGTAGCTCCTGCGCAGGCCGACCTGGTTGAAACCCATTTGCCGATAGAAGGTGATGGCACCGAGGTTCTCCATCCTCACCTCGAGAAAGCAGCTGCGCACGCCTGCCGGTGCCAACCGCTGCAGGCCTTCCGTGACGAGCGCCCGCGCGAGACCGCGACGGCGATCGGAAGGAGCCACCGCCAGGCGGAGCAGCTCGGCTTCATCCGAGCCCTGACGGAACGAGGCATAGCCAGCGGCTGGCGCCCCTTCGACTCGAACGGCGACGAGAAGAAGTGACAGCGGATGCCGCAACTCATAGGACAGCAGCTCGAACGACCAGGGGTCGGGGAAACCTACCTGCTCGAGCCAGGCGATGCGTGCGATGTCGGCCTCGGTCGCTCTGCGGATGAGGTGCGGCGACGCCTCGGAGAGCACGGTCAGTGGGTTTGGTCGGCGATCGTCGAGAGTTGGGCGCGGGGAAGGGTCACGGCTGGCGGGCGACCGTAGATCGGGGAGGTCAGGTGAGCCGGGTCCCATGCGGCAAGGTCCCCCGGCAGCAACCGGAGCGCAGCCGGCGCCAAGCCGATCGGCTCGATCAGGTCGACGCTCTCGTCCCGCCACTCGGGGAGTTCCGAGAGTCGCCGCACGCCGAAGCCGACGACGAGGGTGCGCCCACGCCGCGCGTGGTCGGCCAAAGCGGGCTCCGAGAGGATCTCCAGAGGGCCGGATGACCCATTTTCGAAGATCTGAACGGCCCATTCGCCTCGGAGGACATCGACGACGGCGATCACCCGAGCATCGGCTGGCACCTCTTCGGAATCGGCTGGCACCTGGGCGGCGAGAGCGGCGTGGGTGGGGAGGGCGGTGGCGGCGATGCCCAGGGCTTGATGGAGGCCCAGGGCGGTCGAGAGGCCGATGCGGAGACCGGTGAAGGAACCCGGTCCGGCGAGGGCCGCCACGCCGGCGAGGTCGGCGGGGTGGAGGCGGGCCTCGGCGAGCACCTCGTCGATCATCCGCAGGAGAGCGGTGGAGGAGCGCGCCACCTCGGCGGAGCGCTCGGCGAGCATCTCCCCGCCGCGGCCGATGGCGACGCTCACCCGCGGCGAGCCGCTGTCCAGCACGAGGATCGGTCCGGTGGCGGCGGCCATCGGGCGAAGTATAGGCGGGGTCGCCGGCCGGGCGAGCGTCCTGGCTATACTCTCCCCGCCATGCCGCCCACGCTCGCGTTGACGCCGATGCTCCGCCAGTACCTGGAGGTCAAGGCGCAGCACCCCGACGCCATCGTCATGTACCGCATGGGGGATTTCTTCGAGATGTTCTTCGAGGATGCGAAGACCGCGGCGCCGATCCTCGAGGTGCAGCTCACCGCGCGCCAGAAAGGGAGCGAGAACGAGGCGCCGATGTGCGGCGTTCCCCATCACGCGGTCGAGGCCTACATCGGCAAGCTCCTCGAGGCGGGCCTGAAGGTCGCCATCTGCGATCAGGTCGAGAACCCCGCCGAGGCGAAAGGGCTGGTTCGGCGCGAGGTGACGCGGGTGATGACGCCGGGGACCGTCTCCACTCCAGGCCTCCTCGAGGGCAAGGAGGAGGTGCTCCTCGCCAGCCTGACCTGGAACGGCGCCGGGGGCGCCGGCGCCTTTCTGGACGTCTCGACCGGCGGCTTCTTCGTCCGCCGCTGGGCGAGCTCGGAGGAGGCGCTCTCCGATCTCGCGCTCTTCCGTCCGCGCGAGGCGCTGATCCTCGCGGCCAACGCCGGCGCGCTCTCCGCCGGCACGGAGGCCGCCTCGACAGCGCTGCCGCTGGAGATCGGCGACTGGCTCGACCGCGAGGTCCCCTCGCGCACGCCGCTCGCCGGCGACCGGCTGCTCGATCCCGCGCGCGCCGCCGAGCTGCTCAAGCGGCAGTTCGGCACCACCACGCTCCGCGGCTTCGGTCTCGTCGACGGCGAGCCGGCGGTCGCGGCGGCGGCGGCGGCGCTCGCCTATGCGCGGGACACCCAGAAGAGCGCGCTCGGTCACGTGCGGGGGATCGCTCTCCGCGAGCCCGGCGACCGCTTGATCGTCGACGCCACCACCCTCGCCAATCTCGAGGTCTTCCGCAGCCAGCGGGAGGGTCCGCGGGAGGGGCGCCGACGCGGCACGCTGCTCTCGGTCCTCGACCGCACCGTCTCGCCGCCGGGCGGCCGCCTGCTCCGCGATTGGCTGCGGCGGCCGCTCCGCGACCCGGCGGCGATCGCGCGGCGGCACGAGGCGGTCGCCGAACTCGTCGCCGACCATCCGCGCCGCGAGCGCCTGCGCGAGGGCCTGGCGAGGACAGGAGATCCGGAGCGCCTCCTCGGCCGCGCGGTCCTGGCGACGCTCACCCCGCGCGAAGCGGCGGCGCTCCGCGACGGCCTCGCCGCGGTCCCCGCCCTCCTCGACGAGCTCGCCGCGGGGCCGCCCGCCGGCGTCCCAGCCCCGCTCCTCGCCGAGCTCGCCGCCGCCGATCCGCTGGCCAAGCTCCACGCCCTGCTCGCCAGCCACCTCGAAGAGATGCCGGCGGCGACGCTCGAGGAGGGCGGCGTCATCGCGGCCGGCATCGACGCCGAACTCGACCGCTACCGCTCGCTCGCCAAGGACAGCAAGCGCCACATCCTCTCGCTCGAGGCGCGCGAGCGCGAGCGCACCGGCATCCCCTCGCTCAAGATCCGCTTCAACCGCGTCTTCGGCTACTACCTCGAGGTGACGCGGGCGCAGGGGCACCGCGTCCCCGACGACTACATCCGCAAGCAGACGCTGGTCAACGCGGAGCGTTACGTGACGCCGGAGATCAAGGAGCTGGAGGAGCAGATCCTCGAGGCGGAGGGGCGGCAGGTGGCGCTCGAGCAAGAGCACTTCCAGCGCCTGGTCGCCGCCATCGCCGCCGAGGTCGCCGGCCTCTCGGCGCTCGCCGCGGCGCTCGCCGCGGCCGACGCGGTGGCCGCCTTCGCCGAGGCGGCGGCGCGCCACGGCTACGTGCGGCCGGCGGTCGAGCCGCCCGGATGCGGCCTCCACATCCGCGAGGGGCGGCACCCGGTCGTCGAGCTCGCCGGCCGCGACAGCTTCGTGCCCAACGACGCCGACCTCGACCCCGCGGAGGCGCAGATCGTCCTCCTCACCGGCCCCAACATGGGCGGCAAATCGACCTATCTCCGGCAGGTGGCGCTCATCGTGCTGATGGCGCAGGCGGGCAGCTTCGTCCCCGCCGCGGCGGCGCGGCTCGGCGCCGTCGACCGGATCTTCACCCGCGTCGGCGCCTCGGACGACCTGGCGCGCGGCGAGTCGACCTTCATGGTCGAGATGATCGAGACCGCCAACATCCTGCGCCACGCGAGCCCCGAGAGCCTGGTGATCCTCGACGAGGTGGGGCGCGGCACGGCGACCTTCGACGGCCTCTCGCTCGCCTGGGCGATCGTCGAGTTCCTGCATCAGGAGAGGCGGCCGCTCACCCTCTTCGCCACCCACTACCACGAGCTGACCGAGCTCGCGGCGCTGCTGCCGCGGGTGGTCAACCGGACCATGGCGGTCAAGGAGTGGGACGAGCGCATCGTCTTCCTCCGCCGCGTCGTGCCGGGGAGCGCCGACAAGTCGTACGGCCTCCACGTGGCGCGCCTCGCCGGCATCCCCGAACCGGTGATCGCACGGGCCTCCGAGATCCTCGCCAACCTCGAGTCGCAGGAGTACGACATGGCCGGCAAGCCGCGCCTCGCCCGCGGCAACGCGCCGGCGACAGGCATGCCCGACCAGCTCGCCCTCTTCACCCCTCCCGAGCAGGTGGTCGCCGAGATCCTGCGCGACGCCGACCTCGACCGGCTGTCGCCACTCGCCGCGCTCAACCTGCTGCACACGCTGAAATCGCGGCTCGGCGGCTGACCTACTCCAGCAGCTTTGCGAGGTCCCGCGCCGCGATCCACAGCGGATCGACGACGCTCGGCACCGGCGCGCCCACGGCGGCGCGGCGGGCGAAGGCGCGGTGGAGGAGGTGGAGCTCGGTGCAGCCGAAGAGGAGGCCGTGGACTCCATAGCGGGTCGGCAGCTCGGCGAGCCAGGACAGGCTGTCGTCGTCCAGGTCGCCGGCCTTCAGGCGGTAGACCGATTCGTGGACTCGCCGCTGGTCGACGGCCTCAGGCCAGCGCAGCAGCGACGCGGTGTCGCGCCATTGCGGATGGCTCTCGAAGATGCGCGCTCGCCGCGTGCCGTCGGTCGCCAGCAGAAGGTGGGGGCGGCCGCCGCCCGCGACCTCGGCGAGCGCCAAGTCGATGAGCGGGATGACGAGGCGCCGCCGTGCTTCTGGGATGGCGGCGAGCACGGCATGCGCCGTGACGCAGGCGATGACGATGCGCTCGGCGCCGGCGGCCGCGAGGCGGGCGAGGCAGGCGTCGATCCGCGCCGCCAGCTCGCGCGTGTCGCCGGCGAGGACGGCGCCCGTGCGGTCAGGGATCGAGGGGTCGGAGAGGAGCAGGCAGGCGGGCGCCGCCTGCTCAGGCTCCGTCATGTTCAGCCGGTAGAGCGTGTGGAGGAACTCGGCCGAGGCGAACGGACCCATGCCCCCCAGGATGCCGAGAACCCGCCCCGGCGCCGGGCTCGCCGTCATGCCTCAGGCGACCGCGTGCTCGGCATGGAGGGCGAGGAACGCCGGATCGACCTCGCGGGCGTCGAGCGGCCAGGCGCCATAGCGCTCGCGCGCGATCCGCAGCACGTCCGCCTCGACCATCAGGTAGTCGCGTTCGCGTCCGATCCCCTCGGCCCGCCGCCGCTCCTCCATCTTGGCGGCGTGGAGCTCGACGATGTCGGCGGCGAGGCGCAGGTTGCCGGTGCGCACGAAGCGCACCGCCCCCTGGAGGTCGCGGGCGGTCAGCGTCTCGCCGCGGTTGTAGACGCTGGGGGCGAAGGGGATGTCGATCAGCCCGAGGTCGAAGCCGCGGATAACGCCGGTCGCGACATCGCCGCGGCCGCAGTCGAGGAGGCTCTCCCAGATCGCCAGCACCTCGCGGCGCAGGAGGCGAGCCTCCTGGGCGACCGCCGCCTCCGGCAGCGCGCGCCCGCGCGCCGCCTCGACGCCGAGGCGCGCCAGCTCCATGCCGCGCAGGTTGTCCTCGACGGTGGGGATCTTGCGCGACTCGGCCGGCGTCTTCGTGATGAGGCGGGTGGCGCCCGCCATGCCGGCGGTCACCGCGGAGGAGAAGATCAGCTCCTCCGAGCGCTCTTCAGACGGCGGGAAGGCCGCCATGTACTGGTGGAAGACGGTGTGCACCGCGACGTCGCCGTAGCCCATGCCGGCGAGCACCTCGCGCGTCACCTCCGCCATGACGCGGACGGCGGCGATGTCCTGCGCCCGGTTGCCCTGCTCGGCATAGGCGAGCGAGACGCAGCGCACGCCCTGCTCGGCGGCGAGCACCGCCTCGGCGAGATTGGTGGTGATGGCGATCGCCGGCGGGATGAGGGTGGCGGTCAGGGTGCCGAAGAACTCGCGGTCGAGGACGATGCCGTGGCGCTCGGCATAGAGGCCGGTCAGGCGATCGACGTAGCGCCAGCGGGAGATCGCCTCGCGCAGCGGATAGTCCTTGTAGTACGGAATGTTGTAGCAGATCGGCCCGCCCTCGAAGCCGGTGGCGCCGCCGGCATAGGCGATCTCGGCGAGCAGCCGCGTGTCGCGCGTGCTGTGGCGCACCTGGATCGGCACGCCGACGTCGGCGATCATCTTCGTGAGCACCGCGGCGCCATGGTTGATGAGCGGGAAGCCGTTCAGCACCGCGCGGCCGGTGCGCGCGCTGTCGGCGATGCCGCGCGCCGCGTCGGCGTAGCGGTTGTTGCGGGTGAGCGAGTCGACCTGGAACGAGAGGCCGGGCGCGCCGGCGTCGCGGAAGCGGCGGAGGAGCTCGGTCTGCTCGGCGGCGCCGGGGACCCCCGAGCGCGGCTGGATCACCATCGGCCGGCGGCCGGCGTCGGCGTCGGCGAGGAGCGCGGGGAACGACGGCTGGCGGGCGAGGAGCCGGGCGTTGGCGTCGAGATCCGCCGCCGCGGCGCCGGTCTCCCAGGTGGCGAGCACCTGCTCGCGCTCGGCGAGGAATTCGTTCTCCGAGATGCGGGCGAGCGGCGTGCGATGGGCGACGACGGCGGCGGGCTCGATCCCGAGGAGGTCGCGCGACAGGGTGGCGAGGATGGTCGCGAGATCGACGAACTTGACGTAGACGCGGTCGAAGCCCTGGCGCCGGAACTGCTCCTCGTAGCCCTCGCCCTCGTCGATGGTGAGGTTGCCGCCGAGGTACCAGAGCGGCCGGCCGCCGGTCTTCGGCGGCGAGAACTGGCGCAGGTAGTGCTCGGCATGGCCGTCCATGTTGGAGATCATCACCGCGTCGTAGCCGGGAGCGCGGCGGGTGAAGTCTTCCAGCGTGTTCTGGGTGCCGATGAAGTCGACGCGGTAGCCGCTGCCGACGAACGCCCATTGAAGTATGTGAAGGCCGACGCTGTGCGAGTCCCCACCGAGACCACCGAGAAGAATGCGATGTCCAAGCCGTTCGCTCTGTCCGTTCATGCCGCCTCCTGTGCGCGGTTCTCTATGCATAGTGTCGAGGGTGTTCCGCAGCGCGCCGGATCGGGCTGGGCAGATGTTTCTTCGCCGTCGCCAGCCCGTTTGAGGGGGGGTGAAGACACCTTTAGTAGACGGTGGCCGCGCGGAACCTCGAAGACATCTACGCCCTCTCCCCTCTGCAAGAGGGGATGCTGTTTCATAGTCTTTACGCGCCGGAGTCCGGCGTCTACATCGAGCAGCTGAGCTGCGCGCTCGACGGGCCGCTCGACGAGTCCGCCTTCGCGCGGGCCTGGGCGCGGGTGATCGAGCGGCATGCCGTCCTCCGCACGGCGTTCGTCTGGAAGAGCCAGAAGCGGCCGCTACAGGCGGTGCAGCGCACGGTCGAGCTGCCGCTCCGCAGCGAGGACTGGAGCGCCGAGGACGGGCCGGAGCGCGAGGCGCGCTTCGCGGCGTTCCTCGCCGCCGATCGCAGGCAGGGCTTCGCTCTCGCGCGCGCGCCGCTGATGCGCCTCGCCCTCCTTCGTTTCGGCGCCGCCAGCCATCGGCTGGTGTGGACCTCGCATCACCTCCTCATCGACGGCTGGTCGCTGCCGCTCCTCCTCGCCGAGGTGCTCGGCTTCTATGCCGCCTTCGCCGCCGGCGGCGAGCCGGCGCTGCCCGCGCCGCGGCCGTATCGCGAGTACATCGCCTGGCTGGCGCAGCAGGATCTCGGCGCCGCCGAGACTTTCTTCCGCCGCGAGCTTGCCGGCTTTGACGAGCCGACGGAGATCGCCCTGCCGCGGCCGAGCCGCGGCGAGCTCGCCGCCGCCGCCGACGACGGCGTGCTGATGCTCGACCGCGGCGAGCACGAGCGGCTGGCGGAGCTGGCGCGGCGCCATCGGCTGACCCTGAGCACCGTCGTGCAGGGCGCCTGGGCGGCCCTCCTCGGGCGCTACGCGGGAGACCGCGGCGGCAGCGACGACGTCGTCTTCGGCACCACCGTCTCCGGGCGCAGCGCGCCGCTCCCCGGCATCGAGTCGATGATCGGCCTCTTCATCAACACGCTGCCGGTGCGGGTCCGCCTGCCGGCGCGGGCGGCGGTCGCCCCCTGGCTCGCGGACCTCCAGGAGCGCCAGCTCGCGCTGCAGGCCTACGAGCCGACGCCGCTCGCCCGGATCCAGAGCTGGAGCGAGCTGCAGCCCGGCACGCCGCTCGCGACGACGCTCTTCGTCTACGAGAACTACCCGACCGTGCCGCTGGCGCCGGCGGGCGGCCTGGCGCTCTCGGCGATGGATTTTCGCGAGCGGACGAACTTCCCGCTCACCGCGATCGTCGTCCCGGCCGGCGAGAACCTCACCTTGCGCCTGGCCTTCGACCCGGCGCGCCTTGACGCGCCGGCCGCCGGCCGTATGGTCGGCCACTGGGCGAACCTGCTCGCCTCGCTCGGCGACGGGCTCGCCGCGGGCGGGGCCGTGGAGGATCTCGCCCTGCTGTCGCCCGCCGAGAGACTGCAGCTCGCGAGCGGCTGGAATCCGCCGGCGGCCGAGCTCCCCCGCACCACCCTCGCCGCCCGCTTCGCGGCGCAGGCGGCGCGGATGCCCGGCGCCATCGCGCTCAGCGCTCCCGAGGGCGAGCTCACCTATCGCGAGCTCGCCGGGCGCGCCGCGCGGTTCGCGGCCGTTCTGCGCCGCCACGGAGTCGGTCCGGAGTCGCTCGTCGCCGTCTGCCTCGAGCGCTCGCTCGACCTCGTCGTCGCGCTCCTCGCCGTGGTCGAGGCCGGCGGCGCCTACGTGCCGCTCGATCCGGCCTACCCGCGCGAGCGGCTCGCCTTCATGCTCGCCGACTCGGCGGCGAGCGTCCTCGTCGCCCGCGGCGAGCTCGCCGCCCGCCTGCCGGCCCACGGCGCCGTCCTCGTCACGCCCGACGACGCCCCGGCGAGCGCCGAGCCGCTCGGCCACGGGTCCGTTCGCGTCCCCGATCCTGACCCCGCTCTCGATCCCGACAACCTCGCCTACGTCCTCTACACCTCCGGCTCGACCGGCCGGCCGAAGGGCGTCGCCGTCACCCATGCCGACGTCTCGCGCCTGCTCGCCGCCACCGAGCCGCTCTGCCGCTTCGGCGCCGGCGACGTGTGGACTCTCTTCCATTCCTTCGCCTTCGACTTCTCGGTGTGGGAGATGTGGGGGGCGCTCGCTCACGGCGGGCGCCTGGTGGTGGTGCCGTATGCGGTCAGCCGCTCGCCCGACGAGCTCGTAGCGCTCCTGCAGGCCGAGCGCGTCACCGTCCTCAACCAAACGCCGTCCTCCTTTGCCCAGCTGGCGCCCGCCGCGCTCCGCGCCGGGGCCGAGCTGGCGGACCTCCGCCTGGTGATCTTCGGCGGCGAGGCGCTCGACCCGGCATCCCTCGCCGGCTGGCTGGCCGTCTACGGCGAGCGGCGGCCGCGCCTCGTCAATATGTACGGGATCACCGAGACGACCGTCCACGTCACCTGGCGGCCGATCGGGAGCGTCGATCTGGCGTCGGCGGCGAGCCCCATCGGGCGGCCGCTCGCCGACCTCCAGGTCCACTTGCTCGATCCCCGCGGTCGCCTCGTGCCGCCGGGCATCCCCGGCGAGATGCACGTCGGCGGCGCCGGCCTCGCCCGCGGCTACCTCGGCCGGCCGGGGCTGACCGCCGAGAGATTCGTCCCTGACGGCTTCGCGGGCGACAAGAGCGCGCCGGGCGGGCGGCTCTATCGCACCGGCGACCTGGCGCGCCGGCGGCCGGATGGCGAGCTCGAGTTTCTCGGCCGCGCCGACCGTCAGGTGAAGATCCGCGGCCACCGCGTCGAGCTGGGGGAGATCGAGGCCGCCCTCGCCGCCTGCCCCGGCGTGCGGGCGGCGGCGGTCGAAGTGCGCGTGCGCGACGGCTCCCGCCGCCTCGTCGCCTATGTCGCCGGCGACGCGGCGCTCCGTCCGGCCGAGCTCCGCGCGCATCTCGCGGCGACGCTACCCGAGCCGATGCTGCCGGCGGCCTTCGTGCGGCTCCACGCCCTGCCTCTCACCCCCAACGGCAAGGTCGACCGCCGGGCGCTCGCCGAGCTCGCGGCGGCGGAGGAGACGGCCGCAAGCGCCGGCGGCGCCGAGCCGCTGGCTCCGCGCGGCGCCGTCGAAGAGCTGCTGGCCGGCATCTGGGCCGAGGTTCTCAGGCTGCCGCGGGTCGGCGTCGGCGACAACTTCTTCACCCTCGGCGGCGACTCGATCCTCTCCCTCCAGGTGGTGTCGCGGGCGAGCCAGGCGGGCTGCCGCATCACCCCGCGCCAGCTCTTCGAGCACCCCACCGTCGCCGGCCTCGCTGCCGCCGCCGTCGCCGCCGAGCTCGCGGCCGCCGCGGCGAGCTCGGCGAAGGGCGCGACGGTCGAGACCGCCGCCCAGGGTGCGGTCACCGGAGACGTCCCCCTGACGCCCATCCAGCGCTGGTTTCTCGACCAGGAGCCGGCCGATCCCCACCACTTCAACCAGGCGATTCTCCTCGCCGTGCGCCCGCCGCTCGCCCCGGCCGCCGTCGAGCGGGGGCTCGCGGCGCTCCTCGTCCACCACGACGCCCTGCGCCTGCGCTTCCAGCGCGAGGCGAGCGGCTGGCGACAGTGGAGTGCTGCGCCGGCGCCGGGGAGCGCCGCGCCGCTCGTCCAGGTCGACCTCTCGGCGCTGCCAGCCGAGCGCGCGCCGGGGACGCTGACGGCTGCCGCGGCGGCGGCCCAGGCGAGCCTCGACCTCGGCGAGGGTCCGCTCCTCCGCGCCCTCTGGATGGCGCTGCCGGGCGGCGAGCGCCGTCTCCTCCTCGCCGTCCACCACCTGGCGGTCGACGGCGTCTCCTGGCGGGTGATCCTCGAGGATCTGGCGACGGCCTGCCGTGCGGTGGTCCCCAGGACAGACCGCGGCGCGGCGCCTGCGCTGCCGCCGAAGACCACCTCGTTCAAGCGCTGGGCGCAGCACCTGGTGGAGCAGGCGTTGACCGCCGATCGCGAGGCCGAGCTCGCCTTCTGGCTGTCGCAGACTGTGCCGGCCACGGCAGAGACACCGGCTGGCTGGGTCGATGACCGGGTGGCCGATGCCGCGAGCGTCGCCGTCGAGCTCTCCGCCGCCGACACCGCCGAGCTGCTGCGAGCTCTCCCGGCGGCGTACGGCGCCGGCGCTTCGATCGCCGACGCGCTCGTCGCCGCCCTCGCCGCGACGCTCGCCCCGCCCGGCGGCGCGGCTCAGGTGGATCTCGAGGGGCACGGGCGCGAGGAGACGAGCGGCGACGGCGAGCGGCGGGGTCTCGACCTCTCGCGCACGGTCGGCTGGTTCACCAGCATCTACCCGCTGCTCCTCGCGCCGGGCGACGATCCGCGTCCGGGGGCCGTCCTCGCCGCCGTCCGCCGCCAGCTCGCCGCCGTGCCGTCCCGAGGCCTTGGCTTCGGGCTCCTGCGCTACCTGGGAGCCCGCCGGCCGGCGGCGCTCCTCGCCGCCCGCGCGGCCTCGCCGGTCAGCTTCAACTACCTGGGCCAGCTCGACGCCGTGCTCCCCGCCGGCACCCTCTTCGCCCCGGCCGCCGAGCCGATCGGCCCCGCGCAGAGCCCGCGAGCCCGCCGCAGCCACCCCCTGGCGATCAACGCCTTCGTCGCCGCCGGCCGCCTCCAATCCACCTGGAGCTATGGTGCCAGCCGTTTCTCGAGGGACGAGATCGAGCGCCTCGCCGAGCGCTTTGCCGCCCACCTGCGCGACCTGGCCGCCCACGCCCGCGCCGTCGCCGCCGGCGAGGTGCCCGGCGAGGTGCCAGCCGATTCTGACGAGGTGTCAGGCGATTCTTGGCAGCCAGGCGATTCTCGGGCGCTCGCCCCTGTCGACGCGGCGATCCGGGCGCGGTTGGGGGAGGATTTCGAGGACGCCTATCCGCTGACGCCACTCCAGGAGGGGCTGGTTTTCCACAGCCTTTTGGCGCCGGGGGCGGGGGAGTACGTGGAGCAGCTCCGTGCCGACTTCGCGGGCGAGCTCGACGTCGCCGCCTTCCGCGGCGCCTGGGAGCGGATCGTCGCCCGCACCCCGATCCTCCGGACCTCGTTTCATGGCGTCGGCGGCGGTGACGGCGAGCGGCCGCTGCAGGCGGTGCATCGGCGGGTCGAGCTCGCGATCGTCGAGCAGGACTGGCGGGGGATGGTGGCCGACGAGAGCGAGCGCCGCTTCGCCGAGCTGGCGCGCGCCGACCGCTGTCGCGGCTTCGACCTCGGACGGCCGCCGCTCATGCGCTGGACTCTCGTCCGCGGCGAGGGGGGGTGGCGGTTCCTCTGGAGCCATCATCACGCGCTCCTCGACGGCTGGTCGTACGCGGCGCTCATCGGCGACTTCGCCGTCGCCTACGAGGCGCTCGCCGGCGGCGGCGAGCCCGCCCTCCGCACGCGGCCCCCCTACCGCGACTTCATCGCCTGGCTCGCGGAACGCGATCCGGCGGCGGACGACGACTTCTTCCGCGCCGCCCTCGGCGGCTTCACGGCGCCGACCCCCCTCGCCGCCGACCGCCCGCCCGGCGCCGCCCCCGTCATGGAGGACGCCGTGCTTCGCCTCGGCGTTGCGGCGACGGCGGCGCTGCGGGCGGCGGCGCGCGCCGCCGGGTTGACGGCGAGCACTCTCGCCCAGGGCGCCTGGGCGCTCCTCCTCGGCCGCCTGGCGGCGAGCGACGACGTCGTCTTCGGCGCCACGGTGGCCGGCCGGCCTCCCGAGCTGCCGGGGGTCGAGGCGATGATCGGCCTCTTCATCAACACCCTGCCGGTGCGGGTGCGGCTCGCCGGTTCCATGGGCGGCGAGAGCGCCGCCGTCTGGCTCGCGCGCCTGCAGGCGGAGCAGGCGGCGCTGCGGCAGCACGAGCCGGCGCCGCTCGTCCGCGTCCAGGGGGTGAGCGAGGTGCCGCGCGGCACGCAGCTCTTCGAGAGCATGCTGGTGGTCGAGAACTACCCGCACGAGGCGGCCCTCCGCGGCAGCGCCCTCGGCCGCCAGATCACCGGTTTCCAGGCTATCGAGCAGACGCACTACCCGCTGAGCCTCGCCGTGGTACCTGGTGAGGATCTGGTGCTCCGCCTGGGCTACGACCGCTCCCGCTTCGACCGCACCACCGTGCTGCGCCGGCTCGGCCACCTCGGGCGCGCCCTCGCCGGCCTCGCCGCGGCGCTGGCGAGCGGAACCGGCCTGGCGGAGATCGAGCTGCTGGCGGATGCCGAGCGCCAGCAGGCTCTCGTCGAGTGGAACGACACGGCCGTCTCCTATCCGGCGGCGGCGAGCCTGCAGACTCTCTTCGAAGAGCGGGTCCGCGCGGCGCCGGGAGCCGAGGCGGTGCGCTTCGGCACGGTCTCCTGGACCTACGCCGAGCTCGACGCGCGGGCCAACCGCCTCGCCCGCCGCCTGCGCGCCCTCGGCGTCGGGCCGGAGAGCCGCATCGGCATCGCCGCCGAGCGCGGCGCCGAGCTCGTCGCGGCGATGCTCGCAGTGATCAAGGCGGGCGGCGCCTACGTGCCGCTCGATCCCGAGCTGCCGGCCGAGCGGCGCGCCTACCTGCTCGCCGACTCGCGGGTGCGGACGCTCGTCGCCCGCGACGCCCCGGCCGGCTTCGCCGGCGAGGTCGTGGCGCTCGCCGAGGCGGATTTCACGAGCGGCGCCTTCGAGCCGCTGCCGCTGCCGGTGTCGACCGACGGCGGCAGCCTCGCCTACGTCGTCTATACCTCGGGCTCGACCGGCGACCCGAAGGGGATCGAGATCCCGCACCGCGCCGTCGCCCGCCTGGTGCTCGGCGCGGATTACGTGCCGCTCGCCCCCGGCGACAGCGTGCTGCAGGCCGCCAACGCCTCGTTCGACGCCATCACCTGGGAGGTCTGGGGGCCGCTGCTGACCGGCGGCACGATCGTCGGCGTCGAGCGGGAGGCGCTGCTGACCCCCGGCGCCCTCGGCAACGCTCTCGCCGGCGGCGGGGTCACCGCCGCCTTCCTCACCACGGCGCTCTTCCATCGCGTCGCCCTCGACGACCCTGGCGCCTTCGGCGCCCTCCGCCATCTGCTGGTGGGCGGCGAGGCGGTCGATCCGCGGCGTCTGCGCGAGGTGCTCGCCTCCGGCGCGCCGCCGGGCCGCCTCCTCGACGTCTACGGGCCGACCGAGAGCACCACCTTCGCCACCTGGCACCGGCTGGCCGCGATGCCGGCGGTGGAGAGCGCGGTGCCGGTCGGCCGGCCGATCGCCAACACCCGCCTCTACGTGCTCGACGCCCGCCAGCGGCCGGTGCCGCTCGGCGGCATCGGCGAGCTCGCCCTCGGCGGCGACGGCCTGGCGCGCGCCTACGCCGGGCGGCCGGGGCAGACGGCGCGCAGCTTTCTGCCCGACCCCTTCGCGGATTCGGCGCCCGCCGGGGCTCGCCTCTACCGCACGGGCGATCTCGCGCGGCTGCGCGCCGACGGCGTCTGCGAGCTCCTCGGGCGGATCGACTCGCAGGTCAAGCTGCGCGGCTTCCGCATCGAGCTGGGGGAGATCGAGGCGCGGCTCCTCGAGCATCCCGCGGTCGCCGCCGCGGCCGTGCTGCTGCGCGAGGACGCTCCCGGCGACCGCCGTCTCGTCGCCTACGTGGTGGTGGATCGCGGTCAGCTCCAGCCGGAGGGCGGCGGTGCCGGCGGCGGTGTGCCTCGGCTCGCCGCGCCGGAGCTGCGGAGCTTTCTCGCCGCCCGTCTTCCCGACTACATGCTCCCCGCCGTCTTCGTCGAGCTCGCGGCGCTGCCGATCACGGCGACGGGGAAGATCGATCGCCGCCGCCTGCCGGCCCCGGCGGCCGAGGGCGCTCCGGCGGCGGGGGCGAGTCCCCCGCGGACGGCGACCGAGCGGCAGATCGCGGCGATCTGGTTCGACCTGCTCGGCAGCCCGACCGGCGCCCTTCCCGCCGTCGACGACGATTTCTTCGTCCTCGGCGGCCACTCGCTCCTCGCCACCCAGGTGATCTCGCGCGTCCGCCGCGAGCTCGCCGTCGAGGTGCCGCTGCGCGCCCTCTTCGAGCGGCCGACGGTGGGCGAGCTGGCGGCGGAGGTCGACCGTCTGCGCGCCGACGCCGGGCCGGAACCTCTTGCGGCGCCGCCGATCCTCCCCGTGCCGCGCGACCGCCCGCTGCCGCTCTCCTTCGCCCAGGAGCGCCTCTGGCTGCTCGACAGGCTCGACCCGCGCGGCGGCCTCGGCCTCTACGACGAGCCGGCGGCGTTCCGCCTGCGCGGCGACCTCGACCTCGCCGCCTTCGCGGCGGCGGTCGCCGCGGTCGTCGCGCGCCACGAGGCCCTGCGCACCACCTTCGCCGAGGAGGGCGGCCGCGCGGTGCAGCGGATCGCCGCGCCGGCGCCCTTCCCGCTGCCGCTGGTCGACCTCTCGGCGCTCGCGGCCGGCCGCCGCGAGGCCGAGGCGCCGCGCCTCGCCGGCCGGGCCGGCGGCGGCCGCCGCTTCGACCTGGCGCGGGGGCCGCTCGCCCGCTGTCTCGTCGCTCGCCTGTCGCCGCGCGACCACGCCGTCCTCTTCAGCTTCCATCACATCGCCTTCGACGGCTGGTCGGTCGGCATCTTCGTCCGCGAGCTCTCGGCCTGCTACCGCGCGGCGGTCGAGGGGCGGCCGGCGGCGCTGCCGGCGCTCGCCATCCAGTACGCCGATTTCGCGGTCTGGCAGCGGGAGTGGCTCGCCGGCGAGGTGCTCGCGCGCGAGCTCGCCCACTGGCGCCAGCGCCTCGCCGGCGCTCCCGAGATGGAGCTCCCCGCCGACCGGCCGGCGCCGGCCCTGCGGAGCGGCCGCGGCGAGAGCCTCGTCGCCCCGCTGCCGCGCGCCGTCGCCGACCGCCTCCACGCCGTCGCCGCGGCGTCCGGCGCGACGCCGTTCATGGTCCTCCTCGCCGGTTTCCTCGCCCTCCTCGCCCGCCACGGCGGCGGCGAGGACATCGTCATCGGCGCCCCCATCGCCAACCGCAGCCGCGGCGAGATCGAGGGCCTGATCGGTTTCTTCGTCAACCTGCTGGCGCTGCGCGTTGACCTCGGCGGCGAGCCGACCTTCGCGGCGCTCGTCGAGCGGGTGCGGCAGGTGGCGCTGGACGCCTTTGCGCATCAGGATCTGCCGTTCGAGCGGCTGATCGGCGAGCTGGCTCCGGCGCGCAGTCCGGCGCGCAACCCGCTCTTCCAGACTTCGTTCCAGCTCTTCCCGGTCGGCGGCGAGCGGCTCGAGCTGCCCGGCCTCGAGGCCGTCCCCTTTCCGGCGGCGGCGCGGGCGGAAAAGTTCGGCCTCTCCTTCGCCTGGCTCGCCGACGGCGGCGACCTCGCCGGCCGCCTCGAGGTCGACCCCGACCTCTTCGACCGCTCGACCGCCGCGCGCCTCGCCGAGCGCTACCTCCGCCTCCTCGCCGCCGCCGTCGCGGTGCCCGAGGAGCAGCTCTCGGCGCTCCCTCTCGCCAGCGCCGCCGAGCGCCATCAGCTCCTCGTCGAGTGGAGCGCGGAGGAGGATTCGCCGGCGCCCGGAGAAACCCTTGCCGGCCTCGTCGCGCGCCAGGCCGCGCTGCGGCCGGACGCCGTGGCGATCGAGAGTGGCGCCGGCGAGGCGCCCGGCGGCTCGCTCACTTACGGCGCGCTCGCGGCGCGCGCCGGGCGCCTGGCGCGGGCGCTCGAGGGCGCCGGCGTCGGCCCCGACGTCGTCGTCGGCCTCTGCCTGCCGCGCTCGCCGGAGCTCTATCTCGCCGCGCTCGCCGTCGTCCTCGCCGGCGGCGCCTACCTGCCGCTCGACGCCGAGCTGCCGAGCGAGCGCCTGGCGTTCATGGCCGCCGCCGCCGGCGCCGCCGCGATCCTCACCTGCGAGGCGAGCCTCGGCCGTCTGGAGGCTCTCGATGCGGCGCTCGCGCTCGCCGGCGGCGCGGGCGGCCGCTGCCCGATCCTCACCCTCGAGTCGCTCGCCGGCGGCCTGACCCCGGCGGGGCTGGTGGCAGACGCTGAGGGTCCGGTTTCGCGCCACCTCGATCCCGATCACCTGGTCTACGTGATGTACACCTCGGGCTCGACCGGCAGGCCGAAGGGCGTCGCGGTCACCCACCGCGCCGTCGCCCGTCTCGTCGCCGGCTGCGTCGCCTTCGGCGCGGCGCAGGTCGGCGTCGCGCTGGCGCCGTTCTCCTTCGACGCCTCGACGGCCGAGGTCTGGGGGACCCTCGCCAACGGCGCCCGGCTGGTGGTGCCGGCGCCGGGTGCCCTGGCGCCGGCGGAGATCGCGGCGCTCGTCGCCCGCCATGGCATCTCCGTCATGTGGCTGACCGCCGGCCTCTTCCATCAGACCGTCGAACAGGTCGTCGAGCGCTCGCCGGAGCTCCTCGCGAGCCTCGCGCGGCTCCTCGTCGGCGGCGACGCGCTGTCGCCGGACCTCACCGCGCGCGCCGTCGCGGCGCTGCCGTCGACGCTCGTCATCGCCGGCTACGGGCCGACCGAGAACACCACCTTCACCGCCTGCGCCCCGCTCGCCACACCGGCGGCGGTGGGCGGCACGGTGCCGCTCGGACGGCCGATCGCCGGCAGCCGCGCCGTGGTCCTCGACCTCGCCGGCGGCGGCCCGGCGCCGCTCGGCGCCATGGGCGAGCTCCACGCCGGCGGCGACGGCCTCGCCCGCGGTTACGCCGGCCGCCCCGACCTGACCGCCGCCGCCTTCGTGCCGGACGCCGCGGCCGCTCTCCGCGGCGCCCCCGGCGCGCGCCTCTACCGCACCGGCGACCTCGCCCGCCATCTGGCGGACGGGCGCCTCGAGTTCCTCGGCCGCGTCGATCGGCAGGTGAAGCTGCGCGGCTTCCGCATCGAGCCCGGTGAGATCGAGGCCGCCCTCGCCAGCCATCCCGGCGTGCGCCAGGCAGCGGTGCTGGCGCGCCGCGAGCGCGGCGACCTGCGCCTCGTCGCCTACGTCGAGACCGCCGGCCCCGCCGGCCCCGCCGAGCTCCGCGCCCACCTGCGCCGGCGGCTGCCGGAGCACATGGTGCCGTCGCTCATCGTGGCGCTCGCCGCGCTGCCGCTCACCGCCAACGGCAAGGTCGATCGCGCCGCCCTCGAGCGCTCGCTTCCGGGGTCGGTTGAGCTCCCGCCGGCCGGCGCGGCGGCGCGGCGGCGGACGCCGCCGCGCAACCCCAGCGAGGAGCTGCTGGCGGCAATCTGGAGCGAGGTGCTGGCGGTCGACGGCGTCGGCGTCGAGGACGACTTCTTCGCCCTCTCCGGCCACTCGCTCCTTGCCACCCAGGTCGCCTTCCGGGTGCGCGAGGCCTTCGGCGTCGAGCTGCCGCTCGTCCGCCTCTTCGAGCGCGCCACGCTCGGCGAGCTGGCGGCGGAGATCGACGCCGCGGGGGAGGGCCGATCGGGCCTCCCGCCGCTGCCGCCGATCACCGCGGCGCCGGCCGGCAGCAGGCTGCCGGCGAGCTTCCTCCAGGAGTGGGCCCTCGACCTGCAGGGCGGGCCGATCTCGGCGGCGATGAACATGCCGTTCGCCCTCCGCCTCCGCGGGCCGCTCGCCCTCGGCGCTCTCGCCGGCGCCCTCGGCGAGATCTGGCGCCGGCACGACGTTCTCCGCACCACCTTCCGCGCCGAGGCGGGCGAGCTGGTGCAGGTGGTCGCGCCGCCGGCCGCCGCCGGCGGAGGCCCCGCGCTTCCCCTGCTCGACCTCGCCGGCCTGCCGGCGCCGCGGCGGGAGAGCCTCCTCCACGCGCTCGCCGCCGCCGACGCGCGGCGGCCGTTCGACGTCGAGCGCGGACCGCTCTTCAGCCTCACCGCCGTCCGCCTCGGCGGCCTCGACCACGCGCTCCTCCTCAACATGCACCACGCGATCGGCGACGGCTGGTCGATCGAGGTCTTCGAGGGCGAGCTGACGGCGCTCTACGCCGCCTGGGTCCGCGGCGCGCCGTCGCCGCTGCCGCCGCCGGAGCTGCAATTCGGCGACTTCGCCTGGTGGCAGCGGCACACTTTCGCCGGGCCGGCGCTCGCCGCGCAGCTCGATCACTGGCGCGCCGTCCTCGCCGACCGGCCGCCGGCGCTCGACATCCCCGCCGACCGGCCCCGCCCGCCGGTCCTCGGGCCGGCGACGGTCGCCGGCGCCTTCGCCGTCCATGGCGAGGCGCTCGCCGGCCTCCGCGCCGCGGCGCGGGCCGCCGGCT
Source organism: uncultured Acidobacteriota bacterium (assembly GCA_963755825.1). Lineage (GTDB taxonomy): Bacteria > Acidobacteriota > Thermoanaerobaculia > Multivoradales > UBA5704 > DATBQN01. The sequence goes on along the minus strand of CAVWLA010000001.1, from coordinate 1,650,880 downwards.
GCACCGTCTCGATGGCGCTCACCGCCGCCCTTCAGGCTCTGCTCCACTGCTACACCGGCGCGGTAGACATCCTCGTCGGCACCCTGGTCTCAGGGCGCCATCGGCGGGAGCTGGCGCCTCTCCTCGGCATGTTCATGAACTCGGTCACGGTGCGCACCGATCTCTCTGGCAATCCCACGCTCCGCGAGCTGATGCAGCGGGTGCGCGCCGCCGTGCTCGACGCCTACCGCCACCAGGACGTGCCGTTCCCGGCCCTCCTCGCCGCCCTCTACCCGCGGCAGCGGCACCACCGCACGCTGATGTTCCGCGCCGCCTTCAACATGCAGAACTTCTCGGCCGGCAGCCGGCCGCCCGACGCCGCCGGCGGCGGGCCGCTCGCCGAGCTCGCCATCGAGAGCTTCGACGAGGCCGAGGAGCCGGCCAAGTACGACCTCCTGGTCGCCGGCCGCGAGGACGTCGACCGCCTCTTCTGCCGCCTGACCGGCGCCGCCGACCTCTTCGACCCGGCGACGATCACCGCCCTCTGCCGCGACTACGAGGAGGTGATCGCCGGGATCGCCGCCGATCCCGAGGCGCGGCTCGAACGACTTCTCCCCGACCCCCACCACCGGCTGGCGGCCGGCGCCCGCGAGCGCCGCCTCGGCGCTTACGGAACGACCGCCGTCGCACACGCCGACGGCCGCGAGAGGACCGATCCATGGAACCCCTGATCCACCGTTTCCGCAACAACACCAAGGCCATTCCCATCGGCGACCGCGCCTGGCAGGACGCCGAGGATCACGGCCTGCTCGGCATCCCCGGACGCCAGGCGGGCGACCGCGCCGACGACCGCGTCGTCGACCGCCGGAGCGGCCATACCTTCGTCAACCTCTCCTCCTGCGCCTACCTCGGCCTGCAGTCGCATCCGGCCCTCCTCGAGGGGACCATCCGCTCCCTCCGCGAGGAGGGGCTCTACGCCATCTCGATGTCGCGCCTGCGCGTCCACAGCGCGCTCCTCGACGACGCCGAGGCGGCGCTCTCGGCGCTCTGGGGGGCGGACGTCGTCCTCACCACCTCGGCCTCGGCGGCGACGGCGGGAGTGCTGCCGCTCATCGCCTCCGGCCACCTGATGGACGACGGCGAGCCGCGGGTGATGGTGTTCGACAAGTACTGCCACTTCTCGATGAACCTCGCCAAACCGGTCTGCGCCGACGAGACGACGGTCCTCACCTCGCCGCACAACGACCTCGACTTCGTCGAGGACGCCTGCCGCCGCCACCGCCGCGTCGCCTACATCGCCGACGGCGCCTACTCGACCGGCGGCAGCGCCATGGTCGCCGGGCTGCTCGCCCTGCAGGATCGCTACGGGCTCTTCCTCTACTTCGACGACTCCCACTCGCTGTCGATCTACGGCGAGCGCGGCGAGGGCTACGTGCGCTCGCAGCTGGGGCCCGAGCTCAACCCGCTCACCGTCGTCGCCGGCTCGCTCGCCAAGGCCTTCGGGGCGAGCGGCGGCGCCATCATGCTGGGGCCGAAGAAGCAGCACGCCATCCTCTGCCGGCACGGCGGGCCGATCGCCTGGTCGAACGCGCCGAGCGTCCCCAGCCTCGGCGCCACCCTCGCCTCGATCGGCATCCACCGCTCGCCCGAGCTCGCCGCCCTGCAGGCTCGGCTGGCGGCGAACGTCGCCCTCTTCGATCGCCTCATCCCCACCGAGGAGAGCGGCAACGGCTTGAACATCCGCCTGGTGCCGATCGGCGACGAGGAGGCGACGGTCGCCTGCTCGGGGCGCATCCTCGAGCGCGGCTACTACACCTCGGCGGTCTTCTTCCCCATCGTGCCGCGCGGCCAGGCCGGCCTCCGCGTCATGCTGCGCGCCGACAACCGGCCCGAGGACATCGCCGAGTTCGGCGGCATCGCGCGCGAGGTGATCGACGAGGTGGCGGCCGCAGCGGTGCGCTCATGAGCGGCGCCCTGGGGTCGCCGTTCTGCTGCCGCAGCATGCTCATCACCTGCGGCTTGGACGTCCGCCAATACGGCCGCGCCGTCGAGGTGGGCGCCGACATCGGCACCCTCGACCTTGAGGACTCGGTGCCGCCCGACCGCCGCGAGGCGGCCCGCCGCGCCATGCTGGCGTTCCTCGCCGCCGAGCCCGCCCGGCCGGGCTTCACGCGGGCGGTGCGGCCGAACGCGCTGCGCACGGCGGACGGCCTGCGCGACCTCCTCGCTCTCCTCGACGGCGGCGCCCGCATCGACGCTCTGATGCTCCCCAAGGTCGAGTCGGCGGAGGACGTCCGCATCGTCGAGGATGTGCTCGGCGAGCGCCTCCGCGACGTCTCCTTCCTCGCCCTCATCGAGACCGCGCGCGGCCTCGCCGCGGTCGAGGAGATCGCCGCCGCGAGCCCGCGGGTGGCGGCGCTCATCTTCGGCGCCGCCGACTTCTCGGCCGATCTCGGCGGCGTCATGGCCTGGGAGCACCTGCTCTTCGCCCGCTCGCGGATCGTCGCCGCGGCGGCGCGGGCGCGAGTGCTGGCGATCGACACGCCGTTCTTCGACATCGAAGACGGCGAGGGGCTGCGTGCCGAGGTCGAGCGGGTGCGCGGCATGGGCTTCGCCGGCAAGGTCGCCGTCCATCCGCGCCAGGTGCCGCCGATCAACGCCGCCTTCACACCGGAGCCGGCGGCGCTCGCCGAGGCGCGCGCCATCCTCGCCGCCATCGACGACAGCCAGGGGCGGATCGCCGTCCTCGACGGCCGCATGGTGGGGCCGCCGGCGGTGATCGCGGCGCGCCGCCTGCTGGCCCTCGCCGCCCGCGTGCCGAGCCGGCCGGGCGGCCTGCCGGCGAGCGTCGCAAACGCCGCCAGCGCCGCCAACCAGGCGAAGCCGTCGCCGCGGCCGGCGGGCGGCAGCGGCGTGCGGGCGGTGCTGTGAGCTTCGCCGATCTGCCGGCCTACGAAAGGGTGGGGGAGGGCCGCTACCGCGAGTCGCGGGGCCTCTCCCTCGAGGACTTCACGGTCGGCGAGATCGTCGAGCACCGGCCGGGGCGGACGATCACCGAGGCGGACAACGTCTGGGGCTCGCTCCTCGCCCAGAACAACCACCCGCTGCACATCGACGCCGCCTACGCCGCCGGCACCGAGTTCGGGCGGCCGCTGGTCTCGTCGCTGGTGACGCTCTCGATCGTCAGCGGCATGAGCGTCGAGAGCACCAGCGCGCGGGCGATCGCCAACCTCGGCTGGGGCGAGATCCGCCTGCTGGCGCCGGTCTTCGTCGGCGACACCGTCTACGCCGAGAGCGAGGTGCTGGCGGTCCGCCCATCGGCCTCGCGGCCAGAGCAGGGGGTGGTCACCTGCGAGACGCGCGGCGTCAAGGCCGACGGCACGCTCTTCCTCTCCGCGCGGCGCACCTTCCTGGTGCCGCGGCGGGCGGCCCGCTGATGCGCGCCGTCGTCTGCCGCGGCCACGGCGGTCCCGAGGTGCTCGATGTGGGCGAAGTGCCGGACCCGGTGCCCGGCCCCCACGAGCTGCTGGTGCGGGTGCGCGCCGCGGCGCTCAACCGCGCCGACGTCATGCAGCGCGCCGGCTCCTACGCGCCGCCGCCCGGGGTGTCGCCGATCCTCGGCGTCGAGCTCGCCGGCGAGGTCGTCGGCTGGGGCTCCGAGGTCCGCGGCCACGCCGTCGGCGAGCGCGTCTGCGGCATCGTCGGCGGCGGCGGGTATGCCGAGCTCTGTCCGCTCGACGCCGAGATGGCGGTCGCCATCCCGGCGGGCTGGAGCTTCGCCGCCGCCGCCGCGACGACCGAGGTCTTCTTCACCGCCGACACCACGCTCTTCGCGCTCGGCGGCCTCGCCGCCGGGCAGACCGTCCTCATCCACGCCGGCGGCAGCGGCGTCGGCACCGCCTGCATCCAGCTGGCGCGCGCCGCCGGCGCCCGCGCGCTGGTGACCGCCGGCTCGGCGGAGAAGATCGCCCGCGCCATCGAGCTGGGCGCCGCGGCGGGGTGGAACTACAAGGAGGTCGACTTCGCGGCGGCGGTGCTCGCGTGGACCGGCGGCGAGGGCGTCGACGTCGTCGAGGACTTCATCGGCGGCCCCTACCTGGCGCGCAACCTCTCGGTCTTGAAGCCCGACGGCCGGCTGATCCTCGTCGGCGACCTCGGCGGCGAGATGGGGGAGCTCGACGTCCTGCCGCTCATCCTCCGCCGGCTGCAGATCCTCGGCTCGTCGATGCGGCCGCTCCCCATCGAGGGCAAGCGCGCCATCGCCCGCCGCTTCCGCGAGCGCTGGCTGCCGGAGTTCGTCGCCGGCCGCCTGCGCCCGATCGTCGACCGCGTCTTCCCCTTCGCCGAGGCCGCCGCGGCGCACGCCTACATGGAGGCGGACCGCAACTTCGGCAAGATCCTGCTCGAGATCTGAGCCCGGCCTCCGGCTGCATCTGATGACAGGCTGAGGGCCTCCCGACGCGGACCGCGTGGCGTGGATGCTGCACCCGATGAACCGCCGGCGGGGTGGGAGGCGTAGATCGAGAGTCCGCCACGGCTCGCGGCCCGACGCCGTGTTTGGCGAACCGAGGCCTGTAGTAGGGTGCGCTGAAACTCGACCGTCCGCCCCCAGGAGATCCACGATGAACGACGTTCCCGCGCCTCCCATGCCGCTCCCGGCGGCGGACGAAGCCGCCGCGCCGCGGCCCGAGCCGGCCGCCGCGGAGCCCGCTGCGCCGGGCGAGCCGGCTGCGAAGCCCGCTCCGACCCCGGCGCCGGTCCCTGTGGTCGAGCCGGTTGCGGCCGCCGCCGCGGTCGAGGCCGTCGCGGCGCGGCCGGCCGCCAGGCCCGAGCCCGCTCGTGCGGCGGCCGAGCGTCCGCTGGTCTTCCGCCACCACTGGCTGGTGCGGGTGACCCACTGGGCCAACGCGGTGCTGCTGCTGGCGATGATCGCGAGCGGGCTGCAGATCTACGGCGCCTTCACCCACTTCGGGCCGCGCGGCCACCGCTTCTATCCGAATCCGCTCGACGGCAAGGCGCTCTCCCACACGATCACGCTCGGCGGCTGGCTCGCCGGCGGCCTCAACTGGCACTTCGCGCTCGCCTGGCCGTTCGTCCTCACCGGCGTCCTCTACCTGCTCTATCTAGCCGTGACCGGCGAGTGGCGGCCGCTCCTCTTCCGGCCGAGCGACGTGCCGCGCGCCTGGCAGATGCAGCTCTACTACCTGAAGCTGCGTAAGGAGCATCCGCCGCAGGGCAAGCACAACGCGCTGCAGAAGCTGGCCTACAACTCGATCGTCCTCCTCGCCGCGCTCTCGGTGCTCACCGGCTTCGCCATCTACAAGCCGATCCAGCTCCACTGGCTGACCGCCCTCTTCGGCGGCTACGAGCTCGCCCGCTACTGGCACTTCTGGGCGGTGTGGATCTTCGTCGCCTTCACCCTCGTCCACGTCGCCCTGGTCCTCCTCGTCGACCCGGCGTCGCTCCGCTCCATGATCACCGGCTGGTACCGCGGGAGGTTCCCGAGCCATGACTGATCGCCGCCTATCGCGCCGCGACATCTTCCGTCTGGGGCTGGTCGCCGGCCCCGCCTCCCTCCTCGCCGGCTGCGGCTGGGACGGCGGCAAGCTCCTCGGCCCCTCTCTCAAGCGCGCCTCGCTGGTCAACGACTGGGTGGGGGAGAAGCTCTTCCTCTCCGACGGCCGCCTCGCCGCCAGCTATCCGCGCAGCGCGCGGACGCCGGAAGCCGACTTCCCGACCTACTCGGTCGCCAAGCCGCTGCCCACGCCGGAGGACCCGGAGGGCTGGTCGCTCGATGTCGGCGGGCTGGTGGCGAAGCCGACCAGCCTGACGCTCGACATGATCCAGGCCCTGCCGCGGATCACCTACACGGTGAAGCACCACTGCGTCGAGGGGTGGACGGCGATCGCCACCTGGACGGGGACGCCGCTCTCCTCGGTGATCGCCATGGTCGAGCCGAAGCCGGAGGCGCGCTACCTGCGCTTCGACTCTTTCGACGAGGACTATTCGAACGGCTGGGACCTGAAGAGCGCCATGCACCCGCAGACCATCCTCGCCTACGCCTGGAACGACCGCCTGCTGACGCCCGGCCATGGCGCGCCGCTGCGCCTCTACTCGCCGATCAAGCTCGGCTACAAGCTGACCAAGTTCCTGACCTCGATCACCTTCACCACCGAGCGTCCGGGCGGCTACTGGGAAGACCAGGGCTACCCGTGGCTCGGCGGCATTTGAGGGCCAGTGGGCGGCTCGCCGCGAGAGGCGGCACAGGTGCCAGGTGTTTCCGGCAGAGGTGCCAGGTGATTCCCAAAAGGTGCCCCAAAGGTGCCAGGTGCTTAGTTAGAAGCTTTTCTCTCAATGGTTTAGCGGGGCAGGAAACCTTCTTGCCCTGCTGATCTTCCGCCGCCCGCCCATTCAGGTAGGGTGCCACCCGCCCGCCCTCCCGCCCCCACCCGCTGGGCCGCCTGGCGACCGAATGGGATGCCGCCGGTCCCCGTGAGACGGAGATCGGCGACTCCGCTCCCGACGACATCGGACCCCACTACCCAGCCACGATTGTCGAAAGGAACCGTCTGGAGCGGGACCTTCGGCGAGCCCTCCGGGGTGGCGCCAAGAATCGGCTGGCACCTCGGGAGGCTGGCCTTTGGTGGGATGATCGCCAGCATGGCGAGCGACCGCGAGCGCACCTGGGAGCTCCTCCGGCTCCTCTTCAAACCCCACCCCTGGCACGGCGTCTCGATCGGCCGCGGCGCACCCGGCGAGATCACGGTCTACCTCGAGATCGTCCCTTCCGACACCCTCAAGTACGAGCTGGACAAGGCGAGCGGGCACCTCAAGGTCGACCGCCCGCAACAGTTCTCGAACGTCTGCCCGACCCTCTACGGCCTCGTGCCGCAGACCTACTGCGGCGAGCGGGTGGCGGCCCTCGCCGCGGCGGCGACCGGCCGCGCCGGCTTGCTGGGCGACGGCGATCCGCTGGACATCTGCGTCTTCTCCGAGAAGGCCTTTTCACACGGCGACGTCCTGCTCACCGTGCGGCCGATCGGCGGCATGCGGGTGATCGACCGCGACGAGGCGGACGACAAGATCCTCGCCGTCCTCGCCGGCGACGTCGCCTTCGGCCACCTGGAGGACGTGAGCGAGCTGCCGCCGTCGCAGCTCGAGCGCCTCAAGCACTACTTCATCACCTACAAGCAGCCGCCCGAGGAGGCCGCCGGCGAGCAGCGGGTCGAGGTCACCGATGCCTACGGCCGCGGCGAGGCGCTCGAGGTGATCGAGCGGAGCCGCGCCGATTACCAGGAGCGCTTCCCCGATCTGCGCGAGCGCTTCCTCGACGCCCTCGAGCCGCGCTAAAGCCGCCCTCTTCGCGGCCAGCGCGCCGTTCGCAGCGTCAGCCCCGCCAGCCCGCCACGGCCCACGGCGCCGCCCGCAGACCGCTCTCGTCGTAGAGGAAGACGAGATGGTCGCGGAGAGCCGGCGGCAGCTTGCGGGCGGCCTCGACGCTCATCGCCAGACGGCCGGCCGGCTGCGAGGCGAAGTAGCCGGCGACCTCCTCGGGGGTGGCCAGGCGGCGGGGCCTGCGGTCGAGGTCGAAATCGAGGATGCCGAAGATCGAGTCGGTGGGCACGCCCGCGGGGACGTAGAGGGGCACCGGGCCGCCGCCGGGGACGAGGCGGGCGATCGCCGCGGTCAGCCCGTGGAGATCCTTGACCGGATCGACGGCGGCCTTGCCGGCGGTCTGCAGGGCGAGGAAGACGAGGAGATAGGGCGCCACCAGCCAGGCGGGGCCGGGCGAGCTCCCGCCGCGCAGCAGGCGGGTGGCGAAGGCGCCGGTCGCGAGGAGGGCGAGGGCGCCGGCGACGGTCAGCGCCTCCGGCGACAGCGCTTCGCGCAGCGGCGTGAGATCGGCGAAGGCGCGCGGCGGCGCGAAGCGCACCCAGACCGCGGCGGTCCAGACGAGGGTGGGAAGGAGGGTGCCGAGCGCGAGGAGGAAGCGCCGGGTGGGGAGATCCCACCGGCTCGGCGCTCCGGCGCCGACCAGCCACCAGGCGGCGGCAGCGGCAAAGGCCGGGAGGAGCGGCACCAGGTAGAGGCCGCGCTTGCTCGCCGCCGCGGAGAGCAGGGCGACGCCGATGAGGAACGTGGTGAACAGAATGCGGCGGACGGCGCCCTCGCCGAGCGACGGCTCGGCCGGCGACCCGGCCGGCAGCGCCGCTGGATCGGAAAGGCTGGCGGGTGGCGGGGTGGCCTGGCTGGCGAGCGGCTCTCCGCGCCGCATCACCCCGGCCGCCACGATCGCTGGCAGCGCGAAGATCCAGGGAAAGAGCGCCGCCGGCGCGTTCTCCAGGTAGTAGAGGAGCGGCCGGCGGTGGCCGTAGGCCTCGCCGGCATGGGTGGCGAGGAAGCGGCCGACGGTGTTGCCGACGAGCGTCTCGCGGAGCGCCGGCCAGCCGCCGTCGCGGGCGAGCGCCCAGGCCCAGGGACCCACGACGAGCGCGAAGATCGGCACCCCGAGGGCGAGCGCCGGCCACAGGCGGCGCCAAGCCCTGCCGCGCTCGACCGCCAGGAAGAAGAGGACGGCAGGCGCCGCGGCGAGGCCGATCCCGACGACGCCTTTGGCGAGGAAGGCGAGGGGGATCGCCGCGGCGACGAGGAGCGCCGAGCGCCGGCGGTCCGCCGGGCTCTCCGGCGCCGCCAGGCCCGTGAAGCCGAGATGGGCGAGGGTGACGAAGCAGACCAGCGCCGGGTCGACGACGCAGCGCCCCATGTCCTCGCTCCACTCGGCGGTGGTGGCGAGGATGGCGACGGTGGCGAGGCCGCCGGCCGCGCCGGCGACCCGCCGTCCGAGGGCGTAGGCGGCGAGGAGGCCGCCGAGAGCGAAGAGCGCCGAGGGGAGGCGCGCCGTCGCGTCGTCGACGCCGAGCAGGCGGTAGCAGGCAACCTGCGCCCACCAGTAGAGCGGCGGCTTCTCGAGGAACGGCTGGCCGCCGAGCCGCGGGACGAGGTAGTCGCCGCTGGCGAGCATCGCCCGGCCGACCCCGGCGCCGGTCGGCTCGTCGGGGGTCCACAGCGAGTGCGAGGCGATGGGCGCGAAGGAGACGACGGTGGCGAGGAGCGCCGCGGCGAGGAGTGGCCGTGGCCGCGACCGTTCCCCGGCTGCGAGCATCGGCGCAATCTAGCACGCGCTGGCGGCACGCCGCCGGCCGCTCGTTGACGCCGCGACCGCCTTCTCCTACGCTCGCGAGCGATCCCCCCTGCCATGTCCGGTCCCGATCAAGCCCTGCTCTTCCCCGACGCTGCGGCCGGCTCGGCGGTCGCTCCCGGCGTCTCGACGCGCGCTCCAAGCGCCGCCGGCGATCGCGGCGCCGCCTCGCGCTGGCGGTGGGCGCGGATCGGCTACTGGGGGTACCTGCTCCATGTCTGCACGGTCTTCGGCATCGCCCTCTCCAACGTGCTGCTCGGCCTGACCCTCCTCGCGACGCCGTTCGCCGTGCGCCGCCGGCCGCTCGCCTGGCGGCGCTTCGAGCCGCTCTACCTGCCGCTCGGCCTCTATCTGCTCGGCTTCGGCGCCTCGATCGCGCTCTCCTACGAGCCGCGGGTGTCGGCGGCGAGCCTCTCCGAGCTGATGTCGTTCGCGACGCTCTACGCCGCGCCGCTCCTGGTGCGCGGCGAGCGCGACGTGCGGCGCTTGGTCGACCTGCTGATCGCCTCGGTCGCCGCCATGGCGGTCTACGGGCTCGCCCAGTTCTTCTTGGGCTACGGCGGCATCGAGCACCGCATTCGCGGCCCTTTCTCGCACTACATGACCTTCTCCGGCGTCCTCTTGGTCGGCGACCTCTTCCTGCTCGCTTCGCTGGTCGCCGGCGGCGCGCGGCGGAGCCGCTGGCACCAGGGCTTTCGCTGGGCGGCTCTGGCGGCGATCAACCTGGCGCTCCTCGGCAGCCTGACGCGCAACGCCTGGGTCGCCCTCGCCGTGACACTGCCGGTGCTCCTCTTCGTCCGCCGGCCGCGCTATCTCTTCGGCCTGCTCCCCGCGGCGGTCCTCTTCGTCCTCCTCGCGCCGGTGCCGCTCTTCCATCGCGTGCTGTCGATCTTCGACCTCCGCGACGCCTCGAACTACGACCGCCTCTGCATGGCCGACGCCGGCCTCCACATGATCGCCGAGCGGCCGCTCTTCGGCCTCGGGCCGGACGAGGTGCAGCGCCGCTACGCCATCTACCGCCATCCGACGGCGCCGCGCTACTGGGTGCCGCATCTCCACGACAGCCTGCTCCAGCTCGGCGCCGAGAGCGGCCTGCTGACGCTCGGCGCCTACCTGTGGATGACCGCTGCCGCCGTCGGCTTCGCGCTGCGCCGCTATCGGCGCGAGGGCGGCGTCGCGGGTGCGCGGGCGGATCTCTATCTGGGTGCGGTGCTGGCTCTCGTCGCCTTCAACGTCGCCGGTCTCTTCGAGAACAACTGGGGCGACACCGAGGTGCAGCGCCTGGCGCTGTTCGCGATGGCGCTGCCGTTCTGTCTGGCGGCGGGCGAGCCCGAGCCGGCGGCGGAGAGCCGTCCCGAGGACGGCCTGAGCGCGGGCTTGCCGCCCTGATCAGCCCTTCCGCACCGTCCGCGCGAGGTAGTCGCGGATGGTCTTCTGGGTCTCCTCCGAGGTCCAGATCTCGGCCACCTCGTGCTGCAGGTCGGCGAGGTCCTGCACCCGCCGCAGGGCGGGCCGGCGGAGCTGGCGCTTGGTGAGAGAGAAGGTGGCGGCCGGGATGGCGCCGAGCTGAGCCGCCACCTCGCAGGCGCGGTCGAGGAGACGGTCCGGGGGGACCAGCTCGTCGGCGAAGCCCCGCTGAAAGGCCTCCGCGGCGGGGTAGGTGCGGCCGGTCGCGATCGCCTCCTGAGCGCAGTGGGCGGGGAGAGCGGAGCGCACGATCTCGAGAGGCAGGGCGGGGAAGGGCACCCCGACGAGCTGCTCGGGAACGCCGACGCGGCCGGGGCCGTCGGCGAGCAGGCGGTGGTCGCAGGCGAGGGCGAGGATGCAGCCGCCGGCGACGGCGTGGCCGTTGATCGCGGCGACCACCGGGCGAGGGAAGGTGAAGAGCCGCATCAGCGCGCCGGTCAGGGTGGGGAGGAAGCGCTCGAGGTAGGAGTCGCCGCCGTCGAGCAGGCGGAAGAGGTCGACCCCGGCGGAGAAGATCGAGCCGCTGCCGGTGAGCACCACCGCTCGCGCCAGACCCTCGATCTCGTCGAGCCGCGCGGCGAGCGCCTGCAGCAGCTCGAGGTCCAGGGCGTTGGCCTTGCCGTGCGCCATGCGCAGCACGGCGACGTCGCCGCGCATCTCGTTCTCGATCATCGTCGCTCCTCCTCGGGATGCCCCGGTGCCGGTGCGCTCGGCGCGCCGCAGCTCATTCTATGTCCGCCGGCGGAGCGCGGCCTTCGGCGGACCCGCTGCAGGCACGCGGCGCGCGCCGCGCGGCACCTTGAAAAGCGTGGGGCCGGCCCGGCGCGAGCGGTGCGCCGGCCGCTCCACCGCCTTCTTCCTGCCGCGAGGTACCGCTTGGCCGAGACGTCCAACTGGGTGATGAAGCTGCCCGCCGAGAAGCTGCTCGCGATGGCCGCGCAGCTGAAGGAGAAGCGGCGCGCTGCCTATGCTGCGGATGCCGCGACGGCCGCGGACGGCGAGGAGACGCTGCCGCCTCCCTCACCCGCGGCCCGCGCCGCGCCGGCACCGCCGGCGCCGGAGGGCCTCGCAGCCGCCGCGCCGCCGATCATGGCGGTGCGGCGCGACGGCGATCTGCCGCTGTCGTTCGGCCAGGAGCGCCTCTGGTTCCTCGACCGGCTGGATCCGGGGCGGTCCTTCTACAACCTGCCGACGGCGCTGCGCCTGCGCGGGCCGCTCGACGTCGGCGCGCTCGCCGCCAGCCACGCCGAGATCGTCCGCCGGCACGAGGCGCTGCGCACCCGCTTCGGCGAGGTGGACGGCCGACCGGTACAGCGGATCGCGCCGCCGAGCGCGCCGGGCGAGGCTCGCCCGCTGCTTGTCGATCTCGCGGCGCTGCCGGCGGAGCGGCGCGAGGCCGAGGCCCTGGCGCTCGCCGGCGGCGAGGCGGCGCGGCCCTTCGACCTCGCCCGCGGGCCGCTGCAGCGGGCCGTCGTCGTCGCTCTCGCCGGCGACGAGCATCTGGCGCTCTTCACCATGCACCACATCGTCTCCGACGGCTGGTCGATCGGCGTCCTGGTGCGCGAGCTGGGAGCGTTCTACGCCGCCTGCGTCCAGGGAGCGCCTCCGCCGCTGCCGCCGCTGCCGGTGCAGTATGCCGACTTCGCCGTCTGGCAGCGCGCCTGGCTCTCCGGCGCGGTGCTCGAGCGGCGGCTCGCCTTCTGGCGGCGGAGCCTCGCCGGCGCGCCGCCGGTGCTCGAGCTGCCCCTCGATCGGCCGCGGCCGCCGCTGCAGACCTTCCGCGGTGCCACCTCGCCGCTCGCCCTCTCACCCGAGCTGTCGCGGCGATGGAACGCCCTCGGCCGCCACCACGATGCGACGCTCTTCATGTCGCTCCTCGCGGCGCTGTCGGCGCTCCTGGCGCGGCTGACCGGGGAGGACGACGTCGTCGTCGGGACGCCGATCGCCGGCCGCAGCCGGCTGGAGATCGAGGGGTTGATCGGCTTCTTCGTCAACACCCTGGCGCTGCGCGCCGATCTCGCCGGCGACCCCGACGGCCCGACGCTCCTGGCGCGCATCCGGGAGCGCACGCTCGCCACCTACGCGCACCAGGATCTCCCCTTCGAGCGCCTGGTCGAGGAGCTGCAGCCGGAGCGGAGCCTCGCCGTCTCGCCGCTCTTCCAGGTGCTCTTCGCGCTGCAGAACGCCCCCGCCGGCCGGCTGCAGCTCGCCGGCCTCACCCTCGAGCCGGTCGCCCCCGGCGGTCCGCCCGCCGCCAAGTTCGAGCTCTCGCTCTTCCTCGGCGAGCTGCCGGGCGGCGAGGGCATCGCCGGCGGCTGGGAGTACAACACCGACCTCTTCGACGCGGCGACCATCGAGCGCCTGAGCGGCTGGCTGACGGCGCTCGTCGCCGGCTGGCTCGAGCGGCCGCAGGCGCGGCTCTCCGAGCTGCCGATCCTGGCGCCGGCCGAGCAACACCAGCTCGCCGCCTGGGGGAGCGGCGGCGCCCTGCCGGCGGCCGCGGCTGCCGCCAGCGCGGGCGGTCTGCAGGCGGGCTTCTTCGCCTGGGCGGCGGTCCATCCGGCGGACGAGGCGATCCTCTGGGGCGACGAGCGGATCACCTACGGCGATCTCGCGGCGCGGGCGAGCCGCCTCGCCCGCCGGCTCGCCGAGCTGGGCGGCGGTGCGGAGACGCTCGTCGGCGTCTGCCTGCCGCGCTCGCCGGAGCTGGTGGCGGCGCTCCTCGCGGTGCTCGCGGCGGGGAGCGCCTACCTGCCGCTCGATCCCCGCTATCCCGCCGAGCGGCTGACCTTCATGCTGGCCGACGCCGGCGCGCCGCTCGTCCTGGCGCACGCCGACGGCCCCGATCTGGCCCCCGATCTGGTCAGCCGCGAGGGCCGGCGGCTGGTCTATCTCGACGACGACGGCGAGCGCGCGACGATCGCGCGGCAGAGCGGCGAGGCGCTCGCGCCGCGCGCCGGTGGCGGCAACCTCGCCTACGTGCTCTACACCTCGGGCTCGACGGGGCGGCCGAAGGGCGTTGCGATCGAGCACCGGAGCGTCCTGGCGCTCTTCGCCTGGGCGGCGCCGCTCTTCGCGCGCGAGATCGGCGCGCGCGGCGAGCTCGGCTGCCAGGTCGGCGGCGTCCTCGCCGGCACCTCGATCTCCTTCGACGTCTCGATCTTCGAGCTGTTCTTCACCCTCGCCCACGGCGGGCGGGTGATCCTGGCGGCGGACGCGCTCGCCCTGCCGCGCCTGCCGGCGGCCGGCGAGGTGACGCTCCTGAACGCCGTGCCGTCTGCGGTCGCCGAGCTGCTGCGGATGGGCGCCGTGCCGCGCTCGGTGCGGACGGTCAACCTGCCGGGGGAGCCGCTCTCCGGGAAGCTCGTCGCCGACCTCTACGCGACGGGGCACGTCGAGCGCGTCTTCAACCTCTACGGCCCCTCGGAGGACACCACCTACTCGACCTTCGCGGCGGTTCCGGCTCCGGCGCCGGCGCTGCCGGCGCGCGAGCCGGCGATCGGCCGGCCGATCATCGGAACGGTAGCACACGTCCTCGACCGCCATCAGCGGCCGGCGCCGCTGGGCGTCGTCGGCGAGCTCTTCCTCGGCGGCGCCGGCCTCGCCCGCGGCTACTTCGCGCGGCCCGCGCTCACCGCCGAGCGCTTCGTGCCCGATCCCTTCGGCGGCGCGGGAGCGCGCCTCTATCGCACCGGCGACCTCGTCCGCTACCGGCCGTCGGGGGAGCTGGAGTTCGTCGCGCGGCGGGATCAGCAGGTGAAGCTGCGCGGCTTCCGCATCGAGCCGGGGGAGGTCGAGGCGGCGCTCGCCGCGCAGCCGGCGGTCGGCGAGGCGGCGGTGGTGCTGCGGCGCGGGCGGAGCGGCGAGCCCGAGCTGGCGGCCTTCTACAGCCGGCGGCGTGAAGCGCCGTCCGCGCCGGCGGCCGCGGAGCTTCGCGCGGCGCTCGCGGCGCGCCTGCCCGAGCACATGGTGCCGAGCGCCTTCGTCGAGATCGCGGCGCTGCCGCTCAACCCGAACGGCAAGATTGACCGCCGCGCGCTCGCCGCCCTGCCGGTCGATGGCGATGCCGAGACGGCCGCGGGCGCCGCCTTCCAGGCGCCGCGCGACGAGGTGGAGCGCGAGCTGGCGGCGATCTGGGAGGAGCTCCTCGGCCTGCCGCGGGTGAGCGTCGCCGACAGCTTCTTCGAGCTCGGCGGCCACTCGCTCCTCGCCGTGCGCCTGATGTCGCGCATCGCGCGCCGCTTCGGCCGCGAGCTGCCGCTCGCCACGCTCTTCCGCGCCCCCACCGTCCGGCGTCTCGCCGCCGTGCTGCGCGGCGATGCCGCGCTCGGAGAGGAGGTGGCGGGCGTCGCCGGCTGGACGCCGCTCGTCGAGCTCGCCGGCGGCGGGCGCGAGGCGGCCGCGCCGCCGCCGTTCTTCTGCGTCCACCCGATCGGCGGCGCCGTCTTCTGCTACCAGGGCCTGGCGCGGCGGCTGGGCGGCGGGCGGCCGTTCATCGGCATCCAGGCGCGCGGCCTCGCCGGCGGCGAGCCGCCCTTCCAGCGCATCGAGGAGATGGCGGCGGTCTACCGCGAGGCGATCACGGCGGCGCAGCCGGCGGGGCCGTACCACCTCGGCGGCTGGTCGTTCGGGGCGCTCGTCGCGCTCGAGATCGCCGGCCAGCTCGTCGAGCGTGGCGCCGCGGTCGCCTATCTCGCCCTCATCGACCCGACGACGATCAGCGCCGAGGAGCGGGCGCTGCCGGAAGACGACGTCGGCGCGCTCCTCGTCGTCGCCCGCGATCTCGCCGGCATGGCGGGGATCGCCGCTGCCGCCGGCGGTCCGCCGCTCGGCCTCGCGCGCGGCGACCTGGAGCCGCTCATCCCCGAGGCGCGGCTCGACCTCGTGCTGGCGCGGGCGACCGCCGCGGGCGGCCTGCCCGCCGATGCCGACCCGGCGCAGCTCGGCCGCCTGATGCGGCTCTACCTCGCCCACGTGCGGGCGATCCGCGCCTACGCGCCGCCTCGCTACCCGGGGCCGATCGCCGTCTTCTGCGCCGCGGATCGACCGCTGGCGCGGCGGCTCGACGTCTGGGAGGCGGTGGCCGGCGGCGGGCTCGCGGCGCGGGCGATCCCAGGAGGGCACTATGATCTGCTGCGCGAGCCGCAGCTCGAGGCCCTGGCGGAAGGGCTCGCCGCTGGCCTCGCGGCCGCAGCTGAGCCGGAGCTCGAGCCGGGGGCCGAGTCGGCGGCCGGGGAGGGGATCCATGCCGCGCGCCAAGCAGCCGCGGAGCATCAGGGAGTCGACCGAATCCTATGAGGCCTGGCTCGGCGCGCTCCTGCGCCTCATCCCGGCCGACCTCGCCGTCAAGCACGCGGCGATGCGCGAAGACCGCTTCGCCTTCCTGTGCGCCACCTACTACCGCTGGGCCGAGTGCTGGGCGGCGATCTGTCCGACGCTCGCCGGCGCGCCGGCGGTGCTCGCGGTGGGCGACCTCCACGTCGAGAACTTCGGCACCTGGCGCGACGCCGAGGGGCGCCTGGTGTGGGGGATCAACGACTTCGACGAGGCCGCCGAGCTCCCCTACACCAACGATCTGGTGCGGCTGGCGACGAGCGCCCACCTGGCGATCGCGGCGCACGGCCTGACGCTCGCCGAGCGCGCCGCCGACGCGGCCCTCCTCGCCGGCTACCGCGAGGCGCTCGCCGCCGGCGGCCGCGCCTTCGTGCTCGCCGAGCACTCCCTGGCGCTCCACGAGATGGCGGTCGCCCGGCTGCGCGACCCGGCGGCGTACTGGCACCGCCTGAAGGGCCTGCCCGACGCCGATCCGCCGCCGCCGCCGGGCGTCGCGCGGACTCTCGCCGCGGCGCTCCCCTGCGCCGCGCGGCGCGTGGCGCATCGCGTCGCCGGGCTGGGGAGCCTCGGCCGCGAGCGCTACGTCGCCCTCGGCCAATGGCACGGCGCCGAGGTGGCGCGGGAAGCCAAGGCTCTGGCGCCGTCCGCGGTGGTCTGGGCGTGCGGCGGCCGCGCGACCGCCATCCGCTATCAGGAGGCGCTCGACGCCGCGGTGCGCTGTCCCGACCCCTTCGTGCACGTCAAGCGGCGCTGGATCGTGCGCCGGCTCGCTCCCGACTGCTCGCGCATCGAGCTCTTCGAGCTGCCGCGCGAGCGCGACGAGGAGCGCCTGCTGCATGCCATGGGATGGGAGACGGCGAACGTCCACCTCGGCACCGCGAAGCCCGGCCGGCTCCTCGCCGACCTCGACCGCCGCGAGCGCCGCGAGGAGGGCTGGCTCCTCGCCGCCGCCGACCGCATGCTGGCGGCGGTCGACGACGACTGGCGGGCGCTCCGCAAGAAGAGCTGAGGGACCGCCGCGGTAGCGCCGCTCAGCGCAGCGCTCGGCGCGCGGCGGCGATCTCCGGCCGCAGCGATAGCAGGCGCCGCAGCTCGATCTGCGCCTGGGCCTCGCGGCCGGCGGCGCGGTCGGCGCGGACGAGGACGAGGTGGATCGCCGGCAGGTGATCGTCGAGCTCGCGCGCCCGCTCGGCCTCAGCGACCGCCTCCTCGCCGCGCCCCTCGCCGGCGAGAGCCTCGGCGAGCGCGGCATGGGCGAGGGCACATTCCGAGTCGTCCGCCAGCGCCTGCCGCAGGAGGCCGGCGGCGGCCGCATCGCGGTCGGGCGCCGCGCCGTCGAGGAGAGCGCGGGCACGGAGCGTGAGCCAGTAGGCCGGCAGCGAGCTGGCGAGCCCGCGGGCGAGCGCCCGCCGCTCGGCGAAGGTCGGCCGGATGGCGCAGAGGTCGATGGTCGCGAGAGCCAGGCGCTCCTGGAGGTCGAAGATCCGCCCCCGGTCCGCGGCCAGCCCGAGGCGCCGCCGCACCGCGCCGCCCGCGCCGTCGAGCCAGGTCATGGTGATGGCGAGGCGCGGGCCGGCCGCCTGCAGCCGGCCGGCGAGCCGCAGGTTGAACGGTCCGCGCTCTCCGGCCGCGAGCTCCGCCGGTCCGGAGGCATCGACGCCGCGGATGCCGGAGAGCTGGACGGCGAGCACGGCGGCGAGCGCCTCGCCCTCGTCCGCGCCGCCGGCGAAGGCCGACACCGCCACCCGGCAGGCCGGCCGCGCGAGGGCGCCGCGCTCCTGGTCGAGGATCGCGAAGAGCGCCGCGGTCAGACCGCCGGCGGCGAGGAGCGCCATCACGATCGCCCGCCGACCGCTCACGGGGTGTCTCCAGAGGCCACGAGGGTCATCGTATCGCCCGGCGAGTCCGGGGTATGGTCAGGCGGCCAGGCCGGGGCAGGAGGTGCCAGCCGATTCTTGCCGGGCAGGGCCAGATTAAATTTTGAGCCCTGCCGATGATCGGGAAGGCCTTCGCGACAATTTTTTGAGCTCGGCCGGTGATCGGGAAGCGCTTCCCGATCGCCGGCTGGCCTCTGCCGTTGATGTGGCGAGCCTTGCCGGTGATGCGGCGGGCCTTCCCGATCACCGGCTGAGCCCTGCCGGTGATGCGGCGAGCTCGGCCGGTGATGTGGCGGGCCTTCCCGATCATCGGCTGAGGCCGGCCGGTGATGTGGCGAGTTCGGCCGGTGAGCGGGAAGACCGGGCCCGACCTGCGCCGAGGGGAGGTGCCAGCCGATTCTTGGAGGGGCGGGCCAGAAGCCGGACCGAGTACCTGGCACCCTGTTCGCTTCAGGCTAACCTCCTTGCCCTGCAACGTTTCCACCGCCCGCCCTTTCAGGTAGGGTGCCACCCACCCGCCCTCACCCCCCCACCCGCTGGGCCGCCATGCGACCGGGAGAGCTTCCGTCGACCGCTGCCTGGCGGGAGCGGCCGTCGCCGCTGGACAGGGAATCGGTCCCACCTCTGGATCATTCGATGAGGTGCTTCGATAAGGTGCCGGCAAGGTGCCAGCCGATTCTTGGGGTCATCCGGTGAGGTGCCAGCCGATTCTTGCGCGGATCGGGCGGTGGTGCCGATGTCGGTGGGGGCGGAGATGGTGGTCTCCGTCTCCTGGCGATCCGCGGCTCCCCTTTCGGTCGCAAGGCGGCCCAGCGGGTGGGGGGGTGAGGGCGGGTGGGTGGCACCCTACCTGAAAGGGCGGGCGGGGGAAGCATGGCAGGGCAAGAAGGTTGCCGATCTCCAGGAAGCACCGGCAGCCGAGTACCTGACACCTCTCCTGGCTCTCTTGACAGCGCCTCCTTCAGACATGAGAGATGATCCTCCCGTGACCCCGGCCGAGACGGCGCTTCTCACCTCCCAGCGCTCGGCGTCCTCCGGGCGCCTCTCTCCTCAGCCCGGTCTCTCGGACGGCGATGCCGCCGGCCTTGCCGCCGAGCTGCGGCGCGTCCTCCATGGCGAGGTGCGGTTCGATGCCGGCAGCCGCGCGCTCTATGCGACCGACGGCTCGAACTACCGGCAGGTCCCGATCGGCGTCGTCGTGCCCATCGACGCGGAGGACGTCGTCGCCGCGGTGGCCGCCTGCGAGCGGTGGGGGGCGCCGTTCCTCTCCCGCGGCGGCGGCACCAGTCTCGCCGGCCAGTGCTGCAACGTCGCCGTCGTCTGCGATCTCTCGAAGCACCTGCGCGGCATCGTCGAGCTCGACGCCGCGGGCCGCTGGGCGCGCGTCCAGCCCGGCCTCGTGCTCGACGATCTGCGCGACGCCGCCGAGCGCCACGGCCTCACCTTCGGTCCCGATCCGGCGACGCACAACCGCTGCACCCTGGGCGGCATGATCGGCAACAACTCGTGCGGCGTCCACTCGGAGATGGCGGGGAAGACCGAGGACAACGTCCTCGAGCTCGAGGTGCTCACCTACGACGGCCTCCGCCTGCGGGTGGGGAGGACGGCGGAGGCGGAGATCGCCGAGATCATCGCCGGCGGCGGCCGACGGGGTGAGATCTACCTGCGCCTGCGGGCGCTCCGCGACCGCTACGCCGACCTCATCCGCAAGCGCTACCCGGCGATCCCGCGGCGCGTCTCGGGCTACAACCTGCCGCAGCTCCTGCCCGAGAACGGCTTCGACCTCGCCAAGGCGCTGGTGGGGACGGAGGGGACGTGCGTCACCGTCCTCGAGGCCACGGTGCGGCTGGTCGCCAGCCCGCCGGCGCGGAGCGTCGTCGTCCTCGGCTATCCGGAGGTCTTCGACGCCGGCGACGACGTGCCGGAGATCCTCGCCGCCGGCCCCATCGGCCTCGAGGGGCTCGACGATCGGCTGGTCGCCGGCATGCAGCGCCAGGGGCTGCAGGCGGCGAGCGTCGCCCTGCTGCCCCCCGGCCGCGGCTGGCTGCTGGTCGAGCTCGGCGGCGGCGACCGCGGCGAGTCGGACGCCAAGGCCCGCGCCCTGATGGCCGCGCTCGCCAGGCGGCCTAGCCCGCCGACGATGCGGCTGTGCGCCGACGCGACGGAGGCGGCGAGGCTCTGGAAGGTGCGCGAGTCGGGGCTCGCCGCGACGGCGCGGGCGCCGGGACAGGAGGACTCGTGGGAGGGCTGGGAAGACTCCGCGGTGCCGCCGGCCGAGGTCGGCCGCTACCTCCGCGCGCTGCGCCGCCTCTACGACCGCTATGGCTACACCGGCGCGCTCTACGGCCACTTCGGCCAGGGCTGCATCCACACCCGCATCGACTTCGATCTGCTGAGCGCGGCGGGCATCGCCAAGTACCGCGCCTTCATGGGCGAGGCGGCCGACCTCGTGCTGTCGTTCGGCGGCTCGCTCTCCGGCGAGCACGGCGACGGCCAGGCGCGGGCCGAGCTGCTGCCGAAGATGTTCGGGCCGGAGCTCGTCCTCGCCTTCCGCGAGTTCAAGTCGATCTGGGATCCCGGAGTGGAAGATGAACCCGGGGAAGGTGGTCGACCCCTACCGGATGGACGAGAACCTGCGCCTCGGCCCCGGCTACGCTCCGCCGCAGCTCCCGACCCATTTCAAATTCGCGGGCGACGATCGCGGCAGCTTCGCTCGCGCGACGCTGCGCTGCGTCGGCGTCGGCGAATGCCGCAAGGAGCACGACCGGCACCATGTGCCCGAGCTACATGGTGACGCGCGAGGAGGCGCACTCGACGCGCGGCCGCGCCCGCCTGCTCTTCGAGATGCTGGCGGGCGATCCGCTCAGGGGCGGCTGGCGCGACGCGCCACGTCAAGCAGGCGCTCGACCTCTGTCTCTCCTGCAAGGGCTGCAAGACCGAGTGCCCGATGAGCGTCGACATGGCGACCTACAAGGCGGAGTTCCTGGCGCATCTACTACGAGGGGCGCCTGCGGCCGCGGAGCGCCTACGCCTTCGGGCTCGTCCACTGGTGGGCGCGCGCTGCCTCCCGCCTGCCGCGCCTGGTCAACTTCGCCACCCAGACGCGCGGCCTCTCGCGGCTCGCCAAGGCGGCCGCCGGCATGGCGCCGGAGCGCCGGGTGCCGGCCTTGGCGACGACCTCTTTCACTTCCTGGTTCGCCCGCCGGCCACCGCTCGCGACAGCCGCCGCCGCGGTGCGCCGCCGCGTCGTCCTCTGGCCCGACACCTTCAACAACTATTTCCATCCCGAGACCGCGCGCGCGGCCGTCGAGGTGCTCGAGGCGGCTGGCTTCGCGGTAGCGCTGCCGCCGCGCCCGCTCTGCTGCGGCCGGCCGCTCTACGACTACGGCATGCTCGGCCTCGCCGAGCGCCAGCTCCGCGGCATCCTCGATGCGCTGCGCCCGGAGATCGCCGCCGGCACGCCCGTCGTCGGCCTCGAGCCCTCCTGCGTCGCCGTCTTTCGCGACGAGATGCTGCAGCTGATGCCCGACGATCCGGAGGCGCGCCGCCTCGCGGCGCAGACCTTCCTGTTGTCGGAATTCCTCGTCAAGCAGGCGTGGGAGCCGGCGGGCTTCGCCGGCGGCTCCGGCCTGATGGGTCGCCGGGCGCTGGTCCACGGCCACTGCCATCACAAGTCGATCCTCGGCATGGGCGCTGAGGAGGCGGTGATCCGCCAGCTCGGCCTCGACTACCGCCTCGTCGACTCCGGCTGCTGCGGCATGGCGGGCGCCTTCGGCTTCGAGCCCGGCGAGCGTTATGCGGTCTCGATCGCGGCGGGCGAGCGGGCGCTCCTCCCCGCCGTGCGGAGCGCCGGAGCGGACGAGCTCATCCTCGCCGACGGTTTCAGCTGCCGCGAGCAGATCGCGCAGACGACCGACCGCCGCGCCCTCCACCTCGCCGACGTGCTCCGCCTCGCTCTGGCGGGCGACGGGGCGGCGGGCGAGGGGCGCCAGGCGCCGGGATCGAGATACTCTTCCGTCCCGTGAATCTCGATCCGCGCCGGCGCCGGAGAGCGGCCGCCTCGACCTCCATCGCCGCCGGGATGGCCCTGCTCGCGGTGCTCGCGCCGCTCGCCGTGGGCGGCTGCCGCCGGGCTTCGCCCGCCGCCTCGTCGCGCGGCGGCGCCGCCGCCTCGGCGGCCTTCCGCCGCGGCTTCGACGACGATCCGGCCGGCATCGAGCTCGGCCCCGGCTGGTATCGGCCGGAGCCGATCTGGGGCGCCGGCTCGCGCGAGGTGCGCGGCGTCGCCTGGGCCTCCAAGCTCGCCGAGGTCTACTTCGCGGTGCCGCCCTTCGCCGACGCCGAGCTCGCCGGCCGCTGCCTGCCGCTGATCTACCCCGAGGCGCCGCCGCAGGCGGTCGACGCGACGCTGAACGGGCACTTCCTCGGCCGCTTCCCCATCGAGAAGGAGTGGGGTGAGCTGCGCATCCCGCTCCCCGCCGCGGCGCTCACCTCGCCGATCAACACGCTGAAGCTCCTCGCGGCGCACGCCGCGCAGCCGTCGAAGCTCGGCCTGGGAGGGGACGTCCGCGCCCTCTCCGTGCTCTACGACACGCTCGCCGTGGTGCCGCGCGGCGAGGCGATCGACGGTGGGGGAGAGGCCGCGGCAGCCACGGGCGCGCCGCCGCCCGCTCCCCGCCGGCCGATCGCCGGGCGCCCCGACGTCTTCATCTACCTGATCGATACCCTGCGCGCCGACTCGGTGGGGGCCTACGGCTCGCCGCTCGCGGCGACGCCGCGCATCGACGCCTTCAGCCGCGACGCGGCCCTCTTCGCGGAGACGCGGAGCGCCGCCTCGTGGACTCTCCCGGCCGTCTTCTCGATCCTCACCGGCCGCTATCCGTTCCACCACGGCGTGCACCTTCCCGGCGACCGCCTGCCGGAGACGAGCGAGCCGTGGCTTCCCACCCTCTTCGGCCGCGCCGGCTACGAGACGCTCGGCATCTCCCAGTGGCTGCTGGGGGGCGACGGCTACGGCATCCAGCGCGGCTTCGACACCTTCTTCCTGAACGTCTACGAGAACGGCAAGATGTCCTCGGCCGATGCGCGCTGGTTCCTCGAGCAGAACCTGCGCCGGCCCCTCCATCCCGCGCGGCCCCTCTTCGCCTTCCTCCACACCGTCGATCCGCATGCCATCTACGCGCCGCGCGGCGCCGACCGCGCCTTCGCCGCGGCGCGGCCGGGGCGGCTCGCGGACGATCTCTACAACCCGCAGATCTTCATCGCCCGCAACCTGCACGACCCCCGGGACGTCGCCCATCTGCGCGGCCTCTACGAGGGCGAGGTGAAGGCCGCCGACCGCCAGTTCGGCGCCTTTCTCGACCTCCTGCGGAGCGCCGGCCTCTACGACGAGAGCCTGATCGTGCTGGTCGCCGACCACGGCGAGGAGTTCGACGAGCACGGCTCCTTCGATCACGGGCGGACGCTCTTCGAGGAGCTGCTCAGGGTGCCGATGATGGTGAAGCTGCCGCGCGCGCTGGGGATCGCCCCGCGGCGGGTGACGGCGCCGGTGTCGACGGTCGATCTGGCGCCGACCCTGGTCGAGGCGATCGGGCGCGCCGGCGTCTCCGGCGCTCCCGGCGTTCCCGGCTTCGATGGCGAGAGCCTCCTCGCCGCGCTCCGCGCGCCGGACCGGCCGCCGCGCGCCCTCGCCGCCGAGACGCGGGTGGAGGCCTCGCTCGAGTCGGGGGCGGTCGATCTCCAGGCGGTGACCGTCGGCAGCCTGAAGTGCATCGGCGACGCCGCCGGCAAGGACCAGTTCGGCCGGCCGGTCGCGCCGGTGCGCGCCTTCGACCTCGAGCGCGATCCGGCCGAGCGGCGGCCGCTGGCGCCCACCAGCCGCGAGCACAACCGCTGTGCCGAGGAGCTCGCCCGCCTCGCCGCCCGCGCCCGCGCCGAGGCGCCGGCGACGGTGCACCAGGCGATCCCGAGCGAGGACACGGCGCGCCTGCGTGCCCTGGGCTACATCCGCTGAATTGTCGTTCTAAGCGCTGTGGGTTTGGCTCAGGACCCGCCAAAGGGCTCGTCGCTCTGGCTCATCGACGAATCCTTGAATTGTCATCCTGAGCGCAGCGAAGGATCCGCGTGGGGGAAGCCCGATGCATAAGCCGCTCAATCATTTGGCGCGCTCCCTCCCCCCGGATCCTTCGCTGCGCTCAGGATGACACTGTGGTGGATCTCGCGGGACAAAACCGCCGTGGGCCTTCGACGCTCCGCAATGGCCTGGTGGATTCTCGAAGCGAGGCCGCACGGGAATGCGCGCCGCCCGCCGCGCGCTTTTAAGAGGTGTAGCCGCGGTCCGCCGCATCGCACGAACCCCCTCCCGAGCCAACATGGAAGCCCACGAGGTGCCCACCGCGCCCGCCGCCCGACTGGCGCCGGTCCGCGATCCCGTCTGCGGCATGACGGTCGATCCCGACGCGACGCCGCATCGCGCCGAGCACCAGGGGAGGGAGATCTTCTTCTGCGGCGCCGGCTGCCGGGAGAAGTTCCTTCGCGAGCCGGCGCGGTATTTTGACGCTCTGGTCGACGCTCCGGTCGACGCTCCGCCGGCGGCGGCGAAACCGCAGATGGCGCGAGAGGCCGTGGTCGACTACACCTGTCCGATGCACGCGCAGATCGTCCGCGACCGGCCGGGCGACTGCCCGATCTGCGGCATGGCGCTGGAGCCGCGGACGCTCGCCGCGGGCGGCGACGCGGAGAGCCCGGAGCTCGCGGCGATGACGCGGCGGTTCTGGATCTCCGCCGTCCTCACCCTGCCGCTGCTGCTCGCCGCGATGGGAGAGATGGCCTCCGGCGGCCGCCTGCCGCGGCTATCTCCGGCGGCCCTTCCCTGGGTCGAGCTGGCGCTCGCGACGCCGGTCGTCCTCTGGGGTGGCTGGCCGTTCTTCGTCCGCGGCTGGGCGTCGCTCGTCCACCGCAGCCTCAACATGTTCACCCTGATCGCCCTGGGGACCGCCGTCTCCTACGGCGAGAGCCTCGTCGCCACCTTCGCGCCCGGCCTCTTCCCGGCCTCGTTCCGCGGCATGGACGGCAGCGTGCCGCTCTATTTCGAGCCGGCGGCGGTGATCACCACCCTGGTCCTCCTCGGCCAGGTGCTCGAGCTGCGGGCGCGGAGCCGCACCTCGGGGGCGCTCCGCGCCCTCCTCGACCTCGCGCCGCCGGTGGCGCGGCGCCTGGATGCCGCCGGCGGCGAGCGCGACGTGCCGCTCGCCGAGGTGGCGCTCGGCGACCGCCTGCGGGTGCGTCCGGGCGAGAAGGTGCCGGTCGACGGCGTCGTCCTCGAGGGGCGGAGCGCGGTCGACGAGTCGATGCTCTCCGGCGAGCCGATCCCGGTCGAGAAGGAGCCGGGAGCCAAGGTGGCCGCCGGCACCGTCAACGGCACCGGCGGCTTCGTCCTCCGCGCCGAGCGGGTGGGGAGCGACACCCTCCTCGCCCGCATCGTCCAGCTGGTCGCCGAGGCGCAGCGCAGCCGCGCCCCCATCCAGCGCCTCGCCGACCGCGTCGCCGCCTGGTTCGTGCCGGCGGTGGTGGCGATCGCGGCGCTCACCTTCGCCGTCTGGTGGCGGCTGGGGCCCGAGCCGCGCCTCGCCTACGCCCTGGTCAACGCCGTCGCCGTGCTGATCATCGCCTGCCCCTGCGCCCTCGGCCTCGCGACGCCGATGTCGATCATGGTGGCGACCGGCCGCGGCGCCCACGCCGGCGTCCTGGTGAAGAGCGCCGAGGCGCTCGAGCGCTTCGAGCGCGCCGACACCCTGGTGATCGACAAGACCGGCACGCTCACCGAGGGCAGGCCGCGGCTCGACGCCGTCGAGCCCGCCGCCGGCCTCGACGAGGCGACCCTCCTGCGCCTCGCGGCGTCGCTCGAGCGGGCGAGCGAGCACCCGCTCGCCGGGGCGATCGTCGCCGGCGCCGCGGCGCGCGGCCTGACCCTCGCGCCGGTCGCCGGCTTCGCGTCGCGGACCGGTCTCGGCGTCGAGGGCGAGGTCGAGGGGCGCCGGGTGGCGCTCGGCAGCGAGGCGTTCCTCGCCGAGCTGAAGGTCGCCGACGAGGGGTGGGGCGAGCGCGCCGCGGCGGCGAGGCGGCAGGGCCGTACGGTGGTCGTCGCCACCGTCGACGGCCGCGCCGCCGGACTGATCGCCGTCGTCGATCCGCTCCGCGAGTCAGCGCGCGACGCCGTCCGCGAGCTGCAGGCGGCGGGCCTCTCGCTCGTCGTCGCCACCGGCGACAGTCGCGAGACCGCCGAGGCGGTGGCGCGCGAGCTGGGGTTGACCGAGGTCGAGGCCGGCGTCACGCCGGAGGGCAAACGCGATCTCGTCCGCCGCCTGCAGGCGGCGGGGCGGACCGTCGCCATGGCGGGGGATGGCGTCAACGACGCGCCGGCGCTCGCCCAGGCCGACGTCGGCATCGCCATGGGCACCGGCACCGACGTGGCGATCGAGAGCGCCGGCATCACCCTCGTCCAGGGCGATCTCCGCGCCGTCCTCCGCGCCCGCCACCTCGCCGCGGCGACGCTCGGCAACATCCGCCAGAACCTCCTCTTCGCCTTCGTCTACAACGGCGTCGGCGTGCCGGTCGCGGCGGGGGTCCTCTACCCGTTCTTCGGCCTCCTGCTGTCGCCGATGATCGCCTCGGCCGCGATGAGCCTGAGCTCGGTCTCGGTGATCGCCAACGCGTTGCGCTTAAGGCGGGCGCGTCTCTAGAACAGCCGCTGCGCCTGCGGCGGACGCCGCGGCTCCGACAACGACGACGAGGTAGAATCACACCATGGGCGCAGGGCACCATCATCACCACGGGCACGGGGCGCACACCCATGCCGATCCGAGCGCCGGCAACCTCCGGCGCCTCTCGATCGTGCTCGGCCTGTCGTTCGCCTACATGCTGGCGGAGGTGGTCGGCGGCCTGCTCAGCAACTCGCTCGCCCTCCTCGCCGACGCCGGCCACATGCTGTCGGACGTGGCGGCGATCGGCCTCTCGCTCTTCGCCATGTGGATCGCGCGCAAGCCGCCGACGGCGCGGAGCACCTTCGGCTACCAGCGCATGGAGATCCTGGCGGCGCTCGCCAACGGCAGCACGCTCGTCGCCATCTCGATCTTCATCTTCGTCGAGGCCTACCACCGCCTCTCCCATCCGCCCCAGGTGCAGGCGCCGCTGATGATGGCGGTGGCGGCCGGCGGCCTGATCGTCAACGTCGCGGCTCTCGGCGTCCTCCACGGCGGGCGCGGGCAGGGCGAGAACTTGAACATGCGTGGCGTCTGGCTCCACACGCTGACCGATGCCCTCGGCAGCCTCCAGGCGGTGGTCGCCGGCGCCTGCATCTGGTTCTTCGGCTGGACGCTCGCCGATCCCATCGCCTCGGCGGCGATCGGCCTCCTCGTCATCTACTCGTCGTGGGCGCTCCTCCGCGAGACGCTCTCCGTCCTCATGGAGTCCGCCCCCGGCCACATCGACGTCGAGGAGGTGCGGGCGACCCTCCTCGACTGCCGCGAGGTGCGCGCCGTCCACGACCTCCACGTGTGGACGATCACCAGCGGCCGCGAGTCGCTCTCGGCGCACGTCGTCACCCGCGACGGCCTCACCCCGCGCGAGCTGCTCAACGAGATCCGCTCCCGCCTGCACGACCGCTTCGGCATCCACCACGTGACGATCCAGGTGGAGGCCGAGGGCGTCCACGACCCCTGCGAGGGCTGCGACGCCCCGCAGGTCGCGAGCGGCGCGGTGACCGCCTGAGCGCCTGACCGCCTGAGCGGGCGCCCCTCCCCGTCGCTTCTTCCCGCGGTTTCCCCGGTTTCCCCAACACCGCGGAATCATCACCGCGGCGAGGGCGTTTGAGAGAGTCGAGGGACACCATGGCTCCGCTCCGCCTCTCCGTCCTCGACCTCTCGCCGGTGCCCTCGGGCTCGACCGGCGCCCAGGCGCTGCGCAACACGCTCGACCTGGCGCGCCTCGCCGAGTCGCTCGGCTACCACCGCTACTGGCTCGCCGAGCACCACAACGCCGCCGGCCTCGCCAGCTCGGTCCCCGAGGTGCTCATCGGCCACGTCGCCGCCGTCACCTCGCGCCTGCGGGTGGGCTCGGGCGGCGTCATGCTCCCCAACCACGCGCCGCTCAAGGTCGCCGAGACCTTCCGCGTGCTCGAGGCGCTCCATCCCCGCCGCATCGACCTCGGCCTCGGCCGCGCGCCGGGGACCGACTCGCTGACCGCTCTCGCCCTGCGCCGCTCGCGCGAGGCGCTCGCCGCAGACGACTTCCCGGAGCAGCTCGCCGAGCTCCTCGCCTTCCTCGAGGACGACTTCCCCGACGACCATCCGTTCCGCCGCATCGTCGCCATCCCCGAGGGCGTCGCGCCGCCGCCGCTCTGGCTCCTCGGCTCGAGCGGCTACAGCGCCCAGCTCGCCGCCGCGGTCGGCCTCGGCTGCGCCTTCGCCCACCACATCCACCCCGAGCCAGCGGTCGACGCCCTGCGCCTCTACCGCGCCCGCTTCCGCCCTTCGACCCGCAACGCCGAGCCGCAGGCGCTCATCGCCACCGCCGTCGTCTGCGCCGAGACCGACGCCGAGGCGGACGAGCTGGCGCGCTCGTTCGACCTCGCCTGGCTGCGCATCCGGCAGGGCGCGCGAGGCGCCTATCCGAGCGTCGCCGAGGCCACCGACTACCCCTACACTGGCGAGGAGCGGGCCTTCGTGCGCGGCAACCGCGAGCGCCTCTTCGTCGGCTCGCCCGGCGCCGTCCACGAGCGGCTCTCGCGGCTCGCCCGCGAGGCGGGGGTCGACGAGGTGATGGTGCTCTCGATGATCCACGACCACGCGGCCCGCCGCCGCTCCTACGAGCTGCTCGCCGAGGCGTTCGAGCTCGCGGTGCCGGAGCCCGTGGCGCCGCCGGCGCCGCCACAACCCAAAGCCGCGCTCGCCGCCCGCTGACCGTCCAGCGCTTCAGTCCCGCCAACGATTTCGACCGCCCTCAAGGAGGCTCGAGACCATGGAAATCCAGCCGATCGAGTCGTTCACCTCGTACTTCGAAGGCGTCCGCGGGCGCACGCTACGGGTTGCCGCGGTGATCCCGCCCGAGCGCATCGAGTGGCGCTACGGCGAGGGCGCCTGGAGCTTCGGCGACCTGCTCCGCCACCTCGCCGGCATCGAGCGCTACATGTTCGTCGAGAACGCCTGCGGTCGGCCGAGCGCCTATCCCGGGCACGGGTCCGATCTCGCCGACGGCTACGACGAGATCCTCGCCCGCCTCGGCCGCCTGCACGCCGAGTCGATGGCCCTCCTCCGCCAGCTGACCCCCGAGGATCTGGCGCGCCCCTGCACGACGCCGGGCGGCGCCGAGCTCGCCACCTGGAAGTGGCTCCGCGCCATGGTCGAGCACGAGGTCCACCACCGCGGCCAGATCTACACCATGCTGGGCCTCCTGGGAGTCCCCACGCCGCCGATCTACGGTCTCACCGAGCCCGAGGTCAAGGCGCGGAGCGTGGCGCTGCCCGAAGCGGCGGGCTAAGGATTCTCGGGCCGGTGGCGTCCTACTGGAGCGTCAGGTAGAGCGTGCCGGTGCCGCCCTTCAAGGTGACGCGGCCCTGCTCGATGGCGGCCACTGTGTAGCCCTCCACCGCCTCGCCGGGCGACAGCACCTTGCCGTTGATGAGGACGACGGGCTGGGTGTCGGAGAAGGCGATGCCGCGCAGCTCGAGCTTGTGGCCGTTGGGGAGCGCGACCTCGCGGACGTGGCTGCTGCCGTCCTCGGGGGCGGCGGTCTCGAGCTTGGGGCGGGCTTCGGCGGTCTTCGCGGCGATTCTCGATTCGGTGGAGGAGCGGGTCGCGCTGGATGATTCGCGCGCCGGCTCGCCGGTTTCGGCGCGGTCGGCGCGGCGGTCCCGCGCCGGCCGCGGCGCGGCCGTCTGGTTGGAGGCGACATCTCGCCGCTGGCTGGCCCTCTCGTCGACCGTGGCCCGCCGGGTCGCCTCCGGCGGTGCGGCGACGGCCTGGCTCCGATCGCTCTGATCGCGCCGATCGCTCGGCCCGTTCGGCGCCGGGAGAGCGGGCGCGGCGGCCGCCGGAGCCGGAGCGCCCGGCGTCGAGACGGCCGCGAGGCGCGGCGGTGCGGGTGACGGGGTCGCCGGGCTCGGCGCGCCGCGGCCGAGCAGCCAGACGGTGCCGCCGCCGACGAGGAGGAGGGCGAGCGCGATGGCGCCGATGGCCGCGACCGGCAGGCGCCGCGCGGGGAGCGGCGCGAGAGGCATCGGCATCCAGGGCTGGGCGGCGCCGCGGCGGGCGGCGTCCTGCTGCGCCGCCTCCTGGCGGGCGCGCTTCAGCGCCTCGTCGATCAGGCTCACGCGAAGTTCCCCTCGAGCTCGCGGATGGCCCGCCGCACGTGCGCCTGCGAGAGGCGGTCGGCGCCGGTGACGTAGCCGCAGAGGAGGGCCTTGTCGCAGACGGCGTTGATCAGCCGCGGCACGCCGCCCGAGTAGCGGTGGATCGAGCGGTAGGCCCAGCGGTTGAACGCCGGCCGGCCGTTGCCGCCGGCGACGTGCAGGCGGTGGAGGATGTAGCGCTCGGTCTCCAGCCGCGACAGCGGCGCCAGGTGGTAGCGCACGGTGATCCGCTGGCGGAGCTGGCGGAGGCGGCGGTCGTCGAGCTTCTCGCGCAGCTCGGGCTGGCCGACGAGGACGATCTGCAGAAGCTTGCGCTGGTCGGTCTCGAGGTTGGAGAGCAGGCGGATCTGCTCGAGGAGCTCGAGCTCTAAGTCCTGCGCCTCGTCGATCAGCAGCACCACGTCGTTGCCGAGGGCGAGCTGCTCGAGGAGGAAGCGGTTGAGCATCTCGAGCTGGGCCACGCGGTCGGCCCGCGCCGGCTTCAGGCCGAGCTCCTGGAGGATGGTCTTCAGCAGCTGGTTGCTGGTGAGGACGGGGTTCAGGACGAGCGCCGTCTTCACGTTCGGACCCAGCTCTTCGAGGATGGCGCGGCAGACGGTGGTCTTGCCGGCCCCCACCTCGCCGGTGAGCTGGATGAAGCCCTTGCGCTCGCGGATGCCGAAGAGGATGTGGTTGAACGCCTCGCGGTGGCGCTCGCTCATGAAGAGGAAGCGCGGATCGGGGGTGATGTTGAACGGCGCTTCGCCGAAGCCGTAGAACTGGTTGTACACGTCGGGGGGCTCTCGCGCGGGGGCTCGCCGGTCAGGCCGCGCCTCCTATTCTACGGTCGCGGCGGGCGCGGCGCCTAACCGCCGAGCAGGAAAGTGACAGCCCGAAACCTCGCGATGGGTTAAGGTGAGGCTGCAACCCGCCGCTGCGCCGGCACGTACGAGGCCCGTAGGCACGGAGCAGGAGGCGAGCGCCGCCGCCGGGGAGACGAGGTCCGCATGAACGATTCGAGCGTCGTCATCCACGAGATCCCCGAGTTCAACCGGGTGCTCTTCGCCAGCTCGCTCATCAACATCGGCATCTTCCACGCCCGCCCCGACCACCCCCACTTCCGCCAGTCGGGCCTGCCGGAGCGCCACTACCTGGTCTTTCCGCGCCTGAGCGTCCGCATCCAGCACGCCGGCGCCGAGCCCTTCGTCGCCGATCCCACCATGGTCACCTTCTTCAACCGCAGCGACCTCTACTTCCGCGGCAAGGTCGACGAGCGGGGAGACTGCACCCACTCCTTCGCGCTCGCCCCGGAGCTGCTGGCCGAGGTGATCGGCCGCTTCGATCCCACCGTCGCCGAGCGCCCGGAGTCGCCCTTCCGCCACAGCCACGCGCCGAGCCGGCCGGCGACCTTCCTCGCCGAGCACGAGCTCATCAGCGCCTTGCGCTCGGGCACCGCCGGGCCGCTCGCCATCGAGGAGTCGACCATCGCGCTCGTCGCCGAGGTGATCGCGGCGACCTATCCCGGCGGCTCGCCGCGGCGCGCCGCCGGCAGCCGACAGGCCGATCTCGCCGAGGATGCGCGCGGCTACCTGGGCCGGCACTTCCGCGAGCCGCTGTCGCTCGACGACCTGGCGACCGCCCTCGGCGTCTCGCCCTTCCACCTCTGCCGCGTTTTCCGCCGCCACGCCGGCAGCACCCTCCACGCCTACCTGAACCAGCTCCGCCTGCGCCACGCCATCGAGCTCGTCGGCGACGGTGCCAGCGATCTCGCCGGCCTCGCCTTCGACCTCGGCTACTCCAGCCACAGCCACTTCACCGCCGCCTTCCGCCGCGCCTTCGGCGTCACCCCGTCGGCGCTGCGCGCCGCCCGCTGCAACTGATCTCGCCCGCGCGGGCGCGGTCAGGAATTCGATAGCGGGCGCTCTCCTCTCTCTCTACGCTGGCGGCAGCCGGCAGGACGACTGCCGGCGCCGCCGTGGACGGCGCGGAGCCGCCAGGGGCTCACCCGATCGCGCGCTACGTCGAGTCGGCGATCAACGACAACAAGACCTGGCTGCAGAGCAGCCCGCCGGCGGGCTATACCGTCTGGTGGACGACCAGCACGACGCCGCGGCTGGGCTACCAGCGCTTCGGCAACATCGTCAGCAAAACCGACGCCCTCGCCAACGCCTACGGCGCCGCGCACACGCTCGACAACGGCTATCTCAAGGTCGAGTACAACAAGATCTGGGGCGACGCACCTCCTCGCGGAGGCGGCTACCCGGCGCTCGCGTTCTTCGGCGCGGCGGGCGCCGGCTGCAGGAAGCGGTCGTACCAGTCGAGGTAGCGCTGGTAGCGGTCCTTGAGGAAGCTCGGCCGGCGCAGGCCGTGCGACTCGCCGGGGTAGATCACCAGCTCGGTGGTGCGGCCGAGGCGCTTCAGCGCCTGGTAGAGCTGCTCGGAGTTCAAGAGCGGCACGTTCATGTCCTCGCTGCCGCCGAGGATGAGGGTCGGGGTGGTGATCTTCTCGACGCGGAAGAAGGGCGACAGCTTCATCCACAGCTCGGGCGTCTTCCACGGCAGCCCCAGCTCGGTCTCCCACTCGTACTGGTACTGGTCGGTGCCATAGTTGGCGAAGTAGTCGGTCTCCGAGGCGCCGGTCGTCGCCGCCTTGAAGCGCCCCGTCTGGGTGATCACGTGGTCGGTGAGGATGCCGCCATAGCTCCAGCCGCCGACACCCAGCCGATCGGGATCGGCGACCCCCGCCGCGATGGCGCCGTCGACCGCCGCCATGACGTCCTCGAAGTCCTTGTGCCCCCAGTCCGCCCAGATGGCGCGCGAGAAGTCGCGCCCGTAGCCGGTCGAGCCGCGCGGGTTGGCGGCGACGACGGCGTAGCCGTGCGCCGCGAGGAGCTGCCACTCGAGGCTCCAGCCGGTCGAGAACTGCGAGGTCGGGCCGCCGTGGATGCGCAGCACGG
Source organism: uncultured Acidobacteriota bacterium (assembly GCA_963755825.1). GTDB lineage: Bacteria > Acidobacteriota > Thermoanaerobaculia > Multivoradales > UBA5704 > DATBQN01. Next base: position 1,617,682 of record CAVWLA010000001.1, on the reverse strand, counting down.
TCGGCAGCCGGCGGCCCGCCGCGGCGTCCGGCGGCCGGGTGAGGAAGGCGTCGATCGGCGTGCCGTCGGCGCTCTTCACCCGCAGCCGCTCGACCGGCGCCAGGCGGATGCCGGCGAGGAAGGCGTCGTTGACGTGGCTGAGGCGCGACAGAGTGCCGTCCGGCGCCAGAGTCGACACCTCGTCGGGGTGGTCGGGCTGGCTCTCGAGGAGGGCGATGCCGCCGCGCGGGCCGAGATCGAAGGCCGCGACATCGCGCTCGCCGGCGAGCAGGCGGCGGATGGCGCCGCCCGCCGCCGGCACGCGGGCGAGGTGGCGGTTGCCGCCGTCCTCGAGGAGGAAGACGACGCCGGCGCCGTCGGCGGTGAAGCGCGGGCTCTCGACGTTCCTGTCGAGGCCGCCGGTGAGGAGGCGCGGCGCGCCGCCGGCGGCGGCCACCACGGCGACGGCGTTGGTGCCGTACCACATGTCCTTGGGATCGCCGCCGGCGAGATAGACGAGCGAGCGGCCGTCCGGGCTCCAGGCGGGGGAGGAGTCGGCGCCCGGCGAGGTGGTGACGGCGCGCGGCGGCGCCGCGGAGCCGCCGGGGGCGCGCGGCTCGAGCGCCAGCACGAAGATGTCGGTGTTCTGGTTGGCGTCGGGGTCGGGCGTGCGGTTGCTGGTGAAGGCGAGCGACCGCCCGTCCGGCGACCAGGCCGGCTCGCCGTCGTCGAAGGCGCCGCGGGTGAGCTGGGTGCTCTCGCGGCTCGCCACGTCGACCAGGTAGAGGTGCTTGTGGAGGTCGCGCAGATAGCCGTCGACGTCGCGCTTGAACTGGCGGCGGTCGATGACGATCGGCTTCGGCCGCGCCTTGCCGTGGCTGCCGGTGTCGGCGTTGTCGGCGGCGCTGGCCTCGTCGGGGTCGACGTCGTCGACGGCGAGAGCGAGGCGCTTGCCGTCGGGCGACCAGGCGAGCTCCTCGACGTCGGCCTTGTAGTCGGTGAGCTGCACCGCCTCGCCGCCGGTGCGCGAGAGCAGCCAGACCTGCACCTTCTTGCCCTCGCGCACGGAGAGGAAGGCGAGATAGCGGCCGTCCGGGCTCCAGCGCGGCGAGAATTCCTTCGCCGGCGAGACGGTCAGCCGCTCGGCCTCGCCGCCGCGCGTCGGCACCATCCAGACGTCGGTGTCCTGAGCGTCCTCCTTGGCGTCCATGCGCGTCACGGTGAAGGCGACGAAGCGGCCGTCGGGGCTCACCTGCGGATCGCCCACCGAGCGCAGGTTGTAGATGTCGTCGGGGGTGAGCAGGCGCGAGGCGGCGAGCGCGGGGAGGGCGGCGGCGAGCAGCGCGCCGGCGGCGGCGAGGGCGAGGCGGGAGCGTCGGATCACGGACACCTCCTGGGCAGAGCGGGAGGGATGCTAGCAGGTGCCGCGGCGGCGCGCCGAGGCGGGCGGCTCGCGCACATCGATGTACCGTGGTACGCTTATCTTCAGCGATCTAGGTATCGGAATCCAGATCATTACGGAGGAGCCAACGATGACGGCGAACACGACGCGGCCGGCGGCGGATCTCCTGCTCGTCGAGCGGGTGCAGACCGGCGTGCGGATGGAGAAGCGGCTGCTCAAGGTGCTGAAGGCGCTCGCCGAGCTGCTCGACATGACGCTCGGCGATCTGCTCGAGGGGATCGTCCTCCACGCCTTCGACGGCAAGGCACCGTTCGCGGAGGGAACCCTGGCGAGGATCGGCGAGCTCAAGCGCATCTACGGGCTCGACCTCGACGCCGAAGCGAGCCACCGGCTGATCGAGGGGAGCCGAGGCGGCGAGCGGCAGCCCGGCAGGACCGCCGCCGCGGCAGCGAAGAAGCCGCCGCGAGTGGCGAAGGCCTCGCGCGGAGGCCGGCGCGATGAGCGCCAGCCCGGAAGCCGGCGCGATGAGCGCTAGTCGGGAGGCCGCCGCGATGAGCGCTGGCGCGGCTGCCGAGCGCCCCCTCGACGACGGCGCCTTCCTCGCCGCCTTCGAGGCCTGCGCGCTCCCCGAGTCGGCCTTCCATCACCGCGACCACATCCGCCTCGCCTTCCTCATGCTCCGCGAGGCGCCGCTCGCCGCCGCCCTGGAGCGCTTCGTGGCCGGCCTCCGCCGCTTCGCCGCCCACCTCGGCAAGGCCGGGCTCTACCACGAGACCATCACCTGGGCCTACTTCTTCCTCATCCACGAGCGCCTGCGCCGCGCCGACGAAGAGAGCCCTTCCGGCGCGGTCTCCTGGGCGGACTTCGCGGCGGCGAACCCCGACCTCTTCGTCTGGCAGCCCTCGATCCTCGCCGCCTATTACCGCGAGGAGACCCTGCGCTCCGACCTCGCCCGCGCCAGCTTCCTGCTGCCGGACCGGCTGGCGGCGGCACCCTCTCCCTAAGAGACTCTCCCGCGCGGGGTTAAAAAAGCCGGGCCGCCGCCGGCAGGCGTCGGCGCCCGCCGGAAGCGGCCCGGCCCGTCACGGCCAGGTCAGGATCTGCCGGCTTCTAGCCGCCCGGAACGAAGGCGGGCCTGAGCACCGGCAGGCGCGGCAGCTTCTCCTCCTCTCTGCCGGGGATGTGGGGGTCCTCGCCGTCGAGCTCCGGGTGCTCGATGTTGCGGATGCAGTTGAGGCACATCGGGAAGGGCGTCTCGCAGGCGTCCTGGCCGAAGCAGGGATCGTCCCAGGGCTCCTTGGGCTTCGGGCAGAGGGGGTCGAAGTCGTAGGGCGTCGGCCAGTTGGACGGAGCCCAGGGCGGCGCCGGCGGCGCCGGTGACGGGGTGGGATTCGGCGTGGGGGGCTTCGGCGGCCCCTGCGGCTCCTTCTGCGGGCATCTGCCGAGCGGCTGCCCGGCACAGAGCGGGACGTTGGGGCCCATCAGGGGGTGCTTGGGGTGCGCCAGCGGCACGAAGGGGTCGCGGCACTTCTTCTTGAGGCCGAAGGGATCGACGGCGTCGACCGGGTCGCCGTCGACGTAGGAGTAGGGGTTGAGGCCGCCGCCGAGCTCGAGCGGGTCGCGGCTCGCCCAGCGTCCGAGATCGGGGTCGTAGGCGCGGAACTCGGTCAGCTCAAGCCCCGACGCCGCGTGGTAGAGGTAGCCGGCGTAGGCGATGCGCGGCGGCGCCCCCTGGTTGATGGTCAGCCTGCCGAACGGATCGTAGTCGTAGCGCGACACCACCGTGCCGTTGCGGTCGGTCACCTCGCGCACGCTGCCGAGCTGATCGAACGAGTAGTAGTACTTGTTGCCGTTGACCACCATGCCGTAGGGGACGAACTGGGTGAGCACCGTCTCGCTGGCGCAGGCGACGCTCTTCGGCGAGCCGTTGAGCGCCAGCGACGAGCCGCTCGGCCGCGCCGTCACCGTGTGCGACGAGCTGACGGCGAACGGCGGCGTGTAGGCGAAGCCGTGGATCCCGTTGCCGATGCCGGCGTTGACCAGGTCCTGCCGGAAGACGTTCGCCGGCACCGTGGCGAGGAGCACGCCGGCGTCGAAGAGGTCGACGTTGATCGCGGTGTTCGGCTGGTTGGCGTCCCAGGCCCAGCCGAGCACGGTGTTGCAGGCCGCCTGGTCGAGGCTGCCGCCGAGGTTGGCGGCCGTGCAGGTCACCGACTTGGCGGTGCCGATGGCGATCGCGGTGCCCCCCACCTTGAGCGACACCGTGTGGGCGCCGCCGGTCTTGAGAGCCGGCGGTGCCGGAAGAGCGAAGCCGTGGACGCCGTTGCCGATGTGGGCGTTCAAGAGATCCTGCCGGAAGATGTTGGCGTAGACGGTGGCGACCTTGGTCGCGCCGTCGTAGACGTCGACGTTCTGCGCCGCGTTGGGCTGGTTGGCGTCCCAGGCCCAGCCGGCGAGCTGCGTGCAGTCGGCGATGTCGAGCGAGCCGCCGAAGGTGGGCGCCGCGCAGGTGACGCTCCGCGAGCCGAGCGAGGCCCCCGTGGCGGTGAGCAGCACCTGGACGGTGTGCGCGGCGCCGGTCTTCAGCGCCGCCGGCGTCGGCAGCGTGAAGCCGTGAGCGCCGCCGCCCACCCCCGCCGCCTTCAAGTCGGCCCGGTAGGCGTTGGCGAGGACGGTGGCGATCCTGGTCGCGCCGTCGTAGACGTCGACGCTCTGCGGGATGGCGGGCTGGGTGGCATCCCAGGCCCAGCCGGCGAGCTGGCCGCAGTCGGCCGCCTCGAAGGAGCCGCCCGAGCCCGGCGGCACGACGGACGACGCCGAGAGCGCGTCGGTCTCCTCGACCATCTGGTCGCCGATCCAGAGATAGCGCCGGCTGCTGGTCACCGCGCCGCTGTCTTTCTCGGTGATGAGCACGCGCCGGCCGAGGCCGTCATAGACGAACTCGCTGCGATGGGTGCCGATGTTGATCGCCGTCAGGTGGTTCTCGGCGTCCCACTCGTAGGTGCGGCTGCCGTCGGCGAGGAGGTTGCCGTCGGCGTCGTACTGGAACGACTGGCCTGAGGCGGCGTCGGAGACCACCACCGTCGCCGCCCCCTGCACCCGGCCGTCGGCGTGGCTGGTGGCGGTGATGGTCACCGTGCCGTAGTACGGCGGCGCGGTGAACAGGCCGCTCGGTTCGATCGCGCCATCCGAGGCCGTCCAGGCGACGGCGGTGTCTGCCGACCCCTGGACGGCGGCTGTGAACCGCTGCATGCCGCCGGCCGCGAGCGTCACCGCGGCCGGCGCCACGGTCACCGCGATCTCCGGGCTGGCGCCGACGACGACCGTCGCCATCCCCTGCACGGCCTCGCCGCCGGCCGTCGAGACGGCGAGGACGTGGTACACCCCGGCCGCCGCCGGCGCCGTGTAGAGGCCGGCCGCCGAGATGCTGCCGCCGGCGCTCCCCTCCTCGACGCTCCAGGTCACCGCCGGGCTGCCGCCGGCGGTCACCTCCGCCGTGAAGGCGATCGCGGTGCCCGGCGCGACGCTCGCCCAGGAGGGGAGGACCATGAGGTCCTCGCCGACCGTCACCGTCGCGGTGGCGGACTTCGACCCGTCCGCCTGCGACGTCGCGGTCACCGTGTAGACGCCGGGGACGGCGGGGGCGGTGAAGAGGCCGCTCGCGTCGACCGCCGCCGCCGCCGGGCCGGCCACCGACCAGGTCACCGCCTGGTTGGGATTGGGCTCGCCGGCCTGACCGAGGACGAGGGCGTCGAGGTGCTCCTGCTGCGCCGAGTCGATCACCGAGCGCGCCGGCGAGATGGCGACGCCGGTGACCGGGATGGAGCTGGCGACGGCGACCGCCGCGGTCGCCGAGGCGAGCGGGTTGCCGACCGTCTGCACCTTGACGGTGTACGCGCCGGCGGCGGTGCCGGCGGGCACCTGCAGCCGGCCGCCGCTGCCGATCGTCGCCCCCGGCACCGTCGTCGACCAGGCGAGGCTCTGCTGGCTGCCGGTGAGCTGGCCGAAGAACTGCCGCGAGGTCCCCGGCAGCACGGTGATCGGAGTCGGCACGATGCCGAGCACGACGACGGTGACCGGCGCCGAGGCCGGTGTGCCGCCGCGCTCGCTGGTCGCCATGACGTGGAACACCCCGCCGGGCTTGGTCGGATCGTGGCCGAAGTAGCCGGCGCTGTTGGTCGTCATGTTGACGAAGCCGGCGGGGTCGTCGGTGTAGAGAATCATCGTCTGGTCCGAGGTGTTGATGGCGCTCGCCGAGAAGAGCACCTGCTGGTTGGCCGACATCAGCGCCGAGGTCGGGGTGATCGAGGCGACCGGCGGCGGCAGCACGGTGAAGGCGTACGACTTGGCGACCGCCGGCTCCTTGACGCTGGTCGCGGTCAGCAGGTAGCTGCCGGCGGTGGTGCCGGCGTAGACCGTCGTCGTCTGCGCGCTGCAGGTCGAGCAGGTGGGGTCGGGGCTCAGGGTGCCGCCGCCGGAGAGGCTCCAGGTGACGGCGGTATCGCCGACGCCGTCCGGCTGCACGCCCGCGAAGGTCGCCGTGAAGCGGCCCGACTCGCCCTGCGGCAGGCTCGCCGGGCCGCTCACCGCGATCGTCATCGGCCGCACGGTGACGCCGATCGAGGCCGGCGGTACGTTGTAGCGCGAGACGGTGATGGTGAAGGTGCCGGGGGTGAACTGCGAGAGGAAGGCCGACGAGGTGCCGTTGGGGTCGCCTGGGTTCCCCGGCACGTAGCCGCCGCCGGAGACCGTCCAGGTCCAGTTGCAGGGCGGCGACGGGGGCGTCGTCGGGAAGCTGACGTAGCAGCGGGTCAGCGGGTCGTTGGGGGTGTCGTTGAGGGTCGCGGTGAAGCCGATCGACGAGCCCTGGTCGACGACCGTGCCCGAGCTCGGCGTGATGGTGATCGACGGCGAGGCGGCGTTCAATGGGACGCCGGCGGCGAGTCCGGTCAGAACGAGGGCGAGCGACGGCAGGGCGCGGCGGCAGGAGCGCCACGTCGCGGCGACTGCGCGGCGGATGTCGGATCCGTTCACTGGCGACCTCCTTGCGGCGTGCGGGCGGCTGGTTGGGGCGATGGTTGGGTCGATGGTTGGGTCGAGCTCGGCGCGACGGCGCGGCGGGCGCGCGCCGAGTGGATGGCGCGCAGCGCCTCCTCCGACAGGCCGCGCTCAATGGCGATCTGCTGGTCGTCGGCGCCGAAGGTGGAGAGCGAGATGGCGGTGTCGCTGGTCTCGCTGGTGCGGTTGCCGACGAGGTCGTAGCCGTAGGCGAGGGCGTGGAGGACGCTGCCGCGCGCGAGCGACGGGTCGGAGGTCTGCAGCCGGCCGATGAGCTGCCCGGCGGGGTCGAAGGCGAAGGAGAAGAAGGCGCCGGAGGAGTTGGTGGCGTCGTGCCAGGCGAGGCTCGCCAGCTTGTCCTCGGCGGCGTCGTAGGTGAAGTCGAACTGCGACAGGTTGTAGCTCGCGCCGGCCGGCCCCCAGCGCAGCCGCGAGACGCGGAAGTCGTGGGCGGCGTCGGAGTAGGTGAGCGCTGGCCCCATGCCGTTCGGATAGGTGATGGACGTCGGGCGGTCGGAGGCGCCGTCGTAGGTTGCGGTGAAGGTGCCGAGCGGTCCGCCCACCGTCGTCAGCCGGTCCTCGGCGTCGAAGGTCGAGATGACGGCGGCGCCGTCGACGGCGTAGGAGGTCCGCCGGCCGAGGAGGTCGTACTGGAAGGTGAGGCTGTGGCCGGGCGCCGGGGTGGCGATGCTGGAGACCTTGCCGGCGCCGGCGACCCCCGCCGGGTAGTAGGTGTAGGTGGTGGTGCCGGTGCCGTCGCTGACCAGCGCCAGGCGGGGATAGAGGGCGTCCCACTGGTAGGCGACCGCCGCCGTCGGCCGCGCCGCGCTCTGGTAGGTGATGCCGAGCGGCTTGTTGTCGAGAGCGTAGGTGTAGCTCGCCGATTGGCCCATGGCGTCGGTGCGGCGGATCAGCCGCCCGGAGCCGTCGTAGTCGAAGAGGGCCACCGTGCGGTCGTTGAGCTGGCGGCCGACGGTGCGGTCGAGGCCGTCGCGGAGCCAGCGGGTGCGGTGGCCGAGCGGGTCGGTGAGCTGGTCGAGGGTGCCGCAGCCGCACCACGAGTAGCCGGTGGTGCGGCCGGCCGGATCGGTCGAGCTGACCAGGCGGTCGGCGGCGTCGTAGGCGAAGCGCGACACCCGCCCCAGGCGGTCGTGGATCTCGGCCACGTCGAGCCGGTCGAGGACCACCGAATAGGTGGTGGCGTCGGGGAAGGTGATCCGCATCAGGCGGTCGAGGTTGTCGTAGTCGAAGGTGAGCGTGTAGCCGTCGGTCGAGGTCCAGGTGCGCACCCGGTTGGCGGCGTCGTAGGTGTAGGTCTCGGCGAACGACGTGCCGGCGCGCGCCACCTGGGTGAGGAAGCCGCGGGCGTCGTAGGTGAGATTGGTGGTGGCGCCGTCCGGCCGCCGCACCGAGGTGAGCTGGCCGTAGGCGTTGTAGTTGCCGGTGTAGGTCTGCCCGGCGTAGTCGGTGACCGTCGCCGGCTGGTGGGCCGCGGTGTAGGTGGCGGCGAGGAGCTGCTCGCCGGAGGTGCCGTTCGGCAGGTCGTTGCGCACGGCGACCAGGTCGATGCCGTTGGCGGCGTAGTGGTAGGACGCCTTGCGGCCGAGCGGATCGGTCACCGTCTGCAGGCGGCCGGCGGTGTCGTAGGTCTGCGCGAAGACCTGCTGCTGGCCGTTGTCGAGCACCTGCGCGATGCGGGTGGGCGTCGACAGGCTGCCCTGGAAGAAGCTCGACGGCTGGTCCGGGTAGGCGAACCAGATCCTGTGCTGCCCCTGGATCTGAATGCTCTCCGGGATCGACGCGGCGGCGATCGTGCTGCCGCCGGTCGCGTCGTGCAGCCAGTGGAAGAGGAAGGTGGCGTTGACGTAGCGGTTGGGGTCGGAGTCGCTGTACTGCTCCATCGCCGCGCGGTTCCAGTAGAAGGTGTTGCGGTACTGCAGGAACTGATTGCCGAACCCGCTCGGCACCGCCTCCGTCGTGGCGCTCGCGGTGCCTGGCGCCTCGTGGATGAACTCGATGCGCTCGCGGTTGCCCACCGGGTCGGTGGCGACGAGCCAGCGGACGTTGCCGATGTCCTCGCCGTTCAACGGCGGGTGCTCGCCCATGTCGAAGGCGGTGGTGCCGTAGGGCGTCGTCATCGAATGGAGGAAGTCGACCGGCAGGCTGCTGTCGGCGCCGGTCGGGCCGTAGGCGAAGGTCGAGATCATGCCGGCGGCGTCGGTGACGCCGGCCAGCTCACCGCCGGCGTACTGGAAGCTCGCCTGCCGCCCGAAGGGATCGCCGACGGCGGTGATCTTGTAGGGGTCGGCGGCGAGGCCGTAGGCGAGCGTCGTCTGCTGGCCGATGGCGTCGGTGAGGGAGGCCAGGCGCAGCGAGGCGTCGTAGGCAAGCGTCACGCTGTTGCCGGCGGCATCGGAGACGGCGGTGAGGAAGAACTTGCGCAGGGTGGTGGCGCCGTCGGACTGCGCGTAGACGTCCTTCGAGCCGTCCGGGTACTGGCGCACGAAGGAGACCGTGGCGCCGCCCGCGAGCGTCCGCACCAGCGTCTCGTGGTAGCCGGCGACGTTGGGGCCGTAGGTGCCGGCGGCGGTGCCGGCGACGTGCGGCAGGATGAACGAGCCGCCGCCGCGCTCCGCCAGGCGGACGGTCTGGCCGGCGTTGTTGGGGTCGTCGTCCTCGACGTAGGAGAGCCAGTCGATGCTCCACCGCGAGCCCAGATTGCTGAAGGTGAAGGTCGCCGGCTGGAAGTCCTCGCGGCTGTTGTAGGTGATGCCGATCTCGATCGCCGGGCCGCGCGGCGGCACGTAGCCGAGCGGCCGGTCGGTGACGTTCAGGCTCACCACCGCGGTGTGGAAGTCGTAGGTGGGCATGCCGCGCCCCGGCGAGCCGCAGTCGCCCGGCAGCTTGGGCTTCTTCGGCGCCTGCGGCTGCGTGGCGCCCGGGTTGGGGTTGCCGGTGGCGCCGCGGCCGCGCACCCCCGCCGCCTCCTCGGCATCGACCTGGCGCCAGCCCGGCCGCACCGCGTCGCGGCGGACGGCGAGCATGTAGCCGCTCGACTCCTCCTCGAGGGCGCGGCGGCTGATCCAGTGGTCGTCGCCGAAGGTGAGGTCCTTGGCGAGGAAGCGGTCGCCGCGCTCGGCCACGACGGCGGCGAAGTGGCCGGCCTTCCAGTGCACCACGGCGGGGACGGGGATCGCGGAGCCGTGCCGGCGGTGGATCGGCGCCAGGTCGAGCCCGGCGCCGCGCGCCAACCGGTCGATCTCGGCGAGCGAGGTCCCCTGCGTCGTCGAGGGGTAGCTCATCAGCCGCGGGTCGAGCGGCCGCTCGGGGTGGAGCGCCTGGCTGACGCGCTCGACGGCGAGGGGGCCGCAGCGGAAGGCGCTGCCGGGATCGTGGCGCATCAGCCAGAGGCCGGCGCGGGCGTTCGACACCACCTCGGCGGGGTGGCCGCCGAGCGGCCGTGCGGCGACGGCGGCGAGGAGCTCGGCGAGCTCGGCGGTGCGGCCGAGCGCCGCGGTGAGCTCGACGGTGGTGGCGAGCGCCGAGTCGGCGATGCGGCGGGCCTCCGGCTCGCTGGCGCGGCTGGTGAGACGCCACGCCTCGCCGGCGGCGGCGAGGGCGCGGTCGATGTAGCCGGTGTGGCGGTAGAGCACCGCGAGGTCGGCGAGGAGCGACGGCTTCCACGCCGAGGCAGGGTGCGCGCTGAGGAAGTTGAGAAGGGGGTCGACCGCCTCGACGTCGCGGGCGGCGCGGTAGCGGTCGAGCGCCCGCGCCAGCTCGGCGGTCTCGGCCGCCGGCGGGCGCCCGACGGCGACCAGCGGCTCGGCGAAGATGCGCTGCTGGCCGATCCGCCGAATGATCGGATCACCTGCGGGCTCGTCCGCCGGCGGCGTCGCGGCCTGGGCGGCCGGCGGCTTCACGGCGGTTGCTGCGGGCGCCTCGGCGCCGGCGCCGGTCGACATCAGGAGCGCGCCGGCGACGAGCGCCGCCCGGCCGAGCCTGAGCGGAAGCGAGGACATGTCCATGGTCTGTTCTCCTGGCCGCGAATGGCCGGGGCGCGAGAGGCGCCCCGCCCGTCCGGCGGTCGCGCCGCCGGACGGCATCCGGGGCCGCCGCTGGCGGGCGAGCGTCGAGACGCTCGCCCGGCGAGATCCCCCGCGGTGGCGGGTGGAGAGCGGCGGCGAGCGGGCTCCCGCGCGCCGCCGCGGCGACGGCCTGGCTGCGGAGAAAACCTACGGCCCCGCGGGGAGCGGGGCCATGAGCGGAAGGTGAGCCGAGGGTGAGTGGAGGGTGAGCCGGCGCCGGCGGGCTACGGCTGCCCCTGGCCGAGGGCCGCCGCCGGTGTCGCGCCCGCCGCCGGCGCCAGCACCGCCGTCGCGGCCGGCGCCGGGCCGAGCAGCCGGGCGAGCGTCTTGCCGACCCGCTGGTGCAGGTCCGCCGGGGCGCCGTACTCGATCGACGCCGTCTTGCCGCCGCGGTCGAAGACGAACATCGTGGGCACGCTGGTGATGTCGCCGAAGCTCGTCGCCACGGCATCGCTCCCCATCACGACGGGGAAGGGGAGCTTCATCGCGGCGGCGAGCTGGCGCACCGCGGGCTCCTCGGACTCGACGGCGATGGGGATGACGACGAGGCGATCTCCCGCCGAGCGCTGCACCTCGGAGAGCCACTGCAGGGTGGCGCGGCAGGGCGGGCACCAGGTCGCCCAGAACTCGACGACGACGACCTTGCCGGCGAGGTCGCGCGGCGCGATCGTCCGCCCGTCCAAAGTGCGCCAGGTCTGCTGCGGCAGCTGGGCGAGATCGGGCTCGGCGGCGGTCGGCGCCGCGGCGGCGGACTGCGGCGTCTCGCCCCGGCGCACGCGGTCGATGGTGCGCGCCAGATCAGCCTTGAACTTCTCGTGGTTCGCCGCCAGCTTCCAGGGGGTGAAGCGCCCCTTGGCGCCGAACCAGCCGAAGTCCTCGGGCCGGGCGAAGAGCACGTCGTCAATGAAGACGACCGGATAGCGGCGGATGCCGAAGCGCGCGGCGAGCTTCGACTCCCCCCAGTTCTCGCTGACGAACCGCACCTGCCCGCCGGACCTCTGCACCACCTCGCGAACCAGCAAACTTGCTGGGTCGGAGAGGCTTCACGTGAACGGCCAGCGGACCAGGGTGACGGTGACCTGCCGGCTGGCGAGCTGCGGCCGCAGTTTCGAGGCGCCGGCGGCGCTTGCCGTGAGCGCCGCGAAGTAGCGCGGCAGGGCGTCGTCGAGGATGAGCTCGGCGCGGCGCCCGGAGTCCCCCGGCGCGCCGCTCGTCCGCCAGGTGGCGAGGCCATCGGCGGCGAGCTGCCAGTAGAGGCGGCCGATGCTGGCGTCGGCGCCGCTCTCGGCGAGGCGGCCGAGGCGGTCGCGGAAGCCTTCGCTCGCCGTCTGCAGCCGGGCGAGATCGGCGGCCGCGACCGGCGGCCGGGTGATCTCGCCGAAGGCGATCACGGCGTCGAGGAAGGCCTGCAGCGCGGCGTCCGCCTCGCCGCGGCGCGCCAGCTCGCCGGCGAGCTTGAGCGAGGCGCTGGCGGCGTTGAACTGAAACTGCGGATGGTTGGCGGCGTGCGCGTCGTAGGTCGCCAGCAGCTCCCCTTCGAGAGCGGCGATGGCGGCGTCCGGCGGATGGCCGGCGGCGCGAGCGCCGCCGTCGGGCGGGAAGCGGAGGCCGGCGCAGAACAGCGCGTAGTCGAGGTAGCCGCGGGCGAGGCCGAGGTAGTAGAGGCCGGCCTTGACGCCGCTCTCCTGGCCGTAGAGGAGCGCCGAGCGGTCGTAGAGAGCGCTCTGCTCGCGCGCCGACTGGACGAGGGCGCGGACAGCGGCGGGCAGCTCGCGCAGCTTGGCGTCGGTCAAGGCGCGGCCGGAGCGCTCGAGCTCGGCGCTCACCGTCCGCCACTCCTTCTCGAAGGCCGGCTGGCCGCCGGCGATCACCGCCTTGCGCGACGACGGGTAGCGCTCGGCGGGGAGCTCGGTGGCGTCCTCCTCGAGCTCGTAGAGGCTGGCCTCGAGGTAGCCGGCGGCGAGCTCGCGGCGGGCGGAGCCGAGCTCGGCGCGCTGGCCGGCCGCGTCGGCGTGCGGGATCTTGACGCCGTCGAGGACCTTCTCCAGCCGGGAGATCTCGGCGGCGATCGGCTGGCGGGGCGGCGCCACGGTCGGGCGGCAGGCCTGGAGGGTCGCCAGGAAAACCGCGAGCAGGAGCGCCAGCGGGAAGAGCGTGGCGGCGCGAGCCGTCGGTCGGCGGGCTGCGGAGCGCTGGGGCATGGCCGAGGGTTCCATTAGGTCGTCGGACAGGGTGTCGGGTGGGGCGGCGGATGCGCTCGACGGCGTCGCTGCGCGGCCGCCGTCTCCGCCGGCTGCGGCGGACCGATGAGCACCAGCTTCCTGCTGCGCGGCAGCCGTTTCAGGCGGTGCTCCGCGGAGAGCGCCGCTCCCCAGGTCGCCACCTCGGTCGACCAGGCGAGGGCGACCGGCAGGCGGGCGCGGGTGTAGCGCGAGGCCTTGCCGGCGGCGTGGGCGGCGAGGCGCCGCGCCAGGTCCTTGGCGGCGCCCGTGTAGAGCGTGCCGTCGGCGCAGCGGAGGATGTAGATGAATGGCATACGCACGAAGATCATACCGCGCTCGTCCGCTCGCATTGCGGCGCCGGCGGGCGAGCTGACATCATCGGTTCACACCATGGCCGCCGACGCCGCGATCCTCTGCCAGGACCTCACCAAGCGCTACAGCGGACCGCCGCCGGGAACGGCGTTCGCCGGCGCTGCCGGCGCGGGAGCTGCCGCCGGGCGCGGCGGCCCGCCGCCGGCGGCTCCCCGCGACGGCGGCGGCGTCCTCGCCGTCGACGGTCTGAACCTCGAGATCGGCTACGGCGAGTTCTTCGGCCTGCTGGGGCCGAACGGCGCCGGCAAGACGACGACGATCGGCATGCTGACCACCCGCGTCGTCCCCACCGCCGGCCGCGCCGTGGTCGCCGGGGTCGACGTCGTCGCCCAGCCGGCGCTCGCCCGCACCCGGCTCGCCGCGGTCACCCAGACCAACACCCTCGACCGCGGCCTCTCGGTCTTCGACAACCTCTTCTTCCATGGCCGCTACTTCGGCCTGCCGCGCGCCGAGTGTCGCCGGCGGGCGAGCGAGCTCCTCGCCCGCTTCGACCTCGAGGCGAAGGCCGGCGCGCGGGTCGAGGAGCTCTCGGGCGGCCTCGCCCAGCGCGTCCTGATCGCCCGCGCCCTCCTCCATCGGCCGCAGGTGCTCTTCCTCGACGAGCCGACCTCCGGCCTCGATCCGCAGTCGCGCCTGCGGCTGTGGGAGGAGCTCGCGGCGCTCAACGCCGGCGGCCAGACGATCGTCCTCACCACCCACTACATGGAAGAGGCCGAGCGCCTCTGCCGGCGGCTCGCCATCGTCGACCACGGCCGGCTGCTGGCGCTCAACACGCCGCAGGGCCTGAAGGACGAGGTGCACGCCGACCGCGTGCTCAAGGTGACGCTCGCGGCGGTCGACGACGGCCGCGTCGCGGCGGCCATCGAGCGCCTGCCCGGCGTCGTCTGCGTAAAGGCGGACGGCGCGGTGATCCACGTCGACGCCACCTCGGCGCCGGGCCTGGTGGGGGAGGTGGTGGCGGCGCTGGCGCAGGCCGGCGGCGAGCTCTCCGACCTCTCGATCTCGCAGCCGAGCCTCGAGGCCGTCTTCCTCAAGCTGACCGGCAAGGAGTACCGCGCGTGACGACCCCGCCCATCCAGCCGCCGCCCGCGCCGCCGCCGGCGCGCCTGTCGACCGCGGCGATGCTCGGCACCGCGCGTGCTCTCGTCGAGCGCGACCTCGCCGTCCTCCTCCGCGACCTGCCGGCCTTTGCTCTGCGCACCGCCATGCAGCCGGCCCTCTTCGCCTTCGTCTTCGCCTACGTCTTCCCGCGCATCGGCCAGGCGATCGGCGGCCACGACAGCGCCGCCTTCGTCGCCGTCCTCCTCCCCGGGCTGATGGCCAACACGCTGATGTTCCAGGGAGTGACGGCGGTCGCCCTGCCGCTGGTCTCCGAGTTCTCGGTGAGCAAGGAGATCGAGGACCGCGTCATGGCGCCGGTGCCGGTCCGCGTGGTGGGGCTGACCAAGGTGATCTCGGGCGCCATCCAGTCGCTCATCGCGGCGCTGGTGGTGATCCCGGCGGTCTGGCTGGCGACCGGCTTCCACGCCGACATCCATTGGGACCATCCGCTCCGCTTCGCGCTCGTCCTGCCGCTCGGCTCGCTGGTCGGCTCCTCGCTCGGCCTCATGCTGGGGACCGTCATCCCGCCGCGGCGCATCAACTATCTCTTCGCCCTCCTGCTGCTGCCGCTCACCCTTCTCGGCTGCGTCTACTACCCGTGGGTCGCCCTCTCGCGCCTGCGCTGGCTGCAGGTCGCGGTGCTCGTCAACCCCGTCGTCTACATGAGCGAGGGCCTCCGCGCCGCCCTCTCCCCGCAGATCCCCCACATGCCCCTCTGGGCCGTCTTCGGCCTCCTCGCCGTCGCCTTCGCCGTCATGCTCGCGATCGGCCTCAAGAAGTTCGAGGCGCGGGTGCTGAGCTGAGCTGACCGATAGGAGGCGCGGAGGCGGGAACCGAAGGCGGTGCTCGCGAGTCTTACCCAGGCATGAGCTCGCCTCTCACCACCGGGAAGGTTGGCCCGCCGCAGCGGAGGGCGGGGTGTGCGAAGGTGGCGATGCGCGTCGTGCTCGGGCTGGGGCTTGTGCTCGTGATCCTCTTTGTCATCGCGATCCTGATGTACGGGATGCCGCACGCGAGCCCCCTCGTTCCGCCTCCGGGGCGGTACGCCGCGATCGTCGAGAGGATCCGCGGTCTCCACCTCGCGGCCGGCCAGCGCCGCAGGTTTCGGCTCGCCAATCCCGCCGATCCGGCGACGCTTCGCGAGGACACGTCGAGATACGGCCCAGGGATCGGCAAGGGTGCCGGCACGGTCTGGGTCGAGACGGATGCGGCGGGAAAGTTGCTCGTCGCGATCGAGACCGACGATCAGGGCCACGCCGGCGAGTTCGGCTATCTCTTCGCCGATGCCGGAGCCCTCGGCCCTGACCAGCGCGACTCCTCGGTCGAAGGCCCAGGGCTCGAATGGACGCTCGATCGTTCCTGGGGAGGCGGCTGGTGGAGCGTCTCGTACCGGCTGGGGTGAGCGCGAGGGTTGGACGGAGCCGCCTACCGGCGATCGCCGATCGTCGCCCGCAGCAGACGGAGCCGCGCGTCGAGCTCCTCGGGGGTGAGGCCGGCGTATTTGGCGGGGAGGAGGCGGCGGCTGCTCGACTCGAAGACGGCGAGGAGCTCCATGTATTCGAGGAGATCGGCGTCGCGGCTGGGGAAGTAGTCGCCGGCGGCGGCGACGAATTGGTCGGCGGCGACCGGGGCGTCGGGCCCGGCGTCGCGCGCCGAATTGTCGTTGGCGAGCAGGATGACGGCCTCGACGTCGGCGTTGCTCCAGCCGACGAGCGGGCGCGAGAAGCCGTCGCGGATGGTCGCGAAGTCGACTTCCGTCTTCACTCTGTTCTTCCGCACCAGCGCCCGCGCCACCTCCTCGACCTCCTCCGGCGCCTGCGAGTAGAGGAAGGGGATCTTGCGGTCGAGGCGGCCGGCGCGCTTCAGGTCGACGTCGAGCTTGTCGGGGCGGTTGGTCATCACCAGGAAGAGGATGCGGCCGCGGTTCGAGGTGTCGGACATGAACTCCTTGATGCGCGCGATGACGCGCGAGGAGGTGCCGCCGTCCCCCTCGCCCTCGCCGGAGCCGAAGGCGCGGTCGCCCTCGTCGATGATGACGATCACCTGGCCGATCGCCTGCACGACAGAGAGGATCTTCTCGAGGTTCCCCTCGGTCGCCCCCACCCACTTCGAGCGGAAGTTCTTGAGCTTGATGGCGGCGAGGCCGCACTCCTTGGCGAAGGCCTCGGCGACGAAGGTCTTCCCCGTCCCCATCGGCCCGGTGAAGAGGATGCCCATCGGCACGCGGGCGGTCCGCCCCTCGCGCATGTTGTCGGCGATCGAGGTGAGCTCGCGCTTCACCTCGTCCATGCCGCCGACCACCTCGAAGCCGTGCTCGGGAGCCACCAGCTCGACGAGGCCGTAGCACTCGCGCTCGAGGATCTCGCGCTTGCGGTGGGCGATCAGCCGGTCGGCCTCCGCCCGCGCCGGGTCGGCCGGATCGGCGCCAGGGGTGGGCGGAGCGCCGGCGGTGCCGGGAGCCGCGGGGGCGAGCAGGGCGCGGATCTCCTCGCGGCCGAGGCCGGCGGTGAGCGCCGCGAGCTTCGCCGCGCGCTCCTCGGCGGCGGGGCCGCCGCCCAGGATGCCGGCGATGAAGGCGCGGCGCTCGCCGCTGTCGGCGGCAGCCGGCGGCGGGGTGAGGATCGAGGCGATCTGGATGGCTTTGAGGCCGCCGGTCGAGTCGGCGTAGCGCTCGGCCTCGCGGTCGGCGAGGCCGGGGTCGGCGAGCTTGGCGACGGCGAGGCGCGTCGCGCGGTCGGGCATGGGGATCTCGACCACCGCGACCTTGGGATTGGCGATCAGCTTGGGGGCGAGGTCGGTCAGGTTCTCGGCGACCAGGAGGACGACGTTGTCCCCCTTCTCGATCTCGGGCAGGAACGACCAGCGGTGGAGGGTCACCACGGCGGCGCGGTCGGTGTCGGTCTGGAAGGAGAGATCGCCCGCCGGCGCCAGGTTCTCGGCGTACTCGAGGATCACCGCCGTGCGGCAGCCGCCGGTGAGCAGCTTCTCGAGCGCCGCCAGGGTCTCGTCCTTGGGCGAGCTGGTGAGCAGAGCGTCGCCGGGCTCGAGGCCGGCGGCGCGCTTCTTCCAGCGCACGCCGGTCGCCAGGTTGTAGAGGGCGATCGTCTGCTTGCTCTCGGCGAGGAGCGGGCCGGCGAGGAAGTCCGAGAGGCTCCAGCTGGCGCCGCGGTAGATGACCGAGTCGAAGACGTTGCCGTGGAGGACGAACATCGAGGCCTCGCCGCGCAGATAGCGGCGGCGGAGGTCTTCGGCCCAGGCGGGGAGAGCGGCGGCGGTGGCGAAGTCGGTCGCGGGCATGGAACCTCGGCGGGTCGGGCCGCTACGCGCGAGCGGCCGGGTTGGGCGGTGAGCCGGCGGCGCTTCCTCTCCGCGCCGCGGCGGCCATCAGCGCGGGTCTTTCCTCAGCATCTCGACGAGGTCGGTCGTGCCGCCCGGAAAGTGGAAGTTGGCGATCCGGTACGTGCCGTCGAAAGGCGCGAGGACCAGGCGGGCAGGGCGGCTTGCCGCGCCGGCGGTCAGCACGACATCGACGGCGATCGTGCCGCGGCCCTGGCGGAGCCGCGACGCCGCGCCGAGGCGAAACGAGGTCGGATACTCCTGCGAATCGGTGAACGGGTCGCCGTCGATCTTCGGCACCATGTCCGGCGAGCCCGGCTTGCGCGCCTCGGCGAGCAGCGCCTCGAAGAGCGCCGGCGCGAGCCACCGCCGTCGCGCCCGCAGGCCGGCCTCGCTGAACCCCATGTCGTGCTTCAGGTGATACGCGTAGAACGCCCGCACCACCGCCGTCGCCGCCGCGACTTCGAGATCGGCGCCGGCCGGAGGAGCGGCCGCCGGAGCTGCTCGAGCGACGGCCGAGAACAGCATTAGGAAGAGAACCGCCAACCGCCCTGATGCGCCGAGGCGCGTCGTCCTTTGCATCGCTGCATCTTAGTACGGCGAGGTCGGGGCCCGGCTCCCCGTCGTGGTCGATGAAGAAGCGACCGAGTTCGAGGTGGCCGCCCTCGACTGGATCCCGGCCCGAGCGCCTGCTCCAATCGGCCGGCGATAAAGTTAATGACCTGCTACAATGTTGGCAAAACAGAAGGAGATCACCTCACATGCACAGGGTCCGTTGGAACCGTTGGGCATTGATCTCGCTGCTCGCTGGCGGCGCGCTGCTCTCAGGGAGAACGGTGCACAGCCACAGCACCTCGAGCTGCATCGGCGGTGACCTGTACATTGACTTCTATGACGATGTGACGGGCGGCTTCCGAGGCTATCTTCGGGTGAGGAACGCAACGCAACGCCAATGAGAAGTCGAGTCGTGGCCGGCCTGATCGCCGGGGCGGCCGCCGTTCTTGCAGCATCAGCGGCTCCTAGCGCCTCTCCCTCGCCGCCGCGGCGGCCTCAGCTCGCGTCAGTGACTCTCGAGCGGGCACCCGGCGAGCTGGGAGACGTGCGCTCGTCTGGCTCGTTGCAGCTGGCCGCCGACGCCAAGGGAAAGGAGATCATGCTCTTCGACGGTGGCTCCGGCGAGCTCGCCTCGTATCTCGAGACGGGCGCGGCGTGGGCCAAGCCGGTGCCGCTCCGGGATCGGCAGGGCTCTGCGTATAGGCCGGTCATCTTCCGGTACAAGGTCTCCGGAGACCGGATCGCCTTCGCCGGCCCGAAGGGTGTGGACCTCTTCAAGCGGGAGGCGGGGGAGTACGTTGGCGGCACTGCGGATCTGCACCATGCAGCGGACGTGGAGCTGATGCCCGGGGGCGATTGGGTGATCAATCTGACGTGGCTCCCGATCCCCGAGCTCGTGCGCGCGGCGAAGGAGCGGTTCGACGGCACGGAGCCGCGCCTGGTCGCGGTGGACGACGACCTCGAGGTGTCCCGACATGGGCTCGCCGAGGAATCGGAGCGCACGGGCAATCAGACGGCCGCGCGGACACTGCGGCTCGCGGCGAGCACGGATCGCCTCTTCGCGGCCGAGCTCGCCAACTACAAGGTGTACGAGCTCGATCGAAGGTTGAAGCTCCTCACCACATATCGCGATCCAAGCATTCAGCTCGAGAAGGGTCTCGGTCTGGCACCGGACGTTGCGATGCAGAAACACTACGTGTCCGAGGCCAAGCGACAGGTCTCACAATCCGGCAAGGACGCGGCCAAGGGAGAGCGGCCTCAGGGCAAGCCGGAAAGCGAGTTCTTCAACTATCAGCCGGCGATCGGAGACATCGCGTGGGACCCACGCTCCCATCGACTGCTGATCCTGCTTGCACCGGGGATCGTCAACGACGTGGGCGCGCTCGATCTGCTGGACCCGACGACGGGACAGGTGCAGAGGCTCCTGCTTCGGCTCCCTGAAGGCCTGGCGTCGTATGGCCCGATCGCACAGCTCGTGGTGGGTTATAGGTATCTGTGGCTGCGGAACTATCCCGGCAACCATCCGACATTGCGGCTCGATCGGTCGGCTCTGGCGCAAGCTCGAAGCATCAAGCTGCCGAGAGTCGAACCAGTGGGAGAGGGTGGAAAGTAGGCCGTGGACCAACCCGTGCTCGGAAGCGGCAACGCCAACCGAGGTGAGTTCCTGCCGTCGTGAGCGGAGAACCGACCGCGTTCGAAGCGGCCATCCTCCAATGGATCGCGGCCCGAGCGCCGGATCGCCTCCTCGCCGAGCAGCTGGCCGGAGCCCGGGTGCTCTCGCGCAAGAGCACAGGAGCCGGCTGCTACACCAAGCTCCGCCTGCGCGCCGGCGCGCCGATCCTCGGCGAGCCCTACGCGGCGCGCGGTCCGCTCGCCGGCCCCACCTTCGAGAGCCCCGCGGTGGAGCACGGCGGCGGGACGCTCCTCTGGTTCCACGACGGCCGCTCCGAGACGCTGGAGATCTATGCGAACGGCGACCGCTTTCCGGCGGATCACGCGAAGCTCGGGGCGTTCGTGCTCGCGGACCCTTGAAGCATCGCTGGCGTCCCCACGATGTCTTTTTCTTTCACTGCCCATCTCCCCTACCTCGTCGTCGCCACGAAGCGAAGCATGGGCGGCATCGCGGGAACCATCTTGTCGACCGGCGCGCGTCGCTCTGCGAGATCACGTTCGAGGTGGCTCAGATGGATATTTTCCAGAACGTGAGGGCCTCCTGCGCGGCTTCGCGAGGGCAGTCCTGAAGCGTGCTATCGCTCAGCATTCTCTTCAGTGCACCCTTTCTCATCGCGATTGCGCGCGCGACTCGAGGCGAGAAGTCTGCGGTACCTGGCGGTGTCAGAGATCGACCCGGGGCTGGCCATTCTTGCGATATCCACTTGGAATCGTTCCTGAACGGACTTCATCAGCCTCGTCTTGGACTTCTGGGTGCTCGCAGGCCCAGCCGTACAGGTGAAAGGCGCATGTCGCAAGCATTCGCCTCACTTCGGGAACGGCGTCTGTAAAGCCCTTGAGCGGCGTTGGTAGCCAGACCATGTTGCCGACGCAGGAGTAGAATCGGCGATCGCGGACAACGCTGTTTGACCGCCCGAATTTTGGATCGACGACGCTCCAGATGTGGCAGACGGTCCAAATGGGAGCCTTCTTCGTGCCGAGTGCCGCTACGAGGGCCTTGGCGGCTCGAATATTTAGTTCCGCTTTGTCCGTCACGACACCCGTTGATCGGTTGGTGTTCTGGTAGACACGGCCCCATCCGGCGTCATAAACCGACAGCCCTCGAGCAGTCTCCGGGTACCAGAGAGGAAGAGCTTGAAAGGTGTCTGAATGAACCCATCGCGCGGTGCGAACGATCAAATCGATGACACGCGGCATTTCACTCTTGAGCTCGTCCAACCCATCGGGCACTTGGAGACGTTCGGTCATATCGTGGTCCTCAGTCAGTCGTTCTCGCGCTCGAAGCGACAGGCCGTCTCACGGTCGGGTCGCTTGAAATACACCGTGGATCGCTCTCGGCTTGTATCGACCCATCGCCACCGGACACCTGCAAGCCTGAAGCTTGCCGTATACCGCTCGTCGGTTCGCGGATGAAGGTCTCCTTCGAGGCATAGGTTCACAGGCTGCCGCCCTCGAGCGCTTGCCAAGCTGGGTGAGGCGGATCGGCGCCGGGGTGGGAGCTTCGTCGATGGAATGGGCGGTCATCGTGAACCCTTATACCGGGCCGCTCGACGATGGAGCCCACGCCGAGCTGGAGCTGGCGCGGCGAGCTGGCGTTCTTCTCGACAATGCTGTCCGCCCGCGGCCCACCGCGGAAGTCGTTCTGCGAGGGCAGCGAGAGCCGAGCCCGAAGCGCCGAGGCGTTCGAGGGCTCAGGTAGGATGGATCCGGCGCACCTCGATGCGGCCTCCGTGCCGCAGGAAGGGACAGCTCCTGGCGATGTCTAGCGCCTCCTGGTCGCTCGCCGCGTCGATGACGAAGAAGCCGCCAGCCGGATCCTGCAGATCCAGCGGGGACAACCGGGCGACGCGAGAGGCCTTGAGGACCCAGCCGCCGGTGTCGAGCTTCTCGCCGACGACGAAGTGCCGGACGCCGAGCCGGTGCCGAGCCCATGCGGCGGTCTCGGCGATCAAGCGGGCATCCGACCATCGCTCGCGGTTGAAATCGGCGCCTTCGCGCAGCATCAGCAGATAGCTCGGCACGGCCGGCGGCTGGCCATGGTGGCCCCCCTGGCGGCCCAGCAGGAACCCGGCGACGAGCAGCGCCAGGCCGGCAGCGACGGCCCCGCCGAGCCGCCAGAGGTTGGGCCGCGGGCGCGCCGCCGGCAGCCAGCCCCTCTCGTGGAGCGCGGCCACGACGCGCGTTTCGAGACCCTCGGGAGGGATCAGCTCGCGGGGCAGGCGTGCCAGCTCCAGCCGCAGCCGCTCGTCAGGACGGTCGTCGCCTTCAATGCTCATCGGTGAGGACTCCCACGCGGCCGTTCATGGCTCGCCGCCGGCCCAGTAGGCGCGCAGGGCGCGGCGCGCGCGCGACAGCTGACTCTTCGAGGTGCCGGCGCCGATCCCCAGCTGGTCGCCGATCTCCTCGTGGGTCAGACCCTCCACATCGTGGAGGATGAAGACCTCGCGATAGCCGTCGGGCAGCTCGCGGATGGCGCGCTCGAGATCGATCCGCTCCGGACCTTGGCGCGGAGGGCTCTCCGGATCGGCCGCCGGGGTCCCGGCGTCGTCGACATCGCGGCTGGCGGAGCGGAGAACCTCGCGGCAGCAGTTGACGGCGATGCCGAGCAGCCAGGTGCGCAGGCTCGATCGCCACGAGAAGCCGCCGAGCGCGCTCGCGGCGCGCACCCAGGTTTCCTGCACCACGTCCTCGGCGTGGCGCCCGGAGCGCCCGAGGAGGCGCAGCACGAGGAGGTACATCGCCGGCGTGTGGCGCTGGAAGAGCGCCCGAAATGCCGCCTGGTCGCGATCGGCGAGGAAGGCGGCGACGAGCGATCGGTCATCTGGCGTCGTCAGATGGGCTCCTGGCGGTGATGAGTGGCGTGCCAGCGGTCGAGGGTTGCATGGACCGCGTCACCGACAGCCGTCGGCCGGGAGCGATCCGCCGCCGGGAGGCGATGGGCCCCCGGCCTGGCGCCGCCGGCCGCCGTGCAACCCTCGGCCGGTTCCCGGGCACTCATCTGACAACAACGCGACGACAACACATCAACCACGACCTCGGAGGTGACCGATGCACGCAGCTCGAGCCGCTTCACTTGCCATCGCCTTATCGTGCCTTTCACCGTCGGCCCAGCTCCTCGCCGGCAGCTCGGTGGATCTCTCGACGGTGCGCCACGTCGACAGCACGACGCCGCGGGATGTCCAGATCGCGCTCGCCCTCGCCGCGGGTCCTCCCGTCAGCCAGGGAGCGGCGGTGTACATCCTGGGTGCCACGGGCTACGTCAAGGCTTGCGAAGGCACCAACGGCTTCACCTGCCTCGTCGAACGGCTGCGGGCGGACTCGATCGCGCCGACCTGCTTCGACGCCGAGGGCAGCGCCACGACGGTGAAGGCGCTCCTCTTCCGGGAGGAGCAGCGGTCGCGCGGGAAGGACGACAAGCTCATCGCGTCGGAGATCGAAGAGGGATACAAGACGGGCCGCTTCCTGGCACCGCGAAAGCCGGGAGTCGCCTACATGCTGTCGAACTATAACTACCTTTTCGATCCCCAGTCGAACACTATCTTCCATTTCCCGGGTCACGTGATGTTCTACGCCCCGTACCTGACCGCCAAGGACGTCGGGTCCGGTCCCGGCGCCCCGGACCTCACCGAACCCGGCCGGCCGGACAACATGATGGTGGTGATCCCCGCACCGTCGCACGAGCATGGGGCGGGCTCTTGAAGTAGGCGAAGCCGCGCAACCGGGGTGCTCGAGAGAGAGAATGCTCGAGTGGAACCGAGGAGCGTGGCGTCACCGCGGGTTCGGAGCGGCGAATCCGTCCGGGCGTCGTACACCGGTCTCGCGGAACATTACGACCGGCGATGGGAGCGCTACGTCGAGTCGTCGGTGGCCGAGACGCTGCGGCGGCTGGATCTCGGCTCCGGGCAGTCGATCCTCGACGTCGGCTGCGGCACCGGCGCGCTGCTGAGCGCCCTCCAACGGATCGATCCCGCGGCGCGCTTGCGGGGCGTCGACCTGACGCCGGCGATGCTCCGTATCGCGTCAAGGAAGCTGGCGCCCGCAGCCGCGCTCGCCGCCGCCGATGCCGCGGCGCTCCCCTTCGCAGACCGCAGCTTCGATCTCGTCCTCACCACGAGCTCATTCCATCTCTGGGACGATCCCCTCGCCGGGCTCCGCGAGATGGCCCGCGTCGCCCGTCCGACTGGCCGCATCGTGGTCACCGACTGGTGCGACGACTACCTCGCCTGCCGCATCTGCGACCGCCTGCTGCGCCTCGTCGACCGAACCCATCGCCGCGCCTACGGGCGAGACGAGTGCCGGCGCTTCCTCGAGACGGCCGGCCTCGCGGTCGAGCGGATCGACCGCTACAAGATCAACTGGCTCTGGGGGCTGATGACGGCGCGGGCGCGGTAGGGCGGGGGGGAGCCGAGCGGCGTGGCCACCGCCCCGGCCTCACCCCGCCGCCGCCAGCCCCCGCTCCAGATCCGCGATCAGGTCGTCCACATCCTCGATGCCGATGCTCAGCCGCAGGAGGTCCTCGGGGAGGGCGCGAGCGCGGCGGAGGGGCTCGGGGATGCTGGCGTGGGACATGCGGAAGGGGAGGCTGACGGTCGAGCCGACTCCTCCGAAGGAGACCGCGATGGCGAAGAGATCGAGGGTGGCGACGAGGCGCTCGGAGCGCTCGACGGCGCCGGTCTCGAAGCTGACGACGGCTCCGGGGCCGGAGGACTGCGCGGCGTGGAGGGCGGCCCCCGGGTGGTCCGGCAGGCCGGGGAAGTGGATGCGGGCGACGGCGGGATGGCCGGCGAGGTATGCCGCGATCCGTTGCGCGTTCGCCTCCTGCCGGTCGAGGCGCACGGCGAGGGTCTTCATGCCGCGGAGGAGGAGCCAGGCCTCGAAGGGCGCCAGCGCCGTCCCCTCGGCGTTGCGGCGGAAGGCGAGCGTGGCGGCGAGGGCGGGATCGCGCACGGCGACGGCGCCCGCCGTCGTGTCGGCATGGCCGGCGAGGCCCTTGGTCGCCGAGTGGACGACGAGGTCGGCTCCGACGTCGAGGGGGCGCTGGCGGAGCGGCGTCGCGAGCGAGCCGTCGACGGCGAGGAGGGCGCCGCGGGCGTGCGCGAGGGCGGCCAAGGCCGCGATGTCGACGATGCGGAGGAGCGGGTTGGTGGGAGTCTCGACGAGGAGAAGGCGGGTCGCCGGGGTGAGCGCCGCTTCGACCGCCGCGAGGTCGGTCGCGTCGACAGAACGCACCGCGATGCCGCTGGCGGGGAGGACGGCGGAGAGCAGCCGGTAGGTGCCGCCGTAGAGGTCGTCGCCGGCGAGGATCTCGGCGCCCTCGGCGAGGCGGGCGACCGCCGCCAGCGCCGCGACGCCGCTGCCGTAGGCCAGGGCCGCCGTGGCGCCGTCCAGCCGCGCGAGCTGCGCCTCGAGCGCCCCGCGGGTGGGGTTGCCGCTCCGCGTGTAGTCGTAGGGTCCGCCGCCGTCGCCCGACTCCTGGGCGAAGGTCGCGGTCTGGTAGATGGGCACCGAGGCGGCGCGGAAGGGATCGCCTGGCAGCGGCCGGACGCCGGCGAGGAGCGTCGCCGGACGGTGGACGGCCGTGGCGACGGGCGCGGAGACTGCAGGATCTTCGAGGGTCTCAGGCGCTGCGGCCGCCGGGGCGAGCGGTCTCGCCGGGCGGTCGGTCGGTGCACCGCCGGCGGTCGCCGGCTGGGGCGCGGGTCCTTCGAGCGCGATGCGCTCGGCGATGATGGTCATGGTTCCTCCCGTTCGCGTTTCGAGACGGCATACGACGGCGACGTCACCGGCGGAGGGCCCGGGCGGCGGCCGTCGCGGCGAACGGGGGAGAGGTCTTGGCTAGAGGATTCCCGCCGCCTGCGAGGCGCCGACGCCCGGGCCGGGCATCGACATGGGCATCGCCATGACGGTGAGGGCGGTCGGGCAGGGCAGGCAGGTCTTCACGGCGGAGGTCTCAGGAGTGGCGGCGAGTCTAGGGGCGGGCTCGTGGGCTGTCAAGACGCGGTCGTGAGCGCCAACGGAGAAGCCCCGGGGATTTCCTCGCCGCGGCGGCCGCCGGAGGGGAAGGACGCGTGATCTCCTTCGCTGCGGCCGGCATCGAGAGGAAATCTCCGCGATCTCCCCCGCTGCAGCGAGCACCGGTGAGGAAATATCGCTCGCATCGGTCGCTGCAGCCGCCGTACGGGAGAAATTTTCACTGTACGGGAGAAACTTTCACTGCATCGATGGAAACTTTCAATATTTCTCGGAAAGATCGAAAGTTTCCATCGATGCAGCCGCTGTAGGGGAGAAACTTTCGCTGCAGCGAGGGAAGGATTCGAGATTTCTCGCGTCCAGCGAAGTTTTCCCTCGCTGCGGCCGAAGTTTCTCCGCGACTCTCGCGGGAATCTCCCCGACCGCCGAGATTTCCCCTTCGATCGCCGAGGCTTCCGCTCGATCGCCGAGGGTTCCCGCCCTCACATCGACTTTTCGATGCCGGCGAGGAGCTGCTCGGTCTCGCGGCTGGTCTGGCGGACCGCTTCGACGCCGTCCAAGAGCTCGTCGAGCTGGCCGGAGAGCTCCTGCGGCGACTGCATGGTGACGATCTGATCGGCGATGAGCTGGAAGGAGTTCTCGATCAGGTCGAGCTGGCCGCGGGCCGTCGTCAGGTAGCGGCGGATCTCCTGCAGCTTCTCGAGGCGCTTGGTGACGATGGCGAGGTTGCGCTGGGCGATGCCGGCCTGCGTCGCGTCGTCGCCCGCGTCCTTGACCGCCTGCGCGTAGCGCCGGCTCTCGCGCTCGAGCTGGCCGGGGTCGATCGCCTGCAGGTAGGTCTCGTAGCGCCCGCAGGTGAGCGCCATCTCGACGAAGGCGTCGACCAGGCGGTCGGTCTTCACCAGCTCGTCGCGCAGCAGGTCGCCGGCGAAGGAGGGGTTCTCGGCCGCCAAGTGGCGGATCTCCTCCTGGCGCCCGACGAGCGCCTCCACGCGCGCCCGCGCGTCCGCGGTCAGGCCGGCCATCCGCCGCGAGCGGTCCTGCGCCTCGAGCGCCTTCTTCAGGCGGTCGAAGCGCGGGTCCCAGAGGATGTGGCGGAGGCGGGCGTTGTCCGGCGCGTGGAGCAGCCAGAGCGCCTCGAGGCCGAGGGTGGCGAGGCCGAGGAGCGGGTTGGCGGTCAGGAGAGCCGCCGCCAGGCCGCCGCCGACGAGCGAGAGGTTGAACGGGTTGACGAAGGCCATGCGCAGGTACGGCCGGCGCTCGAAGAAGCCGTCCTCGGCGACCGACTTGACGCCGTCCAGCACGCCGCGCCCGATCTCTCGGTTGATATCGCGGCTGGTCGTATTCGCCGGCGCCGGAGCCGTGCGGAGCGGCGTCGACGCGGTGGTCGCGGCCGGCGGGCGCGGCGGAGTCTGCGGCTTCTCGGTGGTTCCCACGAGCTGGCCGGCTAGCCCTTGGTGGGCTCGGCGTAGAGGAGGTCGAGCAGCTTTTTCTCCACGGCGCGGAACTCCGCCGACGACTTCAAGTCGATGTCGCGGTGCGAGAAGTAGGGCACGTCGACGCGGTGGAGGATGCGCGCCGGGCGCGGCGAGACGATGTAGACGGTGTCGGCGAGATAGACCGCCTCGGAGACGTCGTGGGTGACGAAGAGGATGGTGTTGTCCTCGGTCCGCGAGACGTCGAGGAGGAGCCCCTGCATGCCCCAGCGGGTCTGCGGGTCGAGGGCGCCGAACGGCTCGTCCATGAGCACCAGCTGCGGCTGGTTGATGAGCGTGCGGGCGATCGCCACCCGCTGCTTCATGCCGCCGGAGAGCTCCTTGGGATAGTGGTCGGCGAAGTCGGCGAGGCCCACCGAGCGCAGGTACTTGTCGGCGCGGGCGTGGCGCTCGGCGGCGGCGACGCCCTGCAGCTTCAGGCCGTACTCGACGTTGCCGCGCACCGTCAGCCAGGCGAACGAGGTGTAGGCCTGGAAGACCATGCCGCGGTCGCGGCCGACGCCGTCGACCGGCTTGCCCTCCACCTGCACCTCGCCGGCGGTGGGGACGAGGAGGCCGGCGACCGCTTTCAAGATCGTCGACTTGCCGCAGCCCGAGGGCCCCAGGAAGACGACCAGCTCGCCGACTCCCGGCTTGTCGAGGATGTCGAAGGAGACGTCGCGCACCGCCTCGGTGCCGACGCTGTTGCGGTCGAGGTAGGTGACCGAGAGGTTCTTGACGCGCAGCTTCGGCGTCTCGGCCGAGGGCTCGTGATGGTAGGTCGCCGCCGACCGCGGCTCGGCGTTCGGCGTGATGGCGACGGTGCCCGGCTCGCCGGCGGTGGGCGCGGCCGGCGGCGGCGTCGTGTCGCTCATGAGCCCACCGTCGACTCGCGCCAGCGGAAGAGGGCGTCGGAGAGCGAGCGGATGATGAAGTCGGTCAACAGGCCGATGCCGCCGATGACGAGGAGGCCGGCGAACGACCACGACGGCTTCTGGTGGGTGCGCGCCAGCTCCACCATGTAGCCGAGCCCGTGCTCCGGGTTTATCGCCTCGGCGAGGATGACGTAGGTCCAGGAGATGGCGTTCATCACCCGGAAGGAGTCGAAGATCTCGGGCAGCGCCGCCGGCACCAGCACGGTGCGCACCACCTGCCCCTTCGACGCCCCGAGGGTGAGCGCCGTCTGCACCAGCTCGTCGGGCACGGCGCGGATCGCGGTGACGACGACCGGCAGCAGGTAGACGAAGACGCCGAGGAAGAGGAAGGCGATCTTCTCCTTCTCGTAGATCCCGAACCAGAGGATGAGGAGCGGGATGAAGGCCGAGATCGGCATGTAGCGCAGCGGCGACACGATCGGCTCGAAGAAGCGGTTGATCGGCTCGAACGCCCCCATGAGGACGCCGAGGGGGAGCGCCACCGCCGAGGCGAGGAGGAAGGCGAGGGCGATCCGCTCGGTGGAGACGAGGATCGCCCTCCCCAGGTCCTCTTGCACGAAGAGCTGGATGGTGCCGCGCACCACCTCGCTCGGCGAGGGGAGGAAGTCGGGCGGCGCGAAGTGGCCGTAGGAGAGGACGCACCAGATGAGGATCACCATCGCCGGGGCGACCAGCCCGAGGGCGAAGGAGGTCGCCCGCGGCAGCGGCTGGCGCAGCGCGAAGGGATCTCGCCGGTGCGCCATCTACTGCGCCGCCAGGACGACCTTGATGTCGGTGCGCCGGTTCAGCTGCCGGCCGCCCTCGGTGTCGTTGGGCGCCACCGGGTTCTCGGCGCCGTGGCCGATGGTCTGGAAGCGGGCGGCGTTGACCCCCGGGAAGTTCTGCGTCACGTAGTTCTTGACCGCCAGGGCGCGCTTCTCGGAGAGCGTCATGTTGGCGCGCGGGCTGCCGGTGGCGTCGGTGTTGCCCTCGACCCGCAGGTAGGTGTTGCCGAACGAGGTCATCGTCTCGCCGAGCGAGTCGAGGACGAAGTAGGAGCCGGCCATGATCTCGTCGGAGCCGGGGGTGAAGTGGATCTGGATCTGCTTGTTGACGATCGCCCGGTCGTTGGGCGACGGCGCCTTGGCGGCGAGCACCGGCTCTTCCACCTTCTGCCCCTGGTACTCGGAGGCGAGGGCGGCGACGAAGCGGGTGTCGACCCAGTCCTTGGCGTCGACCGACCGGGTGACCAGGCCCTTCTTCCGCCAGATGACGAAGGCGGTGTTGAACAGCGTCTCGAAGTGGGCGTGGCCGCCGGCGAGGCCGAAGAACTGCGCGTTGTCGGCGAAGCCGGTGAGCTTCAAGCCGGAGAGCATGCCGGAGACGGTGTCGGAGTCGAGCTTGAGCGCCTTGCCGACCAGCGCGTAGGCGCCGGTAGGGTCCTTCTTGATGCTGTCGATCCCCAGCAGCCAGCCGTGGACGAAGTCGCGCACGGTGTCCGGCGCTTGGTCGATGATGTCCTGGCGGGCGACCAGGGTGTCGGCGATGATGTTGGTCGCCGCCGTCGTCGAGACGAGGACGTGCGCCTCGCTGCCGCGGGCGGTGACGGCGCCCGAGAGGTCCGGCTCCCAGGTCACCGCGGCGTCCACCTGGCGGGCCTTGAACATCGCCGCCGCGGCCGGCGCGTCCTGGGTGAAGACGAGGTTCTTCTCGACCGCCGCGCGGTCGTCCGGCGAGAGGCCGGACTGCGACAACAGGTAGAGCAGCAGCAAGTGCGATGGCGTGAACTGGGTGCAGGCGATCTTGTGGCCCTTGAGCTCCTCGATCGAGTTGATGCCGGCGAGCGAGACGATGCCGTCGCCGCCGCGCGACCAGTCCTGCATGACGATCGACTTCGCCTTCTGGTTCTGCTCGGCGAGGATCGAGGCCTCGCGCGCCCAGTTGTCGACGGTGTCCCACATGATGTCGATGTCGCCCTTGCGGAAGGCGGCGAGCTTCGCCGCCGGGTCCTCGAGGAGGACGAACTTGACGTCCATGCCGAAGCGGCTCTTGTAGCTCGAGCCGGCGTTGGGCTCCATGCCGTTGTTGAAGACGATGCCGGGGGAGTGGCCGGCCCAGGTGTTGATGCCGACGACCAGCGGCCGGTTGAGCTTGCCGCTCGACGCCAGCGCGGCCGGGGCGACGCCGGTCGAGCCGGCGTCGCGGCCGGGATCGGCGGGCGGGTTGTTCAGGCCCGCGAAGTCCTTCGTCGCGTCGGCGCTGGCGCCGGAGGGCGCCTGCTTGTCGGCACCGGCCCAGCGGCGGATGTCGCCGCCCTTGTAGTGCCAGAGGGCGTAGCCGAGGACGGCCACGATCACCAGGGTGATGAAGAGCTTGGCAAAGGGCGTCAGTCGCATGTGATCTCCTTGAAAGGCGGCGTCTTGGTCGTGGGTCAGTTTGGTCTCCTGCGGGCGGACGCCCTCGGCCCCACCCGCCCATCACGCCCTTCCGGGCGACCGTCCTCGGAACCAAACTGACCCACTACCGCGTCTTGAGACGGCGCCTCCGCGCCTCACGGTGGCGGGACGCGGGCCGTCTCACGGCCGCGGGGCGGACCCTACATCGTCTTCTGGCCCTGCGCCGCCTGCTGGGCGGCGCGCTTGGCCTTGATCTCGGCGAGCTGCTGCTTGGCCTGCAGGTCGCCGGTCTGGCTTTTCAACGCCGCCAGCCGCGAGTCGAGCGACGAGTCGGAGAGCTCCTTGCCCAGGTTGGCCTCGGCGATGGTGTTCTTGATGTGGTCGCGGACGTTGTCGAGCGCCTTGACCTCGGCGTCGACTGAGAGCCCCTCGAGCTGATCCTGGATGCGGATGCGCGCCTGCGCCGACTGCATGCGCGCCAGCATGGTGTCGCGCTCCGCCTTGAGCTTGCGGATCTCCGACTGCACCGAGAGCAGCGACTGCTTCGCCGAGTCGGCGTCCTGCTGCGCCGTCGTCAGGTCGCCGTGGAGCTCGCCGAGGTCGCTGGTGAGCTGGTTCTTCTTCTGGATGAGGATGAGCGCCAGGTCGTCCTGGTTGCCCTCGACGGCGACGCCGAGCTCGGCCTCGGTCTGCGCCAGGTCCTTGGTCGCCTGCTGGGTCTTGGCGTCGAGATCCTCGCGGCGGCGGATGATCGCCGCCGTCGCCGACTTGAGCTTGGTGTACTTCTCGATCATCGAGTTGATCGCGTTCTCGTAGGCGATCTCCGGGTGGTCCTTCTCGATGTCCGAGATCCACAGCGACATGAAGCCGCGCCACAGGTTGCCCAGGCGCGCGAACACACCATCTCCGGCCATCAGACACTCCTTTCGGTCGGCGCGCCCGGCGGCGTCGCGGCTTCGGGTGCCGCGGCTGCCGCCGAGCCGGCCGGCGGGTGGCCGAAGAAGTCGAGCACCCGCGACACCTCGAGCTTGCCCTCATTGCAGGTCCGCTCCACCCCCTGCTGCTCGGCGACCCGCTCGTCCATCACCTGGCGGATGCGCTGGATCTCCTGCTCGTACTGGGCGATCCGCTGCTGCGACTCGGCGAGCACCTTGCGGCTGTCGGCGGCGCCGGCGGCGACGTAGGCGTCGAGCGCGCGGAGCTCCTTCTCGCCGGCCTCGCGGATCTTGTCGACCGCGACGCCGAACGCCTTGAGCGACGCCTCGACGATCTGCTTCGCCGCCGGGGTTCCCGCCGGCAGCGCCTGCAGCAGCTCGGCCGCCTTGGCGACCCGCGACTGCTCCTCGGCGTCGATCCCGGCCGCCGCGTAGACGGCGGGGAAGTCGACCTTGCCGCCCGGCGCCGCGGGCGGCGCGGTGACGAAGTCGGCGCCCGCCGAAGGCGTGCCCGGATCGGCTGCCGCCGCAGCGTCGACCGCGGCATCCGGAGACGGCTCGGCGGCCGGCTCCGGCGCCGCGCCGGCGCCCTCGTCGTCGCGGACGACGAACAGACCCATGACGCTCGATCCCCAGCCCTTCTTCTCGCTCATGGTGATCAGAACCTCAGAAGCCTTTCAGAGGACGGCTGGGCGGATGAGCCGCGCGGCCGCGCCGTCCGGCGCTTCTCGGCGATGGTGCTCGATCGTAGCATGGGGGAGGGTGGCGCCGGCAGCGGGCGCCCGCCGGAGCCCAGCGTTTCCCTGCAGTTCCAGTGGAGGAGAGCGGCGCGACAGCGCGGTCGGATGCCGGATGCGCGCCGGCCCCGCCGCGCACCCGGCTCTCAATCCAGAAGCGCGATCTAGAAGCGGGCGCGCAGGCCGAGGTAGGCCTTGGTCTCGCCGCCGTGCCGCAGGTCCTGCACCAGATCGAAGCGCCCGGCGCCGAACAGCGACAGGCTGCGGTTCAGGTAGACGTCGATGCCGAACTGGGTGTCGACGCCGAGCTTGCTCGCTGTGCCGGTGGCGGTGGGGACGCCGAGGAGGATCGAGTTGTCGATGCGGTGATAGGCGGCGCCGGCGCCGAAGAAGCTGTCCACCCGGCCGAGCGGCACGACGCCGATGAGGTTGAAGCCGATGAGCTGGTCCTTGCCGCCGCCGAGATCGCTGCTCGCCTTCCAGTAGCCGATCTCGGGCTCGAAGTAGCCGCGGATGCCGCTCGCCGGCTGGCGGCCGCGCCAGTCGTTGGGATCGTTGTTCTCGCGGTGGCCGCCGATGCGCAACCGGAGGGCGGCCGTGAGGTAGGTCTGCGTCTGTTCCGACGTGCTGTTGACGAGGCCGACGCCGACCGCGATCGAGTTGCGGTCGCCCTCGCGCTGATCCTGCTGGTCCTGCTGCTGCGCATCGTCCGAAGTCGAGCCCGTCGCCTGGGCCAGCGCCAGTCCGCTGCCGACGAGACCCGCCGCCGCCGCGAACACCGAGATCCTCAGCCACTCTTTCACCGCCAGCCTCCTTGTCGGTCGGCGCGCGCCGATGCTGAGCCGCTCAGCCGGCGGGCGCAATCTCCGTTTGGAATGTCTTAAGGATACCAGAAGCCGTAACCGGCGGCTTCCACTCACCAAATGATGCTTGTGCGCTCGGCGCCGACGGTGCGCGCGAGGCGCTCTACGGCGGCCTCGAGGCCGGCTCGGCGGCCGCTGCCGAGGCGGACGCCGGGCTCCCACCAGATCCGCTTGACGGCGAGGACGGACGCCTTGCGGTCGAGCTTGGGGTCGAGGCGGCCGACCAGCCGGTCGCCCTCGAGGATCGGCAGCACGTAGTAGCCGTAGCGGCGCTCGGGCGCCGGCACGAAGACCTCGATGCGATAGTCGAAGCCGAACAGGCGCTCGGTGCGCCGGCGGTCGCGGAGGATGGGGTCGAAGGGCGACAGCAGGCGCAGGCGCGCCGGCGGCTCCGGCGCCGCCGCGGCGCGCTCCTCCCAGTCGGGCGGCGCATAGGCCGGCCGCGGCCGGCTGCCGTCCGCGGCGCCGACGAGGACCTCGACGATCTCGCCGCGCCGCCGCGCCGCCTCGCACCAGCGCTTCGCCTCCGCCACCCCGACGGCGGCGAAGAAGTGGGCGAGCTCGAGCGGCGTCGCAGTGCCCAGCCGCGAGAGCGCCGTGCGGCAGGCCCAGGCGAGGTGCTCGGCCTCGGTCGGCCGCGGTCCGGTGGCGGCGGCGGGGAGCACCCGCTCGGTCAGGTCGTAGACCTTGTTGAAGTGGATGCGCCGGGCGATGGTCAGGCGGCCGATCCGCCAGAGGTGCTCGAGCGCCGCCTTCTCCGGCCGCCAGCCCCACCACGAGCCGGCGCCGGCCGGCGTCTCGGCGGCGAAGTCCTTGGCGCCGAGCGGGCCCTCGGCCGCGATGCGCGCCAGAGCGCGCGCCATCATCGCCTCGGGGTCCGCCCCCAGGCGCTCGCGCCACCAGGGGTTCTGGTGCCTGGTGTGGCGGGCGAAGCGCACCTTCCAGTACGGAAACCAGATGGTGGGGATCGCCGAGGCGTCGTGGGTCCAGCCCTCGAAGAGGCTGCGGTCGCGCTCCAGCAGGCGGCGCAAGAGCGGCGGCCGATAGCCGTCGAGCCGCGAGGCGAGGGTCAGGTGATGGGCCCGCTCGACGACGTTGATCGAGTCCATCTGCACGAAGCCCATGCGCTCGATGAGGGCGAGGAGCGACGCCGGCGTCGCCGCCCGCCGCGGGTCCGCCGAGAGGCCCTGGGCGTCGAGCAGCAGCCGGCGGGCGGCGACGGCGGGGACGAGCGGGAGGGGAGCGGCCTTCGGCACGCGCTGGAGGTTAGCGCAGAGTCGGTGCTACTCGACCATCTCGATTCGGAAGGTCGCGGCTCCCGATCGCTTCGCGAACGGGGGTGGCTGGCGACGATCTACCTGCCACGCTGGGCGCTGGCGCGTCCCTCGACCCCAGGCGCCGGAGGATTCGGAGCGGTGACGATGGCAATCCATCGGCTACCGCTGTACTGATTCTGCGCGTGCTGCCCCGGGATGCACTCGCCGGGAGTTGTGCCGTCGGGATACTCGGCGCACGTCGTGTAGCCGCTGTCCATATAATTATACTCGCAGATATAGCACCCATCTCCTCCAGCGACACAGACGGCTGCGTCTCCTGGGGTCGAATGGGGATGAAACGTGCAGCCGGACGCGTCTCCCCACACACCTCGAGGGGTTATCAGCCCCACTCGCCAGACCTCCGAGGGCGAGCCACATGGCGAGGCAGGTGATCCTCGTTCTCCAGGGCAGCCGGCTCCACCTTCCCGTTCTCATCTCGTCTCTCCCCGGCTCCCACTCAACCGGCCCGGCGTGAAGGCCAGGACCATCAAGCGGCTCGCCATCTTCTCCGTCTGAAAGCGAAGGTTGTCTTCGGTCAGTAGCAAAACGAGCTTGCCATTTCGATAGTCCGCGCGCACTCGCTCTCGCCCGCTCCTCGAGACAGCCGGGATGGCATACGTTTCGATTCCCCCCGAGCCAAGCAGATCGAGCTCCCAGTGCACCTTCCCCGCATTAACCGATCGGATTAGAACCGCGGGACCAGGCGGCAGCGCGAGCACGGAGTCCACGATCCGGTGGCGGTTAAGCCACTGCATCCGCTGTTCGTGGTCGTTTCTCATGATGATCATCGCAGAGCTCGCGCAATCTCCGTCTGCATCGAGACCGAGGAGGGCGGTGTTCCAGGTGTGGACGAGCCGACCCGTCGCGTCGAAGAGGTGCGCTCCGGTCTGGAACCCAGGCAGAATGAAGAACGAGCCACCAGGTAGGAACCGTGCGCCACCCAGGTCGAATGTCCCGCAGTTCAGGAGGTGGGGTGCGCCGGGACCTGCCGGGTCGAAGAGGACCGGCTTAAAGGTCTGCAGGTTGTCCCCTTGCGCCGAGCCGAGGAACGCCACGGCTCCATCAGGGGAGAAGGTCTCCGCGGCATCGTCTGCCGTCCGTCCTCCTAGCACGAGGAGCCGATCGCCTGCGAGGTCCACGTCCTCGGCGAAGGCCATGGCCTTCCAATCGAATCGCACTTTGTGATCGACGCTCGGCGCAAGCGGTCGCCACGCCACCAGGCCGGCCCATTGCCCCCAGGCGAGGAAATCCTTCGACGCAGCGAGCCGAGAAAAGGCGCGATAGGTGCCGACCCCCAGCGCCTCCCGGCTCGGCACCACTTGGCGCACCTGCGGCAGGCCGTTTTCGAGTCGTAGCTCGGTGACGCCGTCGTGGATCCTGGCAAGATAGACGGTTTCATCGCTCGCCCATCGCACATCGGTCGCCGTCGACGGCTGGCCCGAAATCTCGTAGCTCTGAAGAACGTGCAGCGCGGGGATAGCATCATGAGCGGCCTCGGCTGAGTGCGCCAAGCGCGGCGGGCCGAGGGCAGCCAAGACAATGCTGGTCATCAGGAGGCAGATTCTTTGCGGTGATCTCATGGCAACCCCCATACCTAAGTATCAAGAGGAATTATACAACGCCAGGGGGCCGCCTTTCTCCTGGCGGTAGTGCCGTTGTCGTGTCACCCAACAGACACCGAATGACTTCGCGGGCTCTCCTGATGATGCCCGCGGCCCGTCGCTCGGCTACGGTTTGGCGCCAGCGGCCTTCTGCATCGCCGCGGTGATCGGCTTGGCGGCCTTGGCGAAGCCGTCCCAGGGGTCGGCGCGGAGCGCCTCCAGGCGGGCGGGGAGGTTCTCGACGGTGAAGGTGTTGCCGCGCAGCTCCGCGTCGTCGAGCTCCTCCCAGAAGAGCGGCGTCGACACCGGCGCGCCGGGGCGGGCGCGGGTCGAGTAGGGGGCGATCGAGGTGGCGCCGCGGCCGTTGCGCAGGTAGTCGATGAAGATCTTCCCCTGCCGCCGGACCTTGAGCAGGTTGCCGGTGTAGAGGCGCGGCTCGGCGGCGACGATCGAGTCGGCGACCGCCTTGGTGAAGGTCTTCACCTCGTCCCATTCCAGCCGGCGGGCGAGCGGCGAGACGACGTGGAGGCCCTTGCCGCCGGTCGTCTTCAAGAACGCGGCGAGGCCGAGCTCCTCGAGCCGCGCCTTGACGGCGCGCGCGCCGGCGACGACGCGCTGCCAGTCCAGCCCCTCGTCGGGATCGAGGTCGAAGACGATGTAGTCCGGCTGCTCCAGGCGGTCGACGTGCGAGCCCCAGATGTGGATCTCGAGGGCGCTCATCTGCACCAGGGCGAGGAGGCCGGCGAGGTCGCGGAGGGCGCCGTAGGGCTGCTCCTCGCCGACGTCGATGCGGGCGATGGTCGCCGGGAAGGGGCCGCTGACGTGCTTCTGATAGAAGCACTCGCCGCCCTGGCCGTCGGGGCAGCGGACGAGGGTGAGCGGACGGTCGGCGAGCTGCGGCAGGGCCCAGGCGGCGATGCGCTGGTAGAAGCGGGCGACGTCGCCCTTGGTGATCCCAGCGCCGGGGTAGAGCACGCGGTCGGGATGGGTGATGCGGACGCCGGCGATCTCCTCCGGCTTGCCCGGCTTGCCCGAGCGGACGGGCGGAGCGCCGGCGGCAGCCGGAGCCGCCGGCGGCTTGGCGGCCGCGGCGGGCGGTTTGGCGGCGGCCGGCGGCGGCGCCGGCTGCCCAGATTTCGACTTCGGCTTCGACTTCTTCTTCGGCTCGCCTGCTTCCGCGGACGCCGCGGCCGAAGGAGGCGGGACCGGCTTCTCGCGTACGATCTCCGCCGGGTCCTTGTCCTCGCGCAGCCCCTGGAACGACGGGTGGCGGAGGAGCCCTTCGTCGGTCCACTCGCCGAAGGCGACCTCGGCGACCAGCCGCGGCTCGACCCAGTGCGAGCGGCGCGCCTCGGCGCCGCGCGGCGCGTTCTTGAAGGCCGGCGTCTTGACGCGGAGCTTCAGCAGGCGGCGGTGGATGTCGGCGAGCGCGGCCTGATCGAAGCCGGTCCCCACCCGGCCGGCGAAGACGAGCTCGCCGGCGTCGTCGTGCACGGCGAGGAGGAGCGCGCCGAAGCCGCTGCGCGAGCCCTCGGGGTCGGTGTAGCCGACGACGACCAGCTCCTGGCGCTGCAGGCACTTGACCTTCACCCAGTCGCGGCCGCGGCCGGAGCGGTAGGGGAGATCGGCGCGCTTGGCGATGATGCCCTCGAGATGGAAGCGGCAGGCCTGCTGGAAGAAGTCCTCGCCGCGCCCCTCGACGTGCGTCGCGTAGCGGATGGCGGAGCCCTCCGGCAGCTCGGCGAGGAGCGCCGCGAGCGCCGCTTTGCGCGCCGCGAGCGGCGACCGCCGCAGGTCGTAGCCGTCGAGATGGAGGAGGTCGAAGGCGAGGTAGGTGAGCTCGCCCTCGCCATCGCCGAGCGCCTCCTGCAGCGCCTGAAAGCTCGTCGTGCCGTCCGGCTGCAGCACCACCACCTCGCCGTCGACGAGCGCCCGGTGGGCGGCGAGCGGCGCGGCGGCGTCGGCGATCGGCCGCATTTTGGCGGTCCAGTCGTTGCCGCGCCGGGTGTAGAGGTGGACGTCGCCGCCGTCGCACTCGAGGAGGGCGCGGTAGCCGTCGTACTTGATCTCGTGGAGCCAGGCGTCGCCGGTCGGCGGTCGGTCGACGAGGGTGGCGAGCTGCGGCTCGATGCCCCCCTTGGGGAGCGCGCCGCGCACGGCGCCGGGGACCTCGGCGGCGTTGGAAGACCGGGCGGATTCTTTCGGTGGCTTCTTGGCGCCGGACGCCCGGCGGGGGCTCGCGGTCGCGGCGGCCTTGGTCTTCTTGGCGGGCGCAGCCTTCGCCTTCTCGGTCCGCTCGGCCTTCTTAGCTGGCGCGGCCTTGCCGCCCGCGCCGGCCTTCTTCGCCGCCGGCGGCAGCGCCCGCTCGGCGGCCGCGCGGGCGACCCGGCGGAGCTTCTCCTTGAACCCCGCCGGCTCGGCCGCCGGGCTCTCCTCGGCGCGGTTGGAGCGCCAGACGCGCGGCGGATCGGCGGCGATCTCCTCCAGGCTCTTGCCGCTCGCCACACTCTCCGGCCGCTCGACGAGGATGGCGTCGCCGGTGCCGGGCCGCGCCTCGTCGTCGTCCTCCTTGATGAGCAGCCAGTTGTCGGCGCCCTCGTTGCGCCGGCCGCCCATGCGCACCAGGTTCCAGCCGCCGCGCAGCTTCTCGCCGGCGAGGCGGAGCTTGAGGTGCCCCTTGGCGTAGCCCTTGTCGGCGTCGAGGTCGATGGGCTCCCAGGTGCCCTGCTCCCAGAGCAGCACGGTGCCGCCGCCGTACTCGCCGCGCGGGATGATCCCCTCGAAATCGCCGTACTCGATGGGGTGATCCTCGACGTGGACGGCGAGGCGCTTCTCGCCAGGGTCGAGGCTCGGCCCCTTGGGCACCGCCCAGCTCTTGAGGACGCCGTCGAGCTCGAGCCGGAAGTCGTAGTGGAGGCGGCTCGCGGCGTGCTTCTGGATGACGAACGAGCGGTCCTTGACCTTGACGGCGCCCGGCTTTCCCGCCGGCTCCGGCGTCTTCTTGAAGTCGCGCTTCCGGCGGTACTCTTCGAGGGCCATGCGGCTATCTTAAGCGCTCTTCCGGCGCTCGGCCCCCGCCTTCGGCGCGCTCCGCGGCTTGGCCTTGGCGCCGGCCCGCGGGGCGGCGTGCTTGCGCGGTGCCGGCGGCGGCGGCGCGGCGGCCGCCTTCTTCCTGCCGGCGCCCTTGCCGCCGCTCTCGTCGACGCTCCGCTGCAGGAGCATCATGAGGTCGACGACCTTGCCGCCGGACGCCGGGCGCTTCGGCGCCTTGGTCTCCACCGCCTCGGTCTCCCCCGACTCGACCCGCCGCTCGATCATCTCCATGACGTCCTTCTCGTAGGTGTCGGTGTAGGCCGCCGGCTCCCAGCTGCCGGCCATGGCGTCGATCAGCTTCTCGGCCATGGCGAGCTCGCGGTCGCTCACCTCGGAGCCGCGCGGCACCTCGAGGTCCGCCGCGTCGCGCAGCTCGTGGGCGTAACGCAGCAGCTCGAGCACCAGCACGTCGTCCTGCGGCAGCACGGCCGCCAGGTACTGGCGGGTGCGGATGACGACCGAGGCGATCCCCACCTTGCCGCTGCGGCGCAGCGCCTCGCGGAGGAGAGCGTAGCCCTTCGTCCCCTTCTTGTCGGGGGCGAGGTAGTAGGGCTTGTCGAAGTAGACCGGGCTGATCTCGGCGGCGTCGACGAAGTCGGTGATGTCGATGGTCTGCGTCGCGGTCGGATTGGCGTGTTGGAGGTCCTCGTCCGAGAGGATGACGTACTGCCCCTTCTCGTACTCGTAGCCGCGCACGATGTCCCCCCAGGGCACCTCCTTGCCGCTCCCCTCGCTCACCCGCTTGTAGTGCACCGGCGATTTATCGCGCTTGTCGAGCAGGTGGAACTGCAGCTCGTGGCGGCTCTCGGCGCCGTAGAGGCCCACCGGGATGTTGACCAGGCCGAAGGTGATGCTCCCTTTCCAGATCGATCGCGGCATGTCTCGTCGTCCTCCGCAGGGCTGACAATTCAAGATGCATGCCGCGGCAGCCACCCTGTGAGAAGCTAGCAGAGCCATGCGCGGCCACGACAGCAAGACCGACGTCCAGCTCTGGCGGGTCGAGCGCGGCGCCGCCGAGGCGCGCGCCGACCAGGTGGCGACCGAGGAGCCGCTCGAGATCAGCCTGCGCACCGCCGCCGGCCCGCGCATCGTGGCGGTCACCATGCGGACTCCCGGCGCCGACCGCGAGCTCGCCGCCGGCTTTCTCCACGGCGAGGGCGTCGTCGACCGCCCGGAGCGGATCGTCGGATGGGCTGGGGGATGGAGTGGCGGCTGGACCGGGGGTCAGCGCGACGAGGCGGTCAGCGCCGAAGACCGCGACGCCGCCAACCGCGTCGAGGTCGAGCTGGGCGATGGGCCGGAGCCCGAGTGGGGCGGACTCGAGCGCCACTTCTTCGTCAGCAGCGCCTGCGGCGTCTGCGGCAAGGCGGGGCTCGCGGCGCTCGCCGTGCGCGCCCCGCGGCCGCTGCCGCCGGGGCCGGTCTTGGCGCCGGAGCTCGTCGTCTCGCTCCCCGGCCGCCTGCGCGAGGCGCAGGGGCTGTTCGCGGCGACCGGCGGCCTCCACGCCGCGGCGCTTTTCGACGCCGAGGGGCGCCTGCTCGCCCTCTACGAGGACGTCGGCCGCCACAACGCGCTCGACAAGCTCATCGGCTGGGCCTTCCTCGCCGGCCGCCTGCCGCTCGCCGGCCACGCCGTCCTGGTGAGCGGCCGCACCAGCTTCGAGATCCTGCAGAAATGCGTCGTCGCCGGAGTGCCGGTGGTCTGCGGCGTCTCGGCGCCGAGCAGCCTCGCCGTCGAGCTCGCCCAGCGCTTCGGCGTCACCCTCGTCGGCTTCCTGCGCGGCGACCGCTTCAACGTCTACAGCGCCGCCGAGCGCATCGCGGGCGTCCCCGCGGCGCGCCGCGCCCGCCTGCCGATCGTCCGCGCGGCGGGCTGACCGCCTCGCCGCCGGAAGCGCCGGCCCCGGCTCGGAACTTGCTTCTGTTCCCGGGCGGACTCCGTCCACGAGGAGGAGAGAGCCATGCCCGATCCAGAGAAGATCATTCCCGGCGGCACCGCCCCCTGGCAAGCGACCGTCGCCTTCGCCCGCCTGACGTCGCCCGCCCGCTTCGCGGGGCTCGCCTGTCTCACCATCGCCGGTTTGACGCTCGCCGCCTGCGGCCAGGCCGGGAGCTCCGGCCAGGAGGGCGCCGATCGCGCCGTGCAGGTCCAGCGCGGGCCGCAGGGCACCGAGATCGAGTTCAACCCCGGCGCCGCCAAGCGCAACCTCGACAAGGCCGGCCACGAGCTGGGCGCCAGCGCCGACCAGGCCGGCCGCTCGCTGCAGCGCGGGGCGGACGAGGTCGGCCAGAAGGTCGGTCCGGCCGCCCGTGAGCTCGGCCAGCAGTTGAAACAGGGGGCGCACGACCTCGGGGAGAAGGCCGGCCCGGCGGCGCGCCAGGCCGGCGAGCAAATCCGCCAGGGCGCCCGCCAGGTCGGCGCGCAGCTGGCGCCGGCGGCCCGCCAGGCCGGCGACGCGCTGGCGAGCGGCGCGCGGCAGGTGGGGGATACGGTGGGGCCGGCGGTCCGCCGCGCCGCCGCCGATGCAACCGTGTCCGCCGCGGTCAAGGCGAAGCTCATCGCCGATCCCGAGGTCAAGGCGATGAAGATCGAGGTCAGCTCAACCGACGGAGTGGTGACCCTCAGCGGCTCGGTGCCGACCGCCGCCGAGCGGGCGACCGCCGAGCGCGTCGCCGCGGCGACGGACGGCGTCCAGCGGGTCATCAACGCGCTGCAGATCGGCCCCGGCTAGCGGCGCCCGCAGCGGCTGAGGCCGATACAGCATCATCCTCGGTCTCCCCGGTCCTCGGGGAGGCCACGGGCATCGGTACTGGCTCAGTATGGTTCCGAGGACGGCTGCCCGGAAGGGCGTGAAGGGCGGGTGGGGCCGAGGGCGGCCGCCCGCAGGAAGCCATACTGAGCCAGCACCTGGCATCTTTTGTCTTCCATTCCAGGGTGATTGCACATACAATTGTGCAATTCTGCCGTCTCCGCAGGCTGTTCGGCACGCTTTGGAAGGAGGATTTCGATGCTGGTGAAGAGGACCCTCTGCCTCGCCCTGGGAATGATCTCCGCGCTGACTCCCGCCCTGCTCGCCGACGTCTTCTACATACCCAGCCCGGATCCGGGGGCGAGCAAGAGCCGCAAGGTCCATCTGCAATCGACGCTCGAGGTCTTCAACCAGGGGACCGCCGCCGGCTCGCTCTCCCTCGCCTTCGTGCCCACCGGCAAGAGCGGCGCCGGCGTCCAGGGGCGGGCGGTCAAGTTCGCCGCCGGCCAGACCTCCTACTACGACACCACGGCGCTCGTCCCGGCGCCGGGCGTCCTCAAGATCACCAGCAACAGCGCCGGGCTCTCGGTCGGCCAGGGCGCGCTCTACCTCTGGCTCAACCCCGAGAACTCGCCGTGGGCGGTGCCGGTGATCTCCGCCGCCAACCAGTTCGCGCCGACGGCGACGGCGTTCCTGGAGGACCTGCGGCGCGGCCCCGACGGCCTCGCCAACGTCGAGATCGTCAACCTCGGCGGGCAGTCGGCGCAGTGCGCGATCCGCCTCGTCGACCCCGAGGGCGTCGCGATCCTGCCGGCGCTCGGCGCCGCGGTGCCGCCGCAGGGCCACACCGTGGCGCACGACGTGCTCCTCGCCGCCCACATCGAGGACATGCTCGGCGCCGAGGCGCGGGTGAGCTGCGACCAGCCCTTCTACGCCTATGCGACCTTCGTCGCCACCGACTTCAAGCAGTACCGCATCATCCAGCCGCTCACCCAGGCGCCGCCGCCCGCCGGCCGCGCCGTCGTCGTCGACCGCCCGGGAGTGTTCTTCGCTCCCACCCAGGCGGTCACCTTCCTCGACCTGCCGCTGCCGCTGGTGCCGGGCGCCAGCTACCGGCGGGCGACGGTCGACTTCGACATGACGATCCGCAAGTTCGGCCCCGTCTTCGACTCGATCCTCGGCATGGTCCATGAGGGCGGCCCGCGCTTCCATCACACGCTCTACTACGGCTTCAACCTGAAGGGCGGCGGCCGCATCTTCGGCGACCTCGGCCAGGCGACGCTGGACGCCGTGGTCAAGCGCAACGTCGGCTTCGCCGCCGGCAACGTCTACCACGTGCGGGTGATCTACGACACGCCGGCGAAGGCGGTCCTCTTCCTCGCCACCAACAAGAGCGGCGCGGTGGTGATGGACGCTCTCGCGGGGAGCTTCAACTGGGACCTGCGCGACAGCGGCAGCGCACCGGTGCGCCTCTTCTTCGGCCTCGACGGGGTCGGCGACGGCGCCTACTTCCCGCCCTTCGGCTACAGCTTCGCGAACCTCCACGCGGTCGTCACGCCGTAGGGCAGGCGGCAGGTCGGAGCAGCGGCGGCGGGCGACTCGATGAACATCCACGACTACATCGAGAGCTTCCTGCCGCTCTTCGTCGCCATCAACGTGCCCGGCATCCTGCCGATGTACCTCGGGCT
Source organism: uncultured Acidobacteriota bacterium (assembly GCA_963755825.1). Taxonomy (GTDB): domain Bacteria; phylum Acidobacteriota; class Thermoanaerobaculia; order Multivoradales; family UBA5704; genus DATBQN01. Next base: position 1,574,164 of record CAVWLA010000001.1, on the reverse strand, counting down.
CACCGAGGACATGCCGCCGGCCGGCCGGCGGCGGCTCACCCTGCAGGCGGTGGTGACCGCGGCAGTTCTCGCCGTGCTCATCCTCTTCGCCGGCCAGCTCCTCTTCCACCTGCTGGGGATCACGGTGAACGACCTGCGGGTGGGCGGCGGCTTGATCCTCCTCGTCTTGAGCATCTCCAACCTGATCTTCGGCGACTACCGCCGCCGCGATCCGGGAGCGGAGGAGGGCGATCCCTCGGTCGGCGTGGTGCCGCTCGGCATCCCGCTCATCATGGGGCCGGCGGCGATCACCTCGGTGCTGGTCTCCCAGCAGGCCTACGGCTATCTCGCGACCCTCGCCTCGCTCGCCCTCAACATGGCGCTGGTCTTCCTCGCCCTCGCCTTCGCGCCGCTCCTCGCCCGCGTCGTCGGCCCTTCGGTCAACCGCGCCATCGCCAAGGTCGCCAGCCTCTTCCTCGCCGCCATCTCCGTCGCCATGATCCGCGCCGGCATCGTGGCGATGGTCCACGTGCTGCGCTAGCGGCGTCTCGACGCCAGACGAGGCGCCCGCGGCCCGGCGGGCCGGCCGGCGCGCGCGCTCGTTGAGAGCGAGGCGGGAGGTGTGCTCTTATTCTCCTTTCACTGAACGAAAGGAAAACGAAATGAAGAGACCGTGCGTCGCCGCCTTCGCCGTCGCCCTGCTCCCCCTGGCCTCGCTCGCCCTCGCCCGCCCCGCCGCCGCGGCGGGCCTGCCGGCGCCAACCCCGGCTCCCTTCTTCGCGCTCGCCGTCCCCGCGCCGCTCGCTGCCGCTCCAGCGGCGGCTCCGGCGCCCGTTTGCCCGGCGGCCCCGGCAGCCGACCTCTTCATGCCCAAGCCTTCGGCGCGGAGCTGCTTCCACTGCGAGGCTCCGCTCTACTCGACACCGGGCTACACCGGCACCGGCAGCAACTGCACGGCGGCGCTCACCAGCCTGCGCAATCAGGCGATGTCCTTCGCCTCCACCGACTGCAGGAACCGCGACCTCGACGCGGTGTGCAATTTCACCATCCGGCCGGACGCCTGCACGCAGGTGTCGCCGGGCGGCAACTTCCAGGAGACGGGTTACGCGACGTACGGCTGCGCCTTGAACATCTGCTAGCGGGGAGTCGGAGGATCAGCCGGCCCGGAGCCGGCTGAGGCTCCCTCCTGCGGAGGGAGCCCTTGCTTCAGTTACTGGAAGTAGAGTCATGTGTACAGATAAACCTATCAATTTCATAGGTTTAGCCCTGGAGGAGGAGCCAGTAGGTGTCTGTTAGGTGACATGGCGCCAAAGGCACCACTGCCAAAGAGAAAGGGTAGCGCGCCGTGCGACGCTCCCTCGGAGAGAAGGTGTCCGGCGGCGGCGATACGGCGGTGATGCACGCCGCTATCGTGGTTGGCTCTTCTCACCGCCAGCGGCAAAGAGCCTGGCGGAGCGCGCTCTCATCGTCATCCTGAGCCGATATCTTCCGGGTACAAGCGGTAACTGCCCCAGGGCCTTGCGGGAACCGCGGCGGCCAGCGACGGCGTCGTCGCGAGCTGACGGAGCAGAGGCCCGTGTCTCGCCGCTCGCTGCAGCTCCCCGACGTCGGCCGGCAGTACGGTCTTCTCCCACAGGCCGTTGGCACCTCGGCTCGGCAAAATAGGCCAACACCAGCTTGGAAGTGTCGATGAGATCTGCGGCGGTGGCCGGCGTGCCCGGCACTCCGGTCAGCTCGTTGCTGGTCGAGCGGCGGAGGAGAAGGCCCTCCGAGGTGTAGGTCGACTGGGTCGCGACCGGCGAGCAGGAATTGAGATCCCGGCGCGCCGTTTGCCAGCGAGAGCGCGTTCAGGGGACCAGAGGAGAGGTAGCTCGCGGCGCTGACGACCGGCACGCTGCTCCTGAGTTAGAGTCCATAACCAGCAAAGAGCAACAGATTGATCGCCACAACCAACCCAATCAAGAAGAGCACCACAGCGCCCGGCACCATCAGATAGCGATGACGCTCAAAGACACCGTGCCTCAACCCGCCAAAAATAAATACCCCAGTGCACACACTGTAAGCAAAAGCCTCGGACACCGCTCTACGACCATCAGACGGGATGGGAGCGTGTTGCGCCGCAAAAAATACGAGACAGAAGGTCAAAGCCGAGTAGAGTACGGAGGATAGCCACCAGACGGAAAGGGGCCGTTCCCGCACGAAAAAGAGCGCAATGGATACGATGATAGGCCAGAGAATCAGATATGCAATCGCAGGCACTATTTGTCCCCGAGACAACTGATCTCTTCATCACTTGAAATCATCGGTGTCTTTCAATCCAAGGTTGCTGAGGATAGGAAGAGCAGCCGCTACGACAACCTAAACGCCCACCAGGTATTCCCGGGTCGGCCGCTCCGAGACCGGCGCAAGCCAGGGCACTCTGGGTATTTGTCTGGCAGTCGTTCAGAAACGGGACATAAATGTTATTGCCCAGATCGGTTTTATACTTTTCACAGCACCCCAATACCTTGTCTTCTTTGCCGTCGCTATCCGCCACCAAGGAGCAGGTGTCCACGTCTGGGCCGCCTTCTATGTTGCCAGCTGGCGAAAACGCCTCGCAGAACCTCTTCTTCCCCGTGTTCTTACGGGTATCCCAGACATAGCTATGATTGGCAAACAGACCCACCGGGCCGTGGACCTCTCGACTACAAACCATGATCGCGAGCCCTAAAGGATCGCGGAATCGCGTCGGCGCACCACTCACATAGCTGAAGACGTTGGGTCCACTCGTCAACCCCAAGGGGTCTGCCTGGGAGTAACGCCCCTGTCCTCCGACGTACCAACGCCTCACGTTGTACTCGAACCCCGCCCCGCTCACTCCGCTCCAGCCCGCGTCCTCCCACTGCCCAGGGAAGCGCAGGAACTCCCCCGCCGTCTGCGCGCCGTTCCAGTCCTTCCCGAAGGGCTCGAAACCGCCGCTCCAGAGGCTGGTGCCGGCGGCAGTGGTTTCGAGGATGGGGGTGCCGAGATGGTCGACTGCCAGGTAGGTGGCGACGGCCGGGGGTGTCGCGGTCTCGACGAAGGCCACGGGGCGGCCGGCGAAGTAGAGGATCTTGGTGTCTTTGGAGACCGCTCCGGTCAGCTCGTTGCTGGTCGAGCGGCGCAGGAGAAGGCCCTCCGAGGTATAGGTCGACTGGGTGGCGACCGGCGAGCAGGAATTGAGATCCTGGCGCGCCTGTACGAGGAAGTTGCGGCCGTCGTAGGTGAGGGAGGTCGCCGCCTTGGTGCTCTCGTCGGCCTGGCGGATGAGGCGGTTGGCACCGTCGTAGGAGAGATCGAGCTGGGTGGTGGGGCCGGACTCTTGGAGCTCGTTCCCCACCGTGTCGTAGAGGAGCCGCCGGGTGCCGGCGCCGCCGCCGAGGGCGATCGAGGCCAGCCGCGGATTGTGGCCGGAGAGATAGGTGTAGGTGTCGGTCGTCGTGCCGCGGGCCTCGGTGAGACGGTTGCCGATGCGATCGTAGGTCCAGCTCCGCGTCCCCCAGGGGCCGTCGCCCTGCTTCAGGAAGTAGAGCTGATCGACGTAGCCGTACACGCGGTTGGTCGTCCCGTCGTTGATGCCCGTGATGTTGCCGACGCCATCGATAGCATAGCTCCAGTTGAGGCTGGCGGCGCCGGCGACGGTCACGGCGGAAGGGTAGTAGCGCGCGTCGAAGGCGTGCGTCTCGGTGAGGCCGTTCGCCAGCGAGAGCGCGCTCAAGGGACCCGAGGAGAGGTAGCTCGCGGCGACGACGACCGGCACGCTGCCCGCGCCCGCGTTGTAGGAGAGCGTCGCCGGGCGGTCTGCGAAATCGAAGCTGTAGGCCGCGGTGAGGCCGCCCGGATAGCCGATCTGGGCGCGGTTGCCGTTGGTGTCGTAGGCATAGGTCAGGGCGCCGTCCTGGAGCGTGCGGCTGAAGCGATCGTAGGAATAGGCGACCGTGCTGCCGCCTTCCACGACCGAGCAGAGCCTGCCTCTGCCGAAGGCGCAGGGCGCGTCATAGCCATAGACCACCGCCGGCGTGCCGTCCGAGAAGGCCGCCTGCGTCGCGCGGTCGAGGGCGTCGAGCGTCCGCGTCGTGACGACGCCGCGCGCGTCGGTCTGGCTCGTCATCTGTCCGTGCTCGTTGTAGACGTAGCTGGTGGTGCCGGAGACCGGCGAGGTCTGCTGCGTCAGCAGGCTGCGGTCGCTCGTCGTGTAGGCGGTGACGTTGCCTTCGGCGTCCGTCACCTGCGCCAGGTGATCCTGGATGTCGTAGGTGTACTGAGTGTCCGCCGTACCCGTCGTCCACGGCTGGCTCGCCCTCGTCAAGCGATTCAGGTTGTCGTAGGTGTAGGTCAGCGTCGAGGGATTTGGCGACGCCGGGTTGCCGCGCGGATGATTGGCGTCCCAGGTCTGTTTCAGGTTGAAGTCCTCGTCGTAGCAGTACTCGGTGACGCTCTCCGCCGCGCTCCCCTTGCCCTGCGTCATCTTGTCGAGGTGACAGCTATAGATGTACTCGGTCTTCGAATCCGACGACCAAGCCGAGCCCGTCCAGCGCTGGCGGTCCTCGGAGCTCCGGTTGTCGGCGCCGTCATAGGCGTAGACCGTCCTCTCGAGGGCCTGCGTCGCCGGGTTGCAGTCGGCCTGCCGGCGCATCTCGGTCATCCTCCCGGCCGAGTCGTAGGCGTACGCGATGCCGTTGCCGCGCGGCAGCTGGACGCAGGCGAGATCGCCGAAGACGTCGTAGGTATAGCTCGTCACCAGGTCGTCCGTCGGCGGCGACGCCCCCTGCTGCCTCACCTGGGTCAGGCGGTCGAGCGCGTCGTAGCTGGTCAGCGCGGCGACCCCGTTGGGGTCGACGACCGAGGTCCGGCGGTTGAGGCCGTCATAGCCGAAGATCGTCGTGCCGACGAGGGGATCGACCCGGGTGTCCGGCAGATAGCCGTTGCGGCCCGCCACGTTGTAGGTCGAGACCGTCTGGTCCGCCGTCCCGAAGCCCGGCGGATCGATGGTGAGCGGCCGGCCCGCCGAGTTGTAGGTGTAGGCGGTCGCGCAGCTGTAGGCACCGGGAGCGCTGGCGCAGGACAGGCTCCCCGTGGTCACGCCGCTCTCGAAGCCGCTGTCGGTTCGCGCGGAGAGGTCGCTCGTCGTCGGGTCGTAGGCGAGGAGCGTCGTCCGCAGATGGCTGCCACCCGAGGTCGACGGCTGATCGATCTCGGCGACGAGGCCCGGGAAGTGGGTGTCGTAGACGTACGTCGTCGTCCGCTGCGGCACCCCCGAGACGACGTTCTCCTTGCGCACCGTCATCCGCCCGTGCGCGCCGTAGGTGAGCTCGGTGCGGATGCCGCGCCCGTCGATCATCGCCGTCGGCAGCAGGGGATTCGTGCCGTCGGTGAACTCGAAGCTCGTGCTCGGCGCCAGGCCGCAGGTCGGGCAGGTGCCGACGAACGACAGCACCTTCGTCTTGCGGCTCACCGTGTCCATCCCCAGATTGAAGGTGGTCGAATCGGTATAGGTGGCGCTCACCGTCTCCGTCGCCACGTTCTGCGTCACCTGGGAGCCGCTCAGGGTGTAGGTGAACGTCTGCTTGTCGACGGCGGACGCGTTGGAGAAGACCGGATCGCCCCGCCAGCTCTGGATCGGACGCGTCCCCGTGGCGTCGTTTTGGAACGCCGCCATCACCCGGCCCGAGAGGTCGGTGCCGACCAGCCGCACCTGCGACAGGTAACCCGCCGCCGCGCCGTTGGTGGCGTAGGTGAATTCCCAGGTCGTCAGGTCCGGCCGCTGGATGTCGACGAGGTCGTCGCCGCTCCAGAGATAGGTCCAGGTGCGCGACAGCGCCGGCGAGCCGGCGACGCCGTTCTCGGTAATCGTGTGGAGCTTTCCCGTCGAGGCGCCGCTGGTGTAGTAGGAATAGGTCTCGGAGCGGCCGTCCGGAAAGCTCACGGCGGTGAGCTGCGTCCCCGTGTAGCTCCCTTGGATCGGGTGGCCCAAGTCCGCCGGCAGGACCGTCTTGTCCCACAGGCCGTTGGCGAGGAAATACTCCACCGAGCCGTCGAGGCCTTTCAGCTGCCAGGCGCTGCCGACGAGGAAGAGCTGGCGATACTCGTCGGATGGCGCCACATGCTGGTAGAGCCCGGTCCCATCGGGAGCGGAAAACTCCTTGAAGCTGCCGTAGCGGGTGATGAGCCAGACGTGCGACGAGTCCGGATCGGTGACGATCCGCTCCGCGTGGTCGTGCGACCAGTTGCGCCCCAGCGTCATCTGCCAGGGATTGGAGCCCGCCGCCCCCGGCCAGGGGGCGTTGCCGGGGCCGTTCGAGGCGTAGTGCAGGAACGCCCCCGGCCCGCTCCAGCCCGGCGAGCAGGCGACCGTGCCGTCGAGGCCGCTGGCGCAACCGGGGTCGCCCGGATCGCCGGGACCGCCGCTCCCACCCGAGCCCCCGCCGGGCGAGCCGCCGCCGCCGCTCTGTCCGCCGCTGTTGCCGCCACCGACGCGGCGGCATTCCATACAGGTCTCTCCCGAAGCGCCGGAGGCATCTCCGCTCGGCTCGTTGCAGTTCTCGGGCGGCGGCACGGGACAGCCGAGCATGCTCTTCGTCACCATGAAAGCGAGGCCGCCGGCGTCGGTGATCTTCTGGCAGGAGGCACCTTCGCAGACGACCGCGCGCAGCGAGTAGGTGCCGAAGTCGTAGGGTGCTCCGGCGCAGTTGACGGTCTGCGCGATGTAGGTCTCGGCACGGTTCGTGGTGTGGTCCTGGCAGAGGTTGTTCGTCGGGTTGAGCGGCGTCGAGCCCTGCGCCCAATAGAGGTTGAGGCGGCCGAAGTCGGGCGCGTTCGTATCGTTGTTCGACGGAGCCGTCACCGAGACGACGAGCCGCGCCTCGAAGTTGCCGCCGCTCCCCGCGATGACGTCGATCCGCGAGCTGTTGACGACCGGCGGCACGCAGTTGGGGAAGCTGCCGGGGCAGGGATCGGTGGAGACGGTGCTGTCGGCGAAGGAGCACACGAAGGCGGGGATATCGGCACCCGGGCAGCCGCCACACGACTGCGCCGTGAGAGGCGAGGTACCGAGGCTGCTGAGGCCGCCGAGAAGGGCGAGGACGAGAGCCGCCGTGAGTGGCGATGCGATCTGTTTGCCATATCCGATCATTCGAAGTACCCCATGACGTCGATCAGCACGTGAAGGGCTCCCGAGGTGCCGGGATCGGCGTAGACGCTGAGATCGGGCGTCGCCGCTGTGAGCGGCATGAAGACGCCGTTGGCGATCGCTGGCTCGCCGGCGTTGAAGTTGAGAGTGGAGATGACAGGCAACGGCGTCGGCGTTCCCGGAACGACACGCAGGTCTCCGCTCACCGTCGGATTGAGCGCCGAGACGGTGAGCACGGCCGCCTTGGCGCCCACGGGAACGGCACACTGGCCCTGCAGAGTGAAGGGCTGGGCGACGTGGTAAGGGATGGGACTGCCGCCGGTCGGCCCGGAGGCCAAGCGCGTGTCGTAGGCGCGGCAGGGATCGAGAGGGTAGTACTTGAGGGGGCCGCTCGCGGTGAAGTAGCCGGCGATGTCGAGGACGAAGTGCGCGCCGTTGACGTCGACCTTCGCGCCGAGGTCGGGAGCCGTCGCCGCGAGCGGCACGATGGCTCCGTTGGCGAGGGTCACGCCGGCGCCGTAGTTGATCGCCGAGACCGTGGGGATCGATGTCAGGCCGGCAGGATAGAGACGGATGTCTCCCGCGCCCGCTGGGACGACGGCCGTGGCGTTGAGGAAGACCGCGACGGCGCCGGCCGGCACCGCCATCGCGCAGGCGCTGCCGTTGCCGCTGTCGCCGGCGTTGCCCTGCACGTTGAATGTGTAGCTCGTGTTCGCCTGTAGAGGCTGGCCGGCGGTCTGCGCCGTCGGTCCGCTTGTCTTCCTCGTGTCGAGGACCCGGCACGGCGGCGAGAGTGCCGTGAAGGTGAGCTGCGCCGCCGCGGGAAGCACCAGGAGCGCTCCCAGGGCGAGGGCACTAAGGGCGATGAGACGTCGCATGCGGGCGTTCCTCTTGGGCCTACTGGAAATAACCGTTGATGTCGATCACCAGATGGGTCCGCTGGGTGGTGACGGCACGGACCCTCACCGTGCCGTCCCGCGCCAGCGGTACGACCGCGTTGTCGGCGCGGTTGCCGCCGGCGTCGTACCAGACCGTCGTCGTCGTCACCAGCGGCGCGTCGTTGGGCAGCACCGTCAGCGAACCGGCGGCCGCGGGGCCGGCGACCGTCACGTTGAGCGACAGAGCCTTGGCCGTCGGCGGGATGCCGGCGAGGCCGGTGAAGTCGAGCGACCGGCTCTCGCCGGCGGCGAGGATGATGTTGGGCGCCGTCCGGCTGTCGTAGAGCCGGAGGGGCGGCAGGGCAAAAAAGCTCAAACCGCGGACCTGGAGCGCTCGACCCTGAATGAAGGCCGGCGAGCCGTCGCTCTGCCAGACGGCGAAGATGCGGCCTCCGGCGCTGGCGGCGACGGCGGGGAGGTGCTGGTCTCCGCTCGCCGATGCAGGACCGTAGAGCTGCAGCTCGGCGGTCGACGCGACCAGGCGGCGGTCGACGCCCACCGCGAAGACGCCGAGGCCGCTGCCGTCCTGGAGAGCGCTCGTCCAGGCGACGAGGAAGTTCCCCGAGGCGTCGCTCGCCACCGCCGGCTCGAACTGGTCGCCCGCCGTCGTCGCGTTGATGAGGAGCTCGCCGGAGAGCGGCGTGCCGCCGGCGGTGAAGCGACGGAGGAGGACGCCGTAGCCGGTGCCCGGCATCTCCTCGTTCTGGCTCTGCCAGACGACGACGATGTTGCCCGAGGCGTCGACGGCGAGGCGAGGCGCCCCTTGGCCCGTGAACGGCACGGCGTTGACCTGCTGCTCGTTGAGGAGGGCCGCGCCGGCGGCGCTGAACGTCCGCAGGAGAATGCCGCTCGGCGAGCCGCCGCTGCTCTCCCAGACGACCGCGTACCGCGGTGTGCCGCTGTTCGAGGGGAGGAAGGCGACCGCAGGCGAATCCTGCGCTCCAGCGGTCGTCTGGTTGACGAGGAACTCGCTCGTCCCCGTCCGCACCGGCACCGCGTCGCGCGTGTAGTCCTGGCCGTAGACGCCCCAGCTGCTGCCATCGGCGCCGTCGCTCTGCCAGACGACGAGGAGCTCGCCCGTAGGAGCCGCCGCGACCGCCGGATGAGTGCGCGTCCCGGAGGTCGAGTTGACCGTCAGCTCACCGCTCGTTGGCGACCCGCTGGCGCTGAACTTGCGCGCCACGATGTCGCTGCCGCCAGTGCCGGGCTCGCTCTGCCAGACGACGACGAAGTTGCCGGCGCCGTCGCGCGCCACCGCCGGGAAGCGGTGGCAGCCGGCACTTGACTGGTTGACCTGGAACTCGCTCCCCAGCGCGGCGCCGCTGCGGTCGAAGAGCCGGGCGAAGATCTGATAGCTGCCGGAGCCCTGCCGCTGCCAGACGGCGACGAAATTGCCGGCCGGGTCGCTCGCCACCGCGGGCGCCACGTTGACGTCGGTGTTCGACGGGCTCTGGAGCGAGAGCTCCGAGCCCAGGAGATCGATCTGCGCCAGTGCGGGAGCGCCTGCGTTTGCGGCGGCGAGAATGCATACCACCGCAAACCAACCGAAGTTCTTGACGATTTGTGGTCTGAGCCGGTGCGTCATCAGTAAGCCCTCTCGAAAGAGTCGATCGACGACAGTTAATACGCGAATGCCGTGGATATCATCCAATCTCCGGCGAACCTCTGGCGCTGCCAGAGATCGCACTCCCCGCCCTCGATATCGGGACCGATCGCAGACCTCATTGCAGGCCGCGACAGCGAATCCAAGGCCCGTTCTATTGAGACAGCGATCCGGCCCATCTCGTTCCCGCAACGGCTGGCAACTTCGGCAAGCTCGGTCATCTCCGCTTTCATTTCTTCGTCCTGGCAGAGGTCGCCGAGAAAACTCTCTAGGTGGCGGATGTCGCGAGCTGCGGCTCGTAGAGCCGAGCGGACCGGCGAACCACCGCCAGCGCCGGCTTCCAGGTCGGCTCGGATATTCAAGCCGTAGGAGAACAACATCCAGCCGACACGTACCAGAGCAGCGCGATCCTTCGGACTCGCAAAACGAAGCATCGTTTCGCGAAACACCTGTTCTTGCGGACCGTCCTGCAAGACGTCGTGTGCCGCTGGTTCGTCAGCCAACGGTGTGCGTGTTCCTGTGATCTCGCCGCGTGGGATTGGGCACTCCAAGTGCAGTGATCGCGGGTGGATGTTACGGGCGAAGCTGCAGGGCTCGCCAGCCGCCGCATCGCACCGGGGACAGGGGCGACTCCGGTCAAGCCGAGGTGCAGGTCGATCGATACCGAGCGTTTCCAATCCATCCGTCAGATGCTCACGACTGACGCCGAGCTCTCCGGCCGCGGCGACGACGTTCCAATGGTTCCGCCGCAGAGCCGTTTCGAGTTCTGCTGTTGAAAGAAGCCAGCTAGGAAAGGAGCTACCTTGCTTCCGATTCAGCGGATTGCACTCCGCCCTCGTGTGACCTACGGTCGGCATCTCAAACCTCGTAGTAGACGATTCCGCTCTTGGTTCCATGGAGGCGCAGAAGCTCACTCCGATCCTCGGCTGTTCCGGTCTGGAGGTCGAGGCGATTCCACGTCGCTAACCACCGGCCCGCCAGAAATAGAATCTTGAGGGCCGCGGTATCTGGGCACCGAGGCTGTGGACAGTGGTTCGTGTCGTCCAAGTTCGGGTTGGTGAGCGTGAAGTAGTCGGCTGCAACCTGATCGTAGAGACGGCGCCGCAAGGGCTCGGAGAATTCGGAAAGGGAAACTCGCCTAGAGGGTGGCTTGCTGCTTTCTCCTCCACTTCCACCACGCGCACGCAGTAGTTCGGTAGAGCGACGCTTGAGGTCATGCGCGACTGCCAGAGCTGACTTCCCAAGAGCCGCGCTACTGCAGAGGCCGCGAGCTCACGCGTCTTGTAGGCAACCGATCGATAGTTACAACCGTCTGCCGTCAACTCAATGCAGTAGCTCTTGGTTCCCATCCGATCCCTTTCAGATGAAGGGCAGCGGCGCGCTTCGCACGCCTTGAAGTCGAAGCAGCCGGAACAAGGTGGCCGCGAGAGACACTGCGAAAGACCGCGGCTGCTCGCCCAGCGCGAGTTGGGCCGGGTATTCGCGGAGGGCCGCGAGCACTATGTCCAACCCTTCTGTCTCGCCGAATTTCGTCTTGAGCTCGTCCTCGTGCTCTCTCGCCCGCCCGCCAGACTCGCCCTGCTCAGCGTCGATGCTTGCTAGCCCGAGCGTCGCCGCGGCGGCTTCCGGCAACCACCCGAAGTTCAGGGCCTCCCGCCGTAGCTCATCGAAGAGGCTCTCCGCGGTGTCCTTTTCGCCCAGGCTCGCCGCGATTTCACCTCGCAGGCGGAGCGCATACAGATAGACCGCCGCTGGCTTACGGTGCATGAGAGCAGTGCTCTGCTCTCGCTGGCGCCGTGCGCTCTCTCCGAGCTCGCGGTCCGCGAAGCCGAGGGCCAGGGCGAGGCCGCCATAGAGCGTCAGCCAGGGGTCGGCGAGGATCGGCAGCTCCTCACTCAGCAGCTCGACGACATGACCGGCCTTCCCCTCCTCCACTCGGAGGAGCGCCCGTAGCACGCGACAGGCGCTCTCCTCATGCGGCACCTCTTCTTCGGCCCAAACCTCCGCCGCGCGTTCGAGAAGCGCTGCCGCTTCGTCCGTTCGCCCCTGCTCCCACCGTAGTAGAGCTAGAGCCCGACAGAGATCGGCCTGGACCTCGCCATCGCCGGAATGGAGAGTCGCTTCCGCGAGGGCCGCCTCCGCCCCCGGATGATCGCCGCCGAGACGGCGGGAAGTGGCGACCCGACAGGCCGCCCGGGCACGACCGTCTACGGCCTCGGCCCCATCACTGAGGCGTCCGGCCACATCGGATGCCAGGCTCGCGAGATCTTGCGCTCGCGCGAGATTCTCGACCAGGTTTCCGTCCGCCTCTTCGAGCAGCCTATCGACCAGGGCTGAGCGGTGAAACCGTTCACTCTCCATGGCAGGCTTTCGCTCGCTGGCTGGCAACCCCATGAGCTCCTCGAACAGCTCCTGCGCCTCGCGTGACTCGCGCACCCGCTCCGCAAGGTGCCGCGGCAACTCGCGATCGAGGAGCGACCACAAAGCGGGGGGAGCCGAGGCGCCCGCGAACCGCGGTCAGAACGGCCACCATCGCTCGCAGTTGAGCCTTGACTGGCCCAGCTGCTGCGCTCGCTTCCTCGCCCGAGAGGTTCCCTTCGGTCATCGAGGCCTCGGGGAAGTAGACGTCGCCCAACTCAACGGGCCTCGCTTGCATCGAGCAACTACCAGGGGGCTGTTGGCTAGAAGAAGCTGCCTTACGGAGTGGATCCTTCGCCTGCTTTCTCCTGCCCGCTCGGCGAGGAGCGCTGGCGTCCGCTTAGCCTCGGCAGCGAGCTCGACGACGAGGCCATCCGTCACCTCCGAAAAGCGATCCCAGAGCGCCTTCGGCAGCTCGGTATCGGTTGTCGCGTCCGCCATCCTCAGCTTCCTCCTCGTCGACCCGCCAGGCCGGCGGCTCGATGACAAACTCGAAGGAGAGGCTAAGCGCCGTCGCGCCAGCTGTTGCAACGAGACTGCTTAAGTCATAGGTTATGGAGCCAACGTCAACTGAACCCGTCACGAAACGACTCAGGAGATGCTCCGATGGTGCCATCGTTGTACGGGCGGATCTTGCAGCACCTGCGATGCATGCTGGGTATCGAGAAGAAGGAGCTCGCCAACCGCCTCGGCTGGTCGGGGGAGAGCCGGCTCGGTCGCCTGGAAAACGGCAGGGAACCATTGAGCCGTGAGGCCTTGGAGGCCATCCTCCCGCACCTACCCTGCGCGCCGGAGGCGGTCGACGTGCTGGTCTTTGCCGACGAGCTGATCGCCGCCATGGCGCATCTGGAGTCCCCCTCGCCAGTGGCCCTCTCCGAGGAAGAGCGTTGGGAGGTCTACCGCGCTGCCCTCGCCGCGGCTTGGAGCGTTGCGGAGGCCCTCGCCGCCGGCCTCGCGCGGGACCTGCGGCAGGCGAAGGCAGCGCGAGCGCGGCAGGAGGCCGCGGAGGCTCTCTCCCTGATGATGAGCTGCGCACCCGCTGAGCGGCAGGCGCTGCCGTCGATCTACCCGGAGTACCGGACGTGGGCCTTCGCGGTACTTGTGGCCGAGGCGAGTGTGGCGGCGGCGGCCGACGACGCGGAGAGGGCGCTGGAACTGGCGGAGCTGGCCTGCTCGATCGCCGAGCAAGTGGTGGCGGAGCCGGCCTTCTGCCTGCGGCTCCAGGGGCACTGTTTGGCCCGGCGCGGCAACGCCTGGCGGGTGGGCAACGACTTCGACCGCGCCGAGGAGGATTTCGCCCGCGCCTGGGAACTCTGGCGGGCGGGCGCCGATACCGACCCGCCGCTCCTCGCAGAGTGGCAGATGCTCTCCCTCGAGGCCTCCCTGCGCCGAGCCCAGCAACGCTTCCCGGAGGCACTCAACCTGCTCGACCGCGCGAGAGCGGCGGCCGGAGGGGACCGGCCGGCCGTGGGCCACATCCTTCTCCAGCGGGAGCACATCTACGAGCAGGTGGGCGACATCGAGCAGGCACTTGCAGTGCTGGCGGAGGCCGCTCCGGTGATCGAAGGCTGCGGTGACGTCCGCCTTGCCTTCCTACACAACTTCAAGACCGCCTTGAACCTCGTCCATCGCGAGCGCTTCGCCGAGGCGGCGGCGCTATGGCCGGGGGTCGTCGAGCTGGCGGCTGGGCAGGGCAACAACCTGGAGCGGCTCCGCGTGCGATGGGTGGAGGGGCGGCTGCGGGCCGGAATGGGCGAGAGGCTGGAGGCGATGGCGATCTTCGTCCAGGTGCAGCGGGAATTCACCCGCCTGCGCCTTCCGCACGACGCTGCCCTGGTGTCGCTGGAGTTGGCGATTCTCTGGCTGGAGGCCGGACGCATGGCCGAGGTGCGCGAGCTGGCCCTGGAGATGGCCTGGATTTTCAAGGCCAAGAAAATCGCCCGCGAAGCCCTGGCAGCTCTCCGCCTCTTCTGCGATGCCGCCGAGAGGGATGCTGCCACGATGGAACTTGCCCGGCGCGTCCAAGCGGAGGTCGAGATGGCCCTGCGCTCGGCCTCCCGGTTAGAGCGCCGGCCGGGAGGCCGAGGGTGAGCGAGCGGTTCCTCCGACGTGGTGGCCGGTCGCAGCCCGGCTCTCCGGGCTCCATTCGGCCGGCTGCCCGCCTAGAGGTTTGGATCGATGTTGGTGCCCGCGTTGGCGGCGGCGTGGCCGGTGGGATCGATCTTGGCGCCGGTCGGCCCGGTGCTTGGGTGCGCGGTGGCGAGGCCGTTCGGATCGATGTTAGCCCCCTCCGTGCCCCAGAGGCTCCTCATCCAGCCTCCGATCCAAGCCGTGAGATACGCCGCGGTAGCCGGAGCCTCCACCACGGCGCGCGAAGGCGCCGCGCGCCGGGGCACCGCGGCCAGGCCCCAGGGGAGAGCCAGGAAGAGGGCGAGCAGCAGGAGGAGCACCTTGGCAGGGGGGGAAAGGCTGGTCATGAGGACTCCTTCGCGAAGGGCGCTCCACCGCGGTCGCTATGGCCTGCGGGGGCGACCTTCTTCCGAAAAGGTGAACCATTCCACCATACCTTATGAAAAAGCACGAAGAGGATCCCAGATGACTAAAAATGCTGGAGACCCGCGGGTGACGCGGCTGCTGGTGGTTTTCCTACGCCAGGTGGCGGGCAAGAAGACGCAGGCCGAATTCGGCCGCGCCGCGCGCGTGGACCAGAGCGAGATCTCCCGCCTGGAGGAGGGCCTGAAGGCGGCCTCCGAGGAGGTACTGCGCCGCATGGCCGCCGCCTCGAGGCTCCCATGGGCGGTCGTCGTGCACCTGCGCCGCCTCTTCGAGGCGGTCCTCTCGACCGCGGGCGCTCAGCGCGACAACCTAGAGGGTGGCGCGACCCTGGAGCAGGAGGTTCTCGACCTCGCATTGTTGGCGGCCGGATCCCGCGTCGTCGGGACCGCGCTGGCCACGCCCCGTCGGCCGTCGCCGGACGAGGCCCGGCGCGAGGCCGAGGTCGTCTGGACGGCGCTCGCGCCGTTGTCGGACCGGGAGCGGCGGCGCCTCCTCGACCTGGCGCTGCGGCCCTGGCGAGCCTGGGCGCTGGCGGTGCGGGTGGCCGAGGCGAGCGTCGAGGCGGCGGCCGACGACGCGGAGAAGGCCTTGGAGCTCGCGGAGCTCGCCTGCTCGATCGCCAGGCAGGTGGCGGCAGAGCCGGGCTTCTGCCTGCGGCTCCAGGGCCACTGCCTGGCCCGGCGCGCCAACGCCTGGCGGGTGGGCAACGACTTCGACCGCTCCGAGGAGGACTTCGCCCGCGCCTGGGAGCTCTGGCGGGCGGGGGCTGACTCCGAACCGCCGGTCTCGCGGAGTGGCAAATGCTTTCCCTCGAAGCCTCGCTGCGCCGAGCCCAGCAGCGCTTCCCGGAGGCGCTCGACCTGCTAAACCGTGCGAGGGCGGCGACCGGAGCCGATCGGGCGGCCGAGGGCCGCATCCTTCTCCAGCGGGAGCACGTCTACGAGCAGAGAGGGGAAATCGAGCGGGCGCTCGCCGTGCTAGCCGAGGCCGCTCCGGTGATCGAGGGCTGCGGCGACGCCCGCCTGGCCTTCCTCCACAACTTCAAGACCGCCTTGAACCTCGTCCATCTCGAGCGCTTCGCCGAAGCGGCGGCGCTTTGGCCGCCGGTGGCCGAGCTGGCGTCTGCGCAGGGCAACAAGCTAGAGCGGCTCCGAGTACGCTGGGTGGAGGGGCGCCTGTGTGCCGGATTGGGACACAGGAAGGAGGCGATGGCATTCTTCGTTGAGGTTCAGCGGGAGCTCACCCGCCTCCGCCTTCCGTACGACGCCGCGCTGGTGTCGTTGGAGCTGGCGGTCCTCTGGCTGGAGTCCGGCCGCACGGCCGAGGTGCGCGAGCTGGCCCTTGAAATGGCCTGGATCTTCAAGGCCCAGAGGATCGCCCGCGAAGCCCTGGCCGCCCTCCGTCTTTTCTGCGACGCCGCCGCAAGGAATGCCGCCACCCTGGAGCTCGCCCTACAGGTCCGGGCCGAGGTCGAGATGGCCCGCCGTTAGGTCCCCACGATGGACGAACCGGCCGGGAGGCTGAGGGCGAGCGAGGGCATGGGCCCCTCTCGCTCAGAAGGAAGTCTTCGTCTCGCCGAGATGGCTCCTGAGCCAACGCTCGATTTCCAGCTCGCTCCAGCCTACCCTGCCACTGGAGAGTTGGTGCTGTCGCGGGAACTCTCCCCGCGTCATGAGGCGGTAGATGGTCGCTCGACTTAGACCCGTCCGTCGCACAACCTCCCGGCAGCGCAACGCCATCGCCGGGCGATTCTCCTGCACATCCTGTCTCATCGTGCTTCTCCTGATTGTATAGCTCGTAGATCTTGGGACCTGGGTAGAGTAAGGCCGATAGGCCGACAAGGGAGACCCAGGATGGCGAAGAAGAGCGAGCTGAAGGCGGAGGAGCGGCTGGAGGTGGTTCTGGCGCTGCTGCGGCGGGAGGAGTCGGCGGCTGCGCTGTCGCGGCGGTACCAGGTGAGCGAGGTGACGATCTACCGCTGGCGCGAAGCGTTCCTGGCGGCGGGCAAGACGGGCTTGGCCAAGCCGGATGGTTCGGTGGCGGCGGCGGCGGCCCGCCGCATCGAGCAGCTGGAGGGAGAGCTGGCGAAGCGGGCGCAGATCATCGGCGAGCTGTCGATCGCCAACGACATTTTAAAAAAACTCCGGGCCGGCTCATGCTGAGTGAGCTGCTTCGCAGCATGATTCGGGACGCAGTTCGTAGCCGGCCGACGGTGCGCCTGAAGCAGGTGGTCCGTGCTCTGGGCCTGCCGTGCTCGAGCTTCTTCCGCCGACCGGTGGTTGCGCGGCGGCGTCCTGGGCCGTCTCCGCGGCCACTCGATCCGCAGCTTTCTGCGGTAGTGATCGGCTTCGCCAAGCAGTTCCCGTGGTGGGGCTACAAGCGATTGGCGGTCGTGCTTCGCCGGGCTGGCCAGCGGGTCACGGACCGCTTCGTGTACCGAGTCTTGAAGACCGCCGGCCTGCTGATCAAGAAGCGCAGCCGCGATACCGAGCTGTACCAGGCGGCCAAGCTGTTCGAGCTGCTGCCGCAGGGCCCGAACGAGCTCTGGCAGGCCGACGTGACCTACCTCCACATTCCGGGCCACGGCTGGTGGTACGCGGTGACGGTCGTCGACTACTTCAGCCGGTACCTCTTGGCGATTCACCTATCACCCAGCTTCGATGCGGCGTCTCTGATCGTCGGCATCGAGAAAGCCAAGACCGAAGCCGAGCGGCTCCACGGCCCGCTCGCACGGCGGCCGACGCTGGTCACGGACAATGGGTCGAGCTTCTTGTCGCGTCGGTTTCGGGGGCACATCGCCGGAAGCCTGGACCACGTGCGGACTCGCTATCGGACGCCCGAGCAGCTGGGCTTGCTCGAGCGGTTTCACCGCACGCTCAAGGCCGAGGAGGTCTACTGGCACTTGTACGCCTCGCCGCCGGAGGCGCGCGAGAAGCTCGACGCATTCCGGCAGCGGTACAACGAGATCCGGCCGCATTGGGCCCTGGTACCTGAAGCCGGCGGCGATCCGATCCCGCCGCTCGAGGTCTACCAAGGTGGCAAGGCGGTGCAGCTGCCGGCCTGGCAGACCTGGGCAAAGGCGGCCAAGGAAAAGCTCGAGAAGCTCCAGGTAGGGCAACAGGAGGCGGTCGCGATCCCGGCCTGAGGGCCGGGGCGAGGAGTTACACAGAAATCAACCAACCCGGTCCCGTTGATCTGCGAGGCAAGACAATGGAAGCTGACGGGGGATGGAAGGCTCCGGGCCTCCACCCACCACCCCGGACCTTCCCATGCCCCTTGGATCGCGCGCCCCGCTCCACAGGCTATGAAGCCGGCCTATGGAGCAGACCGGGGCGGCGATCCACAGCTCCCACAGCCGCGGCCTCGGAAGAGTCGAGAATAAAAACGGCTCGGCAACGGCTCGGAGCCTTACCAAGAGAAGGCTGAGTCTCGTCCGCTGATGTCGCCCGAATCTTGTCTCGCAGATGCAGTAGGTGTATAAACATAGTGTGAACCTGCCGACCGGTCCTTCGCTGCTTGAAGATCACCTCCGGCAACAATGGGCGGCTCGGGTCAATGCGCAGGTCGAGGCGCGGTTCGGTGGGTTCGCCCGAAGATTGCTTCTGACACCATTGCAGCAGCAGGATGCAAAGACAAAGGTCGAAGGAGTTGTTAGGTGTCTTAACGCTGCGTATTGGGCGCTTGACTCAGATAGCGCCCATTGCATTATCGAAGGGTCATGGGGAAAGGATACGCAGGGACGACCGCCACGTGATGTAGATGTCATCTTCGTACTGCCTTACGAGACCTATGAACGATTCCAGGGTCGGAGCGGCAATCGGCAATCGCAGTTACTTCAGGAGGTTAGGGGCGCGCTCAGCGTCAGATATCCGGCAACTCGAATGCGAGGCGACGGACAGGTGGTCGTTGTTTGTTTCACCAGCGGCCACGGTGTCGAAGTCGTTCCGGCATTCGCGCTTGATAGCGGTCAGTATGTGATTTGCGACACTCACGATAACGGCAGCTACAAGACGATTGACCCCCGAGCAGAGATCGCGGCAATCCAGATGTCTGATGCGGCTATGGAGGGGACCACCCGTGACCTGGTTAAAATGATTAAGCAGTGGCAGCAGGCTTGTAACGCGAGAGGACTACTAAAGTCGTTCCAGATTGAACTCCTGGTGATGAAATTCTTGCCGACCCTCAGCTATGGCCACTCGACGCGTAGTCTCTACGACTGGCTGATCCGCGACTTCTTCGGCTTTCTGGTTCAGCAAAGTGGTTCATACGTGACTAACCCTGGCACCGGTGAGTTCGTGCTGCTCGGCGATTCTTGGGTGTCGCGTGCGCAATCGGCCTACGAACTGGCTGTGACAGCGTCCGATTTCGAAGAGCGCGAGCTGCCCATGTACGCGGTTGATAGGTGGCAGAGGATATTCGGAACGGACATTACTTGATGCTACCTACTGCGATGCCCCCTTCGCCGGATGCGGCCACGGATGCGATGGTATCCGAGTGCCGCGACCTCTCGCGCAACTGCATTTACACATCCACGTCGCTTTTTATCTGGCTGCGCTTTCTGCGGACGCTGGGGATCGGATTCACTATTGTTCCTCTCATCCTAGGTTCTTTGGCGAGCTGGAAGTTGCTCACGAAATCAGACCTGGACTCGGTGAAGGTGATGATCGCGGCACTCGCCTTCCTGGCGGGCGTCATCCCGACGATTTACCGTGCATTGAAATTTGACCGACGTCTATCGCAATGCGCTCAACTGGCAGCCGAATTCAAGAACTTGCAGGATGCATTTCGGCAGTGTGCGAGCATCTCTAGCCTGAAGCCGTTTGTCGCATTTGACGCAGACTTCCGTAGAGTGATGAAGCGGCTCGAGAAAGCTAGGCAAGCTAGCTATACTGCCCCAGAATGGTGCTTCAAGAGGGCGCAGAAAAAGGTTCAATCAGGGGACTACGATCCCGATCCATAGCCGCAGTGTCTTGCACTTCGCCAGAGTGGATAGCCGATACAGGCCGCCAGGGGCTGGAGTGGGAGATCGACGACCAGCCTCCCGAAACTGTCTTCCAACACGCCTTCGGCGTGCCCTTCTTGGCCTCGGCGCCATGAAGGGTCTTGAATAGCTGATCGTCCCGGCACGCAGAGCGGGCCGCGCCCCTCTAGTGGGGTAGGCCTCTACCGGCAGAGAGCACCGAACCAGGACCGGCGTCAAAGCCAGTTCGCGCTCGCACTTCTCGCGATCACGTTCGGCATGCTCCAGGCCCGCCTCCTGGAGGGGTGGTAGCGACACTCATCCTGACAGCTCGTCATCTCGCCGCCGGCTCGCATGAGGGGCTGCCGTAATTGCGGCGAGAGCCTCCGCCCATAGCACCAAGGCTTCCTGTTTCTCACGATCATATTCGTACAGGTTGTACACCCCCCGGAGCCCCTTCTTCTTGTGGTTCAGGAGGGCCTCTCGGATCTCGTCCTTCACGCCGAGTCGTGCGAGGTGCGTTGACGCAGTACGCCGTAGGTCATGTGGGTTGAAGTCGAACCCTAGAACCTTGCAGAGCTTCGGGGTCTGGAAGTATAGGAGGGCTGAGCCGTCTCGGGACTTGGGGAAAACGAAGGGATTTGTCCCTGTCAAGGCTCGCCGTGCCTGGAGAATTTGCCGCATCGGTGGTGTGAGGTAGGCCCGATGAACGAGGCCGTTCTTGGAGCGCGCCTCCGGGAGCACCCACCAGCTGCCGTCCTCGGAAATCTCCTCCCAACGGAGCCCCAGCACTTCGCCCGGTCGGCAGGCCGTCAATAGGATGGTCTTGTAGGCCCCCGCCAGAGGATCGGACTGTGCGTCGAGGGTATGCCATAGGACGGAGATCTCCCGCTCAGAAAGGTACCGATCCCGAGGGGTGAGCCGGACCGGGACCTTCATGCCAGCGGCTGGGTTGCTCTCGGCAATCCCTTGCTGAAGCCCCCAGCTGAAGATGCCAGAGAGGTACTTCTTCGTCTGGTTTGCCTGAGCTCCCGCTCCCCGCTGCACGATCGCTCCCAAGGGGTCGGAGACCTCCCGTCGGGTCACTTCGGCCAGGGGAGTGTCTCTCCAGCGCGGCAGGAGGTCGCGCCGTAGCGCCTCCTCGTGGTGACGTGGCGATTTTAGGTTGACCCAGACGTGCCGCTCCATGTAGAGAGCCGAGAGCTCGCCGAAGGTGCCGGGGAGGAAGCCTTCCGGCCGGGGAGGAAGCCTTCCGGGAAGAGCTTGTCGAGCCGCGGGTCGGCCGCCACGGCGCCCTGGCGGTTCTTAGAGCGCCGCCGGACATACTGCCGGGCCAAGCCGGTGCTCGGGTCCTTGCCCGTCTCGATCTCGCGGAGGAGGGCACGGGCGCGCTCGCGTGCCTCCGCGAGGGGAAGGTGGGGGTAGGTTCCGAAGGTGACCCGCCGGAGCCGGCGGCGTGGGTCCGCCAGGCGCCGGGGGCGGTAGAACAAGAAGAAGCTCTTTCGGGCCTTGTTGGTGACGCGGACGCCAAAGCCCGGGAGGTCGCCGTCGAAGACATCGACCTGCGGTCGGTCGGTTTTCAGGCTCTTGATTTGCCGGTCGGTGAGCATCGCACCAGCCCTCCGGTTGAGGAGTGGCCAGGCGATCTTAGGTGACTGTTAGGTAACAACTCGACAAAGACAAGAGCTGATGACCTGAGATGGCCTGGTGCTCGTAACTCTATGTTCTAGCGGAAGATAGAGTCAAGTTCGAGCCCAGGTGCGACCCCCTGCAAACCGCCGAGACGACGTGCGCCGGTTACTGGAAGTAGCCGTTGACGTCGAGGATGACGTGCGTGCCGCCGGCGCCGCCGTTTTGCACGCTCACCGTGCCGCTGCCGTCGGTGGCGAGGAGGATCATGGCGTTGTTGGCGATCGTCTGGCCGGCCGAGAAGGTGATGGCGCTGGTGCCGAAGGGGATGGCGTTGCCGGGATAGATGGCGAGGAAGCCGGCGGCGGTCGGGCTGGTGACGGTGACGTTGACCGAGAGCGCGGTGGCGCCGGCCGGAACGCCGCAGGCGCCGATCAGGCTGAAGGTCCGGGTGCTGCCGCCGGCGAGGATCGGACCGCCGAGCGGACCGGCCGGGTTGCGGGTGTCGAGCATGCGGCAGGGGGGGAGGGTGAAGAAGGTGGCCGCCGTGGCGGGCGGGTTGTAGAAGTAGGCGTTGGAGAGCGTCCCCGCCGGGCTGCCGGAGTTGGTGACGCTCGCGCTCACCAGGCCGCTCGCGTGCGCGCCGGTGACGGCGGTGATCTTGGTGGCGCTGACGACGGTGACGGAGGTCGCCGCGACGCCGCCGAGGGAGACCGTGGCGCCGGCCTGGAAGTTGGTGCCCGTGATGGTGACCGGCGAGCCGCCCGCGGTGGTGCCGCCGCGCGGCGTGACGCCGCTGACGGTCGGCGAGTTGTTGATGGGGAAGATGCAGACGTTGAGCGCGCTCGTGATGTCGGGGGTGATGAGCGTCACCGTGCGCGGATGGAAGACCATCGACGAGGTGCAGCCGCCGAGCAGGTGGCAGTAGCTCATGATGGTGCCGGCGACGTTGGTGACGCCGTTGATGGTCTGCGCCGCCGGGCAGCTGGTGGGGCCGGAGTAGCAGCCGGGCTCGGTGTTGAAGCACATGTCGATCGGCGGCGTGTAGCAGTGGGTGTGCGGCGTGCCGAAGTTGTGGCCGATCTCGTGGCCGACGACGAGGGCGTCGCCGGCGAGGTAGTTGATCTTGAACACCTGGCTGAAGCTGTAGCCGAAGCTCGTCGAGCAGAGGCCGCCGACCCAGGCGATGCCGGAGGCGGAGTTCGACGAGCCCTGCTTGCCGGAGATCATCGCCGCCACCATGCGCTGCACGCTGCCGTAGTTGGTTCCCCAGTAGGTCGAGAACTCATTGAGCTCGTTGCCGTCGGCGCCCGAGGTGTCGACCTGCACGTAGGGATCGGCGGTCGTCGAGACGCGCAGGAAGGTCATCCCCTGCACCAGGCGGATGTTCAGGTCGCGCTCGTACATCACGTCGATCGCGGCGACCAGGCTCGCCAGGTAGTTGGTGGCGGCGGTGGTGTCGTTGTTGAACTTGCTGAGCATCAGCTCGTTGTCGGTGTCGAAGGCGACGGTGGCGCTCGAGAGGGTGGCGAGGGGGAGGGCGTCGGCGCCCGCCGGCGCCTGCGCCGTGAGCGCGGTCCAGGGCAGCGCCAGGTTCTTCGGCAGGCTCTCCTCGCCGCAGGTCCAGCTCGGTGGACCGTCGGCCGTGGCGGCGGCCGGCAGGAAGGTCTCGGGCTTCGCCACCTCGTGGCGGCCGCCGACGGCGCGCAGCTCGTGCAGGCCGGCGCGGGTCTGGGCGAAGCCCTCGAGCGACCCCGTCGCCGGATCGATCGAGGCGAAGACGCGGACGTCCTCGTCGTCGTCGCCGACCCCCCAGTAGAAGGCGAGGCGGGAGCGCGGCAGCTCGGTCTCGCGGCGGCCCTCCACCCGCACGATGCGGGCGCCGGCGGCGTAGACCTCGTGGCGGGTGAGGAGGACGGTGTGGCGCTCGCCGGGGGCTACCGGCCAGTCGGCGACGCGGGCGGTCTCCTCGGCGTGGAGCTGGAGCAGGGCGGGGGCGAGCGACGGCTCGAGGTCCACCCGCTCGGCGGCGCTGCCGTCGCTCGACTGGAACGCCTCGCCGGGACCGGCGGCGCGCGCCTCCAGGCGGGCGAAGGAGCCGGCGGCGGGCGCCTGCGCGGCGCTCGGGCCGGCGGCGAGGACCGCGAGGACTATCAGGGTGAGAGATGCCGCCGTGCCCAGGCCATGCCGCCGCTTCGCCATCGATCGTCCTCCGTCTCGAGCTGAAAGCAGGAGTTTATCGCTATTCGACGATGCCTTGAACCTTGCGGATTTGGGTCAAATTCCCCCCTCCCATCGACCGCAGTCCGGCCTATAATTTAGGAGCACCTACATCATGGGGCGTTTCGGCACGCGCGCGGTGTCTCCGCAGCGTGCGGCTGGCTCGGGCGGATCGCCCGGCGGAACGGCCCCGATCGCCCGATCGTGAGGAGGAGGAGACGGATGCCCGGAAAGTTCGAGATCCAGCGTTCCAAGGACCAGCAGTTCTACTTCCATCTCAAGGCCGGCAACGGCGAGAAGATCCTGGCGAGCGAGATGTACAAGGCGAAGGCGAGCGCCGAGAAGGGGATCGATTCGGTGAAGGCCAACGCCCCCGACGACGGCCGCTACGACCGCCGCACCGGCGCCGGCGGCCAGCACCACTTCGTGCTCAAGGCGGGCAACGGCGAGGTGATCGGCGCGAGCGAGCGGTACACGACGACGGAGGCGATGGAGAAGGGGATCGCTTCGGTGAAGGCCAACGCGCCGGGCGCCGCGGTGGTCGACCTGTCGACGCCGTAGGCGCCCGGTCGGCGGTTCAGCGGCGGGCGCGGATGGCCAGCCACCGGGCGCTCGGGCCGCCGCGGTAGGGCGAGTCGAGCCGCCGCGCCAGCATGCCGGCGAGGCCGCGCCGCTCGATCTCGGCGAAGAGCGCCTCGCCCGCGCCGCGGACGTCGTCGGCGAAGCGCAGCGGCCCGACCGGCGGCAGCAGCAGGGCGAGGAGAGCCTTGCGCTCGGCGAGCGGCAGGCTGCGCAGGTCCCACCCCTCGAAGGCGAGGAGATCGAAGAGATAGAGCGTGGCGGGGTGGGCGAGCGCGGCGCGCTCGCTCTCCTCGCCGGCGGCGAGCCGCTCGCGCCAGCGCAGCCGGGCAACGTCCGGGCGGCCGTCGTCGTCGAGCACCGCCGCCTCGCCGTCCATCACGGCGGTGAAGGGGAGGGCAGCGAGGGCGCGGGCGAGCTCCACGAAGACCTCTCCGGCGGCGCGGCCGCCGGGCGGCAGGTCGGGCGCGGCGAGGTGCGCCCGCGGCGCGGGTTCGGCTCCGGGCGCCGTCTCGCTGGCGCCGATCGACGCGGCGGCCGAGCCGGCGATCAGCCGCCTGCCGTCGTGGTCGAGCTCGAAGAGCCAGCCTGGATCGGAGAACGGCTCGGCGGCGGCCTTCGCCTGCATCGGCTTGACCGCCGCGGCGTCGACGGGCCGGCGCGGCACCTTCGCCGCCGCCAGCCGGCGGCGCACCTCGGCGACGCCGCGGCCGCCGGTCGCCAGCTCGCCGACGGTGAGGCCGGAGAGGATCGACTCCTCGCGCGGCGCCGCCGCGGTCGCCTCGACGACCTGGGCGTAACCGTGCTCCGGCGCCCAGCCGTCCGGCTTCTTCATCAGCAGCCACTCGGGCGGCTGGCGGATGCGGAAGAGAGTCCACAGGCCGCGCAGCTTGTAACCGCGCAGCTCGAACAGCAGCTTGCCGGAGGCGAGCCCGTCGACGGCGTCGTCGAGCGCGACGAACAGTCCGCGATCCCAGACGATCGTCGCCGCCGCGCCGTGACGTCCGACCGGCAACATCCCTTCGCGATCGAAATCGTCGAGCGGCAGGTCGGCGGTTTGGAACGCCGGCTTCTTGGTGAACTCGCCCGCCGCCGAGACCAGCGGCAGGCCCTGCGGCAGCGCCCACGAATGGAACCGGCCGGCGATCTCCAGGCGCAGCGAATCGTGCGGCCGCGCGCCGCCGTGGCGATGGACGACGAAGCGCCGCGGCTGCGGCCCGGCGGGCGTTTCGACGCCGTCCGCGGGCGCGCTCGCCGGCGGGTTGCGACGCGGCGCGCGAGGGCCTCTGAGGTCTTGGTGCTTCGGCACAGACGTTGTATAATATGTGACTATGAGCCTGCGATCCTTCGCGTCCGGAACCGTGTCCTTCGGCCTGGTGTCGATCCCGGTGAAGCTCTATTCGACCGGTGAATCGTCCGTCGGCATCCATCTCAACATGCTGCACAAGAAGTGCGGCACGCGCCTCAAGCAACAATATGTCTGCCCCACGGATGACGAGGTGGTGGGCAGGGATGACATCGTGAAAGGTTACGAGTACGCGCGCGGGCAATATGTCCTCTTTTCGGAAGAGGAGCTCAAGGCGCTCAACCCGGAGCCCACGAACGCCATCGAGATCACCGAGTTCGTGCCGCTCGACAAGGTCGATCCGGTCTACTACGAGAAGTCCTACTACCTGGGGCCGGACAAGAACGGCGACCGTCCCTATCGCCTCCTCGCCGAGGCGATGCACGAGACCGGCCGCGCCGCCCTCGCCCGCTACCGCGCCCGCGGCAAGGACTACCTGGTCCTGCTGCGGCCGTACGGCCAGGGGCTGGTCATGCAGCAGCTCCGTTACGCCGACGAGGTGCGCGACTTCTCCGAGGTGCCGATCGGCCAGGCCGAGGTCAAGGCGCCGGAGCTCAAGCTCGCCGTGCAGCTCGTCGACCAGATCGCGACCGACTCCTTCAACCCCGCCGAGTACGAGGACGAGGTGCGCAAGCGCACCCGCGAGCTGATCGACCTCAAGGTCGCCGGCCAGGAGATCACCGCGCCGGTGCCCGACGCGCCGAAGGCGCAGATCATCGACCTCATGGAAGCGCTGAAGGCGAGCCTGGCGAGCGAGGATCCGGCGGCCGCCGGCCGCAAGCCCCCCAAGCCGTCGCCGCGGAAGACCGCGGCCGAGGCCGCCGGCGATGTGGTGCCGGAGCCGAAGACCGAGCGCGCCGCCGCATCGGCCGCCAAGCCGCGCGCCCGCGCCAAGGCCGCCGCCAAACGGTAGCCATCCTCCTCCCCTTTCCCACCTCGGCCGGCGCCGCCCGCGAAGGGGCGCCGGCCGCTGCATCTCCCTGCGGCCCGAGCGGCCCGAGCGGAGCACCGCTCGGCTCCGCAGAGGTACACTCGATCGACATGGACCGCACGGCTCCACTCGGCGCCTATTCGACGCGCGACGTGGCCGCATTGCTCGATCTCCCGGAGAGCCAGATTCGAGCCTTCGTGCGCGCCGGCTTCCTGGCGCCGCCGCGCGGGCCGCGCGGCGAGCTGCGCTTCTCCTTCCAGGATCTCGTCCTGCTGCGCACCGCCAAGGGGCTGGTGGCGGCGAGCGTGCCGAGCCGGCGGGTGCGGGCGGCCCTCTCGCGCCTGCGCCAGCAGCTGCCGCACGGCCGGCCGCTCTCGGCGGTGCGCATCACCGCCGACGGCAACCGGGTGATCGCGCGCGACGGGCGCGAGGTGTGGAACCCGGAGTCCGGCCAGGCGCTGCTCGACTTCGAGGTCGCCGAGCTGGCGCGCGACGCCGCCCCCTTCGCCCGCCGCGCCGTCGCCGAGGCGGCGGCCGCCGCCGAGGACCTCGACGCCGACGACTGGTTCGAGCTCGGCTGCGCCCTCGAGACGACCTCGCCGGAGGATGCGGACGAGGCCTACCGGCGCGCCCTGGCGCTCGCCCCCGAGCACGCCGACGCGCACCTGAACCTCGGCCGCCTGCGCCACGAGGAGGGCGACCTGGCGGCGGCGGAGGAGCACTTCCGGCGCGCCCTGGTGTCCCGGCCGGGCGACGCCACCGCGGCCTTCGATCTCGGCGTCGCCCTGGAGGACCGCGACCGCCTGCCGGAGGCCGCCGCGGCCTACGAGCGCGCGCTGGCCCTCGACCCTGCCTACGCCGACGCCCACTACAACCTGGCCGGCATCTGCGAGCGGCTGGGCCGCGCCGCGGCGGCGATCGCCCACTGGAAGGCCTACCGCCGGCTCGCCGGCGAGCCGAGCTGAGGGCGGCGCGGGCCGCTGCCTTGACATCTATGCCGTAGGGGCATAACGTCATGGAGTCAGCAGTCTAAATCTGGAGGAGAAGCCATGCGCGTGAAGCTTCCGTTCTTCCTGTGCCTGACCGCGGTCGCGGTCGCCTCGGCCGCCGGCGCCATGCCCCGCGTGCCGGGGCCGGAGTTGCAGGTCAACCAGCTCAGCACCCTCGTCGAGCAGCGCCATCCGATGGCGGCGTACGCGCCGAACGGCACTTCCCTGGTGGTCTGGGAGGATGTCGAGGCGGGCCTCAAGGGCCGCCTGCTGGGCCGCGACGGCCACGCCGTGGGGAGCGACCTGACGCTGGTCGCCAACCAGACGCTGACCTCGATCCCGTCGCAGGGCAACGTCATCTACCGGCGCTCGCCGGCGGTCACCTTCCTGCCCAACGGCGGCTTCGCGCTCTTCTGGTCCGAGGAGATGGACTTCGAGCGCCTGAACGCCTTCCTCCAGAACGACACCCTGCTGCGTCGCGACGTCTACGGCCGTATCTTCAACGCCGCCGGCGCGCCGACCAGCAACGCCTTCCGCGTCAACGGCGCCGGCGAGCGGCTGACCTCGTCGCCGACCGTCGCGGCGCGCGGCGGAGACATCGTGGTCGTCTGGCAGAACCAGGCCGGCGGCCAGCAGAGCATCCAGGCGCGGCGCTACGATTTCTCCGGCCACGGTCTCGGCGCCGAGATCCAGGTGAGCCAGCCGAACGTCTCGTCGGCGGATCCCGCCATCGCCGTGGCCAAGGGCGGCCGCGTCGCCATCGCCTTCGACGCGCCGGACGCCTCCCATCTCGGCGTCTACGTGCAGCTCTTCGACGCCAGCTTCCAGCCGCAGGGCGGCGAGGTGCGGGTCAACTCCTCGCTCAACGGCGACCAGCGCCGTCCGGCGATCGCCGTCAACGCCGCCGGGCAGTACCTCGTCGCCTGGCACGGCCAGTACCTGTCGCCGCAGCAGTTCCGGGTCTACGGCCAGGTGGTCGGGCAGGCGGGCAACCTGATCGGCGGCCAGATGGCGCTCTCCGGCGGCACCAACCGCTACGAGGTCGCGCCCTCGGTCGCCGCCGGCCCGCACGGCGACTTCGTCATCGTCTGGCTCGCCTTCGACGTCTCGCTGCCGGTCGGCATCTTCGCCAACCAGGTCGACGCCGTCGGCCACGTCGGCAGCGAGGTGCAGATCAACGAGCGGGCGATCAACTTCAACACCCGCTCGTCGGTGGCGGCGGACAATGCCGGCCACTTCCTGACGGCCTGGGAAGGCATCGAGAAGGCCGGTCCCGGCATCGCCGCGCAGCTCCTCTCGGAGTAGCCGGTCCTTCCATCAGCAGGCTCCTCCCGCCGCCGGCTCCCGCCGGCGGCGGTTTCGTCTGCAGTCCAGATCCATCTCCCTCGCCGCCTGTGCTCGCACCGTCCTGGCGCTTGCCGCGTTCTCCATCGCGGCGCCGCCCGTGCGATATCCTGCTGCCGCCATGGACCTCCTCTACACCGCCCACGTGCCCGCCGGCGACGGCCCGTTCCCCACCGTCCTGGCGCTCCATGGCTGGGGGGCGAGCGCGCACGACCTGCTCGGCCTGGCGCCGCAGATCCACCGCGGGGGGGCGGTCGTGCTCTGCCCGCAGGGACCGGTCGCCGTGCCCTTCGGCAACGGCGAGCGCGGCTGGGGATGGTTCCCGCTGACCCCTGGCGCGCCCCCCGACGTCGACGCCTTCCGCCATGCCGCGGGTCTCCTCGCGCGCTTCGTCGAAGGCGCCCTCGAGCGCTACCCGATCGATCGCCAGCGCCTGGTGCCGATCGGCTTCAGCCAGGGCGGGGTGATGGCGTTCGAGCTGGCGCTGCGCGATCCCCGGCGCTTCGCCGGCCTCGCCGCGCTCTCCTCCTGGTTTCCGGCGCCGCTCGCCGAGGACTTGGCGACCCTCCCCGAGCACGAGGGCTTCCCGACCCTCATCGTCCACGGCACCCGCGACGCCATGCTCGACGTCGAGCGCGCCCGCGAGTCGCGCGAGCTGGTCCGCCGCTTCGGCGTCGCGCTCACCTACCGCGAGTTCGACATGGGCCACGAGATCCGGCCCGATGCCCTGCGGGTCATCCTGCGCTGGCTGGACGAGAAGGCGTTCCGGACGGCTTGAGCGTGCAGCCGCCAGGAGAGGTGCCGGGCGAGCCGATGGCGGAGCAGGAACCGGAACCGTCGCCGGTGCCGGATCTCGTCACCGCCTCCGCCCCGCTCGCCGCCGCCGCCGGCGCCTGGGCCGGGCGGCCGGCCCTGGCGCTCGACACCGAGTTCGTCCGCGAGCGCACCTTCTACCCGCGCCTCGGCCTCATCCAGACGTCGAACGGCGAGGCGGTCTCGCTCATCGACCCGCTGGCGATCGAGGATCTCTCGCCGCTCCTCGCCGCCCTCCGCGAGCCGAGCCTGGTCAAGGTGCTGCACTCGGGAAGCGAGGACCTCGAGGTGCTCTACCGCGCCTTCGGCCTCGTTCCCGAGCCGCTCTTCGACACCCAGATCGCCGCCGCCCTGGCCGGCATCGGCGCCTCGCTCGGCTACCAGAAGCTCGTCGCCACCGTCTTCGGCGTCGAGCTGCCGAAGGGGGAGACGCGGACCGACTGGCTCGCCCGGCCGCTGTCGCCGGCGCAGCTCGCCTACGCCGCCGAGGACGTCGCCTACCTCCTGCCGCTCCACGAGCGCCTCGGCGAGGAGCTCGAGCGGCTGGGCCGCGCCGCCTGGGCGCGCGAGGACTCGGCGGCGCTCGCCGGCGGCATCTCCCGCCTCGACGAGGACCCCGAGCGCGCCTATCTGCGGCGCAAGGGGGCGGGCCGGCTCAACCGGCGCCAGCTCGCCTCGTTGCGCGCCCTCGCCGCTTGGCGGGAGCGCGAGGCGCGGCGGCGCGACCTGCCGCGCAGCTTCGTCCTCCGCGAGGAGCTGCTGATGACGCTCGCGGCGCGCCGTCCGGCGACGCCGCGCGAGCTCGCCCGCCTGCCCACCTACGACGCGCGGCAGGCGGCGCGCGACGGCGCCACCTGGCTCGAGCTGATCCGCGATGCCGAGGCGCTGCCCGAGGACGAGCTGCCGCCCGAGCCGCCGCGGCTGCCGATCACCCCCGCCTTCCGCCAGCTGGAGAGCGACCTCCGCGCTGTCGTCGCCCGCCACGCCGCCGACCTGGCGCTCCCCGGCGAGATCCTCGCCTCCCGCCGCACCCTCGACGCGCTGATGAAGAGCGCCGCTCTCGACGACGCGCCGCGCCTGCCTCGCGAGCTCGCCGGTTGGCGCCGTGCCGTGGTGGGGGAGGACCTCCTCGCCGTCGTCGCCGCCGCGGACCTCTCGGCGCCGGCCTGAGGCGCTCGCGACACCGGCGGTGGGGGAGCGCGCCGGTCCCTTCTTTCCATTCCCCGCCCCAAACGCAACGAGGCGCCCCACGCGGGGCGCCTCGCATACGTCGAGCGGCCTCGCGGCCGCAGGCCAGCTCAAGCTCTGGCTGGCTAGTTCTTCTCGTTGAACGTCACCGCCGCCTGGGTGCCGTTGCTGTCGGTCGAGAGGATGATGTTGACCGACTTCTTGTTGTCGTCCGAGTTGCCGGAGAGGGTGCCGCCATCCTTGCCGTTGGTGTTGAACGTGCTCTTCGACACCTTGAGGCCGGACGACTTGAGCTGCGTCTCGTAGTAGGTCATCACCTGCGTGATCGAATCCTTGGTCGACGTGCCGAAGGCGCCCGCGTGGCCCTCGGAGGTGGTGGCGTCGAAGGTCCCCTGCGCCGTGCCACCGGGGTAGGTCGGCACCCAGGAGGGGAGATTCTTCGGCGCCGACGTGCCGCCGGTGACGACCGACTGGTTGCCCTTGTCGTCCGTCACCTTGACCATGCCGCCGCCGTCCTTGTTGGTGGCGTCGATCGACATCGAGCCCTTGTCGCTCTTGAACGACATCTTGCCGTTCTTGATGTCGTCGAGATTGGCGGTGATCGTCTCGCCGGTCTTCTTGTCCTTGATCGTCAGCGTGCCGGCGCTCTCGTCCTTGCTCACCAGCTCGAGGTCGGGATTGGCGCGCACCAGCATCTCGGCGCCGAACATGCCGGGATTCTTCGACGCCCGGTCGATGCCCTTCTTGACGAAGTAGCCGCCCACCGCGAGGGCGATGAGGCCGAAGACGACGATCA
The DNA here is from genome assembly GCA_963755825.1 of uncultured Acidobacteriota bacterium. Taxonomy (GTDB): domain Bacteria; phylum Acidobacteriota; class Thermoanaerobaculia; order Multivoradales; family UBA5704; genus DATBQN01. The sequence continues at coordinate 1,542,729 of CAVWLA010000001.1, read as the reverse complement.
CGCCGCAGCCGATGGCGATCCAGCCGAGAGGTCCCATCCCCTTCTTCGGGGGCATCGGTGGAGGGGGGGCCGCGCTTCCCTGCGAATAGTCGACGCTCATAGGAATTCTCCTCGTACGACCTGGTTTGTGAGGCGAGGCGAGACGATAGCACGGGCGGCGGGCCGCCTCCAACGACCGGCGCGCCGGCCGCCGCGCGAGCGCGCCGGCGGCGAAGGCCCGCCGGCGCTGGCTCCGGCTCGGCTCACCACACCCGGCAGGCGTTCGCCCGCACCATCCTGGCGCCCGGCTGGCAGCTCCAGGCGCGCTGGAACTCCGGCATGTTCGAGTCGACGCCGTCGATGCGGTAGCGGTGCGGCGAGTGGGGGTTGGTGAGCGCCGTCAGCCGCTCGACCTCCGGCGTGCGGTTCTCGCAGTTGAGCTGCGCGGCGCCGACGAAGAAGCGCTGCTCGGGGGTGAGGCCGTCGATCTTCTCGGGCTTGTCCTGGTAGATCCGCTCGAGCGCCATGAAGGCGACCCGGCCGCCGCCGTTGTCGGCGGTGTTCTCGCCGAGGGTCAGCCGGCCGTTGAGCTTCAGGTCGCCCACCGCGGTGTAGCCCGAGTACTGGTCGGCGATGCAGGTGGCGCGCTTCTCGAACTCCGCGGCGTCGGCCGGCGTCCACCAGTCCTCGAGATTGCCGTGGCCGTCGAACTTGCGTCCTGAGTCGTCGAAGCCGTGCGTCAGCTCGTGGCCGATGACGAGGCCGATGGCGCCGAGGTTGTAGGCGTCGTCGCGGGCGAGGTCGAAGGCCGGCGGCTGCAGGATGCCGGCGGGGAAGTTGATGTCGTTCATCAGCGGGTTGTAGTAGGCGTTGACGGTCGGCGGCGTCATCGACCACTCGCCGCGGTCGACCGGCTTGCCGATCTTCCCGAGCTCATGGCGGAGGTCGAAGGCGCGCGCGCGCAGGAGGTTGCCGAGCGCGTCGCCGCGGACGATCGAGAGCCCGCTGTAGTCGCGCCAGACCGCCGGATAGCCGATTTTGTTGGCGATGAGAGCGAGCTTGGCGACCGCCTGCCGGCGGGTCGCCGGCGTCATCCAGGGGAGGGTCTCGAGATCGCTCTTGAGCGCTCCCTCGATCTCCCGAACCATCGCCTGGGTGCGCGCCTTGGCCGCCGGCGGGAAGGCCCGCTCGACGAAGACCCGGCCGAGATCCTCGCCCAGGGAGGTATCGGTCAGCGCCACGCAGCGCTTCCAGCGCGGCTGGTTCTCGCGGGCCCCCGAGAGGGTGCGGCCGTAGAAGGCGAAGTTCTCCTCGACGAAGGCGGCGGGGAGGAGGCCGGCGGCGGCGTGGACGAGCTGCCAGCGCAGGTAGGTCTGGAGGCGCGGCAGGTCGATCGTCGCGAGCAGCCGATCCATGCCGCGGAAGAAGTCGGGCTCGGTGACGTTGAGCGCGGCGACCGGCAGCGGCCCGGCGGTGGGGAGGGCCGCGAGATAGCCGTTCCAATCGAAGCCCGGCGCCAGGGCCGCGAGCTCCCTGAGGCTCATCCGGTGGTAGAGCTTCGACGGGTCGCGCCGCGAGACGGCGTCGTAGGCCACGCGGGCGAGCGCCGTCTCGATCTCGAGCACCGCCGCGGCGTCCGCCTTGGCGCGCGCCGGCGGCTCGCCGAGGAGCGCCAGCATGCGCTCGACGTGCGCGGCATAGGCCGCGCGCTGCTCGACGGACTTGGCGTCGGTCTTCAAGTAGTAGTCGCGGTCGGGGAGGCCCATGCCGCCCTGGCCGGCGATGGCGAGGACCGCGGTGGCGTTCTTGAAGTCCTGCGCCGAATCGAAATTGAAGAGGACGTTGGCACCGTCCGCCTGCAGGCGGGCGACGAGCGGCGCCAGGTCGCGCTTCGCGCGCAGGGCGGCGATGCGGTCGAGGTCGGGCCGCAGCGGCGCCGTCCCCTTGGCCTCGATCCCCTTCTCGTCCATGCAGCTGGCGTAGAAGTCGCCGGTCCGCCGCTGGGCGGCCGAACGGTGCGGATCGTCGGCGCTCGCCGCCTCGAGGATGCCGCGCAGCGTCTCGCGGTTGCGCTCGGTGAGCTCGCTCACCCGGCCCCAGACCGCCTGGTCGGCGGGGATCGGGTTCTCCTTCATCCAGACGCCGCAGACGTATTGATAGAAGTCGTCGCACGGCGACACGCTGCTGTCGAACTTCCAGGCGGCGCCCGGCGAGTCGGCGGCGCGCGCGGCGGCGAGGGGGGAGATGGCGAGGGCGAGGCAGGCCGCGGCGATTCGCGACGGGTTGCGCATCGAGATCCTCCGAGTCATCAGGTCATCAGGTCATCGAGAACGACGCGAGCGACGAGTACCGCTGCGGGTGAGCGCTCGGCGCGGGCGGATCGGTGCCCGCGCCGAGCGTTGGAGGTCTACCAGACTCGGCAGCGCTTCTCCGGCGCCATCGGGGCGCCGGTCTTGCAGCTCCATGCCTGCTGGAAGTCGGGCAGGTTCGACACTGTCCCGTCGACCCGGTAGCGGCCGGGCGAGTGGGGGTTGGTGAGGGCGTAGAGCCGCTGCGCCTCGGGGGTCACCTGCTCGCACCAGATCTGCCCCCAGCCGAGGAAGAAGCGCTGCTCGGCGGTGTAGCCGTCGATCTTGGTGTCCGGCTTGCCTGCCATGGTCTTCTCGAGGGCGATGTGCGCGATGCGCAGGCCGCCGTTGTCGGCGGTGTTCTCGCCGAGGGTGAGGCGGCCGTTCAGCTTGACGTCGTCGACCGCCACGTAGCCCGAATACTGGTCGGCGATGCAGCTCGCGCGCTGCTCGAACTCCTTGGCGTCGGCGGGCGTCCACCAGTCCTTGAGGTTGCCGTCGGCGCCGAACTTGCGGCCCGAGTCGTCGAAGCCGTGGCTCAGCTCGTGGCCGATGACGGCGCCGATGGCGCCGAAATTGACGGCGTCGTCCGCCGTCGGGATGTAGAACGGCGGCTGCAGGATGCCGGCGGGGAAGTTGATGTCGTTCATCAGCGGGTTGTAGTAGGCGTTGACCGTCGGTGGCGTCATCCCCCACTCGCCGCGGTCGACCGGCTTGCCGATCTTCTCCATCTGGCGCTTGAACTCGAAGGCGGCGGCGCGGTGGGCGTTGCCGAGAGCGTCGTCGCGGTGGACCTCGATGCTGCTGTAGTCGCGCCAGTGGTCGGGATAGCCGATCTTGTTGGCGATCCCATGCAGCTTGAGCTCGGCGGCCTTGCGCGTCGTCGGGGTCATCCAGGGGAGGGTCTCCATGTCCTCCTTGAGGGCCGCCTCGATCGCCATCACCATCGCCCGCGTGCGCGCCTTGCTGTCGCCGCCGAACGCCTGGTCGACGTACTCCTGGCCGAGCGCCTCGCCGAGCTGGGTGTTGGTCGCCGCCACGCAGCGCTTCCAGCGCGGGCGCAGCTCCTTAGTGCCGGAGAGGGTCTTGCCGTAGAAGGCAAAATTCTCCTCCACGAACGCCCGCGGCAGGAGCTCCGCGTTGGTGTGGACGAGCTGCCAGCGCAGGTACGAGCGCAGGGTCGCCAGATCGGTCGCGGCGATGGCGGCGTCCAGGCCGCGGAAGTAGTCGGGCACCGCCACGTTCAGCGCCGTGATCGGCGGCGCCGCGATGGCCTTGAAATAGGCGTCCCAGGAGAAATGGGGGGTGAGCGCCTGCAGCTCCTTGGGGTTCAGGCGGTGGTAGATGTTCTGCGGGTTGCGCCGGCTCACCAGGTCGAGCGCGGCCTTGGCGAGAGTCGTCTCGAAGCTCATGACCGCCGCGGCGTCGGCGGCGGCGCGGTCGGCCGGCTCGCCGAGGAGGCCGAAGACGTTCTTCAGGTGCTCGACGTATAGCGTGCGCTGCTCGACCGATTTGGCGTCGTCCTTGAGGTAGTAGTCGCGGTCCGGCAGGCCGAGGCCGGCCTGATCGGCGAAGGCGAGGACCTTGGTGGCGTCCTTGAAGTCCTGCAGCGAGACGATGGAGAAGAGAGCGTTCACCCCCATCAGATGGAGGCGGCCGACGAGCGGGGCGAGGGCGGCGCGGTCGCTGAGCGCGGCGATGCGCTCGAAGTCCGGCTGCAGGGGCGCCGTCCCCTTCGCCTCGATGGTCGCCTCGTCCATGCAGGCGGCGTAGAGATCGCCGACCTGGCGCTGCACGGCGCTGCGCTGGCCGCCGGCGGCGTCCTTCTCGAGGATGCCGTGGAGGATGGCGTAGTTGCGCTCCTGGACCTCGTCGAAACGTGCCCAGGACGGGCGGTCGGGGGGGATCGGGTGGCTCGCGGTCCAGCCGCCGCAGACGTACTGGTAGAAGTCGTCGCAGGGCGATACCGAGGTGTCGAGCGCCTTGAGGTCGACGCCGGTGGCGGCCGGCATGGCCGCGGCCGGGGGCGCCGCCGCGAGCGGCGAGCCGGAGAGGAGCGCGGCCGAGGCCGCGGCGCACAGAGCGATCGCTTGGATTGTCTTCATGGTTCCTCGTGCCTTCGTGACGGGACGTGGCGGACCGGAAAGGCCCTGGCGGACGACGAGTATAGCCTCCCGCAGAAGCCGGGCTTCGCCGCCCGGGCCGAGCCGCCGCTCGGCCGGGTCGAGCGGGGTCGAGCCGCAGGGCCGGAGCCTCGCCGGCGGGCCGGCGGCGTGAACGACGGTTGCCATCGGGCGCCGGCGCCTCAGCCTTCGAGCTTGTGCGCCTCGACGATCAGCCGCCGCGAGGTGGGGCGGCTCCACGGCCGGCGGTCGTAGCCGCCCCAGAGGGTCGACGGGCGGAGCCCGGCGGCGCGGCAGCGCCGGTGGATCTCGGCGACCGACCAGAGCCGGGCCGGGAACGTCGCCGCCGCCACCTCCCGGCCCTTCCATCGATAGTCGAAACGGACCATGCAGAGCCGGCTGGCGCCGGCGGAGCACCAGCGCTGGCGCACCACGAGCTCGCCGTTCTCGCCATGGGCGCGCTCGCGGACGAGCCCTTCCGGCGTCGCCGCGCGCCGGCGGTCGGCGGGGGAGAGCCACGCGGCATCGAGCAGCAGCCGGCCACCGGGGCGGAGCAGCCCGGCGGCGCCCGTGAGCGCCAGCTCGCGGTCGCCATCCGCGGTGAGATGGACGAACGGGTCGTCGACCGCCGCGACGAGGTCGAACCGTGCGGCGAGGCCGAGCTGCCGCATGTCGGCGGCGACCAGCCGCACGTTCGGCGCCGCCTTGCCGCGGGCGACGGCGAGGAGATCGAGGTCGAGGTCGAGCGCCGTCACCGACCCCGCCGAGCGGGCGAGGAACGCCGTGGCGCGGCCGGTCCCCGCCCCCACCTCGAGCACCCGGCAGCCCGCCGGCTCGCTCGCCGCCCAGGCCCAGAACGCCCCGTCGCCGCGGTCGGCGAGCTCGAGGTCATAGAAGGGGAGGATCTGGCGGTAGTACTCGCGGACCGCGGAGGAGGGGTCGGCCATGCGCCCCAAGCCATGCGAGACCCGCGCCCGGCCGATATCGCCCGGCCGGCCCGCCCGACCGCCGCACGGCCCTGTGGTACCCTTCAACGAGGCCAGAGCGCGCCCGCGGAACCGCGCCTCCCAGCCCTCCGCAGCCCCCTGCGTCCCCATCGTCTAGTGGTCAGGACTCCGCCCTTTCAAGGCGGCAACACGGGTTCGAATCCCGTTGGGGATACCATCCGATCTGAGAGTGCCTGAAACGACCCTATCTCACTGAAAATAGAAGAGGTTGTGGCGGTTCCAATCGGCCTCGCTGGCAGGCCGCCTGCCAGATCATCTGAGATTGGGATGAGAGTCCGTCTGACAGACATCGCCTGAACGGCGAAGCTATATTCCAGCCGCGCGCAGGGTGATCGGTTTCCGGCTCGTTCAGCGTCGCCGAGCCCGTTCGCCGGTCGCTGTCTCTCAGGAGAGGAGGTCTTCCCATGAGGTCTGAGGTCGTTCCGCTGACGGGCTCGTACAACGGATGGCTGATCGCCGTCTCGCTGGTCATCGCGGCGAGCGCCTCCTATGTGGCCCTCGACCTCGCTGGGCGGGTCACCGAAGCGTGCGGGAGGTCCCGCCTAGCCTGGCTCGTGGGAGGAGCCGGCGCGATGGGGCTCGGTATCTGGTCCATGCACTATGTCGGAATGCTGGCGTTCAGCTTGCCCGTGCCGGTTCTATACGACCAGCCCACCGTTGCGCTTTCTCTCCTCGCCGCCGTTCTCGCCTCCGGGGCCGCCCTCTTCGTGGTCAGCCGGCGCACTTTCGACACGACCGGTGCGGTCGGCGGCAGCCTGGTGATGGGCATCGGCATCGCGGCGATGCACTACATCGGCATGGCGGCCATGCGGATGCCAGCCCTGTGCCACTGGAATGCCGGCCTCGTCGCGCTCTCCGTCGTAGTCGCCATCGGGGTATCCTTCGCCGCTCTTTGGCTCGCCTTCCGGGTCAAGGCGGAGAGCCGGCTCGCGCCTCAAAAGCTCGCCAGTGCTGCGGTGATGGGCCTCGCCGTGGCTGCGATGCACTACATCGGCATGGCTGCGGCCGGTTTCGTGCCGGCACGTTCGATGGGCGATATCGCGCACGCTGTGGGCGTCGATCCTCTTGGTATTGCCGGGATCGTGACGATCACCTTTATGGTTTTCAGCGTGGCGATTGTCACCTCGATCGTGAACCGCCGCTTTTCGGCGCAGTCGGTCGCTCTCCAGCTGAGCGAGGAGCGTTACAGACAAGTGTTCGAGCGCAGTCTGGCCGGTCTCTATCGGAGCGCTCCGGATGGACGTCTTCTCGAGTGCAACCAGGCCTTCGCGCGGATCTTCGGGTACGCTTCGTGCGAGGAGATGCTGGCGCGGCCGACGACGGACCTCTACTCCGATCCGGAGGCGCGCGCGACATTCGTCGGTGAGCTCCAAGCAGACGGAGCCTCCATCGACCGCGAGAGCTACTTGCGGCGTCGCGATGGAAGCGCGGTATGGGTTCTCGAGAATGCCACGCTTCTCGCGGGGCGAGACGGCCTACCGGGCGTCATCGAGGGGACTCTTCTCGACATTTCCGAGCGCAAGCAGGCCGAGCGCGTCCTGCGCGAATCCGAGGCTCGGAAGGCTGCCATCCTCGACGCCTCGCAGCAGGCGATCGTTACTTTTGACCGCCAGGGCCAGATCGTCGAGTTCAACGCTGTGGCGGAGCGACTCCACGGCCGCCGGCGCGAGGAGGTGATCGGCCACCCGCTCGCTGGCCTCCTCATGCCGGACTCGATGCGGAGCGAGTTTGAGAGCGGCCTCGCCGACCTCCTGAGTGATCACGGGAGGTCCTTCCTGCAACCGTTCGAAGCCGTTGGCCTACGGTCCGACGGCAGCGAGTTCCCCACCGAGGTGTCGGTTGCCCGGGTGCAGATGGAAGGCCCGCCGCTCTTTACATCCTCGGTCCGCGATCTCTCGGAGCAGCGCCTGGCCGAGATGGCGCTCCGCGAGAGTGAGGCTCGCGCCGAAAAGATCATCGACAACATGCTCGGCGGAGTGATCATGGCCGACGAAGGCTATGTCATCCGATCGGTCAACCGCGCCGCGGCGCGCATGTTCGGCTTCCGCCAGGACCAGCTGATCGGCCAACACCTGAACTCGATCCTCCCTGAGTTCGGCGAAGGGCCGGACAAGCTCCACCTCCGAGACCTCGAGCCGCAGGTGACGGGCCGGGTCAGCGAGTGGATTGGCCGGCGGAAGGACGGCACGGAATTCCGCTTCGAGCTCTCGGTTTGCACCTTCCACTACGGCGGCCGCCGCTACGTAGCCGGCAACCTCCGCGACCTGACGGAGCTCCGCGCCGTCGAGCGGGTCAAGCAGGAGCTCATCTCGACGGTCAACCATGAGCTGCGTACCCCCCTTACCTCAATCCGCGGTTCGCTCACCCTTCTCTCCTCCGGGGCGCTGGGCGAATTGCCGTCGGAGGCCAAGGAGATCGTCGCCGTGGCTGAGCGTAACTGCCTACGGCTCCTGGCGCTCATCAACGACATTCTAGACTTCGAGCGACTCGAACGGGGCGAGCTCGAGATGGAGCGCGAGCCGGTTTCGGTCGCGACGCTGATGGAGCGGTCGCGCGAAGTGATGAGCGGCGTCGCCCAGGCCCAAGCGATCGCGATCGAATTGAAGCCGATACCGGCCGTCCTCATCGGCGATCTGGACCGGCTGGTACAAGTGCTCATCAATCTGCTGTCGAACGCCGTCAAGTTCTCGCCTCGGGGGAGCACCGTCGTTGTCTCCGCCGCCGCAAGCCAGGACACGGTCGAGGTGCGGGTGACTGACCGCGGCAGGGGAATCTCCGCGACGCACTGCGAAGTGATCTTTGAGCGCTTTAAACAAGTCGAGTCGTCGGACGCCCGGCAAAAGGGAGGGAGCGGCCTCGGCCTTGCGATCTCGAAGTCGATCATTCGGCAGCTCGGCGGCGAGATCGGTGTCAAGAGCGAGGAGGGCGTGGGAAGCACCTTCTGGTTCCACCTTCCGGCCGCCGGGTTCGACGGCGCGCGCGAGCGGCCGGTGGTCCCGGCGGCCCCAACGCCAACGGCGGCTCTTCGCGACTAAGCCCGCGCCAGGCGACCCGTCCGGCAACGAAGCGCCGGAGGCGATCGCCCGCGCCCGCGCGGCCCGCCCGCGCGCCCTCGCCCGTCAGCTCGGTGGCGACCTCGACACCGTCGTCCTGAAAGCGCTCCGCAAGGATCCGGCGCGTCGCTACCGCTCGGTCGATCAGCTGGCGAACGATCTCGCGCGACATCTCGCCGACCTGCCGATCGTCGCGCGGCCCGACGCCATCCTCTACAGCTCTCGGAAGTTCGTGCGCCGTCACCCCGCCGGCGTCGCGGCGGGGCTCGTCGCCGCACTCGTCGTCCTCGGCCTGCTGATCGGCCTGCTCGCCCAGAGAAGGAGCCTCGCGCGGGAGCGCGACAAGGCGCGCTTCGCTCTCGCTTTCCTGGTCGGCATATTCAACCGGGCGGATCCTTACCGGCGGGAGGACGAGTCGCTCGACGCGCGCGCCATCCTCGATCAGGGCGCGCGTCGGGTCGCGACGGAGCTCGCCGGTCAGCCGGATCTCCAGGCGAGCTTGATGGACGCTTTTGGACGGGTCGATCTCGGCCTCGGACGAGCGAAGGACGCCCAACCGCTCCTCGAGAGGGCGCTCGCCCTTCGCCGCGCCCAGTCGGGTGCCGGATCGCTCGAGTTCGCCGAGAGCCTCGAGCACGTCGCGACCGCCCGCTACGAGAGCTCGGATTTCCGGGGCGCCCAGGCGCTCCTCCGCCAGGCCCTCGCGATCGAGCGCCGGGCGGTGGGCAACGGCGACCTCCGGGTGGCGAAGACGCTCAACCAGCTCGGGATGGCGCTCAGCACGCCGAGCGGCGGCGCCGAGGCCGAGGCGTGTCACCGCGAAGCGCTCGCCATCGCCCGCCGTGCGGAAGGCCCCGGCGCCTGGACGGTGGGCGAGAGCCTGATCTACCTCGCTCGCCTGGCGCAGGATCGCGGCGAGTACGGCCCAGCCGAGGAGACCTACCGGCAGGGCCTCTCGATCGAACGGTCGCTCGCCGGAGAGGAGAATCCCGACCTCCTCCTCAATCTGGCCGGCCTCGGCGAGGTCATGCGTCAGGAAGGTCAAGAGATTGCGGCGGAGACACTGCTGCGGAGCGTCGCCGAGCGGCAGCAGAGGGTCCTGGGCACAGATCACCCGGATCTCGGCCTCACTCTCAACGATCTCGCGATGATCGTAAAGGCGCGGGGGGACGAGGCTGCGGCGGAGGCCCTCTTCCGGCGCGCGCTCGCCATCTTCCAGCCGCAGCTCGGCGAGTCGCACTATCGCGTGATCGCGGCGCGGAACAACCTCGCCGCCACATTGCAAGCCGAAGGGAGACCGCGCGAGGCGCTGGCGCTCCACGAGCAGGTCTTGGCGGTGCGCCGCCGAATGCTCGGAGACGACGATCCCCAAGTGGCGCAGAGCCTCCTGCTCATCGCGTCCTGCTACCGCGACCTCGGCGACGACGATCGCGCGCTCGACCTCGCGCGGCGCTCCCTCGCCATCCTCTCCGCCCGCCTCGGTGCCGGCCACCCGCTGGTCGCCTATCCGTTGCGGCAGATCGGAGCTCTAGAAGTTCTTGATCGTGTGCGTCGAGCCGTCCAGCTTGGTCAGCGTCACCTCGAAATTCTCTCGATAGGTGAAGGCCTGATCCTGAAGGAAGTCGAGCGCCACGGCCTCGCCCAGAAGGATCGAATAGTCCGTGTCGCTGCGCCAATGGATGCCGGCATGGATGCCGTGACCGAACGAGATGTTGTGCGCGAGCTTATGCAGCTCGCCGTTCACGCGGATGCGACCGCGGTCCGCGCCGGTGTAGGGCACGAGCTTCATCCCGTCAGCAGAGGGCACCTGCGGGTTGGGGATCGCGGCGTCGCCGTCGAAGAAGAACTTCAGCACGGTGATGCAAGCGCCGGCGACCGTGCCGTGCCCGGTCGGATACGCCGGGTGGGCGGGCGATCCTTCCGGGAAGGCCTGCGAGAGCAGGTAGCTGCCGTACTTCCGATAGCTTTGCTGCAGAGCCTTCGAATTCAGCACGATTTTGTCGACATGACCCTGGACAGTCCCTCCCTGGCCCGTCTTCATGAGGTGCACGATGCCGCCGCCGGACTCCGGGCGATGGCGCAGGTGGATGGGCCATTTCTGATACCAGACGGCGTTGATCGCGGTGCGCGCGACCGCGCCCAGCGTCGCCACGATGTCGGGTCCGCCGAGGGTTCCGAACGGCTGCTGTTGCTTGAACTTGTTGTAGGGGCTCGTCGGGTTCGGCTCGATGCCGACCGTGCTCAACACGAGGAACGCGGTCAGATAGGCCTGATAGAGCTCGTCCACGTGGGTGAATGCGCCGAGCCCGCGCCCATCGTGCAGGAACCGCCGACCGGCCGGCAGTGGAGGCACCAGCGGCGTCGCGCCATTCTGGATCGCTTGCCAAACGTTCAGAGTCGTCATGTAGTCGACGTCGGGCGCCAGGGTGTTCAACATCTGGTCGATGGGCTGAGCGCCGAGACTCGTCGGCAGGATGGCAAGCTGCGAGATATAGGGGCCGAGGTCCTCCCCGGCGAAATAAGTCGTCGACTTCTTCCCGCTTCCAAGGGTCAAGCCCCCGCGGAACAGCAGCTGGGGCGTGACCACGCCATGCGAGTCCGTGGGCCCCGCGTAGGTGGCGCTGAGCTGGGTCAGCTCCTCGGCGGCGGCCACGGCGATCGCGTTGCCGCTGTACTCCGTGAACGAGACGTCGCGCAGCAGAGAGGCCCAATAGAGCTCGACGAGCTCGGTCGCATATTCGCGGCTGGCCAGTGCGGGAGCGGGAGGCACGACCGCGTCGCCGTAGTGCTGCGAGTCGGCGCCGGCCAGCGTGAGGGCGAACGCGCCCAGGGGGCCGTTCAGCTTACGGCCGGCACCGAGCAGGCCGGCGACTTCGAAGTCGGCCGGTTTGCCGCTGTCGAGCGCGGCTCTGAACTTCTTGAAGGCGTCGGGCTCGACGACGCCGTAGGTTTTCTGCGCCAAACACTTCGTATAGGTGCCGGACCTGTCGGCGTAGCGCGCTTCGTCACCATTGGTCGTATGTTGCACGGAGCCGGTTGGTTTCGCCTCAAGCGTCGCAGTGCCAAATCGCACTTGGAAGGCGTCCTTGCCGTGCTGGTCCGTGACCCCTGGCGGCAGACACGCTTTAGGGGCTTGCGGCAGCTTCGTCAGATCGGACATCGATTCCCCTTCTCGTTGTTATTCAGTGGTGGCGATCTACGTCCTTCCGTCGTAGCGGCGCCTGCGATCGCGAGTTGTTGAACAGGACATCTCCAGGGCGGTTTACCTCGTCGCATTCGTCTTGAGTCCACACACATGTTTAATGTAGCTGTATTTAAGACACGGCGTCAACGTGGGAGCCATGAACGACTCGGAGGCATCGTGATTCGGTGCGGCTCGCGCCCCATGGAGCCTCCCGCAGCGTTGCCTCCCGATTGAGAGACGGACTCGGAAGCAAGATTCTCCGGCGTGCCTCGTGTCGCTTGACAACCCATGGGCTCAGCGGCTATGGGTTGGCTGAACCATGCGAGCGAACAACGGGAGGACCGATGAACGAGAACAGCGGCGGCGGTGATCGCGCTCCCATCTGCCTGGCGCCAGGTGAAGGGCGCGAGTTTGCGATGGGACGGATCCGCGCCGTATTCAAGGCCGACGGAACCGAGACGCGGAATGCCTACTCCATCTCGGAGTGGTGGCTCGATCCGCACACGAAGGGGCCCGGACCGCACCACCACGACGAGGACGACGTGTTCTATGTGATCGCCGGCACGATGAGCATCCTCGTCGGCGACCAATGGAGGGATGCGGAGCGCGGGGCATTCGTCCTCATCCCGGGCGGCGTGACGCACGACTTCGAGAATCGAAGCTCGAGCCCTGCCGGAGCCCTCAACTTCTCGACTCCCGGCGGGTTCGAGGTCCACATGCCCTCGATCGCGGCGTGGTTTCACGAGCATCCGCCGGGCGACGCGTGAGCCTCTAGGCTCGGTCGCCGGTTTTGCGCCGACCCCGCCTGAGCGCACGGCGGCACCTCCGCAGGTTCGGCTGCTAAAGTCCCGCGGTGGTGGCTAGATGACAGGAACGGTGGCGGGAGCGGCGAGCGGCCTGGGCGCCGCGCTCCCCGCGTGGAGCGCGCTGCCGTTCGCCGGCATCCTGCTGTCGATCACCCTCTTTCCGCTCGCCGCGCCGCACTTCTGGCGCCGCCACTACCCCAAGATCTCTCTCGGCTGGGCCCTGCTCTTGGCGGTCCCTTTCGTCTGGGTCTTCCGTGCCCACGCCCTCGCCGAGATCCTCCACGCCGCGATCGCCGAGTACCTGCCGTTCGTCGTCCTGCTCGCCGCCCTCTTCACGATCGGCGGCGGCATCCACGTGCGCGGCACGCTCCGCAGCTCGCCGGCGGCGAACACGGCGCTCCTCGCTCTCGGCACCGTCCTCGCGTCATGGGTGGGCACGACGGGCGCCGCGATGCTCCTCGTGCGGCCGCTCGTCCGCGCCAACGCCGGACGCCGCCACCGGGCCCACACGGTGGTCTTCTTCATCGTCCTGGTCGCCAATGTCGGCGGCGCGCTGACGCCGCTCGGCGACCCACCGCTCTTCCTCGGTTTCCTCGTCGGCGTCCCCTTCTTCTGGACCCTCTCGCTCGCCGCGGAGACGGCGACCGTCGCGGCCCTCCTCCTTGCCGCCTACTTCGCCCTCGACTCCTGCTACGCTCGCGGCGAGCGCGACAGCCGCCCGCTGCGGGCGGCGGCCACCGGGATCGCGGCAGAGCCCGGCGAGCCGATCGCGATCGAGGGGGCGCACAACCTCCTCTTTCTCCTCGCGGCCCTCGCCGCGGTCATCGCCTCGGGCAACTGGCACCCGGCCGAGGTGAGCGTCCTGGGTGTCCGCCTGGGCCTCCAGAACCTGCTCCGCGACGGCTTCCTCCTCCTGCTGCTCGCCGCCTCCTGGTGGACGACGCCGCGCCGCGTCCGCGCCGCGAACGGTTTCTCGTGGGAGCCGATCCGCGAGGTGGCGATCCTCTTCGCGGCGGTCTTCCTGACCATCCTTCCGGCTCTCGCCATCCTGCAGGCGGGGGAGCTCGGCGCGCTGGGACCGCTCATCCGGCGGGTCCGCACGCCGGCGCACTTCTTCTGGGCCGCCGGCGTCCTCTCCTCGCTCCTCGACAACGCGCCGACCTACCTCGCGTTCCTGTCGACGGCACTCGGCCGCTTCCACCCCGGCCTCGCCAGCCGCCAGGCGGTCGCGGCGCTGATCGCGGCGCAGGCGCCCTACCTGCGGGCGATCTCGACCGGCGCCGTGTTCATGGGCGCCAACACGTATCTCGGCAACGCCCCCAACTTCATGGTGCGCGCCATCGCCGAGGAGATGGGGGTCGAGATGCCGTCGTTCTTCGGCTACATCGGGCGCTACACGCTGCCCTTCCTCGTGCCCGTGTTCCTGCTGGCGACCTGGATCTTCTTCTAGCCGTGCCCGCTCTCTCGTCGCCTCGCCGGCCGGCAGGTGTGACGGCGCTCGCCTGCTTCTTCGGCTTCGGCACGCTGGCGAGCGGGCTCTCCGCCGTCACGCTCCTCGCTCCCGGCGGGCCGCTGGAGACCATCTGGCGCCTGAATCCGCGCGGTCACCAGGCCCTCTTGCACATCGGTATCTGGGCACCGCTTCTTCTCGGCACGGTCTGTCTGGCGTGCGCGGTTTCGGCGTATGGGTTTTTCACCGGCAGGCGGTGGGGCCTTCGCCTCGGCGTCGGCCTGCTGGTCGTCAATCTCACCGGCGACCTCGTCAACGCGGTGCTGGGCGTCGAGCCGCGCGCCGTCATCGGCGTCCCCATCGTCGCGGCTCTCCTCTGGTATCTCTCGTCTCGCCAGGTCAGGGCTTTCTTTTCGCCCATGTCACGCTCGGGCGCGATCGAGGTCGACCACGACGGCTGCTCGGTCTGAGATCAGCGCCTGGGGATCACGCGGCGAGCCCGCTGCGTACGCTGCCCTGACGCCTTCCTCACCCCAGCCGGTACGAGACGCTCCACCAGCGCTGACTCCCGGCTTCCCAGGCTCTGGTATCGATCCTGCTTAGAGGGCAGGGGGAATTCATGAGGGGCTTGACGCGGATGGGAACCAAGCAGCCGGGTCGGGACCGGAAGGACCGCGAGGCGTGGGAGAAGCTGGCGCTCTCCGAGAGCCTGCAGGACCTCATGGAGGAGTGCCGCATGGTACTGCCAGGCATCCAGGCGCTCTTCGGCTTCCAGCTCATCGCCATCTTCAATCAGGGCTTCGCCGACAAGCTGGCGCCGTGGCAGCGGCAGATCCACCTCGCCGCGGTCGTCCTCATCGTCATCGCCATCGCGCTCATCATGGCCCCCGCCTCGCTGCATCGCCAGGCCGAGCAGGACATCGCGTCGGAGCGCCTCCTCCGCCTCGGCTCGCGCCTGCTCGTCGGCGCCATGATCCCGCTCTCGATCGCCATCTGCCTCGAGGTGTTCGTCGTCGCCGGCGTCATTCTGCGGAGCACGGCCGCGGCCGCCGCCCTGGCTCTCGTCCTCCAGGCGGGACTGATCGGGATCTGGTTCGTCTTTCCGGTGCTCTGGCGGGCACGCCGGCAAGGCTGAGACGGGCCTCGCGGCCGACGCCTAGGAGGCGAGGCCGTGTTCGATCGCATAGCGGGCGACCTCGGCGTTCTTCATGAGGCCGATCTTCGCCAGCAGGCGCCAGCGGTAGGTGCTGACGGTCTTCACCGAGAGGTGGAGCTCGGCGGCGATCGCCGTCGCCGGCTTACCGGCGGCGATCAGCCGCAACACCTCGAGCTCGCGAGCCGAGAGCCGCTCGTGCGGCGCGCCTGGGGAGGCCGCCCGGCTCCCGGCCGTCTCGGTCATGGCGTCGCCTCCTCCTCGGGGAGCGAGTCGAAGGTCTCGCTGCCGCCGCCGTCCCTAAAGGTGTGCCAGACCGCGAGCACCTCGTCGCGGTGGGCGAGGAAGAGGTCGAGCAGGCGGGGATCGAAGCGCGTCCCGCGCTCGCCCTGCATCATGGCGAGGGCGGTCGCGGCGGCGAGGGCGGTGCGGTACGGCCGGTCGGTGGTCAGCGCGTCGAAGACGTCGGCGATGGCGCAGATCCGGCCGCCGAGCGGGATCTGCTCGCCGGCGGTGCCGTGCGGGTAGCCGCTGCCGTCCAATCTGCAGGGCGCGAGCGAGCACCGCGGTGTAGTGGCGGATGCGGAGGATGTGCTGGGCGGTCTGGCCGTCCTTGAGCTCGGCCGCCAGCACCAGCCGGCGGATGGTGTCGAGATGCGCCGCGCAGGTGCGCCGCTGGGCCTCGGCCAGCTCGGCGACGGCGGCGCGCAGGTCGGCGGTCCGCGCCGTGACGATGTCCTCCAGCTCGTCGTGGTGGCGGACAGCCTCGCGCGCCTGGTGCGGCGTCATCGGCGAGCCGAAGCGCACCTCGAGCTCGCTGCCGTCGACGGCGAACGAGCCGACGGCGGTGCGCCCGCCCTCCATCTCAGATCCTCTCCAGCAGCAGGCGCACCTCGCTCGCCAGGGTCGCCGGGTTGAACGGCTTGGTGAGCACGCCGGCGGCGCCCAGGCGGCGCAGCCGGTCGAGCTCGGAGGACATCGCCTTGGCGGTGAGAAAGATGATCGGGATGGTGGCGGTCGCCGGGTCGCCGCGCAGCCGGGCGAGGGTGGTGGTGCCGTCGACGTCGGGCATCATCACGTCGAGGAGGATGACGTCGGGCTTCTCGCGCAGCGCCGCGGCGATCCCCGCCGCGCCGCCCGCCGCGTCGAGAACCTCCATGCCGCCCAGCCGGGCGAGGCTCAAGCTGACGATACGGCGGATGTCGTCCTCGTCGTCGATCACCAGGATTCTCATCGGTTCTCCATACGGTTATGCAGGCCGCCGGTCAGCTCGCCGAGGGGAGCGACGACCGCCGGCAGGCGCAGCCAGAAGGTGCTCCCCACCCCCTCTTCGCTCTCCAGCCCGATGCGGCCGCCGAGCTGCTTGACGATCGACTTGGCGATGGCGAGGCCGAGGCCGGTGCCCCCTTTGTCGCGCGCATCGGAGGTCTCGACCTGGTGGAAGCGCTCGAAGATCAGCTCGCGATGGGCCGCGGCGACGCCGCGGCCGTGGTCCTTGACCCGGATCTCGATGGTCTCCTGGACGGCGAGCGCGGAGACCGTGACGGTGCTGCCCGCCGGCGAGAACTTGATGGCGTTCGACAGCAGGTTGACCAGCACCTGCACCAAGCGGTCGAGGTCGCCGAGGAGCTCGTCGGGAATCGGCCGCAGCTCGATGGCGACGCCCGCCGCCTCGGCGATGCCGGCGATCACCTCGCGCGAGCGCGTCATCAGCTCGGCGACGGCGACCGGCGTGCGGATCATCTCGAGCTGACCGCGCTCGAGGCGCTCGAGGTCGAGGATGTCGTTGACCAGCGCGATCAGGCGGACGCAGTTGCGCTCCGCCAGGCAGACCATCTCCGCGGCGTCGGCCGGAATCTCGCCGAGGAGGCCGGAGGCGATGAGGGTGAGCGCGCCGCGGATCGAGGTGAGCGGCGTGCGCAGCTCGTGGTTCACCGTCGAGATCAGATCCAGCTTGACGCGCTCCACCTCGCGCAGCTCGGAGAGGTCGCGCAGGTTGCCGGCGACGTAGCGGTGGCCGCCGGAGAAGAAGGTGCAGAGCGACAGCTCGAAGGGGAATCGCGAGCCGTCCTTGCGCTGCCCCTGCCATTCGCTGATGCCCCCCATCACCTGCGGCTCGACCTCGGAGAGGGAGAGGTCGCCGGCGCCCTCGCCGAACTCGGGGAGGATGGCGCACAGGTGCTGGCCGATGATCTCGTCCTGGCGGTAGCCGAACATCCGCGCCGCCGCCGTGTTGACCGAGCGGATGATGTAGCCCTCGTCGGCCATGACGACGCCGCCCAGCATGTGGTTGATGATCGCCTGCGCCCGCGCCTCGCTCTCGAGGAGGGCGGTCTCGGCGTCGTAGCGCTCGGTCAGGTCGCGCAGCGAGGCGGCGAAGAGCGGCTGCGCCTCGAGGTCGAGCTTGGCGACGACGATCTCGACCGGGAACACCCTGCCGTCGGCGCGCACGGCGAGCTCCTCGAACGGGCTGTCGAGCGACGAGCCGCGCTCGGCGACGAGGTCGTCCATGGTCTCCCAGAAGTGCGCCCGCCGCGGCTCCGGGACGAGCATCTCGTCGACGCAGCGGCCGGTGACCTCGCCACGCTTGCGGCCGAAGATGCGCTCGGCGACGGCATTGAACTCGACGATGTGGCCGCGGGTGTCGAAGGTGACGATCGCCTCGTGCGAGCAGTCGAGGACGGCGGCCTTGCGCCGCTCCGAGTCGCGCAGCACCCGCTCGGCGTGCTTCCTGACGGTGATGTCCTCGACCAGCGCCTGAGCGTAGAGCTCGCCGTCGTCGCCGCGCACCAGGGTGCTGGTGACGTTCGCCCACACGACGTGGCCGTGGCGGTGGATGTAGCGCTTCTCGAGGCGGATCACCTCGACCTCCGGCCGCACCGGGAACCTGCCGTCGACCATGTCGGTCGGCAGATCGTCAGGATGGGTGATGTCGGTGAATCCCCGCGCCAGGAGCTCCTCTCGGCCGTAGCCGACCATCTCGCAGTAGCGGTCGTTGACGCGCAGGAAGCGGCCGTCGAGCCCGAGGTGGATCATCCCCATGCCGACCTGCTCGAAGGTGCGGCGGAAGAGCTCCTCGGCCTCGCGGCGCCGCGCCTCGCTCTGCTGCAGCGCCGCCTCCGCCTGGCGGAGCCGCTCGGCGAGCGTCTCGCGGTCGGCGCGGGGTGGCTCCGCGTCCGCGGCGCTCTGGCTCGGGCTGCTCGCCGGCATCTCGCTCTCCTCGTCCATCGCCGCCCTCAGAGCACGCCATGCCCTCGCGCGGTCCGCTGGCGAGAACCTACAGCAACACCGCAATGGCCGATATCGCCGCAGCGCCGAGCTGTCTGTCATCGAAACCTCGTCAAGCTTGTCGTCGTGCCGGTGACAGGCCGGGCGACGGGCGGCCGCCTTCAGCCCCGCCCGCCCATCACGCCCTTCTCAGCGAGTGTCCTCGGAACTATACGGAGCCAACGCCCGGGCGGCGCATGGCGTCAGCGCGGAAAGGTCGCCTCGACGACGGTGCCCTTCGGCTCGCCGCGGCGGACCGCGACGCTGCCGCCGTGCGCACGCGCCCGCTCCCGCATGCCGAGGAGGCCGAGCGAGCGCAGGTCGCGGATCTTCTCCGGCGGGATGCCGCGGCCGTCGTCGCTCACCCGCAGCAGCAGGCGGTGCTCCTCCTCGGCGAGGCGGATGTCGACCCTGGTCGCCGCGGCGTGGCGCTCGACGTTGGCGAGCGACTCCTGGAGGATGCGGAAGAGCGCCGTCGAGAGGGATCGCCCGAGGGTCGCGTCGTCGAGGCTGAACGCGACGCTGCAGGCGATGCCGAGGCGCTCCTCGAAGTCGCGCACGTACCAGTCGGCGGCGGCGGCGAGGCCGAGCTCGTCGAGGATGCCGGGGCGCAGGTCGGTCATGATCCGCTGCACCACGTCGACGGCGTTGTCGAGGAGGGCCGACATCCGCCGCAGCTTCCTGGCGAGCTCCGGCTGCCGCGGCGCGAACGGGGAGGCGAGGTGGGTGTCCAGCCAGGCGACGTCCAAGCGGAGCGCGGCGAGCATCTGGGCGATCTCGTCATGGACCTCGCGGGCGATGCGCGCGCTCTCCTCCTCGCGCACCGCGAGCAGCCGCTCGGAGAGCGCGTGGAGCTCCTCGTTCGAGCGCTGCAGGCGCTCCTCGATCTGCCGCTTGTCGGTGACGTCGGCGACGCTGATGATGCGCAGCGGGGAGCCGTCGAGCACCACCGCGCTCCCCGTCACATGGGCGAAGCGGATGGCGCCGTCGCGGGTGCGATGCCGCCAGACGCCGGCGTCGAAGAAGTCGGGCAGCGGGCGCTTGAAGAGCAGCTGCAGCAGCTCGACGTCCTCCGCCGGCAGGAGCTCGAAGATGGTCATGCGGACGAGCTCGTCGCGGCCGTAGCCGTAGAGCTCGACGGCGCTCCGGTTGACCGCCAGGATCCGGCGGCTCGCGGGGTCGTAGAGCAGCCTGGGCAACGGGCCGGCCTCGAAGAGCGCCCGGTAGCGCTCCTCGCTCTCGCGTAGCGCCTCCTCGGCGAGCGCCCGCTCGGTGACGTCCTGCACCACTCCGACGAGGTGGGCGGCGGTGCCGGCGGCGCCCTTCTCGACGTGGCCGCGGGAGTGGAGGGTGCGGATCTGGCCGTCGGTGCGCAGGATGCGGTAGTCGAGCTCGAAGTCGTCGCCGAGGTCGAGGCTGCGGCGCACCGCCGCCTCGACCCGCGCGCGGTCCTCGGCCACCACCTGGGCGATGATCGTCTGGTAGGTGGCGCCGTGGCGGGGATCGAGGCCGAAGATCCGATAGTGCTCGTCCGACCATTCGAGCCGGGCGCCGAGCGGTTGCCAATCCCAGCTCCCGAGGCGCGCCACCGCCTGCGCCTCGGCGAGCTGGCTCTCGCGCAGCCTCACCTGGGCCTCGGCCCACTTGCGGTCGGTGACGTCGCGCGCCATGGCGAGGTGGCGGCCGGGCAGGAAGCTGGCCTTGGCGGTGAGCTCCACCTCGCGGATCGAGCCGTCGGGGCGGCGGAACCGCCAGTCGCCGGCGTACTCGCCGTCGCGGTGAAAGGTCTCCCAGGCGGGGGAGAAGTCGGTGTCCGGGCCGCTGATCTCGTCGGCATGCCTGCCGAGAAGGTCCTGCCGCGTGCGGCCGGTGAGCGCGCAGGCTGCCGGGTTGACGTCGACGAAGCGGCCGTCGTCGTCGAGGATGAAGACGCCGTCGAGCTCGTGCTCGAAGATCGCCCGATAGCGGCTCTCGCTCTCGCGCGCCGCCGCCGCGTCGCGGCGTGAGCGCCGCACCCGCCGCTCCATCAGGACGAGGGCGAGGAGGAGGGCGGCGGCGGCGACGTAGAGCGCAAACCGGCCCGCCGCGAGCGTGCCGCCGCCCATGGCGCTCATTCGAGGATGCGGCTGCTCATCGCGTAGCGGACGATGTCCGAGTTGTCCGCCATCCCCATCTTCTCGAGGATGCGGCTGCGGTAGGTGCTGACCGTCGGCACCGAGAGCCGCAGCTCCTCGGCGATGGCGGTCACCGTCTTGCCGGTGGCGAGGAGGCGGAAGACCTCGAACTCGCGGTTGGAGAGCAGCTCGTGCGGCGCCAGGCCCGAGGTCAGGCCGATCTCGCCGGCCAACCGCTCGGCGAGCGCCGGGCTGACGTACTTGCCGCCGGCGAGCACCTTGACGACCGCCGCGACGAGCTCCGCCGGCGCCGCCTTCTTGGTCAGATAGCCGGCCGCGCCGGCGCGCAGCGCGCGGACCGCGAACTGCTCCTCCGAGTACATGCTGAGCACCAGCACCGGCAGCTTGGGGCGCGCCTGGCGCAGCTCCTTCAACACCTCGATGCCGCCCTTGCCCGGCATCCCGATGTCCAGGACGAGGATGTCGTGGTCGGCGGCGAGCGCCTGCGCCAGGGTCTCGTCGCCGTCGGCGGTCTCCGCGAAGACGGCGTCGGCGATCGACTGCTGGAGGATCTGCTTCAAGCCCTGGCGGACGACCTGGTGATCGTCGGCCAGCAGGATTCGGGTCATGGCATCGCTCGCAGCACCGGCCGGGCCAGCGCCGCAACATGGCGCAGGTCGAGCCCGGTGATCAAAATTTTTGCCTGCTTTTCAGTTTATGCGAGAGAAGCTTCTTTGACAATCCCAGCCGCCGCTCCGGCGCCGGCCGGTCCCCGAGCGCGCCGCCGACGGGGCCGCGCTCAGTCGATGTGGCGCGCGGCCGGGCTGGCGAGCGCCACCGCGGAGGCCGCCGCGAGGACCGCGCCCGCCAGCACGAAGAGAGCCTTGAGGCTCCACTGCGCCAGCATCCCGGCGACGGCGTAGGAGAGCGGCACCAGGCCGACGGCGGCGAACATCAGCACGCTCATCACGCGGCCGAGGATGGCGCGGTCGACGCGGAGCTGCAGCCAGGCGCTGAACTGCACGTTGACGAAGCCGACGCCGAGACCCATCACCGCCAGCAGGATGCCGATGGGGACCAGGCGCTGGACGAGGCCGATCGAGATCAGCTCGAGGCCGGCGAGGCCGCTCATGACGATGAACTGCAGGCCGCGGCGGCGCGGCCGCTTGATCGTGCCGCCGGCGATCAGGCCGACCAGGGTGCCGGCGCTGAAGCAGGAGAGCAGGGTGCCGAACGCCGCCGCCGACCCGAAGCGGAACTTCGCCATCGCGGCGAGACCGATGACGATCGGTCCGGCGACGCAGATGTTGATGGTGGCGATGACCGCCATCAGCGAGAGGAGCGGCGGGTCCTGGCGCACCGCGCGGAGGCCGTCGCCGATCGACCGCAGCATGCCGGGCCGCGCCGGTGCCGGCGCCGGCGTCCCATCGGCGGCGGCGCCGGTGCCGGCGCGCGGCGGGTCGGGGATGCGCAGCAGCGCCGCGATGACGGCGAGGAAGCTCAGGGCGTCGAAGAAGAAGGCGCCGGCGATCCCCGACAGCTTGACGAGGAGGCCGGCCGGCGCCGGACCGACCATCTGCGTCATCACCGCCGAGCCCTGCATGAAGGCGTTCGCCGGCCGCAGCTGCTCGGGCTCGACGAGGGTCGGGATGAGCGCCGAGCCCGAGGGGAGCGAGAAGGCGTCGGCGACGCCGAAGGCGAAGGTCAGCAGATAGACGTGCCAGAGCGCCACTACCTTGAGGGCGATGAGCCCGGCGACGATGCCGACGAGGACCGCGCGCACCGCCGCCGTCACCATCAGCACGCGGCGCGCCGAGAAGCGGTCGGTCATCGCGCCGCCGACCAGCATGAGGGCCGCCCGCGGGATCGCCGTCGTCATCAGGACGCCGCCGAGCGCCAGGCTCGAGCTGGTGATCTGCAGCACCAGCCAGGGCATCGCCACCAGATAGAACTGGTCGCCGAGGAGCGAGATCGTGGAGCCCGCCCAGAGGTTGCGGAAGTGCACCTGGAGGAGCGGGTGCCGGACGGCGCGCGGCGGCGGCGCCGGCGGCGAGGTCGCCGTCTCAGAGCTCACGGAAGCCTCGGGCGTCGGGTCGATGGGAGAGTTGAGCGGGAGGCGGTGCGGGCGGATGTGGGTCGACGAAGTGCAAACTCTACCATTTCAAGGGACGAGGAGGATCTTGCCGATGCTCTCGCGGCTCTCCAAGAGACGGTGCGCGTCGGCCCCCGCGGCGAGCGGGAAGCGGCGGATGGCGGGGGGACGCACCTCGCCCGCCTCCAGCCATGCCCAGAGCAGGCTCGCCCGCCGCCGCCGCTCTTCGGCGGAGGTGAGGACGTTCCACAGGTCGCCGCCGGTCAGCGTCTTCGAGGTGTCCATCAGCATGCGGGGATCGACCGGCGCGGGGTCGCCGCCCGCCATGCCGTAGAAGACGACGGTGCCGCCGGTGCGGACCGCCGCGAAGCTGCCGCCGAGCGTCGAGCCCACCGAGTCGTAGGCGACGTCGACGCCCGTGGTCAGACCCGACGAGCGGCCAGCCGTGCGCTCGCCGGCGAAGGCCCGCGCCCGCGCCGGCCAGTCGCCGGCGTAGAGCTCCGCCGCGTCGGCGCCGGCGGCGAGCGCGGCCTGGCGCTTCTCCGCGGAGGAGGTGAGGGCGAAGACCGCGGCGCCGCGCCGGCGGGCGATCTGCACCAGGAGCTGGCCGACGCCGCCGGCCGCCGCGTGGACGAGGGCGAGGGTGCCGGGGGTCACCCGGTAGCTGTCGTGGGTGAGGTACTCGGCGGTGAGGCCCTGGAGGAGCACCGCCGCCGCGGTGTCGAAGGAGATCGCCGGCGGCAGCGGGATGGCGCGCTCGGCCGGCACGGCGACCAGCTCGGCGTTGGCGAAGGGCACGTCGGCGAAGGCCACGCGGTCGCCGGCCGCGAAACGGAGGCCGCCGCCGTCCTCCATCGAGGCCGCCGTCTCCTCGACGATACCGGCGCCCTCGTAGCCGAGGACGTACGGCGGCTCGCCGGCGAGGTGGTAGCCGCCGCGCCGCCGGTAGACATCGGCGAAATTCAAACCGATGGACCGCATGCGGACCAGCAGCTCGTCGGGCCGCGGGCGGGGCGCCGGCACCTCGGCGAGCGCGAGCACCTCCGGGCCGCCGAAGCGATGGAAACAGAGCGCGTTCATCCGCCGATGATGGCACGCTTTCTGCTGTCGTTCCGCGCGGGACACTCCAGCGCGGGAGTGCGCCGCACCGCCTTCGCCGGCGTGGAGAGAGAGGTCGCCATGAGACGCACCTTGGCAGGATGAACGGGATGCAGGACGGAGCTCGGCTGCGCCGTCCGCTCGTTCTCGTGGTGGACGATTTCGCCGACATCCGGGAATCCTGTGCCGAGTACCTCGAGCTCTGCCGCTTCCACGCCGTCACCGCCGTCGATGGTCTCGACGCCGTCGCCAAGGCGGCGGAGTACCTCCCCGACCTCATCCTGATGGACCTCGCCATGCCCGAGCTGGACGGCCGCGGCGCCACCCGGCGGCTCAAGCGCGACCCGCGGACCTGCGACATCCCGGTGCTGGTGGTGACGGCTGAGACCGCCGACGATCTTCTCGAGCACGTGTTGGCGGACGGCTGCGTCGGCCTGATGACGAAGCCGGTGCCGCCGGATCAGCTCGTGGCGCGCATTCGAGAGGTGCTCGCGGCCCGCGTCTGCTAGCTCGCCAAGCCGTCCCCGCCCGCGACGACCGGCTACGGCCGCTGCAGCAGGAACCAGACGGCGAGCGCGGCGAGGACGACGATGAGGAGGGCGAGGGCGAGCCAGACGCCGGGGGAGGTGCGCCGGATGGGCCGCGGGGCGATCGGCGGCAGCGCCCTCTCCTCGGGCTGATTCCAGGGATCGTCCCAATCGCCCGGCTCCGCGGCGACGCTGTCTGTCGCCGTGATCGGCGGTATCGCCGACGGCAGGATCTCCGGCGCGACCGAGCCGGCGCTCTCGGCATCCGCCGCCGAACCCTCGAGATTCTCCTCCGACATCCTCTGCAGCTCGATCGCCGTCAACGGGATCGCGGGCGCGGTCTCGGTCGGCTCGCCGGGGTGGTCGGCGTCGGAGCGGCCGTCGGCGGCGAGTGTCTCCGCCTCGCGCGCCGCGACGCGGCTCGGCGGCGCGCCGCTCCGCCGCAGGAGCGGTGGCGGTATCCACTCCGGAGCTGCCGCGGCCGGCGAGGCGGTCGCCTGTCCGACCGGCCGGGTGACCGGCTCGGCGAGCGGCTGAGAAAACCGCGCCGCGGGCTGCGGTCTCGCCTCCGCCTCGCGCTCCGGTTCCGGCTCTCCTTCGACAGCGGACCACAGATCGTCGACCAGCCGGTCGGCGAGCGCCTCGAGGCCGACGAGCTGGCGGCCGGCGGCGTCCCAGCGGCAGGCGTAGCCGTCGACGAGCGGCCGCCGGCTCGCCCGCAGGCTGTCCTTGAGCTGCTCCAGGCGCTCGGCCTCGCCAGGCGTCGCGGCGAGGAAGCGCAGGCGCTCGCGCGGCGGGATGGGGAAGGCGGCGCGGATGTAGAGGAAGCTCCGCCGCGCCGGCCGCCCGCCCGCCTGGCCAATTTGGGGATCGACGAGGGCGCCGTGGACGATCTCTGCCTCGCCGAGGCTGGCGCCGGCGAGATCGGCGAGCCAGGGATAGCGCCGCACGAGGTCGGCCTGCGGCGGCGGCAGCGGCGCGCCGAGCCGCTCGCCGACGAAGGCGACGAAGAACGGGCAGGAGTCGATCGACCGCAGGCGGTCTTTCAAGCTCCAGCTCGCGGTGCGCGATTCGGGATCGGCGAGGGCGAAGGTCGCCGGCTGGCCCGCCGCCGCCGCCCGCTCGCGGAGGCGGGGGAGCACCTGCGCGGAGAGCATCGCGCGCTCGGCCGTCAGGTCGCCTGTCGAGGCCGAGACGTAGATGCGGAGCTCTTCCATCCTCCGCAGTGTACCCAAAGCGCGGCCGGCCTGCTCCACGAAGCCTCCGACGGCGCCGTAGGCCGGCCAGCGCCAGCGCCAGCGATGGCGCCCAGCGGCCACCGCGCCCGCTTCCTTATACTTTCGCCGTGCCCGCCCGCTCGCGCCTCCTGCCGCCCGCGCGCGCGGTGCTGCGCGCCGCGATCATCGCGGGTTTCATCCCCGCCGGCTACGCCGTCCTCCTCGCCGCGCGCCTCGCCCTGGCGGCGTGGCCGCGGCGGCGCGAGGCGTTCAGCTCGTGGTACTTCCGGCGCTGGTCGGGCGCCCTGCTGCGGATCCTCGGCATGACGGTCGAAGTGCGCGGCGCGCCGCCGCCGCCGCCCTTCCTCATGGTCTCCAACCACCTCTCCTACGTCGACATCCTGCTCTTTGCCAGCCGGCTCGGCTGCGTCTTCGTCTCCAAGGCCGAGGTCCGCGGCTGGCCGCTCCTGGGGCCGATCTGCCGCACGCTGGGGACGATCTTCATCGACCGCGAGGCGCGCCGCGACATCCCGCGGGTGATCGCGGAGATCGAGCGCGAGCTGGCGAACGGCCGCGGCGTGGTGATCTTCCCCGAGGGGACCAGCTCGTCGGGGCGCACCGTCGCGCCCTTCAAGCCCTCGCTCCTCGCCCTCGCCATCCGCCTCGGCCGCTCGGTTCACTACGCGGCGATCGGCTACCGCACGCCGCCCGGCGAGCCGCCGGCCGTCGACTCCGTCTGCTGGTGGGGGGGCATCTCCTTCGCCCGCCACGCCTGGGGGCTGCTGCAGCTCGCCGCGATCGAGGCGACGGTGCGCTTCGCGCCGGAGCCGATCCTCGAAGGGGACCGCAAGATCCTTGCCGAGCGGCTGCGCGGCGCCGTCCTCGGCGAGCTCGGGCTGAGCGCCGAGGAGCCCGCGGCGCCCGCGGCGCCGGCCTCTATCGCGTCGGCTCTGTAGGCTCGCCGAAGCGGCTCGGCGAGAAGATCGCCGGGCCGGCGGCGCCGGCTCCGGCCGCCACCAGCCGGGCGACCTCGCGAGCGGTCCACGGGGTGAGCACGATGCCGTTGCGATGATGGCCGGCGGCGACCAGCACCGGCAGGCCGGGAAGGTAGCCGACGAGCGGCATGGAGTCGGGAGTCGCCGGGCGGAGGCCCGCCCACACCGCCTCGATGGGAGCGCTCGCCAGGGTGGGGAAGAGGCGGCGGGCCCAGTCGAGGAGGGTGCGGATCCCCGCCCCGGTGGCGTTGGCGTCGAAGCCGACCTCCTCGAGCGTCGAGCCGATGAGGAGGCCGTCGGCGCCGCGGCGGACGGCGTACTCGTCGCGGTCGCGGACGATGCCGCCCCACGGCCAGGGGACGCTGGTCAGGCGCACGATCTGGCCGCGCACCGGCCGCACCGGGAGCGCCGGCAGGCCGGGGATGCCGCCGCTCCAGGCGCCGGCGGTGAGGAGGAGGAGGCCGGCCTCGCGCCGGCCGTCGCGGCAGTGGGCGACGACCCCGGCGGCGGTCGCCTCCACCCGCTCGACCGCGCAGCCGCTCGCGATCCGCACGCCCTGGCGCACGAGCGCCGCGGCGAGCGCCTCGCAGACCTGCACGTTGTCCACCCGCCGCTCGCCCGGCAGCAGCAGGGCGCGCCGGGTGGCGGGCGAGGCGTCCGGCACCCGCCGGCGGAGCTCGTCGACGGGCATCTCTTCGACCGCCTCGCCGGCGGCGGCGATCGCCCGCATGTAGCCGTCGAAGCCCGCCGCCTCCGCCTCCGAGAGGGCGAGCACCAGGGCGCCGGCGTCGTCGTGCTCGACCGCCCGCCCGGCATCGGCCTCCAGGCTCTCGCGGAAGCCGCCCCAGGCGTCGCGCGAGGCGCGGCAGATGGCGACGAACTCGGCCGGCATCGCCTCGGCGATCGTCGTCAGCATGCCGGCCGAGGCGTAGGACGCCGCCGAGCCCGTCTCCAGGCGCTCGACCACCTCGACCGCGAGGCCGGCGGCGGCGAGCTCGCGGGCGCAGGCGAGGCCGATGATGCCGCCGCCGAGGACGAGGACGTCGCTGCGGCTCATGGCGCGGCCGGCGGGGCGGCGCTCTCGGCGGCGAAGGCCCGCTCGAAGGCGGCGAGGGTGAGCTCGATCTCGGCATCGCCGTGCGCCGCGGAGACGAAGAAGGCCTCGTAGGGCGAGGGCGGCAGGTGGATGCCGTCGGCGAGCAGGCGGTGGAAGACGCGCACGAAGCGCTGGCGGTCCGTCGTCTCGACCTCGGCGAGCGAGCGCGGCGACCGCGGCATGAAGAAGAGCCCCATCATCGAGCCCCGGCGCTCGACCCGGCAGGCGAGGCCGTGGCGCGCCGCGGCGCCGAGGATGCCGGCCTGCAGCCGCGCCGAGGTCGTCTCCAGCCGCTCGTAGACGCAGGGCTCGGGCTCGGCGAGGACGGCGAGCGCGGCGCTCCCCGCCGCCACCGCCAGCGGGTTGCCGGAGAGGGTCCCCGCCTGGTAGACGGGGCCGGCCGGCGCCATCCGCTCCATCAGCTCGCGGCGGCCGCCGAAGGCGGCGATCGGCAGGCCGCCGCCGATCACCTTGCCGAGGGTGGTCAGGTCCGGACGGAGGTCGAAGAGATTCTGCGCGCCGCCCCAGGCGACCCGGAAGCCGGTCATCACCTCGTCGAAGACGAGGAGGGCGCCATGCGCGTCGCAGAGGCGGCGCAGGCCGGCAAGGAAGCCGGGGAGCGGCTGCACCAGGTTCATGTTGCCGGCGATCGGCTCGACGAAGATGGCGGCGATCTCGCCGCCGGCGGCGGCGAACAGCGCCTCGACGGCGGCGAGGTCGTTGTAGGGGGCGAGGAGGGTGTCCGCCGTCACCCCGCGCGGCACGCCGGGGGACGACGGCACGCCGATCGTCGCAGCGCCCGAGCCGGCGGCGACGAGGAAGGGGTCGGCGTGGCCGTGGTAGCAGCCGATGAACTTGACGAAGCGGTCGCGGCCGGTCGCCGCGCGAGCGAGGCGGAGGGCCGACATCGTCGCCTCGGTCCCCGAGCTCACCAGGCGGACCATCTCGACCGCCGGCAGCGCCGCGGCGATGCGCTCGGCGAGCTCGATCTCGGCGACGGTGGGGGCGCCGAAGGCGGTGCCGCGGCCGAGCGCTTCCTCGACCGCCGCGACGATCGCCGGGTGGCGGTGGCCGAGGATGTGCGGCCCGTAGCCGCCGATGTAGTCGACGTAGCGGCGGCCGTCCTCGGCGGTCAGCCAGGCGCCCGCCGCCGAGCGGACGAAGACCGGGCTGCCGCCGACGCCGCGGAAGGCGCGCACCGGCGAGCTGACGCCGCCGGGGGTGACCCGCTCGGCGCGGGCGAGGAGGCGGTCGTCGAGGCCGCGGCCGGCGGTCATCGCCTCACTCCCGCCAGCCCTTCGCCAGCAGACGGGCGGCGTCGCGCGCGCAGTAGGTGCAGATGAGGTCGGCGCCGGCGCGGCGGATGGCGACGAGCGACTCCATCATGACGCGGTCGTAGTCGAGCCAGCCGCGCTCGGCGGCGGCCTTCAACATCGCGTACTCGCCGCTCACGTGGTAGGCGGCGAGCGGCAGGTCGAGCGCCGCGCGCAGCGACGCGATGACGTCGAGGTAGGGGAGGGCGGGCTTCACCATCAGCAGGTCGGCGCCCTCCTCGACGTCGAGCGCCGCCTCGCGCCGCGCCTCGCGGCCGTTCGCCGGGTCCATCTGGTAGGCGCGGCGGTCGCCGAACGAGGGCGTCGAGCCGGCGGCCTCGCGGAAGGGGCCGTAGAAGCCGCTGGCGAACTTGGCGGCGTAGGAGAGGATCGGCGTGCCGCCGAAGCCGCGCTCGTCGAGCGCGGCGCGGATCGCCGCCACGCGGCCGTCCATCATGTCCGAGGGGGCGATGACGTCGGCGCCGGCGGCGGCGAGCGACACCGACTGGCGGGCGAGGTTGGCGAGCGTCGCGTCGTTGTCGACCTCGCCGTCGCGGAGCACCCCGCAGTGGCCGTGGTCGGTGTACTCGCAGAAGCAGACGTCGACGATGACGACGAGGTCGGGGAGCGCCGCCTCGAGCGCCCGGCAGGCGCGCTGCACGATGCCGTCGTCCGCCCAGGCGGCGCTGCCGGCGGCGTCCTTCCACTCCGGCAGGCCGAAGAGGATCACCGCGCCGATGCCGTCGCCGGCCGCCTCGCGGCAGGTCTCGACGATGCGGTCGACCGAGTGCTGGAAGACGCCGGGCATGGAGGCGACCGGGTTGGCGACGCCGGTCCCCGGGCAGACGAAGAGCGGCAGGATGAGGTCGTCGGCGGCGAGCTTGGTCTCCCGCACCATGGCGCGGAGGGCGGGCGTCCGGCGCAGGCGGCGCAGGCGGGTGGCGGGAAATGGCATGGCGGAGAAGTTTTACCATGCGGCGGACGGTCGCCGAAACGTCTGTACCCGCCTGGAGGCGGCGCCGGCGCCTGGCGCCGTGACGGATGGCGCGTCGACGCCCGCGTGCGGGCCGGGGAAAGCCCCGTGCCCGCACGGCGGACTGCTCGACGGCCTGCTAGTGCCCGGTCAGCAGGAAGCCGTAGCGCTCGAAGACCGCTGCGGCCGACGGTGAAGAGAGATAGGCGAGGAGCTTGCGCGCCGCCACCGGATGCTTCGAGGCGGCGACGACGGCGCAGGGGTAGTCGATCTTGGGGCTCTCGGCGCGCGGCACCTCGAAGGCGACGCGGACCTTCTTCGAGATGAGGGCGTCGGTCTTGTAGACGATGCCGGCCTGGGCGTTCTGCGACTCGACCGCGGCGAGCGCCGCGCGCACGTCCTCGGTGGGGATGACGCGGCCGCTCACCTTGTCCCACAGACCCTTGCCCTGTAGATAGGTCTTGGCGTAGATCCCCGCCGGCACCGCCGCCGGGTCGGCGAGCGCCAAGGCGCGGACGTCGGCGCCCGCGAGGTCGGCCGGCGAGGCGATCTTGAGCGGGCTGGCTAGCGGCACGACGACGACGAGGGTGTTCGAGAGGAGGTCCTTGCGCGTCCCGGCGAGGAGCAGGTGGTGCTTGTCGAGACCGTCCATCTTCGCCTCGTCGGCGGAGCAGAAGAGGTCGGCGGGAGCCCCCGCCTCGATCTGCCGCGCCAGCATGCTCGAGGCGCCGAGGTTCAGCAGCACGTGGTCGCCGCCGGCCTTCTCGTAGGCGGCGTCGATCTCCTGCAGGGCGTCGGTCAGGCTCGCCGCGGCGGAGACCTGGAGGTCTGCGGCGGCGGCCCTGCCGAGCCCGGCTGCGGCGGCAACGGCGGTGAGCCCGGCGAAGGCGATGGCGCCGGCGGTCTGGCCCGAGGTCATGGCGCGGTCCTCCTCGATGTTAAGCGCTCGATCGAGCGCTAGAAGATCACCTGCAGGCGCGCCAGCAGCTTCTCCTGCTTGGGGAGCGGCGAGACGCTGCCGAGGTCGGTGCGCAGGTAGTCGACCATGAGCTTCAGCTCGTTGCCCTTGATGAGGAAGTTGAAGCCGTAGGTCTGCGTGCGGACGACGTCGCCCGACGCGTGGTCGCTGGGGTCGAAGGCCTCGAGCTTGCCGACCACCTGGTAGCGCTGGGCGAAGATCCACGACGCCTGGCCGTACCAGCCGGAGGCGGTGAAGCTGGGGTTCGGCAGGCGGTTGGTGGGCTCGAAGCGGGTGTCGAGGGATTCGAACCAGAGGTCGAGCGGGCCGGCGTGGAGCTGGGTGTCGTAGCCGTCGCCGTGACGCTTGCCGGTGAAGAGGTTGTCCTTATCGCTCGTCGCCGGCGTCGAGTCGAGGCTGAGGTCGGGCAGCGAGAGGCCGGTGTCCTCGGAGCGGAAGGAGTTGGCGCCCACCGTCCAGGTCGCCGCGGTGCCGGCGACGTCGCCCTTCCAGAGCACGGCGGTGAGCCGGCCGACGGTGGTGAACTTCTCGTTGTCGTTGAAGTTGTTGTTGACGCCGTTGCCGTTGAACTCGCCGACCGCGTAGGTGAGCCGCTTGTCGAGGAAGTCGCCGGCGACCTGGGCGCCGAGCTGACGGTTGAGCGTCAGGCGGTCGTTGACCAGGCTGCGCTCCATGGTGATGAGGCGGGGGTCGGCGTAGAGCTGCTCGAAGCCGAACGGCGTCTTGAACTGGCCGACTTTGATGTTCGCCGCCGAGAACTGGTTCCAGTTGATGTAGCCGTCGGTGAGCTGCGCGCGCAGGCCGGTGGTGTTGGAGAGGGTGCCGGCGAGGTCGAGCTCGACCCGGAAGTCGAAGTGCTCGAGGAAGCGGCCGGTGCCGTTCAGGCGGGCGCGGCGGAGGAGGAAGCGGTCGTTGCCGTTGGCCCACCGCGAGTCGCCGCGGTCGCCGCCCTCGAACTGAGCCTGGATCAGGCCGCCGAAGGTGAGCGTCGGCTCGCTGCCGGCGGCCTTCACCGTTCCGGCATCGGCCTGCGCAGAGGCCGACTGCGCCAACGACAGCAAGATCAGACAGACGACCGCTCCCACCGCAACCATTCTGGCTCGCATCACCGCCTCCGTTTCGTCGTTCGTACGGCGGCGAAGGGTAGCAAGCCCGATATTCGCAGTCAAGTAGATCGAGAAACAAGCGCGGCGCCATCAGGGTTTGGCGAGCAGCGCGAGGAGCTCGCCGCCGGCGCCTTCGATCGCGGCGCGGCTCTCCGCCTCCATGCGGAGATAGAGCGCGAGCGCGCTCCGTCCGGTGGCGGTGAGGGCGGCGTGGCCGCGGCCGCTGCCGCCGCGCGAGGTCGCCACCAGCGGCTCGCGGAAGCAGGCGTTCATCGTCTGCAGGAGCGTCCAGGCGCGGTTGTACGACATGCCGAGCTGCCGCGCGGCGCCGGCGATGGTGCCGTCGCGGTCGATGGCGGCGAGCAGCTCGGCCTTGCCCGGGCCGAGCGCGATGTCGTCGCCGTGGAGGACGCGGATCCGCGGCTGGACGATGTTCACTGCGGACTTGCGAGCGGCGCTGACCATGGCGTGCGGCCTCCCGATGCCCTCGATCGTACTGCCCCGATGTGACGGCCATGCGGCGCGGCGTCGCGCCGGACGCTCGACAACGCCGCGCCGCGCGCGGCAGGCCCTTACTCGCGGCCGATCATCACCTCGGTCGCCTTGATGACCACGACCACCTCGACCCCTTCGCCGAGCCCCATCGACTCCGCCGACGAGCGGGTGATCGCCGAGACCAGCGAGTTGCCGCCGCCGACGTCGACGGTGACCTCCGCCATCACCGATCCCAGGCGCACCGCGGTGACCTTTCCCTGCAGCTGATTGCGCGCGCTGATCTTCATCTCTCTCTCCTCCTTTGGCCCGGCATCAAGAAGCATGAAGCACGGTGATCTTCGCCAGCTGGCCGTCGTCAGCCTACCAGGCGCCGCGACCCCCTCGGATAGACTGCCGCGCGATGGCTGTCCTGGAGCGCCTGGCGCGGCGCGAGCTGCTGGTGGTGACGGGGAAGGGCGGGGTCGGCAAGACGGCGGTGTCGGCGGCGCTCGGCGTCGCCCTGGCGCGCCTCGGGCGGCGGGTGCTGGTGGTCGAGGTCGATCCGCGCGAGAACGTCCATCAGATGCTCGGCGTGCCGCCCTCCGGCGGCGCCATCGTCGCCGCCGGGCCGCGGCTCTGGGTGCAGAACCTCAAACCGCAGCAGGTGCTCGACGAGATCGTCCGCGAGCAGGTGCGGGTGCCGTTCCTCGCCGAGCGCGTGCTGCGGAGCCCGATCTACGCGCAGTTCGCCGCCGGGGCGCCGGGCCTCAAGGAGCTGGCGATCCTCGGCCACGCCCTGCGCCTCCGCCGGCGCGCCGCCGGCGCCGGTGCCGCCGGCCACCCCGCCTTCGATCTCGTCATCCTCGACGCGCCGGCGACCGGCCACGGCGTCACCCTCCTCGCCGCGCCGCAGCTCGTCGCCGACGTCATCCGGCAGGGGCCGTTCGGGCGCATGGCGGGAGAGCTCGCCGAGCTCGTCGGCGACCCGGCGCGCGCCGGCATCGCCGTCGTCACCCAGGCTGAGGAGATGCCGGTCGAGGAGGCGCTGGAGCTCCGCGCGGCGCTCGCCGGCAAGCTCGGCCGCACGCCGGAGCTCCTGGTGGTCAACGGTCTGGTGCCGCCGGCGCCGCCGGCCGCCGCCGACGGCTCGCCGGACGATCCCCTGCTCGCCCTCTGGCGCCGCCGCCGCGAGCTCAACGAGCGCGAGCTCGCCCGCCTGGTGGCCGCCTGGCAGGCGGGCGAGGGTCCCGAGCCGGATGGCGAGCGAGAGGCCGCGCCACCGGCACCCATCCTCCGCCTGCCGCAGCTCCCCCTCGACGGCGGCCCGGCGCTGACCGCCGCCCTCGCTCACTGCCTGGCGGCGGGCGATGCCGCGGCGCCCGCCGGAGCCACCGTGGAGGCCGCGGCATGGAGCTGATCTCGCCGCGCCATCCGCTCACCATCTTCGTCGGCTCGGGCGGGGTGGGCAAGACCACCCTCGCCGCCGCCACCGGCGTCCTCGCGGCGCGCTCGGGACACGGCACGCTGGTGATGACCTTCGATCCCTCGCTCCGCCTCAAGGATGCGCTGGGGGTGGGGGAGGAGGCCCGCGAGCGCGAAGTGCCGGTCGACCTCTCGCCGCTCGCGGCGGACGCCGCGGCCGGCGGCATGGCTCCCGGCGGCCGCCTCGACGCCTCGCTCCTCGACGCCCGCCGCACCTTCGACCGCCTCGTCGAGCGCTACGCGCCCGATGGCGCAGGGCGCCAGCGCATCCTCGGCAACCGCTTCTACCAGCACCTCTCCGGCTCGCTCGGCGGCATCCTCGAGTACATGGCGGTCGAGCGGCTGTTCGAGGTCGCCGACTCCGGCCGCTACGACCAGGTGATCCTCGACACGCCGCCGACCCGCCAGGCGCTCGACTTCCTCGAGGCGCCGCGGCGGATCGTCGACTTCCTCGACAGCGGCGCCCTCCGCGTGGCGCTCAAGCCCTGGTTCGCCGCCGACGGCCGGCTCAGGGCGACGGCGGGCTGGGGTGGCCTCGGGCGGCGCGCCGAGCGCTTCCTCGACGACGTCGTCGGTCTCGATCTGCTGCGCGACATGGCCGAGTTCTTCCAGGCCTTCTCGCCCCTCTTCGCCGGCTTCCGCGCCCGCGCCACGGCGGTCGAGGCGCTCCTCGCCTCGGTGCGCACGCGCTTCGTCCTCGTCGCCGGCCCCGGCGAGGAGCGCAACCCCGACACCCTGTTCTTCGCCCGCCGGCTGCAGCAGGCGGGCTATCACCTCGGCCCGGTCGTGGTGAACCGCATGCACCCCCGTTTCGCGCCGCAGGAGATCGCCGTCGCCGCGCCGCCGGCCTCGCGGCCGCCGGCGACCGACCCCTGCCGGCCGGACGGCCGCGAGCTCCTCGCCTGGCTCGGCGAGCGCGACCGCCGCGGCCTCGCCGCCCTCGCCGAGCTCCTCCCCGGCGCGCCGATCGTCGCGCTGCCGCTCCTCGCCGACGAGCCGACCGATCTGCCGGCGCTGGCGCGGCTGGGCGAAGCCCTCGAGCGGTCGCTCGCGGAGCTCGACGGGCTCGCCGGCGGCCGTTAGCTCTCATCACGACCGAAGGAGACCGCATGGATCTCGACGTTCAGCTCGACCCCGCACACCACAAGTTCCACGCCGTCGTCGACGGCGAGGAGGCGAAGATCGAGTACACCGAGAGCGGCTCCGGCGCCGAGCGCGTCCTCGACCTCAAGCACACCTTCGTCGCCCCCGCCCTCCGCGGCCGCGGCGTCGCCCAGGCGCTC
Organism: uncultured Acidobacteriota bacterium; assembly: GCA_963755825.1. GTDB lineage: Bacteria > Acidobacteriota > Thermoanaerobaculia > Multivoradales > UBA5704 > DATBQN01. The sequence continues at coordinate 1,507,610 of CAVWLA010000001.1, read as the reverse complement.
GTCGCCCGCACCCTGGAGATGGCGCGCCAGATGGGCGCTCACGTCATCGCCACCTGCCCCTTCATCAAGAGCTACCTCCACCAGCATCCGGAGGCCGGCGAGGGGCTCGTTGTGCCGCCGGCGCCGAAGTAAGAGCCGCGGCCCCCCTGGCCCCCGGCGCCGGGACCCTTGCTGCTTCTTGCCGCGGCGCGGCGCAGAATGGTTGACATTCTTGCCGCGGTGCGGTATTTTTTCTTCAGTCGGCGGCAGCAGAGTCGGTTCGCCGCCAGGAGAAACGCCATGATCCGTCTCATCAAGCGCTACGAGAGCCGCAAGCTCTACGACACCGAGGAGAGCCGCTACGTCTCGCTCGAGGAGATCGCCGCCTGGATCCGCCAGGGCCAGGAGGTGCGGGTGGTCGACAACGCGACCGGCGGCGACGCGACGCCGCAGACCCTCACCCAGATCATCCTCGACGAGGGCCGGCGCGGCACGTCCTTCCTCCCCAGCGAGCTGCTGCACGAGCTGGTGCGCATGGGCGAGCGGGCCGTGGCGACCGGCAAGGAGCAGCTCTCGCAGGGGGTCGACCGGCTGGTCGCCGCGTCGCTCGACCGGCTGGCGCCGGTGCGCCGCGCCCGCGAGGAGATGAGCGGCCTGCGCGACCGCCTGGAGCAGCTCGAGGCCTCGCTCTCGGAGCTCGAGGCGGCGCCGGTCGCCGTCTACGAGAAGGAGGGGGAGAAGTCATGAAGAGCTCGAACCTGCTGACTTTCCCGCACGGCGACGCCGCACCGCGGCTCGCCGACCTCCGCCGGGAGCTGGCGACCGCCGGCCGCCGGGTCTGGCTCGCCGGCCTCGGCCTCGCCGGCGAGCTGGCCGACCTCGACGCCGCGAGCCGGCGCTGGGTCGATGGGCTCGCCGAGCGCGGCAAGCCGCTCGCCGAGCGCCGCCGCCGCGAGGCGCTGCGACTGGCCGACCGCGCCAACGACCGCCTCGCCGGCGCCGGTCGCCGCCTGGAGGACGGGCTCCGCGATGGCATCCGCGGCGCGCTCGACCGCCTCGGCGTGCCGGGGCGCCAGGAGATCGACCGCCTCACCGCCTGCGTCGCGTCGCTCGACGCCAGGCTCGACGACCTCGCCGCCCGCGACGGCGGCGGGGAGCATCCCAACCACACGCTACCTGCCGGCCGCTAGCGCCGGCAGCATGAGAAAGGCACGGTAACGCCATGGAAACCGATCCCAAGGACGGCACCAAGAAGCTGCAGGACGAGCTGGTCGATTCGGCCCACCGCATCTGGCTGGCCGGCCTCGGCGCGCTCTCGGCGGCGCAGGAAGAGGGCAGCAAGGTGTTCGATCGCCTGGTCGAGCGCGGCAAGGACGTCGAGACGAAGACCAAGGACCAGACCGAGAAGGTGCGCGACAAGGCGGAGGCCGCCTGGTCGAACGTCGGCGACAAGATCGACGAGAAGCTGACCTCGGCGCTCAACCGTCTCGGCGTCCCGACGCGCGACGAGATCCGCAACCTGACGCAGAAGATCGAAGAGCTCAACGCCAAGGTTGAGCAGCTCAAGCCGCGCGCGGCGCCGCAGGTCTAGACCCTTGGCGCCGCGGGGGAACGGCGAGCCGGCGGGCGGCGGGGCCGGCGCTTCGGGGCCGTTCGGCGCCGGCGGTCCGCCCGCCCCCCGCATCGGCCTGGCGCTCGCCGGCGGCGCTCCCGAGGGAGCGGTCTACGAGATCGGCGCCCTCCGCGCGCTCGACGAGGCGCTCGCCGGCGTCGATCTCAACGACCTCTCGATCTACGTCGGGGTGAGCTCGGGGGCGGTGCTCGCCGCCTGTCTCGCCAACGGCGTCACCCCAGCGCGGATGTGCCGGGTGCTCGTCGGCGCCGAGCCGGACGAGCCGCCGTTCCTCGCCGACACCTTCCTCAAGCCCTCCGCCGCGGCGCTCGCCCGCGGCAGCCGGGCGCTGCCGCGGCTGATCGGCGAGGCCCTCTGGCGCTACGTCAAGAACCCGGGCCAGTACACCATCCTCGAATCGCTCACTCTGCTCTCGCAGGCGCTCCCCGTCGGCTTCTTCGACAACGAGCCGATCCGCGTCTATCTGGAGCAGGTCTTCGACCGCGAGGGGAGGAGCAACGACTTCCGCCAGCTGCGCCACCGCCTGGTGGTGGTGGCGGCAGACCTCGACTCCGGCCAGGCGGTGCACTTCGGCGACCGCGGCTTCGACGACGTGCCGATCTCCCGCGCCGTGCAGGCGAGCGCCGCTCTGCCCGGCCTCTACCCGCCGGTCGAGATCGGCGGCCGCCACTATGTCGACGGCATCCTCCTCAAGACCCTGCACGCCTCGGTGGCCCTCGAAGCGGGCGCCGAGCTCGTCCTCTGCGTCAACCCCATCGTGCCGCTCGACACCGCGCGCGCCATCGAGTCGGGCGCCGTCGACCGCGGCAAGCTGCTCGACCAGGGGCTGCCGACGGTGCTCTCGCAGACCTTCCGCACCCTCGTCCACTCGCGGATGGAGGCGGGAATGGCGGCCTACCGCACCAAGTTCGCCGGCGCCGACGTGGTGCGCATCGAGCCCGAGCGCGACGATTACCTGATGTTCTTCACCAACATCTTCGGCTTCGCCGAGCGGCGCGCCGTGGTCGAGCACGCCTACCACTCCACCCTCCGCCTTCTCCGCGAGCGCCGCGCCGAGCTGGCGCCGATCCTCGCCCGCCACGGAGTCACCCTCCGCCACGACGTCATCGACGACACCGCCCGCAGCCTCTGGGCGGGCCTCGGCCTCTCTGAGCCCGAGGGCAACGGCGCCCCGCGCCGCCTCCCCGCCCCGCCGCCCCGCCACACCGCAGCCGCCGTTGTCACCCGCGTCGACGACGCCGTCTCCCGCCTCGAGAGGCTGCTCGCGGCGCGCGCGGGGCTGGCTCAAGCGCTCCAGGACCGGGGGCAATTCGAGCTACGCGGTGACCTCGAGGAGCTGAAGCGCCTACGAGACGAGGGCTGATCGTCGCCGACAGCTCGGGACGACGCGCGGGGCTCGCCGTCAGCCCGCGGCGTGCTTGCCGACGCGCTCGGCGGCGTAGAGGACGAGCGAGCAGCCGATGGGGAAGAGGATCTCGTTGATGGCGCGGGCGATGACGGTGCCGGCGGTCGCTGGCGCGGTGTCGGCGTGGCCGAGCACGGCGACGGTGAGGCCGCCGAGGATGAGGCCGACGAGGGTTCCGGTACCGAGGTAGGCGGCGAGGTTACCCCAGGCGCGGCAGCCGACCCAGCCGACCGCCGCGCCGAGGAGGCCGTACTCGAGCGCCTTCAAGAGCGCGAGGAGGACCGGCGACGGCCCGGGCGCCGTCGCCGCGGCGAGCGAGAGGGCCTGCGCGAGGCCCTTCTGCACCGCGCGCGCGGCCTGGAAGGCGACCGGCCCGGAGAGCAGGCCGAGGAGTCCCATCACCGAGGAGCGGACCTTGCTCGCGGCGCTGCCGAAGGCGATGCCGACGCAGACCAGCACTGACCAGGTGACCTTCTGCATGAGCTCGGCGGCGATCGGGCTGGCTCTGAAGAGCCGGCCGCCGAGTGTGGCGACGGCGAGGAGCAGGAGCTCGATCGAGATCCCCAGGACGATCGACGACCACGCCGCTCGCAGCACCTTCTGCCGCAGCGTCGCCGCAGCCGACGACACCGTGGACGGCGCCGGGTCCGGCGCCGTCATCTCGACGGTCTCATCGCCCATCGCGGCGGCAGGGTCTCCCGCCTCGGCGCCAGGCGAGTCCGACGCCGGGCTGGAGATCGGTGTGCCCATCACGCGAGGTCAGCCGGCGCCGTGGCCGGAGCCGGGCGGCCCCGGCGGCGGGACCTCGGACTTCGCCGCCGCCACCGCGCCGGCGGTGAATGTCGTGGTGACGTTCGAGACGCTGCCGCCGATCTCGTCGCGAAGACCGAGGGAAAGGCTGCTCGCGCCGGGAGGCAGCTCGAGCTTGAGGCGGTAGGCGACGCTCTTCGCGAGGGCCGCGGGGAGCGCGCCGGCCGCCACGCGGACGGGGATCTCGAGGCGCCGCAGCCGCGGGCTCTCGCCGTGGCTGTCGCGGGCGGCGACGAAGACCACGACCCTCCCTTCCCGAGCGCCCCCGACCTCCTTGAGCCGGAGGCGGGCGAGCGGCAGGGTCACCAGCACGGTGAGCGCGCGTCGCCCATAGGCGGCGAGCTCGTCGCGCTCAAAGCCCACCTGAACCCCCAGCGGATTGTCGCCGCCGCTCAAGTCGTCGAGCGCCGCCCGCGTGCGGTCGGCGAGCCGCTCGTCGCGCGAGCGGGAGCGATAGCCGACCGGTGCGCGGACCTCGAGGCCCGACTTGCCGCGCACGCGGACCGCGATGCGGTGCTGCTCGGCATCGGCGCCCGCCGGCGGCGCGGCGGCGAAGCCCAGCGAGTAGTAGACGTTGAAGTCGTCGCGGATGCGGTCGAGAAGGGCCGCGGGGCGATTCAGGTCGACGCTCGCGATGCCGCCGGTCGGCCCGGCGAGCTCCTGGAGCGAAGAGCGGAGGCTCTGGCTCTGGGCGTCGCCCCCCGTCCCCAGGAAGTCCACTCGGGTCGTCTCCAGGCTGAGGGCGGTCAGATCGTCCGTGGTGCCGAGCCCGTAGACGACCACCCCGGCGGCGTTGGCGTGGCGGACCAGCTCTGCCATGGGGCCGTCGCCGGTCGGCACGTCGAGGTCGCCGGTGAGGTAGAGCAGGGCTTTGCGGCCGCGGGCGCCGGCGAGCGAGTCGATGAAGGCGCCGACGGTCGAGAGGGTCGACTGCGCATGGCCTTCGCGGTCCAGGTTGATCATCTGCAGCCGCTCGATCGCCTCGTCACCCTCCGGGATGCTCGCCGCGTTGCCGAGGTCCTGGAGGCCCTTGTGGATCTCGGCGGCAGTCTGCGCGCCGCGCGCGGAGACGGAGGTGACGTCGCGGAACGCGGCGAGGAGCGCCGGCAGGTCGCCCGCCGGCGGGCGGCGGAGCTTGACCCGCCAGCCGTCGTAGCTCGCGAGCAGCACGCGGTCGTCGCTCCGCACGGTGCGGAAGAGCTTCTCGATCGAGGCGAGCGCCTGGTTGCGCGCCTCGGGCGTCAGGTTCAGGTTGTCGACGAAGATGGCGAGGTTGAGCCTCTGGGCGGCAGCCGGCTGGACCGCGGCGCCCGCCGGGGTCTGCTGCTTGCCAGGCTTGGTGCCGGCCGAGGTGGAGGCGGCGTAGAAGTTGACCAGCGGGACCACCCTGCCGTCGACGGTGAGCTCGAAGTCGTCGCGGCCGAGCCCGGCGACCGGCCGGCCGGCGCGATCGTTGACGAAGACCTCGATGCCGACGACGTCGACGTCGATGGCCTCCGAGAAGCTGGGGGACGTCGAGGGGGGAGGGGCGGGTGGCGGCGGTTGGGCCGCGGCGCTCGAGACGAGCGCGACCAACGCGAGGGATGCAGCGAGTGGGAGGGGCAGCAGCGAGGAGCGCGTCATACAGTCTCCTTCTCTGTCAGCACTCGGTCAAAGCGACCGAGGGGAGTCCTCCGAAAACGCCGGCGTTGACCGGCGAAGTCCGCTCAGCCGGCGCCGTGGCCGGAGCCGGGCGGTCCCGTCGGCGGGGCCTCGGACCGCGCCGCCGCCACCGCGCCGGCGGTGAAGGTCGTGGTGACGGTCGACACGCTGCCGGCGAGCTCGTCGCGGAGGCCGAGCGCCAGGCTGCTCGCGCCGGGCGGCAGCTCGAGCTTCAGACGGTAGGCGACGCTCTTCGCGAGCGCCGCCGGGAGTGTCCCGGCCGCCACGCGGACCGGGATCTCCAGGCGCCGTAGGCGCGGGCTCTCGCCATGGCTGTCGCGGGCGGCGACGAAGACCACCACCTTGCCTTCGCGATCGATCCCGACCTCTCTGAGCTGCAGGCGGCTGAGCGGCAGGGTGAGGAGCACGGTGAGCGCGCGGCGGCCGTAGGCGGCGAGCTCGTCGCGCTCGAAGCCGACCTGCACCCCCAGCGGGTTCTCGCCGGCGCCGCCGTCGTCGAGCGCCGCCTGCGTGCGGTCGGCGAGGCGCTCGTCGAGCGAGCGGGAGAGATAGCTCGCCGGCGCGCGCACCGCCAGCCGCGGCCTGCCGCGCAGGCGGACCGCGAGGGGGTGCTGTTCGGCGTCGGCTCCCGCCGGCGGGGCGGCGGCGAAGCTCAGGGAGTAGCCGTCGGCGAAGTCGCCGCGGAGGCGGTCGAGGAGGTCGCCGGAGCGGCCGAGGTCGAGGCTGGCGATGCCGCCGGTCGGCGCGGCGAGCTCCTGGAGCGAGGCGAGGAGGTCATCGCTGCGCGCCTGCGCGTTGAGCGCCGTGTAGGGGTTGAGGTCGGTGTCCTGCAGCGCCTCGACGGCGCGGTTCGCCGCGGCGCCGAGCCCGTAGAGGACGACTCCTGCAGCGGTGGCACGGCGGACGACCTCCACCAGCCGGCCATCGCCGGACGGCACGTCGAGACCGCCGGTGAGGAAGAGCAGCGCCTTGCGGCCGTGCGCGCCGGCGAGAGAGTCGACGAAGCGGGCGAGCGTGGCGAGGAGCGCCTGTCCCTCGTCGCGGCGGCCCTGGCCGATGCCGCCAGTGAGCTCGCCGGCGCGCGTGGGGGCGGCGGCGACCTCGCGGAAGGCGGCGGCGACGGCCGCAGCGTCCCCCGCCGGCGGCCGGCGGAGGGAGACCTCCGAGCCGTCGTAGCGCGCGATCAGCAGGCGGTCGTCGCGGCGCAGGCTGGTGCGGGCGAGCGCGACCAGCGCGTCGAGCGCCTGGACGCGGGCCTCGGGAGTGAGGTTCTGGTCGTCGACGAAGACCGCGAGGTTGAGCCGCTGGGCGCTGGCGCCCGGGGCGACGCCGACGATCGGCACCGGCTTGCCGTCGACGGCGAGCTCGAAGTCGTCGCGGCCGAGCCCGGCGACAGGCCGGTCGGCGCGGTCGCTGACAAAGACCCCGATGCCGGCGGAGTCGATGCCGGCCAGCGCCGGGGAGGCCGGCACCGGCGGGGCTGCCGCCGCGAGCGATGGCTGGGCCGCGGCGGCCGCGGCGAGTGCGAGGAGCGCGAAGAGAGCCCGGAGGGAGCTGCCGATCTTTTCCAGCATGAAGACGAGGTTAGCACCGGACGGAGCCGGCCGGGCCGATCGCTGTCACGTTCCCCTCGGGCTCGGCACTCTCGATGGGTAGATGCAACCTTCAGAAGCTGAGGATGGACTCTCCAGGGCCGATAGGGACGACCGCGGTCGCTCGGCGGCGGCCGGTGCGCCCGCCGCCGATCGGCTCGCCGACCATCTGGTGGCGCTGCCGGGAGAGCCCGCCGGCCGCTGGGCGCTCTGGCGCACCTTCGCCGTGCGCGGGGCCGGCTTCCCGGCGGCCGACGTCCTGCGCCTGGCGGACGCCAGCTGCGCCGCGGCGGCCGACCGGCTGGCCGCGATCGAGGACGCGGCGGAGACCTCCCGCCAGGCCGCCCTCGAAGCGCTACGCGGCGAGCTGGCGAGCGCCGGCAAGGAGCGCCTCGATCCCCTCGTCAAGGCGATCCGGCGCCTGAAGCGGCACCAGCCCGCAGCGAGCGACGGCCTCGCCGCGCCGACGGCGGCGGCGCTCGCCGGCTGGACGGCGGCGGCGGAGCGCGCCGCCGCCGCGAGGGCCGCCTATGCGGTGGATTTCGCGGCGGCGGAGGATCGCCTCGAGGGGGTTCTCCGCGACGCCGCGTCGAGCCCGCGCTTTCGCGAGGCGATCGTCTGGCAGAACCGCCACGCCGCGGAGACCGGGCTCGAGCCCTTCCTCCGCGGCCGCCCGCGGGTGGGGCGCGGCACGGCCCGCGACCGCGGGCACGCCCAGATGGTCGCCTCCTACCTGCAGCGCTACTGCACCAAGAACGACACCATCGGCTTCTGCGGCCCGGTCGGCTGGGGCCGGCTGGGCGACGGCGGCGAGGCGATCGCCGTCCGGCCCGGAGCCGGTCTGCTCGCCTCGCGCCGGACCTATTTCGAGGGCTGGGCGATCGACGCCATCGCCGAGCGGCTCGCCGAGGACGCGGCGATCCGCCCCTGGCTCGCCCCGCGGCGCTCGCCCTACCTGCGGCGGGAGGGCAACCGCTTCTTCACGCCCGGCGGCAAGGCGATCGAGCTCGGCCCGCTCTCCGGCGCGCTCATGGCGCTCTGCGACGGCAGCCGCCCGGCGCGCCTGCTGCTGCGTGACCTCGGCCCCGCGGTCACCCCCGACAAGGAGGAGATCCTCTGGGGGATGCTCGCCGGCTTCCATGACAAGGGCCTCCTCCGCTGGTCGTTCCAGATCCCGCTGTCGATGTCACCCGAGCGCACCCTCCGCGATCTCCTCCTGGCGATCGAGGAGGAGCCGGCGCGCGACGGCGCCCTGGCGCTCCTCGACGAGGTCGTCCGCGCCGGCGGCGAGGTCGCCCGCGCCGCCGGCGACGTCGAGGCGCTGCGGCGCGCCCTGGGCGAGCTCGAATCGACCTTCACGCGCGTCACCGGGCGGCAGGCGACGCAGGCGGATGGCAGGGTCTACGCCGGGCGGACGGTGGTCCACGAGGACTGCCGGCGCGACCTCGACCTCGAGCTCGGCGCCCCCTTTCTGGCCGCCGTCGGGCCGCCGCTCACCCTCGTCCTCGAGAGCGCCCGCTGGCTCACGGATCTCGTCGCCCGCAGCCACCGCGAGCACTTCGCGGCGACCTACGCGACGCTCGCCGCCGAGCGCGGCTCGCCGCAGATCGATCTGCTGAGCTTCGCCCGCGCCGCGCTGCCGGGCCTCATCAACTGGAAGGCCCGCGACCTGCTGCGGGGCGAGCTGCAGGCGCGGTGGGAGAGGGTCCTGCAGGTGCCGGAGGGGGTGCGGCGGGTCGTCCGCACCAGCGCCGAGCTCGGCGCGCGGGTCGCCCGCGAGTTCGCCGCGCCCGCGGCCGGCTGGATCAAGGCGCGCAACCACTGCCCCGACCTCCTCATCGCCGCGCCGAGCGCCGAGGCGATCCGGCGCGGCGACTACGAGGCCGTCCTCGGCGAGCTGCACGTCGCCCTCAACACCCTCGATCGAGAGCTGTTCTTCTCCCAGCACCCGGCGCCCGGCGAGCTCAGCGCCGCCATCGACTCCGACCTGCCGGAGCCCTGCCTGATCCCGGTGCTGCCCAAGGCGTGGAGCCCGCAGGAAGTGGTGGCGGAGCTCGGCATGCTGGTGTGGAAGCTCAACGGCCGGATGAACCCCGCGCACCGCTCGCCGAAGGACTTCTACCTCGACCTCTCGCTCGACCCTCCCGGCGTGCCGCCCGCGCGGCTGCTGGCGGCCGGCGAGCTGGTCGTCGAGGCGGCGGAGGATGGCGGCCTCGTCGTCAAGACCCGCGAGCCGGGCGCCAGCTTCGACCTCCTCGACTTCTTCCAGTTCGTCCTCGTGTCGCAGACCCTCAGCACCTTCGGCGTGCTCGGCCTGTCGCCCCACGCGCCGCGGGTGACCGTCGATCGCCTGGTGATCTGCCGCGAGAGGTGGACCTTCGAGGCCGCCGGGCTCGACTTCGCCGCGGAGCCGACGGCGGCGGCCCGCTTCGCCGCTCTTCGCCGCTGGGCGGCGCGCCACCAGCTGCCGCGTTTCCTCTTCGCCAAGCCGCAGAGCGAGCAGAAGCCCTTCTACGTCGATCTCGACAGCCCGGCCCTCGTCGAGATCCTCGCCAAGGCCGTTCGCAGCGCGGCGAAGATCGAAGAAGCGAAAGGCCTCCTCGTGCTCTCCGAGATGCTGCCCGCGCACGACCGCCTCTGGCTGCCGGACGCCGAGGACAACCGCTACACGGCCGAGCTCCGCATGGTGGCCGTCGACCGGCTGCGAGCCTGAGCCTCGGCGAGAGGATACCCGGCCGCCGGCGGTCGAGCGCCGCCGATTCGATCTCCGGCTCGCCGATTGGAACGAGACGCCGCCGATTCGATTTCTGTGCCGCCGATCGAGATCGATCGCCCGCCGGCTCGATCCTCCGCTCGCCGATCGAGTCCGTAGCCCGCCGAAGCAATCCGTCGACTCGCCGATCGATTGGGCAGCTCGCCCGAGTCGATCCCTAGCCCGCCGATTCAATCGATCGCCCGCCGATCGAATCCGTAGCCCGCCGCACTGGCCGGCGGGGGGAGCTTGACTTTCTATTCGTAGTTGAAGAGCATCTAAGAGAAATTGCTCTCGAGGAGACCTGCGCCATGCGCCGATCGCGATCGATCCTGCTGCTCGCGGCACTCGCCGTATCCTGTTCATCCCGCGGCCCCATGCCCGCCGCGAGAGTCGAGCCGCCGGCCGGCGGGATGGTGAGGCTGGCGGAAGCCTCGGCCGGCATGCACATCAGCAACAAGAGCATGCCGAACTGGGTCTGGATCACGTTCGAGAACGTCTTCGATAGCCAGTTCACGGCCGCCCACCTGGAGCTGCCCATCCCGCCGCAGGCGCATGCCGCGAACCAGGCCAACCAGAGCGCTCTGCGCGGGCAGAGCTCGGTCTTCGCCAACTATCAGCTGGACGGCGTGCAGACCACCTTCACCGCGCCGCCCGCCGGCCAGCCGACGCTGCTCGCCAACTCGACCATCGAGTCCGCATTTCAGACGCAGTCGTCCTGCATCACCTGCCACCACCTGGCGTCGATCAAGCCGAACGGCGAGTATTTCAACCTCGCCTACACCCAGGGCGGCAATCTCAACGACTACGTCGGAGACCCGCCGAGCCTCACGGGCTACAACTTCCTCGACTACGTCTGGTCGATGAAGCGCGCCCACCGGCAGCGGACCGGCCTCCTGAGCTTGGATACGATCCAGAACGAGGAGAGCGCCCGATGAGCGTCCTGTCCTTCCCGCGCATCTATTTCCAGGGCTATATGCAGTGGGACGTCTGCACCGCGAACAACAACGACTACCTGCCGGTCTACGACGCCGCCAACGCCGCCCTCGACTGGAGCTTCCTCGGCGGCCTGCAGCCGCCGATCACGCCGGATAACTTCCGCGATTCGTTCCGCCCGTGGGCGATCCAGCCCTACGACGACTCCTGCCCGGTCAGCACGGCAGGTCCCTCGGACGCCTGCTCCAGCGCCCCGTCCTCTCATCTCGCCAGCCGCTGGAACTTCTACGGCAGCGGCGGATGCGCCTTCATCCAGCACCCGGCCAACAACGCCCGCTCGCTCTCCACCGGCGGCGATCTCGGCTACGGCCAGCCGGCCTCGCCGGCCGACGCCATCCTCAACCAGCCGGTGGCGATCGTCGGCAATACGATCGGCGGCCGCGTCTCGGCGGCGCGGCTGGTCGACATCAACCCGGCGTCGCCGTTCTGCAGCCAGCTCTATCTCTCGTCGTTCAAGCTGGGGAACAGCCAGACCTATCTGGGCGGCGCCGTCTCGCAGCGGATGTACTCGCGATCCTTCTTCGTGCCGCGCAACATCAGCTCGGACCTGATCATCGCCGGGCCGATCGGCGCCATCTTCCAGACCACCATCCCGACCGCGTCGCTCGAGTCGGCCAACGGCGGCAGCTCGGCGCTCCTCGCCGCGCTCGTCGAGGCGGCGCGAGCCGCGGGCGCCGCGGGAGTCATGCTGCGTTTCGCCACCTACAACACGGTCTATTATCAGAACGGCATCTTCAACGACATCGCCGAGAGGCCGCGCACCTGCGAGCAGCTGACCGCGCTCTACCAGCAGGGCAAGGCGTTCATCAACCCTGCCTACAGCCGCGTCGTGGGAGTGCTCGGAGTGTGGAACCAGGGCGAGCTGGCGACGGCGCCCGGCGGCCACATGCTGGCGCCCGCGAGGGCGCTCGCTCCCGTCTCGGCGGCGCCCAGGGCGAGCGTCCGCGCCGCGGTGCCGATCGGCGTCATCGGCCACTCCGCCCTGCAGTTCGCGCCCGGGGCCGACCTCGCGGCCACCACCAGCAGCCTGCCGCCGCTGGCGCCCGGAGTGATCCACGCGGAGATCGATGCCGCCGCCGCGATCGTCTCGCTCGATCTGCAGAACGCCATCCCGGAGTTCACTCTCGACGCCGACCTGCAGGCAGAACGCTATGACTACGGTCCGCTCGACGTCGGCGTCAGCCTGCCGGGCGGCGCCTTCGAGCTCATCGGCACCTTCGCCTACGACCGCTACGACAAGGCCGCCTACAGCGCGAAGGGCGGCCTGGTGGACGTTCCGTTCGGGCCCGGGGTGACGGCGGAGCAGATCAGCCGGTGGCTGGGCGCGGAAGGCGGTCTGCTCGCCCTGCGCGCCCAGGGGCAGATCCTCTCCCTCGAATCGCCGCTGACCGCGGAGACCGACGACCGCGGGGTCTACATCGATCAGGGGGAGTCGCAGCAGATCACGCTCCAGGTGCGTTACAAGAACGGCGTGCCGCCGGCGGGCACCCAGGTGTCCGTGGCGCAGTATTTCCCCTTCATGGTCAAGCTGGGCACCGGTAGCTGGTCGCTCTTCGGTGCCGAGCCGCCGCCGGTCTCGCAGGACCCGGGGCCGGTCTGCAACGCTCTGCCCGCCTCGCGCTACCTGACCGTGACGAGCGCCCTGGTGCCGGTCGACGCGGCGGGCAAGGCCGCGGTGAGCGTCGCCTCGCTGGCGCCGGGCTTCCCGATCCTCGCCTACTACCCGTGCCTCGCAGGGCAGGTGCCCTCGCTGCAAGCCTCGGTGATCTTTCCCTTCTCGGACCCCGCGGTTTTCTCGATCGGCACCGCCTTCTACTCCGTGGCGCGGGTGCTGCCGTTCGACAACGCGCTGGTCAGCCAGTTCGTCGACTGCTGGAACGCCACCGGCAGCTACGCCGGCCAGCCGCAGTACAGCCGCCTGCAGGCGTGGCATTTCGTCTACCGGAACATCCTCTACGTCTACGACATGATCTTCCCGGTCATGGACGAGTTCATGCCGCTCGGCGATCTGCCGCGGGTCGAGGGGGCGATCGATCAGTTGATGGTGATGATCACCGCCGACATGGAGGTTGCGAGCACGCTCTACATGCCGGTGACCCGCGACCTGTCCGCCGGCAAGCGCCTGATCCTCGAGACCTGGGGGAGCCTGGTGGTGCGCAAATATCCGCAGGTGCCGCTGCCGCCGCTCTCGCTGCCCGCGTAGCCGCGGGCGCGCCGGGCACGGGCTCCCTCAGCCGCTGGCGAAGCGCAGTCCGAGCCGGAAAGCGCGGCCGGGGCCGGGGAAGCCGATCAGCGTCTCGTACTGCTTCCCGGCGAGGTTGTCGATCCGCCCCTCCACCTCCCAGGGGCCGGAGAGCCGCCAGGTGCCGGTGAGGCCGAGGAGCCCGTAGCCGGCGACGCTATCGCGCTCGGGCACCGGGATCTGCTCGTCGAAGCTGTGGGAGACGGCTTGGCTGTCGAGCGCCAGCTGCCAGCGCGGCGACGGCCGCCAGTCCATGCGGGCGCTCGCCACCCATTTGGGCCGGTGCTTGAGGGCGGCGCGGGTCGCCAGGTCTTCCACCTGCTGCCAGGTGAGGCCGGCATGGAGGGCGAGGCTGTTTCGAGGGCTCCACGAGCCGCTCGCCTCGATCCCCCGCGCCTCCACCTCGGCGCGGTTGACGTGGAGGAAGCGCTGGAAGTCGAAGTCGATGAAATCGGCGTAGCGGTCGTAGAAGGCGGTGACGCCGGCGCTGGCCTTGCCGGGCGCCGGGCCGGCGAAGTCGTGCTCGATCCCGAGGTCGCCGCCCAGCACCTTCTCCGAGCGCAGCGCGGGGTTGCCGCCGAGCGCCGGCGGGCTCGCCAGGGCGAAGAAGCTCGGCTGTTTCCAGGCTCTGCCGGCCGAGGCGTGGAGGCGCGTCGGTCCCTGCCCCGGGCGCCAGCTCGCGCCCAGCCGCGGGCTCCACTGGCTCGCCTTGCCCTGCGGCACGTCGAAGCGGGAGCCCAGCTCGAAGACCGCGTCCCCCGGATCCGCGACGAGCTCCGTGTAAGCGCCGCTCAAGCTGCGGGCGAGCGAGTAGTCGCCGACCACCCGGCCGCCCAGGTCGGGCGGCAGGAGCAGCACGCTGGCATTGTCGCCCTGCTCCCGCTCGACGTCCACCCCGCCGCTCCAGCGCAGGTGGGGACCGCTGTAGAGGACCGACGACCAGCCGGCGCGGGCATTGGTGTAGCGGGTTGCCTCGACCGACGAGGGGACCTGGGGGACGATCGCCGGGCTGTCGGTGTCGCGGTCGTGCCGGTAGAGCGTGAAGGTGATCTTGTGGCGGTCTGCGGCGGGACCGCCGAAAGAAAGCTCGGAGCCCACGGACGCCTCCTCATGGGCGGAGTGGCGCAGCTCGCCCGAGCCGTAGACCGGGCCGCCCGAGGCGTCGGGGTAGTCGTCGCCGTTCCAGGTCGAGTAGCGGGCCTTCACCTGCAGCCGGGCGCTCCCCGCGGGGAAGGCGAAATTGGCGTGGAAGTTCGATTGCCGGAAGCGCTCCGCCGCCACCTGGTGCTCCGCCTGCTCCCAGGTGCCTCCCGCGAAGTAGGTGACGTCGCCGAGCGAGCCGGTGAGCGCTCCCTGCGCCTGGCGCCAGGCGCCGCTGCCGCCGAGGACCGCCAGCTCGCCGGCCGCAGGACCGGCTTTGCCGGGGCGGGTGACGATGTTGATCACCCCGGAGAGCCCGGTCGAGCCGTAGAACGAGGAGAGGGGTCCGCGAACGATCTCGATGCGCTCGACAGCGAAGACCGGCAGGCCTTCGAGATCGAAGGCGTCTCCCACCTGGTAGGTCGGATCGTTCATCGGCACTCCGTCGAGGAGCACCAGGGTGTAGTTGGGGTCGCCGCCGCGGATCTGGGCCGTGGTGAAGCCGCCGCGCGTGCCGTTGCTGGTGAGGTCGAGCCCGGGGGCGAAGCGGAGCACATCGGCGACCGTGCGGGCGCCGCTCGCCAGGATCGTCTCCTGGTCGAGAACGGTCACCGAGCCGGTGGCCGAGGAGAGCGGGCTGGCGCGAACCGTGGCGGTGGAGTAGAACGCCGCCGCCGGCTGGGGCGCCGGCTCTGGAGATCGCGCCGGCTGCTGCGGGCGGGCGTCGCCGGAGAAACCGAGGCCCACGAAGAGGGCGAGCGCAGGGACGGCCAGTTGTCGCAAGCACCGAAGGATACGAGTGATTCAGCTGAACGTCAATTCCTGTTCAATCGCGGCGCCTCGGCGCGTCGCCTGGACTGACTACTCGAAATACCCCGACACGTCGAAGATCACGTCCACCTGGCCGCTGCCGCCGGCGAGGACGGTGACGGCTTCGACGGCTCCCTGGCCGAGGGCGATGATGGCGCTGTTGGCGCGGGTCTGGTTGGCGGCGAAGTTGACGGTGCTGGCGAGCGGCACGGGGGCGAAGGCGGGATAGGTGGTGAGGTGGCCGAGATGGCCGTGGGCGACGGCGGTCCAGTTGCCGGCGACCGCCTTGGCGTCGGCCGGCACGCCGCAGGTCCCGGCGATGGTGAAGCGGCGGGTGACGCCGGAGCTGAGCGCGGTGCCGGTGCGCGTGTCGAAGGGGCGGCAGGGGGGGACGGTGTAGAAGTCGAGGGCGCCGGCGACAGTCGTCCGGCGGACCGCCCAGAGCTCGAAGCCGCTGGCGTTGTCGTTCGCCGCGAAGTAGACGTTCGCCCCCGAGACGGTGAAGCCGAGCGGCGACGACGACAGCGGCCCCGGCGCGATGTCGGCGAGGAGGGCCGTCCCGGCGGCGGTGCCGTCGGAGATCCAGGGCTCGCGGCCGTGGGCGAGGTCGAAGGCCGAGAAGAGGAGCTTGCCGTCGATCGCCCTGAGCTCGGTGGGGCGCGAGGAGTCGGCGCCGGGCAGCAGGTCGGCGACCAGGCGCGTCCCCGCCGGGGTGCCGTCGGAGGCCCACAGCTCGCGGCCGTGGACGCCGTCGTCGGCGACGAAGAAGACCTGGGAGCCGACGGCGGTGAGGCTCTCGATCTCCGACGAGCGGGCGCCGGGGAAGATGTCCGCGACCATCGCGGTCCCCGCGGCGGTGCCGTCCGAGGTCCACAGCTCGGCGCCGTGGACGCCGTCGTCGGCGGTGAAGAAAAGGGTGCCGCCGAGGCTCGCCTGGTTGGTCACCTCGCCGGTGAAGACCATTCCCGAGCCGGTGCCGGGGAGGATGTCCTTGACCAGGTGCGCGCCGCCGGGCGAGCCGTCGGTCGCCCACAGCTCGCGGCCGTGGACGCCGTCGTCGGCGGTGAAGAAGAGCTGGCCGGGCGTCACCGCCAGCCGGTCCGGGTTGGACGAGGGGGTTCCGGCGGCGACGTCGGCGGCGATGACGGTGCCGCCGCTGGTGCCGTCGGAGGACCACAGCTCGTTGCCCTGCGGTCCGCCGGCGGCGAAGAAGAGCTTGCCGGCGAAGGCGGTGAGGTAGCTCGGCGACTGCGCGGGAGACGAGATGGCGGTGGTGCCGGCGCCGGTGCCGTCGCTGACGTAGAGGCCCGCCCCGGCGCCGCCGACGAAGAAGAGCTTGCCGCCGGCAACCGTCGGGCTGCTCGGGTCGGCGGCCGGGCTGCCGGCCGGCGCCACGTCGGCGAGGCGCACGGTGCCTCCCGCCGAGCCGTCGGTGGTCCACAGGGTGGCGCCGTTGCCGGCATCGGCGGCGAAGACCATGCGGCCGCCGAACGGCGTGTAGGCGCCGGGCGCGGAGCCGATGGCGCCGGAGTGGAGGTCGGCGACGATCGCCGTCCCCGCCGCGGTGCCGTCGCTCGCCGCCAGCTCGGGGCCGGTGGTGCCGTCGCCGGCGGTGAAGAGGAGCGTGCCGGCGAGGTCGGCCAGCGGGCGGTCGGGGAAGAGGGCGGCGCCGTTGAAATAGAGCTGGAAGGCGGAGGTTTGGGTGTTGAGCACTTTGAGGCGATGGGTGCCGGCGCCGCTGCCGTCGCTGGTGAAGACGTCGACCCCGCCGGCGTCGGTGAAGGCGCGGAAGTACCAGACGCCGGTCGAGGTGACCAGCCGGCGGTCGACCGTAGGACCGATGAAGCCGGGGAACTCCGAGGCGTGCGGACCGGGATTGAGATCGGCCAGGAGGTGGGTGCCGGCGGCGGTGCCGTCGCTCGCCCACGGCTCACTGCCGTGCACGCCGTCGTCGGCGAAGAAGACGAGGCCGGTGCCCAGGGCGGTCAGGTCGGCCGCCCCCACGAGCACCAAGCCGTCGCCGCTCGGGTTGATGTCGGCGACCATCACGGTTCCGATGTCGGTGCCGTCCGAGGTCCACAGCTCGCGGCCGTGCACGCCGTCGTCGGCGGAGAAGAAGATCTTGCCGGCGGCGACGGTCAGCTCGGCGGGCGAGCTGGCGCCGGCGCCGGCCTGGATGTCCTTGACCAGCACGGTGCCGGCGTCGGTGCCGTCGGAGGTCCACAGCTCCTGGCCATGGACGCCGTCGTCGGCGCGGAAGTAGACGGCGCTCCCCAGGGCGACGAGGGAGAAGGGCCCCGAGGAAGCGCCTCCGGGCGCGATGTCCTTGACCCGCTGCGTCCCGGCACCGGTGCCGTCCGAGATCCACAGCTCGACGCCGGAGCTGCCGTCGTCGGCGGCGAAGAAGAGCTTGCCGCCGGCGGCCGCGGCGACGCGGAAGCCGGGGAGGAGGGTCGACTGCGAGATCGAGCCGTTCGCCCCCGGGTTGATGTCCTTGACCAGCGCCGTGCCGCCGGGCGTGCCGTCGGTCTTCCAGGGCTCGGGGCCGTGGACGCCGTCGTCGGCGATGACGAAGAGGTTGCCGCCGGCCGACCCCAGCACGCTGACGAACGAGCTGCCGGCGCCGGCGTTGATGTCGGCGAAGAGGGCGGTGCCGGCGGCGGTGCCGTCCGTCGTCCACAGCTCGAGGCCGTGGACGCCGTCGTCGGCGGCGAAGAGGACGATGCCGTTGACCAGCGAGATCCAGTAGGGCCCCGAGCCGTTGAGGCCGGGCTGGATGTCCTTCACCAGGACGGTGCCGGCGGCGGTGCCGTCGCTCTTCCACAGCTCGCGGCCGTGGGCGCCGTCGTCGGCGGCGAAGTAGAGCGTCGTGCCGGCGACGGTGAGCGAGGCGGGGAGCCCGGCGCAGATGCCGGGGCAGATGTCCTTGAGCAGCACGGTGCCGGCGGCGGTGCCGTCCGTCCGCCACAGCTCGATGCCGTGGATGCCGTCGTCGGCGGTGAAGAAGACCATGCCGCCCATCTCGACGAATTCGCTGCCGAAGAACGAGAGGCCGGTGCCGCCGGTGGCGGTCGACGGGTTGAGGTCCTTCACCCGGAAGGCCGGCTGCGCGGCGAGCGACGACGCGGCGAGAAGCCCGGCGAGGAGCCCGGCGAGCAGGGTGGCGAGGACGGCGCGCGGTGCGCGGCAGGGCAGCCGAAACATCGAATCACCTCCGGTGGTGCCGCCACGGTCCGGGCGCCATCGCGCCCGTCGTGCCGGCTGCTTGACGTCGTGGTGAGGCGAATTCTACCGCGGCCGAGGCGGCAGCGGGCGATCCTTCAGATGCCAGTGGTAGTTGCCCTCGCGCTCGTCGCGCTCCGCGCGGGAGAGGCCGCGGAAGCCGTAGGGCGGCCGGCGGAGGCGGCGGAAGAGGGTGAGGAGCGGCCAGCCGAGGGGCAGGTAGAAGGCGGCGAGGTCGAGGTCGCGGCAGATGGCGCCGAGGCGGCTCGCCGCCGGCGGCCGGCGGCGGTCGCGCTCGTGGCGCACGAAGGTGAGCGGCCAGCCGAGGGGGGTGAGGGCGAGGAGCCGGCGGCGGTTCCGCCACAGCCGGCGGACGAGCGAGCGCGCCTCGAACGGCCGCTTGCCATAGCGGGCGACGGCGCGGTCGAGATCCTCCTGGCAGCGCGCCCGCACGGCGTCCGCCGCGGCGCGCAGCCGTGCGCGGTCGGGATCGTCGAGATCGGCGACGCCCTGCTCGGCGAGGAGGGCGCGCATGTCGAGCGGCTCGCCGACGACGAAGATCATCCGCGCCGGGAGAGTCAGGTACCACATCCACGGGAAGAGGATGCCGAGGGGCGCCGCCGGCAGCGGCAGGAAGGGGATGTGGAGGAGCGCCTGCACCAGGCGGTCGAGCGGCTTCCAGGTGAAGCAGAAGGGGATCGACCACTCGGCGTTGACGATGGAGACCGGCAGCACCGTGGCGCCGTGGCGCGCGGCGAGGATGACGAAGCTCGTCGAGAAGCGCTGCAGCTCGTAGCGGTGGAAGAAGCCCTTGCCGATCCCCGGCACCCCCTCCGGGTAGTAGAGGATGCGCTCGCCGCGGGCGAGCAGGCGATCGAAATTGTCGAAGGTGAGATCGACGCCGCCGCCGCGCCGCCAGAAGTTGTCGATGCCGAAGGGCCGCATCCACCAGGTGACCGCGAGCTCCTTCTCGAAGACGGAGCGGAACTTGCGCTCCGGCGCGAGGCCGGCGCGCTGCCAGAGCAGGCCGTCGAGCACCATGCCGTCATAGGGGAACGAGTTGCCGCTGTGGTTGGGGGCGAGGATGAGCGGCCCGTCGGCGGGGATGCGCTCGCCGCCCAGCAGGCGCGGCCGGAAGTAGCTGTGGACGATCGGCCCCAGCAGCTCCTCCATGACGCTCGTCGAGTATTCGGGATCGAAGGGATCGGACGGCTCGCGCGGCGGCATGGCTCAGCGGCCTCGCGAGAGAGCGGTCAGAATGCCGAGGGCGAAGAGCGCCCCCCACACCGGCCAGGGACCGTGAGCGCCGGCGAGGACAGCGCCGGCGACCAGGCAGAAGCCGCCGAAGATGGTGCCGCGGAGGCCGCGGAAGGGGTTCTCCGGCACCCGCCGCGAGCTCTGCTGGAGGAGGCGCACCCCCTCGGTGATGACCGACGGCGCCTTGCTCAGCGCCTCGAGGATCTCGGGGGCGCTGCGCAGCAGCTGGCGGGCGAGGTTGACGGGGTTGAACTGCTGGCGGAAGAGCTTGTCGGCGTGCGCCTGCGACACCGCGGCGACGTCGAGGTTCGGCTTGAGGATCTGGCCGACCCCCTCGAAGGTCACCAGCGCCTTGACCATGAGCACCATCTCGACGGGGAAATACATGCGGTGCTGGGCGCCGAGGTTCACCGACTGCAGGATGAGCTGAGCGAGCGAGAAGGTGCGGAAGTTGGCGTTGCGGTTCCAGCGGTGGAGGATCTCGGTGACCTCGCGGCGGAAGCCGTCCGGGTCGGCGCCCGGCGAGGCCAGGGCGACGTCGGCGAGATAGCGCGCGGCGCCCTCGGCGTCGCCCATCACCAGCGCGTAGTAGTAGTAGAGGAGCGTCCGCCGCAGCTCCTCGTCGAAGCGGCCGACCATTCCGAGGTCGATGAAGCCGAGGCGCGGCCAGGGCACCGGGCTGTCGCCGTGGTCGGGCAGCACGAGGAGGTTGCCGGGGTGGAGGTCGGCGTGGAAGAAGCCGTCCTTGTAGAGCATGCGGATGATCGCCTCGGCGCCGAGGTCGATCAGCCGATCGCGGTCGGCGTCGGAGAGCTCGAGGGCCTCCGGCGCGCTCGGCTTGAAGCCGTCGAGGAACTCCATGGTGAGCACGCCGCGGCCGCTGTATTGCCGGTAGATGCGCGGGAAAACGATGCCCTCGCGGTCGGCGAAGTTGGCGGCGAAGGTCTCCGCGGCGTCGGCCTCGCGGCCGAGGTCGACCTCGCGCCGGGTGTACTCGACGAACTCGCTGATCACCCGCTTCGGCTGGTAGCGCGGCAGGAACCGCTGCAGCGCCACCCCCAGCATGCGGAGCAGCAGCGCATCGCGGTCGAGGGTCTCGCGGATGCCCGGCTTGACCACCTTGAGGATGACCGAGGCGCCCTCGAGCGTCGTGGCGCGGTGGATCTGGGCGATCGAGGCGGAGCCGGTCGGCTGCGGATCGATCCACGAGAACATCGCGCCGACCGGGCGCTTGAGGTCCTTCTCGATGAGGCCGAGGTAGCGCGGGAAGGAGACCACCGGCAGGCGGTCGAGGAGGTTCTTGAGCTCCTCGGTGATGGCCGCGGGGAGGAGGTCCTGGCGCAGCGCCAGGATCTGGCCGAGCTTTATGTAGGTCGGCCCGAGGATCTCCAGCCGCCGCCGCAGCTGCACCGGGAACGGCCGGTCGTGCAGGTCGCGGGCGAGGAACGGCCGCACCAGCCAGGCGATCAGCCGCTCGAGCTGGAAGAGGAGGCGGAGCCCCCGCCCCTTGCCGAGCGCCACCCCCTCCTGCACGTGCGCCGTGAGGCCGCCGAAGAGGAGGCCGAAGAAATGCCGATGGATGGTGAAGAAGCGCCGCAGCAGCCCCGGCGGCGGCACGTCCTTCATCAGCTCGAACCCCGCCGGCGCGGCGTCCGCCGCCAGCGCCGGGGCGTCTGCGTCGACTGGCACCACCGCCGCGGGCGGCGGCGAACCAGCCGCGGCCCCTTCCGGCCCCTCCACCCGGCGCTCGGTCCCGATCACGCGGTTGAGTGTATCTCCGCGGCGTAGGTCGCGGGAAATATGAGACTTGGCCGGCGGGCTCGGCTCTGGCGCTGTGCTAACGTCGAGCCTTCCAGGGCGCTCGTGACGGAGACCAGCGACCTCGCGCCGGCGGGAGCGACCGGAGGACACCGGGATGAAGCTCAGCATCGCCGGAGCCTCGAATTTCGTCAACCGGATGTTCGAGGCCTGCGGCAACTATCAATGGGCCCGCGAGCTGCTGAGGAACGCCCTTGAGGCCCACGCCCGCCGGATCGAATTCGGCATCGATTGGCAGGCGGCGCGCGGACTCGGCGTTTGGCGCCGCACGGTGGCCGACGACGGCAGCGGCATGGACCGGCGCGAGCTGCTGCGCTTCTTTTCCACCCTCGGCGAAGGCGCCAAGCGGATCGGCGGCCTGCACGAGAACTTCGGCGTCGGCGCCAAGATCGCGACGCTTCCCTGGAACCCTGAAGGCGTCGTCGTCCTTTCCTACAAGCGCGGCAAGGGCGCCATGATCTGGATCGTGCTGGAGCCGGAGGCGGGCGACTTCGAGCTCGTCGAGTTCGACACCGACGATGGCAAGAGCTGCGTCATCGAGCCTGGAGTCGTCGATGGCTACGACTGGGCGGAGGTCAAGCCGGACTGGATCGGCGCGCACGGCACCGTCGTCGTCCTCCTCGGCAGCCGCGAGCATCCGCACACGCTCCTCGGCAACACCGCCGGCGGCGAGAAGGGGATCAAAGGGCTGTCGATCTATCTCAACAGCCGCTTCTGGGACCTCACCCAGGTCGAGGTCCGGGTCGACGAGCTGCGCAAGGCGCAGGTGCCGCCGCCACCCGCCGAGGCCGCCGAGCTTCGTCGCGGCCGCGGCCGCCGCGCCATCGCCGGCGCCCGGCACTATCTGACCGATGTCCCGGCGGCGGCGGGAAAGCTCCGCGCCGGCGGCGTCATCCCCCTCGCCGACGGCCGCGTTGCGGCGGAGTGGTACCTCTGGGAAGGAGAGCGTCCGGAGATCGAAACCTTCGCCAAGCGCGGCGGCTATCTCGCCGTGCGCTACGGCGACGAGCTCTTCCACCTCACCTCGCACAAGGCGCACTTCCGCTGGTTCGGAGTCATCGAGAACCAGGTGCAGCAGAACCTGACCATCGTGCTCGAGCCGCAGCACTACCGGCCCGGCAAGGCCCCCTGGGGAATCCACCCGGACCAGAGCCGCAACCGTTTGATCTTCACCGGTGACGGCGAGAAAGGGGTGGAGATCCCGCTCTCCGAGTGGGGCTTCGAGTTCGCGCAGCGGATGCCGGACGCCATCCTCCAGGCGATCCGGCAGGCGCGCGGCGGTGCGACCGGCTCGGTCGAGGACGAGGAGTATCGGCGGCGCCTGCAGGACCGCTTCGGCCGCCGCTGGACAGTGAGGCTGCCGATCGCGGATGCCGCGCAGGGCGAGCCGGCGACGCTCACCGCGGCCGAGGCGGAGGTCGGCGGCGAACCGCAGCCGCGCGAGGAGGGTCGGCGGCGGCGGCGCGCGAAGGCGGCGAAGCAGCTCGCCAAGCGGGCCCGGCCGCAGGGACCGGACGGCGCCCGCGAGCGCGAGGCGCGCGTCGACGTGCCGCGCTATCGGCTCGCTCACCGCGACGAGTTCGAGGAGCCGTGGCATCTCGCCCTCTGGGCGCCGCACGATCCCGACGGCCCCACCGTGCTCCTCAACGTCGACTCGCCGATCCTCCAGGAGATCGTCGAGCACCATCAGGACCAGTATGCCGATGTCTACGCGGACGAGGTCGCGGCGACGGTGCGCCAGGTATTCGGCGAGATCGCCACCTGCAAGGTGGCGCACTCGCAGAAGCTCACCCGCGAGATTCCCGAGGAGGAGCTCGACCGCGACTATCGGAGCGAGCAGGCCCTCACCATGGCCTTGATGGGCCTCCTCGCCGAAGAGACCGTCATCGCCCAGCGTCTGGCGAAGTACGGCCGCAAGAGACCCGGCCCGCCGGCGGAGAGAACGGCACCGTTGCCGAGCGTCCCGGCCGAGTGAGGCCGGCTCGCGGCTGTCGAGGCGCGGCCGAACCGGTCTATCCTCTCGGCATGCCCGAGCGCCGTGCCGTACGCGCCCCCTTCTTCCTGCCGCTCCTTCTCGTCACCCTCGCCATCCTCTCCGCCCT
Organism: uncultured Acidobacteriota bacterium; assembly: GCA_963755825.1. Lineage (GTDB taxonomy): Bacteria > Acidobacteriota > Thermoanaerobaculia > Multivoradales > UBA5704 > DATBQN01. Next base: position 1,484,190 of record CAVWLA010000001.1, on the reverse strand, counting down.
CGCCGGCTGCTCGGCGATCGCGCAGCGGGTGCTGGCGCCGCCCACCGTGCGGTTGGAGAGCGCCACGGTCACCGGCGTCAGCCGCGAGGGCGCCCATCTCGACCTCGTCTTCCAGGTGGCGAACCCCAACCGGGTGAGCCTGTCGCTCGGCGGCATCGACTATAAGGTGTCGGTCGACGGGCAGCCGCTGCTCTCCGGCTCGCTGGCGGACCGCATCGAGCTCCTCCGGCACGCCGAGACCGCCGTCTCGCTGCCGGTCACCCTGCGCTATCGCGACCTCGGCAACGTGCTCGGCGATCTGCTCACCGGCGGCAGCCCGGTCTACGAGGTGGACGCCGAGTTCCTCGTCCTGCTGCCGGCGACCGGCGGCGTCCGCATCCCGGTCGTCCACAAGGGCAAGCTGCCGCTGCCGCCGGGCCTCGGCCTGCCCGGTCTCGGGCGCTAGGTTTCGGGAGGTGGGGTTTCAGGCCCAGGAGCTGATCGGCCCGGGCAGGATCTCGCGCAGATAGGGCTCGATGCCGCGGCTCTCGTCCCAATCCTTGGGGTAGCCGAGCGACACCTCCTCGAAGCGGACGCCGTCGCGGTGGGCGGTGCGGCGGATGTGGAGGTGGCCGTAGACGACGGCGAGCGCCCGGTAGCGGCGGTGCCAGTCCTCGGTCCGCCGGGTGCCGCACCAGATCGAGAAGCGGGGGATGCGGGGGAGCACGGCGAGATCCTGGCGCAGCGGAAAGTGGTTGATGAGGACGAGCGGCGCGCTCGCCGCGGCGGCGGCCAGGCGCGGCTCGGCGGCGGCGACCCGCGCCGCGCACCAGGCTTGGCGGCTGGGGTAGGGGTCGAAGTGCAGCAGCACCTCGTCCGAGCAGAGCAGGTTCTCCTCCGCCGCCCACTCGACCGCCTCCTCGACCGGCACGTCGTCCGGCCGGAAGGTGTAGTCGTAGAGCAGGAAGAGCGGCGCCAGGATCGCCCGCGGCCCCTCGCCGTTCCACTCCGGGTAGGGGTCCTCCGGGGTGAGGACGCCGTGCTCGCGGCAGATGGCGACCAGGCGCTCGTACTTGGCGACGCCGCGCGGCTCGCCGGGGTGCGGCGGCACGGTCCACAGGTCGTGGTTGCCGGGCACCCAGAGGAGCTTGGCGAAGCGGCGGCCGAGGATGGTGAGGGCGAAGCGCAGGTGCTGGTCGGTCTCGCCGACGTCGCCGGCGATGATCAGCCAGTCGTCGGGGTGCGGGCGCAGCGACTGCAGAGCCTGGCGGGTGACCTCGTAGCGGAGATGGAGGTCGGAGATCGCATAGAGCTTCATGGGCGGGATGGACGGCGCGGGATCAGTTGACCGGCTCGGGCTCGGGATCGGCCGCCGGAGCCTTCTCGCCGATGGCGGCCGCGCCGCGCTCCGCCGGACCCTCCACCGTCTCCGTCTCGCCGGGGAAGAGCAGGGCCTGGCGCACGTTGCCCTCCTCGTCGAGCGACACCTCGGTCAGCGGATGGCGTACCGGCTCGACCGAGTAGTCGGGGTGGTAGATGGCGCCGCCGCCGGTGGGGACGCCGAAGCCGCGGGCGTACTCGCCCGCCTTGGGCACCGCCTTTAGGAGCCCGCTCCAGGAGGGCTCGTCGTGGACGTCGACGACGAAGGGCACCAGGCGGAGAGTGTCGAAGAGGCGCTCGCCGTCCCAGCCCTTCATCCCCAGCTGCACGGCACCAGCCGAGATGCCGAGGAGGAGGGCGCCGCCGTAGTAGCGCTCGACCAGGCGGTCCTTGATCCCCGACGTTTCGAAGGCGCGGTAGCCGCGCGCTGTGTCGCCGCCGGCGAGGAGGATCAGGTCCGCCGCGGCGAGGTAGGCGAGATCCTCGGCGGAGGGCTCGGCGGGGATCAGCCGGCGGTCTTTCAGATGGATCGACTCCATCGCCGCCTGGAAGAGGTCGTAGAACTCAGGCGCGTCGCCGTTCGAGGCGCCCAGATAGGCCGCCTTGGGAGAGAGGTTGATCTCCGCCTCGTCGTCGTTGAGCATCGCCCGCACCCGTTCGAGGAACGCTCCCGCCTCGTCGCGGAGAAAGAGGAGCTGGCTGTCGGCGAGCAGGACGATGGGCTTGATGGTCGGCACGGGGGTTCTCCTTCAGGCCGGTCAACGATAGCCCAACGGCCAGGGCGAGGGCCAGGAACGGCGAGCGCCGGTACCGGGGACTCTGACGCCCTCTTGCTACACTCAGCGCCATGCGCGAGATCCGACCGGATGGCGGCAAGCGACGGCGGGTGTCCCGCGTCGAGGAGAAGGCGGCGGCGGCGAGCGATCAGGCGCCGCGGTGGGGGAAGGGGACGGAGAACCCGGACGAGGGAAGCTTCCTCGCCGGGCCGCAGACCCGCGCCCACGAGCTGCGGCGGATGCTCCGCATCGGGGCCGACTTCCTGCGTGGCATCCGCGCCCTCCACTTCGTGGGCCCCTGCGTCACCGTCTTCGGCTCGGCGCGCTTCCACGAGGACCATCGGTACTACGCGCTGGCGCGCGAGATGGGGCAGCGGCTCGGCCGCGCCGGCTTCACGGTGATGACCGGCGGCGGCCCGGGGATCATGGAGGCCGCCAACCGCGGTGCCCGCGACGTCGGCGCCCCCTCGGTCGGCTGCAACATCATCCTGCCCGAGGAGCAGCAGCCCAACCCGTTCCTCGACCTCTTCGTCGAGTTCCGCTACTTCTTCGTCCGCAAGGTGATGCTCGTCAAGTACTCCTACGCCTTCGTGGTGATGCCGGGGGGCTTCGGCACCATGGACGAGGTGTTCGAGACCGCCACCCTCATCCAGACGGCGAAGATCAAGGGTTTCCCGCTGGTCCTCATGGGGGTCGACTACTGGCAGCCGCTGCGCGACTTCCTCGCCGGCCGCATGATCCCCGAGGGGACCATCCTCCCCGCCGACCTCGACCGCCTGCTCTTCACCGACTCGAGCGAGGAGGCGATGCACCACATCCTCTCGATGGTCGGCGACTTCGGCCTCATCTGGCAGCCGAAGAAGCCCATCGCCATGCTCGGCGAGGAAGGGCTGCCGCGCCGTCGGGCGGCGGCCGAGTAAACCGCCCTAGAGCAGCATGCTCGCCAGGTTGGCGAGCTCCGAGCGCTCGCCCTTGTCGAGGTTGACGTGGGCGTAGAGCGGGTTGTCGCGGATGCGGTCGATCAGGTAGGAGAGGCCGTTGCTCTGCGCGTCGAGGTAGGGCGTGTCGATCTGGAAGATATCGCCGGTGAGCACGATCTTGGTCTTCTCGCCGGCGCGGGTGATGATCGTCTTCACCTCGTGCGGCGTCAGGTTCTGCGCCTCGTCGACGATGAACATGACGTTCGAGAAGCTGCGGCCGCGGATGTAGGCGAGCGGCACGATGTGGAGCTTCTCGGTCTCCACCAGCTCCTCGACCTTCTTGTACTCGCGGTCGCGCTCGCCGTACTGGTTCTTGATGATGTCGAGGTTGTCCCATAGCGGCTGCATGTAGGGGTTGATCTTCGACTGGATGTCGCCCGGGAGGTAGCCGATGTCCTTGTTCGACAGCGGCACGATCGGCCGCGCCAGGTAGATCTGGCGAAACTGCCGCCGCTGCTCGAGGGCGCCGGCGAGGGCTAAGAGGGTCTTGCCGGTGCCGGCGGCGCCGGAGATCGTCACCAGCAGCACCTCGGGATTCAACACCGCGTGGAGGGCGAAGGTCTGCTCGGCGTTGCGCGGCGTGACGCCGTAGGCGACCGCCTTGGCGACGCGCTCGAACCGGCCGCTCTGCGGGTTGAAGGTGGCGAGGGCGGAGTTCGACGGGCTGCGCAGGATGAAGTACTGGTTCGCCTGCGGCCGCTCGGTGAGCAGACCCTCGAAGGGGAGGTGCTCGTCGCGGTAGAGGCGGTCGATGATGCTCGGGTCGGCGACCTCGATCTCGCGTTTCCCCTTGTAGAGCTGGTCGACGTCCTTGATCTTGACCGTCTCATAGTCCTCGGCCGGCAGGTTCAGCGCCCGCGCCTTGAGGCGCAGGTTGATGTCCTTGCTGACCAGGATGACCCTGCGCTCGGGCTCCGCCGCGGCGAGGCGCAGAGCGCTGTTCAAGATGCGGTGGTCGGCCTTGCGCGAGCCGAAGGCGTCGCCGGCCTCGGAGTGGCGGCCGTGGCCGTTCTCCTCGGCGATCACCCGCAGGCGGCCGCGGGCCGGGCCGTCGAGCGGGATCCAGTCGCCGAGCAAATTCTTGCCGGAGAGCTTGTCGAGCTGGCGGATGAACTCGCGCGCCTGCAGATTGAGGACCGAGTTGCCCTTCTTGAACTGGTCGAGCTCCTCGAGGACGGTGATCGGGATGGCGACGTCGTGCTCCTGGAAATTGTGCAGCGCGTTCCAGTCGTAGAGGATGACCGAGGTGTCGAGGACGAAGGTCTTCTTCTGCTTGGCGTTCTCGAGGGGTTCGCGGGGATCTCGCGGCATGCGCTCCTGGCGGGATGTCGAGGGCTGCCGGGCTCCCGCGGGCTGTCCGAAGGGTAGCGCAGGGAGTGCCGGTGGACAAGGCCGCCGGCTCGGGCGCCAGGCGGCGGATATGATCGCCCGCTGATGGCTCTCCGCTTCCGCCCCTCGCTCGACTGGCTCCTCGTGCTGGTGCCGGTCACCGTCGTCCTCTGGCTCGCCGGCACGCCCCCGACCTGGACCTTCTTCGCCGCCTGCGCCGCCATCGTGCCGCTCGCCGCCTGGGTCAGCCGGGCGACCGAGGACCTCGCGGCGACCCTCGGCGATGGGCCGGGGGCGCTGCTCAACGCCACCTTTGGCAACGCCGCCGAGCTGATCATCGGCTGGATGGCTCTGCGCCACGGCCTCCTCGCCGTGGTCAAGGCTTCGCTCACCGGCTCCATTCTCGGCAACGTCCTCCTCGTCCTCGGCGGCGCCATCATCGCCGGCGGGATCCATCACCAGGAGCAGCGCTTCAACCGCTCCGGAGCGCGCTCGCAGGCGACGATGCTCCTCCTCGCCGCCATCGCCCTCGTCGTGCCGGCGGTCTACCACCACCTCGGCGGCCAGGGCGCCGCAGCGCACGAGGGGGCGATCTCGCTCGCCATCGCCGGCGTCCTCCTCGCCACCTATTTCCTCGGCCTCTGGTTCTCGCTGCGCACCCACCGCGAGCTCTTCACCGGCTGCGGGCCGCCGCCCAAGGCGCCGGCGACGGCCGAGGGCCGCCCGCCGCTCGGCCGCGGCCGCGCCCTCGCCGTCCTCGTCGTCGCGACCGCCCTCGTCGCCGGCCTCTCGGAGGTGCTGGTGGGGACCGTCGAGGCGGCGGCGCACGCCATGGGGATGAGCGAGGTCTTCATCGGCATCATCGTCGTCGCCATCGCCGGCAACGCCGCCGAGCACGCCACCGCCATCGTCCTGGCACGCAAGAATCGCATGGACCTGGCGCTCGGCATCGCACTCGGCAGCAGCATCCAGATCGCGCTCCTCGTCGCTCCCATCCTCGTCATCGCCAGCCACTTCATCGCGCCGGCGCCGCTCGACCTCGTCTTCAGCCTCCCCGAGGTCATCGCCGTCGTCGTCGCCGTCCTCCTCGCGGCGCAGATCGCCGGCGACGGCGAGAGCAACTGGCTCGAAGGAGTGCAGCTGATCGCCGTCTACCTGATCCTGGCGATCGCCTTCTACTTCTTTCCGAGCTGATCGTTAAGGCGCCATGCGAGCGGAACGCGAAGGGCATGGGCAGGTCGATCGGGTCGAGCGGCCGCTGTCGCTGCTGGCGGCGCGCGTCGGGATCCTCGTCGCGGCGGTGCTCTTCTCCTCGGGCGGCGCGGCGATCAAGTCAGTCCACCTCGGCGGCTGGCAGGTGGCGGGGGTCCGCTCGGCGATCGCCGCCGTCGCCCTCCTCGTCTTCCTGCCGCGGGCGCGGCGGGTGCCGCAGCGGCGCGACCTCCTGGTGGGTCTCGTCTTCTCGGCGACCATGCTGCTCTTCGTCCTCGCCAACAAGCTCACCACCTCGGCGTCGACGATCTTCCTCCAGGACACCTCGCCGCTCTACGTGGTGCTGCTGGCGCCGCTGCTCCTGAAGGAGCCGCTCCGCCGCCGCGACCTGCCCTTCCTCGCCGTCCTCGCCGCCGGCATGACCTTCTTCTTCATCGGCGTCGACCCCAGCTCGGCGACCGCCCCCAACCCGCTCCTCGGCAACATCCTCGCCGTCGTCTCCGGCGTCGCCTGGGCGGGCACCGTCATCGGCCTGCGCTTCCTCGGCCGCGACGGCGGCTCCTCCGCGGCGGCCTCGGTGTGGGGGAACGTCTTCGCCGGCGCCATCGGCCTCGCCGCGGCGCTGCCGCTCGCCCTGCCGCAGGCGGGGGACTGGGTGATCCTGCTCTACCTGGGAATCTGTCAGATCGGCGTCGCCTACTGGTTCCTCACCCGCGCGCTCGAGGTGGTGCCGGCGCTCGAGGCGTCGCTCCTGCTCCTCCTCGAGCCGGTGCTCAACCCGATCTGGAGCTGGCTGGTCCACGGCGAGCGGCCGAGCGCCTGGTCGCTCGCCGGCGGCGCCCTGATCCTCGCCGCGACGGCCGTCAAGAGCTGGGTCGACGTGCGCGGCCCGCGGCCGCAGCCGCCGGAATCGGTCGCCCTGTCTTGACGGGCTGCGGCTAGGCGGACGCCGCGCGCGACGCGGGCTGCAGCTCTTCCATCGCCACCGCCACCAGCTTCGAGACGCCCTTCTCCTGCATGGTGACGCCGTAGAGGTTGGCGGCGACCTCCATCGTCAGCTTGTTGTGGGTGATGACGATGAACTGCGTCTCGCCCTGGAGGTCGCGGAGGAGGTCGACGAAGCGCACGGTGTTGACGTCGTCGAGCGGCGCGTCGACCTCGTCGAGGATGCAGAATGGCGACGGCCGCGAGCGGAAGAGCGAGAAGAGGAGGGCGATCGCGGTCAGCGCCTTCTCGCCGCCCGACATCAGCATGAGGTTCTGCAGCCGCTTGCCGGGCGGGCGGGCGACGATCTCGATGCCGCTCTCGAGGACGTCGTCCTCGTCCATCAGCCGCATCTCCGCCTCGCCGCCGCGGAAGAGGCGGGTGAAGACCTCGCCGAAGGCGACGTTGACCTCGGCGAAGGTGGCGGCGAAGCGCTCGCTCGACGCCTCGTTGATCTCGCGGATGGTCGCCCGCAGGCTGTCGACGGACTCGGTGACGTCGGCGCGCTGGGTGGTCAAGAAGCTGTGGCGCTCCTCCTGCTCGGCGTACTCCTGGACGGCGAGGACGTTGACCGGGCCGAGGCGGTCGAGGGCGTCCTTGGTGCGCGCCAGCTCGGCCTCGAGCTCGGCGAGCCCGATCTGCTCGTCGCCGGCCGCCGGCAGCGGGTCGGGGAGCGGGCGGCCGAACTGCTCGACGAAGGTCGCCGCCAGGTGCTCGGCGTCCTGGTGCAGGCGGGCGTCGGCGACGCGGAGATCCTCGACCTCGGCGCGCACGCCGTCGCGCTGCTCGCGGTGGCGGAGGATGCGCTCCTCGAGGGTGCGGATCTCCTGGCGATGGGCGTCCAGCCGCTCCTGGGCGACGAGCACCTCGTCCTCGGCGGCGCCGCGCTCCTCGAGGGCCTTCTGCAGCTCGCTCTCGGATGAGGCGATGGCCGCGGCGAGTTCGGCGCCGCGCGCCAGCAGCCGCTCGGCCTCCTCCAGCCAGGCGCCCACCTGGCGGCGGCCGGCCTCGACCTCGCCGGTCAGGCGGGCGGTCTCGCGATCGTGCGACTCCAGCCGCTCGTCGAGCAGCTCCAGCCGGCCGCGCCGCCCGGCGCTCTCGGTGCGCAGCCCCTCGCGCGCCGCCTTGGCCCGCTCGGCGCCCGCCTGGGCGCCGTCGAAGCGCTCCTGGAGCTCGAGGTGGCGCGCCTCGGCCGCCGCCAGCTCGTCCTCGGCGATCCCCTGCCGCTCGGCGATGCGCAGCAGCTCGCGCCCCACCTCCTCCTGCTCGGCGGCGAGCGCCTGCCGCTCGCCCTCGAGGCGGCGGTGGCGGCCGGCGGCGTCCTCCTGGCGCGCCTCGGCGACCGCCTTCTCCTGGCGCAGCTGGGTGACCTCGCCCTGCAGCCGGTTGGCGTCGCGGGCGAGCGCGGTGCGCTCTGCGATCAGGCGGTCGAGCTCGCTGCGCGCCTCGGCAAGGCTGGCGTCGAGCCGCGGCAGGTGGAGCGCGAGGTCGGCCAGCTCGCGCTCGCGCTCGAGCGCGCCGGGGGTCGCCACCTCGCCCTCGACGTGGAAGGTGCCGGCCTGCACCCAGAGGCCGTCGCGGGAGAGGAACGCCGAGCCGGGATGAAGCCGGGCGAGGCGCTCGGCATCGGCGGCCGAGCGGACGAGGAAGCCGGGCGGCAGCGCGGCGGCGATCTCGGGAGGCAGGCCGAGGGCCTCGCCGAGGGTGAGCACCACCGCCGGATCGTCGAGCGCCGCGAGCGCCGGATGCGGCGGCATCTCGCCGGCGTCCGCCGTCTCCTCCCGCGGCTCGAGGAGGCTGGCGGCGGCGCGGCCGGCGAGGCCGGCGGCCACGGCGCGCGCGCTCGTCCCCGGCGGCAGGAGGACGGCGTCGGCCAGGGCTCCCAGATAGAAGTCGAGGCTGCGCTCCCAGCCGGCGAGCGGGCGGGCGCGGCCGGCGAGGAAGGCGGGCTCGACGCCGGCCGCGGCGAGGGCGGCGACGAGGGTGGCGCGCCGCTGCTCGTGGGCGCGTGAGAGGTCGGCCAGCATGCGCTGGCGCTGGCGGGCGCCCGAGATCTCGCCCTCGAGGCCGCGCTTCTTTTCCGACGCCTCGTTCTCCCGGCGGCGGGTCTGCTCGAGGGAGATCTCGGTGCGCTCGGCCTCGGCGGCGCGGGAGACGAGGGCGGCGGCGATCCCCTTGACCTTCTCCTCGGCGAGGGCGAGCACCTCGGCGGCCTGCGAGAGGTCGTAGGTGCGGCGCTCGAGCTCGCTCTCCAGATGGTGGCGCCGGTAGTTGCCCTTCTCGCGCTCGATCTGCGCCTGCTGGGCGCGGCCGCGCAGGCCATTGGCGACGGCGGCGGCGGCGAGGAGGTCGGCGCGCAGCGCCTCGACCTCGGCCGCCACCTGGCGCGCCGTGCGCTCGGCCTCGGCGATGCGGCGCTCGTCCTCGTCGACCGCCGAGGCCGCCTCGGCGCGCTCGCCGGCGATCTCCTCGCGGCGGCTGGCGAAGGCGGCGAGGGCGCCGCCGTGGCGCTCGATCTCGCCGCTCCGGCGCTCGGCGTTGGCGCGGCTCGCGTCGGCGCGCTCGGCGAGCTCGCCGACGCTGGCGCGGCTCCCCTTCAGGAACTGCTGGCGCCCCTCGATCACGGCGCCGAGCTCGGCCTGCCGCTGATGGTGGTGGGCGACGGCACGGGCGAGCTCCTCAAGCCGCTCGCGGCCGGCGGCGAGGGCCGCCTCGTCGCGGTGGAGGTCGGCGGCGAGCGCCGCCTCGCGGGACGAGGTCTCGGCGAGGCGCGCCGCGAGGCCGGCGAGGCGCGCCGCGAGGTCGCTGGCGCGGCTGGTCAGTACCTGCTCGAGAAGGGCGCGGTACTCGATCTCCTGCTCCTGGTAGCGGCGCGCGGCGCCCGCCTGGCGCTTCAGCGAGCGCAGCGCCCGCTCCACCTCGGCGACGACGTCGTCCAAGCGCAGCAGGTTCGCCATCGCCTCTTCGAGCTTGACCTCGGCGATCCCCTTGCGCTGCTTGTAGCGGGTGATGCCGGCCGCCTCCTCGATCAGCTTGCGGCGCTCCTGCGGCTTGCCGGAGAGGATCATGCCGATCTTCCCCTGCTCGATGACAGAGTAGGCGCGCAGGCCGAGCCCGGTGTCCATCAGCAGGTCGCGGACGTCCTTGAGGCGCACCAGCTTGCCGTTGACGCGGTACTGGCTCTCGCCGCCGCGGAAGACCCGGCGGCTGATCGCCAGGCGGCCGTCCTCGGAGCCGGCGACGCCGGGATCGGTCGCCAGGTGGAGGGTCGCCTCCGCCATCCCCAGCGGCTTCCTCGCCTCCGAGCCGTTGAAGATGACGTCCTCCATGGTGGCGCCGCGGAGGCTCTTGGCGCTCTGCTCGCCGAGCACCCAGGTCATTGCGTCGGAGAGGTTGCTCTTGCCGCAGCCGTTGGGTCCGACGATGGCGGTGACGCCGCCCGCGAACTCCACGGAGACCGGATCGACAAAGGATTTGAAGCCGGAGATCTCGAGCCGCTCGACTTTCAGCATGGGTGAGTCGGACGATAACAAAGCGATCGGGGCACCACAAGTCATTGGGGAGGCCCGTCTGTCACCCACCAGATGTCGTGGGTAGCGGCAGCCAGGCGGAAGCGGCGGCCGAGGCCGAGCAGGCTCAGAGACTTGCGCCGGCGGGGTCGAAAACCGCCGATCCCGCGAACTGTCCGACGAGACGCGACGAAGCACCTGGCACCCGATGAGAGCCCTGGGCGCGGCTATGATCTCGCCGCCCCGGCCGGTGACCCCGGTCGCCGCCAGCTCGCCGCCGACCTCCCAGCCCGACCCATGACCGACCTCGCCGCGGCGGCCTTCTTCTTCAGCTCGCAGGTGGGGCTCGTCGCCGGCCTGGCGGCGACCGCCTACGTCGCCGGGCGGCTGCTCGGCCGCCGGCTCCCCCTGGCGCCCGGCATCGAGCGGGCGGCGGTCGCGGTGACCCTGGGATTGGCGGCGCTCGCCCAGCTCGGCTGCCTCCTCGGACTCGCCGGCTGGCTCACCCGGCCGGCGCTCGCCGGCGCCCTCGCCGCCCTCCACCTGGCAGGCTTCCGAGCTTGGGGAGACCTCGCCGCCGACGCCCGCGCCGCCCTGCCGCGCCGCGGCCGGGCGAGATCGGCGGCCGGCGCGCTCGCCGTCCTCTTCCTGGCGCCCCTCGTCCTCCTCGCCCTCTATCCGGCGACCGCCTTCGACGCCACGCTCTATCACCTGCCCGACGCCCGCGCCTTCGCCGCCGCCGGCGCTCTGCCCTTCCTGCCGCACCTGCGCTTCCCGATCTTCCCGCAGCTCGCCGAGGTGCTCTTCGCCGGCATGCACCTCCTCGACCGGCCGTGGGGGGACGTCGGCTCCCAGCTCGTCGAGCTCGTCGCTACCCTCGCCACGGCGGCGCTCTTGGTCGGCTGGGCGGCGAGCTGGGGATGGGATGCCGGGGGCTCCGCTGACATCGGCGAGCCGCGAGCCGGCGATCCCGCCGCCGGCTGGCTCGCCGCCGCCACCTTCCTCGGCAACCCGATCGTCGTCGGCCTCGGCGCCACCGCCTACGTCGAGCCCGGGCTGACGCTCTTCGCCGTCGCGGCGCTCCATGCCGCCTTCCGCTGGCGCGCCTCGCGCCGGCGCGGCTGGGCGGCGGTCGCCGCCGCCTGCGGCGGCGCGGCGGCGGCGAGCAAGTACCTCGGCCTCTTCTTCCTCGCCGCCGCCGGGCTCGCCATCGCCTGGCCGGCACGCCGCGTCGCTGAGAACGGCCCGGTGGTCGGAGAGACGGCAGGGGAGCCGCGGCGCCTCCCGCTCGCCGATCTCGCGCTCTTCGCCGCCGTCGCCCTCGCCGTCCTCCTCCCCTGGTACGGTCGCATCGTCCAGCACACCGGCAACCCGGTGTTCCCCTTCCTGCCGCGCGTCTTCGGCGGCTCGCCCTGGCAGCAGCCGCATGTCCGCCTGACGGAGACCGAGGGCAGCGGGCTCGCGGCGCTCCTCCGCCTGCCGTGGGACGCGCTCTTCGCTCGCCAGCACGCCGGCAACGAGGCGCCGCTGTCGCCGGCCTACCTCCTCGCCCTGCCGCTCGTCCTCGCCGCGATCCGGCGCGACCGGCGGGTCCGCGGCGTCGCCCTCGTCGCTCTCGCCGATCTCCTGCTCTATCCGCTGCTGCCGCACGACGTGCGCTACCTGATGCCGGCGCTGCCTCTCCTCGCGCTCGTCGTCGGCGCCGCGGTCGCCGCCTGGCCCGCCGTCGCCGGCCGGGCGCGCCGGCTCACCGCCGTCGGACTCCTCCTCGTCCTCCCCGGCTGGGCCTACGCCGTCTATCGCCTGGGACGCCAGGGACCGGTGCCGGCGACGGCGGCGGCGCGCGACGCCTATCTCGCTTCCCGCCTGCCGCTCTATCCGGCGGTCGTCGCGCTCAACCGCCGCTGCGGCGAGCGCTACACGGTCTACGGCTTCTTCGCCGAGAACATGCGCTATTACGCCGCGGGGACCTGGCTCGGCGACTGGAGCGGGCCGGAGCGCTTCGAGCTCATCTACCCGCTGGCGCGCGACCCCGAGGGGCTCGCCCGGCGCCTGGCGGGCTTCGGCGCCGAACTGGCGCTGGTGCCGCGTTCTCAGAAGGATGTTGCGGTGCCGCTGTCGGCCGCCTGGCGCCGCCGCTTCCGGCTCGTCTACTCGGACCCCGCCGCCGAGGTCTTCGCGGTGGTCGATCCCGGCCGGCCGACCGCGGCGGTCTGCGGCGGCGGTCAGCTCGCGGGAGCCGGCGCGGCCTCGTCGCGGCCGAGGACGAGGTGGAGGTAGAACGCCGCCCAGAGGACGAACGGGAGGGCGAGCTTGTAGGGCAGGTCGAGCAGGTGGTTGCCGAGGCCGTAGAGGTTCCGCGCCAGCGGCCCGTAGTGGGCGAGGCTCCAGGAGCCGAGCTGGGTCGAGTAGAGAAACTTCACGTGGAGGAAGACGAGGGCGAGATCGAAGAAGACGGTGATCAGCACCGCCCAGCCGAGGTTCTCGAGGCGTTGCCGCCAGGGGATGCCGGGAACGGCGAAGAAGAGGGCGCCGAGGAGCACGAGATGGAAGTGGAGGTCGGTGACGCGGAGCGCCGGCCCCACCAGCGCGCGGGCGGGCGGGAAGTCGCGCCGCTCGACGCTCGCGTAGTGGTCGTCGTTGCGATGGAAGATGGTGACCGACGGGCTCTCCGAAAGGTGGAGGAGGTTGGCGCCGCCGGAGAGGAGAAAGCGGTTGTAGGTCGGGGTGGCGAGGGCCCAGACCGCCCACACCGGGATCAGCCAGAGGAGGACGTTGCGGATGAAGCGCGGTGCCCAGGCGCGCCGGGCGAGCGGCGCCGCCCCCTCCGGGTCGCTCCGCGGCGCCCGCTGGCGCTCGGTAGTTGGCTCGCGGGGCTCGCGCCGCCCGCCGCCGCGCTCAGGCCGCCGGCTCACCGTCGGCGGCGAAGCGGTTGGCCCAGTAGACCCAGACGAGGACGCCGAAGAGGATCACCAGCGTCTGCCAGATCACCGTGTGCGAGGTGTCGAAGAGCTTGGGGAGGTAGGCGCCGGTCAGGAAGAGGGCGACGACGCGCACCAGGTTCACCAGCTGGATGCCGACGATGCCGAACCCGAGGCCGAGGAGGCGGGCGCGCCACGAGGCCGGGAAGGCGAGCACCGCGGCGAGGAAGATGAGCATCGTCTCGACGCCGTTGCAGCCGTTGCGGATGTTGACCGCGAAGCGCCGGTTGCGGATCACCGTCCCCTCGAGCGTGGTGTGCTGGCCCATGACGTTGAGCACGCCGCCGCTCACCCGCGCGATGCCGGCGGTGAACGGCTCGACGGCGTGGTCGTTGACCCAGTTGATCGAGACCAGGGCGAAGCCGGCGCCGAGCAGCACCAGGAAGAGGACGAGGAAGCGGATCTCGCGCCGGTAGCGGCGCCAGCCGCCGGCGCCTGCGCTGGAATCGGCTTCGGGTGGAGGAGCGGGCAGCGGTGAGCGCGTCTTGGCCATCGGTACGGTGCGGAGCGACGGAGCCCTCGGGGTGGCGGGATCTTAGAGGAGGGGCCGGCAGGGTGTAAAGCGCCGCGGCCTGGGATCAGGCCCCGTCGAGCACGCCGCGGAGGTCGGCGAAGCCGGCGATCTCGCGGTCGAGGAGGGGGAGGCCGGCGAGGCGGGCGAGGGGCTCGGGGACGGCGACCTCGATCCCCATCTCCGCGTAGAGCGGCAGGAACTTGGCGGGGTGGGCGGTGCCCAGGAAGAGGCCGGCCTCGCCCTCGCCGAGCCGCTCGCGGAGGACGCCGTAGGCGACCGCGGCGTGGGGGTCGGCGAGGTAGCCGGCGGCGAGCAGCTGGCGGATCGAGCGCCGCGTCTCGTCGTCGCTCCGCCAGCCCCAGCGAAGGGCTCGGCGGAGCGCCGGCAGACCGCCGTCGTCGCCCCCGTCGTCGCCCGCCGCCGCGAACAGACGCTCGATCCGCTCCCAGTTGTTGGGCGCCCCGACGTCCATGGCGTTCGACAGGGTGGCGACCGAGCGGCGGGGCCGGTAGTCGCCGCTCTCCAGGTAGTCGGGGACGGTCGAGTTGGCATTGGTGGCGGCGACGAAGGCGGCGACCGGCAGGCCCATTTGCCGCGCCAGGAGGCCGGCATAGAGGTTGCCGAAGTTGCCGCTCGGCACGGCGACGACGGCCGCGCCGCCGGCGCCGCGGCGGCGGAGCTGGGCGACCCCTTCGGCGTAGTAGAGGATCTGCGGCAGCAGGCGCGCCACGTTGATCGAGTTGGCGGAGGTGAGGCCGTGGCGCGCGGCGAGCTCGGCGTCGGCGAAGGCCTCTTTGACCAGCCCCTGGCAGTCGTCGAAGCTGCCGGCGACGGCGAGCGCGGTGACGTTGTCGCCCAGGGTGGCGAGCTGGCGCTCCTGCAGCGGCGACACCCGGCCGCGCGGGTAGAGCACCACCACCCGCACCCCGGCGCGGCGCCAGAAGGCGTGCGCCACGGCGGCGCCGGTGTCGCCGCTCGTCGCGGTGAGGATGGTCACCGCCCGGTCCGCCTCGCGGAGGAGGTCGAGGACGGCGGCGAAGAAGCGGGCGCCGAAGTCCTTGAAGGCGAGGGTCGGCCCGTGAAAGAGCTCCAGACAGAAGAGCTCGGGCTGGGAGATGCCGCCGCCGGCCGCTGCCGGCAACGCCGCGATCTCGACGAGCGGCACCGGGAAGTCGAAGGCCCGGCGGACGGCGGCGGCGAGCTCGGCCTCTCCGATCTCGCCGCCGAGGAGCCGGGAGAGGAGGACGATCGAGCGCTCGACGAAGCCCAGTGCGAGGAGGTCCGGCCAGTCGGCGAAGGCGGGGACGGGCTCTGGCACCCACAGGCCGCCGCTCGGCGTCAGGCTGGAGAGGACCGCCTGGCGGAAGGTCGCGGTGCGGCGCGGATCGCGCGTGTCGACGAGTCTCACGAGCGCAATCTCAAGAGCGGAGTCTCAGAGCCGGCGCGGGCTCACTCGACGAGCCGCAGGCGCGCCGCCTCCGGCAGCACGCGGGCGCCGAGATGGTCGAGGCGGCAGTCGCGGATCTCGGCGGCGAGGCCGGCGGCGGCGAGGCCGGCGGAGAGGCCGGCGCCGATCGGCTCGCTCTCGGCGCGCGACGGGGCGACGGCGAAGATCGCCGGTCCCGAGCCGGAGAGGCCGCATCCGATGGCTCCCGCCGCCAGGGCCGCCTCCTGCGCGGCGCGGAAGCCCGGCACCAGGCCGGCGCGGTGCGGCTCGGTGAGCACGTCGCGCAGACAGCGCCGCAGGAGGACGAGATCGCCGGACTCGAGGGCGTGGACGAAGCCCGCCAGGTTGCGGGCGAAGGCGAGCGTCTCGGCGAGGGTGAAGCAGCGGGGGAGGACGGCGCGGCTGCGCTCGGTGGCGAGCTCGAAGCGCGGCACCGCGATGACGAGGACCAGCTCGTCGAACCAGGGGAGGGCGTGGGCTTCCGGATCGTCGTCGCGCCCGACCGCGCCGGGGACGAGGAGCTGCAGGCCGCCGATGAGCGCCGGGACGACGTTGTCGAGGTGAGGCGAGCCGGAGACCAGACCCTCGGCCTGGCCGGCGAGGGCGAACAGCTCGGGCGTCGTCAGCACCTCGCCTCCCGCCGCCCGCAGGGCCTGCTGGCAGGCGGTGAGGGTGGCGGCGATCGAGCTCGAGCTCGACCCCAGGCCGCTCGACCGCGGCAGGTTCTTCTCGAGGTGGAAGGCGAGCGTCGGGCAGCTCGTCCCCTTGGCGCCGACCGCCTGGCGGAACAGCTCGTAGCTCTTGAGGACGAGGTTCTCGGCCGGGTCGGCCGGCAGGTCGGCGGCGTAGCGCCCGGCGAGGGTGAGCGCCGGCGCCGCGGCTTCCTCGGCGTGCACGACGTCGCCCCACAGCGAGCCGTCGAGCGGCGCCACGGCGGCTCCCAGCAGATCGAAGCCGGCGGCGAAGTTGCCGATGCTCGCCGGCGCGAAGGCTCGTATGGTCATGGCGATGGCCGATCCGCCGATCCGGTGACCGGCTCTACAGCGTAGTGCGAGGAGGCGCGGCGGTCGAGCCCGCCCCCGGCGACCCGTAACCGCGTTTGACAACCTCTCCGGCCGCCGACTACCATGCCGCGGACCCGGAGCCCAACTTGGCGAAGCGACCGACGCCGAAGACGATCCTCCTCGACGCGGCGCAGATGGCGCGCGCCATCCGCCGCATGGCGGGGGAGATCGTCGAGCGCAACCGCGGCGCCTCCGATCTCCTCCTCGTCGGCATCCGCACCCGCGGCGTGCCGCTCGCCGAGGCGCTCGCCGCCGAGATCGAGCGCATGGAAGGGCACGGCGTCCCGCTCGGCACCCTCGACATCACCCTCTACCGCGACGACCTGTCGACCGTCGGCCAGCAGCCGATCGTCAAGGAGAGCCGCCTGCCGCGGCCGATCGACGATTGCCTGGTGGTGCTCTGCGACGACGTCCTCTACACCGGCCGCACCGTCCGCGCGGCGCTCGACCATCTGGTCGACTACGGCCGGCCGCGGGCGGTGCAGCTCGCGGTGCTCGTCGACCGCGGTCATCGCGAGCTCCCCATCCAGGCCGACTTCGTGGGCAAGAAGGTCCCCACGGCGCAGGACGAGGAGGTCGAGGTGAGCTTCGTGTCGACCGACGGCGCCGACCGGGTGCGGATCTCCAAGCGAGGCAAGCGCTGATGCCGCCGGCGGCCGAGACCAAGTGGACGCGCAAGGACCTTCTCGGCATCGCCGAGCTCTCGCGCGGCGAGATCGAGCTCGTCCTGGACACCGCGAAGTCCTTCGCCGAGGTCGGCGAGCGGCCGATCAAGAAGGTGCCGACGCTGCGCGGCAAGACCGTCGTCAACCTCTTCTTCGAGTCGTCGACCCGCACCCGCTCGAGCTTCGAGATCGCCGAGAAGCGGCTGTCGGCCGACAGCCTGAACTTCTCCGCCTCGGGGTCGGCGCTGTCGAAGGGCGAGAGCCTGATCGACACCGCGCTCAACCTGCAGGCGATGGCGCCGGATCTCATCGTCATCCGCCACGCCTGCCCGGGCACGCCGCACATGCTGGCGAGGAAGCTCAAGGCGGGGGTGATCAACGCCGGCGACGGCGCCCACGAACACCCCACCCAGGCCCTCCTCGACGCCTACACCATCCGCGAGCACAAGGGTCGCCTGGCCGGCTTGAAGGTCGCCATCGTCGGCGACATCGAGCACAGCCGGGTGGTGCGCTCGAACATCCACCTGCTGGGCAAGCTCGGCGCCAAGGTGACCGTCGCCGGCCCGCGCACCCTGATGCCGGTCGCCATCGAGGCGATGGGCGTCGAGGTCGCCTACGACCTCGAGAGCGCCGTCCGCGGCGCCGACGTCATCATGATGCTGCGCATCCAGCTCGAGCGGCAGGGGCGGATGGCGATCCCCTCGGTCAAGGAATACTTCCAGCTCTTCGGCCTCACCACGGAGCGCCTCAAGGCCGCCAAGGACGACGTCATCATCATGCATCCCGGGCCGATGAACCGCGGCGTCGAGATCGCCAGCGAGGTGGCGGACGGCCCCTACTCGGTCATCCTGGAGCAGGTGACCCATGGCGTCTCGGTGCGCATGGCCGTCCTCTACCTGCTGTCCGGCATCCACGAGGGGGCGGCGTGACCGCCGGCGCGCGCGTGGCGGGCGAGGGGTCGGCCCAGGGGCCGGTCAGGGGAGAGACTCGGCTGCTCATCCAGGGCGGGCGGGTGATCGATCCGGCGCAGGATCTCGACGCCGTCACCGACATCCTGCTCGAGGGCGGTCTGATGGCGCGGATCGGCGACGGCGCCGAGGCGCGCCGCGCCGCCAAGGGCGCCGAGGTGATCGACGCCGCCGGCCTCGTCGTGGCGCCCGGCCTCATCGACCTCCATGTCCACCTCCGCGAGCCCGGCCAGGAGTACAAGGAGACGGTGCGGACCGGCACCATGGCGGCGGCTGCCGGCGGCTTCACCGCCGTCGCCTGCATGGCGAACACCGAGCCGGTCAACGACAACCGCTCGATCACCGAGCACATCCTGGCCGAGGCGCGGCGCCACGCCTACGCCCGCGTCTATCCGGTCGGCGCGCTGTCGAAGAAGCTCGCCGGCGAGGAGCTCGCCGAGATCGGCGAGATGGTCCGCGCCGGCGCCGTCGCCGTCTCCGACGACGGCAGGCCGGTGATGAACGCCGAGCTGATGCGGCGGGCGCTCCTCTACGCGCGCCACTTCGACGTGCCGGTCATCCAGCACGCCGAGGACTTGAACCTCTCCGCCGCCGGGGTGATGCACGAGGGGGAGTGGTCGACCCGCCTCGGCCTGGCGGGGATCCCCGGCTCGGCCGAGGACGTCATGGTCGGCCGCGACCTGCTGCTCCTCGAGGACGCCGGCGGGCGCTACCACGTGGCGCACCTGTCGACGGCGCGCAGCCTCGACATGGTGCGGCGGGCGAAGGCCGCCGGCCTCGGCGTCACCTGCGAGGTGGCGCCGCACCACCTGGTGCTGACCGACGAGGAGGTGGCGACGAGCGGCTTCTCGACGCAGACCAAGATGAAGCCGCCGCTGCGCTCGGAGCGCGACCGCGAGGCGCTCCTCGCCGGCCTCGCCGACGGCACCGTCGACGCCATCGCGAGCGACCACGCACCGCACCACGCCGACGAGAAGGACGTCGAGTACAACCTGGCGCCCTTCGGCATCCTCGGGCTCGAGACGACGCTCTCGCTCTGCCTCGACCGCCTCGTGCGGCCGGGCCACATCACCCTGCGGCGCCTCGTCGAGCTGCTCTCGACCGGCCCGGCGCGAGCGTTCGGCCTCCCCGGCGGCACCCTGGCGCCCGGCAGCCCGGCGGACGTCACCCTCTTCGACCCCGAGAAGCGCATCACCGTCTTCGCCGACCGCTTCCGCAGCCGCTCGCGCAACACCCCCTTCGACGGCTGGAAGCTCCGCGGCGCCCCGGTCGCGACGATCGTCGGCGGCCGGCAGGTCGAGCTCCCGGCGCGCTAGGCAGCGACTTTCCCTCGGCTTCTCTCCCGCTCGCCTTCTTCGATCGAGCTCAGCGCGCCGTGGCGGACTCCGCCGGACCGACGCGGGTGAGCATCAGCGCGCCGATCCCGCCGACGACGAGGCAGGCCGCCCAGAGGACCGCCGGCCCGCAGCGCGCGAAGACCAGGGTGCCGAGCCACGGCCCGAGGGCGAAGGCGATCGCCGCCGCCATGCTGTAGGCGCCCATGTAGGCGCCGTGGCCCGCCGCCGGCGCGCGGTGCGAGGCGTAGGCGGAGGAAGCGGGGAAGAGGATCATCTCGCCGCAGGTGAAGGTGGCGACCGCCACGGCCGCTCCCCAGACGCCGTGCGCCAGGCCCAGCGCGCCGAAGCCCACGGCGGAGAGCAGGCCGCCGAGGCCGAGCGACCGCCGCAGCGGCCAGTGCGCCATGGCGCCGTTCAGGGGAACCTCGAAGAAGACCACCTGGAGGGTGCTGAGGGTGAACAGCAGGCCGTAGACCGCCGGCGACAGGCCGAGCGTCTGCACCAGGAACAGCGGCATCGTCGAGGCGTGCTGGAAGAAGACCATCACCACGAGGACGAAGGCGGCGAGGAAGAAGAGGAACTCGCGATCGCCGAGGACTCCGCCGGCGGCCGCCTCGCCGCCCGCCGCGGCCGGGCCTTCCGCGGCTCCGCCGACGTCCGCGGCCGCGAGATCGCCGGCGGAGATCTCCTCCGGCAGCTGGATCTCGGTCCTGTCTGCCGCGCGGCTGGCCGAGCCGGCGAGGGCGGCTCGCCGCAGCCGCGGGATGGCGACGAGCAGCAGCGTCCCGGCGGCGAGCGAGGTGACCGCGTCGGCGGCAAAGAGGGCTTCGAAGGAGCGCGCGGCGAGAAATCCGCCGATTGCGGGCCCCACGCTGAGCCCCAGATTGACGGCCAGCCGCGACAGCACGAATCCCATCCTCAGCTTCTCGGGCGGCAGCCACGAGCTGATGGCGGTCAGGCTCGCCGGCCGGAACATCTCGTTGGCGACGGCGAAGCCGGCGGTCGCGAGGGCGATCGCCGGCGGGGTCTTCGCCAGCGGATAGGCGAGGAGCACGGCGCCGGTGCCGAAGAGGCCGGCCATCATCACCGGCAGCGGCCCGAAGCGGTCGGCGAGGCGGCCGGAGAGCGGCGAGGTGCAGATGGCGGCGACGCCGTAGACGCCGAGCACGGTGCCGGTCGCGGCCGCCGAGAAGCCGCGGGCGCGGATGAGGTAGATGGTGAGGAAGGGCAGCACCATGGTGCCCGTGCGATTGACGAGCGTCGCCGCGAAGAGCAGCCAGAGGCGGCCGGGGAGGCCGGCGAGGCCGCGCCACGGGTTCCAGCGCGCCAGGAAACCGGGAAGCGGCTCGCTCATGCCGCTGTCCTCCGCTCGCTCCGCGCCAGGCCGGCCTCGAGCGGCACGGGGTCGAAGCCGAGGTCGGCGCGCGCCGCGGCGATGTCGGCCGGCTTGGCGACGAGGAGCCGGGGGATCTGGTCGGGGACGATCGGCGGCCGCAGGCCGAGCCGGCGCATCGCCGCGGCAGCGATCACGAGGAAGGCGAGCGGCACCGGGACCTGCAGCCGCCGCAGGCCCCGCGGCCGCTGCTGCCGCTGCTGCCGGGCAATGCGCGCCACCAGCTCGCCGTAGGTCATCTCCTCCGGGCCGGCGAGGATGTAGGTGCGGCCGATCGCCGCGTCGCGGAGGAGCGCCTGCGCGATCCCCTCGACGGCGTCGTCGACGTGGAGCGGCGCCACGCGCGCCCGGCGGCCGGCGACGACGGGCACCAGGGGCGATCGCCGCACCGTCGCGATCAGGCGGTCGATCCCCTCGCCGCCGCCGGCGCCGTAGACCTCGGCCGGCCGCAGGATCGTCCAGGCGAGCGGCGCGGCGGCGACGAGCAGCTCGGCCGCCGCTTTCGAGCGGCTGTAGGCGCCGCCGGCGGGGTCGATCGCCCGCGTGCTGACATGGACGAAACGGCGGACACCGGCGGCGCCCGCGGCGGCGAGCAGGTTCGCCGTGCCGCCGCGGTTGGTGCGGTCGTAGAGAGCGGCGTCGGCGCTGTGGGTGATCGCCGCGAGATGGACCACGGCGTCGATCCCTGCGAGCGGAGCGGCGAGGGTCTCGGAACGGGTGACGTCGCCGGCTACCGCCGTCCAGCCCGGCGGCAACCCCGCCGCGTCGGGATGGCGCGACAGCACCCGGCCGGCGAGCCCGGCCGCGGCGAGGCGGGCGGCGAGCGGGCGGCCTAGCTTGCCCGGCCCGCTCAGCAGAACCGTCGCCGGCGGCTGCATCGCCGGCGTCAGTCCGGTCCTCGGCGGCGGGCGCGCGGACGCGGCTCGCGCAGGCGATAGCGGACGAGGTTGACGAGGAACTCGAAGATCGCCGGCGCGTGGACGAAGGAGCGGCGGTCGGCGAGGTGCAGGAAGACGGTCTCGACCTCGCCGACGCGGAGGCCGAGCCGCCGCGCCTGGATCATGATCTCGGCGTCGATGAACCAGTCGTCGGCCCTGAGCGCCAGCTGCTGGTGGGCGGCGCGGGTGAGGAGCTTCGGCTTGCCGTTGACGTCGCGCACGGGGAAGCCCGGGAAGAGGAGCCGGAAGAGGCCGTTGTAGACGCCGGAGACGAGCCGGCGGGCGAAGCCGTCGTCGCGCCGCACCCGGCTCGCCTTGACCAGGTCGTAGCCGCCGCCGGCGATCATCCGGTAGCCCGCCACGAGGTCGTCCGCCAGCACCTGGCCGTCGCCGTCGATCACCGCCAGGACGTCGCCGCGGGCGAGCGCCAGGCCGGTCCGCATGTCCCAGCCCATCATGCCGCGCTTGGGGATGGCGGAGGCGACGATCTGCGGCGAGCTCGCGGCCAGCTCGGTGACGACGGCGGGGGTGGGGTCGCCGCTCCCCTCGACGTAGTTGGCGACCAGCACCAGCTCGTAATCGTCGATGCCGCCGGCGCCGAGCGCCTCGCGGATCTGGCGGGCGAACTCGCGCGCCCCCTCGCCCGAGCGGTAACAGAGGACGACGACGGAGAGCGCGGGTCGGTGGTCCACGGCGCGTGGCGGCTCCAAGGGCCGAGAATCTACCACTCTGCTACTGTCGCGGCCGGCAGGGCCGGCGCCGCTCTCGCCCTGTAACCCCGTTCGATGACGATGAGAACGCGCCACCCCGGCCTGCTCGTCCTCGCCCTCGCGGCGATCTCTGCCACGGCGGTTCCGAACGCCCCGCCGCCCGAGCCGCCCGCCGAGCTCAGCCGCCTGCCGGGCGCGCGGGTGACCCTCCTCGTCCCGCCGGAGCTCGCCGGCCGCCCCGAGATCGCCGCGCTCGCCGCCGAGCTCGACCGGGCGGTCGCCGAGATGGCGCCGCGGGTTGCCCCCGCGGCTGTACCGCAGCACGCGGGCGCGCCGCCGCTCACCGTCGAGCTGGCGGCCGACTACGCGGCACAGGCCCGGCAGACGGGGCAGGTCGGCGCGGCGGTCCGCGGCGGCCGCGCCGACCTCACCATCGTCTACGTCCCGCAGGATTTCTTCGCCGACCGCTACGCGCTCGCCGAGCTGCTCCTCGCCCGCGCCGGCGTCGCCGCGCCGCCGGTGCTCCTGCGCGGTGCCGCGCTCTGGCTCGCCGGCGGCTGGTACGGGCGTCCGTACGGCGGCTGGCTGCCGATGCTCGCGGCGGCCGGCGCGCTCCCCTCCGCCTCTCAGGTCCTCGCCGAGGCGGAGGCCGCAGACGGCTCCGAGCCGCTATGGACGCCGGCCGCCGCGGCGGTCGTCGAGCGCCTGCCGGGAGCGACGGCAGCCGAGAAGCTCGCATCGGCGCCGGCCGCGGCTCCGCTCGCTCCCCGCGTCGCCGACCTTCTTGCCAGGCTCCCGGCGGCGGCGACCGCCTCGGCGCCGCCTTCGCTGCAGGCTGAGGCGGGCGGCCGACGCGCCTCGCGCCCGCCGCTGCCGTTCCTCCACGGCGTCTCGCTCGCCATGCTCAACAGCCTGGACGGCGGGTACCACGCGCCGGGGCTCGGCGCGCGGCTCGACCGCCTGCGCGGGCTCGGCGTCGACGCCGTGTCGCTGATGCCGTTCGCCTTCGCGGCGGGCCGCACCAGCCCGCGCCTCGCCTTCGTCCACCGCCGGCCGGAGGGGGAGAGCGACATCGGCCTCATCCACGCCGCCCGCCTCGCCCACGCCAAGGGCATGCGGGTGCTGTGGAAACCGCACCTCTGGGTGGAGGACGACGGCTGGCCGGGGAAGGTGCAGATGGCGAGCGAGGCGGACTGGGCGGCCTGGTGGCGGAGCTACCGCCGCTACGTCCTCCATCACGCCTTCCTCGCCCGCTGGACCGGGGCCGAGGTGTTCGCGGTCGGCTGCGAGCTGTCGTGCACCGTCTCCCGCCAGGCCGAATGGCGCCAGCTGATCGCCGCGGTGCGCTCCATCTTTCCCGGCCGCGTGACCTATGCCAGCAACTGGGGGAGCGACCTCGACCAGGTGGACTTCTGGGACGCGCTCGACGAGGTGGGGGTCGACGCCTACGATCCGCTCGCCGCCAGCCCGGCCGCCTCGCGCGCCGATCTGGCGCGCGGCGCCGCGGCCCTCGCCGAGCGCCTCGCGGCCATCGCCAAACGCACCGGCCGGCCGGTTCTCCTCACCGAGGTCGGCTTCGCCGCCCGTCGCGGCGCCTGGATCGCCCCGCACGAAGAGGGTGGCGAGTACTCGGAGGCCGACCAGGCGGCAGCCTACGAGGCCCGCTTCGCCGCCCTCGACCACCGCCCGTGGCTCGCCGGCACCTTCGTCTGGAAAGTCTTCTCCGGCGACGAGAGCCGCTGGGGGAAGAGGGCGGACTTCCGTTTCCTCGATCGACAGGCGGAGCAGGTCATCGCCCGTTATTACGGCAAACCGCGGTGACGTCGCGTCGTCGAGAGATTGAATTCTTCGCCGAACGACACCCAGGGATAGGTGCCTGGCACCTCTCGCGGGCCCTCTCAGAAACGGCTGGCACCCCTCGCCTCGCCTCTCGCCCGGGGGCGGGGGAACGTGTCAGGATCGGCCGATGGATCACTCTGAGCTGCTGGCGACGGCGGTCGCGGTATCGCAGGCGGGCGCCGCGATCCTCACCCGCTACTTCCGCGATGCGGGGCTCGAGGTGACGAGGAAGGCCGAGAACGACTTCGTCACCCGCGCCGACCGCGAGAGCGAGGCGGTGATCGTCGCCGAGATCCTCCGCCGCCACCCCCGCCACCGCATCCTCGCCGAGGAGGGCGGCGCCCTCGGCGGCGACGGCGACTGCGAGTGGCTGATCGATCCGCTCGACGGCACCACCAACTTCCTCCAGGGCCTGCCGGTCTTCTGCGTCTCGGTCGCCTGCCGGCGCGGCGGCGAGGTCCTCGCCGCGGTGGTCAACGACCCGCAGGGCGGCAACCTGTTCGCCGCCAGCGCCGGCGGCGGCGCCACCTGGAACGGCCGCCCGATGGCCGCCTCGCGGGCTCCCGGCCTCGCCGGCGCCTTCCTCGCCACCGGCTACCCGTTCCGCGCCCACGCCACGCTCGACCTCTACCTCGACATCTTTCGCGACGTCTTCCTGCAGGCGCGGGCGATCCGCCGCTGCGGCGCGGCGGCGCTCGACCTCGCCTACACGGCGGCCGGGGTCTACGACGGCTTCTTCGAGTTCCGCCTCTCGCCATGGGACATCGGCGCCGGCGTCCTCCTCGTCCGCGAGGCGGGCGGACGGGTGACCGACCTCGACGGCGGCGAGCGCTTCTTCTCGACCGGCGACGTCGTCGCCGGCGGCGCCGCGGTGCAGCCGGCCCTCCTCGCCGCGGTGAGGAGGCGCGCCAGCGAGAGCCTCCTCGACCGCCTCTCTCCCGCCGTGCCGGTCGCCGGCGCGTGAAGCGCCCGACGGGCGCCGCGAGCCCGGCGTCCGCAAGCGGGCGGCCGCGCGCGCTCGAGCTCCAGATCCATCCGGCGAACCGCCGCCGGCGGGTGCGCACCTACACCCTCGGCCGCGCCGCCCTCGCCACCGCCGCGTTCTTCGCCCTCGCCTACCTCGCCTTCGTCGCCACCGCGCTCGGCATGGCTCCCGGCGTCGAGCGCGGCCTCTCCGGCAGCCAGGAGTATCCGGCGATGGCCGCCGAGCGCATGCGGCTCGGCGAGCGCCTGCAGGGCCTGGTGCGCCAGCTCGAGGCGGAGGAGCGCCGCGGCCAGACGGCGGTCCTCGACCTGCGGCGGATCGAGATCGCCTACGGCCTTCCCGAGCCGCCGCTGGCCGCGGCGCGGCGGCCCCCGACCGGCGGCTCCGCGGCGTCCGCGGTGTCGGCTGCGTTCGACCGCGAGTCGATCTATGCCGACGCCATGCGCGAGGGGGAGCGGCTGCGCGGCGTCGAGGCGGAGCGCTTCGGGCGCCTCGAGCGCATGCTCGGCGCCGTCCAGCTCGTCGAGCGGAGCGATCCCCAGCGGGTGCGCGAGACGCCGGCGGCGAGCCCGCTCCGCGGCCGCGACGTGGTGCTCGCCGCATCCTTCTCCCGCCGGCGCAACCCGTTCACCCGCGAGCTCGCCTTCCATGCCGGCGTCGACCTCGCGGCGCCGGCCGGCACCCCGGTGCGCGCCCCCGCCGCCGGCCGCGTCGCCTTCGCCGGCCACTTCTCGCCGGCGCAGGCGCGCGGCTGGTGGCGGCTCGGCAACCTCGTGATCCTCCTCCACGGCGACCGTTTTGCCACCGTCTTCGGCCACTGCGGCGAGCTGGTGGTGAAGGCGGGGCAGACGGTGCGGCAGGGCGAGGTCGTCGCCAAGGTGGGGGCGAGCGGCTGGGCGGCGAGCCCGCAGCTGCACTATGAGGTGCGGCGCCGCGACCCGGCCGGCGGCGAGCGGCCGGTCGATCCGCGCCTCTACATCCTCGACCGCCACTGGCCGAACGAGGAGCAGCTGGTGGGCGGCGTGCCGGGGCCGCGGCCGGGCGAGTACGACCCGCTGCCGGTGCCGCTCGGCGGCCGGCGGTAACAGGCAGCCCCAGCGAGCCGTTCGCCGGCTCTCCTGCAGAGGTTTGAGGGGAACGCTAGACTTGCGGCGTTGATCGAGGTTGGAGGAGATCGCCGGGCGGCGGCGGGTAACGTCGCGCCGCCGGCCGGCGCCTCTCCGCTCGAGAGGATCTTCGGGATGCGGCCGCGCGATGCGGCGCCGCCCGCACCGGGAGGGCCCCGCATGGCCGACAGCGAGCCGCCTCTCGATCACCTGCTGATCGAGGAATACCGCCGCCAGGGCGCCCCGCCCGCGGCCGGCGGTCCGGCGGAGCTGCCGCCGCCGATCCCGCTCTACCAGGTCCTCGTCGCCGAGTACCGCAGCCAGGGTGTGGCGCCGTCGATCGACGAAGCCGGCGACTTCGTCGAGCGGCTGATCCGCGAGGCGCTGCCGCCGATCGTCGAGCGCCACGCGCCCGTCGCCGCCGCCGAGGAGCGCGCCCGCCGCATCCGCGACGATCTCGACGCGGCCGGCCTCGCGGCCTTCCACCGCTTTCTCCACGCCCATGGCGTGCGGCGCTCGGCGCTCTGCGTCTCGGGCGGCGGCATCCGCAGCGCCACCTTCGGCCTCGGCGTGGTGCAGGGTCTGGCGCGGCGCGGGCTGCTCTCCCGCTTCGACTACCTCTCGACGGTCTCCGGCGGCGGCTACATGGGGAGCTGGCTCGCGGCCTGGATCCATCGCACGGCGAAGGCGCTCGACGGCGATGGTCAGAAGTCGTCGGCGGCCGTTGGACAGGCCGCTCCGGCCGGCGCTCGCGAGACGCCTCTCGACATCGTCCAGCGCGAGCTCGCGGCCGGGCCTCGCGCTCCCCTCGAGCCGGAGCCGGAGCCCATCCGCCAGCTGCGCAGCTACACCCGCTACATGAGCCCGCGCCCGGGCTTCCTCTCCGCCGACACCTGGACCTTGATCGGCATCCTCCTGCGCAACCTGCTCCTCAACTGGCTCGTCCTGCTGCCGCTCATCGCCGCGGCGCTGATGTTCCCGCGCCTGAGCCTGGCGGTGGTGCGGCAGATCGCGCTCCTCGCGCCGGTCGCGCCGCAGCGGCTCGAGGCGATCGAGCGCGGCTTCCTGGTCGCCGCGACCGCCCTCGGCGCCCTCGTCATCGCCTATTTCTCGGCCTGCCGCCCGAGCCTCGCCGACGCCCAGCCGTCGCGCAGCCGGCTGCCGCGCGGCGGCCGCGGGCAGGGGGCGTTCCTCGCCGTCGGTCTGCTGCCGCTGTGGCTCTTCGCCATGGCGGCGACGGCCTTCTGGGCCTGGACCGATCTGCACTTCCATCTCCTCTTCCTCGCCGCCTACGAGATGCGCTCGGTGCCCGCCTTCGCCCTCTTCGGCGCCGGCCTCGGCCTCGCCGCCTGGGCCCTCGGCCGCACCATGGTGCGCGGCTGGGGGCTCGGCGAGCTCACGGCGCTGGTCCTCGCCGCGGGGCTCGGCGGCCTGCTGCTCCGCGCCGTCGCCCTCTACCTCGTCTTCGCCCCCGACGCTCCGCGGGCGGCGGAGATCTACATCTGCTTCGGGGCGCCGATCCTCCTCTTCATGTTCCTCGTCGCAGCCACCGTCTTCGTCGGCCTGACGAGCCGGTTCACCTCCGACGCCGACCGCGAATGGCTGGCGCGCGCCGGCTCCTGGATCCTCATCCTCATCCTGGTGCGCGCCGGGGTCAGCGCCATCGTCGTCTTCGGGCCGGTGCTGCTGCTGCGCGGCTGGACGCCGGCGCTCGCCTCGCTCGGCGGCATCTCGGGCGTCGTCACCCTCGTGCTCGGCGCCAGCGCGCGGACGCCGCCCGCCCGCACGGCCGGCGGCGCGCCGACGCTCGGCGAGCGCGCCAAGGGCCTCGCCCTCGCCCTGGCGGCGCCGCTCTTCGCCGTCTTCCTCCTCGTCCTCCTGTCGCTGGCGACCACGGTTCTCAGCGTCCGCGTCGGCAGCGCCTTCTTCCCCGAGCGGGTCGACTTCCACCTCCCCCTCCACCCGACGCTCGAGCAGGTCGCCGTCAACGGCGTCCACTACGCCCCCTGGTGGCTGGTCCTCCTGGTCACCGCCGCCTACGTCGCCATCGGCCTGCTGATGGGGTTCTTCGTCAACATCAACCGCTTCTCCCTCCACGCCGCCTATCGCGACCGCCTCATCCGCGCCTACCTCGGCACCTCGCGCGATGGCGACGAGCGGCGCCCGAACCCCTTCACCGGCTTCGACGAGGCGGACAACCTGGGGATGGCGGAGCTCGCCGGCATCCGCCCGATGCCGCTGCTCAACCTGACCCTCAATCTCGTGCACGGCAGGAAAGTCGCCTGGCAGGATCGCAAGGCCGAGCCTTTCAGCGTCACGCCGCTCCATTGCGGCAGCTACGCGGTCGGCTATCGCAGCGCGGCGGAATACTCCTACAGCGAGACGGCGAAACGGGGGATCACGTTGGGCACGGCGATGGCGATCTCCGGCGCCGCGGCGAGCCCCAACATGGGCTACCACTCGTCGCCGGCGGTCACCTTTCTGATGACCCTCTTCAACGCCCGGCTCGGCTGGTGGCTGGGCAACCCGCGCAGCGAGACCTACCGGCGCTCGGGGCCGCGCTTCGCGCCGCGGCCGCTCCTCGCCGAGGCCTTCGGCCTCACCGACGACGAGAACCCTTACATCTATCTATCCGACGGCGGCCATTTCGAGAACCTCGGCCTCTACGAGATGGTGCTCCGGCGTTGTCACCTGATCCTGGCGAGCGACGCCGGTTCGGACCCCGAGCTCCAGCTCGCCGACTTGGGCGGCGCCATCGCCAAGATCCGCATCGATCTCGGCGTCCCCATCGTTTTCGAGAAGATCCTCATGCGGCCGCGCGATCCCGCCAGGGCCTACGACCTGACGCGGAGCGGCGAGCAGGCGCCCTATGCGGCGATCGGCCGCATCTGCTACTCCTGCGCCGACCGGCTCGACGGCGAGCAGCCGATCGGCGAGGCGGCGGACGGCTGGCTGATCTACGTCAAGGCGTCGCTCAACGGCAGCGAGCCGGTCGACGTCTACCACTACGCGCGCTCGCACCCCGCCTTCCCGCACGAGTCGACGGCGGAGCAGCTCTACACCGAGGAGCAGTTCGAGAGCTACCGGGAGCTCGGCTCGCACGTCATCGAGACGCTCACCGCCGGGCTGGCGGCGGGTGGCGATCTGGAGCAGCTCGCCAAGCTGCTCGCCGATGCGCAGGGTCAGCCGCCGCCCTGCCAGCCGCCGAGGAACGAGAGCGCCGCGGCCGCCGGGAGCGCCGCGGCATCCGACACCCGGCCGGCTCAGGCCAGCTCGTAGCGCTCCGCGAGGATCGCCAGGTGGTGGAGCTCGTGGCCGGCGATGACGGCGGCGAGGGCGCGCACCGAGACCGGCTTGTCGTTGACGATGCCGCGGCGGGCGAGGGCGGCGGCGTCGAAGTGGGCGAAGAGGTCGAGGGTGGCGCGGCGGACGTCGGCGAGCTCAGCGGCGAGGTCGGCGAGGGTGCGGGCGTCGGCGCCGGCGATCGCCACGTAGGCGTCGTGATCGAAGCCGGGGAGCGGCGTCGCGTCGCCGCGGCCGATGCGCAGCGCCCGGTAGGCCATGACGCGCTCGACGTCGGCGAGGTGGCCGACCACCTCGCGGAGGCTCCACTTGCCCGCTGCGTAGCGGAAGCCGCCGCGCGCCTCGGGCGTCGCGGCGAGCCGCGCGCGGGTGCGCTCGCCCTGCGCTGCGAGGTGGGCGAGGATGTCGCCGCTGGCGGCGCTCACCTCGACCGCCCGCGCCACGTAGCCGGCATAGAAGGGGGCGTGCTCGTCCTCGGCGATCCCGGCGAGGGAGATGGGCATGGCGGGGCGGCCTCCTGGGGGTGACGGCGGCTCAGCGGCGGCGGCCGCGGCGCATGGTGACCTTGGGCTTCATCTCGACGTAGGCGGGGACCCCCGGCACCGAGCAGCGCGGCAGCTCCTCGCCCAGGGTGCTCTCGATCTCCTTGATCGTCGGCTTGTCCTGCCAGGTGGCGATCGAGGAGACGATGCCGAGGAGGGCGCCGCGGGCGGTGCGGCCGGCGCGGTGGATGTAGTCCTCGACGGTCTCGGGCATGTCGAAGTTGATGATGTGCTGGATGCGCGGGATGTCGATGCCGCGGGCGGCGATGTCGGTCGCCACCAGGATGCGGTGCTCGCCCTCGCGGAAGCCCTGCAGGGCCGAGGTGCGCTGGCTCTGCGAGAGGTCGGAGTGGATGCGCTCGACCGGGTGCCCCTCGCGCTCGAGGACGCGCGACAGCCACTCTGCGTCGCTCTTGCGGCGGATGAAAACGAGCGTGCTGCCGAGCTCCTGGTGGAGGAGGGCGAGGAGCAGGGCCTTCTTGTTGTCCGGATCGACGAGGTAGAGCCGGTGGCTGATCCCCTCGGCGGCGCCGCCCTCGGGGAGGATGTCGATGCGCACCGGCGAGCGCATGAAGCGCTGCGCCAGCCGTTCGATGGGCGCCGGCATGGTGGCCGAGAACATCATCGTGTGGCGCTCGGCCGGCAGCTCCTCGAGGATGCGGAGCACCTGCGGCAGGAACCCCATGTCGAGCATGTGGTCGGCCTCGTCGAGCACCAGCTCCGCGATGCGGTCGAGGCGCAGGCTGCCGCGCTCGACGTGGTCCAGGAGTCGCCCTGGCGTCGCCACGACGACGTCGGGGCGGGAGCCGAGGCCGCGCAGCTGCGGGCCCATCTTGACGCCGCCGATGAGGCAGACGGTGCGCAGGCGGTGCCCCTCGCCGAAGAGGTCGAGGAAGGCCTTGGTCTGCAGCGCGATCTCGCGGGTGGGGGAGACGATCAGGCCGCGCACCCCTTCGCCGTGGGTGATGCGGTCGGCGAGCGGCAGCACGAAGGCGGCGGTCTTGCCGGAGCCGGTCTCGGCGAGGCCGATCAGGTCGCGGCCGGCGAGCGCGTCGGGGATGACGGCAGCCTGGATCGGGGTCGGATGGACGAATCCGATGCGGGCGACGGAGGCGAGGATGGCCTCGGAGAGGCCCAGCGAATCGAACGGCTTGTCGGTGATCTGAACGGGATGCTGTGGGATGGCGACGTCTTGCATGTGCCCGTCTTTATAGACCAAACCGCGCTCCAGCACAAGGAACCAGCTGAAAGCAAAGCGTTTACTACTCTGGACGAGGGGGCCGGCGGCGGCCGGCCGCCGGCGGGCGATCAGCCGATCGCCAGGCCGCCGTAGAGAGGGCCGCCGCCGAAGCCGCGGGCGGCGGCGACCGGCTGCGCGGCGGCGCCCGAGAGGATGCGGTCGAGCCCTTCGCCCGGCGGCAGCGGCGGGCTGAAGAGGTAGCCCTGCACCTCGTCGCAGCCCTGCTCGCGGAGGATCAGCCACTGGCTCTCGAGCTCGACCCCTTCGGCGACGACCGCGATGTCCAGGGTATGGGCGAGGGCGATCACCGCCGCGGCGATCTCGTAGCTGCCGCGGGTGCCGCCGAGCGAGCGCACGAAGGAGCCGTCGACCTTCAGGGTATCGATGGGGAAGTGGGTGAGATAGGAGAGCGACGAGTAGCCGGTGCCGAAGTCGTCGATCGAGATGCGCACCCCGAGCTCCTTCAAGCCGAGGAGCACCGCCAGGCTCGCCTCGGCGTCCGCCATCGCCAGGGTCTCGGTGATCTCGAGCTCGAGCGCCTGCGCCGGCAGGCCGGTGGCGACGAGGATCTCGCGCACCCGCTCGACCAGCCCCGGCCGCTGGAAGGGGCGGGCGGAGAGGTTGACCGCCATGCGCGCCGGCGCGGCGAAGGAGTCCTGCCACAGCCGCGCCTGCCGGCAGGCGGTCGCCAGCACCCAGTGGTCGAAGGAGTCGGAGAGGCCGGCCGCCTCGGCGAGCCAGAGGAAGGCGGCGGGGGCGAGCAGGCCGCGCGTCGGATGGGCCCAGCGGAGCAGCGCCTCGACGCCGGCGATGGCGCCGGTCTTGGCGTCGAGGACGGGCTGGTAGTGGAGGACGAGCTCGCTCCTGTCGAGCGCCTTCCTCAGGTCGGACTCGAGCGCCAGGTGGTCGAGCGCCTGCAGGTCGGTGCCCGGCGCATAGACGCGGACGCGGTTTCGCCCCTGCTCCTTGGCCTGGTACATGGCGACGTCGGCCCGCTTCAGCAGCTCCTCGGCGTCGGCGCCGTCGCGCGGGAAG
Source organism: uncultured Acidobacteriota bacterium (assembly GCA_963755825.1). Taxonomy (GTDB): domain Bacteria; phylum Acidobacteriota; class Thermoanaerobaculia; order Multivoradales; family UBA5704; genus DATBQN01. The sequence goes on along the minus strand of CAVWLA010000001.1, from coordinate 1,451,974 downwards.
AGGCTGATCCCCAGGCTCGCCGTCACCACCACCTCGCGCTCCTCGAGGAGGATCGGCAGGCGGACCTGGGCGAGGAGGAGCTCGGCCGCGGCGGCGACCTCGGCCTCGTCGGCCGCCGGCAGGAGGACGGTGAACTCGTCGCCGCCGAGCCGCGCGATGAGGGCGCCGGGGTGCTCGAGGGCGCGGCTCAGGCGGCCGGCGAGGATCTGCAGCATGTCGTCGCCGGCGCTGTGGCCGAGCGAGTCGTTGATCAGCTTGAAGCGGTCGAGGTCGAGAAAGAGGAGGGCGATCTCCTCGCCGGCGCGCCGGGCGTGCGGCAGCCGGCGGCCGAGCTCGGCGAGGACGAGGTTGCGGTTGGGCAGGCCGGTGAGGGCGTCGTGATAGGCGAGGTGCTCGATCTGCCGCGCGGCCGCGACCGTCCGCTTGCGCTCCTCGTCGAGCAGCCAGATCACCATGCCGAGGCCGATCGCCGCCTGCAGCGGCGCGTCGAAGATGGCGAGCGACTCGATCTCGAAACCGATCATCCGCCCCAGCAGGTGGCTGCCGGCGACGATCGACAGGTAGTGGAGCTGCTCGACGCCGTAGAGGAAGAGGGCGACGCCGGTCAGGCGCCAGCCGAGGCCGGCCGGCCGCGGCGCGGTCGCCAGCAGCCAGATCCCCGCCGCGGCGAAGGCGAGGCCGATGCCGAGGACGTGGGGCCCCAGGCGGAGGAGCGAGGCGAGCTCCGGCGGCGAGAGGGCGGCGGCGGCGACGGTGGCGAGAGGGAGGGCGAAGGAGCCGGCGAGAGCGGCGGCGCGGAGGTAGTTGCCCGCCCGCCGGCCGGTCGCCACCTCGTAGGTGCCGAAGAGGAGCCAGGCGACCTGGTAGTACGCGGCGGCGGCGCTCGCCGCGGCGAGCAGCGAGAAGACGGCGCCCGACGGCCGCAGGCGGATCATGTAGATGGTGAGGCCGTTGGCGCACAGGTGGATGCCGCCCGCCCACCAGCTCCGCGCCCAGTCGAGCAGGTAGCGCCGGCGATAGCTGCGGTGGAAGCCGTGGAGGACGGCGGCGAGGAGCAGCGCCCCCAGCGCCTGGGCGAGCTGCATGAGGTCGTAGCGGCTCGCCGCGAAGCTCGCCGGTGTCGGACCCAAAGCGGCAGGCAAGGCGGCGGCCAGGGCGTGCGCCGACGCCGCGGCGAGGGCCTGCGGGGCGAGCGCCAGGAGCGCCGCGACGCCCGCGGCGGCGAGACCGCCGGGAACCCGGCGACGGCGGGGCCGAAGCGTGGGGAGCGATTCCACCTCGGCGCGGTGCACGATCATGATCGGTGGTGGAAGTCTAGCAGTATCTAATCGAAACCCATCCGTCGGATACGCTTCTCCGCCACCGGAGGTTGCGCCGCGAGAGATCGCCGCGCCGCCGCCGCGACGGCCCGCTTTCTTGACCCCCCGGAGGGCGGTTGCTACGATCCCCGCCGGATCCTCCCCCGGCCGCCGGTCGGCGTCCGCAGCCTCCCCCACCCATCCCGAGAGGAAGCCACATGGAGATCGAGCTCACCGAGGAGCAGAAGCTGTTGCGCGACACCGTCCGGCGCTTCGCCGTCGAGGTGGTGGGCCCGCGCGCCAAGGAGATCGACGAGACGGGGGAGTTCCCGCGCGACTTCTACGATCGCGCCGGCGAGCTGGGTCTCGCCGGCATCACGGTGCCGGAGGAGTTCGGCGGCGCCGGCATGGACAGCATCTCCTACTGCCTGGTGATCGAGGAGGTGAGCCGCCTCTGCGCCACCTCGGGCGTCATCCTCTCGGTCAACAATTCGCTGGTCTGCGACCCCATCCTGAAGTTCGGCAGCGCCGAGCAGAAGCGCGACTTCCTGACCCCGCTCGCCGCCGGCGAGAAGCTCGGCTGCTTCGCGCTCACCGAGCCGGGCGCCGGCAGCGACGCCGCGGGCCTGCGCTCGACCGCCCGCCGCGACGGCGGCGACTACGTCTTGAACGGCAACAAGGTGTTCATCACCAACGGCACCGACGCCGACGTGGCGCTGGTCTTCGCCAGCGTCGACCTGGCGAAGAAGCACAAGGGGATCACGGCGTTCCTGGTGGCGACCGACACCCCGGGGTACAGCCACGGCACCCACGAGTTCAAGCTCGGCGTCAACGCCTCGGGCACCACCGAGCTCGCCTTCTCCGACATGCGCATCCCGGCGGCGCAGCGCCTCGGCGAGGAGGGCGAGGGCTTCAAGATCGCCATGAGCACGCTCGACGGCGGCCGCATCGGCATCGCCTCGCAGGCGATCGGCATCGCCCAGGCCGCCTTCGAGGAGGCGCTCGCCTACGCCCAGCAGCGCGAGCAGTTCGGCCAGCACCTCTCCGATTTCCAGGCCATCCAGTTCTACCTCGCCGACATGGCGACGGAGATCGACGCGGCGCGCCTGCTCGCCTGGAAGGCGGCGTGGACCAAGGATCAGAAGAAGCGCTTCACCCTCGAGGCGGCGCACGCCAAGCTCTTCGCCTCCGAGATGGCCCAGCGGGTCACCAACAAGGCGCTGCAGATCCACGGCGGCTACGGCTACACCAAGGAATACAACGTCGAGCGCTACTTTCGCGACGCCCGCATCACCGAGATCTACGAGGGCACCAGCGAGATCCAGAAGATGGTGATCGCCGACTGGGTCCTGCATCACTAGCCCGCCGATGGCGACCGCCCTCTCCGCTCCTCCCCTGGCGCCGGCCGACGCGGGCGTCGACTTCGCGCTCCACGAGGAGCAGGAGCTGCTGGTCGAGCAGGTGCGCCGCTTCGCCGAGGAGCGCATCCGCCCGGGCGTCGACGAGCGCGACCGCGAGCACCGCTTCCCTGCCGAGGTGATCGCCGAGATGGCCGAGCTCGGCCTCCTCGGCATGCTGGTCGACGAGGAGTACGGCGGCGCCGGCGTCGATCCGCTGACCTACGTCCTGGCGGTCGAGGAGATCGCCCGCGTCTGCCCGTCGACGGCGGTGACGATGAGCGTCACCAACTCGGTCTGCTGTTGGCCGATCTCCCGCTTCGGCAGCGAGCGCCTGAAGCGCGCGGCGCTCCCCGGCCTCGCCGCCGGCGGCGAGCTCGGCGGCTTCGGGCTGACCGAGCCGAGCTCGGGCAGCGACGCGGGGAGCCTGCGCACCCGCGCCGTCCGTGACGGCGACTCCTGGGTGCTCGACGGCGAGAAGGCCTGGATCACCAACGCCGGCCTCGCCTCCTGGTACGTCGTCGTCGCCGCGACCGATCCAGCGGCGGGGAAGCGCGGCCTCTCCGCCTTCGCGGTGCCCGCCGACGCGCCGGGCTTCGCCGTCGGCAAGCCCGAAGAGAAGCTCGGCCTCCGCGCCTCGCGCACCGCGCCGCTCCACTTCAACGCCTGCCGGATCCCGGCCGGCAACCTGCTGGGCGAGGAGGGCCAGGGCTTCCGCATCGCCCTGCAGACCCTCGACCACTCGCGCCTGGGGATCGCCGCTCAGGCGGTCGGCATCCACCAGCGGGCGTTCGAGCTCGCCCTTGCCTACGCCAAGGATCGGGTGCAGTTCGGCGTCCCCATCGCCGAGCACCAGGCCATCCAGTTCAAGCTCGCCCAGATGTCGACCGAGCTCGCCGCTGCGCGCGCGCTCACCCACGCCGCCGCCGTGGTCTCCGAGCGCCCCGGCCAGAGCGACCGCGCCGCGCGCCTCGCCGCCCAGGCCAAGCTCTACGCCAGCGAAGCCGCCAACCGCGCCTGCGCCGAGTGCCTGCAGATCCACGGCGGCAACGGTTTCCATCAGGACTACGAGATCTCCCGCCTCTACCGCGACGTCCGCGTGACGACCATCTACGAGGGGACCAGCGAGATGCAGCGCCTGGTGATCGCGCGGGTGCTGCTCAAAGGGTAGCCGAGACGAGGCCGGCATGGAGCTCTCCACCTCCATTCTGAGGGCGATCATGCCCTCCTGCAGCGCCGCTCGCGCCACCCTCTTCCTGCCTCTCCTGGCGGCCGCCATGGAGGAATTCGGGATCTCGACGCGTCTCAGGCAGGCCGCCTTTCTGGCGCAGGCAGGCCACGAGTCGGGCGCGCTCGGGCGCCTCGTCGAGAACCTCAACTATTCGGCCGCGGGGCTGCTGTCGACGTGGCCCAGCCGCTTCACGGCCGAGAGCGCCGCGGCGTACGCCCGCCAGCCGGAGCGGATCGCCAACCGTGTCTACGGAGGGCGCGGCGGAAACGGCGACGAAGGGTCGGGGGACGGCTGGCGGTTCCGCGGCCGCGGCGTGTTCCAGCTCACCTTTCGCGACAATTACAGCCGCGCCGGGCAGGCCCTCGGCCTGCCGCTCGAGGACGAGCCCGAGCTGGTCGCGACGCCTCCCGTGGCCTGCCGGACGGCCGGTCGCTACTGGCGGGACCAGGATCTCAATTCCCCGGCCGACAGCGGGGACATGGAGACGGTGACGCGCCGCATCAACGGCGGCCTCACCGGGCTCGCGGACCGCCTCGCTTACTACGTGCGGGCGAAGGCGGCGCTCGGCCTCTGAAGGCGCAACAGGCCGAACCCACCCGGTGATCGGCCGAGCCCTGCCGGTGATCGGCCGAGCTCTGGCGGTGATCGGCCGAGCCCTGCCGGTGATCGGCCGAGCTCTGCCGGTGATCGGCTGAGCCCAGCCGGTGATCGGCTGAGCCCAGCCGGTGATCTGGCGAGCCTTCCCGATGATCGGCTGAGCCCAGCCGGTGATTGGCTGAGCGCGGCCGGTGATCTGGCGAGCCTTCCCGATGATCGGCCGAGCCTTCCCGGTGACCGGCCGAGCCCGGCCGGTGATCTGGCGAGCCTTCCCGGTGATTTTTTGAGCCCAGCCGCTGATCGGGAGATGGCTGGATGGCCGTCGCCTGAGACTCTCCGCCGCCCGATTCGCGCCACAGCTGGTTGTGGTAGCGTTTCAGCGGACACCTACCCGATGTTGACTCACCGCCAGTTGATCGCCTCCCGCCAGGAGGCCGCTTGAGCGGGCTCTTGCTCGCCGCCGTCGCCGTGGGCGCCGCGGCCCTCGGCTGGCTGCTGGCGCGGGGGCGATCGGTGGGGGAGCGGGCGGCGGCCGGCGAGCGGCTCGCCTCCGGCGCGCGCGAGGCCGAGCGTCTGGGGCGCGAGCTCGCCTCGCGCGGCGAGGAGCTGGGGCGGGCGCGGGCGGAGGGTGCGGCGGCCCTGGCGCGGGCGGCTGAGCTGGCGGCGACGCTCGCCGTCGAGCGGCGGACGGCCGAGGAGAAGATCCGGCACTTCGGCGAGACGCAGGCGGAGATGCAGGTGCGGCTGGCGGATGCCTTCAAGGCGCTCTCGGCCGAGGCCCTGGCGAGCAACAACGCGAGCTTCCTCCACCTCGCCCGGGCGACCCTCGAGCGCTATCAGGAGGGAGCCAAGGGGGACCTCGAGCAGCGGCGGCAGGCGATCGAGGAGCTGGTGCGGCCGCTCGCCGACTCGCTCGGCAAGGTCGACCAGAAGATCGGCGAGCTCGAGAGGTCGCGCGCCGAGGCCTATGGGACGATGAGCGAGCGCCTGCTCGGGCTGGCCCAGGGCCAGGCCGGCCTCGAGCGCGAGACCTCGAAGCTGGTCAACGCGCTGCGCTCGCCGTCGACGCGCGGCCGCTGGGGGGAAATCCAGCTGCAGCGGGTGGTCGAGCTGGCGGGAATGCTGTCGCACTGCGACTTCACCCCGCAGGTGACAATCGAGGGGGAGGATGGGCGCCTCCGCCCCGACCTCGTCATCCACCTCCCCAACCGCAGGAACGTCGTCGTCGACTCGAAGGCGCCCCTCGAGGCCTTCCTCGCCTCGCTCGAGGCGACCGACGAGGAGACCCGCCGCGCCCGTCTGCAGGACCACGCGCGCCAGCTCCGCATCCACCTGCAGAAGCTCTCCGCCCGCGGCTATGCGCGCCAGTTCGACCCGGCGCCCGAGTTCGTCGTCCTCTTCCTCCCCGGCGAGACCTTCTTCGCCGCCGCGCTCGAGCAGGACCCCGGCCTCATCGAGTTCGGCGTCGGGCAGAACGTCATCGTGGCGACGCCGACGACGCTCATCGCGCTGCTCCGCGCCGTCGCCTTCGGGTGGCGCCAGGAGGAGATGGAGCGGAACGCCCTCGAGGTGAGCCGGCTCGGCCGCGACCTCCACGACCGCCTGCTCACCCTCGCCGGGCACTTCGACCGCCTCCGCCGCGGCCTCGACCAGGCGGTCGAGGCCTACAACGGCGCCGTCGGCTCGTTCGAGAGCCGCGTCCTTCCCGCCGCCCGCCGCTTCCAGGAGCTGGGCGCCGCCGGAGACGAGACGATCCCGCCTCTGCGCCTGGTGGAAAAGTCGACGCGGCCGGTGGCGGAGGCGACGCCGTCGGCGCCGCCTCGCGGAGATCCGCCGCCCTCCAACTGATCGGCGCGCCGCCTAACTGGCTGCCTGTCTGTTTGGACGCCGCGGTCGCGATGCGGGGTGGCGGGAGCCAACTGTGGATCGAGGGGAGGGAGCGGGAGCCCGGATCGCGGCGGCAGGCGCCGCGATCCGGGCGGGATCTCGTCAGATGAAGTATTCGATCTTCGCCTTGCTCTTCAGATCCTCGATCTTCGCCTTGACGTGCTCCTGACCCTGCTGCTGCTTCAGGTACTCGACGATCTTCGGCTTGACCTCTTCGAAGGTCATCGTCTTCGCCGGCTGAATCTCGACGAGCTGGATGATGTGGTAGCCGAACGGGCTCTCGACGACGGGCGACAGCTGATCCTTGGTCTGCAGGGCCCAGGCGGCCGCCTCGAAGGTCGGCACGGTCTGGCCCTTGCGGATGAAGGAGAGATCGCCGCCGTTGTCCTTCGAGCCCGGGTCGCCGGAGTTCGCCTTGGCGAGCGCCGCGAAGTCGCCGCCCTTCTTGAGTTGGGCGAGGACGGTCTCGGCCTGCGCCTTGGCCTTCGCCTTGTCCGCCTCGCTGGCGCCCTTGTCGACCTTGATGAGGATGTGGCGCAGGTGGCGCTGCTCGGGCTGCTTCATCTTTTCGAGGTTCTGATCGTAGAAGGTCTTCGCCGCCGCGTCGTTGGCCGGCGCCACGTTGGCCATCACCACCGTGTCGACGTACTTCTGGACGGTGAGCTGCTCGCGCGCCGTGGCGGTGAGACCGGCCTCGGTCATCCCCTGCGCGGCGAGCGCCTTCTGGAAGTCGTCGGGGGTGGGGAAGTGGGAGCGGAGCTGGCCGATCTGCTGCTGGATCTCCGCGTCGCTCACCTTGATGCCCTGCGCCGCGGCGTCCGCCATCAGCACGTTGCGCGCGATCATGCCGTCGAGCACCTGGCGGTAGAAGGCCGGCGGCAGGGCCGCCGGGAGCGCGGCGCCGCCGATCTGGCCCTTGAGGCTCTGCGCCTCCTTGAGCAGCTCGTCCTTCTTGATGTCCTTGCCGTTGAGCTTGGCGACGACGACCGGCAGCTTGTCCGGAGTGATAGTGGCCGGGGCGGAACCGGTGGGCGCCGCGGTGCCGGCGGCCGGCGCGGCGGCGGCGCCGGGCTTGGGCGGCGCGGAATCCTTGCCCTTCGTCTGCTCGCCCTCCGAGGCGTGCGAGCAGCCGGCGCCGGCGAGGAGCAGGGCGAGGGAGAGGGAGAGCATGGGGAGACTTCTGGGCGAGCCTTGTTTCATCATGGAGTTCGGATTCCTTGCGATGGCGGGAATTCGTCGATCGCCGCCGGGGGAAAGGGTTGACCCGGGGTACGGGGCAAGGGCTGGGGACTGCTCCGACGGCCCATCCGAAGGCCGTGGGAGCGGCATATTCTACACGCCCGGACGAGCCGGCGCCAGCAGCGGCCCAAGCTGACCCACGTCGCTCGCGGCTCCGCAGCCCTCCGCCGGCGGCTCCGGACCCGCCGGACCCATCGGATATACTTGCTCCCCACCCGGAGGCACGCGCCGGCGGCTCGATCGCCACCCGCGGCCCCGAAAGGAAGAAATCCATGGCCGTCAAGGATCAGGCACCGACCGCCGTCGCCGAGCCGGCTCGCACCGCCGCGGACAGCGTCTACCGGGCGGACGCGCTCGACACCATGGCCGAGGCGCGAATGCGCTGGGAGTCCGCGGCGGCCAAGGCCGAGGCCAAGTCGCCGCACTGGAAGCGCGACTGGACGACGGTCTCCGGGATGGAGGTGCCGCCGCTCATCACCGCCGACCAGGCCGCCCGCGTCGACCCGCGGCGCGACATCGGCATCCCCGGCGAGTTCCCCTACACCCGCGGCATCCACCCCACCGGCTATCGCGGCAAGCTGTGGACGATGCGGCAGTTCGCCGGCTTCGGCACCGCCGAGGACACCAACCGCCGCTTCAAGTACCTCCTCTCGCAGGGGCAGACCGGCCTCTCCGTCGCCTTCCACCTGCCGACGCTCTACGGCTACGACTCCGACCACCTGATGTCCAAGGGGGAGGTGGGGAAGTGCGGCGTCGCGATCGACAGCCTGGCCGACATGGAGACGCTCTTCGACGGCATCCCGCTCGGCGAGGTGACCACCTCGATGACCATCAACTCGACGGCGCCGATGCTCTTCGCCATGTACCTCGCGGTGGCGGAGAAGCAGGGCGTCGACGTCGAGCGGCAGGTCTCGGGGACGCTGCAGAACGACATCCTCAAGGAGTACATCGCGCAGAAGGAGTACATCTATCCGCCGCGGCCGTCGATGCGGCTGATCACCGACCAGTTCTCCTTCGCCGCCCGCCACGTGCCGCGCTGGAACACCATCTCGATCTCCGGCTACCACATCCGCGAGGCCGGCTCGACCGCCCTCCAGGAGCTCGCCTTCACGCTGCGCGACGGCATGGAGTATGTGCAGTACGGCATCGACGCCGGGCTTGACGTCGACGATTTCGCCCCCCGCCTCTCCTTCTTCTTCAACAGCCACAACGATTTCTTCGAGGAGATCGCCAAGTTCCGCGCCGCCCGCCGCATCTGGGCGTCGGTGATGCGCGAGCGCTACGGCGCCAAGAACCCGCGCTCCTGGATGCTCCGCTTCCACACCCAGACGGCGGGCTGCTCGCTGACCGCCCAGCAGCCGATCAACAACGTCGTGCGGACGACGGTGCAGGCGCTGGCGGCGGTGCTCGGCGGCACCCAGTCGCTGCACACCAATGCCCTCGACGAGACGCTCGCCCTCCCCACCGAGGCGAACGCGCGCACGGCGCTGCGCACGCAGCAGATCCTCGCCCACGAGTCGGGGGTGATCAACACCATCGACCCGCTGGGCGGCGCCTGGTTCGTCGAGGAGATGACGCAGCGCATGGTCGACGGCACGCTCGACTACTTCCGCCGCATCGACGACCTCGGCGGCATGGTCGAGGCGGTCGAGGCCGGCTTCCCGCAGCGCGAGATCATGGACGCCGCCTTCGCCTACCAGCGCTCCTTCGAGGAGCGCGAGAAGATCATCGTCGGCGTCAACGCCTTCCAGGTGGAGAGCGAAGAGCCGATCGACACCCTCTACATCGCCGACGACCTCGCCGACCGCCAGGTGGCGAGCCTCGACGCGGTCCGCGCACGGCGCGACGCGGGCGCCGTCGCCCGCACCCTCGACGCGCTCAAGAGCGGCGCCGCGGGCAGCGCCAACACCATGCCGCTGCTGCTCGACTGCGCGCGGGCCTACTGCACTCTGGGGGAGATGAGCGATGCGCTGCGCGACGTCTTCGGCACCTACGAAGAGCCGGCGGTCTTCTGATGCCGGATAACGCCAAGAACGAGCGCGAGGAGACGCCGCGCGAGCGCGGCACCGGGCTCATGGGGAGCGCCGTCTGGGGCTGTCTGGTCGCCGGCTTCGGCGGCATCGCGATCGCCATCTGGGGCCTGGCGGTCGGCCAGGGGGCGCTCGCCGGCATCCCGCTCGCCGCCTCGGCGATCGCCTTCGGCCTCCTCGCCAACGCGGCGCTCCGCCGCTGACGGCATCTTCGGAGAATCTGCCGGAGAATCGATGGGCGACCTCTCCTCGACCGCGCGCGACCTCCTCCTCTACACCCTGTGGGCCGACCGCCGCCTGCGCAAGGCGATCGAGGAGGTGCGCCCCGAGGACCTGGTGCGCGACACCGGCTCTTCCTTCCCCTCGCTCCTCGCCACCGCGGCGCACATCCTCGGCGCCCAGCGCGTCTGGCTGGCGCGCTTCGCCGGCCGCGCGCTCGAGCCCGTGCCGGGGATCGCCGACTTCGCCGACTTCGCCAGCCTGGCGGCGGGCAGCGAAGAGACGGCGGCGGAGATGGAGTTCTTCCTGGCCGGCGTCACCGACGATCAGCTGAAGGCCGAGATCCGCTACACCAACAGCCGCGGCGAGACCTTCGTGCGGCCGCTCTGGCAGCCGGTCCTGCAGCTGGTCAACCACTCGACCTACCACCGCGGCCAGCTCGTCACCATGCTCCGCCAGCTCGGCTACACCGCTCCCACCACCGACTTCATCTACTTCTGCATCGAGCGCTCCGCGCCGCCGGTCTAGCGACCGGGTCCTCGCTCTCCACTCGTGCGCGATCTGCTATAAGGTCCGCGGATGTCCGACGAACCGAAGTACAGGCAGCGCGGCTACAAGGACTCCGAGCGGTCGACCGAGCGCTCCACGGAGCGGAGCGGCGGGGCGCAGGGGCCGCGCGAGAAGAAGGAAGGGCCGCGCGGCCGCGGGCTGGGAGCGCCGACCGAGACGGCGTTCCGCTGCGGCTCCTGCGGCGAGCGTCAGGCGGTCTCCGAGGTCGCCGCGGACGCGGTCTGCGGCAAATGCGGCCAAGCGCTCCACACCTGCAACAACTGCATGCACTTCGACACCTCGACGCGCTGGGAGTGCCGGCAGACGATCCCGGTGCGGGTGGCGAAGAAGCGCGACGCCAACAGCTGCGCGCTCTTCGCCGCCAAGACGGTTCAGGAGTTCGGCAAAGAGCGCGAGCGCGCCAACCCGCGCGACGCCCGCTCGGCCTTCGACGCCCTCTTCAAGTAGCGCGATTCCGCGCCGCCGCGGCGGTCGCGCCGCGTCCCCCTCGCCCTGCCTCGCCGCCTCATCCGTGGCGCAGGCGCACCCAGATCTTCACCGGCTCTTTCGATTCGGCGAGCTTCATGACCGCGGCCTGGTCGTAGTCCCAGACCAGGGTCTGGCCGTCGCGACGGGTGGCGTTGGTGTTGACGACCTCGAGCGGCGTCGTCAGCTTGAAGCGCAGGTGCAGCCCGTGGAACAGGTCCGCGATCGTCTTCTTCGCCTCGGGCGAGGTCGCGCTCGCCTCCAGCGGGTTGTCGGAGGAGGCTTCGGAGACCGGATTGCCGAACTCCGTCGAGACGAAGACCGTCTTGCCCTCGTCGACCAGCTTGAGGCCGGCGAACGGGCGGTCGAAGAGGGCCACCTTCTCCGTGCTCGCCGCCTTGGCGTCCTTCTTGGGATCGCGGATCTGCGCCAGCTTGTTGAGATCGTCGAAGGCGAAGCTCGCGTGCATGCGGGCTTTCAGGTCGGCGTCGTCCGAGCCGATGTCGAGGAGGCGGACGCCGGGCGGCAGGGTCTTCTCGATGTCCTCCCGCTTCGGCGCGCTCGGCGTGCGCGACGGATCGCTCTTCTGCTGCGCCGCCATCTCCTGGCGCGCGGTGGCGATCTCCTCGGCGGTCGGCTCGCCGGTCTTTCCCGCCATCTGGCGCTGCATCATGAGCATCGGCATCACCATCGCGCCGAGGTCGAAGGTGGCGCTGAACCCCGCCTTGCCGGCGAGGTTGCGATCGAGGTCGACCGACTCCTCGAGATCGAAGCAGCCGGTGAGGACGACGAGGGCGGCGAGCCCGGCGAAGAGGGCCGACAGACGGGATGCGCGCATCGAGGCTCCTTCCTGAGAGCTCCACCGCAAACGGCGGAGAGGGGTGCTGCAGAGCGGCGGAATTCTACCAGCAGGCTCCTCGGCACGGAGCGAAGCCGGCAGGCTACACTCCCCCTGTGCTCGACGTCGGCCTCGGTATCGCAATCCCCGACGAGGATCTCTCCTTCGCCACCTCGCGGAGCGGCGGCCCCGGCGGCCAGAACGTCAACAAGCTGGAGACGCGGGTGACCGTGCGCTTCGCGCTCGCCGCGACCGCGGCGCTGACGGCGGAGCAGAAAGCGCGCGTCGCCGAGCGGCTGGCGACGCGGGTCACCCGCGGCGGCGTCCTGCAGGTCACTTCGCAGCGCCATCGCAGCCAGTCGGCGAACCGCGAGGCGGCTCTCGAGCGCCTGGCCGAGCTGCTCCGCGAGGCGCTGGCGCCGGAGCTGCCGCGCAAGCCCACCCGCGCCACGCGCGCCTCCCGCCGCCAGCGGCTCGACGCCAAGCGCCGGCGCGGCGAGCGCAAGCGCCTGCGCAGCACGCTCCCCGAGGGCTGAAAAGCGTGATGTAAGATCGCGCCCAGCTCATCCCTCCATGCCGACACACGGTCTCAGCGCCTCCGACCTCGACGCGGTGCGCCAGGCCGTCGCCGCCGCCGAGGCGGCGAGCGGCGGCGAGATCGTCCCCTACATCGCCGCGACGAGCGATCCCTATCCGGGCGCCGCCTGGAAGGGCGCGGCCTTCGGCGCCCTGGCGGGCGCTCTCGCCGGCTGGGCGATCCGCGGCGCCGGCGGCTACTGGGGCGGCGACCTGCTCGCCTGGATGGTGCTGCCGGCGGCGGCGGGCTCCGCCCTCGCGTTCGCCGCCGTGCATCTCTCGGCGCCGCTCCGCCGCTGGCTCGCCGGCGCCGAGCTGATGGATCTCCGCACCCGCCGCCGCGCCGCCGCCGCCTTTCTCGAGCAGGAGGTCTTCGCGACCGCCGACCGCATCGGCATCCTCGTCTTCCTCTCGCTCTTCGAGCGCCGCGTCGTGGTGCTCGCCGACAGCGGCATCCACGCGCGCGTCGAAGAAGGGGAGTGGCAGGGGATCACGGCGCGCATCGCCGCCGGCATCCGGCGCGGCGAGCTCGAGGCGGCGCTCGTCGCCGGCGTCCGCGAATGCGGCGAGCTCCTCGCCCGCCATGGTCTGGCGCACCGCGGCGGCCAGACCAACGAGCTCGCCGACGACGTGCGGCAGGTGGAAACGTAGATGCCGGCCGCGGGCGCGCCGCGAAGGCTCTCGCCGGCGATCGGCGGCGCCGTCGCGGCGCTTCTCGTTCTGCTCGCCGCCGCCGCGCCCGCCACGGCAGCCGCGGCCGCGCCGGCCATCCCCTTCCTCTCCGGCCGCATCGTCGACGAGCCCCACCTGCTCTCGGCGGCGGCGACGCAGACGATCGAGGCCGAGCTCGCGGCCTTCGAGAAGCAGACCGGGGACCAGATCGCCGTGCTCATCGTCCAGACGCTCGACGGCGAGCCGGTCGAGGACTACTCGGTGCGCGTGGCGCAGACCTGGAAGCTGGGACAGAAGGGGAAGGACAACGGCGTCCTCCTCCTCATCTCGCGCGACGATCGCCGCATGCGGATCGAGGTCGGCTACGGGCTGGAGCCGCAGCTCACCGACATCCAGAGCCACGAGATCCTCGACGACGTCATCCGGCCGCGGTTCCAGCAGGGCGATTTCGACGGCGGCGTCGAGAAGGGCGTCGAGGCGATCATCGAGCTCCTCCGCGGCCAGCCGCTGCCGGCCTCGGCGGTGGCGCCGGCACCCCGCGCGCCCCACGCCTCGGTGGGACCGCGCGTCGTCATGAGCCTGCTCTTCGTCCTCGTCATCGGCATCTTCTCGGTCGCCGCTTTGAGCGCCAGCGGTTTCATCAGCTGGTTCCTCTACCTCTTCCTGGCGCCGTTCTATCTGGTCTTCCCGATGGCGATCATCGGCCGCACGGCGGCGCTCGTCTTCGTCGGCCTGTGGCTCGTCGGCTTCCCGATCCTCAAGGTCCTGCTCGGCAAGCGGGGCACCCCGTCCGGGCGACCGCGGAGCGGCGGCGGCTTCTGGGGCAGCGGCGGGATGTTCGGCGGCGGCGGGATGTGGGGCGGCGGAGGATTTGGCGGCGGCGGCTTCGGCGGCGGGGGCTTCTCGTCCGGCGGCGGAGGTTTTTCTGGCGGCGGCGGGAGCTTCGGCGGCGGCGGCGCCTCGAGCGGCTGGTAGGCGGGGCTCGGCGGAACTCTCGACCTGCTGAAGGCCGGGCGGTGCGACCGCCCGGCCTTCGATGCCCTCAAGTCCCTATCTACAGCAGGCCGCTCGCCTGCAGCTGGTTGACGCTCTGGAACTCCTGCGAGGTCACCACCGCCTGCACCGCGGTGGTCAGCCCGTGGCGGCGCAGTCCGTCGACCGAGCCGCGAAAGCCGCTGTCCTGGGCCTCGAGATCACGGTCGCTGCCGCTGCGGCCGAGGAGCCCGCGGTAGATCTCGCCCATGACGTGCGTCGGGCTCTGGCCGGCGAAGAAGCGACGCGCGTCCGCCTCGCGGGACAGCTCGAGAGCGAGCTGCTGGATGGCGGAGTAACCGCCGCGGCTGATCGTCGCCGCGCCGCTCTCGACGCGAGACGAGCTCGAATCCTCGCCGATCAGGGTGCGGTACAGCCGGCTGGAGACGGTGCGCGCCGCCTCGAGGCGGCTGTCGCCGTTGGGTCCGGGCCCGGCCACCGGGGCGTTGCCCCCCGCCATCTGGAAGGTGATGCGGCCCTCGGAGAGCGCCCCCTTCATCGAATAGCGGCCGTCGTTCACTTTGTAGCCGAGGGCGCCGAGGCCGTTGCCGTAGTTGTTGACGCCCTTGACCTCGACCCAGTTGGCGCCGCTGCGCCCGAGGGTGATCGAGCTGCGGTTGGTCACCTGGAAGAAGCTGGCGTTGACCGGCACCTGCGCGCCGTTGGCGGCGCTGCCGACGAGCTCGACGCGGACGGTTTCGCCGATCGAGAGCGGCACCGGCTCGGCGGGCTTGATGCCGTAGTACTCGGCGCGTCCCCGGTTCTGGACCGCGGCCCGCAGGTTGAGCAGCGGCGTCACCGCCACCGCAGGAAGGGCGGTGGCGACCGCCAGGACGGCTATGCAAGACATCGCGAAGCTCTGCGTGCGTTTCATTTTCGGACTCTCCTCTGTGGTCGCTCGCGTGGAGCGAGGTGTGTACCGGCTGCGACGTGAAGTACTGCAAGGCGCTCGCCAACTCTCCTCGCCCGGCGCGAGCAGGCCATCCTCCATCGCGCGAGGGTCCTGCCGTCCGCTGCAGAGGACGAACCCACCTCGAGCAGGGCGTCGAAGCCGATCGAGGGCAATTCTTTACGTTACAATGAACGCATCTCGCTCCACGAGCAATGATTCCATGGCGGACCGCAGAGAGAATTCCCCCTCGGTGGAGGAGCTCCGGCTCTTCGAGGAGCGCATCGCGCGCGGCCTCGACGAGCGGCCTCTCGGCCTCGACGCGGCGGCGCACGGCGCCGAGGTGAGCGCCCTGGTCGGCAAGGTCGGCGAGGCGAGCCACTACGAGCTGCTGGAGGTCGGGCCGGGCGCCTCGGATCAGGAGGTCCACGACGCCTACGAGCGTCTGGCGCGGCGGGTCCATCCGCGCCACGCGCGCGAGCTGGGCCTCGCCGGCAAGGAGGGTGTGCTGCGGCTCCTCTTCGAGCGCGCCACCGCCGGCTACCTCACCCTCTCGCACCCCGACCGCCGCAAGCGCTACGACCGCGAGCTCGGCGACCAGCCGTGGAGCAGCGGCAAGGAAGGCGAGGCGCGCAACGAGGAAGGGCAGCAGCTCGCCAAGCGCTACTTCCGCAAGGCGCAGGTGCTCGCCGCGTCCGAGGAGTACCACCTGGGGATCGAGCTGCTGCGCCAGGCCGTGCGCATCGACCCGCGCGGCGAGTACTACGCCCTCCTCGGCCAGCTCCTCGCCAAGAACCCGCTCTGGCTGCGCTTCGCGGCCGAGAACCTCGACCGCGCCATCGAGCTGGGCGTCGCCGATCCGGGGATCACCGCGGCGCTCGAGACCGTCCGCTCCCAGATGGCGGTCGCCAACGCAGAGGATGGGAAGGAGGCGCCGCCGCCGCGCGAAGGCAAGCGGAAGTTCTTCCGCCGCTGACCCCTGCGCTGTGTCGTCGAGCCAGACTCGGGAGACCCCCGTAAGCCGAGTTCTGTTTCCCCGGCCGAGGCCGGGTAGCGGTCATTCCTCTGGGACCGGCGTTGCCGCCGGCCGCTAGCAACCTACCCGGAAACGGTCCGCCGCCTTGCCGGCGGAGCGGGACGGGCGGCCCGCTCGTCCGTTCCCCTATTTGGTCTTGCTCCGCATGGGGTTTGCCATGCCTCCGCCGTCGCCGCCGGAGCGGTGCGCTCTTACCGCACCGTTTCACCCTTACCCAACCCGAGGGCCGGGCGGTCTCTTCTCTGTTGCACTTTCCGTCGCGTCGCCGCGCCTCGCCGTTAGCGAGCATGCTGCCCGTGGGAGCTCGGACTTTCCTCTCCACGGGCCGGCGAGCCGGCTGTGGAGCGACCGCCTGGGGGTCTCCCGCCGGCAGCATAGCCGATCGGCGACCGGCGAGCTGGTAGCATCGCCGGCGAATCTCCTCTCGCCACCGACCGACGCCCCATGAGCCCTCGCGACGCCCGCCTGCCGCCCCCCGTCGGACCGGGAGCGCGCGTCGGCGTCGCGGCGCTCTCCGGGCCGGTCGAGCCCGAGCGCCTCGAGCGCGGCCTCGCCGCCCTCCGCGGTTTCGGCTTCGAGCCCGTCGTCGCCGACAACGTCCTCTCCCGGCGCGGCCTCTTCGCGGGCGGCGACGCCGAGCGGCTGGCCGGCTTCCATCGGCTGGCGGCCGATCGCGACATCGCCGCCATCTTCTTCGCTCGCGGCGGTCACGGCATGCTCCGGCTGCTGCCGGCGATCGACTGGGACCTCCTCGGCCGATCGCCGCGCGCCTATGTCGGGTATTCGGATCTCACCCCCTTCCTCCTCGCCGTCGTCGAGCGTCTCGGGCTGGTCGCCTTCCACGGCCCGATGGTCGCAGCCGACCTGGCGCGCGGCCTCGCCGTGGAGGACGAGGAGTCGCTCAAGGGCGCTCTCGCCGGCCGCTTTCCCGTCATCCAGCCGCTCGGTCCCGCCCTCCGCCTCGCCTCGCCCGCCGGCGCGCGGAGCGGCCCGCTCCTCGGCGGCTGTCTGTCGCTCCTCGCCGCGACGCTCGGCACCGCCTACGCGCCGCGTCTCGCCGGCTCGCTGGTCTTCTGGGAGGACGTCGGCGAGCCGCCGTACCGCATCGACCGCATGTTGACCCACCTCCGCCTGTCGGATACTCTCGCCGGCATCCAGGGGATGATCGTCGGGCACCTGAACGGAGGCGAGTCCGGACCGTCCGGGACGCCCGCTCCGCCCGGTCCAACTGACGAGCTGCAGGCGGCCGGCCGGCGCGACGCGGCGTATCGCGAGGTCGTCCTCGATGCGCTCTCGGCCGTGCCCGCGGCTGCCGAGTGGCCGATCGCCTGGGGGCAGCCGAGCGGCCACCGCGCTCCCAATCGCACCCTGCCTCTCGGCCTCCCGGCGCGCCTCTCCGCGGACGCCGCGGAGCTGGTTCTGGGTTGAATCGAAGGCCGCGGGCGAGAAGAAAGTAAACTGCGACGATGGCGAAGACCGTGTTCAAGACCACCGGCAGGAAAGGCGGCTCCGACTACACGGTCGAGCACGGGCCCGGCGACTACATCTTTCGCGAAGGCGAGCTCGGCACCGAGATGTTCATCATCCACGAGGGGCAGGTGGAGATCCTCAACCGCGTGGGGGACGAGGAGCGCCTCTTGGCCGTGCTCGAGAAGGGGGACTTCTTCGGCGAGATGGCCCTCCTCGAGGATCGCCCGCGCGCCGCCTCGGCGCGGGCGCTCACCGCCACCCGCCTGCTGCAGATCAACGGCTCGACCTTCGATCAGATGCTGCGCGACAACCCGGAGATCGCCGTGCGCATGATGCGCAAGCTCTCCCGCCGGCTGCGCGAGACCGACGATCTCCTCAAGGGCGCCCTGGGCTCGAGCGCCCACACGCCGGTGCCCGAGATGCCGACGCCGGATCTCACCGAGATCCACGCCAGCGGCCCGGAGCGGCTGATCCACGCCCCGTCGGGGATGGAGTTCTCGCTCTCCCGCGGCTCGGAGACGACCATCGGCCGCAAGGACCCGGTCACCGGCATCTACCCGGACATCGACCTCACCCCGATCGACAACCAGCGCTCGGTATCCCGGCGCCACGCCAAGATCTACCGCCGCGGGGTGAAGTTCTTCCTCTCCGAGGAGATCGGGACGATGAACGCGACGTTCTTGAACGGCGCGCGCCTGGAGACCGGCATTCCCTCGGAGCTCAAGCCCGGCGACGAGGTGCGCTGCGGCGTCGTGGTGCTCAAGCTCGACGTGCCGTAGGCCCCCCCTTTCCCCGACCTCCCGGCGCCGCCCTCGGCGGCGCGATCACTCGGCGCGCAGCGCGCGCAGCGGATCGACCGCCGTGGCGCGGCGCGCCGGGACGATGGTGGCGCCGACGGCGGCGGCGGCGAGGAGGAGCGGGGCGAGGGCGAAGGTCAGCCCGTCGGTCGCCGAGAGGCCGTAGAGGAAGCTCGCGATCAGCCGCGTCGTCGAGAAGGCCGCCGCGAGGCCGATGGCGAGGCCCACCGCGACGAGCGCCATGGCGCGGCCGAGCACGCGCGCCAGGATGGCGCCGCGGCGCTCGCCGAGCGCCATGCGGATGCCGATCTCGCGCCGGCTCTGATCGACGAGATAGGACATCACGCCATAGGTGCCGACCGTCGCCAGCACCAGCCCGAGAAGGCCGAAGAAGACCAGCAGGGCGGCGGCGGCGCGCGGCGCCCAGAGCGACTGCGCGACGACGTCCGAGACCGTCGCGACGTTGTAGATCGGCAGGGTGGGATCGAGCTCCTGCACCGCGCGGCGCACGCCGGCGAGCAGCGGCCCGGGCGGCCCCACGGTGCGCACGTAGAGGGTCACCTCGCCGGCGCCATAGGCCTGCGCAAAGGGGTAGTAGAGGTAGCACGGCGTCGGCTCGCCGAGCGAGGCGTAGGTGGCATCGCCCACCACGCCGACGATCTCGAATGCGGTCGGCACGTCGACGAAGCGCATGCGCTTGCCGATCGGGTTCTCTCCCGCGAGATAGCGGTCGGCGACGGCGCGGTTGACGACGATCACCGGCGGCGCGTCCTCGCTGTCGGCATGGCGCGGCAGGCGGCCGGCGAGCAGCGGGATGCCGACGGTCTCGAAATAGCCGAGGTCGGCGGCATTGGTGGTGATCGGCGCGCCGTCCTGGGGCGAGGGCGAGGTCTTGCCGTCGAGATAGAAGAGGGCGGAGGGCGCATGCGCCAGGGGCTGGTTGAAGGCGAAGGCGGCGGAGCGCACGCCGGGGAGCGCCTCGACCCGCTCGACGGCGCGCCGGAAGAGGGCGAGGGCGCGCGGCCGGTCGTAGCCGATGCCGTCGGGGTCCATGTTGAGGCTGATCAGGTGATCGGCGGCGAAGCCGAGGTCGAGCCGCTGGGCGCGCTGGAGGCTGCGCAGCACGAGTCCAGCGCCGAGGAGGAGGAGGAGCGAGAGGGTGACCTGGGCGACGACCAGGGCGTTCCTGCCCCGCCGCCTCCGCCGCCCCTCCGCCGCCGCGCCGCCTCCCCTGAGCGCCGCCACCAGGTCGGGGCGCGAGGACTGCAGCGCCGGCGCGAGACCGCAGAGGAGGCCGGTCGCCAGGGTCAGGGCGAGGGCGAAGAGCAGCACCCGCGGATCGAACGAGACGTCCAGGGTGTCGGGCACCGACGGCGGCTTGAAGCGCCAGAGGAGGCTCCGCGCCGAGAGGGCCACGAGCAGCCCGGCGCCGCCGCCGATGAAGGCCAGCAACAGGCTCTCCGCCAGCAGCTGGCGCACCAGGCGGGCGCGGCCGGCGCCGAGGGCGAGGCGCACGGCGATCTCCCGCTGGCGCGCCAGAGCGCGCGAGAGGAGGAGATTCGCCACGTTGGTGCAGGCGAGCGCGAGGACGAGGCCGACCATGATCGACAGGAACCAGCCCATGCGGACGACCTGGCCGCGCTGGTTGGGATTGAGCGTCGCCTGGGCGAAGGGGATGAGGACGGCGCGCCGCGCGTGGTTGGCCTGCGGGTACTCCCGCGCCAGCCGCGCCGAGACCGTCTGCAGCCCTGCCCGCGCCCGCTCCAGGCCGTCTGGCGAGCGGAGCCTGCCGTAGACGGCGCACATCGAGGCCTGGCGGGCGTCGAACCAGCGGGCGAGGAAACCCACCACGCCCTGGCGCTGCGCCATGGGGATCCAAGCGTCGAAGTTGGAGAGCAGCGACGGGCCGCGGAAGCCCTCCGCCGCCACGCCGACGACGGTGTAGCGCAGGTGATTGACCTGGATCGTCCGCCCGATGATGCCGCGGTCGGCGGCGAAGCGGCGCCGCCAGAGGCGCGAGGAGAGGACGATCACCGGGTGAGCGTCGACCGGCGCCTCCTCGTCCGGCGTGAAGGTGCGCCCGGCGAGCGGCGCGACGCCGAGCACGTCGAAGTAGTTGGCGGTGACCGACGCCGCCGAGATCCGCTCCGGCGCGCCGCCGCCCGAATTTCCGCCCAAACTTCCAATATTGAGCTGCAGCGTCACCTGCGCCGTCAGTCCGGCGAAGATGCCGCTCGCGCGGTCGTCGAGGAAGTTGAGGTACGAGATCGGCAGCAGGCGATCCGGGTAGGCGGTGTCGGTGGTGTACATGGCCGTCAGCTCGGCGGGGCGGGCGACCGGCAACGGTCGCAGGAACACCGCGTCGACGAAGCTGAAGAGGGCGGTGTTGGCGCCGATCGCGAGGGCGAGCGAGAGGACCACGACGGCGGTCGAGCCGGGATCGGCGCGCAGCCGGCGGCCGGCGTAGAGAAGATTGTGGAAGAGCTCGTTCATGGTTCACTCCCCGGCCGGCTGCGTCCGCGGCGGCGATCGCCGGGCTGTTCTCGCCGCAGCCTAGGGAGGCGCGGTGCGCGGCGACAGGGGCACGGGGACGGAGCGACGGAACCGCGCTCCGAGCCGACCGAATCGCGGTGCGAGGGGCGGCCGCCGCCTTGCGGCGGGGGCCGCGAGCGACGACAATCCCCGGGTCGCCGTCCGCCGAACGATCCCCCGCCCGGCCCATATCCCGCGATGCGCATCCTCCTCCTCGCCAACACCCTGCCGCCGCGGGACGTTTCGGGGGTCGGCGAACAGGTGCTACAGTTGGCCGCAGGGCTCCGCGAGGTCGGACACGAGGTGGAGATCTTGGGGCGCGGCCCGGCCGGCGTGCGCGGCCCGAAGCTGCTCTTTCCCCTCTTCGCGGTGCCGGCGGTGCGGCGGGCGCTCCGGCGCTTCCGCCCGCACGTCGTCCAGGTGCACGAGTCGGACGGCGCTCTCGCGGCGCTCGCGGTCGCCCTCTCCGCGCCGCTCCTCGATCCGCCCCCCCGTCTCGTCGCCCTGCTCCAGGTGAGCTATGTCGAAGAGCGCCGGGCGGTGCGTCCGCTGCTGGACCTGGGGACGGAGCGGGTCGGCGAGGGCGGCGTCGGGATCTCGGCCGTGGAGGGCGCGCGGCACCGCGTCCTCGGGCGCCCGGGCGCGGTCGAGCGGCGCTTCCGCTATTTCAAGGCGCCGCTGCAGATTGCCCTCGGCCGCTCGACGGCGGCGGTCGCCGACCTGGTGCTGGCGCCGAGCGCCGCGACGGCCGCCGAGCTCGAGCGCGACTACGGCGCGGCAGCGGTGGCGGTGGTGCCCAACGCCATGGAGATGGCGACGGGGATGGAGCTCATGGAGCCGGCGATCACGGGCGGCCGGCCCATCCTCTTCGTCGGCAGGCTCCGCCTGCGCAAGGGGGTCGAGGTGCTGCTCGCGGCGCTCGCGGCGCTGCGGCAGATGGGCGTCGAGGCGCGGCTGCAGATCGCCGGCGACGGCGAGCACCGCGCGGCGGTCGAGCGGACGATCGCGGAGCTCGGATTGGCCGATCGGGTCGAGCTCCTCGGGCGCTGCGACGCGCGGCGGATCGCGGCGCTCCTCGCCGGCGCCTGCTGCCTCGCGGTACCCTCGATCTACGAGGGGATGCCGCTGGTGGTGCTGGAGGCGATGGCGGCAGGGCTGCCGGTGGTGGCGAGCCGGGTGAGCGGCATCCCGGAGGTGGTGGTCGACGGGGAGACCGGCTGGCTGGTGCCGCCGGAAACGCCGGCGGCGCTCGCCGCGGCCCTGGCGGCCCTGCTCGCCGACCCGCGAGAGGCGGCGCGGCGGGGCACCGCGGGACGGCGCCGCGCCGCGGCGCGCTATCGTCCGGCGGTGGTGGCGCGGATCTGGGAGGCCGCCGTCGGCACGGCGGGCGGCGCCGGCGAGCAGGGCGGCGACCGAGCGGTCCGCTCGGCCGAGAGAGGAGAAGGAGAGACGATGACGAGCGAACGGATGAGCGGGAGGTTCTCGGGATGATGGGGCGCGCGCTCCTGGTGATCGGCTGGATGGCGACCCTCGGTCTCGTCGTAACCGGCGTGCTGGGCTACTTCCTCGCCGGACCGGCCGACGCCGGCCTCTCGCGCCACGTGCTCCTCGGCCTCGCCTCGGCGCTGCTCCTGCTCTTCGCCCACTGCTGGATCATGTTCTACCTGATCGGCACCGGGAAGGCGATCAAGGATGCGGTGAAGGAGAACGCGCTCGACCCCGAGCTCTACGAGGCGACCAAGGGCTACAAGAACCGCTCCTATCCGATGCTGATGCTCGCCCTCGGCCTCGCCATGGCGACCTTCATCCTCGGCGGCGGCGTGGCGACCGGCGCGGTGCCCAACTGGATCCATCACGTGCTCTTCTACGCCACGCTCTTCGCCCAGGGCCGCGCCCTCCAGCTCGAGGGTCAGGTGCTGGTCGCCAACGAGCGGCTGATGGGCGACATCAACCGCCGCCTGGCAGCCCCTGCCGCACTCCCGACGCTCGATCCGGGCCGGCGCGCCTGAGCGCACCGTCCGCCGACGCAATGGCCGAGAGCCTCCTGACCTCGCATCTCATCGACACCGCCGCCATCCTGGTCAACTGGAACGGCGCCGACGACACCCTGGCGACCCTCGCCTCGCTCGATCGCGCCACCGGCCGCGAGCGGCTGCGCGTGGTGGTGGTCGACAACGGCTCGTCGGACGGCTCGGCGGCGCGCCTGCGCCGCGAGCGGCCGGACGTCGAGCTGCTGGAGACCGGCGCCAACCTGGGATTCGCGGGAGGCAACGACGCCGGGCTGGCGCACGTGCTCGCCGACCGGCGGATCGCCCGCGTGCTGCTCCTGAACACCGACGTCGAGGTCGATCCGGGCTTCCTCGCCCCGCTCGCCGCGGCGTGCGCCGAGCCGGGCGTGGCGGCGGCGGGGCCGAAGATCTTCTATCTCGATCCGCCGGACCGCCTGTGGGCGGCGGGCGGGCGGCTGCGCATCCGCGAGACGGTCACCGTCGAGTTCGGCCGCGGGCGGCCGGACGGTCCACAGTTCTCGCGCCCCGCCGACGTCACCTATCTCACCACCTGCTGCCTGCTCGTCCGCCGCGAGGCGCTCGAAGCGGTCGGCCCGCTCGACCCCACCTACTTCCTGAACGTCGACGACGCCGACTGGTGCCGGCGGGCGCTCGACCTCGGCCTGCGCCTGCGCTACGTGCCGGAGAGCCGCATCTGGCACAAGGTGGCATCGTCGACCGCCGGCTCCTACACGCCGACGAAGACCTTCCACACGGCCAGGAGCAACGCGCTCTACGTGCGGCGGCACGGCGGCATCCTCGGCCTCGCCGGCTTCCTCGCCGCCAACCTGGTGGCGCTCCCCGTCGCCTGGCTGCGCGAGCTGCCGCGCGGCAACGTCCGTGCCGTGGCCGCCAAGGCGCGCGGCCTGCTCCGCGGACTGACCGATCCGCTCCCCGCGCCGCCGCGGCTCGCCGTGCCCGGCGCGCCGGGCGCGCCGGCGGAGGCGCACGCCTGATGGACGCGACTCCCTTCTTCACCGGCGCGGTGCAGATCCTGATCGTGCTCCTCGCCATCTCCGCCCACGAGGCGGCGCATGCCTTCGCCGCTCGCCGCCTGGGCGATCCCACCGCCGCCATGCTGGGCCGCGCGTCGTTCAACCCGCTGCACCACATCGATCCCATCGGCACCATCATGGTGCCGCTCGTCCTCGTCCTCCTCGGCCTGCCGGTCTTCGGCTGGGGGCGGCCGACGCCGGTCCTGGTGCAGAACTTCGCCCGCCCGCGCCGCGACGACCTCCTGGTCACCGCCGCCGGGGCGGCCGCCAACTCGTTCCTCGCCGTCGCCGCGACGATCGTGCTGCCCATCGTCCTCGCCGCGCTCGGACCGCAGGCGCGGCAGGCGAGCGAGCTCACCATCCTCGGCAACTTCCAGCAGGCCGGCGCGCTCGCCGGGTTCCCCATCGTCTTCACCATCCTGCAGATCGCCCTCATCAACGCCTACCTGGTGTTCTTCAACCTGATCCCGCTGCCGCCCTTCGACGGCGGCCAGATCGTCCTCCACCTGATGCCGCCGGACTGGGCGCCGAAGCTCGCCGCGCTGCGCCCCTACGGCTTCGGGCTCGGCCTCTTCCTCGCCATCCCGGTGGGCTTCGTGGCGCTCCTCCCCTTCAAGGTCTTCCTGAACGTGCTCGCACATCTCGGCGGCTAGGGCCGCCGCCGGCGCCAGCGGATAGAATCAGCCGATGACCACCCCAGCCCCCATCGTGCTGTCGGGCATGCGCTCGACGGGGAGGATCCACCTCGGCAACTATTTCGGCGCGCTCAAGAACTGGGTGGAGCTGCAGGACCGCTACCGCTGCTTCTATTTCGCGGCCGACTGGCACGCGCTCACCAGCGACTACGCCGATCCCTCGCGCATCGCCGAGAACACCCTGGAGATGGTCGCCGACTGGATCGGCGCCGGGCTCGATCCCGCGCGCTCGGTGATCTTCATCCAGTCGATGGTCCCCGAGCACGCCGAGCTCCACCTGCTGCTCTCGATGCTGACGCCGCTCGGCTGGCTGGAGCGGGTGCCGACCTACAAGGAGCAGATCCGCCAGCTCGAGAACAAGGACCTCGAGACCTACGGCTTCCTCGGCTATCCGCTGCTGCAGACGGTCGACATCGTCATCTATCGCGCCGACTTCGTGCCGGTGGGCGAGGACCAGGCGAGCCACATCGAGATCAGCCGCGAGATCGTGCGCCGCTTCAACGGCCTCTACGGCGAGGTCTTTCCCGAGCCGCGCGGCCTCTTCACGCCGACCGCCAAGGTGCCCGGCATCGACGGCCGCAAGATGTCGAAGTCGTACGGCAACGCGATCAACCTCTCCGACACGCCCGAGGCGATCCGCCAGAAGTGCATGGAGATGTTCACCGATCCGCAGCGCCAGCGGCGCAGCGACCCCGGCCGCCCCGAGGTGTGCAATCTCTACGAGTTCCACAAGCTGTTCTCGACGCCGGAGCTGCAGGAGCGGGTGGCGCGCGAGTGCCGCGCCGCCGAGATCGGCTGCGTGCAGGACAAGCGCCTGCTGGCGGACGTCATCATCGCCGCCCTGGAGCCGATGCGGCAGCGGCGCGAGGCGGTGATCGCCGATCGCGACACCCTCCTCGACATTCTCATCGCCGGCTCCCGGCAGGCGCGCGAGCGGGCGGCGGAGACCATGGAGATGGTGCGCGGTGCCCTCGCCCTCGACTATCGGCGGGCGGTGCCCTCCGCGGTGGCGGGATGAGCGAGCCGGAGACGCCGCGCGAGGCGGGTGACGAGGGCGCGGCGCCCGGCGGCCCGGCTCCGGAGAGCTTGGCCGGCGAGGACGCCGCCGCCGAGATCACGGTCGTCGAGAGCCCGGCTCTCCAGAGCACGGCCGGCGAGGATGCGGAGATCGAGAGCGCCGCGGCGGAGAGCAGCGCGGCTGCGCCGGCGGGCGGGGTGCGCTCGGCGCGCCGGCTGAGCCGCCGCCTGCCGCTTTCCGAGCGCAGCCTGCTGCCGGAGTCGTGGCAGGTCCATCTGCCGATCTTCGACGGGCCGCTCGACCTGCTGCTCCATCTCATCAAGATCAACCGCGTCGAGATCTCCGACATCCCGGTGGCGACGATCTGCGATCAGTTCCACGCCTATCTGTCGCTGATGGAAGAGCTCAATCTGGACATCGCCGGCGAGTACATCTACGAGGCGGCGCTCCTCATCCACCTCAAGTCCAAGCTGCTGCTGCCGCGGCCGGCGAGCGCCGCGGGCGAGGCCGAGGAGGACCCGCGCCAGGAGCTCGTCGAGCGGCTGCTCGAATACCGGCGGTTGAAGGAGGCGGCGCAGTCGTTCGCCGAGGTCGACCGCCTGCGCCTGGGGATCTTCACCCGCAAGCCGGATCCGCAGCCGGCGTGGAAGACGCCGGAGCCCGAGGCGGAAGGCGAGATCGACCTCGGCGAGGTGTCGCTCTTCGATCTCCTCGGGGCGCTCAAGAGCGTCCTCGGCCGCTACGATCGAGAGCATCCGCCGCCGCTCCAGCTCTCCCTCGAGAGCTACTCGGTGCGCGGCCAGTTCGACCGCCTGGTCGCGCTCCTCGATCCCCTCCGTCCGTTCGACATGCTCGCCGACCTGCGGCAGCGCTCCTGCCGACCGGAGGCGATCGCCGCCTTCCTCGCCGTGCTCGAGCTCGCCCGGCTGTCGCTCGTCCGCGTCCACCAGACGAGCTCGGGCGAGCTCCTCCTCTATCGCACCACGCGCGAGCTGGATGCGACCGACCGCGAGGCGATCCAGGGATGACCGAGCGCGCCGAGATGGAAGCGGTGATCGAGGCGGTGCTCTTCGTCGCCT
Organism: uncultured Acidobacteriota bacterium; assembly: GCA_963755825.1. Taxonomy (GTDB): domain Bacteria; phylum Acidobacteriota; class Thermoanaerobaculia; order Multivoradales; family UBA5704; genus DATBQN01. The sequence goes on along the minus strand of CAVWLA010000001.1, from coordinate 1,425,364 downwards.
CCGAGCCGGTGCCGCGGAGCCGGCTGATCGAGCTCTTCGACGACGACGAGCGCGAGGAAGCCGCCGCCGCCCTGGAGACCGTGCTGGCGCGCTACGGCGGCGCGCGCGGCTTCCGCGCCGGCTCGGTGGGGCTCGGCGCCGCGCTCGACCTCGCCGGCGCCGATCCCGGGCTCGCGGCCGCACTCGAGGCCGATGTCGAGGGCGGCGACGAAGCGGCGCTCGAAGGTACGGGAGGCGAGATCAAGCCGGCGGCCGCGAGCGAGCTGCAAGTCGATCCGCAGATCGAGCCGGCCATCGAGCCCGGCGTCGGGCTCAGCCTCGACGAGGAGCCGGAGCCTGCACCGCCATCCGATCGCGAGCCCACGGCGGCAGCCGACCTGGAGGCGCCGGCGGTCACCGCGGTCGAGCAGCACGCGGCGATCGAGCGCAATGCCCTGGCGGAGCGCCAGGCGGAGTGGCGCGGCATCATGGTCGAGGAGGTCGCCGGCGGCGTGCGGCTGGTGACGCGGCCGGAGCTCGTCGGCTGGCTGCGCCGCTTCTTCGACGTCTCCGGCGGCAGCAAGCTGTCGATGGCGGCGCTCGAGACGCTCGCCATCATCGCCTACCGCCAGCCGATGACCGCGCCGGAGATCCAGGAGCTGCGCAGCGTCTCGCCGGCCGGGGTCCTGAAGACGCTCCTCGAGCGCCGGCTGGTGCGCATCGCCGGCCGCAAGGAGGTCGTCGGCAAGCCGTTCCTCTACGCCACGACGCGCGAGTTCCTCATCCACTTCGGCCTCAAGAGCCTCAAGGACCTGCCGCCGCTCGAGGAGTTCGAGGAGACCTTCGGCGGCATGGCGCAGGCGGCCGGCGGCGAGCTGCTCGCCGAGACCGGCGATCGCGAGGAGCAGATCCTCCGCGAGGCCGCGGCGCTCGAGGAGGCGGCGGCGCGCTCGACGCGCGAGGACATCGAGCCCGCCGCCGAGCTGACGGACGAGGCGCTTGGCGAGGCGGCGCTGATGGCTGCCGACGGCGGCGAGGGAGAGGAATGAGCGAAGAGCGGCTGCAGAAGCTCCTGGCGCGGGCCGGCGTCGCCTCCCGCCGCAAGGTGGAGGAGATGATCCGCGAGGCGCGGGTGACGATCAACGGCCGCGCGGCGGAGATCGGCGACAAGGCCGACCTCGAGCGCGACGCGGTCAAGGTCGACGGCAAGCGCGTGCAGCCGCACGGCGGCGCCCATCGCTATCTGCTCCTCAACAAGCCGAAGTACGTGATGTCGACCCTCGCCGACCCCGAGGGGCGGACGACGGTGATCGACCTCGTGCCGCCGCGCCTGCGGCGGGCCCTGGTGCCGGTGGGGCGGCTCGACTACGCCACCGAGGGGCTGCTGCTGCTCACCGACGACGGCGACTTCGCGCAGCAGGTCGCCCATCCGCGCTTCGGCTGCCTGAAGACCTACGAGGCGAAGGTCAAGGGCCAGCCGGCGGAGCACGATCTCGATCGGCTGCGCGCCGGCATCGTGCTCGACGGCAAGCGCACGGCGCCCTGCCGCATCACCGCCCGCCACGCGCCGCGGCGCACGGCGGACAGCGAGAACTCCTGGTGGAAGGTCGAGCTCTCCGAGGGGCGCTCACGGCAGATCCGCGAGATGTTCCAGCGCGTCGGCCATCCGGTGCAGAAGCTGCGGCGGGTGGCGATCGGCCCGCTCGCCGATCCCGATCTGCCGCTCGGCATGGTCCGCGAGCTCACCGAGCGCGAGGTCGCCATGCTCGTCGGCGCGGCGCAGAAGGCGACGGCGAAGGGCAAGGGGCAGGGGAAGGCCGGCCGGGCCGCCGCCGCCAAGCGGCCGCCGCGCGCCAAACCGGCAGCCGAGACGACGCCGCGGCGGGCGCGTGCGGCGCCGCCGACTCCGCGCCGCGCGCGGGCGGCGGTGGCGCCCGACGGCCAGGTGGAGAAGCGGCGCTCGGCGCCGGCGGCCGCCGCGGCTTCGACCAAGGCTCCGCGCCAGCCTTCGAAGCCCGGCGGGAGGCCGGCGGGCCGGGTGAAGAGAGCGAGCGATCGTCCCGATCGTCCCGGCGCCGCGCCGAGAAAGCCCCCCTCCTCGCGGCCGCGCCGCCGCGGCTGAGCGACGTGCAGGCGAGCATGCCAGGCCCTCGTGATCTCGGCCCCGAACCGTCGCTCGACGAGCCCGCCGGCGCCCCTCTCATCGTCGCCGTCGACGGTCCGTCGGGGGTCGGCAAGAGCACCGTGGCGCGCGGTCTCGCGCGGCGCCTCGGCGTCCCCTTCCTCGACACCGGGGCGATGTACCGCGCCATCGGGCTCAAGGTCCTCGCCGCCGGCATCGATCCGGCGGACCGCCCGGCGGTCGCCGCCGTCTCCGACTCGACGGAGGTCGCCCTCGCGCCGCGGCCGGACGGCAGCTTCGAGGTGCTCCTCGACGGCGCGCCGGTCGGCGACCGCATCCGCAGCCCGGAGGTGGGGGAGGCGACCTCGGCGGTCTCCGCCTATCCCGAGGTCCGCCGGCGCCTGGTCGAGCTGCAGCGGGCGACCGCCCGCCGCTTCGGCGGCGTGCTCGAGGGGCGCGACATCGGCACCCGCGTCGTCCCCGACGCGCCGTACAAGTTCTTCCTCGACGCCCGCCCCGAGGTGCGCTTCCGCCGGCGCCACGAGGAGCTCAGGGCGGCCGGCCGCGAGGTCTCCTACGAGCAGGTGATCGACGAGATCAGCCGCCGCGACCGGCGCGACTCGACGCGCGCCGACTCGCCGCTGACGCGCGATCCCAGCTATACCTTCATCGACGCCTCGGAGCTCTCCGTCGCGGCGGTGGTCGACGAGATGGCGCGGGCGATCGAGCGGCGGAGCGGGGGAGGGCGGTCCGCCGCCGGACCGCGAGCGTTGCCTTAGATGGCCAGGAAGAGCAGCCTCGACAGCGAGATCGGCGGCCTCTATCACCTGCCGATGGGGGAGTTCACCGCCGCCCGCAACAGCCTCGCGACGCGGCTCAAGAAGGCGGGCGACGGTGACGGCGCGCGGACGGTGAGAGCGCTCGCCAAGCCGTCGGCTTCGGCCTGGGCGGTCACCCAGCTGCTCGGCCGCGAGCCCGAGCGCATGGGCGAGCTCCTCGCCGCCGGCAAGGAGGCGCGGGCGGCGCAGCGCCAGGCGATGGCGGGCCGCGGCGGCGAGGCGTTCCGCGAAGCCCTCGAGCGGGCGCGGCGGCTGGTGGACGAGCTGCGCCGCGAGGCGGAGGCCATCCTCGTCGCCGCCGGCCGCGGCCCCAGCGCGCCGGTCGTCGAGCGCCTGGCCGCGGATCTCCAGGCGCTGGCCTTCCTCGCCGGTGCCGCCGAGACGATCCGCCGCGGCTATCTGGAGACCGATCTCGAGGCGCCGGGCTTCGAGGTGCTCGCCGCCCTGCAGCTCGCCGCGACGCCGCGGCCGGTCGCCCGCGGCGGGCGGCCGACCAGCGCTGGGCATGCGGCCCGCGGCGGAGCGCCGGCGGTCCGCGGGCGGCAGCCGGCGCCGGGCTCGAGGACCGCGCTGGCAGGCCCGCGTGGCGCCGAGCCGGTGACCAAGGTGGTCGCCGACGGCCGCAAGCGATGGGACGAGGCGGTCCGCGCGCGGCGCGAGCGCGAGGTGGCGCAGGCCAAGGACCGCGTCGAGAGCGCCGAGTCCGAGGTGGCGCGGACCGAGGCCGAGGCGGCCTTCCGCCGCGCCGCCGCCAAGCAGGCCGAGCGCGCCGCGGCCGACGCGGCGAAGCAGGCGAAGGCGGCGCGCGAGGCGGCCGACGCCGCGAGCGATCGGGCGGCGCGCGCCCGCGCCGAGCTCGCCCGCGCCCGCGAGGCGCTCACCACCGCCGCCCGCCGCGACCGGCCGCCGCGCCGGTCGAGCTGATCGTTCCCGCGTTCGAGAGCCGAGGGTCAGCGCAAGCCGGCGGCCGCGGCGTTCGCCACCAGCACGTGGCTGCCGCTGCGCGCCAGCGGCGTCATCGCCCGCCCGTCGCGCCGCAGCGTCTCGAAGCGCGGCGCCTCGAGCACGGCGAACATCCGGCGCGGCGCGCTCCAGCGCCGCCAGAACTCCGCCTCGTCGATCATCCAGGCGCCGGTGTCCTCGGCGTGGATGCCGAACTCGAGCTCGCCCTGATAGGCGGCGACGGTGATCGTCCGTCCGAGATAGACCGGCAGGTCCTGCGGATAGTCGTGGTAGGAGGCGACCTCGTCGCCGGGCAGGAGGCGCGGCCGCAGCGCCTCGGCGAGAGCCTTGACCGAGCGCTCGGCGTCGAAGGCGGGAGCGACGGCGGCGAGGGTCGAGAGGACGATCGCGGCACCGGCGACGAGGGCGGCGATGGCGGCCCGCGGCCGCTGTCCGCGCGAGCGGCCGCGGCGATAGAGAATCCAGGGCGCCGCGCCGGCGGCGGCGAGAGCGGCCGCCACGGCGTAGAGGCCGCCGCCGAGGAGGGCCGCGGCGTGCGCCACCTGGCGGTCGCCGGCGAGGGCGCGCGGCAGCGCGACGAGCGCGGCGGCGAGGCCGACGCCGAGCGCGAGCAGGGCGGCGAGCGCGATGCCGAGCCGGCGATCTCCCCTCGCCTCCGGCGCGGTGTCGGAGGAGCCGTCCCACAGCCCGGCGAGCCGGCGCCCGATGAGGAGCGCGAGCGGCGGCACGCAGGGGAGCACGTAGGGGATGAGCTTCGAGCTCGAGGCGGAGAAGAAGGCGAGGACCAGCCCGCCCCAGAGGAGGAGGAAGAGGACTTCGGCGCGCCGCGGGTCGTCCCGCCGCGGTTCGTCTCGCCGTTCCTGGCGCCGCGCGCCGGGTCGGAGAGCGAGCGCGCCGGGCAGGAACGCCGTCCAGGGCACCATCCCGGCGACGAGCACGGGGACGAAGAACCAGAACGGCTGGTAGCGGGCGTGGATCTTCGTCGCGTAGCGCAGGAAGTGCTCGTGGACGAAGTAGAAATAGAGGAAATCGGGGTTGGCCCGCGCCACCAGCAGGTGCCAGGGGACGGCGATGGCGAGGAAGATGGCGAGCCCCGAGGGGAGATAGAGCGGCAGCAGCCGGCGCCAGCGGCGGGCGGCGATCAGCCAGACGACGACGATCAACCCCGGCAGCAGGAAGCCGATGAGCCCCTTGGTGAGCGTCGCCAGCGCGGCGCCGGCGTAGGCGCCCCAGAGGAGGAGCCGCCGCCGCCTTCCCGCCGGCGCCTCGAGGCCGAAGAGGACGGCGAGGAGCGTCACGGTGAGGCAGGCCGAGACCGCCATGTCGAGGGTGATCGACTGGGAGAGGAAGTACTCGAGCGGCGAGGTGGCGAGGACGGCGGCGGCGAGGAGCCCCGCGGTGCGGCCGAAGAGGCTGCGGCCGGCGAGGTAGACGGCGAGGCAGCCGGCGAGCGCGAAGCCGGCGGGCGCCAGGCGCAGCGCCCACTCGCGGACGCCGAAGAGCTCGATGGCGATCGCCTGCAGCCAGTAGAAGAGCGCCGGCTTCTCGAAATACTTGACTCCGTCGAGGCGCGGCGTCACCCAGTCGCCGCGGGCGACCATCTCGCGCGGGATCTCGGCGTAGCGCCCTTCATCCGGCGACCACAGCGCGCGGATACCGAGGAGGGCGCAGAAGAACAGGCCGAGGACGAGGGCGAGGAGGAGGAGGTCGCGGCCGCGGGAGGGCTCGGTGGCGCGGAGCGCTGGCGGGCTGACATCCATGGCGGCAGCCGACTGTATCGCAGGCCCGCGAGGCGGCTCCCGGCCGGCAGATCTTGGCAGCGGTTTTGCTGTACTCCCCGGCCGATGTCCTGCTGTTCTCTTGCGGTGCGCGGCCTGATGCCGCACACCTCGCTAAGGAGGCACCCATGCTCTGGACGATCTTCGTCATCCTGCTCATCCTCTGGCTTCTCGGCTTCTTCGCCTTCCACGTCGGCGGCGGTCTCATCCACCTCCTCCTGGTGATCGCCGTGATCGTGGTCATCATCCAGCTGATCCAGGGCCGAAGAGTTCTCTAGAGCGGGGGCGACCGCCGGGGTTGCGGGGCGCCTCGCGCCCCGGCGTTCGGCGCGCGCCGCCCGCTGGCCTCCCGCTGGCCTCCAAAGCCTGCCTTCGCGCCGCTCCCCCGCGGAGCGGCGCGGGGCGCTTGCCCCTCGCCGGGCAGAGATGATCTACTGTCGCCTCGTGTTGCCCCGCGCTGAAACCCTCCCTTTTTCGCGCCCTGAGATCGGAGAAGAAGAGATCTCCGAGGTCGTCGCCTGCCTGCGCTCCGGCTGGATCACCAGCGGTCCGCGGACGGCGCAGTTCGAGAGCGAGTTCGCCGCCGCGCACGGCGCCCGGCACGCGCTCTCCTTCTCCTCCTGCACCGGCGCCCTCCACGCCCTCCTCCTCGCCATGGGCCTGACGGCCGGCGACGAGGTGATCGTGCCGGCGCTGACCTGGCCGTCGACCTCCAACATGGTGGTCGCCTGCGGCGCCACGCCGGTCTTCGCCGACGTCGATCCGCTGACCTGGAACCTCTCGCCGGAGGAGATGCTGAAGGCGCTGACGCCGCGCACCCGCGTCGTCATCCCGGTCCACTTCGCCGGCCAGCCGGCCGACCTCGACGGCCTGCGCGACGCCCTCGCCGCGGCCGGGCGCGGCGACGTCGCGATCGTCGAGGATGCCGCCCATGCCGCCGGCGCACGCTACAAGGGCCGGCCGATCGGCGCCACCTCGGCCGCCGGCACCGTCGCCGCCTGCTTCTCCTTCCACCCGATCAAGAACATGACGACGGGGGAGGGCGGCATGCTGACGACCGACGACGCCGAGCTCGCCGCCAAGGTCAAGCTGTGGAAGTTCCACGGCGTGCAGCGCGACGCCTGGAAGGCCTACTCGGCGACCGAGAAGGCGCCGGCGACCTACGACGTCGTCCTCCCCGGCTTCAAGTACAACCTGACCGACATCCAGTCGGCGATCGGCATCCATCAGCTCCGCAAGCTGCCGCGCTTCAACGCCCGCCGCGCCGAGATCGCCGCGCGCTACCAGCGCGAGCTCGCCGGCATCGCGGGCCTCGGCCTGCCGGGAGCGGCACCCTACGAGCACGTCCACCCCTGGCACCTCTTCACCGTCCTGGCGCCGCAGCGGGCGCCGTTCATGGACCGCCTGAAGAGCCTCGGCATCGGCACCGGCCTCCACTTCGAGGCGGTCCACCTGCATGCCTTCTACCGCCAGCGCTTCGGCACCCGGCCGGGGACGCACCCGGTCGCCGAGGAGGTCTGCTCGCGGATCGTCTCGCTGCCGCTCTTCCCGTCGATGACGGAGGAGGACGTCGACGACGTCGTCGCCGGCGTCGGCGAGGCTGTGAAGGATGCCGCCTAGCGCGCTCGGCGGGCGCTCTCCGGTCTTGACGGCGGAGCGCGGCAGGGCGCCTCTCCCCTCCCTTCCGGTCCTGCCGCGGCGCGCCGCCCTGCGCGCCTCGATCGTCATCCCGGTCTACAACGAGGAGCAGAACCTGGGGCCGCTCTACGCGCGGCTGGCGCCGGTGATGGACTCGATCGAGGGCGGCGTCGAGGCGATCCTCGTCGACGACGGCAGCGGCGACCGCTCGCTCGAGATCCTCCGCGACCTGGCGCGGCGCGATCCGCGGGTGAAGGTGATCTCCTTCAACCGCAACTACGGCCAGCACGCGGCGGTCTTCGCCGGCCTCGACGCGGCGCTCGGCGAGACCTGCGTCACCCTCGACGCCGACCTGCAGAACCCGCCGGAGGACATCCCCAAGCTCCTCGCCCGCGCCGAGGAGGGGTTCGACGTCGTCGGCGGCTATCGCGAGCACCGTCAGGACACCGCCTTCCGCCGCATCGCCTCGCGCCTCACCAACCGGCTGATGCGCCGCATCCTCTCGGGCGTCGAGTTCCGCGACTACGGCTGCATGCTGCGCGCCTACTCGCGGCCGGTGGTCGACTCGATGCTGCTCTGCGAGGAGCGCTCGCCCTTCATCCCGGCGCTCGCCTGCCAGTTCGCGCGGCGCATCGCCGAGGTGCCGGTGGGGCACGCCGAGCGCGCCGCGGGCGAATCCAAATACTCGCTCTGGAAGCTGATCAAGCTGCAGGCCGACCTCATCACCGGCTTCACCTCCGGGCCGCTCCGCGTGGCGACGCTCGCCGGCACCGCGATCTCGCTGCTGTCGATCGGCTTCGGCGGCTTCCTCGTCGTCCGCCGGCTCCTCTTCGGGCCGGAGGCGGAGGGGCTGTTCACCCTCTTCGCCCTCCTCTTCCTCCTCGTCGGCGGCAACTTCCTGGCGCTCGGCATCCTCGGCGAGTACGTCGGGCGGATCTACGTCGAGGTGCGGCGGCGGCCGCGGAGCGTCGTCGCCGAGACCATCAACCTCGACTTCGTCGATCGCGGCCCTGCCGCCGGCGAGGCGCCGGCGGCTCAGGCAACGCAGCCGTGAGGGTCCTCTTCCTCGGCTACAGCCAGATGGGCTGCCGCGCCGTCGAGCTTCTCGCCGAGCGCGGCGACGACATCGCCGCCGTCGTCACCCACCGCGACGACCCGCACGAGAACCGCTGGTACCGCACCCCGGCCGAGGCCGCCGCGGCGCGCGGCCTGCCGACGGTCTATGCCGAGGACCTCGGGCGCGACGGCGTCGCGGCGCTGGCGGAGGAGGTGCGGGCGGATCTCGTGCTCTCGGTCTTCTATCGCGACATGCTCCCCGCCCGCGTCCTCGCCTCAGCGCGCCTGGCGGCGCTCAACCTCCATCCGTCGCTGCTGCCGGCCTACCGCGGCCGGGCGCCGATCAACTGGGTGCTGGTGAACGGCGAGGCGGAGACCGGCGTCACCCTCCACCACATGGTGGCGCGCGCCGACGCCGGCGACATCGTCGCCCAGCGGGCGATCGCCATCGCGCCGCGGGAGACCGCGCTCTCGCTCTACCGCAAGGTGGAGGCGGCGGGCGTCGAGCTGCTCCGCGAGGCGCTGCCGCTGGTCGCCGCGGGGAGCGCGCCGCGCCTGCCGCAGGACGCCTCGCGGGCGAGCGTCGTCGGCCGCCGCCGCCCCGAGGACGGGGAGATCGATTGGGCCTGGCCGGCGCTCCGCATCGACCGCCTGGTGCGCGCCGTGGCGCCCCCCTGGCCGGGAGCCTTCGCCGCGGTCGAGGGCCGGCGGGTCGAGATCCATGCCGGCGAGCCGACCGAGACGCTCCCGGCGGGCATCGCGCCGGGCACCGTCCGCCGCGAGCCCGGCCGCCTCCTCGTCGCCGCGGCGGACCGCTGGTTTCGCCTCGACGCCGGCGTCGGGATCGAGCTTCCCGGCGCAAGTGTGAAAAACTAGCGTCTTCGCTGGCCCGGCAAGCAGGGAGTGAGGGAGCTCGCCTTCCGCCCGCCGCCGCGCCAGGCCGCAGCTCCTGACGACGTTTCCGAGACCAGGGCGGAGGCAAGCGCCGCCCCGACCAGAGAGAGCGGCGGCTCTCGCCAGCGCCGAGCCCTCTTTCCCAAGCAGAGACAAGGAAGGGATGACGATCCTATGAAAGTTCTCATCACCGGCGGTGGAGGGTTCCTCGGCTCGCACCTGGGCGACGGCATGCTGGCGCGCGGGCACGAGGTCACCGCGCTCGATATCTCGCCGGACCTCAAAGTCCGCCACAATCTGGGCAATCCGGCCTTCCGCTACATCAAGGGCTCGATCTTCGACCTCGACCTCCTGGAGACCCTCATCGCGCGCAGCGACCTGGTCTATCACCTGGCGGCGGTGGTCGGCGTCGAGCACTACGTGGAGGACCCGTTCCACGTCTTGAACGTCAACGTCAACGGGACGCAGAACGTCCTCAAGCTGACCCATCGCTACGAGAAGCCGGTCGTCTTCTCGTCGACCTCCGAGATCTACGGCAAGTCGAAGGACACCCCGTTTCGCGAGGACGGCGACCGCGTGCTCGGCTCGACCGAGATCGACCGCTGGTGCTACTCGACCTCGAAGGCGGTGGGGGAGCACTTCTGCTTCGCCTACGGCAAGATGGGGATGCCCTTCGTCATCGTGCGCTTCTTCAACGCCTACGGCCCGCGCCTCGACAAGATCGACGTCGGCCGCGTCATCACCATCTTCATGGGCCAGCTGCTGCGCGGCGAGGACATCACGGTGATCGGCGACGGCAAGCAGACGCGCGCCTTCACCTACGTCGACGACGCCGTCGACGCGCTGGTGAGCGCCGGTCTGACGCCGGAGGCGCGCGGCGGCATCTTCAACATCGGCGTCGACCGCGAGACCTCGATCCTCGAGCTCGCCGAGGCGATGCTGCGCGTCTTTCCCGACACCGGTTCGAAGATCCGCTACGTGCAGCAGGAGTCGATCTACGGCAACTTCTACGAGGACATCCCGCGCCGCTACCCGGACAATACGCGGATGCGCGAGATCCTCAAGGTCGAGCCGAAGACCTCGCTCGAAGAGGGTCTCCGCCGCACCATCGAGTGGTTCCGCCAGGAGCAGGCCGAGCTCGGCCACGCGAAGCCCAAGAGCTGAGCCGCGCCCGCGATGGCGAAGACGCGCGTCTTCCTGAAGATCGACGTCGACACCTACCGGGGCACCCGCGAGGGTGTCCCGGCGATGCTCGACGATCTGGCGACGGCGGGGGTGCGCGCGAGCTTCTTCTTCACCCTCGGGCCTGACAACTCGGGCCGCGCCATCCTCCGCGTCTTCACCAAGCCCGGCTTCCTGGGCAAGATGCTGCGCACCAACGCCGCCAAGATGTACGGCGTGCGGACGGCCCTCTACGGCACGCTCCTGCCGGCACCGATCATCGGCCGCCGCTGCGCCGCCGCCATCGCCCGCTGCCGCGCGGCGGGGAACGAGGTGGGGCTCCACGCCTGGGACCACATCGCCTGGCAGGACCGCCTCCACCGCCTGCGGCCGAGCGCCGTGGGAGCGCAGATCGACCGCGGCATCGCCGCCTTCGCGGCGATCTTCGGCGAGCGGCCGCGCGGCTTCGCGGCGCCCGCCTGGTTCGCCACCGACGACGCCCTCGAGGCCCTCGACGCCCGCGGCTTCGACTACCTCTCGATCTCGCGCACCGTCGACAACGGCGCCGCGGCGCCCTTCCGCCCGCGGGTGCGCGGCCGGGCGCTGGCGACCGTCGAGCTGCCGACGACGCTGCCGACCCTCGACGAGGACCTCGGGCGCGACGGCATCACCGCCGAGACCTACGTCGAGCGGCTCGTCGAGCGCTATCGCCCCGGTGCGGACGAGGTGCTCACCGTCCATGCCGAGACCGAGGGGCTCGCCTACCGCTCGCTCTTCCAGCGCCTCCTCGCCCGCCATCGCGAGCTGGGGATCGAGACCCTGCCGCTCGCCGACCTCGCCCGCGAGACCGCGGCGCGCGGCCCGGCGCCGGTTCGCGACGTCGCCCTCGGCACCGTCCCCGGCCGCTCCGGCCGCGTCCTCCTGGCGCTCGGCGGCGCGCTCGTCCTCGCGGTTTCCGTCGCCGCCGGTGCGCTCGCCGCGGCCCAAACCCCTGCGGCCGCAATTCCCTCCGCGAGCACCCCCCGATCTCCGATCGCCGCACCTTCCACCGCTCCGGCCCCACAGGCGGTCGCGAGCGTGCCGCCGTCGGCGGTGCTCTCGCTCGACCAGGCGATCGCCCTGGCGCTCGCCGCCAACCGCAGCCTCGCGGCGGCGCGGCTGGGGCGCGACATCGCGACCGCCAACGTCGCCGTGGCGCGCGAGCGGCCGAACCCCGACCTCTCCTTTGAAGAGGACCGCGAGACGCCGCACGATCTGCTGACCCTGTCGCAGCCGATCGAGAGCGCCGGCAAGCGCCGCCGCCGCATCGTCCTCGCCCAGGCGCAGGCGGCGAGCGGCGAGGCCGACCTCGCGAAGACCGCCGCCGACCTCCGCAACCAGGTGCGCCGCGCCTACTTCGGCCTCGCCGCCGCCGAGCGCCGCGCCGCTTTGGGCGACGTCCTCCTGGAGATCGCCGGCCGCACCCTCGCCGTCGCCCGCCAGCGCTTCGACGCCGGCGACGCGCCGCGCCTCGAGGTGCTGCAGGCGGAGCTGGCGAGCTCCCAGGCGGACAACGAGGCGCGCGGCGTGCGGAGCCTGCTCGCCGCCGGCCGGGCCGATCTCAACACCCTCCTCGGGCGGCCGCCCGAGGTGCCGGTGGGGACCGGCGGCGAGGCGGCGGGCGAGCTCAGGGGCAGCCTCGCGGGAGATCTCTCGCCGGGCGCCGTGCCGCCCGCCGCGGAGGCGACCCGCCAGGCGCTCGCGGCGAGCGCCGAGCTCGCCTCGCTCGACCACAAAATTGTCGAGGAGCGGGCGCGGCTCGACCTGGCGCGCGCCCAGCGCTACCCCGATCCGGCGCTCGCCGGCACCGTCACCCGCCGCTCGCAGCCCGACTACGAGTGGGGCTGGCATGCCGGGGTGACCGTCAACCTGCCGCTCTTCACCCGCCACCAGGCGGCGGTCGAGGTGGAGGAGCGGACGCTCGCCCAGCTCGCCGCGCAGCGCGCGGCGCGGGCGGAGGAGATCGGCGGCGAGATCTTCTCGGCGGCGGTGCAGGCGGAGACGGCGCGCGAGCAGGCCCTGCGCTTCCGCGACGAGATCCTGCCGCGGGCCGAGCAGGTCGAGGCGCTGGCCGAGGACTCCTACCGCTCGGGGCAGACCGGTCTCGCGGCACTCCTCCAGGCGTTCCAGGCCACCCGCGACCTGCGGCTGCAGGCGATCCAGTCCGGGCTCGACTACCAGAACGCGCTGGCCGATCTCGAGAAGGCGATGGGAGTGGCCCTGCGGGGCGAGGCGAGAGGAGAGCCGAGATGACAGACGAAGCGATCGCCGAGCCCGCGAGGTCCACCCACCGCCGCCTGCGTCGCTGCGTCGTCGGCGCGCTCGCCGGCGGCGCCCTCGCGCTGTCCGCCTGCTCGCATGGCGCCAGCGAGGAGATCGCGGCGACCGACAAGGTGGCGGTGACGACGGCGGTGGCCGAACGCGGCTCGATCCGCGCCGCGGTGCGGGTGACCGGCACCGTCAAGCCGGCGCCCGGGGCGGAGCTCCAGGTGACGGCGCCGCAGGCGGCGCGCATCGCCGAGATGCCGAAGGCGGAGGGCGACCCGGTGAAGAAGGGCGACCTCCTGGTGCGCTTCGACATCCCGTCGCTCGCCGCCGACGCCGCCGGCCGCCGCTCGGACGTCGCCATGGCCGAGGCGCGGCTCGCCAACGCGCGCGCCGCCGCCGACCGCGTGCAGGGGCTCTTCGAGCGCGGCGTCGCGGCGCGCAAGGAGGTCGAGGACGCCCGCCGCGAGCTGTCGGACTCGCAGGCCGCCGTCGCCGCGGCGGGGAGCGCCCGCCAGGCGGCGGGAGCTCTCGCCGGGCGGGCGGTGGTGCGCGCGCCGTTCGACGGCGTGGTGGCGAGCCGCCTGCACAACCCCGGCGACCTCGTCGACTCGAGCGGCGATCCCATCCTCCGCGTCATCGACCCGGCGCGACTCCAGGTGGAGGCGGCGGTGCCGCTCACCGCCCTGCCGCAGATCGCGGCCGGCGCCCCCGCCACGATCCGCGGCCCGGCGCCCTTCGCCGCCGAGCCGGCGAAGGTCCTCGCGCGTCCCGCCGCGGTCGACGCGACGACCGGCGCGGCGACGGTGCGCCTCGCCTTCGCGCGGCCGACCCTCCTCCCCGCCGGCACCCCGGTCGAGGTCGAGATCCTCGGCGGCGAGCACCCGGCGGCGGTCCTCGTGCCGACGGCGGCGGTGGTGCAGGAGGGGCCGGAGAGCTCCGTCTACACCGTGGACGCCGCGGCCAAGGCGCACCGGGTGAGGGTGACCGCCGGCATCGCCGCCGATGGCCGGACGGAGATCCTCGCCGGCGTCTCGCCCGGCGATCGCGTCGTCGTCCAGGGGCAGAACGGCCTCCCCGATGGCGCCACGGTGACCGTCGGCCCGGCGGTCGCCCCGGCAGTCGAGCGGCCATGAGCCCAATCCTCGAGCCGGGGAACGAGGCCGCTCACCAGCAGCCGCAAGGGGGAGCGCCGGGAGCAGCTCAGGGGGCTCCTGGCGCCGCCGCGCACGCGGCCCACCACTCGTGGCGCAATCCGGCGCACCTCGCCGAGCACCACGGGCGGGCGGTGATCCTCGTCGCCCTGCTCTTGGCCGGCGCCGGCGCCTACCTGATGACGCGCCTGCCGGCGAGCATCTACCCGCCGCTCGAGTTCCCCCGCATCGTGGTGGTGGCAAAGAGCGGCTCGTTGCCGGCGCGCTCGATGACGCTCGTCGTCACCCGGCCGCTCGAGCAGGCGGCGATGGAGGTGCCGGGCATCCGCCGGGTGCGCTCGCGCACCTTCCGCGGCTCGACCGAGATCTCGGCGCAGTTCGAGCCCTCGACCGACATGGCGCAGGCGCTGCAGCAGATGCAGAACCGGGTGGACGAGGCGAAATCCGGCCTCCCCGCCGACGTCGACGTCTCCGTCGATCGGCTGACCCCCGCCGCCTTCCCCGTCCTCTCGCTCAACCTGACCGGCGCGCTCCCCACCGCCGACCTCCGCGACGACGCCTACTACATCGTCCGCCCCGCCCTCGCCCGTGTCGCCGGGGTCGGACGAGTCGACGTGCAGGCGACCGACAGCCGCGAGATCGAGGTGGTGACCGACCCCGCCCGCCTGCTCGCCGCCGGCCTCACCGTGGGCGACGTCGCCGACGCCCTCAAGAACGCCAACGAGCTGGCGCCGGTCGGCCGTTTCACCGAGGCCGGCCGTCAGCACCTGGTGCTCGCCTCCGGCCTGTGGGCCGACGCCGTCGACCTCGCGGCGACGCCGGTCGCGGTGCGCAAGGGGGCGGCGATCCGGGTGGGCGACGTCGCCGCGGTCTATCCCGGCGCCCCCGACCGCACCAGCCTGGTCACCGGCAACGGCCGCGACGCCGCCATCGTCAACGTCTCGCAGCAGGTGGACGCCAGCATCCTCGAGGTGCAGTCGGGGATCGACGACGCCCTCCGCCAGCTGGCGCCGGCGCTCCCCTCCGGCCTCACCCTCTCCAAGGTCTACGACCTGGCTGACTTTGTGGCGACCTCGATCGCCAACGTGCGCGACGCCATTCTCTTGGGCGGACTCCTCGCCGTCGCCGTCCTCCTGCTCTTCCTCCGCGACTGGCGGATGACGATCATCGCCGCCGTCACCCTGCCGCTCACCGTGCTCTCGACCTTCCTCTTCATGAGCTTCCTCGGCGGCACCATCAACATCATGTCGATGGGCGGCCTCGCCGTCGCCATCGGCCTCGTCATCGACGACGCCGTGGTGGTGGTCGAGAACATCCACCGCCGCATGGCGGCGCGCATCGGCGCCCACTACGTCGCCGAGGCGACCGCCGAGCTGGTGGGGCCGGTCACCTCCTCGACGCTGACGACCGTCGTCGTGCTGGCGCCCCTGGGCCTCCTCTCCGGGGTCGTCGGACAGTTCTTCCGTGCCCTCTCGCTCACCCTCTCGATCGCCGTGCTCCTCTCCCTCGTCCTCGCCCTGACGCTCATCCCGCTCCTCGCCCGCATCGCCTTCTGGCGGCGCGAGAGCGTGGTGCAGAAGGGCTCTCACGACGAGGGCCGGAAGGGCTTCTACGCGCGGACCCTGGGGCTCGCCATGCGCTGGCCGGCGCTCATGGCGCTCGCCGCCGTCGCCGTCGGCGCCGTCGGCTTCCTCCTCTACCTCGGTCTCCCCAGCGGCTTCCTGCCGCCGATGGACGAGGGCGGCTTCGTCATCGACTACCGGACGCCTCCCGGCACCGCCCTCGAGGCGACCGACCGCGAGGTGAGGAAGCTCGAGGCGATCGTCGCCGCGACCCCCGAGGTGGCCGCCTTCTCGCGCCGCACCGGCTCGGAGCTCGGCATCTTCGCGACGCAGCAGAACAAGGGCGACATCCTGGTGCGGCTGAAGCCGCGGAGCGATCGCGCCCGCTCCGCCGAGGCGGTCATCGACGGCCTGCGGCCGCGGTTGAACGCCGCGGCGCCCGGCATGGAGATCGAGTTCGCCCAGATCCTGCAGGACATGCTGGGCGACCTCGAGGGGACGCCGACGCCGATCGAGGTGAAGATCTTCGGCGACGACTCGGACACCCTCGAGCGCCTCGCCGGCGAGGTCGAGCCGATGCTCGCCGCCGTGCACGGCGTGGTCGACGTCGTCGGAGTCGAGCGCGGCAGCCCGGAGGTGGTGTGGAAGGTCGATCCGGTGACGGCTGGCCGCCTCGGCCTCTCGGTCGACCAGGTGTCCTCGCAGCTCTCCGCCGCCTGGCTGGGGCAGACGCCGACGAGCCTCCGCCTCTTGGACCGCAGCATCCCAGTCCGCGTGCGCTATCCCGACGCCGACCGCTTCGACCCGGCGCGCCTCGCCTCGACTCCGGTGCGGACCGCCGACGGCCGGCTGGTGCCGCTCGCCAGCCTGGCGACGCCCGTCTCGCGCGACGGGCAGAGCGTGCTGACGCGCGAGAACCTCCGCCAGATGGCACTCCTGACCGCCCGGCTCGAAGGGCGCGACCTGGGGACCGCCGTCGCCGAGATCCAGCGCCGGTTGGCGAAGGTCCAGCTGCCGGTAGGCTACAGCGTCGAGGTGGGCGGCCAGTACGAGTCGCAGCGCCACGCCTTCGCCGAGCTGCTCTCGGTCTTCGCCATCTCCGCCTCGCTGGTCTTCATCCTCCTCGTCATCCAGTTCCGCGCCTTCACCCCGGCCCTCCTCATCCTCGCCGCGGCACCGCTCTCGCTCACCGGCGCCTTCGCCCTCCTCTGGGTGACCGGCACCGAGCTCGACGTCTCCTCGGCGATGGGCCTCATCCTCCTGGTCGGCCTGGTGGTCAAGAATGGAATCGTCCTCCTCGACTACGCGCACCGGCTGATCGCGGCCGGCGCGCCGTCGGCCGAGGCGATCGCGACCGCCGCCCGCGTCCGCCTGCGGCCGATCCTCATGACCACCCTCTGCACCCTCTTCGGCCTGCTGCCGCTCGCCCTCGGCCTGGGCGCCGGGGCCGAGCTGCAGAAGCCGCTGGCGCTCGCCGTCATCGGCGGGCTCTTTCTCTCGACGGTGATCACCCTCTACGCCGTCCCCTCGATCTACGCCTGGCTCCGCGGGCGCGCAGAGCGCCGGGCCCTCGCCGCCGAGGCCGCCGGGCGGTAAGGGGCTTTCGCCCCCCATCGCTCCCATCGCTCCCATCGGGGGGGCCCACCCACCCGCTCACCGTCCGCTCACCCTCCGCTCATCGTCCGTCCATGGAGCGGCGGCGGTCGGCGCCCTAGCCTGGCTCCTGGCTGGTCCACGACCCCGGGCGCGTCCCGGCTCGATTCCCGAGAGCCAACGCTCCCCGGCCGGCTCTCCGCCGGCTGGGAGACTAGGAGCCCGCGATGAAACGCTCGTCCCCCCTCCTCGCCGCCACCCTGTTGATCGTCGCCTCCCTCACCTCCGTCACCCCGGCGAGAGCCGACGACGGCCCGGAGCAAACGGAGCTCCGCTCGGTCGCCAACCTCTCGCGCCTGGCCATCGGCACCTCGGGCTGCCAGCCCGCGACCCTCGATCCCAGCTGGACCCTCGTCAAGCCGACGTCCCTTCTCACCGGCGGCACGCCGAACCAGAAGCTCCTGGCGCGCGTCTGGTACTACGGCTGGGCGCTCCGCGTGGGCACGTCGAGCGACAGGTCCGACGCCCGTAGCCAGCTGCTCGACTTCATCACCCGCCAGACCAACACTTATGGCGACTATGCCACCGCCGCCAGCGCCAACGAGGAGCTGACCTCGAGCCACTATCAGCTGTGGAGCGGGGCGATGGCCGGCGCCTACCTGCTGGCGGTGGCGAACGGCGGCGTCATCTCGATGAGCTCGCCGGGCAGCACACCGGAGACCGCCATCCGCGACGCCGCCCGGCAGTGGTGGGCGGACGAGAAGGTGCTCCTGGCTCTGCTCGCCGACGGCTCGGGGATGATCGACGCCCCCGGCGCGCGCTTCGGCTCGACCGGCCTGTTCGGCGACAACCCCCTGCGCGACGACATCCTCCGTCTCCTCCAGGGCCAGTCCGGCTACCACGCGCGCTCGTGCACGGAAGACCAGTACTACACCGCGTCGTTCGACCTCCAGGCGCTCAACACGGCTGGCATCTCGGTCCCCACGAACCTCGGGCATCCGGCGTCCGGTACCGCCACGCCTCGCCTCGAGGACACGCTCTGCATCTACAAGAGCGGCTCCGAGTACGCCTACTACTTCCCGGTGATGCGGGGCGTCACCGACCCGCTCTACTGGGTGGAGTACCGGCTGCCCGAGGGGAAGACCTACGCGGCGCTGCCGCCGAGCGCTCCCGGTAAGCCGCGGGACTTCCCCGGCGCTTCGCTGACGACGATCACCGGCATCGTGGCGGGAGCGGCGACCTGCCCGCCGGCGGCGACCCTCGGCGAGTAGCCCTCGGACCCACACGGGGAGCCGGCGCGCACGGTGCCGTCTCCCCTCTTTGCTCGTTGCTTTGACCGCGGCCGCGGTCTCAGATCCCCGTCACCCGCACCACTTCCTCGAAGCTCGTCGTCCCTTCGGCGAGCTTGCGGAGGGCGGACTGGCGGAGGGTGCGCATGCCGTTCTTGACCGCCTCGCGCTTGATCTCCGGCGAGTCGGCGCCGGAGACGATGAGGCTCTTCACCCCTTCGTCGATGGGGAGGATCTCGAAGATGCCGCTCCTCCCGAGGTAGCCGGTGCTGCGGCACTCGTGGCAGCCGGCGCCTTCTTTCACCTTGACGCGCTTGCCGGCCGGCACCGCGAGGCGGAGGGTGGCGACCTCGTCGGCGGTCAGGAAGCGCTCGACCGGGCAGTGCGGGCAGATGCGGCGCAGCAGCCGCTGCGCCATCGAGCCGATGAGGGTCGAGGAGATGAGGAAGCGCTCGACGCCGAGGTCGACGAGGCGGGAGATGGACGAGGCGGAGTCGTTGGTGTGGAGGGTGGAGAAGACCAGGTGGCCGGTCAACGCCGCCTGGATGGCGTACTGCGCCGTCTCGCCGTCGCGGATCTCGCCGACCATGATGACGTCGGGGTCCTGGCGCAGGATGTGGCGCAGCGCCGCCGCGAAGCTGATCCCCACCTTGGCCTGCACCGCCGTCTGGTTGAACTCGTCGTAGACCATCTCGATGGGGTCCTCGATGGTCGTCACGTTGAGCTCGCGGGTGGCGATCGTCTTCAGCGCCGAGTAGAGGGTCGTCGTCTTCCCCGAGCCGGTCGGCCCGGTGACCAGGATGATGCCGTGCGGGCGGGTGATGAAGTCGTTGAACAGCTGCAGCTCGTCGGGGTAGAAGCCGAGCCCCTCGAGATCCTGCACCAGGACGTCGGGGTCGAAGATCCGCATCACCAGCTTCTCGCCGAAGGCGACGGGGAGCGTCGAGACGCGGAGCTCGACGTCGCGGCCGTTGCGCGTCGCCTTGACCCGGCCGTCCTGCGGCCGGCGCTTCTCGGCGATGTCCAGGCGCGACATGGTCTTGATGCGCGAGGTCACCGCCGCGTGGACGATCTTCGGCATGGTCTGGATGTCGTGCAGGACGCCGTCGATGCGGAAGCGGATGAGGCTGTTCTCGCGCTTCGGCTCGATGTGGATGTCGCTCGCCCGGCTGTCGAAGGCGTGCTGCAGCATGAACTCGACGGCGTTGACGACGTGCTGGTCCGAGGACTCGATCTCGGACTCGCTCTTCATGCGGACGAGCTGCTCGAGGTTGCCGAGGTCGATCCCCGCCGAGAGGTCGCGCTCGGCGCGCTTCACCGAGTGGCGCAGGCCGTAGAACTCGGTGATCGCCTTCAAGATGTCCGGCTCGGAGGCGACCACCAGCTCGAGCTCGCGGCCGGCGATGCGGCGGAAGGAGTCGATCCCCTCCATGTCGTAGGGGTTGGCGCAGGCGACCTTCAAGCGGCCGTTCTTCATCTCCAGCGGGATCATGCGGTGGCGGCGGGCGAAGGGGCGCGACACCTTCGACTCGATGAGATCGGCGTTCAGGTTGAGGGTGTCGATGCGCACGTGGGGGAGGCCGGCGTCGGCGGCGATCGCCTCGGCGATCTCCTGCTCGCCGACGGGGCCGCCGCCGTCCTGCAGGTCGGGCAGGCGGAGCGAGGTCACCAGCTCGTAGGCGATCGCCTTCTGCTCGTAGGCGCCGTGCGAGCGCATCCGGCTGGGGAGCTGGCGGGCTTCCTTCTTGATGCTCTCGGCATGCGCGGCGGTGATGTGCCCGCGGCGGACGAGGATGTCGGCGACCAGCTCGGGGGTGAGGTTCATGCGGCGCGGCGTCCTTCGGATCGAGTCTGGGAGTGGGGTCTCCGTCGAGTCCTTGCGACAGTTTAGCGTACCCTCTCGCGCCCCGCCGGAGAGCGGCCGCGAGAGGCGCCGGGAGGCGGCCGCCCGAGGAAGTTAATTTTTGTTCTCAACCGATCAGATCATATGCGGCAACATGACAAGACAGAGATGCGAATGATCGAACGCGCGCAGGCGGCAAAGCGTGTGCGGCCGGCCGCGGAGTTGTGCTCTACTGTAGGCTTGAGATCGAGGTGGTCGCTCTCGATGGGCTCGCTCCAGCCGTGCTGGGACAGGCTCTCCGCCTGATGATCGCCGGCGGTCGCCAGCTCTTTCGCGACTGCCCGCGAGAGTGTCGACGCGAGCCGCTCACCGCGGGAAGATCGTCCACCGGCTCCGCCTCTCCGTACAGACGGTGAAGCACCACACCCACAAGGTACTGCAGATGTCGAGCGCCTTCGCGGACCGCGGGCGACCGCGAGTAACGATCCGACGGCTCGCGGCGCCCATGAGTGGGCGTGACGGGCGAGCCCGCTCGGCCCGCTCGGTCGGCCGTCACGCGCCGGGGATCGATCGCGGCTCGGACCGGCGCACGATGATTCGCACGGCTGGTGAGACCGGCCCGTTCCTCGGCCCGCCGCTCGCGGCGAGCTCGGCGGCAGCGGGCCTCTGTTAGACCGCGGGGCCGATCGCTGGCGACAGCGGCCGTCGGCCTGGGGCACCCTTCCGGTGCACCCCTCGCCGCAATTCGATGAGATCGATGGAGAGACCATGGCGACCGAAACCCAGTCCCCCGCAAGCTCTTCCGCAACCGCGTCCGCCGAGGTGCTGGCGAAGATCAAGCAGATCATCGCCAATGTCGCCGGTCTCGACGTCGCCAAGATCCCGGATCACGCGACGCTGCGCGAAGAGCTCAACCTCGACTCGCTGTCGCTGCTCGAGATCGGCGTCGACGTCGATTTCACCTTCAAGCTGAATCTGCCGGACGAGCGCTACAAGGAGGTCCAGAGCCTCGACGACATGGTGGACATCGTGATCCGCCACGCCGCCGATCCGGCGCGCCCGGAGACGGTGTGACCGCTCCCTCCCGGCCGCTGCCCGCCGGCCAGCGCATCGCGGTGACCGGGATCGGCGCCGTGACGCCGGTCGGCACCGGCCGGGCCGAGCTCTGGGAGAGCCTGCTCGCCGGCCGCTCGGGGTTCTCCCCGGTCGCCTCGTTCGACACCAGCCGGCACAGCGTCCACCTCGGCGCCGAGATCCACGGCTTCCGGCCCGAGGACCACCTGCGGCGGCTCGATCCGGCGCGCCTCGGGCGCGCCTCGCAGCTCGCCGTCGCCGCGGCGCGGCTCGCCCTCGCCGACGCCGGCCTCGATCCCGACGGCGTCGAAAGCTGGGGAGACCCGGCGCGGGCGGGGGTCTCGATGGGGACCACCTCCGGCGAGCCGCTGGAGATCGAGCGCCTCGACGACTGCATCCTGGCCGACGATCTGCCGCGCGCCGGGGCGTCCTTCATCGACCTCTACCCCTGCCATGTCATCGCCGGCCACGTCGCCGCCGAGATCGGCTTCGAGGGGGTGAACACGATGATCCCCGCCGCCTGTGCCGCCGGCAACTACGCCATCGCCCACGCCGTCGACCTGCTGCGCGCCGGCCGCGCCGACCTCATGCTCGCCGGCGGCGCCGACTCGTTCTCGCGCATCACCTACACCGGCTTCGCGCGGCTGGGCGCCATCGCCCCCGAGGTGGTGCAGCCCTTCGACCGCTACCGCAAGGGGATGATCCCGGGGGAGGGAGCCGGCGTCGTGGTGCTCGAGCCGCTGTCGCGCGCCCTGGCGCGCGGCGCCACCATCTACGCCGAGGTGGCGGGCTACGGCCTCTCCTGTGACGCCCACCACATGACCGCGGCGCATCCCGAGGGCGACGGCGCGGCGCGGGCCATGCGGCGGGCGCTCGCCGAGAGCGGTCTCGAGCCGGAGGACGTCGACTACATCAGCGCTCACGGCACCGGCACGCCGACCAACGACCGCCTGGAGACGATCGCCGTCAAGCGGGTGTTCGGCGCCGCGGCGCCGCGCATCCCCATCAGCTCGGTCAAGTCGATGCTCGGCCACACCATGGGCGCGGCCTCGGCGATCGAGGCCGCGGTCTGCGCCCTCGCGGTCTCGGCGGACCGCATCCCGCCGACGATGAACCTCGTCGAGCCGGACCCCGAGTGCGATCTCGACTACGTGCCGAACGTCGCCCGCGCGCGGCGGGTGGGCGTGGCGATGAACAACGCCTACGCCTTCGGTGGCAACAACGCCTCGCTGATCTTGAAGAAGTGCGAGGTGGCGGGTTGAGCCGGCGGGTCGTCGTCACCGGCGCCGGCCTGCTCTCGCCGCTGGGCGACGATCCCGCCGGCGTTCACGCCGCGCTCGTCGCCGGCACCTCCGGCCTCGCTCCGCTCACCCTCTTCCCAACCGCCGGCCTGCACAGCACGCGGGCGGGCGAGATCCGCGGCTTCGATGCCGCGGCCTACCTCGGCGCCGAGCGCAACCTGCGGCCCATCGACCGCCTCGGCCGGCTGGTGGCGGCGGCGGCGGGCCGCGCCCTCGCCGCCGCGGGCTGGCCGGAGGCGGGCCGCCGCGGCGCCGGAGCGGATGAGGCCGACGGCGACGGTCGGCCGGCGGAGGTCGGCCTCGTCCTCGGCACCATGTTCTGCGGCCTCCACACCATCGCCGAGTTCGACCGCCGCGGCATCACGCGCGGGCCGTCCTACATCTCGCCGCTCGACTTCGCCAACGTGGTGATCAACGCCGCGGCGGGGCAGACGGCGATCTGGCACGGCCTGACCGGCGTCAACTCGACGATCGCCGGCGGCGCCGCGTCCGGCCTGCAGGCGATCGCCGTCGCCGCCGACCTCATCCGCTCCGGCGGCGCCGCCGCCGTCCTCGCCGGCGGCGCCGACGAGCTCTGCTTCGAGACCTTCTTCGGCTTCGACAGCGCCGGTCTGCTCTGCGGCTCGGCGCGCCGCGACGGCTCGTCCGCGGCGGCGACGGCGGACAGCGAGCTCCCCATCCCCTTCGACGCCCGCCGCAACGGCTTCGCCCTCGCCGAGGGCGCCGCCCTCCTCCTCCTCGAGGAGGCCGGCGCCGCCGCGGCGCGCGGCGCCCGCGTCCTCGCCGAGGTGCGCGGCCACGGCTCCGCCTTCGACAGCTCGCGCGGCGAGGACGCCGCGCGCTCGGCGCGGGCGGTCGAGCGCGCGGTGCGGGCGGCCCTCGCCGACGCCGGGGCGGACGCCGCGGCGATCGGCTTCGTCAGCGCCGCCGCCAACGGCAGCGTCGAGGGCGACCGCCAGGAGGCGGCCGGTCTCGCCGCGGCGCTCGGCCGCCGCGCGGCCGATGTGCCGGTGGCCGCGATCAAGGCGATGCTCGGCGAGACGCTCGGCGCCGGCGGCGCCCTCGCGGCGATCGACGCGCTCGCCACCTGGGCGGACGGCAGGCTCCCCGGCGTCCCCGGCCTCGAGGCGGAGAGCGGCCTCGCGCTGACCGCGGCGCGCGAGAGCCGCCCGCTCGCGGCGGTCGAGCGCGGCGGCTTGGCGCTCCTCTCGGCGCGCGCCTTCGACGGCGGCGCCACGGCGGTGCTGCTGGCGCCGCCGCCGGGGTCGGCAGCGTGAGCGACCCCGCGCCGCCTGCTTCCGGCACCCCGCGGCGCGAGGTCGAGCTGGTGCCGCGCCACGGCGCCGCGGCCTACTCCCGAGAGAGCGTCGACCTGCGCCGTCACTGGGTGGAAGAGAAGACCGGCAGCGATCTCTCCCAGGTCGGTGCCTTCTCGCTCGCCAGCGAGCGGCTGCGCGGCAACGTCGAGAACGCGATCGGCGCGGCGCAGGTGCCGCTGGGGGTGGCGGGGCCGCTCCGCGTCGACGGCGAGCATGCCCGGGGCGTCTTCTACGTGCCGCTGGCGACCACCGAGGGGGCGCTGGTGCGCTCCTACGAGCGCGGGATGGTGGCGCTCACCCGCGCCGGCGGCGCCCGCGTGCGGCTGTGGATGGACGAGAACCGGGTGTCGCCGGTCTTCCTCCTCGCCGACGTCGGCGCGGCGCGCGACTTCGCCCGCGAGGTCGAGGCGAGCTTCCCGGCGCTCCGCGCCGCCGCCGAGGCGACCACCGCGCACGGCCGCCTGCTGCGCGTCGAGGTCCACCCGATCGGCCGCGAGGTGATCGTCAGCTTCTGCTTCCACACCGCCGACGCGCAGGGGATGAACATGGCGGTCAAGGCGACCGAGGCCGCCTGCCGGCACCTCGTCGAGCAGGGCCGGGCCCGCCGCTACTCCATCTTCAGCGGCTTCGGCTCCGAGAAGCGGGCGAGCGGCTCGCTCCTCGCCGGCGGCAAGGGGAAGAAGGTGACGGCGGGGGCGCTGCTGCCGGCGGCGCTCGTCGGCGCCTGCCTCCACACCACGCCGGCCCGCCTCGCCGAGATGTGGCGGCTGACCCTCCTCGGCCACCTCCAGGCCGCCGCGCTCGGCTACAACGGCCAGTACGCCAACGGCCTCGCCGCCCTCTTCATCGCCTGCGGGCAGGACGTCGCCAACGTCGCCAACTCGGCGGTGGGGATCACCAGCTTCGAGGTGACCGCGGAGGGCGACCTCTACGCCAGCGTCACCCTCCCCTCGCTCTCGGTCGCCACGGTGGGCGGCGGCACCGGGCTCGGCACCGGCCGCGAGTGCCTGGAGATGCTCGGCTGCGCCGGCGAAGGCGGCGCCCCCAAGCTCGCCGAGATCGCCGCCGCGACCCTCCTCGCCGGCGAGCTCTCGATGGGCGCCGCCATCGCCGCCGGCGAGCTCGTCGCCGCCCACGAGGCCTACGGCCGCAACCGGCCCGAGGTTGGCGAGACGGTCGAGCCTGGTGATCCGCCCCGGGGCTCGCCGTGACCCGGCCCTTCCGCGGCCTGCGCGAGCGGCCGCCGGCGGCCGCCTACGACGCCGTCGTCGTCGGCGCCGGGATCGGCGGCCTGGTGGTCGCCAACCTCCTCGCCCGCGCCAGCCTCGCCGTCCTCTTGGTCGAGCAGCACTACATGGTCGGCGGCTATTGCTCGACCTTCCGCCGCGGCGGCTACACCTTCGACGCCGCCACCCATTTCTACCCTCTCCTCGGCAATCCGGAGACGCTGACCGGCCGCCTGCTCGCCGAGCTCGGGGTGGCGACCGGCTGGGTGAAGATGGACCCGGTCGACACCTTCCACTTTCCGGACGGCAGCCGCTTCGAGGTGCCCGCCGACTTCGCGACCTACCTGGCGCGGCTGAAGAGCGAGTTCCCGGACGAGGCGGCGGCGCTCGACGCCTTCTTCGCGCGCGTCCGTGAGGCCTATCTCCTCGGCCTCCTCGTCTACTTCCGCGGCCGCGAGGTCGAGCGGCTCGGCGACTTGGCGACGCTCACCGTGCGGCAGGTGCTCGACGAGACCTTCCGCGATCCGAAGCTCAAGCTCCTGCTCACCGCCGACTGCCCGCACTGGGGATCGCCGCCCGGCAGGACGTCGTTCGTCTTCGACTCCATGCTCCGGCTGTCGTACTTCCTCGGCAACTACTATCCGCGCGGCGGCTCGCAGGCCTTCGCCGACGAGCTGGCGCGCTGCTTCGAGGCGCGGGGCGGCGACATCCTGATGCGCTCGCGGGTGCGCCGCATCGAGGTCGAGGACGGCGCCGCGCGCGGCGTCGAGATCGAGGTGCGGCGCGGGCAGACGGTCAGCCGCGAGCGGATCGCCGCCGCGGTGGTGGTGTCGAACGCCGACCTGCTGCTGACGCTCGAGCGGCTGGTGGGGGAGGAGCACCTGCCCGAGCTCCTGGCCTCGGTGCGCGGCCTGCGCCCGACCTTCCCCTGCTTCCTCACCCACCTCGGCCTCCGCGGCGTGCCCGACGGCGTCCTCCGCGCGGCGCAGGGCTACCACTGGGACTCCTGGGAGATGGATCGCGTCGGGCGCGACGCGCTGCGTTTCAAGGTCTTCGCCCCCACCCTCTACGAGCCGGCGATGGCGCCGCCGGGAGGGCAGGAGATCATCGTCCAGAAGGTGCAGGAGCTCGACCGCGGAGCGATCGCCGACTGGCCGGCCCACAAGCGGCGGGTCGAGGGGGAGGTGCTCGCCGGCCTCGAGCGGCTGCTGCCCGGCATCGGCGAGCGGATCGTCGTCTGCGCCAGCGCCTCCGCCGAGACCTCGGCGCGCTTCACCCTCAACCACCACGGCGCCATGCTCGGCTGGGAGATGTCGCCCGACCAGCTCGGCGCCGGCCGCCCGGACGTCTCGACGCCGATCGCCGGCCTCCACCTGGTCGGCCACTGGACGCGGCCGGGCGGCGGCGTCACCCCGGTGATCGTCTCGGCGGAGAAGGTGGCGCGGACGATCCTCGCCGGCGGCACCGAGCGCGGCGACGCAGGCCGGCGCGCCGCGCGGGCGCTCGACCGCGCCGTGGGATCGACTGCCCCTGGCCCGCTCGGCGAGGCCGCCGCGTCGCTGCGCGGAGCGCTCGATGCCTGCTGAGGCGATCCTCGTCAGCCGGCGCGACAGCGCCGGCCGCCTCCTCGCCGAGCGCCTGGCGGCGAGCCCGGCGATCTCCAACCTGCGATGGCTCACCGAGCCGCCGGCCGAGCCGCCAGGCGATCCGATCGCCCCGTCCGGATATGCCGCCGCCCTCGCCGGCGCCGCGCTCGCCATCTACCGGCCGCCGTTGGCGGCGGATGGGCTCGGCCCCGACCTCGACGACGCGCGTGCCTTTCTCGCCGCCTGCGGGGCGAGCCGGGTGCCGCTCCGCGTCGTCCTCGTCGCCAGCACGGCGGTGTGCGAGCCGAGCCACCGGCATCCCGGCTTCGTCAGCGAGGCGCGCGCCGTGGCGCTGCGGCCGAAGAACCGGCTGGCGCGCCGCTGGCTGGAGCTGGAGGCGATGGCGGTGGAGGCGGCCGGCGCCAGTCCTCATGTCGCGCTCGCCATCCTCCGCGCCGCGCCGCTCGCCGCGGCCGACTGCGGCGAGTTCCTGCCGCGGCTGATCGCCTCGCGGCTGGCGCCGGCCCTCGCCGGCTACGACCCCTCCGTGCAGCTCCTCGCCGCGGAGGATCTCGCCGCGGCGATCGCCTGCCTGCTCGCGGCGCCCGCCGCGAGCGCCGCCGCCGCCGACACCGCGCCCGCCGTCTACCAGATCGTGCCGCGCGGCACGGTGCCGGTGCGCGCCGCCATCCGCCTCGCCGGCAACCGCCAGCTCCGCCTGCCGTGGGGCCTGCAGCGGCTCGCCCGCGCCGTCCTCGCGCCGCTCGGCCTCGCCGCCGCCGCCGACCAGCTCGCCTACGCGCGCTACCCGGCGACGGTCGCCGGCGACCGGGCCGCCCGCGAGCTCGGCTTCACGGCACGGTGGAGCAGCGCCGAGGCGGCGATGGCGATGCGCCGGCCGGCCGCCGCATCGGAAGCGACCCCGGCCGTCGCCGCCCCGGAATTCGATCCCTACGGCATGGATCGCGGCTACATCGACGCCTACCGGCGCACCCTCTTCGGCTTCCTCCATGACCGCTACTGGCGGGTCGAGTGGCGGGGGCTCGAGCACGTGCCGCGACAGGGAGCGGCGGTCCTCGCCGGCGTCCATCGCGGCTTCATGCCGTGGGACGGCTGCATGCTGCTCCACCTCGTCGCCCGCGAGCTCGGCCGCTATCCGCGCTTCCTGATCCACCCGGCGCTGGTCAAGTTCCCCTTCCTCGCCAACTACATGACCAAGCTCGGCGGCATCCTCGCCTGCCGGGAGAACGCCGACTTCGTGCTGCGCCGGGGCGAGCTCCTCGGCATGTTCCCGGAGGGGATCCACGGCGCCTTCACCATGTACCGCGACGCCTACCGGCTGGGGAAGTTCGGCCGCGACGAGTACGTCCGCATGGCGCTGCGCAACCGGGCGCCGATCGTCCCCTTCGTCACGGTGGGGAGCGCCGAGATCTTTCCCATCTGGGGCCGGCTCGACGCGCGCATCGTGCGCCGCACCACCGAGTGGCCTTTCCTGCCGCTCGGCCCCAACTTCCCGTTCCCCGGCCTGCCGCTGCCCTCGAAGTGGCACACGCGGTTCCTCGCGCCGCTCGAGGTCCAGCGCGACCATCCGCCGGAGGCCGCCGACGATCCGGCGATCGTCGCCGCCATCGGCGGCATCGTGCGGGCCCGCATGGAGGAGGCGATGGCCGCCATGCTCGCCCGCCGCCGCTCGCTCTTCCGCGGCTCGGTCTTCGCGCCCGAAGAGGCCGCCGGAGGCGCTGGATGACTGCGCCGGAAGAGACGAAGATGCCTGTTCACATGCTGACAGCGCGATGAATACGAGACACCACGTGGAGAGGGGAGTTCCTATGCCGGAGCATTATGACGTGCTGATCGTGGGCGGCGGCCTCGCCGGGCTGACGCTCGCCCGCCAGCTGCTGCTCAACTCCGACAAGCGCATCCTGCTCGTCGACCGCCGCGACGAGCTGCCGCCTGCCAAGCAGAAGGTCGGCGAGGCGACGGTGCAGATGAGCGGCTATTACTACGGCAAGGTGCTCGACCTCGAGGAGTACCTCCTCCAGGAGCACTACCTGAAGTACAACCTCCGGTTCTACTGGAACGCCGCGGCCGACGGCGCCGTCGACGGCGGGCCGGCGACGCGCTACGAGGAGGTCAGCCAGTCCTACATCCGCTCGATCTCGAACATCCCGACCTATCAGCTCGACCGCAACAAGTTCGAGGGCGAGGTGCTGCGCCGCAACCTGGAGAACCCGCGCTTCACCTTCCTCGCCGGCATCGGCGACCTCGCGATCGACCTCGCCACGGATGGTGGTTCTCACGCCTACCGCCTCCGCCACGACGGCCGCGAGGTGAGCGGCACGGCGGGCTGGGTGGTCGACGCCTCCGGGCGCGGCCGCGTCCTCGCCAAGCGGCACGAGCTCGCCCGCGAGAGCCCGGTCCACCACGGCACCACCTTCTTCTGGGTCGAGGGGCTGCTCGACATCGAGCGGCTGACCGACCTGCCGGCGCGCGAGCGCCGCGTCCATGCCAACCGCAGCGCCCTCGGCCATCTGCCGCCGTTCCTCGCCACCAACCACTTCTGCGGCGAGGGCTACTGGTTCTGGGTGATCCCCCTCCACGGCATCACCAGCCTCGGCCTGGTCTACGACAACCGCATCGTCCGGCGCGACGAGGTGGCGACGCCGCAGAAGGCGATCGAATGGATCTGCAAGCGCCATCCGCTCTTCGCCCGCGACCTGCCGGGGCGCCGCATCGTCGACCAAAGCGGCTTCGTCTCCTTCGCCCACGACTGCGTGCAGACGCTCTCCGCCCAGCGCTACGCCATGTGCGGCGAGGCGTGCCGCTTCTCCGATCCCCTCTATAGCCCGGGCGGCGATCTCATCTCGATGTACAACACCCTCATCGCCGACGCCATCCTGACCGCGGACCCCGAGCGCCTGCCGGGGAAGGTGCGGCTCTACGAGCAGCTGGCGCGCTCGATCTACGAGGCCTACCTGCCGAGCTTCGCCGTGAGCTACGAGACGCTCGGCGACCAGGAGGCGTTCTCGCTCCGCTACACCTGGGAGCTCACCATCTACTTCGGCTTCTACGTCTTCCCCTTCATCAACGACCTCTTCACCGACCCCACCTTCGGGCCGGGATTCCTCCGCCGCTTCGCGCGCCTGGGGCCGATCAACCGCCGGCTCCACGAGCTCCTCCTCGGCTTCTACAAGTGGAAGAAAGAGCATCCGGCGCCGGCGGCCGGAGCGGTCTTCTTCGACTTCACCGAGTTCGCGCACCTCAAAGCCGCCGAGGCCTGCTTCTACAAGGTCGGCATCTCGTCCTCCGACGCCCGCCTGGTGCTCGACGACCAGCTCGCCAACCTGGAAGACCTGGCGCGCCAGATCGCCGCCCACGTCGCCAAGGTGGTGACCGGCGACGCGCGGGCGCTCTCGACGCCCTACGTCGAGGGGCTTGAGCTCGACAAGCTGGTCTTCGATCCGGCGGCGATGGCGGAGCGCGTCGCAGCCTGCTCGGAGGAGGCGCCGGAGTACGCCTGGCGCATCCCCATGCCGTCGCTCGACCGCTTCCGGGGCGCGCCGCTGGCGGCGGTTGGAGGTGCGCCGAAAGACGAGGTGGAGGTGAGCCTCGGGATGGGCTCGGCGCGATGAGTATCGACGCGACGTCTGATGCTGCGGGCGGATCGCCGTCGGCGGCAGGCACCGAGGACGGCGCGGCGGATCATGCTCCCGGCCTCGAGCACGCGTTCTCCTTCCTGCCCGAGGAGCGCTCCTGCCGGCTGCCGGTCGAGGGCACGCTGCCGGACTGGCTCCGCGGCAGCTACTACCTGAACGGCCCAGCC
Organism: uncultured Acidobacteriota bacterium; assembly: GCA_963755825.1. GTDB lineage: Bacteria > Acidobacteriota > Thermoanaerobaculia > Multivoradales > UBA5704 > DATBQN01. Next base: position 1,394,860 of record CAVWLA010000001.1, on the reverse strand, counting down.
CGCTTCCGCCGCGGCGACCTCGCCTACCGCCACTGGCTCGACGGCGACGGCATGGTCTGCGCCCTCCATTTCGATGGTGGGGGAGGCGAGGCCGGCGGCGGCGTCCGCTTCGTCAACCGCTTCGTGCGCAGCAACAAGTGGACGGCCGAGGAGGCGGCGGGGGCGGCGCTCTTCCGCGCCTTCGGCACCGCCTTCCCGGGCGACCAGCTGGTGCGCGGCATCGCCCTCGAGTCGCCGGTCAACGTCAGCGCCTATCCCTACCGCGACGCCGTCCTCGCCTTCGGCGAGCAGGGCCTGCCCTGGGAGCTCGACCCGGCGACGCTCGAGACCCGCGGTCCGTTCACCTTCGGCGGCGGCTTGAATCCGCTCTCCCCCTTCGCGGCCCACCCCAAGATCGACCCGCAGACGGGCGAGCTGTTCAACTTCGGCATCTCCTTCTCGCGCGACCGGCCGCTGCTCAATTTCTATCGCTTCGACGCCGCCGGCCGCCTCGCCTACCGCCGGCGGCTGCCGCTCGCCGCCGCCTCGTCGCTCCACGACTTCTGCCTGACGCCGCGGCACGCCGTCTTCTACCTCGCCCCCTACCTGCTCGACATGGAGCTCCTGGCGGGCGGCCGCACGCTGATGGAGTCGCTCGCCTGGCGCCCCGAGCTGGGGAGCCGGCTCCTCGTCGTCTCGCGCGAGACCGGCGAGGCGGTCGCCACGGTCCCCATCGGCGAGCGCTACAGCCTGCACACCATCAACGGCTTCGAGGAAGGCGAGCGGCTGACCGTCGACGTCCTCGAGCTCGACCGCCCGGTCTACGACCAGTACCAGGAGATCCCGCACCTCTTCGCCGACGTGGCGCCCGGCCGGCCGGTGCGCTTCGTCGTCGACCTCGCGCAGGGCACCCTCGCCGAGCGGCACGAGATCGCCTACGACCGCGCCCCCGACTTCCCGGCCATCGACCCGCTCCGCCTCGGGCTCTCCTACGACGACCTGTGGCTGCTGGGGATGTCGCGCCGCGGCCGGCGCGGCCGGAAGTTCTTCGACCAGCTCGCCCATCTCACCTGGTCGAGCCCGCAGTCCGCCGACCTCTGGCAGGTGCCGGCGGGCTCCTACCTGGGCGGCGAGCCGGTCTTTGTCGGGGAGCCGGGAGATCCAGGCGATCCGGGCGAGCGCGGTGTTCGCCGCCCTGGTGTCGTTCTCTGCCAGCTCTTCGATGCCGGCTGCCGCGAGAGCTCGTTCCTCGTCTTCGATGCGCTGGACGTCGCCGCCGGCCCGCGCGCGCGGCTGCCGCTCGCCTCGCCGATCCACCTCGGCTTCCACGCCGTCTTCGCGCCGGCGTCCTAATGCGCTGGAGCGCTCTGGTATGCCGGTCCAGAGAAAGCAGCAAGTCTGCGCTCGGAACGGATAGCCGTGTTCTTAGCTGAGGTTGCTGCTACTGTAGTTCTATTTGTTCCCCGCTACGCCGGTGGTTTCGGCGGTGCCGCAATGGTGATCACTACGGGAACTTGGGTCTTGGCCTTGTCGCTCGCGACCGCTGTCAAGAGGTAGAAGCCGGGCTTGCCGTTGTTTATGTCGTCAGGCAGTACGATGGTCATGTAGCTCTTGTCCTCAGCAAATTTCGGCTGCACCGTACTGCCATTGTAGAGCACGTCCTGAATCAACCCGAGGTTAGAGCCGGTTAGCTTGATCGCCCGCTTGGTTCCGGCCGGCACTTGTGGCAACGGATCAGGCTGCTTGATTTGCGGTTTGAGATCGCCGGCATCGATTGCCAGAATAGTTACCTCACCGTGGGGACGTGCCACTTCAATGCTTTTGAGACCTGAGGCAAGGCATGCAGGGACGTGCAGGAGCACCATGGTGGGTTCGTAACCTTCATCGATGGTCGGCGCCAGGCAAGGAGTAACGGATGGTACCTTTGGCGGCCGGGAGAGACCCGGTCCCCGAGTGCGGCTCGCCGGCACCGTCGGAACCCAACCAGCGTGCGTGCTCGCCGCTCGTTCGGCCGGTATACCGTTCACAAGGACCCGAACGCCCGTCAGGTTCTGGCCGCTAATGCCGATAATGGTGCCAGTGTCGCCGCTTGAAAGGGTAACCGCTTGTGTGGCGATGAAGTCGCCACCTGTATAGCTCGTAGATCTTGGGACCTGGGTAGAGTAAGGCCGATAGGCCGACAAGGGAGACCCAGGATGGCGAAGAAGAGCGAGCTGAAGGCGGAGGAGCGGCTGGAGGTGGTTCTGGCGCTGCTGCGGCGGGAGGAGTCGGCGGCTGCGCTGTCGCGGCGGTACCAGGTGAGCGAGGTGACGATCTACCGCTGGCGCGAAGCGTTCCTGGCGGCGGGCAAGACGGGCTTGGCCAAGCCGGATGGTTCGGTGGCGGCGGCGGCGGCCCGCCGCATCGAGCAGCTGGAGGGAGAGCTGGCGAAGCGGGCGCAGATCATCGGCGAGCTGTCGATCGCCAACGACATTTTAAAAAAACTCCGGGCCGGCTCATGCTGAGTGAGCTGCTTCGCAGCATGATTCGGGACGCAGTTCGTAGCCGGCCGACGGTGCGCCTGAAGCAGGTGGTCCGTGCTCTGGGCCTGCCGTGCTCGAGCTTCTTCCGCCGACCGGTGGTTGCGCGGCGGCGTCCTGGGCCGTCTCCGCGGCCACTCGATCCGCAGCTTTCTGCGGTAGTGATCGGCTTCGCCAAGCAGTTCCCGTGGTGGGGCTACAAGCGATTGGCGGTCGTGCTTCGCCGGGCTGGCCAGCGGGTCACGGACCGCTTCGTGTACCGAGTCTTGAAGACCGCCGGCCTGCTGATCAAGAAGCGCAGCCGCGATACCGAGCTGTACCAGGCGGCCAAGCTGTTCGAGCTGCTGCCGCAGGGCCCGAACGAGCTCTGGCAGGCCGACGTGACCTACCTCCACATTCCGGGCCACGGCTGGTGGTACGCGGTGACGGTCGTCGACTACTTCAGCCGGTACCTCTTGGCGATTCACCTATCACCCAGCTTCGATGCGGCGTCTCTGATCGTCGGCATCGAGAAAGCCAAGACCGAAGCCGAGCGGCTCCACGGCCCGCTCGCACGGCGGCCGACGCTGGTCACGGACAATGGGTCGAGCTTCTTGTCGCGTCGGTTTCGGGGGCACATCGCCGGAAGCCTGGACCACGTGCGGACTCGCTATCGGACGCCCGAGCAGCTGGGCTTGCTCGAGCGGTTTCACCGCACGCTCAAGGCCGAGGAGGTCTACTGGCACTTGTACGCCTCGCCGCCGGAGGCGCGCGAGAAGCTCGACGCATTCCGGCAGCGGTACAACGAGATCCGGCCGCATTGGGCCCTGGTACCTGAAGCCGGCGGCGATCCGATCCCGCCGCTCGAGGTCTACCAAGGTGGCAAGGCGGTGCAGCTGCCGGCCTGGCAGACCTGGGCAAAGGCGGCCAAGGAAAAGCTCGAGAAGCTCCAGGTAGGGCAACAGGAGGCGGTCGCGATCCCGGCCTGAGGGCCGGGGCGAGGAGTTACACAGAAATCAACCAACCCGGTCCCGTTGATCTGCGAGGCAAGACACCACCGAACACGAGTTGTGCAGAGTCATAGAACGCTGATCCACAGAAGGGATGCGCGAGTGAGACGCCGCGCGCCTGCCGAACATCGTCGGTCGCGGCTATGACGCTGAGCCTCTTCCACTTCCTAAGAGCGGCGTTCCCTTCCACCTTCGCCCACTGTACTTCGTAAAATGGCGCGTCACGGAGACCATACACGTGGCTGCCGAGCAGGACCAGCGGCGGAGCCTTCTCGTAGTTTGTTATGTCGCCATCCTTTAGGTTGACAATTACCTTGGATTGAGTGGCGTTATAGGGCTCTACATTGGCCACCTCGATCTTAGCGCTGGCCCCGCTTACGCAGTAGGCTGTCGTTTGTAGCTCGCAGGGATTGCCAGCGATCGACACGACGGAGCCGACGCTGGATCGCACGACCTGGGCGGCAGCCAGGTTGAACATGAGACGCTTGGAATCAAGTAAGAAATTGGGAGATGTGTCGGTGATAGGTCCTTCAGGTAGTAATATTGATGTGCCAGGAGGGAATACTCCATTATCTGTAACGGCGATCTGTCCGTTACCGAGATCTGACCATTCGAGAGAGGAGCCAATTGCGAACCCGGCGGTGTCGATGAGCGGATAGCAATGACTCCAGGCGTCGATCTTTGTGGAGCCACCTACCACTCCTGTTTTCTGATCGTAGCGGCGCCACGTCGTGCGTACAGTGACTTGGGCGAGATCCTCAGCCACGCCACTTACATCGAACGACAGACGCGCGAACACCTGACGCAGGCCTGGCTTCACGCTCTTCTCGCCGAGAACGGGTCGAAACTGCCAGGCAAGCACGGTAGTGGCCGCCTGCGTCGTGGCGCGCTGCAATGCTACCGTGTCGACGGCCTGGACGATGTAATACGCCTGTTTGCGACCCATCCAGTTGATGCCTAGGTTGATGACATTTGCGACGACAGCGCCCGCGCCTAGTGACACCCTGCTGTCCTTGATTGAGGTGACGTTGTAGGTCTTCTCGCGGGGCAAGAGTGCAATCACCCCTGGCGCTGTCGTTCCTTCCTTTGGCGCGGCGATCTCCTCGCACTTGCCGGCAGGGGCTGAAGCGAGTAATGACCAAGGACACAGGTCGCCACAGGTGCTCTTAGGTCCTTTTGTGGTGCTCGGATCGCCTGGAGTCTTGCCTAGGTTCGAGTCCACCCGGCTAACGAAGCTTAGGTCCGAGTACTGGACGCTCTCGCTTACTTTGTAGCTAGTGCTCTTCGACCAATTCCCTCGAAAGCTAGAACCGCAGTTGGGCATATCCTTACTAGATCTACCTGCTGCGGTGATGCGCACCTCAACGTCCGCCACCGCATTCTCGGAGCCGGGCTGCGGTTCGATGCTAATGGGAATGCCGACGGTAACGGAACGCTTGGGCAGCTCTGTGCCGTTGACGAAGCGGTCTGAGAGTGATTCTTGGAGGAGCAGCCGGAGATTCGCTATCTCAAAGGCTAGCTGGGCCTCCTCAGCAAGGGCGTCAGAAGCAGAGGTAGAGAAAGAGCTGGGCAGCGCTGCGGCGCCTGTGTCCGTGATACCGGGAACTGCTGGTGTCACGCTGGCGTTCTTAGTGACGGTCTGAGTGCCGGCGTTTGCACCGGTTGTATAGCTCGTAGATCTTGGGACCTGGGTAGAGTAAGGCCGATAGGCCGACAGGGAGACCCAGGATGGCGAAGAAGAGCGAGCTGAAGGCGGAGGAACGGCTGGAGGTGGTGCTGGCGCTGCTGCGGCGGGAGGAGTCGGCGGCTGCACTGTCGCGGCGGTACCAGGTGAGCGAGGTGACGATCTACCGATGGCGCGACGTGTTTCTGGCGGCGGGTAAGACTGGCTTGGCCAAGCCGGATGGTTCGGCAGAGGCGGCGGCGGCCCGCCGCATCGAGCAGCTGGAGGGAGAGCTGGCGAAGCGGGCGCAGATCATCGGTGAGCTGTCGATCGCCAACGACATTTTAAAAAAACTCCGGGCCGGCTCATGCTGAGCGAGATGCTTCGCAGCATGATCCGAGAGGTAGTTCGTAGCCATCCGACGGTACGCCTGAAGCAGGTGGTTCGTGCTCTGGGCCTGCCGTGCTCGAGCTTCTTCCGCCGGCCGGTGGTTGCGCGGCGGCGTCCTGGGCCGTCTCCGCGGCCGCTCGATCCACAGCTTTCTGCGGTGGTGATCGGCTTCGCCAAGCAGTTCCCTTGGTGGGGCTACAAGCGATTGGCGGTTGTGCTGCGACGGGCCGGCCAGCGGGTCACGGACCGCTTTGTGTACCGAGTCTTGAAGGCCGCCGGCCTGCTGATCAAGAGGCGCAGCCGCGATATCGAGCTGTACCAAGCGGCCAAGCTGTTCGAGCTGCTGCCGCAGGGCCCAAACGAGCTCTGGCAGGCCGATGTGACCTACATCCACATTCCAGGCCACGGCTGGTGGTACGCGGTGACGGTCGTCGACTACTTCAGCCGGTACCTCTTGGCGATTCACCTGTCACCCAGCTTCGATGCGGCGTCTCTGATCGTCGGCATCGAGAAAGCCAAGGCCGAAGCCGAGCGGCTCCACGGCCCGCTTGCACGGCGGCCGACGCTGGTCACGGACAATGGGTCGAGCTTCTTGTCGCGTCGGTTTCGGGGGCACATCGCCGGAAGCCTGGACCACGTGCGGACTCGCTATCGGACGCCCGAGCAGCTGGGCCTGCTGGAGCGGTTTCACCGCACGCTCAAGGCCGAGGAGGTGTACTGGCACTTATATGCCTCGCCGCCGGAGGCGCGCGAGAAGCTCGACGCGTTCCGGGAGCGGTACAACGAGATCCGGCCGCACTGGGCCCTGGTACCGGAAGCCGGCGGCGATCCTGTCCCGCCGCTCGAGGTCTACCAAGGCGGCAAGGCGGTGCAGCTACCGGCCTGGCAGACCTGGGCCAAGGCGGCCAAGGAAAAGCTCGAAAAGCTCCGGGTAGGGCAACAGCAGGAGGTCGCGATCCCGGCCTGAAGGCCGGGGCGAGGAGTTACACAGAAATCAACCAACCCGGTCCAGTTGATCTGCGAGGCAAGACACCGGTGGTGACAGTGGAACTAACGTCCGGCGTTGGTCGGGCAGTGGCTTGTGCCACGAAGGAAGATTGCTGAGAAGTGGCGCCCTGTATGTTGCCTATTCGGCCAGTAAGCGTTGTACTGTCGAAGGCTTGGAGCTGCGCCAGCTGGGCTTGGTAACCCTCTAACATCTGCTCAAGTGAGCGGTCGTCATAGATTTTAGGCTGACCCGCGGCGATGCCGTTGAAGTCCTTGTCGGGCACCGCCCTCTGAGCGCTGGTACAGCCTACCAATTCCGCGGCCACCAGTGATGCGATTAACACTTTCGTCATGGTAGGCATACGTGGTTCCTTTGCGGAAAAGAGGTGCCTCTCAATCTTCTGGCGAGCGTCCTGTCATCGATCTAAGGCACCTACTTTTGCGGCGCGATTCGCTTAATCCTCTTGCGAGGTCGAGCAGCGACGGCGTCTGCGCTCACGCCTCCCGTGACAGGGCTAGCGCTACGGCTGTGGATCAACATGGCATCGACACGGTGCTCGGAGTCAGAAGTGCTCACGAATGTTCCTTGGAAGAGATGGTAGAGGTCGTCGACGAAAATGGCAGAAGCACCATTATATTCTGTCGGGTGGCCATCGATGGCGATAGTATCTCCATTCGATTTCCCCTCGCTAAGCATGTAGCTGACGGCCCCGCGGGGATCTGGGCGCACAAGAAGGGTGCCATTCAGATAGTCGAAAGTGTTCTGTCCCTTGAGCAGCGTGCCAATGTATTTCATGAGCAGCCTCTCTGTCATGCCGGTGTTTATTGTTGAGATATTATCTTCTGCGGGCGTTGCGACTGACTGAGTATCAGGCGTGCTTTGCTTGTGGTTGTAAGAGGCCAGCGTTAAGCGATCAGCGCGTCGCCGGTCGCTCGGTAGTGCTCCGGGCGTCGGCCTCCAGACGAGCGTTGCCGGTCGAAGATGTAGCGCGCAGAAAACACACAATAAAATAGTCCATAGCGGAATCTTTCGAAGCCTGGCCGCAGAGTTGCCTCGTCATGTTGGATTGACCCTAGCGGCCGCCATGGTAAATTGCAACAGTGTTATAGCGACATTAGGATATTAACCCATCTCTTTTTAGCAAGACTTGCCCCTTTGTCACCCTGCCCCAGGTGCCCTTCGACAGCTGGCTTTCCCTCTCTCTGTCTTCGACAACTGCTCGATTGCCCTTGGTTACCACACGCGCCCTGCCGGCGCCTCTACGGGTACTCTATGGAGCCGCGCCAGCTCTCGATGAGGTGCTCTGCCGCGACTTCCTCGACTGAGACGGCGGGCACCACGATCCCCGTCAACGATTCAGACGGACGCATGGGGCATTTTCGCCGGCCAGCGATCCCGGGTCCAACATAGGCCCCAGGGTGGACTACGAGGAGTTGCGTGGGGCAGACTCGACGTGATCAGTCGAAACTAGGTCGATGGCATCTTCGTGAAGGCGGGTGGGGGAGAAGAAAGGCGGCGTTCTGATCAAGGGCTGAAGGCCGTCCCGCAAGAGTAGGCACTCGTCTGCATCGCTCACAACCTATAGAGGTTGGGAACGAAATGGTCTGTCCTAACTAATTCGCTTGGGCTTCGCGGCCCTCGCGGAAGGGCACGAAGCGCGGGTCGCCGAGAGCGCCCTTGTCGTAGGCGCGCAGCACGAGCCCCGAGCCGCCGGCGGTGCCGGCGCAGCCGGAGAGCAGGATCCAGGTCTCGGCGGTGGGGGTGAGCACGAGGTTGACCGGCAGGTGCTCGCCGTTCTTCGAGCGCACGTCGGAGGCGGCCTCGGCGAGGGTCGCCCAGTCGCCCGCCGGGCTCAGGCGGGTGAGGACGATCTTCTCCTCGTTGGGCTGGCGGCGGTCGAACCAGGCGAGCTGCAGCGGGCCGCGGCGGTCGCCGACCGGCAGGTCGACCCAGAAGTCCTTCCCCTGACGCCAGATCCCCGTCGTGTCGGAGCCCCACGGCGTCCACACCGACCGCCGCCAGCGCTTGCCGGCATCGGCCGACAGGTAGATGGCGCCGTCGGCGGAGAGGTAGGCGGCGCTGCCGCCGCCGAGCGCGATCACCTGGCCCTGCCGGGCAGGCGGCAGGCCGGGAAGGCCGCCGGCCCACACCGTCGCCGGGCCGGAGGAGGAGAAGAGACCGGTGCCGGAGACGACGCCGTCGAGCCGCTGCGGCGCGGGCACCGCCGGCAGGTCGCCCACCGCGGCGACAGTCAGGCCGCCGGCGCGCTTCCACTCGCGGCCGTCGAGCCGGTAGGCCCACGCCTTCACCTCCCCCGCCTGGGCGGCCTTGCCGTGGACGACCAGCCACGGCCTCCCCTCGAGATCGTAGGTGGCGCCGCCAGTGACCGCCGCGGGGACGAGCACCGGCTCGCCGAGCCGCCGGAAGCCGCCCTCCTCCCAGCGCACCGGCTGCAGGCAGGTGTCGCCGCAGCTGGTGAGGGCGATGACCGGCCCGGGGCCGACCGAGCCGCCGAAATGCGCGCCCTGGTCGCGGTGGACGGGGATCTCGGCCGCCGACGCCGTGAGCTCGGCGATCCAGCCCTTCTCTTTTCCAGCCGCTCCGCCAGGGTCGCCAGCGAGCGGCGGCACGGCGAGGAGCACGCGGCCGGCGGCGGTGTCGACGCCGATCGGGGTGAGCGCCGTGCCACTGTCGCAGAGGAGGCCACTGGCGGCGGCAGGGCGGGCCCCGGCACCCAATCCGGCCAGGCCGGCGAGCATGACGAAGGAGAGCAGGGCGCGGGTCGAGCGGCGGACGGATCTCATAGTCGTTCGGTCTCCTCGTCTCGCCGCAGGGGATCGGCGTTGCCAGCAAGCTGCTGTGGCGGCGCTGGGAACTCTGGCAATTTCGATGCCGCCGGTCGCTGCGGACCCAGTGGCCGCGCCGGCACGCCGGCGACCCGCGCGCCGGCGGCGACGTCGGCGAGCGCCACGGCGCCGGCGCCGATCGTCGCGCCGTCGCCGATGCGGATGCCGCCGAGCACCAGGGCGCCGGCGCCGATCGTCACCCGGTCGCCGACCGTCGGGCAGTCGAGCTCGTCGAAGCGGACCTCGCCGAGGGTGACGCCGTGGAGGAGCGTGCAGTCCTCGCCGATCACCGTCCATCCGCCGATCACCAGGCCGATCCCGTGCGCGACGATGCAGCCGCCGCCGATCTCGGCCCGCGGCAGGATGTCGACGCCGCAGGCGGCGATCGCCCAGCGCCGGCAGACCGCCGGCAGCACCGGCACCCGCCAGCCGAGGAGGGTGTGGCCGATGCGATAGGCGAGGAGCGCCTGGAAGCCGGAGTCGAAGAGCAGGGCGTCGACGAGTGCCATGGCGGCCCCTCTCCCCTTGACGGCGCGGAGCCGCGCGAAGTCGCGCCGGAGGCGAGGCCAGATCATCCGTTGCTCCTCGGAGGTTCCTCGCCGGCCGGGCGGCGGAGGGCGCGGAGCAGGCCGAGCCGCGGCACGCGGCTCCACAGCGGGTAGAGGCCCCGCGCCTTGAGCAGCAGCTCGAAGGGGCTGTCGCCGGGGTTGACGATCATGCGCGGCAGGGCGTGGGGATCTCCGGCCCGCGCGCCGGGGTGGCCGTGGATGCCGACCGCCGCCCGGTAGCCGGCGGCGCGCACGGCCTCCTCGGCGCCGGCGTCGAGCCGTCCGTAAGGGTAGCAGAAGGTCGCGACCGGCCGGCCGAGCGCCGCGGCGAGAGCCGTCCGCGAGCCCGCGGTCTCGCGGCGCAGCTCGTCGGCGCCGAGCGCCGTCAGGTCGCGGTGGGCGAGGCCGTGCGAGCCGATCTCGGCGCCGGCGGCGGCGAGGCGGTCGAGGTCGGCGGCGCCGAGGAGCTCCTCGCGCCGCTCGCCGGCCGCGGCGTCCCAGCGGTTGGTGCCGCCCAGCTCGCCGGCGACGGCGAAGAGCGTCGCCGTCATGCCGCGCGCCGCGAGCTCCGGCCAGGCATGGTCGCGGAAGCAGCGGCAGCCGTCGTCGAAGGTGAGGACGACGGGCCGCCGCGGCAGCGGCCGGCGGGCGAGGTGGCGCTCGGTGGCCTCGGCGAGGGTGAGGGTCGTGAAGCGCCTCTCCGCGAGCAGATCGAGGAACGCCGCCAGCTCGGCGCGGCTGACGTAGCTGTTCGGATGGAGAGCTGGCGGCGCGAGCAGCCCCGGCTCGACGTGGTGGAGCATGAGGACGGGCGGGAAGGCGCTCATCGGGCGGCCTCGTCTCCGCTCTCGCGCCCCGGCGGCGAGCGGCGGGTCTCGCGCCGGACGGCGCCGACAAGCGCCGCGTAGGCGTCGACGGTCGCCGTGAAGGGGAAGCGCTCGGCGCGCCGGCGCGGCGCCTCGCCCCACGGCCGCGCCAGCGCCGCGGCGAGCGCCGCCGCGTAGGCCTCGAGATCGGCGACGTCGCAGAAGAGACCGGCGGCGCCCGCCGCCGGCTGCTCGCCGCCGATCACCTCGCGGCGGACGGCGTCGTCGGGGGCGACGACGGCGCGGCCGCAGGCCATCGCCTCGAGGTAGGCGAGGCCGAAGGACTCGCTCGCCGACGGCAGGGTGAAGAGGTCGGCCGCGGCGTACCAGGCCGGCATCGCGGCGCGCGGCACTTCGCTGCGCAGGTAGCGGCCGGGGAGGCGCCGGGCGGCGAGGGCGTCGAGGGCGCCGCCCTGCGGCCCGCTCCCCAGGACGACGAGGCTGGCGGTGGGGAGGCGGGCGACGGCCTCGACCGCGAGGTGGAGCCGTTTGTGCTCGTCGACGGCGCCGGCGGCGAGGACGACGGGGCGCGGCAGCGCCAGCGGCGCCGGCGCGGCGCCGGGGTGGAAGGCGTCGAGGTCGATGCCGTGCGGGATGACGGCGATCGCGGCGCGCGGCGCCCGCGCGGCGATGAGCGCCGCGGCGGCGGCGGTGAAGGCGACGGCGCGGTCCGGCCGCTGGCGCGCGAAGGCGCCCTCCCACTTGGGCGACAGGCCGTGGGCGATGTCGATCCACGGCACCCCCTGGCGCCGCCGCAGCAGGCGGGCGATCCAGGCGCCGGCGAGCCCGCCCTCCATGACGATGGCGTCGTAGCGGCCGCGCGCCAGGGCGGGCCAGGCGGCGAGGGCGGCGGTGTCCCACTCGAGGTTCAGCGGATCGAGGAAAAGGGTGTCGAGAACCTTGCGGCCGAGCCGCGCCGCGCCGTAGAGGGCGACGACGGCGCGCTGGTCGCGCGGCAGGGCGCGCAGGCGCCGCCAGGGGAGGCCGTGGCCCGGCTCGCCGCGGCTGAAGAGGGTGACCTCCCAGCCGCGGCGATCGCGGAGCGCCGCCGCCAGCTCGACGACGAAGGCCTCGGCGCCGCGCCGGTAGATGCCGACGCCGGGCATGACGAAGGCCAGGCGGAGCGGCCGCTCGTCGTCGCTCGTCGGCCCGGGAAGCAGGCCGGATGACGCCGGGGCGGCAGAGCGCCGCGGCATCACGGCATCACCTCGATCTCGGCCGCGGCGAGCGCCGGCACCGCCGCCGTGAAGAGCTCGGTGAAGGGGCGGCGGAAGCGCAGCAGATAGGCCGCCGCGGCGATGGCGCCGGCGGCGATCGAGGCGGCCAGGCGCCCCCAGCCGGCGGGGAGGAGCCAGGCGGCGGCGAGGAAGAGCGGCAGCGGCACCAGGTAGAGGAAGGCGAGGTCGCGCGCCAGGCGCCAGAACTCGGGGCCGCAGATGCGCCACACCCGCCAGGCCATGAGCAGGTTGCCGGCGAGGAGGAAGTGCGCCCACGCCATCCCCGGCGCGCCCAGCGAGCGGGTGAGGAGGATGCCGAAGGCGAGGAGCGAGACGAAGTTGAGCGCCACGATCGCCAGCCAGCCGCGGTCCTCGCCCTCGGCTTTGAGCACCTCGCCGCCGAGCCGCGAGAAGGGGTCGGTCAGCGGCACGAAGCAGAGGATGCGCAGGAGTCCCACCGCCGGCCCCCAGCGCGGGCCGAGCAGCACGCGCAGCAGGATGACGTCGGCGTTGAAGAAGAGGAGGTAGGCGGCGAGCGTCTCGAAGGCGAGGATGGTCACCGTCCCCAGCCGGTAGGCGGCGAGGAAGCGCCGGCGGTCGCCGTGGCGGTACTCGACGAGCGCCGGGTAGAGCACCCGCGCCACCGCCGGCAGCACCAGCACCTGCAGTCGGAAGGCCCAGTCGCGCGCCTTGTCGAACTGGCCGACCATCGCGGCGCCGGCGTAGGGCGCCAGGATGAAGCGGGCGAAGGCCGGCATGGGGAGGGCGAGGAGGGCGATGAGGAAGAGGTACGAGCTGCTGGCGATGAGAGGCCAGATGAGCCGCGGCTCGAGCACGATGGGGAAGCGCCCGCGCGCCCGCCACCAGAGGAGGGCGGCGAAGAGGGCGGCGCCGGCGAGCTCGCCGGCGACCAGGCTCCAGACGCCGGCGCCGCGCCAGGCGAGGACGATCGCGACGAGCGCCACGGCGAGGCCGCGAGCGATCTCCGGCGCCACCAGCCGGCCGACCTCGAGCTCGCGCTCGAAGAAGAGCTTGGGGACGACCGCCAGGCCGTCGAGGAAGACCCAGGCGGCGTAGACGCGGAGGATCGGCGGCAGGCCGGGGTTGAGCCCGGCGGCGAGCGGCGCGCCGGCGACGAGGAGCCCCCAGAGGACGAGGCTGGCGCCGACCACCCAGAGGAGGACGCTGCCGTACGGCCGCCGCTGGTCGCGGATGAGCTGGTAGGGGAGGCCGAGGTCGCGGAAGATGGCGGCGATCGTCACCACCGCCAGCGCCAGGCCGAAGAGGCCGTGGCCGTCCGGCAGGATGAGGCGGGCGAGGAGGAGGTCCGAGCCGGCGCGGATGGCGACGCGGCCGAGCTGGCTGCCGTAGGCGGCGACCGTCGAGCGCAGGAACCGCCGCTCGGTCGTCGGCACGCTCATTGGCCGCCGCCGCTGGCGTCGCCCTGCTGGCGGCCGCCCGCGTCGGCCGGCGCCGCCTCGCCCTCCGGCCAGCCGGCGAGCACGGCGCGGTACCAGGCGCGGCGGAAGGCGACGACGCCGGGGAAGGCGGCGACGGCGCGCCACAGCCGCGGATGGGCGAGGAAGACGCGGGCGCTCGCCGCGATGCTCTTCCACCCCGCCGCCGCGGCCAGCCGCTCGCGGCTCCGCCAGGTGGGGCCGGTGGCGAAGGCCTGCGGGTGGAGGGCGCGGAAGCGGTGGAAGTGCTCGCCGTACCAGGCGGCATGGGCGGCGAGCGCGGCGCGGCTGGTGCGCACCGCCGCGTGCTCGACCCGCGCCGCCGGCACGAACGCGGTGGCGAGGCCGAGCCGGCGCGCCCGCAGCACCCAGTCGTAATCCTCCGAGGTGGCGAGCGACTCGTCGAACGGCCCCACCCGCTCCCAGGCGTCGCGGCGGACGGCGAGGTTGAGGCTGCCGAGCGGCCGCCGGCTGTCGGCCTCGGCCGGGCGGTCGGGGAGGAGCTCGTGGAACGAGGCGATGTTGTCGGCGAGCGCCCAGCGGTCGCCGCCGAGCGGGAAGACGACGGCGCCGCCGGCGACCGGCGAGCGGTCGAGCGCCGCGGCGAGCGCCGCCAGCCAGCCCGGCGCCGGGCGGCAGTCGGCATCGGTGAAGAGGATCTTCCCGCCGCGCGCCGCGGCGACGCCGCGGTTGCGCGCCGCGGCGGGGTTCAGCCGCTCCGCCGTCTCGAGGAAGCGGACGCCGACCGCCTCGGGTGCACCGGAATCATGCCGCGGCACCTTCCCCGGCGCGTCGCGGCCGACGACCAGCACCTCGACGCCGGGCCCCGGCGCTCCCTGGGCGGCGAGCGCGGCGAGCGTCCCATCGACCAGTGGCGAGTCGAGATCGGGGATGACGACCGAGATGTCGGGAGCGGGCAACGGTGGGAGTCTACCCAAAGCCGGCAGACTCCATCGCGCCTGCCCTACGAGCGGATGCGCCGCTGGCGGATCAGCCGTCCCCAGTGCTGCGAGCGGAGGCCGGAGACCTTGCGGATGCGCTCCTCGGCGACGCGGTCGGCGGCGAGGGCGGGGGCGATCCCCTCGTCGCGCGAGATCTCGAAAACCCGCATCATGTTGAGATAGATACCGCGCGTCATGCGCATGGCGCGCTCGCGGTGGTAGCTCGTCATCAGCTCGTTGTAGACGCTGATCAGGCCGCCGGCGTTGAGCACGAAGTCCGGCGCGTAGAGGATGCCGCGGTCGGCGAGGGCGCGGCCGTGGCGCTCCTCGTCCGCGAGCTGGTTGTTGGCGGCGCCGGCGACGATCCGGCAGCGCAGCTCGGGGATGGTGTCGTCGTTGAGCGAGGCGCCGAGGGCGCAGGGGGCGACGACGTCGGCGGGGACCTGGAGGATCTCGCCGACGGGGACGATCTCGACTCCCAGCTCGCTCCGCGCCCGCTCGCAGGTGTCGGGGTCGAGATCGGCGCCGAAGAGCTTCGCCCCCTCCTCCTTGAGGTAGGTGGCGAGGTGGAATCCGACGCTCCCCAGCCCCTGGATGGCGACCGAGCGGCCGGCGAGCGAGGCGTCGCCGAAGGTCCAGCGGACGGCGGCCTTGATCCCTTGCAGGACGCCGAAGGCGGTGACCGGCGAGGGGTCGCCGCCGCCGCCCTGGGCCGGCGAGACGCCGGTGACCCAGCGCGTCTCGGTGAGGATGACCTCCATGTCCTCCATGTCGGTGCCGACGTCCTCGGCGGTGATGTAGAAGCCGCCGAGCGACTCGACGTACTCGCCGAAGCAGCGGAAGAGCGCCTCGCTCTTGTCCTTCTTGGGGTCGCCGATGATGACCGCCTTGCCGCCGCCCAGGTTGAGGCCGGCGGCGGCGGCCTTGTAGGTCATGCCGCGCGACAGCCGGAGGACATCGGTGAGCGCCTCCTCCATGCTGGGGTACGGCCACATCCTGACGCCGCCGAGACCCGGCCCGAGCACCGTCGAGTGGACGGCGATGATGGCCTGCAGGCCGACGTCGGGGTTCGAGCAGAACAGCACGCGCTCGTGGCCCATGCCCGCCATCTGGTGGAAGAGATCCATCGTCGTCCTTTCTGCAGCAGCCCGCGCCGGCGCGGGCCGAGGTTCGCCGGCCCGTCGGGGCCGCAGGGGGTCGAGCTGACGTCCGGGTGACCGGCTTGACCCGGAGGGGGGCGCCGCGGGAGGGCGGCCGGTCGCCGGAAGTCTAGCCGATGGGAGAGTAGCGACCAAGCCAGAGGCGAGCAAATCGGTCAGCGCTTGGGTGTCTTGGCCGGTCGGGTTACTAGCCCTCACTGTTGACCTTGGAGCGATTTCTCGGGCTGGGGAGCTTCCTTGGCCAATCGGTCTGGCCTGAGAGGCGAACACCTCCCGTTTTTGGGCCGAGCCAGGGTATAAAGTAGGACCGTGGTAGCGATGCAAAAGGGATTTCGCCTCCAAGGTCTCTCCCTTGACATCCTTGGATGACGATGAGTATCATCCTGGAATGAAAGCGAGTATCGATGCAGTTGGTCAATGGCGGCTGGGTGAAGTGCATTGTGCCAATGCTTTGGAGGGCCTTCGGGCAATCCCGTCAGACAGCTTCGATGTAGCCATTACCTCTCCTCCATATTGGGGGCAACGGCTATCGGCCGGCATTGGTTGCGAGAGCGATCCCCGAGAATATATTTCGAACCTTCTTGAGATACTGAGCGAAACCCTCCGCTGTCTCAAACCTACAGGTACGCTCTGGCTCAATATCGGCGATGCTTACAATACTCCAGTGAACTGGCGAGTTGACGATCGCCGCTACAGCTCGCTTGGGCCGGAGGGCATTGGCCTCGCTCCTTCTAACCTCGCTTACACTAAGCGTCGCGCGAAGCGACTTGCCTGCCTCGATGGCAGCGTCGGCTGGCTTCGCTACGGAAACCTGCTGGCAATACCTTATCGCGTGGTGCTCGGGTTGACCGACCGTGGATTTCTTTTCAGGGGGGAGG
The DNA here is from genome assembly GCA_963755825.1 of uncultured Acidobacteriota bacterium. Taxonomy (GTDB): domain Bacteria; phylum Acidobacteriota; class Thermoanaerobaculia; order Multivoradales; family UBA5704; genus DATBQN01. Next base: position 1,378,419 of record CAVWLA010000001.1, on the reverse strand, counting down.
TTATTTGGGAGAAATCGAGGCCGCTACCAGAGGGGCGGTGCCGCCGCCCCCACCGCAGGCACGAAGGCATCTACATCTTCGCGAAGGATGAGCAGCACCGATTCCGTGTCAAACCACCAGTCGGCTCGGTATGGAAGTTACTTCAGACACCGAACTTGACTCCACACTGCTCGACCTTCCCGGTGGATCTCCCGCTGCAGGCGATTCTGGCTGCCGACGTGCCAGAGGGCGGGGTTGTTTTCGACCCGTTTATGGGAAGTGGCACAACTGCCCGTGCTGCTCGTATTCGAGGCCTTAACTTCTTGGGATTCGAGATCGATCCGCTAATGTGCGACATCGCCAACGGTGTTCGCGAGGAGGATAGTCAGGCCGATCTCTTCGGCTAACTTTTACCTCGGTGACGTTGACAGGCGGCTATAACGTCTCGCGCGAACATGTCCGGCTGTTGGCTGAGGTTCAAGGTGTAGATTTTCTTACCCGATCGCGTGGATTCAACGCTTGCCACGGTGCGGAGATTGGCGCTATAGCAGTTGTCGAATTCTCCATGCTCCTCGATGTAGCGCCGTTTTTCTGATGGCGCAGCCGGAGAGCCCAATTCGCCGCGATTGACCAGTCTACCGGCAGGAGGAGGAAAGGATTTCACATCGAGCGTCCAAAGGGGCGAAAGAAGGCCCACGCTCATCATGGCACGGCTGCATGGCACATCATCGGAGACTCTCTCTGCCAAACTTGCCTTGACGTGAACGCCGCCGAAGACCTCCTCGATCGCTCCATCCCGTCTATAGAGCACCAAGTCCAATTTAGCACTTCCAACTAGATGTCCTAGACCCATCTTGGCGAGAGCTTCTTTCTTTTGTGGACCGCCGATCAGTGACGCGATGCCGATACCTTCTGCCGAGAGGACAGGTGAATACAGAGCTTCGACGGCGAGTTCGAGTGCTTCACCTGAGGCTCGAACCCAACTCTGCTTGGCATCTTGTGCGCGATGGTGGGGAAAGATCTCGCAGTAACTTCGATACGTCACATGGTGCCAAAGATCGCTCGCATTAGCCGCGGGACAGCGAGCAAGAAGAAACAAGAAGTTTTCAAGTATCGCATCGCGGTTCATCTTGGATGTGTCTGCAAGGGCAGTTCTGAGCAAATGCGCCGACTCCGTATAGGTATCGACGCCTACTCCCGGCAGATCAATCTCAACCGAGATCTTATTAACAATTGTGGTAAGTATCAATCTAGTCGACGCCCAGCATCAGTTCGTGGATTCGCAGGTCGAGGGCATGGGCGATTTTTCTAAGGTTTTCTACTGAGACGTTCCGCTCACCACGCTCGATGCCGCCGACATATGTCCGGTCGAGGCCCGCTCTCAAGCCCAATTCTTCTTGGGATAGGCCGAGTTTCTGCCTACGGGCCTTGACCTCAGCGCCAAGGCGCAGGAGCAATTCACCCTTACCCTCCATCTCGGTATTCTTAGGTGATGATGACTTTCAGTCTACGGACTATCCGTATCGCGACAGCAGCGTTTGCTGAAGCGGTTGTCGTTTGAGAGGAATCTGTATATAGGTTCTGCGGCCCGGCCTTGCGACCTTGACCTGCCGGAAGCGCTTTAGTCTTTGTCAGCTCGGCGGGTCCGATTTGGCCACATTTCCTCACACAGGTCAGGGCGGACTACTCCATTACAGGGTGGGTCAAGAAGAGGAGCTTCAGGCGCGCGGTGAGGCGCCGACGGCGGGGGGCGTGTCGTCGGCCGAGCCCCACAGCTCGGTCGCCAGCATCGCCGCGACGACGAGGCCGCCGCCGATCGCCAGCCAGCGGCTGGGCGCCTCGGCGCCGATGGCGACCGAGAACGCCGCCGCGGCGACCGGCTCGAGGGTGAGGATGACGCCGGCCTCGATCGCCGAGAGGTGGCGCTGGGCGTAGAGCTGGCAGACGAAGGCGGCGGCGGTGGCAAGGACGGCGAGGACGAGGATGGCGGCGAGCGGGAAGCCGCTGACCTCGCGGAGGCTCGGCCGCGGGAAGGCGAGGGCGGGCAGCGACAGCAGGGCGACGACGCCGAACTGAATGATGGCGAGCGGCGCCAGCGGGTTGCGGCGCGCCGCGCGCTCGACGAGGAGCACGTAGACGGCGAAGGCGCCGGCACAGGCCAGGGCGAGGGCGTCGCCCTTGCCGAAGCCGAGGCTCGGCGCCGCCCCCGACCCGGCCGCCGGCAGATAGAGGATGTAGAGCGCCGCCGCGGCGAGGAGCGAGCCGACCGCCGGCCCGGCGCGGAGCGGCCGTCCGACGGCGAGGCCGAAGACCGGCACCAGGACCACCGAGAGCCCGGTCAAGAACGCCGTGCGCGCCGGCGTCGTCCACAGGAGCGAGCCCGTCTGCAGGGCGAACCCAACGAAGAGGGCGAGGCCGATCTCGACGCCGTCGCGCCACAGCCGGCGGTCCCACCGCGCGCCGCGCGCCAGCGGCAGGAGGAGGAGGGTCGCCAGCGTGAAGCGGTAGGCGAGCAGATGAAAGACGGGAATGACGGCGAGCGCCCGCTGCACGAGGACGAAGCTCGTCGCCCATACCAGCGTCGAGAAGAGGAGGGCCAGGCGCCCGAGCAGGCGATGCGGACGATCGGGCCGTGCCGGCCGGTCGCCGGTGCTCATCGCCGTTCGCGCGCGGCGCGAGCGGAGCCTGTCGCCGCCGCGCCGCTCCTCACGGGCACTCGAAGGCCGCGGTGTCCTGGAGCGGTGCGAAGGGGTGGCCCTGGAGGTTCTGGTAGACCTTGACGGCTCCGGTGTGGGTGTCGGTCACCGTCGTCGTCACCGCGACGTTGGTCAAGCCGCCGGCGAAGACCCAGAAGTGGCCGCTGATGGCGCAGCCGTCGAGGACCTTGACCAGGGCCTCGACGTTGGCGGCGGCGAAGAACCAGAGGTAGCCGGTGTCGGGGGTCAGGTTGACCGCCTCCGCCGGCCCGCTGGCGCCGTCGACCGTCGCCCAGCTGGCGTTGACGGCGAAGCGGCCGCCGAGGAGGCAGAGGGTCTGCGGCCCCATCGTGCAGGGCGGCAGAGGCGTGAAGGCGAGATAGGTGGGGAAGAGGAGGCCGCTGCCGCCGAGGGTCGAGCGGTAGGCGCCGGTCGCGCCGTTGAAGCGCAGCACGGCGTTGCTGGAGATGCTCACCACGTAGAGGTCGCCGGCGGGCCCGAAGGCGAGGTCGTAGGCGCCGTGGAGGCCGCCGGCGCCGGCGGCGACGAAGACGTCGCGGAAGGCGCCGGTGGCGCCGTCGTAGCGCAGCACCTGGTCGCTGTCGATGCTCGACACGTAGAGCGCGCCGTCCGCGCCGAAGGTGAGCCCCACCGGCCGCGACAGGCCGCCGCTGCCGGCGGCGACGAAGACGCCGCGGAAGGCGCCGGTGGCGCCGTCGTAGCGCAGGATCTGGCTCGAGTTGGTGCTCGAGATGAAGAGGTCGCCGGCGGGGCCGAAGGTGAGGCCGCTGGGGTTGTCGAGGCCGCCGCTCGCATGGGTGACGAAGACGTCGCGGAAGGCGCCGGTGGTGCCGTCGTAGCGCAGCACCTGCTCGTTCACCGGGTCGGTGATGTAGAGCGCGCCGTCGGCGCCGAAGACCAAGTCCTCGCACTGGCCGAGGCCGCCGCTCGCGGCGGGGACGAAGTCGCCGAGGTAGGCGCCGGAGGCGGGGTCGAAGCGGAGCACCCGCTTTCCCCGCTCGCTGCAGACGTAGACCTTGCCGTCCGGCCCGTAGCGGACGCCGTCCGGGCTGTCGAGGCCGCCGGCCCCCGGCGCGACGAACGCCTGCAACGTCCCCGAGGAGTCGGCGCGGAGCACCGAGGAGGAGCCGTTGCTCGACACCAGCAGATCGGCGCCGGCGGCGGCCGGGGCGACGAGGGCGATGCCGAAGGCGACGATGGCGGCGAGGCCGGCGGCCGGCAGGACGCGCCGGCAAATGAGGCGGAGACGGCGGGCGGGCGGGCGCGGTGGCATCGAGGATCCTCAGCCGAAGAGCGCCAGCTGGGCGGGAGCGCCCGGGCGGCGGAAGGCGGCGGTCGCCAGCGGCGGGAAGTCGCCGTCGAGCCCGTGGCGGCGGACGGCGGTGTGGAAGAGGGCGGCGATCTGCTCGGCGAACTGCCCCTCGCCGCGCATGCGGCTGCCGAACCGCGGGTCGTTCAAGCGGCCGCCGCGGAGGTCGCGGACCCGCGAGAGGACCTTCTGCTTGCGGTCCGGGAAGTGCTCGTCGAGCCAGCGGTCGAAGAGGCCGGCGACCGCCCCCGGCAGGCGGAGCGGCACGAACCCCGCCGAACGCGCGCCGGCCCTGGCGGCGGCGGCGAGGATGGCCGGGATCTCGTGGTCGGTCAGGCCGGGCACCACCGGCGCCACCATCACCGACACCGGGATGCCGCGCTCGGCCAAGTGGGAGATCGCCTCGAGCCGCTTCTCGGGCGGCGAGGTGCGCGGCTCCATCCGCCGCTGCAGCTCGGGATCGAGGCTGGTGATGGAGAGCGCGACCGCCGCGGCGCCGTGGGCGGCGAGCTCGGCGAGGAGGTCGGCGTCGCGGCGGACGAGGGCGTTCTTGGTGATCACCGCCACCGGGTTGCGAAACTCGGCGAGGACGGCGAGGCAGCGGCGGGTGACCTCGAGCTTGCGCTCGATCGGCTGGTAGGCGTCGGTCACCCCCGAGATGGCGATCGTCTGCGGCACCCAGGAGCGCGCCGAGAGCTCCTTGCGCAGCAGCTCCGGGGCGTCCTCCTTGACCAGGATGCGGGTCTCGAAGTCGAGGCCGGCCGAGAAGCCGAGGTACTCGTGGGTCGGCCGCGCGTAGCAGTAGATGCAGCCGTGCTCGCAGCCGCGGTAGGGGTTGAGCGACACCGCGAAGCCGACGTCCGGGCTGTCGTTCCTCGCCAGCGCCGTGCGCGTGCCGTCGACGAAGTAGCGCGTCGCCACCCGCTCGGGCGGCAGCTCGCCGTGCTCGTAGTCGGCCTCGAGGGCGATCTGGGTGAAGCGGTTCTCGGGGTTCTCCCCGGCGCCGCGGCCGCGCGGGGCGCCCGGCCGGCCGAGGGGGATGAGGCGGGCTTCCGGATCCAGATCCGGCTCGTCGAAGGGGGTGGCGGCGTGGGGCGAGGGCCTGGCGGCGGTCTTCGTGGCGTTCATCGCGGCGCTAGTCTACCGCTTCTTTACCGCTTCTCGGCAACCCCCTCGCGGACGGCGCGGATGGCGTCGCGGAGGGCGCGGAGATCGATCGGCTTGGTCAGGTGGAGGCGGAAGCCGGCGCGGCGCGAGGCGTCGCGGTCCTCGGGGGCGCCGAAGCCGGAGAGGGCGATGCCGGCGATCCCCTGGGCGGCGAGCTCCTCCATCAGCTGGTGGCCGCTGCCGTCGGGGAGGCCGAGGTCGGAGATCACCAGATCGAGCCCGCCGCCGTCCGAGCGCGCCGCGGCAGCGGCGGCTGCCGCCCGGCGAGCGGCGGCGACGCTCGCCGCGACGGTCACCCGGTGGCCGTCGAGCTGCAGCAGCTCGGCCATGGCGCCGGCGGTGTCGGCGTGGTCCTCGACGAGGAGGATGTTGAGGGGACCGCGGGCGGCGGCGGCCGGCGCTGCCGAGCCCGCCGAGGCCGAGAGCGGCGGCTTCGGCGGCGGGGGGAGCGCGGCGGCCGGCGCGAGCGGCAGGCGGACGGTGAAGATGAAGCCGTCGGCCTGCCGCCTGGCGCCCGCCGGCGGTGGATTCTCCGGGCTCGGCGGGCGGGCGCTCGCCGCCGCGAGGGTGCCGCCGTGCCGCTCGACGATCGCCGCCGCCACCGCGAGCGTCAGGGCGGCGCTGCCGCGCGGCCGGATGCCGGGGAGCGTCTCGTCGCCGAGGCCGGCGAAGAGGTCGGTCAAGTCCTCCGGCCGCACGCCGGCCTCCGCCGCGGTGAGCTCGGCGACCACCTCGCCGCCCTGGCGCGCGGTGCGCAGAGCGATGGCGGAGCCCGCCGGCGTCTCGCGGAGCGCGTGGTCGAGGAGGGCCCAGAACGCCTGCGCCAGGCGGGCGGCGTCGGCGTCGACGGGGCCGCCCGCGGCGAGGTCGGCGCGCAGCAGGACGCGGCGCTCGGCGAATGCGGCGGCGGCGGCGGCGATCGCCTGCTCGATCACCCGCGCCAGCTCGACGGTCTCGCGGCGGAGGGCGATCTCGCCACGCTCGAGGCCGGTCAAGTCGAGGAGGTCGTCGATCAGCCGCGCCTCGATCTCGATCGACCGCCGCACCCGCTCGAGGTCGGTGCGCAGGGCGGCGGGCGCGGCGCCCGTCGCCTCGATGCGCGCCAGGATGGCGAGCGCCGGGGTGAGCGGCGTGCGCAGCTCGTGGGAGAGGGCGGCGAGGAGCCGCGTGCGGGCGCGGATGGCCTCGTCGGCCGCCCGCTTGGCGGCGCGGACCTCGTCCTCGGCGCGCTTGCGCTCGGTGACGTCGACGCAGGCGGCGACGGCGCCGCGCACGCGGCCGGCGGCGTCGAAGAGCGGCGAGGCGCCGACCACCAGGTGGATCACCTCGCCGTCGGGGCGGCGGACGTCGTACTCGGCCGCCGGCACCGGCCGGCCAGTCGCCGCGGCGAGCGGCAGCGGCCGCTCGGCGAGAGGGACGGTGCGGCCGCGCTGCAGCACGTCGAAGTGGATGCCGGGCTCGCCGCTCGACCGCGCCGCGATGAGGTTGCCGTCGCCGAGGCCGAGGAGGGCGGCGAAGCGGGCGTCGGCGGCGACCTCGCGGCACTCGGGGTCGCGCGCCACGGCGATGCCCACCGGGGCGACGGAGAGGGCGGTGGTGAGCTCGCCCAGGCGCTCCTCGAGGTCGGCGGCGAGGCGCGCCAGCTCGGCCGCCGAGCGCCGGCGGACGGTGACGTCGCGCGCCACCAGCGACAGCCCCTCGGCGGTGGGGAAGGCGTCGACCTCGAGCCAGCGCTCGGCGGCCGGGCCGGGCGCCTCGAACTGCACGGCGATCGCCGCCGCCATGGCGCGGCGCAGATGGGTCTCGAGCGGCGTGCCGGCGAGCTGCGGCAGCCGCTCCCAGAGGTCGCGGCCGACCAGCTCGGCGGCGCCGACCCCGAGGACGCGCCCGGCGCTGGCGTTAGCGTAGGTGACCCGCCAGCCGCGGTCGAGCGCCAGGATGCCGTCGCTCACCCGCGCCAGGATGTCGGCGAGCCGCCCTTCGGCGGCCGGCGAGCTCGCCCGCGCCCCCCCGCCGGCGACGTCGCGCTGGCTCCACACCAGGGCGCCGACGGCGGGATCGGCGAGGAGGTTCGCCACCGTGCTCTCGATCCAGCGGAAGCAGCCGTCGCCGCCCAGCAGCCCGCTCGCCGGCCCGCTCGCCATACCGCTGGCGATCCCGCTGGCAATCCGATACTCGACGCTGACGAACGAGCCGGGCCGGGCGAGGAGGCCGGCGAGGTCCGCGGCGAGGAAGCCGCGATCGCCGGCGTGGGCGGCGTCGAGGACGCTGGTGCCCGGCGCCGGCGCGGCGGCGCCGAGCAGCTGCGCCGCCGCCGGGCTGACGTAGGCGACGACGGCCGCGGCATCGGTCACCCAGACGGCGTCGACGCCGCGCTCGAAGAGCTGGCGGAAATGCTCGTTCCGGCTCATGTCTGGAGGCGCGGGCGAGAGGCGGCGGAGGCGCGGTGCCGGCGGGGGATGCGGGTCACCCGGCGGAGAATCTAGAGCTGGCCGAGCGCGGCGATGACGTCCTCGTCGTGGCCGTCGACGGCGACCTTCTTCCACACCTTGCGCACGACGCCCTCGCGGTCGATGAGGAAGGTCGAGCGCTGGATGCCCATCGACTTCTTGCCGTAGAGGTTCTTCTCCCGCCAGGCGCCGTAGAGGGAGGCGACGCGGTGGCCGGCGTCGGCGAGGAGCGGAAAGTTGAGGCTGTACTTGTCGCGGAAGCGGCCATGGCTCGCCACGTCGTCCGGCGAGACGCCGAGGACGACGGCGCCGCCGGCGCCACCGGCGGAGCTGGCGCGCAGCTCGGCGTTGCGGTCGCGGAAGGCGCAGGCCTCCTTGGTGCAGCCCGGGGTGTCGTCCTTGGGGTAGAAGTAGAGGACGACGGGGCGGCCGCGGAGCGCCGAGAGGGTCACCTGCGAGCCGTCGTCGGCCGCCAGGCTGAAGTCGGGGGCGGCGGTGCCGGCCTCGACCCAGACCGGAGCGTCGTCGGAGGTGGATTCTGCGGAGATCGGTGCGGCCTTCTCGCTGTCGGGCATGGGGTGATCTGGTCTCCTCGTCGGCGGTTTCTAAGATGCTCGGCGGGTGGGTCTCGAAGGCCCTCGGCCGCGGCCTTCCGCCGGGCTCGCGGCAGTGTACCGCAGGCGCCGTGATAGCGTCCGGCCCTCCCGCCATGGTCATCCTCGACACCCCGCGCCTCGTCCTGCGCTCGCTCGAGATGACCGACGCCGCCGAGCTGCAGGTCATCTTCGACGATCCCGAGGTGATGCGCTTCATGGAGGGGCGGCGCGACCTGACCGCGACCCGCGCCTGGATCGCCCGCCACATCGCCTTCTTCCGCACCCGCGGCTGCGGCGTCTGGGGGCTCGAGCGCAAGGAGGAGCCGCCGCGCGACCGCGGCTTGATCGGCTACTGCGGCCTCATCCCACAGCAGGTCGGCGGCCGCGAGGAGCTGGAGATCGGCTACCTCCTGGCGCGCCGGCACTGGCACCAGGGCTACGCCACGGAGGCCGCCGTCGGCTGCCGCGAGTTCGCGTTCCGCCGCCTGGCGGCGCCGCGCGTGGTGTCGCTCATCGCCCCCGACAACGCCGCCTCGATCGCCGTCGCCCGCCGGCTGGGGATGAGCTTCGAGCGCGAGATCGAGAAGTGGGACCGCCCGATCGCCGTCTACGCCCTCGACCGTGCGGAGATCGGAGCGGACCATGCGGCCTCGTCCTGACCGCCCGTCCTCGCACGGCCCGGCGGCCTTCTCGGCGGAGTTGGACCCTTTCTTGCAGAGAACCCCTCGTCGAACAATCTGCCGGCCGGCCGCCGCTCGGCGTCCGCCGGTTTCGCCCACCAGTCTCCGGAGGAACAGATCATGAGATCACGTCTCGTTTTCGCGCCGCTCGCCCTCTCCCTCTCGCTCCTCGCCGCCGCGCCGGTCTTCGCCGCGCAGTCGACGACGGTCTGCGAGATGGACTTCAACCTCAAGGGGTGGTCGGCCTTCTACAAGGTCGCCAAGGGCGCCGGCACCATCACCTGCGACAACGGCCAGAAGGCCGACGTCACCCTCGAGGCCAAGGGCGGCGGCCTGACCGCCGGCAAGTCCGAGGTGCGCGACGGCCACGGCAAGTTCTCCCAGGTGGCGGACATCCACGAGCTCTACGGCGCCTATGCCACCGCCGGCGCGTCGGCCGGCGCCGGCAAGTCGGCCGAGGCGCAGGTGGTGACCAAGGGCGAGGTCTCCCTCGCCTTGACCGGCAAGGGGACCGGCGTCGAGCTCGGCGTCAGCTTCGGCAAGCTCACCATCAGCAAGCAGTAGACAGGACGCCGGCTGCCGCGGGCCCGCCCGCGGCAGCTCCCGGCGATCCTCAGTTCCCCAGGAACACGCAGGAAACGTTTGCGCCGCCTCCGGCACTCACCCTGTAGGATGAGATGAACGGAGGTTTCGCATGTCGTCCCATCGCCCGCTCCGCGTCCCCGGCTCCAGCCTCTCGCTCCTCGCGCTCCTCGCGCTCGGCTTCGCCCTGGCGGCGGCGGCTCCCGCCGCGGCGACCTCCTATGTCATGGTCGCCGACGCCGACCTCGCCGACCAGGCGGCGGTGATCGCCGAGGGGCGCATCGTCTCGGTGGCGCCCTCGCCGGCCGGCGGCGCGCCGTCGACCGATTACCTGCTCGACGTCGACCGCCTGCTCAAGGGCTACACGGCGGGGAGCTCGGTGGTCGTCCGCGTCCTCGGCGGCCGGCCGGACGACGGCGGCATGGGCCTCACCATCTTCGGCGCCCCGACCTACCGCGAGGGCGATCGCGCGCTCCTCTTCCTCACGGTGAGGAAGGACGGCGCCTACGGCGTTCTCCATTTCCTCCTCGGCGCCTTCCAGGAGGCCGCCGCCGGCGGCGAGCGCATCGCCATCAGGAACCTCGCCGACGCCGAGGAGGTGAGGCGGTCGCCGAGCGGCGCCATGGAGACGGCGCCGGGCGCCGATCCGGCGCGCGACCTCGACCGCTTCGCCGCCTGGCTCGCCGACCGCGGCCGCGGCATCCGGCGCCCCGCCGACTACCTCGCCCAGCTCTCCCCGGGTGCCCTCGAGAACGTCCGCGGCGCCTTCAGCGAGCTCGCCATCCAGGGGGTCAACCTGCGCTGGTTCACCTTCGATCAGGGCGGCGGCGTCCGCTTCTCGGCCAGCGAGTCGCCGCAGGCCGGCCTCGCCGGCGGCGGCTACGCCGAGTACCAGCGCTCCCTCGCCAACTGGAGCGGCGCCGCCGGCACCCCGATCCGCTACGTCTACGCCGGCACCACGCCCGCCACCGCCGGTCTCAAGACCTTCGACGGCATCAACTCGATCCTCTTCAACGACCCCAACGGCGAGGTCGGCTCGGCCTTCAGCTGCACCACCGGCGGCGTCCTCGCGGTGACCGGGCCGTGGACGAGCAGCACGGTGACCGGCAACTTCAAGGGGCGCACCTACATCGCCATCCAGGGCGCCGACACCATCACCAACGCCGGCATCGGCTGCTTCTTCCAGAACAGCACCTGCGGCAGCCTGGAGGCCGAGGAGCTGTTCACCCACGAGCTCGGCCACTCGCTCGGCCTCGGCCACTCCTGCGGCGACGGCCAGGCGGGGAAGACCTGCCTCGATCCGGTCAAGGACGACGCCATCATGCGCGCCTTCATCCACCACGACTGCCGCGGCGGCCGGCTCGGCGCCGACGACCTCGCCGGCATCCGCGCGCTCTACGGCGCGCCGCAGGCGACCCCCTGCCGGACGACGGCCAACGCGCTCTGCCTGGACGGCCACTACTCGGCGACCCTCACCTGGGCGAACCAGTTCAACGCCACCAGCGGCAAGGGGCGGGCGATCGCGCGCACGGCGACCACCGGCTTCTTCTCCTTCGGCGATCCGTCGAACATCGAGCTGCTCGTCAAGGTGCTCGACTTCGGCGACGTGGTGAAGGTCTTCTACGGCGAGCTCACCAACCTGCAGTTCACCCTGACCGTCACCGACACCCGCACCGGCGACGTGCGGACCTACTCGAACTCGACCGGCGACTGCGGCGGCGTCGACCAGGTCGCCTTCCCCGACAGCGCGGCGGCGGGCGCCTCTGCCGCTCCGCAGGCGGCACCGGGCAGGCTGGTGACGGCGGCGCGGGCCGCGGCCGGCGCCTGCCGGCCGAGCCACAATACGCTCTGCCTGCTCGCCAACCGCTTCGCGGTGACCGTCGACTGGGCCAACCCCGGCAACGGCACGAGCGGCGCCGCCGTCGCCCAGCCGCTCTCCAAGGTCGCCGGCACCTTCTACTTCACCGATCCCGGCAACGTCGAGCTGATGGTCAAGCTCCTGCAGTTCCCCGACCGCGTCGCGGTCTTCTACGGCGCCCTCTCGGATCTGCCCTACAGCGTCCACGTCACCGACACCGCGACCGGCGCGACGAAGACCTACCAGAGCACCGCCGGCAAGCTCTGCGGCGGCCTCGACAACACCGCCTTCTAGGCCGCCGATCGAATCGGCGGGCTACGAATCGATTTGGCGGCCTACGGATTCAATCGGCGAGCTACGGATCGATTTGGCGAGCTACGAATCGAATCGGCGAGCTACGAATTCGATCGGAAGGCTACGAATTCGATCGGAAGGCTGCCGATTCGATCGGCGGGCTACGAATCGAATCGGACGGCGAAGAATTCGCTCGGCGGCCGATCGATCGCTTCGGCGGCCCGCCGAGCGAGCCGCCGGCCGCTTCGCCGGCTCGGCGGTCCATAGAATGGCCGCGTGACCTCCCCTCCCGATCCCCGCGCCACCGCCGAGCTCGTCAAGTCGTGGGCCCTCGCGGTCGGCTTCGACCGCGCCGGGGTCGCCGCCCTGGCGCCGAGCGCGACGGGGGAGGCGTACCTGCGCTGGCTGGCGCGCGGGGACGCCGCGGGGATGGGCTACCTGGCGCGGCGGGTGGAGGCGCGGCTCGACCCGACAGCCGTCCTCGCAGGCGCCCGCTCGGTCCTCTGCGTCGCCCTCCAATACTGGCCTCTATCTAAGGAAGGGGGCGAGCCGGAGGGCGACCTCTGGCCGCGGGTCGCCCGCTACGGCCGCGGGCGGGACTACCACGAGGTGATGGGGGAGGGGCTGCGGCAGGTGGCGCGGCGCCTCGAGGCGGCCTTCCCCGGCACCGCCACCCGCCCCTACGTCGACACCGGCCCGGTCCTTGAGCGCGAGCTGGCGGCGCGGGCGGGGCTGGGGGCGGTGGGGAAGAACACCAACCTGCTCCACCCGGAGGGCGGCTCCTGGTTCCTCCTCGGCGAGCTCTTCACCACCCTCGACCTCGATCCCGACGTCCCGCTCGCCGACCTCTGCGGCAGCTGCACCCGCTGCCTCGACGCCTGCCCGACCGGCGCCCTGCCCGAGCCGTACCGGCTGGACGCCAACCGCTGCATCTCCTACTGGACGATCGAGCACCGCGGCGCCATCCCCGAGGAGCGCCGCGCCGGGATGGGGGACTGGGTCTTCGGCTGCGACGTCTGCCAGGAGGTCTGCCCCTGGAACCAGGAGCCGGACGAGGTGCCAGGTACCCCGCAGAAGGTGCCAGGTACCTTGGAATCCGAGGTGCCAGGTACCTTGCAGGAGGTGCCAGGTACCCTGCGCGGACAGCTGGCGCTGCCGGCCGAGCGGGCCGAGCTCGACCTCGCCGGCCTTCTCGGCCTCGACCGCGAGAGCTACGTCGAGCGCTTCCGCGGCAGCCCGATGAAGCGCCCGAAGCTCGCCGGCCTGCAGAGGAACGCCGCCGTCGCCATGGGAAACCGCGGCGAGGCGCGCTACGTCGAGCCGCTCTCGCGCGCCCTCGCTTCGGCCGAGCCGGAGGTCGCCGGTCATGCCGCCTGGGCGCTGGGGCGGATCGGCGGGCCGGCCGCGATGCGGGCGCTCGCCGCCGCCCTCGACGCCGCCGGCCCCGCGCGCCCGGAGATCCACTCCGAGGTCGAAGCCGCGCTCGAGCGCGCGGCGGCCCGCCGGCCGGGCGGCCCGCACCCTGATCTGTGAGAACCTCGCTCGGGGATCGCCGGAGGAGCGGCCGCCGGCGGCGGCGATGACCGCCGCGGCAGGCGGTTTTTCGGGCCGCCGCGTGGATTGACACCCCACGGCCGGGACCCTATACTCCAACTCCCCGAGTTCTCAACGAGTTAGCAGAGCTCGACCCCCCCAGATCGCCGGGGCCACAGGCGGAGGCCTGAATCCAAACCCAAGGAGGTACGTTTTTCTATGCCGTCCACCGAAGAAAAGCAGAACCTGTCGATCGCGCCCGTGGAGGATGACGCGGCTGCCGAGCAGGAGGAGTACAGAAAGCTCCTCGCGCTCTACGACGACAGCATGCGCAACCTGACCGAGGGCGAGATCGTCATGGGGCGCGTCATCGGCGTGACCTCGAATTCGGTGATCGTGGACGTCGGCTACAAGTCCGAGGGCCTGATCCCCATCGAGGAGTTCATGGACCGGGACGGCAAGCTGTCGGTCGCGATCGGCGAGGAAGTCGACGTCCTCCTGGAGAAGACCGAAGACCTCGAAGGCCACGTGCTGCTGTCGCGCCAGAAGGCGCAGCGCATGCGCAAGTGGACCGAGGTCGAGCGCGCCTACAAGGAGGGCCGCATCATCCGCGGGCGCGTCATCGAGCGCATCAAGGGCGGCCTCACGGTCGACGTCGGCCTGCGCGCCTTCCTCCCCGGCTCGCTGGTCGACATCAAGCCGGTGAAGAACCTCGAGTCGATGCGCGGCCAGGAGATGGACTTCAAGGTCATCAGCCTCGACCGCCGCCGCAACAACATCGTCCTCTCGCGCAAGGCCGTGCTCGAGAAGGAGCTGGAGAAGAAGAAGGCCGAGACGCTGAAGAAGCTCGAGGAGGGGGCGCGCCTGAAGGGCGTCGCCAAGAACATCACCGACTACGGCGTCTTCATCGACCTCGGCGGCATCGACGGCCTGCTCCACATCACCGACATCTCCTGGGGCCGCGTCAACCACCCCTCCGAGCACTTCTCGGTGGGCGACGAGGTCGAGGTCGTGGTCTTGAAGTTCGACCCCGAGACCGAGCGCGTCTCGCTCGGCTACAAGCAGAAGAGCGACGATCCCTGGACCCTGGTCGACAAGAAGTACCCCATCGGCTCGCGGGTGCACGGCCGCGTCGTCTCGCTCGTCGACTACGGCGCCTTCATCGAGATCGAGGAGGGCGTCGAGGGCTTGATCCACGTCTCCGAGATGTCGTGGACCAAGAAGGTCGTCAACCCCGCCAAGATCCTCGAGGTGGGCAACGAGATCGAGGCCATCGTCTCCGAGCTCGACATGGACCAGCGGCGCATCAGCCTGTCGCTGCGGCAGACCGAGCGCAACCCCTGGGAGGAATTGAACGACACCCATCCCGAGGGGAGCATCATCGAGGGCAAGGTCCGCAACCTCACCGAGTTCGGCGCCTTCGTCGAGATCACCGACGGCATCGACGGGCTCATCCACGTCTCCGACATGAGCTGGACCAAGCGCATCAAGCACCCCAGCGAAGTGCTCAAGAAGGGCGACGTGGTGAAGGCGCGGATCACCAACATCGACGTCGAGAACCAGCGCGTCTCGCTGTCGATCAAGGAGTTCATGCCCAACGAGTGGGAGGACTTCGCCAACGGCCACCACGTCGGCGACGTGCTCGACGGCCGCGTCGTCAACGTCACCGACTTCGGCCTCTTCATCGACATCTACAACGGCCTCGAGGGCCTCGCCCACATCAGCGAGATCGACGTCGCGGCGGGCTCCAAGCTGGAGGACCACTTCAACGTCGGCGACTGGGTGCGGGCGCGCATCCTGCGCATCGAGGAGGACGAGAAGAAGGTCGGCCTGTCGATGCGCGGCGTCGGCCAGCCGAGCGCGGCGGAGGTCGAGGAGCTCAACGCCGAGGCGGCGAAGAAGAACGCCGAGGGCAAGCCCGGCCGCGAGGCCGCCCGCGAGAGCGGCGTGCTGAAGATCGCGGTCGAGGATCAGGCTCCTGAGGAGGCGCGGCCCGCCCGCGCCAGGAAGGGGAAGGCCGACGCCGACGGCGACGAGAACGGTGCCGATGCAGCCGATGGCACCGAGCTCGCCGAGGGCGACGAGAAGACCGCCGAAGAGGAGTAGCCGTGGGACCGGGCGGGTGCGGGCCGCAGGGCAGAGGGCCCGCGCCACCCTTTCGGAAAGGGACGGGAGATGACGCTATCCTCGAAAGACGGCATGACCAAGGCGGAGCTGGTGGAGGAGGTCGCCCGCACCACCCAGCTCACCAAGAAGCACGCCGAGATCATCGTCAACACGGTGTTCGACAGCATCGTCCACTCGCTCAAGGACGGGGAGAAGATCGAGCTGCGCGGCTTCGGCAGCTTCCGCATCCGTCACCGCGGCGCGCGCACCGGCCGCAACCCGAAGACCGGCGACCGCGTCAAGGTGCCGCCGAAGCGCATCCCCTACTTCAAGCCCGGCAAGGAGCTGCGCGAGCTGCTCAACGACGAGTGCTGAGCCGGCGACGGGATGGAGATTCTCCTCACCCCCTGGAGGTATGCCTACATCACCAAGAGCGCTGAGCCGACCGAGTGCTTCTTCTGCGCCGCCGCCCGCAATCCGGACGACGCCGACGGGTTGGTGGTGGCGACCGGCAGCCACCACCTGGTGATGCTCAATCTGCATCCCTACTCGAACGGCCACCTGATGGTGGCGCCGCTCGCCCATCTCGCCTCGCCGCAGGAGAGCAGCGAGGAGGCGCGGGCCGAGTTCTGGCCGCTGGTCCTGAAGAGCCAGCGGGTGCTCGGCGCCGCCTACCAGCCGCACGGCTTCAACATGGGCATCAACCTCGGCACCCCGGCCGGCGCCGGCGTGCCGAGCCACTATCATTTCCACGTGGTGCCGCGCTGGAACGGCGACACCAACTTCATGACCGTGCTGGCCGGGGTGAGGCTGCTGCCCGAGGACCTCCGCCACACGCGCGAGCGCCTGCGCGCGCTCTTTTCGACGGAGGCTTAGCGAACGTGGTGGAACCCGGCAGTCCCCCAGCGGCGGAGATCCCCGAGCGCGTCGCCGTCGCGAGCCCTCTGCTCGCGGCGTTCCTCGCCTGGATCGTCCCCGGCGCCGGGCACCTGATGCTGCGCAAGACGGCGCGCGGGGTGCTCTTCTTCGTGCTCGTCGTGGCGACGCTCTGGATCGGCTGCGTCCTCCAGGGAAACCTCTACGTCCCCGTCGAGGGCCAGCCGCTCACCTACCTCGCGACCCTCGGCTGCATGGGTCTCGGCGTCCCCTATTTCGTCCTCCGCTACCTCGTCGGCTATCATGGGGACATCGTCTCCGCGGGGTTCGAGTACGGCACGGCGTTCATCCTCACCGCCGGCCTGATGAACCTCCTCCTCGTGCTCGACGCCTGGGACATCGCCCAGGGCAAGAAGGACTGAAGGGAGAGCGCCGGTGATCAGCCACTTCCTCCTCATGGTCGTCTACGCCCTCCTCGTCTCCGTCTTCTTCACCGCCCTCTGGCGGCGCGGCCGCCGCGAGCAGGCGGTGCTCTTCCTGCAGCTCTTCCTCGGCATGGTCGGGGGAGGGCTCCTCGCCGCCTGGCTGATGTATCCCTTCCCCTCGGGACCGCCGGCGCCGATCCCCTGAGATGCGGCGTCCTCGCCAGGCGCGCCACCCCTGGAGACTGACGTGAGCCCGCCGGGCGCCGGCGGGCGCGAGCGTCTGCTGGTCGTCGCCGGCGAGACCTCGGGCGATCTCCACGGCGCGCGCCTGATCGAGGAGCTCGCCCGCCTGATGCCCGGCCTCGAGACCTTCGGCTTGGGCGGCGCCGAGATGCGCCGCGCCGGCTGCGCGACGGTCGCCGACAGCGCCGAGATCTCGGTCGTCGGCATCACCGAGGTGCTCCGCATCCTCTCCCGCGCCCGCCAGATCTTCGCCGCGCTCCTCGCCGAGGTCGACCGCCGGCCGCCGCGCGCCGCGGTGCTCATCGACTTCCCCGACTTCAACCTCCGCCTCGCGCGCCAGCTCAAGAAGCGCGGCGTCCCCGTCCTCTACTACATCAGCCCGCAGGTGTGGGCCTGGCGCAAGGGGCGCCTGCGCACCATCGCGCGCGTCGTCGACCGCATGCTGGTGCTCTTCCCCTTCGAGGTCGACTTCTATCGCCGGGCCGGCGTTCCCGCCGTCCACGTCGGCCATCCGCTGGTCGACGAGGTGCCGGCGCTGACCAGCGTCTGGGATCGCGGGACCGGCAGCGCCGCGACCGGCGCTGCGACCAGCCCCGCGGAGTCTCCCGCCGCGTCGCCCTTCCACCTCGCGCTCCTCCCCGGCTCGCGCCGCTCGGAGGTCGAGGCGCTGCTGCCGACGATGCTGGCGGCGGCGCGCCTCCTCGCCGCCGAGCTGCCGATCCAGGTGCGCCTGATCCTCGCCCCCAGCCTGCCGCGCGAGCTGGTCGACGAGGCGATCGAGCTCGCCGGCCTCCCCGTCGAGGTGGTCGAGAGCGACCGCTTCCGCGCCGTCGCCGACTCGCACCTCGCCCTCTGCGCCTCGGGCACCGCGACGCTCGAGGTGGGGCTGCTGACGACGCCCTCGATCGTCGTCTACCGGCTGGGGACGGCGACCTATCTGCTCGCCCGCCTGCTCGTGCGCCTCCCCGACATCGCGCTCGTCAACCTGGTGCTCGGCCGCCGCGTCGTCCCCGAGCTGATCCAGGGCGAGGCGACGCCCGAGCGCATCGCCGCCGAGGCGCGCCGTCTGCTCGGCGACCCCGCCGCCATCGCCCGCATGCGGCAGGCGCTCGGCGAGCTCCGCGGGCGGCTGGGCGAGGGCGGCGCCAGCCGCCGCGCCGCCGCCGAGGTGGCGGCCTTCCTCGCCACTGCTGCCGGCACCAGCCGGTCGGCCGGCTCGCCGGGGATCGCTGCATGACGGGCGATCTCATCGCCTTCTTCTGGCGCTACATCCGCCGCTACCTCGGCTGGGCGGCGCTCGCCGCGGTCTCCATCCTCCTCTTCGCCGCGGCGACGGCGGCGATCGTCTCGCTGATCGAGCCGATCTTCGGCGAGGTGCTGCTCACCAACCAGACGCCGGAGATGATCGGGATGCCGGGGATGCCGACGCATCACGCCGCCAAGCCCGGCGCCGTGCCCGGCTCGGGCGGGCTGAGCGCGGCCGCGCCGGCGCCGCTCACCAAGCTCTCGCACCAGCTCGACATCGCCGGCGCCATCGACCGCGGCTACCGCTCGCTCAAGCGCCACCTGGGGATCGGCCCGAGCCAGGTGGTCTACTTCGTCCCCTTCCTCTTCGTCGTCGTCTTCCTGCTGCGCAGCCTCGCCGACTTCGTCTCCGGCTACTCGTTCCAGCACATCGGCCTGGGGATCACCACCGACATCCGCAACGACCTCTACGGCCACATCCTCGGCCAGTCGAGCCGCTTCCACTCGGAGCATCCGTCGGGGGAGCTTGTGGCGCGGGTCATCAACGACGTGGCGCTGATGCAGAACGCCGTCTCCAACCGCCTGCTCGACCTCTTCCAGCAGTCGGTGACGCTGATCTTCCTCCTCGCCCTGCTGCTCTCGACCCACTTCCGGCTGGCGCTGCTGTCGCTCGTCGCGGCGCCGATCATGCTCTATCCCATCGTCCGCTTCGGCAAGGGGATGCGGCGGACGAGCCACCGCAGCCAGGAGCGCATGTCGGACCTCGCCAGCCTGATGGCGGAGGGGATCCGCGGCCATCGCGTGGTCAAGGCGTTCGGCATGGAGGGGTTCGAGGTCGGCCGCTTCCAGCGCGCCACCCGCCGGCATCTCAAGGTCAACCTCTGGGCGCAGATGCTGTCGAACGCCTCGGGGCCGGTGGTCGAGTCGCTGGCGGTGGTGGGTGCCGCGGCGCTCTTGGTCTACGCCGGCAAGGCGATCCGCGCCGGCGAGCTCACCGCCGCCGAGCTGATCAAGTTCTTGACCACCCTCTTCATGATGTACGACCCGGTGCGCAAGCTCAACAAGGTCAACCTCATCCTGCAGGAGGCGGCGGCGGCGGGGCAGCGGGTGTCGGGGGTGCTGGCGATCCCCAACGACATCGTCGACCTGCCGGGGGCGCAGAAGATCGCGACCGTCGAGCGCGGGCTCGCCTACGAGGGGGTCTCCTTCGCCTACGACGACCGGCCGGTGCTCCACGAGGTGGTGCTGCCGCTGCGCCGCGGCGAGGTGGTGGCGCTCGTCGGCCCGTCGGGGGCCGGCAAGTCGACCCTCGTCAACCTGCTGCCGCGCTTCTTCGACCCCGACTCCGGCCGGCTGACGATCGACGGCGTCGACATCCGGCAGATCGACCTCGCGAGCCTCAGGGCGATGATCGGCCTGGTCACCCAGGACACCATGCTGTTCAACGACACGGTGCGCGCCAACATCGCCTACGGCCGCTCCGACCTGCCGCTCGAGCGGGTGCGCGAGGCGGCGGCGGCGGCCTACGCCGACGAGTTCATCATGCAGCTCCCCAAGGGCTACGACACGGTGATCGGCGAGTCCGGCCTCCGCCTCTCGGGCGGCCAGCGGCAGCGGCTGGCGATCGCCCGCGCCCTCCTCAAGAACGCCCCCATCCTCATCCTCGACGAGGCGACCTCGCAGCTCGACAGCCAGTCCGAGGCGCTGGTGCAGAAGGCGCTCTACAACCTGATGGACGGCCGCACGACGCTCGTCATCGCCCACCGCCTGGCGACGGTGATGCGCGCCGACCGCATCGCGGTGATGGAGGCCGGCCGCATCGTCGAGGAGGGCTCGCACCGCGAGCTGCTCGCCATGGGGGGCTCCTACAAGCGCCTCTACGATCTGCAGTTCAGGGTGTGAGCGGAGGATCCTCGGCGGTCCTCCCGTGGCTCGCCGCCGGCCTCATCCGCAGCCTGCGGGCGACGGCTCGCCTGCGCCATCACGGCGCCGAGCCCGTCCGTGCCCGCGAGGCCGCCGGCGAGCATTTCATCCTCGCCTTCTGGCACCGCCACCTGCTCTTCATGCCGTACGCCTACCGCGGGCGGCGGATCTCGGTGATGATCTCGCAGAGCGGCGACGGCGAGCTGATCGCGCGGACGGTGGCCCACTTCGGCATCGACGCGTCGCGCGGCTCGTCCTCGCGCGGCGGGCTCGCCGGCATGCGGTCCCTGCTGCGCCGGGCGGCGGAGGGCTGGGACATCGCCTTCACGCCGGACGGCCCGCGCGGCCCGGCCTCGGTGGTGCAGCCGGGGGTGGTGCTGGCGGCGGCGGCGACGGGCCTGCCGATCCAGCCGGTGGCGATCGCCGCCAGCCGCGCGCGGCGGCTGCGGTCGTGGGATCGCTTCCTGGTGCCGCTGCCGTTCGCCGCCGTCCACTTCGTCTACGGCGAGGCGCTCAGCGTTGAGCGGCGCGCCGATCTCGGCGCCGCGGCGCGCCAGCTGGAGCTCCGGCTCGCCGCCGCCGAGGCGGCGGCGGAGCGATTCGCGAGGGAGAGTTGAGACCGCAGCCTGGTTCCAGGCAAGGAGGCTCGATGCGCAGCATGACCGGGTACGGCGAGGCGTCGGCCGAGGGCGAGCGCCACACGATGTCCGTCTCGTTGAAGGCGGTCAACCACCGCTTCCTCGACCTCCAGGTGCGGATGGGGGAGGAGTCGCGGGGGAGCGAGCCCGCCCTCCGCGAGCTGGTGGGCAAAGAGGTGCAGCGCGGCCGGGTGGAGATGCGCGTCGACCTGCGGCCGCGCGGCGAGCGCCGCGCCGCGGTCGCCGTCCACCTCGGCCTCGTCGAGGCGGCGGTGGCGGCGACGCAGAAGCTCGTCGACCAGGGGCTGCTGGCGAGCGGCCTCGCCGCCGGGGACCTGCTGCGCCTGCCGGAAGCCTTCCGCGTCGAGCTGGAGGGCGGCGGCTGGGAGGAGAGCGACGGCGAGCTGCTCCTCGCGGTGGCCGGCGAGGCGATCGCTCAGCTCGTGGGGAGCCGCGAGCGCGAGGGGGCGAGCCTCGACAGGGCGATGGAGGAGCGCCTGGTCCTCTTGGGCGCGGTCGCCGACCGCCTCGACGCCCTTCGCGGCACCGTGCGCGACGAGATGGCGGCGGCGCTCCGCCGGCGGCTCGCCGAGCTCCTCGCCGGTCAGCCGCTCGACGAGGCGCGGGTCGCCCAGGAGGTCGCCCTCCTGGTCGACAGGGGCGACGTCAGCGAGGAGCTCGACCGCCTGCGCGCCCACCTCGGCCACTTCCGCGAAGTGGCGGCGGAGCGCGGCCCCTCCGGCAAGCGCCTCGACTTCCTCACCCAGGAGATCTTCCGCGAGCTCAACACCCTGGGCTCCAAATGCCGCAACGCCGCCATGACCCGCGCCGTCCTCGACGCCAAGGTGGTCTGCGAGCAGATCCGCGAGCAGGTGCAGAACGTGGAGTAGGGGGAGGGCGACATGAGTGCTCGCCGCGATCCGCGGGCGAGGTGTGAAGCGCTGGCGAGTCCCCGCACGGGCATGAATGCCCGTGCGGGGGTGCGAGCGGCGCCACCCGACCCCGCGAATGCGGCGTGGCGTCGCCTCAGGAGGTCCACGACCCGAAGAGGACGCCGACGAGGCCGTCGCCCTGCGGCTCGAGGCGATAGAGCTCGCCGCAGGCAGGCTCGCGATCGAGCACCACGAGGCCGCTGCGGCCGGCGCGGTCGAGGACGAAGAGCTGCGCATCGGGCGCCTGATCGAGCCGCAAGCCGTCGCGCGCACTGCGCGCCACCGGCCGGGGATGCTCGCCGGCGGTGCGCAGAGCGGTCGACCGTGCGGCGTCGGCGAGCCGCTGCTCCTCGGAGATCTCGGCGCGCAGGCGGCGGGCGGTGCGCGCCGCCGCGGCGGGGAGGAGAGCGGGCTCGGCGGGTGCCGCCGCGCGGTCTCCCGGCGCCAGCCGCCAGGCGAAGGCGGCGACCGCCGGATAGCCCTCGCGCTCGGCGAGGCGGGCGTAGGCGGTGACGCCGACTCCCCAGACCGCGGTGCCGGGCCCGAAGAGGTCGGACGCCGCGAACTCGGCGAGGACGGGGAAGGGGTCGTCGCCGCCCGGCGGGGCGAGCGCGCGCTCGAGCATGGCGCGGAAGACCGCCATCGGATCGCGGTGGTCGACGCTCACCAGGTTGCCGTCCGTCGGCCGCCAGGCGGCGACGGGCGCCCGAGCGAGGAGCGCGCGGGCGCCCTCCGTGTCGCCGACGAGGAGGCGGGCGGCGGCGAGCGAGAGGCGCTGATCGGGCCGCATATAGCCCTCGACCGAGGTGCCGCCGCCCGCCGCCACCAAGCGCTCGCGAAGCGCCGCCGGCCAGGCGTCGAAGGCGGCGACGGCGTCGCGCGCGAGGCCGGCGCCGAGGAGCGCGTCGAGCTCCCGGGAGGCGATCGAGAAAGCGTCCGGCGTGCCGGCCGGCGGCCCGCCTGGAGGGGGCGGCGGCAGGGTGTCGTAGGCGCGCTCGAGGAAGGCGATGCGGAGCGGCAGGTCGGCTTGGCGTTCCTCCGCTGCCGCCCTCGTCCAGAGCTCCGCCTGGCGCGGCGCGGCGGCGGGGAGAGAGAGCGCGACGAGCAGGACGTCGGCCTCATAGACGCCGGCGCCCTCGGCGCTGTCGCTCGCGTCGCCGGCGATGGCGAGAGCGAGGGCGGCCGGATCGCGCGCTGCGGCGACGGCGGCGCGGACGGCGGGCGCCGGGTGATCGAGCCGGGTGGCGCCGATCGCCCGCAGCGCCTCGCCGAGCCTGGCGCCGTCCGCCGGATCGCCATGGCTCTTCACCAGCTGCTTGGCGGCCTTCGCCTCGATCCGCCGCAGCCTGCGCCGCGCCGCGGCCTCCGCGGCGGGGTTGGGAGGTTCGAGGATGATCACCTGCGAGGCGGCGGCGCCGGCGATGGCGAAGAGGGCGCAGGCGAGGAGCGCGCGGCGGCACGGTGGGCGAAGTCTCATGGCAGGCCTCCTGGACCTCGATCTTAGACCTCGACCGCCCGAGGGCGCGAAGCCGGATTCATCCGGCGCCCCTCGTAGCATGGGCATTCATGCCTGTGCGGGGGTCCGCTGGCTCGCTCCGATCGCCTTCTCGCCCCTGTGCTATCCTCCTCTCGGCACGACACGTCGGCGCCCCCCCAACCCTACCGAGCCTCTTGAGCGAAGCGGTCCAGCGCGGCGAGCTGTTCATCCTTTCGGCGCCCTCCGGCACCGGCAAGACGACCCTCATCCACAGCATGATGACCGGCGGCCTCGCCGGCTTCGGCGGCGTCGCCTTCTCGGTCAGCCACACCACCCGCGCGCCGCGCACCGGCGAGGCGCCGGGGCGCGACTACCACTTCGTCGACCACGCGACCTTCCAGGGGATGATCGCAGCCGACAGCTTCCTCGAGTGGGCGGAGGTGCACAACAACTACTACGGCACCTCGAAGGACGAGGTGTTCCTGCGCCTCGACCAGGGCATCGACGTGCTGATGGACATCGACGTGCAGGGGGCGGAGCGGGTGCTCGGCCGCTACCCGGAGGCGCACAGCATCTTCATCATGCCGCCCTCCTACGCCGTCCTCGAGAGCCGGCTGCGCCGCCGCGCCCTCGACTCGGAACAGGAGATCTCCCGCCGCCTGGCGGTGTCGCTGTGGGAGATCCGCCGTTACGATCGGTATCGATATGTTATTGTGAACGATGACGCGCATCGCGCGAGCGACGTGCTGGCCGCCATCATCCTCGAGAAACGGCACCGCCAGGAGCGGATGCGCGCGCGGGTCGACGACATCCTGAAGGATTTCCAAGACAGGAGCTCCACATGAAGAAAACCAAGGCGGCGGCCACCGAGGCCGCGGTTGAGGAGAGCCTTTCGAAGCAGGAGAAGGCGAAGGAAGAGGACCAGCTGCCGAGCGACGAGCGCGCCCCCAACCGGGTGGACAGCAAGTTCCGCTTCGTGCTCGTCTCCGCTCAGCGGGCCGAGCAGCTGATGCGCGGCGCGCGGCCGAAGGTCGAGGTGGCCGGCCGCCAGAAGCCGACCAAGGTGGCGATGCAGGAGGTGCAGAGCGACCTGGTCGAATGGGACTACGGTCCAGCCCCCCTGCCGGAGCCCACCGAGGCGGCGGAGCCCGGCGCCGACGAGCAGCCGGTGCAGGCCGAAGAGGTCCACTAGCACCACCCGGCGGACGACGGTCGGCGCGCCGTGCGGGTCCTCCTGGGAGTGAGCGGCGGCATCGCCGCCTACAAGGCCGCCGAGCTGGTGCGGCGGCTGCGCGAGCGCGGCTGCGAGGTGCGCTGCGCGCTCACCGTCGCCGCCCGCTCGTTCGTCGCCCCGCTCACCCTCGAGGTCCTCACCGGCGCGCCGGTCCTCGGCGAGGAGTACCTGACGGCGACCGGCGGCGGCGAGGAGGCGCACATCGAGGCGGCCGCCTGGGCCGACGTCCTGGTCGTCGCCCCCGCCACCGCCCACCTCCTCGCCCGCCTCGCCCTCGGCCTCGCCGACGACTTCCTCACCACCGCGGCGCTCGCCTTCGACGGCCCGCTGGTCGTCGCCCCCGCCATGCACACGGCGATGTGGGCGAAGCCGGCGGTCGCCGAGCACGCCGCCACCCTCGCCCGCCGCGGCGCCCGCTTCGTCGGCCCGGTCGCGGGGCCGCTCGCCTCGGGCGAGGTGGGGATGGGCCGCATGGCCGACCCGGAGGCGATCGCCGAGGCGGCGGTAGCCGCCGGTCAGTCGAAGGCCAACGGGCCGCTCGCCGGCCGCGTCGTCGTCGTCACCGCCGGCCCCACCTACGAGCGGCTCGACCCGGTGCGCTTCCTCGGCAACCGGTCGAGCGGCAAGATGGGCTTCGCCCTCGCCGCCGCCGCCGCCGAGCGCGGCGCCCGCGTCACCCTCATCGCCGGCCCGGTGGCCCTCGCGACGCCGGCGGCGGTGACCCGCGTCGATGTCGAGAGCGCGGCGGAGATGGCGCGCGCCGTCGCCGCCGCGGCGCCGCCGGCCGACCTCCTGGTGATGACCGCCGCCGTCGCCGACTTCCGGCCGCGCCAGATCGCCCCCGAGAAGATCAAGAAGGAGCGCGGGGTGCCGGTCCTCGACCTCGAGCCGACGCCGGACATCCTCGCCGGTCTGCGCGACCTGGCGCCGCACGCCGTCGCCGTCGGCTTCGCCGCCGAGACCGCCGACGTCGCCGCCAACGCCCGCGCCAAGCTCGCACGCAAGCGGGTCGACTTCATCGTCGCCAACGACGTCTCGCGGCGCGACATCGCCTTTGGCGCCGACGCCAACGAGGTCACCGTCTACCGCCGCGAGGGCGAGCCGACCTTCTTTGGCCGCCAGCCGAAGGGCGAGCTCGCCGGCCGCCTCCTCGATCTCTTCGCCGCCGCCTTGCCGGCGGCGGTCTTGCCCGAGCCCGCGCCCTGATGCGCCGCCCGCCGGTGCCGCCCGACCTCGCGCCGCTCCTCGAGTACCTCGGCGCCATCGGCTACGGCGACCTCTACCTGCGCGACGCCGCCGGCGCCGCGAGCTCGCTCGGCGCCGGCTCGGCGCCTGCCGCGGTTTCTGCTCCCGCCGCGCCTGCCGCCGGCGGCTCCACAGAGCGGCTGGCGGCGCCCGGCGGCTCCGGCGCGCCGCCCGCGCCGAGCGGCGCGATCGAGCCCGCGGCGCTCGCGGTGCGGGTCGCCCGCCTCGCCGAGATCTCGGGACAGGTCGCCGTCTGCCGGCTCTGCCGCCTCTGCGAGACGCGCAACCGCACCGTCTTCGGCGCCGGCGACGCCGCCACCGACCTGCTCTTCATCGGCGAGGGGCCGGGAGCGGAGGAGGACAAGCAGGGGCTGCCCTTCGTGGGGCGGGCGGGCGAGCTGCTCAACAAGATCATCCAAGCGATCGGCAAGACCCGCGAGCAGGTCTACATCGCCAACATCGTCAAGTGCCGGCCGCCGGGCAACCGCGATCCGCAGCCCGACGAGGTCGCCGCCTGCCGGCCGTATCTCGCCGAGCAGATCGGGCTCATCCAGCCGGCCGTCATCGTCGCCCTCGGCCGCATCGCGGCGCAGACGCTCCTCGGCAACGACACGCCGATCGGCCGCCTGCGCGGCCGCTGGTACACCGTGCTCGGCGTACCGACGATGGTGACGTATCACCCGGCGGCGCTGTTGCGCAATCCAGCGCTCAAGCGGCCCACTTGGGAAGACATGCAGCAAGTGCGCGACCGTCTTCTCGAAGCCGCCGCAGGGAGCTAGAAAACGTTCAACTAGCGATGCTTCGATAAGCTGGACAGGCCTTCGGGTACCTGCTACGTTCAGACAGATCAGCGTCTGGCGCGCGGCATGACCAGCCCGTTTGAACAGCTCCCGGAGGATCGCTTGGGCGACGTGGTGCGCCGCGTCAAGCCGCGCCTGAAGACCCTCCTCGCCCGCTACCGCATCCCGCCCGAGGAGACCGAAGATCTCCTGCAGACGACCTTCCTCCAGCTCGTCCACCAGTGGGATCACATCCGGGACTACGACGCCTGGGTGATCGGCACCCTCAAGCGCCAGTGCCTGATGTACTGGCGCTCGCAGCGGCGCCGCCTCTATTCCGCGGTCGACTCGGCGCTCCTCGAGATGCTGTCGCCGACGGTGGCGCCGGAGCAGGAGCGCGCCGGCCTGCTGCAGGATCTGCAGGTCCTGATCGACCGGCTTCCCGAGCGCTGCCGCACGCTCCTCAAGCTGCGTTTCCGCATGGGCTATGAGCCGGGCGAGGCGGCGGAGCAGATGGGCTACAGCGGGCAGAGCATCGGCAAGATCACCACCCGCTGCCTCGCCGCGCTCAACCGCGAGCTGCTCGCCGCCAGCTCCCCCCTCTCGGCCGGCGCCTCGCCTGCCGCGAGCTGCGCCGGCTGCTCGGCCGCCGAGCTGGCGCCGGCCGCGCGGGCCACGCGGGCCACTGCTCCGCGCCGCCATCGCCGCTGAGGCGCGGCGCTCCCGCCCGGCATCCCGCCGCCGCCCGCGATGGATTCCGCCGCCGACACCGCCGGCGCCATCCAACCACCCCACCTGCCACGCCTGCTGCGGCGCCTGCGCGCCCTCGACACCCCGCTGATCGAGGTCTGGGGGTGGCCGGGGAGCGGCCGCGACGCCCTCCTCGCCGCCCTCCTCGCCGCCGAGCCGCGGCTCGCCACCGGCCTCGCGCCGGGCGAGCTCGCCGGCGACGACGAGCTCCGCCGCGCCCTCGCCGCCACGCGCGCCGCCGGCGCCCGCTGGCTGGTCGCCGCGGTCTGCCCGGAGGATCGCCTCGACGGCGCGGCACGCTGGCTGCTGCCGGGCGAGCGCCTGGTCTTCGCGACCGACCGGCGGCGCCGCCCGCGCCCCGGCCTCGCCTCCGCCGTCCTGCCGCCGCAGGAGCTGCTGCTGGCGCCGGCGGAGGCGGCCGCGCTCTGCTACTGGCTGACCGGCGAGGCGCCGGCGAGCGGGGACTCGCTCGTCGCGGCGACCGACGGCTGGTACGAGCCGCTCCGTCTGGCGCTCGAGGCGACCGGCGGCGGCGGCTTGGCCGGCGCCGGGGCCGAGGGATTCCTCGAGATCCCCACCGTGCGCTCGTTCGTCCGCCACCAGGTGATCGAGGCGCTCGAGCCGGCGGAGCGCGAGCTGCTGTTCGCCGCGCCGGCCGATCCGGCGCTGTGGGCGGAGGTGGCGCCGCTCCGCGGTCTCTGCGATGCGCTCGGCCTCTGGGTGGAGGAGGCGGAGGGGGAGCGGCCGCCGCTCCTCCTCGCCGCCTATCTCGAGCGCACCGCCCGCCGCCGGCGCGCGCTGCTGGCCAAGGCGGCGCGCGCCGCGCGTGTGGCGACGGCCGAAGTGGCGGAGATCGCCGAGACCGCCGAGGACGGCGAGGCCGCGGCCGAGGGTGCGGCGGCCGGCGACGGGACGTCGGCGGACCGCTCCGGTCCGTCCGCCGAGCGCCCCGTCTACCGCCTCGGCCTCCTCGGCGACCCCTTCATCCAGCAGCAGACCGCCGGCGGCGCGCGCGATCTCGGCTGGCGGCTGCGGCGCTCGTTCCAGGTGCTCGCCTACCTCGCTTCGGCGCCCGGGCTGCAGGCCGGGCGCGAGGACCTCGTCGAAGCGGTCTGGCCGCGCGAGGGCGAGCGCACCATCGACCGCAACTTCCATCCCACGCTCTCGCACCTGCGCCGGGCGCTCGAGGGCGAGCGGCGGGGCGATGTGCCGCCGCCGCTCCTCTTTCGCGCCGGCGTCTATCGGCTGAACCCGGAGATCGCCTGGCAGGTCGACCTGCTCGACTTCCGCGAGCGCCTCGAGCGCGGCCGCGCCGCCGCCGACGGCGGCGAGCTCGCGGTCGCCGCGGACGCCTGGGAGGGAGCCTGGAAGCTCTATCGCGGGCCGTTCCTGCAGGGTTACTACGACGCCTGGGTGAGCGTCCGCCGGGAGGCCTACCAGCGGCTCTACCAGGAGCTGCTCCGCGAGCTGGGCGACCTCTACGTGCGGCTCGCCCGCGGCGCCGACGCCATGGACGCCTACCGCGCCGTGCTCATCGAGGATCCGCTGCAGGAGCGCGTCCACCTGGCGGTGATGCGGCTCTACGCCGCCCAGGGCCGGCGCGAGCTGGTGCGCCGCCAGTACGACCGCCTCTGCGCGCTGCTGCTCGAGGATCTCGGCGTCTCGCCGCTGCCGGAGACCACCGACGAGTACCACGCCCTCATGCGCTAGCCGCCCGCGGCCGTTTTGACCTCCGCTCGACGGCGGGAGAGAATGCGGCCGGTCCGCGAACCGCGGCACGCGCTCTCCCGCGCCAGCCTCCCGACCCAGCCTGCAGATCCAGTACCCCGACCCTTCGACCCCATGCGCGAACGACAGGACGTCATCCTGGGCGGCGGCCTCTCCGGCCTCACCGCGGCCTACACCTTCGCCCAGCGCGGCGAGAGCCACTGGCAGCTCTACGAGAAGGAGTCGCGGGTCGGCGGCCTGGCGCGCTCGACGGCGATCGACGGCTATCTCTTCGACTTCGGGCCGCACATCCTGTTCACCATCGATCCCTTGATCGAGGCGTTCATCCGCGAGCTGCTGGGCGACAACTTCCACGCCCAGGAGCGGCAGGCGTTCATCTACCACCACGCCTCGCGCCGCTACACCCGCTTCCCCTTCCAGGCGCACCTCCACGGCCTGCCGCCGGCGGTGGTCAAGGACTGCCTGGTCGGCCTGATCGGCGCCGCGCAGCTGCAGGCGCGCGGCGAGTTCCAGCCGCGCAACTACGAGGAGTGGATGCGCGGCTTCTTCGGCGACGGCATCGCCGACCACCTGATGATCCCCTACGCGCGGAAGATCTGGACCGTCGAGCCGTCGACCATGGACTTCAGCTGGATCGGCCGCCGCGTGCCGACGCCGGACTTCGAGCGCATCGTCGCCGGCGCCGTCTCCGACGAGGTGGCGCAGGTCGGCGCCACGGCGTCCTTCTGGTATCCCAAGCGCGGCGCCATCGAGCCGCTGCCGAAGGCGCTCGGCGAGCGCGTCGGCAACGTCCACCTCGGCCGCCGCGCCGAGCGCCTGGAGCTGCCGGGCAAACGGATCGT
Source organism: uncultured Acidobacteriota bacterium (assembly GCA_963755825.1). GTDB lineage: Bacteria > Acidobacteriota > Thermoanaerobaculia > Multivoradales > UBA5704 > DATBQN01. The sequence continues at coordinate 1,348,811 of CAVWLA010000001.1, read as the reverse complement.
CTTCGCCGACGGCGAGGTGGTGCCCTTCGACAAGCTGATCTTCTCGCTGCCGCTGCCCTTCCTGCCGCGCTTCGCGAGCGGCCTGCCGCCCGAGATCGTGCGCGCCTGCGAGGCGCTGCGCTACCAGGGGATCTTCTGCGTCAACTTAGGGGTCGACCGCGCCGACATCTCGGACAAGCACTGGGTCTACTTCTACGAGGAGCCGTTCCCCTTCCACCGGCTCTCCTTCCCGGCCACCTTCAGCCCCGACACCGTGCCGCCGGGGAAGAGCTCGATCGCGACCGAGGTCGCCTTTCCCGCCGGCCGCCCGCTCGACCGCGAGGCCGCCGTCGAGCGCACCATCGCGGCCCTCCGCCTCGCCGGCATCCTGCAGCCCGACGACCGCATCGAGCTCATCCACACCGAGGAGATCCTCCCCGCCTACGTCATCTACGACCTCGATCACCGGAAGAACGTCGAGCTCATCCGCTCCTATCTCAAAGCGCAGGGGATCTGGGCGGTTGGGCGCTTCGGCGAGTGGCAGTACTTCAACATGGACCACTCCATGCGCAGCGGCAGGACGGCGGCGGAGGAGATCCTGGCGGGGCGCTAGGCCGACCAGCCCGCCGGCAGGGTTCCGGTAGAATGGCCCTGCAATGAGCCGCCAACCGTTCGTGATCGGTCTCCCGGCGTCGCGTTTGGACGCCGGCGCGGAGGCCAGCGCTCCGGCTCCGGCGATCGAGATCAGCGTGCTGGTGCCGGTGCTCGACGAGGCGGATTCGGTGGAGGAGCTGGCGGCGCGGGTGGCGGCGGTGCTCGACGGGCTGGGGCGGAGCTTCGAGATCGTCTTCGTCGACGACGGCTCGGGCGACGGCACGCCGGACCGCATCCGCGCCGCGCATGAGCGCGACCCGCGGGTGCGCCTGGTGCGCCTGCGCCGCAACTTCGGCAAGGCGGCGGCGCTCACTGCCGGCTTCGACCACTCGCGCGGCGCCATCCTGGTCACCATGGACGGCGACCTGCAGGACGCGCCGGAGGAGATCCCGCGCCTCCTCGACGCGCTGGAGAAGGGCGGCCTCGACCTCGTCTCGGGTTGGAAGAAGCAGCGCCACGACCCCGCCGGCAAGCGCCTGCCGTCGCTCCTCTTCAATTCGGTGACGCGGCGCCTGGCGCAGGTCGACCTCCACGACTTCAACTCCGGGTTCAAGGCCTACCGCCGCGAGGTGCTGGGCGAGATCGCCGTCTATGGCGAGCTCCACCGTTACATCCCGGTGCTGGCGAGCCGCCGCGGCTTCGCGGTGGGGGAGATCGAGGTGGAGCACCATCCGCGCCTGCACGGCGTCAGCAAGTACGGCTGGGACCGCTTCTACAAAGGTCTGCTCGACCTCATCACCGTGCTCTTCATCACCCGCTACACGCGCCGGCCGCTCCACCTCTTCGGCGCCGTCGGCCTCGTCTTTCTCTCCGTCGGCTTCGCCATCAACCTCTACCTCGCCATCCTCTGGGCGGGCGGCGCCCACCTCTCGAACCGCCCGCTCCTCCTCCTCGGCGTGCTCCTCATGCTGCTCGGCATCCAGGTGCTCACCACCGGCCTCATCGGCGAGATGATCACCTTCAAGAACTTCCGCCGCCGCGACAGCTACTCGGTGAAGGAGCGGCTCGAGTGACGCCGCTCGCCGCCGCGCGCTCGTGACGCCGGCGCCGCGCACCGCGCCCCTCGACCTCCTCTTCCTCACCCAGACCTACCCGCGCTTCGCGGGCGACGGCGCCGGCCCCTTCATCCGCGACCTGGCGCGGGCGCTCGCCCGCGGCGGCGACCGCGTCACCGTGCTGGTGCCGCACGCCGCCGGCCTAACAATCGAGCCGGACCCCGCCGGGGTCGAGGTCGTCCCCTTCCGCTACGCCCCCGAGCGCTTCGAGCTTCTCGGCTACGGCCGCTCGCTCGCCGCCGACGAGCGGCCCCGCCTCGCCGCCGCCCTCTTGACCCCGTTCTACCTGCTCGCCGCCCGCCGCGCCGTCGCCGCCGCCCTCCGCCGGCGCGATTACGACCTGGTGCAGGCGCACTGGATCATCCCCAACGGCGCCGCGCTCACCCCCCATCACGGCACTCGCCTCGCCATCGGCCTCCACGGCAGCGACGTCTTCATGGCCGAGAAGCCCGCCGTCCGCCCCCTGGCGCGCCGCGCTCTCGCCCGCGCCGACCTGCTGACCGGCTGCTCGCCGGAGCTCGTCGACCGCGTCGTCGCCCTGGGCTTCCCGGCCTCCCGGTCCCGCGTCATCCCCTACGGCGTCGACACCGATCTCTTTTCTCCGGCCCCCGCCGCCCGCTCGCTCTGGCGCGACCGCCTGTCCATCCCGCCCACCGCGCCGCTCGCCCTCGGCGTCGGCCGCATGGCGACGAAGAAGGGTTTCCAGGTCCTCCTCGCCGCCCTGCCGCCCCTCCTCGCCGCCCATCCGGATCTCCACGTCGTCCTCGCCGGCGGCGGCGACCTCCTCGCCGGTTTCCGCGCCAACCCTCATCCGCGCATCCACTTCCCCGGCCCCATACTCCACAACGACCTGCCCGACCTCTACCGCGCCGCCGACCTCTTCGTCCTCCCCGCCGTCCACGACCGCAACGGCAACGTCGACGGTCTCCCCAACGTCATCCTCGAGGCGATGGCGAGCGGCCTGCCCGTCCTCGCCACCGCCATCTCAGGAATCCCCCTCGCCGTCGTCGCCGGAAGACCCGAAGAGACCGGCATCCTGGTCCCGGAATCCGACGCCGAAGCGCTCGGCGCGGCCCTCTCCACGCTCCTCGCCCACCCCGAGCGAGCCCGAGAGATGGGAGAGCGCGGCCGTCGGCGAGCCGTCGACCATCTCACCTGGGACGCCATCGCCGCCCGCTATCGCGACGCTTACCTTTCCACTCTCGCCGTCCCCTGAGCCCTCCGCACGCGCCTCTGCAATAATCCGCCCGGCAGTCCGGCACCCTCGCCGGCGGGCTCTCCGGTTCCGGCCAGTCGCCAATCGCCGGTGCACCGCCGGTGGCAAAGCCGCCCAGCGGGTGGGGGAGGGCGGGAGGGAGGGTGGCCTCCTACCCAGCCGGGCGGGCGGCGGAAAACCAGCAGGCCACGGCTCGCCCTCTTGGGAGGAATCGTTGAGCGCATCCACAGACAATTTCCACACTAGCCAGACTCCCGAGCGCTGGGCCCGACGCCTCGTCTGCTCGAAGACCGGACTCACCGCGCCGCTCGACGAACCCGCCTTCCTGTCGCCCGCCGGCGCCCCCTGGCTGGTCGAATACGACCTCGACCCGGCGAAGGGCGACCTGCTCCGCCGCGCCCTCCCCGGCCGCCCGTGGACCCTCTGGCGCTACGCCGAGCTCCTCCCGCTCCAGAACTTCGCCGAGCGCGTCGATCTCGGCGAAGGCGCCACGCCGCTCCTCCAGGTCGATCGGCTAGCCCCCGCCGACGCCGACATCGAGCTCTTCCTCAAAGACGAGTCGACCAACCCCACCGGTTCCTTCAAGGCGCGCGGTCTCTCCCTCGCCGTCAACCGCGCTTACGAGCTGGGAGCCCCCGGAGTGCAGCTGGCGAGCGCCGGCAACGCCGCGCTGGCGCTCGCCGCCTACGCCGCCGCCGCCGGCCTTCCCGCCCGCCTCGCCATGCCGGAGGACATCCCGGCGACCATCCCGGCCCGCTGCCGCGAGCATGGCGCCGAGGTCCTCCTCGGCCCGGGGACCCTCGTCGAGGCCGCCAAGCTCCTCGACGCGGGCGGCGCCGATTTCTGGAACCTCTCGACCCTCAAGGAGCCCTACCGCGCCGAGGGCAAGAAGACGATGGGGCTGGAGCTCGCCGAGCAGTTCGCCTGGGACCTCCCCAACTGGATCGTCTACCCGCTGGGCGGCGGCACCGGCATCGTCGGCATGCAGAAGGCCTTCGACGAGCTCGAGCGCCTCGGTCTCATCGGCGCCCGCCGGCCGCGCTTCGCCGTCGTGCAGATGAACGGCTGCGCGCCGATCGTCCGCGCCTTCGCCGCGGGCGCCGACCATGCCGAGCCGTGGGAGCGGCCCGAGACCCGCGTCTGGGGCCTCAGGGTGCCGCGCGCCGTCGGCGACTTCCTCGTCCTCGCCGCCCTCCGCGCCACCGACGGCCGCGCCCTCGCGGTGGCCGAGGAGCGCCTGCCGGCGATCGTCGACCGCGCCGCCAAGGCGGGCCTCCGCATCGGTCCGGAGGGAGCCGCCACCTTCGCCGCCGTCGAGGATCTCGCCGCCGCCGGCGATTTGAAGCCCGGCGAGCGCGTCGTCGTCTTCCAGACCGGCAGCCCGGACAATTACGTCTAGCCCGCTCCCCTCGGACCCGGCGCTCGCCCGTTTTCTCGCCGAGGTCATCGCCGCGGGCGACGCCTCGTCCGGCGTCGCCCTCGTCGGCAGCGCCGACCGCATCGAGCGCATCGCCGCCGCCGGCCTCGCCCGTCGCCCCGCTCTCGCGGCAGGCCCCGCCACCCGCTTCGACCTCGCCTCGCTCACCAAGCCCTTCGTCGCCACCCTGGCGCTCGCCCTCGATGCCGCCGGCCGGCTGCCGCTCGCGGCGACGGTGGAAGAGATCTTCCCGGCGGCGGCGCCCCCTCTCGCCTCCCGCCGGCTCGCCGACCTCCTCGCCCACCGCTCGGGGCTCGCCGCCTGGACGCCGCTCTACGCTCGCTGCCGCTCGCGCGACGAGGTGCTCGCGCTCCTCCTCGGCGGCGACCTGCCGGCGGCGCCGCCCGACACCTACAGCGACCTCGGCTACATCCTCTGGGCGCTCGCCGCCGAGCACCGTCTGGGCACTCCCGTCGCCCGCCTGCTGCGCCAGGAGGTGCTGCTGCCGCTCGGCCTCCGCCGCGTCGTGCCGTCGCCCGGCGACCGCCCGGACGTCGCCGAGAGCCTCCTCGCCAGCGCCAAGGACGTCGAGCTGGCGGCGGAGCAGGGCCTGGCGATCGCCGTCCAGCCGCCGCCGCCGCCCGGCATCGTCCAGGATGCCAACGCCCGCTTCCTGCTCGGCCTCGGCAGCCGCCTGTCCGGCCACTCCGGCCTCTTCGGGCGCGCCGCCGACCTCTGGGCCCTGGGGCGGGAATGGCTCGCTCCGGGCCGCCTGTTGCAACCGGCGAGCGTCGCTCGCGCCCTCGCCGAGGGAGGAGAGGCGCATGCGCTCGGCTGGCAGCGGCGCACCGCCGGCTCGATCACCGCAGCGCCCCTCGGGCTGCGCGCCTTCGGCCACATGGGCTACGCCGGCGGCAGCCTGTTCGTCGATCCGGACCGGCGGACGATCGCCGTCCTCCTCGCCCACCGCGCGCGGCCGGCGGCCGACATGAATGATTGGCGCCGCCGCTTCCACGAGCTGGTCTGAGCGGGTGCCGGCGCCAGGGGTGAGAGTCATGAGATTGCTGGGATCTGGCGGTTCCCCCGCCGTTTCTTTCGTCTAGGAGAGAGAGCTTCCGATGAACGCAGAAGACCTGGTCCTCGTCGACGGGGTGCGCACCCCGATGGCTGAATACAATGGCTCGTTCGCCGAGATCTCGGCGATCGATCTCGGCGCCCATGCCGCACGCGCCCTCTTCGAGCGCACCGGCATCGCCCCCGCGGAGATCGATCAGACCTTCGTCGGCAACGCCCTGCAGACCTCGACCGACGCCATCTACGGCGCCCGCCACGTGGCGCTCAAAGCCGGCGTGCCGCAGGAGGTGCCGGCGCTCACCGTCAACCGGCTCTGCGGCTCCGGCGTGCAGGCGATCGTCTCCGGCGCCCACGCCATCCTCGCCGGCGAGGCGACGACCTGCCTCGTCGGCGGCATGGAGAACATGTCGCAGGCGCCGCACGTCATCTACGGCGCCCGCCGCGGCTTCAAGCTCGGCCAGGGCCAGCTCCAGGACCTCCTCATGGCCTCGCTGATGGACCCCTACTGCGGCTGCTACATGGCGCAGACGAGCAACAACCTGGCGCGCGACTACGGCATCAGCCGCGAGGAGCAGGACCGTTTCGCCCTCCTCTCGCAGCGCCGCGCCGGCGAGGCATGGAGCGCCGGACGCCTCGCCGCCGAGGTGGTCGCGGTGCCGGTGGGGAAGGGCAAGCGCGCCCAGCTCGTCGAGCGCGACGACCACCTGCGGCCGGAGAGCACGGCGGAGGATCTCGCCGGCCTGCCGCCGGCCTTCGACAAGGACGGCTTCGTCACCGCCGGCAATGCCTCGGGGATCGTCGACGGCGCCGCGATGATGATCCTGTCGACCGCGGCGAGGGTGGAGGAGCGCGGCTGGAAATCGCTCGGCCGCGTCGTCTCCTGGGCGGTCGTCGGGGTCGATCCGTCGCGCATGGGGATCGGTCCGGCGCCCGCCATTCGCAAGGCCCTCGACAAGGCGGGGATGGCGCTCGGCGACGTCGACCTCTTCGAGATCAACGAGGCCTTCGCCGGCCAGATCCTCGCCGTCGTCAAGGAGCTCGGGCTCGACGTCGACAAGCTGAACGTCAACGGCGGCGCCATCGCCCTCGGCCATCCGCTGGGTGCCACCGGCACCCGCATCGTGCTGACGCTCCTCAAGGAGCTCGCGCGGCGCGGCGGCGGGCGCGGCGTCGCCTCGGCCTGCATCGGCGGCGGCCAGGGCATCGCCATGGTGGTCGAGAGCGCCGGCTGACGCCGCCGCCCGCAGCCGCCATGATCGACCTCTCCGGCCACCGCGTCCTGGTCACCGGCGGCAGCCGCGGCATCGGCGCCGCGAGCTGCCGCCTCTTCGCCCGCGCCGGCGCCACCGTCCTCGTCCAATACATGGCGAGCCACGAGCGCGCCGCGGCGCTCCTCGCCGAGCTGCGCAGCCTCTCCGGCCGGCCGCACGGGATGTTTCACTGCGACGTGACGCGCCGCAGCCAGATCGCCAAGATGTTCGAGTTCGTCGCCGGTTGGGGAGGCCTCGACTGCCTGGTCAACAACGCCGGCGTCTGGGTCCACGACCCGCTGCTGCGGATGGAGAAGGAGCGGCTGGAGGCGACCCTCTCGGTCAACGTCATCGGCCCCTTCCTCTGCGCCAAAGAGGCGATCCCCTTCCTCGAGCGCTCGGCGGACGGCTCGATCGTCAACGTCTCGTCGACCGCCGGACAGCGCGGCGAGCCCTTCTACAGCGCCTACGCGGCGAGCAAGGGGGCCATGATCTCGGCGACCAAGTCGTGGTCGACGGAGCTGGCGCCGAAGATCCGCGTCAACTCGGTGGCGCCCGGCTGGGTCGACACCGACATGACCGCCGAGGCCCTCGCCGGCGACGCCGGCCGCGACATCGCCGCCACCATCCCCCTCGGGCGGGTGGCGACGCCGGAGGACGTCGCCGGCCCGGTCGTCTTCCTCGCCTCGCCGCTCGCCCGCCACATCACCGGCGAGATCCTGAACGTCAACGGCGGCAGCGTGCTGGTCGGCTGAGCCGCTCGTCAACCAGCGCTCGAGGGGACACAGGAGATCGCCATGCCGCAGGACGCCGGTCCATCGCTCTGGCTCGCCAGCGCCCCGCCTGAGGAGGTGGACGTCGCCGTCGTCGGCGGCGGCATCGTCGGCCTCTCGACGGCCTACTGGCTGCAGCAGGCCGGCCGGCGCGTCGTCGTCCTCGAGGCCGGCGGCGTCGCCTGCCGCGCCTCGGGGCGCAACGCCGGCTTCCTGATCACCGGCACCCCCGAGCCCTACGCCGAGCTGGTCGAGGCGATCGGCGCCGCGGCGGCGCTCCGCCTGTGGGAGCTCTCGCGCGACAACCGCGAGCTGGTCCGCGGCGAGCTCTTGGACAACGGCCGCATTGACTGCGACTTCCGCCCCGAGGGGAGCTGGATCGCGGCGCTCGCCGGCACGGCACAGGAGGCCGGCCTCGAGGCGAGCGCCGCGGCGCTCGCGGCGCTCGGCTTCGACCTCGACTGGCGGCCGGCGGCCGAGGTGCGCCGCGCCAGCGGCAGCGAGCGGCTGGGCGGCGCCATCTTCCAGGGCCGCGACGGCGGCCTGCAGCCGGTGCGCCTCTGCCGCGGCATCGCGCGGCTCTCCGGCGCCGACGTCCGCACCGGCTTCGCGGTGCGCGAGCTGGCCCCGGCGGGGGAGCGGGTGCGGCTGACGGCGGAGGCCGGCGAGGTGATCGCCGAGCGCGCCGTCTTCGCCCTCAACGCCTACGCGCCGGCGCTGCTGCCGCATCTCGACGGCGCCGTCCGCGCCGTCCGCGGGCAGATCCTCGCCACGGCGCCCGGACCGCGCGACCTCCCCGGCGTCTGGTACATCAACGACGGCTACGAGTACATCCGCCAGCTCGGCGACGGCGCCGTCGTCGTCGGCGGCTGCCGCTGGGCGGCGCGCGAGGTCGAGGTGGGGACCGCCGAAGCGCCGACGGCGACGGTGCAGGGCGCTCTCGAAAGCTTCCTCGCCGACGCCTTTCCGCGCTTCGCCGGCCGGCCGGTCGCCCAGCGCTGGGCGGGGACCATGGGCTTCACCGCCGACGGGCTGCCGAGCATCGGCGAGGTTCCTGGCCTGCCGGCGGCCCTCTATGCCGCCGGCTTCAACGGCCACGGCATGTCGCTCGGCTTCGCCACCGGCCGCTACCTGGCTCAGCGCCTCCTCGGGGAGACGACGGAGCCGCTCTTCCCCGCCGCCTGAGGCACCAGCCGCCCGCCCGGGCCCTCGATGGCGCGGGATTTGCTTCGATAACCCAACGGAACGCAGCTCGCCGCGGACGCCGTCCGCGGTCTCCGTGCACACCGGCGCTCCCCTACGGGCGCCGGTTTTTTTGTCTCTCCTGCCCGACGGCAATTCGACGGCTATTCGATCGCCAGCGGCTCGCCGGGCCCTGCTGGCACCAGCTCCGGCCTCTCCGGCCCCATCTCTCCTTCCCAGCGCGCGATCACCACCGTCGCCAGGCAGTTGCCGATGACGTTGACCGAGGTGCGCGCCATGTCCATCAGCTCGTCGATGCCGAGGATGAGGAAGATCGGCTCGATCGGCAGGTGGAAGGAGGCGGCGGTGCCGAGGAGGATCACCAGCGAGGCGCGCGGCACCCCGGCGACGCCCTTGCTGGTGAGCATCAGGGTGAAGCACATGAGGAGCTGCTGGCCGAAGCTCAGGTGGATGCCGGCCGCCTGCGCCACGAAGACGGCGGCGAGCGAGAGGTAGAGCGTCGTGCCGTCGAGGTTGAAGCTGTAGCCGGTGGGGATGACGAAGGCGACGATCTGGCGCGGCACGCCGAGCCGCTCCATCGCCTCCATCGCCCGCGGCAGGGCGGCCTCGGAGCTGGTCGTCGCGAAGGCGATCGAGACCGGCTCGGCGATCGCCCGCACGAAGCGCTTCACCGGCACGCGGAAGAGGAGCGCCACGGGGAGCAGCACGAGGAGGAGGAAGGCGGTGAGGGCCAGATAGAGCGTCGCCAGGAGCTGGAAGAGGTTGACGAGGACGCTTAAGCCCATGTGCCCGACGGTGTAGGCGATCGCCGCGCCGACCCCCACCGGCGCGAAGAGCATCACCAGGTTGGTGAACTGGAACATCGTCTCCGAGAGGCTTTCGGCGAAGGCCAGCATCGGCCGTCGGGTGGCTTCCGGCAGCATGCCCAAGGCGACGGCGAAGAGGATCGAGAAGACGACGATCTGCAGCACCTGCCCCTCGGCGATCGACTTGGCGATGTTCTCGGGAAAGATGTGGAGCAGGATGTCGGAGGGCGTCTGCTTGACCGCCGTCTCCTCGACCGCCGCGGCGGGCGGCAGCTTGACCCCGACGCCGGCGCGCGAGAGGTTGATCGCGGCGAGGCCGATGAAGAGCGCGAGGGTGGTGACGACCTCGAAGTAGATCAGCGCCTTCACCCCCATCCGCCCGACCTGCTTCAAGTCGGCATGGCCGGCGATCCCCACCACCAGAGTGCCGAAGAGGAGCGGCGCGATGATCGTCTTGATCATGCGCAGGAAGATGAGCGAGAGGACGCGGAGCTGGATGGCGACGGCCGGCAGGTCGTGGCCGAGCTCGGCGCCGAGCGCCATGGCGACGAGGATCCAGGTGGTGAGCGAGCGGCGGAGGGTGGCGTAGGCGGCGAGGCCGGCGAGCGCCGTCCAGCGCGCCGCGACGAGCGCGGCGGCGGGGATGTGGACGAGCCCGTAGGCATCGCCGACGGTGAGCGCGGCGGCGAGCGCCAGGGCCGCCAGGGCGGCGACGAGCAGCCGAGGGTGGCGGATCATCGGCGGATCTTAAGCGGGATTGCGTTCGAATCGCGGGCGGAGCGGGAACGAGTTTCCAGCCCGCCGCTGTTAGACTCCCCGTGCCGGCCCGGCCCGCGGCCGGCGCCTCCCGATCCGCGCCTCCCGATTCGCGCACCCACCCTGCGAGCCCCACGAGCCGAGCCCGATTGAGCGCGAAGAGAATGGGGCTCGCCAGGCGCTTCTTCTCCAGCCTGGGGCCCGGGGTCATCACCGGCGCCGCCGACGACGACCCCTCCGGCATCGCCACCTACTCGATCGCCGGCGCGCAGCTCGGCACCAGCCTGCTGTGGACGGCGGTGATCACCTGGCCGCTGATGGCGGCGGTGCAGATGATGTGCGCCCGCATCGGCATGGTCACCGGCGAAGGGCTCGCCGGCGCGCTCGGCAAGCGCTTCCCCAAGCCGCTCCTGATCGCCGCGGCGGTCGCCCTCCTCGCCGCCAACACGCTCAACATCGGCGCCGATCTGGCGGCGATGGCGGACGCCGGCGAGATGCTCACCCACATCAACTCGCACCTCCTCGTCGTCTGCTTCGGGGTGGGGATCGCCGTCGCCACCGTCCGCCTGCGCTACTTCCAGCTCGCCAGGATCCTCAAGTGGCTGGCGCTGTCGCTCTTCGCCTACGTGGTGACGGCGTTCCTCGTCCACCCGTCGTGGGCGGCGGTCCTCCACGACGCCTTCGTGCCGGCGCTCCCCAAGGGGCGGCAGGCGTGGGCGATGCTGGTCGCCATCCTCGGCACCACGATCAGCCCCTACCTCTTCTTCTGGCAGGCGTCGCAGGAGGTCGAGGAGGAGAAGGCCAAGGGGCGGCGGATGATCGTCCGCCACCCGCTGGCGACCTCGCGCGAGATCGTCGACCGCAAGCTCGACGTCGGGGTCGGCACCTTCGCCTCCAACCTGGTGATGTTCTTCGTCATCCTGACGACGGCGCTCACCCTCCACGCGCACGGCCTGACCAACATCGAGACCTCGCGGCAGGCGGCGGAGGCGCTCCGGCCGCTCGCCGGCAACCTGGCGGCGACCCTCTATACCCTCGGCCTCCTGGGCGTCGGCACCCTCGCCATCCCGACCCTCTCCGGCTCCGCCGCCTACGCCTTCGCCGAGATCTTCCACTGGCGGCAGGGGCTCGACAAGCACCGCGTCGGCTCGGCGCGCGGCTTCTATTTCGTCGTGCTGCTGTCGACCGCCGCCGGCATCGCCCTCGACTTCGCCGACATCAACCCCATCCGCGCGCTCTACTGGTCGGCGATCGCCAACGGCCTGCTGGCGCCGTTCCTCCTCGTCGGCATCCTCGTCGTCGCCTCCGACCGCAAGCTGATGAACGGCCAGCCCAGCTCGCCGCTCGGCCGCGCCGTGGTGGCGGCGGCGACGCTCCTCATGTTCGGCGCGGCGATCGGCATGTTCGTCTTTTGAGATGAAGGGCGAGACGACCGGCGGCCGCCGGGAGATCCTCGCGACGGCGCTCCTCGCGCTCCTCCTCGCCGGCGCCCTCTTCCTCGCCGAGCGGCGGTTCGACTGGAACCCGGCCGACGAGGGCTACCTCTGGTACGGCTCGGTGGCGACCGCCCACGGCGCCGTGCCGCTGCGCGACTTCCGCTCCTACGACCCGGCGCGCTACCTCTGGTGCGCCGCCTGGGCCAGGCTTCTCGGCGACGGCATCCTGGCGCTGCGCTTCTCGGCGGCCCTCTTCGGTGGCATCGGCCTCTTCTGCGGCCTCCGCGCGGCGCGGCGGGCGGTCCACCGCTGGCCCGCCCTGGCCCTTCTCGGCGCCGTCCTCGTCCTCTGGATGTCGCCGCGCCACAAGCTCTTCGAGCCGGCGATCGAGATGGCGCTGGTGCTCGCCGCCGTGCGGCTGATCGAAGAGCCGACGCCGCGGCGGTACCTGGCGCTCGGCGCCGCCGTCGGCTTCGCCGCCTTCGTCGGCAAGAACCACGGCCTCTATGGCCTCCTCGGCTCGCTCGCCCTGGTCGCCTTCCTCGCCTGGCGGCGGCCGCCCGGCGAGCCCGCCGACCGCCCCGTCCGGCGCTGGACCAGCTGGCTCGCCGGCATCGCTCTCGGCGCCTCGCCGTTCGTCGCCATGAGCGCCATCCCCGGCTTCGTCGCCGGCTTCGTCAAGTCGTGCGTCTTCTTCATCGCCCACGGCCGCACCAACGTGCCGGTGCCGGTGCGCTGGCCCTGGGGCTCCTACGCCGGCCTCGCCGGCTGGGAGCTGGCGCAGCGGATCGGCGTCGGCGCGTGCTACGTCCTCTGGCCGGCGGTCTGCGCGGCGGCGGTCGCCGTCGCTCTCGCGACCCTCGGCGACCGGGGCGACACGAGCGGGGACGGCGATGCTTCGCAGCGACAGCCAGACCGGCTGACCGAGCGCCGGCTCGCCATCGCCGCGGGCTTCGTCGGCCTCTTCTACCTCCACCACGTCTTCGCCCGCGCCGACACCTTCCACCTGACGCAGGCGAGCCACCCGATGATCCTCGCCGCCGTCGGCCTGCCGCTGGCGCTGCCGGCCGGCCGGCGCCGGTTGGCCTTCGGCGCGGTGGCGGTCCTTCTCGTCCTGTTGACGGCGAGCGTGGCGCTGCCGCAGACGATCCTCTTCGACCGCCTGACCGCCGGCGAGGCGGCGGGCGAGCGGTGGGTGCCCTATCGCCTGCGCGGCGACGACCTCTTCCTCCACGCCCGCGCCGCCCACCTCGACGACGTCCTCGTCCGGCGCGTCGCCCGCACGGTGCCGGCAGGGGAGCCGCTCTTCATCGCGCGCGAGTGGCCGGGGATGTACGTCCTCCTCGACCGCCCGGCGCCGGTGTGGGACATCCTGCCGACCTGGCCGGGGACCGGCGGCCTCGACGAGGCGATGCTCGCCGAGCTCCGCGCCCATCGCGTCCGCTGGGCGCTCCTCGCCATGTACCCGGTGCCCACCACGGAGGGCGATCCCTTCGACGTCGACTTCCCGGCGGTATACGGCTACCTGACCCGCGACTTCGAGCGCGTGCCGACACCGGAGCTGCCGCGGAAGGTCTGGCTGCTCCGCCGCCGCGAGCCTGGAGTATCCTTCGCGGCAACCAGTGCACCCGCCGCAACGACGGCTCGACACGGACGGCCCGCCGGGAGGTTGACGCGATGAGGTTTCGGAGACGTCTGCCGCGCTGCTTGACCGGAGCCGGGGCCGCGGCCACCTTCCTGGTCTCGCTGGCGGTCACCAGCACCTCGGCCGCCGCCGACCCGGCCGAGCACGGCACGCTCGTCAAGGCGCCGGGAGCGACTCTCTACGTCGAGGTCCGCGGCGCTGGGCGAGCCGACGGACCCTCGACCCCTCTGCCGCTCGTCGTCGTCAACGGCGGCCCGGGCTTCGACCACTCGTATCTCCATGTCTCCGACGCCTGGGACCGCCTGGCGCGGAGCCGCCCGGTCGTCTTTTACGACCAGCGGGGGCTCGGCCATTCGCCGGTCCTCGCCGCCGGCCAGTCGTCGACCCTCGCCGACCAGATCGAAGATCTCGAGGCGGTGCGCGCTCATCTCGGCCTGCCGCGCGTCGACCTCCTCGGCCATTCGTGGGGCGGCTATCTGGCGATGGCCTATACCGCCCGCTACCCACAGCACGTGGCGCATCTCATCCTCTGCGACTCCGCGGCGCCGCGCTGGTCGGACACGGCGACCCTCTTCAAGGACGTCTTTCCCGAGGGCGTCGCACGCCAGGATGCCCTCGGCTTCCAGCAGGCCCTCGGCGATGCCTCGGCGGCCGCCGCGAGCATTCAGGAATACCTCGCGATGCTCTTCGTCTCGCCGGCGAAGCGGCAGGTCTTCCTCGCCGCCTCGGTCGGCTTTCAGTACAGCGGCCCGATCAACGCGGCGCTCAACGCCGACTTGGCGCACTTCGACCTCAACCCCGAGCTCCTCAAGCTCCGCCTGCCCGCCCTGGTGATGACCGGCCGCTTCGATGCCAACGTCGCGCCGTCGACCGCCTACAAGATCCATCAGGCGATCGCCGGCTCGCGCTTCGTCGTCTTCGAGGCAAGCGGCCACCTGCCGTTCTTCGAGGAGCCGGACGCCTTCGTCTCGACCGTGGAGACCTTCCTCGCGTCGCCGGCCGCCGCTGGAGGGCGATAGGCCGCGCGCGTTGCCAATGAGCCTCGCCCCCCACCTTCGCGGAGATCTCCCATGAACGATCCGACCCGGCCCGCCCTCGTCCTCGCGCTCGCCCTCGCCGCCGTATGGTCCGCCGTGGGAGCAGGGGCTGCCGCTCCGGCGCCAGCGCCGGCGGTGTCGCCGCCCGTCGCCTACGCGATGCAGGAGGGCTACGTCGACGCCCATGGGGTGATGCTCTACTACCTGTCGTTCGGCGAGTCGACGGGCGATACGCCGCCTCTCGTCATCGTCCATGGCGGGCCCGGGGCGTCGCACGACTACTTCATGCCCTACCTGGTGCCGCTCGCCCGCCACCGCCGGCTGATCTTTCTCGACGAGCGGGGCTCGGGCAAGTCGGCGAAGCTCGAGGACCCCGCCGGCTACACCGTCGAGGCGATGGTTGAGGACGTCGAGGCCGTCCGCCAGGCGCTCAAGCTCGACCGCATCGACCTCCTCGGCCACTCCTACGGCGGCGTCCTCGCCCAGGCCTACGCGCTCAAGTACCAGGAGCACCTGCAGCACCTGATCCTCTGCAGCACCTTCGCCAGCACGCGGGCGATGAACGAGGTCTTCGCCCGCATGAAGGAGAGGATGACGCCGGAGCTCCGCGACCGCCTCGCCAAGCTTGAGGCCGCCGGCCTCTTCGGCCACGGCAAGGACTTCGAGAAGAGCCGCTACCCGGCCGACTACATGACCGCCGCCTGGGGCGAGGCCTACTTCCCGTACCTCTACCACCGCCGGCCCGATCCCAACTTCGATCCCATCCAGTCGGGGCAGGTCTCCTGGGACCTCTACCGCGCGATGTGGGGCTCGGACGGCGAGTTCGTCATCGACGGCAACCTCAAGTCGGTCGAGTACACCAACCGGCTGCCGACGATCCACGTGCCGACGCTGGTGATGGTGGGGGAGAACGACGAGTGCGATCCGTCGCTGGCGCGGACGATCGCCGGCAAGATCCCCGGCGCCCGCCTCGTCGTCCTGGCGGGGAGCGGCCACATGACCTTCGTCGACCAGCCGACCCTGTTCCTGGCTGGGGTCGACGACTTTCTCCGTCCGCCGGCGGCAGCCGACGCCCATTAGGAGCGCCTGGCGCTCCCTCGGCGCACCTTGAGAGGTGAGGCGCTCGAAAGAGTTAAGATACCCATCACGGTCGAGGTCATCTCCGGCGGTCGTCCGGAGCCTGGCCCTCCCTCCGGCGGAGGTCAACATGTTCGAAGGCATCTTCCAGCCCATGCATCTGCTCCTCATCCTGGGCATCGCCCTCATCTTCTTCGGCCCCAGCAAGCTCCCCGAGCTCGGCAAGGGCCTGGGGACGTCGATCCGCGATTTCAAGAAGGCGATGGCCGGTGACGAGGAGCCGAAGCGCCTCGACACCCCGGACGAGACGCCGATCGATCCCAACCGTTGAGCCGCAGCGGCTCCGTCGCCGGCGATCGTGACCGTCCGCGGGGCGCGCGTTGAGCGTCCCCGAGCGGTCGCCATCGACTCCGTCGGCGCCGACGCCGGTCCCGAGTCGGACGGCTTGGCGTAGCGCCGACATCCTGCGGGCCGCGGCTCTCGTCCTCGGTCTCTATCTCCTCCTCCATCTCCTCTGGTTCGCCCGCCTCCTCGTCCTCACCACCTTCCTCGGCGTGCTGTTCGGCCTGGCGGTGGCCCGCGGCGCCGACTTCCTCAAGCGGCTCCACGTCCCGCGCGGTCTCGCCGCGGCGTCGATCGTCTTCGGCTTCTACGGTGCGCTCTACGGCGTCGGCGCCTGGGCCGCGCCGACGCTGGTGGAGCAGTTCGGCGAGCTGCGGACGCGCCTGCCCGAGGCGACCGACAAGGTCGAAGGGTGGATCGACGCCCATCGCGGCGACATGCTCGGCCAGATCCTCGAGGGTGCGGCGCCGGCGGCCCCGGTGCCTGCCGCTCCAGCCCCGGCTCCCGGCCGCCCGGCGGCCGGCGCGCCCCAGGCGGCGGCGCCCCGCGGCGCCGCGCCCGCCCCCGCGGCCGCTCGCGCTTCCGACCTGCGGGCGACCCTCGGCCATCATCTCGGCTCGGCCACCCGCTACCTCTTCCCCTTCCTCTCCTCGACGTTCGAGGTGGTGGCGGGCCTGCTCCTCATCACCTTCGTCACCATCTACATCGGCACCGACCCCGACACCTACCGCCGCGGCATGCTGGCGCTGGTTTCGCACGGCAGGCGGCAGCGCGCCGGAGAGGTGCTGACGGCGATCTCGGTGGCTCTCCGCAAGTGGCTGGAGACGCAGGCGATCGCCATGCTGACCATCGGCGTCGTGGTGACCATCGCGCTCAAGCTCCTGGGGATCAAGGCGGCGCTGTCGCTGGGGATCATCGCCGCGCTCTTCGAGTTCATCCCCACCCTCGGGCCGATCCTCTCGGCGATCCCCGGCATCACGATGGCCTTCCTCGACTCGCCGCAGAAGGCGCTCGCCGTGGCGCTCGTCTACTGGGGGGTGCAGATGATCGAGGGGCACGTCCTCATCCCCATGCTCATGAAGGAGGGGATGGACCTGCCGCCGGTCCTCACCATCCTCAGCCAGGCGCTGATGGCGCTGGTCTTCGGCTTCCTCGGCCTGCTGCTCGCCGTGCCGCTCCTCGCCACCATCCTCGTCGCCGTCAAGATGCTCTACGTCGAGGACGTGCTGGGCGCTGCGGCGGTGACGCCGCGGCCCGACGGCTAGCGGTGGGGGCCGGGCCGGCGGCGGAGCTCCGCGCGACCGCCGTGCTAGGCTAAAAAACACTGTAGCTCGCATCTGTTCACCACGCGGCGGCGCCGGTTTCCGCAGGGCGCCCGACCCAGCCGCCCGTCCGCGGACGCTCGAGGAGATACAGCGATGCCGACACGCCCTGGATTGCCGCTCGCCGCCGTCCTGATCTCGTTCCTCGCCGGCATCCCATCGCCCGCGCAGGCGCAGGCCGGCGCGGCGGCGGCGCCAACGGCCGCGGCGCCGACCGACGACCAGCCGCTCCACTGGCACATCGTCCGCCCCGGCGAGAGCCTGGAGAAGATCGCGCTGCGCCTGCTCGGCTCGGTCGCGCGCTGGCCGGAGATCTGGCGCCTCAACCCCGAGATCCAGAACCCCCACCGCATCACCCCCGGGGAGCGGGTGCGCGTGCCGCCGGCGGAGCATGGCGCTCCCTCGGCGACCATCCAGCGGATGTCGCACGAGGTGACCGAGCGGCCGGCCCCCATCCCCTGGTCGCCGGCCCAGCTCGGCGACACCCTGATCGAGCGCGACGGCGTGCGCACCTACGCCAAGTCGTCGGCCGAGATGCGCTTCAACGACGGTACCCACCTGCTGGTGACCGAGGACTCGCTGGTTTTCCTGCAGCGCAGCGCGCGGGCCTCCGCGGCCGACGAGCGCAAGACGGTCGAGATCGTCGAGGGGCAGGCGGACTACGAGGCCAAGGCCAGCGGCAAGCCGTCGGCCGACGTCGAGATCCTGCTCGGGCCGGCGCATCTCACCTCGCGGCCGGACCGCGGCGGAGCGGCGCAGGCGCGGGCGCGGCGGCCCGCCGGCGGCGGCTCCAAGGTGATGGTCTACGGCGGCGCCGGCGAGGTCGAGGCCGCCGGCGCCAAGGTGATGGTGCCCGAGGGGAGCGGCACCTCCGTCTCGCGCGAAGGGCCGCCGTCGCCGCCGGAGAAGCTCCTCGCCGCGCCGCGCCTGGAGAGCCCGGCGGCAGGCACCGAGCTCGGCTTCGCCAACCCCGTCTTCCTGTGGGAACCGGTGCCGGCCGCCGACGGCTACGTCGTCGAGCTCTGCCGCGACGCCGGCTGCGCCGCCCTCCTCGACCGCCGGGTGCTCTCCGCCGCCGCGCCGCGCGGCGCGGCGCCGGCCGACGGCGAGGCGGAGGGCCCGGCCGAGGGGACCTGGCAGCCGCCGGCGGCCCTCCCGCGGGGAGAGCTCTTCTGGCGGGTGACCGCGCGCAGCGTCTCCGGGCTCGACGGCTATCCCAGCCCGACCTCCCGGCTCGTCGTCCTCTCGGACCGCGTCGACCGCGAGCCGCCGGCCGCTCACCTGACGCTCGACGGCCCGCAGATCACGGTGGGGGAGACGCACTTCGCCTCGCCGTCGGTCCGCATCGCCGCGGCGGGAGAGGACGCGGGCTGCGGCCTCGGCCGGCTCGTGCCGACGGTCGACGGCCGCCGGCTCGGCGCCGAACCGCTCGCCGCGGGAGCGCACACGGCGAGCGGCAGCGCCGTCGACCGCTGCGGCAACCGCGCCGTCCTCGCGCCGCTCGCCTTCACTGTCGATGCCGTGCCGCCGGTGATCCACTGGCAGATCGGCGGCGGCGAGCTGTTCGCCGCGCATGGCGCCAAGGGGGCGCCGCTGCGGCCGGCTCTGAGGCAGCACGAGCGCTCGCGCCGGGGGAGGGATGCCGGGCCTCAGGCGCCCGGGCCGCGCCTCGACTGGACGGTCGACGGCCGCGCCTGGCGCCAGCTCGTCGAGCCCGACGCCGTGCGCATCACCTCCGCCCGGCCGCAGATCTTCATCGCCCCGACCGGCGTCGCCCTCGCCGCGGCGGGAGAGCCGCTCGCGATCGGCGCCGATCAGCTGCTCTGGATCGACGTCGACGACGCCGGTTGCGGTGTCGATCGGCTGAGCTTCCGCCTCCGCCCGGCGTCGTCGGAGCGGCCGGCGGCGGTCGAGATCGAGGCCGTCGATCTGGTCGGCAACGCCAGCCGGCTCGAGCTCACGCTGGCGACGCCGGCCGCGGCGGAGGGCCGGTAGCCGTCCTGCGCCTTCTTCGACTCTAAGGAGCGCTCGCGGCCACGGCGGCGCCGATGCCGGCCTGGCTCGGCATCCACTGCAGGTCGTCGACGTGGTCGGGCCGTGGCTCGGCGCTCTCCGCCGCCTCGCTCGCCGTCCACTCGTCGCCGAGCCGCCAGCGCACGCCGGCCGCGGCGGCCTGGCGCTCGAGGTCGGCCGCCACCTCGGCCGCCGCCGGCCGCGCCGCCGGCTCGCGCGCGAGGAGGCGCATGACCAGCGCCGCCAGCTCGGGAGGGGTCGCCGGCGCCCGCCGGTCGACCGGCGGCGCATCGCGCGAGAGGGTGGCGAGCATCACCTCGCCGACGCCGGCGCCGACGAACGGACGCGTGCCGGTGAGGCACTCGTAGAGCACGACGCCAAGCGCGAAGAGGTCGCCGGCGCGGCCGTAGCCCTTGCCCATCAGGCTCTCGGGTGGCACGTAGCCGGGGGTGCCGAAGACGGCGCCGGGCTGCGCCTCGACCGCCGCGATGAGGCCCGCGATGCCGAAGTCCGTCACCTTGATGGCGCCGTCGCGGCCGAGGAGGACGTTGGCGGGCTTGACGTCGCAGTGGGTGACGTCGAGCTCGTGAGCAGCGGCGAGGCCGCGGGCGATGGCGGCGCCGAGCGCCATCACCTCGCCGGGCGGCAGGCTGACGCGCCGCCAGAGCAGGCGCTGCAGGTTGATGCCGTCGACGAACTCCATGGCGATGAACGCCCCCTCGGTGGCATCCTCGACGTCGTAGACGGCGACCACGTTGGGGTGGTTGACGCGCGCCTCGGCGACCGCCTCGAAGAGGAGGCTCGAGATCATCCGCGCCCGCTTCTCGGTGTGCGGCTCGTCGCCCAGGCGCACCGTCTTCAGGGCCACCGCCCGGCGCAGCTTGGGGTCCCAGCCGCGAAAGACGGTGCCCATGCCGCCGGCGGCGAGGAACTCGACGACCCGGTAGCGGCCGAGGAAGACGTCGGCGAGCGCCTGGCGGTCGGAGAGGCCGCGCTGGAGAGCGCCGAAGGTGTCGCGGAGGCGGTCGATCTCGTCCCCTCCTCGCGCCGCGCCGGGCGGCGGCCGGCCGGCGAGCTGGCGGATCGGCCGCACCAGGGAGGCGTAGGCGAGGGCCGAGAGGGCGGCGATGAGGAGGAGGGCGGCGGAGAGGGCGTAGATCTCCTGGCGGCGCACGCGCCCCGCCACCGCGTTGGCGACCCGCGACGGCTGGCGGGAGAGCACCACCCAGTCGCTCCCCGCGACCGGCGCGTAGGCGCCGAGCACCCGCTCACCTCCCGGCCCCTGGAAGTGCGCGGCGCCGCGCAGGTGTCCCGAGAAGGCGCCCGCGACCATGCGGGCGGGGAACGAGTCGAGCGAGCGCAGCGACCCCTCGATCACCTGGCCGCCCGGGCGCGCCATCACCATGTCGGCCTGATCGCCGATCTCGTCGGGAGCGAGGATGTCGGCGAGCGGTGCCCCGTCGCAGGCCAGGCGGACGCTGCCGCCGCCCTGGGCGAGCGGAGCGTCGAGGCGGAGGAGGGGGGCGAGGCCGCCGGCACCGCGGAGACCGCCGTCATGCCGGCGGCGGGGAGCGCGGGAACGGGCGGCAGGGAGAAAGCCTGCCGCGCCCGCTCCTTAGAAGCTGGATCGGTGAGCTGGGCGACCACCACCTCCTCGCCGGCCGAGTTGACGATGCCGATCGCCAGCACGCCGAGATCGGAGAAGGAGCCGAGATCGCGCCGCAGCAGCTCCTGGGCGTCGGTCGAGCGCGGGTCGGCGAGCGCGGCGCTCGCCGCCAGGCCGCGGGCGAGCGCGGCGCGGGTGGCGAGGAAGCTGGCCGAGCGCGAGGCGGCCGTCTGGGCGGCGAGCAGGTGAGTGCGGAGGACCTGGTCCTCCATCGCGCCGCGATTGATGTCGACGAGGCCGAAGGAGGCGATGGCGACCGGCAGCAGGCCGACGGCGGCGAGGGCGAGGGCGACGCGGGTGAGGAGCCGCGGGCGGAGCCGCGCGCCGAGACCCCGCAGCCGTGCGGCGAAGCTCAGAACGGTCGGCGAGGTGGGGGAGGTGTAGAGAGTCGGCGGCACCCGAGTCATGGCGCGGCGTCGGGGAGAGTGGTCGCGGGAGCCGAGGTAAGACGTCTGAGCTGGCGTGCCACACCCATTCTAGCGCAGTGGTCTGACGCCAGCCGTCCCCGGCAGCGGACACCGGCGGCGGGTTTCAGATGGCGCTCCGGCGGATGCCGATCTGGCGTAGTCGGCTCGCGGCCGGAGCTGGAGAATCGCTTCCTCCAGCCAGCAGCCGTCTGCCTCCAGCCCATCGCAGCGCTCCGCGGCGAGCGCACCGAACGCTGGCAAGAGCTGTGCAGGCGCCTCGCGAAGTCAAACACAGGGCGGCGCTCCGCCCGCCGCCCATGGGAGTCGCCATGAAGACCTTGCGCTCCACGCAGAACGGTGTAACCGTGGTAGCCGGCCTTCCGTCTCTTCCTGGCAGGGCGCGTCGACAGCGCACCGCGGGGTTTGAGACCTTGATGGTTCATATGAGAAGCGACCGCCCCGTTCAACCATCCGTCCTTCGACCCCAGAGGCCCAATCGATGACTCCCGAGCAACCCCTGATGCATGCGAGCGAGGCCCCCGCGGTCTCGGCGGTTTCGGACGCGCCTGCCGCCCCCGCCCGGCACCGTTGGTGGCTGTGGCTGCTGGCTGTCGCCGCGGTCGGTCTGATCGTCTACTTCGTGATGACCAAGAACGGCAATGCGCAGTCCAAGAGCGCCACCGCGGCCAAGGGCAAGGGTGGCAAGGACGCGGCGGCCCACGCCGTGCCGGTCACCGCGGTGGCGGCGAAGACCAAGGACGTCGGCGTCTACCTGAATGGCCTCGGCACGGTGAACCCTCTCGCCACCGTCACCGTCAAGAGCCGCGTCGACGGGCAGCTCGTCTCGGTCAACTTCCACGACGGGCAGAGCGTCCATGCCGGCGACCTCCTGGCGGAGATCGATCCGCGGCCCTTCCAGGTGCAGCTCAAGCAGGCGGAGGGAGTCAAGCGAAGGACGAGGCGGCGCTGAAGAATGCCCGCGTCGACCTCGAGCGGTATCAGGTGCTCGCCCAGCAGGACGCCATCCCCAAGCAGCAGCTCGACACCCAGGTGGCGACGGTCCACCAGGACGAGGCCGCCATCGAGAGCGATCAGGCGCAGATCGACAGCGCCAAGCTCAATCTCGTCTACAGCCGCATCACCGCGCCGATCTCCGGGCGCGTCGGCCTGCGCCTGGTCGACCCCGGCAACATCGTGCACGCCACCGACGTCAGCGGCCTCGTCGTCATCACCCAGCTGCAGCCGATCACCGTCCTCTTCACCCTCCCCGACGATCAGCTCCCCCAGGTCATCGGCCAGGTGCGCGGCGGCACCAAGCTCCACGTCGACGCCTTCGACCGCGACCTGCGGCGCAAGCTCGGCAGCGGCACGCTGCTGACGGTCGACAACCAGATCGACCCGACCACCGGCACCGTGCGCTGAAGGCGATCTTCGACAACCCCGACGAGGCGCTCTTTCCCAATCAGTTCGTCAACGCGCGGCTGCTGGTCGACACCCTCCGCGGCGCCATGGTGGTCCCCACCGCCGCGGTGCAGCGCAGCCCGCAGTCGACCTTCGTCTACGTCGTCAAGGCGGACAAGACGGTCGAGGCGCGGAACGTCCAGGTGCAGCTCACCGAGGGCGACGACACCGTGCAGAAGGGCGTCGCGGTGGGCGAGCTGGTCGTCATCGACGGCGTCGACAAGCTGCAGCCCGGGGATGAAGGTCGAGGTCAGCCGCGGCGACCTCGCCAGCCCGCGCGGCAACGCCCCGCAGAGGACCGCCCTGTGAGCCCGTCGCGGCCGTTCATCCTGCGGCCGATCGCCACCTCGCTGCTGATGGCGGGCCTGCTGCTCGCCGGCCTCGTCGCCTACCGGCAGCTGCCGGTCTCGGCGCTGCCCGAGGTCGACTACCCGACGATCCAGGTCATCACCTTCTATCCCGGCGCCAGCCCGGACGTCATGGCCTCGGCGGTCACCGCGCCGCTCGAGCGCCAGTTCGGCCAGGTGCCCGGCCTCAACCAGATGACCTCGACCAGCTCCGAGGGCAGCTCGGTCATCACGCTGCAGTTCGTCCTCGATCTGAACATCGACGTCGCCGAACAGGAGGTCCAGGCGGCGATCAACGCCGCCGGCACCTACCTGCCGCGCGACCTGCCGAACCCGCCGATCTACAGCAAGACCAACCCCGCCGACGCGCCGATCCTCACGCTCGCCCTGACCTCGAAGACGCTGCCGCTGTCGCAGGTCGAGGATCTCGCCGACACCCGCCTCGCGCAGAAGATCTCGCAGCTGCCGGGCGTCGGCCTGGTGTCAGCATCAGCGGCGGCCAGAAGCCGGCGGTCCGCATCCAGGCCAACCCCACGGCGCTCTCCGCCTACGGCCTGACCCTGGAGGACGTGCGCGCCGCCGTCGCGGCGTCGAACGTCAACCAGGCGAAGGGCAACTTCGACGGCAGCCTGCAGTCCTACACCATCGGCGCCAACGACCAGCTGCTCACCACCGACCAGTACCGGCCGCTCGTCATCGCCTACCAGAACGGCGCGCCGGTCCACCTGTCGGACGTCGCGAGGGTGATCGACGACGCCGAGAACGTCCAGCAGGCGGCGTGGATGAACGCCACGCCGGCGGTCATCCTCAACATCCAGCGCCAGCCGGGCGCCAACATCATCGACGTCGTCGACCGCATCAAGGCGCTGCTGCCGCAGCTCCGCGCCTCGCTGCCGCCGACCGTCCAGATGGCGATCCTGACCGACCGCACGACGACCATCCGCGCCTCGGTGCACGACGTCGAGTTCGAGCTGATGCTGACCATCGCCCTCGTCGTGCTGGTCATCTTCCTCTTCCTGCGCACGCTGGCGGCGACGGTCATCCCCAGCATCG
This sequence comes from uncultured Acidobacteriota bacterium, assembly GCA_963755825.1. GTDB lineage: Bacteria > Acidobacteriota > Thermoanaerobaculia > Multivoradales > UBA5704 > DATBQN01. The sequence goes on along the minus strand of CAVWLA010000001.1, from coordinate 1,324,822 downwards.
CGGTGCCGCTGTCGCTCGTCGGCACCTTCGGCGTGATGTACCTGCTCGGCTACAGCCTCAACAACCTCACGCTGATGGCGCTGACCATCTCGACCGGCTTCGTCGTCGACGACGCCATCGTGATGATCGAGAACATCATGCGCTACATCGAAGAGGGCGAGAAGCCGCTCGAGGCGGCGCTCAAGGGCTCGGAGCAGATCGGCTTCACCATCCTCTCGCTGACCGTGTCGCTGATCGCCGTGCTGATCCCGCTGCTCTTCATGGGCGACATCGTCGGCCGGCTGTTCCGCGAGTTCGCCGTCACGCTGAGCGTCACCATCCTGGTCTCGGCGGTGGTGTCGCTGACGCTGACGCCGATGATGTGCGCCCGGCTCCTGCACCACACCGAAGAGGAGGACCAGGGGCGCTTCTACCGCGCCTCGGAGCGCGTCTTCCAGCGCATCATCGCCTTCTACGGCCGCACGCTGACTGTCGTGCTCGAGCATCAGCACGCTCACCCTGGTCGTCGCCGTCGCGACGCTGGTGGCGACCGTCGTCCTCTACCTGCTGATCCCCAAGGGCTTCTTTCCGGTGCAGGACACCGGCGTCATCCTGGGCGTCTCCGAGGCGCCGCAGACCATCTCGTTCCCCGCGATGGCGGGCAGCAGCAGGAGCTGGCGAAGGCGATCCTCAACGATCCGGCGGTCGAGAGCCTGTCGTCCTTCATCGGCGTCGACGGCACCAACACCGACGCTCAACAGCGGCCGCATCCAGATCAACCTGAAGCCGCTCGACGAGCGCGACGGCAGCGCCTCCGACATCATCCGGCGCCTGCAGCCGAAGCTGGCGAAGGGGTCGAGGGCATCACGCTCTTCATGCAGCCGGTGCAGGACCTGTCGGTCGAGGACCGCGTCAGCCGCGACGCAGTTCCAGTACAGCCTCGAGGACCCCGACGCCGGCGAGCTCGCCCAGTGGGTGCCGCAGGCTGGTGACCAAGCTGCAGGCGCTGCCGATCTCCGCGACGTGGCCAGCGATCAGCAGAACGCCGGTCTCCAGGCCCACCTGGTGCATCGACCGCAACACCGCCTCGCGCCTGGGCATCACGCCGCAGATGCTCGACGACACGCTCTACGACGCCTTCGGCCAGCGCCAGATCTCGACCATGTTCACGCAGCTCAACCAGTACCGCGTGGTGCTCGAGAACAAGCCGGCCTTCCAGAAGGGGCCGGCCGACCTCAACGAGCTCTTCCTGCGCTCGACCACCGGCGGCTCGGTGCCGCTCAGCGCCTTCACCCAGATCGAGACGACGACGGCGCCGCTCGCGGTCAACCACCAGGGGCAGTTCCCGGTGGTGACGATCTCGTTCAACCTGGCGCCGGGAGCGTCGCTGGGCGACGCGGTCAAGGCGATCGATCAGGCGCAGAAGGATCTCGGCCTGCCGGCGAGCATCCAGGCGAGCTTCCAGGGCACGGCGCAGGCCTTCCACGCCTCGCTCGCCAACGAGCCGCTGCTCATTCTCGCCGCGCTGGTCACCGTCTACATCGTCCTGGGCGTGCTCTACGAGAGCTACATCCACCCGATCACGATCCTCTCGACCCTGCCCTCGGCCGGCGTCGGCGCGCTCCTCGCCCTGATGCTCTGCCGCACCGATTTCAGCGTCATCGCGCTCATCGGCATCATCCTGCTGATCGGCATCGTCGAGAAGAACGCCATCATGATGATCGACTTCGCGCTCGAGGCCGAGCGCAATGGCGGCAAGGCGCCGGACGACGCCATCTACCAGGCGGCGCTGCTGCGCTTCCGGCCGATCATGATGACGACGATGGCGGCGCTGCTCGGCGGCGTGCCGCTCGCCCTCGGCATCGGCGACCGGCTCCGAGCTGCGCCGGCCGCTCGGCATCGCCATCATCGGCGGCCTGATCTTCAGCCAGCTGCTGACGCTCTACACGACGCCGGTCATCTATCTCTCCTTCGATCAGCTGGCGCGGCGGCTGACGCGGCGGGCCGAGGCCCGCGCGCCGCAGCTGGTGTCGCCGGACGCCCAGCCGCAGGGGGCGCACGGCGGATGAGCATCTCGTCGCCCTTCATCCACCGGCCGATCGCGACGACGCTGCTGACCGTCGCGGTGGCGCTCGCCGGCGGCATCGCCTACAAGCTGCTGCCGGTGTCGCCGCTGCCGCAGGTCGAGTTCCCCACCATCCAGGTGCAGGCGGGCCTGCCGGGGGCCAGTCCCGGACACCATGGCCTCGTCGGTGGCGACGCCGCTCGAGCGGCAGTTCGGGCGCATCGCCGGCATCACCGAGATGACCTCCTCGACGTCGCTCGGCTCCACCGCAGGTCGTGCTGCAGTTCGACCTCGACCGCAACATCGACGCCGCGGCGCGCGACGTCCAGGCGGCGATCAACGCGGCGCGCGGCCAGCTGCCGGCGAACCTGCCCAACAACCCCTCGTACCGCAAGGTCAACCCGGCCGACGCGCCGATCATGCTGCTGTCGCTCACCTCCGATATCTACGAGCGGGCGCGGATGTACGACATCGCCTCGTCGATCCTGCAGCAGAAGATGGCGCAGATCGAGGGCGTCGGACAGGTATTCGTCGGCGGCGGCGCGCTGCCGGCGGTGCGGGTGGACGTCAACCCGACCCTGCTCAACGACTACGGGCTGTCGCTCGAGGACGTCCGCACGGCGCTCGGCGCCGCCAACGCCAACCGGCCGAAGGGCGAGCTGGCGACCCCCGGCTCGTCGTGGACGCTGACCACCACCGACCAGCTGCTCTCCTCGGCGGAGTACAAGCCGCTCGTCGTCTCCTACCGGAACGGCGCCGCCGTGCGCCTGGGCGACATCGCCCAGGTCACCGACTCGGTCGAGGATATCCGCACCGGCGGGCTCACCAACGGCAAGGCGGCGATCACCCTCGTCGTCTTCCGCCAGCCCGGGGCGAACATCATCGCCACCGTCGACCGCATCCGCGAGCTGATGCCGCAGCTCCAGGCGTCGATCCCGCCGGCGATCGATCTCGCGGTGGTGATGGACGCCACGCGCACCATCCGCGCCTCGGTCAAGGACGTCGAGATCACCCTGCTGATCTCGATCGCCCTCGTCATCCTGGTGGTCTTCCTCTTCCTGCGCAGCGTGCGCTCGACGCTCATCCCCAGTGTCGCGGTGCCGGTGTCGCTCGTCGGCACCTTCGGCGTCATGTACCTGCTCGGGTACAGCATCGACAACCTCTCGCTGATGGCGCTCACCATCGCCACCGGCTTCGTCGTCGACGATGCCATCGTCGTCATCGAGAACATCACGCGCCACCTCGAGCAGGGGATGGCGCCCTTCGAGGCGGCGCTCAAGGGGGCGGCGGAGATCGGCTTCACCGTCGTCTCGATCAGCCTGTCGCTGATCGCCGTCTTCATCCCCATCCTGCTGATGGGCGGCATCGTCGGCCGGCTTTTCCGCGAGTTCGCGGTGACCCTCTCGATCGCCATCGTCGTCTCGCTGTTCATCTCGCTCACCACGACGCCGATGATGTGCGCCAAGCTGCTCAAGCCGCACGGCGAGGAGAAGCACGGCCGGCTCTACCAGGCGAGCGAGCGGGGGTTCGACGCCATCCTCCACGGCTACGAGCGGTCGCTCAGCTGGGTGCTGCGCCATCAGGGGCTGACCCTCCTGGTGACCATCCTGACCATGGCCGCCAGCGTCTACCTCTACGTCATCGTGCCCAAGGGCTTCTTCCCGCAGCAGGACACCGGGCGCATGACCGGCGCCGTGCAGGGCGACCAGGCGAGCTCCTTCCAGGCGATGCAGGTCCGGCTGAAGCGGCTCGCCGCCATCGTGCAGAAGGACCCCGCCATAGCGGCGGTCTCGGCCTACACCTCCGGCAACAACTCGGGGCGCATGTTCGTCACACTCAAGGATCTCGACCAGCGCGGCGGCCACGTCTCGGCCGATCAGATCATCGGCCGCCTGCGCCCCAAGCTGGCGAAGGTGGTGGGGGCGTCGCTCTTCCTGCAGCCGGTGCAGGACATCCGGGTCGGCGGCCACGCCAGCCAGGCGCAGTATCAGTACACCCTCCAGGGCGACGACTCCAAAGAGCTCCTCGACTGGGCGCCGAAGGTGCTGCAGACGCTGCGCAAGGTGCCGCAGCTCGTCGACGTCAACACCGACCAGCAGAACAAAGGCCTCGAGGCTTCGCTGGTGATCGACCGCCTCACCGCCGGCCGGCTCGGCATCACGCCGCAGGTGATCGATGACACGCTCTACGACGCCTTCGGCCAGCGGCCGGTGTCGACCATGTATCAGGCGCTCAACCAGTACCACGTCATCCTCGAGGTGGAGCCGCAGTTCCTGCAGAACCCGGACGGTCTGCGCTACGTGCAGGTGCGGACCAACGACGGCCACCTGGTGCCGCTCTCCGCCTTCACCCACTACCAGAGCTCCTCGACGCCGCTCACCGTCAACCACCAGGGCCAGTTCCCGGCGGTGACGATCTCCTTCAACCTGCCGCCGGGAGTGGCCCTGGGCGACGCGGTCAACGCGGTCAACCGCGCCGAGGATGCCATCGGCCTGCCGGCGAGCATCCGCGGCAGCTTCCAGGGCACGGCGCAGGCCTTCCAGGCCTCGCTCGCCAGCGAGCCGCTGCTCATCCTCGCGGCGCTCCTCGCCGTCTACATCGTGCTCGGGGTGCTCTACGAGAGCCTGATCCACCCGATCACCATCCTCTCGACCCTGCCGTCTGCCGGCGTCGGGGCGCTGCTCGCGCTCCTCCTCTTCCACACCGAGCTGTCGGTGATCGCGCTCATCGGCATCATCCTCCTCATCGGCATCGTCAAGAAGAACGCCATCCTGATGATCGATTTCGCGCTCGACGCCGAGCGCAACGAGAAGAAGGCGCCGGAGGAGGCGATCTACCAGGCCTGCCTGCTGCGCTTCCGGCCGATCACCATGACGACGATGGCGGCGATGCTGGGCGGTCTGCCGCTCGCCATCGGCACCGGCACCGGCGCCGAGCTGCGCCGCCCGCTGGGCATCGCCATCGTCGGCGGCCTGCTGTTCAGCCAGGCCCTGACCCTCTACACCACGCCGGTCGTCTATCTCTATCTCGACCGCATGCGCCTGTGGTGGGAGCGCGTGCACAGCAGCCGCAAGAGCCGCAGCCCGCGGGTCGCGCCGACGGTTGCTGAAACCTAGGATCACGCTCGCCCGGCGGCCAGGTGCCGGGCGCCGCTTACGGAGAACGCGCTGATGCAGAGCAGATGGGAGGGGGCCCCCAGGGGGCCCGCGAGGTCGGGCTTCGCAGTGCTGGCGTTGCCGGCTTTGGTCGCGGTCCTGGCGCAGGCGTGCGTCGTCGGGCCGATCTATAAGGTTCCGTCGTCGCCGGTGCCACCGGCATTCAAGGAGCTGCCGCCGGCGGGCACCAGCGCCGAGGCGAATGCCTTCCGTCCGGCGGCGCCGAAGGACGACGTCCTCAAGGGGAAGTGGTGGGAGCTCTTCGGCGATCCCAATCTGAATGCCCTCGAAGAGCAGGTGTCCGTCTCCAACCAGACGCTGGCCCAGGCCGAGGCACAGTTCCGCGGCGCCCGCGCGGCGGTCGTCGTGGCGCGCTCCGGCTACTTCCCGACGGTGGGCGTCTCCGCCGGCGTCACCCGCACGCATTCGTCGGCGAACCGCGGCAGCGTCGTCGTGCCGGGCTCGGCGACCGGCTCGGTCGCCGCCGGCGACGCCACGGTCTACCAGGTGCCGGTCGATCTCTCCTACCAGTTCGACCTCTTCGGCAGCGTCCGCCGCCAGGTCGAGGCCGGCATCGAGAACGCCCAGGCGAGCGCCGCCGACGTCGAGACCATGCGCCTCTCGCTGCAGGCCGAGCTCGCCGTCGACTACTTCCAGCTCCACGGCACCGATCAGCAGATCCAGCTTCTCACCGCGGCGACCGACGCCTTCGACAAGGCGCTCCAGCTCACCGTCAACCGGCACAACCAGGGGGTCGTCTCCGGCGTCGACGTGGCGCAGGCCGAAACCCAGCTCGACACCACGCGCGCCCAGGCGACCGACCTCGCCGCGTCGCGCGCCCAGCTCGAGCACGCCATCGCGATCCTCGTCGGCAAGCCGCCCTCCGAGCTCACCATCGCGATGGCGCCCATCGGCGTACAACCGCCGGCGGTGCCGGTGGCGCTCCCCTCGGAGCTCCTCGAGCGGCGGCCGGACGTCGCCGCCGCCGAGCGCCGGGTGGCCTCGGCGAACGCCCAGATCGGTGTCGCCCGCGCGGCCTATTTCCCCAGCCTCTCGCTCTCCGCCTCGGGCGGCTTCGAGAGCACGACGCTCGGCAAGCTGTTCTCGCTCCCCAGCCGCTTCTGGTCGATCGGCCCGGCGATCGCCGAGACCCTCTTCGACGGCGGCCGGCGGCGCGGCATGACCGAGGAAGCGATGGCCTCCTACGACGCCTCCGTCGCGGCCTATCGCGAGAACGTGCTGACGGCGTTCCAGAACGTCGAGGACAATCTCGCCATGCTCCGCATCCTCGACCAGGAGACCAAGGAGCAGGCCGCCGCCATCGCCGCGGCCGAGCGCTCGCTCGACCTCGCCAGGAACCGCTACGAGGGCGGCATTACCACCTTTCTCGAGGTGGTCACCGCCGAGCAGGCGGCGCTCTCCAACGAGCGCACCGGGGTCGACATCCTCACCCGCCGCATGACCGCCAGCGTCAATCTGGTGAAGGCGCTCGGCGGCGGATGGAATGCCTCGCAGCTGCCCTCGGCGGCGTCTCTCGTGACGCGCTAGTGGCCGAGCTGCGGCCGGACCTCCTTTTTACTCTCTCCTCCGCGGCCGGACCGCGGAGGAGAGCCCCTCCGGGCACCCCGGGCAGGCCGTGATGCGCCGTCCGAGAGCCGTGGTAAAGTGCCCCCGCCATGCAGTCGTAGACCGTGTCCCATCAAGTGTTTAGGGCCGAGACGCCGAGCTCCGGGCGAGCTCGAATCGGCGGATTTTGACGCTCAGGGTCTGCTTCGGTCAGGGGATGAGATGAAGCTTTCGGCGCTGGTGGTCCGCCCGCTGCTCTGCCTGGCGCTCGCCGCCGCCGGCACGGTCGGCGCCGTGGCGCAGACAGCCAACGAGCAGGCGCTCGATCCGTCCAGCCTCAAGCGGCTCTCCGTCGAGCAGCTCATGGAGATCGACGTCACCTCGGTCTCCAAGCGCAGCGAGCCGCTGTCGACCGCCGCCGCGGCGATCACCGTCATCACCTCGGAGGACATCCGCCGCTCCGGCGTCACCACCCTGCCCGAGGCGCTGCGGCTGGCGCCCGGCCTCGAGGTGGCGCGGGCCGACGGCCACACCTGGGCGATCAGCGCCCGCGGCTTCAACATCACCACCGCCAACAAGCTGCAGGTGCTGATCGACGGGCGGAGCATCTACACGCCGCTCTTCTCGGGCGTCTTCTGGGACGTGCAGGACGTCGTCCTCGCCGATGTCGACCGCATCGAGGTCATCCGCGGGCCGGGGGCGGCGCTGTGGGGAGCCAACGCCGTCAACGGCGTGATCAACATCATCACCAAGGACGCCGCCCACACCCAGGGCGGGCGCGTCTTCGCCGTCGGCGGGGAAGGGGAGGGCGCCGCCGCGGGGATCCGCTATGGCACGACGACCGCTGGCGGCACCGCCTATCGAGCCTATATCCGGCGCAGCGAGACCGCCCCCTTGGTCTTCTCCAACGGTGCCAGCGCGCACGACAGCATCGAGCGCGGCCAGGGCGGCTTCCGGGTGGATTCCGGCGCCGGGGCCGACCGCTACACCCTGCAGGGCGATCTCTATTCGGGCTTCTACGAGGATCCGGTCTCCGCCGACGCCGAGCTCGGCGGCGCCAACCTCCTCGGCCGCTGGACCCGGCGCACCGGCGACGGCGGCGACTGGAAGCTGCAGACCTACGTCGACTACACCTACCGGTCGATCCCGCGCCTCTTCGCCGAGCAGCGGCGCACCTTCGACCTCGACCTGCAGCGCCATCTCCTCGCCAGCGCCCGGCAGGAGGTGACCTGGGGAGTCGGTTACCGCTCGAGCGGCGACCGGGTGATCAACAGCGATCTCGTCGCCTTCCTGCCGCCGCGCCCCATCGAGACCCTGGTGAGCGCCTTCGCGCAGGACGAGGTCTCCCTCGTCCCGCAGCGCCTGCGCCTCACCGTCGGCAGCAAGGTGGAGCACAACGATTACACCGGCATCGAGGTGCAGCCGACCGTGCGGCTCGCCTTCACGCCGAGCGCGGCGGAGACCCTCTGGGGCGCGGTGTCGCGCGCCGTGCGCAGCCCCACCCGCATCGACGCCGACGTGCGCTTCTTCTCCGGCACGGTGACGACCGTCGAGGGGAGCCCCGACTTCCGCTCCGAGGCCGTCATCGCCTACGAGATCGGCTGGCGGATCCAGCCGGCGCCCGGCCTGTCGTTCGACACCGCGACCTACTACGACGTCTACGATCACCTGCGGACGCAGGAGCCGACGTCGGGGGCGCCCGGCGGCTTCCCCTTCGTGCTCAGCAACCTGGCCGGAGCCGAGACCGCCGGGCTCGAGGTGTCGGCAAACTACCAGAGCGCGCCCTGGCTGCGCTGGACGGCGAGCTACACCCTGCTGCGCGAGCGCTTCCGGCTCGACCCCGGCAGCCACGATCCGACCGGCGCGACGGCGGAGGGGGACGATCCGGCGCATCAGGAGTCGCTGCGCGCCAGCCTCGACCTGCCGCATCAGGTCGAGGCCGACGCCTTCCTCCGCCACGTTGGCGAGCTGCCGTCGCCGATCGTCCCCGCCTACACGGAGCTCGACCTGCGGATCGGCTGGCGCCCGGTCCCGCGCCTCGAGCTGTCGCTCGACGGCCGCAACCTGCTGCATGCGCACCACGCCGAGTTCGGCTTCCCAGGGCCGGCTCGCCAGGAGGTTCCGCGCAGCCTCTTCGGACGGGTCGCTTGCCGCTTCTGAGCCGCGGCGTGCGGCGGCCGCTGGCCGCCGCCGCCGTCCTTCTCGCCGCCGCCCTCGCCGGTCTCCTCGCCGACTCTGCCGCCTTCGCCGCTCCAGCCCCCGGCTCGCGGCCGCCGGAGAAGGAGGCCGAGTACCGGCTCAAGGCGGCATTCCTGTTCAACTTCGCCAAGTTCGTCGAGTGGCCGGCGGCCGCCTTCCCCGAGCCGCGGCTCAACCTCTGCGTCCTCGGCGAAGACCCCTTCGGCCGTCTGCTCGACGAGCTCGTCGCCAACGAGAAGATCGACGGCCGGCCCATCGCCATCGAGCGCGGTACCCATCTCGTCGAGCTCAAGAACTGCCACATCCTCTTCGTCAGCCGCTCGGAGAAGGGGCGTCAGAAAGAGATCGTCGAGGCGCTGCACGACGACGCCGTCCTCACCGTCGGCGACAGCGAGGGCTTCCTCGCCGACGGCGGCATGATCAGCTTCTTCCTCGACGCCAACCGGGTGCGCTTCGAGATCGGCCGCGCCGCGGTGGACAGGGCCCCGCTCAAGGTCAGCTCGAAGCTGCTGCGGGTGGCGCGGGTGGTGCCATGAAGCCGCTCGCCGACCAGCCCGTCCGCCGCAAGCTGATGGCGATCCTCTTGCTGTCGAGCGGTGTGGCGCTCGTCGTCGCCAACCTGGCGCTCGTCGGCATCGACCTCTTCCTCTTCCGCGGCGACCTGGTGCGCGACCAGCAGGCCCTGGCGGTCGTCATCGGCGAGAACACCGCCGCTAGCCTGACCTTCCAGGATCCGCAGGCGGCGGCGGAGACCCTCCACGCCCTGCACGGCCGCCCGGTGGTCATCGCCGCCGGGCTCTACGACCAGGCGAGCGGCTCGCTCTTCGCGACCTACCTGAAGCCGGGAGCGCGCGGCGTCGTGCCGCCGCGCGCCGAGCCCGACAGCCACCGCTTCGTCCGCGGCTCGCTCGTCCTCTTCGCGCCGGTCAACTACAAGGGCAAGCGGCTCGGCACCCTCTATCTCGAGAGCAGCCTCGCCGACCTCGCCAACCGGCTCCGCGTGCAGGCGGCGACGATTACCGCCATCCTTCTCCTCGCCGGCGGCCTGTCGTATCTGCTCTTCGGCCGGCTGCAGCGGCTGATCTCGGGGCCGATCCTCGACCTCGCCTCGACCGCCCGCGCCGTCTCGGCGCGCCAGGACTACTCGCTGCGGGCGGCGAAGCGCGGCGCCGACGAGCTGGGCGAGCTGGTCGACGACTTCAACCGCATGCTCGCCCGCGTCGAGGAGCGCGACGAGGCGCTGCGCCAGGCGAAGGACGAGCTCGAGGAGCGCGTCGTCGAGCGCACGCGAGCGCTCGAGCTGGAGCTCGTCGAGCGGCGGCGCGCCGAGCAGCAGCTCGCCGAGCGCAACGTCGAGCTCGACCAGAGCAACCGCGAGCTCGACGACTTCGCCTACATCGCCTCGCACGATCTCAAGGAGCCGCTGCGCGGCATCCACAACTTCTCCGTCTTCCTCCTCGAGGACTACGGCGACAAGCTCGACGCCGAGGGGAAGTCGAAGCTGGAGACGCTGCCGCGCCTCACCCGTCGGATGGAGACGCTGATCGACTCGCTGTTGCAGTTCTCCCGCGTCGGCCGCGTCGACCTGGCGATCGACGACGTCGATCTCGGCGAGATCCTCGCCGCCGTCCTCGACTCGCTCGCCGTCAGCCTCGCCGCGGAGCGCGTCGAGGTGCGCCTGCCGCGGCGCCTGCCGACGGTGCGCTGCGATCGGGCGCGGGTGGGGGAGATCTTCCGCAACCTGGTGACCAACGCCGCCAAGTACAACGACAAGCCGGCGAAGTGGATCGAGATCGGTTATCAGGACGCGGCGCCGGCCGCCGGCGCCGCGGACGGCCCGCCGGCGCCGGTCTTCTACGTGCGCGACAACGGCATCGGCATCCCGCCCAAGCACTTCGACGCCATCTTCCGCATCTTCAAGCGGTTGCACGGCCGCGATCAGTTCGGCGGCGGCACCGGCGCCGGCCTCACCATCGTCAAGAAGATCGTCGAGCGCCACCACGGCAGGGTGTGGGTGGACTCGACGCCGGGCGAGGGGACGACGTTCTACTTCACCTTGGAAGAAGGAGCCTGACGTGAGAGAGACACCGAACCAAGCCATCCTCCTGGTCGAGGATAGCCCGGAGGACTACGAGGCGACCGAGCGGGCGTTCCGCCGCGCCGGCCTGAAAAATCCCATCCACCGCTGCAGCGACGGCGACGAGGCGCTCGACTACCTCTACCATCGCGGGCGCTACGCCGACCCGGCCGCGGCGCCGACGCCGGGCATCATCCTGCTCGATCTGAACCTCCCCGGCACCGACGGCCGCGAGGTCCTGGAGACGGTCAAGAGCGAGGAGAGGCTGCGGCGGATCCCGGTCATCGTCCTCACCACCTCGAGCGACGAGCGCGACATCCGCGCCTGTTACGACGCGGGCGCCAACAGCTACATCCAGAAGCCGGTCGACCTCGACGGATTCATGCGGGCGATCGAGCGCCTCAAGGGCTATTGGTTCGAGGTCGTCATCCTGCCGCGGAACCCCTGATGCCGCCGCCGCCGATCACCGCGCAACCGCGCCCGACGGGCCGATCACTCCGATCATGAGCAGCGCTCTCGCGATCCTCATCGTCGACGACAGCCCGGAGGACCGCGCGGTCTACCGCCGCCTGCTGTCGCAGGACCGCGAGCGGCAGTACACCTTCCTCGAGACCTCGTCCGGCGAGGAGGGGCTGCGGCTCGGCCGCGAGCGGCGGCCCGACTGCCTGCTTCTGGATTACCGACTGCCGGACACCGACGGCCTCGAGTTCCTCGACCGGCTGGCGGAGGAGACCGCCGACCGGCCGCTGCCGGTCATCGTGCTCACCGGCCAGGGCAGCGAGGCGGTCGCCGTGCAGGCGATGAAGAGCGGCGCGCAGGACTACCTGCTGAAGAGCGAGATCTCGGCCGAGGGTCTCAAACGTGCCGTCGCCAACGCCATCGAGAAGGTGGCGCTGCGACGAAAGCTCGCCGAGCACGCCATCGAGCTGGCGCGGGCCAACGCCGAGCTGACCCGCGAGGTGGCCGAGCGCGAGCGGGTGGAGGCGGCTCTGCAGCGCACCCATGGCGAGCTCGAGGAGCTGGTGCGGCGGCGCACCGCCGAGCTGTCGATCGCCAACGTCGAGCTCAAGCGCGAGATCGCCGAGCGCGAGCGGGCGGAGGAGGGGCGGGCGCGCCTGCTCGTCCGCGAGCAGGCGGCGCGGCGCCAGGCGGAGGAGGCGAACCGCATCAAGGACGAGTTCCTCGCCACCCTCTCGCACGAGCTCCGCACGCCGCTCAACGCGATCCTCGGCTGGGCGCAGATGCTGCGCATGACCCAGCTCGAGCCGGCGGTCGCCGCCCGCGCTTACGAGACGATCGAGCGCAATGCCCGCGCCCAGGCGCAGCTCATCGACGACCTGCTCGACGTCTCCCGCATCATCACCGGCAAGCTGCGGCTGGAGCTCGGCGCCGTCGACCTGCGGCGGGTGATCGACGCCGTCTACGACACCGTGCGCCCGGCGGCCGAGGCCAAGCGCATCGCCATCGCCGTCCGCTTCGATCCCGGCGTCGAGTCGGCGTGGGGCGATGCCGACCGCCTGCAGCAGGTGGTGTGGAACCTGCTCTCGAACGCCATCAAGTTCACGCCGCCCGACGGACGGGTCGAGGTGGCGGTGTCGCGCGCCGCCGGCGAGGTCGAGATACAGGTGCGCGACAGCGGCGCCGGCATCGCGCCGGAGTTCCTGCCCTACGTCTTCGACCGCTTCCGCCAGGCCGACAGCGCCACCACGCGCGCCCACGGCGGCCTCGGGCTGGGGCTGTCCATCGCGCGCCACCTGATCGAGCTCCACGGCGGCACCATCGCCGCCGAGAGCGCCGGCTCCGGCCGCGGATCGGTCTTCATCGTCAGGCTGGCGGCACAGCTCGGCGTCGCCGCGCCGGCGAGCGTGGAGCCGAGCGCGGCGGTGGGAGGGGCGGCCGGGGCGGTATGGAACGATCCGGCCAGCCTCGCCGGAGTGCGCGTCCTGGTGGTCGAGGACGAGCTCGACACCCGCGAGCTCGTGGTGCGCGTGCTCGAGCGCTGTGGCGCCGAGGTGGCGGCCGCCGCCTCCGTCGCCGAGGCGATGGCGCTGCTGCCGGAAGCCGGGGCGATCGACCTCCACCCGCCGCACGTCGTCGTCTCGGACATCGGCATGCCGGGCGAGGACGGCTTCGTGCTGCTCCGCCAGCTCCGCGAGCGCAGCGAGGAGCTCGGCGTCGGCATCCCGGCGATCGCCCTCACCGCCTACGCGCGGAGCGAGGACCGCCACCGCGCGCTCGCCGCCGGCTTCGCCACCCACCTCGCCAAGCCCATCGAGCCCGCCGAGCTGGTGGCGGCCATCGCGCGTCTGGCGGGCCTCTGAACACTGCGCCTGGCTTTCCCCAGCGCCGGTTCTCAGGTCAACGCAGACGTTGAAGCTCCGCCCGCCTCTAGGCCGCGCCCTCGGCGGACTGCGTCGCGTGGGCGAACTTGAGCACCGCCACGAAGACGACCCCGCCCAGGATGTTGCCGACCGTCGCGATCGACAGAAAGCGGGCGAAGTCCGCGGCCGAGATCCCCTGGCCGCTGAAGGCGCCGGCGAGCACTTCGACGGTGCCGGCGATGACGTGCGGGAGATGCGAGAAGCCGATCGAGAAGGTGACCAGCCAGACGAAGAAGACCTGGCTCACCGTGTCGCGCGAGGCGGTCACCAGCCAGGAGAGGAGGCCCATCAGCCAGCCGGCGAGGATGCTCGCGGTGAGGATCACCCACCACGGGTGGTCGACCAGGCCGTGGGCGATCTTGCCGAGCGCGCGCGGCTCGATGACGCCGAGCGCCGGCCCCACCCAGGCGGCGATCGCCGCGAAGGCCGCTGCACCGACCTGGTTGGCGAGGTAGATCAACCCCCACAGGCGGAAGAGCTGCCCGATCGAGCCGCGCCCGCCGAGGACCGGCAGCACGGCGAGGGTGGTGTGCTCGGTGAACAGCTCGGAGCGCCCGAGGACGACGAAGATGAAGCCCACCGCGTACATGTTGGCGACGAGGATCTCGCCGACCGGTCGGGAGAGGGTGCCCTCCACCAGAGTCGTCATGACGCCCATCAGGAACAGGCTGAAGCCGACGTCGAGCCCGGCCGAGAGGCCGGAGAGGAGGAGGCCGCCGGCCGGCCTCTCGAGCTCATGGACGCCGGCCGCGATCTCCTCGGCGAGGATCTCGCGGTAGCCCTTCTGCGCCGAGGCGCCGTCCTCCGCTTCGGCGATCTCCTTGTCGAGGCTCATGCTTGGCTCCCGCCTGGTATCGGGAGGCCAAGAGCTGCAAGATCAGCGCCGTCCGCGCTCTCTTCCTATCCCCTGAGGTGGGTGTCGAAGAGCTTCCAGATCCGCCGATACTCGTCGAGCCAGCTCGTCGGCTGCAGGAAGCCGTGGCTCTCGACCGGATAGATGGCGGTCTCGAAATTCTCCTTCTTGAGCTCGATCAGGCGCTGCACGACGCGCACCGTGTCCTGGAAGAAGACGTTGTCGTCCTGCATGCCATCGCAGATGAGGAGCGGCTTGCTGAGCCCTGCCGCGAACTCGATCGGCGAGCTGGCGGCGTAGGCCTCGGGGTCGAGCTCGGGAGTGTTGAGGATGGCCGAGGTGTAGGTCTCTTCGTAGTGCGCCCAGTCGCTCACCGGCCTGAGCGCCGCGCCGGCGGCGAAGAGGTCGGGGGCGCGGAAGAGCGCCATGAAGGTCATGAAGCCGCCATAGGAGCCGCCGTAGACGCCGACCCGCTTGGCGTCGACCTGCCGGTTCGCCGCCAGCCAGGCGACGCCGTCCTCGAGATCTTCGAGCTCCGGGTGTCCCATCCGGCGGTAGATCGCCGTCCGCCAGTCGCGGCCGTAGCCCGCCGAGGCGCGGTAGTCCATGTCGAGCACGACGTAGCCGTGCTGGGTGAGGAAGGTGTGGAAGAGGAACTCGTGCCAGTAGTAGGACCAGCCGTAGTGGGCGTCCTGCAGGTAGCCGGCGCCGTGCACGAAGACGACCGCGGGGTAGCGGCGCGCCGGGTCCATGCCGCGCGGCGTGTAGAGCCGCGAATAGATGGGGTGCGCCTGGTGGGTCGACGGAACCGCCACGATGTCGGGCACCGTCCAGTCGACGGCGAGGTAGGCGGCGGAGAGGGTGTGGGTGACCTGCCGCGCCGCGGCCCCGGCGCGCGCCTCCTGCACGTAGAGCTCGTCGGGCCGGGCGATCGACGAGTGGGTGAGGAGGAGGCGGCGCTCGTCGGCCGAGAGGGCGAAGGTGTTGAGGCCGCCGAGCCGGGTCACCTGCTCGGCCTTGCCGCTCGGCAGCGCCAGCCGCCAGACGTCGTACTGGCCGGGGTGCGCGGCGTTCGCTCGATAGTAGAGGTAGCGGCCATCGCGGCTGGCGACCGGCGTCGAGACCTCGAACGCGCCGTCGGTGAGCTGCCGCGTGCTGCCGGCCGCCATGTCGACGGCATAGAGGTGGGAGTAGCCGCTCTTTTCCGACAGGTACCAGAGAGTGCGGCTGTCCGGCAGCCAGCCGAAGTCGTTCAAGTCCCAGGTGACCCAGGCGGGGTCGGAGAGGCGCTCGCGGAGGACCAGCTGGTGGCTCGCGAGGTCGATCGTCGCCAGCCAGCGGTCCTTGTTATCGTCGGCGCGGAGCTGGACCGCCACCTGCCGGCCGTCGCGGCTCCATTCGATCCCCTGGACCTCGAAGAGGCGCGGCTCCTTGTCCTTCTTGTCTTTCTCTTCCGGCTCCTTGAAGGGCCTGCCCGCCTCCGCCGCCTCGCGTGCCTCGCGCGCCCTCTTCGCCGCGGACTCCTTCTTCTCCGCCACCTCGCGCATCTCCTTCAACGGATCGTCGAGGATGCCGGGGAGCCCAGAGGGATCGAGGTCGTAGCGGCGATGGGCGCCGAGGTCGAGGAGGATCAGGGTGCGCGGTACCGGTTTGACACCGACCTTGGGCCGGGCCATGGCGACCTCGATGTCGCCGCTCTCGGTGACGTACTTGGGGAGGGGAGAGGAGGCCTCGGGAGCGTCCTTCGCCGTCGCCGGAGAGGTCAGCAGCAGCAGCCAGTCGCCGCTCGGCGACAACGCCCCGTCGAGGATCTTGATCTTGTCGCCCAGGTAGAAGGGGAGCGGCGGCCGCGCCGGGTCGGCGGCCTGCTCGCGGCGGGCGTCGTCGCGCGCCAGGTCGCGGTCGGCTTTCTGCTTGCGCAGCACGTCGAAGAGGCGGAGCTGCTCGGCCTTGAGGAAGCTCGGCTCGTCTTCGAAGGCGGGGTCCTTCTCGAGCCGTACGTCGGCAGCCTGCGAGATCGTTCCTGAGGCCAGGTCGACGACAAAGAAAGTGTTGTCGCGGCGGAAGGAGACGCGGCGGTCGCCGACCATGAACCGCGGCGCCGTCGCCGCCGCGGCGGTGCGGGTGAGCTGGCGGATGGCGCCGGTCGACGCGTCCTTGAGATAGATGTCGCCCTGCCGCGCGTAGACCTTCCACCTGCGGTCGAGGCTCCAGTCGCCGCCGGCGGCATCGACCTTCCCCTTTTCGGCCGGCGCCACGACGCGGCTGGCGCCGGAGGCGAGATCGAAGCGCACGAGATCGCGGAGCTCCTCGCCGGCGCGTTTCTGCTCGTAGTAGACGGCGCGCCCGTCGTCGCCCCAATAGGCGCTCTCGGGCGGGTTGCCGATCCAATCAGGGGCGGCCATGATCTGCTCCAGCGTCACCGGCGGCGCCTCGGCGCGCGGCGCCGATGCAAGCAGGGGAGAGCCGAGCAGGAGGGCGGCGACGCACAGATTCGCAGGACGGTTCATGGCAGGATGACCTCGCGCGGGAGAGAGCGGCCAGCCGGCGGCCCGCCGGGAGCACCGGAGCCTTTCGAGGCAGCCGGGCGGCGGACGGCGCGCGTCATGGCCAGGACGCGGCGAAGCCTATATCAGCGGGGCGCCCGCGGAGGCCGGCCGGCGAGCGGTCGCTGGTAGACTCGCAGTTGATGGATCGACACGCCCCGTCGCGCTATCTGCCGCTCGCCATCGGCGCCGCCCTCCTCGCCCTCCTCGCCCTTCTGGCGACGGTGCAGTACCGCTGGATCGGCGACGGCAGCATCCTCGAGCGGCAGCGGCTGCAGACCGCCCTCTTCACCGTCGGCTCGCAGCTGGCGCAGGACTTCGACCGCGAGATCACGCGCGCCTTTCTCGCCTTCCGGAAGACGCCGGCGGACGACGGCCTGGAGCCGCCGGCGCGCCTGGCGGGGCAGTACGAGCGCTGGCTGGCGGAGACGCCCTACCCGCGGCTGATCCGCGAGGTCTTCTACCTCCGCCGCGATGCGCCGGGGGGCCCGGCGCTCGCGGCGCTCCGTCTGCAGCCGCCCCGCCTGGTTGCGGTCCCCTGGCCGGCCGAGCTCGAGCCGCTGCGCCGCCGGCTCGCCGCGCCGACTCCCGGCCCGATCTCGCCGATCGTCGCCGAGGTGCCGGGGCTGATGATCTTCTCCGCCCGGCCGCCGGGGCGCGGCGGCTTCGGCGACCGGCAGCGCGCCGATCACGTCTTCCTCTGGCTGGACGCCGCCAGCATCGAGAACGAGATCCTCCCCGAGCTCGCCCGCCGGCATTTCGGCAACCCGCCGGGCGCCAGCCAGGCGCTGGCGGTCCTTGACCGCGAGCACAGCGGCCGCGTCATCTTCCTCTCCGATCCGCGGCTGCCGGCGCGGGCCTTCCTCACCGGAGCGGATCTGGAGGTGCCGATGTTCGGCCTGCGCCGCTTCGACGAGCTGCGCCGGTCCGGGCTGCGCGGCGGCTCCGGCGGCGTCCGCCGAGCGTCCTTGGGCTCGGAGGGCGCTCCGCCGTCGCACGAAGCGCGCGACGGGGGTCCCGAGGCGCGCGGCGTCTGGCGGCTGGTCGTCAAGGGCCGCCACGGCTCGCTCGAGGAGGCGGTGAGCGGCTACCGGCATCGCAACCTCGCCATCAGCGGCGGCATCCTGGCGCTCCTCGCCATCACCATCGGTCTCATGCTGCTGACCACCCAGCGCGCGCGCCGGCTCGCCCTGCAGCAGCTCGAGTTCGTCGCCGCCGTCTCCCACGAGCTGCGCACCCCAGTCGCCGCCATCCTCGCCGCGGGGCAGAACCTGGCCGACGGCGTGGTGGCGACGCCGGCGCAGGTCAAGCTCTACGGCGCCCTGGTCGAGCGGGAGGGGCGGCGGCTGTCGGGGATGGTGGGGCAGGTGCTCGAATTCGCCGGCATCCAATCCGGGCGGCAGGCCTATTCGCTGCAGGCGACAGAGGTCGGCCCGGTGCTCGACGCCGCCCTCGCCGACTGCCGCGGCCTGCTCGCCGAGCGCCAGGCGCGGGTGGAGACGGACATCGCGGCCGGCCTGCCGCCGGTGCAGGGGGATCCGGCGGCGCTCCGCCACGCGCTGCGCAACCTCATCGAGAACGCCGCCAAGTACGGCGGCCCGGACCCCTGGATCGGCGTCCGCGCGCGGCCGCACGGCGGCGAGGTCGAGATCACCGTCGAGGACCGCGGCATCGGGGTCGACCGCGCCGACGCGCCGCACCTCTTCGAGCCGTTCTTCCGCGGCCGCGAGGCGGTCGGCCGCAGCATCGCCGGCAGCGGGCTGGGCTTGAGCGTCGTGCGCCACATCGTGCGGGCGCACCGCGGCCGCGTCAGCCTGGCGACGGAAGGGATCGGCCGGGGGAGCGCCTTCACCCTCCATCTCCCGGCGGCGGCGCACTAGAGCCGGCGATCGCGTCAGCCGTACAAAGTACATGCTTGAGGAAGTCACCTCACTCCCCGCTCCGGCGCGGCGCATCCTCCTCGTCGAGGACGAGCCGAGCCTGGTCCTCACGCTCACCGACCGGCTGGTCGCCGAAGGTTTTGCGATCGAGGTCGCCGGAGACGGCGAGTCCGGCATCGCGGCGGCCCTCGGCGCCTCCTTCGATCTCGTGCTCCTCGACGTCATGCTGCCGGGCAAGGACGGCTTCGAGGTCTGCCGGGAGCTGCGGCAGCGCGGCCTCGCCATCCCCATCGTCATGCTGACGGCGCGCGGCCAGGTGGTCGATCGCGTCGTCGGCCTGCGCCTCGGCGCCGACGACTACATCACCAAGCCCTTCGAGATGATCGAGCTGCTGGCGCGCATCGAGGCGCAGTTCCGGCGCTCCCGCGCCGCCGCCTATCCGGCCGCCGGGACCTACGTCTTCGGCGCCGTGCGGATCGACTTCCGCCGCGGCGAGGTCTTCCGCAACGGCGATCCGGTGGCGCTCTCGGCGCTCGAGTTCAAGCTGCTCTCCTACTTCATCCAGCGCCGCGGCGAGCTGCTGTCGCGCGGCGAGCTGCTCGACAAGGTGTGGGGGTACGAGGTGACCACTACCACGCGCACGGTCGACGTCCACGTCGCCTCGCTGCGCCAGAAGCTCGAGCAGAACCCCGCTCGGCCGAAGCTCATCCTCACCGCCCATCGGCGCGGGTACCGTTTTGCCGGCTGAGCCTTACATCGCTTACAAAGTCCTTGCGGGTTCTTGCGGACAGCGCTCCGCCGAGGCCCTACGCTCGTTCTGGCCTCTCGGCGCCCGCGTCCATCCGGCGCGCGCCGACGCCGTCGTCCAGTCCATTCCGCAGCCGATCTGCCTCCCCATGCAGGTCTCAAGGAGAGCCTCGATGTCCAGCATCCGCACCCCCTTAGCCCTCGCCCTCTGCCTCGTCGCGCTGCCGGTTCTGGCGCAGTCCGTCGGCCCCTACAGGGCGCCGCAGACCACTCTCGCGCCGGCCGCCGCCCCCCAGCCGCCGCTGCGGCTCGCCGAGGCGATGAGCGCCGCCCCGGCGGTCGCCCTCTCCGCCGCCACCGAAGGCGCCGCCGATCAGCTCGCGGCGCTGGCGCGGTGGAACCGCACCCAGCGCGTCCCGGCGCGCATCGGCTTCCCGCGCCCGCTGCCCGCGGCGCAGAAGGTCGCCCTCCGGCTGCTCGCCGCCGGCAGAGCGCCGTCGACCCTCGCCGGCGGCTTCGTCGGCCGCTCGGCGGCGGGCGGCACGGTGTGGAGCACCAGTGTCAAGGTGAACGGCGCCTACCGCCTGCGGCTCCACCTGGCGGCGGTCGACCTGCCGTCGACCACCCGTCTCTTCGTCTGGAGCGCGGGCACCGCGCCGCGCGCCTTCGGCGTTGAGCTGCGCGCGCCCGACGGCGGCCTGTGGACGCCCGGCGTCACCGGCGACACCATCTTCCTCGAGCTCGAGGTGCCGGCGGCGGCGCTCGCCGCTGGCAGCGCGGCGCGCTTCGTTCCCGATGCCGTGTCGCAGGCCTTCCGCCTCGACGCCAAGGGCCAGCCGATCACCACCCCGGTGGCGCCGCAGGCGGAGGGCGAGTGCCTGGTCGACGCCACCTGCGTCGCGGCCTCGACGTACGCTCACATCGGCGACCTCGAGAAGGCAGTCGGTCTGCTCGACTTCATCGACGCGGGGGGCGAGTTCCTCTGCTCGGGGAGCCTGCTCAACGATGCCGGCTCGGACGGCACGCCCTATCTCCTGACGGCGAACCACTGCTTCGACAACCAGAGCGCCGCGTCGTCGCTCGACACCTTCTTCGACTATCGCTCCGCCTCCTGCAACGGCGCCGCGCCGGCGATCGACACCGTGCCGGTGAGCCACGGCTCGACCCTCCTGGCGACCGATCCGACCTCCGACTTCACCTTCGTGCAGCTCGCCAGCGTGCCGGCCGGCCGCACCTTCCTGGGCTGGAACGCCTCGACCACCGCGGTGGTCGAGGGCACCAAGCTCTTCCGCGTCTCGCACGCCTTCGGCGACAAGCAGGTCTACTCGGCCTCGACCGTCCACACGACGGGGATCCCCGTCTGCGACGGCGCGCCGCGCCCCGATTTCATCTACGGCACCGACACCACGGGCGGCACCTTCGAGGGCAGCTCGGGCTCGCCGGCGGTGCTCGCCGACGGCTCGATGGTCGGCCAGCTCCTCGGCGGCTGCGGCGCCAACGATCCGGAGAACGGCTGCGACCGCAGCAACTCCGAGCTCGATGGCGCCTTCTCGGTCACCTATCCCGAGGTCGCCCAGTGGCTGAGCGCGATCACCCATGTGCCGCCGGCACCCTGCCCGGTCAACTCGACGACGCTCTGCCTCATCGGCAACCGTTTCCAGGTCGACGCCACCTACGACACCGGCACCGGGCTCACCGGATCGGCGCAGGCGGTCGCTCTCACCGACGATTCGGGCTACCTGTGGTTCTTCAACTCCACCAACGTCGAGGCGGTGGTCAAGGTGCTCGACGGCTGCGGCGTCAACTCGAAGTATTGGGTCTTCGCCGGCGGGTTGACCAACGTCAACGTGACGATGCGGGTGATCGACACCCAGACCGGCAATGTGAGGAACTACATCAACCCGCAGGGAGCGGCCTTCCAGCCGATCCAGGACACCGGCGCCTTCGCCAGCTGCCCATAGCCGGACGCTGCTGGCCGGAGTCGAAGCCGGCGCCGGGCCGCGGGGCCTAGCGCCAGCCCTCGACGACGACCAGCGAGAGATCCTCGAGGCCGCTCACCGGCGCGTCGACCGCCACGGGCACGACGGCGGTGCTCCGCGCGTGGCTCTCGAGGAACGCCCCGAGCTGGCGCGACCAGTCGATGATGTACGGCTGGTCGTGCCAGCCGTCCGCCGAGCGGGGCGCCGGCGGGCGTTCGGCGACGATCTCGCCGCGCCGCGGCCACCGCGGCCTGCCCACCAGCCACACCCGATGACCGGCGCGCAGGGTCGCCGCCACCGCCTGCAGCAGGTCGGCGAGCGGCGCGCGGGCGGCGAGCTTGGCGCGCAGCAGATCGTAGCGGTGGAACCGGTGGTCGGCGATCTCCGGCAGCGTCGTCCAAGGGGCGGCGCCGCGATAGTAGCGAGCGAAGCTGACGCCGTCGTACCAGGGGATGACGACGACGAGGTCGCGCGGCGCCGCCGCTCGCTCGAGCCGGCGCGCCACGAGGTCGGCGTTGGTCTGCCGCGCCTCGACGCCCGCCGACAAGGGGATCACCTGCGCGGCGACCACCAGCGCGACGGCGGCGAGGCGCACCGCGGCATAGCGCCCCGCCGCCGCTCGCGACAGGGCGCCGAAGAGGGTGTCGAGCGCCGTCGCCAGGAGCGCCAGGAGCGAGAGGAAGTACCAGGGCCGCGGCGTGTAGCCGAGGACCTCGAGAAACGCCGCCTGAGCAACCAGCGCGCCGACGATCGTCAAGCCGGCGAAGGCCGCCATGTCGATCCGCCAGCTCTCGGCATCGGCCGAGCTCGCGGCGGCCGCCGTCCGCTGCCGATGGAGCGCCCGCCCGAGACCGGCGAGGCCGATCCCGGCGAGGAGCAGCCAGACCCCCAGCACCGGCCGCGGCCCGACGGTCGCGATGAGCCCGTTCCAGATCTGATGGAGGCCGATGCGGTAGGTGACGATGTCTCCCCACTGGCGCTGGGCGTCGGCGAGCTCGGCCCGATAGGGCAGCAGCGAGGCGGCGGCGGCGGCGGCGCCGGCGAGGGCGCTGGCGGCGCGCCGCCAGCGCCGCCGCGCGGCGGCGACGACGGCGGCGGCGAGGGTGAGGGCGAGGACCAGCGCGGCGTTGCCGAGCACCAGCTGCACGCTGGCGACCGCGGCCGCCGCGGTGACCGCCGCGAGCGCCATCGCGCCGCCGCCGCGATCGTCCAGCGGCCGGCCCGCCGGCGCCGCGAGGCCGCGCGCGAGGAGGCCGTAGAGGAGCAGGATGCAGGCGCAGCCGAGCCCGTAGCCGCGCAGCGATTCGCCGAAGACGAGGAACGGTGCGTCGAGGCCGACGAGGGCGAGCGACAGCAGCGGCAGGGTGCGCGCCGTCGTCCGCGCGTTGCGCCAGAGGAGCGCGGCGACGGCGAGCCAAACGGCGAGCCCGAAGGCGCGGAGGGCGAGGTCGCCGTCTCCCGCCAGCCGCGTATAGGCGCGGACGACGAACGGGAAGAGCGGCGGAAAGGCCTCGTGAGGAAAGAGCGCGACGATCTGGCGCCAGCCCGGCAGGGCGGCGAGGCGGGCGGCGCCCGCCTCGTCCCGCCAGAGGCCGCCGGCGTACAGCATGCGAGCGGCGGCGAGCGCCGCGACGGCGGCGGCGAGGCCGCTCGCCGCGAGCCGCTCCCAGCTCGGCGCGCGGTCCCTCTCCGCGGCGCTCCTACTCGGCATGCGCCGAGGCGGGGGTGCCGAAGGCGGCCTGTGCCCCTCCCGGCCGCGGGCCGGCGGCGGCGAGCTGCTGCGGCGGCGTGCGCTCGTAGAGCCGGATGAAGAAGTCCTTGGCGCCGACCGGGGCGGTGGGCCGCGCCGTGCCGAACGCTTCGGTCAGGGCGTAGTGATGCTCGACCTCGCTCCACAGCGGCACCGCGTAGTCGCGGCCGAACGCCGCCGGGCCGTACTCGGCGGTCGGGCGATTGCAGAGGAGGATGAAGGTGGGTCCGGCGGCGCCGATGAGCCGCGCCGTGTCCGTCTCCTGCTCGCCGGAGAGCGCGCCGGGGAGGATGAGGTCCTGCCGCAGCGGGCTCCGCATGCCGGTGACGAAGTTGAAGAAGCCGCTCTCCGGAAAGGCCGCGAGGGTGTCGCTGCCGCGGGCGGTCCGTTTGAGGTAGCCGAGCGCCCGCCGGATCGCGTTCGCCTGGTTGACCGGCAGCCGCAGCACCCCCGCCGGGGTGTCGAGCTCGACGATCTGCGGCTGGTGGTCCTCCTGCGCCAGGCGGAGCAGGAAGAGGCCGCCGAAGAGGATGAAGAGGGCCGCCAGCCGCCGCCGGAAGATCTGCGGAGCGGGCAGGCGCGGAGCGAGGCGATCGAAGCCCAGGACGGCGGCGGTCGCCAGCAGCCCGGGCAGCGGCAGGGCGATGTACGGCCCCATGCGCGGGCCGACGGCGAGGCCGAAGAACACCCGCGCGGCCACCGCGGCGCTGAAGAAGAAGAGGAGGAACTGCGCTCGGCCGCGCGCCTCGAGCGGCCGCCGGAGCAGCGCCAGCGCGGCCACCGCGGCGACCGCCGGCAGGATGGCGAGGAGCGGCGGCAGGTTGTCGCCCTCGGTGAACCAGGGGCTCGCGGCGTAGGCCGCGAGGAGCAGCAGGGCGCCGAGGGCGAAGAGGTGACGGCGCGCCGGCCGCTCGGCCTGCGGCAGACCGAGCCAGGCGGCCGCCGCGAGCAGCAGCCCGTCGAGGAGGAGCGAGACCCCCAGCCTGCCGGCGGCGTGGCCGGGCTGCGCCAGGCCGGCCGTCTTCAGATAGAGCACCGCCCACTCCTTCGGCATGGCGAGAAAGGGGGCGAACGGACCGTCGGCGAGCCGCTCCGACCAGGGGATGCCGAGGCAGGCGATCCCGTACACCCCGCCGGCGAGGAGGGCGCCGAGGCCGACGACCTCGAGGTCGGCGCGGGTCTCTCGCCGTCCAGCGGACCACAGCCCGGCGATCAACAGGGCCGCCGCGGCGGCGGCGCCGATCTCGAGCCGCGCGGCGAGAGCGACGGCGAGGCCGAGCGCGCCGAGCTGCAGGCGGCGGGTCGGATTGGCCGCCGCCGCGGCATCGAGCGCCAGCAGGCCGCCGGCGAGGGCGAAGAGGCTCGACGAAGAGTAGGGGAAGATGAAGGCGCCGCCGCGCGGCGCGCCCATGCAGAGGGCGGCGGCGAGCGTCGTCGCCACCGTCGCCGCGGCGAGGCCGCCGGCGCGCCGGGTGAGCCGGAAGAGCAGCACGAAGATCGCCGCCGAGAGAGCGGCGCAGACCAGCTCCAGGCTCAGCCAGCGATGACCCAGGACGCGCAACGCGAGCGTGTTCGCCCATGGCCCGAGCGGGCCGTAGGAGTAGGCGATGTCGCGGTACAGCCGCTCGCCCTGCAGCAGCCTCCAGGGGACGTCCATCTCGCGGCCGGAGTCGACGAACGGGTTGATCCAGCACTGCCACGAGGCGGCGAGAGCGGCGAGCGCCGCCGCTGCCGGCAGGCTGCAGAGAGCGGCCAGCCCCCAGGGGGCATACGGCGATCGATCGGCTGTCGGCTGCGGATCGCGCCGGCTCATGCGTCGAGCCTAGGCCGCGGATGGGGCGGAGTCCGCAAGACACCGAAACGTTTCTGTAAGGGATGTAAAAGCGCAGAGTGAGGATCAACGGTTTCCATCGCCGCGCCATCGTACGCAGAGCGGAGAGCGATGAAACACAAAGATGGCACAAAGACGTCCGCGTCGGCGGCCTGCGGCCGCACGACTCCGCCGAGCTGCAGTGCATGGATTGTGCCGGCGCCGCGGGCAGCGTCCGCGGCGCCGGGCGAGAGATCACTTGACGATGTCGATCAGCTGCATCATCCCCTGATCCTCGTGGGTGAGGATGTGGCAGTGGAGGACGAAGCTGCCGTCGAAGTCCTCGTAGTGGGTGAGCAGCTTGAAGTAGCCGGGCGTGATGACGTCCGAGCCCTCCTTCTTGTGCCCCTTGGGGATGAGGAAGGTGTCCTGCCATGGGCGCTGCTTGGGATCGCCGATGCGCACCGAGTTGCCGTCCGGGGTCGAGTACTCGCTGACCTGGAACGGGTTGACGTGGATGTGGAAGGGGTGATCCTGGTCGGTGCAGTTGAACACCGTCCACTCCTCGGTGTCGCCCAGCTTGAGCGTCTGGTCGACGCGCCTGGGGTCGAAGTCGCGGCCGTTGATGATGAAGCGCGGCCGCCCGAGCCGGCTGTCGAACGCCACCGAGAAATAGAGCGGCGGCCGGGGCTTCGCCAGCGACTCGTCGATCGGCTTGATGGCGTCGCCCGGCAGCACGTCGGGGAGCTTCATCTCCTTGGCCTCGTCGAGCACGTCGACCTGGGCGAGGATCTGGCTGTCGTCGAGGACCCCCTGCTGGCGCATCGACTCCGACTTGTAGAGGTAGTAGCGGCCCGGCCGGTCGAGCTTCACCAGCACGTCGGCGCGGTTGCCCGGCGCGAGGTCAACCCGCTCGGCCTGCCGCCGCCGCGGCAGGGTGATGCCGTCGACCGCGATGACGTGGAGCGGCGCGCTCGGCATGGCGTCGCCCGACAGCCGTACCGGCAGCACCTCGAAGAAGCCGCTGTTGATGAAGCGCCAGCGCTCGACCTCGCCGCGGCGCAGCACGATCTGCGGCTTCACCTGGCCGTTGATGAGGGTGAGCTTGGTGGCGTTCCAGTTCTTGTCGAGCTTCTTGAAGTCTTCGCTGAGGCCGGTGGTGGCGTCGAAGGAGATCTGCTGGAAGACGAAGACGCGCTCCTTCGCCGCGGCGATCTCCGGCACGCGGTCGATGTCCCCTTCGAGGATCAGCGCTCCCGCCATGCCGCTCGACAGCTGGAGGGCGGTCGAGCCGTGCTGATGGGGGTGGTACCAGTCGGTGCCGGGGTGGTGGTTGGCGGGGATGCGCACGTCGACCTGGTATTGGCAGCCGGGCTCGATGGTGAGCAGCACGTCGTCCTGCGGCGGCCGCGGCGAGACGTGCAGGCCGTGGACGTGGAGGTTGGTGTCGTTGAGGCGGAAGTTCTTGGGATCGTTCGGATCGCCGCCGTGCACGTGCTCGTGGAAGTCGCACTTGGCGGGCTTGCAGGTGGGATCGTTGGGACTCTGGCCGTTGCAGGGCAGATCGTTCTTCACCAGCACCTTCAGCCGGCGCTCGACGCCGTCCTTCTTGAACCGAAAGGTGGGCGACGGGATGGCGGGCCGGCCGTCCAGCGGGTTGATGTAGCTGCGCAGCTTGACCGCCTTGCCGTTGACGGTGTTCGCGGCGTAGGCGACACGGAGCGTGGTGTCGATCAGCGTGTCGCCGCGGATCTCCGGCGGGTCGACCCACTTCTCGGCCGGCAGCTCGAAGAGGGCGCTCTCCTTGAGGCGCGCCATGCGCACCGCGTCCGGCTCGGCGATCTCGACGCTCGGCAGCATCTCGTTACCGTTCCCCTGCGGCACGTTGGCGAAGCTCGCGGCGCGCGGCGCGGGCGGCGGCGGCGGCGCCAGGTCGCAGGGGCCGGCGCCGGTCTGCACGATGGTCGACTTCTGCGCGCCGAGCGGCGAGAGCGGCAGCAGGCCGGCGGCGAGGAGGAGGCAGGCGAGCGCGGCGGGACGTGCGCTGCGGCGCTGCGGTTGAGCTGCGGAGTGCGGCGGTCGGCGACGGACGGGGATGCTCAAGGCTCTTCCTCCAGTCGGACGTGAGGCGATCGGCCGACGGCCTGCCGCCGCGAGGCGGCGAGTTCCGGTGATCGCGCTTCCGGGTCGTTTGGCCGGTATTTTAGCCCCCCCTTGAGCGGCAGCGCAACGGTCCGGCGCCGCCATCTCGCCGCTCGCCGAGCTCGCAACGGACGCTCTCCGAGGAGCTCGAAAGCGCGGTGATACGCTCGCCGCCGTGCCCCGCCACCCTCGCCTGAGCCACGCTGCGCAAGGCCTTCCGGCGACCACCTATTCGATCGCGCCGCGCACCGCCACAGAAGGCGAAACCTTCCCGCTCCACCTCGGCGACACCTGGCGCCTGCCGCCCGCCGGCTGCCGCCTCGAAGACCTCGCCGCGGCAGGCAATGCCGACCTCTACCGCTACGCTCCGCCGGGGGGCCTGCCGGCGCTGGTCGATGCGCTGATCGAGCAAGAGCGGGCGGCAGGCGGAACCTCCCTCCGGCGCAAGAACCTCCTCGTGGCGGCGGGCGCCACGGGCGCCTTCGCGGCGGTCCTCGCCGCCATCGTCGAGCCGGGGGACGAGGTGCTGCTCCTCGCCCCCCACTGGCCGCTCGTCGCCGGCCTCGTCGGCGCCTTCGGCGGGCTGCCGGTCGACGTGCCGTTTCATCGCGCCGCGGGCGGTGGCGACGGCGGGGTCCCCGATTCGCCGCAGGCGGCCGTCGCCGCCGTCGCCGCGCGCCGCACCGAGCGCACCGTGGCGCTCTACTTCAACTCGCCCAACAATCCCACCGGCGAGGTGCTGCCGCGGAGCTGGATCGAGGCGCTCGTCGCCTGGTGCCGGAGCGAAGGGCTGTGGGTGCTCGCCGACGACGCCTACCGCGACTTCGTCTATGCGCCCGGCGCCGAGGCGGTCGACGCGCGGGCGCTCGCCCCCGAGCGCACCTTCGCCTTCCGCACCTTTTCGAAGTCGTTCGGCATGGCCGGCAACCGCTGCGGCTGGGTGGTGGGACCGCTGCCGGCGATGGGCGACGCGCTCAAGCTGGCGACCCAGCTCGTCTACTCGGCGCCGACCGGCGCCCAGCTCTCCGCGCTCGCCGCCCTCGCCGGGCCCGGCGAGGCGTGGACCGCGGCGGCGCGCCGGCAGTATGGAGAGACCGGCGCTCGCGCCGCCGAGCGCCTCGGCATCCCGGCGCCGCGCGGCGGCACCTTCCTCTTCCTCGACGTCGCCGATTCGCTCGGCGACGGCGACCTCACCGCCTTCCTCCAACGCGCCGCCGCGCGCGGCCTGCTGCTCTCGCCCGGCACCAGCTTCGGGCCCTACCCCACCTCCATCCGGCTCTGCTTCAGCGCCGTGCCGCCCGCGGTCGTCGAGCGCGGCGTCGAGGTGCTCCGCGAGCTGCTGGGGCGGTAGGCCGAGTGAGGGCTCGCCCGAGCCGGCGATCGCGCCGAGGAGCGGCCGCCGGGCCATGATCGATCCCTCTCCCTCGGCTCCCTCCCCGCTCCCCACCGCCGCCGTGCGGCTGCGGCGCGCCATCGAGCAGGGTCTCTTCCACGGCGCGCAGCTCTATGCCTCGCTCGCCGGCCGCGCGGTCGCCGATCTCGCGCTCGGCGAGAGCGCTCCGGGCGAGGCGATGGCGGCGGACTTTTTGCTGCCCTGGCTCTCGGCGACCAAGCCGGCGACGGCGATCGCCGTGGCGCAGCTCTGGGAGACCGGGGCGCTCGACCTCGACGATCGGGTGGCGCTCCACATCCCCGAGTTCGGCTGCCTGGGCAAGGAGGCGATCACCATCCGCCACCTCCTCACTCACGGCGGCGGCTTTCGCACCGTCGCGATCGGCGGTCCGCGGCGCGGTTGGGAGGAGAACATCGCGCGCATCTGCCGCGCGCCGCTCGAGCCCGGCGCCGTGCCGGGCGCGCAGACCGCCTACCACCCGGCGTCGTCGTGGTACGTCCTCGGCGAGATCGTGGCGCGGCGGAGCGGCCTCGCCATCGACCGCTATCTGCGCCAGCGGATCTTCCTGCCGCTCGGCATGGCGAGCTCCTCGGTGGGCATCTCGGCGGAGCGCGCCGCGGCGCTCCGGGCGCGGATCGCGCCGGTCTATCGGCGGGGCTGGCAGCGCTTCCCGTGGGACGAGGCGGCCTGGCTCGCCCGCGTCTCGCCGGCGGAGAACGGCTGGGGGCCGGCGCGCGAGCTGGCGCGGCTCTACGAGACGCTGCTGGCGCCGCACGCGGCGAACGTCGCGAACGCTGCGAACACCGCGCTCCTGCTCTCCGCGGCGACGGTAGGGGAGCTCACCGCGCCGCAGTCTCCCGGCGGCCGCTTCGACGCCTCGCTCCGGCGGGTCGTCCATTGGGGGCTCGGCCTGCGGATCAACGCGCCGCTCGCCGGCTCCGCGCGCCTCTCCGCCGCCGCCGACTTCGGCCGCCACGCCTCGGCGGCGGCCTTCGGGCACGGCGGCCTGCGCTCGGCGCTGTCGTTCGCCGACCCGGCGCACGGCCTCGCCGTGGCGCTGACGATCAACGGCCTCCCCGCCGCGGCGGAGCACCGGCGCCTGGCGGCCGCGGTCGCCGAGGCGGTGTATGTCGATCTCGACTTGACCCTGGAGGCGGATCTCGCGCTCTCGCCGGGGCCGCGGCGCGGCGAGGCGCCGGCGTGAAGCTCCTCGTCTACGAGAGCTGGCGGCTGGACTACCCGCAGGTCGTCTACTCCTACCGCTGGGACGGCGGCGTCGAGCGGGTGACGCTCGGCCTCGGCGAGATCCCGCAGGCGGCGCTCGCCGCCGCGCCGGCGGACGGCCTCGCCAACCTCCTCGCCCACGCCGGCGTCGCCTTCGCGCGCTATCTCGCGCCGCTCGACGACTTCGATCAGCTCCACGTCGAGCCGCTGGCGCTGCCGCCGCCGGCGGTCCGCTACTTCGAGCGCACCTTCGAGCGCGGCCTGGCCGAGATGCGCTACCGCAACGGCCTGGCGGTGAGGAAGCCCTTCCAGGTGACCGCCTCGCCGGACGCGCCGCGCTACGCGCCGGCGCCGTTGCACCCGGCGGCCGGCGCCGACCAGGCGCTCCTCCTCAACGGCGGCGGCAAGGACTCGGCGGTCGCCGGCGAGATCCTGAAGGCGATCGGCCTGCCCTTCACCTGGCTCACCGTGCAGAGCCCGCGCGCGGCGGCGATGGCGGGCGTCGTCGACGCCTCCGCCAACCCGCGGGCGATCCACCTCGAGCACCGGCCGGCCGACCCGGCGCTCACCGTCCGCTTCCGCTATCGCGACGTGCTGGCGCCGCGGCTCGGCTTCATCGCCCTCATCCCCGCCTACGTCCACGGCATGCGCTACGTGGTCACCGCCAACGAGCACTCGGCGAACTTCGGCAACCTGGTGGTGGACGGCGTCGCCATCAACCATCAGGCCGGGAAGTCGCTGGCGGCGGAGACCGCCTTCGCCCGCTACGTCGAGCGCTACCTGGTGCCCGGCTTGCGCTACTTCAGCCTGCTGGCGCCGCTCTACGAGATCCAGATCGCCCGCCTCTTCGCCGCCTGCCCGCAATACTTCGGCAGGTTCTTGAGCTGCAACGTCGGCTGGCGCGAGGAGCGCTGGTGCGGCGAGTGCCCCAAGTGCGCTTTCGTCTACCTGATCCTCGCCGCCTTCTTGCCGCCCGAGCCGCTCCGGGCGATCTTCGGCGCCGAGCTGTTCGCCCGCCCGCCCATCCGCGGCTGGCTCCGCCGCCTCATCCGCGAGCGCAAGCCGTTCGAGTGCGTCGGCACGCGGGACGAGGCGCGGCTCGCCCTCGCTCTCGCGCTGGTGCGCCAGCCGCGGCCGGCGGGGGTGGACGATGCGGACTGGACGGCGTTCGCGGCGCTCGCCGCCGATGTCGACCTGCCATCGCTCTCGGCCGACATCCTGGAGCGCTGGGACCGCCCGCACGGGCTGCCGAGCGAGCTCGCCGGCGTCGTGCTCGCCTGCTTCGCGCGCTCGCTCGGGCCCTGAGCTCAGCGCGTCGAGGAGAGGGAACCGCGCCATTTGCGGCCGCGCGGCCGGTTGGCACGTATACTGCGGTCGCTTTCTCCCTGCAGGCGCGATACGCCGTGGCGACCGATTCCGGTCGCGCGGTGTTACGGCATCCGAGGAGAGCGACCATGCAGAGATCGTTCGGCAGGGCGCGCGGGCGGGTCGTCGGCAGCATCCTCCTCTGTGTCCTGCCCGCGGCGCCGGGCGCCGCGGCGGCGATGGAGAAGCTCGCCTTCGTCGATCGCAGCGGGGGGATCTCGATCGACTCCGGCGGTGTGGTGCGCCAGGTGGCGCCGGGTCCGGCGCTGCCGGGAGCCGTCGCCTGGTCGCCGGCCGGCGACCGCGTCGCCTACCTCGACCGCCTCAGCTTCTACGGCAACGATCCCATCGTCCTCCACCTGGTCAGCGCCGACGGCGGCGCCAGGAAGACCTTCGTGCTCCCCCGTTCCGGCAAGACCGGCGCCGTCGACAGCTCGATCCGCTCGATCGAGTGGTTCGGCTGGCCGAGCGCCGGCGAGCTGGCGATCGAAGGCAGCGTCGGCTCCACCCTCTGCCTCCTGCAGGTGATCGACGCCGCGAGCGGCAGGGTGATCGCGAGCGGTCCGGGCCACGCCTTCTCGCGCGCCGCGCATTCCGGCCGCTGGGCCGCCGTCGGCTGGACGTTCCACTTCGCGCCGCCCAAGGAGCGCGAGCACGGCTGGATCCAGGTCGACGGCCGCCAGGCCTATCCGGCGATCGGCGAGGAGCGCTCGTCGGGCCGCATGGCGCCGCCGATCCTCTGGTCGCCCGACGAGCAGTCGATCGCCTTCCTCGAAGAGCGCAAGGGGTCGTTCGCGGCGGTGCTCTGGCAGCAGGGCGCCGACGTCAAGCGCATCCCGCTCCCCGCCGGCGAGGGCTGGACGGCCGTCGGCTGGTCGCGCGACGGCCACAAACTGCTCCTCGACGGTCCGGCCGGCTACGTCTCGCTCGACGTGCGCACCGGCCGGCGCCTCGATCTGGCGCCGGAGGCCGCCGCCGAGGCGGCCTTCCCGGCGCTCGCCGTCGCCCGGCGGCACCTGGCGATCGAGCAGTCGCTCCACGCCCAGGGCGCCGCCTGGTGGCCGGCGGAGAGCGCGCCGCGCGCCCCCGACCTTCCCGCGAGACCGCAGCCGGTGAAGTAGCTGGCCGCACTGCCAGCTGAGGGCTGACGATCCGTTCGTTTCAGAC
Organism: uncultured Acidobacteriota bacterium; assembly: GCA_963755825.1. Taxonomy (GTDB): domain Bacteria; phylum Acidobacteriota; class Thermoanaerobaculia; order Multivoradales; family UBA5704; genus DATBQN01. Next base: position 1,292,544 of record CAVWLA010000001.1, on the reverse strand, counting down.
CGTCGGCCTGTCCTCACTCCTCCGTCGAGGTGAGAATCCTCTCGATCCGCCGGTCGGGGACGAGCCACATCACGGCGACCACCACGTAGAGCGCGAGGGCCGCGGCGGGCCGCACGAAGGCGAGCCCGATGGCGGCGGCGTAGATGAAGACCGAGGCGAGACCCTTGCGGTCGGCGCCGATCGCCAGCGCCAGGGTCGACTCCTTGCCGTGGAGCGCGACGAGCAGCCGGGCGAGGATGAAGTAGGCGACGCCGGAGAGAAAGAGGTCGACGCCGTAGGCGGCGACCGGCACCGGCGCCGCGGGGTTCTCGCCCATCCAGGCCGTGGCGAAGGGGATGAGCGACAGCCAGAAGAGCAGGTGCAGGTTCGCCCAGAGGACGCGGCCGTCGACCCGCTGCACCGCCTGGAAGAGGTGGTGGTGGTTGTTCCAGTAGATCCCCAGGAAGACGAAGCTGAGAACGTAGGAGCTGAACACCGGCAGGAAGCCGGCGAGCGCCGCGAAGTCGGTGCCGCGCGGCACCTTGAGCTCGAGCACCATGATGGTGATGAGGATGGCGATGACGCCGTCGCTGAAGGCTTCGAGCCGTCCTTTGCTCATCGGGTTTGTCCTCGAAAGAGGACCATCATACCCGGGTCGAGGACGGTCTCGGGGGCGGCATCGGTAGTCCGGATGCGCCTGAGCGATGCCGAGAGCCCTACGGCCGCTCGCTCCGCCGGCCCGCCTCCAGCCAGCTCCCCACCTCCGCCGCCAGCGCCGCGACGGCCGGCGCCGCCAGCAGCTCCAGGTGGTGGCCCGGCACCGCCCTCACCTCGAGGCCGCCGCGGACGAGCGCTGACCAGCCGGCCGCCTGCACCTCCCGCGGCGGCTCGGCGGCGGTCAGGCGGTCGGTGCCCTGGATGAGGAGGACGGCGCCGTCGTAGGGCTCCGGCGCGTAGGCGCGCGAGCTGCGGAAGTTGGCGCGCAGGAAGCGCAGGTAGCGGCGCACCTCGGCATAGCCGATCTCCTCGCCGGAGGGGAGGAAGCGGTACTCGCGGAAGAAGCGCTGGATCGCCCCCATGCGGCTGGGCCGGCGGTCGCGTCGAGCTGCCGTGGAGCGGGCGGCCTCGGCTTCATCGCTCCCCGCCGCCGAGCGCTCGTAGACCTTGCCGAGATGGCGCTCGGCGAGGGCGGCGAGGTCGTCCCAGAGGCGCTTCTCCTCGGCGGTCGCCGGCCGCTCGTCCTCCAGCTCGTGGCGCTCGAGGACGGCGGCGAGATCGGCGACGAGGCCCCCCTCGGGCTGGTCTCCCGAGCGCCGCGCGGCGGGAGCGCGGGTGTCGAGGAGGGCGACGAGCGGCGGCGGCTCGCCGGCGGCGACCAGCTGGCGCGCCATCTCGAAGGCGACGTAGCCGCCGAAGGAGTAGCCGCCGAGACGATAGCGAGCCCACCCGGAGCGCGGCGGCAGCGCGGCGCGAAGGGCGGCAAGGTAGGCGGCGGCCATCTCCTCGATGCGCTCGTAGGGCTCCTCGCTGCCGCGCGGGTCCGGTCCCTGCAGGCCGTAGAACGGCTGGTTCGCAGCCAGGCCGCGAGCGAGGTCGAGGTAGCAGAGGACCGAGCCGCCTGATGGATGGACACAGACGAAGGGCGGCCGGTCGCCATCGGGGCGGAGGGCGGCGAGCGGCGAGCGGCCCGCACCGCTTGGCGCGCCGGCGGCTGCACAGAGGATTGCGGCCTGCTGCAGCAGACCTGCGAGCCTGGCGACAGTAAGGTCGGGGAGGAGGGCGTCCAGCGCCAGGCGGAGGCCGTGGCGGCGCTCGAGGATGGCGAGCAGCTCGACCGCCGCCATCGACTCGCCGCCGAGGTCGAAGAAGTCGTCGTCGCGGCCGACCGCCGCGCGGCCGAGGAGCCGCCGCCAATCCTCGGCGAGCTGCGCTTCGAGGATGGCGCGCGGCGGCAGCGGCGACGGGGTTCGCTGTCCGCTGTAAGGTGTGGCAGGCATGTTGGGCGGCCGCGGCGCGCCTGCGATGGCGGCGAGTGCCTCTGTTATCCTAACCGCCGCGCCGCATCATGAGCTTCTTCCTCGGCCACCGGCGGACGAACCGCTCTCTCTGGCGGCGCCTCCCCCGCATGGCGCGCTTCGCCTGGCGCCTCCTCGCCGATCAGGAAGGCCTCCTCTTCCAGCCCCGTCCCGAGCAGCGCGGCACGCCGCGCGACGTCGGCCTCGCCTGCGACGACCTCGAGCTGGCGGTGCCCGGGGATCGCCGCGCCGTCGTCCGCGGCTGGTGGATGCCCGGCGAGCCGGGGCGCGGCGCCTTCCTCTTCCTCCCCGGCGCCATCGGCAACGCCAGCCACGAGCTGCCCACCTTCGCCTTCCTGCGCGGCCTGGGCGCCGGGGTGCTGGCGATCGACTATCCCGGCTATGGGCGATCGGCGGGCCGACCGACGATCGCCTCCTGCCGTGCCGCCGCGGCCGCCGCCTTCCGCTGGCTCGAAACGACGCGGCCGGCGCCGGGGCGCCTCGCCGTCTACGGCCGCTCGCTCGGCTGCCAGCTCGCGGCGCCGCTCGCCGCCGAGCACGGCGCCGGGCTCGTCTTCCACGACGGCTTCACCTCGGTGCGCGAGCTCGCCGCCTGCTTCCTGCCCAGGTGGCTCGTCGCCGCGACCTGCTACGTCCGCCTCGACTGCGCGCCGGCGCTCGCGGCGCGCCGGAAGCCGGCGCTCTTCCTCCACGCGCGGCGCGACGAGGTGATCCCCGCCGCCCTCGGCCGGCGGGCCTTCGACCTCGCCGCCGCGCCGAAGCGCTTCCTCGATCTCGACGGCGGCCACTTCGGCGACGCCTGGCAGCGCGATGCCGCCGTGCGCACCGCCTTCGCCGAGCTGATCTCGGGCGAGGCCGAGGCGTGGCGCGGCGGCGATCCCCGGCCGGCAGAAGTGGAGAGCGAGAGCCAGCATGGGGAACCGGCGTGACCCTCCCAGTGCCCGTCACCCTGCACGATCTGGTCGCCTCCTTCGCCGGCCGGGGCGAGCGGCGGGCGCTCGGTGCCGCCGGCGATCTCGGCGTGCGCTGGTGGTCGTACCGCCGGCTCGCCGGCGAGATCGAGCGCGCCGCCGCTCGCCTCGCGGCAGGCGGAGTGGAGAAGGGAGACCGCGTCGTCCTCTGGGCGCCGAACGGTCCGGAGTGGGCAGCCGCCTGCTTCGCCATCGCGCTCCGCGGCGCCGTCGCCGTTCTCGTCGACGCCGACACATCGCGGAAATCGATGCTGCGGATCGCGGCCGCCGCGGGAGCGCGGCTGGTGCTCGCCGGCGCCGAGGCGGAAGATGGCGCTCCGGCTGGCGCGGCGGAAGCCGCCGCCGATCCGGCCGAGGAGCTCCCACCGCTCCTCGACCTCCTCCGCCTGACCGGCGGCCCGCCGGCGGTCGCCGGGTCGACCTGGCCGCCGGCGGCGCTCGTCGCGGTGGCGGCGGACGATCCGGCGGCGATCGTCTACAGCGCCGGCACCACCGGCGAGCCGCGCGGCGTCGTCCTCTCGCACGGCAACCTCGCGGCGCAGTGGACGCCGTTCGCCCGCCTGCGCCTGCTGGCGCCGATCCGCCCCCGCTTCCTCGTGCTGCCGCCGCTCTCGCACGTCCTCGGCCTCGTGGCCGGACTCGCGCTGCCGCTCTCGCTCGGCTACGCCGCGGTCTACCTGCAGAGCCAGCGGCCGGCGCACTGGGCGCGGGTGATCCGCGATGCGCGCATCGCCGCCCTCGTCGCGGTGCCGCGCAACCTCGAGCTCCTCGCTGACTTTCTGCTCGCCAGCCGCGGCCGCACGGGAGCTCCGCTGGCGGCGGATCTCGCTGCCGCGAGCCCGTGGGCGGCGCGCCGGCGGCTCTTCCTGCGCCGCGGCGCCCTCTTCGGGCGCGTCCCGTTCCGGCTGCTGCTGGTCGGCGGCGCGGCGCTGCCGCCGGCGACGGAGGCGTTCTTCCGCCGCTCCGGCCTCCTCGTCGTCCAGGGCTATGGACTCTCGGAGACCACCGCCTTCGTCAGCGTGGCGAACCCCTTCAGCCGCCGGCCGGGGAGCCTCGGCAGGCCGGTCGGCGGCCAGGAAGTGCGCCTGTCGCCGGAGGGCGAGATCCTGGTGCGCGGCGCCAACCTGGCGCGCGGCGGCGCGGCGTCTCCGCTCGACCTGACGCCGGACGGCTTCCTGCGCACCGGCGATCTCGGCCAGATCGACGATCATGGCCGGCTGCGCTTCGCCGGCCGCAAGAAGGATCTGATCGTCACCGCCGAGGGGAGGAACGTCGTCCCCGACGAGGTCGAGGCGGCGCTCGCCGGCGCGCCGGAGCTGCGCGAGGCCGCCGTCGTGGCGCGGCGCACGGCGCGCGGCGAGGAGGTCCATGCGGTGCTCGTCCTGGCGCCGGCGGGTGACGCATCGATCGCGGCGCCGACGGCCTCAGCGGCCGCGGCCGCGGCGGCGGCGGTGGCGCGGGCGAACCGCGTGCTGCCGCCGCACCAGCGGATCGCCGGCTGGAGCGTGTGGCCCGAGGCCGCGCTGCCGCGCGCCGCGCTCGGCAAGCTGCGGCGCGGCGAGATCGCCCGACGGATCGCGCCCGAAGAGTCGAAGCCGGAGCCAGCCACCGGCGCGGCGAGCGAAAAGCTCGCGGAGCGGGAGGTCGCCGCGATCACTCTGCAGGAGATCGAGGCCGCCGCCGACCGCGGCGCGCGCCTGGCGCTCCTCGCGCGCTACCTCCGCCAGCCGGCGCCCGACCCGAACGAGCCGGCGGAGCTGACGCTCGTCGAGGGGCTCGGCCTCGGCTCGCTCGACGTCGTCGAGCTGCTCGGCCGTCTCGAGGGAGCGGCGGGGGAGCCGCTGCCGGCCGTCGGTCCGGCGGCGACGCTCGCCGAGCTGCGCAGCTGGGTGCGGCCCCAAGCGGCCGGCGCTGCCGCTCCGCTCGTCCCTGGAACCGCCGCGTCGCGCTCGGCAAAGCCTGCTCGCGTCCCCGCCCGCCAGCCGCCGCTCGCCGCCAGCCCGCCGGCGGTCCTCGTGCGCGCCGTGGTGCGCGGTTTTACCCTCCGCCTCTGGTCGGCGCTCGGCTTCCGCATCGAGGCGCGCTGGCACGTCGATCCCGCCGCCCTGCCGCGGCCGTTCCTCCTCGTCGCCTCGCCGCACAAGCACTGGCTCGACTCCTTCGCGCTCTTCCTCGCCCTGCCGCGCCGGCTGCGCCGGCGGCTGCTGGTGGTCACCAACCGCGACTTCGAGCCGCTCTTCGCGCCGGCGCCGGGGACGCCGTGGAAGGAGCGCCTCTACCTCGCCGCCGCCTACTACCTGGCGCTGCCGTCGCTCTTCTGCTTCACTCTCCTGCCGCCCTTCGGCCGCACCCGCGAAGGGCTGCTGGAGACCGCGCGCCTCCTCGGCCGCGGCTGGAGCGCCGTCACCTTCCCGCGCGGCCTCCTCTACTGGGGGATGCCGGAGGGCGACCGCCACGATCCCGGCGTGGCGCGGCTCGCCCTCGAGACCGGCCTGCCGATGATCCCCGCCGTTCTCCACGGCAACGTCCATCTGCGCTGGCGCCTGCGCCGGCCGCGGCAGCGCATCGTCGTCCACTTCGGCGCGCCGATCTGGGCCGCCGCGGCGAGCCGCCCGGAGGATCTGGTGGCCCAGGTCGACGCCGCCTTCGCGGCGCTCGCCGCGGCGGCAGGGATCGGCGACGAGGAGGACGACGTGGAGCTGATCGTGGGGCGCGAGGCGGCGCCTTCTGGCCCCGCTGCCTGAGGCCGCTAGCGCGGCGGCCGCACGTAGCGCCGCCGGCGGCCGCGCCAGACGGTCGGCCGGCCGCCCCACAGCCAGGGGTCCTCGGGGATGCCGAAGAGGAGGCTCGAGAGGTGGCGGAGGTCGGGATCGGCGGTGAAGGCGAGGAGCTCGGGGTCGTCGAGCAGGGCGCGGTAGCGGTCGAGCACCGCCATGTCGCGGCCGCGGCCGTCGTAGCGCCGCCCGTCGAAGCTGCTGCCGGCGCCGATCCGCGGCACGAAGTCGCGGCCGGCGTCGGTGAAGCGGAGGCCGAGCGCCGCGGAGAGCGCGCGGCGGTAGCCCTCGTCCACCACCCAGGCGTCGTAGCTGACCTTGATCAGGTCCGGCAGGATCGCCGTGATGCCGGCGAACTCCCGCGCATGCGACGCCCAGAGGCCGGACCAGTCGTCGTTCATGAAGGCGGGGATGGTCACCCCGTCGGCCCTGAGGCGGCTGGCGATGAAGTTGGGGAGGTCGCGGAGGACGAGCAGCCGCACGACGCGGCCGCTGCGCCCCCAGGCGAGGTCGCCGCGGTGCTCGGCGAGCGCGTACGCGACCTCCTCGATCGTGCGGTCCTCGACGTTGAAGAGGTAGCAGTCCTTGGGCTGCGGGCGGACGGCGTCGGCCGCGACGTAGGCGTCGCCGGCGTTCCGGTAGACTGAGTGCCCGGCGCCGAGCGGATTGTTGCGGAAGAGGACTGGACCGTCGAAGTGGCAGAGCAGCCAGTGGACGATCGCGTGGTGGCCGGAGCGCATGCCGGCGAACACCTGGATCTCGAGCGGCTGGTCGACGCCGAAGGAGAAGGCGGCGCCCTCGGCAGAGGGGGGATCTGCCGAGGCGGCCACGTCTCAGCTCAGCGCGTCGTCGGATGGCGGCGGACGGCGGCGGCTCAGCGCCACCGGCCGTCGTGCGCGCGCCGGATGGTGAACTCGGCGGAGTCCTCCTGGTACTTGAGGGTGCCCTTGATGGTGTCGGCGTCGGTGAACTTGCCGCTGAAGTGGCCGCCATGCTTGATGAAGAAGCCGGCGAGCGAGACCGCCGGGTACTGGCAGACGCCGCTCAGGCTGCCGGTGCGCTCGAAGCCGCCGACATGCATGATCCCGACGACGTGATCGCCGATCTGCTCGACCTCGATACCGTAGCTGAAGCCGCGCACCTCTCCTCTCCAAGTGCCCGTCATGGTGGGGTTCGCCATCATGCTCTCCTTTCGCGCGTCCGCGGCCGGCCAGGGGCTGGGATTCGAGCTCGAGATCGATGCGCCGTGCCCCGCCGTCCGCGTCGGGGTCGCCTGCGATCCGCTCGGTGGAAGCGCGCGTATCTTAGCATCGCAGAATCGCCGCGGGCAATGCGCCGCGGCGGCGGGAGCTCGCTCCGCTTGGTCTCCTGCGGGCGGCCGCCCAGCAGCCCCGTGCCCCCATCACGGCTAGCCGCGGGCGCTCGGCCGATGCTACAGTCGCTCGGCATTCACGGAGCACATGACGCGTTGCGCTGGCAGCTTCTCCGAGCCGTCGACGAGGTCCTCCCGGGCGAGCGAATCGTCGGCCGGGCGACGACCGATTTCCCGCCGGAGCTCTACGCCGATCACTTCCCCTCCTTCCCCGTCACCCCCGGCGTGCTGCTCATCGAGCTCGGCGCGCAGCTCGGCGGCGTGCTGGTGCAGGCGACCGTCCACGAGCGCCGCGGCCACTGGGTCTTCCCCGTCCTCGCCCTGGTGCGCGACGCCAAGTTCCGCTCCTTCGTGCCGCCCGCGACCGACCTCGCGATCGACGCCGAGCTGGTGAGCCTGGAGAGCGGCTCGGCTCTGCTGCGCGCCACCATCCGCCGCGGCGACGTCCGCTGCGCCACCATGCGCCTCGCCCTCGCCTTCGACGCGCGCGGCGGCGCCGCGGGCGGCGACACCGCGGCGCTCGCCGCCTTCGCCGCGGCCGAGCTCGAGCGCCTCGGCTCGCCCTGGCGGCCGCGCTCAGCGCCTTCACCGGCCGGCTCGGTGCCGCCGGGAGAGGCCTGAGCGTCCGATGAGCCTTCTGCGATGAGCGTCGACGATCCGCGCGGCGACCCCCGCCTGCGCCGCGCCTACGACGCCTACCAGGCGCTGCGCGGCCTCTTCGAGGCGGGCGCTCCGGTGGCCGGCGGCGGAGGTGACGCCGACGCCGAGGCCGGCCCGTGGCGGAGCACCTTCGACCCCTTCGACGCCGACCCCTGGCTGGTCAGCGCCACCGATCTCCTCCTCAACTGGGCGCCGGAGCCCTTCGTCCCGCCGTCGTCGCCGGAGGCGGGCCGGTCCCAGCAGCCGAGCCAGCCCAGTCAGATTGCTTGGGATGCCTACTTCGCGCCGCTCGACTCCTCGCCGCCGGCCCCCTCCAGCGCGGCGCCGCGGCAGCGCGTCTCGCTCGAGGAGCCGCTCGACGACGCGGCCGCCTTCGCCGCCGCCGAATGCCTCTACGAGCTCGTCCACGCGCTCGGCCGCCTCGACGTCGATGCCGCGATGGCGGTCGTCTCGGAGGACTACTGCGCCGTCGACGCCGACCGCGAGGTGGATCACGGCGCGCTCCGCCATCGCTTCGAGGCGCTGGTCGACGAGCTGCGCGGCGGCGAGGTGGAGGTGGCGCTCGCCCAGGTCCCCGAGCCGATCACCTATCGCGACGGCATCGTCCTCATCCCCGCCACCCTGCAGATCGACCGCCGTCCGCCCGGCGACGGCGCGCTGCCGGCGAGCCGCCTCTTCGAGTGGATCGTCGTCCTCGAGGAGACGGCGGCGGGGTTCCGCATCTGCGCTCTCGGCCCGCGCCGCGACCGGCCGAGCGATCCGCTGCCGTTGCCAGCGCCTCCTTTCGCCGCGCGCCCGGACGGTGAGGCACGGTGATCGCCGGCCCGCGCCCGGCGCGCCCGCTCGCCGCCAACCTGCAGCTCCCGGCGACGCTCCTCGCGCGCTATCTCTTCTTCCTCTCGCGGCGGCCGATCAGCCGCGCCAACGCGCACTACCTGGAGCGCCGGCTGGCGGGCTTGCGGTCGCTCGGCGGCGAGCTCGCCGCTGGCGGCGACGCGCGCCTCGAAGCTGCCGCCGCCGAGCTGGCGCGGCTCACCCCCGGCAACTTCGCCCGCCGGGTCGGGCAGCTCGAAGCGCTGCTCGCCCCGGCCCTCCTGCGCGAGCCGCCGGCCGACGTGGTGCTCTCCGCGGCGCCGCCGGGCGACGCCTTCTTCGCGCCGGTCGGCCGCGCCGCGCTCCTCCTCGGACCGGCGATCGGGGTGGGCGACGAGATCCTCGCCCTCGCCGCCGCCCGCGCGCTGCGCGACCGCCTCTCCAACCGTGCCGCCCCTGCCGATCGGCCGGCGGCGGAGATCGTCGTCTTCACCGGCTACCCGGGGCTCTGGGAGGCGCTCGGCGCGAGCGCCGCGGCGGTCGATCGCGCCGTCGCCTACGAGCGCTATGCCGACCTCCTCGGCGTGCTGCGCGGCGACGGGCCGGAGGGGCGCTTCGATCTCGTCGCGCTGGTCGACTTCGAGAAGCCGGACCTCGCCGCGGCGGTCGCCTTCGAGGGGGCGACCGAGCGCTACGTCGAGCTCGCCCTGGGCGCCGGCGAGGCGGTGTGCTTCGACGCCGAGGCGCGCTGGCTCCACCGCGCCGGCTGGGACGGCGCCGCGCCGCGCAACCACTACGCGCGCCTGGCGCGGCTCCTCGCCTGGCTGGGCGGCCTGCCGGCAGGCGCCGGGCCGGGCGCCGGCGCGCTCTTCACCCGGCGGCCGCCGCGCGCCGCGCGTCCGCCGGCCGCTGACGGCGCCGCCGCCGCGCGCTCGACCCTCCTCGTCGCCCCCTTCACCTCGAAGCACGAGCCGTCGCTCGCCTGGTGGAGCCGGCTCGTCGCCGCGCTGCTGCCGGCGGACGCGCTGCCGGCCTGGCGGATCGCCGTCGATCCCGGCCCCAACCACACCACGGCGCGCTTCGCGTCGGCGCTCGTCGAGACTCTCCGCGGCGCGCTGCCGGCCGGCGCCGCCGTCGGCCCGGCGGGCGGCGAGGATGGGCGGGCGCTGCCGCTCGGCGGCGCTCTCGCGGCGATCGCCGCGGCCGACGTGGTGGTGGCGAGCGACTCCTACGCGGCGCACGCGGCGCCGCTCGGCGGCGCCACCGGGCTCGTCGTCGCCGCCGCCGGCCTCGCCGACTGGCGGGTGCCGGCGCCGCGGAGCTTCTATTTCGACGAGGCGCTGCCGCTCGCCGCCATCGCCGCCTCGATGCGTCGGGCGATCGCCGCCGGCGGCGATCTCGCCGGCGCCGCGCCGCGCCCCTGGTCGCCGCCCGGCGCGGCGCGGCTGGCCGCGGCGACGGCGCGCCTGGCGCGGTCGTTCGCCGAGCCGCGGCTCCGCGAGCGCGGCGGCAGGGCCGGTGACGAGCTCTGCCAGCTCTACGACGAGCTGGGCCGCGAGCTCCGCACCCTCGCCGCCGGGCTCGACCACTGGCCGCGCGAGCTCGACGCGCTGCGCGGCGATCGCGAATACCCGCTCCTCCTGCCGCCGCTGTCGGCGGCGGCGGCGCGCCGCTGCCACGAGGGCGGCCTCGACAGCGGCCTCGCCCTCCACCTCCGCGCCCGCTTCGAGGAGTGGGAGAACTCGAACCTGCAGAAGTACCTCCGTCTCCTCGCGGCTCCCGCCGAGCGCCCTGAGGAGCGGTCCGCTGCGCGGGCGCCGGCGCTCTCTCCGGCGCGCTCCTCCGCAACCGCCGCCGCCGGAGAGCCGCGGCGATGATCGCGGCCACGGCTCCGGCGCTGTCGTCGCCGCGCTCCGGCGGCTCGCCCGCCGCGGGCTCGCGGCAGCTGGCGCGAGCGCTCGGCGACGGCCTGCGCCTGGTGCTCCGCTCGCAGCTGCGCACCGGCGAGATCCCGGCCTACGGCCGCGGCGAGGAGGGCGAGCCGATCTATCGGCTGAGCCTGCTCGCCTCGACGCTGGCGCACGACGCGCTCGCCTGCCTCGATCCGCTGGCGCCGCGCTTCGAGCCGGCGGCGCCGGCGCTCTTCGGGCCGCCGGCCGCGGCGCGCTGGGCGTCGCTCGCGGCGGCCCACGTCCGCCGCCAGATCCGCGGCTTCCTCGCCTGGCAGCAGCGGCCCGACGGCCGCTTCGGCTACCACGGCCGCGGCAGCGGCCTGCCGCCGGACGCCGCCACCACCGCCTGCGCCGGCGCCGTCCTCCTCGCGGCGCCGGCCGGCTCCCGGCGCCGGCGGCGGGCCGGCGGCGCTCTCGACATGGAGCTCATGGCGCCTGCCGGCGGCGCCGGCCGCGCGCTCGCCGCGCTCCTCGCCCATCGCGCCGGCCGCGAGCACGGCGGGCGGTTCTTCACCTTCGTCGAGTCTGGGCGCGGCTGGAGCGCCATCGCCGCCGACGGCGGCCGCACCGCCGGCTTCGACCGCGTCGTCAACGCCCACGTGCTGCGCTTCCTGGCGCTCGCCGACGAGCCCGCAGGCGAGCGGATCGCCGATCCGCTCGGCGATCCGACCGCCGACATCGCCGCCTGGCTGGAGGCCGAGGCCGCCGAGGGCGACCTCGCCGCCGGCTCGCCCGATCACCCAGACCCCATCGTCTTCCTCCACGCGGCGGCGCGGGCGTTCGCCGAGCCCGGCCTGCCCGGGCGTCACCGGCTGGCCGCCGCTCTGCCGCCGCGGCTCCGCGCGCTCGAGCGGCCGGGCGGCGGCCACGGCGGTCCGCTGGCGACCGCCTTGGCGCTCACCGCGTTGCTCGATCTGTCTGACTCTGACGATCGCGACGACCTCCTCGCCGAACAGACGATCTCCCTCGGCGCCGACCTCCTGGCGCTCCGCGCGCCGGCGAGCGGCTGGGCGGCGGAGGGCTACGTGCGCTCCGGCGGCGGCTCCGCCGGCCTCACCAGCGCCGTCGCCGTCGGGGCGCTCGCCCGGCTCGCCGCCTTCGCGCCGGAGGGAGCCTGATGAGCGCCGCCGAGGAATCGAGTCCGCAGGCGGTGGAGGAGCTGGAGGAGAGCGCGGCGGCTCTCGCGGCGCTCGGCGAGCAGCTCGCCGCGGCCGGCGAGGGCTTCGTGGAGCGGCACGGCGCCGAGATGGAGGCCTACCGGGCGGAGATCTCGGCGGGGATCGGCGAGGCGCTGGCGCGCCTGCGCGAGGATGTCGCCGAGCTCTCCGGCGACAATCCGCTGGCGGTCGAGGTGGCGCGCCAGACGGCGGAGTACGTCGACTGGCTGCAGTGGACGCTGTGGGACCTGCCCTATCTCGCCGTCGCGCTGCGCCCCGAGCCGCGGCGGCTGCGCCGCACGGTCGCCGCGTGCGGCCTGGTCTACCTCGCCATCCGCGTCCTCGACGACCTCCTCGACCGCCACTTCTGGTACCGCGGCCGGCGCCACACCCTGCTCGCGACGCTCACCAGGAGCCAGGGGCGCGGCCAGCGCTCCGAGGGGCTCACCCTCCTCGCCGCGGTGCTCCTGGCGACCGAGGGGATCGCGCGGCTGATCGCGGACCTCGAGGATCAGGCGGAGCCCGCGGGCGGCGGCCGGGGCGCCGTCGAGACGCTCGCCGCGGCGGTGGCGGCGATGCGCCGGGTGCTCGTCGGCCTGATCGTCGAGGAGAGCGAGCGCGAGGCGTGGAGCCCGGCGATGTACGAGCGGCTGATCGAGCTCAAGAACGTCGACTACTTCCGCATCCTCTACGCGGCGCTCGACCCCGGCGAGGCGTCGCCGCTGGCGCCGTTCCTCACCGCCCGCGCGGCGCTCGCCCAGAAGCTGAACGACCTCGAGGACTCGCCGGCGGACGAGGCGCGCGGCCAGCCCAACCTCGTCGCCGTCCATCGCCGGCCGCCGGCGGCCGCGGTGCCCTACGAGCCGGCGTACGCGACGGCGCCGGCCGCCCCGCTGCCGCCGCGCATCGAGGCCCTGCTGGCGGCCGACTTCCTCCGCCTGGGCGAGCTCGCGGCGGCGCTCCCGCCGCGCGAGCGGGCGGTCGCCAGCGTCAAGCTCGCGGAGCAGCTCGACCAGGCGCGCCGGCTGGGCCTCTTCCGCGAGCTGGCCGACCCGGCGGCAGGCGCCGCGGCTGTGGTCTCTGGGCCGGCGCCGGCGCCCGAGCCGCTGGGGCTCTCCTGGGACTCGTCGTCGGCCGAGGTGCTGGCGCGGCTGGGGCCGGGCGCGCTCGAGGAGGTCGACTGCCCGGTCTGCGACGGCCGCAACGTGAAGCGGCTGCTCACCGCGCGCGGCTTCGCCCTCGTCCGCTGCCTCGCCTGTTTCCACGTCTACGTCAACCCGCGCCTGCGCGGCGCTCACCAGGCGCAGATCGCGGCGGAGACCATCGAGCCGGAGGAGGACGCCTTCCTCGAGGTGCAGAAGCTCTACGCCGACTCGCTCTGCCGCCGCCTGGTCGCGCACGCCGCCGGGCCGCGCCTCCTCGACGCCGGCTTCGGGCGCGGCTACCTGATGCAGGTCGCCCGCGCCTACGGCTTCGAGGTCTTCGGCGTCGACGGCTCGCCGGCGCTCCTGAAGCGCCTGGAGCCCTTCTTCGGCCAGCGTCTGGCGCGCTCCTGGCTGGGCGATGGGCCGCTCCCCTGGGGCTGCTTCGACGTCATCGTCCTCTCGCACGTCGTCGAGCACCTCCCCGATCCGCGGCCGGCGCTGGCGCGGGTGCGCCAGGCGCTCAACGCCGACGGGCTGGTCTACGTCGCGGTGCCCGACATGGGCTCGGTGCAGTTCCGGCTGCTGGCGCGGCGCTGGAACGCCATCCAGCCGCTCGTCCACTACCAGTACTTCAACCGCGCCTCGCTCACCCGCCTTCTCGAGGACGCCGGCTTCGAGGTCGTCGAGGCGATCGAGCACCCGCCGTTCGCCGCCGAGGTGGAGGCGCGCTGGATGGCGCTCTTCCGCCAGCTCGGCGGCAGCGAGTCGGGCGAGCTGGCGCTCCTGGCACGGCGGCGCGCCGATTGTCCAGATCGGGCAGATAATCAGGCGGCCGATTCGACGGCTGATCCGGCGCCGGCGGATTTCGCGCCGTGAGGCTTCTCATGCTGACCGCCGACTACCCGCCCGCGGCGTGGTCGGGGATCGGGGTCGCCGCCGCCGCCCAGGCGCGCGCCCTCGCCGCCGCCGGCGTCGAGGTGACGGTGCTCGTCGCCGGCGACGGCCGCGGCGAGGTGGAGGAGGAGGGGGCGCCGGCCGCAAACCTCCGCGTCCTCCCCCTGCGCCGCGAGCGGTTCCCGGTCGATCCGCGCCGCTTCGACGCCGTGCACGTCCACTCGCTCAGCCTGGGGGAGCTGGCGATCGAGCTGGCGCGCCGCTATCGGCTGCCGCTCGCCGCCACCGCCCACGGTCTGGTGCACCGCGAGCTCGGCGACACGGCGCTCGGGCGCTCCTGGTCCATGGCGCAGCGGCGCCTGCTCCGCCATGCCGACCGCGCCGTCTTCGTCAGCGCCGCGGAGCGCGAGGCGGCGGTCGCCTGGATGCCGGAGATCGCGGCGCGGAGCCGCGCCGTGGCCAACGCCATCGAGGTTGCCGTCAGCGCCAGCGCCGCAGAGCCGGCGCGCGCCGATGGGCCCGTCGTCTTCGCCGGCCGCTTCGCGGCGAGCAAGGGGATGGATCTCCTCGCCAGCCTGGTGCCGCTCCTCGTCGCCGACGGCCGCTCGGTCGTCCTCGCCGGCGGCCACGGCGACGCCGCCGGCGAGGCGCTGGCGCGTCGGCTGGCGGCCGACTCCGCCGGCGGCTGCCGCGGTTGCCGCGGTTGCCGGCTCGCCGGCTGGCTCAGCCGCCGGCAGCTGGCGCGCCTGCTCGCCGGCGCCGCGCTCGTCGTCGTCCCCAGCCGCTACGAGCCCTTCGGCCTGGTGGCGGCGGAGGCGCTGGCGGCCGGCGCGCCGGTGCTCGCCGCCGACGTCGGCGGCCTCCGCGAGGTGGTGGAGGAGGGCGCCGGCGGCCGCCGGCTGGCGTCGCGCGATCCGCGGCGCTGGGCGGCGGCGGCGGGGGAGATGCTGGCGCTCGCGCCGGCGGCGCGCGCCCGCCTCGCCGCCGCCGGCCGCGAGCGGGTGGCGCGCCGCTTCGCGCCGCGGCGCATCGCCGCCCTCCTCGCCGCCGAGGTCTACGGCTGGAGCGGAATTCCGGCCGCCGCGCCGGCGGTCGCCGATGGCCGCGGTCTCTGAAGCGCGCTGGCCGGCGCCGGCGGCCGGTGCGCCAAGCGACCGATCAGCCGAGGGGCCTGCCGGCCGCCACGTCGTCGTCCTCACCTACACGCTCACCAACCCGACCGCGATGGGGGTCTTCTTCCGCGCCCTGCGGCTCGGCTTCGAGCTCGCCGACCGCGGCCATCGCGTCACCGTGCTGAACGCCGGCCCGCTGCCGGCGGACCCCAAGATCGAGCGCGCCCGCCGGCGGCTCGCCTTCGTCGAGCTCCCCTGGCAGGGGCCGGACTTCGGCCTCCGCGAGGCGCGCGACCTGCTCTTCTCCCTCGCTCCCGACCTCATGGTGATCGGCGAGGGGCCGTTCGACACCATGACGATGCACTACCGCGCGGCGCGCGGCCTGTGGGCGCCGTTCGTCCTCCTCGACCAGTACTACAAGGACTGGCTGCTCACCCGGCGGCCCGACGTCGACCGCATCCTCCTCTACTCCCTGCGGCCGTTCGTCGGCCCGAACGAGTTCCGCCGCTTCGGCGACCGCTACCGGCTGGTGCCGCCGTTCATCGCCGAGGTGACGCCGGCGGAGCGGCTGCCGGCGCCGGCGGCGCTCGCCGGCGAGCCCTGGGTGACCATCCTCGGCTTCGAGCCCATCGTCCTCGAGCGCGGCCTGGAGCTCGTCGCGGCGCTCCCGGCGCCGCGGCCGGTCGCCGTCGCCCTGGCGCACGACCCCGCCGCCGCGCTCGCTCTGGCGGCGGCGAAGGGGCTCGATCCGGCGCGGGTGATCGCCCCCGGCCTCCGCCCCGATCCCGAGCTCTTCGGCTTCATGGCGGCGAGCCGCGCCGTCGTCCTCGCCAACGGCTTCATGCAGATCCTGGAGTCGCTCGCCCTCGCCCGCCCGGCGGTCTGCATCAGCCGCGGCATCGGACTCCCGGCGTGGCAGGTCGACGACCGCTACAAGGTCTACGTCTCGATCGGCGAGGAGCCGGAAGTGCAGGTCCGCCGCCTGGCGGAGTGGGTGCGGCAGCGGCCCTTTCCCGCCGATCTCGCGGCGAGCCTGGCGGCGGAGCGCGGCGGCGCCGCCCGCCTCGCCGACGAGCTCGAGGCGCTGCTCGCCGTGGCGGGGCGGCCGGAGAACGTCTGGCGGCGTATGCGCCGCGTGGCGCGGAGCTATCTGAGCGCGGCCGAATGAATCGAGCGAGACATTCCGGAGGAGGTTCATGAGCCTGAGGGTCCTCGTCGTCACCAACACCGATCTGCGCCGCCCGAAGCCCGAGGCGACCGCCAGCCTGGGGCTCGCCTGGGGGCTCGAGAAGCGCGGCATCCGCTGGCAGACCGTCTTCGTCGGGGCCGGCCGCGCCGAGCCGCGCGGCTTCGACGCCGTGCTCTCCTGGTGGGGGGCGCCGGCGCGCCAGCGCTACCGCTTCCAGGCCTGTGCGATCCGCCACATCTACCCGCGGGCGATGAGCCCGACGCGGCTCACCTTCGAGCGCCACCTGGAGGCTCGCGCCGCCGAGCTCGGCATCCCGGTGGTCAACGCGCTGTCGCGGCGGCTGGGGATGCGCCACTCGCACGGCCTCGCCGTCTGGCGGCGCATCGGCGTGCCGTGCGCGCGCTCGCAGCGCTTCAGCCGGCTCGGCGAGGTGACGCTGCCCTATCCGCTCGTCCTCCGCGCCGACGGCGGCGAGCACGCCCTCGACGACGCCTTCCTGGTGCGCGACCCGACCGAGGCCGCGGCGGTGATGGCGCGCCGGCTGCTCGGCGAGCAGCGCCCGCTCACCCTGGCCATGGAGTTCCGCGACACCCGCTATGCCGATGGCCTCTATCGCAAGCGGCGGACCTTCGTCGTCGGCGATCGCCTGCTGCCGCGCCAGCACATGCTGTCGGAGATCTGGCAGGTGAAGCTGAAGACCTCGCTCGCCGACGCGCGGAGCGTCGCCGAGGACCGCCGCTTCCGCGCCGAGGGGGAGGAGTCGGCGGCGCTGGTGCTGCAGGCCGGCCGCGCGCTGGGGCCGGAGATCGTCGCCCTCGACTACTCGCCGGCGGAGGACGGCTCCTACGTCTTCTGGGAGGGCAATCCGATCTTCGGCATGGCGGGGCTGGGCGACGACGACCGCTCGCGCGCCTACCGCGCGCAGACCGGCCGCAGCCGCGCCGAGTGCGAGGAGGAGCACCTGGCGCTCGGCCTCGCCATCGCCGACCTGGTGATCGAGCGGGTCGAGTCTCGGGCCGAGGCGCGAGTCGATTCAGCGAACCGAAGCTAGGCGCGCCGGCGCAGCAGGCCGAGGTCGAGGCGCAGCGGGTCGGTCAGGCGGACCACCATGAAGCCCTCGGCGGCGTCGCAGCCCGCCTGGGCGCCGCGCCAGCGGGCGAGGAGCTCCACCCGCTCGGGCGAGCGCATGGCGCGGAGCTGCGAGGCGTGGCAGCGGTAGGCGGCGAGCTTGCGCTGGAGGTCGATGGGCACGAAGTAGCTCGGCTGGAAAGCGCGGCCGGCGGTGAGGTCCTCGCGGTGCGGCCACAGCGTCACGTGCACCTGCTCGTAGAGGAGGACGTTGGCGACCGCCGGGTTGCGGTCGTGTGGGCGCAGCGCCGTCAGCGCCGCGTCGAGAACCGCGCGGTGGTCCTGGTTGTAGCTCGCGTAGGGGACGAAGACGGTCGCCGGGCGGTGGCGGGCGACCGCCGCCTCGAGCTGGCCGACGAGATCGGCGATCCGGTAGGCGTTGACCGCGTTGCCTTCCGCCAGCGAGTAGCTGAAGCCGAGGAGCTCGGCGCAGGCGCGCGCCTCGGCGAGGCGGGTCTCGCGGTCCACCTCGCGGAAGCTCTCGACGCCGCAGTAGTGGACGTGGAAGCGCTCGTCGAGGATGCCGCCGAGACCCAGCGCCTCGTCGTCGACGTGCGGCGAGAAGACGAGGAAGTCGGCCAATCAGAACCCTTGCAGCCGGGCGAGGAGCGGCGGCGACAGCGCCCGCATGTAGGCGACCGTCTCGCCGACCGTCGCGGCGAGGCCGTGCCGCGGCTGCCAGCCGAGGGCGGCGGTGGCGCGCGCGGCGTCGGGCAGCTTGTCGAGCGCCTCGGTGTAGAGCCGGCCGTAGATGGTGCGCGGATCGACGAAGCGGATGCCGGCGGTGCTCGATCGCGGGTCTGATCTCATCGCCGGCGCGCCGGCATCTGACGACGTCGCCGTCAGCACCTCCCGCGCCAGCTCCAGCACCGTGGTGCGGTTCGCCGGGTTCCCCAGGTTGTAGACGGCGCCCGGCGCCCCCTGGCGCATGGCGGCGACGAAGCCGTGGGCGATGTCGCGCACGTGGGTGAAGGCGCGCACCTGCGAGCCGTCGCCGAAGACCGTCAGCTCGACGCCGGCGAGCGCCTGGCCGACGAAGCGCGGCAGCACGAAGCCGCCGGCCCCCGACTGCCGCGGCCCGGCGATGTTGAAGGGGCGGACGATGCGCGCGTCGAGGCCGTCCTTGTCGCAGAGGTTGACGAGGGCGATCTCGGCGGCGAGCTTGCCCACCGCGTACTCGAGGCGCGGCGAGGCCGCGGCCGGCACCAGCTTGGGGCCGTCCTCGCTGCAGAAGCCGCCGGCGCCGCCGCCGTAGACCTCGCTGGTGGAGACGAAGAGGAGCCGCGAGCCCTGGGCGAGCGCCGCGTCGGCGACCACCACGAGGTCGTCGACGAGGGCGGCGGCGATCCGCCCGGCGTGGGGGAGGACGCCGGCGGGGCCGACGATCGAGGCGAGGTGGTAGATCTCGTCCCAGCGCCCGGCGGGCGGCGCGGCGAAGAAGCTCTCGATCGTCTCGATCGACCAGGAGAGCGCCGTCGCCGGGCCGATCTCGGCGAGCAGGGCGTCGAGCGGCAGCGGGCTCGACGAGAGGTCGTCGACGACGTGGACCTCGACCTCCGGATCGGCGAGCAGGAGCTCGACGAGATGGCTGCCGGTGAAGCCGAAGCCGCCGAGGACGAGGACCCTGCGCATGCGGCTTCCGCCCGCTTCGCTCAGGCCGCCCGCCCGGACTCGGCGACGAGGGCCGCCAGCCGGTTGGCGCCGAGGGCGATGGTGTCGGGCACCTCGGCGGCGATCCGCGACCAGCGGGTGATCGGCGGCGAGGCGAGCCAGAAGGCGAGGTCGAGGAGGACGCTGCCGAGGTCGTCCTCGGAGCGCACGAAGCGCACGTACCGCCGCAGGTAGTTGGCGACGATCATCGCCTCGAGGCCGCCGCCGGCGACCTGGCAGACCACCGGGGCGCCGAGGAGGATCGCCTCGACGACCTGCTGGAAGCCGGCCTTGCCGAGGACGAAGCGGGCGCTGGCGAGCGAGCGGTGGAGGACGCCGTCGGGCGGCAGGACGAAGAGCTCGACCGGGCGCTCGTCGAGGCGCGCGCCGGCGGTGCGGCGGAGATACTCCTCCCACTGCGGGGCGATGAAGATGTCGACCGGCAGCCCCGGCGGCAGGACGCCGAGCAGGCGCCCGGCGGTGAGCAGGGTCTGCTTGTCGTAGCCGATGATGACGACGCGGTCGCGCGCCGCGGTGGCCAGGCCGGGCGGGAAGCGCATCAGCGGCGGCGTCACCTCGAAGATGCCGCGCCGCTCGGTCGGCGCGCCGTCCTCGGTGAGGCCGAGGAGCAGCCAGCGGTCGACCCGCGGCCACTCGCGGCCGAGCGAGGCGGGGGAGATGGGGCCGTAGAAGTTGTCGATCCCCACCTGCCAGAGCCCCATCGCCGAGGCCACCCGGTGCGCCATCCGCATGCTGCCGCGCAGGGGCGTCTCGCCGAGGATGACGGCGGCGGGAGCGAGCCGGGCATAGATCGCCCGCAGCTCGTCGCCGAGGTGCTCCTCGCCGGTCTCGTGGATGGTGATCCGCGGCGCCACCTCGGCGAAGAGGGCGTCGGCCGCCGGCAGCGGGCCGAAGTTGACGAGGTGGATCTCGAACTCGTCGAGGAGGCCGGTGATCAGGCGCATGCAGCGCTTGAAGATGCCGATCTGCCCGGTCGGCACCAGCCGGAAGTAGGTGATGAAGACGAGCCGCCGCCGGCTCATCGCGGCGCCGGCAGGGGAGCTTCCTCGGCTTCTGGAGCCGCCGGAGCCGGCACCGACGCCGGGCCGCCGGCGAGCGCCGCGGCGGGCACCACGACCGGCAGGTAGGCGACGACGTGGCCCGGCGGCAGGGCGAGGCCTCCCCCGGCGAGAGCCCAGGCGGCGGGCGCGGCGAGGGTCCACGCCGCCGGCGCGGCGGCCGCCGTGCCCGTCGCCGTGGACGCCGCGGGCGCTTCGCCGTGCGCCGGCTTGCCCTCGGTGGGGAAGGGCACGTACTCCGGCGTCCCCGGGGTGACGCCGAGGTAGCGGAACCCCCAGGCGCCGGCGCTGTCCTGCCCGAAGCCGAGGTGGAAGTCGAAGTCGAACTCGTGGTCCTTGAGGTTCCCCTCCTCGCCCCACATCAGGCAGCAGTTGAGGGTGAGGTGGCCGGCGCCGTCGGCGGCCTGCGCCTTGAGGATCTTCTCGAACCAGAGATGGATGTCGACGGCATGCTCGAGCACGGCGGCGGCGGCGGCGACCGCCTCGCCGAGCGGCATGGGCCGGTCGAAGGCCCAGATGGCGTCGAGCCCCACCAGCGACTCGACCTCCGGCCAGCGGCGCTCCTCGATCAGCCGCTTGAGGCGGTCGGAGAGCTGCCGCACGTCGTCGACGTCGGTGAACCAGGCCGGGCGGGTGAACGCATCGGTGCCCGTGCCGTCGGCCAGGCGGTAGTCGTGGGAGCTCGTCATGTCGCGGCGGAGTCGTCGGCGATCGAGGCGCGGATTCTAGCAGGGTGTCCGGCGGCTGCGTGCGAGCTCAATCGCCGTTCCGCCGAGAGAGCGGGCAGGAGCTCACCCGAGATGGCGGTCGAGGAAGCGCCAGGCGCGCTCGAGGGCGGCGTCGACGCGGCCCGACACCGCCGCATCGGCGTCGACGTCGTGGCCGAGGCCGTCGACGATCTCGGTCTCGACGGCGACGCCGGCCTCGGCGAGCGCGGCGGCGAAGCGGAGCGCCTGCGCCGGTGGCACCACCCGATCGTCGCGCCCGTGGAGGAGGAAGAAAGGGGAGCTCGCCGGAGTCACACGGGCGATAGGCGAGGCCTCGCGCCAGGCCGCCGGATCGCCCTCCCAGGAGCTGCCGACGAGCTCGCCGACGATCTTCGCCAGGTCGACGCGGAGCGCCGGATCGGCGACCTCCGCGAGCCAGCCGGCGGGCGTGAGATCGGTGGGCGCGAGCAGGCAGACGACCGCGCGCGGCAGGGCTCCCGGGCTCGCGCCGGCGCCGGCGCCCGCTCCGGTGCCGAGGAGCGCCGCCAGATGGCCGCCCGCCGAGCCGCCGACGGCGGCCCAGCGCGCGCCGTCGATCTCCAGCGCCGCGGCCTCGGCGCGGAGCCATTCGGCGGCGAGCTCCACGTCCTCGATCTGGGCGGGAAAGCGGTGGCGTGGGGCGCGCCGGTAGCCGACCGCGGCGACCGCATAGCCGCGCCGCGCCAGCGGCAGCGCGACGCGGGCGACCATCCGCGGGTCCGCCCGGTCCCCCCCCTGCCACCCGCCGCCGTGGATCGAGACGACGAGCGGGAAGCCGCCGCCGGCGGCGGAACGCGGGAGAGCGGCCGGCAGGTAGAGGTCGAGCCGCTGCTCGGCGAGTGGCCCGTAGGCGAGGTCGCGCTGGAGGAGCGGTGTCATCTGAGCGGAGCGAGCCATGCGGCGCGCTCCACCCTACGCGAAGGTGAGCGCGAGGACGGTGTTCTGCACGAAGTGCGGCTGGCAGTAGGTGATGTAGACGGTGCGGCCGCCGTCGGCGGCGAAGCGGGGGTGCTCCCAGGCGAGGAAGATGAGCTCGCTGCCGGGCTGGTGGGGGAGGGTGGCGACCGGCTGCGGCGGGCTCCACGGTCCCCAGGGGCGGGGGGCGGTGCGCAGGTTGAGGACCTTGGCGTAGGGGTCGACGTAGGTCATCAGGTAGCGCCCGAGATGCGCGTTCCAGGAGACCGAGTAGTCGTTGCTCGCCGGTCCCAGGCTCGCCGCGTCCTGGTGGCGGGGCGACCAGCCGCCGTCCGCGGCGAGGAAGCTGTAGGCGTCCGGGTCGCCGAGCTTGTCGACCGCCACCCGCGCCACCCCCGCCTCGCTGTAGTAGCCGCGGCGGAGGCTCGAGTAGACGTAGGCGACATCGCCCTCGCGGAGCACCTGGACGCCGAAGTGGAAGTCGTCGCCGTGCGTCCGCCACAGGCACCAGGTGCCGCGCCGGCGGACGCGCGCCGCGTGGCCGGTCGCCAGGTCGATCACGGCGAGCCCGGCGCCGAGGTTGCGGAAGCCCCAGTCGGAATCGGGGTTGGTGAACTCGATGCCGAGATAGAAGAGGTAGACCCGCGAGCCGAGGGCGAGACCGTGCGCCGGCCAGAGCCGCATCCGCCGCTGCCGCTCCTCCGCCGTCGGCGCCAGGATCTGCCGCGGCCAGCCGCGCGCGTCCGCCAGGTAGCGCAGCTCGGCGAGCGCTCGCGGCAGGCCGCCAGCCGCGCCCGGCGCCCGCGCCGCGCAGTTGGCGAGGAGGACGGTCCCTGGCGCCCGGCCCGCCGTCGCCTCCGCCGGCCGCGGCACGATCAGCGTGTCGGCGAAGGTGAAGAGCACCTCGTCGCCGAGATCGATCGTCTGCCCGCCGTCCTGCCCGACGAGGCGCCATCTGCCGGAGATTCCGGAGCCGCCGGAGCCGCCGCGGTCATCGCCGCCAGCGGCCGGGGCGCTGCCGAGGACCTCGAGCGAGGCGATCTCGATGCCGCCGGCGCCAGCGGCCTGCACCTCCAGCAAGCAAGGCGCTGGGAGATCGCTCAGACGCCGTCCTCCCGCGCACGCCAGAGCATCAGGGCGGCGTGCTTGCGCCCCTCGTCGCTCGCCCAGGCGAGGGCGGAATCGATCCTCGCCTCCGTCATCGTACGCATCACCGGGAGCGTCATTCCCGCGCCGACCGCGCCGCAACCGGCGGTCGGCGGCAGCCGGCCGGTGGCGAGGGCGCGGAGGGCGTGGACGACGGCGAAGGCGCCGCTCGCGGCGCCCGTCCAGCCGAGGGCGCCGGTCGCCGAGGTGAAGGGCACCGCGGTCTCGCCCTCGGCAGCGGCGAACAGCCGGCGATGGACGGCGGCCTCGCGGCGGTCGTCGTCGAGCGTCCCCACCCCCTGGCCGAAGACGGCGCCGGGCCGATCGCCCTCGATCGCCTGCAGGGCGGCGGCGGCGAGGGCGTCCTCGCCGTCCTCCGGGGCGTCCGCCGCCGCGGTGTCGCCGTCGGCGCCGATCTCGGCGTAGACGCGGGCGCCGCGGGCTCGCGCGTGCGCCGCCGATTCGAGCACGACGACGGCGGCGCCCTCGCCCGGCAGGTAGCCCTGGGCGTCGGGCGCGAACGGCCGGCAGCAGGCGGCGCGCGGCACCTCGCCGGGCCACAGCCGGCCGCGCAGGTGGTGCTCGATCCAGTGCTCGGGCTGCAGCAGCGAGTCGGCGCCGCCGGCGAGAGCGATCTCGGCGTCGCCGCGGCGGATGGCGGCGGCGGCGGCGGCGATCGCCTCGAGGCCGGCGACGGCGCCGTTGGCGAAGTTGGCGTTCGGCCCCTCGATGCCGTGCTCGATGGCGATGCCGCAGAGGGCCGCGTTGGGCAGCCCCTTGACGATGAGGAGCGGATCGACGAGGCCGATCCCCTGCGTGCCGAAGCGGGCGAAGTCGAAGCGGCCGGCGGCGTCGAGCGAGGCGCGGAGCGCCGGCACGTAGAGCCGCGACGGCAGGTCGTAGCTGACCGAGCCGAAGTAGAGCGCCGCCGCGGCGAGCGGCCCCGCAGCGCTACCCTCGCCGCCCTCGGCGCGCGGCGGCCGCGCCGGCAGCCCGGCGTCGGCGAGCGCCTCGCCGGCGGCGGCGACGGCGTAGGCGCCGCTCGGCTGCAGCAGCTTCCGCAGCATGCGGTTGGCGATGGCGCGGCGGGCGTCGAAGCCGGCGATCGCCGCCTGGAAGTGGAGCGGGATGCCGCGCCGCCGCGGCCCGGCGAGCGGCGTCACCCCCGCCTCGCCGGCGTCGAGGCGGCGGAAGTGCTCGGCGGCGTCGAGCCCCAGGCAGGAGACGACGCCGAGGCCGGTGGCGACGACGCGGATCGCGCCGCCCGGCGCCGCGCTCAGCGCCCCTCCCAGCGCCGCGCCACCACGGCGGCGTTCTGGCCGCCGAAGCCGAACGAGCTCGAGAGGGCGCAGCGCACCGCCGACCGCCGCGGCTGGTTGGGGACGTAGTCGAGGTCGCACTCCGGGTCGGGGTGCTCGAGATTGATCGTCGGCGGCAGGATGCCGCGCTCGAGCGCCAGGACGGTCAGCAGCATCTCGATGCCGCCGGCGGCGCAGATGAGGTGGCCGAGCTGCGACTTGGTCGAGCTCACCGCCAGGCGCCGCGCGTGGTCGCCGAAGGCGCGCTTCAGCGCCAGCGTCTCCATGCGGTCGTTCTGCGGCGTCGCGGTGCCGTGGGCGTTGACGTAGCCGATCTCCTGCGGCGCGAGGCCCGCCGAGGCGACCGCGGCGGCGAGGCAGGCGGCGGCGCCGCGCGCCGCGGGCTCGATGTCGGTGAAGCGGTAGGCGTCGGACGACGAGCCGTAGCCGACCAGCTCGGCGTGGACATGGGCGCCGCGCGCCAGAGCGCCGTCGAGGTCTTCGAGGACCAGCATGGCGGCCCCTTCGCCGAGCACGAAGCCGTCGCGGCGGGCGTCGAACGGCCGCGAGGCGGTCGCCGGATCGGGGTGGCGCGAGAGGGCGCCGAGCTGCGCGAAGCCGGCGACGCAGAACATCGACATCATGCTGTCGGCGCCGCCGGTGAGGGCGACCTCGGCGCGGCCGCTGCGCACGCGCTCGAAGGCCTCGCCGATCGCCTGCGTCGCCGAGGTGCAGGCCGACTGCAGGGTGATCGCGGCGCCGCGCAGGTCGAGCTGGCGCGCCAGCTCGCCGGACACCGAGCCGAGCGCCTGCTGGGTGAGGATCTCGGGATGCTCGCGGCTGATGGCGAGGTGGCGCGGCGTCGACAGGTCGTCGCCGTCGAACATGTCGTCGGAGAGGCGGTCCTCCATCACTGGGAAGAGGCCGGCGCCGACGACGACGGCGCCACGGTAGCGGTCGGCGGGGTAGGCGGGGATGCCGCCGAGCCCGGCGAGCGGTTCGGACCGGACGCCGAGGCCGGCGAGCTGTTCCAATTGGACGCCTAAGCCGGCGTCTTGCCAGGCGCGGCGCGCCGCCCAGACGGCGAAGCGGAGGGTGCGGTTGGGCTGCTCGCGGGCCTCCGGTGACGGAGGTATCGCGGCGATCTCGCCGCCGATGCGCACCGGCAGCGTGCGGCTGTCGAACTGCTCGATGAAGCCGACCCCCGAGCGGCCGGCGAGGATCGCCTGCCAGACCTCCTCGACCTCGAAGCCGAGGGCGGTCGCCAGGCCGAGGCCGGTGACCGCCACCCGGCGAGGGGGCCGGCGCGGTGGCGCCGCGGCGCGCATCGCCTCAGGCGACGAGCACGTCGTCGCCGGCGGGGAGGGGGAGCGTCGCGCCGCAGGCGGCGCAGACCAGCTCGGGCGCCGCCGCCGCCGCCGTCCAGGCGCCGCCGCAGGCGCAGCGGCCGGCGAGGAGCTGCCGCTTGTTGGCGAGGAGGAGGAGGACGACGCGGACGAAGGTCTCGGTGGTCACCAGGCGGCCGAGCTCGGCGGCGCGGAGCCCCGGCCGCAGGCGCGCCGGATCGACCTCCGGCATCTTCTCGCGGAGGAGCGCCAGGCCGCGCTCGGTCACCGCGCCGTCGACCACCAGCGTCCCCTCGCCGTGGCGCTCCTCGGCGCGCTGCAGCAGGTTCAGGCGCGGCAGGCGGACCTGGAAGTCGCGCTCCAGCATGAAGGCGAGGTCGAGGAAGTCGAGCGACTCGGCCCCCAGCTCCTCCTCGAGGCTGGCGTCGAGCGGGACGTCGGCGGCGTCGAGGTCGAGGGCGCGGGCGACGGCGGCGACGACCTTGGCGCGCACCTCGTCCGCCGACGGCATGGCGGGCTGCGGCGCGGCAGGCTCGCGAACGGCGTCGGCCTCGTCTCTCTCGTCGGCGGGTGGGATCGGGTTCGGCTCCATGGCGGCTCGGCTCTCCAGGTGATGAAAGGCGGCGGCTCGGGCGTTGGTTCGGGTGTCGGTCCGCGGCGGCTCTTCAGCTCCCCAGGCCGCCGTGGACGCCGATCACCTCGCCGGTGATGTAGCTGGCGTCGTCGGAGGCCAGGAAGCGCACCGCCCGCGCCACCTCGGCGGGCTCGCCGAACCGCCCCATCGGGATGTGCTGCAGGATCTCCTCCGCCGAGAGGTGCCGGAGCTCCGCGGTCATGTCCGTCTGGATGATGCCCGGGGCGACGGCGTTGACGCGGATGCGTTTCTTGGCCAGCTCGACCGCCAGGGTGCGGACCATCGCCTCGAGACCGCCCTTCGCCGCGGCGTAGCTCGCGAGGCCGGTGCTGCCGCGCCGGGCGACGATCGAAGAGACGCAGATGATACTACCTCGCCGTTGCGCGATCATCTGCGGCAGCGCCTCCCGGATGCAGAGGAACGGCCCGACGAGGCCGACGTCGAGGATCGCCTTCCAGTCCTCCGCCGTCTGCAGGGCGGCGAGCTTGGAGAGCACGGCGGCGGCGCTGCAGACGAGGACGTCGAGCCCGCCGAGCTCGGCCACCGCCGTGGCGACGAGGCGCGCCACCTCCTCCGGTTGCGCGACGTCGGCGCGGCAGGCGACGGCGCGGCCGCCGGCCGCCGCGATCGCGGCGACGACCGCGAGGGCGTCGGCCTCGCGCTGCCGGTAGTTGACGACCACCGCGGCGCCGTGGCGGGCGAGCTCGAGGGCGATGGCGCGGCCGATGCCGCGCGAGGCGCCGGTCACCAGGGCGGATCGGCCGGAGAGGGTGGCGCCGGGCGGCGCGTCGGCGCTTTCTGCACCGTTGCTCACCAGCGGCCGCTCACGAGACGAGGGAGAAGCCGCCGTCGGCGACCAGGGTCTGGCCGCGGATCCACTCCGCCTCCGGGCCGCAGAGGAAGGCGACGATACCGGCGAGGTCCTCCGGCCGCCCCACCCGGCCGGCCGGGGTGCGCGCCGCGATGTCGGCGGCGAGCGCGGCGTAGTCCGGATGGCGGCGCACGCTCGGCGTGTCGACGAGGCCGCCGCAGACGACGTTGACGTTGATGCCGCGCGGCGCCAGCTCGACCGCCAGATAGCGGGCGAGCGTCTCGACCGCCGCCTTGGCGGCGCCGAGCGCGGCGTAGCCCGGCGCGCAGGCGTGGGCGCCGAGGCTGCTCACCGCGACGATGCGGCCGCCGCCCGCCATCAGCTCGGCGGCGCGCTGGGCGCCGAGCAGGAAGGCCTGGGCGTTGATGTCGATGGTGCGGCGGAACGCCTTCGCCGACAGTTCGGCGACCGGGCGGAAGGTGGCGCGGGCGGCGTTGCTGACGAAGACGTCGAGGCGGCCGAAGCGGCGGCGGAGGTCGGCGAAGAGCGCGTCCACCTGCTCGGCGTGGCCGAGGTCGGCGGCGACGCTCGAGGCGCCGACGCCCGCCGCCGCGAGATCGCCCACGGTCTGCCGCGCGGCGTCGTGGTCGAGGCAGTAGCCGACGACGACGTGGGCGGGCCGCTCGCGCGCCAGGCGGAGGGCGATGGCGCGGCCGATCCCGCGGGAGCCGCCGGTGACGAGGACGATCCGGCCTTCGAGCGACATGGGGGCGGCGGAAACGTATCACGGGCCGCCGCGGCGGCCGGCCCGGCGCGCGGCTGCGCTATCCTCCGTCGCCAGTGCCTGACCGAGAGCGCGCCGCCGAGCCGGAGCCGCGCCCGGCGTGAGGGTCGCCGAGCGCTGGGCGCCGCTGCGCGGCCCGTCGCGGCCCGAGCCGGAGATCCGCCGCCTGGTCTACGCCGGCTGGGAGCTGGCGCCGCCGCGCTGCCGCTTCCTCTACCGCTACGAGCGCGCCACCTTCAGCCGCGTCCTCACCTTCGGCGGCATCCCGGAAGCCGCCTTCGCCGCAGCCGATCCCGCCCTTCTCGACCGCCTCCTCGGCCACATCGGCCTCGCCTACGCGCCGCAGCTCTTCGCCGTCGCCGACTTCACCCACCTCGCCGTCGAGCGCCTGCCGCTGTCGCCCGGCGGGGTCGAGTTCTTCGCCGATCTCCTCCGCCACGGGCTCGGCGAGCTGCGCTACCGCAACGGCATCGATCTGGCGCGCGAGGTGGTCATCGAGGCGCCGCCGTGCGCCGGCGGCGGCGCCGTCGCCGTGCCGGCGGGCAACGGGGCGCTCCTCTTCGGCGGCGGCGGCAAGGACAGCGCCGTCGGGGCGGCGGCGCTGGCGGCGGCCGGCGTCCCCTTCGCCTGGCTGCTGGTCAACCCGTCGGGAGCGGCGCGGGCCACGGCGCTTGCGGGGGTGGGCTCGACCGCCGGCGAGCCGGCGGAGATCCTCGAGGTGGCGAGCGCCGGCACGCCGCTCCGCGCCAGCTACGGCGGCCGCCGCCGCCTCCACGGCCACCGCCCCTTCAACTCCTTCCTCGCCTTCGTCGGCCTGGCGGCGGCCTACCTCTGCGGTCGGCGCTACGTGGTGGCGAGCAACGAGCGCTCGGCCAACCTGCCGACGTTGGTGCACGAGGGCTTCCCGGTCAACCACCAGCACACCAAGTCGCTCGACTTCGAGAGCAGGCTGCGCGCCTACGTCGCCGCGGACCTGGTCGCCGGGATCTCCTACTTCAGCGTGCTGCGGCCGCTCTGGGAGATCGAGATCGGCCGCCTCTTCGCCGATCTCCCGCGCTTCCATGGCGCCGTCGTCAGCTGCAACCGCGGCCTCTACGCCGGCTCCTGGTGCCTCGCCTGCCCGAAGTGCGCTTTCGTCTTCCTCCTCCTCGCCGCCTTTCTGCCGCCGGCCGAGGTGGCGGCGATCCTCGGCGCCGATCCGGCCGAGGCTGCGGCCCTTCGCCCCGCCGTGGCGCTCCTCACCTGCCGCGAGCGCCGCCCCTTCGACTGCGTCGGCACGCTCGGCGAATGCCGCCTGGCCCTCCACCTCGCGGCGGCGCGCGGCTACGAGGGTCTGGCGC
The DNA here is from genome assembly GCA_963755825.1 of uncultured Acidobacteriota bacterium. Taxonomy (GTDB): domain Bacteria; phylum Acidobacteriota; class Thermoanaerobaculia; order Multivoradales; family UBA5704; genus DATBQN01. Next base: position 1,263,613 of record CAVWLA010000001.1, on the reverse strand, counting down.
GGCAGGCCGGCTGGGAGGTGCCGGGCGGCGCGGAGGCGGCGGCGCTGGCGGCGGTCTATCTCGAGGGCGGCGGCGAGCGGCCCCAAGATCACATCCCGGAGGAGATGCGGGAAAGGGTGCTCGCCTTCTTCGGACGATCGAGCTGAACGAGCCCGTCAGGGCCGCCGCGGCTCGGCGCCGGCGGCGTGGTTCCGGGCGGCGAGGGCGGGCTCGCTCGCCAGATCGAGCTTGACGATGTCGGGGCGGAAGAAGAGGGCGAGGGTCCAGTCCATGACGATGCGCACGCGGCGGCTCCAGCGCGGCATCTGGATCAGGTAGTAGGTGCGGCGCACCCACCAGGCGAGGAAGCCGGTGAGCGGCAGGCCGAGCACCTCGCCGAGGCCGCGCGCGTGGCCGAGCGAGGCCATGATCCCCAGGCTCTTGTAGACGAAGGGCCGTAGCGGCCGGCCGTGGAGCGCGGCGTGGAGGTTGCCGGCGAGCACCTCGGCCTCGCGCATGGCGTGCTGGGCGAGGTAGGGGTAGGGCTTGCCGTCGGGGTCCGGCACCTCGGCGCAGTCGCCGAGCGCCCACACCTCGGGGCGCTCGGTGCTCCGCAGGGTGCCGGCGACGAGGACGCGGCCGCGGCGGTCCTGGGCGATCGGCAGCGCCGCGATGAGCGGGCTCGGCACGATGCCGGCGGAGAGCACGATCGTCCCCGCCTCGATGGTCTCGCCGGAGAGGTGGACGCGGCCCGGCTCGACGGCGACGACCGGCGTGCCGGTGCGGATCGTCACCCCCTGGCGGCCGGCGAGCACCCGCGCCGCGTAGCGGGCGAGCTTCTCGGGGACCTCGGGGAGGATGCGGTCGACGGCCTGGAGGAGGACGAAGCGGATCTCGTCCCGCCGGATGCCGCGGTAGTAGCGCACGATCTCGTCGGCGAAGGCGGTCATCTCGCCGAAGAGCTCGACGCCGACGAGGCCGCCGCCGATGACGACGAAGGTGAGCAGGCGCCGGCGGGCGGCGGCGTCGCTCTCGGCGTCGGCGCGCTCGAAGCGCTCGATCATGTGATCCCGCAGCACCATGGCGTCGGCCAGGGTCTTGAAGGTGAAGGCGGCTTCCGAGCCGGCGATCAGCGAGAGGTTGGTGCGCGCGCCGAGGGCGAGGACGAGCTGGTCGTAGGGGAGCTCGTAGTCGCCGCCCTCGGCCGCGGAGGCATGGACGACGCGCCGCTCGAGGTCGATGCCGTCGACGGTCGCCTCGACGAAGCGCGCCCGGCGCAGGAAGTCGCGCACCGGCAGCGAGCAGTGGCGCAGCTCGAGGGTCCCCGAGAAGGCCTCGAAGAGGAGCGGCGTCATGAGGAAGAAGTTGTCGCGGCAGACGAGGACGATCTCGACCTCCGGCTCGCGCGCGAAGCGCCGCTCGAGATGGCGCGCCGTCCACAGGCCGCCGAAGCCGCCGCCGGCGATGACGATGCGGGTGGTCTTAGGAGGAGCGGAAGGGTGCGCGGCGGTCGCGGGAGCGGGTGCGGCGTCCGGCATGCGACCGTTCTACCACAGAGGTCCGCGGCGCCCAGGTCACCTCTCGAAACGGCCGCCGAGACGCTCGATGCGGAAGAGGAGCGGCGAGGCCGGCGGATCGGAGTCCTCGGCCGGCGCCACGGCGGCTCCGAGCGCCGCCGCTCCCGCCGCTCCCGGTCCCTCCGCTCCCGGTCCCGCCGCCCTGGCGCCCCCCGCGAAGAGCTGCTGGCGGATGGCCGGCGTCAGCAGGTGGGCGCGCGCCTCCATGCTGCGCGGGAAGCGGCCGAGGAGGGGGAAGCTCCACGCCCAGGCGCGGAGGTCGCGCCGCTTGGGCGAGGCGGCGAGGACGAGCACCGCCGGGCGATCGGCCGGCCACAGGCGGCGGAGCGCGGCGACGCCGCCCTCGACCTCGACCGGCGCCAGGTCGTCGTCGCGGCGGCGCTCGAAGTCGCGCCCCTGCAGGTAGTAGGCGAGGCAGATACGGGTCCAGTCGTTCTCCACCAGCACCGGCTCGCCGGGACGGTGCGCCCGCCGCACGTCGAGCGCCACGCGGTCCCAGGTGGGGCGGCCGATGCGGGCGTAGCGGGCGAGGCCGGCGACGGCGCCGACGAGGAGCGCGGCGAGGGCGAGAAGGGCGAGCGGCCGCGCCGGGCGGCGGCGCCAGAGGAGCCCGACGCCGGCGCCGACGAGCGGCGGCAGGAAGAGCCAGCCGACGGCGTCGTAGCGCCCGGCCGTCCAGTGGTGGTCGGCGAGGAGGAAGCGCTCGACACCGACGGCGCCGAGGAGGATGCCGAGGGTGATGGCGCGCGCTGGGGCGCGGTGTCCAGGCCCCGGCGTCGATTCAGGCGCGGGCTCCGGCGCCGGCGCCGGCTCCTCGGAGCCGCCGATCCACAGCGCCGCCATGCCGAGCGCGGCGAGGGCGAGGGCGAGCCAGCCGCCCCAGGTGAGGAGATCGCCCTCGATGCCGCCGACGGTCAAGAACTCCCAGCGCTCGGCGAGCAGGCGCCAGGTCCAGGGGCGGACGAAGCCCGCCGGCGGCAGGCGCGCGATGCCGAGGAGGGTGCCGATCCAGGGGAGGAAGCCGGCGAGCGCGATGGCGCCGGCGACGGCGAGGTCGCGCAGGGCGCGCCGCCCCGCCCGCCGGCGCTCGGGGCGGCGGGAGAGCGCCATCTCGAGGAGCGGCAGGCCGGCGGGGGCGAGGACGAGGACGAAGAGGTCGTGCGAGTAGAGGCCGAGGAGGAGCGCCGCGGCGAGAAGCGCCGTCGAGGCGCGGCCCGGCCGGTCGACGATGCGGTCGCAGGCGGCGAGGGTCCAGGCGGCGAAGAAGAGGAGATACGGATAGGGGCGCAGCTCCTGCGAGTAGTGGACGGCGAAGGGGAGGAGGGCGGCGGCGAGGCCGGCGGCGATCCCCGCCGCGCGTCCCAGCCGCCGCGCCGTCCAGCCGGCGAGGAAGAGGACGGTGCCGATGCCGAGGGCGATGGGCACCAGGCGCTGCACGCCGTCGGAGACGCCGAGGCCGTTGCCGGCGGCGGTCACCAGCGCGGCGAGCGGCGGATGCTCGACGTCCGAGCGGCAGGCGCGCCAGACGTCCAGCGGGCCGCCCTGCGACTGCATCATGAGGAGGAATTCGTCGAGCCAGAGGGAGAAGGTGCCGAGGTTCCAGGTCCGCGCCGCCGCCGCGACCAGCGCCAGGAGGGCGAGGTCGCGCCGCGCCAGGCCGCCCGCGGACCGCTCGGGCGGCGGCTGCGGGGGATGCGGCGGATCCTGCGGCGCGGGCATCGCGCGATCTTATGCGGGTTCTCTGCGCCTCCCGGCGGCTGGCGCTCCCATGTTTAGCTAAAGCGCCGTGTTCTATACTGCGACCAACGCGTACCGAAGACGTGATGACCTGGCCCGACCGCCCCTCCCGCCCGGGCGGGCAGCGGCTCGCCGACGAGCGCGCGCCCGCGTCCGCCGCCGCCGACACCGACGCCAGCGGCGAGGAGTATCGCCTGCTCTTCGCCGGCAACCCGCTGCCGATGTGGGTGTACGACACCGAGACCCTCGCCTTCCTCGCCGTCAACGGCGCCGCGACGGCGCTCTACGGCTACGCCGAGAGCGAGTTCCTGGCGATGACGATCAACGACATCCGGCCGCCGGAGGAGATCCCGGTGCTGCTCGAGGACCTCGCCTCCCATTCCGGCGGCCACCGCATGGGGAGCCGCTGGATCCACCGCAAGAGGGACGGCTCGCCGATGGAGGTCGAGGTCGCCTCGCAGCCGATCGTCTTCCGCGGCCGGCCGGCGCGCGTCGTCCTCGCCCACGACATCTCGGAGAGGCGGCGGGCCGAGGAGGCGCTGCGGCGGAGCCAGGCGGCTACCGAGGAGAGCCTGTCGCTGCTGCGCTCGACGCTCGAATCGACCGCCGACGGCATCCTGGTCGTCGACCGCCAGGGGCGGATGGTCTCCCACAACCGCCGCTTCGTCGAGCTGTGGCGCATCCCGCACGAGGTCCTGGCGCGCGGCGACGACGCGGCGGCGCTCGCCTTCGTCCTCGACCAGCTGCTCGATCCCGGCTCGTTCCTGCGGAAAGTCCGCGCCGTCTACGCCGACGCCGCCGGCGAGAGCCGCGACATCCTCGAGTTCAAGGACGGCCGGCTCTTCGAGCGCCGCTCGGTCCCCCAGCTGCTGGACGGCGCGGCGATCGGCCGCGTGTGGAGCTTCCGCGACATCACCGAGCGGCGGCTGGCCGAGGTGGCGCTCAAGGCGTCCGAGGAGCGCTACCGGCTGCTCTTCGAGCGCAACCTGGCGGGCGTCTTCCGCTCCACCGTCGGCGGCCGCATCCTCGACTGCAACGACGCCTTCGCCCGCATCCTCGGCTTCGCCGCGCGCGGCGAGGTGATCGGCGAGCGCATCACCGACTTCTACGCCGACCCCGCCGAGCGCGCCGCGCTCATCGACCGCCTGCGGCGGGAGGGGAGCCTCGCCGATGCCGAGCTCTCGCTCGTCCGCGCCGACGGCGCGCCGGCCTGGGCCTACGCCAGCGCCACGCTCCTCCGCGGCGAGGCGGGCGAGGAGGATCTCATCGAGGGAACGCTCATCGACGTCACCCGCCGCAAGAGCGCCGAGAGCCAGATCCTCTACCAGGCCTTCCACGACGCCCTGACCGGGCTCCCCAACCGCCAGCTCTTCCACGAGCGGCTGACCCAGGCGCTCGCCGTCGCCCGCCGCGAGCGCCGCGGCCTCGCCGTGCTCTTCCTCGACCTCGACCAGTTCAAGCTGGTCAACGACAACCTCGGCCACAGCGCCGGCGACCGCCTGCTGCAGGAGATCGCCGGGCGCCTGCGGCGGGCGGTGGGGGAGGGGGCCACGGTGGCGCGGGTGGGCGGCGACGAGTTCACCCTGCTGCTGCCGGCGGTGGGCTCGGGCGAGGTGGCGGCCGAGATCGCCGGGCGGCTGCTGGCGGCGATCGCGCTCCCCGTCGAGGTCGAGGGGCAGCGCCTCTACGTCACCACCAGCATCGGCATCAGCCTCTTCCCCGCCGATGGCGACGAGGCCGAGTCGCTCCTCACCCGCGCCGACATCGCCATGTACCGCGCCAAGGAGCTCGGCCGCGACGGCGTCCAGCTCTGCACGCCGGCGATGACCGCCAAGGCCCACGAGCGGCTGACGCTCGAGAGCGAGCTGCGCCGCGCCTTCGAGACGGGCGAGCTGTCGCTCGTCTACCAGCCGCAGGCGCGCGCCGCCGACGGCCGCGTGCTCGGCGTCGAGGCGCTCCTGCGCTGGCAGCATCCGCGCCTCGGGCTGGTGCTCCCCGACCGCTTCATCGGCATCGCCGAGGACTGCCGCCTGATCGTGCCGATCGGCGACTGGGTGCTGCGCACCGCCGCCGCCGAGGTCGCCGCCTGGCGCCGCGCCGGCCTGCCCTCGCTGCGCGTCGCGGTCAACCTCTCCGGCCGCCAGTTCCAGCACCCCGACCTGGTGCGCACGATCGCCGCGGCGCTCGGCGATACCCGCCTCGACCCCGGCGCCCTCGACCTCGAGGTGACGGAGAGCGTCGCGATGCAGAACGTCGAGCTGACGGTCGAGGTCCTCGGGGCTCTCCGCGCCACCGGCGTGCGCATCGCCATGGACGACTTCGGCACCGGCCAGGCGTCGCTCAGCTACCTGAAGCAGTTCCCCTTGGACTCGCTCAAGATCGACCGCAACTTCGTGCGCGACATCGGCGCCAGCCGCGCCGGCGCCGCCATCGTGACGGCGATCATCGACCTCGCCCACGGCCTGGGCCTGAAGGCGACCGCCGAGGGGGTGGAGACCGAGGAGCAGCTCCGCTTCCTCCGCGAGCGCGGCTGCGACGAGCTCCAGGGCTTCCTCCTCGGCCATCCGCTGCCCGCCGCCGAGACCCGCGCCCGCCTGGGCCTGCCGCCGGACGCGTAGGCGCTCTAGCCGGTCGTGGGTCAGCTTGGTCTCCTGCGGGCGGTCGCCTTCGGCCCCACCCGCCCTTCACGCCCTTCCAGGCGACCGTCCTCGGAACCAAGCTGACCCACGCTGCGGCCGTCGCTCGATCGCCACCGGAACATCGACCCCGGTCGACAGGTTCTGTACGATCGGCGCGATGTTGACCTGGCTGCAGCAGCTGCTGGCGAACTACGGCTACCTCGCCGTGGCGCTGATCGTCATGGCGGAGGGGGCGGGCATCCCCTTCCCCGGCGAGACGCTGCTCCTCCTCGGCGCCGCCTATGCCGGAGCCGGCAACCTCGACCTCCGCGGCGTCATCGCCGCCGCCGCAGTCGGCGCCATCACCGGCGACAACATCGGCTACTGGATCGGCCGGCGGGGGGGCGCCGCGCTCCTCGCCCGCTACGGCAAGCTCCTCCACATCGGGCCGCAGCCCCTCGCCAAGGCGGAGCGCTTCTTCGACCGCCACGGCGCCAAGACGGTGCTCTTCGCCCGCTTCGTCGCCGTGCTGCGCACCATCTGCTCGCTGCTCGCCGGCGCCAACCGCATGCCGTATCGCCGCTTCGTCGTCTTCAACGCGGCGGGCGGCATCCTGTGGTCGGTGACCATCGGCCTCCTCGGCGCCGCCTTCGGCAGCCAGTGGCCGCGCATCGAGCACTGGGTGGGGCGCGCCGGCCTCCTCGTCGCCCTCCTGCTCGTCCTCGTCGCCCTCGCCGTCCTCGTCGGCCGCTGGGCGGTGCGCCACGAGGAGCGCCTGCGCGCCCTCGGCGCGCCGGTGACCCACCGGCTGTCGACGCCGGTCGGCTTCCTCGCCGCGCGCCTGTCGCCGCGCGGCTACCTCGGCCTGCAGCTCACCGTCGGCGTCCTCTTCATCGTCCTCGGCGGCTGGCTCTTCGCCGGCGTCGCCGCCGACGTCCTGCACGGCGACCCGCTGGTGCGCGTCGACCACAGCGTCGCCATCTTCCTCCACTCGCGGACGACCGCCCCCTTCACCCTCCTCATGCGGGCGGTCTCCTTCTGCGGCAAGCCGACGACGCTCCTCGCCGCCGTCCTCGCCCTCGCCATCTACTTCGCCCTGCGCCGCCGCTGGCGCGACGCCTGGATGGTGGTGGTGGCGCTCGGCGGCGGCGAGCTGCTCAACCCGCTGCTCAAAGAGATCTTCGCCCGCCAGCGGCCGAGCTTCAACGATCCGCTGGTGCTCTTGACGAGCTACAGCTTCCCGAGCGGCCACGCCACCGGCGCGACGATCTTCTACGGCCTCGCCGCGTACCTGATCGCCCGCCACGTCGAGCGCTGGACCGGGCGGGTGCTGGCGGTGGTCGCGGCGGTCGTCGTCGACCTCCTCATAGGCTTCTCGCGCATCTACCTCGGCGCCCACTACCTCTCCGACGTCATCGGCGGCTTCGGGGTGGGGATGGTGTGGCTGGCGATCGTGGTGACCGCCTTCGAGACCCTCCGCCGGCGCCGCGAGGAGCTCGACGCCGCCGGGCCGCTCGACCCGCCGCCGAGCCCCTCCGCTCCCGAGCTGCCGGCGGCCGGATCGCCCGCGGCAGGCGGATCGCGGGCGGCGGGCGGATCGCCCGCCGCCACGGCCTGACGGGCGCCGGCGCCCAGCGACCCCCCGGCCATCATCTGCGGTACTCTTCCGCCGGCGTTTCAGGGCGGTCCCTCGGGGGCGTCCGGGGATTCCCGCGCGCCCGCGCCGACACCGCGATCGATCGATTTTCCCCGCCGGGGGAGGAGAGGGAAGAGATGCCGTCGAACATCGAGGTTGCCCAGCAGGCGAAGCTCCAGCGCATCTCCGAGGTCGCGGTCAACCGGCTGGGCGTCCCCGCCGAGCAGCTCGAGCCCTTCGGCCACTTCAAGGCCAAGCTCTCGCTCGACTACATCGAGAGCCTCGCCGGGCGGCCGGACGGCAAGCTCATCCTGGTGACGGCGATGACCCCGACGCCGCCGGGCGAGGGCAAGACGACGACGACGGTCGGCTTGGGCGACGCTCTCCACCTCATCGGCAAGAAGGCGCTCATCTGCCTGCGCGAGCCCTCGATCGGGCCGGTCTTCGGCATGAAGGGCGGCGCCGCCGGCGGCGGCTACGCGCAGGTGGTGCCGATGGAGGACATCAACCTCCACTTCACCGGCGACTTCAGCGCCATCGCCCTCGCCAACAACCTCCTCGCGGCGATGCTCGACAACCACATCCACTACGGCAACGCCCTGGGGATCGACGCCCGGCGGGTGACCTGGCGGCGGGTGATGGACATGAACGACCGCGCTCTCCGCGAGATGACCATCGGCCTCGGCGGCGTCGGCAACGGCTATCCGCGCGCCGACGGCTTCGACATCGTGGCCGCCTCCGAGGTGATGGCGATCCTCTGCCTCGCCACCTCGCTCGCCGATCTGAAGGAGCGCCTCGGCAACATCGTCGTGGCGCGCACCCGCGAGCGGGCGCCGGTCACCGCCCGCGACCTGGGCGCCCACGGCGCCATGACCGTCATCCTCAAGGACGCCATCAAGCCCAACCTGGTGCAGACGCTGGAGAACAACCCCGCCTTCATCCACGGCGGCCCGTTCGGCAACATCGCCCACGGCTGCAACTCGGTGATGGCGACCCGCACGGCCTTGAAGCTCGCCGACTACGTGGTCACCGAGGCGGGGTTCGGCGCCGACCTGGGCGGCGAGAAGTTCATCGACATCAAGTGCCGACGGGCGGGCTTGAAGCCGGCGGCGGCGGTCGTCGTCGCCACCATCCGGGCGCTCAAGTACCACGGCGGGGCGGCGTTGAAGAGCCTCGGCGAGGAGAACGACGAGGCCCTGGCGCGCGGCTTCGCCAACCTCGAGCGCCACGTCGACAACGTCAAGCGCCTCTTCGGCATCCCCTGCGCCGTCGCCATCAACCGCTTCTCGTCCGACACCGCGGCGGAGCTGGCCCGCGTCGAGGAGCGCATGCGCTCCCTCGGCGTGCCGGTCGCCGTCGCCTCGCATTGGGCCGACGGCGGCAAGGGCGCCGTCGATCTGGCGGAGATCGTCGTCGACCTCGCCGACCGCGAGCCGAGCGTCTCCTTCGCCTACGAGACCGGCGACACGCTGTGGACGAAGATCGAGAAGATCGCCCAGAAGGTCTACCGCGCGGCGGAGGTCACCGCCAGCTCCAAGGTGCGCGAGCAGATCGAGCGCTACCAGGCCGACGGCTACGGCCACTTCGCCGTCTGCATCGCCAAGACCCAGTACTCCTTCTCGACCGATCCCCACCGCCTGGGAGCGACCGAGGGCCACGCCATCGACATCCGCGAGGTCCGCCTCTCCGCCGGCGCCGAGTTCGTGGTGGTCATCTGCGGCGACATCATGACCATGCCGGGCCTCCCCAAGGTCCCCGCCGCCGAGAAGATCGACATCGACGCCGACGGCAAGGTGGTCGGCCTCTTCTGAGCCGGCGGCGAGCGGACGGGCGGGCCGGCCGTCCGTTGCTACAATGCCGGCGGCCGGAGTGGCGGAACGGTAGACGCAGGAGACTTAAAATCTTCCGCTCGCAAGGGCGTGCGGGTTCGAGTCCCGCCTCCGGCACATTGAGAGAGAGCGGAGCCCGGCGGGCGGCTCCGGAATGAAGCTCCAGCCTGCGAGGTCGATTCCTGCCCATCCCAGGGCCGCCGAGCCTTCCCTCACGAAGGTCTGACCGGCCGAGCGGTTCGAGAGCGGAGCAGCCCGCCTTTCGAGCTGCCCGGCGGATCGCAACCGGAAGCGACGGTTTCCTTTCGTTCCGATTGGCCGGGAAGAAAGAATCTCGCGAGATCGGCGGAAGAGATCGATTCTTCCGCTTCCGGGCGGCGCGGAAGCGGAAGAGACGGATTCTTCGCCTTCCGGTTGAAGTGGAAGCCGAACAAACGGGTTCTTCGCGCTCCGGTTGAGATGGAAGCCGAAGAGATGGATTCTTCGCCAGCCGGTTGAGTTGGATGGGGAAGAAATGGATTCTTCCCGTTCCGGCCGAGCTGGAAGCGAGTCAGACGAATTCTTCGCGATCCGATTGAAACTGAACGCTGCGGACGAAAGTTTTTGGACGCCTTTGAGAGCGCTGGCTTCCTGGCCGCCCGGGCCTTGCGAGCGCGTCAGCGGGTGGGCGCGGAAGCGGCCGTCTCGCGTGCCGCGGCCTCGGCGTCGTCCTCTTCATGCAGGCGTGCCATCGAGGACTGCAGCTCGCTGTACGGCTCCGCCCAGTCCGGGCCGACGACGAGGTCGGGCGTGCGCATCGTACGGCTCCACCAGAGCGCGCGGTTCAGATCGAGCACGTTGCCGCGGTGGGGGAGGAGCGCCTCGCCGCGGGCCGCCGCGAGGACGTTCGAGCTGACGTCCAGGCCTCCCTGGTGATTCACCGCCAGCGCCCGGATGGCGACGATGGGGGTCGACAGCGACCACCAGCCGAGGAGCGCCGTCGCGACGCTGTAGCGGAGCCCGCGGGCGCGGCGGTCCGCCCCCGGCGGGATCTCGTAGACCTCGGAGAAGCGAAAGATCCAGGGGAGGATGAGCGCGGCGACGTAGAGATAGAGCACGAAGCGGGTGCCGTTCGTCACCTTGGCGGCGAGCCCCGGCGCACCGTCGGCAGGGCGCGGCAGGGCGGTGTTCACCGCGTCGGCTGCGTTGGCGGCGAGGAAGCGCTCGGCATAGGCGGCGTTGGCGAACGAGAAGTGGACGTCGGAGGAGCTGACGCTCCAGCCCTCGACGACGATGGCGTCGCCGAGGCGCCGATGCGCCGGGCAGACCGGTACGAACCAGGCGGCGGGCGCGCCGAAGGGCAGGAAGCGCACGGCGTCGGCGGCGACGCCGAGGGTCGCGACGGTGAGCGGCTCGCCGCCGCAGACCGGACAGCAGGGCGGGAAGGCGATGCGCGCCGAGTGCACCACGACGCCGCGGCGCCCGCCGCGGCCCGCCTCGCGCCCGCTGCGGACGGTGGCCGTGGCGAGGGGGGCCGGCGCCGCGGCCGGCGGACCGGCCGGCTGCCCAGCGATCGCACCCGCCGGCTGCCCGGCGACCGGACCGGCCGCTTGCGGCATCGCGGCGCCGCCGGCGAGGGGAGCCGTGGAGGCGGCGAACTGCGCCCTGTTCTCCGTCACCAGCCGGCAGAAGTCGTCGAGCCGCCGCCGCGAGCGGCCGGGGACGAGGCTCTGGAAGGCGAACCAGAGCTCGACCCGCGTGGCGTCCGCCGCCACATAGGCGAGCTCGAGGAGGAACGGGTAGGCGCCAAGGCCCGGCAGCTCCTGCGCCTCGAGCAGGTATGGGTAGTAGATCGCCACGCGGTCGATCTCCAGCCGGTCGGCGAAGACCGACAGCCGGCTGGTGCCGGTGAATGGCAGGTACCGTCCCATCTGACCCGCGCGCGTACAGCGGACGGAGAGAAGCGGCGCTTCGCCTTCCTGGGGGCTCATGGAGGGGAGTCTAGCGCCGATCGAAGGCCACATCCCGAGAGAGGTGGACTTCGTGGGCGGCTACTCCTTGCTGTGCAGTCCGGTCATCTCTTTGCGGGAGAAGGTTGGATACTTCCCCGGCGAGCAGCACCTCTGGATGGATCGCTATGCCTGAAGGAAGGAGAGCAGGACTCCCACGGAAGCGCTCGGGAGCTGGTGCCTTCTGCGGGATTCCATTGTGCCAATGCGTCACCAGGGCACCCGGCGACGCAGCTGTCACCATCAGACTCGCAGTCTTGTTGGCAAGATTGGCACGCGAAAGGATCGCTCCAACTGGCACACCCGCTAATGTCACATCCCTGGAGGCAGTTATTCTCGGCCACATTGCACTGGTCTTGACAGGTGACGCAGTGGTCGAGGCAACTGGAGCTGCTCGTCCACCCTCCACCAGGACACTCGGCGGTGGGAACCAACGCGCAGTTATTGGCGCAGCAGTAGACATTCGCAGGAAGTGCAGAGCTAGCGTGCGCAGTCGTGAGGATCACGATCGCGAGGCCGAAGATCTGTAGGAGCCGACGGTAGGGCATGCTCTCTCCTTTCAAACAGACCGCTGAACTGCGTTGAATAAGAATACGCTATCAACGGGCTGGCCGCCAGCAGAGTACACAACGAATAGGCCCTGGCGGAAAGCGCATGGGAATCGACCCACCGCCTGGACCGCAACCGGCTGGGAGCACGCCCGTCCAGGCCGCGCGAGAAACACCGCGCTAGTTCACGATCGTCGTCTTGATCTTGGTCGCGCTCGCCGCCGCCGGCTCGCCGACCCCCGCCTTCACCCGCGCCGCCTCCGCCCTCTGGCTGGCTCTCTCGGCCTTCTCTTCGAGGGAGAGGCGACGGCGGCGGACCTCTCTCGGGCGGGGCTTGATGCCGAACTCGATCAGCTCCTCGCTCTCCGGGCCGAAGGTCCCCTGCAGGCCGGCGACGAGGCGGTTGCGGAGGTCGCGGCCCTGGCGGTGGGAGAGCTGGCGCTCGTGGTTCACCTCGCGGAGGCGCGCCTCCTGGCGGCTGCGCTCGGTTTCGAGGGCCGTGGCCGCGGCGAGGAGGGCGGCGAGGTCGTCGTGGAGGGGGCGGAGGTGCGGCAGCTCGCCGAGGCGGGGAGCCAGGTTGTCGAGCATCTGCTGCCAGTCGACGAGGCTCTCGCGGATGCTCTTCGGCGTGGACATGGCTGCTCTCCTCTCGCGGACGGGATCGGGCCTGAATCGTCCATCGAAGAGCAGGTGCGTGTCAACTGAGGTTGTCGGTCGCGTGGCGGGAGCCATCGGCGGACGCCCGCGGCCTTCGTGCTAGCCTTTTCCTTCGATTCCACAGCAGCTCGACCGGCGCGCGGCGCGGGAGGCGACAGCATGGCGACGGAGGCTCTGCCGCGCTCCGCCCGCGGCTGAGCGCCGGTCGGCGCGTCGGCCGCGGCGCTCCTTCCATCGGCATCTGGCTCGTGCTTTGCAGTCTTTGAGCGCATGGACCCGCTCGGGTCCGAGGGCACCATGGCGGTGCTCTTCAGCTCAGAGGAGAGACACGATGCGCAAGCATGCGATTCTTGGTGCGGCCCTGCTGCTGGTCTTCGCCACGGCGGGCATGGCCTACGCGGCCGACTCGAACATGCATTCCGACAGCTCCAAGTACACCCGGATGCACGGCATGATCGATTCGGTCGATTCGACCGGCGGCACCTTCACCGTCAAGCACGGCAACGATTCCTCGACCTTCAAGACCGACAGCTCGACCAAGTTCCGCCACGGCAAGAAGGTGATGACCCTGGCCGATCTGCAGACCGGCGACGACGTGCGCGTCTCCTACACCGAGAACGGCACCGACAAGACCGCCGCCCGCGTCGACGTCCTCAAGGCCGCCAAGAAGATGGCGCCGAACCCCTCGTAAGGGCTCTCGCCGGTTTGCTCTGTCGGGGCGCGGCGTTCTCGCCGCGCCCCGCGTTGCGTCCGGCTCCTGCCAGCTGTCGCCTCTGCCTCCTAGCCGCCCTGCGCCACCCGGCGCGAGCTCGGCGCGTGGAGGACCGTCGTCTTCTCCTGCCGCAGCAGGCCGGCGGGCCGGGTCATCAGACCGATGACGTGCTCGGCCGACATCATCGCCCCCTCCTGCCAGCCGGGGAGCGTCGAGACCTGATCGCCGATGACGTAGAAGTTGCCGTCCGGGTCGAGCAGGCGGGCGTAGGCGTCGCGGTCGGCCATGCTGGTGTCGTCCCACTCGGCCCAGCCGCCGCGCTGGTAGGGGACGTTCTGCCAGGCGATCGAGAGGCCGAGGGCCTGCGGCACGATGGCGTCGTCGGCGAACTCCCGGTGCAGCTTGATCGCCCCCTGCCGCGCCGTCGCCAGGCGCTCCTCGAGCCCCATGCGGCCGAGGGCGATGGCGTTCTCGTCGTAGTTGTAGGCGCCGGTGAGCGTCCCCTTGGCGGTGAAGTAGTCGTAGGAGGGGTACCACATCTGGGTGATGGAGTCGTCGATCCAGCTGATGCCGCCGTAGATCTCGCCCTCGGTCTCCCAGAAACGGCGGTTGGCCTGCCAGCCGACCTTGCAGGTGGGGGCGGCGCGCGAGGCGTCGACCGCCTTCTTGTAATCGGGGGAGAAGTTGGCGTCGAGGTGCTTCAGGATGGAGAGCGGGATGCTCGACAGGCAGTAGTCGGCGCGCAGCGCGCGCTTCTCGCGCGACGCGGTGTCGCGGCAGACGACCTCGACGCCGTTCGGCTGCAGGTGGATCTCGACCACCTCGGTCTGGTACTGGATCAGGCTCCCCACCTTGCGCTTGAATCCCTCGACGATCTGGTCCATGCCGCCCACCGGCTGGAAGAGGGTCGCCTGCCATTCGTAGTCGACCGGCTGGTAGAAGCGGTGCTTCCAGAAGTCCGAGCGCAGCAGGTCGGCGAAGGGGATCTTGGTCTCCGGGTCGCAGGCCTGGTAGACGGTGAGCGGCTTCTCGCAGCCGGAGCGCGTCGAGCCCGCGTAGGCGGTGGGCGACTTGTCGTACTTCTCGCAGGGGTCGCCGTCGAGGTCGCCGAACTTCGCCAGCAGGCTCATCAGCAGGTGCCGATCTTCTTCGTCGAGCGCCTGGTCGAGGGCGCCTTTGCAGACCGCCTTGGCGAGCAGCTCGGCGATGTAGCCGCGGGTGTCGTTGGCGATCCGCCGGTTGACCTGCGGCTTGGAGCCGAAGGCGCCATCCTTCTGGTAGAGGTTGGCGGTGGTCTCCATGACGTAGACCTCGAGCGGCACGTTGAGCTCCTGGCAGTAGTGGAGGACGCGCCGATGGTGGTAGGGGAGCCGCCCGGGGCCCATGTTGAGGTAGAGGCCCTCGTCGAACTTGCAGACCTGGCGCGTCTTGCCGCGGTCGCCGTCCTCGTCGACGACGGTGCCGCGGCGGGCGGTCAGGCTGCGGCCGCCGGCGATCGCCCGCGGCTCGAGGATCTGGCAGTGATAGCCGGCGCGGGCGAGCTCGTAGGCGGCGGTGAGGCCGCCGATGCCGGCGCCGAGGATGAGCACCGACTTGCCGGCGCCGCTCCCCTCCGGCAGCTTGGGCGGGCCGCCCCAGGCCGCCGGCACGTTGATGAGGCCCATCGCCGTCATCGTCTCGTAGACCGCGGCGGCGCCGCCCGCCTTGCCCACCATGCCGAGGAATCGCCGCCGCGTCCAGACGCCTCCATCGCGATCGTTCATCGCTCGCTCCTCCCGCTCCGGCGCCCGGCGGCGCGGCCCGCGGCCCGCCGGCCGGCGGTCGTCGCCGGGAGCGAGAGGGGAGGCGCGATGCGGGGTGCGAAGCTGCCGCGATTGTAATCGCGATTGTTATCTCGCTTGCCATCGCGCTGGTCATCGAAAGCGGTGCCGCCGGCGGCCGGCGGCGGCCGGAGATCGGGCGGTGGCGAGGGGCGCCGTCGCGTGCCGCCGGGTGTAGACTCGGGTTGCGATGGACACCGTCCTCGGAGCCTTCGCCGGCATCGGTCTCGCGGCGGCCTGCGGCTTTCGGGTCTTCGTGCCGCTCCTCGTCCTCTCGCTCGCCTCGCGCGCCGGCGAGATGACCCTCGGCCACGGCTTCGGCTGGGTCGCCTCCTATCCCGCCACGATCGCCTTCGCGGTCGCCACCGGGCTCGAGATCGCCGGCTACTTCATCCCCTGGGTGGACCACCTCCTCGACGCCGTGGCGACGCCGACGGCGATCGTCGCCGGCGTCCTGGTGACGGCGTCGTCGCTCGGCCACGCCAGCCCGTTCCTGCAGTGGACGGTGGCGATCCTCGCCGGCGGCGGCACCGCGGCGGTCTTCCAGGGGCTGACGGCGACCGTCCGCTCGCTCTCGACGCTCACCACCGGCGGCCTCGGCAACCCGGTGGTGTCGACCGCCGAGGCGGGCGGCGCGGCCGTCCTCTCGCTCCTCGCCGTCACCGTGCCGGTGGTGGCGTTCCTCGCCATCCTCGCCTTTTTGTTCTTCGGCGTCCGGCGGCTCCTCCTGCGCCGACCGGCGCCACGACCGACCTGACGGCGCCCGGGAACCGACGGGGCGCCGGACGGGTCTAAGGTGTCGTATGAGAGACGATCCCGACCGCTGCGCCGCCGCCCGCCGCCGCCCCCCTTCTCTCGCCGCTTTCGCCAGCCTCGCCTTCGTCGCCGCCCTCGCCGCCGCCACCAGCGGCTGTCTGGCGACCGCCGACGGCCCCATCGACCACGGCAGCCTCGCCCGGCTGCTGCGCGACAAGGGGCTCGCCAACGCGCAGGTCGTCATCCCCTACGAGCCGACCGAGGCGATGCGGGAGTGGGTGCACAAGGCGATCCCCAACACCGAGGTGCCGCGCGAGAAGCGCCTGCAGCTGCTGCTCACCGCGCTCCTCGACCCCAAGAAGGGGCTGGGGATCACCTACGAGTCGCACTTCACGGGGACGGCGGCGGAGGTCTACGCCACGCGCAAGGCCAACTGCCTCGCCTTCACCAACATCTTCGTCGGCCTGGCGCGCGAGATCGGCGTCCCCGCCTTCTACCTCGACGTCGACGACATCCAGCACTTCGTCAAGGAGGGCGACCTGGTCGTCGTCTCCGGCCACGTCAGCGCCGGTTTCGCCGTCGACCGCGACATCGAGGTGCTCGACTTCACCCTCGCGCCGGCGGCCCACTACCGCGAGATCAAGCCGATCTCCGACCGCACCGCCATCGCCCTCCACTACTCGAACCGCGGCGGCGAGCTGATGCGCGGCGGCCAGTTCGCCGACGCGCTCCCCTGGCTGCGCAGCTCGGTGGTGCTCGACCCCGATCTGGCGCGCGGCTGGGTCAACCTGGGCGTCGCGCTGCGGCGGACCGGCGACCCGCAGTCCGCCGAGGCGGCCTACCGGCGGGCGCTCGAGATCGACCCCAACTCCGCCTCCGCTTACCAGAACCTCTCCTCGATCCTCCGCCTGCGCGGCCAGCAGAAGGAGGCCGAGGAGCTGCTCGTCGTCGCCGCCCGCCTGGGCGAGCGCAACCCGTTCAGCTACCTCGACCTGGGCGACGTCTCGCTCGCCCACGGCCGCCTCGACGAGGCGCACCGGCTCTACAAGAAGGCGCTCCACCTCTACAAGGAGCACGCCGAGCCCTACGCGGCGATGGGGCAGTGGGCGGTGGCGGCGGGCGATTTCAAGGAGGCCCATCACTGGCTCGACAAGGCGGCGGCGATCGACCGCGAGAACGGCCGCGTCAAGCAGCTCGAGAGCGCCCTCGAGGGCGGCGACCGCAACAGCCCGGGCGGGATCGGCCGATGAGGGGGCAGCGCCTCGCGCGCCGGCAGCTCGATCGATTCGCCGTCCTCGCGCTCGCCGCGGTGGGTGCCTTCGGCATGCTTGCCGCGCCGGCGGCGGCCGCCGAGGGGCCGAGGCCGTCTGGCTCCGCCCGCGAGGCCGAGCTGCTCCAGCTCGAGCAGGGCTGGGTCGACGCCGTGGCGCGCCGCGACGCGCCGGCGATCGAGCGCCTGCTGGCGGACGATTTCACCGACACCGCCTACGACGGCAGCCGCCGCGACAAGGCGCAGATGCTCGCCCGCCTGAAGACCGGCGGCCCCGCCCGCCTCCAGCGCCTGACGGCGATGATGGCTCGCTTGTTCGGCGGCAGCGGCGGCGAGGTCGGCGTCGTCACCGGCACCAACGAGGTGACCGCCGACGGCGCCACCGTCCACATCCGCTTCCTCGACGTCTTCGTGCGCCGCGACGGCCGCTGGCAGGCGGTGGCGGCGCACGAGACCCTCGTCAGGCCGCGCTGAGGCGCGGCGCCGCCTCCTCGCCGACGCGCCGGCTCTGATCTGTCTGCAGGGCGGGTCCCCCAAGCCCGCCCGGTGGCGGCATGATCGACACAGTGGAGCGAGTGTGGGTTTGTGGTACTATGCTCTCGACATATCCTAAATCAAGGATCGAGGAGCGATCCTGCGAAAGCGAGGTCGAGAGTGAGACAGCGAGCCTTGCTCCTGGCAGTGGTAGCGGTCGCGATGTCGTTGGCGTTGCCCAGACGCTCGTCGGCGCAGGATTTCTGCCCCGCGGTCGTCGGCATGAGCGTCTGTGACGAGAGCGAATGGGGTGCCTACGCCCAGTGCTGGCACGACCTGGCTTATCAGATGTGTATGGATCAGGCTCCTCCCAAGCCGACCGCGGCGGAATGCGCGGCGGAAGCCGATCGCATCTATTGGAATACGTATGACGGCGAAACGGACACCTGTCAGCAGGTCCTCGCCGAGTGCCAGCTGCAGGGAGGGACCTTCAACTGGGAGAATTACCATTGCGACCTTCCTCCGGCTTGCCCGCCGAGCGGAGGCGGCGCGGGAGGAGACACCGGCGGGGGAGGTGGCGGCGGGTCGTGCCAGGAGGGTGATCTCGTCACGGTGGAAGACTGTGAAGATCTGTGTGGCGGAATCGCCGATGAGGAATCCGGCGAGTGCATCGTCGCCGACAGCACGGCTCCTGGCGTCGGCGACCCGCGCGGGAGCGCTGGCTCGCCTTTGGACCGCATGAGAATGGACCGCGCCGACTCGATCGGCAGCTCCCTCGGTCGGCGGACGCTACGCCGGCTGTTCTCGCAGAAGATCTCCTCCCTCCGGGCGCCGCTCGTTGCGAGGCATCGCGCCGATGGTCAGGAGCCGCGTCCCAAGCCAGCGCCGAAGCAGGGCGGAGGAGAGCGCCGGGAGGAGTGAGAGCTGCGCGGCCCCTCGGACGACCGGTGTGATCGGCCTGGTGTAGGTCGCGCCGACCGTCGTCTCCACGGACGGCGACGCCGCACGGGCATGAATGCCCGTGCTACGAAGGGCGCCGGATGAATCCGGCTTCGCGCGTCCGGGCGGCATCTCCGCGACGTGAGAGGTTAGGATGCGCCGCATGTCCGGCGAGGGAGAGGGCGGTCCGAAGGGACTGAGCGTTGCGAGCGCGCCCCTCTGGCGCCTCTTCGTCGACACCGGAGGGACCTTCACCGACTGTCTGGCGCTCGATCCGGCGGGGGCTCTGCTGCGGGCCAAGGTGCTCTCGTCGAGCGCCGTGCGGGCGCGGGTGGAGGAGGCGGTCGACGCCACCCACCTGCGCCTCGCCGGCACCCTCCCCGCGGCGGCCGATTTCTTCCGCGGCTACGCGTTCCGCCTGCTCGATGCCGCCGCTGGACGCCAGGAGACCCAGGAGGCCGCGGTCGCCGGCTACGATGCCGCGGCGCATCTGCTGGCGCTGGCGCGGCCGCTCGCCCGGCCGCCGCTCGCCGGCGCCCGCTGCGAGCTGGCCTCTCCCGACGAAGCGCCGATCCTCGCCGCGCGCTGGGTGACCGGCACGCCGCTCGACCGGCCGCTGCCGGCGCTGGCGCTCCGCCTGGCGACCACCCGCGGCACCAACGCGCTCCTCGAGCGCAAGGGAGCGAGGACGGCGCTCTTCGTCACCCGCGGCTTCGCCGACCTGCTGGCGATCGGCACCCAGCAGCGGCCCGACCTCTTCGCCCTCGACATCCGCCGGCCGCCGCCGCTCCACGGCGCGGTGGTCGAGGTCGCCGAGCGCCTGGCGGCGGACGGCACGGCGATCCTGCCGCTCGACGCCGCGGCGCTCGCCGAGGTCGCCGCGGCGGCCGGCCGCCTGGTCGCCGCCGGCTACACAGCCGCCGCCGTCGCCTTCCTCCACAGCTACCGCAACCCGGCGCACGAGCGCGCGGTGGGCGCGGCGCTCGCGGCGGCGGGCTTCGGCCACGTCTCGCTGTCGAGCGAGATGGCGCCGCTCATCCAGATCCTGCCGCGCGCCGAGACGGCGGTGGTCGACGCCTATCTCTCGCCCGCGATCGACGGCTACCTCGCCCGCGTCGAGGCGGCGCTCGCGGCGCCGGAGCCGACGGTGGCGGGGGAGCGGCCGGCCGCGAGCAGCCTGCACGTGATGACGAGCGCCGGCGGCCTGGTGCGGGCGCGCTCGTTCCGCGCCAAGGACAGCCTGCTCTCCGGGCCGGCGGGCGGCGTCGTGGGGGCGGCGGCGGCGGGCCGGCGCTCGGGCCTGGCGCGGCTCATCGCCTTCGACATGGGCGGCACCTCGACCGACGTCGCGCGCTACGACGGCGATTTCGAGATCCTCTTCGAGCACCGCGTCGGCGACGCCCACCTGGTGGCGCCGGCTCTCGCGGTGGAGAGCGTCGCGGCGGGCGGCGGCTCGATCTGCCGCGCCGAGGGCGGCCAGCTGAAGGTCGGTCCGGAGAGCACCGGCGCCTCGCCCGGGCCGGCCTGCTACGGCGCCGGCGGGCCGCTCACCCTGACCGACGTCAACCTCCTCCTCGGCCGCCTGGCGCCGGAGCGCTTCGGCATCCCCATCGAGGCGGCGGCCGCCGAGGAGATGGCGGCGGCGGTGGAGGCGGCGCTCGGCGGCCAGGTGCCGGAGCGCGAGGCGCTCGGCGACCGGGTGCCGGAGCGCGAGGCGCTCCTGCAGGGCTTCCTCGACATCGCCGACGAGCGCATGGCGGAGGCCATCCGCCGCATCGTGCTCGGCCGCGGCCATGATCCGGCCGAGCACGCGCTGGTCGCTTTCGGCGGCGCCGGGGCGCAGCACGCCTGCGCCGTCGCCACCCTCCTCGGCATCGAGACGGTGGTGGTGCCGGAGGATGCCGGCCTGCTCTCCGCCGCCGGCCTCGCCGCCGCCGCCGTCGAGCGCTTCGCCCAGCGCCAGGTGCTGGCGCCGCTCGCCGCCGCGGCGCCGCGGCTCGCCGGCTGGCTGGCGGAGCTGGCGGCCGAGGCGGCCGCCGCCGTCGCCGCGGAGGGCGTGCCGGCCGGCGAGATCGCCGTCCGCCGCCGGCTCCTCGACCTCCGCTTCGCCGGCCAGGAGGGGACGATCGCGGTCGCCTACGATCCCGCGGCCGATCCGCAGACCGCTCCACAGGACGCCTTCGCCACCGCCTACCGCGACCTCTACGGCTACCTGCCGGCCGAGCGCCCCGTCGAGCTCGTCGCGCTGCGCGTCGCCGCCTCGTCGCGGCCGCCGGAGATCGCCGCCGCGCCGCCTCCCGCCGCCACCTTCACCGCGGCGCCGGCGGGCAGCCGGCGCGCCTGCTTCGCCGGCCGCTGGCGCCAGGTGGCCGTCTACGAGCGCGCGGCGCTCGCCCCCGGCGCCGCCTTCTCCGGCCCCGCCCTCGTCTTCGAGGCGCACAGCGCAACGGTGGTGGCGGAGGGGTGGCGCGGCGGCGTCGACGGGGCGCGGGCGCTGGTGCTGGCGCGCGTTTGACATCACCATTCCTTTCCGCCACGATACGTTTCGTGTCACTTCGGGTCCGCGCGCTCGATCTCGCGAGCGACGCGGCGGCTCTCAAGAGGCGGGGGCGGCCCACGGAGCCGGGCGGGTTGGGACCTGCCGATGATGGACACGCCCAGAGAGGAGGTGGTCCAGTGACGAATGGTCAATGTTTCGGTCCGGCGGAGGTGGCGGCCCGGTAGGGCAACCTCTCGATCGGCGTCTGTGGCGCTGAACGGAGGGTGACCCCGTGAACCGGGGAAACCCAACGCCGCCTCACCAGACTCCCCGGGGCCCCGGTCTTTCGAGATCGGGGCCCTTTTCAATTCTCGACGGGAATCCTCCCTCAGAGGCCGCCCGCGGCCAACGTAAAAAGGGCCCCGGTCTCGCGACCGGGGCCCGTCGACTCGTGGTCCTCTCGCCGCGGCTAGTGGACGTTGAGCGCGAAGTCGTCGACGACGAAGGACGTCTGCAGCGAGCCGTCCTCGACCCCCAGGAGGTAGATGCGCACGGTCTGCCCCTTGTAGGCCGAGACGTCGAGAGTCTGCAGCGCGAATCCGGTGTTCTTGTTGAGGTTCGAGTACGTGGCGAGCGTCGCGAGCACCGTGTTGGCGCTGTTGCGGACCTGCACCTTGAGCGTGTCGAAGGCCGTCGAGGTGGTGGTCTCGGCGGTGTCGATGTGCAGCCAGAAGGTGAGGGTCGCGGTGGTGATGGTGCTGGGGATCGCCACCTGCTGGTAGAGGGTGTCGGTGTGGGTCGTCCCGTAGCCGTCGAGCCACGCCTTCCAGGAGCCCGAGTGGGCCGGCTCGCCGGTCGAGTTGTCGATGACGCTCGCGGTCGCCACCCAGGGCGCCGGGCTCGCCGAGCCGTTCTCGAAGCCGGTGTTGCCGAGGAGCTGCGTGACGCCGCCCGAGGTGGTGACGGTGAGGTTGACGGTCGCCGTGTGCGTCGTCGAGCCGCCGGTGCCGGTGACGGTGATGGGATAGGTGCCGGCGGCGACCGCCGAGCCGACGGTCATCGTCATCGTCGACGACCCTGCTCCCGGAGCCGCGATCGAGGTCGGGCTGAAGCCGACGGTCACCCCGGAGGGCTGGCCGCTGGCGGATAGCGCGACAGCGTTGCTGAAGCCGCCGGAGACCGCCGTCGTGATCGTCGAGGTGCCGGCGCTCCCCTGCGCCACGGAGACGGCGGTCGGCGAGGCCGCGATCGTGAAGTCGGGGCTGGCGACGAGAGTGACGGTGAGGTTGACCGTCGCGGTGTGGCTCGTCGAGCCGCCGATGCCGGTGACGGTGATGGGATAGGTGCCGGCAGCGACCGCCGAGCCGACGGTCATCGTCATCGTCGACGACCCTGCCCCCGGAGCCGCGATCGAGGTCGGGCTGAAGGCGACGGTCACGCCGGATGGCTGACCGCTGGCGGATAGCGCGACAGAGTTGCTGAAGCCGCCGGAGACCGTCGTCGTGATCGTCGAGGTGCCGGCGTTACCCTGCGCCACCGAGACCGCGGTCGGCGAGGCCGCCAGGGTGAAATCGGGAGTGGCGGTCGTGCTGTCCTGGATGGCTGCCGTCCAGACCTCTTCCGAGGCGCCGCTGCGGCGGTCGGTCCAGGTGGGGAAGAAGGTGCCGGCGATGCCGGAGATCCCGGAGTAGTCGCCGTACTGGTTGCCGCTGTCGGCGCCCGTGGTGGTCTCGTTGGTCGAGGCGGTGGTGACCTTGAACGGCGTGCTCCAGGTGACGCCGCCGTCGGTGGAGGACTGGTAGTAGACGTTGGTCGACTTGCGGGTCGAGTCGCCGACGGTGTCGTAGTAGCTGATGGCGACCTTGCCGGTGGTCTCGTCGACCACCATCCAGGGGAAGAACTGGTCGTTCAGCCCCGACTGGTCGTTGAGCTTGGCCGCCGCCGACCAGGTGGTGCCGCCGTCCGTCGAGCGGGCGAACCAGATGCGCGACTTGCAGGTCGAGGCGGCATTGGTGCCCGGCCCGGCGCCGCTGGTGCAGCCGGAGGCGCCGGAGAGGTCGTTCCAGGTGGCATAGACGTTGTTCGTCGTGCCGTTGCGATAGGCGCCGCCCGAGATGTAGACGAGAACCTGGCGGCTGGCATCGGCCGGGATGGCGAACTCGAACGACGCGAAGGTGCTGCCGAGGCGCACCGGCGCGGCGAACGAGACGCCGCCGTTGGTCGACTTGACGACGTTGATCCGCCGGCTGCCGGTGTCGGGGAAGAAGCCGAAGACGTCGCCGTTGGCGTTGGTCTTGACGTCGTCGCCGATCGCCGTGCCGGTGGTCTCCGAGCCGCTCACCTGAACCGGCGTCTGCCAGGAGCCCGTCGGCCCGGTGCGGTGGTTGATGAAGGCCGGGTTGCCGTTGTGCCAGATGGCGTAGATGTTGTCCTTGAACGCCGAGGTGGCGCTGTGGTCCACCCAGATGATCTGTTTGTCGTTGTTGGCGCCGGTCGAGAAGGTCGCGTCGAAGGTCCAGGTGGCGCCGCCGTTGGTCGACTTGTAGGCGCGCATCTGGAGGTTGGTCTCCGCCGCGTTGATGCCGATCGTCGTCGACCAGGCCGTTCCGTCCGACGTCCACTCGACGGTGGGGTCAGAATGGAAGGAGTCGCCGGTCACCAGCGGCAGGCTGGTCTGCCCCCAGGTGACGCCGCCGTTCGAGGAGAAGAACATCGCCTGCATGCCGCTCGAGGAGATGTTGTTCGAGGCGCCGATGATCTTCTGCGTGTTCCAGTAGTTCACCCGGATGTCGGTCTCGCTGCGCGGCGAGGTCTGCGCGCCCGAGATGCGCTCCTCGCCCGTCTCGCTCGCCGCCCGCTCGGCGAGGCTGGGCCGGTCGGGTTTGCCGGGCAGGAGATCCTGGTGGCTCACCATCCACTCGTAGATCTCCTTGAGGACGAACGGGTAGCCGCCGGTCGGATCGCCGGGGGTGGCGTGCTCCTCGGGATGGTTCTTGCGGTAGAGGACGCGGAGCCAGAGCGGGATGCGCAGAGAATCCCTGGTCTCCTCCGGCCGCAGCAGTCCGAAGTCCTGGTTCTTCGCGATCAGCCGCTCGAGGGCGCTGCCCGGCAACACCCGGTCGTGCGCCAGCTGCTCGGAGAGCGACGGCCACGCGATGTTGGTGAGGGCTGGCGTGTGCTTCTGCGACTGCGGCGCCGCCCAGGCGGCAGCGCCGCCAGCCAGCAGGCCGGCGACCCCCAGTCCGACAATGTAAGCGAAGGCGGTGCAACGAGACGATCTGCGATGCATAGAGCTTCCCCCTCGGAGACGCCGGGGATTGTCCCCGGCGTCAATGCGTTGGACGAAACTGCTGAGCTCGCAGGTGCAGGACGTCAGTACGGCAAGGCCGGCAGACGGAGATCCGCTGGAGCGCTGCCGCCGGAAGGCCGACGAGCCGTGCGGGCGAGGCGCTGCAGAGAAACCCCTGACGAGTTAGGTGCAGGAAGAGGGCGAAAGCGCGACTCCGCGCTGGTTGCGCGACGAAAAATTCCTGCTATCCTGATTGCCCAACATGTCCTCCTCGCGGCTGTCCACCTGCCGGATCGTCTGCGCCTGGCTGCTCGCTCTGCTGAGCGTCGGGGCGGCGCTCGAGATCCATCCCGAAGGGGAGACCCTCGAGTTCGCCTCCGCCGGACAGACGATCGCCGTGCCGACGCTCGGCCATCCGGTGACGACGACTCACGTCGAGGCGTCGACCCTCCGCGAGGTCCCCCTCTGTCCGGTCTGCCTGCTCCGCCTGCAGACGCGCGGTGTCCGCCTCGCCGCCGCCGCCCGCGTCGCGCTGCCCACGCTCGCCGCCCGCATCGTGACCGCCGGCGCCCAGCCGCACGCATGGCGCCCCGGGCGCCCGTCGTCGGGGCGCGCCCCGCCTCTCGCCTGACCCCCACCCCGAAGCGTTCAGCCTAGCGTCCGGAGCTCTCGCCCGCGGACTGCCGTCGGCGTGCCTCTCGAGGCGCGCGGGCGGCGGCGCGCGGAGCGTGCCAGCCGTTCCGAGGCCGCCATCCGCGTTTCTCGGGCGTTCGCCGCGTTGCGCGGCCGCGTCCACGGATCGCCGCGGCGGAGGCTCGGCCACCGCCCGGCCGCTCGGGAGCTCCACGATGGATCGCTCTCGGCTGCCGCGCCGCGGAGGTCGCGCCGTCGCGCGCGCCGGCCCTCGCCGGCTCGACCACCGGCACCGCTGACCGCGGGGCCGGTGGCGCTCGCGACCGACGATCCGTCGCGGCTCGACCGGCTCAACGCCTTCGACGAGTAGGGGCTCCCACAGCGTCCAATCGGCCTGCGGCGGGATCGACGTCATCCCGCCGCGCACGTTCGCAGGCCGGGTGCGCGACATCGTCCGATGCAGCGCACCCGGTTCCTCCCGGATGGCGGTGGGTGGAGATCTCGGTGGTCCCGCTCTCCTCAGCGGGCAGGTCCCGCCCACCGCCGTCCGGCTTTTTCCCGCGGCTCTTATCCGCCGGAGGCCGCCGCTGCCGGTCGCGCCGGCTCGAGACCGTCTCGGTCATCCGGTGGAGCTCGCCGGCTCGCCGGTGCCGAACGAGCGGACGACGTAGAATGTGGGCAGATCGAGCCGCGGCGTTTGAAGAGGAGGCAACGATGTCGAGAGACCTGGAGGAGTTTCGCGCCTACCGCGAGCGCATGAACGAGCGCATCCTGGGCGCCGAGCACCTGGGGATCAAGCGCTTCTTCAACCTCGACGCGGCCGCCTATCGCGACGGCGCGCTCGACACTCGCACCAAGGAGCTCCTCGGGCTCGTCGCCTCGATGGTGCTGCGCTGCAACGACTGCATCGACTACCACCTCATCCAGTGCGTCGGCGTCGGCCTCTCCGATGCCGAGATCCAGGACGCCATGAACGTCGCCCTGGTGGTCGGCGGCTCGATCGTCATCCCGCACCTGCGCCACGGCTTCGACACCCTCGACCAGCTCCGCGCCCTGCCGCCGGCCGCGGCCGAGAATCCCTAGGCCGGGCGGCCGTCGCCATGCGCCACATCACGCTCGTCACCACCGGCGGCACCATCGAGAAGACCTACGACGAGCAGACCGGCGAGCTCGCCAACCGGCGCTCGATCGTCCACCGCATGCTCGCCGAGCTGCGCCTCGAGGACACCGCGGTGACGGTGCGCGAGCTGATGAGCAAGGACAGCCTGGAGATGACCGACGACGACCGGGCGCGGATCGTCGCGGCGGTGCGCGAGGCAGCCGGCGAGGACGAATCCTGCCGCGGCGTCGTCGTCCTCCACGGCACCGACACCCTGGCGAAGACCGGCGAGCGCCTGCTCGCCGACCTGCCGCGGCCGCGCCTGCCGATCGTCCTCACCGGCGCCATGCGCCCCTTCGAGATGAAGAGCTCGGACGCTCTGCAGAACCTCACCGAGGCGATCTTCGCCGCCGGCCTCCTCCCCCCCGGCGTCTACTGCGTCGCCCATGGCCGCGCCCTCGCCTTCCCCGGCGTCCGCAAGGACGTCGAGCGGGGGACGTTCGTCAAGGATTGAGCGTCGGGATCTCGGTCTAGAACTCGCCGACGAACGAGATCTCCGGCCGCAGGTGGTGGCCGGTCTTCGCCGCGACCTCCTCTTGAATGCGCGCGATCAGCGCCCGCACGTCGGCGGCGGTGGCGCCGCCGCGGTTGACGAGGATGTTGGCGTGGCGGGGCGAGACGACGGCGCCGCCGACCGCGGCGCCCTTCAGGCCGCACTCGTCGATCAGGCGGCCGGCGCCGATCCCCGCGATCTTCTGGAAGATGGAGCCCGCCGAGGGCTCGGTCGCAAGCGGCGGATGGCGCGCCGCGCGCCAGGCGAGGTTCTCCTCGACCACCAAGTGGAGAGCGGCGGGGTCGGCCGGCGCCAGGCGGAAGGTGGCGGCGAGGACGACGTCGCGGCGGTGGTGGAGGACAGAGGTGTCGTAGCCGAACTCGAAGTAGGCGGCTGGGACGCTCCGGCGCTCGCCTTCGACGGCGAGGATCTCGGCGCTCTCGGTCACCTCGGCGATGAACATCGTCCTCTCGCGCGCCGGGGCGGGGGAGAGGAAGTGGAGGTTCTGCCAGAGGGCGCCGCCGACGGTCGAGGGGATGCCGACGAAGTGCTCGAGGCCGCCGAGGCCGCGAGCGACCGCCGCCTCGATGAGGTCGGGGAAGACCACGGCGCCGCTCTCGGCCGTGACGCGGCCGTCGCCGCCGACTTCGATACGCCGCGCCCGGTTGTGGATCACCAGGCCGCGGAAGCCGCGGTCGCCGACCAGGATGTTGGCGCCGAGGCCGAGGAGGAACCAGGGGATTCCGGCATCGCGCGCGGCACCGACCGCCGCGGCGAGGTCGTCGGCGCTCTCCGCCGCATAGAAGAGGTCGGCCGGGCCGCCGATGCGGAAGGTGGTGTAGGGGGCGAGCGGCTCGCCCGCGCGGAGGCGCTCGCGCGCCAGGCGAGGATCGGCGCGCAGGGTGTCGTACGGGGCCTCCGGCCGGGCCGCGGGCGCTTCGCTCACGCCCGCGAGCGTACCAGCCAACCGCGGCGCGGGTGACGTGCACCGCGGGGTCCCCCGCTCCGAGCGGCGGCGCGAGGAACCCCGGTGCGTCGTCTCGTCGCGTCGATCAGCCCGCGGCTGGAGCCCGGCGGCCGCTCACTCGCATTCGCAAGCCTGCTGGTAGGTGCAATGCCCGGCGCCCCCGAACCCATGGCGCACGCAGGTGCAGGCCTGATCGCAGCAGATGTCGGGGCAGCCGACGGAGAGCGGCGAGAGGATCGCGCCGCCCTGGGAGGAGGCGCTGGTCGCCGCGACGGCCGGATGGGCCGACGTGGCCTCGGCGGAGGTCAGCAGCCGGTCGGAGAGGGTGAAGAGGGCCAGCAGGGCAAAGATCAGGACGATGGGCTTCATGATTTTCTCCTCTCGATGGCCGGCGGGCTTGCCGAGCCACGTCAAGAGAGTTAGTGCGCAAACCATGAGATACCGCGACGATTCCTCGCCGGCAGGCGGTAGAGGACCGCCGCCGCCGCCTCAGCGCGGCGCCTCCGAGACCTCCTCGATCTCCTCGATGCGGCGCACGTGACGCCCCCCCTCGAAGGGGGTCTCGAGCCAGATGCGGACGAGGGCGAGGGCGGTCTCCTCGGGCATCATGCGCTGGCCGAGCGAGATGACGTTGGCGTCGTTGTGCTGGCGGCCGAGGCGGGCCGAGTCCTCGTTCCAGCAGAGGGCGCAGCGCACGCCGCGGACGCGGTTGGCGACCATCGCCTCGCCGTTGCCGGAGCCGCCGAGGACGACGCCGCGCTCGACCTCGCCCGCCGCCACCGCCGCCGCCACCGGGTGGATGAACAGCGGGTAGTCGACCGTCGCCTCGGAGTCGGTGCCGAAGTCGCGCACCTCGTGGCCCTCGGCGGCGAGGAACCGCTTGATCGCTTCCTTATAGAGGAAGCCGGCGTGGTCGGAGCCGATGCCGATCTTCATGACGTTCTCCTTCGCGGGCGCGGGCCGCGCTAAATGTACCCCAGGCTGTGGAGGAGCTTGGCGGTCTCGGGATCCATCGTCCGCTCGCCGTTGCAGGCGGCGGTCGGCGGCTGGGTCGCCACGTCGTAGCGCGGCGCGCGATCCCATTGCCAGAGGGCGCGCTTCAACCGCTCGGCGTCGGCGGGGAACTCGGCGGCGACGTTTTTCGTCTCCCCCGGATCGTGCTCCAGGTCGTAGAGGACGAAGCGCACGCCGTCGCCCCCCGTCCAGCGCTGGTCGGGGAGCATCTGGGCATAGATGAGCTTGAAGCGGCGGTCGCGGACGATCTTCATCCACTTGTCGTCGAGCTCGTAGCCGGCCTCGGAGAAGGCGAGGCCGGGGTGCGGCGGCACCGGGTCCGGGCTCGCCGACCGCGCGGTGTCTGCCGGCGCCGGCGGCAGGCCGCGCAGGCGGCGGCCGAGCGAGCGGCCCTGCTTCCAGCGGCCGCCGGGGAGCGCCGCTCCCGCCGCCTCGAGAAGGGTGGGGGCGACGTTCAGCAGCTCGACCGGGTCGCGGTCGACGCCGGGGGCGAGGACGCCGGGGTAGCTGACGATGAGCGGCACCCGCAGGCAGCTCTGGAAGCCGAAGCGGCCGTGGTCGAAGTAGTAGTGGTGGTCGCCCAGCGACTCGCCGTGATCGGCGGTGAGCACGGTCAGCGTGCGGCTCAGCAGTCCCTTGGCGCGCAGCGCCGCGAGGAGCTTGCCGATCTCGGCGTCGGTGTAGGCGATCTCGGCGTCGTAGCGCGCGACGTAGAAGGCGAGGTCGCGGTGGCCGGCGATCATCTGCCCCTCGCCGATGCCCATCATCTCTTGCCGCTCCTTGCCGGGGCTCACCGCCAGCTGCACCGTGGGGTCGAAGAAGCGGTCGCCCTGGAAGCGCTCGCGGTAGGCGGCCGGCGGGTTGTAGGGCCAGTGCGGATCGATGTAGTGCACCCAGAGGAAGAACGGCTTGCGGCGGTCGATGCGGTCGGCGAGGCCGGCGGCGAGACGGGTCACCGCCTCGCCGCGGTTGGGGTCCGAGGGGGCGCCGGTCTTGGCGGCGTCGTCGCCGGTCGTCGCCGTGCCGCCGTGCGGCAGCTTCCAGGTCTGGATGAAGGTGTCGAAGCCCTGGTCGAAGTAGAAGTCGCTCCCCACGGCGCCGTTCGAGACCACCGCGTAGGTCGCGTAGCCCTGGCGCTTCAACGCCTCGGCGACCGTCTCGTAACGGCAGGGGAGCGGGATGCCCACCTTGCGCACGATGCGGTTGTCCTTGGGATAGCTGGCGGTGAACAGCGAGGCGAAGGACGGCGTCGTCTTCGGCCACTGGCGACGAGGCCTGGTCGAAGCGCACGCCATGCGCCGCCAGCCGGTCGATCGCCGGCGAGGTCTGCCGCGGATAGCCGTAGGCCGAGAGGTGATCGGCGCGCAGCGTGTCGACGGTGATGAGGAGGATGTTGGCGCCCGCCGGCAGCGCGGCGCCGGCGCCGGCGCCGGCGGCCGGTGCCGCGTGCTGTCGGCAGCCGGGGAGGATCGCCAGCGCCCAGGCGAGCGCCGCGAGCGTAACGAACGAAGCAAGAGACGAGAGGCGTCGGCGCTTTCGGGAGGGGATGATCGGCATGCCTGCGGTCCGCCCGTATTAGAGCACGATCGCCGGAGAGCGCGATCGCGGCGGCGGCCGGTGTGCCGCTCTAGCCGGCGCGCTGGCGGCGGATCTCGAAGAGCACCAGCGCCGCCGACACCGCGGCGTTGAGCGACTCGACGCCGGCCGCCATGGGGATGGTGAGGCGGAGATCGGCGCGCGCCGCGAGCGCCGCCGAGAGGCCGGGGCCCTCGGCGCCGAGGAGGAGGACGAGGGCGCCGCCGGCGAGCGGCGCGCGGTAGAGATCCTCGCCGCCGCGCGGGACGAGCGCCACCCAGCGTGCGGTCAGCCGCGATCCCGGCGCCGCGAGATGCTCGGCGAGCGCCTCCGGCGTCACGTCGACGGCGACCGGCAGGCGCAGCAGGCTCCCCGCCGAGCCGCGCAGCGCCCGCGGATGGTTGGGATGGACGCTCCCCGGCGAGAGCGCCAGGCCGGCGGCGCCGGCCGCCTCGGCGACGCGCGCCACGGCGCCGAGGTTGCCCGGGTCCTGCAGGCCGTCGGCATAGAGGTAGACGCCGTCGGCGCTCCGCGGCAGCGCCGCCGCTCCGCGCCGCGGCAGTTGCGCGACGGCGAGGATGCCGCGCGGCGAGTCGGCGTCGGCGAGGCCGTGGAGGAGGTCGGCGGCGACGGCGAGCGGCACCGCGCCGGCGCGCGCCAGCGGCGCCGCCAGCGCCGGCCATTCGGCGCCGGCGAGGAACTCCGGCGTCGCCAGCACGGGGTCGAGCGCGAGGCCCGCGGCGAGCGCCTCGGCGACGAGGTGCGGGCCCTCGAGGAGCGCGCCGTCGCCTTTACTTCGCCGGAGGCGCCGCATATCCTTGAGCGTCCGATTCTGGCGGCTCGCGATCATGATCACCGATCTTAAGGACTTCTGGCAGCGCCTCCAAACCGGCATCGAGGTGGCGGTCGCCGGACCGGCGCCCGACAAGCTGCTCGGCGTGCGCGACGGCCTGCTGCGCTATTTTCACGACGGCTTCGACCGCGCCGTCTCGGTCGCCGTGGTGCCGCAGTCGATCGAGGAGCCGGCGATCGGCCTGCCGGTCTCCGACGAGGAGGTGCTGCGCCTCTGCTGCGAGCGGGCGCGCAAGCTCGAGAGCTCGCTCGGCCAGATCTACCACTTCTACATCGCCACCGAAGCCGGCATCCACTCGCTGGAGATCGACGGCCGCAGCCGCTATTTCGTGCGCTACTGGACCGTGGTGCGCGGCCTCCTCGGCGAGGCCTGGGGGTCGTCGGGCTCGGTGCAGCTTCCGGAGGGCATCGTCGAGGGGCTGACCCACGATCAGATCCCGCTCGCCGTCCCCGGCACGCGGCGCAGCGGCGGCATCATCTCGTCGCTGACCGGCGGCCTCGAGACCCGCCGCAAGGCGATCGCTCTGTCGACCGTCCACGCCCTCTCGACCTTCTTCTACGGCACCCTCGACAGCCGGCCGATCCGCTAGCCTGGCCTGCCGTGCGAGGCGCGCCGGGGTGCGGGCTCCGTCTGGTTCCGAGGACGGCCGCCCGGAAGGGCGTGATGGGCGGGTGGGGCCGAGGGCGGCCGCCCGCAGGAGACCAGACGGAGACCGTGCCGGCGCCGGGCGTCGGTGGCGGTGCGGACCTCCATCTGTTAGCATTTCGGCCCGGTCGACCGGGGTGCTCCCTCCTCTTCACCCTTCGGCTCCCGAGGCGCGTAGCCGGTCCTCCCCCGCACCCTCAGTATGTCGGGCAGTCCGTCGAGCACTGCGAGCAGCGAACGTCTTGATGCCAGAGGTGTGATCATGAGCCAGCGAGATGCGCATCTGTTCACGTCGGAATCGGTGACCGAGGGTCACCCGGACAAGGTGGCCGACCAGATCTCGGACGCCGTCCTGGACGAGGTGCTGCGCGCCGACCCCACCGGCCGCGTCGCCTGCGAGACCCTGGTGACCACCGGCATGGCGTTCCTCGCCGGCGAGATCACCACCCGCGCCTACGTCGACTTCGCCGCCACCGCGCGGCGGACGATCGAGGAGATCGGCTACATCCGCGCCGACTACGGCTTCGACTCGAAGACCTGCGCCGTGGTCTCGGCGATCGACCCGCAGTCGCCCGACATCGCGCAGGGCGTCGACACCGGCGGCGCCGGCGACCAGGGCCTGATGTTCGGCTACGCCTGCCGCGAGACGCCGGAGCTGATGCCGCTGCCGATCACCCTCGCCCACCGGCTCACCCGGCGCCTGGCGTCGCTGCGCCACGGCGGCGAGATCCCCTGGCTGCGGCCGGACGGCAAGAGCCAGGTGACCGTCGAGTACGAGGGCACTCGGCCGGTGCGCGTCCACACCGTCGTCATCTCGACCCAGCACGACGCCGAGATCTCCCACGAGGAGATCCAGCGCGAGGTGATCGAGCACGTCATCCGCGCCGAGGTGCCGGCCGAGCTGCTCGACGCGAAGACCGTCTTCCACGTCAACCCCACCGGCCGCTTCGTCATCGGCGGCCCGCAGGGCGACTGCGGCCTGACCGGCCGCAAGATCATCGTCGACACCTACGGCGGCTCCGGCCGCCACGGCGGCGGCGCCTTCTCGGGGAAGGATCCGACCAAGGTCGACCGCTCCGCCTGCTACATGGCGCGCCACATCGCCAAGAACCTGGTCGCCGCGGGTCTCGCCGAGCGCGTCGAGGTGCAGCTCGCCTATGCCATCGGCGTCGTCGAGCCGGTCTCCGTGCGGGTCGACACCTTCGGCACCGGCCACCATCGCGAGAGCGAGATCGAGCGCCTCATCCGCGACCGTTTCCCGCTCTCCCCCAAGGGCATCATCGACTATCTCGACCTGCGGCGGCCGATCTACAAGAAGACCGCCGCCTACGGCCACTTCGGCCGCGCCGAGCCGGAGTTCACCTGGGAGAGCACGCGCCGCGCCGAGGAGCTGCGCGACGCCGCCGGGGTGAGCCAGGTCGCGGCCTCCGCCTAAATCCATCGGACCTTATCCACGGAGCACATATGACCACCCAGACCAGCGTCCCCTCCGACGTCACCGATCTCGCTCTCGCCGGCGCCGGCCGCCTGCGCATCGAGTGGGCCGACCAGAACATGCCGGTGCTCACCCTGATCCGCGAGCGCTTCGAGAAGGAGCAGCCGTTGAAGGGGCAGCGCATCGCGGCCTGCCTCCACGTCACCAGCGAGACGGCCAACCTGATGCGGACGCTGAAAGCCGGCGGCGCCGAGGTGGTGCTCTGCGCCAGCAACCCGCTGTCGACCCAGGACGACGTCGCGGCGAGCCTCGCCGAGGACTACGGCATCTCGGTCTATGCGCGCAAGGGCGAGGACAACAAGACCTACTACGCGCACCTCGCGGCGGCGCTCGACTTCGAGCCCCACATCACGATGGACGACGGCGCCGACCTGGTGTCGCTCATCCACAAGGAGCGCACCGACCTCCTGAGCAAGATCCGCGGCGGCACCGAGGAGACGACGACCGGCGTCATCCGCCTGAAGGCGATGGCCCGCGACGGCGCCTTGAAGCTGCCCATCGTGGCGGTCAACGAGGCCGACACCAAGCACCTCTTCGACAATCGCTACGGCACCGGCCAGAGCACGCTCGACGGCATCATCCGCTCGACCAACGTCCTCCTCGCCGGCCGCACGCTGGTCGTCGTCGGCTACGGCTGGTGCGGCCGCGGCATCGCGTCGCGCGCCGAGGGTCTCGGCGCCAACGTCATCGTCACCGAGGTCAACCCGGTGCGCGCGCTCGAGGCGCTGATGGACGGCTATCGCGTCATGTCGATCCAGCAGGCGGCGGCGATCGGCGACATCTTCGTCACCGTCACCGGCAACAAGCACGTCCTCGCCCGCTCGCACTTCGAGGCCATGAACGACGGCGCCATCGTCTGCAACAGCGGCCACTTCGACGTCGAGATCGACATCCCGGCGCTCGCCGACCTCGCCAAGGGGAAGCGCACGGTGCGCAACTTCGTCGAGGAGTACACGATGCGCGACGGCCGCCGCATCAACCTCCTCGGCGAGGGCCGGCTGATCAACCTGGCGGCGGCCGAGGGCCATCCGGCGGCGGTGATGGACATGAGCTTCGCCAACCAGGCGCTCGCCGCCGAGATGATCGCCAAGGCGCCGGAGCGCCTCTCGCTCTCCGTCCACCGCGTCCCCGAGGACCTCGACCGCGAAGTGGCGCGCCTGAAGCTGGTGGCGATGGGGGTCGAGCTCTCGACCCTGACGCCGGAGCAGGAGAAGTACCTCAACACCTGGGAAGAGGGCACCTAGGAGAGGTTCGGTAGACCCGATCGTGTGTGGGCGGAGCCTGTCTCCGCCCACCTCGCGATGACGCCTGTCTTGTCATCCTGAGCGGAGCGAAGGATCTGGGCGGGGGAATCTCTAAGCGAAGGACTGTTAATTATTTAGAGCGCTCCTTCCCCCAGATCCTTCGCTGCGCTCAGGATGACATCGAGAATGGGCGTGCCCAGCTGCACCTTCTTCTCCCGCCGCTAGAATCCCGCCGTGCACCGCATCCGCCTCCTCTCCGATCACCTGGTGAGCCAGATCGCCGCCGGCGAGGTGGTGGAGCGTCCGGCTTCGGTGGTCAAGGAGCTGGTCGAGAACGCCCTCGACGCCGGCGCCACGGAGGTGCGGGTCGAGCTCGCCGGCGGCGGCCGCACGCGCATCGCCGTCGCCGACGACGGCTGCGGCATGGGGCGCGACGACGCACTCCTCGCCTTCGACCGCCACGCGACGAGCAAGATCGGCAGCTTCGAGGACTTGGAGCAGGTGGCGACGCTCGGCTTCCGCGGCGAGGCGCTGGCGGCGATCGCCGCCGTGGCGCGCGTCGAGCTGACCACCGCCGAGCAGCCCGGCGACGGCTGCCGGGTGCACATCGAGGGGAGCCGCGTGCAGGCCGCCGAGCCGCTGGCGCGGCCGCGCGGCACGACGATCGAGGTGCGCTCGCTCTTCTTCAACGTGCCGGCGCGGCGCAAGTTCCTGAAGACCGGCGAGACCGAGCTGCGGCGCTCGCTGGAGGTGGTGCAGGGCTACGCGCTCGCCTGGCCGGAGGTGCGCTTCAGCGTGCTGCACGAGGGGCGCACGCTCCTCGACGCCCTCGCCTCCGGCCATGCCGAGGGCGATCCGCGCGCGGCGCGCGAGCGCATCGGGCAGATCTTCGGCCACGACTTCGCCGCCCGCCTGGTCGAGATCCCGCCGGAGGCGGGGGAGAGCGGCCCCAGCGCCGCGCTCTCGCTCGCCGGCTTCGTCGGCACCGCCGAGACCAGCCGCAGCCATCGCCAGTTCACCTTCGTCAACCGCCGGCTGCTGCGCGACCGCGCCATCCTGGCGACGTTCTACCGCGCCGTCCGCGAGGGGTGGAAGAGCGACGATTTCCCGGCCCTCTTCCTCTTCCTCGATCTGCCGCCCGAGGCGGTCGACGTCAACGTCCATCCGCAGAAGGCGGAGGTGCGCTTCCGCGACGGCGGCTTCCTCGACCGCCTGGGGCGGGCCTTTACGCGCGGCCTCGACCGCGCCCGCGGCGAGGAGCCGGCGCCGCTCCGCCGGCCGGCCGCCGCGGCGCCGCCGGAGGCCTTCGTCCCCTTCGCCTGGCAGGGTCTGGGCACGCCGACGCCGGCGATCTGGCGGAGCGTCCGACCCGCCGCCGCGGGGGAGGTGGGCGAGCCGCCGGCGGTCTACGACGCCGGCCGGGGCGAGCAGGGGCGGATCCCCGCCGCCTCCTATGCGCCGCTCGCCCGCCCCACCGTGCCGCTCTCCGGCCGCCGCGGCGAGGTGCGGCCGTTCCGCCTCCTCGGCCAGTACAAGGGGACGCTCCTCCTCCTCGAGGGGCCGGACGGCCTCTATCTCGTCGACCAGCACGTGGCGCACGAGCGCATCCTCTACGAGCGCCTCCGCCGCGCGCTGGCCGCCGAGCGGACACCGATGCAGGCCCTCCTCGACCCGCTGCTCCTCGAGCTGGCGCCGGCCGAGCGCTTGCGCCTGGTCGAGCTGGCGCCCGCCCTCGACGCTTGCGGCTTCCGCCTCGAGCCGCTCTCCGGCAACGCCCTGGCGCTCGCCGCGGTCCCCGCCGTCCTCGCCCTCGGCGAGGCCGAGGCGCTGCTCTCGACCCTCGCCGGCGAGCGCGACGGCGGCGACCGCGGCGAAGCCGCGGCGGCCGACCTCCGCGGCCGCCTGCTCGATGCCCTCGCCGCGAGCCTCGCCTGCAAGGCGGCGGTCAAGATGCACCATCCGCTGTCGCCGATCGAGATGGAAGCCCTGGTCGCCGAGCTCTTCGCCGCCGAGCAGCCCTACGCCTGCCCCCACGGCCGCCCCATCGTCCTCCAGATGACCGACTCCGACCTCGAGCGCCGCTTCGGGCGGCGGTGAGGGGTGGGAAGCGGAGCGGCTAGCTGCGTTCGACGACGGCAGGGCGGGATGCACACATCTATAATCCCCAGCCATGGGCTCTGAGCCATCTAGGCCGCCGGGATCGGGCGACATTCCGGCGGAATGGCTGGAAGAGTTCGAGGCCGCCGCCCGCCGGCCGCTGGCGACCCGCTTCCGCTACGCTTTCATCCACACCTACAAGCCGGTCTTGGACGACGCGTCGTTTCGCGCCTTCGACACCACCGCCGATTACCGCCGCTGGTGCGAGGAGAATCTGCCGGACTGGCTGGGCTATGGGCACGTTTGAGTACCGGCAGGCCGAGGAGATCCGCGACACCTTCGCCCGGCATGGCGTGCGCTATCTCTTCATCGGCAAGTCGGGAGCGATCCTGCTCGGCTTCCCCGACACGACTCAGGACGCCGACCTCTTCGTGGAGAGGAGCCGCGACAACGGCCGGGCCATCGTCGGTGCCCTGCGCGAGCTGGGTTTCGACCTCGATGACGGGCAGGCAGGAGACGTGGAGCGCGGCAAGGACTTCGTGCAGCTCAAGAATGGGCCTTTCGACCTCGACCTCATCTTCGCGCCAGACGGCATCGAGCGCTTCGCGGACGCCTGGCGGCGGCGCGTCGAGGTCGAAGGTTTCTCGGTCTGCCACCTCGACGACATCATCGCGAGCAAGGAAGCGAGCGGCCGCGCCAAGGACCTCGAGTCTCTGCCGCGCTTGAGGTCGTTCCGTGAGTATTGGCTAGGGCGGCAAGGCCGCTCGTGACACCACCGCGCATTGGCGACCGCTAGAGGAGTCGGCCACGCCGGCGAATCGCGGCCCCCGACCCGCGGAGTTCTCTCCGCCGCGCCTGACCCTTGGCGCCTGCAGCCTTCTCTCCCGCCCGCCTGCTACCATCCGTTCATGTCGCTGCTCCGCCGCTCGACGACTCCGCTCGAGAAGCGGCTCGGCCATCGGTTCAAGAGCGCCGCGCTGCTCGAGCTGGCGCTCACCCACCGCTCGTTCGCCAACGAGAGCGGCGCCGCCGAGAACTACGAGCGACTGGAGTTCCTGGGCGATTCCGTGCTCGGGCTGGTGGCCTCGGAGTGGCTCTACGCGCGCCATCCGGACCTCCCCGAGGGCGACCTCTCGAAGCGCAAGGGCCATGTCGTCAGCAAGAGCGCCCTGGCGCCCTACGCCGAGCGGATCGAGCTCGGCGCGGCGCTGCGGCTGGGGGTGGGGGAGGAGCGCTCGGGCGGCCGCACCAAGGTGTCGCTCCTCGCCGATTCGCTCGAGGCGCTCTTCGGGGCGGTCTATCTGGACGCCGGCCTGGGACCGGCGCGCAAGGTCATCCTGCCGATGCTCGAGGCGGCGCTCGCCGGCTCGGCCGTCGAGCGCTCGCGGGCGGGCGGCGGCGACTCGAAGACCCGGCTCCAGGAGCTGGCGCAGGGCCGCGGCCTGCCGCTCCCCGAGTACCGGCTGACCGGCGAGACCGGACCCGATCACAGCAAGCTCTTCACCGTCGAGT
Source organism: uncultured Acidobacteriota bacterium (assembly GCA_963755825.1). Classification (GTDB taxonomy): domain Bacteria; phylum Acidobacteriota; class Thermoanaerobaculia; order Multivoradales; family UBA5704; genus DATBQN01. The sequence continues at coordinate 1,225,618 of CAVWLA010000001.1, read as the reverse complement.
GCTGGCTCGACGGCGCCGCGGCGGGCTGCGGCGAGGGGCCGAGCAAGAAGGTCGCCGAGCAGCGCGCCGCGGCGGCGGCCTTGAGCAGCCTGCCGAAGGAGGAGAGCGAGGTCAACGAGTAGAAGAAAAGGGCCGGCGAGGACGCCGGCGCTGCTTCTGAAAAATGCTCTTCTGTGCCGCTGCAGAGACGTCCCGCGGCGGCGAGCAGGTCCGGACCGGCTCCGCCGATCGACGGCATGACCGGCTCTGAACAATGCTCTTCCAGGCCGCCCCTACACTCCGCCAGGACTCGCGCACTTAGGCTACAATCCCGCCCCACCGTGAGCGAACCCGAGACCCCGTCCCCCGTCCCCAGCCCGGCGCCCGCCGCCGTCTCCAGCCGCCGCGAGCTGGCGTCGCACGCCGGCGCCGTCGTCGAGATCAAGGGCTGGGTCGACAACAAGCGCTCGAGCGGCAAGCTCGCCTTCCTGCAGGTGCGGCTGGGGGGCGGCGTCGTGCAGGTGGTCGCCAGCCGCGCCGATCTGCCGGAGGGCGACTGGGCCGAGGTCGAGCGGGCCACCCAGGAGTCGACCGTGGCCTTGACCGGCAGGGTCAAGGAGGACAAGCGCGCGCCCGGCGGCTTCGAGGTGCAGGCGACCGGCTTCCGCCTGCTGGGACTCGCCGAGGACTACCCGATCACCCCCAAGGAGCACGGCACGGCGTTCCTCATGGAGCACCGCCACCTGTGGCTCCGCTCGAGCCGCCAGCGCGCCGCGCTCCGCGTGCGGAGCGAGGTGGAGCAGGCGATCCGCGACTTCTTCTACACCCGCGGTTTCACCCTCATCGACTCGCCGATCTTGACCCCCGCCGCCTGCGAGGGGACCTCGACCCTCTTCGAGACCGACTATTTCGGCGACAAGGCCTATCTCTCGCAGTCCGGCCAGCTCTATCTCGAGCCGGCGGCGGCGGCGCTCGGCAAGGTCTACTGCTTCGGGCCGACCTTCCGCGCCGAGAAGTCGAAGACCCGCCGCCACCTGATGGAGTTCTGGATGGTCGAGCCCGAGGTCGCCTTCCTCGAGTTCGACGGGCTCTGCAATCTCGCCGAGGAGTTCCTCGTCGAGCTGGTCGGCCGGGTGCTCGAGCGCTGCGGCGAGGAGCTGAAGATCCTCGAGCGCGACACCGCCAAGCTCGCGGCGATCGTGCCGCCCTTTCCGCGCCTGTCCTACACCGAGGCGATCGCCGAGCTGCAGGCGGCGGGCAACCCCATCCAGTGGGGCGACGACTTCGGCGCCGACGAGGAGACCCTCCTCGCCGCCCGACAGGAGCGGCCGCTCATGGTCACCCGTTTCCCGGCCGCCTTCAAGGCGTTCTACATGCAGCCGGACGCGGAGAACCCGGAGACCGTCCTCGGCCTCGACATCCTGGCTCCCGAGGGGTACGGCGAGATCATCGGCGGCAGCCAGAGGATCCACGACCACGCCCTGCTGCTCGAGCGCATCCGCCAGCACGACCTGCCGGTCGAGGCCTTCCAGTGGTATCTCGACGTCCGCAAGTACGGCGCCTTCCCCCACAGCGGCTTCGGCATGGGCCTCGAGCGCTTCGTCGCCTGGATGTGCGGCCTCTCCCACCTGCGCGAGACCATCCCGTACCCGCGCCTGCTGTACAAAATCTACCCGTAGGGCGGGGCGGCTCGACCGAGCGGCCAGGCTCGCGGTCGCGGCGGTAAGATGATCCCGATGTCCCTCGTCGACCAGCTGCGGGCAGCGCTCACCGCGATTCCGGCGGTGCGCCTCGCCGTGGTCTTCGGCTCAGTGGCGCGCGGCGACGAGCGAGCGGGGAGCGATGTCGACGTCGGTGTCCGGCTCGACCCCGATTCGGCCGCACTGCGGCAAGAGGTCGAGGCGGCGCTCGGCCGCGCCGCCCGGCGGGACATCGATCTCGTCGTCCTCGACGAGTCGCCGCCCCTCCTCCGTTTCGAGATCGCGACCGACGGCGTCGTCCTCGTCGAGCTCCAGCCGCACGCCTGGGCGGACTTCCGGATGCACGCGATGATCGACTGGTGGGACTGGGCTCCCACGGCAAAAAAGATCGAGGAGGCGGCCATCGCGCGCCTCCGCGCCAGCGTGGCCGATGGTCCGACCTGACGTCGCCCGCCGGCATCTCGCCCGCGCCACGGCGCGGCTCGAGCAGGCCGCCGCTCTCGTCGACCGCCCGCTCGGGGAGTTCCTGGAGGACGTCCAGGGGCGCGATCTGGCGAGCTTTTACCTGCTCCTGGCGATCCAGGAGGCCATCGACCTCGGCGCCCACTGGGTCTCCGACGCCGGCTGGCCGGTGGCCTTGGACATCGGGTCGACCTTCGACCTCATCGCCGAGCGCGGCGGCATCGACCGCGAGCTCGCGGTCCGCCTGCGCGCCGCGGTCGGATTGCGCCAGCGGATCGCCCACGGCTACGCCGACGTCGATCACGAGCGGCTCCATCGCGAGTTTGCCGAAGGGTCGGCAACCCTGCGGCGCTTCTTCGCCGCCGTCGCCGAGGCGGCCCGGCACTAGCCGGGGGCCCTCGCCGGCCCCCTATGCTAGAATTACGTCGCACTGCGGCATAAGCCCGAGAACGCCGCAGGGGGACCGCAGCCCATTCCCAAGGGGGAGAACGAACCGTGTCGACCAAGGATCTGCATCAGGTGACCGAAGCCGAGTCCATGAAGGTGGCGGAAGCTTCGCGGGAGAAGGAGTGGAAGCAGCCGAGCTTCCTGCGCGAGATGTTCCTCGGCACGTTTCGCCTCGACCTCATCTATCCGTTCCCCTTCCAGGGCGAGGAGCGGCCCGAGTTCACCGCCTTCTACCGCGCCTTCAAGGAGTTCATCACCGACCAGGTCGACCCGGTGGAGATCGACGCCACCGGCGAGTACCCGGAGCACGTCGTCGACGGCCTGCGCAAGCTGGGCGCCTTCGGCATGAAGATCCCCAAGAAATACGGCGGCCTCGGCTTCACCAATGTCGAGTACCAGAAGGTGATGCAGCTGCTCGGCAGCGTCGACGGCAACCTCATCGGCGCTGCTCTCGGCGCACCAGTCGATCGGCGTGCCGCAGCCGGTGAAGCTGTTCGGCTCCGAGTCGCTGAAGCAGAAGTACCTGCCGCGCTGCGCCGCGGGCGCGATCTCCGCCTTCGCGCTCACCGAGCCGCAGGTGGGCTCCGACCCGGCGCGGCTGCAGACCTCGGCGCGAGAAGACGCCGCAGGGTGCACTACATCCTGAACGGCGAGAAGCTGTGGTGCACCAACGGCACCCTCGCCGAGCTCCTGGTGGTGATGGCGCGCGATCCCAAGAGCAAGGCGATCAGCGCCTTCGTCGTCGAGATGAGCTGGCCGGGCGTCGAGGTCGAGCACCGCTGCCACTTCATGGGCCTGCGCGCCCTCGCCAACGGCGTCATCAGCTTCGAGAACGTTCGGGTGCCGGCGGAGAACCTCATCGGCGACGAGGGCCGCGGGCTGAAGATCGCCCTCGCCACCCTGAACACCGGCCGCCTGACGCTGCCCGCGACGGCTCGCGTCGGCAGCGCCAAGCTCTGCCTCGACATCTGCCGCCAGTGGGCGGAGGAGCGCGTGCAGTGGGGCCAGCCGATCGGCAAGCACGAGGCGATCGCCCACAAGCTCGCCGACATGGCGGCGACCACCTACGCCATGGAGTCGATCGCCGATCTCGCCGCCGGCTGGCGGACCGCGGCGGCCACGACATCCGCCTCGAGGCGGCGGCCGCAAGGAGTGGAACACCGAGCGCGCCTGGGAGATCGTCGACGACACGCATGCAGATCCGCGGCGGCCGCGGCTACGAGACCGAGCGCTCGCTCGCCGCCCGCGGCGAGAATCCCGATCGGCGTCGAGCGGCTGATGCGCGACTGCCGCATCAACCGCATCTTCGAGGGCTCGTCGGAGATCATGCACCTGTTCATCGCGCGCGAGGCGGTGGACAAGCACCTGCAGGTCGCCGGCGCCCTGATCGACCCCGAGAAGCCGGCCGCCGAGAAGCTCGGCGAGCTGCCCCAGATCGCCGCCTTCTACGGCACCTGGTATCCCAGCCGCTGGCTCGGCTGGGGGCGGTGGCCGCGCTTCGCCGAGTTCGGCGACCTGGCGCCCCATCTCCGCTTCGTCGACCGCAGCTCGCGGCGGCTGGCGCGGCAGATCTTCCACGGCATGGTCGTCCACCAGGGCAAGCTGCAGAACAAGCAGGGCTTCCTCTTCCGCCTCGTCGATATCGCCAACGAGCTCTTCGCCATGGCGGCGTCGGTGGCGCGGGCGCAGTCGATGGCCGATCGCGGCGACTCCGCCGCCGGCGCCGCGCGCGAGCTCGCCGACCTCTTCTGCCGCGACACCCGTCGCAAGGTCAACCAGCTCTTCCGCCTGCTGTGGTCGAACGACGACGCGTTCAAGTACTGCGTCGGCCAGCGCGTGCTCTCCGGCCAGCACGAGTGGCTGGAGAGCGGCATCCTGAAGCCGGCGGAGCATCACCAGCCGGCGAGGGCGTTCGGCTCGGCCGATGCCGAGGCCAAGCCGGTGGCGGTGCCGCTCGCCAAGCCGCGGCCGGTGGCGAGCAGCTAGAGCGACGGCAGGTGCGCGCCGTCCTCCCCGCATCCCCTGCCCCGGGCGCGTCCGCCGCGCCGCGCCTGGGTGACGTCCCCGAGCCCGTCGCCGGGGCGGGAGAGGTGCTCGTCGCGGTCGCCGCGGCGGGCCTCAACCACGCCGATCTCCTGCAGCTCCGCGGCGCCTACCCGCCGCCGCCCGGCGAGAGCGACGTCCCCGGCCTCGAGTGCGCCGGCACCGTCGTCGCGCTGGGCGACGGCGTCGCCGGCAGCGCCTGGGGCGAGCTCTTCGCCCCCGGCGCGCGGGTGATGGCGCTGGTCGCCGGCGGCGCCCATGCCGAGCGCGCCGCCATCCCCGTCGGCCAGCTCATGCCGGTGCCGGCGAACCTCTCCCTGGTCGAGGCCGCGGCGATCCCCGAGGCCGGCCTCACCGCCTGGACCAACCTCGTCGTTGAGGGCGGTCTGCAATCCGGCGAGACGGTGCTCGTCACCGGCGCCACCGGCGGCATGGGCAGCTTCTGCGTGCAGCTGGCGCGCGAGCTCGGCGCGCGGGTGATCGCCGACGGCCGCAGCCGCGAGCGCCTGGAGCCCCTGCGCGCGCTGGGGGCCGACGAGATCGTCGCCGCCGGCGACGATCTCGCGGCGGCGGTGCGGCGGGCGACGGACGGCGACGGCGTCGACCTGGTGATCGAGCTCGTCGGCGGTCCCGGCATCGACCGCCATCTCGCCGTCCTCAAGCCGCGCGGCCGCCTGGTGCTCCTCGGCCTCCTCGGCGGCGGCCGCGCCGAGATCGACCTCGGCGCCGTGCTCGCCAAGCGCCTGCATCTCAGCGGCTCGATGCTCCGCGCCCGGCCGCGGGCCGAGAAGGCGGCCCTGGTCGCGGCGTTCTCGGCCTTCGCCCTCTCCCGCCTCGCCTGCGGCCGCCTGCGCCCGGTCGTCGAGCGCGCGCTGCCGTTCGAGCGCGCCGAGGAGGCCTACGCCGCCCTGGCGCACGGCGGCGTGGCCGGGAAGATCGTCCTCGAGCTGTGACGTGAAGGACGGCAATCCGCGCCAAACGGACGAGCCGGGCGAAGCGGTCCTCCGCCGCACCGCGCTGCCGAACGGCATGAACGTCGCCTACCAGACGAAGGCCGAGCTCGCCCAGTTCTACGACGACATCTTCGTCAAACAGGTCTACACGCAGCACGGCATCGTCCTCGCCGACGGCGCCTGCGTCTTCGACGTCGGCGCCAACATCGGCATGTTCACCATGTTCGCCGCCCACCGCGTGCGCGGCGCCCGCATCCTCGCCTTCGAGCCGGCGCCGCCGCTCTTCGCCATCCTCGCCGAGAACACCCTCTGGTGCGACGGCGAGGTGCTGCTCTTCGACTGCGGGTTGGGCCGCGCCGCCGGCACCGCCGAGCTCACCTTCTATCCGCTGACCTCCGGCATGTCGTCGTTCCACGCCGACGCCGGCGAGGAGCGGGCGGCGCTGCGCACACTCTTCCACAACCAGGCCGCCGCCGGCGCCGCCGGCATGGCCGAGGTGCTGCGCGGCGAGGAGGAGCTGCTCGACCAGCGCCTGCGCGCCGAGACCTTCACGCGGCCGATCCGCACCCTGTCCTCCGTCGTCGCCGAGGTCGGCGTCGAGCGGATCGACCTGCTGAAGATCGACGTCGAGAAGAGCGAGGTCCAGGTGCTCGAGGGGATCGCCGAGGGCGACTGGCCGAAGGTCCGCCAGATCGTCGCCGAGGTGCACGACCTCGGCGACCGGCTGGCGGCGACGGCGGCCGCCCTCCGCGCCCGCGGCTTCGCGGTGATCGTCGAGCAGGAGGAGCTCTATCGCGGCTCCGACCGCTACAACCTCTACGCCCGCCGGGAGGGCTGAGACGCGGTCGAGGCGATCGATCATTCGCTGCACCGCAGGACCCCTTTTGAGGCCACCGCAGCACTGAGGAGGTGAGGGCGAAGGGAGGATGTCCGTGCTGCGTCCGCTGGAGCAGAAGCTACCGATCGTCAACTGCCACAACGAGTGGGACCCGCTGGAGGAGGTCATCGTCGGCGTCGTCGACGGCGCCTGCGTGCCGCCCTGGCACGTCTCGCTCAAGGCCACCATGCCGCGCGACCAGTGGTCGTTCTTCGAGCAGCACGGCGGCAAGCCGTTCCCGCCGCACCTGATCGACGCCGCGCGCCGCGACTTGGACGGCTTCGTCCACCGCCTCGAGGCCGAGGGGGTGACGGTGCGCCGGCCGGAGATCGTCGACTGGTCGCGCCCCTACGGCACGCCCGACTGGCAGGTCGCGAGCGGCCTCTACGCCGCCATGCCGCGCGACGTGCTGCTCGTCGTCGGCGACGAGATCATCGAGGCGCCGCTCTCCTGGCGCTCGCGATACCACGAGACGGACGCCTATCACCCGCTCCTCGCCGAGTACCTGCGGGGGGGCGCCCGCTGGACGGCGGCGCCGCGGCCGCGGCTGCTGGACGAGCTCTACGAGGAGGCCTGGGAGGAGCCGCGCGAAGGCGAGGAGCTCACCTACGTCATCCGCGAGCTGGAGCCGACCTTCGACGCCGCCGACTTCGTGCACTGCGGCCGCGACCTCTTCGTGCAGAAGAGCCACGTCACCAACGACCTCGGCATCCTCTGGCTGCAGCGCCACCTGGGGCCGGACTACCGCATCCACCGCGTGGCGACGGTCGACGCGCACCCCATGCACATCGATGCGTCGCTGATGCCGCTTGCCCCCGGCAAGCTGCTGGTCAACCCGGAGCGCATCCGGCAGGTGCCGGCGATCTTCAAGTCGTGGGACGTGCTGCGCGCGCCGCGCTCGTTCTCCGAGCAGGACTTCTGCATGTGCTCGAGCTGGGTGAACATGAACGTCCTCATGCTCGACGAGCGGCGGATGCTGGTCGAAGCGCAGGAGGAGCCGTTCATCCGCGCCGTCGAGAGCTGGGGCTTCGAGCCCATCCGCTGCCCGTTCCGCAACTTCAACCTCTTCGGCGGCTCGTTCCACTGCGCCACCGTCGACGTGCGGCGGCGCGGCGACCTGCAGTCGTACTTCTAAGCGCTCGCCAGGTCGGCGGTGGGGAGGAAGCGCGGCGGCCGCCGGTGCTTCGTCGCCTGCTCGAAGGCGTAGGCGTAACGGATGAGCTTCGCCTCGCTCCACGCCGTGCCGATGAAGGAGATCCCCACCGGCAGGCCGTGGACGTGGCCGGCGGGGACGGTGACGCTGGGATAGCCGGCGACGGCGCCCGGCGTCGAGCTGGAGAGCGACGAGGGGTCGCCGTTGACGAGGTCGATCAGCCAGGCGGGGGTGCCGGTGGGCGCCACGATGGCGTCGAGCTTGTGCTTGGCGAGCGTCGCGTCGATGCCCTCGGCGCGCGCCAGCCGGTGGTTCGCCGCCAGCGCCTTCTGGTAGGCGGCGTCGGTGAGCGGGCCCTTCGCCTGCGCCATCTCGAAGAGCTCCTGGCCGAAGTAGGGCATCTCCTGCGCGCGGTGGCCGGCGTTCCAGGCGATGAGGTCGGCGAGGGTGCGGACCGGCGCTCCAGGGCCCAGCTCGGCCAGGTACTTGTTGAGGTCGGCCTTGAACTCGTAGAGCATCACGAGGAGCTCGCTGTCGTCGTATTTCCCCACCGACTCGATGTCCGCCGGATCGACGATCACCGCCCCCAGCCGCTTGAGCTCGGCGATCGCCGCCTCGATGGCGCGATCGGCCGCCGGGTTGCCGCCGAAGTAGTGGGCGCGGGCGACGCCCAGCCGCGCGCCGGCGAGCCCCTTGGCGTCGAGGAAGCGGGTGTAGTCGGGCGCCGCCTTGCCGCGGCTGGCGAGCGTCGCCTCGTCGCGCGGGTCGACGCCGGTCATGGCGCCGAGGAGCGCCGCGGCGTCCGCCACGCTGCGCGCCATCGGCCCCAGGGTGTCCTGGCTGTGGGAGATGGGGACGACGCCGGCGCGCGACAGCAGGCCGACCGTCGGCTTGATGCCGACCAGCGAGCACATCGACGACGGCGAGACGATCGAGCCGTCGGTCTCGCTCCCCACGGCGACGGCGCAGCAGCTCGCCGCGGCGGCCGCCGCCGAGCCGGAGCTCGAGCCGGACGGCGTGCGATCGAGCGCATAGGGGTTCCGGCACTGGCCGCCGCGGCCGCTCCAGCCGCTCGACGCATGGGTGGAGCGGAAGTTCGCCCACTCCGAGAGGTTGGTCTTGCCTAAGAGGATGGCGCCGGCCTCGCGCAGGCGGCCGGCGACGAAGGCGTCGCGCGGCGGGATCGAGCCGGCGAGGGCGAGCGAGCCGGCGGTGGTCGTCATGCGATCGTGCGTCGCGACGTTGTCCTTGACCAGGATGGGGATGCCGTGGAGCGGTCCGCGCGGCCCCTTCGCCCGCCGCTCGTGGTCGAGCGCCTCGGCGTCGGCGAGCGCGTCGGGGTTGATCTCCAGCACGCAGCGCAACGCCGGCCCGCTCTGGTTGAGCGCGGCGATCCGCGCCATGTATTTCTCGACCAGGCTCCGCGCCGTCCACTTGCCGGCCTGCATCCCCGCCGCCAGCTCGGCGAGCGACACCTCGGCGAGCTCGAAGTCCGCCGGCGGCGCCGCGCCGCCCGCCTCGGCTGTTTCAGGAGCCGGCGCGGCGCTGGCGACACCGGTACCGGCGAGCGCCAGCGCCGCGCCGGCGAGGGCGCCGGAGCCCAAGAGGCCGCGCCTGGTCAAACCCGACCGCCCCTGCTCGTCGTCTCCGCTCATCGCCCTTCCTCCTCGCAAGAAAGACCTGCTTGAGGTGCCGCTGTCGTGATCGCGGCCGCATTCTAGCGCGCTGGAAAGAGCCCCGCCTCCGTCCGGAGAGCCGACCGCTCCGCCCGCCGAGCGCGCGGCTCGTCCCCGGCCGGCTGCCGGAGCCCGGCCGCGTACGTACCATGCGAGCGGGTGGCGGCCGAGAGGAGATCACGATGCGAACGATGGTTCGAGCGATCCTGGTGAGCGTCCTGCTGTCGTCCGCCGGCGCCGCTCCGCGCCTGGCGGCGCAGAGCGTGGGGCCGGCGATGATGCCGGACTTCCTCGGCGAGCGCGCGCACGAGGCCCCGTCGCGGCTCGCCGCCGACGCCCTCGCCGCGCCCCTCGCCCAGCTCTCCGCCGCCGCGGTGGGCGCCCCCGACGAGCTCGCCGCGGTCGCCGCCTGGAACGCCGCCGGACGCCAGCCGGCGAAGAACGGCTTCACCCGCCACCTGCCGCTGCCGCAGCGGGTTCGTCTCGCGGCCGCGGCGGCGAGCGGCGCCTGGGACGGCGGCGCGCTCGCCCGCCGCGCCGACGGCGGCCTGGTGTGGGGGACGCGGGTGGACGTCGCCGCCTCCTATCGCCTGCGCCTCCATCTGACCGGCGTGGCGCTGCCGGCGGGCGCCAAGCTGTGGGTGTGGAGCGGCGGCGAGACGCGCGGACCGTTCGGCGCCGAGATCGCCGGCGCGGCGGGCGAGATCTGGACGCCCTCCGTCCGCGGCGGCTCGATCTGGCTCGAGGTCGCCCTGCCGGCGGACGCCGCCGGCGCCGTAGCCGGGGGATACGGCTTCGTGGTGAGCGACGTGATGGAGCTGGTCGACACCTCTCCGCGGCGGCTGGCGAGCGATCCGCGGGCGGCCACGACGAGCTGTCTGGTCGACGCCGGCTGCGTCACCGCTGCCCAGCTGCCGCCGATCGCGCAGTATCGCGCCGCGGTGTCGAGCCTCGAGTTCGTCGAGGGCGGCAACGGCTTTCTCTGCACCGGCAGCCTGCTCAACAACAGCCGCGCCGACTTCACCCCCTACCTGCTGACCGCCAACCACTGCATCGCGAGCCAGGCCGTCGCCTCGACGCTCGATGCCGTCTGGGACTACTTCGACGCCAGCTGCCGCGGCAGCTTCCCCGATCGCGCGGCGCTGCCGGCGAGCCACGGCGCGAGCCTCCTCTCGACCGGCCTGGGGACCGACTACACCCTGCTGCAGCTCAGCTCGCTGCCCTCCGGCCGCGCCTTCCTGGGCTGGAACGCCAACACCAGCGCGGTCAGCGACGGCACCGCCGTCTACCGGCTGTCGCATCCGGCGCCCGCCGGCTTCCCGTTCCCGCAGACCTACTCGACCTCGGTGATCCACACCACCGGCATCCACCAGTGCAGCGACGCGGACGGCCGGCCGGTCAACGATCTCAACAAGTTCCTCCACTCCGTCGCGGCCGTCGGCGCGCCCTTCCCGGGCAGCTCGGGGGCGCCGGCGGTGAACGCCGACGGCCAGGTGGTCGGCCAGCTCCTCGGCACCTGCCCCGGCACCACTGAGCCCTGCGTCGGCAGCGGCGCCTTCGACCAGCTCGACGGCGCCTTCTGGCAGACCTACGACTCGATCCACGCCTGGCTGACGCCGACGGTCAGCATCACCGGCCCCTGCCTGCAGTCGACCGACGCCAAGCTCTGCATCGACGACGCGCCGGGCGACGGCCGCTTCCAGGTGACGGTCGCCTTCGAGCAGGCCGGCGGCACGCTGACGCCCGGCCACTCCATCCCCCTGAACACGCTGGGGATCTCCGCCGGCGGCCTGTTCTGGTTCTTCAGCCCGGCGAACCCGGAGATGCTGGTCAAGGTCCTCAACGGCTGCAGCCTGGGCGGCCACTACTGGGTCTTCCTCGCCGCCGGCACCGACGTGGGCCTCTCGACGACGGTGACCGACACCGTCAGCGGGCGGCAGCGGACGTACACCAACTCCGTCGGCAACGCCGCGCTGTCGATCCTGGACACCTCGGCGCTGCCCTGCAGCTAGCGGGCTCGAACGCCTCCGCGCGGCCGCGCCGCTGGTAGAATTCGCAAGTGCCTGAGACCTCCATCCCCCCCGGCTCGCGCCGAGGCTCTAGAGCCCGCTCGCGGCCGGGGGGAGAGCGGCGGCGCGAGCCGGGGGCCGTCGTCGCGCCGCCGGCGGCGGAGCTGGCTGGGGACCGGAAGGCGGCGGGCGGCGGCAACTCGATGATGGCCTGGATCGAGCGTCACGGCGCGCTCGCCGTCTTCTTTCTCGCCCTCGCCGTCCGCCTCGCCTACTTGCTCGGCCTCCGCGGCTCGCTCCTCTTCGAGCTGCTCCTCGGCGACGCCCGCCGCTACGACCAGTGGGCGCGCGGCATCGCCGCGGGCGATTGGATGGGGCGCGAGGTGTTCTACCAGGCGCCGCTCTACCCCTACCTCCTCGGGGTCGTCTACCGGCTCGCCGGCCATGCGCCTGGGCTCGTCCGCGGCCTGCAGGCGATCACCGGCGCCGCCTCCTGCGCCCTCGTCTGCCTCGCCGGCCGGCGGCTCGTCTCGCCGCGCGCCGGCATCGCGGCGGGCGTCCTCCTGGCGCTCTATCCGCCGGCGATCTTCTACGACGGCCTGCTCCAGAAGTCGGCCCTCGACTTCCTCTTCATGAGCCTCGTCGTCTTCCTCACCGCGGAGCTGGTCACGAAGCCGCGCGCCTGGCACGCCCTCGCCGGCGGCGCCGTCCTCGGCGCCTTTTCGCTCACCCGCGAGAACGCCCTCGCCCTGCTGCCGCTCGCGGCCCTCGGGCTCGCCTGCGCCTGGCCGGCGCGGCCGTGGCGCACCCGGCTCGCCTGGGTTGGCCTCTTCGCCGCCGGCGCCGCGCTCCTCCTCGTCCCGGTCGCCCTGCGCAACCGCGCCATCGGCGGCGAGCTGGTGCTGACGACGTCCCAGGCGGGGACCAACTTCTATCTCGGCAACCACCCGGGAGCGGACGGCGGCTACCAGCCGCTCCGCCGCGGCCGGGCGACGCCCGACTTCGAGCGCCGCGACGCCACCGAGCTCGCCGAGACGGCCGCCGGCCACGCGCTCTCGGCGCGCGGCGTGTCGCGCTACTGGATGGCGCGCGGGCTCGACTTCGTCCGCCGCCAGCCGCTCGCCTGGAGCGCCCTCATGGCGCGGAAATTCTTCCTCGTCTGGAGCGCCGGCGAGCGCGTCGACACCGACGCGCTCGAGGCCTACCGCGACAGCTCGCCGCTGCTGCAGGCGCTCTATCCGCTGCTCGGCTTCGGCACCCTCCTGCCGCTCGCCGCCTGCGGCGTCTGGATCACCCGCGAACGATGGCGCCGGCTGTGGCCCTTCTATGTCCTCGCCCTCGCCTGGGCGGCGGCGGTCGCCCTCTTCCTCGTCCTCGCCCGCTTCCGCTATCCGCTGGTGCCGAACGTCGCCCTCTTCGCCGGCGCCGGAATCGCCGAGGGGTGGCGCCGGCTGCGCGCCGGCGAGGGGCGCCGGCTGGTTCCCGGCCTGGCGCTCGCCGCCGCCGTCGCCGTCGCCTGCAACTGGCCGCTCCACGGCGCCGATCCGCGCGCCACCACCTACGCCGACCTCGGCACCGCGCTCGCCGATCAGGGGCGGCGCGACGAGGCGAGGGAAAACCTCGAGCGCGCCGTGGCGCTCGACCCGCGGCTCGCCGGCGCCCATCTCGCGCTCGGCAACCTGGCGCTCCAGCGCGGCGACGCCGCGAGTGCCATCGAGGGCTATCGGCGGGCGGCCGACCTCGACACCGGCGATCCGCAGGCCGAGAACAACCTCGGCGCCCTGCTGGCGCGCCGCGGCGAGAAGGAAGCCGCCGAGGCGAGCTTCCGCGCCGCCATCGGCCGCGATCCGGGCTATGCCGCCGCCTACGACAACCTCGCCGAGCTGCTCGCCGGCCGCGGCGCCACGGCGGAGGCGCTCGCCGTGGCGCGGCGCGGCGAGGCGCTCGCCCCGCGCGATGCCGAGGCCCACCACGAGCTCGGCAACCTGCTCGCCTACACCGGCGCCGCGGCGGCCGCCGAGCGCGAGTACCGCGCCGCGATCGCGCTCGACCCGGCCTCGGCGGACGCGCGCTACAAGCTCGCCGTCCTCCTCGCGCGGCGGGGCGATCTCGCGACGGCGGCGGCGCTGCGCGCGATGGCGTTCCGCGAGGCGCCGCAGGAGGCCCGCCTCGATCTCGAAGAGGGCCTCGCCGCCGAGCGGCGCGGCGCCTTCGGCGAGGCGGCGGCGCACTTCCGCGAGGTGCTCGCCGCGCTGCCCGACGACCGCCTCGCCGAGACGCTCCTCGCCCGCCTCCTCGCGGCGGCCCCCGAGAGCTCGCTGCGCAACGGCCGCCTGGCGCTCTCTCTCGCCCAGCGGGCGGTCGCCGCGAGCGGCGGCCGCGACGCCGCGGCGCTCGCCGCCCTCGCCGCCGCCTACGCCGAGACGCGCGACTTCCCCGAGGCCTACGAGACCGCCGAGCGCGCCGCCGCCGACGCGCCGGATCTCGCCGAGCGCAACGAGTACCGCGCCGAGGGCGAGCTTTATCGCGAGCACCAGCCGCTGCGCCTGCGCGTCGGCCCCTGACCTCCCGCCACCACCTCGGGTCCGGCTCCGCCGCGGCCTTTCACCAGCCCCTGGCCTGGTCTCGATTTGACCCGTCCGGGTGATTGAGGAATGCTGTCTCTCTCAACCAAGGAGGAAACCCGAGATGCGAGGGATGGCCAGAATGATCCTGTTTCTGTCGTGCTGCGGCGCGGCGTCACCCCTGATGAGCCAGAGCCTGGGGCCGGCCGCGATGCCGGATTTCCTCGCCGATCGGACCCATGAGGAGCCGTCGCGGCTGGCCGCGAAGCAGCTCTCCGGCCCCCTGGCGCATCTCTCCGCGGCGGCGGTCGGCGCCCGCGACGAGGTCGAGGCGGTCGCCGCCTGGAACGCCGCCGGCCGCCTGCCGGCGAAGAACGGCTTCACCCGCCGCCTGCCGCTGCCGCAGACCGTCCGCCTGACCGGCGAGCTCGCCAGCGGCGCCTGGGACGGCGGCGCCGTCGCCCGCCGCGCCGGCGGCGAGCTGGTGTGGAGCACGCGGGTCGACGTCGAGAGCGCCGATCGCCTGCGCCTCCACCTGACCGATGTGACGCTGCCGGTGGGGACCAAGATCTGGGTGTGGAGCGCCGACGAGACGCGCGGACCGTTCGGGCCTGAGCGGGCGGGGCAGAAGGGCGAGATCTGGACGCCGAGCGTCCATGGCGGCAGCGTGTGGATCGAGGTCGCGCTGCCGGCGGACGCCTTCGCCGAGAACGCCGCCTACGGCTTCGCTCTCCGCGATCTGCTCGAGCTGGTCGACAACCATGCCGCCGGCCTGATCAACAATCCGCAGGCGGTGACGACGACCTGCCTGGTCGACGGCCGCTGCGTCGCCAGCACCACCTTCGCGCCGATCGCGAGCTACCGCTCCGGCGTCGCCAGCCTCGAGTTCGTCGAGAACGGCAGCGGCTTCCTCTGCACCGGCAGCCTGCTCAACGACTCCCGCGTCGACTTCGTCCCCTACCTGCTGACCGCCAACCACTGCATCTCGACGCAGGCCGTCGCCTCGACCCTCGACGCGGTCTGGGACTACTACGACACAGTCTGCGACGGCACCTTCCCCAACCGCTCGCTGCTGCCGGCGAGCCACGGCGCCAGCCTTCTCGCCACCAGCATCCAGAGCGATTTCGCCTTCCTCGAGCTGAGCTCCGTGCCGGCCGGCCGCTTCTTCCTCGGCTGGAACGCCGGCGCCGGCGTCGTCGTCTCCGGCACCAAGCTCTTCCGCCTCTCTCATCCGGCGCCGGCCGGCTTCCCATTCCCGCAGACCTACTCGACGGCGACCGCCAAGCTCACCGGGATCAAGCAGTGCACGGATGCGACCGGCCGGCCGGTCAACGACACCAGCAAGTTCATCCACTCGGTCTCGGTGACCGGCGAGCCGTTCCCCGGCAGCTCGGGCTCGTCGGTGGTGCTCGCCAACGGCCAGGTCGTCGGCCAGCTCCTCGGCACCTGCCCGGGCGTCTCCGAGCCCTGCCTGGTCCCCGGCACGTTCGATCAGCTCGACGGCGCCTTCGCCGCCACCTACCCCGCGATCAAGCAGTGGCTCTCGCCCTCCGGCGTCCCCACCGCGCCGTGCCTGGTGTCGACGGGCACCAAGCTCTGCGTCGACGACGTCCCCGGCGACGGCCGCTTCGCGGTGACCGTCTCCTTCCAGCAGAGCGGCGGCGTGCCGGCGCCCGGCAACGTCATCTCGCTCAAGGGCCTGGGGATCTCCGCCGGCGGCCTGTTCTGGTTCTTCAACCCCGCCAACCCGGAGATGCTGATCAAGGTGCTGAATGGCTGCGCCCTGGGCGGCCACTACTGGGTGTTCTACGCCGCCGGCACCAACGTCGGGCTGTCGACGACGGTGCTGGACACCAGGACCGGCAACAGCAGGACCTACACCAACGCCATCGGCACCGCCGCACCGCCGGTGCAGGACACTGCAGCGCTGCCCTGCACCTAGCGGTCGGTCGGGATCTCGAACGCGGCGGTTTGATGGTCACCGTGCCGGTCGGCGGATCGACCGGCACGGTGGTCGGCGGCGGCGTGAGCGCGAGAGCGCCCGCGGCTCCGCCTGCTAGACTGCCCGTCTTCCGCTGGAGGCACGGCATGACGAAGGGAAAGCTCGGGATCCGCTGGCGCCGCTTCGCCGCGATCGCCATCCTCCTGGCGGTGGTCGACGCCGTCCTCCTGGTGCTCTACTTCCACGACCGGCTCGGCTGGACCTGGGTGATGGTGCTCGACTGGCCGGCGCGTTTCCTCGTGCCGCGCGAGGAGGAGGAGATGCTGGGTCCGCTGCGCGAGGGGATGCTGGTCTGGCTCGCCTCGCTCCCCTGGCTCGCCGTCTGCGCCGCCGTCCTCTCGCTCGGCCGCCGGCCGCGGAGCTCCTGAGCCGGCACCGCGGGCTTGTCTCGCCGCGAGCGTCCCGCCGGCCTTGCCGCTTCCACCAGCCCTTGCTAGATTGCCGATCGTGCCCCAGGACAGGGAGGACGATCTCGCGGCCAGGCTCCTGCGCGAGACCCGCGCGGCGAGCGCCGACCGGCGTCCGCTGGCGGCGGCGGCGGTCGCCGGGCTGACGATCCTCGCCCATCCCGACGTCTCGCGGGTGGGGGAGCGGGTGGCGCTGACCGGCCTCGCCGCCGGGCGGCCGGAGCCGCTGTCGCGCGGCGAGCCGCTCTTCTCGCCGCCGGGCCTGGCGCGCCTGCAGCCGCTGGGTGACGTCTTCCTGTCGCGGAGCCCGCTGCTTCTCCTTCCGGGGAGCGCCGATGGCTCGCTGCGCATCGACCGCGCCGGCAGCCGCACGGCGGTCGAGATCGACGGCATTGCGCTCGCGGCAGGTGACGAAGGCGGTGCCGAGATCGGGGCGGCCGCCATCGAGCGCGGCGTCGTGCTCCTCCTCGCCGATCGCGTGGCGCTCCTCCTCCATCGGCTCGATCCGCTGGGCGATCCGAACGACCCGCCGGCCGGCGACCTCATCGGCGCGAGCGCGGCGATGGCGACGCTGCGGCGCGAGATCGCCCGCGCCGCCGGGCTCGAGGTGCCGGTGCTGCTGCGCGGCGAGACCGGCACCGGCAAGGAGCTCGCCGCGCGCGCCCTCCATGCCGGCGGGCCGCGAGCCGGCCGCCCGTTCGTCGCCGTCAACATGGCCGCGGTGCCGCCGGCGCTCGCCGCCGCCGAGCTCTTCGGCGCCGCGCGCGGCGCCTACACCGGCGCCGACCGCCGGCGCGAGGGTTTCTTCGGCCTCGCCCACGGCGGCACGCTGTTCCTCGACGAGGTGGGGGAGACGCCGCCGGAGGTGCAGCCGCTCCTTCTCCGCGCCCTCGAGCAGGGGGAGATCCAGCCGGTGGGCGGGGAGGAGCCGCGCCGGGTCGACGTGCGGCTGATCGCCGCCGCCGATACCCCGCTCGAGGAGGCGGTCGCCGCCGGCCGCTTCCGCGCGCCGCTGCTGCACCGCCTCTCCGGCTATGAGATCCGCGTGCCGCCGCTCGCCGCGCGGCGCGACGACTTCGGGCTGCTGCTCGTCCACTTCCTTCGCCAGGAGCTCGCCGAGCTCGGCGCCGCCGGCCGCCTCGACAGCCAGTCCGAGCAGCGTCCCTGGCTCGCCGCGCGGCTCGTCGCCCGCCTCGCCCTCCTCGCCTGGCCCGGCAACGTGCGCCAGCTCAGGAACGCCGCTCGCCGCATCGCCATCGCCGGTCTCGGCGCCGCCGAGGTGCCGGCGGCGGCGGTGCTCGAGAGCCTGGCGGCCTCGTCGCCCTTCGCCGGCTCCGCTCGCCGCGAAGGCCCCGCGGAGGCCGCGGCGCCGCCGCCGTCAGCTCCGGCCCCGCGGGCGCGCCGCACCTATCGCCGGGCGGACGAGGTGACGGACGAGGAGCTCCTCGCCGCCCTGCGCGCCAACCGCTGGCGGCTGCAGCCCACGGCGGCGCAGCTCGGCATCTCGCGGACCTCTCTCTACGATAGGATCGACCACAGCTCCACCCTCCGGAAAGCGGCGGATCTCCCGCGCGAGGAGATCGAACGTTCGGCCGCAGGCGCGGCCGGCGATCTCGACGCCATGGTCGAGATCCTCGAAGTCTCGAAGCGGGGTCTGCAGCGGCGGATGAAACGGCTGGGGCTGCGCTGACCGGCCGCGAGCATGGGCGACGACCCGCGAACCCACACCATCGGCCCCTATCAAGTCGAAGCCCGCCTCGGCGCCGGCGGCATGGGGGACGTCTACCGCGCCTACGACGAGCGGCTCGACCGCCAGGTCGCCGTCAAGCTGATCCGCCGCGAGGCCGCCGAGGACGAGCGCGCTCGCGAGCGCTTCCGCCGCGAGGCGCGGACCGCCGCCTCGCTCTCGCACCCCGCCATCGTGCAGATCCACGATCTGCTGGCGACCGCCGACGGCGACGCCCTGGTCATGGAGCTGGTGACCGGGGCGACCATCGCTCGCCTCCTGGCCGGCGGCCCGCTGCCGCTCGACCGCCTGCTCCGCCTCGGCCAGGAGATCGCCGAGGGGCTCGCCGCCGCCCACGCCCGCGGCATCGTCCACCGCGACCTCAAGGCCGAGAACGTCATGGTCACCGACTCGGGGCACGCCAAGATCCTCGACTTCGGGATCGCCAAGCGGCTGCGGCAGAGCGGCGACGAGCTGTCGATCTCGGTCGCCGGCGCGGTGGTCGGCACCTACAGCTCGATGTCGCCCGAGCAGGCCCGCGGCCTGGCAGTCGACCATCGCTCGGACCTCTTCTCCTTCGGCGCCCTCCTCTACGAGATGGCGACCGCGCGGCCGCCGTTCCTCGCCGCCACCGTCCTCGAGACCCTGACCAACGTCTGTGGAGCGCGCCAGCTGGCGGCGCAGAGCCTGCGGCCGGAGCTGCCGTCGCCGCTCGCCGAGGTGATCGAGCGGCTGCTCGAAAAGGACCCGGCCCGCCGGCCGCAGAGCGCCGGCGAGGTGGCGGCGATCCTCGCCCGCATCGCCGCGGCGACCGCCGGCTACCTGCCCTTCCCGCCGCCGGCGGCGGAGCTGCAGACGGCCGCCATGCCGCGCTTCGACGCCGCGGGAAGCCGCGACGCCGCCGACGAGCTGCCGACGATCGCCGGCGGCGGCGCGCCGTTCCGTGACCTCACCGCGCTGGCGCCACCGGCGGCGCCTGCGGCGCCCGGCCCCGCCGCCGCGCCGCGCCCCGCGCCGCCGCGCCGCCGCCGCGGGCTCCTCCTCGCCGGCGCCGCGGCGCTCGCGGCGCTCGCCGGGATCGCCATCTATGCGCTCCGCGACCGCCCGCCACCGCTCACCGTCGCCGTGCCGGCGCCGGCGCTCGGCGCCGGCCTCGCCGCCAACCCCGACGCCGACGTCATGGCCGCCGGCCTCCGCGCATCGCTGCTGCAGACCCTGCTCGCCCTCGACGGTATCTCGCCGCTCGCCCCCGAGCAGGTCGATCCGGTCGCCGGCGCGCCGCTCGCCCTCGCCCGCTCGGTCGCCGCCGACGAGGTGGTCACCTCACGGCTCGACTGCAGCGCCGCGGCCTGCCAGGTCGGCATCTCGCGCATCGGCAGGGACGGCAGGCTGCGCTGGACGGAGAGCTTCGAGGCGCCGACCGGCGAGCCTTTCCTCCTCGCCGGCGAGGTCGCCAGCCACCTCCGCCACGGCTACCCGGAGCGCCGAGCGCGGCCGGGCGTCGCCGCGCTCACCGTCCGTCCGGCGGACTACAAGGAGTTCCTCCGCCTGCGCGGCGAGTCGATCGCGCAGAGCCGGCCGCCTGGCGAGCTCCTCGCCCGCCTGGCGTCGCTCGAGGAGAGCTCGCCGCGCTTCGTCGAGACCTTCGACCTCGAGGCCGGCCTCCGCCGCCTGCGCTTCACCCAGCGGCGCGATCCCGAGGACCTGACGCGCGCCTTCGCCGTCCTCGAGCGCGCGCGCGCCATAGCGCCCGGAGATCCGCGACCGTCGACCGCGCTCTTCGACCTGGCGATGACCGCCGGCCAGCTCGACCGCGCGGCCGCGGCGCTCGCCGAGATCGAGCGGCTGCAGCCCGCCGACCCGGCGACCCTGGTGCTGCGCGCTCGGCTCCTCGAGCGGCGCGGCGCCTCGCGCGACGCCCTGGCGCTCATGCGCCGAGCGGCCGCCCTGCGCCCCTCGTGGAGCTACCTGGATCACCTGGCGATCATGGAGTACGGTCTCGGCGAGAGCGACGCCGCGCGACGCGACGTCGGCGAGCTGCTCCGCCGCTCGCCGGGTCTCTACGCGGGGGAGACCCTGCGCGCCCAGATCGAGCTGCTCTCCGGCAACCCGGCGACCGCGGCGGCGCTCTACAGCCGCCTGGTGGCGCGGGCGCCGCACGCCGCCGACCTCGGCAACCTCGGGCTCGCCGAGCTCCTGCTGCGCCGCTACCCCGAGGCCGCGGCGCACTTCCGGCAGGCCCGCGACCTCGAGCCGAACAACCTCTTCAACGTCCTGAACCTCGCCGACGCGACCCTCCTCGGCGGCGGCCGGCCCGCCGCCGAGGATCTCTACCGGCGCGTGCTCGAGCTGGCGCGGGCCGATCCCGCCAAGGGCTCCTGGCAGCTGCAGTCGGCCTCCGCCCAGGCGCTCGCCCATCTCGGGCGGCGGCGAGAGGCGGCGGACGCCGTGCAGCAGGTGCTCCGCCTCGCTCCCGACAACGCCCAGGCGGCGGAGGAGGCGGCGCTGGTCTACACGCTGATCGGCGAGCCGTCCTCAGCGCTCGCCAACGCCGACCGCGCGCTCGCCCGCGGCGTCGAGCCGGTGTGGCTCGGCCTCCCCTGGTTCGATCCTCTCCGCGCCCTGCCGGACTTCCAGGACAGCCTCAGACGGCACGCAAGGCCGGCCCGCGCTTGACCTCGCCGTCGCGATCGTCGGCAGCGCTCTCGCAGTCGCCGCCGGTCGGCGGCACCTCGGCGTTGAGGATCGTCGGGTCCTGCGACATGTAGCCGATGCCATCGCACCAGACGCTGACCTCGAAGTCGTAGGGCTGCGGCTCCTTCCCCATGTTGGTGTTGAAGTTGACGATGGTCACCTGGGTGTCGGAGTCGCGCCGCACACTCATGCAGGCCGGCGGCTGGTTGCCGGCCCAGGTGACCGGGCTCTCGGTGAAGGTGAGGCTCTGGGTCGACGTCGGCACCAGCGTCAGGACGATCGTCGCCATGCCGCTCTTGACGGTGATGTTGTTGCCGGGCTCCATCCCGTCGAAGGTGAAGGTGGGGGTCGGGGAAGCCTGGAAGCTGACGTCGATGGGGATCATGATGGGCATGAAGCGGCGCGAATTGGGCATGCCTTCTCCTCTGCGGTTGATGCCGCTCGACCGGTGCCGCGGGCCTCGATCGGCGGCGGGTCGTTGACGGTGTCGGTGTGGCGCTGGCCGTCGAGTGCACGGCAGGTGCCATGGCCGCTCTCCGGCGGCGCGCCGCGCGCACCGCTTGTGTCCCCTTGTGTCCGACACTGCCGGACGCTTGAGGAGATGTGCCGCCCTATGTCGGACATCGACATGTCGGACATCGCTGGCGGCCGTGCTGCGCCGGAGGTCCTCCACAGACCTCGCCGTGATCCGTCGAGCAGAGCACAGGCGATCGGCCGGCACAAGCGCCCGCGGCCCATCCCGGCGGGAGCCCTCTGTTACAATCCGCCGCATGGAGGAAGGCGAGGACAAGCAGGCGGCGAGGCGGCTCCGCATCCTGATCGCGAAGCCCGGCCTCGACGGTCACGACCGCGGCGCCAAGGTGGTGGCGCGGGCGCTGCGCGACGCCGGCCACGAGGTCATCTACACCGGCCTGCGGCAGACGGCGGAGCAGATCGCCACCGCCGCCATCCAGGAGGACGTCGACGCGGTCGGGCTCTCGATCCTCTCCGGCGCTCACAACAGCCTGCTGCCCGAGGTGACGCGCCGGCTGCGCGAGCAGGGCGGCGGCGACATCCTGGTCTTCGCCGGCGGCATCATCCCGGAGCAGGACATGGATGGCCTCAAGCAGGCCGGCGTCGACGCCATCTTCCTTCCCGGCACCTCCACCAAGGACATCGTCCGCTACCTCGCGGACCGCTTCGCGGCGGCCTGATGCGGCCGGCGTGCCGCGCGGCTAAACCTCGTCGCTACAAAGTTTTGACGTCATCGCCACGGCGGTGTTAGCGTAGCTTCTCGAAGATTCATCCGGAGGGGTTCATGAGCCGACGCATCCTGCTCGCCGACGACAGCGTGACCATCCAGAAGGTGATCGAGCTGACCTTCATGGACGAGGACTTCGCCGTCACCGCCGCCAGCAACGGCGACGAGGCGCTCGCCAAGCTGCCCGAGGTCCAGCCCGACCTGGTCATCGCCGACGTGCACATGCCCGGCGCCAACGGCTACGAGGTCTGCCGCCGCGCCAAGGCCTCGCGCCCCGGCCTGCCGGTGCTCCTCCTCGTCGGCACCTTCGAGCCCTTCGACGAGGGCGAGGCGCGCGCCGCCGGCTGCGACGCCCACCTGAAGAAGCCATTCGATTCACAGGAGCTCCTCTCGCTCGTCCACCAGCTCCTCGAGCGCGCGCCCGCGGCTCCCGCAGCCGCGCCCGCCCCAGCGCTCACGATTGCCGCGGCGCCGATCGCCGCCCCGGCGGCGGTCGCTCCGACGACTCCGACGACTCCGATCGCCGCGCCGCACGACGACTCCGCCGCCGGCCGCTCGGCGGGCTTCGACTGGGCGGAGACCTCGCGCTTCGGCCGCGCCGACGAGCCGACCTTCGAGCTCGAGGATGCCGACGAGGCGCTCGGTCTCGACGACTCGCTGCTCCACGACGAGCCGGCGCTCGGCGCCGGGAGCGCCGGCGGCCAGCATGCCGCGACCGATCACGACCTCTACGCCCTCGACGACATCCCCGCCGACGCGCCGGCCGAGCACGAGCATGGAGCGGAGGGGAGCGCGGCCGCGGCGGCGCGCTCCTTCGACGAGCCGTTCGATCTCGGCGCGCCCTCGCTCGCCGCCCTTGCGTCGACCGAAGACCATCGCGAAGACCATCACGAAGACCACCTCGGCGAGGCGCCGGCGCGCGAGGCGCCGCCGGCCGCGGGGTACCCGAGCCCCGACGTCCCCTCCACCTGGCCGCCGAACTTCGAGGAGCGGGTCGGCGTGCCCGCCGGCTCCGCGCCGCTCACCAGCGGTCTCGACGAAGTGGGCGAGCACGTCCTTCAGGCCGAGGAGCGCCACGAGGAGCCCTTCGCCGCCGCCCCGAGCGAGCCGATGGCCGCCGTCTTCGCGGCGCCCGCCCCGGCGCTCGCGGTCGGCGCCGCCGAGGTGCCGGCGGTGCCGGCTTCGGCGGCGCTCTCCGACGACGAGGTCGACCGCATCGCTCGCCGCATCGTCGAGCTGCTCGGCGACAAGGCCATCCGGGACGTCGCCTGGGAGGTCATCCCGGACATGGCCGAGGTGGTCATCAAGGACCGCCTGCGCGAGCTCGAAGGCCAGGCCGACTAAGCTCGTCGCCGTCGCGGCCGTCCTCTCGCCGCAGGATGCAGGACGCTCGCGGCAGGGTATCGGCCCCACTGGCGGCATGTTCCGGCGGTTCGCCAGGCGCCGTCCGGCGAGCCTCCCGCGCGCTCAGCGCTCCGTCGGCCGCATCCCCAGGAAAGGAAGAGGTTCCCCGTTGAGCGATCAGGCGAGCGAGATGGACAAGCGCTTCGATCCCGCGAGCTACGAGTCGGTCTGGCAGCGGCGCTGGGCCGAGGCGGGGATCTTCCGCGCCGAGGCGCCGCCTCGCGACGCGGCGCAGGCGCCCTTCTGCCTGATGATCCCGCCGCCCAACGTCACCGGCAAGCTCCACGTCGGCCACGCGCTGCAGACCGCGACGCAGGACGTGCTGACGCGCTGGCGCCGCATGCAGGGCCGCGACGCCCTCTATCTGCCCGGCACCGATCACGCCGGCATCGCCACCCAGCTGATGGTCGAGCGGCAGCTCGAGCGCGAGGGGACGAGCCGCAAGGCGATCGGCCGCGAGCGCTTCCTGGCGCGCACCTGGGCCTGGAAGGACGAGTTCCACGGCAACATCCGCCGCCAGCTCGACCTCCTCGGCGCCTCTTGCGACTGGACGCGCGAGCGCTTCACGCTCGACGAAGGGCTGTCGGCGGCGGTGCGCGAGGCCTTCGTTCGCCTCCACGCCGAGGGCCTCCTCACCCGCGGCGAGTACCTGGTCAACTGGTCGCCGATCCTCGAGACCGCCATCTCCGACCTCGAGGTCGAGATGCGGAACGTGCAGGGGAAGCTCTACCACGTCGCCTATCCGATCGCCGGCAGCAACGAGCGCATCGTCGTCGCGACGACGCGGCCGGAAACCCTCCTCGGCGACACCGCCGTCGCCCACCACCCCGAGGACGAGCGCTATCGCCACCTCGCCGGGCGCCACGCGGTGCTGCCGCTCGTCGGCCGCGAGCTGCCGTTCGTCGCCGACGCCGCCGTCGACCGCGAGTTCGGCACCGGCCTCGTCAAGGTGACGCCGTTTCACGATCCGTTCGACTTCGAGCTGGCCCGCCGCCACGGCCTCCCCGGCCTCTCGGTGATCGACCGCCGCGGCCGCATGACCGCGGAGGCCGGCGCCGACTTCGCCGGCCTCGACCGCGCCGCGGCGCGGGCGAAGGTGGTGGAGCGCCTCGCCGCCGGCGGCTACCTGGTGCGCGTCGAGGACCATGCGCACAACGTCGGCCACAGCCAGCGGAGCGGCGAGCCGATCGAGCCGCTGGTGTCGACGCAGTGGTTCCTCGACGTCTCCGGCATGGCGGCGGGCGCCCTCGCGGCGCTCGCCGACGGGCGTCTCGAGCTGATCCCGGAAACCTGGGGGCGCACCTGGGAGAACTGGCTCGGCAACATCAAGCCCTGGTGCATCTCGCGCCAGCTCTGGTGGGGGCACCAGATCCCCGCCTGGTACGACGCCGCCGGCCGCGTCTACGTTGCGCGCAGCCGCGAGGAGGCGGAGGCGGCAGCGGGGACCGCCGAGCTCACCCAGGACCCCGACGTGCTCGACACCTGGTTCTCCTCGTCGCTGTGGCCCTTCTCGACCCTCGGCTGGCCCGCCGCGACCGCCGATCTCGCGACCTTCTATCCCACCGACGTCCTCGTCACCGGCCACGACATCCTCTTCTTCTGGGTGGCGCGGATGGTGATGATGGGGATCCATCTGACCGGCGAGCTGCCGTTCTCCAAGGTCCACTTGACCGGCCTCGTCCGCGACGCCCACGGCGTCAAGATGTCGAAGACCAAGGGCAACGTGCTCGATCCCGAGGACCTGGTGCTCGAGTACGGCGCCGACGCGGTGCGCTTCACCCTCGCCTCGCTCGACGCGCCGGGGCGCGACATCCCGCTGTCGCGCGACCAGATGGCCGGCTACCGCGCCTTCGGCAACAAGATCTGGAACGCGGCGCGCTTCGCCCTCGCGCGGACCGCCGACGCCCAGGTGGCGACGGCGATCGATCCGGCGGCGCTCGCCGCTGCCGAGCGCTGGATCCTCTCGCGGCTGTCGAAGACCGCGGCGGAGGTCTCGCTCCGGCTGGAGAGCTTCCGCTTCGACGAGGCCTGCAACCGCCTCTACCACTTCTTCTGGGGCGATCTCTGCGACGTCTACATCGAGCTCGCCAAGCCGGCGCTGATGGACGCCGCCTCGCCCCGCCACGCTGCGGCCGGCGAGGTGCTGCTGACGGTGCTCGACCGCAGCCTGCGGCTGCTCCATCCCGTGATGCCGTTCCTCACCGAGGAGATCTGGCAGCGCCTGCCGGGCCACCAGCGCATCCACCCGCGGACGATCTGCCTGGCGCCCTATCCCGAGCGCGAGCCGGCGTGGGAGGACGAGGCGGTCGAGCAGAATTTCGACGTCTTCCAGGCGGTGGTGACGCGCGTCCGCGCCATGCGCACCGAGAGCGCGGTCGCCCCGAAGGCGAAGGTCGAGGTGACCCTCGCCGCGGTCGCCGACGACGTGAGGACCTTCCTCGGCGAGCAGCGCGGCCTGCTCGAGCCGCTGTGTGGCGCGGCGATCGTGGTCGGATCCCAACCCCCTCCCTCCTCGCCTGGGGTCGTCCAGGACGTCGTCCGCGGCGTCGAGATCGCAATGAGCGTGCCGCCGGTCGCGCCCGAGCTCCGCGCTGCTGGTGAGGCGGGCGATGCCGCGAGGGAGCGCCGGGAGCGCGACCTGGCGGATCTCGAGAAGGCGATCGCGCGCGCCGAGGGGCTGCTCGGCAACGAGCAGTATCTGGGGAAGGCGCCGGCGCGGGTCGTGGAGGAGAGCCGCGCGCGCCTGGCGGAGATGAAGGAGAGGCAGGCGAGCCTGCGGGCCGGCCTCCGCCTGGCGTAGGCGCATGGATTTCTCCTCCTATCTCGGCGAGATCCTGGCGCTGCGGCCGCCGGCGGGCGAGCGCGGGCCGGAGAACCTCGCCGTCCTGGAGACGGTCGAGTCGACCAACCTCGTCGCCAAGGCGGTCGCCGCCGACTATCACCGCGAGTGCCAGGAGGTGCCCGAGGCGCTCTTCCTCGCCTACGAGCAGACCGCCGGCCGCGGCCGGCTGGGGCGGAGCTGGTGGTCGCCGCCGGGGCAGGGGGTCTACGCCACGCTGTCGCGGCCGGTCGACCGCTTCGCCGCGCTCGCCACCCTGCCGCTCCTCGTCGGCGTCGGCCTCTGCCGCGGCCTCGATCCCCACCTGCCGAGCCCCTGCGGCCTGAAGTGGCCGAACGACCTCATCGCCGGCGGCCGCAAGCTCGGCGGCATCTTGATCGAGTCGCTGCTGCAGCCGGGCAGCTGTGCCATGGCGATCGTGGGCTTCGGCGTCAACCATGGCGGCACCGCTGCCGCCGAGACACCGATCGAGGGGGCGACCTCGCTCGCCGCCTTGAACGGAGCGAGCGGCGTCAGCCTGGCGGCGCTCACCTGGGAGCTGGTCGCCGCCGTCGAGCGCGAGCTGGCGCATCTCGGCGACGAGGCCTACGCCGCCGCCGCCTACCGCCAGCGCTCGGTCCACCGGCCGGGCGACCGCATCACCGCGCGGGCGGGCGACGAGAAGGTCGAGGGGCGATTCGCCGGCTTCGACGAGCGCGGCCACCTGCTCCTCGTGCGCGACGACGGCGGCGAGGTTCGGCTCGCCGCGGGCGAGGTGATCGCGAGCGCCGCAGAGGAGACGCCATGAGCGCGAAGGGAAAGGCCGCCGCGCGCGGCCCGCTGGTCCTGGTCGACGTCGGCAACACCAACACCGTCTTCGGCGTCTATCAGGATCGCGCGCAGGAGGTCGGATCCGAGCCGGCGCGGCCGGAGGAGCCGATCGAGAGCTTCCGGCTGTCGACCGACACCGAGCGCACCGCCGACGAGTACGGCGCCCTCCTGCTGCCCCTCTTCGACCGCTTCGGGATCGACCCGCGCGAGGCCGAGGCGGTCGTCATCTCCTCGGTGGTGCCGCCGCTCCATCTCACCCTCGATCAGATGGCGCGGCGCTACTTCGGCCGCCGGCCGCTCTTCATCGAGCCCGGAGTCAAGACCGGCATGCCGATCCGCTACGACAACCCGAGCGAGGTGGGAGCGGACCGCATCGTCAACTCGGTGGCGGCGCGCGAGCGCTACGGCGCGCCGGTGGTGGTGGTCGACTTCGGCACCGCGACGACCTTCGACGTCGTCAACGCCGCGGGGGAGTACGCCGGCGGCATCATCGCGCCGGGCATCACCATCTCCGCCGAGGCCCTCTTCGCCCATGCCTCGCGCCTCTACCGCGTCGACGTGCGCAAGCCCGCCGAGCTCATCGGCCGCAACACCGCGAGCGCCATGCAGGCGGGGATCTATTACGGCTACATCGGGCTGGTCGACGGTATCCTGGAGCGCCTGACGGTGGAGATCCCGGGCCTCAAGACCGTCGTCGCCACCGGCGGCCAGGCCGACCTGATCGCCGCCGGCTCCCGCTTCATCCGCGAGGTCGATCCGCTCCTCACCCTCGTCGGCCTGAAGCTCATCTACGACCGCAATCGCGGCGCCTAGAGCGGTCCGGGAAGGCCGCGCCGGCGCCTCAGCTCCGCGCCAGGAACTCCCGGCACTCCTTGCGCGTCGCGAGCGCCAGGGTGACCCCCATCTGGAGGACGGCGCAGGCGCTGTAGATGAGGGGGATGTTCTTGCCGGTGAGGTCTCCCACGAAGCCGCCGAGCGCCATGCCGATCGGCATCAGGCCGCCGCCGAGGGTGGCGAGGACTCCCATGACGCGGCCGCGGAGCTCGTTCGGCGTCGAGGACTGCAGCGTCGTCAGGAGATAGATGTTGACCAGGCCCATCGCGAAGCCGTCGCAGAAGATGAGCGCGAGGGCGAGGGGCTTCACGGTCACGAAGCCGAGGATGCCGAGGAGCAGGGGGCCGACGACCAGGCCGGCGATCAGCACCCGGGCGCGCGTCGTCCCCTGCAGCTTGAGGGCGCCGGCGGCGAGGAAGCCGGCGATCGAGCCGGCGGAGACGGCGGCGAGCAGGAAACCGTACCAGTTGGCGCCGGCGCGCAGGAAGTTCGAGACGTAGAAGGGGAAGAGGACGAAGACCGGCGTGGCGAAGAAGTTGAGCAGCGAGGCGATGATGACGAAGTCGCGCAGGCCGCGGTTGCCGCGCACGTAGTCGAGCCCCTCGCGCGTCTCGGCGACGAAGGATCTCCACACCTGACCGACGGGGACCGGCGGCCGCGCCGGCATCGGCGGCGTGCGCACGAAGCCCTCGGAGACCGCCGCGAAGAGGAACGACAGGCCGTCGGCGACGAAGAGGAGCGGCGCGCCGAGCAGGTGATAGAGGACGCCGCCGACGCCCTGGCCGGCGAGCATCGAGGTCTGCACGGTGAACTGGTTCGCCGAGTTGGCGGCGGCGAGGCTCTCCGCCGGCACCAGGTCGGGGATGGCGGCGCTGATCGCCGGCATGAAGAAGGCGCGCACCGTGCCGCCGAGGATGCCCAGCATGAAGATGCCGGCGAGCAGCACCGGCTGGGCGTGGCTCCAGAACATGAGGCCGGCGAAGGCGAGAGTGCCGATCGCCGACAGCAGGTCGCAGACGACGAGGATGCGTACCCGCGCGTGGCGGTCCGCGAAGGTGCCGCCGAAGGGCGTCAGGAGGACGCCGGGAATCGTCGAGGCGGTCATCAGGAGGCCCATGAGGCTCGCCGACCGGGTGGTCTCCATCAGCCAGAACATCATGCCGATGGCGAACGCCTGGTCGCCGAGCCGGCTGACCGTCTGCCCCTGCCAGAGGAGGAAGAAGTTGCGGTTCCACAGGCGCCCCGCGGCGGGCGCCTGAGCGGCCGGCTGCTCGACCGGCGCCAGCTCCGAGGAGATCTCCATCAGGCCCCTCCCTGCGGCGCGCCGCTGCGCACCGCCCGCCGCGCCGTGCGCGGGATCGGTCCGGCGGCCACCGCCGCGCCGGCCGTCTCGCGGCGGCGGGCCTTCGAGCTCAGGGCGCCCGCCGCGAAGGTCATCGGCGGCGGCTCGTGCGGCAGGATCAGGCTCATCAGCTTGTCGTCCTCCTCGAAGAGCAGGCCGTGAGCGCGGAAGCCGTCGATCTCGGCCGCCAGCTCGCTCGCCGCGAGGTCGGGGAGCTCGCGCGCCAGGACGGCGAGCCGGCGCGGCTCCTCGAGCCGGGCGAGGATGCGCCGGCCGGCGTCGGAGAGCGGGATCTCGCGCGGCTCGGCGCCGCGCGAGTCGTAGACCATGGTGGCGCCGTCCCTCTCGCGCAGGAAGAGGAGCGGCCGCATCGCCTGTCCGGCGCCCGCCTGGCGGCTGTGCCAGTGCTCGAGGCAGGCGCGCACCGGGGTGATCCAGGCGGCGAGGTCGACCATGTACTGGGCCGAGAAGTTGTGGTCCATGAAGTCGTAGGCGATGTTCTCGATCGACTCGGCGGGGAACGGGTAGACCATCTCGTAGTAGTCGATCGGGTGCAGGTCCAGCTGATACTCCTTGGCGCGCACGAAGTAGGGGCTGTAGCGGTTGAAGTGGATCGAGAAGATCGCCTGCGGCGCCGGCAGGTGGACCAGCTTCGGCAGGTCGGCGACGTACTTGCGATAGGTCTCGGCGCCCTCGCCCGGCGAGCCGACGAGGAGGTTCCAGCCCGGGTGGACGTCGTGCAGCGAGCAGTATTTGAGCACTTGGAGGTTGTGGAAGGCGGAGACCCCCTTGTCCATCAGCTTGAGCGTCGAGGTGGAGAGCGACTCGATGCCGGGGGTGATCAGCCGCACCCGCGCCGCGGCCATGGCGGCGATCTCGCGCTCGGTCAGGTTCGCCTTCAGCTGGTAGAAGATGGCGAGGCTCTCCGGCGTCTCTAGATAGGGGAAAACCTCGGTGACGTACTGGCGCTGCAGGATGTTGTCGACGCACATCAGGATCGAGGCGCGATCGGCGTAGCGGAAGAGCGAGCGGATCAGCTCGACCGCGAGGTCGGGGCGCATCGCCCGGTAGCTCATCGTCGACTTGTTGAGGCCGCAGAAGGTGCAGTGGGCATGCTCGCCCCACCAGCAGCCGCGCGAGGTCTCGAAGGGGAGCACCGCCTTGATCTCATAGTTGGGGAGCTTCTCGGCGAGGGCGTCGAGGAAGGGCTCGTAGTCGAGGCCGATGGGGACGTTGATGTCGAGCTCCTCGCCCATCGGCGGCACGCCGCGCCCCTGGTTGGCCTGCGAGAAGACGCCGGGGATGCGGTCGTTGGCGGCGGTGTCGCCGGCGAGGAGGTTGGCGACCAAGCGCGGAAAGCTCTTGAGCGCCGGCCCCGAGAACACGTAGTCGAGCGCCGGCACGTTGCGCACGTACTCCTCGCCCGACGGCGACTCGCAGGTGGCGCCTCCCAAGACGGTGATGATCGCCGGGTTGCGCTCCTTCAGGCGGCGGGCGAGGGCGAAGCAGACGACGTTTTCGAAGAACATCGAGGTCGAGCCGACGACGTCGCAGCGGTCGAGCTCGTAGCGCTCGATGAGCGCGTCGAGAAGGGCCGGGACGCCGCGGCGCTTGGCGAGCACCGTCTCGCGGAAGGCGGCCTGGGCGGGATCGTGGCCGGGGTAGTGGCGCGCGAAATAGGCGTCGGTGTTGTCCTCGAGCTCCGGAAAGGCGGCGGCGCGGAAGAACCACTCCGGAAAGCCGGCCTGCAGGTGCTCGCCGGCGCCGCCCACCCGCTGGTAGAGATCGACGCCCATGTAGGCGGCGAAGTCGAGACTGGCGTAGACGACGCGCGTCTCGACCTCGGCTGCGAAGCGCTCGCGGAGCACCGACTGGAGCTGGGTCAGGCCGATCGACGGCAGGTGATAGCCGGCGAAGGGCATGTTGAGCAGGGCGATCTTGAGCATGGCTGGCTCCTCGTCGAATCTCTTATACGGCTTCGCCGGCGCTGGTCGCCAGATGGCGCAGGACGCCGAAGTTCTCCGCCGTCTCCACCCAGTAGCGCTGGCGCTCGAAAGGGTAGGTGGGCAGCGGCAGCCGGCGGCGGCCGCCGCCGCGATGGTAGGCCGCCCAGTCGACCTCGACGCCGGCGAGCCAGAGGCTGCCGAGGGTCGCGAGCGCCGCCGCCGGCGCCGGCAGGTCGTCGCCGGCGAGCGCCGGCGCGAGCGCCGCCTCGCCGGCCTCGCCCGCCGCCGTCCGCAATGCCGCCAGGCCGGCGGGCGGGCCGACCGGCAGGAGGACGCGGAGCCTGTCGGCGAGGAGGGGCGCCAGCGCGGCGCCGAGGCGCGGCTCGGCGGTCAGACGCTCGGCCCAGCGCTCCGCGTCGACCGCCTCGGCGGCCTCGACGCGGCGGCCGGTCGCTGCCGAGATCCAGCGCACCTCCGGCGGCTGGCGCGACATTGCGGCGAGCGCGGCGGCCCAGGCGGCGGCCGTCGGCCGGCCGGCGCGGAGGGCGACCAGCGCCGCGGCGTCGTCGAGGGTGAGGGTGCCGCCGAGGACGGCGGCGGCGAGCTCGCCGACCCCCTCGCCGAGGAGCAGGTCCGGCGCCACGCCCCAGCCGCGGAACGCCGCGGCGAGCGCCAGCTCGTAGGCGAAGAGCGCCGGCTCTGCGAGCGTTGGGTCGGCGAGCGCCGGCTCCGCCGCCCCGAAGGCGCCGCGCACGTCGCGGCCGAGATGGCTGGCGAGGCGCTCGGCGGCGCCGTCGTAGGCGGCGCGGAAGGTGGCGTCGGCGGAGTAGAGCTCGGCGCCCGGACCGGCGCCGCCCCCGGTGCCCGGCAGCAGGAAGACGACCGCCGGGCCGCGCCGCCGCGCCGTGCGCGTCGCGGCGTGCGCGGAGCCGTCGCTGGTCAGCGCCCGCACCGCCTCGGCGCCGTCGCGGCAGAGCACGGCGCGGCGGTGGGCGAAGCTCTCCCGTCCGAGCTGCAGCGTGAAGGCGACATCGGCGAGATCCATCTCGGGGTGGCGCTCGAGGTGCTCGGCGAGGCGTGCGGTCGCCGCCGCGAGCGCCGGCTCGCTGCGCGCCGAGACGAGGAGGAGCTGCCAGGGATCCGCCGGCGCCGGCCGCGGAGCCGGCCGCGAGCCCGGCGGCGCCTCCTCCAGCACGACGTGGACGTTCACCCCGCCGTGCCCGAACGAGCTGACGCCGGCGCGCCGCGGCGCGCCCTCGCTCTCCCAGGGCTGCAGACGGGTATTGACGTAGAAGGGACCCGTCGCGAAGTCGATCTCCGGGTTGGGCCGCTCGTAGTGCAGGGTGGGAGGGATCTCACGATGCTCGAGGACGAGCACCGCCTTGATGAAGCCGAGGACGCCGGAGGCGCCGTGGGCGTGGCCGACGTTCCCCTTGGCGGAGCCGAGAGCGCAGGTCCCCGGCCCGCCCGCCGCGCCGAACGCCAGGTGCAGCGCCGCCACCTCGACGGCGTCGCCGAGCGGCACGCCGACGCCGTGCGCCTCGACGTAGCCGATCTCGGCGGGGGAGACGCCGGCGCGGGCGAGCCCGGCGGCGATCGCCGCGGCGCGCCCGTCGGTGCGCGGCGCCAGGAAGCCGATTTTGTCGGCGCCG
Source organism: uncultured Acidobacteriota bacterium (assembly GCA_963755825.1). Taxonomy (GTDB): domain Bacteria; phylum Acidobacteriota; class Thermoanaerobaculia; order Multivoradales; family UBA5704; genus DATBQN01. The sequence continues at coordinate 1,192,859 of CAVWLA010000001.1, read as the reverse complement.
TCGTTGGTGAGCGCCGAGCCGCGGATGACGGCGTGGATTGTGTCGCCGTCCGCCAAGGCATCGGACAAGCGCTTGAGCGCCACGATGCCGGCGCCGTCGCTGTCGACCGTGCCGTCGCTGGCGGCGTCGAAGGGGCGGCAGCGGGCGTGCGGCGAGACCGTGCTGCCCGGCCGGTAGAGGTAGCCGGCGCGCTGGCGCCCGGCGATCGCGGTGCCGCCGGCGAGCGCCATGTCGCACTCGCCGGCGAGCAGGCTGGCGGCGGCGAGGTGGATGGCGACCAGCGAGGTGGCGCAGCCGGCGGCGACGGTGAAGCTGGGCCCTTCGAGCCCGAGCTTGTAGGAGACGCGGACCGTCAGGTAGTCCTTCTCGTTGCCCTCCATGGCGAGGTCGGAGCCGGCGGGCTCGGCGAGCAGGCCGTGGGCGTTCAAGTTGAGCAGATAGTCGTTGTGGGTGGTGCCGCCGAAGACCCCCACCCGACCGCGGCGGCCGCGCCGCGCGCCGTAGCCGGCGTCCTCGAGCGCCTCCCAGGCGCATTCGAGGAACAGCCGCTGCTGCGGGTCCATCATCTCGGCCTCGCGGCGACGGTAGCCGAAGAAATCGGCATCCCAGAGCTCGACGCCGTCGATGGCGCCGCCCGCCGGCACGTTGAAGACGCCGCTCTCCGGCGGCTGCCAGGTCTCCCCCGCAGGGAGGAACGACGAGATCGACTCGATGCCGGCGCGCAGGTTGTGCCAGTAGGTCTCGACGTCGGCGGCGCCGGGGAAGCGGCCCGACATGCCGATGACGGCGACGCTCTCGCCGGCCGCAGGCAGGAGCGGCATCGCTGCCGTCGGCTCTGCCGCCGGCGCGGCGGGGAGCGCGGCCTGAGCCCGCGCCGCCGACGGCGCCAGCCTCGCCGTGAGATGGGCGGCGAGGTCGCGCACCGTCGGGTGATCGAAGAGCTCGATCATCGAGAGGCCGGGCGCCAGCTCCTCCTGCAGGCGGCCGAGCACGACGGCGAGGAGCATCGAGTGGCCGCCGAGGTCGAAGAAGTTGTCGTCGAGGCCGACCTCCTCGGGACCGAGGCCGATCACCTCGCGCCACAGCGCGGCGATGTGCGCTTCGAGCGGTGCGACCGCCGCCGGCTCGAGGACAGGAGAGGGTACCGCGGCGAGCGCGGCGCCGGCCGGCGCCGCGACGGCCGTGGGCCGGCGCCGTTCGGCCGCGGCGGCCGCGGCCGGAAGCCCGGCGCGATCGACTTTATTGCCGGGCGTCTGCGGCAGCTCGTCCAGCACGACGAAGGAGGAGGGGATCATGTAGGGCGGCAGGCGCTCTCCCAAGAAGGCGCGCAGCTCGGCGGCGCTCGGCATCTGGCGCCCCGGCTGGGCGGCGAGATAGGCGGCGAGGGTGCGCAGCTCGGGCGCCGTGCCGCCGTCCGGCTCGGCGCCCAGCCCTCCGGCCGCTCCGCCGGCGGCGAGGACCACCGCCGCCTGCCGCACGGCCGGATGGGCGAGGAGCGCCGCCTCGACCTCCTCCGGCTCGACGCGGAAGCCGCGCACCTTGAGCTGGCGATCGCGGCGGCCGAGGAACTCCAGGCTGCCGTCGCCGCGCTGCCGGGCGAGGTCGCCGCTGCGATAGAGCCGGGCGCCGGGCAGCGCAGCGAGCGCGTCGGGGACGAACGCCTCGGCGGTGCGCTCCGGCCGGCCGAGGTAGCCGCGGGCGAGCGGCGTGCCGCCGAGGTGGACCTCGCCGACGGCGCCGGGCGGCACCGGCGCGCCGCGGCGGTCGAGCAGGCGGAGCACGCGGCCGGCGAATGGCCGCCCGATCGGCAGGCGGGCGAGCTCGGCGGCATCCGGCGCCGCCGGCTCGGCCGCCGCGGCATGCAGCGTCGCCGTCACCACCGCCTCGGTAGGGCCGTAGCCGTTCGCCAGCGGCACCGCGGCGAGCGGTGTCCGCCGCCAGAGCGCCAGCGCTCCGGGCGGCAGCGCCTCGCCGCCGACGAGCACCCAGCGCAGGCGGGCGGGGACGACCGGCAGGCGGCCCTCCGCCCAGGCGCGCGCCGCCTGGTGCCAGAGGGCGGTCGGCAGGTTGACGACGGTGATCTCGCGCTCGGCGAGGGTGCGCGCCAGCGCCGCCGGGTCCGCCCCCTCCGGGCGCCAGGGGACGAAGGTGGCGCCGGCGATCAGGGTCGGCACCAGCTCGTCGAGCGAGACGTCGAAGGCGAACGAGGCGACCTGCAGCACGCGGTCGCCGGGCGCCAGGTCCAGCCGTGCGGCGAAGGCGATGGCGTGGGCGGCGAGCGCCTGGTGCGAGACCTGGACGCCCTTCGGCCGCCCGGTCGAGCCCGAGGTGTAGATGACGTAGGCGAGGCTCTGCGGCAGGTCGGGAGCCGGCCGCGGCGCGGCGTCCTCGCGGCCGATCGCCGCGGCAGCGGTGGTGAGGTCGAGGCGCGCCAGCTCCTGTCCCGCGAAGCTCACCTCACTGAGATTGCGATCGCGGTCGCGGGTGACGAGCAGGCGGACGCCGCTGTCGGCGAGGAGGTAGTCGACCCGCTCGCGCGGCAGGTTGGCGGGCAGCGGGAGATAGGCGCCGCCGGCCTTCCAGACGGCGAGGACGGCGGTGGCGAAATCGCTTCCGCCGTCGAGCGCCAGGGCGACTACCACCTCGGGTCCGACGCCCAGCCCCTCGAGATGGCGCGCCAGGCGGTTGGCGCGGCGGTCGAGCTCCTCGTAGGAGAGCCCGCCGTCGCCGCCGAGCGCCGGCGCCTCGGGCCGCAGCGCCACCTGCGCCGCGAAGAGCGCCGCGGCGGTCGCCGCCGGCGCGGGCGCCAGAGGGGAAGCGTCCAGATCCCACTCGCAGAGCTGCTGGCGCTCGGCGGCGGAGAGGAGAGGCAGGCCGGCGGGGGAGCCATCGGCATCCGCCGCGAGCGCCGCGAGGAGCGTCTCCAGCCGGGCGCCGAGGCGGGCGACCGTGGTGGCGTCGAAGAGATCGGGGTTGTAGGCGAGGCGGGCGTCGAGCCCGCCGGGGGTCTCGAAGACCTGCAGGGTGAGGTCGAAGAGCTCGAGGTCGTTCTCGAGGTCGAGGCCGAGCGAGCCGATGGCGAGGCCGGAGCGATCGAAGTCGTCCCACGGCGTCGTCCCCATCGAGAACGAGACCTGGAAGAGCGGGTTGCGCGACAGGTCGCGCGGCGGCTGCAGCGCCTCGACCAGCCGCTCGAAGGGGAGATCCTGATGCGCATAGGCGGCGAGCGCCGTCTCGCGCACCCGCGCCAGGAGGGCGCGCCACGCCGGCTCGCCGGCGAGCTCGACGCGCAGCACCAGGGTGTTGACGAAGACGCCGATCAGCGGCTCGATCTCGGCGCGGTTGCGGTTGGCGATCGGCGTGCCGAGCAGCATGTCGTCCTGGCCGCAGGTGCGCTCGAGGAGGGCGGCGAAGGCGGCGAGGAGGATCATGAAGAGCGTCGCCCGCTCGCCGCGCGCCAGCGTGCGCAGATCCTCGGCGACGGCGAGCGGCAGGTGGAGGAGCGCCGCGGCGCCGGCGTAGGACTGCAGCGCCGGCCGCGGCCGGTCGGTCGGCAGCTCGAGGGTGAAGGGCGCGCCGGCGAGGCGGCCCTGCCAGTAGGCGAGCTGGGTGTCGAGCACCGGCCCGGCGAGCCAGCGCCGCTGCCAGCGGGCGAAGTCGGCGTACTGCACCGGCAGCTCGGCGAGCGCCGGCGGCTTGCCCTCGACGCCGCCGACATAGAGCGCCGCGAGCTCGCGCACGAAGACCTCGAGCGACCAGCCGTCGGAGACGATGTGATGCATCGAGAGGAGCAGGGCGTGGAGATCCTCGCCCGGCAGCCGCAGCAGGCCGGCGCGGAGGAGCGGCCCGTCGGCGAGCGAGAAGGGGCGGTGGGCATGGTCGCGGGCGAGGCGCTCGACCTCGCCGCGGAGGGCGGCGTCCGGAAGGGCGCCGAGGGCGCCTAGATCGATCACCGGCAGCGGGAAGGCCGAGGGCGGATGGACGACCTGGACGGTCTCGCCGCCGGCGCCGGCGCGGAAGGTGGTGCGCAGCGCCTCGTGGCGGCGGACGATCTCGGTGAGCGCCGCGGCGAGCGCCGCCGGCGCCAGCGGACCGCGCAGGCCGAGCGCCACGGCGATGTTGTAGAACGGGCTGGCGCCGCCGGCGAGGCGGTCGAGGAACCACAGCCGCTGCTGGGCGAAGGAGAGCGGCGGCTCGCCGTCGCGCGGCTCGGCGACGATCGGCGGCAGCTCGAGCCCCTCCTCGGCGAGGAGGAGCTGCTCGACGCGGAGGGCGAGCTCGGCGAGAGTCGGCGCCTCGAAGAGGGCGCGCGCCGGCAGCTCGACGTGGAAGGTCGTCCGCACCTGGGCGGTGACCGTGGTGGCGTTCAACGAGTGGCCGCCGAGATCGAAGAAGTTGTCGTGGGCGCCGATCCGCGCCAGCCGCAGCACCCCAGACCAGATGCCGGCGAGCATCTCCTCCACCGGCGTCCGCGGCGCGACGAAGCCGGCGGCGAGCGAGGTGTCGATCCCCGGGTCGGGGAGCGCGCCGCGGTCGACCTTGGCGGAGGCGGTGCGCGGCAGCGCGGCGAGCTCGACGAAGGCCGACGGCACCAGAGCGTCGGGGAGCTTGCCGCGCAGGAAGTCGCGCAGCAGGCGGCCGGCGAGCGCCGGCCCGCCGCGGGAGACGACATAGGCGGCGAGCACGGTCTCGGCGCCGGCACTGCGGCGCGCCACGACGGCGCACTCGGCGACCTGCGGATGGGTCGAGAGCACCGCCTCCACCTCCGCCGGCTCGACCCGGACGCCGCGCACCTTGACCTGGCCGTCGCCGCGTCCGAGGTACTCGATGCTGCCGTCGGCGCGGAAGCGCGCCAGGTCGCCGGTGCGGTAGAGCCGCGCTCCCGGCGCGCTCGGCGAGCTCCCCGGGTCGGGCACGAAGCGCTCGGCGGTGAGCTCGGCGCGGCCGCGGTAGCCGCGCGCCAGGCAGGCGCCGCCGATCGCGAGCTCGCCCGGCACGCCGATGGGGACCGGCGCGAAGCGCGCGTCGAGCAGGCGGATGACGGCGCCCGGAATCGGCCGGCCGATCGCCGGCAGCGCCGGCCAGAGGCCGGGGTCGCCGTCCGGCAGCACCAGCGCGGTCACCACGTGAGCCTCGGTGGGGCCGTAGTGGTTGTGCAGGCGGACGGCGGGCGGCTGCACCGCGGCGTCGGCCTGCAGGCGGCCGACCAGGGCGCGCACGGCGGGGGTCACCTGCAGCTGCTCGCCGGCGGTCACCAGCTCGCGGAGGGCGCGCGGCGCCGGCCGGCCGACGGCGGCCTGGGCGAGCTGCTGGAGGGCGATCGAGGGGAAGAAGATGCGGCCGACCGACCGCCGGTCGACGAAGTCGAGGAGCGCCTCGGGGTCGCGGCGGACCGCGTCGTCGAGGAGCACCAGCGTGCCGCCCGCTCCCCAGGTGGCGAACATCTCCTGGAAGGAGGCGTCGAAGGAGAGCTGGGCGAACTGCAGGGTGGCGCGCCCCTCCTGCGCGCCGCCGACGGCGAGCTGCCAGGCGAGGAGGTTGGCGAGCGCGCGGTGCGGCATGGCGACACCCTTCGGCCGCCCGGTCGAGCCGGAGGTGAAGAGCACGTAGGCGAGGTCGTCGGGGTCGGCGGCGGGGAGCGGCTCGCCGCCGCCGACCCCGACGAGCGCGTCGGCCGCTGCATTGCCGTCCAGCGGGTCGAGGAGGACGAGCGGGAGCGCGCTCGCCGGCAGCCGCTCGCGCAGGCGGCTCTCCGCCACGACCACCGCCGCGCGCGCGTCGTCGACGATGAGCGCCAGGCGCTCGCGCGGGTACTCCGGGTCGAGCGGCACGTAGGCGGCGCCGGCGGCGAGGGCGCCGAGGACGGCGACCGGCAGCGCCAGCGAGCGCTCGACGAGCACGGCGACGGCGCGCTCCCTTCCGGCGCCGTGGGCGAGGAGGCGCCGGGCGAGGCGCTCGGCGCGGACCTGCAGCTCGCGGTAGGTGAGCGAGAAGCCGGGGCCGTCTCCGAAGGTCGCCGCCGGCAGGTCGGGTGTGCGCGCCGCCTGGGCGCTGAAGAGCTGGTAGGCGAGAGGCTGCGCCGACGCCGGCGCCTCGACGGCTGCCCACTCGACCGCCACCTGGTGGCGCTCGGCGGCGCTGAGCAGCGCCAGCTCGCTGATCCGCCGCGCCGGGTGCGCCGCGGCATCGGCGAGGAGCGTCGCCAGGCGCGCCGTGAGGCGGTCGATCGAGGTGCGGTCGAAGAGCGCCCTGCGGTACTCCCAGAAGCCATGGATGACGTCGTCGCCGTCGACCAGGTGGAGCACCAGCTCGAACTTGGCGATGCCGGTGTCGATCTCGAGGATCCCCGGGCGCAGGCCGTCGCCGCCGGCGCCGGCGAGCGGCGGGCGCTGGAAGGCGAAGGCCACCTCGAAGAGGGGGTTCTCGGCCAGCCGCCGCTCGGGCTTGAGCTCCTCGACCAGCCGCTCGAAGGGGAGGTCGGCGTGGGCGAAGGCTTCGATGGTCGTCTCGCGCACCCGCGCCAGATGGTCGGCGAAGGAGGGGTCGTCGCCCAGCTCGCAGCGCAGCGCGAGGGTATTGACGAAGAGGCCGATCAGGTTCTCGGTCTCGCTGCGGTCGCGGTTGGCGACCGTCGTGCCGAGCACCAGATCGCCCTGGCCGGCGAGGCGCGCGAGGAGCGCCTCGTAGCCGGCGAGGAGGACCATGAAGGGCGTCGCGCCGGCGGCGCGGCCGACCTCGCGGAGCGTGGCGCCCAGCCCGCGCGGCAGGTCGAACGGCGCGTGGCCGCCGGCGCGGGCGAAGGCGCTGCCGCCGCCGCGCGGCCGGTCGGTTGGCAGCGAGATCGTCGCCGGCGCGCCGGCGAGCCGCCGCCGCCACGGCTCGAGCCGCTCGGCGAGCGCGTCCCCCTGCAGCCAGTCGCGCTGCCAGGCGGCGAAGTCGGCATATTGGATGGGGAGCTCGGGGAGCCGCGGCGGCCGCCCGTCGCGGGCGGCGGCATAGAGCTCGAAGAGGTCGCGCAAGAGGACGCCGAGCGACCAGGCATCGGTCATCGCGTGATGGTGGTTGACGAGGAGCAGGTGCCGCTCGGTGCCGAGCCGGAAGAGGACGGCGCGGACGAGGGTGAGGCGGGAGAGGTCGAAGGGGCGCGCCGCCTCGCCGGCGAGGATGGCGAGGACCGTCGGATCAGCGCGCGGGCCGAGGGCGGAGAGATCGATCGCCGGCAGCGGCAGCGGCGCCGGCGGCGAGATCATCTGCACCGGCTGGCCGCCGCCCTCCTCGAGATCCTCGGCGAGCCCGCTGCGCAGCGTCTCGTGGCGCTCGACGAGGGCGTCGAGCGCCGCGGCGAGCGCCGCCGGCCGCAGCGGGCCGCCGAGGGTGAGGGCGAGCGGCACGTTGTAGGCGGCGAGGCCGGGGTCGAGCCGCTCGAGCAGCCAGAGGCGCGCCTGGGCGAACGAGGTCGGGGCGACGAAGATCTCGTCGGCGTCCGCGATGTCCGGCGCGGTGTCTGCTGAGAGCTCCGCCGGCCGTTCCTTCTCGACGATGCTCATCCGCCGCTCCGCCCCGTGGTGACGGTGCGCCGCGTGCGGCGCGCCACCGGCACCAGCGCCGGGGCGCGCGGCGCCAGCGTGCCGTCCGCCGCCGCCTGGGCGCGCGCGGCGACCAGCCGATCGAGCTCGACCGCCAGGCCGGCGATGGTCGGCGAGTGGAAGACGACCTGCGCCGAGAGCTCGACGTCCAGCCGGTCGCGCAGGCGGGAGGCGAGGCGGGTGGCGAGGAGAGAGTGGCCGCCGAGCTCGAAGAAGTCCTCGCTCACCCCGATGCGATCGAGCCCGAGGAGCTCGCGCCAGACCGCCGCCACGGTCTCCTCGAGCGGCGTCGACGGCGGCCGGTGCACCTCGCCCGACTGCCGCAGGCGGTCGGGAGCCGGCAGCGCCTGGCGGTCGAGCTTGCCGTTGACGGTGAGCGGCAGGGCGGCGAGCGCCACGAACGCCGCCGGCACCATCACCTCGGGGAGGGTGGTGCGGAGGAAGCTGCGCAGGTCGGCGGTCGCAGGCTCGTGCTCGCCCGCCGCCACGAAGTAGGCGACGAGGCCGGTCTCGCCGGGCGCCAGCTCGCGCGCCGCGACGGCGGCGGCGGCGATCCCCGGATGCGCGGCGAGCGCGGCCTCGATCTCGCCGAGCTCGATGCGCACGCCGCGCAGCTTGACCTGGTGGTCGATGCGGCCGAGATAGAGGACGTCGCCGTCCGGCCGCCGGCGGCCGAGGTCGCCGGAGCGGTAGAGGCGCCCGCCGGGCACGGCGGAGAAGGGGTCGGGGACGAAGCGCTCGGCGGTCAGCGCCGGTTGGCCGAGGTAGCCGCGAGCCACCCCGGCGCCGCCGATGCGGATCTCGCCCGGTACCCCGACCGGCACGGCGCCGCCGGCGCGGTCGACGAGGTGGAGGCTGAGATCGGCGAGCGGCGTGCCGATCGGGCTGCCGGCCGCCGCGAGGTCGGCGGCGGCGAGCGGCCTGAACGTCGAGTGCACGGTCGTCTCGGTGATGCCGTACATGTTGATCAGCCGCGGCACGCCGCCGGAGCGCGCCAGCCAGGGACGCAGATCCTCCGGCTGCAGCGCCTCGCCGCCGAAGACGACGGCGCGCAGGCTGCCCGCGGGCTCGGCGGCGCCGAAGCCCTGGGGCGGCATGACGCCGAGGAGAGCGCGGAAGGCGGACGGCGTCTGGCTGAGTAAGGTGACCTGGCGGGTGCTCAGGATGTGGAGGAAATCCTCCGGCGCGCGTGCCGCCGCTGCCGGCACCAGCACGGCGCGGCCGCCGTGGAAGAGCGCCCCCCACAGCTCCCAGACCGCGAAGTCGAAGGCGAACGAGTGGAAGACCGTCCACACGTCCGCGGGTCCGAAGTCGAAATCCGCGGCGGTCGCCGTGAACAGCCGGAGGACGGCGCGATGGCTGACCAGCACGCCCTTCGGCCGCCCGGTCGAGCCGGAGGTGTAGATGACGTAGGCGGCGGCGTCGGCGAGCGGAGGCGCGCTCGGCGAAGTGTCGGACGTCTCCGCCGCCGTGGCGTCGTCGGGCTCGTCGAGGAGGACGACGCGACTGCTCGCCGCGTCGAGCCGGCTCGCCAGGTGGCGGGTGGTCACCACCACCGGCGCCGCGGCATCCGCGAGGATGAAGCGCAGCCGCTCGGGCGGCGACTCGGGATCGAGCGGCAGGTAGGCGCCGCCAGCCGCCAGGGTGCCGAGGATGGCGATCGGCAGGTCGAAGGTGCGCTCGAGACAGAGCCCCACCACCACCTCCGGCCCGACGCCGAGCCGGCGCAGGCGGGCGGCGAGGCGGCCGGCGCGCGCTGCCAGCTCGCCGTAGCTGAGCGCGGCATCGCCGAGCTCGACGGCGACGCTCTGCGGCCGGCGCGCCGCCTGCGCCGCGAAGGCGAGATCGAGCCGCGGTTCCGGCGGCTCTGGCGTCGGCCCGGCGGTCGAGGCGCCGCCGGCGCCGCTCCAGGCGGCGAGCTGGCCGCGCTCGGCGGCGCTCAAGATCTCGAGATCGGCGATCGACGCCTCGGGATCCCGCGCCGCGGCGGCGAGGAGGCAGAGCAGATGCCCCTCCATCCGCTCGATGGTCGCGTCGTCGAAGAGGTCGGTGCTGTACTCGAGCTGCAGGACGTCGAGGCCGCGGCGCTGGGCGCCGGCGAAGAGGATGAGGTCGGTCTGCGCGGTGCCGTTGTCGATCCACTGCGGGGTGACCGCCAGACCCTCGAGGGCGAGGTCGGGGGTGGCGATGTTCTGCAGCGAGAACATCGCCTGGAAGACCGGCCCGTAGCTCGCGCTGCGCCGCGGCTGGATCTCCTCGACGAGACGGTCGAAGGGGAGCTCCTGGTGCTCGTAGACGTCGAGCACGACGTTGCGGACGGCGGCGGCGAGCTGCCGCACGGTGAGCTCGCCGCGCAGGCGAATGCGGTAGACGACGGTGTTGACGAAGAAGCCGATGAGGCGCTCGGTACCGACGTGGTTGCGGCCGGAGACCGGCGAGCCGAGCACCAGGTCGTCCTGGCCGGTGAGGCGGTGGATGACGGCATTGAAGCCGGCGAGGAGGACCATGAAGAGGCTGCTGCCGGTCGCCTGCGCGAGCCTGGCGAGCGCCGCCGGGAGCGCCTCCGGCAGCGCCAGCGTCCGCCGCCGTCCGCGGTAGCTGCGGGCGCCCAGGCGCGGCCGGTCGACGGGCAGCTCCAGCCGCTCGGGGGCGCCCTCGAGCTGGCCGCGCCAGAAGGCGAACTCGCCCGCCAGCGTCTCGCCGGAGAGCCGGCGGCGCTGCCACAGCGCGTAGTCGGGATATTGCACCGGCAGCTCGGCGAGCGGCGACGGCCGGTGCTCCCGGTAGGCGCTGTAGAGGGCGGTGAGCTCGCGATAGAAGATGCCGATCGACCAGGCGTCCGAGATGATGTGGTGCATGGTGACGAGAAGCAGGTGGTCGCCGTCGTCGAGGTGGACGAGAGCCCGCCGCCAAAGCGGTCCGCGGGCGAGGTCGAAGGGCCGGCGCGCTTCGGCGAGGGTGACGGCGCGGGCGGCCTCCGCGCGCGCTGCCTCCGGCAGGGCGGAGAGGTCGGCGAGCGGCAGCGGCAGCGGCGGCTCCGGCGCCGCGATCACCTGGATCGGCGCCCCGTCGAGCGCTGCGAAGGTGGTGCGCAGCGCCTCGTGGCGGCGCTCCATCTCGGCGCAGGCGGCGGCGAGGGCGGCCCGCTCGCGGCGGCCGAACGGCCCTTGCAGCCGAAAGCCGAGGAGCGGCAGGTTGTAGAACGGATTGCCGGGCTCCATCTGATCGAGCAGCCAGAGACGCTGCTGCATCAGGGACGCCGGCGGCGGCCCGGCGTCCGGCGACCGCGGTGAGATCTCGGCGTCGGGGTCGCCGAGGCCGTTGGCCGCCAGCTGGCGGGTGAACTGGGCGCGCTGCTCGGGCGACAGCGCGGCGAGCCGGCGGTAGAGCGTCGCGGTGCTCATCGCGCCTCGCTCGCCCGCGCCGGCTCCGCGCCGGCCGGCGGCGGGAGGACCCGCTCGCGGTAGCGCGCCGCGACCCGCGGCGCCCGCGGCGCGCGCGGGAAGACGAGGCTCATCAGCTTCTGCCGGTCCTCGAAGATCAGGCCGAGCCGGCGCAGGCGGTCGACCTCGGCGGCGAGCTCTTCCGGCGACAGCGCCGGCCGGTCGGCGACGAGCGATGCCAGCTCCGTCGCCGCCACCGGCCGCACCAGCGCCGCGAGGACCCGCCGGCCGCTCTCGCCGAGGTCGTGGAGCACCTCGGCGCCCGAGCGGGTGTCGCGGACCGTCGTCCCCGCCGGCCGCTCGAAGCAGAGGACCGGCGGCTCGCCGCCCTTCCAGGCCAGCGCCCAGGCGGCGATCGCCTTGCGCAGCTTGTCGATCCAGCGCGCCATGGCGAGGAAGTAGGGGGCTGCCAGGTTCTTGTCCGCGAAGTAGTAGGCGAAGCGGGCGAGGCTGGCCGGCGGGAAGGGGTAGATCTTGCCATAGAAGTCGAGCGGCTGGAGCTTCAGGCCATAGCTCTCGGCCTTGGTGAAATAGGGGCTGAAGCGGTCGAAGCGCACCGGGAAGACGCCCGCCGGCGGCGCCAGGTGGACGAGGTGCGGGATGTCCTCGAGATAGCGGCGGTAGACCTCCTCGCCCTCGCCGGGGAAGCCGACGAGCAGGTTCCAGGCCGGCTGCACGTCGTGCACCAGGCAATTCATGAGGAACTCGATGTTCTTCGACGCCGTGGTCCCCTTGCGCATGAGGGTCAGCGTCGAGGTGGCGAGCGCCTCGATGCCGGGCTGCACCGAGTCGATGCCGGCGGCGGAGAGCAGCGCCAGGTCCTCCTCGGGGACGTCGGCTTTGACCTCGTAGAAGATCGAGAAGCCGGGCGGCGGCGCCAGCTCGGCGAAGACGGTGCGCGGGTACTCGCGCGGCATGATGTTGTCGACGCAGGAGAGCTGCCGCACCCGCGGATGGTAGGCGAAGAGCGAGCGGATGAGCGCCTTGGCGTTGTCGGGAGCCATGGCGCGATAGCTCATCGTCGAGCCGTTCAAGCCGCAGAAGGTGCAGTGGGCGCGCTCGCCCCACCAGCAGCCGCGCGAGGTCTCGAAGAGCAGGATGGGATCGACCGCGAGGCCGGCGAAAGCGCGCTCGAAGTCGGCGAGGAAGCGGCCGTAGTCGAGCGGCACAGGAACGTCGATCGGCAGCTCCTCGCCGAAGGCCTGGGCGTGTCCGCCGGCCGCAGCAGCCGCGGCCGAAGCGGCGGTCAGCTTGCCGTGGGTGAAGACGCCGCTCAGGCGCTCGGCGCGAGCCGCGTCGCCGTCGACGAGCGCCTCGACCAGGCGCGGGAAGGTGACCAGCGCCGGGCCGGAGAAGACGTAGTCGATCGCCGGCACGTGGATGGCGATCTCCTCGCCCATCGGCGACTCGCAGTTGGCGCCCCCCATCGTCGTCAGCAGCTCCGGCCGCATCTCCTTCAGGCGGCGAGCCATGGCGAAGGAGGCGGCGTTCTGCGAGAACATCGAGGTGAAGCCGATGAGGTCGGCCGCGTCCAGGCGGTAGCGCTCGGCGATGTCGTCGAGCAGGCGGTCGAGGTCGGCGCGCGCGGCGAGCGCCTCGTCGAAGATCTCGGCGTGTTGGCGCGAGGGGTAGTAGCGCAGCCGGTACTCGGCGGTGTTGTCGGGCAGCCCGGGGAAGGCGAGATCACGGAACATCCAGTCGCCGAGCCCCGAGAAGGAGGCCTCGTTGCAGATCCGCCGGTAGGTCTCGATCCCGAGGTGCTGGCAGACGTCGTGCGACGGATAGCAGATCTCGACCTCGGCGCGGCCCGAGCAGCGCTCGGCAACCACAGCCTGGAGCTGGGTGAGGGCGATCGACGGGAACTCGACCGCGGTGAAGGGCATGTTGACGAGGACGATGCGGAACATGGGCTTCCCTTTCCAGGCAGCGGGGACGGCGTGCTCTCCACTCTCCAAGGTGCCGCTCATGACGCCGTCCGGCGCCGCGCCTGCCGGGCGCGCTCTTTCCAGGCCGGCGCCTGGCGCTGGCGCTCGGCCCGCTCGGCGAGGTCGCCCGCCGCCGCCGGCTCCGCCGCGCCGCCGGAGAGCCGCGCCGCCAGGCTGCGGATCGTGGTGTGCTCGAAGAGCTCGACGAGCGGCAGCTCGGCGTCGAGCTCGGCGCGGATCCTCTCGTGCACGGCGACCATGGCGAGAGACTGGCCGCCGAGGTCGAAGAAGTTGTCCTCGGCGCGGAGAGCCATCGCCTCCGGCAGCCGCAGCACCTCGCGCCACAGGCGGGCGAGGAAGAGCTCGACGTGGCCCTGCGGCAGCTCCGCCGCGGCGGCCTCGCCGCGGTCGTCGCCGGCGTGCGTTGCAGCCTGCGCCGCGAGGCGGGCGAGCGCGGCGCGGTCGAGCTTGCCGTTGGGGTTGAGCGGCAGGGAGTCGACGGCGACGAAGAGCGCCGGCACCATGTAGTCGGGGAGCAGGCCGCGCAGGTGGTCGCGGAGGGCCGCGGGGTCCGGCGCCGAGCCGGAGACAGCGCCTGAGACGCGCGGGACGACGCAGGCGACGAGCCGGCTGCCGGCCGGCGACTCCTCGACGAGGATCGCCGCCTCCCGCCACGCCGGGTGCGCCGCGAGCTGCGCCTCGATCTCCCCCAGCTCGACGCGGAAGCCGCGCACCTTCACCTGGCGGTCGACGCGGCCGAGGAAGTCGATGCGGCCGTCCGCCAGCAGACGCCCGAAGTCGCCCGACCGATAGAGGCGGGCGCCGGGAGCCGTGGAGGCACCGTCCCAGTCGGGGAGCGGGACGAAGCGCTCGGCAGTGAGCTCGGGGCGGTCGAGATAGCCGCGCGCCAGGCAGCGGCCGCCGAGGCAGATCTCGCCGCGGCCGCCGACCGGCACCGGTGCCAGATCCTCGTCGAGGAGATAGATCGCCGCCCCGGTGATCGGCCGGCCGATCGGCGGCGTGGCGCCGGAGCGCGCCGCGGGTGGGACCACCTCGGCGGTCGACACCACCGTCGTCTCCGTCGGCCCGTAGTGGTTGACGAAGGTGTACTCCGCGCCTGGGACCGGGGCCTGGCGCAGGCGGTCGCCGCCGGTCACCAGCAGGCGGAGGACCAGCCCGGGCGGCGGCTCCAGGCGGACGACCGCCTCCGCGAGCGGCGTGGTGAGGAAGGCGGTGGTGATCTCCTCGCTCGCCATCCAGGCGTAGAGATCGCGCGGCGAGCGGGCGATCGCCGGCGGCGGCACGTGCAGGCTGGCGCCGGCGGCGAGCGCCCCCCACAGCTCCCAGGCCGAGGCGTCGAAGCCGGGGTTGGCGGCCCACGAGGCGCGGTCGGCCGGTGTGGTGGGAAAGCGCTCGAAGTGCCAGGCGAGGAGGTCGGAGAGCCCGTCGTGGGTCAGCTCGACCCCCTTCGGCCGCCCGGTCGAGCCGGAGGTGTAGATGACGTAGGCGAGATCGGCCGCGCCGTGCGCCGCGGCGGCGAGGCGGTGGCGCTGATCGGCGGCCGCGGGCGCCGGCGATAGCGACCGCAGGGCGGCGCGGCAGATCGCCTCGATGTCGACCGCGAGCGGCGGCGGCGAGGGTCCCCTCTCCGGGCCGAAGCGGCGGACGAGCGTCGCCGGCAGGCCGGCGATCGCCGCGGCGCCGGCATCGGCGAGGATCTCGGCGAGGCGGGCGTCGGGGATGGCGGGATCGATCGCCAGGCAGGCGGCGCCGCGCGCCAGCACCCCGAGCGCCGCGGCAGCGAGCTCCGGCGAGCGCTCGAGGGCGAGGGCGACGCGCGCCCCCCGTCCGACCCCCAGCCGGCGGAGCCGCTCGGCGACCCCGGCGGCGCAGGCGGCGAGCGCCCCGTAGCTCAGGGTACCGCCAGGGCCGCTCACCGCCACGGCGTCCGGCGCGCGGCCGGCGGCGGCGAGCGCCAGGCGATCGGCGGTCGGCAGCGGCGCCGCCGTCCAGCCCTCGGTGCTCCATTCGTGGAGCACCTGGTGGCGGGCGCCGTCGTCCCAGAACGGCAGCGCCAGCGCCGCCGTTTCCGGCGCCGCGGCGCCGGAAACGAGGAGCGTCGCGAGATGCGCCAGATGGCGGCTCGCCGTGGTGACGTCGAAGAGGTCGCGGCGGAAGCTGAGGGTGAGCGAGAGGCCGCCGCCGCGCGCCCCTTCTGGGACGACGGCGCGGCTGACGACCAGCATCAGCTCGAAATGCGCGGCGTCGTAGCGGAAGCCGAACGGCTCCGGCGCCAGCCCCGGCAGCGCGGGGAGCGCCGGAGGCTCCTCGAAGGAGAGGAGGACCTCGAAGATCGGGTTGGCGGCGGCGTGGCGCTCGGGCTTGAGCGCCAGCACCACCTCCTCGAACGGCAGGTCCTGGTGGGCATAGGCGCCGAGCACCGTCTCCCGCGTCCGCCCGAGGAGATCGGCGAAGCGCGGTCCGCCGGCGAGATCGGAGCGCAGCACGACGGTGTTGACGAAGAAGCCGATCAGCCCCTCGACCTCCGCCCGGCTGCGCCCGGCGACCGGCGCGCCGACCGGGAAGTCGCGCTGGCCGGAGAGCTTGCAGAGGAGCGTCTGCCATGCCGCGAGGACGATCATGAAGAGCGTCACGCCCTGGCGGCGGCCGAGCGCCGCCAGCGCAACGGCGAGCGGCGCCGCCAGCGCCAGCGTCGCGAAGTCGCCGCGGAAAGAGGGGACCGCCGGCCGCGGATGGTCGGTGACGAGATCGAGGGCGGGGAGGCCGGAGAGCCTCTGCCGCCAGTAGGCGAGCTGCTCCTCGCCGAGCGGCCCGGCGAGCACGCGGCGCTGCCAGCTGGCGAAGTCGGTGTAGCTGACGGCGAGCGGCGGCAGCGGCGACGGCCGGCCGAGGGCGAAGGCGCCATAGAGCTCGCCCAGCTCGCGGAAGAGGATGCCGAACGACCAGCCGTCGAAGACGAGGTGATGGGGGACGAGGGCGAGCACGTGATCGGCCGGCGCCAGACGAATGAGCAGGCAGCGGAGGAGCGGGCCGCGGGTGAGGTCGAAGCGCCGCTCGCCCTCGCCCTCGACGAGACGGCGCGCCGCCGCCTCGCGGCGGCCGGCGGGGAGGTCGGCGAGGTCGACCCGCGGCAGGGCGAGCGGCGCCGGCGCCGCGACGCGCTGCTGCGGCTCGCCGCCGCGGGTGACGAAGGAGGTGCGCAGCGGCTCGTGGCGGGCGACGATGGCGGAGAGGGCGCGCGCCAGGACCGGCGCCGCGAGGTCGCCGCGCAGGCGCACGGTGTGGGGCACGTTCAGGAAGAAGCCCGCCGGGGCGAGCTGCTGGAGGAACCAGAGGCGGCGCTGGGTGACCGACGCTGGCGTCGTCTCTCCGGCGCCCGCCGCGGGGTCGCGCCGCGCGGCGGTGAGCGGCAGCGCGGCGAGCGCCGTCCCCTGCAGGCCGCGCTCGACGAGTCCGGCGAGGCCGGCGACCGTCGGCTCTTCGAAGAGGGCGCGCAGCGACAGCTCGATGCCGAAGAGATGGCGCACGCGAGCGATCAGGCGGGTGCCGAGGAGCGAGTGGCCACCGAGGTCGAAGAAGCTGTCGTGGACGCCCACCCGCTCGCGCTGCAGGAGGTCGGCCCACACCCCGGCGAGGAGCTCCATGACCGGCGTGCGATCCCCCTCGGCGCCTCCTCCTCCTCCCAGTGCCGCGCCCCCGGCGCGCTCGACGAGAGCGGCGCGGTCGACCTTGCCGTTGGCGGTGAGCGGCAGGCGGTCGACGACGACGATCCGCGCCGGCACCATCGCCTCGGGCAGCCGCGCCGCCAGCCAGGCGCGGATGTCGGCCGCCAGCGTCGGATCATCGGCCGCCGGCTCGGCGGGCACGGCGAAGGCGACGAGCCGCTTCTCCTCGGCGCCGGCGCCCTCGACCACCGCGGCGCTCTGTCGCACCCGCGGATGCGCGGCGAGTGCCGCCTCGATCTCCCCCGTCTCGATCCGCTGGCCGGCGATCTTCACCTGCGCGTCGGCGCGGCCGAGGAAATCGAGCCGGCCGTCGGGGAGGAGCCGCACGCGGTCGCCGGTGCGGTAGAGGCGCTCGCCGGGGACCTCCGACAGCGGATCGGGCACGAAGCGCTCGGCGGTGAGCGCCGGGCGATCGAGATAGCCGCGCGCCAGGCCGTCGCCTCCCAGGCAGAGCTCGCCCGGCACGCCGATGGGGAGGCCCTCGAGGCGGGCGTCGAGAACGTGGACGCGGGCGTTCTCGATCGGCCGCCCGATGGCGACCACGCCGCCTGCCCCGGCGTCCGCCAGCCGCTCGCAGCAGGTGAAGGTCGTCCCCTCGGTCGGGCCGTAGCCGTTGACCAGGCGGGTGCCCGGCAGCCGGGCGAGCGCCGCCCGCACGCGCGGCGGCGACAGCGCGTCGCCGCCGGCGAGGAGCTGGCGGAGCGGCGCCAGACCGGCGAGCTCCTCGTCGACCATCTGGTGGAAAAGGCCGGCGGTGAGCCAGAGCGTCGTGATGCCGTGGTCGCGGATCAGCGCGGCGAGCTCGGCGAGCGTCGCGCGGCCGGGCGGCGCCAGCGCCAGCCGGCCGCCATGGAGGAGCGGCCCCCAGATCTCGAGCGTCGCGGCGTCGAAGGAGGCCGGGGCGAGCTGCAGGAAGACCTGCCGCGGGCCGAAGGCGACGTAGCGCGCCCCCTCGACCAGCCGCACGACGTTGCGATGGGTGACCGCGATCCCCTTCGGCACTCCGGTCGAGCCCGAGGTGTACATGACGTAGGCGAGGTTGTCGGCATCGCCGGAGAGGCCATCCGCCGCATCGGCGGGATCGTCGCCGGCGGCCGCGAGATCGACCGCGTCGAGGTCGAGGACGGGCACCCCGGCACCTTGAGCGATGTCTTCCAGGGCGCCGTCGAAGCCGCGGCGAGTGAGGCGGGTGACGAGCAGACCGGCGCCCGAGTCGGCGAGCATGAAGGCGAGGCGCGCCGCGGGGTAGGCGGGATCGAGCGGTACGTAGGCGCCGCCGGCCTCGAGGATGGCGAGGATTGCGACGACCAGGTCGACCGAGCGGGGGAGGGCGAGCGCCACCCGGCTCTCGGCGCCGACGCCGCGCGCCGAGAGCCGCCGCGCAAGGACCGCCGCGCGCCGCCGCAGCTCGCCGTAGCTCACCGCCTCGCCGAGCGCCGGGCCGGCGAGGGCGACGGCGTCCGGCGTCTGCGCCGCCTGGCGGGCGAAGCGCGCGGCGAGCGTCGCCTGGCGCGGAAAGACCGCCGCGGTGTCGTTCCACTCGCAGCTCAGCTGGTGCCGCGCGGCCTCCCCCAGCAGGTCGAGGCGGCCGATCGGCCGCCTCGGATGGGCCACGGCGTCGGCGAGGAGATGGCCGAAGGCGGCGGCGAAACGCGCCACGGTGGTGCGGTCGAAGAGATCGGTGCGGTACTCCCAGACGCCCGCGAGCCCGCTCGCCTCGTCGGCGAGGGCCAGCGCAAGGTCGAACTTCGCCGTGCCGGTGGGGGTCTCGCGCGCCCGGCCGCGGAGCGGCAGGCCGGCGGCGGAGGCGGTGGCGAGCGGCGGCAGCGGGCGGTTGAGCGAGAGGGCGACGCGGAAGAGCGGGTTGCCGTCGAGCCGGCGCTCGGGGCGCAGCTCGGCCACCAGCTTCTCGAAGGGCAGATCCTGGTGCGCGTAGGCGCCGAGCGCCGTCCCCCGCAGGCGGCCGAGGAGCGTCTCGAAGGTCGGCTCGCCGGAGACGTCGGCGACCAGCACCAGGCTGTTGACGAAAAAGCCGACCATCCCCTCGGTCTCGGCGCGGTTGCGGTTGGCGATCGGCGTGCCGAGGGCGATGCGCCCGCCGCCGCCGGCGAGGCGATCGACGAGCGCCGCGAAGGCGGCGAGGAGGGCCATGAAGGGCGTCGCGCCGGCGCGACGACCGAGCGCCGCGAGGGCGCTCGCCAGCGGCGGCGGGACGGCGGCCGGGAGATGAGCGCCAGCGACCTCGCCCGGCGCCTCGTGCGGCGGCCGCGGACGGTCGCCCGGCAGCTCGACGGCGAGGTCGCCGGCGAGCTCGCGGCGCCAATAGGCGAGCTGGCGGGCGAGCGTCTCGCCGGTCAGCCAGCGGCGCTGCCAGACCGCGTAATCGGCGTACTGACAGGGGAGCGGCGCCAGGTCCCTGCCGGCGTAGAGCGCCGCGAGCTCGCCGATGAGCACCGCGGTCGACCAGCCGTCGGAGACGATGTGGTGGAAGGAGAGGAGGGCGCGGTGCTCCTCGGCGCCGAGGCGGAGGAGCGTCGAGCGGAGGAGCGGTCCGGCGGCGAGGTCGAACGGCCGCCGGGCCTCGGCCGCCGTCCAGCGCGCGGCCTCGCCGCCCCGGCTCGGCGCGGCGAGCCGCGAGAGGTCGACGAGCGAGGTGGTCCAGTGAGCCGTTGGGGGATCGACGATCTGCACGACGGCGACCGCCGGATCGGCGTCGGGCTCGGCGCTGGTGTGAAGAGAGCTGACGGCGCCGTGCGCCACGGCGCGGAAGCGGGTGCGCAGCGCCTCGTGGCGCCGGACCACGGCGGCGACCGCGGCCGCCCAGGCCGCGGCGTCGAGGCGCCCGGCGAGATCGAGCGCGAAGGGCAGGTTGTAGGTGGCGCCAGGGCGGAGCTGATCGAGGAGCCACAGCCGCTCCTGGGCGAAGGACAGCGGCGGGTCGCCGTCGCGCGGCGCGGCGGTGATCGGCGGCGCCGCCGGCCCCGCCGCGGCCTCGCGCTCGATCCGCGCCGCGAGCCCCGCCGGCGTCGGCGACTCGAAGAGCGCCGCCACCGGCAGCTCGACCCCCAGCGCGTCGCGCAGCCGCGACAGCGCCTGAGTGGCGAGCAGCGAATGGCCGCCGGCGGCGAAGAAGTCGTCGTGCACGCCGGCCCGCTCGCGGCCGAGGAGCTCCGCCCAGATCGCCGCCAGCCGCTCCTCGAGCGGCGTCCGCGGCGCGGCGTAGGGCGGCTCGGCTCGGCCGGCGCCCGGCCAGGGGAGGGCGGCAGCAGCGGCCAGGGCGCGGCGGTCGACCTTGCCGTGGGCGTTCGTCGGCAGCGCGGCGAGCGCCCGCCAGTCGCCAGGGACCATGTAGGCCGGCAGGCGCGCGCGCAGGTGCTCGGCGAGGTCGGCGGCAGTGGCGGCGTGGCCGGATCGCAGGACGACGTAGGCGGCGAGGCGGGAGCCGGCGGCGTCGGCGGCGAGCGCGACCGCGGCGCCGGCGACCGCGGGGTGGCCGCCGAGCGCCGCCTCGATCTCTTCGGGCTCGATGCGGAAGCCGCGCACCTTGACCTGCTGGTCGAGGCGGCCGAGGAAATCGATCCGGCCGTCGTGGAGGCGGCGGGCGAGGTCGCCGCTGCGATAGAGGCGGCCGCCGCCGGCGCGCGGCACGAAGCGCTCGGCGGTGAGCTCCGCCTGCCCGTGGTAGCCGCGCGCCACCCCCGGCCCGCCGATGCGGATCTCGCCCGGCACCCCGATCGGCACCGGCAGGCCGCCGGCGTCGCAGAGAGTGATCTCGGCGCCGGCGAGCGGACGGCCGATCAGCCGGCGGTCCGCGGCCAGGGCGGCCTCGGGAGTGGTCTCCGGCTCGCCGCAGGCGGCGAGGATGGTCGCCTCGGTGGGACCGTAGAGGATGGTCACCCGCGCCGCCGGGAACGCCGCTGCGAGCGCCGGCGGAAGGTCGGCGGGCACCGCGTCGCCGCCGACGTAGAGGCGGCGGAGGCGGCCGCCGGCTCGGGCGGCGGCGGCTCCGGATTCGTGGCGGCTGACCGCGGCGGCGATCTGCCGCGCCAGGGCGGGCACCGCGTGGAGCTGCGTCATCGCCGGCAGCGCCGCGGCGAGCGCCGCGACGTCGAGGGTCGGCTGCAGATCGAAGAGGACGGCGGTGCCGCCGGCGAGGACCGGCGCCAGCAGCTCGAAGAGGAAGATGTCGAAGGAGAACGGCGCCAGGCAGGGCATGCGGTCCCCCGCTGCGAACCAGGGAGCGACGGCGCCGAGCGTCCAGGCGAGGCCGCGGTGCGAGACGAGCACCGCCTTGGGCGCGCCGGTCGTCCCCGAGGTGTAGAGGAGATAGGCGAGGTCGCCGCGGCGGACGGGAGCCGGATCGGCGGGCTCCCCCTCGTCGAGCCCATCGAGCGTCACCGTCGTCAGGCGGCTCCCGTCGGAGCCTGCGATGGCGAGGCCCGCGAGACGCGGGGCGAGCGCCGCGGAGGTGACGACGATCCGCGCGGCAGCTGGTGTGTCGCCGGCGCCGCCGACGCCGTCGCCGATCATGAAGGCGAGGCGGGCGTCGGGGAGGAGAGGATCGAGCGGCACGTAGGCGGCGCCGGCCTTCCAGACGCCGAGCATGGCGGCGGCGAGAGCGGGCGAGCGCTCGAGGCAGATCCCCAGCCGCGACTCCTCTGCGGCGCCGAGGGCGCGCAGGCGCCGGGCCAGCCGCGACGACAGCCGATCGAGCTCGGCGGCGGAGAGGATCCCGTCGAGCGCGGCGGCGCCCGCCGCACCGCCGGTGCGCCAGCGCGCCACCGCCGCCGTCTGGGGAGCCGTCGCCACCCGCGCCGCCCAGCGCACCAGGACGTGCGCCGCCGCGGCGTCGGCGCCGAGCTCGCTGGCAATTCGGTGGGCCGGCGGCGCGCCGCTCCACTCGGCGGTGAGCTGATGGCGCTCGGCGGCGGCGAGGAGCGGCAGCTCGCCGAGCGGCGCGGCGGGCGAGGCGGCGGCGCCGGCGAGGAGCTCGCCCCAGTGGGCGAGGAGGCGGGCGCCGGTCGCCGGATCGAAGAGATCGGTCGCCAGCTCGAGGCTGGCGTTGAGGCCGCCGTCCTCCGCCGGCTCGGCGGCGAGGGCGAGATCGACGCGCGCCGTGCCGGCGTCGAAGGTGAGGAGCCCGCTCTCCAGGTCGGCGAAGCGCGGCGTCGGCTGGCTCTCGGCCTGGAAGGCGAAGATCACCTGGAAGATCGGGTTGTGGGAGAGCGACGAGCCGGCCTTGAGCGCCTCGACCAGGCGCTCGAACGGTAGGTGCTCGCGCGCATAGGCGCCGAGCGCCGCCTCGCGCACGCCCGCCAGGAGGTCGCGGAACGGCAGCTCGGGGGAGAGGCGCGGGCAGATCACCAGGGTGTTGACGAAGAGACCGACGATCTTCTCGAGCTCGGTGCGGCCGCGCCCGGCGACCGGCAGGCCGATGGGGACGGCGGCGGCATCGGCATGGCGGTGGAGGACCGCAGCGAGGCCGGCGAGGAGCGTCATGAAGAGCGTCGCCCCGCTCTCCCGGCCGACGATGCCGAGCCTCGCCACCTCCTCGGCCGAGAGGGTGCCGCCGCGGCGCCGGCCGCGGAAGCTCTGCACCGCCGGCCGCGGCCGATCGCTGGGCAGCGCCAGCACCGGCGGCACGCCGGCGAGCGCGGCGCGGAAGTACGCCAGGGGCTCGGCGAGAACCTCCTCGGTCAGCCATTCGCGCTGCCAGACGGCGTAGTCGCCGTATTGGAGGTCGAGAGGAATTTCGAGCGGGAGGCCGGCAGCCGTGGGCGCCGCGGCGCGCGCCGCGACCAGCTCTCCGTAGCGCGCCGCCAGCTCGTCGAGCAGCAGGGCGAGCGACCAGCCGTCGGCGACGATGTGATGGACGGTGACGAAGGCGACGGTCCGTCGCGGCGCCGCGGCGACGATGGCGGCGCGCAGCAGCGGCCCGCGCACGAGATCGAAAGGGCGCCTCACCTCCTCGGCGATCAGGCGGTCGGTCTCGCGGCCGCTGGCGTCGGCCGAGAGGCCGCGGAGATCGATCTCGGGGATCGGCGGCGGCGCGGGGTCGGCGGTGGCGATGCGTTGCACGACGCCTTCTTCGGCCTCGGCGAAGGTGGTGCGCAGCGACTCGTGGCGGCGGCGCGCCCAGCCGAGCGCCGCCGCCCAGGCGCCGCGGTCGAAGTCGCCGCTGAGCTCGAGCACCAGGGGGATGTTGTAGGCGGCGCTCCCCGGCACCAGGCGCTCGATGAACCACAGGCGCTCCTGGCCGAAGGAGAGCGGCAGCTCGCTGGTCTCGTCGCCGACGGCGACCTCCGCCATCTCCGCCATCCCGGCCATCTCTGTCGTGGCGCGCCGGCGGCTCAGCCGGCGACCAGCGCCTCCCGTCCGGCGCGGCGCCGCAGCTCGTCCAGGTGCGACAGGCTGTCCATCACCGCCGGGACGTCGACGCCGAAGTCGAGCAGGCAGCAGGCCTCGTCGACACCGATCTCGGCCAGGCGGCGCACCATGGCGAGGCAGCTCTCCGGCGTGCCGAGCAGCGAGCCGCTGGCGAAATAGCGCTCGAACTCCATCTCCAGCAGCTCCTCGAGGTCCTCCTTCGAGAAGGCGCCGGCGTCGAAGCCGCGGTTGAGGCTCTTGGCGAGCGAGGTGAGCAGCTCGGTGTGCGAGCGCAGGTAGCTGCAGAAGGGCGCCCGCACGCGGTCCTTGACCACGGCGAGGTTGTCGCCGACGAAGGTGTGGAGCATGACGGCGACCTGGCCGGTCGCCGGATCGTGGCCGTGCTCGGCGCGGCTGCGCCGATAGACCGCGATGCGGTCGGCGAGCGCGTCGACGGTGAGGCCGATGAGCGAGGTGAGGACGTTGGCGCCGATCGCGCCGGTCAGCTCGAAGGTGTTGGGGCTGTTGGCGCAGGTGATCCAGATCGGCACCTCCTTCTGGATCGGCTTGGGGAAGATCTCGACGTCGATCTCGTTGCCGGCGCCGCCCGGCACCCGCACCCGCTCGCCGCGCCAGAGGCGGCGGAGGACCTCGATCTTGGCGAACATCTGGTCGCGGCGGTCGGCGTAGGCGTCGGGGGCGAAGGTGAAGTCGTTGGGGTGGAAGCCGGAGGCGAAGGAGATGCCGACGCGGCCGCGCGACAGGTTGTCGACCACCGACCACTCCTCGGCGACGCGGATGGGGTTGTGGATCGGCATCACGACGCTACCGGCGCGCACCGAGAGCCGCTCGGTCACCATGGCGATGGCGGCGGAGAGCACCGAGGGGTTGGGATAGAGGCCGCCGAAGCTGTGGAAGTGGCGCTCCGGTGTCCAAATCGCGGTGAAGCCGTGGCGGTCGGCGAACTTCGCCCCCTCGATGATGAGCTGGTACTTGTACTGCGGGAACATCGCCTCGTCGCCGGAGAAGAAGAAGAGGCTGAAGCGCATCCCGGCGCCGTCTCCATCGCCGCCGCCGCTGCCGATCATCGCCGCGGTGTAGGCCGGCGGCGCCGCCGCGAGCGCGCGATCGATCGTCGAGGAAGGTGCCGCGGCGGCTCCGCAGGCCGGTGCCGGCGCGGCGTCGGAGGCTGACGTCGGCGTCGGCGCCTCTGTCGCGCCCGCCGCGGCCTCGATCTCGGACTCGATCTCCGAGAGGATGCGCGCCTTCGCCTCCAGCGCCTCGAGGCCGGGCTGGCGCTCGGCGACGATCGCCGCCAGCTCGGCGACGGTCGGCTTCTCGAAGAAGGTGCGCACGGTCAGCTTGACGCCGAAGACCGACTGGATGCGGGAGATCGCCTGCAGGGCGATGAGCGAGTTGCCGTTCAGCCGGAAGAAGTTGTCCTCGATGCCGACGCCCTCGACGCCGAGGAGCGTCCCCCACATGTCGGCGAGGATCTCCTCGATCTCGTTGCGCGGCGCGACGTGGCCGGCGCCGGCGCCCGCCATCGCGTAGCGGGTGGCGACGTACGAGCCGCCGACATCCTCCGCCGGCGTGGCCGCCGACGGAGCTGCCGGTGCCGGTGGTTTGGCGGCGGCTGCCGGCGCCGCGACCGCCGGGGGAGCCATCGCCGCCGCCGGAGCCGCAGCCGTCGCCGCGGCAGGCACGCCGGCGGAGAGTCCGGTGGCGTCGATGAAATAGCGCCGGCGCTCGAACGGGTAGGTGGGGAGCGGGATGCGCCGGCGGCGGCCGTGCGCGGCATGCAGCCCCTTCCAATCGACCTCGACCCCGGCGGTCCACAGGCCGCCGAGCGCCTGGAGGACGCTCCAGGCGTCGTCGCGCGGATGCTTCGGATGCGGCCACGAGGCCGCCACCGTGTGCCCGGCGCTCTTCGCCGGGTGCTGGCGCACGGCGCCGGCGAGCGCCTGCGCCGGCCCTACCTCGAGGAGGATCGCCGGCTTGGCGAGGAGCGTCGCGAGGCCGTCGCCCAGGCGCACGGTGCGGCGCACCTGGCGCGCCCAGTAGGCGGGATCGGTCGCCTCGGCGGGGCTGATGAAGCGGCCGGTGACGCCGGAGACGAAGGGGATGCGGGGGGGCTTGAGCGCCACCTTCCGCACCTCGGCGGCGAACGGCTCGAGGATGGGGTCCATCATCGCCGAGTGGAAGGCGTGCGAGGTGTGGAGACGGCTGCTCTCGATGCCGCGCTCGGCGAGCGCCGCCATCAGCCGCAGGGCGGCGTCGGCCGGTCCGGCGGCGATCGACATCTCCGGCCCGTGGACGGCGGAGAGCGCCATCTCCGGCGGCAGCAGCGGCAGCAGCTCGGCCTCCGCCATCGGCACCGCCACCATGTCGCCTTCGGGGAGCGTCCCCATCAGCCGGCCGCGCGCCGCCACCAGTGCCACGGCGTCCTCGAGGGTGAAGACGCCGGCGAGCGTCGCGGCGGTCATCTCGCCCAGGCTGTTGCCGATCATGGCGCGCGGCTCGACCCCCCAGCTCTGCCATAGGCGGGCGAGCGCCAGTTCGACGGCGAAGAGCGCCGGCTGAGCGTTCTCGGTGCGGTTGAGCCGCGCGCCGAGGTCGGCGTCGGTGGGCTCGCTGAGGACGAACTCGCGGAGGTTGAGGCCGAGGTGCGGCTGAAAGAGCTCGGCGAGGCGGTCGAGCTCGCGGCGGAAGACCGGCTCGGCGCGGTAGGTCTCCCGCGCCATCGCCGGGTGCTGCGCCCCCTGGCCGGGGAAGAGGAAGTAGACCGGCCGCTCGCGGCCGTCGTCGACGCCGCCGGCGAGCCGCGTCGGATCGGCGCCGGAGAGAGCGGCGAGCGCGTCGGCGGCACCGCTGCAGGCGACGGCGCGGCGGTGCTCGAAGACGCGGCGGCCGCGCTGCAGGGTGTAGGCGGCGTCGGCGAGCTCCGCCGGGCTCGCGGTCGGATGCTGCTCGAAGAAGTCGGCGAGGCGGGCCGTCGCGGCGTCGAGCGCTGCGGCGCTCCGCGCCGAGAGGACGAGGAGCTGCCAGGGCGCCGCCGGCTCGGCCGGTGCCGCCGCGGGCGCCTCCTCCAGTACGACGTGGGCGTTGGTGCCACCGAAGCCGAAGGACGACACGCCGGCCCGCCGCGTCCCCTCGGGCCACGGCGAGAGGGAGCTCGCCACGTAGAACGGGCTGGCGGCGAAGTCGATCTGCGGATTGGGGGTCTCGTAGTGGAGCGAGGGCGGGATCTCGGCCTGCTCGATCGCCAGCACCGCCTTGAGCAGCCCGGCCATCCCCGAGGCCACCTCGAGGTGGCCGAAGTTGGTCTTCACCGAGCCGATGGCGCAGAAGCCGCGGCGCTCGGTCGAGCGGCGGAACGCCTTGACCAGCGCCGCCACCTCGACCGGATCGCCCAGCGCCGTCGCCGTGCCGTGGGCCTCGAGGAAGCCGATCGAGTCGGCGGAGAGGCCGGCGTTGTCCAGCGCCTCGGCGATCACCGCCGCCTGGCCGCTGATGCTGGGGGCGGTGAAGCCGGCTTTGCTGGCGCCGTCGTTGTTGACCGCCGTCCCCTTGATCACGGCGTGGATGGTGTCGCCGTCGGCGATGGCGTCCGCCAGCCGCTTCAACACCACCAGGCCGAGGCCGCAGCCGAAGACGGTGCCGGCGGCGCGGGCGTCGAAGGTGCGCGAGCGGCCGTCCGGCGCCAGGATGCCGCCCTCCTGGTAGAGATAGCCGTTGACCATCGGCAGGGTCACCGAGACGGCGCCGGCGAGCGCCAGGTCGGACTCCTCGGAAAGCAGGCTCTGGCAGGCCATGTGGACGGCGACGAGCGAGGTCGAGCAGGCGGTCTGCACGGTGACCGCCGGGCCACGGAGGTCGAGCTTGTAGGCGATGCGCGGCGCCAGGGAGTCCTTGTCGTTGCCCACCGCCAGCATCGTGGTGTCGATGCCGAGCGCCTGTAGCCGGTCCTGCATCGGCAGCAGCGCCATGAGGTAGCTGCTGAGCGACATGCCGCCCCAGACGCCGACCGCGCCGGGGAGGTGCGAGGGGTCGTAGCCGGCGTTCTCTAGCGCCTGCCAGGCGCACTCGAGGAAGAGGCGCTGCTGCGGGTCCATCACCTCGGCCTCGCGCGGCGCATAGCCGAAGAAGCCGGCGTCGAAGAGGTCGGCGCCGTCGATCACCGCGTGCGCCTTGACGTAGTCGGGCTGGCGGTAGAGCGCCTCCGGCACGCCGGCGGCGGCGAGCTCGGCGTCGCTGAAGGTGGAGACCGAGTCGACCCCCTCGCGGAGGTTCTGCCAGAAGCGCTCGGGGCCGTCGGCGCCGGGGAAGCGGCAGGCGAGGCCGATGATGGCGACGTCGGGTGAGGTTTCGCTGCTCATGCTTCGCTCCTTCGTGCGGGTGCTCGGCGCGCGCGGCGCCGCTCGCCGCGGCTCGCTCCAGGCTCCGCGTCGACGCTGTCGGCGATGGCTTCGCCCCGCGCCGCAGCCATCGCATCGTCCAGGAAGCGGGCGATAGCGGCGATCGTCGGGGCCTCGTAGAGGCTGAAGGAGCGGCCGGCGAGGGTCCACCGCTCCTGGATGGCATGCGCCACCTGGAGACCGGTGAGCGAATCACCGCCGAGCTCCAGGAAGTTGTCGTCGACGCCGAGGCGATCGATCCCCAGGGCCCGGCGCCAGATCGCGGCGACCGCCAGCTCGGTCTCGTCGCGCGGCGCGACGAACGGGTTGAGCAGGCGCGGCCGGTCGTGGAACCCCAGCGCCGCCGGATCGATCGCGGGGTCGATCGCCGCGAGGGCGTCGCCGGCCGGGCTTGCCGTCGCGTCGCCGGCGGGCTCCATCTGAAACGCGGGCACCGCCAACACCGGCGGCGGCAGCAAGGCCACCTCCGCGGCGCCGCCGTGGAGGCCGGCGGCGAGGCCGGCGTCGAGCTGCGAGAGGTCCGTCACGTCGCCGCCGAGGGCGATCGTCACCAGCGGTCGGTCGGCGGTCGAGCGCCCGTCGCCCGCGGCGGCGAGAGCCGACGCGATCCCCGGCTCGGCGGCGAGCGCCAGGAAGCGCGGTGAAGCGCCCGGAACCGCTTTCGCGGCGAGCGCGGCGGCCAGGGCGCGAGCGCCGGCGAGGGCCCCTGGGAGCGCCGCGCCGAGGTTCTCGGCGCCGCCGCTCGGTGCGGCGACGAAGAAGGCTCCGTCGATCCCGCCGGCGGTGCCGAGCCGGCCTCGCGCCGCGGCGACGGCGGCGGCGAGCGCCTGCGGCGGATCGGCGGCGAGATCGGCGGCGACGAAGAGGTCGTCGGTCTCCGCCGAGCGATGCGCCAGGACGAGCGCGCCGGCGGCGAGCGCCGCCCGGCCCTCGGGCAGGACCGCGGCGTCGGCGAGGCCGGCGGCGGCGCACGCCGACCGCCATGCCGGCGGGTCGAGGAGCGGCGAGCGGGTCCGCAGCTCGGCGTCGGCGAAGCTCCACCAGCCGTCAGTCAGCCCCCACACGAGATCGTTCCAGCGCTGCTGATGAACCGTCTCGACGAGGCCGACGACGCCGCCCGGCGCCAGCAGGGTGCGGAGATGGCCGAGCGTCTCGACGATGCGCGGCGTCGCATGAATGACGTTGGCGGCGACGATGGCATCGTAGGCGCCGGTGGCGAAGCCCTGGTCGAGGGGATCGCGGCTGGCGTCGAAGAGGGCGAAGCGGCAGCTCCGGCGGCCGGCCGCCGCCGCGGCGCGCTCGGCGGCGAGGACGAACGCGCGGCCGATGTCCGTGAAGGTGTACTCGAGCCCGCCGCCGGCCGCCGCCTCGAGGGCGGGGAGGAGGTGGCGGGTGAGCAGCCCCTGGCCGGCGCCCACCTCGAGCACCCGAAACGGCCGCCCACTCTCCCGCGCCGCCGCCGCCCGAGCCAGCGCCTCGACGAGGAGGGCCGAAGGCAGGTCGGCCGCCCCGGCGGGGTACCTGGCACCTTCGTCGAGGTACCTGGCACCTCCCGAATCACCGGCAGCATCACCTGGCACCTCGGTGAACAGGCTGTTGCTTCCCTCGGGATAGAGGACGGCGAGGCCGTCCAGCTCGCCCGAGAGGACCTGGGGGAGGGCCGCCGCGGCGCGGTCGAGGAGCCGCAGGGCGGGGGCGAGGGCGGGGGAGCGTGTCTCGATCTCCCGGCGCAGACCGTCGGCGCTCCCCTCCGGCGCGGTGAGACGGAAGCGGAGAATCCCGTCCTCCCGAGCGAAGGCTTGGTCTTCCTCCAAGATCGCGAGCAGGCGCTCGAAGAGGCGCGCGCGGCGGGGCGCCAGCGCGATCAGTCGCCGGAGGTCGGCCTCGGCGATCGAACGGCCGGCGAGGGGCTCGCCGGCGGCGGCGGCGATGGCCGCGAGGACGCAGCGGCCGCAGAGCGCCTCGAGCGCTCGGCCGGCCTCGTCTCGGGCCGCCGCGGCGGAGTCGGGAGCGAGGTCGGCGGAGAGCTCGGCGGCACGGTTGGCGAGCCAGGCGGTCTCGATGCGGGGCGTCGCGGGAGCGGCGGCCGGCTCGCGATCGAGGGCGCCGAGGCGGACGACGCGGGCCGGCAGCGCGGCGAGAGCCGCCAGCAGGCTGCCGGCGAGCTGGCTTCCGAGGTCGCCAGCGACCAGATAGCCGCGGTGCGGGCGGAGGATTGGCTCGGCGCCCGCGGCGGCGACCCGGTCCCAGCTCTCCACCCAGCGCCTCCCCTCGCGGAGCGCCACGGCACCGGGGCGCCAGGGGGCTAGAAGCTCCGCCGCCAGGCGTTCCACGAGGCGTCGCGTCTGCCGTAGCGACGGCGGCTCGGCGGCGATCGGTAGGTCGATCCAGCGGCAGGGGATCGCCGCCGCGACGGCGCGGCACCAGCAGGCGAGCGCCGCGCGCTCTGCCGCCGGCGGCGGACCGGCGGGCTCGACAGCGCCGGCCGTCACCAGGTTGAGGGTCGACGGCCCGCCGCGCCGGCCGAGCGCGCTCGCCAGGCGCGCCAGGGTGCGGCCGCCCGCCTCGCCAGTGGCGACGTGGCCGAGGTGGACGACGTGGAGCGGCTTCTCCCGCCCGCCGGCGGCAGCGCTCGCGTCGACGGCGGCGAGCAGCGCGTCGAGATCGGCGTCGCTCGCCGGATCGAAGAGAAAGGCCCGCTCGCTAACCCGTCCGAAGGCATGGCCGGGCACCGCGGCGATCGGCGCGCCGCCCAGCCGGCGCTCGGCGGCGAGGCGCGCCAGGAGCTGGGCGCCGAGCTCCCCGCCGTCGGAGAGCACCAGCCACGCGGCATCGCTCGGCGCGCTCGTCGAGCTGACGGCCTGCGCCGCGAGGGACTGGCGCCAGAGCGGCACCCAGATCGCTCCTGCGCTCGGCGCTTCCCTCGGCTCCGCCGTCGCCGCTCCCGTCTCCTCTCCCGCGGGACGGCCGGCGATCCAGTACCGCCGGCGCTCGAACGGGTAGGTGGGGAGGGGCACCCGCCGGCCGCGGCCGGGGTCGACCGCATCCCAATCGATCGCCACCCCGGCCGTCCACAGCCGGCCGAGCGCCGCCAGGAGGTGAGCGCGAGCCGACCCCTCGGCGCAGCCGGCCCGCGGCTCGCCGTCGGGGAGCGAGGAGACGATCGTCCGCGCCGGGCCGCTCGCCGCCGCGCGGCGGGCGAGGGCCGCCAGGCCGGCGCCGGGCCCCACCTCGACGAGGACACGGCGCGGCTCGGCGAGGAGCTCGGCGACCCCCGCCGCGAAGCGCACCGGCCGGCGCATCTGCAGGCGCCAGCTCTCGACGTTCCGCGCTTCCTCGGCGGTCGTCCAGGCGCCGGTGAGGCTCGAGAGATAGGGCACCGCGGGCGCCGCCAGACGGACCCGGCGGAGCGCCGCCGTCCACTCGCCGGCGATCGGCTCGACCGCTGCGGAGTGGAAGGCGCGCCGCACGTCGAGCGGGCGGGCGCGGACGCCGCGCGCGGCCAGGCGCTCGGCGAGCCGGGCGATCGCCGCCGGCGGCCCCGAGGCTACCGTGCGGTCGGCGGCGTTGACCGCCGCGAGCGACAGCTCGCCGTCGAGGAGCGGCAGCAGCTCCGCCTCGCCGAGCGGCACCGCCAGCATGGCGCCCTCGGCCATCCCCGCCATCAGCCGGCCGCGCTCGGCGACGAGGGCGAGCGCCTCGTCCCGCGGCAGCACACCGGCGAGGCAGGCGGCCGCGAGCTCGCCGAGGCTGTGGCCGAGGAGCGCCGCCGGCTTCACCCCCCACGTCTCCCAGAGGCGCGCCATCGCCAGCTCGACGACGAAGAGCGCCGGCTGCGCGACGGCGGTGTCCGCCAGGCGCTCGCGCGCCGCCGCGGCGCCGCCGGCGGGCGCCGCCAGCACCTGGCGCAGGTCGAAGCCGAGATGTGGCGCCAGCGCCCGGCAGCAGGCGTCGAGCTCGTCGCGGAAGACCTCCTCGGCGCGGTACAGCTCCCCGGCCGCCGCCGCCATCGCGGCCGCTCCTCCCTGGCCCGGCAGCAGGAAGGCGACCTCCGGCGGATCGGCCGGGACCTCGGATGCGGTGGAGGCGAGGCTAGCGAGCGCCGCGGCCGCCGCCGGCAGATCGCCGGCGACGATTGTCCGCCGCCAGCCGAGCTGGCGCCTGCCGAGCCGCAGCGTCCTGGCGACGTCGGCGAGGGGGAGGTCCGCGTTCGTCGCGAGGTGCGCTGCGAGGCGCGCGGCGACCGCTTCCAACGCCTGCGGCGTGCGGGCGGAGAGGACGAGGAGCTCGGCGCGGCCGCCGTCCTCTCCCGCCCCAGCCTCGGAGCGGCCGCGCGGCGGCGCCTCTTCGAGGACCACGTGCGCGTTGGTGCCGCCGATGCCGAACGAGCTGACGCCGGCGCGCCGCGGCGCGCCGGCGCTCTCCCAGGCGGTGAGCTCGGTGTTGACGTAGAACGGCGTCCCCGTGAAATCGATCTCGGGGTTCGGCCGCTCGAAGTGGAGCGTCGGCGGGATGGCGCGGCGCTCGAGGGCGAGGACGGCCTTGATGAAGCCGGTGACCCCGGCGGCGGCATCGAGGTGGCCGAGGTTGCCCTTGAGCGATCCCAGGGCACACGAGCGCTCCGGCGCCGTGGTGCCGCGGAAGGCGCGCGCCAGGGCGCGGAACTCGATCGGATCGCCGAGCGGCGTCGCGGTGCCGTGGGCCTCGATGAAGCCCACCTCCTCGGGCGGCGTGCCGGCGATGGCGAGCGCCATCGCCACCACCTCCGCCTGGCCGGTGACGGAGGGGGCGGTGAAGCCGGCCTTCGCGGAGCCGTCGTTGTTGAGCGCCGCGCCGCGCACCACGGCACGGATCGCGTCGCCGTCGGCGAGCGCGTCCTCCAACCGCTTGAGGACGACGACGCCGACGCCGTTGCCGGGCACTGTGCCGCGGGCGGCGGCGTCGAACGGCCGGCAGTGGCCGTCGGGGGAGAGGATGCCGCCCTCCTGAAAGACGTAGCCGGCGCGCTGCGGCTCGCGCACCGCGACGCCGCCGGCGAGCGCCACGTCGCACTGGTAGTTGAGGAGGCTCTGGCAGGCGAGGATGACGGCGACGAGCGAGGTCGAGCAGGCGGTCTGCACGTCGATGCTGGGGCCGGTCAGGCCCAGCTTGTAGGAAACCCGCGTGGCGAGGAAATCCTTGTCGTTGCCGAGCACCGCCTGGGTGCCGGCCGCCTGGATCTCGCCCGCCGGCAGCAGGTTCCAGAGCAGATAGTTGGACAGGCTGGCGCCGGCGAAGACGCCGATGCCGTGGCCGTGGCGCGCCGGATCGTAGCCGGCGTCCTCGAGCGCCGCCCAGGCGCACTCGAGGAAGACGCGCTGCTGCGGGTCGAGGAGCTCGGCCTCGCGCGGCGTCGCCTGGAAGAGCGGCGCGTCGAAGAGGTCGGCATCGGCGAGGACGCCGGCGGCGGCGACGTGGCGGGGATCGGCGGCGAGCGCCGGATCGACCCCCGCGGCGTGCAGGTCGGCGGCCGAGAAGCGGGCGATCGACTCGACGCCGCGGCAGAGGTTGTCCCACAGCTCCGCCACGTCGGCGGCGCCGGGGAAGCGGCCGGACATGCCGATGACGGCGATGCCGGGAGCGTCGGTGGAGGTGGGATCGATCACGCGATGGCTCCGGCGCGCCGGAGGCGTCAGTCGGTTCTGAGGGTGATGGCGGGCTCGATGCGGGCGGCGCGGCGGGCCGGCACGTAGCTGGCGAGCAGGGCGACGAGGCCGAGGACGAGCGGCGCGGCCACGAAATAGAGGGGATCGATGGCGCTCGCATCGAGCAGCTGGCTCGCCATCAGCCGCGAGAGGACGACGGCGGCGCCGAGGCCGAGCCCGAGGCCGATGACGACCCAGCCGAGGCCCTGCGCGGTGACGGCGCGGAGGATCTCGACGGAGCTGGCGCCGAGCGCCATGCGGACTCCGATCTCCTTGGTGCGCAGCGACACCGCGTGGGCAACGACGCCGTAGATGCCGAGCAGGCAGAGGAGGAGCGCAGCGAGCGAGAAGCCGGAGAGGAGAGCCGTCGTCAGCTTGCGGCTGGCGAGGCTCGCGGCGACGATGCCGTCCATCGTCTGCAGATCGGAGACCGGCTGCTCGGGGTCGAGCGCCAGCACCGCCTGGCGGACTTCGCGCGCCGCGACGATCGGAGGGAGAGGCGTGCGGACGAGGAGCTGCATCGCCGTCGCCGGCGCCAGCTCCGCCCGCGACTGGTGGGTGGAGAGGAAGATCTCCGGCTCCTTGGGGCTGTCGAGGCCGAGCTCCTGCATGTCGTCGACGACCCCGATCACTTCCGCGGCGCGATGGTTGCGCCCCATCAGGATGTGCTTGCCGAGCGGGCTCTCGGCGCCGAAGTACTGGCGCGCCAGCGCGTTGTTGATGACGGCGTGGAGCGGCCCGTCGGGAGCGTCGCTGTCGGCGAAGTCGCGGCCCTTGACGAGGCGGGCTGCGAAGGCCCGGAAGGTGCCCGGCGCCACCATCAGCCGCCAGACCAGCGGCAGTTTGTCGACCGCCGGCAGCGGCTTGCCCTCGATGGCGAGCGCGACGTGGACGGTGCCGAGGATGGGCAGATAGTCGGCGGTGCCGGCCGATGTGACGCCGGGCAGGTGGCGGACGCGGTCGAGCGCCTGCTCGAAGAAGACGCGCTGCGCCTGGGCATCGGCGTACTTGCTGGTGGGAAGCGAGACCTGCAGCACGAGGAGGTTCTGCGGCTCGAAGCCGAGGTCGACGCCGGCGAGGGCGCGGAGGCGCTGGACGAAGAGGCCGGCGCCGATGAGGAGGACGAGGGCGAGCGCCACCTCGGCGACGACGAAGGCGGCCTGGGTACGGCTGCGACCGCCGCCGGCGCCGCCAGCTCCGCCGGTGCCGCCGCGGCCGCCCGCCGCGAGCGCCGGCTTGGCGTCCTGGCGGACGGTCTGCAGCGCCGGGGCGAGCGAGAAGAGGAGGCCGGCGGCGAGCGCCACGGCGAGGGTGAAGACGAGCACCCGCCCGTCGATCCCCACCTCGGCGAGGCGCGGCACGTCGGCGGGATGGGCGGCGACCAGCAGGCGGAGGCCCCAGCTGGCGAGGAGGAGGCCGAGGGCGCCGCCGGCGAGCGCCAGCACCACCCCTTCGGCGAGCAGCTGGCGGACGATGGCGCCCCGGCTGGCGCCGATCGCGATGCGGATGGCGATCTCGCGGCGGCGGGCGAGGCCCTGGGCGAGGAGTAGGTTGCCGACGTCGGCGCAGGCGATCAGCAGCACGAAGCCGACGGCGCCGAGGAGGAGGAGGAGGGCGGCGCGGAGCGGACCGATGAGCTGCTCGTTCATCGCCACCAGGCGGACGCCGAACGGAGCGTCGCCATGGCCGGGGAACTGCTCGCGATAGCGCTGGCTGATCCGCTCGACCTCGGCCTTGGCGGTGGCGAGCGAGACGCCGGGCGCCAGCCGGGCGGCGGCGGTGAGATAGCCCGAGCCGGCCTCGACGGCGGCTTCGGGGAGGAGCGAGATCTCGTTCGGCCGCGGCACCCAGAGGTCGACCTGGGAGAAGGGGAAGCGCAGCACGTCGGGCATGACGCCGACGACGACACGGCTCTTGCCGTCGATGCGCAGGGCGCGGCCGAGGATCGCCCGGTCGCCGGCGTAGCGCCGCCGCCAGAGCCCGGCGGAGAGGAGGACGACGTCGGCGCCGCCCTTCTTGTCCTCGGCGGCGGTGAAGCGGCGGCCGAGGATGGGCTCGATCCCCCAGACGTCGAAGAACCCCGAGGTGATCCGCGCCCCGTCGAGGGAGAGCGGATCGCCGCGCTCGGTGAGGTTCATCGGCTCCTCGACGTAGGAGGTGAGCGCCGTGAAGCTGCGCCCTTGCTCGCCGAGGGCGCGCATCTTGGGGAACGAGATCTCGGTCTGCGGCAGGCCCTGCTCGGGAGCCGAGGCCCATACCGCGACGATGCGCTCGGCATGGCGGTAGGGGAGCGGCTTCAGCACCACCGCGTCGAGCAGGCTGAAGATCGCCGTGTTGGCGCCGATGCCCAGAGCGAGGGCGGCGAGCGCGACGAGGCTTACGCCCGGCTGCTTCCAGAGCCGGCGGCAGGCGAATCCGAGATCTCTCCACAGCATCGGGTGTTGACGGCTCCAGACCGGGGGGAGAGGCGGCCGGCGGGGTTTGGAAGTTACAAGAGCCCCGGGGACCGGTCAAGCGAAAGGGCGGCGGCGGCGGATCCGAGCGCCGGACCTTCGACATATCTCCAGTGCAGCCTCCGGCCTCGAACGCGCCGCTCGGCGCCAAGGAGCCGGCGGGCGGGGCGCGCTTCGATCTTCTCTAAATTCCTTCCGTGAGCGGGGTCGTCGTCTGGCGACGTGTCAGGATCGGCCGGATGGACGCCGACGACCCTTCCGACCTCGCCTACTTCCAGGCCGTCGAGCTGATCTTCAACTCGCTCCGCGGCACGCCCCTCCTCCTCACGCCGGCCGACTTCCGCATCATCGAGGGGTGGCGCCGCGAGCAGGTGCCGCTCGATTTCGTGCGCGCCGCTCTCGAGCTCGCCTTCGCCCGCCGCCGCGACCGCGGCGCCAAAGGGCGGGTGAACTCGCTCCGCATGGTCTCGCCGGCGGTGGATCAGGCGTGGGTCGAGGGCCGCGAGATGCTGGCGCCGGGGGAAGGCGGCGAGGCGGCGCCGCTCGACGTCGCGGCGCGCTTGGCGCGGCTCGCCGCGGCGCTGCCGCCGGAGCTCGCCTGCCGCGGCGAGCTGGCGGCGCGGCTGCTGGCCCTCCGCGGCGACAGCGCCGTCGTCGAGCAGGCGCTCGCCGGCCTCGACGCCGAGCTGCTCGCCGCCGCCGAGGCGGCGCTCGCCCCCGCGCTCGCCGACGAGATCGCCGCCGCCGTCGAGCGCACCGTGGCGGCGCTCGCGGCGCGCCTTCCTACCGAGGAGATCGACCGCGCCCGCGGCCACCTCCGCCAGCAGGCACTGCGCCAGCGCCTCGGCCTGCCCATTCTCTCCCTGTTCTCCGCCAGCGCCGAGGATGGCCGGCAGGCGGCGGACGGTGGCGACGGCGGAGCCGCGGGTGACGAGCCGTAGCGCAGGGCCTCCTCCGGCCGGGGCGCTCGGCGCGCCATGACAGAATCGCCTCCCGTGATCCGCCGCACGAAGCTCTGGCTCCTCGTCGGCCTGCTCGGCCTGCTCACATGGGGCCTCGCGGCGAGCCCCGCGAAGCCGCCGGCCAAGCCGGCCGCCGCCCAGCCGATCCCCGCCGCCCGTCCGCTCCCCGCCCTCCGCTTCCTCGCCCTCGGCGACTCCTACACCATCGGCGAGCGGGTGGTGCCCGCGGCGCGCTGGCCGCTGCAGCTCGCGGCCCTCCTCCGCGCCCGCGGCGTGAGCATCGGCGAGCCGGAGATCGTCGCCCGCACCGGCTGGACGGTCGACGATCTCGCGGTGGCGCTCGAGAGGTCGGAGCCGAGCGGCCCCTACGACCTCGTCTCGCTGCAGATCGGCGTCAACGACCAGTACCAGGGGAGGAGCGCCGAGGTCTACCGCGGCGAGCTCCGCGTCATGCTCCGCCGCGCCATCGCCTACGCCGGCGGCCGCGCCGAGCGGGTGATCGTCCTCTCCATCCCCGACTGGTCGGTGACCCCCTTCGCCGCCCATCTCGGCCGCCCCGAGATCGCCGCCGAGCTGGCGCGCTTCAACGCCGTCGACCGCGAGGAGACGCTCCGCGCCGGGGCGCGGTTCGTCGACGTGACGCCGGAGACGCGCGACGCCGGCAAGGATCCGGCGCTGATCGCCGACGACGGCCTCCATCCGGCGCCCGCGATGTACGCCGCCTGGGCCCGTCTCGCCCTCGGCGCCGCCCTCGCCGCCCTCGGCGCCGAGGCCCTGCCGCCAGCGCCGCTGGCGCCGGGCACGCCGCCCAGCGGCCACTGAGCCGCGGCCGGCAGCCGCTGGTGGGGCCGCTCCGCTCGGCTCCGTACCCGGGCCTCTTTTCCCGCCGCGCCGTGAGCGCGTCAGACGGATGTCGCGGTTTCCGTCGTCTGAGGCATGGAACTCCGCCATGCACCGATGCTCCTCCCCGCCGCAGCGCTCACCGCCGGCTGCTGGCTCGCCTTCCGCCTGGTCTCTCTCCCCGTTCCGTTGCTCGTCCTCCTCGCGGCGCTCGGTTGCGCCTGGGGCCGGCGGGCGGGGGTGGTCGTCGCCGGCTTCGCCCTCGGGCTGCTCGTCGCGACGCTCCGCTCTGACCTTCCCGATCCGCCCTGGCGGCGGATCGACGAGGGGCGCCCGCTCACCGCGACCCTCCGCGTCGCCGGTCCCTGGACGCGCGGGCGCGACGGCTGGTCGGCGCCGATCGAGATCGAGCGGCTCCGCCAGGTCGCCGGCCGCGGCTCGACCAGCTCGGCCGACCGAGCGGCTTCGGAGCCGCATCCGGCGGGCGAGCCCGACCGACCTGCCCGGCTGAGCGGTGTCGACGCGTCCTGCCGCCTGGCGGCGTTCCTCGACCTGCCGGGCGACGAGCCGCCGCCGCCCGCCGGCGCCCGCCTCCGCGCCCAGGGGATCCTGCGCCGCTCGCCCGGCTATGCGAATCGGGAGCCGGTGCCGCCCGGCGGCTGGCGGCTGCGGGTGAAGAGCCGGCGGCTGCTGGCGGTGGAGGAGGGACCGGGCCTCCTCGCCCGCCTGTCAGGCGGTCTGCGCGGCCCGCTCGAGACCGCCTACGGCGCGATCGAGGAACGCGAGCGCGCCGAGGCCGCCTCGCCGGGGACCGGAATGGCGCTCGCCCGCGCCCTCATCCTCGCCGACCCGTCGCGGCTGCCGGCGGCGTGGCTGCGCGGTCTCCGCGCCAGCGGCCTCGCCCACCTCGCCGCCGTCTCCGGGCTGCACGTCGGCATGCTCGCCGTCGGCGTCCTCCTCGCCGGCGCCTTCCTGCCGCGCTGTCTGCGCCTCGGCGGCGCCGCGGCCGCCATCGTGCTCTACCTGCTCGTCGCCGGCCCCCACCCGTCGCTCCTGCGAGCGGCGCTCATGGCGCTCCTCACGGTGCTCGCGCTGCTCCTCGAGCGTCCGCCGGCGGCGGCCAACGCGCTGGGCCTGGCGGTGATCCTCCTCGTCCTCTGGCGCCCGGAGATCGTCCTCCAGGCCCCCTTCCGGTTGACCGTCGCGGCGACCGCCGGCATCCTGCTGCTGGCGCCGGCGTTCGCCGCGCGGCTCGCGATCCGCCTGCCGCGCTGGCTGGCGCGGCCTCTCGCCTTGAGCCTCGCGGCCGAGCTGGCGACGCTCCCCATCGCGCTTCCCCTCTTTCACACCGTGGCGCCGCTCGCGCCGCTCGTCAACCTCGTCGCCGTTCCCTGGCTGGCGCTCGCCCTCGCCGGCTGCTTCGCCTGGACGGGCATCGCGCTCGTCTCCAGCCGCCTCGCCGTGGCGCTCCTCCCCGCGCTCGACGCGCTGGCGGCGCCCTTCGGCTGGCCGGCCGCCATCCCCGCCGGTGCCGGCATCTCGATCCTCCGCGGAGTGTCTCTGCTCGCTTCGACCGCCGCCGCGGCGCTCCTCGCCGCCGGCCTCTCTCTCCTCCTGCTCGGCGGCCGGCGCCGGATCGCCTGCGCCGTCCCGGCGCTCGCCCTGGCGGCCGCCTCGCTCGCCGCGCCGCGGCTCGCCCGGCACGGCCTCGAGCTCGTCGCCCTCGACGTCGGCCAGGGCGACGCCATCCTCCTCCGCGACGGCGCGCACGCCATCCTCGTCGACGGCGGCGGCCGCGAGGGAGTCGACATCGGCGGCCGCGTCCTGCTGCCGGCTCTCCTCGCGGAAGGGGTCGATCACCTCGACGCGCTCGTCATGACCCACCCCGACCGCGACCACTGCTCGGGGCTGGTCGACCTCGCCGCCTACCTGAGCGTCGACGAGATCTGGACCGCGCCCGGCTGGCCGCCGTCCGGCTGCGGCTGGGACTTCCTCATGCTGCCGGGGCCGACGCTCCGCGTCCTCTGGGCGGGGGAGCGGGCGGCGGTGGGTCGCTGGCGGCTGACGGCGGCGAACCCGCCGCCGGGAGACCGCCGCGGAGTCAACGTCCGCTCGCTCGTCCTCCTCGCCGCGGCCAACGGCCGGCGCGCCCTTCTCACCGGCGACGCCGAGGCGCCTGCCGAGCGCCGCATGCTCGCCGATCTCGGCGGCGACGGCCTCCAAGCCGATCTGCTGAAGGTCGGTCATCACGGCAGCAAAACCTCCACCAGCGAGGACTTTCTCGACGCCGTCTCGCCGCGCCTCGCCCTCATCTCCGACGGCATCGCCAACGTCTACCACCACCCCTCGCCCATCGTCCTCCGCCGCCTCGCCGAGCGGGCCATTCCCACTCTGCGCACCGACCGGGACGGCGAGATCGTCGTCCGCATCGGCGAGGACGGCAGGCTGCGGATCGAGCTGCCGCAGGCGCCGCGGTGAGCGCGGATCGGCGAGGGCTGGCCGAGTGTCCGGAAGCGGCGAGCGGCCAGCCCGCAGACCGGCCGCTCGGATGGGGCGGGACAGGAGGGCTACGAGGCCGGTGGGCAGTCGCCGATGACGTCGGTGCCGGGGCCGTCGAGGAAGTTGCCGAGGGTTTTCAGGGCGTCGTAGCGGGCGAGCTGGTCCGCGGTCAGGATGGCGGAGAAGCTGGTGTCGAAGGCCTCGCGGGCGGTGCGGATCTGCTGCCGGTTGTCGTAGAGCGAGATGGCGTCGGTGCCGACGGCGCCGGCGTCGGGTGCCGCGGCGGCAAGGTCGGTGCGGAGCTGGGCGCAGATCGGCGCGCGCGCCGCGCGCAGCGGCTCGACGGCGGCCTCGAGCGTCTTGTAGAAGCCCTGGAGCTCGGTCGCCTGCGCCGCCGAGAGACGGAGGAAGCGGGCGAGCGCCTGCGGATGGTGGAGGAGGCTCTCGGCGGTGAGCGGGCTCGCGGCGGGCGGCGGCGGCGCGGTCTTCGCCTGCGCCAGCGCCGGGCCGAGGAGCAGGATGGACAGCGCGGAGGTGGCCAGGGCCTTCGTCGAGCGGTTCATTGCATGCATCTCCTTTTGAGACAGACAGAGTTCTCCTGCGACGGACAGCGGGTGTGTTGTGGAGACGCCCGAGGGCGCGGCGCGCGGTGATCTCGCACGCCCTCCACAGGGAAGAACCCGCGAGCCGCCGCGCTCCTGCGGTCTGGCGCCGGATCGGCGGCGAGAGATCTCTGTGCGTCGGCCGGACGCGGCGGCCGGGGGGCGCCTCAGAAGGGCGTGAAGGTTCCGCCGGTGCGGCTCTCGGCGATCTTCTGCAGGCCCTCGACCGAGTAGCGCTGGAAGTAGGGGGTCGCGCGGTGCGCCTCGAGATCGGCTGGCGAGCGGTACTGCTCGTAGATGAGGAACTGGCGCGAGTCCGCGAGCGAACGGTGAACGACGTAGAGGAGGTTCCCCGGCTCCTGGCGGGTGAGGGCGGCCAGGTGGTGGAGGTCGTCGGCCGCCTCCTCTTCGCGGCCGGCCTGCACGGTGTAGAGCACGGCGACGCAGACCGGCGCGCCGCTGTCGTTGTCCCGCCCGGCGCTCGACAGGGCGGCGACCGCCGACATGCCGGGGAGCGCGCGCGGCGCCGGCGCCGCCGGCGGCGCATCCGCTCCCGGCGCGCCCGGTGCCACAGCGTCGCTGCCCGCTGCCGCCGGCTGGCCGCTTGCCGCGGGCGACATGCCGAGCAGCAGATAGAGGGCGCAGAGACCCAGGCCGAGCCTCACTCTCGGGGATGCGGACCGCGCGTCGCTCATCGCCAGCTCCTCGTCGTCCGGTCGTTCATCGTGATGGTGGAGAAGAGCAATCGCCATGCCCGGCCGCCCGCCTTGCCGCTATGCTGGCTCGATGGCCCGCCCGCTCCTCGCCGTCGTCGGCGCCACCGCCACCGGCAAGAGCGGCCTCGCCATGCAGCTCGCCGCCGTCCTCGGCGGCGAGATCGTCAACGCCGATGCGCTCCAGGTCTACCGCGGCTTCGACCTCGGCACGGCGAAGCCCAGCCGCGAGGAGCGGCAGCGGGTGCCGCATCACCTGGTCGACATCCTGGAGCCCGACGAGCGCTACTCGGCGGGCGAGTTCGCGCGCCGCGCGCGGCTGGCGATCGCCGCCATCGAGGCGCGCGGCAGGGTGCCGATCGTCGTCGGCGGCAGCGGCCTCTACCTGCGCGCCCTCCTCGCCGGCATCAGCCCGATCCCGCCCGGCGACCCGGCGGTGCGCGCGGCGCTCCGCGCCCGGCTCGACGCCGAGGGCCTGCCGGCGCTCGCCGCCGAGCTCGCCCGCGTCGATCCGGCGACCGCCGCGCGACTCTCTCCCGGCGACGCCCAGCGGGTCCTCCGCGCCCTCGAGGTGGCCCTCGTTTCGGGGGTGCCTCTCACCGCCTGGATCGCCCGGCAACCCTTTGGAAATCAACGCATTCCGGCAGTCTCTGTCGGATTGACGCTCCCGCGGAGTCTCCTATACGATGCCATCGCAGGCCGGGTGGCCCGCATGGTCGAGCAGGGATGGCTCGCGGAGGTCGTGGGATTGCTCGCGCGAGGATTGGCTCCTCACCTCCCCGCGTTCCAGGCCATCGGATACCGCCAGCTGGCGCTCCATGCGAGGGGGGAAGCGACCTTCCAACAAGCGATCCACGACACCATCCAGGCGACGCGCCGCTTCGCCAAGCGGCAGGAGACCTGGTTCCGAAAGGAGCCCGATGTGACCTGGTTCTCGGCCCAGGACCTGGAGCAGCGGGTACCGCAAATCCTTGATCACGTTCGGCTCAGCGGTTTCGGGAGGGCCAATGCCTAAGCACACCATCAACATCCAGGACGGTTACCTCTTCCAGAGCTTGAAGGAAGGGTTGCCGATGCACCTCGAGCTCATCACCGGGGGCGCTCCCCTGATCGGCCGCTTGAAGCGCTTCGACCGTTTCGCCGTCGTGCTGGAGAGCGACGGCAGGGAAGTCCTCATCTACAAGCACGCCATCGCCACGATCGCCGCGGCGTCTGCGCCCGAGAAACCCTAGAGGCGCGCAGGTCCGCATGCCGTTCGGTCGTCCGCCTCGCGCCTCCTTCGCGACCGCTCTCCTCCTCGCCGCCCTCGCGACCGCCTGCACCACGACGCCGCCGCCGGCGCCGCGCCCCGCCGGGCGCCGCGGACCGCCGGACGGGGCGATCGTGCTGCGCGAGCGCGCCTACTTCCTGGAGCCGTCCGAGGGCTACGCCGGCAGCCTCGCCCCCGACCTTCACCAGCGGCTCCACGCCGCCTGGGCGGCCCTGGTGGACGAGGGGGACCTGGGCGTCGGGCGCGCCGCGGTGGCCGACCTGCTCGCCATCGGCAGCTCGCCGGGGCATCCGCCGCCGGTCGACGTGCTCGCCGCCGAGGTCGATTTCGCCGGCGGCGATCTGGCGGCGGTGGTCCGCCGGCTGGTGCCGGTGGGCGACGCCAACCCCAACTACACCGCCAGCCAGCTCCTTCTCGGCCGCGCCGCCGAGCTCGCTGGCGACGTGCCGCTCGCCTACGCCGCCTACCGCGCCGTCGCGGCGCGCAACCCGGTCGCCTTCCGGCGCACCGGCGAGCTGCATCCGCGGGCCCTGGACATCGTCGGCAACCGCCTGCGCGAGGCGCTCAAGGCGGGCCGCATCGAAGAGGCGGGCCGCCACCTCGACCTCCTCCGCGCCTGGGCGCCGGACGAGACCGCAACCCTCGAGGCGGCGCGCGCCGTGGCGCTGTCGCGCGGAGACCTCGCGGCCGAGCTGGCGGCGGTCAAGCGGCTCGCCGAGCGCCGGCAGGGCGACATCCCCCTCCTCGAGCGGCGGGCCGAGCTCGAGCTGTCGGTGGGCGATCCGGGGGCGGGCCTGAAGATCGTCGAGGGCCTGGCCGAGCGCAATCCGCGCGACCCCGCCCTCGCCGAGCGGCTGGCCGCCGCCAAGTTCCGCTGGCGCCTCTCGCTGCTGCCGCAGGGGGTGCGCGACGTCGCGGCGCGGCCGGAGCTCGACCGCGCCGGCCTCGCCGTCCTGCTCTACTGGCTGGTGCCGCAGGTGCGCTACGCCAAGCCGAGCGGCGGGCGGATCGCGACCGACGTCCTCGACCACCCGCAGCGCGACGAGATCGTGCGGGTGGTGAACCTCGGCCTCCTCGACGTCGACGACTCGCTCCACCGCTTCTCGCCGGCCTCGGCGGCGCGCCGGGCGACGGCGCTCCGCGCCCTGGTGCGCCTGCTGCAGAGCTTCGGCGGCGGCGCTTGCCTCGGCGACCAGGCGGCCAATCCGCAGCCGACCCAGTCGCTCACCTGCGACCTGGCGGCGCGCTGCCACCTCCTCGACGAGGACGACGACTGCCGGCCGGGCGACGCGCTCGCCGGGAGCG
Organism: uncultured Acidobacteriota bacterium; assembly: GCA_963755825.1. Classification (GTDB taxonomy): domain Bacteria; phylum Acidobacteriota; class Thermoanaerobaculia; order Multivoradales; family UBA5704; genus DATBQN01. The sequence continues at coordinate 1,149,047 of CAVWLA010000001.1, read as the reverse complement.
CCGCCGTCGAGATGATCCGCCGCGCGCTCAAGCTCACCGGCCGCTCATGAGCCTGACGGTCCCCAATCTCCTCTCGCTCCTACGCATGGGGCTGGTGCCGCTCTTCATCATCTCGGTGATCGACGGCCAGCCGCGGCGGGCCCTCGCCGTCTTCGTCGCCGCCGGCGTGACCGACGCGCTCGACGGCGCCATCGCCCGCCTCTACCACCAGCAGTCGCTCCTCGGCAGCTATCTCGACCCCATCGCCGACAAGCTGCTGCTGACCTCGGCCTACGTGATGCTCTCGATCCCGTCCCTCAATCACGGCTCGGCGATCCCGGTTTGGGTGACGGTGCTGGTGATCGCCCGCGACGTCCTCCTGGTCGCCGTGGCGCTGGTGCTCTACCTCGCCGTGGGAGTGAAGCGCTTCCCCCCCTCGGTGCTGTCGAAGATCACCACCGTGGTCCAGGTGTCGGCGGTCGTCCTCGTCCTCGTCGCCGGCTTCGCCGCCGGCGCCGAGCCGATCGCCCTCGGCGCCATGTACCTGGTTGCCGCCCTCACCCTTGCCTCCGGCCTCGACTACGTCATCCACGTCAACCGCCTGCTGGGCGAGAAGAACCGCGCCGGCTGAAACTCCGGCGGCACGGCTGCGTCTCTCTCATCGCCAGCCGGCCCTGGCCACTCGAGGAGGGAGATCGATGTCCGCGCTCGCCCACGACCTGCGTATCGCCTGGCGCTCGCTCGCGCGGAGCCCGCTCTTCGCCGCCGTCGCCCTGCTCTCGCTCGGCGTCGGCATCGGCGCCAACGCGGCGATCTTCGGCCTTCTCGACCAGGTGCTCCTGCGGCCGCTGCCGGTCAGCCGGCCGGAGCGGCTGGTGCTGCTCTCGGCGAGCGGCCCCAACCCCGGCCACACCGACAGCAGCTACGCGGACGAGGGGATCTGCTTCTCCTACCCGCTCTACCGCGATCTGCGCGATCACAGCCCGCGGCAGATCTTCGCCGGCGTGGTGGCGCGCTTCCCGGTCGGCGCCAGCGTCGTGTGGGGAGCGCGGAGCGAGCACGCCAGCGCCGAGCTGGTCTCCGGCAACTACTTCTCGGTCTTGGGCGTCGGCACCGTCCTCGGCCGCCCGCTCGGCCCGGAGGACGACCGGCCGGGCGCCGCGCCGGCGGTCGTCCTCTCCGCCGGTGCCTGGCACCGGCGGCTGGGCGGCGACCCGCGGGTCCTCGGCCGCACGCTGCGCGTCAACGGCCGGCCGTTCGCCATCGCCGGCGTCGTCGAGCCGGGCTTCCGCAGCGTCGGCGTCGGCGAGGCGCCGGAGCTCTTCCTGCCGCTGGCCGACAAGGCGGTGCTGACACCGCGCTGGAACGATCTCGAGGACCGGCGGAGCTCGTGGGCGAACATCCTCGCCCGCCTGGCCCCCGGCGTCGAGCGCGCGCGCGGTGAGGCGGCCATCGCCCCGCTCTTCCACAGCCTCATGGAGTCGGAGATCCCCACCCTCGGCAGCCACCCGCCGAAAACCGACCGTTTCCTCGCCCGCCACCTCACCCTCCTCCCCGCCGCGCGGGGCCTCTCGAGCGTGCGCGACCAGTTCGGCAAGCCGCTCCTCGTCCTCATGGGGATGGTGGCGCTGCTGCTGCTGATCGCCTGCGCCAACTTAGCGGGCCTCCTCGTGGCGCGCGCCGCGGCGCGCCAGAAGGAGATCGCCGTCCGCCTGGCGCTCGGCGCCAGGCGCTCCCGGTTGGTCCGCCAGCTCGTCGTCGAGAGCGGCCTCCTCGCCCTCGGCGGCGGCGCGCTCGGCCTCCTCCTCGCCGCCTGGAGCGGCACGCTCCTGCTGCGCCTGATCCCCGCCGGCTACGGACTGGGCGACGCCTTCACGGTGCGGCCGGACGGCCGCGTCCTCGCCTTCACTCTCGCCGTCTCGGTCGCGACCGGTCTCGCCTTCGGCCTCCTTCCGGCGCTGCAGGCGACCCGGCCCGGGCTCGGCACCACGCTCCGCACCCAGGGCGCCGCGGCGCAGCCGGGGGAGATCCGGCTGCGCAAGTCGCTCGTCGTCGCCCAGCTCGCGGTGTCGCTCCTCCTCCTCCTCGGCGCCCTCGTCTTCGCGCAGAGCCTGGCCGGCCTGCGCCGGCTCGATCCCGGCTTCCAGCCCGGCCGCCTGCTCACCTTCTCGCTCGACGCCTCGCTCAACGGCTACCGCGAGCCGGCGATGCGCGCCCTCTACCGCCGCGCCGCCGACGAGATCGCGACGCTGCCGGGCGTCGCCGCGGCGAGCTTCTCCGAGCTCGGCCTCATCAGCGGCAACGACGCGTCGTCGAACTTCACCTTCGCCGGCACCGCCCAGCCCGCCGAGGGCCTGGACGTCGCCGAGGACTGGGTCTCCCCCGGCTTCCTGTCGACGGTGGGGATGCCGCTCGAGGCGGGCCGCGAGATCACCGCCGCCGACCGCGAGGGCGCCGCCAAGGTGGCGGTCGTCAACGAGAGCCTGGTGCGCAAGATCTACGGCGGCATCAACCCCATCGGCCGCCAGCTCGGCCGCGGCGCCGGCACCGGCTCCAAGATCGACACCACGATCGTCGGCGTCGTCCGCGACGCGAAGTACGAGAGCCTGCGCGAGGGCGGCCATCCGTTCATCTATTTCGCCTACGCGCAGCGGGCGGGAAACCTCGGCCCGGTGAGCTTCTACGTGCGCGCGCGGGACGCCGCCGGCGAGCCGGCGGCGCTGGCGCCGGCGCTCGCCGCCACCCTGCGGCGCCTCGACCCCGACCTGCCGGTGACCAACCTGCGCCCGATGGAGGAGCAGGTCGCCGAGTCGATCTTCCTCGATCGCGCCGTCTCGGCTCTCGCCGAGCTCTTCGGCGTCGCCGCGCTGCTCCTCGCCGGCCTCGGCCTCTACGGGGTGATGGCCTACATGGTGACGCGGCGGGCGCGGGAGATCGGCATCCGCATGGCGCTCGGCGCCGACCGCGCCTCGGTATCCCGCCTGGTACTGACGGAGGTGGCGCTGCTGCTCGCCATCGGCGTGGCGCTCGCCGTGCCGCTCTCGATCCCGCTCGCGCGCCTCGTCCGCAGCCAGGTCTACGGCGTCGCCATGACCGACCCTGCGACCCTCGCCGTCGTCGCCGGCCTCATGGTGCTAGTCGGCCTGGCGGCTGGTTACCTGCCCGCCCGCCGGGCGGCGCGGCTCGACCCGCTGCGGGCGCTCAAGAGCGAGTAGGGGGGCTCGCCATCTCGAATGGACCGAGCCCGCGACAGCCTTCCGTCGCCCCAGCCGATGGGCGCCTTCCTGATGTACTCGGGCCTCGCGACCATCTTCCTGGGGGTGGTCTCGCTGCTCAGGCCGCTCCGCTGCCTGGCGATCCCCAGGCGGACGCACGCGGCGGCGGCGGTCGGCGCGGGCGCCGTTCTGGTCGCGGCGGCGGTGACGCTGCCGGCTCCCGTGCGGCGGGCACGGACCAGGCGCTCGCTCCTCGATGAGCACCTCGCGGCCTGGCAGTTCGCCGAGCGCCACGCGATGCGGGTCTACGCGTCGGCCGACCGCACCTATGAGGCGGTGCTCGCCGTCACTGCGCGGGAGATCCGCGGCTTCCGGCTGTTGACCTGGATCCGCGCGCCGCGCTGGCCGACGCGGCAGCGGCCGCCGTCGATCCTCAACCCTCCGGCCGACCGGCCGATCCTGGACGTGGCGCTCGCCTCGGGTTTCTACCGCCTGGCCGAGGAGCCCGGCCGCGAGATCGTCCTCGGCCGGGTGGTCGTCGCGCCGGAGCGTACCCGCCTGGCGACGGCGGAGGAGTTCGCGGCCCTCGAGCGGCCGGGCTACGCCAAGGCGGCGATCAATTTCCGGGTGGCGGAGATCGGCGGAGGCTGGTGCCTTCTCACCACCGAAACGAGGATCTACGCCACCGACCGCTCCGCCCGCCGACGCTTCGGCGCCTACTGGCGCCTCATCGAGCCGGGGAGCGCCCTCATCCGCCGGATGTGGCTGCGGGCCATCCGGCGGCGGGCGGAGACGACGGCCGGCCGCACCGTCAGTTAGTTCAACGTCGGACAGTTCTTGATCACGCCGTCGCAGGCGACCCAGGGCGGCGTGGCACTCTGTCGCGCGACGCAGCCGTTGGCAGCACGGCTGATGCAGGTCACGGAGCCGCCGCCGGTCTTCGCCGGGCACCAGACGGTCGCCTCGCAGCCGCCGATCGGGATGCGGTACTCGACCGGGCCGGGCGCGAAGCCCTTGCCGCTCTCGGTCGGTGCCGTGGCGCCGCCGGCCTCGGGGGGAGCGGGAGCGCTGACCGTCGGCTGGGCTGGCGTGGCCGACGGGTTGTCGGCGGCGATAGCGGTCGACGCGACGAGGGTCGAGAGGGTGAGGAGCACGAGGGCGCCTGCGAGGTTCTTCATCGGTCAAGTCCTCCTGGGAAGGGTCGGGGCGGGGACCCGAGTCTGCCTAGATCGGTGCTCGCGGGCCCGCCGTTCGCGCCGGCGGAGGGGCGGCCGCCCACCACCCGGGCCGCCGCCGTCTGGTAACATCGTTCGAGCCCGATGTCCGACTTCGTTCACCTCCATCTCCATAGCCAGTTCAGCCTGTTGGACGGCGCCAACCGTCTCGACGACGTCATCGCCGCCGCCGCCGAGGCGCGGATGCCGGCCATGGCGCTCACCGACCACGGCAACATGTTCGGGGCGATCGAGTTCTACACCAAGGCGAAGGCGGCGGGGATCAAGCCGATCCTCGGCATGGAGGCCTACGTCGCCCAGGGGAGCCGGCTCGACAGGAACGCCCAGCGCGGCTCGAGCAACCACCTGGTCCTCCTCGCCGCCGACGAGACCGGCTACCGGAACCTCCTCAAGCTCACCTCGAGCTCCTACCTCGAGGGCTTCTACTACAAGCCGCGGATCGACAAGGAGCTCCTCGCCCGCCACAGTGCCGGCCTGATCGGCCTCTCGGCCTGCCTCAAGGGCGAGGTCAACGAGCAGATCGTCGGCCGCCGCGAGGCCGACGCCGAGGCGACTGCCAAGGACTTCCGCGAGATCTTCGGCGAGGGCAATTTCTTCCTCGAGATGCAGGACCACGGAATCCCCGAGCAGCGCGCCGCCAACGAGGTGCTGCGGCGGATCTCGGCACGCACCGACGTCCCCCTCGTCATCTCCAACGACTGCCACTACCTGAAGAAGAGCGACGCCTTCGCCCACGACGTGCTGCTCTGCATCGGCACGCAGAAGAACCTCGCCGACACCGACCGCCTGCGCTACTACTCGGACAACTTCTACATGAAGTCGGCGGCCGAGATGTACAGCCTCTTCCCGCAGGACGCCAGGGCGCTTGAGAACACGCTCGTCATCGCCGAGCGCTGCAACCTGACCATCCCGACCGGCAAGTTCCACCTCCCCGAGTTCCCGGTGCCGGAGGGCTTCACCCTGCAGTCGTACTTCGAGAAGGTGGCGCGCGAGGGCCTCGACCGCCGCCTGGACGAGCTCAAGAGGCGCCGCGTCCAGGGGCTCGTCAAGTCGCCCGAGGAGCTCTACCGGCAGCGCCTCGAGTTCGAGATCCAGGTGATCGAGCGGATGGGCTTCCCTGGCTACTTCCTGGTGGTCTGGGATTTCATCCGCTATGCCCGCGAGCACGGCATCCCGGTGGGGCCCGGGCGCGGCTCGGCGGCGGGGTCGGTGGTTTCCTACTCTCTCCGCATCACCGACATCGATCCGCTGCAGTACGACCTCCTCTTCGAGCGCTTCTTGAACCCCGAGCGCATCAGCATGCCGGACATCGACATCGACTTCTGCATGCGCGGCCGCGGCGAGGTCATCCGCTACGTGTCGGACAAGTACGGGCGCGACCGCGTGGCGCAGATCATCACCTTCGGCACCCTCGCCGCCAAGGCGGTCATCCGCGACGTCGGCCGGGTCATGGGCATCCCCTACGCCAAGGTCGACCGCATCGCCAAGCTCGTCCCCGACATGACCAAGTCGCTCTCCGAAGTGGCGAAGGAGGGACCGCTCGCCGCCGAGGCGCAGAAGGACGCCGAGGTCAAGAAGATCATCGAGGTGGGGAGCCGCCTCGAAGGGCTCACCCGCCACGCCTCGGTGCACGCCGCGGGGGTCGTCATCACCCCGCGCCCGCTCGACGAGCTGGTGCCGCTCTACCGCGCGGTCAAGGGCGACGAAGAGACGATCATGACCCAGTGGGACATGACCGTCGTCGAGAAGCTCGGCCTCTTGAAGATGGACTTCCTCGGCCTGCGCACGCTGACGGTGATCGACGACGCGGTGAAGATCCTGCAGCACCAGGGGATCGCTCTCGATCTCGACGAGGTGGCGCTCGACGACGCCGAGGTCTACCGCCTGTTCTGCGACGGCAGGACCTCCGGCATCTTCCAGTTCGAGTCGCGCGGCATGACCGATCTGCTCCGCCGCGCCCGGCCGTCGAAGTTCGAGGACCTCGCCGCCTTCAACGCCCTCTACCGGCCGGGCGCGCTCTCGGTCGGCATGGTCGAGGAGTACATCCAGCGCAAGCTCGGCCGCAAGAAGGTCAAGTACATCCTGCCCGAGACCGAGGCCATCCTCGCCGAGACCTACGGCGTCATCGTCTACCAGGAGCAGGTGATGATGATCGCCGTCGCCGTCTCCGGCTTCAGCTTGGCCGAGGCCGACGTGTTGCGCAAGGCGATGGGCAAGAAGAAGATCGAGGTGATGACGGAGCAGAAGGAGAAGTTCGTCGAGGGCGCGGCGAAGCGCGGCGTTGCGAGGGAGAAGGCGCGCGAGCTGTGGGAGTACATCGAGCCCTTCGCCGGCTACGGCTTCAACAAGAGCCACAGCGTCGCCTACGCCATGCTCGCCTACAAGACGGCTTACCTCAAGGCGCACTATCCGGTCGCCTTCATGGCGGCGATGCTCAACTCCGAGCTCTCCTCCTCCGACGCCATCGCCAAGTACATCGCCGAGTGCCGCAACATGGGGATCGCCGTGCTGCCGCCCGACATCAACGAGAGCGAGTGGCCGTTCACCGTCGTCGGCGGCGCCATCCGCTTCGGCCTGGGCGGCGTCAAGGGAGTGGGGGAGGGGGCGATCGACGAGGTGCTGGCGGCGCGGCGGCGGGTAAAGCGGTTCCGCAGCCTGTCGCACCTCGCCTGCGAGCTCGACTCCCGGCAGGTCAATCGGAAGTGCTTCGAGAGCCTGGTGAAGGCCGGCGCCTTCGACGGCCTGGGCGTCGACCGCGCCGCCCTCTGGGGCTCGCTCGACCGCCTCCTCGACCACGCGCAGCGCCGCCGCCAGGAGCGCGAGGTGGGGCAGGCGACCCTCTTCGGCGCCATGGCGGGCAACGGCTCGTCCGGCGAGTCGGACGAGCCGGCGATCGACCCCGCGCTCCCCGGCTGGAGCGAGGCCGAGCGGCTGCGCTACGAGAAGGAGACGCTGGGCTTCTATCTCACCGGCAACCCGCTCCTCGAGCACGAGGAGGCGCTGGCGCGCTTCTCGCCGCAGTCGATCGCCGACCTCAAAGAGGGCTTCGAGGGGCAGGCGACGGTCGGCGGCATGGTCACCAACCTCAAGCGGATCAAGATCAAGTCCGGCCCCAACGCCGGCCGCCTGATGGGCCGCTTCGTGCTCGAGGACCTGACCGGCACGCTCCCCGTCACCCTCTTCGCCAACCAGCTCCAGCAGCTCGGCCACCTGCTCGCCGACGAGGCGATCATCCTGGTCAAGGGCGAGATGCGGGCGCGCGACGGCGACCCGGAGCTGACCGTCGAGGACATCGTGCCGCTCGAGAGGGTAGCGGGCAAGACCCTCGCCGCCGTCGAGCTGGTCCTCGAGCCCTCGCTCTCCCAGGGCGAGATGCTGAAGCTGAAGAACCTCCTCCTCGAGCACCCCGGCCGCGTGCCGGTGAAGCTCACCATCCAGCTCCCCGGCAGGAAGGTCTCCATCGCCGCCGAGGAGACCTTCAAGATCGACTTCGGCCCCGACCTCCTCGCCTCGATCGAAGGCCTCCTCGGGCGCGGCTCGGTGCTCGAGCGGTTCGCGGCGATCGGCGGGTAGGCGAAGGCGGCGGGTCCGAGGGCCTGCCGGCCGACCTCGAGCGTCCGCAGGGTTCGCGAACCTCCCCGCCGCTGGAGCCTCCAGGCTGCCCTACTGGACGGTGACCACCGCGCTGCCGGCGACCGAGGGAGGGTTGGTGCCCACCGTGATCGTGATGGGTCCGGCGGTGGCGTTGGCGCCAGGGAGGAAGTCAGCGGTCGCCTGACTCTCGACTCCTCCCGCGGCGGGCTGCACCAGGCTCTGGTTCTCGAATCCACCGCCGGTGGAGCTGAAGGTGGCGACCGTGTTCGCTGTCACCAGCCCCACGGAGCGCGTCAGGTGCGCCGTGACCTTGATCGAGCCGCCCTTGGCGACGGTGAGAGCGCTCAGGGAGACGGTGATGATGTCGGGCAGGGCGGATTCGAAGACGATCTGAGTCGACCGGCTGAAACCGTTGCTGGCGCCGGCGCCGCCGAGCGTCGCGGTGACGGTGACGGTGCCGACGTGGCTGAGGCTAGTGAGGCCCGCCGTGGCGGTATGGTTGACGCCGATCGGAGAAGAGGCCGGAGCGAAGGCGCCGCCGGCCGTCGCCGTGAAGGCCACCGTGCCCGTCGCGATCGACGGGGAGACGGCGACGGTGAGGTGTTGACGGTGGCGCCGTCGGCCGGAGCGACGGCTGGTGCGGCGACGTAACGGAGGATGTCGTCGGGGTTGGGAGCGGTGAAGCCGACCTGCAGCTAGGCCGACACGACGACCGTGCCCATGCTCTTCACGCTGGCGGTGACGATCGCCGTCTCGACCCGCTGCGAGCTCTGCAGGATCACCGTCGCCCGGCCGTCCGATCCGGCCACCACGTCGACCGGCATGCCGGCGCCCGCGGCGCCGATGAGGGTTCCGCTCGAAGTGCTGAAGGTGACGGTCCGTTTGTCGCTGTCGGCGTCGGCGGCGATCTTCGCCACCAAGGTCAGGCGCAGCCCACGGGATCGCAGGTCTCCCCGGCCGGTGGTGGCGTGGCCGCCGCCTTCTCCAGTAGCTTTGCCGGTGCCCGCAGCCCGCACGAGTCGTCCAAGGTCTTCTCTTTCAAGTAGGCCCTGACCTCGGTGACCTTCATTGTCGCCGGCAGGCTGCCGGTGATCACGAACGGGATCTCGAACGGCAGCACGGACTGGAGGTGCCCGGTGACGAGGTCGACGCTCACCTGCGGCTCCGCGGGAGGAGCCGACGAATCTGCTGCCGCAGTGCCGCTGCCGATCGCCATGCAGATTGCCATCCCGAGCAGGCCGCGCTGCAAGCGTCGCCCCACGATCGATTCACGCATCGGTCCTCCCTCGTCGGGAGCCGTCCGCATCCTGGGCGCGGCGAGCCCGAGTCTCAGCGATGGACGGGGGAAGCGAAGCTCCCCGGCCGTGAAAAGCGGTTGAGGAGGCGGATTGTAGGCAGCGGATCAGACGATGACAAATTGCTCTATGAACATATGACGTGTCGAAGCCTGCAGCTAACCAGGCGCGGGCGCCTCGCTCGCCGGCATATCATCTGAACGGAGAACCCATCGCCATGACCTCAACGCTCTTCGGACTGCTCGCCCTTTGGCCCGCGGCGCTGCTCGCCGGCGCCGCCGCCTCGGAGGTGCCGCCGGTGAAGCCTCAGATCGACCACATCCTGATCGGCGTCGCCGACCTCGACCGCGGCGTCGAGGAGATGTTCGCCCGCACCGGGGTGCGGCCGGCCTACGGCGGGAAGCATCCGGGCGGTACGCACAACGCGCTCCTCTCGCTGGGCGGTCACACCTACCTGGAGCTGATCGCGCTGCAGCCGGGCGCCGCGCCGCCCGCGGGGATGGAGGAGCTCCGCCGGCTCCACGTGCCGACGCCCGTCGGCTGGGCGGTCTCGACCGGCCCTCTCGCCGCCTTCCAGCGGACGCTCGGGCAGGACGGCTTCGCGCTCAGCGCGCCCGCTCCCGGCAGCCGCGTCACGCCCGCCGGCGACACGCTGCGCTGGCAGACGCTCGGTCTCACCAAGGATCTCCAGCAGGCGCCCTTCTTCATCGACTGGTCGCCGGACACCGCCCACCCCTCGACCACCGCGCCCGGCGGCTGCAGCCTCCGCCACCTCCACATCTCGACCCCCGACGCCGGCGAGCTCCAGCGCCTCCGCGACGCGCTCCACCTCCCGGTGGAGATCAAGGCCGGCAAGGCCCCCGCCTACTCCGTGACCCTCGACTGTCCGAAGGGTCCGGTGACCTTCACCGGCGGCTGAGATCTACTAGCTGCGGTTACCGCCGGGGAATTCGAGGTCCGCGTCCGTCTGAGACTGCACGAGCCGACAGGAAGCGGGTTCTCGCGGGCGTGGCTGCGCCCGGCTCCTCTCTGGTCAGGCCTCGAGAGGGAGGTCACCGATGAAGCATCAGGTTTTTCTTTCGGCCGCACTGGGCGGCGTGGCGCCCAGCCTGCTGAAGATTGCGCTCTGCCTCAACGGAGGTTCTCGACCGGATCCGCCCCTGACCCCAGGGTACGTCGTCGGGCTTCTGTTGTTTGCCGCCCTCGGAGGAACCGTCGCTCTTGTCTGGGGGGAAAGGAATCTGCGGAAGGCCTTCTATCTCGGCGTCGGGCTTCCTTCGCTGGTGGTCGCGCTGGACTTCCACCTGCCGCCGGCACCACGAGACGACAAGACTGCCGCCGGCACCAAGGTCGGAGCCCTCTACCTGTTCAGCCCTCCAGCCTATGCCGACACCTTGCCGGCGAGCGCGGCACCGGTCGACGCGGATCAGACCAAGCAGCCGTCTCAGCGCGTAACGTTTGAAGCGGCCTCGAGCACCGGCGCTCAGCTCGATCTAAGCTATCGGGGGAACCGGCGACTGACGCTCGAGCTGCATGACGTTCCCAAGGAGACTGAGGTCGTCCTCCGCTCGGCCGACGGCAAGATCACGTCGACGCTCCTCCTCGCGCGCAATGGCGGGAAAGGGCGAGTGAGCCTCAAGCTGCCCGACTTCGCGTCGAAGATCTCGTTGCGCGCTGGAGATGTTGAGAGCGATGACTTCGAGCTGAATCAGAAGCCTGGCAGCAGCACCGTCTACAAGGTCGAACGCGACTCGAGCTTTTGGGGTGGATTTCTGCAAGCGATGGGCGTCAAGAATGCGGCTTCCTACCAGTTCGAGGTGAAGGCCAAGTCGCGTCTGGATGGCTGAAGATCTCGTGACCGCCGGCGCCCGCTTCCGCCCTACTCGTAGTGCAGCGCCTGGGTCGGCGCGATGCGGGCGGCGCGCCGGCCGGGCAGGTAGGCCGCCAGCAGGGCGACGAGCAGCAGCGACGGTACGACGACAGCGTAGGCCACGATGTCGATGCCGTCGGCGTTGAAGAGCATGGAGTTCATCAGCCGCTCGACGGCGATGCCCATCGCGACACCGATCGCGGCTCCCGTCCCCGCCAGCGCGAGGCCGGTCGCCATCACCAGGCGCAGCACGTCGAAGGGGCGGGCGCCGATCGCCATGCGGATGCCGATCTCGTGGGTGCGGCGGCTGACGTTGTACGCCACCAGGCCGTAGAGGCCGGCGAGGGCGAGGAGGAGGCCCACGGCGCCCATGGTGCCGACCAGCTCGGAGGCGATGCGCGGCCCCTCGACGGCGGCGTACCGATAGAGGTCCTCGTAGGTCCTCGTCTCCACCATCGGCAGGTTCGGGTCGAGCCCGCGGACGACGCCCTTCAGCGACTCGATCAGCCGCAGCGGATCGCCGCTCGAGCGCAGCAGCAGGACCAGCCGCGCGGTCGGGTGCTGGGCGAGCGGCAGATACACGAAGTCGATCGGCGTCTCGCTGGTGTCGCGGTACTTGAGGGTCGGCACCACGCCGACGATCTCGACCGCCGTGCCGTCGCGGCCGTCGAGCCGGATGCGGCGACCCACCGCGTCGGCGCGCGGCCAGTAGTGCTCTGCGAAGTGCTGGTTGACGACGGCGACACGCGGCGCGTCCGCGGTGTCTGATGCCTCGAAGCCGCGCCCGCGGACGACGGGTATCCTCATCGTCGGGAAGAAGCCTTGGTCGATGACGTCGAGCGTCGCGGTGAAGGTCTCGCGATCGCGCGGCATCTGGTAGCCGTCCGGCACGAAGGCGGCGCTGTCGAAGCCGTCGAGGCCGAGCGGCAGGTTCTGGGTGAGGGCCGCGCTCACGACGCCGGGAGCCTCCCGCGCCCGATCGGCGAGGAGCTTGTAGAAGCGCTGCGTCGCGGCGGCGTCGTACTGCACTAGGCGCGGATCGAACTTCGCCATCAGCAGGTGGTCTTTCGCGTAGCCGCCGCTCTGGCGCACGCTGCGCTCGAAGCCGCGGACCATGAGGAAGGCGGCGGCAAGGAGCATCAGCGAGGTCGCCACCTGCGCCACCACCAGCAGGTTGCGGCCCCACAGGGGCCGGCGTCCGGGCAGGTCGATGTCGGCCGACTTGAGCCCGCTCAGCAGGTCGGCCCGCGCGCTCTGCAGGGCCGGCGGCAGGCCGCAGAAGAGGGCGCTCAAGAGGGCCGCCGCGAGGCTGGCGAGGAGCACGCGCCCGTCCATACGGAAGGGGATGGTGACCGGCAGCTCGCTGGGGATGCTGACTCTCTGCATCAGCTGGATGCCGCCGTAGCCGACGGCGATGCCGCCGAGGCCGCCGAGGCAGGCGAGGATGAGGCTCTCGGTCAGCAGCAGCCGGACCAGCCGGAAGCGCCCGGCGCCCATCGCCAGGCGCACGGCGATCTCGCGCGTGCGCGTGCGGCCGCGGCTGAGCAGCAGCCCCGCCACGTTGGTGCACGCCACCAGCAGCACGGCGAGCGCCAGGATGGCGAAGATGACGCTGAACTTCCAATTGATGTCGCCGTCCTGCGTCCGCATCTCGAACTGCGTGCGCACGGCGGCGCCGCGGCCATGGTTGAGCTGCGGATATTCTCGCTCGAAGCCGCGCGCCAGGAGCGCCAGCTCGCTCCCCGCCCGTGCCAGCGTCGTGCCGCGCTTCAGGCGCGCCCTCACCGTCAGCTCGCGGTCGTCGCGGTCCTCGAGAAAATTCTTCCGCGGGTCGCTGGAGAACACCTTCGCCATGGCGAGCGGCATGTAGAGGTCGGGAGGCGAGAAGATCTGCATCCCCGGGAAGCTCGCGGGCGCCACGCCGATGATGGAGAAGTCGACGCCGTTCAAGCGGATCTTGCGGCCGACGACAGACGGGTCGCTCGCCAGCTCGCGCTGCCAGAAGCCCGGCCCGAGCACCGCCACGGCGTCGCGGCCGGGCACCGCGTCCTCGTCGTCGCGAAAGCCGCGTCCCAGCTGCGGCTCGACGCCGAGGACGCGGAAGTAGTTGCCGGAGACCAGCATGCCGCCGCGCACCCGCGGCGTCGCTCCGGGCTCGGTGCTGACGCCGACCGAGCGCCGATCGCTGCTCGCGATCACCCCGTCGTAGCTCGTCGCCCGCGCGCGGATGTCGAGGTATTCCCGATACGAGAACGGCTCGAAGCGATCGTCGCGCGAGGTGCTGACCAGGCTCACGATGCGGCCCGGCTGCGGCACCGGGTAGGGCCGGAAGATCAGCGCGTCGACCATGCTGAACGGCGTCGAGGTCATGCCGATCCCCAGCGCCAGCGTCAGCACCACGAAGGCGGTCAAGCCGGGCGTGTGGCGCAGGCTGCGGAAGGCGAAGCGCACGTCGGCGGCCAAGTCGGTCAGCCAGCGGACCCGCCGCAGGTCGCGGATCTCCTCCTTGCGCTGCTCCAGGCCGCCCATGGCGCGGAGCGCCCGGTAGCGCGCCTCGCCGGGGGCGAGCCCGGCGGCGATGCCCTCCTCGATCTTGTGCTCGAGGTGGAACTGGAGCTCCTCGTCGAGCTCGCCCTCCACCCGCCGGCGGCGGAGGATCGACCTCAGTCGCAAAGGCGCCGTGTACCACCAGTGCTCCATCCGCATGAGTCTCTAGGCCTCCGCGAGCCGGACGATCGCCGAGATGGCGGCCGACAGCCGCTGCCAGTTGGCCGCCTCCGACGCCAGCTGCTTTCTACCCAGGCGGGTGAGCGAATAGAACTTCGCCCGCCGATTGTTCTCCGTCAGCTTCCACTCCGCGGTGATCCAGCCTTCCTGCTCCAGCTTGTGCAACGCCGGGTAGAGCGACCCTTCGCTCACCTGCAGCACGTCCCCGGAGATGGATTTGAGGCGGAGGCTGATCGCCCAGCCGTGCATCGGCTCGAGCGCCAGGATCTTCAGCAGGAGCAGATCGAGAGTTCCTTGGACGAGGTCGTTTGGCTTGCTCATCTCGGTTTCCTAGGTGAGAGGGTACAGCAGGTTCCTCTCGGTAAGCAAGGGGTGATGCGCCGGCGACGGCTGGGGCCGGCGCGGCGCGGCGATCTCGGGCCGCCTGGCGGCAGGCGGGCCCCGGCAGACGAAGAGAGCCCGGACCTCGCGGTCCGGGCTCTCGCAGATTTTCTCGCCGCTCCCGGGCGGCGAGAGGGCGAGCGTCGTGAAGGCGCTACGGCGCCAGGGTGTTGATCAGGCCGGTGCCGTTCGGGCTGCCCCAACCGGTGACCAGGTCGTAGCCCGTCTGGCAGGTGTAGGTGCCGTTGTTGCCGCTGGTGATGTCATGGAAGTTGGCGGCGTGGCTCGAGCCCAGACCGATCGAATAGAGGGTCGGGTTGAGAAAGCCGAGCGTGCCGAGGCCGGCGGCGGCGGACTGCTGATTGACCAGGGCCAGGTAGCCGGCCCAGCGGTACGCCGCGAAGCTCGTGCCGCCCCAGCCGCCGGCGCAGGTGCCGTTGTAGCAGATGGAGTTGTCGGTGTTCGCCTCGGCGGCGACGTCCGGGATGTTGCGCAGCGTCTTCGACCCCTTGTTGGCGGTTGTGACGACGCCGGTGGTCGTCTGGTAGCTGGGGATGGCGATCTTGCTGGGGGAGATCCCGCCGCCGCTGTCCCGCCAGGCGGTCTCCGACTTCCAGGAGCCGCCGGCGCCGTTGGTGGTGAGGTCGGCGCGGAAGTCGCTACCGATGAAGTAGCCGCTGGGGCCGGAGCCGGTGGTGTCGGCGAGGACGCGGTCGTCGCGCCGACGGCTCGCCGGGTGGGGGAGCGAGAAGTTGTCGAGGCCGGTCACGTGCCACAGCGCGAACGGCAGGTCCGCCGTCGGCTCGCGGTCCGGAGCGTAGAAATTGCGGTCTTCCGTCGGGTGCCGGTAGACGCCCAGGTTGACGTGGAAGGCCCGCTCGACGCTCTCCACCGTGCCGGTGACATTCAAGACCGGTTGGGAGCGGTGCCGGTCACCTTGCGGCCGTTGGCCCTGGCGAAGCGGATGACGGCGTCGTAGTCCTCCTGCGTCGGCCCGAAGCGCTCGGTGAACTCGGCCACGCTCAGGTACTGGCGGAAGGCCGAGCTCGCCGGATCGTAGATGTGCTGCAGCAGCTCGTCGAGCTCGTCCTCGTGGCGCAGCGGCAGGCGATGTTGAGCTTCAGGGGCCGCGCCGCCTCGAGCCGGTCGAGAGCTCCAGCTGCCGGTTGGCGACCAGCGTGGAGATCTCCTGGTGGATGTGCCGCGTCAGCATCGGCTGGCTCTGCGCGTGGCCGCGGGCGCCACGAACAGGCAGAGGAGCCCCGCGGCCGCGCACGCCGACCGCATAGAGCCCCGCACAACGTCAGAGATACGGATCCGTCCGCTACGTCCCATCGATTCTCCCCTCTGTAGTCAAGACCACGGTTGACTTCAGTCCCTCACCAGGTGGCCGGCAGGGTGGCCAGATCGAGATCGCTCCCGGCATCCGCATCCCTGGCGCTCGGCGGTGCTCCGTCGATCACCGGGCCGCAGGGAACATTCGCCCGTCGAGCCGCGTCCCGAGGGGGTTTCTAGAAGCTGCGGAGTGCGGAGAGGAAGTCTCGTCATCATCAGCGTGCGCCCATCGTTGCGGCGGCTCCGCCCGCGAGAGGTCTTTATGGGATCTTTGTGCTCGACGGCGAGGCAAGGCGCGAATCCGGCGGCAGAGCGGTCCTCGACCGCTGGCCGGCTGGTACGGTGAGGAGGGGGAGAGGGAAAGGAAGGGGGGAGATGCCGGCGCTGACGCCGATCGCCGGGACGCGGCCGGGCCGCCTAAAATAGGCCGAGCTGAAGCCGGGCCGCTTCGGTCATCATGTTCTGGTTCCACTGCGGGTCG
Organism: uncultured Acidobacteriota bacterium; assembly: GCA_963755825.1. GTDB lineage: Bacteria > Acidobacteriota > Thermoanaerobaculia > Multivoradales > UBA5704 > DATBQN01. Next base: position 1,132,935 of record CAVWLA010000001.1, on the reverse strand, counting down.
AAGACCACCTCGACGTCGGCCTGGCGGACGCCGGCGATCTCCTCGACCTTCGTCTTGACGTCGCCGGCGATCACCGGGCCCATGCCGCAGCCGGGGGCGGTGAGGGTCATCTTGACCATCACTCGGCTGCCGCCCTGCGGCAGCTCGCTCACCTCGCAGTTGTAGACCAGCCCCAGGTCGACGATGTTGACCGGGATCTCGGGGTCGAAGCAGGTGCGCATGGCGGCCCACACCTTCTCCTCGACCGACCCCACCAGGCCCTCGGCCGGGGAGCCCGCGGCGGCTCCCGGCTGGGTACCTGGCACCGTTTCGGAGGTACCTGGCACCTTGGCGGAGGTACCTGGCATCGGGCCTTTGCCGATGGCGTCGGCGCTCTTCTCGTCGACGCGGAGGAGCTGGCCGTGCTCGGTCATCACCGTGAAGCTCCCGCCGAGCGACTGGGTAATGCGCACGTGGGTGCCGACGGAGAGAATGGTCGGCGTCCCCTGGGGGATCTCGACGACGCGACAGTCGCGGTTGACGACGACGTATTCCGGTGCCTGCATGTCTGGGGACCTCTGATCTCTGCTCGCCTCGGACGGTGGCCGCAGATGGGCCCGCTGCAATCCGCGGCCGCCGCCGAGCGGCGGCATAAGGCAGCGTAGCACAGGGCCGGGCGGGGCTTGACCGGCCTGCTACGATGGCCGAGATGAGGTATCTGGTCACCGCCCGCGTGCGCCCCGGCCGCGAGGCCGCCCTCCTCCAGGCGATCGAGGAGGGGAGGCTCGGCCGCGGCTCGGTCGCCGGCGCCGAGTACGCCCACGACATGGCGCGCGCCCGCCTCCGCGACGGCGCCGCCCGCTGGGTCGAGGTCTGCTTCTGCGACCTGCCGCTCGACGAGGAGCGCCCCTATTGGGAGGAGTACTTCGAGCTGGTGCGAGTGCAGGACGCCCATCACCGCGACCGCTGCCGGGACCTGACCGGCGAGGAGCCGTGGGCCTGCTGCGGCTGCGACTGCTCGGCGCGCCTCGAGGAGCGCATGGAGTCGTGGGGGCCGTCGTTCCTGTCCACCCTGCGGGCGGTGGTCGCCGGCGGCTCGCCGAGGGTGCCATGAGCGGCCGGCGGCGCCCGCTTTTCCTCGCGCTCCTCGCGGCGGCCGTCCTCCTGCCGGTCGCCGGGCGGCCGGCGGCGGCGGATGCGACGCCCGGCTGGAAGCGGATCGACATCCCGGCGACCGGCTCCTACCTCGAGCGCTACGTTCCGCGCAGTCTCGAGCCGGGGAAGCTGGTGCCCGTCATCCTCTTCCTCCACGGCTCGAACGGCACCCCCGAGCTCTACGAGCCGTTCATGATGGAGCCGGCGGAGGCTTCGAAGGCGATCGTCGTCCTCCCCAAGTCGAGCGCGACGGCCGGCTGGGGCTCCGCGGCCGACGAGCTGACGGTCGCCGAGAGTCTCCGCCTGGTGAAGGCCGACCTCGCGCCCCTGGCGACGGACGACCTGCGGATCTCGATCGCCGGCCACTCGGCGGGCGGCGCCTACGCCTTCCTCCTCGCCTACGGCGCCGCCTCCCACTACAGCGCCGTCTTCACCCTCTCGGCCCCCTACTATTCAGTGGCCGCGGTCGCCGATCCCGCCTACCGGGCGCCCATCCGCATGTACTACGGCACCACCGATCCTAACTACACCGACGGCCCCTACGCTGAGCTCAAGGCGCAGTGGGACCGCCTCGGCGTGCCCTGGCAGGAGGACATCGGCGCCGGCTTCGGGCACAACACCTGGCCGCTCTCGACGATGCTCGGCGGCTTCGCCTTCCTGGTGGCGCAGAGCTACCCGGCGGCGCCGCCGGCCTGCGTGCCGGGACCTGGCACCTTCTGTCTCCTCGGCGGTCGTTTCCGCGTCGAGGTCACTTGGAGCGACGCTCAGGGCGAGGCCGGCGCCGGCACCACCGCCGGCTGCCCCTCCGACGGCTCCGGCCTCTTCTGGTTCTTCTCCCCCGACAACTGGGAGATGCTGGTCAAGGTGATCGACGGCTGCGCCGTCAACCAGCGCTACTGGGTCTTCCTGGCGGCAACCACCAACGTCGGCTACACCCTGACGGTGACCGACACCGCGACCGGCCAGGCGCAGCGCTACGCCAACCCCGTCGGCGTGAACGCGCCGGCAGTCACCGACACCAGCGCCTTCGCCACCTGCCCCTGAGGGCCCGCCAGAGAACATGCCGGTCCTTCCCGGCGATCGGGCGACCTTTGCCGCTGATGCGGCGGGCCTTCCGGGTGATCGGGAAAGGCCGGCTGAGAACCTTTTGGTCTCTGCCGGTGATCGGGAAGAGCTTCCCGATCGCGCGGCGAGCCTTCCAGGTGGTCGGGAAAGGCCGGCAGAAAACATTTTGGCCTCGGCCGGTGATCGGGAATGGCTTCCCGGTGATCGGCAGAGGCCGGCCGGTAAAATGTCGGAGCCAAAAAATCACCTGGAAGGGCTTCCCGCTCGCCCAGCGCGCCGTCCCGGCGGCCTCGGCGGCTAACCGGGTGCGGCGGCGAGGCGGCCGTCGAGATCGAGCGCGGCGGCGGCTCCCTGCATGGCGGCGAGGACGTTGCCGACGTGCTGCCAGAGATCGAGGCCGCCGGCGAAGCAGGCGCGGCTGAAGTCGGCGGTCACCGCCTCGACGTGCTCGCGGTCGACGCCGGCGGCGAAGGCCTTCTCCTTCCAGCGCTTCTTGATCGACTTGACCTCGACCTCGCGGACGTCCTTGCTGGGGCGGACGAGGGCGGCGGCGATGATGAGGCCGGTGACTTCGTCGCAGGCGAGGAGGGCGTAGTCGATCGGCCGCGCGCGGGGGACGTTGGTCGCCGGCTCGTTGTGGGCGAGGATGGCGCGCACCACATTCTCGTCGACGCCGCGCTCGCGGAGCACCGGCGTGCCGTCGACGACGTGGGTCTCGAGCGTTGGGTGGATCTCCCAGTCCCAGTCGTGAACGAGGCCGGCGAGCCCCCAGACCTCGGCATCCTCGCCCAGCTGCGGCGCATACCAGCGCATCGCCGCCTCGACCGCCAGCATGTGCCGGCGGAGGCCCACCGCCCGCACGTTCTCGCACACCAGCCTCCAGGCGGCGTCGCGATCGAAGCTCTTGCCATCGGACATCGATCCTCCTCTTGAACCCGCGCTCTGGCGGCGGAGTATAGCCGCCGCCGCGGCGCTGCCGGCGCCGGGGCGGGCGGAGTAGCTGGCACCCTTGATCCTCAGTTGCTTCGCATGCACTCTCGAGAGATACCGGGCACCTCACCGGATGCTTCGGCATGAGGTCGGGCGTTGGGGCCGATGCCGGCGGCGGCGGAGTCGTCGCTCTCCGTCTCAGGGCTCTTTGGCGATCGCACCATCGGCTGCGAGGCGGCCCAGCGGGTGGGGGCGGGTGGAAGGGGTGGGTGGCACCCTACCCAGCAGGGCGGGCGGGTGGAGGATCTGCAGGGCAAGGAAGCGCGGGAAACGAGGAAAGAAGGTACCTGGCACCTTGGGCTTCCACCTTAGGCGCCTCGCCGGCAGCGGCTGGGAGCGAGGGTTCGCTAGACTGTCCACCTTCCCATGCGCGCCGCCCGCCCCGCCGCCGTCGAGCTCGAGCTCTTCACCAACCGCTTCGCGGCGATCGCCCGCGAGATGGGGGACATGCTGCGGCGGACCGCGGTGTCGACCAACATCAAGGAGCGGCTGGACTTCTCCTGCGCCCTCCTCGATCCGGCGGGCGGCCTGGTGGTCAACGCGCCGCACATTCCGGTCCACCTGGGCGCCCTCGGCATCTGTGTGCGGCGCGTCGCCGCGGCGCTGCCTCTGGCGCCGGGCGACGTCGCGGTGACCAACCATCCCGGCTTCGGCGGCTCGCACCTGCCGGACGTCACCGTGGTAACGCCGGTCTTCGGCCGCGGTGAGGGCGGCGCCGGCTGGGGTCCGCTCCTCGGCTACGCGGCGAGCCGCGCCCACCACGCCGAGATCGGCGGCATCCGGCCGGGCTCGATGCCGCCCGGGGCGCGCTGCCTGGCCGAGGAGGGCGTCGTCATCCCGCCGATGTTCCTGCTGCGCGGCGGCGAGGAGCGTTCCGAGCGCTGGGATGAGATCTCCGCACTCCTCGCGGCGCCCCCCCACCCGTCGCGCGCCGTCGCCGAGAACCTCGCCGACCTCCGCGCCGCTGTCGCCGCCAACCACCGCGGCGCCACGGCGCTCGCCGGCCTCGCGGCGGAGCACGGCCGCGACGCCGTGCTTGCGGCGATGCGCGCCCTCGAGGACCGCGCGGCGGCGCGCCTCGGCGAGGCGCTGGGCCGGCTGCCGGAGGGCGAGGCGACGGCCCTGGAGCGGCTCGACGACGGCTGGCCGATCGCCGTCCGCGTCGCCATCGGCCGCCAGGACGGAGGCGCGGGCCGCGCGGTGATCGACTTCGCGGGCAGCGGTCCCGTCCACCCCGGCAACCTGAACGCCCCGGCGGCGGTGGTGCGGAGCGCCGTCCTCTATGCCCTGCGGCTCCTCGTCGCCGAGCCGCTGCCGCTCAACGAGGGGTTCTTCCGCCCGGTCGAGATCCGCGTGCCGCCCGGTTTCCTCGACCCGCCGTTCGCGGCCGACGCGGCCCATGCTCCGGCGGTCGTCGGGGGCAACGTCGAGACCAGCCAGCGCGTCGTCGACACGCTCCTCAAGGCCCTCGGGCTCGCCGCCTGCAGCCAGGGGACGATGAACAACCTGGTCTTCGGCGACGGCCGCCTCGCCTACTACGAGACGGTCTGCGGCGGCGCCGGCGCCGGGCCGGGCTGGGACGGCGCCGCCGCCGTCCACACCCACATGACGAACACCCGCATCACCGACCCGGAGGTGCTCGAGCACCGCTATCCGGTGCGCCTCGAGCGCTTCGCCGTCCGCCGCGGCTCGGGCGGCGCCGGCCGCCGCGGCGGCGGCGATGGCGCCATCCGCGAGATCACCTTTCTCGCCCCGATGTCGCTCTCGCTCCTCACCCAGCACCGCGTCGAGCGTCCCTACGGCGCGGCGGGGGGAGAGCCCGGCGCGGCCGGCCGCCAGCGCCTGGTGCGCGCCGCGGGCGACGTCGTCGAGCTGCCGTCGATCGCCGCCGCCGAGCTCGCGCCGGGCGACCGGCTCATCCTGGAGACGCCGGGCGGCGGCGGCTGGGGAGAGCCGGAGCGCTGAAGGCGGCGTCCCGCCCGCGGCGCGCGCCTATACTCGGGCCGCCGCTCGGCGCGGTTGTCGCTCATCCGCCGCGAGAAGGAACCTGCCGATGATCGCCCCGCGTACCGCCGGACGCCTGCTGCCTCTCCTCGCCCCGCTGGCACTCCTCGCGATCGGCGCCCTGCAGCGCGCCAGCGCCGCGGGTCCCGCCGCGCCGCCCGCGCCGAGCGCCGCGGCGTCGACGGAGCCGGTGTACGCCGGCGTCTGGCGCGGCGGCGGCGGCGGCGCGCGCCTCACCCCGGCGAGCCCACGGCCGGAGCTCGAGCGGCAGAGCGAGAGCCTCGGCCGCGAGGGCCTGCGGCTGGTGTCGATCGGCGCGTTCTACGACCGCGCGACGGAGAGCGTGCTCTATGCCGGCGTCTGGCGTCCGGGCGGCGGCGTGCAGGAGACGCCGCCGGCGATGGTGTGGAGCCAGTTCACGGCGCAGAACCTCGCCTATTCCCAGCGGGGGCTTCGCCTCGCGGCCCTCGCCATCTTCGACCGCCGCGGGCAGACCACCTACGCCGGCGTCTGGCGCGACGGCCTGGGCGACGCGACGCGCTGGACCTTCGCCGCCGCTCCATGGGGCGTTCTGGCGGGCGAGGATCGCACCCTCGCCGCCCAGGGCCTCCGCATCGCCGGCCTCGCCGCGGCGCGCGACCGCGACGGTCATCTGGTCTACAGCGGCTTCTGGCTGCCGGGGAGCGGTGCCTGGCACCTCGAGCCGGGGCTCGCCTGGAGCGCCTTCGCCTCGCTCGACGAGACCGAGGGGAAGGCCGGCCTCCACCTCGCGGCGCTCGCCGTCTACCGGGGAGACGACGGCACGCTCCGCTACGCCGGCGCCTGGAGGGAGGAGGCGCCCGCCGGCGGCGCCGGCCGCATCGCCGAGGCGGCTACCTGGCCGGAGCTCGCGGCGATCGACACGCGCGCGACGGCCGATGGTCTCCGCCCGATCGCCGTCGCGATCGTGCCGCCTTCTCCTCCTCCGGCGGCGCCGATCGCTGTGCCCCACTGAGCGCGCCGCCCGCTCCGATCGACGAGCGCCCCGTGCCGCCGCCGCCAGAGCTCCGCGCCGCATCGACCGCGTGGTCCGCCTCGGCCGCCGCGACGGTGCTCCGCGGCCTCCGCCGGCGCTGCCCGCGCTGTGGCGAGGGGCCGCTCTTCGAAGGCTGGCACCGGCTGCGCGAGAGCTGCCCGGTCTGCGACCTCGTCTACGAGCCGCGGAGCGGCGACACCTGGTTCTTCATGTATATGACGACCGCCGGGCTCACCGGCTGCCTCGTCGTCGTCATGTTCCTCGTCCGCCCGCGCGTCCTCTGGATCGGCCAGCTCGCCATCCTCGGCGCGGCGATCGTCGTCATCGGTCTCTCGCTGCCCTACCGGAAGGGCGTCGCTGTGGCGCTCGACTACCTGATCGAGCGGCGGGGGCAGCAGGGGCGAGGAGACGACGGGCCGCGGTAGCCGGGAGCTGGCGCCCGGCTCAGACGCCGGGGAGCGTCCGCGACAGAGGCTTCAAGAGCGCGAAGACGAGCGCCGAGACGGCCGCGGCGAAGAGCGCGACGGTCAGGAAGAACCGCGCGTGGGACCATACCGTCCACTCGACGCCGATCGCCCCGGCGAGATAGTTGCCGACCGCGTTGGCGGCGAACCAGCCGCCCATCATCAGGCCGCGGGTGCGCGGCGGCGCCACCTTGGAGACCAGCGACAAGCCCATGGGGGAGAGCAGCAGCTCGCCGAGCTCGATCCCCGCGTAGGCGCCGATCAGCCACCAGGGCGAGACGCGGCCGCCGCCCGCCGTCCGCGCCGCGACGAAGAGGACGAGGAAGCCCGCCGCCACGGCGAGCATGCCGATCGCCATCTTAGCCGGCGTGCGCGGCTCGCGGCCGCGGCGGTCGAGGACGCTCCAGAAGCCGATGAGCGGGAAGGTCAGCAGCAGGACGAAGAAAGGCGGGATGGCGTTGGAGACGATCCCCGACACGCTGCCGCCCTTGACCAGGCCGAGGGTCAGCACGGCGAGGATCGCCGGCACCACCCTCGACGACGACCAGTCGGTGTTGTCGTTGGCCCAATAGGTGAGAGTGGCGCCGTTCTGGCTGAACGCCATCCAGAAGACGACGACGATGAGAAAGATGGCGAGGAGGCCGGCGATCCGCCGCCTCTCGGGCACCGCCTCGAGCGCCGTCGGCGGCGGTGCCTGGTACCCGGCGGCCGGCGCCTCCGGCTGATCGCCCGTGGCGCGGTCGGCGCCGGCGAGGAAACGCCGGCCGGCGGTAAGGACGGCGAGCGAGACCATCATGCCGAGGGCGGCGACGGCGAAGGCGACGTGGAAGCCGTAGCGGCTCTCGACCACCTCGGCGACCAGCGGCGCCAGGAAAGCGCCGATGTTGATCCCCACGTAGAAGACGTTGAAGGCGCGGTCGCGCAGGTGGCTCCCCGGCGGATAGAGGCGGCCGACCATCGCCGAGACGTTGGGCTTGAAGAGGCCGTTGCCGACGACCAGGCAGGCGAGCGCGGCGACCATCACGCCGGCCGAGCGGACGGCGAGGAGGAGGTGCCCGGCCATGAAGAAGATGCCGCCGAGCCCGACGGCGCGTCGGTAGCCGAGCTTGCGGTCCGCCAGGTAGCCGCCGGCGAGCGGGCTGAAGTAGACGCAGGCGAGGTAGAGGCCATAGAGGCGCGTCGCCTGCGCCGCCGTCCAACCGAAACCCTGCGTGCGGTCCTGCAAGTAGAGGGTGAACATGGCGAGCATCGAGTAGAAGCTGAAGCGCTCCCACATCTCGGTCGCTGCCAGCACGTAGAGGCCCGGCGGGTGGCGCTCGTGCCGCGCGGCCGCGGCGGGCAGGCTCGTCGAGGTCGTGCGCGGCATGGTACCAGCCGCCGGCGATAGACTCCGCGGATGCCCGATCTCGATCCCGCCTGGCTCGTCGACGGAGCCGAGAGCTCCCTCGACGGTCGCCCCACAGTCGTCCTCGCCCACGGCGCCGGCGGCCCGATGGATTCGCCCTTCATGGCGACGGTCGCCGGCGGCCTCGCGGCGCGCGGGCTCCGCGTCGTGCGCTTCGAGCTCCCCTACATGCGGGCGCGGCGCGAGCGCGGCGAGCGCCGCCCGCCGGACCGCCAGCCGGTCCTCGAGCGCGCATGGCGCGAGGTGATCGAGCGGCTTGGCGGCGGCGCGCGGCTGGTCGTCGGCGGCAAGTCGCTCGGCGGCCGCATCGCGAGCCTAGTGGCCGACGCCGCCGGCGCCCGCGGCCTGGTCTGCCTCGGCTATCCGTTCCATCCGCCGGGCGCGCCGGAGCGCCCGCGGACCGCCCACCTGCGCACCCTCTCCACCCCCGCCCTCTTCCTGCAGGGCACCCGCGACCCCTTCGGCTCGCCCGAGGAGATCGCCGCCTACGACCTCTCGCCGGCGATCCGCCTCGCCTTCCTCGCCGACGGCGATCACTCGTGGAAGCCGCGCGTCTCCTCGGGCCACACCGAGAGCGGGCACCTCGCTGCGGCGATTGCCGCGATCGCCGAGTTCGTCGCCGGGCTCGGCTGAGCCCGGCTCGACAGATCGCCGTCCGCCGTTCCTGAGCCTGCCGGCCTCCGGCAGGCCGTCGCCGCAGTCGTCCGCAGGGCGATTGCCCTCTGCGGCCGTCGGAGATCTCCGGCGGCCGCGCCGCGGGCTCTATCTCAGTGCAATCTAAAAGTGTATACATGCTGAAACGCGAATCTAAATGGATCTTTGAGACGTACCTGAGATGTTGAACAACGCTGCGATGGTTCGCTGAAATCCGAGACGGATGCGGCCGGCGCGGCGGAGGCGAAGCCGATCTTGGCTGCAGCCGCGAGGAGAAATGTCATGAGAAGCCACCGTGCGGTCGTGCTGTGCTCGATGATGATTCTATTCATTTCGATCGGTCGCTCGAGCGCCGCCGCGCGGGTGAGCAGTCCGCGCGCAGCCGTGGGCGCGCCGGCGCGCGCCGGCGACGATCACGGCGTCGTCACGGTGGACTGCGCCAAGGGCCAGACGATCAGTGCTGCGCTGGCGCGGGGAGCCGACGCGCGCCTGCTCCGCGTCCGGTTCCTCGGCACCTGTCGAGAGTCTCCCGTGATCGACCGCGACGATGTCGAGATCTTCGGTATCGGGAACAGCTCATTGCTCGTCGGCCTGATGGATATCCGCGGCTCGTCGCGGGTCGCCGTCCATGACTTTGCGGTGACCACCGACCCGGCGGCGCCCTTCGACGCCGATCACGCCGGGATCAACGTCATCCAGGGCTCGTCGGCAACGGTGAGCCGAGTGCAGGTATCGAACATCAGATCTCGCGGTGTGCAGGTAGACGAGTCCGCGGCGGTCATCGAAGACGTCTCGGTCGACGGCGGACTGGGCGGCGCCTTCGTCTTTCACGCAGCTCAGATCATGTTCCATGGCAATCTGGTGGCAACCAACAGTCTCTTTGGAGTGAGCCTGCTCTATTCGGCGGCGACCGCCAAGGGGGTGAATTTCACTTTCGACCGCGATGTCTTCTCGCTGTTGATCCAAGAGAGCTCGACCTTCGAGCACATTATGGGCAACCTGGTGGTGAGCAACAGCACAGGGGTGGGCATCGAGGTCGCGGCACAGGGTGTCTTCGCCTACGGCAGTTTCATCGAGCTGCATCACAACCAGAACTTCGCGCTGCAGGTCGACGAGCTGTCCTCGTTCTCGCCGCTGGTCGGCGCGCCCGGCGGGGGACCGTCGGTCGAGGTGACCGACAATCCGGCGATCGGAATCTCGATCGAGCGAGGCTCGACCTTCGAGCTGGCGACGGCGTCGACGATCGAGCGCAACGGCGTCGGCCTGCAGGTGGACAACTCCACCGCGCGGCTGGCCAATGCCACGATCACCGCCAATGCCACGGACGTCAAGTTGAGCTTCGCCGCGCGGGCGGAGCTCAACGGCGGCAACACCTTCGGCACCCCGTTGCAGTGCGATGCGACAGTGTTGACGCACGGCACCTTCGGCTGCGGTGGGCACTGAGATGCGAGCGCCGGCGGCGGGGCGAGCGCCCTTCATGGAGCCTGCAGTGACGCGCTTCGGCGGAGCTCTCTCGGCGGCGATCGCGCTCCTCATCGCGCTCTCGGTTCCAACCGTCTCCTCGCCCGGCGAGGAGCCGCTGCTCGGTCGCTGGGAGGGCGCCATCATCGTGCGGCCGGCCGAGCTCGAGGTCGGTCTGGCGATTGAGTTCCAGCGCCAGGGCGGCGAGCTCAGGGGGACGATCGCCTTTCCGACGCAGAGCGCCGACGTCCATGCGCTGGCGCAGGTCGATGCCCAGGGCTCTGTCGCGCAGTGGATCTACAAGGACCCGAGCGGCGATCCGTCCTTTTTCAACGGCGTGATCTCGGCCGCCGGCGGCGAGCTCGCGGGCACCGTCCAGGACGGTGGAAAAACACTTCGATTCGTTCTGCGGCGGGTCGCCTCGGTGGCGCCGCGGCCGGTGGTCACTCGGCTGTCGGCCGACGGTCGAGAGCTGCGCTCGCGCTTCGATCGCGACGCCGGTGACGTGCGCCTCCTGATGATTCTGTCGCCGACGTGCACCTACTGTCGAAGCAACGCGCGGATGGTGCAGAGTTATGTCCTCGATCGCATCAAGAACTCCCATGTGAAGGTCTACGTCGTCTGGGAGCGCATCAACCCGCACGACAGCGAAGCGGAGAGCCGGGAGCTCGCGGCTCTGATGGCCGACGCACGCGCCTCCCATTTCTGGGCTGAGAACCAGTTCGCCGGCAACGCCTTTCGGAGCGGCGCCGGCGGCGATGCCTCGCCGCCGCCCTGGGATGTCCTGCTCGCCTTCGCACCGAACGAGCGCTGGGTCGAGCGCGCTCCCGCTCCGCGCTTCAGCATGTACGGCGCTCGATCCGGCGAGCTCCCCGAGGGCAAGCCGTTCAACGCGGCGAGGCTGGCGGCGCAGGTCGGAGAGCTGCTCGAGCTCGGGCCGATGCCGTAAACGCGTGACCCATGGAGCTCGAGGCGCCAGAGCGAGGACGACCGATGTTGCCGACCGACTTTCGCCTCGCCCTCCGCCGGCTGCTCGGCGAGCCCAGGTACAGCGGCGTCGTGATCGCCATGCTGGCGATAGGGATCGGCGCCACCACCGCGACATTCAGCCTGCTCGACGCCGTGGTGCTGCAGCCGCTGCCTTACCGGGAGCCTGATGCGCTGCTCGCGATCGTCAGCATCCAGCGCGCGCGAGGCATCGAGGACGGCAATGTCTCGATGGGCGACTATGTTGCCTGGCGCAGCCGGGCGAGGTCTTTCGATGGGATCGCGGCGACCGGCTACGCGGAGCTGGTGCTCACCGGCAGAGGAGAGCCCGAGCGCGTCGCGGCGGCGGCGGTGTCGGCTAACTTCCTGCGCGTGTTGGGAGGTCGGCCGATCCTCGGCAGGGACTTCTTGCCCCAAGAGGAGACGCCGGGTCGAGATCAGGTCGTCCTGCTCAGCCACGGCCTCTGGCGGCGCCGTTTCGGCGCCGACCCGGCGGTGGTCGGGCGATCCATCAACCTCAGCGGATATACCTACCAGATTGTGGGCGTGATGCCCGCCGACTTTCATTTCCATCGGCTGGATGTCGGCTTTCTGTCGCCGATGTCTCTCGACATGCGAAACCTCATGCGCCAACGTCGCGGTATCGCGGTGTTTGCGCGGCTGCGGCGCGGCGTGAGCCTGGCGCAGGCTCGCCAGGAGATGGGCCGGGTCGCCGATGAGCTGGCACAGGAATACCCCGCGGTCGATGCCGGATGGAGCGTGCGCCTCACCCCGCTGCGCGACGAGACCGCCGCCGGCAGCCGGGCATCTCTCGTCCTGCTCTTCGGCGCCTCGCTGATGGTGCTCGGGCTGACGGTCGCCAACGTGGCGAATCTCATGATCGCCCGGCTGTTGAGCCGCGGGCACGAGACGATGATTCGGATGGCGGCTGGAGCGCGGTGGAGCCATCTCCTCCGGCCGCACCTTGTCGAAAGTCTGCTGCTGAGCCTGATCGGAGGGGGCGGCGGCGTTATCTTGGCCGGCGGCGCCGTGAGGCTGCTTCGCACCAGCCCGCATCTGCAGATTCCGCGGCTCGGCGAAGCCAACGTCGGCCAGGCCGCGACGACGCTGGCGTTCGCCGTCGCCCTCGGCGCCGCGCTCGTCCTCACCGCGCTGCCGGTGCTCCAGGGCGTCGTCGCCGCGGCGCGCTCGTGGACGAGCGAGGTCCGTGGCGGCAGCCGGAAGAACGGCCGGCGGATCGCCGAGACGATCACTGTCGTCGAGCTCTCCCTGGCGCTGATCCTCTTGGTCGGCGCCGGCCTGCTGGCGCGCTCGCTTCAAATGGTGGCGCGGATCGATCCCGGCTTCGAGGCGAGAAACGTCGCGGTGATGAACCTCAACCTGCCGCTCAGCCGGTATCCGGACGCTCGCCGGCAGGGAGCCTTCCTCGCTCAGCTGCTCGAGAGGCTGCGCGGCCTGCCGGGAGTGGCAACTGCGGCCGAGAGCTCGGACGTGCCCCTGAACAGCGCGCGCCTCAACGTCGACGCGGCGATCGCCCGCGCGGGCGCCCAGGGCGGTGGGCGGCGGGAGGACCGAGCGGCGGTGCGGTTGATCAGCTCCGACTACTTTCGGACCCTGCGCATCCCGCTGCTCACGGGTAGGGACCTGACAGAACGGGACGGGCCGGGAATGCCCGTGGTCGCCCTTGTCAACGAGGCCTTGGCGAGCCGGATCTGGCCGGCCGAGCCGCCGCTGGGAAAGCGGCTCCGCCTGGCGTACGGCGGTGAACAGACCTACGAGGTCGTCGGCGTCGTCGGCAACGTGCGGCAGCGCGGGCCGGAAAGCGGCGTGAGCCCGGAGGTTTTTCTCCCCTACCGCCAGCACCCCGCCCCCTTCGCCAGCCTCGTCGTCCGCACCAGAAACGAGCCGGAGGCCGCGGTACCCGCCTTCAAGGCCGCGCTGTGGAATCTCGACCCCGAGCAGGACATGACGGTGAGCACGCTGGAGAAGCTGGTCGACGCCAGCCTCTTCCCGCGGCGCTTTCTCACCGACCTGGTGGCGGTCTTCACCGCCATCGCGGTCGCCGTCGCCATGCTCGGCGTCTTCAGCATGAGCTCACAGGCGGCGCAGCAGCGGACGCGGGAGCTCGGCATCCGCATCGCGCTCGGCGCGCGCGTCGGCGACGTCGTGCGCCAGATGCTGGCGCGCAACCTGGGGCTCACCGCCATTGGCCTGGGCATCGGCCTCGCCGGGGCGTTTCTCAGCTCCCGCTTCCTCGCCAGCTTTCTTTTCGGCGTGCAGGCGTTCGATCCGCTGGCGGTCACCGCGGCGGCGGCGATCCTCGTCGCGACGGCGATGGGGGGGAGCTACCTGCCGGTGCGGCGGGCGGCGGGCGGCGACCCGATGACCGCCTTGCGAAGGGATTGAAACGAGTGGCTACGAAATCGATGGATCCGGTTCTCGGCCGTCGGGCGTCTCCCGATGACGGAGAGGAGAAGGCGGCGGTCACAGTGCATTACATCCTCGAGGAAAGGAGGTGACAACCATGAAGAATCAGATCTTCGCGATCGAGTCCAAGCTCGACACTCGCGTCAACATCATCTGCACTTGCTGCAACGGTGGTTGCGGCGTCAACTAAGCGGGATTCCTCTCGCCAGGCTACGCCGTTAGCAGCGGTGCGGTCGCGTTGAGAGGCCGGTGATCGCCGCCTTCTCGTTGTCGAACGGTGATCAGAGATCTCAATCAGCGGGAGCTTCCCGCGAGGAAGGAGTGGTCATGAACAGGTACGCAAGTGCAGTCATTGCGTTGTTGGCCCTCGTCGCGCCGATGGCGGCGGCTAGCCAGAGCCCGGGACCAGTGGCGAGCGAGGATCGTTTCGTCCTCCGCAACGCCGATCAACAGACGGTGGTCAGGGTCAATTGCAATCGAGGCGAAACGATCACCCATGCGCTGGCCGAGGGGCGCGAGTGGCGGCCGTTGGCGGTCCAGTTCTCCGGCACATGCCACGAGAACCCGGTGATCAATCGCGACGACGTCGACCTCTCAGGCACCGGCAGCGCGCCCCTGCTGATCGGCCTCATCGACGTCCGCGGATCGTCGCGCGTCGCCATCCACGACTTCAACATCCAGGGCGATCCCAGCGCTCCCTTCGACCTCGACCATGGCGGCGTCAATGTCGTGCAGGGCTCGTCGGCGACGGTGACCAACATCCATGTTTCGACCATCAAGGCGCGCGGCTTCCAGGTCGATCACTCGGCGGCGGTGCTCAACAACCTCACGGTCGACGGCGGCATGGCGGGAGCCTTCGTCTTTCGCGCCTCGCAGATCTTCTTTCAGGGCAGCCTCGTGTCGACCAACAGCCTCTTCGGCATGAGCCTGGTCTACACCTGGAGCACCGCGAAAGGAGTGAATTTCACCTTCGATCACGATGTCTTCGCCCTCCTCGTCCAGGCCGGCTCCACCTTCGAGCACATCGAGGGCAAGCTGGTCGTCAACAACAGCACCGCTCTCGGCATCGGAGTCTTCGGACAGGGAGTCATCGCTTACGGCAGCTTCATCGAGGCGCACAACAATCAGAACATCGCGCTCGAGGTCGACGAGCTGTCGTCCTTCTCGCCGCTGATCGGCGCGCCGGGCGGCGGGCCTTCGGTCACCATCACCGACAACCCGGCGGTCGGCATCTCCGTCGAAAGAGGGTCGACCTTCGAGCTCGCCACGGCGGCAACGATCGAGCGCAACAATGTCGGCCTGCAGGTCGACGGGGGCTCCTACCTGAGAATGGCCAATGCGACGATCAGCGGCAACCCGGCGGCGGACGTCAAGCTGAGCTTCGGCTCTAAGGCGGAGTTCAACGGTGGCAACGCCGTGGCCACTCCCGTGCAGTGCGATTCGACGGTGCTGACGCGCGGTACCTTCGGCTGCGGTGGACATTGACGCTCGCTGGCGCCGATGGAGCTTCGAGGTGACTGATGACGACGGAACGGCATCGGGAACTCACGCCCGCCCGCCAGCTGCTGCTCGCGGCCGCGGTCGCCAGGATCCTGCCCTCCGATGATGGACCGGGCGCCGCCGAAACCGGCGTCATGGAGTATGTCGCAGACGCGCTCGAAGAGCCGAGGCACCGGCATCTCGTCTCGCTCTTCGAGCGCGGTCTCGATTTTCTCCAGGTTCTGGCGCAGGGCCGCAAGAGCACGGACTTCGCTGCCTGCTCGGGTGCCGACCAGGACGAGATCCTGCGCGAGGCGCAGGAGTTCCCGAACAACGATGCGCGGCGGTTCTTCGAACACCTGATCCTCCTGTCGATCGAAGGCTTTCTCTGCCACCCCCGGCACGGGGGGAACCGCGGCGGCCTCGGGTGGCGCTATCTGGGCCTGGCGGGGACGATCCAGGTGGCGGACTGCCCGGAGAGAACGCGATGAGGGACGTCGTCATCATCGGCAGCGGTGCGGGCGGCGGGCCGTTGGCGCTGGCGCTCTCGCAGGCAGGAATGCGCGTCCTCGTGCTCGAGAAGGGGCGCGAGATCGCGCGCGAGGAGTATCCGTCAGATGAGGTGGGCAGCACCTTCAGGGATCTCTTCCTGCCGCCGCCTGCCGATGATCCGCACATGCTGATCCATCCGCGTCTCGAGGGTCCGCGGCGCAGCTTCATCGGTTGGACGGCCTGCTGCGTCGGCGGCGGCACGGTGCACATGGGCGCCTATTTCAGCCGCTTCCATCCCGACGACTTTCGCCTGCGCAGCCGCTTCGGCGCCTATGAGTCGATCGCCGATTGGCCGTATGACTATGGCGAGCTCGAGCCCTACTACACGCGTGCGGAGTGGGAGGTCGGAGTGTCGGGAACGGCCGATAGCAACCCGTTCGAGGGTCCGCGATCGAAGGGATATCCCATGCCGGCCCTGGACGCCAATGCCCTGGCAGTGCATCTGGATCGGGCCTGCAGCGGGCAGGGCCTGCACCCGTTCCCGACGCCGCGCGGCATCAACTCCCGGTCGTATGGGGGTCGGGCGGTCTGCGCCTATTGTCATTTCTGCGCCGGATACGGCTGCCGCACCGGAGCCAAGGGAAGCTCCCAGGAGGCTCTCCTGTCGCGAGCGCGAGCGACCGGCCGCTGCGAGGTGCGCCCTCTCGCCATGGTGCGCGAGGTGACCGTGGGAGCCGACGGCCGAGCGAGCGGTTGCGTCTACATCGACGAGGGAGGCCGCGAGCGGAGGGTGCGGGCGCGGATCGTCTGCGTCTGCTGCTCGGCGGTGGAGTCGGCCCGCCTGCTGCTGCTCTCCAGGTCGGCGCGCTTTTCGGACGGGCTCGCCAATCGCTCGGGCGAGGTCGGCCGCAACCTCCAATTCCAGTCCACCTCGTCCGGCCAGGCCAAGTTCCGGCGCCAGCGTCACGCGGCGATGTTCGCGGACCCCAACCCGTTCATCGGACGATCTCTCATGGATTACTACTTCCTGCCCGACGGGGTCTCAGATCTGCCCAAGGGAGGCATGATCGTCTTTCGCCACGCCGGCCTCGGTCCCATCCTGCGCTCGATGCTGCTGGCGCAGGAGGGGAGCATCACCGCTTGGGGAGCCGAGCTCAAGCAACGGCTCAAGGCCTTCTTCCACGAAGTCGATCCGCTGGAGATCGATCTCTACCACGACTTCCTGCCGAACCCGGGAACCTTCGTCGAGCTCGATCCCGAGGTGTGCGACCGATGGGGGATGCCGGTGGCCAGGATCAACCTGCAGATCCCCGAGCATCACGCCAGAGTGGGGCGCTGGGTCGTGGAGCGAGGCCTCGAGATCTTCGCCGACATGGGTGCCGACGAGCTCAAGGTTCTGTTCGCGGGCGAGGTCGCCTCGTTTCTCGTCCACGGTACCTGCCGGGCGGGAGACGACCCGCAGACCTCGGTGCTGAACCGGTACTGCCAGAGCCACGACGTATCGAACCTCTTCGTGGTCGACGGCAGCTTCATGCCGACGTCGGGGGGCGCTCCGCCGACGCTTACCATCCTGGCGAACAGCTTCCGCACGGCGGACCACATCCTTGCGCGGGCACGCCGCGGCGAGCTCGGGTAGCCGCGCCGAGCGCGCGCGCCTCAGGGGCGGGTCGCCGACGCGTCCTTCCAGGGCTCGCGGCAGGGCCTGCTCGCCGCGTAGCCGGCGAGGTCGGCGCGGAGGCGCGCCACCGTCGCGGGGTCGGCCGCGCCGCCCGCCGCCGCGTCGAGCGCCCGGCGCTGGTGGGCGGTCGCCTCGGGGAAGCTGCCGAGCTCGGCGAGCGCCATCGCCTCGAGGGCCTGGCCCACGGCGGAGTCGCCGCCCGCCAGCAGGCGCTGGGCGAGCGAGAGGGCGCGGGCGCCGTCGCGCACGGCGGGGTCGGCCGAGCAGGCGAGGACGCGGATGAGGTCGGCGGCGAAGTCGGCGTTGGCGGTCTTCGCGAGCCCCTCCTCGAGCTCGGCCCGCGCCTCGCGGTCGCGGCCGGCGGCGAGGAGCGCCGTCGCCAAGTTCAATCGCGCATCCTGAAGATCAGGTGCCAGGTACACCGCGGAGCGGAGCTCGGCGATCCCCTCGGCGACCGCGCCGCGGCGGGCGAGGAGGGTCCCTAAGTTGTAGTGGGGACGAGGTTTCTCGGGCGCGAGGGCGATCGCCTTGCGGTAGGCCTCGGCGGCCGCCGGGGCGTCCCCGAGAGCTTCGCGCGCCACGCCGAGGTTCCCCCAGGCGTCGGCATCGGCCGGATCGACGGCGAGGACCTTGCCGTATTCGTCGGCGGCGACCGTGAAGCGCCCGGTCGCGAGGGCCTTCGCGGCGCGGGCGGCATGTCCGCGGGTGCCGGCGTCGGCCTCGGCGAGACGATCCATCCAGGGATCCGGGAAGGTGACCCGGCCCTCGCCGTAGCGGCTCGCCTCGTTGCGCGCGCGGTCGGCCTGCCCGGCCAGGCGGAAGGCCGCCGCGAGCTGGGCATGGAGCGAGGTCGCCGTCGGCTGCGCCGCGAGCGCCGCCGCGAAGTGCTCGGCCGCGGCGGCTCCCTGGCGCTCGGCGAGCGCCACCCGGCCGAGACCGGCGTGCGCGGCGGCGGAGCCGGGGTCGGCCGCGAGGGCGACGGCAAAGCGCTCGCGTGCGGCCTCCAGATGGTCGGCGAGGAGCTCGACCTCGCCCAGGCGAAGGAGGGTGGGGACGTCGCGGGGCGCGAGAGCGAGGGCGTGCGCGAGAGCGCGCCGCGCCGCCTCGGCGTCATCCCTCTGTTGAGCGGCGACGCCGAGGTAGTAGGGCCAGCGGACCTCGCGAGGTGCCAGGCTCTCGGCATCGGCGAGCGCGGCGGCGGCGGCATCGAGGAGGCCGTAGAGGAGATAGAGGCCTCCCGCCTCCCCGTACGCCGCCGCCGCCGCCGGAATGAGGGAGGCACCGGCCGGACTGGCGAGCTCGTCGAGCCCGCGGCGCGCCGCGGCGAGCTGGGCGCGGACCGCGGGCTCCATCCGCGAGATGTCGGGCTCCGGCACCGGCAGCAGGCCGGCAGGTGCCGCGCCGGCGAGTTGGAAGGAGATGCCGAGGAGGAGCAGGAGGACGGCGGCGGCGCGGAAGCGGCCAAAACGGGAACGCTGGGGAGCAGGTCTCCTCACGGGGCGGCCTTGCCGGTCCCCTCGTGGAGGGTGGTGTAGGCGTCGGGGCGGAGGCCGCCGAAGATCTCCTGGCGGCCGTCCGGCCAGCGCACCAGCGCCTCGCCGGCCGCGGCGGTGTCGCCGAGACCGAAGATCACCCGCGGGTCGCTCGCCGAGGCGTAGCTGCCGTCGGCATGGGCGCGCCGCACGAGGACAGAGGCGCCCTCTCGGCGCAGCTCGACGCGGGCGCCGAGCGCGTCGCGCTTCCCGGTCAGCAGGCGGAGGCCGAGGAAGTGGTGGCGGCGGCCCACCTGGTTGAGGAACAGCCGCACCGGTCCATCGTTGTCGGCGACCACCACGTCGGGCGCGCCGTCGCCATCGAGGTCGCCGACGGCGGCGCCGCGGCCCACCGCCGGCAGCGCGAAGGCGGCCCCGGCCTCGGCGGTCACGTCGGCGAACCTGCCACCGCCGAGGTTGTGGAGCAGCTGGCGTGGCTGCTTGAGGGGCAGCGGATCGCCCGCCCGCTGCTGGCTCTCGACGATCTTGATCGCGCCGTTGACAGTCAGCAGGTCGAGCCGGCCGTCGTCGTCGTAGTCGAGGGCGACGGCACCGAAGCCGGTGAGCGGCCGCGAGGCGAGGGCGAGGCCGCTCGAGATCGAGGCGTCCTCGAACGCCGCTTCTCCAGCACCGCCGACGTTGCGATAGAGGGCATCGCCTTCGCCGCTGAGGTTGTCCATGAAGAGGTCCTCGCGGCCGTCGCCGTCGAGGTCGCCGGCGTCGACCCCCATGCTCGCCTGCGGCCGGCCGTCGGCGCCGACGGCGCAGCCGGCGGCGAGCGCCACGTTCTTGAAGGTGCCGTTGCGCTGGTTGATCCACAGCTGGTTCGGGGTCTCGTCGTTCGCCACGTAGAGGTCGGGCCAGCCGTCGCCGTCGAGATCCGCGGCGACGACGCCGAGCGCCGGACCGTACTCGGCGGCGATGCCGCTCTTCGCCGTGACGTCCTCGAAGGTGCCGTCGCCGCGGTTGTGGAAGAGGCGGCCGGGCACCGCGTCGGCCGCCACCGGCCCGCAGTAGTCGGGAGCGCCGGCTGGCGTCCGGCACGGCCGCGCGGCGAAGGTGAAGTTGAGGTAGTTGCCGACGTAGAGGTCGAGCCAGCCGTCGCGGTCGTAGTCGAAGAAGGTGGCGCTCACCCCCCAATGCGGGTTCGCCGTGCCGCTCTTCGCCGTCACGTCGGTGAAGGTGATTCGCCCCTGGGCGTCAGGTCCGTTGTTGTGCCAGAGCTGCGCGCAGCCGAGGCCGGTCACATAGAGGTCGGTCCAGCCGTCGTTGTCGTAGTCGCCGGCCGCCACCCCCATCCCATAACAGCCGGCGGTGATGCCGCTCGCCGCGGTGACGTCGGTGAAGCGCGGCGTGCGGCGGCCGTCCTTGCCCGGCCGCGAGTCGTTGCGGAAGAGGCGGTGGCCGGCAACGGCCGGCCGCGGGCCTGCCGTCGCCGCCGACAGCGGGCCGCCCTGAACGAGGAAGACGTCGAGATCGCCGTCGTTGTCGACGTCGACCAAGGCGACGCCGGGTCCCATGATCTCCGGCATGTAGAGCCTGCCGGTCATCCCGTTCTGGTGGGTGAAGTCGAGCCCGGCCTGGCGAGCCTGCTCGGCGAAGATCGGCGCCGGCGGCGGGCTCGGTGCCGTCGCCTCGCTCGAGGCGCGCGGCAAGGCGAGGCCCGCGGCGAGCGCGAGCGCCGCTCCGATCCACAGAGCGCGCGGCGCGCGGGGCGCGGCGCGCATCAGCGGGTGGGCTTCACCGCCGCGCTCTTCGCCGGCGCCGCCCCCTGCTCGACCACCTCGAGCTGGCGATTCGCCGTCAGCGGCCCGGCGAGCACCTGATGGATGCCGGAGGGCCAGCTCACCTCGACGCGGTCGACGGCAGCCGCGTCGCCGAGGCCGAAGTAGAGGGGCAGGATGCTGTGGGAGAGATAGCCGGAGCTGCCGTCCATCCACTGTGTCTGCGTCATGCCGCCGGCGGTCACCTTGACCGTGGCGCCGAGGCCGTTGCGGTTGGAGCGCGTGCCGACCAGGCGGACCTTGAGGTAGTGGATGGGGCGCTTCTGCGCCAGGTCGCTGATGAAGACCTGCGGCTCGGAGTTGAAATCGTTGGTGATGATGTCGAGATCGCCGTCGTTGTCGATGTCGAAGGCGATCGCCGAGCGGCTGCCAAGGGTGCCGGTGACGGTTATCTCGCCGGTCCTCCCCTTGCAGAGGTCGTGCGCCTTGTCCGCTCCCGAGCAGTCGAGGGTGAACCAGGTCTTGCGCGTGCGGCCGCCGCGCCGCGGCTCGATGCCGAGGGTGAACTCGGCGTCGAGGAAGCCCTCGCCGCGGTTGTTGAGCAGCATCGAGTTGACCCCGTAGCGGAAGGGGAAGTTCATGCTCGAGGTGATCAGCACGTCCTGCCAGCCGTCGGCGTTGAAATCGCCCACGGTGACGCCCCACGGCCAGTAGTTCTCGAGGCCGAGCTCGTTCGACATCTCGGCGAAGCGGCCGCCGCCGAGGTTCTTCCAAAAGGCGTTGCCGAAGATGTCTTTCTCCGGATCGCCGAAGAACTTGACCGCGCCGGTGAAGATGAATTTGATGCGCTCCTCCTCGGGAGTGGCGAGCTTGATCATGTCGGAGTGCATGTCGGTGATGAGGAGATCCATCAGGCCGTCGTTGTTGTAGTCGAAGGCTTTGATCCCCATGGCGCCCCACGGCGTGCGCGGGAAGTACTGATCGGTCTTGTCGACGAAGCGCCGGCCGCCCTGGTTCTCGTAGTAGTGATCCTGGCCCTGCATGTCGAGGACGTAGAGGTCGGGCCAGCCATCGCCGTTGAAATCGGTGATCGCGGCGTCGCCGCTCCACGAGGTGTCGACCAGGTTCATCGCCTCCGAGACGTCCTTGAAGCGGTTGCCGCCGAGGTTGTGGTAGAGGATGCTGCGCTCGCTGCGCTCGGGGTGGAGGTGCCCCTGGAAGGCGTCCTCGTAGGCGAGGTAGTAGCCGCCCGGACCCTTGACGTCGGTGGTGTACTTGCCGACGTTGACGAGGAAGAGGTCGAGCAGGCCGTCGTTGTCGTAGTCGAAGAAGACGGCGGCGGAGGAGTGGCCGACGTACTCGAGGCCGGCCTGCCGGGTGATGTCCTTGAAATGGCCGTGGCCGTCGTTCTCGAACATCACGTTGCCGCCGCGGACGCTGGTGACGTAGAGATCCTGATCGCCGTCGTTGTCGATGTCGGCGAAAGTCGCCGAGACGGTGATGCGGTCGCCGAGGCCGACGCCGGCCTCGGCGGTGATGTCCCTGAACGAGCCGTTGCCAAGGTTCTTGTAGAGAGCGCTCTTGCCGAGCTGGTTGACGAAGTAGACGTCGGGGAGACCGTCGCCGTCGACGTCCGCCGCGACGATGCCGTTGCCGTGATCGTAGTGCGCGGCCTTGTAGGTCTTGCCGGCGTCGTCGACGATGTGGTGGGTCCAGGTGATGCCGCTCTCCGGCAGCCGGTCGGTGAACTTGAAGTCGTGGAAGACCTTGAAATTGGGAAGGCTCGCGACCTCCGTGTTCTGGCGCGCCTTCATGGTCGTCGCGCCGACGTCCGGTATGGGCACGTCGATGACGTTACCGCTCTGCGGCGTTCCCTCGACCGGCACCTGGCCCGCGAGAAAGCCGCCATGGTCGTGCTGGGCGGCGGCGGACGTCGCGAGCAGCAGGCCCGTGGCGAACATGGAGGCGAGGGCGCGGAGCTGGATCGATTTCATGGGCGTTTCTCCACCGCGGGATCGCGGTTCGAGCGGGAGTATATGACCGCGGCGGCCGGCTTACCGGGCGACGGCCGGCGCCGGCGCCGGATAGGCCTCCACCCGGTTGTCGACCGCCGGCAGGGTGCGCAGGAAGTCGTAGATCGCCAGCAGATCGTCGCGCGACATTCCGGCGTACTCGAGCCAGGGCATCGGCGTGTTGCGTCCCCGCTGGTTGGCTGGAACGGCGATGGCCGCGGCGCTCTCGAACGCCTTGAAGCGGCCGACGAAATCCTCCCGGCCGACGGCTCCGAGGCCGCTCGCGTGCGGGGTGAGGTTCGGCGACCGCAGCGTCCCCCAGGGGCCGCGGAACGCATGGCCGCCGATCCACTCCTTGCCGGGGAGCGGCCGCTCGTGCGAATCGGCCGGCGTGTGGCAGAAGCGGCAGCCGGCGATGGTCGCCAGGTAGCGCCCGTAGGCGAGGTGATCGGAGGGGTCGGGGCCGACCACGGCGCGGCCGAGCGGCGCCGGCACCATGCGCACGAAGAAGCTGACCGGAAAGTCGAGCTCGGTGCCAGGTACCTCGCGAGCGACCGGCGGCAGCGTGCGGAGATAGGCGACGAGGGCGCGGGCGTCCACGTCTGAGAGGGCGCGATACTCAGCGTAGGGCATGAAGGGGAAGAGAGCGTGCCCCTCGCGGTCGACTCCCTCGCGGACGGCGCGCATGACCTCGCCGTCGCTCCAGCGGCCGAGGCCGGTGGCGCGATCGGGCGTCAAGTTCGGGACGCAGATGGTGCCAGGCATCCCGTCGGCCTCCCCCAGGCAGTCGCCGCCGGAGCCGAGCGGGCCGACGACGGGGCCGCCGAACCGGCCCCAGTCGCGGTGGGAATGGCACCCGATGCAGCCGCTGACGTGCTCGGCGAGGTAGCGCCCGCGGGCGACCTGAGCCGGCGTTCGCGCGACCGAGATGGTGGGCGCCGGCCGCAGATCGGGCTTGTAGGTGCGCACCCAGACGGCGAGCGCCGCTGCCAAGAGAGGCAGGAAGATGCCCAGGAAGACCCGCAGTTTCTTCAGGATGCGCCTCCTTGCTGCCAGCCGGGAGCCGGGAGTATGCCTCATCGCCGCAGCCGGTGAAAGCGCTCGCGAAATGGGGATCGGAAGTGCGGAAACGGAAGTGCCAGGTACCTGCTCCAAAAGGTGTCAGGTACCTCGATTGGTGTGTCGGCAGACGACCGCGTCAGGCGATCCTTCGACCTTCCGTCCTATCAAGGAGCCGCCAGACCTCTGCTCGTGGGGACGATCTCGCGGCAGCAAGGGACGGGAGGTGAACGGCATGGAGTCGTCCATCCATCCCGAAAATCCATGGGACGAAACCTACGTTGGCTGCCCGGCAAAGACACACTCGTCGCCGTCACCTGGCGGGTTATTCAGGGACGATTTCTGCTCCGCCCCAGTCCGCAGCTCAACGATCTGATCCTCGGCCTCCTCGGGCGGGCTCAGCGTGTGCACCCGATTCAGATCTGTGGAGTAGCGGTCCTCTCCAATCATCTCCATCTCCTCGTCGTTGCCGACGATGCCCAGCAGGTCGCGACCTTCATGCAATACCTGGGCTCGACCCTCGCTCGTGAAGTGAACCGGCTCACCGGCTGGAGCGGACCGCTCTTCCAGAGCCGGTACTCGGGGATCGTCGTCACGGAGGAGGAAGCTGCTCAGGTGGAGCGGCTGAAGTACGTTCTCGCTCAGGGCTGCAAGGAGCATCTCGTCGAGCGGCCACGGAATTGGCCAGGAGTCCATTGCGTGCGAGCCCTCGTCGAGGGAGAACTGCTGGTCGGCCATTGGTTGGACCGTTCGACCTCGACGGCATCTGGCCGCTCAGGCGGCGACATCGATGGCACTCGTAATGCGACTGCGGAGACTTTGATTCTCTGCAACCTACCCTGCTGGGCTCATCTGCCGAAAGAGACCTATCGGCGGCGGATCGCGGAGCTCGTCGACGAGATCGAACGGGAAGCCGCGGCCGAACGGGCGAGAACCGGGACCAGGGTTCTCGGCGCGAGGAGCATCCAGTCCCTGCATCCTCATCACCTTCCGGATAGAGCGGCAACGAGCCTTGCCCCCTTGGTCCACGTGTATAGCACGTAGATCTTGGGACCTGGGTAGAGTAAGGCCGATAGGCCGACAAGGGAGACCCAGGATGGCGAAGAAGAGCGAGCTGAAGGCGGAGGAGCGGCTGGAGGTGGTTCTGGCGCTGCTGCGGCGGGAGGAGTCGGCGGCTGCGCTGTCGCGGCGGTACCAGGTGAGCGAGGTGACGATCTACCGCTGGCGCGAAGCGTTCCTGGCGGCGGGCAAGACGGGCTTGGCCAAGCCGGATGGTTCGGTGGCGGCGGCGGCGGCCCGCCGCATTGAGCAGCTGGAAGGCGAGCTCGCGAAGCGGGCGCAGATTATCGGCGAGCTGTCGATCGCCAACGACATTTTAAAAAAACTCCGGGCCGGCTCATGCTGAGTGAGCTGCTTCGCAGCATGATTCGGGACGCAGTTCGTAGCCGGCCGACGGTGCGCCTGAAGCAGGTGGTCCGTGCTCTGGGCCTGCCGTGCTCGAGCTTCTTCCGCCGACCGGTGGTTGCGCGGCGGCGTCCTGGGCCGTCTCCGCGGCCACTCGATCCGCAGCTTTCTGCGGTAGTGATCGGCTTCGCCAAGCAGTTCCCGTGGTGGGGCTACAAGCGATTGGCGGTCGTGCTTCGCCGGGCTGGCCAGCGGGTCACGGACCGCTTCGTGTACCGAGTCTTGAAGACCGCCGGCCTGCTGATCAAGAAGCGCAGCCGCGATACCGAGCTGTACCAGGCGGCCAAGCTGTTCGAGCTGCTGCCGCAGGGCCCGAACGAGCTCTGGCAGGCCGACGTGACCTACCTCCACATTCCGGGCCACGGCTGGTGGTACGCGGTGACGGTCGTCGACTACTTCAGCCGGTACCTCTTGGCGATTCACCTATCACCCAGCTTCGATGCGGCGTCTCTGATCGTCGGCATCGAGAAAGCCAAGACCGAAGCCGAGCGGCTCCACGGCCCGCTCGCACGGCGGCCGACGCTGGTCACGGACAATGGGTCGAGCTTCTTGTCGCGTCGGTTTCGGGGGCACATCGCCGGAAGCCTGGACCACGTGCGGACTCGCTATCGGACGCCCGAGCAGCTGGGCTTGCTCGAGCGGTTTCACCGCACGCTCAAGGCCGAGGAGGTCTACTGGCACTTGTACGCCTCGCCGCCGGAGGCGCGCGAGAAGCTCGACGCATTCCGGCAGCGGTACAACGAGATCCGGCCGCATTGGGCCCTGGTACCTGAAGCCGGCGGCGATCCGATCCCGCCGCTCGAGGTCTACCAAGGTGGCAAGGCGGTGCAGCTGCCGGCCTGGCAGACCTGGGCAAAGGCGGCCAAGGAAAAGCTCGAGAAGCTCCAGGTAGGGCAACAGGAGGCGGTCGCGATCCCGGCCTGAGGGCCGGGGCGAGGAGTTACACAGAAATCAACCAACCCGGTCCCGTTGATCTGCGAGGCAAGACACACGCGGCAACTCGGCTGGCACGGCAGACGTTCCGGGATGCATACCGCCGTTTCGTGAGTGCCTTTCGAGAAGCGTCAGCTGTCCTCCGAAGTGGGAACCTCAACGCCGTGTTCCCGGCCGGCAGCTTCCCACCGGCGCAGTCGTTCGTGTCGGGTTAGACTCAGCAAGAACACGGGTAGAAAGCCTACTGATTCAGGGTCTCGTCTCGACGGCCGAGAGCACAAGCACGTTCTGCGAGCTGTTCTTGTGGTGGCGCCCGAAGATTTACGAATGGCCCGTGCTTGAATCTCCCATCGCGTCGCAGTAATTTGCCTATTTGTGGGAGCTCCTTGGCCGCTGCAGGGCCTCCTGAACAGCTCTCCGGACAGGTTGATCTGGCGAGTACCTGGCACCAGCAAGAATTTCAGCGGGTTCCTGGCACGAGAGGGTGCCGATTCTTTGCCGGCCAGGGGGCGGGCAGGCCGGTATACTCCGACGACATGGAGGTGCCAGGCACGTTCGCTTCCGGTGGGAGTGCGGCAGCTCTCGACATCCGGACTCACCAGGGGATCGATCACCGGCTCTGTGGCAAGCCCGTCGCCGTCGCTCTCGGCGAGGCGGCCGTCGAGCTCGTCACCCTCGCCGAGATGGCGGTCGACAGCTCCGGCTTGGTGCACGGTGGCTTCATCTTTGGGCTCGCCGACCACGCCGCGATGCTGGCGGTGAACGACCCTCATGTCGTCCTGGGGAGCGCCGAGGCACGCTTCGAGGGGCCGGTCGGCGTCGGCGAGCGGCTGGTCGCGCGGGCTCGGCTCTCGGGCGAGCCCGGAGCCCAGGCGGGAAGGAAACGGATCGTCGAGGTGACGGTCCACCGCGCCAAGGAAGGCGGTCAGCCGGTCCTCTCCGGCCGATTCGTCTGCTTGGTGCTCGAGCGGCACGTGCTCGCCCACCGAGCGGGTGCGAGCGGGCGCGAGCGGCGCGATCAGAAGGCCGAGCGATGAACGGCGGCGAGCGCGTTGCCGCGGCCCTGGCGCGCCACGGCGTGCGGTATGTCTTCACCCTCTGCGGCGGCCACATCTCGCCGATCCTGGTCGGCGCCAAGCGCGCCGGCATCCGCGTCGTCGACGTGCGCCATGAGGCCGATGCGGTCTTCGCCGCCGACGCTGTGGCGCGACTCTCCGGCATCCCGGGGGTCGCGGCGGTGACCGCCGGTCCCGGCGCCACCAACGCCATCACGGCGATCAAGAATGCCCAGCTCGCGCAGTCGCCGGTCGTCCTCCTCGGCGGCGCCGCGGCGACCCTCCTCAAGGGGCGCGGCTCGCTCCAGGACATCGATCAGCTGGCGCTGATGGCGCCGCACGTCAAGGAGGCCATCGCCGTCCGCGCCGTCCGCGACCTCGAGGCCGCGGTCGATCGCGCCTTCGATCTGGCTCGCCGAGAGGTGCCAGGTCCCGTTTTTGTCGAGTGCCCGGTCGACCTGCTCTATGACGAAGCGCTGGTGCGCCAGTGGTATGGCGCCTCGGCGCGCGGCGGCGGCCTCTCCGGGGCCGGAATGCGCTGGTACCTGCGGCGCCACGCCAGGCGGCTGTTCCGCGGCACCCAGGGTGACGAGAAAGGTGCGTTGTCGCCATCGGCGCCGCAGATCGGCGCCTCGCCGCTGCCGGCCGGGCGCGGCGACATCCGGCGGCTCGCCGCGCGGCTGGCGAAGGCCCGTCGGCCGGTGTTGGTGATCGGCAGCCAGGCTCTCCTCGCGGCCGACCGCGTGGACGAGCTGGCCACCGCGATCGGCGGCCTGGGGGCGCCGGTCTATCTCGCCGGCGGGGCGCGCGGCCTGCTCGGCCGCGGCCACCCGCTGCAGCTCCGCCATCGCCGCAAAGAGGCGCTCAAGAGCGCCGACCTGGTGCTCCTCGCCGGCATCCCGTCCGACTTCCGGCTCGACTACGGCCGGCAGGTGGGGCGGAAGGCGGCGCTCCTCGCCATCAACCGGAGCGAGCGCGACCTCAACCTCAACCGCAAGCCGGACATCGGCGTCGTCGCCGATCCCGCCTCGACGCTCCTCGCCGTCGCCGCCGACCTCCGCGGCAGCAAGGCCGCGGCGCGCTGGGAGGAGTGGCTGGGCGAGCTCCGCCGCCGCGACGCCGAGCGCGAGCAGGAGATCGAAGCCCAGGCGGCCCAGGCGACCGACGGCGTCAACCCGCTCTTCCTCTGCCGCGAGATCGACCGCCTGCTCGCGCCGGAGAGCGTGCTCGTCGCCGATGGCGGCGACTTCGTGGCGACCGCGTCCTACACCGTCTCGCCGCGGAGCCCGCTCTCCTGGCTCGATCCCGGCGTCTTCGGCACCCTCGGCGTGGGCGGCGGCTTCGCCCTCGGCGCCAAGCTGTGCCGCCCGGCGGCGGACGTCTGGCTGCTCTGGGGCGACGGCGCGGCGGCCTTCTCGCTCGCCGAGCTCGACGCCTGCGCCCGCCACGGCCTGCCCATCATCGCCGTCGTCGGCAACGACGCGGGCTGGACGCAGATCGCGCGCGAGCAGGTCGAGGTTCTCGGCGACGACGTCGCGACCGTCCTCGCGCGCACCGACTATCACCGCGTGGCGGAAGGCTACGGCGGCCGCGGCCTCCTCGTCGCCCGGCCCGAGGAGGTGAGGTCGGCTCTCGAGGAGGCTTTGGCGCTCTCCCGCGCCGGCCGCCCGGTGCTGGTCAACGTGTTGATCGGCAAGACCGACTTCCGCAAGGGCTCGATCTCGATGTGAGCCATGTCTGCAGCGCGGAGACGCCGCCGGCCCGCGCCGGACCTTCGCCGCCCTCTCTCGGGTATCATCGCCACCCCTGACATCCACCGACGCTGCCGGTCATCCTCTGGAGGATCTCCCATGCGCATCCCGTTCGCGATCGCCCTCGCCTGCTGCGCCCTCGCCAGCGCAGCACGGGCCCAGGCTCCCGCCTCTCACCCCTTCGACGTCCACGATCTCGTCAGCATGCGGCGGATCAGCGAGCCGCAGCCGTCGCTCGCCGGCGATCAGGTGGTCTTCGTGCTGCGCTCGACCGATCTCGAGGCGAACCGCGGGCGGACCAACCTCTGGCGGGTGGGGATGGACGGCAGCGGCCTCCGCGCCCTGACCGCGGAGAAGGGGAACGACTCGAGCCCGCGCTGGACGGTGGACGGCAAGAGCCTCTATTTCCTCTCCACGCGCTCGGGGTCGTCGCAGCTCTGGAGGATGGCGGCGCCGAGCACCGCGGCCGCCGATCCGGCTGCCGGCGGGGCCGTCCAGGTGACCAACCTGCCCTTCGACGTCGAGAGCTTCGGCCTCTCCCCGGACGGACGGCACGTCGCCCTCAGCATGGAGGTCTTTCCCGACTGCCCGACCCTCGCCTGCACCCAGGCCCGGCTGGACGCCAAGGCCAAGCGCAAGACCTCCGGCGAGCTCTTCGACCACCTCTTCGTCCGCCATTGGGACACCTGGTTCGACGGGCGGCGGTCGCATCTCTTCGTCCAGCCTCTCGCCGGCGGCGAGCCGGTCGACATCACCCTCGGGATGGAGGCCGACGTGCCGTCGAAACCTTTCGGCGGGTCCGAGGAGTACGCTTTCTCGCCCGACGGCCGCTCGCTGGTCTTCTCGGCCCGTCTGGCCGGCGAGCACAACCGCGAGGAGCCCTGGTCGAGCAATTTCGACCTGTACCTGGCACCGGCGGACGGCTCCGGGCAGCCGCAGAATCTGACTGCTTCAAACAAGGCGTGGGACACGCGCCCCGTCTTCTCGCCGGACGGCAGATCCCTCGCTTATCTCGCCATGTCGCGCCCGGGCTTCGAGGCGGACCGCTTCCGCATCATGCTGCGCTCGCTCGCCGACGGCGCCACCCGCGAGGTCGCCCCGAGCTGGGACCGCTCGCCGGAGGAGATCTTCTTCGCCCCCGACGGCAAGACCCTCTACGCCGTCGCCGGCCAGGTCGGCCAGGTCCCCCTCTTCGCCATCGACGTCGCGAGCGGCGCCGTCCGCGAGCTGGTGCGCGAGGGCTCGGTGCACGGGGCGGCGCTCGCCGGAGACCGCATCGTCTTCGGCCTCGACACCATGCGCGCGCCGGTCGACCTCTACACGGTGGCACGGGACGGCTCGAGCTCTGCGCTGCGGCGGCTGACCGACGTCAATCACGACCGCCTGGCGGCGGCTCGCATGGGCGACTTCTCGCCCTTCCAATTCGCCGGGGCGAACGGCGACACCGTCCATGGCTGGATCGTCAATCCCGCCGACTTCGATCCCGCCAAGCGGTATCCCGTCGCCTTCCTCATCCACGGCGGCCCGCAGGGGTCGTTCCACAACGAGTTCCACTACCGCTGGAACCCGCAGACCTACACCGGTGCCGGGTACGCGGTGGTGATGGTCGACTTCCACGGCTCGACCGGCTACGGCCAGGCCTTCACCGACGCCATCAGCAAGGACTGGGGCGACAAGCCGCTCCAGGATCTGCAGAAGGGGCTCGCCGCCGCCTTGGCCGCGAGCCCGTGGATGGACGGCGACCGCGTCGCCGCGCTCGGCGCCTCTTACGGCGGCTTCATGATCGACTGGATCGCTGGCAACTGGCCGGACCGCTTCCGCTGCCTAGTGGTCCATGACGGCACTTTCGACCAGCGGATGATGTACTACTCGACCGAGGAGCTCTGGTTCCCGGAGTGGGAGCAGGGCGGCCCCTATTGGACGAACAGGGCGGGACACGAGAAGTACAACCCGGTCAACGACGTCGACCGCTGGAAGACGCCGATGCTCGTCATCCACAGCGCCCTCGATTTCCGCATCCCGGTCACCCAGGGGATCGCCGCCTTCACCGCGGCGCAGCGGCGGGGGATCCCCAGCGAGTTCCTCTACTTTCCGGACGAGAACCACTGGATCCTCAAGCCGGCCAACAGCATCCTCTGGCACGAGAAGGTGATCGAGTGGCTGGATCGCTGGACCCAGAAATAGCGATCGCTTGAAAAGCTGCCGCGGTGGTCGCCCGCACGGCGGGCGATCTCGCGGCAATTTCTTGTCCCTCGTAGGCCCCCCAGCGGCAACCATATCTTATAGGCGAGCAGCTCCATGTCGTTTAGTCTGATAGAGATCGCTGCGTCGCCGGAGTCGATGGAGTCGGCCTGCCGCCGGAGAGTTGGAGCGGCGGTCGCCAGGCCGAAACGAGGAGGTCGAGCCGAATGAAAACCGTGATGATGCCCCCCGGTGCCCAGCGCCTGCGTGCCCTGCATTCCCTGATCGACGGAGACGGCTCCTGCACCCTCATCTACGACCTCGAGCGCGCCGCCGTGCTCGACGTGCCGGAGGAGCTGCAGTTCCACGTCGCTCCCGCGCTCGAGACCGGCGATCTCGACGAGGATCTGGTCGCCTGGCTGAACGCAGAGGATCTCTTCACGCTCGAGCGCTTCGCCGCCGGCGCCGACGAGGCGGAGTTCGACCTCTCCGGCCAGACGGCCTGGGACGGCTTCGCAGGGCACGACGGCGCGTTGCGCTCTCCGCTCGAGCCCTCGAGCGCCGAGAGCCTCCTCGCCGCCCTCGACGTCACCTTCAAGCAGGGGCTCGGAGCATCGTGCGTCGCCCTCAATCTCTCCTGGGCCGGCGCCTACCCCGGCGACGAGCTGCTGTCGCGGATCGTCGTCGAGGCGAGCCGGCGAGCCGCAGGCGCGCGCCAGGAGGTGCGCCTCGAGCTGGCGCTCGACGCCTGCGTGGTCACTCCGGCGATCGCCGCCTTCCTCGTCGGCTGCCTGCCGCTCCACGTGCGCCTCCACTGCGGCACCTTCCCGGTGCTGGCGCCGGGCGCCGCCCTCCCCGGCGAGGACGCGGTCTGGGGCACGGCCGAGCGCGGCGTCCGTCTGCTGGCGGAGATGGCGGACCGGCTGACCGTCGAGTGCGCTCTCGCCGGCCCGGCGCGGCTCCACGATCTCTGGATCTGGGCGCAACAGGTGGGCGTGCGCCACCTCGACGCCTCCCGCTTCGCGGCGAGGTCGCGCGCCTTCGGGCCGGCGGGCGGTCCGGGCTCCGAGCTCCGCCAGTACCGCGGCGACCTGCTCGCGGTCAGCGACGAGATCTGCAACGCGCTCGAGGACGGCCGTACACCGGTCGCCTATCAGCCCCTCACCCGCACCGTCCGCCGCCTGATGAGGAGCGAGCCGCTCTCGGCGGCCGTCTCGCCGAACGGGATCTTCGATGCGGCGAGGCGATCGCTCGGAACCCGCGACGACGAGCTGATGGGGGAGGGTTGGTCGGGGCTCGACGAGACCGCCTCGCTCGAGGGGATGGACTTCGAGGCGGCCGGCGCGCCCTGCGCCGAATGCTGGGCGCGCTTCATCTGCGACCACAGCCTGCTCGTGGCCCCCTCGACCGAGAGCTCGGATCGCCGCGAGCCGACGACCGAGCGTTGCGCCTCCTGGCGGACCGAGGCCGAGGTCGCTCTGCGCCTCTATCACCGCTTGGCGCAGGTCGACGCCCTCCAGGTGCGGCGCCTCTTCGAGGAGGAGGGCGTGCTTCCCCTCGACCTCGGTGCGCGGCGCATCGGCGGCTGGCAGCAAAAAGTGGCCTTCTGAGACCCAGAGCCCGCGAGGCCGCCGCCTCGCGGGTTGTCGCGCGCTCTCGCCATCGCCTATCCTCCGGCAGGCGCGGGCGAACTCCCGCTCCAGCCCATGCCCTCGAGCTCCTGGCAGCACCTCCGCTACACGATTTGGGCGCCGCACTACGACCGGGTCACCAAGTTCCATGCCGAGCGGCAGCGCTCGATCGGCCTCCTCGACCTGAGCCCCGGCGAGCGGGTGCTCATCGTGGGCTGCGGCACCGGCGCCGACCTGCCCTTTCTCCCCGCCGACGTCTCGGTGCTGGCGACCGACTTCACGCCGGCGATGCTGGCGCAGGCGCGCCGCCACGCCGGACCGAACGTCGAGCTGCGCCGCATGGACGGCCGCACCCTGGATTTCGCCGACGCCAGCTTCGACGCGGCGATTCTCCATATGGTGCTCGAGGTGATCCCCGAGCCGGAGCGCTGTCTGGCCGAGGTGGCGCGCGTCCTCCGGCGGGGCGGCCGCGTCGCGGTGTTCGACAAGTTCCTCCCCGACGGCCGGCGCCCCTCCTGGCCGCGCCGTGCCGGCCTCGCCCTCCTCGACCTCGTCTTCACCAGCACCAACCGCCAGATGGGGGAGATCCTCCGCGCCTCGGCGGCGCCGCTGGACGTCGTCTCCGACCAGCCCGGCGGCGGCCCCTACCGTCACCTCCTGCTGCGGCGGAGATGATCGGAGAACGGCGAGAGAACGATCCCGGAAGGTACGATGACAAGGTGCCAGGTACCGACCGTCTCACCGAGCTCCGCCGCTTCCTCGCCTACGACGCCTGGGCCAACGGCGCCACCCTCTCGTCGCTGGAGGCCGCCCGCCAGGTCCCCCCTGCCGCCCTCGCCCGCATGGGCCACCTGGTCGGCGCCGGCCGGCTGTGGCTCGGCCGGCTGCTCGGTGAGCCGCCAGCTATCGTCTGGCCAGCGCTGGACTTAGCAGGCTGCCGTGCGGGTTTGGAGGAGCTCGCCGAGCGCTGGCAGAGCTACCTCGCCGGCATGGTGCCAGGTACCCTGGAGCAGGGAGTCGACGAGGTGCCAGGTACCCGAGAAATGGTGCCAGGCACCCAGCCAGCCCGGGTGGCGGGTTCTCGCTCGGTCGAGGGCGGCGGCGGGCAGGTGCCAGGTACCTGGGGAAGGGTGCCAGGTACCCTGGAAGGCGTGGTCCGCTACGTCAACAGCGCTGGCGAGGGGTGGTCGAGCCGGGTCGAAGACGTGCTCATGCAGGTCATCCTCCATGGCGCCTATCACCGCGGCCAGATCGCCGCCGATCTCCGCGCCGTCGGTGCCGAGCCCGCCTATACGGACTTCATCGAGGCGGCGCGCCGCGGCCTGCTGCCCGAGCCCTGAATCAGCGGCGCAGGGCCGTCGTGGCGGCGGCGATGGCGAGCGAGACGAGAGTCACCGGCAAACCCACCTTCAGATGATCGCGGAAGCCGAAGCGGATCCCCAGCCGCTCGGCCTGCTCGGCGACAATGAGGTTGGCGATGCTGCCGACGAGGACGGCGTTCCCCGCGAAGGTGCTGGCGAGGGCGAGGAGGTAGCCGATCGAGGGCAGGTGGGGGACGAAGGGAAGGAGGAGCATCACCGCCGGCACGTTGCTCACCAGATTGGCGAGCACGGCGACGACGGTTGCCAGCACCGCCGGGTGAGCGAGGTCGAGGTGGGCCGCGGCGAGCACGCCGCGCGCCTCGGCCGTCCATCCCGAGAGCTCGAAGGCGCGCACCACGACGAAGAGGCCGACGAAGAGCGCCAGCAGGTGCCAGTCGACCTCGGCGAGGAAGCGGCCGGTCGGCATCCGGCGGTCGAGGAGCACCGCCGCGCCGATGCCCAAGGCGGTGAGCGGCGCCGGCACCGGCGAGAGGAAGAGGGCGATGGCGGCGATCGTGAGGACGACTGCTTTCGCTGCCCGCGCGCGGTCGAGCGGCTGCGCGGCCGGCAACGCGAGCAGGTCCGGCGGTGCGGCGGAGGCGGAGTGCCGCGGCGGCAGGCTCACCCGGCGGGCGAGGAACAGGTAGAGCAGGCCGAGCGACAGCGCCACGGGGAGCGCACAGGCGGCGACGAAGGGGAGGAAGCGGAGCCCCAGTCGCTGTGCGATGAGGATGTTCTGCGGGTTGCCGATCGGCGTCAGCGCGCTCCCCAGGTTGCTGGCGCAGGCGAGCGCCAGGAGATAGGGGAGAGGGTCGCGCCGCGAGGTGAGGAGCGAGCCGGCGAGGAGCGGTGCCAGGGCGAAGCAGATGACGTCGTTGGTGAGGACTGCCGAGAGCAGGGCGGCGGCGGCGATCGTCGCGGCGAGGAGGCGGCGAGGGCTCGCCGCCGCGGCGAGGCGCAGGCCGATGGCGTCGTAGAGCCCCGCCAGCCGATACTCGGCGGAGAGCAGCATCATCCCGAAGAGCACGCTCAAGGTGGGGGCGTCGACCGCCGCCGCCGCCTGGACGAGGGTGATGCCGCCGGTGAGGAGGAAGGCGATGGCTCCCAGCAGAGCGAAGCCGGTGCGGTCGAGGCGCACGCCGGGGATCCGTCCCAGCCCGAGGCCGACGTAGGTCAAGGCCAAGAGGACGAGGGGGAGGATGTGCATGGCGCCGGCTGGCGATTATGCCCTTCTCTCGGCGGCGGCCTCCGGCCGGCGCGGGTAGAATCGGGCCGACGTCTCGGGCGCGGACTGCCGCGCCGGCGAACCGAACTCTCGCGAGGTGACCATGCGCTCGACCCGCCGCCGCTCGTCCACCGCCGCTCTCGTTCTACTCGCATCGTTCACCTCGTGGGTCGTCGCCGGCGCCCGCGTCGCCCGCGCCGAAGTCGAGGGGCCGCGCATCCAGCTCTCGTTCGTGCCGCAGGAGAACCTCGACGAGGTCGTCGCCGACATCACTCCAGCCATGAAGGCGTCGCCGGTGGCGGTGGCGGTCGAGGACGGGCGCACCGTCGCCGCCAAGGACCTCGTCGGCACCGTGCAGCGCGAGGGGGTGCGTGCCAACCTCCGCGCCGGCAACGACATCGTGGTCTTCGCCTTGGGCGCCCTGCTGCAGAGCGCCGGCCAGCGGGGGCTGCCGGTGGCGCAGGGGACGGCGGGCGCCGGCGGCGCGGCGGGCCGCGGGCGGGAGCGGCTGTTGACCGTGCGCCTCACTCGCTTCGAGGTCGAGGAGAACGTCAGGACCGTCGGCTCGACCTATGCCGCCGAGGTGAACGCCCTCTTCCGGCTGAGCGTCGGCGGCCGGCTCGTCTACGAGGGGGTGGGCG
Organism: uncultured Acidobacteriota bacterium; assembly: GCA_963755825.1. Lineage (GTDB taxonomy): Bacteria > Acidobacteriota > Thermoanaerobaculia > Multivoradales > UBA5704 > DATBQN01. The sequence goes on along the minus strand of CAVWLA010000001.1, from coordinate 1,097,111 downwards.
CCGGCGCGGCGCGGCGCTACGGCAAGTCGGAAAACGAGGAGAACGCCAGCGAAGTGCTCTCCGATGCCCTCAAAGAGGCCTACGCCAAGGGGCTCTCCGACGCCGGGCTCCATGCCGCCTGGACCGCTCCGCCGCCGCCCTCCGCCGCCGGCGCTCCGCCCATCCTGCAGCCGAGTCCGGCGGTTGCCCCGCGCCGCGCGACGCTCCTGCCGCCGGCGGCAAGCCGAGCGGCATCTCTCCCGCCGACCTCCTCGCCGATCTCCAGGAGCTCATCCGCCAGGGATTCGCCGCCGACCTTCTTGTCGACTACGTCGACCAGCGCACCCTCACCGCGGAGATGACCGCCCGCGACCTCACCGCCTGGCGGGCCGCGGGGATTCCCGCCGAGGTGATCAAGGCGGCGCTCGCCCGCTCGCCGGCGGCGCCGCCGCAGCCCTGAGGCCGCTCAGCCCTGCGGCTTGGCGCGCGCCGCGGCGATGTAGCGGTCGACGTTCTGCTCGAGCACGCCGAGCGGCACCGAGCCGCTGCCGAGGACCACGTCGTGGAACTCACGGAGGTCGAAGCGCTCGCCGAGCGCCTGCTCGGCCCGCCGCCGCAGCTCCCGGATCTTCAGCTCGCCCAGCTTGTAGGAGAGCGCCTGCGCCGGCCAGGAGATGTAGCGGTCGGTTTCCGTCTCGACCTCGTGGAGCGACAGCGCGGTGTGCGGGCGAGGAAGTCCATCGCCTGCTGGCGCGTCCAGCCCATCGAATGGATGCCGGTGTCCACCACCAGCCGGCAGGCGCGCCACATCTCGTAGGTGAGCCGGCCGAACTTGCTGTAGGGGTCCTGGTAGATACCGGCCTCCATCCCGAGGCACTCGGTGTAGAGCCCCCAGCCCTCGCCGAAGGCCGAGATGTAGGAGTAGCGGCGGAAGTCGGGGAGGTTCGCCAGCTCCTGGCTGAGGGCGATCTGCAGGTGATGGCCGGGCACCGCCTCGTGGAGGGTCAGCGCCGGGAGGACGTAGAGCGGCCGTGTCTCCAGCCGGTAGGTGTTGACCCAGTAGATGCCCGGCTGGGTGCCGCCCGCCGGCGGCTCGACGTAGCGGCCGCCGGTGTACTTGGGCGCGATCGAGTCGGGCACCGGCTCGACCGTATATGGCAGGCGCGGCAGGGTCTTGAAGAGCGACGGCAGCTTGCCGTCGATCCGCTTGGCGAGGTAGGCGGCGTCCTCCAGCAGCTCGTCGGGGGTCTTGGCGTAGAAGCGCGGATCGGTGCGCAGGAACTGCAGGAACTGGGCGAAGGTCCCCTGGTAGCCGACCTCGCGGATCACCGCCTGCATCTCCTTGTCGATGCGGTCGACCTCGGCGAGACCGATGCGGTGGATCTCCTCGGGCGCCATGTCGAGGGTGGTGAAGTAGCGGATCTGCTGGCGGTAGAAGGCGGCGCCGTTGGGGAGGTCGGCGGCGCCGAGAGTGGTGCGCGCGTGCGGCAGGTACTCGGTGGTGTAGAAGGCGAGGAGGGTGCGGTAGCCGGCGACGACGTCCTGGATGGCGTCGCGCCCCACCGTTTCCAGGCGCGTCCGCTCGGCCGCCGGGAGGGTGGCGGGGAAATGGGTGAACGGCTTCCAGAAGACGCTCTTCTCGGGCGCGTCGACGATGTGCGCCGACATCGTCCCCTCGAAGCCGGCGAGCACCGCGCGCGGCAGGGTGAAGCCGCGGCGGATGCCCATCCGCATGAGCTCGATCTCCTGCCCCACGAAGCGCGGCCAGGCGTGCAGCCGGGCGACGTAGTTGTCGTAGTCGCGGGAGGCGCGGAAGGTCATCTCATCGGGGAGCTGGGCGAACTCGCTCTGGAAGCCCGAGTCGGCGTTCCACGGCATCTGGTAAATGCCGAGCTCGAAGTCGGCGACGCGGTTGTCGAGCTGGCTCTTGAAAATGTCGTAGGAGACCAGGTCATCGGCGGAGAGCGCGGCGCGGTCGAAGGTTTTGAGCTCGCGGAGCGTGCCGCGCGCCATCGCATCGCGCCGCTGCAGGTCGGCGAGCGACATGGCGGGGAGGAGCGCGTCCTCCTCGTGGCGGCCGACCGAGGTGGCGAGGATGGGGTCCTCCTTGAGGCGGGTCTCCCACTCGCGGGCGAAGAGGTCGTGCAGGCGCGCCGATTCGCCCGCGGCGGGAGGCGACGGGGCGGTCGGCTGCGCGCCGGCGGTGCCGGCGAGCAGGCCGAGGGCGACGGCGAGATGAGCGGCGAGGGCGGCGACGGCGGGAGCGAGGCGCTGGCGCATCGGGCGTTTCTCCAAGGGTTGGCGGGGCCGCGGACGGCGCCGGGCAGTCTATCGGAACTCAAAACGCCGGATTTCAAAAACGTCGGAGCTCGAGCGCCGGCCGCCGACCCGCCGATCGCGGCTGCCGGCGGCGCCCGCGCGGCCGGCAGCCGGAGCAGCTACCCCTTGCCGCCGGCGGTCTTCAGGTAGCGGTCGAGGAAATCGAGCACCGCCTGATCGGCCTTCTCCTGGTTCGCCTTCTTGCTGAAGCCGTGCCCCTCGCCGGGGAAGACGATGTACTCGACCGGGGTGCCGCGCTTTTTCGCCGCCGCCACGATCTCGTCGGACTCGACCTTCAGCACCCGCGGGTCGTTCTCGCCCTGGAGCACGAGGAGCGGCCGCTCGATCTGGTTGGCGAAGAAGAGCGGCGAGATGCGCCGCAGGTAGTCGGCGTCGACCTTGGGGTCGCCCATCTCCTTGTAGAGCTCGGCGCGCTGCGCCTCCCACCAGGGGGGGATGGAGAGGAGCGTGCGCAGCCAGTTGGCGACGCCGAAGAGGTCGACGCCGACGGCGAAGGCGCGCGGCCGGAAGGTGAGGGCGGCGAGCGTCATGTAGCCGCCGTAGCTGCCGCCGAAGATGCCGATCTGGGTGGGGCGGACGTAGCCCAGGTCGATCAGCATCTTCTTGCTCGCCACGCAGTCGTCGAGATCCGCGTCGCCGTGCTTGCGGTCGTCCATGGCGTAGAAGGTCTTGCCGTAGCCGCTGCTGCCGCGGTTGTTGATCTCGTAGACGACGTAACCGTGGTTGGCGAGGAACTGGATGAGAGCGACGTAGGCGATGCGCGACTGGTCGCCGGGACCGCCGTGCACCCAGACGATCGCCGGCAGCGGGTTCTCCGTCGAGGCCTGGCGCGGGGTGTAGAGGATGCCCGGGATGGTGACCCCGTCGTACGACTTGAAGCGCACTACCTTGCCCTCGACGAGGTCCGCCGGTTCGACGTCGGGGGAGAGGGCGTGAGTCATCTGGGTCAGGCTGCCTGCCTGCAGGTCGCTGACGAAGAGATTGCGCGGCGAGCGGCTGGAGTCGGCGTAGAAGGCCATGTGCCGGCCGTCGCGCGAGACGTCGATCGAAGAGATCTCGGCCGCCGGTAGCAACGGCAGCTTCACCGGCTCCATGCCGGCGGTCTCGAAGAGGCGGATCTCGGTATGCGCGTCGTTGTTGATGGCGACCACGAAGTAGCGCCCGTTGCGGGAGAAGTAGGCCGAGGTGACGTCCCAATCGGTCTGCAGCACCGGCTCGCGGGCGCCGGTCGAGAGCTCGTAGCGCTCGAGGGCGGCGAACTCGCGGCCGCGGTCGGTCGTGTAGTAGAGCGCCTTGCCGTCCGGGCTGAAGGTGTAGGCGGAGCTCACCACCTCCCCCTTGTGCTCGGTCAGATTCTTGAGCTTCGCCGTCGTCGTGTCGTAGAGCCAGACGTCGCTGTTCGCGTCCGAGCCGTTGTTTTTGCCGAGCGCCACGTAGCGCCGGTCGGGGGACACCGCGGCGGGGAGGAAGCCGCCGTCGTTCTTGAAGATGAGCTCGCGCTTGAAGGTATCGAGCGCTACTTCGTAGACGTCGAAGTAGCGCGGATCGCGCTCGTTGGTCGTCATGTAGAACGCCGTCTCGTCCACGGCCCAGGCGAGGAACTCGGCCCGGAGCTTGGTGCCGGGCGTCAGGTCGCGCACCGAACCGTCCGGCGAGCGGACGTAGAGGTGCTGCAGCTCGTTGCCCCCCTGGTCGGCGCGATAGAGGAAGCGGTCGTCGCGCGGGAAGTAGCCGATGACGTAGATGTTGTCGGTCGTCGAATGGGTGAGTGCCTGCGGGCTGCCGCCGGCGAGGGGGATCGCATAGGCGTTGTAGATGCCGGTCTGGTTGCTCGAGACGAGGATCTTGTTGCCGTCGGAGTTGAACGAGTTGCCGGTCAGCAGCGTCGTGGCGAGGAACTGCTGGATGGTGTAGACGTGCGCCGAGCTCCGCTCCGCGGCGGCACCGGCGGTCGGAGCCGCGGCGGCGGCCGGGGCGGCGGCGGCGAGCCGGGTGGCCGCGGCGGCGCCCGCCGCGGGCCCGGCGGCCGGCTGCGACGGCGCCGCGGCGGAATCCGGGGTGGCGGGCGGCACGGGGACCGCCGGCTGCGCCTCCTTCGGCCCCTTGGCATAGTTCGGCTCCACGGCGAGACGCCCGGCGGCGGCGGTTCCCGTGCTCGGCCCGCCGGACGGCGGCTGCGGTGGCGCGGCGGGGGACGCCGGGATGGGGGCCTCGGTGCCGGCGGCTCGCGGGGGAGCGGGCGGCGTCGGCTTGGGAGCAGTAGCTGGCGCCGCGGGCGCCTTGGCGGCAGCGGGTGCCGGAGTGTCGATGACGTGGGCGCTCTCGATGCCCGTCCCGCAGCCGGCGAGACTGCCGACGAGGAGCACGGCCATGACCAGGGTGCGGACGGCGCGGCGGGTGGGGATCATCGGTCTCTCCTTGCGAGGGGGCGTCCGGCGCTAAGCCTGTCGCGATGACCGTCGCAGGTCAATGCCGCGCGGCGGGTCCGGCGGCGGCCGCCGCGGCGTCGCCGTAGCCGGTGAGCTCGGCATAGCCGCTGCCACCGACCGGCGCGCCGAGCGCCGAGCCGGAGACGGTCACCGCTCCCTCCCAGTAGCGGAACGAGGTGTCGAGCTCCTGGTCGGCGAGCTGCGGACGGATGTCGAGATCGAGACCCTCGGCGGGGATCTCGAGACGCCAGCGGCCGGGGTAGCGGGCGCCGCTCCGTGGGCTCTCCCATGTTTCCGAGGAGGTCAGCCGCAGCGCGCTCCAGGCGAGCGATCGGCTGCGGCCATCGGCTTCGACCAGGGTCCCCTGGTCCGCCGGATCGACACCGCCGTCGCGGCGGCGGAAGCGATAGAGCATCAGCTCGCGGCCGTCGCCGAGCTGCAGCGCGAACCAGTCCCACCCAACCTGTCCGCGGCCGAGCGAGCTGGTACTCCATTCGCGGTCCATCCAGGCGAGGCCGACGACCCGCAGCCGGCGGCCGCCCGCGCTCACGGTGCCGCGCGCCGGCATGCGGGTGAGCGAGTAGTAATAGGAAGCCTCGCCGGGCTCGGGCCCCTTCCGCGACAGGCCGTGGTCTCCCTGCGACACCGGCGGCTTGCCGGCCGCGAGGGTGAGGTCGATCGCGGCGTCGCCCTCCGCCGCCGCCAGATGCATCGGCGTCGCGCTCGCGGCGCCGGCCGGGAGCGGCGGGCCGGCCGCCACCCAGGTGCCGAGCCAGACGCGGAAGGGCGCGCCCTGGGCGCCGGCCAGCCCCAGGGCGCCGCGGCTGACTCGCTCGAACGAGCGGAAGCGGCCGCCGTCGACGTCAGAGAGGGCGAAGTGAGCCAGATAGACGTCGCGGGTCGCCCAGGCGGAGGTCCGCGGCGCCGGGCGCGGGGCCAGGGCCTGGCGGAAGAAGGTGAGCTGGAAGCCGAAGCGTCGCCCCTCGGCCGTCGCCAGGTTCCCCGTGTAGTACCACCACTCGGTGCGGAACTCCGGGTGAGGTCCATGATCGGCGGGGAACTGGAAGACCCGCGGCGAGAGGGCGCGAGCGAACCCGGCCGCGCCGCCAGAGAGGCTCGGCGCCACCGCTAGGCGGGCGTCGATCACCCGCCCGCGCTCGCCGCACCCGAGGAAGGCCAGGCAAGAGACGCCGACGAGGAGAGGTGCCAGGTACCTAGCGAGGAGGGGCGATCGGAGAGGTGCCAGGTACCCGTGACGGGAGGTGCCAGGTACCCCGATCTGCAAAGGTGCCAGGTACCGAGGAGAGGGTGCCAGGTACGCCTGGAAAGGTGCCAGGTACCCTCGCAGGAGATACCGGAGAGGTGCCGGGTACCCTGGAACAGGAAGTGTCGGGGACCCTGGCGGGGCGGGCGATGGGCTCACGGGGAGGTCATTCCTCGCGCAGGGCGCGGGCCGGCGAGGTGCGCGCCATCTTCCAGGCGGGGTAGAGGCCGGCGAGGAGGGCGGTGGCGAGGGCGAGACCGAGGGCCTCGGCGAGAACGCCGGGGGGGATCTCCATCACCACCGTCCAGCCGAAGGAGCGGCGGTTGATGACGAAGATCATGATCGCCGCGAGGGCGAGCCCCACCGGCAGCGAGAGCAGGCCGGCGGCTAAGCCCATGAGGCCGGTCTGCGCCGTGATCAGCCCCCAGACCTGCCGCGGGGTCAGCCCGTTGGCGCGCAGCACCGCGAGCTCGCGGCCGCGCTCGAGCTGCAGCGCGAGGAGCGCCGCGAGGACGCCGATCCCGGCGACCACGCCGGCGAGCAGGCGGAGCACGCCGGTGATGAGGAAGGTGCGGTCGAAGACGGCGAGGGAGAGCCGCTTGAGGGCGCGGTTCGACTGCTCGGCGGCAGCGCTCCCCTCGAGCGTCCGCCGCAGGGCACGCTCGACGGCGTCGGCATCGACGCCCGGGGCGAGCGACACCGAGAAGCCGGAGAGCGCGCGGTCGCCCCACAGCGCCTCGTAGACCCGGTGATCGATCATCACGATGCCGCGGTCCGAGGCGTAGTCGTAGAAGACGCCGGCGACGCGGAACGGCCGCTCGCCGACGGTGGTGCGCAGGACGAGGGTCGCCCCCGGCGCCACCCGCCGGTGCTCGGCGAAGGCCTCCGAGACGACCACCTCGCCCGCCGCGAAGGCGGCGCCGACCCGCCGCGGATCGCCCGCCGCGAGCTCGATCGACCGGCCGCTCCGCGCCTGCCGGTCGCCGCGCCGCCGCCGCAGCCAGCCGGCGAGCCCGCCGGTTCCGGCGTTCGCCGCGGCGCCGAAGGTGGCGCCGTCGACGTCGATCGCCACCAACCGCACCGGCTCGCCGGCGGCGGGGAGCTCGACGCGGCGGATGCGCTCGACGAGGGCGACGCCGGGGAGCGCCGCGGCGCGCGCCGCGAGCGCCGGGTCGAGCGCACCGCCGCGGAAGCCGCCCCCCGCCGCCGGCGCCGAGACGTAGAAGTCGGCGTGCAGCGAGTCGTCGAGCCAGCGCACGACGGTCGAGCGGAAGCTCTGGATCATCACCCCGATCCCCACCGTCACCGAGATGGCGACGACCAGCGCCGCGATCGCGATGCCGGTGCGGCTGAGCGCGGCGACGACGCCGGCCGCCGCCATGCGGCCGAGGATTCCGAAGGTGGCCCCCATCGGCCGGCGGAGGAGCGCCATCAGGCCGACCGTCGCCGGCGGCGCGAGCGCCGCGCAGCCGACGATGACGGCGAGGAGGCCGGCGAAGGCGAGGAGGATGCCGCCGGGCAGCGCGAGGAGGCCGCCGCCGAGGGCGAGGAGAGCGGCGCCAGCCGCCACCGCCCGCGGCAGCGCCAGCCGCAGCCGGGTCTCGAGCGCCGAGCGGAGGAGGACGGCGCGCGGCGGCGTCGCCGTCGCCTCGTAGGCCGGGGCGAGCGCGGCGAGGAGCGTCGCGCCGACGCCGACCGCGGCCCCCTTGAGGAGGGTCGCCGCCGGGATCGCCAGCTCGCGCACGGCGAGGACGAAGTAGAGGTCGTTGATCGTCTGGGTGACCAGGCGGACGAGGCCGCTGCCGAGGGCGATGCCGGCGAGGAGGCCGATGCCGCTCCCCGCCACCGCGACGGCGGCCGCCTCGGCGAGCACGAGCGCGAAGACCTGGCTGCGGGTGACGCCCAGCGCGCGGAGCGTGCCGAGGAGCGCGCGCCGCTGCACCACTGAGAAGGTGATCGTGTTGTAGATGAGGAAGACGCCGCAGAGGAGGGCGAGGAGCGACAGCGCCACCAGGTTGAGGCGGAAGGAGCGCGTCATCGTCGCGGTCGAACGCGAGCGCGCCGCGGCGGTGACGATGGCCGCTCCCGGCGGCAGCACGGCGCGGGCGCGCGCCAGCAGGCGGTCGCCGGCGGGCCCCTCCGGCACGATGAGATCGATGCGCGACAGCCTCCCGCCGCCGCCGGGCTCGCCGTCGGCGATCAGCTCCTCGGCCGTCGCGACGTCGACGACGAGGAGGTCGGCGAGGGCGCGGCGCGAGGTCTCGTCGTCGGCCGCCAGGGTGCCGACGACGGCGAGCGGAACGACCGCGGCGCCGACGCGGATGGGGAGCGTGCCGCCGACGGCGACCCCCAGCTCGCGCGCCGTCGCGGCGGCGAGGACGGCGGCGCGCGGGCGGGTGAGGAACGAGGCCAGGTCGAGGCCGGCGCCGCCGCCCGCGGCGAGGTAGGGGCGGAATGGGCGCTCGGCGAAGGGGTCGATCCCCAGCAGGTGGAGGAGCCGGCCGCGCGGCGGCCGCGCGGCGCCGCTCCGCCCGCCGACGCCTCGCGGCTCGCCCGGCCGGGCGACGGTGACGTCGCGCTCGACGATCGGCGCGGCGCGCTCGATGCCGGCGGCGAGCACCAGGCGGGGGTAGGCGTCGTCCGGCAGCCCCTCGGGGCCGGCCAGCACCTGATGGGTGGCGCGGCCGGTGACCGCCTCGGTCGACAGGGTAAAGGCGCGCGTCGCGCTGGCGTTCGCCAGGTCGACCGCGACGACCACCGCGACGCCGAGCGCGACGCCGAGCGTGGCGAGGCCGATCTGCGCCGGATGGCGGGTGAGGTAGCGGAGGCTCGCCCGCCAGAGGATGGGGAGGGTCACGCGGCGACCACGCGCCACGAGACGATCGAGGCGATCAGAGAGAAGGAGATCGAGGAGATCGGGCCCATGCCGCGGTCAGCATAGCCGCGGCACCCGGAAAGCGCGGATGTCGCGGCTGGCGCGGCGAGCGCCGGCCGGCGGCTTGACACCTCTCGCCGGCCGATGGGAGGCTCGCGGCGGATGCCCCTCCCACCGCGGCGCTGGTCTTGAACGAGGTGACGAGCCCGCCGCCGGCCGGCGCTCACCGCGCCTCCGTCTGGCGGCGCCTGCGGGTCCGGACGCTCGCCGCGCTGCAGCCGTGGCGGGCGCCGCGGCCGCTCCTCGTCGGGCTCGGCCTCACCCTCCTCACCCTCGTCGCCTACCGCGGCAGCCCGGGCAACGGCTTCGTCAACCTGGACGACCCCGAGTACGTCACCGAGAACCCGATCGTCCGCGCCGGGGTGACCTGGGCGGGGCTGCGCTGGGCGTCGACGGCGATCGTCGTCGCCAACTGGCATCCGCTGACCCTCGTCTCCCATATGGTCGACTGCGCGCTCTTCGGCCTCAACCCGCGCGGCCACCATCTGACCAGCCTGCTGCTCCACGTCGGCGCCACGCTGCTGCTCTGGGAGTTCCTCCGCCGCACCACCGCCCGCCCGTGGCGGAGCGCCGTCGTCGCCGCGCTCTTCGCCGTCCACCCCACCCACGTCGAGTCGGTCGCCTGGGTGGCGGAGCGCAAGGACGTGCTCTGCGGCTTCCTCTGGATGGCGACGCTCGCCGCCTACCTCCACTACGGCCGCCGGCCCGGGCTCCTGCGCTATCTCCTCGTCGCCGCCGTCTTCGCGCTCGCTCTGGCGGCGAAGCCGATGGCGGTCACCCTGCCCTTCGTCCTCCTGCTGCTCGATCTCTGGCCGCTCGGCCGGCTGGAGCTTAGGCCCGCGGCGCCGGGCGATGCCGGCGGCGGCGGATCCGATCTCGCTGCGCGTGCCGAATCCGAGCGCGGACCCCGCCGGGTGCTGGTGCCGCTCCTGCTCGAGAAGCTGCCGCTCCTGCTGCTCAGCGCGGCGGCGGCGGCGATGACGATCCATGCCCAGGGGAACGCCCTGGCGCAGGACGCCGGCAACCCGCTGCGGCTGCGCGTGGCGAACGCCCTCGTCGCCTACGCCGGCTATCTCCGCGAGACCGTCGTCCCGCTCCATCTCGCGGTCGCCTACCCTTTCCTCTTCTCGATCCCGGCCTGGCGGGTCGCCGCGTCGCTCGCCCTCCTCGCCGCCATCACCCTCTTCGCGCTCCGCCGGCTCCGCCGCGCGCCCTACCTCGCGGTCGGCTGGCTCTGGTTCGCCGGCACCCTGGTGCCGGTCAGCGGCCTGGTGCAGGTCGGCGCGCAGCGGATGGCCGACCGCTACACCTACCTGCCGTCGATCGGGCTCTACCTCGCCACCGTCTGGGGGCTGGCCGACCTGGCGCTCCACCCAGACCTGCGACCGGCGCTCAGGCCGTGGATTCAGGGCGCGCTCGCCGCGGCCACCGTCGCCGCGCTCGCCATCCTCACCGCGCTGACGATGCGCCAGACCGCCTACTGGAAGGACAGCATCGCTCTCTTCCGGCACTCGCTCGCGGTCGAGCACAGCTACCTCGCCCACGCCGACCTCGCCGACGCGCTCGGTGCGGCGGGGGACCGCGCCGGCGCCGACGCCGAGATCCGCGCCGGCATCGCCCTCCAGCCGGGCAACCCGCGCGCCCACGCCGCGCTCGGCATCGCCCTGCAGTCCGAGGGCCGGCCGCGCGAGGCGATCGCCGAGCTCGAGCGGAGCCTGCGGCTCAACCCCGCCGCCGAGGCGCCGCGCTTCGTCCTCGCCCTGGCGCTCGACGACGCCGGGGAGAGCGAGCGGGCGATCGCCGAGCTGCGCGAGATCCTCCGCCGCAACCCGCGCTCGGCGCGGGCTAGAGACGGTCTCGCCGCGCTGCTCGCGAAGCGGCGCCAGCGCCCGCCCGGCTTCTCCCTGCAGCCCTGACCAACCCCTCTCGCCGGCGCCTCCCGGCATCAGCGGCGCGAGGTCGCCGCCGGCGCCGCGCTCCGCTCCTCGACCAGGCGGCAGCTCTCGATGCGGAAGACGCGGTCGGCGAGCCCCACCACCTCGGCTCCGTGGGTCACCATGACCATGGTCTTCCCGGCCCGGCGGGTGAGGCGATCGAGCAGGTCGAGCACCTGCAGGCCGGTCTCGAGGTCGAGGTTGCCGGTGGGCTCGTCGGCGAGAACCAGGAGCGGGTCGTGGGCGAGCGCCCGCGCCACGGCGATGCGCTGCTGCTCGCCACCGGAGAGGCGGTCGGGGAAGGTCGCGGCGCGGTCGGCGAGCCCCACCTCGGCCAAGAGCGCCATCGCCCGCTCGCGGTCGGCGGCGGCGACCCTGCCCTTGAGCTCGAGCGGCAGCAGCAGATTCTCCTCGACGGTGAGCGTCGGCACCAGGTTGAAGAACTGGAAGACGAAGCCGATGTGGTCGCGGCGGAAGAGCGTGCGGTCGCGTTCTGTGAGCCCGCCCAGGGAGACGCCGTCGACGATCACCTCGCCGGCGCTCGGCAGATCGATCCCCGAGAGCAGGTTGAGGAGCGTCGACTTCCCCGTGCCGCTCCGCCCGACGAGGACGGCGAGCTCGCCGCGGCCGATCGCGGCGTTGGCGTCCTCGAGGACCGGCCGCGAGCGGCCGCCCTCCTCGAAGCTGCGGGAGAGGTGGCGGAGCTCGATCAGGGGGGAGGGAGGGGGCACCGCGGCATCGTACCGCGGCCCCGGGTTTGCGCCGGGCGCGCCGGATGATCGCGGCCTGTCCCCCTTTTGTGCAGACCCTGCACACTCTACCTAGAGAACGAAAGCTCAATCCCCATCTCTCCGGTTTTCTGCCGGCGATCGCTCGCCGGGGGTGTGCCGGGAGGATGGTTCGAAGGAGGGATCAGGGCGTGGGCGGCCCGCTCAGGGCTCGAGCGCGCCTGTCGGGTTTTCTTCGCCCTGTCGCGCCGTCCTCGAATTTCATACCGGATGGTCGAGGCCGGCGCGGCAAGGTCATCTCTTCGGGCGCCTTCGGGCGCCCGTTTTTTGTGCGCCGGCGATCTCGGCGCGCGACCGATGCGCTAGGTTCGGCCGAGGGTGCGCAGCAGCCAGGCCTTGGCGAGGTTCCACTCGCGCCGCGCGTCGACGATCGAGATCCCCAGCACCCGCGCCGCCTCCTCGCTCGACATGCCGACGTAGAAGCGCAGCTCGACGAGGCGCGCCTGCCGCCGGTCGAGCATCACCAGGCGGTCGAGCGCCTGGTCGAGGGCGAGGAGATCAAGGCCGGGAGCGCCCTCGCCGACGAGGAGCGCGTCGTCGAGCGCGACGCGGAGCGGCGCTGCCGGGCCGGGGTGCCGGCGCCGCTGGCGGAGCTGATCGGTCAGGATGCCGCGCAGCAGCCCGCCGGCGAGGATGTAGAACTGCCGGCGGTTCTCCCACCGCGTCCGCTGCGGCCCGGCGAGGCGGAGGTACGCCTGGTCGATCAACGCCGTCGGACCCAGCGGAGGGCAGGGCGGCTCGCCGCGGAGCGGTCCGGCGGTGAGGGCTTGCAGCTGCGCGCGGACGAGCGGCACGAGGCGCTCGAGCGCCTCGCGGCTGCCTTCGTTCCAGGCTTTCAGGAGCCCGATGAGATCGTCGTCGGTCGGCACGATGTAGCCATATGTTAGCAGAATCGCTTTTTCTAGTGGTCCGCGCCTGGAGCGCCGCCCCGCCGGTTCCGGCGGCGGCTGGTGGCAGGCGGCGGCCGAGCCGTCCGAGCCGGCCGCCGTTTTTGCCACCCCGCGCTCAATCTGGTAAACAGGCGGCGCGGCGCGGGCGCCGCCATGGAGGGCGCTCGTTGGCAGGGGTTCTGCAGCGCGCGGCGGCAGGCTGGCGGGAGGCTCGGGAGGCGTAGATGGCGGCGGAGGCCGAGAGACAGCGGGTGGAGATCGAGGGCGTGGCGCCGGAGGTGGACGGCGGGCGCTTCCCGATCAAGCGCGTGGTGGGGGAGGGGGTAACCGTTGAGGCGGACGCCTTCGCCGACGGCCACGACGCCGTCCGCTGCGTGCTCCTCTGGCGCCGCGAGGGCGAGGCCGCCTGGCGCGAGGTCGCCATGCAGGCGCTCGGCAACGACCGCTGGCGCGGCGCCTTCACCGTCGCCGAGATGGGCCGCTACACCTACTCGGTGCTCGCCTGGGTCGACGCCTTCCGTACCTGGCGGCGCGATCTGAAGAAGCGCGTCGACGCCGGACAGGAGGTGGCGGTCGACCTCGCGGTGGGCGCCGGCCACATCGAGCAGGCGGGCCGGCGCGCTCAGGCGGCCGGCCGGCGCGCCGACGCGCGGGTGCTCGCCGGCCTCGCCCGCGACCTGGCGCGGAGCGGCGACGGCGCGGCGCCTCTGCGCCTCGCCCTCGACGCCGAGCTCGAGGAGCTGATGGACCGCCACTCCGATCGCCACGCGGCGACCCTCTACCGCCGCCAGCTGGCGGTCGTCGTCGACCGGCCGCGGGCGCGCTTCAGCAGCTGGTACGAGCTCTTCCCGCGCTCCTGCGGACCGGCCGGCCGCCACGGCACCTTCGCGGATTGCGCCGAGCGCCTGCGCTACGTCGCCGGCATGGGCTTCGACGTCGTCTACCTGCCACCCATCCACCCCATCGGCGTCACCCATCGCAAGGGGAAGAACAACGCCGTCCGCGCCGCTCCGGGCGACGTCGGCAGCCCGTGGGCGATGGGAGGCGCCGAGGGCGGCCACAAGGCGATCCACCCGCAGCTCGGCGATCTCGCCGACTTCGGCCGCCTGGTCGCCGCGGCGCGCGATCTCGGCATGGAGATCGCCTTGGACATCGCCTTCCAGTGCTCGCCCGATCACCCCTACGTGCGCGAGCACCCTGAGTGGTTCCGCCACCGCCCGGACGGCAGCATCCAATACGCCGAGAACCCGCCGAAGAAGTACGAGGACATCTACCCCTTCGACTTCGAGACCGCCGATCGCGCCGGCCTGTGGGCGGAGCTGAAGAGCGTCGTCGACCACTGGATCGGCCAGGGCGTGCGCATCTTCCGCGTCGACAACCCGCACACCAAGCCGCTGCCGTTCTGGGAGTGGCTGATCGGCGAGGTGAAGCGCGAGCACCCGGAGGCCCTCTTCCTGGCCGAGGCCTTCACCCGGCCGAAGATCATGTACCGCCTGGCGAAGCTCGGCTTCACCCAGTCCTACACCTACTTCACCTGGCGCAACAGCGGCGGCGAGCTCGCCGCCTACTTCACCGAGCTCGCCCGCACCGAGGTCGCCGAGTTCTTCCGCCCCAACGTCTGGCCGAACACGCCGGACATCCTCACCGAGCGCCTGCAGTACGGCGGCCGGCCCGCCTTCGCCCAGCGCCTCGTCCTCGCCGCCACCCTCGCCGCGAGCTACGGCATCTACGGGCCGCCGTTCGAGCTGATGGAGAACGTGGCGCGCGACCCCGGCGGCGAGGAGTACGTCGACTCGGAGAAGTATCAGCTCCGCGCCTGGGACCTAGGCCGCGCCGACAGCCTCGCCGAGCTGGTGGCGCGGGTGAACCGCATCCGGCGCGAGAACCCGGCCCTGCAGTCCGACCGCGGCCTGCGCTTCCATCCCACCGACAACGAGCAGCTCCTCTGCTACAGCAAGATCAACGAGGGCGGCGACAACGTCGTCCTCACCGTCGTGAACCTCGATCCCCACCACCTGCAGGCGGGCTGGATCGACCTCGACCTGGGCGAGCTCGGGCTCGGCGCCGGCGAGGGCTTCCAGGTGCACGACCTGCTGTCCGGCGCCCGCTACCTCTGGCAGGGTGCCCACAACTTCGTCCAGCTCGACCCCGCCTCGGCGCCGGCGCACGTCTTCCGCGTCCGCCGGCGGACGCGCACCGAGCGGGACTTCGACTACTTCACCTGAGACCCGGGGGAGCACGCCGCATGAGCCGACGCGAGGAGCGCGAGGAGCGCCAGGAGAAGGACCGCCGCGAGCGCGAGGACCCGCTCTGGTACAAGGACGCCGTCCTCTACGAGGTGCACGTGCGGGCCTTCGCCGACTCCGACGGCGACGGCATGGGCGACTTCCGCGGCCTGACCGCCAAGCTCGACTATCTGGAGCAGCTGGGGGTGACGGCGATCTGGCTGCTGCCCTTCTACCCGTCGCCCTGGCGCGACGACGGCTACGACATCTCCGACTACACCAGCGTCCACCCGGCCTACGGCGACCTCGCCGACTTCAAGACCTTCCTGCGCGAGGCGCACCGGCGCGGTCTCAAGGTGATCACCGAGCTCGTCGTCAACCACACCTCGGACCAGCACCCCTGGTTCGAGCGCGCCCGCCGCGCCGAGCCGGGGAGTGCCGCGCGCAACGTCTACGTGTGGAGCGACGACCCCAAGAAGTACGCCGACGCGCGCATCATCTTCAAGGACTTCGAGGCCTCCAACTGGACCTGGGATCCGGTTGCCAACGCCTACTACTGGCACCGCTTCTTCCACCACCAGCCGGACCTCAACTTCGACGACCCGCGGGTCCACAAGTCGCTCTTTCAGGCGCTCGACTTCTGGATGGAGCTGGGGGTCGACGGCATGCGCCTCGACGCCGTCCCCTACCTCTTCGAGCGCGAGGGGACGAACTGCGAGAACCTGCCGGAGACCCACGACTTCCTGCGCCAGCTGCGCGCCCACGTCGACGCCCATTTCAAGCACCGCATGCTGCTCGCCGAGGCCAACCAGTGGCCGGACGACTCGATCGCCTACTTCGGCGACGGCGACGAGTGCCAGATGGCGTTCCACTTCCCGGTCATGCCGCGGCTGTTCATGGCGATCCGCCTCGAGGACCGCTTCCCGGTGATCGACATCCTGCAGCAGACGCCGCCGATCCCGGAGAGCTGCCAGTGGGCGACGTTCCTGCGCAACCACGACGAGCTGACCCTCGAGATGGTGACCGACGAGGACCGCGACTACATGTACCGGGTCTACGCCCAGGACCCGCGGGCGCGCATCAACCTCGGCATCCGCCGCCGGTTGGCGCCGCTCCTCGGCAACGACCGCCGGCGGATCGAGCTGATGAACGGCCTGCTCTTCTCGCTCCCCGGCGCGCCGGTCCTCTACTACGGCGACGAGATCGGCATGGGCGACAACATCTACTTGGGCGACAGGAATGGCGTGCGGACGCCGATGCAGTGGAGCTCCGACCGCAACGCCGGCTTCTCGCGCGCCAACCCGCAGCGCCTCTACCTGCCGGTGATCGTCGACGCCGAGTACCACTACGAGGCGGTCAACGTCGAGGCGCAGCACGCCAATCAGCACTCGCTCCTCTGGTGGACGCGGCGGCTGATCGCGCTGCGCAAGCGGCACCGGGCCTTCAGCCGCGGCAGCCTCGCCTTCCTGCAGCCGCAGAACCACCGCGTGCTCGCCTTCCTCCGCCAGCACGAGGGGGAGACCATCCTCGTCGTCGCCAACCTCTCGCGCTTCGTCCAGCACGCCGACTTGAACCTCGCGGCCTTCGACGGGGCGACGCCGGTCGAGCTCTTCGGCCGCAACCGCTTCCCGCCGATCGGCAAGCCCTGCTACCCGCTGACCCTCGGCCCGCACTCCTTCTACTGGTTCGCGCTCGAGCCGGCCGCGACGGCAGGCATCGAGCGCGCCGCCGGCGCGCTGCCGCGCATTGCCCTTGACGACTTCGAGGGCGGCGGCTGGGAGAGCGTCCTCTCCGGCACCGGACGGGCGCGGCTGGAGGCGGCGCTTCCCGCCGTCCTCGCGGCCCGCCGCTGGTTCGGCGGCAAGGCGCGGACGGTGCGCGCGGTGCGGCTGACCGAGGCGGTGCCGCTCGGCGGGCGCTGGGTCGGAGACGGGGCCGATGGCGAGGACGGCGCCTTCCTGGCGCTCCTCGACGTGGACTACACCGAGACCGAGACGGAGAGCTATGCCCTGCCGCTCGCCTTCGCCAGCGGTGCGCGCGCCGACGCCATCCAGGCCGCCTCGCCGCAGGCGGTCGTCGCGCGGCTGGCGGGTGGAGAGGAGGCCGGGATCCTCTACGACGCCCTCTTCGATCCCGCCTTCGCGCAGATCCTCTTCGATGCCATTGCCCGCCGGCGGCGCTTCAAGGGGGATGACGACGAGAGCGAGCTCACCGCCTCGCCCTCGGCGGCCTTCCGCCGGCTGTCCACCGAAGCAGGTGCCGCGGCCGCCGAGCCGGCGGTGCTCGGCGCCGAGCAGAGCAACACCTCGGTCGTCTTCGGCGACCGCTTCATCCTCAAGCTCTTCCGCCGCTTGGACGAGGGGATCAACCCTGATCTCGAGATCGGCCGCTTCCTCACCGAGAAGGCGGGCTTCGCCCACACGGCGCCGATCGCCGGGGCGATCGAGCTGCGCCGGCCGGGTTTCCGCGAGCCGGCGACGGTCGCGGTCCTCCACCGCTTCGTCGCCAACGAGGGCGATGCCTGGCGCTACACGCTCGACGTGCTCGGCCGCTTCATCGAGCGCTCGCTCGCCGGCCCACCGGCGGACGAGCCGGCCGCCGTCGGCGACGCAGGCGAGGCGCTCCTCGACCTCGCCGAGCGCCAGCTGCCGCACGCGGCGCAGGAGATCCTCGGCTCCTACTCAGCGTCGATCGAGCGGCTCGGCGAGCGCACCGCCGAGCTCCACCTCGCCCTCTCCTCGCCGGCCGCCGCGGAGACCCCGGAGCTGGCGCCGGAGCCTTTCTCGCTCCTCTATCAGCGCTCGCTCTACCAGTCGCTCCGCGGCGCCGCAGGCCGCACCCTGGAGCTCTTGGCGCAGCGCACGCCGAGCCTGCCGGCCGCCCTCCGCCCGGCGGCCGCGGCGCTCCTCGCCGGCCGCGAGCGGCTCCTCGAGCGCTTCTCCGGCCTCCTCGGCGCCAAGATCGAGACCCTCCGCATCCGCACCCATGGCGACTACCACCTCGGCCAGGTGCTCCACACCGGGCGCGACTTCGTCATCCTCGACTTCGAGGGCGAGCCGACGCGGCCGCTCTCCGAGCGCCGCCTGAAGCGCTCGGCGCTGCGCGATGTCGCCGGCATGCTGCGCTCGCTGCAGTACGCCACCCACGCGGCGCTCGCCGAGGAGCTGCGGCGCGGCGCCGTGCCGGAGGGGACGCTGCCCGCCGTCGAGCGGCGGCTCGCCGCCTGGGAGCGCTGGGCGGGCGCCGCCTTCCTCGGCGCCTACCTGCGGCGCGCGCGCGCCGGCGGCGCCGCCTTCCTCCCCGCATCGCGCGCCGATCTCGCGCTCCTCCTCGACGTCTTCCTCCTCGAGAAGGCCGTCTACGAGCTCGCCTACGAGCTCAACAACCGTCCGGACTGGGCGGCCATCCCGCTCGCCGGCATCGCGCGCCTGCTGGCGCTCGACATGCCGAGCGCGCCAGCCGCACCGTCCAGGCGCTCCGCCGATGCCGAGCCGGGGGCCGATGGCTGACGATCCGCTCCTCGAGCTGGCCGTCTCCTACGGCATCCAGCCGTCTTATTACGACGCCATGGGGCAGCTCCGCGGCGCGCGGCCGGAGGCGCTGGCCGGCGTGCTGCGCGCCATGGGCGTGCCGCTCGACAGCCCGGCCGATCTCGCCGACGCCCTCGACGCCCGCCGCGCCGAGCTCGACGACCGGATGCTCGAGCCGGTCTTCGTCGCCTGGGACGGCGCGCCGCCGGCGCTCCTCCTGCGCCTGCGCCGCGACGAGGACGGCTCGCTCGCCTGCCACCTCGACCTCGAGGACGGCGGGCGGCGCGCCTGGGTGGTCGACCGCGACTCGCTGCAGCAGGTCGAGGAGCGGGCCTGGCGCTTCGCCCTCACCGAGACGCTGCCGCCGGGCCGCCACCGCCTGCGCCTGAAGACCGCGCAGCGCAACGCCGAGGCGACGGTGATCTCCGCCCCCCGCCGCGCCTTCGGCGCCGAGGGGCCGCCCTCCTGGGGGGTCTTCCTGCCGCTCTATGCGCTCGCCACCCGGCGCAGCTGGGGAGCGGGCGACCTCTCGGATCTGGCGCGGCTCGTCGACTGGACGACCGACCTCGGCGGCGGCGTCGTGGCGACCCTGCCGCTCCTCGCCGCCTATCTCGACGAGCCGTGCGAGCCGTCGCCCTACTCGCCGGTTTCGCGGCGGTTCTGGAACGAGCTCTATCTCGACCTCCGCGCCTGCCCGGAGCTCGACGACTCGCCGGGCGCCCGCCGCCTCGTCGACTCGCCGGCCTTCCAGCGCGAGATCGACGCTCTGCGCGCCGCGCCGCTCGTCGACTATCCGCGCCTGGCGGCGCTCAAACGGCGGGCCGGCGAGGAGATGGCGCACCGCTTCTTCTCTCGCGAAGGCGAGCGGCGCGAGGAGCTGCAGCGCTTCGTCAGGGAAAATCCGGAGGTGGAGACCTACGCCGCCTTCCGCGCCGTGCTCGATCGCCGCGGCGAGGTCTGGCCGGCCTGGCCGGAGCGCCTGCGCGATGGCACCCTCGCCGCCGCCGACTACGACGAGGAGGATCGCCGCTATCACCTGTGGGCGCAGTGGGCGACCGCCGAGCAGATGCGCGCCCTGTCGCTCGAGGCGCGGCGGCGCGGGCCGGGCCTCTATCTCGACCTGCCGCTCGGGGTGGGCGGCGATTCCTACGACGTCTGGCGCCAGCCCTGGCTGTTCGCCCGCGAGGTCTCGGCGGGGGCGCCGCCGGACACCTTCTTCACCCGCGGGCAGAGCTGGGGCTTCCCGCCGATCAACCCCGAGCGCCTGCGCGAGCAGGGCTACGCCCACCTCGTCGACTGCCTGCGCCACCACCTCGAGCACGCCGGCATGCTGCGCATCGACCACGTTATGCAGCTTCACCGTCTGTTCTGGATCCCGCGCGGCATGGAGGCGGCCGACGGCGTCTACGTGCGCTATCCGGCCGAGGAGCTCTACGCCGTGCTCTCGCTCGAGTCGCACCGCCATCGCGCCGCGATCGTCGGCGAGAACCTGGGGACGGTGCCGCCGGAGGTGGGGGAGGCGATGGGGCGCCACGGCGTCCTCGGCATGTACGTCCTCCAGTACGAGCTGCAGCCGGGGAGCGAGGGGCACCCGCGCACGCCGCCGGCGGACTCCGCGGCGAGCCTCAACACCCACGACATGCCGACCTTCCGCGCCTTCTGGAAGGGCGACGACGTCGCCGACCTCGCCGACCTCGGCCTCTTCGACGCCGGCCAGGCGGCCGCCGAGCGCGAGCGGCGGCGGGCTCTGCGGCGCGGCATGGCGGCCCTGGTGCCCGGCTCGCCCGACCCCGAAGCGCCCGGCGCCGCCCAGGCGGTGCTCGCCGAGCGGCTCGCCTGGCTGGCGGCGAGCCCGGCGCGCCTCGTGCTGGTCAATCTCGAGGACCTCTGGGGGGAGACCGCGCCCCAGAACGTGCCTGGCACCCATTCCGAGCGGACCAACTGGCGGCGCAAGGCCCGCCTGAGCTTCGAAGAGTTCTCGTCCCTCCCCGCAGTGGTCGAGACGTTGGAGCGAATCAACCGACTGCGCAGAGGAGAGACGGCAGATGACGGAGACGAGCGAGGAGACGACCGCCAAGCGGCGCGGCCGCGGGAGCGAGAAGCCGGCGGCCCCGCCCAGGGCGGCTAGCGCCGCCGGGCAGCGCCGCACACCGCGCCAACCGAAACCGGTCGAAGCGGCGGCGCCGGTGCCGCCGGCAACGGAGACGAAGGCGAAGGCCAGGGCAAAGGCGGAGCCGGCGCGCGCCCGGCCGGCAGCGAAGGTGGTCAAGCCGCGGCGCACGCGCCGCGAGGAGGCGACGGGAGTGGCGGTCGACGCGAAGGGGGCGGTGCCGGCTCGGGATGGCGAGAGCGGGCTCGGCGAGCAGGATCTCTATCTCCTCAACGAGGGGACCCACTACCGGCTGTACGAGGGGCTGGGGGCGCACCCGGGCGAGCGCGCCGGCCGCGCCGGCACCTGGTTCGCGGTGTGGGCGCCGAACGCCGAGCGGGTCTCCGTCATCGGCGACTGGAACGGCTGGGACCGCGACGCCTCGCCGCTCGCCGCGCGCGGCACCTCCGGCGTCTGGGAGGGGTTCGCCCCCGACGCCGCGCCGGGGATGCGCTACAAGTACCACCTCGTCTCGCGCTATCGCGGCTTCCGCGCCGACAAGGCCGACCCCTTCGCCTTCCACACCGAGGCGCCGCCCCGCCAGGCCTCGGTGATCTGGAACCTCGACTACGCCTGGAACGACGCCGAGTGGATGGCGAAGCGGGGCGGCCTGCAGTCGGCGCGGGCGCCGATCTCGATCTACGAGGTGCACCTGGGCTCCTGGCGGCGGGTGCCCGAGGAGGGCGGCCGCATGCTTTCCTACCGCGAGCTGGCGCCGCTCCTCGCCGACCACGTCGCGGCGCTCGGCTTCACCCACGTCGAGCTGCTGCCGGTCATGGAGCACCCCTTCTACGGCTCCTGGGGCTACCAGACGACGGGCTACTTCGCCCCCTCCAGCCGCTACGGCACGCCGCAGGACTTCATGTTCCTCGTCGATCACCTCCACCAGCGGGGGATCGGGGTGATCTTGGACTGGGTGCCGTCGCACTTCCCGAGCGACGAGTTCTCGCTCGCCTTCTTCGACGGCACCCACCTCTACGAGCACGCCGACCCGCGGCTCGGCTTCCACCCCGACTGGAACAGCTACATCTTCAACTACGGCAGGAGCGAGGTGCGGAGCTTCCTGGGGAGCAGCGCCCGCTTCTGGCTCGATCGCTACCACGCCGACGCCATCCGCGTCGACGCCGTCGCCTCGATGCTCTACCGCGACTACTCGCGGCGCGAGGGGGAGTGGATCCCCAACGTCCACGGCGGCCGCGAGAACCTCGAGGCGATCGCCTTCCTGCGCCAGCTGAACGAGCGGCTCTACGGTGATTTCCCCGACGCGCAGGTGATCGCCGAGGAGTCGACCGCCTGGCCGATGGTGTCGCGGCCGCTCTACCTGGGCGGCCTCGGCTTCGGCTTCAAATGGGACATGGGGTGGATGCACGACACCCTCGACTACTTCGCCAAGGACCCGGTGCACCGCAAGTTCCATCAGAACCTCCTCACCTTCCGCACCATCTACGCCTGGACCGAGAGCTTCGTGCTGCCGCTCTCGCACGACGAAGTGGTGCACGGCAAGGGGTCGCTGCTGGCGAAGATGCCGGGCGACCTCTGGCAGCGCTTCGCCAACCTCCGGCTGCTCTTCTCCTACCTGGTCGCCCAGCCGGGCAAGAAGCTCCTCTTCATGGGCTCGGAGCTCGGCTCGCTCCGCGAGTGGAACCACGACGCGAGCCTCGACTGGCACCTCGCCGGCGAGCCGCTCCCGGCGGGTCTCGCGCGGCTCCTCGGCGACGTGCTGAAGCTCTACCGCGACGAGCCGGCGCTCCACCAGCTCGACGCCGACCCGCGGGGCTTCGAGTGGATCGACTGCAGCGACGGGATCAACAGCACCCTCGCGCTCCTGCGCCGGGGCGATCCGGCGTCCGAGCCGATCATCGTGGTGCTCAACTTCACGCCGCTCCTGCGCACCAACTATCGCATCGGGGCGCCGGCCGGCGGCTTCTGGCGCGAGATCTTGAACAGCGACGCGCCGGTCTACGGCGGCAGCGGGCAGGGCAACTTCGGCGGCATCGAGGCGGCGCCGCTGCCGCTCCACGGCCGCACCCACTCGCTGACCCTGACGCTGCCGCCATTGGCGGCGGTGTTCCTCAAGCGAAGCGGCTAGGACGACGAGCGGCTGGACCGCGGCCGGCCAGGCGGCGTCGAGGTGCCCCCGCGGGTCCGCCCGAGGCCGGCGGTGCGCCGCCGCTCGGCGCCCTTGCGCTGCCCCGAGGCCGCCCAGGAGCAGATCGGGCAGGCCTCGAAGTCGTGGCGGAGGGCGGGGCAGTATTCGCGGCCGAAATAGATCATCTGCAGGTGGACCTTCCCCCAGCTCTCCTCGGGGAAGAGGCTCTTGAGGTCGCGCTCGGTCTGCTCGACGGTCTTCGCCGGCGACAGGCCCCAGCGCGCCGCCAGCCGGTGGATGTGGGTGTCGACCGGGAAGGCCGGCTGGCCGAACGCCTGGTTCATCACCACCGAGGCGGTCTTGTGGCCGACGCCGGGGAGCGCCTCCAGCGCCTCGAAGCTCCGCGGCACCTCGCCGCCGTGCTCGGCGACGAGGAGGGTGGAGAGCTGCTTCAGGTTGTGCGCCTTGGCGCGGGTGAGCCCGATGCGGCGGATGAGCCCGGCGATCTCCTCGACGGGCAGCTGCGCCATCTCCTGCGGCGTGCTGGCGCGGGCGAAGAGCTCGGGGGTGACCTGATTGACCAGCTTGTCGGTGGTCTGCGCGGAGAGGACGACGGCGACCAGCAGGGTGAAGGGATCGCGATGGGTGAGCGGGATGTCGACCGCGGGATAGAGGCGATCGAGGATCTCCCCGATCTTGTCGGCTTTTTCGCGGCGGGTCACGTCACCTCCAGGGTCGTCTCGTCTCCGCTTCCGGCGTCTCCAGGCGCCCTAAGGTATCAGAGCGCGCGCGAGATCGCGGCATGGCGTGCCGATCGGCCCGCCCGCCGCCCCGCCGCTCCTCAGCTGGCGCTTCGCAGCTGGTAGGATAGGGCTCCGCCGCCAGCCCGGTTCCGCCTGAGGCCCGCCGTCATGAGTCGCTCGATCTGCATCCACGGCCACTTCTACCAACCGCCGCGGGAGAACCCCTGGCTGCAGGCGGTGGAGATCGAGGACTCGGCGCATCCCGATCACGACTGGAACGCCCGCATCACGGCGCAGTGCTATGCGCCGAACGCCGCGGCGCGCATCCTCGACCGCGAGGGGCGGATCGAGCGCATCGTCAACAACTACAGCCGCATTTCGTTCGACTTCGGGCCGACGCTGCTCGCCTGGCTGGAGAGCGAGCGCCCCGCCGTCTACCGCGCCGTGCTCGACGCCGACCGCGCCAGCCGCGAGATCTACTCCGGCCACGGCTCGGCCCTGGCGCAGGCTTACAACCACGCCATCCTGCCGCTCGCCAACCGGCGCGACCGCACGACGCAGATCGTCTGGGGCCTGGCCGACTTCGCCCACCGCTTCGGCCGCGCCGCGGAGGGGATGTGGCTGCCGGAGACCGCCGTCGACGTCGAGAGCCTGGAGCTCCTGGCGGCGCACGGCGTCGCCTTCACCATCCTCGCGCCGCACCAAGCGCGCCGCTTCCGCGCCGTCGGCGAGACGGCCTGGCGCGAGGCGGGCGGCCGCATCGACGGCCGGCGGCCGTACCGCATCGCGCTGCCCTCGGGGCGCTCGCTGGCGCTCTTCTTCTACCAGGGCGAGCTGTCGCGCGCCGTCGCCTTCGATGGCCTCCTCGACAGCGGCGAGGCCTTCGCCTGCCGGCTCCTCGCCGGCTTCTCGGGGAGCGCCGAGCCCGAGCTCGTCCACGTGGCGACCGACGGCGAGAGCTATGGCCACCACCACCGCTACGGCGAGATGGCGCTCGCCTACGCCCTGGCGCGCATCGAAGGGGACGAGGCGACGCGGCTGACCAACTACGCCGAGCACCTGGAGCTCCATCCGCCGCGGCACGAGGTCGAGATCGTCGAGCGCAGCTCGTGGAGCTGCGCCCACGGCGTCGAGCGCTGGCGGAGCGACTGCGGCTGCGCGACCGGCGGCGCGCACTCCTCGCGGCAGAGCTGGCGGCAGCCGCTCCGCGAGGCGCTCGACTGGCTGCGCGACACCCTGGCGCCGCGCTACGAAGCGGCGGCGGGCGAGCTCTTTGCCGACCCCTGGGCGGCGCGCGACGGCTACATCGCGGTCGTCCTGGCGCGCGAGCGCGCCGGCGAGCGGTCCGAGCGGGCCGAACAGATCAGCGCGCTCGCCGGGCGGCCGCTCGCAGCGGCGGAGCTCGCGCGGGCGCTCGAGCTCCTCGAGATGCAGCGCCATCTCCTCCTCATGTACACCAGCTGCGGCTGGTTCTTCCACGATCTCGCGGGGATCGAGACGCTGCAGATCCTGCGCTATGCCGGCCGCGCCGTGCAGCTCGCCGAGCGGCTGTTTTTGGGCGAAGCGGGCGAAACGGGTGAGGCGATCGAGGAGCCTTTCCTCGCCCGCCTCGCCGCCGCCGCGAGCAACGATCCGGCGGCGGGCGACGGCCGCCGCATCTATGAGCGCCACGTCCGTCCGGCGGCGGTCGCCCTGCCGCAGGTGGCCGCCCACTACGCCATCGCCTCGCTCTTCGAGGACTACCCCGAGCGGACGCGGATCTTCTGCTACCGCTTCGAGCGCGAGGCGGAGCGCACCTTCCGCGCCGGCGGCGCCCGTCTGGTCCTCGGCCGCGTGCGGGTGACCGCCGAGCCGACCGCCGAGTCGGCCCGCTTCGTCTTCGCCGTCCTCCATTTCAGCGACCACAACCTGAGCGCCGGCGTGCGCGCCGCCGCGGCGGAGGTGGAGGAGGCGGCCTGGGAGGCGCTCATCGAGGCGGCTGGGCGCGCCTTCGAGCGCGCCGACTTCCCGGCCGTCGTGCGCCTCCTCGACCGCCAGTTGGGCGACCTGCCGTACTCGCTGCGCTCGCTCTTCCGCGACGAGCAGCGCCGCGTCCTCGACCTCATCCTCGGCTCGACGCTCGGCGCCGTCGAGGCCGACCTGCGCGCCCTCTTCCGTCATCACGCGCCGCTGCTGCGCTTCCTCGGCGACCTCGGCACGCCGCTGCCGCCGCCCCTCTACGCGGTCGCCGACGTCGTCCTCGCGGGCGACCTCCGCGGCGCCTTGGGCGATCCCGCGGCCGACCTCGAGGAGGTGCGCCGGCGGCTCGCCGAGGCCAGCCTGCTGGGGGTGGATCTCGCCGGAGACGGCCTCGGCCACGCCCTCGGCGCCACCCTCGCCCTGCTCATGGAGCGGCTCCTCGCCGACCCTGACGAGCCCGGCCTACTCGACCGCCTGGAGGAGACCGCCGCGCTCGCCGGCTCGGCGCGGCTCGAGGTCGACCTCGGGCGCCCGCAGGACCTCTTCTGCGAGGCTCTCCGCACCGCCTATCCGCGGCACCGCGAGCGCGCCTCGCGCGGCGATCAGCCGGCGGAGGAGTGGGTCGCCGGCTTCCGCGCCTTGGGCGAGCGCCTGCGCGTCCGCGTCGACTGAGCGGCGGCCGCCGTGGCTCGCCGCTTGCACCGGCGCCGGAGCGTGCCGATCCGCGCCACCTATCGCCTGCAGCTCCGGCCGGAGCTCGGGCTCGACGATGCCGCCGCGCTCGCCCCCTATCTCGCCGAGCTCGGCGTCTCGCACCTCTACGCCTCGCCCTATCTGCAGGCCGTCGCCGGCAGCACCCACGGCTACGACGTCGTCGACCCGACACGGGTCAACGAGGAGCTGGGCGGCGAGGCGGCGCACGTCCGCCTCGCCGCGGCGCTCGCCGCCCACGGTCTCGGCCAGGTGCTCGACATCGTGCCCAATCACATGGCGATCGACGAGCGGACGAACCGCTGGTGGTGGGACGTGCTGGAGAACGGTCCGGCGAGCCGCTACGCGGCCTACTTCGACGTCGACTGGGACCCGCCGCAGGCGCGGCTGCGCAACACCGTGCTTCTCCCCGTTCTCGGCGATCACTACGGGCGGGTGCTCGAGGCGGGCGAGCTGGCGCTCGGGCGCCAGGGCGGCGGCTTCGAGGTCCGCTATGGCGACCACCGCTGGCCGGTGGCGCCGCGCTCGCTCGACGGGCTCCTCGGCGCGGCCGCTGGCGACCAGCGGCCCGGCGGCAGCCAGCCAGCCGACGGCGCGGGCTGGGACACTCTCGCCTTCCTCGCCGCGGCCTTCGGCGACCTCCCCGCGGCGACGGCGACCGATCGCGAGAGCACGGCGCGCCGGCACCGCGACAAGGAGGTGCTTCGCGCGGCGCTGGCGCGGCTCCTCGCCGAGCGGCCGGAGATCGCCGCCGCCGTCGACGCCGAGATCGCCCGCGTCAACGCCGATCCCGATCGCCTCGACGCCCTCCTCGAGCGCCAGAACTACCGGCCGGCCTTCTGGCGGACCGCCGGCAGCGACCTCGACTACCGCCGCTTCTTCGACGTCACCGCCCTTGCGGCGCTGCGCAGCGAGGACGAGCGGGTCTTCGCCGATGTCCACGCGCGGCCGCTCGGCTGGGTGGCGGCGGGGATCCTCGACGGCCTCCGCATCGACCACCCGGACGGCCTCTACGATCCGGCGGCCTACCTGGCGCGGCTGCGCGCAGCCGCGCCGGCGGCCTGGATCGTCGTCGAGAAGATCCTCGCCGGCGGCGAGCGGCTCCCCGCCGACTGGCCGGTCGCCGGCACCACCGGCTACGACTTCCTCAACCGCGTCCATCGGCTGTTCGTCGACCCGCGCGGCGAGGAGCCGCTCGGCGAGATCTACCGGCGGTTCCTGGGGATCGAGGACGGTGCGGCGCCGCCGAGCTGGGCGGAGATCTCGCGCCAGGCGCGCCTCCAGGTGCTCGACGAGCTGCTCGCCGCCGACCTCGAGCGCCTGACCCAGCGCCTCCGCGAGGTCTGCGAGCGCCATCGCCGCCATCGCGACTACACCCGGCAGGAGCTGCGCCAGGCGCTCCGCGAGACGGCGGCATCGCTGCCGGTCTACCGCACCTACGTCCGCGCCGACCCCTCCGGCAGACAGGTCTCCGCCGCCGACCGCGCCGCGGTCGGCGCCGCGATCGAAGCCGTCCGCGCCGCGCGGCCGGATCTGCCGCCGGATCTCTTCGACTTCCTCGCCGAGCTCCTCCTCCTCGAGCTCCCCGGCGAGGCGGAGGCGGACTGCGCCATGCGCTTCCAGCAGCTGACGGCGCCGGCGATGGCCAAGGGGGTCGAGGACACCGCCTTCTACCGCTACCACCGCCTGGTGTCGCTGAACGAGGTGGGCGGTGATCCGAGCCTCTTCGCCGTCGAGCCGGCGGCGTTCCATCGCTCCTGTGCCGAGGCGCAGGAGCGTTTCCCGCAAGGCCTCATCGCCACCTCCACCCACGACACCAAGCGGAGCGAGGACGTCCGCGCCCGCCTCGCCCTCCTCTCCGAGATCCCCGAGCGCTGGTCGGCGGCGGTCGCCCGCTGGGCGGCATGGAACTCACCGCGCCGCCTCGCCGCCGGCGGCTTCCCCGACGCCGACGCCGAATATCTCCTTTACCAGACCTTGGTCGGCGCCTGGCCGCTGACGGCGGAGCGCGCCGCGCGGTACATGGAGAAGGCCTGCCGCGAGGCCAAGCGGCACACCTCGTGGACGCGGCCCGAGCCCGCCTACGAGGCGGCGGTGCGCGAGTTCGTCCATGCCATCCTCGCCGACCCCGCCTTCGCCGCCGACCTCGCCGGCTTCGTCGCCCCGCTGGTCGCGCTCGGCCGCATCAACTCGCTGGCGCAGACGCTCCTCAAGCTCGTCGCCCCCGGCGTGCCGGATTTCTACCAGGGGAGCGAGCTCTGGGACCTCTCGCTCGTCGATCCCGACAACCGCCGGCCGGTCGATTTCGCGCTCCGCCGCCGCCTGCTGCGCGAGCTGGCTGGGATCGCCAAACACCCGGATGCCGCCGAGCGGGTCCTGGCGCGCGCCGACGAGGGGCTCCCCAAGCTGTGGACGATCCGCCAGGCCCTCGCGCTGCGGCGCCGCCGGCCCGATCTCTTCGCGGCGGCGAGCGCCTACCGGCCGCTCGCCGTGCGCGGAGAGAAGGCCGGCCACGCCATGGCCTGCGCCCGCGGCGGCGGTGACGACTCTGCCGTCGCCGTCGTCCCGCGGCTGGTCATCGGCCTGGGGGACGGCTGGGGCGACACCGCGGTCGAGCTGCCCGGCGGGCGCTTCCGCGACGAGCTGACCGGCGAAGAGGTCGCCGGCGGTCCGCGGCCGCTGGCGGATCTCCTCGCCCGCTTTCCGGTGGCGCTGCTGGCGCCGCTGGCCGACTGACCTCCCGGCCGCTAGCCGCCGTCGATCTCGCCGAGCATCACGGCGAGCGCCAGGCTGGCGCGCACCTGCAGCTCGAGCAGCTCGACGGCGGTCGCCAGATCGAAGGTGCCGAAGCGCTCGGCGAGATCGAGCGCGTAGCCGAGCTCGTGGAGGCGGCCGCGGGCGTGCGCCAGGAGGTCGCGCCGGCGGGCAGGCGTGAGCGGCGCGGCGCGCACGATGGCGGCCGCGGCGGCGATCGCCGAGCGCTGCATGCGGCCGCCGAGGCCGCAGGGATCGACCGCGGCGCCGGCGAGGGCGGCGTGGAGGGCGAGCGCCAGCTCGTGCGCGGCGGCGAAGGCGGGGAGGCGTTGGGGTGGGGCGGCGGGTCGGACCATCTGTCCTCCGGGAGCGGATGGAGATCAGTCTCCAGCTCTGGAAGACGGAAAGGGCCCGGCGCATCTGACGCCGTCGGGTGCCGGATCACACCGGGCGCGCGCTATCGCTTGGTGAGGGTTCCCCACAGGAAGCTCGCCAGGGCGAGGGCGGCGAACCAGCGGTCCCAGCTCTCGCTCGGCGCGTCGACGTGGAGCAGCACGGCGCCGATGAGGAGCGCGGCGGCGAGCACCGTCCAGGCGAGGCGGTGAGCGGAGCGCTCGAGGTGCTGGATGGTCCGCCGCGCCTCCGGCGCCAGCGAGCTCTGCACCGTGAGCTCGCCGCGCTCGGCGCGGGCGAGGAGGTCGGCCAGGCGGCGCGGCAGGCCGATCAGGGCGCGGCCCTGGACGGCCCCCTCGCGGAGCCACTCGCGCCAGTCGCGGCGGAGCCTGTCGGCCTCCTGGCTCGCCAGGCGCTCGGCGAAGGGGATGGTCTCCGCCCAGGGATCGAACTCCGGGTCGAGGGTGGTCGCCATCCCGGAGAGGAGGCCGACCGCCCGCGAGACGAAGAGCAGGTCGACCTGGACCTGGAAGGGCGCCTCGTAGAGCAGGTCGCGGTACTCGCGCAGGAAGTAGCCGGCCTCGGAGAAGGCGACGTCGCGGAGCTGGCCGAGGCTCACCCCCCAGAAGCGGTCGAAGAGCGCCCGGTGCGCCTCCTCCAGGCGCCCGAGGTCGGCGCTGGGGAGGAGCACGCCGGCGGCGAGGTACGCCTGCACCATGCCGGCGGCGTCGCGGGTGCCGAGGGCGATAACGTAGTCGCGGAGCGCTCTGTGCAGGCGGTCGGGGATCGTCGCCACCATGCCGAAGTCGACGAAGACGATGGCGAACTCGCGCCCGGCGAGGAACGGCACCGGGTCGCCGGGGGCGAACGGCGCCTCGCCGGGGCCGGGGAGCGGCTCGACGAAGAGGTTCCCCGGGTGCGGATCGGCGTGCACGAAGTGGTGGACGAAGATCTGCTGCATGTAGATGCGGTAGAGGCTCCGCGCCACCTCGCGGCGGTCGATCCCTGCCCGCTCGAGGGCCGCGAGGTCGGCGAACTTGAGATAGCCGACGTCTTCGAGGGCGAGCGTGCGGCGGGCGCTCGCCGGCCAGTGGACGCGCGGCGCGCGGACGTGGCGGTCGCCGGCGAAGTCGGCGGCGAAGCGCTCGACGTTCTTCCCCTCGGCGGCGAGGTCGAGCTCGTGCTCGGTGGTGGCGCGGAACTCGCGCTCGACGCGCTCGAGGTCGACGCGCCGCCGCACCCGCCGCGAGAAGCGGAGCAGGCGCAGCGCCAGGCCGGCGGCGGCGAGGTCGGTCTCGACCAGCACGCCGATGCCGGGGCGGAGGACCTTGACCACCACCTCCTCGCCGCCGAGCAGACGGGCGCGGTGGACCTGCGCCAGCGAGGCGGCGCCGACCGGCTGCGGATCGAAGGCGGCGAAGGAGCGCGCCAGCGGCCGGCCGAAATCCTCCTCGACCTGGGCGACGATCGCCGCGAACGGCTCCGCGGGCACCTCGTCCTGGAGCCCGGAGAGCTCGCCGATGACCGCCGCCGGCAGCAGGTCGACGCGCACCGAGAGGAACTGCCCGAGCTTGATCAGCACGCCGCCCATCTCGATGGCGAGGCCGCGGTAGCGGCGGGCGATCTGGCGCCAGCGCTCGGCGGCCGGCCGCCGGAAGCGCGCCAGGGGCGGCCAGGCGAAGAGGACGTCCCACCAGAGGACGTGGAGGAAGGTGCGGGCGACGAAGCGGCGCAGCTTGCGGTAGCGCCGGAAGTCGATCCGCTGGGGCTTCGGCATGGCGGCTCGCGATCTCAGCCGGGCGCGGTCAGCCGCCGGGCGTGCTCTCCGCCGCCGATGTCTGGAAAGTGGGGGAGCGGACGGTCAGCCGAGACGCTCGCGATAGACGCGGTCCATCGCCTGCCGCAACGCCTCGATGCGCCCCAGCGAGGCGGCCTGGCCGGCGTCGACGACGACCGGCCAGTCGAAGTCGACGTTGTCGAGCACCATGGCGCGCCAGACGCCTTTCTTGCCGTCCCAGCCGCCGGCGGGATCTCCCGTCAGGTTCCAGCCGCTGGGGAGGAAGCTGCGGACCTCCGACTCGGTGTAGCGGAGCGGCTCGGTTTCCTTCATGGCGGAGGAGATTCTCCCCCAACTCGCGGCGCATACCAAATCCAGGCGGCCCGGCGATATCCTACGCGGCGATGACAACCTCCTTCTGCAGGTCCGCGCGCTGGACCACCGGCCCCGCTTTCGTCCTCTCCTCGCTCGCGGTGCTCGCAGCGGTCGCAACGCCGCCGGCCGTCCGCGCCGCCGATCCGCCGAAGGCGGTCGAGCCGCTCCCCACCGTGGCGGCGAAGACCGGTGGCCTCGAGCGCCGGCCGGGCCTCCTCACCACTTATGTCGACCGCCAACGCGGCCGCGTCTGGCTCGAGGTGCCGCCGGCCGGGACGGGCGGCGAGGTGGCGAGCTACCTCTACGTCGAGGGGATCGCCACCGGTCTCGGCTCGAACCCGGTGGGCCTCGACCGCGGCCAGGTGAGCGAGGCGCGGGTGCTGACGCTCCGCCGGCTCGGCGGCCGCGTCTTCTTCGAGCTGCCCAATCTCAAGTACCGCGCCCTCACGGCCGACGCCGCGGAGCGCCGCGCCGTCCGCGACTCGTTCGCCACCTCCGTCCTCTGGGCGGGCGAGGTGATCGCCGCCGACGCCGACGGCCGCGCGCTGGTCGACATCACCTCCTTCCTCACCCGCGACGCGCACGAGATCGTCGCCACCATGCGCGCCACCGGCCAGGGCGGCTGGTCGCTCGACTCCGGGCGGAGCGCCGTCGACCTCGACGGCTGCCTCGCATTCCCGGAGAACCTCGAGTTCGAGGCGCTCCTCACCTACCAGTCGTCGGACCCCGGCGCCCAGGTGCGCGAGGTGGCCCCGGCTGCCGAGGCGGTGACGCTCCGCGAGCACCAGTCGCTCTTGAAGCTGCCGGACGACGGCTACAAGCCGCGGCGCGGCGACCCGCGGGCGGGCTTCTTCGGCGTCGAGTTCTTCGACTACTCGGCGCCGCTCGCCGGCCGCCTCGAGAACCGCTGGCTCGCCCGCCACCGGCTGGAGAAGGTCGACCCCACCGCGGCGCGCTCGAAGGTGAAGAAGCCGCTCGTCTATTACCTCGATCCCGGCACCCCGGAGCCGGTGCGCAGCGCCCTCCTCGAGGGCGCCTCCTGGTGGCGCGAGGCCTTCGACCGCGCCGGCTTCGAGGACGCCTTCCGCGTCGAGCTGCTGCCGCCGGGGGCCAACCCGCTCGACGCGCGCTACAACGTCATCGACTGGGTCCATCGCTCGACCCGCGGCTGGTCCTACGGCGGCGGCGTCATCGATCCGCGGACGGGCGAGATCGTCAAGGGCTTCGTCACCCTGGGATCGCTCCGCGTGCGGCAGGACCGGCTGATCTTCGAGGGGCTGGTGGGCGCCGACAAGACCGGCAGCGGAGCCCCCGACGACCCCGTCCGCCTGGCGCTCGCGCGCATCCGCCAGCTCGCCGCGCACGAGGTGGGGCACAGCCTCGGCCTCGAGCACAACTTCGCCGCCAGCACCTACGGCGGCCGCGCCTCGGTGATGGACTATCCGGCGCCGCTCATCGGAGTGACCAAGCTGGGCGAGCTCGACCTCTCGAACGCCTACGCGCGCGGCCTCGGCGCCTGGGACTTCCAGGCCATCCGCTACGGCTATGGCGAGCTGCCGCCGGGGACCGACGAGGGCCCGGCGCTCGAGGCCGTCATCCGCGACGGCATCGCTCACGGCCTCACCTACCTGACCGACGCCGACGCGCGGCCGGACGGCGCCGCGCAGCCGCTGGTCAACCTGTGGGACAACGGCCCCGATCCCGTCGCCGGCCTCGAGCAGGCGCTCGCCGTCCGCCGCATCGCTCTCGCCCGCTTCGGCGAGGCGAACATCGCCCGCGGCGTGCCGCTGGCGCTCCTCGACGAGGTGCTGGCGCCGGTCTACTTTCATCACCGCTACCAGCTCGACGCCGCCGCCAAGGTGGTGGGCGGCCTCCTCTACAGCTACGCCATGCGCGGCGACGGCCAGCCGCCGGCGCGGCCGACCGACGCCGCCTGGCAGCGGCGGGCCCTGGCGGCGATCACCTCGCTCCTCCAGCCCGCGGCGCTCGACCTCCCCGAATCGGTCCTCGCCGTGCTGCTGCCGCGGCCGCCCAGCTTCCCCGCCAACGTCGAGATGTTCGGCAGCCGCACCAGCCCGGCCTTCGACGCCTTGGGCGCCGCCGGCACGGCGGCGGATCTCGCCGTCCATGCCCTCCTCGAGCGCGAGCGCGCGGCGCGCCTGGTCGACTTCCATCGCCGCGACCCGCGGCTCCCCGGCCTCGAGGAGGTGCTCGCGGCGCTCGACCGCGCCGTCTTCGCCGGCGCGGCGCCGAGCGCGCCGCGGCAGGCGGAGCTCCGCCGCACGGCGCAGTGGGCGGTGGTGCACGGGATGATCGGCCTGGCCTCCGACGCCCAGGCGGCGGCCGGGGTGCGGGCGCGGGTGGACGCGCGACTCCGCGAGCTCGCCCAGCGGCTGAAGCCGGTGCACGCCGGCATCGTCGACGCCGGCGCCGAGGCCGCCATGCGGGCCTATCTGGCGGCCGAGATCGCGCGCCACCTGGAGCGCCGCGACGACGGGCGGGTGAGGCCCGCCGAGCCGCTCCCGGCGCCGCCCGGGCAGCCGATCGGCGGCGCCGGCTCGGCGGCCAACCTGGCGACCAACCTGGGCGGCTGCGCATGGGGCGATTGAGCGGCCGCCGGGCAAGCGAACGGCCGATGGCCAGCCGGCCGTCGCGCCGCACGACCGGCCTGACGAGGATCCTGGCGATTCCGGCGGCGCTCGCGGCGCTCTCCATCCTCGGTGCGAGCTGGCTGGCGCGCTCTACCGACCGCGCGGTCGCGGCCGTGCCGGCCGCTTCCAAGCTCGCGCCGGCCACCCCCGAACCCGCGTCCGCCGCCGCCGCGCCGGCGGCCGCCAAGCCCGCGGCCGCGCGCTCGGCGCCGCCGCCGCAGGGAGCCGAGCCCTTGCAGATCGACGTCCTGGCGATCCACCCGCACGACCCGGCGGCCTATACGCAGGGACTCGTCTGGCACGGCAAGGATCTCTACGAGAGCGCCGGCCAGTACGGCCAGTCGAGCCTGCGGCGGGTCGATCCGGTCTCCGGCATCGTCCGCCAGCAGATCGCCCTCGAGCCGCGCTACTTCGCCGAGGGCCTGGCGCTCGTCGGCGAGCGGCTGATCCAGCTCACCTGGCGGGAGGGGACGGCGCCGGTCTACGACCGCGCCACCTTCAAGCACCTCGCCGATTTCCACTACGACGGCGAGGGCTGGGGGCTCTGCTACGACGGCAGGCGGTTGGTGATGAGCGACGGCAGCGACCGCCTGTTCTTCCGCGACCCCAAGACCTTCGTGGTGCAGGGGAGCGTCGCGGTGACCCGCGACGGCGTGCCGGTGCCGCAGCTCAACGAGCTCGAGTGCGTCGGCGGCATGGTGTGGGCGAACGTCTGGCAGACCGACGACATCCTGCGCATCGACCCGGCGACCGGCCGGGTGACCGGCGTCGCCCAGGCCACCGGCTTGCTGACGGCGGAGGATCGCGCCGCCGGCGCCGAGGTGTTGAACGGCATCGCCTACGACCCGGCGACCCAGCGCTTCTGGATCACCGGCAAGCTGTGGCCGAAGATGTTCGAGGTGCGTTTCGTCCCGGCGGGACGGTGAGCGGAAGTGGAGAGATGCCGGCACCCTCGCCGGCGTCGGCTTGGCCGGCGGCCTCAGGCGACCGGGGCTTCGACCTTCAGCATCCGCCCCCAGGCGGCGCGCAGGTTCTCGGGCAGCGAGAGGTCGGCGAAGAGCTCGCGGACCTCGTCGCGGGTGACGTAGGTCCAGATGTCGTCCCACTGCGCGTAGCGGAGGAGATTCGACATCGCCCAGGCTCGCTGCGCCTGGGTGCCCTGACGCAGGATGCGGCGGAGCTCCTCGGCCGTCACCGGCTCTTCTGGAAAGAAATAGAGCGAGTCGCCGTCGCCCTTTTTGCCGGAGCCCTGCATGACCCGTCCAGTATAGCCGGGCACCCCGCTTTGGCCAACCGCGCCGGGGCGCCAGACTTGACCGCGGCCGGGGCGTCCGCTAGATTCGCCGGGCTCGAGGTCGTCTCGAGCGGGCATAACTCAGCTGGTAGAGTGCAAGCTTCCCAAGCTTGATGTCGCGGGTTCGAGTCCCGTTGCCCGCTCCAATCAGTTCGCCGATTCCTGGGAAACTGGAACGAAGTCTGGAGAGCGATGTCGATCTTTCGCCGTGAGAGCCCGGCGCCCGTCGGGGCTGTGTCTGCCGGAGCCGGCGAGGCGCGGCCCCGCGTCACCCAGATCGCCGCCGGCACCTGCATTCGCGGCGAGGTGACGGGCGGCACCGAGGTGCTGGTGGAGGGCGAGGTGCAGGGGGCGGTGCGGGTGACGGCGACGGTCGTCGTCGGCGCCGGCGGGCTGGTCGCGGGACCGATCGCGGCGCAGGTCGTGCGCATCGCCGGCAAGGTGGTGGGCGAGGTGCGCGCCATCGATCGGGTCGAGGTCGGCAACGCCGGCACCGTCGAAGGCGACATCGCGGCGCCGCGGGTGGTCCTCGCCGAGGGAGCGTTCTTCAAGGGCATGATCCAAATGCAGGGCGACAAGGCTCGCGACGAGCGCCAGCCCGAGGCGACGGTCGAGCCGGGAAGAAGCGGCTAGCGTGCTGATCGGAATCCCCAAGGAAGTCAAGGATCACGAGTACCGGGTCGGCATGACCCCCGCCTCCGTCCATGCGCTCGCCCGCGGCGGGCACCAGGTGATCGTCGAGCGCGGCGCCGGCCACGGCAGCGGCATCGCCGATGACGAGTACACCGCCGCCGGCGCCGAGCTGGTCGCCGACGCCGACGCCGTCTACGGCCGCGCCGAGATGGTGGTTAAGGTGAAGGAGCCGATCGCCCAGGAGTACCCGCTGCTGCGCCCGGGGCAGACACTCTTCACCTATCTGCACCTGGCGCCTCTCCCCGAGCTCACCGACGTGCTCCTCGAGCGCCAGGTGACGGGGATCGCCTACGAGACGATCGTCGACGACGAGGGCCGGCTGCCGCTGCTGACGCCGATGTCGGAGGTGGCGGGGCGGATGTCGGTCGTCGTCGGCGCCTCCTTCCTGCAGAAGATCCACGGCGGCCGCGGCACCCTCCTCGCCGGCGTGCCGGGCGTGCCGCCCGGCGACGTGGTGGTGATTGGCGGCGGCATCGTCGGCATCAACGCCATCAAGATGGCGCTCGGCCTGGGCGCGCGGGTCGCCGTCCTCGAAACCAACCTCGACCGCATGCGCGAGCTGGACAACATCTTCCACGGCCAGCTCACCACTCTCGCCAGCAACCACCACAACCTCTCGGCCGCCCTCCGCCGCGCCGACCTGCTGATCGGCGCCGTGCTCATCCCCGGCCGCGCGGCGCCCAAGCTGGTGACGCGCGAGATGCTCAAGCTGATGAAGGAGGGGTCGGTGGTGGTCGACGTGGCGGTCGACCAGGGGGGCTGCTTCGAGACGACGCATCCGACGACGCACTCGAACCCCACCTACGTCGTCGACGGCATCGTCCACTACTGCGTCGCCAACATGCCGGGGGCGGTGCCGCGCACCTCGACCTTCGCCCTCAACAACGCGACGCTCCCCTATGCGCTCGCCCTCGCCAACAAGGGGATGAAGCGGGCCATCCGCGAGGATCGCGGCCTCTTCGCCGGCGTCAACACCTACGGCGGCCACATCACCTGCGAGCCGGTCGCCGAGTCGCTCGGCCGCACCTACCAGCCGCTCGAAGCGCTTCTCTAGTCGACCGCTCTGACCGGCCGCTCCCGGCCTCAGGCCGCCGGGAGGGCCGGGAAGGGCGCCCCGGTCGCCTCCTCCCAGAGCGCCGCGAGGTCGCCGGGCACCGGCGCCTCGAAGGCGACGCGCTCGCCGCTCGCCGGATGGCGGAAGGCGAGCCGCCAGGCGTGGAGCGCCGGCCGCGGGAAGCCGGCGAGCGCCGCCTGGAGCCGCCGCGGCAGCCCCTTCCAGCGCGCCTCGCCGTAGACCGGATCGCCCACCAGCGGATGGCCGAGGCTCTTCAAATGGACGCGGATCTGGTGCGTGCGCCCGGTCTCCAGGCCGAGGGCGAGCAGCGCCGTGCCCTCGCCCGCCGCGACGGTCCGGTAGAGCGTCCGCGCCGGCCGGCCGCCGGCGCGCACCGCCATCTCCGTGCGGCGCGTCGGGTGGCGGCCGATCGGCGCCTCGACGGTGCCGGTGCTCGGATCGGGCGCGCCGTAGACGATCGCCAGGTAGCGCTTGTCGACCTCGCGCTCGGCGAAGGCGCGGGCGAGGCGGGCGTAGGCGGCGGCGGTGCGCGCCACGACGAGGACGCCGCTGGTGTCGCGATCCAGCCGGTGGACGATGCCTGGCCGGCCGGGGCCGCCGACCCCGGCGATCTCCGGATAGCGGGCGAGGAGGCGATGGGCGAGGGTGCCGGTCGCCCGGCCGGCGCCGGGATGGACGGTGAGGCCGGCCGGCTTGTCGAGCACCGCGAGGTCGGCATCCTCGTAGAGGACGGCGAGCGGCTCGGCCTCGGGGGCGATGCGCTCCTCGCGCGGCGCCGGCGGCCGGCAGGCGATCGCATCGCCCGCGGCGACCGCCGTCGAAGCGCGGGCGGCGGCGCCGTTGACCTCCACCCAGCCTTCGCGGATCCAGCGCTGCACCTGGTTGCGCGGCTCGCCGAGGCGGCCGGCGACATGGCGGTCGAGGCGCTCGCCGGCGGCCGCGGCGTCGACCGTCCAGCTCCGCGGCGGCGGGGCGGCCGCGGCGTCGGGCGCCTGCGGAGGCTCCGGCATCGGCTGGTGAAGCGGGCGGCTGGAGCAGCGCCTGCCGCTAGGCCGGCTGCGGCCGGTGGAGGCGCAGACTGTCGACCGCCATCAGGGCGATGCCGATCGAGATGGCGCTGTCGGCGATGTTGAAGGCCGGCCAGTGATGGCTGCCGAGGTAGACGTCGATGAAGTCGGTCACCGCGCCGGCGAGCACGCGGTCGAGGAGATTGCCGACGGCGCCGCCGACCACCAGGGCGAGGGCGACCAGGAGGATGCGGTCGCGCGACGGGGTGAACCAGAAGTAGACGCCGACGGCGGTGAGCGCGGCGAGCCCGAGGAGGGTGAGAAGCCAGCTGCCGCCGCTCATCCCCTGCGCCGCGAAGAGGCCGAAGGCGACGCCGGTGTTGCGCACGTGGGTGAGGGTGAGGAAGCCGGGGACGACCGACTGCGCGGCGTGATCCGGCAGGTGGACCTCGACGAGCCACTTGGTCCACTGATCGATCACCAGGACGGCGAGCGAGACGAAGAGGAAGCGCAGCTTGCCGAAGCCGGCCGCCGCCGCGCCGGCGACGAAGCCGTCGCGGGCGCCGAGGTCGCGAGTGGTCAAGGCAGGCCTCCTGGAGTCGTCACGGTCGCCGGGGCGCGTCAGGGGAGATCGGAGTGCGGGAGGATCGAAGCGGTTCGTCTCGGCGGCAGGCTCGGGCGGCGGTCGCTGATCGACGGGCTGGCTCACGGGCGGCGAAAGACCGCCTCCGCCTCGCGGACCAGCGGCGCGAGCGCGTCCGGTGCGAGGAAGCTGCGGATGCCGGCGGCGCCGGCGGCGCCGGCCGCGGCGACCTCGGCCAGGCGCTCTAGTGTAACCCCTCCCAGCGCGTAGACGGGCAGCCCGCCGCCTAGGCCGCTCGCTGCGGCCGCCGCGAGTCCGGAGAGGCCCGGCGGCTCGCCGTACCTCTCCTTGCTGGGAGACGGGAAGACGGGGCCGAAGGTGACAAAGTCCGCGCCCTCGCGAGCAGCCGCCTCGATCTCCTCCGGCCGGTGGGTGGAGCGGCCGAGGAGCACGCCCGTGCCGAAGCGCCGGCGCAGCGCGGCGAGCGGCAGGCCGTCGGCGGGGAGGTGGGCGCCGTCGGCACCGGCGGCGAGGGCGATGTCGAGGCGCCCGTTGACCAGGAGGGCGACGGCGGGCGGCAGCAGGGCGCGGGCGCGGCGGACGAGGGCGAAGAGAGCGCGATCGTCGAGATCCTTCTCGCGGATCTGCACCGCCTCGACGCCGGCGCGGCCGAGCGCCGCGAGCCAGGCGTCGAGGCATTCATCTCCCACCGCTGTTCCCTGCCCATCCTTGAGCGCCCGCCGATCGGAGATGGCGAGCAGGCGGGCCGTCATCCGCGCCGCGGGCAGGTGCCCTCCGTCAGCCGCGGTGGCGCCCGGCGACGAGCGTCTGCAGATCGTTGGCGCCCCATACCAGATGGACGAGCCCGAAGCCGGTCACGGCGCCGCGAAAGGTGGGGTGGAGGAGGGCACCGTGCAGGGCGCCGAGCGGCAGGTGGCCGAGGGTGCGGTCCCAGGCCGGTCCCCAGGGGGCGAGGAGGAGGAAGACGCCGGCCTCGATGCAGTAGAGGATGAAGAGCAGCCGGAAGACCTGATCGGAGCGCACGGCCGCTGATTGTAGCCCGTCCCTCTCGGCTCCCCCTCCGGGCCGCCCCGGAGGGGGAGGGTCGAGCGCTCAGCGGTGTTTCGGCGGATCGGCGGGCCGCGCCTCGGGCGCCCGCGGAGCGGGCGGCGGGGACGGTGCCCGCACCGCCGGCTGCATCGCCACCGTCGGCGCCCTCGGTGCGACGGTCGGCGCGGAGCTCGGCCGGCTGATCTCGCGCAAGCCGCTCGGCGCCGATGCCGGTGGTAGAGACAGAGGCGGCACGAAGCGCGCTGCCGGCAGGCCGACCCGCGGCGCCAGGATGCCGATCGCCGGCGCCGCGTCGATGCGCTGCGGCGCCTGTGGCGTGCCGTCGAAACCGCGCGCCTCGCGCGCCGGCAGACGCTCGACGGTCGAGGGGTCGAAGCTCTCCACCCGCTCGCCCGGCTGGCGCGGCGGGTTGGTGATCCGCGGCCGCTCGGTGCGGTCGATCGCAATGTCTGATCTGGATGATCTCGGCGCTCCCAAAGCTGTCTCGATGCTTGGCGACGGCCGTTCGGCAAGCGGGTGGAGGGCCGCCGCCGGCTGGCCGCCGCGCAGGTCGCTGCCGACATCCGAGCCGTCGAAGCCCCCGCGGTCGGTGCGTAGGGCGAGCCGCGCGGGGAGGTCCGGGTTGCGATCGCGGCGGGCGGGATCGCCGGCGATCGCCGGGCGCGGCGAGCCCGGCAGCGGCGTCGGCTGCATCGTCAGCGTCGGCGGGGCGAGCGCGCCGGGAGCCCGCGGCGCGCGGAGAGCAGGCGAGGGCAGGGTGCGGAGAGCCGGCGTGCGGAGCGCCGCCGGCCGCAGCGGCGTTCCCGCCAATCGGCCCTTCGCCGGGGAGTCGCTGACCACCGCGTGCGCGACGCTCGCCGGCAGGCGCGGCTCGCGGGCGATGAACGGCGTCACGTCCGGCAGCCGGCCGCCGCGCCCGAGGACGGCCTGCACCTCCCGCGGACGGCTCCAGCGCGCCGCGGTGATGCCGCGGGTGTCGGTGGTGATGATGCCCTGCGGCAGCCGAGCCAGGCGCCCCTCGTCGCGCAGGGCGTTGCCGGGGACGGCCAAGCGGCCGAGGTGGCGCTGGCCGACGTGGCCGGTGTCGACGAAGGTCCAGCGGGTGAAGGAGCCCCAGTCGCCGCCGGCCCAGCCGTAGACGCCGGAGTGGAATCCAGGGTCGTGGAAGCGGTGGCGGTAGAAGCCCGTGTAGTAGCCGACCGGGCACCAGCCGGTGTAGGTCGGCCCCCAGTACCAGTAGACCCAGGCCGGCGAGTAGACGGAGCCCGGCGCCCACACCCAGCCGTGATCCGGCAGGAAGTCCCAGGTGCCGTAGTGATAGGGCACCCAGCCCCAGGGCTCCTCGGAGACCCAGGTGAGGCCGCTCGGCGTCGACACCCAGCGGCCCGCCGAATATGGCCGCCAGCCGTCGTCGACCCGCGGCTGCCAGTAGGCCTCGCCGTCGGCCTCGATCCAGCTCCCATAGCTGGCGAGGGACGAGGCCGAGTACTGCAGGTCGCCGTCGACGTTGGGGACCGCGGCGAGCTGGCCGGCGAGCTGCTCGCCCCAGCGCTCGAGAGGGTCGGGAGCGCCGGCACGCGTCAGCTCGAGGTCGGCTTCGCGGGCCTCGCGGCCGCCGTCGACGACCGCCTGGTGGTCTTCGCGGACGTGCGCGACGCCTCTCCGGGTGGCGAGATCGGCGCTGCCGCGGCGCACCAGGAGCGCCGTCCAATCGGTGCCCACGGCGGAGATCCGGTAGCTGCCGGCGTCGTCGATGCGGACGCTGGCGTTCTCGGTGTCGATCCGCGGCAGGCGGTCGCCCAAGGCGTCGCCGACGACGACGAGCTGGACCTCGCCCTGGATCAGGCGCAGGCGGGTCTCGCGATCGCCCGAGTCCGCCGAGCCGGCGAGGCGGGTGAGCACGAGATCGGTGCCGCCGTCGAGGCGGAGCAGGTTGTGATCGGGCAGCACGATCTCGAGGCGCGAGCCGCGCGG
Organism: uncultured Acidobacteriota bacterium; assembly: GCA_963755825.1. GTDB lineage: Bacteria > Acidobacteriota > Thermoanaerobaculia > Multivoradales > UBA5704 > DATBQN01. The sequence continues at coordinate 1,055,499 of CAVWLA010000001.1, read as the reverse complement.
GACGCTGACGCGGTCGCCAGCGCCGACCGGCAGGTTGATCTCGGCCGTGGCGCGCTCGCCGCTCGCGGCGAGCGCGGTGGCCTCCCCCTCGACGACGCGGAAGTAGCCGTAGCTGCCGTCCGGCGCGGCGGCATCGACAATCGGCAGAGCGGGATCGCCGAGAGCGGCGGGCTCGGCGGCTTCGGGCGCGGCCGGCGCGGTGGTGTACAGAACCGGCTCCTGCGCCGGGAGCGGCACGGCGGCGAGGGCGGCCGCGGCCACCCCGGCGAGCATCCAGCGCGCGGTCGACGCGCGTCCTGCCTTGACGGTTTTCATCGCTCGTGTCTCCCTTGACCGCTCACCCCGGCAACCGCGGGGAGCAACTTCCGGACCATCCACGCAAGCGTCGGGAAAGACGGGCTTTCGCTATAATGGGTGCGCTTCCCAGCAAGACCCCGCGTCACCCCGGAGAGTCGGGGTCGTCCACTTCTGATCGCGGCGGAGCGGTTGCGGCGCGGGGGCAGGCGGCGGAGGGCCATGGGCATCAAGGGCTGGTTCGGCGGCAACAAGCAGGCGGCGCAGGACTACACGATCGACGACCTCATCGTCCTCGAGCGCTACGACGAGGCCGAGGAGCGCCTGCGCACCAAGCTCAAGGCCAATCCGCAGGACCTCCACTCCCACCTCAAGCTCGCCGAGGTCTACGCCCAGCTCAAGCAGTACGGCAAGGCGATCGACGAGTTCGGCTTCGTCGCCGACGAATACGCCGGCGACGGCTTCTACGACAAGGGGCTCGCCCTGCTGTCGAAGGCCGCCAAGCTGGCGCCGCTCGACCCCTCGCTGCGCGCCCGCATCGACCGGCTGCAGCGCGAGAAGGCCCTCGAGCACACCCGCGGCCTCGCCCTCGAAGGGCTGCGGCAGGCCGGCGGCCAGCAGGCGGGCACCTCGGCGCTCGAGCTCGGACGGCTGTGGCACAACCTGGCGGCGAGTTCCCTCGTCCAGCACATGCCGGGAGAGCAGGTGAAGCGCCTCTTCTCGACCATGAAGCTCCTCCGCATGGAGGTGGGCGACACGGTGGCCGAGGAGGGGAGCGCCGAGCCTTTCCTGCTCCTCCTGGTGCGCGGCATCGTCGAGGCCGAGATGCCGGCGCCGGGCGGCAAGGCGATGTCGGTCCGCAGCTTCACCTCCGGCGACATCCTCGGCGAGGGGGCGCTCCTCGAGCGCGGCTCCTGGCCCGCCCACTACAAGGTGACCGAGGCGCTCACCGCCCTGCGGCTCACCCGCGAGGGCCTCGAGCAGAGCCTCGTCGGCAACCCCGATCCGCGCGGCTTCCTCGAGGCGCTCCGCGAGCAGCACAACGACCGCGACGTCGCCAGCACCGTGCGCCGCCTGCGCGCCCCCGCCTGAGCCCGGCAGCGATCACCCGATGTCGATCCTCGCCATCCGTCTCTATCCCGATCCGGTGCTGCGCTCGCCGACCCGCCCGATCAGCGACTTCGGCCCCGACATTGCGCGTCTGGTCGCCGATATGATCGAGACGATGCACGCGGCGCCGGGCATCGGTCTCGCCGCGCCGCAGGTCGGCGTCGACCGCCAGCTCGCGGTCGTCGATCTCTCGGTCGGCAAGGAACCCAAGGAGCTCCACGTGCTGGTCAACCCGCGGATCGTCGAGCGCGAGGGCCTTTCGACCGAGGTCGAGGGGTGCCTGTCGCTCCCCGGCCTGAGCGACAAGGTCGACCGCCCGGAGCGCATCCGGGTCGCGGCGCTCGATCGCCTAGGCCAGCCCTACGAGCTCGCCGCCGACGGCTGGGTGGCGCGCGCCATCTGCCACGAGATCGACCACCTGAACGGCGTCCTCTTCATCGACCACCTGCGCGGCCTGCGCCGCGATCGCATGCGGCGCCAGCTGAAGCGCCTGGTCCATGAGGAGGTGCCGGCGTGAGACCAACGAGGCCCACGAAGCCAGCGCTCCGTCGGCTGGCCGTCCTCGCCGGCGCCCTCGCCGCGTTGGCGGCGCTCCGCTGCGGCGGTGGTGGCGGCGGCAGCGGCCCGACCAGCCCGCCGCCGCCGACGCCGGGGATCACCTTCACGCCGTCCAGCAGTGCCGCGGCGCCGGGGATCGCCCTCGCCACCGGGGCCGGCTCGAGCGCCAACCTGCTCGTCCTCGAGGTGCGGGCGACCGGCATCAGCAACCTCTACGGCATCGCCTTCGACCTGCAGGTGCCGGGCACGGTGCTCTCCTTCACCAGCTCGTCGAACACCGGCTCGATCCTCTCGAATGGCACCTTTCAGATCTCGCATACCGCGACCGACCTGGTCTTCGGCGCCAGCCTCCTCGGCGGCGTCGCCGGCGTTCCGGGAACCGGGGTGATCGTCACCCTGATGTTCCAGCCAGCGACCGCCGGCAGCGGCACCTTCACCTTCACCCACAACGCCGCCTTCGACTCGACGGGCCAGCCGATCGCGGGCGTCACCTGGACGGCGGGCACGGTCCAAGTCGTCCGCTGATCCGCCGCCGCGTTCAACCCGAGATGCCAGACGAGATCCTCCTCTTCAACACCATGGGGCGGCAGCTCACCCGCCTCGAGCCCATCGTCCCCGGCGAGGTCCGCGTCTACACCTGCGGCCCGACGGTCTACAACGACGCCCACGTCGGCAACCTGCGGACCTTCCTCTTCGAGGACCTCCTGCGCCGCACGCTCGAGCTCCTCGGCTACCGCGTCCGCCAGGTGATGAACCTCACCGACGTCGATGACAAGACGATCCGCGGCGCCAACCAGGCCGGCGTCTCGCTCGACGCCTTCACGGCGCCGGTGAAGAAGGCCTTCTTCCGCGACCTCGACATCCTCCACGTCGAGCGCGCCGAGGCCTATCCGCCGGCGACCGAGTACGTGCCGGAGATGATCGCGCTGGTCGAGCGGCTGATCGCCAACGGCCACGCCTACGAGGCGGACGGCTCGGTCTTCTTCCGCATCGCCTCGGACCCCGACTACGGCCGCCTCTCCGGCTTCGACCTCGAGCAGGCGCGGCGCGGCGAGCGGGTGGCGAGCGACGAGTACGAGAAGGAGGACGTGCGCGACTTCGTCCTCTGGAAGGGGGCGAAGCCGGGCGAGCCGTCGTGGCCGTCGCCCTGGGGCGAGGGGCGGCCCGGCTGGCACATCGAGTGCTCGGCGATGAGCATGCAGCTCCTCGGCGAGACGCTCGACATCCACTGCGGCGGGGTCGACAACATCTTCCCCCACCACGAGAACGAGATCGCGCAGAGCGAGTGCGCGACGGGGAAGCCCTTCGTCCACCTCTGGCTGCACGCCGAGCACCTCATCGTCGACGGCCAGAAGATGTCGAAGTCGCTCGGCAACCAGTACACCCTCGCCGACCTCCTCGCCCGCGGGGTCTCGGCGCGGGCGCTGCGCTACCTCTTCCTCTCGGTCCACTACCGCCAGAAGCTCAACTTCACCTGGAGCTCGCTCGACGCCGCGTCGGGAGCGCTGCAGCGCATCGACGAGATGCGCTTCCGCCTCGCCCACGCGGCCGAGGAGGCGACGGTCGAGGGCTTCGCCGCGGCGGCCGCGGCGGATCTCGACCGCGACTTGAAGGCCGCTCTCGCCGACGACCTCAACGTCGCCGCCGCGCTCGCCGCGGTCTTCACCTTCGTCAAGACAGCGAACGTGGCGATCGAGGAGCGGCGGCTGGGGACGGGCGATCGTGAGCGCGCCATCGTGGCGCTCGCCGAGGCGGACCGCGTCTTCGGCGTGCTCGATCCGGCGCCCTGGGTGAAGAAGGCCGCCGCGGACGACGACGCCGAGATCGACCGCCTGGTCGAGGAGCGCCAGGAGGCCCGCCGCCGGCGCGACTTCGCCGCCTCGGACCGCCTGCGCGACGAGCTCGCGGCGCGCGGCGTGACGGTCGAGGACACGCCGCAGGGAGCGCGCTGGAAGCGGCGCTGACGCCCCTTCGCCCGCTCGCCGCGCCGATCCACATCCGAGAGACTCTCCTCCCGCCGGACCTCCTCCCCGTGCCGGCCGACTTCGAGCTGCAGGCCCACAACCGCGGGCGCGGCAAGGTGGGGGAGGACGCCGCCGTCCGCTGGCTGCGCAAGCAGGGCTACCGCATCCTCGAGCGCAACGTCCTCAGCCATGCCGGCGAGATCGACGTCGTCGCCCGCGACGGCGAGACGTTGGTCTTCGTCGAGATCAAGGCCCGCGGCAGCGCCGTCTACGGCCCGGCCGTCGCCGCCGTCGGGCCGGCCAAGCAGCGCCGCCTCTGCCGGGCGGCCGCCCTCTACCTCGCCGTCCGCCGGCTCTCCGGCCCCTGCCGCTTCGACGTCCTCGGCCTCGACGCCGACGGGGGAGGGTGGACCTACACCCTCCTGCGCGACGCCTTTCCGTACCGCGGCTGAGGCCGCCGGGCGGCCCTGTCCGCGCCTCCCGAGGCGTCGCCGCAAACCGAGCCGGTGCCGCGGGTTGCGCCGGCTTGACAGCGGTCCGGCCGGCCACTATCCTTTGCACCCGATGGGCGGGAATAGCTCAGTGGTAGAGCACAACCTTGCCAAGGTTGGGGTCGCGGGTTCAAATCCCGTTTCCCGCTCCAATTTCCTTTTGCTTTAGCCCCTCCGCGCAGCTCCCCGGCGACACGCCGATCCACGGGGCCGCGCCAGCGGCCGAGACGCTTTTTTGAGGCGACGTAGCCAAGTGGTAAGGCGAGGGTCTGCAAAACCCTTATCCACCGGTTCGAATCCGGTCGTCGCCTCCATCTAGACACTTCCGCGGGAACAACAGACATTGACGGCGGGGAGCCACAAGGGCGCCTACGGCTTCCGGCGGGCATGGGTCGCTCGCGGGGCACTAGCAAAGTGCGCCTACGAGGAGCCGAGGCACGTTCGCATGCTTCCCGGGCGCCAGCGGACGGCATCATGTCCGAGATCAAAAGCGTAGCTTGAGAAATGTTAGCAGGAGCTACGAGTTGTCGTTCGGCTCTGCGATCCTCTGCGACGGATCGCGATCTATGCGTGGAGGGTAGAGGCAAGACGATGGAGGCAGCAGGTGGAGACTACATTTCCACGCTCTGTGGCCAGCTGGTTTAGACCTCTAGGCTGCAAATGTGCGGGAAACATTTCACACCCCAATACTCGAGTACCCACCATTCCTTAAGACTTGAGTTACGAGTTAACTATCCAGGCCCTCGGTAGGAGGAAGTCAACGAGGTCGCCTCGCCAAGTTTGAACCGCGCTAACATTCTCCAGATTACCCCATACTCGCTCGCCTGCGTGCTCCAAGACAATCACTTGGAGCTTGCCATCAGCTCGCTTAACCGCAGCTGCCAGCGCCCTAAAAATGTCACGTGTCATTTGTTCGTCCTGAGTTAGTTCAGGCAAAATCCCTGGCCTATAGTCCTCGGGGAAAAACACCTGGCTGGGCTGGTCAATGACGAGAAACTCCGCTACAGGAGAAGATTTTAGTCGTTGAAAAAATTGATGGAGCGCCAGCGACGCAGCAATATGGTAGCCCATCCAGTTACGTCCGCTCCCGATTTCCCAAAGAAAATCGCGCCGGTTGGTCGCCAGGTCATCGAAGCGAAGCGTAAGCTGCTTTGTGTCGAGCTCCACGGCGTCTTCGGCCCGCTCAACGCCTAATATTTTTGCATAGAAAGTAATCTCACGCGAGATTATCGCTCTTGCTGCGGCTTCATGGTTCCGGCGGGTTGCCGGATCAAGTAGCCTCTGCAGGCGATCAACCTCGGTTTCGAGCGCTCGCACCTCGCCGGCAAGGTCGCTATAGTCGGATGATTTGTCTACGTTTGCAAGTGCTTCCTCGGCCCGTCCGATAAAGCGATACACTGCTTCCAACCTTTGTCGTTCGCCTGCCTCTTCAGCAACGCTCTTCTCCAGCTCATCCCGCTGCGCTCTCACTATGGCAAGCTTCTGTTCAATCTCCCCTATTTCTTCAAGCGTCCTGGCTTCATTGCGCTCGAGCGGTGCAATCGATGACTCACTCGCTTGCACATCGTGCGAAAACTGGCTTGCGAGTGCTCGCAAACGTCCGAGTTCTGCAACAGCTGCTTCGCCCATTTCACCGCATACTGGGCATACAGCCTCGTGCCCGAGTGTATCTTCGAGCCAGCCGACAGCGTCGGAGGCGCTGGCGTGTTGTCCCAAGCCAACGCGGAGGTCAGAGACCGACGTACGGAGTTGTCGAATCCGGTTTAGCCGGCGTCGTAAGTCACCAAGTTCCCCGTCGAGTCGATAGTCTTCTTCCCGCAGTCGAGCCAACTCCGACGTTGATCTATCAGTGGTGCCCAGCTGGAACTCGGGCAAACCTTGCCTTACTACCGACGCCAATTGACGAATTGCTTCGTCAACTGTTCGTGCTGCGGGTTCCGTCATCAGTGATAGATCTTTCGCACGTGCATGAAGAGCTAGGACGTCTTGTTGCCAAGCGTCGCGAGCATTGCGCCGCTCTTGAAGATCACGCTGGCGACGTCGTAGCGTTTGTTGCGTTAGGTTAAGCTGGTGTTCCGCTCTCAGGTCGTCAGTGGTCATTGCGCCGATTACGAATGGGAAAATCGCACGCAGCGTCTCGCGATGCTCAGTCGTATCTGCCTTGTAGAAAAGCGTGTATGGGTTGGCAACAATGTGCTGAGGCTGGAAGTTAAAGGCAACTAGGTCACGGAACGAGATGCGGCCTTCGTACCCAGATGAGCCGGACTCATTCGCCGGTCGTATGGGCAGCGAAGGTAGATGCGCAGCACGGCTCAACATGTCCTTGAGAGCCGGCAGTGTCGTATTCTTCACCGGTCGACCAAGCTGCAGAGTGTCCAAGACCGGCAACACCGAAACCTCACCGCTGCCAGCCCCCGGCGTTCGTCGGTAAAGTAGTTGTCGCTCACCTGAAATAGTGATATCGATCCCGAACCACTCCGTTAAGTCACGGATTTTGCCAACAGGAATCGAGCATTTGGAAGAGCCTAGGCAATAATCTATTATGTGTAGTATTGCCGACTTGCCAGACCCACTCTGTCCGGAGACGACATTAACGGAACCCGCCTTAAAAAATATAACTCGAGGCTCGAAACTATGAGAGGTAGGCCATAGAATTAACCTGTTGATCACGAGGTTCATCTAGAAACGCACCCCCAACTGGAGAGCTAAGTGCTTCGTGTCAGCGTTGGCAAACCAGTGTCCGAGGCGTTTGCTTGCAGAAAGAACGCCTCTGTCACGCTCCGTTTGCGGTTTGAGAGTTGTCGGGATGCCTCGCCGCCGCGACTCGTACAGTGGCCAGCTTACAGAACCAGGCGAACGAGCTAAAAACCCCGCTCCAATCGCTAAGGCTAGACTACGAAATGTCCGCTCAGCGCCCCCTAGCGTTCGCTCCTGAAGGCCGACAACTATGAGAGGTTCGTCGTCGATCGCCTTCAATAGCCCGCTGGCAAATTGAAGACGCGCCACGCAAGTTGCTGACCTGTGATGGAAGACAATCGGAAGGACAAGCAGCAACTTTGGCAATTCGATCGGGCGTGCACACTCTGCGCGATGAGATTCCGCCACTTGCCACAGGCTGAGAGCGCCCAAGACAGTTGACTGCACCACTTCAAGCTCAAAATCTGTCATTCTTCTCGCTTTCGCGTCGAACCGTAACGAGGATGCCAAGACACATGACTATCATCGGCAAGTCTATGATAGCCACCTGAAGTCATGTATTCGCCTTGGGTTGGCGCTCCCGCCAATAACTCGCGATGTCCGTTCTCAACCGTTTCATCGTAGATCGTTCGTCCCAACCCCACATCGTCAGAGCAAGGGCCAGAGCTAGACCGCCGGCGGATTCGTGACCAACGTTCGACCAGTGCGCTGAAAAAAGTTTTCCAGTCGTCAGCCGTTAGGTCACCTTCTGCGCTGAGCCGTAGGCGCTCTGTACGGAACCGCAGGTAGTTGTCTACCGCAGCTTCCAGCCCCTCATCGTTGAGCTTGATTGCTATTAGCTGTTCGAAAAAGAACTCCGACCGCGCCGCGTCTCGTTCACTGGTCGCGAGTGGGATGTCCCATGCTGGGCGTTCGAGTATCCGCCGTCGCCGCAGCAGGTCGAGGATCGCATGGTACTGATTGTCGAATGCGCTTCGCGGAATCAGCGCAGGCTGACGTCGTTGCCAGTGGTCGTAGCAAAGACGATGCAGCCACCCGGCAAGCCCATCGGCTATGTGTTGGTAGTCGATTCCATCTGGAATGTGAAGTCGATCTGCTACCTCTGCTGCCGCTAGCGCGGGATCGAATTCACTAGCATCACATAGGCTTAGCCGCTTTATCACCTCCCGTACGGTTGTCCAGTCTCTGGAGATCTCTGCGCAATACAAAGAGATTGAAGCGGAAGATTTGTGAGCGATGTCTTTCAACTCTCCGATGCAGCGGTCGAGCTCATCGTCTGACTTGGCTTCGGCAAGGCGCACCACAAGTGAATTCCGTGGAACTGCGCGATTCGTACATAGGAGGAGGCACGAGGTAGCAAGAAGCTGTCCCGAGCGCTCAGCCTTTGTCCAGATAGCTAAGGTTTTCCAGAGCGGAACTGAGCGGTCAGTGAGAGGAGAGTTCTCGCCAATTGTATTTTTATCCTGCTCGCGGGTAGGGCGAACGCCCTCGCCGCCGATGACGATATCATCCCCAGTTTCGAGGCCCACAATGGCTCCTGCTGGAGCATCGGCTAGCCAGAAGAGTGCGCGCTTGAACTGTAACTCAGTTGCTGCCAATAGTCCTGGTGCGTCGTGCCCTTCGTTTTTCGCCATAGAGGTAGGCCTAGAAGTCACATTCTGAAAGAAGCGGGCGAGCATTCTGCCTCTTCAAGGGTGGATGGCGTATACCTGCTGCTAGAAAGACCGAATCTCCTGGTCCAGGCTCTCGTTCTTGGCCGCTGTCGTTACTCATTCCACGGTGATTGTACGCAACTGTTCCCAGAAAAGACACCATTGGGTCTTGTTAGAGGCGGTTCGGTAGGAGTGCATACCTATAGCGGCTCTGGTCGTACGCCGCTCCAATCTGAGCCGACAAAGGGCGATCTTGTGGGATATGCGAGACTCTCCTCTCGCAAGAACCAACTGTCATAGCCATTTTGCGACATGCGCAGAGCCAAGAGCACCTTGCTTGAGGCGAGCGGACTCCTGCCGCAACTGGCGGACCTGGTCCTCCTCGGCTTCAGGTTCCCTCCAAGGGAGATGCCTCAACAGGATCTTCCTCCGGCCGCCGCTTCCAGAGTCATCACTGCTATACCGCGCCCCTCAGAGTCACCAACGGGCTAGGCCATCGCTCTATGGGAAACTGCCGGGTACTGACATCGTAAAACGCGTTCCCTACAATGCCCACGAGACGAGTTCTAACCAGGTGTCATCCTTTACTGCGGCACCCTCCGGCCTCTGGTGAGGCCGGAGGCCCTATCCGAGTCTTCGCCCCTCCGGCGCCCCCGGCGGCAGAACCCCGTTCTTCGCGACCGGCACGCAGAGCGTTTTCGAGAGGCCGACCGTCAGGGTGGCGGGCTTCAGGGAGTAGGGCGGGGCGAGGAGGATGGGGTCGAGGTGGCTGAGAGTGAGGCTGTGGTCGATGCCGCCCTGGAGCATCGGGTAGCAGAGGGTGTCGGAGTACTCGACGTACTGGATGATGTCGGCGGAGGGGGATGTCGCCGTTCTTTGCCACCGGCACGCAGATCTGGCTGGGGCCCGGAGAGGAGAAGGTGAGGTTCTCCGGCGCGTGGGTGGCGAAGAGGGGGTTCAAGTGGGTGAGGGTGATCGGGGTGCCGGCGATCGATTGGCTGCTGGTTACGGCGAAGCACTCGACGTCGACGAAGCTCACCAGCTTCTGCTCGTCCGCCGTAGGGGCCGTGGCGTTCTTGAAGACCGGGACGCAGAGCTGCTGCGGCGCGCCGACGGTGACCTTGACGCCGGAGCCGAGGAGCGAGGCGGCGACCGGGTTGAGCTGGGTCAGGTTGAAGGTGAGGTCGAGCGACGGGCCGGTGATGCCGTAGCACTCCCAGTCGAGAAAGCTGATGTACGGCACGGTGTCCGCCGGCGGCGCCACGCCGTTCTTCTTGACCGGCATGCAGAGCTGCTGCGGCGACTGCATGACGACGGTGCCCGGGTCGAGGCCCATCGCCACCAGCACGGGATCGAGGAAGGTCAGCGTCACCGGATCGTTGAGCGGCGCCGGCGTGCCGAGGAACTGGAAGCAGCGCTCGTCGAGGTTGTCGACCCAGCGGCGGGGCGAGGTCGGCAGGGCCATCGCCAGGGTGGGAGCCAGCAGCGAGGCCGCCAGCAGGGTGAGCATCACGTTGCGTTGCAGGGACGGACGTCGATCGATCGGGCTCATCTCGAATCTCCTCGGGTGCGCGGCCCAGACGGCGGGGGAGCGACGGCGGCGCAGCGCAAGGGCGCGGCGCGATCGATGCCCGCGGCGTCGCTGCCGCAAATTAGAAAGCGGATGGTAGTGCGAAGGTTCCAGGTTCCAGGTTCCTGGGCTGCGGCGGCTGTTGTGGCGAAGGCCAGGAGCCGCGGCCCTCTGGCGTGGCGGTGATCTCCAGGGCTCGATCCTCCTGGGAAGGCTCAACGGCTTGCTTCGATCGCCGGAAAGCCTACCCACGTAGATAGCAGCGAGGCCTTCCTCGGCGCTGTAGAGTCAGGGAGTGAGCAGGATCGGCCGGTCCGTCATGGCCGGAATGTTGGCTCAGGGCGTCGGATTGCCTCTCGAACCGAAGTAGAATCAGACGCCTTTCACCGCTCGTTGGACAGGAGACGTTCCATGAATCGCCGCAATTTCCTGAAGCTCGCCGCCACGGTACCCGCCGTTTCCGCCTTTGCCAATTTGGGGGATTTCCTTCCCGGGGCCTGGGCCCAGCCGAAGCCGTTCGAGCCCCGCCCCGGCGACTGGCACTCCTGGGAGGTCACCTCGCGGCTGGAGGTCGCGAATCCGGTGGGCGTGACGCGCTTGTGGATGCCGATCCCGGTGGTGGAGGGCGAGTACCAGAAGGTGCAGGACAACAAGTGGTCCAGCAATGCGCGGGTTGCCGAGCGCGTCGAGGCCGGACACGGCGCCACCATGGTCTACGCCGAGTTCGCGGAGACGGAGAAGGCGCCCGTGCTCGAAGTCGTCAGCCGCGTTCAGACCCTGGACCGTCGCGTGGACTGGTCGAAGAAGTCCGCGGCTTCCCTGAATGCCGCTGAGGCCAAGAGATACCTCCAGCCCTCCGAGCTGGTGCCCATTGACGGCATCGTCAAGGAGACGGCGGATGGGATCGTCCAGGGCAAGACCACGGACTTCGACAAGACCCGCGCGATCTATGACTGGATCCTGGCCAACACTTACCGAGAGCCGAAGATTCGCGGCTGTGGTCTGGGGGATGTCCGGGGCATGCTTCAGACCCGGAACTTCGGCGGCAAATGCGCGGACCTGAACGGCCTTTTCGTGGGCCTGGCTCGGGCGGCGGGGATTCCGGCGCGGCACATCTACGGCCTCCGCGTCGGTCCGTCCGCCTTCGGCTACAAGTCCCTCGGTCCGACCACCCCCACGGTCACCAAGGGTCAGCACTGCCGGGCCGAGGTCTTCCTCGCCGGCTATGGTTGGGTGCCCATGGACCCCGCGGACGTGGCCAAGGCGGCGCGTGAGGAGACCGGAGAGTTGCTGAAGATCGACAGCCTCTTGATCGCGCCCGTCCGCGACGCTCTCTTCGGCAGCTGGGAAGGGAACTGGATGGGCTACAACCAGGGTCAGGACGTCGAGCTCCCGCGGTCGGCCAAGGGGACCAAGGTCACCTACCTCATGTACCCCCAGGGGGAGACCGCCAAGGGGCGTCTGGACTCCTACGACCCCGACGCCTTCAAGTACACGATCACCTCGAAGCCGGTTGCGGTGTAGCAGCCTCGTACCTGGTTTCTGAGCCCGGAGGGCGCCAGACCGTAGCCCAGGACGTGAGTCCTGGTGAACCGGGCCGCGCAGCCTCTACGTCAGCCGGCCTGCCTCCTCGCGGTCAAAGCACCATGAGGAGCATCGGAGCGTACGATTTCTGGTGCACTCATGGTGCACTACATCCCAAGAAACTGCATCAATTCACAACGCTTGCCAATTTTGCGAGACTCTGCAAGTCGCACAGTTTATTAATGTTGCGAGTTGCCGGCAGTGGCGTTGGGTCGGTCGTCAACGATGAGCTCGGTATCGCCTCCTCCGCGCTCCTCCATCAAACCGGACCACAGCCAGTGCCCAATAAGTAATAGAAAGTCCATCCCTACGGAGCCCCCGGCGGCAGATCGCCGTTCTTCGCGACCGGCAGGCAGAGCGTCTTCGAGAGGCCGACGGTCAGGGTGGCGGGCTTCAGGGAGTAGGGCGGGGCGAGGAGGACGGGGTCGAGGTGGGTGAGGTTGAGGGCGCGGTCGATGCCGCCCTGGAGCATCGGGTAGCAGAGGGTGTCGGAGTACTCGACGTACTGGATGATGTCGGCGGAGGGGGTGTCGCCGTTCTTTGCCACCGGCACGCAGATCTGGCTCGGACCCGGGGAGGAGAAGGTCAGGTTCTCCGGCGGGTGGGTGGTGAAGAGGGGGTTCAGGTGGGTGAGAGTGATCGGGGTGCCGGCGATCGATTGGCTGCTGGTCACGGCGAAGCACTCGACGTCGACGAAGCTCACCAGCTTCTGCACGTCCACCGAGGGAGCGGTGGCGTTCTTGAAGACCGGGACGCAGAGCTGCTGCGGCGCGCCGACGGTGACCTTGACGCCGGAGCCGAGGAGCGAGGCGGCGACCGGGTTGAGCTGGGTCAGGTTGAGGGTGATGTCGAGCGGCGGGCCGGTGATGCCGAAGCACTCCCAGTCGAGAAAGCTGATGTACGGGAGGGTGTCTGCCGGCGGCGCCACGCCGTTCTTCTTGACCGGCATGCAGAGCTGCTGCGGGGCCTGCATGACGACCGTGCCCGGATCGAGGCCCATCGCCACGAGCACGGGATCGAGGAAGGTCAGCGTCACCGGCTGGTTGAGCGGTGCCGGGGTGCCGAGGAAATCGAAGCAGCGTTCGTCGAGGTTGTCGACCCAGCGGCGGGGCGAGGACGGCAGGGCCATCGCCAGGGTGGGCGCCAAGAGTGATGCCGCCAACAAGGTGAGCATCGCGTTGCGTCGCAGCGTCGGACGTCGATCGATCGGGGTCATCTCGAATCTCCTCGGGTGGGCGGGCGAGCGACGGCGGCGCGGTGGAGAGGCCGCGCCGCGATCGTTGCCCGCGGCATCGCTGCCGCAATTTAGAAAGCGGATGGTAGCACTCGCGAGCCCAGTCCTCTCCGGCCTCTGGCGAGACCGGAGAGGGTCTCGAGGGCATTCGAGCGGTCCCGTTCCCTACGGCGTCCCCGGCGGCAGGTCGTGGTTCTTCTCGACCGGGACGCAGAGGCTCCTCGACGGCCCGACCGAGAAGGTCACCGGCTTGACGAAGTAGGGCGAGCCGAGGAGGACAGGGTCGAGCTGGGTGAGGGTGAGGATCGAGTCGAGGCTGACTCCCAGCATCGGATAGCAGAGGACGTCCGAGTACTCGACGTAGGGCAGGATGTCCGAGCTGGGGACGTCGCCGTTCTTCGCCACCGGCACGCAGAGCTGGAAGGGCCCCGGGGTGGGGAAGGTGAGGTTCTCCGGCGTGCGGCCGGAGAAGAGCGGATTCAGATGGCTGAGGGTGATCGGCTTGCCGGCGATCGACTGGCTGCTGGTGACGCCAAAGCACTCGACGTCGACGTAGTCGACGAGCTTCTGCACGTCCGTCGAGGGAACCGTGGTGTTCTTGTAGACCGGGACGCAGAGCTGCTGCGGCGCGCCGACGGTGACGGTGACGCCGGAGCCGAAGAGCGTCGCGATGATCGGGTTGAGCTGGTTGAGATCGAGATTGATGCCGAGCGACGGGCCGCTGATGGCGAAGCACTCCCAGTCGAGCTGGCTGATGTAGGGGAGGGTGTCGGACGGCGGCGGCGTGAGATTCTTCTCGACCGGCACGCAGAGCTTCTGCGGCGCCCCGAGCAGGACGTTGCCGGCCTGCAGGCCCATGGCGACGAGCACCGGATCGAGGAACGTGAGCGAGACCGTCGCGTTCAAGGGCGTCTGGTTGCCGAGGAACTGGTAGCAGCGTTCGTCGAGGTTGTCGACCCAGCGGCGCGGCGACGCCGGCAGGCCCATCACCAGAGTGGGCGCCAGCAGCGAAGCCGCCAGCAGGGAGGCCGCCACGGTGCACCACGGTTTCGGCCGGGTTGGAGAGGGTGAACGGCGGACGATCGGGCTCATCTCGAGTCTCCTTCGATCGGCGGCCGTGCCGGCGGCGCAGGAGCGCTGGTGCGGCGAGAGGCCGCACGGCCCGCGCGCGTGGCTTGTGCCGCGATTAAGAAAGAGAGAGTTTACCACGCGCCTGCCGCGATGCGGAGATCGCGGGCGCCGTCAGCACCCCGGTCGCTCGCCTCCTACGCCGGGCAGGTGATCAGGCGGCTGAGGAGCACGGTCTGGATGTCGAGGCCGGGATTGGTCTGCGGCTCTTCATGGTGGCGCAGGGCTGGCTGCGCCGCCGGCGAGCGCGGGGCGGCCAGCGGCCGGCTTCCTCAAGCGCGGCCTGCCACGCGCGCTGCTCCTTGCGGCTCGTGCAGAGGGGGAAGGAGGCGAGATCTCCCTCGCTGCGGCCGGCATCGAGAGGAAATCTCCGCGCTCTCGCCGCTGCCGAGAGCGTTGATGAGGAAGGATCGCTCGCTTCTGTCGCTGCGGCCGCCGTGCGGGAGAAATTTTCGCTGCAGCGGCGGAAAAATTCAATATTTCTCGGCAAAATCGAAAATTTCCTTCACTGCGGCCGCCGTACGGGAGAAATTTTCGCTGCAGCGATGGAAAAATTCAATATTTCTCGGCAAAATCGAAAGTTTCCTTCACTGCGGCCGAGATTTCTCGCCGACTCTCGCGGCGGCTCCCTCGACGGCCGAGATTTCCGCTCGATCGCCGAGATTTCCGCCGCGCTTCGCCCTCACAGCGATTTTTCGATGCCGGCGAGGAGCTGCTCGGTCTCGCGGCTGGTCTGGCGGACCGCCTCGACGCCGTCCAGGAGCTCGTCGAGCTGGCCGGAGAGCTCTTGCGGCGACTGCATGGTGACGATCTGATCGGCGATGAGCTGGAAGGAGTTCTCGATCAGGTCGAGCTGGCCGCGGGCCGTCGTCAGGTACGAAGGCGCGCGGCTCGCTCGCCTCCTACGACGGACAGGTGATGAGGCGGTTGAGGAGCACGGTCTGGATGTCGAGGCCGGGATTGGTCTGACTGCAGTCGATGGTCTCGTTGCAGCAGTTCTCGGCGTATTGCCAGAGGAGGACGTCGAAGGGGAGCTGGACGGCGGGCATGACGATCGAGTCGTCCCAGTCGCTCATCGCGCAGCTGCCGGAGTAGTAGCGCGCGACCCAGGCGCCGGCGCACTGGACGCCGGTGGCCGCGACGACGTTCCAGGTCGCCTCGTCGCCCTGCCGCGCGTAGACGCAGGGGAGGACGGTGACTGTGTTGAGCGAGGAGCTGCGGCTGTAGGTGGCGAGCGTCTGCGACCAGCCGGCGTAGTAGCTCGCCGAGAGCGAGGGGCTGCCGGTCGAGGGGCTCCCCTCGACGTCGAGGAAGAGGAGGATCTGGCCGCCCTTCGCGGCGAGGTACGGCGCGCCGAAGCTGGCGAAGAGGTCGTCCACGTTCTCCTGCGCGTCGGCGGCGCCGTCCTGCTCGCTGCCGGCGACGCGCGTCGTCTGGCGGGCGATGGGCAGCAGGCGGACGCCCGCCTGGGCGAGCACGGCGCTCTCGTCGGCGTGGTGGTACTCGGTGGAGCCGAACGTCTCGGGGCTCGTGAAGTAGCGCCCCCAGAGGGCCGGCGTCTCGCCGAAGAGCTGCGTCGCCGCCTCGATCAGGCTCGCCGTCACGGGCGTCGAGCTGTCGGCGCCGGCCAAACCTCTCGCCATCGCGTCTCCTCTCTTGCCGGCCGTGCGTCCTCGCCGGCCCTTTCAGCCGGCGCTCAGAAGGCGCCGAGGTCGACGAACCGATCGGTGTCGCCGGCCGCTTGCACGTAGGTCTTCTTCGGGCAGACCGCGGCGCCGCCGCAGCTCGTCTGGTCGACCTCGAAGGTGAGCGGCTGATTGCTCAGGGTCGAGATGAAGACCCACCAGTGACCGTTGACCGCGCGGCCGTCGAGGATCTTGACGAAGGCCTCGGCGATGCCGGGCTGGTAGATCCAGAAATAGCCGGAGTCGTTCGAGATCGGGATGCCCTGCGCCTCGCCGAGCGGCCCGCGGAGATGGACGGCGAAGAGGCCGGTGGCGAGGTCGAGATCGAGCTTCGGCGTCACGGTGAAGCTGGTCGAGGAGAGGACGCTGCCGTCGAACTGCTCGACCTGCGCGACGTACGAGCCGGCCTGCAGCTTGCCGAGAGGGAAGGTCTGCAGCACGGTGTGCGGCCCCAGGCAGGGGTCGATGGGCAGGAAGTTGATGGTGACGTGGAAGACGTTGCCGACGAGGGTCGGCGGGTTGTAGGAGAGGAGGCAGCCGTCGAGCTCCTCGCCGAGGCTGAGGGTGACGTCGCTCTGGGTGGTCGCCTGGGGCGGAGAGGTGTTGACGTAGCCGAAGCCCTGCGCCGCCGCGGCGCTTGCCAGCTGGAGCCCGAGACCGAGCCCGAGGCCGAGCGCCATGAACAGCTGGCGCCGGGCGCCGGCCGATCGGCTGCGACGGGGTGCGAGGACGGATCGCTCTCTGCGCATCACAGGATCCTCCACGGAGACTGATCTCACGGGATCGGTTTGAACTGCCTACGATATCAAGAATGTTGGCTCGCCTGACAAGCGGCCGGGCGCGGTTGGCGCCCTCGCGCCGCGACGGATCGCGCCGGTCATCCGTAAGCCTGGACAGAACGCCACGCTGTTCCAAAGGCTCTCGAGCCGAGGTGACCGATGCTCCGAAGTGCTCATCGATTCGCGCTCAGAATTTCGATGGCGTCGATGGCGTCGATGGCGTCGATGGCGTCGATCGCGCCGCTCGCGGCTGTCGCCGCCGCGCCCAGCTTTCCGCTCGGCGAGGCGCCGTCGCTCTCTCTCGCCGGCAATCTTCCTGACGACTCGGCACCCGTCCTCGCGCTGCTGCCGGGCGGCGACATCCTCCACGTCACCGCCCGCCTGTTCGACGAGGAGTCCTGCTTCCGCGGCTGGGCGCCCTGCACCGGGCCTCTCCAGGGCGTCGCCTTCGACCGCTTCGAGCCCTCGATCACCACCAGCTTCGACGTGCAGCCGCCGAACGAGAGCCACTGGCCGCAGGAGGTCGAGATCGCCAACGGCGCCGGCGACGACAGCTTCCTCGTCGTCTGGCAGGAGCGGCCGTACTGCAACATCCGCGGCAACGGCTGCTCCGGGACAGACGGCGTCAGCGCGCGATATTTCCTCCACCCCGGGGTGTCTGGCCGGCCGGCCTTTCAGGTCGACACGTCGACCGCGACGGCGGCAGCGAGGCATCCGGAGGTCATCGGTCTCCGCGGCGGCGGCTTCCTCGTCGCCTGGCAGGAGGTCGGCGCCGACGCGGCGAGCACCGTGCTGCTCGGCCAGCGCTACGACTCCGCCAGCAACCCGGTCGCCGGCGTGTACCTCCTGGTGCAAGGGGTGACTCCGGGGGAGACGCCGGCGCTGGCCGCCGGAGACGCCGGATCGTTCCTCCTCGCCTGGACCCGGCCCGCCATCGGCGCCGCGCCCGCGGGCGCCTTCGCCCGCCTCTTCGGCGCCGACTCCCATCCCGCCGGCGACGAGATGCAGGTCGACGCCGGCGTCGCCGGACCTCCCTCCGCTCCGGCACTCGCGCCGCTCGCCGCGAGCGGTTTCACGTTGGTCTGGAACGGCGCCGACCGCTCGGTCTGGAGCCGCCGGCTGGCGGCCTCGGGCAGCCCGAGCGCCGCGCCGGTCGAGCTGAGCGATCCGTCCGCCGATCCGAGCGACACCGCGACCGGGCCGGCGCAGGCGAGCATCGCGAGCGACGCGGCCGGCGGATTCCTCGTCGTCTGGCGGCGCATCGTGCGGGGAGTCCACTCCCAGCTGGAGGCGACGGTCGACGGCGTCTATCTCGACGCGGCGGGTGAGCCGTCGGCGACGCAGGAGATCGCGCGCCTGCCCTTCGCGACCTCGGTCCCGCCGCGCGTCGTCTCGGACGGCGGCTACCAGTACGCCGTCACCTGGCAGGGCGATCCGCTGACGGCGCCGCTGGGGTTCCCCATCCAGCACGCCTACCCGGTGAAGCGCTACACGCTCGCCGGCGAGCCCTGTACGACCGCGGGCGCCACGCTCTGCCTGGGGAGCCGGCGCTTCAAGGTCGAGACCCGCTGGCGCGACCAGCACGACGGCGGCAACCTCGGCTACGGGACGGCGCTCGCCTTCTCGGATGCGACCGGACTCTTCTGGTTCTTCAACGCCGCGAGCGCCGAGCTCGTCGTCAAGGTGCTCGACGGCACCTCGCTCGACGACAGCTTCTGGGTCTTCTACGGCGCCCTCTCCGACGTCGAGTACTGGATTCGCGCCACCGACACCGCGACCGGTCAGGTGGCGGTCTACCACAACCCTCCCAACCGCATCTGCGGAGAGGGCGACACGCGCGCCTTCCCGCAGGCGCCGGCCGGCGCCAGTCTCTCCTCGCCGGCGCCCGCCGGCCGGGCTGCGAGCGGTGCCGAGCTGTCGCCGGCGCCGGCCTGCGTCGCCGATGCGACGACCCTCTGCCTCCTCGGCGACCGCTTCGCCGTGCGCGTCGCCTGGCGCGACCAGCACGGCCACGGCACCGGCGCCGGGCAGGCGCGGCCACTGACCGATGCCACCGGGCTCTTCTGGTTCTTCGACGCCGGCAACGTCGAGCTGGCGGTCAAGATCCTCGACGGCAGGCCGCTCGACGGCAAGTTCTGGGTCTTCTACGGCGGCCTCTCGGACGTCGAGTACACGATCACCGCGACGGACACGGCGACCGGCGCCGTGCGCACCTACCACAACGCGGCGAACAACCTCTGCGGCGGGGCGGACACGCTGGCGTTCTAATCCCGCTGCGCCGGCGAGCCGAGAGCGATCAGCCGGCCGCCGGCCCGCTCGGAGCTCCCTCCGCCGCTCCTCCCGGCTTGAGGAGCGAGATCTTGCCGCTGCCGATGTCCTGCAGCCCCTTGAGCAGGTTGGTGGGGATCAAGAGGGTGTTGTTCTGCGCCGAGCGGGTGAGCTCGACGAGGACCTCGAGCTCCTTCAACCGCCAGCCGTCCGGGGTGAGCGCCTCGGCGGCTTCCACCAGCTTGCCGGCGATGTGGAGCTGCATCGCGGCGCGCACCAGCTCGGCGTCGGCCTCCTTGCCGGCGCGCGCCTTCATGGCGATGGCCTGCTGGATCTGCTCGTCGGTGATCTGCAGGTCCTTGAGCTCGACGGCGATGACCGTGACTCCCCAAGCCGCCACTTTCGCCTGCAGGGAGTCGCGCACCTCGGAGTAGAACTGGCCGCGATTGTGGAGGATGTCGTCCAGCTCATGGTTGCCGACGATCTCGGTGACCGAGGCGAGCGCCCGCTGCCGGGTGGCCTCGTAGCCGTTGGCCACCTGCACGATGAAGTCGCGCACCCGTTCGCTGTCGACGCGGGTGGTCATGATGAGGTTGAACGAGATGGGGACGTTGTCGTGGGTCTGCACGCCGCCGATGCGCAGCTCGTTGACGACGTCGCGCACCGCCACGTCCGCCAGCCGGCGATGGAAGATGGGCTCGATCCAGGCGAGGCCGGGGCCGATGGTCGTCGTGTAGCGGCCGAAGAGCATGATCGGCCGCCGCTTCCACTCGTTGACGACGTTGATGCCGCCGAGCAGGAAGAAGATCGCCTCGGCGGCCAGGTAGAGCAGGAGCCCGGCCTGCGGCAACCCGCCCGGCGTCCCGCCGACGAAATGAAGAAAGACGCAGGCCGCCGTCCAGATGGCGCTGAATCCCCAGAAGAACACCGGTCCGCCCCCCTGTATCTGCATGCTGGCCGCCGAGCTCGCGCTCCGCGAGCCGCCTCTGCTCAAGGTCTCTGCCACGTCGTCTCCTTGTGGTCGGTTGATCGACCTGATTCTAGCGCAGCGTGGCCCGCGGGAGCTCCGCGGCCGGAGAGCTCGCGAGGCCGGAACGAAATCATTGTGCGTCGGCGATCACTTATCTCAGTCGATGGATCGAAGACGACTTCCCGAGGAGTGTGCCCACATGCCGCGCTTCGCTCCGACGTCTCGTGGCAGCGGGTGGAGCGCTCCGCTGCGACGTGACATCGGAGCCTGGCGCTCCTCGGGCCGCGGGTACTGGCTCCGTTTGGTCTCCTGCGGGCGGCCGCCCTCGGCCCCACCCGCCCATCACGCCCTTCCGGGCGCCCGTCCTCGGAACCAAACGGAGCCAGTACCCGGACCGCCTCAGACGGGCGCCAGGGCCAGCACCTCGGCCAGCTTGTCGTAGCTCTCGGCGGCGCCGTGCTCCATGCCGGACTGGATCACCGCGTCGCGGATCTCGCGCGACTCGGCGAGCACGGTCGCGGTGAGCGTCGTCCGACCGTTCTCCTCGATGAGGACCGTCGTCACCACCGACTCGCCGGGGTAGTCGTCGAAGCGCTCGGTGTGGACGGAGCGGTCGGGCGCCGCGATCTCGCGGTAGACGCCGCTCATCCCCATCTCCCGCCCGTCGGGGCCGCGCAGCACGAAGCGCCAGGCGCCGCCGACGCGCAGGTCGACCTCGCAGGTGGTGAGCGACCATCCCCGCGGCCCGAACCAGCGGCGCAGCAGCTCGGGCTTGCTCAATGCGTCGAAGACCAGGCTGCGCGGCGCGTCGAAGACGCGCGTCATCACCACCTCGCGATCGCCGCGCGTCGTCACCTGCAGGGTTCCGGTGTTCTTCATGTCATCTCCTTGTTGGCTTGATGGGGTCGATGGCGTTGCTGAGCCTGGCTTTCGCCGGTCGCTTCGCTCTCGTGGATCTCTTCGCCTTCGGGGCCTGCAGCTCGTCGAGCAGCTCGTCGAGGCGCTCGAAGCTCGCCGCCCAGAACTGGCGGTAGCCGCCGAGCCAGGCGGTCGCCTCGGCCAGCGGCTCCGCCTCGAGACGGCACGGCCGGCGCTGCGCGTCGCGCCCGCGCGAGACGAGGCCGGCGCGCTCGAGCACCTTGAGGTGCTTGGAGATCGCCGGCTGGGTCATGGCGAACGGTTCGGCGAGCTCCGTCACCGAAACCTCCCCCAACGCGAGACGGGCGAGGATCGCCCGCCGCGTGGGGTCGGCGAGCGCTGCGAAGGTCGAGTCCAGTCGGTCGGCGGTCATCGGTCGATAACTCCTCGGTTGCATAACCTGAAGGTAATGTAATGTCTCGATGGCCGGCCGTCAAGAGGCCGGCGTATCGCGCTCGGAGCCGAGCCGCCCGCCCGTCACCCCCGCCCTGCTCGCCACGGTTGGAGACGAGTTTTTTCGATCTTTCCCGGAAATCTCGGCCGCAATGACCGCTTTCGCGGCTGTAGAGCTTCGATCGCGAGCGCCAGGCCGCGATCGACGAAGATCCGGCTGCAATCGCCGACGGTCCGGCCGCGATCTTGGGCGAAACGGGGGAAATCTTCGCTGTGGAGCGCGGAGCGGCCTCGCCAGCGGGGAAATCTCCGCCGCAAGGGGCCGATCGCCCGTCGCAGCGCCGTTCTCGCGGTCGTTTGCCGCCTGGCGAGGCTCGCCGAAGCTCTCGCGCCGCGCTATTCGGCGTCGGCGAGGATCGCTTTCACCCGCCCGACCTCGCCGCTCGTCAGACGGACCTTGATGCCGTGCGGATGGGTGGGGGAGGGGGTGAGGATCTCCTGCACGACGCCGCGGGTGAGGCGGCCGGAGGCCTGGTCCTTCTTGAGCACGATGTCGACGTGAAGACCGGGGCGGAGATCCTGCCGTCGTCTGCCGTCCATGGGTGCATCCTATCCGCTGCTCCGGCCGGCCCGCCGGCCGGAGCCGGCGTCAGCGGGCGCGGAGGAGAAGGACGGGGACGTCGATGTCGTGCTGCACGCGGGTCGCCGTGGCGCCGAGGAAGAGGTCGGCCCAGAAGCGGTGGCCGTGGGTGCTCATCGCCACCAGGTCGCAGCCGCGCTCGCGCACCCAGCGGACGATCTCCGGGGCGGGGTCGCCGTAGGCGAGCTCGGCCTCGGCCGGGATGCCCGCCGCCTCGAGCTCGGCGCGGACGCTCTCGAGATAGCGGGTGTCGTCGCGGATCTCCGGGCTCACCGCGTCGCGGCCGAAGAGGCGCGCCGCCCAGCCCGTCGCCACGTGGAGCAGCACGACGCGGCCGCCGGTGAGCTTGGCGAGCGGCTTGACGTGCTCGATGATGGCGCGATCGGTCTTCGTGGCGTCGAGCGTGACGAGGATCGACTGGTACATGCCCCCTCCGACGAGTGCACCGGCTCGGGCGGCCGTCAGTGGCCGGCGAGGACCTGCCAGGCAGCGCGGAACGAATCCGGCATGCCGTAGACGTCGAGCGCGGTGATGAGGACGGCGCTGGTCCAGCCGGCGGAGGAGAGGAACCAGCCGTTCCGCCACAGCCCCATCCGCCGGCGCGAGCTGGTGAAGGCGAGGAGCGGGAACATGGCGAACGGCAGCTGCAAGGCGAGCACCACCTGAGAGAGCGTCAGGAGCTCGGTGACGCTGCCGGCGCCGCGCAGGGCGATGATGACGACCGCCGGCAGGATGGCGAGCGTGCGCGTGATGAGGCGCCGGACCCAGGCCGCCAGCCGCCAGTGCATGAACCCCTCCATCACCACCTGGCCGGCGAGGGTGCCGGTGATGGTGCTGCTCTGGCCGCTGGCGAGGAGCGCGACGGCGAAGAGCGTGCTCGCCGCGAGCGTCCCGAGGAGCGGCGCGAGCGTCAGGTAGGCGATGCGGATCCAGTCGCTGTCCGGGCTGAAGCCGACCACCTGGCCGCCCGGCAGGGTGACGCTGGTCTTGCCGTAGAAGACCATCGCCGCGAGGATGAGGATCGCCGCGTTGACGAAGAACGCCACCGCCAGAGCCGCCGTCGAGTCGATCGTGTTGAAGCGGATCGCCCGGCGGACCGAGGCCTCGTCGCGCTGCAGCTTGCGGCTCTGCACCAGCGCCGAGTGGAGATACAGGTTGTGGGGCATCACCGTCGCCCCGATGATGCCGATGGCGACGTAGATCATACCCGCCTGCCCGAGGCTGGGGGTGATGAGGGCGTGCCCCATGGCGAGGAAGCTCGGCCGCGTCGCCGGCAGCACGAAGATCTCGATGAAGTAGCAGGTGCCGATCGTCCCCACGAGGAGCAGCACGACCGCCTCGATCGAGCGCATGCCGAAGCCCTGGAGGGTGAGGAGGAGGAGCACGTCGAGGCCGGTGATGACGACCGCCCAGAGAAGCGGGATGTGAAAGAGGAGGTTGATGGCGACGGCGCTGCCCAGCACCTCGGCGAGGTCGCAGGCGCCGATCGCCATCTCGCAGAGCAGCCAGTTCGGCCAGCGGGTCCACTCCGGCAGCCAGTCGCGGCAGGCCTGCGCCAGATCCTTGCCGGTGACGACGCCGAGGCGGGCGGAGATGATCTGCAGGACGATCGCCATGGCGGAGGAGAGGGCGACCACCCAGAGCAGCCGGTACTTGAACTGCGCCCCGGCCTGCAGGTCGGTGCCCCAGTTGCCGGGGTCCATGTAGCCGACGCTCACCAGCAGCGCCGGCCCGACGTAGGCCCGCCACTGGCGCCAGAAGCTCTCCTCCGCTCCGGGCACCGCCACCGAGGAGTGCATCCCCTCGAGCGAGCGGTGGCCGCCGTCGGGCGGCGGGGGAGGCGTCTCTCGCTGTCTCAGTTTGGCCACTCGAAATATTCAATCAGGCTGGTCAAAATTTGTCAACCCGGAGGCCGCCGTCGAGCGCAGGCTCCGCCTCGAGGCACTCGGGAGCCCTCGAACCGCCATTCACGGCGAGAGGAGATGGGCAGCGACTTTGACGGCTCGAATTTGGTGGGGAAGGAGGCCGGTCGGCCGGTGGGCGGCCTCGCGGCCTCAGAGGGGCGTGGCGTGGATGCGGCGCGCCGCCGCGGTGCCGAGGACGACCGCCGGGCGGCCGGCGGCGCGGACGGTGAGGGCGTCGGCGTCGGGGTCGTAGCACTCGACGACGACGCCGTTGCCGGGCACCAGGCCGTGCTCGTCGGCGAACTTGAGGAACCGCGGATCCTCGGACTCGACGCGCGCGACGCGCACCTCGCTGCCGGCGGCGCAGTCGGCGAGGGTCTGCGCCTCGCGCTCGACGAGCTCGCCGTCGGCGCCGGGGATGGGGTCGCCGTGCGGGTCGGCCTTGGGGAAGCCGAGCACCTCGTCGATCCGCTGCAGCAGCTTCTCGGAGATGGCGTGCTCGAGGATCTCCGCCTCGTCGTGGACCTCGCTCCAGTCCATCCCGACGACCTTGACGAGGAACAGCTCGACGAGGCGGTGGCGGCGGAGTACGTGGAGGGCGAGCCGCTCGCCGCTCCGGCTGAGGCGCACCCCGAGGCGCGGCTCGTAGTGGACCAGCCGGCTCTCGTCGAGCGCCTTGACCATGCTCGTCACAGTCCCCGGCGCGACGCCCATGGCGACCGCCAGGCGCCCGAGCGGCACCAGCCGGTCCGCCGACCGCTGCTGCTCGAGATAGAGGCGCTTGAGATAGTCCTCGACGGTGCTGCTCGCCATCGCGGGAAGTCTAGCAGGGCACGGGCGTTGGTCCGTGGTGTAACGTCGGCGTGCCGGCGCCGGCACCCGGCGGCGGTGGGGCAGAGGAGAGCCCGGAGGTCGAGCTGGAGATGAGATTCTTCGCTGCCTTGCCGCAGGACGTCCGCTGGAGCCTGCACGTGATGCGCCGCAACCTCGGCCTCACCGCGGCCGTCGTCGCGTCGCTCGGCCTCGCCATCGGCGCCAACACCGCCATCTTCAGCGTCGTCGACGCCTTCCTGCTGCGGCCGCTGGCGATCGAGAAGATCGACCGCATCGTGCGCCTGCGCGAGAACCTGGCGGAGCGCGGCGGGAGCGCCGACCTGCGCAGCCTCTCCGGCGCCGCCTACCGGCGGTGGAGCGCCGAGCAGAAGGTCTTCACCGGCATCGCGGCGGCGAGCGGCACCAGCCTGACGCTCACCGGGAGCGGCGAGCCGGAGCGGTTCTCGGCCTCGGCGGTCACCGCCAATTTCTTCCCCGTGCTCGGCATCCGGCCGCTCCTCGGGCGCAGCTTCGCGCCGGAGGAGGACCGCCCGGGGCGCGACCAAGTGGTGATGATCGGCTACGACGTCTGGCGGAGCCGCTTCGGCGGCGACCCCCGCATCCTCGAGCGGACGCTGCTCTTGAACGGCCGGCGCTGTGCGGTCGTCGGCGTGCTGCCGCGCGGCTTTCACCACCCCTACCAGTCGCACATGTGGGTGCCCCTCGCCTACCGCGACGACGCCGCCCACGCCGGCCAGGAGTACTACGCGCCGGCAAGGCTCAAGCCCGGCGTCACCCTGGCGCAGGCGCGGCGGCAGATGGACGAGATGGTCCGTCGCCTCCATGAGGCGGATCCGCGGCCGCGGTCGGCGCGCGGCGCCGACCTCTCGCCGCTGCGCCGGGAGACCGTCGGCGACCTCGAGCGGCTCCTCGATCTCCTCGCCGCGGCGGCGGCCTTCGTCCTCCTCATCGCCTGCGTCAACACCTCGACCCTCCTCCTCGCCCAGGGCCTGAAGCAGGACCACGAGGTGGCGGTGCGGGCGGCGCTCGGCGCCAGCCGGCGGCGCCTCGTGCAGCAGATCCTCACCTACAGCGCCCTCCTGGCTCTACTCGGCGGCGCCCTCGGCCTCCTCCTCGCGCACGGTGCGATGCGGCCGCTGGTGGCGCTCAGCCCGACCTACGGGCTGGGCGAGTTCGACATCGAGCCGCGGCTCGACCTCGCGACCCTCGCCTTCGGCCTCGCCGCCTCGCTCGCCGTCGGCATCGTCTTCGGCCTGGTGCCGGCGCTCCGCATGTCGCGGCGCACCCTCGGCAGGTCGCTCCAGGAGGGCGGCCGCACGCGCACCGCGGGGGTCGCCGGGCGGCGGCTCCTGGGCGGC
This sequence comes from uncultured Acidobacteriota bacterium, assembly GCA_963755825.1. Taxonomy (GTDB): domain Bacteria; phylum Acidobacteriota; class Thermoanaerobaculia; order Multivoradales; family UBA5704; genus DATBQN01. The sequence goes on along the minus strand of CAVWLA010000001.1, from coordinate 1,029,468 downwards.
CTGGTGGTCGCCGAGGTGGCGCTCGCGATGGTGCTCCTCGCCGGCGCCGGCCTCATCGTGCGGAGCTTCGAGCGCCTGCGGGGCGAGGACCGCGGCTTCCGTACCCAGGGGGTGCTGAGCTTCCAGGTGCCCTTCCCCGACTTCAAGTTCCCGCAGCGCCGCCAGAAGGTCGAATTCGTCCGCCGCGCCCTCGACCGCCTGCGCCGCGTCCCCGGCATCGCCGCGGTCGGCGCCACGACCGTGCAGCCGCTCTTCGCCGGCACCTCGGCGGCGGGCCTCAGCGTCGAGGGGAGGCCGGTGGCCGGGGAGCGCGGCGACCACCTCGTGCACGACCGCACCATCACCCCCGGCTACCTCGAATCGCTCGGCGCGCCGCTCGTCGCCGGCCGCTTCCCGGACGATCGCGACGTCGCGACGGCGCCCTGGGTGGTGGTGCTGAGCAAGACGGCGGCCGACCGCTACTGGCCCGGCGAGAGCGCCGTCGGCAAGCGGCTCAAGCGCGGTCTGGCGACCTCGAGCCGCCCCTGGCTGACCGTCGTCGGCGTCGTCGGCGCCTTCAAGGAGACCCACGACGACCTCCTCGCCAACGACGACGCCTGGTACCTCCCCTACGCGCAGCCGATCGTCGAGGGCCTCGACGAGATGACCTTCACCGCCAGCGTCCGCGGCGACCCGGCGGCGCTCGCCCCGGCGGTGCGCCGCGCCCTCCGCGAGGTCGATCCCGAGGAGCCGGTCTACGGCATGCTGACGATGGACGAGCGGCTGACCGAGCGGACGACGCCGGAGCGCTTCAGCGCCGTGACCTACACCGCCTTCGGCCTCCTCGGGCTGCTGCTCGCCGCGATCGGCATCCACGGCGTCCTCGCCTTCAACGTCAGCCAGCGGCTGCGGGAGATGGGCATCCGCGCGGCGGTGGGGGCCGAGCCAGGCGACCTGCGCCGCCTGGTGCTCCGCTCGGCCCTCCGCATGGCGACGGCCGGCCTTGCCATCGGCCTCGCCGGCGCCCTCTTCCTCACCAGGCTGCTGGCGAGCCAGCTCCACGAGGTGAGCCCGCGCGACCCCCTGGTGCTCGCCGCGGCCCTCGCCAGCCTCGCCGTCGTCACCCTCGTCGCGGGCTACGTCCCGGCCCGGCGGGCGTCGAGGGTCGACCCGGCGATCGCGCTGCGCACCGAGTGAGCGGCGGCGGGGGAGGGCCCGGCTCTCGAGTTGAAGAAAGCCCCGTGGGATGGTATCGTCCCGCGCTGGCCGCCTGCGCCCTGTCTCGGCCGGGCTGGTCCCCTTCGGCCCACCGCCAATCCGCTGACCTTCTCTTGGAGTCTCGCTGAATGAGCCAACGTCTGAACCGCAAGGACATGAAGCGCGACGAGTTCACCAATGTGGTGGGGCGGTCGGTCGAGTACGCGGAGACGCATACCCGCAACCTGCTCCTCGCCCTCGGTGCGGTGGTCGTCGTGGCGGCGGTGGCGTTCGGCATCTACGGCTTCGCCAACAGCCGCTCGACGGCCGCGAGCGAGGCGCTCAACAAGGCGATCAAGGTCTACGCGGCGCCGATCCAGGCGACCGACGCCAAGCCCAACGACCCCGACACCCCGAGCTTCCCCGACGACGCCTCGCGCCAGAAGCGCGCCGTCCAGCTCCTCGACGCCGTGCGCGCCAAGTTCGGCCACACCCACGCCGCGGCGATCGCCGGTGTCTACCTCGGCCGCGTGGCGGCGATCGAGGGCAAGCCCGCCGAGGCGCGCAAGCTGTGGACCGACTACCTCGACGGCAACAAGGACTCGCTGGCGGCGATGGTCCGCCTCGACCTGATCGACCTCGACCGCCGCGAGGGCAAGGGCGAGGAGCTCGTCGGCCGTCTGCGGCCGATGCTCGACGACTCCGACCCCCAGCTCCCCAAGGACGCCGTCCTCTACCAGCTCGGCCTTACCTACGAGCAGCTCCTGCGCCGCCCCGAGGCGGTCGCCTCCTACAAGCAGATCCTCGACGAGTTCCCGCAGTCCGCCTACCGCCAGGAGGCGCAGCAGAAGCTAACCTCGCTCGACCCGGCAAGCGCCGCCTCCGCGATGGGCAACCTCGGCGGCCTCGGCATGCCCGGCGGCGTCATCCCCACCGGCGCCGGCGCGGGCGCCCCTCCCGGCCTCTAGGCCGTCTTCCGCGGTACCAGTGATGGGTGCCTTCCTGTAAAGCGCCCATCCTGAGCAGAGCACTGCGTCGAGCCCAGGGCGAGAGCACATGGGAAGTTGTCGGGACGCCAGCCGTTCGATACTCTCCTCGCCCTTCTTCTATACACGAAGGTGGTTGAAGAGCTTCGCCTTGCGATCTTCGGTCCCCGCGTAACGAGCTCCCGGAGCAGATCAATCCGCCCAGAAGATCCGCTCGATATAACTTCATTCCATCCGGGCGAATATTTATCGAGGCGTCGATAGAATCCATTGTGGCCAAGTACAACCTGCCTCAGAGAACGCACAAGGGCTACGGTAAGCCATGGCGGGCGATTTCGGCGGACTCCGTCCAACTACTCTGGTCTAAGGCCAGTGAACAGATCGACGCTGCAAACAAGCTCTACGAGGAAGAGCTTGTGCCTCACGCAACGCTGGCGGCAGGAGCATTAGGCCCCGCGGGCCTACCGAGCGATAAGGTGGCCACTTCACGCAGTCAGAGTTTTGGAATCCTTCTTTTGGCGCCTGAACGCCGGCGCCGGCCATTCGCTAGAACTTGGCGCCGATCCGGCCGGGCGCGCTCGCCGACGCGGTCGAATTTTCGTCTCGTCGCGCTCTTGCCCGTCTTGCTCAATACCGACCTCTGAGCGCTCGCCGCGCCGCTGAACTGGGAGTATCGTTCGGTGCTGTGTCGGTCGAGCGCTTCTACGATGAACTCGCGCCGTTCTACCACCTGATCTTCCCGGACTGGGAGACCACCATCCGACGGCAGGCGGATGCTCTGGACGGGGTCATTCGCGAGCGGTGGGGGGACGGCCGCCTGGCCATTCTCGATGTCGCCTGCGGGATCGGCACCCAGGCGCTGGGCCTGGCTGCTCTGGGCCACCACGTGACCGCGTCCGACATCTCGGCCGGAGCGGTCGAGCGGGCCAAGCTCGAGGCAGCGGCGCGCGGGCTGGCCGTGCGCTTCTCGGTCGCGGACATGCGCCAGGCGGCGACGCATCACAGGGAACAGTTCGATCTCGTGATCGCGTGCGACAACTCGCTCCCACACCTTCTGACGGACGAGGACCTGGTCGCCGCCTTCGGGCAGCTCTTCGTCTGCACTCGGCCGAACGGCGGCTGCTTGATCTCGGTGCGGGACTACGACATGGAGGAGCGGGACGCGGTCCAGGTGAAGCCGTATGGCATCCGGGACGAGGGCGGGGTTCGCTACCTGGTTTGGCAGGTTTGGGAGTTTCGCGGGCCGATCTACGACCTGGCGATGTATCTCGTCGAGGACCGCGGCGGCGCGGACTGTGCGACCCGGGTGATGCGGTCGCAGTACTACGCCGTCGGGATCCACAAGCTGATGGAGCTGATGCGCCAGGCCGGGTTTGCGCAGGTGGAGCGGCTCGACGGCTGCTTCTACCAACCGATCCTCGTGGGGCGGCGGGCCGCCGAGCCCGACGCTGCAACTTTGCGCCAGGTTTCCTAACTGCCCCCCGCCGGCCCTCCGGCGCTACTCGCTCCTCGCGGCCCGGCCGGAGCACCGAGGAGCACCGTCTTAGGGAAAGGAGAAGAGAACATGAAGACGCTCGTCCCCGCCCTCGCTGTCGCGCTCGTCACCCTCTCTGCGCAGCTCTTCGCCGCCGGCGCTCCGCAGGCGGTGCCGGCGATCGATCCAGGCAAGGCGCTGGTCGCGGCTCCCGTCGCGGCGAGCATTCCCGCCTCCGCCACGGTGACCCTGCCGAGCTGGGAACCTGCCCTCGTCCAGCAGTCGCCGAGCGCCGGGGATGTCGTCCGCAAGCCGATCTTCCTCATCTCGTGCAGCAGCTGCGTCCCGGCGATCAAGTGTTTCAAGTCCCAGGCGTGCCTGCTGGCAGACTGCTGCTGAGGTCCGGCGGCGGCGCGCCGGCATGGCTCGGCGCCGACCGATCCAGCTCGGCCCTGAACCTCAAACTCTTCTTGAGAGGAGAAACGATGAGAAATGTCCTGCGCTCCACCACGAGGAAGTGTCTGTTCTGCGTCCTGGCCTTGGCGGGTGGTACCTTCATCGGCCTGCTCGTTCCGGCATCTCCGGGCAACGCCACCGCCATTCCGAAACAATGCGCTTCCAACCAGAGCCTGTTCCGCGTCTACTATAGCGACTCGACGTTTCAGCACGCGGTCTGTCAGGACGTCTACGAGCCTGCGGCCTGCAAGACGCATTTTTGCGATCCCACTCCTTATTTCAAGGATAGCTGTGGCAGCATTTGCATCTCGGAGTGAATACGGCTGGGTAGAGCGCCACGGGGTTCTGCTCGGTCAACCCTCCGGGGACAGGTCGCCTGCTTCCGGTGCAGCGCTCCCTACCACCGAGCTTCAGCCCTCTGGTCCGCCGGCGGCGCGCCGTCATGGCTCGGCGCCGACCGATCCAACTCGGCCCTGAACCTCAAACTCTTTTCGAGAGGAGAAACGATGAGAAATGTCCTGCATTCCAGCACGAGGAAGTGTCTGATCTGCGTCCTGACCTTGGCGGGTGGTGCTTTCTTCGGCCTGCTCGTCCCGGCATCTCCGAGCAACGCCAGCGCCTTTCCGCAAAAATGCACTTTGGACCAGAGGGTGATCCGCACCTACTATACCGACTCGACGTTTCTGCATCAGGATTGTGTGGAAATCACCGCGCCCGAGGGTTGCAAAACGGGTCTTTGCGATCCCACTCCTTATTTCAAGGATAGCTGCGGCAGCATTTGCACGCAGTGAATACGGCCAGGTAGAACGCCACCGGGGTCTGCTCGGTCAACCCCCCAGGGACAGGTCGCCTGCTCCCGGCGCAGGGCTCGCTGCGACGGGAGCGAGGTCTACAGCGAGCTTCAGTCCTCTGGTTCCCAGTGAGTCGGGTCAGCGTCGCCGTATCCTTCGGGTGACCGCCCGCCTGCGGCCCGCGGCTTTTCACGCGCCCGGCGCTGGGGGCCCGTGACGGCGGAGCGCTCTTCGGGGCAACTTGAGGACAGCCGGCGAATCCGACCGCCGCAAGCCCCCCGCCATGTGGATGCTGCCTCCCGACGCTGAGCGCCGGCCGGGAACGGGCGAAGGCCCGGAGGATCTCTGGCGCCGGTCGGCTGCGCTCGTGGGGACGCCGGCCGAGGCCTATCTGGCGCGGCGGCGTGTGCCGCTCGAGGTCGCCGTGGCCGCGGGGGTCCGCTTCACCGGCGATCTCAACGGCAGGCCCGCGGTGCTGGCGCGGCTCATCGGGCCCGAGGGCGAGCCGCGGGCGGTTCACGGCCGGCACCTGCACGACCGGCGCGGCGAGGGGAAGATGTTCACCGTCGGCCGCGCCGGCGGCGTGTTTCCAGTGATCGACGGCCTGCGGGCGGATCCGCTGGTCCTCGTCGAGGGTCTCTTCGATGCCCTCTCGATCGCCGCCGGCGGCCTGCCCTGCGCCGCGACGATCGGCCGCTGGGTGGACTGGCTGCCCGAGCTCGCCCGCGGCCGCGAGGTGTGGATCGCCTTCGACGGCAACCGGCCGGGCGACCGTTCGGCGCGAGGCTTTGCGGTCAGCCTCGGCGGCAGCCGCTGCCGGCGCTTGCGGCCGCCCAACGGCCGGGCGACTGGAATGCCGCGGCGAGAAAGATAGGCTTCGCCGGCCTGGCGCGCTGGCTGCAGAGCCGCGCGGCCGCGGCACTGGAGGAGATCCTCTGATGGAGACCTACGTCAGCACCGACGTCGAGACCGACGGCCCGATCCCCGGTCCCTATTCGATGCTCAGCTTCGGCTCCGCGGCCTACCTTGCCGACAAGACGCGGGTCGGCACGTTCACCGCCAATCTGGAGACCCTGGAGGGCGCCTCGTCGCATCCCGAGACGATGGCCTGGTGGGCTCGCCGCCCCGAGGCGTGGCACGCCTGCCGGCAGGACCTCCGATCCCCCACCGAAGCGATGGCCGCTTACGTCGAGTGGCTCGAGGGCCTGCCGGGCACGCCGGTCTTCGTCGGCTACCCGGCGGGCTTCGACTTCCTGTTCGTCTACTGGTACCTGATCCGCTTCGCCGGCCGCAGCCCCTTCTCCTTCTCGGCCGTCGATATCAAGACCTTCGCCATGTGCGTTCTCGGCACCGACTATCGGGCCACGACGAAGAAGACCATGCCGCGGCGCTGGTTCGGCCCGGCGCGGCACCAGCACGTGGCGCTGGACGACGCGATCGAGCAGGGCGAGCTCTTCTGCAACCTGCTGGCTGAAGCCCGGCCACGGTCGCGGCCGGGATAGTGACGCCCCTCCGGCGCTACCCGCTCTGGCCGAAGTTCGCCGACAGGATGGCGAGATCGTCGCCGTCGATGATGCCGTCGCCGTTCAAATCGGCGGCGGTGGTGTAGCGGGGGTCGCCGCGGCGGGCTCCGAAGGCGAGGGCGAGGACGATCAGGTCGTCGCCGTCGACGCGGCCGTCGCGGTTCAAGTCGCCCGGCAGGAAGTGGGCGCCGATGACGGTGAACTGCGCCAGCTCGCGGTCGAGGATGTTCGGCGGAGTGGCGAGGTCGGCGGCGTGGACGCCGATATGGACGAGGCCGGTCCAGGGGGTCGTCGGCATGTAGATCAGCTCGGCCCGCCGGCTGGTGCCGGCGAGGGGTGTGGGGGTGAGCTGCCCGTCGATCTCCAGCTGCGCCGAGGCGAGATCGAGGCCGGCGCCGAAGTCGTAGAGCACGATGTCGATCGGCGCGTCGGTGGCGACGTTGGCTGAGCCGTCGACGGGGGAGATCGTGCCGGTCACCGGCGGCACGCTGTCGACCCCGGTCAGGACGTCGGCGAAGATCGCGGCGAGGAGATCGTAGCCGGAGGCGTTGGGGTGGAGCTTGTCGCTGCCGCCGAAGTAGTCGTGCGCGAAGACGCCGGGGGTGTCGAAGAAGAACACCTCGAAGGGATCGGCGAGCTGGCGGTCGCGGCTGGCGGCGAGCTCGCGGACCATGGCGGCGAGCTCCGCCGTCAGGTGGTTGGTGCCGTCGAAGTTGGCGGCCGGCAGGCGGGGGATGATCGTCGCGTGGACGACGGTGAGCCCGGCCGCCTCGGCCTGCGACGCCATGGTGTCGAGGTTGAAGGTGATCGTCTCGAGCGACAGGCGAGCGTTGATGTCGTTCGTTCCCTCCATGAGGAGGAGCGCCGTGGCGGGGTTCTTCGCCAGCACCTTGGGGAGGCGGCTGACCCCCTCCGCCGTCGACTCGCCGCTCAGGCCGGCGTTGATGACGACGGCGCTGCTCTGGCCGCGCTGCTCGAGGAGCGCCTGCAGGCGGGGAGGGTAGCCGGGCTGGGCGCGCGTCGGATCGTCGTGGTAGCCGAAGGTGATGCTGTCGCCGAAGGCGATGTAGGTGGGCTGCGCGGCGGCGGCGCGCGGCAGCAGCGCGGCGAGGGCGAGGAAGACGGCGGCGACCGCCGTCGTGCCCTCTCGGCGTTTCCGCGCGAGGTGCCGCGGGCCATGCGGCAGGCCGAGCGACGATGCCGTCGCCGACATCGATCCCGTCGATCCGATCGCTCGACTCATGGCTGCGGCTCGGGCGGCGCCGCCTCCCAGACCGCCAGGCGCCGCGCGCCGGTCGCCGGGAATCGGAGGGTGACGCCGCCGCCGCTCGCCGCGGCGACGATCGGGCGGCCGGCGGGGGAGGCCGCGCCGGCGGCGTCGACGATGCTGGCGCGGCGGAGCGTCCGCCCGAGGTCGTCGAGCGCCAGGAGCGACCAGCCGGCGGGGACCGCGGTGCGCAGGAGGAGGAGCGGCTCGGCGTTGGAGGCGGCGCTGGACGACGCCTCGAAGCTCGGGAAGACCGCGCCGGCGGCGGCGACGGCGACCTGGCGGGGGGGCGAGAAGCGGCCGCCGCCCTCGGGCAGGAAGCGCGCCACCACCGTCTGGTAGCTGCTGGCGCCGTCGAAGCGGCTCCAGGCGAGGAGGGCGCCGTCGCCGACCGCGGTGAGCGCCGGGGTGACGTCGGGCACGTCGTTGTCGGGCGCGGCGCGCGCCGGCCGGCTCCAGGCGGCGCCGTCGAAGCGGCTCCAGAGGATCTCGTCGTCGTGGCCGTCGAAGGCGCTCCAGGCGAGGAGCCAGGCGCCGCCGGCAAGGCGCGCGGCGGTCAAGGCGAGCTGGCTGCCCGGCCCGGGCGGCGAGATGGTCGCCAGCTTCTCCCAGGCGGTGCCGCTCCAGCGCGCGCTGCGCACCGCGAGGCGGCGGCCGCCATCCCCCTCGAGCCAGACCAGGCCGGCGAGCCGCCCGCCCTCGACCAGCGGCAGCGGCTCGGCCTGCAGCGCCGCGCTCGGTGGCGGGGCGGGGAGCGCCACCGGCGCGCCGCCGGAGCTCGCGAGGAGCAGGATCTCGCTGCGCTTGCCCACCGGCCGGGTGGCGGCGGCGACCCAGCCGGTCGTCGTCGCCTCGACGTCGGCGAGGACGGCGCCCGCCGGGAGCGCGAGATCGACCGCGCGGCCGGAGGCGAGCTCGAGGCGCCCCGGAGCCGCGGCGGCGAGGACGATCGGCCGCGCGGCGGAAGCGGCGGCGGCGGTCGCCTGCCCGGCGAGGGCCGCGACGGCCCCGATGAGCAGGGAGAACAAGGGTTTGAGCGCCCGGCGGCGGGTCGTGGACATCGCCGGTCATCCTATGGTGGGGTCGTCGGGGCGTCAATTGAAGCGGCGCCCAACCGACCTCGCCGATCCGCCTTGCAACCTTTCACCATGCGCTGCGTACAGTGTCCGGAGACTGCCTGACCGGGCGACCGGCGAGGCGGTCCCACGAGGAGATTGATCTACAGATGAACACAACCCAGACATCAACAGGAGGAGTCGCAACATGTTGAAATCAGCGCGCAGGAACACGGTGTTGGCTCTCGCGGTGGTGACCGGCCTGGGCATCGCCTCGCTGGCCTCGGCGGCGGACATGGCCGGCAGCGGCGTGAGCTTCGTCAACAGCGGCAAGAGCACCGTCTACGTCTACACCCGCCACGGCGCCGGCGACTCGTGCGACAACATGCACGGGGACAAGACCCTGAAGATCAAGGCCGGCGAGACCGCCAAGGTCGACTCGGGCGACAACAAGGTCTGCTACTGCCTGATGGCGCCGACGCGCACCGACGGCTGCTCGACCGGCTGGCAGCAGGTCGCACCCGGCGGCTCGCTCACCCTGCAGTAGACCCTTCACTCGTTCCTGCGGCTTCGACGCCGCTGCGACGCTTCTCCCGGGGGGACGGCACGCCGTCCCCCTTTTCCTTCTTCTCTCGCCGCCCTCCCGCTGCCGCACGCGGCGCCCGCGGCTCCGGCACGGTATGCTCTCGACCATGCAAGCGGCCATCCTCGCCGTCGGCTCCGAGCTCCTCGGCAGCGAGCGGCTCGACACCAACTCGCTGCGCCTGACGCGGGCGCTGGCGCGCCACGGCGTCGAGCTCAAGCGCAAGGCGGTCGCCGGTGACTCCGAGGCGGAGATCGCGACCGAGCTCGCCAACACCCTGCCGCGCGTCGACCTGGTGCTGGTCACCGGCGGCCTCGGCCCGACCTCGGACGACGTCACCCGCGAGGCGGTCGCCGCGGCGCTCGGCCGGCCGCTCGTCTTCCACCCCGAGACCCTCGCCCGCATCGAGAGCCGCTTCGCCGCCATGGGCCTCCGCATGTCGGCGGTCAACCGCCGCCAGGCGGACATCGTCGAGGGCGCCGAGGTGCTCGCCAACGCCAACGGCACCGCCCCCGGCATGCGGATCGCGACCGCCTCCGGCGCCGTCGTCTTCCTCTTCCCCGGCGTGCCGTCGGAGCTCGAGGCGATGATCCCGGCCTACCTCGAGCCCTGGCTCGCCGAGCGCTCCGGCGGCGCCGTGCGCGAGACGGCAGTGCTCAAGGTGGCCTGCGTCCCGGAGTCGGCGCTCGAGGAGCGCATCGCGCCCTCCTACGCCGAGTTCGGCCGCGAGGCGATCACTATCCTCGCCAAGCCGGGCGAGATCCGCCTGGAGATGACGGCGACCGGCACCGAGGGCGAGCGGCGCGAGCGCCTGGCGGCGATGCAGCGGCGGCTCGCCGAGCTGGCCGGCGACGCCGTCTACACCGACCGCGAGGGCGACACCCTGGAGAGCGTCGTCGGCGACCTGCTGCGGCGGGCGGGGCGGACGCTGACCGCGGCGGAGTCGTGCACCGGCGGCCTGCTGGCGGAGCGGCTGACCCGCGTGCCGGGCTCCTCGGACTACTTCCTCGGCGGCGCCGTCGTCTACACCGACGCGCTCAAGACCCAGCTCCTCGGCGTCTCCGAGGAGCTCCTCGCCGCCCACGGCGCGGTCTCCGAGCCGGTGGCGCGGGCGATGGCCGAGGGCGTCCGCCGGGCGCTCGGCAGCGACTACGGCGTCGGCATCACCGGCGTCGCCGGCCCCGGCGGCGGCAGCGCCGAGAAGCCGGTCGGCACCGTCCACCTGGCGGTCGCCGGACCGGGCGCGGGGACGGAGCCCGGGACGGCCGTCGTCCACCGGCAGGTGCGCTTCCCCGGCGATCGCGAGCGGGTGCGTTGGCAGTCGAGCCAGCTCGCCCTCGAGATGCTCCGCCGGCTGCTCCTCGCCGCGGCGCGCGCCGGCGACGGCACCGCCGCGCCGGGCCAGTCGTCGGCCGACGCGCTCTGGCGATGAGGCTGTTCGTGGCGCTCGAGGTGCCGGAGGGGCCGCGCCGCGAGGCCGAGATCCGCGTCCGCAAGCTGCGCCGCGAGCTGCCGCCGGCGCGCTGGGCCGACCTCTCGAGCGTCCACCTCACCCTCGCCTTCTTCGGCGCCGTCGACGAGGCGCAGACCGGCGCCCTCGCCGCGGCGCTGGTGGGGGTCTGCGCCCGCCACCGCCCGTTCACTCTCCGCCTGGCGGGCGCCGGCACCTTCCCGCCGCGGCGTCCGGCGCGGGTCGCCTGGCTCGGCGTCGAGGCCGGCCCCGCACCGTCGCCGCTCGCCCTGCTGCAGGCCGAGGTGGCCGCCGCGGCGAGGTCGCTCGTCGGCGTCGACGACGAGCCCGACGAGCGCCCGTTCCATCCCCACGTGACGCTCGCGCGCTGCCCGAGCCCGTGGCCGCGGAGCGCCGCCGACCATTTCGCCACCGCCTTCGCGGGGCCGCTGGGGGAGCCGTTCACCGCGGCGCGCGCCGTCCTCGTCGAGAGCCGGCTGGGGACCGGCGGCGCTCGCCACCGCGAGGCCGCCAGCCTCCCCTTCGCGGCGGAGGCCGGATGAGAGCGCTCCTCATGACGGAGAGCGCTGGCGGCTGGGCGGCCTGGGTGGCGGCGATCGTCGTCGGCGCCTACCTGCTCGGCTCGGTCTCCTGGAGCTATCTGATCGTCCGCGCCGTCCAGGGGCTCGACGTGCGGACGGTGGGGAGCGGCAACGCCGGCGCCACCAACGTCCTGCGCGCCGCCGGCAAGGGCGCCGGCATCGCCGTCCTCCTCTTGGACGTCGCCAAGGGGGCGGCGGCGGTCGTCGGCGCGCGGGCGCTCGGCGGCAGCGCCGGGGTGGCGGGGATCGCCGGGGTGGCGGTGGTCGTCGGCCACGTCTACCCGCTCTTCCTCGGCTTCCGCGGCGGCAAGGGGGTCGCCACCTCCGCCGGGGCGATGGCGGCCTTGGCGCCGCTGCCGCTCGTCCTCGCCCTCGGCGTCTTCGCGACGGTCGTCGCCTGGAAGCGGTACGTCTCGCTCGGCTCGATCGCCGCCGGCCTCGCCTTCCCCTTTCTCATGCTGCTCTGCCGCCGCCTCGGGCAGACGGCGGTCTCCGGCGGCGGCGGGCGGTGGGTGCTCGCCTCCGGCGCCGCCCTCGGGCTCCTGATCCTTCTCAAACACGCCGGCAACCTGGCGCGCATCCGCGCCGGCAGCGAGCCGCGCCTGGGCGCCGCGCCGCGGGTCGCCGAAGCGGCGGCGGCGCAGCCGGCGGGGGGCGAGCGATGACTGCCATCGGCGTCGTCGGCGCCGGCTCCTGGGGGACCGCGCTCGCCGTCCACCTGGCGGGAGCCGGCCACCACGCGGTGACCCTCTGGGCGCGCGACGAGGCGCTGGCGGCGCGGATGGCGGCGACGCGCGAGAACGCCGTCTACCTCCCCGGCGTCGTCCTGCCGCCGCAGATCGTCCCCACCGCCGATCTCGCGGCGCTCGCCGGCAGCGCGCCGGTGCTCTTCGTCGTCCCCTCGCACGGCTTCCGCAAGGTGCTCCGCCGCTTCCTCGCCGTCCATCCGCGCGAGCGGCCGCTGCAGCTCCTCTCCTGCACCAAGGGGGTCGAGCCGGAGAGTCTGGCGCGGATGAGCCAGGTGGTCTTCGAGGAGGGGGTGCAGGCGGACCGCGACGTGCGCTTCGCGGTGCTCTCCGGACCCAGCTTCGCGGCCGAGCTGGCGCGCGGCGTGCCCACCGCGGCGGTCGTCGCCTCGGAGGACGGCGATCTCGCGACCGCCATGCGCGAGGCGCTGGCGACCCGCACCTTTCGCCTCTACTCATCGCACGACGTGGTCGGCGTCGAGCTCGGCGGCGCCGGCAAGAACGTCATCGCCATCGCCGCCGGCACGGTGATCGGCCTGGGGGCCGGCCACAACACCCTCGCCGCGCTGATCACCCGCGGCCTCCACGAGATCACCCGGCTGGGGGTCGCCTACGGCGGCCAGGCGCGCACCTTCGCCGGCTTGGCCGGTCTCGGCGACCTCGTCCTCACCTGCACCGGAGGTCTCTCGCGCAACCGCGCCACCGGCATGGAGCTGGCGCAGGGCAAGAGCCTCGCCGCGATCACCGGCGAGACGCAGATGGTCGCCGAGGGCATCCGCAACTCGGCGGCGATCGCCCGTCTGGCCGCCCTCCGCGGCGTCGAGATGCCGATTACCCGCCAGATGGTCGCCGTCATGTACGAGGGCAAGGACCCGCGCCAGGCCCTCGACGAGCTGATGACCCGCGAGCTCAAGTCGGAGCCCGAGCTGTAGACTCATCTCGTTCAGATCGCCATTCCGATTGTCCTCCGGCGGTGCCGAGCCGGCAGCATGGTGCGAGGACGAGCGCACGAACGTTGAGGCCTTCTCACCAGCGACCGTAGGCGCTCGCCCGCAGCAGCCATGCTGACCGGCGGAGTCGCGAATCGTCCGCCGAGCCGCGTTTGCGACCGCCGTCCCCGGTGAGCTAACATCGGCTATGGAGACGACGCCCACAGACTCTTCCTCGGCCCCTCCTGCGGGGCCTGCCGCCGCACCCGCGCACCAGACCGTCCTCGTCCTCGACTTCGGCAGCCAGTTCACCCAGCTCATCGCGCGGCGCCTGCGCGAGAACCGGGTGTACTGCGAGATCCACCCCTTCGACCTGCCGCTCGCCGCGATCCGCCGCCGGCGGCCGATCGGCATCATCCTCTCCGGCGGGCCGCAGAGCGTCTTCGCCGAGGGCGCCCCGTCGGCGGAGCGCGAGCTCTTCGCGCTCGGCATCCCGGTCCTCGGCGTCTGCTACGGCATGCAGCTCATGGCGCACGTCCTGGGCGGCGAGGTCAAGGGCTCCAGCCGGCGCGAGTACGGCCGCGCCGAGATCACGGTCGGCGAGGCCGGCATCCTCTTCGAGGGCATCGCGCCGCGGCAGACGGTGTGGATGAGCCATGGCGACCAGGTGGCCAAGCTTCCCGCCGGCTTCCGCGGCACGGCGACCTCGGAGAACGCGCCGCACGTGGCGATGGCGGACGCCGATCGTTGCCTCTACGCCATCCAGTTCCACCCCGAGGTGTCGCACACCGTCGCCGGCAGCGAGATCCTGCACAACTTCCTCTACGGGGTGTGCGGCGCGGTGGGCGACTGGGGGATGGCCTCCTACCTCGAGGAGGCGGTCGAGACGATCCGCCGCCGGGTGGGGGAGGGGCGGGTGATCTGCGGCCTCTCGGGCGGCGTCGACTCCTCGGTGGTGGCGGCGCTCTTGAAGCGCGCCGTGGGCGAGCGCTCGACCGCCGTCTTCGTCGACAACGGCGTGCTGCGCAAGGACGAGGCCGGCCAGGTCCTGCACAGCCTGAGGGACGGCCTCGGCATCCCGATCGAGATGGTCGACGCGCGCGAGCGCTTCCTCGCCGCGCTCGCCGGGGTCGAGGAGCCGGAGGCCAAGCGCAAGGCGATCGGCCGCGTCTTCGTCGAGGTCTTCGAGGACGCCGCCGAGCGCCTCAAGGAGCAGGGCGGCGCCGGCTTCCTCGCCCAGGGGACGCTCTATCCCGACGTCATCGAGTCGGTCTCCGTCAAGGGGCCGTCGGCGGTGATCAAGACCCATCACAACGTCGGCGGCCTGCCCGAGAAGCTCGGCTTCCAGCTGGTCGAGCCGCTGCGCTTCCTGTTCAAGGACGAGGTGCGGCAGCTCGGCCGCGAGCTCGGCCTGCCGGAGGCCCTCATCGGCCGCCATCCGTTCCCCGGTCCGGGCCTGGCGGTGCGCATCCTCGGCGAGGTGACAGCGGCGCGCGTCGCGCTCCTCCAGGAGGCGGACGCCATCTATCTCGAGGAGCTCCGCGAGAGCGGCTGGTACGGCAGGGTGGCGCAGGCGTTCGCCGTCCTCCTGCCGGTCAAGAGCGTCGGGGTGATGGGGGACTACCGCACCTACGAGAGCGTCGTCGCTCTGCGCGCCGTCGACACCCAGGACTTCATGACCGCCGACTGGAGCCCGCTCCCCTACGAGCTCCTCGGCCGCATCGCCAACCGCATCGTCAACGAAGTCCAGGGCGTCAACCGCGTCGTCTACGACATCACCAGCAAGCCGCCGGCGACGATCGAGTGGGAGTGAGCGGCGCGGTGCCGCCGGCGGCCGCCGCCGCCGATCGCTACGAGCTCGTCACCCGCGCCGGCTGCCACCTCTGCGACGAGATGGCGAAGGTGCTCGACACCGTCCTGCCGCGCCACGGCCTCGCCTACGCGGCGCTCGACGTCGACGCCGATCCTGCCCTCCGCGAGCGTTACGGCGACGTCGTGCCGGTGCTCCTCCGCGGCGGCCTGGCGGTCGCCAAGGTGCGGCTGGAGGAGCGCGAGCTCGAGCGCATCATCCTCCGGCGGCTCGGGCGGCGCTAAAGCCCGCGCGCTTCCGGGCGGTAGCGCCGGCGTCGTCGGCGAGCGTCCGACATCGCCTCGGGAGCGACCGACATCGCGGCGACACTTCAGGTTCTCATGCGTTCTGCTGCACAGGCGCTATGGCATCATCATTGCTCTATGCCCTTTCGAACGCAGGACAACCGAAAGGGGAACGTGATGAATGATGTGATGGAGCATGTCACCCAGGGCGAGGCGATGAAGTTCAACGGCGGCGGAGAGCTGGCGGCGGCGGCGGCGCCGGCGCAGTACCGTTCGACCTGGGTGCCGGACTCCAATTCGGCCAACCACAAGGTCATCTTCCAGCACGGGCTCGGCACCATTCCATCGGAGGTGATCGTGACCTTCAGCGCCGACCTGCAGACCGCCTACCCGGTGCTGTGGTCCTGGGACAACCGCTATTCCGGCAACCCGGTGACCATCGCCATGGACGCCGACTCCGTCGTCCTGAACATCTTTTCCGGCTCGCCCCTGCACGGCTTCTGGGACCCGAACAACGGCTGGACGACCTACTCCAACGGCTATTGGCGGGTGACCGCCTTCGCCTGAGCCCACTCGCGCCAGCGCGCGCTCCGCAACCGGGCGGAGCGCGCCACCCCTCCGAAGCTCCTGGGCCGCCAACCTGCCCTTCGGCCCCCCATACGACGCCGCGCGATCGCAATTGACATCCCGAGCCCGCCGGTTATTCTTGGCTGACGTGAACAACGCAGGAGCCCATCCCGTCCTCGTGACGGGAGCCACCGGCCGGATCGGGCGCGAGGTCATCGCCCAGCTGCTCGCCGCGGGCGTGCCGGTGCGCGCGCTCACGCGCCGACCGGCGACGGCCGGGCTGCCGGCGGCCGTCGAGGTCGTCACGGGCGACCTCACCGTGCCCGAGTCCATCGATGCCGCGCTCGCGGGCGTCCGTGCGGTGTTTCTGCTCTGGACCGCGCCGCCGGATACCGCTCCCGCCGTCGTCGACCGTCTCGCGGCGCGCACGCGGCGGGTGGTCTTTCTCTCCTCGCCGCACCAGACACCGCACCCGTTCTTCCAGCAGCCGAACCCCATGGCTCGCTTCCACGCCGGGGTCGAGCGCCTCCTCGTGATCGCTGGACTGGAGCCGACAGTCCTCCGGCCGGGGATGTTCGCGTCTAACGCGCGGTCCTGGTGGGCGCCGGCGATTCGACGCGGAGACGTCGTCCGCTGGCCGTACGGGGCGGCCGAGACGGCGCCGATCGACGACCGCGACGTCGCGGCCGTGGCGGCGCGGGCTCTCGACGAGGATGGACACGTCGGACGCGACTACGTGCTCACCGGCCCGCAGTCGTTGAGCCAGGCGGAGCAGGTGAATATCATCGGCGCCGTCATCGGACGCCCGATTCGGTTCGAGGAGCTGTCGCCGGACGACTTCCGCCGCGAGACGGCCGGGAGCTGGCCGCGCCCGGCGGTCGACATGCTCTTGGCCGCCTGGGGGGCGACGATCGGGCGGCCGGCGTTCGTGACCTCCACCGTCTTCGACGTATGCGGATCGCCGCCGCGAACGTTTCGTCAATGGGTCGCCGATCACGCCGCATCCTTTCTGGAAGGGCCAGTGAATGACAAAGCCTGAGAAAACTCGAGTGCTCGGGGCGGACGGTGGGATGGAGAACTCTGATTCTCGCGTGACGATCCACATGGTGGCGAGCCTCGATGGCTTCATCGCTCGCCGGGACGGGCGCGTCGACTGGATGGAGACCGCCGACGAATTCGTCGGCGGCGACACCATGGACGCCGGATTCATCGAGGCCTTCCTCAAGACGATCGACTGTTACGTCATGGGATCGCGGACCTACGAGACCGCGCTTCGCTTCGAAGCCCAGGGAATGGGCTGGGCCTACGGCGACAAACCCACCTTCGTCCTCACCAGCCGCGAGCTGCCGCGGACCCGGGAGAGCGTTCAATTCCACTCCGGCGATCTCGTGGAATTCGTGAACGAGCGCCTACGGCCGGCGTTCCGCAGCATCTGGTTCGTCGGCGGCGGCATGGTCTCCGCCGAATGCCTTCGTCTCGGGCTCGCCGACGAAGTTCGCTATTCGATCCTGCCGATCCTGATCGGCGATGGGATCCCCTTCTTCGACAAGCTCGACCGAGACATCGCCCTCCATCTGGCGGAGGTCAAAGCCTACAAGAGCGGCATGGTGGGTCTTCGGTACGAGGTGCGAGGACGGCGCGGCGGGTCACCGAACGCGACCTGACAAAAGCATGCAGCAGATGGCGCTGCGCGCCGCTGGTGGGTTGAGGCGACATTCAACCACCTCGGAACAGCCGCGATCGGCCGCCTAACCGCTCGTTGCAGCGGATATCCAATACAGGCATAGGCGGTTTCCGGCCGTGCGACAGTTCACTTACAGCGAGGACCAGTCAGGTCGCTCCAGTGCTTTTAAGCCAGAGTCGTCGAAGAAGCACTTGTAGTCTCGCCGCGGTTTTGGTGCGCCGGCCACAAAGGAGCACGGTTCGCAACGCCAGCCGCGCTTATTCTTCTTGAGGCGCGGAAAAGGCATGAACGCTGTGTGGAGGGTGCGGAAAATAAACGTTCCACCCGGCATCCGCCATTAAGCCAGCGACGAAGAGTTCTGCGAAATAGTCCCGAGGCATCGCTGTCTCCTTGCCTTTTAGTGAGACGGCCTTTCGGGGGAGCCGATTGGCATGCGCTAGCGACCCGGTTTCATCAACGCTCCGTGTCCGGCAAGCACCCCTACCGCACCCCCAACCTCCCCAGCTTCCCCGGATCCTTCTTCAGCTCCCTCGCCAGCCGCGCGGCGAGGTCGCGCTGGACGGCGAGGCGGTCGGGTTCCGGGATCTTGGCGACGTCGAGCCAGCCGCCGGCGGTGCGGCCGTGGCCGCCTCCTTTGCCTCGCCGGCCGAGGAGGCGGCGCATGATGGTTCCCGCTTCGGCGCGAGGGTTGGTGGTGCGGATGGAGAGGTAGATGCGGTCGCCGAAGCGGCCGGTGGCGAGGGACCAGGTCTTGCCCTCGAGGCGGAGGAGGAGGTCGGCGATCTCGGGGACGATGTCGGGCTGCTCGACGGCGCCGAGGTGGGAGACCACCAGGGTTTCGACCGTCTCCAGGCTCTCCAGCGCCTCGTGCAGGTTGCGGAAGTAGCTGAAGGGGAGGCGGGGGGTCTGGATGCGGGCGAGCAGGCGGTGGTCGGCCTGCGGGAAGAAGATGTCGTAGATCTCCTTGTCGGGGCCGGCGTACTCGCGCGCGAAGTCCTGCGTCTCGGAGCGGATGGCGTAGACCAGCGCCGTGGCGAGGGCATGGCTGCCGCGGACACCGCTCGCCAGCAGGTACTCGGCGAGGATCGTCGCCGTGGCGCCGTAGCGCGGGCGGACGTCGTGGAAACCGGCGCTCTCGGTGGCGCGGCGCAGCGGATGGTGGTCGATGACGATGTCCGCCGCGACGTTTCGCGGCAGCTGGTTGTTGCCGCTCCGCGGCTGCGTGTCGACGAGCGCGAAGCGGCCGTAGCTCTTGGTGTTCAGGCGCCGGATGTGGGAGAGCGGCAGGCGCAGAGCGCGCACCATCTCGCGGTTCTCGGCGCGGCCGATGATGCCGCCGTAGGCGACGGTCACCTTCTGCCCGAAGGAGCGGCGGAGGATGCGGCCGAGGAGGATCGCCGAGGCGAGGGCGTCGGGATCGGGGTTGTCGTGGGTGAGGACGAGCCAGCGGCCGCCGGTCCCCTCGCGCACCCGCCGGGACAGGATGGCGAAGCCGTCCCGGGTCGCCTCGGAGATCATGGGAAGAGGGATTCTAGCAGGCTGCCGGGGAACCTCGCGGGTGGCGTGGCGCGTGCCGTGAGGCCGAGGTCGCTGCGCCGCGACAGAAGCTCGGCGCGGCTGCGGCTCGGCGCGGCGGCGGTGCGGCGGCCGCGCGTCGGATCCATGCGTGGCGGGGGAGCGCCTTCTGTTACGATTGCGCCGCCTTCCGACCGACCGCGAGCCTGCGCCAGCCCATCGTCGAACCCCGAGAGCCCGTACACCCCCATGATCCAAGAGCTCTTCCACATCGGCTCCTTCTCGATCAGCCCTTTCGGGGTGATGCTGGTCTTCGCCTTCATCGCCAGCTATCTGCAGCTCGGCTGGGGGATGCGCCGCCTCGGCGCCGGCAACGAGGAGGACGCCTCGGCGCTCATCTTCGCCGCCGGCGTCGGCGGCATCGTCGGCGCCAAGGTCTACTACGCCATCCTCTACGGCAACTGGCGGCTGCTCTTCGACCGCTCCGGCCTGGTCTGGTACGGCGGCTTCATCCTCGGCGCCATCGGCGTCGTCTGGGTGATGCGCAGCCGCCGCCTGCCGCTGTGGACGACCGCCGACGCCGTCGCTCCGGCGCTCGCCCTGGGCTACGCCATCGGCCGCATCGGCTGCTTCCTCGTCGGCGACGACTACGGGCGGCCGACCACGCTCCCGTGGGGGGTCGCCTTCCCGGTCGGCCTGCCGCCGACCACCGCCGGAGCGCTCCGCGAGACCTTCCACCTGCCGATCCCCAACACCTTCCCGGACGACTTTCTCGTCCGCGTCCACCCGACGCAGATCTACGAGACGCTCATCTGCCTCGCCATCTGGGCGATCGGCGTGCGCTATCTCAAGCGCGGCGGCCCGCCGGGCTCGGTGCTGCTGCCGATCCTCTGCCTGCTCTCCGCCGAGCGCTTCGCGGTCGAGTTCCTGCGCGCCAAGGACGACCGCTTCATCGCCGGCTTCACCCTGGCGCAGGCGATCAGCGTCGCCGTCTTCCTGCTCATGTTCGGCGTCTGGTGGTCGCGCCGCCGCGTCGCCGTCGCCACCGCCTGAGCGCCGCGGCGCGCCTCCCCCGGCCTCTGCGGAGCGCGGCGTGCCCCCCCTCCGCCTGCTGACCATCGCCGGCTCGGACTCCGGCGGCGGCGCCGGCATCCAGGCCGATCTCGCGACCTTCGCCGCGCACGGCGCCTACGGGCTCACGGCGCTCACCGCGGTCACCGCCCAGGACACCCTCGCCGTCCACGCCGTCCATCTCCTGCCGCCGGCGCTCGTCGCGGCCGAGATCGACGCCGCCTTCGGCGACATCGGCGTCGACGGGGTGAAGATCGGCATGCTGGGCGACGCCGGCATCGCCGCCGTCGTCGCCGACCGCCTCGCCGTCCACCTGCGGATGGCCGCCGGTTCGGCTGCCATCCCCGTCGTCCTCGACCCGGTGCTGGCGGCGACCGCCGGCGCCGCGCTCCTCGCCGACGCGGCGCTGCCGCTCGTCTTGGAGTGCCTGCTGCCTCTGGCGACCGTCGTCACCCCCAACCTGCCGGAGCTCGAGCGGCTGACCGGCCTCGCGGGTCTCGCCGGGGCCGGCGAGGCGCGGCGGCTGGAGGCGGCGCGCGCCCTCGCCCGGCGCGGGCCGGCGGTCCTCGCCAAGGGCGGCCACGACGAGTGGGACGAGGTGGTCGACCTGCTGGTCGTCGGCGGCGAGGTCCACCGCTTCGCCGCTCCGCGGCTCGGCGGCGGGGGAGAGGTGGGCGGGTCGGCCCGGACGGGCCACGGCACCGGTTGCACGCTCTCGGCGGCGCTCGCCGTGCGCCTGGCGAGGGGGGAGGCGCTCCCCGCCGCGGCGGCCGGCGCCATCGCCTACGTGCGGCGGGCGATCCTCGCCGCCCCCGGGCTCGGCCGCGGCCGCGGGCCGCTCGGGCATCCGTTGGCCTAGAGCGCGGCGTGAAGCGCGCCGGAGCCCCGGCCTGACCCGCCGGCCGCCGCCGCCGCCGAGGCACGCGAGGCGCGCCTTCTGACAAAATGGGCGGCGGACGAGCGAGGAGCCCGAGGAGCCGAAGACAGCCGATGAGCGAAGAGACCAGCCTGCCGACCGCCATCCACGAGCACCCTGCCGAGCCGCTGGGCGAGCCGCCGATGCTCGACCTGCTGGTGGTCGGCGCCGGCCCCACCGGCATCGCCATCGGCGCCGAGGCGCGCAAGGTGGACCTCGCCGTCCTCCTCGTCGACCGCGGGCCGATCACCGCCGCCATCCAGGAGTACCCGACCTTCCTCGAGTTCTTCACCACCCGCGACCGGCTGGAGATCGCCGGCATGCCCTTCGCCATCCCGGAGGACAAGCCGAGCCGCCGCCAGGCGCTGGTCTACTACCGCTCCGTCGTCGACAGCTTCCAGGTGCCTCTGGCGCTCTACGAGGAGGTCCTCGAAGTGCGGGCGGTCGAGGGGGGCGAGGGCGGCTTCCGGGTGCGCAGCCGGCCGACCCTGGGGGGCGCCGAGACGGTGCGCCGCGCCCGCGCCGTGGCGCTGGCCACCGGCTACTGGGGGAACCCCTACCGGCTGGGCGTCCCCGGCGAGGACCTCCCCTGGGTGAAGAACCGCTATCACGAGCCCTACCCGCACTTCGCCCAGGACGTCGTCATCGTCGGCGCCGGCAACACCGCCGCCGAGGCGGCGGTCGAGCTGTGGCGCAACGGCGCCCGCGTCACCATGGTCCACCGCGGCCAGGCGCTCAAGCCGGGGGTCAAATACTGGCTCAAGCCGGACGTCGAGAACCGCATCGCCGAGGGCTCGATCACCGCCCGCTTCGGCACCACCGTCGAGGAGTTCCTCCCCGGCGGCGGCGTCGCGGTGCGGACGCCGAGCGGCCGCGAGGTGCTCGCCGCCCAGGCGGCCTACGTGCTCATCGGCTATCACCCCGACGCCGACTTCGAGCGCCGCTGCGGCGTCGAGGTCGACCCCATCACCCTGGTGCCGAAGGTCGATCCGGTGAGCTGCGAGTCGAACGTGCCCGGCCTCTACATCGCCGGCACCATCCAGGCGGGGCGCCGGACCGACCTCATCTTCATCGAGAACTCCCGCGACCATGGCCCCAAGATCGTCGCCCACCTGCGCCGGCGGCTCCCCGTGGCGCCGCCGTCGCCGTCGTAAGCGGCGGACGCCGCCGTCGCCTCGAGAGGACGCTCGCCGCCCGGCGCCCCCCTGCCGCCGAGGACGGAGCCGCCGGTATCACCCTTGCACCCCCCGTCCCTTGCCTCGGGGAGGATGCACGGATGCGCCGCCGGTCGGGCACACTGCATGAGGCGGCGCGCCGGGTTGTCCGCGTAGGACCTGACATCTTCTCTGGAGGATCATCCATGCAGAACCCCCTCGGACGTCCCGCCGCCTGGCTCGCGCTCGGCGCCGCGGCCTGCCTGTCGCTCGCCGGCGGTATCGCCGCGCAGGCCGCCCAGACGCCGCCCGCCGGCTCGGGCGGCTCGGCGGCAGGACCGGCGGCGGCAAGCGAGCCGCTGCAGCCCACCCCCACCTTCGGCGAGCGCATCGAGGTCCGCGTCGTCAACGTCGAGGTGGTGGTGACCGACCGCCACGGCGACCGGGTGCCCGGCCTGGCGCCCGGCGACTTCCGCCTCAAGGTCGACGGCAAGGCGGTGCCGATCGACTACTTCACCGAGGTGCGCGGCGGCGACGCCATCGCCCCGGCGCCGGGGAGCGAGACGGCCGTCCGCGGCCTGCCGACGCTCGAGCCCGGCTCGCCCGTCGGCACCAGCTACCTGGTCTACATCGACGACTTCTTCTCGGTCGCCGACCGCCGCGACGGGGTGCTGCGCAACTTGAAGGACGACCTCGCCCGCCTCGGCCCCGACGACCGCATGGCGATCGTCGCCTACGACGGCCGGCGGCTCGACATGCTGGCGAGCTGGACCAACTCGACGACGGCGCTCGGCCGCGCGCTCGCCGAGGCGAGCCGCCGCCCGGCCTACGGCCTGCAGCGCGTCGCCGAGCTCAACGCCTTCGAGACCGGCCGCCGCGCCGGCGGCGGCAGTCTCAGCCTCGGCGGCGTCACCAACAGCCGGCAGTACGACCTGACGACGCAGCTCGACACCGAGGAGCTCTCCTACACGCGCCGCTTGGCCGACCAGATCGACCGCTCGGTGCAGGCGGCGGTGTCGACGCTCCGCGGCTTCGCCTCGCCCTCCGGCCGCAAGGTGATGCTCCTCCTCACCGGCGGCTGGCCCTACTCGCCGGTCGACTACGCGATCAACAACGCCAACCGGCCGATCCTCGACCGCGACGTGCCCACCGGCGAGACGCTGCTGCGGCCGCTCGACGACACCGCCAACCTCCTCGGCTACACCCTCTATCCGGTCGACGTCCAGGGCGTCGAGCAGAACGCGGTCGACGCCGGCCGCCAGCGCGCGCTGCCGCAGAACGCGCTCGCGGTGCGCGACAACGAGCTGCGCACGACTCTCCTCACGGTCGCCGATCAGACCGGCGGCAAGGCGCTCCTCTACGGCCTCCGCGGCTCGCCGCTCGCCGCCGTCACCGACGACACCCGCTCCTACTACTGGCTCGGCTTCACGCCGGCCTTCAAGCGCGACGACGCCCGCCACAAGCTCGCCGTCGAGGTGCTCAAGCCGGGCTACAAGGTGCGCACCCGCCAGGGCTACCTCGACCTCTCGCAGCGCGGCGAGGGGGCGATGATGGTGGAGAGCGCCATGCTCTTCGGCAACGGCCCGGACGCCAAGCCGCTCCCCATCCAGTTCGGCCCCGGCAAGGCCGCCGGCCGGCGCGAGATCCAGGTGCCGTTGACGGTGGCGATCCCGGTCTCCGCCGTCACCTTCGTGCCGCTCGAGGGCAAGTACGTCGCCGAGCTCGAGTTCCGCGCCGCCGCCATCGACCGGGACGGCAACCGCTCGGAGGTGCCCCTCGTCACCTTCAAGCTGACCCTGGACAAGCCGCCGGACGCCAGCAAATACATTCCGTACCGCACCACGCTGCAGCTGCGGAAGATCCAGCAGCACCTGACCGTGGCGATCTTCGACCCGCTCTCGAGCAAGGTCCTGACCACCTCGGCCGATTACAACCCGAAGTAGGCCGCAGCGGGACGGCGCCGGGACCTCCGGCGGCCGCCCCGCCCCGACCTCGCTGACAAGGAGGTCAACGATGAAACCGCTCGCTCTCTCCCTCCTCGCATTCGGCCTCGCCGCCGCGGCGACGGCCGCCGCGGCACCGCCGCCCGCTCCCACCGCGACGCCCAGCTTCGACGACCGCGTCGATGTCCGCGTCGTCAACGTCGAGGTGGTGGTCACCGACCGCGGCGGCCTGCGCGTCGGCGGCCTGGCGCCGGGCGACTTCCGCCTCAAGGTGGACGGCCGCGAGGTGCCCATCGACTACTTC
This sequence comes from uncultured Acidobacteriota bacterium, assembly GCA_963755825.1. Taxonomy (GTDB): domain Bacteria; phylum Acidobacteriota; class Thermoanaerobaculia; order Multivoradales; family UBA5704; genus DATBQN01. The sequence goes on along the minus strand of CAVWLA010000001.1, from coordinate 1,005,182 downwards.
ACCGAGGTGCGCGGCGGCGCCGCCGTCGCCCCGGCGGGCCGCGGCGTCCAGGGCCTGCCGAGCGTCCTCCCCGGCGCCCCGGTCGGCAACAGCTACCTGGTCTATCTCGACGACTTCTTCTCCTTCGCGCCGAACCGCAACGAGGAGCTCGGCAACCTGAAGAAAGATCTCGGCCGCATGGGCCCCGACGACCGCATGGCGATCGTCGCCTTCGACGGCAAGAAGCTCACCCAGCTCTCCGGCTGGACGAGCTCGCAGGCGGATCTGGCGGCGGCGATCGACGCGGCGATGGCGCGCCCCGCCTTCGGCCTGCAGCGCCTGGGCGAGCTCACCGCCTACGAGGGGCTGCGCAGCGCCGACGGGCGCGGCCGCGGCGGCCTCAGCGCCCAGTTCGGCCGGCCGGGCGGCAACGGCGGCCGCGGCGGCTTTGGCAACGACCGCGGCATCGGCCGCCTCAACTTCGAGCAGCTCCCCTTCGCCGAGCGCCTGGCCGAGCAGGTCGGCCATTCGGTCGACGCCGCGGTCGCCACGCTGCACGGCTTCGCCTCGCCTCCCGGAAGGAAGGTGATGCTGCTCTTCGCCGGCGCCTGGCCCTACTCGCCGGCGGACTACGTGGTCAACAACGCCAAGCGGCCGATCGAGCAGGAGCTGCCGCGCGGCGACCAGCTCCTGGGTCCCCTCGACGACACCGCCAACCTCCTCGGCTACACCATCTATCCGATCGACTCCGAGGGGCTCGACAAGGGCGACGCCTTCTCGGCGCGGTCGACCGAGGTGCGCGCCACCCTCGACACCCTGGCCGAGCAGACCGGCGGCCAGCCGATCCTCGCCGGCCACCACGACTCGCCGCTCTCGATCGCTGCCGACGACACCCGCTCGTACTACTGGATCGGCTTCACCCCGGCGCTCCGCCGCGACGACGTGCGCCATCAGCTCCGCGTCGACGTCGTGCGCCGCGGTCTCACGGCGCGCGCCCGCCAGGACTACCTCGACCTCTCGCAGCGCGGCGAGGCGACGATGGCGGTCGAGGCCGCCATGCTCTTCGGCAACGCGCCGGCCGGCCCCGGCCTGCCGGTGCAGCTCGGCCAGACGGCCTCCTCGGGCTGGCACACCATGCGGGTGCCGGTGACGGTGGCGATCCCGGTCTCCGGCGTCACCTTCGTGCCGCTCGACGGCAAGTTCGTCAGCGAGCTCGAGCTGCGCGTCTCGGCGCTCGACCGCGACGGCCACCGGTCGAACATCCCGGCGGTGCCCTTCAAGCTGACCCTCGACCGCCAGCCCGACGCCGGCAAGTTCATCCCCTACGACACCACCGTCGAGCTGCGCAAGATCGATCAGCGGATGACGATCGCCATCGTCGACCGGCTCTCGGACCGCATCCTCACCTCCTCGACCGAGGTCAAGGAGACGCGCTGAGGCCGCACGCTCGAGGACGCGCCGGCGGCCGGAGCCGCCGCCGAATCCGCCGGCCGTCCGCCGCGTCCCCTATAATGGCCCCTCGGGCGGCGTCTGCGGCAGGGGAACGCCCTGCTCGCGCCGCCCGCCGATCGAGGGTCAACCCACTATGAAGATTCGCGTTCTTTCGCTCGTACTCCCCGCCGCGCTGTGCGCCGGCTTGGCCGCCGCCGCGCCGCCGCCGAAGCCGGGTGATTCCGATGCCGCCGCCCGCCATGCCGCCGCCGCCGTCGCGGACATCAAGGCCCCCGCCGCCAAGAGCGAGGCGCCGAAGGGCGGCGAAGGTTTCGGCGAGAGCCTCGACGTCACCGTCGTCAACGTCGACGTCTACGTCACCGACAAGAAGGGCAATCGCGTCAGCGGCCTCACCAAGGACGACTTCGACCTCTTCGAGGACGGCAAGCCGGTCAAGATCAGCAACTTCTACTCGGTCGAGAACGGCCGCCCGACCGGCGCCCTCGCCGGCGTCGAGGAGACGGCGCCCGGCCAGCCGCCGCCCGAGCGCAAGGGCGGCGCCCCGCCGGTGCCCGAGGACCAGCGCCTGCGCCTCATCGTCTACCTCGACAACTTCAACATCCATCCGTTCAACCGCAACCGGGTGCTGAAGGAGGTGCGCGTCTTCCTCCACAACCACATCAGCCGCGAGGATCGCGTCATGCTGGTGACCTACGACCGCGAGCTGCACATCCGCAGCGGTTTCACCAGCGATCCCGACCTGGTCAACGACATCCTGACCGATCAGGAGAAGGTGACCGGCAGCGCCGTGCACGCCGACTCCGACCGCAAGCTGATCCTCGATCAGATCCAGCAGTCGACCAACGCCACCGAGGCGCTCGACTACGCCCGCGGCTACGCCGAGTCGGTGATGAACGATCTCACCTTCACCATCGACGCGATGAAGAAGATGGTCGACTCGATGGCCGGCCTGCCGGGCAGGAAGGCGATCCTCTACGTCAGCGACGGCATCCCCCTCAAGGCCGGCGAGGACATGTTCTACGCGGTGCAGAACAAGTATCAGGAGGGCTCCTCCGGCGCCCTCAACGAGGCGATCGACTTCGACGCCTCGCGGCGCTTCGCCGAGCTCTCCTCGAAGGCCAACGCCAACCGCGTCACCTTCTACACCATCGATGCCGGCGGCCTGCGCGGCTACTCGTCGAACTCCGCGGAGAACGCCACCAACGACCAGGGCATCTATCTCGATCAGATCGAGCTCTCCAACATGCAGGCGCCGCTGCAGATGCTCGCCGAGGACACCGGCGGGGTGTCGATCATCAACGCCAACCGCGTGCTGCCCGATCTCGAGCGCCTCTCCTCCGACTTCAACACCTACTACTCGCTGGGCTACAGCCCGGTCCATTCCGGCGACGGGCGGTACCACAAGATCGAGGTCAAGCTGAAGAAGAAGGGGCTCACCGCCCGCCACCGCGACGGCTATCGGGACAAGAGCCCGGAGACGCAGATGAGCGACAGCACGCTCGCCGTGCTGCAGTTCCCCTTCGAGCAGAACCCGCTCGCCATCGATCTCGAGTTCGGCCATTCGACGGCGCGCGAGGACGGCTTCTACCTGGTGCCGGTGGCGGTCAAGATCCCGCTCGGCCGGGTGACGCTCATCCCGCGGGCGACCAGCCAGGAGGCGAGCCTGCGGCTCTTCTTCGCCGCCATCGATTCCGACGGCAACACCTCGACGGTGCAGCAGGCGCGGGTGCCGATCAACATCCCCAATGCCGACGTTGCGAAGGCGAAGGGGAAATATTATGTTTACACCGTGAGCCTGCTGATGCGCCGCGGCAATTCGCGGATCGCGGTGGGATTGCGTGACGAGGCCGCCGCCTCTTCGTCCTTCACCGCGCGCGGCCTCCACGTCGGAGGCTAGCCGAGCCGCCACCGGACGCCCGCTTCGCCGAGGTACTCGTCTTGGGTTGGATCGATCTCTTCCGTTCGCTGGGCAGCGCGCTGATCGAGGTTCTGTGGGCCGAGGTCGACTCGCTCAAGGAGGAGTGGGCGCGCTCCGGCCGCCACCTGGTGAGCGGCCTCGGCCTCCTCGCCGCCGCCTTCTTCGTCCTCTTCTGGACTCTGGGCGCGCTCCTCTTCGCGGTCGGCGCGGTGATCGCCATCTGGCTGCAGGCGTGGGCGGCGGCGCTCATCGTCACCGGCATCTTCCTCGCCTTCGCCGCGCTCCTCGCCTGGCTGGGGATGCGGCGGGTGGCGCGCTTCGAGAACCCGGCCGCCAGCCTCCGCGAGCACCTCGAGGATCATCTCGACTGGTGGCAGCACACGCTGCTCGCCGAGGAGAAACCGCCGCTCGGCGCGGCGCCGGTCGGCCGCCGGGTGCCGCCCTCGCGCGACACCTCACAGGAGATCTCATGAGCCGATTGGACGACGCCCGCCGCGAGGCCGAGCGCCGGCTGGCGGAGAGCCGCCGCGCCGCCGAGGAGCGCCTGGCCGACGTGCGGGCGGCGGTCGAGACGGAGCTCGGGGTGGTGCCCCGGCGCGGCTACATGGCGCTCGCCCTCCTCGCCGGCGCCGCCGGCTTCGCCCTCGCCCTGAAGGGGGCCGGGCCGAGGCGGCGCCGCAAGCGCGTGCGCGCCGAATAAGCAGACCAAGCAGAGCCAGCGGTGTGTGTCGATGCGGAGCCGGCGGGCGATCAGCCGCCGGCGAGCGCCCGCTTGAAGACCATCGCAATGTTGTCCGTCGCGCCGGTCTTGAAGTTGACCGAGGTGATCGAGACGAGCTCCCACCCTTCCTCTCCGAGCAGGTTGAGCTGCGGCGCCGAGTTGGGGTCCAGACGGTAGTTCTCGCTGCGGATGTTGATGATCTTGTACTCCCACTTCGTCATGACCCTTCGCTCCTTCCAGGTCGCGCGCCGGTGGCCCGACGGCCGCCGGCGATTGTAACGCTCTCAACCGAGAGATGTGCCGCCGGCGGTGGCGATGCGGACGGCGGCGCCGCGGCCGACCCGCCACCGTTGCGCAAGGTTTTCGCCGTCGAGCGCCAGCTCGAGAGTGCCGAGGGAGCCCGGCAGGACGCCGGGCTCGCCCGGCGCCAGCTCGCGGTAGTGGGTGGCGCGGGCGGTGGCGGCGTGGCCGCCGACCTCGGCGCGGAGCGGCCCGCCGGCGAGCCAGGCGGTGGGGATGTCGGTGACCAGGTTGCCGAAGCGGTCGACGTGGACGACCCGGCCGTGGAGGCAGCCCGGCTCGCGGCGCGGCGGCGCTGCGGCCGCGCGGACGGCGTCGGAGATGGCCGGCCCGAGAGCCGCCGGCGCGGTGCCGGTGAGGAGCGCCGCGGCGAGCGGCGCGAAGCGGTCGCGGCCGTGGAAGGTGGCGCCGGCGCCCGGATGATAGAGATCGGGCCGCTCGGCGGCGTGGACGGCGCGGGCGTCGGCGAGGAACGGCGTCAGCAGGCCGTTGTCCGGCGCCACGAAGAGGTGGCCGGAGAGCGCGCCGCCGGCCGCGACGACGAGCAGGCGGCGGGCGCTGCCGACGCCGGGGTCGACCACCGCGAGGTGCACCGTGCCGCGCGGAAAGGCGGGCGCCGCGGCGGCGAGGAGGAAGGCCGCCGCCTCGACGTCGCCGGGCGCCACGCCGTGCGAGAGGTCGACGATCACCGCCCCCGGCGCCCGTCCCAGCACGATCCCCTTGACCGCCGCGACGTAGTAGTCGTCGAGCCCGAAGTCGGTCAGCAGGGTGAGCGGCCCGAGCGGACCACGCGAGCCGGGCAGGGCGACGGGCGGGGAAGATTGCGGGGGAGCGGTCATGGGCGGTCGGCTGACGGGAGGCGAGCGGCGACCGGTTGCTATGATGCTGCGGTGTCCGCCGCCCGCCGCCTGCTCCTCTTCACCAAGCCGGCGCGCGCCGGCCGCGTGAAGACGCGGCTGATCGATCTTAACGCCGGTCTCACCGCAGAGCAGGCCGCCGATCTCCACGCCGCCTTCGTCGCCGACCTGGTGGCGCGCCTGGCGCCGCGGCCCTTCGGGCTCACCGTCGCCTGGGCGCTCGATCCCGGCGAGGCGCTCCCCGCGCCGCCGCTCGCCGGCCTCGCCGCCGTCCGCCAGGCGGGCGCCGACCTCGGCGCCCGCCTCCACGGCGCGCTCGCCGCGGCGGCCGCCGAGGCGCCCTTCGTCGCCGCCCTCGGCAGCGACCACCCGACGCTCTCGGCCGACCTCGTCGAGCGCGCCTTCGCCCTCCTCGCCGCCGGCGCCGCGGTCGTCCTCGGCCCCGCCGAGGACGGCGGCTACTACCTGATCGCGCTCGCCGCCGAGCGCTTTCCCCACGGCATCCCGGGCGAGCTCTTCGCCGAGATCGACTGGAGCACCGAGCGGGTGCTCGCGCAGACGCTCGAGCGCTGCCGGGCGCTCGGCGTCGAGCCGGCGCTGCTGCCCGCCGCGGCCGACGTCGACACGCCGGCGGATCTCGACCGCCTGGCGCTCCGCATGGCGCGCTCCGACCTCGGCTGCCCGCGCACCCGCCAGCTCCTCGCCGCCTGGCGGCGGCTGCCGGCGGCCGTCCCGGCGGCCGCGGAGGCGCCATGAGGGCGCTCTCGGCGGAGGCCATGCGGGCCGTCGACCGGGCGGCGATCGAGCGGCTCGGCGTCCCCGCGCTGGTGCTCATGGAGAACGCGGCGATCGGCGTCGCCGACGCCATCGGCGAGGCCTACCCGCAGGCCGAATCGGCGGTCGTCGTCTGCGGGCCGGGCAACAACGGCGGCGACGGCTGCGCCGTGGCGCGCCACCTGGCGGTGCGCGGCTACGAGGTGGAGGTGTGGCTGGCGGGCGGCGGCCGCGAGCCGGAAGGCGACGCCGCGCTGCAGCTCGCCATCTGCCGCCGGATGGAGCTGCCGGTCCACGCGCTCGGCGCCGGGAACGATCCGGCGCCGCTGGTCGCCGCGGCCGCGGCGACCGACCTATTCGTCGACGCCCTCTACGGCACCGGCCTCGGCCGGCCGCTCGCCGGCGAGGCGGCGGCGCTGGTCGCGGCGCTCGCCGAGCTGGCGGTGCCCAAGGTGGCGGTCGACATTCCCTCCGGGCTCCACGGCAGCCGGCCCGAGATCTACGGGCCGCACCTGCCGGCCGACCTCACCGTCACCTTCGGCGCCCCCAAGATCGCCCACCTGCTGCCGCCGGCGGCGGACGCCATGGGCCGCCTGGTGATCGCCGACCTCGGCGTGCCGGCGCGGCTGATCGACGAGGCGGAAGAGCCCGCCGGCCGGCTCTTTCTCTCCACCGCCGAGGAGCTCGCGCCGCTCCTCCCCGAGCGGCCGGCGGGCGCCAACAAGGGGGACTCCGGCCACGCGGTGATCGTCGCCGGCTCGCCGGGGAAGGCGGGGGCGGCGATCCTCGCCAGCCGCGCCGCGGTGCGCGCCGGCGCCGGCCTGGTGACCGCCGCGGTGCCGGCGCCGCTGCTGCCGACGGTCGACCTGGGCTCGATCGAGTCGATGACCCTCGCCCTGCCGGCCACCGGCTCGGGCCAGCTCGCCGCGGCGGCCGTCGAGGCGGCCCTCGAATTCCTCGCCAGCAAGTCGGCGGGCAAATCGGCGCTCGCCGTCGGTCCCGGCCTCGGCGGCGGCGAGGAGACCGCCGCGGCGATCCGCCGCCTGGTCGCCGAGTGCCGGCTGCCGCTGGTCCTCGACGCCGACGGGCTCAACGCCTTCGCCGGCCGCGCCGAGGAGCTCGGCGGCGTCCTCGACGGCCGCCAGGCGGTGCTCACGCCGCATCCGGGCGAGCTCGGCCGGCTGCTCGGCATCGCCACCGCCGAGGTCGAGGCGGACCGCCTCGGTGCGGCGCGGCGAGCGGCGGCGGCGGCGCGCGCCGTCGTCGTCCTCAAGGGCCGGCGCAGCCTGATCGCGGCCCCCGGTGGCGACGTCGACGTCAACCCCACCGGCAACGCCGCGATGGCGACCGGCGGCACCGGCGACGTGCTGACCGGGATCGTCGTCGCCCTCCTCGCGCAGGGGCTCCCGGCGCGCGACGCGGCGCGCCTGGCGGTCTATCTCCACGGCCTCGCCGGCGACCTCGCGGTCGAGGCGCACGGCAGCCATGGCCGCGCCGCGGCCGACCTCGTCGACGCGCTGGGGGCGGCCTGCGAGCGGCTGCTGGCGGAGTCGTGAGCGGATTCTCTCCGGCCGCCTGGCCGGCGGCGCCGGAGCCGGCGGCCTGATGCGGCGCTGGCTCACCGCCAGCGAGGCGGAGACGGAGGCAGTGGGGGAGGCGCTCGCCGGCGAGCTCGCTCCCGACGGCATCCTCCTCCTCTCCGGCGACCTGGGGAGCGGCAAGACGGTGCTGGCGCGCGGCATCGGCCGCGGCCTCGGCATCGATCCGCGCGAGGTGCAGTCGCCCACCTACACGCTGATCCGCGAGCACCAGGGGAGCGCCGGGCGGCTGCTCCACGTCGACCTCTACCGGCTGGAGCCGGCGGAGGCGGAGGCGCTCGGCCTCGACGAGCTGCTCGCCGCCCCGGGCGTCAAGGTGGTCGAGTGGGCCGAGCGGCTGCCCGCGGCCGTGCGGCCCGCCGGCGCCCTCGCCCTCAGCCTGCGACGGGTCGAGGGCGGCCGCGAGGTGGCGGAGACGGCCTGATAGTCACTCGATCGGCCGGCGTCTGGCATACTCTTCTGCGGCGCGCCGGGACGGCCTCCGCCGAGCTCCGCTCGCGACAGCCGCCGAGCGCCGGGCAGCAGGTCAATCGATCACAGCGGGACAGAGACCGCCCGGCGACGGCCTGGGTGGGAGGAGAGCACGGATGGCGATTCGCAAGGTGGGCGTTCTCGGCTGCGGGCTGATGGGCTCGGGCATCGCGGAGATCTCGGCGCGCGGCGGTTTCGAGACGGTGGTGCGGGAGGTGGAGCAGGGCTTCCTCGACAAGGGGCTGGAGCGCATCCGCGGCTCGCTCGGCCGGGCGGTCGACAAGGGCAAGCTGGCGGCGGAGGAGCGCGACGCGACGCTCGGGCGCCTGCAGGGGACGACGGACTTCGCCGCCCTCGCCGACTGCGACCTGGTGGTCGAGGCGATCGTCGAGAACCTGGACGAGAAGCGCCGCACCTTCGAGGCGCTCGACCGCGCCGTCAAGCCGGAGGCGATCTTCGCCAGCAACACCTCGTCGCTCACCATCACCCAGATCGCCATGGCGACGAAGCGGCCCGACCGCGTCGTCGGCCTCCATTTCTTCAACCCGGTGCCGGTGATGAAGCTGGTCGAGGTGGTGCGCACGATCCTCACCGCCGACGCCGCCTACGCGAGCGTCTTCGAGTTCGCCCGCGCCGTCGGCAAGGAGCCCATCGCCTGCCGCGACAACTCGGGCTTCATCGTCAACCGCCTGCTGGTGCCCTACCTGCTCGACGCCATCCGCGCCCTGGAGGAGGGGGTGGGCAGCGTCGAGGACATCGACAAGGGGATGCAGCTCGGCTGCGGCTACCCGATGGGCCCCTTCACCCTGCTCGACTTCGTCGGCCTCGACACCACGTACTACATCGCCAACATCATGTTCGAGGAGTACCGCGAGAAGCGCTTCGCGCCGCCGGCGCTCCTCAAGCAGATGGTCCTCGCCGGCCGCCTGGGCAAGAAGAGCGGGCGCGGCTTCTACGACCACGCGAAGAAGTGAGCCGGCAGGGGAGGCGGGATCGACCTGCGCTCCGCATTGTCACCGCCGGCGGGGAATCGACGTCTGGATGGGCAGGGAAAGGGTGTACACGCTCGCGCCGGGCGCCGTGCCGGGGTTCGCGACGGCCATCGCCGGGCATCGGTTGTGCCGCCGGGACGGCGAGGATAGGCTTCGCCCGGCCTTCTGCAACCCAAGGAGACACGCCATGAAACGCCGTTCACGTCTCGCCATCGCGCTCCTTGCCCTCGCCGCCCTCGCCGGCTGCCAGAGCAACAAGTCGACCACCTCGCCCGCCCCGCTGCAGGACGCCATCCTGATCACCAACATCACTCCCGCCGTGGGGGCGTCGTTCAAGCCGGGCGACCACGTCACCTTCGTGGCGGCGATCAACTACCGGCTGATCAGCTCGGCCACCGGCACCCTGACGCTCTCCGCCGCGGACCCCGGCGGCACCACCCTCCCCAACGGTCTCGCCAAGCTCAACATCGTCACCGGCGAGGCCTCGGCGACGCTCTCCATCAGCATCGTCGTGCCCACCGGGATCAACCTCATCCAGGTGATCGCCTCGGTCAATCCCACCAACAACCCCAACCAGATCACCCAGTCCAATATCAACTACCCGGTGACCAACTGACATGAGACGACGCCCGCATCCGCTCGCCGCCGCCCTCGTCCTCGCCGCCGCCCTCGCCGCCTGCGGCAAGAGCAGCTCGCCGACCGCCAACTCGGGGTTCGACGCCATCACCATCGCCTCGATCAGCCCGGCCAACGGCACCCAGCTCCACCCCGGCATGACGGTGGCGTTCACCGCCACCGTCAGCTACTCGCTGGTGAGCGCCGCCTCGGCGACGATCTCGCAGATCTACGAGGACCAGAACGGCTTCATCCTCAACCCCACCTCGCAGGTGGTCCACTCGATCAACGCCGGCGCCGGCACGGTGAGCTTCACCGATACCTTCACCGTCCCGGCGACAGGGGTCACCACGCTCCTGGTGTTCTTCCCCCTCCTCCCCGCCGGGGCGACGGGGACCAACACCGCGGTGACGGCGACCTATCCGGTCGGCTGAGCCCGGCCCGGCATGGTGCGGCCGGTCTGCTAGACTCACCGGCGGACGGCGGTCGGAGCCGGCGGCCGTCCGCCCGAGGAACCGTGGACGCAGCGCGCGAACCTGACCCTCCTCTCACCCTCGCGGCCATCCGGCCGAGCTCTCCCGCCGGACTCGGCTCCCCGGCAGCTGCCACTCCCCGAGCGGATCACCGACCATGACGCAGATGACCCTCGCCGAGGAGGGCCTCGACGCCCTCTTCGGCACCCAGGACGAGAACCTCCGGCGCATCGAGCGGACGTTCGACGTCACCGTCAACGCCCGCGGCAACGAGCTCTCGATCCACGGCGATCCCGAGCGGGTCGCCGTCGTCCAGCACCTCCTCACCGAGCTCGCCCTGGTCTACGACCGGGGCTATCGCTTCCGGCCCGGCGACGTGCAGACCGCCATCCGCGTCATCTCGGAGTCGCCGGCGAGCTCGCTCGTCGACTTCTTCCTCCCCGAGGGGATGCTCGCCGCGGTGCGCCGGCTGGTGGCGCCGCGGAGCTTCAAGCAGCAGCTCTACATCCAGGCGATGATCGACTACGACATCGTCATCACCATCGGGCCGGCGGGCACCGGCAAGACCTATCTGGCGGTCGCCATGGCGGCGGCGGCGCTGCTCGAGAAGCAGGTGCGCCGCATCGTCCTGGCGCGGCCGGCGGTCGAGGCGGGGGAGAAGCTGGGCTTCCTGCCCGGCGACCTCGCCGAGAAGGTCAACCCCTACCTGCGGCCGCTGCACGACGCCCTCCACGACATCCTCGGCTTCGAGAAGGTGGGGCGGATGATGGAGCGCGGCATCATCGAGGTGGCGCCGATCGCCTTCATGCGCGGCCGCACGCTCAACGACAGCTTCGTCATCCTCGACGAGGCGCAGAACACCACCACCGAGCAGATGAAGATGTTCCTCACCCGCATCGGCTTCAACTCCAAGGCCGTGGTCAACGGCGACATCACGCAGACCGACCTGCCGCAGGGCAGGACGTCGGGGCTGCGCGAGGCCCAGGAGGTGCTCTCCGACATCCAGGGGATCAAGTTCTTCCGCTTCGACCAGCGCGACGTCGTCCGCCACTCGCTCGTGCAGCAGATCGTCTCCGCCTACGATCGCCACGACGAGGCGCGCCGCGTGCGCGAGACGGAAGGCCGGCCGGAGACGCGGACGGTCTCCTGAGCCGCCCCTCGACGACCCCGCCGGCCGCCTCCCCACCTCCCATGCCCGCCAAGACCCCGAGCCCGCCGATCCGGCCGCGGCTGTCCGTCCTGCGGCGCTCCCGCGAGCGCGGTCCGACCGCCTGGCTGCGCGGCGCCGGCGAGCTGTGGAGCGGCACCTTCGACCGGCCGGCGCTGTGGCTCGCCCTCTTCCTGGTGGTGGGGACCTGGAGCATCATGCCGGCGGGCTTCCTCTTCGCGCCGCGCGCCCAGGCGGGGGCGATCGCCGGCCGCGACTACATCGCGCCGCACGAGCTGTGGGTGGAGGACGAGGAGAGCACCGCCGCCAAGCAGGCGCGGGCGCGCGCCGGGGTGCTGCCGGTCTACGACTTCGATCCCGGCGTCGAGGCCGACCGCGACGGCCAGATCGCCGCCCTCTTCAGCCGCGGCCGCCAGCTGCTCGCCGCGGCGGCCGGCCGCCGCGACCGCGACGAGGCCCTGAAGGCGCTCGCCGCGGAGATCCAGGCCGACGGGGCGCGGCGCGACAGCCTGCGGCTGACCGCCGAGCAGGGGGCGCTCTTCGCCGCCCGCGCGTTCTCCGCCGACCTCGAGGACAGCATCCGCGGCCTCCTCGCCCAGACCCTCCACCGCGGCGTCGTCGCCGACAAGCCGGCGCTGCTCGAGAACCGCATGCGCGGGGTCACCGTGCGCAACCTGGCGACCGGCGCCGAGCAGACCCAGCTCGACCTCTTCAACCGCCTGGGCTACCCCGACGAGGCGCGCGAGTTCCTCGAGTCGCAGGTGCGCGGCTGGACCGGCCTCGACGCCGGCGAGCGGCGGCTGATCGCCGACTTCCTCTTCCGCAACCTGCCGGTCGACCTCCACCTGAACGCCAGCGAGACCCGCCTGCGCCGCGACGTCGAGGCCAACGCGGTGGGCGACGTCTTCGTCCACACCAGCAAGGGGCAGGTGATCGTCAGGAAGGGCGACCTCATCTCGCCGACCGCGGCGCGCACCATCGCCGAGATCCGCGGCGACCGCCACCTGTCGCACCAGATCCCGCCCATCGCCGGCACCCTCGCGCTGATCGGCCTCGCCGCTCTCGCGCTCTGGTTCGGACCGCGCGCCGAGCGGCTGATCGAGCTCGGCCGCGGGCGGGTGTTCGGCGAGCTGCTGCTCCTCGTCCTCGTCTCCCTCCTCGGCGCCAAGTTCTGCTTCCTCGTCGCCGGCGCCCTCTCCCGCTCCTTCGCCGCGGCGCCGATGAACGTCTTCCAGAGCTACGCCTTCGCGGTGCCCTTCGCGGCGCTGGCGCTCCTCGCCGCCATGCTCCTTGGCCGCCAGCCGGCGCTCATCCTCGCCTTCCTCTTCCCGGTGCTCGCCGCCCGCATGGTCGACGTCGACGCCCTCTGGGTGGTGCTCTACGGCACCGCCGGCTCGCTCGCCGCCGTCTTCGCCCTCGACCGGGTGCAGTTCAAGCAGCGCCTGGTGCTCGCCCGCGTCGGGCTCGCGGTGGGCTCGGTCAACGTGGCGATGGTGCTCATCCTCGCCTCGCTCTCCGGCGTCGCCGAGCGCGGCTTCGCGCAGGTCGGCTTCGACGTCGTCTGCGCCTTCGCCGGCGGCCTGCTGGTCTCGGCGGTCGCCAGCTTCGCGGTGCCCATCCTCGAGGCGGCGCTCGACATCGCGACCGACATCAAGCTCGTCGAGCTCGCCAACACCAACCTGCCGCTCCTGCGCCGCCTCGCCTTCGAGGCGCCCGGCACCTTCCAGCACTCGCTGATGGTGGCGAACCTCGCCAAGGAGGGCTGCGAGGCGATCGGCGCCGATCCGGTCGTCGCCTACACCGGCGGCCTCTACCACGATCTCGGCAAGGTCTTCCGCCCCGACTACTTCATCGAGAACCAGCGCCAGGGGCAGAACCGCCACGACACGCTGCTCCCCTCGATGAGCGCCCTCGTCCTCATCAACCACGTCAAGGACGGCCTCGCCCTCGCCCAGGAGCACCGCCTGCCGCGGCCGGTGCGCGACGCCATCGCCCAGCACCACGGCACCCGGCTGATCAAGTACTTCTACAACCGGGCGCTCGAGCAGAGCGGCGACCCGGCGGCGGTGCAGGAGGACAAGTACCGCTATCCCGGACCCAAGCCGCAGAACAAGGTGATGGGCGTGCTGATGCTCGCCGACGGCATCGAGGCGGCGAGCCGCACCCTGGTCGAGCCGACGGCGGCGAAGATCCGGGCGCTCATCCGCACCATCGTCGAGGACTGCCTGCGCGACGGCCAGCTCGAGCAGACCGACCTCACCCTCTCCGACCTGTCGCGCCTGGGGGAATCGTTCCTGCGCGTCCTGGCGACCATCTTCCACCAGCGGATCGACTATCCGGGCTTCAACTTCAACGCCGAGCCGACCTCGCCGCGCGCGGTGCCCGCCGGCGCCGCGACGGCAGCCGATGCCACCGAGACCACCGAAGCCGCCGCCCGCGCCGCCGAGGTCGACGCGCCGGACCGCGCCACGGGCTCCGCGCGTGCTTCGTAGGATGCCCGAGATCGTCTTCCAGAACCCCAACCGCTACCCCGAGGCGGCGGCCCGCGCGCTGCGCCCCTGGCTGGGGCGGCTGGTCGCGGCGCTCGCCGGCTCCGCCGCGCCGGCGAGCCTCGGCGTCCGCTTCGCCTCCGACCGCGAGATGCGCCGCGTCAACCGCGGCTTCCGCGGCAAGGACGCACCGACCGACGTGCTGTCGTTCCCCGGTGGCGACGGCGGCGGGGCGGCCGGCGCGGCGGGGGAGCTCGCGCGCCACCTCGGCGACATCCTCATCTCGGTGCCGACGGCGCGGCGGCAGGCCGCGGCGGCGGGCCACGACACCGAGCGCGAGCTCCGCATCCTGCTCCTCCACGGCCTGCTCCACTGCCTCGGCCACGACCACGAGACCGACGGCGGCACGATGGAGCGGCTGGAGAAGCGCCTGCGGCGGACCTGGCTGGCGCCCGCGATGATGGGAGCCGGCGAGCGATGAGCGACCGCGTCGCCGCGCTCGCCTGGGCGACGGCGCTCCTGGTGCCGGCGGCGGCGGTCTCCGCCGTGCTCTCCGCGCTCGTCGAGCGCAGCGGCCCCATCCGCCTGCGCCACTGGGCGGAGGAGGCGGGGGGGAGCCTGCGCTCGCTCTACGATTCGCCGTCGCGCTTCGGCGCCTTCCGCTACCTGCTGTCGCTCGCCTCGCGGCTCGGCTCGCTGGCGCTCGTCGTCGTCCTCTCGGCGCTCCTCGAGAGCACCCGCCTCGCCCATCCGCGCCTCTGGGCGCTCGCCGCCGCCGGCCTCCTCGTCGCCACCGTCGAGGTGGTCAACCGCCGGCTCCTCGGCCGCGACCCGGAGGTGGCTCTGCGCCGCTTCACGCGCCCGTTCCGGGCCGCGCTCTTCCTCCTCGCTCCCGGCATCGCCCTCCTCTCGCCGCTCGTCCCGCCGCCGCTCGGCCGCGACGACGACGAGGACGGCGACGAGGCCTCCGACGAGGAGATCGAGGCCTTCATCGACGTCGGCACCCGCGAGGGCATCCTCGAGCCACAGGAGGGTGAGATGCTGTGGAGCATCGTCGACTTCGGCGATACCCAGGCGAAGAGCGTCATGACCCCCCGCATCGACATCGTCTGCGCCCCCGGCGACACCCCGCTCGAGCGGCTGGCGGAGCTCTTCGTCGAGTCCGGCCACTCGCGGCTGCCGATCTTCGAGGGCTCGATCGACCACATCGTCGGCATCCTCCACATCCGCGACCTGCTGCGCGCGCTCTCCGCCGACGAGCGGCCGCGGGTCGCCGCGATCGTCAAGCCGACCCTCTTCGTCCCCGAGACCAAGCCGCTCGGCGAGCTGTTGAAGGAGCTGCAGGCGCGCCACCAGCAGATCGCCATCGTCGTCGACGAGTACGGCGGCACCGCCGGCCTCGCCACCGTCGAGGACCTGCTCGAGGAGATCGTCGGCGAGATCGCCGACGAGCACGACGCCAAGGAGCCGGAGATCGAGCCGCTGCCCGACGGCGCCTACCGCCTCGACGGGCGCTCCCACATCGAGGTGCTCGACGACCTCTTCGAGGTGAAGATCGAGGACGATGCCGGCTACGAGACGGTCGCCGGCCTCGTCTTCACCGCCCTCGGCCACGTTCCCGAGGCGGGGGAGACGGTGGAGACCAACGGCCTGCGCTTCACCGTCGAGGCGGTCGCCGACCGGCGGATCGAGCGGGTCGTCGTCGAGCGGGTGGCGCCGGAGCCGGGCGCCGCGGGCGCCGCGGGAGCCCTGGGAGCGGCGGGATGAGCGCCGGCGACGACCTCCTTTCCGGGCCGCCGGCGGCGGGCGGCGCGGACGGCCCGAAGTCGGGGACCGTCGCCTTCATCGGCCGGCCCAACGCCGGCAAGTCGACGCTGATGAACCGCCTGCTCGGCGAGAAGGTGGCGATCGTCTCCAACAAGCCGCAGACCACCCGCCACCGGATGGTGGGGATCCTCTCCGGCGAGCGCGGCCAGATGGTCTTCTACGACACCCCCGGCGTGCATCGGCCGCTGCATCGGCTGAACCGCCAGATGATGGCCCACGCCATGGACGCGCTGCGCGACGCCGACATCGTCTGCGCGGTGATCGACGTCGCCGAGCCGCCCGGCGGCGGCGACAAGTACCTGCTGGAGATGCTCGGCCAGACGCCCGGCCGGCGCCTCCTGGCGCTCAACAAGATCGACCGCATGAGGAAGCCCGAGCTGCTGCCGCGGATGGGCCGCTACGCCGCCGCCGGCCTCTTCACCGACATCGTGCCGATCTCGGCGCGGACCGGCGACGGCTGCAGCGAGCTGCTCGACCTCCTCTGGCGGGCGCTCCCCGCCGGAGAGCCGCTCTTCGACCCCGAGCTCCTCACCATCCATCCGGAGCGCTTCCTCGTCGCCGAGCGCATCCGCGAGAAGGTGCTCGAGCTGACCGGCGCCGAGCTGCCCTTCGCCACCGCCGTCGCCCTCGAGCGCTGGGAGGACGAGGGCGAGGGCCTGGTGCGCATCTATGCGTCGATCCTCGCCGAGCGGCCGGGCCAGAAGGCCATCCTGGTCGGCAGGGGCGGCCAGATGATCAAGTCGATCGGCACCGCCGCCCGCCGCGATCTCGAGGAGTACCTCGGCCGCCGCGTCTACCTCGACCTGCAGGTGCGGCTGGAGCCGGGATGGCGCGAGGATCGCGGCCTGCTGGCATCGCTCGACCGCGACGTCGAGGTGGAGCTGGACGGCAGCGCGCGCGGCGAGCGCCGGCCGGCGGACGACGCTCCCGCCGACGGCGATCCCGATCTCGATCTCGATCTCGACGAAGAGTGAGCCCGGCGGATCAGCCGGCCGCCGACAGCCCGCCGGCGAGCGGCCGAGGAACCGGCCGCGCCGCCGGCCCGCCGACCGCCTGGATGACGCTGTCGAGGAGCGCCGCGGTGAGCCGCCGGCGCTCCGTCGCCTCGGCGAGGAGGAGGAGCGCCGCCGCTCCCTCGCGGCCGATGCGGAGCGCCGCGAAGGTGGCGAGCGCCTCGCCGAGCACGCCGTAGGCGGCATCGGCATCGCCCTGCTGCAGCGCGGCGGCGGCGAGGTCGAGGCCGACCTGCGCCTCGCAGTAGCCGAGACCGGCCTCGTGGAAGGCCGCCTTGACCTCGCGGAAGATGGCGACGGCGCCCGCCGCGTCGTCCAGCCCGCCGACGATCCTCGCCTCGAGCCAGCGCAGCTTGATGCGGTTGACGGCGCCGCGGCAGGCCGGCCGGGCGAGGTCGAGGAGGCGCGCCGCCTCGGCCATCCGGCCGTCGTCGGCGAGCAGCCAGAGCAGGTTGTGGACGGCGGAGTAGGCGAGCTCGCGGTCGCTCTCCGGACCGACCCAGGCGAGCCCTTCGAGCAGCAGCTGCAGCCCCTCCTCGTGGTCGCCGCGATAGCCGGCGTAGAGCCCCTTGCTGAGCAGGGCGCGGCCGGCGCGGCGCGTCTCGCCGCGCTCGACGAAGATGGCGTGCGCGGCGTCGAGGAGGGCGAGCGCCTCGTCGAAGCGGCGGCGCTCGCTGGCGAGCGAGGCGGCGAGGTCGAGCAGGCGGGCGAGGAGGAAGGTGTCGCCGCTGCCTTGCTCGGCGCGGCGGAGGGCGCGCGCCATCAGCCCCTCGGCGGCCTCCAGCTCGTCGCCGACGCGCAGCGCGTTGGCGAGCTCGGCGAGCGCCTGCGCCTGGAGGTCGGCGACCACCAGCGAGCCGTAGCGATCGGGCTGCAGGTTGTCGGCGACGGCGCTGGCGAGCTCGGCGAAGCGGGCCATCGCCCGCGGGTCCTGCGCCCGCAGCGAGTCGCTCCGCGCCAGGAGGGCGCGGAAGAGCTCGACGCCGGCATGGCTCGCGCGCGAGCGGCGCGGCGCGGCGCCGGCGCCGTTGCGCACGCGGGCGAGCGAGCGGGAGATGGTCTCGGCGATGGTCGCCTCGTAAGCGGCTTCATAGGCGGCCTCGCGCGGCCCGTCGTCGGCCGCCAGCGGCTCGCCGCCGAGGACGAGGACGGCGATCGGCGCCATGGTGCGGCGACAGACCTCGCAGCCGCGCGCCAGGTGGCCGAGCACGGCGCGCGTCTCCTCGCTGCCGAGCGCACCGGTGAGGAACTTCTCCAGGCATTCGGCCGAGAAGTGATCGTCGCCCTGGCTCATCTCTGCCTCCAGCTTGGCGCAGCTCGGCGCAGCTCGCGCCCTCGCCATGCAACCGTTCAAAGGATGTTGCATTGTCGCACAGCTTGCGCCGCACGGACCGCCGATCGTGCGCGGGAAGGAGCCGGCCGGAGGGCGGCGGCGCCACCCTCCGGCGGGACCCGCGGGCCGGCGCGCTAGCCGCGGCGGTGGCCGCCGGACGGCGCCGCCGCCGGGGGGTGGATGGTGACCAGCGTCTTGCGCGTGCCGTTGGGATCGACGCCGCCGCCGCTGTCGGGCGAGACGGCGGTGCGCTCGCCGCCTCCCCAGAGGGCGGAGAGCCAGGCGAGCGCCTCCTGCAGGATGCCGGCGGACGCCGCGGGCGCGGCGCTCCGCGGGCGTGCCGAACGGATGGCGGCCGCCGCCGGCAGGGCGGTCAGGGCGGTGGCGAGCGCCAGGGCGGTCAGGACGCGGGTGTTGCGGGTGCTGAAGGTGTAGCTCATCGGGGTGCTCCCCTCGTGACGGGCGCACCGGCGGCCGAGAGTGGTGCCGAGCCCCGAGACTTTCCCATCCGGAGGCCGGAGCGTCATCGGCTCCGGCGTCAGTCCTCGATCGCAATGCTGCGCAGTGCTGAGAGACTAGAACGATGCCGCCCGCTCCCCCAAAACCCCGCCCGCGGCCGGCCGCGCCGTCGACCTCCGGCCGCCGCGCCGCCGCGGTGGTCGCCGCGGGCGTCCTCGCGATCTATTTGACGGTCTGGTCACACGAATTCGGACACGCTCTCGCCGCGTTCCTCCTAGGCTGCCGCGAGGGTTGGCGGCCGCGCGCCGTCACCCTCTGGCTCGCCGGCAGCCGGCCGGGCGGCATCGACGCCGCCTGCCTCGCCGCCCGCGGCCGCGGCGCGGTCGCCGCCGTCGCCCTCGCCGGCATCGCCGTCAACCTGCTGCTCGCCGCCATCTCGGCCGCCGTCCTCGCCGCTGGCGCCGCCGCTCCCCGCGATGCCGCCCGGCCCTGGCGCTGCGGCCTCCTCCTCGTCGCCCTCGCCAATGCCGCCGAGGCGATCTCCTACCTGGTGCCGAACGCCGTCGTGCCGCGGTCGGACATGGCGACGGCGATCGCCGCCGCCGGCGCCGGCCGCATCCCCTGGCTCGCCGCCGGCCTGGCGCTCGGCGGTCTCCTCGCGCTGGCCCTGCGGCGGCCCGTCCGCGAGGCCGCCCGCGCTCTCGCCGCGCCGACCCTTCCGGCCGCCGCCTGGCGGTGGGGATTCCTTCTCTACGCGGTGGTGGTGGGGGCCGCGGCGGTCGTCTCGCGTCAGCTGCTCGGGTGAGCCGCGCGACGGCCGCTCCGCCGAGCGGCGGGCTCGGCTAGCATGCGGGTGGACATCCTATCGAAGCCGGTTCCCCGATGAGGAGACGCCGATGCCCGATGCCGCCGCTCCCTTTCTCGTCGCCGCCGTGCAGGCCGCGCCGGTGTTCCTCGACCGCGCCGCGACGATCGAGAAGGCCTGCGCCCTGGCTGCCGAGGCGGCCGCCCGCGGGGCGAAGCTCGCCGCCTTCCCGGAGGGCTTCGTGCCGGCCTATCCGCTCTGGGCCTGGTCGATCCCGGCCGGCGACACCCACGGCCTCCGCGCCCTCTACGCCGAGCTGCTCGACCAGGCGGTGGCAATCCCCGGCCCGGCGACCGACCGCCTCGGCGAGGCGGCGCGCGACGCCGGCGTCGCCATCGCCATCGGCGTCAACGAGGTGAACGTCGAGGCGAGCGGCACCACCCTCTACAACACGCTCCTGGTGATCGGGCCCGATGGGCGCGTCGTCGGCAGGCACCGCAAGCTCGTCCCCACCGCCGGCGAGCGGCTGGTGCATGGACAGGGCGACGGCAGCACGCTCGACGTCCAGGCGCTCCCCTTCGGGCGCGTCGGCGGCCTCATCTGCTGGGAGAGCTACATGCCGCTGGCGCGCTACGCGCTCTACGCGATGGGGGTCGAGATCTACCTGGCGCCGACCTGGGACCGCGGCGAGCCGTGGATCTCGACCCTCCGCCACATCGCCAAGGAGGGGCGGGTCTACGTGCTCGGCTGCTGCACCGCGATGCGCAAGCGCGACATCCCCGACCGCTACGCCTTCAAGTCGCGGCTGCCCGGCGGCGAGGACGAATGGGTCAATCCGGGCGACAGCGCCATCGTCGACCCCGACGGCAAGCTCCTCGCCGGACCGGTCCGCGGCGAGGAGACGATCCTCTACGCCGAGGTCGATCCGCGCCAGCTCCGCGGCCCGCGCTTCCAGCTCGACGTCGCCGGCCACTACGGGCGGCCGGACGTCTTCGAGCTCACCGTGCACCGCACGCCGCGGCCGATGGTGCGGCTCGATTAGTCTTCCTGCCAGCGCTCTTGCGCCGTGGCGCCGAGCCAGTTCGGCGCCCTTGAGCGATCGCTGCGGCGGCGGCGCTCGGACCTGCGGCCGCGCGATCCGGGCTACAATTCAGTCTGCATGCGGAGCGCCGCGGCGGCCCTTCCGCACCCATTTCTTCTGAGGAGAGCGCATGGAAAGCCAGACGACGACGGCTCGGCCCCCGATCCCTGGCCGGGGCAAGGACAAGATGGTGGCCGGACTGCTCGGCATCTTCCTGGGCGGCTTCGGCGGCCACCAGTTCTATCTCGGCTCGACGACGACCGGCATCATCGAGATCGCCGCGACCGTCTGCACCTGCGGCTTCGGCGCCCTCCTCGGCCTGGTCGAGGGGATCATGATCCTGGTGATGCCGGACGCCGAGTTCAACGCCCGCTACAACGCCCGCACGCCCGAGAAGATCGAGTTCGTCTTCTCGAAGCCCAAGACCTGATCCCGATGGTCGCGCCGGCGCGATGAGCGGGACCGCCGCGCCGGCGCCGACCTTCCCGCGGCTGCGCCAGGAGATCGCCGGCGTGCCGGCCGCCGCGCTCGCGGCGCGCTTCGGCACGCCGGTCTTCGTCTACGTCGAGGCGACGATCATTGCGCGGCTCGCCGAGCTCGCCGCCTTCGACGGCGTCCGCTACGCGCAGAAGGCCTGCTCCAACCTCGCCATCCTCGACCTGTTGCGCCGCCGGGGCGCCCTCGTCGACGCGGCGAGCGCCGGCGAGATCGAGCGCGCCCTCGCCGCCGGCTTCGCGCCCCGCGCCGCGGCGCCCGGCGCCCCGGCGCCGATCGTCTACACCTCGGACATCTTCGACCGCGCGGCGCTCGACCTGGTGGCGGCGCGCGGCATCCACGTCAGCTGCGG
The DNA here is from genome assembly GCA_963755825.1 of uncultured Acidobacteriota bacterium. Taxonomy (GTDB): domain Bacteria; phylum Acidobacteriota; class Thermoanaerobaculia; order Multivoradales; family UBA5704; genus DATBQN01. Next base: position 984,010 of record CAVWLA010000001.1, on the reverse strand, counting down.
CTCGCCGGACATGATCGACCAGCTCGCGGCGCGGGCGCCGGGGAGCCCGGTGACTCTCCGCGTCAACCCGGGCTTCGGCCACGGCCACAGCCGCAAGACGGCGACCGGCGGCGAGGCGTCCAAGCATGGCATCTGGCACGAGGAGCTGCCGGCGGCCCTGGCGCGGGCGGCGCGGCAGGGGCTGCCGGTCGTCGGCCTCCACGTCCACATCGGCTCGGGGACCGACCTCGACCACCTGGCGACGGCGGCGGCGGCGATGGAGCGCTTCGCCCTCGCCGCCGACACCGCTGGCCCCGGCCTCGCCGTCATCAACGCCGGCGGCGGCCTGCCGGTGCCCTACCGGGCGGGGGAGGGGAGGGTCGATCCGGCGGCCTATTTCGAGCTCTGGGACGCCGTGCGGCGCCGGCTCGCCGCCCGCCTCGGCCACCCGATCCGCCTGGAGACCGAGCCCGGCCGCTACCTGGTCGCCGAGAGCGGCTACCTCATCGCCGAGATCCGCGCCGTCAAGCGCATGGGGACGGCGACCTTCTACCTGGTCGACGCCGGCTTCAACAACCTGGCGCGGCCGGTGCTCTACGGCTCGTACCATCCGATCTCGATCGTGCCGGCGGACGGCGCCAGCGACCGGCCGCTCCGCGAGGTCGTCGTCGGCGGCCAGCTCTGCGAGTCGGGCGACGTCTTCACCCAGGAGGAGGGCGGCCTCTCGCCGCGGCTCCTCCCCGAGGCGCGGGTCGGCGAGCTCCTCGTGCTGGAGAACGCCGGCGCCTACGGCTTCGCCATGAGCTCGAACTACAACGCCAAACCCTTCGCCGCCGAGGTGCTCGTCCGCGGCGGCGAGGCCCACTTGATCCGCGCCCGCCAGACCTTCGCCGACCTCGTGCGCGGCGAGACCATCCCGCCAGCAGCCACGAATTCCCTGTAACGCGCGCCGAGGTACGGCGCCTGAACAGGTCCAGGAGCCGCGCGCCGCGGCTCCGCGAACCCTCAGGAACGAGGAGGAATCCATGGCTTTCAAGCTCAAGGACCTGATGATCGACGTGCTGCCGGCCGGCCGACCACAGTTCGGCACCGCCTGTGCCACCCACACCATCGCCCCGTGCATCAACAACAGCCATCTCTGCGTCAACCCCAGCTTCTGCGCCTACCCGAGCGCCGTGCAGTGCACGCTGCACTCGCTGACGGTGTGCCCGAACCTCTCGGGGATCTACTGCCCGTACGGCTCGATCGTCGTCACCACGACGATCCTCACCACCGGCTGCGGCGGCTCGATCGACCCCACCTATGTCCTCGGCGGCCAGCAGGTCGACCTCGCGACCCTCAAGGAGCAGCTGCGCGCCGCGCTCACCCAGGTCGAGGAGCAGGAGAGGGCCGCCGAGGCGGCGGCGCGGCCGCAGACCCAGGAGCAGGCGGCCGATCTCGAGGCCAAGCTCGAGGGCGCCCTCGAGGAGGTGCGCAGCATGAAGAAGACCCTGCCGAGCGGCGGGACGAAGTAGAGTGATCGGCCGGCGGCAGGCCGCGGCTCCATGCCGAGCCCGGGCCGCCGCCGCCCTTTTTTCTCCTTGCGAGATCGCCCGGTGAACGACTTCGAGCCCCTCCTCGGCGCCACCTTCCGCGCCAACCCGGCGTACGAGCTGGTGGTCTTCGACCGCCTCTCGGCGGCGGAGCGCGAGCTCCTCGCCGATCTCCGCCGCGACCCCGGCTTCTACGGCGTGCTCAAGCCGCGCGGCGCCGCCGAGGCCGGGGCGTTGGACGAAGGGCGGGGCGACGGGCGCGGCCTGGGCGTCAAGGCGGTCGACCGCGAGACCGCTCTCCTCGTTCTCACCCTCGGCACTCCTGGAGAAGCAGCGCCGCTCCCGGCCTACGTGCGCGGGCTCTTCGGCGAGGACAGCGGGCGCGCCGTGGCGCAGCTCGTCGCCGACGGCGTGCTCGAGGTGGCGGCGGGCGGCGGCTTCGTCTCGGGCGCCGCGGCGCTGCACCTGCTGGCGCCGGCTTCCAGCGGCAGAGAGGAGCGCGGCGGGGCGATCGCGGCGCTGTCGGTCGAGGCCCTCCGCTATGCGCAGGCGCTGCCGATCGACGAGCCGCTCCGCCTCTCCGGCCGGCTCTACGGCTACAACCGGCGGCCGCTGACGCCGCGCTGGCAGCGGCTCCTCGCCGGCCCCTCGGCGGTGCCGCGCTTTCTCGGCTACGGGGGAGGCGGGCCGTCGGCCGCCGGCTTCGCCCGCCGCTGGCTGCCGCAGCCGCCGTCGCCGGCCTGGATCTCCTGGCGCGCGCGCTCCGGCCGCGGCCGCCTGCCGGCGAGCGGGCCGATGTACAAGCTCTACGTCAGCCCGCGCACGGAATGGCTGGGCGAGGGGGGCTTCCTCGCCGTCGCCGCCGCGCTCGCCGAGGCCGGCGCGCCGCAGTGGAAGGTCGGCGCCGATGCCGCCGGCCTGCTGCGGGCGGACAAGATCGTCGCCTACTTCGCCGACTTCGAGGCGCTCGCCGCCGCCGCCGACCGCCTGCACGAGCGCCTCGCCGGCGTCGCCGCCCAGGGGGTGCCGTTCACCGCCGAGATCGGCGGCGCCGGCCTGCTCTCCTGGGGCGTCGACCCGCCGCGCGGCGAGGCGCTCCCCTGGGGCCAGCAGGAGAGCTGGCGCCTCTGGCTCACCCACCGGCTCGCGCGGGCCCTGATCGCGGCGCAGAGCGGCCGCGATCTTCCAAACGCCGCGGCGCGGAGCGGCCGCGATCTTCCGAACGCCGCGGCGCGGAGTGGCCGCGATCTTCCAAACGCCGCGGCGCAGAGCGGCCGCGATCTTCCAAATGTCGCCGGCGCCGTCGAGCCGTGGCGCTTCGCCGTCGAGCGCCTCCGCCTCGAGGGCATCGACACCGACACCTGGACGCCGGGGGCCGGCCTCTGGCGGGAGAGCTGACGCATGGCGATCACCGACCCCCTGCTGCTGCCCAGCGACGTCGTCCTCGTCCCGGTCGCCGAGCTCTCCGCCGAGGTGCGCCGGCAGCTCTCCTGCGACGAGGGGGACTTCGCCATCACGCGGCCGCGTATCCGCACGCCGTCGCGCATCGTCGACGCCGGGGCGGCCGAGCTGCTGCGCGAGTTCGCCGGGCCGTCGACGATCGTCGAGGCGGTGATCCGCTTCGCCCGCGCCCGCGGCGCCGATCCCCAGGCGACGCTCGACGACGCCTTCCCCCTGCTCGAGCGGCTCCTCGCCGCCGGCTTCCTGGTCGCCGAAGGTGGGGACGGCGCCGACGGCATCCGCCCCAGCCTCGCGCGCGGCGAGAGCGCCGGCGGCTGGCAGGTGATCGAGACCGTCCAGGTGCTCGAGGACACCGAGATCCACCTCACTCGCGGCGAAGCGGCCGGCGGCACGGCGGCCGGCGCCCGGCTCGATCCGCGGCCCAGCGCGGCGCTCAAGATCGAGCGCCCCGGCTGCCCGCCGGCGATCGGCGCCGCCCTGGTGCACGAAGCGGCGGTCCTCGCCGCGCTCGCCGAGCCGCCGGGCGGCGCCTCCGGCGAGCCGGCCGCTGCCGCGGTGGCGCCGCGGCTCCTCGCCGCCGGCGAGCACGCCGGCCGCCGCTACCTCGCCATCGAGTGGTGCGCCGGCGTCACCGCCGACGCGGCGGCGCACGAGCTGCGGCAGACGGGCGAGCGGGCTCCGCTCGCGGCGCTCTGCCGCGACATCGCCGGCGCCTACGCGCGCCTCCACGAGCGCGGTTTCGTCCACGGCGACGTCCACCCGCGCAACGCCCTGGTCGGCCCGGCGGGGGAGATCCGCCTCATCGACTTCGGCCTCGCCGTGCCGCTCGCCGCGGCGGGCGCCTCCTCGCATGGCGCGCCGCGCGGCGGCGTCGGCTTCTTCTTCGAGCCCGAGTACGCGGCGGCGGTGCGCGCCGCCGGCGCGCTGCCGTTCCCGGCGGCGACGCCGGCGGGGGAGCAGTACGCCGTCGCGGCGCTGCTCTACTGGCTGGCGGCCGGCGCGCACTACCTCGACTTCTCGCTCGAGAAGGAGGAGATGTTCCGCCAGATCGCCGAGGAGCCGGCGCTCCCCTTCGCCGGCCGCGGCACCCAGCCCTGGCCGGCGCTCGAGGCGATCCTCGCCCGCGCCCTCGCCAAATCTCCCCAGGAGCGCTTCCCCTCGCTCACCGCGCTCGCCGCGGCGCTCGCCGGCGTCGCCGATGCGGTGAACGCCGAGGCGGCGAGCGTCGAAGAGGCGCCGGCTGAGGCTGGTAGCGCGAAGTCTCCCGCCGCCGTCGCCGCCGCCGCGCCGTCGCGCGCCCTCCTCGCCGAGGTGCTCGCCGAGGTCGACCTCGGCGGCAGCCTCGGCGCCAGCGCGGCGGAGATCGGCGTCGGCGCGCCCTCGGCCTCCGTCTTCTTCGGCGCCGGCGGCATCGCCTATGCCCTCTACCGCCTGGCGCTCGGGCGTGACGACGCCCATCTTCTCGCCCTCGCCGACCTCTGGCTGGCGCGCGCCGAAGAGGCCGCCGCCGGCCCCGGCGCCTTCCTCAACCCGGCGATGGAGATGACGGCGGAGGTGGTCGGCCGGGTGTCGCCCTACCACACGGCGAGCGGGCTCGCCGCCGTGCGCGCCCTCGTCGCCCACGCCCAAGGTGACTCCGGGTCGGCGCGCGACGCCGCGGCGCACTTCGCGCGGCTGGCGCTGGCGCCGATCGCGGAAACAGCGGCAGGCGCCGAGCTGCCGGGCGGCACCGAGAACCCCGATCTCACGCTCGGCCGCTCCGGTGCGCTCCTCGTCGCGGCGCTCCTCGCCGACGTCCTGCCGGATGGATCCGCGGAGCGCGCCCTCCTCGGCGAGCTCGGCGCCGTCGTCCTCGCCCGCCTCTGGGACGAGCTCGACCGGCTGCCGCCGATCGCCGCGCACGAGATCGCCCCCAACCTCGGCATGTCGCACGGCTGGGCGGGCTACGCCTACGCCGCGCTGCGCTGGTGCGCCGCCTTCGGGCGGCCGCATCCGGCGGGCCTCGCTGCGCGCCTCGCCGAGCTCGCCGACGCCGCCGAGCCGTCGGGGCGCGGTCTCCGCTGGCCGTGGAACACGGGCGGGGCGGACGGCTCGCCCGGCTCGATGGCGGGTTGGTGCAACGGCAGCGCCGGCTTCGTCCACCTCTGGACCCTCGCCGAGCGCGCGCTCGGCGAGCCGCGCTTCCGCGACTTCGCCGTCGGCGCCGCCTGGAACGCCTGGGAGGGAGCCGACAGCGGCGGCGGCCTCTGCTGCGGCGCCGCCGGGCGCGCCTACGCGCTCGCCCACCTGGCGCGCCACCTGGGCGGCGACCGCCGCTGGCTGGCGCGCGCCCGCACCCTCGCCGACCGTGCGGCCACCATGATCGCCATCGCCGCCGGCTCCGAGAAGGCCGACAGCCTGTTCAAGGGGCGCATCGGCGTCGCCCTCCTGGCCGCCGACCTCGAGCGCCCGGAGCTCGCCGCGCTGCCGTTCTTCGAGGACGAGGGCTGGCGCGGCGGCGGCACTGTCTGAGAGCCAGTGAATTCTCGCCGGCTTCATCGAACACCTCGTCGCGGTGGCTCATCGATACTCTCTGGAACCGTCATCCTGAGCAGAGCGAAGGATCTGGGGGAGGGGGAGCTCCAAATCATTGACCGTCTTGTGCTGAGAGCTTCCCCGCCCAGATCCTTCGCTCTGCTCAGGATGACTGAACGGATAGGCGCTTTCGCCCTCACGTCGCACGGTGTATCCGGTCTTCTTCCCGTGTCTCATCTTAAGTCTAAGTAGCAGTAAAATATAGCGTTGCTTGAGATTTCGGCGACCTTAATCCGTCTCTTCGATGTTCGCCCTGTCTTGCCTTGACTTAGGAGTCTTGTTACCCGTATTGTTACCCGCAGATAGCAGCAAGAGGGGAGGCGGGTATGCCTAGGCGAGTCGCTACGGAGCCGCTGACGGACAAGCAGGTCAAAGCCCTGAGCACCCATCTGGACCGGATGGACATTCCAGATTCCGCGGTCGCCGGGGGTGGAATCCGCGTCTTTGCGAGCGGGCGCAAGGTGTGGTTCCTTGTCTATTGGAGCCCGAAGAAGGGCGACGCTCCCCGGCGACAGAGGCGCAAGAGCTTCGGCAGCTATCCCCAGGTTTCCCTCGCCGAGTTCCGCCGGCTGGCTCAGATCGACAAGGGCATGCTCGCCAGGGGACAGGACCCTCAGCCCGAGTTGCCGACCGCCTGCACGGCCGCCCAGGCCGCTGCTCTCGACAAGAGGCTACTCGACTTCTTCCCCCATGGGTACAGCCTCGGCACGTTTGGGGAGTTGGCGGCGATCTACCTGCGCCGCTGCACCTGGCTCTCCAAGAAAACTTGCCGCCACGACGAAGGGCACCTCACCCGGGACTTTCTCCCTCGGTGGCGTGACACGCCCCTGGCGGAGATCACTCGAGGCGAGGTCGTGCTTCTGCTCGATGAGATCATCGACCGTGGAGCGCCGCAGTTGTCCATCCGCACCAAGGACGTGCTGTCAGCCCTGTTCAACTTCGCCGTGGATCGCGGCCTGATGGAGAGGAACCCAATAGCGGGCTATAAGCACCGGATCAAAAGGAGCTCCCGCGAGCGATTTCTCACCGATCTAGAGATCGGCAAATTCTGGCGAGCGTGCGACCAAGTGGCGCATGTATCCAGCGACATCTATAAGTCCATCCTCTTGACCGCCTGCAGGCCGGGAGAAGCCTGTGCCATGGAATGGCGGGAGATCCAAGGCGACTGGTGGGTGATCCCAGGCCGTAAGACGAAGAACGGCAAAGAGCACTGGATTTACATCACGGCCGCGCTGCGGGAGATCCTAGATCGGCGGGCCGCCGGGTCGAAGGGGGCAAGAAGTGTCTTCACCAGTGCGAAGACTGATGGTGAGGCCGTGCGCTACCTCTCGTACCACACGAAAAAAGTGCGCCAACTCTCCGGCATCCCGGATTTCAGGCCGCACGACTTGAGGCGCACGGCGCGCACGCATGTCTCGATGCTCGGGTTCTCAGATGAGATTGGCGAAGTGCTGCTCAACCACTCCAAGAAGGGCGTCGCGGCGGTCTACAACCGGAATCCCTACGAGAGGGAGAAGAGAGAAGCATGGGCGGCTTGGGCTACTAAGATTGCGTCTCTAAGCCCGGCAAACTGACAAGGCCGCGTGACGAGGCGCGGTGCCCGGCGTCTCAAGGTAGTGGAGTCGAGCATTGATGGCGGGCCGCGAAGGGGGCCGCCTGGTAGCGGAGGGGGACTGTAAATGCCACAAGTTCAACCTGGCCTCCCTCCAAGCCGCCGGCTGGCTCGGGCGGATCTCTCTTGGGACTATCCCTTTCGGAGAGGCGCAGCCGACCCGTCCCGTTCGCCGTAGCCGAGCCAGCCGCTGCCTTCCGCGGCGAACGTGCCGACGCAAAGTCCCCAGGAGCGGGCGACCTCGATGAGCGGCAGCGCCGAGCGGCCTCCTCGTCGGCCCCAGCGGGATGCCGCCTTCGGCCTGCGACATTCCGAAAACGGGGACAACACGAAGCCGGCCACGACAAACTCGGGCTCGTCCTTTGGACTCGTCGCCCTTGGGCTCGGCCTTGCGGGGCGAGGGAGAGCATGCGGAAGGCGCGCTCGCTCTTGCGGACGTGGCGGCCGACCGCGAGCAGTCGATCACGGTTCTTGGTGAAGACCGTCGGTGTCGGCCCGGAAGGCGTCGGTAGCCAATTCTTACCCGCTAGGTTCCTGCCGCCGGAGGAAGTAGTCTCAGGGGCGGCTAGTCGGTTTGGGAATCAGGCCTCCACAATTCCGGGATCACGAAATCGGCCGTGGTATCCGAGAACAGAACGCCTATGCGGCCTGTATCCTCTCGCCAGCCCGGCAAAGGGCTCGCCATGACAATCTTGACCTCTTCACGAACGGATGGCTCAAGCCGTTCGAGCACATATGCCATGAATGCCTCTACTCGATATATATCTTGAATAACTCGCTCAGGCTCGATCTGCTTGAGGCGAGGCGCCAAGCTACGTTCAGTGAAGGTCTGATATCTTGGAAAGATCGGCCTTTTACCTTCAAAAAACACGCTGTCGACTGCAAGCTTTCTTGGGTCGACATTCCCGTGTAGATAATCGTTCCTGGCATTCATGACAGTCAAAAACTCTTTCACCGGCCCGACCTTTCGATCGACCGGCGACCGGAAGCCATCGCAATTTTGGTGAAGGAGAGTTACGCGGATATCAATTTCTCTACGGAGAAGATCCTCGTAGAGCCTCCTGTCAGACTTGATATAATCCGTCGCGAGTAAAAAAATAAGAAGGTTGACAAACGACTCACCCCAGACGGGCGTGATCATTCGCAATGAGATGCCAAGCTCGGCAGCCTCGGCGTACTTCAACCCAAGCTCCTTTGCTCTCTCTTGAAACTCTAGGAGGCCTTTCTTGTCTTTAGGTACCTCTGGAAGGTCAGAGACCTTTAGATCGAGATCGACGATTCGCGCGTGTAGGTCAGCCACGGCATTTTCGAGACGGTAGTATGGATTCACAAAGATAGTCCACCTCTCAAGGCTGTCCCGTACCTTCTTCATCTTTTCGCCGAATCGAGCGAAGTCTGCCTTCAACCGACACACCAGTTCTGTCCAGTCTTCGTCGCAAAGGCGTCCAACGCTTAACGCTACCAACTCAATACGTGAGCTGATGCCATATATTTCCAGGCTTTCGTCGCCGGTAACTATTGTGTAATGCCAGTGTATTACGTTGTCACTCGTCGCCGAGGTAGTCAGCATAACTGTGCCGTTAGGTTGCCCAAAGCGGGCTTTCAGGTAACAGTAGAGATCGGCAGGGCTAAGGGAGCCACCAGGCGCCCAAGCCTTCCTGGTTGGTCCCATGGCAGTGGACCGAGTTCGGAAGTCCAGTAGGCGATCGACTCCTACAGATAGCGGGAGGGCTTCCCAAGACTCGATTTCTAGAAGAGCCATATACTATGGTAGGTCTGCTGGCGGTAGGTTGCTTGTGCCAGAAGTGATTCGCATCTGCGTAACGCTATACCCACTGAGCGACCGCGCGCTGCTCGCCGTCCACTCGACCGCCTGATCAGATGGTTCATTTCCACATGCTATCTGGAGGTGGTAAGCGAAGTCCATGAAAAGTTCACGACTTGGCATAGATCGAGAAGGCGGCGGTCAGTTAACCTCGTCGGTCGCAGGTGGGCAGTTCTCTGGCTGAGGGGGATTGTCGAAACAGCCACCTCCAAGTTAGCCAGCTTAAATTGAATACCAACTAGATCACTCTCATTCTGTTGAAGAAACCTGGCCGCAATAAGCTGATCATATTTTCTGATCTTGCTCCATTCACCTTGCACCAAGAACATGCCGGTCTGCGCCTGAAACGACCTCCGACCAAAAGCAAGCTCAACCCATTCAGAGCTAGGAACCCATGGTACTTCACCAAATAACCTTCGATAGGCAAGATTGATACCGGTTTTCAGTAGCCAGCGCTCAAATAACAGACCATTAATGTTGTATTGCCTGGAACGTCTCAAGCGAGCGCGAGGATTCGCCGCTCGATACGCCATAATGTCGACAAACTGACAGAGGCTTTTGAAAGCATGGGCTCCTGCGCTGTCAACAGGCGAGAGCTCTTCATTGTGCTTCTTGCAAAGCATGTTCCGCACGAAAAGCTTCGTGGGAATTGTTGCCAAGTTTGCGCCGGTCCAGGGGAATCCGGTGATTTCGATGTAGTCCGAGTCTATCGCCGACTTTGTGACGTAGTGCTCCCTGGACTGTTGACCGCAACAGTTCCCAAGTGTTTTGGCCCAACAGTCCACTTGCCCACGAGTCTTAGCCGGTAGATCGAGCACCACCGAAGTATAGTTCGTTTCGTGTTCTACTCTTCGCCGGCGAAGCTGCGCCGCGCGCAGTTGCCTAACGGCGGCCCGCGAAGCGGGCCGCCGCGCCGAAACGGAAATCAGGCGGCCGAAACAGCGGGGACCGCGAGCTCCTTTGCTGTGTCGAGGAGGAGAGCGACGGCGGCACAGGCTCGGTCGAGGAGGTTTGTGCAGGTCGCGAGAAGGTCGGCCTCGTGCTCCTGGCAATAGCTCTCGATGTAGGCGTAGGCGCCGCCTCGGTCACTCTCGCCGGTGTGACCGAGGCACTCCAGAAGGATCGCCGCGCCAAACTCGGCGACGACCTCGTTCGAGAGCTTCTGTCCCCGCCCGCGCACGAGCGCGCCGCGGCGGTCATCCGCAGCATGAATCAGCTCATGCGCCCAGGTCGAGAGGTTCTCGACGCCCACGGCGATCGCCTCGCCCGGCCGGTAGTAGCCGAGCCTGCCGGTACCTTCCGCGGCGAACGTGCCGACGCGAAGACCCCAGGAGCTGGCGACCTCGATGAGAGGTAGAGCCGAGAGGAAAGCGGCCTCTTCCTCGGCGCCCGGCAGGGGTTCGCCTTCGGTCTGCGAGTAGCCGAACACGGGGACACAGACGAAGCCGGCTACGACAAACTCGGGCGCGTCCTGGGACTCGTCGTCCTTGGGCTCGGCCTTGCGGAGCGAGGGAGCGAGGATGTGGAAGGCGCGCTCGCCCTTGCAGACGTGACGACCGACCGCCTGCCATTGGCGGAAGCCGCGGGCGTCGTGATGGCCGAGGAGAGCGGCGAGGAGCTGATTGCGCCAGCTCCAACGCGCACAGGGGCGAGAGTCATCGGGGGTGTTGCGGAGGAAGATCTGTGCGCAGGCTGCGGGCACGGTGCCGGCCTGGAAGGCGGCGAGGATCTGCTGGGCGACACGGCGGACGTTCTCGGTCTGAGGCATAGCGGATCTCCTGTGAGAGGAAGCGGGCCGGCGGGACGCCGCCCCGCGAGGGTTGGCGGAGGGGAGGGCGGAAGTGGTCATTGTTTTTTCCTTCCCCCCCGGCCTTCCTCTCGGCCCCTTCCAAAGAACGCTGTTCAAAAAGCGGAGCGCCGTCCCCTGTCAAGGCTGGGCCGCAGGCCCACCCGGAGGGCTTGGCCTTGACAGGGGTCAAGGCGCCCCGCTTAGCCTTTCGCTCAAGGGGCCGAGGAGCTGTTCGACCGCCGGCGCCTTTCAGCCGGCCGCCTTCTGGAAGCGGGGGCGAGGGCGGTGGTGGGAGGGGGTGCGGTGAGCTACGGGCTGGGGGGCCGCGACCGCTGCGGAGCAGCGCCTCGCGGTGGTCGGGAGGCGGAGCGAGGAGGTGGCGAGGTGAGGCGAGCGGTGGCGGCCGTGAGGAGGGAGGCGGTGGCGGATGCCCTTGCGTTAGGGATCGCAGCGGAATTCGCCGGGCGCTTTTGTCCCGGCGAATTGGAGCGGAGAGCCCGACCCCTGGCAGAGCCAGGGGGAACGCCCAAAACGTCTTGATCTGCTAGTCGATCTCGCGGAGCTTTTCCGTGCGCCCGTGGGGCCCGATCACTCCACCGGAAGAGGAAATCCCGTAACGATGCCATACCAATCGAGAGGTTCCTGTCCGACAAGCGCGCGCGAGCGGTTGACGGCGGACACGAAAGCGTCTCGCTCGCTAGGAGCCTCCTGGTCTCTGAGCTGCCGGAGGACACCGGACATGTAACTGACGGCGGAACAATCGATGTAGTCCTCAGCCCATTCGATGCCAAAACCGATGAGGACATCGACCGCATCGCTGAGCTGTTGATCCGCGAGCAAGATCAGCTCGGATGTTCCGAACTCGGCGGTGGGAGGCGGAGCGGACGCACCCACCGACCCCGTGAGGATCCGCATCCCGTGATGGGGATCGAAAAGCACGCGGCGCTCGGCGCCCTGCCGCAGCGCGGAGAGCCGGGCTAGCAGTCTTTCGTGAGCAAGTTGTCGCACGTAGAACTCGGGGAAGTCGTTTTGGCGGGAGGTCGAGTAGAGCAGCGACACGCAGCCCGAGAGCAGAGCGTCGACGACACCGATGGGCTCACCGGACATCGGGCACCTCCTGGTGCATGGGGTTGGGTGCGAAGAGGCCTCGAAAGGGAGCGTCGCTCAAGTAGTTCACCCGCTCGACCAGGAGCGGGTCCCGGCCCGAGAGGAAGACGAGCTCGTCCGACGAGTCGAGGCGCATCACCTCATCAGGAGTGAGGAGCGGCCGGCCGCTCTCGCTGCTCGACTGCGCCGTCCCGCGCTGGTGAGTCGGGAGGATCATCCGATTGAAGTTCTGCCCCTTCGAGCGGTTCTCGGAGTTCGTGATGACAGTTGCTTGCCCCGTCCTCTTGCTCAGGTACTCGGCCGTCTGCACGTCGTTGGTGCCGAACGCCTGGAGGACGGCGGTATTGGCGAGGATGGAATCGGCCTTCTGGCCATAGGTCGCGCGGATCTGAGCGAGATCCTGGACGAGCACCCAGAGCCGGACGCCGAAGCCGCGGAGGAGTGTCAGCGCCTGCTCCAGAGGCTGCAAGCGTCCGAGCTGCGCAAACTCGTCCAAGACGAAGAGGACGCGCTCGGGGCCGCGGTTCGGGGTGCGGAGCATGGCCTGGATCGCGGAGCCGGCGATCAGGCGGAGCCACCGCCCATGGGAGCCGAGCCGCTCGGGTGGCATCACGAGGTAGAGCGAGAGGGGCTTCGGCCCCTTGAGCTGGGCGAAATGAAAGCTGCTGTGGCCGAGGGTGCGGAGGATGGCCGGTGAGTCGAGGAAATGGGTGTGCCTCTGGGCGGTCGAGACGACGCCCGATCGCTCGCGGTCTTCCTTCTGGCGTAGCCGGTGGGCGGCCCTGGCGACCAGGCCGTGCGCCTTCTCCGAGCTCTCCATCCGGGTCAGGAGCTCCGCCCAATCGGCCGGGCTCGCGGTCAGGTGGGCGCGCACGGTCCCCAAATGTCGGCGCTCGGGCTCCTCGTGAGCGGCGACGTAGAGGATCAAGCCCGCCAAGAGCGCGGCGGCCTCCTCATCCCAGAAGACCGCCTCGCCATCGATTGCCGGAAGGACCAGGAGATAGGCGAGCGTCGCGGCGTCCGCGTCGCAGAGATCGGACTCGGGATCGATGAGGGAAAGAGGGTTGAAGGCGGCGCTCTCGCCGCCCCGGATGGAGAAAGGGTCGAGGATCACGACATCGCCCACCTGGCGCCGGCGGGCGGCGGTCACCGCATGATTCTCTCCCTTCAAATCCACGACTACGACCGAACCGGGATAGGTGAGGAGATTGGGGATGACCGCGCTCACGCCCTTGCCGCTCCCGGTGGGAGCGACGGTCAGGACGTGCCCCTCGTCTTCGTAGCGGAGCAGGTGACGGCCGGCACGGCCCACGATAAGGCCAGTCCTGCGGACGAGGTCTCGGGGATCGCCCCAGCGAGCGCTCCCGTGGCTCCCCGCGAGGGGGGCCGGAGGCGCCTCGTGATGCGAGCGGGCATAGAGGATGAGGCCGAAGGCGACGCAGAAGAGGAGGCCATAGAGGAGGAGCGAGTCCGGCTGATGCCAGACGAGCGCCGCGATGGCGAGCATGCCGGTCGTGAGCAGTGAGCCGACGAGAAGACAGCCGACCGCGAGAGGTGGAGGGAGGACGAGCGCTCGGACCCACATGCCTACTTCCCCACCGCGTGCCAGAGGATGGCGCGCAGAAGTGTGCCGAAGGTCGGCGCCTGCATGCGATACGCGATGACCAGACAGACGCGGAGGGCCATCAGCGCTCCGAAAGCGCCGGAGACGAGCGAGGCGAGGCAGAGGACGAGGGCTCCGGGGAAGAAGCTCGAGACCTCGTGCCAGAAACCGCCGCGGTCGTGGGTGGGGGTTGGACACATGGTGAGACTCCTTTCCTATCGGCCGAGGCCTCGGCCGATAGCTAGCTCGGCAGCGCGCATGAGGGCGCGCACCGGGATCTGAATCGAGGTTGGGAGGAGTGAGAGAGCGGCGCGGGTGGCGGTGTGGCCCGCCGCGCGGACGGCCATCTCAAGCACCCGCTCGGGCCGTTCGGCGAGCGCTTCGACCTTGCGGAGGGTCGAGCGGACGCGATCGAGCTGAGCTTTGAGCTCGAAGAGCCCGGAGCCGATCGAGGCCGCGGCGCCTAGCGCGCGGCCGTGCCGCTGGCTCGCCTCCCCGAGGTTCCAGACGGCGCCCCGAAGTGAGGTCACTTGGCTCTCCGCTTGGACGCGCTCGGCGTCCTTGCCGAAGAGGAGCCGCACGTGGCCCCGGAGCGGGCCGTACGCCGCGGCCTCGCCCGCGGCAAGACGGTCGGACGCGCGAGGATCGGCGAGAAGAGCGCGGGTCGCGGCCTGGGGATCGGAGTAGACGGCCGCGGCGGCGCGCGTGACTTGGACACGAGCGGCTTCCACCTCACGCTGCGTCGTGCCGGCCGTCTTGACCGCACCGATCGCGGCCGTCAGCGACTGCTCCTCACGGCGGAGGGTCTGCGCCTTCTCCTGAAAGACGGTCAAGCGCGAGGCGACGCGCTCAAGGTCTGCCGCCGCGTAGTCGCGTGCAAGATCCTTGCGGTCCGGGCGCGATAGCGCTTTGTCGAGGCCTTCGCGATCGCCGAAGGTCTGCCGGTCGGCGAAGATGTGGACGCCCTCGCGGTGCCGGGTGAGCGCCACATACGAGGCGTTCTGGTTCATGCCCGGGCCGGCGAGGACATAGGTGCGGTCGACCGTCGCCCCCTGGCTCTTGTGGACGGTGACCGCATATCCATGGGCAATCGCGTCGTACCCTCCAGGATCGAACCCCACCCGCCGACCATCGTCTAACCTCACGGCGAGGCGGCCGGCCTCGGCCTGCTCGACGGTTCCGAGCGTCCCGTTCTTGACCCCGACAAAGCGCTGCCTTTCGTCGACGTTCGCCACCTCGCGACCCGTGTTGTCGTTCCGAAGGAAGACGATGCGGTCGCCGGGCGCGTAGTCGGTCGCGCCGACGGCGATACCCGGGCCGAGCTCGCCCGCGGCGCGGCGCCCGGCGCGGACCGCCTCGTTGAGCTTCTGCGCGTCTTCGTTCCGATAGGCGACGATGAGCCGCGAGCCGTCGGGTGCCGCGCGGCGTTCGTCGAGGTAGCGGGCCACGAGCTCATGGCGCGCCGCCTCGGGCGAGCCGCTCCAGTGAAGGCGTCCGGCGAAGTCGTAGGCGTCCAAGGCGGCGGTGATCCGCCCGCGGGCGAGGTTCTCGGAAGCCTCCCGCTGCCAGGGCTCGGCCTGGCGCCGGATCTCCGCCACGTGAGCGCTCGCGTGGCGCTCCAAGAGGCCGCGGTAGGCGTCGCCCGCGCCGATCGCCTTCAGTTGGTCGGGATCGCCCAAGAGGACGACCTTCGCCCCGGCCTGCTCGGCCTCGTGGAGGACGCGGCCGAGCTGACGGGTATCGACCATCCCGGCCTCGTCCACCAGGAGCACCGTTCCACCGTGGAGCCGGTCGCGCCCTTGCGACCACGTCCACTCCAGGCTCGCGAGGGTGCGCGACGGGATGCCGGCCTCTTTCTGCAGGCCCTCGGCTGCCTTGCCGGCCAGGGCCGCCCCGCGCACGTCGTAGCCCTGGCCGCGGTAGGAATCGGCGATCGCGCGGGCGGCTGTCGTCTTGCCCGCGCCCGCGCGGCCGACGATCTGGGCGAGGTCACCTTCTGTCGTTGCATGGAAGACCGCCGCCTTCTGCTCGTCGGAGAGGTGAGGCGCGGTCTCCCTTAGCGTCCGCGCGACGCCCGCCGCGTCCAGACGGAGGTCAGCCCGGCCGGCGAGCCGGTCCGCCGAGGAGAAGAGCCCCGCCTCGGCTTCCAGATAGCGGAGCGTGGTGTAGCGCGTGGTGCCGCGGGTATCGCAGCCAATCTCGACGGCATGCTCGGACTTCAAGGCTGCGCCGACGAGAGCCGCGCTGTCCGGCTGGTGGAAGGCCGCACGCTTCAAGTCGGATTCCGTGAAGGTCGCCCGCGTCGCGCTGACGCGCTCGATAAGGGCGGAGGCCCGCTCGGCCAAGTGAGTGCCCGGAAGGGCCTCGGCCTGCGCCCGGCTCGAAGGCGCCTCGATCGGTGGAGGCTCGGGATGGCGCGCTCGGTGCTCGCGCAACGTCTCGCCGAAGCGCTCGGCGAGCTTCGGGCCGCTCAGCCCGCGATCGACATGAGAGAGCGAGGCTCGGCGGGCGCCGTCCGTGACGACGACTCCCGAACCGCGCTCGGCGCTTTCCAGCCGGAAGCCGCGGGCGGCGAGCTGCTCCTCCAGGTCGCGCCAGCTCGTCGCCCGCGCGAGCGCCGGGCCGGCCTCCTCGCGCACGCGGTCGGCGAGCGGCTGCTGTCCGGTGCGCCGCGCCTCCTGGTGGGCGCTCTGCGAAAGCTCCGGCGGAGCGAGCGGGCGCTCACCGGTCGCACGGAGCCCGTGCTCGGCCTCGAGGACATGGACCTCGGCGTAGGCCTTGACCATGTCCTGCCGCGGGTCCCAGGCGCGGCCGTCCTCCCCAACGCGGTTGACGACGACGTGGACATGCTCGCGGTCGGTGTCGCCGTGGGCGACGACGAGGGCCTGATGCTCGGTAAGCCCCATCGACTTGAGCACCCGATCGACGGCGGAGTTCCACTCGTCGGGCGAGAGGTGCTCGCCCGGAGAGAGGCTCAGGCCGAAGTGGTAGACCGGCCGCTCCACTCGCGGGTTCTCTTCCGCAGAGGCGCGCATGAGCCGCCCGGCGAGCGTCGGATCTGCGATGCCGTCGAGGTTCCGGTACGAGGTCCACGCGACGCGATCGGGGTTGAGCGCACTTTCCGGCCCATTCTTCAGGTAGGAGACGAGGCTCCCGAAGCCCGTGCCGAGCCCGGTGCGCTTGCCGCCCATCGAGACACGACCTCCCTTGAAGGCGATCACCAGCGCGCCTTCGCGTCGGCCGCGAGGATCTCCGCGCGTACCCGATAGACCTCGACCCGGAGCGCCTCGATCGCCCGGAAGAGATCTGCCGGGATCAACGTCCCGCCGTGGGCAAGGCGCGTGAGCTGGTTGAGGTTGTTGCCCACGCGGCTGAGCGCGACGACGGCCTCGCGGGCCGAAGGCCGGCGCGCGGATGGCGTCGAGCCACGGATGATCTCGCGGACGTAGGCCGCGACCGGAAGATCGCATTCGCGAGCGCGGAGGCCGAGAGCCTCCGCTTCGGCCGAGGTCAAACGGCTTGAGACGCGGTGCGTGAGAAGCCCGCCCGCCTGGATCGCCAGCGGTTGCGGCGAGGAAAGGGGGCGAACCAGGGTGGCGAGGGCGAGGTCCCGGAGCAGTGTTGAAGGGCTCGTGCCGGCGGCGATAGCGGCGGCGGTGAGCCCCGAATACTCGGCGGCCGAGAGTCGGACGCTCAAGCGGCGCAGCCGGGCGATTGTTGCGGTTTTCATCTTTCGAGCCTACGGGCGAGAAAGCTCGGGATGACGCTTGCCGGCATCCCACTGACTTGCTCCGCAATTCATCACCGGATGGACCGTACACGAACGCAAATCGAATCGCAATACTGATCGCACATGAAACATCAATAGAAACGGAACGAGACAGAAAGGGACAATAAAGAATGATCCGAGACGGCCGGGAATAACCTGATGCCGTAGCCGCCGCCAGGCTCCTAGCTAGGTGGCCGCGAGATAGGCGGCAGGAGGCGAGGACGCACGGTCCCTTCGGACTTTCGTGCGGCGCATCGGGTTTTCGTGCTACGCCAGCGCGCGGCGAAATAGGAAGCCAACAGGAACTCCGCGACAGGGAGTTGACCGCGGTCAACCAGAGCTATTCAGCGGTGACGAAAACAAGAGCAGGGCCTAAGCGATGGCGGGGAAAAGACTTGGCGGGAAACGCAGCAAACGCCACAAACGCCACAAACGCCACAAATGCCCCTATTCTTTAGCCAGCTTTTCGAAGTCCATAGCTGCGGACAGTTTGCGGTTCTTGTTGCAGCGGAGCCCATTTATTGGCACACTCGCCGCGTGCATGACGATCGGCGTAGCACGAAGACACGGAGATTAGGTTTTCCATGATTTGCAAGGCGGATCGCTCGCTGGCACACTCGGCGGCGAACGGTGTAGAGAATGACAATAGAGACAACAGAAGACAAAGATGAACAATAGGAGACATGAGCGATCGATAAGAGTCGGTTTGCGAATCACGAAGCACCGGCGATCAAAAGAACCCTGCTGCTTAGTCGAGGAGGAACGTACTCGATGACTCCTACAACTGGCCGATGGATTGCCTTCGCCGCTGTCCTCGTACAGGCGCCTCGGCTCATCCTCGCCCTATTGGCCGCGGACCGCGAGCCCGTCGGGCTCGAATGGCAAAGAGGTCTCCTGGTTGTTGCCGGTCTCGGAACAGCGGTCGTGCTGACAGGCGGCAACCTCTACCTCGCGCATGCGCTGGCGACGGCGAAGCTCTGGCGGGGCTTGCTGACGGCGGCCTGGGTAGCCGTCCTCGCCTCGTCAGGCGCGCTTCTCGTGCCGATGATTGCGGCGGGCCTGAGCGGCAGAACCCTCTCCGAGGTCCTGGGCTCGTCGAACCTTCAATGGGGCTGGGCGGCACTCGCCGCTATGGCCCACGAGGTCACCGCGGCGGGCTGCATGCTCGCGAGCGCTGCCTCACCCCCCGGGAGCGAGCTGATGAGCCAGCTCAGCCCCCTGACTCAGCCCCTGGAGCTAGCAGGCAGCCTGCTCCTGCCCGCTGAAGCCCGCGCTGAGCTGGCTCATAGCTGCTCAGAAGGTTGCGGCAGGAGCTTCCGGTCCGCCGCTGCCGCGGCAGGGCATCTCCGCCATTGTCCCCTCCGAGCAAATCGTCATCACGAGACGGCTAGGCCGTCCTCAATTCAGGTATCAGGAGAAGCGCGATGAGACAGGATGTGCAGGAGAATCGCCCGGCGATGGCGTTGCGCTGCCGGGAGGTTGTACGCCGGACTGGCCTAAGCCGTGCGACGATCTACCGTCTGATGACACGGGGAGAGTTCCCACGGCAGCATCGGCTCTCCAGCGGCCGGGTGGGCTGGAGCGAGGAGGAAATCGAGCGCTGGCTCAGGTGTCGCCTCGCCGAGACGAGGACGTCCTCTTAAGGCAATCCCCGGGCGGTCATAGGTCGGCGTCATGACCTGAAGCGCAACCGCGGGTCCTGCCTGGCCTGTTGGAGGTAGCGCGCAAGGCTGCCGACGAGTTGGGCCGTGGCTCGTTCGGCCCTTGCGGCGCGCTCGAAGGTTTGCAAGGCCATGAGCGCCTCGCGGGCGACCTTCTGGACGACGAAAATTTTGACCATGCGGGCGGCGAGCGCCTTGACCTCGGCCGTTCGCCCATCCTCCAGATAGAGGCTCGCGAGGTCGAGCGAGGCGAGCGCCATGTCGTACGGCAGCTCGCGGTCGGCGAACGCCGCCTGCACGTCTTCGAGGACGGAGATGGCCGCGCTTCTCCGACCGAGCCCGGCGGCCACACGGGCCTCCAACCAGCGGAGGCGGAGGAGATCTAGGTCCATGGCGAGCCGCTCGGCAATCCGCCGCACTTCCGGAAGGAGCGCCGCGGCCTGGTCATGGCGGCCCAGGTGCCAGAGGTTCGTGGCCCGATTGAAAAGGAGGACGCAGAGCTGCCGCGGCCGGCTCTCACCGTCGATGTGCGATGCGGCCTCGGCAAGGGTCGCAAGCGCGTGCTCGTAGCTTCCTGCCTGCTCCAACGTGAACGCTTTGTTTAGGAGCACGTAGGCGATACTTTCGGCGGGCGCCACGGTGAGCGCCTGGTCGTGAAGGCTGAAGGCCTCGTCGAAGCGCCGCTGGGCGCGACGGAGCGAGGCTTCGAGGTCCGGCAGGCGCGCCGGGTCGAGGAGGCCGTCGGGGTCTGACCCCTCGCCGGAGCGCCAGAGCTTCCGCGCGCGGTCGAACGCTTGGTCGGCGCCGCTGTGGTCGTTCGCCACGCGGCGGGCGTTCGCGAAGGAGCCCCGCGCGTAGCCCGTGACGCGGGCGCGCCAGGCCCGCTCGCCCGGTGTGGCGGCGGCGGCCAGCACGGCCAGGTTAGCGAGGTGGGTCGCCCGCCTTGGGTCATCCCCAGCGGCGCGCTCGCTCTCGTGCGCGAGCCGCTCGGCGAACGCCCAGGTGCGATGTTCGTGGCTGTGCTGGACGACGATGGCCTGGAGCTCTTCGGCGAGATCCGCGAAGTCGGCCCAGAGCCGGCCGGCTACCGCGCGGTGCACCACCGAGGGTGGTGCCGGCGGAGCGGCGGCGGGCGGCGCGAGCTCGCGAAGGACGGCGGCGGCTTCGGCCTCGACGATGCCCCGTATGGCGTTCGCAACGGCAGCGGCAGGGGACTCCTCCTCCTCCTCCTCCGCCGCCGGCTGGGCACCAAGCGCAGCACCTGCCGACTCGCGGAGGTATGGGAGTGCAAGCTCGACGAGCGCGAACGGCACCCTGGCGCCGGCTGCCAGCCGCTTGAGGCTCGCGAGGGACGGGACGGTCTTGCCACTCTCGTAGCGAGAAATTTGATCCTGACCGATGCCGGAGGCCCGCGCCAGGTCGTGCTGACTCCAGTCGCGGAGGGAACGGATAAACCGTACTGTCTGCGCCAGTCCCGGCTCCCGCCGCCCTTCCTCCGTTCGCTTCATTTGCGCCTCCTTGGAGATCGAGGTCCGATGTACTTTCCGTGGATTAATTCACTTCGCGCAGGCCCATACTGCCGCTCGCGGGGCACCGGCGCGGGTCAGGGAGGCCGGCGCGAGGCAGCCTCGCGAAAGGAGCCTTATCATGCCTCTCTTCACCCTTAGCAGGACGGCCTGTGCCCTCATCCTCTCGGCGGCTCTCGTCGCGCCAGCCGCAGCTTCAGCCGCGACCGGACGCGCGGGCGCAACGCACACGACGATCCGCGCTGCCTCCAGCGCACCGAACACCACGAGCGGCTGGTGGCAGCGCCTCATCCATCTTCTCGCGCCGGCAGCTTGCGGCATCGACCCGCACGACCGCTGCGCGCAAGCTGAGCCTGTGGCGACCCTCGACGAGGGGTGTGGTCTCGATCCGCACGGCCTCTGTACCCCGAGTCACTGAGCGCCGATCGATCCATCCACCTCACCTCCCATGCCGGGCCGGGCCGCGCGGGTGCGGCTCCGGCCGTTTCTCATCTCTCGAAATGGAGGCCCGGCTCACGCCGTGCGCGCTCCAGGTACCGAGAGAGGTGGTGCATGAGATCGGCGCTGGCCGCCTCGGTCTCGGCGGCCCGGCGAAAGAGAGTCAGGGCGGCGAGCGCCTCGCGATGGATCTGCCGCGAGGCGAAGACTGATACCGTCTGCTCGGCGATGGCCTTGACCTCGGTCGTGCGCCCCTCCTCCAAGTAGAGCTGCGCGAGGTCGAGGGAGGCGAGCGCCATGTCGTAGCCGAGCCCTTTCGCCGCAAAATCCCAGCGCACTTGCTCGAAGTCGGCCATGGCCTCCTGCCGGCGGCCGAGGCCGGCGGCTACGCGACCGGCCAACCATAAAACACGAATTAGGTCGATCTCGTAGCCGGATTCGACGGCCATCCGCCGCACCTCGGGCAGCAGCGCCCCGGCCTCCGTGTAGCGGTCGAGGTGGCAGAGGTTCGTCGCCAAATTGAACTGAAGGACGCAGAGCTGCCGAGGCTCGCGCTCGCCGTCGATGTGGCATGCGGCCTGACGCAAGGTCTGCAGAGATCGCGCGTAATGTCCCGCGTGTTGAAGTGTAAAGGCTTTATTGAGCAGCACGTAGGCGACGCTCCCAGGCGGTGCGATAGCGATGGCGCGGGCGTGCAGGCGGAGCGCCTCGTCGAAACGGCGCTCGGCGCGGCGGAGCGAGGCTTCGAGGTCTAGAGGTAGGGCGGGGTCGAAGAAGCCGTCATCGTCCGCCACGCGTGTCCTCCAGGCTTCTTGATACGCAGAGAAGGCGGCGTCGCCGCCCTCATGGTCGTTTGCCACGCGGCGGGCGTTGCCGAGGCTCGCCCAAGCGTAGCCTTCAGCACGGCGGCGGCATGGCTCGGGGCCAGGGACGCGCTCGGCGGCGCGCAGGGCTGCCTCGGCGAGCACTATGGCCTTCTGCGGGTCGTCCGCCGCCGCGCGCTCGCTCTCCCGGCAGAGGAGCTCGCAGAAGGCGCGGGTCTGGTACTCGCGAGCTCTTTCGACGAGAGCGGCGAGGGCGTGCGGCGGCACCGCCTCGACTTCGCGCCAGAGGGCCGCCGCCTCGGCGCGCTCCCGGCGCGCCCTCTCGGCCTTGACAGCGCGGTCGAGCTCCAGGCGGACCGCGTCGCTCCCGGCGCGCACGATGCGCTCAGCAGCGCGGGAGATGGCGCGGCGCGAGGCGGCCTCCGGGTCGTCGTCGTCGCTGGCCGCCGCCCGCGCGAGAGTCTGCTCGGCGGAGGCGATGACGGAATCCAGCCCCTCCACGTCGAAGCCCATCCGCTTGGCGTAGGCCGCCAGATCCTCGCGCTGCAAGCGCCGGGTGCCTTTCTCCTGGGCCGAAACGGCGCTCCGTGTTCTACCCGTCGCCTCGGCGAGCTGTCTCTGCTTCCAGCCCTGGATCGTCCGCACGATCGTCAGGGCGAGGCCGAGGACAGACGGCGGGTGGCGGGACGTGGGCTCTCCCGTCATGGTTGAAGAATCTTCGCACGATACGCCGCAGTGTGGAACCCTTGAGAGTTGACGGAGGTACGAAACATCCTCCTGCACGTATACATCAAAACGCCGTTTTTATATCTCCGCAGCACGGATCGGCATATCCGGCTCTACCTTCTTCGCGGGATGACGGGATCGAACCTCACCGCGAAGCGGAGACCGGCGGCGCCCCAGCTGCCGGGCGCCCTCTGGGATCGCCTCGCGGAGGCGACGGACGGCCTCAGCGTCGATTTAGCGGCCGACCGCGAGCGGGCGCCGGCACTCCTCGCTGAGCTATTCGCCGAGCCGCCGGCGGTGCGCGAGCACATGGCGGCGAACCTCGACCGTTTCCGCTCGCTGGCGCTCGCCGCGCTACTCGTCGACCGGAGCCTGGAGCGCAAGGCAGCGGGAGGCGAGCTCGCTGACCTAGCCTTGGCGATCCTCGGGGTGCTCGACGATGCAGGGCGTACTGGCGTCGTCGAGCAGGCGAAGGCGCGGGCCTGGGGAGCGCTCGCCAACGCCTACCGCCTGCAAGCCGATTTCGAGCGTGCACAGGGCGCACTAGGACAGGCAGCCTGTCACGTAGCGACCTCGCCCGATCCCGTGGACGAGGCGTGGTTCTACTGTCTCCGGGCACGGCTGCGGCGCGACCAGGGACACCTTGAGCGGGCTGTCGCGCTTCAGATGCAGGCCGTTGAGCGTCTTGCCGCGATGGCGCACCCGCACTTCGTCGCCGAGGTATTGGTCGAGCTTGCGGCGCTCCATCTCGCCGCGGGGGACCGGCCGCGGTCCATAGCGACGCTCCTCGCCGCGGCAAACGCTCTCGGCGAAGGCGACGAGGGCGACTTCGCCGAGTGCGCCAAGGACCAGATTCTAGCGATCACAGCAGTCCTGACCGCCGTTCGCGGGCGCCTTGACGCTCTGGCCCTTTCGCTTCCGGAAGAAGAGGTAGGAGGCCAAGGAGAGGAGGCGAGCCCGAGCCTCCGTTCGGTCATCGCCTGCGTGCTGAGCGATTCGCTGGACATTGCGATTCGCGACCTTTTTCGGGCCGCTGAGCAGGAAGTCGCTCCGCCGCAGGCGGCGAGCCGGAGCGCGGAGAAGGGCGCCTCGGCTCCCCCCGCTTTGTGGTCGCTCCTCGATCGCGAGTTGCCGCGGCACCTTGCGGAGCGGGTGCGCGATTCACGCGAGGCGCAGGAGCTGTTCGAGGAGCTCATGGGGTTGCCAGCCAGCGAGCGAAAGCCTGCCATGGAGAGTGAACGGTTTCACCGCTCAGCCCTGGTCGATAGGCTGCTCGAAGAGGCGGACGGAAACCTGGTCGAGAATCTCGCGCGAGCGCAAGATCTCGCGAGCCTGGCATCCGATGTGGCCGGACGCCTCAGTGATGGGGCCGAGGCCGTAGACGGTCGTGCCCGGGCGGCCTGCCGGGTCGCCACTTCCCGCCGTCTCGGCGGCGATCATCAGGGGGCGGAGGCGGCCCTCGCGGAAGCGACTCTCCATTCCGGCGATGGCGAGGTCCAGGCCGATCTCTGTCGGGCTCTAGCTCTACTACGGTGGGAGCAGGGGCGAACGGACGAAGCGGCAGCGCTTCTCGAACGCGCGGCGGAGGTTTGGGCCGAAGAAGAGGTGCCGCATGAGGAGAGCGCCTGTCGCGTGCTACGGGCGCTCCTCCGAGTGGAGGAGGGGAAGGCCGGTCATGTCGTCGAGCTGCTGAGTGAGGAGCTGCCGATCCTCGCCGACCCCTGGCTGACGCTCTATGGCGGCCTCGCCCTGGCCCTCGGCTTCGCGGACCGCGAGCTCGGAGAGAGCGCACGGCGCCAGCGAGAGCAGAGCACTGCTCTCATGCACCGTAAGCCAGCGGCGGTCTATCTGTATGCGCTCCGCCTGCGAGGTGAAATCGCGGCGAGCCTGGGCGAAAAGGACACCGCGGAGAGCCTCTTCGATGAGCTACGGCGGGAGGCCCTGAACTTCGGGTGGTTGCCGGAAGCCGCCGCGGCGACGCTCGGGCTAGCAAGCATCGACGCTGAGCAGGGCGAGTCTGGCGGGCGGGCGAGAGAGCACGAGGACGAGCTCAAGACGAAATTCGGCGAGACAGAAGGGTTGGACATAGTGCTCGCGGCCCTCCGCGAATACCCGGCCCAACTCGCGCTGGGCGAGCAGCCGCGGTCTTTCGCAGTGTCTCTCGCGGCCACCTTGTTCCGGCTGCTTCGACTTCAAGGCGTGCGAAGCGCGCCGCTGCCCTTCACGTGACAGGCGAAGCGATGAAGTGCTACCGCGCAGCAGTGATCCCGAAAGGCGCCGGCTTTCAGTCCACACCCTATCGGTCGGTGCCGTATCCCACGCGTGAGCTTGGAAAAGACTCGAACTCAAGGAGGGAAGCGAGGAGGACCGCAGCGAGGTATTGCGGATTCACCGCGCGGACCATGGAATCACCTATTTCGAGGTCTGACTCACTGGGTTCCTGGACCTCCAGAGCGAGATTGGCAGACCCGTGCGGCGATCGAGCGTTGGGCCAGAGGCTCCGGTGGCGCGGCTCCTTCTGTGCTGCAGCGGTCGCGTGGCGCTCGCTCCAGGAGGTAGCGTGAAACTCGCACGCGAGGTGGTGGCAGCAATCTGCTTGGCACTAGGTACCTCGTGCACCCCCGACCCCTGGGTGGGCCAAACGATCGACGCTCCGCTCTGCGGCTCTTTCGCCGGGGCAAAGTATGCCGTCGAGAATCCTGCTGGCATCGGCAGGTTCAAGCGTCTCGACTATTGCCGTTCCGGCCGCTGGATGCGCTGGCACGTCCTCAGCCGTCTGAAGTACGACTTCTATTTGGTCCGGATCGAGCTCAACTCAGGAGACGTCGGCGACCTCTGCCCGCCGGGGACTCTATTTCTCGCTCGACCGCCAGCGCTCGGATACATGGACAGCTTTGCGCGAAGCGAAGATCTCGGCCGCCAACTTGCCGAGCTGCGACGCCTGCCGCTGGGGGCTGGCGCCCATGAATAGACACACCCGAGCTGTTGCATTGACCTCATTTGGCGACGTGGAACCGCCTCGACCTCCAGACCGGAACAGCCGAGGATCGGAGTGAGCTTCTGCGCCTCCATGGAACGAAGAACGGAATCGTCTACTACGAGGTTTGAGATGCCGACCGTAGATCACGCGAGGGCGAAGTGCGACCCGATGACTCGGAGGCAAGGTAGCTCCTTTCATAGCTGCCTTCTTTCAAGCGCAGAACTCGAAATGGCTCTGCGGCGGAACCATTGGAACGTCGTCGCCGCGGCCGGAGAGCTCGGCGTCAGTCGTGAGCATCTGACGGATGGATTGGAAACGCTCGGGATCGAGCGGCCTGCACCTCGGCTTGACCTGAGTCGCCCCTGTCCCCGGTGCGATGCGGCGGCTGGCGAGCCCTGCAGCTTCGCCCGCAACATCCACCCGCGATCACCGCACTTGGAGCGCCTTAATCCACGCGGCGAGATCACAGGAACACGCGCACCGTTGGCTGACGAATCAGCGCCACACGACGTCTTGCAGGACGGTCCGCAAGAACAGGTGTTTCGCGAAACGATGCTTCGTTTTGCGAGCCCGAAGGATCGTGCTGCTCTGGTACGTGTCGGCTGGATGTTGTTCTCCTACGGCTTGAATATCCGAGCCGACCTGGTAGCCGGCGCTGACGGTGGTTCGCCGGTCCGCTCGGCTCTACGAGCTGCAGCTTGCGACATCCGCCACCTGGAGAGTTTTCTCGGCGCAGTATCCGGCGACCTCTGCCAGGGCGAAGAAATGAAAGCGGCGGTGACCGAGCTTGCCCAAGTTGCCAGCCGTTGCGGGAACGAGATGGGCCAGATCGCTGTCTCAATAGAACGGGCCTTGGATGCGCTGTCGCGGCCTGCAAGGGGGTCTGCAATCGGTCGCGATGTCGAGGGCGGGGAGTGCGATCTCTTGCAGCGGCAGGGTTCGCCGGAGATTAGATGATATCCACGGCATTCGCGTATTAACTGTCGTCGATCGACTCTTTCGAGAGGGCTTACTGATGACGCACCGGCTCAGACCACAGATCTTCAAGAACTTCGGTTGGTTTGCGGTGGTAAGCATGCTCGCCGCCGCAATCGCGGGCGCTCCCGCCCTGGCGCAGATCGATCTCCTGGGAGCGGAGTTCCCGCTCCAGGGTCCGTCAAACGCAGACGTCAACGTCGCGCCAGCGGTGGCGAGCGACCCGGCCGGCAATTTCGTCGCCGTCTGGCAGCGGCAGGCCTCCGGCAGCTATCAGATCTTCGCCCGGCTCTTCGACCGCAGCGGTGCCGCGCTGGGGAGCGAGTTCCAGGTCAACCAGTCAAGTGCCGGCTGCCACCGCTTCCCGGCGGTGGCGCGCGACGGCGCCGGCAACTTCGTCGTCGTCTGGCAGAGCGAGCCCGGCACTGGCGGCAGCGACATCGTGGCGCGCAAGTTCAGCGCCAGCGGGACGCCGACGAGCGGCGAGCTGACGGTCAACTCGACCTCCGGGACGCGCACCCATCCGGCAGTCGCGGCGGCTCCCACGGGCGAGCTCCTCGTCGTCTGGCAGAGCGACGGCGCCGATGGCAGCAGCTGGGGCGTCTACGGCCAGAACTACACGCGCGACGCGGTGCCGGTGCGGACGGGGACGAGCGAGTTCCTCGTCAACCAGACGACCGCTGGAGCGCAGGATTTGCCGGGGGTCGCCTTCCTCCCGTCGAACGGCGGCACACCACGGTACGCGGTCGTCTGGGAGAGCAGCGGCGGCTCGCCGAGCGGCATTCTCCTGCGGACGTTCAGCGCCGCCGGCGCGGCCCTCCAGAACGAGCTGCAGGTCAACGCCGTGCCATTCACGGGCCAAGGGGCGCCTCGCCTCGCCGTCGACGCCTCGGGCAACATCGTCGTCGTCTGGCAGAGCCAGAACGAAGAAATGCCGGGCACCGGCTACGGCGTCCTCCTCCGCCGCTTCACCGCCGGCGGCACGCCGCTCTCCGGCGAGCTCCTCATCAACGCGACGACGGCGGGCGACCAGTTCGAGCCGGCGGTGGCGAGCGACGCCTCGGGGAACTTCCTCGTCGCCTGGACAAGCGCCCTCCAGGACGGCAGCGGCCTCGGCGTGTTCGCGGTGGGCGTCGACCGCCGCCTCGTCGCGTCGACCGCCGAGCTGCAGCTCTATGGGCCTGCATCGGCGAGCGGAGACCAGCACCTCCCCGCCGTCGCCGCCAGCGCCGGGGGCCGCATCTTCGCCGTTTGGCAGAGCGACGGCTCGCCGGCCCTCGTCCAGGGTCGGACGCTCCAGGTCCGCGGTTTAAACTTCTTTGCCCTGCCGCCTCTCCGGATCTACGACAGCCGGACCTCGCCCAATACCATCCTCGCTGCCGGCGAGAGCCGGCCGCTCGACTTCACCGGACTCGGCGGCATCCCGCCGACGGCCAAGGCTCTGTCGCTCAACGTGACGGTCGCCGGCCCGGCGGCCGCCGGCTCGCTGACGGTGCTGCCCAATGACGCGCCGCTGGCGACGACGACGACGGTCTGGTACGACGCCGGCGGCAACCGCGCCGACAATGCAGTCGTACCGCTTGCGCGTGACGGCACGGTGAGAGTCCGCGCCGTCACCACCCAGCGGACCCATCTCGTGATCGACATCAACGGATATTTCCAGTAGCCCCGGGAGGAACGCCCGCATGCGACGTCTCATCGCCCTGTTCGTCCTCGCTCTGGGAGGGTTCCTGGTGTCTCCCGCAGCGGCGCAGCTCACCTTCACGGCACTCTCGCCACCATGCCGGGTCCTCGACACGAGGAAACCTACCGGACCGACGGCGCAGACCGCCGGCCAGCCCTTGCAGGCGGGCACGAGCTACACCTTCAACGTGCAAGGCAACGCCGGGGACAACGGCAGCGGCGGCGCCTGCGCGATGGCGGTGCCGGCCGGCGCCGTAGCGGTCTTCCTCAACGCCACGGCCGTCGTCCCCGCAGGTGTGGGGGATATCCGTCTCTATCCCGCCGGCCCATCGTTTCCCAGCGTCTCGACGATCAACTACGGCGCCGGCGTGACCCTCGCCAATGGAGCCATCGTGCCGCTTGCCGCGACGACTCCCGACCTTGGCGCCCACGTCGATGTCAACGGCGCGCACTTCGTCCTCGACATCGCCGGCTACTTCACCGCCGCCGGGCCTCTCAGGTATTACCCCCTCGATCCCTGCCGCGCCTACGACACGCGCTCGGCCGCAGGGCCGACCGGCGGCAACCCGATCCCCTACCACGTCGCCCAGCCTTTCACCCTGCAGGGATTGTGCGGCATCCCGGTGGGCGCCAAGGCGGCCGTGCTCACCGTCTCGGCGCTCAATCCGACGGTGACCGGAGACTTGCGGGTCTATCCGGGAACGCCGATGAACCCGGTGTTCGTCTCCTCGCTCAACTTCAACGCCGGCGAGCCAGCCATCGCGAACGGCGTCTTCATGCCACTCACCGCGGCGACGCCGGATCTGAGCGTCTACGGCGATCCCAATTCCACTCCGCCGGGAACTCTCCACGTGCTGATCGATGTCACGGGGTACTTCGAATGAACGGATCAAACAAGCAGTCCGCGCCGGCGCTCGCGGTGACGTTTGTCTTCGCCCTGTCTGCCGGCCTCGGCGGCTTCGCGACTGCGCCGCTCGCGGCGCAGTCCTGCGGAGGCTGCCCGGGTGCCGATCTCCCCGCCTTCGTCTGCTCCTTCACAGACGGTACCGTCTCCACCAACCCGTGCCCCGGCAGCTTCCCCAACTGCGTGCCGCCGGTCGTCAACAGCACGCGGATCGACGTCATCGCGGGGAGCGGCGGCAACTTCGAGGCACGCCTCGTCGTCTCGGTGACGGCACCGTCGAACAACGACCCCAACGTGCCCGACGTCGGCCGCCTCAACCTCTATTGGGCGCAGGGCTCGACTCCGCTGAGCCCGACGAACTCGCTCTGCCAGGACCACGTCACGAACCGGGCCGAGACCTACATCGCGAAGACCGCCAACTGCGCCGGAGCGCCCTACGACTTCGGCACCTTCTCGCTGCGCGCGGTCGCCTGCGAAGGCGCCTCCTGCCAGAAGATCACCGATGCCGGCGGCCTCGCCTTCATGGTGACGAAGAGCATGCTGGGCTGTCCCGTGCCGCCGCCCGAGAACTGCAACGAGCCGAGCGGCGACGCCTCGGGCGCCTCGGGCGAGACCTGCATGGAGTGCCGCCGCGTCGGCGGCGGCAACAGCGGCGGACAGGGCGGCGGCGGCGCCGCGCCCGGCGGCGGCTCGGGAGCGAGCGGCGGCCCGGGCGATCCGGGCGATCCCGGCTGCGCCAGCGGCCTCGACGGCACGGTCGCCTGCTCGCCCGGTTGGAGCGGACCCGGAGCGTTCCTGCACTACGCCTCGAACGGCCCCGGGAACGCTCCCTGGCCGGCCTCGGCGGGCGCTAATCCTTGGCAGACGACGCTGGGGCGCAACTGGTCGCACGATCACGCGGAGCGGATCGTCACCGATCCAGACTCGTCGCACGTCTGGCTCATCACCCGCTACGGCAGCTTCAAGGAGTTCTCCGCTCCCGACGGGACCGGTCTCTACCAGCATGTGGCGCCGTCCGACGAATACCGCCAGCTCTTCCTCGTCGGCGGCGCCTGGCAGCTGAAAGGCCTCGACGGCACGGTGGAATATTTCCTTGCGAGCGGCCTGTGGGACAAGACGGTGCTGCCCGCCGATCCGGGCCACCCGATCCAGGGGACCTACACCGGGACGCAGCTCACCGGCGTGAGCTTTCCCGACGGCCGCTCCGAAACCTATTCCTACTACACCAGCGGCGCCTCGACCGGCAAGCTGCACACGATCACCGAGAACGGCGTTGCCGGCTCACCGGCGCTGTCGCGGACCTGGACCTATCTGTGGAGCGGCGACGACCTCGTCGACATCCAGCGGCCGGACCTGACGACCTGGGAATTCACCTACGCCACCAACGGCGCCGCGGCGGGCTACCTGTCGCAGGTGCGGCTGGTCGGCACCGACCTCTCGGGCCGGGTGATGGCGGCCTTCCAATACGACGCCACGGGGACGCGCCCGATCCAGAGCTGGCGGGGCGATCCGGTCTTCTCCAACGCGTCCGCCGTCGACAAGCAGACGTTCACCTACACCTTGAGCGGCTCCCAAGTGACGCAGAACGTGGCGACGGAGACGGTGAGCGCTGCCTACACCGATTCGACCACCTTCAATCTGGGGATGGACACGGTGAGCCGCAAGACGAAGGTGCTGTCGTTCGTCGGCACCTGTCCGACCTGCGGCCTGGCGCCGAGCACGAGCTTCGAGTTCACCGACGGCGCGAATCCCCTGCTTCCGACGGCGATGATCGACGGGCGCGGCATCCGTACCGAGCTCGCCTACGGCGCGCACGGCCGGATGACGGCCCGCAAGGAGAACGTCGTCTCGGGGGTGCCGCAGCGGACGACGTCGTACGTCTACGACACCCACTTTCCGGGCCTCGTCGCCGAGATCGATCAGCCGTCGACCTCGGGCGCCAGCCATCTGCGGACGACGCTCCTCGCCTACGACCCGACGACGAGCGACCTCTCCGCGCGAACCGACAGCGGCTTCGAGAGCGGCGTGACCACGGGGAGCCTGTCCTGCGCCAGCGCTCCCGGTGCCTACAGCTGCGCGACCGCCTACACCTACAACTCGGCGGGCCGGCCGCTCACCATCGATCCGCCGGGCTTCGGGACGGCGGACCAGACGGTCTCGACCTACAACGTGGCGGGCCGCAACGGCTATCTGCCGGACACCCGGGTCGATCCCCTCGTCGGCACGACGATCTTCGGCTATGACGGCCTCAACCGCCGGACCTCGGTCGTCGACCCCAACGGGGTCGCCGCGCTGACAAGCTACGACGCGCTCGACCGCCTGACCCAGGTGAGGCAGCAGGGGGCGTCGCCGCCGACGGACGACCTGGTGACGAGCTATACCTACGACGTCTTCGGCGATCTCGCCTGCGTCCAGCTGCCGCGCGGCAACGGCATCGCGTACGCCTACGACTCGGCCGGGAGGATGACCGAGATGCGCCGGCAGGCCGACTGCAACCCGGCGACGCAGGCCCTCGAGAGGACGGTCTACGCCTATGACGGCGCCGACAACCGGAGCTCCGAGGACCGCCAGCGCTGGACGGGCTCGGCTTGGTCGTCGGATTCGAAGACCGAGTACATCTATAGCTGTCACCTCGACAAGATGACGCAGGGCAAGGGGAGCGCCACCGAGAGCGTCACCGAGTACTGCTACGACGAGGACTTCAACCTGAAGCAGACCTGGGACGCCAATCATCCGCGCGGCAACCCCGCGTCGCCGAACCCCTCGACGCTGGCCTACACCTACGACAACCTGAATCGCTTGACGAAGGCGAGCCAGCCGTGGACGACGGGTACGGCGGACACCCAGTACACCTACGACATCCAGGATCACCTGGCGCAGGTGACGGACGCCGAAGGCAACGTCACCGCCTACACGACGAGCGACCGGAGCCTGA
Organism: uncultured Acidobacteriota bacterium; assembly: GCA_963755825.1. Classification (GTDB taxonomy): domain Bacteria; phylum Acidobacteriota; class Thermoanaerobaculia; order Multivoradales; family UBA5704; genus DATBQN01. Next base: position 952,107 of record CAVWLA010000001.1, on the reverse strand, counting down.
TGACGCAGCAGACCTCGCCGGTCTCCGGCACAACCAGCTACGTCTACAACGAGCACGGACAGATGAAGAGCCAGACCGACGCGCGGGGCGTCGTCACGACGCGGACGCTCGACGTCCTCGACCGCGCGACGCAGGCGGCCTTCTCGGACGGCACGCCGGCCGTGACCTATGGCTATGACGCACCCTGCGCCTTCGGCAGAGGCAGGCTCTGCTCGGTCGTGGAAGGCGGCGCCGCGGTCGCCTATGCCTACGACCGCTTCGGCCGCGCGCTCCAGGACGGCGCCCTGACCTACGCCTACGACACCAACGGCAACCGCGCCCAGATCGGCTATCCGGGCGGCCTGACCGCGGCCTATACCTTCGATTTCGCAGACCGCCCGGCGACGCTCTCCTACAACGCCGGTGCGGGCAGCGTGCCGGTCGTCGGGGCCGCAAGCTACCTCTCCTCGGGTCCCCTGAACGCGCTCTCGCTGGCGAACGGTCTCACCGAGACGCACGCCTTCGACGCGCGCTACTTCCCCTCCGCCGTGACCGTCGCCGGCGCCGCCAGCCTCAACTGGAGCTATGCTATCGACGGCGTCGGCAACATCACGGGCATCAACGACGGGACGACCAACCGCGTGTACGGCTACGTCGATCAGCTCTATTTCCTGAAGCAGGGCGACGGCCCCTGGGGGACGCGGAGCTGGACCTACGATCGCATCGGCAACCGGCTCACCGAGGCCCGCGGCACGACGACCGACACCTACACCTATCTCTCCGGCCACAATCCGCGGCTGGCCTCGATCGCCCTCGGCGGAGGCGCCGGCACCCGGCGGCTCCTCTACGACACGGTGGGGAACGAGCTCCAGGAGTCCGGCCCCACCACCCAGCTCGACCTCTCCTACGACGGTGCCAACCGCCTCATCCGCCAGGCCGACGAGAGCACCAAGGCGGCGACCTCCCTCACCTACGACGGCCGGAACTTCCTCGTGCAGGCGCGCCAGGATCTCAATTCTTGCTCGCCGGTCGCCACCCAGTCGACCTACACCTCGGAGGGCCTTCTCCTGCGCCGCTCGACCAGCAACGAGCTGACCGGAGCGGTCTCCAAAGACACCAAGATCCTCTACTTCGCCGGCCGCCCCGTGGCCTTCGTCGAGACAGCGACGCCGCCAGCCGTCGCCACCTATCTCTCCGTCGACCATCTCGGCACCCCGATCCTCGCAACCACCGCCGCCGGTACCAGCCTCTGGAGCGGCGGCTTCGAGCCCTTCGGGAAAGACTGGAACGGCGCGCAGACCGCAGGGGAGTTCCTGCGCTTCCCGGGGCAGTGGGAGGACGCGAGCTGGAGCGGCGTGAGCGGGTCGGGGTTTGAATACAACGTGAACCGTTGGTATGAGGGCGGTACAGGGCGGTATTCCCGATCAGATCCGTTCGGCGCTCTCCGTTCCGACGACACCGCAAATCCTCTCTATCAGTACGCTCTCGCCGATCCCACGAGGTTTATCGATCCGTGGGGACTGGACGCAATCACGGACGATTCTCACATCCAGGATTGCGCGTACTGCCTTTTCTCGCTCGCCAAGTTCGGTCGAGAGGACGTCGAGAGAGGGATGTTTGTCATATGCAGCGGTGACAAGAAGGACTGCCAGATCTGGCCGAGCACTGGGCCTTCGTCAGGTGATGCGCGCACCTCTTTTTCTGGCCCTATCCCTGCTGGACTCTGTGGCATCATACATACGCACCCAACGAGGTCGACTCCTAATGCCGACGACCCTCAAGACAAAGCCACGGCCCAGCGGTTGAAGGCTCCGATCTACGTACTTCACCTAACTGGTGGAATTTCAAAATTCGATCCTGGTACGGGGATGCTTACCTCGGAAGCGAAGCCCGACTGGACCAAGGGACCGAAGAAGAGGTGCAAGGGGAAACCATGCGACGGTATTCCGCACTGAGCGCTCTCGCGTCAGCGCTGCTGCTTGCCGCTTGCCTCAATCCTGCGAAAAGCTTAGAGGATCCTAGTAGGGCTTGGGCAGTAGCGAATCGGGATGCTTACCTGGGGGCATTCTTTGGAGCGGCGCATCCACTCGCAGGAGGTGCCTCGATTACCGTGACTCTGCGCACAGACGGGGACTATCAACGCGAGACGCAAGTTGTGCTCAGTTTGATTGGTGACGGAAGGCTGGCGCAAGCTGAGTACGTAACACTGGTCGGTGACGACCTCACCTCGCAATTGACAGCGCTTCGGGGCGTGAGGCCAGATCGAAGCAGGGACGAGATTTTTTCTCGCGTCAAAATCGCGCGAGGTAAAATTACATCGAGAGAGCGGCCGGAGCTCTTGCGCGCGGCGCTCAGACTGGAAGCGCTTCCGATCATCCCGATTCCTGACACGATCATGATGTTTCCGGGTGCGCTCTACACGATTTCGGTGAAGACGCTGTCCGGTAGCTATGTATTCAATATTCGTTGGTTCTTGCCGTCAGACAAGCCTGGTCAATCTTCCGCATGGGGGTCAGTGGGGGGAGGCAACAGGCCTCTTGTCAAATGGGCCAGAGAGCTGTTGGGGACGGTGGGCATAGAGCCGGATACTCGCCTGCCGAGTCCCGGTCGGGCGCCGGGCTAGAACTCCCTGGCTACTAAACACGCTTTCAGCGCCCCTGGCGCGACGCGGACGCTCGACGTCCTCGACCGCGCGACGTAGGCGGCCTTCTCGGACGGCACGCCGGCTGTGGCCCATGCCTTTGACGCGCCCTGCAGCTTCAGCAGAGGGAAGGCTCTTCTCGGTGGTGGAAGGCGGCACATTCCTGGCTGCGGGCAATATGGGCTTGGCCAAGCCGGATGGTTCGGCAGAGCGGCGGCAGCCCGCCGCATTGAGCGGCCCGAACGAGCTCTGGCAGGCCGACGTAACCTACCTCCATATTCCGGGCCACGGCTGTGACGGTCCTTGTGTCCCAAGGAGGACGGTTGTGAGGCAGTGCTTCGTGTTTGGCTGTTACCCGCTTGTTACCCCCAAAGGCTCTCATTGTCGGAGCAGTCGTCGGTAAGTAATTGATATGAAAGATGATAGGTCCATCTTCTCTATCAGGTGTCGCGCTCAGGATGACAATTTGAATCACTTCGCGGGGTGAGACCGCCGCAGACTTTGGCGTGCCTGCAAAAGCGCTCTGAGCGCTCGGCGCCTTCTCAGACCCGCCGGCCACCGCCGTGCCATACGGCCGTGGTAGCTTGGCGGTGGCGCGATGAGAGCGATCACGGAACCACGGCGACCTCACCCCGAGCGGGCGGCATGACGATGGCGAGAACCGACGTCGGCGTTGAGCGCCGGCTCCTCCTGCCGGGCGAGCTGCCCGGCGACCTCATCCTGCCGCCGGGCGCCGGCGGCCTGGTCATCTTCGTCCACGGCAGCGGCAGCAGCCGCCACAGCCCGCGCAACCTCCACGTGGCGCAGGCGATCCGCGAGGCGGGGCTCGGCACGCTGCTCTTCGACCTCATGACGCAGGAGGAGGAGGACTTCGAGCTGGTCGAGGGGACCCTCCGCTTCGACATGCGGCTCCTCGCCGGCCGGCTGCTCTCGGCGATCGAGTGGCTGGCGGCGGACGCCGACACCGGCGGCCTGCGCTTCGGCTTCTTCGGCGCCAGCACCGGCGGCGGCGCGGCCCTCGCCGCCGCCGCGGCGCGTCCGGAGCTCGCCGCCGCCGTGGTCTCGCGCGGCGGCCGGCCTGACCTCGCCGGCGAGGCGCTGACCCGGGTGAAGGCGCCGACCCTCCTCCTCGTCGGCGGCGCCGACACCCGCGTCCTGGCGATCAACCGCGCCGCCCTCGACCGCCTCCCCGGCGTCAAGAGCCTCGAGGTGATCCCCGGCGCCACCCACCTCTTCGAAGAGCCCGGAGCCCTCGACGCCGTCGCCCACCACGCCGCCGCCTGGTTCGCCCGCTACCTGGCGCCTCCAGCGGAGGGTGGGGAAGGGTAGTCGCAAGGGAGGCACGCGATGAACATCCTGTTGTGGGTCCTGCAGGGCCTCGCCGCGCTCCTCTACGGGTCGTCGGGCGTCATGAAGATCTTCATGTTCGACAAGATCAGCGAGCAGGTCGCGTCCTTCGGTGCGCTGCCGCGGAAAGCCTGGATGGCCCTGGGCATCCTGGAGCTCGTCTGCACGGTCGGCCTCATCGTCCCCGCCGCCCTTCATTGGCATCCGTCGCTGACGGTCCTCGCCGCCACGCTCCTGGCGATCGAGAGCCTCGTGTTCATCGGGGTGCACGTGAAGTACCGCGAGATCCCGCCCATGATCCTGAGCGGCGCGCTGGGCCTCCTCATGGCGTTCGTCGCGTACGGCCGGATGGTCCTGCAGCCGATCGGCTGAGCGGCGGGCCGCCCGAGGGCGGCCCTGCGGCCCTCGACCGCCTCCCCGGCATCAAGAGCCTCGAGGTGATCCCCGGCGCCACCCACCTCTTCCCAGGAGGGTCGTTCGCCGTCGATCTCTCAGTGGCCGGGAGCTTAGCCGACCGCTGGCTCGGCGGATGGAAGCATGGCTACTATCTGCGGCGATGGCGCCTCCTGCCTAGTCTCGATATCCGCCACCACGGCCTGGATGGCACTCGCGCAAATCGCCCACAAAGACAATGCTTCCGGCATGGTAAGAGTCACGTCTGGATGAATGAGAGGATTACGGTGTAGGGTCTTGATCTGCTCAAGACAGTGGACTACCTTCTCGTTCGCGCCTGCCTCCTTAAGTGCCTTGATGTAGTTGCCCCAGTTGCGTTGACTTAGCAGGGGAACCGGGCAGCCCATCGCTGCCATCTGCTTTTTTATCACCGCCTCGGTGGCTCGGGCCATGTGGAAACCCGCCGCTGTTGGCAGATCGAATGCTATACAGCGGCCACCTTGTTCGGTGTCGACTATGGCCTCTTGGTGTCTTGCCTCGCAGATCAACTGGACCGGGTTGGTTGATTTCTGTGTAACTCCTCGCCCCGGCCTTCAGGCCGGGATCGCGACCTCCTGCTGTTGCCCTACCCGGAGCTTTTCGAGCTTTTCCTTGGCCGCCTTGGCCCAGGTCTGCCAGGCCGGTAGCTGCACCGCCTTGCCGCCTTGGTAGACCTCGAGCGGCGGGACAGGATCGCCGCCGGCTTCCGGTACCAGGGCCCAGTGCGGCCGGATCTCGTTGTACCGCTCCCGGAACGCGTCGAGCTTCTCGCGCGCCTCCGGCGGCGAGGCATATAAGTGCCAGTACACCTCCTCGGCCTTGAGCGTGCGGTGAAACCGCTCCAGCAGGCCCAGCTGCTCGGGCGTCCGATAGCGAGTCCGCACGTGGTCCAGGCTTCCGGCGATGTGCCCCCGAAACCGACGCGACAAGAAGCTCGACCCATTGTCCGTGACCAGCGTCGGCCGCCGTGCAAGCGGGCCGTGGAGCCGCTCGGCTTCGGCCTTGGCTTTCTCGATGCCGACGATCAGAGACGCCGCATCGAAGCTGGGTGACAGGTGAATCGCCAAGAGGTACCGGCTGAAGTAGTCGACGACCGTCACCGCGTACCACCAGCCGTGGCCTGGAATGTGGATGTAGGTCACATCGGCCTGCCAGAGCTCGTTTGGGCCCTGCGGCAGCAGCTCGAACAGCTTGGCCGCTTGGTACAGCTCGATATCGCGGCTGCGCCTCTTGATCAGCAGGCCGGCGGCCTTCAAGACTCGGTACACAAAGCGGTCCGTGACCCGCTGGCCGGCCCGTCGCAGCACAACCGCCAATCGCTTGTAGCCCCACCAAGGGAACTGCTTGGCGAAGCCGATCACCACCGCAGAAAGCTGTGGATCGAGCGGCCGCGGAGACGGCCCAGGACGCCGCCGCGCAACCACCGGCCGGCGGAAGAAGCTCGAGCACGGCAGGCCCAGAGCACGAACCACCTGCTTCAGGCGTACCGTCGGATGGCTACGAACTACCTCTCGGATCATGCTGCGAAGCATCTCGCTCAGCATGAGCCGGCCCGGAGTTTTTTTAAAATGTCGTTGGCGATCGACAGCTCACCGATGATCTGCGCCCGCTTCGCCAGCTCTCCCTCCAGCTGCTCGATGCGGCGGGCCGCCGCCGCCTCTGCCGAACCATCCGGCTTGGCCAAGCCAGTCTTACCCGCCGCCAGAAACACGTCGCGCCATCGGTAGATCGTCACCTCGCTCACCTGGTACCGCCGCGACAGTGCAGCCGCCGACTCCTCCCGCCGCAGCAGCGCCAGCACCACCTCCAGCCGTTCCTCCGCCTTCAGCTCGCTCTTCTTCGCCATCCTGGGTCTCCCTGTCGGCCTATCGGCCTTACTCTACCCAGGTCCCAAGATCTACGAGCTATACAGCCGAGGATATCCAGACAATCTCCGAAACCTGGGAGAGGGTCACGTCGTAGAGAGGGTGGGTAGCTGTTCCGTCTGATGGGGCCGCACACTCGCTTCGGCGTCTGCCCCTTGCGGCATGCAGCGCCGGATATCGCAAAATGAACGACAACGGCCCAGTTGCCGATCCCTCAAATCCCGAACGGTCCCGGCCCGGCGACGACGCCCCGACCCCCAGTCGCAGGGATGCGAGCAACGCTCTACCAGCGCCACCGACCGGTGGCTCGTGGCCGCGACTGCGGTTGGTCGCAAGTACCTTGGGCGCGCTGTTGCTAGGTTGGGCGGTGGTCTGGGGCCCGGTAGTCTTGGTGGCGAAGGTCCTGGTGCCACTGGTCGATGCAACGTTCGATTTGAGCCCCGAGCTGCTCAGCGCAATCCGACGCACCTGCATCTCACTGGCGGCCGTCGCTGGTTACTGGGCGTACGTGCACTGGTACGAGAAGCGCGACGCGACCGAGCTCCGGCCGCGGCCGGTTTCGTTGCTGCTGAGCGGCGCCGCTGGCGTCGGCTTGATGGCGATCCCGATCGCCGCATTGTTCGCCGTCGGCGCCTACGATCTTGTGTTGTTTCGCGGCATTTCGTCGGCACTAGTTGGGCCCGCTGTCCTCATAGTCATAGCCGCCACCTTAGAAGAACTGGTCTTCCGCTGCCTGCTGTTTCGCGTGCTGGAGCGCTCGTGGGGAACTTGGATTGCCTTGATGGTGCAGGCGCTGTTGTTTGCCCTGCAACATCTTGGGAACGTGGAGAGCGCCGGGGCCAGCGATGTCGTAGCCATGCTGGTGTCGGTAACATTGGGCGGCCTGCTGTGGGGCGTCGTCTTCATTCTGACGCGGAACTTGTGGGCGACCACAGCCAATCATGCGGCCTGGAATTTCACCATTCTCCTATGCGGCGTACCGCTTTCGGGCAATGAGGACTGGCGCACCATCTCACCGCTAATGAGCCGCTATGCTGGGCCTGACTGGCTGACCGGCGGCATGTTCGGACCGGAAAGTTCGCTACTGGCAATCGCGTCGACGACGGTCGCGGTAGCGTTGTTGCTGCGCGTGGCGCGACGACGTGCGCCGTGGTTCAAGCCCGAGGGTCTAGGCACTAAGAGTGCCGATATCGTTTCCGCGAAACCCACCGGTGTATCTGAGTCGCCGCTCTGAAAGAAGGCGCATCTGGGGCGCTCGAGACGTGTCGCCTAACCCCTCGTTGCAGAGGACGCGCCAAAAGCGGCGCGCCGCTGAACTCAAGCATCGTTAGGCGGCTTGGTCAACGAAGATGGATCAGCAACCGTTCTCAATCCAGATACTCGGCAATGTCCAGTCGCGCCGGACCGGCTCCGAGGGACAGATCCACTCGCCCTAACCTTGCCTCGATCGATGGCCGTCTATCTCTTTCTTCTGTCGTGATTGCTCCAGGTCCGCAGCCCAACAACCGAGTAGCCAAGGATCACATCAGTCCTCTCGTGGCGTCTCTCCAGGACCCCAGCCGGGAACGAATCGGTCGTTGAGGCGATCCCAGATCGGCCGCACGCTTAGGGGGCCAGCGGTTCGGCGGCGCAGAACCACTCGGTCGCCCTCTGCAACGAACCTCGGAAGGCCGCGTTCGCCAATTTCAAATCTTGGCGACTCGGTCCAGGCAACAACTTCAAGCTAGTGCACTGCACGGTTAGGTTGCTGTTGAATGTTGGGCGGTGGTTCGAGCGCGCTCGACAGCGTTCAGGATCGATTCCGCTGACTTCGTCCAGATGAAGGGTTTGGCGCTTTCTTGGTTGTGAACCTCAATGTAGCGGCGGAGCTCTTGGCGCAAAGCCTCGACACTGGAGAAAACACCGCGATAGAGAGCGCGGCGCTCCAGCTGGCCGAACCACCCTTCTACGGCGTTGAGCCACGAGGCGGCAGACTCCAATGCGTAGCCTCGTTGGGAATACGCTTGGTGGTCAGATCCAGGATCTTCTTCACCGTTGCCGACGTGAGCTTTCGAGGCTGCCCCGGGCGAGGCAGATCCCTCAATCCCGCCTAGTCCTGAGCACGATAGCGAGCACGCCATTTGAAGACGGTCACCGTCGACACGCCAAGCTGCTGTCCGATCTCAGCTGCGCTCTTGCCCTCGCTGCTCAGAACAACGATGCGAGCGCGCTCGATGTGACTCTGGCGCATTGTCGGACGGCGCAGCCACGACTGCAGCTCCTCCAGGTCTCCCGGCTTCAGATTCACTTCCTTCGCAGGTCTCGCCATACCGGAAGTAGATCACAAAACTCCCTTATAAGCAAGCGAATTAACCGTGCAGCACACTAGTGCTTGTCTCAGCTCCCAGGCTGCCGCAGAGCTCTCATCCAGCTTAATCTGACCCTTTCCGTGACCAAGGAAATCCAGTATCGTTATGGCTAAGTCTACTTCTTTGCGATAGACATCTATCGGCAGTTTCGCACACAGAAAACACGACTGTACGGATTTTCCTAGCAATACGAAAGTAAAGGCGTCAATCTGATGCATCGACTGTTTTCCTCTCAATCGAGCTTAAGGCCCGGTGAGGTTTGGGCAAGGCGACCGCGACGGTCATTCCGCGAGGTTGCCATTCGCCTCGTCCGAGGTCTTGGGTCGACCCTGCTGTCGCCAAGCGGCGCGGCCCCGACCCCCTACAGCGCCAACCGGTTCGCCGCGTCGAGCGCCGCGACTTTGTAGCATTCGGCGAGGGTGGGGTAGTTGAAGATGGTGTCGAGGAAGTAGTCGAGGCCGCCGCCGAGGATGAAGGCGGCCTGGCCGATGTGGATGAGCTCGGTGGCTCCGGTGCCGAGGATGTGGACTCCCAGGAGCGCCCTCGTCTCGCGGTGGAAGAGCATCTTGAAGAAGCCGCTGTCGTCGCCGAGGATCTGGCCGCGGGCGATCTCGCGATAGCGCGCCACCCCCACCTCGTAGGGGATGCGCTGGGCGGTCAGCTCGTGCTCCGGCGCTCCCACCATGGAGACCTCGGGGATGGCGTAGATGCCGATCGGGAAGCTCGTCTCCATCGGCTTCGCGGCGACGCCGAGCGCGTGGCAGGCGGCGAGGCGGCCCTGCTCGGAGGAGGTGGCGGCGAGGGCGGGGTAGCCGATGACGTCGCCGGCGGCGTAGATGTGCGGCACGGCGGTGGCGAAACATTCGTCGACCTTGAGGCGCCCGCGGTCGTCGGCGGTGAGGCCGGCGGCGGCGAGGTCGAGATCGTCGGTGGCGCCGATGCGGCCGACGGCGAAGAGCACCAGCTCCGAGACCAGGCGCTTGCCCGACTCCAAGAGCAGCACGGCGCGGCGCGGCGGCCCCTCGCGCACCTCGATCGTGGCGACCGCCTCCTCGCCGCGGAAGAAGACGTTCTTGTCGCGCATCTGATGCACCAGCTCGTCGACGATCTCGTGATCGAGGAACTCGAGCGGCCGGCGCTGGCGGTCGACCACCGTCACCTGGGTGCCGAGGGCGGCGAACATCGAGGCGTACTCGAGGCCGATGACGCCGGCGCCGACGACCACCAGGTTGCGCGGGATGCGGTCGAGGGCGACGATCTCGTCGCTGGTAATGACCGTCGTGCCGTCGACCGCGACGCCCGGCGGCGGCGCCGGCCGGGTGCCGACGGCGATGACGAAGCGGTCCGCGGCGAGGGTGACGGCGCCGCCGTCGGCGGCGACCGAGAGGGTGTGCGGGTCGACGAAGCGGGCGGCGCCGCGGACGACGCGGATGCCGTTGCGGCGGAGCTGGTCGGCGATCACCCGCGACTCCTTGTCGACGACGTGGGCGACGCGCGCCAGCAGCTCGGCGACGCTCGGCGGCTCGCCGTCGGCCGGAACCGCGCCGTCGAGGCCGCCGCCGGCGGCAGCGTCGTCGGAGCGGCCGTAGCGGCCGACGTAGGAGAGAACCGCCTCGCGGAAGGTCTTGCTGGGGATGGTGCCGGTGTCCAGGCAGCAGCCTCCCATCACGCGCCGCTTCTCGACGATGGCGACCTTGCGGCCGAGCTTGGCGGCCTGCACCGCGGCGCGCTGGCCCGCCGGGCCGGTGCCGATGCAGACGAGGTCGTAGCGCTCGTTGGTTGCCAGATGAGCCTCCTCGGGAGATGTCGACGGAGCACGGGGCGTGCCCCGAATATCGTAGCAGCAGCGCCGCGGGCGCCGCGGTGACGGAGCGGTGACTGCGCGCTACTCGCCCGACGGTCGTGGTTCAGCTTGGTCCGCTGCGGGCGGCCACCCTCGGGACCGCCCTCCCACGCCCCCTTCCAGGCGGCCGTCCTCGGGACCAACCTGAACCACTACTCGCCCGGCCGGCCCTTGCGCCCGTCCGTCGGCGCGCCGACATTGAGGCGGTCCCAGCCCTCGTGGCCGAGCCGGCGCAGCGTCGCGATGTTCTTCTCGAAGATCTTCGCCGGGTCGGGGAAGGCCGCCACGGCGCGGTCGACGCTCGCCTGGCGCAGCAGGTGGAGCATCGGGTAGGGGGAGCGGTTGGTGTAGTTGTCGATGTCGTCCGGCCCGCTGCCGGCGAACTGGTAGCGCGGATGGAAGCTCGCCACCTGGATGACCTCGGCGAGGCGGAGGTCGGCGACGGCGGCGTCCGCGACGGTGAGGAAGTCGTTGTAGTGGAGGAAGTCGACCAGCGCCGAGGGGTGGATGAGGAGCGTCGTCTCGACCTCCGCCGGATCGGCGGCGGCGAGGAGCTCGAGCTCGGCGAGGAGGTCCGCGAGGAGCGCCTCCGGCGTCGCCGCCGCGCTCACCCGGTAGCGGATCTGCCGCCGGACGTGGACCGCCTTGGCGAAGGGGCAGAGGTCGAGGCCGATGACGGCGATCTCCAGCCAGGCGCGGGTCGCCGCGACGATCGCCTGAGCGGAGGGGAGGGGAGCCGGCGGCGGCAGCGGAGGGGACATCGAGGGGGCCTCGCCCCGGCACGCTATCAGCTCCCGCATTCGATCCGGTGCCCGCCGGCCTCTGTGCTAGCATCCTCGGGCGGCCCGCCCGCCTCCGCCCCGCCCCCGGCCGTCCTCCATGCACCTCGTCACCGCGGAAGCCATCATCCTCGACGTCTTCGACCTCCACGATCGCGACCGCATCGTCACCTTCCTCACCCGCGAGCAGGGCAAGAAGCGCGGCGTGGCGCGCGGCGCGCGCACCAAGCACAGCCGCTTCGCGGGCCAGCTGCAGCCGCTGGCGCGCGCCGCGGTCACCTGGTTCGAGAAAGAGGGGCGCGACCTGGTGCGGATCTCGAGCGCCGAGCTCGTCCGCCCGGCGCATCACCTGCAGGACGACCTCGACGGCATCCTCACCGGCTGCTACCTGGCCGACCACGCCCTCGAGTTCGCGCAGGAGAACGAGGCCTCCGAGCTGCTCTTCCGCCTCCTCGACACCACCACCGAGGCGCTCCTCGCCGGGGTGGACCGCGACCTCGCGGCGCGGTATTTTGAGGCTTGGGTGCTGCGCCTCGCCGGCATCTTTCCGGCGCCCCACGCCTGCCCCTCGTGCGGCCGGCCGCTCGACGGCGGCGCCGTGCTGCCGGCGGGCGGCGACGCGCTGCTCTGCGCCGACTGCGGCCGGGGATCGGGCGGCTACCAGGTGTCGCCCGAAGTGATCGCCCTGCTGCGCCGCATCGGCCGTGAGTCGCTCCCCGGTCTGGCGGCGGAGCCGGCGGCGGCCGGAGCGCCGGGGGTGCTGCGGTCGGTCGAGGCGCTCTGCGCCCGCATCCGCCGCCAGTTCCTCCAGCGCGAGCTGCGCAGCTACGACGTCATCCAGCGGACGCGCTCGGCGGTCTGAAGCGGGCGCCAGACGACAACGAGGTCCGACCGTCCATGCAGAGCCTCCAGGAGCTGATCCTCCGCCTCACCGAATTCTGGGCCGCCGAGGGCTGCGTGCTGCAGCAGGCCTACGACCAGGAGGTCGGCGCCGGCACCATGCACCCGGACACCTTCCTCCGCGTGCTCGGCCCCGAGCCCTGGCGCGTCGCCTACGTGCAGCCGTCGCGCCGCCCGGCGGATGGCCGCTACGGCGACAACCCTTTCCGCCTCGGCAAGCACCTGCAGTTCCAGGTGGTGATGAAGCCGGCGCCGGCGGACATCCAGGGCCTCTACGTCGAGAGCCTGCGGGCGATCGGCCTCGACCTCGCCGAGCACGACCTGCGCTTCGAGGAGGACAACTGGGAGGCGCCGACGCTCGGCGCCTGGGGGGTCGGCTGGCAGGTGATGCTCGACGGCATGGAGATCACCCAGTTCACCTACTTCCAGCAGGCAGGCGGCCTCGAGCTGGCGCCGATCAGCGCCGAGATCACCTACGGCCTCGAGCGGCTGACCATGTTCATCGGCCGGGCGGAGAGCATCTACGACATCGACTGGGTGCCCGGCGGCCCGCGCTACGGCGCGGTGCGCCACCAGGAGGAGGTCGAGCTCTCCCGCTACTATTTCGAGGTCGCCGACGTCGCCCTCTACCAGCGGCAGTTCGAGGGCATGGAGGCCGAGGCGCGGCGCTGCCTGGACGCCGGCCTCGTCCTCGTCGCCTACGAGTGCGCCCTCAAGTGCTCGCACGCCTTCAACGTCCTCGACGCCCGCGGCGCCGTCTCGGTGACCGAGCGGGTGGCGCTGATGAAGCGGGTGCGGGACCTCGCCGTCGCCTGCGCCAAGGCCTACGTCGCCGCGCGCGAGAAGCTCGGCTTCCCGCTGCTTGCCGATGGCGGCGCATTCGGCGGCTCCGGCGAATCCCCCTCGGCGCTCGCGGAGCGGGAGGTGAGCCGTGGCTAAGGGAGGCGAGTACCTCCTCGAGGTGCGCAGCGAGGAGATCCCGGCGCGCATGCTGGCGGCCGGCGTCAAGGAGCTCGCCACCCGCCTCTTCGAGGAGCTGATGGCGCGCGGCCTGCCGCCGCGCGAGGTGGAGACCGGCTTCTCGCCGCGCCGCCTGCTCCTCGTCCTCCGCGGCCTGCCGGGCAAGGAGCCCGACCGCGAGGAGGAGGTCCTCGGTCCGCCGTCGCGCGCCGCCTTCGCGGCCGACGGCTCGCCGACGCCGGCCTTCCACGGCTTCGCCAAGAAGTGCGGCGTCGCCGCCGAGGAGGTCCGCCGCGTGGCGACGCCGAAGGGCGAGTATCTCGGCGCGACGCTCCGCGCGCAGGGGCGGCCGGCGCCGGAGGTGCTCGCCGAGCTGGTGCCGCGCCTGCTCGCCGCGATCTCCTGGCCGAAGACCATGCGCTGGGGGACGGGCACCATCGGCAGCGCCGGCTCGGGGCCGTGGGTGCGGCCGATCCACGGCATCGTCTCGCTCTTCGACGGCGACCTGGTGCCGTTCTCGCTCTTCGGCGTCGCCGCCGGCGACACCACCGCCGGCCATCCCATCCTCTCGCCGCGCCCCTTCCGCGTGCGGGGAGCCGCCGACTATCGCCGCAAGCTCGCCGACCGCGGCATCGAGACCAGCCCCGACGAGCGCCGGCGCCAGCTGCTCGCCAGCATGGAGGAGCGGGCGGCGGAGTCCGGCGGCCTCCTCGTCGAGGACGCGGCGCTGCTCGAGAAGCTCGCCGCCCTCTGCGAGATCCCCGGCGTCATGGAGGGAAGCTTCGACGCCGCCTTCCTGGCGCTGCCGCGCGAGGTGCTGGCGACCTCCCTCCGCGACCACCAGAGCGCCTTCACCATCGCCGACGTCGAAGGGGAGGAGGGCGCCGTCTCGCTGCTCCCCAAGTTCCTCACCGTCATGGACCGCGCCGACGACCCCGCCGGCCGCGTGCGCTCGGGCAACGAGTGGGTGGTCGCGGCGCGCCTCGCCGACGCGCGCTTCTTCTACGGCGAGGACAAGAAGATGGGGCTCGCGGCGCGCGCCGAGCAGCTCGCCCGCCTCGGCTTCCACGAGAAGCTGGGGAGCTACGCCGACAAGTCGCGCCGCCTGGAGGAGCTCGCCGCGGCGATCTGCGACCGCCTCGGCTGGCACGCGGAGAAAGCCCATGCGCGCCAGGCGGCGCGCCTCGCCAAGGCGGACCTGGCGACCGAGATGGTCAAGGAGTTCACCTCCCTCCAGGGGGTGATCGGCGGCATCTACGCGCGCGAGGACGGCGAGCCGGCGGCGGTCTGGCAGGCGATCTACGACCAGTATCTGCCCGCCTCGACGGACGACCGCCTGCCGCGCGGCCGGGCCGGCCTCGCGGTCGCGCTCGCCGACCGCGTCGACACCCTCGCCGGCATCTTCGGCCTCGGTCTCGTCCCCACCGGCAGCCGCGATCCCTTCGGTCTGCGCCGCGCCGCGCAGGGAACGGTTCGCATGGCGCTCGAGGCCGAGCTGCCGATCGACCTCGAGGCGCTCCTCGGCGAGGCGGTCGCGCTCTACGGCGCCCGCGTGGCGCGCCCGGCGGCGGCGGTCGTCGCCGACCTCCGGCCCTTCCTCGCCGACCGCGTGCGCTACCTGCTCGGCCTCCAGGGCTACGCCTACGACGAGATCGAGGCGGCGCTCGCGGCGTCGAGCCAGGGCCGCGGCGGCGACCTCGCCGACCTCCGCCAGCGGGTCGCGGCGCTCAAGCAGGCGCGCGAGCGGCCGGAGTTCCTCGCCGTCGTCCTCGCCGCCAAGCGCATCGCCAACATCGTCAAGGACGCCGCCGCGGCGCCGGTCGACGAGGCTCTCCTCGTCGAGCCCGCCGAGCGGCGGCTGGCGGCGGAGCACGCGGCGGTCCGCGGCACGATCGATGCCGCCGCCGGGGCAGGCGACTACGCGGGTGCTCTTCTCGCCATCGCGGGTCTCGCGCCGCATCTCGACCGCTTCTTCGTCGAGGTGCTGGTGATGGCCGAGGACCCGGCGGTGCGCGCCAACCGCATCGCGCTCCTGCAGGCGATCGGCACCACGCTCTCGGGGATCGCCAAGCTCACCGAGATGGTCGTCGACCGCGCCGGGCATCGGGCCAAGGCGGGCGAAGGCGAAGGAGCGACGAGCGGTTAGACCGCCGCGGCGACGGGCGATCCGATCCACTTTTCAACGGCAGCAAGGAGACGACGATCCATGGCGGAAAAGAGCGTATACGCCTTCGGCGGCGGGTCCGCCGAGGGGGCGGGCAAGGGCAAGGACCTCCTCGGCGGCAAGGGCTACGGCCTGGCGGAGATGAGCCGGCTGGGCATCCCGGTGCCCCCCGGCTTCACCATCACGACGGCGGTCTGCAACGCCTACCAGGCACACGGCGGCAAGTATCCGGAGGGCCTCCGCGCCGAGGTCGACGCCCAGCTCGCCGCCCTCGAGGAGCGCCTCGGCAAGCGCTTCGGCGATCCCGCGGACCCGCTCCTCGTCTCCGTGCGCTCCGGCGCCCCGATGTCGATGCCGGGGATGATGGACACCATCCTCAACCTCGGTTTGAACGACGCCATCGTCGCGGCGCAGATCGACAAGGGGATCTCGCCGCGCTTCGTCCTCGACTCCTACCGGCGCCTGCAGTCGATGTACGGCGACGTCGTCCTCGGCGTCGCCCACCACTCCTTCGAGGAGGTGCTGACCGCGGCGCGCCAGGCGGCCGGCGTGGCGACCGACGCCGAGCTCAGCCGCGAGGCGCTCGCCGAGGTGACCTGCAAGTTCGCCGGCCTGATCTCCGCCGCCGGCCAGAGCTTCCCGCAGGACCCCCGCGAGCAGCTGTGGGGCGCCATCGGCGCCGTCTTCGAGAGCTGGAACAACCGCCGCGCCCGCGAGTACCGCCGGCTGAACGGCATCCCCGATCACCTGGGGACGGCGGTCAACGTGCAGGCGATGGTCTTCGGCAACCTCGGCGACGACTGCGCCACCGGCGTCGCCTTCACCAGGAACCCGGCCTCCGGCGAGAAGGGGGTCTACGGCGAGTACCTGACGAACGCCCAGGGCGAGGACGTCGTCGCCGGCATTCGCACGCCGAAGGGGATCGCGGCGGCGAGCGGCAATCCCGGGCTGGGCGCCGACTTCCCCGAGGCCCACCGCGGCCTCGAGGAGGTCTGCCGCAACCTGGAGGCGCACTTCCGCGACATGCAGGACGTCGAGTTCACCATCCAGCACGGCACGCTCTACATGCTGCAGACGCGGACCGGCAAGCGCACCGGCCCGGCGGCGGTGCGCACCGCGGTCGACATGGTGGAGGAGGGGCTGATCGGCCCCGAGGAGGCGCTGAAGCGGGTCGAGCCGCAGCACCTGGAGCAGCTCCTGGCGCCGGTCTTCGACCCCGCCGAGAAGAAGAAGGCGGTCGCCGCCGGGCGGCTCCTCGCCAAGGGGCTGCCGGCCGGGCCGGGCGCCGCCGCCGGGCGCATCGCGCTCACCGCCGAGCGCGCCGCCGAGATGGCGCTCGAGGGGCCGGTGCTCCTGGTGCGCGCCGAGACCTCGCCCGAGGACATCGTCGGCATGCACGCCTCGAAGGGCATTCTCACCTCGCGCGGCGGCATGACGTCGCACGCGGCGGTGGTCGCCCGCGGCATGGGGAAGCCCTGCATCGTCGGCGCCGGCGAGCTCGTCGTCGACGAGGCGGCGGGCGAGGTCCACGCCAACGGCCAGGTGCTCCACGAGGGCGACGGGCTGTCGATCGACGGCTCGACCGGCGAGGTGATCGCCGGCGCTCTGGCGCCGCGGCCGTCGGAGGTGGTGCAGGTGCTGATCGAGGGGGAGACCGCCGAGTCGCCCGCCGTCGCCGCCTTCGTCAAGCTCCTCTCCTGGGCCGACGCCACGCGCCGCCTCAAGGTGCGCGCCAACGCCGACACGCCGCGCGACGCCCGCGCCGCGCGCGCCTTCGGCGCCGAGGGGATCGGCCTCTGCCGCACCGAGCACATGTTCTTCGACGAGGAGCGCATCTCCTGGGTGCGGCGGATGATCCTCTCGCAGAGCGCGGAGGAGCGCAGCGCCGCGATCGCCGCCCTCCTCCCCATGCAGCAGGGCGACTTCGAGCAGATCTTCGCCGCCCTCTCCGGGCTGCCGATCACCGTCCGCCTGCTCGATCCGCCGCTCCACGAGTTCCTGCCGCACGGCGAGAAGGCGCTCGGCCAGCTCGCCGAGTCGATGGGCATCCCGGCCGACGAGGTCGAGTCGCGCGCCGCCGCCCTCGCCGAGTCGAACCCCATGCTCGGCCACCGCGGCTGCCGCCTCGGCCTGACGACGCCCGAGCTCTACGAGATGCAGGTCGAGGCGATCACCCGCGCCGCCTGCGTCCGCGTCCGCGCCGGCGACGACGTGAAGCCCGAGATCATGATGCCGCTCGTCGGGAGCGAGGAGGAAATGGTGGCGCTCCGCCAGCAGGCGTCGGCGGTCGTGGCGCGCGTGCTCGGCGAGGAGAAGATGGAATTGCCGATCCTGATCGGCACCATGATCGAGGTGCCGCGCGCCGCCCTCGTCGCCGACCGCATCGCCCTCCACGCCGACTTCTTCTCCTTCGGCACCAACGACCTGACGCAGATGACCTACGGCTTCTCGCGCGACGACGCCAACAAGTTCCTCCCCCAGTACCTGGAGGCGAAGATCCTCGCCTACGATCCCTTCGCGCGCATCGACGAGCAGGGGGTGGGGCAGCTCGTCAAGCTCGCCTGCGAGCGCGGCCGCGCCGCCAGCGCGCACCTCCATCTCGGCGTCTGCGGCGAGCACGGCGGCGATCCCCACTCGGTCCACTTCTTCGAGAAGGTGGGCCTCGACTACGTCTCCTGCTCCCCCTACCGGGTGCCGATCGCCCGCCTGGCGGCGGCGCGCGCCCGTCTCGGGCTGGGGGCGGGCGGCAAGGAAGAGGCGTAAGATCGCGAGCCTGGAGGCGCCGCCGGCGAGGAAGCAATCGCCGGCAACGGGGAAAGACGGGTCGATCGAGGGGAAGTCTCCGTGATCGCGAGGAAATCTCCGGCGCTTCGCTCCATTCGGCGTTTGCAGAGAGGAAACTTTGAAAGTTTCCTCTCTGCAAATGCCGCAGCTGAGGAAATTTTCAATATTTCCTCTCTGCAGACGCCGCAGCCGAGGAAATTTTCAATATTTCCTGTGGAGAAACCGATTTTCCTCGGCCGCAATCGAATTTCCCTCGGCCCAAATCATTTTTCCGCGGCCGCAATCGATTTTCCCTTGGCCAAAATCGTTTTTCCCCGCCTCGAATGGATTTTCCCTCGGGTAAAACCGATTTTCCTCCGGTATTTCCGATTCTCCTCGGGGTGCGGCCGATTTTCCCTCGTGCGCGACCGATTTTCCCTCGTGCGCGACCGATTTTCCCCCGGCGCCGACGATCCCTCCGCTCGACAGCCGATCTCTCCGCTCCGCGCTCGAGGTTTTCCCAGAGCCAGGGCCCGACGCCCTCGATGAGCTCCGAGCCATCCGCCAAGCAGCGCCTCGCCGAGTTCTGGGACCGCAGCCGCGACTACTACGCCCAGGCGGCGGCGGCGAATCCCGAGGCATCGCCCGAGCGCCGGCTGCTCCTCGGCTACCTGCACTCCGGGCAGCGGGTGCTCGACCTCGGCTGCGGCTCGTGCGAGAACGCCCTTTGGATGCCGGCGGGCTGCCGGTACGTCGGCTTCGACGTGTCGACGGCGGCTCTCGCCATGGCGGCGGAGCAGGGGAGGCCGGGGATGCGGCTGCGCGGCGATGGCGAGGCGCTGCCGATCGCCTCGGCGAGCGTCGACGCGGTGCTCTCGACCTATGCCCTGGAGCACTTCCACGAGCCCGGTCGTACCCTCCTCGAAGCGGCGCGCATCGTCCGCCCGGGCGGCCTCCTCCTCCTCGTCGGATCGGCCTGGGACCTGCCCTACGAGATGCCGCCGAGCCTGCCCCCCGGCCGCCGCCTGGAGGTCGCCCTCCGCCGCCTCGCCCGCCAGGCGCTCTCCGCCGTCGACCGCCGCCACCGCTTCGACATCGTCCGCCAGCCGCGGGTGCTGACCGAAGGCTACGTCCCCGACGCCGACGCCGTCCACGTCGCGCAGTCGCACGCCCTGGCCCGCTTCCTCCGCGACGCCGGCCTCACCATCCTCGAGCACCACACCCTGCCGCACCGCCCCGATCCGCGAGGAGCCCGCGGCCTCCTCCGCCGGCTCCTCCGCGCCGTCCCCCTCTGGCGCCACGGCTGGGGCAACACCCTCCTCGTCGCCAGGCGCGAAGGGGGGCTGCGGGAGCCGGGCTATCGGTTGCTGCCGCTGTGAGTTTCTTGAAGTGTCATCCTGAGTAAGGCGAACGCTTAGCGCGCCGCCGCGATCGCCGGCCATGCCCAACTCGAACCACCCAGCTCTACTACCGCCCGCGGGAGCTCATCGAGCCCGAAGAAATCGAGAGGGTGAAGTTCTAGCCGCAGCAAGGCGTTCGCACCGCCGAGACGCGCCCAAGGGAGCAGACCGAAGGCGACCCCCTGCCGGGTGCCGAAGAGGAGGGCGCTTTCCTCTCGGCCCTGTCGCTCGTCGAGGTTGCCAGATCCTAGGGTCTTCGCGTCGGCACGTTTGCCGCGGAAGGCACCGGCGGGCTCGGCTACTACCGACAGGGCGAGGCGATCGCCGTAGGCCTCGAGAACCTCTCTACCTGGAGGCACAAACTTTTGAATGCTGCCGACGACCGCCGCGGCGGCGCGCTCGTGAGCGGACGGGGACAGTAGCTCTCGAACGAGGTCGTCGCCGAGTTGGCGGAGCGAGCCGCCGGTTGGTAAGTCTCTGCGCGACTAAGTTGGCTAAATGTTCATTGGAGCATCAGACATAGCTCCAAAGAAGCTCGTCGCTGTGCTCAAGGACAACCGGCAACCCGTTCGCGTCCCAGCAGTTCTTCAGGCGCCCCAGAACCTCGTCGAGCCGCACGCCCCGCTTCGCCAGGAACTCCGCAACAGAAGCGCGGTCAAAAGTATAGGAGATCGCCAGGCTCACAAGGGCCACTACTCGAATGAAATCAGGATCATTTCCTAGCATTTTAAAAAGACCATTCTCGTGCAGGAGCTCGCGGCATCTGGCTAGTTGGGAACCTGGTGTGAATAGCAGGCCTTTGATTGCGTAGGTCTCGTCCGCAATTCGGGCACTGTTCTGCCGGTAATGCTCTGCGTACACTGAGGCCGTGGGCTCGCTCAAGGCTCTGCGGATCGCGGCGAGCCTGAGCTCGCGCTGCTCCGTCACAGCGGCCTGGCTCGCCCAAAAACTACTGATCTGTTCTTTCATATCCTCCGAAAAATTATCGCTGAGCGAATTCACTGCGACGATCTTGTCGCCCAAAGTCACCGTCGACAAGATATACCTTCCTCTGACAGACAGGAAGAACTCCAGAGAACCGTTGCCCTGTCCGGGAGCCGCTCCCTTGAGGGCTGGCAGTGACACGAGAGGAATGCGGAAGTCTCCGCTGCTATCGCTGTGGTACTCTCCGACAAGAGTTCTTCCATGTTCGTTGACCTTCACCGGAGCTGGGAAACTCGCCATACACATCAGGTCTCGCTGGGCGAGCAGGAAATGGTCATTTCTCTTCAGGTGATCCTCGGTGCTCTTTGGAGGGCCATCGAACTCGATTTCTTCCCGCATGCGCATGAGTCTCTCGCGCCCCAAGGCGGCTTCCTGCGGATTCCCGCCAACGGACTCATCGCCCCAATCGAACGTTTCTCCCGCGGATACGGCCCTTTCGAACTTCTCCACCACGTCGACGCTCGTGCTGGCCAGCTGACCGAAGCGCTCCTGGAAATAGAGCGCGATCGCCAGCGCCGAGTCCCCCTCTTGGGCACCTGGATTTAGAGTCGCATCCGGGTCTAGCAAAGCCGCGACGAAGCTGAAGTCCTCATAGAAAAATGACCTAATATAGGTTAAAAAAAGATCTGCGTCGTAGAATTTTGCGCTGCTCGTGCTCTGCATGAGGGCAAGCCTCAAGCCTTTGATGGTCAGATAACCCGGGAGATATCCTCCCTTCCGACTATGAAAAGGCTGTACTAAGAGGTTGGCCTTTCTCTCGCAGAAATCGTCACCCACCCGCCTGGCTCCCAACATGTCTCTAACTTTGTCCCAACTCTCTGCGGGGGATTTTTCATCAGGGCCGGAATGATCGAGAAAACTGATGCCGACCTCCAACGACGCCAACGAGAGGACGGGAGAATCGCCAGGCGCTATGTCAAACTCCCCAAACAGAGCCAGCCCTTCTGCCAGCGGGCGCATCAGCGTAACCGCTGTCTCATAACGACAAAAGTCCTCCGCAACCCTTAGCGCCTCCCTTTCTTCTAATTGCGAGCCGAGTGACAGAATTGCACTCCTAAATGCACGCATTTGGAGGAGAGCCAGGGCAGCTCCTACGGGAGAATAGAAACACCAGTGATGAATGAACTCATGGAGGAAATCAGGAAGGTAGCGGGGCGGATACTTCCCAGCCTGCATCATGTTAGCTAGATCTCGATCGATCTGTGGGCCGGAGATTAGAACCCAGTTCGAGACCAAGTCTGTATAGCTCCGCCCTTCGCCCAAAGAACAATGGAGATCGGAGACATCATCTCGCCGCATGTAAATCTCCTTAACCCGATTGAATTCTCTACAAATTAGCCAGCGCTCCCACGTCTAGCTCGCAAGCCTTGGCAAGCTGGTTTAGCACGTCTGCGTCAGGTGGCTCGTCGGACTTACCGTCGTATTGAATCGTGACGCGCTTTGTATCGTTCGGAGAGATGACTTCAACTGTTCTCTTGTATGTGGCGCTCCGATGAGACTTGGACAGCCAGACGGCGATGACACGCAGAGCGGCCAGGGATACAATGACGATCGCAGTCGCTGTCGCCAATTCGCCGTGAGTCTGACCTCCCTCTTCGGGCTCCTCAATTTGGAATTCGTCGGCACCAAGCTGCCTCTGCAGCTCGAGCTGATCCAACTTCGTGAGGTCGGGAATTTTGATTCTTAAGTCTCGCGCGTTCATCTCTCCTCCGACAGGATTGCCTCAGACGAGGCCAGATAATACCTTTCCCCTTCAACCTTGCAACCAGCTCGGATCGTTTTTGCTTAGAGCCAGTCGAAGAAGTCGATGCGGATTTAGCCAGAAGCTCCCCTACCGCCTGCACTTCCCTTGTGCGATCGTCAGCAGCCCATGCTGGTGAATTCCTCCCCGACCGTCAAGCCTATCCGCCCATAGCCGTATGTGCCTGTCGCCATGAAGAGGCCGTTCGGAGGCGAGAACCGCGACGTCAATCTCACAGGACGAGCGGAACGAGCCGCCGAGGAGCAAGGCCGCGATTTCGCTCCTACCGGCGCGGGCTCGCGTACCAAAAGATGCCGCTATCTCGCTTATCGAACTGGCTGCCTGTCATCTTGGAATGGCTGACATACCTCCTGCACTCGATTGCCTGCGGGCGGCGGTGGCCGACCTGGGAAGCGAAGAGGAGAACGAACATCTGTTCGTCGGGCTTATTGCTTCTTTGCAAGTTGCAATCTGTTTGAGGTTGTCTTAGATGCGCTCTTGCGCTTTCAGAATCCGAACGCAAAAGCCATGATCACTGGTGCCGCGCAAACTGTGACAGTGCATGGTCGGCGGCTGCGCGCGCCCGGCTCGGGCTGGGCACGGGCGGCAAGGAAGAGGCGTAGCTCAGGCCGAAAGGCCCTTCACGCAGAGCTGGTCTCTGGGAGGCGTGCTCGTCGTATCCCAGAGCGCGTTGTCGGGCAAGAGGACCGAAGGTGAAAGATCGCCGTCCTCCAACAGGCGGATCAACGCATGGCCGACGCCTGGGCGCTCCTTGACATTGCGGCGCCGGGTGCCTACGCTGTCAGCACTCACCACCCCTGAGTGCTAAGGCAGACGGTGAGCAGCAGACACCGGGCCGCCGATTCTGGTCTACCCGTCTTGAGGAGGTAGCAGCTGTGAATATTCGTCCGTTGCACGATCGAGTGGTGGTGAAGCGCATGGAGCAGGCCGAGCAGGTGCGGGGGGGCATCATCATTCCCGACACCGCCAAGGAGAAGCCGCAGGAGGCCGAGGTCATCGCCGTCGGGCCGGGCAAGCTGTCGGAAGACGGAAAGCGCTTGCCGATGGACGTCCAGACCGGCGACCGGGTGCTGGTCGGCAAGTACTCGGGCAGCGAGATCCGGATCGACCATCAGGACTACGTCATCCTGCGCGAGGACGAGATCCTGGCCGTGGTGAAGGCCAAGGGCTGACCTCGCCGCGCCGTCGACCGATCCCTTCCCGCATCCCACCTTTTCATTCCGTGACTCCTGAGGAGGCATAACAGACCATGGCCAAACAGATCACATACTCCGGAGACGCCCGCGCGGCGATCCTTCGCGGCGTCAACAAGCTGGCCGACGCGGTCAAGGTGACCCTCGGCCCCAAGGGCCGCAACGTCGTCATCGAAAAGAAGTTCGGCTCGCCGACGATCACCAAGGACGGCGTCTCCGTCGCCAAGGAGATCGATCTCGCCGACCCGCTCGAGAACATCGGCGCGCAGATGGTGCGCGAAGTCGCCTCGAAGACCTCCGACGTGGCCGGCGACGGCACCACCACCGCCACCGTGCTGGCCCAGGCGATCTACCGCGAGGGCTCGAAGAACGTCACCGCCGGCGCCAACCCGATGGAGATCAAGCGCGGCATTGAGCTGGCGGTCAAGGCCGCCGTCGCGGCGATCGACAAGATGGCGAAGCCGGTCGAGGGCAAGGACATCGCCCACGTCGGCACCATCTCGGCGAACAACGACGAGGAGATCGGCCGCATCATCGCCGAGGCGATGGAGAAGGTCGGCAAGGACGGCGTCATCACGGTCGAGGAGGCCAAGGGGCTCGAGACGACGCTCGAGGTGGTCGAGGGGATGCAGCTCGACCGCGGCTACCTCTCGCCCTACTTCGTGACCGACCCGGAGCGCATGGAGGTGGTCTTCGAGAACGCCAAGATCCTCCTCAACGAGAAGAAGATCAGCTCGATGAAGGATCTCCTGCCGCTGCTCGAGCAGGTCGCCAAGCAGGGCCGTCCGCTGCTCATCATCGCCGAGGACGTCGAGGGCGAGGCGCTGGCGACCCTGGTGGTCAACAAGCTGCGCGGCACCCTGCACGTGGCCGCGGTCAAGGCGCCGGGCTTCGGCGACCGCCGCAAGTCCATGCTCGAGGACATCGCCATCCTGACCGGCGGCCAGGTCATCACCGAGGATCTCGGCATCAAGCTCGAGAACGTCAAGTGGGAGGACTTGGGCGACGCCAAGAAGATCGTGCTCTCCAAGGATGAGACGACGATCGTCACCGATTCCGACGACGTCAAGCGGCGCGAGACGATCGCCGGCCGGGTCAAGCAGCTCCGCAACCAGATCGAGGAGACCACCTCCGACTACGACCGCGAGAAGCTGCAGGAGCGGCTCGCCAAGCTGGTCGGCGGGGTCGCCGTGATCCAGGTCGGCGCCGCGACCGAGACCGAGATGAAGGAGAAGAAGGCTCGCGTCGAGGATGCCATGCATGCCACCAAGGCGGCGGTCGAGGAGGGCATCGTGCCGGGCGGCGGCCTGGCGCTCCTGCGGGCGATCAGCGCGGTCGAGAAGGTCGAGGCGACGGGCGACGTCCGGGTGGGGGTCAACATCGTGCGCCGCGCCCTGGAGGAACCGGCCCGGCAGATCGCCAACAACGCCGGCGAGGAAGGGTCGGTCGTCGTCAAGGAGCTGCTCGCGAGCCAGGGCAACCACGGCTTCAACGCGATCACCGGCAAGCACGAGGACCTGATCAAGGCGGGCGTCATCGACCCGGCCAAGGTGGCGAAGACCGCCCTGATCAACGCCGCCTCGATCGCCAGCCTGATGCTCACCACCGAGGCCATGATCTCCGACATCAAGGAGACGGGCGAGAAGGGCGGCGGGATGGGCGGGATGGGCGGCGGCATGGGCGGCATGGGCGGCGGCATGTACTAGAGGATTCGCCGGCCGCGCGACGGGCGCGGCTCTCGATTGCAGCACCCCAAGACACGGCCGGTCCGGATCGCTCCGGGCCGGCCGTTTGGCGCTTCGGTGGCGCCGTCCCAGGAGACCTCTCCGGACTATGGTGGCGGGAGCGGCCTGCGAGTTGCACCACCGTGAAACTGGCGAGGGCCTGTGGGAGCGGCGATGGTCGTAGGAGGAAGCGCCAAGTAGCCGGAAGATGTGGAAAGGTGTGAGGAATCGCAAGGCTGACCGAGCCGCCTCCCGGCTCATAGATGGAGAGGATCGCCGCGTATTCAAGGGCTAGATCCATATAGCTGAATCTGTCGCTGCGGCGGGCGTCGTTGAGGATTTTTTCAATCCTGTTAACGGCTTGGGCGACCTGGGGATCGAGCTCCCTCCTGGCATGGCTCAGGAGATAGGAAGGGAATCGCCGGGTGCCACGCTGGGTCAGGAACTCGGCCTCAGCGGCCGCCGCGGAGAGATTCCCGGCCTCAGTCCAGCGACCAAACTCGAGGTAGAGAGGATCGGCGGCGTTGTCATATCCGTGCTGAGCCTTCGCGGCGGCCGCGACGGCCAGCGCACGCAGCGTGCGCTGCCTGTTCAGCCCCAGTCGCAGGGCTCGGTAGTAGGCTTTCACCGGCGCAGGCGAGTCGATGTCGTCATTGAGCCGATTGATCTGGGCGACCGCCATGTCGGCCGCGAGGCGGTTGTCGCCTTCGAGGCTCGCTTGGAGATTGACCTGCGCCACGCCGAGGCGGAAGGACTGCTTGTTGATCGGCTCCGCCGGGTTGTTCGGCACTCCCCGCTCCGTCCCTTGCCAGAGATGGATGCTCTGGTTTCGGCTGACCTTGGCCGCCGCATCGACCCAGGCGACCTCCGGCCGGGCGAAGACGTTGAGATAGAGGCCGTATCCGCCGGCGACTGTGGCGGCGAGGACCGCGGCGGCGGGCAGCGCGATCACCCACCGCTTGAGCCTACCCGGCGAATGCTCGGAGTCCGAGGTGGCTCTCCGTGCGCTGGCCTCCTCCTCGCGCACGAAGTCGACTGTGTCGAGGAACACACGACGGCACTTGGCACAGGCCGCGAGATGCGTGCGCACGCTGGCGGCCCGCTCGGGGGAAAGGCGGCCGCCAATGAGCGCCCCGAGCTCCTTGAGCTCCGGGTGCTCGACGTCCTTGTCACCAGGAGTTGTCATGTTGCCTCATCGATTCCGTTCGACGGACGCCATGACACTCTGATGCCGCGTTCGTCGTTCGGTGCTCCACGGGTTCACTCCCATCGTACCTCCGACATGCCAAGGCTCTCGGACACCTGCTCCCACGAGAAACCTTGCGCCTCGAGGGCTCGCCGCAAGCAGGCCAGGATCAGCTGCTGCCGGGGTTTCCGAGGAAGGCTGAGAAAGCGTGTCGCCTCGGTGATCGTCTGGCCTCGTAGCGCGCACATCTCGAAAACGAGACGGTCGTCCGCGGGCAATTCTCCGAGTGCCTTGTCGAGCGCGGGGAGCATGAGCCGGTGCACCGACCGAAACTCGGACTCGAGGATGGGTCCCTCCGGCCGTTCGTCGGCGGCTGGCAGCTTGTTGAGCACTTCGTGGTCCACCATGTGTCGCTTCTGGCGTGGCGGCAGGAGCGACGCGATCCGCTCGAGTTCGGCGCGGGAGACCTCGCCGTGATGGTTGGTGAGCAGGGTCTCGCAGGCCTCGTCGGCGGTGAGGCCATCGTGCCGCATCAGCACCTCGAATTCGACTGCCACTCTGGTCAGTCGCTGCGCCTCGGTGCTCGGCCTCTGTTTCCGCCAGTCGAAGAGGTGACGCTGGACCATCGCGAGGAGGTACGTCTTGGCGCTTATATTGCCCCGGAACGTCCGGAAGACCCTGAAGTCGTCCTCCATGAGCTTCGCGTAAACCGACCGCTGGAAGTCCTCGGCCTCCGGCTCGGAGAGATGGTACCGCCGGCAGAAGAATCCGATCAGCTCGTCGACCTTGGCGGCCTCCACCCCACACTGCCGCGCCACGGCGCTCGCCTCCCACTTCTGACGCAGCCAGTCGCCGAGTTGTTGCTGGACGAAGATGGCAAGGTATGCCTCGAGCATCCCACCGCCCCGGAAGACCTCGTCGTCGTCCTCCATGAGCTTCTCGAGGACCGACCGCCGGAAGTCCTCCGCCTCCGAGCCGGAGAGGTTGTTTCGGTGGCTGACGAATCCGATCGCCCGGTCGACGAGAGCACGATTCTCCCGCGCGGACCGGGGTCTCGGCGGCGCTGTTGCTCCGCGGCGATGCAAAACCAGCCAGGAGAGAAATGCTGCCGCGCCGCCAAAGATGGCGAGAAAAAGACGACCCTGTCCCGTTCTCACGGGAGGCGACTCGGCCTGCGTGGGCGGAGAACCCACCGGGGCGGGGGAGGATTCCTGTCCGTCGATCGTCTCCGGCGGAGCGGGCGGCTCAACCGCCGCGATGGCGGCAAGAAAGCGATATCCCCGCTTTGGAATGGTCTGAATGTACTGCGGCTGCCGGGGATCATCTGCCAGGGCTCGGCGAAGGTTATGGACCGCCTGTGAGAGCACTCCATCTTCGACGAAGCACCCTTTCCACACGGCTCGCAAGATCTCCTCTTTGCAGACCACCTCTCCTGGCCGGGCTGCCAGGTAAACGAGAAGATCCATCACGCGAGGCTCGAGCCGGACTACGCGGCCACCGTCGGAGAGCGTCCCCTCCGGCTGATTGACGATCCAGTCGCCTATTCGGAACCTACCGAGGTCCGGCACGCGCTTTTCTTCCTAAGACTTCCCGAAGCCTTTCCGAAGGACTACGGCATCCCCTGGGATCCAGGCTCCGGGCCTGAACCTATGCCGCAGCCGAGCTGCAAGGTGCGGCCGCTGCCAGGAGATCCGAAATGAGCGATGAATTCTGGAACCGCCAGGTGTCTTCGAGCCCTTCGAGAGGCTCCCGCCGATCGGGCCGAGCAAGCCCACGCCCTGAGCTCATGGTCGAGCCGGCGAATCCCGCGGTGCACGAGAACACATCGAAGGAGACACGGCCCACGAACCAGGGGAGAGCTCTCCTCGAGGCCAATCTCGCTTTGATCGAGCGGAGGCTCAATGTGCTCAGCCGGCGCGGTGCGCTGCCGACGAACGAGGCGGATGATTTCCGCTCATGGGCATTGTGCAAGCTGATCGAAGACGACTATCGAATCCTCGCGCGCTGGGAGGAGCGCAGCTCCTTGTCCACCTACCTGGCAGCCGTTCTCGTCCATCTGTTGCAGGATTATCGCACGCAATTGTGGGGCAAATGGCGGCCGTCATCGACAGCTCGTCGGGATGGCGCCGTGTCAATTCTCCTCGAGCGCCTGTTGGTCCGTGATCGTCTGTCTCTCGACGAGGCGATCCGCCGGCTGCGTGAGGAGCAGGGAGTATTGCTTTCGTCAGCCGCACTGGAGGAGATTGCTGCTCGTCTTCCGCTGCGCCTCCCGCGGCGGCTCGTCGGCGACGAGGTGCTTCAGAGGATGCCGGCGGAGGGTGGGGTCGAGGTCCGCGTCGTCGCCGGCGAACGCGCCGAGGTCACATCCCGTCTCAATCGAG
This sequence comes from uncultured Acidobacteriota bacterium, assembly GCA_963755825.1. Classification (GTDB taxonomy): domain Bacteria; phylum Acidobacteriota; class Thermoanaerobaculia; order Multivoradales; family UBA5704; genus DATBQN01. The sequence continues at coordinate 923,456 of CAVWLA010000001.1, read as the reverse complement.
CGGTGTCTGCGCTCTTGCGGGGGCTCGCGCCCGATGAACGGGATCTATTGAAGCTCCATTACAGGGAAGGTCTGAGCATCGCCGCCATATCTCTGATGCTCGATCGGCCGCAGCGAGCTCTGTACACACTCCGCAACCGCTGTCTCAAGGGGCTGCGCCGCGGGTTGGAGGCAGCCGGTGTGTGCGCTGAACAAGTCAGAGACCTGCTCGCCGACTGATCGGCCGGATGGCTAAGACCCTACCTGTCGTAGCCGTTCTTGATGAGGTCCGCCGCGGCGATCCCCAGGTGCTCGGGTTTCGGCAGGTCGAAGCCGAAGGAGTCGGCGAGGCGGTTGATGACGTGGAAGGCGGCGGAGACGTGGATCGCCTCGGCGATGGCGTCGTCGGCGAGGCCCTGGGCGCGGAGGGGCGCCACGTCGTCGGGGCCGACCGACTCCGGCCGCAGGGCGAGCTTCTCGAGGAAGCCGAGCATGGCGCGGAGCGGTTCTTCGATCGGCGCTCGGCGCCAGTCGGCGAGGACTTCGTCGATCAACCCTGCGTTATTCGATGCGAGCGACGCGACCGCGCCGTGAGACTGCGTTCAGAAGGGACATTGGTTGCGGCTCGAGGTGAAGGCGGCGAAGAGCTCGCGCTCCCAGAGGCTCCACGGCGACGGCCCGCGCATGGTGCTCTCCAGCCAGCGGCCGAAGCTCTTGCCGAAGACGTCGCTCCGGTAGAGGAGCGTGCGGACGACGTCCGGCGCGCGCTGGCCGCTGGTCAGGCGGATCATGAGGAAGATGAATCGGTTCTTGATGCCGCCGCGCTCGATCGTCTTCAGCCTCATGAGCGATCTCCATGGAGCGCCGCGAGGCCGCGCTCGAGGCGCGACAGGCCGGCGCCGAGCGCCGCGGCGAGGGTGACCTCGAAGATGGCGTCCTCCGAGTAGCCGGCGGCCGCGAGCGCCGCCAGGTCTCCCCCGGTGACCTTGTAGGCGTGGCGGGCGACTTTGTCGACGTAGGGGGCGAGCGCCGCGGGGATCTCGACCGCCGCCGCGGCGGACGGCTGCCGTCCGCCGATGGCGGCGGAGCGCGCCTCGATCGCCCGCCGCAGGGCCTCGCTCGTGGTGCCTGGGCTGGTGAGCACGGACCGCTCGAGCTGACGCACGATCTCCGCCGGATCTGCCATCACATTCTCCTTGCTTCTTCAGGTGCGGCAGGTGCTCCGCTCGATGCTAGCAGCCTGCTCCCTCCGACCTCACCACCGATAGCCGATGCCGGCGGCGATCCGGCTGTAGGTGGCATTGCGCTTGGGGAGATCGTCGAGGAGCCGGAACGGGCCGCTCAGAACGCTCAGCTCGCCGGTGAAGACCCAGCGGGTCTCCGCGAGCCGGACGTCGAAGCCCAGCTTGCCGCCTTCCACGGTCTCCCCTTCCGAGGAGGAGAACGAGTGGTCGAAGCGGACGAGCCCAACCGTCGGCCCGAGATAGAGGTCGACCCGGTGCTCCGCCAGCGGGTGGTAGAGGACGGAGAGGGTCGTGTGCCGCAGGGAACCGCTCCGGCGCTCCGGGATCGAGTCTCCGCTGCCGCCGCGCGGAAAGACGGTCTCGATCTCCCGCAGGCCCCCCTGCGATACGCCGAGGTCCAGGCTCAGCCAATGGTAGAGCCGGAAGTCGAGATCGAGCCCGAGCCAGTCTCTCGTCTCTTCGCTGCTGATCGCGAGGGACTCCGTGGGGCGCGAAACGGTCGCCGCCGTGCTGCCCGAGAGAGAGGTGGACGCGGCGCCGAGCGCGCGCACCGTCCAGCGCGGCGTCTCGCCCCGCGCCGCGCCGGCGAAGGTGACGAGGCCGAGCGCGAAAAGCCAGCGACCCGCGATGCCGATCTTCTTGCTCATGGGTTCTCCCCGTGCCCTCGCCGGAGCGCAATGAGAGTGGATGTCATCGACCGCAAACGAGGCGGGATTATGAAGCAGGGCGAGCTGTTTTGGGCGCCGGTGATAGCCTCGCGGCTCTTTTCAAGGCCTCGGTGGAGGAGCCGGCGATGAGCGAGCGGCAGGACGCGCGGGACGAGGGGCCGCCGGCGCCGGGGGGCGGTCCGGCCTTCGCCCGCCGCTTGAACCTCTTCGACGCCGTGATGCTCGTCGTCTCCGGCATCATCGGCTCGGGGATCTTCATCAATCCCTACGTCGTGGCGCGGGCGGTGGAGACGCCGTTCCTCATCATCGCGGTGTGGGTCGCCGGCGGCGTCATCGCCCTCTTCGGCGCCTTCGTCTTCGCCGAGCTGGGGACGGTGCTGCCGCGGGTGGGCGGCCAGTACGCCTACTTCCGCGAGGCCTTCCACCCGCTCGTCGCCTTCCTCCACGGCTGGTCGCTGCTCTGGATCATCCAGTCGGCGGCGACCGCCGCGGTGGCGGTCGCCTTCGCCCAATACCTGGCGCGCCTCTTCGCGCTGCCGAGCGGCCTCGACGCGCCGCTCGCCGTCGCCGTCCTCCTCGCCCTCGCCGCCTTCCACGCGCTGGGGATCAAGCCCGGGGCGGTGCTGCTGAACGTCATCACCTTCACCAAGACGCTGGCGATCGCGCTCCTGGTCATCGGAGCCTTCGTCCTCGCCAAGCGCTCGGGGCTCACCCTCCATCCGCTCGTCCCCGCCGGCCGCCACGGCCTGCCGCTCGTCTCCGCCTTCCTCGCCGGCCTGGTGCCGACGATGTTCGCCTACGGCGGCTGGCAGAGCCTCAACTACGTGGCGGAGGAGGTGCGCGATCCGCTGCGCACGCTGCCGCGGGCGACGCTCCTCGGCGTGCTGACGGTGATCGCGGTCTACGTCACCGCCAACGTCGCCTACGTCCACGTCCTCGGCGCCGCGGCGCTCGCCGCCACCCAGACTCCGGCCGCCGACGCCGCCTTCCGCCTCTTCGGCGCCGCCGGCTCGCGGGCGATCAGCCTGCTCGTCGTCGTCTCGACCTTTGGGTTCCTCAACCTGGCGCTCCTCGCGGCGCCGCGCGTCTACTACGCCATGGCGGAGGACGGCCTCTTCTTCCGCGTCCTCGCCCGCCTGTCGCCGCGCTTCCGCGCGCCGACCGCGGCGATCCTCCTGCAGGGCGGCGTCGCGGCGCTCTTCGCCCTCACCCGCGCCTACGATCGCCTCCTCGGCTACGTCGTCTTCGCCGACTGGATCTTCTTCTCGCTCGCCGGCGTCGCCCTCATCGTGCTGCGCCGCAAGCTCCCGGCGGCGCCCCGCCCCTATCCGACGCCCGGCTACCCGTGGGTGCCGCTCCTCTTCGTCCTCGCCGGCGCCGGGATCGTCGTCAACCTCTTCTTCACCGGCCTCGCCGACGCTCTCGCCGGGAGCGCCGTCATCGCCGCCGGGGTGCCGGTCTACTTCCTCTGGCGCGCGGCGGCGAAGCGGCGGCTGGCCGAGTAGGCGAGGGGACCCGGCCCGCCGACTGATCCATGGCGGCCTTGGTTTCGTACTCCTTTGCATGCAGAGAGGAAGTCCAGCTCTCGACCATGGCGTGGTGTACGACGTGAAACCCGGGCAGGACTGGTGGCTGGTGACCCGCTCCGGAGACCCGGTGTATGCGGAGTACTCGACCCGCGAGGAGGCGCAGCGCATCGCCTTCGGCCTCGCCGAGCTCGAGTCCACCTCGCAGGTCCGCATCCACTGTCCGGGCGAGGGGATCCTGGTCTGCCGGGTGCAGCCCGGCCGGTCGCACCGGCTCGACTGACCGCCGCCGGCAGCCGGCTCCGGACCGCGGCCGCAACGGACGCGGGGTGACCGCGGAAGCGGCGATGCGTAATCCGCGCCGCGCCGCCGTATAGAGCTCTGTATGTCGACAGAGCTCACCCCCGCGGTCGCCCTCGCCGCCGCCGAGCCCGAGCGCGAGCGGATCGCCCGCATTTTTAGGAACGGGAACGGGCACCGGCAGCGGGACGCGGTTCTCCGTGACGAGCTGCTGGGCGAGCTCGTCGACCGGCTGCAGGGACGCCTCGTCCGCTACCTGACCTATCTCGTCGGCCGCCGCGAGACGGCCGAGGATCTGGCGCAGGAGACCTGGCTCCGCGTCCTCGAGCGCGGCCGGCAGTACGACGGCCGGCTGCCCTTCGAGCCGTGGCTCTTCGCCATCGCCCGCCACCTGGCGATCGACCTCCTGCGCCGCCGCCAGCCGGGCGGCGCCGACCTCGCCGCCCTGGACGACGACGGCGTCCTCGCCCTGCCGCCGGCGGCGGACCCCTCGCCCTTCGAGGTCGTCGCCTCGAACGAGGCGGCGGCCGACGCGATACGTGCCATGGCCGCGCTGCCGCCGATCCACCGCGAGGCGCTCCTGCTGCGCTTCCAGGAGGATCTGCCGTTGCAGGACATCGCGCGCCTCGTCGGCACCCCGTTGACCACCGTGTCCTCGCGCATCTATCGCGCGCTCGCCGCGCTGCGCAACCAACTGGAGAGGGAGGCCCATGCACGACGACGCGCATGACGCGCATGACCGGGCCCGCTCGTCGATCGATCGGCTGCTGGCGGGCGACGCGGCGGCGGACGAGGAGCGGCGGCTCGGCGAGCACCTGGAGGTCTGCGCCGAATGCCGGCGGTCGCTCGAGCTGGGGCAGGCCGCCGTGGCCCGCCTGGCCGCCATCCCCTGCCCGACGGAGCCCGCCTCGGCGGCGCGCATGAAGGCGGCGCTCGCCCGTCGCTCCCGCCAGCTCGCGGCAGCGCGCCGCGAGCGCCGGAAGGCGGCGCTCGGCCTCGCGGCGGCGCTCGCCCTCACTGTCGCCGGCTCGGCGGCCGCCTGGTGGTGCGCCGCCTGGCTCGCCGCCCTGCGCCACCTGCCATCCCTCCCGCTGGTGGTCGCGGTGGGGCTGTTCTGGGCGCTGCCGTCGGCCGGCGCCGCGGTCATCCTGCTCGCTTCGAGCCTCGGCGGCGTCTCGCCGCATGGAGAGGAAACCACGACATGAGCCTGTTCCTCTGTTTCCTGCTGATCCCGGCGGTCGCCGGTCTGGCGGTGATCGGCTTCGTCTGGCAGCGGCCGTCGGTCCACACCGTCATCCCGCGGCCGGCCCGCGGGCTCGCGGCGCTCGTCTTTTGCGCTGTGCTCGGCTATTTCGCCTTTGACGGCTTCACCGGCGCGCACGTCGCCCGCGCGCTCGAGATGGGGGAGGCCCCCCTGGTCTCCTGCTGGCTCGGCCTCGCCCTCGCGCTCGGCGTCGCCGGCTACACCCTGGTGCTCGGCTACATTTATGGAGATGCGCGGCGGCGCGGCATGCGCCCGGTCCTCTGGACCCTGATCGCCCTCTTCGTCTCCAACATGGTCGGCGTCCTCGCCTACTTCCTCCTGCGCCAGCCGATCCTCCAGTACTGCAGCCGCTGCGGCGGCGCCGTCCCCGCGGGCGCTGTCTACTGTCCGCATTGCGGCCTGCCGCAGTCCGAGGCGCTCGCCGTCTGACGGTGGAGGAGCTGGCGGTGGAGGAGGCCGCCGCTCAGGCCGGACGGGGAGCGGGGTAGAACTCGACGCACTCGGCTGGCGCTTCGGTTCCGGCGGTTCCGGGTTCGGGCGGCTCGACCCGCGTGCCCGCCTCGCCGCGGACGATCTCGACAAGGGCGCTCAGCGTGCCGATGGCGGCGGGCTTGCCGGTGCGGCGGGCGAAGTCGATCGCCGCCTCGACCTTCGGTCCCATCGAGCCATCGGCGAAGGAGTACTTCGAGAGCCCCTCCGGCGAGGCGCGGCGGATGGCGCGCTGTCCGGGCTTTCCCCAGTCGAGGTAGACGGCGTCGGCGTCGGTCGCCATGATGAAGAGGTCGGCCTCCAGCTCGCGGGCGAGGAGCGCGCTCGCGCGGTCCTTGTCGACCACCGCCTCGACGCCGTGGAGCTTGCCGTCCGCGCCGTAGAGCGTCGGGATGCCGCCGCCGCCGGCGCAGATGACGATGCAGCCGTGCTCGAGCAGCCATTTGACCGGCCGAATCTGAAAGATGCGGATCGGCAGCGGCGACGGCACGACGCGGCGGAACCGGTCGCCGTCGCGCGCCATCGTCCACCCCTTCTCGGCCCCCAGGCGGGCGGCGTCCTCCTCGGAGTAGAAGGGCCCGATCGGCTTGCTCGGGTTGGCGAACGCCGGATCGTGCGGATCGACCTCGACCATCGACAGGATGGTCGCGAACGGCTGCTCGAAGGGGAGGATGTTGCCGAGCTCCTGCTCGATCACGTAGCCGATCATCCCCTCCGTCTGCGCCCCGAGCACGTCCAGCGGATACGCCGAGACGGCCTCGTACGAGGCGCTCTGCAGCGCCAGGAGCCCCACCTGCGGCCCGTTGCCATGCGAGATGATGAGCTGATGCTCCCGCCCGAGAGGCGCCAGCGCCTCCGCCGCGATCCGCACGTTCCGCCGCTGGTTCTCCGCGGTGAGCGCCTCCCCCCGGCGGAGAAGAGCATTGCCCCCCAGGGCGACCAGGATGCGCATGCGAGTCTTCGAGTTAGAGCGGGGTGGGGGAGGGGTGGGACGGCGGAGCTGGGTGACGGTCGGCTGCGGCGCCTACAGTACAACAGTGCGTCCGCCCTCCACGGCGAGCTGACCGCCCGCGGTTGCTGATCGGTCGCCGGAGGGAACGCCGGCCCACGGCGGAGCCGGCGCTCTGGTCTGGCGTGGCCGTTAGGGCTGGACTCTCGGCGCCGGCTCGATCGGTCGCTGCGTCTGCGGAGCGAGCGAGACCGTGGTCAAGCCGATGTGCCGGAAGTGCACGTGCTGGGGATCGACCGAGCCGTCGGCGAGCATCTTCCCCGTCCCCAGGATGCCATCCAGACGGAGCTGGTCAGCGAAGCCGCCGGGGGTGACGCCGTCCTTGAGAGTCACGTCGAGGAGGAGCGTCAGCGGCGTCCCCAGAACGACCGTGCCCTCGACCGCCGTCTGGAAGCCCTGCCACGGAGCTCCCGCGGGTGCCACGCGCAGGGTCGACGCCTCCTCCGCGAAGCTCGGACCGGCGTTGGAGCTGGGAACGAAGGGAAGCTCCTTCAAGAAGGCTCCGGAGTCGCCGTCGAGAGCCTTGACCGAACGGATCTGTTCGACCGCACCCACCGCACCCAGCGCGGTCAGGCACTGGTCGGCGGCTTCCATTCCGAGGCTGGCGAAGCCGGTGATACGGACGAGCGCGCGGTTGGCGGCGAGCGGGATGATCGTGGTCTCGCCGGGTGTGACGGGAGCCGTCTGCGAGCAGCAGGTCCAGCACAGACCCGCCGAGCAGCCGAGGTGGGGCGACGGTTCGCGGAGGAGAGCGGCAACCCAAGAACATCGAGCATTGCTTCATTAACTGAGATACGCACAGACGGCCCGCGGCGGATTCGCCAGCTCGGCCGCTCGGCGCCACCCAGGTCGGGGCCTGCGCACTCACCGCCTGCCGCTGCCGCTCGACGTCGCCCGCCTGGGCGGCACGATGTCAGGCTGGGCCGGAGAAACGGTCGCCGAGCCAGGCGCCGGCGGCGGTCTCGTCGCGGGGCGATTGGAGGAAGCGCACCCAGGCGCCCTGCTCGTGCCAGACGGGGACGAGCTCCCAGACGCAGAGCGTCGGCTTGTGGGCGCCGTCGCGCGGGAAGAGGGCGAAGGCCGCCATCGCGTCGCCGTCCTTGTAGAGCACCGTCTGCCAGAGCTCGTTCGCGTTGCGCCAGGTGCAGACGATGAGGAAGTAGAACCCCTCGCCGCAGCGGTGGAGGATGACGAAGCCGAGCCCGCGCGCCTCGGTCGCCGACGCGACGACGGCGGCGCGCGCGAGGCGCGTCACGTCCTCCGGCATCGGCTGGTCATCGCGGTGGAGCGCGTACCACTTGAGAAGGGCCTCGGGGGTCTCCAGCGGCTCGCCGGGCGTTGCCCGCTTGGGGAAGTGCCGATACGCGGAGTCGACGCCGAGGTCGGTCTCGAGGATGCGCGCGAGGTGAGCCGTCGTAGGGGTCATCGGCGGATCCTATCCCGGCCGGCGAGGGCAGGCGCCGGCTCGCGAGGCGCGGGAATCGGTTATCGGGCCGACGACCTGTTCCGGGCCGCGGCGGCGCGGATGAGCGCCTTGAAGGCAGCCTCGTCGACCTCGTCACCCTCCCGGAGATCGATGGCGCGCCGGACGTTGCCTTCGAGGCTGGAGTTGAAGAGGCCCGCAGGGTCCGCGAGCGAAGCGCCCTTCGCGAAGGTCAGCTTGACGACGCTCTTGTAGGTCTCGCCGGTGCAGATCTGTCCGTCGTGAGACCACACCGGGACGCCTCGCCACTTCCACTCCTCGACCACCTCGGGGTCGGCTTTCTTGATGAGGGCACGGACGCGGGCAAGCGTCTCTCCTCTCCAGTCGCCCAGCTCTTCGATCCGCGCGTCGATCAGGTGAGAAGGGGACTCGCCATCGGTCGCTCTGCTCTTTTTCATCTCGTTTGAACCTCACTTCGGCGTTGTCGATCGTGCGATGCGAGAATCGTCGCCCGCCAAGGAACTCGCGTCTTAGCCGCGGATGCTCACTTCACCGATCAGCTGTCCTCCCGGCCGCAAGATCCCAGCGATCGCCTCGTAGGGGCTCGGGACTTACGGCTTCGGGGCGGCTGGCGGATATTCGTGCCTCTGGCCAGGCTTGAGGTCTGAAAGCCCGATCGCAGCGCTGGCAAACTCGATCGTGAAGACGGTGCCTAGATAGCACCGAATCTCGAGCGTGTGGGTGCTCTGGAAGGACGGGCTCTTGACGGACCAGCTCGCGATCTCGTACTCCTGCGGCGGCTCGTCCGGTTCGACGGCAGCGCTACGTGGGACAGCGGATCTTACTGAGGCTGACTGCACTCCATGGAACGAAAATTCGACGAGAACTTCTCCCTCCCCGGCGAGGACGAGCTCGGCAACCTCAACTTCGCATCGGGTATCGATACCGATTCTGAGCGTGACTTGGCGACGACCACTGTCGAATGAGAAGCCGTAGACGAGGGCATCGATTGGGGCAAGCGTTCGAAGAACCTCGACCGCCAGAGGCTTCAAGGCGGGCACTCAGCACCCCCGCGACATGGAGCCGGCACGGCTGCGACCTTGAGAACCTTCGCTGCGCTTGCATCGACGAGAGCCGGATGGGTGACGGAGTTCGGTCCTGGCTTTCCTGTGGTAAGGACGATTGGCTGACCGGAATCATTGTAGGCGCGGGCGTAGCCCGTAGGATTGCGAGCGTTGGGCCCCGCTGCTCGAAAGGCTCCTGCATTGTCGCTAGATCCTGCGGGTCGGTAAACGACCCCGTCGCCGTTCTCGGCGACACTACGAATGTAGCCTGTCGGCACTGTCACGTTTCCCTCAGCAGTCGGGATTGTTGTGGCGCTTACTGTAGTAGAAGGAACGCCTATGTTCTGGGCGGTACCGGCGACGAGCAACATGATACTACTCGCTCTGCCAAGATCGGCAGATGCTGCCTTGGCGATGTCGTAGGAATTGGCCCCTGAACCGATAGCGTTACCGGTTGAGGTTCCCAGATTGAGCATATCCCCGTATCCCTGGATAATAGAACCGACAGTGCCAACTGCGGTATCGGCCGCGATACCCAACACTCCTCCGTTGTTCAGGTCGTACCCCGCCGAGCGGACGGCTGAGCCCACCTGAATGATCGCGGAAGCGGCTGATGTGTAGGCACCTGAGAGAGCTGAAATAGCATCGTTCCCGCTCGGATCGAAGTACTGGACGGGATTGCCACGCGCATAGGAGTAGCGGTTCCAGCTCTGTGGCAACTCCGGGATACCTTCTCCAGGATCCACACTCAAAAACCGCCCCGTCACCGGGCTGCAATGCCGCGCATGCATGTAGTCGAGATCGTCGCCCGGGCCTGCGCTGCTCGCGAGGTCCCGCTCGTGGCCGGTGAATTTCAGCCTTTCGGCGTCCTGGTTGAAGGCGGTGGCCTCGGCGCCGAATGGGTAGTAGACGTGGTAGGCGACCTGGACGCCTGCGGTGCCGGTGATCAGCCGGGGAGTTCCGAGGTGATCGAGATGGAAGTGGTGGGTGCCGGTGGAGGTCTCGGCGGCTAGGAGCTGGCCGTCGCGGTAGACGTCGTCCTCGGCGACGCTCGCCGTCCAGTTGTAGCCGGAGGCCTCGTAGGTGCGGAGCGGCTTGCCGCCGAGATCTCGCAGCGTCCAGCGGTCGAAGCGCACGCTGACGTTCGGGACGCCGGGTTTGAAGGACCACTCCCGCTCGTCGTCGGCGTCGTACATGTAGAGCCACTCTTCGGTCCCCGACACGAAATGCTTCATCTGGTCGAAGGCGTCGTACTCGTAGGTCGCCCCATTCCAGGAGGTGAGGTTGCCCGCCGCGTCGTAGGTGGCGATGCCGTTCAGACGGTTGGTCGCCGGATCGGTTGGGGTCGCCAGGCCGTTGGCGCCCGAAGTCGACAACAGGTTGCCGAAGGCGTCGTAAGAGTAGGTCTGGGCGACGGGCGTGCCGCCGCCCGCCGGCACCAGCGACTGGCTGCTCGAGGCGAGGCGCGAAACGCCGTCGTAAAGATAGAGGTTGCCACCTGTCTTGGTGATGTTCCCGGAGCCGTCATAGGTGTAGGTCCCGGAGCTCCAGGAGGAGGCTCCGGCCGAGGCGATCGAGGCCGGTCTCGCCATGGCATTCGGATCGGGCGCCTGGGTATCGAGGATGCCGTTGGCGTGCAGCACCTGGTTGACCAGGAGGTTGGGGGAGTAGGTGATGCCGACCCCTGGCGCCTCGCCGATGATTTGCCCGGTGTAGCCGATCACTCCGGTCAGGAGGCCTCGGGTGTAGGAGTTGGTGACTGTCCGCGGCGAGGAGGCGACGCCGCTGCAGGCGGCGAAGGTGCACTGCGGAAAGCCCAGAGTCAGCAGGTGGCCGAGGCCGTCGTAGCTGAAGGTGTCCGTGAACGACTCCGAGGCGGCGCCGTTAAAGGTGTGGGCGAGCGCCCGCTGCGACACCCTCCCGCCGGCACCCGCGTAGGTGTAGGTCTGGCCGATGAGCGAGGTGTAGGTGGTTCCCCCGAGGACCGGGTAGTTGTAGCGCGAGGCCGTCCGCAGCTTGCCGTTCGCGAAATCGGTGCCGACGTTGGTGCTCGCGAATTGGAAGGTCTTGAGCGGCCGGCCGCCGGTCTCGTCGATCTCCGTCACCCGCTCGGCGCCATCGTAGCTGAGGGTCAGGTCGTGCGGGCCGTCGAGCTTGCGGTGCGCGTGGCCGCGCGCGTCGTAGGAGAGGTAGGAGACGGTGCCGTTGCCGGCCGCCCCCTTCTCCGGATGCTTCTCGAAGGTGAGCACGCCGCGGTTGTCGTAGGCGAAGGCGCGAGCCTGGGTGACCCCCGAGCCGGGTGTCGACACCGTCGCCAGGCGATTGCCGACGTCGTAGCCATAGGTCGTCGTGATGTTGGCGCCGCCCGGGCCGGAAGGCTCGGTCACCGTCGCGAGCCGCCCCTGCCGGTCGTAGACCTCGGTCGTCGTCGCCGCGAGCTCGTTGACCGTGCCGGAGGTCGCCGTCTCCCCAACCCGCACCGTCCGCGCCACCGAGCGCACCCCGGAGTAGGAGAGCGAGATGTCGTGGAGGAAGCCGTTGCCGCCGGTCGAGTCCGCCGGGCGGATCGTCGCCGGCCGGCCGAACGGGTCGTAGGATAGGTACTGCGTCTTCTGCACCGGGTTGCCGGTCTGCAGCTCGGAGACCGACGCCCTGTTGCCGGCGCCGTCATAGAGCGTCTCGCGGACGTTCCAGAAATCCGGCAGCAGCTGGGTCTCCCGCCACACCCGACCCAGCCCGTCGAAGAGGATCTGGTTGTGCGTCTGGCTCGTCGTCACGTCGACCGCCGCTGCCGCCCCGGCCGTGGCCTTGGTGTAGGCGTAGCTCGTCGCGAGGAGGCCCGGCGGCGACACCGAGGTCACCCGGCCCATCAGGTCGTAGGAATAGCCCGTCGCCTGGCTCGCGGTGTCGCGGCTCGAGGCGACGAGACCGCTCGGCACGTTGATCGTCTGGTCGAGGGTGAAGAAGGAGAGCGGTACCCCGCTCATCGGGTCTACGTAGCGCGAGCTGGCGAGCACTCCACCCTGATAGCCGTGGCTGATCTGGTAGACCGGATGCACCGGCAGTGCGAGCGGACAGAGGCTCCCGGTGGCGATCGCCTGGAGGTCGCCGCCATAGTAGCTCTCCGTCGCGACGTCACCTTGCAGGGTGGGATCGAGGACCGCGAGCAGATCCGTCGCCCCCGCCGCCGAGCCGTTCGCTAGATGGGTCCGCTGGCGCTTCAGGAATCCCGTCGTCCCGTCGTAGCAGGTCGAGGTGAAGGCGGTGTTGCCGTTCTCGGTCGACCAGCGGAAGTTCGATGTCTCGAGGACCCACGGGCTCGCCGCCGGGATCATCACGAAGTTGTTGTCGGAGAAGGGATTGTTGGTCAGCGGATCGACGTGGTACGTCCCCTGGCCGGCGTTGTAGTTGACGAGCGTCGTCCGTACGTCGTTGCCCGGGAAGGTCCCGCCGGTCTGCGCCGAGCGGTAGTGCCCCAGCCCATCGAAGGCCGAGTAGTCGACGTCCGCCGTCACCCCGCCGTCATCCGAGTAGAGCGTGCGCTCCGACTCCACCCGGCCGTTGAAGCTGTTGTAGGCCAGCTGTCCGACGTGGTTGACCGCGCTCACCGAGTCGTCGGTGAAACGCAGATAAGTCGAGCGCAGCAGAGCACCGCCCGCGGCCGAGCCGCGGTAGACCTGGGTCGAGAGGTTCCGCGTCCCCGAGGCGTCGGTCAGATCCGGGGTGAACGGCAGGCCCTCCGTCCAGTTGCTGCCGAAGCTGTTGAAGTAGTGGTACGTCTGGTGCCCCAGCGGCGAGGTCACCAGCACCCGCTGCTCGTCGATCGACGCGCCCGCTCGCGGCGCCTGCGCGTAGGTCCAGGTGCCGAGCGAGGCGCCGCTCACGTCCGTCGTCGTCTTGCTCAGGATCCCTTCGGACTCGCTCAGCCAGAACATCGGAGTGTTGCTCGAAGGATGCCGGAAGGCGTACGTCTGGTAGACGTAGTCGAAGCGGCCGAAGGTCGGGAGCGTCAGGCTCACCAGCGTCCCCGGCACCCTGTAGTTGCCGTTGACCTGGGCGTTGTCGACCGAATACGACATCGAGTACAGCGAGCCGTCCGGCAGCTGCAGGCTCTGCAGCAGCGGCACCGTGACCTGATCCGAATCGCAGGGATCGGTGTCCTGCCGATAGCGAAAGATCGGGGTGTCGGCATAGGCCAGCTGATAGGTTGCCGTCAACGAGCTACCGAAGGCGGTCACCGTCACCTTGTCCACCTGGCCGAGACCCGGCGCGGTGGTGCGGAAGAACACCTTCTGCACCCGTCCCTGGCTGTCCGTGAGGTCCCACTCGCTCGCCCCGTAGGTGATGTTCACCACGTCCGTGTAGGCCCCTGCGGCATTGTTATAGAGCGCCGCGATCTGGCGCAGCCGGTTGTCCGCCTGGAAGGTGTGGATGAGGCCATTCGGCAGCTCGAGCGTCTTCTCGCCGTTGGCGAGGAGCTTCAGCCGCAGGTAGGTGCCATCCCGGCTGTAGAAGACGTTCGGATCGACCGCCTCGAAGTTGTGGAGCGTCGGGTAGAAGGCGTGCTTCGAGCCGTCCGCCGCGGTGTAGAGCCAGGTCGACGGCGAGTCGTTGTACGGCGGATCGTTGGGCGGGTAGAGCTCTCCCAGCGACACCCGCCAGCCGACACCCGCGTTGTGGAACACCTCCGGGTTGGCGTCGACGGGGCTGGAGCTAGGCGGGCAAGCCGGCGCGTCCACCAGCTCCCAGACTCCGGAGTTGTACTGCAGCACGATGCCGTAGGAGAGCGGCCCGCCCACCGGATAGCTCCCGCCCAGCGGCAGCGCCAGCGTGAGATTCCCGTTGTAGAGGTTCACCGCGTCGATGTCGCCGATCGCATAGGCTGCGTTGGCCGAGAGGCCCCGCGAGCGGTTGACCGGATCGTCCTGCGCGAGCGACAGGCAGGGAAGGAGCAGGGCCGCGAGACCGGTGGCGGCGAGAATCTGCGTGCTCTTCGAGGTCGCCATCGCCTCAGTCCGGGATCTGCACGAGGAAGAGGTGGAGATCGGTCGGGTCGACGGCGACGAGCACGTCTCCCTTCTGGAACTTGGGAGGCGCGTTGCCGGCCTTCGCGTCCGGCAGCAGCGCCGCGAGCGACGCCCGCAGCGAGCCGTCGTAGGCTCCGTCCTCGTCTTCCGGGCCGCCATCGTGGATGGCGAGCCGCCAGCTCCCCACGCCGGGCCGCACGAAGAGCAGCTCCAGGCCGTGCACGTCGACCTCCAAACGATTGAGGGCGCGGTCGATCCGACGCCCTTGCGGATCGATCTCGGTCAACGCGAAGCTCCCCGGCGTGCCGACCGCCGCCTGTCCGCTCGCGAGGTCGACCGCCGACCATACCGAGAGCTCCGGCACTCCGCGCCCGAGTTCGAGCCGCGCGACCCCGCTGGCATCGGAAGTCACCCGCTCGTACACCCGGCCAATCCGCGTCGACACCCCGCCCGGCCGCTCGCGATAGACGCTCCAGAGGACGATGTCGCCCTCCGGCGTCCCGCCGCTCACTACCACGGCCTGGTCCTCGAAGGAGAGCACCGGCTGAGCGACGGCGGCGGCGGGTAACAGAAGGAGCATGATGAGCAGGCAGGCGCGGCGCATTCGGGGGGATTCTTTCGCCGGTCACGGCGGTCTGGTGGGGTCTTTGGTATTTGAGTCTTGACTAACCCAACGGCTAGTCTAGTCCTCGATCCCGAGAATCTTCCGTCACCCCTCGCACAACGATCTCCGCCTCCGCGCGGCGCTCCCTGAAGGAGCGCTGGCGCAGCGTCGATGGAGCCGCGAGTCGGCGGGTTTCTGGCATGCGGCGAGGAGCCGCTGCCAGATCGGCCTCGTCGTCAAACGGCTAAAACGGGGGAGTTGGGCTAAGCGCTTGAGGCTCTGAAGTGCCGGAGGCGGGAGTCGAACCCGCATGCCCTTGCGAGCGGTGGATTTTGAGTCGTGACCAGCCCAACGACTGACGGGACGCTACAACAGCTAACATCAAGTAAGCAAGAGGGTTGCGCCACGTCTTCTAGTTGAGACCTTCGGTCGGTTATTGTTCATTGATGCAGGCTAGTGCACCAAAAGTGCACCAAATCTCGAGGCAGCCAGCCGGCGGCCTGGCGGGCCGCTTCCGCGTGAAGCGAAGCGACGGACCTCGCGCAAAGCGGAGGGATGGCCGCCGCAACCATGTCGGTGCCGATGTAAGAGCTTGGCAACCACGTCTCGCCAGCGAGGAGCTCGCGCCTCAGGCTGGACGCTACCTGGACTTCAACGGTGAGATCCGCCATGCCGGCCTAACCAGCCCAGCTGGAACGCTTTTCGACACTCTGCTGTAGCAATTGACATCCCCTGAGCTCGGCGGCTATACTGAAATAACGCAAGTGACCATAGGTATTTACGTAGCCGATCTTTCCGGCCCGGAATGCCTACTGCCACAGCGGATGACCCGAAGTGTAATCAAGTCAGGGAGTGAACTGTCGTCGAATCCGACTTAGAGGAGCGCAGAACGCCATGTCACTCGAAGCGAAAGACATCATCTCCGCAACTCTGTCGTCTACGGCCTTAGTCGTGTCTTTGGTGACGTTCGCCCTCAACTACCGCCACACAAGGCAAAGTGCAGTGTTGGCGCGAAAGCCAGTGCTCATCTTCGAGTACGACGGCCAGATTGGATGGATTCTGCGAAACGTTGGTGCGGGACCGGCGCTAAACGTGATAGTCGCGCAGAAGCGCGTCGGTGGAGACTGGTTCAATCCGGTACGAGTTCCACCACTCTCCAAAGATGGAAGGTTCATTCTCAAATGGCTGGATCATGTCAATTCGACGGGATTGGGCGCTACGTATACGGACACCGAACAACTGGCATACACGTCGACATGCGGCAATGACCTCAGCAAAATAGCGAAAGGAATTCAATTTGGCCCGTGGCCTGAGGATCAGCTTGGTAAGCACTGGAACCAACCGCTCTATGTCCAAGCCGCCCCCTAACCCTTCCACCGAGTGGACAGCTGCCTGCCTGCCTGCGGCCTCCAGCCCGGGTTTGCCGCTGACTGTAAAGGCTCGATGGGCCTGGGTAGAGTAAGGCCCGTAGGCCGACAGGAAGACCCAAGGATGGCAAAGAAGCGCGAGCTGCCCGTAGGAGACTCTAGCCATGTCCAAGCCATCAGGTCTCCGTCCTGGGCGGGCCGCCTTCTTTGGTCAAGACCAAATCGTCGGACCCCAAGGCGAGCACGGCCCGGAACGTACCGTCCCGGAGGTACTCCGCTCCCCCCGGAGCGCATGAAATCTTGACTTCCGGGAGGGCTCTCCGCGACCGCATCTCACTCGGTAGGCTGGCGGAATGGGTGGAATGCCTAACCTGTATCTCTTGCAACCCCGAAATCGACCCGCATGGCACGCGAGATTCTTTGCCATTGTTGTTCGGCTTCGAGGAACTGCATTGGCGTGGTGTGTTGAGATGGTCGAGCGCAACTCCGGCATGAGAGACTTTATCGAAGCCAATCGCCTGATCCGAGAAGTCGCTGCCAAAGCACTTGATGCCTCTCTTGCCGACAATGCTGGCGAGGGCTTTGGAGTCGTTACAATTTCGGATTACATTCACCGCGATCTTGAGAGATTGCTGGCAGTATGGCCTCCCGAAGTCGATCGACAGCCGATCCTAGACCTTGTGGAATCATTGGATCATGACCGTCCTTCTTTCCACTACTTAGCCGAACGCGCTTTGAAGGCGGGGGATATCCTCGACACTTACTTTCTCGCTGCGCAAGCAACGTCGATGGGCAAGACCTACTCTTTATTGGAGCTCTTGGAGCCAGAGATTATCGACAGTTCATTGCGCCAGATGGAACAAGGCCTTCTGCGAGATGCCGTCTTTAATGCTTTCGTCGCCGTATTCGACCTCCTTCGCGCCCGGTCTGGGCTGGAGGAGGATGGAGCCACTCTAGTTGCGCGGGCCTTGTCGGTCGACAAGCCGAAGTTGGCGATCGGCGATCTACGTTCGATTAGCGGCCAAAACGAGCAAAAAGGATTTATTCAGCTCCTTCAAGGAGCGTATCTAGCCATTCGTAACCCAAAAGCTCACACGCTTGCACATGATCTCGACGAGAGAAAGGCAAGACAGTATCTTGTGGTTGCAAGCTTTCTTGCGCGACGGATCAAAGAAGCTAGGCTATGCGAATGAGATCATGGCACGGGAATCGCGCCGCGCACTAACCCCT
The DNA here is from genome assembly GCA_963755825.1 of uncultured Acidobacteriota bacterium. Classification (GTDB taxonomy): domain Bacteria; phylum Acidobacteriota; class Thermoanaerobaculia; order Multivoradales; family UBA5704; genus DATBQN01. Next base: position 906,263 of record CAVWLA010000001.1, on the reverse strand, counting down.
GCCGGTATCTGGAGGTGACCGGTTCCACTGACCCGCATTGCCCTCTTTGCTGTATAGTTGCAACTACACCTGGCGAGCTGTTTAAGCCCTAGCTGGTCTCTGACGCGACAATCCAAGCCATGATAAACAAAGACGAACTCGAAGCCAAAGCCAGTGCCTTCGAGATCCACACCTCGAATGTTCAACGGGACTACGTGTTCGGGTGGCTCCTCTATGGCTTCTTTACCACAAGCCACCTGAAGGACACCTTGTTCTTGAAGGGGGGCAATGCCCTCCGCAAGGGCTACTTCGAGAACACCCGTTTCTCCGCTGATCTTGATTTCGGCCTTCCTGGCGACATTTTAGAGGCCGTCCTTCGCCAGGAAATCGCCCTGATCTGCGTACTGGTGCAGGAGAGGTCCGGGGTTGAGTTCGTGACCGACAATACGCGGGTGGAAGAGAAGTTTACCGCGACGGACGCACCACTGCCGGATCTCAGAGTCTTTGAGGTGCGGATCTACTTCAAGGATTTTTACGGCAAATCCAGCCCGATCATCTTGAAGGTGTCGATGGACCTCACTCGCTTTGATCGCGTCTTGCTACCCTTGCAGGTGGTCCCCCTTATCCATCCCTATTCGGATGCCGAGGAGGCGGCGTGCATGATCCGGTGCATGAAGCTCGAAGAGATCATCGCCACAAAGCTGAAGTGCTTGATGCAGCGTCAGCATGCGCCAGACCTATTCGACTATGCCTACTCCATCAGGCTTCTCGGCGGTCAGCTTGATAAGCCAGAGGTCGTGAGAACGCTCATCAGAAAGACCATTTTCGAGCGCAATCCGGCAGTGCTGAAGGAGATATTGACCTCTATCGCTCTCGGTGCGTTCCGCGAGCGGTGGGCCAAGAGCATCGTCGTGGCAAAGCAATTCGTCCTCGACGTGGAGGATGCCATACGATCCTTAATGACGGATATTGAGGTTCTGTTCCAGCCATTCCCGGATACCGGCTATGCCGGCCTCGTGTACTTCCGTGCCCCACTTCGGGTCCCAATCATGGAGGCGGGGCGGACTATGACCCTTTTGCGTATTCTGTACAAGGGCGAAGAGCGGCTGGTAGAACCATACTCGCTCAAGTACCAGCAGCGGCGCGATGGCGCCCAACTGGAATACTTCTTGGCCTACAAGGTCAGTGGCGGCGAAAGCGAGCCTGGCATCAAGAGGTTCTTACCGGCTGGCATGCAGTCAATCGAGAACACTGACATGACCTTCAAGCCGCGCTATCCCATCGAGCTGAGCAAGGCGGGAGAGATGCCCGTAGAGCGTCTCCTCTTCGATCCGAACAGACCTGATCGTGCCCCTCGTCGGCGCCGATCCCATCACTTGATGGCGAGCAGGCGCGTGTACATCTACCAGTGCAGCCGTTGTGGCAAGCGCTTTACTCGACAGACTCGCAACTCGGCACTGCGCCCACACAAGGACAAGCAAGGCTCTCCCTGCTATGGCAGGTACGCCACCTACGTAGACACTCGATCCTCGTGATGCAAAGAAGTCAAGGGTGTACAGTCGTCGCGGAAGACAAGTCTCGCGCCGGGGTCTTATGACAGGAGAGCGGAAATGGCCGATGCCTTCAAGGTTGGCGACGTTGTTCGATTGAAATCTGGCGGCCCACCGATGACGGTGAAGGCTTTGGATGGCAACGATCTGATATCTATGTGGTTTGACGGCGGGTCCTATGAATCACATCTCAACGTCGAGCAAATTCGTCGTCGTTGTGCTATCGCAACTCAACGTGCAAGACTCTCGGCTGCAGAATGGCGAGTTGAAACCTTGGTTTAGCCAGGGAGCTCGAGATAGGTTCGGAGCTGCCTGGCTTAGGGTGAATTCCTACGAGCATAGAGCGGGCGACGCGAGGTTAAGTTAGGGAAAGCGATGACTGATCGTCGCCGAATATTGCTGGAGCTCTGGAATCGAGGAGAGCTTGCACCCGGTGAGCTCATCGTCGGGTTTAGACATGCCGGCTCTAGAATTGCCCGCACAGCCCAAGAATTTCGACTTCTCGAAGAGGATCTTTCTAAGAATCAGAGGGTGCTCTTCCGGTCGATTGCCGAATTCACCCGGTACGCACGCAGGGTCGCCAGGATACAGCACAGCAATAGATTCGCCTCATCGCTTCTTGAGGCTCTGGAGGCGGAGGACTCCCGAGCTGATAGTAGCGAACGCCCCGCTGACGCGGCGCTGTCATCTTGGCAAGGGGGAAGCCTTGATCCTCTGCGCCGATTTGAAGAAGGAAGCGATATATCTCTCGAGGAAGTCGCAGAGACAATCGCTCAGGTTGACCAGAATATTGCCCGCGTCTGGGTTCTTCACTCATTTGGCGGTTTAACCCTCGAGGAAATCGCACGGCGATCCATGCAACCTCTTTCTGAGGTGAGGGAGGATTGGGAGATTGCCAAGAACTGGGCGAACGAGAACCGAGAGTATTTAGAGTCGAAGCGACTCCACACTCAGATTGCGATATTTGATCCTGTTGATATTGGCTTGCTCCAGGCGATAAGGCAACACCCTGAACTACTAAGAACTTTAGATTGGCGAGTTTTCGAGAAACTTCTTGGAGGCCTGCTAGAGCGTCTCGGTTTCGAGATAGAACTTCAGCGCGGCACGAAGGACGGTGGAATCGACATTTTCGCCATGAAGCGCAGCGAGGTCCTGGGCCCTCATCGTTACATCATTCAGGCGAAGAGGTGGTCGCACAGAGTCGGCGTAGCACCTGTGCGAGAGTTAATTTTTCTTCACGGACATTACAAGACCTCGAAGGCGTGTTTAGCGACCACTGCCTCGTTCACTCGCGGTGCTTGGAAGATCGCAGAGGATTACCGATGGCAGCTGGAACTTCGCGATTTTCAAGGATTACAGGAATGGGTGGAATTGGCTACGAGATCACCGATCGACACCGTGGCGCGAAGGGGCATCTAAGCAATCTGTATTGCGTGCAGCAGAAATTTGCCATTCCAGGCTCGAGGTGAAGTTGATCATCATGGCGGGCGCCTCGGGGAGCGTCAGCAGCTTGCCGGGAAAGCCGAGACCCTGTATCGCGTGCCTCACGCATGTTCTTCAGCCTGGAATCACCCATCCCGATCACCATATCTCAGCCCCGCGTAATGCCGCGCCCGATAGAGGAAGCTCGAGATCCGCCGCAGGAGATCCACCGTGACGCCGTTCACCTCGGCCGCTCGCCGGAAGACGAGAAGCGCGGCCAGAGCCTCCTCGTGCAGGTCCTGACTCTTCAGAATCGGCACCAGGTGCCGCGCGATCGCCTTGACCTGCGAGAGCGCTCCTCGCTCCGCGTAGAGCACCGCAAGCTCAAGGGACACGAGAACGCCATCGTAGGCGATGCCCCTGCGGGCGAGCTCTCCCCGCACCTCGCCGAGAATCGAGACGGCCCGCTCGTATTGCCCGGTTCCGCCCGCGATCCGTCCTTCGGCCCACCGGAGACGCAGGACATCGAGCTCTTGGGCACCCCTTCGCGAGAGCGCTGCCACCTCGGGCAGAAGTGCCGCAGCGGCCTCGTGCTCTCCGGCGGTAGTCAGAACCCAGAGCAGGTTATGCCGTCGGCAGAGATTGAGGCGAGGGTCCTCGGTCGCATCGATGAAGGGCGCTGCCTCCTCGAGGACCGCAATCGACCCCTTGGAATCGCCGAGCTCCTCGAGCGCCTTCGCCCGAGCGACGAGGAGGGTGCCGCGGAATCGGCAACCCTGGTCGAGCTCGACCGCCTGGTCGAGAAGCGAGAGCGCCTCGGGCAGCCGCCGCTCGGCCACCTTGAGCGACGCCTTCATGCCGAGGAGCCACGATTCGCTGAGAAGGGCGGTCGGGTCGCCCCGACCGGCAAGCCAGAGCGCCTCGGCTTTCGTCACGGTCTCGCGAGCCCGCGCCAAGTCTCCCGATACGCGCCGTGCGTTTCCGAGATGGGTCCAGGCGAAGCCGCGAAGCTTGCTAAGCCAGGGATTCTCGCCCGGCATGTGATCGGCCAAGGCCACGGCGAGCTCGGCGAGCGCGACCGCCTTCCCGGCGTCGCCGGCGGCAGCCCGGACGCTCTCGAAGCAGAGGAACTCGCAGAGCGCCCAGTTCTGGAACTCGGTGGCCTCCGAGACGAGGGCGAGCTGCGTCTTCACGGGATAGCGGCCGAGCCGCGCCCAGAGGGCGGGCACCTCCTGCCGATCCAACGCCTGGGGAATGCGATGGCGCAGGCGGAGCCCGACCAGGAACCCATGCACCTCGTCGACGGCCGAGAGATGGAAGCCCATGCCGGAGACGAGCCGCCTCAGAACACGGAGACCTGGCGTCTTCTTGCCCCGTTCATAGTCCGATACCGCGCTCGGCGGCACCTGGGCAGCGGCCGCTACATCGGCCTGGAGCCAGTCGCGCACCACCCGCAGGATCGCAAGAATCAGCCCGATGTCGCTCTCGCTCGAGTCGCTCATCTCATTCCTCGGGTCGGCCGCAGGATCACGCCTCGGCGACAAAGCGCAAGCGAGGGTTGAATCTCGCCTGGCGAAGGTAGGTGAGGATGCGGCGGGAGAGGCCGGCGGAGGCCTCCTCGTTCGCTGCCGCCTGCACGAATAGGCCGAGAGCGGCGAGCGCTTCCCGGTGCACGCCCTGGCCCTGGAAGATCGGCAGCAGCTCCTGGGCTAGCACCTTCACCCGCTCCCGCTCATCCATCTCTGCGTAGAGCGCGGCGAGCTCGAGCGAGACCAGCGCCGCATCGAACCCCACGCCCGCGGAGAGAAACGCTTGGCGCGCCTCCTCGAAGAGCGAGATACCCTTTCTTGGCTCGCCCAGGCCGGCGGCGATCCGCGCTTCCGCCCAGCGCAGACGAACCATGTCGAGCGCTCCGCCGAGGCGGGCGCAGAGCTCGCCGACCTCGGGCAGATCCGCCCGCGCCTGCTCGTAGTGTCCGAGAGTCGTCTCAAGCCATAGCGTGTTCTGCCGCACGCAGAGAACGAGCCGCGGCTCGGGATGGGCCTCGACGAGGACCTGAGCGTCGCGCAGCGCCGCTAGCGCCTCGTCATAGCGGCCGGCTTCCTCCAGCACCCGCGCGGTATTGATGAGAATCATGGCGCGGAGCTTCTCCTCCGGCTCTGCCCCTTGGGCCTGCTCGAGCAGGGCCAACGCCTCGGGGAGCCGCCGCTGCGCATGGCGAAGCGATGCCTTCATGGCGAGGATCCGCGGCTCGTAGCCGAGGGCATTGCCGGCGTCCTCGCCCTCCGTCCACCATTTCCCGGCCTCGCCGAATGCCTGCTCGGCGCGTCGCAGATGTCCTCCGACGCGGAGCGCGTTGCCGCGCTGCGCCGCCGCGAGCGCCCTGAGCTGGCAGAGCCAGGTGTGCTCGACCGGCTGCCAATCCTCGAGGGCTTCCGCGATCGCCACGGCGAGATCCGCGCATTCCAAGGCTCTCGCCACGTCGCTGGGCCCGAGCTCTTCGCTCCGCTGACAGAGGAGCTCGCAGAGCCCCCAGCTCCGGAAGCGCGGAACGTCCCGGACCAGGCACTCTCTCTGGCGAGGCGAGTAGCGCTCGAGGGTCTCGAGCAGGGCAGGTGCTTCGGCGCGCAGGCGAGCCAGGTCGATGTCGACCGAGCAGAACCGCGGAGGAAGCGCTCCGGCCTCATAGAGCTCGAGGATGTAACCGCCGACGGCATGGCAGGCGGGACAGACCGCGAGGTGATGGAGCAGGAGACGGTTGTGCGCCAAGCCCGCATCCTCCGCGAGAAGCTGGTCCAGAGTTTCGGCCGTCAGGTGCTCGTCTCGCATCGAACCCTCCTTATCCGTAGTGTGCATTCTTGCTCAAGGAGCTTCTGTGCGCGAACGCTTGGCGGCCGTGCTGGTGGGATGAGCGCCGGCTACCGAGGACGGTCGGCGAGCTATGCACGGCCTCCTTTCGTAGATCTCCCATCTTTTCCGAGAGACACTCCAAGAGGTAGGCATCCCCGACTGCCATGACGGCGGCGGCGTGGTGCTCGAGAAAGGAGCGTCAGATGTCGTCTCGCATTCGAGGCGTCGTGGCACCGGCCCTACTCCTCCTAGGAGCTCTCACTCCCGCGTTTGCCGGCGGCACGGGTGGACATGCTGCCGGCGCGATTCGGCGTCCATCCAGGAGGCCGACCCTTTCGGCGGAGACGAGCTCCTCGTGGCTATGGAGCCATCTCACGAGGATGTTCGGAGCGACCGGCGGCTCGCTCGATCCCTTTGGCACTCCGGCTCCGCCTCCAGCCAACCCGGGCGGCACGGCGTACACGCAGGCGGATACCGGCGGGTCGCTCGATCCCTTCGGCGTGAGGTGACGTCACCTTGAGGTCCCCGGTCGGGACCTCCGCGGTTCCGACCGGATCGCTTCGGCGCGATTCGAGATCGCTCCCTCGCGATCGTCTATCCCTTCCTTAAACGGGAAGTGCGGCGCAAATCGCCTGCCTCTCCTATCGTGCCGGCGCTATGAGCCCTCTACGAGTGCGGTCGAACAGGCTGACACCTCAGACGGCAGGTCAACCGGCGGCCGCCGCGCAACCCACGACTTTCGGCGCTACCGCCCTTATCGATCCCGTGACCTGCGCCGCCCTCCGCGCCTCAGCAGCGGCAGCTCTCGCTCGGCGGAACACGCCAACAGCGGTCGTCGAAGTGCTTCTCGGCGCGCTCGACTACCTTGGAGCGCTTCCCGCCGAGCCCCAGACCTATCGGGAGAACCTCGGGAACCCTTCTGCCGCCTGTCGACATGTGCGGCTCGCATGCCGGAAGAAGAGATATGCGGTTGGCTTGCTCTTCCTCGACCGCCACCTGAATCTCTTCGCCGAGAAGGAAGGCAACTTCGACGGCGGCCACCCAGAACGAGAGGAGCTTCTCGCAGTGGCCGATGCACTCGGCGCCTACGCCGTGATCGGCTTTCGCTATTTTCGAGCCCGCAAGACGTTGCCGCTCCGCGACGCATTCGCCTTCTGGCAGCAGATGCAGGAAGAGGCGCGCATTCGCCGCGTTCGCTTCCTCGACTATCTGCTCGTGACTCCAGGCCGAGCAGATAGTTGCTGTTCATGAGCGGTGACAGCTTCTTCAACGTCCGCGCGAAGCACTGGGAGGCGCCGACCTGGCGGCGGGTCGCGCGCTATCGAGGCTTCCACTGCGTTGGGGCCTGGCTCGCCTCGCTGGCCGGGGAGGCGGCTTTGGCCGATGCCCAGGTCGCCGCGGCGTGGCTCGAGGCCGAGGCGAAGAAGGAGCCGCCCCGGCTCCCTTGGCGGCCGGGCCGCTTCGGCGTGAATCACAAGCAGGAGACCCGCTATGTCGAGGTGGAGCAGGAGGGCCTCGTCTCGCCGCCCTTTGGGATCTACCGCTGGCTCACCGGCTACAGCCTCGCGCACATCCCGACCGGTCACTCGATCATCAACATGCGGCGGCGGCGGGACTGCCAGAGGATCGCGGCCGAGCTCGCCCTTTGCGCCGTCGACTGGCAGGAGAGCGACGGAGAGCGGGTGTTTGTCGGGCCGGGGCGCGAGGAGGTGCTGAAGGTTCTGGCTCGCTGGCGTCCGGTGGAGATGCCGTGCTGACTGCAGTCGTTGCGGGCAGGGCTGGCTCGTTGACGGGCTACCGAGCGGGCCCCAGGTCGCGGTCCTCATCCTGCGGAGGGAGCCCGAGATGGTTGAAGGCTCGGAACTAAGTCCCGCGGTCACCCTCGACGATCTCCTCTGAACTGCCAGCGGGTTGTCTCTGGCTGAAAAGCCCAGTCCCCGGCGAAGAGCGAGCAATGTTTTGAGGCACCGCTTTGCGGCGCCTCAAAACGACTCGCCAGGGGTCTCCACCCCTGGACCCGGACTCGCGGCGCACTTCGTTTGCCGCTTGGAAGGCCAGCGTCCTCGACCTCTCATCGCCGGCGTGGGTGCGTGCGCGGCTTGGGTTGAATCGCAGTAGACGGTGGTCTGAGCGGGGGGGGGCGGAGCAGAGCTCTCCGCCAGATCGTCAGCGTCCGCGGTCGGCGTGGTACCCCGGTGCGAGATCGGTGATTTGCGAAAAGGGAGGAGAGCTACTTGCCCGCGGGCAAGTAGCGGCCACTTATGAATCGAGGGACAGCTCGCAGCAGTTGCGCGCGAGCCCGTTCACCTAGGTGAAGTAGCTTCCGCTTCAATGCGGCGAGTTCACCGCTCGCGGCTCAGGGGGCGGTGATCAGGCCCCACGCAACAACGCCCTCCCTCGCTGAATGAGTCTACGCGCCGGTGCGGCCACGCCGTCAAGGTTGCCCTCGCTCCGCTCGGCGGCTTCGCCGACCTTGACGGCGTGGCCGGCCGGCGCGTGGGGAACGATCATGGCGAGGGGGAGGAGCGGCAGGCTCAGAAAAGGAGCAGCGGAGCAGCGTTTTTGCATATTGCGTCGCTTCAACGTAGGTTGATCGCTGATGCGATTGCGTTTGGGAATCGGCCTTGCGATGTCCGCCGTTGCCGTCAACGGACCGCTGTTGGTTCTCGCGCTCCTGCACGCCGACGGCGTGTCGGTGCCGACGACATGGAGAGTCGTGCTCCTCGTCGTGCGAGCGCTCGCCACCGTCGCGGTTCTGAGTCTCGGCGCCGCGTACATCGCCCATGCGGCCGTCTCCTCGCCGGCACCTCGCACCTCCTTGGTGGTCGTCTGGCTCGTGGTCCTCGCCGGAACCGCCGTCATCGTGACGCCGATGGTGGTCCAGGCGGTCGGCTTGGCGCTCATGCCGGTCATCCCCAGCCTCGCCGGGCGCTGGATCTGGGCGCTCGTCTCCGTGGTTTCGGTCGAGGTTTCCGGCGCCGGCTGCATGCTGGCAGCCGGTGCCGCCGGGCGCGCGGCCCGAGAGGAGCAACCGGGCGCCGAGCTAGCTCGAGCTGGCTGGCAGCTCCCGGCTCAGCCCTCGCAGCTAGCTGAAAGCCAGGGGGCCGAGCCGGTGGCGTTGCCTCACCGCGCGACCTTCGTCGGTCCAATCGAGGATCGACGCTGCGACTTCTGCGGCCGGTCCTTCGGCTCGCCCTATGCACTCGGCGGCCATCTAAGACACTGCAAACGCCGGCGCGGGATGGACGAGCCGGCGGACTGACCCGATGAAGGAACGACGAATGGCACACTACCAGGATCTGCGGACCATCAAGCAGCTCGCGCAAGAGAACCCGGCCTTCACCGAGGCCAGCCTGCGCTGGCTGGTCTTCAACGCTCATCAGAATGGCTTCGAGGCGACGATCGTCCGCGTCGGACGGCGGGTGCTCATCGACGTGGAGAAGTTCGATGTCTGGCTGGAAGCGCACCGCGCAGCTCCGGTGTAGTTCAGGCTTCGCTAGAAATTAGCTCACTAAGCACCGGCTTGTGCGCTCGCAATCATTCTAGTTCTGCGGGCTGACTTGAGGCTGAGCCCGGAAGGACTTGTCGAAGAATCCGGGCCAATGCGTAGTGTACGGTGTAATAGCCTTTCATGGTTGTGATCAACCAGTTGAGCGCAACGAGAAATACCACGAGATTGATTAACGAGGACAGCGGCGATTCGTATCCGATTGAGAAGCCCAGAACGCCTCCAGTCAAGCAGACTGCAAGAATGCCAATCATGAGATTTCCAAGATAGTTCAGGGCAAGAAACGACAAGATATCCATATTTTCTCTGATTCCCATCTCGGCCGCGAATGTTTCGCGGGCTTTTAGGTACCCTTGCCTTCGGGCCAAACCTTCTCGGGCTCCTAGAATAGCTATTCCTCGCCCCTTCGCCAGAATTCTGTAAAGAAGGTTGCCCACTACGCTCGTAGTCACTCCGAAAACCCAAAACTCTTTTGTCTTCACCAATTCAGCCAGGTTCTGCAGGTCCATGTCACCCCTCTCGCGCCGCTGATCGCAGCGGTAGGAAAAGACTGCTACCTCAAAAACTGCTCTTCCATCCGCCGAACCACGGCCGACGTGTGCTGCTCCGACAGGTGCGCGTACCGCTTGACCATTGCGAGCGTTCGATGGCCGAGGACCTCAGCGATCTCGGCGAGGGTCGCTCCGCTCATGGCGAGGTAGGAGGCGGCCGTGTGCCGGAGGTCGTGGAAGCGGAAGTCCGCGATCCCGGCGTTCCGTAGCGCCTCGGTCCAGGCATTCCGCGGGAAGCGCACGATGCCGCGGCGGTCGGCGAAGAGGAGATCGGTCCCGAGCCGCCGGGCGATTGCCAGCTGCCGGATGGCTGCGATGGCAGTGTCGACCAGCGGCAGGGCCTTCCGGTCGCCGTTCTTGGTGTGATGCACGATCGCCAGGCGTCCCTGGAAATCTAGATCCGGCCAACGGAGCCGGAGCAGCTCGCCCTGGCGGGCGCCGGTCGAAAGGGCAAGGAGCACGAGGGGATGGAGCCGCCGGTCGGCGGATTCCTGGCAGGCGGCGAGGAGCCGCTGCCGTTCGGGATCCGAGAGGAAGCGAACCCGACCCCGCGGCTCGCGCGGTCGGCGTACCCGACGGGCGACGTTGTCTTGGAGCCACTCGAGCTCCAGTCCGTAGCTCAGGACGTGGCTGAGCTGAGCGAGATAGCGGACCTGGGAAGCGGGGGAGGCGGGCCTGCCGCTCAGGGTCTTGCCGCCGGAGAGCTCGTCGCGGCACTCGGCGATGCGGGCCGGCGTGAGATCGCCGAGGAACCAGCCGCCCAGACGCCGATCCCACCAGACGAGCTTTCTTCCCCGCCGTTGGCGCTCGCCGGGGCCGTACTGCGGTAGGACGTTCTGCCGATAGGCCGCGATCAACTCGGAGAGGGTCCGCCGCCGGATCTCGCCGGTCGGGACGTACCGCCCGGCCCGGAAGTCGACCTCGGTCTTTTGCGCCCAGCGAACCGCATCGGTCTTCCTGGCGAAGGTCTCCGTCTGGACGGGCCTGCCCTTGACCCTCACCTGGGCTCTCCAGCTCGACCCCTTCTTGCCCTTCCGCTCCTCGATGTAGGCCATCTCCCTCGAGCCCTCCTCCCGCCCGAGTGCACCAAAAGTGCACCAAATCGGGCTGTTCGTCAAACGGCTAAAACGGGGGAGTTGGGCTAAGTGCTTGACTCTCAAAGTGCCGGAGGCGGGAGTCGAACCCGCATGCCCTTGCGAGCGGTGGATTTTGAGTCCACTGCGTCTGCCATTCCGCCACTCCGGCCGGGGTGAGGCAGGCGAGATCGTAGGGAGAGGCCGGCGAGGTGTCAAATCCTGGCGGGCTGGAGGTGGGCCGCGAGGAGGGCTGCGGGGGAGGATCGGCCGGCTTCCGCTCGGCTTTCGCCTCGCCGAAGGGCTCGGCGGCGGCCTCTGCAGTTGACGAAGGACCCCTCCGTAGTGTATAAATGCCACGCGTAAGCGTAAGTCCATCAGCGACTTACTTGTCCTAGCTCCACCATCTTTGCCTCAAATCAAAAAGGGAGTCGGGAACGTGACATTCAAGGTCGGTCAAAAGCTGGTTTACCCAAACCACGGCGTGACCGTGGTGGAGAACATTGCAGCGGGCAGCATCGATGGCAACGAGCAGACGTACTACCACCTCCGGTTGCTCTCCAACAACTCGAAGGTGATGGTGCCGAAGGCCAATTTGGAGCTCGTCGGCCTGCGGCCTCTCTGCCAGACCCGCGAGGTGCGCGCCCTGTTCGAGATCCTCGAAGATGGCAATATCGATACCTACAAGGATTGGAAGGGCCGCTACAAGCAGAACCTCGACAAGATGAAGACCGGGCGGCTGACCGAGGTGGCCGAGGTGCTGAAGAACCTCCGCCTGGTCAGCCAGCGCAAGAGCCTCTCCTTCCGCGAGAAGAAGATGTACGAGCGCGCCAAGTACTTCATCGTCAGCGAGGTCGCCCACGTCAAGGACATCGACGAGCGGGAGGCGGAGACGCTGGTCGAGCGCTCGCTCAACTCGAGCCTCGAGAAGCGGACCCGAGCAGCGAGCTAACGGCAAGCTGACGGCAAGCTAAAGCCCCGCCAGCCCCTCTCAGCCTTCCGTCGTCGCGTTCTGCCCAAAGCTTTGTCGCACCCCGAGGCCGCTCCTCCGAGCGGCCTCGGCCATTCTCGGCCCGTTCGCGCCGCCGACCGCCCTGCTAGAATGATGCGTCGCCCGCGGAAATCTCTGTCGCCCGACCGATCCCTTCCGTCCGCCATCGATCCTCGCGAGGAGCCAGCCGCGTGAACAAGGACAACGTGCTGTTCGCCACTCTCGGCATCCTCCTCGGCTTCATCGCCGGCTTCCTGCTGCAGGAGGTGATGGCGGCGCGCCAGCCGCCGCGCCGCGTCGCCGGGGCGGCGCCGGTCGCCGACGGCCAGGCGGCGGGCGACGGCCAGGCGATGGGAGGAGGGGGCGAGGCGGCGCCAGCCGGCGGCGGCGCCATGCCCGGGCCGGCGCCAGGACCTGGCAATGGCGCCGATGCCTCCGGTGGCAACGCTCCCGCGGGCGGCGCGCCGGGGCAGCCGCCGATGGCGGAGATCCTCCAGCTGCGCACCTTCGTCGAGCAGCACCCGAACGACGCCGACGCGGTGCTCAAGCTCGCCAACCTGAACTTCGACATCCAGAACTGGCCGCGGGCGCGCGACCTCTACACCCACTATCTCGAGCTGCGGCCGAACCAGCCCGACACCATGACCGACCTCGGCATCACCTACCGCCAGCTCCACCAGTACGACCAGGCGCTCGCCCTCTTCCGCCAGGCGCAGACGGTGTCGCCGGACCACTGGCAGTCGCGGTTCAACGCCGTCATCGTGCTCGCCTTCGACCTCAAGAAGTACGCCGACGCCGAGGCGCTGCTCGCCGAGCTCCGCCGGCTGCAGCCGACCAACCCGGACGTCGAGAAGCTCGCCGCGGCGGTCGACAAGCAGAAGCGGGCGGCGGCCTAATCGGCAGCCGGCGCGGAGCGGGCGATGGGCCGTTTTGTCGAGCTGATCGTCTGCGGCATCCTCCTCTGGCTCTTCCTCGAGTCGTGGCTGGCGCGGATCACCGGGCGGGGCCGCCGCCGGACGCCGGCGCCCCCGCCGCGCGCCGCCGCGCCGCGCAGCCAGTCGTCGCTCACCGACGTGACGCTGGTGCGCTGCGCCGCCTGCGGCATCCACCTGCCGCAGTCGCGCACCCTCGCCGCGGCGGGCGCTCTCTACTGCTCGGAGCGCTGCCGATCCGGCGCGACGGGCGGCGCGAGTCCGCGGGAAACATCGGGGGAGACGGCCGGGAAGCGGAGCGGCTGAGCGTTCAGGCAACAGCGCGGCCAACAGCGCGGCCAACAGCGCGCCACGGAGCACGGCCCTGAGCGGCCAGGACGACTCTCCTCAAGCCCCCACGGGCCCGCCGCGGTTCGCCGACGTGGCGCTGCCGCTGCCGCTGCCCGAGCCGTTCGTCTACGAGGTGCCGGACGGCCTCGCTGGCCGGCTCGCTATCGGCACGCGGGTGAAGGTGGCGGTGGGGAAGCGGCGGCTGACCGGGATCGTCGTCGACCTCCATCACCGCCGCCCCGAGGGGATGGCGCTCCGCCCGATCGAGCAGATCCTCGACCGCGAGCCGGCGGTCACCGCCGATCTCCTCGAGCTCGCCCGCTTCACCGCCTCCTACTACCTGGCGCCGCTCGGCGAGGTGCTGCGGACGATGCTCCCCGGCGACCTGCCCGCCTGGGGAGGCCGCAAGGTGCGGCTGACGGACGCCGGCGCCATCGCCCCGCCGCGCGACGCCGCCGAGGCGGCGATCGTCGAGGCGCTCCGCGACGGCGGCCGGCTCACCACCGCCGAGCTGCAGGCGCGGAGCGGCCTCGCCGACGTCGACCCGGCGCTCGCCCGCCTCGTCGCCAGCGGCCGGGTGGGGAGCGAGGAGGAGACGCCGCGCGGGGCCCGCTACGTGACGGCGGTCGAGCTGGCGCCCGGCGACCCGGAGGCGCGGCGCGCCGCCCTGCGGCGCTCGCCGGCGGCGCGCGGCGCCATCGAGTTCCTGGAGGCGATCGGGCGGCCGGCGACCGTCGCCGAGGTCGCCGCGGCGGCCGGCTGCTCGCCGGAGGTGGTGCGCCGCCTGGCGGCGCGCGGACTGCTGCGGCGCTTCTCGCAGGTCGAGAAGCTCGACCTCGACCGCCACATGATGGGGGAGGCCGGCGGCGAGGCGCCGGCGATCACCCTCCGCGACGACCAGCGCTCGGCGCTCGCGCCGCTCGCCGCGGCGATCGAGCGCCACGAGTTCGCCGCCTTCCTCCTCGCTGGCATGACCGGCGCCGGCAAGACCGAGGTCTATCTGCGGGCGGCGGAGGCGGCGCTCGCCGCCGGCCGCGCGGCGATCCTCCTCGTCCCCGAGATCGCCCTCGTCCCCGCCCTCGCCCGCGCCGTCGAGCGGCGCTTCGGCGCCGAGCTCGCCATCCTCCACTCGGGGCTCGGCACCGGCGAGCGGCATCAGGAGTGGGAGCGGGTGCGGCTGGGCCGCGCGCGTCTGGTGCTCGGCCCCCGCTCGGCGCTCTTCGCACCCTTCCCGCCGGGCATCGAGCTCGGCCTCGTGGTGGTCGACGAGGAGCAGGACAGCTCCTACAAGCAGGAGGTCGCGCCGCGCTACAACGGCCGCGACCTGGCGCTGGTGCGGGCGAAGCAGGCCGGCGCCGTGGCGCTCCTCGTCTCGGCGACACCGAGCCTCGAGAGCCGCTGGAACGTCGAGGCGGGGAAGCTCACCCACCTCGCCCTCACCGCCCGCGCCGGCCGCGCCGGGCTGCCGGAGGGGATCCTCGTCGACCTCCGCGAGGAGGCGCCGCGGCGGACGCCGGGGGAGGTCCACGTCTCGGAGCGCCTGCGCGAGGAGATGGTGGCGACGCTCGGCGCCGGCGGCCAGGTGATCCTGCTGCGCAACCGGCGGGGTTATTCGCCGGTCCTCCTCTGCCGCGCCTGCGGCGAGGACATGCGCTGCGAGGACTGCGGACTGCCGCGGACCTACCACCTGAAGGCGCGGCAGCTGGTCTGCCACTACTGCGGCTCGAGCCGCGCCGTCCCCGAGCGCTGTCCGACCTGCGGCGAGGCGGCGCTCGAGCCGATCGGCGCCGGCACCGAGCGGGTGGAGGAGCGCCTCCGCGAGCTCTTCCCGGAGGTGCCGGTCGCCGTCCTCGACCGCGACGCGGCGCGGCGGCCGGGCGGACCGGCGGCGGTGCTCGAGCGCTTCTCGCGCGGCGACGTCAAGATCCTCGTCGGCACCCAGATGGTCTCCAAGGGCCACCACTTCCCGGAGGTCGGCCTCGCCGCCGTGCTCTCGGCCGACAGCTACCTCGGCTTCCCCGACTTCCGCGCCGTCGAGCGGACCTACAACCTCCTCACCCAGCTCGCCGGCCGCGCCGGCCGCGGCGAGCGGCCCGGCAAGGTGGTGATCCAGACCTACCATCCGGCCCACTACGCGATCCAGGCGGCGCTCGCCGGCGACGACGCCGGCTTCGCTCGCGAGGAGATGCGCTTCCGGCGCATCTTCCACTATCCGCCGTACACCCGCATGGTGCAGCTCCTCGTCCGCGACAAGAGCCGCGAGCGCGCCCGCGACCTCGCCGCCGGCCTCGCCCGCGATCTCCACGCCCATCCCCTCGGCCGCACGGTGCGCATCTCCGGCCCGGCGCCGGCGCCGCTCGAGCGCCTGCGCGGTGAGTGGCGCTTCCAGATCCTCGTCCGCTCGGCCGCCGGCCGCGACCTCCACCGGCTCCTCGCCGCGGCGCTGCCGGTCAATCCGAGCTGGGACCTGACGATCGACGTCGATCCGCAGCAGCTCCTCTGATAGGCCTCGCTCTTTCGGTTTGACCTCCCCCGCCCCGTTTGTTACCTTGGCCCGCGATATGCAGACCGGCGAGCCTCACTTCGACGAGCCGTTGAACGAGCTGCGGCGGCGCATCGAGGAGCTCGAGGCGTTCCCCGCCGGCAGCGGGCAGGAGCGGGAGATCGAGCGCCTGCGGACGGCCCTCAAGAAGAGCACCACCGAGGTCTACGGCGGCCTGACGCGCTGGCAGAAGGCGCTCGTCGCCCGCCACGCCGACCGCCCCTACACCCTCGACTACGTCGCCAACCTGATGACCGACTGGGTGGAGCTGCACGGCGATCGGGCCTTCGCCGACGACGCCGCCATTGTCGCCGGCTTCGCCACCTTCCGCGGCCGCAGCGTCGCCGTCATCGGCCACGAGAAGGGGCGCGACACCCGCGAGCGGATCCGCCGCAACTTCGGCCAGCCGCGGCCGGAGGGCTATCGCAAGGCGCTCCGCATCATGAAGCTCGCCGAGCGCTTCGGCCGGCCGGTGCTCACCTTCATCGACACCGCCGGCGCCTACCCGGGCCTCGACGCCGAAGAGCGCGGGCAGGCGGAGGCGATCGCCCGCAACCTGATCGAGATGGCGGGGTTGAAGGTGCCGATCGTGGTGACGGTGACCGGCGAGGGCGGCAGCGGCGGCGCGCTGGCGCTCGGCGTCGGCGACCGCGTCTACATGCTCGAGTACGCCACCTACTCGGTGATCTCGCCCGAGGGGTGTGCCGCCATCCTCTGGAAGGACCAGGAGAGGAAGGCCGATGCGGCGGAGGCGATGCGCCTGGCGGCGCCCGATCTCCTCGCCATGGGCGTCGTCGACGCCATCATCCCGGAGCCGCCCGGCGGCGCGCAGACCGATCCCGTCGAGACCTGCCGCCGCGTCGGGGAGGTGGTCGCCGCGGCGCTCGCCGAGCTCTCGCCGCTGCCGCCCGAGGAGCTGGTCGCCAACCGGTATCGGCGGTTCCGCGGTCTCGGCGCCTACGAGGAGGACTAGGACGCTGGCGTCTCTCGCGACCGCCGACGTGGCCCCGCGCGTGACCACGGCCGAGTGGGTCGCCGCGCCGCCGTCGGAGCTCGCCGCCCTCCTCGCCGCGGCGGGGTGCCCGGCTCTCCTGGCGCCGCTCCTGGCGCGCCGCGGCGTCGCCGACGCCGCGGCGGCGGACCGCTTCCTCGAGCCCAGCCTCGACCAGCTCCACGACCCGCTCCTCCTCGCCGGGATGGAGCCGGCGCTCGACCGGCTCGCCGCCGCGCGCGAGCGCGGCGAGCGGGTGGCGATCGTCGGCGACTACGACGTCGACGGGGTGACCTCGACGGCGCTCCTCCTCGCCGCCTTCGGCGCCTGCGGCCTCGACGCCCTGGCGGTGCTGCCGCATCGCCTCGAGGAGGGCTACGGCTTCCAGCCCGTCCACGTCGAGCGCGCCGCGGCGGCCGGCGCCCGGCTGATCGTCACCGCCGACTGCGGCAGCGCCAGCGTGCCGGCGGCGGAGCGCGCCCTCGCCGCCGGCATCGACGTCGTCGTCACCGACCATCACCTGCCGCGCTGCGAGCTGCCGGCGGCGGTGGTGCAGATCAACCCCCATCGCGCCCTCGGCGCCTATCCGTTCCGCGACCTGGCGGCGGTCGGCCTGGCGCTCAAGCTCGCCCTGGGCTTCGCCGCGCGCTGCGCGCGGCGGCTGCCGATCGAGGCGCTCCTCCGCGTCGCCTGCCTGGGCACCATCGCCGACCTGGTGCCGCTCCGCGGCGAGAACCGGGTGATCGCCGCCCTCGGCCTCGCGGCGCTGCAGGAGGTACGCTCGGAAGGGCTGAAGGCGCTCATCCGCCAGGCCGGCATGAAGCCGCCCTATACCGCCGCCGACGTCGGCTATCGCCTGGGGCCGCGGTTGAACGCGGCGGGTCGGCTCCACACCCCCGAGCAGGCGCTCGAGCTGCTGCTCGCCCGCGACCCCCGCCGCGCCGCCGAGCTCGCCCTCCAGCTCGAGGGCTGGAACCGCGAGCGGCAGGGGCGCGAAACGCAGTGCTTCGACGAGGCGATGGAGCACTTCGCCAAGCGCTCGCCGCTGCCGCCGATCCTCGTCGCCTGGCGGGCCGGCTGGCACAAGGGGGTGGTCGGCATCGCCGCCGGGCGCGTGGCGCGGGAGCTCAACCGGCCGACGCTCCTCTTGGGCGTCGACGGCGAGCGCGCCACCGGCTCCGGCAGGAGCGTCCCCGGCATCGAGCTGCACGGCTTCCTCACCCGCTGGGAGGGACGCCTCGACCGCTTTGGCGGCCACGCGCAGGCGGTGGGGCTGACGGCGCTCCTCGCGGAGCTCGAGGCGCTCACCGCCGAATGGGAGGAGGCTGCCCTCGACTGGCCGAGCGAGCGCCTGGCGCGCCGGCACGAGTACGAGCTCGCCGTGGCGCCCCGCGAGGTGACCCTCGCGCTCCTCGCCGAGCTCGCTCGACTCGAGCCGCACGGCCAGGGCAACCCGCAGCCGCTCGTCCGCGTCGGCCCGCTCACCCTCGCCGCCAGCCCG
Source organism: uncultured Acidobacteriota bacterium (assembly GCA_963755825.1). Taxonomy (GTDB): domain Bacteria; phylum Acidobacteriota; class Thermoanaerobaculia; order Multivoradales; family UBA5704; genus DATBQN01. Next base: position 888,043 of record CAVWLA010000001.1, on the reverse strand, counting down.
CGGCTCTTCGGCAACGGCCATCTGGCGGCGCGGGCGCGCGGCGACGACGGCGGCTCGGTCGAGCTCCTCGGCTGGCGCTGGCAGGCGCGCGCCAGCGTCCTCGGCGGCCGCTTCGAGGCGCTCGGCCACCTCGAGCGCGACGGCTACACGGGCGGTCCCGTGCTCCGCCTCTTCGATTGCCGCGCGTTGCCGGCCAAATTGCCGGCGAGCGCCGCCGCCGAGCCCGCGCCGGGCTCGCCTCGTAGAATGGGCAGCGATGCCGGTTAAGCGCCGATCCCATGTCGGCCTCATGCGGCTGGCCCTCCTCGCCGTCCTCGTCGTCCTCGTCGTCGGCGTCGTCTCGCTCTACCTCTTCGGCCGCGCCGGCCGGCAGCCGGTGAAGCCGCCGGTCGACAAGCTGAACGCCGACGCCGACACCAAGATGATCGGCCAGGGGTTCGACTACACCTACTCGCAGGGGAAGCGGCCGGTCTTCCGCATCCGCGGCGACAGCATCGAGGCCGACAAGGACAACACCATCTACCTCGAGGGCGTCGGCCTGACGCTCTTCGATCCCAAGGGGCGCCCGTACCAGGTGCAGAGCAACGAGGCGAGCTACAACCGGGACGACAACGAGGGGCGCCTGCGCGGCGAGGTGCATCTCGCCGGGCCGAACGGCCTCACCCTCGACACCGCCGTGCTGCAGCTCAAGGACAACGGCAACCTCGTCCTCACGCCGCGGCCGGTGGACCTCGGGTTGCACGACGACTACGTCGGCTCGGCGCAGCAGCTGAACGTCCATCTGGCGGACGAGCTCTACGTGCTGCAGGGCAACACCACGATCTCGTCGAAGCCGGGGAAGGTGCCGGCGATGTCGCTCGCCGCGGACCGCGCCGTCTACCAGCGCAAGCAGCACATGCTGCAGGTCGAGGGGACGCCCAAGGACCAGGCCGTGCTCACCCGCGCCACCGACACCTTCAAGGCGACGAACATCGTCGCGCTGCTGACGCCGGACGAGAAGTCGGTCACCTTCATCCGCGCCCTCTGGGGTGTCTCCGGCGAGCGCAAGCAGCCGGCGGCCGAGCCCGGCCGAGCCCTGCTGCGCTTCCGCGGCGAGGATCTCGCCGTCCTCATGCAGGAGGGGACCGACGAGGTGAAGACGGTGGCGCTCGAGGGCGGCGCCAAGGGGCCGGCCTGGCTGGAGTCGAGCGGCGGCGGGCTCGCCCGCAGCCTCACCGCGCGCCGCGTCGAAGGGCAGATGGCGCACGGTGTCCTGAGCCAGGCGACGGCGATCGACAGCGTCGTCATCACCGAGACCGGCAACCCCGCCGTCAAGGGGCCGCGCAAGGCGACCGGCGACCGCGCGCAGGCCGGCTTCCGCGCCGACGGCCAGATCTCGACCATGGACCTGCAGCGGAACGTCACCTACGCCGACCCCGGCCTCTCCGTCGCCGGCGACCGCGGCACGATGAGCTTCGACAGCGGCCAGGGCGAGTTCTTCGGCAACCCGGTCGAGGTCAAGTCCGACCGCGGGCAGGTGCTGGCGCCGCACATGACCTACGCCCGCCAGCAGGGGACCGTCCACGCCGACGGCGGCGTGCGGGCGGTGATCGAGAAGGTCGAGGACTCGCAGCTCGCGGGCTCGGCGCTGGGCGGCGGGGGAGCCGCCGAGGGCCCCATCCGCGTCGAGTCGAAGGAGGGCTTCTGGCACGAGTCGCCGCGCAGCTTCGTCTTCCAGGGCGAGGTGCGCGCCTGGCGCGGCCCCAACCTGTTGACGACGAAGACCTTGACCGGCGAGGACGCGAGCAAGAAGCTGACCGCGAGCGGCGGCGTCAAGACGCTGTGGATCCCGCCCCCGGCGGCGCCGGCGCCGGCGTCGGGAGCCGCGGCCGCCGCCAGCCCGGCGAGCGGCAAGGGGAGCGGCGACGCCAAGGCCGCCGGCTCCGGCGACGCCGGCGGCAGCGACCCGTCCCTCCACGATCCGGTCGAGGTCACCGCCGCCGAGCTCGTCTATCTCGAGAACCAGCGCCTGCTGACCTATACCAAGGACGTGAAGGTGGTGCAGACGGGCCGCACGCTCCTCTGCCAGAAGCTCGACGTCCAGCTCGGCGCCGACAAGAAGGCGGAGACCATGACCTGCACCGGCGACGTCCACATGGTCGACTACACCGCCGGCCGCGCCATCGACAGCCAGCGCGCCGTCTACCACGTGAAGATGAAGGTGATCGAGATGTTCGGCGAGCCGGTGACGATGCTCGACCGCCAGAAGAACGTCATCCACGGCCGCCACATGGTCTACCACACCGAGGGCGGCCGGGTGGACATCCTCGGCGATGCCAACGCGCCGGTCCCGGGAGCCAAGCCCGCCGACTCCGGCGGCGGGAGCGCCAAGCCATGACCGAGCCGCAGAAGCTCTCGACGACCAACCTGCGCAAGATCTACCGCGGCCGGCCGGTGGTGCAGGACGTCTCGATCGGCGTCGAGCCGGGCGAGGTCGTCGGCCTCCTCGGCCCCAACGGCGCCGGCAAGACGACCACCTTCTACATGGTGGTGGGGCTGACTCCGCCCGACGACGGCAAGGTCTTCCTCGGCGAGGAGGACATCACCGACCTCCCCATGTACCTGCGCGCCCAGCGCGGCATCAGCTACCTGCCGCAGGAGCCGTCGGTCTTCCGCAAGATGTCGGTCGAGGACAACCTGCGCTCCATCTTCGAGACCCTCGACCTTTCGCACGCCGAGCAGGAGCGCCGCATCGACCAGCTGATCAGCGACTTCGGCCTCGGGCGAGTGCGGCGCAACCGCGGCTTCGCCCTCTCCGGCGGCGAGCGGCGGCGGGTGGAGATCGCCCGCGCTCTGGTCATCAGCCCGTGGTATATCCTCTTGGACGAGCCGTTCGCCGGGATCGACCCGATCGCGGTGCTCGACATTCAGGGCATCATCCGACACCTGAAAACAATGGGCATTGGAGTCCTCATCACGGATCACAACGTGCGGGAAACACTGAAGATCACCGACCGCGCCTACATCATCAACAACGGCGAGATCCTGCGCGCCGGCACCCCTCCGGAGCTCGCCTCCGACCCGCAGGTGCGCAAGATCTACCTGGGCGAAGACTTCGCTCTCTAGGATGCGAGCCGGATGGCCTTAGAGCAGAAGCTGTCGCTCAAGCTGTCGCAGAAGCTGGTGATGACGCCATCGCTGCAGCAGGCGATCAAGCTGCTGCAGATGACGCGCATGGAGCTCGACACCCTGCTCACCCAGGAGCTGGTCGAGAACCCGGTCCTCGAGGAGAGCTCGGAGATCGAAGAGGATGAGGCCAAGGAGAAGGACAAGGAGGAGGCGAAGGAGGAGGGGAACGGCGCCGAGGAGATCGACCACACCGAGTCGATGGAGAACATCGACCTCGACGCCTACTTCGGCGACTACTGGGAGAGCTCCGGCTACTCGTCGATGGTGGAGGAGCGCGACGATCTGCCGATCGAGAACAGCCTGTCGCGCGAGCCGGACCTCTACGACCATCTCCTCTGGCAGCTCCACATGGCGGAGGTGACGCCGCGGCAGCGCGAGATCGCCGAGCTGATCATCGGCAACCTCGACCCCGACGGATTCCTCGTCGCCACCGCCGAGGAGATCTGCGCCATGGGCGAGCACGGCGCCGAGGAGGGGGTGGAGGAGATCCTCGGCGAGGAGCGTTGCAGCTACGAGCTGGAGGAGGTCCACGCGGCGCTCGAGCTGGTGCGCAGCTTCGACCCGCCGGGCATCGCCTGCAGCTCGCTGCCGGAGAGCCTGCTGCGGCAGATGGACGCCAGGGGCATCGCTCCCGACGCCGTCGTCCGCCGCATCGTGCTCGACGCCTGGGACCTCTTCCTCCGCCGCCAGTTCCCCGCCGTCGCCAAGCGCCTCGGGGTCGAGCTGCCGACCCTCGAGGCCGAGCTCGAGATCATCAAGTCGCTGGAGACCCACCCGGGCCGCAAGTTCTCGACCGAGCGCCCGCACTACATCGAGCCCGACGTGTTCGTCCGCCGGGTGGGCGACGAGTACATCATCCAGCTGAACGACGACGGCCTGCCGCGCCTGCGGGTCAGCCGCGCCTACCGCCGCATGCTGCAGGCGATGCGCAGCGAGGGGCGCCAGTCGGAGGCCCAACAGTTCATCAAGGACAAGATCCGCTCCGCGGTGTGGCTGATCAAGAGCCTCGACCAGCGACAGCGGACGATCTACAAGGTCGCCGCCTCGATCGTCCGCCAGCAGCGCGAGTTCCTCGACCAGGGCATCGAGTACCTGCGGCCGATGGTGCTGCGCGACGTCGCCGAGGACATCGGCATGCACGAGTCGACGGTCTCGCGGGTGGTCTCCAACAAGTACATCCACACCCAGCGCGGCCTGTTCCCGATGAAGTTCTTCTTCCACAGCGGCATCGACCGCGAGTACGGGGACAACATCTCGTCGCTCACCGTCAAGCGCAAGATCGAGCAGATGATCCAGGCGGAAGATCCCAAGCGACCGCTCTCCGACAGCGAGCTGATGCGCATCCTCAACCGCGAGGGCATCCAGATCGCCCGCCGCACCGTCGCCAAGTACCGCGACGAGCTGTCGATCCCGTCGTCGACCGAGAGGAAGCAGATCTTCTAGACTTGAGCCACACCAGGCGCCGCCAGGCGCCCGCGAGCGAGGGAGGGAGGCCCCGGAATGAACATCGAATACGTCGCCCGCAACAACGTGCAGCTCGACGACCGGCTGCGCCAGCACATGGAAGAGAAGCTGCGCAAGGTGGAGAAGTTCCTCGAGGAGCCGGTCGAGGTCAGGATGACCCTGGACATCGAGAAGCACCGTCACATCGCCGAGGTCCACATCGCCCACCGGCCGGGCGTGCTGCAGGCCAAGGAGGAGACCGACGGCCTGCTCATCGACGCCATCAACGCGGCGATCGAGAAGGCCCACAAGCAGGCCCGCCGCGCCCACAAGAAGCTGGTCGACCAGCACCACCGCTCGGGCAACGGCCACCGCTGGCCGCTCGAGGTGCTCGAGCGGGCGAGCGTCGGCGCCGGCGCCCTGCCGCGGGTGATCGAGTCGACCCATCTCGACATCAAGCCGATGACGATCGAGGAGGCGGCGCTGCAGCTCGAGGACGCGCGCGAGAGCTTCGTCGTCTTCTTGGACGCCGCCAACAAGCGGGTGAGCGTGCTCTACAAGCGCGGCGACGACCACTACGGGCTGATCGCGCCGCAGCTCTAGGACGGGCCGTCAGAGCCGGGCGCGAGGAGATCACCATGGTTTCGAGCCCGTCTCACGTCGAGGTGAAGGAGCTGCTGTCGCCCGAGCTCGCCAACCTGCAGCTCACCGTCATCTCGGGCGACTCCCACCTCGACAACCGGATCACCCATCCGCGGGTGCAGAAGCCCGGCCTCGCCTTCGCCGGCTACTACGAGTACATCAAGCCCGGGCGGGTGCAGATCGTCGGCGAGAGCGAGACCGAGTACATGAAGACGCTCGCCCCCGGCGAGCGGCACCGGCGCTTCGAGCGCATCTCCGCGCTCCCCGTGCCGGTCTTCGTCATCACCAAGGGGATCGAGCCGCTGCCGGGCTTCCTGCGCTCCTGCCAGAAGCGCGAGGTGCCGGTCTGCTCGTCGACCGCGCTCTCCTCGACGGTGATCAAGGCGATCAGCTACTTCCTCGAGGATCACCTGGTGCCGTCGACCAGCATGCACGGCGTGCTGCTCGACATCTACGGCATCGGCGTGCTGCTGATCGGCAAGAGCGGCGTCGGCAAGAGCGAGTCGGCGCTCGACCTGATCACCCGCGGCCACAGCCTGGTCGCCGACGACCGCGTCACCGTCAAGCGCTATCCCACCGGCGACCTCATCGGCTTCAGCGAGGGGCCGCTGCGCCACCACATGGAGCTGCGCGGCATCGGCATCATCAACGTCCAGGACCTCTTCGGTCTCGCCTCGGTCCGCGAGCGCAAGCAGATCGACCTGGTGATCGAGCTCGAGCACTGGGAGGAAGGCAAGACCTACGACCGCCTGGGGCTCGACGAGACGCTCTACAACATCCTCGACACCCCGTGCCCCTACATCCGCATGCCGGTCGCCATGGGCCGCAACGTCGGCATCCTGGTCGAGATCGCCGCCCGCAACCATGTCCTGAAGCTCCAGGGCCACCACTCCGCCCGCGAGTTCGCGCGCCAGCTCGAGGAGCAGCTTGAGCGAAACCGCACCACGAAGCTCCGCCAAGGCTAGGCTGGTCCTCATCACCGGCCTCTCGGGGTCGGGCAAGAGCACCGTCGCCAAGTGCTTCGAGGACCTCGGCTTCTACACCGTCGACAACCTGCCGCTGCCGCTGCTGCGCCAGTTCCTCGACCGGCCGCTCGAGCTGGCGCCCGGCCACGACCGCATCGCGGTGGTCACCGACGTGCGGGCGGCGGGCTTCGCCGACGAGTTCCCGCGGCTGATCGCCGAGATCGATCGCAGCCGCATGGACGTCACGCTCCTCTTCCTCGAAGCCTCCGACGAGGTCGTCGTCCGCCGCTTCTCGGAGACCCGGCGCCCGCATCCGCTGGTGCCGGACCGCCCGGTGATCGAGGGCATCCGCCGCGAGCGCGAGGTGCTCGCCGAGCTGCGCTCGCACGCCGACATGGTCTTCGACACCAGCGAGTGGTCGATCCACGAGATCCGCACCCAGGTCTACCGCGAGTTCGCCGGCTCGCCGGGCGAGGAGCCGGGGATGGTCGTCTCGCTGGTCTCCTTCGGCTTCAAGCACGGCATTCCGTACGGCACCGACCTGCTCTTCGACGTCCGCTTCCTCTCCAACCCGCATTTCGTCCCCGGCCTTCGCGAGCTGACCGGCCGCGACGCCGGCGTGCGCGAGTTCCTCGAGCGGCAGCCGGACTACGCCGAGCTGATCGAGCGCCTCTCCGATCTCCTCCTCTACCTCCTGCCGCGCTACCGGCGCGAGAACCGCAGCTATCTGTCGATCGCCATCGGCTGCACCGGCGGCCGCCATCGCTCGGTCGCCGTCGCCGAGCAGCTGAAGAGCGAGCTCGAAGAGCGCGGCTGGTCGGCCCGCCTCATCCACCGCGACATCGCTCGCTGAGGCCCGCCGCCGCGCCGCGCCGCACGGCGCGCCAAGTCGAGCTCCGGTCGGCGCCGGATCGGCAGCGGAAAAGCCCGGAAGAAGGCTGAGATATGCTAGGCAGCCCTCTATGATCGGCAAGCTCGTCCTCACCCATGGCGGCCTGGCCCGCGAGCTCCTCGCCGCGGCCACCGTCATCGCCGGCAACGCCGACGGCTTCGAAGCCCTGTCGCTCGAGTGGAACGACAATTTCGAGGTGGCGAAGGGCAAGGTCGCCGCCGCCGTGGCGCGGCTGGAGCAGGGCGACGGGATCCTCATTCTCACCGACATGTTCGGCGGCACGCCGTGCAACGTGGCGCTCACCTTTCAGCAGCCGGGCAAGGTCGAGATCCTCACCGGGGTGAACCTGCCGATGGTCCTCCGCCTCGCCTGCCAGGGGAGCGAGAAGCGCGGGGTCACCGAGGTCGCCCGCTGGCTGCAGGCGAAGGGGCAGCGGAGCGTCTGCCTGGCGAGCGACCTCGCGTCGAAGGAGAGCCGCTCGGATCCCTGCCTGCCTCCGGAGACCAAGGGCTGATGATCGAGCGCGAGACGGAGATCGTCAACCGGCTGGGCCTGCACGCGCGCGCCGCGGCCAAGCTGGTGCACACGGCGGGCTCGTTCCAGAGCCGGATCAGCCTCGCGAAGGACGGCGAGGAGGTCGACGCCAAGAGCATTCTCGGTATTCTCTTGATGGCTGCGGCGCAGGGCAGCCAGCTCGTCGTCCGCGCCGAGGGAGATGACGAGCAGGCGGCGATCGATGCCGTGTTGAAGCTGATCAGCGACCGCTTCGACGAGGAGTCGTGATGGGGCGCGCCGACGAGATGCAGATCCTCCGCGGCATGGGCGTCTCCGACGGCGTCGCCATCGGCCGCGCCGTCCGCATCTCGACGCGGCTCGGTGAGATCCTCCGCCTCCCTCTGCAGGAGTCCGCGGTCGACGACGAGATCGCGCGCTTTCGCGCCGCACTGCGGCAAGCGCAAGAGGACCTGCAGCGCATCCGCAACCGCACCGGCGGCGAGCTGAACGCCGATCTCGCCTCGATCTTCGACGCCCACCTGCTGATGCTCTCCGACCGCTCGTTTCTCGGCCGCATCGAGGAGCGGATCCGCGAGCACCTGGTCAACGCCGAGTGGGCGGTCCAGAAGACCGCCGAGGAGCTCGACGCCCGCTTCGCGCGGATCAACGACACCTACCTGCGGGAGCGCAGCGAGGACCTGACGGATGTCAGCCGCCACCTGCTGCGGAGCCTGCAGGGCATCTCCCATCGGGAGCCCTCGAAGCTGCCGCCGGACTCGATCATCATCGCCGACGACCTGACGCCTTCCGACGCCATCCGCTTCGGGCGCGAGCACGTGCTGGGCTTCGTCATCGAGTCCGGCGGCCGCACCTCGCACACCACGATCATCGCCCGGTCGCTCAACCTGCCCGCCGTCGCCGGCGTCGACTGCATCCGCTGCAGCATGGCCGATGACGCACCGGTGATCATCGATGGCGGCAATGGAACGGTAGTTCTCCAGCCGACGGCGGAGGTGCTCGAGCAGTACCGGGCTCGCCAGGTCGAGATCCGCTGCCGCGAGCGCGACCTCCTGGAGACCGCCAAGCTCGAGGCGGTGACCCTCGACGGGGTGCGCATCGAGCTGATGGCGAACATCGATCTGCCGGAAGAGGTCGAGGAGGTGCGCTGCTTCGGAGCCGACGGGGTGGGGCTCTACCGGAGCGAGTTCCTCTACATCGAGAAGGCGCCGACCCTGCCGACGGAGGAGGATCACCTCGACATCTACCGCCGTCTGGTGGAAGCCGCGGCGCCCTATCCGGCGATCATCCGAACCTACGACCTCGGCGGCCGCAAGCTGGCGCGGGAGATGATGGCGACCCGCGAGGACAACCCGGTGCTCGGCCTGCGCGGCATCCGGCTGACGCTCGCCCGGCCCGACATCTTTCGCACCCAGCTGCGCGCCCTCTTCCGGGCGGGCGCCCACGGCGCTCTCTGGATCATGGTGCCGCTGGTCTCGACGGTGACCGAGATCCGCCAGTTCCGCGCCTTCGCCGACGAGGTGAAGGCCGAGCTCGAGAGCGAGTCGCTGCCCTTCCGGCGCGACGTGCCAATCGGCGCCATGATCGAGGTTCCCGCCGCGGCGGTGATGGCCGACGTGCTGGCGCGCGAGGTCGACTTCTTCTCGATCGGCACCAACGACCTCATCCAGTATTCGATGGCGGTCGACCGCAACAACGAGCACGTCGCCCATCTCTACCAGCCCCTTCATCCGGCCATTCTGCGCATGCTACGCTTGATCATCGACAGCGCCCGCGCGGCAGGGATCGAGGTCAGCCTCTGCGGCGAGATGGCAGCGGACGTCCGCTACGCGCCGCTCCTCATCGGCATGGGCATGCGCCGGCTCTCGATGAGCCCGCGCATCCTGCCGGAGATCAAGAAGACGATCCGAGGGCTGTCGGCGGCGCGGCTCGCCGCCCTCGCCGACGAGTGCCTGGCGTTCGGCACCGCGGGAGAGGTGCAGCAGCACCTCGAGACCTCTCTCGAGGCGATCGCCGTGCAGTCCAACTGAACTGAAACGAACCTCACCCGGAGCCGTCCGATGCGAGTGCCTATCCGAAAGGTCGAGAAACCCTGGGGCTACGAGCTCATCTTCGCCCATACCGAGCGCTACGTCGGCAAGGTGCTGCACGTCGACGCCGGCCACGCTCTCTCCCTGCAATACCATGAGGTGAAGGACGAGACGCTCTACCTGGCCTCGGGCGAGGTCGAGCTGGTGGTGGAGGAGGGCGGCAACCTGGTGACGACCACGCTACGGGGCGGCGACTCGTACCACATCCTGCCGTTCACCAAGCATCGGATGGTCGCCGGCGCGAACGGCTGCGACATCATCGAGGTGTCGACTCCCGAGCTCGACGACGTCGTGCGGCTCGAGGACCGCTACGGACGTGCCTGAACGGCGGCTCGTCGCGGCGGCCCTCGCTCTCGGGCTCACCGCCTGCTCGCAAGCGCCGCAGCCGGCGAGCCCGCAGAAGCCCGAAACGGTCGCCGCCGCGACGCCTGCGATCCCTGTCACACCGCCTCCGGCCGCGACACCTCCAGCGGCCACTTCGCCGAATTCCGCCGCGCCCCCGGCGGCCGCCGCCTCCGCGACCGCCGGCGGCAACGTCGTCGTCATCGACCCTGGTCAGGACGAGAGCCTGCCCAAGTCGCTCGTCGCCGCGGCGCGCGCCGAGCGTGAGCGCAAGGCCCATGCCGGCGAGCCGACCGCGGTCATCACCAACAAGAGCCTCGCCCATTCCACCGGGCAGATCACCTACGCGCAGCCCAAGGCCGGATCGTCCGACGCCAAGGCGGCGGCGGGGAAGGCGGCGGTGGCCCGGCGCGACGAGGCGAGCTGGCGCCAGCGCGGGCTCGAGATCCGCGTCCGTTGGCGGAAGGCGGCCGAGGACGTCGATCGTCTCGAGAAGGAAGCCGCCGACCTCCGGCGACGCTTCTACTCCCAGGACGACCCGGCGGTCCGCGACGGCCAGATCAAGCCGGAGTGGGATCGCACGCTCGAGCTGCTGGACAAGGCGCGACTCGAGATCGTCGCCTCGAAGGCCGAGCTGGAGGCGTTCATGGAGGAGGGCCGCCGCGCCGGCGCGCTCCCCGGATGGCTCCGCGAAGGCGCCGAGCAGGAGCCCGAAAAGAAGGCCGAGGCCGCCTCTCCGCTCGAGGCGGTCGAGCCGCCGGTTCTCAAAGAGGGCCCGCCTTGAGCCCCGCGTCGGACTCCGCTTTGAATCCCGCTTCGAATCCAACACCCCGGCCGCGCCGGGTCTTCATCGAGACCTGGGGCTGCCAGATGAACGAGCTGGACAGCCAGCGGATGGCCGGCCAGCTGATGCAGCAGGGGATCCTCCCCACCCGCCGCCCCGAAGAAGCTGACCTGATTCTGCTCAACTCCTGCAGCGTGCGGGAGAAGGCGGTGCAGAAGGTCTACTCCCGCCTGGGCGAGTATCGGCTCCTGCGCCAGGGCGGCCGCCGGCCGCTCATCGGCCTCTGCGGCTGCGTCGCGCAGCAGGAGGGCGAGCACGCTCTCGAGCGCGTGCCGGACCTCGACTTCGTCGTCGGACCCGGCCGGGTGGGAGAGCTGGCGGACATTGTCGAGCAGCGGCGCCAGGGCCGGCGGGTGGTGGCGACCGGTTTCCCGGAGGATCGTTCCTACGACATCGACGCCGTGGTCCGAGACGGCAGCTACAAGGGGATGGTCACCATCATCGAGGGCTGCGACAAGAAGTGCACCTTCTGCATCGTGCCGGTCACCCGTGGACCCGAGCGGAGCCGGCGGCTGGATGAGATCCTCACTGAGGTCCGCCACCTGCTCGACTTCGGTTTTCTCGAGATCGAGCTGCTGGGCCAGACCGTCAATCACTGGCGGCAGCCGGGTGGAACAGAGGACTTCGCCGACCTCCTCGCCGCGGTCGCTGCTCTGCCCGGTCTCCGGCGGCTGCGGTTCGTGACCTCCTATCCGCGCGACTTCACGCCACGGATGGTGGAGCAGGTGGGCCTCCACGCGAACATCTGCCCGTACCTTCATCTCCCGGTGCAGTCGGGGGCGAGCTCGGTTCTGCGGCGCATGGGACGCGGGTACAGCCGCGAGGAGTACGTCGACCTCGTCTCCCAGCTTCGCTCGGCACGGCCGGGCCTCTCGATCTCGACCGACATCATCGTCGGCTTTCCCGGCGAGGACGAGGGCGACTTCTCGGCGACCCTGGATCTCATCCGGGAGATCCGCTTCGCCGCGGTCTACGCTTTCAAATACTCGCCCCGGCCGGGAACCTCGGCGCCGCGCCTGGACGGCGCTGTCGCGGATGGCGTCGCCTCCGAGCGCCTGCAGCGGCTCTTCGAGCTCCAGGAGTCGATCCAGCAGGAGACGAACGCGGCTCTCATCGGCAGCCGGTTCGAGGTACTGGTCACCGGCTCGGGCAAGCACGAAGGGGCGCAGGCCGGACGGACGCCCTGCAACCGCACAGTGACCTTCGACGCTGGCGGCCAGCCGGTGCCGTTCGGCCAGATCGCCCAGGTGGAGATCGAATCCGCCTATGCGTACAGCCTGGTCGGCCGCCAGATCCTCGCCTGACATCGAGCCGAAGATACCTAGCCGGCGGCTCTCGGCGGCTGGCGGGCCTGGCTCAGCCCCCCTCCGTAAACTCCTCCTTTCGCGCTTCGCGTCAGCTTGACCCCCTCGGACAATGCGCCCAGAATAGATCCATGAGCGACGTTGAAGTGGAGCTGCGGGTGGAGATCAAGGGGCTGATGCTGGACCCTTCCTCCAACACGCCGATCGTCATTCTCAAGGATGTCGACAGCCAGCATTTCCTGCCGATCTGGATCGGAGTGTTCGAGGCGAACGCCATCGCCCTGAGGATCGAGGGGGTCGAGCCGCCGCGCCCGATGACCCACGATCTCCTGCGCTCGGCGCTCGAGCGCCTCGGTGGCCGGGTGGAGAAGATCGTCATCTCCGATCTCCAGGACAGCACGTTCTTCGCTCTGGTTCACGTCCTGCGAGAGGAGGAACAGATCGCCATCGACGCGCGGCCCAGCGATGCGATCGCTCTCGCGCTCCGCACCGAGGCCCCCATCTTTGTTCTCCGTTCGGTGATGGAAAAGGCGCAGGCCGCCGATCGCGCCACCGAGGCGAGCGACGACGAGAAGCTCAAGAAGTGGCTGGAAGAGATCGGCCCCGAGGAGCTCGGTCGATACACGATGTAGCTCCGCAGCTCTCTTCGGCCGCGCAACCCTCAGATTCCTCATCAGTTAGCAAGATTGTCGGCGCGCCGACATCGGCGCCTTGGCGGCACGGAGCGCTCGCCGGCAGGGGCTCTCTCTTCTTGACCCCTCCGGGGTCCTACCGTACACTGCCGCCCTCTCATGATCATCGCGATCGCCAATCAAAAAGGTGGCGTCGGTAAGACGACGACAGCCATCAACCTCGCGGCAGCCCTGGCCAGCAAGGGCCACAAAACCCTCCTGCTGGATCTCGATCCCCAGGCCAACAGCTCGATGTCGTTCCTCGACATCCATCAGCTCCATGGCTCCGTGTACGACGTGCTGGTCGAGCCGGGCATCCCGCTCAGTCAGATCGTTCAGCTCGCGGACAGGATTCCCAACCTCGAGATCGCTCCCTCCGCGATCTCGCTGGCCAAGATCGAGGCGAAGCTGATCGGTGAGCTCGACAGCCACTACCGCCTGAAAGACATCCTCCAGGAGGTCGTGGAGCGTTACGAGTACATCGTGATCGACACGGCTCCCACCCTGGGCATCATGACGGTCAATGCTTTGGTGGCGGCGACGCACGTGCTGATCCCGATTCAGGCCAGCTATTTCGCCCTGGAGGGCACCGACGATCTCCTCGAGACGGTCGACAAGATCAAGCAGCGGGCCAACCCGCAGCTGCAGATCCTCGGCGCCTTGATCACGCTCTACGACAAGCGGACCCTCCTGGCCAAGGACATCTTCGATCAGATCCAGCGTGTGTTCGGCGTCAAGGTCTTCAAGACGGTCATCACCAAGAGCGTGCGTCTCGAGGAGAGCCCCGCGTATCGCGAGTCGATCTTTACCTTCGCCCCGCGGTCGACCGGTGCCTATGAGTATTACCGGCTTTCGGAGGAGGTTCTCTCCCGTGTCTGAGGTCTCAAAGAAGCGCGGTCTCCCGATGCAGGTCAAGATGCGCCACGACACCCATTTCGTCGAAGAGCTCACCGCGCGAGGGGAGACCTCGGTCGGCAAGATGGTGCCCCTCTCGGCGATCGAGCCCGATCCGCGCCAGCCGCGCTCCACGATGGGAGATCTCAAGGAGCTCGTCGCATCGATTCGGGACAAGGGTATCCTCGAGCCGATCCTCGTTCGACCGTTCCCCGGCGACAGCCAGGAGGCGGGCATCGTCTACCAGATCATCTCGGGTGAGCGGCGCTTCCGGGCAGCGCAGGAAGCGGGGCTCTACGAGGTGCCAGTCATCCAGATGGACGTCTCGGAGGAAGAGGCTCTCGAGATCGCCCTCATCGAGAACCTCCAGCGCAAGGACCTGACGCCTTTCGAGGAGGCCGAGGGCTACCGCGCCCTGGCCGAGCGCCACAGCTATACCCACGAGGAAATCGCCGATTCAGTCGGCAAGTCGCGCACGGTCGTCACCGAGAGCCTGTCGCTGCTCGGTATGCCGGCGCGCGTTCGTGACACGGTCCAGGCGCTTGGCATCACCTCGAAGTCGCTGCTGCTCGAGGTTCTCAAGGGCGAGAACGAAGCCGAGATGATCCGCCTGTTGGAAGAGGTCGCCCGCCAGGGTCTCAATCGCGACGACCTTCGCCGGAGGCTGCGCCAGGACCCCAAGAAGAGCGGCCGCCGGAAGCCCTACGTCTTCAAGTTCCGCTCACCGGACAAGACCTACAGCCTGGCGCTGACCTTCCGCCAGAGCGAGGTCGAGAAGGACGATCTGATCCGCGCCCTCGAGCAGATCGTCCAGCAGCTCCGCCAAGCCAAGAGCTAGTTTTCCCCGCGCTTTCCGCGAAGAGATCCGGCTGCCGAGAGGGCGGCCTGAGACCGGTACGACCGGCGGCGAGGGGCTCGCGGCTCCGTTGGCGCCCTGATTTCTCGTCGGCTGAATTGTCTGATAAGACATATTATGTGAACCTACCTCTGTGAGAAGGCGCCGACCGGGCCGAGCCTAGACCGGTGCCTCCCACTCCGCGGCCAGGTCCTCATCCTCCTCCAGCCGCAGACGGACGAACGCGATCGACGGGCCGGCGGCCTTGCCGAGCTCGGCCGCGATCCATTCGACGAGGCTCTCGCTCGACGGGATCTTCCCGCCCGACTGGAACTCGGGGATGGCGCTGTTGATGTGCTGGTGATCGAGGCGGTCCAGCACCGCCCGCTGGACGAGCTCGTCGAGGCTCGGTAGGTCGACGACGAAGCCGGTCGTCGGATCGATCGTACCCGCCACCGTGACGAACAGCCGGTAGTTGTGTCCGTGGCCCGGCTCGTTGGCGCAACGGCCGAAGCGGGTGCGGTTCATCTCCTCCGACCAGTCGGGCCGACGGTACAGGTGGCTGGCGCTGAACCGGTAGCGGCGTTCGAGACGGACTCGCATGGAGGGCCTCCGCGGGAACGACGAATGGTCGAGCTGCCCGTATAATCGGACGGTGCGTGTTCGCCTCGACCGCTATGTCCTCGCCGAGATCGTCGGGCCGCTCGCGCTGGGCTTCATAGTCTATACCTTCCTCCTGCTGCTCAGATTTCTCTTCCAGTCGGCGGAGATGATCATCCGGCGCGGTCTGCCGGTCTCGATCGTCGGCCGGCTGCTGCTCTACACGCTGCCCAACATCGTCGTCCTCACCATCCCGATGTCGCTGCTGTTCGGCATCCTCATCGCGGTCGGTCGCCTGTCGTCGGACAGCGAGCTCGTCGCCATGCGGTCGTGCGGGATCAGCCTGCTGGCGCTCTACCGGCCGATCCTGCTCTTCTCGGCTCTGTTCACCATCCTCAACACCTTCCTCATGGTGTACGCCCTTCCCTGGGGCAACTCCGCCCTGCAGCAGCTGCGGCTCGACATCATCACCCAGACCGTTTCCCAGCAGGTCGAGCCACGGGTGTTCTTCGAGGAGTGGGAGAACAAGGTCGTCTACGTCTTCGACATCGACCCGCGGAGCCACCAGTGGCATGGAGTCTTCATCGCGGAGTCGATCCCGAGCACGCAGGAGAACCAGATCACCATCGCCGACTCCGGCGACGTGCGGGTGGACCAGAGGGGCGAGCGCATCGTCCTGGCACTCCATCAGGCGGTCCAGCACAAGGTGAACCTCAACGCGCCGACGACCTACGAGATCACCGCCCACAAGCAGCTCGACCTCATCCTCGACGACCAGTTCACCAGCTCGCAACGCGCCAAGATCTCGGTCTCGAAGAGCATCCGCGAGCTGACGCTCCCCGAGCTGCGGGCGATCCTCCGCGATCCCAAGTCGGCCCAGGAGCAGCTCAACCTGGCGAAGATCGAGATCCACAAGAAGTTCTCGATCCCCATGGCCTGCCTCGTCTTCGGCCTCTTCGGCCTGCCTCTCGGATTCAACAACCGGCGCGGCGGCAAGGCCTCGGGGTTCGCCATCTCGATCGGGGTCATCCTCTTCTATTACATCCTGCTCAACAACGGCGAGGAGGCGGCGCATCTCGGGCGCATCCCCGCCTGGCTGGCGATGTGGGGACCCAACCTCCTGCTCGCCGCGATCGGCGCCTTCCTGCTGGTCCGCCGCAACCGCGACCGCGGCCTGCTGTTCGGCCGCATCGACCGCTGGGTGCGCACCGATCTGTGGAACGGCCTGCTCTTCCTGAAGCGGGTGCGGCGCGAGAAGGGTAAGGAAGCGGCGGCCCGGCGGGAGCCCGCGGGGCGCACCCTGGTGGTCCGCTTTCCGCGCCTGCGGCTGGTCTTCCCCAACATCCTGGACCGCTACGTCGTCCGCAACTTCCTCTTCGTCTTCTCGCTCGTCGTTCTCTCGGGCCTGCTGCTCTACGTCCTCGCGGACCTCAACGAGAACATCGACATGATCCTCAAGAACAAGATCCACCTGTCGGTCATCGTCGACCTCTACAAGTACATGTCGCTGCAGATCTTCTATGACATCGCACCGGTGATCGTGCTGGTGACCACCCTCCTCACCTTCAGCCTGCTGTCGCGGACGAACGAGGTCACCGCCTGCAAGGCGCTCGGCATGAGCATCTACCGGATCGCCCTGCCGGCGATCCTCACCGCCCTGGTGATCGCCATCTTCTGCGGCTTCCTCGAGTCGGAGGTGTTGCCGGCGTCGAACGAGCGGGTGGCGCAGCTCCAGGACCAGATCAAGGGCAAGGTCACCGCCCGCACCTACCGGCGAGCCGACCGCCAGTGGCTCTTCGGGCGCGGCCGCTACATCTACAACTATCTCCACTATGACGAGCGCACCACGAGCCTGCAGCGGCTGCAGGTCTTCGACTTCGACGCCAACCATCGGCTGGCGCAGCGGCTGGTCGCCGAGTCGGCGCACTACGTGGGCGGCGCCTGGATCTTCAGCAACGGCTGGACGCGGTCGTTCAATGGCGTCTACGTGAAGGAGTACGAGCCGTTCACGGCGCCGCGCATCGTCCGCTTCCCGGAGACGCCCTCGTACTTCAGCTCCGAGATCAAGTCGCCGCAGCAGATGCGGTACCGCGAGCTGCAGCGCTACATCCGGGAGCTCATCGACAGCGGCCAGTCGGTGCCCGAGCTGGAGGTCCAGCTGCAGAACAAGATCGCCTTCCCGGTCGTCTCCTTCATCATGGCGATCGTCGCCCTACCCTTCGCTTTCCGCATGGGGCGCCAGGGAGCGCTCTACGGTGTCGGCCTGTCGCTCGTCCTGGGGATCGTCTTCATCGGCGTCTTCGCCTTCTTCACCAAGCTCGGCGAGGCCGGGGCGTTGCCGCCGGCGGTGGCGGTGTGGAGCCCGGGCACGGTCTTCGGATTGCTGTCGGCCTATCTCTTCCTCGGCGTCCGAACCTAGCCGAGCCTGGGCTCCGCCGCGGCGCCGATCGATCGTCCGCTCCGGCGGTCGGCTTCTCCACTGCCCGAGCCGCCGGAGAGCGCCGCCCCGCTACGAGGAGCTCTCGAAGTGCAGGCGGTGGTCGTGGCGCGCCCGGCGCAGGTAGCTGCCGAGGTCGTGCAGCAGCTTTGAGCTCAGCGTCTCCATGCGGACCGACTGCTGAAACAGGATCAGGGCGGCGACCGCCTCCCGGTGGAGGTCGCGCGACTTGAAGATCGACAGCATCTCCTCGGCGAGACGGCGCATCTCGGTGGCGCGGCGGAGGCTGGCGTAGAGCTGCGCCAAGTCGAGAGAGACGAGGGCGGCATCGAAGCCGATGCCTTGGCGGATGAAGCCGGCGCGCGCCGCCAGCAGCGCGCCCTCCGCCTCGGGGCTATGCCCGAGAGCCTGCTGGAGCTTGCCCTCGAGCCACTGCAGGCGCAGGATGAGGAGCTCTCCGCCGTGGGCGCGGAACTCTCCCTGCGACGCGCGCAGCATGAACCAGGCTTCCTGGTGGCGGCCGCTCTCGTGGAGGAGGAGCATCAGGCTGTGGCGCGCGGCGAGCTCGAGGCCGCTCTCTCGCGCCGGCTCGATCAGCGCCAGCCCCTTCTGCAGCCAGTGGATGGCGACGTCGGTCTCGTGGATCTGTCCGTGCAGCCGGCCTTTGTGAATATAGGCGCGGCCGACGCGGTGGAGATCGCGATAGCGCCGGTAGGTCGCGATCGCCTCGTCGAGCAGGCGATCGGCCTCCGCCGTGTGCCACTGATCTCTCCGCAGGCAGCCCCGCAGCTCCAGCAGCCAGGCCCGCTCGAGCGGATCTCCGGTCCCCAGCTCGAGGAAGGCCTCCGACATCGTGAATGCCTCGTCGGCGCTCCGCATATCGGTGGTGATGCGGAGCACCTCGCCGACGGCCGCCCAGGCGCGCGCCCGCATATCGTGCACCAGCGCCGCGCCGTAGTAGTCGCTCGCCAGCTCCTCGGCGACGGTCACGGCGAGGTCGGCGAGCTCTTCGGCACCGAGCGTTTCGGCATAGATGGTCTGGTGACAGTCCTCGATCAGGCGCTCGCAGAGCGCCCAGCTCTGAAAGCGCCGCTCCGCGCGGACCGCCGCCATCCGCTCCGCCGGCGCCAGGCCCAGCAGCATGGCGAGCGACGTCGAGACGTCTTCGCGCTCGCCGACGAGGGCCGCGACGCGCGGCTCGAGCTCCTCGGCGCTGCCGGAGAAAGCCCGCTCGTAGGCGTCCGCCGCGGGACCGGCAGCACGCGATCCTCGCAGCGGCCGTCGGACGACCGACTGCAGAACACCGTCGAGCTCGTCACGGCATCCGCGGTAGGTGGCGAGAAGACCGTGGACCATCTGACGGCTCTCACCTCGGGACGCCCTACCGGCGAGGAGCTTGGCGAACTCCTCCCAGTCGGGATGGCTGACGGTCATTCTGTCCCTCCTCGATCAGACCGGGCGCATCTCCAGGCGCGATGCGCGGCGTGTCCCGGAGGCGAGAGAGCGGGTGAAGAATCTGGCTCGATCCGATCGGTCGCCATGGATCTTGGATGACTCGTTTCAGAAAATTATATCTCATCCCGCGATCAGGTCGTCTCCTGACGACAGGAATCACGCCGCGAAGCCTCGCGGCGAAAGCGTCCAGACTTCTGAAGGGGTGGCGCGTCTACGAGACGCGGAGGTATTGCAGGGATGGATTGTTGCGGCAGCGCTTGAGGAAACGCGAGATGTCCTCGACCAAGCGGACGCCGGCCTCCTCCAGGATCGCCGCCTGGTGGAAGACGAGAAGCGCCGCCAGGGCCTCGCGATGGATGCTGGCGTCATGAAAGATTCCCAGCACCTCTTCGGCGAGACGGCGCATGTCGGCGGTGCGCCCCTGCAGCGCGTAGATGCCGGCGAGGTCGAGGGAGACCAGCGCCGCGTCATAGGGCAACTCGAGCTCGACCCAGTCGGCGCGCACCTCGAGGAAGGCGGCTTCGGCACGGTCGAGCCGGCCGAGCCCGGCGGCCAGCAGCCCTTCGAGCCAGCGGAGGCGGACGAGGTTGATACGGTCGCCGGCCTCGAGATAGAGCGGGCGCGTGTGGTACATCAGCGCGCAGGCCTCGCGATGGCGGCCGCTCTGATTCAGGGCGAGGATGAGATTGTGGCGCGTACCGAGGAAGATGCGCGGATCGGCCTGCGGGTCGAGCAGATCGAGCGCTTGGCGGAGGAGATCCATCTCCGCCTCCAGCTCCCCCACCTCGTCATAGACCATCGCCTTCTGCGCCAGGGCGCGGCCGAGGAGGTGCCACTGCCCGAGCTTTCGATAGACGCCGATGACCCTGTCGAGCAGCCGGAAGGCCTCGCCGTAGCGCCCCTGGTCGCGCCGCAACGAGGCGCACTGGTCGAGCACGCGAGCGCGGTCGATCGAGGCGATGCGCGGATCGGCGGCGATCAGCCGGTCGGCCGAGGCGAACGACTCCTCCGCCCCGGCGTGGTCGCCGCTGATGCGCAGGGCGTTGCCCAGCTGAGCCCAGGCACGCGCCTGGATGCCGTGGACGATCTCTCCCGGCGTCTCGTCCTCGGGCAGTCGATGGGCGGCGGCGACGGCGACGTGACCGAGGTCGATCGCCCGCCGCGGGTCCTGGAACCCCGCGTCGTGGCAGCGATCGAGAAGCAGCTCGCACAGCCCGCGCGAGCGGAACCGCGCGCTGCTGCCGACGAGCAGGAGACGGTGTGGAAACGGGTGCCGGTCGAGCTCGGCGAAGAGCTCGCTCGCCTCGACGGCTTCGCGCTGCAGGACGACGTCGCGGTGCTGGATCTGCCGGAAGACCCGGTCGATGACGCGATCGTAGGCCTCGTCGGCGGAGCCCTCGCCGGCGGCGGCGGCGAGGTCCACGACGGGATGCAGATCCCAGAAGGCCGCCGTCGTGCGGCCGCATTCGGCGCAACCGGTGACCAGGTGCTGGAGGATCTCGCAGGTCTCCGCGGCGGAAAGGCGGCCGCGGCGAAAACGGTCGAGGTTCTCGCGGGATGGATGCTTCATCGGCTTCAAGCCTTGTTCTTGAACAGGCCGGCGACGGTGAGCTGGCGCAGGAGCGCCGCCAGGCAGCGCGTGGTGACCTTGCCGATGCTCTGTGGGCTGTATCCCATGCGCTGGGCGATCTCGGGCGGCTCATAGCCGAGCCGGTAGCGCAGCTTGAGCAGCGACCGGCAGCGGTCCGGCAGGCGATCGATGACCGTCGTCAGGTCGCGGGCGAGATCCGCCCCGTCCTGCTCGGGCATCGTCGGCTTGGCGACCCAGTCGAGCACCGCCGTGTCGACGCTGTCATAGAGCTTGCGGCGCCTCTCGCGCCAGTAGATCAGACAGCGATTCCGCAGCGTGCCGAACAGCCACGCCTCGGGATCGCGGATGTTCTGCCACTGATAGATGAGGGCGAGCAGCGACTGCTGCAGAATGTCTTCGGTGTCGTCGGGAGGGATGCGATAGCGGGCGAAGAGCGACTTCAGCCGCGGCCTGGTGCGCTCCAGGAACTGCTCCAACGAAACCTCGACGTCCGGATGATCCAAAGCACTCATTGGAGAATGACTCTTCGTGTAGACACTACCATTCTCAAGTCGCCGATGTCCAGGCGCCGCGACGCCACCGGACCGTGCCCCGGCCGAGGCTACGGCTCGCCGTCAGTCGTCGATCGAGGGGGGTGGGCCGAGGGGCCGGAAGCCCTGCCCGAGCAGCTGGTTGGTGAGCGAGGCGAGGCACCGGCGGGTGACCTTCCGGATGCTCGACTTGCAGTAGCCCATGCGCTCGGCCGCCTCCGCGGTGCTGCACCCCAGCCCATAGCGCAGCCGGAGGACCGAGCGGCAGCGGTCGGGGAGCGCCGAGATGAGGGTGTCGAGGTCGTGCTTGAGGTCGGAGCGCTCCTGCAACGGCGCTTCCGCCTCGGCCATCAGCTCGAGGATGGTGGTGTCGACGAGATCCCAGAGCCGGCTGCGGTACTTCCGCCAGTAGATGATGCAGCGGTTGGCGAGAGTGGCGAGGATCCAGGCTTCCGGATTGCGGATGGTCCCCCACTTCGAGACCATGATGAGGAAGGTTTCCTGGAGCAGGTCCTCGGCTTCCTGAGCCGGAATGCGGTAGCGGCTGAGGATCCGCTTCAGCCGCGGCTGCATCTTCTCGAGGATTTCCTCGAGCGAGACTTCCGCCACGGTGGGTGGATCGGGGAGAGACATTAAAGAAATACCCGCGCGTACCCTAGCAGCGTTCCTCGGTCCTGTCCAGGGTCGGTGTGCTCAGTTGCGGGGCAGCGACGGCGGTGCGGCGGAACCCCCGAGCCAGGCGCCGGCTTTGCGCCTCAGAGCGGGTCGCGGAAGCGCAGGCCGGGGGTCTGCCGGCACTTGCGGAGGAAATCGCTCAGCTCCTGCACCAGGCCGAGGGTGACCCGCTCCATTTCCGCCGCCTTCTGGAAGACGATGAGGGCGGCCAACGCCTCGCGGTGCACGTCCCGCGATTGGAAGATGGGGATCATGTGCTCGGCGAGGCGGCGGACCTCGGCGCTCCGCCGCTGGCGGGTGTAGATCAGGGCCAGATCGAGCGAGAGGAGCGCCGCGTCATAGCCGAGATTGAGCTGGGCGAGCTCGATGCCGACCTGCTCGAGGAGAGGCTCGGCCAGCTCCAGGCGGCCGGCGGCGAGGGCGATCTTCCCCTCCAGCCAGCGCAGCCGGATGAGGTTCATGCGATCGCCGAGCTCGACGTAGAGAGGGCGCGTCTTCTCGAGCAGGCCGAGCGCTTCGTCCTGGCGGCCCATCTCGTTGAGGTAGAGCATGAGGTTGTGCCGCGCCGCCACCAGGAGCCGCGGCTCGGCGGCTTCGTCGAGCAGCTCGATGCCTTCCTCGAGCGCCTGGATCGCCGCCGATGGACGCTCGGCGACGCCGCAGATGAAGCCGCGGGCGATGAGGGCCTTGCCGCCGAGATGGAGGTCGCCGCAGCGGCGGGCGATGGCCGACACCCGATCGAGCAGCCGCAGCGCCTCGTCGAAGCGCTGCTGGTTGCCGCGCAGAGATGCCTTGAGCAGGAGCACCCGCGCCTTCTCGAGCGGATCGCCGGTGCCGTTCTTGAGCAGGCGCTCGGCGCGGACGAAACCCTTCTCCGCCGAACGGAAATCGGAACGGATGCGCTCGGCATTGGCGAGCGTCGCCCAGGCCCGCGCCGAGAGGTCGCTCACCCGCGCCTCGCCGTAGATCGCGTGCGAAAGCTGGCCGGCGACCGCGGCGCCGAGCTCGGCGAGCTCGAGGGCGCGGCCGGGGTCCTGGAACCCCCACTCGCGCGAGGCCTCGAGCAGCAGGTCGCAGAAGGCCCAGGTGTGGAAGCGCGAGTCGCTCCGCACCAGCATCCACTGGCGATCGAACGGCTGATCGGCCAGCTCCTCGAGAAGCGAAGGCGCGGCGGACTGCTCGGCGGCGAGATCTCGCCGCCGGCGGGCGAGCTCGCGGCGGACCGCTGCGAAGGCTGGCGTGTAGTCGAAGAGCTCGCCGAGATCAGCCGCTGCCGCGAGGTCGAGCGCGCCGGCGTCGCTCTCGGCCCGGCCGCCGTCGAGGTCGAGATCGAGCCAGCTGTCGTGCTCGAAGAGCGGCCGCGACGAGGCCGGCAACAGGTGCGAGGTGAACCGCAGGCAGCTCTGGCAGCCGACCAGGAGATGACGGATGATCGAGCGGATCTCGACGGCCGGCAGATGGACGCGGCCGAGCTGCTCGAGCGAGCGGCGATCCGGGTGGGCCTCGGCCGGACGGATCTCAGCCATCCTGCGGCTCTCGTTGGAACCCGACGGCGAGCAGCTGGCGGGTGAGCGCCGCCAGGCAGCGGTTGGTCACCTTGCGGATGCTGGAGGCGCGATAGCCCATCTGCTCGGCGACCTCGGTGGGTCCGTAGCCGAGACCGTAGCGCAGCTTGAGGAGAGAGCGGCAGCGCAACGACAGCCGGCCGAGCACGCGGTTGAGGTCACAGGTGAGCTCGGCCTTCTCCTGGTCCGGCGCCTGCGGCACCGAGATGAGGTCCAGGATGGCGGTGTCCACGGCATCGCAGAGGCTGCCGCGCCGCTTGCGCCAATACATGATGCACTTCTTCTTGACCGTGCCGATCAGCCAGCTCTCGGGGCTGCGGATCTTGTCCCACTTGTAGAGGAGGGTGAGCTGCGCGTCCTGCAGGATGTCTTCGGCATCCTCAGGAGGCACCTCGAAATGGCGCAGCACCCGCTCGAGGCGGGGGCGGGCAGTCTTGAGGAGCTTGTTGAGTGATTCCCGGAGTTCGGGGTGGTCCAGAGTTGCCATGAGGACTCGGTGTTGGTCGCTTCGATGCGCTTAGGCTAACACCCGCGTCAGTCGCTGTCCACAGCGCGAGTCACGCCATCCTACCCGTTCGGATCGATGCCTGCTCCATTCTGAGTCGTGTCGACCGGCGGCGGGACGTTGGGAGTGGTCGGCGCGCCCGGCGAGGGGTTCGGCGCCAGGCCGACCGCCGCGAGCAGGCGGTGCACCCAGCTCTGCAGCGCGGAGGGAGCGGCGGGAGCCGCCGCTCGCGCCGCTCGGACGGCCGGCGCCGCGCTCGCTGCCGCGGCGGACGCTGGAACCGCCGGCGCGAGGGCCAGGCCGACGACGAGCGAGAGGGCGGCGAACGGACGGCTCGAGAATCTCGACTTCATAGTCTCCCTCCTGAAGGGCGGGTTGAAAATCGGCCGACGAAATTGGAGCTTATAAAGTTCTTGGTGCGGCCCGGGCCCCCGGGCGGGACAGAGGCCGCGTGGCGAGTCGGCGGCTGCCGACCCGTCCTTGCCGATAAGATCGCGGACCGATGATCGCCTTCCTCCTCTTCCTGCTCGCCACCACCCTCGGCTCCCTCGCCACGCTCTACTGGATCCCCGAGGGGGACCTCGGGCGGGGATACTTCCAGATGAACGCCCTCGTCGTGCTCGGGCTCCTCGCCCTCGCCCTGGCGGTCGTCCTCCTCCACCCGTTCGCCGGCCTGGCGCCGCAGACGACCGCAGGCCGGGCCGAGATCGCGGCGGTCGCCGCGGCGCTCGCCGGCAGCTTCCTCTACTACGCCGCCATCTGGAGAGAGCGCTGGGACCTCTGCCGCTACCCGCTCACCCTGGCGCTCGCCGGCTGCGCCGTGGCGCTCCTCGCGGCGGGCCAGGCGATCGGCTCGCCGCTCCTCGCCCAGCCGCTCCCTCATCGCGCGCCGCTCGTCGCCGCCGCCCTCCTCGCCTCGGCGGTGCTCCTCGGCTGGTCGCTCATCACCATGCTTCTCGGCCACTGGTATCTCGTCGCCCCGCGCCTCAACTTCCGTCATTTGGTCATCTTCTGCCGCGTGCTCGTCGCCGCGGTCGTGGTGCGCCTGCTGGCGCTCGGCGGCACGCTCCTCGCCGCCGCCGCCGTCGACCGCCGCGTCGAGCCCAATCCGCTCCGCCTGCTCACCGGCCTCGGAGGCGAGGGGATCTTCTTCTGGTTCCGCCTCCTCTGGGGGCTCGCGGTGCCGCTCGTCCTCGCCGCGATGGCGCTGCACTGCGCGCGGCAGCGCTCCAACCAGTCGGCGACCGGCATCCTCTACGTCGTCGTCGTCGGGACGTTCATCGGCGAGATCACCGGCTACTACCTGCTGGTGACGACCGGCCTCCCCGCCTGAGGCACGGAAGCAGCCGTTGCGCCTGCGAACCCAGTGCCGCCAGTGCGGCCTGCCCTTCAGCGCCCGCCTCGAGGCGAGCGCGCGCCAGCTCCCCTGCCCGGGCTGCGGCGCGGCGCGCGACGTCGCCGCGGCGGGCTGGTCGGCCGACGGCATCGAGGAGTGCCCGCTCTGCGGCTGCCGCCACCTCTACCGGCAGCGCGACATCAACCGCGCGCTCGGCTGCGGTCTCGTGCTGCTGGGCGCCGCGCTGGTGCCCTGGACCTTCGGCCTCTCGCTCATCGCCTGCGGGCTCGTCGACCTCTGGCTCTTCCGCCGACTGCGCATGGCGGTCGTCTGCTACCGCTGCGACACCGTCTACCGCGACGCCGTGCCGCTGCCGCGCCAGGGCGACTTCGACCTGCTGAAGCACGACGTGCTCAAGTATGGCAAGACCTGGAACGACGAGGCCGCGGCGCCCTGAAACCGCGACACCGGCCGATGACGGTCGGAGCGGCGGCCTCCGGCGTGCGAAGCCCCGCCGCGGCTGGGCTCAGGTCGGGGCCAGGGCGGCCGAGCGCTCGGGGGACCCCGTGCCGGCGACGCGCTCGAGGAGAAAGCGCGCCTTGGCGGCATAGTGCGGCAGCTCGAAAAAGGCGGTCCCCGGCAGGGCGCCGATCCAGAGGCAGACGCCGGCGGCGGCGAGCTCGCAGCGCAGCTCGCCCTCGAGAGCGGTGAGGAGGATCAGCCCCTCCCGTTCGGCCCCCGGGTGGACGGCGATCACCATCTCGGGGAGCGCGTGGTGCGCCGGACGCACCTCGGCGCTGACGGCGGCGCTGCGGCAGAGCTCGCCGATCATCACGGCGAGCGGCCGATCGTCCGCGTCTGGGTAGACGATCTCGATGCCCTTGCGGATCTCGTTGACCATGTGGCCCAGCCTTCCTTCCGCCCGCGCCTGGCGGGCCGTCAGCATGTCCAGGGAGTCGAAGCAAAACCCCCGCCAGCCGCTTGACACGAGAACGGCGCGGGTCCATGGAGAGAGACGGCTCCGGGCAGGTGCCGGCTACACCACGGCGGCGACACGCCGCGGCGCCAGTCTGGCGCGCCGGCGGTCGGGGATGAAGGGAAGGGACTACTCGAAGCGCAGCGCGTCGATCGGATCGAGCCGGGACGCCTTGGCCGCCGGGTAGACGCCGAAGAGCACGCCGATCGCGGCCGAGACTCCGAAGGCGAGCACCACCGCCCACAGCGGCACGTGGGCCGGCGGCCAGTTGCCGGGGAGGATGGCGGCGATCCCCTTGCCCATGCCGAAGCCGATGGCGAGGCCGAGGAAGCCGCCGAGCCCGGAGAGGGCAACCGCCTCGATGAGGAACTGCACCAGCACGTCGCCGCGGCGGGCGCCGACCGCTTTGCGCAGGCCGATCTCGCGCGTGCGCTCGGTCACCGAGACGAGCATGATGTTCATGATCCCGATGCCGCCGACGAGGAGAGCGATCGACACCACGCCGCCGACCGCCGCGGTGACCGCGCCGAGGATGCTGTTGAGGATCTTCAGGACCTGATCCTGGGCGAGGACGCGAAAGTCGTCCGGCTGATCCTTGGCGAGATGGTGGCGCTGGCGCAGCACGCGGCTGACGCCGTCCTTCACCTCGTCGACCGCGGCGGCCGAGCGCGCCTGGATGCGCAGCGTGATCGCCTCGCCGGCGGCGCGCCCGAACATGGCGATGCCGAGGTCGAACGGCACGTAGACGATGTCGTCCAAGTCCATCCCCAGGCTCTGCCCCTTCTTCTCCATCACCCCGATGACCGTCACCTGGCGGTTGCCGACGTAGATCTCCTTGCCGAGCGGCCGGCGGCCGAGCTTGAGCTCGGCGGCGGTCTGCGGACCGATCACCGCCACCTGGCGATGGCCGCCGATGTCGACCGCGGAGAAGAAGCGGCCCTGGTCGAACGGTGAAGTTGAGCACCTCCTGGGCGTCCTGGTTGACCCCGAGGACGGCGAACGGCTGGTGGTCGCGGTCGGCGTACTTGACGGTCGCGACACCGCCCAGGACCGGGGTGATGAGGCGCACGCCGGAGACCGTCTGGCGCACCGCCTGGCCGTCCGCCCAGGTGAGGCGGACCTGCCGCGCCGCCACGCCGGGCATGCTGTCGCCGCGGTCGGGCGCCACGATGATGTAGGTCGCCCCCACCCCCTGGAGCTGCTGGTTGAGCATGAACTCGAGGCCCTGGACGAGGGAGACGACGGTGATCACCGCGGCGACGCCGACGACGATGCCGAGCGTCGTCAGCATCGAGCGCATGCGGTTGGCCCACAGGGCGGCGAGGGCGACCTTCAAGTTCTCGACCAGCATGCCTCTCCGGCTCTATTCGAAGCGCAGGGCGTCGATGGGATCGAGCTTGGCCGCCTTGCCGGCCGGGTAGCTGCCGAAGAAGACGCCGACGAGGGCCGAGAAACCGAAGGCGAGGCCCACCGCCCACAGCGGCACCCGCGCCGGCGGCCACGACGGCAGCAGGTGCGCCGCGCCGACGCCGAGCCCGTAGCCGAGCGCCAGGCCGATGGCGCCGCCGGCGAGCGACAGGGTGACCGCCTCGATGAGGAACTGCACCAGGACGTCCTTGCGCCGCGCGCCGAGCGCCTTGCGCAGGCCGATCTCCCGCGTCCGCTCGGTGACCGACACCAGCATGATGTTCATGATCCCGATGCCGCCGACGAGGAGCGCCACGCCGACGACGCCGATGACGACGGCGGTGATGTTGTTGAGGATGCTGCCGGTGGTCTTCAGCAGCTCGTCCTGCACCTCCACCTTGAAGTCGTCGGTCTCGCCGGCGGCGATGCCGTGGCGTTGCCGCAGCACCTGCTTGATGCCGTCGCGGACCGCCTCGACCGCCGCCGCGTCGCGCGCCTGGAGCTGCAGCTGGACGGTGTCGCCGGCGTCGCGGCCGAAGAGGGTGAGGGCGGCGTTGAAGGGCACGAAGGCGATGTCGTCGAGGTCGCGGCCGAGCGACTGCCCCTTCTCCTCCATCACCCCGATGACCGTCGCCGCGTAGGGGCCGACGTAGATCTCGCGGCCCACCGGCCGGCTGCCGAGGCCGAGGTCCTGCGCCACCCGGCGGCCGATGACGACGACCTTGCGGTGGTTGTCGAAATCGATCCGCGAGAGGAAGCGCCCGCGGTCAACGGTGTGGTTGGCGACCTCCGGGTAGTCCTGGTTCACCCCCTCGACCGACGCCGGGGTGTGCTCGCGGTCGCCGTACTTGAGGGTCGCCCGCCCGACGAGGATCGGGGTGATCAGGCGGATGCCGCCGACCCGCGCCGCGATCGCCCTGCCGTCGTCCCAGGTGAGGCGGACGTGGCGGCCGGTGACCAGGCCGTTGCGCGGGCCGAGGTCCGGCGTCACCTGGACGAAGGTGGTGCCGACGCCATGCAGCTGGTCGGTGATCATCCGCTCGAGGCCCTGGATGATCGACACCACGGCGATCACCGCGGCGACGCCGATGACGATGCCCAGCATGGTGAGCGCCGAGCGGAGCTTGTTGGTGGCGAGCGCCGAGAGCGCGATGCGGAAATCCTCGCCGATGGCCACGGGAGCCGCCGCTAGGCCGGGACGAGATGCTCGGTGGGGTGATCGGCGACGACCCGTCCGTCGCGCAGCTGCACCTGGCGGTCGGCGTGCTGCGCGATGTCGGGCTCGTGGGTGACCAGGATGACGCTGTTGCCGGCGCGGTGGAGCTCGTCGAAGAGGCTCATGATCTCGACCGAGGTCGCCGAGTCGAGGTTGCCGGTGGGCTCGTCGGCGAGGAGGATCGAGGGATTGTTGACGAGAGCGCGGGCGATCGCGACGCGCTGCCGCTGGCCGCCGGAGAGCTCGTTCGGCTGGTGGTGGACGCGCTCGGCGAGGCCGACGCGCTCGAGCGCCTGGCGGGCGCGGTCGCGCCGCTCCCCCCGCGCCACGCCGGCGTAGATCAGCGGCAGCTCGACATTGTGCAGCGCGTCGGTGCGCGCCAGCAGGTTGAAGGTCTGGAAGACGAAGCCGATCTCGCGGTTGCGGATCGCCGCCAGCTCCTGGTCGTCGAGCTCCTCGACGGCGACGCCGTTCAGGTGGTAGTTGCCCGAGCTCGGCGTGTCGAGGCAGCCGAGGAGGTTCATCAGCGTCGACTTGCCGCTCCCCGACGAGCCCATGATCGCCACGTACTCGCCGCGCTCGATCTTCAGGTCGACGCCGTTCAGGGCGTGGACCTTCTCCGCTCCCATGTCATAGATCTTGTAGATGTCGACGAGCTCGATGAGCGCCATCAGCTGCCCTCCTTGGCGCCCTCCCGGCGCAGATCCTCGCTCTCGGTGGTGGCCGACACCGCCAGGCGGTCGCCGTCCTTCAGGTCGCGCAGGGTGCGGTAGGGGCCGGTCACCACGCGCTCGCCGGCCTTGAGGCCGGAGAGGATCTCGACGTGCGTCTCGTCGGCGAGCCCGGTCGTCACCGGGCGGAGCGCCGCCTTGCCCGCCTCGACGACGAAGACCACCTTGACCTGATCGTCCTTGTCGGCGCTGCCCGCGGCGGCCGCGGTGCCGGAAGTCTTGCCCGTCTTCGGCTGTGCGGCGTCGGCGACGTCGTCCGCCGAGCGCTCGACCACCGCCTGGATGGGCACCGCCAGCGCCTTGGGGTGCTCGGCGGCGCGAATCTCGGCGCGCACCGACATGCCGGGGCGCAGCGCCGGGTCGGCGTCCGAGAGCTGGATCTTCACCTCGAAGAAGGTGACGTCGGGCTGCGACGCCTTGCTCGAGCCCGAGCTGCCGACCTCGATCACCCGGCCATGGTACTGCCGCGCGGGGACCGCGTCGACCTTGAGGACGGCGGTCTGGCCGAGGCGGATGTTGACGATCTCGGTCTCGTCGACGTCGACCTTGGCGAGGATCTCGGAAAGGTCGGCGATGGTGCCGATCACCGAGCCCGGATTGTTCATCGTGCCGGAGACCACCACCTCGCCCTGCTCGGCGTTGAGCTTGATGACGCGGCCGGCGATCGGCGCGTAGATGGTCGTCTTGGTGAGGTCGTCCGCCGCCTTGTCGAGGTTCGCCTTGGCCTGGCGCACGGCGTCGCGCGCCTCGTCGAGCTCGAGCCGCGCCCCGGTGGTGGTGAGCTCGGAGGAGTCGAGCTGCTCGCGCGACAGGATCCCCTGCGCGTTCAGGCTGCGCGCCCGCTTCACCTTGATGGTGGCGTCGGCGAGCATCGCCTCCGCCTTGGCGACCGCGGTCTGCGAGCTGCGCAGCTGCGCCGCCCACTGGTCGCGCGCCGCGATATAGGCCTGCTGCTCGAGCTGCAGGAAGGGCTGGCCGGCGCGGATGGCGTCCCCCTCCTGCACGTAGAGCTTGTCGATCTTCCCCACCACGTGGGCGGAGATGTTGACCTTCTCCTTGGGATCGATGGCGCCGCTCGCCTTGACCACCTCGACGACGTCGCGCGTCGCCGCCGCCTCGCCGTAGACCTTCAGTCCCCCCTTGCCGCCGCCGCCGCGCAGGCTGGCGACGACGATGGCGCCGAGGGCGACGATCACCGCGGCGCCGATCAGGAGCCGCTTCACCCCGCGGCTCCGCGCCCGCCGCCCATGGACGCGCCGAGCGCGGCGAAACCGACGGCGATCGCGAGGATGAGGGCCCAGAGCAGAACGACCGTCGCCGCCGCCGTCTTGCGGCTGACGCGCGCGGCGATCCGGTAGCCGATGGCGAGCAGCACCACGGTCCACAGCGTGAAGAGGTCGAGGCCGGAGAGGAGCGCCAGCAGCGGCTTGCCAGCGCCCTCGGGGGCGAGGAAGGCGAGGTTCGAGCGCAGCACGCCCCCCTGCACCTCCGTCATGGTCAGCGCGCCGCGAAAGAAGGCGATGGGGATGAGGAGCAGCGAGCGCACCACGGCGGGCATGCTGGCGTGGGTCATCACCGCCAGGCTGGTGCGGTAGTCGAGCTCGCCGCCGAGCAGGTTGAAGAGCAGGAAGATGGCGGCGCCGACGAGGCAGGCGACCGCCGGCAGCGCCACGGCGACCGTCTCGGAGCAGCCCTTGATGAGCCCGGCGCGGCTGTCGAAGCCGGCCGGCACCGCCTGGTGCTGCGCCGCGAGCTGCTGGCGCATCGCCTCCAGCATGTCGAAGCGGCTGAAGACGACGAGCGTCGAGGCAGCCGTCAGCACGACGAGGACGGCGAGCGCCGCCGCCCAGGTCGGCCGCGCGGCGATCGCCGTGAAGGTCTCGCCGGGCTTCACCAGCACCCTGGCGAGCCGGCTCCAGCTACTGTCTTTCATATTGCTTTTCGTCGCGCGTCGGGGAGAACGAGAACCGCCGCACGGCGGGGTCCTTGTCCTCGACCTCGACGCCGGCCTGGGGCAGCAGGGTGCCGGTGGCGCGGTAGTAGTCGGCGAGCGCCGTCCGGTAGCCGACGATGGCGGT
Organism: uncultured Acidobacteriota bacterium; assembly: GCA_963755825.1. GTDB lineage: Bacteria > Acidobacteriota > Thermoanaerobaculia > Multivoradales > UBA5704 > DATBQN01. Next base: position 856,338 of record CAVWLA010000001.1, on the reverse strand, counting down.
GATCTCCGAGCTCCGCGCCGCCGTCAGCTGATCCTGGATGGTGGTGATCTCGAAGCTCGTCGACATGCCGTTCTCGTAGCGCTTGCGCTCGGCGTCGAGGTTGGTCTCCTGCGCCTTGCGCGCCGCGATCGCGGCGTCGATCTGCTTGGCGGCGGTGAGCACCCGCCGCGCCGTCTGCCGGACATCGGTCACCACCATCGTCTTCAGCTGCTCGTACTCGACCTTGGTGCGGTCGGAGTCGAGGTCGGCGATGACGGCGGTCGCTCGCGCCGCGCGGTTCTGGATCGGCACCGCGAGGTGGAGGCGCGCCAGCCAGGTCGGGAAGGTGAGGGCGGTGAGCTGCGAAAAGGAGGTGCCGATGCCGAGGCCCGAGGCGGCGCCGCCGGCGCCGTAGGAGAGGGTGAGGTCGAGCTGCGGCTTCGCCTGGTTGTGCTGGAAGCGGGCGTTGAGCTTGGCGAGCTCGACGGCGAGCTCTTCGCTCTTCAGCTCCGGCCGGTTCTTGAGCGCCGCGGCGATCGAGGCGTCGACGTCGATGTCCGGGCGCGTCGCCATCTGCGGATCGGTGAGCGGCTTGATCTCCGCCGTCCACAGCTCGCCGGGGGGGAAGTTGAGCAGCCGGCGGAGCTGGTCGGCGGCGTTCGCCACCTGCTCCTGGGCGCTGATGATCCCCTCCTCGCGGGTGGCGATCGAGGCCTGGCTCTGCACCAGCTCGAGCGGCGCCAGGGTGCCGACCTGCACCTGGATCTTGTTGCGCTTGTCGAGCTCGACGGCGAGCGCCAGGCTGTCCTGGGCGACGGTGAGCTGGCCGCGGTCGTCGACCAGCGACCAGTAGGCGTTGACCACCTGCTGCAGGATGGCGGTGACGTTGTTGACGAAGGTGGCCTGGGAGACGCCGCTGGCGTTCTGCGCCACCAGCAGGGTGTGCTCGAAGGCCTCGCGCCCGAAGTTGCGCAGCAGCGGCTGGTCGTAGGTGAGGGTCAGCCCGGAGGTGAAAAAGGTGTTGCCGATGGTGTTGAGATCGCTGGTCTGGAAGGAGACGAACTGGGCGACGTTGCTGGCGCCGACGGAGAAGGTGCCGCCGGTGGGGATCGCCTGGTTGAGGGTGAAGTTGAGCTGCTGGTCGCGCTCGTTGCTCGGCCGCGTGGCGTTGGTGACCGCCGCGTCCTGGCCCTCGGCAATGAGGTCGGCGAGCGCCGAGAGATCGTAGATGCCGAGCGCGCCGTAGACGCCGAGGCGGCCGTGGATGCGGTTGTAGCGCTCGATGACGATGCCGAGGTTGCGCCGCAGGCTGATCTCGATCGCCTGGTCGAGGGTCAGCTCGATGGTGCCCGACTTGAGCGGGATGTCCACCGTCTCGGGGGCCTTGACCTCGACCTTGAGAGGGAACTTCTGCTGCGACCAGGCCGCCAGCGGCGAGAGCATGACGAGGAGACAGACCGCCGCCAGGCGGCCGCCGCGGAAGCTCACACGAGAATCATTCATGCGGTGACCCCTAAGTGAGAAAAGAGTTGGGACTGATGGTGCGAACCGACGCCTGGCGACCGGCTCGAGCGGCCACCAGTCCACGATCCTGTTACGAGCCGGCCCGCTAAAGGTTATCGCACCCCCGCCGCCGGCGCCCGCAGGGCGCCGGGAAAGAAACAGGCGGCCAGGTGTTCCGCCGCCGGCTCGCCCACCGGATCGCCCTCCCGCCGGGCGGCGGACTCGACCGCCGCGAGCGGCGGCTCCTCGACGGCGCAGCGAGCCTCGGCGACCGGGCAGCGCGGGTGAAATGGGCACCCCGCCGGCCGTCGCGCCGGATCGGGCGGCTCGCCTTGGAGGACGATCCGCCCCTGCCGGCTACCGTCCGCCGCCGGCGCCGCGGCCACCGGCACCGCCGACAGCAGGCTCACCGTATAAGGGTGCTGCGGCGCCCGGAAGAGGGCCGCCGCCGGCGCCACCTCGACCAGGCGCCCGAGATAGAGCACCGCCACCCGGTCGGCGAGCTGCTCGACGGCCCCCAGGTCGTGCGAGATGAAGAGGAGGGCGAGGCCGAGCCTCGCGCGGAGGTCGGCGAGGAGGTTCAGGATCTGCGCCCGCACCGAGACGTCGAGAGCGGAGACCGGCTCGTCGGCGATCAGCAGGTCCGGCCGGCTGGCGAGCGCGCGGGCGATCCCCACTCGCTGCCGCTGGCCGCCGGAGAGCTGGTGCGGGTAGCGGCCGGCGAGCGCCGGCGCCAGGCCGACGAGCGAGAAGAGCTCGGCGACCGCCGCCCGCCGCTCGGCGGCCGAGAGCGCGGTGTGCACGGCGAGCGGCAGGCCGGCGCTCGCCCCGGCGCTGAGCCGCGGGTCGAGCGAGCTCGCGGGGTCCTGGAAGACCATCTGGAAGCGCCGCCGCCGGCGCTGCAGCTCGCGCCGCGGCAGCGAGGCGAGGTCGACGCCGTCGAAGCGCACCGCCCCGGCGGTCGGTGCGAGGAGGCGGATGAGGCAGCGGCCGACGGTGGTCTTGCCGCTCCCCGACTCCCCCACCAGGGCGAGCCCCTCGCCGGCGGCGACGGCGAGCGAGACGCGGTCGACGACGCGGGTGCGGCCGGGGCGGCGGCCGAAGCCGCGGTGGCGTGGGAACTCCTTGACCAGGTCGATCGCCTCGGCGAGCGGGATCATCGCGGAGCCTCCGCTCCCGCCACGTGCTCGGCACCCGGCCGATCGCCGGTGGCCTCGGCGAGGAAACCCTCGGCGAGAAAGCAGCGCGCCAGGCGGCCGTCGCCCGGCGCCGCGAGGTGCGGGCGCTCGCCGGCGCAGCGCGCGAAGACCTCCGGACAGCGCGGGGCGAAGGCGCATCCGGGCGGGCGCTCCCCGGGCGCCGGCGGCTGGCCGGAGAGGACCGCGAGGGGGCGGCGGCCGGGCGGTCCGGCCACGCCCAGCTTGGGGAGGGCGGCGAGGAGGGCGCGCGTGTAGGGGTGGGCCGGGGTGCGGAAGAGGGTGCCGACCGGCGCCTCCTCGACCACCTCGCCAGCGTAGAAGACGATGGCGCGGTCGCAGGCCTCGGCGACGATGCCGAGATCGTGGGTGATGAGGAGCACCGCCAGGCCCAGCTCGCGGCGGAGGTCGGCGAGGAGCTCGAGGACGCCAGCCTGGAGGGTGACGTCGAGGGCGGTGGTGGGCTCGTCGGCGATGAGCAGCTGCGGCCCGGCGGCGAGCGCCACGGCGAGCATGGCGCGCTGGCGCTGGCCGCCCGACAGCTGGTGCGGATAGTCGTCGAGCCGGCGCTGCGGGTCGGGCAGCGCGACGCGGGCGAGGAGCGCCGCGGCCTCCCGGCGCGCCGCCCGGCGCGACAGGTCGCGGTGGGCGCGGATCGCCTCGGTGATCTGGAAGCCGATGGTGAAGACCGGGTCGAGGGCGCTCGCCGGCTCCTGGAAGACGAGGCCGATGCGCCCGCCGCGAACCCGCCGCATCGCAGCCTCGGGGAGCGCCAGGAGATCCTCGCCGGCGAGGAGCACCCGGCCGCCGGTGATGCGGCCGGGAGGCGGCACCAGCCGCAGCAGGGCGAGGGCCGTCATGCTCTTGCCCGAGCCCGACTCCCCCACCAGGCCGACGCACTCGCCCCGCCGCACGCCGAACGAGACGCCGTCGACCACCGGCGCCCACCCGCCGGCGAGCGGAAAGGCGACGGTCAGGCCGTCGACCGCGAGGAGGTCGGCGGCGGGCAGCCGAGCGGCTTCTGTCGACATCGGAGGCGATTCTCCCTCATTCTCGGGCGCCGCTTCGCCTCTGGGGGAGTGGCGGTGCGCCGGCTGCCCTAGGCCACCAGGCGGCGGAGCCAGGCGACGAGGAGGGCGACGCCGAAGCCGGTGGCACCGGCGTGGCCGTTCTGGTCGCGGCCGAGGTCGGAGACGCCGGCGATGTCGAGGTGGGCCCAGCGGGCGACGCCGCCGGTGAACTGCGAGAGGAAGGCGCCCGCCGTCGAGGCGCCGCCCCAGCGCTGCGCCGAGTTGCGGAGGTCGGCCTGCGAGCCCTTCATCTCCTCGAGGAACTCCGGCCAGAGCGGCAGGCGCCAGAGCCGCTCGCCGCTCGCTTCGGCGGCGGCGAGGAGCTCGGCGGCGAGGCCGTCGTCGGGGGTGAAGAGGCCGGCGCCGTGGTGCCCGAGGGCGATGACGCAGGCGCCGGTCAGCGTCGAGAGCTCGACCATCGCCTGCGGCGCCGGCTCCTCGGCGGCGGCGAGGGCGAGCGCGTCGGCGAGCATCAGCCGCCCCTCGGCGTCGGTGTTGGTGATCTCGGCGGTCTTGCCGTTGGCGAAGCGGACGATGTCGCCGGGCCGGTAGCAGGCCGCGTCGAGCATGTTCTCGGCGATCGGGGTGTAGACGCGGAGGCGCACCGGGAGCTCGAGCTCGGCGACCGCGGCGGCCGCCGCCAGCACGGCGCAGGCGCCGCACTTGTCGTACTTCATGGCGTCCATGTCGGCCGCCGGCTTGATCGAGATGCCGCCGGAGTCGAAGGTCACCCCCTTGCCCACCAGCGCGATCACCGGGCCGCGGTCGCCCCAGGCGAGGCGCAGCAGCCGCGGCGGATCGGCGGCGCCGCTCCCCACCGCGAGGAGGCCGCCCATGCCGCGGCGCGCCAGCTCCGCCTGGTCGATCACCGCCATCTCCATGCCGTGGGCGGCGGCGATCTCCCGCGCGCGCTCGGTCACCCAGCTCGGCGTCGCCTCGTTGGGCGGCGCGTTGCCGAGGTCGCGGGCGAGGGTGACCGCGGCGGCGACCCGCCGCGCGCCGGCCAGCGCGGCGCGGTAGGTCTCCTCCTCGCCCGCCGGCGGCAGCAGGGCGATGGCGCCGACCCCGGCCTTGCGCGCCTCGGCGGAGAGGAAGCGGTCGAAGCTGTAGGCGCCGAGGCCGAGGCCGGCGAGCAGCCGCTCGGCGGCGGCGCTGCCGGCGGTCTCCGCGTGGTGCGGCAGGAGGAAGGCGAGGCGGTCGACGCCGTTGACCCGCGCCGCGTCGATGGCGCGGGTGAAGAAGGCGGCGAGCCGCCGCCAGGAGAGCTCGCCGCGGCGGCCGAGGCCGGCGACAGCGACGGCGCCGATGCCGGCGCCGGCGAGGAGGGTCTCGACGCTCTGCTCCTCCTTGCCGCGGAAGCCGGGCCGGTCGGCGACGGCGAGCGCCGCGGCGGCCGCGGCGGCGGCGAGGCCGGCGACCTCGGGCGCCTCGCCCTCGAAGCAGGCGATGACCAGCAGATCGGTGGCGAGCTCGCCCCGTGCGACGACGGCGACTTCGATGGGACGGCTCATCTTGGGCGCCTCCTCCTTGGCAGCCGGATCGCGGGGCCGATCGCTGGGCGGGGCCGCGGCGCGAAACCGCAGGCCGAGCCCTGGGGCCGGCGGCGTCCGGTGGGACCGGCGGTGTCTGGCCGCCATCGACGCCCCGGCGGAACCCTGCGCATCGCGCGGATCGGCGGGTATGCTATACGTAAACCACCGCGAGTTGAGGTCCCGATCGATGGTCGCCGCGTGGTCTCCGAGATGAGCCCGTTCTCCCTCCTGCAGGTCCTCCCCGGGCCGTTCAACTTCCTGCGCGCCGACATGGACGAGGTGCGCCGCCTGCTGCCGGACTACCAGAAGACGCTGCCGCTGCCGCGCCAGATCTTCTTCGACGACGAGAGCGCCACGCCGGCGCGCGGCTTCCCCCTCCTGCAGTCGCCGCGCAGCGAGGAGCTCCGCACCGCGCTGCGCACCTATCTTGCCGGCGAGGAGACGGTGCAGCTCGCCATCCTGTCCCGCGAGACCTACGACCGCAAGCAGTACACCCTCGCCTGGGAGCGCTACCGCGCGCTCTTCACCCGCGCCAGCGAGAACGTCACCACCTCGAGCTACGGCCGCCAGTACCCGGCGATCTTCTGGCTCGCCCACTCGCTCGACATCGCCCGCTTCCTCAAGGAGACCCCCAAGCGGGTGCTCCGCCAGCATCTGGAGATCGGCCGCCGGCACGGCGAGCAGATCCGCTATCGCGTGCTCGAGCGCTACCTCGACCGCGTGCTCGCCATCACCTACGACCTGGTGCAGCGGCTGGCCGGCGCCACCGAGGAGGTCGAGGAGGACCTCTTCCCGCGCCTGCTCACCCGCATGCGCGACAACGTCCTCATCTTCACCGAGGACCACATCGGCCGCGACCTCTCGGAGCTCGCCGGCTACTTCAACGGCTACCTGCGGATCGACGGCCGCGACCTGCGCCTGCGGCTGGAGGAGCTGGCGCGCTGGCACGCCGAGCAGCTGGAGAGCGACCGCGACCTGGTCGCCGCGGTGATCCACCTGCTGGGGGCGGATCCGCCGAGCGGCGGCGGCCGCGACCTGCTCCATCGCATGGGCTACGTCTCCTTCCTCGCCACCCGCCGCGGCTACGACCCGGCGCGCCTGCTCTCCGCCGAGCAGGTGCAGATCTGGGAGAGCCTCCTCCTCAAGCTCAAGGAGTACGAGCTGTTCCACGCTCTGCGCCGCACCCTGCTGCCGGTCGAGAGCCGGGGCGACCACCTCGTCTGCCGGCCGGGGAGCGCGCTGCGGCCGGGGGGCGGCGGGGCCGCCAGCGGCGGCGGCTCGGCGACGGCCGTCGGCGGCTTCGGAGCCGCGCGCGCCGAGCAGCGCCTGTCGCCGGCGACGCGGCCGCTCGACTTCATGGCCTCCTGGGTGGTCGATCCGCGGGTCGACCGCTACGGCCTGATCTACGACATCAGCGACTTCTCGCAGACCGTCTCGGTCCTCCACCGCTCCGGCGCCGAGAGCCAGGACGAGGCCTTCCGCATGATGTTCCGCTTCCAGCGGCGGGTGAACCGGCTCGCCCTCTCGCGCCGCGCCAAGCTCGAGAAGTACTTGGGTGACGGCGCCTTCTACTCCAGCCGCGAGGCGAAGAACCTCCTGCTCTGCGCTCTCCACGTGCAGAGCTACTATCAGCAGGCGCTCGACGACGGCTTCCCGTTCGACCGCGGCATGCGCATCGCGCTCAACTACGGCCACTACCGGCTGATCCCGATGGGCGGCGGCGGCCCCGAGGAGGGCGAGCGCTACGAGTTCTTCGGCCACGGCCTGGTCGAGCTGTCGCGGCTGGTCACCGGCAAGGCGACGCGGGAGATCGAGGAGGTCAAGAACATGCTCATCACCCAGGGCTATCCGGAGTCGGCGGTGCAGCGCTTCTTCGCGCCGGTGACCCAGGGCAACCTCGACCTCGTCGACAAGCGCGAGGAGGCGCGTCAGTTCCACGCCTACATCGACCGCAACGGCAACCTCGTCAACCGCGGCCTGGTGGCGACCGGCCCCTACGTCGCGCAGCTCGAGGAGGAGCTCGGCGAGCGCATCCTCTACCGCGCCGCCGACGGCGGCCGCGGCTACGTCATGCTCGAGATCGACGACGCCGGCGAGCGGCTGGTGGTCGGCGTCCGCAAGCTCGGTCTCGCCGCCCTGAAGGGGCTCGAGAAGCTCTCCGTCTTCGAGTTCGTCGCCGGCACCGACTTCGGCGAGGACTCGCTCGCCGACCGCAGCGAGCCGCTCGCCGGCGGCCTCGTCGGCGCCGTCGAGCGCGAGTTCGCGCGCTCGCGGAGCGGCGCAGCGGGGTTCTCATGACGGCGCCGGAGAGCGCCGGCGCCGGCGAGACCGCCCTGCGAGAGACCGCCCTCCCCGGCCTGCCGCCGCCCCGCCGCGGCAAGGTGCGCGACGTCTACGATCTCGGCGACGCCCTCCTCATCGTGGCGACCGATCGGCTCTCGGCCTACGACCACATCCTCTCGCCGCCGATCCCCGGCAAGGGGAAGATCCTCACCCAGCTGTCGACCTTCTGGTTCGCCCAGCTCGCCGGCGTCGTGCCGCACCATCTGCTGGAGACCGACGCGCGCCGCTTCCCCGCCGCCCTGCAGCCCTTCGCCGAGCTGCTCGCCGGCCGCGCGGTGGTGGTGAGGAAGGCCCAGGTCGTCCCCTTCGAATGCGTCGCGCGCGGCTATCTCGCGGGGAGCGGCTATCGCGAGTACGCCGCCAGCGGCGCCGTCTGCGGCATCCCGCTGCCGCCCGGCCTGCTCCGCGCCAGCCGGCTGCCGCAGCCGATCTTCACCCCGGCGACCAAGGCGGAGGCGGGGCACGACGAGAACGTCGACTTCGCGACCCTGGCGGCGGCGGTGGGCGCGCCGCTCGCCGGCCGCCTCCGCGAGCTCACCCTCGCCCTCTACGAGCTGGGGGCGCGGCGCGCCGCCGAGCGCGACCTGCTCCTCGCCGACACCAAGTTCGAGTTCGGGCTGATCGGAGAAGAGCTGCTGCTGATCGACGAGGTGCTCACCCCCGACTCCTCGCGCTACTGGGACGCGGCGCGCTGGCGGCCGGGCGAGGAGCCGGTCTCCTTCGACAAGCAATACGTGCGCAACTGGCTCGACTCGACCGGCTGGGACCACCAGAGCCCGCCGCCGCCGCTGCCGGCCGACGTCGTCGACGGCACCCGCGAGCGCTACCTCGAGGCCTTCCTCCGCATCTGCGGCGCGCCGCCCGCGCTGTAGCCGCCTTCAGCGCGGTCCCGGATCGCCCAGCAGAGGCTCGTCGCCGGCCGTCAGTCGACCGGTCGCCTCGCTGTCGCAGTGCAGGTGGTTGCCGCGATCGGCGCAGCGGTTCGTCTCGTGGAGGGCCTGCCAGAGCTGGCCGCGGACGACCGACGGCTGGCTCGGCAGGGCGAGCACCGGGCCGTCGATCCAGGCGACCAGCAGGCGGCCGGAGTCGGCGAGGGCGATGGCGGAGCGCCGCTCGACCGTTGACGCCGGCGGCGCCGGCGCGACGACGACCGGCCCACCGTGCGCCGCGAGCGAGCGGTCGAAGATCTGCACCCGCGTCCGCAGGCTGGCGCCGAGCGACAGCACCGCGAAATTGCCGAAGCGATCGGCCGCCACCTGGAGCAGCCGGGAGACGGTACCCGCCGCCACCGGCCCTCCCTGCGCCGTGCCGTCGGCGGCGAACCGCCGCAGAGTGAGCGCGCCGCCGCCCGGCACCGGCCGGGCGTAGACGACGGTGAAGCCGCCGTCGGCGGCGAGCGCGAGGAGCGGGCCGCCGACGGCGGCGGGAGCGACCTGGAAGCCGGCGCCGAGCGGCGTGCCGTCAGCGGCGAAGCGGCGGGCGAAAAGCCCGGGAGAGGCGCCGCCGCGCCAGGCGGCGACGAAGCGGCCGGCGCCGTCCATCGCCACCGCCGGCGGCTCGATGCCGCCGTCGGCGAGGGCGGAGTCGAGGGCGAGCGGCGGCCCGGCGGGGGCGCCGTCGGCGGCGAACGAGCGCACGAAATAGGTCGTCGGCGAGTCGCCGGGGTGGGTGCGCGCCCAGCCGACGACGTGGCGCCCAGCGGCGCTGGCGGCCAGCGCCGGGCACTCATCGTCGTCGCTCTCGGCGGCATCGCCGACGTTGTCCTCGATGCGGGCCGCGGCCGCGGCGCCAGCGCCGTAGCTCCACGTCTCGACGACGCTGTTGGGCTCCTGCAAACGCAGGTGAGCGAGGAGGAAGCCGCCGCCGGCGCTGCCGCCGACACCGGCGAGCACCGGGCAGCCGGTGCCGGTCGACGGATCGCTGTCCTGCTCGGCCCGAAAGTCGCCGCCGGGGATGCCCGCCGCCGAGACCAGCCGGCCGTCGACGCCGCTGCCCTGGAGGTCGGCGGCGCCGAGCGAGTCCTCGTGCGTCCAGCCGACGGCGAAGCCGCCGTTGCCGAGGGCGCCGACGGCCGGCTCGCCGAAGCTGCGCACGAGCCCGGCGGGAGAGGCGAACGGCCGCGAGATCTGGAAGACGCCGGAGATCGGCCGCGGCTGAGCGGCGAGAGCGCCGGCCAGCAGACCGGCCGCGGGACAGAGAAATGCGAGACGGCGGCGGACGCTCATGGCGAGGTCTCCTCGGCGCTGGCCGCGCCTGGCTGGCCGGTTGAGCAGCGAGCCCGTCATCGATTCTATGCCAGCGTCGATGCCAGGGGGGCTTCGGCGAGCCGGCGGGAGGCCAGGGTAGAGTCCGGCCCGACCATGACCGCGCCCGAGGACCGTGCCGGCGCCAGCCGGCCACAGCCGCCGCCATCGCCGCCGCAGCGGCTGCTGCCGAGGCGCGCCCTGCCGGCCGCCGCGCTCGCCTTCGCCGTCGCCCTCCTCGCCGCCTGGGTCGTCGCCGACGTCACCCACCCGCCGGCGCTCTTCCCCAAGTACCTCGAAGCGGCCGCCGCGCCGCCCGCCGCCGCCGCCGAGCGGCTGCTCGACTACAGCCCGCTCTACCTCGCCGCCGCCCGCCTCGCGGGCCATCTCGCCGCCGATTCCGACCGCCTCCTCCTCGGCGGCCAGGCGGTCCTCCACGCCGCCACCGCCGCCGCCGTCACCCTCTCCGTCGCCCTCCTCGCCGGCAGCGGCTGGGGGCTCGCCGCCGGCCTCGGCGCCGCGCTCTATCGGCCGTTCCTCGTCGACTGCGGGATCGAGGAGCCGGAGATCCTCATCGCCTTCCTCCTCGCCGCGGCGATCCTCGCCGGGCTCGCCGCCCGCGCCCGCCTCACGGCGGCGAGGCCCCGCGACCGCGCGGCGACCCTCCTCGCCGCCGCCGCCTTCGCCGCCGTCGTCCTCGCCGGGCTCGCCCGCCCGCAGCACCTCGCCCTGCTGCCGGGTTGGGCGGCGTGGATCGCCGCCTCGGCGCCGCGTGGCGGGAGGCGCGCTCTCTGGCTCACCGCCGCGGCCGCCGGCCTCCTCCTCGCCGGGCCGCTCCTCGTCTCACGGTCTCTCGCCACCGGCGCGCCGACGCTGATGAACCCGGGCGCCGTCTTCTACGAGGGCAACGGCCCCGGCGCCACCGGGCTCACCCGCTTCGCGCCGGCGGCGGTGATCGAGCTCGAGCGCGCCCACCCGGAGGCGGCGGACTACGGGCACGTCGCCTACCGCCAGATCGCCTCGTGGGCGAGCGGCCGGCGGCTCGGCCCCGCCGCCGCCAACCGCTACTGGACCCGCCTCGCCTTCGACGGCCTCGCCGCGGCGCCGGGCCGCGGCCTGGCGCGCCTGCTGCGCAAGGCCGCCCTCGCCCTCGGCCCCTACGAGGCGCACGACCTGGCGCCGGCCGAGATGCTCGATCGCCGCCTGCGGCCGCTCCTCCCCACCGGCTTCGCGCTCCTCCTCCTGGCGCTGCCGTGGATCGCCTTCGCCCGCCGCCCCCGGCTCGCCGGCCTCGCCGGGCCGCTCGCCGTCGCCCTCCTCGCCCTCGCCGTGCAGGTGGTGACCTACGCCTCGGCGCGCCAGCGCCTGCCGCTCGCCCTCGCCCTCTGGATCGCCGGTCCGGTCGTCGCCGCCGATCTCTTTCGCGGTAGGAGCAGCGACGGTGGAGAGAGCCGACTGCGCGGCAATCTGCGACCACCGGCCGGCCTCCTGCTCGGGCTCTGCGCGGCGCTCTGGTTGGCGCAGGGGAGCGCGCGCAGCGCCCTCCTCGACCAGCTCGGCTGGGACCGCACCCTGGGCCCGGAGCCTCCCTCGGCGGGGGCGCGTCTCCTCGCCTGGGAGGAGGGCCGGGCGCTGCGGCCGGCGCTGGCGCGCGACGCCCGGCGCTTCGCCGCCGGCGTCGCCCTCGCCCGCGCCGGACGCGCCGCCGAGTCGCTCGCCGCCCTGGCGCCGCTCGCCGCGGCGGGCGGCGACTTCACCATCGACGACAAGGACGTCGGCGTGCCCGCCTACTGGGCGGCGGTCGACCTCGCCGCGCTCGGCGATCTCGGCCGCGCCGGCCGCGCCGCGGCGGCGGCGGCGGCCGTCCGTCCCGACGATCCGCGCGTCGCCGCCCTCGCCCTCTATCTCGATCGCGGCGAGCCGACCGCGCCGGATCGCGCGCTGCCGCCGGCGCTCGCCGCCTGGCGCCCGCCCGGCGTCGATCCCGCCTCCGCCCGCCTCGACCTCTCCCGCGCCGCCGCCGCGGCCGGCGCGCGCGGCAGGGCTCTGGCGCTCCTCGCGCCGCTCGATGCGGCCTTCCCCGAGCTCGCTGGCGCCGCCGGCCGCTGACGACAGGGTCCCGCGGCCGCCAGGCCGCCGGTCAGGGTTGTGGTCGGTTGGCGCGGGCGCGGAACCAGGCGGCGGTGCGGTCGAGGCCGGCGGCGAGGGGGAGCGGCTGGGCGAGCGGGAAGTCGCGGTGCAGGCGGGAGGAGTCGATCACCGAGCGCTGCTGCTCGCCGGCCTTCGCCGGGCCGTGCTCCGCCCTGCGCTCGCTCCCCAGGGCGCGCGCGATGTCGCGGTAGAGCTCGACCACCGAGGTCTCGATGCCGGTCCCCACGTTGTAGACGTGGAAGCCCGGCCGGCCGAGGAGGGCAAGGGTGGCGCTCACCACGTCGGAGACGTGGATGTAGTCGCGGGTCTGGCCGCCGTCGCCGTGGATCGTCGGCGTCTCGCCGGCGAGCAGGCGGGAGAGGAAGATGGCGACGACGCCCGCCTCGCCGTGGGGGTTCTGCCGCTCGCCGTAGACGTTGGCGAAGCGCAGGCAGGCGGCGGGCAGGCCGTGGACGGCGTGGTAGGCGAAGAGGTAGCGCTCGACGGCGAGCTTGGCGACCCCGTAGGGCGACAGCGGCCGCAGCGGGTGGTCCTCGTCGGCCGGGAAGCGCTCCTGCTCGCCGTAGATGGCGCCGCCGGTCGAGGCGAAGAGCACCTGACGGACGCCGCCGCGGCGCGCCGCCTCGAGGAGCTTCAGGGTGCCGACGACGTTGACCTCGGCGTCGAAGACCGGATCGGCGACCGAGCGCCGGACGTCCATCTGCGCCGCGAAGTGGGCGAGGACGTCGACGCCGGCGCCCTCGACCAGCGCCGCGGCGGCGGGCTCCCGGATGTCGACGACGTGGAGCTCGGCGCCGTCGGGAACGTTGTCGCGCCGGCCGCCGGAGAGGTCGTCGAGGACGAGCGTCCGATAGCCGGCGGCGACGCAGGCGGCGGCGACGTGCGAGCCGATGAAGCCGGCGCCGCCGGTGACGCAGACGGTGCGCAGGGGTGCGGCGGTGCGGGGGTCTGCGGCGGCCACGGCCGCGGAGCCTACCGCAAGCGCGGGCGTCCCGACGCTCCGCGCGGCACTCCGGCCCGGCGCGCTCCTTGCTCTCGCTTCCCCGTGGACCCGGCACGGCCGTGCGATGATCGACGGCCGGAAGGAACGAGGAAGGGGAACCGCCATGGAAAGACGACGCATCGGCTCGCTCGCGGTCTCGGAGGTGGGGCTGGGCTGTAACAATTTCGGCGGCCGGCTCGACGAGGCGGCCACCCGCTCGGTGGTCGACGCGGCGCTCGACGCCGGCATCGATTTCCTCGACACTGCCGACATTTACGGCGACACGCGGAGCGAGGAGTTCCTCGGCCGCATCCTCGCCGGCCGGCGCGACCGCGTCGTGCTGGGGACCAAGTTCGGCATGCAGGTCGGCGGCGACGCGGCGAAGAAGGGCGCCAAGCCTGACTACGTGCGCAGCGCCCTCGACGACAGCCTGCGCCGCCTGGCGACCGACCGCATCGACCTCTACTGGCTGCACCGCCCCGATCCGGCGACGCCGATCGCCGACACCCTGGCCGCCCTCGACCAGCAGGTGAAGGCCGGCAAGGTGCGCGAGATCGGCTGCTCGGGCTTCTCCGCCGGCCAGCTCCGCGAGGCGGCGGCCGCGGTCGGCGCCGGCGCGGCGCGCTTCGTCGCGGTGCAGAACGAGTACAGCCTCCTCCACCGCGAGCCCGAGGCCGAGGTGCTCGCCGAGGTCGCGCGCCAGCGGATGGCCTTCGTCCCCTTCTTCCCGCTCGCCTCCGGCCTCCTCACCGGCAAGTATCGGCCCGGTCGGCAGGCGCCCGCGGATGGCCGTCTGGCGAAGGGCGACAGCCGCTTCAAGACGCCGCGCAACCTGGACGCCGTCGAAGAGCTCGCCGCCTTCGCCGCCGCCCACGGCCACACCCTCCTCGAGCTCGCCTTCGGCTGGCTCCTCGCTCATCCGACCGTCGCCTCGGTGATCGCCGGCGCCACCAAACCCGAGCAGGCGCGCGGCAACGTCGCCGCCGCCGTCTGGCGCCTGACGCCCGAGGAGCTCGCCGAAGTCGACAGATTGGCGCCGCCGGCGTAGGGACAAGCCGGCGAGGACGCGAGCGCTGCTGCTGAAAGATGTTCTTCTGTGCCGCCGCGGAGACGTCCCGCGGTCCCCGAGATGTACGAGAGGGTATCGTTCAGGACCTGGGACGTCTCCGCAGCGGCCAACCGGTTCCGCACCGGCGACGACGATCGACGGCACGACCCCCCGCCGCCCGGGCCGCCTCGAGCCTCGTGATATGAGACGCCGGTGCGCGGCAAGCCCCTCTCTCTCGCCGGCGATCCGGGGCGGGTGCCGCCGGAGCGGCCGCGCGGGCCGCTCGACGTCATCGTGCCGGTGTGCGGCGCGCCGGAGGCGCTGGCGCGCTGCGTCGAGAGCCTGCTCGCGCACACCGACCTCGCGGCGCATCGACTGATCCTGGCGCTCGACGGGCCGCAGCCGGCGGCGACCGCGGCGCTCGCCGCGCGGCTCACCGCGGCGGTGCCGGGCGAGGGCTTCCTCGCCGTGCCGAGCGCCGAGCGGCGGGGCTTCGTCGCCGCGGTCAACGGCGCCATGGCGCTCTCGGCGCGCGACGTCGTCCTCCTCAACAGCGACACGCAGGTGACCGCCGGTTGGCTCGCCAAGCTCGCCGCCGCGGCCGGCTCGGCAGCGGAGATCGCCACGGTGACGCCGTTCTCGAACAGCGCCACCATCTGCTCGCTCCCCCGCTTCCTGGAGACCAACGCTCTGCCCGCCGGCTGGAGCGTCGACGCCTTCGGCGCGCGGGTCGAGGAGCGCTCGCGCCGCGCCTATCCGCGGCTGCCGACCGGCGTCGGCGTCTGCCTCTTCATCAAAAGGAAGGCGCTCGACCAGCTCGGCCTCTTCGACGAGGCGAGCTTCGGCCTCGGCTACGGCGAGGAGAGCGAGTGGGCGATGCGGGCGCTCAAGGCCGGCTACGCCCACGCCCTGGACGACGCCACCTTCATCTTCCACGAGGGCCAGCGGAGCTTCGGCGCCGCGCGCGGCGGCCGCGTCGCCGCCGCCCACCGCGCCATGCGCCGCCTCCACCCCGAGTACATGGCGACGGTCGCCGCCTTCCTGCGCGCCGATCCGCTGGCGCCGCTCCGCGCGCGGGTGCTCGCCGACCTCGCGCCGCCGCGCCGGCCGCGGCCCGTCGGGAGCGGCGGCGGCCCGGGGCGGGTGCTCCACGTCGTCCACGGCTGGCCGCCCTACAACCCGGCGGGCACCGAGCTCTACGCGGCGTGGCTGGCGCGGCGGCAGGCGGCCTGGCGCGAGGTCGCCGCCTTCGCCCGCATCGCCGATCCGGCGCGCGAGCTGGGCGATGCCGTCGAGCTCCTCGACGGCGGCGTCAGGGTGCGCCTCCTGGTCAACAACTTCTCGCAGCGCGACCCGCTGTCGCGCAACGCTCTCCGCGACCGCCGGCTGGAGGCCGACTTCGCCCGCCTCCTCGACGGCTTCCGCCCCGACCTCCTCCACGTCCACCACCTCGCCGGCCACTCACTGGCGCTGCCGGCGATCGCGGCGCGCCGCGGCATCCCCATCGTCTACCAGCTGCAGGACTGGTGGGCGGCGTGCGCCCGCGCCAACCTGCTCGACGCCGAGCGGCGCCTCTGCTCCGGCCCCGGCCTCGGCAAGTGCTCGCGCTGCCTGCCGGCGACCGGCATCCCGCCGGCGGCGCTCTGGAACCGCGCCCTCTACGCCGAGCGCGGGCGCCTCTCCCGCCGCGCCCTCGCCGCCGCCGACGCCTTCGCCCTCGGCTCGCGCTTCCTCCGCGACAGCTACGCCGCCCTCGGCCTCCTCCCCGCCGGCGTGCCGGTCGACCTCGTGCGCTACGGCATCGACCGCACCGGGCTCGCCCCCCGCCAGCGGCCCGAGGGCCAGGCCGCACGCCCGCTCGCCTGCGGCTTCGTCGGCTCCTTCCTGCCGCACAAGGGGCTGCACGTGGCGGTGGCGGCCTTCCGCCGCATCGACCCGGCGGTCGCCACCCTCACCGCCTGGGGCGACCCCGACGCTTCACCCGCCTACATGGCGGAGATCCTGGCTGGCGGCCTGCCCGCCGGCGTCCGCCTCGCCGGCCGCTTCGCGGAGGCCGAGAAGGGCGCCCTCCTCGCTGGGCTCGACCTCCTCGTCATCCCGTCCCTCGGCCTCGAGTCGTTCGGCCTCGTCGCCCGCGAGGCGATGGCCTGCGGCGTGCCGGTCGTCGCCAGCGACCGCGGCGCCCTCCCCGAGATGTTCGAGGGGCGCGACTGCGGGGCGCTGGTGGCGCCGGGCGACGCGGCGGAGATCGCCGCCTGGGTCGAGCGGCTCGCCGCCGACCCCGCGATCCTCGCCGGCTGGCGGCGGAACCTGCCGCCGGTTGCCGGCCTGGACGAGCACGCCGCGGAGATCGAGGCCGTCTACGACGCTGTCCTCGCGGCGCGCAGCTCGGGGGATCGGCGATGAACGCCGCGGCGGCCTGGCGGGTGGCGGCGGCCGAGGGGCCGCGGGCGGCGGCGGCGCGGGCCTGGGACCGCCTCGCCGAGGTCCGCCGCCGCCGCTCCTTCGCGCCCCTCGACGGCCTCGAGGCGGCGCTCGGTCTGCCGCCGGCGGCCTTTCCGATCCTCATCCTCTCCGGCGCCGCGCCGGCAGCGCGGCTCGGCGGCGTGCAGGCGGCGCTCCTCGCCCGCCTCGCCGAGGAGGAGCGGCGGCGGCCGCTGGCGCTCCTCTACCCGCGCCGCGGCGCCTTGCGGCTCGAGCTGACGGAGGGGCCGCGGCGCCGCGCCGCCGAGCTCGCCGCCGACGCGCCGCCCGCCGCCGCCGCCCTCGACGATGCCGAGCTCGAGCGCGTCGTCGCCTGGGCGGTCGAGCGCTGCGGCGCCCGCGCCCTCCACGTCGAGGGGGCAGCGGGGCTGCCGCTCGGCTCGCTGGCGCGCCTCGCCGGCGAGGGGCTGCCGCTGATCCTCGCTCTCCACGACTTCGCCCTCTTCTGTCCGCGGCCCCACCTCTTCGAGCTGCCGGCGGGGCGCTTCTGCAACGGCTGCCGGGAGCCGGCGCGCTGCGCCGCCTGCCTCGCCGCCGCCGGTATCGGCGTTCTGGAGGCGCCGGACGAGGCGGACCCCGGCGGCCTCCAGGACCGCCGCCGCGAGCTCGGCGCCGCCCTCCTGGCGCGCGCCGCGGCGACCGTCTTCCCCTCCGACTACCTGCGCCGTGCCCATGCCGAGCTCTTCCCCACCGCCGGCGCCGCCCTCGCCGCCCGATCGACGGTCATCCCGCCCGCCCGGCCGCCGGGGCGGCGGCTGTCGGGTCAACCGCCGCAACCCGGTCGGTCGGGCGCTGGCACGCCCTGGCCGCGCCGCGTGGCGCTCGTCGGCGGCGCCCAGCCGCACAAGGGCGGCGAGATCTTCGCCGCGGTCGCCGAGCGGCTCGCCGCGAGCGGCATCGCCTTCACCGTCTACGGCGGCGGCGATGCGGACCTCCTCCGCCGCCTGCGCCGGCTCGCCGGCGTCGGCGTGCGCGGCTACTACCGGAGCGGCGCGCTGCCGCGCCTCCTCCGCCGCGACCGCATCGACCTCGCCCTGCTGCTCTCGGTGGTCCCCGAGTCCTACAGTCTGGCGCTCTCCGAGTGCCGGCTCGCCGGCGTGCCGGTCCTCGCCTTCGACCACGGCGCGGTCGCCGACCGCATCCGCGCCGAGGGCGGCGGACTGCTGATCGACCCGGCCGCCGGGGCGGCGGGCGTCGCCGAGCGCCTCGAGGCGCTCCTCCGCGGCACCTCTCCGCCGCCCGGAACGGCCGCCGCCGACCTCGCCGCGGACGACGCCGGACGGGTCGCCGACCGCTGGCTGGCGCTCTACGCCGGGCTCGGGCTCGCTTGAAGGGCCGGCGCGCACTCGGCGGTCTGGCGGCATCCCTTCTGTGTCATACTCAAGTATCGATATGCAGAGCGTAGCCAGACTCTTCCGGCAGCGCGCCAGCGTTCGGCGCGCGGCGGCCAACCTCCTCGCAGCTTTCACCTTCGCCGCGCTGGCGGCCTCTCCGGCCGCGGCGCAGACGGCGCCGCCGCTCAAGTTCACGCCGCTCACCTTCACCGGCTCGGGCAAGCTCTTCCTCTCCGAGCCACTGATCGTCGACCTCGGGCTCTCGGCGGACGGCACCAAGTCGATCGTCTTCGCCACCTTCTCGGGCGAGCTCCACGTCGTCTACAAGAACGGCTCGGGGATCTGGGGCGAGGCCCCCGGCTTCCCCAAGGTGATCGGCTCGCCGATCAGCTCCAGCCCGGCGGCCGGCGACCTCGACGGCGACGGCAAGCTCGACCTCGTCGTCGGCTACGGCAGCAACGGCGACTTCTCGAAGAACGGCGGTGTCATCGCCTTCAAGAACGCCGGCACTTCGAGCTGGCCGGTGCTCTGGCAGTTCAACACCCACGACCTCGTCGGCGGCACCTCGGCGACCCCAGACGGCCACCCCGACCCGGTGGTGGGGACGCCGGCGATCGGCGACGTCGACGGCGACGGCAAGAACGAGGTGGTCTTCGGCTCTTTCGACATGTTCGTCTACGTCGTCCGCGGCGCCGACGGCACGAACGAGCCGGGCTGGCCGAAATTCGTCCGCGACACCGTGTGGTCCTCCCCCGCCCTCCACGACATCGACGGCGACGGCAAGCTCGACGTCATCATCGGCGCCGACGCGCACGCCGAGGGGGCGCCGTTCAACACCCCGGACGGCGGCTGCCTGCACGTCTTCCGCTTCGACTCGACGCAGACCTGCCCGGACGCCAACCCGGTCGACTGCCAGCCGCCTTCCGAGGTCGCCGGCTTCCCCAAGTGCATCGACCAGGTGATCACCGGCGGCCCGGTGGTGGGCGACATCGACGGCGACGGCAAGCCGGAGATCATCCACGGCACCGGCACCTTCTACGCCGGCCGCGCGCAGAAGATCTACGCCTACCACTGCGACGGCTCGACGGTCACCGGCTGGCCGGTCTCGATCGTCGGCCAGAGCGACAAGACGCCGGCGCTCGCCGCCCTCGAGGGCGACGGCAAGCTCGACGTCATCGTCACCGCCGACACCAGCTCGCCGAGCACCGCCTACCACCTCTTCGCCTTCCGCGGCAACGGCACCGCCGTCTTCCCGATGCAGACGGTGCTCGACTTCAACGGCGTCTCCGCCTCGGCCGGGCCGCCGCTCGTCGCCGACGTGCTGGGCGCCGACGCGGCGCCGGAGATCCTCGTCTCGACCAACCACTCGGTCGCCGTCTTCTCCGCCGCGGGCACGCTGCTCACCGAGCACAGCGGCAACTTCAGCAGCTCGCTCCCCAGCTTCAACAGCACCGGCGTGCCCTACGCGGCGGTGGGAGATCTCGAGGACCCGACCGCGGCGGGCGCCATGATCGAGGTGGTGGCGGTCGGCGGCCCGCCGTCGCCGCCCAACACCCAGCTCTCGGTGTGGAACCCGATCTCGCGCTCGAGCGTGCCGCCGTGGGGGCTCTTCCATCAGAACGCCCGGCGCACCGGCGTGGTGCCCGGCACCCCCGCCTGCTCGGGCGCCTGCACGCCGCCCGCCGGCGCCCTCGACTACTTCACCGTGCCGCCCTGCCGGATGGTCGACACCCGCAACCCCTCGTCGCCGCTCGGCTCGGGGCAGGTGCGGCCGTTCACCCTCGGCGGCACCTGCGGCGTGCCGCTCTCCGCCAAGGCGCTGTCGCTGAACGTCACGGTGACGCAGCCGAGCGGCGGCGGCTTCGTGCGCTTCTCGCCCGGCGGCTGCGCGCCGCTCGCCGCCAGCACGATCAACTTCAGCGCCGGCCAGACGCGTGCCAACAACGCCATCCTCCCTCTGGCGGCCGACGGCAGCGGCACGGTCAACGCCAACGCGGTGGTCACCGGCAACGGCGCCACCCACCTCATCATCGACGTCGATGGGTATTTCCAGTAGGATCGACCGACACCCGGATCTCGAACCAGGATCGAAGGAGACCGAACGATGGGACGCACGCAGAAGTCCACGCTACGGCATGTACCCGCCGCATTCGCCGCGCTCGCCCTCGGCGCCCTTGTCCTGGGCCTCGCGCCGACGCCGCTCCGCGCGGACGGGCCGTTCCAGTTCCACTCGGTGACGCCCTGCCGCATCGTCGACACCCGCACTCCGGCGAACACCGTCGGCGGCGGCAGCGGCACCGGCGGCCCGGCGCTCTCCAGCACCGGCTCGCGGGACTTCCCGATCCAGGGCCAGTGCGGCGTCCCCACCGGCGCCAAGGCGGCCGTGCTCAACGTCACCATCACCCAGCCGACGAAGGACGGCCACCTCACCATCTGGCCCTCGGGATCGGCGCAGCCCAACGTCTCGACCCTGAACTTCGTGGCCGGCGAGCCGGCGATCGCCAACGGCGCCATCGTGCCGCTGTCGACCAACGCCAACGATCTCTCGATCAAGGCCGGCCTCGCCGCCGCCGGCACCGTGCACGTCATCCTCGACGTCACCGGCTACTTCCAGTAGAGGCGCGGCCGGCTCGATCGCGCATCTCCTCCGGTCTCGGCCTGGCGCCGCGAGCCGACCCCAAACCACCTCCCGATCCCGGCGACGTACCCCAGGCGGCCCGCACAGCGGGCCGCCGCTGCGTTGGGGCGGGTCCGCGAGCACCGGCTGGCGGCCGATCGCTTCGGCGGGCTACGAAAGCGATCGGCGAGCTGGAAATCGAATCGGCGGGCTACGAAACGAATTGGCGAGCTACGGATTCGATCGGCGGGCTACGAAACGAATTGGCGAGCTACGGATTCGATCGGCGAGCTACGAAACGAATTGGCGAGCTACGGATTCGATCGGCGAGCTACGAATCGCTTCGGCCGGCTATCGATTGAATCGGCGGGCTGCCGATCGGTTCGGCTGAATAGAAATCCGATCGGCGGGGCTACGGATCGAATCGGCGCGCCGCCCGACCGATCGGCGGCTCTCGAACGGCGGCGGCGGACGTGCTGGCCGAGGCGCGGCCTGCCGGCGGGATCGACCAGGCTCCGTGTTCCCGCTTGAAAGGACTTTGGCCGACGGCCTTGCGACTTCGGATGCCGGAGGCTAGACTTTAGCAATCGTTTGACAGTGGTTGCCCGGAGCGAAGGATGCCGACCGACGAGGAACGCGACCCCGAGCCGCGGCTGGACCGCGCGCGGAGCGTGCTGGCGCTCGCCGGCGGCCTCGCCCACGAGCTGGGCAATCTCCTCGCCGCGAATCTCATGATCCTCGACCTGCTGGCCGCGGGCTCGCCGGGCGAAGCCGGCGGGCGGGCGCTCGCCGAGCTCTCGGCGAGCACGCGGGAGGCGGTCCACGCGGTGCGCCAGCTGCTGCGCCTGGCGCGCGCGGCGGAGGGCGAGCTGGTGGTCTTCCAGCTCCAGCACCTCTTCTCCGACCTCCGCAAGCTCGCCGCCTTCGTTTTCCCGCGGACGCCGATCGCGATCGACTACCCTGCCGATCTCTGGCCACTCGCCGGCGATCCGCTCGCCGTCTACCAGCTCCTGCTCGGCCTGCTGCAGACGGCGCGCGCCGGCGCCGCGGATCCGGCGGGCGAGGTGCGGATCGCCGCGCGCAACCTGCCGGCGGCCGCACCGCAGGTCGAGATCGAAGTGACCGCGGCGGGCGCCCCCGGTCAGCGGGTCGCGCTCCCCGCCGTCGTGGAGGCAGGATCCGGAGATCTCGCAGCCCTCCTCGCGCGGCTCCGCAGCGAGGCGGCCGGCCGCTGAGTCGCAGGGGAGCGGGCGGCTACTGCGCCAGCCCGCACTCGAAGGCGTAGCGCATGATCTCGCCGTTGTTCTTCATCCCCATCTTCTCGAGGATGCGGGCGCGGTAGGTCGACACCGTCTTCACGGAGAGGTGGAGCTCGGCGGCGATGTCGCTTGCGCTCTTACCCGCGGCGATCAGCCGCAGAACCTCGAACTCCCGCTCGGAGAGGCTCTCGTGCGGCATGCGTCCGAAGCCGGTCTCGAGGCTGGCCGCCAGCCGCTCGGCGAGGCTGGGGGTGATGTACTTGCCGCCGGCGCGGACCTTGCGGATCGCCTCCAGGAGCTGGCCCGGCGCGGTGTCCTTGGTCAGGTAGCCGTCGGCGCCCTCCTTCAGACAGCGCACGGCGAAGTGGTCCTCCGGATGGATGGTCAGCATGAGGATGCGCACCGCGGGGAGGCGCCGCTTGAGCTCCTGCGCCGTCTCGATACCGCCGCGGCCGGGCATCGAGACGTCGAGGATGACGACGTCCGGGCGGCAGCGGCCGGCGCGCTCGACCGCCTCCTCGCCCGTCGCCGCCTCGCCGACCACGGAGAAGCCCTCCGCCTGCTCCAGGATGCGCTTGACGCCTTCGCGGAAGAGGGTGTGGTCGTCGGCGACGAGGACCTTGATCATCTCTGCTCCCTGGCCGGATCGGCCGCCGCGGGCTGCGGCGGAGCGCCCAGTTGCGCGGCGTCGCGGAGCTCGCGCTGGATCGCCACCACCTCCTCGCGCCGGTCGAGGAAAAGGTCGAGGAGCCGGGGGTCGAAGCGCGAGCCGCGCTCCGCCTCCATCAGCCCGAAGGCCTCGTCGGGAGTGAGCGCGGCACGGTAGGGGCGGTCGGTGGTCAGCGCGTCGAAGACGTCGGCCACGGCGCAGATCCGCCCCGACAGGGGGATGTCCTCGCCGGCCAGACCGTGCGGATAGCCGCTGCCGTCCCACTTCTCATGATGGGTGAGGGCGATCGTCCGCCCCGCCTGCATGAGCTCCGAGGGCGAGCCGTCGAGGATGCGGCCGCCGATCGTCGAGTGGGTCTCCATCACCCGCCGCTCCTCCGCGGTCAGCGCTCCGCGCTTGGCGAGGATGGCGTCGGGGATGCCGATCTTGCCGACGTCGTGCATGGTCGCCGCCTGGCCGAGCGCCTCGACCTCGCCCGGCGACATGCGCAGGGCGTGGCCGAGCACCGCCGTGTAGCGGCTGATGCGGACGATGTGGTGCGCCGTCTCGCTGTCCTTGAGCTCGGCGGCCAGCACCAGCCGGCGGATGGTGTCGAGGTGCGCGGCGTAGGTGCGCCGCTGCGCCTCGGCCAGCTCCTCGACGGCGCCGCGCAGGGCCGCCGTCCGCTGGGCGACCGTCTCCTCGAGCGCCGCCTGGTGGCGGCAGAGCGCCTCGCGCGCCTCCTTGAGCTTGAGCTGCGAGCCGATCCGCACCTCGAGCTCGGTGCGGTCGACCGGCTTGGCGATGAAGTCGTTGGCGCCCGCCTGCACGGCATGGATGCGGTCCTCGCGGCTGTCGAGCGCGGTCACCATGATGACCGGGAGCTCGGCGAAACGCGGGTCGCCGCGCAGGCGCCGCGCCACCTCGTAGCCGTCGAGGCCAGGCATCATCACATCGAGGAGGACGAGGTCGATGCCGAGGGGAAGCTTGGCGAGGGCGTCGAGGCCGTCGCGCGCCGTCTCCACCTCGTAGCCCAACGACTCGACGACGCCGGAGAGGAGCAGGCGGTTGCGCTCGACGTCGTCGACCACCAGCACCCGCGAGGCGCCGCTCATCGCGCCGCCTGCGCCGGGCCGCCGGCGGGGAGGACGACATGGAAGATGCTGCCGCGGCCCTCTCCCTGGCTCTCCGCCCATACCCGGCCGCCATGCAGCTCGGCCAGCCTGCGGGTGAGCGCCAGGCCGAGGCCGGTCCCCTGCTGGTTGCGACGGTAGGAGCCGTCGAGCTGCTCGAAGGGCTGGAAGAGGCGACCGAGGTCGTCGGCGCGGATGCCGATGCCGCTGTCCGCCACCGCCAGCCAGATGCCCTCCGGCTCGCCGAGCGCCGTCGCGGATCGCAAGGCGACCGAGATCCAGCCGCCTTCGGGGGTGAACTTGACGGAGTTCGACAGCAGGTTGAGGACGATCTGCTTGAGCCGCCGCGGATCGGCGACGATCGGCGGCGAGCCCTCCTCCATGCCGACCGCGAAATGGATCCCCTTGCGCTCGGCCATGCCCTGCATGGCGCTGGCGAGATCGGCGATGAGGGGGGCCGCGTCGAGCTCGACGGTGTTGAGGGCCAGCCGTCCGGCCTCGATCTTGGCGAGGTCGAGGATGTCGTTGATCAGCTCGAGGAGGTGGTGGCCGGAGTCGACGATGCTGTCGAGGCACTGGCGCTGCCGTTCGTTGATCTCGCCGTAGTGTCGGTCGGCGAGCATCTCGGCGAAGCCGATCACCGAGCTGAGCGGCGTGCGCAGCTCGTGGCTCATGTTGGCGAGGAACTCGCTCTTCGCGCGGTTGGCCTGCTCGGCGTCGGCCTTGGCCCGCTCCAGCGTCGCCTGCACCTGTTTGAGCTCGGAGATGTCGCGCGCGATGGTGGTGAAGAGGAGCTCGTCCGCGGCCCCGCGGTGGACGAACATCACCTGGAGCACCGGGATCTCGCGGCCGCTGCGGGTGACGAGAGCGGACTCGCCGACCCAAGTCTGGCCGCCGAGGACGGTGGGCAGGGCCCCTTCGACGAAGGGGCGGGCCCATCCCGGATGCAGGCTCATCGGCTCGACCCCGGCGAGGTCGTCGTGCTCGCCGATGCCCAGCATGGCGCGGCCCGCCGCGTTGATGTAGAGCGCCCGGTGATCGGTGGTCATGGTGCCGACGAAGTCGGGAGTCAGATCGAGCACACGGGCGAGGTAGTGCTCCGACTCGCGCTCCCGCCGGCGCTCGGTGACGTCGCGCGCGAAGATCGCCAGCAGGCGCTCGCCGCGCGCTCCCTGGTGCGCGACGATGACCTGGTGCGCCGCCACCTGTCGCCCTTCGCGGCTGAGGAGGGTCACCTCGCCGGACCAACGGCCGGTGGCGAGCGCCGCCGGCAGCGCCACCTCGCGGATCATGCGGTCGAGCGGCGGCGGGTAGAGGGCGAGGAGGTCGAGCTCGGCAAGCTCCTCGCAGGCCCCCAAGCCGAGCATCCGCCGGCCCGCGGCGTTGAGGTATTCCACCCGGCGGTCGAGGTTGACGGAGCCGACGAGGTCGGGGCTGGCGTCGAGCAGCCGGGCGAGGCTGCGCTCGACGCCGGGGTCGCCGGGGTCGCCGGGGCGCGGCGCGGCGCCGGATCGCGCCGGCGGCATTGGCTCCTCGGCGGGCAAAAGAGCGCTGATCTCGTCCATCGCTCAGCCGGCAAGCCCGCCGGCGGGCCGCCGGCAGCTCGAAGTATTCGCTCGCCTGGTCTCGTCGGGCCAGTCTATTTCAGTCATGGCTCAGTTACCACCGGCCCGCCTCAGGCGACCGCCAGCTCGCCGACCAGCGCGCTGTCGACGCCGGGGAGCGGCGGCAGCGGCGGCACCGCGAGCTGGATCTGGTTGCGGCCGCTCGCCTTGGCGCGGTAGAGGGCGCGATCGGCCTCCTCGCGCCACTCGTCGAGGTCCATGCCCGGACGCAGGAAGGCGACGCCGGCGCTGAAGGTGGCGCGGAAGGCGGCCTGCGCCGGCGCCGCGTGCTCGATGGAGTGAAACTCCTCGCGCAACCGATCCGCCAGCCGCACGGCGTCGCGCGCGTCGAGGTCGTCGACGAGGATGGCGAACTCCTCGCCGCCGTAGCGGCCGGCGGCGTCCGTCGGGCGGAGGCGGCGGCCGAGCAGGGCGCCGAAGGCGGCGAGGACGCGATCGCCCGCCGGGTGCCCGTAGCGGTCGTTGATCGCCTTGAAACGGTCGAGGTCGAGCATCATCCAGGCCGTCCGCCGGCGCGGCTCGCGCGCCTTGCGGGCGACCGCCCGCCGGGCGCGCTCGAGGAGCGCCGTCTGGTTGAGCAGGCGGGTGAGACCGTCGCCGTCGAGCATCCCGCGGAGAGTCTGGCTGCGCTCCAGGCGCGCCGCCACCGCCGCGAGGAGGAGCTCGGGCACCACCGGCTTGGTGAGATGGTCGTCGCCGACGCGCGCCGATTCGAGGCGGGCGGCGAGCTGGCCCTCGGTGGTGAGGAAGAGGATGGGGAGCGCCGCCCGCGCCGCGTCCTGGCGCAGCCGCCGGGCGAGCTCGTAGCCGGTGGTCTCCGGCAGCAGGACATCCATCAGCACGAGGTCCGGCTGGAAGGCGGCGAGCTCCTCCTCGAACGCCGTGGGGTCGGCCGAGCTGCGAAACTCGTAGCCCGCCGACTCGAGGATGTGGCGCAGTGCGGCCACCTGCGCGGGATCATCCTCGACCGAGAGGACGCGCGCGGCGCCGCGGCCCCGACGCAGGAGCTCGCGCAGACGAGGCGCCGGCTCGCCGGCGCCGGCCCAGCCCTCGAGCCAGCCGTCGGCGCCGCAGCAGATCGCCTCCACCCTGTCCACGGAGCCGGCGGCCGGCCCTTCGACCAGCACCGGCAGGCGGGCCCGAGCGGGTGCGCCGGGCAGGGCGCGGACGCGCTCGGTCAGCTCGTAGCCCGAACCGTCCGGCAGCTCGGCGGCGACGATCATGCCCGCCGGTGGGTCGCCGGCGACGTCGGCGAGCGCCGCGGCGCGGGTGTCCGCCGTGCGCCAGGGCAGCGCCTGCGCCTCGAGCTCGCGAACGAGGCGCTGGCGTGCGCTCGAATCGGCCGCGACGACGAGGACATGGGCGGACGGCGCCGCGAGGCCGACGTCCCGACGGCGCCGATACAAGGTCCGGGCGGCGCCTGACGCGGCCTCGATCTCAGCGCGCAGGGCGTCGATGGTCTGCTGCAGCTCGGCGCGCTCGAGCGGGGTGGCGCCGGCGCGGTCGGTCGCCTGCTCGAAGATCTCCCGGCAGCGGCGCTCGCCGAGCGCACCCAGCCGGGAGATGGCGGGCAGCCCGTAGATCGACCCCGAGCCGGCGAGCGAGTGGAGCTCGCGATGGACCTCGGCGAGCGCTTCGCCGGCCGCGTCCGGTGTCTCGGGTCCGTCCAATCGATGGAGGCAGGCATCCATCCGCCGCAGACGACCCGTGCAGCCGCTCAGATACTGCCGCTTCAGCTCGACCAAGGTCTCGTCCCAGGTTTCCATGTCAGATCCTCTCAGCGGCGAGCGGACCGCGCTCGGCCGGTTCGCGGGGTTGAACGGCTCGGAGGCGCCTCGGGCGCCGGGTGTGCGGCATCGTGGGGTGTGGGCATCGGTCTCTCTCGCGGTCGGTCCAGCCTGCAGCGGAGATTAGGCCCTGCCCGCGCTCCCTTCCATCAGCCACGGTCTGAAGCAGGCCTCGGCGCAGAGCTGATTCTCTTGTAGGACGAAACCTGACAGCAGGCCGTCGCGGCCCGCGCCCTGGCCGTCCGCACGGAGCCAGGTCGGCCCGCCGGCGGCCTCGAGGCGCTCCACCCAGGCCAGCGGGACGACCTCGACCTCCGGCCCCGCCGCGAAGGTGAGGAAGGACCGCCGCGCGTCGGTCGCCAGCACCGCGTCGAGCAGCGCGCCGAGATCCGCCGCGCTCTCCGGCCGGCCGCCGCCCACCCTCAGCAGCGTCACGTCCGAGAGCGCCTCACCGTTGCTGAGCACCAACCGGAAGCGCGCCGGCAGGGCGCCGTCGGCCGCCGGCCGCGGCTCGACGAAGGGCGAAAGGGTTTCCATGGCCGCCTCCTCGCTGGCGCGCCCGCCGATCACTGCGGCGTCCTCACCGACAGCAGGTTGCTGGCCGGAGAGAGGGTGGAACCGACCCGCGCCCGCAGGCGGAGGACGTAGCGGCTGTTCCTCCGCAGCCCGTGCAGCGCCGCCGTCGTCGCGCTGGCCGGCAGCGACATCACCGTCCGGAAGGTGCGGCCGTGCTGGCTCTCGATGACGAAACCGTCGACGCTTGCCATGTTGCTGCAAGCCCAGCGCAGGTCGACCTCGGTGCTGAGGACGGTGGAGGCGGCGAGGACGATGGCCGCCGGGCCGGCGGTCGGCGCTGGCGGGGGCGGCGGGGGCGGCGGCGCGATCTTCAGGGTGCCGTCGCCGTAGATGCTGTTGACCGCCATGCGGTCGTCGTCGCCCAGATGGGCGCCGCGGCCGTCGTTGTGCGCATTCGCCCACATCGTGGCGTTGGGGTCGGCCGAGTGCCCGAGCCCCAGGGTGTGGCCGAGCTCGTGGGTGAAGACCTCCGCGGCGCCCGTCGGATTGCCCTGGAAGAAGCAGTCGGTGCCGTCGTTGGTGACGATGTCGGCCTCGAACGCTTCGTGGTACGAGCGGCCGTGGTACAGGCGCGCGTCGCCGTAGTAGTACGGGCCGCTCATGGCGATGACGCCGCCCGTCGCGCAGGCGAAGGTGCCGGTGACGTCGCCGTGGGAGGGATCGTCGAAGATGAGGGCGTTGACGTTGTCCGAGCCGTGCAGGCCGGTGGTCGACTCGGTGGTGCCGGCGAAGCGGTAGTCGATCCGGCTGGTGGGATCGTTGTTCCAGGCTGCCATCGCCGCCTGGAAGGCCGCCGTGCTCGCCGTCGCGCCGAGCCCGGGCTGGCCCGCCGCACCGATCTTCCAGTTGACGTAGCCGCCGCTGTCGAAGACGAACCAGCGGATGGGGATGCCGTCGCCGCCGGTGAGCTGCACGAAGGCGCTGCCCTGCGAGCGCAGGCCGCTGGGAGCGGTAGCCTCGGCCGCCGGCGGCAGCCAATAGTCGGCCGGACGCGCGGCGCCGCTGGCGATCCAGGCAGTGAAGCGCTCGAGGTCGCGCGGCGCTTCGGGAGCCCGCGCCACGGCCGTGCCGTCGCTCGCCAGCTCGGCGGTCTCCGAGAGGTCGCGCAGCGCCAGCGTCCGTCCGCCCGGCTCTCCATCGCTCGCCAGATGAAAGGCGCCCAGCATGAGGTGGAGGACGCCGTAGGTGCCGTCCGAGCGGGGGGCGAGGAAGAGGAGGACGTGCTCGCCGTCGGCGAAGCGCGGCGCGCCCCAGATCTTCAGCCCCAGGCCGTCGGCGCCGACGCCGCCCGGCACGCGGACGACGAGCCGGCTGCCCGGCGCCTCGCCCTTCCACACCCGCTCGATCTCGACCAGCGAGTCGGTCGCCGGCCGCGCCGTGCCGCCCGGACCGCTCTTCACCACGCTCACCTCGGCGACCAGAGCCGCCTGCGCCGCGAGGTCGCGGTCCGCAACCATCACGAAGCTCGTGGCGCGCGCCATCGCGGCGCCGAGGATCTGCAGCAGGATCGACAGCAGGACTGCGGTTCTCAGGGTCTTCATCTCGCCTCCTCCGCCGCGCGGAAAAGCCCGCTGGGCGCTGGTTTTTTCGTCTGCAGGCAGACTAGGGGGCGGGCGAAAACCGCGATATCGGCGGAGCGGCTCACCTGCTGTCCGCGCTCGGCGCGAGCGCGTGTAGGGAACCGTCCGACAGCGCGAGCTGGGAGGGGCGGGAGCGCTGCTGTTGGAGGAGGTGGTGGCCTGCTTTGCTACGGTGGAAGGAGAGGCGGAGGCTTCGACGCGACCACCGCTCTCGACGAGCGGCGGCAGATCGGGCGTCTTCTCAGGATTGCGCCGGCTCGCGGCCGCGGCCGACGAAGCGGGCGATCTCCTGCGGGAACGTGCGGGTGTTGATCGGCTTCGTGATGTAGCCGTCGCAGCCCGCCGCGTCGGCCTTCTCCTCGTCACCCTTCATCGCATAGGCGGTGAGCGCCACGATGTTGATCTCGCGCATCGCCGGGTCCGCCTTGAGCAGACGGGTGAGGGCGAGGCCGTCCATGCCCGGCAGCTGGAGGTCCATGAGGATCAGGCGCGGCCGGAAGCGGGAGAGCGCCGCGAGCGCCTCCTCGGCGTCCCTGGCGGTCCGCACGTCGTAGCCCTCGGACGAGAGGAGCACCTCGACGAGCCGCAGGTTCGCCGGATTGTCGTCGACGATGAGGATCGCCTCGCCTGCCATCATCTCTCCCGTGTCATCGCTGTATCGCCGGCCCCCGGCGCCGGCGCGTGGCGCCACAGCGCGTCGAGCAGGGCCGCCGGCCCGCCCTCGCTCTTGCGCATCACCCCCTCGACGAGCCTCTCCAGCCGCTGCCGATCGTCGGCTGTCAGCTCCGCGACGTGCCAGGCGATCACCGTCGCGCCGCGGCCCGCCGGCGTGGCGCGGAGCCAGGCGAGGAACTCGAGCCCGTCGAGCCCCGGCGTGAGCAGGTCGAGGACGACAGCCGCGGGCTGGGCCGCGCTCGCCAAGCGATAGGCGGCCTCGCCGTCGGCGGCGGAGAGGACTTGGTAACCCGCCGGCTCGAGGGCCCTGCGCGCCAGCTCGTGCGCCGCCGGATCGCCGTCCACCACGAGCAGCGGTCCGCCGCCCGCCGGCGCCGCTCCCGCGCGCTTGAGCGAGGCGAGCAGCTCCCAGCAGGCGACCGGCTTGGTCAGGTGGTCGCGCACCGGGAAGCCCACCATCACACGCTCCGCCACCACCGTGACGACGACCACCGGCACCTCGCGGTTGGCCGTCTCGCCGTGGATCGCCCGCAGCAGGTCGAGGCCGTTGGTGTCGGGCAGCAGGAGGTCGAGGCTGATGGCGTCGAAGACCCGCCGCCGGCAGAGCTCGAGCGCCTCGCGGCCGGTCGACGCGGTCTCCACCGCATAGCCCGCCCGCGACAGGACGCGGACGAGCCAGGCGCGGTCCTTGGCGTCGTCCTCGACCACCAGGATGGTCGAGGCGCCGGGGAGCGCCGCAGCGAGATGCGGTGTCGCCTCCGGCTCGAGCGGCGCCGGCGGCGAGACGCGCGGCAGGACGGCGAAGAAGCGGCTCCCCTTCCCCGGCGTGCTCTCGACGCCGACCCGGCCGCCCTGCGCCTCGACGAGCCGCCGGGTGAGCGCCAGGCCGAGCCCGGTGCCCGCGTACTTTTTCGCCACGCCGGGGTCGAGCTGCTGGAACTCGACGAAGAGCTTTCCGATGTCCTCGGCGCGGATGCCGATGCCGCTGTCCTCGACCTCGAGGCGGAAGGCGTCGGGTCCTTCGGGCGTCGCCCGCACCCGCACGCCGCCGCTCTCGGGGGTGAATTTGAAGGCGTTCGACAGATAGTTGTAGAGGACCTGCTTGAGCTTGGCCGGATCGAGGACCACCTCGCCGATCGTCGGATCGACCTCGACCGTCAGGGTGATCCGCTTCGACGCCGCGAGCGTGCGCAGGATGTCGCCGGTCTCCCGGACGAGCCCGGCGAGGTCGACCGGCTCGGGCTCGAACTCCATCTTGCCCGCCTCGACCTTCGAGAGGTCGAGCACGTCGTTGATCAGCTGCAGGAGATGGCGCGAGCTGGCGAGGATGTCGCCGAGGAACTCCTGCTGCTCGGCGGTGACCGCTCCCGCCCGGCCGTCGTGCACCAGCTCGGCGAACCCGATGATGGCGTTGAGCGGGGTGCGCAGCTCGTGCGACATGTTGGCCAGGAACTCGCTCTTCAGGCGGCTCGCCTCCTGGAGGCCCCGGTGGCGGCTCTCCTCGAGCCGCCGGCGCTCGGTGAGATCGCGGATGGCGCTCAAGACGAGCACTCCGTCGTCCGTCTCCAGTGGCGACAGGCTGATCTCGACCGGAAACTCGCTACCGTCTTGGCGCCGCCCGTAGAGCTCCATCCCGGCGCCCATCCCGCGCACCCGCGGATCGGCGAAGAAGCCGTCGCGATGGTGCGCGTGGTGGCCGCGGAAGCGCTCGGGAACCAGCATCTCGACCTCGCGGCCGATCATCTCCTCGCGGCGGTAGCCGAATAGCCGCTCGGCCTGGCCGTTGACCAGCTCGATGGCGCCGGCGCTGGTGGCGATCACCATGGCGTCCGGAGCCGCCTCGAGCACGCCGCGGAACTTGGCCTCGACGCGCTTGCGGTCGCTGACGTCGCGGATCGCCGCGGTGGCGAGGGTGCCCTCCTCCGTCTCCAGAGGAGAGAGACTGATCTCGGCGGGGAAGACGGTGCCGTCCCGGCGCAGGCCGAAGAGGTCGAGGCCGCGCCCCATCGGCCGCGGCTGGGGGTCGGCGAAATAGGCGTTGCGGTCGCCCGGATGATGGCCTCGAAAGCGCTCAGGGACGAGGTCCTCGACCGACCTGCCGAGGAGCTCGTCGCGCGAATAGCCGAAGAGCGCTTCCGTCCGGGTGTTGACGAGGACGATGTGGCCCTCGCGGTTGACCACGACCATGGCGTCGGGCGCCGCCTCGAGCAGGCCGCCGAACTTCGTCTCCAACAGCCGCGACTGACGCAGGTAGACGAGATCGGCGGCGTCGCGCAGGTTGGCGATCACCCGCGGCTCGCCGCCGCCGCTCGGCGCCGAGCGCAGGGAGACGCTCACGTAGACCACCGAGCCGTCCTGGCGGTAGCAGGAGGCCTCGCAGGCCGCCGAGCCCCTGGCCAGCGCGCGGCGGAGCTGGCGGCGCACCTCCTGGCTCCGGTTGGCGACGATCATCGCGAAGAGCGAGCGCCCGACGGCCTCCTCGGCGGAGTAGCCGAGCAGCGCCACGGCACCGTCGTTCCAGGCGAGGATCTCGCCCTCGGGGGAGAGGGCGACGAGCGCACCGATAAAGCTCCCGACCAGCGAGCGGTCGGAGAAAGGATCGTCGAGTGCCTGCGGCACACCGACAACTTACCTTGCGCGCCGGGCCGCTCGATATCGTCGCGGCAGTGAGGGCCGCATAGGACATCGATCGCTTTTCGTGTCGTCGTCCGGCTGACACGGAGCGCCGCTCTACGGTGAGCGGCGGACGATCTGGTCGAGATGCAGCCTGCCGCCGAGATCGACGGCGTAGGTGTCCTGCTCGGTGTTGTCGAACTTGTGGAAGAGGAAGATGCGCTCGGGGGGGAAGGCCGGCGGAACGAAGGTGGATGGATCGACGGTCATCAGCAGCTCGCAGGGGGCGGCGTCGGCGGGGGTCTTCACCAGCTTCTTCATCAGCGGCATCAGGTAGAAGACGTTCCACTCGCGGAAGGAGAGCCGGCGGTCGAGACAGGCGAGGGGCCGGCCGGCGGCGACGAGCTGGCGGGCCAGCTGGTCGCCTTCGAGGAGCGGCGGCACGACGAGGCCCGCCTGCCAGGAACGGAGGACCCCCGCGATGAGATAGACGGCGACGACGGCGGTCCCCAGCCAGGCGAGGGGGCGGGGGCGGTCGAGCGCGGCGAGGGCGCGGTCGGCCGCGTAGCCGGCGAGGAGCGCCAGCGCCGGGTAGGCGGGATAGATGTACCACTCGAGCTTCTCGGCCGAGGTGGAGAGCACCGCGAGGACGATCCCCGCCCAGAGGACGAGGAAGACGACGCGCTCGAGATCCCGCCCGCGGTCGGTCTCCGGCTCGGGCTGCGGCTCCCGCCGGCGCCAACCGGCGGGCGCCGGGCGGGCTTGGCCCCCCCGCCCCTTCCCTGCCCGTTTCCCAGCCTCTCGCGGCACCGCCGAGCGCCGGCGCTCGGCCCGTCGCGCCCGCCAGGCGGCGAGGGCGACGAGCGGCGCCAGTCCGACGAAGAGGAGCGCCGGACCGAAGTCGCCGGCGAGCTCGTGCAGGAAGACGCCCTGCCGCACGTGGGCGGGATCGATCCCCGCCGTCAGCCGCTGCACGACGTCGGTGTGGAGGATGTGGAAGTAGCGCCCGCCGCTCGCCAGGTAGGCGACGAGGAGCCAGGGCAGGTAGACCGCGAGGATGACCGCGAGAATGCGGAGCGGATGCCGCGGCAGCAGCCGGCGCCAGCCGCGCGGCGCCGGATCGCCGGCGCGGTCGCCGGGGGCGAAGATCAGCTCGTAGAGGCCGGTGACGGCGAGGACCAGGAGACCCACGGCGTTCTTGACCAGGAGCGACGTCGCGGCGAGCAGGCCGCTCACGAGGTCGGCGCGGTCGCGGCGCCGGGAGCCCGCGGTCTCGGCGGCGGGTACCGCGCCGGCCGCGGTCATGCCATCGCCCACCGGAGCGCCGGCGGTCGCCGCCACCAGGTAGGAGAGGAGGGCGGCGGAGAGCAGAAAGAGGAGGGCGGACTCCTGCACGCCGTCGCGCAGGCCGTGCACGTAGAGGAGGTTGTGCGCCGCGAGGAGGACCAGCACGGCGATCGCCGCCGCGCGGCGGCCGAAGAGGGTGCGGCCGGCGAGGTAGGTGAGGAGGAAGGTCGCCACCCCCATCGCCGCGTCGAGGCCGCGCGCCGTCCAGGAGCTGATGCCGACGAGGCGGAAGATGAGGGCGACGGCCCAGTCGCGCAGGGGTGGTTTGGCGAAGAAGAGCGCTCCCTGGTAGCGCGGCGGCAGCCAGGTGCCCTGCGTCGCCGCCTGCCGCTCCACCTGGGCGTAGATCGCCTCGTCGCCGAGGAGGCTGGTCGCCCCTAGGTGGTGGAAGAGGAGGATCGCCGCGAGGAGGGCGAGCGCCGCGGCGTCCAGCCGCCGGAAGAGGCGGGCGGCCAGCGGCCTCATCGCCGCCGGGCCGCCGCCAGGAGCTGATAGCCGAGGAGGTTGGGGAGGAGCGCGGTGGGGGCGCGAACGGCGCCCGAGAGCGCCCGCACCGCCGACGCCGGCAGACGCGGCAGGGCGAGCTGCAGCGGCACCGTCGACACCGCCTCGCGCTCGATGGCGAAGCCGGCGCGGGCGAGCGTCCGGCGCAGCGTCCGGCGGGTGAAGAACATGCGGTGGGTGCGGTCGAGGATGCCGCGCTCGGTGTAGTCGAAGCGGCCGGCGAGGAGAGCCAGCCGCACCGCGAGATGGGCGACGTTGGGCACCGAGACGAGGAAGACGCCGCCCGGCGGCAGCGCCGCGTGGACCATCGCCATCATCCCCTCCGGGTCCTGCAGGTGCTCCAGGGTGTCGCCGGCGAGGACGGCATCGAAGCCGCGCGGCAGCCGGGTCAGCGTGTTCAGATCGACGATCGCGGCGCCGGTCAGCCAGCGGTCGATCGCCGGCAGGCAGTCGAGGGCGCTCTCGAGCCCCACCCAGGCGAGGCCCGGCCGCGCCGCGAGCTGGGCGATGTGGGCCGAGAAGGGACCCAGCTCGAGCAGGCGGCCGCCGGTGACCAGCTCGCGCACCCAGCCCGCCAGGATGCGGTGCGACGAGCCGGGGAAATCCTTGAGGACGTAGCGGTCAGCGGAAGATGCTGGAATGGCGGATCCTCTTCTTGTGCAGCTTGTAGCGCAGCAGCACGGCGAGCACCGAGAAGCCGTAGACGACGCTGCGGCCGAAGCCGATCTGCGAGGCCTCCGCGAAGTAGCGGGTCTCGATCGGGATCTCGCGGATGCGCATCCCCTTCCACACCCCCTGGGCGATGATCTCGGTGTCGAAGACGAAGTCGTCGGAGTTGGCCTCGAGGTCGACCGCCTCCAGGTAGCGCCGGCTGTAGGCGCGCATGCCGGAGTGGTACTCGGAGAGGAAGACGTAGAAGCTGGCGTTGGCGACGGCGGTGAGGAAGAGGTTCGCCAGGTACTTCCACTTCGGCATCCCCCCCTCGAGCGGCCGGCCGCCCAGCATGCGGCTGCCGAAGACCGCGTCGCACTCGCCGGCGAGGAGCGGCTTGACGAGGTCGGGGATGACGCGCGGGTCGTACTGGTGGTCGGGGTGGACCATGACGGCGATGTCGGCGCCGCGCGCCAGCGCCTCGCGGTAGCAGGTCTTCTGGTTGCCGCCGTAGCCGCGGTTGCGCGGGTGGACGAGGGTGTGGATGCCGAGGCGCCGCGACAGCTCGACGGTGCCGTCGCGGCTGGCGTCGTCGACGAGGATGACGTCGTCGACCCAGTCCATCGGCAGGTCGTGGAAGGTGCGCTCGAGCGTGAGCTCGGCGTTGTAGGCCGGCATCACCACGCAGATCTTCTGCGTCCGCGGCGGGGAGGGGGTCACGGGGCGTGAGTCTACTGGAAAGCGCGGCGGCGAGCGGCCCGCCGCGGCGCCGCGTTGTGGGCGACGAGCGGACGACGAGCCGCCGGAGCGCGCCCGAGGAGCCGCCCACCAGCTGCAAGCGGTTGCGGCACATCGCGAACGGCCGATATACTTCGCGCGCACCGAGGGCTCGAGCGGCGCCCGAGCGCCGGCGGTCGCCGGGGCACCGCCCCGAGGCGAATCCGAAGCGCATCCGAAGTCTGCCCGACGTCTCGTCCGAGGTCCACGTCTGAGGTCCAAACCCCGCGGCCCGAGGCCGGTCGCCCTCCCCCACCCATGCCGGAGATAGAGGACGAGCTCGACCGCGCGCGGCAGGCCGGCCGCCGCGAGGCGGAAGCCTTCGACGGCGCGCTGCGCCAGGCCGAGCAGGCCGCCCACGAAGAGCAGCTCCGCCGCCTGGCGCGCGAGCCCTCGTACGGCTCTCTCGCCGCCGCCTTCGGCCCGGTCTGGCGGCTGCAGCAGGACGTGGCGCGTCTCGCCGCCTTCCACCAGGCGGTCCTCGGCTCGCGCGCCTGGCGCTTGATCCAGTGGGCGCGGCGCCCGTTCGGGCGCGCCTGGTGACGCCGGGGAGCGCCCGGTGAGCCCCGATCCCAAGGCGCTGACCATCGCGCGGCTGGAGGGGCGGGTCGCCGCCCTCGAGAGCGCCCTCGAGCGGCGCTCGCTCGAGCTGCGCCGGCTGCAGGGAGACCTGGCGACGCGCGAGGCCGCCGCGGCGATCGCCCGCGGCGTCGGCGGCGGCGCCGCCGCTCGCGACAGCCCCTTCGACCCCGAGGGCTGGCACGAGACGACCGAGCTCACCAGCGGCGAGGTCGAGGACACGCTCGCCGCCCTCTGGCGCTCGCTCGGGCCGGCGACCTCCGGCGAAGGGGAGGGCCGGTGACCGCGGCGACCGCGACCGCCGCCGGCGCGGCCACCGGAACGAGCGCGGCCAACGCTGCGGAGAGCCCGCCGGCGGCTCGGCGGATGACGCTCATCGTCCTCGCCTGGAACGCCTGGGAGCTGACGGCGAGCTGCCTGCAGACGCTGGCGGCGACCGATCTGACCGACGCCGAGGTGATGGTGGTCGACAACGGCTCGACCGACGAGACGCCCGAGCGCCTCGCCGAGATCGGCTGGATCCGGGTCGTCCGCCTGGCGAAGAACGTCGGCTTCGTGCGCGGCAACAACGCCGGCATCGCCGCCGCCCCGGCGGAGAACGACATCGTCCTGCTCAACAACGACCTGCTCTTCACCCAGGCCGACTGGCTGCAGCGGCTGCGCCGCGCGGCGGCGAGCGCGCCGCGCATCGGGGTCGCCGGCTGCCGCCTGCGGCTGCCCGACGGGCGCCTCCTCCACGCCGGCACCTACATCCTCCCCGACACCCTCTGGGGCCAGCAGATCGGCGCCCTCGAGAAGGACATCGGCCAGTTCTCCGGCCTCCGCGAGGTCGAGGGGATCGTCTTCGCCTGCGCCTACATCAAGCGCCAGCTGATCGACGCGATCGGCGGCCTCGCCCTCGACTTCGAGTCGTACTTCGAGGACACCGACTACTGCCTGCGCGCCCGCGCCGCGGGCTTCTCGACCGTCGTCTGCGGCGACGTCACCCTGGTCCACGACGAGCACGGCTCGACCCGCGGCGACAATGCCGCCCTCATGCGCCTCTTCGACACCAGCCGCGGCATCTTCCGCCGCAAGTGGGGCGAGGCGCTCACCGGCCGCTATCGCCACCAGCTGCTCTGGCAGTCGATCATGAACTTCCCCACCGGCTACGCGATGAGCTGCCGCGAGATCCTCCGCGCCCTCGAGGCGGCCGGCGTGCGCTCGACCTACCGCTACGTCTACGGTCCGCAGACCGTCTTCCCGGTCGCCGAGCCGGAGTCGACCGGCGATCACCGGCTGGACGTCATCCGCCAGCGCCCGCTGGCGCGCTGGCCGCGGCGGCCGCCGGTGGGGGTCGTCTACGGCCAGGCCGACGTCTTCCATCGCAACCGCGGCCGCTACCGCATCGGCTACACCATGCTCGAGGTGGACGGCTTTCCCGCCGACTGGGTGCGCCAGGCGAACCGCATGGACGAGGTGTGGGTGCCCTCGCAGTTCAACCGCGACGGCTTCCTGCGCAGCGGCCTCAAGCGGCCGATCGAGGTGGTGCCGCTGGGGGTCGACACCGACTACTTCCACCCCGGCGTCCGCGCCTACCGGAATCCGCGCGGCGAGTTCGTCTTCCTCTCGCTCTTCGAGTGGGGCGAGCGCAAGGAGCCCTGGCTCCTCCTGAAGGCGTTCAACGAGGCGTTCTCCGCCAAGGAGCCGGTCCGCCTGGTCTGCAAGGTGATGAACCGCGACAGCGGGCTGTCGCTGCGCGAGGAGATCCGGCGGCTGCGCCTCAGCGAGTCCGGCGGCAGGATCTCCTACCTCTTCAACCTCGACTTCCCCCACTACCAGCTCGGCTCGCTCTACGCCTCGGCCGACTGCTTCGTGGCGGTCTCCCGCGGCGAGGGCTGGAACATGCCGCTGATGGAGGCGATGGCCTGCGGCCTGCCGGCGATCGCCACCGACTGGGGCGGCCACCAGGCCTTCGTGCGGCCGGGAAACTCCTACCCGCTGCGCATCCGCGGCACCGTGCCGGCGGTCGCCAAGTGCCCGTACTACGTCGGCTTCTCCTGGGCCGACCCCGATCCTGAGCACCTTCGCCAGCTGCTCCGCGAGGTGTACGAGAACCGCGAGGAGGCGGCGC
Organism: uncultured Acidobacteriota bacterium; assembly: GCA_963755825.1. Taxonomy (GTDB): domain Bacteria; phylum Acidobacteriota; class Thermoanaerobaculia; order Multivoradales; family UBA5704; genus DATBQN01. The sequence goes on along the minus strand of CAVWLA010000001.1, from coordinate 817,988 downwards.
GCCGCGGCAGCGCGGCGGCGCGCGAGATCGCCGCCGGCTGGACCTGGGCGCACACCGCGCAGGCGATCGTCGGCCGCCTGGACGCGATCGGCAGATGACCGCGCCGCAGCCGCAGCCGATGCCCGCGGCCGCCGGCGGGCGACGGAGGCTGCCGGCGCCGGCGCGCACCGCGCTCGTCCTCCTCGCATTGGCCGCGGCGAGCCTCGTGGCGCGGCTGCCGGTGCTCGCCAACGCGCGCGCCGACTGGAGCTCGGACGAGGCGGTCGACGCGCTGGTGATGCGCCACTTCGTGCACGGCGAGCTCACCCTCTTCAACTGGGACGCCACCTACTACGGCATCGTCGAGGGGCTGCTCGGGCTGCCCATCAACCTCGTCCTCGGCTGGACGCCGCTCGCCGGGAAGCTCGCCGCCTTCGCCGGCTTCCTGCTGTTGCTCCTCGCCACCTATCTGCTCGGCAGCCGCCTCCACGGCCGGCGGGCGGGGCTCGCCGCCGCCGCGCTCCTCGTCGGCTTCTCGCCCGCCGTCGCCGGCTGGAGCACGCTCGCCGCCGGCGGCTACTGCCTGGTCATCGCCTGGGGCAGCCTGACGCTCTGGCACCTCGCCCGTCTCGAGCGCCGCGCCGAGCAGGCGGGCCACTTGGGCGACGGTGCTCTCGGCCTGGGGGCGATGGTCGGCTTCGGTCTCTACATCTACCAGCTCTACGTCCTCTACGTCGCCCTCCTCGCGCTGTGGGCGCTCTCGCGGTCCTTCGCCTGGCGCTATCTGCTGGCGCGGGATGGCGCGGCGCAGCGCGCCGCCCTCGCCGCCGCGCCGGCCCAGCTCCGCGCCGCCGGGCTCTTCCTCGCCGGCTTCGCCCTCGGCTGGGCGCCCAAGCTGTTCCTCCTCGTCGCCGGCCATGCGGGGAGCAAGCAGCCGCCCTACGCCCTCGCCCCCCCGGCGCGCATGGTCGGCAATCTCGCCCTCCTCGTCCACTCCTGCGTGCCGACCTTCTTCGGCAGCCACCTGGAGGCGAACCCGGTCCTGGCGCGCCAGGCCGGCGCATTCGGCGGCGCCTTCGCCGCCGTCGGCGCCGTGCTGCTCCTCGCCTGGGGAGGGCTCTGGCTGTGGGATCTGCGGCGCGCCGCGGGCGTCAGTGGCGGCGGCATCGGAGTGGGGGCCTTCGTCTCCGGCGCCCCCCGGCCGCTCACCGTCGATCTCCTGTTGCCGCTCTTCGTGCCGCTCGTCGCCCTCGCCTTCGTCGCCAGCCGCAACCCGATCGACGTCAGCTCGAACCGCTACCTGTTGCCCTGGCTGTCGTCGCTCCCCATCGCCGGCGGCGCGGCGCTCGCGATGGTCGCCAGGAGGGTCACCTCGGCGGGCCGGGCGCGGCTCGCGGCGGCCGGCGGCCTGGCGCTCGGCGCCTTCCTCGTCGCCTTCCCCCTGCTGCAGATCGGGCGCGTCGCGGTGGCCGGCGGCCGGCTCGCCTTCGATCGCCGCGGCGTCCACCTGCGGAGGGTCGGCGAGCCGCTCGACGGCCTCCTCGCCTATCTCGCGCACGAGGGGATCACCGCCGCCTACGCCCCCTACTGGACCTCCTACAAGGCGACCATGCTCACCGGCGAGAGGATCGTCGTGGCGCCGCTCCTCGACTGGGACCGCTACCCGGCCTACACGCGGGCCGTCGACCGCGCGGCCCGCGTGGCGTACCTCTTCCCCGCCCGCCAGGGCGCCTTCAACTCCACCGAGTGGAAGACCGCGGAGCGCGTACGGCGGCGGTTCGACGACCGCCTGGCGAGCGCCGGCCTCCGCGCCGCGCCGACCTTCGTCGGCCCCTACGTCGTCCTGCGCGGCGAGGGCGACCACCACCTGCTGCCCGCCGCCTGGGCGACGCCGGTGCGGCTCACCGCGCTCCGCGCCGCCGTCGTCTTCGCGGTCCCCGCGGCACTCCCGGCGGTCGTCGCTCCCGGCGCGCCGCTGGCGATCGCCGTCCGCCTCACTAACAACAGCGGCGCGGCGTGGAGCGCCGACGGCCTCGCGCAGCAGACGGGCGCGCTCCGCGTCGCCGCCGCCTGCCGCTGGCAGGACGCCGCCGGCCGGCCGCTGGCTCTCGAGCCGCGGCGCTCGCTCCTGCCGGGCGACCTGGCGCCGGGCTCGACCGTCGCGATGAGCGTGCGCACCGTGGCGCCGCGCGCCCCCGGCAGCTACCGGCTGGTGGTCACCGCGGTGCAGGAGGGCGTCGGCTGGTTCGATCTCGCGACCGGCAGCGCCAGCCCGCCGGCGCCGGTGGTCGTCGCGCCGGAGCTCGCCAGGCCGGCGGAAAGGTCTGCTGCCAGGTGAGCCCTTCCGAGGGCGGCACCGCAGGACCCTCCGATCCCGCCCTGAGCCCGCGGCCTCTTTTCTCGGTCGTCATCCCCACCCGCAACACCCGCGAGCTGACCCTCGCCTGCCTCGCCGCGCTCGGCCGCGCGGCGGCAGCTGGCGAGCCGCCGGCTCCCCTGCCGCAGGTGATCCTCGTCGACGACGGCGGCGACGACGGCACCGCCGAGGCGGCGGCGGCGGCCCATCCCGAGCTCACCGTCCTCCAGCTGCCGCAGGCCGCCGGCTTCACCCGCGCCGCCAACCGCGGCCTCGCCGCCGCCCGCGGCGAGCTGCTGCTCCTCCTCAACAGCGACACCGAGGTGGCGCCCGGCGCCCTCGCCGCTCTCGCCGCCGCCTTCGCCACCGAGCCGCGGCTGGGAATCGCCGGCGCGGCGCTCAGCTACCCCGACGGCCGCCCGCAGTGGAGCGGCGGCGCGGCGCCGACCCTCCTCTGGCTCTTCGGCCTGGCGAGCGGCCTGCCGGCGCTCCTCGGCCGGCTGCCGCTCTATCGGCGCCTCCGCCCACCGGGGGCGGCGCCGGCCGCCGTCGAGTGGGTGACCGGCGCGGCGCTGGCGCTCCGCCGCAGCGCGCTCGACGAGGTCGGCGCCTTCGACGAGCGCTACCTCTTCTACGCCCAGGACCTCGACCTCTGCCTGCGGATGACGGCGGCGGGCTGGCGGGTGGCGCTCCTCCCCACGGTGCGCGTGATGCACCATCACGGGGCGACGATCGGGGCCTCTGGCGATGGCGCCGGCGCCCAGCACCCGGAGCTGCTGTGGACCGACCTGCTGCGCTGGGCGGAGAAGCAGCGTGGCGCCGCCTGGGCGCGGCGCGCCCGTCGCGTCCTCGCCGCGGGCGCCGCGCTCCGCCTCGCCGGCCGCCGGGCCGCGGCGCTCTTCCTGCCGGCGGCGCGGCGGCCGGGCCATCGCCGCGTCACTGCGGCTTACGCGCGGGCGCGCCGAGCGATCGCCGCCGCGGGCGGCCGGTGAGCGCCGCGGGCTTGCGCTGCCGGCGTGCGTCGTATAGAACAGCGCTTCCGCCGCGCGGCCCGCCGATGCTCGAACTCTACCGTTACCGCGATCTCGTCTTCGCCCTCGTCGGCCGCGAGCTCAAGGTGCGCTATCGCCGCTCGACGATCGGCTTCCTGTGGACGATGCTGCAGCCGCTCCTCACCATGCTCGTCTTCACCGTGGTGTTCGCCAAGCTCTTCCGCTTCCCGATCGACAACTACCCGGTCTACGCCCTCGCCGGGATCCTCTTCTGGAACTTCTTCAGCCAGAGCATCGTCGCCTCGATGAACAGCCTGCGCGGCAATGCCCAGCTGCTGCAGAAGCTGCCGGTCCCCAAGGCGGTCTTCCCGGTCGCCACGGTGATCTCCGGCGTCGTCAACCTGCTCTTCGCCCTGGTGCCGCTCTTCGCCATCCTCATCTACCGCGAGCACCGCCTGTCGGCGTCGCTCCTCTTCCTCCCCATCGCAATCCTCCTCGCCACTCTCTTCACCCTCGGCGCCGGCCTGCTGCTCTCGCCGCTCGCCGTCTTCTTCAGCGACACCGTCGAGCTGGTGAGCGTGCTCCTCACCCTCCTCATGTACCTGACGCCGCTCTTCTACCCCATCGGCGCGCTCCACGGTATCGCCTACGAGCTGGTGCGCTTCAACCCGGTGCGCTCGGTGCTCGAGGTCTTCCGCGACCCCATCTACAACCACAAGATCCCGCCGCTCTCCCACCTCTCGGTGACCTTCTCGATCGCCTTCGTCGCGCTCGCCGTCGGCTCCTGGGCCTTCCGCAAGAGCGCCGACCGCATCCCGTTCTATGTCTGAGATCGTCGACGAGCCGCGCATCGACCTCGACGGCGTGTCGCTCTGCTACCGCCTCGCCAAGCAGCGCATCCCCTCGCTCAAGGAGTACGCCATCCACTGGATGAAGGGGGCGCTCTCCTACGAGAAGCTGTGGGCGCTGCGCGAGGTGAATTTCACGGCGCGCCCCGGCGAGATCGTGGGGATCGTCGGGCGCAACGGCGCCGGCAAGAGCACGCTCCTCAAGGTGATCTCCCAGGTCTTGAAGCCGACCGCCGGCCGCGCCGCGGTGCGCGGCCGCCTCGCCCCCATCCTCGAGCTCGGCACCGGCTTCGACCATGAGCTCTCCGGCCTCGAGAACATCTACTTGAACGCCCTCCTCCTCGGCCACGCGCGGCGCGACATCGAGACCAAGGTCGATTCGATCGTCGACTTCTCCGGCCTCGGCGACTTCGTGCGGGCGCCGATCCGCAACTACTCGACCGGCATGGTGGCGCGGCTCGGCTTCTCGATCGCCACCGCCTGGTTCCCCGACATCCTCATCCTCGACGAGGTGCTCGCCGTCGGCGACGCCAGCTTCACCCAGAAGTGCGCTCTGCGCCTGCGCGAGTTCCACGCCTCGGGCGCCACCGTCCTCATGGTGTCGCACAACGCGCAGGCGATCCGCGACACCTGCACCCGCTGCCTCTGGCTCGACGCCGGCCAGGTGAAGTTCGACGGCACCCCGGCCGAGACCCTCGGCCACTACGCCGGCGACCACGGCACCGAGCCCGTCGAGCGCCAGGCGGCGCACCTCGGCTAGCCGGCAGCAGGCGCTAGCTCTCCACCGACCGATAGATCTCGCCGAGCCGCGCCGCCACCGCCGCCGGCGCGTGGCCGCGGGCGAGCGCTTGGCGCCCCGCCGCCACCAGGGCGCGGCCGAGGAGCGGCTCGCGGTGGAGGCGGGCGATGGCCGCCGCGAGCTCGCCGGCGTCCTGGCCGATCAGCACCTCGCGCCCGTGGACGGCGTCGAGACCGGCCATCGCCTCCGGCGTGGCGACCACCGGCACGCCGCGGGCCCAGGCCTCCAGCACCTTCATGCGCACGCCGGAGGCGACGCGCACCGGCACGGCGAGGATCGAGCGCGGCGCAAAGGCCTCGGCGCTGTCGGCGGGCGGCCGGTGGGCGACGATGCCGGCGGCCGGCGGGCCGGGCGGAGCTTCCGACGACGCGGCGCCGAAGAGATGGAGGACCGCCGCCGGCAGCTCGCGGCGCACCAGCGGCCAGACGGCGGCGGCGAACCAGGCGGCGGAGTCGGCGTTGGGCTGCCAGCCGGCGCTGCCGAGGACGACGACCGCCGGGTCGCCGAAGAGCGCCGTCGTCGCCGCCGGCAGGCGCGGCGGGAAGGGCGCCGCGACGGTGAGCACCGGCCTGCCGCCGGCGAGCTCGGCGAGGCGGGCGGCGTCGGCGGTGGTGAGCGCCACGGCCGCCGCGGCGCGGGCGACCGCCGCTCCCTCGAAGGCGGCGAGGCGGCGCGCCTCGGCGGCGAGAAACCTCCCGGCGAGGCCGCCGCGCTGCCGCGAGGTCGCCCCCCAGAGATCGCTCTCGACGTTTTGAGCGCGGAGGACGAGCGGCAGGCCGGCGGCCGCCGCCTGCGCCACCGCCTGCAGCTGCTCGGCGTGGACGAGGGCGAACGGTGCGCCGGCTGCCGCCGCCTCACGGCTCCGCAGCGCCACCTCCCTCCCCACCCCGGCCACCGTGTGGCGGGCGACCGAGAGCGGCGAGCCACCGCTGCGGGAGCCGCGCGAGCGCAGGAGCGCCGCGGCGCGGCCTGTCGGCCGCGCCGGCACCAGGCATGGCCGGCAGATCCCGCCGAGAGCGGCGGCGACCACGGCGAGGTCGAAGCGCCGAGGATCGATCGGCGCGACGAGGGTCAGCTCGTGCCCGGCGGCGGCGAGGGCTTCCAGGGTCAGGTGGAGCAGCAGACGGCCGCCGTCGACGGTCGGCCAGGGCGCCTTGGTGGCGACGACCAGGATGCGCACCGGCGGAGCTTGTCACGATCGCTGGAGCCGGCCCGCAGCGCGGCTCCCGGCATCAGATCTCACCGCCGCGTCAGATCGCCGCCGCCCTTTCCGTCTTCTTCTTTCATGCTCGCCCTAGCCACCGCCGCCACCCCATGGGGCATCGAAGCCTGCCCCGTCCAGGTGGAGGTCGACGTCCACACCGGCCTGCCGCAGGTGCAGATCGTCGGCCTCCCCGACGCCGCCGTCCGCGAGAGCCGCGAGCGGGTCCGCGCCGCGATCAAGAACTGCGGCTTCGACCTGCCCCCGCGCTCGGTCGTCATCAACCTCGCCCCCGCCGACCTGCGCAAGCAGGGCAACCATCTCGACCTCGCCATCGCCCTCGCCCTCTTGGTTGCCCACGGCCAGCTGCCGCAGGAGGCGCTCGCCGGGCGCATCCTCTGCGGCGAGCTCGGCCTCGACGGCGCCGTCCGCTCGGTGCGAGGCGGGCTCGCTATCGCCGACCTCGCGGCGCGGCTCGGCGCCGCCGAGGTGCTGCTGCCGGCGGCCAACGCCGGCGAAGCGGCGGCGCTCGGTACCGTCCCCGTCATCGCCATCCACGGCCTGGCGGAGGCCATCCAGCACCTGCTCGGGATCGAGGTTCTGCCGCCGATCGTCGCCGCCGCGGCGGCCTGCCGCCCGCGAGGCCCGCTCCCCGACCTCGCCGAGGTGCGCGGCCAGGAGGCGGCGAAGCGGGCGCTCGAGGTGGCCGCGGCCGGCGGCCACAACCTGCTGCTCCTGGGGCCGCCCGGCTCCGGCAAGACGATGCTCGCCCGCCGCCTGCCCGGCGTGCTGCCGCCGCTCACCCTGGCGGAGTCGATCGCCGTCACCAAGGTCCACTCGCTGGTCGCCGAGGAGCCGCCGGCCGGCCTCTTGACCGAGCGGCCGTTCCGCAGCCCGCACACCGGCTCGTCGACCGCCGGCCTGATCGGCGGCGGGCCGGTGCCGCGGCCGGGCGAGGCGAGCCTGGCGCACGGCGGCGTGCTCTTCCTCGACGAGCTGCCGGAGTTCCGGCGCGACACCCTGGAGGCGCTCCGCCAACCGCTCGAGGAGGGCACCGTCACCGTCGTCCGCGCCCGCGCCCGCTTCGTCTTCCCGGCGCGCTTCGCGCTCGTCGTCGCCTGTAACCCCTGCCCTTGCGGTCATCTGGGAGATTCTCGTTACCAATGCCGGTGCTCCGCCGGCGCCGTCGAGCGCTACCGGGCGCGCGTCTCGGGGCCGCTCCTCGACCGCATCGACCTCCACGTCGAGGTGCCGGCGGTCACCCTCTCCGAGCTCCGCGGCGCTCCCGGCGAGCCGAGCGCCGCGGTCGCCGGCCGCGTCGCTGCGGCGCGCCAGCTGCAGGTCGAGCGGCTCGGCGCCGCCCATGGCATCCCGGTCAACGCCGCCCTCGGCCCCGCCGCCCTCGCCCGCCACTGCGCCGTCGACGGCGCCGGCCGCGCGCTCCTCGACGCGGCATTCGAGAAGCTCGGGCTCTCGGCCCGCGCCCTCGACCGCATCCTCAAGGTGGCGCGGACCATCGCCGATCTCGGCGGCGGCGGTCCGCTGCGCGCCGGCCACCTCGCCGAGGCCATCCAGTACCGCACGCTCGACCGCCGGCTGAACAGGTAAAATAAATCTTTTTTGTGATGACCGATCTTAAATAGAATGAGGTGCATTCGTCGACTCGCTGCAAGAAAGAAGCGTGTATATTGATCGCTGGCGCCGATCGCACAGCTTCCATTCGGAGGCCGTTCCAGATCATGACGACGACCTCTGCAGCGACAGCTCGCCGTCCGGCGGCGCCATCCGCTTCTCCGGTGACCCCCAACGACCTCGATCCGAGCGGCGACCGACGACCGGCCGCGGACCCCTCCGTCCGCGGCCGGTACGCATCCCCGCAAGGGGGAAGAGGAGCCTGTCGAGCCAACTTTTCAGGCTCGAAGCGGATCAAGGAGGCGGAGAAATGCAATTTTCCACCTCCTTTCTGTCCCACTTCTCCCTCCCGCCGTTACTCTACTTGATGGGTGGGCCATCCGCGGCCATGGTGACCGCATCTCCGGTCCGCTGGGAGAGGAGAGGGAGTCATGCCTTCGAGGGTCCGCATCGTCGCTGCGCTCGCCTTCGCACTCGCTTTGGGAGCCGCGGCGGCCGGAGCGCTGCCGCCGACAGCCCACCGATCCCAACGGACCGCACGACCGATTACCGGTGTTCTCGCCACTGCGCGGGGTTGGAATGGGCAGATCTCGACCGTGAGAGGTGCCGACGGCACCCACATGGATCCGGACGGCCTGCTGTATCAGATCCTCAAGCCGATTCTCGGCCCGCTCGTGCCAGGTGGCTCTCCGCCGAGCTCTTAGCCGCAGGGTGCGACATCGAGCGGGGCCAGGGCGCCAACCCGTGGACGAGAAATGACTCGTGTCACGCTTTGCCTTTTTGCAACGACTGTTCCTATTGAGGGTTGCACTGCGATGATGTCGATTGGGCGAGGAACGGACCGGTGAAAATCCATCCCAATGAACTGCGACTCCGCGAGCTCGTGGAAAGGATCGAGGGCGACCAAGCGGACGTTTTCGCGCACCTGCTCTCCTGTGAGCTTTGCCGCACGCGCGCTCTGCCTCTGTTGCGCCGACACTCGAGCCGGCTGGCGACACGGATCGCGGACGCGCTCGAATGGAACGAGGAGCCCGGCGACTATCGATCGACCTTCTTGCGGATCGGTAGCGCCCACGAGGACGCGCTCTGCGCCTTCGAAGCTGAACGCGAGCAGGCCCGCGGCCTGCTCGCCGAGCTCATCGCCCAGCCAGCCGAGCGCCGGGTCCTGATCCTGGAGAACAATTCGCGGTTCAGGACCTGGGGCCTTCTCGAGCGATTGATCGACGCGGGACGCGAAACCGCGTATGCCGATGCGGCGAGCGGCGAGCAGTACGGCAGGCTGGCGCTTCTCCTGGCCGACCACCTGGACTCGAACCGTTATGGCGCCGATCGGATCGAGGATCTCAGGGCTCGCACCTGGGCGGTGATCGGTAACTGCCGCCGCATACGAGCCGACCTTCGCGGTGCCGAGATGGCCTTTGCGCAATCCTATCGCCATCTGAAAGCCGGCACCGGCGATCTCCTCGAACGCGCGATCGTCCTCGACCTGCGCGCGTCGCTCGTCCGCGCGCAGCGACGGCTCGACCAGGCGATGCGGCTGCTGCAGCGGGCGTTCAGTATCTTCATGGAATATGGCGATACCCATCGCGCTGGCAGAGCTCTCGTCAAGATGGACGATGTCTTCCATCAGCTCGGCACGCCGGAGAAGGGCATTCCGCTGCTCCATCGCGCCATCGACCTCATCAACCCCGACGAAGAGCCCTACCTCGTTCTCTGCATCTGGCACAACCTGATCGACGATCTGGCGGGAGCGGGGCGGTATCTCGAAGCGCACGGCCTGCTGACGCGTGCGCTCCCAATCTACCGGCGCTTTCCTGATGTCGTCACGGAGAGCCGCCGCAAATGGGTGCAGGGAAAGATCTCGCGCGGTTTGGGACAGACGATGGACGCCGAGGCGCTCTTCCTGGCGGCGCGCGAAGGCTTTCTCGCGGCCGGAGTCTCGTATAACTCGGCACTCGTCTCGCTCGATCTCGCGTCGATCTATGCCGAGCAGGGCCGCGCCGCTGAGCTGCAGGCGGTGGCTGAAGAGATCCTTCCGTTCTTCGTCTCTCAGCGAATCCACCGAGAGGCGCTTGCGGCGGTCCTCTTCCTGCGACAAGCGATCGTCACCAAGCGGGTGAGCCTCGACCTCGTCACTCACGTCGCAAGTTATTTGAAGCGTGCTCAGCATGACCCCAGCCTGAGCTTCGAACAGCCTTAGCCAGGATGGAGAAAGAGCCCTGGCAGGCATTTGACCGAGGTCGCGCGACGAAAACTCACCCTCCCGATCACTCCCTCGATGCGCTCGCCGCCGCTCTGTCGACCGACCCGGCCCGCTTCGTCCTCCACCTGCTCGGCTGCGAAACCTGCCGTGAGGAGGTTCTGCGCCTGCTGCGGCAGAGGACCGCCGGGACCGCCGAGCCCACGGCCAAGATCCTCGGGTGGACCGGCGAATGGCAGGCCGCCGCGCCGGTTCGACCGACGAGACGCACTCGGAAAGATCCTGCCCCTTCGAGCGGGCCTGGCACCACGGAATCGAGGGCCCTGCTGGCTCTGCTGCTCGCCCACCCGGTCGAGCGCCGAAGGGTGATTCTGGCGAAGGACGCACGTTTCCAGACGCTCGGCCTCGGCGAGCTGCTGGTCGATCGGTCGCTCGCATCGCGGCCAGGGGGAATCGACGATGGCGAGCAGCTCGGGAGCCTCGCGCTCGAGCTCGCGAGCTTTCTGCGAGTCGGCGAGCATGGCCCCGAGGTGATCGCCGATTTTCGCTCGCGCGCCTGGGCGAGCATCGCCAATGCAAGACGGATGAGATCCGACCTCCAGGGCGCCAGCGAAGCCATGGAGAGAGCCTTCTCTCACCTCGCAGAGGGTACCCGCGAGCCGGTGAGAGAGGCGGCGCTCCTCGCTCTCCAGGGATCTCTCCTCCGAGCCCTGCGCCGCCTGGAAGATTCCAAGAAGGTCCTCAACCGTGCGGTCGAGATTTATCGGGCGCAAGGCGACGACCACCTCGCAGGCCGGTCGCTTCTGACTCTCGGCACGGTCTGGCATGTGGACGGCGACATGGCCGAGGCGATCGCGGTGACCCGTCGGGCGCTCGACTTGGTCGATCCCGAGCGGGAGCCGGCGCTCGTTCTCTGCGCCTGGCACAACCTCATCGATGACTTCGCCGAGGCGGGCCGCTTCTCCAAGGCCGCTGCGCTGGCGGCCAAGATGGAGCCCCTCTACCGACAGTACGAGACCCTGCCCATCCGCTACCGCCGCATCTGCGTGGCGGGGAAGATCGCCCGCGGCCTGGGAAAGCGCGATGAAGCCGAGAAGTCATTCCTGGAAGCCCGCGACGGCTTTCTGGCGCTCGACGTCCCCTACGCCGCCGCCACAGCCTCCTTCTACCTGGCCGGTCTGTACTCCGAACAGCACCGGGCCTCGGAGCTCCGCTCCCTCGCACAGCAGATTCTTCCCGTATTCGTCGCCCGCGGCATCCTGCGCGAGGCGCTCGCCGCGCTCGCCTGCCTCCGCGAGGCGGCGGCGGGTCAAGCGGGCTAAGAGCCGCACGGAGGGCGGCGGCGGGCCGGGGTCGCGGTCACTTCGGCGCGGGGCGCCGCAGCAGATCGGCGACCAGCGCCGTCCAGCCGGTCTGGTGCGAGGCGCCGACGCCGCGGCCGTTGTCGCCGTGGAAGTACTCGTGGAAGAGCAGGTGGTCGCGGAAGTGCGGGTCGGTCTGCAGCTTGGGGTGACAGCCGAGGACCGGGCGCAGACCGCGCTCGTCGGGCAGGAAGAGGGCGACCAGGCGGCGCGCCAGCTCGTCGGCAACCTCGGCGAGCGTCAGCAGCTTCCCCGAGCCGGTCGGGCACTCGATCTTGAACTCTTCGCCGTAGTAGCCGTGGAAACGGCGCAGCGACTCGACGATCAGGTAGTTGACCGGGAACCAGATCGGCCCCCGCCAGTTCGAGTTGCCGCCGAAGAGGCCGGACTCCGACTCGCCGGGCTGGTAGGAGACGGTGAACGTGCGGCCACCCGCCTCGAGGACGTACGGATGGTCCAGGTGGTAGCGCGAGAGGGCGCGGACGCCGAAGGGTGAGAAGAACTCCGCCTCGTCGAGCATGCGCGAGAGCAGGCACTTCATGCGGTGGCCGCGGAGGAGCGAGAGCAGGCGCTGATCGGCGCTCCCCGGCTGGTACCAGCGCGACACCAGGCTCGCGAGGTCGGGCCGGTAGTCGAGGAACCATTCGAGGCGGGCCTTGAAGTGCGGCACCCGGTCGAGCATCTCGGCGTTCAGGATCTCGACCGCGAAGAGCGGGATGAGGCCGACCATCGAGCGCACCTTGAGCCGCGTCGTCCGGCCGTCCGGCAGCCGCAGCACGTCGTAGATGAAGCGGTCCTCCTCGTCCCAGAAATCGATGTCGTCGCCGCCGATGTTCTTGAGCGCGCCGGCGATGTAGAGGAAGTGCTCGAAGAACTTGGTCGCGATGTCCTCGTAGACCGGGTTGTAGAGGGCGAGCTCGAGCGCCAGGCGCAGCAGGTTGAGGCAGTACATCGCCATCCAGCTGGTGCCGTCGGCCTGGGCGAGGTGGCCGCCGGTGGGCAGCGTCGCGCTGCGGTCGAAGACGCCGATGTTGTCGAGGCCCAGGAAGCCGCCCTGGAAGACGTTCTTCCCCTCGACGTCCTTGCGGTTCACCCACCAGGTGAAGTTCAACATCAGCTTGTGGAAGACGCGCTCGAGGAAGGCGAAGTCGGGGCGGCCGGTCGCCTCGCGGTCGATCTCGAAGACGCGCAGCGCCGCCCAAGCATGGACCGGCGGATTGACGTCGCCGAATGCCCACTCGTAGGCGGGGAGCTGGCCGTTGGGATGCATGTACCACTCGCGCGTCAGGTGCACCAGCTGGCTCTTGGCGAAGCCGGCGTCGAGGCGGGCGAGCGGCAGGCAGTGGAAGGCGAGATCCCAGGCCGCGTACCAGGGGTACTCCCAGGTGTCGGGCATCGACAGCACGTCGCCATTGTTCAAGTGGAACCAGTCGCTGTTGCGACCGTGGCGGCGCTCGGCCGGCGGCGACGGCTGCGCCGGGTCGCCCTCCAGCCAGCGGGAGACGTCGTAATGGTAGAACTGCCGGCTCCAGAGCAGGCCGGCATAGGCCTGGCGCGCCACCCGGCAGGCCTCGGCGTCGCCGCTGATGCCGGCCTCCGCCGCCAGCTCGCCGTAGAACTCGTCGGCCTCGGCGCGGCGGGCGCGGAAGACGTCGTCGAAGCCGTCGAACGGCCGCTCGGCGAGCGCCGCGGAGAGGCGGAGGCGGACGGTGGCGGTGCCGCCCGCCGGCACCTCGAGGCGATAGAGCGCCGCCATCTTGGTGCCGCGGCGCTCCGGATTGACCGCGCCGCGCAGGCCGTGGACGACGTAGTCGTGGATACCGTCCTTGAAGGGTCCGCCGCCGGCAACGCCGAAGAGACGCGGGGCGTTCGTCTCGTTCTCGCAGAAGAGGAGCTCCGGCGCGCCGTCGAGCGCGAGCCACATCGGCGGCATCGCGGGATGCCTGGCGGCGACGGCGCCGCGGTCCTCGGCGAGGCTCGGCTTGCCGGCGTGCCAGCGCCCCCACGACCAGGTGTTGCGGTACCAGAGCTGCGGCAGGACGGCGAGCGGCGCGGCTTCCGGTCCCCGGTTGATTGCCGTGATGGCGATCAAGAGGTCGTCGGGGGCGGCCTTCGCGACGGCGACGGTGACGTCGAAGTAGCGATCGTCGTCGAAGATCCCGGTGTCGAGCAGCTCGAACTCGCGGTCGCCGCGGCCGCGCCGGCGGTTCTCTTCCACCAGCCAGCGATAGGGGAACTCGGCCTGCGGATACTTGTAGAGCATCTCGAGGTAGGAGGCGGTGGGCGTCGCGTCGAGGTAGTAATAGAGCTCCTTGACGTCCTCGCCGTGGTTGCCCTCGTTGCCGGTGAGACCGAAGAGCCGCTCCTTGAGGATGGGATCTCTGCCGTTCCAGAGGGCCAGCCCCCAGCAGAGGCGCTGCTCGTCGTCGGAGAGGCCGGCGATGCCGTCCTCGCCCCAGCGGTAGGCGCGGCTCCGCGACGCGTCGTGCGACAGGTACTCCCAGGCCCTGCCGTCCGGGCTGTAGTCCTCGCGCACCGTCCCCCACTGACGGTCGGAGAGATAGGCCCCCCAGAGACGCCAGGCCCGCTCGCCCCGATCCGCCTCCGCCAGCCGCCGCCGCTCGATGGTCAACGCCCGCCTCCTGTCCTCTGCTCTCGGTTCCGTGCGGTGTGTACGGTCGATCATGCCATGTCGGATCGCGGCGCGGTGCGGGCGCCGCGGCATGCTTTCGCTATTTGCAACCATCCTGATTCGGCATGCGATTTTCTCCATCTTCATGGCCCTTCAACATAAAAAGCGGTGGCCGCGGACGAAGTTTCGAGTAGATCTGACAAAGTGGCGATTTCCCCTTGACAGGGGTCGATCGGTCACTAGAATCCGACTTCTCGCTTCGTTCGTCGCTCCTTTCGTCGCGCGGAAACCGGCGCTCCACCGTGAGCGCGCAGGTTGAGCGATTGAGATCGCCGGCTCCGTCGCAAGCATGGCGCCGCCGGCCAGCCGCACAGGAAGACATGGCCCGACACCACACCGTCATCTTCGTCCCCCACGCCCGCGCCAAGCTGCGCAAGTGGCGGGTGACGAACCTGCAGATCGGGCTCGCTCTCTTCACTTTCCTCGCCGTCACCGCCGCCGCCGTCCTCGTCACCAGCCTTCATTTCCGCGCCGACATCAACCCGGCCGAGATCGCTCGGCTGAAGGGCGAGAACGAGCGCCTGCGCCAGGCGAACCTGTCCTTCGAAGGGAGCCTGCGGCAGATCCAGGAGCGCCTCTCCGGCTACGAAGACCGCACCCGCCGCCTCGCCATCGTCGCCGGGATCGAGAACCTGGGCGAGGCGAGCGAGGCCGGAGTCGGCGGCGGCATGCCGCTCAGCGACGCCGGCGCCGCCGAGGTGGCGTCGATCGGCCAGCGCAGCGGCCAGCTCGCCGGCCGCCTCGACGCCGTCGAGTCGAAGCTCGGCGAGCGCGTGCGCTGGATCTCCTCGACGCCGGCGATCGCGCCGGTCAAGGGGATCCTCACCAGCGGCTTCGGCTACCGCAGCGACCCGATGACCCACGGCCCCGGCGTCCACCAGGGCGTCGACATCGCCGCCTCCCCCGGCCAGCCGGTCCACGCCAGCGCCGACGGCATCGTCGTCCGCGCCGGCGAGTGCACCGGCCTCGGCCTCGCGGTCTACCTGTCCCACGGCTATGGGCTGTCGACCCGCTACGGCCACATGTCGCGCGTCGACGTGCGGCCGGGTCAGCGCGTCCGGCGCGGCGACGTCGTCGGGCTGGTCGGCAACACCGGCCGCTCGACCGGCTACCACCTGCACTACGAGGTCCGCCTGGACGGTGCGGCGGTCAACCCGCTCGGCTACATCCTCGACGACGCGGCGGGGCTGTTCTAGCCCCTCGCCGAGGCCTTTCGCGGCACCCCCTCCGGCCGCCCGGCGGCGGGGAATCTTTCTGCTAAACTGGCCGTTGTGAGAGCTTTGCGGGGAGCGGTCCGCCGCGCTCCGCACCTTTGAATCCATCGTCAGCCGCCGCGGTGAGCTCCTCCGCGCGATCTCCCTGGGCACTCCCCGCGAGAGCGGCGAACGAATCCCCGAAAGAATCCAGATGATCGACAAAGTCCTGACCAAAGTCTTCGGCAGCGCTCACGACCGCGACGTCAAGAAGATGTTGCCGATGGTCGCCGCGATCAACGAGAAGGAGCGCGAGACGAAGCGCCTCTCGGACGACGAGCTGCGCGGGAAGACCGCCGAGTTCCGCACCCAGCTCGACCAGGGAGCGCCCCTGGACGACCTGCTGATCCCCGCCTTCGCGGTCGCCCGCGAAGCGGCGCTCCGCACGGTCAGGATGCGCCCCTTCGACGTCCAGCTGATGGGCGGCATGGTCCTCCACCGCGGCCGCATCGCCGAGATGAAGACCGGCGAGGGCAAGACGCTGATGGCGACTCTGCCGGTCTACCTGAACGCGCTCGAGGGCAAGGGCGTCCACGTCGTCACCGTCAACGACTACCTGGCGCGCCGCGACTCCGAATGGATGGGGCAGATCTACCGCTTCCTCGGCCTCTCGGTGGGCGTCATCCAGCACGACCTGGACGATCTCACCCGCCAGCGCTCGTACGCCGCCGACGTCACCTACGGCACCAACAACGAGCTCGGCTTCGACTACCTCCGCGACAACATGAAGTTCGAGCTCGAGGCGATGGTGCAGCGGCCGCACCACTACGCGATCGTCGACGAGGTCGACTCGATCCTCATCGACGAGGCGCGGACGCCGCTCATCATCTCCGGCCCCTCCGAGGAATCGATCGACAAGTACTACTCGATCGACCGCATCATCCCGCGCCTGGTGCGCGGCGAGGAGATCGAGGACAAGGACGGCAACAAGAGCACCACCGGCGAGTTCCTCGTCGACGAGAAGGGGCACTCGGTGTCGCTCACCGAGGAGGGGGTCGAGAAGGTCGAGAAGCTCCTCGGCATCCGCAACCTCTACGACCCCGACAACATGGAGATCCTCCACGGGGTCAACCAGGGGCTCCGCGCCCACCACCTCTACAAGCTCGACGTCGACTACCTGATCAAGGATGGCAAGGTGGTGATCGTCGACGAGTTCACCGGCCGCATGATGCCGGGCCGCCGCTGGTCGGACGGCCTCCACCAGGCGGTCGAGGCGAAGGAGGCGGTGAAGATCGAGCGCGAGAATCAGACGCTCGCGACGATCACCTTCCAGAACTACTTCCGGATGTACAAGAAGCTCTCCGGGATGACCGGCACCGCCGACACCGAGGCCAACGAGTTCGCCCAGATCTACAACCTCGACGTCACCGTCATTCCCACCAATCAGCCGATGATCCGCGACGACCGCGCCGATCTCGTCTACCGCTCGGCGGACGAGAAGTGGGCGGCGGTGGTCGAGGAGATCCGCGACTGCCACCAGCGCGGCCAACCGGCGCTCGTCGGCACGGTGTCGATCGAGAAGAGCGAGATGCTGTCGAAGCTGCTGTCGCGGCCGCCGCGGGTGCCGCACGTCGTGCTCAACGCCAAGTTCCACGAGCGCGAGGCGTCGATCGTCGCCCAGGCCGGCCGCAAGGGCGCCGTCACCATCGCCACCAACATGGCCGGCCGCGGCACCGACATCGTCCTCGGCGGCAATCCCGAGGGCCAGGCGCGCGCCGAGGCCGATCCGGAGGTCGAGCCGGAGGCGTACGCCGAGGCGCTGGCGCGCTACCAGGCGCTGGTCGTCGCCGAGCGCCAGGAGGTGCTCGCCGCCGGCGGTCTCCACATCCTGGGCACCGAGCGCCACGAGTCGCGGCGCATCGACAACCAGCTGCGCGGCCGCTCCGGCCGCCAGGGCGACCCTGGCTCGTCGAGGTTCTACCTCTCGCTCGAGGACGACCTGATGCGGATCTTCGGCTCCGATCGCATCAAGGGGATCATGGGCCGCCTCGGCATGGAGGACGGCGAGCCGATCGAGCACACCATGGTCTCGAAGGCGATCAAGCGCGCCCAGGAGCAGGTCGAGGGGCGCAACTTCGACACCCGCAAGCATCTCCTTGAGTACGACGACGTGATGAACAAGCAGCGCGAGGCGATCTACCAGCTCCGCCGCGACATCCTGGAGGGCAAGGAGGGGCGCGACTACGTGATGGGCCTGGCGAGCGACATCGTCGGCTCGCTGGTCGACAGCCACTGCCCCGAGAAGGAGGACCCGGCGGACTGGGATTTCGCCGGCCTGCGCACGCAGCTCCTCGCCTACTTCAACCTCGGCGCGCAGGAGGTGCCGGGCGATCTCGACAAGATGGGCATCGACGGCCTCAAGGAGACGCTCGTCGAGACCGTCGAGGCGCGCTACGCCGAGAAGGAGGCGCGCCACGAGCCGGAGGTCATCCGCAGCTTCGAGCGCGCCATCATGCTGCACAGCGTCGACACCGCCTGGAAGGACCACCTCCTGGCGCTCGACCACCTGAAGGAGGGCATCGGCCTGCGCGGCTACGGCCAGCGCGATCCGCTGCAGGAGTACAAGAAAGAGAGCTTCGAGCTCTTCGAGGCGATGCGCGAGCGGGTCGAGAACGACATCATCGAGCGCCTCTACCGCTACGAGCCGATCACCGAGGAGCAGCTCGCCGAGCAGCGCCGCCGCCGCGAGCAGGTCGAGAAGCCGAAGATCCAGCTCTCGACGACGCCGCTCGAAGCGCAGGGCTCGCAGAAGCCGCAGACCGTCGTCGCCAAGGACAAGGTGGGCCGCAACGACCCCTGCCCCTGCGGCTCCGGCAAGAAGTACAAGAAGTGCCACGGCGCCGCCGTGGGCGTCGGCTGATCTCGCCGCCCCCCGGATCCTTCGTTTCGCTCAGAATGGCAACGAGGACGCGCTGAGCCGTTGGCCCAGCGTCCTTTCGTGCGCTACACTCCGCCCGCCTCGGCGCTTCCTCCTATGCGTTCACGCCTCGCCATCACAGCGCTCGCATTCAGCATGAGCGTCCTCGCCGGCTGCTCGCTGCAGGTGGGGCCGCGCCTGGTGCCGGCGGCGCGGGCGGACTATGGCGAGGCGATCGTCCGCTCGGCGGATGAGCAGCTCCTCTTGAACCTCGTCCGCCTGCGCTACCGCGACAACCCGCTGTTCCTGGAGATCGGCTCGGTCGTCACCCACTTCTCGGCGAGCGCCGGCGCCACGGCGGGCGGCAACGTGGGAACGGAGCGCGCGGTACCGGGATCGCTCACCCTCGGCGGCAGCCTCGGCTACGCGGAGGAGCCGACCGTCACCTACTCGCCGCTCCAGGGCGAGGACTTCACCGTCCGCCTGCTGTCGCCGCTCTCCTCCACCAACCTGGTGCTGCTGTCGCAGTCGGGATGGAGCGTCGAGCGGCTGCTCCTCTGCTGCGTCCAGCGCATCAACGGCCTGCGCAACGCCCCGTCGGCGGCGGGGCCGACGCCCGATCGCGCGCCGGATTACGCCGACTTCCAGCGTCTCGCCCACCTCATGCGCCAGCTGCAGATCGCCGGGCTGGTCGAGGCCGAGCCGGGAGAGGACGGCAAGGGCGTCCTCCTCCAGATCGGCAAAGCGGACGCCGTTTCGGATGCGAGCGCCGGCTCCGGCGGCCCGCCCGGGGCAGGGCCGCACGGCGAGGAGATCCGCGAGGTGCGGCGCCTGCTCGGCCTGCCGCCCGACGTCGAGACCTTCCGCATCGTCGGCGCCCGCGCTCAGCGCAAGCCGGACGAGATCTCGCTCACCGGCCGCTCGGTCCTCTCGGTGCTCTTCTTCCTTTCACAGGCGGTAGAAGTTCCGGCGGCGGACGAGGTCGCCGGCCGCGTCACCGTCACCCGCGGCGCCGCCGGCGAGCGCTTCGACTGGGTGGCGGCGACGGGGAGCCTCCTCCGCGTCCGCACCGCCGCCGAGGCGCCGGCCGACGCCGCCGTGCGCGTCCGCTACCGCGGCGCCTGGTTCTACGTTGCCGATTCCGATCTCAACTCGAAGACCACCTTCAGCCTCCTCTCCTATCTCTTCGCCCTCAAGGCCGGCGGCCGCGACGTCAAAGAGCCCCTGCTGACCCTCGGGCTGCAGTAGCTGAAGGCGCCTCTCGCTGCCTCTCTCCGCAGGCGCCGGCACTGCCGGCCGATCCATTGATGTTCATCGATAAGATTTGATACGCTCCAGCCGTTCGTTTCGACGACATCTTGGGGAGGTGCGGAGCGTGTTCGAGCACACAGCGCCCGACCGGCCGGCATGGCGGGTCTGGGCCGGCCGGGTCGGCATCTCTCTGCTCCTCGCCCTCGCCGCGGCGAACGCCAGCCCGGCGGCGGCGCAGGGGAGCTTCTTCACCGTCACTCCCTGCCGCGCGGTCGACACGCGCCTGCCCGCCGGCATCTTCGGCGGACCGCCGCTCGCCGCCGGCGTGACGCGGGTGTTCAGCCTCGCCGGGCGCTGCGGCGTCTCGACCGGCGCCGCGGCGGTCGCCGTCAACGTGACGGTGGTCGGCGCCTCTGCCGCCGGGCATCTCACCTTCTTCCCCGCCAGCGCCATCAAGCCGCTGGTCTCGACGATCAACTACGCGGCGTTCCAGACGCGCGCCAACAACGCCATCCTCATCGTCGGCGCCGGCGGCGCCATCGGCGTCTCGGCGGGCCAGGCGCTGGGCGGCGTCCACCTCATCCTCGACGTCGTCGGCTACTTCGCCGATCCGGCGATCGATCAGACGATGGTGGCGCCGCCCGCCTTCACCCCCGGCCCGGGCGCCTACGCGGCGACGCAGATGGTGGCTCTCGCAACCAGCACGCCGGGGGCGCAGATCCGCTACACGACGGACAGCTCCGATCCGACCAGCTCGACCGGCACGCTCTACAGCGGCGCCATCGCGCTCCACAGTACCGCGGCGCTCAAGGCGATCGCAGTCGCCCCCGGCCTCGCCGACAGCGCCGTCTCGACCGGCCTCTTCCGCATCGGCACCCAGCCGGTCCTCCTCATCGCCAACCTGACGCCGCAGGGCGCCGCGCTCTCCGGCGGCTCCGGCACGGCGACGCTGGTGGTCGCCGGAGACGGCACCTCGGCGGTCCTCCGCCGGAGCTACTCGAACCTCACTACGCCGGTCAACGGCGAGCACATCCACGGCCCCGCCGACCCCGGCGCCAGCGGCGGCATCCTCTTCGACATCGACTCCGCGACGCCGCGCGACGACGGCTCGTATCTGTGGGTTTTCGCGCCGGTGGGCACCAACTCGGTCGACCAGATCATCACCGCCATCCTCACCGGCCGCACCTATCTCAACATCCACACCTCGCGCTATCCGGCGGGCGAGATCCGCGGCCAGTTCCATCTCGCCAGCGGCTCGATGACCTTCACGCCGCCGCCGGCGCCGCCGACCCTCCCCGGCGGACCGCCCACCGCCCGCGACGCGGCGCGCTTCCTCCAGCAGGCCACCTACGGACCGGCGGCGGCGGAGATCGCGGCGCTGCAGAGCTCGAGCTTCGACGCCTGGCTGACCCAGCAGTTCCAGCAGCCGCTCACCGCGCACGTCGCCTATCTCGACGCCGCCGCTGGGGCCGGCGAGGAGCTCTCCTCGAACCAGATGATGGAGTCGTTCTGGCAGCAGGCGGCGACCGGCCCCGATGCGCTGCGCCAGCGGGTGGCCCTCGCGCTGTCGGAGATCTTCGTCATCTCCGACCAGAGCTCGGCGCTCGGCAACTCGCCCTACGCTCTCGCCAGCTACATGGACCTCCTCGAGAAGGACGCCTTCGGCAACTACCGCCAGCTCCTCGACGACGTCACGCTCAGCCCGGCGATGGGCCTCTACCTGAACATGCTGGGCAACGACAAGGAAGATCCGTCGACGGGGCAGAACCCGAACGAGAACTACGCGCGCGAGATCCTCCAGCTGTTCTCGATCGGCCTCCTGAAGACCTTCCCCGACGGCACGCTCCAGCTCGACGCCAACGGCCTGCCGATACCGACCTACGACCAGTCGGCGGTGATGGGCCTGGCGCGGGTCTTCACCGGCTGGAGCTTCGGCGGCAGCGACACCACCGATCCGGACCTCTTCTACTACGCCAACGAGAACGACCTGCTGCCGATGGCGGCATGGCCCAGCCACCACTCGACGGCCGCGAAGACCCTCCTCGACGGCGCGGTGACGGCGCCGAATCAGACGGCTCAACAGGACCTGAAGACCGCCCTCGACGACATCTTCAACCACCCGAACGTCGGCCCCTTCATCTCCCGGCTGCTCATCCAGCGGCTGGTGACCAGCAACCCGAGCCCGGCCTACGTCTACCGCGTCGCCCAGGTGTTCGCCAATGACGGCCACGGCGTGCGCGGCAACCTGCAGGCGGTCGTCCGCGCCATCCTGCTCGACTACGAGGCGCGCGCCGAGGCGGTGACCGGCGACCAGGGCTACGGCCACCTGCGCGAGCCGATCGTCCGCCTGGGCGCCCTGCTGCGGACCTTCCACGCCACGGCGCCGAGCGGCAAGTTCCGCGTCTGGTACGTCGAGGACCCGACCTACGGCCTGGGGCAGAACCCGCTGCGCTCGCCGACCGTCTTCAACTTCTTCAAGCCCGACTACTCGCTCCCCGGCGCCGTCGCCGGCTCCGGCCTCGTCTCGCCGGAGTTCCAGATCCTCACCGAGACGACGGCGATCGGCGGCGCCAACTTCTTCACCGACTTCCTCTACGGCGGCTTCACCGACGGCGACGGCGATGTCGACCTCCTCACCGTCGACCTCTCGAGCCAGGCCGCGATCACCGACCCGGCGCAGCTCGTCGACTCGCTCAACCTGCTGTTGATGGCGAACAGCATGTCGCCGGAGATGCGGACGGTGCTCATCCAGGCGCTCTCCGACCCCGCCCTCGCCGACCCCAACGACCGCGCGACCGCCGCCGTGCGGCTCATCGTCACCTCGCCCGAGTACATGATCCAGCGCTGAGCACGAGGAGCCCCGAGATGCCACCGACCCGCCGTCAATTCCTCCGCGGCTGCGCCGCGGTCGGCGCGACCTCGCTCTTCCACACTCTCTTCGACCTCGGGAGCATCGCCGCGGCGTCCGGCGCCGCCGACTACAAGGCGCTCGTCTGCCTCTTCCTCTACGGCGGCAACGACAGCAACAACCTGCTGATCCCCAGCGCCGGCAGCGACTACGCGGGCTACGTCGCCGGGCGCGGCGTCCTGGCGCTGCCGCAGAGCGCGCTGCTGCCGATCGCGCCGGCGACGGGCGACGGGCGGAGCTGGGCGCTCCATCCCAGCCTCCCCGACCTGCGCCAGCTCTTCGCGCAGCAGAAGATGGCGATCCTCGGCAACGTCGGGCCGCTCCTCGCGCCGCTCACCCGCGACCAGTTCTTGAACGGCAGCGTCGCGGCGCCGCCGCAGCTCTTCTCGCACAGCGACCAGCAGACCCACTGGCAGACCAGCATCCCGGACCAGCCGCCGCGCACCGGCTGGGGCGGCCGCACCGCCGATCTCCTGCGCTCGCTCTCCGCCAACGCCCAGGTGTCGATGTCGATGTCGGTTGCCGGCACCAACACCTTCCAGGTCGGCGACTTCGTGACCCAGTACCAGATCTCGCCCAACGGCTCGATCGGTCTCGACGACTACGATCCGTCGCCCGACGCCGACCCGGTCTCGCTCGCCATCCGCAAGCTGCTCTCGCTCACCACCGGCAGCGTCCTCGTCGGCGCCGCCCGCGACGTCACCCAGCGCGCGCTCGACAACAACCAGCTCCTGCAGGCGGCGCTCGACGGCGCGGCGCCGCTCGCCACCGCCTTCCCCGACAGCGACCTCGGCGGCCAGCTCCAGATGGTGGCGCGGCTGATCTCGATCCGCGCCGCGCTCGGCCTCTCCCGCCAGGTCTTCTTCTGCGCCGCCGACGGCTACGATACCCACGGCGACCAGATCGTCGCCCAGGCCGGCCTCTTCGGCGACCTCAACGACAGCTTGAGCGCCTTCTACAAGGCGACCGTCGAGCTCGGCGTCGCCGCCGACGTGACCACCTTCACCGCCTCCGACTTCAGCCGCACTTACCCCAGCAACGGCAGCGGCTCGGACCACGGCTGGGGCGGCCACCAGATCATCATGGGCGGCGCCGTGCGCGGCGGCGACATCTACGGCCACGTGCCGACGCTCGTCGAGGACGGTCCCGACGACTCCGGACAGGGGCGGTGGATCCCCACCACCGCGGTCGACGAGTACTCGGCGACGCTCGCCCGCTGGCTCGGCGTGGGGAGCTCCGATCTCGCCACCGTCTTCCCCAACCTCGGCCGCTTCAACCATCCCGATCTCGGCTTCCTGCTGCCCGGTTAGAGCCCTCGCGACGGCCGGCGCCGCGGGCGCGGCGTGCTATTCTTTTCTCCCAACCTGGGGGCGCCGTTGACGGCGTCTCCATCCCCCCCGCAGGAGCTATGGAAGAGACCGAACCGCGCCTCGCTCTCACCTTCGACGACGTCTCGATCGTCCCCGGCATGTCCGAGCTCCACCCCAACCAGGTGGACCTGCGGACCCAAGTCTGCCGCGGCATCACGATGAACATCCCCATCCTCTCGGCGGCGATGGATACCGTCACCGAGTCGCGGCTGGCCATCGCCCTCGCCCAGGAGGGCGGCATCGGCGTCGTGCACAAGAACATGCCGGTCGAGAACCAGGCCGACGAGGTCGACAAGGTCAAGCGGTCGGAGGCCGGGATGATCGTCGACCCGGTCACCGTCGGCCCCGAGCAGAGCATTCGCGAGGCGCTGGCGGTGATGGCGCGCTACAAGGTCTCCGGCCTGCCGGTGACCTCGTCCGAAGGGCACCTCGTCGGCATCCTGACCAACCGCGACCTGCGCTTCGAGGACGACCTCGACAAGCGGATCGGCGACCTGATGACCAAGGACGACCTGGTCACCGTCGCCGAGGGGACCACCCTCGAGCAGGCGAAGGCCCTCCTCCACCAGCACCGCATCGAGAAGCTCCTGGTGGTCGACCGCGACGGCAACCTCAAGGGGCTGATCACGGTCAAGGACATCCAGAAGATGATGCAGTACCCGAGCGCCTGCAAGGACGAGCTGGGGCGGCTGCGGGTGGGCGCGGCGGTGGGCGCGTCCGGCGACTTCCTCGAGCGCGCCGCGGCGCTCGTCAAAGCGAAGGTCGATCTCCTCGTGCTCGACTCGTCGCACGCCCACAGCCGCGGCGTGCTGGAGGCGGCGTCGAAGCTCCGCGAGCGCTTTCCGGAGGTCAGGCTGGTGATCGGTAACGTGGCGACGCGGGAGGGCGCCCTGGCGCTCATCGAGCGCGGCGCCGACGCGGTCAAGGTCGGCATCGGGCCGGGGAGCATCTGCACCACCCGCATCGTCACCGGCGCCGGCCTGCCGCAGGTCACCGCGGTGATGGACTGCGCCCGCGCCGCCGCCGAGCACGGCATCCCGATCATCGCCGACGGCGGCATCAAGTTCTCCGGCGACCTCACCAAGGCGATCGCCGCCGGCGCCCATTCGCTGATGATCGGCTCGCTCTTCGCCGGCAGCGAGGAGAGCCCGGGCGAGACCATCCTCTACCAGGGCCGCACCTACAAGGCCTATCGCGGCATGGGCTCGCTCTCGGCGATGGCCAAGGGGAGCGCCGACCGCTATTTCCAGGAGGGCAGCGGCAGCCTCTCGAAGATGGTGCCCGAGGGGATCGAGGGGATGGTGCCCTACAAGGGCTCCGTCCACCAGATGCTGCCGCAGCTCACCGGCGGCCTGCGCTCCGGCATGGGCCTCGCCGGCTGCGGCTCGATCGACGAGCTGCGCACGAAGGCGCGCTTCGTGCGCATCTCGCCGGCCGGCCTCAAGGAATCCCACGCCCACGACGTGGTGATCACCAAAGAAGCCCCGAACTACTGGGTCGAGCGCTAGACTCCCCCGCTCGCGCGGCGCGCGGGACCTACCGCGGCGGCGGCGCGGCAGGCTTCGCAGCTACCGGCGCGCTCTCCTTGAGCAGCGTGTCGAGCAGCGCCCGCAGATAGGTCTCGTCCTCCAGATTGGTCTCGCCGATCGGCCGGCTCTGGGCGCGGATCATGCCGGCGCGGTCGATCACCACGATCTGGGGGATACGGAACCTCTCGTTGGGCTCGCGGCCGAGGTAGCTGTCCACTTGGTCCGCGGTGGTGAACCCCACCGGATAGCTGACGCGCGCGTTCTTCGCCAGGTCGGCCGCCGCCTGCTCGCTCATGTTGCTGTCGAAGGCGACGCCGATCGCCTGCAGGCCGCGCGGCGCCAGCTCCTGGTGCAGCTTGGTGATGGTCTGCGCCAGGCGCCAGCAGTGCTGGCAGCTGCTCAGCCAGAACTCGACCACCACCACCTCGCCGCGAAAGCTCGACAGCTGGACCAGCTTGCCCTCGGGATCGTGGACGGTGAGCTCGGGCGACTTGCGGGGCACCGGCGCCGAGGCGCTGAGCACCGACGCCGGGAGGGACAGCAGCGCGCCGAGGGCGATCAGCCTCAGGCGGCGCATGACGGGATCTCCATGGTCGATCTCCTTGCGAGCTCGCGATCGATGCGAGCCGCTCGATGTCTCAAGCCTGTTTCCACCTGTCTGCGATCCGCGCCACTTCCGCCGCGGCGCTGTGCACGGCCTCCTCCGGCGTCGCCGTGCCCTTGACCACGCTCGCGAACATGCGGGGGACGACAAAGGTATTGAAGGCCTCCATCGCCACCGGGTTGGCGAAGCCGGGGTAGCCGAGGTTCGCCGTCCAGTGGAGGGCGTCCTTGAGCTCCTTGTACTTGTAGGGCGGATCGCCCTGCGGGTCGTTCTCCAGCCGCACGACGAGATCGGGCACCGTCTTCTGGAAGATCGGGAAGTTGCAGCCCAGGCTCTTCTCGTAGACGCCCTTCGAGTTGTCGATGAAATCGGAGAGGAACTGCTTGGCGCCCTCGCCGTTCTCGGCGAACTTCCACACCGCCGAGCAGCTGGTGACGTGGGGGACCGCCGTGATCCCGCCGTGGCCGAGGAGCGGCGGGCTCAGGCGGAGCTTCTTCGCCGCCTCGGGGTTCTCCTTCTCCGCCGCGCGCAGGAGGGAGATCGCATGGATGCTGCAGGAGGTCTTCCGCGCCACCATCGCCCGCACGCTGCCCTCGGCACCCCAGCCGAGCTGATCCGGCGCTCCGGTCTCCGCCGCCAGCGCCTTGGCGTAGCGGAGCGCTTCGACGGCGCGGCTGCCGCGGTGGATGGCGACGTCGCCGTTGGCGTCGAGGAGGCTGGCGCTGAAGCCCTGCAGCAGGATGTGGAGGGTGATATTGCCCTCGAGCGTCGGCGTCATGGCGAGACCGCTGGGGATGCCCAGCTTGGCGCGCAGCCGCTGGCCGCCGCTCCGCAGGCTGCCGTAGTGGACCGGGCCGAGCGGCATGTTGACCTGGCTCCACTCGTCCTCGAAGTAGTGGAACGGCGCCGGCATCCAGGAGTCGGCGAGGGCGAAGTACTTCTTGGTCTTGGGATCGTACGTCGAGCGGTGGCCGAGGCGGTCGACGTTGCCGTGCCGGAAACCCACCTGCTGGTAGATCTCGGCGTGATCGATCACCTGCCGCTGGTACTCGGCGGGCGGCCACGGGAACATGAAGAGGTCGTGGCCGCGGCCCGCCGCCGCCTCGGCCGCCGCGCGTGCGCCCACCTCCTCGACAGGGATGTGGTCGACGATCACCTTGGTGTCGTGCCTCTCTCCCCACGGCTTGGCGACGGCGTCGTCGAACCAGGCATCGTAGTCGGGCACGAAGTGCGCCCACTTGGCGATCTTGAGCGTTTTCGGCTGCGCGCTCGCGCGACCGGGAAAGAGAAAGAAGGGGCCGACGGCGGCCGTGGCGGCCGCCAGCTTGAGGAAATCACGGCGAGTGTTTCTGTTGTCGCCGACGTTCGACATCTCGATTCTTCCTCCAAAGAGAAAACGGCACCCCTGCCGGGCCGTTCGGCCCAGCCGGGGTGCCGAGGAAGTCCTCAGCTCGTCGCTGTCACTGACCCGCGCTGAGCGCGGCGTTCTTCTGCGCGGGCAGGAGCTCGCTGCAGTAGGCGCCGAAATACTTGAGACAGAGGTAGTCGGCCGTGATGCTGAGATCGATCGGCAGGCCGTTCGACTGGCGCACCGAATCGAGGAACGAGTCCTGCGTGATGGCGCCATTGCGCGGGTCCGGCAGCGCCGGGCAGACCAGCCAGACCGCGCCGCCATCGGCACCGCCGGCGTCCTCCTGGCCCTCCGCCGTGCAGGGCGGATCGGGCGGGTTGGTGCCCAGGAAGCCCGGGATCGGATTCGATCCGACCACGCTGCCCTCGAGGAAGTTGAGCTCGTCGGCGAGGCGGATGATCGGGCTGCCGTCGAGCGAGAGGCCGTTCTTGTTGCCGAGGGCGGCGAGCATCTGATGGCACTGGTGGGTCTGGTGCGGACCGAAGCCGGTGCTGGTGTACCAGAAGTAGGTGATGATCCACATGCCGAGCGTGTCGTCGCAGAAGTAGCCGAACGGCGCACTGCCGTCGACGGCGTTGCGGTTGGTGGCGAAGCGCCAGTCCTGGCGGAGGGTCGGCGTCGCGACGCTGGTCACCGGGAAGCACGGCAGCGTGCCGTCGCCCATAGTGCCGCACGCCGTGCCGGCGAAGACGCCGTGAGAGTTGATCTGTTTCGGCGCCGCATAGGCCTCGAAGTTGTCGACGATGTCGACCATCTGGATGCCGCGGGCGTTGGCGACGCCGGAGAAGAAGCTCTGATCGAGCAGGAAGGCGAGGATCGAGATGAATTGGTTGGGCGAGCCGGTGGCGCTGTCGGTATAGCCGCCGGTCGTCGCCAGGATGCGGATGTTGGTGCGGTCGGGGTCGTTGTTGGAGTTGTCGACCACCCAGTTGACGTTGCCGGGCGAGGCCGGCGGACCGGTCTGCCGGAAGAGGCCGAAGCGGGCGCCGCCCGGGCTGTCCAACACCGAGACGTTGATGCCGTTGGCGGTGTAGAAGGCATCGTTGAAGTCAAAGGGCGGCGGGTTGAAGATGGGGAAATTCAGGAACCCATTGCTCTGCGCCGAGGCTTGGGCCGCGAGCGGGGCGTAGGCCGCGCCGAGCAGCAGGAGCAACGCGGCCCCCACGGCGACGATCGCGGCACGAGTGGTGAGCGGAACGTTCCGACTCTGATCGTTCACAACGTTATCCTCCCCCGGGGCCCGCGAGTCGAGCGTCGCGGGCCGCGGAATCATGAAGTTCTTTGCAACGCTTAGGCTGCCTTGGTCTCACACGGGTGGATGGGCACCGAGCGCTCACGCCGCCCCCTTCACCTCCGACCTGACCATCCAGGAGACCGACTCGGCGATCCATTCGGCGCGCGCCATGCCCGGACAGGCAGACCACAGCATGAGCGGCTCGTTGCCGTAGCGGACGTTGCCGATGTGCTGCGTGACGTCGCTGTCCACCTTCGGATCGGGATAGGTGAAACCGAGGCCGCGGCGAAGCTTGAGGGTATCCTCGGGGTTGCCGGTGAGGAGCGTCCAACCCGGCTGGACCCGGTACATCTCGGCGTAGTCCTTGAGCACCGGCGGCGTATCGTGCTCCGGTTTGAGGCTGATCGAGAGCATGAAGATGTCCCGGCCCACCCTGTCGCCGAACGCCTTCTGGACCTTCGCCAGGTTGGCCATCACCAGCGGGCAGAGCTCGTCGCACTGCGCGTAGAAGAAGTTGATGGTGACGACCTTGTCCTTGACCAGGTCGTCGTAGAAACGCACCGGCTTGCCGTCCTGGGTGTGCAGGACGACATTGGGGAAGTTGCGGGCGCGGATCTTGTCGCGCGCCGACACCGGCGCTGCGACCTCCGCCTCGGCGCTGCCGCCCGTCAGCATCCCAGCCGCCGCGAACGGCGCCAGCGCCACCGCCTTGAACAGATTCCGCCTCGAAGGCTCGCGCATGATCTGACTCTCTCCTTTCTGCATTCTGTCCATGAGGAGATGTCCCCGGCCTACGGCACGAGGACGTTGTCGCCTTCGGCCTGCACGTGCCAGAGGCCCATCATGGCGTGGTCTTCATGCACGACGTTGTGGCAGTGGATGGGGTACTTCCCGAGCCAGTCGCGGAAGCGGAAGAAGAGGAGGGCGCGCTCGTTCGGATGCAGCTGCGAGACGTCCTTGCGCGAGCGCTCGATGGCGAGCGGCGGCGGCATGCGGTTGCGCGACAGGATCTGGTGCTCCTCCAGATGGATATGGATGGGATGCGTCCAGTCGCCGGTGAGGTTCTCCAGGATCCAGTTCTCGACGCTGTTCTGCTGCACCTGGAAGCGGAAGGTGTGGCAGTCCATGAACTGGCCGTTGATCGACCACTGGCCGTTCAGGCGATCGAACTTGAAGGTGCGGGTGATGCGCGGCGCCGGCGAGGTGTCGGGGAGCTGGTAGAAGGTCTGCGTCGCCGGGTTGCCGCTGTGATCGGTGACCGCGGCACTGCTCACCCGGAACTGCAGCAGCAGGTTGCCCTGCCCCGCCGCGAGCGTCGTCGGCTCGAGGTTGCCGTTGGCGTCCATGCACTGGCCGGCGTTGACCGGGCCCATGCCGTTCAGCTGGTTGAGGCGGTTCTCGAGATAGATCGTCTTGCCGGCGAAGCTCTTGAAGTCGATGACGATGTCGACGCGCTCGGCGGGGCCGATGCGGACGTTCTGCACCTGGACCGGCGCCGGCAGCAGGTTGCCATCGTTGCCGATGACGTAGAAGGTGTTGGTCGCCCCCAGGTTGTTGAGGTTGGTGAGGTAGTAGTCATAGAAGCGCGACGGACCGGTGTCGAGCAGGCGGAAGCGATAGCGCCGCGGCTGCACCTGGAGGAAGGGCTGCACCTTGCCATTGACCAGGAACTTGTCGCCCAGGATGCCGTCGAGGCTGAAGAGGTCGAAGGCGAGCAGCCCGTCCGTCGGGTCGTACACTTTGTCGGCGAAGACCAGCGGGATGTCGAACTGCGGGAAGCTCGGCAGCCGGAAGCCGGTGGTCTCGTCGCCGGTGTCGAACTGGTTGAAGAGCAGATAGAAGCCGACCAGCCCTTTGTAGGTGTTCTGCGAGGTGAAGTCGACGCGGTGGTCGTGGTACCACAGCGTGCTCAGCGACTCGTTGATGTCGCCGTTCGGCTTGTGGTCCGAGTTGAACCCCGCCGCGACGTTCGGGTAGTACTGGTCGCAGAAGTGCCCGATCTCGTAGAAGTCGCAGGGGTTGCCGTCGCTCTCCGAGGGGTTGTGGGCGTTGTGGAGGTGGGTGGTGACGGAGGGCAGGCCGAAGCCCCCGTTGTGGGCCACCGTCGGCAGTGCGTTGGTGTTCCTCGTCAGCTGGGGAACGCCGTAGTGCGCGGCGTAGGTGGGGCCGGGGCTCGTCGTGTGGACGCCGTCGCCGAAGGCCCACAGGGTCTGCAGCGGCAGCGACGGCGACTGCGACGCCTGGATCGCCTGCTGGGTGAAGTGATAGAGCTTGGGCGGCGGGAAGGCGAAGCCCAGGCCCGGCGCCTGGTGGGGAGCGGCGCGGACCTCGCCGGCGGCGGTGTTGGGGGCGATGGTCGGCGCCGGGCTCAGCGAGGCGACGGTCTGCGCCGTCGGCATGATGGTCAGCGGCTCGACGAACGCCCCGGTCGGCGGGCTGGCCGGCAGGCCGGCGCCGGCGCAGAGGTTGGGGACGCCCTGTTGGAACTGCGGCGTCTGTGCCCAGGCCCGCGAGCTCAGGCCGTTCTTCGCCACCAGCATCCCGGTCGCTGTCAGCAACCCCATCTTGACCAGGTCCCGCCGGTTGGTGAGACCGGCCGTGATCAGCTCTCGTCGGTTCTTCGCCGCGTTGAGCATCTCCCGGTAGCGCCTCCTCGATACCTTCTCTCCGAGCGAATTGAAATACATGCGTTCACCTCCATGCCTTGTGGGGGCGGTTCACAACCGTTGATTCGGCAGCCGTCACCGGCCGGTGACGGACCTGCACCAACGGAAGAGTCGGCGAGACGAAGAGCGCGATCGGGAAAGGGAAGTTGGCGAGGGTGGGAGAGGAGGTCGGTCGCACCATGGAGATCCCTTTCCATCTGGACACCCGGTGACCCAACCTTCAACAAAGCAAGAAATTCTTAAAGCATGCTGAGCTTGGCTCAGGGCATTGTCAAGCGGCTATATGGAATCTTTGTGAGTTCTTAATGCCCCTTCCCAGGACTCACCGGGCCGCTCGGCGGCGAGCGGATTGCGGCGGGCCGCGAAGGATCGGCTCACTGCCGCGCGCTCCCGCTTTGGACGTCGGCTACACTTGGCGCCCATGAGAAGCGCACGGTTGGCGATCGCGCTGGGCCTGGCCCTGGCGGCGGGGAGAGGAGCGTGGGCGGTGGAGGGGAAATGGACGCCGGAGCAGACGCTCCAGCACGACCCCATGTGGCTGGCGAAGCTCGGCCTCGAGCTGCCGCCGACCGAGCTCTGGAACGACCAGGGCAGCGGCCTCCTCGACGCGGCGGTCAGAATCGGCGGCTGCTCGGCGGGATTCGTCTCCGCCGATGGGCTGCTGATCACCAATCACCACTGCGCCTTCAGCCTCCTCCAGCAGCACTCGACGCCGGAGGCGGACCTCATCACCCTCGGCTTCCTCGCCTCCGGCCGTGCCGCCGAGCTCGCCGGCGAGGGAGCGCGCGTCACCGTCCCCCACCGTTTCACCGATGTCACGGCGGAGGTCGAGGCGACGGCGGCGGCGGCCGGGCACGACGATCTGGCGCGTTTTCGCGCCATCGAGCGCAAGGGTAAGGAGCTGGTCGCCGCCTGTGAGCGGACACCCGCCCGCCGCTGCTCGCTCGCCGCCTACGACGGCGGCGTCCGCTACGTGCTGGTCGAAGGGATCGAGTACCCGGACGTGCGCCTGGTCTTCGCGCCGCCGCGGGGAGTGGGAGATTTCGGCGGCGAGGTCGACAACTGGAGCTGGCCGCGGCACGTCGGCGATTTCGCCCTGCTCCGCGTCTACGCCGGCGCCGACAACCAGCCGGCGCCGCGCGCCGCCGGCAACGTGCCCTACCGCCCGCCGCACCACTTCCCGGTGGCGCCCGAGGGAGCCGCGCCGGGCAGCTTCGTGATGATCGCTGGCTACCCCGGTGCCACCTTTCGCTCGCTCTCCGCCGCCGAGGTCCGCGAGCGCGCCGAGCGCTTCTACCCCGAGCGGGCGGCGCTGCTGCGCGCCTGGATCGACGTGATGAAGACCGCCTCGGCGGAGGGCAGCGGCGCCCGCATCGCGCTCGCCAGCCGCATCAAGACCCTGGAGAACGTCGAGAAGAACGCCCGCGGCCAGGTGGCGGGGATCGCCCGCGGCCGGCTGCTGGAGCAGAAGGAGGCCGCCGAGCGCGAGGTGCTCGCCTGGGCCGCCGGCCAGCCGGCGCAGCGGGCGGCGGTCGCCGCCCATGCCGCGCTCGCCCGCCGGGTGGACGAGCGGCGCGCCACCTGGGAGCGCGACTTCCTCCTCGCCGACTCGCACAACGGCTCGCGGCCGCTCGCTCTGGCGCTCACCCTGGTGCGCTGGGCTGGCGAACGGGCCAAATCCGACACCGAGCGCGATCCGACCTATCAGGAGCGCAACCGCGAGCGGCTGGCCGAGAGCCTGCGTCTCGACCAGAAACAGCTCCACCCGCCGACCGAGGCGGTGCTCCTCGCCGACCTGCTGGCGCGCTTCGCCGCCCTCCCGCCGGCGAGCCGGGTGCCCGCCGTCGAGCGCCTGCTCGCCGGCGGCCGCGACCGCGCGGCGATCGCCGCACAGGCCGCGGCGCTCCTCGCCGGCACCAGAGTCGGCGATCTCGGCGAGCGCACGAAGATGTTCGACGAGAGCGCCGCGGAGCTCCACGCCCGCCGCGATCCGCTCCTCGAGTTCGCCTTCGCCTTCGATGCCGAGCTGCTGGCGCAGAAGGAGCGCGACGACCGCGACCGCGGCGTCCTGTCGCGGCTGCGGCCGCTCTGGCAGCGCGCCGTGATCGCCCATGCCGGGCGGCCACTCGCGCCGGACGCCAACGGCACCCTGCGGGTGAGCTTCGCGCACGTCGAGGGCTATCGGCCGCAGGACGGCGTGCTGATGGAGCCGCAGACGACCCTCGCCGGCGTCGTCGCCAAGAGCACCGGCAAGCCGCCCTTCGACGCTCCGGTCGACCTCGTCGCCGCGGCGCCGCAGGCGCCGGCGAGCCGCTTCGCCGATCCGCACCTGATGGACGTGCCGGTCGACTTCCTCGCCGACGCCGACACCACCGGCGGCAACTCGGGCAGCCCGGTGGTCGACGGCCGCGGCCGTCTGGTGGGGGTCAACTTCGATCGCGTGTGGGAGAACGTGGCGAACGACTTCGGCTACAACCCGGAGGTGGCGCGCAACATCAGCGTCGACGTCCGCTACCTGCTGTGGACGCTCGAGGCCCTCCATGGCGCCGCCGCCCGCGGCCTCCTCGACGAGCTCGGCGTGCCGCCGGCCGCCGCGCATCAGCCGGGCTGAAGCTCAGGAGACGCGCAGCACGACCAGGGTGATGTCGTCGAGCTGATCGCCGTCGCGCTTGAATCTCGACAGGTCCTCGAGGATGGCGTCTCGGAGGGCGCGCGCCGACCGCGCCCCCTCGGCACGCCCGATGGCGCGCGCCAATCCCGCCTCGCCGTATTCGCGGTCGAGGTGGTCGCGCGCCTCCGTCAGACCATCGGTGTAGAGCACCAGCCGGTCGCCCGGCGACAGCGTCACCGTCTCCTGAGTGTAGACGGCGCCGAGGCGGGTGCCGAGCGGCGGCGCGCCCTGCCCCAGCTCGCCGCCGGGCACCTTGAACGGCGGCGGATGCCCGGCGCTGGCGAGGGTCAGGGTCCCGGCGTCGCGGTCGAGCACGGCGCAGAGCAGGGTGACGAAGGTGCGGCGATCGGTCGTCTCCCGCACCATGCGGTCAAGGCGGTGCAGCACCTCGGCCGGCCGGTCGAGCTCGTCGGCCAGGAGGTGCAGGCAGCTGCGCACGCCGGAGAGGAGCAGCCCGCTCGCCAGGCCGTGCCCCGAGACGTCGCCGAGGACGACGGCGAGGCGGGTCGGCGAGAGGACGAAATAGCCGTAGTAGTCCCCTCCCACTTCGGTCGCCGGCAGCGAGACGGCGGCGATCTCCACCCAGGGCAGATCGGGCGAGGCCTGCGGCAGCATGGCGAGCTGGATGCGGCGGGCGGTGTCGATCTCCTGGCGCATGCGCAGCCGCTCGCGCGAGCGGGCGTGCTCGCGCCGCCAGTCGACGAGGAAGATCTGCCTCTGGCGGCGGGTGAGAGCGACGGCGAGGACGAACGTCGCGAGGACGAAGACCGACGCGGTCGAGAGATCGGCATCGAAGAGCGGCCGGCCGGCGGCGAGCTTGGTGCGGTAGAAGAAGAGCAGCGTCACCGCCCAGCAGGAGCCGTAGAGGAGGAGGTGCTCGAGGGCGCGGAGGCGGACGAGGAGGAGAGCCAGGGGATAGGCAAAGGCGGCGAGGCCCAGGGCGAGGTCGGCCTCGGGCACAGGCAGGGCGAGCAGGAGGAGCTGGGCGATGAGGAACGAGATGGTGATCTGGCGGAAGTGGCGCGAGAACGGCTCGCTCTCGTCGGCGGAGAGGAAGCCGAGGACGAGGACGAGCGAGGCGAGCGAGCCGAGGCCGCGCCAGGGCTGGCGCGAGAAGACCGCCACGATGCCCGAGGCGGCGGCGAGGAGCGCGAAGACGGCGAGGAGGCGCTTGAGGGCGAGATAGTTGCGGTGATCGAAATGGCGCTCGACCGCATCCTTCTCCTCGAGGAGGACGAGGTCGTCGAGCGATAGCGCCCTCACCGGCGGCTCGCGGACGGGATCGCGGGTGAGAGCATCCGCGAAAGCGTAGCGGCAGCGCCGGCGCGGCACAAGGGCGAGCTCCAAGGCGCGGCCGGTCGCCGCGCCCCTGCCTGCTCGATGCTCGCGGGCGAGCCGGCCGTCTTAGCCGGAGCCAGAACCGGCCGCCGCGAGAGCCCGCCCGAGTGCCCGCGCCAGCACGGCGGCGCGCGGCCCCTGCAGCAGCGAGTCGTGATCGCCGTCGAGCTCGCTGACCTCGAGGCTGCCCTGCACCAAGCCGCCCCAACCAAGGTTGGGATCGCCGTCCCAGCCGGCGGGCCGCTGGCTGGCTCGAAAGAGGACGACGCTGCCGGCATAGGGGACCGGCTCGTAGCCGCCCAGGGCGGCGATATTGGCGGTGCAGACGGCGGCGAGCTGGCGGGCCATGGCGATCGCCTGCTCGCGCGACAGGGTAGGCGGCAGCGCGCCCGCCCGCCGGGCATGGCCGAGGGCCGCCTCGAGCTGGGCTTCCGGAGCGAGCGCGGCAAGCTCCGCGGTGGCCTTCTCGACGTCGGCGGCGGAGATTCCGGCGAGGTCGAGCACCAGGCGGGCGGCGAGCTCGTCCTGCGACGGCTCGTACTCCCTTGCCGGCCAGAGCGCGGGATCGGGAGCGAAGCTGTCGATCATCGCGACGACGTCGACGGTGCGGCCCTGGCGCACCGCCTGCTGCGCCATCTCATAGGCGATCACCCCGCCGAGCGACCAGCCGCCGAGGAGGAGGGGCCCCTGCGGCTGGACCTCGACCGCCGCGGCGAGGTAGGTCTCCGCCATCTCCTCGATCGTCCGCTGCGGCTCGCCGCCGAGAAGGCCCATCGCCTGCAGCCCGTAGAACGGGCGCTCCTCGCCGAGCTGGCGAGCGAGCTCGGCGTAGCAGAGGACATTGCCGCCGAGCGGATGGACGCAGAAGAACGGCCTGCCGCGGCCTGCCGACTGGATGAGCGCCAGCGGCGAGCCGGTCCGCCGGCGCGCCGGCGGACCGGCCGCCGGAGGTCCGGCTCCGAGCCCCGCTCCGGGCGCCGCTGGACCGGACTGCTCTGCGGCGGCCTCGACCAGCTCCAAGAATTGAGTCGTCGGTGCGTGCAAGGCCGCGCTCTCCGCCTCCTGAAACCGTGGGTAGCGCGCGGCGACGAGGCGGGCTAGGCCGGCCACGGTCGGCGCCTCGAAGAGGAGAGCCACCGGCACCGGCACCTCCAGCCGCTCCTCGACCGCGCGCAGCAGGAGCGCCCCCTGGAGCGAAGTGCCTCCCAGAGCGAAGAAGCCGTCGTCACGCCCCACCGCCTCGATACCCAGCACCTCGCACCAAGCGGCGGCGAGCGCCATCTCGAGCGGCGTCCGCGGCGGCGCCGCGACCGGCTCGTCGGGGCGCTCGCGCCCCGGCGCCGGGAGCGCCAGGCGGTCGAGCTTGCCGGCCGCGTTCTTCGGCAGCGCCGGCAGCAGGACGAAGGCGGCGGGCACCAGGTGCGGCGGCAAGGCGGCCTCGAGAGAGACGCCCAGCGATCGCAGAAAGGCGCTCCGCGCCTGCGGCTCCGGCACTGCAGCATCCTCCACCGGGACGACGTAGGCGACCAGGCGCTTCGCCACCAGCTCGCCGCCGGCGCCGTCGCTCCGCGCCACCACCGCCGCCTCTCGCACACCCGCATGGGCGCGGAGCGCCGCCTCGACCTCTCCCGGCTCGACGCGGAAGCCGCGCACCTTCACCTGCGCGTCGATGCGGCCGAGGAACTCCAGCCGTCCATCCGGCAGGAAGCGGGCGAGGTCGCCCGAGCGATACAACCGAGCGCCCGGCGAACCCCCGAACGGGTCCGGTACGAACGCCTCGGCGGTCAGCTCCGGGCGGCCCAGGTAGCCACGGGCGAGGCCGACGCCGCCCAGATGGAGATGTCCCGGAACCCCCAGCGGCACCGGCTCCATTCGATGATCGAGCAGGTAGGCGCGGGTGCCGGCGAGCGGCCGGCCGAGGGCGAAGGGAGCCGAGCCGGGGGTGTGCTCCCCCACCATCGCGTAGACCGTCCCCTCCGTCGGACCATAGGCGTTCCACAGGCGGCGGTGGCGCGCCCAGCGCTCGGCCCAGTCGAGCGGACAGGGCTCGCCGCCGACGAGGAGCGCACGGAGGGTCGGGAGATCGTCGTCGGGCATGGCGCCGACCGCCGAGGGCGGCAGGAAGGTCACGGTGATCCGCCGCTCGCGAAGCAGCCGATCGAGCGCCGCGCCGGGCAGCAACTCCGCCGCCGGAGCGAGGTGGAGGGAGGCACCGGCGGCGAGCGCCATGGCGATCTCGGAGATCGAGACGTCGAAGCTCGGCGCGGCGAATTGCAGGATGCGATCGGCCGCGGTCAGGCCGCAGTCGCGGCGGAGCGCCGCGGCGAGATTGCCGATCCCGCGATGAGTCAGGGCGACGCCCTTCGGCCGTCCTGTCGACCCGGAGGTATAGAGGATGTAGGCGAGGCTCGCGGCGCGATCGGCGCCATCGGCTCGCTCCATCGCTCGCACCCCGGCGAGCTCGATACCCTCGGCGATCGGCGCGTCGAGCGCCGCGAGCTCCGACTCGTCCAAGAAGAGCGTCCGCGGAAGCAGCGCCGGAAGGCTGCCGGCGAGAGCGCGCGCGGCGATCAGGAGCGCGGCGCCGGAGTCGGCGAGCAGGAAGCTCAGCCGCTCGCGCGGATAGCCGGCATCGAGCGGCAGGTAGACGCCGCCGGCGCGCATCGTCGCGAGGAGCGCCGTGATCCACGCCGCCGAGCGGCCGAGGCAGACGGCGACGACGACCTCGGGGCCGACGCCGAGCGCCGCGAGCTGCGCCGCGAGCCGCGCCACCCGCCGCTCCAGGGCGGCGTAGGAGATCTCGCCGTCCGGCGCCACCAGCGCCGTCGCCTCGGGATGCTCGCGGGCGGCGGCGGCGAGGAGCTCGGGCAGGCTCTCCTCCGATCGGCTGGGGTCGGCGACCGTGCTCCACTCGTGGAGCAGCTGATGGCGCTCGGCAGCCGACAGCAGCGGCAGCTCGGAGAGCGGCCGGGCAGGATCGGCGACGGCGGCGGTGAGGACCGCCTCGTACTGCTCGAGCATCCGGCGCACCGTCGTCGGCAGGAAGAGATCGCGCCGGTAGGCGATGCCGGCAGTGGCGCCACCGGGCCGCTCGGCGACGGCGAGCGTGAGATCGAACTTGACGCTGTCGTTCGCCACCACAAGCGGCGAGATCTCGAGATCGAGCGGAGCGCCATCGGCTCCGCCGCGACCGCCGCCGGTCTGGAAGGTGAACATCACCTGGAAGAGCGGAGTGCGGCTGCGGTCGCGCGCCGGCTGCAGCACCTCGACGACCTTCTCGAACGGCAGATCCTGATGGACGTAAGCCGCCTTCGCGGCGTCGCGCACCCGCCCGAGGAGAGCGCCGAAGCCGGGGTCGCCGCGAAGGTCGGCGCGCAGCACGAGGGTGTTGGCGAAGAAGCCGATCAGCCCTTCGACCTCGGCGCGGGTGCGGTTGGCGATGGGGAACCCGATGACGACGTCGTCCTGGCCGGCGAGCCGGCCGAGGAGGGCCGCAAAAGCGGCGAAGAAGGTCATGAAGGGCGTCGCCCCGGCCCGCTCGGCGAGCCCGCCGAGCGCGGTGCGGAGCTCGTCCGGCAGCGGTTGGGACAACGTCCCGCCGCGATAGGTCTGCAGCGGCGGGCGCGGCAGATCGGTCGGCAGATCGAGCACCGGCGCGCCGGCGAGCGTCGCCTTCCAGAAGGCGATCTGCTCCGCGAGCACCTCGCCGCGCAGCCAAGACCGCTGCCAGACCGCGAAGTCGGCGTACTGGATCGGCAGCGGCGGCAGTGGGGACGGGCGCCGCGCGCGCGCGGCATCGTAGAGCGCCGCCAGCTCGCCGGTCAGCACCTCCATCGACCAGCCGTCGGAGACGATGTGATGCATGGTGAGGAGGACCACCTGCGCCGTCGGCTCGAGGCTCACGATCGACGTGCGCAGCAGCGGTCCGCGCTCGAGATCGAACGGCCGCGCCGCCTCTTCGCCCGCCAGCCGGCGCGCCTCCGCCTCGCGACGCGGCGCCGGCAACCGGGCGAGATCGATGAAGGGCAGCGGCCGCGCCGCCGCCGCCGCGACGAGCTGGACCGGCGCGCCGCCGCGTACCGCGAAGGTGGTGCGCAGCGCCGCGTGGCGGCGGGCGACCTCGTCGACCGCGGCGGCGAAGGCGGGCAGATCGAGCCCGCCGCCGAAGCGGACCGCGCTCGGAATGTTGTAGGTCGCCGAGCCCGGATCGAGGCGGTCGAGGAACCACAGCCGCTCCTGAGCGAAGGAGAGCGGCAGCGGGCGGCTGTGTGCCACGGGGAGGATGGGGAGCGCCGCCAGCGTGCGGCCGCCGCCGCGCGCCATCTCCTCCCGGATGGCGCCGGCGAGATGGCCGAGCGCCGGCAGCTCGAAGACGCGGCGCAGCGGCAGCTCGATGCCGAAGGTGCGGCGGATGCGCGACACCAGCCGGGCGACGAGGAGAGAGTGGCCGCCGAGCTCGAAGAAGCTGTCGCTCGCAGCGATCCGCGGACGGCCCAGGATCTCCTCCCAGAGCTGCGCCAGCGCCGTCTCGACGGCGTCGAGCGGAGCGTCGAGAGGGACCTCGCGCCTGTCGCCGACGACGGCCGCCGGCAGCCGCGAGAGAGCCTGGAGATCGAGCTTGCCGTTCGAGCTCCGCGGCAGCTCCGGGAGGAGGACCAGGGCCGCCGGCACCATGATCTCCGGCAGGCGCCGGCGCAGCGCCGAGCGGAGGTCGGCGGTCGTCGGCGCCTCTCCAGCGCACACGGTGTAGAAGCCGGCGAGCTCCGGCTCGCCGGCGGCGCCGACGCGCAGGACGACTGCCGCTTCCGTGATCCCGGCCTCGGCGCCGAGCGCCGCCTCGACCTCGCCCAGCTCGATGCGGATGCCGCGGACTTTGATCTGACGATCGATGCGGCCGAGAAATTCGAGCTCTCCCGTCGGTCGGTAGCGCACGAGGTCGCCGGTGCGGTACAGGCGAGCCCCCGGCTCGCCGTTCGGTCGACCGCGAGCCCCCGGCTCGCCGTCCGCATCGGGAACGAAGCGCTCGGCGGTCAGCGCCGGCTGGTGTAGGTAGCCGCGGGCGAGACCACTGCCGCCGAGGCACAGCTCCCCTGCGACGCCGGCCGGCACCGGCCGCAGGTGGCGGTCGAGCACGCGCGCCGTGGTGCCCGCAATCGGCCGGCCGATCGGCGCCTCGCCGCGGAGCTCCCGCGGGATCGGCGCGAAGGTCGCGAAGGTGGTGGCTTCGGTCGGTCCGTAGAGCTCGAAGACGCGCTCGACGTGGGGGAGCCGATGGATCTCCGCGAGGAGTCCGGCGGGAACCCTTTCGCCGCCGACGGTCACCGTGCGCACCGCAGGCGGCAAAGCGCCGGCGCGCAGCACCTCGGCCGCCGCCGAGGGGACGGCGTTCCACAGAGTGACCTCGCCGGCGGGCGAACCGCTGAGAAGGGCGAGGGCGTCGTCGACGAGGATCACCCGGCCGCCGT
The DNA here is from genome assembly GCA_963755825.1 of uncultured Acidobacteriota bacterium. Classification (GTDB taxonomy): domain Bacteria; phylum Acidobacteriota; class Thermoanaerobaculia; order Multivoradales; family UBA5704; genus DATBQN01. The sequence goes on along the minus strand of CAVWLA010000001.1, from coordinate 777,371 downwards.
GGGCGAGGGGGAAGAAGAGCTCGAAAATCGAGATGTCGAAGCCGACCGAGCCGCCGGCGAGGACGCCGCCGAGGTCGTCGGCGAAGAGCGGCGCCGCCCAGGCGAAGAGCGCGAGGACGCTGCGGTGCTCGACGGCCACGCCCTTCGGACGGCCGGTCGAGCCGGAGGTATAGATCACATAGGCGAGATGGCCGGAAAGCGCGCGGCCGGGGAGCGGTTCCGCGCTCTGCCGCGCGACCGCCTGTCGCTCCGCGGCGTCGTCGAGATGCACGACGCGCCTCGCGCCGGCGAGAGCCGGGCCGTCGGAGCGCGCCAGCACCAGCCGCGCCTCGGTTTCCGCCAGCAGCAGCTCCAGCCGCTCCGGCGGATCGGTCGGCACCAGCGGCAGGTAGGCACCGCCCGCCGCGAGCACCGCGAGGAGGGCCGTCACCAGCTCGGACGTGCGCGGCAGGCAGACGCCGACCAGCGTCTCGGGCCCGACGCCGAGCTCCACCAGGCGCCGCGCCAGACGGTTGGCGCGCGCCGCGAGCTCCCCGTAGGTCAGGCTCTCGTCGCCGCAGATCAGCGCCTCAGCCGTTGGGTGGCGCGCCGCGAAGGCGAAGAAACCGGCGTGCAGGCCTTCACCGGCGGGCGGCGCGGAGGGTCCGCCGCTCCCCCACTCGGCCAGCTGCCGCCGCTCGGCCGCCGAGAGGAGCGACAGCTCCGAGAGGCGTGCCTCGGGCCGCTTCACCCAGCCGGACAGGACAGACTGGAACCAGCTTCCCAGGCGGTCGATCGTCGCCTCGTCGAAGAGGTCGGTGTTGTACTCCCAGCTGCCGCCCAGCCCCTCGGGAATCTGCTCCAGGGACAGGCTGAGCTCGAACTTGGCGGTCGCGGCGCCCTTGACCACGACCGGCTCGAGCGTCAGGCCGGTCAGCGCGAGATAGTCGGACCTGGCGTTCTGCAGCGTGAACATGGTCTGGAAGAGCGGCGAGACCGCGAGGTGGCGCTCGATTGAGAGCGCCTCGACCAGGCGCTCGAACGGCAGGTCTTGATGGGCGTAAGCGCCGAGCGTCACCTCGCGAAGCCTACCGACGAGCGCCGCGAAGTCGGGGTCGCCGCCGAGATCGCCGCGCAGCGGCAGGGTGTTGACGAAGAAACCGATGAGGCCCTCGATCTCCCGCCGGTTGCGGTTGGCGACCGGCGTGCCGACGACCATGTCCTCCTGGCCGGTGATGCGAGCGAGGAGCGCTGCGAAGGAGGCGAGGAGCGCCAGGAAGAGAGTCACGCCGCGGCTCAGCGCCAGCTCGGTGAAGCGGTGTCCGAGGTCGCCGTCGAGGTCGAGGCCGCGATGTGCGCCGTGGGAGGTCTGCACCGGCGGCCGCGGCCGGTCGAACGGCAGCTCGACGACCGGCGGCGCGCCGGAGAGGCTCCGCCGCCAGAACGCGAGATCTTCTTCCAGCCCGTCGCCGCTGAGGCGGGCGCGCTGCCAGAGGGCGAAGTCGGCGTACTGCACAGGGAGCGCCGACAGCTCCGGCGAGCGGCCGCTCACCAAGGCGCCGTAGAGCTCGCCGAGCTCGCGCACCAGGATCCCCATCGACCAGCCGTCGGCGATGATGTGGTGCAGAGTGAAGACGGCGACGTGGTTCTCGGAAGCGAGCGCCAGGAGGAGCGCCCGCACCAGCGGCCCGCGCGTGAGATCGAACGTCCGCGCCATCTCGGCGGCGGCGAGCGCCAAGGACTCCTGACGGCGACGTGCGATGGGGAGCGCGGTGAGGTCGACGAGCCGCAAGGCTGCCTCGGGAGCCGTGGCGGCGGCGGGCGCGATCCGCTGCACCGGCTGGCCGTCGATCTCGTCGAAGCGGGTGCGGAGCGTTTCGTGGCGGGCGACCACGGCGGCGAGACTCGCCGCGAGCGCGCCGATGTCGAGCGCTCCGCGCAGGCGCAGCGTGGTCGGAATGTTGTAGAGCGGGCTACCGGTCTCCAGCCGATCGAGGAACCACAACCTCTCCTGGGCGAACGAGAGCGGCAGCGGCTCGCCGGCGCGGCGCGGAACCGGCCGGATCGGCGCCGTGCCGCGCGGTGCCGCCTCGTAGCCGAGCTCGGCGGCGAGGCGCCGCGTCGGCGAGCCGAGGAAATCCTCCCCCGCCGCCTCGCGCCAACGCTCCGCCGCCGCCGCATCGATCCCCTGGTGCTGGAGGAATTTGACGTCGCCGAGCATGCGCGATTCGCGGTGCAGGCCGTCGGTCATCCGCGCCGCGGTTTCCTTGTACGGCTCGGCCATGGCCGGGTGATATGGGATGCCGAGGAAGGCGGCGACCTCCTGCAGCACCTCCCGCGGCCGGGCGACCAACGCTTCGAACGTCACCCGGTGCTGGCGCTCGGCGGGGATGCCGGCGAGGAAATCGAGGATGTTGCGCTGCGACACCAGCCAGATCAGCTCGGCGAGCTGGCGGCGGCTCCAGCGGCCGTCGCGGTTGGCGCGGCGGAAGAAGATCTGGTCGAGCTTGGCCTCCTCGAAGGAGCGGATCATGCCGTAGGGGTGGCGGACGAGATGGACATAGAGCGGCGACTCGAAGCTCTCCTCGGCGCGGGCGAGGATCGACGGGGAGAGAGAGTAGGAAGGGGTCTTGTCGACCAGCATGCGGCCGCCGATGGCGCCCTGGATCTCGGCATACAGGCGCGCCGTCGTCCAGCCGTCCCGCTCGCCGGCCTCGACGATGGCGCGCGCCTCGTCCGCCGAGACGCCGCGCGCCGCCATCAGCGCGCGCAGAGCTCCCTCCAGCCAGAAGCTGTCGCGGCCGCCGTCCTCGGCGGAGAAGGCGGCGCGCCGCTCGGCCAGGGTGTCGAACGACAGCAGCTCGAGCTCCGGCGGCGCGAAGAGCCGCGGATGGCCGCCGAGCATGACGCGGAGGAGCGTCGTCCCCGAGCGCGGCGGCGCCAGGACGAAGAGGGCGGGCGGGTTCTTCGCCGCGCCGGCGGCGCGCGGCGGCAGCGGCCGCACCAGGCGGCGGAGCGCCGCCGCCTCCTCCTCGTCGACCGGCCGCGCCGCGGCAGACGCCGGCGCGGCGGCGCCAGCCTCGCCGGTTTCTCTACCGTCTCCCGCCTCGCCGGTGTCGCCGGCAGCCCAAAGTCGCGCCACCGCCCGCGGATGCTCGCGGCGCAGGTGCACGGCGAGCTGGGCGACGGTCGGCGCGTCGAAGATGACGACCACCTGGACGATCTCGCCCAGCTCCTGCTGCAGGCGGTTGACCAGCACGGCGCCGGCGATCGAGTTGCCGCCGAGCTCGAAGAAGCCGTCGTGGATGCCGACCCGGTCGATCTTGAGCACCTCGCGGAAGAGGCCGGCGAGGAAGCTCTCGAGCGCGTCCCGCGGCGCCGCATAACCGGCGGTGGCGCGGGCACTGGAGCCGGCGGGCGCGAGGTCGGCGAGCGCCCGGCGGTCGACCTTCCCGTTGGCGGTCAAGGGGAGCGCCGTGAGCGTGACGAAGACCGCCGGCAGCATGTAGTCGGGGAGCGTCGCGGCGAGGAAATCGCGCACCGCGGGAGGCGCCGCGGCGCTCTCCTCGCCGAGCGAGGTATCGGCAGCCACGGCAGCGACCGCAGCCACGGGAGGCGCGAGCGCCACGAAGGCGACGATCTGGAGAGCGCCGCCGCGGCCCTCCGGGCGCGCCAGGACAGCCGCCTCGCGCACCGTCGGGTGCATCAGCAGCGCCGCCTGGATCTCCCCCAGCTCGACGCGGAAGCCGCGCACCTTGACCTGGCTGTCGATGCGGCCGAGAAACGCCAGCTCCCCCGACGGCAGCCAGCGAGCCAGATCTCCGGAGCGATAGAGCCGAGCGCCTAGCTCGGCGATCTGATCACCCCAGGCGCCAGCCTCGGCCGCGAATGCATCGGGTACGAAGCGCTCGGCCGTCAGCTCCGGCCGGCCGAGGTAGCCGCGCGCCACGCCGGCGCCGCCCACCAGCATCTCGCCCGGGGTGCCGACCGGCACCGGCTGGAGGTGCTCGTCCACCACGTAGATGGCGAGGTCGGCGAGCGGCCGGCCGATGGGGCTCGCCGCGCCGGCGGCCGCGGAGAGGTCGCGCTCGTCGATCTCCCGGTAGGTGACGTGGACCGTCGTCTCGGTGATGCCATACATGTTGATCAGCGCCGGGCGCGCGGTGCCGTAGCGGGCCACCCACGGCACCAGCGCCGCCGGGTCGAGCGCCTCGCCGCCGAAGACGACCGAGCGGAGGTCCATGAGCCCGCCGTCCTTCTCCGGCTTCTGCGCCGCCGCCTCGTCGGCCCAGACGAGCTGGCCGAAGGCGGAGGGAGTCTGCGACAGCACCGTCACGCGCTCGCGGCGGAGCAGCTCGCGAAATTCGACCGGCGAGCGCGAGACGGCATACGGCACGACGACCAGTCGGCCGCCGTGCAGCAGGGCTCCCCACAGCTCCCAGACCGAGAAGTCGAAGGCATAGGAGTGGAAGAGCGTCCAGACGTCGGCGGCGGAGAAGGCGAGCCTCGCCGGAGACGCGGCGGTCGCCGCGAAGAGGCGCAGCACCTGGCGGTGCTCGACGAGCACCCCTTTCGGCTTGCCGGTCGAGCCCGAGGTGTAGATCACATAGGCGAGGTCGCGCGGCGTCGCCGGGACGCGCGGCGGCGCGCCGCTCGCGGCGGCGATCACCGCGGCATCGCCATCGAGCAGCACGAGCGCGAGCCCCGGCCGCGGCGACGGCAGGCGCGCGGCGAGCGGGCGGCGGGTGACGAGCTGAGCGACGCCGCTGTCGGCGAGGAGAAAGGCGAGGCGCTCGGCGGGGCTGTCGGGGTCGAGCGGCACGTAGGCGCAGCCGGCCTTGAGCACGGCGAGGATGGCGACGACCGTGTCGAGCGAGCGCTCGAGGCAGAGACCGACGAGCGAGCCGGGGGCGACGCCCCGCGCCAGGAGGTGGTTCGCCAGCCGGTTGGCGCCGGCGTCGAGGTCGGCGTAGGTGAGCCGCTCGCCTCCGAAGACGACGGCGGTCGCCTGCGGCGCGGCGGCGGCGCGCGCCGCAAACGCCTCGTGCAGGCCGCCGTGGACGGCGTAGCGCGCCGCGCCGCCTCCCCATTCGGCCACCAGCTGGTGGCGCTCGGCGGCGGCGAGGAGCGGCAGCTCGGTGACCGGGCGGCCCGGGCGGTCGGCGCGGGCCGGATCAGCTTCTTCCGCCGCCGCGGCGAGGAGCCGCAGGAAGCCCTGCGCCAAGCGCTCGACGGTCGTCGCGTCGAAGAGGTCGGCGTTGTAGAGGAGGTGGCCGCCGATCCCCTCGCCGCCCTCGAAGAGGTTGACCACAAGGTCGAACTTGGCGCTCTCGACCCCCGTCGCGAGCGGCGTCAGGGCGAGGCCGGGGAGATCGAGCGCCGCGAGCGGCGCGTTCTGCAGCTGCAGCAGGACCTGCACCAGCGGCGGACGGGCGGGATCGCGCTCCGGCGCCAGCATCTCGACCAGCCGCTCGAAGGGCAGATCCTGATGCGCATAGGCGGCGAGCGCGCCCTCGCGGGTGCGGCCGAGGAGCTGGCGGAAGCTCTCGCCGGCGGCGAGATCGGAGCGCAGCACGAGGGTGTTGACGAAGAAGCCGATCAGGCTCTCGAGCTCGCGGCGGGTGCGGTTGGCGATCGTCGAGCCGACGAGGAGCGAGCCCTGGCCGGTGAGGCGATGGAGCAGCGCGTCGAAGCCGGCGAGACAGACCATGAAGAGCGTCGCCGCGCTCCGCCGCGCCAGCCGGCGGACGCCGGCGGCGGTGGCGGCGGGGAGCGCGAGAGGCAGGCTGGCGCCGCGGTTGGCCGCCGCGGCGCGCGGCCGGTCGGCCGCCAGCTCGAGGACGGTGGGAGCGCCGGCGAGCGTCCGCCGCCAATGGTCGAGCTCTCCCGCCAGCGTCTCGCCGGCGAGCCAGCCGCGCTGCCAGACGGCGAAGTCGGCGTACTGCACCGGCAGCGCCGGCAGCGGCGAGGGGAGGCCGGCGAGGGACGCGGCGTAGAGCTCCGCCAGCTCGTGGACCAGGACGCCCATCGACCAGGCGTCCGAGGCGATGTGGTGCATGGTGAGGAGCGCCGCGTGATCGTCCGCCGCCGCTTCGACGAGGGTGACGCGGAGCATCGGCTCGCTCGCGAGATCGAACGGCCGGCCGGCCTCGACGCGGGCGAGCCGGCGGATCTCGCCCTCGCGGCGCGGCGCCGGCAGCGCGCGGAGGTCGACCCGCGGCAGAGCGAGAGCGCCCGCCGGCGCGATGATCTGCACCGGTCCCTCGGCGGCGGTTGCGAAGCGGGTGCGGAGAGTGGCGTGGCGGCGGACGATCTCGTCGAGGCTGGCGGCGAGGGCGGGCACCGAGAGCCTGCCCTCGAGCCGCATCGCGGCCGGCACGTTGTAGGCGACGCTCCCCGGCGCCATGCGGTCGACGAACCAGAGCCGCTCCTGGGCGAAGGAGAGCGGCAGTGGCCGGTCGTGCGGCACCCGCGTCAGCGGCGGCGCGGCGGCCGCTCCCGGCGCCTGCCGCGCCGCCTCGACCGCCGTTGCGAGGCCGGCGACGGTCGGCGCCGCGAAGAGAACGCGGAGGGGCAAGTCCACCCCCAACGCCTGGCGGAGGCGCGACAGCGCCTGGGTGGCGAGAAGAGAGTGGCCGCCGAGGTCGAAGAAGCTGTCGGCGGACCCCACCCGCTCGAGGCCCAGCAGCTCGCACCATTGCCCCGCGATCAGCTCCTCGACCGGCGTGCGCGGCACCGAGTCGGCGGCGGCCAGCGGCCGCTCGGCCGCCGCGCGTGCGGCGAGCGCCTTGCGGTCCGCCTTGCCGCTGGAGTTGGTCGGCATGGCGTCCAGGAGGACGACCGTGGAGGGAATCATGTGCTCAGGGAGGCGGAGCGCGAGCGCCTGCCGTAGGTCGCGCCTCAGCGCCTCGGGCGACGCCCAGCCGCCGGCTGCCGGCGCGGCGGCCGCCGGCGGCTCCTCGCCTGGCGCCCTGTGGGCGTAGACGTTGTAGAGACCGGCGCCGGCGATCGCCTGGTCCTGCTCGACCTCGACGGCGAAGCCGTGCGCGGCCAGGAGGTCGGTCACCGCGCGCAGCCGGCCGTCGCGGTCGCTCACCTCGACCACCACCTGGCGGATCTTCGGCCAGTCGGAGGCCGCGATACCGCCGAGGACGGCGAGCTCGCTCTTTTCGACGTCGACCTTGAGCAGGTCGATGCGCTCGACCCGCTCCTCGCGCATCACCTCGGAGAGGGTGCGCAGCCGGCAGGTCACCCGCTCGGGGCGGACGCGCTCGGCGAGCAGCTCGTCGAGCGCAGCCGGCGAGATACCGCCCGCCGCCCCATCGCGGCCGTTGACGGCGCCGGCGAGGAAAGCACGCACCGTTCCGCGCTCCTCCGCGGCGTCGCCAAAGCGGCCGGAAAGGATCGTCGCGTGCGGGTAGTAGGCGAACTCGGCGCTCCCCGCCTCCGCCGCCAGGCCGCATTCGAACAGCCGTACGGGCAGGGCGTGCAGCGCGGCGTTGGCGCGCAGGTCGGCGAACACCGCGGGGATCGGCTCGAAGGCATAGATGCGGCCGGCGCCGGCCGCGCCTGCGAAGAGGCTGAAGAGGCCGATGTTGGCGCCGACGTCGAAGACCACGGCGCCGGCGCCGAGCGCCACGCCATGGCGCAAATACACTCGCTCGACGAAGATCTCGCGGAAGAGGAAGTCGGTCTCGCCGCGGTTGCGTTGGGCGACGACGAGACCGTTCGGCAGGAGCGCGAGATCGCGCCCGGCAAGCTCCCCTGCCGCCGCCAGGCGCAGCTGGCGCGCCACCGGGGCGGCGCGCTCGGCGTCCGGCACCGCGAAGGCGACGAGCCGCGGGTCGCCGCCCGGACCGGGCGCCGTCACCACGGCCGCCTCGGCGACGCCGGGGAAGCGCGCCAGCTCCGCCTCGATCTCTCCCAGCTCGATGCGCAGGCCCCGAATCTTCACCTGCTGGTCGAGGCGGCCGAGAAAGTCGATCTCGCCCGCCGGCAAGCGCCGGGCCAGATCGCCGGTGCGATAGAGGCGAACACCGGGCGCGGCTCCCGGCGCAATGCCGGCGAAGGGGTCCGGCACGAAGCGTTCGGCGGTCAGCTCCGGCCGCCCGGAGTAACCCCGCGCCGGCTGCACGCCGCCGATGTAGAGCTCGCCCGGCACGCCGGCCGGCACCGGCCCGAGCGCCGCGTCGAGCAGATGGATGGCGGTGTTCGCCACCGGCCGGCCGATCGGCACCAGAGGCCGCGAAGGCGCACGTTCGCAGCTCCACGCCGTCACGTCCACCGCCGCTTCGGTCGGACCGTAGAGATTCTCCAGCGCCGCACGGGAGCGGGCGAAGAAGCGCTGTTGGAGCGGGTGCGGCAGCGCCTCGCCGCTGGCCACCACCCGGCGGAGCGAGGTGCAGCGCTCGCTCGCCGCGCCGGCCTCGGCCGCTTCGCCGATCTCGGCGAGGAAGGCGGCGAGCAGCGAGGGGACGAAGTGCATCGTCGTGATCCCCTCCTCCTCGATCGTCCGCAGGAGGTAGGCGGGATCGCCGTGGCCCCTCGGCTCGGCCATCACCAGCCGGGCGCCGGCGAGGAGCGGCCAGAAGAGCTCCCACACGGAGACGTCGAAGGTGAAGGGAGTCTTCTGCAGCACCCGGTCCGCCGGCGATAGGCGGTAGGCCTCCTGCATCCAGAGCAGCCGGTTGTGGATCGCCCGGTGGCTGTTCATGGCTCCCTTCGGTCTCCCTGTCGAGCCCGAGGTGAAGATGACGTAGGCGAGATCGTCGGCCCCGGCCGCCTCGGAAGCCATGCCGGCCGCTGGCGCGGCTGCGGTGTGCGGCGGAAGATCTCCCTCGCGATCGAGGGCGATGGCGAGGAGGCCCTCGGGCACCAGTCCGGCGAACCTCTCCTCGGTCAGGACCACCAGCCGGCGACCGCCCGCGGCGTCCTCGAGCGCCGCGGCGAGGCGCTCGGCGGGATGCGTCGGATCGAGCGGCAGGTAGGCTCCGCCAGCGCGGAGGACGCCCAAGAGGGCGATCACCATCTCGAGCGAGCGCTCCATCAGGACGCCCACCGGCGAGCCCGGCCCGGCGCCCACGATGCGCAGGTGGCGGGCGAGCCCCGCGGCGCGGCGCTCGAGCTCGCCGTAGGTGAGCGCGCCAGACGGCGGGTCTCCCCCTCCCGCCATCGCGACCGCGACGGCATCCGGCGTCCGCGCCGCCTGCGCCGCGACTAGCTCATGCAAGAGAGCGGGACCGGCATAGGCTGCCGCGGTATCGTTCCACTCCAACAGCTGCTGCCGTTCGGGCGTGGTGAGGAGGGGGAGGGCGGAGAGCGGCTGCTCTGGGTCGGCCGCGGCGGCCGACAGCAGGACACCTAGATGCCCCAGCAGGCGGCGGGCGGTGGTCCCGTCGAAGAGATCGGCGCGGTACTCCACCTGGCCGGTGAGCGCGCCGCCGCCGTCGATCACCGAGAGGTTGAGGTCGAAGGTCGCGGTGCTCTGGCCGCTCGCCAGCGGGCTGAAGGTGAGGCCGGGGATGCCGGGCCCACCTCCCTCAGCGCCGGCGCGACTTCCCAGGCCGCCCTGCAGGCTGACCGCCGAGCAGGTGACCTGGAAGAACGGCGAGCGTGCAAGGCTGCGCTCGGGGTTGAGCTCCTCGACCAGTTTGCTGAACGGCAGATCTTGATGGCTGAACGCCTCCATGGCGACGCGGCGGGCGCGGCCGAGGAGCGCACGGAAGCCCGGGTCGCCGCCGAGGTCGCTGCGAAGCACCAGGGTGTTGGTGAAGAAGCCGATCAGCCCCTCGGTTTCGGTGCGCTGGCGGTTGGCGACCGGGGTGCCGACGGTGACGTCGGTCTGCCCGGTGTAGCGCGCGAGGAGCGCCTGGAACGCCGCCAGGACGAGCATGAAGTGGGTCGCCCCGTTCTCGCGGGCGAGCGTTCGGATCCGCTCGGCGCCGGAACCCTCGGCGAGCAGGCTCTGCTCGCTGCCGCCCTCGATGCCAGCGACCGGCGGATGCGGCCGGTCGGTGGGGATCGCGAGGACCGGCGGCCCTTCCGCGCCGCCGAGCTGCCGGCGCCAGTAGGCGAGCTCCTTTTCGAGCACCGGTCCACGCAGCGTCTGGCGCTGCCAAGACGCGAAGTCGACGTACTGGATCGGCAGCTCCGGCAGGGGCGAGGGGCGGCCGGCGGAGAACGCGGCGTAGAGCTCGACGACCTCGCGGGTGAGGATGCCGCTCGACCAGCCGTCGGAGGCGATGTGGTGGAGGGTGGCGAGGAGGACGTGATCGTCGGCGGCGAGGCGCATCAGCGCGACGCGCAGCAGCGGTCCGCGCTCGAGGTCGAAGGGCCGCGCGCTCTCCTCGGCGACCCGCTGCTCCGCCTCGCGCTCGCGGCGGCTGGCGGGGAGCGCGGCGAGATCGACGAGCGGCAGCTGGACCGGCGCGGCGGGCTCGATCACCTGCACCGGCCGGCCGGTCTCGCCGCCACCGCCGGCGACCGTGAACCGCGTCCGCAGGGCCTCGTGGCGGCGGACGATCTCCGCGAAGGTGCGCGCCAGCATCCGGGGCAAGAGGCGGCCCTCGATGCGCAGCGGGTTGGGCAGGTTGTAGGCGACGTTGCCGGGCTGCAGCTGCTCGATGAACCACAGCCGTTCCTGACCGAAGGAGAGCGGGAAGGCGCCCGCCTCCCGCGGGCAAGGGAGGATCGGCGCGCGCAGCGGGTCGATCCCGTCCTCCTGGAGAAGGAGCGCGAGCAGCTTCTGTTTGCGTGGATCGAGGGAAGCGATCGATGGGGGAAAATTCGCCACGTCTACGATGCACCCCGCTCGGCGAGCATTCTCTCGACCTCCTCGGGGGTGAGGTCCTCGAGGCGCGCCAGCATACGCTCCAGCCGCTCCGGCTCCGAGACCCCGTCGTCCACCGGACGCTCCGCCTCGATGCGCGCGGCGAGGCCGCCGGCGGTGGGCAGCTCGAAGAGCGCGGCGAGCGGCACGTCGACGCCGAAGCGCTCGCGGACGCGGGTGATCACCTGGGTGCCGAGGAGCGAGTCGCCGCCGAGATCGAAGAAGCTGTCGTGGATGCCGACCTCCTCGATGCCGAGGAGCTCCTGCCACATCGCGGTGAGCGAGCGCTCGAGCTCGCTCGCCGGGGCGACATAGGGGTTGCGCAGCTTCGGCCGCGGGTGCCGTCCGGCGGCGTGGCCGGCGGCCGCGGGCGCCGTCGCGGCCGGCGCCGCCAGGCGCTTGGCGCGCGCCGTCCACGGCGGCAGCGGCGAGGCGACGAACCGCGCCGCGGCGCCATAGGCGAGCAGGCGGTCGAGCGCTAGGCCCGGCGCGAGGTGAGCGACCTCCGCGGCGCTTTCCGAGCCCGGCTCCAACCAGGCGAGGCTCGCCGCCGGCGGTCCGCCGGCGCGCTCCGCTTCGGCGGCGAGGGCGGCGGCCAGGAGGTCGAGCGCGGTCAGCATGCCGTCGCCGGCTCCCGCCGCCAGCGGCTCGCGCGCCGGCAGGCGCAGGCAGATCTCGAGCTGCCGATCACCCACCGCCGCGAGGAGGGCGGCCTGGCGCGCGCGGACGATGGCGAAACGCCGGTCGCACTCCCCGGCGCCGAGCGCCACGAGGGGCGCCCGCGGCACCGGATCGGCCGCGTCGAGGTCGCCGATGAGGACGCCGCGGAGCGGCCCGAGGCGCGACTCGACCTCGGCGAAGATCTCCCCCAGGCGGGCGCCGTCGGCGGGGTCGGCGACGAAGGCGAGCCGGTCGGCGGCGGGCGCGGTCGCCGGGTCGGCGCCGCCGTCGATCGTGGCGATCGTCGCTCCAGCGGTCCGCTCGAGGTGCTCGGCGGCCTCGCGCAGGCCGCCGGCGAAGCGGCCGAGGGCGACGACCGCGGAGCCAGGCGACAGCCGCGCGGTGGCGAAGGGCACCGGCTCGAACGAGGGCGCCCAGCGCTCGCGGCCGCGATAGGCGACGGCCGCCTCTTCGGGCCGCTCGCGGCCGGCGGCGGCGAGCTCGCCGACCACCGCGGCGAGCCAGTGCGCGTCCGGCCGCCCGTCCGGCGGCGCGCCGAGATCGATGGTGCGGCAGACCAGCCCGGGAACCTCCTGCGGCAGCACGCCGCGCACCGCGGCGAGCGGCGCGTTGGAGGCGACGAGCGTGTCGGCGGCGCTCACCCGCTCGACACCGCGGGTGACGATGGTCGCCTCGATCGCCGACGGCGGCGCCTGGCCGGCCGCCTGCCGCGCGGCGAGCGCCTCGCCGAGCGCGCGGAGGAGCGGCGGCAGGCCGTGGAAGCCGCCGGCCGGCACGGCCACCGAGCCGCCGGGCTTCGCGGCGTCGAGGCTCCACAGATGGACGATGCGCGACGGCAGCTCCCCTCCCCCGCCGGTGAGGGCGGCGAGGAGCGCCGAGTAGTCCTCTGCGCGCGACGGGTCGACGGCGTAGTCGCCACCGCCTGTCTCGGCGAGCCCGGCGCCGGCGCGCACCACCGCGACCTCGGCGCCGTCGCGGCGCAGGCGGGTGGCGAGGGCCGACCCGAGACCGCCACCTAGGCCGCCGAGGTCCGCCTCGCCGCCCTCCGCGAAGACCAGCCAGCGCTCCCCCGCCGCGGTGAGGGGACCGCCGGCGGGCGCCGGCGACCGCCGCCAGCCGGCGGCGTAGAGGGCGTCGGCGGGCGACGCGGCGCCGAGCGGCACGGCGGTGGCAGTAGCCGGCTCGGTCGCCGCAGGCGTCTCGAGCCAGTAGCGCTTGTGCTCCCAGGCATAGGTGGGGAGGGGCAGCCGGCGGCGCCGCTCGCGGCCGTAGACGCGCGGCCAGTCGAGCTCGACGCCGGCGAGCCAGAGCTTGCCGAGCGTCTCGAGGAGCGCCGCGCGATCCGGCAGCCGCTCGTAGGCCGAGCGCAGGGAGCCGACGGCGACCGGATCGGACGAGGCGGCGGCGGCCGGATGCTGCAGGCAGAGGGTCGCCAGGCTCCGCCCAGGACCGATCTCGAGGAGCGCCTGCTCCGGCTCGCGCCAGAGCTCGGCAACCGCGGCGCCGAAGCGCACCGGCCGGCAGAGGTGCTCCGCCCAGTAACCGGGATCGGTCGCCTGCGCCGCGGTGATCCAGGTGCCGGTGACATTCGAGAGATACGGGATGCGCGGCGCCTTGAGCTCGACGCGGCGCGCCAGCTCGGTCAGGCGCTCGGCCGCCGGCAGCATCATCCGCGAGTGGAAGGCGTGCGTCGTGCGCAGCCGGCGGCTGGCGCAGCCCGCCGCCGCGAGGTGCTCCTCGAAGGCGGCGACCGCCGGCGGCGGCCCGGCGACGACGCTGAGCCCCGGGCCGTTGACCGCGGCGAGCGAGAGCTCGGCGAATCGGCCGCCGCCGCCGCCACCCGACAGCATGGCGACCGTCTCGTCCTCGGAGAGCGAGAGGGCGAGCATCGCCCCCTCCGGCAGGGCGTCGATGAGACGCGCCCGCTCGGCGACCAGGCGGAGGGCGCCATCGAGCGGCATGACGCCGGCTGCCCAGGCGGCGACGTACTCGCCGAGGCTGTAGCCGAGCATCGCCCGCGGCTCGATCCCCCACTCCCGCCACAGGCTGGCGAGCGCCACCTCGACGGCGAAGAGCGCCGGCTGCAGGACGGCGGTGCGATCGAGCGGCCCGGCCGCCGCCTCGCGCCGGCCCGCCGGATCGCGGCCGAGCAGGCGGCGGAGGTCGCTGCCGCCGCCTGCCGCACCCTCGGCGCCGCCGTCATGGTGGCCGGCAGGGAACAGCAGCTCGCGCAGGTCGAGCCCGAGCTCGGGGAGGAAGCCTTCGGCGCAGCGGTCGAACGGCTCGCGGAAGGCCGGCTCGGAACGATAGAGCCCGGCGGCGAGGCCGGGGTACTGCTCGCCCAGGCCGGAGAAGAGGAAGGCGACCGGCCGCTCGCCGCCGCCGCGCGCCAGCGCGCTCCCCAACACGCGGCGCGGATCGCGGCTGGCGAGCGCCGCGGCGGCGTCCTCGCGCCCCTTCGCCACCACCATCCGGCGGTGCTCGAAGGGGCGCCGGCCGACGTGGAGCGAATAGGCGATGTCGGCCCAGTCCTCGTCCGGTGCCGAGGCCAGGTGCGCCGCCAGGCGATCGGTCGCCGCCTCGAGCGCGGCGCTGCTCCGCGCCGCCAGCGAGAGCAGCTGCCAGGAGCGGCCGGGCGCCGCCGCCGCCCGCTCCGGCGCCTGCTCGAGGACGGCATGGGCGTTGGTGCCGCCGAGACCGAAGGCGCTGACCCCGGCCCGCCGCGCGGCGCCGCCCTCCTCCGCCGCCGGCCAGGGGGTGAGCCGCGAGGCGACGTAGAAGGGGCTCGCCGCGAAGTCGATCGCCGGGTTCGGATGCTCGTAGTGGAGCGACGGCGGGATCTCGCCGCGCTCGACGGCGAGCACCGCCTTGATGAAGCCGGCGACGCCCGCCGCGGCGCCGGTGTGGCCGACGTTCGATTTGACCGAGCCCACGGCGCAGAAGCCGACCGCGGCGGTGCCCGGGTTGTCCGGTCCTCCGGCGCGGAAGGCGCGGGTGAGCGCCGCCACCTCGATGGGGTCGCCGATCGGCGTCGCGCTGCCGTGGGCCTCGACGTAGCGCACCGTCGCGGGAGCCACCCCGGCCAGCGCTTGCGCCTCGGCGATCACCTCCGCCTGGCCTTCCTCGGAGGGGGCCATGAAGCCGATCTTCGACGAGCCGTCGTTGTTGATCGCCGTCGCCTTCACCACCGCGTGGATGTGGTCGCCGTCGGCGAGCGCCGCGGCGAGCGCCTTGAGCACCACGACGCCGGCGCCGTCGCCGCTCAAGGTGCCGCCGGCGCGGGCGTCGAAGGCGCGGTTATGGCCGTCCGGCGAGAGGGTGCCGCCCTCCTCGTGGAAGTAGCCGGCCCCCTGCGGAAACTGGATCGTCACGCCGCCGGCGAGCGCCAGGTCGCACTCGCCGGCGAGGAGCGCCTGGGAGGCGAGGTGGATGGCGACGAGCGACGTCGAGCAGGCGGTCTGCACGGCGAGCGCCGGCCCCCGCAGGTTGAGCTTGTAGGAGACGCGGGTCGCCAGGAAGTCCTTGTCGTTGCCGAGGATGAGGTCCATCCCACCCTCGCCGCCGGCGGCCATGCCCTGCAGGCCGTAGCTGTTCATGCCGCCGCCGGCGTAGACGCCGACCCGCAGGCGCTCGCCGGCGCGCGCGCCGGGAGCGGCGTAGCCGGCGCGCTCGAGCGCCTCGGCGGCGACCTCGAGGAAGACTCGGTGCTGCGGGTCGGTGCGCCGCGCCTCGCGCGGGCTGACGTCGAAGAAGGCCGCGTCGAAGAGATCGGCGCCGGCGAGCACGCCGCTCGCCGGCACGTAGCGCGGATCGTCGAGCATGGCGGCGTCGAAGCCCGCCGCGATCTGCTCCTCGCGGCTGAAGAAGGAGATCGACTCGACCCCCTGGCGGAGGTTCTGCCAGAACTGCTCGACGTCGGCGGCGCCCGGAAAGCGGCAGGCCATGCCGACGACCGCGATGTCGCGGGAGCCGACCTGGCCGCCGCCGGCCGCCGGCGCCGCGGCCGTGCGGCTGGCCGGGATGGCGAGCGGCGCCGGCGCCTCGCCGCCCGCCCGGCGGCCGTGCAGGTGGCCGGCGAGGGCGCCGACGCTGGGGAACTTGAAGAGGTCGAGGAGCGCCACCTCCTCGCCCAGCCGCTCGCGGAGCTTCGCCTGCACCTCGACGAGGAGGAGCGAGTGGCCGCCGAGGTCGAAGAAGTTGTCGCCGGTCCCCACCCGCTCGACTCCGAGGACCTGCTGCCAGATCGCGGCGATGAGACCCTCGACCTCCGAGCGCGGCGCCACGAACTCGCCGGCGGCGCCGCGGTGCCCGTCCGGCGCCGGCAGCGCGCGGCGGTCGAGCTTGCCGCTCGCGGTGATCGGCAGCGCCGCGAGCGGCACGAAGGCCGCCGGCAGCATGAACTCCGGCAGCCGCTCGCGCAGGTGGGCGCGGAGCGCCGGGACGAGGCTCATGGCATCGGCGCCGGGGCGGGCCGCGAAATAGGCGGCGAGGCGGTCGGTCCCCCACAGGGCGACCGCGGCGCCGGCGACGTCCGGATGCTCGGCCAGCGCCGCTTCGATCTCCCCCAGCTCGATGCGGAAGCCGCGCACCTTCACCTGGTGATCGATGCGGCCGAGCATCTCGAGTTCGCCCTCGGGCAGCCAGCGGGCGAGGTCGCCGGTGCGGTAGAGACGTCCTCCCGCCGTGGCCGCGAAGGGGTCCGGCACAAAGCTCTCGGCGGTCTTTTGCGGCCGGTCGAGATAGCCGCGGGCGAGGTTCTCGCCACCGAGGAGGATCTCGCCGGGCACGCCGATCGGCGAGAGCTCGAAGCCGTCGACGACGTGGATCCGCGCCCCGCCCACCGGGCGGCCGATCGGCGGGCTCTGGCGGAAGGGGCCGGCGAGCCAGGCGCTGGCGAAGATCGCCGCCTCGGTCGGGCCGTAGAGGTTGACCATGCGCCGGCCGCCGGACCACCGCCGCACCAGCTCCGGCGGACAGAGCTCGGCGCCGAAGGCGAGGGTGCGGAGGTCGGGCAGCTCGACGTCGACCCCGAGGGTGGCGAGGACCGAGGGGGTGAGGAAGACGGCGTTGATCCTGCGCTCGCGCAGCTCCGCCGCGAGCGCGGCGCCGGAGAGCGGACCGCCGGGCGGCAGGCAGAGGCAGGCGCCGGCCGACAGCGGCACGAAGAGATCGAGCACAGCGACGTCGAAGGCGAGCGACGACGCCTGGAGGACGCGGTCGCCGGGCGAAAGGGCGTAGAGGTCGAGCGCCGCGGCGAGGGTCTGGACGATGGCCCGGTGGGTCACCGCGACACCCTTCGGCCGCCCCGTCGAGCCGGAGGTGTAGATGACGTAGGCGAGGTTCTGCGGCGATGCCGGCGCCACCGCCGCGGCGGCGGCCGGCGGCTCGCTCACCGCACGATCGGCGCCATGGGCGCCGAGGCGCACGACGCGCGGGCCGCCCTCGGCGGCGCCGGCGGCCTGCCCACCTGCCGGCGCCGGCAGCGCGACATCCTCGCCGGCGAGGAGAACGGCGAGGCCGCTGTCGGCGATCATGAAGGCCAGCCGCTCGCTTGGGTAGGCGGGATCGAGCGGCACGTAGGCGCCGCCGGCCTTGAGCGCCGCCAGCACGGCGACGACCATCGCCGTCGAGCGCGGCACGCAGATCCCCACCCGCGATTCGGCTCCCACGCCGAGGGCGCGGAGGCGCGCGGCCAGCAGCTCGGCACGGTTGTCGAGCTCGCCGTAGCTCAACCGTTCGTCGCCGGCGAGGAGGGCCGGGGCGTCGGGCGCCGCCCGCGCCAGCGCCTCGAAACGCGTCTGCAGGAGCGCCTCGCCGGCGGGCGCCGGGACCGCCTGGCCGCTCCACTCGAGGAGGAGCTGGGCGCGCTCGGCCGGCGCCAGCAGGGGCAGCCGCGAGAGCGGCGTCTCGGGGTGCTCGGCGATCGCCGCCAGCAGCGTCTCGAGATGAGCGAGCAGCCGCCGCGCCGTGGTGGCATCGAAGAGGTCGGTGCGGTATTCGAGCGAGCCGCCCATCCCCAGCTCGCCGGCGTCGACCGCCGAGAGCGTGAGATCGAACTTGGTCGTCGTCGCCGGCACCTCGAGCGGCTCGAGGGCGAGGCCGGCCAGCGCCAGCTCGTGGGTGGGGGCGTTCTGCATGACGCACATCACCTGGAAGAGCGGCGTGTGCGCCAGGCTCCGCTCCGGATTGAGCTCCTCGACCAGCCTCTCGAACGGCAGCTCCTGATGGGCGTAGGCGCCGAGCGCCGTCTGCCGGACGCGCGCCAGGATCTCGCTGAACGGCGGGTCGCCGCCGAGGTCGGTGCGCAGGACCAGGGTGTTGACGAAGAAACCGATCAATCCTTCGAGCTCGGCGCGCTCGCGGCCGGCGACCGGCGTGCCGATGGCGAGGTCGGTCTGGCCGCTCAGCCGCGCGAGGAGCGCCTGGAGGGCGCCGGCGACGACCATGAAGAGCGTCGCGCTCTCGCGGCGGCCGAGGGCCTTGATGCCCTGCGCGACGCCGACCGCGAGCTCCATCGCCGCCACGCCGCCCTCCGGCCGCTGCAGGGGCGGCCGCGGCCGGTCGGTGGGGAGCGCGAGCGGCTCCGGCGGCTCGCCGAGCTGCCGGCGCCAGTAACCGAGGTGCGCTTCGAGGGCCTCGCCGGAGAGCGTCTCGCGCTGCCAGCGCGCATAGTCGACGTAGCGGATCGGCAGCGGCGGGAGCGGCGACGGCCGGCCGGCGGCGAGGGCTGGATAGATCGCCGTCACCTCCTGCACCAGGATGCCGCTCGACCAGCCGTCGGAGGCGATGTGGTGCATGGTGAAGAGGAGGGCGTGCTCGTCGCCGGCGGACCGCAGGCGGAGGAGGAGCGCCCGCAGCACCGGCCCGTACAGCAGGTCGAAGGAGCGCATCGCCTCCTCCGCCGCCAGGCGCTGGACCTCGCCGTCGCGGCGCCCGCCTTCGATGCCGCCGAGATCCACCAGCGGCAGCGCGAAGGGCGCCGGCGGCTCGACGATCTGTACGGGGTGGCCGCCGTCGCCGCCGGCGGGCGCGAAGCGCGTGCGCAGGGTCTCATGGCGGCGGACGATCTCGCCGAGGGTGGCGGCGAGGGTCGCCGGCTCCACGGCGCCGACCAGGCGGAGCGCCGCCGGCAGGTTGTAGATCGGGGTGCCGGGCTCGATGCGGTCGATGAGCCACAGCCGCTCCTGCGCGAAGGAGAGCGGCGCCGGCCCGCTCTCCTGATATCGCCGGATGGGCGCCAGCGTGGCGGCCGCGGGGCCGGCCGCCGCCAGCGCGGCGATCCGCGGCGCCAGGCCGGCGATCGTCGGCACTTCGAAGAGGGCGCGCTGCGGCAGCTCGACCGCGAAGACCTGGCGGATGCGCGAGACGAGCTGCGTGGCGAGCAGGGAGTGGCCGCCGAGCTCGAAGAAGTTGTCGGTGGCGCCCACCTGGGCGAGGCCGAGGAGCGAGCGCCAGATGCCGGCGAGGAGCTCCTCGGTGGCGCCGCGCGGCGCCACCCGCTCGCCGCCGCCGCCGTCCTCGGGCAGCGGGCCGCTGCGTGCCAGGGCACCGCGGTCGACCTTGCCGGAAGGGGTGAGCGGGAAGCTCGCGAGCGGCAGGAAGACGGCGGGGAGGAAGGCCGCCGGCAGCGACGCCTGGAGGAAGTCGCGCAGCTCGGCCACCGACGGCGCCTCGCCGCGCGGCGCGAAGTAGGCGACCAGGCGCAGAGCCGTGCTCGCCGGCTCCGGGCGCGCCACCACCACCGCCTGGGCGATCGCCGGATGGCCGAGGAGGGCCGCCTCGACCTCGCCGACCTCGATGCGCACGCCGCGGATCTTCACCTGGCCGTCGCGGCGGCCGAGGTACTCGATGGCGCCGTCGGCGCGGAAGCGGGCGAGGTCGCCGGTGTGGTAGAGCCGCTCGCCGGCGCCGCCGAAGGGGTCCGGCGCGAAGCGCTCGGCGGTCAGCTCCGGCCGGCCGAGATAGCCGCGGGCGAGCGCGGCGCCGCCGACGCAGAGCTCGCCGGTGACGCCGATAGCGACCGGCGCCAGCTGCGCGTCGAGCAGGTAGACGGCGACGTTGGCGATCGGCCGGCCGACCGGCGGCAGCGGCGGCCACGCGGCGGGCTCGCCGGCGAGGGTCCAGGCGGTGACGACGTGGGTCTCGGTCGGCCCGTAGTGGTTGTGCAGGCGCGCCGCCGGGCGGCCGCCGCGCGCCTGCAGCCAGGCCGCCACCGCCGGCGTCACCTGCAGCTGCTCGCCCGCCGTCACCACCTCGGCGGGTGCCGGCGCCGCGGAAGCCGCCTCGGCGGCCTCCTGCGCCAGCTGGCGGAGGGCGACGAAAGGCAGGAAGACGCGCTCGATCCGCCCGCCGCCCGCCTCGGCCGCTCCGCCCGCGTGATCCGTTTCATGCGCTTCATGCGCCAGCCGCGCGAGGAGCGCCCGCGGGTCGCGGCGCACCCCCTCGGAGACCAGCGCGAGGGTGCCGCCGCCGGCCCAGGTGGAGACGATCTCCTGGAACGAGACGTCGAAGGAGAGCGAGGCGAACTGCAGCGTGGCGAGTGCCGCCCGCATCTGCGTCTCCTGCCAGGCGACCAGGTTGACCAGCGCCCGGCGGGTCATCGCCACCCCTTTCGGCTTCCCCGTCGACCCCGAGGTGTAGATGACGTAGGCGAGGTCCTCCGGCGCCGCCTCGACGAGCGGCGCGGGCGCCGCCGTCTCGGGCAGCGGATCGTCGCCGGCCATGTCGCCGAGCGCACCGAACGCATCGAGCGACATCAGCGATCCGGCGAAGGGCGGCAGCAGGCCGCGCAGGCGCTCCTGGGCGAGGAGCGCCGCGGCCCCGGAGTCGGCGAGCATCCAGGCCAGCCGCTCCGCTGGATAGGCGGGATCGAGCGGCACATAGGCGGCGCCGGCGGCGAGCGTGGCGAGCACCGCGACCACCATCTCGGGCGAGCGCTCGGCGCAGATCGCGACGCGGGCGCCCGGACCGATCCCCCGCCCGCGGAGCTGCCGCGCCAGCCGCTCGACGCGCGCCCCGGCCTCGCGGAAGCTCCAGGCGGCGGCGCCTTCCCTCTCCACCGCCGGCCTCTCCCAGACCAGCGCCGTCGCCTCCGGCGCCGTCGCCGTGGGCGCCGCGAGCAGGCGCTCGAGGCTCGCCTCCGCCTCACCCCGGCGCTCGCCGGTGTCGTTCCACTCGACGAGCAGCGCCTGCCGCTCGCCGGCCGAGAGCAGCGGCAGCTCCGACAGGCGGAGGGCCGGCGCCGCGGCGACGGCGGCGAGGACATTGGCGAAGTGGCCGAGCAGCCGCTGGACGGTCGTGCGGTCGAAGATCTCGCTGCGGTACTCGAGCCCGGAGAGCAGCCCGTGCTCGCCGTCGCTCACCGTCAGGTTGAGGTCGAACATGGCGGTGGTGACCGCCGATTCGAGCGGCGCGAAGGCGAGGCCCTGCGTCTCCAGCCGCGTGGTCGGCACGTTGGCGAGCGCGCACATGACCTGGAAGAGGGGCGAGTGCGAGAGGTTGCGCTCCGGCCGCACCTCCTCGACGATGCGGCTGAACGGCACCTCGCCGTGCTCGAAGGCGTCGACCGCCACCTGGCGGACGCGGGCGAGCAGCTCCGCGAAGGTCGGGTCGCCGCCGAGGTCGCTGCGCAGGACGAGGGTGTTGACGAAGAAGCCGATCAGCCCCTCGGTGTCGCTGCGATGGCGGTTGGCGACCGGCGTGCCGACGGCGACGTCGAGCTGGCCGCTGGCGCGGGCGAGGACGGCCTGGAAGGCGGCGGTCAGCACCATGAAGAACGTCGCGCCGCTGGTGCGGCCGAGCGCCTTCAGCTCCTCCGCCAGCGCCTGCGGCCGCTGACTGCCGACGGTGCCGCCGGCGAGGCCCTGGATCGGCGGCCGCGGCCGGTCGCCCGGCAGCTCGAGCACGGGAACCTCGGCGAGCTGCCGCCGCCAGTAGGCGAGCGAGCGCGCGATCCCCTCGCCGCCGATCGTCCGCCGCTGCCACTCCGCGTAGTCGACGTACTGGATGGGGAGCGGCGGCAGCGGCGAGGGGCGGCCGGCGGCGAACGCCTCGTAGAGAGTCACCACCTCGCGGACGAGGACGGAGAGCGACCAGCCGTCCGACGCGATGTGGTGGAGGGTGAAAAGGAGGGCATGCTCTTCGTGCGCCGCGCCCGCCGGCGAGAGGCCGAGGAGGATGACCCGCATCACCGGACCGCCTGCGAGGTCGAAGGGGCGCGACGTCTCGTCGTCGACGAGGCGCGCCAGCTCGCTCTCGCGCGCCGCGGCGGGGAGCGCCGAGAGGTCCGCCTCGCGGAGCACGTAGGGCCGCGCCGGCGCCACCACCTGCTGCGGGCCGTCGTCGGTCGCCGCGAAACGCGTGCGCAGCGTCTCGTGACGGCGGACGATCTCGGTGAAGACGGCGGCCAGCACTTCCCGCCGCAGGCGGCCGGTGAGGCGCATCGAATAGGGCAGGTTGTAGGCGACGTTGCCGGGCTCGATCTGGGCGATTACCCAGAGGCGCTCCTGCGCGAAGGAAAGCCGATAGCCGGTGCGGTCGCGCGGCAGCCGCGGGATCGGCGCCTCGCGCACCGGCTTCGGGGCCGCCGCCCGCTCCTTGAGGAGCGCCTCGAGGAGCTGCCGGCGGCGCGCGTCGAGCGCGGCGACCGAAGGGGCGAGATCGTCCGGTGGCGGCGCCATCAGGGCTCGTCCTCCAGCGGCGCCGCGGCGATCCCGCGCACCGCGAGCATCGCCTCGACCTCATCCGGTGACAGGCTCTCAAGGCGGGCCAGCAGGCCGGCCAGCTCGGCCGCCTCGTCCTCCGGCGCCGAGCGCTGCGCATCGATGAGCGCGGCGAGCGCGGCCGTGGTGGGAAGGGCGAAGAAGTCGGCCAGCGAGACCCGCGCGCCCATGCGCTCGCGGACGCGGGTGACGAGCTGGGTGGCGAGGAGGGAGTCGCCGCCGAGCTCGAGGAAGCTGTCGTGGATGCCGATACGGTCGATGCCGAGGAGGAGCTGCCAGAGCTCCGCCACCTCGCGCTCGGCGGCGGTCGATGGCGGGACGAACGGCGTGCGCAGCTCGGGTCGGGCATGGCCGACCTGGGCCGCCGCTGATGCCGAGACCTCCGGTACTGCGAGCTCCCGCAGGCGCGCCGCGAGGTCGCCCGCGGAGACCAGCACCTGCGCCGGCGCGCCAGGCGCCGAGAGACGCCTCAGCACCGCCTCCGCCGCCTCGCCGGCAGCATCGCCCGGCGCCTCCCAGCCGATGGCGGTCCAGGCGGCGGCGCCGGTCCGCCGCGCCTCCAATGCCAAGGCGTCGGCGAGCGCGGCGACGGCGGCGGCGAGGGCGCCGCCCGCCGGCGCCGCGAAGGCGTCGAGCGACGAGCCGAGCAGCACGCGGGCCGGGGGCCGCTCCGCCAGCAGGCGGCGGAGCGCGCCGAGCGAGGCGGCCGCCGCCTGCAGGGCGGCCTCGGCGTCGTCTCGCCGGAGGGCGACGAGGGCGAGCGGCGGCGCGGCCGGCGGCAGCTCGGCGGCCACCGCGCCGAGCCCTTCGCCCGCCGCATGGATGTCGCCGAGGGCGCGGCGCGCCGCGCTCCAGCGCGCCTCGTCGCCTGCCGGCGCCAGGTCGCCGAGGAAGACCACGGCGTTCCGCTCGACCCCGCCGCCGTCCGCGTCTTCGCCGATCGTCTCGCCGGCGAGCGGCTCGAAGACGCGCACCCAGCGCTCGCCGCCGCGGTAGGCGACGGAGACGCCGTCCTCGGGATCGCCCAGCGACTGCGCAGCCGCCGCGGCCGCCGGCGGTGCGGCGCGAACCAGCTCGCCGAGGAGGGTCTCGGCGAGCGCCGCCTCCTGCCAGCTCCCCGCCGCGGCGAGGTCGAGGTCGACGGCGCGGCAGACGACGCCGGAAAGCTCGCGCGGCAGCGCGCGGCAGAGGGCGCCGAGCGGCGCCAGCGCCGGGATCAGGCGGTCGGCGGCGGTCACCGCGGCGAGGCCGCGCGACGCCACCAGGCACTTGAGCGGCGAGCCGCCGCCCTCGCCCGGCGCGATGCGCGCCGCGATGGCGTGGACGACCGCGAGCAGGCTGGCGAAGCCGAGCGCGTGCGCCGCGGCGATCGCCGGCGGGGACAACGGATCGCCGTCGTCCGCCAGCGGATCGAGGGTCCAGAGGTGCACGACGCGGTCGGCGAGCGGGGTGCCGAGGGCCGCGAAGAGCGCCTCGTAGTCCTCGCTCCGGCGCGGATCGAGGACGAAGCTCTCGGCGCCGAGGCGCTCGAAGCGGTCGCCGGAGGCGACCATGGCGACGCGCGCGCCGTCGGCGGCGAGCCGCTGGGCCAGCCGCTCACCCACTCCGCCGCGGTCGGCGAAGATCAGCCAGCGCCCGCCGGCGCCGTCCTGCCTGGCGGCGAGATCGCCGGCGAGCGGCAGGCGGAGGGCGGCAACGCGTCGCCAGGAGGGGATCGCGAGGCGCGTGCCGCCGGTCTCGCCGGCGGCCGGAACGCCGGCGAGCGCCGGCCGCGGGCTCGCCGGGATGGCGCCCTCCGCCCAGAAGCGCCGGCGCTCGAAGGGATAGGACGGCAGCTCGAGCCGCCGCCGCCGCTCGCGCGAGTGGACACCCGGCCAGTCGATGGCGACGCCGGCGAGCCAGAGCTTGGCGAGCGAGCCGAGCAGGAAGGCGCGATCCGGCTGCCGCTCGTAGGCGGAGGGGAGCGACGGCACCGCCACCGGCTCGCCGGCGCCCGCCGCTCTCGGCCCGGCGGCTTCCGCCGCCACCGGATGCTGCAGGGCGAGCGCCGACAGGCTGGCGCCGGGACCGATCTCGAGGAGCACGCGCTCGCGGTCGCGCCAGAGCTCGGCGACGCCGTCGCCGAAGCGGACGGTCGAGGCGAAGTGCTCCGCCCAGTAGGCGGGATCGAGCGCCTGCTGCGGGCGGATCCAGGTGCCGGTGACGTTCGACAGGTAGGGGATGCGGGGCGCGCGGAGCGCCAGCGTCCGCGCCAGAGCGGTGAGCTCGGCCGCCGCCGGCCGCATCATCGGCGAGTGGAAGGCGTGCGCCGTGCGCAGGCGCCGCGTCGCGTGGCCGCCGGCGGCCAGCCGCTCGGCGAGCGCCGCCACCGCATCGACGGGGCCGGCGGCGACGGTGTGGCCGGGACCGTTGACCGCCGCGACGGCGAGCTCCGCCGCCCCCAGCCGCGCCATCTCGGCCTTGAGCTCGCCCTCCCCCAGCGGCGTCGCCAGCATGGCCCCTGGTGGCAGCTCGGCGATCAGCCGGGCGCGCCGGGCGACGAGGGCGAGGGCGTCGGCGAGCGGCAGCACGCCGGCGAGGCAGGCCGCCAGATACTCGCCGAGGCTGTAGCCGAGGAGCGCGCCGGGGCGTACGCCCCACTCTATCCAGAGCCGGGCGAGCGCGTACTCGATGGCGAAGAGCGCCGGCTGGAGGACGGCGGTGTCGTCGAGCGGCGACGGATTATCGGTACCAGGCTCGGGACCAGCGTCGGCAGCGGCAGCCGTGGCGCCGCGGCCGAGCATGCGGCGGAGGTCCGGCCCTCTGCCCTCCTCCGCCCCGCGGCCGGCGGCGAAGAGGCCGGCGAGGTCGACGCCCAGCGGCAGCAGGATCTCGGCACAGCGCTCGAGCGGCTGGCGGAAGGCCGGCTCGTCGCGATGAAGCCCGGCGGCGAGGCCGGCGTACTGCTCGCCGACGCCGGCGAGGAGGAAGGCGACCGGGCGCCCTGGCCGGCTCTCGACACCGGTGCGGCTCTCGAGCAGACGCGCCGCGTCGCGCCCGGCGAGCGCCGCGATCGCCTCGTCCCGATCGCGGCAGACGACCGCCCGGCGATGCTCCCAGCCCTTGCGGCCGGCCTGCAGAGTGAAGGCGACGTCGGCGAGATCCTCGTCGCCATGCCGCCGCAGGTGGTCGACGAGGCGGTCCGTCGCCGCCTCGAGCGCCGCCGGCGTGCGCGCCGAGAGGGTGAGGAGCTGCCAGGGGCGCCCCGGCGGCACCGGCGTTGGCGCCGGCGCCTGCTCGAGGATCACATGCACATTGGTGCCGCCGATGCCGAACGAGCTCACCCCGGCCCGCCGCGGCGCCGCCGCGCCGTCCTCGGCGGCCGGCACCGTCCACTCGGCGAGCTCGGTGCTGACATAGAACGGGCTCGCCGCGAAGTCGATCGCCGGGTTGGGCCGGCTGTAGTGGAGGCTCGGCGGAATCTGGCCGTGCTCGATGGCGAGCGCCGTCTTCAAGAGCCCGGCGATGCCCGCCGCCGAGCCGGTGTGCCCGACGTTGGTCTTCACCGAGCCGAGCGCCGTCCGCCCGCCGCCGCCGGCGGCGCGGAAGGCGCGGATGAGCGCCGCCACCTCGATGGGATCGCCGATCGGCGTCGCGCTGCCGTGCGCCTCGACGTACTGGATCGACGCCGGGTGCACGCCGGCCGCGGCCTGCGCCGCGACGATGACCGCCGCCTGCCCCTCCTCGCTCGGCGTCGTGAAGCCCATGCGCGCCGCGCCGTCGTTGTTGAGCGCCGAGCCCTTGACGACGGCGTGGATGGGATCGCCGTCGGCGAGCGCCGCGGCGAGCGGCTTCAAGACGACGACGCCGACGCCGTTGCCGCCGACGGTGCCGCCGGCGGCGGCGTCGAAGGCGCGGTTGTGGCCGTCCGGCGAGGCGATGCCGCCCTCCTTGTAGAGGTAGCCCGCGCGCTGCGGGAAGTCGAGCGTCACGCCGCCGGCGAGCGCCATCTCGCACTCGCCGGCGAACAGGCTCTGCGCCGCCAGGTGGACGGCGACGAGCGCCGTCGAGCAGGCCGTCTGCACGGTGAACGCCGGCCCCTTGAGGTCGAGCTTGTAGGCCGTCCGCGTCGCCAGGAAGTCCTTGTCGTTGCCGAGGGTGATCTCGAAGGGGTCGACGTCGGCGCGGCCGAAGAGGTTCTGCACCGCGTAGGAGATGGTGCCGGCGCCGGCGAAGACGCCGACCCTGCCGCGGCGCAGGTCGGAGCCGTAGCCGGCGCGGTCGAGCGCCTCCGCGGCGCACTCGAGGAACAGGCGGTGCTGCGGATCGAGCAGCTCGGCCTCGCGCGGGCTGACGCCGAAGTAGCCGGCGTCGAAGAGGTCGGCGCCGTCGACGACGCCGCCGGCGCGGACGAACGAGGGGTGGGCGAGGACCTCCGGCGGCACGCCGGTCACCGCCAGCTCCTCGGCGCTCCAGAACGAGATCGACTCGACGCCGCCGGCGAGGTTCTGCCAGAAGGCCGCGAGGTCGGGGGCGCCGGGGAAGCGGCCGGCCATGCCGACGATGGCGACGGCGCGCTCGGCGCCGCCGATCGCCGGCGCGGCGGGCGGGACGGGGATCGCGGCGAGCTCGGCGGCCGGCTCACCGGCATCCGCCGCGTCGCCGCCGTCCGCCGCCGCGCGGCGCGCGGCGAGGAAGCCGGCGAGCGCCGCCACCGTCGGATGGCGGAAGAGCTCGAGGATCGACACCTCCTCGCCGAGGCGCTCGCGGAGCTGCCCCTGCACCTGGACGAGGAGCAGCGAGTGGCCGCCCAAGTCGAAGAAGCCGTCGCCGCTCCCCACCCGCTCGCGGCCGAGCACCCGGCTCCAGATCGCCGCCACCTCGCTCTCCAGGCCCTCCGCCGGGGCGACAAAGGCAGCGGCATCCTGGCCCGCGCCGGCGTCCTCGGGCAGCCGGGAGATCGCCTGGCGATCGAGCTTGCCGCTCGCATTGAGCGGCAGCTCCGGCACGATGACGAAATCCGCCGGGATCATCGCCTCCGGCAGCCGGCGGCGTAAGGCGGCGCGGACATCGGCCGGCGCCGGCGCCGCCGCCGGGTCGCTCGCGACCAGCCAGGCGACCAGGCGCGGACCGCCGGCGCCGCCGCGCAGGGCGACCGCCGCCTGGCGCACCGCCGGCTGCTCGCCGAGCGCCGCCTCGATCTCGTCGAGCTCGACGCGCAGGCCGCGCAGCTTCACCTGCCGATCGGCGCGGCCGAGGATGTCGATGCTGCCGTCGGCGAGAAAGCGGGCGAGGTCGCCGGTGCGGTAGAGGCGAGCTCCCGGCGCGGCGGCCTCGCCGTCCGTGCCGCCGAACGGCGCCGGCACGAAGCTCGCGGCGGTGGTCTCCGGCCGCCCCAGATAGCCCTCGACGACACCGATGCCGCCGAGGTGGATCTCGCCGACGGCGCCGATCGGCACCGGCCGGCCCAGGCGGTCGAGCAAGTGGATGCTGGTGTTGGCGAGCGGGCGGCCGATCGGCGGGGCGGTGGTCGGCTGTACCGCTCCCGCTTCCCCGCCGGCAGCCTCCGGCGCCACCCAGTAGGTCGCGATGATGCTCCCCTCGGTCGGTCCGTAGGCGTTGAGGAAGCGGCGGCCGGGCGCCCAGCGGGCGACGAGATCCGCCGGGCACTTCTCCGCCGCTGCCGTGATGCAGCGCAGAGCCGGGAAGGGGCTAGGGTCGAGCGTCGCGAGGACCGAGGGCGAGAGCGTCACGGTGGTGATGCGCGCGGTGTCGAGAAGAGCGGCGAGCTCGCGGCCGACCGGCGGCGGCCCAGCGGGCGGCAGCACCAGGCAGGCGCCGCACGCGAAGGTCGAGAAGAGATCGATCACCGAGGCGTCGAAGCTGAGCGAAGCGAACTGCAGCACGCGGTCGCTCGCCGCGAGCGCGTAGATGGTCGCCGTCTCGCGGACGGAGCTGACGGCGCCGCGGTGGCGCACCAGCACGCCCTTCGGCCGGCCGGTCGAGCCCGAGGTGTAGATGACGTACGCCAGGCTGTCGGCGCCGGCGCACGCCGAGAGGTCGATCGCCGAGTCCGCGAGAGCCTCGCCCTCCCCAGACAGCAGATCCTCGATGAGCAGGGTCCGCGCGGCGGTCGCCGCGGGGAAGCCGGCGAGCGCGGCGCGGCTGGCGAGCAGGAGGCCGACGCCGGCGTCCTCCAACATGGCGGCCAGCCGCTCGCTCGGCGCGGCCGGGTCGAGCGGCACGTAAGCGGCGCCGGCGGCGAGGGTGGCGAGCACCGCGACGACCATCTCGGGCGAGCGCTCGAGGGCGATGCCGACCCGCGTCCCCCTGCCGGCGCCGCCGGCGCCGGCGGCGATCAGGCGCCGGGCGAACTGGGCGGCGCGCCCGGCCAGCTCGCCATAGCTGAGCGCGCCGCCATCCCATTCGAGAGCGGCGGCCTCGGGGTACCGCGCCGCGGTCGCCGCGAAGACGGTGAAGAGCGTCTCGCCGTCGCCCGGCAGGGATCGATCGCTCGTCGCTCCCATCGCCCATTCGATCGTCACCTGATGGCTCTCCGCCGCGGTGAGCATCGGCAGCTCGGCATGCGGCAGCGAGGGCGCCGCGGCGAGGCCGGCGAGCAGGCGCTCGAAGTGCGCCGCGAAGCGCTCGACGGTCGAGCGGTCGAAGAGATCGGTCGCGTAGTGCCAGACGGTCGCGATCCCTTCCGAGGTCTCCATCGCCTCCACCACCAGCTCGAGCGCCGCGCTCTCCGCCGGCACCGCGAGCGAGCTGAGCGAGAGCTCGGTCAGCGTCAGCTCGCCGAGCGGGGCGTTCTGCAGCGCCAGGCTGACCTGGACGAGCGGCGGGCGGGAGAGGTCGCGCTCCGGCTGCAGCTCCTCGACGATGCGCTCGAAGGGCAGATCCTGGTGCGCGAAGGCGCCGAGGGCCGTCCGCCGCACCTGCGCCAGCAGCTCGTCGCCGCTCCTGGCGGCCGCGAGGTCGACGCGGAGGGTCAGGGTGTTGACGAAGAAGCCGATCAGCGCCTCGGTCTCGGCGCGGTTGCGGTTGGCGATCGGCGCGCCGACGAGGAGGTCGTCCTCGCCGCTGTGGCGGGAGAGGAGGACGCCGAAACCGGCCAAGAGGACCATGAAGAGCGTGTTGCCCTCGCGCCGCCCGAGCGCCGCGAGGGCCGCCGAGAGCGGCGCCGGGAGCGCCGACTGGAAGCTCGCGCCGCGGCTCCGCTGCAGCGGCGGGCGCGGCCGGTCGGTCGGCAGGCCGAGGACGCCGGAGGCGCCGGCGAGCGCCTCCCGCCAGTAGCGCAGGTGCTCCTCCAGCGCTTCGCCCGAGAGGATGCGGCGCTGCCAGTCGGCGAAATCCGGATATTGGATGGGGAGCTCGGCGAGCGGCGACGGCTGGCCGGCGGCGAAGGCGGCGTAGAGCGCCGAGAGCTCGCGGATGAGGATCCCCATCGACCAGCCGTCGGAGACGATGTGGTGCATGGCGAGGAGCGCCACGTGCTCGCCGGCGGCAAGGCGGAGGAGGCGGGCGCGGAGCTGCGGTCCGCGGGCGAGGTCGAAGGGGGTCTGCGCCTCGGCGCGCATCAGGCGCTGCAGCTCTTCCTCGCGCCAGGCCGGCGCCAGGCCGGAGAGCTCGGCGACCCCCAGGCGCGGCGCGACCGCCGGAACCACCCGCTGCACCGGCTCGGCGAGCGGACCGTCGGTCGCCAGCTCGAAGACGGTGCGCAGCGCCTCGTGCCGGCGGACGATCTCGGCGAGCGCCCGCGCCAAGGCGGCGATGTCGAGGCGGCCGCGGAGGAGGAGGGCGTCGGCGAGGACGTAGGTCGAGCCGCCGGGCTCGAAGCGGTCGATGAACCAGAGGCGCTGCTGCGAGAAGGAGAGCGGGAACGGCCCGCCGGTCGCCCGCCGCGGGCTGGGCTCGATCGGCGGCGGCCCCGGCTGCGCGGCGCCGGCCGGCTTGCCCAGCCGCGCCAGGAGGAGCTTCTGCTTGGCCGGCGAGAGCTGCTCGAAACGGGAGACCCGGCTCACCGGGCCCCCTCGTCGTCGCTCTTCCTGGCGGGCCCGGCGGCGGTCGCACGGCGCTCCGGCCAGGCATCTTCAGGCCTGCCGCTGTCGGGGACGGCCTCTAGAGACGGCGGCAGGTGGGCGACGGGAGACGGCACGGCCGCCGGATAGGCCCTGGCGGGCGGCTGATCCGCGGTCGAGACGTCGAGGTCGGCGGCGAGGGTCCCACGTCCTTGCACCGGAAGGTCCAAACGCGGGGCGGCGGCGGCGGATTCCGGCCGAAGCGCTTGCGCAAGGGCCGAGCTCGGCTGCCGCACCTTATCCAGAGCGCCCGTCGGCAGCCGGCGGACGCGATCCCCCAGCCGGCGCAGCCGGCCGCCGGGGAGGCCGAAGGGGTCGGGCAGCAGGCGTGCGGCGGTCCGCGCGGCGTCGCGGAGAGAGCCCACGGCGAGCCCCTCGGCGAGGTAGAGGATGCCCGGCGCTCCCACCGGCACCGGCTCGAGCTCCGCGTCGAGCACGTAGAGCGCCAGGCGCGGGAACGGCGCCGCGGGGTCGTCGGCCGCGGTCGATGCCGGCGGCGGGTTCCACTCGACGAGGAGCTGGTGCCGCTCCGCCGCGGTGAGGATCGGCAGCTCCGTCGCCGGCCGCTCGAGGCCGGCGGCCATGGCGGTGAGCAGCGTCTCCAGGTGGCCGAGCATCCGCTGCGCGGTGGCGCCGTCGAAGCGGCGGTCGTGGGCCAGGCGCAGAGATAGCCCGTCGCGCGCCACCACCGTCAGCGTCAGGGGGCAGGAGGTGCTCTCGGAGACCGTGAGGCCGCTCGCCGAGAGCTCGCCCGCTCGCGCCGCCAGCGCCTCATCGGAGGGGGCGCTCTCGAAGGCGACGAGGCTGTTGAAGAGCGGCTCGCCGGCGGGCACCTCGCTCAGCGCAGCCAGCCGGGTGAGGGGGGTCCATCGATGGTGCCGGAGGCCCCACTGCCGCTCCTCCGCCCGGCGGAGCCAGGCGGCCAGCGGCTGGCGCGCCGGCCGCAGGCGCATCGGCAGGCGGTTGCTGAAGAGACCCACCATCGAGTCGGCGCCGGGGAGGCCGGTCGGGCGGCCGGAGACGACGGCGCCGAAGACGACGTCGCGGCGGCTCGCGTAGCGGCCGAGGAGGAGCGCCCAGGCGCACTGCACGACGGTGCCGAGGGCTGCCTGGGCATCGGCGGCGAGGGCGGCGAGGCGCGCGGCGGCCGCCGGCGGCAGGGCCAGCGAGCGCTGGGCGAAATCTTCGGCATCCGTCGCGGCATCGACCCCGGGGCCGCCCGCCGGTGCCTCCGGGCGGTCGAACGGGAGCGGCGTCGGATGCGCGAAGCCGGCGAGCTCGCGGCACCAGAATGCCTCCGCGGCGGCCTCGTCGCGCGACGCCAGCCAGGCGATGAAGTCGCGGTAGGGGCGCGCCGGCGGCAGCCGCGGCGGCTCGTCGCCGCCGGCGCGCAGCGCCGCGTAGAAGGCGAAGAGCTCGGCGAAAAGGGGCGCCAGGCACGAGCCGTCGAAGAGCAGGCGATGGAAGCTCCACAGCAGGCGGTGCCGGCGCTCGCCGGTGCGCACCAGGGTCAGGCGCAGGAGCGGGGTTCTTTCTGACGTGCCACCCGGCTCGCCGCCGAGCGAAAAGCCGCGCCGGCGGTCGTCGCCGAGCAGCCTCTCCCAGCGGGCTTCCTGGTCGCCCGCGGCCTGCCCCCTCCAGTCCTCGCTCGCCACCGGCAGCTCGGCGCGGCGGAGCACCGCCTGCAGCGGCTCGTCGGCCCGGTGGCGGACGAAGATCGTGCGCAGGGCGGCGTGGCGGTCGACCAGCCGCTGCCAGGCGGCGGCGAAGGCCGCGGCGTCGAGCGGTCCATCGAAGGTGCAGGCGAGCTGCCCGATCGAGAGAGCGGAGCTCGGCGCGTCGAGCGGGCCGGAGAGCAGGCAAAGCTGCGGCGGCGCCAGCGGATAGAGATCCTCGAGCGGCCGCAGGTCGTATCCGGCGCGCACCAGCTCGTCGACCGCGGCGCGACCGGCGAGAGGAAAGGCGGGCGCCGCGCCGTCGCGCGGCACCGCGGACGCGGCGAGCTCTCGGGGGGGCGAGCCGATGCGGTCGACGATGGTCACGAGCCGGCTTCCGCCCGCTCCGCCTCGCGCTCCGCCGCCAGCAGGCTCGCGATCTCCTCGGCGGAGAGCGCCTCGACCTCGGCGAGCAGGGCGTCGAGATCCTCCTCGCGCTCGGCGCCGCTCTCGCCGGCGACCAGCCGCGCCAGCTCGGCGATCGTCGGGTGCTCGAAGAGCGCCGTCACCGGCAGCTCGACGCCGAGGCGGTGGCGGATCTCGGTCGTCATCTGGATGGCGAGGAGCGAGTGGCCGCCGAGCGCCAGGAAGCTCTCGTCGGTGCCGATGCGGTCGATGCCGAAGAGCTCCTCCCAGAGGGCGGCGAGCTTCTCCTCGACGGCATCGGCCGGCGCCACGTAGTGCTCGCCGCTGCCGGCGCGGGTCGCCCGCGCGGCGCGCGAGCGGTCGAGCTCGGCGACCAGGTCGGCGGCACGGAAGGCATCGGTCGCCGCGATCACCGCCGGCAGGTCCTGCGCCGAGACGACGAGGCTGGCGACGTCGGCGGCGAGGAGCCGCCGCAGCGCCTCGAGGCTGCGGCCGGCGTCGACGCCGAGGCCGGCGACGTCGGCGGCGAGCTCGCCGCCCAGGCCCGGCGTCTCGGCGAGGCCGCCGGCGAGCCAGCTGTCCCACTGGTAGGGGTCCCAGGCGACGGCGACGACGCGGCCGGCGTCCGGCGCCGCGGTCTCTGAGCTCGCGGCGCCGGCGATCGCCGCCAGCGTGCCGCCCGCGGCGCAAGGGTCGACCTGCCCGAAGCCGCCGGTCACCGCCGCGGTCGAGGCGGCGAGGAGAAGGAAGCCGAGCGGCTCCTTGGCCGCGACCTTCGCCCAGGCGAGGGCGCCCTGCACCGGAGCGCCGAAGACCGCCGGCAGCGAGCCGCGCGACTTGAGCTGCACCAGGCCGCCGGCGAATTCGGCGGCGGTGTGGAAGACGCCGTCGACGGCGCCGAAGCGCTCGCGGGCGCAGGCGAGGGCGGCGCGGGCGCCCGCCTCGCTCGCCACGTCCACGTCGAGCGCCAGGACGTCGGGGGCGGCGAGCAGCGCCTCGACCCGCGCCGCCCAGCCGGCGCGGCTCGGCGGCGATGCCGGCCGCGCCACCGCGAGCCGCGCGCCGAGCGCCCGGCGGAGCTCCTCGGCGAGCGCCAGACCGGTGCCGTGCGCCACGTCGGTGACGACGTAGACGCCGCCGGCGCGGAGCGGCGAGACGTCCTCCGGCGCGGCGGGCAGGGGGATCGGCGCGAAGCCGCGCAGCCAGCGCCGCCGGCCGCGGAGGGCGATGGGAGCGGGCTCGCCCGCCGTCTCGTCCTCCATCTCTGCGACCAGCGTCGCGGCGAGCCGCTCGCCGCCGCCCGCCGCCGGCGGCGCGAGGTCGAGCAGCCGGCAGGCGATGTGCGGATATTCCTGCGGGATGACGCGGCAGAGGCCGGCGAGCGGCGCCCGCTCCGGCGCCAGCCGCTCCCCGTCGGCGACGGCGAAGAGGCCGCTCGCGACGACGCCCAGGCGCAGCTCGTGCGCCGGCGCCGCCTCGCTCGCCGACTGCACCAGGGCGAGGACCGAGAGCAGGCCGCGCTCCTGCGCCGCGGCGAAGCCGGGCGGCGCGTCGAGGCTCCACAGGTGGAGGACGCGGGAAGGCAGCCGATCGGCGGCGCGGAGCGCCTCGAAGAGCCGCAGGTAGCCGTCGCGCTCGGCGGCAACGAGGGCGAAGCGATCGTCGCCGAGGGCGGCGAAGCGCTCGCCATCGACGGTGGAGACCACGGCCGTCGCGACCCGGTGCCCGGCGGCGCGGAGGCGCGCCGCGACGAGCTCGCCGAGGCCGCCCTCGTCGGCGAAGAGCAGCCACCTCTCGGGCTCGGCCGCGTGCTGGCCGATCCCGGCCGCCGGCGTCTCGCGCCAGACCGGGAGGTAGAACCAGTCGTCGATGCGCTCGCGGTTGGCGGGCACGCCGGCGCGGCGGCTCTCCGCCGCGCGGGCGGCGGCGGGCGCCTCGATCCAATGCCGCCGCCGCTCGAACGGGTAGGTCGGCAGGCGCACCCGCCGCCGCCGCTCGCCGGCGTAGAAGGCGGCCCAGTCGACGCTCACCCCGGCGATCCAGAGGCCTCCCACCGCGGCGAGCAGCGTCTCCTCGTCGCCGCGCCCCTCGCTGGCATGGCGCATCGCCGCGAAGACCGCCTGGCCGGCGGCCGCCGGGTGCTGGCGCGCCAGGGTGCCGAGGGTGCCGCCCGGCCCCACCTCGACGAGCGCCCGCTGCGGCCCGGCGAGGAGCTCGCCCAGGCCCTCGGCGAAGCGCACGGTGCCGACCATGTGATCTGCCCAGTAGCGTGGGTCGGTCGCCTGCTCGGCGGTGATCCAGGTGCCGGTGACGTTCGAGAGATAGGGGATCTCGGGGGCGTGGAGGGCGACCTCGGAGACCAGGCGGACGAGCTCGCCGTGGACCGGCCGCAGCAGCTCGGTGTGGAAGGCGTGGCCGGCGTGGAGCCGCAGGCAGGCGATCCCCCGCCCGCCCAGCCGCTCGGCGAGGGCGGCGACCGCCGCCGGCGTGCCGCCGGCGACCGACAGGTGCGGCCCGTCGACCGCGGCGATCTGCAGGTTAGGAGCGCCGTCGCCGCCGGGCGCGGCGAGCAGCTCGCGGAGGGCCGCCTCGGGCAGCGGCACGGCGAGCATGGCGCCCGCCGGCAGCGCCTCGATCAGCCGCGCGCGGCGGGCGACCAGCTTCAAGGCGTCGGCGAGCGAGAGGACGCCGGCGAGGCATGCGGCGACGTACTCGCCGAGGCTGTAGCCGATCATCGCCTGCGGTCGGATCCCCCAGCTCATGAGCAACCGGGCTAGGGCGTATTCGACGGCGAAGAGCGCCGGCTGGGCGACCGCCGTGCGGCGCAGGAGCCCCGTCGCCGCCGTCTCGCCGGGATCGCCGCGGCGCAGCAGGCGGCGCAGGTCGCCGGCATCGGCGCCGCTGCCGGGGCCGGGTTCCGCCGGCGGCCCGCCCGCGGCGGCGAAGAGGGCCTCGCGCAGGTCGAAGCCCAGCTCGGGAACCAGCAGCTCGGCGGCGCGGTCGAGCTCGGCACGGAAGGCGGGCTCGCCGTCGTAGAGGCCGCGCGCCATGCCGGCGTGCTGATCGCCGAGGCCGGGGAAGAGAAAGGCGACCGGCCGGCCGCCGGCGGTCGGCGCCAGCCCCGTCGCCATCGACATCGCCCGCCTCGCCGGAGCGCTGAGGATCGCCTGCGCCTCGGCGGCGTCGGCTGCGACGATGGCGGCGCGGTGGACGAAGGCGCGCCGCCCCACGGCGAGCGTGTAGGCGGCGTCGGCCAGCGGCTGCTCGGGATGCTCGGCGAGGTGCGCGGCGAGCCGCTCGGCGGCCGCCGCGAGCGCCGGGACGGTGCGCGCGGCGAGGAGGAGGAGCTGGCGGGGCCGCGGCGAGACATCCCCGGCAACCGCCGCCGGCGCTTCCTCGAGCACGGCATGGGCGTTCGAGCCGCCGAGGCCGAAGGAGCTGACGCCGGCCCGCCGCGGCACCCCCGGGGCGGTCTCCCAGCGCCGCAGCTCGGTGTTGACGAAGAAGGGGCTCGCCGCGAAGTCGATCTCGGGGTTGCCGCGGACGAAGTGCAGGCTCGGCGGCAGCATGCCGTGCTCGACCGCCAAGGCCGCCTTGACGAGCCCGGCCACGCCGGCGGCGCTGTTCAGGTGGCCGACGTTGGTCTTCACCGAACCCAGGGCGCAGGAGCCGGCCCGCTCGCCGGCGGCGCGGAAGGCCTGGGTGAGGGCCGCGACCTCGATGGGGTCGCCGAGCGGCGTGCCGCTGCCGTGCGCCTCGACGTAGCCGATGGTCTCGGCGCCGACGCCGGCGAGCTGCAGGCTGTCGCCGATCACCTCCGCCTGGCCGAGCACGCTGGGGGCGGTGAAGCCGGCGCGGCCGGCGCCGTCGTTGTTGGTCGCCGAGCCGCGGATCACGGCGTGGATGGCATCGCCGTCGGCGAGGGCGTCGGCGAGCCGCTTGAGCACCACCAGCCCGGCGCCGCCCCCCTCGACGGCACCGCCGGCCGCCGCATCGAAGGCGCGGCAGCGGCCGTCGGGCGACATCACGCCGCCGTCCTGATAGAGGTAGCCGGCGATCTGCGGCACGGTGATCGAGACGCCGCCGGCGAGCGCCATGTCGCACTCGCCCCCGAGCAGGCTCTGGCAGGCCAGGTGGACGGCGACCAGGGCGGTCGAGCAGGCGGTCTGCACCAGGGCGCTCGGCCCGCGGAGGTCGAGGGTGTAGGAGATGCGGGTGGTCAGGAAGTCGTTGTTGTTGAGGAGGATCGCCTGCAGCTCGCCGCCCCGCGCGCGGAGAGCCGGGTCGGGCAGCAGGTTCGCCAGCAGATAGCTGTTGAGGCCCGCGCCGGCGAAGACGGCGATGCGCGCCGCGGTGCGCGCGGAGTCGTAGCCCGCCCGCTCCAGCGCCTCCCAGGCGCACTCGAGGAGCACCCGGTGCTGCGGGTCCATGAGCTCCGCCTCGCGCGGCGTGAGGTTGAAGAAGGCGGCGTCGAAGAGGTCGGCGTCGGCGAGCACGCCGCGGGCCTTGACGTAGCGGGGATCGGCCACCAGGGCGGGATCGACGCCGGCGGCGAGGAGCTCCGCGTCGTCGAAGAAAGATACCGACTCGATGCCGGCGCAGAGGTTGCTCCAGAACGCCTCGACCGTCGGCGCGCCCGGAAAGCGGGCGGCGATGCCGACGATGGCCACGGCGGTGGGATGATCGGCGATCTCGAATTCGTTCATGGGCGCTTCTGGGGGATGCACCGACTTCCTAGGCACTGGTGCCGCGAGCGGCTCGGCCCGCGCCGGCCGCCGCCGCTCCCCGCCGGCCGGCGGCCTGGTCCGCTCCGCTCTCAGCCCGAGCGGCGACCGCGGAGACCGCCGCGGGCCTCGCGGAGGCGGCCGAGCGCCTCGCGGCGGCCCTCCCCGCGGGCGGCACTGGCGGCGCGATCGGCTGACGCGCCCGCCGCGGCATCCGCGGCGGCCGGGAGCCCCGCGGCGGCCTCGCCGTCGAGGTGTGCCGCGAGCGTCGCCACGGTCGGATGGCGGAAGATCTCGACGACGGCGACGCCGCGGCCGAGAGCTCCCTCGAGCCGGCTGCGCAGCCGCACGGCGAGGAGCGAGTTGCCGCCCAGCTCGAAGAAGCTGTCGTCGATCCCCACCCGCTCCACCCCCAGGATCTCGCTCCAGATCGCCGCGATCCGCCGCTCGCTTTCCGTCCGCGGTGCCGCGAAGGCCGCCGTCAGCTCGGGCCGCGCCGCCCCCGGCGCCGGCAGCGCCCGGCGGTCGAGCTTGCCGTTGGCGTCGCGCGGCAAGGCGGCGAGGAGGACGTAGGCCGCCGGCACCATGGCGTCGGGGAGGCGGTCGGCGGCCGCGGCGCGGAGGGCGGCGACCGACGGCTCCCCCGCCTCGACCCCGCCGCGCGGCACCACGTAGGCGACGAGGCGGCGCTCGCCGCCGCCCTCCCGGCGGGCGACCACCGCCACCTCGCGCACCGCCGGATGGCGGGCCAGCGCCGCCTCGACCTCGCCGGGCTCGATGCGGACGCCGCGGATCTTCACCTGCTGGTCGAGGCGGCCGAGGAACTCGAGGTTGCCGTCGGCGAGGTAGCGCGCCAGGTCGCCGGTCCTGAACCAGCGCATCCCGCCGGCGGTGACGAAGCGCTCGGCGGTGAGCGCCTCGCGGCGGTAGTAGCCGCGCGCCACGCCGACGCCGCCGATCCACATCTCGCCCGCCACGCCGATCGGCGGCGGCTGCCCGGCGCCGTCGGCGAGCCGGACCCTGATGTTGGCGATCGGGCGGCCGATGACGTCGCCGCGCGGCGTCCCCTGGCGCGGCGCCAGGTGCTGGGTGGCGATGACCGCCGCCTCGGTCGGCCCGTAGCTGTTGCGCACGGCGGCGGCGGGAAAGGCGCGGCAGATGCCGGCGAGGAGGTGCCCGGAGACCGACTCGCCCCCGGCGGTGACGCTCCTCACCCGCCGCCGGTCCGCCGCCAGCTCGGGGGTGGCCGCCGCGTCGTGCTCGGCGAGGAAATCGACGAACGGCTGGTAGAGGCCGGGGACGCCGTCGAGGAGCGTGACGCCGCGGATCCGCCGGGCGAGAACCGGGAAGTTCGAGCACCTCCTCCTCGGCGAGCAGCCGCACGCGGGCGCCGGCGGAGAGCGGCAGGAACCACTCGAGGAGCGAGGGGTCGAAGGTCGGCGTCGTCCATGACGCCATGATGTCGGCCGCGCCGACGCCGAGGTCGCGATCGAGCGAGCGGAGCAGGTTGGTGAGGCTGCGGTGCTCGACGAGCACCGCCTTCGGCTCGCCGGTCGAGCCCGAGGTGTAGAGCATGTAGGCGGCGGAGCCGCCGGCCGCCGCCGGCGTCGGATCGGCACCGGCGCCGTCGGCCTCGAGATCCGCTGCGAGATCCCCGTTGAGATCCGGCACCGCGAGATCCAGCACCGGCGTGCCGGGCGCATCCAGGCCGGCGAGCGCCCCGCCGCCGCGGGTGATGATCGCCGCCGGCGCGGCATCGGCGAGCAGGAAGGCGAGGCGCGCCGCCGGCTGTGCCGCGAGGGGCAGGTAGACGCAGCCAGCCTTCCAGATGGCGAGGATGCTGGCGATGATGTCGGCGCCGCGCGGCAGGAGGACGGCGACCTTGCCCTCGTCGCCGACGCCCAGCGCGCGCAGCCGGCGGGCGAGGCGGCAGGCGCGCGCCTCGAGCTCGCCGTAGGTGATCTCGGACTCCCCCACCTCGAGCGCGATCGCCGCCGGGCGGGCGCGCGCCCGCGCCGCCACCTGCGCGTGGACCGGCCGGTCGAGATCCCAGGCGACCTC
Source organism: uncultured Acidobacteriota bacterium (assembly GCA_963755825.1). GTDB lineage: Bacteria > Acidobacteriota > Thermoanaerobaculia > Multivoradales > UBA5704 > DATBQN01. The sequence goes on along the minus strand of CAVWLA010000001.1, from coordinate 738,233 downwards.
GCTGTCGTTCCACTCGCGGCGCAGCTGGTGGATCTCCGCCGGCGCCAGGAGCGGCAGCGCGGCGACCGCGGCGGTGGGATCGGCGGCGAGGCCGGCGAGGAGGGCCTCGAGGTGCCTCGCCAGGCGCAGCACCGTGGTGTGATCGAAGAGGTCGCGCGCGTAGTCGAGCACCAGCCGCAGGCCGTCGCCGCTCCGCCGCACGACGAGCGTGAGGTCGAACTTCGCCGTCGGCTCGGCGATGTCGAGCGGGGTCATGGCGACGCCGCCGAGCGTCCCTTCAGAAGCGCCGCCGAGAGCCCCGCCGAGCGTCTGAACGACGGCGCGCGGCTCCTCGAGGCTTATCAGCACCTGGAAGAGCGGGTGGCGCGACAGGTCGCGCGCCGGCCGCAGCTCGTCGACCAGGCGCTCGAAGGGCACGTCCTGATGGCCGTAGGCGGCGAGCGCGGCGCGGCGCCAGCGGGCGAGGAGGTCGAGGGCGTCGGCCGGCGTGTCCGCGGCCGACTCGGCGCGGAGCACCAGGGTGTTGACGAAGAAGCCGATCAGCCGCTCGACCTCGAGGCGGCCGCGGCCGGCGACCGGCGAGCCGACGATGACGTCCGCGGTGCCCGCGGTGCGCGCGAGGAGCGCCGCGAAGGCGGCGAGGAGGGTCATGAAGCGCGTCGCCCCGGCGCGGCGGCCGAGGCGGTCGAGGGCGGTGGCGAGCGCCGGCGGCAGCTCGCGCACCACCTCGCCGCCGCGGTTGCTCGGCAGCGGCGGCCGCGGCCGGTCGGTGGCCAGCTCGAGCGCCTCCGGCGCGCCGGCGAGCGCCACGCGCCAGTGCGCCAGCTCGCGCGCCAGCACCGCGCCGCGCAGCCAGCCGCGCTGCCAGCGGGCGAAGTCGCGGTACTGGATCGGCAGTGGCGCCAGCGGCGACGGGGCGCCGGCGAGGATCGCCGGGTAGAGCGCCCGCACCTCGTCGAGCAGCAGGTCGATCGACCATCCGTCGCCGACGATGTGGTGGAGGGCGAGGAGGAGCACCTGCGCCCCTCCAACCTCGCCGCCGAGGCGCAGGAGGGTCAGACGCAGCAGCGGCCCGGCAGCGAGGTCGAAGGGACGGAGCGAGCTCGCCGCGGCGAGCCGGCCGACCGCCGCTGCGGCGCTCGCCACGGCGAGCGCGCCGAGGTCGACCACCGGCAGCGCCACGCCCGCCGGCGGCGGATCGATCTCCTGCCGGGGCTCGCCGCCCCGCGCCGTGAAGCGGGTGCGCAGCGCCTCGTGGCGGCGCACCACCTCGCCGAAGGCAGCGGCGAGGGCGGCCGCCGACAGCGGGCCGTCCAGGCGGACGGCGCCGGCGATGTTGTAGAGCGGGCTCCCCGGCTGTAGCTGGTCGAGGAACCAGAGCCGCTCCTGGGCGAACGAGAGCGGTGCCGTGATCGGCTCTCCGCCGGCACCTTGCGTCATCGGGGAGGGCTCGATCGGCGGCGGCACGCTCTCCGGGTCTCCAGCGCTCTCACCCGCCGCCGGCCGTGCCGCCAGAGCAGCCAGGTCGGCGACGGTGGGCGCCGCGAACAGCTCGGCGAGCGACACCTCGACGCCGAGCGCCGAGCGCAGGCGCGACACCGCCTGCATGGCGAGGAGCGAGTGGCCGCCGAGGGCGAAGAAATCGTCCTCGGCGGACACCTCGTCGAGGCCGAGGACGGCGCAGAAGATGCCGGCGACGAGCTCCTCCTGCGGGCCGCGCGGCGGCCGGCCGGCGGCGGCTGGACGCTCCGGCGGCGGCAGCGCCCGGCGGTCGACCTTCCCCTGCGGCGTCAGCGGCAGCTCGTCGACCGGCACGAAGAGCGACGGCACGGCGTGCTCGGGGAGGCGGGCGAGGAGGGCGGCGCGGAGCGCCGCCGGCTTCTCTTCGCCGACCACCCAGGCGACCAGCCGGCGGTCGCCGCCGCCGTCCGCCGGCGCCTCGACGACGGCGGCGCGGACGCCGGGGACGAGCGCCAGCGCCGCCTCGACCTCCTCCAGCTCGACGCGGAAGCCGCGCACCTTCACCTGGCGGTCGCCGCGGCCGAGGAACTCGAGGCGGCCGTCGGCAAGCTGCCGCGCGCGGTCGCCGCTCCTGTAGAGGCGCGCGCCGCGCTCGCCGCTCGCCGGGTCGGGCAGGAAGCGCTCGGCGGTCTTCGCGGCGTCGCCCCAGTAGCCGCGCGCCAGCCCCTCGCCCCCCAGCCACAGCTCGCCGATGCCGCCGAGGGGGACCGCCGCGAGGTCGCTCGCCAGCACGTGCGCCGTGCTGCCGGCGATCGGCCGGCCGATCGGCACCGAGCCCTCGAGCCGCTCGGCGACGCCCGCCGGCCCGCCCATGCCGTGGCAGCAGGAGAAGGTGCTGTTCTCGGTCGGCCCGTAGCCGTCGATCAGCCGGCAGCCCGGCAGCTCGGCGAGCGCCCGCTCGACGTGCGGCACGGAGAGCGCGTCGCCGCCAGCCAGAAGCTGCCGGAGCTGGCGGACGCCGGCGAGCTCGCCCAGGCCGCTCTCGACCACCTGGCGGAAGAGGCCCGCGGTCAGCCAGAGGACGCTCACCCGCTCCTCGCGCACGAAGCGCTTGAGCGCCTCGACCGAGAGGATGCCCGGCGGCGGCATCACCAGGCAGGCGCCGGAGAGGAGGGCGCCCCAGATCTCGAACGTCGCGGTGTCGAAGATCGGCGTCGACACCTGGGCGATGCGCTCCGCCGGCGACAGCCGCACGTAGTCGGCGCCCTCGATCAGCCGCAGCACCCCGCGGTGGGTGACCGCGACGCCCTTCGGCCGGCCGGTCGAGCCCGAGGTGTAGACGACGCAGGCGAGGTTGGCGGCATCGAGACCGGCCGGCGAGGCGAGTTGCAGCGCTGGGGAACCCTCTTCCACCGCGCCGTCGCCGGGCGCCGAGAGGTCGACCACCGCGAGGCCCGGCAGCGCCAGCCGCCAGAGGCCGCCGTGGGTCACCACGGCGCGGGCGCCGGCGTCGGCGACGAGAAGCGCCAGGCGCTCGGCGGGATCGGCGGGGTCGAGCGGCAGGTAGGCGCCGCCGGCGAGCACGATGCCCAGGAGCCCGACGATGCGCTCGACCGACCGCTCGCTGGCGAGCCCGACGATCGACTCCGCGCCGACGCCCAGCCGCTGCAGCCGGCCGGCGAGCGCCGCCGCGCGGGCCGCCAGCTCCCGGTACGACAGGCGCTCGCCGCCGGCGGCGAGCGCCGCGGCCTCCGGCGTGCGCCGCGCCACGGCGAGGAAGGACGCCGCCAGGTTGCCGCGGGCGCGCCGCGGGTCGGTGTCGTTCCACTCGTGGACGAGCTGCTGCCGCTCGGCGGCGGAGAGCGGCGAGAGGTCGCCGAGCCGGCCGGCGAGAGTGAGGCCGGCGAGCGTGCGGTCGAGGCCGGCGAGCAGACGGTCGATCGTCGTGCGGTCGAAGCGGCGGGCCGGATACTCGACCGCGGCGTGGAGCCCCTCGCCGTCGTCGGTCAGCGCCAGGACGAGATCGAACTTCGCCTCCAGCGGCCGCCGCGGCAGAAGAGACAGGGCGATGCCGGGCAGCGCGACGGCGAGCGGCGGCGGTGCCAGGGTGAGCACTGCCTGCACCAGCGGCGCGCGCTCCCGCCCCGGAGCGCGGTCGGCGGCGAGCTCCTCGACCAGCCGCTCGAACGGCAGGCCCTGGTGGGCGAGAGCGCCGAGCACCTCGCGGCGCAGGCGGCCGACCAGCTCGGCGCCGGTAAGGTCGCCGGCGAGCTCGGCGCGCAGCACCAGGGTGTCGACGAAGAGGCCGAACGTCCCGGCGAGCTCCGGCGCGCGGCGCTGCTCGACCGGCGTGCCCAGGAGGAGATCGTCGACGCCGCAGAGCCGGCCGAGGAGCGCCGCGGCGGCCGCGGCGACGACCATGAAGCGCGTCGCCCCGGCGCCGCGCGCCAGAGCGGCGACGGAGCCGGCGGCGGCGGCCGACAGCGTCCGCTCGCGCCAGCCGGCGGCGACGCGGGCCTCGGCTCCGGCGTGATCGACATGATCGAAAGGCAGCGGCAGCTCCTGCGGCGCGCCGGCGAGGCGCCGTCGCCAGTAGGGGAGGTCGCGCGCCGCTTCGCCATCCGACCACCGCCGGTGCCAGCGGGCGTAGTCGCCGAGCTGCACCGCCGGCTCGGCGAGCGGCGGCGGCTGCCGCGCGCGGAAGGCGCCGTAGAGCGCCGCCAGCTCGCGCTCGAAGATGGCGAGCGAGCCGCCGTCGGCGATCAGGTGATGGAAGGTGGCGAGGAGGACGTGCTCCTCGGCGCCGAGGCGCAGCAGCGCGAAGCGGGCGAGCGGCCGCCGCGCGCCGCCGCCGGCGAGGTCGAACGGCCGCCGCGCCTCCTCCTCGGCGAGCCGCAGCGCGGCGGCCTCGCACCGTGCCGCCGAGAGTCCCGCGAGGCTGGCGACGGGGAGAGCGAAGCCGGCGTACGGCAGGGCGCTCGCCGTCGCCTCCTCGCCGTCGCCGGCGATCACGGTGCGCAACGCCTGGTGGCGGCGGACGATCTCGCCGAGCGCCGCGGCGAGCGCCGGAACGTCGAGGCGGCCGACAAGCCGGATGCCCGCCGGCAGGTGGTAGGCGGCGCTCTCCGGGTCGAGCTGGGCGAGGAACCAGAGGCGGCGCTGCGGTGCGGTGAGCGGCCAGCTCGACGGCGCGGCGTCGGCGGAAGGGGCGATGGGAGGGAGCGGCGAGCGGGGCGCTGCGCCGGCGGCATCGCCCTCCAGCGCCGCCTCGACGAGCGCCGCGAGGCCGCCGAGGGTGGGGGCGGCGAAGAGCGACGCGAGCGGCAGGTCGACCTCGAAGCGCCGGCGCACCCGCGCCAGCAGGCGCGCCGCGGCGAGCGAGTGGCCGCCGAGGGCGAAGAAGTCGTCGCCAGCTCCGAGGCGCACCGCGTCGACGCCGAGGATCTCCGCCCAGAGGCCGGCGAGGAGCTCGGCGACGGCGCCGCGCGGGACATCGCCGCCCGCCGCCGCGGGCGTCCAGCCGAGAGCCGCTAGGGCGCCGCCGTCGACCTTGCCGCTCGCCGTCCGCGGCAGCTCGGCGAGGACGACGACGCCGGCGGGGACCATCGCCTCCGGCAGCCTGGCGCGGAGGAAGCCGCGGAGCGCCTCGGGCTGCAGCGCTCCCGCGTCGCCACCCGCCGCCACGTAGGCGACGAGGCGGCCGCCGCTCGCCAGCACCGCGGCGGTGCGCACCGCGGGGTGGGCGGCGAGCGCCGCCTCGATCTCGCCGAGCTCGACGCGCACGCCGCGCACCTTCACCTGGCGGTCGCGGCGGCCGAGCAGCTCGAGCGTGCCGTCGGGCCGGCGGCGCGCCAGGTCGCCGGTGCGGTAGAGGCGGTCGCCGCCGGTCAGGTCACCCCGGCCGCCGGCGGCGCCGGCAAAGGAATCGGGCAGAAAGCGCTCGGCGGTGAGCTCGGGGCGGCCGAGGTAGCCGCGCGCCACGCCCGCGCCGCCGAGGTGGATCTCGCCCACGGCGCCGAGCGGCACGAGGTCGCCGGGAACGCCTCCGCCGCCGGCAGCGAGGAGATAGAGGCGGGTCGCGGCGATCGGCCGGCCGATGCCGACGCTGGCGGCGCCCGGCGGAATCTCGGCGAGGGTCGAGAAGGTGGTGTCCTCGGAGGGGCCGTAGAGGTTGAGCAGACGGCGCCCGCCGCCGGCGCGGTGGACGGCGGCGGCGAGCGCGCCGGGGATGGGCTCGCCGCCGAGGTTGACCGTCCTGACGCTCGCCGGCAGGCCGGCGCCGGATACGGCGGCAGCATCGATCGCAGGATCGCCAAGCAGCTCGGCGAGAGCCGAGGGGACGGTGTCGACCAGCGTCACCCCGAGCTCCGGCGGCAGGCGCGGCAGGTCGAGAACGCTGCCGGCGACGATCACCCGCCCGCCGTGGGCGAGCGGCGCGAAGAGCTCGAAGACCGACATGTCGAAGCCGAGCGAGGTCGCGGCGAGCACCCCGGCGAGGTCGGCGGGGGGGAACACTTCGCCCGCCCAGCGCACCAGCGCCACGGCGCTGCGATGGGTGACCGCGACGCCCTTCGGAGTGCCGGTCGATCCCGAGGTGTAGAGCAGGTAGGCGAGGTGGCTCGCCGGCGGAGCGGCGCGGCGATCGGCAGGCGGAACGGCGCGGGGGACAGCCGCGCACGTGGAGAGCGTGGCGGCGCCGGTCTCGACGACGACCAGCGCCGGCGGCGGGCCGGGGAGGCCGTCGACGACCGCGGCGAGCCGCGCTGCCAGCCGCTCCCCCACCAGCAGCCACGGCGGCCTCGCCTCGGCGAGGATCGCCGCCAGGCGTCCATCGGGGAGCGCCGGATCGAGCGGCAGGTAGGCGCCGCCGGCGGCGAGGACGCCGAGCGCGGCGACGACCATCCCGGCGCCGCGCTCGACGCAGAGGCCGACCGCCACCTCCGGTCCGACGCCGAGGCGCTGCAGTTGCGCCGCGAGGCTCTCGACGCGCGCCGCGAGCTGCCCGTAGGTCAGGCTCTCGCCGTAGGTCGGGCTGGCGCCGAGCGGCCCGGAGGCGACGGCGTCGACGACGGAGATGCGCTCCGGCGTCCGCGCCGCCTGGGCGAGGACGAGCTCGTGGAGGCTGGCCTCGGGCTCGTTCGCCGGCTCGGTGTCGTTCCATTCGACCGCCAGCTGCTGGCGCTCGGACGCGGCGAGGAGCGGCAGCGCCGAGAGCCGGCGGTCGCCGTCGTCGAGAAGCCCGGCCGCGAGGCGTTGCCACTGGCCGGCGAGGCGGGCGATGGTCGAGCGGTCGAAGAGATCGGCGTTGTAGTCGAAGACGGCGAGGGCGCCGTCGGCCAGCTCGGCGATGGTGAGCGTCAGGTCGACTTGGGAGCGCCGCTCGGGGAGCGCCAGCGGTTCGAGTGTCAGGTCGCCCAGGCGCACCGGCGTCGCTGGCGCGGCCGATGCGATCGGCTGCCCCACGGCGAAGGCGGCGAGCCCGGACTCGCCGAGGCGCTCGCCGGCGAGGAGCGACAGCATGGCCTGGAAGATCGGCGGCCGCGCCGGGTCGCGCACCGGCTGCAGGCGCTCGGCGAGGAGCGGCAGCGGCAGCCCCTGGTGGGCGAAGGCGGCGAGGACGGCGCGGCGCGTCCGCTCGCGATGCGCGGCGGCGGTCGGATCGCCCGCCAGGTCGGCGCGCAGGGCGACGGGATCGACGAAATAGCCGACGGTGCCGGCGAGATCGGCGGCGCCGGCACGGCCGGAGGTCGGGGTGCCGAGGACGATGTCGTCCTGCCCGCTGACCCGCGCCAGGAGCGCCGAGAAGGAGGCGAGGACCTCCATGAAGAGAGTGGTCCCAGCGCGGCGAAGAGCCAAGAGGTGCGCCGGCCCGAGGGCGAGCGTCACGGCGCCGCCGCGGTAGGTCTGCACCGGCGGCCGCGGCCGATCCGTCGGCAGCTCGAGGACCGGCAGCTCGCCGCCCAGGCGCTCGCGCCAATAGCTCCACAGCCGCGCCGCCGTGGGCGAGCTCCCGTCGCCGCTGCTACCTCCATCGCCGGCCAGGCGCGCCGCCTCGCGGCGCGCCTGCACGCCGAATCCCGGCACCGGTGGCAGGGCCGCCGCGGCGCCGCCGCGCTCGGCCGTGTAGAGCGCTCCCAGCTCGCGGAGGACGATGGCGAGCGAGGCGAAGTCAGCCGCGATGTGGTGGAGGGCGACGAGGAGCGCGCTCGCGCCGCCGCTCCGCCGCAGGAGGCGGACGCGGACGACCGGCCCGCGCGCCAGGTCGAACGCCCGATAGGCCTCAGCCGCCAGCCGCGCGGCGACCGCCGCGTCGTCCGACCCCGCCGCCGCCTCCACCGCGAAATCGAGCGCCCCCGCCTCCAACCGGCGCGCCCGCGGCTCACCGTCGATCTCCGAGTAGACCGTCCGCAGCGCCTCGTGGCGCGCCACCAGCGCCGCGAAGACCCGCCGCAGCGCCGCCTCGTCGAGGTCGCCGCGGAGCCGCGCCGCCGCCACGACGTGGTAGGCGCCGCCGCCCGGCGCCAGGCGCTCGAGAAACCAGAGCGCCCGCTGCCCGGCGGTGAGGCGATCGAAAGGCTCGGCGTCGGCGGCGCGGCCGGCCGCCGCGGCGTCTCGCACGCTCTCGCTCTCCGCCGCCGCCGCGAGCCCGGCGTGGACCGCCGCCAGCAGCTCGGCGAAGGTGGCGCCGGAGAGCAGGTCGTCGAGCGGGACGGCGACGCCGAGGCTCGCCTCGATGGCGTGCGCGAGCTCGACGGCGGCGAGCGAGTCGAGGCCGAGCGCGGTCAGCGGGCGATCGAGCGCGATCTCCGCCGGCCGCAGGTGGAGGGTCGCCGCCGCGAGCTCGCGGAGCGCGTCCTCCACCGCGGCCGCCGCCGAGGGGCGGCTCGCGAGAAAGCTGGACGAATCGGACATCGCGAGGGGCACCGCCGGTGCGGCCGGCGCCGGGTGCCTGGAGACAGCGGGCCGGCTACTCCTGGCGCAGCGCCGTCAGCGGATCGACCCGCGTCGCCCGGCGGGCTGGCAGGAAGTTGGCGGCGAGCGCCACCGCGGCGAGCGTCACCGCCACCGCGCCGAAGGTCCAGGGGTCCTTGGTGCTGACGTCGTAGACCATGCTCTGCAGCTGGCTCATCGCCAGCCAGGCGCAGACGAGGCCGATGCCGAGGCCGACCGCCACCAGCTGCATCCCCTGGCGGAGGACGAGCCCGAGGACGTCGTCGCCCTGCGCGCCGAGCGCCATGCGGATGCCGATCTCGTGCGTCCGCTGATTGACCGTGAAGCTGACGACGCTGTAGACGCCGACCGCGGCGAGCAGCAGGGCGAGGCCGGCGAAGATGCCGAGGAGGACGGTGTTGAAGCGGTTGGAGGAGAGCGACGAGTCGACGACGTCCTGCATCGTCCGTACCTGGTCGATCGGCAGGTCGTGGTCGAGCGCCTGCACCTGCTCGCGGATCGGTGTGGCGAGGGCGCGCGGATCGGAGGTGGTGTGCACCACCAGGGTGGCCCGCGACATGGGGTCCTGCAACTGCGCCTGGTAGACCTGCGCCTCCGGCGCCTGGCTCAAGCTCTCGTTGCGCACGTCGCCGACGACGCCGATGATGGTCAGCCAGCGGGCGCCCTTCTGGTGCGGGTCCTCGAAGGTGATGCGCTTGCCGACGGCGTCGGCGCCGGGCCAGACCTTGGCGGCGAAGGCGCTGTTGACGAGGGTGACCGGCGGGCTCGTCTGGGTGTCGTGCTCGTCGAAGATGCGGCCTTTGATGAGCCGCACGCCGAGCGCCTGGAAGAAGCCCGGCGACACCCAGCGCACGTCGCACGAGGGGGAGTCCTGCAAGCGCGGGAACGGCCGGTCGGCGACGGCGTAGGCGAGCGTCATGCCCTGCGCCGAGAGCGGCAGCGGGAAGGCGGTCCCCACGTGGTCGACGCCGGGGAGGCTGCCGACTCGCCCGATCAGATCCTTGTAGAAGGCGATCTGCTGCTCGGGCTTGGCGTACTTGCGCTCGGGCGGCGCCAGGTCCATGGCGAGGACGCCCTGCGGCCGAAAGCCGGGATCGACGGCGTGGAGGCGCGAGAAGCTCTTGATCAGGAGGCCCGCGGCGACCAGCAGCACCAGCGCCACCGCCACCTCGGAGAGCACCAGGGCCTGGCGGGCCCAGCGGCCGCGGGCGCCGCCGGCGACGGCGCGACCGCCCTCCTTGAGCGATTCGTGCAGGTGGTTGCCGGAGCTCTGCACCGCCGGCAGCAGGCCGAAGACGAGCCCGGTGGCGACCGAGACGGCGAGGGTGAAGACGAGCACCTTCCAGTCGATGCCGATCGCCGAAGCGCGCGGGATCTTGTCGCCGCCGAGGGCGACCAGGGCGCGCACGCCCCACACCGCGAGGACGAGCCCGAGGACGCCGCCGCCCAAGGCGAGCATGACGCTCTCGGTGAGCATCTGCCGCACCAGCCGGGCGCGGCCGGCGCCGAGCGCGGTGCGCACGGCGAGCTCGCGCTCGCGCGCCGCCATGCGCACGAGGAGGAGGTTGGCGACGTTCAGGCAGGCGATGAGGAGGACCGCCGCGACCGCCGCGACGAGCACCAGGAGCGCCGGCCGGATGCCCTTCGTCACCTGCTCCTTGAGCGGCACGAGGAGCGCCGTCCACCCCTCGTTCGAGGGCGGGAACTGCCGCGCCAGGCGCGCCGCGATGCCGGTCATCTCGCTCTGCGCCTGCGCCTGCGAGACCCCCGGCCGCAGGCGGCCGAAGACCAGCAGGTCGTGCGACATGCGGTCGGCCTTGGCGGGGTCCTGGGCGAGCGGCACCCATAGCTCGCTCTTGCCCGGGATGTCGAGCCCCGCCGGCGCCACGCCGACCACCGTGTAGCTCTCGCCGTCGAGCGTCAGGCTCTGGCCGACGATCTGCGGCTCGCCGCCGAAGCGCCGCTTCCAGAGCCCGTTCGAGAGCACCACGACGTGATGGTTGCCCGGCGTGTCCTCTTGGGCGGTGAAGGTGCGGCCGATGAGGCCGCCCATGCTCGCGGTGCGGAAGGTCGACCAGAAGTCGGCGGAGACCCGCCCGGCGCGGAGCACTTCCGGCTCGTTGCGGCCGGTCAGGTTGACCCGCGCCCCCATCCCTGCCGCCAGCGGCTCGAAGGAGCGGCTCTGCTGGCGCCAGTCGAGCCAGTTCTGGCTGGCGGCGCTGAAGGTCGGGAAGCCGAGCCCGGGGTTGCTCTCCCACACCAGCATGATGCGGTCGGCCTGCGGGTAGGCCAGCGGATTGAGCAGGATGCCGTTGACGACGCTGAAGATGGCGGTGTTGGCGCCGATCCCCAGCGCCAGGGCGAGGAGCGCCGCGCCGACGGTGAGCGGCGTGCGCCGCATGTTGCGCAGGCCGAAGCGGATGTCGTTCCAGAGGGTTTCCATGGGTGGTCTCACTCCCGGCGGAGGCGGCGGCGCCGCCGCACGACAATACGAGTGCGCCGGCCAGTGTCGCACGCGCCCCTGGACGGGTCAACGGAAGCGCCGGTGTGCCCGCCCGGCGCCGCCGAGCCCCGCCCAAACCCAGATACCGGCGGCGGGCGGAGAATCTGTGCTAGAAGCGCACCCCATGGCGGCGCCACCGTTCGATTCCGGCACTCCGGCGAGCTCCGGCACCACGGGCGGCGCGGAGGGCATCCGCGGCGCCCGCAGCGTCGAGATCGTCGGCGTCAGCAAGCGGTTCGGCGATGGCGCGGCCGGCGTCGCCGCCGTCGACGGCGTCACGCTCTCGGTCGAGCGCGGCGAGTTCTTCGCCCTGCTGGGGCCGAGCGGCTGCGGCAAGACGACGCTGCTGCGGCTGATCGCCGGCTTCGAGTCCCCCACGGCCGGCACCCTCAAGGTCGGCGGCGAAGACGTCACCGACCTCCCCGCTCACCGCCGCGAGGTCAACCTCGTCTTCCAGCACTACGCCCTCTTCCCCCATCTGACGGTCGCCGAGAACGTCGCCTTCGGCCTGCGCTACCGGTCGTTCCCCCGCGCCGAGCGCGCCGCGCGCCTCGCCCAGGCCATCGCCCTCGTCCGCCTCGAAGGTCTCGAGGGGAGGCGCCCGCACGAGATCTCCGGCGGCCAGCGGCAGCGCGTCGCCCTCGCCCGCGCCCTCGTCCTCCGGCCGCAGGTCCTCCTCCTCGACGAGCCGCTCGCCGCCCTCGACCGCCGCCTCCGCCAGGAGATGCAGGGCGAGCTCAAGGCGCTGCAGCGGGACCTCGGCATCACCTTCCTCTTCGTCACCCACGACCAGGAGGAGGCGCTGGCGATGAGCGACCGGGTGGCGGTGATGCACCGCGGCAGGGTCGAGCAGCTGGGCTCCCCGGCCGACCTCTACGAGCGCCCGGCGACCGCCTTCGTCGCCGAGTTCCTGGGCATGGAGAACCTGACCACCGCGACCGTCGCCGCGGCGGCGGACGGCGCGCCGCTCCTCCGCCTCCCCTCGGGAGCCCTCCTGCCGGCGCCGCCGGAGGCGAGCCCGGCCCGCGGCGAGACCATCCGCTGCGCCATCCGCCCCGAGAAGCTCCGCCTCGCGGCCGCCGAGGACGGCCCCGGCTTCCCGGTGACCATCGAGCGGCACGTCTACCAGGGCGCCACCACCGCCTGGACCGTCCGCGACGGGAGCGGCGCCCGCTTCGTCGTCGCCGAGGCGAGCGGCGGCGCCTGGAGCGCGGGGAGCGCCGCCTACCTCTGCTGGGACCCGCGGCGGACGGTGCTGCTCCGCGAGGGGTGACCGCCGGCGCGGGCTTGCCTGCCGCGGCCGCTGCGGCCATGATCGCGCGGCGTGAAAACCGCCGACCCGCGGCCCGATGATCCGGCCTTCGCTCGCAGAGAGCCAAGCTCTGCGCGCGGCGTCCGCCGCGTCCGCGCCGCCGCTGCCGGCTGGGGGCTCCTCGGCCCCACCTGGCTGGTGCTGGGGGCGTTCTTCCTGCTGCCGCTCGCTCTCACGCTGGCGCTCTCCTTCCGCCAGCGCGGCGTCTACGGCGGCGTCGCGCCGCTGCCGCCGGCGGCGGGCTGGGGCGCCTACCTCGGCTCGGGGGCGTTCCTCGCCAACTACGCCCGCTCGCTCGACGGCGTCTATCTCGCCATCGGCTGGCGCTCGCTATGGATGGCGGCGGCGACCACCGTCCTCTGCCTCGCGGTCGCCTTCCCCGCCGCCTACTACCTCGCCCTCCGCGCCAAGCCGCGCCTGCGGCCGCTCCTGGTCGGCCTGGTCGCGGTGCCGTTCTGGACCAGCTTCCTCATCCGCACCTACGCCTGGATGTTCATCCTGCGGACGGAGGGGCTGCTCAACCACACGCTCCTCGCTCTCGGCTGGATCCACCGCCCGCTCGACATCCTCTACACCCAGCTCGCGGTGATGATCGGGCTCGTCTACGGCGAGCTGCCCTTCATGGTGCTGCCGCTCTATGCCGCCCTCGAGAAGCTCGACCCGGCGCTCCTCGAGGCCGCGGCCGACCTCGGCGCCGGCCGACTGGCGCGGCTGGCGCGGGTCACCGTGCCGCTCGCCCTGCCCGGCATCGCCGCCGGCAGCGTCCTCGTCTTCATCCCCAGCCTCGGCCAGTTCGTCGTCTCCGACCTCCTCGGCGGGGCGCGCAGCATGCTCTTCGGCAACCTGGTGCAGAACCAGTTCTCGGTCGCCCGCAACCAGCCCTTCGGCGCCGCCCTCGCTTTCGAGCTGACCGCCGCCGTCCTCGCCCTCCTCGCCGCCTACGCGCTCGTCGCGCGCCGCCGCTCCTTCGGCCCGCCCTCGGGCGAGAGCGGCCCGGGAGCGCTCGTCTGAGCGTCGCCATCAACGAACGGTCCGAGCGATCGCCCCGAGCGCACGGGCACGGTCACGGAGATCGCTCGCTCGCGGCGCGCCGCCTGCTCGCCGTCCACAGCGCGCTCCTCTATCTCCTGCTCTACGCGCCGATCGGCGTCCTCGCGGTGTTCTCCTTCAACGCCTCGCGGCAGACGGCGTCCTGGGAGGGCGCCACGCTCGACTGGTACCGCGGCCTCGCCGGCGACGCGCTCCTCGCCCGCGCCGTCGGCAACAGCCTGCTCGTCGCCGCCGTGGCGACCGTCGCCTCGACCGTCCTCGGCACCGCTGCCGCCTTAGGGCTCGCCCGGCCGGCTGCCTCCGCCCGCGCCAAGCGCCTCACCTGGGCGCTCCTTCTCCTTCCCGTCGTCATCCCGGAGGTCGTCCTCGGCGCCGCGCTGCTCTCCTTCTTCGGGGCGATCGGCCTGCGGCTCTCCCTCGCCACGGTCGCCGTGGCGCACGTCGTCTTCAGTGTCTCCTATGCAGCGATCGTCGTCGCGGCGCGTCTCTCCGGCCTCGATCCGTCGCTCGGCGAGGCGGCAGCCGACTTAGGCGCCGGCGCCTGGGAGACCTTCCGCCGGGTCACCCTGCCGCTCGCCCTGCCGGGCATCCTCGCCAGCGCGCTCCTCGTCTTCACCCTCTCGATCGACGACTACGTCATCACCTCGTTCGTCGCCGGGGTGGGGGCGACGACGCTGCCGCTCCACGTTTACTCGATGCTCAAGGTCGGCGTGACGCCGGAGGTCAACGCCGTCTCGACCCTCCTCCTCGGCGCCACGGTGACGCTCATCGCCGCCGCCCAGCTGCTGCTCCGCCCCGCAGCCGGAAGGAGCTCATGAGCCGTTCAAACCACCGCCCACGTCCCGCCCTCGCCGCGATCGTCCGACGCGCGGCCCTCGCGGTGATCGCCGCCCTCGCCGCGCTCACCCTGCTGGGCTGCGGCCGCGCGGCTGGCACGCGGCGGGTCAACATCTACATCTGGACCAACTACCTGCCGGACGGCGTGGTGCGGGAGTTCGAGCGCCAGACCGGGTTCACCGCCCAGATCGACACCTACGCCTCGAACGAGGCGCTGCTCGAGAAGCTGCAGTCCGGCGTCGCCGACTACGACGTGGTGGTGCCCTCGGACTACATGCTGAAGATTCTCGTCCCGCAGGGCCTGCTGCATCCGCTCGACCGCTCCCGCCTCCCCCACTGGTCGAGCCTCGACCCGCGCCTCATCGACCGCGCCTTCGACCGCGGCAACCGCTACTCGCTGCCCTATCTCTGGGGGACGACAGGGATCGGCTACGACCGCCGGAAGCTCGGCGAGGTGGCCAGCTGGGGGGCTCTCTTCGACTCCAGGAACACCGGCCGCATCCTGATGCTGGACGACGAGCGCGAGGCCTTCGGAGCCGCCCTCCGCCTGGACGGCAGCTCGATCAACGAGCGCGATCCGCAACATCTCGCGCGAGCGGCGGCGCGCCTGGCGGCGCAGAAGCCCCTGGTGCGGACCTACAACAGCAGCGACTTCGCCAACCTCCTGGCGGCGGGCGACGTCGACCTCGCCCAAGGCTACAACGGCGAGCTGGCGAAGGTCGTCGCCGCGAGCCACGGCCGCCTCGCCTACGTCGTCCCCCGCGAGGGAGGCACCCTGTGGATCGACAACCTGGCGATCCCCGCCCGCGCCCGCCACCTCGACGCCGCCTACGCCTTCCTCGACTACGTCCTGCAGCCCGCGGTGGCGGCCAAGATCGTCGCCGGAGTCCGCTACGCCTCCGCCAACCGCGCCGCCCTCCCCCTCATCCCCCCCGACATCCGAGCCGACCCCGCCATCTATCCGCCCGCGGCCGTCCTCGCCCGCTGCGAGCTGATCGAGGATCTCGGCACGACGACGACGCTTGTGGATCGGCTGTGGACGGAGGTGAAGGCGAAGTAGGGGGCGTCGTACTCATCGGTGGCGCCGTTCGAGGCTCATGGCGTCAACGTCGGAGAAACCCTCGCAAGGAGTGGGAAGTCGCCTGGTCAATCCCTCTCTTTGTAGACGACATGGTCCATTCCCCGCACAGCGTCAATCAGGTCGTCATGCAGCTTGTCAAAATCGCCTCGGCAGTCCGACCATGCGTTACTTAGATGGACGGTCCTTTTTGCCTCTTTCAAAGAATAACGGCGCAGAGCACAAAGAAGCTTTATGGAGTCGAAGACATTGCCGCCCGCCTGCCTGACGTTGGCGAGGAGAGACTCGTCATCGACGCCGTCCTTGACGAGGCGTCTAGCTAACTCCAGCAATCTGTCGCAAACGGGCGGCATCGTGATCCCTCACCGAGGATCCCTCTTTAATTCAGACCGGCTAAGCCGGCCTTGTTTGTATGAATACCCACGGCGCGAAGAGCAGATCTAGCTCTTTCCCTGCTCTACTATCCACGCTTTTCCTTTGTCAGTCGAGATGAACCAACATATGTCGCCGGTAAACGGCTCCTCGCGTAATTGATCCCACGCGCGTTTCATCCACGACACTGCCTCAACTGGGGGTAGCCTCCACGGTTGAAAGCCAGGTCCCAGGCCAATTGGAAAGCCTGGCACGATCAGCTCTGCTTCGAGGAGGTCTCGCACGATGCTGAGAGTCTCAGCTTTCGCCGCTGCGCCATCGTGGATGCCGAGGAGCTCCTGCACATCCCGTAAAACCTCCCAGATACCCACGAAGTCTTCTCCGCTCTCGGTGACTACATTAAGCGGCTCTTCAGGGTTTCGAGTGGGCCAGGGCGGCTGGGTAGAGGTCGAGACCGCCAAGGTGGAAGTAGATGGCGTTTCGGAAGCGATCACGGTTGCGGAAGCCGCGGGCGGAGCGTTTGAGTCCTTGGATGGTCGTGTTGAGCCCTTCGAGGCGGGCGTTGGTGACCCCGGAGGCAATGGCGTTGAGGACACCGTGGAGGTGTCGCTGGAGCATGCGAGCGACGCGCTTGAGCGGCTCCAGCCGGGAGCGGATCGCCCAGGAGTACCAAGCCCGGAAGATCTCCTGGGCGGCGTGCCGGCTGCGGCTGCTCCACATCTCCGGCCAGTTCTTTGAGCATCCAGGCACGCGAGGTCTTGAGAGTCCTGCGGACGAGCGTTTCGAATCGCTCGACGCGCTTCTCCGGCAGCCTCTCGGGGTGGTAGAGCCAGAGGTGCTTGGTACCTTTCAAGGTGTCGTCTCCCTGCTCGCGTAAGGCCCGGTTCTCCTCGCGCCGCACGCGGTCGACAGCGGCGCCGAGATGCATTGCGACATGGAACTTGTCGAAGGCGATCTTGTCCTTCCCCGCAGGCAAGGCTGAGAGCGTCGCCGCGATGTACGGACCCCACATATCCATCGCCACCATCTCGATCTGAGCGAGCTCCTCGGTCGTCCAGCTCTCGTAGTAGCTCGCCAGGGCTTCCTTGCCGTGACCGTCGGCGACGTGGTGCACGATCCCTTCCTTCAGATCCGCGACCACGGTTACATACTCGCGCCGCTTCTGGAATGAGGTCTCGTCGACTCCCAATCGACGCGGCACGGTGAGCTGGCGACGCAGAAGCCCGCGCTTCACCGCTCGTTGTAGCACTCCGTCGACCTCGTCCCAGCTCAACGACAGCTGCCGTGCCACCGCCGAAATGCTCGCCTCGCGAAGCCAGTCGATCACCAGAGACTCGAACAACGCGGTGAATCCGGAACCCGGCTCCGACCAAGGCACCGCAACCGTCTTGACCCCGTGCTCCGGGCATCGGGTCCGCGGAACCGCGGCCACCAAGATCGTCTTGTACTGGCAGGTCGGTAGGTGCCGCCAACGCCGCTCCCGAGTGTCGTAGCGCGCCGAAGGGGTACCACACTCCGGACACAGCAACGCCTTCGACGCCGAGTATTCCACCTTCACCTCGACCTCGCCGGCACCTTGCCGCAGCTCCACGTCCGTCACCTGCCAGGGACTCTCGACTCCAAGAATTCGAGCGTACAGATCCGTGTCTCGCACCCCAAGACACTACCCGATCGCCCACCCGAATTCCTCAAGAGCCTAGTATCTCTGCCACAGCATCGAACGACTTAGCAACTCCTGCCTGAATCCCGATGTATACCGCGCCGGCGGCGAGCTGGCTCACCCCGTCGTAGACATAGGTGCTACCGCCGATCTGAGTGATGTTGCCGGCGCCGTCGTAGACGTAGGTAGCCGCCCGAAGACCACGCGACCGAGCCCATGGCGCTCGATGACGAGGAGACCGCGGCCGGCTGCGACATGGGCGTGCGGGTCGGCGGCCTGCAAGTCGAGCGTGCCATTGGTGCAGCCTGCCTCAGTTGATCCGCATCTGCGCTCGCCGAGTCATGGGCTTACCGTCGATCTTGAGAATCGCCTTCTTCGCCTCATTCCGGACCCACGTTCGCGGGTGGGTCACAAGCTTCACCAGGTAAGGCCGTGCTTCCTGTGCCTTGAGCGTGCCGAGGGCGGAAACCGCATGGCCCACCACCTCATCGTCTTCGAGCAGCTCGATGAGCAAGGGGACAGCTTTCTGAGCTTTGAGCTTGCCGAGTGCCAAGGCGAGCATCTGACGGCCGCTTCCGCCCTCCGGGCGACCTAGGAGATCGATGAGATCGTCGATCGAGTCTTTCGTCGCGACGACCGTGAGCGCATTCGCGATCGCCCACCGAAGGTTGGAAGCCGCCAAGTCGCTCGATCCCAGGAGAAGCTGATACTCATGGACCAATGGCTTCGCAGCGACCGATATCGCATCCTTCACGCTCAGAGAGCGAACAATCCCTTCCTTCACGCCGAGATCACGCACTTCGGGAAGCATCCGCACGAGCGTCGGTATTGCCTCCGGATAGCTTCGCCTCATGTGTACGACGTCCCAGACCGACAACACTTCGAGCCCAGTTTCCCGAAGAGCCGACACCACTTTAAGATCCTCTTCCCCGAGATTGGTTCTCATAGGCTTAATACCTCACCTTGGCCTGGCTCAGTCTTCGAGGCGATTCTCCACGATGAATTCAGAGTCACTGCCTCAGAGTCACTATCCTGATAAGCCCAGAATCGACGAAAAACTTAAGGGTCTTTGAAAAGTGAGTCTCATCTCCTGGTCGAACCTGAAGGATCAGTTGATAGCCGTTCTGTTGCGCGTAGGCCAAGTAGTCTCGGAGCTGGTTGGACATCGAGAGTCTTGCGACATTCTTGGATTCGATCAACTCACGTCCAACGTGATCGAGTATGTCTGGCACGCGGAAATTGGCCGCCTGAATGAACGAGCCAATCTTCTCCTAACATCACTGAGGATACCCAGCGCCCGCTCACCGAGCCTACCAAGGTTGATACTGTTGAGGCTCCTCTCGGTGGCGGCGAGCGCCGCTTGGCTTTCTTCGGCGACAGTTGTACCGGCCGCCTCCGCAGCGGCAGCCACACTGGCCTCACCTTCCTCGATCGCCGCCTGCCCGGCCGGTGACTCTGCCGCTGCGACAACGAAAAGTCCTTCGACAATGCAGAGGTCTTCGATGCACTTGCCGGACGGATCGGTGTACTTCAACGGGTTTCCGGTCACATAGGCGTAGTGATTCCAAAGCTGGGGCGAATGGCCGGCTTTCTTCGGATCGACGACCGGATCCACGCTCAAGAACCGCCCCGTCACCGGGCTCTCGTGCCAGGTCGAGGCGAAGGCGGTGTTGCCGCTCTCCGCCGACCAGGCGTAGTTCGACGTCTCGAGCACCCACGGGCTCGTCGAAGCCAGCATCGCGAAGTTGTGGTCCGGATAGAGGTTGTTGGTCAGCGGATCGACGTGGTACGTCCCCTGCGCCGGGTTGTAGTCGACGTCCGTCGTCCGCGCGTTGTTGCCCGGAAAGCTGCCGCTCGTCGCCGAGGCGCGGTAGTGGCCGAGCCCGTCGAAGGCCGAGTAGTCGACGTCGGCGTAGGTGCCGCCGTCGTCCCAGTAGACCGTGCGCTGCGACCCGGCCGTTGAAGCTGTTGTACGCCGTCTGCCCGGCGTGGTTGACGGCGCTCACCGAGTCGTCGGTGAAGCGCAGGTAGGTCGAGCGCAGAAGCGTCCCGCCGACGGCGCCGCGGTACGCCTCGGTCGAGAGATTGTGGGTGCCGGACGAGTCGGCGAGGTCCGGGCTGAAGGGCAGACCCTCCGTCCAGTTGCCGCCCCAGCTGTTGAAGTAGTGGTACGTCTGGTGGCCGAGCGGCGAGGTGACGAGCAGCCGCTGCTCGTCGACCGACGAGCCCGGCTGCGTCGCTTGGCTGTAGGTCCAGGTGCCGAGCGAGGCGCCGGAGACGTCCGTCGTCGTCTTGGTGAGGATGCCGTCCGACGTGCTCACCCAGAGCATCGGCGTGCCGCTCCCCGGATGGCGGAAGCTGTAGGCCTGATAGACGTAGTCGAAGCGACCGAAGGTCGGCAGCGTCAGGCTGATGAGCGTCCCCGGCACCTCGTAGTTGCCGTTGATGAAGCTGTTGTCGAGCGCGTAGTCATCGAGTCGAGCGAGCCGTCGGGGGGCCGCAGGCTCTGAAGCAGCGGCGCCGTCACCGAGACCGAGTCGCAGAGATCGCTGTCCTGCCGGTGGCGGGCGATCGACGTGTCGGCGTAGGTGAGCTGGTAGGTCGTCCGTGGTGCCGCCGAAGGCGGTCACCGTCACGTGGTCCACCTGGCCGAGGCCGGGGGCCGCGGCGCGGAAGTAGACCCGCTGCACCCGCCCCTGGCTGTCGGCGAGATCCCACTCGTTGGTCAGATAGGTGACGTTGACGACGTCCGTCGGCGCGCCGCCGCTCTTCCACAGCGCCGCCATCTGGGTCAGCCGGTTGTCGGCGCCGAAGCTGTGGATGATGCCGTTCGGCAGCTCGATCGTCTTGCTGCCGCCAGCCAGCAGCTTCAGCCGCAGATAGGTGCCGTCGCGGCTGTAGAAGACGTTCGGATCGACGGTCTCGAAGTTGTGCAGGGTGGGAAAGAACGAGTGCTTCGAGCCGTCGGCGCTGACGTAGAGCCAGGTCCCCGGCGAGTCGTTGTACGGCGGATCGTTCGGCGGATAGAGCTCGCCCAGCGACACCCGCCAGCCGATCCCGGCGTTCTGGAAGAGGACGAGGCCGGTGACGATGATGGATCGAGAGGAGAGCATCGAGGCGGGGCGAACGTGCGGTGAACGATCGCTCATCCTGGTCAGTCCGGGATCTGCAGCGTGAAGAGCTGCAGGTCGGTGGGGTCGACGGCGACGATCAGCAGCGACCATGCGACGGCCAAGTCAGGCTCCGCCGGTTACAAAGTCGCGCTGCCGCATCGAAACTCATCATTCAGTCGCCCCCAGATCTCGACGATGTAGCGGTGATTAGGTAGAACAACAAAGGATCCGCTTGGTGGAACGAGAACGCGGTACTGCCGATGGCGAACATCAGATGCCGTGGGTGAGTTGGTGCCAACTTGAATCCTGATGGCGCCCAATTGCGGGCTGCCAGACCCCTCGATGGACCAGATTGCTTGACGTTTCTGAGCATCGATCAGCTTCAAAGCTGCAATATCAGCAAGGTATTCGCCTAGCAGGGCAGTGTCGATCGTGATCCTTCGATCCTTTTGCCTAATTTCAAGCCGGCTGGGGCGCCGGCATGAGCATGATAAGCAAAACGCAACGGCTAGCCAGGCCTGCCGACGCCGAGGCATACGCATAAACCAAGCCTTGATCACAAGATGCCGTTCTCGTTCAATCCTTCTCGGAGCTCTTCCTCGAGCTTCAGAGGTATTCGCGACCACCAGAACCCTTGCCGGTCATCACCAGGAAGGAAGTGCTGAAAAGGTCTGGTAGCCAACCGTAACCGGAAATCCAACGGCCTAACAAAAGCGGCAATTTCCGCCGCTAGGCGCGGAGGCACCGCTTTTTCGATTCTGACGATGTCGTCTCGCACGAGCAGATCGCTCTCATAGTCGGCCAAGGACATAGAGAAGCCGTCTTCTACCTCGCTGACAAATCGGCTCCACCGCCTGAGAAAGCGATCCAATCCGACCTTGGGGGCGAAGCCGTTTTCGAGACAAATCTCCTGCAAGATTTTGTCGAGAAAACTCTTCTCATTTACGTCCCGAGGTTGCACTCGACGCAACCTCACCATGCATCTGCTGGCAGGTAGCTCGAGGCGGCAACGCCGCATTACTTCCGACTCTCTCGCTGCCTCACCCAAGCTCTACCCTTGTCTGTAGCGACAAACCAGCAGATGTCACCCGTGAATGGCTCCTCGTCCAACTCGTCCCATGCCCGCTCCATCCAAGCGATGGCAACATCAACAGGCATCTTCCAAGCTGCAAACTCTGGACCGATATCTATAGGGAAGCCGGGGACGATCAGATCGAGATCTAGCAATTCTCGGACGATGCTGAGTGTCGTCGATCTCACGGCCGCGGGATCAACTAAACCAAAGGTCGCTTCGACCTCCCTCATGATCAGCCAGAACCCGACGAAGTCCTCCGTGCTCTCTCCGACGATGACGAGCTTAACTGTTTCTCTCGGAGTCATATGTCAAGGCGTAGTGTCAAGTTGCTTGAAATATTTCAGTTCGGTGATGCCGATACCCTTTACATTTACGTCTATCGTGGCGTCTGTCCCTGGCGTCGAGCTGGCCAGCCGATAGACGAACCTTCCAACACCATCGACATCAATCACTTTTAGCCCAGGCCCGTCCCTGACCACTTTGCCCCCTGTTGTCAGAGTCTCAAACAACTCAGCGGCTGCCTCTTTCCCGCCGCTTAGTATGCGGATGCGGCTGCTCCTGCCGGCATCGCCGATCAGATGACCTTCCGGCAGTAGGATCTCCGCTATCGCGCTGAACGACTTAGCAACCCCTGCCTGAATCCAGATGTACACCGCGCCTGCGGCGAGCGTGGAGCTGCTTTCGAGGAGCCCCTTCTGGACCAGATTGGGCTCGGCGCCAGGGCTCATCCTAACCGCTTGCGCCTGAGTGATCTCTCCGTCGTCGGCCAGAGCTTGAGCGCTCGGGTCGGTCTTCGTCTGAGGCGGCGGGAACATCTTGCTGAGCGCGCCCAAGAAAAGTTGGTTGAGCTGCTGAAAGAGGCCGGCCTCTTCCTTCTCCTGACCGTTGGGATCCAGATAGCGGAGCGGGTTGTCCCCGGCGTAGAGATAGCGATTCCAGGTCTGGGGAAGGCTGGCGCTCCCCGCCAGCGTATCCACGCTCAAGAACCGCCCCGTCAGCGGGCTCTCGTGCCGCGCGTGCATGTAGTCGAGGTCGTCGCTGGGGCCGCCGGGGCTCGCCAGGTCTCTCTCGTGGCCGGTGAACTTCAGCCTCTCGGCGTCCTGGTTGAAGGCGGTGGCTTCGGAGCCGTAGGGGTAGTAGACGTGGTAGGCGAGCTGGGCGCCCATGCTGTCGGTGATGAGACGAGGGGTTCCCAGATGGTCGAGGTGAAAGTGGCGGGGGCCGGTGGGGGTCTCGGCCGCTAAGAGGAGGCCGTCGCGGTAGATGTCGTCCTCGGCCCAGCTGCCGGTCCAGTTGTACCCCGACGCCTCGTAGGTGCGCAGAGCCTTGCCGCCGAGGTCGCGGAGGGTCCAGCGGTCGAAGCGGACGCTGGTGCCCGCGACGCCCGGCTTGAAGGACCAGGCGCGCTCGTCGTCGGCGTCGTACATGTAGAGCCACTCCTCGGTGCCCGACACGTAGTGCTTCATCTGGTCGAAGGCGTCGTACTCGTAGGTGGCGCCGTTCCAGGCGGTCAGGTTGCCGGCGGCGTCGTAGGCCGTGCCGGCGCCGGTCAGCCGGTTGGTCGTCGAGCTCGTCGGCGTGTTGAGGCCGCCGCTGCCGGCGGTCGACTGCAGGTTGCCGAAGGCGTCGTAGGTGAAGCTCTGCGAGACCGTCGAGCCGATGCCGTTGCCGGCGAGCGCCTGGGTGCTCGCGGCGAGCCGGCTCACCCCGTCGTAGAGGTAGGTGCTGCCGCCGATCTGGGTGATGTTGCCGGCGCCGTCGTAGACGTAGCTCCCCGAGGACCAAGCGGCGAGGCCCATGGAGGTCGACGACGAGGAGACGGCGGCCGGCCGCGCCATGGCGTGCGGGTCGGCAACCTGGAGGTTGAGCATGCCGTTCGCGTGCTCGACCTGGGTGACCAGCAGGTTGCCGCCGTAGGTGATGCCGGTCCCCGCCGTTTCGCCGGCGATCTGCGACGTGTAGCCCGGCACGCCGGTCAACAGGCCCTTGGTGTAGCCGTAGGTGATCGTCCGCGGCGTCGCGGCGACGCCGCTGCAGGCGGCGAAGGTGCACTGCGGGTAGCCGGTCGAGGCGAGATGGCCGAGGCCGTCGTAGGAGAAGGTCTCGTTGAACGACTCCGAGGCGCCGCCGTTGAACGTGTGGGCGAGGGTGCGCTGCGACACCCGGCCGCCCGCCCCCTGGTAGGTATAGGTTTGCCCGATCAGCGAGGTGTAGGTGGTGCCGCCGAGCAGCGGGTAGTTGTAGCGTGAGCCGGTGCGCAGCTTGCCGTTGGCGGCGTCGCTGCCGACGTTGGCCGTCGCGTAGGCGAAGGTCTTCAATGGCCGCTTGGCGCCGCCGGTCTCGTCGATCTCGGTCACCCGCTCGGCGGCGTCGTAGGTGAGGGTGAGGTCGTTGGGACCGTCGATCTTGCGGTGCGAGTGGCCGCGCGCGTCGTAGGAAAGATAGGAGACGGTGCCGTTGCCCGCAGCCCCCTGCTCGGGATGATTCTCCCAGTCGAGCAGGCCTCGGTTGTCGTAGGCGAAGGCGCGCGTCTGGGTGACCCCCGAGCCGGTCGTCGAGACCGTCGCGAGGCGGTTGCCGACGTCGTAGCCGTAGGTCGTCGTGACGTTGGCGCCGCCCGCGCCGGAGGGCTCGGTCACCGCCACGAGCCGCCCCTGCCGGTCGTAGTTCTCGGTCGTCGTCACCGGCGACTCGGCGACCGTCGTCCCAGAGAGCGTCTCCCCCACCCGCACCGCGCGCGTCGTCGTCCGCACGCCGGCGTAGGCCAGCGAGACGTCGTGCGCGAAGCCGTTGGCGAGCGACGGCGCGAGCGTGCAGTGACCGATCGTTCATTCGCGTCAGTCGGGGATCTGCAGCGTGAAGAGCTGGAGGTCGGTGGGATCGACGGCGACGACGAGATCGCCTTTGAGGAACTGGCGCGGCGCCTCACCGCTCTTGGCGTCCGGCAGCAGCGCCGCGAGCGAGGCGCGGAGCGAGCCGTCATAGACGCCGTCCTCGTCGTCCGGACCGCCGTCGTGGATGGCGAGACGCCAGCTCCCCACCCCCGGCCGCACCAGGAGCAGCTCGAGGCTGTGCCGGTCGACCGCCAGCCGGCCGAGCGCGCGGTCGATCCGCCGCGCCGAGGGATCGATCGTGGTGAGAGCGAAGCTCCCCGGCGTGCCGATCGCGCTCTGCCCGGTCGTCAGATCGACCGCCGCCCAGACCGACAGCTCCGGCACGCCGACCCCGAGGTCGAGCCGCGCCGAGCCGCCGGCGTCCGCCGCCACCCGCTGGTGAAACCGCCCGACCCGCGTCGAGATCCCCGCCACCCGCTCCCGGTAGACGCTCCACACGATCACCTCGCCCCCCGGCGTCCCGCCGCTGACGACGATCGCCTGGTCCTCGAACGAGATCGCCGGCTGCGCGGCGGCGGCGAGAGGGATCAGGAGGAGAGGGAGAAGGAAGAGGGACGGCGTCCGACGCATCGGAGTTCTCCTCGGGCCGCTCGCGCGGCGGTGGTCGTGACGGTGGCGACAGATTTTGCTCCTGTTCTACGGGAGCCGAGGTGAAAATGTCCAGCGCGGGGGAACCGGCCCCCGGCCGC
Source organism: uncultured Acidobacteriota bacterium (assembly GCA_963755825.1). Taxonomy (GTDB): domain Bacteria; phylum Acidobacteriota; class Thermoanaerobaculia; order Multivoradales; family UBA5704; genus DATBQN01. Next base: position 713,238 of record CAVWLA010000001.1, on the reverse strand, counting down.
GAAGCCGTCGCGACTCTCCAGAGCTTCGAGAAGATCTCCCCGGCCAGCGACGTTCCGGCGACCGGGAAAGGCCCAGCCGACGATCAACCAGCCTCAGCATGTCACTGGGAAGCGCTTCCCGATCATCGGGAAGGTCGGACAGATCACCGGCAAGGCTCGGCCGATCACCGGCTGGGCTCAGCCGATCACCGGGAAGGCTCAGCCGATCACCGGCTGGGCTCGGCCAATCACCGGGAAGGCTCAGCCGATCACCGGGAAGGCTCAGCCGATCACCGGCTGGGCTCGGCCAATCATCGGGAAGGCTCTGCCGATCACCGGCTGGGCTCGGCCGATCACCGGGAGGACTCAAAATTTTACGCGGCGGGCTCGCGAGGATGCCCGGCGGTCGCGAAATATTCTCCGGAAGGCCTTCCGCACACCGCCCCAGGCGGTGGCGTCCCCGCCTCCGACCCTATTGGAGACCGCCCGTGCGGGGCGCTCCGCTCACTTCGGCGGCGGGGTGCACTGGTAGCAGGAGCAACTGACGCTGGAGACGGTGCCGTCGGGGTTACAGCTGCAGGTGGCGTTCTGGATCCCGCAGGGGCTGCAGGTGTCCTTGCAGGCGGTCTGAGCGTTCTGGCAGCTGGTGAGGCTGCAGCCGCCGGTGCCGCCCGGATCGGGGTTCTGGTTCTGCGGGTTGGCATGACCGGCGGCGGCCTGCACGTTCATCAGGGGGGCCGCCGCCGCGTCGCCGCGGGCGGCCGCCAGGGCCCTCGTCACGTCCCGCAGCTCGTCGTCGCGCATCCGCCAGCGCTCGGCCCCGACCGCCGAATAGGGCAGGACGACGACGTGGTCGGCCGGCGCGACGCGATAGGCGGCCGTCGTGTAGAAGGTGACGACCGACGCCCCGGGCTGGATGAGGACGGGCATCTCGAAGACGAGGTAGCCCGCGAGCTCGCCGCTCGGACGGAAGACCGCCGCCTCGACGCCGATCCGGCGCAGGACGGAGGCCGAGGTGTTCTGCACCTCGAAGGCGAACGACCACGGCTGGCCCGCTCCCGTCGCCGCGGACCGGCCGGCGACCTCGCGCTGCGCCGACCGGAGCTGGAACGGTGCGCCGCCGGGGTTGTAGGCGTCCGGTGCGTGGACGGTGAGGTTGGCCGCCGGTTGCGGGGCGCCGGCAGAGGCCGCCGCGCCGATGGCGGCCGTCAACCCGAGAACGACGGCGATCCGCAGTGAACCTCGACCCCCCTGCCGCATGGCGAGCCCTCCAATAAATCATTACCTACTAAGGTAGTAACCGCGGGTGGGCTCAGCGGGACAACAATCTTTGCGGCGAGCGGTCCGAGAGGCAGCCGCCGGCCGGCGAGGAAGGCGCCGAGGCGATCGGGGCGGCGCACCCTCGCGGCGCGCGACGCCTCAGGCGGTTGCGGGCGGGCTGGGGCGAGCGCCCGGCCGGCTGCCCGGCTTCTCGGGCGCGCCGCCGGCGGCGCAGAGGGGGCAGTCGGCGGCGGCGTGCGAGGGCAGATCGAGCTCGAGGAGGGCGCGGAAGGGGACGTCGAAGAGCGGCGCCGCTGAGCCGCGCCGGCTCCGATCGCTGCGGTCGATGATGGCGCCGACGCCGACCACCTCCGCCCCCAGGGCGGCGGCGACGGCCGCGGTCTCGCGGGTCGAGCGGCCGGTCGTCACCACGTCCTCGACGATCACCACCCGCTCGCCCGGGCGCAGCGCGAAGCCGCGGCGGAGCTCCATCGCCTCGGCCTTGCGCTCGGTGAAGCGGAACGGCACGCCGAGCGCCGCCGCCACCTCGTGGCCGATCAAGACGCCGCCCAGGGCGGGCGAGAGGATCGAGTCCGGCGCCAGATCGGCGAGGCCGGCGCCGAGGGCCTCCCCCACCCGGCGGGCGCGGGAGGGCAGCTCGAGGAGGAGCGCGCACTGCACGTAGGCCGGCGAGTGGAGCCCCGAGGAGAGCTGGAAGTGGCCGCGCTTGAGAGCGCCGCTCGCCTCGAGGAGGGCGGTGACGTCGAAGGATAGGGAGGCCATGCGGGCTCGCCTCAGCTCTCGGCGCCGGCTGCCGGAGCCGGACCGTCGCGCCGGATGTCGTACTGCTCGAGCTTCTTGTAGAGGTTCGAGCGCGGTGTGTCGATCGCCTGCGCCGTCTGCGTCACGTTCCAGGCGTTCTCCTCGAGCTTCTGGAGGAGGAAGAGCTTCTCCGAGAGGTCGCGGAACTCGCGCAGCGTCTTCACCGCCAGGATCGCCGAGGAGAGCTCCGGCCGCGCCCCGCCGGTCGCCGCGATGACGTCCTCGCGGCTGATGACCTCCCCCGGCGCCAGGATGAGCAGGCGCTCGACCAGGTTCTTGAGCTCGCGCACGTTGCCCTTCCAGGGCAACGCCTGGAGGTGGCCGATCGCCTCGGCAGCGAACTCTTTCGGCCGATAGTTGTTCTGGTCGCCGTAGCGGCGGACGAAGTAGTCGACCAGCGGCGGGATGTCCTCCAGGTGCTCGCGGAGAGCCGGCGTGTGGACCGGGATGACGTTGAGGCGGTAGAAGAGATCCTCGCGGAAGCGGCCGGCGGCGATCTCCTCGGCGAGGTTGCGGTGGGTGGCGGCGACCACCCGCACGTCGACCTGCACGGTGCGCTCCGCCCCCACCGGCTCGACCTCGCCGTTCTGCAGCACGCGCAGCACCTTCGCCTGCGTGCGCGCCGACATGTCGCCGATCTCGTCGAGGAAGATGGTGCCGCCGTCGGCGGCGACGAACTTGCCGGTCTGTCGGCGGACGGCGCCGGTGAAGCTCCCCTTCTCGTGGCCAAAGAGCTCGGACTCGATCAGCTCCTCGGGGATGGCGGCGCAGTTGACCTGCACGACGGGGCGCTCGCGGCGCGGCGAGAGGCGGTGGATGGCGCGGGCGACGAGCTCCTTGCCGGTGCCGCTCTCGCCGGTCACCAGCACCGTCGCCGGCGTCGGCGCCGCCTTCTCGATCATCTCGCGGAGGCGGTTCATCGCCGGCGCGGCGCCGATCAGCGCCTCGGTTTCCGGACGCAGATTCCGGTTCTCGGCCTGCAGGCGGGCGCTCTCGGTGGCGTTCCTGAGCGACAGCAGCACGCGCTCGCGCTGCAGCGGCTTCTCGAAGAAGTCGTAGGCGCCGCGCCGCGTCGCCTCGACCGCCGTCGCCACGTCGGCATGGCCACTGATCACCAACACCGGCATCTCGTAGCCGCGCTCGCGGAAGGCGCGCAGCAGGTCGAGGCCGTCCATGCCCGGCATCTTGATGTCGAGGAGGACGGCGTCGGGCAGCCGGTCGCCGACCTTGGCGAGCGCCTGCGCCGCGTCGCCCGCCTCGTCCACTCGGTAGCCCTCGTACTCGAGGATCATGCGCAGGCTCTCGCGGATCGCCGACTCGTCGTCGACGATCAGCACGGCCGCCCGGTAGCTGTCGCTCTTCGCCATGGCGGCGGAAGTGTAGCAGGGCGGCCGGCCGGTCGACGGCGTGCGTCGGCTCGTCAGTCTCGCCGGGCCGGGCGCAAAAAACTCGAGGCCGGCCCGTCGCCGGGCCGGCCTCTCTATATAGAACCGCGGGGGTGGTCCTGCTTACGGCACCCTGACCACCGCGAAGAAAGGCTGTGCCTTGGCGCCCCCCTGCTGCGAGGGCCGCATGACGTAGAGGCGGAGGAAGCTGCCCGACTTGACGCCGCGCACCAGGCTCTCGAAGTCGCCGGTGCCTTTGACCGGCTGGCCGTTCACCTCGGTGATGACGTCGCCCTGCCGCACCCGCTGGTCGTAGAGCGGACTAGTCGGCGCGACGTTGGTGACGACGATGCCGGAGGTGTTGCTGGGCAGGCCGTGGCCGGAGCGGATGTCGCCGCCCAGGTTCTCGTACTGCAGGCCCATCCAGTCGATGCCGCTCTCCCGATCCTCCTCGGTGTTGCTCGCCTGCTGCGCCGAGCCCGGACGCTCGCCGAGCTTGACGTTCTTGTCGAGCTCCTTGCCGTTGCGCAGGACCGAGAGGCTCACCGTGGCGTTGGGGCCGCGGTCGGAGACGTAGTTGATGAGGTCGCGCGTGGTCTTCACCGGATGGCGATCGACCGAGGTGATGACGTCGCCGTGCTGGAGGCCGGCGTTGGCGCCCGGCGTGCCCTCGTCGACCTCGCCGACGAGAGCGCCGTCGGTGTTGCCGAGGCCGAAGGCCTGCGCCGTCTGGTAGTCGAGGTTGGAGACCTGGATGCCCAGATAGCCGCGGCTCACCTTGCCGGCCTTGCGCAGCTGCGGCAAGATCTCGCGCAGCGTGTTGACCGGCACCGCGAAGCCGATGTTCTCGGCGCCGTAGTTGATGGCGGTGGCGATCGCCACCACCTGGCCCTGCATGTTGAGCAGCGGGCCGCCGGAGTTGCCGAAGTTGATCGCGGCGTCGGTCTGGATGAAGTTCTCGAAGGAGACGTCGTTGATGCCGATCGAGCGGCCCTTGGCGCTGACGACGCCGACGGTAACCGTCTTGTCGAGGTTCAACGGGTTGCCGATCACCATGATCCAGTCGCCCACCCGCAGGTGGTCGCTGTCGCCGAGTTCGAGATAGCGCAGGTTCTGGCCGGCGTCGATCTTCAAGAGCGCGATGTCGGTCGCCGGGTCGGTACCCTTGATGGTCGCCGTGTAATCGCGATTGTTCAAGTGGACCTTGACGTTCGAGGCGCCCTCGATGACGTGGTAGTTGGTCACCACCAGGCCGTCGGCGCTGATCACGAAGCCGCTGCCGCCGGCGTCCGAGCGGTACTCCTGGGGCTGGTTGCCCTGGCCCTGGTCACCGCGGCCGCGGGGGCCGAAGAAGAACTCGAAGGGATCCTGGCCTTGGCCCTGCCCCTGGCCGCCCTGACCGCGGCGGCGGATGGGGGTCTTCTCGATGGTCGCGGCCTGGATCGACACAACTGCGGGATCGACAGCCTCCGCCAGGTCCGCGAAGCTCGGCAGGCTGCGCGAGGCCGCGGCGCTGGTGTTGACCGCGAGCTGGGCGGAGGGCACCGCCGGCTGCTGGGCGGTCATGCCGGGGACGGTGAGATTCAGCCCTCCGGCGAGAACCATGCCGAAGACGACCGCTCCGACGACGAGCAAGATGGTCGCGAGTTGACGGCTTGGAGAGTGATTGCTCATGACTGCTGGAATCTCCTTTCGGTGAATCGCATGCTCGCCGAGTGTAAGCAAGCACCCTGCCAATGGAATTCCCCAGGGCGGAGGCCGGTTAGAGGAGCTGAGCGCGCCAGATTGGCACGCCACTCGCCGCCCTGCCGGCACCCGCCGCAAGAGGGTTTCGGCGAGCCGTCCCAGCGCCCCGGTCGGGCGCCCCCGCCGGCCGAATCCTCTGCCAGGCCAGCAGCTTGCCGGTGCGTCGACGTTCGGCTACAATGCACCCTGGCCAGCTTGCCCTGACCGCAGGACAGAGTGGGCGTAGCGCCCACTCTTTTTAGTTTAGTTGGTGCGAGTCATGCGAGGCGGCCGCCGGAACGGGGCGCTGACGATCGAAACATCGATCCGGTGAAGCCGGATCGAGCGCGCCCTCGACGGAGCGATGAACGGAGCCAAGGCGCAGATGCGCGGCCCCCGGGCGGTCGATCCGGAGCTCGAGGCCGAGCTCCAGGCCATCGCTCGCGCATCCGATCTCGAGCTCGCCCACGTCGAGATCAAGGGCAACGTCCTGCGCCTGATCCTCGACCGGCTGGAGGGGCCGGAGGGAGATGCTCCGGCCGACGGAGCGGGCGTCTCGCTGGGCGATTGCGAGCTCGTCGCGAAGCACGTTTCGGCCCTCCTCGACGTCGTCGACTACGGCACCAGCCGCTACGTCCTCGAGGTGAGCTCTCCCGGTCTCGACCGCGAGCTCTACGGGCCGCGCGACTTCGCGCGCTTCGTCGGCCGCCTGGCGCGCGTCACCTTCGAGGACGAGGGCGGGCGCAAGAAGACGGTGGTGGGAAGGCTCCGGGGCTACGCCGCGGAGCCGGGGGTGGTGACGGTCGAGGAAGCCGGCCAGCAGGAGCTGGCGATCGCCGTCGAGCGGATTCGGAAGGCCCGGCTGGAGATCGAGCTCTAGGGCGGCAGGCGAGAGAAGGCACATTAAGGAAGGATTGACATGCCTCAGGCACAGACTGCAGAGCTGAACTTCAACGAGATCCTGCGCCAGGTGGCGCGCGAAAAGGATATCGACCTCGACCGCTGGATCGCGGCGATCGAGGACGCCATGGCGTCGGCCGCCAAGAAGCAGCACCGGATCAAGGAGCCGGTCCGGGCCAGCCTCGACCGCGAGACCGGGCGCTTCGACGCGTTCATCGTCAAGAAGGTCGTCGAGACGGTGGAGGACCCCCTCGCCGAGTGGACGGTCGACGAGGCGCGCGACCACAAGGCGGACGCCGGGGTGGGCGACGAGATCCACCTGCCGATCTCGACCGAGGGGCTGGGGCGCATCGCCGCCCAGTCGGCCAAGCAGGTGCTCTACCAGCGCGTGCGCGAGGCCGAGCGGGAGAACATCTACAACGAGTACATTGACCGCGTCGGCGAGGTGCTGAACGGCACCGTCAAGCGCTTCGAGCGCGGCGACATCATCGTCGACCTCGGGCGCACCGAGGCGGTGGTGCCGCGCAGCGAGCAGGCCCGCCACGAGCGCTACAGCCAAGGCGAGCGCATCCGCGCCGTCATCGTCGAGGTCCACAAGCAGCCGAAGGGGCCGCAGATCGTCCTCTCGCGGACCGACCCGCGCCTCCTGGTCAAGCTTTTCGAGACCGAGGTGCCGGAGATCTACGACGGCACGGTGGTGATCAAGGCGGCGGTCCGCGCCCCCGGCGAGCGCGCCAAGGTCGCCGTCTACAGCCGCGAGCGCGACGTCGATCCGGTCGGCGCTTGCGTCGGCATGAAGGGCTCGCGCGTGCAGTCGATCATCCGCGAGCTGCGCGGCGAGAAGATCGACATCATCGAGCACAGCGACGACCTGGTGACCTTCGCGCAGAGCGCCCTCGCGCCGGCGAAGATCACCCGCGTCTCGGTCACCCACCAGGGCGAGATCCCCCACCTGGACGTCATCGTCGAGGACGAGCAGCTGTCGCTCGCCATCGGCAAGCGCGGCCAGAACGTGCGCCTCGCCTCGGAGCTGATCGGCGCCCGCATCGACATCAAGAGCGAGAGCGACGTCAAGGACGAGGTGGCCGACGCCCTCGCCCGCATGCTGCAGGACGCCATCGGCGGCGGCGCGACGCCCGAGGCCCTCGACCTGACCGCCGCGCCGGAGATCGACGAGGACGCCGCGGCGCGCCTCGCCGCCGCCGGCTTCGAGTCCCTCGACGCCATCCTCGGCGTCGACGTCGACGCCCTCGCCGAGGCCGCCGACCTCGGCCTCGACCGCGCCCAGGGCCTGCAGGACTGGGCGCGCGACCTGGCGGCCGAGCAGGAGCGCCGGCGCACCGAGGAGCTCTCGGCGGGGATGTCGCTGCCCAAGGCGCAGCCGACCTCTTCGATGGCCGACGACGACTTCCTGGCGGCGCTCTCCAAGGCCTTCCAGGAGAGCGAGGCGTCGCGCGCCACCGCCAGCGCGCAGCTCGACGAGGCGGGCGACGCGGCGGCGGACGAGGGCGAGCCGAAGCCGGAGTAGCAGAACGAGGCGGCGGCAGCGCCGAGCAGCAGCAGGACGGGCACAGGGCACGACGGCGATCAGGTTCCGGAAAGCCGGGTGAGCACGCAGGCAAAGGAGTTCGAGGAGACTTATGGGAAAGATTCGAGTCCAGGATCTCGCGCGGATGATGCAGATCTCCAACCAAGATCTGGTCTTCAAGCTGAAGTCCATCGGCGTGAGAGTCGAGGGCGATGACGCCCAGCTCGATACCGACATCATTCAGGCGATCCTGGCGGGCAAGAAGCTCCCCCATCCGCGCGAGGTCATCCTGCGCGATGCCCAGGAGCAGGTCGCCCCGCCGGCGTCGACGGTCCGCCGCCGCCCGGTGGCGCCGGTGCGCCCGCCGGTCAACCCGCTGCGCCCCGGCCGGCCGCGGACGCTGATCCAGAAGGTGGAGCCGCGCATCCAGAACATGCCGGTGACCGAGCGCGCCGCGGCGAGCTCGCTGGCGCCGGGCGCCGGCGCGCTGCCCGACGAGGCCAACGAGACGGCCTTCGCGCCGCCGGCCGCCACGGCCGCCGAGCCCTCGGCGCATCCCGAGACCCCGGCGCCGGCTGCGCCGCCGCCGGTGCAGGCGCCGAGCGCGCCGCCGCCGCGGCCGACCATGCAGCCCTCCTCGCCGAGCGCGCCGAGCTATCCCTCCTCTGGGCGGCCGGCGGCACCGAGCTATCCTTCCGGGCGGCCGACGACGCCGAGCTATCCGCCGCCCCGCCCGGGCGCTCCCGGCTCGACCGTCGGGCGGCCGCTGGCGCCCGGCTCGTCGCCGGGCCGTCCGCTGCAGCCCGGGCGCCCGGCGCCCGGCACCGTCTCCGCCACCTCCTCCGCCTCGGCGGCGAGCGAGGCGCGGCGACGCGCCGAGCGCGAGCGGGAGGCCGCCGCCAAGAAGGCCAAGCACGGCAAGAAGGCGCCGGTCCGCGCCGTCGACGAGGAGCTCGCCGGCTTCAAGGGATCGGTCTCCGATCTCGACGCCGCCGAGGACGACGCCGTGGCAGGGCTCTCCAGCCGCCGCGGGCGGCGCGCCCTCCGCAAGGAGGACGAGACCAAGGTCACCGAGGACGGCGGCAAGCTGCTCACCTTCAAGAAGGCTCCGGGCGGCGCCGTGATGATCTCTGAGGGGATGACGGTCCGCGACTTCTCCGACAAGCTGGGGATCAAGTCGCGCGACCTGATCAAGATGCTCTTCGACCGCGGGGTGATGGCGACGCTCAACTACGTGCTGCCCGCCGACACCGCCGAGGAGCTCGCCCGCCAGCTCGGCGTCGAGACCATGGTCGTCTCGTTCGAGGAGGAGCAGCAGCTCCGCGAGGAGCAGCTGGCGCCGGCCGGGGTCGAGACGCAGACCAAAAAGGTGCCGCGCGGTCCGGTGGTCACCATCATGGGCCACGTCGACCACGGCAAGACCTCGCTCCTGGACGCCATCCGCTCGTCCAAGGTCACCGAGAGCGAGCACGGCGGCATCACCCAGCACATCGGCGCCTACCAGGTCGAGCTCAACGGCAGGAAGATCGTCTTCATCGACACCCCCGGCCACGAGGCGTTCACCATGATGCGGGCGCGCGGCGCCAAGGTGACCGACATCGTCGTGCTGGTGGTGGCGGCGGACGACGGCGTCATGCCGCAGACCATCGAGGCGATCGACCACGCGCGCGCCGCCAAGGTGCCGATCGTCGTCGCCATCAACAAGATCGACAAGGCGAACGCCAACCAGGACCGGGTGAAGAAGGAGCTCTCCGACCGCGGCCTGGTGCCCGAGGACTGGGGCGGCGACACCGTGATGGTGCCGCTCTCGGCGCTCAAGAAGACCGGCATCGACTCGCTGATGGAGATGCTGGTGCTGAACGCCGATCTCCTCGAGCTCAAGGCCAACCCCGACATCAACGCCCAGGGCGTCGTGCTCGAGGCGCGCAAGGAGGTCGGCCGCGGCATCATCGCCACCGTCCTGGTGCAGAACGGCACCCTGAAGATCGGCGACATCTTCGTCTCCGGCGCCATCTCCGGGCGCGTGCGGTCGATGACCGACGATCTCGGCAAGCGCATCAAGGAGGCCGGCCCGGCGACCCCCGTCGAGGTCACCGGCTTCAACGACGTGCCCGAGGCCGGCGACCCCATCCAGGTCGTCGAGGACGAGGCGCAGGCGCGCGGCATCGCCGAGTTCCGCGGCGAGCAGCAGCGCCGCCGCGACCTCTCCCCCACCCAGGGGCGGATGTCGCTCGAGCAGCTCTTCGACCGCATCCAGGAGGGCGAGATCAAGGAGCTGCCGGTGGTGCTCAAGGGCGACGTCCAGGGCTCGGTCGAGGTGCTCCGCGAGGCGCTCGGTAAGATCGCCTCGGACAAGGTCAAGGTCAATGTCATCCACTCCGGCATCGGCGCCATCTCGACCAACGACGTCCTCCTCGCCTCGGCCTCGAAGGCGATCATCGTCGGCTTCAGCGTCCGCCCCGAGCGCGCCGCCGTCGACCTCGCCGAGAAAGAGGGCGTCGACATCCGGCTGCACACCGTCATCTACGAGCTGATCGACGAGCTCAAGAAGGCGATGACCGGCCTCCTCGACCCCACCTACCGCGAGGTGGCGGCGGGCCGTGCCGAGGTGCGCGACACCTTCAAGGTGCCGAAGGTGGGGACGATCGCCGGCTGCCACGTGCTCGACGGGGTCATCCCGAGGAGCGCTACCGTCCGCCTGCTGCGCGACAACCGGGTGATCTACGAGGGGAAGATCGCCTCGCTCCGCCGCTTCAAGGACGACGCCTCCGAGGTGCGCGCGGGCTTCGACTGCGGCATCGGCCTCGAGCGTTTCCAGGACATGAAGCCGGGCGACATGATCGAGGCCTACGTGCGCGAAGAGGTGGCGGCGGTCCTCTAGACCGCCGCGCGGCGCGGCGGGTCCGCGCCGGCGCCGCCACCGGCCCGCGAGCGGGCCGCCGGCGGCCGTCCACCGCGCGGGCTCGGGAAGAATCGTCCATGCCGATGAACGTCGGGATCTCGAGCTTCGAGCTCCACCTGCCCTCCGCACGCAGCCTCAAGGACAAGCGGCGGGTGGTCAAATCGCTGGTCGAGCGCATCCACCAGCGCTATCGCGTATCGGTCGCCGAGACCGATTTTCACGACCTCCACCAGCGGGCGGAGATCAGCCTCGCCGTGGTGGCGAGCCAGGAGAGCGAGGTCGAACGGATGCTGGCGGAGGTCCACGGATTGGTCGACGCGTCGCCCGAGGCCTTCCTCACCCGCTGGGAGCCGCAGATCCTCACGGGGGTGCGGTGAGCCGCCGCACCGAACGGGTGGCGGACCTGCTGCGCGCCGAGCTCGCGGACCTGCTGCTCACCGCGGTGCACGACCCGCGGATCAAGCTGGTCACGGTGACCGAGATCACGGTCACCCCCGACCTCCGGCGCTCCATCATCAAGGTCTCCGCCCTGGGCGATGACCAGGAGCGCGAGGCCGCCGTTCTCGGCCTGCAGCACGCGCGCGGGTTCCTCCGTTCGGAGCTCGCGCGCCGATTAAAGACGCTGCGCGTCACCCCGGAGCTCGTTTTCGAGCTCGACCGCGGTGCCGAGCACAGCCAGAAGATCTCAGACCTCTTGGAGAGCCTGCATGGGCGCGACGAAAGCTCCTGAAGACCTGCTGAAGAGAATCCGGCAGGGGAATCGTTTCCTCCTCACCAGCCACGTGAGCCCTGACGGCGACGCCATCGGCTCGGAGCTCGGACTCGCCCGCCTGCTGCGCAAGCTGGGCAAGGGGGCGGTGGTCTGGAACCGCGACGCCACCCCGTCGGTCTACCTGCCGCTGCCGGGGAGCGATCGCATCCACGTCGGCTCCGAGCCGCCGGCCGGCTTCCCCGAGGTCTTCGACGGCATCATCGTCCTCGAGTGCCCGAGCCCGGACCGCACCGGCATCGAGGAGCACCTGAAGGCGCTGCCGATCGCCAACATCGACCACCACCTCGGCAACCAGCACTACGGCGCCGTCAACTGGGTCGACTCGGCGGCGCCGGCGGTCGGCGAGATGGTCTTCCGCCTGGCGCAGACGCTGAAGATCGCCATGGACGCGGAGAGCGCCTCGGCGCTCTACCTCTGCCTGGTGACCGACACCGGCGGCTTCCGCTACTCGAACGCCACGCCGGCCGCCTTCGAGGCCGCCGCGGCGCTGGTGCGCGAAGGAGCGCAGCCCGAGCAGGTCTCGCAGTGGCTCTACGAGAGCCAGCCGCTGCCGGTGCTCCGCCTCCTCGCCGAGATGCTGCCGACGCTCGAGATCCATCAGGACGGCCGCATCGCCACCGCCCGGCTCGACAGCGCCATGTTCGCCCGCGCCGGCGCCGCCGCCGGCGACGCCGAGGGGCTGATCGACTACCCGCGCTCGATCGCCGGGGTCGACGCCGTGGCGCTCGTCCGCCAGCGCGACGACGGCACCTTCAAGGTCTCGCTGCGCAGCCGCGGCGAGGTCGACGTCGAGAAGGTCGCCCGCCATCACGGCGGCGGCGGCCATCGGAACGCCGCCGGCTTCGCGATCGACGGCGCGAAGGACGCCGCGGCCCTCACCCAGCAGGTGGTGACGGAGCTCGCTGAGGCCCTGCAGTAGCCCATGGCAGCGACTCCGGCGAGCACGGATCTCGAGGGGCTGGCGTGAAGGACGGTGTGCTCCTCATCGACAAGGAGCCCGGCTGCACGTCGCACGACGTCGTGCAGCGGGCTCGCCGCATCCTCAAGCAGAAGAAGATCGGCCACTGCGGGACGCTCGATCCCGAGGCGACCGGCCTGCTGCTGCTTACGCTCGGCCTCGCCACGCGGCTGACGCGCTTTCTCATCCGTGCCCCCAAGGTCTACGAGGGGACGATCCGCTTCGGCATCGAGACCGACACCTACGATGCGGTCGGCCAGGTGATCTCCACGGCGCCGGCCGAGGCGGTCGCGGCGCTGACGCTCGCTGACGTCGAGCCGGCGATGCGCCGCTTCGAGGGCACCTTCGAGCAGCAGGCGCCACCTTACTCGGCGAAGAAGGTCGGCGGCGTCAAGTTCTACGAGATGGCGCGGCGCGGCGAGGAGGTGCCCGTCGAGTCGAAGGAGATCACCGTCTACGAGTTCGCGCCGCGCGGCCTGCCGGCCGCTGGCACGGAGACGCCGGAGCCTCCGGCACTGGTCGACGGCCGGCTCCCCTTCCGCCTCGCCTGCACCTCGGGAACCTACGCGCGCACCCTGGCGCACGACCTCGGCCGCGGCCTCGGCGTCGGCGCCCACCTCTGCGAGCTGCGGCGGACGAGGATCGGCCCCTTCGAGGTCGGCCAGGCGGTGACGCTCGGCGAGCTCGACGTCGGCGTGCAGGCGGCCGCGGGCGACGGCGGCGCGTCCGGCGGCTCATCGAACGCTTTCGTCTCCTTCGACCAGGTGCCGCTCCCCTTCGGCGAGGTGACCGCCGACCCGCAGCAGGAGCAGCGCATCAGCCACGGGCAGACGGTGCTGGTCCGCGAGCTGGCCGGCGACGAGGGGGACTGGGTGAAGCTGATCAACCAGCGGCGCGAGCTGATCGCCGTCGGCACCGTCATCGAGCGCATCGGCGCCGCCGGCGTCGGCATCGTGCAGCCGAAGGTGGTCTTTCGATAGGGAAGCGCCAACTCTCTCGCGGCCTGGCCGCCTCGCCAGGGGGCTGGTGCACCTCTCCCGATCCGGCGGGAGCGCTCCGGAGGCGAGGCGGGAGCCGGGCGGAATTTATGGTACGATTCTTGGGCCAAGATCATAAGGACTGAGGAGGAGTCTGCCTTGCAGAGCAAAGAACAGAAGCTGAGCATCGTCGGAGAGCACCGACGGCACGAGACCGATACCGGCTCACCGGAGGTCCAGGTGGCGCTGCTCACCAACCGCATCACCGAGCTGACTGAGCATTTCAAAGCCCACACCAAGGATCACCACAGCCGTCGCGGCCTGCTGAAGCTCGTCGGCCGCCGGCGCCGCCTGCTCGATTATCTCAAGGGGCAGGATGTCGAGCGCTATCGCACCACGATCGAGCGCCTCGGCATCCGCAAGTAGTCCTTCCCCGCAGTCAGTCCCGCCGCCCTGGAACGGTCGCGAAGCGTTCGCGATCGGTGCAGCAGGGCTCCGGGACGGTCTGGGTGCCCGGTTCCCCTACCGGGCCGCCCGGCCCCACCGTTGTCCGAAGAGAAAGAGAGACCTGAGACCATGAAGCAACGCAAAGAGATCCCCATCGGGGCGGGTACGCTCGTCATCGAGACCGGCCACATGGCGACGCAGGCGAACGGCTCGTGCACCGTGCGCTACGGCGACACCGTCGTGCTCGCCACCGCCTGCATGGACAACCGCGCCGGCGTGGCGCGCGACTTCCTGCCGCTGACCGTCGACTACCGCGAGTACACCGCCGCCGCCGGCCGCATCCCGGGCGGCTTCTTCAAGCGCGAAGGCCGGCCGACCGAGAAGGAGACCATCACCTCCCGCCTCATCGACCGCCCGCTGCGCCCGCTCTTCCCCGACGGCTACATCGCCGAGACCCAGATCATCGGCTTCTGCCTCTCGGCCGACGGCGAGAACGATCCCGACATCCTGGCGATCAACGGCGCCTCGATCGCCCTCGTCCTCTCGGACATCCCGTTCTACCACCCGATCGGCGCCGTGCGTGTCGGCCTCATCGACGGCGAGGTGGTGATGAACCCGGCGAACAGCCAGCGCGACGTCTCCGATCTCGACCTCGTCGTCGTCGGCACCGAGGACGCGGTGGCGATGGTCGAGGCCGGCGCCAACCAGTTGAGCGAGGAGGTCGTGCTCGACTGCATCTTCAAGGCCCACCTCGAGATCCAGAAGATCATCCGCGCTCAGCACGACCTCTTCCGCGAGGCCAACCGGCAGAAGCCGAGCTGGAAGGCCCCCGAGGTCTATCCCGAATCGCTCTACGAGGAAGTGCGCGGCGCCGTCGCGGCCAACCTGAAGACCGCCCTCTTCACCAAGAAGAAGTTCGAGCGCAAGTCGGCGGTCTCCGAGGTCGTCAAGGGCTACCTCGAGACGATCCCCGAGGCCGAGGCCGAGAAGCGCGGCCAGGTGAAGAAGATCTTCAGCCGCCTGGAGGAGGAGATCCTCCGCGAGGTGGTGCTCAACGACCGCATCCGCTTCGACAGCCGCAAGCTCGACGAGATCCGTCCGATCCAGATCGAGCTCGGCATCCTCCCCCGCACCCACGGCTCGGCGCTCTTCACCCGCGGCGAGACCCAGGCGCTGGTCACCGCGACGCTGGGCACCGGCCGCGACGCGCAGCTGATCGAGGAGTACGAGGGGGAGACGAAGCAGAAGTTCATGCTGCATTACAACTTCCCCCCCTTCTCGGTCGGCGAGGTGAAGTTCCTGCGCGGCCCCGGCCGCCGCGAGATCGGACACGGCGTCCTGGCGCGCCGGGCGCTCACCCCCATGCTGCCCAGCGAGGACGAGTTCCCCTATGTCGTCCGCGTCGTCTCCGACATCATGGAGTCGAACGGCTCGTCGTCGATGGCGACGGTCTGCGGCGGCTCGCTCGCCCTCTTCGATGCCGGCGTGCCGATGCTCGCCCCCGTAGCCGGCGTGGCAATGGGCCTCATCAAGGGCGAGAACTCCTTCGCCGTGATGAGCGACATCGCCGGCCAGGAGGATCACTACGGCGACATGGACTTCAAGGTCGCCGGCACCCGCGAGGGCATCACCGCCCTGCAGATGGACATCAAGATCACCGGCGTCACCCGCGAGATCATGCAGCAGGCGCTCGCCCAGGCGCAGGCCGGCCGCTTCCACATCCTCGAGAAGATGGAGGCGGCGATCGCCCAGCCGCGGCACGACCTCTCGCAGTTCGCGCCGCGCCTCTACACCCTGCAGATCCCCAAGGAGAAGATCCGCGACGTCATCGGACCCGGCGGCAAGATGATCCGTTCGATCATCGAGGAGACCGGCTGCGACATCGAGATCGAGGACGACGGCAAGGTCGTCATCGCCTCGCCCGACGAGCCGGCGGCGCGCCGCGCCATCCAGATGATCGAGCGGCTGACCGAGGTGCCGGAGATCGGCAAGCTCTACACCGGCCAGGTGCGGCGGGTCGAGAACTACGGCGCCTTCGTCGAGATCATGCCGGGCACCGACGGCCTGGTGCACATCAGCGAGCTCGCCCCCTACCGCGTCCGCGAGGTCGCCGACCTGGTCAAGGAAGGCGACGAGATGACGGTCAAGGTCATCAACATCGACGAGACCGGCAAGGTCCGCCTGTCGCGCAAGGCGGTCATCATGGAGGCTCCCGACTACGACCCCGCGCAGTACGAGGGGATGGAGATGGCGCCGGTCGAGGCCGGTGGCGGCGGCGGTGACCGCGAGCGCCGCGGCGGCGATCGCGACCGCGGCGGGCGCGGCGGCCGGAGCGGCGGCGGCGGCGGTTTCCGCGGCGGCAACCGCGGCGGTGGCGGCGGCAGCCGCGGCGGCGCTCCCAGCCGCTGAGGCGAGCGCAGCCGGTTGCAACACCGAGAGGGCGATCTCGCGATCGCCCTCTTTTTTCGTTCGCTTTCGGTGCGCGCGGCTGGCCGCCCGGGGCCATCTGGGCTTTACGCTAACATGGCAGCGGAATGAGCCCGCCCACCTCCAGCGCCGGCGCCATCGCGCTGCCTGAGCTCGCCGCCTATCTCGACGCGCTGCTCGACGCCAGGCGCGGCCACGACGCCTGTCCGAACGGCCTGCAGGTCGAGGGGCGCGCCGTGGTGCGCAAGGTGGTGACCGGCGTCTCCGCCTGCCGCGAGCTCTTCGCCCGCGCGCGCGACGCCGGCGCCGACACCATCCTCGTCCACCATGGCCTCTTCTGGGACGGCATGCCGCGGCAGCTCACCGGCTTCCAGTTCGAGCGCGTCGCCGAGCTGGTAGGCTCCGGCATCAGCCTCCTCGCCTACCACCTGCCGCTCGACCGCCACGCCGAGCTCGGCAACAACGCCCTCGGCGCCCGGCGGTTCGGCCTCGTCGACGTCGAGCCGTTCGCCATCTACGAGGGTCTCCCGGTCGGCTTCAAGGGCCGCTTCTCGCAGGCGGTCGGCCCCCAGCGCCTGGTCGAGCTCTGCGGCGAGATCTACGGTCAGCCGCCGCTCGCCTTCCTCGGCGGACCCGCCGCCATCAGCACCCTGGGGATCGTCAGCGGCGGGGCGCAGCGGGAGGTCTACGCGGCGATCGCCGAGGGGCTCGACGCCTACCTCACCGGCGAGGTGAGCGAGTGGGTGATGAACGTCGTCCGCGAGGCCGGCATCCACTACCTGGCGGCCGGCCACTACGCGACCGAGCGCCTCGGCGTGCAGGCGCTGGGCGAGCACCTGCGGGATCGCTTCGGCCTCGACGTCGAGTTCATCGACGTGCCGAACCCGGTCTGAGCCGGATCGGAGCGAGGCTCGGCAGCCCGCTAGACGGCCGCCTTGGCGAACAGCCGGAAGAAGCTCGCCCCCGTCCGCTCCCACACCGCTCCCTCGCTCTCTCCCAGCTCCTCGGCCAGCCGGCGGGCGATCTCGACGACGTAGGCCGGCTGGTTGGTCTTGCCGCGGTACGGGACGGGCGCGAGGTACGGGGTGTCGGTCTCGACCAGCAGGCGGTCGGCGGGGAGGTGCGGGATCACCTCGCGGACGTTCGTCGCCTTGGGGAAGGTGATCATCCCCGAGAGGCCGAAGTAGAAGCCGCTACGGCCAAGCTGGCGCGCCATGTCGAGGCCGCCGGCGTAGGAGTGGAAGTCGCCGGTGAGGCCGGCGAAGGGCGGCTCGGCGACGAGCGCCAGCATCTCCGCGTTGCTCTCGCGGTTGTGGACGACGACCGGCAGACCGAGCTCCAGAGCGAGCGACCACTGCGCCCGGAGGACCCGCTCCTGCACCTCGCGCGGCGAGTGGTCGTAGTGGAAGTCAAGGCCGCACTCCCCCACCGCCACCGCCTTGGGGTCGGCGAGGAGCGCCGCGAGCCGGCGGTCGTCGCCCACTCGCCAGCTCGCCGCCTCGTGGGGGTGGACGCCCAGCGCGCACCAGACGTCGGCGTGCTGGTGGCAGAGGGCGAGGATGTCCTCCGCCTCGTCCAGCCGGATCGCCGGGACGAGGAAGCCGGCGACGCCGCGCTCGCGCGCCGCGTCGAGCGCCCGCTCGCGCTCGGGCGGCGCCAGCGACTGCAGATGACAGTGGGAGTCGATCGGACCCCGCGGCTGCACGGCCGCCGCCGTCACTTGACGCGGGTGCCGTTGGGGACCGGCTGGGCGGGATGGAGCAGGATCGGCTGGCCGTCCTCGCTGGCGGCGAGCACCATGCCCTGCGACTCGACGCCCATCAGCTTCGCCGGCTGCAGGTTGGCGACGACGACGACCTGCTTGCCCACCAGGTCGCCGGCCGCGTAGCGCTGGGCGATGCCGGCGACGACCGTGCGCGGCGTCTCCTCGCCGAC
Organism: uncultured Acidobacteriota bacterium; assembly: GCA_963755825.1. Lineage (GTDB taxonomy): Bacteria > Acidobacteriota > Thermoanaerobaculia > Multivoradales > UBA5704 > DATBQN01. The sequence goes on along the minus strand of CAVWLA010000001.1, from coordinate 695,221 downwards.
GTCGACGGTCAGCTTCATCAGCTTGCTCGACTTCGGCACCGGCTCGGCGGCGAGGATCGCCGCGACCTTGAGCTCGGTGGCGAAGAACTGGTCGATGGTGATCATGCTTCCGCTCGCCTCCCCTGAAGTCTTCTTCGCCGCCGCGCCCTCGGCAACGCTCGGCGATGGCGTGGCGCCGGCTGCCTGCCCCGCCACCTGCGCTGCCGGTTTCGCCTTGGCGGGCTTCTCCACCCGCTGCGGCTGCGGAGCCGGCGGCTCGGCGCCCTCGAGATAGGCCGCCTTGTCGATGCGCGGAAAGATCGGCTTGAGCTCGGGGAGGAGGACCCCCGTCGGCGTGCCGCCCCATTCCATCGCCGCCAGGCTCGCCGGTGGCGTCGCCGTCCCCACCGCCGCCAAGACCGCCACCGCGACGCTCGGCATGAAGGGGAGGAGGCCGGTCGCCACGATGCGCACCGCCTCGAGGCCGTTCCATAGCACGCGCGCCAGCCGCGGCGAGGCGCCTTCGCTCTTGATCAGGTTCCATGGCTCGCGGCCGACGAGGTACTGGTTGGCCTCGGCGAGAAGGCGCCAGAGCGCCTCGAGGGCGCGCGAGAAAGCGAGCTCGTCCATCGCCGCGCGGTACTCGGCCACCACCTGCACGGCGACCGCGATGAGCGGGTTGCCGTCGCAGAAGATAGGCGGCGTGCGGCCGTCGAAGGCCCGCCGCGAGAGGGTGACGACGCGGCTCGCGGTGTTGCCCAGGTCGTTCGCCAGGTCGCTGTTGTAGCGGTCGATGAAGGCTTCGTCCGAGAATGCCGCGTCCTGTCCGAAGACCATGTCGCGGAGCAGGAAGTAGCGCAGAGCGTCGCTCCCGAAGCTGGCGATGAGCGCCTCGGGGCGGACGACGTTGCCCGCCGACTTCGACACCTTGCGGCCGTCGCGCTGCCACCAGCCGTGCGCCCACACGGTGGTCGGCAGCGGCAGGCCGGCCGACATCAGGAAGGCCGGCCAGTAGACGGCATGGAAGCGGAGGATGTCCTTGCCGACGACGTGCAGGCGGAGGTCGCCGTGCTCCCAGAAGCGCTCGTAGGGGGCGGTGTCGGCGTTGCCGAAGCCCAAGGCGCTCACGTAGTTGGTCAGCGCGTCGAGCCAGACGTAGACGGTCTGACCGGGATGGCCGGGGAACGGGATGCCCCATTCGAGGTTGGCGCGCGACACCGAGAGGTCGCGCAGGCCCGACTCGACGAAGGTCCTCACCTCGTTGGCGCGCGACGCCGGCCGCACCGCCTCGGGGTGGCTCGCGTACCAATCGAGGAGCGGCTGCTGGAAGCGCGACAGGCGGAAGAAGATGTTCTGCTCCGACTTCCACTCGACGGCGGTGCCGTGCACCGGACAGGTCCGGCCGGGGCCGAGCTCCTTCTCGGTGTAAAAGGTCTCGCAGGGCGAGCAGTACCACCCCTCGTGGGTCGCCGCGTAGAGGTCGCCGGCGGCGTCGATCCGCCGGATCATCTCCTCGACGCCCCGCTGGTGGCGCTCCTCGGTGGTGCGCACGAAATCGTCGTAGCTGAAGCCCATCTGCGCCCCGAGCTCGCGGTAGCGCGAGACCACGCGGTCGGCCAAGGCGAGCGGTGCGATCCCCTCGCGCTTGGCGGCGCGCTCGATGTTCTGGCCGTGCTCGTCGGTGCCGGTGAGGAAATGGACCGTCTCCGCCGCCATGCGGTGGTAGCGGGCGAGGGTGTCGGCGACCGTCGTGGTGTAGATGTGGCCGATGTGCGGCAGGTCGTTGACGTAGTAGATCGGGGTGGTGACGTAGAAGGTGCGCATGGCGATCCCGGAGCGGGAGGGCGATTCTAGCAGCCGTCGAGCCGCCGCGTCCGCGGCGGTCGCCGGCGAGCCCGCGGGCGCTCCGAAAAGCGCCGGACGGCGCGGTGTCTCTTCTTGTCACGCTTCGTCGATCCGCGGCACAGCTTAAGTTTAGAAAGAGGCTTCTTCGACGACTGCTCGACCAGAGATCGCGGTGCGCCGCGTCTCCGGCTCGATCTCCAGTGTCCTGCATGAGAGGCGCGGGCTTCCCGCTGGTCCGCGGGCTCTCCATCGGCGCCGGGATACCCGCCGTGGGTCCACCCGGACGCTTTTCTTGAAGCGGCTCTATGGCTGAGGAGGTTTCACGTATGAGGCTCAAGGCTTCGATGGTCATCCTCGCCGGTGGTCTCGTCGCGCTGTCGGCCAGCGCGGCGGTCGTCCGGCATCCCGACGGCGCCGACCTGGTGCCCACCGGCAGAGGCTACGGCCGGCCCACCGCCGAGGCGCCGAGCGGCACGCCGACCCTGGCGACGCGGGCGACGGGCATCTCGTTCCACGGCGGTCCGGTGATGACCGGCACGCCGACCCTCTACTACATCTTCTATGGCACCTGGACCTCGGCAGCGACCTCGATCCTCTCCGATTTCGCGACCAACCTCGGCGGTTCCCCCTACGAGAAGATCAACAGCACCTACACCGGCGTCACCGGCAACCTCACTTACGGCGGCTCGACGACCGACAGCTACTCGCACGGCACCAGCGTCTCCGACTCCGGCATCATCGCCATCGTCTCCTCGGCGATCAGCAGCGGCCACCTGCCCAAGTCGACCAACGCCGTCTACCTCGTCGTCACCTCGGCGGACGTCAACGAGACCTCGGGCTTCTGCACCCAGTACTGCGGCTGGCACGACCACACCACGATCAGCGGCAGCGACATCAAGTACGGCTTCATCGGCAACACCGACCGCTGCCCGAGCTCCTGCGAGGGCTTCCCGAACAACGCCCCCAACGGCAACACCGGCGCCGACGGCTCGGTCTCGATCGTCGCGCACGAGCAGGAAGAGGCGATCTCGGACCCCGACCTCAACGCCTGGTTCGACAGTCGCGGCAACGAGAACGCCGACAAGTGCGCCTACAACTACGGCACCACCTACACCGCCGCGAACGGTGCCAAGGCCAACGTCCACCTCGGCTCGCGCGACTTCCTCATCCAGCAGAACTGGAAGAACGCCGGCAGCGGCGGCTGCGTCCAGCACTACCCGTAGCGCACGCCATCGAACACGCGGATTCTCGGAGCCCCCGCCTCGGCGGGGGCTCTTTTCGTCTACCCGCTTCCGTTGGCAGGATGCTTGCTGCTGTCGAGAGGGGAATCCGATCGATGGCGACCGCACCGACTCCAGCCAAACGCACCGCCGAGCCCGCGGCGACCGCCGGCCGCGCCATCGCCGAGCCGCGGCGCCAGGATGGCCCGCCGGCCGGGCCGAGCCCGGAACGGCACGGCTGGATCCGCCGCCATCGCATCCTCGCCGCGCTCGGCGCCGGGGTCGCCGCGCTCGTCGTCCTCGTCGCCATCGCCTCCTTCTTCCTCGACGGCACCCTCCGGAAGAACCTCGAGTCGCGCATCAACCAGCACCTGCAGGGCTACAAGGTCACCCTCGACCACGCCCATCTCCAGCTCCTCGACCTGCGCCTCACCCTCCGCGGCCTCACCATCCGCCAGGAGGCGAACCCCGATCCGCCGGTGGCGGCGATCGAGCGTCTGCGCTTCGGCATCGTGTGGAACGAGCTGGTGCGCGGCCACCTGGTGGCCGACGTGCGCTTCACCCGGCCGCACCTCCACGTCAACCTGCCGCAGATCCGCCGCGAAGCGACCGACAAGGTGAGCCTCAGGGAGCGCGGCTGGCAGCAGGCCTTCGAGTCGATCTATCCCCTCAAGGTCGATCACTTCCACATCGACGACGGCGACATCGTCTACGTCGACGAGGACCCGGCCCATCCGCTGCAGCTCTCCCATGTGCAGGTGAGCGCCGAGAACATCCGCAACATCCAATCGCGCGACCGCACCTACCCGTCGCCCATCCACGCCGAGGGGACCGTCTTCGACGTCGGCAAGGCGACGATCGACGGCGACGCCGACTTCCTCGCCCGGCCCTACCCCGGCGTCCATGCCCTCTACCACCTGGCCGGGGTGCCGCTGGCGCGTCTGAAGCCGATCGCCGAGCGCGGCAACGTCAGCATCCTCGCCGGCAGCCTGTCGTCGCACGGCGAGGTGGAGTACGCGCCAAAGATCAAGGTCGCCCACGTGGCGCAGGTGGACCTCGCCGGCCTGAAGCTCGACTACCTCCACTCCGCAACGACGGCGCCCGCCGAGAAGGCGCGCGGCAAGGAGGTGGTCGCCGCGGCGAAGAAGGCGGCCGAGGAGCCCGGTCTCGACCTCCGCGTCGACCGTCTGGCGGTGACCGACGGCGAGCTCGGCTTCGTCGATCGCGACAAGAGCCCGGGCTACCGGGTGTTCGTCGACCGCGCCCAGGTGGCGATCGAGAACCTGTCGAACGACCGCGGGCCGGCCCTGGTGCAGGTGAAGGGCCGCTTCATGGGGAGCGGCTCAGCACGGGCCACCGCCCGCTTCAAGGCGCACCCGAAGGGCCCCGATCTCGGCCTCCAAGCGGCGGTCGAGAACACCTCGCTACCGGCCCTGAACGACCTGCTGCGCGCCTACACCCATGTCGACGTCGCCGCCGGCACCGTCTCCGTCTACACCGAGGTGAAGGTGCACGACGGCCGCATCGAGGGCTACGTCAAGCCGCTCTTCCACGGCATCCAGGTCTACGCGCCGCACCGGGACCGGCACGACAGCCTGGGGACGAAGATCAAGGAGAAGCTGGTCAACGTGGCGGCGAAGCTGCTCACCAACCACCGGCACCACGACGTGGCGACCGTCGCCGATCTGTCGGGGCCGGTCGACAGCCCGCGGACAAGCCTCTGGCGGATCGCGCTGCGGGCGGTCGGCAACGCCTTCGTCAAGTCCATCCTGCCGGGCTTCGAGCACACCTACGGCCCAGCTCACGACAAGAAGTAGATCGGCGGACGGCCCGGCACCCGCGGAGGCAGCCGGCGGTGCCGGTCCTCAGCGGTCCAGCTCTTCGAGGTCGTAGCTGTAGCGGGTGCCGCAGAAGACGCAGTCGGCCTCGACGCGCTCCTCCGCCCCGAGGAGGTGGGCGCGGTCCTCGGCGGGAAGCAGGGCGAGGTGGTGCAGCAGGCGCTCGCGGCTGCAGCGGCAGCGGTAGCGCAGCGGGCGGTCCTCGTGGACCTCGCGGTCGAGCCCGGCGAGGAGCGTCTCGATGACATGGCCGGAGCCGCCGGTCTCGACCAAGTGGCTGACGCCGGGCACGCTCTCGATGTTCCGCTCGAGGCGCGCGATGACCTCGTCCGGCGCGCCGGGGAGGACCTCGACGATCATGCCGCCCGCGGCGGCGACGCCGGCGGGCCGCGCCAGCACCCCCAGCAGCACCGCCGAGTGGCGCTGCTCGCTCTGCGCCAGGTAGTGGGCGACGTCCTCGCTGATCTCGCCGCTCACCAGCTCGACCTGACTGTGGTAGCTGCCGCCGCCGTCGTGCTCGCGGAGCACCCGCAGCAGCCCCTTGCCCACCGCGGTTCCCACCGCCAGCTTGCCGTTCGGGTAGTCGGGCACCATGACGCGCGGATCGCCCACCATGCCGCGCAGGTTGCCCTCCGGATCGGCCTCGGCGATCACCCGGCCGAGCGGCCCGTCGCCGCGGATCTCGACGATCAACCGCGCCGGGGTCTTGGTCGCGAGGCGGAGGAGGAGCGCGGCACCGGCGAGGCTGCGGCCGAGCGCCGCCGCGGCGACCGGCGAGAGGTCGAGCCGGCCGCGAGCCTCCTCGACGACGCCGGTGACGTCGGCCGCCGCCCAGCGCAGCGCGCCGCCGCCGGCGAGCCCGAGCTGCAGCGAGCCCTGAGCACCGCTGCCTTCACTTCCCGCGTCATGTCTCTCCTCGGGATCCATCGCGTCTCGTCGACCTCCACCGGCGGAACTGCCCGAAGCGGCGACGGTATTCCTGCCGTGCTCCTACGCTCAGGCGCGCGCCGCGGCGGCGGCGAGGGCTTCGCGGTAGATGGTGCGCCAGGGGATGCCGCGGGCGAGCGCCAGGCGGCGGCAGTCCTCGAACTCGGGCGCCGCGGCGAGCGGCCGGCCGGCCCAGGTCGCCTCCTTGACCCGCACCGTGCCGAAGGGCGTCGCCACCTCGACCGTGCGGCGCTCGGCCTCGAAGCGCGCGGCGCGATGGTGGCGGCAGCCGAGCGAGCCCGACTCGGTGAGCAGCAGGCCGGCGAGAGCCGCGAGTTCGGCCGGCCGGCAGAGGAGGGTGACGAGGGTGCCCGGCCGGTTCTTCTTCATCTGCACCGGCGTGAAGTAGACGTCGAGCGCGCCCGCCGCGAGCAGCCGTTCCATGAGGAAGCCGAACCCCTCGCCCGGCAGGTCGTCCACCTCGCACTCGACGACCTCGACGTCGCGCTCAGGCGTGCCGGCGGCCGCGGCGAGGCCGGCGACAGCGTGACCGCGCAGCAGGCGGACGGCGTTCGGCTGGCCGGCAGGATCGCGGCGGCCGAGGCCGTAGCCGGCCGCCTCGAGGACGAGGCTGGGCAGCGCCACGAACTCGTCGACCAGCTCGGCGAGGAGCACGGCGCCGGTCGGCGTCGTCAGCTCTCCCCCGGCGCCGCCATGGATCGGGATGCCGGCGAGGAGCTCGGCGGTTGCAGGCGCCGGCACCGGCAGTCGGCCGTGGGCGGTGTGCACGTGGCCGCCGCCGACGTTGACCGGGCCGCAGGTGATGCGCTCGGGCGCCAGATAGTCGATCGCCGCCGCGGCGCCCACCAGGTCGACGATCGAGTCGACCGCTCCCACCTCGTGGAAGTGGACGCTGGCGAGCGGCACGCCGTGGACCTTGGCCTCCGCCGCCCCCAGCCGCTCGAAGAGAGCGAGCGAGCGCTCGCGCACCGGCGCCGCGAGCGAGCTCGAGCCGATCAGCCGGCGGATCGCCGCCAGGTCGCGGCTGCCGCCGTGCTCGTGCGCCTCGTGCGGGTGATGGTGTGAAGGCTCGGAGCCGCCGTGGTTCGTGGCGTGAGTGTGCGGATGCTCGTGCGGGTGATCGTGCGAATGCTCGCGCGCCGGCTCGAGATGACGCCCGTCGCCATGCTCGTGCGGATGCTGGTGGCCGTGCGCGGCGGGCGCGCTCTGCGGTTGCGGCTCGTCGGGGTCGGGCCCTTCGAGCGGGCGGCCCGCTGCGAGGACACGGAAGCGGATGCCGGTAACGCCGCCGCGGGCGGTTTTCCTCGCCTCGACGGCGACCTCCGGCAGGCCGAGCCGCGCCACCGCGTCCTCGAGCACCGCGAGCGGCATGCCGAGGTCGAGACAGGCGCCGAGGAACATGTCGCCGGCGATGCCGCTCCAGCAGTCGAGGTGATAGCGCGGCATGCGGCGAAGGCTACCATGCGGCCCGGCGGAGCAAGGATTTCCAGCGCCCGGTGCTGCCGATGACGAGATGGTCGACCAGGCTGACGCCGACGACCTCCGCCGCGGCCTCCATGCGCCGGGTGAAGAGGAGGTCCTCGGTCGACGGCGAGGGGTCGCCGCTCGGATGGGTGTGGAAGAGGATCACCCCGGCGGCGCCGCGCAGCAGGCACTCCTTCAGCACCTCGCGCGGCTCGACGATGGCGCGGTGGAGGGTGCCGCGGTAGAGCTCGCAGTCGGCGAGCACGCGGTTCCTCGCGTCGAGGAAGATCGCCCCCATCACCTCCTGGTCGCGGACGTGGTAGCGCATGGCGAGGTAGCGTACGACGTCGACCGGCTTGCGCACCGGCGCGCGCAACGGCACCTCCTCGCGGGCCAGCCGGCGTCCGATCTCGACAGCCGCCAGCAGGCTCGCCGCCTTGGCCGGCCCCAGGCCGTGCCGGCGGAGAGCGAGGGCGCCCACGCCGAGCATACCGGGGAGCCCGTCGACCTCCTGCAGCAGCTCCATCGCCATCCTGAACGCCGAGCGGCCGACGCTGCCGGTGCGCAGGAGGACGGCGATGAGCTCGGCGTCGGAGAGCGCCGCGCTCCCCTGCGCCAGCAGGCGCTCGCGCGGCCGCTCGGCGGCGGGGAGCTCGCGGATCATCCAGTCGACGGGCGGCATGGTGGGCTCTCCTCGGCGGTCAGCTGCTGGTAAGGCCGGCGGCAGGCAGGCCGCGGGCGCCGGCGATCTGTTCGGTCAGCCAGGGGAGCGCCTCCCCCGCCGGCGCCGCGAGGCGGCCGGCGGCGAGGCGCGAGAAGGGGGTGGGCTCGGGGTTGACCTCGAGCAGGCAGGCGCCGTTGCGCAGCGCCAGGTCAATCAGCCCGGCGGCGGGATAGACGGTCGCCGAGGTGCCGATCGAGACGAAGGCGTCGCACCAGGCGGCGGCCTCGCCGGCGCGCTCGAGGATCGCCTCCGGCAGCGTCTCGCCGAACCAGACGACTGCCGGCCGCAGCTGGGCGCCGCAGGAGCAGATCGGCGGCGATTCCGGCGACGCCGCGACCGCCTCGGCCGTCGGCATCCGCCGGCCGCAGGCGTCACACTTCGCCCAGGCGAGGCTGCCGTGGAGCTCCAGGAGATCGGAGCTGCCGGCGCGGCGATGGAGCCCGTCGACGTTCTGAGTCACCAGACAGAACGACGGAAACAGCCGCTCCCATCTGACGAGGGCGTGGTGAGCCGGGTTGGGCTCGACCGCCGCGGCCCGCGTGAAGCGCTCGGCGTACCAGCGCCAGACCACCTCCGGCCGCCGCCGAAACGCCTCCGGCGTCGCCATCTCCTCGGGCCGCACCCGCTGCCACACGCCGCCGGCATCGCGGAAGGTGTCGAGCCCGCTCTCCTTCGACACCCCGGCGCCGGTGAAGGCGACGACGGAGCGGGCGGCGGCGAGGCGGGCGAGGAGCTCGGGCGGGAGGGAGAGGTCGGTCATCGTCAGATGATGCCACCGCTGCTCGTCGGCGGCGCCCTTGACGCCCGTTGAGCGCGCTGCTACAACCCCGCCCCATGCCTTTCCTGCCGACGAACTACGGGCTCCTCGAGGACGACGATTGCGGCTACGAGGGCAGCCGCGCGGTGGTGCTGCCGGTGCCGTTCGAGCGCACGACGACCTACGGCAAGGGGACCTCCGCCGGCCCGGCGGCCATCCTCCGCGCCTCGCAGAGCATGGAGCTGTGGGACGAGGAGCTGGGGAGCGAGCCCTTCCGCCAGGGGATCGCGACGCTGCCGCCCTACCTTCCCGAGGCCTTCGCAATGGGCGAGGCGATGGCGGAGCTCGCGGCCGAGGCGCGTCGCCACCTCGCGGCGGGCAAGTTCCTCGTCACCCTCGGCGGCGAGCACAGCCTGACCCAGGCACCGGTCGCCGCGGCGCGCGCCGTCCATGGCGAGATCGGCGTCGTACAGTTCGACGCCCATGCCGATCTGCGCGAGGAGTTCGAGGGCACGCCCTACTCGCACGCCAGCGTCATGAAGCGCATCGTCGACAGCGGGGTGCCGACGCTCGCTCTCGGCATCCGCTCGCTGTCGACGCCCGAGGCTTCCCTGGTGCGCCGGCGGCAGTTGGAGGTGATCTGGGGGCACGAGATGGAGAGCGCCGCGGAGCGCTTCGCCGCCGCTCTGGCGCGCCTGCCGGAGGCGATCTATCTCACCTTCGACATCGACTACTTCGATCCCTCGCTGGTGCCGGCGACCGGCACTCCGGAGCCCGGCGGCGGCGCCTGGTACCCGACGCTCAATCTGCTGCGGACGCTCTTCCAGCGGAAGACCGTGGTGGCGATGGACGTCGTCGAGCTGGCCCCGATCGGCGGCCAGCCGGCGAGCGACTTCCTCGCCGCCAAGCTGATCTACAAGTGCCTCGGCTACCTGCAGGAGCGCGAGGCGGCGCGGCGGTGAGGCAGCCGCGGCGCCTCCAGCAGAGCCGGTAACCCGATCCCAGCTCGTCGCGTCTAACCTTCTGGAAACGCCGAATTGGCGTTCCGGAGGCCGTTCTTGACCATCCGCCGACCCTCGCTCATCCTTCTGCTGCCGGTCGTCCTCTCCCTGCCGTTTCTCGCCGCCTGTCGCGACGGCGAAGCGCGCGCCAGCGTCCTCGCCGCCGAGGGCGAGGCGCCACCGCCCCCTGATGCCATCCAGCCCGGCGGCGCCGTGCGGGCCGACCCGCACACCGGCGCCATGATGTCGATGTCCAACGAGGACATGGAGATGGACGGGCACGGCGGCGTCGGCATGGCGGCGCACATGCGGATGACGACGCTGCGGCCGGCGCGAGCCGTCGACCGCGAGCGGGCCGACGCCCTGGTCGCCACTCTGCGGGACGCCCTCGCCCCCTACCGCGACTGGCACCGGGCGGTGGCGGACGGCTTCAAGCCCTTCCTCCCCAACCTGCCGCAGCGGCAGATCCACTTCACCAATTGGCGCAACGGGCTCGCCGCCGCCTTCCGCTTCGATCCCACCGCGCCCACCTCGCTCCTCTACCGCCGCACCGCCGCCGGCTACGAGCTGGTCGGCGCCATGTACACCGCGCCGCAGCGCTGGGCCGAGGCGCGGCTGGACGACCGCGTGCCGCTCTCCGTCGCCCGCTGGCACCAGCACGTCAACTTCTGCCTGCCGCCGCGCGGCGAGGGAGCGGCCGCCGATTGGAGTCGCTTCGGCTTCGCCGGCTCGATCGCCACCGCCGCCGACTGCCAGGCGGCGGGAGGACGCTTCTACCCCGCCGTCTTCGGCTGGATGGTGCACGTCTACCCCTGGGAGACGGACCCGGCGCGAGTGTGGGCGCACGGCGACCTCAACCCGGCGACGCCGGCCATGCCGGCAATGCCAGCCCCGCGGCGGCGAGGAGAGCGGCGAGATCCGGCGGTAGCGGCGCTGCGATCTCCAGCCGCTCGCGGCTGACCGGGTGGACGAACCGGCACCGCCAGGCATGGAGCGCCGGGCGGCCGAGCGCCGCGCACGTCTCTGATACCGCGCCGTCAAGGCGGTCGAGGCGCGCCGCCGCGCATTCTCGTAGGCCGTAGACCGCGTCGCCTACGAGCGGGTGGCCGAGGGCGCGGAGGTGGACGCGGATCTGGTGCGTGCGGCCGGTCTTCAACCGACAGGCGAGGAGCGAGAGCGGCGCCGCGGCGGACTCCGCGAGGCGCTCGTAGAGGGTGAGCGCCTCGCGTCCGGCGGCTGGATCTCCGGGGGCGCCGGCCAGCCGCCGCCGGCGGTCCTCCGGATCGACGCCGATCCGCCAGGTCATCCGCCCGTGCTCTCGCCGGGTGCGGCCGTGGACGACGGCGAGATAGACCTTCTCCGCGGCGGCGGCGCGGAGCGCCCGCTGCAGGCCGGCATGGACGGCGGCGGACTTCGCCACCAGGAGGACGCCCGAGGTGCCGCGGTCCAGGCGATGGACGAGGCTCGGCCGCGGCGCCGGCGCGTCCGCAGGAGACCGGGCCGCCGCGCTCCAGGCCTGCGCCCGGAAGAGCAGGGCGTTCCACAGCGTGCCGTCGCGATGGCCGGCGGTCGGATGGGCGACCAGCCCGGCCGCCTTGTCGACGGCGAGGAGGTGCTCGTCCTCGTAGAGGATGGCGAGCGGCAGCTCCTGGGCGAGATGGAGGCGCCGCGGCGGCGCCGGCGGCAGCAGGACGACGATCTCGTCGCCGCGGCGCAGGCGCGCCGCCGGGCGCGCCGCGGCGACGCCGTTGACGGCGACGGCGCCCGCCGCGATCCACCCCTGGATCATCTGGCGCGAGATCTCCGGCCGGTCGGAGAGCCAGCGGCGGAGGACGCGATCGAGGCGAACGCCGTCGTCGCCGCGGTCGGCGCAGAGGAGCCGCGGCTCGCCGGCGTCGGGCAGGCGGGGCCTCAGCCGCGCGGGGCGAGGAAGCGGACGAGCGTCGTCGGGCCGCCGTCCGCCTCGACCTCGAGCGCGCCGGCGAGCCCGTCGCCCACCCAGCGGACGTGGCTCGGATTGTCGACGCCGTGCTCGATGTGATCGTCGGCCGAGACGCCGGCGTCGATGTCGATGGCGCCGGCGCGACTCCCCTTCTCCTCCATGGCGATGCCGAGGAGCGGCAGATCGTCGACCAGCCGCTGCGCCCCCTCGTCGCCGAGCAGCACCTCGACCGTCACCCGCCAGCCCTGGTGGTCGCGGCTCAGCTTGTCCAGGAACGCCTTCCATTCGGCCTGCGGGATCTCGCGGTTGTCCATCGGCTCCCCCTCTCTTTCGCTGTCGTTCTCGTCGTCTGGCCGTGCTCGCGTCCGGCGGCCGCCTCGCCGCCGCCATCATCTTATCCGGCTCACCGGTTGGCGAGCGGGCGCCGGGCGCCCGGCGGCCCGACGTGGGAGAATCGACGGCGCATGACCGATCTCGCCTCGCCCTCGATCAGCGCTGCTGCTGCCGCTCCAGGCGGCAAGCCGTCGCTCGCCGCCCGCCTGCCGGCGGCGCCGACCGCGGACGCCGACTGGATCCTCGGCCAGTTCCTCGACTGGGTGGCCGAGGTCGGCTTCGAGCTCTACGCGGCGCAGGAGGAGGCGCTCCTCGAGATCATGGCCGGGCGGCACGTCATCCTCAACACGCCGACCGGCTCCGGCAAGTCGCTGGTCGCCCTCGGGCTCCATTTCCGCGCCCTCTGCGAGGGGAAGACCTCGTTCTACACCAGCCCGATCAAGGCCCTCGCCTCGGAGAAGTTCTTCTCGCTCTGCGAGGTCTTCGGCGCCGGCGATGTCGGCATGCTGACCGGCGACGCCTCGATCAACCCCACGGCGCGCGTCCTCTGCTGCACCGCCGAGGTGCTCGCCAACATGGCTCTCCGCCGCGGCGGCGGCCTCGACGCCCCCTACGTGGTGATGGACGAGTTCCACTACTACGCCGATGCCGAGCGCGGCGTCTCCTGGCAGGTGCCGCTCATCACGCTCCCCGCGACGCGCTTCCTCCTCATGTCGGCAACCCTCGGCGACGTCTCGGCGATCGCCGAGCGCCTCGCTCGCGAGTCGGTGCACGAGGTGGCGGTCGTCGCCTCCGGCGTGCGGCCGGTGCCGCTCGACTGGGAGTATCGCGAGACGCCGCTCCACGAGACGGTCGAAGACCTCCTAAACCAGGGCAAGTCGCCGATCTACATCGTCAACTTCACCCAGCGCGAGTGCGCCGAGTTGGCGCAGTCGCTCACCAGCATGAAGATCGCCAGCCGCGAGGAGCGCGACCGCATCCGCGACGCGGTGGGCGACTTCCGGCTCGATACGCCGTACGGCAAGGAGTTCCGCCGCTTCCTCTCCTTCGGCATCGGCGTCCACCATGCCGGCCTGCTGCCCAAATACCGGCTGCTCGTCGAGCAGCTCTCGCAGCAGGGCCTGCTCAAGGTGATCTCCGGCACCGACACCCTGGGCGTCGGCGTGAACATCCCCATCCGCACCGTCCTCTTCACCCGCCTCGCCAAGTACGACGGCAAGAAGATCGCCATGCTCTCGGTGCGCGACTTCCAGCAGATCGCCGGCCGCGCCGGCCGCAAGGGATTCGACACCCAGGGGAGCGTCGTCGCCCAGGCGCCGGAGCACATCATCGAGAAGCGACGGAGCGACAAGAAGGCCGAGAGCGGCGGCAAGAAGTCGAAGTCCCCCGCCCGCGGCCCAGCCAAGGGCGAGGTGTCGTGGACGGCGGAGACTTTCGAGAAGCTCATCAGCCACCCTCCGGAGACGCTCCGCTCGCGCTTCCGCATCACCCACGGCATGGTCCTGGCGCTCCTCCAGCGGGACGCCGAGGAGGACGACCCCGAGCGCCGCAACTTCGGCACGCTGCGCGAGCTCATCCGCCGCTGCCACGAGGACGAGGCGACCAAGGGGCGCCTCCTCTCCTACGCCGCGGTCCTCGTCCGCTCGCTCTACCGCGCCGGCATCCTGCGCCTGGCGCGGGACAGCCGCAGCCGCTACCTCTGGGTGGTGATCGCCGAGGACCTGCAGTGGGACTTCTCGCTCCACCAGGCGCTGTCGCTCTACCTGATCGAGACCCTCGAGCGGCTCGAGCTCGACTCCGAGAGCTATCCGCTGGACGTCCTGACGCTCGTCGAGTCGATCCTCGAGAACCCGGAGATCGTGCTCAGAAAGCAGGTCGACAAGCTGAAGACCGAGGCGGTCGCCCAGCTCAAGGCGGAGGGTATGCAGTACGAGGAGCGCATGGAGAAGCTCGCGGAGATCACCCACCCGCAGCCGCTCGCCGACTTCCTCTACGGCGCCTTCAACCGCTTCAAGGAGGACCACCCCTGGGTCGGCGGGCGGGAGATCGCTCCCAAGTCGATCGGCCGCGAGATGTTCGAGGGCTACCTCTCCTTCGCCGACTACGTCCGCCGCTACGGCCTGCAGCGCAGCGAGGGCGTCCTGCTGCGCTACCTGTCGCAGCTCTACAAGACGCTCGACCAGAGCGTCCCCGAGCTGGCGAAGACCGAGGGGGTGTGGGACGCCCTCGGCTTCTTCCGCGCCCTCCTCGACCTCACCGACACCAGCCTGCTCGAGGAGTGGGAGAGCCTCCTCCATCCGGAGGTGCGGCTGGCCCAGCGGATGGCGCGGGATGCCGCCCGCGAGGCGGCGCGCGAGGCGCTGTGGATCCGCGATCTGCTGGAGAACCCCAAGGCCTTCGCGGCGCGGGTGCGGGCCGAGATGCACCTGCTGGTGCGCAAGCTCGCCGAACGCGCCTGGGAGGAGGCCGCCGACTCCATCCGCCAGGACCCCGACGATCCCGAGGGGCCGTGGGACCAGGCGCGCTTCGAGGCGGCGCTCGCCCCGTTCCACGAGAGCTACGGCGACCCGCTGTTCACCGCCGAATCCCGCCGCCACGCCTGGACGCATCTGCGGGAGACCGGCGAGCGCACCTGGGACGCGGTGCAGATCCTCCTCGACCGCGAGGGCGACAACCTCTGGGCCCTGCACGCCCGCATCGACTTGAGCGATCCCGAGGCGGTCGACGGGCCGATCCTCACCCTCACCCGCATCGGCCCCTAGCCCGCCCGACCGAGCCGGCCAGCTCAGGCCGCCAGCTCAGGCCGACTGTGCCGTGCGCTCGCGACTCGGCTCCGCCTCGGGCGCCGGCTCCGATCTCGCGGCAACGGAGGTGAGGTCGAGAGGCTGCTTCGGCGCCGCGGTCGCCGGCTCCGGCGGCGATTCCGGAGTCACCGGAACGGCAGCGGCCGGTGCCGGCGGCGCCGCCGCGGCGCCACCGATATTGCGGAAGGCGTCGAACACCTCGGCGTTGGTCATGAAGTGGATGCGGCGGTTCTTCTGATACGCCTCGGCGCCGGTGACCAGGTGGTTGAGCGTCCGCGCGTGGCGGAAATCGAAGAACGAGCGCTTGATCTCGGGATAGAAGATCCCCGCCGCCGCCGCCGCGAAGGCGAAAGCGTCCTCGGCGATCGGGATGAAGGGGAGGACGATCAGGATGCCGCCGACGGCGAGCGCGCCGACCGCCCAGCAGGCGCGCGCGACCGGATCGCCGCGCCGCCAGAGGTCGTAGTTGGTGCGCTCGAGCCGCGTCTGCTCGAGGGCGGCGACGACGTACTGCGGCATCGCCGTCCGCAGCACCTCGCTCTCCAGCTCGCGCCAGTACTCGGGGCCGCCGCCGCACTCGAGGTAGCTGCGGTGGATCTGCTCGAGCTTGGCGCGCGCCACGTCGTAGAGCGACCGCTCGGCCTCGTTGGCGAGCAGGCCGCGGCGGCGGTGCTCGCACTCCTGGAGGACGGCGAAGAGGACGTTGCCGAAATCGTAGGACGGGCCGGCGAGGTTCATCATGAGGCGCGCATTCCCTTCTCGCCCCTACTCTATTCCTCTCCCGCGCCGGGCCCTGCGGCGACCGGTGGCCGTCTGCTGGCTCAGCTCGGTTCCGAGGATGGCCGCGCCGCGAGCCTCTCGTATGATGCCCCGCGCATGGCGACGTGGCACCCCGGCGACCGGCTCACCCATCGCGGCAACCCCGAGCTGGGGCCGGGCCGCGTGCTGGCGCTCCACGGCCGGCGCATCGAGGTGCAGTTTCCGGAGGCGGCGACCACTCTCGTCTTCGCCGCCGACGCCGACGCCCTCGTCCGCTTCACCCCGGCGCCCGGCGGCCGGGCTCGCCTGCCGGCGAGCGGCGAGGTGGTCACCCTCGCTGCGCCTGAGAACGGCGGCGCCGCCTGGCTCCTCGCCGACGGCCGGCGGGTGAGCGCCGACGACCTCTGGCCGCCGCCGCCCGAGGCCTCGCCGTGGAGCCGCCTGGCGCGCGGCGAGACCGACGCCTTCGAAGACTTCCAGAACCGCCTCGACGCGCTCCACCTGGAGCGCCTGCGCCAGGCGGCCGGCCTCGGCTCGTTCCTCGGCGGCCGCATCCGCCTCTTCCCCCATCAGCTCTACGTCGCCGAGCGGGCCACCGCAAGCGATCCGGTGCGCTGGCTGCTCGCCGACGAGGTGGGGCTGGGCAAGACCGTCGAGGCCTGCCTGATCCTGAACCGCCTCGTCCACACCGGCCGCGCCGAGCGCGTGCTCGTCGTCGCCCCGGAGACGCTCACCGTGCAGTGGCTGGGCGAGCTGTGGCGCAAGCACCACCAGGTCTTCGCCCTCTTGGACGACCAGCGCCTCGGCGACGTCGCCCGCGACCACGGGGCGGACTTCAATCCCTTCGACGTCCACCGCCGCGCCATCGTCTCGCTCGAGCTCCTCGCCGAGCGGCGGCGGCTCGCCGAGCAGGCGGCCGCCGCGGGGATCGATCTCCTCGTCGTCGACGAGGCGCATCGCCTGAAGCGGCCGCCCGGGCACCCGGGCAACCCCGCCTACCGCGCCGTGGCGCCGCTCGCCGCCGCCGGCAGGAACGTCCTCCTCCTCACCGCGACGCCGCTCGAGGACGACGCCCACGGCTTCTTCCGCCTGCTGCAGCTGCTGCGGCCGGCGGAGCTCCCGGTCGAGCAGAGCTTCGACCAGCGCCTGGCGCGCCGCGAGCCGCTGCCGCCCTGCACCAGCGCCACCCGGCGGGCCGACGTCGGCGGCCTGCCGCCGCGCCTCCCGCTGCCGGTCGAGACGGCGGGCGACGGCTGGGAGCCGTTGCTCCGCCTGGAGCGGCGGGCGCGCGCCGCCGCGGTCCCCAACGCCGCCGCCCGGCGGCCGGCGCTCGACCGCATCGCCCGCGCCCTCGCCTCCCCGGCCGCCCTCGCCGCGGTCACCCCGCCGGCCGAGCGCGGCGACGCCGAGCTCGCCACACTCTTGGCCGCCGCCGAGCGCGCCGATCCGCGGCTCGCCTGGCTCCTCGCCGAGCTCCCCGGCTGGCGGCAGGCGGGCGAGAAGACACTCGTCTTCGTCGCCCATCGCGAGACGCTCGAGCGCATCCAGGAGGCGATCGAGAAGCGCGCGGCGCTGCGCGCCGGCATCTTCCACGAGGGGCTCGACGCGGCGCGCCGCGACATCGAGGTGGCGCAGTTCCGCCTCCCCGAGGGACCGCCGATCCTGCTCTCGACCGAGGCCGGCGGGGAGGGACGGAACTTCGAGTTCTGCCACCGCCTGGTGCTCTTCGACCTGCCGTGGAACCCGGCGGTCGTCGAGCAGCGCATCGGCCGGCTCGATCGCATCGGCCGCAGCCGGCCGACCGAGATCGTCTACTTCCAGCCGCCGGCGGGGCTCGGCCGCACCCTCGCCGCGCTCTACGAGGAGATCGGCATCTTCCGCGCCCCCACCGCCGGGCTCGAGCGCGAGCTCGCCAGCCTCGCTCGCGCCATCGAGGCGGCGGCGCTCGACGGCCCCTTCGACATCCCCACCGCGGCCTTTGCCGGCGTCCTCGACGAGGCGCGGGCAGCGCGCGACCGGGTGCTCGCCGCGGCCTACCACGAGCTCCACCGCGACCCCTACCGGCCGCCGATGGCGGCCGGCATCCTGGCGCGCGTGCCGCCGGATCTCGAGACCGTCACCCAGAGCCTGGTCGAGCGCGCCGCGGCGCGCTTCGGCTTCCTCGTCGAGCGCGAGAGCGGCCGCCGCACCTTCCGCATCGAGCTCGGCTACGAGGCGCTGGTCGAGAGCCTACCCGGCGTGCCCGCGGGGTCGCGCTACCTGGGGACCTTCGATCGCGAGGAGGGGGTCGAGAACGAGGCGCTCGACTTCTTCGCCAACGGCCATCCGCTGATCGAGGGCATCCTCCTCGAGCTGGCGGACGGGCCGCGCGGGCGCGTCGGGCTGTTCCAGGTGGAGGGCGAGCCGGAGACCTTCGGCCTCCTCGCCCTCTACCCGCGAGCGGCGGGCTTCGCGGCGGTCGCCGTCGACTCGACCGGCCGCCGCCGCCCCGACCTCGCCGCCTGGCTCACCGCCCCCGAGCGCCGCCGCGAGGCTGCGCCGGCCCGTCTGTGGACGGCGCAGGCGGGCTGGGCGAAGACCATCCGGCGCCTAGCCGGCGCGCTCCCCGACGAGCCGCCGCAGGCGGTGGCCGCCTTTCGCATCCGCCAGCGCGCGCGCTAGTTGCAGGGATAATTGCCGACCCGGTAGAACGGCGTGATCTGGCCGTTGCAGCCGGAGTAGCCGACACAGACGAAGCAGTAGCCGACAGGATGGGCGTGGGTGGCGTCGGTGTAGTAGGTGAAGTCGTGCCCTGTCCTCGTCGTGGCGGTGGTCGGCGCCGGCAGGACGAGGAGCGAGGCGGCGAAGCCGCTCAACAGGGCCAGCGCGAGGATCAGGCGGCGGTGGGCGCGGAAGTTCTGCAGCATCGGTTCCTCCTCGTCGGACGACGCGAAGCGAGGACCGCCGCGGGGCGATCCTCTGGTCCTATTGAAGGAGGTGCTGCTCGCCTGACCGGGTGAGCCTGGACGGCGAGCCGCGCTGTCTAAGCTCCGGCGCCGGTCTCCGCCGGCGGCGGGCTCGGATCCGGGCGCCGCTCGTCCACCGGCGTCTGGACGGCTGTCTCCGCCGGCCCACCGCCGGCCGTCGGCGGCTGCGCTCCCCGCGCCCGGTCGAAGAGATCGTTGAGGCGGAAGCCGGTGAGCGACTCGACGACCGGCGGCACCTGCGCGATCACCTTGGCGACCTCGCCGGTGATGCGCGAGAAGCCGTCGCCGCCCTCGCTGCCGCCGCCGGTGTTGACGAGGGTGATGCGATCGATCCGCGCCAGCGGCTCGGCGATGGCGCGGGCGATCTCGGGGAGGATGGGAGCGAGGATCTGGA
Organism: uncultured Acidobacteriota bacterium; assembly: GCA_963755825.1. Taxonomy (GTDB): domain Bacteria; phylum Acidobacteriota; class Thermoanaerobaculia; order Multivoradales; family UBA5704; genus DATBQN01. The sequence goes on along the minus strand of CAVWLA010000001.1, from coordinate 676,247 downwards.
TGATCGCGGCCTCGCCGTACTTCTTCCAGGCCTCGGCCTTCTGCTCCATGGCGGTGGCCTCCGCCAGGCCCTGGGCCTTCCGCGCCTCGGCCTCGGCGAGACCCTGCGCCTCGCGGATCTGCGCCTCGGCGAGACCGCGCGCCCGCTGCGCTTCGGCCTCGGCCAGGCCCTGCGCCTGGGTGACCGCGGCGCCGGCGAGGCCGCGCGCCTTCTCGCCCTCGGCGACGGTCGTCAGCCGCGACTTCTCGGCCTCGGCGCCGGTCTCGATGCGCTGCCGCTCGGCCGACGCCAGGGTCTCGATCTCGTAGCGCTTGGCGTCGGCCTGCCGGCGGATGGTGGCGTCGAGCTCCTTCTCCTTGCGCTTGATCTCCTGCTCCTGGACCTGGATCTCGACCGTCTTCTTCTGCAGCTCGTAGGCCATCTCGGCCTGCGCCTTCTTCTGGTTGGCGATCGCCTGCTGCTCGGCGATGGCCTGCGCCGCCTGGTAGTTGGCGATCTCGGCGGCGCGCCGGGCGCCAGCGTCGGCCTCCTGCTGGCGCCGCGCCTTGTCGGCGTTGGCCTCGGCGACGGCCGCGTCGCGCTGCGCCTCGGCCTCCTGCGCCAGGCGCTGGGCCTCGGCCTGCCGCTGGCGCGTCTCGCGCTCGGCGTCCGCCTGGGCGATCGCCGCCTCCTTGTTAGCGCCGGCCTCGGCGATCGCCGCGTCGCGCTTGATGGCGGCGATGCGCGGCTTGCCGAGGGCCTCGAGGTAGCCGTGCTTGTCGCGGATGTCGCGGATGGTGAAGGAGTCGATGCCGAGCCCCATGTTGGCGAGGTCGCCGGCCGAGATCTCCTGCACCTTCTGGGCGAACTGGTCGCGGCTCATGTAGATGTCCTCGACCGTGAGGGTGCCGAGGATGCCTCGCAGGTGGCCCTGCACCGTCTCCAGCGCGATCTTGGCGATCTCCTGCGGCTGCTTGCCGAGGAAGCGCTCGGCCGCCGCCTGCAGCGAGGCCTCGTCCTTCTTGATCTTGATCTGCGCCACGCCGTCGACCGCCACCGGCACGCCCTGCGCGGTGTAGACCTCGGGCGTCGTGACGTCGAGCGTCATCACCTCGAGCGACAGCATGTTCCAGGTGTGGAAGAGCGGGATCACCATGTCGGCGCCGCCGGTGATGAACTTCACCGCGCCGCGGCCGGAGACGACGATCACCTCGTTGGGGCCGGCCTTCTTGAGGAAGGCGAGATAGGCGACGACGTAGCCCAGGGCGACGAGGATGAGGACGCCGACGGCGGCGAGGACGAGGACCAGGCCGGTGCTATTGGGCATGCCGCGACTCTCCTTCGGGGACCGCGATTGGAGCTCTGACCAGCAGGGTCGGGCCGGCCATGCCGACGACGGTGACCACGGCACCGCGCCGCACCGCGCCGCCGTCGGCCTCGCGCGCCGGCGCCGGGTAGCGCTGGCCGCCGACCATGGCGACCGCCTCCCCCACCCCGCCCGCCGGGATCGGCGCCGTCACCTCGGCCTCCGAGCCGCGGATCTGGTCGAGGCGGATGACGCTCGAGGCGCGGGAGCCGGCGACGAGCCGGAAGGCGACGTAGGTGACGAGGTAGGCGATCGCCATGGCGGCGGGGATGGCGAGCAGCAGGCTGCCGCCGTCGCCGAGCGCCAGGCCATACTTGCCGATGAGGCCGAAGCCGCCGATCGCCGCGACGAGGGTGGCGAGCGCCAGCGGCGAGAAGAACGGGAAGTGGAAGACGGTGTGGCCGACGGTGCCGGCGGAGGCGCTGCCGTGCCCGCCGGCGCCGTAGCTCCCCGACTGCGCCTGGCCGCCAGCCGCGCCCGCGTGGCCCGCGTGGCCGAAATCGACGAAGTCCGAGGCGTGGCCGAGAAAGGCCGCGACGAGCACGTAGAGGCAGCCGGCGGCCGCGAAGAGGATGTACGTCAGCGTCAGCATGCCCGATCCCTCGGCGGCTCCTGGCGCGGAGCGGCGATTGGTCCCTGGGGGTTCGCTGCGATGCTATGCCCGAAGCGGCCGGAGGGCAAACGCCGGCGAGCCGACCGGAGCCCTCGGCGGCTCCGGCGCGGTCAGCCGCCCGCCCGCCGCAAGAGATTTCCCTTACGATAAAGGTCGCCTCTGCGGGAATGCTCCCGCGACGGCCCTCGTGAGGAATCGCATGAAGAAGAACGCCCTCGCCCTCTCCGTCGTCTGCCTGCTCCTCTCCACCTTCGGATCGGCTCTCACCGCGGCGACGGCGCCGGCGAGCGCTCCCGGCGATCCGCCGTCGATCGCCGCGGCGGCGGCGCCGCTCCCCACCTGGCTGGCGAGTCAGCAGCTCGGCAACTGCCGGCTCACCTGCTCGAATGGCACGCACATCCTCACCACGACGACGCTGAGCACCTGCTGCGCCTACCCGGGCACTCTCTGCCCGGCCGGGAGCCCGCCGATCTTCGGGCTCTGGCAGCCGTTCGTTGGCAGCGCCGTGGAGTGCCCCTTCGGGGGGGACTAGGCCGAGCTCCATCACTCCTCCCGCATCACCTCGGTCTGCTGCAGATGGCTGTGGCGGCGGCCGTAGCCGAAGTAGATGACGAAGCCGAGGGCCAGCCAGACGACGAGGCGGAGCCAGGTCTCAGGCGGCAGCGAGAACATCAGCAGCAGGCAGCTCACGATGCCCAGGATCGGCACCAGCGGCACCCAGGGCACGCGGAAGGGGCGCCGGGCGTCCGGATGCGTGCGGCGCATGATGAGGACCGCTCCGGCGACCAGCACGAAGGCGAGGAGCGTCCCCATGTTGACGAGCAGCAGGAGCACGTCGATGGGCAGGAAGGCGGCGAGGAGGGCGACGAAGGCGCCGGTCGCAAGAGTCGACTTCCACGGCGTGAGATACCGCGGGTGGATGGCGGCGAAGAAGTGCGCCGGGAGGAGGCCGTCGCGGGCGATGGCGAGGAGGATGCGGGCCTGCGACAGCATGGTCACCAGAAGGACCGAGGTGATGCCGGCAACCCCCGCCGCGGCGACCACGAACTGCGCCCACGGCAGGCCGACCCGGCGGAAGGCGTCGGCGACCGGCGCCGCGAGGTCGAGGTCCTTGTAGCCGACCATGCCGGTGAGCACCGCGACGACGCCGATGTAGAGCGCCGTGCAGAGGACGAGGGAGACAATGAGCGCGATCGGCACGTCGCGCTGCGGGTTCTTCGCCTCCTCCGAGTGGGTCGACACCGAATCGAAGCCGATGTAGGCGAAGAAGGCGAGCGCCGCGCCGGCGAGCATGCCGACCGGCTTGCCGCCGGCGTCGGTCGTCCCCAGGAGGGTGTGGCCGAAGAACGAGAGGCCGGTCCAGCCGAAGGGCGCGAAGGGGTGCCAGTTGGCGCGCACGATGTAATGCGAGCCGACGACGATGACGAGGATCGCCGCGGCGACCTTGATCCCCACCAGGATGGTGTTGAGGCCGGCGCTCTCGCGGATGCCGAGGACGAGGACGACAGTCACCCCGGCGACGGCGAGGAAGGCCGGCAGGTTGATGACGGCGCCGGTGGCGACGAGATGGCCGAGCGCCGGGTCGTAGTTGACCACCGGCCCGGCGAGCGCCTTGGGGACCGCCAGGCCGAAGATCCCCAGCACGCTCTGGAAGTAGCCCGACCAGCCGGTCGCCACCACCGCCGAGGAGACCGCGTACTCGAGGACGAGATCCCAGCCGATGATCCAGGCGAAGAGCTCGCCGAGCGTCGCGTAGGCATAGGTGTAGGCGGAGCCGGCGACGGGGACGAGAGCGGCGAATTCGGCGTAGCAGAGGGCGGCGAAGATGCAGGCGAGGCCGGCGACGACGTAGGAAACCGAGAGCGCCGGCCCCGCCGTCTGCCGCGCGATGGCGCCGGTGGTGACGAAGATCCCGGCGCCGATGACCGCCCCGACGCCCAAGGCGGTGAGCTGCACCGGGCCGAGCACGCGCCGCAGGCGCTGCTCGCCCGCCGCCTCGGCGAGGAGGAGCGACAGCGGCTTTCTGGCGAGGAGACGGCTGGGCACCGGCGCGGGCGAGCGGACCGCCGCTCGGCTGGACGTTGGGGCTGACATGAGGGCACCTCCCTGCAGAGTCGCGAAGCGTTCTGATCGGGAGGCTAGCGGCGCGGCGGAGAGCGGAGCTATGCCGCGACCTCCGCTCCCCTCGCACGCCGCGCGGGAGGGAGGAGGAGGCCGGCGGAGGCAGGCCGCAGCCGGCGGAGGCAGACTGAGGGTCTAGGCTGGACCGAGGAGCGACGGCGCGGCGGCGGGGAGCGGCACCGGTGCGACGATCCCCACCACCAGCCGCTCCGCCAGGCGGTAAGCGTGCTCGGCGGTGACGATGGCGGCGGGCTCGGCGAGGCGGCCGCGGAGGAGGTGCAGGTGGCGCGCCGCGGCGTTGGTAACCTCGGCCCTGAGCGCGCCCTCGGGCGCCAGCCGCGCACCGATCTCGACGACGGGCACCCCGCTGCCGCCGGCGTCCTCGGCCAGGCGATCGGCGATCAGCCGGCGCCAGGTGACGGCCTCGTGGCCGCCGGCCTTGAGCGCCAGCGGCGCGGCTCCAGCCATGGCGCGGCCGGCGAGCTCCACGGCGCCGTCGGCGCCCTCCCAGAGCACGAGATCGAGCGCGGCGTCGATCTCGGCGCGGTCCTCGCGCCCCAGGCGGATGCCGGCTGCCGGACTGCGAGCGGTGAGCGCCAGCGGAAAGTGGCGCGCCAGGTGCCCGAGGAGCGTCGGCACGACGGCGCGCGCCAGGTCGCCCTTGGCCATCACGTCGCGCGGATCGAAGCCCGCCTCGTGCAGGTCGCGCCCGAAGGTCGCCTCGTAGCCGCGCTTGTTGGAGAGGAAGCGCACCGTCGGCGGCCGCTCGGAAAAGGTGCCGCGGACCGTGCTGGCGAGGTAGATCGACTCCCACCAGCGGTCGGCGGGCAGGAAGGACAGCGTCTGCAGCTGGACGTCCTGGACGAGGAGGCCGCCCGGCCGGAGCGCCGCCGCGAGGCGGGCGGCGAGGCGCGGCGCGCTGGTGAAGACCTCCGGGGCGAGCGGCGAAAGACCGTGAGCGGCGCCGTCCGCCTCCGCCGCCACCGCGAGGCCCGGATGGTCGACGAGCCAGCGCGCCACGGCGCGCTCGGTGTCCGGCCCGCGCCGCTCGAGGCAGACGACGCCGAGATGGCGGCCGATCCCCGGCGACGCCGCGGCGAGCGCCGCGAGCAGCTCGCCGACGTGGAAGAGGTGATCTTCGACGAGGACGATCGGCCGCCGCGCCAGGTCGCCCGCGGCGAGCGCGGCGGCGAAGCCCGCGGCGAGGTCCGATCGGCCGGCGGCCATGGCTGGCGATTCTAGCCCGCGAGCGCCAGCCTCGCGGGACGGCCGACCGAAGTATCGCCCGGCGACAGCGATGAGCTATTTTGCGGCCTGGGAGCGCTCGCTGGCTGGTTGGAAGACGGAGCGTCCTGGTACCCAACGGGATTCGCGAGAGCCACGGAGAGGAGCAGCGCACGGAGACCTCCAACCACGCCGCCGCCGCTAGCTCGCCGCGCCTCAGGCCGCCGAGCCCTCCCGGCCCGCGCCTCCTCTACCTCGGCGTCGCCCTCTTCGCGGTGCTGGCGATCTTCACCGCGCGCTCGGTGCGCGAGGAGTGGCTGCGGCGGATCGGCGAGAGCCGCGCCCAGGCGGTCTACGCCCTCGTCGCCGACAAGATGCCGGCGCGGCCGACCGAGACGCCGGGCGTCGCCGCCTGGCTCCACGTCGAGCTCGGGCGCTACCGCGGGCAGATCGCCGATCCCGAGCGGGCGCGGCTCTACGGCGAGCTCGCCTCCTGGCACGACGAGACGAGCCTCCCGCCATCGCTCGCCACCCTGCGCGGCGTCCTCGCCGAGCCCGGCACCCCGGCGCCGGAGAGCGCGGCGGGAGAGCAGCCGCCCGCGAGCACGACACCGGGCGTGCCGCGAGCGGCCCGCCTGCTGTCGCCGCGGGAGGCCGGCGATCCGGCCGCCGGCGTGCCGCCGCTCCAGCTCCGTGACGTCGCCTACCTCGACGCGGGCGGCCGCCGGCTTGTCGTCACCCGCCGCCGCGCGCTCGCGGCCGGCCCAGGCGCCGAGGACGCGGCGAGCACCGAGGCGGGAGCGCCGTCGCCCTCCGATCGCTTCGTCGCTCGCGCCGCGGAGCGGCTGACGGCGACCGCCGCGGGCCTCGACCGCGCGCTCCCCCGCCATCCGCTGCCCTCGCTGCCGGGCGACCGGCCACCGCGCGTCGTGCGGATCTACGCCGTCGCCGAGGACGGCACCCTCGTCTCGCTCCCCTTCCCCGCGCTGCCCGGGGCTAATGCCGCCGCGCGCCGCGACACCGCCTTCGCCGAAGGGCGTGAGTTCCGCAAGCTCGCCGCGCTCCCCAACTTCGCCGCCAACGAGTTCGACTTCCGCTTCGACTACCGCGATCCGGCGCCGCAGGCCTACTGGTCGGGGCTCTATCTCGACCTCGGCGGCCAGGGGGTGGTGGCGACGCTCCTCGTGCCCTTCGCCGATGGCGCGAACGGCATGCGGGGGGTGCTCGCCGCCGATCTCACCTTCGGCATCGACTGGCCGCGCTTCGCCGCCGGCATCGAGCCGCCGATGACCGCCGCGATCGTCCACGCCGCGCCGCCGGCCGCCGGCCGCTTCCGTCCCTGGGCGGCGATGCTCCGCGCGCTCGCCGCAGAGCGGCGAGCGCGGCGCGATCCGCTCGCCGCCGCCGTCGCCGACCTCACCTCCCGCGAGGCGCGGCGCGGCGGCGCCGCCGATCCGTTCTATCTCTACCAGGGGGTCGCCGCTGGCCGCGGCGCGGTCGCCGCAGTGCAGGTCGCGGCGACCACCTGGCTCCTCGTCCTCTTCCCCGCCGCCCAGCCCAGCTTCCCGGCGCTGCCGGTCGCCCTCCTCGCGCTCCTCCTCGTCCTCCTCCTCGCCGGCTTCGAGGTGAACCGCCGCCGCGCCGTCGCCGCGCAGGCGCGGGCCGAGCTCGCCTTCGCCGAGAAAGAGAACCTGCTGAACACCATGCAGGTGCCGCTCATGGTGGTCGATCCGAACACCGATCTGGTGGTATACGGCAACCAGGCGGCGGCGGCGCTGGGGATCGAGAGCGGCACGCGGGTGGCCGATCTCGTGGCGCCCGATCCACGCGCGCGCGCCCACTACGACCGCATGCAGGTGGCGGCGCCGGAGCCGCGACGGGCGTACGGCGTGCCGCTCCAGGTGCGCGGGCCGGGGGGGATCGCCGAGACCCGCTACGCGCTCGTCCGCTCGGTCGCGGTGACGGCGCCGATCGAGGCGCTGCGCGCCGACGAGCGCCACCGCCTCGGCGTCCTCTTCGTCCTCGAGCCCGACGCCGACCTCGCCCTCTTCGCCGCCGACCTCGTCGCGGCGACGCGCGCCGACGAGCGGCAGCGCCTCTCGGCGCTCCTCACCCACGGCATCGACACGCTCTCGCGCGTGCTGGCGAGCGCTCTCGCCGCGTCGCCGGCCGCCGATCCCTTCGCCGCCTGGCTCGCCGCCTACCTCGAGCGGCGGGTCCTCGCCACTGCCTGGCTGCTGGCGCGCTGGGACGCCGAGCCGCCGCTCGCCCCCGACAGCGCGGTCGAGGCGGCGCAGGCGCGGGAGACCGTCGAGCGCTTCCAGGCGATCTGCGTGCGGGTGCGCGGCGACGCCGGCCTGCGCTCGCGCCTGCATTGGGACAACGGCGTGCTGGCGGCGCTCCCCTCCTCGGAGGTCGACACGCAGAGCCCGGAGCCGACCTTCCGCGTCGACATCGACTGGCCGAGCGACTACTGGTTCGCCATCCCGCTCGCCGGCGGCTTCGGCTTCTTCCTCGGCGAGGTGCTCGGCAACGCCGTCCGCCACGGCCGGCCGGGCAGCCGGCCCGCCCTCTCGATCGCCCTCGACCGCGTCCGCCGCGAGCTCGTCTTCACGGTCGAGAACGAGCCGCGCGGCTCCGAGGCCGACGGTCGCGGCAAGCGGGCGTACGGCGGGCAACAGATCCTGGCGCGCCTCGCCCATCTCTGCGAATGGCGCGAGCTCCGCTTCGAGGCCGCTGCCGACCTCTATCGCGTCACCTGGCGAGTCGCCGTCTCCGAGCGCGGCGATCCGCGGGCCGGCGACTGAGTCGCCGCCCGAGCGATAGACTCGCCCGCATGATCAACGGCGCCCACATCCTCTTCTACAGCCCCGACCCGGAGGCCGATCGAGCCTTCTTCCGCGACGTCCTCGAGCTCCCCGCCGTCGACGCCGGCGGCGGCTGGCTGGTCTTCGGCCTGCCGCCTGCCGAAGCCGCCCTTCACCCGCTGAGCGACTCCTCCCAGCCGGCGCCCGCCGAGCCCGGCCTGCTCACCGCCAACCTCTACCTCATGTGCGACGACCTACAGGCCGTCCTCGGCTCGCTCGGCGCCAAAGGTGTCCGCTGTACCGAGGTCGCCGAGGAACGCTGGGGAACGCGGACGACCATCCGCCTGCCGAGCGGCGGCTCCATCGGCCTCTACCAACCGAAGCACCCGACGGCGCTGGGCCGCTTCCCCGCCTGAGCACCGCGGCCGCGCCAGCTCCGGCCGCAGCCCGGTGGTAGTCTCCGCGTTCGACCATGACTCTCTACGACACCATCGTCGTCGGCGGCGGGCCGGCGGGGCTTTCGGCGGGGCTCCATCTCGCCTGGCAGGATCGCAAGGTGCTGGTGATCGACCGCGCCACCGGACCGCTCTTCTACACCCTCGAGCGCCTCTTCAACGTGCCCGGCATGCCGGAGGCGACCGGCGTCGAGATCCAGAAGCGGCTGAAGGCGCAGGCCCGCGAGCGCGGCGCCGAGATCGAGCACGGCAACGTGGTCGCCGCCGCGGCGAGCGATGGCGGGTTCCTCCTCCGCGGCGAGAAGGAGGGGCAGGAGTGGCGGGCGCGGACGCTCCTCCTCGCCACCGGCGTCGCCCGCTATCACCCGACGGTCGACGGCGACTTCACCCCCTGCTTCCAGTACGCCGGCAAGGGGAACCTCTTCTACTGCACCGACTGCGAGGGGCCGGAGATCACCGGCAAGGACACCATCGTCATCGCCACCGGCCACGCCGAGTGGGCGGCGGCGATGGCGATCGGCCTGTCGCGCTACACGCCGCGCCTGCGTCTCTTGGCGACCGCCGGCACGCGGATCTCGGACGAGCGCGACGCCCTTCTCCGCGAGAAGAAGATCCCGGTCATCGCCGGCGAGATCAAGCGGCTGATCGGCGAGGGCAAGCGCCTTTCCGGCCTCGAGCTCGCCGACGGCACCGTCCTGAGCGCCGAAGCGTTCTTCGTCTCCAGCCCGGCGGTCGGCCGCACCGACCTCGCCAAGCAGCTCGGGGTGACGATGGCGGCGACCGGCCGCCACGCCGAGCCCGCCTCGCAGCGCGGCGACACCAACGTCCCCGGCGTCTGGATCGCCGGCGACCTCCGCCCGATGACCCAGCAGGTCGCCGTCGCCATGGGCACCGGCAACCTCGCCGCGGTGATGATCGACCAGCACTTCCGGCGGCAGGACGTCGGAGCCTAGCCGCAGCTGCCCCCTTTCCCGCTGTGGTAAATTTCGCCGTCCCTCGCCGGACGGCGAGCGGGCTTCCTCCACCGCTCCAGCGACCGCACGATTCGATCAGCCTTCCCACTCGCCATGGACGTCTCGCGCTCCCCCGACATCGCCATCCGCTGCCGCGGCTTGGTGAAGCGCTTCGCCGACGTCACCGCCGTCGCCGGCCTCGACCTCGAGGTCCGCCGCGGCGAGTGCTTCGGCCTGCTCGGCCCCAACGGCGCCGGCAAGACGACGACGATCGAGATCCTCGAGGGGCTGACCGACCCCGACGCCGGCGAGGTCGAGCTCCTGGGGACGAGCTGGGCGGCGGGGGCGCGGAGCCTGCGCGGCCGGCTCGGCATCTCGCTGCAGGAGACGCAGCTCAACGAGAAGCTCACCGTCGAGGAGACCCTCCGCCTCTTCCGCTCGTTCTACGACCGCGGGCGCGATCCCGACCGCGTCATCGCCGACCTCTCGCTCGACGAGAAGCGCACGGCGCGCGTCGGCAAGCTCTCCGGCGGCCAGAAGCAGCGCCTCGCCGTCGCCTGCGCCCTGGTCGGCGATCCCGAGGTGCTCTTCCTCGACGAGCCGACGACTGGCCTCGACCCGCAGAGCCGGCTGGAGCTCTGGGGGCTGGTCACCAGCTTCCGTGCCGAGGGCGGCACGGTGCTCCTCACCACCCACTACATGGACGAGGCGGAGCGCCTCTGCGACCGGGTGGCGATCGTCGACCACGGCAAGGTGATCGCGCTCGGCACGCCGGCCGAGCTCATCGGCTCGCTGCGCGCCGCCAACGTCATCGAGTTCGCCGCCGCGCCGGAGCTGCCGGAGGCCGAGCTGCTCGCCCTCCCCGGCGCCACCGAGATCCATCGCCGCGGCCCCAACCTGGCGCTCTCCGTCGGCTCGCTCTCCGAGACGGTGCCGGCGCTGCTCGACGCCATCGACGGCGCCGGCGCCCGGCTGGTCACCCTCTCCACCCACCAGGCGACGCTCGAGGATCTCTTCGTGGCGCTGACCGGCCGCGAGCTGCGGGAGGGCCAGTAGCGATGAACGTGCGGCCAGCCCTCGTCGAGCTCACCATCGCGCGCACCAAGGAGTTCGTGCGCGAGCCGGAGGCGATCTTCTGGGTCTTCGCGGTGCCCATCGTCTTCTCGGTGGTGCTCGGCTTCGCCTTCCGCTCGAAGCCCCCCGACCGCATCCCGGTGGCGGTGGCCGCCCCCGCCGCGAGCGCCGCGACGACCGTCCCTGCCACGGCCGCTCCAGCCATGGCGGCGCTCTCGCGCTCGCCCTTCCTGCAGCCGCGGCTCTATTCCGCTGCGGCCGGGCACGAGGCGCTGCGCACCGGCAAGGTCTCGCTGCTGGTGATCGCCGGCGCCCCCGTCGTCTTCCAGTACGACCCGACGCAGCCGGAGTCGCGCATCGCGCGACTCGAAGCGGCCGACGCCCTCGAGCGCGCCGCCGGGCGCGCCGACGTCGTGCCTCTGCGCACCGTCGAGCTGACCGAGAAGGGCGCCCGCTACATCGACTTCCTCATCCCCGGCCTCCTCGGTATGAACCTCATGGGGACGGGGATCTGGAGCCTCGCCTTCTCGATCACCAACGCGCGCAGCCGGCGGATCCTGAAGCGGCTGATCGCAACGCCGATGCGCCGCAGCGACTTCCTCCTGGCGCAGATCTTCGCCCGCTTGGTCTTCCTGGCGATCGAGGTCGTGTTGCTCCTCGGCTTCGGCTGGATCGCCTTCGGCGTCGCCGTGCACGGCTCGCTGCTGCTGCTCATCGCCACCTGCTTCATCGGCGCCATGTGCTTCTGCGGCCTCGGCCTGCTCATCGCCTCGCGGGTGTCGACGCTCGAGGGCGCCTCCGGCCTCACCAACATCGTCATGCTGCCGATGTGGCTCTGCTCGGGGGTGTTCTTCTCCTCCGACCGCTTCCCGGCGAAGATCCAGCCGATCATCCAGGCGCTGCCGCTGACCGCCCTCAACAACGCTCTGCGCGCCGTCATGAACGAGGCGAAGCCGCTCTCCGCCATCGCCCCCGCGCTCGGCCTCCTCCTCGCCTGGGGCGTCGTCTCCTTCGCCCTGGCGCTCAAGATCTTCAAGTGGAAGTAGGACGCCGGCGCTGCTCTCGACGCACCAACGGATCGGATCAGGAGGCTCGCCAATGAGACACCCTCGCCTCGCCCTCGTCCTCAGCCTGCTCGCCGTCGCCGGCATCGGCCCGGCGCTCAGCGCCGCCGACGCTCCGGCGGCGGCTCCCCAGGCCGCCGCTCCAGCCGCTGCCCCGGCCACGGCTCCGGCTTCTGCTCCAATGGCCGCCGCGGAGGCCGATCCTTGGGCCGCATGGCGCTTCCTCGCCGGCGACTGGACGGGGGTGGAGGATCGGACGCGGGGCACCGGCGCCTTCTCCTTCCATTTCGAGCTCGGCGACAAGGTGCTGGTGCGCCGCAACCACGGCGACGTCCCGGCGATCGGCGGCCGCCCCGCCGCCAAGCACGATGACCTGATGGTCGTCTCGCTCGGCGCCGACGGGAAGAAGGACGCCATCTACTTCGACAACGAGGGGCACGTCATCCGCTACGCCGCGGCGCCTTCGGCCGACGGCAAGTCGCTCGTCTTCGTCACCGCGCCGACCGACGCCGCCCCGCGCTTCCGCCTCACCTACACCAGGGTCGCCGGCGGCGATCTCGACATCCGCTTCGAGATCGCCCCGCCGGGAGCGCCGGAGAACTTCTCTCTCTACCTCGCCGGCCACGGCAGGCGCGCCGGCGCCGCGCCGCCGCCGAAGTAACGGCCGGCGCGCGCTACCTCCGCCAGGGGACGAGCGACCGCAGCCGCGGCTCGCGAAGCCAGAGCCCTCCCCAGACCAGCAGGCCCGCGAGGCACGGAAAGAAGACCGGGAAGGGCGTCGCGCCGGCGCGGATCTGAACCGCCATCGCGCCGCCGAGATAGCCGGTGAGGAGGATCGCGCCGACAGCCGCGGTCGACGGAAACGCGTAGATGAGCGCGCAGAGGGTGAGGAGCACGCCGAGAAACGGGATGACGGCCTCGGAGAAGCCGAGGCGAAGGGTCGCCACCACGACGGGACGCGGCTTGACGAGCTTCGCCACGCCGTCGGCGAGCAGGAAGAGAACGGCGAGGGTGCTCAGGGCGCGCCCGGTCCAGAGTGTCGCTTTCGAACCGGAGGCGGCTTCCTTACTCATCCACCCGGCCAGTCTTGAATCCGCCCGCCGGCTGGTAGGTGGCGAGGATCACACCGGTGCTGGAGATCTTGGATTCGACCAGCTCGAACTTCTCGGCTTGCGTCCCGTCGGTGAACAGCCGCTTGCCGCTGCCGATGGTCAGAGGATAGATCCAGAGGTGCATTCGATCGATCAGATGATGCTCGAGCAAGGTCTGGATGAGGTTGCCGCTGCCCCAGACCCAGAGATCCGGACCGTCCGCTCTCTTGAGATCGTGGAGCTGCTCCACGACATCGCCCGTGATGCAGACCGAATTTTGCCAAGCAGGCTCGAAGGACTCGCCGGACACCACATATTTTCTCGTGCTGTTGAACGGTATCGCCACTTCGTGGTCTGTCTTCGCATGGGGCCAGTAGGAGGCGAAGATCTCATACGTGTTCCTGCCGAGGAGCAGCTCGAACGGGGCGCCCATCACTGCCGAGAGAGCAGAACCCATCATCTCGTCCAGCGGTACGGCGGCTTGCCAGCCGCCATACTTGAAACCATTCGAGGGATCTTCTTCCGGGCCGCCGGGCGCCTGCATGACGCCGTCCAACGTCACGAATGTCGTCGTGATGATTTTTCGCATGCGGTGATTATAGCCAGCGGGCGTAGGCCCTAACCCGCCATCCCCGAAGCCAGCGCCAGCTCGCCGCTCGAGTCGTCGAGGCTCGCGGCGAGCCCGGCGGCTTGGCGGATGGAGGTCCAGGGGGCGCCGGCGAGGATCTCGGCGAAGCGCGGGCGGAAGCGCTCGCGGCCGGTCTCGTGGATGAAGCGGGCGAGGCCGCGGAGGCGGCCGGGTGTCTCGATGCCGGTGAGCTCCCAGGGGTGGACGACGAAGACCGGCAGGCCGCCCTCGGCGCGATGGGCGAGGGCGGCCCTCAGCAGCCACGCCGGCGGCGCCAGGCGGCCGGTCCAGCTCCCGGCGGGGAGGCGGAGCGGGCCGGCGAAGGAGAGCGGCGGGAACTCGAGGATCGCGCCGCCCGGCCAGGCGAGGCGCGAGGCGGCGCGCGGGTTGTCCTTGTGGCCGGCGAAGGGGTAGGTCGCGAGCGAGCTGTCATAGAGGTAGCCGGCCTCGGCGACCCGCGACAGCCGGCAGTTGCCCGGCGCCCGTAGCGACCACTCCGGCGCCCGGTAGCCGGCGACCGGCGCGCCGACGAGATCCTCGAGGAGCGCCTTGGCGTGTCCCACGTCGCGGCCGAACTCCTCCGGGGTGCGATCGGAGGCGCGCAGATGGAGGTGGCCGTGGCTCGCCACCTCGTGGCCGGCGGCGGCGATCTCGCGCACCCGCCGGGGCAGCCGCTCCGCCACCTCGCCCAAGACGAAGAAGGTCGCGGAGCGGCCGCTCCGCGCCAGCATGTCGAGGAGATCGGGGAGCAGGCGGTCGAGCTCGTTGGCGAGCACCGGCCGGCCTTCCGGGCGAACGTAGGAGGGCACCAGACAGGTGTGGTACCACTCCTCGACGTCGACGGTGAGGGCAAAGCCGAAGCGGCCGAGCAACGGCGCCACCTGCGGGCCGCCGGCGAGACCCTGCGCCATCGGCTCGGCGGGCTTCATCGCGGACACGGCTCCGACGCCATCGCGCCAACCCTGACATAGATCCGCGGCAACCGCAACAAAACGAAGGGGATACCGCGCCCGGAGGGCGGCTCCGGCCGAGCCTCCGGCGGCCGCCCGCGCGGACTGCCATAGGGCGACGCTCGCGAGGTCGATGGCTGGACTCGTGGCGGAGCTTGTGACATTCTTCACTAGCCTGGATTGCGCTCTGGGCTCTTGCCGTGAGACGAAGTTCTGCACACCCTGTGCCGTAGGGAGGGGAAACCCTCCGGGGAGCAGGCGATCGGCTCCGGCCAGCCCGCCGAACGCGACGGCACGAGCACTGCCGAGACCTGTTGATTTCTGGAGGACGCGCCTCTGCCCGAGCAGTACTTCCCGGTGCTCTTGATGTTGGGGTTGGCGACCGTCATCGGGGTCACCATCCTTCTCCTCTCGCAGCTCCTCGGCAAGCAGGTCGGCGGCCGCGTCAAGGGCACCCCCGTCGAGTCGGGCATGCCGCTCCTCGACCGCTCCCACAAGCGCATCTCGATCGTCTTCTTCCTGGTGGCGATCGACTTCATCGTCTTCGACCTCGAGGCGGCCTTCCTCTATCCCTGGGCGCTGGTCATCCGGCGCTTCGGCTGGCCGCTCTTCTGGGCGGTGATGGTCTTCGTCCTCCTGATCCTCGTCGGCTATGCGGTGCTGTGGAAGAAGGGCGGCCTCGACCTCGGCCCCGCCAGCCGCGCCGTCGGCCGCAGCGGCGAGCCGCGCCTGGCGAGCGACCTCTAGAGATCTCGGAACCCGCGATGACCGAGCCCAACTCATCGTCCACCGCCGGCGCCGGCACCGAGCCCGCCCGGCTTTCGGAGGCGCGCTTCCCCGCCGCCGCGCGCGCCGAGCTCGACCAGGTCCGCAAGCGCTATCCGACCGCCGAGGCGGCGCTCATCCCCGCCCTCCACATCGCCCAGCGCACCTGGGGCGGCTGGCTGCCGGACGAGGCGATCGCCGCCGTGGCGCACGAGCTCGAGCTGCCGGCGGCGAAGGTCTACGGTGTCGTCACCTTCTACGACCTCTTCCACCAGAAGCCGGTCGGCCGCCACCGCATCCGCGTCTGCACCAACCTCTCCTGCATGCTGCGCGGCAGCGAGGAGGTCATGGAGACCGTCGCCGCCGAGCTCAAGGTCGGAGAGGACGAGGTGACCGCCGACGGCCGCTGCTCCTACGTCCACTTCGAGTGCCTGGGCTCCTGCGACACGGCGCCGATGATGATGGTCGACGACCGCTATCACGAGAACCTCGACCCGCAGCGGGTGCGCGACATCCTCAAGGGGCTCGCCTGATGGCCTTCGCGCCGGTGCTGCTCAGGAACGTCGGCAAGCCGGAGGCGCGCACCCTCGCCGGCTACCGCCGGCTGGGCGGCTACGAGGGTCTCGCCAAGGCCTTGAGCCTGGAGCCCGACGCGGTGATCGAGGAGGTCAAGGCCTCCGGCCTGCGCGGCCGCGGCGGCGCCGGCTTCCCCACCGGCCTCAAGTGGAGCTTCATCCCGAAGGGGAAGGACAAGCCCAAGTACCTCGTCTGCAACGCCGACGAGTCGGAGCCGGGCACCTTCAAGGACCGCCTGCTGATGGAGGCCGACCCCCACCAGCTGATCGAGGGCTGCGCCATCTGCTGCTACGCCGTCGCCGCCAGCACCTGCTACATCTACATCCGCGGCGAGTACACCGAGGCGGCGCGCATCGTCGAGGCCGCCATCCGCGACGCCTACCAGGGCGGCATCCTCGGCGACAGCGTCCTCGGCTCCGGCTTCAAGCTCGACATGACCCTCCACCGCGGCGCCGGCGCCTACATCTGCGGCGAGGAGACCGGCATGCTCGAGTCGCTCGAGGGCAAGCGCGGGCAGCCGCGGGTGAAGCCGCCGTTCCCCGCCGTCGTCGGCGCCTTCGGCTCGCCCACCGTCATCAACAACGTCGAGACGCTCGCCAACGTCCCCCACATCCTCAGCCGCGGCAGCGACTGGTTCAAGTCGATCGGCACCGACGCCAAGAACACCGGCCCCAAGCTCTACGCCATCTCCGGCCACGTCGAGCGGCCGGGGACCTACGAGTACCCGATCGGCATCACCTTCCGCGAGATGCTGGAGGGCGCCGGCGGCATGTACAAGGGCGGCCGCTTGAAGGCGTTCATCCCCGGCGGCGCCTCGGCGCCCATCCTGCCGCCGGCGCAGATCGACCTCAAGATGGATTTCGACAGCGTCGCCAAGGCCGGCTCGATGCTCGGCTCGGCGGCGGTCATCGTCATGGACGACACCACCTGCCTGGTGCGCTCGGTCGCCCGCCTGGCGAAGTTCTTCAACCACGAGTCGTGCGGCCAGTGCACGCCCTGCCGCGAGGGGACCAACTGGCTCGAGCTGCTGCTGAAGCGCATCGAGCACGGCGAGGGCCGGCCGAGCGACGCGCAGCTCCTCCTCTCGATCTCCAAGAACATCGGCGGCAACTCGCTCTGCGCCCTGGGCGATGCGGCGATCGGGCCGGTGCGCTCGCTGGTCGAGCGCTTCCCCGAGGAGATCGACCTGCACCTGACCGGCGCCGGCTGCCCCTACCCTCACCGCCGCTACTTCGCCGCCGGAGCGTAAGAGAGAGCCCGTGCCGACCGTCACCATCAACGACCGCAGCGTCGAGGTCTCGGCGGGGACCAACGTCATCGAGGCCGCCCAGAAGGTGGGGGTGCAGATCCCCCACTACTGCTACCACCCGCGCCTGACCGTCGTCGGCCAGTGCCGCATGTGCCTGGTCAAGATCGAGGGGATGCCGAAGCTGCAGACCGCCTGCTCGACGCCGGTGGTCAAGGACGGCATGGTGGTGCGCACCGACACCCCCGAGGTCGCCGAGTCGGTCGCCGGCATCATGGAGTTCCTCCTCATCAACCATCCGCTCGACTGCCCGATCTGCGATCAGGCGGGCGAGTGCGGCCTGCAGGACTACTCCTTCAAGCATGGCCAGGCCTTCTCGCGCTTCCAGTTCGAGGACAAGCGCACCTATCCGGGGCGCGAGCGCATCCCGCTCGGCGCCAACGTGATGCTCAACATGAACCGGTGCATCCAGTGCACCCGCTGCGTGCGCTTCACCCAGGAGATCGCGGGGACCGGCGAGATCGGCTTCTTCAACCGCGGCGCGCGCACCGAGATCGGCACCTTCCCGGGCCGCGAGCTGGCGAACGACCTCGCCACCTGCGTCGTCGACATCTGCCCGGTGGGCGCCTTGACCTCCACCCGCTTCCGCTTCGCCGAGCGCGTCTTCTATCTCGACAAGAAGCCGTCGATCTGCACCGGCTGCGACGTCGGCTGCAACATCACGATCGAGCACCGCCGCGGCGACATCAAGCGCTACAAGCCGCGCTTCAACCCCGAGGTCAACGACTACTGGATGTGCGACTTCGGCCGCGCCAGCTTCGAGCGCTACAAGGCGCAGCCGCGGCTCACCGCGCCGCGCCGCCGCGGGCCGACCTTCCTCGGCTGGAAGGAGGCGCTCGACGCCGTCGCCGTGCGCCTGAGGTCCGACCCCGCGTCGCGCGGCGGCGAGGTCGCCTTCCTCGGCTCGGCGCATCTCACCTGCGAGGAGGCGTTCCTCTTCGCCCGCCTCGCCGAGCTCTCCGCGGCGCGGCGGCTGGGCGTCGCCGTCGACCTCGGCCCGCGGCACACCATCCCCAACCTGAAGGGCGGCATCTCGGGGGTCGAGGCCGGCCCCAACCGGCGCGGCGCCGAGCTCGCCGGCCTCGCGGCCGATCCCGGCGCCGCCGGCGTCGACGACCTCCTGCAGGGCGACGCCGCCGAGCGGATGGCCGTGCTGGTCGTCGCCGACGGCGACTTCGGCGCCGCGGCCTACGATGCCGCGACGGTGGCGCGCCTGCGCAAGGCCGGCTTCCTCGTCGTCTTCGGCTGGGCCGACTCGCCGCTCGCCCAGGCGGCGGACCTAGCGCTGCCGCTCGCCACCCACGCCGAGAAGGACGGCACCTTCGTCAACGCCGAGTGGCGCTTGCAGCGCCTGCGCCGCGCCTTCCCGCCGCCGGGCCAGGTGCGCTCCGGCGTCGAGGTGCTCGGCGATCTCCTCTCCCGCTTCGAGACCGGCTGGAGCGGCCTCACCGCGGCGACCGCCTTCGCGCGCCTCGCCGCCGCGGTGCCCGCCTTCGCCGGCCTCGCCTACGACCGGCTCTCCGCCGAGGGCGCCGAGCTGGCGATGCCGCAGGCGCCGCCGGAGAGCCTCGAGCCGGGCCTGCCGTCGGAGCAGCTCTCCGGATGAGCCCCGAGCTGGTCGCCAGCGCGGCGGCGATGGCGGCGAAGATCGCCGTCGCGCTCGGCCTGCTCCTCACCGTCGTCCCCATCATGGTGTGGGTCGAGCGGCGCGGCAGCGCGCTCATGCAGGATCGCCCGGGGCCCAACCGCCTGGGGCCGTTCGGCCTTTTCCAGGCGCTCGCCGACGCGCTCAAGTTCTTCTTCAAAGAGGACGTGACGCCGACCGCCGTCGACCGCCTGATGTATCTCGCGGCCCCGGTCGTCGTCCTGCTGCCGGCGCTCACCACCTTCAGCGTCATCCCCTTCGGCCCCGACCTTACGCTGGCGCTGGCGAGCGGCGTCCGCCGCATCCCGCTGGTCGTCGCCGACACCGACGCCGGCGTGCTCCTCTTCCTCGCCCTGGGGAGTCTCGGCGTCTACGGTCTGGTGATGGCAGGGTACGGCTCGAACAACAAGTTCTCGCTCCTGGGCTCGGTCCGCGCCTCGGCGCAGCTCATCAGCTACGAGCTGGCGCTCACCCTCGCGGTCGTCGCGGCGATTCTGCCGGTCGGCTCCTTCCGCCTCGCCGACGTCGTCATCTACCAGCAGCGGCACGTCTGGACGGTGGTGCCACAGATCCTCGGCTTCCTGGTCTTCCTCGTCGCCAGCTTTGCCGAGACCAACCGCCTGCCGTTCGACCTCGCGGAGGCCGAGTCCGAGCTCGTCGCCGGCTTCCACACCGAGTACAGCGCCATGCGCTTCGCCACCTTCTTCATGGCCGAGTACATCTCGATGACGTCTCTCGCGGCGCTCGGCGTGACGCTCTACTTCGGCGGCTGGAGCCTCCCCGGCGTCCACCTCGGCCACGGCTGGATCGGCGCCATCCTCGGCCTCGCCATCCTCACCGGGAAGATCGCCGTGGCGCTCGCTGTCTTCGTCTGGGTGCGCTGGACCTTCCCGCGCTTCCGCTACGACCAGCTCATGCGGCTCGGCTGGAAGGTGCTGCTGCCGATCGGCATCCTCAACTTCCTCCTCGTCGCCGTGCTCACGCTGGCGGGCAGGCTCTAGGGGCATCGCGGATGGAGATCGCCATCTTCGTCCTCTTCGCGGCCGTCGCCGCGGTGTCGGCGCTGATCGTCGTGGCGCACCGGAACCCGGTCTACTCGACCATGGCTCTCGTGCTGACGCTGTTCTCGGTCGCCGTGCTCTTCGTCCTCCTCGGGGCGCCGTTCCTCGCCGCGCTGCAAATTTTGATCTACGCCGGAGCCATCGTCGTCCTCTTCCTCTTCGTCATCATGCTGCTCAACATCCAGCGCGAGGAGGCGCCCTACCACGGCCAGCCGGTGGCGCGCTGGCTGGCGATCCTCGGCGCGGCGCTCTTCTGCGGCATGCTCGGGATGCTCCTCTTCGAGAGCCATCGCGGCGAGGTGACGACACCGCTCACCGAGGCGATGGTCTCCATGCAGGGGCTCGCCGCCGACCTCTTCACCATCTACCTGCTGCCGTTCGAGATCGTCGGCCTGCTCCTCCTCGTGGCGGTGATCGCGGCCTCCGCCATCGCCCGAAAGCTCGAGCCCATCTCGCCGCCGGCGAGCTCGCCGAACGCCCAGCCGCCGGCGGGCGCCGACTCCAGGGAGAGCCGCCCTTGATCACCACGGTCCCCATCTCCTGGTACCTGATCCTCGCGGCGCTGCTCTTCGCCATCGGCGCCGCCGGGGCGCTCACCCGCCGCAACGGCATCAGCATCTTTCTCTCGATCGAGCTGATGCTGAACGCCGCCAACCTGACGCTCGTCGCCTTCTCGCGCCAGCTCGGCGACCGCACCGGCCAGCTCGTCGTCTTCTTCGCCCTGGCCGTCGCTGCCGCCGAGGCGGCCGTCGGCTTGGCGCTCTTCATCGCCATCTACCGCCAGCGGCGGACGATCGACGTCAACCGCCTGAACCTGATGCACTGGTAGAGCGCATGCACCTCTGGCTGATCCCGCTCCTCCCCATCGCCGGCGCCGCTCTGCTCGGCGCGATGGGCGCGCTTGGTGGTCGATCGCCGAAGAGCCTGGCGACCCTCGTCGGCCTCGGAGCGCCCGGGCTCTCGCTCGCCGTGGCCATCGCGACGCTCGTCCGCTATGCCGCGGTCTACCCGCACGCCTTCGAGCAGTCGATCTACACCTGGACGGCGGGCCCGCTCAACCTCAAGGTCGCCTTCCTGCTCGATCCGCTGTCGGCGGTGATGCTCGGCATCGTCACCTTCGTCGGCTTCCTCATCCACGTCTACTCGGTCGGCTACATGGGGCACGAGGAGGGGTACCGGCGCTACTTCGCCTACCTCAACCTCTTCATGGGAGCGATGCTGCTCCTCGTGCTCGGCGCCAACTACCTGGTGACCTTCGTCGGCTGGGAGGGCGTCGGCCTCTGCTCGTACCTCCTGATCGGCTTCTACTACGATCAGGAGATCCCGCCCGCCGCCGGCAAGAAGGCCTTCATCGTCAACCGCATCGGCGACTGCGCCTTCCTCATCGGCATGTTCGCGCTGATGGCGCGCTACGGGTCGCTGCGCTACCTCGACATCTTCCCGCGCCTCGCCGCCGACCCCGGACCGGCGACCGCCCACTACGCCATCGGCCTCGGCTTCGCCAGCTTCGTCGCCCTCTGCTTCTTCATCGGCGCCATGGGCAAGAGCGCCCAGATCCCGCTCTACGTCTGGCTGCCCGACGCCATGGCCGGCCCGACGCCGGTCTCCGCCCTCATCCACGCCGCGACCATGGTCACCGCCGGCGTCTACATGGTGGTGCGGAGCAACGCCATCTACCAGCTCGCTCCCGGCGTCTCCACCTTCGTCGCCATCATCGGCGCCGCCACCGCCCTCTTCGCGGCGACCATCGGCCTGGCGCAGAACGACATCAAGAAGGTCCTCGCCTATTCGACGGTGTCGCAGCTCGGCTACATGTTCCTCGCCGCCGGCCTCGGCGCCTACACCGCCTCGCTCTTCCACGTCATGACCCACGCCTTCTTCAAGGCCCTGCTCTTCCTGGGTTCGGGCTCGGTCATCCACGCCATGGGCGGCGAGCAGGACATGCGGCGGATGGGCGGCCTGAAGAAGTATCTGCCGATCACCTACTGGACCTTCTGGATCGGCGCCGTGGCGATCGCCGGCATCCCGCCCTTCGCCGGCTTCTTCAGCAAGGACGCCATCCTCGCCGCGGCGGCCGGCGACGGCCGCTGGGTGCTCTACGCCATCGGCCTGCTCACCGCCGGCCTCACCGCCTTCTACATGTTCCGCGCCGTCTACCTCACCTTCGAGGGCGACTTCCGCGGCAGCGATGACCAGCTCCACCACCTCCACGAGTCGCCGCCGGTGATGACCGTGCCGCTCGTCATCCTCGCCGCCGGCGCCGTCGTCGCCGGCTGGGTGGGAATCCCGGCGGTGCTCTCCTTCGGCCGCCATCTCGACCGCTTCGACAGCTTCCTCGCCCCCAGCCTGTGGACGATCGCCGGCCACCCGTTGGCGGCGCACGAGATGGGCGCCGGGACGGAGATCGCGCTCATCGCCGTCGCCGTGGCGGTCGCCGCATTCGGCATCCTCACCGCGCGGCGGCTCTACCGGCGGCCCGACGCCGCCGCCGAGGACGCCGCCATCGCCGCCCGCTTCCCCGCCGTCCACCGCACGCTCGCCAACAAGTACTGGGTTGACGAGATCTACGATCGCGCCATCGTCCGTCCGCTCGAAGCGTTGTCGCGCTTCTTCGCCAAGTGGATCGACGGCTTCTTCATTGACGGCACGATCAACGGCTCGGCCTCGCTCGCCGACCTCCTCGGCGGCTTCGGCGCGCTCTCCACCACCGGCAACGTGCGCACCTACGCGCTCTACTTCTTCCTCGGCGTCCTCGCGCTGTTCTGGTGGATCGCTCTCTCCTGACCATGCCGACGACCCCCACCTCCCCGCTCGCGATGCTCCTCGCCCTGGCGCTCGGCGACACGCTGACCCGCCTGGTCTTCTTCCCGGCGGTCGCCTGCCTGCCGCTCTTCCTCTTTCCGCGCGGCGCCGTCCGCGGTATCAAGGCGTACGCGCTCGTCGCCTCGCTCGTCGAGCTGGGGCTCGGCATCGGCTATGTCGCCAGCCGCTGGTGCGCCGGCTTCGCGACGCTGCGCGGCGACGGCGCCTTCCGCTGGATCCCCTCCTACGGCGCGCGCTACGACCTCGCCATGGACGGCATCTCGATGCCGCTGGTCCTGCTCACCGTCGTCCTCCTGCCGATCGTCCTCCTCGCCTCCTTCCGCGGCATCGACAAGCACTGGCGCTCGTTCGCCGCCGCCTTCCTGCTGCTGACCAGCGGCGTCCTCGGGGCGCTCCTCGCCGTCGACGTCGTCCTCTTCTACGTCTTCTGGGAGGTCATGCTGATCCCGATGTACCTGCTCATCGGGATCTGGGGCGGCGAGCGGCGGATCTACGCCGCGGTCAAGTTCTTCCTCTTCACCATGGCGGGCAGCCTGCTGATGCTGGTCGCCATCCTCTGGGTGGGCTGGACCTATCGCGGCGTCGCCGGCGTCTGGAGCTTCGCCTACCGCGACCTCCTGCGCCTCGACCTGCCGCTCCACGCCCAGCTCTGGCTGTTCGCCGCCTTCGCGCTCGCCTTCGCCATCAAGGTGCCGATCTTCCCCTTCCACACCTGGCTCCCCGACGCCCACGTCGAGGCGCCCACCGGCGGCTCGGTGATCCTCGCCGGCATCCTGCTCAAGCTCGGCACCTACGGCTTCCTGCGCTTCGCCATGCCGCTCTTCCCCAAGGCGTCGGCGGCGGCCGGGCCGCTCGTCGTCTCGCTGGCGCTCGTCGGCATCCTCTACGGCGCCCTCGTCGCCTGGGTGCAGGTCGACATGAAGAAGCTGGTCGCCTACTCGTCGATCGCCCACTTGGGCTTCGTCATGCTCGGCCTCTTCGCCGCCGACCTCATCGCCTGGCAGGGGGCGCTCCTCCAGATGGTCAACCACGGCCTGTCGACCGGCGCCCTCTTCCTCTGCGTCGGCATGCTCTACGATCGCCGCCACACCAAGCAGTTCGCCGAGTTCGGCGGCCTCGCCAAGGTGATGCCGGTCTTCGCCTTCTTCCTCGTCTTCTCGACGCTCGCCTCGGTCGGCCTGCCGGCGTTGAACGGCTTCGCCGGCGAGTTCCTCATTCTCGCCGGCAGCTACCGCGCCCTCGGCTGGCCGGCGGCGGTGGCCACCTTCGGCGTCGTGCTCGCCGCGATCTACCTCTTCAAGATGCTGCAGCTCACCCTCTGGGGTCCCATCACCAAGGACGAGAACCGCACCCTCAAGGATCTCTCCGGCCGCGAGGTGTGGACGCTCGTCCCCCTCTGCGCCCTGATGCTGTGGATCGGCGTCGCGCCGGAGACCTTCCTGCGCCCGAGCCGCGCCGCCCTCGACGGCGTGCTGCAGGCCTACCAGAGCCGCGTCGCGGCGCCGGCCGCCGAGGCGCCGGTGCTGCTGCCAACCTTCGTGCCGACCGTCTCGGCGGCGGCCGCGGCCGACTCGTCGACCGACCTCTCCTGCTGCCGTCCCGCGGGAGGGCCCGCGCGATGAACCCGGGCGATCTACAGAGCATCACCCCCGAGCTGATCCTCGCCGGCGGCGGCGTCCTCCTCATCCTCCTCGACGCCTTCCTGCCGGCCCTCCGCCGTGGCTTCACCTTCATCGCCCTGGCGACGGCCGGCCTCGCGGCCTGGGCGGTCTGCGGGCTGTCCGACGGGCCGAGCTTCGGCGGCCTCATCGAGGCGACGCCGATCACCCGCGCGCTCTCCCTGATCATCCTTCTCGCCGCGGCGATCAGCTTCCTCGCCTCGCAGGGCTACCTGCGCCGCGAGGGCATCCTCTCCGGCGAGTACCACGCACTCTTCCTCTGGTGCGCCACCGGCCTCCTCCTCATGCTGCGGGCGAAGGAGCTCTTGACCGTCTTCCTCTCGCTCGAGCTGCTCTCGCTCTGCCTCTACCCGCTCGCCGCCTTCCATCGGCGGGTGCAGATCGGCACCGAGGCGGCGGTCAAGTACTTCCTCATGGGGGCCTTCGTCAGCGCCTTCGTGCTCTACGGCATCGCGCTCGTCTACGGCGCCACCGGCAGCACTCGCTTCGAGGTCATCTCGGTGCACCTGCAGGCGAGCGACACCGGCGTGCCGCTCCTCGCCACCCTCGGCATCCTTCTCCTGGTCGCCGGCTTCGGCTTCAAGATGAGCCTCGTCCCCTTCCACGCCTGGGCGCCCGACACCTACCAGGGGGCGCCGTCGCCCTTCGTCGCCTTCCTCTCGGTCGCCCCCAAGGCGGCGAGCGCCATGGTCCTCTTCCGGCTGCTCGAGGCGATCAACCTGGCGAGCACGGCGGCGGGCAGCGCCAAGTGGTCGAAGGTGGTCGCCCTCCTCGCCATCGCCTCGATGGTCGGCGGCAACCTGATGGCGCTCGCCCAGCGCGACATCAAGCGCATGCTCGCCTACTCGGGCATCGCCCACATGGGCTACCTGCTGCTGGCGCTGGTGGTCCTCGACCGCCCCTCGCTGGGGCCGGTGGTCGTCTACCTGCTCGCCTACGCGCTGATGAACGCCGGCGCCTTCGCCGCCGTCGCCATGCTCTACGCAAGGGCCGGCGAGCAGCACCTGATCTCAGATCTCGCCGGCTGGGGCTACCGCTTCCCGCTCCTCGGCGCCTGCCTCACCGTCTCCATGCTGTCGCTCGCCGGCATCCCGCCGACGCTCGGCTTCTTCGGCAAGTACCTCGTCTTCCTCAACGCGGTCGAGGACGGCTGGACCTGGCTCGCGGTGGTCGGCGTCCTGGCCAGCCTGGTGGGCGTCTTCTACTACCTGCGGGTGGTCTACGTGCTCTACATGCGGCCCGAGGTGCGGCAGCCGCAGGGGCTCCTCATCGACGGCTGGGGCCGCGCCGCGGTCATCCTCGCGGCGCTCGGCACCCTCGCGCTCGGCATCTGGCCGACCCGGCTGATCGAGTGGCTGCTGCAGGGGCCGCTGCGCCCCTGACCGCACCCCCGATCTCGATGTCTGTGCTGGACGAGGTCTCCCCCCTCACCCTCAATCGCCTCTCCTTCTACCTGCGCTGCCTGCGGCACCTGCAGGAGCAGGAAATCAAGCGCATCTCGTCGCAGGAGCTGGCGCGCCGCTACCACCTCTCGGCGACGCAGATCCGCAAGGATCTGGCGCAGTTCGGCGAGTTCGGCATCCGCGGCGTCGGCTACGAGGTCGACGTCCTCGCCGAGCACTTGAACGCTCTCCTCGGTCTCGATCGCCGGCACGCCATGGTGATCGTCGGCATGGGAAACCTGGGGAGTGCGCTCGCCCGCTATCTCGGCTTCAACTACGGCGCCTTCCAGGTGGTCGCCGGCGTCGACAACAGCCCGCAGGTGATCGGCAGGAAGATCGGCGGCTTCACCATCCGCCCCACCAGCGAGCTCGCCCAGGTCGTCGCCGACTCCGGAGCCGAGATCGGCGTCCTCGCCGTCCCCGCCGACGCCGCGCAGGAGAACTACGACGCCTTGGCCGAAGCCGGCATCCGAGGAGTCCTCAACTTCGCCCCCCTCCGCCTCAAGCGCCGCCCCGGCGTCCCCCTGAAGAACGTCGACCTGCGGATCAATCTCGAAGAGCTGGCGTTCTTCCTGCGGTAGGGGGCGCGCACCGAGGCCAGCCGCGCCGCCGCCGGCGGGCGCCGGCCCTCTCTTCCTTCTCTCCTACCCGCCTCCTCCTACCCGCAGGGCCACTTGTACGACGGCGCCGCGCGCGGCGGCGATGGGGCACCGGCGGCTTGGGCGCTCGCGTCGAGGTCGTCCAAGAGCTTCGCGAAGCCGGGGGCGTGCTGGAGGAGGGTGCCGGCGACTCCTCTCAGGCAGTCGATGTCGGCCGGCGGCAGGGCGAAGGTGGTCGGGAGGTTCTGGAAGAACTTCCTTTCGGCGGGATCGACGAGGTCGTCGAACTTCACCTCGGCGGTGTAGAAGTCGACGTGCGGGGGCGGCTTGAAGGGGAGCTTGGCGCCGGGGCACTTGTCGCCGAGGACGGACTGGCAGTCGGCGACGCTCTGCGCCTCCTGCTCGCGCTGGACGACGTTGTCGGTCAGCAGCTGCACCGTCTCGAAGGAGTAGTGGTCCATCGGCGTCGAGGAAGCGGTCTTGAGCGAGTTGAGGACGCCCGGCGAGCGCTCCTTCTTGTCCCAGTGGACCGTGCCGGCGGTGGCGGCGTTGACAGTGATGACGAGGACCTTCTTCACTCGTCCGTTGTTGATCGCGTTGACCAGGCTCCACGGGCTGTCGGGCGAGATCAGCGCCCAGATCGGCCCGCGGAGGCCGATGTTGTCGGAGATGCCGCCGTCGAGGAGATGGACGAAGGGCTTCTCGGCGGCATCGAGATAAGCGGCGAGGGTCTCGGCCTCGGCGAAGCGGCGGGCGTTGAGCTCCTTGTCGTCGCGCGCGTTGGCGTACCAGCCGGGCGGCTGGTAGGCGCAGCTCCCCGAGTAGCTCTTCACCGTCAGCGGGCTCAGCAGGCCGGGGAAGGCCGACGAGGCGGCGACGGCGCGCGCGATCGGCACTCCGCTGAGGTCGGAGCAGATGGGGTCGAACTGATCCTGGGTGAACTCGAAGCGCGAGCCGAGCGTCATGTCGGTGGCGTTGACGATCAGGTAGGGGCGCCCCGGTCCGCGCGCCAGGTCGGCGAAGGTCTTGTGATCGAAGACGTCGCGGTCGTAGATCTCGGCCGCCATGTCGATGCGGTCGAAGTAGGGCGACGGCAGACGGAAGAAATTCCTCGGGTTGAAGAGATTCCGCAGCAGCCGCCCCTGGATGTTCTGCTTGAGGAAACGGCTCTCGAAGTCCTGGAAGATGCGGTCGCCGTAGAGCGCGTAGTAGGCGGCGGTGAACGACCCGCCGGAGACCGACGAGATGACGTCGACCTCGGAGAGCAGCGAGCGGCGCTTGCCCTGCCAGTAGATCTCCGTCTTGGCGAGCTGCTCCAGGACGCCGTAGGAGAGCGCCGCGGCGCGCGTGCCGCCACCCGAGAAGGCGAGGACGACGAAGAGCTCGTCGGAGCGGTCGTCGGGCGAGAACCTGTAGCCGGCCTTGGCGTCGGCGTGCGGCAGACGCGGGTTGACCAGGTAGTGGGCGCAGCCGCCGCTGAAGAGGAGGACGAGCGCCAGGAGGCCGGCAGCGCGCCGCTCAGCTCTTCGCAAAGGTCACCTCGAGCGGCCGGATCGGCGTGGTGTTGGCAACCTGGCGGCGGCGGAAGGTCGGCGCGTAGTTGTGCGGCGCGCCGAGGTCGAAGGTGTGGGTGCCGCGGTCGACCTGCAGCGTCTCGTTGGTGTTGCCCGAGGGCGTGCCGTCGATGAAGACCTGCCGATCGTCGTCGAAGGTGACCGTCACGAATTCCATACCGCCTCCTGGCGCCCTTCCGGGCCTGGCTCGGTTGGCTCTATTTTCTCACACCCCCTTGGACGGCCGTCCAGCGGAGATTCCCGCGACGAGACCAAGTGGCTCTTCATCGTCCTCCGGACGCGTCGTAACGGAGCTGAGACCTCGCGCGGCTCCTCGCGCGAGCTTCCATATACTCGCCGTCATGCCCTCCCGCGACTGGCAGCGCTGGCTCACCGAGGCGGCCAGAGCGCCGGCCCTCGATGGTCAGATCGCCGCCTACTCGGAGTTCATGCCGGCGCCGCGCCTGGGGGTGACGCCGTGCGGCGGCGTCGACACGCGGCTGCTCTCCCCCGGCGACCCCTGGGGCTGGACGGTCACTGAGTACGAGGAGGCCCTCGAGCTGCAGCCGGGGCTGGCGCAGATCGCCGGCCAGGTGATTCACTCGCTGCGCTGCCTCGGCACCGGCGCGCCGAGCCGGGGGATCGGCGCCCGCCAGCTCGCCGAGAACCCCTGCTGGCCGGCGGAGCTCCGCGAGCGCGGCGCGCCGGCGCACGAGCGCTACGTCGTGCTCCTGCCGCTCGCCCTCTCCCGCACCCAGGACGACAAGGGGCGCATCCGCTGGACGCTCTTCGGCGCCAGCGAGCAGGGGCCGGAGCGGGCGTTCTGGCGCGGCTTCTGGACGGCGCCCGACCGCGAGCTGCCGGCGGACGAGGCGCTCGCCTTCTTCGTCCGCATGCTCGCCGCCGCCGGCGAGGGGACCGCCGATCTCCACCGCGCCGGCTGGCGCATCCTCGCCGACGAAGCCGCCACAGGAGGCTCTCTCGGCGCCGCCGCCCGCGCGCTGCCGAGCTGGTCGGCGCCGTTCCTCTGGCAGCCCGGCCGGACGCTCCGCGGGGTGAGATATCTCCTCACCTTCCGGCCGTTCGCCGAGCTGCCGCGCGCCGTGCAGGGCGCCTATCTCGCCGGCGACCTCCACCTCCTCCCCTTCCCCGGCAGCCTCGCCTACTGGGGCTCGCCGGCCTACCGGGCCCTCGCCCGCGAGCTGCCGTTGGCGCAGCAGATCCCTCTCCTCCACTCGATCGAGCGCCACGAGGCCCCGCACGGCCTGCGTGTGCCGCAGTCGGGCTGGATGCACGAGCCGCGCGCGGAGGGCTCGGCGGCAGCGGCGGAGGCAGCTCCGGAGACATCTCCGGAGACTTTGGGCGCGCTCCACGGACCGCTCCGCAACACCTTCCAGCGCACCCACCGCTGGGAGCGCGTCCACCGCCACGAGGACGAGCTGACGGTCGGCGCGCAGGAGGACCGGGTGGCGCGCGTGCTGTTCAGCGCCGCGGCCGACGACCTCGGCCTCTACGGCAAGCCGATGGCGCGAAACGCCCAGCTCTGGACGCACGACCTCCGCCTGCTGCTCGACGGCCCGCGCGCCGGGCGCGAGGAGATCGTCCGCGCCGGCGAGCGGGTCGGAGCAGGCGGCGTCTTCGGCTACCGGTTCCTCTACCCCGCCATGCGGGTCGGCCGCTGCGAGGTCTACTGGCAGCGGCCGCTCGCCGCCTGCCTCGACGCCGCGGACGAGCCGGCGCTGGTGCCCGGCGCGCCGCCGGGGTACCTGACCGCCTACGACGCCGAGCGGCCGGACCTCGCCCACCCGGTCGAGCTCTGGCCGCGCCTCCTCGCGCGGCCGCCGCACGCCGCCGCCATCGACCAGCTCCGCCAGCGCGAGGGCGCCGGCCGCGGCTACCGCCGCGACCTGGTGAACGCGCGGAAGCTCCTCGACGCCTGGGAGCTCGGCGGCCGCCAGCCGCTCCCACCGGACTTCGCCCGCGCCCTCCTCACCCTCCCAGAGGGCACGTCGCTCGCCGGCTGGCTCGACGGCCTGCCGGAGCGCGCCGAGAACCGGGCGGGCGAGCCGCTGGCGCCGCTCCTCGACGCGCTCCGCGCCGCGATCGCTCCGTCGTCCTCGAGTTCAGCCCCGGCTCCGGCTGCAGCGCCGAGGGGCGCCAACCGACCGCGCGCGCCGCGGCCGGCGCCGCCGGAGCCGACACCGCCGCTCACCTTCGGGCACACGGCGCGCCGCTCCTTCGAGACCGCCTACTGGCGGACGATCCTCGGCCTCGCCAGCGGCAGCTTCCGCAACAAGGACAACGCCGACTGCGTCGACGATGCCGCCACGCGCGAGCGGCTCGCCCATCCCGGCCGCGACCTCGAGCGCCTAGGCGACTTCCTCCTCGGCTACCACGCGCGGGCGATCGAGCGCGCCGGCATGACGCGTAGCGCCTTCGCCGGCTCCCTCCCCTTCCGCTGGCGGACGGACTTCGACTTCGCCTGGTCCGGCGGCTGGAGCCGCAACCAGACCGGCGCCACCGAGGAGCGCGACCTGGTGGTGGTGATCCCCGGCCGCGACCGCTCGCGGGCGGTCGTCATGGCCGATCACTACGACACCGCCTACATGGAGGACGTCTTCGGCTATCCGCAGCGGAAGACGGGTCCGCGCCTCGCCGCCGCCGGCGCCGACGACAACGGCTCGGCGACAGCCGCCCTGATGCTCGGCGCTCCGGTCTTCCTCGCGCTGGCGAAGGCCGGCCGCCTCGGCTGCGACGTCTGGCTGGTGCACCTGACCGGCGAGGAGTTCCCTTCCGACTGCCTGGGGGCGCGCCACCTCGCCGGCTGCCTGATGCGGCGCCAGCTCGCCGTCGAGACCGGCAGCGGCAGCGGCCGTCGCCGCCGCGACCTCTCGGCAGCCAGAGTCCAGGGCCTCTACGTGCTCGACATGGTGGCCCACAACAACGACCGCCACCGCGACGTCTTCCAGATCTGCCCCGGCACCGGCGCCGAGTCGCTCTGGCTGGCCCGCCAGGCACAGGTCGCCAACCGGCTGTGGAACGAGCGGGCGCCGGAGTGGAACCGCCGCCACCGCGCCGGGCGCAGCCGCGGCCAGCGCAGCGCCGATGGTCGCAGCGTGCCGGAGCTCGCCCTCCACCCGCGGCTCCGCGGCGAGGTGCGGCCGACGATCGATCCGCGCAGCACGCTCTACAACACCGACGGCCAGATCTTCTCCGACGCCGGCGTCCCCGCCGTCCTCTTCATGGAGAACTACGACATCGACCGCCACGGCTACCACGACAGCCACGACACGATGGAGAACATCGACCTCGACTACGGCGCCGCCGTGGCCGCGATCGCCATCGAAGCGGTGGCGCGGGCGGCAACCGAGCCGCCGTGGCGCGGAAATCCCTGACCGCAGGACCGAAAACGGAAGACCCCGTTCGATCAAAGGCCGCGCCGCGCGTCGACATCCCGCCCTTTCCAGCTTCCCGTGGCGCGAGCCGCGACACCGCTCGGCGATCGGGATCAGCCATCCCCCTCCTCCACCGTCGCCTTCAGCCGCTCCAGCGCCTCGTCCCAGAAGCGGGAGATCCGCTCGAGCGAGCGGCGCGCCGCGTCGAAGCCCGCCGCCTGCAGCTCCCAGAGCTGCTCGCGGCCCTGGCGCGAGCTGCGCGCCAGACCGGCCTCGTCGAGCACCCGCAGGTGCTTGCTGACCGCCTGGCGGCTGACGCCGGAGCCGTCGCTCAGCCGCGCGATCGACAGCGGCCCCTCCTCGCCGAGGCGGGCGACCAGGCGCAGCCGCGTCGGGTCGCCGAGGGCGGCGAAGAGCGGCGCCGTCGCCTCGGCGGCCGCCGCGCGGCTACTGCGGCGCTGCCACATGGCGCTCGATGTTGACGAGCTGCTGCGCCCAGCCGTTCGAGTTCATGCGGAAGGCCTCGGCGCGGCGCGCCGCGGGAATCTGGTCGAAGCCGCTCTCGGTCACCCGCACGCGGGTGCCCTCGGGGACCTCCTCGAGCTCGAAGACCACCAGCGTCATCGGCTCCTGCGAGTAGTCCTGCTGCGGATCGATGGCGTACGGGTGCCAACGCCACGAGAAGAGGTGCTCCGGCTCGATGCGCTCGACGTCGATCTCCATCGTCAAGTGCTCGTAGCCGGGGTGGGTGAGGTGCCCCTTCGCCCGCGTCCCCGCCACGAAGGGGTCCGCCATCTCGGCCTTGAACCACTTGCCGAACTCCCGTGAGTCGGTGATCGACCGCCACACCTTGCTGCGCGGCGCCCGCACGACGATCTCCTTCTCGATAACGTCCGTTCCGGTCTCGGTCATTGCGCTACCTCCTGGTTGCATGTTAGCCGGCCGAGCTCCGGAATGCAACTAGGCGGTTGCTCTTCCCCCGGCTCGAACCCGCGCTCACCTTGGCCGTCCCGCGCGGCGCTTCCGAGAGTCGACTCGTGCTACGCTTAAAACATAATCTTCTGATGGTAGTTAGTCGCATATATAAACTGATGCATCCCTTGCGAGGGAGCGGAAGGAGAGAGATGAAACAGCTCGCGTCCGTTGTCATGAGCCTCACGATCGTCTGCGCCGCAGCATCGTCAGTCGCCGCCCAATGTCCCAACGTCGGACAGGCCACCGGCTGCGATTCGATCATCACCGTGACGGATACCGGAGTATCGGTCACCCTAACCGGCCAAGGCCCCTATGACGGAGACGACGATACGATCGTCGGCGTCAAGAACAACAGCAAGCTCCCCATCACCACGCTGGGGCTCAAGTCTGACCTGGATATATTCGCCTTCGACGGCGATGGTCTCACCTCATATGGAATCAACGGCAATTCCCACGATGACACCGGCTATGGCGGCCCCAATGCCTTCTTTTCAGACATCAGCTCCGACTCCACCTCGGGCATCGTCCATTTCATCGTTCCCATCCCGCCCAACGGCGGGACGGGATTCTTCGCCTTGGAGAATGCGCTCACCGCGGCGAAGTCGTGCTCGTCGATCATCAACAATTCCATCATTCACGCCGCAGCGGGCCCGAACATCGACGCCATCTTCACTCCCAATCTCAATCTGACGCTGGCCGAGGCCGCGAAGTATTGCGGCTTCACGGACTTCGACTGGGTGCAGCAGGTCACGCACCAGAACGACCCCAGCGAGTTCTACGCCCGCAACATGAAGGGCGCCTTCGACAGCAAGGTTACCGGCAGCGTCCGCTTGACCAGCCTGCGAACCCCGTACAGCGACCCGCCTCCCGGCGGCGGTTACCTGAACAACGCCCCTGATTTCAGCTATCCCTTTTATTACGATGCCAAATCGGGCGAGCTGCAGCAGCATGAGCCGGATGCGTATGACCTCACCTTTCACGACCGACCGGAGGATCACTGTCTGCCCGGCGGCCCCGATGCCGGCGGTCCGAAATGCGACAACAAGAGGGAACCAGCGGGCAGCTACGGCGGATTCGTCACCCACCTGGCCGGCGTCAACGCGGATGGCACGGCGACCGACCTGGGGATCGGCTTCACCTGGACCAGCACCTACAATGGCGTGAATGGCAACGTCGTGACCAAAAAGACCGACAACTCCGCGGGTCCCGGCTCGGGGAGCGGCGGGACGACGGTTACTAGCGTCAGCAACGTAACCGACTACGAGTTCTCCGGCCTGACCGTCACCTCGATCAACGGCAGCTCCTGCGTGGCCGATGCCACGACCCTCTGCCTCAACAACAATCGTTTCGCCGTCCGTGCGACCTTCAGCGCCGGCACGCAGGCCCATATGGTCCAGCTGACGCCGGACACCGGCTACCTCTGGTTCTTCGACCCGAGCAACGCCGAGGCGGTGGTCAAGGTGATCAACGGCTGTGCCTTGGACTCCCACTTCTGGGTCTTCGCCGGCGGCCTCACCAACGTCAGCGCGCGGATCACGGTCACCGACACGACCAACGGGCGCGTCAGGACCTATCTGAACTCGGCCAACGTCCCCTTCCAGCCGGTCCAGGACACCCTCGCCTTCGCCACCTGCACCGCGGCCGACACCGCGGCCTCAGCCCTGCCGGAGCCCGGCGTGAGCGCGGAGGATTGGACGCGGCGTCTCGCCGGGGAGACGACGGCGGCCGCGATGGCGCTCGCCTCCCGCTCCCTGCGCCTCAACAACAACCGCTTCCAGGTCGACGTCAGCTGGCAGACGGCCGACGGCAAGAGCGGCGCCGGCAACCCGGTGCCGATCACCGGCGACACCGGGTATTTCTGGTTCTTCAACAGCAGCAACGTCGAACTGCTGGTCAAGGTGCTGAACGGCTGCGCGCTGGGCGGCCGCTACTGGGTCTTCGCCGGCGGCCTGACGAACGTCAACACCGTGATCACCGTCACCGACACGACGACCGGCGTCAAGAAGAGATATAACAACCCCCAGGGCACACCCTTCCAGCCCTTGCAGGACACCGGCGCTTTCGCTGCATGCCCCTAGCCGGCTAGGGTCTCGCGGCCGCCGGTGGGACTGCCCACCGGCGGCCGCGTCTTCGCGCTCGCCAAGAGAGCGGTGGAGAGAGAACGGGCACCCGCCTCGCATGGCTTGAGAAAGGATCATCGTTGCGCGTGTTTGCACGACAGAGAGTGATCGCTTTGGGCTGTCTGTCCGGCCTGATGTTCGGTGCCGCGGCCGCGCGCGCGGCCAGCCTGACCTGCCCCCTTCTCAGGATTCTCTCCACGACAACGTCGCAAGAGTCCGAGGAAGCGGTCCTGCGTGCCGTCGGGCACGATCGCGAGGCGCCGCCCCGCGCGACCTCCTCGGCCGCGGGCAAGGACGAGGTGACCATCGTCGCTCTCGGCCCCGTGCTCGACTCGCTCGACTCGCGCGAGATCGAGGTGACTCCTGCCTGCACCGCCGGCGGCGCCATGCTCACCGCCACGATCACTCGCTATTCGGGCGGGGCCAAGAAGAACGTGCTCTGGCGGCCGCGGATCAGAATCGCCGTCACCCTCGGCCGGTCGGAGGCGCAATTTCAGACCACCTGGCGAGTTCGTCGACCGGATGGCACCGAGCTCGATCATCGGGACGCCCAGAGATACCCGATCACGGTGACGACGCCCATCCGTCCTCGCTAGCAGGCCGACCGGCGCATTCGCGTTCCCGTGATGTGCCGACACGGTGATCCCCTCGCCGGGCCTGCCGCTATACTCGCGGGCGCTCGACCGACAACTCGCGAGGAGACCCGATGACCGACCCGGAGTGGAACGACCTGGGCGACGTGGAGGAGCTGAGGCGGCGGCCGCTCCAGCAGGTGATCGCGGGCCGCGTGCGCATCGCGTTGAGCTACGTCGACGGCGTCTTCGGCGCCGTCTCGGGGGTCTGCAACCACGCCGGCGGCCCTCTCGGCGACGGCGAGCTCGACGCGCGGGGCTACATCGTCTGCCCCTGGCACCATTGGAAGTTCCATCGCCAGACGGGCCTCGGCGAGCCCGGCTTCGAGGACGACTGCGTCCCCCATCACGAGCTGCGTGAGGTGGCGGGCCGACTGCAGGTCGAGGCGCGGCCCGCCAGCCGCCGCCACCGGCGGCCGCATCCACCGCATCCGCTCTCCCGCCCGGTCGAGCGGGCGGCGGGGCCGTTGCGCCTCCTCGGTATCGCCACCACCAACATGGACCCCGACTATCCGCGCTATTCGACCTCCGACGCCCTGCTCGAGACCGCCGTGGCGCACGCCGCCACGCTCGGCGCCGAGACGCGCACCCTGCACCTCGCGCGGCTCCGTTTCCGCGCCTGCGAGGGCTATTACTCGAAGAGCGCCCACGCCTGCACCTGGCCCTGCTCGATCACCCAGATGGACCCCGCCGACGAGATGGAGCAGGTCTACGAGGCGGTCGTCCACTGGGCCGATGCCATCGTCGTCGCGACGCCCATCCGCTGGGGCTCGGCGAGCTCGCTCTACTACAAGATGGTCGAGCGGATGAACTGCGTGCAGAACCAGGTCACCCTGGCCGACCGCGTCCTGCTGCGCGACAAGGTCGCCGCCTTCATCATCACCGGCGGCCAGGACAACGTGCAGGCGGTGGCCGGCCAGATGCTCGGCTTCTTCGCCGAAATCGGCTTCCTCTTCCCGCAGTTCCCCTACATCGCCCACTCCCGCGGCTGGGCCTCCGAGGACATGGAGAACAACGTCGCCTTCGTGCGCATGAGCGAGGAGCTCCACCAGAGCGCCCGCAGCCTCAGCGAGAGAACCCTCGAGGCCGGCCGCCTCGCCCTGCGCTCGAGCCCCGGCGCGCCGACCATCGAGCGCGCCGGCCGCAAGGCCGGAGCGCCGCGCGCTTCAGCAACCGCGCCCGAGCCGTAGCCTCCCGAAGCAGGCGCCGCGCGGAAGGCCCGGCGCTCACACACACTCTAGCCGCCTTCGAGCTCCCGCCGCTCCTTACTTCGACGACGGCTCGGCCGCGGCGAGGAGCCGCCCCATCTCCGCCGCGAGTGCGTCGACGGCCGGCGGGCGGAGGAGCGTGTAGTGGTCGCCGGGCAGGATCTTCACTTCCAGGCCTCCCGCCGCCAGCGGCTCCCAGAGGCCGAGGCGCGCCGGCACCGGGCCCGCGGCCGCGGCGACGATGTGGAGCGGGCAGCGCGCCGGCGGCAGCAGATAGGCGCGGGCGGCGAGCTGGTTGGCCTGGTAGAGCTCGACGATCCGCCGCAGCCGCGGCAGGTCGGCGTCGGGCGGCAGGACCCCCGCCTCGACCGCGCGCGCGAGGATCAGGTCGAGGCGCTCCGCCGCGCCGGCGAGGCCGGCGAGCTCCTCGCCGGTCACCGGCACGGCGGCGCCCGCGAGGCCAGCAATGCCGCCCAGGTCGCGCATGAGGAGGGCGAGCATCTCGACGTCGTCGAGGCCGCGCTCGCGCTCCGCGTCGGTGATCGTCATCGGATCGACGAGCACGAGGAGGGCGACCGACTCGCCGCGCGCTTCGAGCTGGCGCGCCATCTCGAGGGCGACGAGGGCGCCGAACGACCAGCCGCCGAGGCGATAGGGACCGGCGGGCTGGACGAGCGCGATGCTCGCCAGATAGGCCGCGGCCATCTCCGCCACGCTGCCCAGGGGCTGCTCCTCGCCGGCGAAGCCGCGCGCCTGGAGGCCCCAGACCGCGCCGCCCGCCACCCCGAGGTGCAGCCGGCGGGCGAGCTCGCGATAGCAGAAGACCGAGCCGCCGATCGGATGGACGAGGAAGAGCGGCGCGGCGTCGACCGCCGCGCCGCTCGGCGCCAGCGGCACGAGGGCCGATGCCGCCGCCGGCTGCGGCTCCGCCTGGCCGTCGGCGCGGAGGATCGCCGCCAGACCCTCGATCGTCGGGGCGCGGAAGAGGGTCGAGAGCGGCAGCTCGCGGCCGAGCTGGCGCTCGATGCGGGTCATCAGGCGCACGGCGAGGAGCGAGTGGCCGCCGAGATCGAAGAAGGTGTCGCGCACCGACACCGCCTCGATCCCCAGCAGGTCTTCCCAGATTCCCGCCAGGGCCATCTCGATGTCGTCCCGCGGCGGTATCGGCGCCGCCTTGCCGTCGGCGCCGGTTCCTGCGGCGATGGCGGCGATGGCCGCGGAGTCGAGACGGCCGAGGGCGCGGCGGTCCACCTTGCCGCTCTGGGTCAGGGGGAACGCCGGCAGCACCGCGTAGGCCGACGGCACCAGGTAGTCGGGCAGCCGATCGGCGAGATAGGCCTTGAGCGCCGTTGGCGCCGGCGGCTCGCCCTGCGGCTTCGCCACCACGCAGGCGAGGAGCTCGCGGCCGGCGCGCCCCTCGCGCACGACGACCGCCGCCGATTCGACCGCGGGATGGTCGCCGAGGACCGCCTCGATCTCTCCCGGCTCGATGCGGAAGCCGCGGACCTTCACCTGCTGGTCGACGCGGGCGACGAACTCGAGCTCGCCATCCGCCCGCCAGCGGGCGAGGTCGCCGGTGCGATAGAGGCGGGCGCCACCGCCGGCGAAGGGGTCGGGCAGGTAGCGCTCGGCGGTCAAGTCGGGCCGGCCGAGGTAGCCGCGCGACAGACCGGCGCCGGCGAGATAGACCTCGCCGACGCCGCCGAGCGGCACCGGCCGCAGGCCGCGGTCGACGAGGTGGATGGTGGTGCCGGCGATGGGCCGGCCGATCGCCGGCTCGCGGCCGGCGCCGGCGGGGACGGCCGAGAAGGTCGAGTAGGTGGTGTCCTCGGTGGGCCCGTAGAGGTTGTACACCCGCTCGACGTGCGGCAGGGCGTGGACGGCGTCGACCAGCCGCCGGGCGAGCGCCTCGCCGGCCAGGTTGACGACGCGGATCGAAGCGGGGAGCGGCGGCGCGCCGTCGCGCAGCAGCTCCGCCATCACCGAGGGCACGGTGTTCAAGAGGGTGACCTCGGCCGCCGCCGGCAGGCGCGGCAGGGCGAGAGCGTTGGCCGCGAGGATCACCCGGCCTCCGGCGGAGAGCGGCGCGAAGAGCTCGAAGACCGAGATGTCGAAGGCGATCGAGGTGCCGGCGAGCACTCCGTCGAGCGCGTCCCCCCACTCGCTGGTCGCCCAGCCAAGCATAGCGACGACGCTGCGGTGCTCGACGGCGACCCCCTTCGGCCGCCCCGTGGAGCCCGAGGTGTAGAGGACGTAGGCGAGCCGGCGCGGGTCGTCGAAGCGCCGCGGCATCATGGCGCCGGCTGCGTCGGCGGCGTCGGCGGCATCGGGCCGCAGCGCCGCCGCCTCGCTCTCCAGCTGATCGAGCGGCAGGAAGCGGCGGCCGCCGTCGCCGGCGAGGACGGGCGCGCCGGGGCCGGTGAGGACGAGCGGCGCGGCGGAGTCGGCGAGCATCGCCGCCAGCCGCGCCTCAGGGTAGGCGGGATCGAGCGGCAGGTAGGCGCCGCCCGCCTCGAGCACGGCGAGGAGGGCGACCACCATCGCCGCCGAGCGCTCGAGGCAGACGCCGACGAGGACCTCCGGCCCCACCCCCAGCGCGCGCAGGCGGCGGGCGAGGCGGTCGGCGCGCGCCGCCAGCTCGCCGTAGGCGATGCGCTCCTCCCCCCAGACGAGGGCGGTGCGGCCGGGCTCGGCCGCCGCCCAGGCCTCGAAGCGCGCTTGGAGCGAGGCGCCGAGCGAGGCGCCGCCAGCGGCCTCGCCGGCGCGGCGGTTCCAGGCCTCGATCTGCCGCCGCTCGGCCGCCGAGAGGAGGGGCAGATCGGCGAGCGGCGTCTCCGGCGCCGCGACGGCGGCGGTGAGGAGCATCGCCAGCTGGCGGGCCAGGCGCTCGATCGTGGCGGCGTCGAAGAGGTCGGCGTTGTACTCCCAGCTGCCGCCGATGGCGCCGGCGCGCTCGCCGAGCGACACGTTGAGGTCGAACTTGGCGCTCCGCGGGCCGTCCGTCGCCACCGGCTCGAGGGTGAGGCCGGGGAGCTCGAGGGCGCCCATGGGGGCGTTCTGCAGCGCCAGCATCGCCTGGAAGATCGGCGTGTAGGCGAGGCTCCGCTCCGGCTCAAGCTCCTCGACCAGGCGCTCGAAGGGGAGGTCCTGATGGGCGTAGGCGGCTAGCGTCGTCTGCCGCACCTGCGCCACCAGCTCGGCGAAGGAGGGCTCGCCGCCGAGCCGGGCGCGCAGAGCGAGGGTGTTGACGAAGAAGCCGATCAGCCCCTCGGTCTCCATCCGCGTGCGGTTGGCGACCGGCGTGCCGACCACCACGTCCTCCTGGCCGGAGAGGCGGCCGAGGAGGGCCTGGAAGCCGGCGAGGAGGACCATGAAGAGGGTCGCCCCGCGGGCGCGCGAGAAGTTGGCGAGGAGCGGCGGCAGGGAGGCGGGGAGGAGGTCGCCGATGGCGGCGCCGCGCAGCGTCTGCACCGGCGGCCGCGGGCGGTCGAGCGGCAGCTCGGCGAGCGCCGGGGCGCCGGCGAGGCTGGCGCGCCAGAAGTCGATCTGCGCCGCCAGCACCGGCCCGGTGAGCCAGCCGCGCTGCCATAGCGCGTAGTCGGCGTACTGCACGGGGAGCGGCGCCAAGAGCGGGCGCTCGCCGCGCGCGTGGCCGGCGTAGAGCGCCCCCATCTCGCGCACCAGGACGCCCATCGACCAGCCGTCGGAGACGACGTGGTGCATGGTGAAGAGCGCCATGTGCCAATCCGCCTGCAGGCGGACGAGCGCCGCGCGCAGCAGCGGCCCGCGCGCGAGGTCGAACGGACGCGCCGCCTCGTCCTCGGCGAGGCCGATGCCCGCAGGCTCGCGGCGCGCCGCCGGCAGGCCGGAGAGGTCGACCAGCGGCGGCGGCGCCGGGCGCGGCGCCGAGATCATCTGCACCGGCCCGTCGTCGGTGTCGGCGAAGACGGTGCGCAGCGCCTCGTGGCGGGCGACGATCGCGTCGAGGCTGGCGGCCAGCGCCGCGCGGTCGAGCCGGCCGCGCAGCGAGAGGGCGAGCGGCATGTTGTAGACGGCCCGCCCAGGCTCCAGCCGATCGAGGAACCACAGCCGCTCCTGCCCGAAGGAGAGTGGCGGCGGCGCGCTCCCCTGCCGCCGTGCCGGCGGCGCCGCGGCGCCCTCGGCGCGCGCCGAGGCCATCTCGATCTCCCGCGCCAGCGCTTCGAGCGTCGGCGACTCGAAGAGACGGCGGATGGGGAGCTCGACGCCAAAGGCGGCGCGGGTGCGCGACACCAGCTGGGTAACGAGGAGCGAGTGGCCGCCGAGCTCGAAGAAGTTGTCGACCACGCCGACGCGGTCGATGCCGAGGAGCTCCGACCAGAGGCCGGCGAGGATCTCCTCGACCGGCGTCCGCGGCTCCACGTAGGCCGCCCGCCCGCCGCTGTCGCTCCCCGCCTGCGGCGGCGGCAGCGCCGCCTGGTCGAGCTTGCCGTTGGCGTTGAGCGGCAGGTCGGCGAGCATGATGAAGGCCGCCGGCACCATGTAGTCCGGCAGCGAGCGCTTGAGGGAGACCCGCAGATCCTCCAGGCGCAGCGCCCCCTCCGACTCCGGCACCACGTAGGCGATCAGCCGCTTGCCGCCGCCCGCGCTTCCGACCCCGCCGGCCGCCGCCACCACCGCCGCGTCGCGCACCCCCGGATAGCGGGCGAGCGTCGTCTCGATCTCCCCCAGCTCGACGCGGAAGCCGCGCACCTTGACCTGGCCGTCGATGCGGCCGAGGTACTCGATGCGCCCGTCGGCCAGATGGCGGGCGAGGTCGCCGGTGCGGTACAGGCGCGCCCCGGCGGCGCTGCCGTAGGGGTCGGGGACCATCTTCTCGGCGCTCAGCACCGGGTCGTTCAGGTAGCCGCGCGCCACGCACTCCCCCGCCGCGTAGAGCTCGCCGCGGACGCCGATCGGCACCGGCTCGAGCCGGCCGTCGAGGAGGTGGATGCGGACGTTGTCGATCGGCCGGCCGACCGGCGGGATCGCCGGCCAGCCGCCGGGGTCGCCGAAGAGCGACTGGGCGCTGACCACGTGGGTCTCCGAGGCGCCGTACTGGTTGTGCAACGAGCAGCCCGGCAGGCGCTCGAAGAGCCCGCGCACGGCCGGGGTCACCTGCAGCTGCTCGCCGGCGGTGATGATCTCGCGCAGACCGGCGGGGAGGCGCGACGATCCGGCCGCCTCGCCGCCGCCGCCGCCACCGATCGAGGCGTCGGCGAGGTGCTTGAGCGCCGCGAACGGCAGGTGGAGCCGCTCGACGGCGTTCGCCTCGAGGAACCGCCCGAGCCCCTCGACGTCCTTCCTGTCGATCTCGCTCGCCATCACCAGCGTGCCGCCCGAGCACCACGAGGAGAAGATCTCCTGGAAGCTGACGCAGAAGCCGAAGGTGCTGAACTGCACGGTCCGCGTGCGGCCGGCGAGCGGCGACTGCTCGAGCTGCCAGGCGAGGAGGTTGGCGAAGGCGCGGTGGGGAACCACGATCCCTTTCGGTTGCCCCGTCGAGCCCGAGGTGTAGATGGCGTACATCGGATGGTCGGGGAGGACCCCCGCTCGCGGGTTCTCGCTGCTCTCGCCGGCAAACAGGTCGACGCCGGGCTCGAGCGAGAGGGCGATCGCCTCGTGGTCGGGGAAGTGGCGCAGCAGGTGCGGCTCGGTGAGCAGGACGGCGAGGCCGGCGTCGTCGATGATCGTCGCCAGGCGGTCGCGCGGGTAGGCGGGATCGAGCGCCACCAGGGCGCCGCCGGCCTTCAGCACGGCGAGCGCCGCGACCGCCATGTCGAGCGAGCGCTCGACGCAGATCCCCACCAGCCGCTCGGCGGCGACCCCCCGTCGGCGCAGGCCGTGCGCCATCCGGTTGGCGCGCCGGTTGAGCTCCTCGTAGGTCAGGCTCTCGGCGCCGAAGACGAGGGCGATGTCGCCCGGCGTCCGCGCCACCTGCGCCTCCACCCACTCGTGGACGGCGCGCGGCGCCGCCGCGGCCGCCGTCGCGTTCCACTCGTAGAGCAGCTGGTGGCGCTCCGACGCCGCGACGAGCGGCAGCTCGGAGAGGCGGCGCTCCGGGTCGCGGCCGACCTCGCGCAGCAGCGCCTCGAGCTGGGCGTAGAAGCGGCGGATCGTCGTCTCGTCGAAGAGGTCGGTGTTGTGCTCGACGAGGCCGTGCAGGGCGTCCCCCTCCTCGCGCCAGAAGATAGTGAGGTCGAACTTCGCCGCCCCCAGGCTCGCCGGCAGCGGCGCCATCACCAGGTCTCCCGCCGGGATCGCCGACCGCGGCTGGTTCTGCAGCACGCACATGATCTGGAACAGCGGATTGCGGCTCATGTCGCGATCCGGTTGCACCTCCTCGACGATGCGCTCGAAGGGGAGGTCCTCGTGGGAGTAGGCCCCCAGCGTCACCTCGCGCACCCGCGCCAGCAGCTCGCGGAAGGTGGGATCGCCCGCCAGGTCGCTGCGCAGCACGATGGTGTTCGAGAAGAAGCCGATCACCCCCTCGACCTCGCGCCGGTTGCGGTTGGCGATCGGCGAGCCGATGGGGATGTCGGTCTGCCCGGTGTAGCGGCAGAGGAGGGTGTTGAAGACGGCGAGGAGGGTCATGAAGAGCGATGCTCCCTCGCGCCGAGTGAGCTCGTGGAGCGCGCGCGTCGTCGCCTCGCCGGGGCAGACCGGCCGCGCCGTGCCGCGGAAGGTCTCCACCGCCGGCCGCGGCCGGTCGCCCGGCAGCTCGAAGCCGGAGCTGCCGCGGAGACGCTCGCGCCAGTAGGAGAGGTGCTGCTCGAGGACCTCGCCGGAGAGATACGAACGCTGCCAGATGGCGTAGTCGGGATACTGGATGGCGAGGGGAGGCAGCGGCGAAGGCCGGCCGGCGGAGAAGGCGCCGTAGAGCGCCGCCACCTCGCTCATGAAGACGATCGACGACCAGCCGTCCGAGAGGATGTGGTGCATGGTGTAGACGACGGCGTGGTCCTCCGCGCCGGCGCGCAGCAGCGCCACCCGCAGGAGCGGGCCGCGGGCGAGGTCGAATGGGCGGCGGGTCTCCAGCTCGACGAGCCGCGGCAGCTCCTCCTCGCGCCGCTCGAGAGGGAGAGCCGCGAGATCCACCAGCGGCAGGAAGACGGGCGCCGGCGCCGAGACGATCTGGAAGGGGCGCCCGGCGTCGTCGCCGAAGGTGGTGCGCAGCGACTCGTGCCGCCGCACCAGCTCGTCGAGCGCCGCGGCGAGCGCCGGCAGCGAGACCTTCCCCAGGAGGCGCGAGGCGCCGGGGATGTTGTAGAAGGCCGTCCCCGGCTCCAGCTGATCGAGAAACCAGAGGCGCTCCTGCGAGTAGGAGAGCGGGATCGGTCGCCCGTCGTGAGCCCGCGGCTCGATGCGCGGCCTCCCCTGCCGGCCCTTGAGCCGCGCGGCGAGCGCCAGCAGCCGGTCGGCGGGGAGCTCGAGAATGCGGGTGGAGCTGTTGATCGTGACCATGAATCTCCTCTACCTCGCGGAGCCTCAGGGCTCCGCGTCCTCTACGGAAGCGAGCCTCAGGGCTGCGTGCTCTCTACGATGCGGAACCTCGTGCCGGCGGCGGCCATGACGGCCGCCGTGCCGCGGAGCCGGCGCTCGCGAGCCCCGGCAGCCAGTTGGTGGTGGATCTCGGGGAGGAGCGCCTCCAGGCGGGTCGCGGGAGCTGCGGCGATCTGGACGATGAGCGCCTCGTAGTCGCGGCAGATGGCGCTGAGCGTCGGCGGGTCGAAGAGGTCGGCGGCACCCGTGAGGTGGAAGACGACGCGCTCCGCCTCTTCGCGCCCGGCGACGAGGAGGTCGTACTTGGACGTCGACTCCCCCTCGCCGAACGTCCTCGCGGCGAGGCCCGGAAAGCCGATCGCGGCGCCGCCGCCGGAATCCGCGGCTGCCGCGGGCTCGGCCCCGGTGCGCTCGGGCGCCGCCGCCGCCGAGAAGCTCTGCATGTTGAACGCGGCGCGGAACATCAGCGTGCGGTGGAGCGCCTGCCCCGGGTAGAGCGAAGCGAGGAGGGCGGGGAACGGCACGTCCTGGTGGCGGTAGGCGTCGAGCACCGCGGCGCGCACTCGCTGCATCAGCTCGGTGAACGCGGGATCGCCGGAGAGATCGGTGCGCACGGTGACCGAGTTCATGAACATGCCGATGAGCGGCGCGAGCTCGCGCCGGTGCCGCCCGGAGACGATCGTGCCGACGAGCACGTCCTCCTCCCCGGTGTAGCGATGGAGGAGAGCCTGGAGGGCGGCGACGAGGGCCATCGACAAGGTGCAGCCCGCCGCCCGAACCGCGCCGCGCAGCGCGGCGAGGGCCGGCCCGTGGAGGGCGAAGACGCCGTGGACCGTCGCCGGCCCGAGGGCCGCGGGCCGCGGCCGATCGGCCGGGATATCGACCACCGGCGGCCGATCGGCGAGCAGCCGATGCCAGTAGGCGAGCTGGGCGGCGAGCGCCGGCCCGGCAAACGAGC
This sequence comes from uncultured Acidobacteriota bacterium, assembly GCA_963755825.1. Taxonomy (GTDB): domain Bacteria; phylum Acidobacteriota; class Thermoanaerobaculia; order Multivoradales; family UBA5704; genus DATBQN01. The sequence continues at coordinate 631,664 of CAVWLA010000001.1, read as the reverse complement.
GCCGCTGCCACCAGGCGAAGTCGGCGAACTGCAGCGGCAGCGGCGGCAGCGGCGAGCCCTCGCCGCGGGTGAAGGCGCCGTAGAGCGCCGCGAGCTCGCCCTGGAAGACCTCGATCGACCAGCCGTCGCCGATGGCATGGTGCAGGTTGAAGAGGAGCGCATGCTCTGCCGCCTCCAGGCGAAGGACGCGGAGCGAGAAGAGCGGCCCGCGGAAGACGTCGAACGGCCGGCTCGCGTCCTCGGCTGCGAGCTCGCGGGCGAGCGCCTCGCGGCGCGCCGCGGGCAGGCCCGCGAGGTCGATCTCCGGCAGCACCGTGGCGACCTCGGCGCCGACCTCCTGCACCAGCTCGCCGCCCGCGACGCGGAAGACGCTGCGCAGGACCTCGTGGCGCCGGAGGATCTCGCCGACGGCGCGGCGGAGGGCGGCGAGGTCGAGCGCTCCCGAGAGGCGGAGGGCGAACGGCAGGTTCATCGCCGCCGAGACCGGCCCGCCCTGGAGCTCGAGCGCCCACTCTTGGAGGAAGCTCGCCGGGATCGCCGCGCCGCGCGGCGCGGGGACGATCGGCGGCGGCGGCGGCAGGCCGTCCCTCCCCTCGCGCAGGACGTCGATGTCCGCCGCCAGCTCGCCGAGGGTGGCATGCTCGAAGAGGCGGACGACCGGCAGCTCGACGCCGAAGGCCTCGCGCACCCGGAACGCCACCTGCGTGGCGAGGAGCGAATGGCCGGAGAGGGCGAAGAAGTCGTCCTCGACGCCGATCGCCTCGACCTCCAGCACCTCGCTCCAGATCGCCGCCAAGAGCTCTTCCGTGGGATTGCGCGGCGGCGTGCGCGCCGCCGCCACACCGGCCGCAGAGAGGCCTGCGCCGGGCTCCGCGACGGGGCGCCGGGCGAGAGCGGCGCGGTCGACCTTGCCATTGGCGGTGACCGGCAGAGCGGCGAGGACGACGATGTGCGCCGGCACCATGGGCTCCGGCAGGCGCCGGCGGAGATGGGCGCGGAGGTCGGCGGGGGCGGCCGTCGGCTCGCCGTCGCCCAGGCGCTCCACATAGGCGGCGAGGCGGAGCTCGCCGCGGCCGCGGCGAGCCACCACCGCCGCCTGGCGGACGCCGGGGTGGGCCGCGAGGGCCGCCTCGATCTCCCCCAGCTCGATGCGGATGCCGCGGATCTTCACCTGCCCGTCGCGGCGGCCGAGGAAATCCAGCCGGCCGTCGGGCAGGAAGCGCGCGAGATCTCCCGTGCGATAGAGCCGCTCGCCCGGCGACGCCGCCAGCGGGTCCGGAACGAAGCGCTCCGCCGTCCGCGCCGGATCCCCCAGGTAGCCGCGCGCGAGGCCCGCTCCGCCGATCGAGAGCTCCGCCACCACCCCCACCGGCACCGGCTGGCCCGAGGCGGAGACGAGCCTGACGCGGTAGTTCTCGATCGGCCGGCCGATCGACGGCAGGACACTTTCCGGCGGGACGAGCTCCGCCGTCGACACCACCGTGCACTCCGTCGGTCCGTAGATGTTGACGACCCGGAACGGCAGCCCGGCGGGCAGCTGGTGCAGCCGATCGCCGCCGAGCAGCATGGCGCGGAGCGCCGTCTCCGCCGGCCAGGGCTCGGCGAGCGCCGGCTCGCCCATCGCCGTGGGCAGGAAGGAGAGGGTGATCCGACGCGCCGCCAGCCAGGCGACGAGCGCCGCCGGCGAGATCCGCGTCGCGTCGTCCACGACGACGAGCGTCGCGCCCGCCGCCAGGCACGCCCAGATCTCCCAAACCGAGAGGTTGAAGCCGGTGCCGGCGGCGAGCGTCGTGCGGTCGGTCGCGCACAATCCGAAGGCCGCGAGCTGCAGGGCGGCTACATTGGCGAGCGCCCCGCGCGGCACCACGACGCCTTTCGGTGTCCCCGTCGAGCCCGAGGTGTAGATGACGTAGGCCGCGGCCTCCGCCGGCGCCGCCAGGGGCGCGAAGGGCGCCGGCGCGTCCACCTCGCCGGGATCGACCAGCACGGCGCCGCGCGCCGCCAGGCCCTCGACCATGCCGCCGAGCCCGGCGACGAGCGCCGATCTGGCGAGGAGTACGGGATGCTCTGACGGCGGGTCGGCCCGCCAGGCATCCTCCATCATCGCCAGCAGCCGCTCAGCCGGCTGCTGCGGATCGAGCGCCACGTAGGCGGCGCCCAGGGCGAGGACGGCGAGATAGCCGGCGATCATCGACGGCGTCCGCTCGGCGAGCATCGCGACCCGCGACTCCGGCCCCACCCCGAGCGCCCGCAGGCGCGCCGCGAGAGCGCCGGCCCAGCCCGCGAGCTCGCCGTAGCCGACCACCCGGTCGCCGTCCTCGATCGCCGGCGCCGCCGGCGCCCGGCAGGCCTGGGCGGCGAAGCGCGAGATCACGTCCTCGGCCCGGCCCGGCGACGACGCCGTGTCGTTCCACTCGGCGACCACCTGGTGCCGCTCCCCGGCACCGAGCAGAGGCAGCTCGGCAACCGGCCGCTCGGCGTCGGCGGCCGCGGCGGTGAGGAGCACCATGTAGCAGGCGACGAGGCGCGCCGCCGTCGTGCGGTCGAAGAGATCGGTGTCATAGGCGAGTACCCCCCCGAGGTCGCCGCCCCGCTCGGAGACGTTGAGCATCAAGTCGAACTTCGCCGTCTCCGCGTCCATGGCGATCGGCCGCAGCTCGAGGCCCGGCAGCGACAGCCGCGGCGGCGGCGCGTTCTGCATCTGGAAGACCACCTGGAAGAGCGGCGTGCGCGAGGCCTCCCGCGGCAGGCGGAGCTCCTCGACCAGCATCTCGAACGGCAGGTCCTGGTGACCGAAGGCGCCCAGCGCCGACTCGCGGACCCGCCCCAGGAGATCCCGGAAGCTCGGCTCGCCGGCGAGACCGATGCGCATCGCCAGGGTGTTGACGAAGAAGCCGATGAGAGCCTCGACATCCTCCCGATTCCGGTTGGCGATCACCGAGCCCACGACGACGTCCCGCTGCCCGGAGATCCGCGACAGCAGCGCCGCGAAGCCCGCGAGAAGCGTCATGTAGAGCGTCGTGCTCCGCGCCAGAGAGATCTCGCGGAGCGCCGCCGCGAGCGGCGCCGGGAAGGCGAACGGCAGGCTCGCGCCGCGGTGCCGCCGGAGCGCTGGCAACGGCCGATCGGTGGGGAGCTCGAGAGCCGCGGGAGCGCCGGCGAAGCGCTCGCGCCAGTAGCCGAGCTGGCGCTCGAGCTCGTCGCCGGCGAGCCAGCCGCGCTGCCAGGCGGCGAAGTCGGCGTACTGGATCGCCAGCTCGGGAAGGGGCGACGGCGCGCCGGCCACCGCCGCCGCGTAGAGCGCTCCCACCTCGTGTGTCAGCACCCCCATCGACCAGCCGTCGGCGACGATGTGGTGGAGCGAGAGGAAGACGGCGTGGCGCGCCGCCGCCAGCCGCAGGAGGGCGACGCGGAAGAGCGGACCGCGGGCGAGATCGAACGGCCGCCGCGCCTCATCGCCGGCGAGCCGCAGCCCCTCCGCTTCGCGCGCCGAGGCCGGAAGGCTGGAGAGGTCGACGAGCGGGAGAGCGAGAGGGCCAGGCGGCACGATCATCTGCACCGGCCGGCCGGCGGCGACGGCGAAGGTTGTGCGCAGCGCGGCGTGACGGCGGACGACCTCGGCGAGGCTCGCCGCGAGAGCCGCCGGCGCGAGCTTCCCGGCGAGCTCGACGGCGAGCGGGATGTTGTAGGCCGGGCTTTCGGGCTCCAGCTGGTCCAGGAACCACAGGCGCTCCTGGGCAAAGGAGAGCGGCAGCGGCTCGCCCGCGGCTCGACCCGCCGCCGGGATGCGCCCCACCTCGTCGCGCCGGTAGCCGAGCTCGACAGCCATCCGCCAGGTGACGTCGCCGAGGAAGTCCGCGGCGAGCTCGCGCCGCCAGCGCTCCGCCGCCTGACGCTCGACACCGCGGTGCTGGTGGAACTTGACATCGCCCAGCATGCGCGAGGCGGCGTGAAGGCCATCGGTCATCCGCGCCGCCGGATCCCGGTAGGGCTCCGCCATCGCCGCGTCGTAGGGCAGGCCGAGGAAGCCGCAGACGTCCGCCAGCACCTCCTCCGGCCGCGCCACCAGCTCCTCGAACACCACCCGCCGCTGGCGCGCCGCCGGCACCCCGGCGAGGAACTCGCGGATGTTTCGCTGCGCCGCGAGCCAGACCAGCTCGGCGAGCTCGCGCCGGCTCCACGGGCTCGCCGGTCGACCCGCACCGGCGCCCTCGCCCGCGGCTTCCTCGGGGTGCAGGAGGGGCGCGAAGAGCTGGTCGAGCTTCGCCTCGTCGAAGGAATGGATCATCCCGTACGGGTGGCGCACGAGATGGAGATAGAGCGGCTCGGCGAAGCTCTCCTCGGCGCGCGCGAGCGTCGCCGGATCGAGCGTGTAGGAGGGCGTCTTGTCCACCAGCAGCCGCTCGCCTAGCCAGGACTGCAGCTCCCGATAGAGCGCCTGCGTGCTCCATCCCAGGCGCTCGCGCTCGGCGAGCAACGCCTCCGCCTCCGCCACTCCGCAATCGCGCGCCGCCATCACCGCCCGCACCGCACCTTCGAGCCAGAAGCTGTTGCGGCCGCCGCCGGCGAGCGAGAACGCCGCGCGCCGTTCGGCCAGCGTGTTGAACGACAGCAGCTCGAGCTCCGGCGGCGCGAAGAGGCGCGGATGGCCGCCGAGCATCACCCGCAGGAGGGTCGTCCCCGAGCGCGGCGGCGCCAGCACGAAGATCGCCCGCGGGTTCCGCGCCTCGCCTGCCGCCCGCGGCGGCAGCCGCCGCACCCAGCGTCGGAACTCGGCGAGCTTCGCCTCGTCGACCGGTGTCGCCAGGCCGGCCTCGCCCTCCCCCATCCCGGCGACGGCGCCGCTCCCCCACAGGCGCGCCACCGCTCGCGGGTGCTCGCGGCGCAGATGGAGGGCGAGGAGGCTGACGCTCGGCGCGTCGAAGATGACCACCACCTGCACGATCTCGCCCAGCGCCTGCTGCAGCCGGTTGACCAGGATCGCTCCCGCGATCGAGTTGCCCCCCAGCTCGAAGAAGCCGTCGTGGATACCCACCCGCGCCACCTGGAGCGACGCCGCGAAGAGATCCGCCAGGAAGCGCTCCAGCGCGTCGCGCGGCGCCACGTAGCGCGACGCCGCCCGCACCGCCGCGCCCGACTCGCCAAACCCCTCGAGCGCCCGCCGGTCCACCTTGCCGTGCGCCGTCAGCGGCAGCTCCGCGAGCACTACGTACGCCGCCGGCAGCATGTGCTCCGGCAGACGCGCGGCGAGGAAACCGCGCAGCTCCGCCGCCGGCGCCCCCTCGCCATCCGCCGTCACGTAGGCCACCAGCTCCGGCTCGTCCGGCTTGTCCGGCCGGCCGAGACGGCCCGCGCCCCGCCGCGCCAAGACCACCGCCTCCCGGACCGCCGGATGCTCACCGAGCGCCGCCTGGATCTCCCCCAGCTCGACCCGGAAACCCCGCACCTTGACCTGCTGATCGATGCGACCCAGGTACACCAGGTCGCCCGCCGACGTCCAGCGCGCCAGGTCGCCCGAGCGGTACAGCCGCGCCCCCGGCTCGCCCGCAAACGGATCGGGAACGAAGCGCTCGGCGGTCAGCTCCCGACGCCCGAGGTAGCCGCGAGCCACCCCCGCGCCGCCGACGAAGATCTCCCCCGCCACACCGATCGGCACCGGCGACAGACCCCGATCGAGCAGGTGCACCGAGAGGTCCGGCAGCGGACGCCCCACCGGGCTCGCCGCCGATTCCAGATCCGCCCGGCGCACCCGCCGGAACGTCGTATGCACCGTCGTCTCGGTGATGCCGTAGAGGTTGCCGAGACGCGGCAGCTCGTCCCCGTGCCGAGCGACCCACGGCGCCAGCGCCGACGGCTCGAGGGCCGCGCCGCCGAAGATCACCCAGCGCAGCGCCGGAAGGCCCCCGCCGCCGCCTGACGCCCCTCCCGCCTCCTCCTCGGCCCAGACCAGCTGCCGGAAGGCCGACGGCGTCTGCGACAGCACCGTCACCCTCTCCTCCCCGAGCAGCCCGTAGAGCTCGACCGGCGAGCGCGACACCGCGTACGGCACCACCACCAGCCGGCCACCGTGGAGGAGCGCGCCCCACAGCTCCCACACCGAGAAATCGAAAGCATACGAGTGGAAGAGCGTCCACACGTCCGCCGCGCCGGCGCCCAGCCAGGAGCCCGTCGCCGCGAACAGCCGCATCACCTGGCCGTGCTCGACCGCCACACCCTTCGGCTTACCCGTCGAGCCCGAGGTGTAGATCACATAGGCGAGGTCCCGCGGCGTCACGGGGACCGCGGGCGAAGAGATCGGTCCCGCGCTCGCCGCCGCGATCGCCACCCCCTCGTCGTCGAGCCGCACCAGGGCCGGCCCGCCCTCGCGGAGCCCGTCCAGCCGGGCGACGAGCGGGCTCCGCGTCACCAGCAGCAACGTCCCGCTGTCCGCCAGCAGCCAGGCGAGCCGCTCCGGCGGATAGTCAGGATCGAGCGGCACATAGGCACACCCCGCCTTGAGCACGCCGACGACCGCCACCACCAGCTCGACCGAGCGCTCGAGACAGAGCCCGACGAGCTTCCCCGGCGTCAAACCGCGCGACAGCAGGAAGTTGGCGAGGCGGTTCGAGCCCGCCTCGAGCTCGCCGTACGACAGCCGCTCGCCGCCACAGACGACCGCCGTCGACGCCGGCGATTCCGCCGCCCGCGCCGAAAAAACCTCGTGCAGGCTCCGCCGCCCCGGACCGCCGAGCGCGAAGCGCTCCGCTTGCCCGCCCCATTCGACGCCCAAGAGGTGAGTCTCCGCCGCCGACAGCAGCGGCAGCTCGGCGACCTTCGCCTCCGGCGCCGCCGCGGCCGCCGCCAGCAGGCGGGTGAAGCCCGCGACCAGCCGCTCGACCGTCGTGCGGTCGAAGAGGTCGGTGTTGTAGATGCACCTTCCCCCGAGAAAGCCGCCCGCCTCCGAGAAGTTCACCACCAGGTCGAACTTTGCATTCACCATCCCCTGCCCGAGCGGCGCGAGCGTCAGGCCCGGCATCTCCTGCTCCGTCCGGGGCTCGTTGTGGAGCTGGAAGACGACCTGCACGAGCGGCGGCCGCGACGGGTCGCGGAGAGGCGCCAGGATCTCGACCAGCTTCTCGAACGGCACGTCCTGATGGGCGTAGGCGGCGAGCGACCGCTCGCGCGCGCGGGCGACGAGGTCGCGGAAGCTCTCGCCGTCGGCCAGGTCCGAGCGCAGGACGAGGGTGTTGACGAAGAAGCCGATCAGACCCTCGAGATCGGTGCGCGTGCGGTTGGCGATCGTCGAGCCGACGAGGAGCGTGCCCTGTCCGGTGATGCGGTGGAGCAGCGCCGAGAAGGCGGCGAAGGCGACCATGAAGAGGGTCGCGCCGCTCTGCTTGGCGAGCTCCCGCACCGCGGCCGAGTCCTTCGCCGCGAGGGCAAAGGGGCAGCTCGCGCCGCGGGTGCTCATGAGCGCCGGCCGCGGGCGGTCCACCGGCAGCTCGAGGACAGTCGGCGCGCCGGCCAAGGCCTCCTTCCAGAAGCGGAGCTCGGCCGCCAGGGCGTCCCCCGCCAGCCGCGCCCGCTGCCAGACGGCGAAGTCGCCGTACTGCAGGGGCAGCTCCGGGAGAGGCGACGGTCGGCCGGCGCGGAAAGCCGCGTAGAGGCGCACGATCTCGCCGAACAGGACGCCCATCGACCAGCCGTCGGAGACGATGTGGTGGAGGGTGAGGAGCGCCATGTGCCAGTCCGGCCGCAGGGCGAGGAGGGTGGCGCGGAGGAGCGGCCCGCGCGCCAGGTCGAACGGCCGCGCCGCCTCCTTCTCCGCCAGGGCGACGCCCGCCGCCTCGCGGCGCGCCGCCGGCAGGGCCGAGAGGTCGACCAGCGGCGGCGGCGCCGGGCGCGGCGCCGAGATCATCTGCACCGGTCCGTCGTCGGTGTCGGCGAAGACGGTGCGCAGCACCTCGTGGCGGGCGACGATGGCGTCGAGGCTGGCGGCCATGGCCGCGCGGTCGAGCCGGCCGCGCAGCGAGAGCGCGAGCGGCATGTTGTAGACGGCGCGCCCGGGCTCCAGCCGATCGAGGAACCAGAGCCGCTCTTGGCCGAAGGAGAGCGGCGGCGGCGCGCTCCCCTGCCGCCGCGCCGGCGGCGCGGCGGCGCCCTCGGCGCGCGCCGCGGCGAGCTCGATCTCGCGCGCCAGCGCCTCGAGCGTCGGCGACTCGAAGAGGCGGCGGATGGGCAGCTCGACGCCGAAGGCGGCGCGGGTGCGCGACACCAGCTGCGTGACGAGGAGCGAATGGCCGCCGAGCTCGAAGAAGTTGTCGACGGCGCCGACGCGATCGATGCCGAGGAGCTCCGACCAGAGGCCGGCGAGGATCTCCTCGACCGGCGTGCGCGGCTCCACGTAGGCCGCCCGCCCGCCGCTGCCGCTCCCCGCCTGCGGCGGCGGCAGCGCCGCCAGGTCGAGCTTGCCGTTGGCGTTGAGCGGCAGGTCGGGGAGAGTGATGAAGGCCGCCGGCACCATGTAGTCCGGCAGCGAGCGCTTGAGGGAGACCCGCAGATCCTCCAGGCGCAGCGCCCCCTCCGACTCCGGCACCACGTAGGCGATCAGCCGCTTGCCGCCGCCCACGCTCCCGACCCCGCCGGCGACCGCCACCACCGCGGCGTCGCGCACCCCCGGATAGCGGGCGAGCGTCGTCTCGATCTCCCCCAGCTCGACGCGGAAGCCGCGCACCTTGACCTGGCCGTCGATGCGGCCGAGGTACTCGATGCGTCCGTCGGCCAGGTGGCGGGCGAGGTCGCCGGTGCGATAGAGGCGCGCCCCGGCGGCGCTGCCGTAGGGATCGGGGACCATCTTCTCGGCGCTCAGCACCGGGTCGTTCAGGTAGCCGCGCGCCACGCACTCCCCCGCCGCGTAGAGCTCGCCGCGGACGCCGATCGGCACCGGCTCGAGCCGGCCGTCGAGGAGGTGGATGCGGACGTTGTCGATCGGCCGGCCGACCGGCGGGATCGCCGGCCAGCCGCCGGGGTCGCCGAAGAGCGACTGGGCGCTGACCACGTGGGTTTCCGAGGCGCCGTATTGGTTGTGCAGCGAGCAGCCGGGCAATAGCTCGAAGAGCCCGCGCACGGCGGGAGTGACCTGCAGCTGCTCGCCGGCGGTGATGATCTCGCGCAGGCCGGCGGGGAGGCGCGACGACCCCGCAGGCTCGCCGCCGCCGCCGCCGCCGAGCGAGGCGTCGGCGAGGTGCTTGAGCGCCGCGAACGGCAGGTGGAGCCGCTCGACGGAATTCGACTCGAGGAACCGGCCGAGGCCCTCGACGTCCTTGCGGTCGATCTCGCTCGCCATCACCAGCGTGCCGCCCGAGCACCACGAAGAGAAGATCTCCTGGAAGCTGACGCAGAAGCCGAAGGTGCTGAACTGCACCGTCCGCGTGCGGCCGGCGAGCGGCGACTGCTCGAGCTGCCAGGCGAGCAGGTTGGCGAAGGCGCGGTGGGGCACCACGATCCCCTTCGGCTGCCCGGTCGAGCCCGAGGTGTAGATGGCGTACATCGGATGATCGGGGAGGACGCCCGCCCGCGGGTCCTCGCTGCTCTCATCGGCGAAGAGGTCGACGCCGGGCTCGAGCAAGAAGGCGATCGCCGCGTGGTCGGGGAAGTGGCGCAGCAGGTGCGGCTCGGTGAGGAGGACGGCGAGACCGGCGTCGTCGATGATCGTCGCCAGGCGGTCGCGCGGGTAGGCCGGATCGAGCGCCACCAGGGCGCCGCCGGCCTTGGGCACGGCGAGCGCCGCGACCGCCATGTCGAGCGAGCGCTCGACGCAGATCCCCACCAGCCGCTCGCTGGCGACCCCCCGCCGCCGCAGACCATGGGCCATCCGGTTGGCGCGCCGGTTGAGCTCCTCGTAGGTCAGGCTCTCCTCACCGAAGACGACGGCGAGGTCGGCGGGCGTCCGCGCCACCTGCGCCTCCACCCACTCGTGGACGGCGCGCGGCGCCGCCGCGGCCGCCGTCGCGTTCCACTCGTAGAGCAGCTGATGGCGCTCGGACGCCGCGACCAAGGGGAGCTCGGAGAGCCGGCGCCCCGGGTCGCGGCCGACCTCGCGCAGCACCGCCTCGAGCTGGGCGTAGAAGCGGCGGATCGTCGTCTCGTCGAAGAGGTCGGTGTTGTGCTCGACCATGCCGTGCAGGTCCCCACCCTCCTCGCGCCAGAAGATCGTCAGGTCGAACTTCGCTGACCCCAGGCTCGCCGCCAGCGGCGCCATCACCAGGTCGCCCGCCGGGATCGCCGACCGCGGCTGGTTCTGCAGCACGCACATGATCTGGAAGAGCGGGTTGCGGCTCATGTCGCGATCGGGCTGCACCTCTTCGACGATGCGCTCGAAGGGGAGGTCCTCGTGCGAGTAGGCCCCCAGCGTCACCTCGCGCACCCGCCCCAGCAGCTCGCGGAAGGTGGGATCGCCGGCGAGGTCGCTGCGCAGCACGATGGTGTTCGAGAAGAAGCCGATCACCCCTTCGACCTCGCGCCGGGTGCGGTTGGCGATCGGCGAGCCGATGGGGATGTCGGTCTGCCCGGTGTAGCGGCAGAGGAGGGTCTTGAAGGCGGCGAGGAGGGTCATGAAGAGCGACGTCCCCTCGCGCCGGCTGAGCTCGTGGAGCGCGCGCGTCGTCGCCTCGCCGGGGCTGACCAGCCGCGCGGTGCCGCGGAAGGTCTCCACCGCCGGCCGCGGCCGGTCGCCCGGCAGCTCGAGCCCGGAGCTGCCACGGAGGCGCTCGCGCCAGTAGGAGAGGTGCTGCTCGAGCACCGCGCCCGACAGGTACGAGCGCTGCCAGATGGCGTAGTCGGGATACTGGATGGCGAGTGGCGGCAGCGGCGACGGCCGGCCAGCGGAGAAAGCGCCGTAGAGCGCCGCCACCTCGCTCATGAAGACGATCGACGACCAGCCGTCGGAGAGGATGTGGTGCATGGTGTAGACGACGGCGTGGTCCTCGGCGCCGGCGCTGAGCAGCTCCACCCGCAGGAGCGGGCCGCGGGCGAGGTCGAAGGCGCGCCGGGTCTCCAGCTCGACGAGGCGCGGCAGCTCCTCCTCGCGCCGCTCGACGGGGAGCGCCGCGAGGTCGACCAGCGGCAGGAAGACGGGCGCCGGCGCCGAGACGATCTGGAAGGGGCGCCCGGCGTCGTCGCCGAAGGTGGTGCGCAGCGACTCGTGCCGCCGCACCAGCTCGTCGAGCGCCGCGGCGAGCGCCGGCAGCGAGACCTTCCCCAGGAGGCGCGAGGCGCCGGGGATGTTGTAGAAGGCCGTCCCCGGCTCCAGCTGATCGAGAAACCAGAGACGCTCCTGCGAGTAGGAGAGCGGGATCGGTCGCCCGTCGTGAGCCCGCGGCGCGATGCGCGGCCTCCCCTGGCGGGCCTTGAGCCGCGCGGCGAGCGCCTGCAGCCGGTCGGCAGGGAGCTCGAGAATTCGGTCGGAGCTTTCGGTCGTCGCCATGCTACTCCTCGCAGTGACCGGGCCTCAGGGCTCCGCCGTGTCGCCGTCCAACGAGCTCGCCATCGCCGCCGCGACGAGGGCGGCGAACTCGCCGAGGGTTTGGGCTTCGAAGATGGCGCGCACCTGGAGCTCGACGCCGACTTCCTCTCCCAGCCTCCCCATCAGGCGGATCGCCTGCAGGGAGTGGCCGCCGAGGTCGAAGAAGGAATCGTTGGCGCCGACGCGCGGGGCGCCCAGGAGCTCGCTCCAGATCTCTGCCAGCAGCTCTTCGAGGGCGTTGCGCGGCGGCACGTGCTCGGCGCTCGCCAGGGCGCCGGCGGCGGGCTCCGGCAGGGCGCCGCGGTCGAGCTTGCCGTTGGCCGTCAGCGGCAGCGCCGCGAGCTCGACGAAGACGGCGGGGATCATCGCCGGCGGCAGGCGGGCCTTGAGCCAGCGCCGCAGCTCGCCGGCGTCGAGCGCGCCGCCGGCCGGCACCACGTAGGCGGCGAGCCCCACCTCCCGACCGCTGCCGCGCACTGCCGCCGCCGCGGCGGCAACCGCCGGGTGCGCCGCGAGCGCCGCCTCGATCTCCCCCAGCTCGACACGCATGCCGCGGATCTTCACCTGCCCGTCGCCGCGGCCGAGGAACTGGAGCCGGCCGTCGGTCAGGAAGCGCGCCAGATCGCCGGTGCGGTAGAGCCGCTCGCCGGGGGACGCCGCCAGCGGATCGGGGACGAAGCGCTCGGCGGTGCGCGCCGGATCGCCCAGGTAGCCGCGCGCGAGGGCCGGCCCACCGATCGCCAGCTCGCCGGCGACCCCGATCGGCGTCACCGGCATCGGCAGGCCAGAGGAAGAGAGCAGCCGCACGCGGAGGTTGGCGATCGGCCGGCCGATCGACGGCAGGGCATCGCCCGGCGCAACGTCGCCCGCCGTCGCGACCACCGTGCTCTCCGTCGGCCCGTAGTGGTTGACGAGGCGGAACGGCAGACCGGCGGGGGGACCCTCGTGCAGGCGATCGCCGCCGGTGAGGAGAGCGCGGAGCGCCGTCCCCGCCGGCCACGGCTTGGCGAGCGCCGCCTCGGCGAGCGGCGTCGGCAGGAAGGCGAGCGTGATGCGCCGCGCCGCCAGCCAGGCGGCCAGCGCCGCCGGCGCGATGCGCGTCTCCTCGTCGGCGACGACGAGCGTCGCGCCGGCGGCGAGGCAGGGCCAGATCTCCCACATCGCGGCGTCGAAGCCGGTGCCGGCGAGGAGCGTCGCGCGGTCGGCGCGGCTCATCCCGTAGGCCGCGTGGTGCCAGGCGACGAGGTTGGCGAGCGCCCCGCGCGACACCACGACGCCCTTGGGGAGGCCGCTCGAGCCCGAGGTGTAGACGACGTAGGCGGCCGCTTCCGCCGGCAGTGGCCGCGGCACCAAGGCAGCGGTCGCCGGCGCGCCCGACCGCAGCTCGGCGGGATCGATCAGCACGGCGCCGCGCGCCGCCAGGCGGTCGGCGAAGCCGGCGGCGAGCGCTTCGCGCGCCAGGAGCACCGGCGACGCCGGCAGGCCGCGCCAGGCGTCCTCCATCATCGCCATCAGCCGCTCCGCCGGCTGCTGCGGGTCGAGCGCCACGTAGGCGCCGCCCACCGCGAGCACCGCGAGGTAGCCGGCGATGGTCGACGCATCGCGCTCGGCGAGCACCGCCACCCGCGACTCGGGCCCCACCCCGAGCGGCCGCAGGCGCGCCGCGAGACCGCCGGCCCATGCCGCCAGCTCGTCATAGCGGAGCACCCGCTCGCCGTCCTCGATCGCCGCCGCCCCCGGCTCGCGCGCCGCGGCGGCGGCGAAGCGCAGCACCGCGTCGGCGGAAGCCTCGTCCGCCGCCGAGTCGTTCCACTCGACGACCACCTGGTGCCGCTGGGCGGCGCCGAGGAGCTCCAGGTCGTCGAGCGGCCGCTCCGGCTCGGCGGCCGCGGCGGCGAGCAGCGCCGCGAAGCAGGACAGCAGGCGCGCCGCCGTCGTGCCGTCGAAGAGGTCGCGGTCGTAGGAGAGCACGCCGCCGAGCTCGCCGGCGGACTCGTAGAGGTTCAGCTCGAGATCGAACTTGACCGTCGCCACGGCCGCCGCGAGCGGCCGCAGCTCGAGCCCGGGGAGCGACAGCCGCGCCGGCGGCGCGTTCTGCATCTGGAGCACCACCTGGAAGAGCGGCGAGCGCGAGGTCTCCCGCGGCAGGCGCAGCTCCTCGACCAGCAGCTCGAAGGGCAGGTCCTGATGGGCGAAAGCCCCCAGCGCCGCCGCGCGCGTCCGCGCCAGGAGCGCCGCGAAGCTCGGCTCGCCGGCGAGGCCGATCCTGAGCCCCAGCGTGTTGACGAAGAAGCCGATCAGCCCCTCGAGATCGGCGCGGTTGCGGTTGGCGATCACCGAGCCGATCACCACGTCGCGCTGGCCCGACAGCCGTGAGAGGAGCGCCGCGAAGCCGGCGAGAAGCGTCATGTAGAGCGTCGCGCCGCGCGCCAGCGAGAGCTCGCGCAGCGCCGCCGCGAGCGCCGCCGGCAGCGCGAACGGCAGGCCCGCGCCGCGATGGTGCTGGACCGCCGGCCGCGGGCGGTCGGTGGCGAGATCGAGGACGGCCGGCGCGCCGGCGAGGCGCTCGCGCCAGTAGCCGAGCTGCCGTTCGAGCTCGGCCCCGGCGAGCCAGCCGCGCTGCCAGACGGCGAAGTCGGCGTACTGGATCGCCGGCTCGACGAGCGGCGAGGGCGAGCCGGCGACCGCCGCCGCGTAGAGCAGGCCCACCTCGCGCGCCAGCACCCCCATCGACCAGCCGTCGGCGACGATGTGATGGAGGGCGAAGAGGACGATGTGGCGCGCCCCCTCCAGGCGCAGGAGGGTGGCGCGCATCAGCGGGCCGCGGGCGAGGTCGAACGGCCGCCGCGCCGCACTGCCGGCGAGCCGCCGGCCCTCGCCCTCCCGCCGCGCCGCCGGCAGGCCCGCGAGGTCGACCAGCGGCAGGGCGACGTCGCGGGCCGGCGCGATCACCTGCGCCGGCCGCTCCGCGGCGAGGGCGAAGGTGGTGCGCAGCGCGGCATGGCGGCGGACGACTTCGGTGAGGCTCGCGGCGAGCGCCGCCGGCGCCAGCCGGCCGGCGAGCTCGACCACGAAGGGGATGTTGTAGGCCGAGCCGCCGGGATGGAGCTGGTCCACGAACCAGAGGCGCTCCTGGGCGAAGGACAGCGGCAGCGGCTCGCCCACTGCCCACTCTCCCGCCGGGATGCCCTCGAGCTCGGCGCGGCGGCCGCCGGGGTCGCCGGCGGACGGCCGGTGATGGGGGTCGGGGAGCAGCCGGTCGAGCGGCAGCTGGGGATCGGCGGCGGCGCGGCCAATCAGCTCCTCGTAGTCGCGGCAGATGGCGGCGACCGTCGCCGCATCGAAGAGGTCGGCGGCGCCGGTCAGGTGGCAGACGATGCGCTCGCCGTCCTCGCGGCCGTCGACCAGGAGGTCGTACTTGGCCGGCGCCTCCCCCTCGCCGAAGCTGGAGACGGCGAGGCCCGAGAAGCCCGCGGCGCCGCTCGCCTCGGCCGTCTCGGCAGCCCCCTCCGCGGCCGAGAAGTTCTGCATGTTGAAGGCGGCGCGGAACATCAGCGTGCGGTGGTGCGCCTGCCCCGGGAAGAGGGCGGCGAGGAGGGCGGGGAAGGGGACGTCCTGGTGCCGATAGGCGTCGAGCACCGCGCCGCGGACCCGCCGCATCACCTCGGCGAAGGAGGGCGCGCCGGAGAGGTCGGTGCGCACCGTGACCGAGTTCATGAACATGCCGAGGAGCGGCGCCAGCTCGCGCCGGTGCCGCCCGGAGACGATCGCCCCGACGAGGACGTCGTCGGCTCCGGTGTAGGCGTGGAGGAGAGCCTGGAGGGCGGCGAGGAGGGCCATCGACACGGTGCAGCCGGCGGCCCGCGCTGCGGCGCGCAGCGCGGCGAGGGGAGGCCCGCTGAGCACGAAGCCGGTGCGGAAAGTCGCCGGCCCGAGCACCTCCGGCCGCGGCCGGTCGGCCGGGATGTCGACGACCGGCGGCCGATCGGCGAGGAGCCGGTACCAGTAGGCGAGCTGGGCGGCGAGCGCCGGACCGGCGAACGAGCGCCGCTGCCACCAGGCGAAGTCGCCGAACTGGAGCGCCAGCGGCGGCAGCGGCGACGGCTCGCCGCGGCGGAAGGCGCCATAGAGCGCCGCGACCTCGTTCTGGAACACCTCGATCGACCAGCCGTCGCCGATCGCATGGTGCAGGTTGAAGAGGACGGCGTGCTCCTCGCCGCCCAGGCGGAGGAGGCGGAGCGAGAAGAGCGGGCCGCGGAAGACGTCGAACGGCCGCCGCGCGTCCTCTGCGGCGAGCTCGCGGGCGAGGGTGTCGCGGCGCGCCGCGGGGAGGTCCGCGAGATCGATCGTTGGCAGCGGAGGTCCAGCCTCCTCGCCGACCGCCTGCAGCAGCTCGCCGCCGTCGCGGCGGAAGGTGGTGCGCAGGATGTCGTGGCGGCGCCGGATCTCCGCCACGGCGCGGGCGAAGGCGGCGAGGTCGAGCGGCCCGGAGAGACGGAAGGCGAACGGCATGTTCATCGCCGCCGAGACCGCGCCGCCCTGCAGCTCGAGCGCCCACTCCTGGAGGAAGCTCGCGGGCAGCGGCTCGCCGCGCGGCGCCCGGACGATCGGCGGCGCCGGCGGCAGACCGGCCCTGCCCTCCCCCACCGCGTCGATCTCCGCCGCCAGCTCGCCCAGGGTGGTGCGCTCGAAGAGGCGGACGAGCGGCAGCTCGACGCCGAACGCCTCGCGCACCCGGAACGCCACCTGCGTGGCGAGGAGCGAGTGGCCGGAGAGGGTGAAGAAATCGTCCTCGACAGCGATGCCGTCGACCGCCAGCACCTCGCTCCAGATCGAGGCCAGGAGCTCCTCGGTGGGGTTGCGCGGCGGCGTCCGCGGCCCCCCGGCCTCGGCATCGGATGCCGAAGGGGAGAGCTTGGCGAGCGCCGCGCGATCAACCTTGCCGTTGGCGGTGAGCGGCAGCTGGTCGAGGACGACCAGGTGCGCCGGCACCATGTACTCCGGCAGGCTGCGGCGGAGGCCGGCGCGCAGCGCCGCCGGCCTCGGCGCCGGGCTGGCGCCGTCGGCGTCGACCTCGACGTAGGCAGTGAGGCGGAGATCGCCGCGCTCGCGGCTCGCCGTCACCACCGCCTGGCGCACGCCGGGCTGGGCGGCGAGCGCCGCCTCGATCTCGCCCGGCTCGATGCGGAAGCCGCGCAGCTTCACCTGGCGGTCGGCGCGGCCGAGGAACTCGAGCCGGCCGTCGGCCAGGTGGCGGACCAGGTCGCCGGTGCGGTAGAGCCGGGCGCCGGGCGTGCCGAGGGCGGCGGACTGCGGATCCGGCACGAAGGCCGCGGCGGTCAGCTCGGGACGGCCGGCGTAGCCGCGGGCGAGGCCGGCGCCGCCGGCGAAGAGCTCGCCCACGCTGCCGATCGGCGCCGGGCCGAGGCCGCCGGGCGCCAGGGCGACGGCGCGGCTGCCGGCGATCGAGCGCCCGAGGGGGACCGTGGCGCCGATGTCGGCGGGCGCCGCCAACGGCGCCGAGGTCATCAGGGTGGTGTTCTCGGTCGGCCCGTAGGCGGCGATGACGAGGGTGCCGGGGAGCTCGGCGACGGCGCGCCGGGTGAGCGCCGGCGAGAGGACGTCGCCGCCGACGAGCAGCCGCGCCAGGCTGGCGAGCCGCCGCGCCGGCCTGCCGCCTCCCGGCTCGATCGTCTGCTCGACCACCTGATGAAAGAGGCCGGCGGTGAGCCAGAGCACCGAGACGCCGTGCAGCGCGATGAGGTCGGCGATCTCGTCCGGCGAGACGATGGCGGGCGGCGGCACCGCCAGCCGCGCGCCGTTGAGCAGCGCGCCCCAGATCTCGGCGGTCGAGGCATCGAAGGCGAAGGGAGCCAGCAGGAAGCTCACCTGGCGCGCTCCGAAGGCGACGACGCCGGTGGCCAGCCGCACCACACCGCGATGGGTGACGGCGACGCCCTTCGGCCGTCCGGTCGAGCCCGAGGTGTACATGACGTAGGCGAGATGGTCGGGATCGAGACCCTGCGGCGGCGGCGGGGCGGCGCCTTCACCCATGAGCGAGGCGAGGGTGAGGATCGGCAGCCGGCCGTCGGGGAAGGCCGCCGCGAGCCGGCCGAGCGAGGCTTCGTCGGAGACCACCAACGCCGCTCCCGCGTCGCCGGCCATGAAGTCCAGCCGCTCGGGCGGCAGCTCGGCGTCGAGCGGCAGGTAGGCGCCGCCGGCGAGGACGACGGCGAGCGCCGCGACGACGAGCTCCGGCGAGCGCGGCAGGCTGAGGCCGACGACGACGTCGGGGCCGACGCCGGCGCCGCGGAGCGCCCGCGCCAGACCGCCGGCGCGCGCCGCCAGCGCCGCGTAGGTGAGGGCGCCGCCCGCGGTCTCGATGGCAACCGCCTCCGGCCGGCGGGCCGCCTGGCGGGTGAAGAGATCGGCGATGGTCGCCCCCGGCGACGGCTCCTCGTCACCCAGGCTCCACTCGAAGAGCACCTGGTGTCTCTCCGCGGCGCCGACGAGCGGCAGGTCGGCCACCGGCCGCTCGGGGCCGGCGGCGGCGGCGGTGAGCAGCACCTCGAAGCAGGACACCAGGCGCGCCGCCGTCGCTCTGTCGAAGAGGTCGGTGTCGTAGGAGAGCACGCCGCCGAGCTCGCCGGCGCCCTCGTGGATGTTCACCTCGAGATCGAACTTCGCCGCCTCCGCGGCCGCCGCGAGCGGCCGCAGCTCGAGCCCCGGCAGCGACAGCCGCGCCGGCGGCACGTTCTGCATCTGGAAGACCACCTGGACGAGCGGCGAGCGCGAGGTCTCCCGCGGCAGGCGCAGCTCCTCGACCACCAGCTCGAAGGGCAGATCCTGGTGCGCGAAGGCGCTCAGGCTCGCCTCGCGCGCCCGCGCCAGGAGCGCCGCGAAGCTCGGCTCGCCGGCGAGCCCGACGCGCAGCGCCAGGGTGTTGACGAAGAAGCCGATCAGCCCCTCGAGATCGGCGCGGTTGCGGTTGGCGATCACCGAGCCCACCACCAGGTCCGGCTGGCCCGACAGCCGCGAGAGGACCGCCGCGAAACCCGCCAGGAGGGTCATGAAGAGCGTCGTGCCGCGCGCCAGCGAGAGCTCGCGCAGGGGCGCCGCGAGCGGCGCCGCGAGGCCGAACGGCAGGCTGGCGCCGCGGTGGCGCTGGACCGCCGGCCGCGGGCGGTCGGTGGCGAGATCGAGGGCGGCCGGAGCGCCGGCCAGGCGCTGGCGCCAGAAGCCGAGCTGTCGCTCGAGCTCGGCGCCCACCAGCCAGCCGCGCTGCCAGACGGCGAAGTCGGCATACTGGATCGCCGGCTCGGCGAGCGGCGAGGGCGCGCCGGCGACCGCCGCCGCGTAGAGCAGGCCCACCTCGCGCGCCAGCACCCCCATCGACCAGCCGTCGGCGACGATGTGGTGGAGGGCGAAGAGGACGGCGTGCCGCGCCGCCTCCAGGCGCACCAGGGTGGCGCGCATCAGCGGGCCGCGGGCGAGGTCGAACGGCCGCCGCGCCGCGCTGCCGGCGAGCCGCCGCCCCTCGGCCTCGCGCAGCGCCGCCGGCAGGCTCGCGAGGTCGACCAGCGGCAGGGCGACGTCGCGGGCCGGAGCGATCACCTGTGCCGGCCGGCCCGCGGCGACGGCGAAGGTGGTGCGCAGGGCGGCGTGGCGGCGGACGACCTCGGTGAGGCTCGCGGCGAGCGCCGCCGGCGCCAGCCGGCCGGCGAGCTCGACGGCGAGCGCGATGTTGTAGGTCGGGCGCCCGGGCTCGAGCTGATCGAGGAACCAGAGGCGCTCCTGGGCGAAGGAGAGCGGCACCGGCTCGCCCGCCGCCCAGCCGCCCGCCGGGATGCGGCCGACCTCGTCGCGCCGATAGCCGAGGCGGGCGGCGACCTGCCAGGTGGCGTCGCCGAGGAAGTCCTCGGCGACCTCGCTCCGCCAGCGCTCCGCCGCCTGCCGCTCGACGCCGCGGTGCTGGTGGAACTTGACGTCGCCCAGCATGCGCGAGGCGGCGTGAATGCCATCGGTCATGCGCGCCGCCGGGTCCCAATAGGGCTCCGCCATCGCCGGCTCGTAGGGCAGGCCGAGGAAGCGGCAGACGCCCGCGAGCACCTCCTGCGGGCGCGCCACCAGCTCCTCGAAGACCACCCGCCGCTGCCGCGACGCCGGCACGCCGGCGAGGAAGTCGAGGATGTTGCGCTGCGAGGCGAGCCAGATCAGCTCGGCCAGGGTGCGGCGGGCCGTCGGGCTCGCCGGCAGCGCCATGCCTCCCTCGCCGCCTTCGTCGTGGCCGGGATCGGCGAAGGGCGAGAAGACCTGGTCGAGCTTCGCCTCCTCGAAGGAACGGATCATCCCGTGCGGATGGCGCAGCAGGTGGAGATAGAGCGGCTCGCTGAAGGTCTCCTCGGCGCGCGCCAGGACCGCCGGATCGAGGACGTAGGACGGCGTCTTGTCGACCAGCAGCCGATCGCCGATCCACCCCTGCAGCCGCCGATAGAGCGCCTGCGTGCTCCAGCCGGCGCGCTCGCCCGCGGCGAGGAGAGCCTGCGCCTCCTCCACCCCGCAGCCGCGCGCCGCCATCACCGCCCGCACCGCTCCCTCCAGCCAGAAGCTGTTGCGCCGCCCCGCCGGACCCGCGAAGGCCGCCCGCCGCTCGGCCAGCGTGTTGAACGACAGCAGCGCCAGCTCGGGCGGCGCGAAGAGGCCGGGGTGGCCGCCGAGCATCACCCTGAGCAGCGTCGTCCCCGACCGCGGCGGCGCCAGCACGAAGATCGCCCGTCGGTTCTTCGGCTCGTCCGCCGCCCGCGGCGCCAGCCGGCGCACCCGCCGCCGGAAGTCGGCGAGCCGCGCCTCGTCGACGGCGGTTACCTCAGCGGATGGCGCCGCCGATTCCTCCCCCGCCTGCGGCGCGCCGCCCCAGAGCCGCGCCACCGCCCGCGGGTGCTCGCGGCGCAGATGCGCCGCCAGCTCGGCGACGCTCGGCGCGTCGAAGATGACCACCACCTGGACGATCTCGCCGAGCTTCTGCTGCAGCCGATTGACCAGGATCGCCCCGGCGATGGAGTTGCCGCCCAGGGCGAAGAAGCTGTCGTGGATCCCCACCTGTTCCACCTGCAGCGAGGAGGCGAAGAGCTCCGCCAGGAACTCCTCCAGCGCATCGCGCGGCGCCGCGTACTGCGAGCTCGCGCGCACTTCGCCGCCCTCGGCATCCAGCGCTTCGAGCGCCTGCCGGTCGACCTTGCCGTGCTCCGTGAGCGGCAGCGCCCTGAGCACTGCGTACGCCGCCGGCAGCATGTGGTCCGGCAGCCGCGCGGCGAGGAAGCCGCGCAGCTCCGCCGCCTCCGGCGGCGGTCGGCCATCGCCTGCGACGGCCGCATAGGCGACCAGGCTCACCTCGCCCGCCTCGCCCGCACCGCGCCGCGCCAGCACCACCGCCTCGCGCACCGCCGGGTGCTGCTCGAGCGCCGCCTGGATCTCCCCCAGCTCGATGCGGAAGCCGCGCACCTTCACCTGGTGGTCGATCCGCCCCAGGTAGGCGAGGTCGCCGCTCGCCGTCCACCGCGCCAGGTCGCCCGAGCGGTAGAGTCGCGCCCCCGGCTCGCCGGCGAACGGATCGGGCACGAAGCGCTCGGCCGTCAGCTCCGGCCGCTCGAGATAGCCGCGCGCCACCCCCGCGCCGCCGACGAAGAGCTCCCCCGGCACGCCGATCGCCACCCGCTCGAGATCGCGGTCGAGCAGGTGGACCGCGAGATCCGCCAGCGGCCGGCCGACCGGGCTCGCCGCCCTCCCCAGATCCCGCCGACGGATCGTCCTGAGCGTCGTGTGCACCGTCGTCTCGGTGATGCCGTACATGTTGGCGAGACGCGGCCGCTGGTCGCCGTGCCGCGCCATCCACGGCGCCAGGGCCGCCGGCTCCAGCGCCTCGCCGCCGAAGACCACCCAGCGGAGCGCCGCGAGCGCGGCGGCACCGCCGCCCGCCTCCTCCTCCGCCCACACCAGCTGCCGGAAAGCCGACGGCGTCTGCGAGAGGACGGTCACCCCTTCGCGCGCCAGCAGGCCGTAGAGCTCGACCGGCGAGCGCGACACCGCGTACGGCACCACCACCAGCCGGCCGCCGTGGAGGAGAGCCCCCCACAGCTCCCAGACCGAGAAGTCGAAGGCGACGGAGTGGAAGAGCGTCCACACGTCGCGCGCGTCGGCGCCCAGCCACCCCTCGCACGCCGCGAACAAACGCAGCACCTGGGCGTGCTCGACGAGCACCCCTTTCGGCCGGCCGGTCGAGCCCGAGGTGTAGATCGCATAGGCGAGATCCCGCGGCGAGGAGGCGATCGCCGGCGGCGCGGCGGCGGCTCTCGCGATCGCCGCGCTCTCCTCGTCGAGCAGCACCAGCGCCAGCCCGCTCTCCAGCAGACCGTCCAGGCGGCCGACGAGCGGGCCGCGGGTGACCAGCGCCGCCATGCCGCTGTCCGTCAGCAGCAGGGAGAGCCGCTCTGGCGGATAGGCGGGGTCCATCGGCACATAGGCACACCCAGCCTTGAGCACCGCGAGCACCGCCACCACCAGCTCGGCCGAGCGCTCGAGACAGATGCCGACCAGCCTGCCCGGCGCCACTCCGCGCGCCAGCAGGTGGTTGGCCAGGCGGTCCGCCCGCGCGTCGAGATCGCCGTAGGTCAGCCGCTCGCCGCCGCAGACCACCGCCGTCGCCGCCGGCGCCGCCGCCGCCCGCGCCGCGAAGGTCTCGTGCAGGCTGCGCCGCCCCGGTCCGCCGAGGGCGAAGCGCGCCATCCGCCCGCCCCACTCGAGGCCGAGCTGGTGGCGCTCGGCGGCCGCCAGCAGCGGCAGCTCGGCGACCCTCGCCGCCGGCGCCGCGACCGCCGCCGCGAGCAGGCGGACGAAGCCTTCCACCAGGCGCCCGATCGTCGTGGCGTCGAAGAGGTCGGCGTTGAAGATGCACTTGCCGCCGATCCACTCGCCCGCCTCGGAGAGATTCATGACGAGGTCGAACTTGGCGCTCTCGGTGGGGCCGCCGAGCGGCGCGATGGTGAGCCCGGCGATCTCGCTCGCGCCCTCCGACTCGTTCTGCACCTGGAAGACGACCTGCACCAGCGGCGAGCGCGACGGGTCGCGCACCGGCACCAGCATCTCGACCAGCTTCTCGAACGGCACGTCCTGATGCCCGTAGGCGGCGAGCGCGCGCTCCCGCGTGCGGGTGAGGAGATCGACGAAGCTCTCGCCGGCGGCGAGATCCGAACGCAGGACGAGGGTGTTGACGAAGAAGCCGATCAAGCCCTCGAGCTCGGTGCGCTTGCGGTTGGCGATCGTCGAGCCGACGAGGAGCGAGCCCTGCCCCGTCAGGCGGTGGAGCACGGCGGAGAACGCCGCCAGGCCGACCATGAAGAGCGTCGTCCCGCTGCCCCGCGCGATCGCCCGCACGCCGGCGGCGGCCGCCGCCGGCAGGGCGAAGGGGCGGGTTCCGCCGCGGGTTTTGAGGAGCGCCGGGCGCGGGTGGTCGATCGGCAGCTCGAGGACGGTCGGCGCGCCGGCGAGGACCTCGCGCCAGTGGCGGAGCTCGGCCTCCAGAGCCTCGCCCGCGAGGCGCTGGCGCTGCCAGGCGGCGAAGTCGCCATACTGCACCGCCAGCTCGGGGAGGGGCGACGGCCGGCCGGCGCGGAAGGCCGCGTAGAGACGCATCAGCTCGTTGACCAGCACCCCGATCGACCAGGCGTCCGAGGCGATGTGGTGCATGGTGAGGAGCACCGCGTGCTCGTCGTCGCAGGCGGGCTCCGCGATCGCCGCGACCGTCACCCGCAGCGGATGGCCCGACTCGAGATCGAACGGCCGCGCCGCCTCGCCGGCGACGAGCGCCGCGAGCTCCGCCGCGCGGCGCGCGGCAGGCAGCCGGCGGAGGTCGACCACCGCCAGCGCCGCCGGCGCCGGCGGGTCGATCACCTGCAGCGGGCCGGTCTCGTCCGCCGTGAAGCGGGTGCGCAGGGCCTCGTGACGGCGGACGACCTCGCCGAGCGCCGCGGCGAGGACCGCGATCGACAGCCGTCCGCGCAGGCGCACCGCCGTCGCCATGTTGTAGGCGATGCTGCCGGGCGCCAAGCGGTCGAGGAACCACAGCCGCTCCTGGGGGAAAGAGAGGCGCAGCGCGCCGAGCGGCCGCGGCAGGCGAGGGATGTCGTTCGCCGCCGCCAGGCGGCGCTTCTCCTTCAACCGCTCGGCGACGGCGAGGAGACGCTCGTCCGCCAGCTTCGCCACTCGGCTCGCGATGTCAGCCATTCTGTCCCTTCAGCTCCCCTTCGTCTCTCGCCGGCGGCTCGTTCGCTGCTGCAGCCTCACGCTTGTTTATCGTGCCGCGAGCGCCGCCAGGCGCTTCTTCAGCAGCTCGCGCTGGGCCGGCGACAGGCCGTCGCGGCGCTTGGCGAGCTCGGCCTCGGCGTCCGCCAGGCTGTCGGGTGGCGCCGCCGCGGCCGGAGTCGCGAGGCTGGCGACCGCCGCCTCGCCGGCGGGACCGGGCGCCGGCGCCAGCTCGAGCCGCCCGCCGGCACGGCGGCGAGCCCGCCGGCCGGTCTTTTCGAGGCGACCGCCGGCGCCGCGGCGGTGGAGCTCGCCCCAGACGCCGATCGGGGCCGGCAGCTCGCCGGCGAGGACGACCTCGCCGTCGCCCCATTCGAGGAGCACCTGGTGGCGCTCGCTGGCGGCGAGGAGCGGCAGCTCGTCGATCCGCCGCTCGGGCTCGGCGACCGCCGCCGCCAGCAGGGTGAGCCACTGGCCGCGCCAGCGCAGGGCGGTCTCGCCATCGATCCGCTCGGCGTCGTAGCCGAGGATCCCGCGCAGCTCCCCCGCCGACGCCGCGAGGGTGATGACGACGAGCGACTGGGCGCGCAGGTCGGCGCCCTCGGAGCGCGACAGCGGCGCGAGCTCGAGGCCGGGAAGCTCGATCTGCGGCTGCGGATGGTTCTGCAGGACGAACATGGCGTCGGCGAGCGGCATCGACCCCTGCCGGCGGTCGGGGCGCAGCGCCTCGACGACGAGGGCGAACGGCAGATCCTGGTGGTCGTAGGCGGAGAGCGTCGTCTCCAGCACCCGCACCAGCTGATCGCCGAAGGAGAGCTCGGCGGCGAAGCGGCTGCGCAGGACCAGCTGGTTGACGAAGAAGCCGATCAGCGGCTCGATCTCCGCCCGGTTGCGGTTGGCGATCGGCGTGCCGACCGCGATGTCGTCGGCGCCGGAGAGCCGGTGGAGGAAGGACTGGAAGGCGGTGAGGAGGACCATGAAGGCGGTGGCTCCCCGGCGGCGCGCCAGCGCCTCGACGCGGTCGATGAGCTCCGCCGGCACCGCGAGCGGGTGCGCACCGGCCCGCAGCGAATGGCCGGACGCCGGCTCGCGGTCGGTCGGCAGCTCGAGCGGCTGGAGGCCGGCGAGCTGGCGGGTCCAGTAGCCGAGCTGCTCGTCGAGCACGGCGCCTTGCAGCCACTCGCGCTGCCAGAGGGCGAAGTCGGCGCACTGCAGCGGCAGCTCGGCGAGCGGCGACGGCTCGCCGGCGGCGAGCGCCGGGTAGATCGCCGCCAGCTCGCGGAGCAGGAGGCCCATCGACCAGCCGTCCGAGATGATGTGGTGCATGGTGAAGAGGAGGACCGCCTCCTCGGCGCCGAGGCGCAGCAGGCTGGCGCGCACCAGCGGCCCGGTCGCGAGGTCGAACGGCGCCCCCTGCTCGCCGGTCGCCAGGCGATGCAGCTCGGCCTCGGCGGCGCCCGCCGGCAGGCCGGCGAGGTCGATCAGGACCAGCTCCGGACGCCACGCCGCGGCGATCTCCTGGAACGGCCGCCCGCCGACCGCGACGAAGCGCGTGCGGAGCGTCTCGTGGCGGCGGACGATCTCGGCGAGCGTCGCCGCGAGCGCCGCCGGGCGCACGGCGCCGCGCAGGCGGAGAGCGACCGGCAGATCGTAGGGCAGCTCGTCTCCCGACAGCTGGTCGACCAGCCAGAGGCGCTCCTGCGCGTAGGAGAGCGGCAGCCGCGCCGGCCGCGGCATGGGCCGCAGCGGCGGCGCGGCGCTCGTCGGGCTCCGCCGGGCGGCGCCGATGGCGGCGGCGAGGCCCGCCACGGTCGGCTCGGCGAAGAGCTGGCGGAGCGAGATCTCGATGCCGAGGAGCGAGCGCACGCGGCCCACCACCTGGGTCGCCAGCAGCGAGTGGCCGCCGAGCTCGAAGAAGCTGTCCTCGATCCCCACCCGCTGGCGGCCGAGCAGGTCGGACCACATCGCCGCGAGCAGCTCCTCGACCGGCGTCCGCGGCGCCAGGTAGCCCTTCTCCATCTCCTGCCCGGCTTCCGGCAAGGCACGGCGATCGACCTTGCCGTTGGCGTTGAGCGGCAGCGCGGCGAGCGTCACGAAGGCCGTCGGCACCATGTATTCGGGGAGCGCCTGCAGCAGGGCGGCGCGCAGCTCGGCGGGCGCCGACGGCGCGGCGGCGTCGCGCGGCACCAGGTAGGCCACCAGACGGCGGTCCGCGCCGGCGCCCCGCGCCATCACCACCGCCTGCCCGACCTGCGGGTGGCGCAGCAGCGCCGCCTCGATCTCGCCCAGCTCGATGCGGAAGCCGCGCACCTTGACCTGGTGATCGAGACGGCCGAGGAACTCGAGGCCGCCGTCCGGCCGGCGGCGCGCCAGGTCGCCGGTCCGGTAGAGCCGGTCGCCCGGCGCGCCCCAGGGGTCGGGAACGAAGCGCTCGGCGGTCAGCTCCGGCCGCCCGCTGTAGCCGCGTGCCAGACCCATGCCGCCGATCACCAGCTCGCCGGCGACGCCGAGGGCCACCGGCGACAACTGGCGGTCGGCGATGTCGATCCGCGTGTTGAGGATGGGGAGGCCGAGCCCCACGGCGGCGCTCGCCGCCGGCTCGTCGAGCCGCCCGACGCGTTTCACCGCCGACCACACCGCGGTCTCCGTCGGGCCGTACATGTTCCACAGCTCGACGCCGCGCGCCAGGAGCGCCGCCGCCAGCTCGCGCGACAGCGCCTCGCCGCCACAGAGCGCCTTGAGGCCCGGCCGGCCGGCCCAGCCCGAGCCGAGCAGCAGGTGCCAGGTCGCCGGCGTCGCCTGCATGGCGGTGACCCCGGCCGCGGCCAGCCGCGCCGCGAGAAGGCCGCCGTCGGCGCCCTCCTCGCGGCCGACCACCTCCACCCGGCCGCCGACCGCGAGCGGCAGGTAGATCTCGAGGCCCGCGATGTCGAAGGTGAGCGTGGTGAGCGCCGGCACCACGTCGTCCGCGCCGAGTCCGGGCCGCTCGGCCATGGCGCGGAGGAAGTTGACCACCGCCCGGTGCGACAGCTCGACGCCCTTCGGCCGGCCGGTCGAGCCGGAGGTGAAGATGACGTAGGCGAGGCTCTCCGGCTGCGCCGCGCCGGCGAGCGGCCCGCTCTCGTCCGCCGCGATCGCCTCGGCGTCGCCGTCGAGGCAGACAACCAGCGGGCCGGCCTCCCCGTCCTCCGCCGCGAAGCGCCCCCGCCACTGCCGCTCGGTGACGAGCACCGCGATGCCGCCGTCGGCGAGCACCACCGCCTGCCGCTCGCGCGGATGGGCCGGATCGAGCGGCACGTAGGCGCCTCCCGCCTTGAGGATGGCGAGGAGGGCGACCACCATCTCCGGCGACCGCTCGACGCAGAGGCCCACCCGCACCTCGGGGCCGACGCCCAGCCGCCGCAGGTGGCGCGCCAGGCGGTTGGCGCGCGCCTCGAGCTCGCCGTAGGTGAGGGCGATGCCCTGGCCGGCGACGGCCAAGGCGAGCGGCCGGCGCTCGGCCTGGCGCTCGAACAGCTCGTGGATGCGCGTGGCTCCGGCCGGCAGCCGGCTCGCCGAGGGAGCCGCCGCGGTGTCGTTCCACTCGCGGAGCTGCTGGCGCTCCGCCGCGGCGAGGAGCGGCAGGGCCGAGAGCGGCGTCTCGGCGGCGGCGTTCGCCGCGGCGAACGCCGCCGCCGAGACGCCGAGGTGGCCGACGAGGCGGGCGATCGTCGCGGCGTCGAAGAGGTCGCGGCCGTACTCGACGACGCCGCGGAGACCCGTCCCCTCCTCCCAGACGACGAGGTTGAGGTCGGTCTTCGCCGACCGCTCGGCGAGGGCGATCGGCGTCCCCGCCAGACTGGGGAGGGCGAGGTCCGCCGTCGGCACGTTCTGCAGCGCGAGCTGCGCCTGGAAGAGCGGCGAGCGGTCGGTGTGGCGCTCCGGCTGCAGCTCCTCGACCACCTTCTCGAACGGCAGATCCTGATGCGCGAAGGCGCCGAGCGTCACCGCGCGGACGCGCGCCAGGATGCCGGCGACGTCGGGATCGCCGGAGAGGTCGGTGCGCAGCACCAGCGGGTTGACGAAGAGGCCGATCAGCGCCTCGGTCTCGACGTGGCGGCGGCCGGCGACCGGCGTGCCGACGCTGATGTCGACGCTGTCGGTGAGGCGGACGAGGACGGCCTGGAAGACCGCCAGCAGGGTCATGAAGAGGGTCGTGCCATGGCGCCGTCCGAGGGCGCGCAGGCCCTCCACCAGCTCGCCGTCGAAGGCGACCGACAGGCGGCCGCCGCGGCCGCTCCACACCGCCGGCCGCGGCCGATCGGCCGGCAGCTCGAGGCGGTCGGGCGCGCCGGCGAGCTGGCCGCGCCAGAAGGCCATCTCGCTCGCCAGCACCTCGGCGGTGAAGCAGCGGCGCTGCCAGAGGGCGAAGTCGGCGTACTGGATCGGCAGCTCGGGCAGGCGGGCCGCGGCGCCGCCGATCGCCTCGCCGTAGAGCGCCGCGAGCTCGGCGGCGAAGAGGGCCACCGACCAGCCGTCGGCGACGGTGTGGTGGAAGGTCACCAGGAGCACGTGCTCCGCCGCGTCCAGACGGAGGAGGCCGGCGCGGAACAGCGGTCCGGCCGCGAGGTCGAAGGGCCGCCGCGCCTCCGCCGCCGCCAGCGCCAGGGCCAGCCGCTCGCGCGCCGCCGCCGCGAGCGACCGCAGGTCGACCTCCGGCAGCAGGACGGCGGCGGCCGCGGCGATCGACTGCTCGGGCAGCTCGTCGACCAGCGGGAAGCTGGTGCGCAGCGCCTCGTGGCGGTCGACCACCGACCGCAGGGCGCGGCGGAGCGCCGGCCGGTCGAGCGGTCCGCAGAGGCGCACCGCCTGCGGGATGTTGTAGGCCGAGCCTCCCGACTCCAGACGGTCGAGGAACCACAGGCGCTGCTGGGCGAAGGAGAGCGGCAGACGCGCCCCCGCCCGCTCGACCGCGACGAGCGGCGGCGTCGCCGAGCCCTCGCCGGCGAGCAGGCGGGCCGCGATGCGCGCCGCGAGGCCGGCCGTCGTCGGCTCCTCGAAGAGGTCGCGCAGCGGCAGCTCGACGGCGAAGGCCCGCCGCAGGCGCGCCAGCGCCCGCGCCGCGAGGAGCGAGTGGCCGCCGAGGTCGAAGAAGCTCTCCTCGCGGCCGATCCAGTCGCGGCCCAGCAGGTCGCGCCAGATCGCCGCCACCATCTCCTCCACCTCGCCCTGCGGCGCGCCGCCCTGCCGCGACGCCGGCTCGCCGGCGAGGTCGGCAGCCTGGGCGGCCAGGGCGGCCAGCCGCTGGCGGTCGATCTTGCCGTTGGCGGTGCGCGGCAGGATGGCGAGCTCGACGAGGCGCGCCGGCACCATGGCGTCCGGCAGCCGCTCGCGGAGCCAGTCGCGGAGAGCGCTCGCCGCCGGCCTCTCCCCCGCCGCCGGCGCGAAGAAGGCGACCAGCTCGTCGGCGACGACGACGGCGACCTCGCGCAGGCCGGGGTGGCCGGCGAGGGTCGCCTCGACCTCGCCCGGCTCGACGCGCACGCCGCGGATCTTGACCTGGCGGTCGCGGCGGCCGAGGAACTCGAGGACGCCGTCGGCGAGGAGGCGGACGCGATCGCCGGTGGCGTAGAGCCGGCCGCCGGGCTCGCCGCCGAAGGGGTCGGGAAGAAACGCCGCGGCGGTCCTCTCCGGCATCGCGAGATAGCCGCGGCTGAGGCCACCGCCGCCGATGAGCAGCTCGCCGACCGCACCCAGCGGCACCGGAGCCCAATCCTCGACGACGTAGAAGCGGCGATGCGGGATCGGCCGGCCGATGGCGGCCTCGCCCGCCGCCGCCGCGGCGCGGGCGGTGCGATGGTAGCTCGAGGTCATCGTGCACTCGGTCGGCCCGTACTGGTTGACCACCTCGACGCCGGCGCCGAAGACCTGCCGCGCCCGCGCGCAGTCCGCCCGATAGAGCCGCTCGCCGCTCGCCAGGATGAGGCGCAGCGCGCTCGGCGCCGCGCCGTCCCTCGCCTCGGCCTCCTCGAGCAGGACGCGCAGCAGGCTCGGAACGACGCTCAGCAGACAGGTGATCCGCTGGCGCTCGATCTCCGCCACCAGCGCGCCCGGATCCTTCGCCCGCCCGTCCGGGACGAGGACCACCGCCGCGCCGGCGAGGAGCGGGCCGAGGAGATCGCGCACCGAGGCGTCGAAGGAGAGCGAGGCGACCTGCAGCACCCGGTCGCCTGGGGCCACGGCATAGGCCTCGCGGAGGAAGCGGAGGTAGGAGACCGCGCCGCCGTGGGTGCCGAGGACGCCCTTCGGCCGTCCGGTCGAGCCGGAGGTGTAGACCAGATAGGCGAGGTGCTCGCCGCCAGTGCCGCCCGACACTCCGGCCGGCGCGGCGGCCTCGCGCGGCTCGCGATCGAGGTCGATCACCTCGCCCGCGAACCAGCCGCAGCGCTCGGCGAGCGCTGTCTGCGTCAGCAGCAGGGCGGCGCCGCTGTCCTCGGCCATCGCCGCGAGGCGCGCCGCGGGGAGCTCCGGGTCGAGCGGCACGTAGGCGCCGCCCGCCGCCAGCACGCCGAGGACCGCGGCCGCCATGTCGAGCGAGCGCTCGCAGCAGATCGCCACCCGCGCCTCCGGCCCGACGCCTCTGCGCCGCAGCCGGCGGGCGATGGCGCCGGCGCGCCGTTCGAGGGCGCGGTAGGTGAGCGCCGCGTCGGCGCAGACGAGCGCCACCGCGTCGGGCCGCGCCGCCGCGGAGGCCGCGAACAGCTGGTAGAGGTCGGCGGTGTCGTCGGACGCGCCGAGGCCGTTCCACTCGCGGAGGAGCTGCTGGCGCTCCGCTGCCGCCAGCAGCGGCAGGTCGGCGAGCGGGGACTCGGCGGCCGCCGCGGCGCCGGCGAGCAGATGATCGAAGCGCTCGAGCAGGCGCTCGGCGGTGGTGCTGTCGAAGAGGTCGCGGGCGAACTCCAGGCGGGCGAGATAGCCGGAGCCCTCGGGCACCAGCGACAGGGTGAGGTCGAAGGCGACGCGGCCGGTGTCGACGTCGGTCGGCGCCAGCGTCACCTCGGGGAGCTCGACGGGCTCGGCCGGCAGGTTCTGCAGGATGAAGAAGGCCTGGAAGAGCGGCGAGCGAGAGAGGTCGCGCTGCGGCCGCAGCGCCTCGACCATCATTTCGAAGGGCAGATCCTGATGCGCATAGCCGTCGATCGCCGCCTGGCGCACTCGCAAGGTGAAGTCCGCGAAGCTCGCCGAGCCGGCGAGGTTCAGGCGCAGCGGGATGGTGTTGACGAAGAAGCCGATCAGCGCCTCGAGCTCCACCCGCGGGCGGTTGGCGATGGGCGTCCCCACCACCAGGTCGCGCTGGCCGGCGCTCTGTGAGAGCACGACGCCATAGGCCGCCAGCAGCACCATGAAGGGCGTCGCATCGAGCCGCCGGCCGAGGGCTTCGATGCTGGCCAGGCCGGCGCTCGAGATCCGCCGGCTGCGCACGCCGCCGCGGTGCGACGGCAGCGGCGGCCGCGGCCGATCGGTGGGCAGCTCGAGCAAGTCCGGCGCCGCGGCGAGGTGGCGGCGCCAGTAGGCGAGCTGGCGCTCCTGCGTCTCGCCGGCCAGCCAATCGCGCTGCCAGGCCGCATAGTCGCCGTATTGCACGCCGAGCTCGGGGAGCTGCCGCGCCAGCGCCTCGGCGGTCGGCGCCCGGCCGCTCACCCGCGCCGCATAGAAGACCGCTACCTCGTGCGCGAAGAGGCCCATCGACCAGCCGTCGGTGACCGCGTGATGCATGACGAGGAGCACCTGGTGGAGCGCCGGGGTGAGCCGCACCAGCGCCAGGCGCAGGAGCGGGCCCGCCGCCATGTCGAAGGGCCGCGTCGCCCAGGCCTTCCCCAGCCGCGCCGACTCTCCCTGCCGCGCCGCGTCGGGGAGGGCGGCGAGGTCGATGGCCGGCACGAGGAGCGCCGGCGGCGCCCCGACGACCTGCACCGGGCGGTCGCCGGAGAGGACGAAGCGGGTGCGCAGCACCTCGTGGCGGCGGACCACCTGCGCCACCGCCGCGAGGAGCGCCCCGCCGTCGAGGCGGCCCTCCAACCGCAGGGCGACCCAGATGTTGTAGCTCGCCGCGCCGGGATCGAGCTGAGCGAGGAACCAGAGCCGCTCCTGGGCGAAGGAGAGGGGGGCTTGGCGGCCGGCGGGCAGGCGCGGGATGGGCTCCGGCGCCGGCGCCAGCGAATCGATCGCGCGCTCCTCCAGCGCCTCGGCCGGCAGCAGGACCGCCAGCCGCTCGGCGAGCGCGGCGAGCGTCGCCGCCTCGAAGATCGAGCGCACCGGCATCTCCACCCCGAAGGCCGCGCGCACCCGCGAGGAGAGCTGCATGACGAGGAGCGAGTGGCCGCCGAGCTCGAAGAAGTTGTCCTCGACCGCAACCTCTTCGATGCGCAGCACCTGGCGCCAGATCGCCGCCAGCCGCGCCTCGACCGCGTTGCGCGGCGCCGTGCCGCCGCGGCGCGCGCCGGCGGCGGCGGCCGCAGCGGCGGGCTCCGGCAGCGCCCGGCGGTCGAGCTTGCCGTGCGCGGTGAGCGGCATTTGATCGAGGCTCACGAAGTCGGCCGGCACCATGTAGTCCGGCAGGATCTGCCGTAGATGCTCGCGCAGCTCCTCCGCCGTCACCGCCGGCATCGCCGGCACCACCACGCTGCGCGGCACCACCCAGGCCACCAGCCGGCGGTCGCCCGCCGCCGCCTCGCGCACCAGGACGGCCGACTCGCGCACGCCCGGGTGACGGCCGATGGCGGCCTCGATCTCGCCCAGCTCGATGCGGAAGCCGCGCACCTTCACCTGACCGTCGAGGCGGCCCAGGTAGTCGAGGTCGCCATCCGGCCGCCGCCGGGCGAGGTCGCCGCTGCGGTACAGCCGGGCGCCGGGGAGCGCCGAGAACGGGTCGGGGACGAAGCGCTCGGCGGTCAAGTCGGGGCGGCCGAGATAGCCGCGGGCGAGGCCGGCGCCGCCGACATGGATCTCGCCCGGCACGCCGACCGGCTGCAGCTCGCCGTGGCGGCCGAGGAGATGGATCTGGAGGTCGGGGATCGGCACGCCCAGCGGGCTGCCGCCCGGCCGTGCGGCGTCCTCGCCGGCGAGCGGGCGGAAGGAGACGTGCACCGTCGTCTCGGTGATGCCGTACATGTTGACGAGCGCCGGCCGCGCCGTGCCGTGGCGGGCGATCCACGGCCCGAGCATCGTCGGGTCGAGCGCCTCGCCGCCGAAGATCACCCAGCGCAGGCGCAGCGGGCGCTCCCCCTCCTCGGCCTCCAAGTGGACGAGCTGGCGGAAGGCGAGCGGCGTCTGGTTGAGCACCGTCACCCGCTCGCTCGACAGCAGCTCGTAGAACGCCTGCGGCGAGCGGCTCACCTCGCGCGGCACGATCACCAGCTGGCCGCCATGGACGAGCGCTCCCCAGATCTCCCACACCGAGAAGTCGAAGGCGAAGGAGTGGAAGACCGTCCAGATGTCGTCGGCGCCGAAGCCGAACCATCCCTCCGTCGCGGTGAACAGGCGGACGGCGCTGGCGTGGGAGACGAGCACGCCCTTGGGGCGCCCCGTCGAGCCCGAGGTGTAGATCACGTAGGCGAGGCTCTCGCCGCCGGCGCCCGGCAGGTCGGGAAGGTCCTCAGCGCTCTCCGCGGCGAGCGCCGCGCGGTCCGCATCCAAGAGGACGACGCGGTGGGCGGCCGCCTGGCCAGTCGCCGCCGGCGCCTGGAAGCGCTCCAGGAGCGGGGCCGTCGTCACCAGCACCGCCGCCGCGACGCCGCGCAGAGCGTCCTCGAGGACCCAGGCCAGCCGCTCCTGCGGGTAGCTGGGATCGAGCGGCACGTAGGCGCCGCCCGCCTTGAGGATGCCGAGGATGCCGACGATCATGTCGAGCGAGCGCTCGACCGCCAGCACCACCGGGGTGTCGGTGGTGACGCCGAGCGCGCGCAGCCGGCGCGCCAGCTGGTTGGCGCGCTCGTTGAGCTGCCGGTAGGTGAGCGTCTCGAGGTCGTGGACCACCGCCGTCGCGCCCGGACGGCGGGCGGCCTGCGCCGCGAAACGGCCGTGCAGGCTCTCCTCGGAGCGGCGCTCAGCCGCCGGGCCGTTCCAGCTCTGCAGTAGGAGGGCCCGCTCGGGCGCGGTGAGCAGCGGCAGCTCCGAGAGCCGCGGCGAGGCGTCGGCGGCGACGCCGCGGAGCAGCGCGTCCCAGTGCCCGAGGAGACGGTCCATGGTCGACTCGTCGAAGAGATCGCGGCTGTATTCGAGCGTCGTGGTGAGCCCTTCGGGGAGGTCGAAGAGGAAGACCGTGAGATCGAACTTGGTGGTCTGGTTGTGCTCCTCGAGGAGAGTCAGGGTGAGGCCGGGGAGGGCGAGCGGCGCCGGCGGGGTGTTCTGGAGAGAGAACTGGACCTGGAAGATCGGCGCGCGGGAGAGGTCGCGCTCCGGCCGCAGCTCGGCCACCAGGCGCTCGAACGGCACCTCCTGGTGCGGGATCGAGCCGAGGAAGTCGCTCGCCACCCGCGCGAAGAGGTCGGCGAAGGGCGGATCGCCCGCCGCGTCGGCGCGCGCCACGACCATGTTGAGGAAGACGCCGATCAGCCCCTCGAGCTCGCGGCGGTTGCGGTTGGCGATGGGGATGCCGAGGAGGAGATCGTCCTGGCCGGTGTGGCGGGCGAGGAGGGCGTCGAAGGCGGCGAGGAGGATGAGAAAGAGCGTCTTCCCGGAGCGCACGCCGGCGGCGCGGAGCTCGGCCAGGTCGGCCGCCGGCAGGGTGCGCGAGAGGCGGGCACCGCGCATCGTCAGCACGCTCGGCCGCGGCCGGTCGGTGGGCAGCTCGAGGGGCGGCAGGGTCCCGGAGAGGCGCCGCCGCCAGTACTTCAGGTGCTCGCCCATCGCCGTCTCGTCGAGGGCGCGGCGCTGCCAGGCGGCGAAGTCCGCGTACTGGATGGCGAGCTCCGGCAGCGGCGACGGCCGGCCGGCGGCGAGCTCGGGGTAGATCGCCGCCAGCTCGCGCACCAGGATGCCGATCGCCCAGCCGTCGGCGACGATGTGATGGAGACCGACGAGCAGCAGGTGCTCGTCGACGTCGAGCTGCAGCAGCGCCGTGCGCAGCAGCGGGCCGGCGGCGAGATCGAACGGGCGCTTCCCCGCGGCGAGCGCCAGGCGGCTCCGCTCGGCGTCGCGGCGTGCGCTCGAGAGGCCGCGGAGGTCGACGACCGGCAATGGCCAGCTGGCCGCCGGCGGCGCCACCCGCTGCACCGGGCGGCCCTCGACCGCCGGGAAGGTGGAGCGCAGCACCTCATGCCGGCGCGCCACCTCGGCGAAGCTCCGCGCCAGGGCCGCCACGTCGAGCGCGCCGGTCAGCAGCACCGCGGCCGGCAGGTTGTAGGCCGGGCTCTCGGGGTCGAGCTGGGCGAGGAACCACAGGCGCTCCTCGGGGAACGACAGCGGCGCCTCGCCGGCCTCTCCCGCCGCCGCCCGCCGGCCGAGCGCGGGGACCATCGCCGCCGGCAGGTCGTAGCCGAAGCTCGCCGCCAGCTCGGCGGTCTCGGCGCGCAGCGGGCTGCCGGCGCCGCGGGAGCGCGCCGCGACCTCCGCCTCGACGCGCCGGTGGCGGTGGAACTTGGGATCCCCCATCATCCGCGACTCGGCGTGGATGCCGTCGGTCATGCGAGCCCCTTCGTAGGGCTCGGCCATCGCCGGCTCGAAGGGCAGGCCGAGGAAGGCGCAGACGGCGCTCAGGCTCTCGCGCGGCGCGGTGACGAGATCCTCGAAACGCAGTCGATGGACGCGCTCCGCCGGCACGTCGGAGAGCGCCGCGAGGATGTTCTGCTGGCTGAGCAGCCAGACCAGCTCGGCCTGCTCCACCCCGGCGTACGGGAAGTCGTAGACCCGCTCCATGCGGGCCTCGACGTAGGAATCGATCACCGCGCGCGGATGTCGCACCAGGTGCAGGTAGAGCGGCTCGTCGAAGAGCGCCTCGGCCTGCCGCAGCGTTTCCAGGTCGAGGGGATAGCTCGGGGTCTTGTCCACCAGGAGACGGCCGCCGGCCGCCGCCTGCAGCTCGCGGTACACCTCGGCGACCGGCGCCTCGCGCTCCGCGAATCTCGCCACCCAGACGCGCGCCGCCGCGGCGTCGCCGCCGGTGAGCTCCATCACCGCCCGCAGGAGCCCCTCCTCGGCGAAGCTGTTGCGGCCGGTGAGGGCGCGGGCCCGCTCCCCCATCGAGCCGAAGGCGAGGAGCTCGAGCTCGGGCGGCGCGAAGAGGCGCGGGTGACCCGCCAGCATGACGCGGAAGAGCGTGCTGCCGGAGCGGAAGGGCGAGAGGACGAAGATCGCCCGCGGATTCCGCGCGCCGCGCCGCGCCGCCGGCTCCTCGGGCGCGCGCTCGTCGTGGCCGAGGCGGCGACCAAGGCGTCGGACGACCGCGGCGCGGAGGGCGGCGAGACCCTCGCGCAGATCGACCGGCGCGGCAGCTGCCTCCGGCGCCTCCAGGTCCGCGGAGGTCGGCCCGACGCCCGCCAGCCGGGCCACCGCCGCCGGATAGCTCTGCTCGAGATAGGCGGCGAGCTCGGCCACGGTCGGCGCGTCGAAGAGCGCCATGACGTAGACGATCTCCCCCAGCTCCTCCTGCAGGCGGTTGATGAACATCGCCCCCTGGATCGAGTCGCCGCCGAGCTCGAAGAAGTTGTCGTCGATACCGACGCGGCCGCGGCCGAGCAGCTGCCGCCAGCTCTCGGCGAGGCGCTCCTCGAGCGGCGTGCGGGGAGCGATGAAGGCGCGGCCCGCCGCGCTCTCCCCCTCCTCCGGCGCCGGCAGCGCCCGGCGGTCGACCTTGCCGCTCGGCGTCAGCGGCAGCGCCGGCAGGCCGACGAAGGCCGAGGGGACCATCGCGTCCGGCAGGCTCTGGCGGAGGAAGGCGCGGAGCTCCGCCGCATCCGGCATCGCGCCGCCGGCGAGGACGAGGTAGGCCACCAGCCGCGGATCGCCGCCGTCCGACCGCGCCAGGGCCACCGCCTCGCGCACCTCCGGATGGCTGGCGAGCGCCGCCTC
The DNA here is from genome assembly GCA_963755825.1 of uncultured Acidobacteriota bacterium. Lineage (GTDB taxonomy): Bacteria > Acidobacteriota > Thermoanaerobaculia > Multivoradales > UBA5704 > DATBQN01. The sequence goes on along the minus strand of CAVWLA010000001.1, from coordinate 594,817 downwards.
GACCTCGCCGAGCTCGATGCGGACGCCGCGGATCTTCACCTGATGGTCGAGGCGGCCGAGGAACTCGATGGCGCCGTCGGCGAGGAAGCGGGCGAGGTCGCCGGTGCGGTAGAGACGCTCGCCCGGCGCGCCCGAGCCCGCCGGCACGAAGCGCTCGGCGGTGAGATCCGGGCGGCCGATGTAGCCGCGCGCCAATCCGACACCGCCGATGTGGAGCTCTCCCGGCACGCCGATGGGGACCGGCTCGCCCTCGCCGTCGAGGAGAGAGAGCGCGAGGTTGGCGATCGGCCGGCCGATGGGGATGGTGCTCGAGCCGGCGCGCTCGCCGCGGTGCCAGCTGACGTCGACCGAGGCTTCGGTGGGGCCGTAGAGGTTGAAGAGCGGGGCGCCGAGCCGCTCGCCGGCGCGCGCCGCGAGAGCGCGGGGGAGCGCCTCGCCGCTGGCGATCACCCGGCGGAGCGAACGGCCGGCGGCGGCGACGTCCCTCCCCTCGAGGAAGAGCTGCAGCATCGAGGGGACGAAGTGGAGGGTGGTGATCTCGCTCTCGCGGATGATGTGCGCCAGCCAGGCCGCGTCCTGGTGGGCGCCGGGCGGCGCCATGACCAGGCGGGCGCCGGCGATGAGCGGCCAGAAGAGCTCCCAGACCGAGACGTCGAAGCCGATCGGCGTCTTCTGGAGGACGCGATCGTCGGCGCCGAGGCCGTAGGCCTCCTGCATCCAGAGCAGCCGGTTGACGATCCCGCGATGCGGCACCAGGACGCCCTTCGGCCTGCCCGTCGAGCCCGAGGTGTAGATGGCGTAGGCCGGGCTCTGCGGATGGACCCAGGCCGAGCGGTGGCTCGGCTCCCCGCCGCCGATCCATTCGTCGGGCCGATCGAGGAAGACGGCGCGGATGCCGCCGGCGGCGAGCGCCGGCTCCCCACCGCCCTGCGCCTCCCCGCTCACCGTGACGAGGATCGCGATCCCGGCGTCGGCGAGCATGGTGCGCCGGCGCTCCAGCGGATAGCCCGGATCGAGCGGCACGTAGGCGGCGCCCGCCTTGAGCGTCGCGACGAGCGCCACCATCAGCTCGAGCGAGCGTTCGGCGGCGATCCCCACCAGGCTCTCGGCGCCCGCGCCGAGGTGCCGCAGATGGGCGGCCAGCCGGTCGGCTCGGCGATCGAGCTCGCGGTAGGTGAGGGCGGTCTCGGCGAAGGAGACGGCGACCGCGTCCGGCGTGCGCTCGACCTGGTCCTCGATCAGCTGGTGCAGCCCGTCGCGCGCCGGGTAGGCCGTCGCCGTGTCGTTCCAGGCGAGGACGACCTGGTGGCGCTCGCCGGCGCTCAGCCAGGCGAGCCGCGAGATCGGCAGGTCGGGCGCCGCCGCCGCCGCGGCGAGGAGCGTCGCGAGCTGGCCCGCCCAGCGGGCGGGCGTCGGCGCATCGAAGAGGTCGGTGCTGTACTTCCAGGTCCCCAGCCAGCCCTCCTCGACCGCCGCCATGGAGAGCGCGAGATCGAAGCGCGCCGTGCCGAGATCGATCTCCCGCGGCTCGAGGCGGAGGCCCGGCAGGTCGACGCGGGTGAGCGGCGCGCTCTGCTCGGCGAAGAGGACCTGGACGATCGGCGTGCGCGACGGATCGCGGACGATCCCGAGCGCCTCGACCAGCGCCTCGAACGGCAGGTCCTGGTGGGCGTAGGCGGCGAGCGCCGTCTCCCGCGCCCGCGCCAGCAGCTCGCGGTAGCTCGGATCGCCGCGCAGGTCGAGGCGCAGCACGAGGTTGTTGATGAAGACGCCGATCAGACCCTCGAGCTCGCGCCGCGGGCGGCCGGCGATGGGCGTGCCGAGGAGGAGGTCGGTGCGGCCCGTCATCCGCCCGAGGAGGGCGGCGAAGCCGGCGAGGAGCGCCATGAACGGCGTCGCGCCGCTCTGCTGTGCGATGGCCAGGAGCGGCGCCAGCGCCGGCAGCGCCAGGCGGCTCTCGTGGTGCGCGCCGCGGTGGGAGAGCGCCGCCGGGCGCGGCCGGTCGGCCGGCAGATCGAGAATCGGCAGCTCGCCCGCCAGCCGCTCCCGCCAGAAGCCGAGATGCTCGGCGAGCGCCTCGCCGCAGAGCCAGCTCCGCTGCCACGCGGCGAAGTCGGCGTACTGCAGCGGCAGGCCGGGGAGCGGATCGGGCCGCCCCTCGCGGCGCGCCGAGTAGAGCGCGGCGAGCTCGTAGAGGAAGACGCGGAGCGACCAGCCGTCGGCCGCGATGTGGTGCCACACGAGAGCGAGCTCGCGGCTCGCCGCGCCGGCGGTGACGAGAGCGGCGCGGAGGAACGGCCCGCGCTCGAGCGCAAACGGCAGGCGGGCGATCTCCGCCGTGCGCCGCCGCGCCTCGGGCCAGCGCCGCGCCTCCGGCAGCGCGGCGAGGTCGATCACCGGCAGCGGCAGGGCGACGGCGGCAGCCGCCTCCTGCAGCGGCTCGCCACCGCGGTTCCCGGAGGTCGTGCCGAAGGTCGTGCGCAGGGCCTCGTGGCGCGCCACGATGGCGCCGAGCGCCCAGGCGAGCGCCGCCTCGTCGAGCCGGCCGCTCAACCGCACCGCGGCGGCGATGTTGTGCACCGGGTTCTCGGGGTCGAGGCGATGGAGGAACCAGAGGCGACGCTGGGCGAAGGAGAGGAGGGCCGGCCCCTCGCTCGCCCGGCGGACGATCGGCGGCATGGCCGGCGGCGCCGACGCCGCCGCGGCGAGGCCGTCGAGATGCGCGGCGAGGCCCGCCACCGTCGGCGTCGAGAACAGGTCGTCGAGCGGCAGCTCGACGCCGAAGACGTCCTGGATCCGCGAGAGGATCTGCATCGCCTTCAGCGAATCGCCGCCGGCGACGAAGAAATCCCCCTCGAACCCCGGCCGCTCGAGGACCTCGCACCAGATCGCCGCCAGCCGCTCTTCCGTGCGACTCCTGGCGGCGCCGGGAGCCCGGCGCGGCTCGCCGTTCTGGTCACAGGGCGTCGCGAGGAGAAGATCAGACGTTGCCATGGCGGGGCGACAGCTCACGGGCGCTAGGGTCATGGCGCAATGGCGCAGAGAAAACCGCGCTTTGCGCTGTTGCGCGCTGCGATGAAAGTGCGATACTCGGCGGCCGCAGGGCGAACGAGCGAGCGAACCCGTGGCGCGGCCGCACCGGCCGAGCTGCGACAGCACGAGAGGTGGAGCGAGGATGGAACTCTCCGCGGTGAAGGCGATCGTGACCGGCGGTGCCGGCGGGCTCGGGGGCACCTTCGCTCTGGAGCTGGCGAGGGCGGGCGCCGGCGTCGTCGCCGGCGATGCCAATGCCGCCGGGCTGCGCGACCTGGCCGCGCGGGCGGCGGACCTCGCCGGCAACCTGTCGGTCGCCAAGCTCGACATCACCGACGAGGCGTCGGTCGCCGGCTTCGTCGCCGCGGCCAGCGAGCGGCTCGGCGGCTTGAACGTCCTCGTCAACAGCGCCGGGATCGCGCGCGACGCGCTGCTCGTCCAGCGCGATCCGGGCGATCAGGGCGAGATCCAGATGCTCCATGCGGCGCAGTGGCGCAAGGTGATCGACGTCAACCTCACCGGCCAGTTCCTCATCACCCGCGAGTTCGCGGCGCGGGTGGTCACCGCCGGCACGCCCGAGGCGGTGGTCGTCAACCTCTCCTCGATCGCCCGCGCCGGCAATCCCGGCCAGTCGAACTACGCGGCCTCGAAGGCCGGGCTCGACGCCTGCACGCGGACCTGGGCGCTGGAGCTGGCGCGCTACGGCATCCGGGTCGGCGGCGTCGCCCCCGGCGTCACCGAGACCGGCTTCCTGGAAGGCTTCTCGGAGAGCGCGCTCGACCGCCTCAAGGCGGGCATCCCGCTCGGCCGCCTGGGCCGGCCGCACGACATCTGGCAGGCCGTCCGTTTCATCCTGGAGTGCGACTTCTTCACCGGCCGCACGGTCGAGGTGGATGGCGGCGCCAGCATGGGCGTCCTCTGAGGCGCGCCGGAGCCGCGCACCCTTGCCGCATCGCTCCGCCCCCGCCGCGGAGCGCCGAGGGTCTCGGTTGTTTCCATTCAGATGCGTCAAAACGTTCGATCAGCCGGCGAACGGGCTCATGGGCCGCGGCGCCTGGTGCACCTCGAGCGCCGCGCGGTTGCCGGATTCGAGAGCTCCTTCCATGGTGCGGCCGAGGAGGGAGGTGTGCTCGCCGGCGAAATGGACCCTCCCCTCCGCCTTCGCCAGCTCCGGCATCCAGCCGGTGAGCTGTCCCGGCAGCCACCAGGCGAAGGCGCCGCCCGCCCACCGGTCGGTGCCCCAGATCACCGACGTACCGACCTCGAAATGACGCTTGAAGCCCGGGTGGACCTTCTCCATGTTGTCCACCGCCAGGGCGATGCGCGCCGGCTCGTCCATGGCGCCGAAGCGCACCGCCTCGGGGCCCCGCAGATAGCTCTCGACGATGGCGCGCTGGCTGCGCACACCGGCGCGCGTGAACGGCGCCTCGTTGACCTTCTGGATCGGCAGGTCGGTATTGGCGAAGCCGGACTCGCCGGCCTCGGCCCAGAAGCGGCGGTTCACCTGCAGGATGATGCGCGAGACCGGCAGGTATTCGAGCTGCTCCAGGATCTTGCTCTTCGCCGCCGACAGGCCGGGCTCGAAGACGATCTTCCGCAGCGGCGGGCAGGGCGTCGTGCAGACCACCCGGTCGGCCTCCAGCCAACGCTCGGTTCCCTTGTCGTCGAAGCCGACGCGGATGCTCCCCGTGGTGTGGAGGACCTTGGTCACCGGGACGCCATAGCGGACGCGGTCGCCGAGCGACTTGGCGAGCGCCTTCGGCAGCTGGTCGAGGCCGCCCGGGATCGACTGCTTGGCGCTGTCGTCGCCGAGGTAGAAGAGGGTCACGTCGGAGAGCAGCCGGTGGAGCGCCGAGACCCGCGACCAGTCGTTGCCGAAGGGCACGACGTCTCCCAGCAGCTCGATGGCGCCCGGCGAGGCACCCTGGCCGCGCAGGAACTCCGCCATCGATACCTGGTCGAGGCTCTTCCAGGGATCGAGCTTCCAGCCCGGCAGGGTCGGATCGCCGATCTTGTCGACGATGCCGAAGTACTTCTGGAACATCCGGTTGACGCCGAGCTTCCGCTCCTCGTCGGTGAGCGCGAAGGGCCACGCCGGCTCCGCCGCATTGGGGCCGAACTTGGCGGTGAAGCGCTGGCCCTTCAGGTGATAGACCGAGGCGAGCGGCGTCGGCTCGGGCGGCGTCGTCGGCAGGTTGAGCGCCTTCACGTAGCGCAGGAGATTGCGATAGCTGCCGGAGAACTCGACCGCCCCGGCCTCCGCGTAGAGGCCATCGGCAAAGGGCTCGCGCAAGCTCTGCACGCGGCCGCCGGGACGGCCCGTCGCCTCGAGCACCGTGACGGTGTGGCCCCGCGCCACCAGCTCGTAGGCGGCCGCGAGGCCGGCGAGGCCGGCGCCGACGACGATCACCGACTTCGCCGCCCGGTGGTCGCCCGCTGCCGGCGCCGGGGGCGGCGGCGCGAGCGCTCTCGCCAGGCCGGGCAGGGCGAGCGACGGAGCCGCGAGCGCCAGGGACCTCAGCAGGTCGCGGCGGCTGAGCTCGAGAGTGCGCTTCATCTCATCCCCTTCACCATGGATACAAAGGTCATCAAAGGTCCAAGTGCGCCGCCTCTTCAAAGGCGCGCCAAGCTCTGCAAGGTCTGCCCAATTCATTATTGAAGCCTCAGCCCATCGACTGGATCGACGATCGAGGCACGGCGCGCCGGCAGGTAATTGGCGGCGAGGATGACCAGGAAGAGCACCAGCGCGGTGCCGGCGAGGACCAGCGGATCGGTCGGGCTGGTGCGGTAGAGGAGGTCGATCAGCAGGCGGCTGAGGGCCAACACCAGCGCCAGGCCGAGCGCCAGGCCGATGGCCGCCAGCACCGCTCCGCGGCCGACGACCATGCGGACGACGCTGGCACGGTCGGCGCCGAGCGACATGCGGATGGCGATCTCCCGCCGCCGCTGCTCGACGCTGTACGCCATCACTCCGTAGATGCCGATCGCCGCCAGGACCACCGCGAGCGCGGTGAAGATGACGATGAGGAGGACCTCGAACCGCGGCTTGTCGGTCTGCCGGATGAGCCGCTCGGCGAGGCTCGCCACGTCGTAGTCCGGCAGCTCGGGGTCGATCGCCGTCATCTCCCGATGGAGCGCCGAGCGCAGCTCGGAGGCCGACGTCTTGGGCTTCGGCCGCACCAGGAAGTTGATGGTCAGCGGCGGCCGCCGGATGAACTGCAGGAGCGAGATGTAGAGGTCCGGCGCCGGCGACCGCTCGCGCTGGATCCCCTCGTGGCGGACGTTGGCGACGACGCCGACGACGGTCAGCCAGTGAGTGGCGCTGTCGATCCGCGCCGAGAGCTTGAGGCGCTTGCCGAGCGGATCCTTGCCGGGCCACTGCGCGTCGGCGAGCGCCTTGCTCACCACGACGGCGTCCGACTTGGTGTCGTCGGCGGTGAAGCCGCGGCCGGCGACGAGCGGAATGCCGAGGACGTCGAAGAAGGCCGGGGTCACGGCGTGCCACATGGCGAGATAGGTGCCGTCCGGCTGATCGCTGTCGTGGTCCTCGATGGTCATGAAGCCGCCGGCCCAGCCGTCGGTCGGCATCGTCGGGTCGGAGAGCGACACCTGCTCGACGCCGGGCACCGCCGCGATCCGCGGCAGGTACTCCTCCCGCAGCAGCCTGGTCACCGACTCCTCCTTGGCGTACTTCGGTCCGCGCGGGTCCATGCGGAAGGTGAGCAGGTTGCCGGCATGGAAGCCGAGATCCTCGTTGACCATCTGGCGAAAGCTCTTCGCCATCAGCGCGGCGTCGACCGAGAGGAGGAGAGCGAGCGCCACCTGGACGACGACGACGGCGCGCTGGAAGCGGCGCCAGCCGTGCCCGCGCGCCTGCTGCTCGTCCCGCATCAGGCTCTGCACGAGGCCGCCGCCGAAGCTGGTCGACAGCGGGGCGAGGCCGAAGACGAGGCCGCAGAGGACGGCGAGGAAGACGGTGGCGACGATCACCCGCGGGGTGACGGAGACGTGGACGAAGCTGGGAAACTCGACTCCGCTCGCGGCCACCAGAGCGCCGAGGGCCCACTGCGCCAGCAGAATGCCGACGGCGGCGCCGGAGAGCGAGAGGAGGAGGCTCTCGATGAGCAGCTGGCGGACCAGGCGCCGGCGGCTGGCGCCGAGGGCGACGCGGATGGCGAAGGCGCGCTGCTTGGCCGCCGCCCGCGTCAGCAGCAGGCTGGCGACGTTGATGCAGGCGATGAGCAGGATGATGCCGGCGCCGAGGGTGAGGATGAAGAGGCCCGTGCGCAGGCCGCCGAACCAGTAGTCCTCGAGCGAAGTGACGATGACGCTCGCCCCGCGGTTGGAGTCGGGGAACTCCCGCTCGAGGGCGGCGGCGATGCTCTTCACCTGCTGCTGCGCCTGCTCGACCGTCACGCCGGGCCGCAGGCGCGCCACGCCGTCGAGCCAGCGCAGGCGGCGAGATGTGAGGAAGGCGCGGACGGGAGGGAGCATGGAGGGAACCCAGAGGTCGGCCTTGCCGGAGAGGCCGCGAAAGCCCGGCGGCCCGACGCCGACGACCTCGTAGGTGAGATCGTTGAGCCGCAGCCGGCGGCCGATCACCGTCGGGTCGCCGCCGAAGCTGCTGCGCCAGAGGTCATAGGCCAGCACCGCGACATAGCGCTCCATGGGTTTGGCGTCCTCCGCGGCATCGAAGAAGCGGCCGAGCGAAGGCTTGAGCCCGAGGAGGGCGAGATAGCGGGCGTTGACCAGCTCTCCCCACAGGCGCTGCGACTGCGGCCCCTGCTCGAGATTGAAGGCGAGGCTGCCGAAGACCGAGCTGGCGGTGAACACGGTGCTCTTCTGCTGCCAGTCGGCGAAGTCCGCCTGGGAGATGGGATACGGCTTGGTCTCGCCCTTCTCCACCAGCGCGCCGCCGAGGACCACCAGCCGGCCGGGGTCGCGATAGGGGAGCTCGCGCAGCAGCACGGCATCGACCATGGTGAACATGGCCGCCGTGGCGCCGATGCCGACGGTCAGCGTGAGGATGGCGGCGAGCGAGAAGCCGCGGTCGTGCACCAGCTGGCGCAGCCCGATGCGGACGTCGTGTAGCAGGTCTCTCATGGGTCGTTCTCCAGCCGGGATGAAATTCTCTCTGCGGGCTCGCCGGAGGGCGCCGCGGAAACCGCCCGGCCGGCGGCGGCGCGCGAGCTGCCGCGCGCCGCCGCCGGCCGGATCGGCCGCGGACCTACTCAGTGACCGTGCGAGCCGTCATGCCCTTCGCCGCTCTCGTGTCCTTTGATGGTGGCGAACAGCACGTCGATGGGACCACCGGCGCCGTCGTCGGGCCAGACCGCCAGCGTGCGGCCGTGGACCGAGACGGTGCCGATGTAGAACCCGAAGTTGGCGAGCAGGGCGTTGGCGAACTTATAGGGTGCGGTGCACCAGTTGCTGGTCTGCGACGAGACGCGGACCGGCGCCCCGAAGGTGGTGCCGCCGTCGCGCGACTGCACCCAGTAGGTGTCGACCAGCGAGCTCGCCGGGCCGGTGCGCTTGGCGGTGGTGCCGATCGGCACGCTGCAGGTCGTGCCGGTCGCCACTTCCTGGCTCTCCAGGTAGACGACGTCGACGGCGCCGTTCGGCCGCACGCTCACCGTCGGCCAGATGCGCTTGATACCGGTCGGCGGCACCGCCGGCGCCAGGGCCTTGGGCGCGCTCCAGGTGCGGCCCCGGTTGTCGGAATAGATGATGTACGCCTGCGACGACACCGTCGACTGCAGGGTGGTGCCGACCGCCACCGGCGCGACGGCCGGGAACATGGTGACGTAGATGCGGCCGCGGTAGGGACCGTCGGTGGCGACCGCGATGCGCGGCTGATCGTTCATCCGGTTCTGCCCCAGACCGACCGGCGGGTTGCTGCGCATGTCGTTGAGCGCCGCGATGAAAGCCGGCGCCGAGAAGGTCCGGCCGCCGTCGAGGCTGCGCGAGAAGGCGATGGCATCGGTCGCCGTGTTCGTGCCGTCGAGGAGGAAGTCCGGACCATACTGCCAGACCACATAGACCTCGCCGTGATCGCCGATGGTCACCGCCGGCGCGAGCTGGAGGAAGCCGGAGTTGCCGCAGTTGGGATCGTTGGGATCGAGGATCGTCGACGTCTCGGCGCTGACGATCACCGGGCCGGTCCAGGTGTTGCCGCCGTCGTGGGTGCTGAAGAGCTCGACCTGGCCGAAGCCGGCGAAGGGGACCTCGCAGATCTCGTCGATGTTGATCAGGGCGACGTAGGCATCCTGGCGCCCGTCCTTGGCGGCGGCGAGCGAGGCGCGGGTGAACTGGTCACCGCTGTTGGTCGGCAGGAACGTCTTGACGTCGTCGAGAGTGAAGGTGCCGGCGCCGAAATGACCGCGATAGATGCCCAGCCCGGTGGCGACGGGGACGGTCGCGTTCTCCAGCACGGTGCTGAGGAAGTAGGTGTCACGGTCGCGGCCGTGGTCGCCGTCTCCCCGGCCGTCGCCGTCGCCGTGCGCCGACAGCCGATCGGCCCAGGGGTGGCCCTGGGTGATGTTGGTGCCGGTCGGGAAGGGCGCGCCGGCATCCGTCCAGCTCATGCCGCCATCGGTCGAGAACGAGTAGCCGACAACCCCCGGCGGGTTGGGCGGCGGGCAGGCGAAGTTCGACGGCGGCCCGCACACTCCCTGGAAGTCCTCGAAGCCGACGAGCAGGTTCTTGCCGTCGGGGCTCGCCGCGATGGTCGTCGTGCTGCGCGTCGGGTTGTCGTTGGGGAAGAGCTGCTGCGGCGCGTTGACGCGCACCTCCGCCGAGACGTGAGGACCATCGTCCGCGGCGAGCGGAGCGGCCACCACCCCCGCCCCACCGAGGGCGATCAGCAGTGCGACGGCGCCGACCAGTGTCCTGCTCTTCTCGTTTTTCTCATCGTGCATGTCTCATCTCCGTTCTTCCTTGAAGGTTTCACTCAATCCACGATTGCCGGGTCGAAACCGCCCGGCGCGGTCGATCGATTCGGGTGCGGCGGCTGGCGCATGGCTAGGCGTCCTCCACCGTCGAGAGGCTCGCGACGGAGAGCTCGGCGGCGTCCTCGCCAGCCGCCAGGCTCGCCGCCTCGTCGTCGGTCATGCTCTCGATCTGCGCCACCAGGGCGGCGTAGACGACCAGCGCGAACTGGCCGAGCTTGGGCGCCTCGAAGAAGGCGCGCAGCGGCAGGGCGACGCCGAGAGCGTCCTCGACGCGGGCCACCACCTGCGTCGCCAGCAGCGAGTGCCCGCCGAGGTCGAAGAAGTTGTCGTCGACGCCGATCTCCTCGCGCCCCAGCAGCTCCTTCCAGATCTCGGCCAGCATCTGCTCGGTGCCCGTCTGCGGCGCGGTGTAGCTCTCGGTGCGCCGCAGCTCGGGCTTGGGCAGCGCCGCGAGGTCCCACTTGCCGGTCGCCGTCAGCGGCAGCGCGGCCAGGGTCACGAATGCGGCCGGCACCATGTAGGCCGGCAGGCGCTCGCGGAGGAAATCGCGCAGCTCGTCGGGCGCCAGCTCCTGCTGCGTGGCGGCGTAGGCCACCAGGCTCAAGTCGCCGGGCCTGGCCTCGACCGGCAGCACCAGCGCCTCGCGCACCGCCGGGTGAGTGGCGAGCACGGCGGAGATCTCTCCCGGCTCGATGCGGAAGCCGCGGATCTTGACCTGGTCGTCGGTCCGCCCGGCGAAGTCGAGGCGGCCGTCGGCGCGATGGCGGGCGAGGTCGCCGGTGCGGTAGAGGCGCTCGCCGGGCGGTCCGAAGGGACAGGGGATGAAGCGGTCGGCGGTCAGCTCGGGTCGCCCGAGGTAGCCGCGGGCGACGAGCTCGCCGGCCATCAGCATCTCGCCGGCGACGCCGAGCGGCACCGGCGAGAGCGCGCTGTCGAGGAGCCAGATGCGGGTGCCCCCCCAGGGGCGTCCGAGCGGCACGCCGGTCTCCGCCACCGACTCGCCGGCGGCGCCGAGCGACCCGGCGGTGCTCATCACCGTCGCCTCGGTCGGGCCGTAGGTGTTCCACAGCCGCGGGTAGGTGCCGACGTGGGCGAGCCAATCGGTGACCCGCTCGGGGAGAGCGCGCTCGCCGCCGATGATGACCAGCCGCACCGCCTCGGGGATGGCGACCCGGTCGCGGACGAAGTCGGCGACCAGGGTGTGCCAGAAGGCGGTGGGGAGATCGATGACGGTGAGCTCCCAATCGCCGCAGGCGGCCAGGAAGCGCGCCGGCGAAGCGGTCATCGCGTCGGTGCGGAGGACCAGGGTGCCGCCGGCGATCAGGCAGGGGAAGATCTCTTCGAGGCTGACGTCGAAGCTCGGCGAGGCGAACTGGAGCACGCGATCGGCGCGCTCGATGGAATAGGTCTGCCGCGCCGCGAGGGTGAAGCGGGCGAGCGAGCCGTGCGTCACCTGCACGCCCTTCGGGCGCCCGGTCGACCCCGAGGTGTAGATGACGTAAGCGAGGTTCTCCGGCTCCGGCTCGGCGAGCTGCTCTGCCGGGCCGCGGCTGCCGTCCAGCAGATCGCTCCAGCGGTCGAGCTGGAGCAGCGGCCCGTCGAAGGCCGCGGTGCCCGGCGGCCGCCGCCCGGCGGTGACCAGTGCCATCGCCCGCGAGTCGGCGAGCAGGAAGGCCAGGCGCTCCTCGGGCAGGCTCTGGTCGAGGGGCAGGTAGGCCGCGCCCGCCTCGAGAATGCCGAGGAGGCCGATGACCAGCTCGGGGCTGCGAGGCAGGGAGAGGCCGACGATGCTCTCCGCCTCGACGCCCACGGCGCGCAGCCGGCGGGCGACCGCCGCGACCCGGCGCTCGAGCTCGCCGTAGGTCAGGAAGACGCCCTCCTGCTCGATCGCCACCGCCTCGGGAGCCCGCGCGGCCTGCGCACGGATCAGCGGACGGGCGAGGCCCGGCTCGCCGCCCGCCGGCCAGCCGCCGGCCACCCACTCGACGGCGACCTGGTGGCGCTCGGCCGCGGTGAGGAGAGGCAGCTCGCTCAGCCGCCGCCGGGGATCGGCGACCGCCGCGCCGAGCAGGCAGGAGAGGTGGCCCAGCATCCGCCGCACCGTCAGGCTCTCGAAGAGCTCGACCTGGTAGGACAGCTCGATCGACAGCATGCCGTCATCGTCGGAGGCCACCAGGACGAGATCGAAGTTCTCCCGCCGCTGCTCGTAGAGATAGACCGGGGAGATCTCGAGGTACTGTGGCCCCTGCAGGCTGACCGTCGGCACGGCGAAGTTCTGCAGCACGCACATCACTTGGAAGAGCGGCGTGTGCGAGGCGTCGCGCACCGTCCCCAGCTCTTCGAGCAGCATCTCGAAGGGGAGATCCTGATGCTCGTAGGCACCCAGGGTGGTGTCGCGCACACGCCCCAGGAGGTCGTGGAAGCTCGGGCCGCCGCCGAGGTCGGTGCGCAGGACCAGCGTGTTGACGAAGAACCCCACCAGCGGCTCGACGGCCGGCCACCGCCGGTTGGCCACGAAGGTGCCGACGCTCAGGTCGCTCTGCCGCGTCTGCCGGTGCAGGAGCGCATCGAAGCCGGCGAGAAGCGTCATGAAGAGAGTCGCTCCGCGCGCCAGCCCGAGGGCTCGCAGCGGCCCGGCGAGCGCGGCCGGCACGCGGAGGGTCTCGGTCGCGCCGCGGAAGGTCCGCGCCGCCGCCGGCCGCGGCCGATCGGTCGGCAGGTGGAGCATCTCGGTCGATCCGGCGAGCCGCGAGCGCCAATAGGCGGAGAGCCGCCGTCCCTCGTCTCCCGCCAGGGTTCGCTGCTGCCAGGCGGCGTAGTCGACGTACTGCAGCTCGAGCTCGGCGAGCGGCGACGGGCGGCCGGCGTCGAAGGCCTCGTAGAGCGCCCCCAGCTCGCGGCAGAAGACCCCCAGCGACCAGCCGTCGAAGACGATGTGGTGCACGTTGACGAGGAGGAGGTGCTCGTCGTCCGCGAAGCGCAGCAGCGAGGTGCGGATGAGCGGTCCGCGCGCCAGATCGAAGACGCGCCCGCCATGGTCCTGCACCAGCCTTGCGGTCTCCGCCTGCCGCGCCGGCTCGGCGAGACCGCCGAGGTCGATCGCCGGCAGCGGCAGCTCGAGGTGGGCGGCGATGACCGGCGACGGCCGGCCGGCCACCGCGGAGAAGGTGGTGCGGAGCGACTCCTGGCGGCGCACGATCTCGGCGAGCCCGCGCGCCAGCGGCGCCCGGGCGAGCGGACCGCTGAGCCGCAGCGTCAGCGGGACGTTGTAGGCGGAGGTGCCGGGCTCGAGCTGGACGAGGAACCACTCGCGCAGCTGCGAGTAGGACATCGGCAGCGCTCCCTGCCGCGGCGCCCGCACGATCGACGACACCGGCGCCGCGTCGGCCGCGCCCTGCCGGTCCACCGCCTCGGCGACGGCGACCGCGAGCTCGGCGATCGAGGGGCGCTCGAACAGGATGCGCAGGGGGAGCGCGGCACCCAGCGCCTGCTCGATCCGCGCCACCAGCTGCGTGGCGCTGAGCGAATGGCCGCCGATCTCGAAGAAGGAATCGTGCACGTCGATCGTCGCGACGCCCAGGACCTCGCGCCAGAGACCGGCGAGACGCTCCTCGAGCGGATCGCGCGGCCCCACCACCTGTCGCTCGCCGCCGGCGTCGCCCGCGGCCGGATCGGGCAGCGCCCGGCGGTCCACCTTGCCGTTGGCGGTCAGCGGCAGGGTGGCGAGCGCCACCCACGCCGACGGCACCATGTAGGCGGGGAGGAGCGCCTTGAGGAACTCCCGCAGCTCCGCCGGCTCCGGGCTCTCCACCTGAGGCGCGCGCGGGGAGCCGGCGGCAGCTGACTCCTCCGGCACGTAGTAGGCGACCAGCCGGCGCTCCCGCGCGCCCTCCGCCGGCGCCACGACCACCGCCTCGCGCACCCGCGGATGGCGCAGCAGCGCGCTCTCCACCTCGCCGAGCTCGATGCGGAAGCCGCGCACCTTGACCTGCTGGTCGAGGCGGCCGAGGAACTCCAGCGTCCCGTCCGCCCGCCAGCGCGAGAGATCGCCGGTGCGATAGAGGCGCGCGCCGCCCGACGCGGCGAAGGGGTCCGGCACGAAGCGCTCCGCGGTCAGCTCGGCGTTGCCGAGATAGCCCCGCGCCAAGCCGGCGCCGCCGACGTAGAGCTCGCCCACCGTGCCGATCGGCGCCACCGCGAGCGCACGATCGACGACGTAGGCCGTGCTGGCGGCGACGGGGCGGCCGATCGGCACCGAGGCGGGGCCCAGGCTGCCGCGGAGCCGCGCGGTGGTGCTGAAGGTGGTGTTCTCGGTCGGACCGTAGCCGTCGATCAGCTCGACGTGCGGCAGCTCCGCGAGCGCCCGCTCGACGTGCGGCAGCGACAGCGCATCGCCTCCCGACAGCAGCCGGCGGAGGCCGCTGAGACCGGCGAGACCCTCCTCGACCGCCAGGTGGAAGAGGCCCGCCGTCAGCCACAGCGTCGTCACCCCGTGGCGCTGCACCACCGCGGTCAGCTCGCCGAGCGAGAAGGGCCGCGGCGGGAAGAGCACCAGGCGGCCGCCGTTCAGCAGCGGTCCCCACAGCTCCAGCGTCGAGACGTCGAACGCCATCGGCACCAGCTGCAGGAAGACCTCGCCGGGAGCGAACGACATGTAGTCGGCCTCGCGCACCAGGCGCACCACCGCCCGATGGCTGACCTCGACCCCCTTCGGCGTCCCCGTCGAGCCGGAGGTGTAGAGCACGTAGGCGAGACTCGCCGGCTCGTCCCAGGCCGCCGGCTCGCCGGCGGACGGCGGCGCCGCGAGCTCGACGTCCTCCAGCGCCAGGCGCGGCGGTCCGGCCGGCAGCGCGTCGAGAAAGCGCCGCGGGCCGACCAGCGCCGCGAGACCGGCATCGGCGACGAGCAGGGCGAGGCGCTCCCGCGGATACGACGGGTCGAGCGGCACGTAGGCGCCGCCTGCCGCGAGGATGCCGAGCATCGCCGCGACCATCTCGCCCGAGCGCTCGGCGCAGAGACCGACGCGCGAGTCGCCGCTGACCCCGAGGACGCGGAGGCGGCGGCCGATGCGGCCGGCCCGCCGGCCGAGCTCGCCGTAGGTGAGCTCCCCCTGCTCCCAGACCACCGCCACCGAGTCCGGCCGCGCCGCCGCCGTCTCGGCGAAGAGCCGGTGCACGCTCCGCGGCGGGAAGCTCGAGGCCGTGTCGTTCCACTCCAGGATGGCCTGGTGATGCTCCGACTCCGCCATCAGCGGCAGCCGCGACAGCGGCGCCTCCGGCGCCGCCGCGGCGGCCTGCAGCAGCGCCGCGTAGTGGGCCAGCAGCCGCGACGCCGTCGACGCGGCGAACAGATCCGCCGCGTACTCGAGCTCCATGGTGGCCGGCGCCTCGGCGACGGCGCCTTCGACGACGGTGAGAGCGAGGTCGAACTTCGCCGTCGTGCGCGCGGCGATCTGCACCGGCTCGAGGCGGAGACCGGCGCCGCCGAGGCCGGCCATGCCGCCGGTCGCCGGCGAGCCGCCGCTCTGCAGGGAGAGAACCGCCTGGATGAGGGGATTGCGCGACAGGTCGCGACCCGGCCGCAGCTCCTCGACCACCGCCTCGAAGGGCAGATCCTGGTGGGCGAAGGCGGCGAGCGAGGTCTCGCGCACCGCCGCGAGGAGGCGGCGGAAGCCGCTCTCGCCGTCGACCCGCACGCGCAGCGCCAGGGTGTTGACGAAGAAGCCGATCAGCCCCTCGATCTCCGGCCGGGTGCGGTTGGCGACCGGCACGCCGAGGAGCAGGTCGTCCTGGCCGGTGTAGCGCGCCAGCAGCGCCGCGAAGCCGGCGAGGTACACCATGTGCACCGTCGCCCCCGCCCGCCGCGCCATCCGGGCGAGCTGCGCCACAGCCGCCGGCGGCAGACGCAGTTCGCGGCTGCCGCCGCGGAAGCTCTGCGCCGCCGGCCGCGGCCGATCCGTCGGCAGCTCGAGCGACGCCGGCGCGCCCGCCAGCTGGCGCCGCCAGTAGGCGAGCTGGCGATCGAGCACCTCCGCCGGCCACGCCCGCTGCCAGGCGGCGTAGTCGGCGTACTGGATGCGCAGGGCGGCGAGCGGCGAGGGGCGCCGCGCCGCCGCCGCGCCGTAGAGCGCCGACAGCTCGTCGAGCAGCACGCCCTCCGACCAGCCGTCGTAGACGACGTGGTGCAGGGTCAGCAGCAGGAGGTGCCGTTCTGCGGCCGGCGGCGACAGGCGCAGCAGCGCGGCGCGCAACAGCGGGCCGCGGCGCAGATCGAAGGTGCGCACGGCCTCCTCGGCGACCAGCCGGCCCTTCTCCGCGTCCAGGCCGCCGTTCCCCCGCGGCAGGCCGCCGAGGTCGACGACCGGCAGGAGGAGCCGCTCCCAGGGCAGGATCTCCTGCCGGGGCTCGCCGTCCGCCTCCACGAACCGCGTGCGCAGCACCTCGTGCCGCCGCACCAGCTCGCCGAGCGCCGCGGCGAGCGCCGCCGGCTGCAGCCGACCCTCGAGGACGAAGGCCACCGGGATGTTGTACGCCGGGCTGTCCGGCGCCAACCGGTCGAGGAACCACAGCCGCTGCTGCGCGAAGGACAGCGGCAGCGGGCCGCCGCGGGCGACCGGCACCAGCGGCCCCACCTCGGCATCCACCCCGGCGGCGGCCGCCGCCTCGACGCGCAGAGCGAGCTCCGCCACCGTCGGCGCCTCGAACAGCTCGCGGAGCGCCAGCTCGACGCCGAAGGTCTGCCGCAGCCGCGATGCGACGCGCGCCGCCGACAGCGAGTGGCCGCCCAGCGCGAAGAAATCCTCGTCGATGCCGAAGGCGATGTCGGAGGCAATCTCGGAGCCGCTCTCCCCGCCCGCGGGAGCGGACGCCGCCGGCCGAGCGAGGCCCAGCACGTCGGCCCAGATGAGAGCGATCCGCTCCTCGACGGGAGTCCGCGGCGCGGCGACCTCCCGCTCGCCGGCGGAGAGCGCCGCCGACAGCTCGGGCGGCTCCGGCAGCGCGCGCCGATCCAGCTTGCCGTTGGGGGTCAGCGGCAGCGCGGCGAGCGCCACCCAGGCCGAGGGGACCATGGAGGCCGGGAGGAACGCCTTGAGGAAGTCCCGCAGCTCCGCCGGCTGCAGACCGGCGGCGGCGGACGCGCCGCCGGATCCGTCTCCGGCCGGCTCCTCCTCCACGTAGTAGGCGGTCAGCCGGCGGTCGCGCGCGCCGATCGCCGGCGCCACGACGACCGCCTCCCGCACCCGCGGGTGGCGCAGGAGGGCGCTCTCCACCTCGCCGAGCTCGATGCGGAACCCCCGCACCTTCACCTGCTGGTCGCGGCGTCCGACGAACTCGAGCGTCCCGTCCGCCCG
Source organism: uncultured Acidobacteriota bacterium (assembly GCA_963755825.1). GTDB lineage: Bacteria > Acidobacteriota > Thermoanaerobaculia > Multivoradales > UBA5704 > DATBQN01. The sequence continues at coordinate 577,483 of CAVWLA010000001.1, read as the reverse complement.
CCAGCGCGCCAGGTCGCCGGTGCGGTAGAGCCGCAGCCCCTCCGCCGCGGCGAAGCGATCCGGCACGAACTTCTCAGCCGTCAGCGGGGCGTTGCCGAGATAGCCGCGCGCCACCCCGTCGCCGCCGACGTACAGCTCCCCCACCGTGCCCAACGCCGCCGCCTCCAGCGCGCCGTCCAGGACGTAGGCCGTGCTGCCGGCGATCGGACGGCCGATCGGCACCGAGCCGGCGCCCAGCCCGCGGCGCAGCCGCCAGGTCGTGCTGAAGGTGGTGTTCTCCGTCGGGCCGTAGCAGTCCATCAGCTCCACGCCGGGCAGCTCGGCGAGCGCCTGCTCGACGTGCGGCCGCGATAGCACGTCGCCTCCCGCCAGCAGCTGGCGCAGCCCTCCGAGGCCCTCCAGGCCCTCCTCGACGGCGAGGTGGAACAGGCCCGCCGTCAGCCAGAGCGTCGTCACGCCGTGACGCTCGACGACCTCGGTCAGCTCGCTCAAGGAGAACGGCCGCGGCGGATAGAGCACCAGCCGGCCGCCGTTGGCGAGCGGCCCCCACAGCTCGAGGGTCGCGGCGTCGAACGACATCGGGGCGAGCTGCAGGAAGACCTCGCCGGCGCCGAGCACCATGAAGTCGATCTCGCGCACCAGGCGCACCACCGCCCGGTGGCTGACCGCGACGCCCTTGGGCACGCCCGTCGAGCCCGAGGTGTAGATCACGTAGGCGAGCCCCGCCGGCTCGTCCCAGGTCTCCCCATCGATGCCGGCGGCTCCCGGCGCCGCGCGCTCGACCTCCTCCAGCGCCAGGCGCGGCAGCCCATCCGGCAGCAGCGCGAGGAGACGGCGCGGGCCCACCGCCGCCGAGAGGCCGGCGTCGGCGACGAGGAGATCCAGCCGCTCCCGCGGGTAGGAGGGATCGAGCGGCACGTAGGCGCCGCCGGCGGCGAGGATGCCGAGCACCGCCGCCACCATCTCGCCCGAGCGCTCGGCGCAGAGGCCGACGCGCGACTCGCGCCCGACTCCCAGACCGCGCAGGCGGCGAGCGATGCCGGCCGCCTGCCGCGAGAGCTCGCCGTAGCTCAGCTCGCCGCCGTCCCAGACCACCGCAACGGCATCCGGCCGCGCCGCCGCCTGCTCGGCGAAGAGCCCGTGCAGGCTCCGCCGCGGGAAGCGCGACGAGGTGTCGTTCCACTCCACGAGCGCCTGATGCCGCTCGGCGTCCGAGGCCAGCGGCAGCAGCGCGACCGGCATCTCCGGCGCCGCCGCCGCGGCGGTGAGGAGCGCCGCGTAATGTGCCAGCAGCCGCGACGCCGTCGACGCGGCGAAGAGATCCGCCGCGTACTCGAGCTCCAGCCGCGTCGCTCCCGGCTCGCCCGCGGTGTCCGCGGCGTCCGCTTGGTGCACCACCGCGAGAACCAGATCGAGCTTCGCCGTCGCGCCGGCGCCGCCGCGCCAGGGCACGAAGCGGACGCCGCCGTCGACCGCGCGGTCGGACGCCGGCGCCGCGGCCGGACGCGCCGCGCGCTCCGAGGTGAACATCGCCTGGATCAGCGGGTTGCGCGACAGGTCGCGCTCCGGCCGCAGGGCCTCGACCACCGCCTCGAAAGGGAGGTCCTGATGGGCGGCGGCGGCGAGAGACGCCTCGCGCACCGCCGCCAGCAGGCGCCGGAAATCGTCCTCGCCCTCGACCCGCGCGCGTAGCGCCAGGGTGTTGACGAAGAAGCCGATCGAGCCCTCGACCTCCGGCCGCGTGCGGTTGGCGACCGGCACGCCGAGGACGAGATCGCGCTGGCCGGTGTAGCGCGAGAGAAGCGCCGCGAAGCCGGCGAGGTACAGCATGTGAAGGGTCGCCCCCTCGTGCCGGGCCATCGTGGCGAGCCGCGCCGCGACGTCGCTCGGCAGACGTAGCTCGCGGCTGCCGCCGCGGAAGCTCTGCACCGCCGGCCGCGGCCGGTCCGTCGGCAGCTCGAGCGACGCCGGCGCCCCGGCGAGCTCGCGCCGCCAGAAGGCGAGCTGGCGGTCGAGCACCTCCGGCGGCCAGGCGCGCTGCCAGGCCGCGTAGTCGGCGTACTGAATCTGCGGCTCGTCGAGCGGCGAGGGACGCCCCTCGACCGCCGCCCGATAGAGCGCCGGCAGCTCGGCCAGCAGCACCCCTTCCGACCAGCCGTCGTAGGCCACGTGGTGGAAGGTCAGCAGCAGCAGGTGTCGCTCGCCCGCCGACGGCGGCATGCGCAGCAGGCTGGCGCGGAGCGGCGTGCCGCCGGTGAGGTCGAAGGCGCGCCCGGCCTCCGCGGCGACGAGCCGCGCCCGTTCGGCGTCGAGGCGAGCGCTCGCCGCCGCCAGACCGCCGAGGTCGACGAGCGGCAACGGCAGCCCAGGCGGCGCCAGCACCTCCTGCCACGGCTCGCCGTCGACCTCGACGAACCGCGTGCGCAGCGTCTCGTGTCGCCGCACCAGCTCGGCGAGCGCCGCGGCGAGCGCCGCCGCATCCAACCGCCCGTCCAGCGCGAAGGCGAGCGGAATGTTGTAGGCCGGGCTGTCCGGCGCCAGGCGGTCGAGGAACCACAACCGCTGCTGGGCGAAGGACACCGGCAGCAGGCCGCTGCGATCGACTGGGACGAGAGGCGGCAGCGCCTCCCCCGCCTCCTGGCGAGCGCTCGCCACCTCCCGCGCCAGGGCGCGCACGGTGGGGAACTCGAAGAGCGCGCGGACCGGCAGGTCGACGCCGACGACCTGGCGCATCCGCGCCAGCACGCGGGCGATGAGCAGAGAGTGGCCGCCGAGCTCGAAGAAATTGTCGTCGAGGCCCACCGGGGCGCGGCCGAGAGCCTCCTCCCACAGGCCGGCGACGAGCTGCTCGAGCGGCGTGCCGGCCGCGGCCCCGGCGGTCGCCGCCACCCTTCGCGGCAGGCGGGCGAGCGCCCGCCGGTCGACCTTGCCGCTGGCGTTCAGCGGCAGCGCGGCGAGCGCCACGAAGCTCGCCGGCAGCATGTAGTCGGGGAGCTGGCGGCGGAGCGCTTCGCGCAGCGCCACGGCGTCCAGCGCCGGCAGGTCGCCGCGGGGAGCGACGAAGGCGACCAGGCTGCCGTCCAGCGGCAGCACCGCCACGTCGCGCACCGCGGGATGCCGCGCCAGCGCCGACTCGATCTCGCCGAGCTCGATGCGGTAGCCGCGCACCTTGACCTGGTGGTCGACGCGGCCGAGGAAGTCGATCTCGCCGTCGGCCAGCCAACGAACGAGATCGCCGGTGAGATAGAGCCGCCCGCCCGCCTCGCCGTTCGCCGCGGCGAAGGGATCGGGGACGAAGCGCTCCGCCGTCAGGTCGGGCCGCCGCAGGTAGCCGCGCGCCAGGCCGACGCCCTGGATCGCCAGCGCGCCGGGCACTCCGCACGGCGCCAGCTCGCCGCCCGCGTCGAGGACGTAGAGGCGGAAGTTGTCGAGCGGCCGTCCGATGGTCGGCGAGTGCTCCTGTGAGCCCCGGCGACCGCCGGGGGGCACCACACCGGAGGTGCAGATCACCGCCGCTTCGGTCGGGCCGTAGGTGTTGAGCAGCGGAAACGGCAGCGCCGGGCTCGGATAGCGGCGCAGGCGGTCGGACCCGGTCAACAGGTAGCGCAGGCTGCTCCGCTTCCGGCCGTCGCCCGGCGGGGTCCAGTCGAGATCGACCATCGCCTCGGCGACCGGCACCGGCAGCCAGCTCGCGGTGATGCCGTGCTCCACCATCCAATCGCGCAGCTCTGCCGGCGACGCGCGGAGGGTGTCCGGCGGGATATGGAGCGATGCCCCGGCGGTCAGGTAGGGCCAGGTCTCCCACACCGAGGCGTCGAAGCCGACGCCGGCGAACAGCGTCGCGCGGTCCGCGGCGCCGACCGCGAAGGTGCGCGCATGCCAGGCGAGCAGGTTGCGCAGGCCGCCATGGTTGACCTCGACGGCCTTCGGCCGGCCGGTCGAGCCGGAGGTGTAGATGACGTAGGCGAGGTTGGCCGCCTGGAGATCGGCAGCCGGCAGATCCGCGCCGTCCGGCGAATCCTCCAGCCCGTCCGTCGTCTCGGGGGCGAAGAGACAGGGGACGCGGTGTTCCGCGGCGGCCGCGGCCGCCGCGGCGAGGCTACCGCGGCGGGCGACGAGAACCGCCGCCCCTGAGTCGTCGAGCTGGAAGCTCAGCCGCTCCGCGGGCAGGGCGGGGTCGAGCGCGACCTGCGCGCCTCCGGCGAGGAACACGGCGAGGACGGCGATCACCAGCTCCGGCGAGCGCTCGAGGCAGACGGCGACGCGCACGTCCGGGCCAACGCCCAGCGCCACCAGCCGGCGCGCCAGCCGGCGCGCTCGTCGGTGGAGATCGCCGTAGGTGAGGCAGCGCTCGCCGCTCGCCACCGCCGGCGCCGACGGCCGCTCGGCCGCCTGTGCCGCCACCAGCTCGTGCACCCACGGCCCGCCGCCCAGCGCCTCCGCGGTGTCGTTCCACTCCGCCGCTGCCTGCTGGCGCTCGGCCGCCGAGAGCAGCGGCAGGCGCGACAGCCGCGTCTCCGGCGCCGCGGCGGCGCCGGCGAGGAGGGTCGAGAGGTGGGAGAGGAGCCGCGCCGCCGTCGTCGCGTCGAAGAGGTCCGCCGCGTACTCCAGCTCGAGGGCGATGCCGGCGCCGGAGCTTCCCTCCTCCGGCGCCTCGACCAGCAGCGACAGCTCGAACTTCGCCGTCGTCCGCGGGGCTCCGGCCAGCGGCGCCATGAGCACGGCCTCCGGCCCGGCACCGGCCCGCAACGGCGCGGCAGGGCTCTGCATGGCGAGGGTGACCTGGATGAGCGGGCTCCGCGCCAGATCGCGCTCCGGCGCCAGATCCTCGACCAGCGTCTCGAAGGGGAGATCCTGGTGCGCGAAGGCGGCGAGCGAGGTCTCGCGGAGCGCCGCGAGGAGCCGGCCGAAGGTGGGGTCGCCAGCGCATCGCGCGCGGAGAGCCAGCGTGTTGACGAAGAACCCGATCACCCCTTCGAGCTCGGGCCGCGGGCGGTTGGCGACCGGCGTGCCGACGAGGAGATCCTCCTCGCCGGTGTAGCGCGCCAACAGCGCCGTGAAGCCGGCGAGGAGGACCATGAAGAGCGTCGCACCCTGCCGCCGCGCCACGGCGCCGAGCGGCGTCGCGACCTCGGCCGGCAGGACCAGGTCTCGCGTCGCGCCGCGGAAGCTCTGCACCGTCGGCCGCGGCCGGTCGGTCGGCAGGTCGAGCGTCGTCGGCGCGCCGGCGAGCTGTCGGCGCCAGTACTCCCGCTGCCCGTCGAGCAGCGCGGGATCCCAGGCGCGCTGCCAGGCGGTGAAGTCGGCGTATTGGATCGGCGGCTCGGCGAGCGGCGACGGCTGGCCGAGAGCCGCGGCGTAGAGCGCCGCGAGCTCGCCGACGAGCACCTCTTCGGACCAGCCGTCCGAGACGATGTGGTGCACGGTCAGCAGCAGCACCCACTCGTCGGGCGCCAGGTGGACGAGGCGAGCGCGCAAGGGGGCACCACGCGACAGGTCGAACGGCAGCGCCGACTCCTGGAGGCGGATCAGCTCGAGCTCGGCGCGCTGCGCCGGCCGCCCCGCCGCCAGCCCGCCGAGGTCGATCAGCGGCAGGGGGCAGGGCTCGACGGGCAGGATCTCCTGCCATGGCTCGCCCGCGAGCTCGACGAAGCGCGCGCGCAACACCTCGTGGCGGCGCAGCACCTCGGTGAGGCCGGCGGCGAGCGCCGCGGGATGGACAGCGCCGCGGAGCTCGTAGGCCGCCGGGATGTTGTAGAGCGCGCTCCCCGGCGACAGGCGGTCGAGGAACCAGAGGCGCTGCTGCGCGAACGACAGCGGCAGCGGGCCGCGCTGCGCCAGCCGCGGGATCGGTCCCGCCGACGGCGCCGCCCCCGCTCGCAGCACCTCCTCGACCCGGCGCGCCAGACCCGCCACCGTCGGCTCCGTGAAGAGGTCGAGCAGCGACAGCTCGGCGCCGGCGAGCTGGCGCAGCCGCGCGAGCAGGCGCGGAGCGAGGAGCGAGTGACCGCCCAGCTCGAAGAAGCTGTCGTGGATGCCGATGCCGCCAGGCGCCGCACCTGGACGGTTGGCGCCCAGCACCTCTCTCCAGATCCCGGCGACCATCTCCTCGACCGGCGTCCGCGGCGCCGCCGAGGCGACCACGTCGCTCTCCCCCACCGCGACCGCCGGCAACGCGCGGCGGTCCAGCTTGCCGGTGGGCGTCAGCGGCAGGGCCGCGAGCGCCAGGAAGGCCGATGGCACCATGTAGGCCGGCAGCCGCTGGCGGAGGAAATCGCGCAGCTCGGCGGCCGCCGGCGCCGGCTCGGCGCCGGCGACGACGTAGGCGACGAGGTAGAGGTCGCCGTGGCCGGCGGCGGCCGGCACCACCACCGCCTCGCGGACCGCGGGATGGCTGGCGAGGGCCGCGGCGATCTCCCCCGGCTCGATGCGGAAGCCGCGGATCTTCACCTGGTCGTCGGAGCGGCCGGCGAAGTGGAGCACGCCGTCGCCCTCGAGCCGCGCCAGGTCGCCGCTGCGATAGAGGCGCTCGCCCGGCGGGCCGAACGGGCTGGGAACGAAGCTCTCGGCGGTGAGATCCGGCCGCCCGAGATAGCCGCGTGCCACGGGGCCGCCGCCGATGAAGAGCTCGCCCATGGCGCCGATCGGCGCCGGGCCGAGCTGCGGGTCGAGGAGCAGGACGCGCGCACCGCCCCACGGCCGGCCGAGAGGGACTGAAGCGGCGATCGGCGGATCGCCCGCCCTGCCGAGGCCACAGAGGACGCTGGTGATCGTCGTCTCCGTGGGACCGTAGGCGTTGAGCAGCCGCGGGTGCGGCCCCACCGCCGCGAGCCAATCGAGAGCCCGCTCGGGGAGCGCCCGCTCGCCGCCGACGATGACCAGGCGGAGCGACGCCGGAAGAGTGATCTCCTCGCGCTCGAGGTCGGCGGCCAGGGTGTGCCAGTAGGCGGTCGGCAGATCGAGGACGGTGACCCCCCAGTCGCCGCAGAGCGCGAAGAAGCCGGCCGACGAGCTCGTCATCTCCTCGCTGCGGAGGACCAGGCCGGCCCCGGCGGCGAGGCCGGGGAGGATCTCTTCGAGGCTGACGTCGAAGCTCGGCGAGACGAACTGCAGCACGCGGTCGTGCGCGCCGATGCCATAGGTGGCGAGCGCGGCGGGGACGAACCTGGCGAGCGACCCGTGCTCGATCTGAACGCCCTTCGGCCTTCCCGTCGAGCCCGACGTGTAGATCACGTAGGCGAGATTGTGGAGGTCCGGTGGCGGCGGCTCGGCGCCGCCGAAGGGCTCGCCGACGGCTTCGTCGAGGCCGATCACGGGCGACGTGAAGCCTTCGCTGCCGGCCGGCAGGCCGCCGACGTGGACGAGCGCCGCGGCGCCGGAGTCCGCCAGCATGTAGGCCAGCCGGGCGGCCGGCAGCGTCCGATCCAGGGGCAGGTAGGCCGCGCCGGCGGCGAGGATGCCGAGCAGGCCGACGACGAGCTCCGGGCTGCGCGGCGCCGAGAGGCCGACGACGCTCTCCGGCCCGACGTCCAGAGCGCGCAGGCGCCGGGAGAGCGCCGCAGCGCGGCGCTCGAGCTCGCCGTAGGTCATCACCCGGTCGCGCTGCACCACCGCCGTCCGCTCGGGGTGGCGCGCCGCCTGCGCGCGCACCCGCAGATGGGCGAGGATCGGCGCGTCATCGGCCGCCGATCGGCTGTCCTCATCCCATTCGAGCGTCACCTGATGGCGCTCGGCGGGAGAGATCGATGGCAGCTGGGAGAGCGGCAGCTCCGGGCTCGCCGCCGCACTGTCGAGGAGCGTGGCGTAGTGGCGGAGCCAACGCGTCGCCGTGGTCGGCGCGAAGAGGTCGGTGGCGTGCTCGAGCTCGAGGAGGAGCCCGCCTCCCGCGGCCTCCTCGGCCCAGTCCGGCTCCTCGACGCCCAGCGCCAGATCGAACTGTGCCGTCGTGCGCGCCGTCAACCGCTGCGGCCGGAAGCCTGGACCGCCGTCGGCAGGTGACGGGCTGGCGCCCTGCAGGGCGAGCATCACCTGGATCAGCGGATTGCGGGCGAGATCGCGCTCCGGCCGCAGCTCCTCGACCAGCATCCCGAAGGGCAGGCTCTCGTTCGCCAGGGCGTCGAGAGTCGTCTGACGCGCGGCGGCGAGCAGCTGGCGAAACGGCGGATCGCCATCGAGCCGGAGCCGCAACGCCAGCGTGTTGACGAAGAAGCCGATCAGCGGCTCGACCTCCGGTCGCGTGCGGTTGGCGACCGGCGCTCCGACGAGGAGATCCCGCTGGCCGCTGAGACGCGCGAGGAGCGCTGCGAAGGCGGCCGCGAGAACCATGTAGAGCGTCGCCCCTTCGTGGCGAGCGAGCCGGCGCAGCTCCGCCGTCGCCGCCGCCGAAAGGCGCAGCGCGCTGGTGGCGCCGCGGAAGCTCTGCACCGCGGGCCGCGGCCGGTCGGTCGGCAGCTCGAGGGCCGCCGGCGAGCCCGCCAGCTGACGGCGCCAGTAGGCGAGCTGGCTCTCCAGCAGCTCCGCCGGCCAGGCGCGCTGCCAGGCCGCGAAGTCGGCGTACTGGATCTCCAACTCGGGGAGCGGCGACGGCCGCCGCCGCGCCGCGGCGGCGTAGAGCGCCGACAGCTCGGCGACCAATACCCGTTCCGACCAACCGTCGTAGACGATGTGGTGGAGGAGGACGAGGAGGCGGTGGTCTTCGGGCGCGCGGCGAATCAGCCGGACGCGGACCAGCGGACCGCTGGCGAGATCGAAAGAGCGTCCGACCTCGCTCGCCTCCAGGCGCGCCCTCTCCGCTTCCTGAAGCGCCGGCGGCAGCGCGCCGCCGAGATCGACCAGCGGCAAGGGGACCTGCGGCGGCGGCAGGATCTCCTGGCGGGGCTCGCCGTCCCGGTCGACGAAGCGAGTGCGCAAGATCTCGTGACGGCGCACGATCTCGGTGAGGCCGGCGGCGAGAGCCGCGAGGTCGAGGGGCCCGCGCAGGTCGAAGGCCACGCCGAGGTTGTAGTTGGCCGCGTCGGGCGCCAGCCGATCGAGGAACCACAGCCGCTGCTGGGAGAACGACAACGGCAGGGCGGCATCGCGCGCCGCCGCCGCGATCGGCGACGTCGATGCCTGCCGCCTGGCGTCGAGCCCCTCGCCGACGAGGCGCGCCAGGCGCGCCACCGTCGGCTCCCGGAACACCTGTCCCACCTCCAGCTCGACCGAGAAGACCCGGCGCAGGCGGGAGAGCAGCTGCGTCAGGGAGAGCGAATGACCGCCGAGGGCGAAGAAGTCGTCGCCGGCGCCGATCCCGCGATCCCCGTCGAGACCGAGCACCTCCAGCCAGATGCCGGCGACGATCTCCTCGATCGGCGTACGCGGCTCGATCCGCCCGGCTGCCGCCGCCGGCTCGTGCCGCACCGCCGCCGGCGGCAGCGCCCGCCGGTCGAGCTTGCCGTGCGGCGTCAGCGGCAGAGCCGCGAGCTCGATGAGCGTCGACGGCACCATGTGGCTCGGCAGCCTCTCGCCGAGGAACGCACGGAGCTGCGCGGCTCGCCGGCCCTCTCCCGCCGGGTCCGCGGCCGCTTCCGGCGCGCCGCTCGCGGTTCCACCGGCAGCCTCGGGCCTGGCGCTCTTCGCCGCCACGAAGTAGGCCACCAGCCGGCGGTAGCGCTCGCCGTCCGACTGCGCCACCACCACCGCTTCGCCGACCAACGGATGGAGAAGCAGCGTGCTCTCGATCTCCCCCAGCTCGATGCGGAAGCCCCGCACCTTCACCTGATGGTCGAGGCGCCCGAGGAATTCCAGCACTCCGTCCGCCCGCCGGCGGACGCGGTCGCCGGTGCGATAGAGCCGTTCGCCGTCGGCGAAGGGATCGGGAACGAAGCGTGCCGCCGTCAGCTCGGGTCGGTGGAGGTAACCACGGGCGAGGCCGGCTCCGCCGACGAAGAGCTCGCCGGCGCTTCCCATCGGCACCGTTTCCAGCTCCTCGTCGAGCACGTGCGCTCGGCTGTTCGCGATCGGTCGACCGATCGGCACGCGGCCCTCGCTCATGCCGCCTCTCAACGGCCAGCAGCAGCTGAAGGTGGTGTTCTCCGTCGGGCCATAACCATCGATCAGCGACAGCTCGGGGAGCTCGGCGAGCGCCCGTTCAGCATGGGTGAACGACAGCGCGTCGCCGCCGGCAAGGAGCTGGCGCAAGCCCTCGAGCCCGGCGAGCCCCTCCTCCACCGCCATGTGGAAGAGACCGGCCGTCAGCCACAGCGTCGTCACGCCGTGACGCGCGACCGCGTCGTAGAGCTCGGCGAGCGAGAAGGGGCGCTCCGGGAAGAGCACCAACCGGCCGCCATGGAGGAGCGGCCCCCAGATCTCCAGGGTCGCCGCATCGAACGGCATGGGTGCCAGCTGGAGGAACACCTCGCGCGGGCCGAACGCCGCATAGCCGGTCTCGCGCACCAGCCGGATCACCGCTCGATGGCTGACCTCGACTCCGTTCGGCACCCCCGTCGAGCCGGAGGTGAAGAGCACGTAAGCCAGGCTCTCCGGCGCCACCTCCTCGCCGGCGGCCGCAGCCTCGGTCTCCTGGTCGGCCGTCAGCAGCGCGGCAGCGGCGAGCGCATCGAGGTCCAGGCGCCGCGCCGTCCCCGGCAGCGCGGCGAGGAGATGGCCCGGGCCGGCGATCGCCGCCAGTCCCCCGTCCGCGATCAGGAGATCCAGCCGCTGCCGCGGGTAGGCCCGATCGAGCGGCACGTAGGCTCCGCCGGACTTGAGGATTCCCAGCAGCGCCGCCACCATCTCGCTCGAACGCTCGACGCACAGCCCGACCCGGTCGTCGCGCCGAACCCCCAGCCGGCGCAGCGCGCCCGCGATCTGGCCGGCCCGGCGGTCGAGGCCGCCATAGGTCAGCCCGCCGCCCTCCCACACCAACGCCACGGCGTCCGGCCGCGCCGCCGCCTGTTCCTCGAAGAGCCGGTGCAAGGGCTGCGACGGCAGGTCCGCTTCGGTGTCGTTCCACTCCACGACCGCCTGCTGCCGCTCGGCGGCGGAGAGGAGCGGCAGACGAGACAGGGGGAGCTCCGGAGCTTCGACAGCCCGCGAGAGCAGCGTCGCGAAGTGCTCGAGCAGGCGCGCCGCCGAGGTCTCGTTGAAGAGGCTCGTCGCATAACCGAGCTCGAGAGCGATCTCCCCCTCGCTCCCCAGGTCCGTCGCCGTCAGGGTGAGATCGAGCTCCGCTCTCCTGCCGGCAGCAAAGCGCCGAGGGGCGAGGCGGAGCTCCTCGTCCGTGCTCGCCGAGGCGGCGACCGCCGGCGCGGCGCCGCGCAGGGTGAGCGCCACCTGCACCAGCGGGTGGCGAGCCGGGTCGTGCTCCAGGCGCAGGTCCTCGACCAGCGACTCGAAGGGCAGGTCCCGATGGGCGAAGGCGGCGATCACCGCCTCGCGCGTCGACGCCAGCAGCGCGCCAAAGCCCGCTCGTCTGTCCGCCTGCGATCGCAGGACGAGGAGATTGGCGGAGCAGCCGACCGGTCCTTCTCCCTCCGCTGGCGACCGCTCGGCGATCGGCATGCCGATCAGCAGATCCTCCCGCTCGGTGTAGCGGCGGAGGAGCGCCGCGAAGCCGGCGAGAAGCAGCATGTGAAGCGTCGCTTCCTCTCGCTCCGCCGCCCGCCGCAGGAGCGTCGCCGCGCCGGCCGGCAGGAGCAGCTCGCGGCGGCCGTCGACGAGGCTCCGCGTCGCCGGCCGCGGCCGGTCGGTCGCCAGCTCGAGCACCGTCGGCGCCCCTTCCAGCTGCCGGCGCCAATAGGCGAGCTGCGCCGCCGGCAGCGCCGGCGGCGAGGCTGGATCTGCTGCGGTCACGCGGTTGCCTCGGAGAAGGTCAGCAATCTCTGGATGCGAAGTCGCGGCACTCTTGGAATCAACGGAAGCGAGGGTGAAGACCAGCCAGAACACCCGCCACCACGAGCGTTCTGGTTTCCTCCTACCGAGGTGCGCGATCCATCGGGGAACGGGACAACGAGGAAGCAGCGCAACTTCGATCGCGAATGCTGTCGCAAAAGGAGCTTCGAAGAGACGAGACCTGGCGGCCGAAGTGAGAATGCGCCGCCTCGAAAACCAGCGAGAGCTTTGACGTCGATCAGCGCAGCAACGTCGCGATGGCGATCTCGGCCAAGGAATGGCTCGACCTGGCTTCGAGCCCCGGCGGCCGGGTAGGAAGGCGCGAGCTTCGTATCGGGAACGGCTTCCCGAAGACCGGCCGAGCCCGCCGCATCACCGGCCGAGCCCGCCCGATCACCGGGAAGGCTCGCCGCATCATCGGCTGAGCTCGCCGCATCACCGGCTGAGCCCGCCGCATTACCGGGAAGGCTCGCCGGATCACCGGCTGAGCTCGCCACATCACCGGGAAGGCTCGGCGCATGACCGGCTCAGCCTTGCCGATGATCGGGAAGGGCTTCCCAGCGATCAGCAGAGGCTTCCCGATCAAAGGGAAGGTTCGCCGCTCCGGCGGCCGAGCGACGCTGGCGAGGAGGAGGCGAGCCTACTCGGCGCGCAGCGCCACGAGAGGATCGACGCGCATGGCTCTCCTGCCGGGCAGAAAGGCGGCGACGAGGGCGACCAGGGTGAGCCCGAGAGAGACCCCCACGTAGGTCAGCGGGTCGGTCCTGCCCACCCCGTAGAGGAGGGCGGCCATCAACGGTGTCAGGCAGAGCGCGGCGACGACCCCCACGAGAACCCCGAGGCCGGCGAGCGCTCCGGCCCGCAGGAGGACCAGGCGCAGCACCTCCGCCGGGAGGGCGCCGAGCGCGAGCCGCAACCCCATCTCGCGCGTCTTCTGCGCCACCGAGTAGGAGGTGATGCCGTAGATCCCCGCCACCGAGAGCACCAGGGCGAGCGCCGCGAAGACGCACAGCAGGAGCAGGATGAAGCGACGCTTGGCGACCGAGGTCGCCATCAGCTGCGTCATCGTCCGCACGTCGGTGATCGGCTGGTCGGGGTCGACCCCGCGCACCGCCTCGCGCGCCCCGGCGGCGAGGAGGAGCGGGTCGCCGTGTGGGGTGCGCAGCGCGAACTCGACCTGGTAGGGCATGAGGTCCGGCCGCGTCTGGGTCCCCGGCTGATAGAGCTGCGGGCGCGGCGAGGAGTCGAGGCTCGAGTGGCGGACGGTGCCGACCACCCCGACCACCGAGATCCAGGGGCTCGGCTTGGCGCCCGGACGGGAGCCGGCGCGGCGGAAGCGCCTGCCCAGTGGGTTCGCACTCGGCCAGTAGGTGCGGGCCAGGCCCTCGTCGATCACCGCCACCGGCTGCGTCATGGCGCCGTCCCCGCGGGTCAGGAAGCGCCCCTGACGCAGCGGGATCTTCATCGTCTCGAGATAGCTCGGAAAGGTCGTGTGCCAGTCGACCGGTGCCAGATCCTCGGGACGGGCTGGCGGCTGGCCTTCGATCTCGATCCTGCCCAGGCTCTCGAAGCCGGTCAGCGGCAGCTCGTCGATGGCGCCGGCGACCTCCACCCCGGGGAGCGCCTGGAACCGCTCAAGGGCGCGCTCGAAGAAATGTACCCGCTGAGGCGGCGCGTAGCGGTCCTCGGGCAGGTCGATCTCGAAGGTGAGGAGGCGCTCCGGCGAGCGGAAGCCGGGGTCGATGGCGAGCAGGCGAACGTAGCTGCGCAGGAGGAGCCCGGTGCCGATCAGCAGCAGGACGGCGAGCGCCACCTCGGCGACGATCAGGGTGCTGCGCGTGCGGTCGCCGGCGACGCCGGTGCTCCCCCGCGCGCCGTCGCGCAGCACCACGGCGACGTCCGGCCGGGCCATGTGGAGGGCCGGCGAGAGACCGGTCAAGACGCTGGTCGCCAGGCACAGGGCGGCGGTGAACGCCAGGACCCGGAGGTCGAGCGAGAAGCTCGCCGCGCCGGCGAAGTCCCGCGGCACCGTCGCGGCGAGAACCCGCAGGCCGCCCCAGGCGAGGAAGACGCCGAGGGCGCCGCCGAGGAGGGAGATGAGCGCGCTCTCGGTCAGCAGCTGCGCGATCAGGCGTCCCCGGCTCGCCCCCACCGCGATGCGGACGCCGATCTCGCGCTCCCGCGACGCCGCGCGGGCGAGCAGGAGGTTGGCGACGTTGACGCAGGCGATGAGCAGCACGAAAGCAACCGCGGCCCAGAGGACGAGGAGCGCCGGCCGCAGCTCGCCCACCATCTGTTCGGTGATCGGTATCAGGCGGACGGTCCAATCCTGGTTGGCGGCCGGATGGGTCGCCGCGTAGTGCCGGCAGACGGTCTTGAGCTCCGCCTGCGCCTGCCCGATGGCGACCCCCTGGCGCACCCGGCCGATGATCAGGCCGTAGCGGGTCGAGCGGCTCTGCCGCTCCTCGAGCGGGAGCGCGAGCGGCACCCAGGCGTCGGGCTGCGCATCGAAGCCGAGGGCCGGCGGCAGCTCGGCGGCGCGCGGGAAGGCGAAGGGCGGCGGCATCACCCCCACCACCGTCAAGGGGTCGCCGTTCATGATCAGCTTGCGGCCGACGATCCTGGGGTCGGCGCCGAAGCGGCGCCGCCAGAAGCTGTAGGAGAGGACGACCGCCCGCGGCTTGTCGAAGGTGTCGTCAGCCGCCTGCAGCGTCCTGCCGTACGCCGCCGGCGTGCCGAGGACGGAGAAGAAATCCCCCGAGACGCGGGTGACGCCGAGCTGCTCGGGGTCGCCCAGCCCGGTGAGGCGCATGCGGTCGTACTGCAGCAGGGCGAGGTAATCGAACGAACGGCTCCCCTGCTGCCACTCGAGCAGGTCGCCGTTGGCGGACGGCAGGGTATCGGGCAGCCCCGCCTTCTGCGCCGCCCGCGGGTTCGAGGACCAGACGACGACGACCTTGGCGGGCTCGCGGAACGGCGGCGGCGTGAGCAGCACGTCGTTGACGACGCTCGAGATCGCGGCGGTGGCGCCGATCCCTAAGCCGAGGATCAGAATGGCGGCGGCGGCGAGGCCGGGCTGGCGGCGCAGGGCGCGGGCGGCGACGCGGAGGTCCTGGCGGAGGCGGCCGATCATCCGCCCAATCATCCGGCGGCCTCCGTGGCAGGCGCCGCCAGGACTTCGCGTGCGGCGCGGTTGCCGGATTCGAGGGCGCCCTCCATCGTGCGGCCCAACGCCGAGGTGTGCTCGCCGGCGAAATGCAGCCGACCCTCCCGCCGGGCGAGCTCCGGCATCCAGTCGGTGAGCTGCCCCGGCTTCCACCAGGCGTAGCCGCCGCCGGCCCAGGGGTCGGAGGCCCAGGCCACCGTGGTGCCCCCCTCGGCGACCTCGCGGAAGCCGGGGTAGAGCTTCTCGAAGTTGTCGACCGCGAAGGCGATCTGCGCCGGCTGCTGCAGGGCGCCCACGCGCAGCGCCGAGGGTCCCCGCAGATGCGACTCGAGAACCGCCCGCGGCCCCTGGTCCGCGCTGCGGAAGAGCGGATACTCGGTGACCATCTCGACCGGCAGGTCGTTGACGATGTCGCCGATGCCGCCGCCTTCCGCCCACAGGCGCCGCCGCGCCTGGACATAGATGCGGGTCACCGGCGTGTACTCGAGCTCGGCGAAGATGTGGCGCTTGCGGGCGGGCAGCGCGGGCACGAACTCGACGTTGCGCAGCGCCGGGCACGGCGCGGCGCAGATCAGGTGGTCCGCCGCGATCGTCCGCTCGCCGCCGGCCTGGCGGAACACGGCGCGCACCCCGTCGGGCTGCTGCTCGATCCTCACCACCGGCGCGCTGTAGTAGATGCGCTCGCGCAGGGCCGCGGCGAATGCCTTGGGCAGCAGATCGTTGCCGCCCAGGATCGAGCTCGGCGACCCGCTGCCGGCGAAGAAGAGCGCGAAATCGGAGACCAGGCGATGTAGGGCCGAGCCCGTCGACCACCCGTAGCCGATCCCCAGGATGTCGGAGAGCAGGGCGATCCCTTCGCTCGAAGCTCCCTGCTTCTTCAGGTACTCCTCCAGGGTGATCTCGTCGAGGCTCTTGAAGCGTTCGATCCGCCACGCCGGATCGGTGGGGTCGCCGATCTCGCGGGCGGCGGCGAAATACTTCTTGAACATGCCCTGGACGCCCATCTCCTTCTCTGCCGCCGTCAGCTCGAAAGGCCAGGTGACCTTCGACCCGCGCTTCAACACGATGCGCTGGCCGCGGAGATAAAAGGTCTGGGTGGGAGGCCGCGACGACGTGCCGGTGGGGAGACCGAACGCCTTCACATAGCGCATCAGGTGCCGGCAGCTGTCCGAGAAATCGATCGCTCCCGCCTCGGCGTAGAGACCGTCGGCGAACGGGCTGCGCAGCGTCTGCACGCGGCCGCCGGCGCGCGGCCGCGCCTCGAGCACCGTGACGTCGTGGCCCAGGAGGTTCAGCTCGTAGGCCGCCGCCAGGCCGGCGAGACCGGCGCCGACGACGATCACCCGGCGCGGCGGCCCGGAGCGCTCCGGCGCGGCGCCGGCCGGGGACGCCGCGGCACGGGCCAGGCCGGGAAGCGCCGCCAGTGCCGGCGCCGACACCGCGGCATGACGCAGGAAGGTACGGCGGGTCAGCCCGGAGCCGTCGCTCATCGCCTCTCTCTCTCCCTCGCCCCGGTCAGTGGACAGCCGCCGGATCGGCCGACGGCAGCGCGCCGAAATAGGCATCCGGAACTCCGTTCCTCGCATCGGTCCAGACGGCGAAGAGGCGGTCCCTGCTCGCGGACAGCCCCAGGTAGTCTCCGAAGTTCGCGAACAGAGCGGCCCCCTTGTCGAAGCGAGCGTTGCACCAGCTCGAGGTCTCGGTGGTGATGCGGCGAGGCGCTCCGAAGGTCGCGCCGCCGTCTCGGGACGTCACTCGATAGAGATCGACCATCGAGCTGGCCTTGCCGGCGCGGACGGCACCGTTGAGCATCGGCGTCCGGCACTCCGGGCCGTTCGAGTCAGCTGGGCGCTCCTGGCTCTCGGCGTAGACGACGTTCACCTCGCCCCCTGCCGGGCCGGCTGCGACCACCGGCCAGAAGCGCTTGACGCCGGCCGGCGGCAGCGGCGGGCCGAGCGGCCGGGGGGCGCTCCAGTGGAGCCCCTGGTCGTCGGAGGAGATGAGGAACACCTGCGTCGAGACCAGGCACTGCGCCGTGGGCGTCTCCGGGACGGCCGGACCCACCGCGCTCGCATAGGTCACGAAGATCCGTCCGCGGTGGGGGCCATCGGCGGCCACGGCGATGCGCGCGATGTCGTTGACCGTGTCGCCGCTGTAGCCGACCGGCGGATCGTCGCGCACCGACTGGAGCGTGATCAGGTCGGCGGGCGGGCTCCAGGAGCGGCCGGCGTCGAGCGACCGCGAGAAACGGAGGCGCACCCTGTGGTCGTTCTGGGACGTCCCATCCTGACGCGAAAAATGGCTCAGATAGGGACCGAACTGCCACACCACATAGGCCGCGCCGCGGGGGCCGATGGCCGCCGAGGCGGCGACCTGGGCCGTCCCCGAATCGCCGCACCGCGGATCCTGGTGATCCGCGGTCTCCACGTTGTCTCCGGGGCTGACGACGATCGGCCGGCTCCAGCTGCTTCCCGAATCGTCGCTGCGCAGAACCTCGATCTGCCCGAAGCCGCCGATCCGTGGGCGGCCCGGGCTCTGCGGGCCGCAGATCGTGCGCAGGTTGGTGAGCGCCACGAGCACCAGGCCGCTGCCATCCTTGGCCGCCGTCACCGAGCTGCCGCGCCAGACGTCGCCGGCGGTCGGCGGCGCGAGGAGCCGTCCGTCCTGCCAGGCGAACACGCCGTGGTCGAAGCGGCCGCGGTGGAGGGTGAGGCCCTTCTGGATCACCTTGGCGGCGTCCCAGCCGCGGCTGACGAGGAAGAAGGTCCGCCCGTCCCTGCCACCGCGATCGAGCCACGGGTGCCCGCCGGTGACGGTGTGGTCGACGATCGGGGGCGCGCCGCCGTCGACCCAGGTGCGGCCGCCGTCGCTCGAGGTGCCGAAGCCGGTGATCCCCGGGCTCGCGGGGGGCTTGCAGGCCCTGCCCACCGGCGGGCCGCAGAAGCCGCCGAGGCTCTCCCAGGCGGCCACCAGATGCTCTCCCTCGGTGTCCGCGGCGACCGCCTCTCCCGACCGGCCGAGCTGGCCGTCCGGCGCCGGGAGCTGCGGCGCATTGAGCCGGACGTTCAGGATGCTCTGAATAATCTGAACATTCGGCGAGCTCTGAGCGTTCGCTCCGCTGGGTGCGTTGGATTGAGCGGCGGGCTCGGGAGGGTTGGGAGCGGCTTGAGGGGCTGGACCGCTCGGCGATTCCGGGACGACCGGCGGGTCGGCGAGCGACGGTCCAGCGGCGGCGCCGGGGGCGGCGAGCAGCAGCGAGACGGCCATCGCAGTGGCCGTGGCTCCTCCCCGAGCCGCGAGCCATGGAAACCATTTTCTACGCATGTTTTGCCATGGTTTCCGCGCTCCCGGATCGCAAGTTTCTGTCGCGTCGGCGTAGTATACTCCACGCCCACAGCAATCTGTCATAGCCTATGTAAAAACAATAATTTTATATGCACGAAGATGTGGTGACCCCTACGGGGGTGGAAATTCCGGCTTGGCGCATCCGCAGCTGAGCGGTGCCCGGGAGGCGTCGAGCCTGATCGGGCTGCTCCGCGCACGGGCGGCTGCCGATCCCGGCCGGCCGGCCTTCACCTTCCTGGCGGACGGCGAGCGGGAGGAGAGACTCCTCACCTACGGCGAGCTCGACCGTCGCGCCCGCGCCATCGCGGCGCACCTCCAGGCGCTCCCCATGGCCGGCGAGCGGGCGCTGCTGCTCCTGCCTCCCGGCCTCGATTTCATCAGCGCCTTCGCCGGCTGTCTCTACGCCGGGGTCGCCGCGGTGCCGGTCTCGCCGCCGACAGGCCGGCGCGCTCTGCCGCGCCTGCAGGCCATCCTCGCCGACTGCGGACCGCGGGCGATCCTCACCGCCGCCGCCGCCCGTCGCGGCCTCGAGAAGCTGCTGGCGCGGCACGCGGCTCCATCCCATCTCCCGGAGATCTTCCTGGAGGTCGACGGCGTCGCCCCCGGTGCGGCCGAGGATTGGCGGGAGACCGCCAGCCGCGCGGACGATGTCGCCTTCCTGCAGTACACCTCGGGCTCGACCAGCTCCCCCAAGGGGGTGATGGTGTCGCACGGCAACCTCCTCGCCAATCAGCGCATGATCCAGGAGGCCTTCGCCACGGACGAGGGCGCGGTCATCGCCAGCTGGCTGCCGCCCCACCACGACATGGGGCTGATCGGCGGCCTCCTCCACCCGCTCTTCCTCGGCGCCCGCTGCGTCCTGCTCTCGCCGCTCCACTTCCTGCAGCGCCCCCGGCGCTGGCTGGAGGCGATCTCGCGGCACCGGGCGAGCGTCAGCGGCGGTCCGAATTTCGCCTACGACCTCTGCGCCAGGCGGGTCGCTCTCGATGCGGACGACCCTCTCGACCTCTCCGCCTGGCGGGTGGCGTTCAACGGCGCCGAGCCGGTCCGCGCGGAAGCCCTGGAGCGCTTCGCCGCAGCGTTCGCCGGCGCCGGTTTCCGAAGCCGGGCCTTCTTCCCCTGCTACGGCCTCGCCGAGGCCACCCTCCTGGTCTCCGGCCGCCGTGCCCAGGGGGAGGAGCCGGAAGAGCCTGCGATCTTCGCCGCCGATGCGGCCGCCCTCTCCCAGGATCGCGTCGCCGCAGCCGGCGACCCGCGCGCCGCAGCAGGCGAGGACCCGCCGGCGGCGGCCCGCCGCCTCGTCGGTTGCGGCCGCGTCGCCAGCGGGCTCGAGGTGCGGCTGGTCGATCCCGTCAGCTCGACCGAGCGCGGCGCGGAGGAGGTGGGCGAGATCTGGGTCGCCGGCGAGAGCGTCGCCCTCGGCTACTGGGCCCAGCCGCGGACGTCGGCCGAGACGTTCGCCGCGCGGTTACCCAGCCACCCCGGCACCTTTCTGCGCACCGGCGACCTGGGCTTCGTCCGCGACGGCGAGCTGTTCGTCGCCGGCCGCCTCAAGGATCTGATCCTCGTCCGCGGGCGCAACCTCTATCCGCAGGACATCGAATGGACCGCCGAGAGGAGCCACCCCGCCCTGCGCCCCGGCGGCGGCGCGGCCTTCGCGGTGGAGGCCGGCGGCGAGGAGCGCCTGGTGCTGGTCCAGGAGGTCGCTTCGCAAGCCGACGCCTCGCCGGCGACGATGGCGGCGATGGCCGCGGCGATCCGCCGGGCGATGGCCGAGGAGCACGAGGTGCAGGTTGCCTCCCTCCTCTTGGCCAGGCCCGGAGCGGTTCCCAAGACCACCAGCGGCAAGGTGCGGCGGCGGGCCTGCCGCGACCTCTTCCTCTCCGGCGGGCTGGAGATCCTGGGGTCGTTCGAGGCCGGCCAGGCAGGCGAGCCGGTGGGCGAGCTGGCGAGCAGACGCCGACCTCCGCGCACCCCCGCCGAGGAGCGGGTGGCGCAGGCCTGGGAGGAGGTGCTCGACCTGGTGCCTGGAACGGTGGGCGCCGACGACGACTTCTTCGTCCTGGGAGGCGATTCGCTGCGCGGCGCGCAGCTCCTCGCCCGCCTGCAGGAGAGCGGCGCCGAGCTGACCCTGGACGATCTGTTCGCGGCGCCGACCGTCGCCCGGCTCGCGGCCCGTCTGGAGGCGGCGACGGCCGGCGCCTTGGAGACAGGCGACGCCACCGCACCGATCCCCCGCGCCGACCGCGGCCGGCCCCTCCCCCTGACCTCGACGCAGCGGCGCTTCTGGTTTCTCGACCAGCTGGAGCCCGGCAACCCGGCGTACAACCTGGGGTTGTCGCTGCGCCTTCCGGGAGCTGTCGAGGGCATTGGAGACAACCGGCGGTCGGCGCCGGCGGCGGCCGCCGCTCTGGGAGAGATCGCGCGCCGTCACGAGGCGCTGCGCACCGTCTTCCGGGTGGTCGATGGCGCGCCGGTCCAGGTCGTGCTGCAGCCGGCCGCCGGTGAGGTGTTTCCCCTGCCGGTCGTCGACCTCTCGGGGCTCGCGGTTCCGGCGGCGGCGGCGGCCGCCGCGGAGAGCGAGCGGCAGCTGACCCGGCGGTCCTTTGCCCTCGACCGCGCACCGCTGCTCCGCGCCGCACTCCTGCGGCGCGCCGCGGCAGACGACCGGCTGTGCCTCGCCGTCCACCACATCGTCGCCGACGGCTGGTCGCTCGGCGTCCTTCTGGTCGAGATCGTGGCGCTCTACAAGGCCGCTGCCGAGCGGTGCCCCTCGCCGCTGCCCGCGCTGCCGCTCCAGCTCGCCGACTTCGCCGTCTGGCAGGAGAGCCGACAGGCCGGTCCGGAGTTCGAGGCCCGAATCGCCGCCTGGCGCCGCCGGCTCGGCGACACCCCGCCGCCGGTCCTCGACATTCCCGCCGACCACCCGCGGCCCGCCGTCCCCACGTACCGCGGCGCCCACCTCGCCCGCCGCCTGCCGGCGGCGCTCGCCGGCGAGCTGCGGGCGCTCGCCGCGGCGCACGGCGCCAGCCCGTTCATGGCCCTCCTCTGCGGCGTGCTCGCCCTCCTCGCGCGGACCGCCGGGCAGCGGGACCTGGTCGTCGGGACCGCCTCCGCCAACCGCGAGCGGGTGGAGCTCGAAGGGCTGATCGGCTGCTTCGTCAACACGCTGGCGCTGCGCGTCGACGCCTCCGGCGATCCGCCGTTCGCCGATCTCCTGGGGCGCGTCCGGAGGACCCTGCTCGCCGCCCTCGCCGATCGCGACCTCCCTTTCGAGCGCCTCCTGGATCGGCCCGACCTTCCTCGCGATCTCTCCCGCCCGCCGCTCGTCCAGGTCATGGTGGTGCAGCAGAGCGCACCGCGTCCGCTGCCGCCGCTCTCCGGCTCCTCGCCGGCCGCCCGCGAGATCGACAACGGCACCGCCCGCTTCGACCTCGCCCTGTCGCTGCTCGGCACCGACGAGGGCGTCGAAGCGGTGTGGAAATACAGCCGCGACCTCTTCGACGCGGTGACCATCGAGCGCATGGCGGCGCATCTCGCCGGGCTCCTCGGCGGCGCCGTGAGAGACCCCGGCCGCCGGCTCGGCGAGCTGCCGCTCCTCACCGCGGCGGAGCGCCAGCAGATCGTCCGCGAGTGGAACGCGACCGAAGAATCGTGGCCGCGAGCGGCGCGGGGCGCGTGCCTCCACGAGCTGTTCGCTGACCAGGCCGGACGCACACCGGATGCGGTGGCTCTCGTCGTCGAGCAGGGGTTCCTGACCTACGGCGAGCTCGACCGGCGGAGCGACCGGCTCGCCCGTCTCCTGCGGCGGCTCGGCGTCGCGCCGGAGATCCTGGTTGGAGTCGCCGTGGAGCGTTCCCTGGAGCTGCTGGTGGGGCTCCTCGCGGTGCTCAAGGCCGGCGGCGCTTACCTGCCGCTCGACCCCTCGTATCCCGCCGAGCGCCTGGCCTTCATGCTCGCGGACGCCCGCGTCGCCGTCCTGCTGACCCAGGAGCGGCTCGCCGGCCGCCTGCCGGCCGGGTCCGCGCGGGTGATCTGTCTGGACTCTCCGCCGGCGCGCGAGGAGCCCGCCGGCCCTCCCCTTCCCCCGGCCGCTCCCTCGGGAGAGAACCTGGCGTACGTCATCTACACCTCCGGCTCGACCGGCTCCCCCAAGGGCTCGATGATCCCGCATGAGGGGATCGTCAACCGCCTGCTCTGGATGCAGCGGGAATATGGCCTCGCTCCCGGCGAAGGGGTGCTGCAGAAGACTCCGGTGAGCTTCGACGTCTCCGTGTGGGAGCTCTTCTGGCCGCTCCTCGTCGGGGCGCGCCTCGTCCTCGCCCGCCCCGGCGGCCACCAGGACAGCGCCTACCTGGCCGGCCTGATCGCCAACCAGCAGGTGTCGACCCTCCACTTCGTCCCCGCCATGCTGCAGGTCTTCCTCGCCGAGCCGCGGCTCGGCGACTGCCGGGCGCTCAGGCGGGTGATGGCGAGCGGCGAGGCGCTGCCGCCGGAGCTCGCCGCGCGGTTCCATGCCGTTCTCGGCGATCTCGGCGGTCTTCCCGGCGCCGGCTCGCTGGGGGTGGAGCTGCACAACCTCTATGGACCCACCGAGGCCTCGGTCGACGTGACCGCCTGGCCGGTTGCTCGAGCGAGCGGCGCGCGGGGCACGGTGCCGATCGGCCGGCCGATCAGCAACCTGCGAATCCATCTGCTGGACTCTCAAGGCTCCCCGGCACCGGCGGGGGTCCCTGGCCACCTGCACATCGCCGGCGTCGGCCTCTCCCGCGGCTATCTGCGGCGCCCGGACCTGACCGCCGAGCGGTTCGTCCCTGATTCTCTTGGCGCTCCGGGAGGGCGCCTCTATGCCACCGGCGACCTGGCGCGCCTGCGCACGGACGGCGCGATCGAGTTCCTGGGGCGGCTCGACCATCAGGTCAAGCTGCGCGGCTTCCGCATCGAGCTGGGCGAGATCGAAGCCGCCCTCGCCACTCATCCGGCGGTGCGCGAAGCCGTGGTGACCGCTCACCAGGATGCCGCCGGCCATCGCCTGGCGGCCTACGTGGTGCCGCGGTCGCCGCAGCCGGGTGACGAGCCGCGGGCGGCCGACCTCCATCTCTTCCTCGCCGCGCGGCTGCCGGAGCCCATGGTGCCGGCGGCCTTCGTCGTCCTGCCGGCCTTCCCCCTGACGCCGAGCGGCAAGGTCGACCGCCGCCGGCTGCCCGCCCCGCAGGCGGCGGCTGCGGGCACCGGCCGGGCGGCGCCGTTGACCGCCGTCGAAGCGCGCATCGCGGCGATGTGGAGCGAGCAGCTGGGGGCCGCCCAGGTCGGCGCTCTCGACAGCTTCTTCGCCCTCGGCGGCGACTCCATCCAGGGCGCTCTCTTCATCAACCGGCTGCAGCGCGACCTCGACGCGATCCTCTACGTGATGCCGTTGTTCGAGGCGCCGACGGTGGAGGGGTTCGCCGCCCACCTCGAGCGGAGCTACCGGCGGGAGCTGGCGCAGGCCGGCTGGATCGCGCCGGACGAAGGCGGCGGAGCGCTCGCAGAACGCGCGGAGCCGGCAGGGAGCGGGAGCGCCGCCCCGCTCGCCTCCGCCGCGGCGATGGCGGAGCTGACGCGCCATCTCGCCGCCAGGTTCTCACCCGCGGCGGCCGGCGACGAGGAGACGGCGGCGAAGAATCCGCCGGCGATCTTCATCCTGGCGCCGTTCCGCTCGGGATCGACCCTGCTGCGCGTCATGCTCGCCGGCCATCCGCGCCTCTTCGCTCCCCCGGAGCTCGAGCTCCTCGGCTTCCGCACCCTCGGCGAGCGGCGGCGAGCCCTCTCGGGCCGCGACGGCTTCGCACGCGAAGGGCTGCTGCGCGCCGTCATGGAGCTCGAGAGCTGCGACGCCCAGGCCGCCGGCGCGATCGTCGCCCAGGCCGAGGAGCGGGACGACTCCGTCGCCGCCTTCTACCGCGAGCTGCAGCGCCGCGCCGGCGAGCGCATCCTGGTCGACAAGACGCCGCGCTACTGCCTGCATCCGCCGGCCTTGCGGCGGGCCGAGAGCTGGTTCCTCGCCCCCCGCTTCGTCCATCTCGTGCGCCACCCCGCGGCGACCATCCATTCCTACCTCGAGGCCCGCCTGGACGAGGTCCACGGCCTCCCCCTCCCCCGCCGCCAGCAGGCCGAGCTGGTCTGGCAGCGCGGTCACGAGAACATCCTCGACTTCCTCGCCGCCGTGCCCGCCGAGCGCCAGATCCGGGTCCGCTTCGAGGAGCTGGTCGCCGGACCGCGGGAGGTGATGGAAGGGCTCTGCGCGTTCCTCGGCATCGACTTCCACCCGGCGCTGCTCAGCCCCTACGAGGGCCGGCGGATGACCGACGGCCTGCACGCCGCCGGGCGCATGATGGGGGACCCCAAATTCCATCACCACCAGGCCATCGAGCCGGCGGCCGCGGGGCGCTGGCGGACCGCGAGCGAGCCGATCGAGCTCGCGCCGGGTACCTGGCACCTCGCGGCGCGCCTCGGCTACCCGCCGCCCGCTCCGGCGCCGGAGGATGCTCTTCTCCCCTCGCCCGCCGAGCCCGGGTTTCCGCTCTCGTTCGCCCAGCAGCGGCTCTGGTTCCTCCATCGCTTGGAGCAGCGGTCGACGGTCTACAACATGCCCGCCGCGGTGCGCCTCCGCGGACGGCTCGACGCGCCGGCGCTGGCGCGGGCCGCGGCGGCGATCGAGCGCCGCCACGAGGTGCTGCGCACCGTCTTTCCCGCGGCGGGCGGCCGTCCCCGGCAGGTCGTCGTGCCGCCCCGCCCGGCGCTTCTCCCCGCCGTCGACCTGGGCGGGCTGGCCGAACCCGCCCGGCAGGCCGAGGCCGCGCGGCTCCTCGCCGACGAGGCGGGGCGCCCCTTCGACCTGGCGGCCGGTCCGCTCTGGCGGATGCGGTTGGTGCGCCTCTCGCCGGAGGACCACCACCTGCAGATCACCCTCCACCACATCGTCTGCGACGGCTGGTCGGTCGGCGTCCTCACCCGCGAGCTGGCGGACCTCTACGCGACGTTCCGCGAGGGACGGCATTCGCCGCTGCCGGAGCTGCCGCTCCAATATGGCGATTTCGCTCTCGGGCAGCGCCGCCGCATCTCAGGCGAGCTGCTGGCCGCGCACCTGCGGTACTGGCGCCGGCAGCTCGCCGAGCCGCTGCCGGTCCTCGCCCTCCCCACCGACCGGCCGCGGCCGGCCGTCCAGACCTACCGCGGGGCAATCCTCTCCCTCGACCTGCCGCCGGCTCTGGCGACAGGTCTGCGCGAGCTCGGCCGCGCCACCGGCTCCACCCTCTTCATGGTCCTCGCGGCGGGCTTCCAGGCCCTCCTCCAGGCGTACAGCGGCCAGGACGATCTGGTGATCGCCACGGTCTCCGCCAACCGCGACCGCGCCGAGATCGAGAACCTGATCGGAGTCTTCGTCAATACCCTCGTGCTGCGCACCGACCTCTCCGGCGATCCGGCTTGGCGCGCGCTCCTCGGCCGGGTGCGGCAGGTCTGCGTGGGAGCCTTCCGCCACGCCGAGCTGCCGTTCGAGCGGCTGGTCGGAGAGCTGGCCGTCGACCGCTCGCTCGGCCGCCCGCCGCTCGACGCCGCGATGCTGGCGCTACAGAACGCGCCGCGCCGCGACCTCGCGCTCTCCGGGCTCGCCGTCGAGCGCTTGCCGGTTCCCAGCCACATCGCCAAGTCCGACCTCAGCCTCGACTGGAGCGAGCACCAGGGAGGGCTGCGGGCGGCGATCGAATACAACGTCGACCTCTTCGATGCGGCGACCACCGGACGCTTGGCGGGGCACCTCCTGCAGCTCTTCGCCGGCGCCATCGAGGACCCCGACCGCCGCATCGGCGATCTGCCCTTCCTCGGCGCCGCGGAGCGCCATCAGATCGTCATCGAGTGGAACGCGACCGCGATCACCGCGAGCGACAGCGAGCGTCGCCCGGCCGCGTGCCTCCACGAGCTCTTCGAAGCGCAGGCCGCGCGCACCCCGGATGCGGTCGCTGTATCCGTGGAGAGCGACGCGGAGAGCGGCGCGCTGACCTACGGCGAGCTGCAGCGCCGGGCAGACCGGCTCGCCCTCCATCTGCGGCGATCGGGCGTCGGCCCCGAGGTCTTGGTGGGCGTCGCGATGGAGCGCTCGCCCGAGGCCGTAGTGGCGATCCTCGCCGTGCTCAAGGCCAGCGGCGCCTACCTGCCGCTCGATCCCGATCATCCGGCCGATCGCCTGGCCTTCATGCTCGCGGACGCGCGAGCCCCCGTCCTCATCACCCAGGAGCGGCTGCGCGGCCGCCTGCCGGAGGGAGGCGCAGTTGTGCTCTCCCTGGGCGCGGACGGCGGAGTCTCGCCGCGCGAGATCGAGCTCCCCGCCGAGCGCTCCAAGCCCTTCCGCCGCGACATCGCCACAGCCGCCGTGCTGCCCGACAATCTCGCCTACGCGATCTATACCTCGGGCTCGACCGGGGTGCCGAAGGGCGTTCAGATCTCCCATCGCTCGATCGTCGACCACCTCCTCTGGGCGCAGCGCCGGTTGCCGGTCGGACCCACCGACAGCGTCGTGTTGAAGACCGCGCTGAGCTTCGACGCCTCGCTGTGGGAGCTCTTCCTGCCGCTCGCCAACGGCGCCCGCATCGAGCTCGCCCGCCCGCGCGGCGAGCTCGACGTGGGCTACCTGGCGCGGCTCGTCACTCGCACCGGAGCGACCGTGCTGCAGGTCGTGCCGTCGATGCTCGCGGTCTTCCTCGAAGATCCCGCGATGGCGGCGTGCACCAGCCTGCGGCGTGTCCTCTGCGGCAGCGAGGCGCTCTCCGCCCCGCTCTGCGAGCGCTTCCACCAGAGATCCGGCGCCGAGCTGCACAACCTCTACGGCCCCACCGAGTGCTCGATCGACGCCGCGCATTGGGCCTGCGAGCCGCGGCCGGCGTCCGCCGGCGCGGCGGTGCCGATCGGCCGGCCCATCGACAACGCGCAGATCCACCTGCTCGACCGCCGCTTCCGGCCGGTGCCGCTGGGAGTGCCCGGCCACCTCCACATCGGGGGCATGGGGGTCGCCCGCGGCTACCTGGGGCGGCCTGAGCTGACCGCCGAGCTCTTCGTCCCCGACCCCTGGGGCGGCGCCGGACGCCGGCTCTACGCCACCGGCGATCTGGCGCGCCGTCGCGCCGACGGCGCCATCGAGTTCCTCGGCCGGCTCGATCACCAGGTCAAGGTGCGCGGCTTCCGCATCGAGCTGGGAGAGATCGAAGCCTGCCTCCTCACTCATCCGGCGGTGCGCCAGGCGGTGGTCGTCGCCCGCCGCGAGAGCCGCGAGGCCGCCGGCCTGCGCCTGGTCGCCTATGTGGTGGAGCGCAACGGCGCCGAGATCCCGGCCGCCGAGCTGCGCTCGTACCTGGCGGCGCGGCTGCCGGAGCCGATGGTGCCGAGAACCTTCGTGGCGCTCCCCGCCCTGCCCCTGGGACCCAACGAGAAGGTGGACCGCGCCCGGCTCCCCCAGCCGGGCGACGACCGCTCGGCGGCCGCCTATGTCTCGCCGGAGAGCGCCAACGAGCTGCTCATCGCCGAGGTCTGGCGGCAGGTGCTCGGGGTCGAGCGCATCGGCATCCACGACAACTTCTTCGATCTCGGCGGCCACTCCCTGCTCGCCGCCGAAGTGCACGGCAAGCTCCGCGAGCGGCTGCAGATCGACCTGCCCCTGCTCGACCTCTTCCAGCACCCGACCGTCCACGCCCTCGCCGGCCGGCTGAGCGCCGGCGAGCCGCAGGCGCCCGATCTCTCCGGCCGCATCGACCAGGCGCACCAGGAGTCGCGGGCGATCCAGCGCCGCCGAAAGGCTCTCGCCCGCCAGCGCAATCCGTCGGCCGGCCCGCCGGCCGTGGTCCAGGAGCTGGTCGAGCCGAGGAGCCGCGAGTGAGCGTGCGAGAGGCTGGCGAGGCCTTCGACACCGCCGACTCCGACGAGCCGGTCGAGGAGGTCGCCGTGATCGGCATGGCGGGCCGCTTTCCCGGCGCCGCGAATCTCCAAGAGCTGTGGGCCAACCTGCGCGACGGGATCGAGACCATCTCGTTCTTCGGCCCGGCCGAGCTCGCGGCGGCTGGCGTCGACCCGGCTCTCCTCGCCCACCCCCGCTACGTCGCGGCGCGCGGCGTCCTCGCCGGCGAAGACCTCTTCGACGCCGGCTTTTTCGGCTTCAGCCCCCGCGAGGCGGCGATCACCGATCCGCAGCAGCGCATCTTCCTCGAGTGCGCCGTCGAGGCGCTGGAGGAGGCGGCGGTCGACTCCTCGACCTTTCCCGGCCGCATCGGGGTCTATGCCGGCTCGACCCTCAGCACCTACCTGCTGGCGCAGATCGTGGCGCTGCCGCCCGTGCAGCAGAACGAATTCTGGCAGCTGGCGCTCGCCAACGACCGCGACACCCTCGCCATGCGCCTCTCCTACAAGCTCAACCTGCGAGGGCCGAGCGTCGCCGTGCAGAGCGCCTGCTCGACGTCGCTCGTCGCCGTCCACATGGCGCGCCAGAGCTTGCTCGACTACGAGTGCGACATCGCGCTCGCCGGTGGGGTGTCGATCCGCAGCCCGCAGCGGGTCGGCTATCTCTTCGAGGAGGACGGCATCCTCTCGCCGGACGGCCACTGCCGCCCGTTCGACGCCGCCGCCCGCGGGACGGTGTTCAGCAGCGGTGCGGGGGTGGTGGTCCTGAAGCGGCTCTCCGACGCGGTCGCCGACGGCGACAGCATTCGCGCCGTCCTCAAGGGGTCGGCGGTCAACAACGACGGCGCGCTCAAGGTGGGCTTCACCGCCCCCAGCGTCGACGGGCAGACGGAGGTCATCCTGCGGGCGCTCGCCCTCGCCGGGGTGCATCCGGAGGCGATCGGCTACGTCGAGGCCCACGGCACCGGAACCTCGCTCGGCGACCCCATCGAGATCGCCGCCCTCACCCGCGCCTTCCGCGCCTCGACCGCCCGCCGCTGCTTCTGCCCCATCGGCTCGATCAAGGGCAACCTCGGCCACACCGACAGCGCCTCGGGCGTCGCCGGCCTGATCAAGACCGTGCTCGCCCTCGAGCACCGGCAGATCCCTCCCAGCCTGCACTTCGAGCGGCCGAACCCGCGCATCGACTTCGCCGCCAGCCCCTTCTACGTCAACGACCGGCTGCGCCCCTGGGAGGGCGACAGCCCGCGGCTCGCCGGGGTGAGCTCCTTCGGCGTCGGCGGCACCAACGCCCACGTCCTCGTCGAGGAGGCGCCGCCGCCGCGGCAGGCCGCCATCGCCGGGCGGCCGTGGCAGCTGCTGGTGCTCTCCGCACAGACCGAGACGGCCCTCGCCGCCGCCGGCTCCCGCCTCGCCGACCACCTCAGCGACGCGCCGGGGCAGGAGCTGGCCGACGTTGCCTACACCCTCGGCGCCGGCCGCCGGGCGCACGGCTGGCGCCAGGCCCTGGTCGCCAGCTCCCGCGAGGAGGCGCGCGCCGCCCTCGCCGGCGGCGACCGGCTTCTCGCCGGCCGGCCGCTCGACTGCACGCCGGCCGTCGCCTTCCTCTTTCCTGGCCAGGCCGGCGAGCCCACGGCCCTCGGGCGCGAGCTCTACCGGACCGAGCCCGTCTTCCGGCTGGCGGTGGACCGCTCCGCCGAGATCCTCCAGCCCCATCTCGGCGAGGATCTGCGGCAACTCCTCTGGCCACCGGGAGGCGACCGGGAAGCTCCGCCGGGCGAGCACCCGCTCCGCGACACCGCCGCGGCGCAGCCGGCGCTCTTCACCCTCGAGACCGCCCTCGCCAGGCTGTGGATCTCCTGGGGGGTCCGGCCGCAGGCGATGCTCGGCCACAGCCTCGGCGAGATCGTCGCCGCCCACCTCGCCGGGGTGCTCTCGCTCGACGGCGCCCTGGAGCTGGTCGCCGCGCGCGGGCGGCTCATGCAGGGGCTCCCGGAGGGCGCCATGGCGGCGCTGCCGCTCGCCGAGAGCGAGGTGGTCCCCCGGCTCGGCAGCGAGCTCTCGCTGGCGGCGGTCAACGGCCCCGCGCAGTGCGTGGTCTCCGGCCCGGTCGCGGCCGTCGAGGCGCTGATCGCCGAGCTCGCCGCGAGCGGCGTCGAGGGCCGCCGCCTGCCCACCTCCCGCGCCTTCCACTCCCGGCACATGGAAGCGCTGATCGAGCCCTTCACCCGGCTGGTTCGCGGCATCGCGCTCAGCCCGCCGCAGATCCCCTACCTCTCCAACGTGACCGGAGGGTGGGCGACCGCCGAGGAGGCGACCGATCCGGCCTACTGGGCCCAGCACCTGCGCCGCACGGTCCGCTTCACCGACGGCTTGGCGGCGCTCGTCGCCCTGCCCGGCCGCGTCCTCCTCGAGGTGGGGCCGGGCCGGGTGCTGACCCGCCTGGCGCGGCGGCTGCCCCCGGCGGAAGGCCGCCAGACTCTCGCCTTCGCCAGCTTCGAGCCCGGGCATCTCGACACAGGCCATGGCGAGGGCGGCCTCGATCGGCCGGAGCCGGCCGACCTGCTCGCCACCGCCGGCCGCCTCTGGATGGCGGGTGCGGCGATCGATTGGCCGGCGCTGCACGGCGAGCGGCGCCGCCGCGTGCCGCTGCCCACCTATCCCTTCGAGCGGCAGCGGCACTGGGTCGACCTCGCCGCCTCCGGCCCGCGGACGGCGGCGCCCGGGGTTCCGGCGGCGACGGAGCCCGCCCAGCCCGCGGCGCCCGCGGAGATGACCGCGGAGGATCTCGGCGACGAGCCCATCCTCAACCGGATCGCCGCCATCTGGCGGGAGACCTTGGGCGTGCAGGTCGTCCGCCGCGGCGACCGCTTCTTCGACCTGGGAGGCGACTCGCTGATCGCCCTCCAGGTCATGTCTCGCCTCCGCGAGCACTTCCCGGTCGACCTGCCGGTGCGGATGCTCTTCGAGAGCCCCACCCTCTCCGGGCTGAGCGCCGCCATCGAGGAGGCGCTCGTCGCCAGGCTCGTCGAGCTCCCCGAAGACGAGGCGGAGCGTCTGGCCGCGAGCTACCTCGGCTGAGGCCGGCCGTCACCCGATCACAGATGGAAGAGAAGATCTCCGCGAGCCAGGCCGGGCTCTCCCCGGCGAAGCGCCTGCTCCTCGAGCGCTGGAAACGGAGCGCCGCCCCGGCGCGCCAGGAGCCGGAGACGGCGCCGCTCCGCCGGCGCGAAGCCGGCCCGATCCCCCTCTCGTCCGCGCAGCAGCGCCTCTGGTTCCTCGACCAGCTGCTGCCCGGAAGCTCCGCCTACAACCTGAGCGCGCTGGTCCACCTCTCGGGACGTCTCGACGCGGCGGTTCTCACCCGCGCCTTCGGAGAGATCGCCGCGCGCCACGAGATCCTGCGCACCGCCTTCCGCGCCGAGGCCGGCGTGCCCGCCCAGGTGATCCTGCCGCGGCCGGAGCTCGAGATCTCCCGCTGCGACTGCCGCCGCCTGCCGAGCGCACGGCGGCGGAGCGAGGTGCTCGCCCGCGCCGAGGAGCAGGCGGCCCGCCCCTTCGACCTCTGGCGCGGCGCGACGCTGCGGGCCATGCTCTTTCGGCTCGACGCGGAGGAGCACGACCTCCTGGTCACCCTCCACCACATCGTCTCGGACGGCTGGTCGGTCGGCGTCTTCCTCCGCGAGCTGGCGGCTCTCTACGACGCCGGCCTCCGCGAGGCTCCTTCCCCGCTCGCGCCGCTGCCCCTGCAGTACGCCGATTTCGCCGTCTGGCAGCAGCGGCGGCTGGCGACGGGCAACCTGGCGGCGGACCTCGACTACTGGCGGCGGCAGCTGCGCGGCGCCGAGCGCGCCCTCGAGCTGCCGGCGGACCGCCCGCGCCCGCCGCTGCAGAGCCTGCGCGGCGGACTCTGCGAGGCCGTGCTCGACGCGCAGGCGGCGCAGGCGGCCGGCGCCCTCGCCAGGGACCACGGGGTCACCCTCTTCATGGCCTGCCTGGCGGCCTTCCAGACCCTCCTCGCGCGCTCCACCGGGGCGGACGACGTGCCGGTGGGCTCGCCGGTCGCCGGCCGTCCGACGCCGGACCTCGAGGCGTTGATCGGCCTCTTCGTCAACGTCGTCGTGATGCGCGGCGATCTCAGCCTCGATCCGCGCTGGAGCGAGCTCCTCGAGCGGGTGCGCCATACGGCGCTCGAAGCCTACGCGCACCAGGAGCTGCCCTTCGAGCGTCTGGTCGACGAGCTGCAGCCCGACCGCGACCTCGGCCGCAATCCTCTCTTCCAGGTCATGCTGGCCTTCCAGAACGCTCCCCTGCCGCGGGTCACCCTGCGCGATCTCACCCTCAGCCAGGAGTCCCTCGACAACCGCAGCGCCATGTTCGACCTCGCCCTCTCGCTCCGCGCCAGGGACGGGGTGATCGCCCTCTCGCTCGAGTTCAGCAGCGACCTCTTCGAGCCCGTCACCGCGCGGCGGCTGCTGGGCCACTTCGCGAGCCTGCTCGCCGGCGCCTGCGCCGACCCCCGCCTGCGGCTCTCCGAGCTGCCCCTCCTCACCGCCGAGGAGCGCCGGCAGCTCCTGCTGTGGAACGACCGCGCCGCCCCCTTCCGCCGCGACCGCTGCCTCCACGAGCTGTTCGCGGCACGCGCGGCGGAGGTCCCCCACCTGCCGGCGGTCGTCTGCGGCGGCGAGGCGCTGAGCTACGGCGAGCTCGACCGGCAGTCCAACCAGCTCGCCCGCGCCCTGCGCCGCCTGGGGGTCGGGCCAGAGGTGCCGGTGGGGCTGTGCGCCGGCCGCACGACGGCCCTGGCGACCGCCATGCTGGGGATCCTCAAGGCCGGCGGCGCCTTCCTGCCCCTCGATCCCACTTATCCGCGCGAGCGCCTCGCCGCGATGGCCGGCGACGCCCGCGTGCCCGTGCTCCTCCTCGCCCTCGGCGGCGCCGCGCTCGCGCGAGACGGAGAGGACGGGCAGGGAGCGCCGGAGGGGCTGACGGTCCCCGGCGCGAGGATCCTCTCCGTCGACGCCGACCGCGAGTGGATCGCGCGCGAGGACGACGGTCCGCTCCCTCCGCCGGCGGCCGGCACCTCGCCGGAGAGCCTCGCCTACGTCATCTACACCTCGGGCTCGACGGGCCGGCCGAAGGGGGTCGCCTGCGTGCACCGGGGCGTCGTCAACCTGCTCGAGGACATGGAGAGGCGGCGGCCCTTGGAGCCTGGCGAGAGCTGCGGCCTGTGGACGAGCATCAGCTTCGACGTCTCGGTCTACGAGATCTTCTCCGCTCTCTGCTACGGCGGTGCGCTGTGCATCCCGGCGGACGACGAGCGCACCAGTGGCGAGCTCCTCTTCCCCTGGCTCGCGCGCCACCGCGTGCGCAGCGCCTACCTTCCCCCCTTCGTGCTCGCCGAGCTCGCCGAGTGGGCGGCGGCAGGCGGTCCCGAGCGGCGCTCGCTGGCGCGCCTCCTCGTCGGCGTCGAGCCGATCCCCGAGCGCCAGCTGGTGCGCCTGCTGGCGACGATTCCAGGGCTGCGCATCGTCAACGGGTATGGACCCACCGAGGCGACCGTCTGCGCCACCTTTTACGACGTCGGGCCGGAGCTTGCCGCCGACCGCCGGACGCCCCTCGGCCTGCCGGTCGCCAACTGCCGGGTCCACCTGCTCGACGCTCACCAGCGAGAGGTGCCGGTCGGGGTTGCCGGCGAGGTGTGGATCGGCGGCGCCGGGCTGGCGCGCGGCTACCTCGACCGCCCCGAGCTGACCGCCGAGCGCTTCGTGCCGGACCCGATCGGCGGCCCGGGGGCCGGCCCCGGTGCGCGCTGCTACCGCACCGGCGACCTCGCCCGCCGCCTGCCGGACGGCAACATCGTCTTCCTCGGGCGCGCCGACCGGCAGGCCAAGGTGCGCGGGTTCCGTATCGAGCCGGGCGAGGTGGAGGCGGCGCTCGGCCGCCACCCCGGCGTGCAGGCCGCGGTGGTGACGGTGCGGCGGGACCCGCGCGGCGAGACGCAGCTGGTGGCCTATGCCGTGCCGCGGGACGATGACGCGAGCCTCCACTCCTGGCACGAGTTCCTGGCTCGGCAGCTGCCGGCCGGCATGCTGCCGGCCGCCTACGTCTCGCTGAGCGCGCTGCCGACGACGCCAAACGGCAAGATCGACATCAAGGCCCTGCCGGAGCCCGACTGGAGCCGCGCCCGCCCGCGCGCCGCCGCCGCCGGCGCTCTCCAGGACCCCATCGCCATCCTCCTCGCCGGCGTGTGGTCCGAGCTGCTCGGCGGCGGTCCGCTGTCGCCGGCGGACGATTTCTTCGCCCTCGGCGGCCACTCTCTGCTCGCCACCCAGGTCGTCTCCCGCGTCCGCGAGATCTTCGCCGTCGACCTGCCGCTGCGGGTGCTCTTCGAGGCCCGCACGCTGGGCGCCTTCGCGCAGCGCGTCGGAGAGCTGACGGCAGGAGAGCCGGCGGCCGCGGCGCCCGCGCTCGGGAGGGAGCCGCGCACCGGCCCTCTCCCCCTCTCCTTCGCCCAGCAGCGCCTCTGGTTCGTCGAGCAGCTGGATCCCGGAAGCACGGCCTATCACCTGCCCGTCGCGCTCCGCGCCGACGGCGCCCTCGACGCCGGCCGCCTCGCCGCCGCCCTCGCCGCGGTCGTCCGCCGGCACGAGACCCTGCGCACGCGGTTCGTCTCCGTCGCCGGGCACCCGGTTCAGGTGGTCGATCCTCCAGACTGGCAGCCGCTCCAGCCGCTGCTGCCGATCGTCGACCTCGCCGCCCTCGCCGAGCCGCGCCGAGAGGGCGAGAGCCGGCGGCTCCGGCTGGCGGAGAGCGGCCGGGCGTTCGATCTCGCGCGCGGTCCTCTGCTGCGCTCTGTCCTCCTCCGCCGAGCGGACGATGCCTGGGACGTCCTCCTCACCATGCACCACATCGTGAGCGACGGCTGGTCGATGGGGGTCCTGCTGCGGGAGGTCTCGCTCCTCTACGGCGACGCGTCGTCCCAGCTTGCGGCGCTGCCGGAGCTGCAGATCGATTACGCCGACTTCGCCGTCTGGCAGCGGCGCCGGCTCTCCGGCGAGGTGTTGGAGGGAGAGCTGGCTTACTGGCGCCAGCATCTCTCGGGGGCGCCGCCGCTCCTCGAGCTGCCGGCCGACCGGCCGCGCGGCGCCGCGCGCGATCGGCAGAGACCGCAGGGCGGGCTGCTGGCGGCAGCGCTCGACGCCGAGCTGTCCGCCGCGCTGGCGGAGCTGGCGCGGCAGCGGGCGGCGACCCCCTTCATGGTGCTGCTGGCGGCCTTCGAAAGCCTCCTCGGCCGGCTGAGCGGCGCGCCCGAGGTGTGCGTCGGCACACCGATCGCCGGCCGCACACGGCGCGAGACCGAGGAGCTGATCGGCCTCTTCGTCAACACGCTCGTGATGCGCGGCGATCTGTCCGGCGATCCGGCGTTCGCCGAGCATCTGACGCGGGTGCGGTCGGAGGCGCTCGCGGCCTATGCCCATCAGGAGCTGCCGTTCGAGAAGCTCGTCGAAGAGCTGGCGCCGGAGCGCAGCCTCGACCACTCGCCGCTCTTCCAGGCCTTCCTGGCGCTGCAGAATGCGCCTCTGGGAGCCGTCGAGCTGCCCGGCGTCCAGCTCTCGCCGCTCGCCGTGGAGAGCGGCGCGGCGAAGTTCGATCTCGCGCTGTCGTGGACCGAGACGGCGGCGGGGCTCGCGGGGAGCGTCGAGTACGACACCTCCCTCTTCGACCGCTCGACCGTCGCACGTCTCGCCGGCCAGCTCGAATCGGTGCTGCGCTCCGCCGCTTCACACCCGGAGCGGCGACTCTCCGAGCTCGCCCTCCTCTCCGCCGGGGAGAGCCAGCAGCTGCTCGTCGAGTGGCGAGGCGTCACCCGCCGGGCGCCGCCGACGAGCGTGCCGGCCCGCCTGTCGCTCCAGGCGGCGCGGACGCCGCAGGCGGTGGCGGTCGTCTGGGGCGACGAGCGGCTGACCTACGGCGAGCTCGATCGCCGGGCGGGGCGCCTGGCGCGCCGCCTGCGCGCCGGCGGGGTGCGAGCGGAGACCCGCGTCGGCCTCCTCGTCGAGCGGTCGCTCGATCTGGTGGTGGGCCTGCTGGCGATCTGGCGGGCGGGAGGCGCCGCGGTGCCGCTCGATCCCGGCCAACCGCGTGCCCGCCTGGCGCTGCTGGCCGAGGAGGCGCTGGCCGCCGGCACCGCGGGAGCGGTGGGAGTGGCCGGAGGGTCGACCCTGGTGGCGCAGCGCGACCTGCGAGAGCTGCTCGGCGAGCTGCCGTTGGCCGCCGTGCCGATCGTCTGGGTCGACGAGGCAGGCGAGGAGGACGACGAGGACGGGGCGGAGGCGGCGCCGGCGGCGCCCGAGCCCGAGGACCTGGCCTATCTCATCTACACCTCGGGCACGACGGGCCGGCCGAAGGCGGTGATGGTCGAGCACGGCAGCCTGGCGCACACGCTCGGCGCGGTCGCGGAGGTCTTCGGTCTCACCGCCGCGGACCGCATGCCGGTCCTCGCCTCCGCCGCGTTCGACATCTTCCTCTTCGAGCTGCTGGCGCCCCTCCTCGCCGGCGGGACGGCGGTGCTCTTCGATCTGCGGCCGACGCTCGACCTGGCGCGGCTCGCCGAGGAGCTGCAGACCGCGACGCTGCTGCACGCGGTGCCGGCGGTCATGCGGCAGCTCACGGCACGGCTGCTCGCACAGGGCGCCCGCTCCCCGCATCTGCGGCGGGTGTTCGTCGGCGGCGACGCGGTGCGAGCGGATCTCCTGGAAGCGATGCGGCGGGCGTTTCCCGGCGCGGCGATCGCGGTGCTCTACGGCCCGACCGAGGGCACCATCCTGGCCTCGTGGGACGAGGGCGAGGCGCGTCCGGGGAGCTGGATCGGCCGGCCGCTGCCGGGGGTGGCGGTCGAGGTGCGGGACGACACCGGGGCGGCGGTGCCGATCGGGGTGGCCGGGGAGCTGTGGCTGGGCGGACCGGGGGTGGCGCGCGGCTACCTCGGCCGGCCGGAGCTCACCGCGGAGCGGTTCGTGCCGGGCCCGGGCGGCCCGGAGGGAGCCGGGCGGCTCTACCGCACCGGCGACCGGGTGCGCTTCGCCGCGACCGGCCGCCTCGAGTTCCTCGGGCGGGTGGACCGGCAGGTCAAGGTGCGCGGCTATCGGATCGAGCCGGGAGAGGTCGAGGCGTCGCTGCGCGAGCATCCGGCGGTGCGCGAGGCGGCGGTGCTGGCGACGGTCGTGAAGACACCGCAGGGAGAGGACGAACGCCTGGTCGCCTTGGTGACAGGAGACGGTCCCCTCGCGACCGGCGAGCTGCGCCGTTTCGTCGAGATGCGGCTCCCCTCGGCCATGGTGCCGAGCCGATTCATCCAACTGGAGGCCCTGCCGCTCACGCGGCACGGCAAGGTGGACCACCGCGCGCTCGCGGAGCTGGCCGCGGCGGACGGCGCGGCCGAGAATGGCGCGGCGGCGCCGCCGGCGCGCGGTGGCGATCCGATCCGCGAGACCCTGGCGGCGATCTTCGCGGCGGTCCTCGGCCGGGAGGGAGTCTCCGCGGATGACGACTTTTTCGACCTCGGAGGGCATTCGCTCCTCGCCACGCAGGTGATCGCGCGGGCCAGCGAAGCCTTCGGGGTGGATCTCCCGCTGCGCGC
This sequence comes from uncultured Acidobacteriota bacterium, assembly GCA_963755825.1. Classification (GTDB taxonomy): domain Bacteria; phylum Acidobacteriota; class Thermoanaerobaculia; order Multivoradales; family UBA5704; genus DATBQN01. Next base: position 539,534 of record CAVWLA010000001.1, on the reverse strand, counting down.
GCTCTTCGAGGAGCCGACGGCCGAGCGCCTGGGGCCCCAGGTCGCGGCGCTCCTCTCGGCGCGCCTGTCGGAGGGCCTGCCAGAAGGCGCGGCGGCGCCGGCGCTGGTGCCGGTGGAACGGGACGCGGATCTGCCGCTCTCCTTCGCGCAGGAGCGCCTCTGGTTCCTGCAGCAGCTCGAGCCGGGCTCGGCGACCTACAACATGCCGCTCGAGCTCGAGCTCACGGGCGCGCTCGCCGCCGGCGCGCTGGCCGCGGCGCTCACCGAGGTGGTCCGCCGCCAAGAGTCGCTCCGCACCACCTTCGCCGCCAACGCCGAGGCTCCTTGCCAGCGGATCGCGCCCGCTCCCGCCGCCGTCCCCCTGCCTCTCGCCGATCTCTCGGCGCTCCCCGCGGCGGCCCGCCGTGGCGCGGCGGACGGCCTCGCGCGGCAGCACGCCAGCCGGGGCTTCGACCTCGAGCGCGGGCCGCTCATGACCTCGCTCCTCGTGCGGCTTACCGCAGAGCGGCACCGCTTCCTCCTCAACCTCCATCACGCCATCGCCGACGGCTGGTCGATCGGCATCCTGGCGCGCGAGCTGGGCGAGCTCTATGCCGCGGCGGTCGAAGGGCGCCCCGCCAGGTTGCCGCTGCTGCCGATCCAGTACGCCGACTACGCTCACTGGCAGCGCCGCTGGCTCGCCGACGGCCAGGAGGCGGAGCTCGCCTACTGGGAGTCGCGGCTGGGCGGTGACGCCGCCGCCGCCGAGCTGCCCACCGACCGGCCGCGCCCCGCCATGCAGACCTTCCGCGGCGGCCGGCGGGAGCTGCTCCTGCCCGCCGAGCTGACCGCGCGGCTCAAGCGCTTCGCCCGCGAGGAGAGCGCGACGCTCTTCATGGCGCTCCTCGCGGCGACGCAGGCGCTCCTGGCGCGGCACAGCGGCGAGCACGAGGTGGCGGTGGGCGCTCCGGTCGCCGGCCGCCGGCAGCTGGAGACGGAAGGGCTGATCGGCTGCTTTCTCAACACCCTCGTGCTGCGCACCGACACCGCGGGGCAGCCCAGCTTCCGCGCGCTCGTCGCCCGCGTCCGCACCGTCACGCTCGAGGCCTACTCGCACCAGGACGTGCCGTTCGAGGCCGTCCTCGGCCGCCTCCGCGTTCGCCGCGACCTGTCGCGAGCACCGCTCTTCCAGGTCCTCTTCAACTTTCTCAACCTGCCCGCCGCGGAGCTGTCGCTGCCGGACCTCGAGCTGCGGACGCTGACGCCGGCCGAGGTGCCGTCGAAGCTCGACTTGACCTTCTACGTCACCGAGGCGGATGGCGGCGTCCGCCTCGACCTGGTCTACAACGCGGACCTCTTCGACGAGGCGCGCATGGCCGAGGTGCTGGCGCAGCTCCAGGCGCTGCTCGGCCAGGCCGTCGAGCGGCCGGACGATCCGGTCGAGCAGCTCTCGCTCGTCACCGCCGCGGCGCGCGCGGTGCTGCCCGATCCGGCCGCGGCGCTGGCTGAGCCGGCCTTCCCCTCCGTCGCGCGCCTCGTCCTCGCCCGCGAGCAGGCGCAGCCCGAGCGGACCGCCCTCTGCTGGCAGGACGAGACCTGGACCTACTCCTGGCTGGGGAGCCGGGCGCGGCAGATCGCCGGCGCCGTCGTCGCAGTCGGCGACCGGTCCGCCGGCGGCCTCGCCGTCGTCGCCGTCGCCGGCCCGCGCTGCCCGGAGCTGATCGCGAGCCTCCTCGGCGTCTTCCTCTCCGGCCGCGTCCTCCTCACTCTCGACCGCACGCTGCCGCCGGCGCGCCTGCGCACCATGATCGAGGTGGCGAAGCCCGGCTGCCTGATCTACGTCGGCGACGCACGCCCCGAGGACCGCTGGCTCTGGGAGCTGCGCTCGCTCGCCATCGTGGCGGTCCCCGCCGCGCCGGCCGCGCCGCCTGCCGGCGCGGCAGCAGCCTTCCCCGAGCCGCTGCCGGACGCTCCGGCCTACATCTTCTTCACCTCCGGAACGACCGGCCGGCCGAAGGCAGTCCTCGGGCGTCAGAAGGGGCTCGGACACTTCCTCACCTGGCAGAGCGAAGCCTTCGGCATCGAGGCCGGCGACCGCATCGCCCAGCTCACCGGCCTCTCGTTCGACGCGGTGCTGCGCGACGTCTTCCTCGCCTTGACCGCCGGCGCCACGCTGGAGCTGCCGGACGAGGACGACATGAGCCCGGAGCAGCTGCTCCCCTGGCTCGCGGAGCGCGCGGTCACCGTGGTCCACACCGTCCCCTCCCTGGCCGGCGCCTGGCTCAACGGGGCGCCGCCGGGGCTCGGCTCGGACTCTCTGCGGCGGACGTTCTTCGTCGGCGAGCCGCTGCTGGGTCCGCTCGTCGAGCGCTGGCGCTCACTCTTCCCGCGCAGCGCGGTCGTCAACCTCTACGGCGCCACCGAGACCACGCTCGCCAAGTGCTTCCACCGCGTTCCCGAGCCGGCCGACCCGCACGTCCAGCCAGCCGGCAGGGCGATGCCGCAGACCCAGGCGCTGGTCCTCGGCGCCACCGGCGCACGCCGCGGTGAGGAGAGCGCGATAGAGAGCTTCCCGCTCTGCGGGATCGGCGAGGTCGGCGAGATCGCGCTGCGCACCCCCTTCCGCAGCCTCGGCTACCTCAACAACCCGGACGAGACCCGCTTCCGCTTCCGGCCCAACCCTTTCCGCGGCGATCCCGACGATCTCCTCTACTTCACCGGCGACCGCGGCCGCTACCGGCTGGACGGCACCCTGGAGATCCTCGGCCGCCTCGACGAGCAGGTGAAGATCCGCGGCGTGCGCATCGAGCCGGCCGAGATCCGTGTCGCCCTCGGTCGCCACGCCGCGGTGCGCGAGAGCGCCGTGGTCCTGCGCGACACCCAGCCCGCGGCTCGCGGCGAGCGCGGAGAGCCGCGGCTGGTCGCCTACGTCGTGCTGCGTCCGGGAGCCGACCTCGACCGCGAGTCCCTGCGCCGCCACCTGCGCCAGGAGCTGCCCGAGGCGATGGTGCCGACGGCGTTCGTGGCGCTGGAGGCGCTGCCGCTGACGGCGAACGGCAAGCTCGACTCCCGCGCGCTGCCGGCGCCGCCTGACGCCGGCGGCGAGCAACGCGCGCCGAGCACCCCCTTCGAGGATGTCCTGGCGGCGATCTGGCGCGAGGTGTTGGGGGTGGCCGAGGTGGGGCCGGACGACAACTTCTTCGACCTGGGAGGCCACTCCCTCCTGGCGACGCGGGTGGTCTCGCACGTGCGGCGCCGGTTCCACGTCGAGCTGCGCCTGCACGAGCTGTTCGAGGAGCCGACGGTGGCCGCTCTCGCCCGCCGCATCGAGGGCGCGGTGCGGGCGGCGGCGCCGCCGCTCGGGCGGGCGCGGCGCGACGGCGACCTGCCGCTCTCCTTCGCCCAGGAGCGGCTCTGGTTCATCGACCGCCTGCAGCCGGAGAGCCCCGCCTACAACCTGCCGCTCGCCCTCGACTGCGCCGGCGCGCTCGACGCCGCCGCGCTCGGCATCGCGCTCGCCGGCCTCGCGGCGCGCCACGAGACGCTGCGCACCCGTTTCGAGCTCGTCGACGGCGGACCGGTGCAGCGGATCGATCCGCCGGGCGCGCTCACCCTGCCGTCGATCGACCTCGCCGGCCTGCCGCCGGCGCGGCAGAACGAGGAAGAGGCGCGGTTGGTGGCCGCCGACTCGTGGCGCCCTTTCGACCTCGCGGGCGGCGCGCTGGCGCGGGCGCGGCTGCTGCGCCTCGCCGCCGACCGCCACACCATCCTCCTCGTCCTCCACCACTCGATCGCCGACGGCTGGTCGCTGGGCATCCTGGTGCGCGACCTCTCCGCCCTCTATCGGGAGGCGGCGGGCGGCGAAGCGGCGGGTCTGCCGGAGCTGCCGCTGCAGTACGCGGACTACGCGGTGTGGCAGCGGGCGTGGCTGGCCGGCCAGGCGCTGGAGGGCGAGCTCGCCTACTGGCGGGGGAAGCTCGCCGGCGCCCCTCCCCTCCTCGAGCTGCCCACCGACCGGCCGCGGCCGCCGGTGGCGAGCTGGCGCGGCGCCGCGCGGCCGATGCGGCTCGACGCGGCGCTGGCGGCGGCCCTGCGGGACCTCGGCCAGCGCCGCGGCGCGACGCCGTTCATGGTCCTCGCCGCGGCTTTCCTCGCCCTCCTGGGGCGCCTCAGCACCCAGGACGACGTCACCCTGGGGATGCCGATCGCCGGCCGCACTCGGGCGGAGACGGAGGATCTGGTGGGGTTCTTCGTCAACACGCTGGCGCTCCGCGCGGCGCTGCCGGGAGGTCTCGCCTTCGGCCGCCTGGTCGACCGCGTGAGGGCCGACTCGCTCGCCGCCTACGAGCATCAGGAGGTGCCGTTCGAGCGCCTGGTCGAGGAGCTGCGCGTCGAGCGGAGCCTCGCCCACTCGCCGCTCTTCCAGGCGATCTTCGCGCTGCAGAACGCGCCGGTGGGAGAGCTCGCTCTCCCCGGCCTCGTCCTCAAGCCGCGCGCCGCGATAGGCGCCGTCGCCAAGTTCGATCTCACCCTGACGCTCTCCGAGGTCGGGGAGGAGTTCGCCGGCGCGCTCTCCTACGCCGCCGCGCTCTTCGACGCGACGACGATCGACCGCCTGCTGGCGGGTTTCGCCACGCTCCTCGCGGGGGCGGCGGCGGACGCGGAGCGGCGGCTGGACGAGCTGCCCCTCCTCTCGGCGGCGGAGCGCGCGGCGGTCGCCGTCGAGTGGAGCGGCGCGCCCACGCCCTATCCACGGGAGGCGACGATCCCCTCCCTCTTCGCCCGCGAGGCGGCGCGCCGGCCGGCGACCGTCGCCGTCGAGGATGCGCACAGCGGCGAGCGCTGGACCTACGGCGAGCTCGCCGTGCGCGCCGGCCGCCTCGCCCGCCGCCTCGCCGGCGCCGGCGTCGGCCCGGAGGTACCCGTCGGCCTCTTCCTCGAGCGCTCGTCCGCCGCGGTCGCCGCCATGCTCGCCATCCTGGAGGCCGGCGGCGCCTACCTGCCGCTCGACCCGGCGCTGCCGCTCGAGCGTCTCGCCTGGCTGCTCGCCGACACCGCGGCGCCGGTGGTGGTGACGCGGCGCGGCCTCCTCGCGGCGCTCCCCGACGCCGCCGCCGGCAGATGGAAGGCGATCGCCATCGACGACGACGAGAGCGACGAGAGCGTCAGCGATGGCGGTCCGCCGCTGGCGCCGGCGTCGGCCGACAGCATCGCCTACATCACCTACACCTCCGGCTCGACCGGCGAGCCCAAGGGCGTCGCGGTCGTCCACCGCGGAGTCGTGCGGCTCGTCCGCGACACGGGCTCCATCCACCTCGGCGAGGACCAGACGATCCTCCAGCTCGCTCCCCTCGCCTTCGACGCCTCGACCTTCGAGGTCTGGGGGGCGCTGCTGAACGGCGGCCGCCTGGTGGTGGCGCCGTCGGGCATGCCGTCGCTCGCCGAGCTCGCGGCGCTCATCGCTGGGCACGGGGTGACCACGATGTTCATGACGACGGCCCTCTTCCACGCCGCCGTCGACTCCGGGATCGACGCGCTCAGGCCGCTCTCTCAGCTCATCGTGGGCGGCGAGGTGATGTCGCCCGAGCACCTGGCGCGCGCCCGCGCCGAGCTCGCCGGCGTGCGCTTGGTGCACGCCTACGGCCCGACCGAGAACACCACCTTCACAACCTGCGGCACGATCGGCGCGCACGGGGCGGATACCGCGGTCGACGCGGCGCGGGCGGCGCCCATCGGGCGGCCGATCGCCAACACCAGCGTTCACCTCCTCGACGGCGCTCTCCGGCCGGTGCCGATCGGCGCCGCGGGGGAGCTCTGCGCCGGCGGCGACGGCCTCGCCCGCTGCTACTTCCGGCGGCCGGCGGAGACGGCCGAGCGCTTCGTCCCCGATCCGCTCGGCGAGCCGGGGAGCCGTCTCTACCGCACCGGCGACCTGGCGCGCTTCCTCGCCGACGGCGAGGTCGACTTCCTCGGCCGCATCGATGCGCAGGTCAAGATCCGCGGCTTCCGCATCGAGCCGGGCGAGGTGGAGAGCGCCCTCGCCCATCACCCGAAGATCGGCGAGGCCGCCGTCGTGGTGGCCGGCGGCGCCAGCGAGAAGCGCCTGGTCACCTACTGCGTGCCGCGCCGCGCCGACCTCCAGCCGGCCGAGCTGGCGCGCTTCTTGCGCCGCCGGCTGCCGGAGTACCTGGTCCCGTCGGCCTTCGTCCTCGTCGAAGCGCTGCCGCTCACCGCGGCGGGCAAGGTGGACCGCCGCACCCTCGCCGCACGCCCGCTCCCCGAGCCGGGCGAGAAGGCCAACCGAGACGCGGCGTCGCGCCCGTCGCGAGCCCTGCCTTGCAACCCCATCGAAGAGCTGCTGGCGAGCCTCTTCGCGTCGCTCCTCGGCCGCGACGAGGTGGCGGTCGACGACGACTTCTTCGCTCTCGGCGGCCACTCGCTCCTCGCCACGCGGGCGATTGCGCGGCTGCGCGAGGCGCTGGGGGTGGAGCTGCCGGTCGCCGCGCTCTTCGAGCGGCCGACCGTGGCCGGTCTCGCTGAGGCGGTGGCGGAGGCGCGCGCCGGCGGGGGGTCGGCGCCGCCGCTCGTGCGCGTGCGGCGGGACGTCGACCTGCCGCTCTCCTTCGCCCAGGAGCGGCTCTGGTTCATCGACCGCCTGCTGCCGGGCAACCCCGCCTACAACCTGCCGCTCGCCCTCGACTGCGACGGCGCGCTCGACGCCGCGGCGCTCGCCGGCGCGCTCGCCGGGCTCGCGGCGCGGCACGAGACGCTCCGCACCCGCTTCGAGCTCGTCGACGGCGGACCGGTGCAGCGGATCGATGCCCCGGGATCGCTCGACCTGCCGTCGATCGACCTCGCCGAGCTGCCGTCGGCGCGGCGGAAGGAAGAGGAGGCGCGCCTCATCGCCGCGGAGTCGTGGCGCCCGTTCGACCTCGCCCGCGGGCCGCTGGCGCGAGCGCGGCTCCTCCGCCTCGCCGCCGACCGCCACGCGCTCCTCCTCGTCCTCCACCACTCGATCGCCGACGGCTGGTCGCTCTCCGTCCTGGTGCGCGACCTCTCGGCGCTCTACCGCCAGGCGGCGAGCGGCGAGCCTGCCTCCCAGCCAATGCTGCCGGAGCTGCCGGTGCAGTACGCGGACTACTCGGCATGGCAGCGGGCGTGGCTCGTGGGGCAGGTGCTCGAAGGCGAGCTCGCCTACTGGCGGGAAAAGCTCGCCGGCGCGCCTCCCCTCCTCGAGCTGCCCACCGACCGGCCGCGGCCGCCGGTGGCGAGCTGGCAGGGCGGGGTACGGCCGGCACGGCTGGGGCCGGCGCTGTCGTCCGCTCTGCTCCGGCTCGGCAGGCGCCAGGGGGCGACGCCCTTCATGGTCCTCGCGGCGGGTTTCCTCGCGCTCTTGGGGCGCCTCAGCAACCAGGACGACGCGACCCTGGGGATGCCGATCGCCGGCCGCACGCGGGTGGAGACGGAGGATCTGGTGGGATTCTTCGTCAACACGCTGGCGCTCCGCGCGGCGGTGCCGGGAGATCTCGCCTTCGGCCGTCTGGTCGAGCGGGTGAGGGCCGACTCGCTCGCCGCCTACGAGCACCAGGAGGTGCCGTTCGAGCGCCTGGTCGAGGAGCTGCGCGTCGAGCGGAGCCTCGCCCACTCGCCGCTGTTCCAGGTGATGTTCGCGCTGCAGAACGCGCCGGTGGGAGAGCTCTCCCTCCCCCGCCTCGCCCTGCGGCCCCGCACGGTGCCCGGCGCCGCCGCCAAGTTCGACCTCACCCTGACGCTCTCCGAGTCCGAGGACGGCTTCACCGGCGGGATGTCCTACGCCACGGCGCTCTTCGACGCGACGACGATCGACCGGCTGTTGGCCGGCTACGCGAACCTCATGGAGGGGGCGGCGGCGGAGCCGGAGCGGCGGTTGGACGAGCTGCCGCTCCTCGCCGCCGCTACGCGGCACCAGGTGATCGCGGAGTGGAACGACAGCGCAGGCCCCCTCGGCGAGGACGTCCTGGCGCGCTTCGCGGCGTGGGCGCAGGCGTACCCCGCGGCGGAAGCGGTCGAGGAGGGCGACCGGACGGCCTCCTACGGCGAGCTCGCCGGCTGGGCCGGCGCTCTCTCGGCGCGCCTGCGGGCGCTCGGGGTGGGCATCGAGTCGCGCGTGGCGGTGCTCGCCGAGCGCAGCATGGCGACGGTCGCGGGTTACCTCGCGGTGCTCGCCGCCGGCGGCGCCTACGTGGCGCTCGACCCGCAGCAGCCCGCCGAGCGGCTGGCGGCGATGATGGAAGACGCCTGGCGGGGGTGCGCGGCGCCGGTGCTCCTAGCGCAGCGCGCCCTCGCCGCCGGCTTCGCCGAGCGCCTGGCGGCGAGCGGCGCCGTGCTGGTCGATCCCGCCGAGGCGGGCGAACCGGCGCCCTTCGCCCCTGTGGCGACGCCGGCGGAGGCCGCGGCCTACGTCATCTACACCTCGGGCTCGACGGGCACGCCGAAGGGTGTCGTGGTGTCGCGGGGAGCGCTCGCCAACCTCGCCGCCCTGCACCTCGCGACCTACGAGGTGGGCCCCGGCGACCGCTCCACCCTCCTCGTCGGCACCGGCTTCGACATCTCGGTGTGGGAGATCTGGCCGTGCCTCGCGGCGGGCGCGACGCTCGTCGCCGTCGACGAGGAGACGAGGGTGGCCCCCGCGGCGCTCGCCGCCTGGCTGGCATCGCGCCGGATCACCGTCTCCTTCCTGCCCACGGCGCTTGCCGAGCCGGCGATGGCCGAGCCCTGGCCGGCGGGGGCGACGCTGCGAGCTCTGGTGACCGGCGGCGACCGGCTGCACGAGGGACCGCCGGCCGCGCTGCCGTTCCCGGTGGTCAACCTCTACGGACCGGCGGAGTGCACGGTGGCGTCGACGGCGGGAACGGTCGAGCCGGGGAGCGTCCTGCCGTCCATCGGGCGGCCGATCGGGAACCTCCACGTCCGGCTCCTCGCCGCCTCCGGCCAGCCGGTGCCGGTGGGGGTGACGGCGGAGCTCGCGGTCGGCGGCGCCGGCGTCGCGCGCGGCTATCTGGGAGACTCCGCCCGCACCGCCGAGCGCTTCGTCCCCGATCCTCTCGCCGGCGCCCCTGGCGAGCGGCTCTACCGCACCGGCGACCTCGCCCGCTTCCTGCCCGACGGGCGGCTCGACTTCCTCGGCCGCCGCGACCGGCAGGTGAAGATCCGCGGCATCCGGATCGAGCTCGGGGAGATCGAGGCGGCGCTCGCGGCGCACTCGAGCGTGGCGGCGGGCGTCGCCGAGGTGCACGGCGCCGGACCGGCGGCGCGGATCGTGGCCTACGTGGTGCCGGCGGCGGGCGAGCTCGCCGTCGGGGAGCTGCGGCGCTGGCTCAAGGACCGTCTACCGCCGGCGATGATCCCCGCCGCCTTCGTCGAGATGGCGGCGCTGCCGCTGACGGCGAACGGCAAGGTCGATCGCGCGGCGCTGCCGGAGCCGGCGGCCGAGGCGCTGGCGGCGGGCGAATTCGTGCCGCCGAGCAATGCCCTGGAGGAGCTGTTGTCGGGGCTCTGGGCGGAGGTCCTGGGAGGCCCGCGGGTGGGCGCCAACGACTCGTTCTTCGATCTCGGCGGCCACTCGCTCCAGGCGGTCCGCCTGATGAACCGCATCCGCGACGACCTCGGCGTCGAGCTCAAGGTCCGCGCCATCTTCGAAGCCCCCACCCTCGCCGAGTTCGCCGCCCTCGTCGCGGAGGAGATCCTGCAGTCGCTGGAAGCTAGCTGATCGGGAGCTGTACGAGCGAAGCCAACTCGGCCATGAGAGCAGGGGTCCCGCCCTCGCTCTTGTGAACCAGGCGCTCCACGGCCCCGCGGAGGCGGCCCCGGTCGTCGGCGGTGAGGTCTCGGTTGGTGAAGACGAGGACGGGCGTTCGTCGGCCCGTGGCCATCTCTCGAAAGCGCAGGAGGAACTCGAACCCGTCTCCACCGGGCAGCTGGAGGTCGAGGATGACCGCCGCCGGTGGGCTCTCGACCACCGCGGCCAAGGCGCTCGCGATGTCGTCTCGAAGCACCGGGTCGTAACCCGATTCACGCAGGGCGGTATCCATGATCGTCAGCACGGAGGGGTCGTCGTCGACGACGAGAACGCTCTGGCCGAAGACTGGCGGCACACCCTGTCGAGACAGGGCTGCGAGCAGGTCTCCGGGTTCGACAGGCTTGACCAGGTAGTCCTCGATCTCCGAGATGGCGGCAGCGTCCCTTTCCCGCACGACGCTGACCACGAGAATCGGTGTCTTTCGGTTCGGCCCGCCTTGGCGCAAGGCCGTGACCACCTGCCATCCGATCCCATCGCCCAAGAGGAGGTCGAGAAGGACGGCATCGAAGCGGCAGGCGCTCCCCTTGTCGAGAGCCTCCGCCGCGCTGGCGGCGGTCTCCGTGGCATATCCCGCGGCGCGCAGGGTCTCGTCGAGCCAGCCGCGGTCGACAGCATCGTCGTCGACGACCAGGACGAGAGGTCGGCCCGAGCGAGAGACCAGCGGTTGGGGAGCGAGCTCCTCTGGAGGAACGGCGGGCTCGGCCAAGCTGGGCAGGGCGGCGAAGAAGAGCGATCCCCGGGTGCCCGCCGCGCGCATGCCGACCGTGCCGCCTTGGGCCTCGACGATCCGCTTGGTCAGTGCCAGTCCGAGCCCGGTGCCGCCTTCGCGGGGCGTGTCGCCGAGCTGAGAGAACGGTGTGAAGAGCCGGCCGACCTGGTCTGCGGCGATACCGGGCCCGTTGTCCTCGACCTCGACGCGAAAGCTGCCATCCGCGGCGTGCACGGAGCGCAGCTGGACCCTGCCTTCGGGCGGCGTGAACTTGATGGCATTCGAGAGGTAGTTGTAGAGGACCTGTTTGAGCTTGCCCGGATCGGTGACGACGAAGCGCGCCAGGGGATCGATGGAGGTCTCGACACGGATGCGCTTGCGTGCCGCGACCTCTCGTAGGACGCCGGCGACCTCCGCGAGGGTCTGGTGGAGGTCGGTCCGCGCGGGAAAGAACTCCATGTTCCCGGATTCGACCTTGGCGAGATCGAGGATGCTGTTGATCACGGCGAGCAGGTGGCGACCGCTCGTCACGATCTCGCCCATGAGATCCAGCTGGGACTCGGTAAGAGCTCCTCGCTTGCCGTCGAAGAGGAGCTCGCCAAAGCCGAGGATGGCGTTCAGGGGGGTTCGCAGCTCGTGGGACATGTTGGCCAGAAACTCGCTCTTCTGGCGGTTCGCGTGCTCGGCTTCTTCCGTCTGCAGCACCAAGTGCTGGTTGGCCGACTCGAGCTCGCCGGCGATGCGGCGGAGCGTCGCCTCCCGCTCGGTCAGCAGTTGCGCCGTCTTGAGGAGCGAGCGATCGAGTTGCCCGATCTCGTCGTCCGAAGTGTCGGTCGATTCGAGGTCGGTCCGCTCGGCCAACCGGACGGCATGCTCGCGCACGGCTTCCACCCGCGTCACGATGCCGGCCACGAGGACCCGATGGGCGATCGCGCTGCCCAGGAGACCCAAGGCGAGGGCGGCCATCGCCACGGCGATCTCGCTCCGATACGCCCGGTTGCGGGCGGCCGTTCTGATGGCGAGGAGGCGCTCCTCCTCGGCGATCATCGCCCGCGAGACGTTCCTCAGCTCCTCTCCGACCGATCGGCTCTTCGCGAGCAGCTCCGGGTCGAGGCGCTCTCTCCGGCGCGCGGCGTCGAGAACGGTCATGAGGATCGCGAATCGTTTTTCGATCACCGATCGGAAGCGCGCCATGTATCTCAACTGGACAGGATTGTCGCGGACGGTCCTCTCCAGCAGGTCGAGATCCGCTTGCATGGCCGCTCGACCCTGGAAGAAGGATGACAACGATGGGGACCAGCCGGTCAAGGCGAAGCCGCGCACTCCGGCTTCGGCATCGACCGAGGCGAGGCTGACCTCCAGGATTCGCTTCTCCGCTTCGTGAGTGTGATCCACCCACCTGGCGGCAGTCTGGCTCCGGCTCTCGACCCAGAGCACCAGGGAGAAAGCGAGGATCAGGGCCGCGAGCGGGACACAGAGCGCCAACAGTCCCTTGACCGCCAGCGAAACATCGCGGAACCGGGTCCCGCGGGCGAGTTTCCGGGTCACGCTGTGGGCTCGGCTGGCGCGGAAGCGAGCCAGCGTGCGATCTCGAGTCCAAAGCTACGCGTGTCGATCGGCTTCGTGATGTAGCCGTCACAGCCGGCGGCGCGAGCCTTTTCCTCGTCGCCCTTCATGGCATTGGCGGTCAGCGCCACGATGAGGATGTCGCGCGTCTCCGGGTCCGCTTTCAGGCGGCGGGTCAGGGCGAGGCCGTCCATGCCGGGCATCTGAATGTCCATCAAGATCAGGCTCGGGCGTCGCAGCTCGATCTGGTCGAGCGCCTCCCCGGCGTCTTCGGCGGTGTCGACGTCGTAGCCTTCGCATGCGATGAGCTCTTTGAAGAGCTTCAGATTGACCCGATTGTCGTCGACGACGAGGACTAGATTTCCGCTCAAGCAGGTCCCCCGATCCGCCAGCGAGAAGAACCGCCGAGCGAGCGCCGAAAGGAGAGGTCGAGGTGAGGCGCCGTCCGGCCTGGCATGGTCGATGCGAATCTACTGCGGGATCAGCCACGCAGCCATCGTTGAAAGTTTGAGATGAGCTCGAAATAACTTCGCGCCGACTGTCGTCCGGCCGACGACCCTCCGCGGAGGAGGTCCTGCAGTCGCTGGAAGCTAGCTGATCGGTGGAGGGAAGCTCCGCCGGCCGGGCTCGCCGGAGCCGGCCTCGATCGGCGATCGGGCCGTCGTCTCGATCACCCGCCTCCCCTCGTCTCGCTCGCCGTGCGGAGAAGCACGGTCTGGCCGACCGCCAGCCGCCCGACGCGGGTGACCGTGCCGTAGATCCCCGCATGGTTCTGGTTGACGCGCACGATCGCCTTCATCACCTCCGGCGCCGAGCCTGCCGAGTCGGGATCGAGGTTCACCATCGAGCAGCGGAGGTCGCGCATGGTGACGGCGACGGCGGGAGCGTCGTCTCCTCCGCCGAAGGAGAGCGCACCGCCCACCCACTCGTCCTCCTGGAAGGGAGCCGGCCGCAGCAGCCGGACGACGACGTTGGGGCGAAATCGGCGCACGTCCAGGCTCCGCCCTGCGAGCCGTCCGATCTCGCCCACCGTCTCGGAGGCGATCACGGAGATGCTCGCTTCGTCGAAGATGCCATGACGGAGCTGCATCATCTGCACAGGAGCCCCGAACCGACGTCCGACCTCCCGGGCCAGCTCCTCCCCGAAGACAGGCATCTCTTCGCCATCCGGTGTGCGCACATGCGTCGGAAGGTCGCCGCGGGCACCGTCGCCACGGCACTGCGGAGCGAACAGGACCAGGTCGGAGAGCCGGCTCGCCGTGAGCCACGGCATCCCGCTGCGGTCATCGATGCGCCGAAAGGCCAGGCGCCTGTCGCCTTCGAGCCCATACCAGCCGAGGTCGGCGGCCGCGAGCCGTTCGCCGGCCATCGACTTCACGGGGTAGCGGTAGATCGCTTCCACCTGTCCGACTTCTATTGGCATTCGCGGTCGGCTCCGACATCAGGCGGGCTCGAAAGGGGCGCTCTGCAACGAAAAGAGCTGGGAGGCATCTCAGATGCCAGAAGACTATCCTCGATGGACCACCTGGACCACGCCGCGGCCCCCGCCGCGGCGCGCACGCCGTCAACCATGCCGTTTTTGATGAGGCCTTAATGAAGACGTCGTCATTTTTTCTTGACGACGCCTGACGACTTTGGAGAGAGTCGCCCGTGCGCGTGCTTCTCCTCGCAACCTTCCTCGCCCTCCAGGTCGCACCACCCGGAAAGGCTCAGGCCGCCGCTCCGCAACCGCTCACCCTCGATGAGGCGATAGCCACCGCCCTGGGGGCCAACCCGGCGCTCGCGGCGGCGCGCCTGGGCCGGGCAGAGGCGACGGCGCGCGAGGCCGTGGCGCGCCAGCGGCCCAACCCAGAGCTGTCGATCGAGGAGAGCCGGGACTACCCGCGCGATGCCACGGCGCTCTCGGTGCCCATCGAGCGCGGCGGCAAGCGCCGGCGGCGGATCGAGCTCGCCGACGCGCAGGCCCGCGGTACCGAGGCGGAGATCGCGCGGCTCGAGGCCGAGACCCGCAATCAGGTCCGCCGGACGTACTTTGCTCTCGCCGCCGCCCAGCGGCGCGCCGCCGAGACGGCCGATCTCGAGCGCCTGGCCGAGAGCGCCCGCGACACCGCCCGCGCCCGGTTCGAGGCCGGCGACGTGCCGCGTTTCGATCTGCTCCAGGCCGAGGTTCCTGCCGTCCAGGCGGCGGGCGAGGCCGACAAGGCCCGCGGCCTCCTCGCCGGCGCGCGCGCCGACCTGAACGCCCAGCTCCGCCGCCCGCCAGGCGAACCGCTGGTGGTGAGCGAGCTCCTGGACGCCGGGAGGTCGATGCCTCCCCAGATCGCCGTCGACCTCGCCCTGCGCTCCAGCAGCGAGCTCGCCGTGCTCGACCGCGGGCTCGCCCAACAGCGGGCACAGGTCGAGCTGGCGCGCGCCGAGGCGGTGCCGGACTGGACTGCCGGCGCCACAGTCACCCACTATTCGCCGCCCGATTTTCTCTGGGGATGGCGCGCCTCGCTCGTCGTACCGTTGCCGCTCTTCACCCGCGGCGCCCAGGCGCGGCTCGAAACCGCGATCTTGGCGCGTCTCGAAGCCGAGCGGGATGCCGCGGCGGCGCGGGTGCGCGCCGAGGTGTGGTCCGCCGCCGCCAATGCCGAGGTTCTCAGGCGAGCCTATCTGCGCTATCGCGACGAGATCCTCCCGCGTGCAACCGCGGTGGAGCGCCTGGCGGAAGACTCCTACCGGTCGGGCCAGACCGGCCTCGTCGCGCTCCTCCAGAGCCTCCAGTCCGTGCACGACCTGCGCCTCCAGGCGGTGCAGGCGGGGCTCGACTACCAGAACGCGCTCGCCGACCTCGAGCGAGCGATCGGAGCGCCGCTGCCGTGAGATCTCTCCGCTGGTTTCTCCTCCTCCCCGTCCTCCTCGTCGTCGCCTGCCACAAGGCCGCCCCGGAGGCCGTGAGCACCGCTGAAGCCGTCCCCGTCGTCGTCGCCACGGCGCACGTTGGCCCGATCCGCTCGGTGACCTCGGGCACCGGAGAGGTGAAGCCGGCGGCGGGGGCGGAGCTCCTGGTGGTACCACCGCAGCAGGCCCGCATCGCGGAGATGCCGCGCTTCGTCGGCGACCGCGTGCGCCGGGGCGACCTCCTGGTCCGCTTCGAGATCCCCAGCCTCGATGCCGACGCCGCCGCCCGGCGCTCGGACCTGGCGCGCGCCGAGGCCCAGCTCACGACGGCGCGGCAGGCCCTCGCCCGCCTCTCCGGGCTCTTCGACCGCGGCATCGCCGCTCGCAAGGACGTCGAGGACGCCCGCCGCGACGCGACGCAGGCCGAGGCGACGGTCGCCGAGGCGCAGAGCGCCACCGCGGCCGCCGGCCGCCTCGCCGGACGCGAGGTCGTGCGCGCCCCGTTCGACGGCGTCGTCATCGGCCGCTCGCGCCAGGTGGGCGACCTGGTCGATGCCGGCGGCCCCGAGCCGCTCGTCCGCCTGATCGACCCGGCCCGGTTGCAGGTCGAGGCCGCGCTGCCCGCGGAAGAGCTGGGACGCGTGGCGACGATGAGCCCGGCCTGGGTGCGCGGCGGCTCTTTCCCCGACGAGCGGTTACACGTCATCGCCCTCCCGCCGGCGGTCGACGCGACCACCGGGACCGCCCGGGTGCGGCTCGCCTTCGATCGCCTCACCCGGCGGCCCGCGGGCCTCGCGGTGCACGTCGACGTCTATGGCCAGGAGCGCCCGGCCGCCGTGCTCGTCCCCGCCGACGCCCTGGTGCAGGAGGGCGCGCAGAGCTTCGTCTACTCTGTGGATAGCCAGAAGAAAGCCCATCGCCGCGCGGTGCGGGTGGGGGTCACGGCGGAGGGGCAGGCCGAGATTCTCTCCGGCGTCCGGCCCGGCGAGACGGTCATCGTGCGCGGCCAGACAGCGCTGCCGGACGGCGCCGCCGTGGAGACCACCGAGCTCACGGCCGCCGCCGGCGGCCAGGCCGCGGAGCCGGCCCCATGAGCTTCGCCGGCTTCGCCGAGCGCCAGGGGCGGGCGGTCGTCTTCCTCACGCTGCTCTTGGCGGGTGCCGGCGCGCTCGTCCTCCCCTCGCTCGCGAGCGACATCTATCCGCCGCTCCAGTTCGCCCGCCTCGTCGTCATCGCCCACAGCGGCTCGCTCCCCGCCCGCTCCATGATGACGTCGGTCACCCGGCCGCTCGAGCAGGCCGCCATGGAGGTCCCCGGCATCCGCCGCGTGCGCTCGCGCACCTTCCGCGGCGCGACGGAGATCTCGGCCCAGTTCGATCCCGCCACCGACATGGCCGGGGCGCTCCAGCAGCTCCAGAACCGGGTCGCTGAGGTGCGCGGCGAGCTGCCGGCGGACGCCGAGCTGACCGTCGAGCGGCTGACCGTCTCCGCCTTCCCCATGCTCAGCCTCAACCTGGCCGGCGGCCTCCCCATCCCCGATCTCTACGATTACGCCTTCTTCGTCATGCGGCCGGCGATCGCCCGCGTGCCGGGGGTGGGGCGCATCGAGGTTTCGGCGAGCGACACGCGCGAGATCGAGGTCGTGGCGAACCCCGACCGCCTGCTCGCCGCCGACTTGGGCGTCGAGGATGTGGTCGCCGCGCTACGCGCCGCGAACCGTCTGGCGCCGGTCGGGCGCTACGCCGGTGGCGGCCTGGAGCACCTGGTGCTCGCCTCGGGGTTCTGGAGCTCGGCCGGCGAGATCGCCCGCACCCCGATCGCCGTACGCAACGGCGCCACCCTCCGCGTCGCCGATGTGGCGCAGGTCTTCCCCGGCTCGCCGGACCGCACCGCCCTCGTCACCGGCAACGGCCGCGACGCCGCCGTGGTGAGCATCTCCCAGCAGCCCGGAGCGAGCATCCTGGCGGTCAAGGCGGGGATCGAGCAGACCCTGAACGACCTCGCGCACAACCTCCCTTCGGGGTTGCAGATCTCCAAGGTCTACGATCTGGCGGAGTTCGTCTCGACCGCCATCGCCAACGTCCGCGACGCCATCCTGATCGGCGGCCTTCTCGCTGCCATCGTGCTTCTGCTCTTCCTGCGCGACTGGCGGGTGACGCTCATCGCCTCGATCACCCTGCCCATCACGGTGCTCTCCACCTTCCTCTTCATGAAGCTGTTCGGCGAGTCGATCAACCTGATGTCGATGGGCGGCCTCGCCGTCGCCATCGGCCTGGTGATCGACGATGCGGTGGTGATGGTCGAGAACATCCATCGGCGGTTGCGCGGCGGCCGCGGCGAGAAGGCGATCGAGGAGGCGACCGAGGAGCTGATCGCCCCGGTCGTCGGCTCCACCCTGACAACCGTCGTCGTGCTCGCCCCCCTGGGATTCCTCTCCGGAGTGGTGGGGCAGTTCTTCCGCGCCCTCTCGCTCACCCTCTCGGTCTCGGTCCTCGTCTCCCTCGTCCTCTCCCTCACCCTGATCCCCCTCCTCTCCCGCGTCGCCTACCGGCACGGCGAGCACGCGCGGGAGGAGCGGCACGGCTGGTGGGAGCGGGGATACGCGCGGGCGCTCGAAGCCTCGGTGCGCCGCCCCTGGCTGGCGGTCGCCGCCGCCCTGGTGCTTGCCGTGGCGGGCTATCTCCTCTACCGGGGGATGCCGAGCGGCTTCCTACCGCCGATGGACGAAGGGGGCTTCGTCGTCGACTACCTGACGCCGCCGGGCACGGCGCTCGCCGAGACGGACAAGAAGGTCCGTCAGGTCGAGTCGATCCTCGCTCGGACGCCGGAAGTCGCCGCCTTCTCCCGCCGCACCGGCGCCGAGCTCGGCCTCTTCGCCACCCAGCCCAACAAGGGCGACATCCTGGTTCGTCTGCAGCCCCGGTCCGCGCGCCACCGCAGCGCCGAGGAGGTGATCGCCGGTCTGCGGCCGAGGATCGCCGAGGCCGTGCCCGGCGTCGACTTCGAGTTCGTCCAGCTCCTGCAGGACATGATCGGCGACCTGGAAGGGGCCGCCGAGCCGATCGAGGTGAAGATCTTCGGCGACGACACCCGCACCCTGGCCGAGCTCGCCGACCGGGTCCAGCACGAGATGCAAGGAGTGCAAGGAGTGGTGGACCTGGTGGGACCCCAGCAGGGCTCGCCGGAGCTCACTTGGCGGATCGACCCGGAGGCGGCGGGCCGCGCCGGGCTCACCGTCGAGCAGGTGCAGAGCCAGCTCGCTGCGGCGTGGGCGGGAGAGGTCGCGACCGATCTGCGGCAGGGCGACCGCAGCATCCCCGTGCGAGTGCGCTACCCGGATGCCGACCGCTTCGATCCCACGCGCCTTGCGCGGACCACCCTGAAGACTCCGGACGGCCGCAATCTGCCGCTCGATTCGGTGGCGCAGCCGGTGATGGTCACGGGCGACGGTGAGCTAACCCGCGAGAACCTGAGGCAGGTCGCCCTGGTCAGCGGACGGCTGGAGAACCGTGATCTGGGGAGCGCGGCGGCCGAGATCCAGAGCCGCCTCGCGCATCTCAAGCTGCCCGTGGGATACACCACCGAGGTCGGCGGCCAGTACCAATCTCAGCGCCAAGCCTTCCGCGAGCTGATGCTGGTCTTCGCCACCGCCGCGACATTGGTGCTCCTCGTGCTGGTGGTCGAATTCCGCGCCGTGGTCCCGGCGCTCATCCTCCTCCTCGCGGCGCCGCTCTCCTTCGGCGGCTCCTTCCTCCTCCTCCGCCTCGCCAGCTCGGAGCTCGACGTCTCCTCCTCGATGGGGCTGATCCTACTCGTCGGCCTGGTGGTGAAGAACGGCATCGTGATGCTCGACTACGCCCACCGGCTGCACGCCGAAGGCCAGCCCTTCGTTGACGCCGTCGCCCACGCGGCGCGGGTGCGGCTGCGGCCGATCCTCATGACCACCCTCTGCACCCTCTTCGGCCTCCTCCCTCTCGCCCTCGGTCTCGGAGCCGGCGCCGAGCTCCAGAAACCCCTGGCCCTCGCCGTCATCGGCGGCCTCGGCCTCTCGACCCTGGTGACCCTCTTCGCGGTGCCCTCGGCCTACGTGGCCCTGCGCCGGCCCACCGCGGCTCCATCGGAGAGAGCATGAACCGCTCCCTTCGAAGGAGAGCCCCGATCTTCCTCTCCGCGCCCATCTCAGATCACCGACTCATCACGGCCCACCGTCGATGCGAAGTACCCCCGCGCCCCGAAGTGTTGCCCCACAAAGCTCCGCTCCGGCGCCGGCAGCCATCCGGCGCCGTCTTGTTTCCCGCTCACCGCGGGCGCGATCCCCGACGGCGAGCCGGCGGGGGACGCCGAGCCGCGCGGGAACACCGGCGGCGCGCAATCCGGTGCGGCGAGCGTATACTCGGCGCACGATCGCAAAAGCTCTGGCTCAAGAGCCGCTCAGCCCGGTTTCCGACCTCAACAGGAGGGATCTGAAGATGGCTGCTCAGCGCTCCATCCGTCTCGCGCTCGCCCTCCTCTGCGCCGCGCCGCTCGCCGCGGCAGGGCAGAGCCCGCTCCTCCAGTCCCTCGCCTCGAGCGCCGACATCGTGATCTCGCCGTCGCTTCCGACGAGCGTCGACCACGTCAAGCTCCACCTCGTGAGCTTCGGCCTCGTCTCCGATCTACAGAGCACCGTCCGCTTCGACCGCTCGGGCAACACCTTCACTCTGAGCTCCACCGTCGGGCCCTTGAGCCCGCGCCCGCCGGAGGGCCTCTTCTCGGCCGACGTCGACCTGGGCGTCCTGCCGTCCGGCACCTACAAGGTCGTTGTCGAGAACGACCTCGGCACCCTCTCGAAGAGCTTCGCGGTCTTGGTGCCTCCGAACAAGCTCTCCCTGGACGGCGGCCGGTTCGAGGTGTTGCTCGGACGCGACAACCCGTCGTCGCCTGGCGGCGGGCTCTTCTCACCTGCCCTACAGCTCTCCGACCTCTCCGGCTACTTCTGGTTCTTCGACAGCGAGAACGCCGAGGTCACCGTCAAGCTCCTCGACGGGAGCGCCGTCAACGGTCACTTCTGGCTCTTCGCGGCGGCGATGACCGACCAGCCGTTCACCCTCTCCGTGAGCGACACGCAATGCCCGGCGTGCGCGCCCAAGCTCTATGTCAACCCGGCGGGGAAGAGCCTGACCTTCATCGACGTCGATTCCTTCCCGAAGTGACGCTCGGCGAGCCGCGCAGGGGGACCCAGTTCTCCGCCCTGCATGGTGAGAGATTTCGGCGTGGTGCGGCCGGGAGGACTCGAACCCCCGACCAAGAGTTTAGGAAACTCCTGCTCTTTCCACCTGAGCTACGGCCGCACGGCCTGCGAGTATACCGCCCGCGTCCGGGCGGGCGGCAGGCTCCGGTCAGTAGCGGATCAGCGACTGCACGTCGTAGGACCGGAGCTTCTCGCGGCCGGGAAGGAAGGTGAGCTCGATGACGAAGCCGAGGCCGGCGACCTCGCCGCCCACCGACTCGACGAGGCGCGCCGTCGCCAGCGCCGTGCCGCCGGTGGCGATGAGGTCGTCGATGATGAGCACGCGCTCGCCCCGCCCGATGGCGTCCTCGTGCATCTCGACGGTGTCGGTGCCGTACTCGAGGTCGTAGCTCTGGCGGATCTTCCCGGCGGGGAGCTTGCCGGGCTTCCTCACCGGCACGAAGCCGGCGTTCAGGTTGTAGGCGACGATCGGCCCGAACATGAAGCCGCGCGACTCGATCCCCACCACCTTGTCGATCTGCCGGCCGGAGAACATCCAGACGAAGCGGTCGACCGCCTGGCGCAGCGCCAGCGGGTCCTTCAAGAGGGTGGTAATGTCGTAGAAGAGGATTCCCGGCTTGGGAAAGTCGGGAACCTCGCGGATGTGCGCCTTGAGCGCCTCTTTCTCGTTCTTGTCCATCTCGATCTCCTATCTAGCTGTCGATCTCGAATTTGTCGCCCGCCGGAGCCGCCGCCAGCTCCTCCTCGGCGAGATCGGTGACGTGCGCACCCGGCGGCCCCTGACGCAGGCGCTCGCGGAGGAGGGCGAGCGAGCGGAGGTCGCCGGCGGCCTCCACCTCGACCTCGCCGCTCGGCAGGTTGCGCACCCGGCCGGTCACCCCGAGCTCGCGCGCCGCCCGCCGCGTGAAATAGCGGAACCCCACCCCCTGCACGCGGCCGGCGAGCAGCCAGCGGACGGCACGGCGCTCGGCACTCTCCGCCATCCGCCTATTCCGGCTTCCAGCCGTGGCGGCCGAGGAGCGGCACGAAGGCCACCTCCTCGCCCTCGCGGCGCCGCAGCTCGCCGCGCGCCGACTTCCGATAGAGCACCAGGCGCTGCGCGCTCCGCGTCCCCTCCGGGATGAGGAGCGTGCCGCCGGGGGCGAGCTGGTCGAGCAGCGGCTCGGGCACCTTCGGCGCCCCGGCGGTCACCAGGATGCGGTCGAAGGGGGCGACCTCGCTCCACCCCACGGTGCCGTCGAAGACCTGGATCTTGACGTTGTCGAGCCCCATCTCACGGATGCGCGGGATCGCCGCCTGCGCCAGCTCGGCGACGCGCTCGAGGCTGTAGACGCGGCGCGCCAGGAGGCCGAGGATCGCCGTCTGGTAGCCGGTGCCGGTGCCGATCTCGAGCACCGAGCAGGTCGGCCCGACCTCGAGCAGCTCGCTCATCCGCGCCACCACGTACGGCTGCGAGATGGTCTGCGCGCCGGCGATCGGCAGCGCGTGGTCGCCGTAGGCGCGGGTGCGCAGATGTTCCTTGATGAAGAGGTGCCGGGGGACCTTGCGCATCGCCGCCAGCACCCGCTCGTCGCGCACGCCGCGCGAAGCGACCAGCTTCACCATGCGCTCGCGCTGAACCGCGAAGTCGCTCATTCCGCGGCGGGTCGGGCATCGCCGCCCGCGAAGTCGAGGCGCACGAGCTTCTCCTTGAGCGGCGCGAAGGACTCGAGCCCCGGATAGTAGGTGAGGTCGAGATGCAGCGGCGTGATCGAGATCGAGCCCGAGGTGACCGCCTCGTAGTCGGTGCCGCTCGCCCGCTCCCACTGCGGCGCGCCGGCGATCCAGTAGTACTTGCGGCCGCGCGGGTCGAGCTTCTCGGTCACCGACTGCTTGTAGACGCGGCGGCCGAGGCGGGTGAAGGCGAGGCCGCCGATCGGCCCCGCCGGCACGTTGACGTTGAGCATCAGGTCGCGCGGGTAGTCGCCGGCGATGAGGATCTCGAGCAGCTGGCGGGCGAAGCGCGCCGCCGGCGCGAAGGAGAACCCCTCCCCCACCTCCTGGCTGAAGGCGACCGACGGGATGCCGAGGAGCGACCCCTCGAAGGTCGCCGAGACGGTGCCCGAATAGGTCACGTCGTCGCCCAGGTTGAGGCCGAAGTTGATCCCCGAGACGACGAAGTCGGGCGGCCGCTCCTTGAGCAGCGAGAGCACCGCCAGGTTGACGCAGTCGGTCGGCGTGCCGTCGACCGAGTACCAATCCTCGGCGATCTTCTGCATGCGCAGCGGCCGCGACAGCGTCAGCGCGTGCCCCGAGGCGCTCTGCTCGCGGTCGGGGGCCACCACCACCACCTCGGCGATCTCGCCGAGCGCCGTGGCGAGGAGCTTGATCCCCTCGGAGAAGACGCCGTCGTCGTTGGTGACCAGGATGCGGGTCAAGCGGCCATCCAGCTCGGCTCGTTCACTGCGCCGGGATGTAGCGCCCGATGAGCGGCGCCAGGTCGCGCAGCGTCTGCTGCGGGATCAGCGCGCGCTCGGTGACGAGGGACATGGCGAGCGCCGTCGGGCACGGGCAGCCGCGCTCCGCCGCCGGGTCGAGCCGCGCCAGGATCTGCCGCACCACGTCCTGCGACATCTTGGAGTTCTGCTGGATGACCTCCATCACCGAGACGCCGGAGACCGCCTCCTCCGTCTCGTGCCAGCAGTCGTAATCGGTGATCATGGAGAGCGAGGCGTAGCAGATCTCCGCCTCGCGGGCGAGGCGCGCCTCGGTGAAGTTGGTCATGCCGATGACGTCGACGCCGTGGCTGCGGTAGACCTCCGACTCGGCGCGGGTCGAGAACTGCGGCCCCTCCATGTTCACGTAGACGCCGCCCTCGTGGACCGTGGCGCCGGCGGCGCGCGCCGCCTCGCCGAAGACCGGCACCAGCCGCGGGCAGATCGGCTTGGCGAGCGAGACGTGGGCGACCAGGCCGCGGCCGAAGAAGGTGTCGACCCGGTGGCGGGTGCGGTCGTAGAACTGGTCGGGCACCACGATGTCGGTCGGCTTGTAGGCGAGCTTCATCGAGCCGACGGCGGAGACCGAGATCAGCTGCTCGACGCCGAGCACCTTGAAGCCGTAGATGTTGGCGCGATAGTTGAGCTCCGAGGGGAGGAGGCGGTGGCCGCGGCCGTGGCGCGGCAGGAAGGCGACCGGGCGGCCGTCGAGCTCGCCGAGGACGTAGGGGTCCGAGGGGTCGCCGAACGGGGTCTCCAGGCGGCGCTCCTCGCGGATCACCATCCCCTCCATCTGATAGAGGCCGCTGCCGCCGATCACACCGATACGGATGTCGCTCATGAGGGATTCTCTCCTGAAATGGACTGCTCCAGAGCCGGGCGAGTGTAGCGCGCCGAGGGTGCCCGTGTCTCGGGCGGCCAGGCCGGCCCGGCCCTAACCCGCGGCCGCGGCGACGGCGAGGGCCGTGGCGAGGGCCCGCCGGCCCTGGACGCCGTCGACGAGCGGCGTCCGCTCGCCGCGGCAGGCGGCGACGAAGGCCGCCAGCTCGCTCGCCAGCGGCTCGGCGCGCTCGACGGCGAGGTCGTCGGGGACGATCCGCCGCTCGCCGCCCTCTTCGCGAGTCTCCAGCCGGTAGCCGCGGATCTCCTGCGCCGCGTAGTCGAGCGAGTAGTAACGGCTGGGGAGGAAGGCGCGGAGCTTCCGGACCCGCTCCGCCGACACCCGCGAGGCGGTCAGGTTGGCGACGCAGCCGGAGGCGAGCGCGATGCGGGCGTTGGCGATGTCGATGCGCGGCGAGAGCACCGGGATGCCGGTGGCGCGCACCTCGACCACCTCGCTGGCGTCGAGCGAGTGGAGGATCTGCAGGTCGTGGATCATGAGGTCGAGGATGACGTCGACGTCGAGGCTCCGCGGCGAGAAGACCGCCAGGCGCTCCACCTCGAGGAAGCGCGGCGGCATGCCGAGGGCGGCGAGCGCCTGCACCGCCGGGTTGTAGAACTCGACGTGGCCGACGGCGAGGACGGGCGCCGGCCGGCGCGCCGCGGCGCGCTCGAGGAGGCGGTCGGCCTCGGCGAGCGAGGCGGCCATCGGCTTCTCGATCAGCAGGTGGAGGCCGCGGTCGAGGAGGCGGCAGCCGACCTCGGCGTGGGCGACCGTCGGCACGGCGACGACGGCGGCCTCGATCTCGCCGGCGAGCGCCTCGAGGCTGGGGAAGACCCGCGCTCCGTGCGCCGCGGCGACCGCCTCGGCGGCGTCCGGCGTGGCGTCGTAGACCCCCACCAGCTCGGCGCCGGGGAGGCTCGCCAGGATGCGGACGTGGTGGCGGCCGAGCGCGCCGGTACCGACGACGCCGACGCGGAGCGGGCTACTCAGCGCCGCCTCCGCCCGCGCTCGGCGCCTCGACCGCGCCCTCTTCGCTCGCCTCTCGGGCGGCGCCGGCGCGGCCGCCGCCACGCCCCGGCGCCGATTTGTGCAGGCCGCGCCGCGAGCTCGCGATGAAGGCGAGGAAGTAGTCGACGTCGGGACCGCCGGCGAGCTCCTCGCGGATGCGGGCTGCCGCCTGCTCGGTCGACAGGCGCGAGCGGACGAGCAGCCGGTAGGCGCGGTCGAGCCGCCGCACCGTCTCGGCCGCCATCCCCTTGCGGGTGAGGCCGATGGTGTTGAGGCCGTAGCAGGCCGCCTTCTGGCCGACCGTCTTGACGAAGGGGAGGGCGTCCATCACCACCACCGTGTAGGCGCCGACGTAGGCGTGGCGGCCGACGCGGCAGAACTGATGGATGCTGGAGAAGGCGCTGATCGTCGCGTCGTCGTGCACCTCGACGTGGCCGGCGAGCGTCGCGTTGTTGGCGAAGACGGTGCGGCTCCCCACCTGGCAGTCGTGGGCGACGTGGGTGTAGACCATGAACAGGTTGTCGCTGCCGATCCGCGTCGTGCCGCCGCCCTTGGCGGTGCCGCGGTGGACGGTCGCGAACTCGCGGAACTGGTTGCGGTCGCCGACCTCGAGGAAGACCTCCTCGCCGGCGAACTTGAGGTCCTGGGGCTCGAAGCCGAGGGCGACGTAGGGGGAGATCCGGTTGTCGCGGCCGATCCGCGCCGGTCCCGGGATCTGCGCGCCGGCGCCGACCGCCGTCCCCTCGCCGATCTCGACCCGCGGGCCGATGACCGCGTGCGGGCCGACCGTCACCCCCGCCGCGAGGCGGGCGGCGGGATCGACCACCGCCGTGGGATGGACCTTCGCCTCGTCCGCCATCTAGCGATCGACCATGGCGGAGGAGATCACCGCCTCGGCGGCGAGCTGGCCGTCGACGAGGGCGCGGCCGGCGAGCCGGCAGTAGAGGGCGCGCAGGCGGAGCACCTCGACCTCGTAGCGCACCTGGTCGCCCGGCACCACCGGCCGGCGGAACTTGGCGCTCTCGATCGAGGCGAAATAGAGCAGCTTCTTCTCGCGCTCGGGTAGGTCGTGGAGGAGGAGAATGCCGCCCGCCTGGGCGATCCCCTCGATCAGCAGCACGCCGGGGACGACCGGATGGTCGGGGAAGTGGCCGAGGAAGAACTCCTCGTTGACGGTGACGTTCTTGATCGCCACGATGCTCTTCTTGGGCTCCATCTCGAGCACCCGGTCGACGAGCAGAAACGGATAGCGGTGCGGCAGGATCGTCTGGATCCACTCGCTGTTCCAGCGCGGCGCTTCATTCGTCAAGGGAGCCTCCTCGCAGGTTGGACCTCTCCGCCGGCGCCGCGCCCTCGACCGCCGCCAGGCGGCGATCGAGATCGGCGAGTCGCCGGCTCATCTCCGCCAGCCGGCCGCGCAGCACGATCTCCCGGCGCCAGCGGGAGAGCTCGACGGCCGGGATGCCGCCCACCTTGGTGCCGGCCGGGAACGACCCCAGCGCCGCCGACTTCGCCGCCACCTGCACGCCGTCGCCGAGCTCGAGATGGCCGCCGACCCCCGCCTGGCCGGCGAGCACGACGCCCTTGCCGAGGCGGGCGCTGCCGGCGATCCCGGACTGGCCGCAGAGGAGCGACGCCTCGCCGACCTGGACGTTGTGCCCCACCTGCACCAGGTTGTCGATCTTGGTGCCGGCGCCGATCCATGTCGAGCCCACCGTGGCGCGGTCGATGGTGGAGTTGGCGCCCACCTCGACCTCCGCGCCGAGCGTCACCGTCCCCGCCTGCGGCACCTTGAGATGGCGGCCGCCGCGGGTCACGTAGCCGAAGCCGTCGCTGCCGAGGACGGCCCCGGCGTGGAGCTCAGAGCCCTCCCCCACCTCGGTGCCGTCGTAGAGCACGACGTGCGGCCGCAGCACCGCGCCCGCCCCCACCCGGCAACCGCGGCCAACGACGGCGAGCGCCTCGACCGCGGCACCGGCGCCGATCGTGCTCCCCTCGCCGATGACCGCGTAGGGCCCGACGTGGGCGGCGGGATCGACCGCGGCGCCCGGCGCCACGATGGCCGTGGGGTGGATGCCGGGCTCCCGGCGCGGCGGCGGATGGAAGAGCGCCAGGAGCCGCGCCACCGCCCCGGCGGCATCGTCGACGACGAGGAGGGCGCGGCCGGCGAGCGCGGCGGCGTCGCGGGCGCCGACGAGGAGGGCGCCGGCGCCGCTCGCCGCCGCCTGCGCGCGGTAGCGGCCGTGGGTGAGGAACGAGAGGTCGCGCGGGCCGGCGGCCTCGAGGGTGCGGACCGCCTCGATGTCGCGCTCGCGATCACCCTCGACCCGCCCTCCGAGGAGCTCGGCGAGCTCGCCAAGTCGATGGGCCACTCGGCAGCGGCCTACTTGCCCGGGGTGGCGTCGAGCCGCTTGATGACCGACGGGGTGATGTCGACCGCCTCGTCGGCGTAGATCAGGCCGCTCTCGAACTTGCGGAAGATGAGCGTGTACCCGAGCTCCTTGCCGAGCTGATTGATGATCGGCATGACACGCTGGTCGACGCCGCCCAGGATCTCCTCCTTCTTCTGGTTGAGCTCGGCGTTGGCGTCCTCCTGCATGCGGGTCGCGGCCTTCACCTTCTCGCCGAGCTGCTTCTCCATCTCGGAGAGCTTGTCCTGGGCGAGCGACAGGCGGCCGGCGTCGATCTTCGCCTGCAGATCGCGGATCTCCTTCTGCTGGCGGTCGAGGTCGGCCCCCTTCTGCTCCTGCAGCTTCTTCAGATCGGCGAGCGCCTTCTTGCCGGCCTGCGACTCGAGCAGGATCTGCTCGGTGTTGATCACCGCGACCTTGATCCGCGCGTCGCTGCCGGCGACCTGCACCGGCCGCGCCGCGGGCTGCGCCGGCGCCGCCGCCTGGGCGAAGGCCGTCGCCGTGCCGGCGCCGAGCAGGAGGCCGGCGCCCAGGACGAGCCGGAAGGCCGCCGCGGCACATCGTGGGGAATAGGTGTTCACGGACATCGCTCTCTTCTCCTTGGTTCAGAAGCTCGTGCCGATGCTGAACTGGAACGGCTCGAAGTCGTCGTTGGGGCGCTTGTGCAGGTTGAACGAGTAGATGAAGCGCAGCGGCGCACCGAACACCGGCACCAGGATGCGCAGCTCGAGCCCGGCCGTGGTGCGCAGCCGCGCGAGGTCGAAGTCCTGCTCGCGGCCGTAGACCTGGCCGGCATCGACGAAGGTCACCAGGCGGAACGGCCCGCCGAGCAGGAAATGATACTCGAAGTTGGTCTGCAGGTAGCGGTCGCCGCCGCGGATGAAGCCCTGGGAGTCGAGCAGCGGCGCCCCGGTCTTGGGATCGGTGGCGAAGATCGAGCGGAAGCGGAAGCCGCGCAGGCTGTTCTCGCCGCCGAGGTAGAACTGCTCGAGGCGAGGGATGTCGCGGCCGCCGAACGGCGAGATGACGCCGCCCGCCAGGTTCATCGCGAAGACCGTCTTGGTGGTGCCCTGGGTGACCGGCTGGAAGAGGCTGTAGGTCAGCTCGGGACGGACGAAATAGGCATCGCCGCCGAGGACGCCGCCGGCGACCTCGGTCGAGGCGCTGAAGCGCTGGCCGCGGAACGGCTCGAAGGGGTTGTCGCGGCTGTCGTAGACGAAGGCCGGGCGGATCGACGAGCTGTTGATGTAGGTGGTCACCGCGTTGGTCACCGCGCCGGTCGGGTTGCCGTTGGCGTCGACGGTGAGCAGATCGGCGCTGTCCTGGTACTTCGAGAAGGCATAGGTGATCGAGGCCTGGTCGAAGAGGCCGAGCGTGCGGCCGTAGGTGAGCTCCGCCCCCTTGCTGTTGGTGACGTAGTGCTGGTCGGTCAGCAGGCTGTAGTCGAGCTTCTGCTTGTAGAGCCGGACGCCGATGCTCTGCGGCCGGTCCCGCCACCAGGGGATGTAGTAGTTGACGTCGTAGAGGTCGCGGTAGGCGCCGGTCTGGATCGAGATGCCGGCCTGCTCGCCGCGGCCGAGGAAGTTCTTGGTGCTGATCGAGAACTGGCCGAAGAAGCCGTCGATCTGGCTCCAGCCGCCGCCCACCTCGAGCTGCGTGCGCCCCGACTCCTCGCCCTTGAAGATCAGGTTGACCTGCTTGTTCTGGCTGTCATAGTCGATCTTGACCGGGTCTTCCTCGTTGAGCTTGAAGTAGCCGAGCTGGTTGATCTTGGTGATGCTGTTCTTGACCGCGCCGATCGACATCACGCGCCCCTCTTCGACGCGCAGCTCGCGCCGCAGCACCTTGTCGCGGGTGCTCTTGTTGCCGTCGAACTCGACGCGTCCAACCTTGTACTGCTCGCCCTCGTTGACGTGGATGACGACGTCGGCGACGCGGTCGCCGCGCTCGATGAGCTCGGGATCGACCTGGGCGAAGATGTAGCCGGTGTTGTGGTAGAGGTCCTCGACCGCCTTCTTGCTGTCGTCGAGCACCTTCGAGCGCAACCAGGCGCCGGTCTTGTCCTTGAACGGCCGCAGCAGGATGGTGCTGGCGTAGACCTTGTTGCCCTCGATCGACACCTGGCCGAACTTGAAGCGCTCGCCCTCGTCGAGCGGGATGGTGATGAACATCCGCCGCTTCTGGTCCTTGGGCGGGGCGTTGGGCGCCAGCGCCTTGACGGCGATCTTCGGATCGCCGATGGTGATGTTCTTGTAGCCCTCGCCCTTGTAGAGGTCGCGGACCTTGTCGAGGTCCTCCTGCAGAGTCGCCGGGTTGTAGACGTCCTTCTTCAGCAGGCGGGTGATGAGGTTGGTCGTCTTCGTCTTGTGCATCGCCCAGCGCAGGCGGGTCTGGCCGAAGACGTGGTTGCCGGTGAAGTCGATGCCGGCGATGCGCACCCGGTCGCCCTCGTCGACGGTGAACACCACCCGCTTCTCGTTGTTGGGGAGGTCCTCGACCTTGTACTCGGCGTGCGCGAAGCGGTACCCCTTCTCGCCGTAGAGCTCCTCGATGAGCGACTTGATGCGCTGCAGCTCGCCGAGCGACAGCGGCTCGCCCTCGTGGACGCGGATGTGGCGGCTGGAGATCTTGTCCTGCACGTCGGTACGCGACAGGCGCTTCAAGCCCTCGTAGTCGATCGAGCGCAGCACCGGCCGCTCCTGGATGGTGATCGTCAGCCGCACGCCGTCGTTCATCGGCGCCGCATCGATCTTCAGGTCGTCGACGAGGCCGCGCTCCCACAGCTTCTGGATGTTGGCGTTCAGCTTCTCCTGGTCGAGCGGATCGCCGATCTTGATCCCCAGGTAGTAGACCAGCGTCTCCTCGGAGAGCGTCTTCGTGCCCTTGAACTCGACCGCCCGGATCGGCCGGCCGTCGTACTCCGCCGCCAGGATGGGAGGGGAGCCGGCGAGGAGGATGAGCGGCAGCAGCAGCAGCGCGAGGGCGCGGCGGATCGGCGGCACACGGGGCTCTCGCGAGCCCACGAACCGCGATCGAACGACCTTGAGGCTCATGCAGGTCTTCTCCAAGTTGCGGACGGACCTCCCGGGTTCTCACGCCTTGCCGGGAGGTCGCGGTTTCGAAGGGTGGCGCCTGACTCCATCCGAGTGGGCATCGCGAGCTTACACCGCGATCTCGAATTGCCGGTCCAGAAGCCGGACGGGTCGCCGAGCGGAGGGGCGGGATCTAGCGGGCGACGATCTCCTGGCCTTCATGGGCTTGGAACTTGAGGGCGCCACCCTCGAGACCGACCTCGATGAGCTCGATCGCTTCGCCGTGCTGGTTGATGAGGATCTCGGAGACCGCATCTTGGATGTGGCGCTGGATGGTGCGGCGCAGCGGGCGGGCCCCCGTCGAGGGGTCGATCCCGGCCTTGGCGAGGAGCCACTCGCGGGCCTCGCGCGACACCTCGACCTTCAACCCGCGCTCGGAAAGCGTCACGTTGACGTCGGAGAGCAGGATGTCGACGATCGAGCGCAGCTCCGGCTCGCCCAAGGGGTTGAAGACGATCACCTCGTCGATGCGGTTGATGAACTCGGGGCTGAAGGTGCGCTTGAGCTCGCCCAGGATCTCCTCCTCGAGGCGCTGGAAACCGGCCTGGGCATCGCCCTCGCCGAAGCCCATGCGGCCGCCGCGGAGCACCAGCTTGCTGCCGATGTTCGAGGTCATCAGCACCAGGGTGTTCTTGAAGTCGACCTGGTTGCCGTAGGCGTCGGTGAGCGTGCCGTCCTCGAGGATCTGCAGCAGCAGGTTGGCGACGTCCGGATGCGCCTTCTCGATCTCGTCGAAGAGGATCAGCGAGTAGGGCTGGCGGCGCACCCGCTCGGTGAGCTGGCCGCCCTCCTCGTGGCCGACGTAGCCCGGCGGCGAGCCGATCAGCTTCGACACCGCGTGCTTCTCCATGTACTCGCTCATGTCGAAGCGCACCAGCGCCCGCTGGCTGCCGAAGAGGAACTCCGAGAGCTGCCGCGCCACCTCGGTCTTGCCGACGCCGGAGGGGCCGAGGAAGATGAACGAGCCCACCGGGCGCTCGGGGTTGGAGACCCCCAGCCGCGAGCGGCGGATGGCGCGGCTGATCGCCGAGATGGCGCGGTCCTGGCCGACGACGCGCAGGCGGAGGATGTCCTCCATCTTCACCAGCCGCTCCGCCTCCTCGCTCTGCAGCGCGGCGACCGGGATGCCGGTCCACGACGAGATCACCTCTTCGACGTCGTGGCGGGTCACCTCGAGGATGCCGCTCTCGTCGGTCGTCAGGCTCATCCGCTCGAGGTCCTCGCGGAGCTCGATCTCGCGCTCGCGGAGATAGACGGCGCGCTCGAAGTCCTTGTCGGAGATGGCGACCTTCATCTCCTTGACCACCTGCCGTATGTCCTGCTCCAGGCGGCGCAAGTTCTGCGTGTCGCGGACGCGGCGCAGCTTGACCCGCGCCCCCGCCTCGTCGATGACGTCGATCGCCTTGTCCGGCAGGTGGCGATCGGGGATGTAGCGGTTCGACTGATAGATCGCCGTGCGCAGCGACTCCGGCCGATAGCGCACCTTGTGGAACGACTCGTAGCGGTCCTTGACCCCGTCGAGGATCTCCATCGTCTCCTCGGGGCTGGGCGGCGCCACCTGGATGGCCTGGAAGCGGCGCAGCAGCGAGCGGTCCTTCTCGATGTACTTCCTGTACTCCTTGAGCGTCGTCGCGCCGATGCAGGAGATCTCGCCGCGCGACA
This sequence comes from uncultured Acidobacteriota bacterium, assembly GCA_963755825.1. Lineage (GTDB taxonomy): Bacteria > Acidobacteriota > Thermoanaerobaculia > Multivoradales > UBA5704 > DATBQN01. The sequence goes on along the minus strand of CAVWLA010000001.1, from coordinate 507,799 downwards.
GCGCCGGCTTGAGGATGTTGGCGGCGTCGAGCGAGCCCTCGGCGGAGCCGGCGCCGATCAGCGAATGGATCTCGTCGATGAAGACGATCAGGTCGCGGCTCTCCTTGAGCTCCTTCAAGATCCCCTTCAGCCGCTCCTCGAACTGGCCGCGGTACTTGGTGCCGGCGACGATCAGCGAGAGGTCGAGGGCAACGATGCGCTTCTGGGCGAGGAAGATCGGCACCCGCCCCTCGACGATGCGCTGCGCCAGGCCCTCGACGATGGCGGTCTTGCCGACCCCCGGCTCGCCCAGGAGGATGGGATTGTTCTTGGTGCGGCGCGAGAGGATCTGCACGATGCGGTCGACCTCGTTGTCGCGGCCGATCAGCGGATCGAACGAAGCCTCGGCGGCGAGCGTCGTCAAGTCGCGGCCGTATTCCGAGAGGAACGGCAGCTCCTTCTTCTGCTGCGATGCCTCGCGCTCCTTGGCGATCGACAGCACCTCCTCGCGCACCGTGTAGACGTCGAAGCCGTGCTGGGTGAGGATGCGCATCGCCATCGAGCCCTCGACGCGGAGGATGCCGATCAGCAGGTGCTCCGAGCCGACCGTGGCGTGGAGCATGCTCTCGGCCTCGTGCGAGGCGTAGGCGAGGATCTTCTTCGACTCCTCCGAGAGCGGCAGCTCAGCGGTCGACGAGATGCGCTCGACGAAGACGCGCTCGCCCTCGATCTCGCGGCGGATGTCCTCGGGCTTGACCTGGAAGCGGCGGAGGATCTCGTTGACCGTCTCCTCGCCCTCGCGCAGGATGCCGAGCAGGATGTGCTCGGATTCGATGACTCGGCTGCCGAGCTTGCTCGCCTCGTAGCGGGCGAAGAAGAGCGCCCGGCGTGCCTTCTCGTTGTACTTCTCAAACATTCTGCGAAACCTCTTCCCTTAAGACACGGCGCCTGCCGGAAACCCTAGAAACCTATCGTTTGTAGGGCTTGGGCGCACCGCCTTTCGGGCCTCAATTCTAGCACAGCCCCCCCCGCGTGCCCCCGGCCCTGCGGGGCCGGCGGAGCGGGCGTCCCGATGCTCTGATCAGCCGTAGAGACGGGGCGGGCGGGCGGATGGTTGCAGGCGCCAGCTCAACGCCTAGACACCGCCGGCGGCGGGCTCGCGCCGCGGCTCGTCGTCCTCATCGACGACCTCGGCGAGGCGGCCGCCGTCGAGGCGCAGGATGCGCCCCGCCCGCCGCGCGATCTCCGGATTGTGGGTCACCAGGACGGCGGTGGTGCCATGGCGGCGCTGCAGGGCGACGAGCAGCTCGAAGACCTGCTCGCCGCTCGCCGGATCGAGGTTCCCCGTCGGCTCGTCGGCGAGGAGGAGGGGCGGCTCGAGGAGCAGCGCGCGGCAGATGGCGACGCGCTGGCGCTCGCCGCCGGAGAGCTGGTTGGGATAGTGCTCGAGGCGGTCGGCGAGCCCCACTTCTGCGAGCAGCGCGGCGGCGCGCGCCGCCGCCTGCCGCGGGTCGCTGCCGGCGATGCGGCCGGGGAGCATGACGTTCTCGTGGGCGGTGAAGTCCGGCAGCAGCTGATGGAACTGGAAGACGAAGCCGATGGTGCGGTTCCTGAACGCGGCGAGGCGGGCGCCGGCCATCGCCGACAGCCGCTCGCCGCCGATCTCGATCTCGCCGCCGTCCGGGCGGTCGAGGGCGCCCAAGAGGTGCAGCAGGGTCGACTTCCCCGACCCCGACGGCCCGACGATGGCGACCAGCTCGCCCGGCTCCACGGCGAGGTCGGCGCCGCAGAGCACCTCGACGCGGCGGATGCCGTCCTGGTAGGTCTTGGCGAGGCCCTCGGCGCGGACGGCGAGGCTCATCGGGTCGTCTCGGTCATCGCGGCCACCGCCTCTACCGCCGCATCGCGTCGACGGGATCGAGGGTCGCGGCGCGCTCCGCGGCGTAGAGCGAGGAGAGGAGGGCGAGGCCCAGGGTGAGGGCGAGGACGAGGGCCAGGTCGGTCCCCTTGACCTCGAACGGCACGTACTCGAGGAAGTAGACCTTGCCGGGCACCGGCAGCAGGTGGTAGCGGTCGAGCACCCAGGCGGCGGCGACGCCCAGACCGGCGCCGGCGAGGGCGCCGGCACCGGCGACCATGCCGCCGAGGAGGAGGAAGGCGCGGCGCAGGTGCGACGGCGTCGCCCCCATCGCCCCCAGCATGCCGATCTCCGGCCGCTTGCTGGCGATGATGAGCGCCAGGTCGGCGATGAGCGCCAGCTCGGCGACGAGGACGATGAGGAAGACGGCGACGAACATCATCGTCTTCTCGAGGCGGAGGGCGAAGAGGAGCGGCCGGTTGAGATCCTGCCAGGTGCGCACGACGCTCCCCGCGGGGAGCGCGCGGCCGAGGCGGCCAGCCACGGCGAGCGCCGCGTCGAGGCCCGCGGCGGCCACCTCGAGCCGGCGCTCGCTGCCGCCGAGGAGCGACTCGGCGACGGCGAGCGGCAGCGCGATGCGCTCCGTCTCCTCCTGCGTGCGGCCACTGCGGAAGGTGCCGGCGATGACGGCGCGGCGCAGCCGCGGCTGCGGGCCGCCGAACGGGGTCAGCGTCGGCCGTGGCGAGACGATGTCGATCGCGTCGCCCGGCGCCAGTGCCCAGCGGGCGGCGAGCGCGGCCTCGACGTAGAGCCCCTCCGGCCGGCCGGAGGCGCCGGGGAACGACGCCGGCACGCGGCCGGCAAAACCCACCATGTCGACCGGCTGCACGCGGCCGTGGTGCACCAGCCAGCCGCTGCCGGCGATCTGCGGCTGCACCGAGACGACGCCGGGCACGGCGAGCGCGGCGCGCCGCGCCGCCGCGGCGTCGGCGGCGCTCGCCCCGGGGCTGAGCTCGACCTCGATCTGCGGCGTGCGGGAGAGGATCTCGCCGCGCAGAGCGTCCTGGAAGCCCGAGATCACCGCCAGCGAGAGGACGAGCGCGGTGACGCCGAGCGCGATGCCCCCCGCCGCCACCGCCGAGAGGAAGCTCGCGAAGGCGTCGCGGCGGGTGCTCCGCAGATAGCGCAGGGCGAGGACGACCGGGAAGGGGACGTTCTGCAGCAGCAGCCGGGAAGGCCGGCGGCTCACGATCCCGGCTGCTCCGGCTCCGCGCGCGGAGCGTCGTCCCGCTCGGCGATCGCCGGCTCGGCGCCCGTCGGCAGCGGCCGCAGCAGGGGGAAGAGGATGACGTCGCGGATCGAGCTGCGGCCGGTCAGCAGCATGGTCAGGCGATCGATGCCGATCCCCTCGCCGCCGGCGGGCGGCATGCCGTGCTCGAGGGCGCGGATGTAGTCGTGATCGAAGAGATGGGCCTCGGCATCGCCGCGCTCCCGCGCCTCGAGCTGGCCGCGGAAGCGGTCGGCCTGGACGTCGGGATCGTTGAGCTCGGAAAAGGCGTTCGCGATCTCCATGCCGCCGAGGTAGAGCTCGAAGCGCTCGGTGAAGCGCGGGTCGTCCTGGCGCTGCTTGGAGAGCGGCGAGACCTCGACCGGGTGGTCGAGGATGAAGGTCGGCCGCACTAGGTGCGCCTCGACCGCCTCCTCGAAGAGGTGCATGAGGAGATGGCCGTAGGTGCCGCCCGGCGGCGGCGTCAGGTGGCGCGCCGCGAGCTCGGCGCGCAGGCCCTCGACGCTCTCCAGGCGCGCCGGATCGGCGCCGGCGAAGCGCACGATCGCCGCGCGAACCGACAGCCGCTCCCAGGGGCGCGCGAGGTCGAGCGGCGCGCCGTTCCACTCCAGGTCGCTCTTGCCCTGGAGCGCCAGAGCGCTCGCGGCGACCTCGACGATCATCTCCTCGGTCATCTCGATCAGGTCGCGGTAGTCGGCATAGGCCCAGTAGAACTCCAGCATGGTGAACTCGGGGTTGTGGCGGACCGAGATCCCCTCGTTGCGGAAGTTGCGGTTGATCTCGTAGACCCGCGGGATGCCGCCGACCAGGAGCCGCTTGAGGAAGAGCTCCGGCGCGATGCGCAGGTAGAGATCGAGGTCGAGGGCGTTGTGATGCGTCCGGAACGGCCGCGCCGTGGCGCCGCCCGCCAGCGAGTGCATCATCGGCGTCTCGACCTCGAGGAAGCCGCGGCGGTCGAGGAAGGCGCGCAGCCCCTGGACGATCGCCGCGCGCACGGCGAAGACCTGGCGCGACTCCGGATTCGTCGCCAGGTCGAGATAGCGCTGGCGGTAGCGGGTCTCGACGTCGGCGAGACCGTGCCACTTCTCGGGCAGCGGCCGCAGCGCCTTGGCGAGGAGCGTCAGGTCGTCGACGTCGAGCGAGAGCTCGCCCGAGCGGGTGCGGATGAGCCGGCCGGCGGCGCCGACGAAGTCGCCGAGGTCGAGGTTGTCGTAGACCTGGCGCGCCGGCGCCGGCAGCCGGTCGGGGCGGATGAGGAGCTGCAGCTTGTCGCGGCCGTCGTGGAGATCGACGAAGGCGATCTTCCCCTGGCCGCGGATGCCGCGGATGCGGCCCGGCACGCGCAGGCGGACCGGCGACGCCTCGAGGTCGGCGGCGGCGGCGTCCGCCCAGCGGGCGCGCACGTCGGCGGGCTCGGCGTCGTGGTCGAAGCGGTGCGGGTAGGTGGCGATCCCCGCGTCCGCGAGCCTCTGGCGCTTGGCGCGCCGCACCTCGATCTGCTCGTCGAGCTCCGACATGATCCCTCGCCGGCCCATATGGAAGCGGCCGGCGGAGCGCCGGCCGTCGTCGAATCGCCGAAGGCGGAACGATAGCGCAAGCGGGCGCGGCGCGGGAGAGTGCTGGCTCAGCGTCCTCGGAACCGAGCTGAGCCAGCACCCACCTCAGCCGGAGAGCGGATGCTACGCTCCGGCCCGTGGAAGACCTCGCCGCCGCCCTCCGCCACGCCGTCGACCGCTACGGCACCCTCGGCTGGCCGCGGCCGGTCGCCGCGGTGGTTTCGGGATCGGGGTTGGGCGTCGAGATCGTGCCCGCGGCCCATGGGCCTGCCCCCCTCTCGACCCTCCTCCCCTTCCCCATCCATCCGGTCGATGGGCACGCGCACGAGGTGGAGCTGCTGCTGCCGGCCGCCGGCGGCGCGGCGCGGCCGATCCTCCATTTCCGTGGCCGGCTCCATCTCTATCAGGGCTACGACGCGCACCAGACGGTCTTCCCGGTCCGCCTCGCGGCGCTCCTCGGCGCGCGGGTGCTGATCCTCACCAACGCCGCGGGCGGCGTCGACCCGGCGCGCCGCGCCGGCGACCTCGTCCTCGTCCGCGACCAGCTCAACCTGACCGGGACGAGCCCGCTCCGCGGCCAGCTGCCCCCCGCCTGGGGAGCCCGCTTCCCCGACATGACGAGCGCCTTCGACCGGCGCCTCGCGGCGCTCGCCCGCGCCGCCGCCGCCGAGCTCGGCGTGGAGATCGCCGAAGGGGTCTACGCCGGCCTCTCGGGACCCGCCTACGAGACCCCAGCCGAGGTGCGCATGCTGCGCACCCTGGGCGCCGACCTCGCCGGCATGTCGACCGTCCTCGAGGTCCTCGCCGCCAGGCACATGGGGCTTGCCTGCCTCGGCATCTCGCTGGTGACGAACGCCGCCGCCGGCCTGGGCGCCGGCCCGCTCGATCACGCCGAGGTGCTCGCCGCCGGCACCGCCGCCGCCGACCGCCTGCGCGCTCTCCTCGCCGCCCTGTTGAGCGATCCGGCGCTCCTCGGCCCGGCGTGAGCGGAGCTCAACCGGCGACAGACGGCGAAGCCGGCACTCGAGCGTCCAGCGCAGCGAGGGTCTGACGTCGGCCCCACTCACGACGCCCCGAGCTTCATTCCCCTGGTGGCGGTTGCCAGAGCTCGACCTTGTTGCCCTCTGGATCCATGACCCATCCGAATTTCCCGTACTCCGAGTCGTCGGTCTTCTCGAGCACGTCGCAACCCTCCTCGCGCAGTGCCTTGAGAAGCTCTGCCAGATCGTCGACTCGATAGTTGACCATGAAGGTCGACTCGCTCGGAGCGAAGTGCTTGCCGTCCGCCGGACCAATCGACCAGGCCGTCGTTCCCTTCATCGGGTTGCCTTCGAGGTCAGTCCAGGTGAAGGCTGCTCCGCCCCAGCTCTGAACATCGATCCCGAGGTGCTTCTTGTACCAATCGCAGAGCGCCTTCGGATCCTTGGCGCTCATGAAGATGCCGCCGATACCGGTGACTCGTCGCATGTGACCTCCGCTGTCGACTGAAAGGCTCGGTCGGCATTCTACTCCCTGCCCCCGCCTGCAGCGCCGCGCCGCCATCCGCTCCCGCCCGTGCTCCCCTTCCCCGCGGCACCTGCGGAGATGGGGCAAGGAGAGAGGGAAAATCGCAAATTCCCTCGCCCGCGGCGGATGGCGAGAGGGAAAATCAAAATTTCCATCAGCCGCGGCGCCTGGCGAGAGGGAAAATCGAAATTTCCATCTCCCGCGGCACTTGGCGAGAGGGAAAATCAAATTTTCCATCACCCGCGGCGCTGGGAGGGAGGGAAAATCGAAGTTTCCCCGCCGCCGGCGCTCGGGGAGCGGACGATCAGGCCCGGCGCGGGCCGCTAGGCGATCGTGGCGCCGATGCGGCGGGCGCCGAAGAGCGGCTTGTAGGCGAGCAGCCAGAGGCCCGAATAGTCGCGCATGAGGCGCATGCGGAGGAGCTGGAGCTGGCGCGCTTCGGCGGGGTCGCCGGAGAGCAGCATCTCGTTGAGCACGTGGTGGAAGCGCCAGAGGTAGCCGTCGGCGGTGCGCGCGGTGAGGCGGCCGCGGCCGAAGACCGAGGCCTCGCCGGTCACCGAGGTCTCGTCGAGGATGCTGGCGATCTCCTGCGCCTCCTCGTTGACCTTGATGCGCAGCGCCGCCGCCTCGAGGAGGAACTGCTCGAGCTGGCGGTCGCAGTCGTCGCTGCCGTAGAGGCGGCGGAAGGCGAGCACCTCGCGCGCCTCGAGCCGGTAGGGGAAGATCAGCGGCGTCAGCACGACGCTCTCCGGGCGGAGGTCGTGGTCGACCTCGCGGAGGGCCGCGACGAGCAGGCGGAAGTGGTCGCCGAGCACGTCCTCGCTCTCGACGAGCGGCGCCTCGGAGGCCGCCGAGGCCCGCATCTCGCCGGTGTCCCCAAGGCGCGGCCCGAGCGGCGTCACGGCGCGCGCCTCGGAGAGGCGCGGCATCAGGGTGCGCACCCGCTCGCGGATCAGCGCCAGGTCCTGGAGCTTGAACTCGTCGCGCTGCAGCGCCTGCTCGAAGCGCTCGATCTCGCCGCGGAAGAGAGCCAGCTCGCCGTCGAGGTCGCCGTCGACCGGCACCTCGCGCTCGAGCTCGAAGACGCGCTGGTACTCGGCGACGATGCGGCGCTCCTCCTGGCCGTAGAGCTTCTGGATGCGCGCCTTGATGGCAAGGTTCGTCTCCTGGATGGCGAGCGCCAGCTCGGGCTCGAAGAAGAGGTTGCCGAGGCCGTGCTTGATCTCGCGGTAGCGGCCGATCAGGCCGCTGTCGTTGAGCTGGTCCAGGGTGTCGAAGCCGCTCACCTCGTAGCGCGACTGCTCGATGGCGCCGCGGCGCTCGGCGATCGCCTCGGCGCTCGGCGTGTCGGCGCCGAGGAGGGCCCAGAGCGCCTGATAGATCTCGCCCAGCCGCCGCGGGTCGCGGAGGTTGGGACCGCTCGCCGGATCGACGCCGTCGTCCTCCGAGAGGCGGGTGAGCAGGAAGTCGACCTTGTCGATGCGCGTCGGCGCCCACGCCTCGCCGTGCTGGGCATAGACGTAGAACTTGACCAGCTGGGTGAGGATCTTCTCGTCGTAGCTCTTGATGCGGCGGAAGAACTGCCGCAGGGCGTGCGGATCGACTCTGCTATCCTCCTCCTCGAGAGTCCAGATGAGCTCGCCCAGCCGCCGGTCGAGCTGATCGAGCCGCACCCGCAGGCGATCCGTCTCCGAGGCATTGAGGTTCTGCGAGATCTCCTTGAGGTCCGTGTAGAGAGCCTGGAAATCGGCGGCGTGATCTGGCGAGCGGCCGACGACGCTCTTTCCCAGGCTCTGCAGGAACTGATGGAACGTCCACGCCGCCCGGAAGCGGTGGGAGATGTCGGCGTAGCGGCGGTGGAGGACGGAGAGCTCCTGGACCGTGGACATGGCGGGAGGTGTCGGGAGGTCGGACGGTGGTCGGGGCGATGGTCGAGAAAGAAGCGCGCTACGGAGAGCCCGTTTGGAAAGCCCGTTGCGAGCAAGCTAAGTAACCTAGTTTGAGAGTCTACGCCATGCCGCCGGGAAACGAAAACCGCCCTGTCCGCGCCCTCATCGAGGAGGCGGACCTGCGGCGCCGGGTGGCCGAGCTGGCGGCGGAGATCGACCGCGACTACGCCGGCCGCGTCAGCGCCGGCGAGCCGCTCCTCGCCGTCGGCGTGCTCAAGGGCTCGGTCTTCTTCCTCTGCGACCTGCTGCGCCAGCTGCGGGTGCCGGTCGTCGTCGACTTCCTGCAGACGACGAGCTACGGCAGCGCCACCACCCCGGGGGAGATCCGCATCCGCAAGGACCTCGACCTCGCCATCCGCGACCGCGACGTCCTGCTGATCGAGGACATCGTCGACACCGGCTATACGCTGGGCACCATCCTCGCCCTGCTGCGCTTCCGCGGCGCGCGGAGCGTCAAGCTCTGCGCGCTCCTGGACAAACCGGCGAGGCGGCGGGTCGAGATCGCCATCGACTACCGCGGCTTCGCGATCGACGACCACTACGTCGTCGGCTACGGGCTCGACGCCGGCGAGCGCTACCGGAACCTTCCCTACATCGGCATCTACGACCTCGCCGAGACCTGATCCGCCGCATTTCGCAGACCGGCCCGCTGACGAGCCGCGAGCTCGAGAGGACATCGACCCATGGACGACGCGAAGCAGCACGGCAGCATCGAGAGCTATCACTCGGCGGGCGCCCCGGCCGCCATCGGCCCCTACTCGCAGGCCGTCTCTTACGGCGGCTTCCTCTTCACCTCCGGCCAGGTGGGGCTCGACCCGGCGACCGGCGAGCTGGTCCCCGGCGGCTTCGAGCCGCAGGCGCGGCGGACCTTCGAGAACTTGACCGCCGTCCTGGCGAGCGCCGGCGCCACTTTCGCCGACGTCGTCAAGGCGACCGTCTTCGTGCAGAGCATGGCGGACTTCCCGGCGCTCAACGCCATCTACGCCGAGGCCATGGGCGACCACCGGCCGGCGCGCTCGACCGTCCAGGTCGCCGCGCTCCCCAAAGCGGCGCTGGTCGAGATCGACCTCGTGGCTCGCCTGCCCCGGCGCTAGGCTCCCGCCAGCTCCGAGGCCGCCGGCGGTCAGGTCTTCGCCTGGCCGCCGGAGGCCGGCTCGACGTTCTGGGTCGCCGTCTTCTGGCGCATCAGGTTTTTCAAACCGAAGAGCGACTCCAGCACATCCTCCCAGAACGGCGCCCCGGCGCTCAGCAACAGGATGGTGATGAGCCAGCCGAAGAGGACGCTCAGGCCCTCGCCCAGCCACGGCCCCCAGGTGGGCGAGCCGGTCGGCGTCCACGGCGCCTCCTGGCACCAGTAGCGCTTCCAGTCGGAGCGGTGCAGGCGACGAAAGCCGAACGCCTCGTAGGCATCGACCTGTTGCTGCACCTCCTGGCCGGCCTGGCGGACGTCCGCGGCGGTGGTCGCCGGCGCTGGCGGCTGGACCGCCGCGGCGGCGGGTGGCGGAGCCGTGGCAGGCACTGGAGCCGGCGCAGGAAGAAGAGCCGGCGCGGTCGCGGGAGCCGGAGCCGCGGCCGGAGCGGGCGCCGCGTTCTGCTGCACCAGGCTCTGGCCGGTCGAGAGCGCGATGCCGCGCAGCTTGGGATCGTTGACGATGGCGCTGTAGAGGTTGAAGAAGTTGGCGTTGAGGGCGATCACGGTGACGGCGGCGATCGCCACGGCGACGGTCTTCATGTGGCGGGCGTAGCGCTCGTCGAAGCCCTGCATCACCGTGTCGTACCAGAGGTCGACCTCGTTGAGCTTGGCGGCGAGCGGCGCGATCGCCGCCTCCACCCGGTCCCCCAGGCGCTTCAGGCCGTCGGCGGCGTCGCGGAGGGCGGCGGCGACCGCCTGCAGCCCGTCCGTCGGCTGCCCTGCCGCCAGCGCCGCCGCGATGTCCTGCTTGACCTGATCCTGCGCCTCGCCGAGAGTCGCGAGGATCGACTGCATCTGCACCCGGCGGACGCCGATCAGATCCCCCACCACGGCGGTCGCCCGCACCTGCTTGCCGTCCGAGAGGCTGGCGAGGTCGTAGGCGAGCGGCGCCAGCGCCTGCTCGATCGACGCCAGCTTGGCGCTGGTGCTGCCGGTGAGCGCCACGGCCTTCGCCGCGTCGAGCGCCTGCATCACCGCGCCGATCGCCTGCTCGACGTCCTGGAAGCGCTGCCGGAACGCGGGGTACATGCGGGCGGCGCCGATCTTGGTCAGCACCTTGACCACGTCGTCCTTGGCGATCGAATCGAGGATGGGCCGGTTGAAGAGGGTGCGGCGGCCGAGCGACTTGAGCTCGTCGATGACCTCGGCGACCAGCCCCCCGTCCGCCGGCGCCCTGCCGGCCGGCCGGCGGAGGGCGCCGCTCGGCGCCGCCGCAGGGTCCGCAGCGGCCTGCACCGCGGGCGCCACTCCGCCATCTCCGCCATCGCCGATCGGCGTCACCACCCTGCCGAGCAGGTCGGCGAGCGAGCTCTCGATGGTCCGCGACTTGAGCTTGAGGACCTTCTTGACGAGCTGCTGGATGGACTGCACGACGAGGCTGAGGACGACGAGGATGACGACGAGGGAGATGATGACGTCGAGCGCGCCGAGGTACGGCATGCCTCTCCTCCTGGCGGGGTGGGCCTGAAATGGGCTGGCGCGAGAACACTAACACTCTCGCCGCCGCCCGCGCGGCCCTTACCGCGCTGGCGCGCGCGCCGCGTCAGCCGGCGACGGGAAGAGCCGCGCCGGCGACCTGGCGGAGACGCTCGATCGCCGTCTCGACGTCGGCGCGCGAGGCGTCGCGGTGGGTCACCATGCGCACCTGGTCATGCGAGACCTGGCTCACCAGCACTCCCCGCTCGCGCAGGCGGGCGAGGAAGGCGGCGGCGAGCCCGGCCGGCGGGGGGCTGCCGCCGAACATCTCGGGAGTGAGCCGGAAGACGATGATGTTGGTCACCACCGCGGCGGGATCGAGCACCACCCCGGGCAGCTCGGCCACCGCGCGGGCGAGGAGGGCGGCGTTGGCGTGGTCCTCGCCCAGCCACGCCGGGCCCTTGCGCAGCGCGACCAAGCCGGCGGCCGCGATCACCCCCGCCTGGCGCATGCCGCCGCCGAACATCTTGCGCACCCGCCGCCCCTCCTCGACGAGCGCGCGCGAGCCGCAGAGGAGCGAGCCGACGGGCGCGCCCAGCCCCTTCGAGAGGCAGAACTGGACGGTATCGAAGCCGGCGGCGAGCGCCGCGGCGGTGGTGCCGAGAGCGGTCGCGGCGTTGAAGATGCGGGCGCCGTCGAGGTGGGTCGGCAGGCCGTGACGGCGGGCGACGGCGAGGAGACCGTCGAGCTCGGCCCGCGTGTAGACGGTGCCGCCGGCGATGTTGTGGCTGGTCTCGGCGGCGATGAGGCCGGTGCGGGCGCGGAGCGAGCCGGGCGGCGCGATGAGCGCCTCGACCGCCGCCGGATCGAGCTGGCCGTGGGGCGTCGCGATCACCCGCGGCAGCAGGCCGGAGAGCGCCGCCATCGCCCCCATCTCGAGGTGGACGATGTGGCTCCGCGCGTCGCAGATCACCTCGCACCCCGGCCGGGCGTGGAGGTGGAGGGCGATCTGGTTGCCCATCGTCCCCGAGGGGACGAAGAGCGCCGCCTCCTTGCCGAGCGCCGCCGCCGCTTCCTCCTGCAGGCGATTGACCGTCGGGTCCTCGCCCATGACGTCGTCGCCCACCTCGGCGGTCGCCATGGCGCGCCGCATCTCCTCGTCAGGGCGGGTGACGGTGTCGGAACGCAGGTCGATCATGGCGGTCTCCTGGAGCGGGATCAGAAACCGAAGGCCACCCGGACGCTCCCCTGCACGACGTCCGCCTTCTCCACCTCGACGGTGATCTTGGGGAGCAGCAGGTTGAGGGTGAGCCCGGCGTAGGCGACGCCGCGGGTGTCGGTCGCCGACAGGCTGCCGAGGTCGCCGTGCAGGCGGCCGCTGCTGTGGACGATGCCGGCGCCGGCGTAGGGGGTGAGGAGGAGGAAGCCCTTGGAGACGAGGATCTCGATCCCCTCCTGGTCGAGGGCGTAGGCGTGGGCGTCGAGGGTGCGGGTGCCGGTCAGCCGGATGCCCACCGCCGGCGCCACCGTGCCGCCCTTCAAGAGCGCGTAGGAGAGCTCCGCCGAGCCGAGCTTGACGTCGCCGTCGAGCGCCTGGGAGAGGGAGACGCCGAGGTCGAAGCCGCCGGGCAGCCCCTTGCGCACGCCGACGCGGCCGACGGCGAGGGCGCCGCCGGTCAGGCCGCCGTCGATGGTGGTGTCGGCGAAGCTCTGGGCGCCGAAGCTCTTGTCGTAGCTCGCCTCGACGTAGACGTTGAAGCCGACGAGGCCGAGCGGCGCCGCGCCATGGCCGGGATAGAAGTAGGCGTCGGAGGCGAAACGCTGGTTGAAGGCGCGAAAATCGCCCGCCGGGGCGTCGCCGTCGACCGTCCAGGCCATCGCCGGGCCGGCGGCGAGCGCCAGGCCCGCCAGGATCAGCAGCGTCGCCGTCCGGCCTGTCGTCCTCGGCGCTCCATCAGATCGGCTCATCGTGGCTCCTTCGCGGTCGGTTCGGTCCGGTCATCTGACGGCGCCGATTATCCCTCGCCGCCGACGTATTCGGCGAGCAGCTCGGCGAGGAGCGCCGGCGGCGCGCCGGCGACGCTCTCCTCCACCATCCGCCGGCCGGCGGCGTCGAGCCAGGTGAGCGCCGGGAGATTGCCCTCGCGCGCCAGGGCGGCGAGGTCGTAGGCGGTGCGGTCGGCCTGGCGGGCGGCGGCGAAGAGCGCCTGCGTCCGTCCCGCCGGCCCGTCCAGGCGGGCGGAGAGCTCCGCCGCCAGCGCCAGCTCGCCGGCGAGGCGCCGGTTGGCCGCGGCGGCGGGGTTGAAGGTGGCGGAACCGGCTGCAATCACCGCCGGCCGCGCCAGGAAGGGCGCCAGGCCGTGCCGCGCGGCGGTGCGGGCGAAGGCGCGCGCGGCCGCCGCGGCGGGCGGCGGGCGATGGAAGAGCGGCTCGAACGCCGCCTCGCCGCACCAGACGACGAGCCGGCGGCGGTCCGCCGGACCGAGGTCGAGCGCCAGCACCTGCACCACGCCGGCGCCGGCGGCGGCGAGCCGCCCGCAGCCGGCCTCCCAGAGCGCCGGATCGTCGGTGAGCCCGGCCACCAGCGGCCAGACGACGGCGGCGCCGGCTGGCAGCCGGTCGAGGGCGGCGAGGTCGCCGGCGAGGAGCGCGGCGAGCGGATCGGCGACGACGACGGCTCCGGACGGCGGCACCGGCGCCGCCGCCGGCCGGCCGCTCGCCGCCGCGCCGAGCTGCGCCTGGAGGAGCACGGGCGTGCCGGCGGCGAGCCGGGCGCGGGCGACGGCGTCGCGCGCCGCGGCGTGGGACGGCGGCACCAGCGGCAGGTAGAGGAGGTCGTCGAGCGGTTGGGGGCCGCCGATCTCCGGGAGGTCGGCCGGCCCCGCGCGCTCGGCCGCCGGGCCGAGGCCGGCGGTGGCGAGATCGATCCAGGGGCCGTCGGCGCCCGGCCAGGCGCGCGGCGCGTAGCGGATCCAGAAGCGCGCGGGCTCGGCGAGATGGGCGGCCGGCCGCGGCGGCTCCGCGCGCTGGGCCGGCTCGGCTGGGGCAGTCATCGCGGGTCCGCGAGGCCTCGCGCGGCGAGCGCCTGCTGGACGTACTTGGCGAGCACGTCGACCTCGAGGTTGACCCGGTCGCCCACGACGAGATCGCCGAGCGTGGTGACGGCGAGGGTGTGCGGGATGAGCGCCACCGTGAAGCGGTCGGCCAGCCGGGCGGCGACGGTCAGGCTGACGCCGTCGACGGTGATCGAGCCCTTCTCCACCAGAAAAGGGGCGAGCGCGGCGGGGAGGGCGAAGGCGAGCTCGCGGTTCTCCCTCGCGTCGCGCCGCTCGACCACCGCGGACGTCCCGTCGACGTGCCCCTGCACCAGATGGCCGCCGAGCGGGTCGCCCATGCGGAGCGCCGGCTCGAGGTTGACCGCGTCGCCGGCGCGCAGACGGCCGAGCGTCGTCCGCGCCAGGGTCTCGGGGATCGCCTCGAACTCCGAGCGCCAGCCGGCGGGCGACGGGGCGCTCGCCACGACGGTCAGGCAGACGCCGGAGACGGCGAGCGAGGCGCCGAGATCGAGGCGCGCGGCGAGCTCCGCGCTGTGCTCGACGGCCAAGCGCACGGCGCCGCCGGCAAGCGGCCGGAGGTCGCCGGCGACGCGCCCGCGCTCGCTCACCAGGCCGGTGAACACCTGGCCTCCTGCGCCGCGGAGCGGCTCACGGCGTGGAAGGCTCCGTGGCGGGCAGCACGCGGCCGAGCAGCTCGGCGATCGCGCCCTGGCGATAGGCGGTGAGGATGACGTCCTTGCCGCGGCGACCGGCGGCGAGGCCCTCGAGGCGCGGCGCCGCGGCGAGGCCGCAGGCGCCGGCGCCGCCGAGCGGCCCGTGCGCCTCGCGGCCGCCGATCAGGAGCGGCGCCGCCGCCGCCGCCACGCGGTCGAAGAGGCCGCTGGCGACGAAGCTGGCGAGCACCTCGCCGCCCCCTTCGACGAGGAGGCTGCGGACACCGCGGCTGTGGAGGTCGGCGAGGACGGGCGCCGGCGCCACCGTGGGCAGCTGGACGATCGTCGCGCCGCGCGCGGCGAGCGCCCGCGCTCTCTCCTCGTCCGCCGACTCGGTGTAGAGGACGACGGTCCCCGGCACCTCGAAGAGCCGCGCCGTCGGCGGCGTGCGCAGGCCGCGGTCGAGCACCGCCCGCAGGCCGGCGCCCGGCGCCAGGCCCAACCGGCGATTGAGCTGCGGGTCGTCGGCGAGGACGGTGCCGACGCCGGCGAGCGTCGCGTCGTGCTCCTCGCGGAGGGCGAGCGCCCAGCGGCGGGCCGGCGGCGAGGTGATCCACTGGCTCTCGCCGCCCGCCGTCGCGATGCGGCCGTCGAGGCTCATCGCCCACTTGAGGGTGACCGCTGGGCGGCCGAGCGCCGCGGCGACGAGGAAGGAGAGGTTGAGCGCCACCGCCTCCTCGGCGAGCGGCCCGATCTCGACCTCGATCCCCGCCGCCCGCAGCAGGGCAAAGCCGCGGCCGGAGACCCGCGGGTCGGGATCGCCGTGGCAGGCGACGACGCGGGCGATGCCGGCGGCGACCACCGCCTCGGCGCAGGGCGGCGTGCGGCCATGGTGGGCGCAGGGCTCGAGGGTGACGTAGAGCGTGGCGCCGCGGGCGCGGCCGCCGGCGACGGCGAGCGCCTCCGCCTCGGCATGCGGACCTCCCGCACGCCGGTGCCAGCCGCTCCCCACCACCTTGCCGGAGGGGGAGACGAGGACGGCGCCGACGCGCGGGTTGGGCGAGGCGCCGTAGCGCCCGCGGGCGGCGAGGCGAAGAGCGAGGCCGAGGAAGCGCCGGCTGGCGCCCGGCGAAGGCGGGCTAGCCGAGGAGGGCAGCAGCGAACTCCCGCGGCCGGAACTCCACCAGGTCGTCGGCCGTCTCGCCGACCCCCAGGTAGAGCACCGGCACCTTGAGCTCGCGCGACACGGCGATCGCCATGCCCCCCTTGGCGGTGCCGTCGAGCTTGGCGAGCAGCACACCGTCGACCGGCACCACCTGGGTGAAGGTGCGCGCCTGGGCGAGGGCGTTCTGGCCGGTGGTGGCGTCGAGCACGAGGAGCGTTCGCCGCTGCCAGTCGGCGGCCTCACGCTCGATGACGCGGCCGATCTTGGCGAGCTCGGCCATCAGGTGGTCCTTGGTGTGGAGGCGGCCGGCGGTGTCGACGAGGAGCTGGTCGGCGCGGCGGGCGCGCGCCGCCTGGATGGAGTCGTAGACCACCGCCGCGGGATCGGAGCCCGCCGCCTGGCGGATCACCTCGACCCCCAGCCGCTCGCCCCACAGGCTGAGCTGCTCGATCGCCGCGGCGCGGAAGGTGTCGGCGGCGCCGAGCACCACCCGCTCGCCGCGCTCCTGGGCGCGGCGGGCGAGCTTGGCGATCGAGGTCGTCTTGCCGACGCCGTTGATCCCCACCACCAGGGTGATGAGCGGGCCGCGGCCGAAGCGCCGCGGCGCCGGCGCCTTCTCGAGCAGCTCGGCCATCTCGTCGGCGAGGAGCCGGCGGAGCTTCACCGGGTCCGCCGCCTGCTCGCGGGTGGCGTTCTTCTTCACCCGCTCGACCAGCTCGAGGGCGGTGTCGACGCCGAGGTCGGCGCCGATCAAGACCTCCTCCAGGTACTCCAGGGTCCGCTCGTCGAGGGTCACCTTGCCGCCGACGACGGCGCCCATCTTCTCGACCAGCTCGCTCTGCGTCATGAAGAGCCCGCGCTTGAGCTTGCCGAGGAAGCTGGCGCGCTCGGGCTCGGGGAGGCTCGTCTCCGGAGCGAGCTCCAGGAGATCTCGTGGCCGCTTGTCCGAGGAATCCGCCATGGGCGGATGATAGCCGACGCCCGCCTCGCGGCGGGGCTGGCTCAGGTGAACAGCTCGCGGGTGAGCTGGCCCACCGCGTCCTCCAGCGAGCGGCGGGTGCGGGCGACGAGCGCCGGGTGGCGCTGCACCAGGCCGAGGTAGTAGCCGTCGGAGACCGGCATCGCGTAGATGTGGAGCGCCGGCTTCTCGATGTGGATGAGGCGGGTGGCGCCGAGGTCGTTGTTGACCAGGAGCCGCTCGAGGCGGCGCAGGTAAATCCCCAGGTAGGCGCCGAGCACCCGCATCTCGTAGGGGGTGAACTGCGAGCAGGCGAGGTCGACGGTCTCGCCGCTGCCGTCGAGGAAGAGCACCCCGACCGCGTCGTCGTTGTCGGCCAGGAGGTTGGCGAGGATGAACTGGAACGCCATCTATTGGGCTGCAGCCTGGGCGACCGGCCGGCCGGCGTCCTCGAGCGGTGCCGGGCGCGCCGCGCCGACCCGCACGTCGCCGGCCTCGCAGGCGCGCAGGAAGGCGGTCACCACCTTGGCGTCGAACTTCTTGCCGGTCAGCTTGGTGATCGTCTCCACCGCGTGGTGCAGGCTGCCGGCCTGCTGATAGGGACGGTTGGTGGTGATGGCGTCGAAGCAGTCGGCGACGGCGACGATGCGCGCGATGAGCGGGATCTGCTCGCCCTTGAGGCCGTCCGGATAGCCGCCGCCCGCCCACGCCTCGTGGTGCCAGCGCACGGCGGGGATCATCTCGCGCAGCTCCTGGATGCGCGACAGGATGTCCGCCCCCATGACGGTGTGGAGCTTCATCTGGTCGTACTCCTCGGGGGTGAGGACGCCGCTCTTGCGCAGGATGTGGTCCTCGACGCCGATCTTCCCCACGTCGTGGAGGAGCGCCCCGATCCACACCTTGTGCTGCACCTCCTCGCCGAGGCCGAGCTGGCGGGCGACCGTGCGGCTGACCGCCGCCACCCGCTCGGAGTGGCCGCGGGTATAGGGGTCTTTGGCGTCGACCGCCGCCACGAAGGCGCGCAGCGAGCCGATGAAGAGCTCGCGGTTGGCCTGCGCCGCACTGCGCAGCTGGCGCACGTGGCTCTCGAGGTTCAGGGTCATGCGGTTGAAGTCGTCGGCGAGGTCGGCGAGCTCGGAGCCGAGGCCGCCGACCTCGACGCGGCCGGAGAGGTCGCCCTCGGCGATCTCGTGGCTGGTCTTCGCCAGGCGCTGGATCGGCTGGCTCACCAGGCGCGCCGCGACGAGGGCGAAGAGGAGGGCGAGAGCGGCGAGGAGGAGCGTCGCCAGCGCCCAGTTGAAGACCATCTGGTCGGCCACCGCGAAGACCGCCGCCTGCGGCCGCTGCACGACGACCGACCAGCCGCTCTCCGGTACCGGGCTCACCTGGGCGAGCATGGCGCGCGCCGGCCGGCCGGGCCCGGCGGCGTTGTACTCGTGCGTCATGTTGACCTGGCCGGCGCGGAAGTAGCTGATCACCTTGTGGTCCAGGCTCTGGCCGCCGTTCGACCACAGGACGTTGCCGGCGCCGTCGTCGATCAGGTAGATGTCGACGTCGCGGCGCAGCTTGTTGGTGAGCTCGGCGCCGACCGGCTCGAGGCTGAGCAGCGCTTCGACGATGAGCTGCGGTCCGCCGGCGGCGGCCGGCACGGCGATGGCGCCTGGCGGCACGGCGGCGGCGGCCGCCGGCGGACCGGCGACGGGGATGGCGACGGCGACGAGCGGCGCCACCTTGCCGGTGTAGTCGACGAACTGGTAGGCGATGCGTCCGCTCTGCCGGCTCTGCCGCCAGGCGACGTCCATCGCCTGCTGCTCGGGCGGGCGCAGGTGCTCGCGCGACAGGCCTCGCCCCTGCATGTCGAGCACGCGGAGGGCTCGGAAGTCGGGGTTGTCGCGCTGGAAGCTCTTGAGATACGCCTCGACCCACGGCTCGTGGAGGCGGGCCTCGGTCGTCGCCGGGCCGTCGGGGTAGAGGAGGCCGTTGCCGAGCTGGTCGAGCTGGCGGCGGACGTTCGCGAGGTAGGCCTGGATCTGGTTCGACAGCGTCCCGGCCTTGGCGATCAGGTACTCCCGCTCCTTGTTCTCGAGGATCTCCTGGTCGCTGCCGAAGAGAAAGAGACTGCTCGCCATGAACGGGATGATGCCGGAGAGGAGGAGGACGACGAAGAGGACGTAGCGCAGCTTGACGCGGCGCAGGAGAGTTCGGCGGGTGGTCATGCTCTGCCGGCGATAGGAGCGGTGCGCGGGCGGGATACGGCGCCCGTCCTCCCTCTTTTCAGTACGTCCAAGTATAGCTGATGGATGACTTTCCGGGCTCCGGCGCGACGGCGGCCCGCGGCTGAACCAGGGCTTCAGACGAGGGCGAAGGGGGCGGCGAGGAAGGCGGCGAGCTCGGCGGCGAGCTCGCCGCCGTCGATGCCGTCGACGATGCGGCCGTCGCCGAGGGCCGCCGGCAGCACCCAGGCGAGCCCCGCCTCGCGGGCCTTCTTGTCGCGGCCGAGGCGCTCCACGAGGTCGGCGCCGGCGAGGTCGGGCAGCGGCGGCAGGTCGAGGCGGCCGATCAGGCGCGCCAGGCGCTCGGCGTCGGCGGCCGGCAGGCCGCGGCGGAGAGCCAGGCGGAGTGCGAAGAGGATGCCGTAGGCGACCGCCTCGCCGTGGCGGAGCCCGGCATAGCCGGCCGCCGACTCGATGGCGTGGCCCAGGGTGTGGCCGAAGTTGAGCAGCCGGCGCTCGCCGGCCTCCTCGGGGTCGCGCTCGACGACCGCAACCTTGAGCCTGGCGGCGGCGGCGGCGACCGGGGCGAGCACCGCGGGATCGCCGGCGAGGAGCGCCGCGAGGTCGCCCTCGATCCGCGCCAGCAGGCCGACGTCCAGGAGCGCCGCCATCTTGATCGCCTCGACCAGCCCCGAGCGCAGCTCCTCGCGCGGCAGCGTCGCGAGGAGGGCGGTCTCGGCGATCACCATCTCCGGGTGATGGAAGAGGCCGACGGTGTTCTTCCCCTCCGGCAGGTCGACCCCGGTCTTGCCGCCGATCGCGGCGTCGACCTGCGCCAGGAGGGTGGTCGGCACCTGGACGAAGGAGATGCCGCGCAGGAAACAGCCGGCGGTGAAGCCGCCGAGGTCGCCGACGCTGCCGCCGCCGAAGGCGACGAGGCGGCTGTCGCGCTTGCCGCCGGCGGCGAGCATCTCGCGCCACAGCCGCTCGGCGGTCGAAACGGTCTTCGCCGCCTCGCCGTCGGCGACCGTCAGGGACACCCGGCGGGCGGCGCCGGCGGCGAGCGAGGCGAGCGGCGCCTCGTGGAGGGCGGCGAGGCGGGGCGTCGAGAGGAGGAAGACGGTGCGGCCGGCGGCCCAGGCGGCGAGGTGCTGCCGCGCCTCGTCGAGCGCCCCGGCGCCGATCAGGATCGGCGTCGCGTCGAGCCCGTGGCGGAGGGCGAGATGGGCGACCGCGGTCAAGCGCCCTCGACCGGCTCCTCCCCGATGACCGAGATGCCGAGCTGCGCCAGCTGCCGGGGCTCGACGGTCGAGGGGGCGGCGGTCATCAGGTCGGCCGCCTTGGTGGTCTTCGGGAAGGCGATCACCTCGCGCAGCGACGCCGCGCCGGCGAGCATCATCACCAGGCGGTCGAGGCCGAGGGCGATGCCGCCGTGCGGCGGCGCGCCGTAGCGCAGCGCCTCGAGGAAGAACCCGAAGCGCTCCTCGGCCTCGGCGCGGCCGATCCCCAGCATGGCGAAGACGCGCGACTGCACCTCCGGGTCGTGGATGCGGATCGAGCCGCCGCCGAGCTCGAGGCCGTTGAGCACCACGTCGTAGGCGCGGGCCTCGACCGTGCCGGGCGAGCTCTCCAGGCGATCGAGGTGGCTCGGCTCCGGGCTGGTGAAGGGATGGTGGGTGGAGTCCCAGCGCTTCTCGTCGGCGTTCCACTCGACGAGCGGGAAGCCGGTCACCCAGAGGAACTCGTGCCGCCCCTCGGGGATCAGACGGTAGTGGCGGGCGAGCTCCAGGCGGAGGGCGCCGAGCGCCGCCGCCGTGGTCCTCTCCGGGCCGGCGGCGAGGAGCGCGATGCCGCCCTCCTCGAGGCCGAGGGCATCCGCGACCGCCGTCAGCTCGGCGGCGGAGAGCGCGCTCCTCACCTGGAAGACGAGCTCGCCGCCGCGCCGGCGGAGGGCCAAGACGCCGGCGGCACCGTGGCGGCGCGCCACCTCCGCCCAGCCGTCCACCTCCTTGCGGCTGGCCTCGGCGGCGCCGCTGGCTCCCGGCACCGCGAAGCCGCGCACCACGCCGCCCGCCGCCACCGCCTCGGCGAAGCCGCGGAAGCCGCTCCCGCCGAGGGCTCCCGAGAGGTCGGCGATCTCGAGGCCGAAGCGGCGGTCGGGGCGGTCGATGCCGTAGCGCAGCAGCGCCTCGGCGTAGGTGAGGCGGGGGAACCGCGCCGGCGGATGAATGCCGACGAGCGGGAAGATCCGCTTAAAGAGCCCCTCGACGAGGGCGTAGATGTCCTCCTCGGTGGGGAAGGACATCTCGACGTCGATCTGGGTGAACTCCGGCTGGCGGTCGGCGCGCAGGTCCTCGTCGCGGAAGCAGCGGGCGATCTGCACGTAGCGCTCGAGGCCGGCGACCATCAAGATCTGCTTGAACAGCTGCGGCGACTGCGGCAGGGCGTAGAAGCTGCCGCGGTGGACCCGCGAGGGCACCAGATAGTCGCGCGCCCCCTCCGGCGTCGAGCGCGTCAGGATGGGTGTCTCGACGTCGACGAAGCCCTGCTCGTGGAAGTAGTTGCGGACGGCGAGCGTCACCTCGTCGCGGAGCAGGAGGTTCTTCTGCAGCTCCGGGCGGCGGAGGTCGAGGTAGCGGTAGCGCAGGCGCGTCTCCTCGGCCGACTCGATCTTGCCGTCGAGCGAGAAGGGCGGCGGCTCGGAGCGCGAGAGGACGGCGGCGTAGGCGGCGATCACCTCGAGGCCGCCGGTCGGGAGATCGGGGTTGACGTTCTCCGCCGAGCGGGCGACCACCTCGCCCTCGACCTCGACCACCCACTCGGCGCGGACCGGCGCCAGCGCCGCCGCCACTGCGGGCGCCTCCTCGGGCTTCACCACCACCTGGACGACGCCGCTGCGGTCGCGGAGGTCGAGGAAGATGACGCCGCCGTGGTCGCGGCGGCGGTGCACCCACGCCTGCAGGCGGACGCGGCTCCCCAAGTCCGCCGCGCCGACGCTGCCGGCCCCGCGCCGCGCCAGCCCGCTCCCCGCGCTCTTCTCGATCGCCATCTCCGCCGTCCCCTCCGAGCTCACCATCCGTCTCCTCCCAGTGCCTGCCGATAACGATCCTTGAGCTCCACGTAGCGGTCGCGGGTGTCGGCGATCCGCTGCGTCTCCTCGGCGCGGAGCGGCCGCGCCACCCGCGCCGGCACGCCGAGGGCGAGGTGCCCGGCGGGGATGCGGTGGCCGGGCGCCACCACCGCCCCGGCGCCCACCTGCGCCCCCGCCTCGACCACCGCGCCGTCGAGCACCCGCGCGCCGATGCCGATGAGCGCCCCGTCCTCGATGGTGCAGCCGTGGAGCACTACCTGGTGGCCGACGACGACGCCGGCGCCGATCGCGAGCGGGTGGCGCTCGTGGGTGACGTGGAGCACGCTGCCGTCCTGGACGTTGGTCCGGGCGCCGATGCGGATCCAGTTCACGTCGCCGCGCGCCACGGTGTTGAACCAGAACGACACGTCGTCGCCCGCCTCGACATCGCCGATGACCTGGGCGCCGGCGGCGAGAAAGACGCGCGCTCCCAGCCGCGGCAGCCGGCCCCCGTAGGCGTGGACCGGCATCGTCCCTACGGCTTGCCGGCCGGCTTCGGGGCGGCAGGCTTCGAGTCGGCCTTCTCCGCTGTCCGCTGCGCCGAGAAGAGCACTCGCTCGTAGAGCGGCTTGAGCTTGGCGAACTCGTCCCGCTTCGCCGCGCCGATGAAGTCGACGCTGGTCTTGGCGAGCGGCAGCTTGAGCGTCAGCATGCTCCCCGCCTTGTCGCCGGTGCCGCTATCCACCTGCACGAGGACGCCCTTGACGCCGTTGACCTCGCGGACCTCGACGGTCGGCGCCGACCAGGAGGCGTCGGCGGCGTCGTTGGCCTTGATCGCCGAGACCACCGCCGGCGGATCGGCGAGCGGCACCGGGCTGATACGGACGTAGATCAGCCGCGGGTCGTCGGGCGGTTTGCCGTCGGCGGGGCCGAGCCAGAGGCCGGGCGCGTCCTTGAGGCGGAGCACCTGCCAGCCGGCGGGGACCTCGACGGTGTAGGGGAAGACCTGGCCGGTGGCGACCGGCAGCTGGATGCGGTGGTAGCCAGAATCGGCGGCCGGCGAGCTCGCGGCGCTCGCGGGAGGCGCTGCGGCCCGCAGGGAGCCGCCGATTGGCAGGGTGACGGCGAAGATGGCGAGGACGGTCGAGGCTCGGTTGAACGTCATGCGCGATGGCTCCCGGGAAGGCTCCGGCGCTGCATCTGGACGCTGCGCCGGATGGCGATCGCCCGCGGCCGGCGAGCGGGCGGGCGAGGGCGAAGCATGGCATAAAATCCATCGGTGACAAACGCGCTGACCAACGAGGCGACCGACGCCGCCGGCGAGCCGACGCCGCCGCCGCGGCCGCCCACCGTCGACGTGGTCATCCCGGCGCTCGACGAGGAGGCGTCGCTCCCCCTGGTTCTCGCCGCCCTGCCGCGCCGGCGCGTGCGGCGGGTGGTGGTGGCCGACAACGGCTCGACCGACGGCACCGCGCGGGTCGCCGCGGCGGCCGGCGCGGTGGTCGTGCCCGCCGCGCGGCGCGGCTACGGCAGCGCCTGCCTCGCCGGCCTCGACCACCTCCGCCGCCACGGGCCGCCCGACCTCGTCGCCTTCGTCGACGCCGACTTCTCCGACCACCCGGACGAGCTGCCGCGGCTGCTGGCGCCGCTCGAGGCCGGCGCCGCCGACCTCGTCATCGGCTCGCGCGTCCTCGGCCGTCGCGAGCGCGGTGCCCTGCTGCCACAGGCGCGCGCCGGCAACCTCGTCGCCTGCGCCCTGATCCGCCTCCTCTACGGCCACCACTACACCGACCTCGGACCCTTCCGCGCCGCCCGCTGGGAGGCGCTCGAGCGCCTGGGGATGGCGGACCCCGACTTCGGCTGGACCGCCGAGATGCAGGTCAAGGCGCTCGCCGCCGGCCTGCGAGTGACCGAGGTGCCGGTCTCCTACCGGCGGCGGGTGGGGGTGTCGAAGATCACCGGCACCGTCGTCGGCACCCTCCGCGCCGGCTATAAGATCCTCTGGACGGTCCTCCGCTACAGCCGGACGGCGCGGGCGGCGCCGGCGATACCGGCCAGCGTGCCGCGCGCGGCGCGGCCGATCCCCCGACCGAGCGAGGAGCCGCGGCCATGACTGCCTCCAGCCGAGAGCCGAGCGAGAGCGCGCAGCCCATCCGCTCGACCACCGCGATCGAGGTGCGCTACGTCGAGACCGACCAGATGGGCGTCGTCCACCACGCCAACTACGTCGCCTGGTTCGAGCTGGCGCGCACCCACCTCTGCGCCCTCTCCGGCTACCGCTATGCCGACATCGAGGCGATGGGCTATCTCCTCATGGTGACCGGTGTCGAGCTGCGCTACCGCCGGCCGGCCCACTACGGCGAGACCGTCGAGGTCGCCTGCTGGGGAGAGCGGCTGATGAGCCGCGGCGTCCGCTTCGCTTATGAGGTGCGCCTGGGCGGCGACGTCCTGGCGACCGGCGCCACCGACCACGTCTGGATCGAGCGGGCGAGCGGCCGGCCGTGCCGCACCCCGGAGGCGGTCCGCGCCCCCTTCCGGCGGCTGGCGGGCCTCGCTCCCGAGGCCGTCGCCTCGCCGGCCGGCGAGGCGACGGCAGACACCGACGGCTAGCTAGCGGGCCGATCCGATCCGGGGATGCTGCGGAACCGTACAACCGTTGTAGTCGAAAGGAGATCCCGAGACCATGAGAACGACCACACTGCGCACCGCCGCCCTCGGCGCGGCGCTCCTCGCCGCCGCCGTCGTGCCCTTCGCCCGCGCCGCCTCGCCGGCCCCTCAGGCCGCCGCCGCCAAGGCCGCCAACCCGGCGCCGGCCGCCCCCGCCGCGCTCACCGTCTATACCGACAAGGTCGTCAAGCCCGACGCCGAGTGGAAGAAGATCCTCACCCCGGAGCAGTACCACATCCTGCGCGAGGCAGGGACCGAGACCGCCGGCACCGGCCCCTTCCTCGAGAACCACGCCAAGGGGGTCTACCGCTGCGCCGCCTGCGGCCAGCTCCTCTACAGCTCCGACGCCAAGTTCGACTCCGGCACCGGCTGGCCGAGCTTCTGGAAGCCGTTCTCGCCGCAGAGCATCCTCACCAAGAAGGACACCAGCCTCGGCATGCCGCGCATCGAGGTCCTCTGCAGCCGCTGCGGCGGCCACCTCGGCCACGTTTTCGACGACGGCCCGCCGCCGACCGGCCTGCGCTACTGCATGAACGGCTACGCCCTCAAGTTCGTGCCCACCAAGTAGGCGCGGGAACTC
Organism: uncultured Acidobacteriota bacterium; assembly: GCA_963755825.1. Taxonomy (GTDB): domain Bacteria; phylum Acidobacteriota; class Thermoanaerobaculia; order Multivoradales; family UBA5704; genus DATBQN01. The sequence goes on along the minus strand of CAVWLA010000001.1, from coordinate 482,693 downwards.
TTCGCGCCGAGCCCGTGTTGAACCGTCCATGAGCGAGAGAACCATCGACCCCGCAGCTCCCGAGAACGCCGCGAGCGCCGCCGCGAAGGTGGTCAAGACCGACGCCGAGTGGCGCGCCCAGCTCTCCCCCGAGCAATACAAGGTGACCCGCCAGAAGGGCACCGAGCGGCCGTTCGGCAACGCCTACGCCGACAACCACGAGGAGGGCACCTACCGCTGCGTCTGCTGCGGCCAGCCGCTCTTCTCCTCCGCCGCCAAGTTCGAGTCCGGCACCGGCTGGCCGAGCTTCATGCAGCCGATCGACCCCGCCGCCGTCGCCGACCACGACGACCGCAGCTTCTTCATGCGGCGGACCGAGACCGTCTGCAGCCGCTGCGACGCCCACCTGGGACACGTCTTTCCCGACGGGCCGCAGCCGACCGGCCTGCGCTACTGCATGAACTCGGCGGCGCTCGACTTCGTGCCGGCGGCGAAGAAGCCGTAGGCCCGGACGGGCCATCGAGCCGGTCCGAGCCCGGCCTTCTTGTATGCCGTAGCGGCCCGCGACGCCTGCGCTAGAATCGATGCTGAGATGACGATTGATCGGCGCGGGAGTCGCGGGCCGGCCCGGTCCGCCCGCCGGGGTGGCTCTCTGCGCACCGCGGCAGCCCTCGCCCTCGCCGGTCTCGCCGCCCTCTGCGCCGGCGCCTCGCCGGCGGCCGCCCAGGTGACCCTCGGCGGGGCGCTGCCGGCTCCCAACCCGCTGTTCCCGCCCGACAACTGGTGGAACGTCGACGTCAGCGCCGCGCCGGTCGACCCCGGCAGCGCCGGCTTCATCGGCTTCATCGGCACCATGCGCGGCCTGCATCCGGACTTCGGCGGCGACGTCGATCCGATGGACCCGCTCGCCGGCATCTATGGCTTCCCCTACATCGTCGTCCCCGGCACCCAACCGCTGGAGAGCGTCCGCTTCGTCCTCTCCGACGACCAGAGCGACCACGGCGCCGCCGGCCGTCCCGCCGGCTACCCGATCCCCACCGCGGCGCGCACACAGCCGAAGTGGATCGAGGGCGGGACGCCGGGCGGCGGCGACGGCGACGACGACCACATGTTGATCGTCGACCGCGACCGCCGCATCCTCTTCGAGCTCTACCAGGCGCACTGGAGCGTCGACCACTGGGAGGCCGGCTCGGGCGCCATCTTCGCGCTCGACAGCGACGCCCGCCGGCCCGACACCTGGACCTCGGCCGACGCCGCCGGCCTCGCCATCCTGCCCGGGCTGGTGCGCTACGACGAGGCCTTCGGCAGCGGCCCCATCCGCCACGCCTTCCGCTGCACGGTGCGGACGTCGAACAGCTACGTCTACCCCGCCTCGCACGACGCCGGCTCGAGCGCGGGGGCGCTGCCGATGGGGGCGCGCCTGCGCTTGAAGGCGAGCAAGGACATCTCGGGCTACACCGCCGAGGTGCAGCGCATCTTCCAGGCGATGAAGACCTATGGGCTGATCGTCGCCGACAACGGCAGCGACATGTACGTGCAGGGGACCTACGACACGCGCTGGGACAACGACGTGCTGAACCCCGCCTTCGCCGCGCTCAAGGCGGGGGACTTCGAGGTCGTCCAGCTCGGCTGGAGGCCGCCGGTCGCCACCGCCGCCGGGCCGCTCGACTTCTACACCCTGGCGCCCTGCCGCCTCCTCGATACGCGGAACGCCAGCGGCCCCTGGGGCGGCCCCGCGGTGCCGCCGGGGAGCCAGCGGGTGATCGTCGCCGCCGGCAGCTGCAGCATCCCGCCCGAGGCGCAGGCGCTCGCCGTCAACGTCACCATCGTCGGCCCCGGCGCCGCCGGCGACCTGCGCTTCTTCCCCGGCAACGCCCAGGCGCCGGCGAGCAGCACGATCAACTTCGGCCCCGGCGAGACGCGCGCCAACAATGCCATCCTCATGCTCGCCTCGAGCGGCAGCGGCGCCTTCGCAGTGCAGAACGACGCCGGCGCCGCCACCCACCTGATCGTCGACGTCACCGGATACTTTCGCTGACCTGGAGAGCGATCGCGCACGCAGACGGGCGCCGGCCCGTTCCACGCCGGCAGAGCGGCTCGCGCGAGAGCCCGCCCGCACCGATCCTTTAAGAACGGAGGCAGCAATGGCAGCGCACGCGCACACGCGGTCGGACTTGCGGGCGATCGCCCACCGGGTGATGGCCGAGCAGGGCCTGGCACCCGACTTCTCGCCGGCCGAGCTCGCCGAGCTCACCCACATCGCCGGCGCCGCAGCGCCGCCCGCCGGCGTCGCCGACCTCCGCCAGCTCCTCTGGTCGTCGATCGACAACGACGATTCGCGCGACCTCGACCAGATCGAGGTCGCCGAGGCCCTTCCCGGCGGCGCCACCAGGGTGCGGGTCGCCATCGCCGACGTCGACGCACTGGTGCGCCAGGGGAGCGCCATCGACGCCCACGCGCAGCAGAACACCACCTCGGTCTACACCGCGGCGGAGATCTTCCCCATGCTGCCCGAGCGCCTGTCGACCGATCTCACCTCGCTCGCCGACGGCGAGGATCGCCTCGCCGTGGTCACCGAGATGACGGTGGCGGCCGACGGCTCGGTCGCCAGCTCGGCGGTCTACCGCGCCTTCGTCCACAACCACGCCCAGCTCGCCTACCCGAGCGTCGGCGCCTGGCTGGAGGGGAAGGGGCCGCTGCCGGCGCCGGCGGCGAAGGTGGCGGGGCTGGACGAGCAGCTCAAGATGCAGGATGCCGTAGCGCAGCGCCTGCGGGCGCTGCGTTACCAGCACGGCGCCTTGGGCCTGGAGACCATCCAGGCGCGCGCCGTCTTCGACGGCGAGCTCATCACCGGCCTCGAGGCAGATCACCCCAACCGCGCCAAGCAGCTCATCGAGGACTTCATGATCGCCGCCAACGGCTGCATCGCCGAGTTCCTCGAGGCGAAGAAGCTGCCGTCGCTGCGCCGCGTCGTGCGCACGCCGAAGCGCTGGGACCGCATCGTCGAGCTCGCCTCCCGCTACCAGGAGACCCTCCCCGCCGAGCCCGACTCGAAGGCGCTCGCCGACTTCCTCGAGCGGCGGCGGCGGGCGGATCCCGAGCGCTTCCCCGACCTCTCGCTCTCGGTGATCAAGCTGATGGGAGCCGGCGAGTACGTGGTCGACGCGCCGGGCGGCACGCCGCCGGGGCATTTCGGCCTGGCGGTGCGCGACTACACCCATTCGACCGCCCCCAACCGCCGCTTTCCGGACGTCATCACCCAGCGGCTGGTCAAAGCGGCGCTCGCCGGCACGGCGTCGCCCTACGCGCCGGGCGACCTCGGCGCCCTCGCCACCCACTGCACCGACCAGGAGGACGCCGCCAACAAGGTCGAGCGGCGGGTGCAGAAGTCGGCGGCGGCGCTCCTCCTCGAGCCGCGGATCGGCCAGCGTTTCGACGGCATCGTCACCGGCGCCTCCGACAAGGGGACCTGGGTGCGCATCGTCGCGCCGCCGGTCGAGGGCAAGGTGGTGCACGGCGAGCAGGGGATGGACGTCGGCGACCATGTCCGCGTCAAGCTGGTGGGCACCAACGTCGAGCAGGGCTTCATCGACTTCGTCCGCGCCGTCTAGGCGCCGCCGGATCACCCCATGCCCCGCCTTACCCTCTTAACCGGCGGCGAGAGCCACGGACCGGGCCTCACCGCGATCCTGACCGGCATGCCGGCGGGCCTCAACGTCGACCTCGAGTTCCTCGCCCGCGAGATGGCCCGCCGCCAACACGGCTTCGGCCGCGGCCGGCGGATGGCGATCGAGCGCGACCGCGCCGAGATCCGCGGCGGCGTGCGCGGCGGCGAGACCCTCGGCTCCCCCATCGTCCTGTGGATCGAGAACCGCGACCACGAGAGCTGGCGCGGCGTCATGGGGCCCGAGGAGATCGACTCGCGGGCGGCCGAGAGCCGCCGCCTGAAGGCGCCGCGGCCCGGCCACGCCGACCTCGCCGGCGGCATCAAGTACCTGCGCCGCGACCTCCGCGACATCCTCGAGCGCGCCTCGGCGCGGGAGACCGCGGCGCGGGTGGCGGCGGGGGCGCTCGCCAAGCTCCTCCTGCGCGAGGTCGGCGTCGAGATCAGGAGCGGCGTCCGCTCGCTGGGGCCGGTCGGCGCCGACCGCGCCGTCCCCACCTGGGAGGATCTCGAACGGGTCGACGAGGAGTCGCCTTTGCGCGCCATCGACCGCGAGCTGGAGCCGGCGATGATCGCCGAGGTCGAGCGGGCACAGCGCGACGGCGAGACCCTGGGCGGCGCGGTGACGGTGATCGCCCGCGGCCTGCCGGTGGGGCTCGGCTCCCACGTGCAGTGGAGCGAGAAGCTCGACGGTCGCCTCGCCCAGGCGGTGATGTCGGTGCCGGCGGTCAAGGCGGTGGAGATCGGCGCCGGCCTCGCCGCCAGCCGCGGCCGGGGGAGCGACGCCCACGACGCCATCGCTTACGAGAGCGGCGCCTTCACCCGCCCCACCAACCGCGCCGGCGGCCTCGAGGGCGGCATCACCAACGGCGAGGACCTGGTGATCACCGCCTACAAGAAGCCCATCGCGACGCTCCGCAAGGGGCTGCCGAGCGTCGACCTCGACACCCTCGAGCCGCACGCCTCGCAGTACGAGCGGAGCGACGTCACGGCGCTCCCCGCCGCCGGGGTGATCGCCGAGGCGATGGTCGCCTTCGTCCTCGCCGACGCCCTGCTCGAGAAGCTCGGCGGCGACTCGCTCGCCGAGCTCAAAGCCCACTGGGAAGCCAGCCGCGCGCAGCAGCTTGCCTGGCCGCGGTAGAGGCCGCGGCAGCGCCCGCCGCTCAGCCGCAGGGGAGTGCCGAGGTGTCCTGGACGGGCGGGGCGGCGGTGCCGTCGACGTTGACGTAGGTCTGGTGGTGGCCGGTGCGCGTGTCGGTCACCTCGACGGTGAAGCCGACGTTGGTGCCGGCGGCGTAGAAGACCCAGTACCTGCCGTTGACCGCGCAGCCGTCGAGGATCTTGATCAGCAGCTCCGGGTTGCCGGGGTTGAAGAACCAGAAGAGCCCGCCCTGGCCGACGCCGAGGGCGGAGAGGCCGACGGCGGTCGCCGGCGCCGGCTGGCCGGCGGACGTGAAGCGGACGCCGACCGCGAAGCGCTGCCCGATGCAGAGCTGCGCTCCGCCGGTGGCGCAGGCTCCGCGCTCGGCCGGCGGCGGGTCCGGCACGGCGTCCGCCATCGCGGCCGCGGCTGCTCCCCCGCCGGCGACCTCGTCCCCGGCGCCGCAGGCGAACGCCTCGGTGTCTTGCACCGGCGCCGCCGCCTTGCCGAGCGGGTTCTCATAAGTCGCGACGCTGCCGTCGCCGGTGTCGGTGACGTGGAGGGTGAAGGCGACGTTGGTGGCGGCGGCCGCGAAGACCCAGAAGTGGCCATTGACGGCGCAGCCGTCGAGAACCTTGACCATCATCTCGGGGTTGGCGCGGTCGAAGAACGAAAAGAGTCCTGCCGCCGGGAGCCCCAGGCCGCCGAGCGGGATGGCGGCGCCGCTGCCGCTGCTGCCAAATCCGCCGGCAGGCGCCGCGGTGCGGAAGCCGACCGTCGCCTGAAAGCGCCCGTCGCCCGGCAGGTGGTCGAGGCAGAGGGTGCTCGGCCCTGGCGCGCAGACGCTGGGGGCGGCCAGGTTCACCCGGCCGATGCGGTTGCCCTGAATCTCGGTGAACCAGACGTTGCCGTCCGGACCGGCGGTGATCCCCGCCGGCCCAGCGCCGGGCGTCGGCAGGGCGAACTCGCTGATCTCGCCGGCCGGCGTGACGCGGCCGAGCTGGCCGGCATTGACCTCGGTGAACCAGAGGTTGCCGTCCGGACCGAGGGCGAGGATCAGCGGCGTCGCGGCGGCGGTGGGCAGCGGCAGCTCGCTGACGGCGCCGGCCGGCGTGATGCGGCCGATGGCGTTCGCCGTCGGGTCGGTGAACCAGAGGTTGCCGTCCGGCCCGGCGACGATCTTCGCCGGCGACGAGCTCGCCGAGAGCGGGAACTCCGCCACCACTCCGGCGGGGGTGATGCGGCCGATCCGCCGCCCGTCGGCCTCGGTGAACCAGAGGTTGCCGTCCTCTCCCGCGGCGATCCCCAGCGGCCCGCTGCCGGCGTTGGGCAGCGGGAACTCCCTGATCGTCCCCGCCGGCGTGATGCGGCCGATGCTGTTGCCCATGCTCTCGGTGAACCAGAGATTGCCGTCCGGTCCGAGGGCGATGTCGACCGGCCCGGCGTGGGCCGTCGGCAGACGGAACTGGGTGACCACTCCCGCCGGCGTGACGCGGCCGATCAGGTTGGAGATGATCTCGGTGAACCAGACGGCGCCGTCAGGGCCGACGGCAAGGGCGGCGGGGAGCTCGCTCTCGAGGTTGCCGCCGACGACGGCGATCTCGCCCGCGAGAGCGCCGTTCGTCGCGATGCGGCCGAAGCGGTCGCTGCCGTTCTCGGCGAACCACAGCAGGCCGCCCGGCCCGGCGACGATGCCGCCAGGCTCGGCGTCGGCCGCCGCGAGGGGAAACTCGGTGATCGAAGCGGCCGCGTCCGCCGCCGCGGCCGACAGCGGCGCGCCGGCGGACGCCGCGAGGAGGACGGCGGCGAAGGCGGACAGACGGGACACGGAGAACCTCACGGGGCGGCCTCCAGATGGCGGTTCGAGCGGGCGCTACCTTAACAGAGTGCGCCACCGCTGCCCGAGCGCGCGCTGAGCCAGCGCCGGGGGGCTCTACGGCGCCGGCGGCACGGCGCCGCGGCGCCAGCCGGGCTGGGCGACCTCGAGCTCCTGCTGGCGGCTGCGGGCGCGGAGGACGTCGGTCCGGGTGCAGATGCCGACGAGGCGGCCGGCGGCGAGGACCGGCAGGTGCTCGACCTGCTCGTCGAGCATCCGGTGGAGCGCCGAGAGGAGGCTGTCGGCGGGGGCGACGGCGACCAGGTCGCGGCTGGTGATCGAGAGCACCGGCTCGTCTTCCGCCGCCGTGCGGCTGAAGAGGTCGCCGCGCGCCACGATCCCCACCGGCGCCCCCGCGGCGTCGATCACCGGATAGGCGCCGTGGCGGCCGGCGGCGAAGCGCGCCCGCACCTCGGCGACCGTCGCCGCCGCCGGGATGGTCTCGACGCGCGTCGACATCACCTCCTCGACTCGCGTCGTGCGCAGCACGTCCACCTCGTACTCGGTCTGCACCTTGAGGCCGCGGCGGGCGAGCTTCTCAGTCATCAGCGACTCCTCGAGGAGCGCCGCCGCCACCAGGTCGGCGACCACCGCCGCCAGCATCAGCGGCAGGATGATCTGGTAGTCGCTGGTGAGCTCGAAAAGGAAGACGATCGAGGTGAAGGTGGCGCGGGTGGCGGCGCCGAACGTGGCCGCCATGGCGACCATGGCGAAGGCGCCGGGGGTGAGGCCGCCCGCGAGATGGAGGCTGGGGTCGATCGCCTGCGCCGCGAAGCCGACCAGGCTGCCGAAGGAGCCGCCGATCAAGAGGAGTGGCGCGAGCGTGCCGCCCGAGGTCCCCGAGCCCAGGGCGAGCCACCAGGCGACCAGCTTGGCGACGGCGAGGACGGCGATCGTGGTCACCGCCAGCCGATCGTTGAGCACGTCGCCGATGGCATCGTAGCCGACGCCCAGGGCGCGCGGCACGGCGAGGCCGATCGTCGCGAAGCCGAGGGCGCCGATCACCGGGTGCCAGAACTCGCCCACCGGCAGGCGGCGGAAGCCGGCCTCGACCACGAAGAGCCCCTTGCTCACCACCACCGCGAGGAGGCCGCAGGCGAGGCCGAGGACGACGAACCAAGGGAGGAGGCCGAGGCCGGCGTAGGCGTGCGCCGGCACCGCGAAGAGCGGCCCCGAGCCGAAGAGGGCCGAGTGCACGCCGCCGGCGACGCTCGCCGCCACCACCAGTGGCACGAAGGCGCGGGTGGAGAACTCGAAGAGCAGCAGCTCGATGGCGAGCATGACCGCGGCGAGCGGCGAGCCGAAGGTCGCCGCCATGCCGGCGGCGGCGCCGCAGGCGAGGAGGATCTTGCGCTCCGCCGGCGAGACGCGGACGATCTGGCCGAGCAGCGAGCCGAGCGCGCCACCGGTGACGATGATCGGCCCCTCGGCGCCGAACGGGCCGCCGGTGCCGATGGCGATCGCCGCCGAGAGCGGCTTGGCGAGGGCGGCGCGCGGGGCGATGCGGCTCTGCCGCAGGAGGATCGCCTCCATCGCCTCCGGGATGCCGTGGCCGCGGATGACCGGCGACCAGCGGGCGAGGAGCGACACCAGGAGACCGCCTGCCATCGCGGCGATGACGAGGCCGGGCCCAGGGCGGAGGGTGGCGAACGACGGCAGCTGGGTGCCGAAGCGATGAAAGAGGGCGAGGTTGGTCAGGAGGGCGATCAGCCGCAGCAACACCCACGCCGCGCCGCCACCGAGGAGTCCGAGGGCAGCGGCGAGCGAGGCGAGGAGGAGCAGCCGGCGAGGCGGGGTCTGGGCGTGCATCGGAAGGTCTCGGGGTCGCGGGATGACGGGGACGTTGGAGATCGCGGGAATCGCGCGGCGAGGCGGATAGATCGTAACACGATGAATCCGCTCGCGACCCTTCGCCGTAGAAAGAGAGACGCCGGGCGCTCGGGATCGGAGCCACCTCGAGAGACCGCGCCGAGGCCCGCGTTACACTCGCCGCCATGCCCGAGACGCCGGCCGCCACCGACCGCTCGCCGGACCTCCGCGAGCCGCCCGACCTGGACGACGCCGACTACCAGCGGCTGCTCCTCTTCCGCACCGGCTTGCGCCGCTTCCTCCACTGGAGCGAGCAGCAGGCGACGGGGGCGGGACTGACCGCCGCCCAGCACCAGCTCCTGCTGGCGATCCGCGGCCACGCCGACCCGCGCGGCCCGACCGTCGGCGAGGTCGCCGGCTACCTGCTGCTGCGCCACCACAGCGCCGTCGGCCTCGTCGACCGCGCCGCCGACGCCGGCCTGGTGACCCGCCGCCAGGACCGCGAGGACCACCGCGTCGTCCGTTTGCAGCTGACCCCCAGAGGTATCCAGCTCCTGCGCCAGCTCACCACCCTGCACTTCGAGGAGCTCTCCCGCCTGGGGCCGCAGATGCGGCCGATCTGGGAGGGGCTGGGAGACTGAGATCCGCCGCGCCTGGCGGCGGACCGATCAGCGGGCGGGCTTGGGTGCCGGGGCGCCGCCGGGACCGCTCGCGGCGGTGATGCCGGAGCCCTCGGTGACGGTGAGGAAGCGGTCGGCGGCGAGGTTCTGCAGGATCTGCTTGTCGCCGCTCGGCCAGTCGATCTCCAAGCTCGCGACGCGGCTCTCGGCGCCGAGGCCGAAGGTCACCGCGAGGTCGCTCTGCGAGCAGTAGGAGGAGCCGCTGCGCACCATCTGCCACTGCTTGCCGCCGGTGGTCGTCACGCGGACGACGGCGCCGATGCCGTCGCGGTTCGAGCGGCTGCCGACGGTGCGCACGCTCAACCAGTGGTTGCGGCTGCCGCCGTCGTTGCGCAGCAGGCGCGCCGGGCCGCCGTTGGCGGTGACCAGGACATCCAGGTCGCCGTCGCGGTCGAAGTCGCCGTAGGCGGCGCCGCGCGCCACCATCGGCTTGGCGAGGTCCGCCCCCAGCGCCTGGGAGACGTCGGCGAAGGTGCCGTGGCCGAGGTTGCGGAAGACGAGCGGCGGCTCCTCGTAGCGGATGCGCGGCTGGACGCGGCTGATCTCCTCCTCGAGGTGGCCGTTGGCGGCGAAGATGTCGGGCAGGCCGTCCAAGTCGTAGTCGAAGAAGAAGACGCCGAAGCTGAGGGTGAGCAAGCTCGCCTTCCCCACCGCCGAGCGCGGCGCCTCGTCGACGAACACCCCCGACCCCTCGTTGTGGTAGAGGCCGAGCATCTCGTTCGAGAAGTTGCCGACCAGCAGGTGCGGCCTGCCCGAGCGGTCGTAGTCGGCGGCGTCGGCGCCCATCGCGCCGCGCGCCGCGCCGTCCTCGCCGAAGGCGACGCCCGCCTCGAGACCGACGTCGGCGAAGGTGCCGTTCCTCTGGTTGCGGTAGAGCTTGTTGGGCTGCGTGTCGTTGGCGACGAAGAGGTCGGGCCAGCCGTCGCCGTCGAAGTCGAGGACGGTCACCCCCAGCGACTTGGAGCTGGGGTCGTCGATCCCCGCCTGGTGCGAGACGTCGGCGAAGCGGCCGTTGCCCAAGTTGCGGTAGAGCTTCGACGAGGTGCCGCCGTACGACTCCGGCGTGCAGTAGGACTTGGTGACGCCGTCGAGCGAGCACCAGAGGTCGCCCGCCGGCGTCCACTGCACGTAGTTGGCGACGAAGAGGTCGAGCTTGCCGTCGCGGTCGTAGTCGAGCCAGGCGGCGCTGGTGCCGAAGCTCGCGTTGGCGATGCCGGCGGCGGCGGTGACGTCCTTGAACTTGCCGCGCCCCTCGTTGTGGAAGAGGCGGTCGCCGTCGAGCGCCGTGATGTAGACGTCCTCGCGGCCGTCGTTGTCGTAGTCGCCGATCGCGACGCCCATGCCGTGCAGCTCGACGTCGAGGCCGCTCCCCTTGGTGACGTCGGTGAAGGTGCCGTCGTGGTTGTTGCGGTAGAGGGCGGCGGTCGAGGCGCCGCGGCGGCGCGCGGCAGCGGCCGGCTTGGCGCCGGGCAGGCGCCAGTCCTTGCCGTTGACGAGCAGGATGTCGAGCCAGCCGTCGCCGTCGGCGTCGAAGAAGGCGGCGCCGGAGCCGAGCGTCTCGGGGAGCAGCTTCTTGCCGCTGCGGCCGGCGTTATGGACGAAGCGGATGCCGGCCTGCCGGGTGACGTCGCTGAAGCGGACGCCGGCGGCGGGCGGGGTCGCCGGCGGCCTGCTCGGCGGCTTGGCGGGGGCGGCCGCGAGGAGAGCGGTAGCCGCCGCGAGCCCGGCGAGGGCGCTGGCGATCCCGGCCGACCGCTTGGGGCCGATCCCGGCGGAGCGCCGGCTCAAGGCATCCCTCCCGCGGCGCCGGCGGCCGCGGCGGCCACTGCCGCGGTCTCGCGATCGCGCGGCGGTGTGGGCTGCCGGGGCTGCCCGAGCGGTCCGGGCAGCGGCGCGCTCTCGTGCTCGTGGATGAGCTGGCGCTCGTTGTTGTCCTCCGGGCTGGCGCGGCGGCGGACGGCGGTAATCGCCTGCGACGACTCCTCGGCCTTGAAGCGGCGGAAGAGCGCCGCCTCGCGGGCGGCGCCGGCGGCGTCGCCGAGACCGCGGTAGCAGAGCGTCGCCGTGTAGTGCATCTGAACGTCCTCGGGATCGATCCGGCCGACGTCCTGGAGCACCGCGATCGCCTGCCGGTAGTTGCGCTGCAGGAAGAGCAGGCGGGCGATCTGGTTGAGCACCACGCGGTCGCGCGGGAAGCGCGCCGCGGCGGCGCGCAGCGAGGCGAGCGCCGCGTCGTAGGCGCCGTCGTCCTTCTCGATCATCGCCTGGAAGAAATGGGCGCTGGCGAGCTTGGGGTCGAGCGCCAGGGCGCGCGCGAGATAGGGCTTGGCGCGCTCGGTCTCGCCCTCGCGGATCAGCGCGCGGCCGACGTTGACCCAACCGTCGGCGTAGCCCGGCTCGGCCTCGGTGGTGCGGTCGAAGGCGTACTCGGCGCCCTTCAGGTCGCCCTGCAGGAGGAGGCCGATCCCCCAGTCGTTCCAGCGCTCGCGGTCGGCTTGGCGGACGACCGGCCGCCAAGCCACCGGATGGGCGGCGTCGGCGACCGCCAGGCGCGCCGTGGCAGAAGCCACGACGATGATCGGCAGATCGGGGATCTCCCCCTTCAGCTCGCCGGAGACGTTGGCCGGGATGTTGGCCGGCGAGAAGTCGTACTCGAGCCCGTTGTGGTGCGGCGAGAGCAGCCCCGGCGGCTGCCCAGGCTTCGGCTTCCCGGCATAGGAGAACTGCGTGTAGTAGTGCGAGAACTTGCGGTAGTTGAGGCGGGCCTCGAGAGTGATGGGGCCCTGGACGTCCGCCGGCACGCGCAGGCGGAAATGGACGACGTCGGCGGCGCCGGGCGGGATCAGGCGGGTGTAGAGGACGCTCCGCGACTGCCAGGCGTTGCGCTTGTTGATCGGGTTGCCTTCCTCGTCGAGCTGATACGAGCGGTAGAAATGGGCGCCGGTCTCGACGGCGCCCTTCCTGCCGCCGCCCTCGTCCGCCACGTCGCCGCTCCAGAAGATGACCCTGCCGAGGGCGTCGATCGCCTTCATCTCCAGCCAGACATCGAAGGCGTCGACGGTGCCGCCCGGGAAGAAGTGGCCGATCTTGCGCGTGCGCACCACGGCGTCGACGCGGACCGTCGAGCCGGCGGCGACGCGCGCTCCGGCGGCGTCGATCGGCGACGTCACGCGGCCCACCTCGCGGATCACCGCCGGCGCCGCCGACTCCGCCTCCTCCCCCACCGCGAAGCCGGTCATCGCCTGCGGCGCGCTGTCGCCGGGCGCGGCGCGGCGCACCATCGCCGGCTGGCCGGCGCGGTCGCCGTCCTCCGGCGCCACGGCGAAGAGGTCGACCGAGATGAAGCCGGACTGCAGGAACTTCTCCGTCCGCAGGAGCTGCGCCGGGTCGCGGTTGACGAAGGGGAGCGCGGTGTTGGCGCCCGGGAAGCCGTGCGAGTGGACTTTGCCGTCACGGCCGCCGGGGTCGTGCGAGTCGACCTCCGGCATGTGGCAGGCGATGCAGTCCTGGGGCGCCTTGGGGTAGTAGAAGGAGCGCGCCCCCTGGCCCGAGACGCCGGAGGCCTGCCAGGCGTCGTACTCGTTGAAGCCGCGGAACCAGCGGTAGCTGTTGACCGGCACGTCGAGGTGCACCTTGTGGCAGCTGGAGCAGAACTCCGCCCCCTGCGCGGTCATGAAGGGCTTCAGGAAGGTCCGCCGGTGGGGCTCGGGGTTGAGGTAGGTGAGGAAGTGATCGAGCGTCTTGATCACCGGGTTCTTGCTCGTCGCCAGCTCGTGGAGCGGCGGGTACTCGATGGTGAAGCCGGCGTTGCCCATCGAGCTGTCGACGTGGACGATGGCGTGGCAGGAGGTGCAGGCGAGGCCGGCGTGGGCCTCGGGGGTGTCGATCTGCTCGCGGATCGGACGGTCGAAGCGGCCATTGAAGAAGACCGCGTGGTCGTGGCAGGCGGCGCACCACTTGCTCGGCTTGGTGCCGATGGTGTCCTGCATGTACTCGATCGACTTGCGATAGAACTGATTGTTGAACGAGGCGAAGTGGTGCGCCGAGGCGTTCCACTGGTTGTAGATGTCGCGGTGGCACTCGCCGCAGCCCGCCGAGTCCATGAAGAAGTTGGCGGGGATGATGCCGCCGACGTTGGTCTTCGCCGACGAGGGGAAGAAGGGCGACGACGGGCCGCCCCCCTCGCCGTCCATCGACGTCGGGACGACCAGCGGGTTCTCGATCTTGGCCTGCGCGTCGGGGTGGGCGCGGGCGGCGAGGCGGGTGGCGAGCGGCAGGACGACGAGGAGGCCGAGCGCCGCCGGCAGCAGCAGCCTGAACCGCCGCCAGCCCGGTCCCCTCTCCTCGGCAGCATGCCGGAAGGTCCACGGTAGGAGCAGGGCGAGGCCGGCGGCTGCCGCGGCGACGTGGGCGACGAGAGCGCCGTGGTTGGCGCGCAGGTTGCCGGCGACCGCGAGATAGATCCCCACCGCCGCCGACACCGCGAAGGCGAGGCCGGCGAGGCCAAACCCGCGCCGCAGCTCCGGCCGCCGGGCGAGGAGGACCGCGGCGCCAATGGCGACGGCGACGCCGAGCACCAGGTGGGCGAGGACGTTCGCCATGTAGAAGACCGTCGGCGTGGCGAATGCCGCCACGTAGGCGGTGTTGACGAGGAGGAGGAGCGCGGTGGATCCGACGAGGGCGTTGAGCGATGGTCGAGTCATGGCGTGTGCGTTGCGGCGCTTGCGGCGGATGCTCCGCCGGCCTCCAGCGGAGCGAGTGGACGGATGAGCCGCAGAGCAGGCCTCCTATTGTAGATCTGCCGCCACCTGAGGTGCTCGGAGTCATCCGGAAAGTGCTCAGTCGCCGGATAGGGATAACGCGACATGGCGTGGAACGGCAGCGGCTCGACGCTCTGCGAGAAGGCGGTGTTGGCGTCGGCGTCCTTCGCCCAGCCGTCGACGAGGAGGAGGAAGTCGCGGCGGCTGCCGGCGGCGAGCGGCGCGAGGCCGCCGGCGGCGAAGAGCAGCCGCACCTCGTCGCCCGAGCCCATGAGGAGCAGGCGGTCGTCGATCGCGGCGAGGAGCGGCGTCACGTCGCCGTAGCGGGTGTAGAGCCCGGGCGTCGGGTTCCACATCGAGAGCCCCAGCGGCCGCGCGTAGTCGAAGCCCTCGGGCTGCGTGCGCAAGGGGTGGACGACCGGGGTCGAGAAGCCGCGGAAGCGGAGCGTCGCCGCAGCGGCGGGGAGCGGCGTCAGGCGGATCGGCGGCGGGCCGGGGTCCGCCGAGAGATAGATCTCGTCCCAGTAGACGCAGAGGTTGGTGCGGATGCGCACCTGGCGCGAGGCGGAGCGCCACCTCCCCGTCAGGTCGACGGCGATGGTCTTCGGCTTGCCCGAGGGGATCCCCATGTCCTCGACCGCCGTCACCCAGCGGCCGGCCGCGTCGCGCACCTCGAGCACCGGCATCTGCAGGCCACCCCCCTTCGCCTGCGAGGCGCCGAGGAAGGTGCTGCCGTCCGCCCAGTCGACCCAGCCGGAGAGGACGAGGACGGCGCGGCCGTCGGGGGCGGCGGCCGGCCCGAAGTCGAGGCTGAGGGTGTGCGGCTCGGCGACGCCGGCGAAGTCGCGGCGGAAGGCGTCGGGGTAGGTGCCGTCGCGCGCCAGGAGGCGGTCGCGCACGTCGCGCCCGCGGTCGTCGACGGCGCGCAGCGGGTGGATCTTCCGGCGCACGCCGAAGAGCCGGAACTCGGGGAACGGCGGCCCCTTGAACTTGTCGTTGGTGACGATCTCGAGGTCCGCCGGGTGGTCGACGGCGACGAGGCGGACGTGGTCGAGGTAGGTGACCTCGCGGAGCTCCTCGGTGATGCGGATTTCGTACCGCGGGCCTTCGGGCGAGGGGACGGCGGCGAGCGCCTCGCCGGGGATCTGGACGTACTCGTCGTGGTCGACAGGGAAGTACTCGCCGTCGCCCAGGCTGGCGCCAAGCGGCGCCACGCCGAGGACATCGGTGATGAAGCGAAACCGCGCGCCGTCCCAGGCGAAGATCATCGGGCAGGAGCCGGAGAGCCGCGGCGCCTCCTTGAAGAGCGTCGGATGTCCCGTCGCGGTCCCCGCGGCCACCGAGGTCTCCGGAGCCCCCGCGGCCCCCGTAGCCGGTACCGCCGGCTGCCGCGCCTCGTTCTGAATGAGGCCGTTCGGCCACGTGATGCGCACGGTGTCCGCGGCGGTCTCGGACCCGAGGCCGAAGACGAGGGGCACACCCCGGTAGGCGAGCTTCTGGTAGCCGGCGCCGGCCTTGACCTCGACCTCGGCCGCCGGCGCCAGCTTCAGATTCTTGACCCCGAAGAGCGCCAGGTGGAGAAAGCGGTTCGGCACCGGGGTGCGGTTCTCGAGCAGGCGGAGGACGCCGTCCTCCCCCACCGCCGCGAGGTCGCTTCGCCCGTCGCCGTCGAAATCTGCCGCCGCGAGCACGGCCGGCTGGAAGCCGGCGAGGCCGGCGCCGAGCGCCTGCGGCGACCCGAAGAGCGCCGATCCGCTCTCGGCGGCGAAGCGGGCGCCGCCGGCGGCCACCAGGTCGAGGCGGCCGCGGTCCTCGAGGTCGGCGAAGGCGAAGGCCCGCGGGCCGCCGGCCGCCGGCACCGCTCCCGCGGCCAGCGCCGCCGGCGCGCTCTCCCAGACCGTCCGCCGATAGCTCGCCTCGCCGCGCGCCGCCGCCGAGCGGTTGGCGAGCAGCACGAGCCCGGCCGGCGCGGCCGCCGCGAGGTCGTTCCAGCCGTCGCCGTCGAGATCGGCGGCGGCGAGCGCCCGCGCGCCGCGGGGGAGACCGGCGAGCGGCTCGGCCTCGTAGGTGCCGCCCAGCCGGTCGCGGTAGATGACCGCCTCGCGGTCGGCGTAGGAGACCGCGACGTCGACGCCCTGGGTGTCCGAGATGGCGTGGAAGGCGACGCCGGCGAGGGCCTTCCCGGCCACGAACGGGAAGCGGGCGGTCTGCTCGCTCCAGCTGCCGTCGCCATCGTTGCGGACGAGCGCCGAGCGGTCACCGAGGAGCAGGAGGTCGAGATCGTAGTCGTGGTCGTAGTCGACCCACACCGCCGCTGCGAACGGTCCCGCCGGCAGCGCCACGGGGAGCGCCCGATAGCGGCCGTTCTCGTCGTGGAAGAGCCGTGCCCCGGCTCCGGGAGCTCCGTCGGGCGCCGCCGTCAGCACGCAGAGGTCGGGCAGCCCGTCGTTGTCAAAATCACCTGGCACCATGGCGGTGATCCCCGAGAGCCCCTCGAGGCCGCTCGGCGAGACCCGTTCCATACCGCTTCTCCATAGGGTCGCCCCCGCGGCCGACCAGGCGAGGAGATCCGGCCGGCCGTCACCGTCGGCGTCGAGAACAGCGAGGCCCGCCGTCGCCGGGTCGAGGCCGCGGGCGAGCTGGCGCGGGGCGAAGCGCAGGGGGACGGGAAGGGCGCTCGCCCGCGAAGCGCCCATCGCGCGAGCGGCGCGCGCCTCGGCCGGATCGTAGAGCTCGGCGTAGAAGCTCCATTCGAGGTCCTCGGGGATGGCCGCCGCGGCCTGGCGCTTCTTCAGCTCCTGGAAGGTCGCCAGCTGGCGCGCCGCATCCTCGGCGCGGCCGGCCTGGCGGTCGGCGTTGTAGAGCTGGAAGTGCGGCCCGGCGAGGCCGGGGTTCAGCCGCTCGGCGGCCTCGATCTCGCGCCGCGCCTCGGCCTTGCGGCCGGCGGCGTTGTAGAGCACCCCCAGGTTGTAGTGACCGGCCGGCTCGTCCGGCGCCAGCGCCACGAAGCGCTCGAGCTGGACGATGGCGCGCTCGTCGTCCGAGGCCTTCTTGTAGGCGATGCCGAGGTTGAACCAGGGGTGCGGCAGCGCCGGCGCCGCGGCCTCGACGGCGAGCAGCTCGGCGGTCCCCTCGGCGAGCCGGCCGGCGCGCAGCAGGGCGAGGCCGTAGTTCAGCCGCTCGCGCGCCGAGTCGGGGGCGAGGTCGAGCGCCGCCTTGAGCTCGACGACCGCCTGGCGCTGGGTGGTGGGGTTCTCGTAAAAGGCCTTCCCCAGGTTGCGGTGGTGCCAGAGGGCGTCGGCGGCGTCCGACGGCGCCATCTGAGGCGACGTCTGGGGTGCCACCGCCGCGGCGAGCAGCAGGCAGGCCGCCGCGAGCGGCGCTCGCCTCACCGCGGCTCCGCGGCGCGCAGGGCCACCCCGCCGCCCTCGCGGACGGTGGTGATCCGGTCGACCGGCACCGCGATCTTCTCCTGGAGACCGCTCGGCCAGCGCACCTCGACGGCGTCGACCGCCGCCGCGGCGCCGAGGCCGAAGTGCAGCCGGTGGCTGCTCTGGCTGGCGTAGCCGTTGCCGCCGTCGACCTCGCGCACCAGCCTGGCGCCGCCTGCCGTCACCGTCACCCGCGCCCCGATGGCGTCGCGGTTCGAGCGGCTGCCGACGAGGCGGAGCTCGAGCCAGTGGCCGGCGTCGGCGGTGCGGTTCCAGTACAGGAGGGTCGGCTGGCCGGCGCTGGTCTGCACGATGTCGAGACGGCCGTCGTTGTCGAGGTCGCCGATGCCGACGCCGCGGCCGTCGAGGTCGTTGTCGACCCCCGCCGCCGCCGCCATCTCCTTGAAGGTGCCGTCGCCCAAGTTGCGGAAGAGCTTCTTCCTCTGATACCCGCTCCAGCTCATGTCGCCGATCGCCGGCCAGCTCGCCACGTCGGTGAAGTCGACGCCGGGCTTGATGATCATCTCGAGCAGCACCGGGATGTAGTCCTTCGGTCCCGCCGAGCGCAGGCCGTCGACGACGAAGAGGTCCGGCCAGCCGTCGTTGTCGAAGTCCGCCGAACTTGGCGCCCCAGCCCCACAGCGTCGAGCAGGTGCCGGTCTCTTTCGAGAGGTCGGTGAAGGTGAGCTGGCCGCCGGCGTCGACGCCGTTGTTGTGCCAGAGCATGTTGCATTCCTTCATGTACTCGTCGGTGATGTTGGTGACGTAGATGTCGAGCCAGCCGTCGTTGTCGTAGTCGGCGAAGTCGACGTTCATCCCCTTCTTGGTGTCGATGCCGATCGCCTTCTCGGTGACGTCGACGAAGGTGCCGTCGCCGATGGTTGAGGAACATCCTGTCGGTGCCGTAGTCGCAGGCGAGGTAGACGTCCTGCCAGCCGTCGTTGTTGAAATCGCCATGGCCGACGTCGAGCGTCCAGCCGGTGTGGCTGGCGAAGCCGGCCTTGGCGGTCGTCTCGACGAAGGTGATGCCGCCGCGGGCGTTCGGCCCCTCGTTGTGCCAGAGCGTCACGCCGCCGCCGTTGACCGCCTGGTCCATGTTGTTGGGCAGCACGTGGCGATCGCCGAGCGCGAGCAGGTTGACCGGCTTGAAGTAGTTGCCGAGGAGGATGTCCAGTCGCCCGTCGTTGTCGTAGTCGAAGGCGATGGCGGCGATCGAGTTGCCGAACCTGGTGAGGCCGGAGACGGCCGAGATGTCGCGGAAGCGGCCGTTGCCCAGGTTGCGATAGAGGATCGGAGCGCCGAAGCGGACGACGAGGAGATCCTCCAAGCCGTCGTTGTCGGCGTCGAACCAGAGCGCGTCGGTGACGATCGAGAGCGCATCGTTGCCGCCGGCAACGCCGGCGGCCGAGGCGACGTCGGTGAAGGTGACGCGGCCGCTCCGATCGGCGCCGTCGTTGTGCAGCAGGTGGCACTTCCCCTGGAGGGCGGAGTCGGTGACGAAGAGGTCCTCCCGGCCGTCGTTGTCGTAGTCGCCGACGGCGACCGCGGCGCCGCCGGAGGTGAACATGCCGAGGACGTCGGCATACTGCCCGGCAAAGCGGCGCGTGTGGTGGACCAGGCGGGCGTTGGCGGCCGCGCCGCCCTCGACGAAGCGGATGGTGCCGGCGACCGCCGGCACCGCGGCGGAGAGGAGGGCGAGGAGCGAGCCGGCGAGGAGCCGCCTCAAGGCCGGTCCGCCCAGATCGAGCGCAGGTCGGTGTCCACCCGCTTGTTGGGATCGAGATCGGCCTCGATCGCGGCGCGGAGCTCGTCGCCCTGCTTCGCCAGGCGGAGCTTCAAGCGGGCGTCGTCAGGGAAGAGCCTGGCACCGTCGCTCCAGGTCGCCCGCGCCCGGTCGAGCTGGTCGAGCTTCCAGTAGCCGTCGCCGAGGGCGAGATAGGCGCGCACGAAGTACGGGCGCGGCGGGCCGGCGCGCGACAGGCGGAGCGCCTCCTCCAAGTCGGCGATGGCTAGCGGCGCGCGGCCGAAGACCTTCGGCCAGTAGAGATAGCTGTTGCCGCGGGTGTAGAGCGCGAGCCAGCTGCGCTCGAGGTCGAGCGAGCGGGTGAAGAGCCGCTGCGCGGTGTTGGCGAGGATCACCTGGGTGATCGAGCCGGCGGTGGGGATCTTGTCGACGTAGGCGTATCCCCAGTTGAGGAGGAGGTTGGCGGAGCGCGGATGCGCCGCCGAGGTGCGCTCGAAGAAAGCGATGGCACGGTCGTAGGCGGCAGCGCCCGGCGACGGCAGCGCGGCGGCCGCGATGATCGCCATGCGGTACTCGCTGGCGTCGCGGCGACTCTCGGGGTCGGCGGCGATCGCCGCCTCGAAGCGCGGCAGCGCGGTGGCGTAATCCTTCGCCGCGGCGGCCGCCTCGGCGGCCGCGAAGTCGCTCTCCGCCGGGGCCGGCTCCGGCGAGGCGGGTGCGCCGTCCCTCACCAGCTCGGGCGGTGAAGCAGCGGCGGCGAGAGACGAGCAGAGCAGCAGCAGACCGACCGTCGCGGCACATCTCATCGCTTGTGGGCCTCGGCATGGAAGGGGAGGATCTCGGCGCGCCCCTCGACCAGGCGCACGATGCGATCGACCGGCACGTGCGGGTAGACGGTCTTGGCGCCGGAGGGCCAGCGCACCTCGAGGCGGTCGACGGCCGCCGCCGCGCCGAGGCCGAAGTGGACCCGCCGAGTGCTCTGGCTGGCGAAGCCGTTGCCGCCGTCGACGAAGCGCAGCAGCGTGCGGCCGCCGGCGGAGAGCCGCACCTGGGCGCCGATCGCCTCGCGGTTCGAGCGGCCGCCGCCTTCGAGCACCAGCTCGACCCAGTGGTTGGGCAGCGGCATGACGTTGTGGTAGAGGAACGGCTCGGCGTTGGCGTTGGTGACGAAGAGATCCATGCGGCCGTCGTTGTCGAAGTCGGCGACCGCGATGCCGCGGCCGTCGCGCTGCGAGTCGAGCCCGTGGCGCGCCGCCTCGTCGTGGAACTGCCCGCCGAGGTTATGGAAGAGCCGCTTCTTCTCGTACCCGGAGAGCGACTTCTTCCCCATCGGCGGCCAGTTGCGGGCGTCGGCGAGATCGATCCCCGGCTTGATCACCATGTTGAAGATGTCGGGCACGTAGCTCTCCGGCCCCGCCGACACCCAGCCGTCGACGACGTAGAGGTCGAGCCAGCCGTCGTTGTCGTAGTCGAAAAACTTCCCCGCCCACCCCCAGCCGGTCTCGGCGACGCCGGTCTCGCGCGCCACGTCGGTGAAATGGACCTCGCCCTTCGCGTCGGGGCCGTCGTTGTGCCAGAGGAAGTTCCCCTCGCGCATGTAGTCGTCGGTGATGTTGGTGAC
Source organism: uncultured Acidobacteriota bacterium (assembly GCA_963755825.1). Lineage (GTDB taxonomy): Bacteria > Acidobacteriota > Thermoanaerobaculia > Multivoradales > UBA5704 > DATBQN01. Next base: position 461,988 of record CAVWLA010000001.1, on the reverse strand, counting down.
GAAGACGTCGAGCCGGCCGTCATTATCGTAGTCGCCCCACTCGGCGTTCATCCCCTTCTTGGTGTCGAAGCCGATCGCCTTCTCGGTGGCGTCGCGGAAGGTGCCGTCGCCGTTGTTGACGAAGAAGTGGTCGGTGCCGAAGTCGCAGGCGACATAGAGGTCGTCGTCGCCGTCGCCGTCGGCGTCGCCGTGGCCGACGTCGAGCGTCCAGCCGGTCATCGCGGCGAGGCCGGCCTGGGCGGTGGCGTCGCGGAAGCGCCACTGCCCGGAGGCGTTCGGCCCCTCGTTGTGCCAGAGCGTCAGGCCGCCGCCATTTTTCGCCGTCTCGAAGCTCTCCGGGAAGAAGCGCGGCGTCGCCGGGTGGAAGAGGTCGACCGGCTGGAAATAGTTGCCGACGACGAGATCGACGCGGCCGTCGCGGTCGTAGTCGAAGGCGACGGCGGTGATGCCGTTGGCGTAGCGGTCGAGCCCCGCCGCCTTCGTCACGTCCTTGAACCTGCCGTGGCCGAGGTTCTCGAAGAGCTGGTTGTGGCCGAAGCGCACCACCAGGAGATCGGGCCGGCCGTCGGCGTTGTAGTCGAGCCAGAGGGCATCGGCGCTGGCGTCCTCGGCATCGTTGCCGTCGGCGACCCCTGCCTCGACCCCGACGTCGGTGAAAGTCAGGTCGCCATTGTTGTGGTAGAGGTGATTCTTCCCGCCGCCGACGAGTCGGTGACGAAGAGATCCTCGAAACCGTCGCCATCGTAGTCGGCCACCGCCGCCGCCGCCCCGAGCGCCGTATAGCCCGCCATGATCTCGGCGTAGGGATTCTCGAACCGGCGGTTGTTGTGCTTGTGCGCCAGCCCGGCGCGCGCCGTGACATCCTCGAACCAGCGGCCGTCCCCCTTACCAACCGGAGCGACGCCCTCGGCAGCCCACAGCGAGCCACACGCCAGGAGCAACGCGACCCCGCCCCGGCCGAGCACTCTCACCACGCCTCCGCCCCGTTCGCCCGAATCCCCTGCAGCGCATGGACCGGCGTCGAGCCCGCCATCGTCCTGGTTCTTATCATCGCCTCACGAGGCCCTCCTCGGTCGCCAGCAGAAGGCGCCCAGCTGGCAGACCGCCGTCGCATCCGCAATGATAGGGCCTCCACCCACCGAATTCCCCGCCAGCGGAAAATCGCCAGCGGAAAATCGGCTGGCACCTTGTCAGCACCCTCCCCACGGTCGCCATAAAGCTCGGATGCCACCATTTCTAGATCGGCTGGCACCTGCTCGAGATAGTTACAGGAACCGCTGCGCACTGAGCAGTCAGCGGCCACCTCGCAAAAACGAGTGAAATCGGCCGAGTGAAAATCGGCTGGCACCTTGTGCCTGCACCTCCGGCACCCAGCGGCAAACCCCGTGCTATCGTCCGCCGAGCCCCGAGGAGAGCATGCGCATGAACGATAAAATCCGTTACGCGGCCGCGGCCTGCCAGACGGACTTTCCCAGCCCCCCCGACCGACGGGGTATCGGCCGCCACGTCGACCGCATGCTGGCGATGATCGACCGCGCGGTCGTCGGCTACTCGCCCTTCCTGCGACGTCAAGCTCGTCGTCTTCCCCGAGTTCGCCCATGCCGCCCCGGTCTACCCGACGGCGGCCGAGCTTCTCGACAAGCTCGCCGTTCCGATCCCCAACGAGCACACCGACCGCTACGCGGCGAAGGCTCGCGAGCATGGGATCTACATCCAGACTGGCACCTTCCTCGAGCGGGACGAACGTTGGCCCGCGGCGGTCTTCAACACCACCTGCCTGATCGGACCGGAGGGCGTCCTCAGCAAATACCGCAAGGTCAACCCCTGGCTCCCCTGGGAGGTGCACACCAGCCCGCACGACCTGCCGGGCTACGACGACCGAGATGTTCCCGGTCGTCGATACGCCAGATCGGCAAGCTCGGCTGCGCCATCTGCTACGACTGGCTCTTTCCCGAGGCCTCTGCGGCAGCTGACGGCTGAATGGAGCAGAGGTGCTGATCCGTGTCTCCGCCTACATGGACCCCTGGGGAGCGACGCCGCCGATGGACTGGTGGACGCTCGTCAACCGTTGCCGCGCCCTCGAGAACATCGCCTACGTGGTGGCGTCGAACCAGGGGGCGAGCCTCGCACACTACCCGCCGTTCTCCTGGCCGGGCGGCAGCATGGTGGTCGACTTCGACGGCCGGATCCTCGCGCAGGCCGACCCGGGACCAGGCGAGAAGATCGTCGTCGCACCGATCGACATCGATGCCCTCCGTCATGAACGCAGCACCCGCCGCGGCCATCAGACCCTGGCGCATCTGCGCGCCGAGGCCTATCCAATGTACCGCGAGCCTTTCTACCCCGCAGGGCGCGGCGAGAACCCCACAAACCTCGCCATCGACCCCATCCAAGACGCCATCGCACAAGCCAAGAAAAAACTCGTCTACTGAGGTGCCAGCCGATTGTTGACGGCTCGTGGCTTGCCGGAGCTCGAAGCTCTCAGGTCACCTCGACAAAGGGCAGCGCCGGCGGGAAAGAGCCCGGTGGAAAGCGGGCGGACAGATCTCCAGCCCGCAGCCTTTCGGCCGCATCGCGAAACGAGGCGACGAAGTGTCGATAGGCTTCCCTCAGCGCACGATGGGCGGCTCGGGTCGCCGCGTGAAAGGCGGGTGCAGGGGACTTCTTTGACCGCACCGGAGCGCTGTGGGGATCCTGCCGCCTCAAGGTCTCGATCCCCAGCGGCCGCTTCTCCTTCTGCAATGTGACTGCTTCCGCCTCGATCTCGTCGAGAAGGCTCTGCACTCGCTGGCGGATCTGCTGTGGCGACAGATGTCGCCAGCAGGGCAGCGGCTCGACGATGAGGCTCTCATCGGTTGCGAAGACCTCAGGCGGTGAACCCTGGCCGCGAGCGCGCGTCAAATGCCCTCGGGTGCGATCGAGCCATCGACCGGCGAGCGGTCTTCCTTCGAGGAGAGCGTTGACAGCGTGGACCCCGGGCCAATCTTGGGGCCGCGCGACCAATCCCTCCTTGCAACCATGGGAGAGCAGGTATTTGAGGCGAGCGACCTGAGCCTCCTCCTCGTCGCTGACCACGATCGCCTGATACCGCCGAGCCCAGAATCTTTCGCACCACGCCACCAGGCGACCCGCCTCCCGGGCCAGGTTGGAGTTTACGAAGCACATGAAATCGGCCAGCCGTCGGGAATCGGGCACCCAGAGCAGGAGATGGTAGTGATTCGAGAGAACGACGATTCCGCAGACCTCGACCGGAAAGCGGCGCTGCGCGCGAGCAATGACACCGACGACGATTGCGTAGAGCTCGGGAGTCGGCTTCAACAGGAACCGCTCCTGGATGGTACGGCAGGTAACCTCGACGAGCGCGCCCCCAGCAGGGGTACTGCGTAATCTTCTAGCCATAGGACGAAAGACGGAGAGCGATCAAAACACCTGACGCACCCTGCATGGCGCGCCGGAGCTCGGCTCACGTCGGTCGAAATCGGCTGGCACCTTCCTCGCAGCACCTTCCTCGCACCTTCCTCGCCTCGGAAACTCTCCCGGGCTGGCACCGTCCTCACCTACTGCAGCACTACTGCTATTGCACCAGCTGGCCGCAGGCCCCCTGTACGTCGCGGCTCCGGCTGCGGCGAACGCTCACGAAGCAGCCCCTCTCGCGCAGGCGGCGGGCGAAGGCCTGGAGGCTCACCTCCGGCGGCTCCCGGAAGGGCGCCTGCGCGTGCTCGTTCATCGGGATGAGGTTGACGTTGTGGCGCGCTCGAAGATCGCCCAGCCAGGCGGCGAGCCGGTCGGCGTCATCCGGCGTGTCGTTCACCCCGGCGAGGAGGACGTACTCGAAGAGCAGCCTCTCGCCGCGCTTGAGCCCCCAGGCGTCGAGCGCCTGGCGCAGCCGCACCAGGCTCCAGGCACGGTTGATCGGCATGATCCGCGACCGCGCCTCGTCGGTCGTGGCATTGATCGAGACCGCAAGCTGCGGCCGCGGCTCGAGCCCCGCCAGACGCTCGATGCCGGCGACGAGGCCGGCGGTGCTCACCGTGATCCGCCGCGCCGAGAGACCCGCTCCCCCGGCGAGGCAGAGCACCCGGATGGCGCGATGGACGTGGTCGAGGTTGTGGAGCGGCTCCCCCATCCCCATGAAGACGAGGAAGAGGTGGTCGCCGCGCCGCGGCCCGAGGTGGTGCATCAATGCCAGCACCTGGCCGACGATCTCGCCGGCGGTCAGGTTGCGCAAGATCCCCATGGCGCCCGTGGCGCAGAAGGTGCACCCCAGCGCGCACCCCACCTGGCTCGAGATGCAGCAGGTCACCCGGCTGTCGCCGTCTCGCCGCGGCATGTGGACCGCCTCGATGCGCTGGCCATCGGCGAGGCCGAGCACGAGCCGCGTCGCGCCATCGTCGGAAGGGTGGCTCGCGAGGACCGCGGGGAGCGCGAGATCAGCGCGCTCGGCGAGCCACTCACGAGTGCGCCAGGCGATGTCGGGGCGCCCTTCCCGCCAGCTCCCCACCCGCTGCAGCCGCGCGAAGGCGTGCTCGGGCCGACCCGGACAGCCGGCCGCCGCGAGATCCTCGGGCAGCAGCTCCCATGCCGCGGGAAGGCCCTGGCGCTCGGGGGCCCGGCGGTCCCACGGCAAGTCGGATGAGGTGACGACGGCGAGCGGCTCGTCCAGGCGCAAGGTCCTTCGACTCTACTACGCGCTCCCCGCGGCGCTCGGCGCCAGCGGCAGCAGGATCGCAACCTCCAGGCCCCCCTGCGGCCGGTTGAGGGCAACGATGCTGCCGCCATGCTCCTCGGCGATGCGGCGGGCGATGGGAAGCCCGAGCCCGGTCCCCGTGTCGTGGGTCGAGAAGTAGGGATCGAAGATGCGGCCGAGGAGCTCGGGCGGCACTCCCGGCCCCTCGTCGAGCACCGCGATCCGCGCCAGGGCGGGCAGGCGATCGCCCCGCTCGACGCGCTCGACGCGGACCGTCACCCGGCCGCCGCCGGCGCTGGCGCGCAGGGCGTTCTCGAGCAGGTTGCGCACGGCGCGGCCGAGGAGCTTGGCGTCGAAGCGCGCCGGCAGCGAGCCGCCGACCGAGAGCTCGACAGCCACCCCCTCCGGGGGCGCCGCCCGGTAGCCCTCGACCAGGTCGGCGATCGCCGCAGCGAGGTCGCCGGGCTGCGGGTCGATGCGCGGGATGGCGCTGTAGGCGGAGAACTCCGAGGCGATCGAGCGCAGCTCGTCCACCTGCGCCAGGATGTTCGTCGTACAGCGCTCGAAGACCGGCGCGAAGTGCTCCGGGTCGCGCTCGTACACCTCGCGCATGTGCTCGGCCGACAGGCGGATCGGCGTCAGCGGATTCTTGATCTCGTGCGCGATCATCCGCGCCATCGCTGCCCAGGCGAGCAGGCGCTGGCCGCGGAGGATCTCGGTGGCGTCCTCGACGACGACGAGGGCCGCCGGCTCCCCCGCCCCGGGGACCGGCGCCCAGACCAGCGTCCACTCCCGCTCGCCCCCCTCGCCGCCGGCGCCCGCCATGCGCACGGTCGCCTGCCGCAGCTCGCCGCCGGCGCCCTTGAGAAAGGCCGCCACCGGCCCCAGCTGCGGCCGCCGCGCCACCGTCTCGTCGAGGTTCTGCCCCGTCGACACCCCGAGCAGCTCGGCCGCGACGCGATTGTGCATGAGCACCCGCCGCTCGCGGTCGACCGACACCACCCCCGAGGTGATGTTCTCGACCACCCGCTCGACAACCTGCTTCTCGCGCAGCAGCCGCTCGCGCCCCTCGGCGATCCGCCGCGCCATCTCGTCGACCGCCGAGGTGAGCGCCACCAGCTCGAGCTCGGCGGGCTGGAAGTCGAGAGAGGTGGCGCCGGCGGCGATCCGGCGGGTGCCGGCGACCAGCTCGGCGAGCGGACGGGTGAAGTTGCGCGCCAGCCGGCTGCCCAGGGCCACCGAGAGCATCACCAGCGCCGCTGTCAGGAGGAGCGCCCGCCGCCGCAGGTGCGCGAGCTCCGCCGCCGCCTCCTCTTGCTGGGCGAGGAGCGGGATCGACAGGAAGAGACGCGCGTCTCCGGTCGGCACGCCCGCCAGGCGCAGCGGCGCGTAGAGCTCTAGGTACTCGGTGCCGCCGGCGTGGTTGGTGCGCGAGGAAAGGCCGTAGCCGAGGAGCGCCAGGCGGGCGTAGATCTCCCCCGGGATGCGCTTCGGCAGCAGGCCGGCGGTGAAGAGCTCTTCCTTGCTCGACGCCTGGACCAGGGAGCGCCAGTAGAGGTTGACCTCGTGGTGGACGACCTGCGAGAGCGACGACAGCACCTGGGCATTGAAGAGCGCGTCGATCTCGAAGCCGATCGCGTGGTTGACCAGGCGATCGCCGAGCGCCCGCTGCGCCGCGTCGAGCGCCGCCTCCCCCGCCGCCCGCTGGCCGGCCTCCAGGCGGTCCTCCATCGCCCGCACCAGCACGGCGTTGAGGAGGAGCAGCGGCACCAGGATGAGCGCCGCGTAGACCAGCAGCAGGCGCTTCGAGTACGAGCGGACGGTGCGCCGCAACAGGTCGCGGAAGGCGGCGCGCGGCAGCGCCAGGAGGAGCGCGAGCACGGTGGCGAGAGCGAAGACGAGCAGGCAGGAGACGGCGACCGTCGCCGTCCGCTCGAGGGCGGCGAGCGGCATCTCGAACGGCAGGTAGACCGCCTCCCAGCCGTTCGGGGTCCGCCGGGCGAAGGCGCGCGCCGGGCCGGCGGGGGTGTCGACGATCGCCGTCGAATGCACGCCCTGGAGCGCCGCTGCGAGCGGCGGCGCCTCCTCCCAGGGCGACAGCAGCGACCGCCCGTCGCCGTCGTAGAGGGCGTAGAGGGCCGGGGCGGTCTGGTTCTCGATCGGCGTCGCCGCCGGGCCGCCGCGCAGCAGGCCCACCTCGACCTCGATCAGGCGCCGGCGATCCGCCACCTCGAAGCCGGGCAGCGGCAGCAGCCAGTAGCGCGCCGTCGCCCACGGCGCGCCGTGATCGGTGAGCTCGGCGCTGCCGGCGACCGTCGCCCGCTCCCAGAGCGGCGGCAGGAGACCCTGCCAGCGCTGCGGCAGGGAATCGACCATCCCCTTCTCGTTGATCGGCATGCCGAAGGAGAAGGACGACGGAGCGCTCCCGTCGTGCGGCTCGACGACCAGCGCCGAGAGGGTGTTGCGCCGCGCCAGGGGCGACGAGCGCCAGAGGGCGAAGGCGAGATCCTGGCGCTCGAGGCCGGCGGCGAGGCGCGGCGTCAGCCGCGCCAGGTCCCGCCCAGTGAAGTGCGCCCCCAGCTCCCGGCCCAGGCTCTCGACCGCGGCGGCCGACGGCGGCGCGTAGCGCGGCAGGAGCTCCGCCGCGGCGTAGCGGTCGAAGCGGAGGCGGTAGGTGGTCTCCAGCGCCGAGGAGGCGGCGAGCGCGGCGAGCAGGGTGAGCACGGCGAGCGCGGTCCCGGCGCGCCGGAGGTCGCGCTCGACCGCCCAGCGCGCCGCGGCGCCACCGCCGGCGGCGAGCAGGGAGAGGGCCACGGCCGGCAGGTCGGCGGCGGCCGCCGCACCGGCCAGGAGCCCGACGGCGAGCCACGCCCAGCCGTCGCCGCCGGCGAGCGCGCCACCCGGAGGCCGCCGCCCGGCGAGCGACAGCAGGCCGAAGGCAGCCGCCACGAAGGCGAGCCGCAGGCTCATCGCGAGCGGCGAGGCGAGGATGGCGCCGCCCGGATCGATCGGTCCGGCGAGCGACTCGACACCCCAGGCCGCCGCGGCGAGGGCGAGGACCGCCGCCCCACCGCCGATCGCCGCCCGCCAGCGGACCGCCGCCACACTCCGCCGCCCGACCGCCGCGGCGCGCTGAAGAAGGGGCGGCCGGCGGAGGACGGCGGCGGCGAGCCCGAGAGCGGCGGCGAGGGCGGCGAGCGCCGAGGTAGGGACCTCCGCCGCGGCCCCCCAGGCGATGCCGGCACCGATCGCGAGAAGGACCAGGGCGCCGGTGCGCCACTCGGGCGGTCCGGCGGCGATCGACGTGGTCCCCGCCGGCGACGGCAGGACGATCGCGATGCCGCGCATCACCGCGAGAGCGAAGAGCGCGAAGCCGACGGCGAGCCAGGCGAAGCGGGCCGGCGCCAGGCGCCAGTGCGGCGGCGGGATCGCCGCCGATGGCAGGGGCGGCGCGTCGGGCGGCGGCGGCCGCGTCGAGGGGGGCGTCACGACCAGGGTGGGGGCGCCGGCGAGCGTTACCGCGATGGCGCCGGGGTCGGCGTCGCGCAGGTTGCTGACGAGCGACCAGCGGAGGGCCTCATGGCGTTGGAACGGCAGCTCGCGGGTGGGAAAGCTCGTCCCGGCGACCACCCGCCAGGGCCGCGGCGCGCCGGTGATCGGCTCGACGGCGAGGAGCGTCGCGGCGCTCCAGCCGGCAACGAAGAGCGGTCCGGAGCGCGGCACCGCCTCGGGCTTGAGCTCGTGGAGGAGGCCCTCGCCCGCCCAGGCGACCGCATTTCCGTCGGGATCGAGGAGGAGCAGGCCATGGCGGCCTCCCCCCTCGCCCACCTCCAGGCGGGCGAGCTTGCGGAAGGCGTCGAGGCGCTCCGTTGCGCTCAGGTCGCCCGATAGCGGGCCGAGCGCTCTCCCGGCGCTCGCCGCCTCCCGCCAGAGGCCTCGCCAGATCGCCGCGTAGTGGCGCCGCGCCACCGCCGGCCAGCCCGGCTCGCCGGGCCGCGGACCGCGCTCCGCCAGCCAGCCGGCGAAGAGCACCGCGGTCGCCGCCGCGAGCGCGACGCCGGCGATCCACACCTCTCGCCGCGGCGGCCGAAGCGCCAGCCAGAGCCCGCTCGCGGCGAGGAGGACGACGGCGGACCAAGGGGCGGGGAGGAGCGGCGCCGCGACCGCCGCCGCGAGGAGCGCGATCTCGGCGACCAGGCGCTTCATGGCGGCGCGCCGCCCCGCCGTCCGCACCGCCGGCGCGGCTCCATGGCTCAGCGCCGCATCGGCAGGTCGACCCCGCGCTCGCGGGCACACGCGATCGCCGCGGGATAGCCGGCGTCTGCGTGGCGCACCACCCCCATGCCAGGATCGCCGGTCAGCACCCGCTCGAGGCGCCGCCCAGCCTCCTCCGTGCCATCGGCGACGATCACCATGCCGGCGTGGAGCGAATAGCCGATCCCGACGCCACCGCCGTGGTGGACCGACACCCAGGTGGCGCCGTTGACGGCGGAGAGGAGGGCGTTCAGGACCGGCCAATCGCCGATGGCGTCCGAGCCGTCGAGCATCCCCTCGGTCTCGCGGTTGGGCGAGGCGACCGAGCCGCAGTCGAGGTGGTCGCGGCCGATGACGATCGGCGCTTTGACGCGGCCGCTGGCAACGAGCTCGTTGAACACCTTCCCGGCCTTCGCCCGCTCGCCGTAGCCGAGCCAGCAGATGCGGGCCGGCAACCCCTGGAACGCCACCCGCTCGCGCGCCAGGCGGATCCAGCGCGCCAGGGCGCGATCCTCGGGAAAGGTGGCGAGGATCGCCTCGTCGGTCGCCGCGAGATCGGCGGGATCGCCGGAGAGGACGGCCCAGCGGAAGGGTCCCTTGCCCTCGCAGAAGAGAGGGCGGATGAAGAGCGGCACGAAGCCGCCGATGTCGAAGGCGTCGGCGACGCCGGCGGCCAGCGCCTGGCCGCGCAGGTTGTTGCCGTAGTCGAAGGTGACGGCGCCGCGCGCCTGGAGGGCGAGCATGGCGCGCACGTGGGCGGCCATCGAGGCCTGCGAGCGGGCGATGTAGCCGGCGGGGTCGGCGGCGCGGAGCGCCATCGCCTCCGCGTAGGGCAGGCCGTGCGGCACGTAGCCCTCGAGGGCATCGTGGGCGGAGGTCTGGTCGGTCAGCGCGTCGGGAACGATGCCGGCGGCGATGAGGTGCTCGAGGAGGTCGACGGCGTTGGCCTCGACGGCGATCGACACCGCCTCGCGGGCGTCGCGGGCGGCGAGCGCCCGCGCCACGCCGGCGGCGAGGTCGGGGGCGACCTCGTCCAGATAGCGGGTGGCGAGCCGGCGTTCGATCCGCGAGCAGTCGACCTCGGCGACCAGGCAGACCCCCTCGTTCATGGTGACCGCGAGCGGCTGCGCGCCGCCCATCCCGCCGAGGCCAGCGGTCACCGTCAGCCGGCCCGCGAGGCTTCCCGCCGCACCTCCCGGCGAGCCGCCGGAGAAGTGCTGGCGCGCGCACTCGGCGAGGGTCTCGTAGGTGCCCTGCAGGATCCCCTGGGTGCCGATGTAGATCCACGACCCGGCGGTCATCTGACCGTACATGGTGAGGCCGAGCCCCTCGAGCCGGCGGAACTCGTCGGCGGTCGCCCAGTGGGGGACGAGGAGCGAGTTGGCGATCAGCACGCGCGGCGCCTCGGTGTGGGTCTTGAAGACGGCGACCGGCTTGCCGGATTGAATGAGGAGCGTCTCGTCCCCCCCAGCCGGCGCAGTGTCGCGACGATCGCCTCGAAGCACTCCCAGCTGCGCGCCGCCTTCCCCGACCCCCCATAGACCACCAGGTCGGCGGGCCGCTCGGCGACCTCGGGGTCGAGGTTGTTCATCAGCATGCGGAGCGCCGCCTCCTGCTGCCAACCGCGGCAGGAGAGCGCGCTGCCGCGTGGCGCCCGGACGGTGCGCGGACCGGCGCCGGCGGTCGAGGGATGGGCAGGGGTCGCGGTCGTCGCCATGGACCTATTGTAGCCGCCCGCCCGGCACCCGCCACCGGAGCCGGATCCAGGTGCCAGCCGCTTTCGCCGCCGAAGGTGCCAGCCGATTTTGCAGAGGGGTGGGAGCCGGCCGAGGAAGGTGCAAGCGAGTTTCGAGCTGGAGGGGTTGGGAATCGGCGGGAGGCCCGCGTTCCCAAGGACATAGCCTTGCCGCAAAAGCTATGCGCCAGGGTGCCAGCCGATTTTGCAAGCGGCCGATCTCGCCCGGCGCGCCGGCCGCCTGCCGCCGGGCTAGCCGGGGGTCCAGATCTGGCGGGCTTCGATCAGCTCGGCACGCGGCGGCAGGTCGAGGAGCTGGCTCGAGCTGGCGGTGAAGGCGAGGCCCTTGTAGCTCGTCAGATAGCGGTGCGCCTTGGCGAACAGGCCGCCCGGGGCGTGGACCACGAGCGGCGCTTCGGCGCGAGCCATGATGGCGACGAATGCGGTTGTGTCGACCCGGATCACCACCCCCGAGGCCTTGATGGCCTGGGCGATCGCGGCGGCCGCTGCGGCTGCGGCGGCCGCCATCACTGCACCCCTTCCGGGAAGGAGCCGCGGGGATCGAGGTCGGTCGGCACCTCGGCTGCCCGGCCGAGATCCTCGCTGAGGATGGCGAGCATCACGTCGTACTTCTTGAACCAGGCCTCGGCGCGGGCGCGGTCGCCCGTCGCCTCCTGCTCGAGCAGCTCGCGGGCGAGGCCGGCGATCGCCGCGGGCATCGCCGCGTAGTCGACCAGATAGCGCTGCGAGGCGGCGCCGCGGGTGATCGCGTGGTGCTGGAAGAGGTAGTTGAACTCCATCAGCTCCGCCCGTCCGTGGGCCTCGCCGGTGCCGAAGCGCAGGGTGCGGAAGATGCCGCCGACGTAGGACGCGTAGTACTCCTCGAGCCGCTCCTTGGGAAGGGCGCCGTGCTCGACCAGCCAGCCGAGGCCGTACATGCCGACGACATCGGCCTTGGCCTCCTCGAGGCCGGAGTAGGCAGGGCCGATCGCCTGGCGAATGTCGATCTGTTTGCCGTTCTGGCGGGCAAAGGCGGGCCCGATGCCATGGCTGATCTCATGGAGGAGGACGGCGGTCAGGTAGCCGTCGGCGGTGACCTTGGCCGCCTGGTCGAGGCGCATCAGGCGCTGGGCGATCGGCACCACGACGTAGCGCACCCGCGCGTCCATGAAGTTCTTGAAGAAGATCCGCTTGCTCCCCTTCTGCTCGATGACGCGCGGATCGTTCGGCAGATTGTCGGCGACCGCCTGGTAGCCGTGGCGGAGGTCGCCGGCGCGGAACGGCGTGTCCATCACCTCCATCGGCGCGGCGTGGCCCTTCTTCGACGGCCGATCCTCGGCGGCGAGCGGCAGGGCGTCCTGGATGTCCGGGATGTACTTCTGGAAGACCGCGAGCTTCTGGCTCTCCGCCTCGTTGCGGATGAGGACCGCCGCCCCGTAGGACGTCTTGATCCCCAGCAGATCGTCGAGATAGGTCTCGTAGGGGGCGAAGATGAGGTCGAACTTGGGGTTCTGGAGGTCGAGCCAGGCGAGGTCGCTCGCGAAGTAGTCGTCGGTGAGGAGCGCCTGGGCGCGAAGGCGCAGGAAGTTGGCGAACGCCGGGTCGTCGGAGAGCCCCGCCGCCGCCTCGAGCGCTTGGGCGGCAGGCTCGAGGAAGCGCTTGTAGGCGACGTGGTAGGGCTGGGCGCTGAACCCCTTGCCGGCGCGCTCGACGACCGAGTGCTCGTCGAGGATCGCTGCCTTCTCGGCCGGGTGGCTCGCGACGTAGGTCTCGATCTCCTGGCGGGTGACCCCCGCCGGAAAGAGGGCGCGCCCGGCGGGCATCGGCTGATGGCCGAGGAAGGGGCGGTTGTCGTCGAGCAGATCCCAGCGGCCGCCGTGGATCCACAGCATGCGGGCGACCGACCGCTCGGCGGCGCCGGAGGCATGGGAGAGCGTGTTGTAGAGCTGGATGTCGCCGGGATCGCTCTGCCGCCAGTAGATGTCCTCGAGGTCCTGGCAGGCTTCGACCAGCTTGCCGACGAGCTGGCGCTCGCGCGGTGAGAGACTCGAGCCGTCGAAGAGCACGTCGATCGGCTTCCACTTGGCGAGCCGCGCGTCGAGGTCGGCGGCGACCTCGAGGCGGGCGAGCGATGAGCTGGCGGGCTTCGCCGGGGTGGCAGGCTTCGCCGCCGGCGCGGCGCCGGCGAGGCTCGCGACGAGAGCGCAGAGGGCGAGGAGCGGGAGGAGGCGGCCCGCGCTGGGAGCGGAGGAGCGGTTGGCGGTCGTTCGCATGACGGCGAGTCTACAAGAGCCCGCCGCCCTCCTTCACAGCGCCGATCGTCCGCCGCCGGCGCGCCCGTAGAGGTCGGGGTCGAGCCGTTCCATGTGGCGCTCGGCCGCCGCCAGCGCTCTGAATCCGACCTTCGTGTAGAGCGCATGGGCGTCGCGGGTGACGAGCGACCAGCGGCGGAGGCCCTGCAGGTCCGGGTGAGCCATCACGGCCTCGACGAGAAAGCTGCCGAGTCCGCGGCCGCGCTCCGCTTCGAGGACGAAGACGTCGGCGAGATAGGCGTAGGTGGCGCGGTCGGTGATCGCCCGCGCGAAGCCGACCTGCCGCTCGCCCGCCGCCGTGAGGCGATAGAGCCCGAAGCAGAGCGAGCCGACGATCGACCGCCGCACTACCTCCTCCGGGATGCCGGCGGCCCAGTACGAGGCGGCGAGGAAGCCGTGGACGACGGCGAGGTCGAGGCGCTCGGGATCGTCGGCGACCACATGCTCGCCGCGCCGGACCTCGAACCGGCCGGCGGTCACTGCGCCGGCTGGGCCGCGGCGAGCGGGCTCGACTGCCAGGCGACGAGCTGCCAGCGCAGGTCGCGGCGGACGTAGACCGCGGTATAGCGGGCGGCGACGGTGTTCTCACGCCCGTCGAAGGCGACCTTCATGTCGACGCGGCCGGTGACGACGCCGGTTGAGCCGTAGATCCGCACCATGACGCCGGAGGGCGCCATCGACTCGTAGCGGAGCGCTCCCGTGGACAGCGCGTCCAGGAAATGGGCGCGATCCTGCACCTCGCCGTTCGAGTGGGTGTAGGAGAGGTCCTCGCCGAGGACGTTCTTGAGCGCCGCGGCGTCTCCCGCCACCATCGTCGCGAAGCGAGCGGAGTCGAGCTGCCGGAGATCCTCCTCCGGCGTCGCGACCGCGGCGGCGGGAGACGGCGCGACCGCCGGCGACTGCGGCGCGCGGGCGGGAGACGCCGCCGCCAGGACGGCGGGGAGGGAGAGGGCGACAGCCAGAGCCAGCCCCAGGAGGGCAGAGCGAAGTGGCCGAGCGGTGGCCTGGGACGGACGTGTAGCGATCATCGAACGCTCCTTTCACGGACTATCAGAAGCTCAGAGGCTCCAAGTCTACGCGAGAGCGGCCCTCCAGGGCGAGCGGCCCGAACCGGAGGGGAGCCTTCGCAAGGTGCCAGCCGAATTGTATCGACTCGCCCGCCGGCTCCGGCGGATTCTCCCCGCCGACCGTTCCCAGCAAGGTGTCAGCCGAATTTGCCTAGAGGCCGAGGGCCTCGGCGCGGAGGCGCACCTGGCGCTCGAGGTGGAAGCGCAGGGGGAGAAGGAAGGTGTACTCGGAGGTGACGCGGAGGCGCCGGTCGCTGTCCTCGGCCGGGTAGACGTGGGTGAGCGCCTCGAGACGCTCGTCGTACCAAGCGCGGCTCACCTCGCCGCGGCCGAGCTTCTCCTCGAGGATGCGATGCTGATGGATGCGGTCGACGATCTCGGGGTGGCTGTTAACCCCGAAGATGCGCGGCATCACTCCGCCCGCGTCGCGTGCCAGCTCCATCATGGTGAGGCCGAAACCCTCGCCGCCGTGCCCGTCGCCGCCCTCGTAGCCGATCGGCACGAAGCCCGCGCCGGGCTGCGCGCCCAGCCGCGGTACCAGGTCGAAGAGCCGGTTCTCGAGCACGCGGAGGTGGCGCCCGTCGGGAAGGTGGGCGGCGAAGCGCGAGAACCAGGGGTGGGCCAGCGCCTCGTCCGAGAGCACGTCCTCGAAGACCCCGGAGCGCTTTCCCCCCTTCGCCGCGCCGCGCAGCACCGGCTCGGCGACCCCCGACCAGCGGCAGAGGACGCCGAAGCTGTGGCAGACGGTGAGGAGCGCGGCGCCGGGGTCGCCGGCGATGGCGTCGAAGAGCGCGAAGGCGTTCCGCTCCCAGGCGGGGTCCTCGCGGATGCCCTGCGAATAGGGGGAGACGCCGTCGTTCTGATGCGGGTCGATGTGGCCGGGGCCGCCGGTGCCGACATAGACCGCGAAGCGTCCCCGCTCCGGCGGCTCCGGCAGCATGTCGTGGTCGCGCACGGCGAAGGAGAGGGCGCGCAGGTACATGCCGCCCGAGGCGAGCGCCGGAGCCAAGTGGGCCGCGGTGTCCCGTACCGCCTGGACGATCGAGTCGTGCCCGAGGTTCGGCCAGCCGCAGTTGAGGTCGAGGATGGCGACATCGACGCCGAAGCGGTCGGCGGCGGGAAGGTCCTCTGGCTTCTCCACCCGCGCGTATTGAAAGACTTGCGACAGAACCTCCGCGCCGGCAACCACCGACACCCCGGCCGCGAGCGTGGCGGTCGGTTCGGAGATGAGGCTCATGCCTTGAGAGGAGCGGATGCCAGAGAGGAGTCTACGCCAGACCGCCGCAGGCCGCCAGACAGCGAGCGGGTCATAGCGCTTCATAAGCGAGAACCGTGCCGCGCCGAGCACGTCGGCGCCGCGCGATAGGATTCGCGCGCCCGCCGGCGATTCCCGAGCGGCGGGCGAGAGAGGGAGGTGCAGCCATGCGAGCCATCCGCGTTCACGCCCCCGGCGGTCCCGAGGTCATGCAGCTCGAAGAGATTCCCGATCCGACCGCGGGTCCCGGCGAGGCGATCGTCAAGATCGAGGCAGCGGGAGTCAATTTCATCGACGTCTACTTCCGCACCGGCCACTACAAGGGCGCGGCGTTCCCTTTGACCCTCGGCCAGGAGGCGGCGGGGGTCGTCGAGTCGGTGGCGGACGGGGTGACGGAGGTCGCGCCCGGCGACCGCGTCGCCTACACCGGCGTGCACGGCGCCTACGCAGAGAGGGCCGCGGTCCCCGCGGCTCGCCTGGTCAAGCTGCCCGACGAGATCACCACCCGCCAGGGCGCCGCCGCCATGCTGCAGGGGATGACCGCCCACTATCTGTCGCACGACACCTACCCCATCCAGGCCGGCGACGCCTGCCTCGTCCACGCCGCAGCCGGCGGCGTCGGGCGCCTCCTCTGCCAGATGGCGAAGCTCCGCGGCGGCCGGGTCCTCGGCACCGCCGGCAGCGAGGAGAAGGCGGCGCTCGCTCTCGCCGCCGGCGCCGACGAGGTCATCCGCTACAAGGAGCAGGACTTCGTCGCCGAAGCGCGGCAGCTGACCGGCGGCGACGGCGTCGCCGCGATCTACGACGGCATCGGCAAGGACACCTTCGAGCGCGGGCTCGATGCGCTCAAGCGGCACGGCACGATGGTCCTCTTCGGCGGCGCCAGCGGTCCGGTGGCGCCGCTCGACCCGCTCGTCCTCATGCAGAAGGGATCGATCTACCTCGCCCGCCCCTCCCTCATTCACTACATCGTCACTCGGCGAGAGCTCGTCGAGCGCGCCGCGGCGGTGCTCCGCTGGATCGCCGACGGCAAGCTGGAGCTCCGCATGGACCACGATTTCGCGCTGGCGGACGCCGCCGAGGCACACCGCGCGCTCGAGGGCCGCCGGACGACCGGCAAGGTGCTCTTGATCCCGTAGCTTCGCCGCCGGCGGCGGAGACCGGTGCGCCCTACTTGAGGCCGTGGCGCGCCATTTTGATCGCCAGCCCGTTGCGCGAGAGGTTGAGCAGGCGCGCGGCGTGCGACTTGTTGTTGTGGGTGCGGCGGAGGGCCTCGCGGATCGCCGCCTGCTCGGTCGCCCCCACCAGCTTGTCGAGCTCGAGGTCGGAGCTGGCGTCGACCCGCGAGACGGACTGGATCGTCCCCTGGCGCACTCGCTCCGGCAGCAGGTTGAGGTCGGCCGGACGGCCCGGCGGGCAGAGATAGACGAGCTGGCGGGCGATGTTCTCGAGCTCGGCGAGGTTGCCCGGATAGTCGTAGTTGAGGAGCGCCGCCATCGCCTTCACGGTGATCCCCTGCATCCGCTTGCCGGTGTCGTGGCAGAACCGGTTGATGCACGACTGGATGAGGAGCGGCAGGTCCTCCCGCCGATCGCGCAGCGCCGGCACGTCGATCGTCACCTGCGACAGGCCATAGGCGAGGTCGACGCGGAAGAGATCGCGCGACACCGCCACCTCGAGCGGCCCGCGGCTGCCGACGATGAGGCGCACGTCGACCTTCGTCGCGATGGCGCTCCCCGCCGGCTCGACCTCGCCGGTGCGGAGGAAGCGGATGAGGCGCTCCTGGAGGTCGAGGTCCAAGTTCGGCCGGTCGGTCGAGTCGAAGCAGTCGATCTCGTCGAGGAAGAGAGTGCCGCCGTCGGCGAGGAGGAGCTTGCCCTCCCGCCGCACCGGTCCGCCCTTGCCGGCGACCTCGGCGCCGAAGAGATCGGCCTCGATCTGCATCGGCTTGGCGCCGCTGCAGGTGGCGACGACGAACGGTCCCTGCCGGCGCGGCCCGGAGAGGTGGAGCGACCGCGCCAGCTGCTCCTTGCCGGTCCCCGGCTCGCCGCGCAGCAGCGCATGCACTGCCGGATCGACCGCCGTGCGGAGCTGGTCGATCGCCCGCTTCATCGCCGGCGACTCGCCCACCGCGAGGCTGGGCTCGAGCACCAGATCCTGCTGTCCCTGATGGCCGGGGAGGATCGGCTCGTAGGAGCCGACGTGGTGGACGAGGCCGAGGATCAGCAGGTTGCCAAGGGCGCGCAGCGCGGGGACGGGCGACCAGCCGGCCGGCACGAAGCGCGGCAGGGCGAGCGCCAGGAAGTAGGTGCGCTCGACGGCGGTGAACGAATGGTGGCAGATCCAGGCGCGGCCGCCGCCGAGCTCGCCCTCGAACCACGCCGGGGCAGTGAGGTCGAGCCCCGACTGGCGGCGGACGCGGAGCTGGTCGAGGATCTCCTCGCCGGCCGGCAGCCAGGCGGGCTCGGTCGTCACCAGCAGCTTGACCCCCGCCTCGTCGGGCTCGCCGCCGAGCAACAGCAGCAGCAGGCCGCCGCCGAAGTCGGCGAGCACGTCGGCGAGGAGCGCCTCCGAGCTGGTGCGGCTCTCGGTGTCGGCGAGCACCCACTCGCCGAGTCGGCAGAGGTGCTCGACCATGCGCTCGGGCGACATCCGCGGCTCGTGCGGCGGCGCCGGCGCCGGCACCGGCGCCCGCTCGCGCTCCGGCATAACGTCCTCTACGAGCAGGGTGACGCCGCCGAGGCGGATCTCGTCGAGCACCTCGAGCGAGGCCTCGCGCACCTTGCGGCCGGAGACCAGCATGCCGCGCCGGCTGCCGAGGTCCTCGATGGTGAGCTGGCTGCCGTCGTAGCGCAGGCGGGCATGGCGCTGGGCGACGCCGGTATAGGGGAGATAGATGTCGCACTCGGGCCAGCTTCCGATCAACAGCTCCGCGCGCGGAACCGGAAACCGGCGGACGCCGTCGGGTGCGTAGGCGACAAGGCGTAACATGGATGCTCCAGTGTAGCAGGCGCGGCGATTCCTCCCGCCTCCGTATGGGCCCGAGATCCGCGGCGGGTCGCCGCCGCCTTTTGCTATCCTGCGAGCCGTGAACGACCTCTTCCTCCGCACCTGCCGCGGCGAGGCCACCGAGCGCCGCCCGGTCTGGATGATGCGCCAGGCGGGGCGCTTCCTCCCCGAGTACCGCGCGGTCCGCGCCAAGGTCGATTTCCTCACCCTCTGCAAGACTCCCGACCTCGCCGCCGAGGTGACCCTCCAGCCGGTCGACATCCTCGGCGTCGACGTCGCGATCCTCTTCGCCGACATCCTGCTGCCGCTCGAGGCGATGGGTGCGAAGCTCGTCTTCACCGCCGGCGACGGCCCGACCTTCCCGCATCCGGTGCGCTCGCGCGAGGCGGCTGCCGCGCTCCGCCCGCTCGACGACGACACAGCGCAGGAGCGCCTCGGCTACGTCTACGAGGCGCTCCGCCGCGTGCGCCGCGCGCTCGGTGGTGAAAACGGTGAGGCCCCGCGGGTGCCGGTGATCGGCTTCGGCGGCACGCCGTGGACGCTCGCTTCGTACCTCGTCGAGGGCGGCGGCTCGAAGCAGTTCGCCCACCTCCTCGGCTGGAGCTACCGCGATCCGGCGGGCCTCGCCCTCCTCCTCGACCGCCTCGCCGACACCTCGCTCGCCTACCTCCGCGGCCAGCTCGCCGCCGGCGCTCAGGCGCTCCAGCTCTTCGACACCTGGGGCGGCATCCTCGATCAGGAGCGCTACGAGCTCCTCGCCCTGCCGCCGCTCCTCAAAGTGATCCGCGGCCTGCGCGCGGCGGCAGCGGCCATGCCCGCCAGGCCGCCGCTCGTCTACTACCTCCAGGGCGGCTCGCACCTGCTGCCGGCGCTCGCCAAGCTGCCGGTCGACGCCCTCTCGGTCGACTGGCGCCTGCCGCTCGCCACGGTGCGCAGCGTCCTCGACCGCCATCGGCCTGCCGGGGCGCCGCCGCACGTCCTGCAGGGGAACCTCGACCCCGCGGCGCTCCTGGCGCCGATCCCGGAGATCGAGCGCCGGGTGGCCGCGCTGATCGCCGACGGCGGCGGCCAGGGGCACGTCATGAACCTTGGCCACGGCATCCTGCCGCTGACGCCGGTCGAGAACGCCCGCGCCTTCGTCGAGTCGGCGCAGCGCCTCTCCGTGGCACCAGCCCTCACCTCAGCCAGCTGAAGCCATGCCGGAGGCGCTCGTCGTCGGCGCGGGAGTGAGCGGTCTGGCCGCCGCCCGCGCCCTCCGTCGCGCCGGCGTCGAGGCGACCCTGATCGAGGCAGCGGACGCGCCGGGCGGCACCTTCGCCACGGCGGCGGCGGACGGATACCTCGCCGAGCTCGGTCCCAACACGGTGCAGGACTCGCCGGAGCTCCGCGCCCTCGCCGACGATGCCGGCGCCGGAGAGGACCTCATCGCAGCGGCGCCGGCGGCCCGCCGGCGTTACGTAGTCCACCGCGGGATGCCGGTGGCTCTCCCCACCTCGCCGCCGGCGCTCCTCACTTCGCCTCTGCTCTCCCTCGCCGCCAAGCTCCGCCTGGCGACCGAGCCCTGGCGCGGGGCGAGCCGCCGGCAGCCGCCGGACGAGGAGGTCTTTGCCGACTTCCTACGCCGCCGGCTGGGCGCCGGAGCGCTGCCGTTCGGCGACGCCATGGCGCTGGGGATCTACGCCGGCGACCCGGAGGAGCTCGCCGTTGGCTACGCCTTCCCCACCCTGCGTGCGCTGGAGCGCGAGCACGGCAGCCTCTTCGCCGGACTGCGCGCCCGCCCGCGCACCGCGGCGCCGCGCGGGCTGGTGGGTTTCCGCACCGGCGCCGCCGCCTTCGCCGGCCGCCTGGCGAGCGGCCTCGACCTCGCGACGGGCTGCCGCGCCCTCGCGGCACGGCGGGAAGGAGACATCTTTCGCGTCCGCGTGACCGGTGCCGGCATCCGGCGCGAGATCACGGCGCGGAGCCTGATCGTCGCCCTCCCCGCAGCTCCCACCGCCGAGCTCCTCGCGCCCCTCGGCGCGGCGGCCGCGGCCCTCGACGGCCTGCCGCAGGCGCCGGTCGCCGTCGTCGCGCTCGGCTTCCCGCGCGCCATGGTCGCTCATCCGCTCGACGGCTTCGGCCTCCTCGCGCCGCACCGCGAGGGGCGCGATCTCCTCGGCGTGCTCTTCTCCTCGACTCTCTTTCCCGGGCGCGCGCCGGCGGACGCCGTCCTCCTCACCGCCATGGTCGGCGGCCGCCGGCGGCCCGAGCTGCCGGCGCTGGCCGACGGCGAGCTCCAGGCTCTCGTCCGCCGCGAGCTCGCCGACCTCCTCGGCGCGCGCGGCGAGCCGACCTTCACCGCCATCCGCCGCTGGCAGCCGGGCATCCCGCAGCCGACCGCCCGCGCCGCCACCGTGCGCGCTGCGGCGGCAGCCCTCGAAGCCGCGCATCCCGGCCTCACCCTCCTCGGCAGCTGGCGCCAGGGGGTCGGTGTCCCGGACTGCATCCGTGCCGGCTGGTCCGTCGGAGAACGCAGCTCACGGTAGGCCGCAGAAAATCGGCTGGCACGTTCGCGAAATCACCTGGGCACCTTGCGCTGACTGCCGAGCGGGCGCGCTCTCGGGGTACTTTAGAGAGAGCTCGCCTAACGCCTCGAGCTCCCCCCGATCGCCGCCACTCGATCGAGGGCGAGCGCCACCTGCTCGCTGGGTCCCAGGCGTGCCGCCGCCGCGAGCGAGCGCCTGGCTGCCGCCGTGTCCCCCTGGTAGAGGCTCAACACGCCCTCGAAGTAGAGGGCCCGCTGGTTCCTCGGGTAGAGGGCGAGGACGCGATCGAGCTCGCCGCGCACGCCGGCCGCCGCGGCGGGCGCCAGCGCCAGCTCGCGCAGGCCCGGCCGGCCGCCGAAGGGAGGAAAGAGGCGCAGCTCGCCGCGCAGGAGGAAGGGCGCAAACCGGCCGCTCCGGCGCAGGTAGACGGCGCAGTCGTCGTCCCAGTAGACGAGGCCCCAGCGGCCCGTCGCAAGCTCCGGTTGGAGGTCGCGGTACTCGTTCTCCGCGAGCACCAGATGATCGACGCCGTAGCGCGCCGCGACCTCTGCGAAGGGGGTCGTCGTCGCCTCGCGCACCAGGCTGGCGAAGACGTCATTGCGCCCGTCCCAGAAGATCGGCTCCTGCAGCCGCCAGCCGAGGAAGCCGCCGAAGTTCTGGTGGTTGAACATCCGTCCGCGGACGCCGGCCTGCGCGAGGAAGCGGACCCCGCCCTCCGGCAGATCTCGGCTGATCGGGCGTGCCGAATGAGCCGCCCACTCCCGGCCTCCGGCGAGGCACAGCACCGCCGCGATGCCGCCAGGGATGATCAGCTGGCGGAGCCTGCTCGCTCCGGCGCCGCCCTCGGCTGGCGCCGCGTCCGCCCCCTCCTGCTGGAGGCGCAGCAGGAGCTCGCCCAGGACCGGCAGCGCCACCACCGCGAAGTCGAAGACCAGGCGCGGCACCAGCAGCGCGAGGACGCCGAAAGCGATGACCGTGGCGAGCTCGGCGAAGGCCGGTATCGGGCGTCGCGCTCCGCTGCGCGAGAGCAGTGCCGCGGCGAGAAGCGCGGCGAGCAGCAGGAAGCCCGGATTGTGGGTCGGCGAGGCCGCGGCGAAGTGGCCGAGGTCCCAATCGATGCCGCTGGCGAAGAGGATCTGGCTCAGCCGGAACGGATAGAGGAGCGCCTGGATGCCGTTGGGATTGGCCAGGCTCGCGGCGAGCGCGCCGAGGAGCGTCCAGATGTACGGCGCCGCGGCGCGCCGCGGGAAGGCGGCGGCGAGAGAGGGCCACCGCGGCACGACGAGCTTTCCGAGCAGCGGCTCGAGAGCGTAGAGGCCGAGAGCGAAGAGCCCGAAGACGACCCCGGAATGGAGGTTCGCCCAAAAGAAGAAGACGGCGACGACGCCGGCGAGCGCTCGCCGGTCGCCGCTTCGCGAGTAGACAGTGAGGCCGAGGAGCGCCAGCGCCAGCATCGCCTCGCCGAGGAGGGCGGCACGGAGGAAGACCTCCGTCGTCACCGTCCAGAGGCCGAGGCCGCAGAGCCCGGCGATCACCGGGATGACCGGGAGGGTCGACGCCGCCCGGCCTGCGGCGCCGCGGGCCGCCGGCCGGGCGGCGATGGCCGTCCGCAGCGCCACCGCGGCGAAGGTCGCCAGGGTGGCGAGGGCCGTCAGCGCCTGGAGACCCACATAGCCGGCGAGCCGGAAGCCGCCATAGGAGAGGAGCGCGAATCCCCACTCGTGCGTCACCCACGGTGCGCCGAGACGGGTGAACGAGAAGAGGTCCGCGTGCGGCACCGCGCGGTGGTGGAGGATCCAGTCGCCGGTGCGGAGCTGCCAGAAGAGGTCGTCGTGAGCGAGCGGCCGCAACGCCAGGGCGAGGGCGAACGCCGTGGCGCCGGAGAGGGCGAGGATGGTCGGCAGCCGGGCGAGCAGCGAGGCTCGGTGCGACGGCAGGGCAGCCTCGTCAGGGGTCGCCAGGTCGGCGGCGGGTTCGGACACGGGGAGGCGATCCTACCAGGCGCATGTCCTTGACGAGCTTGGCGCAGCATGAAATCATGGCGAAACAGCATATTTCATCTCACGCTCGAACCCGCGCCGAGAAGGTCAGCAGCGGGCGCCGGGGAGCGAGAAGCCGCCCGCCAGGGCACAAAGGAGCTCGACGATGGGAAGCGCACCCGCCGCAAAGCCGCACGAGCCGCGTCGACTGGCGCCGGCCGCCCTCGCAGTCGCCTGGCTCGCCGCCGCGCTCCTCGCGCCGGCGCCCGCCGTCGCCACCATCTGCACCGCCGACAGCGTCCCGGGGGCGACTCTCCTCCTCCCCTACTTCGAGGTCGACCTCGCCGACCCCAACGGCCTCACCACCCTCTTCTCCATCAACAACGCCTCGGCGTCCGCGACGGTCACTCACGTCGTGGTGTGGTCCGACCTCGCGGTCCCGGTGATGAGCTTCAACCTCTACCTGACTGGCTACGACGTGCAGACGATCAACCTGCGCGACCTCCTCGTCCACGACAACCTGCCGCCCACCGCGAGCGCCAGCCAGGATCCCACCGATACCATCAGCCCGAAGGGCATCTACTCCCAGGACATCTCGTTCTCGTCCTGCGCCGGGATGCTGCCGCCGCCCGCGATCTCGGCCGCCGAGCTCGCCGACGTGCAGGCGTCGCTCACTGGCCGGCCTTCGCCTCTCCATGGGAACCAGTGCGCCGGCCGCTTCCTCGGCGACGACGTCGCGCGCGGCTACGTGACCGTCGACACCGTGCGCCAATGCACCCTGCGGGGCCCCGCCGACGCCGGCTATTTCGGTCCCGGCGGCGACGCCAGCGATCAAAATATCCTCTGGGGCACCTGGTACATCGTCAATTCGGCGCACAACCTCGCCGAGGGATCGGCGATGGTGGCGATCGAGGCGAGCGCCACGAATCCGGCGACGACGGCTCCCGGCCGGTACACCTTCTACGGACGGTACGACGGCTGGACGGCGCTCGATCACCGCGAGCCCCTCGCCGCGAGCTTCGCCTCGCAGTACGCCGCCGGCGGCGCCTTCTCGGGCCGCGCCGACCTCATCGTCTGGCGAGACACCAAGGCGCTTCCCGCGCGCTACGACTGCAGCGCTCCGCCGGCCTCCGGCGGCCCCGCCTGGTACCCCCGCGGGCAGGAGGGGTTGGGTGTCTTCGACGAGGAGGAGCACGCGCTGACTCCGCAACTCTTCCCGGTGCTGCCGCCGCCGCAGCCGCCCCTCCTGGTGGCGCCGGCGGCCGCACAGCGCGTGAAGATCGGCGGCGCGACCCTGCCGGTGCCGTTCAGCTTCGGCTGGCTGTACCTCGATCTCAACGACAGCATCCCGGCCGGCAACCCGGCGAGCGATCCTGCCGCCGGTCAGGCCTGGGTGCTCACCGTGCAGTCCGCCGACGACCGTTACGCGACCGCGATCGACGCCTTTCGGCTCGACAGCTCCTGCGCGGCGAGCCACTTCGGCGCCTCGGTCTCAGTGCAGTAGGCGCGGTACGGCCGCGCCCCCCGGGCTCGGCTAGAATTCGCTCGGCCGAACCGCCGAGGGGAACCGCCTGATCAACCGCCTGCGCGCACGCAACGAGTGGAAGTTCGCCGGCGTGCTGCGCGCCGCCGGCGGCGCCCTGGCGATCACCTGGTGGGCTCTCGTCGTGCTGCGCGGCCTGCTGCCGGCGCTCTTCGCCGTCGCCACGGGCGGCCTCGTCGGCGCCGTGCAGCGGGGCGGCGCTCTCGCCGTGCCGCTCGCCGCGGTCGGCGTGGTCTTCGTGCTGATGCAGGTGGTGGCGCCGGTCCACCAGGCGGTCGGCGCCAACCTCGGCAGCCGCACCGCCGGCTGGCTCTATGACCGACTCACCGCGGCGTGCCTCCGCCCGGCGGGGATGGGCCACCTCGAGGATCCGCGGCTCGCCACCGATCTCGCCATGGCGCGCGATTTCGACCTCGCGATCAGCGGCCCGCCGATGGCGATCTCGATGGGCTTCATCGCCAGCGGGCTGGTCGAGCTGGCGGGCGGTCTCGCCTCGGCTGTGGTGCTCGCCGCCTACGCCGGATGGGCGGCGCTCCTCCTCGCCGGCGCCTGGCTGGCGACCCACTGGCTGCTGCGCGAGAGCGGCGTCTGGCGCGACCGCAACACGGCGGAGGTGCGCGAGGCGCAGCGCCACGCCGACTATGCCTATCGCCTGGCGGTCGAGCCCCCGGCAGCCAAGGAGATCCGCCTGTTCGGCCTCTCCGGCTGGGTCGTCGAGCGCTTCCGCTCGCGCCGCCTCCACCTCGCGGCGCTCCGCTGGCAGGCGACCCGCCTGCGCGAGCGGCCGGTCCTCTGGAGCCTGCTCCTGGTGCTCGCCGCCAACCTCGCCGTCTTCTGGTCGCTGGGTGCCGCGGCAGCCGCCGGCAGCCTGACCCTCGGCCGGCTGGTGACCTTCGCGAGCGCCGCCGTCAGCACCAGCATGATCGCCTTCGGCGGCCTCTCCTGGGCGCTCGACGGCGCCGCCGCGCCGGCCGCCGCGGTGCTCCGTCTGCAGGAGGAGACGGCAGCCGTCGGAGGGCTCGCCGCCGGGCCCCGGCCGGCGGCGGGGATGCCGCGGCGCGCGATCCGCTTCCGCCACGTCACCTTCGCCTACCCACCCGATGGCGAGCCGGTGCTGGCGGACTTCGACCTCACCATCCCCGCCGGCTCGTCGCTCGCCATCGTCGGCCTGAACGGCGCCGGCAAGACGACGCTCGCCAAGCTCCTCTGCCGGCTCTACGATCCGCAGCAGGGGGCGATCGAGGTGGACGGCGTCGATCTCCGCGACCTCGACCTCGAAGAGTGGCGCGCGCGCCTCACCGCCGTCTTCCAGGATTTCATCCGCTTCGAGCTGCCGCTGCGCGACAACGTCGCCCCGCGCGGCGCGCCGGACGAGGTCGTCCGCTCGGCGCTGGCGGAGGCCGGCGCCGCGGGCCTCGGCGGCGCCGCGGACCTCGACACCATCCTCGCGCGCGGCTACCCCGGCGGCACCGACCTTTCCGGCGGCCAGTGGCAGCGGATCGCCCTCGCGCGGGCGCTCGCGGCGGTGCGGCTGGGCGCCGGCGTCGTGCTCCTCGACGAGCCGACGGCGCAGCTTGACGTGCGCGGCGAGGCGGAGATCTTCGCCCGCGTCCTCGCCGCCACGCGGCACACCACGACCATCCTCATCTCGCACCGCTTCTCGACGGTCCGCCAGGCCGACTGCATCGCCGTCCTCGAGGCCGGCCGGCTGCTCGAGCTCGGCAGCCACGACGAGCTGATGGCGGCCGGCGGCCGCTACCGCACCCTCTTCGAGCTGCAGGCATCGCACTTCGAGGCGGACGGCGGAGCGCCGGAGGCCGGTCGATCGGGAGCCGCTCTCGATGCGCTCGACTGACGATCTACCGGCGGCGTTCCCCGCCATGTGGCGCGCTCTGCGCCGCGGCTACGAGGCCGAGCCGAGGCTGCTCGGCGCCGCCTTCGGCATGGCTCTCGTCGCGGCGCTCCCCGATGCCCTTCTCGCCCTCTGGCTGAAGCTCCTCGCCGACGGCATTCTCGGCGGCCGGCGCCGCCTGGCGCTCGCCGCCGCCGCCGGCCTGGGCGTGTCGGCGGCCGCCACCTGGTTCCTGCGCGTCATCTCCGACCGCATCCAGCGCCGCTTCCGCGACCAGGTGACGATCGCGCTCGAGGCGCACGTGGCGCGGCTCGTCGCATCGGTCGCCACGGTCGAGCACCACGAGCGCCCCGAGTACCTCGACCGCCTCGCCGTGCTGCGCGACCAGGTCTTCGTGCTCGACCACATGTACATGTCGATGTTCACCACCTGCGGCTGGATCCTCCGCCTCGGCGTCACCTTCGCGCTCCTCGTATCGATCCACCCGGCGCTCGCCCTCCTCGCCCTCTTCGCGCTGCCGACGGTGCTGACGTCGAGCTGGCGGCCGGGCGTCGAGCGCGCCGCGGAGGAGCGCGGGGCGGCCGCCAACCGCCTGGCGCGGCACCTCTTCACGCTCTCGACCACGGCGCCTCCCGGCAAGGAGGTTCGCGTCGCGCGCCTCGGCAGCCGGCTGGCGGCCGAGCGGCGGGCCGCCTGGGAGCGCTGGTACGGGCCGGTCGCCGCGGCGCGGAGCGGCAGCGCCGCCTGGCACGCCGCGGGCTGGGCGCTCTTCGGCGCCGCCTACGTCGCCGCCGTCGCCTTCGTCGCGACGCGGCGCGCCGCCTCGTCCGGCGACGTGCTGCTGGTGCTGGCGGCAGGCGCGCGGCTCTCGGCCTACATCGGCGCCACCGTCGGCGAGATCGGCTTCCTCCGCGGCGTCTGGCTCGACGGCTCCCGCCGCCTCGCCTGGCTCGAGGACTACGCGGCGTCGCGGGTCGCCGGCGCCGACGCGCCGGTCCCCGAGCGGCTCGCCGAAGGGATCCGCTGCGAGGGCGTCTCCTTCGCCTATCCCGGCACCGAGCGCCGCGTCCTCGAGGACGTCGACCTCCACCTCGCGCCCGGCTCGGTGGTCGCTCTCGTCGGCGAGAACGGCGCCGGCAAGACGACGCTCGTCAAGCTCCTCTGCGGCCTCTACCGGCCGACGAGCGGCCGCATCCTCGTCGACGGCGTCGACCTCGCACGCCTGCCGCCGGAGGCGTGGAGGAGCCGCCTCTCCGGCTCGTTCCAGGACTTTTTCCGCTTCGAGCTCAAGGCGCTCCACTCGATCGGCGTCGGCGACCTTGCGCACCTCGAAGATACTCCGGCGGTCGCCGCGGCGGTCGAGCGCGCCGGCGGCGGCGACGTCGTCGACCAGCTTCCTGCCGGCCTCGAAACCCAGCTCGGCCTCACCTGGCCCGACGGGGTCGAGATCAGCTTCGGACAGTGGCAGAAGCTCGCCCTCGCCCGCGGCTTCCTGCGCGAGCACCCCCTCCTCCTCGTCCTCGACGAGCCCACCGCGGCGCTCGACGCCGAGACCGAGCACGCCCTCTTCGAGCGCTACGCGACGGCGGCGAGCAGCGCAGCGGACGGCCGCATCACCCTCGTCGTCTCGCACCGCTTCAGCACCGTGCGCATGGCGGATCTGATCGTCGTCCTCGACGGCTCGCGCGTCATCGAGTCGGGCACCCACGCGGCGCTCCTCGCCCACGGCGGCCACTACGCCGAGCTCTACAACATCCAGGCCGCGGCCTATCGCTGAGGCAGGCCGCCGATCGCAGCGCCCGCGTGCCCGGCCACGATGCCCCGTCTATCCTTCCAGCTTGAACCGCGTCTCCGCCAGCCGGTAGAGCCGGCGCCAGACGAGGCGGTTGGTGGTGACGACGGCGGCCGCCATGACGATGGTGGCGACGAGGAGCTGGGTGAAGTCGCCGCGGTCGGTCGCCTGGCTGATGATGGCGCCGAGGCCGGTGGCGGCGAGCGTGTGGTCCTTGAAATGGAAGTACTCGGCGATGATGCTGGCGTTCCAGGCGCCGCCCGCCGCCGTCACCAGGCCGGTGACCAGGAAGGGGAAGATGCCGGGGAGAATGAGCACCCGCCAGCGCTCGGCGCGGCCGAAGCGGAAGACGCTCGCCGCCTCCTTGAGGTCCGACGGGATCGCCATGGCGCCGGCGATGACGTTGAAGAGGATGTACCACTGGGTGCCCAGGAGCATCAGCACGACCGGCGCCGAGAAGGTGGCGCCGATGCGCGACAGCGCCAGGAGGACGACGGGGAACAGCGCCGTCGCCGGCACCGAGGCGGCGATCTGGGCGAGCGGCTGGGCGATGCGCGACAGGCGCGGCGAGAAGCCGATGGCGACGCCCACCGGGATGGTCCAGGCGGCGCCGACGGCGAGCGCCACCAGGACGCGTAGGAAGGTCGCCCCCGCTCCCCAGAGGATCTGCTCGAAGGCCGGCGCGGTGAGCCGCGCGATCACCAGGCCGGCGCGCCAGACCCCGTAGGCGGTGCCGAGGAGACCGGCGGCGGCGGCGAGCCGGCTCGCCCAGACGGCGAGGGGCGACGGCCGGGCGGTCGCGCGCGCGGCGCCGCGACGCGACGCGACGCGGACCAGCCGCTCGCCGAGCGGCGCCAGCGCGCGGCGCTTGACCAGCGCCAGGACCTGCGAGCGCCGCAGCAGGTCGAGAAAGGCCGAGCCGGTCGCCTCGGAGCTCTCCACCTGCTCCAGCTTGAACTTGTCGGCCCAGGCGATCACCGGCCGCCAGACGAATTGGTCGAGGAGGACGATCACCCCCACCATCGCCGCCAGCCCCCAGATCACCGCGCCGGTGTCGCCGGCCGATGCCGCGGTCTGCAGGTAGGAGCCCAGGCCGGGGAGCCGGAAGTCGCGCGCGCCGAGGACGAACATCTCGCACGCCATGAGGAAGAACCAGCCGCCGGCGACCGACATCATCGAGTTCCACACCAGGCCGATCGCGGCATACGGCAGCTCCAGCTGCACGAAGCGCTGCCAGGCGCTGAAGCGGAAGACGTCGGACGACTCGCGGAGCTCGCGCGGAATCGTCTTCACCGAGGAGTAGAAGCTGAACGCCATGTTCCACACCTGGCCGGTGAAGATGAGGAGGATCGCCCCCAGCTCGACGCCGAGCTGGCTGTGCGGCACCAGGGCGATCATCGCCAGCATGACGCCGGGCAGGAAGGAGAGCACCGGGATCGACTGCAGGATGTCGAGGAGCGGGATCATCACCCGCTCGGCGCGCGCGTTGTAGGCGGCGAGGTAGCCGTAGCCGATGGCGAAGACCAGCGAGAGGATGTAGGCGACGGCGATGCGGAGCAGCGAGTAGGCGGCGTAGCGCGGCAGGAAGGCGGGGCTCCGCGAGATCGAGGCGGCGGGGGTGAACGGCCCCAGCCAGGTGCCGGCGATGGTGATGACGCCGTAGAAGAGCGCCAGCACGGCGCCGCACACTACGACCTCGGCGAGGCGCGACCAGACGCGGTCGGAGAGCACGGTGCTCGCGAGAGCCGGCTTGGCCATCCCGTGCTCCGGGTCTCAGCTCTCGGTGAGGAACAGCCGGCCGCTGTTGGCGTCGTAGTCGAACAGCTCGGCATAGCGGCCCCAGTGGATCGCCGTCTCGAGCTGCTTCTGCGCCTCCTCCTCGCTGAAGTGCTCCTCGAGCACGTCGTAGAAGAAGTCGTCCGGCATGGCGCGGTCGGACTTGGCGCGCAGAGCGTTGTTGATCTGCTGCAGCAGCGGGACGTGGCCGATCGCCGCCTGGCGGAAGACCACCTTGCGGGTGAGGATGTCGGCCTCCGCGAAGGCCCGTCCCTCCGGCGTGATGGCGACGTCGCCCTCCTTCAGGTGGATGAAGTCGAGGAGCACCGCCGCGTCGACGATCGGCAGCAGGTCGTCGACCTCCATCACCAGCTCGTCGGCGAGGTGGTAGAGGTCGTCGGTGCCGCCGCGATCGAGGAGGATCTCGAGCAGGCCGGCGATGCCGCCGGGCCGCGCGTGCGGCAGCGCCGTCGCCTCCACCCGCTTCCTCGCCGCGGCGGCGCCGAAGCTCGGCGGCGCATGCTCGACCTCGGGCTCGGTGAGGACCTTGTAGATGTGGTCGACGTGCTCGAAGAAGCTCTTCGCCTTGCGGTCGCGCGGATGCGGCAGGGTGACCGCGAAGTCGGCGCGGATGCGGGCCGGGTTCTTGCCCAGCACGATGATGCGGTCGGCGAGCAGCACCGACTCCTCGATGTTGTGAGTGACCATGAAGATGGCTCGCGTCGGGATGCGCTTGTTGAGCCAGAGCTCCATCAGCTCGCCGCGCAGGTTCTCGGCGGTCAACACGTCGAGGGCCGAGAACGGCTCGTCCATGAAGAGCACCTCGGGCTCGACGACGAGGGCGCGGGCGAAGCCGACGCGCTGCTTCATGCCGCCCGAGAGCTCCTTCGGATAGGCGGTCTCGAAGCCGTCGAGGCCGACGGTGTCGAGGATCTTCAGCGCCCGCTTGCGGCGCTCGACGACGGCGACGCCGCGCGCCTGGAGCGGCGCCTCGACGTTGTCGAGCACCGTCAGCCAGGGGAAGAGGGCGAAGCTCTGGAAGACGATCGAGACGTTGGGGAGCTGGCCGTCGAGCGGCTGGCCGTGCCAGATCACCTCGCCGGCCGAGGGCGCGGCGAGCCCGGAGAGCATGCGCAGAAGCGTCGACTTCCCCGAGCCCGAAGGGCCGAGGAGGGCCACCAGCTGGTCCGGATAGACGGCGAGGTCGGTCGGCGCGATGACCTCGATGCGGTGGCCGTCGGGCTGCGAGTAGAACTTCTCGACCTGCCGGGTCTGGATGATCGGTGCCGGCAGCTGGCGCGCCGAGGTCGGCGCCATCGGCGGCCCCGGCGACCCCAGCGATGACGGCGGGACCTGCCGCGCCGGCTGTCGGGCGTCTGCCGAGCCGGCCGCCTGGGAGTCTCGGGACCGGATCGGCTGTGTCACTGGGGGTCGTCCGCTAGGTCATCCGGTGGGTTGGGCCTCGACAGCCTCTCACAGGGACCGGCGCGCGACAACTGTGGAGGCATCCCGAAGACGCCCCGTCGCCCGTTCGTCGCCGAACGGTCACCCCGCCGCCATCAGCCCTGCGCGGCCTGGCGCGCCGACGGGCGCTGGCGCGGCGCGGCGGTGAGGAGGAGCGGACCCACGGCGCGCCGGCCGCTGAAGGGGACGAGGGTCAGATAGAAATTGTGGTCGTGGGTGGCGACGGCGGCTGGGCCGAGCGGCAGGCGGTCGCCGGTCGGGCCGGAGAGGACGAAGAGCAGTCGCTCGGTCGACGCCGGGAGCCACACCTGAGAGAGCTCCTTCTGCAGCGGCTGGTGGCCGCGCGCGACGAGCGCGAAGTCCTCCTCCGGCACCGCCATGACCACCAGATACTCCGGCAGGTACCACTGGAGGTGCCGGTGCCACGAGTAGAGGAAGCTCTCGGCTCCCGCCGGACCGGTGCCGCCGAGCTCGACCGCCACCAGCACCGTCGTCGCCGGCGGGAACTCGCGCACCGTCGCGATCATGTCGTCGAGCTCGCGCTCGTAGGTCGCGAGAGTGCCGCGGTTCCACTCGTGGCGGACGACCGCCCAGAGCCGGCTCTGCTCCGGCCGGCGGTCGGCGCCGAAGAGGAAGAGGCCGGCGCCGGCGACGATGGCGACACCGACGGCGGTCGCGATCGCCGGCAGCGCCCGCCGCCGGCCCGGAGCTGGGGCGAGGGCGGGAGAAGCCGCCAGCGCGGCGGCGGCGAGGAGAGCCGGTAGGTGGACGAGCGTGTAGCCCGCCTTGGTGACGTGGAAGAGGGCGAAGAAGGCGATCGGCGGCAGCGCCCAGGCCGCGAGGAGCGCTCCCCGCCGCCGCAGGCAGCGCAGCCCGGGGCCGATCGCCGCCGGCGCCGCGGCCCAGAGGACGAGGAGCGCTGCAGCGGCGGGCAGCAGCCCCTGGAGCGCCCACTTGGTGAGCACCTCGAGGTTGTGCTCGAGCGCACGCCATCCGGCGCCGTAGAGGATCGAGGTCTGCGGCAGGAGCACCGCGAAGTTCTCCGCGCTGATCCGCCGGTAGGCGCCGTAGCCGCCGGCGAGCCGGCAGAGCGGCACGAACCAGGCGACGAACAGAGCGCCGAAGAGCGACGCGCCGGCCGCCGCCAAGCGCCAGGAGAGCCGGCCCCGGCGGAACGCCCGCCAGGCGCCGAAGAGCATCAGCGGCGCCAGCAGGAGCATCGTCGACTGGCGGATGCCGCCGACCACCGCGAAGAGCGCGCAGGCGCCGAGGAAGCATCCGGCGCCGTCGGCCATGGCGAGGGCCGCGTAGGCGACGGCGACCGTCATGCCGCCTTCGACGGCGTAGACGAGCGGCAGCTCACCGTAGAACCAGAGGATCGGGTTGAAGACGTAAAGAGCGGCGGCAAAGATCCCCGCCGCGAGCGCGGAGTCGCCGCTCGCCGCCGGCTCGATGCCGCTCGCCTCGGCGGCGACGAGCCGCGTCACCAGAAGGAGCAGGAGCGCCGCGCCGGCCGCCTCCCCCGCGATCGACAGCGCCACCATGCCGTGGAGCGAGTCGACGCCGCAGGCGGCGAGGAGCTTCAGCAACGCGATGTAGAGCGGATAGCCCGGAGGGTGGGGATGGTGGGCCGCGAGATCGTAGCGCTCGACGCCGAGGGCGAACTGGATCGAGTCGTGATCCCACATCCGGCGCGCCGCGAACGGCATCCGGGTGAGGACCGAGAGGGCGCCGGCGGCGAGCGCGGCGACGGTCGTCCGGCGCGATGTCGGGGGGGAGAGAGGGCTGGCCAAGGCGCCGCGATGCTAGCGCACTCGAAAGGGGGCGGGCCGGCTCACTCCGGCTGCCGGCGGTAGAAGGAGAGGCTGCTCTCCCCGTAGCGGCGGACGTCGGTCCTCACCAGGGGGCCGGCGGTTGGCGGCAGGTCGTGGCGCGCCGAATGCTCGACGGCGATCTCGCCGTCGGGGGCGAGGTGGGGTGCCGCGGCGGCGAGGAGCGCGGGGTAGCCGCTCCAGGCGTAGGGAGGATCGGCGAAGACGAGGTCGAAGGCGCGGCCGGCGAGGCGGGCGAGGCCGCCGGGGAGCTTGAGGCGACGGATTTCGACGCCTCCCGCGGCGAGGCGGCCGGCGTTCTCGGCGATGGTCCGCACGGCGCAGGGGTCGTCGTCGACGGCGAGGACCTCGAGGGCGCCGCGGCCCGCCGCCTCGATCCCCACCACGCCGCTGCCGGCGAAGAGGTCGAGGACGCGGGCGCCGTCGAGGCGGTCGCTCCAGATGGAGAAGAGCGCCTCGCGCACCCGCCCCTCGGTGGGTCGGGCACCCGGAGGCACCGCGAGGCCGCGCCCGCGGAGCGTGCCGCCGGTCACCCTCACGCCGGGCTTCACGGCCGCCGCCTCACTGGCGCGGCCTGGAGATCAGGGCGACGAACTCCATCCGCATCTGCTCGCGCAGGACGTAGAGGGTGACCGGCTCGTCCTCCCCCTCCAGCTCGACCCCCTTCTTGTCGGCGGTGAAGCCGAAGACCTCGAAGATCTGCCCGTCGACGCGCTTCAAGACGTCGCCCGGCCGCGGGTCGTACCCCTCCGGCAGGTGCTCGGCCCCCTCCATCACTCTCACCTTGGCGGCGGTGTCGGAGACCACTCGCAGCAGCCGGGAGAGCGGCAGCGAAAGGGTGTCGTAGCGGCCGTAGTGGAAGGTGCGCGCCGGGCGGTCCGGCAGCGCAAGGACGAGGACGCAGCGCTCGACCCAATCCCCCACCGGTCCCTCTGTTTTCTCCTCGACCTCGGAGAGATCCTCGCCGGCGAGGCGGCGGAGGACGCCGTCCCGCTCGTCCGGCCCGAGCTCGGCCAGGCCCATCTGCTCCTTGCCGCGCGCGCCGTCGCGCAGGCGCACGGTGCCGTTGCGGAAGAGCGTCACCTCGCGATGCCCGAGCGTGTTGCCGCAGTCGAGCCGGAAGACCTCCGTCGAGCGGTCGTCGGTGTGGACGCGAGGCGCGGCAGGCGGCGGCACGACACCGCCGACGGCCAGGAGGAGCATCGCGGCGAGGCGAGGCATCAGGAGCGGCAGCATCAGGAAGCCTTCGCCTTGCCGAGTTCGTCGGCAGAGAGCTCCGCGAGGGCGAAGGCGAGCTCACCCTCGCGCTCGATCAAGCCGTCGAGGCGGGCGCGGCGCACGGCGGCGAGCGTCCGGCCGACGGCCGGCCCCGGCCGCACGCCGGCGGCGAGGAGATCGGCGCCGCGCACGGCGAGGGTCAGCGGCCGCAGCTCGTCCCGGTAGCGCCGCACCCACGAGGCCGCCGCTTCGCCGCCGTCGGCGACGAGCAGGAGGAGCTCCTCGGCGGAAAGCGGCGCCAGCGCCTCCTCCACCTCGTGGGGCAGGACCGCCGGCCGCTCGACCGCCTGCCGGGCCGCCGCCAGCCGCACGGCCGCGCCGAGGAGCAGGCGGCGGTCGGCACCGACGAGGTCGAGGCGATCGGCGAGCGCGGCGACCTCGGCCGCGGCGAGCGGCAGGGCGACCGCGGCGAGGAACAGGCGCCAGGGTTGAGCGGTCGGCGCAGCGGAGATCGCCGACCGCTGGCTCTCGAGGGCGGCATGGACGCGGCGCAGGCGGTCGCGCGTCGCCCGGCTCAGCTCCAGAGAAGGGTGGAGCACGGCGAGGAGACCGAGCTCCGCCAGGCGGTCGATCCCGCGGAGCGCCAGGTCGGCATCGTCGAGCAGCAGGATCAGCTCGTCGCGCAGGCGCGCGCCGGAGAGCCGCGCGAAGGCGCCCGCGGCGAGCGCCTCGCCGATCAGCCGCTCGGTCTCCGGCGCCATGCGGAGGTCGAGCCGCAGGCCGAGGCGGATGCCGCGGAGAGCGCGCGTCGGATCGTCGTGGAAGGAGCGACCGTGGAGGACGCGGAGCGTGCGCTCGGCGAGATCGCCGCGGCCCCCGAAAAGATCGATGAGAGCGGCCTCCTCGCCGGCCTCGGCCGACGGCGTGAGGCGGATCGCCATGGCGTTGACGCTGAAGTCGCGCCGGAAGAGATCCTCGCGGAGCGCCGCCATTCGCACCTCGGGGAGGGCCGCCGGTGCGCTGTAGATCTCGCTGCGGGCCGTCACCACGTCGAGGTGGAAGCCGGAGCCGTCGACCACCTCGGCGGTGAGGAACGCCTCGTGGACCAGCGCCTGGCCGCCGAGCTCCGCGGCGAGCCGGCGCGCGAAGGCCGGGCCGTCCCCCTCGACGACGATGTCGAGGTCGCGGCCCTGGCGCCCGAGGAGGAGGTCGCGCACCAGGCCGCCGACGAGGTAGGCGGCAACGCCGGCACGCTCGGCGGCGCCGGCGACCGCCGCGGTGCGCGCCGCCACGTCTGGCGGCAGGCGGCGAAGCAGCTCGGCGGCGGGAGCGCCGGGCCCGACGTCTGTTCCGGGGCTCGCCGCCATCGGTTTCATGAGAGAGATTGTAGGCCGCTGCGGCGAACCGCGGGCGCTCGCCTGGTCGGGAGTCTCCCCGACCGGCTCCTCGGCGGCGTCAGGTCTTCGACGCGGGCGCCGGCGCCGGCATCGCCGCTGGCGCGGCGCTCCGCCGGCCGAAAAGGCGCTTGAAGCGGAGGCGCAGGCCGTCGAGCTCGGCGAAGGCCCAGAGCTTGAAACCGCGGGCGCCCATCTGGAACGCCGCCCAATCGAGATCGAAGTAGACGTTGATCCGCCGCCTGTCGTTGCGGCGGCCGGCCTCGCCCATCTCGCGGCGCAGGAGAGCCAGCTTCTTGAAGCGCCGGTTGTAGAGCCGCATCAGGTGGTAGGAGAAGAAGGCGGGCTTCGGTCCCAGCACCGGCAGCCAGTAGAAGCGGCCGAAGAAGCGGTAGGCCGGGATCACCACGAAGATGTAGTACTGCGCCGTGTCGAGCAGCAAGGCGGCCGAGATGAGGTCGTGCTCGCCCATGTAGAAGTACTTGTCGGCGTAAACGGCTTGGAAGAAACGCCGGTAGGAGCGCACGAAAGCGGCGTTGTGCTCGGCGACGCGCGCCGCCACGTCCTCGCCGCCGGCCTCGGCCTTGACGATCTCCACCGTCCCGTCGACGCTGAACGAGGCGTGGTCGAGGCCGGGCGAATAGTAGGGGTCGAGGAACGACGCCGCGTCGCCCATGAGCGCCCAGCCGTCGCCCATGTATTGGCTGGCTGAATAGGCGAGATGGGTGTAGCTCCGCAGGTCGTCGAGGCGGAGGCGGGCGTCTTCCAGCAGCTCGGCGAGCGATGGGATGGCGGCGAGGAAGCTCCGGTAGGTCGACTCGCGGTCCCCGCTCTCGTGCCCCTCGCCGGCGGCGCCGAGCTGCAGCAGTCGGGTGTCGTAGACGATGCCGATCGAGGTCTCGCCATTGCCCAGCGGGATCACCCATACCCAATAGCCGAAGCCCACGTAGTGGTTGGTCGCCAGGCGCCGCGAGGAAACGTTCTTGCGCGCCAGGTCGGTGGGGCTCCGTGCCGCTAGGTCGTCGAGGTGGCGCACCCCCTGCCAGCGGCCCCAGATGGCGGCGGTCGGATGCTCCTTGTTGCGCTCGATGAGGCCGAGCTTGCGGCCGAGGAAGGTGGCGCGGCCGGTGGCGTCGAGCACCCAGCGACAGGAGATCGTCTCCTCCCCCGCCTCGCCGCGGGCGCCGTGCGCGATGCGCACCCGGTGGTCGCGCGCCGCCGACGGCACGCCCGGCGGTGCGAGGACGACATCGACGGCACGCGCCGGGCGGGCGAGCTCGGCCCCTTCGGCGACGGCGCTCGCCAGGATGTGCTCGTCGAGGACGTCGCGGCGGAGCTGGAACGAGGTGACCGCCGAGCGCCGGAAGGAGCCGGTCTCGCTGGCGTCGGCATGGCCGCTGACGCGGTCGCTCTGCGACCAGTAGCGCAGGCCCTCCTTCGGCAGGTGGTTGAGCTCGAGGTGCTCCCAGAGGGCGAGGCGGCGGGTGAGGAACATCGCCGACATCTCGGTCGTCGCCTCGCCGACCTTGGAGTCGAAGGCGGCGGCCCGCTCGACGACGAGGACGGAGAGCTCCGGCTTCTCGCGCCGCAGGAGGAGCGCCGCCGCGCCGCCGGCGAAGGCGCCGCCGAGGACCACGACGTCGTAGCGGCGGAAGGGGACGGCCTGGGGTGGGCTGGAGCATTCACCGGAGAGCCCCGTGGGCTCCCCGGCGTCGAGGTTTTCGGCGACGGGTCGAGACGGCTCGCTCAGGGGTTGACGATCACGTTTCCCGGCCGCCGTGGGGGGTCGTTGCGCGGCCGCTCTTCGACCTTGGCATTGCCTTCGAACGACGGCGCCAGCTCGGCGTTGATCGTCGCCCACTCCGGCGACTCGGACTCGTTGTCGACGATGGCGCCGATGGGGCACTCCGGCAGGCAGAGGCCGCAGTCGATGCAGACCTCCGGGTGGATGATCATGAACTCCTGCCCCTCGTAGTCCCCGGCGTGGATGCAGTCCACCGGGCACACCGACACGCAGGTGGCATAGCGCTCCCCCAGGCATTTATCAGTGATCACGTAAGACATGAGCTTGACTTCCTCCCGCCGGCGCCCGGCGTCCACGGTTGAACTCGGCGGAGTATAGCAATCGAGCGCAAGGCAAGGGAGGGGGCACTGCGATCGATTCGAGCGCGCGCTCGCCGCGAGCGCCCTCGGCGCCCTCGGCGCAGCGCGAGGGGATCAGAAGGCCATCGGGAACCGCCGCGGATCCCCTTCCTGCATCATCTCGTAGACGGTCTCGAAGACGGTGTCGCGGTTGGGCTTCGAGAAGTAGTCGCCGTCCGAGCCGTAGGCCGGGCGGTGATCGGCGGCCGACAGGCAGCGCGGCCGGGCGTCGAGCCAGTCGTAGCCGCCCAGGCGGTCGAGGGTCTGCTGCAGCATGTAGGCGGTGCCGCCGCCGGGGACGTCCTCGTCGAGGAAGAGGGCGCGGCTGGTCTTCTGGAGCGAGGCGGCGATGACTCCGGCGCGGTCGAAGGGCAGCAGGGTCTGCACGTCGACGACTTCGACCTCGATCCCCACGCCGGCGAGCATCTCGGCCGCCTCCATGGCGATGCGGCAGCAGGCGCCATAGGTGACGATCGTCAGGTCGCCGCCCTCGCGCAGCACCTCCGGCACGCCGAGCGGCACCCGCA
Organism: uncultured Acidobacteriota bacterium; assembly: GCA_963755825.1. Classification (GTDB taxonomy): domain Bacteria; phylum Acidobacteriota; class Thermoanaerobaculia; order Multivoradales; family UBA5704; genus DATBQN01. Next base: position 423,625 of record CAVWLA010000001.1, on the reverse strand, counting down.
TGGCGCCGACGTTCTCGGGCAACCGCTCCTTGCTGCGGTAGCCGTTCAACACCTCGACGACCATCGCCGGATCGTCGCCCGCCAGCAGGGTGTTATAGAAGCCCGCCGCCTGGGTCATGTTGCGCGGCACGCAGACGTAGACCCCGCGCACCAGGTTGAGGATGCCGGCCATCGGCGAGCCGGAGTGCCAGATGCCCTCCAGGCGGTGGCCGCGAGTGCGGATGATGACCGGCGCGATCTGCTGCCCCTTGGTGCGGTAGCGCACGTTCGCCAGGTCGTCGGCGATGATCTGCAGGGCGTAGAGCATGTAGTCGAGATACTGGATCTCGGCGATCGGCCGCAGGCCGCGCATCGCCATGCCGATCGCCTGGCCGAGGATCGTCGCCTCGCGGATGCCGGCGTCGGCGACGCGAAGGACGCCGTACTTCTCCTGCAGGCCGGCGAAGCCCTGGTTGACGTCGCCGAGGCGCCCGAGGTCCTCCCCCATCGCCACCAGCTCGGGCAGGCGGGCGAGGGCGGCGTCGAAACAGGCGTTCAACACCTCGTGGCCGTTGACCGTCGCCGAGTCGGCGCTATAGACCGGCGCCACCGGCGGCACGGCGAGCGCCGCCCGCGGTGATTCGCTCCACAGGCTGGAGGAGTAGCGCTCGCGGTTCTGCGGCGCCTGCTCGCGCTTCCAGTCGAGGAGGCGGCGGCGATCCGGAGAGTCGTCACCTCTGGATGCGACGAGCATCGTCTCGACGGCGGTGAGGACGTCGCGGCGGAATGGCGCCTGCTGCCGCTCGACCTCCGCCGCCGCGGCCTCGATCGCCGCCCGCGCCGCGGGGTCGGCGGAGCTCGTCGCGAGCGCCGCGGCGAGCGACAGAGCCGTCCGCTTCTCCGCCTCGATCGGCGCGCGGAACGCCTCCCAGGCGCGGCGCTGGCCATCGCGCACCCGCTCGCGCTCCTCGCTCTCGAGGCGCTCGAGCTCGGCCTCGCCGGCGAGCCCTAGTTGGAGCAGCCAGCGGCGCATGGTCACCACGCAGTCGTGCTCGGCCTCCCAGTCCAGGCGCTCCCTGGTCTTATAGCGCTCGTGGCTCCCCGAGGTCGAGTGGCCCTGCGGCTGGGTGACCTCGACGACGTGGACGATCGCCGGCACGTGCTCGGCGCGGACGATCTCGGCGGCGCGGCGGTAGGTGTCGACGAGCGCCGGGTAGTCCCAGCCGCGCACGCGGTAGAGGTCGTAGCCGCGCCGCGAGCCCTCGTCACGCCGGAAGCCGGCGAGCAGCGCCGAGAGGTCGCCCTTGGTGATCTGCAGCTCGTTGGGCACCGAGATGCCGTAGCCGTCGTCCCACACCGAGAGGAGCATCGGCGCCTGCAGGACGCCGACGGCGTTGACCGCCTCCCAGAAGACCCCTTCGGCGCAGGTGGCGTTGCCGATCGTCCCCCAGGCGACCTCGTCGCCGTGGACGGAGAACCGGCTGCGCGGCCCCTCGTCGAGGCCGGGGATCTCGCGGTAGAGCCGCGAGGCGTAAGCGAGGCCGACCAGGCGCGGCATCTGGGCGCCGGTCGGCGACACGTCGGCGGTCGAGTTGAAGCGCGAGGTGAGGTCGAGGAAGCGCCCCTCGCCATCGACGAAGGGGGTGGCGAAGTGAGCGGTCATCGAGCGGCCGGCCGAGCAGGGCTCGCGCACCACGTCGGGATCGGCGTAGAGCTGGGCGAAGAACTGCTCGATTGAGAGGATGCCGAGCGCGAAGTGGAAGGTCTGGTCGCGGTAGTAGCCGGAGCGCAGGTCGCCGCGCCGGAAGGCGCGCGCCATCGCCAGCTGCGCCACCTCCTTGCCGTCGCCGAAGATGCCGAACTTGGCCTTGCCGGTGAGCACCTCGCGGCGGCCGAGGAGACTCACCTGCCGGCTCTGGTAGGCGATCCGATAGTCGGCGAGGATGGCGTCGCGGTCGAGGGCGCCGGCCTCGGAGGTCGGCACCGGCTCTGGCTGAGGGGCGGCTGGTGCGCTGGTCTCGACGTCGATCCCGGAGGCGGTCGGGGCGTCCCCGCCCTCCAGGATGGGAGTTGCCTGGGCCACGGGTCGGTATGCCTCCTCGGTAGAGAGCGGGCGGCCGTGGGATGCCGCCGGCGATGACCGGAGATCAGGCCGCAGATTGCGCTGCAATGGTAGCATGTCCCCTGCATCCGCCAGGCGCACCCCAGCGGCGGCCACGGCCGCGGAGGGGCTCGCGCCGGCTCCCCCTTCGAGGGTCCCGGGACATCATGGACGATCGGCGCCGGCACCACCGCTATGAAGTTTCCGGCATTCGTGCAACCATCGCCGAGCAGCATGCCTGCGACGTGCTCCTGCTCTCCCGCGGCGGCATGCTGCTGACGACCGGCTTCGAGCCGCCCCTCGGCCAGGTCTTCGACCTCGCGATGCCCATCGGCCGCGACGTCTTTCGCTCGGCGGCGCGCATCGTGTTCGTCGGCGAGGATCGGGGAGCACCGCGTACCCAGCGCTATCGCGTCGGGGTCGCCTTCACCGTCGAGTCCGAGGCTGACGCAGCCCTCCTCGACCGCTACATTCGCGACGAGGTCGAGCCGGTGGCGAGCGGCCTGGCATGACCGCCCCTCGTCGTTCGCCCGCGGCCGGCAACGGCCTCTAGAAACGGAGCGGCTCACTTTGGCACGCAGAATGTTGATCGACGCCCAGCGCCCCGAGGAGCTGCGCGTCGCCATCGTCAACGGCAACACCCTCGAGAGCTTCCAGGTCGACTTCGCCGAATCCGGCCTCACCCGCGGCAACATCTACCGCGGCATGATCGCCAACGTCCAGCCCAGCCTGAACGCCGCCTTCATCGACTACGGCGTCGAGCGCCACGGCTTCCTCTCCATCCAGGACGTGGTGCCGCAGGCCTACTACCACGACCCCGTCGGCCACCCGCGCATCGAAGAGGTCCTCGACCGCGGCAAGCCGATCGTCGTCCAGGTGCAGAAGGACGCCGTCGGCCAGAAGGGCGCCGCGCTCACCACCAACCTCTCGCTCGCCGGCCGCTACCTCGTGCTCACCCCGTTCGACGACGTTCGCGGCGTCTCGCGGAAGGTCGAGGACGAGGACATGCGGAAGAAGCTCAAGGCGCAGGCGACCAAGCTCGAGCTGCCGGCGGGCTGCGGCGTCATCGTGCGCACCAATGCCCTCGACCAGACCAAGGTGGCGCTGTCGCGCGACCTGGCGGCCCTTCTCCGCCTCTGGAAGCGGGTGCAGAGCGAGGCGGTGATCGGCGGCCGCGGCGGCACGCGCCTCCTCTACACCGATCAGGACCTCATCGTCCAGGCGCTCCGCGACCACCTCGACGCCTCGATCGAGGAGGTGCTGATCGACGACGACGAGGCCTTCGAGCGCGCCGAGAGCTACATGCAGGCGTTCATGCCGCGCGGCAAGACCCGCCTGGTGCGCTACGCCGAGCGGCTGCCGCTCTTCTCGCGCTACGAGCTCGAAGCGCAGATCGATCGCATCCACCAGCGCGCCGTGCCGCTCCCCTCCGGCGGCTCGATCGTCATTGACGGCACCGAGGCGCTGACCGCCATCGACGTCAACTCCGGGCGCTCGACGCGCGCCGCCACCCAGGAGGAGACCGCGGTCCACACCAACGTCGAGGCCGCCAACGAGGTGGCGCGCCAGCTCCGCCTGCGCGACATCGGCGGCCTGGTGGTGGTCGACTTCATCGACATGCGGTCGAGCCGCAACCAGCGCAAGGTCGAGAAGGTCCTCCGCGACGCCATGAAGGAGGACAAGGCGCGCTCCTCGGTGGGCCGCATCTCCCCCAACGGCCTGCTCGAGATCAACCGCCAGCGCATCCGTCAGGCGCTGCAGCTGCGCACCCACCGCCCCTGCCCCACCTGCGGCGGCGCCGGCTCGATCACCAGCCCGGAGGCGGTGTCGCTCAACCTGCTGCGGCAGGTCGAGGCGCGGGCCGCCTCGGGCCTCGTCGAAGCGGTCAAGATCGGTCTCCACCCCGAGCTCGCCGACGCCTTCCAGAACGGCCGCCGGCAGGAGCTCGCGGCGCTCGAGCGGGAGTTCGATATCAAGATCGAGATTCTCGCCTCGGCGGCGCTGCACCGCGCCGAGGAGAAGGTCGACTGGACCTACCGCGAGAAGCCGGCGACGCCGCTCCGGCGCGACAAGCCGCCGCGCCCCGCCATCTCGGTCTCCGACCTGCTGCCGCCCGCCGGCGGCGAGGAGGAAGGCGAGGACGAGGAGCCGGCGGCGGCCGCCGCCCCGCGGACCGAGCGCGCCGGACGCGCGCCGCGCGGCGCCGGGCGAGCCGAGCGCGGGGAACGAGGAGAGCGCGGTCGTCGCGGAGAGCGCGGCGGTCATCAGCCCGATCAGGCGCCGCGCGCCGCGGCACCGGCGGCGCCGGCAGCAGGCGCCCTGGCGGCGGAGCCCGGCGCCGAGGAGAAGCGAGGCAAGAAGCGCCGGCGCGGCGGCCGCAAGCGCAAGAAGAGCAACGGTGCCGGCGTCGACGCCCAGGGATTCCCCATCGAGGCGCCGCTCCACGGCGACCTGCCGGACGGAGATCAGCTCCCGGGAGATGAGGAGACGCTCGCCGCGAGCGTCGAGCTCGACGGCGGCGATCTCGACGGCGAGCCGGAAGCGTCGGCCGAGACAGCCGAGCCGTCCGCGGGACGCCCGATCGAGGGCTCCGAGCAGCCGGCCGGCGGCCCGCGCAAGAAGCGCCGCAGCCGGCGCCGGCGCGGCAAGCGGCCGGCAGGCGCCGAAGGGCAGGCCGCCGCGGTGCCGGGTTCGGCGGGCGCGCCGGGAGCCGACGACCTCGACGACGAGACCGAGCCCAACTTCAACGCCTGGACCGGCCGCGAGGGCTTCGAGCCCAAACCCCTCCTCATCAAGCGGCCGACCGCCGCGCGCTTCCTCCACGAGGGTCCGCGGCGCTGGGCCGGCACTCCGCTCGACGACGCCGAGCCCGAACCGCTCCCCGAGCCGAGCCCCACACCGGCCCCGCCGGCGGCCTCCGCGCAGCCCGAGCCCGTCGAGCTGGCGTCCTCGCTCCCGGAGTCCGCTCCCTCCGAGGCGCCGGCTCCCGTCGACCATGCAGTGGAAACGCCGGAGCCGCCAGATCGGACGCCGGAGCCGGTCCGCGCGGAATCGGCTCTCGAGCCCGAGCCGCTGCCGACGACCGCGCCGGAGCCGGTCCACGAGCCCGCGGCCGAGCCTCAGCCGATCGTCGAGCCGTTGCCGGAGCCCGAGCCCTTGATCGATCCGGCGCCCGAATCGGAGCCGATCGAGGAGCCGCCGCCCGTCCCCGAGCCGGCCGCGGCACCCGCGGGAGGCCACGGGGAGGAGAACAGCTAGCGCGGCGCCGCTTTCGTTTCCTTCAAGGCCGCCGCTCGCGATGAGCGCGGCCTACTCGCCGGCGACGATCTTCCGCAGCAGGGCGATGTTGTCGCGATGGCCCGTGAGGCGCGCCGTCACCTTGCCGCGGATGGGATAGCCGAGCAGGTAGAGATCGCCCAGGATGTCGAGGATCTTGTGGCGGACGAACTCGTCGGGGAAGCGCAGCTCGGTGTTGAGGATCTCGTCGTCGCCGACGAGGATGAAGTTGTCGAGCCGGCCGCCGGAGCCCAGCCCCAGCTCGTTCATCATCTTGAGGTCCTTCATGAAGCCGAAGGTGCGGGCGGGGGCGATCTCCCGCTTGTAGCTCTCCGGCCCGGTGAGGGTGTACTCCAGGTACTGCTCGCCCAGCGGCGGCGGGTAGCGGAGCTGGTAGGACACCGAGAACTTCTTCGCCGGCTCGATCGCGAGCAGCTTCTCGCCGCCGTTCTTCACCTCGTAGAGCCGGTCGATGACGATCTCGCGGCCGGCTTCCGCCTGCTCCTCGAGCCCGACCTCCTCCAGCGTCTTGCAGAACTCGAGTGCCGAGCCGTCGAGCACCGGGATCTCGCCGTGCACCTTGATCAGCAGGTTGCTCACCCGGTAGGCGTGGAGCGCGGAGAGCAGATGCTCGACCGTCTTGATGCTCTCGCCCTCGCCGGAGAGCGTCGTCGCGTAGTCGGTGTCGGCGACCGAGCTGACGTGGGCGGGGATCTCGGCGCCGGTCGGCAGGGTGACGAAATGGATGCCGCTATCGGGCGGCAGCGGCTGCAGCGACATGCCGGTACGCTGGCCGGAGTGGAGGCCGAGCCCGTAGACCACCGTGCTGTGGGCGAGGGTGCGCTGGCGGTGGCGGCCCGGCGCCAGCAGCCGCAGCGGCGGCGGCGGCGCGAAGAGCCGCTCGGCGTCGAGGCGCCCGCGCGGCAGGCCGACCGCGGCGGCGAGCTCGCCGCCGGCGACCAACGAGCGCCGATACGAGAGCGCCCCCGCCGCCGCCTCGACCGCGCGCCGGTAGGAGAGCGGCTTCTCGAGATAGTCGAAGGCTCCCATCTTGATCGCCTTGACCGCCGTCGCCGCCGTGCCATGGCCTGACATCATGATGACCGCCGCCCGCGGATCGCTCTCGCGGAGCGCCTGCAGCGTCTCGAGGCCGTCGCGATCGGCGAGCCAGATGTCGAGAAAGACGAGGGCCGGCTGGCGCTCCGCGTAGAGCGACAGCGCCTCGGCGCCGCTCGTCGTCGCCACCGTGGCATAGCCTTCATCCGACAGGATGCCGCCTAGGGTGGTGAGAATCCCCGGCTCGTCGTCCACGATCAGCACCAGCTCAGACATGCAGACCCCTCCCGGCGCCCCGCCGGGCGCACGGTTCCACTCTCAGGTCGCGGCCGGGCTCTTGTCAAGCCGAGCGGGAGCGCGACATCGCAGCTCTCACCTAAAATTAGGTCCGACGTGCCTCTCAAGCCGAGCAAAGCCGCAGCCGGCACGGGTGGACGGCGCCGAGGAGGACGACCCTTCATGCTCGAGCTGCGCCTGACCCAGCACCCAGCCGAGGGAGGCCAGCACAGGGTTGAGATCGCCCTGGAGGGGGATGGCGCACGCCGCACCGCCGAGTCGATCTTTACCTTCTCGATTCCCTCTCAGGACGAAGAAGATCTGCGCTGGTACCTGGAGGATTTCCTCCAGTACCCCCAGGACCCCGCTCCCAAGATCGCCTCCCGCATCGAACAGCGGATCGCCGGGATCGGGCGCGGGCTGTTCCAAGCGGGCTTCGGTCACCGCGACGCGCTCGCTCTCTGGAGCAGGGTGAGCGGCCGCCTCCCCGCGACGCGGGTCGAGATCGTCACCGGCGTAGCGGAGGCGAACGCGCTGCCCTGGGAGCTGCTGCGGGATCCGGTGACAGAGGCTCCGCTCGCCCTCTCGGCAAAGGCGTTCGTGCGCGCCCAGCCGAGCGCTCCCCGTGCGGCGCGGGTGCCGGCGAGCGAGCAGACCCGAGTCCGCATCCTCCTGGTGATCTGTCGGCCGCGGGGCGGTGTGGACGTGCCGTTCCGATCCGTGGCGAGCCGGCTGGTCAAGGGCTTGAGCCAAGCGACGTGGGAGACCTACCAGCTCGACGTGCTCCGCCCGCCGACGTTCGAGCAGCTCGGTCGAGCCCTCCGACAGGCTAAGAGTGAAAGCCGCCCGTACCACATCGTCCACTTCGACGGGCATGGAACATTCGCCGACCGAGAGGCCTTGGATCGCCCCGAATTGCGAGCCGGCAAGCATGGCTACATCTCGTTCGAGGACCCGCGCCGCGCCAACAACGCAGAGCTCGTCGACGGCCCTGCGCTGGGAAAGCTCCTCGCCGAGAACGACGTCCCCATCCTCGTGCTCAACGCCTGCAAGTCCGCTCATGCCGAGCCGAGTAGGAAACCGGGCGCCGAGGCCGAACCGCATTCGAAGGTGCCGGCCTTCAACTCGCTCGCCCAGGAGGTCATGGACGCAGGCACCGCCGGGGTTCTGGCCATGCGGTACAACGTCTACGTGGACACCGCCGCCCAACTCGCGGCGGAACTCTACGCCTCGCTCGCGCAGGGCTCGACGCTCGGCGAGGCGGCGGCTCGGGCGCGCAGGAACCTCAGCGAGAATCCCTTGCGAGAGATCGCCTTCGAGCCTCGTCCTCTCCAAGACTGGCTCGTGCCGGTGGTCTTCGAAGCGGCGCCCGTGCAGCTCTTCCCGCAAAGGAAAGAAGGTCGCGATGGGCTGGAAGAGCTGAAGATCCGGGTGAAGGCCGGCGCCCCGACCGCTGACACCGCGAGCGTGGCGGAAGGCAGCGTCGACACCGCCCTGCCCGCTCCGCCGGACGCCGGCTTCTTCGGGCGGGACGAGACGCTTCTCGCCCTCGACCGCGCCTTCGACCGCGACTCGATCGTCCTCCTCCACGCCTACGCCGGCAGCGGCAAGACCTCGACGGCTGCCGAGTTCGCCCGCTGGTACGCGGCGACCGGCGGCGTCGCGGGTCCCGTTCTCTTTACGTCCTTCGAGCGCCACCTGCCCCTGGCACGGGTGCTCGACCGCATCGGCCAGGTCTTCGGCCCGACCCTCGAGCGGCGCGGCATCAACTGGCTGGCCTACGACGACGAGAGGCGCCGCCAGGTAGCGCTCGAGGTGCTCGACGAGGTGCCAGTGCTCTGGATCTGGGACAACGTCGAGCCCATCGGGGGTTTCCCCACGGGCACGCCCTCCGCCTGGAGCCTAGAAGAGCAAAGGGATCTCGCGAGCTTTCTGCGCGCCGCGAAGCAGACCAAAGCCAAGTTCCTGCTGACCTCCCGGCGGAACGAGCGCCGCTGGCTGGACGTCTTGCGCACCCGCGTCTACGTCCCCCCCATGCCGAGGACCGAGGCCCTCCAGCTCGCCCGGGCCCTGGCTGAGAAGCACGGCCGTCGTCTCTCAGCGGTGGAGGACTGGAGGCCGCTCCTGGACTTCGCCCGGGGCAACCCGATGACGCTCACCGTCCTCGTCAGCCAGGCCGTGCGGGAGGGCTGGGCCTCCCGGGAAGCGATCGCGAGATACGTGGCTCTCCTGCGCGCCGGCGAGGCGGCCTTCGCGGACGAGGCCGGAGAGGGCCGCTCCCGCTCACTCGCCGCCTCCCTCGCCTACGGTTTCGAGCACGCCTTCGGCGAAGAGGAGCGCCGCCGGCTCGCCCTCCTCCACCTGTTCCAGGGTTTCGTGGATGTGGACGTGCTATGCGCGATGGGACATCCCAAAGGCGCGTGGTGCCTGCCGGATGTGAAGGGTCTGGCCCGGGAGGAAGGCATCGCCCTTCTCGACCGCGCCACCGAGGTGGGGCTGCTCACCGCCCGCGGCCGCGGAAACTACTCCATCCACCCCGCCCTTCCCTGGTTCTTTCAGGGGCTCTACCGCCAGCGCCACCCAGACGAGGATCTGGCAGCCCGCCGCGCCTTCGCCGTGACCCTGGGAGCGCTGGCGAACTATTTCTCCGGCCAGTACGTGGACGGAGACAACGACGTCCTCGCCGCGCTGCGAGCCGAGGAGGCGAACCTACTCCACGCCCACCGCCTGGCCCGGATCCACGGCTGGTGGGATCCGGTGGTGAACACCATGGACGGGCTGAGGACCCTCTACGAGGCCACCGGCCGGCGAGCGGAGTGGAAGCGGCTGGTCGAAGAGGTCGTTCCGGATTTCGTCGACCCGGAGACGGAAGGGCCTCGGCCAGGCGGCGAGGAGAGGTGGAGCCTGGTGACGGAGTACCGCGTGCGGCTGGCCGAAAAGGAGCGACGGTTCGCAGACGCTCAACAGTTGCAGACCGCCAGGATGGGCTGGATCCGCCAGCGCGCCGCGGCCGCCCTCGGCCAGCCGGCGAGCGAGCTCGCACGCGAGGACCGCCGCGCCGTCCGGATGCTCGCGGTGTGCCTGCAGCAGCTCGGCGGCATCCAGCTCGAGCTGGGGAGCACCGCCTGCGTGCCGGCCTACGAGGAGTCGCTGGAGCTAGCGGAGAGGATCGGCGACCGGCCCGTCGCGGCTGCAAGCTCCTTGAACCTCGGCACGGCACTGAAGGATTTGCCCGCTCTCCGCAATCTCGACGCAGCCGAGCGGTGCTACCGGAAGAGCCTCGACCTCCGCAGCGAACAGGACGGAGTCGGGCGGGGCTACTGCTCGGCCCAACTGGGCTCACTCGCCTTCGATCGTTTCATGGAAGCGAGAGCCTCGAGACAGCCCAACACAGAGCTGCTCCGGCATCTCAACGAGGCCACTGAGCGCTACCATGAAGCGCTCGGCCACCTCCCCCCGGACGCGGTCGACGAGCTGGCTGTCATCCACCATCATCTCGGCCTGCTCTACAAGAGCGCCGGAGAGCTCGACCGCGCGTTTTCCCACTACCAGAGCTCCATCCGCTTCGGGGAGCAGTCAGGCGACACCCACGGCGCCTCGCGGACTCGCTCGAGCGTGGCCGTCGCTCTGCTCGCCGCTGGCCGCCGCGCCGATGCCCTGGAATACGCCGAAACCGCCCTGCGGGAGTTCGAGTCCTTTGGCGAAAAGGCAGCGAGCGATATTGAAGCCGCCCGCCGGTTGATCGCGCGCATCCGCGGCGCCTAGCCCGACCCCCATGCTACGATCCAGGCCGCCAAGCCGCAGCCAACCGCGAGAGGTTTCCATGACCACAAGGCTCCGGAGCGTCCCGCCGCTCCTCGTCCTCGCCGCCGCCTGTGCCTGCGCCAGCACCGCGACGGCGCCGCCCTCAGCTCCTCGATCCACCTCACCTTCGACCTCGACCCCCTCCAAGCCGGCCGCGGCCCGCGAGCTGCCGTCGGTGGCGCCGTGGTCGGTCCAGGCATTTCCGTCGACCTACCGGCCGATCCCGGGGCAGCCGACCCTCGTCCGCAACGCGACGATCCTGACCGCCGCGGCCGCGGGTGAGCCGGCGCGCATCGAGCTGGGCTCGATCCTCTTCCAGGACGGCAAGATCGTCGCCGTGGGCAAGGACCTCCAGGCGCCGCCCGGCGCGGTGACCGTCGACGGCACCGGCAAGTGGGTGACGCCGGGGATCATCGACGTGCATTCGCACCTCGGCGTCTACGCCTCGCCCGAGGTGGACGCCAACTCCGACGGCAACGAGGCCACCAATCCGGTCACCGCCGAGGTGTGGGCAGAGCACTCGGTGTGGCCGCAGGACCCGCAGTTCCCGCTCGCTCTCGCCGGCGGCGTGACGGCGATGCAGATCCTCCCCGGCTCGGCCAACCTGATCGGCGGCCGCAGCGTGACGGTCAAGAACGTCCCCGCCACCACCGTCCAGGCGATGAAGTTCCCCGGCGCGCCCTACGGCCTGAAGATGGCCTGCGGCGAGAACCCCAAGCGGGTCTATGGCACGAAGGGCCGCGCTCCGTCTACCCGCATGGGGAACGTCGCCGGCTACCGCGAGGCGTGGATCAAGGCCCAGGCCTACCGCGGCAAGTGGGAGCGCTACCTCGCCAAGCGGAAGAAGGGCGAGGACGCCGAGCCGCCGGAGCGCGACCTCGCCATGGACACCCTGGTCGGCGTCCTCGATGGCGACATCCTGGTGCACAACCACTGCTACCGCGCCGACGAGATGGCGGTGATGATCGACGTGGCGAAGGAGTTCGGCTACAAGGTCACCGCCTTCCACCACGCGGTCGAGGCCTACAAGATCGCCGACCTGCTGGCGAAGAACGACATCTGCTCGGCGATGTGGGCCGACTGGTGGGGCTTCAAGATGGAGGCCTTGGACGGCATCCGCGAGAACATCGCGCTCGTCGATCACGCCGGCGCCTGCGCCATCGTCCATTCCGATTCGGCGATCGGCATCCAGCACCTGAACCAGGAGGCCGCCAAGGCGATGGCGGCCGGCAATCGCATGGGCTTCGGCATCGCTCCCGAGCGGGCGATCCGCTGGCTCACCGCGAACCCGGCGAAGGCGCTCGGCATCGGCCGGCAGACCGGCACGCTCGAGCCCGGCAAGATGGCGGACGTCGTGGTGTGGAGCGGCGACCCGTTCAGCGTCTACAGCCGCGCCGAGAAGGTCTACGTCGACGGCGCCCTGCTCTACGACCGTGCCGATCCGGCGCGCCAGCCGCGCACCGACTTCGAGCTCGCCGCCCCGCCCGAGCCCAACCCTTCGTCCATCCCTGCCGCCAGGGGAGGTGACCGATGAGCCCGCGCCGCACGCTCGCAACCGCCGGTCTCGCGCTCGCCGCGCTCGGCTTCCTCTCGACCGCCGCCGGCGCCGAGACCGTCGCCGTCACCGGCGGCCGCGTCGTCACCCTCGGCGCCGCCGGCACGCTCGACGGCGCCACCGTGCTGATCGAGAACGGCCGCATCCGAGCCGTCGGCAGGAACGTCGAGATCCCCGCCGGCGCGCGGCGCATCGACGCCGCCGGCAAGGTGGTGACGCCTGGCCTCTTCGACTCGCTGTCGCACCTCGGCGTCATCGAGGTGAACGCGGTCGAGGGGACGCGCGACGACGCCGTCCGCGGCCACGACCTCTCCGCCGCCTTCGACGTCGCCGACGCGCTCAACCCGCGCTCGCAGCTGCTGCCGATCACGCGGGTCGAAGGGGTGACCGGCGCCGTCGTCGCGCCGGAGTCGAGCGAGAGCGTCTTCGCCGGCCGCGGCGCCATCATCCGCCTCGCCGGCAACCTCGCCGGCGACCTGGTGGTGCGGAACCCGGCGGCGGTCTTCGCCTCCATAGGAGAGAGCGGCGCGGCGCTCGCCGGCGGCTCGCGGGCCGCCGACTTGGCGCGCCTCCGCGAGGCGCTCGACGACGCCGCCGACTACGCCCGCCATCGCGCCGACTTCGAGCGCAACGGCCGGCGGCGTTACGCGCTGCCGCAGCTCGATCTCGAGGCGCTGCAGCCGGTCCTCCGCGGCGAGCTGCCGCTCGTCGTCACGGCGGACCGCGCCAGCGACCTCGAGGCGGCGCTGGCGCTCGCCCGCGAGCACCACCTGAAGCTCATCCTCGCCGGCGCCACCGAAGGCTGGATGGTCGCCGGCGAGATCGCCGCCGCGCACGTGCCGGTGCTCCTCGATCCGATGGCGAACCTCCCGGTGGCGTTCGAGCGGCTGGGAGCGACGCTCGAGAACGCCGCGCGCCTGGCCAAGGCGGGCGTCGCGATCGCCTTCATGAGCGGCGAGGCGCACAACGCGCGGAACCTCCGCCAGGGAGCGGGCAACGCCGTCGCCTACGGCCTGCCCTGGGAGGAGGCGCTGCGGGCGATGACGGCGAACCCGGCGCGCATCTGGGGATTGGCGGGAAACGCGGGGACGATCGAAGCGGGGAGGGCCGCCGATCTCGTCGTGTGGAGCGGCGATCCCCTGGAGCTGCAGTCCGCCGCCGAGCACGTCTTCATCGAGGGCCGCGAGATGTCGAAGACGACCCGACAGACCGAGCTCCGCGACCGTTACAAGACCCTCGGCGGCGACCTGCCGCCGGCCTATCCGAAGCCTTAGAGGGTAGATCGAGGGGTCGACCTCCGACCGGCGGGCGGGAGCGGCTCACGCGGCCGCTCCCGCCGGCCTCCGCCCTACCTGCCGCTCGGCTTCGCTTCCTCGTGGCTCTCACTCGCGCCGTCCATGCTTGTCGCCGGCATCTCCTTGCCGCGATGGCAGGTGGCGCAGGTCACCTCGGGCTTATCGCTCATCAGGTTCTTGATGTTCTTCAAGAGATCGTTGTTGATGGTCGCCGTCATCTTCAGCATGTCGCGGGCGACCTGCTTGTCCGACTTGTCGTCCTTCGCCCACTCGCCCATGACGTGGCAATACGAGCAGCGCACGCCCAGCGACCGGCTGAAGCCGCTCTTCATGATCTCGATGAGCTGACCCGCCGGCACCGTCTTCAGGATCTGGACGTTCTTGAAGACGGTGCCCGCCGGCTCCTTTTCGCGGCCGGCGATCGACTTCTCCAACGCCTCGACCGGGTTCCCTCCGGCGGACCGCTGCATCGCCGGATGCTCGGCGGCGGGCTTTTCCATGCTCGGCTCGCCGCTCGGCTTGCCTTCACCCGGCGGCGTCTGGGCATGGATCACGGCGGTGGCGAGCAGGGCGAAGGCCAATCCGAGGACGGCTGAATAGCGGGGCATGCGCTCTCTCCTTCGAGTTGACGTCGTCAGGTGTCCGAGGCTCGGGGTCGCTCGGGCGATGCGGCCGTGCACCGCGGCGAGTGAGTCCGCGCATTCTACCGGCTGGTTCAGCGCGGCGGGAGCCCGGGCTCAACCCATCCGCCGTGCAAGCGCTCGGCCAGCGTGTAGAGGCTGAAGGTGATCGCCCAGGCGCCGACGACGTCGATCGTGTAGTGGAGATGGGAGAGGAAGACAACGGCGACGGTCAGCAGATGGGCGGCGAGAGCGAGCGGCCCGAGGCGATCGCCGCGATCGCCGCGGCCACGGCAGTAGAGCCAGAGCAGAAAGGTGCTCGAGACGTGGCCGGAGAAGAAGAGGTCCTTGGTGAGGTAGACGTGAGCGGCATCGCCGAACAGCGTGGAGAACGGATTGATCAGCCGCAGCCAGGCCTGGAAGAGCGCCGCGGCGCCGAGGCCGGCATTCACGTCCGGCCCGGAGATCGGCCCCAGCCCGGTCAGGCCGACGCAGATCCCCCGCGCCAGGCTCACCACCCCGCCGACGTAGAGGAAGCGCAGGAAGGAGGGTCGGTCGCGGCGCCAGAGCACCAGCGCGAGCGGCACGTAGGCGGCGAGCCAGAGCCAGTAGTTCCAGGCTTCGAGCGCGGGAAGCGGCGGCAGCCGGTCGAGCACCGCATCGGGGAGGTGCGGCGCCGGCCGGCTCTCGTTCGAGAGCGAGAGCAGCAGCATCGCCGCGTGGCAGCCGTAGCGCCAGGCGAGAGCGGCGGGCACCGAGTCGAGCGGACCCCGCCGGCCTCCCCCCGCGTCGATGGTCCGCACGACGCGCGATCCTATAACCTCGCCTCGCCGGCGCCGTAGAAGCCGGTGGACGCCCGCTCCCTCGCCGAGGTCGACGATGCGCCGCACGACACCCTTCCTCACCGCCGCCGCCGCGGCGGCGCTCCTCTCGACGGCAGTCCCCGCGACGACCTCCGCCGCCGAGGCGACCCCGGCGGCCGCGGTGCCGGCTCAGCCGGCCCCTCACGGCAAGCAGTTCTGGCGCGCCATCCAGGCGAGCCGCTACGTGGTGCCGCGCGGCGAGTCGGCGGTGGCGCTCCTCCGCGAGCTGTCCGGCGATCTCGGCTCGCCCGATGCGGAGCTCCGCGACGACTTCGGCTACACCTTCCCCTACGTCTGGATCAAGCAGCTGAAGGTGGTGGCACCGGACGACCTGCGCTGGTTCCTCGCCGCCTGGACCGCCAACCTCCGCGCCGGCGTCGGCGAGACGGGCACCGACTCGGTGCTGTTGCGCTCCTTCTCCGCCCTCGACCTCTCGATCCTCGCCGACCTCGACGTCGAGCGGCCCTTCCTCACCTCGGCCGAGCGCGCCTCGCTCCTCGACGCCGCCCTCGCCTATCTGCGCGACGAGAGAGATCTCCGCGGCTATGACCTGAAGAAGGGCTGGATCCACTCGGCGGCGCACACCGCCGATCTGCTCGGCTTCCTGGCGGCCGGCCGCACTCTCCGCGTCGAGGACCAGGGGCGCATCCTCCGCGCGGTCGCCGCCAAGCTCGCGACGCCGGTCTACGCCTGGGGAGAGACGGAGCGCATGGCGCATGCCGTGCTGGCGATCCTCGAGCGGCCCGACTTCGACGCCGCGGCCTTCGATGCCTTCCTCGGCGAGCTCGACCGCGAGGCGAAGCCGCTGTGGAAGGAGAAGCCCTTCGACCCGGCGCGCTTCGCGGCGGTCGAGAACGGCGACGTCCTGCTGAGGAGCCTCTACCTGCAGCTCACCGTCGAGCCGCACCCGGCGCGCGAGACGGCGCGGGCGAAGATCCTCGCCGCCCTCGCGGCGCGCTAGCGCACCCTCAGCACCGCAGCCGGTCGAGCGCGGCGGCGAAGTCGGCCGGCGGCGGCGCCTCGAAGACCAGCTCGCGCTCGGTGCGCGGATGGACGAAGCCGAGCCGGGCGGCGTGGAGCATCGGCCGCGGCGCCGGCAGCAGGGGGCCGGCGAAGCCGCGCACGTAGACCCGCTCGCCGACCAGCGGCAGGCCGGCCTCCGAGAGGTGGATGCGGATCTGGTGCTGGCGGCCGGTCGCCAGCTCGCAGGCGATGTAGGTAGCGCCGCGCAGGCTCTCCAGCGCCTCGACGTGGGTGACGGCGCGGCGCGCCGTCTCCGGCGGGTTGCCGCGCGGCCGGCGGAAGACGCCCCAGGAGCCGCGCAGCCCGTCGCCGCGGTCGGGGACGATGAGCGAGTCGTAGGTGGCGTCGACGGCCTCGCCGTGGGCGATCGCGAGGTAGCGCCGCTTCATGCTGTGGGCGCGGAGCTGCTGCTGCAGATGGCGCTCGGCGGCGACGGTGCGCGCGAAGACGAGGAGTCCCGAGGTCTCCTTGTCGAGCCGCTGGACGACACGGAGGTGCGGCCCCGGCCCGCGGCGGTCGCCGCCCTTGGCGCCGCCGCGAGCGCTCTCCTTGCGGGTGAGCACAGTGCGCGCCAGCGTCACCAGGGTGTCGCGGTCGTCGTCGCTCCACGGCACGGTCAGCAGGCCGGCGGGCTTGTGGACGACGACCACCTCGGGGTCGGCATAGACGATGTCCTCCGGGGCGAGCGGACCGCGCGGCGCCCGCGCCCCTTCCGGCCGCACCTCGACGGCGCTCCCCGCCGCCAGGCGCTGCGCCGGATCGCGCGCCGCGGCGCCGTCGATCCACACCCGGCCGGTGGTGCAGAGCTCGCGCGCCCGGCTCCAGGAGATGCCGGGCAGGAGCGCGCGGACGAAAGCCGAGATGGTGGCATCGGCGTCGTCCGCGCCGACGACGCGGGAGAGCTCGCGCTCGCTATTGGAATCGGCGGCCGCCACGCGGCGAAGAGTAGCAGCTGGCACCGGCGGCAATCGGCTCGGCGCGTCCAAGGTTGGTGACGATCTCATCCCACGAAGCGATTCAAATTGTCATCCCCAGGGGGTGCTCCCAGGGGGTGCCAGGTGATTCCTGCCGATCGGCAACCTCCTTGCCCTGCCATGCTTCCACCACCCGCCCTTTCAGGTAGGGTGCCGCCCGCCCGCCCCCACCCGCTGGGCCGCCTTGCGACCGGAAGAGAAGCCGCCGAATGGCCGGGAGACGGAGACCGCCAGCTCCGCCCCTACCGACATCGGCACCACCGCCCGACCCGCTCAAGAATCGCCTGGCACCTCATCAGCACCTCATGAGAATCGGCTGGCACCGCCTCGGAGCACCTCCTCGGAAACCCGGAAAAGGAGCCGATATCCTGTCCAGCGGCGACGCTCGCTCCCGCCGGGCAGCGGTCGACGGACGCTCTCCCGGTCGCATGGCGGCCCAGCGGGTGGGGGGGTGAGGGTGGGTGGGTGGCACCCTACCTGAAAGGGCGGGCGGCGGAAACGTTGCAGGGCAAGGCGGTTAGCGTGCTTTGAACAAGGGGCCAGGCACTCAGCCTGGCCTCTGGCCCGCTCCGCAAAAATCGGCCGGCACCTTATGAGCCGAGCTCGCCGCATCACCGGCCGGGCCCAGCCGATGAGCGGGAAGGCCCGCCACATTACCGGCCGAGCTCGCCACATCAGCGGCCGAGCTCGCCGCATCACCGGCCGGGCTCAGCCGATGAGCAGGAGGGCCCGCCACATCACCGGCCGGGCTCGCCGCATCAGCGGCAAGGCTCAAAATTTAATCTGGAAGGTTCGGCCGATCGCCGGGAAGGACCAACATCTCGCCGGGAAGCCCCTCGGTGAGCCATCGCGGCGAGGTATATGGCGATGCCGACTCACAAGCTCTCAGGCGACGGCGCTGGCGCAAACCTGGGCGAGGGCGGCGCGGATCTCCTCCAGGCGGTCGCCGTGGGCGCCCTCGCCGCTCTCCGCCGCCTGCTGACGCGCCGCGCCGAGGGTCGCCAGGCGCTCGCGATAGACGGCGAAGTGGGCGAACGCCTCCTCGCGGCGCGAGGCGAGGTCGGGCTCGTCGAGGCGGGCGATCACCTCCGCCAGGTCGTCCAGCCGGTGGCAGACGAGGAGCGCGTCACAGCCGGCGGCGAAGGCCGCCGCGGCGCGGTCGGCGATGCCGCCCCACTCGGCCAGCGCCTTCATCTCGAGATCGTCGGAGACCACCAGGCCGGCGAAGCCGAGGCGGCCGCGGAGGAGGCCGCCGAGGATCGCCGGCGACAGCGTCGCAGGGCGGCCCGAGGTGTCGTACGCCGGGTAGGCGGCGTGACCCACCATCACCGCGCCGGCGAGCCCGGCGAGGGCGGCGAACGGCTCGAGATCGCGCGCCAGCTCGTCGGCCGGGAGATAGATCGCCGCCCCGTGGTGATGGGTGTCGGCGCCGGCGCCGCCGAGGCCGGGGAAGTGCTTGATGCAGCCGCCGACGCCGCCGGCATGGAGGCCGCGCAGGAAGGCGCGGGCGCGCGGCACCACCTCCTCGGCGCTGGCGCCGAAGGTCCGCCCGTCGAGGGCGTTGCCGACCTCGCCGCGGTCGAGGTCGACGACGGGTGCGAAGTCCATGTCGAAGTCGAAGAGGCAGAGAGCGCGGGCGATCCAGGTGCCCGCCTGGAGGGCGAGCGACGCTGGGCGCCGCCCGAGCAGCTCGGCGGCCGGCGCCGGCGCCACGATGTCGCGCAGGCGGTCGACCCGCCCCCCCTCCGCATCGATGGCGAGGATCGCCTCGGGGAGCAGCCGGCGGATGTCGGCGGTCAGCTTGGCGAGCTGCTCGAGCGTCTTGAAGTTCCAGCCCAGCAGCACGACGCCCCCTGGCCGGTGCGCGGCGAGGAGCGCCGCCGAAGCACGGTCCAGATCGGGCCCGGGGAGGCCGGCGAAGACGAGGTCGCTGGTGCGCATGGCGAGCGATCCTACGCCAGGAGGAGCGCCGGCCTCAGGCCGGCTGCTCGACCTCGAGCGCCGCCGCCTCGCGGAGCATCTGGTCGGCGACGACGACGGCGAGCTCGCCCAGCCGCGGCGCCTCGAAGATGCGGCGCACCGGCAGCTGCACGCCGAAGGTCTCGGCGATGCGCGACATCAGCCGCACCCCCTGCAGCGAATGGCCGCCGAGCTCGAAGAAGTGGTCGTTGACGCCCACCCGCTCGGCCCCCAGGAGATCCTGCCAGATCTCGGCGAGGAGCTCCTCCAGCGGGTTGCTCGGCGGCAGATAGACGGCCTCGGCGCGCGCCAGCGGCAGCTCGCCGCCGGCCAGGAGCGCCTGGCGGTCCACCTTGCCGCTCGCGGTGAGCGGCAGCGCCGCGGAGACGAGGAAGGCCGCCGGCACCATGTGCTGCGGCAGCAGGCGCCGCAGGCCGTCGCGGAGCGCCGCGGCGTCGACCTCGCCGCCGGGCGCCGCGACGTAGGCGGCGAGGCGCCGGTCGGCGCCCTCGCCGACGGTGCAGACCGCCGCCTGGGCGACGCCCGGCAGGGCGGCGAGCGCCGCCTCGATCTCTCCCAGCTCGATGCGGAAGCCCCTCACCTTGACCTGGTGGTCGCGGCGGCCGAGATACTCGATCTCGCCGTCCGGCCGCTGGCGCGCCAGATCGCCGGTGGCATAGAGGCGCGCGCCGACTCCCCAGGGGTCGGGCACGAAGCGGGCGGCGGTGAGCTCGGGGCGGCCGAGGTAGCCGCGCGCCAGGCCGACGCCGCCGAGATGGATCTCGCCGGTGGCGCCGATCGGCACCAGCTCGCCGTGGGCGTCGAGCAGCCGGGCGCGCTCGCCGGGGAGCGGCCGGCCGATCGACATCGGCCGCCGGTCGCCGGGCTCGACGCGCACCGCCGTCGAGTACACGGTGTCCTCGGTCGGACCATAGATGTTGTAGACCCGCGCCCGCGGCGCGGCGGCGAAGAGCCGCTCGGCGAGCGTGCGCGGCAGCGGCTCGCCGGCGAACTGCAGGATGGCGCTCTCCGGCGGCGCGAAGCCAGCCTGGAGCAGCTCGGCGAAGGCCGAGGGGACGTAGCTGATGAGCGTCACCGGCGGCCCGCCGGCGCGCCCGGGCGAGGCGAGCTCGAGGGCGCTCTCCGCCAGCAGCACCGTGCCGCCGCAGCCGAGCGGCGCGAACAGCTCGAAGACGGAGACGTCGAAGCCGATGGAGGTCACCGCGACGACGCCGGCGAGATCCGCCGCGGAGTAGCGCTCCCGCGCCCAGGCGAGGAGGGCGACAGCGCTGGCGTGCTCGACGGCCACCCCCTTCGGCCGGCCGCTCGACCCCGAGGTGTAGAGCACATAGGCGAGATTGCCCGCGCCGACAGCCGCGGCGCGAGGCCCGCCGGCGGAGGCCGGCGGCGGCTCCCCCGCCGCTGGCGCGCCCTCGATCACCAGCAGCGGGCAGCGCGCCGCCGGCCGCTCGGCGCGCGCCTGCAGCCGGGCGATGGCGGGCGCCACCGCCGCCGTGGCGAGGATGAGCGCGGCGCCGGAGTCGGCGACGACGAAGGCCAGCCGCTCTTCCGGATAGCTGGGATCGAGCGGCAGATAGGCGCCGCCGGCGATGAGCACCGCGAGCATGCCGACCACCATCGCCGGCGAGCGCTCGGCGGCGAGCGCCACCACCACCTCCGGCCCGACGCCGCGGCGGCGGAGCTCCGCCGCCAGGCGGCCGGCGGCCGCGGCGAGCTCGGCGTAGGTGAGCCGCTCGCCGTCGGCGACCAGCGCCAGGGCGCCCGGCGTGCGCGCCGCCTGCGCCAGGACCAGCTCGTGGAGGCACTCGCCGGCGGCGGCGGCGGTGGCGCCGCCGGTCCACTCGCAGAGCAGCTGCTGCCGCTCGGCCGCGGCCAGGAGCGGCAGCCGCGCGATCGAACGCTCCGGATCGGCGGCGGCCGCGGCGAGCAGGGTCTCCAGGTGGAGCATCAGCCGCCGCGCCGTCGTGGCGTCGAAGAGCGCGGCATCGTAGACGAGACCGCCGCCGATGCCGCCGGCATCCTCGGAGAGGAAGAGGCTGAGGTCGAACTTGGCGCCTCCTCCGTCGACCGGCAGCGACCGCATGGTCAGCGCGGGCAGCTCGATGCTCGCTCCCGGCCGGTTCTGCAGCGAGAAGAGGACCTGGAAGAGCGGCGACCGCGCCAGGCGCCGCTCGGGGTTGAGCTCCTCCACCAGCTTCTCGAACGGCAGGTCCTGATGGGCGAAGGCGGCGAGGGTGGTCTCGCGGACGCGGGCGAGGAGCGCGCGGAAGCTCGGCTCGCCGGCGAGGTCGGCGCGCAGCGCCAGCGAGTTGACGAAGAACCCGATGAGCGGCTCGATCTCCATGCGGTTGCGGTTGGCGATGGGGGTGCCGACGACGATGTCGTCCTGTCCGCTGGCGCGGCCGAGGAGCAGCTGGAAGCCCGCGAGGAGGACCATGAACGGTGTCGCACCCTCGCCGCGGGCGAGGGCGGCGAGCCGGCCGGCCGCCGCCGGCCCGAGACGGAAGTCGGCGCCGCCCGCCTGGTGCGACGGCACGGCCGGCCGCGGCCGGTCGAGGGGGAGCGCCAGCTCCGCCGGCGCGCCGGCGAGGCTCCGGCGCCAGAAATCGAGCTCCGCCGCGAGGGCGCCGCCCGCCAGCTGCTGCCGCTGCCAGGCCGCGAAGTCGCCGTACTGCCAGCCGAGCGCCGGCAGGCTGGCGCGCCGCCCCTGCCGCGCGGCGGTGTAGAGCTCGGCCACCTCGCGCACCAGGATGCCGGTCGACCAACCGTCGGTGACGATGTGATGGAGGTCGAGGATCATCAGGTGCCGCGCCGGCGCCGTGCGCAGCAGGAGAGCGCGCAACAGCGGCCCGCGGGCGAGGTCGAACGGGCGCCTCGACGCGGCGTCGGCGAGCGCCGCCGCCAGCCGTTCGCGGCGCGCCGCGGGGAGGGCCGCGAGGTCGACGAGCGGCGGCGCCAGCAGGCGGGGCGCGGCGATCCGCACCACCGCCTCGGCGCCGCTCGCCGGCGCCAGCTCGAAGGTCGAGCGCAGTGTCTCGTGGCGCGCCGCGACGCCGGTGAGCGCCGCGGCGAGCGCCCGCCGGTCGAGGTCGCCGGCGAGCTCGAGCGCCAGCGGCACGCTGTAGGCGCTGCCGCCGGGGAGCAGGCGGTCGAGGAACCAGAGGCGCTCCTGGGCGAAGGAGAGCGGTCGCTCGGAGGGCGGCGGGAACGGCGTCCGCGGGATGGCCGGGCGCAGCGCGGGGAGCGCGGCCGGCGTCGGCGAGGCGGCCGCCTGCGGGCGCGCGGGCAGGTGGGGCCGCAGCGCCGCGGCGAGCGCCCTGACCGAAGGGTGCTCGAAGATCAAGCGCACCGGCATCTCGACGCCGAAGACCCGGCGCACCCGCGACACCACCTGGGTGGCGAGGAGCGAGTGGCCGCCGAGGGCGAAGAAGCCGTCGTCGCGGCCGACCTCTGAGCGCTCCAGCACCTCGGCATAGATCGCCGCCAGCCCCTCCTCGACGGGGTCGGCGACGGCCGGCGCGGCGGAGAGCGGGAGCGCCGCGAGCTCGCCCCCCGCCGGCGGCAGCTCGGCCGCGGCCAGGGCGCGGCGGTCGATCTTGCCGGTGGCGGTGAGCGGCAGGGCGGCGAGGACGGCGACGTGCGGCGGCACCAGGTGCTCGGGGAGCCGGGCGCGGAGCGCTCGGCGGAGCGCCGGCAGGTCGAGGCGAACCCACGGCTCGGCCACCACGCAGGCGACGAGCGCCGGTCCGCCGGCGAGGTCGGCGCGCACCACCACCGCCGCCTCGCGGATGCCGCCGAGAGAGCCGAGCGCCGCCTCGATCTCGCGCGGCTCGATGCGGAAGCCGCGGATCTTCACCTGCTCGTCGAGCCGGCCGAGGAAGTCGAGCTCGCCCGCCGCCCGCAGGCGCACCAGATCGCCGGTGCGGTAGAGGCGGCCGCCCGGCAGGCCGCCGAAGGGATCGGGCACGAAGCTCGCCGCGGTCGCCGCCGGCTCGCCCAGGTAGCCGCGGGCGAGCGGCCCGGCGATGGCGAGCTCGGCGGCGACGCCGGGTGGCGCCAGCTCTCCGGCCGCGTCGAGCATGCGGAAGGCGCGCCCGGCGAGTGGCCGGCCGAGCGATACCCCGCCCTCGCCGCCGAGCGCGGTTGCGGCAGCCGGGGCGACCTCGGCGAGGCTCGCCGTCATCACCGTTTCGGTCGGGCCGTAGGCGTTCAACAGGCGGACCGCGGCGAGCGGCGTGCGGTGCCAGGCGCAGGCCGCGGCGAGCGGCATCGCCTCGCCGCCGACGACGACCAGCCGAAGCCTGGCGGGGATCTCCAGCCGCTGGCCGGACAGCTCGCGCACCCAGAGCTGCCAGAGGGCGGTCGGCAGGTCGACGACGGAGAGGCGCAGCTCGGCGATGCGGGCGGCGAGATCGGCGGCGTCCCACGGCTCGGCGTCGCGGAGCACCACGGCGGCGCCGGCGGCGAGCGCCGGCAGCACCTGCTCCAGCGCCACGTCGAAGGCCGGCGCCGCGAGCTGCAGCACGCGGTCGCCGGGCCTCAGCTCGAAGGCTTCGGCGATCGCCAAGCAGTGCTCGGCCGCGGCGGCGTGCGGCACCCCCACGGCCCGTGGCACGCCGGTCGAGCCGGAGGTGAAGAGGATGTAGGCGAGGCTGGCGGGCTCCGCCGGCGCCAACGGCCGGACGCTCGCGGCGCCGGCGAGGGCGGGCGGGCTCTCGACGATGACGACGCGGCGGCCGGCGAGGGCGGCGCGCTCTGCCTGCGCGGCGGAGGCGAGGACGAGGACGACGCCAGCGGCATCCAGCATCCGCCGCAGGCGCTCCTCCGGATAGTCGGGGTCGAGCGGCAGGTAGACGCCGCCCGCCTTGAGCACCGCGAGGAGCGCGGCGACCGCCGCCGGCGAGCGCTCGGCGCAGACCGCGACCGGCACCTCGGCTCCGGCGCCGGCGGCGCGGAGCCGGAGCGCCAGGGCGCCGGACCACTGCTCGAGATCGCCATAGGAGAGCTCGCCGCCGCGCGCCGCCACCGCGACCGCCTCCGGCGCCCGCGCCGCCTGCGCCGCGAAGAGGGCGTGGAGCGAGCCGGCGGCGGACGGCGGAGCGGCGGCGGAGCGCGGCGCTTCCCAGGCGGCGAGGAGCTGCCGGCGCTCACCGTCGGAGAGGAGAGGGAGCCGCGACAGCGGCAGGCGCGGATCGGCGGCGCCGGCGGCGATGAGAGTCGCCAGATGGGCCGCCCAGCGCTCGACCGTGGCGCGGTCGAGGAGCGCCGGGTTGTAGGCGAGGAGGCCGGCGAGCCCTCCGCCGAGGCCGCTCTCCGCTCCAGCGGCGCGCAGGCGGAGCGCGAGGTCGAGCCCGATGCCATCGCTGCCGCCGCCGACCTGGAGCGCCGCGGCGAGCCCCGGCATGGCGAGGCGCGCCGGCGGCCGGCCGTCGAAGGCGAAGAGCACCTGGAAGACCGGCGCGCGTCCGAGGCCGCGCTCGGGCTGGAGCGCCGCGAGCAGGCGTTCGAAGGGCAGCTCGCGGTGCGCCAGACCGGCGCGGAGCTCGCCGCTCGCACGCCGCGCCAGCTCCTCGAAGCTCGGCTCGCTTCGCCCGAGCTCGAGGCGGAGCGGCAGCAGGTTGGCGAGCGGGCCGACGAGCGGGCCTGCCTCCGGCCGGTCGCGAAGATCGACCGGGGTGCCGATCACCAGGTCGCGCTCGCCGGCGAGGCGGGAGAGGAGAGCGGCAAAGCCGGCGAGGATGGCGCCCGCGAGCGGCGACGGCAGATCGCTCAGATGGCCGAGGGTATCCGCCGCAAGCCGCACCTCCACCGCCGCGGAGGTCGCCGGCGGCAGGCCCGGCAAGCCGATATCTCCCCCGCCCGGCTGCCGATTGGACAGCCGGTCGCGCGACCGATCGAGCGGCAGCTCGAGCGCGCGCGGGGCGCCGGCGAGGCGCTCGCGCCAGTAGGCGAGCTGGCCGTCGAGGGCGCCGGCCGCCACCTCGCGCCGCTGCCAGGCGGCGAAGTCGGCGACCTGCCAGACGAGCGGGGGGAGGTTCGGGGCGCCGCCGAGGACCGCCGCGGCATAGAGCGCCGCGATCTCCTCGGCGAGCCGCTCCGCGCCGCGCTCGTCGGCGGCGATGCGGTGCAGGGCGATGACCAGGCGATGGCGGTCGCCGGCGAGACGGACGAGGAGGCCGCGGAGCGGCGCGCCGCCGGCGAGGTCGAACGGCCGCGCCACCGCCGCGGCCGCCAGGCGCTCGGCCTCGGCTTCGCCATCGGCTTCGGCATTAGCTTCGGTTTGGCGCCGATGGCGAGAGCCGGCGAGCGCCGAGAGGTCGACCAGCGGTAGGAGCGCGGGCCGAGCGGCGGCCGGCTCGGCGATCGCCGCCGGCAGGCCGCTCGCCTCCTCCGCCGCGAAGCGCGAGCGGAGCACCGCGTGGCGGGCGACGACGGCGCCGAGCGCCGCGCCGAGCGCCGCGACGCCGAGGGCGCCGGCAAGGCCGAGCACCAGCTCGACGGCCGCCGGCGGCGCCTCGGGGTGCAGATGAGCGAGGAACCACAGGCGCTCCTGGGCGAAGGAGAGCGCCAGGCCCGCGGCGGCCTGAGCAGAGTCGGCGGCGCCCGCCTCCCGGCCGGACGAGCGGGCGGAATCGGCCGCCCATGCCGCCGTCATGGCGGCCGACAGGTGCGGCGTCAGGCGCGCTGCCAGCGCCGCCGCCGTGGGCTGCTCGAAGATCCAGCGCAGCGGCACCTCGACACCGATCGCCTGGCGCAGCCGCGAGGTCACCTGGGTGGCGAGGAGCGAGTGGCCGCCGAGGTCGAAGAAGCTCTCGTCGGTCCCCACCTCGCGGCCGAGCAGCTGGGCGAAGATGCCGACGACGAGCTCCTCCGCCGGCGTCTGTGGCGCCGCGCCGGCGCCGCGGCCCGCTCCACCAGCCTCCGCCGGCGCCAGCGCGGCGAGCCCCCGGCGATCGACCTTGCCATGCGTGGTGAGCGGCATCGCCTCCAGGAAGACGAAGCGGGCGGGCACCAGCGGCTCCGGCAGCCGCGCCTTGAGCGCGGCGCGGATCGCCGCGGCAGGCGGCGTGCGGCCGCCGTCGCCCACCAGGTAGGCGACGAGGCCGCGGCCCTCCGGGAGATCGTCGCGCAGCATCACCGCCGCCTCGCGGAGTCCCGCGATCTCCACCAGCGCCGCCTCCACCTCGCCGGGCTCGATGCGGAAGCCGCGCAGCTTGACCTGGTGATCGAAGCGGCCGCGGAACTCGACGTTGCCGTCGGCCGAGAGAAGCGCCCGGTCGCCGGTGCGGTAGAGCCGCTCGCCGCGGCCGTCGGGGCTGGGGACGAAGCGCTCGGCGGTGAGCTCCGGGCGTCCGAGGTAGCCGGTGGCCAGGCCGTCGCCGCCGAGGCAGAGCTCGCCCTCGACGCCGATCGGCACCGGCCGCAGGCGCGCGTCGAGCACCCGCAGGGTGGTGTTGGCGAGCGGCCGGCCGATGGGCATGCCGGCGGCGCCGGGCGGCAGCTCGCGCATTGGATACCAGGTGGTGAAGGTGGTCGCCTCGGTGGGGCCGTAGACGTCGAGCAGGCGCGCCGGCGGCGCGCTCGCCAGCACCCGCCGCGCCGCCTGCGGCTCGACCGCCTCGCCGCCGACGAGGACGTGGGTGACCGTGGCGAAGGCGTCCGGCGCCTCGGCGGCGACCTGGTGGAAGAGGGCGGTGGTGAGGAAGAGCGCGGTCACCCGCCGGGCGCGGAGCGCCTCGGCGAGCGACCGCGGCGACAGCATCGCCTCGCGCGCGACCCCCACCAGGGTGCCGCCACAGGCGAGCGCTCCCCAGATGTCGAAGGCCGCGACGTCGAACGAGATGCTGGAGAGCTGCGCCACGCGGTCGCCGGGGCCGAGCTGCATATAATTGGTGCCGACGACCAGCCGCACCACCGCCCGGTGGTTGACCACCACCCCCTTGGGGTTCCCCGTCGAGCCCGAGGTGTAGACGACGCAGATGGGCGACTCGGCGGCGACATCGAGGGCCGCCGGCGTCTCGGCGGCGATCGCGGCGCGCTCGCGCTCGAGGACGAGGACGCGGGTGCCCGCCAGGCGCTCCGGCAGCCGCGGCAGCAGGCGCTCCTCGCTGAGGAGCAGCGCCGCGCCGCAGTCGGCGGCGAGGAAGGCGAGGCGCTGGCGCGGATAGGCGGGATCGAGCGGCACGTAGGCGGCGCCCGTCTTCAGCACGGCGAGGAGGGCGACGATCTGCTCCGCCGAGCGCTCGAGGCAGAGGGCGACCCGATCGCCGGGCCCGGCGCCCTGGCGGGCGAGGAAGGCGGCGAGGTGGCCGGCGCGCTCCTCGAGCTCGCCGTAGGTGAGGATCTCGCCGCCGGCGCCGGAGTAGTCGAGGGCGATGGCGCCGGGCCGCGCCGCCGCCTGGCGGGCGACCAGGGCGTGCACGCTCGCCTCCCGCGGATAGTCGGCGGCGCTGTCGTTCCAGGCGACGGTGAGCTGGTGCGCCGCCGCGGCCGAGAGGATCGGCAGCGCCGACACCGGCGCGGCGGCAGCCCCGGCGATCTCAGCGGTTCCGGCCGGCTCGCCGATCGCGGCGGCGAGCAGGATCTCGAGCTGGCCGGCGAGGCGCCGGATCGTCGTCGCGTCGAAGAGGTCGGAGTCGTACTCCAGGAAGCCGCCGATGCCGGCGGGCGTCTCGAGGAGCGAGAGGGTGAGGTCGAACTTCGCCGTCCGCCGCTCGCCCGGCACCGGCTCGATGCGCAGGCCGGGGAGCTCGAGCGCCTCGAGCGGCATGTTCTGCAGCACCAGCATGACCTGGAAGATCGGCGAGCGCGCCAGGCTGCGCTCGGGGCGGAGCTCGGCGACCAGCTTTTCGAACGGCAGGTCCTGGTGCGCATAGGCGGCGAGCAGGGTGTCGCGGACGGCGGCGAGGAGCGCCGCGAAGGTGGGATCGGCGGCGAGCTCGACGCGGAGCGGCAGCGAGTTGACGAAGAAGCCGATCAGCCGCTCGGTCTCCAACCGGGTGCGGTTGGCGACGCCGGCGCCGATGACCACGTCGTCCTCGCCGGCGAGGCGGGAGAGCAGCGCCGCAAAGGCGGCGAGGAGGACCATGTAGAGGGTGGCGCCCTGCCGCCGCGCGAAGGCCGCCGTGGCGCGCGACAGCTGGCGGTCGAAGAGCACCTCGACCTGGCGGCCGCGATGGCTTTGCAGCGCCGGCCGCGGGCGGTCGAAGGGGAGGGCGAGCGCGGCCGGCGCGCCGGCGAGATGCCGGCGCCAGAAGGCGAGCTCGGCGGCGAGCGTCTCGCCGTCCAGCCAGGCGCGCTGCCAGGCGGCGAAGTCGGCGTACTGCACCGGCAGGGCGGCGAGGCGGGGCGGCGCGCCGGCGCGCGCCGCGGCATAGAGGGCGGAGAGGTCGTCGATCAGCACGCCGAGCGACCAGCCGTCGGCGACGATGTGGTGCATAGCGAAGAGGACGAGATGCTCCTCCGCCGCCAGGCGCAGCAGCGCGGCGCGGAGGAGAGGACCGCGGGCGAGGTCGAACGGCCGGCGCTCGTCGGCGGCGGCGAGCGCCGCCGCGGCGGCCGCGCGGCGATCGGCGGCGAGGCCGCCGAGGTCGATCAGCGGCAGCTCGACGGCGAGCGCCGGGGCGACCGCCTGCAGCGGGCCGGAGTCGGTGGCGCGGAAGCTGGTGCGCAGCGACTCGTGCCGCTCCACCAAGCCGGCGAGGCTCGCGGCCAGCGCCGCCGGCGCCAGCGGACCGCCGAGGCGCAGGACCAGCGGCATGTTGTAGGAGGCGCCGCCGGGGGCCAGCTGGTCGAGGAACCAGAGGCGCTCCTGGGCGAAGGAGAGCGGCAGCGCGTCGCGCCGCCGCGCCGCCGGCAGCGGCAGGAGCGGCGGCACCGGCGGCAGCTCTCCGGCCAGCCCGTCCGCCGGCGATCCGGCGGCGCGCAGCCGCTCGATCTCGGCGGCGAGCGCCGGCACGGTGGGGGCGAGGAAGAGGGTGCGGATGGGGAGCTCGACGCCCACCACCTGGCGGAGGCGCGAGGTCACCCGCGTCGCCAGGAGCGAGTGGCCGCCGAGCTCGAAGAAGCTCTCGCCGAGGCCCACCCACTCAGCCCCCAGCACCTCGCACCAGACGCCGGCGACGAGGTCCTCGATCGGCGTCCGCCGGCGCTCGTCGGCGCGCGCCTGGCGCTCGAAGCCGCCCTCGGCGCGGGCGAGAGCCCGGCGGTCGACCTTGCCGTGCGCGGTGAGCGGCAGGGCGGCGAGGAACGCCCAGTCAGCTGGGATCATGTAGTCCGGCAGCCGCTCCTGGAGATGGCCGCGGAGCGCCGCGGCGCCGGGCGCCGTCCCCTCGCGCGCCACGACGAAGGCGGCGATCCGCGCCTCCGGAGCATCGCCGGTCGCCGGGCGGACGACCACCGCGGCGTCGCCGACCTCGGGGTGCTCGCGCAGCAGCGACTCGATCTCGCCGGGCTCGACGCGCAGCCCGCGGATCTTCACCTGATGGTCGATGCGGCCGAGGTACTCCAGCCGGCCGTCGGCCAGCAGCCGTCCGAGGTCGCCGGTGCGATAGGCGCGGGCGCCCGGCGCCGCCGCCAGCGGGTCGGGGACGAACGCCTCGGCGGTGCGCTCGGGCTGGCCGAGATAGCCGTAGGCGAGGGACGGACCGCCGATCGCCACCTCCCCCACCGCGCCGAGCGGCGCCGGGCGGAGGCCGCGGTCGACGACGGCGATCGTGGCGTCGGCGATCGGCCGCCCCACCGGCGCGCTGCCGGCGTTCTCGGTGCCCTCGCCGCCCGCCGCCGACACCTCGGCCCAGGTCGAGCTCATCGTGCACTCGCTCGCCCCGTACTGGTTGAAGAGGCGCGCCTGCGGACCGAAGGCGGCGCGCACGCCGGCGCCGTCGGCGGCGTAGAGCCGCTCCCCGGCGGCGAGGAGAATGCGGAGCTGACGCTGGTGCTGAGGCACTGCGCCCTGTGCACCTTCGAGCGCGCTCTCGACGACGCGGCGCAGCAGCGACGGCACGATCGAGGGGAGGCAGGTCGCCTGCTGGCGCGCGATGCGCGCCGCGAGTGCCGCCGGGTCGCGCACCACGTCGCGCGGCACCAGCACCAGGCGCGCCCCCGCGGCGAGCGGCGCGAAGACGTCGCGCACCGCGGCATCGAAGGTGAGCGGCGCCAGCTGCAGGGCGACGTCGGCGGGGCCGAAGCCGTAGCGCTCGACCGCCCAGCGCAGATAGGCGACGGCGCCGCCATGGTGGGCGAGGATGCCCTTCGGCCGCCCCGTCGAGCCCGAGGTGTAGACGGCGTAGGCGGCGTCGAGCGGCCCGACGCCCTGGCCGAGATCGGCGTCCGTGCTCGCGGTGTTGCCGGCGCCCGATTCACCGCCGGCGCTGGCCTCATCCGCGAGCAGCGCGTCGGCGGTGAGGATGGCGCCGTCGAGCGCGGCGAGCCGATCGACGAGCGCGGCGTCGGCGACGATCAGGCGGCAGCCGGCGTCCGCGGCCAGCTGGTCGAGGCGCGCCGGCGGATGCTCGGGATCGAGCGCTACGTAGGCGGCGCCGGCGCGCAGCACGGCGAGCACCGCGGCCACCATGGCGATCGAGCGCTCGCAGCAGATCGCCACCATCGCGCCCCGCCCGGCTTCGAGACCTCGCAGATTGCGGGCGCCGGCGGCGCTCCGCCGCGCCAGCTCGCCGTAGGTCACCTGGGCGTCACCGTCGACCAGCGCCACCGCCTCCGGGGCGCGGCGGGCGGCGGCGAGGAAGAGCTGGTGGAGGCAGGCGGCGGCCGCCGGCGGGGCGCTCCGCGTGTCGTTCCATTCGACGAGGAGCTGCTGGCGCTCGGCGGCGGCGAGGAGCGGCAGGTCGCCCAGCGCCGGCCTGGCGCCGGAGTCGAGCGCCGCCGCGATGGCGAGCGCCAGGTCGAGGGTGCGCGCGGCGAGGCGGGCGACCGTCGTGCGGTCGAAGCGGCCGGGATCGAAGGCGATGCGCAGCACGAAGCTGGGGCCGGGGATGGCGAGGAGGGTGAGCGGATAGTTGGTCTGCTCGGCGCTCTCGACATCGACCACCCCGAGGCTCGTCTGCGAGCGGCGCAGCGAGGCGTCGCGCGGGTAGTTCTCGTAGGCGAGGATGCTCTCGAAGAGCGGCAGGCCGCGCGGCACGTCGCTCCACTCCTGGATGCGGGTGAGCGGCGTCTGCTCGTGCTGGCGGAGCTCCGCCTGGCCGCTCTGCAGCGCCGCCAGCCAGGGGCGGAGCGGCGCCGCCGGCGGCGAGGCGACGCGCACCGGCAGCGTGTTGATGAAGAGGCCGACCATCGCCTCGACGCCCGGCAGCTCGGCCGGCCGGCCGGAGACGGTGGCGCCGAAGACCACCTCCTCGGCGGCGCTCAAGCGGGCGAGGAGGAGGCCCCAGGCCGCCAGCAGCAGGGTGCTCGGCGTCAACCGCGCGCCGCGCGCCGCGGCGTTCAACGCCTCGGTCGCGGCGGCGTCGAGGGCGCCGTCGGCGCTCTGCCGGCGCTCGGAGTCGGCGGCCTGGCGGCGGTCGGCGGGGAGCGGCGTCGGCTCGCTCCAGCCGGCGAGCGCGCCGCGCCAGTAGGCCTCCGAGGCCGCCGCGTCGCGCTCCGCGAGCCAGGCGATGTAGTCGCGGTAGGGCGGCCGCGGCGCCAGCCGCGGCTCGCCGCCGGCGGCGAGCGCCTCGTAGGCGGCGAGGAAATCGCCGACCACCGCGGCGTAGGACCAGCCGTCGAGGAGCAGGTGGTGGTGGCTCCACAGCAGGCGGTGCGCGTCGTCGCCGGTGCGGATCAACCGCCAGCGCATGAGCGGCGGGCGGCCGAGGTCGAAGCCGCGCCGGCGGTCGTCGCGCAGCAGGTCGCGCAGCCGCACCGCCTGCTCGGCGGCCGCGAGCTCCGCCCAGTCCTCGACGGCGAGGCTCACCTCGACGCTCCGCCGCACCACCTGGAGCGGCCGCGCCAACCCCTCCCAGGCGAAGGCGGTGCGCAGGATCGCCGTCCGCTCGACGACCCGCCGCCAGGCCTCCTCGACCGCCGCCACGTCGAGCCGACCGGCGAGGGTGACGAGGAGCTGCTCGACGTAGACCCCGGTGCCGGGGGCGAAGAGGCTGTGGAACAGCAGCCCCTCCTGGAGCGGCGACAGCGGGTAGAGATCCTCGAGCTCGGCGCCGTCGCGGCGGACCGCGGCGAGGATCCCGTCGAGCGCCGGCTGCTCGAGAGCCGGGCTGTCGACAGCCGGCGGCTCGAGAGTTGGAACCGCGAGCGCCAGCGGGAAGTCCGCCGGCGTCGCCCCCGTCTGCCCGGCGGCGATCGCCGCCAGGCAGTGCTCGACGATGGCGCCGAGCCGCGCCACGAAACGCGCCGCGAGGCCCTCGACCGCGGAGCGCTCCAGCGCTTCGGCGTAGGAGAAGGTCGCCGCCAGGCGGCCGTCGCGCACCAGGGCGTTGACGGCGAGGTGGTGGGTCGGCCGCCGCCGCGGGCTCTCCGGCGCGCCGGCCGGCTCGGCGGCGGGCGCGAAGAGCGAGCCGGCGGGGAGCGCCGCGTCGACCTGGCCGAGGTAGTTGAAGGCGACCTGCGGCGCCGGCATGGCGGCGAGCCGCGCCGCCGCGTCCCCCTGCCGCAGGTAGCGCAGCAGGCCGTAGGTGGCGCCGCGCGCCGGCGGCGCGGCGCGCAGCTGCTCCTTGACGGCGCGGAGAGCGGCGCCCGGATCGGCCGCGGTATTCAGATTGGCCGCGGCGCTCGTCTCGAGGACCACCGGGTAGACGCTGGTGAACCAGCCCACCGTGCGGGTGAGGTCGACGCCGGCGAAGAGCTCCTCGCGGCCGTGCCCCTCGAGGTCGATCGCCACCGCCTCGCCCGCCGCTTCTCTTCCCGCTACCAGCGCCTGGGCGAGGGCGGCGAGCAGCGCGTCGTCGATGCGCGTGCGATAGGCCGCCGGCACCTCCTGGAGGAGCGCCCGCGTGCTCTCGGCGTCGAGCTCGACGGCCACCGTGCCGGTGCCGCGCGACGCATCGACGGCAGCGACCGGCACATCCGGGAAGAGCGGCCGCGCCCGCGCCGCCCGCGCCAGCCACCAGCCGGCCTCGGCCTCGACCACCGCCGCGGGGAGCTCGCCGGCGTGCGCCAGCAGCCGCTCCGCCCAGCGCCGGAAGGAGGTCGTCTTCGCCGGCAGCCGCGGCGGCCGCCCCGCATCCGCCTCGATGGCGCGGCAGGCCGACTCGAGATCCTCCAGCAGGATGCGCCAGGAGACGCCGTCGACGGCGAGGTGGTGGACGACGAGGAGGAGGCGCGCGGCGCCGCCGGGGAGGTCGAGCCAGGCGGCGCGGGCGAGCGGCCCGGCGGCGAGATCGAGGCTCGCCTGCAGCGCCGATCCCGCCGCGGCGAGCGCCCCCGGTGCCGCGGCGGCGGGCAGCGCGGCGAGGTCGACGCGGGCGAACGCGCGGGGGCCGCCGGCGAGCGGAGCGATGGTCTGCGCGACCGGTGTTGTCGCGTCCTCCGGCACCGCGAAGCGCAGTCGGAGCGCGTCGTGGTGGGCGAGGAGGGCCTCCCACGCCGCCGCCGCCACCGCCGCGGCGAGCGGCCGCGTCAGGGCGAGGAGCACCGACTGGTTGTAGTGGTGGCGGTCGGTCGCCTCGGTGGTGAAGAACCAGCGCTGGATTGGAGTGAGCGGCGCCGGCCCGCTCACCTCGCCCTGCTCCGCCTCCGCCGCCGCGGCGGTGCCGGCGACCGCCGCCAGCGCGGCGACCGTGGGGTGCTCGAAGAGCTGGCGCGGGGTGATGCGGCAGCCCTCCTTCGCCGCCCGCGCCACCACCTGGATGGAGAGGATCGAGTCGCCGCCGAGGGCGAAGAAGTCGTCCTCGATCCCCACCCGCTCGAGCCGCAGCACCTCGGCGAGGATGCGGCAGAGCAGCTCCTCGGCCGGCGTCCGCGGCGCCGCGTAGGCGCGCGCCTCCGCCGCCGCGCCCCCGGCGGCGGAGGCCTGCGCGGCGAGCGCGCGGCGGTCGACCTTGCCGTTGATGGTGACCGGCAGGTCGGCGAGGACGACGAAGAGCGATGGCACCATGTAGGGCGGCAGCTTGGCGGCGAGATGCCGGCGCAGCTCCTCGCGCAGCCGCTCGCCGGGCTCCGCCGTCACGCCGCGCTCCGTCGCACCATGGTCACTCTCACCGCGTTCTCTTGGCGGCACCACGAAAGCGACCAGCCGGCGCTCGGTCGAGCCGTCGACGGCCGCCGCGATCACCGCCGCCAGGCGGACGCCCGGGTGCTCGGCGAGCGTCGCCTCGATCTCGCCGAGCTCGATGCGGAAGCCGCGCACCTTGACCTGGCCGTCCAGCCGCCCGAGGAAGTCGAGGGTGCCGTCGGCGCGGTGGCGCACCAGGTCGCCGGTGCGGTAGAGGCGCGAGCCGGGCGGCCCCCAGGGGTTCGGCGCAAAGCTGGCGGCAGTGAGCTCCGGGCGCGCCAGGTAGCCGCGGGCGAGGCCGGCGCCGCCGATCCACAGCTCGCCGGCGACGCCGATCCCCACCGGCCGTGCCCGCGCATCGAGCACGTAGCCCTGGACGTTGCCGATCGGCCGCCCGATCGGCGGCGTGCCGCTGGCCGGCGCCACCACGCAGACGATGGCGTCGACGGTGTTCTCGGTGGGGCCGTAGAGGTTGACCAGCCGGAAGGGCAGCCCGGCAGGGGGCGTGCGGTGGAGCTGGTCGCCGCCGGTGAAGACATAGCGCAGCGCCGGCGACGGCGGCCACAGCTCGTCGAAGGCCGCCTCGACGAGCGGCGTCGGCAGGTAGGAGAGGGTGATCGCCTCGTCGGCGATCCAGCGCAGCAGGCTCGCCGGCACCGTGCGCACGGACTCCTCCGGGATATGGAGGCTGGCGCCCGAAGCGAGCGCCTGCCAGATCTCCCACACCGCGGCGTCGAAGGCCGGGCCGGCGAGCTGCGTGGCGCGATCGCCCGCCACGACGGCGAACTGATCGCGGTGCCAGCCGAGCATGTTGAGCGCGCTCGCATGGTCGACCTCGACCCCCTTCGGCCTGCCGGTCGATCCCGAGGTGTAGATGACGTAGGCGCGGTCGGCGAGGCTTCCCGGCCGCCGGGCGCGCGCGGCGGCCGCGGGCTGCCGCGCGGCCCCCGCGAAGAGCGCTTCGTCGAGCTCGAGGATGGCGAGCCCATCCACGCCGGAGACCAGCGGCCGCAGGGCGGGGAGGACGAGGAGCGCCGCGGCGCCGGCGTCGGCGAGGACGTAGGCG
The DNA here is from genome assembly GCA_963755825.1 of uncultured Acidobacteriota bacterium. GTDB lineage: Bacteria > Acidobacteriota > Thermoanaerobaculia > Multivoradales > UBA5704 > DATBQN01. The sequence continues at coordinate 388,588 of CAVWLA010000001.1, read as the reverse complement.
AGGCGGTCGGCCGGCGCCGCGGGGTCGAGCGGCAGGTAGGCGGCGCCGGTCTTCAGGGCGGCGAGGGCGCCGACCACCGCTTCCGCGGTGCGGCCGGCGAGGACGGCGACGATGTCCTCCCGCCCGACCCCCAGGTCCATCAGGCGCTCGGCGAGCCGCTCGGCGGCGCCGTCGAGCTCGCCGTAGGTGAGGCGGCGACCGGGGGCGCTGATCGCCAGGGCGGCGGGATGGAGCGCCGCCCGCGCCTCGACCAGGGCGTGGACGGAGGGTGCGGCAGGAACCTCGAGCGCGGTGTCGTTCCACTCGTGGAGGAGCTGGTGGCACTCCGCTGCGGCGAGTTGCGGCAGCGCCGCGAGCGGCAGGTCGGCGTCGAGGGCTCCGCCGGCGGCCGCCTCCAGCAGGCTGAGGAGCTGGCCGACCAGGCGCGCCACCGCCGTCGGCTCGAGGCGCCGCCGATCGAAGTCCATGCGCAGCGCCAGGCCGTCGCCCGGGATCACCGCCAGGTCGAGCGGATAGTTGGTCTGCTCGACGGTGTCGACGGCGGTGATGCCGAGCCCGCCGCCCTGCCTGAGCGCCGCGTCGCGCGGGTAGTTCTCGAAGACGTAGAGGGTCTCGAAGAGGGCGGTGCCGCGCGGCACCGCGCTCCAGCCCTGCACCTTGGCGAGCGGGCTCTGTTCGTGCTGGCGCGCCTCGAGCTGGCGCCGCTGGAGATCGCCGAGCCAGCCCGCCAGCCGCTCCTCCCCCACCGCCAGGCGCACCGGCAGGGTGTTGATGAAGAGGCCGATCATCGACTCGACGCCGGCGACCTCGACCGGGCGGCCGGAGACGATGGCGCCGAAGACCACCTCGTCGCGGCCGCTGGCGCGCGAGAGGAGGAGCCCCCAGAGGCCCTGGACGACGGTGTTGAGCGTCAGCCCGGCCCGGCGCGCCTGCGCCTCGATCGCGCTCGCCAGGACCGGCGCCAGCCGCGCGTTGCGGCTGCCGCGCGCCGGCTCCCCGGCCGCCAGCCGCTGAGAGGGCTCGGACCGCTCGGAGCGCTCGAGCGGCAGCGGCGTCGGCTCGCCGAAGCCGGCGAGGGCGGCGCGCCAGTAGGCCTCGGCGCCGGCGGTGTCGCGGCGGAGGCTCCAGGCGATGTAGTCGCGGTAGGCCGGCCGCGGCGGCAGCGCCGGCACCCCGCCGGCGCGGAGCGCCGCGTAGGCGGTGAGGAACTCGCCGATGACCGCCGAGTACGACCAGCCGTCGAGGAGCAGGTGATGGTGGGTCCACAGGAAGCGGTGCTCGGCGGCGCCGGTGCGCACCAGCCGCCAGCGCAGCAGCGGCGCGCGGGTGAGGTCGAAACCGCGGGCGCGGTCGGCGGCGAGGAGGGCGGCGATCCGCGCCTCGCGCTCCGCGGCGCCGAGGCCGCTCCAGTCGTCGCGCTCGAGGCCGACCGGCACCGCCGGGTGGACGATCTGCAGCGGCCGCCGCAGCCCCTCCCAGGCGAACGAGGTGCGCAGGATCGGGTGGTGCGCGACGACCCGCCGCCAGGCCTCCTCGAGAGCATGGGCATCGAGATCTCCCTCGATGGTGCAGATCACCTGCTCGACGTAGACCCCCGAGCTCGGCGCGTAGAGGGCGTGGAAGAGGATGCCCTCCTGGAGCGGCGACAGCGGATAGATGTCGAGCGGATCGCCGCTCGCGCCGCTCGCCCGCAGGCCGCGGACGATGCCGTCGAGCTCGGCCGCGGTGAGGCCGGCGAGCGGGAAGTCCGACGGCGTCGAGCCGCGGCGTCCGGCGGCGAGCGCGGCGCGGCAGCAGGCGATGAGCGAGCGCAGGTGGGCGATGTAGGCGGCCGCCCAGCCCTCGACGGTGGCGCCGTCGAGGACCGCTGAGCCGTAGGTCCAGTCGAGCCGCAGGCAGCCGCCGGAGACGGCGCCCGCGATGTCCAGGCGGTGGCTCCGCCGCTCGCCGGCGTCGGCGGCGGGGCCGCTCGGCTCGCCGGCGGCGGCGAAGAGGGCGCCGGCGGGGAGCGCGCGGTCGAGCTGGCCGAGGTAATTGAAGCTCACCTCCGGCCGCGGCAGCGCCGCCAGCGCCGCCCCCGAGTCGTCGCGCAGCCAGCGCAGCAGCCCGTAGCGCCCGGCGCGCTCGTCGGCGGCGCGGAGCTGCTCCTTGACCGAGATGATGGTCGCCTCCGGGGAGACGGCGGGATCGGCGGCGAGCCAGACCGGCGCGATGCGGGTGAACCAGCCGACGGTACGCGAGAGATCGAGGCCGGCTGCGGCATCGATCGCGGTATCGCCGTCGCCGCCGTCGCGGCCGTGCCCCTCGAGGTCGACGGCGAGCGGCGCGCCGCCGCCGAGAGTGAGGGCGAGAGCGGCGAGCAGCAGGTCCTCGCTGCGCGTGCGCCAGGCGGCGTGCACCTCGCGGAGGAGCGCCGCGGTCTCCTCGACGTCGAGCGCCACGGAGACGCTCCGCACGCCACCGACGGTATCGGCGCCCGCCGGCCCGCCGAGCGCCAGCCGAGCCGATGGCCGCGCCGCGGGCGATTCCGCGTCGGGCCCCGCCTGCTGGCGCCACCAGGCGAGGTCGGCGGCGACCAGCTCGGCGGGCAGCGCGCGCGCCGCGGCCGCCGAGCGCTCGGCCCAGCGGCGGAACGTGGTCGCCTCGGCCGGCAGCGCCGGCGGCAGGCCGGCGGCGAGCTGGCGGCAGAGGGCGTCGAGATCGGCGAGCAGCACGCGCCAGGAGATGCCGTCGACGACGAGGTGGTGGATGGCGAGGAGGAGACGTGCCTCGCCGCCGGCCAGCGCGATCCAGGCGCCGCGGGCGAGCGGACCGCGCGCCAGATCGAAGCTCGCCTGCACCGCCGCGGCGACCGCCGACAGCGCGGCTCCGCCGATCGCCGGAGCCGCCGGAATCGCCGAGAGGTCGATCCAAACGAGCGGAAAGGCGCTATCGCCGGTCGCCGCCTGCGACCAGCCGGCCTCGCCGCGCACGAAGCGCAGGCCGAGGGCCGGGTGGGCGGCGGCGAGCGCCGCCAGCGCCGGCGCCACGATCACCGGCGAGAGCGGGGCCCCAGCAACGGCCGGCATCGCCAGCATCAGGGCCTGATTGAAATGGTGCGGGCGCGCCAGATCGAGGTCGAAGAACCAGCGTTGCACGGGGGTGAGCGGCACCGGCCCGGTCTCTTCGGGCGCCGTCGCGGCCGCCGTGCCGCCCAGCTCGGCGGTCTCGGCGAGCGCGGCGATGGCAGCGAGGGCGGCGATGGTGGGATTCTCGAAGAGCTGCTTGGGGGTGATGGCGAGGCCGGCCTGGCGCGCCCGCCCGACGATCTGGATAGAGAGGATCGAGTCGCCGCCGAGCTCGAAGAAGCTGTCCTCGACGCTCGGCCCCGCCGGCCGCCCGGCCGCCGGCGCGAGATGCAGCACCTCGGCCCAGATGCGCGCCAGCGCCGCCTCCGTCGGCGTGCGCGGCGCGACGTGCGCGCGGCCGCTGTGGTAGAGCCCCTCCTCCGGCGGCGGCGCCGCGGCGAGGGCGCGGCGGTCGAGCTTGCCGGTGGTGCCGAGCGGCAGCGCGGCGAGGACGACGAAGGCCGCCGGCACCATGAACGGCGGCAGCTTGGCCGCCGCGAAGGCGCGCAGCTCGCCGGTATCGAGGCCGTCGCCCGCGGCCGCGGCGAGATAGGCGACGAGGCACCGCTCGGAGCCGCCGTCCTGGCGCACGACGACCGCCGCCTGGCGCACCCGCGGATGCTCGGCGAGCCGCGCCTCGATCTCGTCGAGCTCGATGCGGAAGCCGCGCAGCTTGAGCTGGCGGTCGGCGCGGCCGATGAAGTCGATGGCGCCGTCCGCCAGCCGGCGCACCAGGTCGCCGCTGCGGTAGAGGCGGCTCCCCACCGCTTCCGGACCGGCGAGCGGATCGGGCACGAAGCGCTCGGCGGTGAGCTCCGGCCGGCCGAGGTAGCCGCGCGCCAGCCCTTCGCCGCCGATCGCCAGCTCGCCCACGGCGCCGACCGGCAGCTCGCGCAGCTCGCGGTCGAGGACGCGGAGGACGGCGTTGGCGAGCGGCCGGCCGATCGGCACCGTGCCAGTGGCGCCGGCGTCCAGCGCCAGGGCGCCGATCTCCTGCCAGGAGGCGAAGGTGGTGGTCTCGGTGGGGCCGTAGATGTTCACCAGGCGGCCCGGCGGCCCAGCGGCGGCGACGGCGCGGACGCACTCGCGGTCGAGCGCCTCGCCGCCGACCAGCAGGTCGCGCAGCCCGGCGAAGGCGCGTGGCAGCTGGCGCGCCACCTGCTGGAAGAGCGCCGTGGTGAGGAACATGCTGGTCACCCGCTCCGCCGCCAGCGCCGCCGCCAGGTCGGGCGGCGAGAGGAGGATGGCCTTGGAGAGGAAGACCAGGCAGCCGCCGTTCAAGAGCGCCCCCCAGATCTCGAAGGTCGCCGCGTCGAAGGCCGGGTTGGCGGCCTGCGCCACGCGGTCGCCGGGGCCGAGGCGGATGTAGTCGGTGTGCCGCACCAGCCGGTGGATGGCGCGGTGCGTCGCCGCCACCCCCTTCGGCCGCCCCGTCGATCCCGAGGTGTGGATGACGTAGGCGAGGCCGCGGTCGTCGAGATCGCAACCTGGCAGCCCGTCGAGACCGGTTCCGGGAAGCCCGTCGAGACCGCGCTCGTCGAGCGGCTCCGCGCCGTCGGCCGGCGCCTCGAGCGCGACGAGCCGCGCGCCGCCGGCCCAGGGCAGCGCCGTCCCCTCCGCCGCGACGACGACGAGGCGCGCCGCGATGTCGTCGATGAGCAGGCGCAGACGCTCCTCCGGGTCGCCGGGGTCGAGCGGCACGTAGGCGGCGCCGGCGGCGAGCACGGCGAGCGTCGCGACGACCATCTCCGGGCCGCGCGGCAGGAGGATCGCCACCCGCTCCTCGCGGCCGACGCCGAGGTCGAGGAGCCGGTGCGCCAGGCGCGCGGCGCGTCGGGCGAGCTGGCGGTAGCTGAGGTCGTCGCCCGCCGCCGCCAGGGCGACGCGGAGCGCCGGCGCCTCCGGCGTCCGCGCCGCCTGCGCCGCGAAGAGCGCGGGGACCGACCGCGCCTCGAACGGCACCGCCGTCGCGTTCCACGCCGCGAGCTGCAGCCGCTCGGCATCGTCGAGGAGCGGCAGCTCGCCCAGCCGGGCAACATCAGCTTCGTCGGCGGCGCCGGCGATGGCGACGAGCAGGCGGCCGAAGGCGGCGAGCAGGCGGCGGGCGGTGGCCTCGTCGAAGCGGGCGCGCTCGGCCTCGAGCTTCAGCAGCAGCGCACCGCCGGGCACGGCGACGGCGGTCAGCGGGTAGCTGGTCTGCTCGACGCTCTCCGCCGCGGCGATGCCGAGGCTGGAGCGGGCGCCGCGCAGCGAGGCGTCGCGCGGGTAGTTCTCGTAGACCAGCAGGCTCTCGAAGAGCGGCAGCCCGCGCGGCACCGCGCTCCACGACTGCACGCGGGCGAGCGGCGCCTGCTCGTGCTGGCGCCCCTCGGCGGCCCGGCGCTGCAGGCCGGCGAGCCAGGGGCCGAGCGGCTCGTCGAGGGCGGCCGAGAGGCGCACCGGCACGGTGTTGATGAAGAGGCCGATCATCCCCTCCACCCCCGGCAGGTCGGCCGGCCGGCCGGAGACGGTGGTGCCGAAGACGACGTCCTCGCGGCCGGCGAAGCGGCCGAGGAGGAGGCCCCAGGCGCCCTGCACGAAGGTGCTCGCGGTGAGCTGGCGGCGGCGGGCCGCCTCCTGCAGCGCGTCGCTCTCGGCGGCGGAGAGACGGAGCTCCAGCGAGCGGCTGCCGGCGGTCGAGGGAACGGCGCCGGCCCGGCGGTCGGCGGGGATCGGCGTCGCCTCGCTCCAGCCGGCGAGGACGGCGCGCCAGTGGTCCTCGGCGAGCTTCTCGGCCGCCTCGCCGCGGGCGGCGAGCCAGGCGATGTAGTCGCGGTAGGGGCGGCGTGCCGGCAGGCGCGGCGGGCGGCCGAGGACGAGCGCCTCGTGGGCGGCGAGGAAGTCGGCGACGACGCCGGCATAGGACCAGCCGTCGAGGAGCACGTGGTGGTGGCTCCACAGGAAGCGGTGGGTCCGCTCCGCCGTCCGCACCAGCGTCCAGCGCATGAGCGGCGGGCGGTCGAGGGCGAAGCCGCGCGCGCGGTCCTCCGCCAGCAGCGTGCGCAGGCGCCGCTCCTGCTCGGCGACGGCGAGGTGCGACCAGTCGGCCCGTGCCACCTCGACCGCCGCCCGCCGGTGCACCGCCTGCAGCGCCCGCGGCAGGCCGCTCCAGTGGAACGAGGTGCGGAGGACCGGCGTGCGCTCGACGATCCGCCGCCACGCCTCCTCGATGCGCGCCGCGTCGACGGGGGTCTCGGCGTCGCCCTCGAGCGTCACCAGGAGCTGCTCGACGTAGACTCCCGAGCCCGGCTCGTAGAGGCTGTGGAAGAGGAGCCCCTCCTGCAGCGGCGAGAGCGGATAGAGGTCGTCGATCTCGGCGCTCTCGACGATCTCGGCGGTCGCGGCGCTCGCGGCGACCTGGGCGAGCAGGAGATCGAGCGCCGGCTGGGCGAGCGCGGCGAGCGGGAAGTCGGACGGCGTGGCGCCGCGCTCGCCGCGGGCGGCCGCCGCCTGGCAATGAGCGGCGATGGCGCGCAGGCGGTCGAGGAGCGCCGCGGCGAGGCGCTCGACCGCCGCCGCCGTGAAGCGATCGGCGGCGTAGGCGAGGCGCACCTCCAGGCGGCCGCCGGCGACGAAGGCGTTGACGATGAGCTCGTGGCCGCGGCGGCGCCGCCGGCTCTCGGTCTCCCCCATCGGCTCCGCCACCGGCCGCAGCAGGGCCTCGGCGCCGAGCACCGGATCGAGCTGACCCAGGTAGTTGAAGGCGAGCGCCGGTGCCGCGAGCGCGGCGAGCCGCGCCTCGCCGCGGAGCCAGCGCAGCAGGCCGTAGCCGATGCCGCGCCCCGGCACGGCGCGCAGCTGCTCCTTGACGGCGCGGAGGGCGGCGCCCGGATCGTCGCCCGAGGCATGGAGAGCGACCGGGAAGAGGCTGGTGAACCAGCCGACGGTGCGGGTGACGTCGACGCCGGCGAAGAGCTCCTCGCGGCCGTGCCCTTCGAGGTCGAGCGCGAGCGCCTCGCCGTCGCCGGCGATCACCTGCACGAGGGCGGTCAAGAGCGCGTCGTCGACCCGCGCCCGGTGGACCGCCGCGGCGTCCTGGAGGAGCGCCCGCGTCGCCGCCGGGTCGAGCGCCACGGCGACGGTCCCGATCGCGCCGCCGCGCTCGTCGGCCGCCGCCTCGCGGTCGTAGGGCAGAGCGGCCGGCGGCAGGCCGGCGGCCGCCGTCCACCGCTCCACCTCGGCGTCGACCGCCGTCTGCGGCAGGGCGGCGGCGTGCTCGGCGAGGAGCTCGGCCCAGCGCTTGAACGAGGTCGTCTTCGGCGGCAGCGCGCGGCCGCGGCAGGCGGTCTCGAGGTCGTCGAGGAGAATCCGCCAGGAGACGCCGTCGACCGCCAGGTGGTGGACGATGACGAGGAGCCGCGCCGCGCCGCCGGGGAGATCGAGCCAGGCGGCGCGGGCGAGCGGACCGGCGCCGAGGTCGAGGCTCGCCTGGAGTGCGCCGGCGGCGCGCTCCATCTCGACTACCGCGCCGGCGGCGCGCTCCATTTCGACTACCGCGCCGGCGGCGCGCTCCAGCTCGATCGCCGCGCCGCTTGCGAGGCCCGAGAGGTCGATGCGGGCCCAGGCGCGCGGGCCGTCGCCGACCGGCGCGATGCGCTCGCCGACGGCGCCGTCGGCGCCGACCGTGAAGCGCAGGCGCAGGGCGTCGTGATGGGCGAGGAGGAGCTCCCAGGCCCGCTCCGCCGCCGCCGGCCGGAGCGGCGGCGCGGCGGCGAGGAGCACCGCCTGGTTGAAGTGATGGCGGTCGGTCGTGTCGGCGGCGAAGAACCAGCGCTGGATCGGCGTCGGCGGCAGCGGCCCGACGACCGGCCCCTGCGCCGCCTCGACCACAGCCGCGGTGCCGGCGACCGCCGCCAGCTCGGCGACCGTCGGCTGCTCGAAGAGCTGCCGCGGGGTGATGCGGCAGCCGGCCCGCGACGCCCGCGCCACCACCTGGATGGAGAGGATCGAGTCGCCGCCGAGGGCGAAGAAGTTCTCCTCGACGCCCACCCGCTCGACCCGCAGCACCTCCGCCCAGATGGCGCAGAGCAGCTCCTCGGTCGGCGTCCGCGGCGGCGTGAAAGAGCGCTGGTCGGCGGCCGGCGACGAGGCCGCCGCGGCGCGCGCCGCGAGCTCCCGCCGGTCGACCTTGCCGTTGGCGGTCAGCGGCAGCGCCGCCACCCGCAGGAAGCGCGCCGGCACCATGTACGGCGGCAGCCTCGCCGCCAGGTGCTCGCGGAGGGCGGAGGTGGCGACCGCGTCATCTGCCACCACGAAGGCGAACAGGCGGCTTTCGGCGGCGGCGCCATCGGCCGCCGCCGCGGGTGCCGCGGATGCCGCGACCACCGCCGCCTGGCCGACGCCGGGATGCTCGGCGAGCGCCGCCTCGATCTCCCCCGGCTCGATGCGGAAGCCGCGGATCTTCACCTGATCGTCGCCGCGGCCGAGGAACTCCAGGCTGCCGTCGGCGCGGCGGCGGGCGAGGTCGCCGGTGCGGTAGAGGCGAGCGCCGGCGGCGCCGCGCGGATCGGGCACGAAGCGCTCGGCGGTCAGCTCCGGCCGCGCCAGGTAGCCGCGCGCCACGCCGCGGCCGCCGATCGCCAGCTCGCCCGGGGCGCCGATCGCCGCCGGCCCGCCGAGGAGGTCGACGAGCTCGGCGCGGAGGCCGGCGATGGGGCGGCCGATCGGCGGCGCGCCGGTGCCGCCGGCTGGCACCTCGCCGCTGGTGGCGACGACGGTCGTCTCGGTCGGACCGTAGTGGTTGACGAGGCGGAAGGGCAGGCCGGGCGGCGGCGGCCGGTGGAGGACGTCGCCGCCGGTCAAGAGCGCGCGGAGGGCGAGGTCCGCCGGCCAGGGCTCGGCGAGCGCCGCCTCGGCGAGCGGCGTCGGCAGGAAGCAGACGGTGATCCGCTCGGCGGCGAGCCACGCGGCGAGGGCCGGCGGCGACGAGCGCGTCTCCTCGTCCGGAATGTGCAGGCTGGCGCCGCTGGCGAGGACCGGCCAGATCTCCCAGGCGGCGGCGTCGAAGGCCGGGCCGGCGATCTGCGACGCGCGGTCGGCGGGCGTCAGGCCGTAGGCGGCGCGATGCCAGTCGACGAGGCCGAGGAGGCTGCCGCGCTCCACCTCGACCCCCTTCGGCCGCCCGCTCGAGCCGGAGGTGTAGATGACGTAGGCGAGGTCGCCGCCGCGGTCCGGGGCCGGCGGCGCGAGCGGCCGGTCGATGCCGGCCGCGAGATCCAGGCCGAAACCATCTGGATCGAGATCGACGACGGCGACGCCTCCCGCCTCCAGGCCCTCCGGCAGCAGCGGCCGGAGGGCCGCGGCGGTGAGCAGCACGGCGGCGCCGGAGTCTGCCAGCAGGTAGGCGAGCCGCTCGCGCGGCGTCGCCGGATCGAGCGGCAGGTAGGCAGCGCCGGCGCGAAGCGCCGCGTAGGCGGCGACGACCATCGCCGCCGAGCGCTCGGCGAAGACGGCGACGGGCGAGCCGCCGCCGGCGGCCCGCTCGCCGATCAGCTCGGCGATCCGCTCGCCGAGCGCCGCCGCCCGGCGCTCGAGATCGCCGTAGGTGAGGCGCCGCCCGTCCGCCGCGGCGGCGACGGCGAGCGCGGCGGGATCGCGCGCGGCGTGCGCCGCGATGCGCTCGACGAGGCCGAGAGCGGCAGCCAGGGGAGCGCCCGGAGCCGGCGAAGCCGGCGCGCCGCCGTCGCTCCACTCATGGACGAGCTGGTGGCGCTCCGCCGCCGAGAGCATGGAGAGATCGCCCAGCCGCTCCACCGCCGGGTCGGCGAGGGAGACGACGAGGTTGCGGAAGTGGCCGAGGAGGCGCTCCGCCGCCGCCGTGCTGAAGCGGCCCTGGTCGTGCTCGAGACGCAGAGCGAGCCTCTCGCCGGGCGCCGCGACGGCGGTCAGCGGGTAGCTGGTGCGCTCGCTCCAGCGGACCTCGCCGAGGCGCAGGCCGCCGCCCACCTCCCCCGGTGCCGCGCCGGCGGGATAGTTCTCGAAGACGTAGAGGCTGTCGAAGAGCGGCGTGCCGCGCGGCACCTCGCTCAGCGCCTGCACGCGGGCGAGCGGCGCGTGCTCGTGGCGCTGGGTCTCGAGCAGCAGGTCCTGCAGCGCGGCGAGCCAGGGGCGAAGCTCCATCGCGGGCGCCAGCCGCACGCGCAGCGGCAGCGTGTTGATAAAGAGGCCGATCATCGACCCGATGCCGGGCAGGTCGCCCGAGCGCCCCGACATCGTGATGCCGAAGACCACGTCGCCGCTGCCGGCGTGGCGGGCGAGGAGCGCCGCCCAGGCGCCCTGGACGAGGACGTTGGCGGTCAGCCGCCGGCGGCGGGCGGCGCCCTCGAGCGCGGCGGTCGCGGCGGCGTCGAGAGTGGTCTGTAGGACGGCGTGCTCGCCGGCGGCGGGCTCGGCGCCCTCCCAGCCTGCCGCCGCCGGCCGCTCGATTCCAATCGCCGTCGGCGCGGAGAAGCCCGCCAGCTGGCGGCGAAAAAACGCCTCGGCCTCGGCATCGCAGCCGCCGGCCGCGCCGCGGCCCTTCAGCCAGGCGACGTAGGCGCCGAAGGGGCGCACCGGCGGCAGCTCGGGCTCGGCGCCGGAGCGGAAGGCGGCGTAGCAGGCGAAGACCTCGCGCAGCAGGAGCGGCATCGACCAGCCGTCGAGGAGGAGGTGATGCACCGTCCAGACGAAGCGATGCGCTTCGTCGCCGAGGCGGACGAGCGCCAGGCGGAGGAGCGGCGCCCGGGCGAGCTCGAAGCCCAGCCGGCGGTCGGCGGCGAGGAGATCGGCGAGGCGCGCCGCCTGCTCCGGAAGCGGGCGCTCGCTCCAGTCGAGCCGCACGAGCGGCAGCTCGACGGCGCGATGCACCGCCTGCAGCGGCGCCGCCTGGCTCTTCCAGACGAAGGCGGTGCGCAGGATGGCGTGGCGCTCCACCACCCGCGCCCAGGCGCGCTCGAAGGCCGCCGCGTCGAGCGGGCCGTCGAAGCGGCAGCTCAGCTGCTCGACGTAGACGCCTGAGGCCGGGGCGTAGAGGCTGTGGAAGAGCATCCCCTCCTGCAGCGGAGAGAGGGGATAGAGGTCCTCGATCCTGCGCCCGCTCACCGGAGAGCCTACCCCGCCGCCTCGTCGAGCTCGGCGAGGAGGTTCTCCAGGTCCTCGCTCTCCAGGTCGACCTGGGTGAAGTCCGCCGGGGTGAAGGCGATCTCGGCGGTGCGGCGGCCGGCGATGAGGGCGCGCAGGTGCCCGGCGTAGGCCGCGGCGAGGCGCTCGACGGTCTCGCCGTCGTGGAGCTCGGCGCTGTAGCGCCAGTCGATGCGCAGGCGCCCGGCGACGACCAGGCAGGTGACGGCGAGGGCGTGCGAGCGCCGCTGGCGCCGGCTCTGGGTGGCGCCGCTCGCCTCCGCCGCCGGCGCGAAGAGGCCGCCGAAGGAGGCGTCGAAGGCGCCGAGATAGTTGAAGCTCACCCGCGGCGCCGGCAGCGCGCCGAGGAGCGCCGCCGCCTCGCCGCCGCGCAGGTAGCGCAGCACGCCGTGGCCGAAGCCGCGGCCGGGGACGGCGCGCAGCTGCTCCTTGACCGAGCGCAGCAGGTCGCCGATCGGCGGCATGGTCGGGCTCGCGGCCAGCGCCGATGAACCGCCGCCGGGCCCTGCGCCGACCGCGAGCGCCAGCGGGAAGATGGTGGTGAACCAGCCGACGGTGCGCGAGAGGTCGACGCCGGGGACGACCTCCTCGCGGCCGTGCCCTTCGAGGTCGACCCAGAGGGCGCCGCCGGGCGTCGCGAGGGTCGCCGCGAGCGCCGCCAGGAGGGCGTCGTTCACCTGCGTGCCGTAGGCCGCCGGCAGCTCGGTCAGGAGCGCGCGGGTCTCCTCCTCGTCGAGCTCGAGCACGGCGGCGCGCGACGACGCCATGCTCCCGGTATCGCCGGGTTCGGCGAAGCGGGTGAGCGGCGAGGCGGCCGTCTCGCAGGGCAGCGGATCGACGCGCAGGCCGGCGAGCCCCGACCAGTAGGCGAGCTCGCGCTCGACCGCCTCCGCTGGCAGAGCGCGGGCGTAGTCGGCGAGGCGCTCGGCCCAGTCCTTGAACGACGTCGTCTTCGCCGGCAGGCGGGGCGCCCCAGCGCCGGGACCGCCGGCCGGCGCGGCGAGCTGGCGGCAGGCGGTCTCCAGATCCTCCAGCAGGATGCGCCAGGAGACGCCGTCGACCGCCAGGTGGTGGATGGCGAGGAGCAGCCGCGAGGTGCCGTCGCCGAGGGCGTACCAGAGGGCGGCGACGAGCGGCCCGCGCGCGAGATCGAAGCTCGCCTGGGCGGCGCCAGCGGTCGCCGCGAGGGCGCGCTCGGCGGCGGCCGGCGGCAGCGCCGAGAGGTCGACCCGCGGCAGCAGGAAGGCGCTCGGCGGCGGCGCGTTCTCCGCCCGCGGCAGTGCCTCCGCCTCGGCATCCTCTGCGTCAGCCGGCCGGAAGCGAAGCCGCAGCGCGTCGTGATGGGCCAGGAGCGCCAGGATCCCGCGCTCGACGACCCACGGCTCGACCTCGCGCACGGCGACCAGGAGCGCCTGGTTGAAGTGCTCTGGATCGGCCAGCCGCTTGGCGAAGAACCAGCGCTGGATCGGTGTCAGCGGCAGCGGCCCGACGACCGGCCCCTGCGTCGCCGCGACCACGTCGGCGGTGCCGGCGACGGTGGCGAGGAGCGCCACGGTCTGCTTCTCGAAGAGCTGGCGGGGGGTCAGCCGGCAGCCGGCCTGGGCGGCGCGGGCGACGATCTGGATGGAGAGGATCGAGTTGCCGCCGAGGTCGAAGAAGTTGTCGTGGACCGAGACCTGGCGCCCCTGGCGTGCCAGGCCCAGCACGTCGCTCCAGATCTCGGCGAGGAGCGCCTCGACGGCATCGCGCGGCGCCACGTAACCGCCGCCCTCGCCCGACCCGGGGAGGCTCGGCTCGATCGCCGCCAGGGCCTTCCGGTCGACCTTGCCGACCGGGGTGAGCGGCATGGCGGCGAGGAAGAGGAAGGAGCCGGGGACCATCGGCTCCGGCAGGCGGCCGGCGAGGTAGGCGCGGAGGTCGGCGCTGTCGGGCGGCGCGCCGTCCGCCGCCGGTCCATCCGCCGGTCCATCCGCCGCAGGGCGGAGCACCAGGCAGGCGACCAGGCGGCGACCCTCGGTGCCGCCACCCGCCGGCGCGTGCACCACCACCGCCGCCTCCGCCACCGCCGGATGCGCCAGGAGCGCCGCCTCGATGTCGCCCGGCTCGATGCGGAAGCCGCGCAGCTTGATCTGGCGGTCGATGCGGCCGATGAACTCGATGGCGCCGTCGAAGCGCGTGCGCACCAGGTCGCCGGTGCGGTAGAGGCGGCCGCCCTCGGCGCCGAACGGATCGGGGATGAACTTCTCCGCCGTCGCCTCCGGGCCGCCGAAGTAGCCGCGCGCGATCCCCCAGCCGGCGACGCAGAGCTCGCCGGGAACCCCGGGCGGCACCAGCTCGAAGCGGCGGTCGAGGAGGTGGACGCGGTGGTTGGTGTAGGGCCGGCCGATCGGCGCCATGCCGGGGCCGGCGACGCGCGGGTCGATGTCGTGGATGGTGCACCAGATGGTCGCCTCGGTCGGCCCGTAGATGTTGATCAGGCGGAGGCCGGGGATGCTCCGCGCGATGCGCGCCAGGACCGGCTCCGGGATGGGCTCGACGCCGACGGTCAGCCGGCGGAGCGAGCTCGCCCCTCCGGCCTCGAGGCGGTCGGCGAGCTCGGGGAGGATGAAGGGCGGCACGTAGGCACACTCGATCCGCCGCTCGGCGAGCCAGTCGACGTAGGCGCGGGGGTCGGGGCGCACGGCGTCGGGGACGATCTCGATGCAGCCGCCGGAGAGGAGAGGCGGGAAGAGCTCGGAGAGCGAGACGTCGAACGAGAAGCTCGTCCACACGCCGGCGCGGCCGCCGGCGCGCAGCGCCCGCCGGGCCTCGGCGTCGGCGACCAGGTTGACGACGCCGCGATGGCTGCAGGCGACGCCCTTGGGCATCCCCGTCGAGCCGGAGGTGAAGAGCACGTAGGCGAGGTTGTCGGCGCTCACTGCCGGCGGCGGCGGGGTGTCAGGATCGGCGGCGAGATCTTCCGCTGTCGGCTCGTCGGCGCGCCAGAGCTCGAGATCCTCCAGGTAGACGACGGCGCGGGAGAGCTCGGCGAGCGGCAGGCTGGCGTCGAGGCCGCGGCGGGTGACGACGACCGGCCGGCCGGCGTTGGCGAGCATGGTGGCGAGGCGCTCGAGCGGGTAGTTGGGGTCGAGCGGCAGGTAGGCGCCGCCCGACTCGAAGACGCCGAGGATGACGACCGGCAGGTCGACACAGCGCGGCAGCATGAAGGCGACGAGATCCTCCGCCGCGACGCCGAGGCGGCGCAGCGCCCTCCCCAGGCGGCCGGCGCGGCGCGCGACCTGGCGGTAGGTGAGCGTCTCGGCGGGGCTGGCGCCCGAGGCGGCCGCGTGAAGGGCCGGGAGGTCGGGGGTAGCCGCCGCCTGGCGGCGGAACAGCCGCTCGAGGCGGTCGACCTCGATCGCGCGCTCGGTGTCGTTCCACTCGGCGACGAGCTCCTGCCGCTCCGCCGCGGCGAGGAGAGGCAGCTCCGTCCACGGCCGCTCGGGGGCATCGAGGGCGCCGGCGAGGAGCGTCGTGAAATGGCCGGCCCAGCGCGCCGCGGTCGCCCGGTCGAAGAGGCTGACGCTGTGCTCGAGCGAGCCGGCGAGGGCTCCCGCCTCGCCGCTGCCGAGGGTCAGGGTGAGGTCGAACTTGGCGGCGCCGCTGTCGACCTCCACTCGCTCGAGCGCCACGCCGGTCAGCCGCGGCGGCGGCATGGCGACGTTCTGCAGCACGAACATCGCCTGGAAGAGCGGCCCGTGGCTCAGGCTGCGCTCGGGGTGCAGCTCCTCGACCAGGCGCTCGAAGGGGAGATCGGCGTGCGCGAAGGCGCCGAGCGCCGCCTCGCGGGCGCGGGCGACGAGCGCCGCGAAGCCGGGATCGAGGCCGCTCGGTGCTCTGGCGCCGGCACCGGCACCGGCTTCGGCGCCCAGCTCGAGGCGGAGGACCAGGGTGTTGACGAAGAGGCCGATCAGCGGCTCGACCTCGGCGCGGTCGCGGCCGGCGATCGGCGAGCCGACCAGCACGTCGTCCTGCTGGGCGAGGCGCGCCAGGAGAGTCTCGAAGGCGGCGAGGAGGACCATGAAGAGGGTCGCGCCGCGCCGCCGGGCGAACGCCTGCGCGGCGGCGGCGAGCGGCGCCGGGATGGCGAGCGGCAGCTGCCGCCCGGCGAGGCTGGGCAGCGGCTGGCGCGGCCGGTCGGTCGGCAGCTCGAGGAGGGGCGGCGCGCCGGCGAGCTGTTGCCGCCAGTAGGCGAGGCGCGCGGCGAGCGCGCCGCCGTGCAGCCAGCCGCGCTGCCAGCGCGCGAAATCGGCGTACTGCAGGGACAGCTCGGGGAGCGGCGACGGGCGGCCGGCGGCCGCGGCGTCGTAGAGGAGCGCCAGCTCGCGGATGAAGATGCCCACCGACCAGCCGTCGGAGACGATGTGATGGAGGACGACGAGGAGCGCGTGCTCGTCGGCGGCGGAGCGCACGAGGAGGAGGCGGACGAGCGGGCCGGCGGCGAGGTCGAACGGCCGCCGCGCGCCGGCGAGCGCCAGCGCCGCGGCGACGCCGCGGCGGCGCGCCGCGGGCAATGCCGCGAGGTCGACGAGCGGCATCTCGCCCGCCCGCGGCGGCGCGATCGCGAGATGTGCGCGGCCGCCGTCGGTCTCGATCGTGGCGCGCAGGATCTGGTGGCGGCGGACGATCTCGGCGAAGGCCGCGGCGAGCGCCGGCAGAGCGAGGGGGCCGGCGAGGCGCACCGCCGCCGGCATGTTGTAGGCGGCGCCACCGGGGGCGAGCTGGTCGAGGAACCAGAGCCGCTCCTGAGCGAACGACAGCGGCGCCGCGCCGGCGTCCTCGTCGTCGTCGGCGGCGGCCCGCAGGGGCGGCGCTTCGAGCCCGCGGCCGGCGGCGAGCGCCGCCTCGACGCGGCGGGCAAAGTCGGCGAGGACCGGCGCCTCGAAGAGCTGGCGGAGCTCGAGCTCGACGCCGAACCACTCGCGCACCCGCGAGGCGAGCTGAGTGGCGAGGAGCGAGTGGCCGCCGAGGGCGAAGAAGTCGTCGCCGGCGCCGACCGCGGCGACGCCCAAGAGCTCCGCCCACATGCCGGCGAGGAGCTCGGCGACCGGGCCCTCCGGCGCGGCGAAGCGGCGAGCGTCGCCCCTGCCGCCGCTCTCGGCGCCGGGCTCCGGCGGCGCCGGGAGCGCCCGGCGGTCCACCTTGCCGCTGGCGGCGAGCGGCAGCGCGGCGAGGGTGACGAAGGCCGCCGGCACCATGTAGGCCGGCAGCTTGGCGGCGAGGAACGCTGCCAGCTCGGCCGCGGCCGGAGCGGGCTCGCCCTCGGTGATCACTGGTGTCGCCGGCGCCGGCACGACGTAGGCGACGAGGCGCTTGGCGGCGCCGTCGCCGGCGACGACCACCGCCGCCTCGCGCACCCCCGGATGCGCGGCGAGGACCGCCTCGATCTCCCCCAGCTCGATGCGGAAGCCGCGGATCTTCACCTGGCGGTCGATGCGGCCGAGGAACTCGACGGCGCCGTCCGGCCGGTAGCGCGCCAGGTCGCCGGTGCGATAGAGCCGCTCGCCCTGCCGATCGCCATGCTCGGCTGCCCACGGATGGGGGACGAACCTCTCCGCCGTGAGGTCGGGGCGGCCGAGGTAGCCGCGCGCCAGGCAGACGCCGCCGATGAGCAGCTCGCCCGGCACGCCGGCGGGCGCCAGAAGGAGGTCGCGGTCGGCGAGGTAGACCTCGGCGCGGCAGATCGGCCGGCCGATCGGCAGCGCGTGCCCCGCCGGCGCCGGCTCGCAGCGCCAGGAGGTCATGGCGATGGTCGCCTCGGTCGGCCCGTAGCGGTTGTAGAGCACGGCGGTGGAGACGGCGCGGAAGCGCGCCGGCAGCTCGGGCGGCACCGCCTCGCTGCCGGTCACCAGCACCCGGAGCGACGCGGCGGCGCCGAGCGCCGGGTCCTCGATCAGCACGGCGAGGACCGAGGGCGGGAAGTTGGCGTGGGTCACCCCCTCCTCGGCGATCAGCCGCAGCAGGTAGGCGGTGTCCTGCTGGCCGCCCGGCTTCGCCAGCACCACCGTGCCGCCGACGAGGAGCGGCCCGAAGAGCTCGAGCACCGAGACGTCGAAGCCGATCGTCGTCTTCTGCAGCACGCGGCCGCCGCTCCGCAGGTCGGTCGCGGCGTGGTACAGCAGCCGGTTGGCGACCGCGCGGTGCGGCACGACGACCCCCTTCGGCCGCCCGGTCGAGCCGGAGGTGAAGAGGACGTAGGCCGGATGGTCCGGCTGCAGGCCGTCGGCGATGTCCTCCAGGCTCGCGACTCCGCCGTCCGCGATCGCCTCCGCCGCGAGAGAGATCGCCGGCAGCCCGCTGGAGCCGGAGAGCGGAGCCCAGGCCGGCTGCACGAGGAGCGCCGCGGGTGCCGCGTCGGCGAGCATGGCCGCCAGGCGCTCGGCCGGCAGCGCCGGATCGAGCGGCAGGTAGGCGGCGCCGGCCTTCCAGGCGGCGAGGAGGCCGATCATCATCTCGAGCGAGCGCTCGGCGCAGACGCCGACGATCGACTCCGGCCCGGCCCCGAGCGCCCGCAGCCGGCGGGCGAGGCGGCCGGCGCGGCGGTCGAGGGCGCCGTAGGTGAGGGCGGCGCCGCCGAAGATGACGGCGACCGCCTGCGGCAGGCGCGCTGCGGTCGCCGCGATGACTGCGGGGAGCAGCGGGCCGGAGGGGTAGTCGACCGCCGGATCGTTCCACTCGGCGGTGAGCTGGCGGCGCTCGGGCACGGTGAGCAGCGGCAGGGCGGAGAGGCGTTCCTCGGGCGCCGCGGCGATGCCGGCGAGGAGCACGCCGAGGTGGCCGGCGAGGCGCGCCATCGTCGACGCGTCGAAGAGGTCGGTGCTGTAGATGAGGTGGGCGGCGAGCCCATCCTCCCCTTCGGTCCACACCAGCGAGAGATCGAACTTCGCAGTCTCCTGCTCGATGTCGAGCGGCGCCAGCAGCAACCCCGGCAGGCGGACCGCCGCCGCCGGGGCGTTCTGCAGCGTCAGCATGACCTGGAAGATCGGCGCGTGGCCGCTGTCGCGCGCCGGCTTGAGCGCTTCGACCAGCCGCTCGAAGGGGAGATCCTGGTGCGCATAGGCGCCGGAGGCCACCTGGCGCACCTGCGCCAGCAGCTCGCCCCAGGTCGGATCGCCGCCGAGGTTGAGGCGCAGCGCCAGGGTGTTGACGAAGAAGCCGATCAACCCTTCCGTCTCGCCGCGGTTGCGGTTGGCGATCGGCGAGCCCACCACCAGGTCGTCCTGTCCCGAGTAGCGGCCGAGGAGCACCGCGTAGGCGCCGAGGAGGGCCATGAAGAGGGTGGCGCTCTGCCGCTGCATGGCCTGGTGGAGCGCCGCGGCGAGGGCGCCCGGCAGGCGGGCGGTGCGCTTGCCGCCGCGGCCGCTGCGCACCCCGCCGCGCGGGCGGTCGAGCGGCAGGTCGAGGACCGGCGCGCCGGCCAGCCGCCCGCGCCAGTAGGCGAGCTGCTCGTCGCCGGCGGCGCCGGCGAGCCACCGCCGCTGCCAGAGCGCGTAGTCGGGATACTGCAGCGGCAGCGGCGGGAGCAGCGGCGGCGCCGGCGAGGCGACCCCAGCAGCGAAGGCGGCGTAGAGCCGCCCCATCTCGCCGATGAAGACGGCGACCGACCAGCCGTCGGAGACGATGTGGTGCATGTCGACGAGGAGCTGGTGCTCGCCCGCGGCGAGGCGGAGGAGGAGCGCCCGCAGGAGCGGCCCCGCCGCGAGGTCGAAGGGGGTGGTCGACTCGGCCGCGGCCAGCCGTCGGGCTTCCTGCTCGCGGCGGTCGGCGGCGAGCCCGGCGAGATCGACGAGGGCGAGCGGCGGCGCCGGCGCGCCGGCCGGCGCCGGCGCCGCGATCTCCTGGTACGGCTCGCCGCCGATGGCGTGGAAGGTGGTGCGCAGGCTCTCGTGCCGGCGGACCGTCTCCGCCAGGCTGGCGGCGAGCGCCGCGGGGTGGAGACGGCCGGAGAGGCGGACCGCGCTCGCCAGGTTGTAGGCGGTGTTGCCCGGCTGCCACTGGTCGAGGAACCAGAGGCGCTCCTGGGCGAAGGAGAGCGGCAGGCGGTCGAGCGACGGCGAGCGCGGCAGGAGGCGCTCGCCATCGGCGGCGAGCGAAGCGGCGTCAAGAGCCGCCGGCGCTTCCAGCGTTTCCGGCGCCGGCGGTCGATCGCGCTCCACCAGGCCGGCGATGGTGGGATCGGCGAAGAACTCCTGCAGGTCGACCCGCATGCCGAGCTGGTCGCGGAGGCGCGAGGCGAGCTGCGTCGCCATCAGCGAGTCGCCGCCGAGCTCGTAGAAGCGGTCGAAGCGGCCGATCGTCGAGACGCCGAGCAGCTCGCCGAAGAGCTCGGCGAGGCGCCGTTCGATCCCCGCCGCCGGCGCCACATAGGGCGTCGCCAGCGCCGGCCGCGGGTGCAGGCCGCGCTCCCCCGCCGGCTCGAGCCGGGCCGCCGCCAGTGCGGTCTCCTCGACCACCGCTGCCGCGGCGCCGGCGACGGTGCCGAGCGGACGGCCGCTCGCCAGCAGCGCGAGGAGCGGCGCCGCCGCGGCCGCCGGCTCGCCCTCCCAGCCGAGCGCGGCGACGAAGGCGGCGCGCGCCGCCGGCTGCCGCCGCCGCCGACTGGCGAAGGCGGCGCAGAAGGCGCCGTAGGCCGCCGCCGTCGCGGGTTTGGATCCAGCGGCGCCGGCTGCCGCCGCTGCCGATGGCGCCGGCGTGGCGAGGAGCAGGAAGGCGGCGCCGGCGAGGTCGGCGAGGCCGGCCAGGGCGTGGAGGCCACGGATGCGGCCGGCGAGCGCCGCCGCGCTCTCCGCCGGCGTTCCGGCGGCGAGCGGCGCCGCCGCCTGGATCACCCCGCGGATGACTCCCGCCCCGCTCGCCGGCGGCAGCTCGGCGCGCACGCGCTTGAGCGTCGCCGCGAAGGACTCCACCGTCGTGTCGGCCACCAGCACCCGCGCGCCGTCGGCGGCGAGCTCCGCCGCCAGATCGCGGGCGCGGGCGAGCGCCGCGGCACCGCCGCTCGTCGCCAGCACCAGGCCGGCCTGCCAGTCGGCGGCGAGGCGGCGGGCGAGGGCGCCGGCGAGGCCGGCGGGCTCGCCGGCAATCCAGTAGGTGCCGCCCGCCTGCAGGAGCTGGCGGTCAGGCCGGCGGCCGGGGCGCGGCGCCGCGAGCGAGACCGGCTCGGCGACCCGCACCCAGCGGTGGCCGCCGCGGAGGGCGACGACCGAGTCCTCGCCGGAGCCGCCGGCGGCTCCTGCGCCGCCCGAGAGCTCGGCAGCGAGCTGGGCGACGGCGCTCTCGAGCGCCGCGCCGCCCGCTTCGAAGCCCGGCTCCAGATCGATCGCCGCGGCGCTCGTCCGCGGCAGCGCCGCGGCGAGGGCGAGCGCCGGGCCGAGCGCCGTCGCCGCCGCGGGCTGAAGGTTCTCGGCGCCGGTGACGTCGTGGGCGCCGGCGGTGATGGTCGCCAGGTGGAGGCTGGCGGAGGGATCGCCGGCGAGCGCCTCGCCCAGGGCGAGCAGGCTGGCGAAGGCGGCGAGCGGCGCCGCGGCGTCCTCGGCCTCGGGGCCGCTCCACAGATGGGCGATGCCGAGCGGAGCCGCCGTCTCGCCGGCCGCGGCCGGGGCGACGGCGGCGAGGAGCCGCGACCAGTCGCCGCTCGCCGCGGGCGCGATCTCGAAGGCGTCGTCGCCCAGCGCGGCGAAGCCGGCGCCGGGCGACGCCGTCGCCACCGCGTGCCCGTCCTGCCGCAGCCGCTCGGCGAGCAGTGCGCCGAGGCCCGTCCTGGCGGCGAAGAGCAGCCAGCGGCGCGGGGCGGCCTCGGGTTCGGACTCGGCGGGCGGCTCGCGGCGCAGCCAGGAGGGGACGGCCGCCAGCGCGGCGGGTGGCGCGGCCACCGCAGCCAGCTCGGTCGCCGGCTGGAGCGGCGCCGCGGCCTCGACCCAGAAGCGCCGCCGCTCGAAGGGGTAGGTCGGCAGGGCGACGCGGCGGCGGTGCTCGCCGGCGTGGAAGGCCGTCCAGTCGACGCGCACGCCGGCGAGCCAGAGGCGGCCGAGCGAGGTGCGAAGGTGCTCGTCGTCCGGCCGCGGCTCGCCGGCCGCCGCCAGCGACGAGACGACGGTCCGCCCGCCGCCCGCCGCCAGCCGCCGGCAGGCCGCCGCCAGGGCATCTCCCGGCCCGACCTCGACGAGAGCGAGCGCGCCGTCCGAGAGGAGGAGCTCGAGGGTCTCGTCGCGGCGCGCGTCGGGCGGCGCCGCCAGGCGCTCGATCAGGGAGCCGGCGTCGTCCGGGAGGGAGGCGTCGATCCAGCCGCTGGCGGCGGTCGAGAGACAGGGCACCAGCGGCGGCGCCGGGGTCACCTGCGCAGCGCGCGCCGCGAGCGCCGCCGGCACCTCTTCCCCTACCGCCTGCCAGCCGCGCACCGCGGCGAGGGCGAGCGCGTCGTCGAGCGACAGCACGCCGGCGGCGTGCGCCGCGGCGAGCTCCCCCTGGCCGTGGCCGAGGAGCGCCCGCGGCCGCACCCCCCAGGCGCCCCAGAGGCGCACGAGAGCGGACGAGACGGCGAAGAGCGCCGCGGCGGCGAAGCGTGGTCCGTCGTGCGCCGCGGGCGCAGAAGAGGTCGCAGCGAGCGGCGCCAGGGGATACAACAGCTCGCGGAGATCGCGGCCCAGCCATGGGCGCAGCCGCTCGGCGCAGAGATCGACGTGATCGCGGAAGACCGGCTCGCCGGCGTAGAGGTCGAGACCGCGGCGGGCGGCCTCTCCCCCTTCTCCACCATCTCCAGCATCGTCCGCGAACAGGAAGGCGACCGGCCGGTCGGTCGCCGGCTCGACGAGCGGCCCGATCTCGGCGGGGTCCGCCGCGACGTCTGGCGCGGTTTCGCGCAGGCGGGCGAGCGCCTCGGCGCCGTCGCGGCAGACGATCAGGCGGCGGTTGGCGAAGCGCCGCCGCCCCACCTGCAGCGTGTAGGCGGCGTCGGCGAGCGGGATCTCCGGCCGCGCCGCGAGGTGATCGGCGAGGCGATCCGTCGCCGCGGCGAGCGCCGCGGCGCTCCGCGCCGACAGCGTCAGCAGGAAGGGCGAGCGCGCCGGCAGTGCGCCGGCTGGCTCGGCGCTCGCGGCGGCCGGCGCCTGCTCGAGGACGACGTGGGCGTTGGTGCCGCCGATGCCGAACGAGGAGACACCAGCCCGCCGCGGCGTCGCCGCCGGCGGCCAGGCGCGGAGCGTCGAGCTGACGTAGAACGGGCTCGCCGCGAAGTCGATCTGCGGGTTCGGCCGCTCGAAGTGGAGGGACGGCGGGATCTCGCCGCGCTCGACGGCGAGCGCCGTCTTGATCAGGCCGGTGACGCCGGCCGCCACGTCGAGGTGGCCGACGTTGGTCTTCACCGAGCCGACGGCGCACCAGCCGCGCTGGCCGCCGCCGTTGCCGAAGGCCTCGGTGAGAGCGGCGATCTCGATTGGGTCGCCGAGCGCGGTGCCGGTGCCGTGGGCCTCGATCATGCCGACCGTCTCCGGCTCGACCTCCGCCGCGGCGAGGGCGGCGGCGATCACCGCCGCCTGGCCGGCGACGCCGGGCGCCGTGTAGCCGATGCGGTCGCCGCCATCGTTGTTGATCGCCGAGCCGCGGATGACGGCGCGGATGCGGTCGCCGTCGGCGAGCGCGTCGGCGAGGCGCTTCAACACCACGACGCCGACGCCGTCGCCGGAGACCGCCCCTTCCGCCGCGGCGTCGAAGGCGCGGCAGCGCCCGTCGGACGACGAGATGCCGCCCTCCTGGAAGAGGTAGCCCGACCTGAGCGGCAGCCGCGCCGCGACGCCACCGACGACCGCCAGGTCGCACTCGCCGCGCAGCAGGCTCTGGCAGGCGAGATGGGTGGCGACGAGCGAGGTCGAGCAGGCGGTCTGCACCGCCACGCTCGGCCCCTTCAGGTTCAGCTTGTAGGAGGCGCGGCTGGCGAGGAAGTCGGCGGCGTTGCCGAGGAACATCGAGAACTCGCCGATCGACTCGACGAGGTCGGCGCGCGACAGCAGGTTGCGCAGGTAGCCGGAGAGGCTGCTGCCGGCGAAGAGGCCGACCGCGGCGCTCGACGCCTCGCTGTCGTGGCCGGCGTCCTCGAGCGCCTGCCAGGCGGTCTCCAGGAACAGCCGGTGCTGCGGATCGAGCAGCTCCGCCTCGCGCGGCGAGAAGCCGAAGAACTCGGCGTCGAAGAGGTCGGCGCCGTCGATGACGCCGCGGGCGCGCACGTAGCGCGGGTTGGCGAGAAGCTCGGGCGCGATGCCGGCCGCCGCCAGCTCCTGGCGCGAGAAGTGGGAGATCGAGTCGACGCCGGCGCGCAGGTTGCTCCACAGCTCCTCGACGTCGGCGGCGCCCGGGAAGCGGCCGGCCATGCCGACGATCGCCACCCGCTCAGCGATGCCGGCGGTCTGCGCAGCGCTCGCCGGGTTCGCCATGCCCGTTCCCCGCCGTAGGGCGGCGGGCGGCAGCGCGCCGCCGGCGGCCTCGAGATATGCGGCGAGCGCGCGCACGGTCGGCTGGCGGAAGAGCTCGACCATGGGCACCGCGCGCGCCACCAGGCGCTGCAGCTTGGCCTGCACCTCGGCCATCAGCAGCGAGTGGCCGCCGAGGTCGAAGAAGCTCTCCTCGGGATCGACCTCGCCGCGGCCGAGCACCTCGCACCAGATCGCCGCGATCGCCTGCTCGAGGCCGTGGCGCGCCAGACCCGGCCCCGCCTGCGCCGGCGGCACCGGCTGCCGCGGCCTCGCCGCCGCGTCCGCCGGGAGCGGCGGCGGCAGCGCCCGGCGGTCGACCTTGCCGTGCGCGGTGAGCGGCAGCGCCGCCAGCGCCACGAAGGCGGCGGGGATCATCGCCTCGGGCAGCCGCTCGCGCAGATAAGCCTTGAGCGGCAAGCCGGCGAGCGCTGCGACGGCGCCCGGAGCGGCGCCGTCCCGCGGCGTCAGGTAGGCGGCGAGACCGCCGCCGGGGAGCTCGGGGCGGAGCACGACGACCGCCTCCCCCACCGCCGGATGGGCGGTCAACGCGGCCTCGATCTCGCCCAGCTCGACGCGCACACCGCGCACCTTCACCTGAAGGTCGAGGCGGCCGAGGAGCTCGAGCTGTCCGTCGGCCAGCCAGCGCGCCAAGTCGCCGGTGCGGTAGAGGCGTTCGCCGGGCCCGGTATGCAGATCGCCAGCCGCATTGCCGGCGGGGACGAAGCTCTCGGCGGTCCGCTCCGGCTGCTGGAAGTAGCCGCGGGCGAGGCCGGGGCCGCCGAGGAACACCTCGCCCGGCACGCCGACCGGCACCGCCACGCCGCCGGCGAGGAGGCGCACCCGCGCGCCGGGCACCGGCCGGCCGATCGTCGGGCTCGCCGCCGCCGCATCCGCGGTCGGCGGCTGCCAGGAGGTGACGAAGATGCTCGCCTCGGTGGGGCCGTAGAGGTTGAGCAGCCGCCGTCCCGGCGCCCAGCGGCGGACGAGCGCCGGGGTGCAGGGCTCGGCGCCGGTGGCGAGCGTCCGCAGCCGCGGCAGGTCGCCCTCGCCGGCGAGGGTGGCGAGGACGGAGGGGGTGAGGAAGGCCGCGTCGATGGCCTCGGCGCGCAGCGCCGCGGCGAGCTCGGCGCCGAGGGGCGGCGGTCCGGGCGGCAGCAGGCAGGCGGTGGCGCCGGAGGCGAGGGCGGTGAAGAGGTCGAGCGCCGCGACGTCGAAGGTCGGCGAGGCGTACTGCAGCACGCGGTCGCCGGCGCCGACGCCGTAGAGCGCCAGGCCGGTGCGGATCGTCCGCACCAGCCCGCGGTGCGGCACCGCCACCCCCTTTGGCCGGCCGGTCGAGCCCGAGGTGTACATGACGTAGCAGAGGTTGTTGCTGTCGACGGCGGGCGGGCGCTCGGCAGGCGGAACGCCGTCGCCGCCAAGCGCGGCGAGGAGACCGGTGAGGTCGATGGCGACGGCGCGGGTGCCCGCCGCCGGCGGCAGCGAAAGCGCCACAGCGCCGTGGGTCAACAGCACGGGGAGGGCGGCGTCGGCGATCATCGACGCCAGCCGCTGCGGCGGATGAGCGACGTCGAGGGGCACGTAGGCGCCGCCGGCGAGGAGGGCGGCGAGGATGCCGACCACCATCTCGCACGAGCGCTCGGCGCAGATGCCGACCGGCACGTCGGGGCCGACGCCCGTCGCGCGCAGGCGCTCGGCCAGCCGCCCCGCCGCGTCGCCGAGCTGCCGGTAGGTGAGGGTGGCGCCGGCGCAGGAGACGGCGAGCGCGCCGGGGGTCCGCTCGATCTGCGCCAGCACCAGGTGGTGGAGGCAGGTCTCCCCGCTCTCCGCCGCCGCCTCGCCCGCCAACTCCGCCACCGCGGCGGTGTCGTTCCACTCGACGAGCTGCTGGTGCTCGGCCGCGGTGAGCAGCGGGAGATCGTCGAGCCCGCGGCCGGCAACGCCAGCGCTGAGATCGGCGCCGGCGCCTTCCAGCAGCACCGCGAACCGCCGCGCCAGGCGCTCGACGGTGGTGGCGTCGAAGAGGTCGGTGCTGTGCTCCCACCAGCCGACGGCGCCGCCGCCCTCTTCGACGACGCTGAGCGTGAGGTCGAGCCGGGCGGTGCCGCTCGACAGCCGCCGCGAGGCGAGCGCGAGGCCGGGCAGCGCCAGCTCGCCGGCGGGGGCGTTCTGCACCGCGAGCATCACCTGGACGAGCGGCGAGCGGGCGAGGTCGCGCGCCGGCGCCAGCGCCTCGACCAGCTTCTCGAAGGGCAGCTCCTGGTGGGCGTAGGCGGCGAGCGCGGTCTCGCGGAGCCGCGGCAGCAGGCTCGCCAGCGTGTCGCCGGCGGCGAGCCGGGTGCGCAGCACCAGGGTGTTGACGAAGAGGCCGATCAGCCCCTCGGTCTCGGTCCGCGTGCGGCCGGCGATCGGCGAGCCCACCGCGAGATCGCGTTGGCCGGTGTGGCGGTAGAGCAGCGCGTCGAAGCCGGCGAGGAGGAGCATGTAGAGCGTCACGCCGGAGCGCCGCGCCGCGGCGCCGAGCGCGCTCCACAGCGGCGCCGGCAGGCGGACGGCGCGCTCGGCGCCGCGGAAGCTCTGCACCGCCGGGCGCGGCCGGTCGGCCGGCAGCTCGAGCGCCTCGGGGAGGCCGGCGAGCTCGGTCCGCCAGTAGGCGAGCTCGGCGGCGAGCACCGCCCCCGCCATCGACCGCCGCTGCCGCGCCGCATAGTCGGCGTACTGGATCGCCAGCTCGGCGAGCGGCGACGGCCGGTGCTCCAGCGCCGCGGCATAGAGAGCGCCGAGCTCGCGGACGAGGATGCCCATCGACCAGCCGTCGGCGACGATGTGGTGGATGGTGACCAGCAGCAGGTGCTCGGCGCCTGCCGCGCCCGCGCTCGCGAGCCGCAGCAGCGCCGTGCGCAGCAGCGGGCCGCGCTCGAGGTCGAACGGCCGCGCCGCCTCGCGCGCCGCCAGCGCCGCCGCCGCGGCCTCCCGCGCCGCCGCCGGCAGTCCGGCGAGGTCGATCGTCGGCAGCGGCTGCGGCGCCGCCGCGTGCACCGCCTGCGCCGGCCGGCTGTCCGCGGCGACGAAGGTGGTGCGCAGCGCCTGGTGGCGGCGGACGATCTCGCCGAAGGCGGCGGCGAGCGCCGCGGCGTCGAGCCGGCCGCGGAGCGCCAGAGCCACAGGGATGTTGTAGGCGGAGCTCGCCGGGGCGAAGCGGTCGAGGAACCAGAGCCGCTCCTGGGCGAAGGAGAGCGGCGGCGGTCCGCCGGCCGCCGCCGGCGGCGCGGTGTCGAGAGGTGGATCGAGAGCGGGATCGAGCCGGCGCGCCTCCTCGACGCGGGCGGCGAGCGCGGCGACGGTCGGCGCCTCAAAGAGGGCGCGCAGCGGCAGCTCGACGCCGAGCGTGTCGGCGAGGCGGGAGATCAGCCGCGTGGCGAGGAGCGAGTGGCCGCCGATGGCGAAGAAGTCGTCGTGGATGCCCACCCGCGGCAGGCCGAGGGTCTCCGCCCAGAGGCCGGCGAGGAGCTCCTCGACGGCGGTGCGCGGCGGCTCGCCGGCGCCGCCGCTCCACTCCGGCTCGGGCAGGCGGCGGCGATCGAGCTTGCCGTTGGCGGCGAGCGGCAGCTCGGGCAGCGCGACGAGCGCCGCCGGCACCAGGTGGGCGGGGAGCCGGCGCGCCAGGTGCTCGCGGAGCTCGGCGGCCGCGACCGGCGCCGGTGCCTCCCTCGCCGCGGGTGCCTCCCTCGCCGCAGGCGCTGGCACGAAGTAGGCGACCAGGCGCGGCGGGTCAGCGGCGAGCACGGCGGGGAGCGCCACCACCGCCGCCGCGGCGACGGCGGGGTGCGCCGCGAGGACGGCCTCGATCTCCCCCGGCTCGATTCGGAAGCCGCGGATCTTGATCTGGCCGTCGAGGCGGCCGACGAACTCGAGCTCGCCGTCGGCGAGAACGCGCGCGCAGTCGCCGGAGCGGTACCAGCGGCGGCCCTCGGCGACGACGAACCTCTCCGCCGTCAGCTCCGGCCGCCCGAGATAGCCGCGCGCGACGCCGGCGCCGCCGATCCACAGCTCGCCGGCGACGCCGATCGGCACCAGCCGGCCGCCGCCGTCGCGGACGCTCGCCAGCACATTGCCGAGCGGTCTGCCGAGCGGCCTGCCGACCCGCGAGCCCAGGGACGCCGCCGCATCGCCGTCGTCCGGCGGAGCGATCGCCGCGCTGGTGGCGAGGATGGTCGCCTCGGTCGGCCCGTAGAGGACGCGGATCGCCGCGGCCGGGAACACCTGGCGCATCTCCCGCAGCAGGTCGGGCGGCACCGCCTCGCCGCCGACAAAGAGGGCGCGGAGACGGGGCCAGGCGGCCCGCCGCCGGCGCGCCGACTCGACCACCAGCCGCATCAGCGAGGGCACCGCGTGGAGATGGGTGAGATCGCCGAGGCGATCGACCAGCCGCTCGACGTCGAGCGCCGGGGCGAGCGGCACGATCTCCGCCGAGCCGCCGGCGACGAGCGGCGACAGCAGCTCGAAGAGGAAGATGTCGAAGGAGAAGGGCGCCAGCACGGCGCCGGCGGCCGGCCCCTCGCCGCCGCTCCAGCCGAGCTCGTCGCGGCTCGCCGCCAGCAGGTTGGCGAGGCTGCCGTGCTCGACGGCGACGCCCTTCGGCCGGCCGGTCGAGCCCGAGGTGTAGATGACGTAGGCCAGGTCGCGCGGGCCGGGCCGCGCCGTCGACGCCGCCGGCAGGCCGTCCGCCGCTCCCGCCGCCGGATCGCCGAGCGCGGAGCCGTCGTCATCCAGCTCCTCGAGCGTCAGCGCCCGCGCGGTACCCAGGGCCAGCGCCGCGAGCAGGCTGGCTCCCCCCACCACCACCGCCGGCGCGGCGTCGGCGAGGACGAGGGCGAGGCGCTCCGGCGGATAGGCGGGATCGAGCGGCAGGAAGGCGCCGCCGGACTCGAAGATGGCGAGGACGCCCACCGCGAGGTCGAGCGAGCGCTCGACGCAGAGCCCGACGCGGTCGCCGGCGGCGACGCCCAGCCGGCGCAGGCGCGCCGCGAGGCGGCCGGCGCGCGCCGCCAGGTCGCGATAGGAGATCGCCGCCTCGCCGCAGCGCACCGCGACCGCCGCGGGGCGGCGCGCCGCCTGGGCGGCGAAAAGGTCGGCGACGGTGCCGCCGAGGGGAGAGTCGACGGCGCGCTCGACCGCGCTGTCGTTCCACTCGACGAGGAGCTGGGCGTGCTCGGCCGCGGAGAGGAGCGGCAGCTCGGCGAGGCGGCGCCCCGGCGAGGCCGCAAAACCGGCCAAGAGCCGGCCGAGATGGCCGGCCAGGCGCTCGATCGTGGTGGCGTCGAAGAGGTCGCGCCGGTAGCGCAGGTGGACGGTCAGACCGGGGCCGTCGTCCTCCGCCACCTCGATCTCGAGCTCGAGCTTGGCGGCCGCGGCGGCCTCCAGCCGGCGCTCGACGGCGAGGCCGGGGAGCGCCAGCGGCGCCGCCGGCGTCTTCTGCATCACGAAGAGGGCCTGCACGAGCGGCGGCCGGCCGAGCTCGCGCGCCGGCGCCAGCTCCTCGACCAGGCGCTCGAACGGCAGCTCCTGGTGCGCGAAGGCGCCGAGGCACGCCTCCCGCGCCCGCGCCACCAGCTCGGCCGCGGTGGGATCGCCGGCGAGGTCGGCGCGCAGCACCAGGGTGTTGACGAAGAGGCCGATCAGCCCCTCGACCTCGGTGCTGCCGCGGTTGGCGACCGGCGAGCCGACGAGCAGGTCGTCCTCCCCGCAGTGCGCGCCGAGCACCGCCTCGACCGCCGCCAGGAGGACCATGAAGAGCGTCGCCCCGCGCTCGCCGGCGAGCGCCCGCAGGCCGCCGGCGAGCGCCGCGTCGACAGCCAGCCGGCGCTCGCCGGCGTCGTGCCGCGGCGCGCTGGTGCGCGGGCGATCGACGGGGAGGGCGAGCACCGTCGGCGCGCCGGCCAACCGCTCGCGCCAGTAGGCGAGCTGGCGGGCGAGCTCGTCGCCGGCGAGCCGGCGCCGCTGCCAGACCGCGAAGTCGGCGTACTGCAGCGGCAGCGGTGGCAGGATCGGAAGCGCCGCCGGCGGCGCTGGAACCGGCGCCGAGGCCGGCGCCGAAATCGGCGACACCGCGGCGAGCGCCGCGCCGTAGAGCGCCGCCAGCTCGCGGCGGAAGACGTCGATCGACCAGCCGTCGCAGGCGATGTGGTGGAAGGTCGCGAGGACGGCGTGCTCCTCGCCGCCGAGGCGGATCAGGGTCGAGCGGAAGGGGGGCACCGCGGCGAGGTCGAAGGGGCGCCGGGCTTCCTCCGCGGCGAGGCGCGAGGCCTCGCCGGCGCCGCGCGTCCCCAACGCCGCGAGATCGACGACGGCGAGCGGCGGCGCCTGCGGCGACACCCTCTGCACCGGCTCGCCGTCGCGCTCGCCGAAGGTCGTGCGCAGCACGTCGTGGCGCGCCGCGATCGCCGCCAGGCTGGCGGCGAGGGCGCCGGCAGCGAGCGGGCCGCGCAGCGTCACCGCCGCCGGCATGTTGTAGAGCGCCCGCCCGGGGTCGAGGCGGTCGAGGAACCACAGGCGCTCCTGGGCGAAGGAGAGCGGCCCGGCTCCCGCCGTCGCGCCGCGCGGCTCGCCGGCACCCGGCCCGGAAGCCGGCCCGGCCGCCGACCCGATCAGGCCCGCCGGCTCGCCGCCCAGGCGCGCCGCGAGCCCGGCGACGGTCGGGCTGGCGAAGAGATCGCGCAGCGGCAGCTCGACGCCCAGCGCATCGCGGAGGCGCGACGACAGGCGGGTGGCGAGGAGCGAGTGGCCGCCGAGGGTGAAGAAATCGTCGTGGATGCCGACGCGCGGCACCGCCAGGAGCTCCGACCAGATCGCCGCCAGGCGCGCCTCGAGCGGCGTCCGCGGCGCCGCGTAGCGCGCGGCGCGCCGCGCCGGCCTCCCCAGCCGCTCGCCGGCCCGGCGGGTGACCTGCTCGCCCTCGGCCATCGCGAGCGGCAGCAGCTCGGCGACCGGCCGCTCGGGGTCCGCCGCCAGGTTGGCGAGCAGCCGCTCCAGATGCCCCGCCAGGCGGTCGATCGTCGCCGCGTCGAAGAGGTGGCGGCGATAGGTCAGCTCGACGGCGAGGCCCGCCGCGGTCTCCTCGGCCTCGATCGCGAGCTCGAACTTGGCGAGCGGCAGCGCCGCCTGCAGCTCGCGGAGGGCGAGCCCGGCGAGCGGCGGCACCGGCGCCGCGCGGCGCAGCTGGAAGAGGGCCTGCGCCAGCGGCGAGCGGCCGGCGGCGCGCTCCGGCGCCAGCTCCTCGACCAGGCGCTCGAAGGGGAGCTCCTGGTGGGCGAAGGCGCCGAGGCTCGCCTCCCGCGCCCGCGCCACCAGCTCGGCCACCGTCGGCTCGCCGGCGAGATCGGCGCGCAGCACCAGGGTGTTGACGAAGAGCCCGATCAGCCCCTCGACCTCCACCCGGCTGCGGTTGGCGACCGGTGTGGCGAGGAGCAGGTCGTCGGCGCCGCAGAAGGCGCCGAGCGCCGCCGCGACCGCCGCCAGGACGACCATGAAGAGCGTCGCCCCCTCGCTTTCCGCCAGCGCCTGGAGGTCCTCCAGCACGGCGGCGGGGAGCATCAGCCGGCGCGAGCCGGCGGCGAGGTCCGGCGCGCTCGGCCGCCGGTCGAACGGCAGCGCGAGGACCGCCGGCGCCCCGGCCAGCCGCGCCCGCCAGTCGGCGAGCTCGCGCACCAGCCGCGCACCCTGCATCTGGCGCCGCTGCCAGATGGCGTAGTCGGCGTACTGCAACGGCAGGGGCGGCAGCGGCGCCCCACGTTCCACATCATCTGCACCGAGCGCAGTGCCGTAGAGCGCCGCGAGCTCGCGCTGAAAGACGCCGATCGACCAGCCGTCCGAGGCAATGTGATGGAAGCTGGCGAGCAGGCGGTGCTCCTCGCCGCCGAGCCGCAGCAGCGCGGCGCGAAACGGCGCCTCGGCGGCGAGGTCGAACGGCCGCGCCGCCTCGACCGCGGCGAGCCGCTCGGCCTCGCGCTCGGCCTCGCCCGCAGTCGCCGCAATCGCCGAGAGGTCGACGAGCGGCAGCAGCGCGGCAGCGCGATCCGCGCCCTCCGGCACCGGCCGCGCCGCCTGCAAAGGCCCCCCGTCGCGCTCGCCGAACGTCGTGCGCAGGATCTCGTGGCGGTCGACGATCGCCGCCAGGGCGGCGGCGAGGGCGGCGACCGAGAGGGCGCCGCGCAGCTCGACCGCCGCCGGCATGTTGTAGAGCGCGCTCCCCGGCTCCAGGCGGTCGAGGAACCAGAGCCGCTCCTGGGCGAAGGAGAGCGGCGCCTCGGCGCCGCGCGGCGCGGCGGCGAGCGGCGGGTCTGCATCGTCTGCGTGATCGCCCTCGCCCGCGTCGCCAGCGGTCGCGGCGCCGCGGCTCTCCACCGCCGCCGCCAGCTCGGCGACGGTCGGCGCCTCGAAGAGCGCGCGGAGCGGCAGCTCGACCCCCAGCGCGGCGCGCAGCCGCGCCAGCGCCTGCGCGGCGAGGAGCGAGTGGCCGCCGAGGGCGAAGAAGCTGTCGTGGATGCCGACCCGTTCGACGCCCAGGACGGCGGCGAAGAGGTCGGCGAGGCGCTCTTCGAGCGGCGAGCGCGGCGCGGCGTCCGCAGCCGATGCGGTCGCCGCCTCGCCCCACTCCACCTCCGGCAGCCGCCCGCGATCGAGCTTGCCGTTGGGGGTGAGCGGCAGCTCGGCGAGGAGCACGAAGGCGGCGGGGATCATGTGCTGCGGCAGGCGTCCTTCGAGGCGCCGGCGGAGCGATTCGGCGCTGACCGGCGGCCGGCCGGACGCCGGCTCCGGCACCACGTAGGCGACCAGCCGCAGGCCGCCCTCGTGCCCCGGTTTCGCCAGCACCGCCGCGGCGCGCACGCCGGGATGCGCGGCGAGCGCCGCCTCGACCTCGCCCGGCTCGACGCGGAAGCCGCGGATCTTCACCTGCTGGTCGGCGCGGCCGAGGAACTCGAGATCGCCGTCGGGGCGCCAGCGGGCGAGATCGCCGGCGCGGTAGAGGCGGCCGCCCGGAGCGCCGGCGAAGGGATCGGGGCGGAAGCGCTCGGCGGTGAGCTCGGGGCGCCCCAGGTAGCCGCGCGACAGGCTGCGGCCGCCGATCCAGACCTCGCCCGCGACGCCCACCGGAACCTCGGCGAGGCCGGGCCCCAGGAGGTGGACGCGGGTGCCGGCGATCGGCCGCCCGATGGTCGGCACCGGCACCGCGTCGGCCAGCGAAGCCGCCCACCAGCTGGTGCAGGTGGTCACCTCCGACGGGCCGTAGAGATTGACCAGCCGTGTCGCCCGCGTCTGGCGGCGGACCGCCTCGGCGAGGCTCCGCGTGAGCGGCTCGCCGCCGAGGCTCACCGTGCGCACGCCGGGCGGCACCTGGCCGGCGCGCACCAGCTCCGCCATCGCCGAGGGGACGGTGTCGACGAGCGTGACGCGGCCGGCGGCGGCGAGGCCCGGCAGCTCGAGGGCGCTCGCCGCCACCACCACCGCGCCGCCGCTCAGGAGCGGCGCGAAGATCTCGAGGATCGAGAGGTCGAAGCAGATCGACGTCGCGGCGAGGACGAACGAGAGCTCTTCCGCCGAGAAGACGCGGAGCACCCAGCGGACGAAGACGACCGCCGTGGCGTGCTCGATCGCCACCCCCTTCGGCCGCCCTGTCGAGCCCGACGTGTAGATGACATAGGCGAGATTGCCGGGGACGGCTCTCCTCGCCGCAGCCGGAGCCGGACCCAGCCCTTCCACCGCACCATCGACCTCGATCACCCGCAGCCCAGCCTCCGGCACCCGGCCGCGCAGCGAGCTCTGCGTCACCAGCACCGTCATGCCGCTGTCGGCGACGGTGAAGGCCAGCCGCTCGCGCGGGTAGGCGGGGTCGAGCGGGACATAGGCGCCGCCCGCCGCGAGGACGCCGAGGAGCGCCGCGATCATCGCCGGCGTGCGCTCGAGGCAGACGCCGACCCGCATCTCGGGGCCGACGCCGGCGGCGGCGAGGCAGGCGGCGAGCTGCTCCACCCGCTCCGCCAGCTGCCGGTAGCTCCACGTCTCGCCGGCGCCGACCACCGCCGTCGCCTCGGGAGCGCGCCGCGCCTGCGCCAGGAACAGCTCGTGGAGGCACCCCGCCGCCGGCGCCGCTCCCTCGTCGCCGTTCCAGGTCCCGACCTGCGCCTGCTCGGCGGCCGACAGCAGCGGCAGCTCCCACACCCGAGCCTCCGGCGACGCCGCCATCCCCGTCAACAACGCCGCCAGGTGCCCCAGCAGCCGCTCGGCCGTCGCCCCGTCGAAGAGGTCGGAGTCGTAGGTCAGCGCCGCGCCGAGATCTCCTCCCTCGCCCACTCCGCAGGCCAGGGTGAGGTCGACCTGGGCGCCGCGCGGCGCCAGCGGCAGCGGCGCCAGCCGCAGCCCGCCGAGATCCAGCTCGGCGATCTCACTCAGCGCCGCGCCGACGCCGAAGGCGGCCAACCCCTCGCGCAGCCGGCCGCGGCCGCCTTGCAGCACGAGCATGGCCTGGAAGATCGGCGAGCGGGAGGTGTCCCGCCCAGTAGCCAGCCGCTCGGCGACGAGAGGGAACGGCAGCTCCTGGTGCGCGAAGGCGGCGAGAGCCGTCCGCCGCACGCGCGCCAGCGCCGCGCCGACGCTGGGGCCCGCCGAGAGATCGACCGCCAGCGCCACCGGGTTCACCAGATAGCCGACGAGCCCGGCCAAATCTGCCGTGCTCCGTCCGGAGGTCGGCGTGCCCACCAAAACCTCCGCCTGCCCGCTCGTCCGCGCCAGCAGCGCCCCGAACCCCGCCGCAAGGGTGGCGAAGAACGTCGCTCCCTCGGCGCGCGCCAGCTCGCCCAGCCTCGCCGTCAGCTCGGCGCCCAGCCGCGCCGTCCGCCAGCCGCCGCGGAACCGTTGCGCGCGCCCCCGCGGCCGGTCGGTCGGCAGCTCGAGCACCTGCGGCCTCTCCGCCAGCGCCCGGCGCCAGAAATCCATCAGCCGCTCGCCTTCGTCCCCGGCCAGTCTTCGCGCCAGCCGCCGCGAATGCTCGCCGATCGAGCTCCCCAGCGGCGCCAGCACCGCCGCTCCGCCGCCGCGGTACAAAACCGCCAGCTCGCCCAGCATCACCTCGAGCGACCAGAAGTCGGCGGCGATGTGGTGCACGGCCACCAGCAGCACGTCGCCGCCCTCGGCTCCGCGCACCAGCGCCACCCGCAGCAGCGGCCCGCGGCCGAGGTCGAACGGCCGGTACGCCTCGTCGGCCAATCTCACCGCCAGCTCTTCGCCGCTCCACCCCGCGCCGTCCATCTCCTTCCAAGCGATCATCGGGCCCGCGCCCGGCCGCGCCACCGGCCCGCCGCCCTCCTCCGGAAAGACCGTCCTCAGCGCCCCGTGCCGCGCGACCAGCGCCGCGAACGACCGCCACAGAGCTCCAGAATCGATCTCCCCCACCACCCGCGCCGCGCCGGCGAGGACATACGCCGCGCTCTCCGGAGCCAGCCGGTCGAGCAGCCAGATCGCCCGCTGCCCATCGGAGACCACACCCGAGCCTTCTTCTGCTTCTTTTTCACCAGCCGCTGCCGAGGCGCCGCCCGCCGCGCCGTCGCGCCCGCTCCCGACGGCCCCCACCGCCGCCCCACCCAGAGCTTTTGCTTCTTCTTCTTTTTCTTTTTCGTCATCTTCTTCCAGCCGCCGAAGCACCTCCGCGCCGAGGTCGGAGAGCGAGGCGCCTTCGAGCAGCCAGGCCATCGGCACCGCGACGCCCAGCTCGCTCTCGACCTCGTGGGAGACCTCGACGGCCTTCAGCGAATCGAGCCCCATCGCCGTCAGCGGCCGCTCGCCGCCCATCTCTCCCGCCGAAATGCCGAGGACGCGGGCCACCCGCGAGCCGAGCACCGCCGCGAGGGCCGCCCGGCGAGCGTCGCGAGGGATGGCGAGGAGCATCTCGCGCCCGGTGATCGCCTTGGCCGCCGCCGCCGACGCCACCTTCACAGGCGCCGCCGGCTGTTCCGCCGCAACTCGCGCGGCCTTTGCTTTTTCACCAGCGCCGTGCCCGCCGCGCCCGCTCCAGCCCTCCGCGAAGCCGCCCGCCAGATAGGTCGCGCGGCAGGCGCGCCGCTGCACCTTGCCGCTCGACGTCTTCGGCACGCTCCCCTCCCGCACCAGCACGAGGTCGAAGAGCTGCGCCTCGTGCTCCGCGGCGACCGCGGCGCGCGCCGCGTCGACCACGGCGCCGAGGTCGCGCGCATGGCGATCGACCTCCTGCACGACGACCAGCCGCTCCTCGCCGTCGATCTCGGCGGCGAACGCTGCGCCGCAGCCGAGCCGCATCGCCGCGTGGCTCGCCTCGACCGTGCGCTCGATGTCCTGCGGGTAGAGGTTGCGGCCGCGCAGGATGATGAGGTCCTTCAGGCGGCCGGTGACGAAGAGGCTGCCCGCGCCGTCGCGGAAGCCGAGGTCGCCGGTGCGCAGAAACGGTCCGCCGCCGGCGGTCGATCGCGCCTCAGCCAGCCTGCCGTCGAAATCGCGCGCGGTCTCCTCCGGCCGCCGCCAGTAGCCGCCGGCGACGCTCGGCCCGCGCACCCAGATCTCCCCCACCTCGCCGGCGCCGAGCGGCCGGCAGGTCTCCGCGTCGACGATCTCGATCTCCTGCTCCAGCCAGGCCGTGCCGCAGCCGACGAGCGACCGCGCCGGAGCCTCGCCCGTCGCCGGCACCACCCGCCCCTGCTCGAGCGCCGCGGCCTCGAAACGGGCTTCGAGGGACCCGTCGCTCGCCGCGCGCCCCGGCCCGGCGACGAAGAGCGTCGCCTCGGCGAGGCCGTAGCAGGGCAGCCAGCTGCGGCGGCGGAAGCCCGCCGGCGCGAACGCCCGCGCGAACCTCTCCAGGGTCTCGGCGCGCACCGGCTCGGCGCCGTTGAAGGCGACCTCCCAGCTCGCCAGGTCGAGCCGCGCGCGATCCACCTCGCCGATGCGCGAGACGCAGAGCTCGTAGGCGAAGTTCGGGCCGCCGGAGGTCGTCGCGCGGTAGCGCGAGATCGCCTCCAGCCAGCGCACCGGCCGCTGCAGGAAGGTGACCGGCGACATGAGGACGGCGCTAGCGCCGACGTAGAGCGGCTGCAGGACGCTGCCGATCAGCCCCATGTCGTGGTAGAGCGGCAGCCAGCCGGCGACCACCGAGCTCGCCGACTGGCCGAAGGCGCGGCGGATCATCTCCTCGTTGTGGAGGAGGTTGCCGTGGCTGACCATGACCCCCTTGGGCGAGGCGGTCGAGCCCGAGGTGTACTGCAGGAAGGCGAGGCTCGCGGCAGTGGTCGGCGGCGGGCTCCACTCCGCCGCCAGCGCCGGCGCCAGCAGATCGGTCGCCACCGCTGCCATCCCTCCCCAGGCCGCGGCGCTGGCGCCGAGCGCTTCGACCTGGCCGAGGAGCGACGAGTCGGTGAGCGCCAGCCGCGGCCGGGCGTCGGCGGCGATCGCCAGCAGGCGCGGCAGGGTGCGGGCGGAGCGCGGCGGATAGGCGGGGACGGCGACGACGCCGGCGTCGAGGCAGCCGAGGAAGGCGGCGACGAACTCCAGGCCGGGCGGGTAGAGGAGAAGCGCCCGCTCGCCGGCGGCGCCGAGCTGCTGCAGGCGGGCGGCGATGGCCCGCGCCCGCAGGTCGAGCTCGCCGAAGGTGAGGGTCGCGGCCTCCGCCCCGGCGCCGTCGAGGAAGGTGTAGACCCGCTTGTCCGGGCTCGCCGCCGCGCGGCCGCGCAGCAGCGCGGAGAAGGTGGGGAACGCCCCCGGCGAGCTTTCGGAAGGAGTCATCTGCAACCTCGGAAGGGCGGACGAACGGTGACCGAGAGAGCCGGCGCGGTCGACCGGCGCCCGCGCTCGCGACCTACCTCACACGCCGGCCGGGAGCCCCAACGGAACCGCCGCCCCGCTGCGTCCCGCCTCGGCGGAAAGCCGTCAAGTCACGAGTGGTCTTCTATTTAGCAAGAGCGACTTCCCGCATTTGCCTTGCCAAAAGCAATGTGCCCGAGGGGGGGCAAACGTGACAGGGGGCGCCCCGGCGCGGGCCTCGCGCCGGTTGTGATCGCCGCCGCATCCGCATAGGCTTCGGGGTCTCCGAAACCGCATGCAGAGCCCGCCTGTCAGCCCATCGGTGCCGCGAGCCGCCCTCGTCGTCGCCCATCCCGGCCACGAGCTGCGCGTCTACGGCTGGACCGCCCGCGAGCGGCCGCTGGTCTGCGTGCTGACCGACGGCTCGGGCTCGGCGGCGAGCTCGCGCCTCGGCGCCATGAGCGAGCTGCTGACCGAGCTCGGCGCGGCGCCGGGGCCGATCTACGGACCGTGGACGGACCGCGAGCTCTACGAGACCCTCCTCGCCGGCCGCTACGAGCGGCTCGAGGAGATGGCGCGCGCGCTCGCCGCGGCGCTCCGCGCGGCGCAGGTCGCCACCGTCGCCGGCGACGCGGCGGAGGGCTTCAACCCGGGCCACGACCTCTGCCGGCTGCTCATCAACGCGGCGCTCGCCCGCCTCGCGGCGGAGGGCGGTGGCGCCATCGAGAGCCTCGAGTTCCCGCTCGACGCGGCGCCCGAGCAGACGGCGAGAGCCGGCGCGATATCTGAGAGGGCGCTGGCGGAGGCCGGCGCGATATCTGAACGGCCGCCAGTACCGTCAGCCGGCGCGATGCCCGGACGGCCGCCGTCGGCCGATCGCCGCCTGGTGCTCGACGATTCGACCCTCGCCCGCAAGCTCGCGGCGGCCGGCCGCTACGCCGGGCTCAAGTCCGAGGTCGAGGCGACGCTCGCCCGATACGGGCCGGAGGCCTTCCGCGTCGAGCACCTGCGGCCGGCCCGCCGCGGCTTCGATCTCGCGGCGCAGCACCCCGACCCTCCCGCCTACGAGCGCTGGGGCGAGCGGCGGGTGGCGGCGGGGAGCTACCCCGAGGTGCTCCGCTTCCGTCGCCACATGGCGCCGGCCGCGGCGCATCTCGCCGCCTTCGCCAGCGGCGGCCGCGCTTGAGGGTCCTCCTCACCAACACCTCGCTCGCCCACCGCACCGGCTCCGAGCTCTACGCCGCGGAGGTCGCCGGCGCCCTCCGCGCGCGCGGCTGGCGGCCGGTCGTCTGGAGCCCGATCCTCGGCGAGGTCGCGGCGGAGCTCGCCGCCACCGGCGTCGCCGTCGTCGACGATCTCGACCGCGTGGGCGAGCCGCCGGACCTCATCCACGGCCAGCACCATCTGGAGACGATGACGGCGCTCCTCCGCTTCCCCGCCGCGCCGTGCGTCTTCGTCTGCCACGGCTGGGCGCCGTGGGAGGAGGAGCCGCCGCGCTTCCCGCGCATCCGCCGCTACGTCGCCGTCGACACCGCGACGGGCGACCGGCTGGCGGCGGCCGGGGTGCCGCCGGAGCGCATCGCGACCGTCCACAACTTCGTCGACCTGGCGCGCTTCCACCCGCGCGGACCGCTGCCGCCGCGGCCGCTGCGGGCGCTCGCCTTCGGCAACGAGGCCGCCGAGACGAGCTTTCTCCCCGCTCTCCGCGCCGCCTGCGCCGCGCGCGGCATCGCCCTCGACGCCGCCGGCCTCGGCTCCGGCGCTCCCGCCCTGCGGCCGGAGGAGCGGCTCCCCGCCTACGACCTCGTCTTCGCCAAGGGCCGCGCCGCGCTCGAGGCGATGGCGGTGGGGGCGGCAGTCGTCCTCTGTGACAGCGCCGGCTGCGGGCCGCTGGTCACCGCCGGCGACCTCGACCGCCTGCGGCCGCTCAACTTCGGCCTCCGCGCCCTCACCGCGCCGCTCGACGCGGCGACCGTGGGTTGTGCGATCGACCGCTACGACGCGGCCGACGCGGCGGCGGTCTCGGCGTGGGTGCGGCGCCACGCGCCGCTCGACGACGCCGTCGACCGGCTGCTCGCCGTCTACGCCGAGGCGCTCGCCGAGCCGGTCGACCGCTCGCCGGCGGCGGCCGCGGCGGAGAGCCGCGCCGCCGCCGACTACCTCGCCTGGTTGAACCCCTTCACCAAGGAGCGCGGCCGCCTGCTGATCGACCGCGACGAGCTGTGGCGGCGGCTCCATGCGCTCGCCGCCGAGACCGCCGCCGCCGCCGCGCGGCAGGCGGAGCGCGAGGCCGAGCACGACGCCGCCCTCCGCCGCGCCGCCGACGAGGCGGCGGGCCTGCGCGCCGCCCTCGCCGAGCTGCGCGGCACCGCCACCTGGCGCTGGCGGGAGCGGCTGGTCGCCAATCCGGCCATCCGCCGCCTCTACCGCCGGCTCCGCGGGCTCGGCTGACGCCGCGCCTGCCGCGGGCGGCGGCGCGGTGACATCGCCCGTCGCGCCGCGCGCCGACCCTCGACCCGCCATATTCTTAAGGGCGCGCCGCCGCAGCCACTGCGGCGGACGCGGTGCCGGGGAGGTGTGAGGATGGATGGGCCAGGCGACCTCGAGTGGGTGCTCGAGCGGGATGTCTGCGGCGATTTCGCGCGCGCCAGCCGGCACGAGTGGCTGGAGACCAACGGTCTCGGCGGCTGGGCGAGCTCGACCGTCGCCGGCGCGCACACCCGCCGCTACCACGGGCTGCTGGTGGCGGCGACCCATCCGCCGGTCGGCCGCATGGTGCTGCTCTCCCGCCTGGAGGAGACCGTGGTCGCCGGCGACACCCGCAGCGAGCTCGCCGCCAATCAGTATCCCGGCGTCATCCATCCGCGCGGCTTCGAGCGCCTCGAGCGTTTCCGCCGCGGCCTCTTCCCCAGCTTCGAGTACGCCGTCGACGGCATCCGCCTGCGCAAGACGGTCGCCACCGTCAACGGCGAGAACACCACCCTCGTCCTCTACGAGGTGCTGGCGGCGCCGGGGCCCTTCGTCCTCGAGCTGCGGCCGTTCTTCGCCGGCCGCGACTACCACGCCGTCGGCCACGCCAACAGCTACGTCCACCGCGACGCCGCCTTCTCCCGCGGCACCCTTGCCTACCGCTCCTACGACGGCGTGCCGCCGGTCTTCGTCCGCCTGCCCGGCGGCGTCTGGCGGGCCGCACCCGACTGGTACCGCGACTTCGAGTACGAGCGCGAGCGGGAGCGCGGCCTGGAGTTCCGCGAGGACCTCTTCACGCCGGGCGTGCTGGCGGTCGAGCTGGCGCCGGGAGCCCGCCTGGGGGTGATCGCCTCGACCGCCGATCCGGCGGGCTGGAACGCCTTCGACCTCCTCGCCGTCGAGCGCCGGCGGCGCGAGGCGGTGCTCGCCGCCTTCGCCAACCCCGATCCGCTCTGCCGCGCCCTCTGCCGCGCCGCCGATCCCTTCGTCGTCCGCCGCGGCGAGGACCTGCGCACGGTGATCGCCGGCTACCACTGGTTCTCCGACTGGGGACGCGACACCATGATCTCGCTCCCCGGCCTCTGCCTGGTGACCCGCCGCTTCGACGAGGCGCGGAGCATCCTGCGCGCCTTCGCACGCGCCGTCTCCCAGGGCATGCTGCCCAACCGCTTCCCCGACCGCGGCGAGGCGCCGGAATACAACACCATCGACGCCACGCTGTGGTTCTTCGTCGCCGTCTGGCGCTACCTGCAGGCGAGCGGCGACGAGACCATCGTCCGCCAGGAGCTCACCCCTGTGCTCGAGGAGATCCTCGCCTGGCACGACCGCGGCACCCGGCACGGCATCCGCGCCGAGTCCGACGGCCTCCTCGCCGGCGGCGAGCCGGGCATGCAGCTCACCTGGATGGACGCGCGGGTCGGCGACGAGGTGGTGACGCCGCGCATCGGCAAGCCGGTCGAGGTCGAGGCGCTGTGGGCGAACGCCCTGTGGATCCTCGCCCAGCTCGTCTCGCGGGCGGGGCGGAGCCGCGAGTCGGGCACCCTCCGGCGCCGCGCCCGCGCCGCCCGCCAGCGCTTCGGCGAGGTCTTCTGGAACCCCGAGGCGGGGTATCTCTACGACTGCGTCGACGGCGCCGAGCGGGACGCGAGCCTGCGCCCCAACCAGATCTTCGCCCTCTCGCTCCCCTTCCCGCTGGTCGGCGGCGAGCGCGCCGACGCCGTCCTCCGCACCGTCGAGTCGCGCCTGCTGACGCCGCGCGGCCTGCGCTCCCTGGCCGCCGACGACCCGCGCTACGTAGGCCGCTGCGAGGGGACCGCCGCCGAGCGCGACGCCGCCTACCATCAGGGGACGGTCTGGCCCTGGCTCCTCGGCCCCTACCTGACCGCCCTCGTCCGCCTGCGCGGCGAGGCCGGCCGCCGCCAGGGCCGCGATCTCCTCGCCGCCTTCGCGCCCCACCTGGAGGAGGCGGGTGTCGGCACCGTCTCCGAGATCTTCGACGGCGACGCCCCCCACGCCCCCCGCGGCGCCATCGCCCAGGCCTGGAGCGTCGCCGAGCTCCTCCGCGCCGCCGTCGAAGACCTCCGCATGGGCCTGCCCGCCGACCCCGCGCTACCGAGCGGACCGCAGCGGCCGTTCCGCGGCGGGCTGTGAGCGGAGCGTAACCTCTCGCATCCGTCTGCGTAACGAGCCGAGGAGGAACTCATGCTGCCGCTCATCGCCCTCATTCTGCTGGTCTCCGCCATCCTCTCGACGAGCTCGCTGCGCCGCAAGGGGAGGATGAGCGCGACGACCCAGCGCGTGCTCATCGGCTTCTTCGCGATCGTCGCCGTGATCACCGCGGTGATGACCTGGCTGCCGCGCGTGGGCTAGCGGCCGCCCGACGGCAAGCCGTCCCGACTCCGGCAGACTCGACCGATAGTTGCAACCAGCAACCTCTTGGTGAGAGACTCTCCCCATGGCCCGATCGACCGCCCCCGCCGACCTCGACGCCCAGCACGGCGTGCGGGCGTTCTACGACGCCCTCTCCGACCTCGTGCGGGTCTACCAGTTCCGCGACCGCGACCGCATCTGCTGCCACGACATCTCGGTCAGCCAGTGCTACGCGCTGGAGAACCTGGTGCGGCGGGGGGAGATGACGCTCAACGACCTCGCGGCCCTCCTCTACCTCGACAAGTCGACGGCGAGCCGGGTGGTCGACGCGCTCGAGCGGAAGGGCTACGTCGCGCGCGCCGAGCACCCCGGCGACCATCGCGCTCTCCTCCTCGCCGCCACCGCCGAGGGCCGCGCCCTCCACCGGCGGATCGAGGGCGAGCTGCTCGCCGAGGAGGAGGCGATGCTCGCCGAGTTCGCTCCCGAGGTGCGGCGGGCGATGACGGAGGTTCTCCGCCGGCTCGCCCGCGCCGCGGCGGCGCGCGTCGAGGCGGGCGGCGGCAGCTGCTGCCGCGTGCCGGCGTGAGTCGGGAAACGACTGCCGAGCTCTGGCCCCGATAGTTGCTATTACCAACCGATCGACCGCAGACCGAAAAGGAGACACCCGATGCCCGCAGAGACCTCCCCCACTACCGAGCGATCCGATGCATTCCCCGCCCCCGCGGACGCCGCCGAGGCGCTGCGCAGCGCCGTCCGCGAGCGTTACGGCGCCGCGGCGCGCGGGGTCGCCGCCGGCGGCGAGGCGGCGTCCTGCGGCTGCGGTCCCGCGAGCGGCGAGACGTCCTGCGGGTGCGGATGCGCCGATCCGATCAGCTCGGGCCTCTACGGCGCGGAGGAGGCGGCGGCGCTGCCGCCGCAGGCGCTCGCGGCCTCGCTCGGCTGCGGCAACCCGACGGCGCTCATCGATCTCCATCCCGGCGAGATCGTCCTCGACCTCGGATCGGGCGGCGGCATCGACGTGCTGCTCTCGGCGCGCCGCGTCGGCCCGATCGGCAAGGCGTACGGCCTCGACATGACGGACGA
Source organism: uncultured Acidobacteriota bacterium (assembly GCA_963755825.1). Taxonomy (GTDB): domain Bacteria; phylum Acidobacteriota; class Thermoanaerobaculia; order Multivoradales; family UBA5704; genus DATBQN01. The sequence goes on along the minus strand of CAVWLA010000001.1, from coordinate 345,084 downwards.
CATGCTCGCCCTGGCGCGCGAGAACCAGCGGCGCGCCGGCGTCGAAAACGTCGAGTTCCTGCGGGGCACGATCGAGAGCATCCCGCTCCCCGCGGGCGCCGTCGACGTCGTCATCTCGAACTGCGTCATCAACCTCTCCGCCGACAAGCGGCGCGTGCTGGAGGAGGCCTTCCGCGTCCTCAAGCCGGGCGGCCGCTTCGCCGTCTCGGACATCGTCGTGCGCGGCCCGGTGCCGGCGGCGGTCCGCCGCAGCGTCGAGCTGTGGATCGGCTGCGTCGCCGGCGCCCTCGAGGAGTCCGATTTCCGGCGCCTGCTCGCCGAGGTCGGCTTCGAGGACATCACGATCGAGCCGACCCGCGTCTACCGCGCCGCGGACGCGGCGGCGTTTCTCGCCGCGGACGGGATCGACGCCGCGGCGGCGGCGCCCGAGATTGAAGGCCGCTTCGCGAGCGCCTTCGTGCGGGCGAGGAAGCCAGGTTAGGACGTCGGCAGGGGCTAGGGGGAGTGAAACCTGCGACTGCGCCGGCCGGCGAGGTGGCTCGCTCCGCGGCTCACCGCACCGGATGAACGGACCCGCGCTGGGGAGAGACCGCGTCTGACGACGGCGGCTGCTCCCGCGGAGCGGGCTCGGCGCGTAGTAGCTGATAGAGCGCCGCGCCGATGCAGGTCCCCACCAGCGGACCGACCCAGTAGACCCACTGCGAGGTCCAGACGCCCGCCACCAGGGCGGGCCCGAATGAACGGGCGGGGTTCATCGAGGCGCCGGAGATGGGGCCTCCCCAGAGGGCGTCGAGGGCGACGGTGCCGCCGATCGCGACGGCCGCCAGCTCGCCGACGGCGCGGGTGTCGGTCGCCACGGCGGTGATGACGAACATGAGCACGGCGGAGAGCAGGATCTCGAGGCCGCAGGACTGCGCCGCGCTGCCGGCGGGCAGCGTGGCGCCGAGGCCGTGGCCGGCCCCGAAGAGCGCGCGGAGGACGGCAGCGCCGCCGACCGCCCCGGCGAGCTGACCGCCGACGTACCAGGGCACCTCGAGCCACGGAAAGTGCCGGATCAGCGCGAAGGCGACGGTCACCGCGGGGTTGAGGTGGGCGCCCGAGAGATGGCCGAGCGCCGCGATCATCACCATGATGACGAGCCCGAAGCTCGCCGCGACACCGACATGGCCGAGGGCGCCGCTCGCCCGGTCAACGAGGATCGCGCCGCAGCCGCCGGTCACCAGCACAAAGGTGCCGGCGCACTCGGCCGCCGCGCGGCGCCGCAGAGACGGGTCGCCCATGGCGGCAGGCGTCAGGCGCCGGGGCGCTCGAGCAGTGAGATGACGTAGCGGATGCGCGTCGCGAGCTCCTGGGCGGCCGCCTCGAAGGCCCCGATGCGGACCTCGCCGTCGTCGCCGGGAGCCGCGGGGTCTGGGATGCTCCAATGGATGCGCTGCGGATCGCCGGGGAACACCGGGCAGGCCTCGCTGGCGCGATCGCAGACGGTGATCACGTAGTCGAAGCGCTGGCTCGCGAACTCATCCATCGACTTCGACCGCTGGCCGGTGATGTCGATGCCCCGCGCCGCCAGCGCTGCCATGGCGAGCGGATGGACCCGCGACGGCTCGGTGCCGGCGCTGGCGACCTCGAAGCGGTCGCCGGCGAGGTGGCGCAGGAGGCCCTCCGCCATCTGCGAGCGGGCGCTGTTGTGGGTGCAGAGGAAGAGCACGCGGCAGCGCTCGCCGACCGCTGCCGCCCGGCCATCCGCCGCCCGCGGCTCCTCGCCGAGGGCCGGGTGGAGCGACTCGCCGGTGCGGAGGAAGAGGCCGCGGAGCCGCCCGAGGTCGATGCTGTAGTAGACGTCACGTCGGTCGGCCGAGCTGCGGCGCTCGTGAACGAGGGCGTGCTCGCGGAGCCGGCGCAGATGGTAGGAGACGAGGTTGCCGGGCTCGCCGATCAGCTCGACCAGCTCCTGTACCCGGCGGTCGCTCCAGGCGAGGAGGCCGAGCAGCCGCCAGCGCTGCGGATGGGCCACGAGCTTGAGGAACGGCGGGCAGTCGGCGATGGCATCCATCGCCTCAATCTACTTTGAATCAAACTGAATAGCAAGAGCGGCGAGTTCGCCGCTCCCGCCTAGCCGCCGGCCGCCGCGACGGTGCCGGCGGCCTGCTCGACGAGGCCGCGGTAGTAGGCCGCGAGCTGCTTGGTGAGGTGCTTCGCCATTTGCCAGCCGCGCACCGGCGCGCCGTCCGGCCCGGGCACCTGGATATAGGTGGCGACGACCATCTCGCGGCCGTCCGCCAGCCGGCGGAGGAGCTGGTCGCCCGGGGTGAGCGGCGTCGGCTTGGTCATCACGTCCTCCTCGTTGAGGTGGAGCGGGTACTCCTCGATCTCCGGATGGCTGCGCAGCACGATGAGCACCAGCTCGTCCGAGATGCCGAGGCCGGTGTAGGGGTTGAGCTGCCCCTGGCGATCCATCTCGAAGAAGCGGCCGGCGAGGGCGGGCACGCTCGCCTGGAAGGCGTCGTTGAGATCCTTGCCGAGGGGGATCTTGGCGTCGCTCGCACCCTGCGGGGACATGGTGTGGCGGATCGAGTGGAGGCCGTGGCTCAGCACCTCGATCGCCACCGCGCGGTAATAGGAGTCGTCGCTCGCGTCGGTGAACTGGCCGAGCGGCGTCGTCTCGTAGTCGAGGCCGACGGCCGCGATGGTGGCGCCGGCGGTCAGCCCCTGGGTGTTGCGCTGCAGGCCGACGAAGCCGCGGACGCTGTCCGTCGTCACCACCAGCGGCTTGCCGTTGGAGGTGATCGCCGTGCGGCCGTAGAGGATGCCGCCAACGTCCGAGTTGGGCACGTACTTGCGGAGGATGGCGCCGTCCCTCATGTCGGGGTCGAGGGCCTGGTGCATGTCGGCGAGGGCGGCGATCTGCTCGCTCGCCAGCGGCAGGCGGAGGGTGCCGTCCGGATTGAGCTGGCCGCTCGCGAAGGCCGGGTCGGTGAGCGTCGACTGCGGGCTGGCGCCGATCGAGCTGCGCACCTCGTCGATCTCGGCGAGCGACATGAAGCACCGCATCACCTCGAACGGCGGCAGGAGCTGGCGCTCGGCGGCCGAGGGGATGGGGCGATGGATCGCCGGGCACTCGCCGGGAGGGGTGGCGAAGGCGACGGCGGCGGTCGAGAGGGCGACGAGAAGGGCGGCGACGATGGGGCGCGGCGAGCTTTTTTTCATCGGCATACTGTAACTATCTCTTTAGATGCGCACAAGCTGCCGCATGCGCCACGCGCGGGAGGGCTCGGCTGATCGCCGGGAAGGACCGACATCTCGCCGGGAAGCCCTCCCACGCCCGCGGGCCCGGCGGCCGCGCCGAGCGGAGATCTCGCTCGTCGCGATCTACGCCCAGACCTCGCGCCGCTCGGCCACGCCGGCGTAGGTGCCCCAGTCGACCAGCGACGCCTCTTCCTCGACGTCGTAGACGGTGCGGCCGCAGAGGCTGTTGATGATCTTGGCGCTCCGCCAGGCGAGCAGGCTCAGGTTGGGGTCGGCGATGCCGCGGCGGATGCGGGCGGCGTTCTGCACGAAGATGCGGCGGTCGGGCGGACCGTCCCAGGCGATCGAGAAGTCCTCGGCGACCTGGTAGTGCTCGCCGTCGCGGGCGACGCGGTCGGCCAGCGGGGCGAGGAAGGTCGGCAGGCCGTAGGTGTAGCCGGTGCAGAGGATGACGTGGTCGACGCGCAGCGACTCGTGGGCGCCGGTATAGCGCTCGTCCACCTCGAGATGCCAGCCGGACGGCTCGCGGCGCATGGAGTCGAGGCTGCGCCCCGGCCATAGCCGGCAGCGGCAGGGCGAGGTCTCGATGAACTCGAGCTCGTAGAGCCGCCGGTAGAGGGTCTCGAGGAGGCCGGGGGAGATCCCGTCGCTCGCCAGCTTCTGCTCCTCGATCAGCTTGACGCGTACCTCGGCCGGCAGGTGGTAGAAGAAGTCGCTGTAGGCCGGCGTGAACCACTCGTTGGTGAACGGCGACTCGTCGAGGGGCAGGAAGTTGGCGCGGCGCGAGATCCAGTAGAGCTCGCGCGGCAGCCGACCGGAGCCGGCGAGGAGATCCATCACCACCTCGGCGCCGGTCTGCCCGCCGCCGATGACGGCGATCCGCTGCCCCTTGGGCTCGAGGCCGCTCGCCAGGTACTCCGAAGCGTGGAAGACGCTGGTGCAGCGGTGCGGCGCAACGCAGCTCGGCACGAAGGGGACGGCGCCGGTGCCGAGGATGAGGTTCTTGGCGCGCACCCGCTCGCCGCCCACCTCGAGCACGAACTCGTTGTCGAAGGACACCGACTCGATCGGCTTGCCGAACTCGAGCGAAGAGAGCTGGCTGCAGACCCACTGCAGGTAGTGGTTGAACTCACGGCGGCGGACGCGCGGAAAACTCGCGTTGATGAAGCGATAGAGCCGCTTGGTGCTGAAGAGGAAGGAGAGGAACGAGTAGGGGCTGGTCGGATCGGCGAGCGTCACCAGATCCTTCAAGTAGGACACCTGCAGCACGGCGTCGGGGAACATCAGGCCGGGATGCCACTGGAACTCCGGCCGGCGATCGTAGAAGCGGGCGCGGATGTCGCGCGAGCTGGCGAGCAGCGCGGCGACGCTCAGGTTGGAGGGGCCGATGCCGATCCCCGCGACGTCGAAGGAGTTGTCGTTGCGGACGGTCACGTTTCTCGCTCTCCTCGCGATTGTCTCCGCCGAGCCGATGCGCGCCGGCGGAGCCCTCTTACCTAGATCTGTGCGCGCCGGGCGTCGAGCCGGCATCTGCGCGGCCCGTCGCCCCGGCGCCATCCCGAGAGACGGCGCCGGCGCGGCACCGAGAACCACCTCGCGCTTACATACGAAGAGGAGGATTCCCTGCTCATTTTCTAGGTGTCGTCGGAGGGTCGACACGAGCCTCCCCGGTGCTCCGGCGCCCTCACGCCGTGACGCCGAGGAGGCTTTGCGCCGTTCGTCACATCGATACTAAAAAAGCTGTCGCTTAGCCGTGGGTCGGGTAGTCGGTGTAGCCGTGCTCGCCGCCGCCGTAGAAGGTCGTCTGGTCGGGCGCGTTGAGCGGCGCGCCGGCGGCGAAGCGCGCCGGCAGGTCGGGGTTGGCGAGGAAGAGCGAGCCGAAGCTGACGAGATCGGCGAGCCCGGAGGCGACCGCGGCGTTGCCGCTCATCAGATCGAAGCCGCCGTTGATGACGAACGGGCCGTGGAACTGGCGGCGGAGCTCCTCGGCGACCTGGCGCGCTTGCGAGCCGGGCGCCGCGGCACCGCCGGCGACCATGTGGAGATAGGCGAGACCGTAGCGGTCGAGGAGCGCTGCGGCGTGGCCGAAGGTCGCCCGCGGGTCCTTGTCGCTCATGCTGTTGAACGGGCTGACCGGCGACAGGCGGACGCCGACGCGGTCCGCCCCCCAGACCGCGACGACCGCCTCCATCACCTCGCGCAGGAAGCGCGCGCGGTTCTCGATCGGACCGCCGTAGGCGTCCTCGCGGCGGTTGCTGCCGTCGCGCAGGAACTGGTCGATCAGATAGCCGTTGGCGGCGTGGACCTCGACCCCGTCGAAGCCGGCGGCGAGGGCGCGGCGGGCGCCCTCCGCGTACTGGCCGACGACGCCGGAGATCTCCGCCAGCTCGAGGGCGCGCGGGGCGACGTAGGGCTTGGCTCCGCTCGGCGTCCGCACCTGCCCGTCCGGCGCCACCGCCGACGCCGAGACCGGAAGCCTGCCGTCGGGCTGGAAGTCCGGGTGCGAGATGCGCCCGACATGCCACAGCTGGAGGAAGATCCGGCCGCCCTCGGCATGGACGGCCGAGGTGACGGCGCGCCAGCCGTCGACCTGGGCGTCGGAGTGGATGCCGGGAGTGCCGGCATAGCCCTGGCCCTCGGGGCAGACCTGCGTCGCCTCGGTGACGATGATCCCCGCCGAGGCGCGCTGGCGGTAGTAGGTGGCGATGAGCGGGGTGGGGACGTTCCCCTCCCCCGCCCGGCTGCGCGTCATCGGCGCCATCATCAGCCGGTTGGGAAGGTGGTAGGGCCCCACCTGCACGGGGGAGAAGAGCGACAGCTCTTGCGGTTTGGCATCGGTCATCTGGGTCTCCAGTCGAAAGTATCCGTGGTCACACGAATCCAGGGCTCGACAGTTCGTCGACAGAAAGTGCAGCGCTGTACGATTTGGGCACAAAAAAGGGTCTCCGGCTCAGGCCTCGCCGCCGATCCGGCGGACCAGGCGGGCGAGGGTCGCCCGCTCCGCCTCGCCGAGGGCGGCGAAGAGCTCGCGCTCGGCGAGCGCCAGGGCGTCGGCGCCGCGCGCCTGCTGCCGGCCGCCCTCGGCGGTCAGCGAGGCGCGCACCGAGCGGCGGTCCGCCGGGTCGCTCACCCGCTCCACCAGGCGTTCCGCCTCCAGGCGGTCGATGAGCTGCGTCATGTTCGAGCGCACGCAGCAGCAGAGCCCGGCGAGGCAGCCCAGCGCCAGCGGCTCCCCCGCTTCGACCAGCTTGGAGAGCACCCCGTACTTGGCGAGCGACAGGCCGACCCCGTCGAGAGCGCCCTCCAGCCGGGCCTCGAGCCCATGCACCACCCCGAGCAGCAGGAAGGCCATGGGAGCCGGGCTCGCCGGAGGGTCGAGAGCAGGAAGCGGCGCGAGCGGTTCGTTCATCGGCCGAATGGTACAGCTGTGTACGACCTCTTGCAAGGGCGCGGATCCCCGAGGTGCCAGGTGATTTTCGTAGGTGCCAGGTACCTCGTAGGCGCGGTCTGCAAATCACCTGGCACCTTTCCGGCACCTTCCGGGCACCTTCCCGAGCTCTCCGAAAGGTGCCAGGTACCCGTCCCGATTCAAGGCGCCAGCGGCTCGTTCAAAGACGGCTGGCACCTTCGCGGTGGAGAACTCAGGCCGAGGCAAGACTCACTCTGGCCGATACGGCATCTGCTTGACTCCTCCGCGCGGCCGCGCGTACTGTCGACTAGGAGCTGTCATGCCTCTTACTCGCCGGGTCGCCGCAGGGAAACCGCGCCATCCATCGCTTCGAGGACACCGCTTGAGATCCGCCAATTCACCGCTCTTCGCATCGCTCCTCCTCGCCGCCGGGATCGGTTCGGCGCTCCTCGCCTCGGCGGCTTCGGCGCAAACGGCACCGGCGCCTCTTTCCCTCGGATTCGAGGGCCAGGCGGCGACGGTCTCCGGCGCCACGCCGGGCGGCGAGGTGATCTTCTGGAGCGTCTTCCGGGAGCGCCTGGCGCGGGTCTCGTCGCGGGTCGGCAAGCTCGCCGATCGCACGGCCGCCGATGCCGCCGGCGCGGCGCGCTTCGACCTCGGCCGTGACGTGCCGGCACTCTCGGTGTGGGCGGCGGTCGACTTGGCGAGCGGACGGCTGGCGCTCGCCTCGCCGAGCGGCTTCCAGTGGACGCCGATCGACGCCACGCGGCGGCGCATCGACATGGTGCTCGGCCGGCTCGCCGTCGACCGCCATGCGCTCGCCATCCTCATCGTGCGGCCGGGGTCGGGGAGCTGGCAGCTCGACGTCTTCGACGGCGGGCCGCTCGACGAGGACGGCGCCTACGACGGCAGCCTGCGCGCCTCGCTCGCGGCCTTCCTGCCGGACGCCAAGTCGGGCTCAGCGCCGCCGCGCTTCGCGAAAGGCGATGTGATCGTCGCGGTCGATCCGGACGACCTCGCGGCCTTCGCCGCTACCGTCGGCGACGCCGGGAGCCTCGAGTGAGGGCGGCCGCGCGGGGTCCGCTCGCAGCGTTGGCGGCGCTCGCCCTCGCCATCGGTGCGCTCGTCTGCCTGGCGCCGCCGGCGGCGGCGCAGGACGATCCCGCCAACCGCGCCCGCGGGCTCTCGGCGACGACCGCCTATCTTGTCGGCGACATCGACGCCGTCAACCTCTACAACGGCAACCTCACGGCGTCGCTGCCGCTCGGCGGCAGCTATCCGGTCGGCGGCGCCCTCAGCTACGGTCTCGCCCTGCAGTACAACTCGGGGGTGTGGACGCTCTCCGACGGCCTCCCCTGCCCGCAGTTCGGCGAGCCGTCGACCGAGGACGCCGATCCCGACGTCTTCCACAACGCCGGCCTCGGCTGGCGCCTGTCTCTCGGCGAGCTCTATCCGCCGGGCACGCCGGTCTACAACGACAGCGCGGTGACCTGGCTCTACGTCGCCGCCGACGGCGCCAAGCACGCCTTCTTCGCGCCCAACCTCCACAACGGCGAGCCGACGACGGCGAACGTCTTCTACAGCCGCGACGACACCTACCTGCGCTTCAACCTCGCTCTGTCGGGCCTGCCCGCCGGCTGGAAGACGATCGAGTTCCCGAGCGGCCTCGTCCACACCTTCGACGGCAGCAACCGCCTGGCGACGATCGCCGACCGCTCGGGCAACGCGCTGGCGGTCTCCTACGCGCACGCGAGCGAGTGGGACCTGACCGATACCCAGGGGCGGACGCAGAAGATCTTCTTCCGCACGGCGGCGCCCGGCTTGGGCCAGGTGGACCACGTGACGGTGACCGCCTTCGGCGGCACGGCGACCTACTCCTTCACCTACGCCGACATGACGATCGGCCGCGACCACTACGACACCGACTCCTGCCGCTCGAAGCAGCTCACCGTGCCGCTCCTCGCCAGCGTCGGTCTGCCGGACGGCTCGTCGTATTCGATGAGCTACATGCTGCAGCCGAATTTCGTCAACGGCACCTACACGGTGCCGGGGACGCTCATCGGCCTCGTGCTGCCGACCTTCGGGCGCTACGACTACACCTACGGCACCTACTCCTTCCGCCACCCGCGGGCGGACGTCACGCCGCAGATCTGGGTGAGCACCTCCGAGGGGGCGCTGAGCAAGACGGTGACCGACGTCACGGGGACGGTCCTCGGCACCTGGACCTACGCGCAGGCGACGCGGGCGGGCTCGTCGATCGACGAGCAGCGGACGCTCGTCACCTCGCCGCTCGGCCACCAGACCTACCACTACTTCGACGACAACGGCGGCGGCTGGTCGGAGGGGCTCCCCTTCTCCCCCGACCTGGTCGACGCCGCCGGCACCCACAACCTGTCGACCGAGGTCTACCAGGGAGCGGCCTCCGCCGGCGTCCTCCGGCGGCGCAGCTACCTGCGCTACACCAACGACTCGCAGGTGAGCGGCAACAGCTCAGAGAACTCCCGCGTTCGAGTCCGAGCACACGGTCTACGACGACGACGGCGGGCGCACCGCCGACGTCGACGACTCGAGCTTCGACGGCCTCGGCCACTATCGCGCGGCGGCGACGAGCGGCACCTTCCCCGGCAACAACGCCCGCACCTCGCTGGTCGACTACAACCCGGCGAGCGGCGTCTACCACTGGAACCCGACGACCAACGTCCCCTATCCGGACAACACCTTCGTGCCGCCGGCGCCGACGGCGCCCTGGGTTCTCGAGACTTCGAACTACCGGTGGACGGCGGAGAACGGCAACACGGCGTTCGTCTCGACCTGCTACGACGCGAGCACCGGCTTCCTCAACCGACAGCGGACGCACCTCGCCAACGGCGCCAGCGACGGGGCGAGCGACCTCGTCGTCGCCTTTGCCAACGACGGCCACGGCAACGTCGCGACGGAGAGCGATTACGGCGGCGACGACCAGGCGGTGGCGGTCGCGACGGGGAGCGCCAACCTCTGCACCATCGCGCTGCCGGCGACGCCGGCCTATGCGATCCAGCACACCTACCAGGGCGGCGTCCTCGCCAGCTCGCGCTACCTGAATCCGGCGACCGGCGCGCCGCTCTCGTTCTTCTCGCTCGACCGCACGATCGACGTCGCGAGCGGCCTCGTCGCCTCGTCGCGCGACACCGCCGGCCTCGCCACCACCTACTCCTACGACCTCATGGGGCGGGTGACGAGCACGGCGCCGCCGGGAGAGCTGGCGACGACCGACGTCTACACGCGGGCCGCCGCCGGCGCGCAGGCGGCGGTCGACGTCACGACCAGCCTCACCCACAAGCAGATCCTCTTCGACGGTTTGGGACGAGTGTGGCGCGAGACCGAGCTGATGCCGGACTTCTGGAATGTCCGCGAGACGCTCTACGACGGCGCCGGCAACAAAGCCTCGGTCTCCGAGCTGCAGACCGGCAATCCGGTGCAGAAGACGCAGTACCTCAACTACGACCCCTTCGGCCGCGCGACGCTCATCCGCCCCGCCGACTCGACCACCGCCAACGGCTTTCTCCACGACGTGACGGTAACCTATGCCGGGGTGCACTCGGCAGCGCGCACGGTGAGGGTGGGAACGGTGGCGGCGGCGGGCGGCGCCGTCACCGAGACCGCCGCAACGACGACCGAGCTCTACGACCGCCAGGGGCGGCTGGCGCAGGTCGCCGAGCCCTCCGGCGCCGGCGGCGCGGCGGTCACCACCACCTACGGCTACGACGTGGGGAGCCGCCTGGCGACCGTCTCGACAACCGCCGCCGGCGTCACCCAGACGCGCGCCTTCGCCTACGACAACCGCGGCCTCCTCGACTGGGAGCAGCACCCCGAGAAGGGCGCCGCCGGCAACGGCACGGTCTCTTTCCTCGCCTACGACGCGCGCGGCCACGCGCACCGCCGGGTCGACGGGCCGCACGACCTGACCTACACCTACGACGCGGCGGAGCGCGTTACGGAGATCGACGAGACCGGCTCCCGGCCGCTCAAGACCTTCTCCTACGCCACCGCCAACGTCGGCAGCGACGCCGCCAACGGCAAGCTGCGCACCGCCTCGCGCTACAACTACCCGGCGCTCTCCGGCACCACCTACACGTCGCTCGTCGGCCAGACCTACACATACGGCGGCGCCGGCGGCCGCGTCTCGCAGCGCGACCTCGCCCACACCTTCAACGGCGCCGCCTCGGAGTCGTTCCACCAGACCTTCGCCTACGACGGCCTCGGCAACCTCGCCTCGCTCGGCTATCCGCAGTGCACCTTCGCAGCCTGCAGCGGCGTGGCCGCCTCGCCGCGGACGCTCGGCTTCTCTTACACCCGCGGCTACCTGACTGGGGTGACCGGCTACACCGGGACGATCGCCGGCAAGGCTGCCGGCATCGGCATCTCCTACTCGCCGAACCACCTGGTCAATCAGGTGCAGCACGGCAACGGCATCCTCGACACCCAGGCGAACGATCCCCACGCGATCGCCCGCCCCGCCGCGATCTCCGCCGCCGGTACGGCGTCGTGGAGCTCGGGGAGCTACGTCTACGACGGCGCCGGCAACGTCACCCAGATCGGTGGCAGCACCTTCGTCTACGACTCGGTGAGCCGCCTCACCTCGGCAGCGCTCGCTCTGCTGCCGGGGGGCGGCGGCACGCCCGCCGCCCAGGGCTACGGTTTCGACGCCTTCGGCAACCTGCAGTCGGTCACCGTCACCGACCCGCACACGACGCCGACGAGCTCGGCGACCAACCGCCTCAACGGCGCCGGCGCGGCCTACGACGCGGCGGGGAACCTGACGGCGTGGAACGGCGCCACCTACGAGTACGACGACTTCGATCAGCTCAAGCACTACGTCTCGGGGAGCCAGGAGTGGCTCTACATCTACGACGCCGACGACGAGCGCGTGTGGAGCTTCCAACCCGGCGTGCCGGGCGTCAGCCTGCGCTTCGACCGCTGGACGCTCCGCGACCTCGGCGCCAAGGTCCTCCGCACCTACGAGGCGACCGGCTACAACTGGACGGGGAGCGTCGCCGAGGACGACATCTATCGCGACGGCCTGCTCCTCGCCGCCGAGGTTCCCGGGCAGACGCGGCACTTCCACCTCGACCACCTCGGCAGCCCGCGCCTGATCACCGACCAGGCGGGCGCCCAGGTCGCCTTCCACGCCTACTTCCCCTTCGGCGAGGAGGCGACCGCCTTCAACCAGGACAGCGAGCGGCTGAAGTTCACCGGCCACGAGCGCGACCTCGCGAGCCTCGCCGGAACGGGCGACGACCTCGACTACATGCACGCCCGCCACTGCAGCCCGCTGACCGGCCGTTTCCTCAGCGTCGATCCGGTCGGCGGCACCCCGGGCCGGCCGCAGAGCTGGAACCGCTACGCCTACGTCGGCGACAACCCGATGAACGACACCGATCCGACCGGCCGCGTGACCGGCTCGGACATCGCCAACAAGCTGACCCCGGCCCTCCAGAACCTCAAAGAGGACACCACCCAGGCCTGCACCACCGGCGGCATCATCGGCGTCATCTGCGCCACCTACGCCGGCGCCGCCTTCGACGCGACCACGGGCGTCGCCAACACCGTCCTTCGGCTGGGCGAGAACTCCGGCGAAAAGATCGGCTCGGGCGCCGGGCCGCTGGCGATCGGGGTCGCGGTCGGCGGCGACCTCGCGACGGCGGTGGGCTTGGCGACCCTCGGCACCGGAAGCTTCACCGCCATCGCCGATCGCCTGCTCGCCCCCGCGGCAGAGGCCGTAGAGGGGGCACCTAGCTTCTTCGAGGGCGCGAGCTACACATCGAAGGTGTTACAGCAAATGCAAGGCGGAGTCGGCGAGTTCCATTCATTCCCTGAATCCGTCACGGCATTTGAAAGTGCTGGAACGGTTCGAACCGTTACGGGCGGAGATGGAGTTGTTCGTCAGGTGCTGGAAATACCAGGCTCATACGGCAGGGGGGGAAACGGGGTCTTTCAGTTCATCAAAAACGCTGACGGCACAATCAATCACCGTCTTTTTGTCCCGAATTCACCATGAATCCTGAATCAGCGTACCGAGAACTCCTCGAGAGCAGAGGTATTTCACTTCAAAGCCCTGGCCTTACTGAAGTCGCGTTAAGCCGCACGGATGCCATACTGGCAGTCAATCTATTGAGGAGTGCTTCAATTCCCATTCTAGGCGGTGATGTTTACTTTAAGAAGGTTACAGGCATCGAGCCTGCTTATGCGAACTGGCATAGCGATCCAATGGACGGAGAAGACCGTGAAAGCTTTGTCACCCGTAGTTGCACCGAGACGCTCCATTACATCGAGAGGTTTCCTTCCACGGGGGACACGCCAACCTTTGTTTTCGTGATTGATCTGCGACAAAGCAGATCGTCATGAGCTTTTGGCGGCAATGAGGATGGCTGCTCCGCCGCCGCCGCGGGCGGAGAGGAGCACACGGCGTCCGGCCGCGCCCTTGCGGAGCGCGGCCGGAGTCTTCCCTCGCGGCGATGCTGGGCTCTACTTCGACGCCGGGGGCGCGTTCAGGCTCTTGTAGACGGTCTCCAGCCAGAAGTCGGTCTTCACGAAGCCGTTGCCCCACGACTTCCACTCGGCGGGCAGGCCGGCCTTCTGGATGTCGGCGAGGCTCTTGTGCGCCGCGATGCCGGCCTTCACGGTGTCGAGGCTGGCCTCGAGCATGCGCGAGAAGGTCTTCAGGCCGTTGACGTCGGACAGCGGGCCGTGGCCGGGGATGACCTTGGCGTCGGCGGGGAGGGTGGGGATGACCTGCGCGACGGCCGCCGCCATGCCCTGCACGCTGCCGCCGCTCGACAGGTCGACGAAGGGGAAGAAGCCGTTGAAGAAGTCGTCGCCCATGTGCACCACGTGCGAGCCGGTGAAGAAGATGACGCTGTCGCCGTCGGTGTGGCCGTGCGGGTAGTGGACGACGCGGATCTCCTCGCCGTTGAAATGGACGCTGACCGAGTCGTCGAAGGTGATCACCGGCCACGCCTTCTCCGGCGACGCCGGCACCGTGTTGCCCATCACGTGCTGATCGACCGACATGCGCTTCCGCACGTTGGCGTGGGCGATGATCGGCGCCTCGGGACCGAAGATCGCGTTGCCGCCGGTGTGGTCGCCGTGGTAATGGGTGTTGAGGACGAACTTGAGGTTGCCGGCGCTGAGACCCTTGAGCGCGGCGCGGATGCGGTCGGCGAGCGGCGCGTACTGGTCGTCGACGATGAGGATGCCGTCGGCGCCGGTCGAGACGCCGATGTTGCCGCCGGCGCCGGTCAGCATGTGGATCTTGCCGGCGACCGGGATCGCCTTCACCTCGACCTTCGAGAAGTCCTGATCCTGCGCCATCGCCGGCAGCGCCAGCAGAACGGCGGCGCCGAGAGCGCGGAGAACAACGGAGCCAGCTGGTCGCATCGAATCGATCCTCCTAGGCTAGAAAAGCGCGGGCAGAGAAGCCCGAGGGTGGAGAGGCCAAATCTGAGAAAACGCGGGCGATTTTAGCATGCGCTCGACCGGCGATAAGATGCCCGGCCGACGGTGGCGGCGCGGCGCGCCGGCGCCGGGAGGAGAGAGCAGATGGCGCCGCAGGGCGGGGAGGAAGAGAACGGGGCGACGCGGCCGGCCGCCGGCACGGCGGCGCGCGAGGCTGGCTATCTGACGGTCGCCCTGCTGCTCCTCGCCGCCATCGTCTTCACCCACTTCTTCCGCCTCACCGCGGTGCCGCGCGGGCTCTACTTCGACGAGTGCTCGGTCGGCCTGAACGCCGCCCTCGTCGCCGCCGACGGCCACGACGAGCACGGCGTCTTCCTCCCCGTCTTCTTCGTCACCTTCGGCAACCTCAAGAACCCGCTCGTCATCTACACCGCGGCGCTGCTCTTCCGGCTCGCCGGCGCCTCGGACTGGCTGCTGCGGGCGACGCCGGCGCTCTGCTTCCTCGTCTTCCTCGCCGGCTTCTGGTTCCTCGCCGGCCGGCTCTTCCCGCGCTCGCGCGCCACCCGGCTCTACGCCCTCGCCGCCGCCGGCTTCCTCCCCTGGTTCTTCACCCTCTCGCGCTTCGCCATGGAGGACAGCAGCCAGATCCCGCTCATCGCCCTCTCGCTCCTCGCCGCCCACGGCGTCTACGAGCGGCAGCCGCGGCGGCCGCTCCTCGCCGCGCTCGGCCTCGGCCTGCTGACCGGCCTCACCACCTACTCCTACACCACGGCGCGCCTGCTCACCTTCCTCTTCGCCTTCTCGCTCGTCGCCGCCTACCTCGGCCGCCGCTACCTGGCGCGGCACGCCGCCATGCTCGCCGGCTTCGCCCTCGCGCTCGTCCCCTACGCCGCCTTCGGCCTCGCCCACCCCGGCGAGCTCACCCGCCGCTTCAACCACGTGAGCTATCTCCACGATCCGTCGCTGTCGCTGGCGGCGAAGATCGGCCGTTTCGCCACCTACTACGCGGCGAGCTTCAGCCCCACCTTCCTCCTCGTCTCCGGCGACCCCAACCGCCGCCACTCGACCGGCTTCACCGGCGAGGTCTACTGGACCGTCCTCGCCCTCGCCGTCGCCGGCCTGGTCATCTGGGTACGCGGCGCGCTGCCGCGCGGCGGTCTGCAGGAGAGCGGCGGCGGCCGCTTCTGCCGCCTGCTCCTCCTCGGCACCGTCGCCGCGCCGCTCGGCATGGCGCTCACCGAGCCGCAGCACGCCATGCGCGGCGTCCAGCTCGGCTTCTACCTCCTCCTCGCCTCCTGCTACGGCTTCGCGGCCGTCGCCCAGGTCGCCGGGCGGGAGGCCGCGCCCGAAACTGCCCGCCGCCAGCGGCTCGCCGGGTTCGCCATCGCCGTCATCGCGCTCGGCCTCGCCGTCGAGTGCGGCCACATGCTGGCGACCTACTTCGGCCCCTACGCCGCGGTGAGCGAGGAGGCCTATCTCTCGTACGACTTCGAGGGGCTGATCGCCGCCGCCGCGGCCGGCGGCGCGCGCGAGGTGGTGGTGGTGGCGCGGCCGCGGGTCTTCTACGCCCTCCCCGCCTTCTACGTCGAGACCCGCCGGCGGCGGCCGCCGATCCCCGTCCACACCGGCCCGCCGGTCGCCGCGCCGGGGAGCTGCATCGTCTATTTCATCGAGACCCTGCACATCGCCGGTGGCGACCGCTATCCGAGCCAGCTCCTCGGCAGCGGCCACCAGACGCTGATGCGCTGTTACGCCCTGCCGCTGGTCCGCGAGCCGGGCGATCCGGACCTGCCGCCGGGCTGACCGCGGCCGAAGCCGGACCTACTCGTAGCGCAGCGCGTCGATGGGATCGAGGGCGGCGGCGCGGGTCGCCGGGTAGAGGCCGGAGGCGAGGCCGACCCCCATGGCGACGCCGGTCGAGACGGCGATCGAGGCGAGGGTGACGACGGTCCGCCAACCGGCGTAGACGGCGACGCCGCGGGCGATGGCGAGGCCGAGGACGACGCCCGCCGCGCCGCCCAGGATGCTGATGGCGAACGACTCGACGATGAACTGGAAGCGGATGTCGGCGCGCTTCGCCCCCACCGCGCGGCGGACGCCGATCTCCTGCGTCCGCTCGAGCACCGTCGCCAGCATGATGTTCATGATGCCGATGCCGCCGACGAGGAGCGAGATGCCGGCGATCGCCCCCATGACGATGTCGAAGAGGCGCTGGGTGCGGCGGCTCTGCTCGAGGAGCGCCTCGGGGACCACCAGCTCGTAGTCGGCGGCGCCGCCGTGCAGGTGGTCGAGGAGGTTCTTGACCACCGCTGCGGTGGCGATCGCCGAGGTGCCGCTCTCCAGGTGGACGACGGCGGCGTCGAGCGGCGAGGCGAGCGCCGGGCGGGCGAACTTGCGCTCGGCGGTGGGCAGCGGCAGGAAGATCGCGCCGCCGACCGAACCGACGTCGACGCCCTCGAAGCTGTCGCCGCCGGCGGCCGGCGCCAGCACCCCGACCACCTCCAGCCAGACGTCGTTGACCTTGATGTCGCGCCCCACCGCCCGCCCGTAGCCGAAGAGATCGCGCCGCGCCTCCGGGCCGATGACGCAGACCTGGGCATGGGTGCGCTCGTCGAGGGCGTCGAGGAAGCGCCCCTCGGCGAGCGCCAGGTGGGCGAGCTCGGCCTGGCGGGAGGCGACTCCGAAGACCGCCGCGCCGCGCGCCTTGCCCTCGGCGGAGACCACCGACCAGGGCTCGATGCGCTGGCTCGGCGCGATCAAAGCCACCCCCGGCACGGCGTCGGCGATCGCCGCCACGTCGCGCTCCGAGAGGCCGGGGGACTTGGCACGGATCTCGGCCAGCTCGTCGTCCTTGAAGGTGCGCGCCCGCACCAGCACGTTGTGGAGGCCCAGGCGCTCGACCATCTGCAGCGCCTGGCGCTCGGCCCCGGCGCCGATCGACAGCATGGCGATCACCGCGCCGACACCGAAGATCATCCCCAGCATGGTGAGCGCCGAGCGCAGCTTGTGCGCCGCCAGGTTGTCGAGCGCCGTGCGCAGGGCCTCGGAGGGGGTCATCGCACGATCCTGACGCCGATCTCCGCCGCGGTCTCCGGCGCGCCGCGACCGCCGCCGGCACCGCCGCCCGCCGGTGCCGGCGTGGTCGCCGAGGCCGGACGGGTGGGGTCGCGGAGGGCCAGGGCGTCGCCGGGCGCCACCCCCGAGCGGATCACCACCCGCCCCATGCCGACCGGCCCGAGGGCGACCCGCACCGGCACGAACCCGCTACCGCCGGCATCTCCGGTACCGGAGCGGCGGTAGACGACGCTGGCGCCGTCGCGCTCGAAGACCGCCTCGCGCGGTACGGCGAGCGCCGCGTCGAGGCGGTCGAGGGTGAGGCGCGCGGTCACCCGCGCGCCCGGCTTCATGCGCGCGGCGTCGGTCCGCGCCAGCGCCAGGACGACCGCGAAGTACTGCACCGGCGAGCCGCGGAAGCGCGGCTTGGCGAGGGTGTCGACGCGCGCCACCCGCGCCGCGTAGGTCACCTCGGGCGCCGCGTCGAGGGAGACGCGGGCGGGCTTCCCCACCGCCAGCCCGCCGGCGTCGGCCTCGAGCACGTAGACCTCGGCCTCGAAGCTGCCGAGCTCCGGCAGCTCGGCGAGCGGCTCGCCCGGCCAGACGCTGTCGCCCACCTTCGGCGGCTCGCGGCGGAGGTTGCGGCGGAGGAGGAGGATGCCGTCGTGCGGCGCGGTGAGGGTCAGCGCCTGGAGGGCGCGCTGGGCGCGGTCCACCCCCGCCTGCGCCTGGCGGCGCTCGATGTCGATCAGCTCGCGCTCGGCGTCCGAGACGGCGCGGCGGGTGCGCGCCGCGCCGGTCGCATGGTCGGCGCGCTGGCGCGCCAGCTCGCCGTCGATCTCCGACTCGATGCGCTCGGCGCGCGAGAAGATCATCGCGTCCTTCTTCTGGAAGCGGCCGGCCGCGGCGAGCTCGAGCGCCGCGATCTCGCCGTCGCCGGCGAGCTTCTGCAGGTCGGCGGCGCTCTCCGTCCTCTCCTTGGCGGCGAGCAGGCGCTGAGTGTCGAGCGCGTCCTGCGAGGTGCGCAGGCCGGCGCGGAAGGGCTGCGGATCGAAGCGGGCGACCGGGTCGCCCGCCTTCACCCGCGTGCCGTCCGCCGCCAGCCAGGCGAGGGTCATCGAGTCCTCGATGCCGGCGTCGGGCACCGGCAGCGGCGTCGAGCGCACGGCGCGCAGGTTGCCTTCGGCCGTCACCTCCTGCACGAAGGGGGCGCGCTCGACCCGCACCACCGGCACGTCGCCGCCGCCGGCCCCGCCGCGCAGGCCGAAGGCGAGCGCCAGGGCGGCGGCCCCGGCGCCGAGGGCGAGAGCGGCGCCGAGCGGGCTCGCCCCCTTCATCGCGCTCCCCCGCCGCCGCCGCCGCCCGCTGCCGCGCCGCCGTGGGGCGAGCGCGCCACGCGGTCGCCGGCGGCGAGCCCCGCCAGCACCTCGACCAGCTGCTCGTTGTGGCGCCCGACCTGCGGGTGGACGACCTCGGAGCCGAAGGTCGTGGCGCGCACCACCCGCGGGCCGTCCGGCGTCGCGGTGACCGCGTCGGCCGGGGCGACGAGGGCGCCGCGCACCCGCGCCACCTCGATCGTCCCCTGGAAGCGCATCCCCGGCCGCATGCGGAGCGGGTCGGCATGATCGAGCGCCAGCTCGACCTCGACCACCCGCTCGCGGTCGGCCGCGGATCGCGCGGTGACGGCGCCGCGGATCGCCGCCACCCGGCCGGCGATCGACTCGTCGGGATGGGCGTCGAGGTGGAGGACGACCGGCTGGCCGACGGCGACGCGGGAGAGGTCGACCTCGTCGATCTCGGCGTCGCCGCGCTGGCGGTGGAGGTCGGGGATCTCGATCACCGCCTCGCCCTGATAGGCGCTGTCGCCCACCTTCTTCTTCTCGCCGCGGCTGGAGACGTAGACGACGATGCCGGCGCGCGGCGCGCGCACGGTGAGGCTCGCGATCTGAGCCCGCAGCTCGGCGACGCGGGCGGCGGCGCGGTCGCGCTTGGTCTCGAGATCGCCGACCTCCGCCTCGCCCTGGCGGCGGTCGAGCTCGCGCTGCCTGGTCAGATAGGCGATCTGCCGGCGCAGCAGCGCCAGGTCGCCCTTCCACTCGCTGAGGTCGACGGCGGCGACGATGTCGGGCGGCACCTCGACCTTGAGCGCCGCCTTGCGCTCCTTGGCGCGTGCCTCGGCGAGCTGCAGCTCGTCGTCGCCGCTCTTCATCTGCACGTCGATGCGCTTCTTCGCCACCTCCTGGGCGGCTTTCTCCTGCTCGGCGAGGCGGTCGACGAGGCGGCGGTCGAGCTCGCTGGGGTCGAAGCGGAGGACCGGCATGCCGCGCTGCACCGGCTGCCCCTCGGGCGCCATGAAAGCGATTTTCAGGCTCCACTCGTCGGGGATCGAGGGCAGCCCGAGCGACACCGGGTCGACCGCGCCGAGGGTGCCGCGCACTTCGACGCCGAGCACCAGGTCGGCGCGGCGCACCGTGCCCCAGGTGGGCCGCTCGCCGCCGCGGTCGCCGGCGGCGCGCCCCGCCGTCCACCACAGGCCGGCGGCGACGGCGACCGCCGCCGCGACCCCCAGGCGCCGGCGGCGACGATCCCTCCGATCGCTCGCAGTCCCGCTCATCCGGCGCTCCCGGCGCTCCCGCTGCTCGCCGCCGTCTCCGGCGGCTCCGCGGCCCGCGGCCGCAGCAGCTCGCCCGCCGTCAGGCCCGACTCGACGACGCAGGTGAGCGGATCGCAGGCGCCGAGACGGACCGCCACCGTGCCGCCGCCGGCGAGGAGCGCGACCGGCGGCCTCGCGGCGAGGTCGAGGGCGGCGCGCGGCGCCAGGAGGACGCCGGCGCGCGGCGCCCCCAGCACCTCGACCTTGACCGACATGCCGGGGCGCATGCGGGCCGGATCCTGCTCGAGGAGGTCGACCGTCACCTTGAAGCTGCGCAGGAGCGAGCTCCGCGCCGTCTCCCGCGCCACCGGCGAGACCTCGACGACGCGGCCGGCGTAGGAGCGGTCCGGGTAGGCGTCGAGCGTCAGGCGGGCGGGCATGCCGGCCAGCACCCGCCCGTCGTCGACGTCGGAGAGCGCCGCCCGCACCTGCAGGGTCGAGAGGTCGGGGATGAGCACCACCTGCTCGTCGGTGAAGAGGGCGTCGCCCGCCCGCAGCTTGCGCCCCTCCCAGGCATCCTCGGCGATCAGCGCGATGCCGCCGGTGGGGGCGCGCAGCACCAGGTGGGTGATGGCGTCCGTCGCCTCGGCGATCTCGCGCGCGCCGCGGGCGATCTCGATGCGCTTGACCGCCAGGTCGTCGGCGCTCGCCTTGCGGTGCGCCTCTTGGTCGGCCTCGGCGTGGGCGAGCTCGAGCTCGGCGTGGCGCAGGGCGAGCTGGCGATCCTCGTACTCGCGCTCGGGCAGCAGGCCCTGCGGCACCGCCGCCTGCAGGCGCGCCTTGTCGCGATCGGCCTGCCGCTGCTCGACGCGGAAGCCGCGCTCGGCGTCGTCGGCCTCGGCGGCGGCAGTCTGGCGGGCGATCTCGCGGTCCTTCTCGAGGTTGGCGAGGCGCTTGTCCTCGAGCTCCGCGGTGAACTCCGAGTTGTCGAGCTCGGCGACCACCTGGCCGGCGGCGACCGGCGTGCCGTCCTTGATGAGGGTGCGGATCTCGAGGCGGGAGACGCGCGAGGGCGG
Organism: uncultured Acidobacteriota bacterium; assembly: GCA_963755825.1. Classification (GTDB taxonomy): domain Bacteria; phylum Acidobacteriota; class Thermoanaerobaculia; order Multivoradales; family UBA5704; genus DATBQN01. The sequence continues at coordinate 324,272 of CAVWLA010000001.1, read as the reverse complement.
CACCTTGAGGACGGTCGAGCGGCCGCTCTCGATCTCGCCGGTGAGAAGGACGCGCTGCTGGAAGTCGCCGCGGCGGACGGCGAGCTCGACGGCCGGGGCGGCCCCGGCGCCGCGGCAGCCGCCCGCTGCGATGGTGACGGTGAGGGCGAGCGACGCGGCGAGAGCGGCGGTGGCTGAGGTCGCGGAGCCCGGCAGGGCGCCGATGGATCGCCGAACGAACATTCCCCCAAGTTCTACGTTACGCGAGCACCGCCTGTCTACAGAGAAGGTGCGCGCGGACGGCCGCGGGGGTCCCGGCGGCGGGCGATCAGGAGCCGCCGAAGTCGACCTTCGGCGCCGTCTCGCTCCCCGCCTGCGCCTGGAAATAGGCCTTGGCCGGGAAGGTCCAGTGCAGGAGGCCGATGTACCAGGCCGCCGGCACCTGGCGGATGCGGGTGTTGTAGGCCTGCGCCAGCTCGTTGAAATGGACGCGCTCGACGTTGATGCGGTTCTCGGTGCCCTCGATCGCCACCTGCAGGTTGTTGAAGCTGCCCACCGCCTTCAGGTCCGGGTAGCGCTCGGCGACCACCAGCAGCCGGCCGAGGGCGCCGGTGAGGTTGTCCTGCGCCGCCTGGAAGCGCTGCAGGGCCTGCGGGTCGTTGGGGGTCGCCGGCGACGCCTGGGCGGTGACCTGGCCGACCTGGGAGCGCGCCTTGACGACGTCCTCGAGGGTCTTCTGCTCGAAGCCGGCGGCGCCCTTGACCGTGGCCACCAGGTTGGGGATGAGGTCCGCCCGCCGCTGGTAGGCGCCCTGGACGTTCGCCCACTGCGCGTCGACCTGCTGCTGGGCGTTGACCAGGCCGTTGTAGACGCCGGTGCCGGAGACCGCGGCGACGATGCCGACGAGGACCAGGACCGCGACGACTCCGAGGCAGCCGATATTTTTCATCCCCGGATCATATCCCGCCCGGCGTCGGCTCACCCCGCTCGTAGGTGGCGAAGCGGTAGGCGAAGGGCGCCCCGTCGCCCGCCGCGTGCGGCTCGTCCTCGACCAGCCGCCAGCGCGCCCAATCGACGGCGGGAAAGAAGGTGTCGCCGGGGAAGTCGCGCTCGACGAAGGTGAGGTGCAGGAGGTCGGCGAGCGGCAGCGCGGCGCGGTAGATCTCGGCGCCGCCGGCGACGAAGACCTCGCCGTCGTCGGCGAGCGGGTTTCCGGCAGCCATCGCGGCAGCCCTCGTGGCGGCGGTCGCGGCGGCGATCCCCGCGGCAACCGAAGCCGCGACGAGAACGCCGGGGGGGGCCGGCCAGGCGGGGTTCCGCGTCACCACGACGGTGGTGCGGCCGGGGAGCGGCCGACCGATCGAGTCGAAGGTCTTGCGCCCCATGAGCAGGGCGTGGCCCATGGTGAGCCGCTTGAAGCGCGCCAGATCGCGCGGCAGCCGCCAGGGGAGATGGCCGTCGACACCGATGGCGCCGTTGGCGGCGAGCGCGGCGATCAGGCCGACGGACATCGTCCAGGGCTCGGGAGAGGGGCTCAGACGGCGATCGGCGCCTTGATCGCCGGGTGCGGGTCGTAGCCCGCGATCGCCACGTCCTCGTAGCGGAAGTCGAAGAGGGAGCGGACGCCGGGAGCGAGGGTCAGGGTGGGGAGCGGCCGCGGCGCGCGGCCGAGCTGGAGGAGCGCCTGCTGGCGATGGTTCGAGTAGAGGTGGGCGTCGCCCAGGGTGTGGACGAGCTCGCCCGGCGCGAGGCCGGTCACCTGGGCCACCATGGCGGTGAGGAGAGCATAAGAGGCGATGTTGAAGGGGACGCCCAAGAAGACGTCGGCGCTCCGCTGGTAGAGCTGACAGGAGAGGCGGCCGCGGGCGACGTAGAACTGGAAGAGCGCGTGGCAGGGCGGCAGGCTCATCCGCGGCAGGTCGGCGACGTTCCAGGCGGAGACCACGTGGCGGCGCGAGTCGGGATCGCGGCGGATGCCCTCGACGACCTGCGCCAGCTGGTCGATGGTCCGCCCGTCGGGGGCCGGCCAGGCGCGCCACTGGCGGCCGTAGATCGGCCCCAGCTCGCCCTCGGCGTCCGCCCATTCGTCCCAGATGGTCACCCCGTGCTGGTGGAGCGGCGCGACGTTGGTGCTGCCGGAGAGGAACCAGAGGAGCTCGTGGACGATCGAGCGCAGGTGGAGCTTCTTGGTCGTCAGCAGCGGGAAGCCCGCCGCGAGGTCGAAGCGCATCTGGTGGCCGAAGACCGAGAGGGTGCCGGTGCCGGTGCGATCCCCCTTCTCCTCGCCGTGGTCGAGGATGTGCTGCAGCAGATCGAGATATTGCCTCATCGGTGGGGGGACGCTAGCATCGCCACGCTGCCGATGCCACCGATGCCACCGCCGGACCCTCCCCGCCCCGCTCTCCGTCCCAGTTTCCGTCGTGGCTCGCTCGCCACCGGCCGGCCGGGGTGGCCGCTCTGAGCCGCCTGCTGCTGCCGGCGGCGGCGCCCGCGCTCCGGCTCGGCCTCGCGGTCGCCCTCTCGCTCTCGCTCCCCTGCCGTCACGCCGGCGCCCCTCCCCGGCCGCCGGCGAAGCCCGCCGCCGCCGCGGTGACCGACCGCGTCCGCCTGTTCCTCATCGCGCCGGGCGACGCCGGGCGCTCGGGCCGCGCCGCCGGCTGCGGCGACAGCACAATGCCGGTCGAGGTCACCCTGCCGGCACCGGCGCCCGCCTTCGCCGGGGCGATCCGCGCTCTCCTCGCCAAGAGCGGCGCCGTCGACTCCCGCTCGGGGCTCGCCGATCCGCTCTACGCCTCGTCGCTGGCGCTCTCCAGCCTCGACGTGCAAGGCGGCGAGGCGCACGTCTACCTCTCCGGCTACCTCGAGGTCGGCGACGAGTGCAACGCCCGCCGCATCGCCGCCCAGCTGCGCGACACCGCCCTGCAGTTCGAGGGGGTCCGCGGCGTCACCTTCAGCGTCGACGGCAAGCCCTTGGAGGAGCTCCTCGCCGCGGCGAGCCGCCGGCCCGAGAGCGCCGGCGAGCGGGCCGGGGCGGTCGCCCGCTAACCCGCTAGAGCTTCCCCGCCGCCGCTCCCAGGATGTACTTCAGGTTGTCGTCGTTCCAGCGGATGCCGGCGCCGAGGAAGAGCGACTTGGTCTCCAGGGGATCGTCGTAGCCGCCGATCAGGTAGAGGTTGGGGGCGAACCGGTAGCGGCCGGAGAGCCGCAGGTGGGGCTTCTTCTTCTCCTCGCGGTTGAAGTCGAAGGCCTCGAAGGAGAGCAGGCCGCGGCGGCCGAAGAGCGGATAGTCGATGGCGCCGCCGCCGGTGTTCTCGATCACCCCGGCCCACAGCCGGGTGTCGTACGGCCCCTTGTAGCCGAAGAGGCCGGAGAGCACGTAGGTGTTCTCCGAGCTGAAGGTGGTGATCGTCTCGCTGGTGCTGGCGCCGTCCGGGCCGGTGAAGGTGATGTCCTGGGTCTTCGTCGTCCGCCGGCCGTCCGGCGTGCTGGCGACGCCGATGCGGTAGAGGTGCTTGCCGTCGGAGGGGTCGACGTCGATCGAGAGGCCGCTTCGCGACTGGCCGGCGTTCAGCCGGAAGCTCTGCAGGTCGAGGTCGAGCTTGAACTTCTGCGCCGCGCCGAGCGTGCTGCTCAGGGTCTCGACGCCGCCCTTGATGCTGTCGAGGGTGCCGACCACTTTGTCGTAGGCCTCGTTCTTGTTGACCAGCTTGCCGACCGTTCCCTCGCCGCTGGCGATCTTGCCGGTGATGGCGTTCAAGTTGTCGACCGAGGTCTGCAGCCGGGTGGTGAGCTCGCGGGCGTTGGCGATCGACGCCGAGACGTTGCCCTTGTTCTCGGCCAGGATCTCCGAGATCTGGGTGACGGTGCGCGACATCTCGCCCGCCAGGCGCGGCAGCTCGCGGGCGAGGGTGCCGGAGAGGGCGTCGAAGTGGGTGACCGTCGAGCCGATGGTGGCGCGGTTCTCGGCGACCAGGGCGCGGATCTCGTCGCTCGTCGCCTCCAGGCTGTTGAGCAGCCGGTTGATGCCGCCGCCGCCGGCGCCGCCGCCGAGCTGGCCGGTGATGCCCTGGATCGAGTCGCCGATGCTCTCGAGCTTCGCCATCGCATCGTCGAAGGAGGGGGGCGTGCGGCCGGGGAGGATGGCGTCCCTGCCGAGCACCGGGGCGCCGTCGGGGCCGGGCACCAGCTCGACGTACTTCTCGCCGAGGAGCCCGAGGTTCGAGATCTTGGCGTAGGTCCCCTCGGTCAGCGTCACCGGCTTCTCCAGGCGGATGCCGACGCGGGCGCGGCGGCCGAGGAGGTCGACGCCGTCGACGCGGCCGATGCGGACGCCGGCGATGCGCACCGAGGCCTTGTCGTCGAGGCCGGCGACGGAGTCGAAGACCGCCGAGATCTTGCGGCCCGCCTGGCGCTGGAACGGGTGGATGTCCTCGATGCGCCAGATGAGGAGGGCGAGGACGACGAGACCGATGCTGCCGAAGACTCCCAGCTTGACGACCTGGCTCAAAGACATTCCCTCCGGCGATGACGCCGAGCACCGAGGTTACGTCGGCACGGATGCGGCGATGACAGCCAAAGTCTAGCAGCGTCTCGCGGCAGGCTGCCGGAGGCGGCGAGCGGTCCGGCCCGCGAGCGCGCCGAACGGTCCGGCCGCCGAGCGGCCGGACCGCGTATTTCCACAGAAGGGGTGGGGCGGGCGGAGGGACGCTTACATCCGCCGGATGGCGTGGTAGATGACGAGGACGAGGACGGCGCCGATGATCGCCACCAGGAAGCTGTAGAGGTTGAGGCCGGTGACGCCGCTGTGGCCGAACATGCTGAACAGCCAGCCGCCGACCACCGCGCCGATGATGCCGAGCACGAGGTCGAGGAGGAGTCCCTCGCCGCTCTTGTTGACGATCTTGCTGGCGACGAAGCCAGAGACGATACCGAGCACGATCCAAGCCAGAATGCCCATAGTGACCCCCTTTGAGTAGTTACGTCGTTAGGTGCAGCTGCCGTCGTGGCAGTTGCACGAGTCGTACCAACACGTGGGGCCGGGGACCGCCGTCTGCGCGGCTCGGGAACGCTCTCGGTCGGCAGGTCCGCGGGGTGGGGCGAGGGAAGTCTACTCCACCTGCCCGGCGGGCGCCGGCTCGGCGGCGGCATGGCGGCTCGCCTCGGTGAGCGGACCCTCGGCGCGGCCGTGCAGGAACTGCTGGATGCGAGGATCGGAGAGCTCCTTGAACTCGGCCGGCGGCGCCGCCGCGACGATCTTGCCGCGGTCGAGCATGGCGATGCGGTCGCCGATCCGGTAGGCGCTCTCCATGTCGTGGGTGATGGTGACCATGGTCGCCTTGAGCTGATCGTTCATGCTGACGATCACCTCGTTGATCTGCGCCGTCGTCACCGGGTCGAGGCCGGTCGTCGGCTCGTCGAAGAGGAGGATCTCGGGCACCTGCGCGATCGCCCGCGCGAAGCCCACCCGCCGCCGCATGCCGCCGGAGAGCTGCGACGGCATGCGGTCGCCGATCCCCGGCAGCTGGACCAGCGCCAGGCACTCCTCCACCCGCTGGCGGATCTCGTCCTTCGATTTCTTGGTCAGCCGCTTCAGGGGGAAGGCGACGTTCTCGGCCACCGACATGGAGTCGAAGAGCGCCCCCTCCTGGAACGACATGCCGAACTTGCGGCGGAAGTCGGTGAGCTCGCGGTAGCCGAGCTTGGCGATCTCGACGCCGTCCACCTCGACGCTGCCGGCGTCGGGCTTCATCAGGCCGACGATGTGCTTCAGGAGCACGCTCTTGCCGGTCCCCGAGGCGCCGATGACGACGAGCGACTCGCCGGCGGCGATATCCAGGTCGACGCCGTCGAGCACCACCTTGGGGCCGAATGACTTCTTGAGGCCGCGGATGGCGATCTGCGGACGGTCCTGCTCTCGGCGCTGCGGCTCGGCCATCAGCGCTCCGCTCAGAAGAGCAGCTTCGACAAGAAGAAGTCGGCGATCAGGATGGCGATCGAGGCGGAGACCACGGCGCTGGTCGTCGAGCGCCCCACGCCCTCGGCGCCGCCGGTGGTGTAGAAGCCCTTCTGGCAGCCGATGACGGCGAGCAGGAAGCCGAAGACGGCGGCCTTGATGAGGCCGGCGAAGAGGTCGTGCAGATCCATGTACTGGAAGCTCTTGGCGAGGTAGGAGACGGGGTTGGCGCCGAGGAGGACGACGGAGACCAGATAGCCGCCGTAGATGCCGATGGCGTCGGCGAGGACGATCAGGATCGGCAGGGTGAGGGTCGTCGCCCACACCCGCGGCACCACCAGGTAGTGCACCGGATCGGTCGCCATCACCTCGAGGGCGTCGATCTGCTCGGTCACCCGCATGGTGCCGAGCTCCGCCCCCATCGCCGAGCCGACGCGGCCGGCGACGATGAGGCCGGAGAGCACCGAAGACAGCTCGCGCACCATGGAGAGGCCGACGAGCGAGCCGACGAAGCTCTCGGCGTTGAAGCGCAGGAGGACGGTGAAGGTCTCGAGCGCCAGCACCATGCCGGTGAACATGGCGGTCAGCATCACCACCGGGATCGAGTCGAAGCCCACGCGCACCATCTGGCGGAGCAGCTCGCGCACGTCGTAGGGCGGCCGCGGCGTCCAGGCGAGGACGCGCCAGATCATCTGCACCAGGCGCCCCATCTCCTCGAAGAAGCGGGCGAGCGGGCCGGGCATCGCCGGCGCGCGCAGCGGCCGCCGCCGCTCGGGGGCTAGGGTCTGGGTGTGGGCTGCCAAATCGCGCTCGCTCCGCTCTCGCCTCGAAGGGGGTCATCCTATCCCGGCATTGGCTAGTCGTCCCGCGAGAAGCGCGACACCAGCTCCTCGACCCGGCCATCGCGCCGGTAGCGGCGCGGCAGGCGGAGGCCGAGGTGGCAGAGAATCTCCCAGGAGATCGTCCCGGCGTGGCGGGCGAGCTCGGCGGCGCTCACCTCCTCGCCGCCCTGGCGGCCGAGGAGGACGACCTCCTCCCCCACCTCGCCGCCGGTGTCGGTGACGTCGAGGAGCGTCATGTCCATGGTCACCGAGCCGGCGATCGGCACCCGGCGGCCGCGCACCAGGGCGTCGGCGCGGCCGGTCAGCCGCCAGGCGTAGCCGTCGGCGTAGCCCACCGGCACGACGGCGATGCGGCTCCGCCGGCGGGCGACGGTGCGGCCGCCGTAGGAGAGCGGCGTCCCCGCCGGCACCTCGCGGAGCTGGACGATCCGCGCCGCCACCGACATCACCGGCGCCAGGTCCGCCGCCTGCGCCAGCGGGTCGACGCCGTAGAGAGCGATCCCCAGCCGGCCGAGGGTGAAGCGGGCGGCGGGCCGCGACAGCGCCGCGGCGCTGTTCGCCATGTGGATCTCGATCCCCTCGCGCTCGGCCGGCGTCAGCGCCGCGACGACCGCCGCGAAGCGCTCCTCCTGGAGGCGGTTGCGCGGGCTCGCCGGATCGTCGGCGTCGGCGAAGTGCGACAGCAGGCCGGCGAGGCGGAGGCGCGGCTCGGCGCGGAGGGCGGCGAGCGCCTCGGCCACCTCGCCCTCGGCGATCCCCAGCCGCCCCATGCCGGTGTCGACCTTGAGGTGGACCGGCTGCGGCTCCACCTCGCCCGCCACCCACTGCCGCCAGAGGGCGAGCTCGCCGAGGCTGGAGATGGTGGGGGTCAGACGATAGCGGCGGTAGAGGGCGATCTTCGCCGGCCGCGCCGTGCCGAGGACGAGGATGGGGAGAGCGATGCCGGCCCGCCGCAGCTCCGCCCCCTCCTCGAGGAGGGCGACGCCCAGCCACTCGACGCCGCCGCGCTCGAGGGCGCGCGAGACGCCGACGGCGCCGTGGCCGTAGGCGTCCGCCTTGACCACGGCGAGGGTCCGCATCCCGGGCGCGCGGCGGCGGATGGCGGCGAGGTTGGCGAGGAGGGCGTCGAGGTCGACGTCGACCCAGGCCGGCCGCAGGGCGGCGGCGAGATCGTCTGTCGGGTTGCCCAACTCCGCCGAGCGCGGCGGATCAGAAGGGGGCGTCGGGCTCGGTCGCGCCATCGCGGGCAAGGTTGCGGAAGGTGGTCGTCTCGCCGTTGAAGTAGAGCTCGATGGTGCCGGTCTCGCCGTTCCTGTGCTTGGCGACGATGAGCTCCGCCAGGCCCTTGTTGTCGGCGTCGTCGGGGTTGTAGACCTCGTCGCGGTAGACGAAGGCGACCATGTCGGCGTCCTGCTCGATCGAGCCGCTCTCGCGCAGGTCGGCGAGCTGCGGGCGGTGGTCGCTCCCCCGCCGCTCCGGCTGGCGGGAGAGCTGCGAGAGGGCGATCACCGGCAGGTCGAGCTCCTTGGCGAGCTGCTTCAGGCCGCGGCTGATGGCGGCGATCTCCAGGTTGCGGTTCTCGTAACGGCCGCCCGCCTGCATGAGCTGCAGGTAGTCGAGGATGACCAGCTCCAGGCCGCGCTCGGCCTTCAGGCGGCGCGACTTCGAGGCCACCTCGAGGAGGGTGGGGTTCGCCGAGTCGTCGATGTAGAACGGCGCGTCGCTGGTGCCGCGGACGGTCTGGATGACGCGGCTCCACTGCTTCTGGGAGAGCGCTCCGGAGCGCAGCCGCGAGAACGGCACGTCGGCCTCCGAGCAGAGTATGCGCAGCGCGAGCTCCTGCTGGCTCATCTCGAGCGAGAACATCCCGACGCCCCGCTTCTCGCGGATGGCGACGTGCTGGGCGATGTTCAAGGCGAAGCTGGTCTTCCCCATGCCGGGGCGGCCGGCGATGATGATGAGGTTGCCGCGGTTCAACCCATGCGAGAGGCGGTTGAAGTCGATGAAGCCGGTCGGCACGCCGATCAGCGTCGAGCCCGGCCGCTCCTCGAGATCCTCCAGGGTCGAGTGGAAGACCTGGCCGATCTGCACGAAGCCGCGCTGCACCGCCTCCTCGCCGAGGCCGAGGATCGCCTGCTCGGCGTGGGCGAGCGCCGCCTGCGCCTCGAGGCCGCCGTCGAGGCAGTCGCGGATGATCTTGCCCGACACCTGGATGAGCCGGCGGCGGACCGAGCGCTCCTTGATGATCTCGACGTAGGCATCGATGCGGCCGAGGTCGGGGAGGTCGAGGTCGAGCTGCGAGAGGTAGGCGACGCCGCCGATCGAGTCGAAGGTCCCCTGCTGCTCGAGCTTCGCCTGCAGGGTGCGCAGGTCGATCTCCACCTGCTGCTCCTGGAGGGCGAGCATGGCGTCGTAGAGCGTCTGGTGGCGCTCGAGGTAGAAGTCGTCGGGGCGCAGGCGGCCGGAGATCGTCGGCAGCACCCGCGGGTCGAGCAGGATGCCGCCGAGCACGGCGCGCTCCGACTCCTCGCTGTGGGGGAGCGCCTTCTGCTGGGGGAGGGAGTCGATCATGCGGCGGTGGCTACGCCCTCATTCTCTCCGCAAGGGGAGGGCGGGAGCAAGGCGGAGGGGAGCTCTCCGGCCGGCGGCGCGATCGGCCATCGCGCGGCGCCGGCCGGAGGTGGGGGGGAACCTAAGGGCAGACGAAGGCGCTGGTGTCCTGCACCGGCGGCGCCGCCGTGTGGAGCGGATTGCTGTAGCTGACCATGTGGCCGGTCTTCGAGTCCTTGACGGTGACGTGGAAGCCGACGTCGGTGCCCGCCGAGTAGAAGACCCAGAAGTGATTGTTCACCGTGCAGCCGTCGAGCACCTTGATCAGCATCTCGGGGTTGCTCGGGTTGAAGAACCAGAAGAGGCCGCCGAAGGTGACGTTGACCGGCTTCAGGTCGATCGGGCCGCCGTTGCCCGAGGTGGTGCCGGTGTTGTAGGTGACGGTGATCTGGAAGCGCTTGTCGCCGGCGACGTCGTCGATGCAGAGCGTCTGCGCGTTCGGGCAGGTCGGCGGCGGCGGCGTGTTGACGACGTTCGAGGTGATGGCGACGCCGACGCTGAAGCCGTTGAGGTTGCTCGAGGTGCCGACCGACTCCTCGTCCCCCGTGCAGCCCGAATCCGAAAGGCTGAAGAAGACGTTGCCGGGACCGCTGTAGGTGTGGGTGAAGAAGAGGGTGTCGCCGGTGTTCATCGCGGCATCGCCGAAGTTGTAGGTGAGCTGCTGGTCGGCGCCGGACGGGAGCGACGCGTTCAGCGTCTGCGTCGTCCCCACCACCGGGCCGGTGTACGAGCCCCGGTGGGCCGTCAGGCTGATCGAGTAGGTGCCGGACGAATCGGACCGGTAGATGATGGCGACCGAGTGCAGGTTGGTGGCGTGCACGTTGGCGACGTAGAAGCCGTTGAAGATGTAGTCGTGCTGGCCGCCGTTGCCGCCGCCGGCGCAGGCATAGACGGTGTTGACCGTGGCCTGGGCGGGCGCCACCTCGGCGAGCAGGAGAGCCGCCGCGGCGAGCGGCAGGCACAGTCTCGGCAGCCTGTGGAGATAGGAGTCCATCGAGCTTCCTCCATGAGAGATGAGGTTCATCGTCGGAGCTAGAGGCGCGGCGCTGCCCGGTCATGTTACAGCCAGCGGGCGGCGCCCCGCCAATCCGCGAGCTCTTGCCACAGACCGTTCCGCATCGACCGGCGACAACGAAATCGCCAGCCATCTGCAGCGCGCAACCCGCTGGGCTACACTCGCTCCGCCGAGCGGCAGCAGCAGCCGCGCGGCACCCCTTCGCGAACCGCACGCCTCGCGCACGGAGAGATCGATGAACCAACAAGGCGCGAGACCCGCACGCCGCTGGGCCGCGGCGGGAGCCGCCGAATGAGGGCGGCCCTCCTCACCCGCTACGGCGGCCCCGAGCGGCTGATCATCGGCGGCGCCAGCCGCCCCACCGCGGGAGCCGGCCAGGTCCTCATCCGCGTCCGCGCCGCGAGCGTCAACCCGATCGACTGGAAGATCCGCCGGGGCAGCCTCCGCTTCGTCCACCCCCTGCGCTTCCCCCACATCCTCGGCTTCGACGTCTCGGGGGACGTCGAGGCGGTCGGCCCCGAGGTCGAGGGCTTCGAGCCGGGAGACCCCGTCTTCGCCATGCTCGACGGCCATGCCGGCGGCTACGCCGAGTACGCTCTCGCCACCGCCGTCGCCCACAAGCCCGAGGAGCTCACCTACGAAGAGGCCGCGGCGCTCCCCCTGGCGGGCCTCACCGCGCTCCAGTCCCTGCGCGACCTCGCCGCCCTCGCCCGCGGCCAGCGCCTCGCCATCCTCGGTGCCGCCGGCGGAGTCGGTCACCTCGCCGTCCAGATCGCCGCCGCCATCGGAGCCCACGTCACCGCCATCGCCGGCCCCACCAGCCAGCAGTTCCTCCGCGGCCTCGGCGCCGAGCGCACCATCGACTACACGACCGAAGACTTCACCGCCGGAGACGAGGCCTTCCACGTCATCTTCGACGCCGCCGGAGCCTCCGACTTCACCCTCTGCGACCGCGCCCTCCTCGACGGAGGCACCTACGTGACCACCGAGATCGGCCCCCGCATCGCCCTCGCCCGCCTGCGCACCGCCTTCGCCGCCCGCCTCTCCCCCGAAGCCCGCCGAGCCCGCTGGATCAAGACCCAACCCAACGCCCGCGACCTCGACCTCTTAGCCGAGCTCGCCCGAACCCACCTCCTCCGCCCCACCATCGAAAAGACCTATCTCTTAGAAGACGTCGCCCAAGCCCACGCCGCCAGCGAGACGGGGCACACGCGAGGCAAGATCGTGCTGCGGATCGCGCCGGTGAGCTGAGCGCTTGCGAGTTTCGTGCGGCGCTGCCAATTTCTTCGGCGCCATGGTTCCTTGACGCTCCCGCGCAGTGTCATCCTGAGCGAAGCGAAGGATCTGGCCACGCCGCATTCGCGGGCTCGAGTCGAGGCCACCGGACCCCCGCACGGGCATGAATGCCCGTGCTATTGAGGGGCGCCGGATGAATCCGGCTTCGCGCACTGGGACGGTCAGCGCGTTGGCGGTCGGCAGACGGATTTCGATCGCCTCAGCCGATCCGGAGCCGCAGAGGACGCCGGCGATGTTGAGGAGGGCGCGTTGTCCGCAATCCGTCCAGATTGTGGCTCATCGCTACCTCTCGTCCGCGGCATCGAGACGAGCCCACGGACTGCGCGAAGCCGGATTTATCCGGCGCCCCTCATAGCACGGGCATTCATGCCCGTGCTGGGACGCGGGCCGCGACTCATCCCCGATTCTGGCGATCGGCCTCGTCCTCAGAGCCTGCAAATTCTTGCTGGCTCCGCCAAATACTTCGCCGCGATGGCTCACGGAAACTTCGTACGTCATCCTGAGCGAAGCGAAGGATCCGGGGGAAGGGAGCGCTCCAAGTCATTGACCGTCTTGTGCTTAGAGCTCCCCCCGCCCAGATCCTTCGCTCCGCTCAGGATGACGATTTGAATCACTTCGCGGGACGAGACCGCCGCAAGCCTTTGGCGCCCCCGAAAGAATTTGCCAGCCTCTCTGCCGCGCCGCCTGTTCGCAGCTCTCGCTCCGCACCCACGTGGCGCCTCGCCGTCTGAGATAGCATTCACGCAGGCAAAACGGAATGACTCAAGAGCTGCTACTTCAGGATCTCCGTACGGAGGTCGCCGCCGGGCGAGTCCTCGCGATCGTCGGGACAGGAGTCTCGGTCGGCGCGACCCGCAACGCCCCCGCTTCTTCCTGGACGGGGCTTCTTAAGGTCGGCGTGGAGTGGTGCGTGCAGTTCGTCGGCGCATCCTTGCCCGCTGGCTGGAGAGATCGCGTGCTCGCCGACGTCGGTTCGGGCGACATGGACGACCTTCTCTCCGCGGCAGAGAAAATCGCCGCCAAGCTCGGCGCGCCCGCCGGGTCCGAGTACAGCCTCTGGCTGAAAGAGACGGTCGGAGCGCTTCGCGCCGAGGATCGTTCCGTGCTCGACGCCCTGCGTGATCTCGGAATCCCCCTGGCGACAACCAACTACGACGGCCTACTCGAAGAGGTGACGCGCAGACCGGCGGTGACCTGGCGCCAGGGCCTCAAAATCGAGAGAGCGCTCCGCGACGAGCCGGCGATCCTCCACTTGCACGGCTACTGGGACGAGCCGGAATCGGTCGTCCTGGGCATCCGCAGCTATGAGCAGGTCATCGGCGATGCCCACGCGCAGAATGTGCTGCGCGCACTGCGCACCATGAAGACACTGCTCTTCATCGGCTGCGGCAACGGCCTCGCCGATCCCAACTTCGGGGCTCTCCTCCGCTGGTCGCGCCAGGTACTCTCGGAGGGAGAGGCTCGGCACTTCCGGCTCTGCCGCGACAGTGAGCTGGCGAGCGTTCAAGCTCAGCACCCCCGGGAGGATCGAATCTTTGCGCTCGCCTACGGCGCTGACTACGGCGACCTCGCGCCCTTCTTTCGTTCGCTCGTACCCGCCGCGAGCCCGGCGGCCGGAAGACTCAGCTCTCCGCCACCGAGCGCCCCACCCAGTGCTCCTCGGCTCCCCACAGTCCCGCGCTGCTTCGGCCGCGAAGACGAGATCCGCGACCTCGTCGACTCCCTCTGCGCCGATCCGCCATCCCCGACGCCGATCCTCGGCCCTGCCGGCGCGGGAAAGTCGACCATCACCCTCCGAGCGCTCCACGCCCCACCGACCTTCGCGCGGTTCGGACCTCGCCGCTACTTCGTCCGCTGCGACGGCGCCAAAGGCCGCGAGGCGCTCGCCGCCGAGATCGCGCGCTCCCTCGGCGTCGAGCCCGGGCCGCTCACCGAGCCGGCAGTCTTCGCTGAGCTGGAGCGGGCGCCCATCGCGCTCGTACTGGACAACCTGGAAACTCCGTGGGAAGCGGAGACGGCCGCAACCGAGGCGTTCATCGCCGATCTCTGCAGCATCTCGGGGCTGGCCCTGGCCGCCTCGATCCGCGGCGAGCAGCGGCCCTTCGGCATTCCCTGGCGCGAAGCGATTCACGCCGGCCCGCTCAGCCCCGAGGCCGCGCGGAGCGCCTTCCTTGCCGTGACCGGAGCGCGTCTCGGCTCCGATCCTCAGCTCGTACCTCTGATCGAAGCCGTCGACCGCCTCGCCCTCGCCGTCACGCTCCTCGCCTACCAGGCCGAATCCGAGCCCGATCTCGTAGGGCTCACGCGCCGCTGGCAAGACCAGCGCACAGAGATGCTCCGCGCCAGCGACGGCGACCAGCGCCTCACCAACCTCGCCGTCTCGCTTGAGCTCTCCATCGGCAGCAAACGGATGACCCCCGCAGCGCGTTCCCTACTGGCGCTCCACGCCGTACTCCCAGACGGCATCGCCCACCAGGATCTCGCGGCAGTTCTGAGCGAGGATGCCGAGGAGGCGGCCGCGGTGCTGCGCCGAGTCGGCCTGGCGTTCGATTCGGATAGAAGGCTGCGCACGCTGGCTCCCGTGCGCGAGCACGTTCGGCGTCGTCACCCGCCGGCGGTGGAAGATCAGCAGCGCGCCGTCGCCCACTACCTCGAGCTCGCAATGCTCGGCAACCTGGTTGGCACCGAGGGTGGCACCGGCGCCATCGAACGTCTCGCCCCGGAGGTGGGGAACCTCGAAGCGACGGCGATTTTCGGTCTCGGTCTCGGTCTCGAGCTCGAGGGCATGCAACGGGCGCTGGCCGCTTGCAGAGCCCTGGCCAAATTCGCGAGCTTTACCGGATTTCTAGCGTCTCCGGCCCTACAAGAACAGACCCTGAAGGCAGCGGCACGGCTCGGCGACCCACAGATCGAAGCAGAGTGTCTTGCGCAGTTCGCCCATCTCGCCTATTACCGTTCTGACCACGGCATCGCCCGCGACCTATACCAGCAGGCCCTGCCTCTCTATCGGCGCGTCGGTAAGGTGCTCGGCGAAGCCAATTGCATCCAGGGCCTCGGCGACATCGCTCTCGACCGTTCTGACCACGGCACCGCCCGCGATTTGTACCAGCAGGCTCTGCCTCTCTACCGGCAGTTCGGCACCGGGCGCGGCGAGCCCAATTGCATCCGGAAGCTCGGCGACATCGCTTTTCAACTTTCCGACCATGACACCGCTCGCGACCTCTATCAGGAGGCTCTGCCTCTGTACCGGCGCATCGGCAGCATGATCGGCGAGGCCCATTGTGTCCAGAGCCTCGGCGACATCGCTCTCGACCGCTCCGACCATGCCACCGCCCGTAACCTTATTCAGCAGGCTCTGCCTCTCTACCGGCGCCTCGGCGACGCGCGCGGCGAGGCCGATTGCTTCTGTAGCCTCGGCGACATTGCTCGCGAACACGCCGACCACGACACCGCCCGCAACCTCTTTCAGAAGGCTCTGCCTCTTTACCGGCGCGTCGGCGGTGTGCTCGGCGAGGCCACTTGCATAAGAAGCCTCGGCGATATCGACCTTTCGGCTGGCGACCGCGCGGCCGCGAGCTCTCAATTCAACGCGGCCCTCGCGCTCTACCGCCGTATCCCGGAGCCCTATTCGATCGGTTGGTCCCTCGTCCGCCTTGCCCGTCTCGCACCAGACCCTGCCTCGCGGCGCGAGCTCGTAGCGCAGGCGAGGTCTGCCTGGGAAAGCATCGACCGCGCCGACCTCGTCGAGGAACACCTCGCCGAATTCTCCGACCCGGCGGATTAGGACAGCTCCCGCCCAAGAACCCGGCGCCCTCGCGCTACACCCTTCCTCGCCCCACCCAGCCGTGGCACGGGACTCTGCGGCGGCCTCACCCTTCTTCGGTGCCGCACACCCACTGCCGTCGCGAAACCCTCCCGGCGCCCGCCCGAGCGGGGGTCCAGGGGGCGAAGGGCCCCCTGGGGCACGACCTACGATACGGTCGGCAGATCGTCTTTCGCGAAGGCCGGCGGCCCGCACTGATCCGCCCAGAAAGTACATTTCGACGGCCGGAGAGCCGAAGGATCGATCTCTTCCTCTCTGAGACCGCCGCGATGGCGAAGGATCGGATTCTTCGCCATCGCGGCGGCTGCAGAGAGGAAGGATCGGATTCTTCCTCATTGCGACGGCCGATTTGAGGAAGGACCGGATTCTTCCTCATCACGGCGGCCGCTTCGAGGAAGAATCCAATCCTTCGAGGAAGAATCGAATCCTTCCTCATTGCAGCCGATCCTTCCCCACTCGCGCCGCCGCTTCCCCGTTGCGGCCGCCGCGACCGCATCGCCGCCGCGCCTTCCCCATCGCGCGCGACGCGAATCGACCCGCCGGCTCGCCCAGCCTCTACAACCGCGCCAGATACTGGTGCACGAACGAAACCGCGATCGCCCCCTCCCCCACCCCAGAGGCCACCCGCTTGACCGACCCATGCCGCACGTCCCCGGCGACGAACACCCCGGGCACCGAGGTCTCGAGCAAAAAAGGGTCGCGGTCCAGCGTCCACCCGCGAGGCCGCCGCCCGGCCTTCCCCTCCCCCCCATCCGCTCCCGCCCCACCCGCCCCATTCCCATTTCCATCGCTCACCAGATCCGGCCCCGACAGGATGAACCCCCGGTCGTCCCGCGCCACCACCCCCTCCAGCCACCCCGTCCGCGGCATCGCCCCGATCAGGATGAACAGCGAGTTCGCCGGCAAGGTCTCCTTTCCGACCTCCCGCACCTCGATCGTCAGCTCCTCCAGGCTCTCCTCGCCGTGCGCTTCGGCGACCTGGGCGCCGAACCGCACCTCGATGTTCGGGGTGCCGCAGATCTGATCGACCAGGTACTGCGACATCCCCGCCGCGAGCGACGCGCCGCGCACCAGCATGGTCACCTTCTTGGCGTACTTCGAGAGGTGCATCGCCGCCTGGCCCGCCGAGTTGGCGCCGCCGACGACGAAGACCTCCTCGTTGCGGCAGGACATCGCCTCCGTCATCGCGGCGCCGTAGTAGATCCCGGCGCCGGTCAGCCGCTCGACGCCCGGCATGTCGAGCTTGCGATAGGACACCCCCGTCGCCACCAGGAGCGCGTGGCAGCTCACCGCCGTGCCGTCGCCCAGCGTGACGATGCGATAGGCGTCCTCCAACCTCAGGCCCGTCGCCTCCTGCGGCGACAGGATCTCGACCCCGAAGCGCGCCGCCTGGGCGACCGCGCGCCGCGTCAGGTCGGCGCCCGAAAGACCGGACGGGAAGCCCAGATAGTTCTCGATCCGCGAGCTCGTCCCCGCCTGCCCGCCCGGCGCGTCGCCCTCGACCATCAGCGTCCGCAGCCCTTCCGAGGCGCCATAGACCGCGGCCGCCAGCCCCGCCGGGCCGCCGCCGACGATCACCAGGTCGTAGAACGGCTTCTCCGCCTGCGTGCGCAGACCGAGGCGGGCGGCGAGCTCGGCGCGCGTCGGCTCGGTCAGATGCGAGCCGTCGGGAAAGAAGACCAGCGGCAGGCAGGGTTTCGGGGTGACTCCGGCGGCCGCGGCGGTCGCCGCGGTCACGGCCGTCACCGCCTCGGCCGGATCGAGCGATTCCGCAGCATCCGCCGCCGCCACCCCCACCGTCTCCTCCGCCAGCCGCTTCGCCGCCGTGTCGGTCTCGACGTCGAGCCACCGATACGGCACCTGGTGGCGGGCGAGGAAGTCGCGGACCTCGAACGATCGCGGCGACCACCGGTGCCCCACCACCCGGACCCCTTCGAACGGCGGCCTGTAGCCCGCCTTCCAGTCAGCGAGCAGGTCGTCCAGCGCCGGATAGAGATTCTCCTCCGGCGGGTCCCAGGGCTTGAGGAGGTAGTAGTCGAGGCGCGCCGAGTTGATCGCCTGGATGGCGGCGTCGGTGTCGGCGTAGGCGGTCAAGAGCACGCGCTTGGCGTCGGGGAAGAGCGGGATCGCCTGCTCGAGCAGCTCGACGCCGTTCATCTGCGGCATCCGCTGGTCGACGAGGAGGAGGGCAAGGGCGCCGTCGCGCGCTTTGAGCTCGCGGAGCGCCTCGAGCGCCGAGGCGCCGGAGCTGGCGCGGAGCACCCGGTAATCGGCGCCGTAACGGCGGCGGAGGTCGCGCTCGACGGCGCGCAGCACCTCGAGGTCGTCGTCGACGGTGAAGAGGACCGGCTTCGGCGCCGGCTTGAGCGCCTTCGCCGGCGGCGCCGGCTGGCTGGGATCGTTCGTCTCGGTGGTCTCGTTGTTCTCGGTCATCGGTCGGTTCGCGCGCTCTCGGGGTCTCGGGTGGTGCGTCAGGAATGCGGCTCAGGGGCAGCGGCGGCGTCCGCGCCGTCGGCGAGCGGCAGGCGGACGATGAAGCGGGTGTCGCCGGGGACCGACTCGAGGGCCAGCTCGCCGCCGTGGCGCTGGACGACGATGCGGCGCGCGATGTCGAGCCCCAGGCCGGTCCCCTGGCCCAGCGGCTTGGTGGTGAAGAAGGGATCCCAGATGCGCCCCTGGACGTCTGGCGGGATGCCCGGCCCGTCGTCGCGGATCTCGACCACCGCCCAGTGGTTGACCCGCCGCGTCGTGATCGTCACCCGGCCGCCCTCGTGCACCGCGTCGATGGCGTTGTCGAGGAGGTTCGTCCACACCTGGTTGAGCTCGCCGGCGTAGGCCTGGATCTCCGGCATCGCCGGGTCGTGGTCGCGGGTGAGGGCGATTCCCTTCTTGCGGATCTTGTAGGAGAGCATGGTGATGGTGCTCTCGATCTCGCAGGCCAGCTCGATCGCCACCTTGCCGGAGCCGCGGTCCATGTGGGAGTAGCTCTTGACCGCGCCGACCAGCTCCGAGATGCGGCGCGAGGTGCTCTCGATGTCGGCGACCAGCGAGGAGGCGGCGAGGCCGGCCTCGAGCCAGCCCAGCGCCGCCGCCCATGCCGGTTCCGGCAGCCGCGCCGCCAGGCGCGCCAGGTCTTCAGGAGAGAGGCCGGCGCCGGCGAAGGTCGCGGCGAGGCGCCAACCGTCGGCAATGCCGCGCTCGTCAAGCCAGTCGCCGATGGCGCTCTCGCGGTCGGCCTCCTCCATCGGCGAGGGCGGCGTCTTCGACGCCTGCGCGGCGCCGGCCGCGCGCGCCGTCTCGACGGCGTCGGCGAGCTCGCAGAGCACCGCGCGGTCCTCGTTGGTCAGGCCCCGCGCGGCGAGCTCGGCGGCGGCCCGCCGCATCGAGCCCAGGCGCTCGCGCAGGTCGGCGGCGGCACGGCGCGCCGCGGCGGCGGGGTTGTTGAGCTCGTGGGCGAGCCCCGCCGAGAGCTTGCCCAGCGCCATCAGCTTCTCGCGCTGCTCGTCGTTGCGGGTGGTCTCGCGCACCCGGTCGGTGAGCACCCCGACGAGCCGCGGCTCGAGCTGGGGAATGCGCGCCAGGAGCTGCGGGAAGAGCGCCGCCGCGAGGCGCGCGACGCGGCTCTCGACCAGGGCGCGGCCGGTCACCGTGAACTCCTTCATGCGCGAGAACGGCAGCATGCCGGAGACCTCGCCGGCGTGCACGGAGAAGAACCGCCCGTCCGCCGGCCCCTTCTCCCGCCGCCCCTCGATCACCCCGGAGAGGAGCATGAAGAGGGTGTCGGCGGGCGACCCCTCGGCGAGCACGACCTCGCCCGGCGCCACCGTCACCACCTCCGAGTGCTCGGCCACCCAGGCGAGCTCCTCGGGGGCGAGGTCGGCGAGCACCTCGATGCCGCGCAGCTCCTCCAGCCGCGGCCGCTCCGGGCCGGTCACAGCATGACCTGGTCGATGTAGCACCAGCTCCAGTCCTCGCCCGGCTCGAAGGAGCGCATGATGGCGTGCTGGGTGTGGTGGAAGTGCTTCGTCGCGTGCCGGTTCTTCGACGAGTCGCAGCAGCCGACGTGGCCGCAGGTCATGCACAGCCGCAGGTGGACCCAGCTGTCGCCGGTCTTCAGGCAGTCCTCGCAACCGCGGTCGGTCGAGGGGGTGACGTCGCGGATCTGATCGGTGTGGGCACAGGTCGCCATGATCTCCTCCGGGTCCGTCCTCGCATCGGGCATCGCCGAGGACGCGAGGTCAGGTTAGCATCGCCGTCAAGCCCCTTCGCGATGGCGAAGGTGGCACCGGTCCTGCTGTAGGCAGGGCGGTTCGCGCGCCGTATCTTGAGAGAGGAGCCAGGGATGAGCGGTGAACAGAAGCTCGACGGACCGGATCTGCAGGCGGGGGTCGCCTGGGACGACCTCGCGGAGGGGACGCCTCTTCTCGGCCACGTCGACGGCGAGGCGGCGATCCTCGTCCGCCGCGGCGAGGACGCCTTCGCCGTCGGCGCCCACTGCACCCACTACGGCGGCCCGCTCGCCGAAGGGTTAGTGGTCGACGGCACCGTGCGCTGCCCTTGGCACCATGCCTGCTTCAGCCTCGAGAGCGGCGAGGCGCTGCGCGCCCCGGCGCTCAACCCGCTGGCCTGCTATCGCGTCGAGCGCCACGGCGACCGCGTGCGGGTGGAGGGCAAGCTCACTCCGGCCGCGGCCCCGGCGCCCGCCTCGACCCCGGCCCCAGAGCCCGAGGCGGTCGTCATCGTCGGCGCCGGCGGCGCCGGCAACGCCGCCGCGGAGGCGCTCCGCCGCCGGGGGTACGGCGGGCCGCTGCAGCTCGTCGGTGGCGAGGACGAGGTCCCCTACGACCGCCCCAACCTGTCGAAGGACTACCTGGCGGGCAACGCGCCGGAGGACTGGATCCCGCTCCACGGCCGCGACTTCTATGCCGAGAAGAAGATCGAGCTGGTCCTGGGGACGCGCGTCGAGGCGATCGACCTGACGGCGCGCTCGGTGCGCCTCGCCGACGGGCGGACGCTCCCCTTCGGCCCGCGCGGCGCCCTCCTCCTCGCCACCGGCGCCGAGCCGCGCCGGCTGGACGTCCCCGGCGCCGAGCTGCCGCACGTCCATCTCCTCCGCTCGCTCGCCGACAGCCGCGCCATCGCCGCGGCCGCCACGGCTGCCGGAGCCGCGAAACGGGCGGTCGTCCTCGGCGCCAGCTTCATCGGCCTCGAGGCGGCGGCGGCGCTGCGCGCCCGCGGCGTCGAGGTGACCGTCGTCGCCCCTGACGAGCGGCCGCTCGGCCGCGTCCTCGGCCGCGAGCTCGCCGACTTCGTCCGCGCCCTCCACGAGGAGCACGGCGTCGTCTTCCGGCTGCTGGCGAAGGCGGCGCGGATCACCGCCGAGGCAGTCGAGCTCGAGGACGGCCTACGGCTGCCAGCCGACCTCGTCGTCGCCGGCATCGGCGTCCAGCCGCGGGTCGAGCTCGCCGAGGCGGCGGGCCTCGAGGTTGACAACGGCGTCCTCGTCGATCCCCGCCTGGAGACCGCGATCCATGGCGTCTACGCGGCCGGCGACATCGCCAGCTGGCTCGACGCGCGGAGCGGCGAGCGCCACCGCGTCGAGCACTGGGTGGTCGCCGAGCGCCAGGGGCAGGCGGCGGCGGCGAGCATGCTGGGCGGCCGCGAGGCGTTCACCGCCGCGCCGTTCTTCTGGAGCCAGCACTACGACGTGCAGATCTCCTACGTCGGCCACGGCAAGGCCTGGGAGCGCACCGCGGTGTCCGGCTCGCTCGAGGCGCGCGACGCCACCGTCGTCTACCGCAAGGGCGACGAGATCGTCGCCGTCGCCACCGTCGGCCGCGACCGCCAGAGCCTCGAGGTCGAGCTGGCCATGGAGCGCGGCGACCGCGACGCGCTCGCCGTGGCGGCGGGAGCGGTCGGCGCCGGCATCCTGTCGATCCCCGATCCCGGCTGAGGCCGGCGCACCACCTGGCGGCCTCCACCCGCGAGGTAGACTTCCGCCGCCATGGTGCGAGCGACGAGCGTCGGCGAGGTCCCCGCCGCGGGGGCTCCGCCGGCGGCGGCGCCCGCCGCCCGCCCCCCCTCCCCCTGGCGGCCGCTCGCCGAGCGCGTCTTCCTCTGGCTGTGGATCGCCCAGACGGCCTCCAACGTCGGCACCTGGTTCCAGAGCGTCGGCGCCTCGTGGATGATGGCGACGCTCACCCCGTCGCCCGCCATCGTCGCCCTGGTGCAGGCGGCGAGCAGCCTGCCGATGTTCCTCCTCTCGCTCCCCGCCGGAGCGATCGCCGACGTCGTCGACCGGCGGCGGCTCCTCATCGTCACCCAGCTGTGGATGGCGGTGGCGGCGGCGGGCCTCGGCATCGCCGCGCACGCGGGCTTCGCGACGCCCGGCGTCCTCCTCTTCTTCACCTTCCTTCTCGGCCTCGGCGCGGCGCTCAACGGGCCGGCCTGGCAGGCGATCGTCCCCGAGCTGGTGCCGCGCGAGGACCTCCCTGCCGCCGTCTCCCTGGGCAGCCTGTCGTTCAACATCGCGCGCGCCGCCGGCCCGGCGCTCGCCGGCCTCGTCGTCGCCGCCTCCGGCCCGGCCGCCACCTTCCTGCTCAACGGCGTCTCCTTCCTCGGCGTCGTCGCCGTGCTCTTCTGGTGGAAGCGCCGCCGCGAGGAGACGGTGCTGCCCGCCGAGCGCGTGCTCGGCGCCATGCGCAGCGGCGTCCGCTACGTGCGCCATGCCCCCGAGCTGCTGGCGGTGATCGCCCGCGGCACCGTCTTCATCCTCTGCGGCAGCTCGCTCTGGGCCCTGCTGCCGCTCGTCGCCAAGAACGACCTCAACCGCGGCGCCGGCGGCTACGGCCTGCTCCTCGGCGCCATGGGGGTCGGCGCCGTCGCCGGCGCCATCGCGCTGCCCCGCTGGCAGCGCAAGAGCTCGAGCGACCTCGTCGTCGCGGTGGCGACCATCGTCTTCGCCGGCGCCACCGTCTCGCTCGCCTACGTGCGGGACTTCTGGCTGCTGATGGCGACCATGCTCCTCGCCGGCGGCGCCTGGCTGTCGCTCCTCTCCAGCCTCAACGTCGCGGTGCAGACCGTGGTGCCGGCGTGGGTGCGGGCGCGGGCGCTCTCCGTCTACATGCTGGTCTTCTACGGCGGCCTCACCTTCGGCAGCGCCCTCTGGGGCGCCGTCGGCACCCACCTCGGCGTGCCCATGGCGCTCGTCCTCTCGGCGGTCGGCATGATCGTCGGCCTCGCCGCCACCTACCGCTTCCACCTGCTCTCCGGCGAAGGGTTGAACCTGGCTCCGTCGCGGCAGAACCCGGCGCCGATCATCCACGACGGCTTCGAGCCCGAGCGCGGGCCGGTGCTGGTCACCGTCCAGTACTCGGTCGACGTCGAGCGCACCGCCGAGTTCGCCGCCGCGATGCAGGAGGTGCGCCGCATCCGCCTGCGCGACGGCGCCTTCGACTGGGGGCTCTTCGCCGACGCCGAGACGCCGCACCACTACGTCGAGGTCTTCCTCGTCAAGTCCTGGCTCGAGCACCTGCGCCAGCACGAGCGCCAGACGGTCACCGACTTGGACGTGCTCGACGTGGCGCGCTCCTTCCACCTCGGCGGCGAGCGGCCGATCGTCCACCACCTCATCGCCGAGCGCATGACGCGCCTCGGCTGAGCGGCGAGCCGTCGATCGTCGTCGCCGATGCGGACCTGTCGGCCGCTGCGGAGACGTCCCGCGGTCTCCGTGGCCTGCGCGCAATATCGTTCAGGACCTGGGACGTCTCTACACACCTTCACTACGGCGGGCGGGGGTGTCGAGACGTCCCAGGTCCTGAACGATACCCTCTGGACATCACGGGGACCGCGGGACGTCTCCGCAGCGGCACGGAAGAGTGTCGTGCAGAGCAAGCGCCCGCGTCAGGAGGATCGATCGCGCCGCAAACGGCCTCGCCGCGCCAGCCAGAAAGCCAGCGCGAGGAGGGCGAGCGCGGCGGCCGAGGCGCCGAGGGCGGGGCCGAGGCTCGGGCGGCCGACCTGCGAATGACCGGGCTCGGCGGGGTCGTAGTAGACGACCAGCCGCGAGGCGGCGGGCGCCCCGTCCTCGCGGCCCTCGAAATGTGCCGCGCCGACCCGATAGCGGTAGGTGAACGACTCGTGGCGCTGGCGGCCGAAATGGATGCCGAACCGCCGCAGGTCGACGAACGGCGCCACCTGCGACTCGACCGAGCCGACCGTCGCCTGCGCCGGCTGCCAGCGCGCGGTCGACGCCGTCTGCCAGAGGACGGCGACGATGACGAAGGCGACGAGGACGGCGAGCGCCTTGAGCGACCGCGTCTGGCGATCGGCGCGCGGGGGCGGCGCGGGCGGCGGCGGGCGTTGGGGCGGACGGCGCGCGGCGCTGCTCATGGGGCGATGAATCTATCGTGAACGGCGCCGGCCCGGCCGGCGGCGCGTCCCGTCAATAGCGCCAGCTCGCCACGTCCGCCCCCGCCGGCGCCGTCGCCAGCATGCGGCTCTGCATGGCCGGCAGCAGGCGCTGGTTGAGCGAGAGGCGCTCGCCGGCGGCGTCGCCCTGACCGCCGGTGTAGCAGTGCGGCTGGTCGCGGCCGAAGTCGACGCTGCCGGCGTAGAAGGGACCGCGGCCGGCCTCCCGCGTGCCGGCGAGGAAGCGGTCGAGGAGGCGGACGGCGCCGTCGAGGAAGAAGCTGTCCTTGTCGCCGACGGTGACGTGGATCTTCCCCGTGAGCTTGGGGCCGAGAGTCTTCCAGTCGCGCTCCAGGATGTGGCTGAGGTCGTAGTGCTCCCGCCAATAGGCGGCGACCCGGTGGTCGATGGCGCCGGTCGTCTTGTCCCAGGCCGGCAGCGGGTAGCCGTCGTCGCCCAGCGGGCCGTAGACCGCCTCCCAGGCGTCGAACTGATCGCCCGAGCGGTTGTGGCTGCCGATGGCCCGCTCGTAGCGGTTCTGCCCCTCGACCGTGGTGATGACGTCGCCGGCGAGGTCGCGGCTGTCGGGGCGCGGCGAGCGCCCTCCGGCGTCGCTCCAGTAGACGTTGGCGTCGGCGTAGAGGTCGGTGGTCTGGAAGGCGCGGAAGTCGACCGGGTCGGGGCAGAGCGACCAGACGCCGTTGTACTCGTCGGGGTAGAAGATCTGCTGGGCGAGCGCCGCCCAGCCGCCGGTCGAGTCGCCGTAGACCGCCCGCGCCCAGGGCTCGCCGATGCCGCGGAAGCGCGCCTCGATCGCCGGGATCAGCTCGTGGACGATGGCCTCGCCGTAGGGGCCGAGGTTCGCCGAGTCGACGCCGTAGGAGTCGTCGTAATAGGGGTTCGGGTGCTGCAGCGAGACCACCAGCATGCGCGGCAGGCGGCCGGAGCGCCAGTCGCGGTAGAGCTGGTAGGCGGCGTCGAGCGAGGAGCCGCTCGCCTGCTCGTCGAGCCACGAGGGACGGGTCTCGAGAAAGCCCACCGGCGTCGCGAAGTCGTTCGCGTAGTGGCCGAAGTAGTAGACCGCCGGAAAGCGCGCCTGCGGATGGCTGTCGAAGCCGGCGGGGAGGAGGACGACGGCGCCGAGCTCGACCGGCCGCCCCCAGAAGCGCGAGAGGAGCGGCGAGACCATCTTGAAATGGCGCACGTAGCGGGTGTCGGCCGGCGTCTCGATCGGCGGGATCGCCTGCGCGAGAGCGATGCGGACGACCGGCTGCCGCGCCGGATCGAGGGTGAGCTCGACCGGCGTCGAGACGAGGTTCCCCGGCGAGGTGCTCCAGCTCTGCCCCTCGCCGTGGTCGGCGTGCAGCTCGACGGTCTTGCCGTCGCCGCGGTGGAAGGTGTCGTAGAGGTCGAGGACCGCCTGCACGGTGTAGTCGCCCGCCGGCAGCGCCGCCAGGTTGGCGCGCGGGTAGCCGAAGGTCGCGGCGTCGAAGACCGCGCTCTCGCCCGGCCGCAGGGCGTGGGCGTCGACGCCGAAGACCTCCTCGCTCGCGGCGCTCTCGGCGACCTGCGTGCGCGGCTCGGCGCCGCCGCGGGTGGAGAGGATGAGGAGCACGCGGCCGTCGGCCGGCGCGGCGCGGAGCGCGGCGGGGAAGGCGACCTCGATGCGCAGGCCGGCGAGCGAGCCGGTGGGGCCGCAGCCTCGCGGCGCCAGGGTCGACGCCGCGAGGAGGCAGGCAGCGGCCACCGGGAGCCCGAGCCGGAGCCGGTGCCGGTGCCGCGGGCGGGGAGACCTCGTCAAGCGACCTGGCTGGTGCAGGCGCGGCAGCGGCGGGCCGCCGCCGGGATCAGCTCCTTGCACTCGGGGCACTCTTTGGTGCTCGGCGCCGCCGCCGCGGGCGCCGGCTTGAGGAACGCCTTGGTGATCAGGTAGACGACGAAGGCGATGATGACGAAGTCGACGACGTTGCCGAGGAAGGCACCGTAGGCGATGGCGTTGGCCGGCGTGCCGTCGGGCTTCAGGGAGAGCACCCACTTGAGGTCCCGCCAGCCGCCGGCGGGGAGGACGAGGCCGATCACCGGCATCAGCAGGTCGCCGACCATCGAGGTGACGACCTTGCCCACCGCCGCCCCGATGATGACGCCGATCGCCAGGGCGAGCGCGTTCGTCTGTAGCAGGAACTTCTTGAAATCCGCGACCATGTCCCCTCCTCCGCGCCGGAGCGCCGTCGTCGTGCGCTACAACTCGACGGCATCTTAGCGCGGCCTTCGGGCGCCGCGGCGCCGCGAGGCCGGAGGGAGGATCGAGGGTCTCCGCTCACTCCTGCCGCAGCGCGCGGAGTGGGTCCATGCGGCTGGCGCGGCGGGCGGGGACGCCGCCGGCGAGGAGGGCGACGCCGGTGAGCACCGCCGCGGCGAGGCCGAAGGCGGCGGGATCGCGGGCGTTGACGTCGACGAGGAGCGCCGCCAGCAGGCGGGTGAGGGCGAGCGAGCCGCCGAGGCCGACGACCATGCCGATCGCGACCGCCCAGAGGCCGGAGCCGAGCACCGAGCGCTGCACGTGGCCGCTGCTGGCGCCCAGAGCCATGCGGATGCCGATCTCCCGCGTCCGCTGGGTGACGAGGTAGGAGAGCACGCCGTAGATGCCGACCGCGGAGAGGATGAGGGCGGCGACGGCGAGGAATCCCAGCAGCACCGCCTCGAAGCGCTGCAGGCCGAGCGAGCGGTCGACGATGACGTCGAGCGTCTCGACGTCGGCGACCGGCTGCTCGGCATCGATCGCCCACACGGCGTGCTCGAGCGAGGGGGCGAGCGCCGCCGGAGCGCCGAACGACCGCGCCACCACCGCCATCGGCAGCAGGTCGATGAGCTTGATCGCCAGCGGCTTCGCCACCTGGCCGAGCGGCACGTAGGTGAGCGCCGGCGGTTTCTCGTCGAGCCCCAGCTCGCGCACGTCGCGCACCACGCCGACGATCGTCCGCGGCGCCGGATCGCCGAGCTCGGGGACCTCCGGCATGCCGATGTGGAGGCGCTGGCCGAGCGGGCTCTGGTGCGGGAAGTAGCGCTTGGCGAGCGTCTGGTTGACGATGACGACGAGCTCGCGGCCGGCGCCGTCGGCGTCGCCGAAGTTGCGGCCGGCGACGAGCGGGATGCCGAGCGCCGGGAAGAAGCCCGGCGTCACCGCGCGGTACTGCGCGCCGCCCTCGCCGTCGTGCTCGCCGTCGGCGTTCGCCGGGCCCTTGGCGCCCTTCCAGCGCCCCTCGATGATGAAGGGCATGTCCGGCCCCATCTCCATGGGGAGCGAGGTGGCGATCGCCACGCCGCGCACCCCCGGCAGGCCCTCCCCGCGGGCGACCAGCTGGCGGGCGAAGCGGTCGAGCGCCGCGGCGTCGCCGTAGCGCGAGAGGGGCATCGACAGCTTCATGGTCAGCAGGTGGTCGGTGTCGAAGCCGGGCTGGATGCGGAGGAGGCCGGTAAAGCTCTTGACCAGCAGGCTGGCGCCGGTCAGCAGCACGAGGGCGAGGGCGACCTCGGAGATGACCAGGGCGCGGCGGGTGCGCAGGCCGCCGATGCCGCCGGTCGTCCGCTGCGAGCCCTCCTTCAAGGGGTCGATGAGGTCGCCGCGCAGGGCCTGGAGCGCCGGGGCGAGGCCGAAGAGGAGGCCGGCGAGGACGGCGACGCCCAGGGTGAAGGCGAGCACGTTGCCGTCGATCCCCACCGCCGAGAGCGGCAGCAGCGCGTCGAGCGCCGCCGGCCGCAGGGCGAGGAGCCCCTGGAGGCCGGCGAAGCCGAGGGCGGCGCCGGCGACCCCGCCGAGCAGGCCGAGGACGAGGCTCTCGGCGAGGAGCTGCGCCGCGATCCGCCGGCCGCCGGCGCCGAGCGCGCTGCGGATGGCGATCTCCCGCCGCCGCGCCGCGGCCCGCGCCAGCTGCAGGTTGGCGATGTTGACGCAGGCGATGAGGAGGACGCAGCCGACCGCCGCCATGAGCACGAGGACGGCCGGCCGCAGGCGCCCGTAGAGCTGCTCGGCGAGCGGCCTGACCCGCCAGCTGACCCGCGGGTCGGGGGTCTCGCCGGCGATCCGCTCGGCGCCGAAGCGGCGTCCGATCACCTCGATCTCGGCCGCCGCCGAGGTCTCCGTCACGCCGTCCTTCAGGCGGCCGACGATCTCGAGATAGTTGGCCTTCTCCTGGCTCGCCGGATCGATCTGCAGCGGCGTCCACAGCTCGGCGCGGCTGGGGAAGCGGAAGGCCGGCGGCATGACGCCGACGACCGTGTAGATCTCGCCGTTGAGCCGCGCGGTGCGGCCGAGCACCCGCCGGTCGCCGCCGAAGCGGCGGTGGAAGAGGGCGTCCGAGAGGAGCACGACGCGGCGGGCGCCGGGGCGGTCCTCTTCGGCGAGGAAATCGCGGCCGAGCTCCGGCTTCGCCGCCAGCGTGGCGAGGAAGTCGCGCGACACCCGCGAGCCGATGATCCGCTCCGGCCTGCCGTCGCCCGCCAGGTTGAAGCCGGAGGCGAGCCGGTCGTAGGTCGCCACATGGTCGAACGACCGCGCGTGGTCGCGCAGGTAGAGGAAGCGGGGGATCGACATCGACGAGCCCTCGCCCTCCGGATAGTGGCGCACCACCGCCAGCAGCCGCTCGGGCGCCGGGAAGGGCAGCGGCTTCAAGAGCAGCGCGTTGGCGATGCTGAAGATCGCCGTATTGGCGCCGATGGCGAGACCGAGCGTCAAGACCGCCACGGCGGTGAACCCCGGGCTCTTGCCGAGCACCCGCAGGGCGTAGCGGAGGTCACGCAGCAGATGGCTCAGGTGGCTCAAATGGCTCATGAGGGTCTCCAGGGCGCGGCGGCGCCGTTTGGTTCCCCTACGGGCCGGGCGAGCGGCGGGTTCGAGGCGGAGGCGCCTACCAGGCGCGCGGATCGAGCTCGTAGGGCAGCGGGGTGAGGTTCTCGAGGCCACCGTCGCCGAGCACCACCAGGTCCTCCAGCCGCACCCCCCACCCGTCCGCCGGATCGTAGAGACCAGGCTCGAGGGTGAAGAGGTCGCCCGCGGCGAGCACGCCCTCGCGACCGGCGTGGCGGCGGAAGCTCG
The DNA here is from genome assembly GCA_963755825.1 of uncultured Acidobacteriota bacterium. Classification (GTDB taxonomy): domain Bacteria; phylum Acidobacteriota; class Thermoanaerobaculia; order Multivoradales; family UBA5704; genus DATBQN01. The sequence goes on along the minus strand of CAVWLA010000001.1, from coordinate 295,253 downwards.
GGTACTCGTGGAGCTCGTGGCCGACGCCGTGGCCGAGGCCGTGGACGTAGCCGGTCGCGGTGCCAGGGTGGGAGAGGGGCGTCGGATAGCCGGCCGCCCCCAGCCGTGCGCAGGCGGACTCCTGGAGGGCGAAGCCGCGGACGCCGGCGACCGCCTCGCGGTGGGCGGCGGCGAGGGCGTCCAGGACGGCGGCGTGGGCGCGGCGGAGCGGCTCGGGCGGCGGACCGACGCAGAAGGTGCGCGTGCAGTCGGCGAAGACGGCGCCGCGCGGGAAGAGGTCGGCGACCAGCGGCTCGCCCGCGCGGAGGACGCGCGCGTCGTCGCCCGTCGAGTGGGGCACCCCGGCGTCGCGGCCGGGGGCGAGGATGTTGCCCTGCGGCTGCTCGAGGCCATGGGCGGCGACCGTCTGCGCCACCGCCGCCCGCAGCCTGCCGACCGTCAGGCGCTCGCCGGCGAGCCAGAGCTCCGCCCGCGGGCTTCGCCGCACCTCGGCCGCCGCCAGCAGGCGGGCGACCTCGCGGAGAGCCGCCGCGGTGCCCCGCGCCGCGGCGCGGGCGGCGGCGATCTCCGCCGGGCCCTTGGTCTTGCGGAGGACGAGGGTGAGCTCGTTGCCGTCGGCCAGCGTGTAGCCGTGGGCGGCGAGCCGCGAGCAGGCCCCCCAGAGGACTCCCGCCGCGCCGTGGCCGGCGAGGGCGAGGCGCCCCGGCGGCACGCCGGCGAGGGCGAGGCCGCGGGCGAGGACCGCGGCGAGGAAATCGGCAGCGGCAAGGCTCTCCTCCAGGCGCTTCCCCACTTCGAGTGCCGCCGGCTCGAGGAGGGCGAGGCCGGTCGCCGCCGCCTCGTCGCGCTCCATGGCGGTCAGGAAGCCGAGGAACGGCCCGCTGCCGCGCGGCGCGACGAGGAAGCTGCTGCCGAGGTGGGCCGGGCCGACGAAGGGGGCGAGATCGGGGTCGCGCGAGGAGTCGGCGAGGAGCAGGAGCGCGCCGCAGCCGAGCTCGGCGAGATCGCGGTCGAGGGCGGCGAGCGCCGCGGGAGCGATCATCCGCCAGGCGCCCGGCCCATGTTTTCCATCGGGGAACGCGGCCTGCCGACCGGCGCCGGTGAGACGGCGCCGGTCCCCCGCCTGCCGCTCAGAGGTTGCGGTTGATGAAGGTCTGGAAGGCCGCCTTGGGCATGGCGCCCATCATGCGGTCGGCCATCTGGCCGTTCTTGAACAGGATGAAGGTCGGGATGCTCTGCACCTGGAACTGGTAGGCGATCTGCTGGTTCTCGTCGACGTTCAGCTTGACCACCCGCACCTTGCCGTCCATCTCGTCGGCCAGCTCGTCGAGCACCGGCGCCACCATCCGGCAGGGGCCGCACCACTCGGCCCAGAAGTCGACGAGGACCGGGACGTCTGACTTCAGCACTTCGCTCTCGAACGTGTCGTCCTTCACCGCGACGATCTTGTCGTTGGACATAGGCTCTCTGGTCTCCCTTCGCAAGGGCGGCTCGGAACCGCCCGATACCGATCGGGCAGCATACCGCCGCCCTATGCGCGTCGTAACAATCTTCGCCGGTCAAAAATGCCGCGCCGCGGTCGCCGGCCAGGCGCCCCGCGGGTCCCCCTCTCCCGCTCCGGGCGGGCGGTCGAAGAGTGGTCCGTGCGCCGGCCGCCGGGCGGATTCCCACCGCCGCTAGTCCGCCTCCCCCACCGCCGCCGCCGCCCGTTGGCGGAGCAGGAACTCGCGGGCGGCCTCGACGTCGCGCCCGATCTGCGTCGCGAGGTCCATCATGGTGGGGAAGATGCGCTCCTCGCGCAGGCGCTTCCAGAACGACAGCTCCACCCGCTCGCCGTAGACGTCCGCCTTGAACTCCAGGATGTGGCTCTCCACCACCCGCTGGTAGTTCTCGTAGACGGTCGGCCGGGTGCCGATGTTGGTCACCGCGTCGAAGCTCGCCGGATAGCTGGGGAAGAAGCAGCGCGAGACGTAGACGCCGTCCGCCGGGATCAGCCGGTTCTCGGGCTTCAGGTTGATCGTCGGCCAGCCCAGGCGCTGCCCCATGCGGTCGCCGCGGGCGACGATGCCGGTGATCGCGTACGGCCGGCCGAGCATCTCGCGCGCGTCCTCGACCTTCCCCTCGGCGAGCGCCTGGCGGATGCGGGTGCTCGAGATCCGCTCGCCGCCGAGGTTGACCTCCTCGACCCCGAAAGCGGCGAAGCCGAAGCTCGCCCCCAGCTCGCGGAGGAGGGGAAGGTCGCCCTCCCGGCGGTGGCCGAACTGGAAGGAGGCGCCGACGTAGACCTCGCGCAGGTCGAGCTTGCCGTGCAGGAAGTCGCGGGCGAAGTTGCGCGCCGGGGTGCGCGCGAACTCCGGGGTGAAGCGGATGACGAGGACGACGTCGACTCCCGCCTCGTCGAGGAGCTTCTCGCGCTGCTCGAGGGTGGTGAGCGGCAGCGGCGCCTGCTCGGGCCGCAGCACCGCGACGGGGTGCGGGTCGAAGGTGATGACGACCGCCGGCACGCCGATCTCCCGCGCCCGCGCCACCATGAGGTCGAGGAGGGCGCGCTGGCCGCGGTGGATGCCGTCGAAATTGCCCACCGCGCCGACACCGCCGCGCGGCAGGTCGCTCGCATGGAAGGCGTCCTGGACGACCAGCATGGATCTAGAGGATGCCGACCAGCCGGCCCACGAGGTCGTTGGCGTGGGCTTCGGTGATCTCGACCCAGGCGAGGGTGCCGGCCGGCACCGCGGCGAGATCGAGCTCCGGCCGCTCCGGCTCGGCCTCGGTGGATTCGGCCAGCCCGAGGTCGGAGCTCGCCGCCCCGCAGTCGTTGATCAGCACCCGGCCGTCGATGTCCGGCGCCATCCCCTGGTGGCGGCCCTGGAGGAGGTGCTCGCTCTCCTCGCAGACCCCCTCGATGAGCACCTGCAGACGGCGGCCGACGAGGCGCTGCCGGCGCTCGATGGCGATCGGCCGCTGCGCCTCGAGGAGACGCTTCAGGCGCCGGCGGGCGACGCCCTTGGGGACGCGGCCGGCGAGCGCGGCGGCCGGGGTGTCCGGCTCCGGGCTGAAGGCGAAGGCGCCGAGGTGATCGAAGCGGGCCTGCTCGACGAAGGCGACGAGGTCGGCGAAATGCTCCTCGCTCTCGCCGGGGAAGCCGACGATGAAGGTCGAGCGCAGGAAGATGTCGGGGGCGAGCTCGCGGGCGCGGTCGAGGAGGCGGAGGTAGCGCTTGGCGTCGCCGCCGCGCCGCATCGCCGCCAGCAGCTGACCGTGGCTGTGCTGCAGCGGCATGTCGACATAGGAGCAGAAGCGCGGCTCGCTCCCCATCAGCCGCAGGAGCTCCTCGTCGAGCGTCGTCGGATAGGCGTAGAGGAAGCGGATCCACGGGAGATCGGTGCCGGCGAGGAGCGCCTCGACGAGGCGCAGCAGCCCGTGGCGGCCGAGGCCCAGGTCCTCGCCGTAGCGGGTGGTGTCCTGGGCGATGAGGCAGAGCTCGCGCACCCCGGCCGCGGCGAGCTGGCGCGCCTCGTCGACCAGGCTCGCCATGGTGCGGCTGCGGAAGCGGCCGCGCCAGATCGGGATGGCGCAGAAGGTACAGGGGTTGTCGCAGCCCTCGGCGACCTTCAGGTAGGCGTGGCCGCGGGTGGTGAGCAGGCGCGGCGCGGTGTGATCGAAGACGACATGCGACGGCGCCGGCAGCGGCGGGCCGCCGCCGAGCTGGACCAGCTCTCCCACCTCGCGCAGCTGGTCGAGCCCCACGAAGCCGTCGATCTCCGGGATCTCCCGCGCCAGCTCCTCGCCGTAGCGGTTGACCATGCATCCGGCGACGAGGACCCGCTCGACCCCGTGCCCTTTGCGCCCCACCACCTCGAGGATGGTGTCGATCGACTCCTGCTTCGCCTCCTCGATGAAGCCGCAGGTGTTGACGATGACCGTCTCGGCCGACCCCAGGTCCGCCACCACCTCATAGCCCCGCCGCGCCAGCTCGCCCAGCATCACCTCGCTGTCGACGAGATTCTTCGGGCACCCCAGGCTGATCATGCCGACCCGGGAACCGGGCGGCGGGCGGTGGACGGTCTCCGGCATGGCCGCGGAAGTGTAGCAGACGGCCCCCGGCGGCTCGCCGTGGTTTCGATGCTACTGTGGGTGCGAAGTCGATGCGAGCGCTCATCCTCATCGGAGGGATTCGATCATGCCTGCCGTCCGCCGGTCCCGGCAGCTCGTCGCCGTTCTGATCGCCTCGGCGTCGATCGCGGCCGCCGCTCGCGCCCAGACCTGCTCACCGACCGGAGCGCCGGTCGCGCTCACCAGCAACCACCACTACTTCTCCTACAAGGGAGCGACCCTGCCGCTCCTTGGCATGTCGTACGAGTACCTCTGCCACATCGCGCAGCCGCAGCGGGCGGCGCAGTACTGCGCTCTCAGCACCTTTGCGAGCGTCTTCTCGATCCTCCAGGCCGACAAGAACAACCTCGTCCGCAACTACAGCATCCTCAACCACAGCCCGGGGATGGGAGCCTACGGGGCGCCCTTCGCCAACGAGCAGCCCTTCGTCTATGTCGCGGGCAAGTGGAATCTCGGCCAGCTCGACACCGTCAACCTCGGCAATCTCGACAGGGTCCTCTGCGACGCCTACAACAAGGGCATCATCGTCGAGCTGACCCTCCTCGATCCGTGGGACGGCAACTGGTCGACGAGCCCGTTCAATCCCGCCAACACGGTCTCCGGCCAGGGCTTCACGGCGCAGAAGTACTTCGCGAGCTTCGACGATCCCGTCCACAAGACGGATACCGTGGCGCAGAACATCACGGCGCGGAGCGCACAGAAGGCGGCGGTCGCGGCGGTCGTCAACCAGCTGAAGAAATATCCCAACCTCATCTGGGAGATCGCCAACGAGCCCGACCTCAACACCTCAATGGCTACCGCCGGCCAAGTGATCGACTGGCAGACCGCGATGCTCGCCACCATCCAGGCGAACGACGCCAGCCACCTGGTGATGATCAACGGCCACATGGCGCCGTCGTTCGGCTGGCAGGTGCCCGGCGTCAAGCTGGAGAGCGCGCATTACACCGAGATCAACAACCCCGGCGTCGACGGCGCCATCGCCGTCTTCCGCGACGCCTCGATCGCCGGCCAACGCGCCGGCCTCGGCATCGGCTTCGACGAAGGCCAGGCCATCCCCAATCTCAACTACAACTTCAGGACGGCGGACGACGTGCGCGCCGAGGCCTGGGAGTTCGCCATGTACACCGGCGGCCTCTTCGCCGGCTACAGCTACGACCGCAGCGTGCAGAGCAGCCAGGACGCCGCGACGCAGCTCGGCGTGCTCTACAGCTTCCTCAAGCCGGGGATCGTGAGCACCACGCCGATCGACCTCACCGCCGTGCAGCAGGCGAGCTGCAACGGCGCCAGCGACTGGTGCGCGGGAGTGCCGGCGTGGGGGATGATCGACCGAGGGACCTGCTTCACACAGAACGCAAATGCGTATTGGTCGACCATGGCATCCACCTACAACTACGCACTCTATATCCATCACGCCCTGCCAATGAGCCAGGTGCTTAACGGGCCGCCCAAAAATGACGGATACCACGAATTCTCTTGCGGCAACGGATCCACCACCGGATATCAGACAGGCCTCCAATTTCGCGTCACGGTCGGCGGTTGCTGGAAGCTGCAATGGTCCGATCCCAAGACAGGAGCCGTGTGGTCGAGCTCTTTTTCCCAGCTCCTGGCAAATACGTTGTATTCCGCCCCGGCTCCCCCGTTCTACAGGGACGACATCGCGGTGCTCTTGAGCTACTTCCAGAGCAGCTGCCAATAGGAGTAGTCAAAGTTGAAGATCGATCGTGCTCACAGTCGGAGGTCCCTCGTGGCCGCGGCGTGCGTGGCCTTGCTGGCTCACAACCTCAGCGCGGCGAGCAACGACGTCGTCCACGCGGAGCCAGTCCTCAATGTTCCGTTTCTTGCCAGCCACTACTACCAGAGCGTGGCCCTTCTCGCCGATGGCGGCTTCGCCCTCTCTGGAACAGCGACGATCGTGCCTCCTGGGACCGACGGATATCCACAGTTCGAGGTCCAGAGCTACGCTCCCGATGGCGCTTTGCTCGGTAACCTCTTCGTGCCTGAGGCGGGTCGGCCGGTGGACACAGGCGGCATCGTGCCGCTCGGTGACCACTACCTGGTAACCTGGCAACACTATCTAGCGAAGACCAGCGCCGCAGTTCTCCTCGATCGCCAAGACAACATTCTGAAGAGCTCATTCACTTGGCCCAATTCGGACATCGAGTACTACCAGCTCTACTATCGGTGGAGCGGCGGATTGGATCCATTGTTCCTGCCGGTGATGTTCCGCCTGGATGGCGCCTATCCGAATGGAGACCCATTCCGACAACCGAGCATCCAGGTTTTTGACTTCGATACAAAGCCGCTCGGCGTGCCCGTCGCACTCGCCACGAATCCCAGCCGGCTCTATTTCGACGACGCGGCGATCAATGGCCAAGGTCGCTTCATCGTTCTCTACTCGCGTTGCGCAAGAAGCTTCGTCCCACCAAGGCCCTGCCCGCTGGGTTTCCAAATTTTTACAGGAGCCGGACAACCGCAGACGCCTCTGCTCTCACAGAATGTGGCTCAGGCCGAAGGCGCGTTCGGAATTCGTGATGGCGGCGTCGGAGTTGGCATCGCGCCGGATGGCAGGTTTCTGCTTATCTGGGCGGTGCCCGAACAAGCTCATCTCTATGCGCTGTATGTTCGTCTCTTCGACCAACTCGGCGCACCGCTCACAGATGCGCTCGAGTTGGGTCAGGCGCCACCCTCTGGCTTCCTGCAAGGACAGGCGCGCGGCTTGGCCGACGGGACCTTCGCCCTCACCTGGGGCGTCGCAGAGCCGTCGGGGGACACCAGCATTTACGTCAGCCGATTCGACCCCAACACACGCCAAGCTGCGCCGCCTCTCTTGATCACAACCGACTTTCTTGCAGCCGAAAACTACCACTTTGACGTCAATGACTCCGGTCAGGGCGTCATCACCTGGGCCACCTATCACCCGGAGAACACCGACAACGTCTTCGCCGGGTACATCCGATTGCTCACCTTCCCGCCCTACCGGCAGCCGAAGCCGCCGCCGGCGCGGAAGCAGCGACCCTGAGCGAGCACTGACGGAGGCCGACCGATGCGCACTCTCTGGCTCACCTCTCTCACCGCCCTCTTGCTCCTCGCCGCCGCGGCGCCGGCGTCTCGGGCGCAGGGCCTCGCCTGCGCGCAGGACTGCAGCTCGGGGAGCTGTGCGCAGGCCGACTGCGCCGCGGCGGCGGCGGGCGGCTTCTGCGAGTGCGGAGGCGGCGCGCTGCCCTGGGGCGGCGACAGCTACCTCGCCTACTGCCGCGCCTGGGGAGCGCCGCAGGCCGGCTGCGGCCGCGCGACTCCCGCGCCGGACCCTTCCGCGATCGCGGCGCCGACCGCCGCCGCGCCGGCGCCGCTGCCGAGCGCGGCCGCGATGGAAGGCGCGCTCGCGGCGCAGAACCCCTATGTGGCGACCGCCATCAAGGCGCTGCGGGACGGCGACGGCTGGGCGGCAGGGCCGGTGCACGGCCTGCTCCACGGCGCGCGCTACGAATCGGCGAGCGGCCTCGCCCACGGACCGGCGCTGGCGTTCGTCGGCCAGGTCACCGCGACAGGCGCCGGCGCGTTCCAGATCGACGTCACGATCGCCGGCGACACCTCACAGCTCGCCCTCCCGAGCCTCGCCGCCGCCGCTCCCGCGGCCTTCCCTCCCCAGTCGATCCACGGTACGGTGACCGGCGGCGGCCTCCACGGCTCGCTCGCCGTGACGGCCCCGGCAGGCAGCTTGCAGAACATCGAGTGGTGATGCGACCAGAGGCTCGACCGCCCGATCGACGGACAGCCAGCGGACCATCCACAGAGGGTGGTTCCCATCTTGGAGGAGGACGCGCATGAGACATTCGTCGTTCGCTTGGAGCTTGGGATTTTTGCTCACCGCCGCCGGGCCGGCCGCGGCCGGGGTGCCGGCCAAGCCGGAGGCGCTCGCCAGGCTCGCGCCGCGGGCCGGGACCACCTGCCCGCTCACGCCGCTGAGCTGCGGTCAGACGGTCAACGGTACCCTCGCCACCACCGATTGCCAGGAGCCGGCCAACGGCGGCGGCTTCTTCTACGACGACCTCTACGGCTTCACCGCCACCGCCGGGCAGCAGATCGCGATCTCGCTCTCCTCGGCGACCGTCGACACCTACCTCTTCATCGAGGACGGTGCCGGCAACGTCATCCAGCAGGACGACGACGGCGGCGGCGGCACCAACTCGCGGGCTTCCTTCACGGTGCCCACCAGCGGCACCTACTACGCCGTCGCCTCGAGCGCCCAGACGGCGGCGACCGGCCCGTACAGCCTGACCCTCGCCTGCGGCAGCTCCGGCGCCACCACCTGCGCTCCGGGGCCGACGACGCTCTGCCTCGTCAACAACCGCTTCCAGGTCCAGGCGACCTTCCAGTCGGCGCAGCAGAGCGGCCAGGCGCAGATCGTGAAGCTGACCGACGACACCGGCTACCTGTGGTTCTTCAACGCGTCGAACGTCGAGACGGTGCTCAAGGTGCTCGACGGCTGCACGCTCGGCGGCCACTACTGGTTCTTCGCCGGCGGCCTCACCAACGTCGACACGCAGATCAAGGTGACAGACACGACGACCGGCTTCACCCGCCTCTACACCAATCCGCTGAACCAGGCCTTCGAGCCGATCCAGGACACCAGCGCCTTCCCCAACTGTCCGTAGGGTACGGCGTGCTGCGTCGCGAGGCCGGGGCGCCGCCAGGCGCTCCGGCCCGCCGCTCGCCGACTGGCAACAGCCTTGCAATCTTTGGGCGGTCGGACCGTCCGCGCGGGGCGGTTTCCACATAAAGGAGACGACGCGCATGAAGCGCTCATCCATCTTGTCCACCACGTGCGGACTCCTGCTCGCCACCGCGGCGGCCGCCAACGCCTCGGCCGCAGCGACGGCTCCGGGTTCACCGCGGCTCGCCCGCCGCGGCACCAACCCGAGCTGCTCCACCGTCGTTCCCCTCGCCTGCGGCCAGACGGTGTCCGGAAGCCTGGTGGCGAGCGACTGCACCGAGCCGGGGCCGAACGGCAGCGTCGGCTCCTTCTTCGACGACTTCTACCGGTTCAGCGCCACCGGCGGCCAGCAGATCGCCGTCTCCCTCGCCTCGGCGAACTTCGACACCTACCTCATCATCGAGGACGAGAACGGCAACCCGGTCATCCAGGACGACGACAGCGGCGGCGGCACCAACTCGCAGGTCTCGTTCACCGCGCCGACGACGGGAACCTACTTCGCCGTTGCCTCGAGCCATGCCGTCAACCAGGTGGGAACCTATAGCCTGACGCTCGGCTGCTCGGCGGCGGCGCCCTCCACCTGCACGCCGACCAGCACGACGCTCTGCCTGGGAGCAGGCAACCGCTTCCAGGTCACCGCCAGGTACTCGACGCCGCAGCAGGCCGGCGCCGCCCAGGTGGTCAAGCTCACCGACGACACCGGCTATCTCTGGTTCTTCTCGGCGTCGAACGTCGAGACGGTGCTGAAGGTTCTCGACGGCTGCTCCCTCAACAGTCACTACTGGTTCTTCGCCGGCGGCCTCACCAACGTCTTTACGCAGATCACCGTCACCGACACCTCCACCGGCTTCATCCGCCTCTACACCAACCCGCAGAACGAGGCGTTCCAGCCGATCCAGGACACCAGCTCGCTCCCCAACTGTCCGTAGCGGAGCGCCGGCTCGACGCGCGGGTCCGGACGCTGCACGGCGCCCGGACCCGTCGCCGTCTTCAGAAGGCGTCGACGTCGGCCGCGCTCGCCAGGTGCCCGGCGGGGTTGTGGTAGGCGCGCACGGCGCCGGTCGTCAGGTCCTCCACCCGGAGGTCGTACTCGACGTCGGAGAGCGCCCCGTAGAAGAGCCAGTAGCGGCCGTTGACGGCGCGGCCGTCGAGCAGCTTGACGGCGAGCTCGGGGACGCCGGGAACGAAGAACCAGAAATAGCCGCCGTCGTCGCCGAGCGAAATCGCCTGGCCGGCGCCGGAGCCGGCGGCGGTCTGCCATACGACCGTGGCGCGAAACCGGCCGGCGGCGAGGCAGAGATCCGCCGCTCCTGCAGCGCAGGGAGCCGGGGGGAAGGCGACCGCCGCGATCGGCGGCGGGCGCCGGAAGGGAGCCGGGGGCTCGGCGGCGGCGAGCGCCGGCAGGGCGCCGGTATCCCCGACGCTCGCCAGCTGCCCAGCGGGATTGAAGTACGAGCGGACGGCGCCGGTCAGCGCGTCGGCGACGGTGAGCTCGAACTGCACGTCGGTGAGCGAACCATAGAACGCCCACAGGTGGCCGTTGACACCGCTGCCGTCGAGCACCTTGACGGCGAGCTCGAGGTCGGCCGGCGAGAAGAACGAGAAGTAGCCGGCGTCGGCGCCGAGCGCCACCGGCGTCGCCGGCCCGGTGTCGCCGGCGAAGTCCCGCCAGGCGGCGCGCAGGCTGTAGCGCGCCGCTCCCGCCGGCGTGGCGCCGAGGCCGAGCGGCGCCGCGCCCGCGAAGCGCCCGGTCACCACACCCAGCGACGAGGTCGCGGCATAGAGGCGGCCCGAGTCAGTCGGCTCGAGCGCCAGCGCGCGGACCGCCGCATCGGCCGGCAGGCCGGCGGCGCCGGCGAGCGGCGCCCAGCTGGCGCCGGCATCGGTGCTGCGGTAGAGGCCGGAGAGCGCGCCGCCGGCGCCGGCGTAGAGCGTCTCCGGGCGGCGCGGGTCGATCGCCAGCCGCTCCACGCACGCGGGTGACGCGGCACCGGCCGCGGCGAGCGCGATGCCCTCGCCGCTGGCGCGCCAGGTGATGCCGCCGTCCGGGCTCTTGCGGACACCGTCGCAGCCGCCGGCGTAGAGCGTGCGCGGCGCCGAGGGATCGAGGATGAGCGCCCGCAGGTCGCCGCCGGCCGCCGGCTGCGCCGTCCACGAGGCGCCGGCGTCGCCGCTGACGGCGAGCCGGCCGCCGACGACGGCATAGAGATGCCGCGGGTCGACGGGATCGAAGACGAAGGCGACCGCCGCCGGCGAGCAGGAGGCGCAGGCCGGACCGGCCGCCGCCAGCGCCGCCCAGCTCGCTCCTGCGTCGTGGCTGGCGAAGATGTGGCCGTCCGCGGTGCCGGCGAGGAGCGACTCGCGGACGAAGGGATCGAAGGCGAGGCGCACGACGCCGGCGGGTCCGGCCCCCGGCGCCGGCGACCAGGTGGCGCCGCCGTCGCGGCTGGCGATGGTGCCGCTCGAGAGAGCGAGCAGCACGTGCTGCGCGTCGAAGGGATCGACCGCCAGCTCGAAGCTCGGCAGGCCGATGGCGAGCGGCGCCCATTGGATACCGTAGTCGCCGCTCTTCCACAGCGCGCCGTCGGTCGCCAGCGCGTAGAGCGTGCCGAGGGCGCCGCTGGCGGTCGCCAAACGCTCGATCGAGAGGGCATCGAAGCCGTCGTCGATCGTCCGCCAGGTGCGGCCGCCGTCGCCGCTGCGCGCCACCCCGTCGTCGCTGCCGGCACCGGCGAGCGCGTAGAGCGTGCGCGGGTCGTGCGGATCGAGGCGGAGAGCCGCGAAGAGACCGGGCAGGCGGCCGGCGAGCTGCCAGGCGCCGCCGCCGTCGGCGCTGCTGTAGAGGCTGCCGTCGCTCGCCAGCAGGAAGAGCCGGCCGGCATCCAGCGGATCGACCGCGACGTCGCGGCAGTCGAAGGGCCCCTGCGGCTGGAGAGCGGGCGCCGCCACCGCCGTCCACGAGGCGCCGGTGTCCGTGCTGCGCAGCAGGCAGGCGCCGCTGGCGCCGCCGACGAAGGCGTAGACGACAGCGACGCCGCCCGGCGCGGCGGCGACCGCGAGGCGGCCGGCGACGATCTCGCCGGCGGGGCCGCGCCCGCCCCGCGACCAGCGGCGGGCGCCGTCGGCGCTGGCGTAGACGCCGCCCGCGGTCGACACGTAGAGCGCGCCCGGGCGGCTGGGGTCGAGCGCCAGCGAGGAGTACGCGCCGAACCCGGCGAGCCCGGCGCTGGCGTCGGTCCAGGTCCAGCCGTGGTCGATGCTCTTCAGTACGCCGTGCCCGGCCGCGAGGGCATAGACGGTGCCGGCGGCTTGGCGGTCGGCGGCGAGGGCCACGAAGCGCTCGCCCGGCGACGTGCGCACCGTCGTCCAGGTGAGCCCGCCGTCCTGGCTGAGCTCGATGCGGTCGCCGGGAGCGGCGTAGACGATGCGGTCGTCGAAGGGGTCGACGGCGAGCGGGGCGGCGGCGCCCTCGGCGGTGAGATGCCACCACGACGAGCCGCCATCGACGCTCTTCCAGAGACCGCCGTCGGCGGAGAGGTAGAGCTCCCCTGCCTCGGCGGGAGCGAACGCCAGGCCGAGCGCTCGACCGCCCGGCGGGCCGAGCGAGGTCCAGCGGTCGACGCCGGCGAGCACCGGCCGCGGCGCGCCGGCGAGCGCCAGCGACAGGGCGGCGACGGCGAGGCGGCGCACGCGCCGACGCCGCGGCGGCGGAACCGATCGAAAGGAGTTGGAACGATCCATGCAGTGGAATGCTGGCGCAGGCAGTATCCCAACACGAAGCGACGACGCCTGCAAGAACGCGGCTCTCGCCGCAAGGAGACGACCATGGGAATCGGCGATCACGGCGTGAAGAACCAGGGCGAGGGCGTCGACAAGCAGATCCGCGGCAAGGCGAACGAAGTGGCGGGCGCGGTGACCGGCGACCTCGGCCAGGAGCTCAAGGGCAAGGCGCAGAAGAACGTCGGCAAGGTGCAAGAGAAGATCGGCCGCGCCGAGGTGGATGCCGCCAAGTAGCCGCTGGGCGGGATGCGAGAGCGATCCCGTCGCCGCTCCACCGGGCTCCTCTCCGGCGCAGCGGAGGCGGGATCGCCTGCAGCTCAGCGTCTAGAACGTCGTCGCGCTCCCCACCAGCTCGCCGCGGATGACCGTCACCGCCTGCCCACCGAGGCTCACCCGCTCGCCCAGCGTCTCCACCCGCACCGTTCCGCCGCGCGCCGAGAGCTGGCGGCCGACGAGCGCCTTCCTCCCCAGCCTGCCGCTCCAGAAGGGTCCCAGGCAGCAGTGAGCGGAGCCGGTGACCGGGTCCTCGTCGACTCCGGCGGCCGGGGCGAAGAAACGCGAGACGAAATCGTAGCCGTCCGCCAAAGAACCCGGAGCCGCGGCCGCGGTCACCTGAACGCCGCGATACGGCAGAGCCTTGAGGCGCCGGATGTCGGGCGCCAGATCGCGCACCACCTCCTCCGCCGTCACCTCGACGACCAGGTCGAAGCGATTCGCTCCCACCCAGAGCGGCGTGGCGCCGAGCATGGCGGCGAGGCCGTCCGGCGGCGTGGCGAGCGGCGCCGGCGGCTCGGCGGGGAAGTCGAGCTCGATCCAGTCGCCGGCCGGCACCGCGCCGAGCGGTCCGGAGAGCGTGTGGAAGGTGATCCCCTCCCCCGCCGGCACGGCGCCGATCTCCCAGAGGAGATGCGCCGCGGCGAGCGTCGCGTGGCCGCAGAGCTTCACCTCGATCGTCGGCGTGAACCAGCGCAGGTCGAGCTCCACCCCGCCGCCGGCGGGGCTCTCGTGGCGGACGACGAACGCCGTCTCGGCGAGGTTCATTTCCGCCGCCACCGCGCGCATCCAATCGGCGGCGGGAAACGCCGGCAGCGGGCAGACGCCGGCGGGGTTGCCGGCGAAGGGGCGATCGGTGAAGGCGTCCACCTGGTAGATCGCGATGGCCATGCGCTCCTCCTCATGGATGGGGGGCTGGACGGGCGGCAGCATAGCCCAGGCGGCCGGGCGGTCTCACGGTCCGGCGCCCGCCTCCGCCCCTGGAGGAATTCCGGTAAACTTCGCGCGGCAGGGGCGCACGGCGTGCGCTCTCGAGCCCCCGTCATGACCCGATCCACCGCCGCCACCAGCACCCCCGCTCCGGCCGCCGGCCGCGCGGCGGAGAGCTTCGCCGCGCTGATCGCCGATTTCCGCGCCACCGTCGATCGCTCGCTCGCCGAGTGGATCGACGGCAAGCGGCGCCAGGCCGCGGCGGACGCGGCCGGTGCGTCCGCGGCGGCGGCGACGCTCGAGCTGATCGACGGCGTCGCGGCGCTCACCCGCCAGGGCGGCAAGCGCCTGCGGCCGGCCCTCGTCTTTTACACCTACCACGCCTGCGGCGGGCGCGACGACTTCGCGGCGCTGCCGCTCGCCCTCGCCACCGAGCTCCTCCACACCTACCTGCTGATCCACGACGACATCATGGATCACGCCGAGGTGCGGCGCGGCCAGCCGGCGGCGCACGTGCGCTTCCGCGAGGCGCACCTGGCGCACCGCTGGCGCGGCGACGCCCGCGACTTCGGCGCCTCGGTCGGCATCCTCCTCGGCGATCTCGCCCATACCTGGGCGGTCGAGCTCTTCACCTCCGCGCTGGTGCAGGTCGGCGGCGCCACGGCCGACGACCGCCGGCGGGCCGCGGAGCTGGCGCGCTCGTTCTCGGCGATGTCGCAGGAGGTCATCGGCGGCCAGTATCTCGAGCTCCTCGTGGCGCTGCGCGGCGGCACCGCCGAGCAGGCCGGCGCCGAGGAGCTGCTCTCGGTGCTGCGGCTGAAGTCGGGGCGTTACACCTGCGAGCGGCCGATCGAGCTCGGCGCCATTCTCGCCGGGGCCACCGCCGAGAGGCGCGCCGTGCTCACCCGCTACGGCGGCGCCATCGGCGAGGCCTTCCAGCTCCAGGACGATCTCCTCGGCATGTTCGGCGACGCCGAGACGGTCGGCAAGCCGGTGGGCGCCGACCTGACCGAGGGGAAGTTCACCTTCCTGATCCACCACGCGCTCGCCGCCGCCTCGCCGGCCGACCGCCAGGCGATCGACGCCGCCTTCGGCAACCCCGAGCTGGCGCCGGCGGAGGTGGCGCGGGTGCAGCGCATCCTCGAGGCCACCGGCGCCCGCGCCCGCGTCGGCGAGATGATCGAGGCGCGGCTGGCGATCGCCGCCGACGCGCTCGCCGAGCTCTCCCTCGGCGGCTCCGGCCACGCCTTCTTCAGCGGCCTCCTCGACTACCTGCGGGAGCGCGAGGAGTGAGCGCCCGGACAGGGGCCGGCGAGCTGACGGCGGCCAGCGCCTCCAACACCGCCGACGGCCGAGCGGAGCGGCCGGCCGAACCGGCGGCGGAGCGCGACCGCAAGGCCGAGCACATCCGGCTGGCGCTCGATCCGCGCATGCAGGCGGAGGCCAGCTACTTCGCCGACTGGAGCTTCGAGTACAGCGCGCTCCCCGAGATCGACTTCGACGAGATCGACACCTCGGTCGAGTTCCTCGGCAAGCGCCTCGCCGCGCCGCTCCTCGTCTCGTGCATGACCGGCGGCACCGCGATCGCCGGCGACATCAACCGCAACCTCGCCGCCGGCGCCGAGGCGGAGGGTGTCGCGGTGGGCGTCGGCTCGCAGCGCAAGGCGTTGGAAGATCCTACAAAAGCTGATACTTTTCGCGTTCGGAACGCCGCTCCGTCGGTGCCGCTGCTCGCCAATCTGGGGGCGGTGCAGCTCAACTACGGCATGGGTATTCACGAGTGCCGGCGGGCGGTGGAGATGATCGCCGCGGATGCTCTCGTCCTCCACTTGAACCCGCTGCAGGAGGCGATCCAGCCCGAGGGAGATCGCAACTTCTCGGGACTGCTGGCGAAGATGGGCGAGGTGGCGCGCGAGCTCGCCGTGCCGGTGATCGCCAAGGAGGTCGGCGCCGGCATCTCGGGGAAGGTCGCCCGGCGGCTCGCCGAGCACGGCATCCGCATCGTCGACACCGCCGGGGCGGGCGGCACCAGCTGGGCGCGGATCGAGGCGGCGCGCGCCGGCGACGTGGCGCTGGGCGAGCTCTTCGCCGGTTGGGGCATCCCGACGCCGGTCGCCATCCGCGAATTGAAGGGCGTCGGCGGGCTGACGGTGATCGGCAGCGGCGGGCTGCGCAGCGGCATCGACGTGGCCAAGGCGCTCGCCCTCGGGGCCGACCTGGCGGGCATGGCGTACCAGTTCCTGGAGGCGGCGACGCAGTCGCCCGAGCGCGTCGCCGAGCGCATCCGGCGCATCGTCCAGGAGCTCAAGATCTCGATGTTTTGCATCGGTGCACGAACGATCCCGGAGCTGCGAGCAGCCGAGCTCCATAGAAGGTCGGGGACATGAACGAGACGATGAGACCACTCGCATCCACCTTGAGACGCCCTTCCACCCGCGATGAGCTGGTGCGCTCGCTGGTCGCCCGTGAGATCCATTTCCATCAGCTGCCGAAGGATCTGCCGCCGCAGATGGCGGCCGAGATCCGCCGCCAGGCGCTCGAGGAGCTGACGCGCGCTCCCCTCCATCACATCGCCCAGCATTCGCTCGACGTCAACCGCGCCGCGGCGCGCAACTGCGAGAACTTCATCGGCATCGCGCAGATCCCGATGGGCGTCGCCGGCCCGCTCACCCTGCGCGGCAACCACGTGCAGGGCGACGTCTACCTGCCGCTCGCCACCACCGAGGCGGCGCTCGTCGCCAGCACCAACCGCGGCTGCACGGCGATCTCCGCCGCCGGCGGCGCGACCGTCCGCGTCGAGGACGTGGGGATGACGCGGGCGCCGGTCTTCCGCACCTCCGGCATCGTGCAGACGCAGCAGTTCCTGCGCTGGATCGAGGATCACGATGCCGACATCCGGCGCATCGCCGAGTCGACGAGCGGCTACCTGAAGCTCCTCGACGTGCGACCCTTCGCCTTCGGCACCACGGTCTTCCTGCGCTTCCGATTCGACTCCGGCGACGCCATGGGGATGAACATGGCGACCATCGCCTGCGACCGCGTCATCAGCGACCTCATTGAGCCGTCGACCGGCGTCGCCTGCATCTCGCTCTCGGGCAACTACTGCGCCGACAAGAAGCCGGCGGCGGTCAACTTCCACGAGGGGCGCGGCAAGCGCATCTACGCCGAGGTGGTGGTCGAGGCCGACATCTTGGAGACCATCCTCAAGACCAACGCCAAGGAGCTCGTCGAGGTGCAGTACCGGAAGAACCTCCTCGGCTCGATCGCCGCCGGCTCGCTCGGCTTCAACGCCCACTACGCCAACGTCCTCGCCGCCCTCTTCATCGCCACCGGGCAGGACCCGGCGCAGGTGGTCGAGGGATCGCTCGGGGTGACCTGCATCGAGCCGCGCGACAACGGCGCCGTCTTCGCCTCGGTCTTCCTCCCCGACTGCCCGTTGGGGGCGATCGGCGGCGGTACGGCGCTCGACACCCAGCGCGAGGCGCTGACCGTCCTCGGCGTCTCGCCCGAGCCGCTCCGCCGCGGCGACGCGGTGCTGCGCCTGGCGGAGATCGTCGGCGGCGCGGTGCTCGCCGGCGAGCTGTCGCTGATGTCGGCGCTCACCTCCCGCGACCTGGCGCGGTCGCACGAGAAGCTGGGGCGCGGCGCGGTGCCTCCCGCGGCTCCGATCCCCACCTAGGGCTCCCCTGCTCGACGGCCTTCTCCCCGGCTCCGACGCCGCGACCGGCGGTCCGGCGCGGAGCTCCGGGCCGCTCGCCGTCTCCACCCCCGGCAAGCTCATCCTGATGGGCGAGCATGCCGTCGTCTACGGCCGGCCGGCGCTGGTCGCGGCGATCGATCTCCGCCTCACCGCCCGCTTCTTCCCGCTCGCATCGCCCGGCGAGCCGCCATCCGTCCGCCTCGAGCTCCCCGATCTCGGCTGCGCGGCGGAGACCAGCTGGGAGGAGATCCTCGCCTACGCGCGGCAGGCGCGCGAGCGTTGGGCAGGCTATGCCGCGAGCTCCGGCGCGCCGTCCTTCCGCCAGCTCCGCGGCGAAGACCCGGTGCACCTCGTCAAGGTCTCGCTCGGCGAGGCGGCGGCGCACCTCATGCAGACCGGCGAGGGCTCCGCTGATGATCCTCCCGGCGCCGGCGATCCGCCGGGGCTGCGGCTCCGCATCGACTCCGACCTGCCGCCGGGCTCCGGCTTCGGCAGCTCGGCGGCGGCGGCGGCGGCGGTCGTCGCGGGCTATCTGGCGCTGCGCGGCGCGGCGCCCGACCTGGCGACCGTCGAGCGGCTGGTGCACGAGGTCGAGCGCCGCCAGCACGGCACTCCCTCGGGGGTCGACGCGGCGACGGTGCTCCGCGGCGGCCTGCTGTGGGCGGCACGGACCGCCCCGGCGCCGGGCGACCGCGGCGGCCTCGCCGTCGAGCCGATCGCGCTGCGCTCGACCGCCCTCGACCGCCTCGCCGTCTACGACACCGGCGCGCCGGCCGAGGCGACCGGCGCCGTGGTGGCGGCGGTCCGCGAGCGCCTGGCTCGCGACCGCGCCGGCACCGAGCGCCTCCTCGACCGCATGGCGGCGGCGACCGTCGCGCTGCGCGCCGACCTCGAGATCGGCGCCGCGACCGCGGCGCCGATCCGCGACCTGCTCGCCGAGTTCGAGGAGTGCCTCGAAGCGCTCGGCGTGGTGCCGGCGCCGGTGGCGCGGATCGTGCGACAGATCGAGGCCGCCGGCGGCGCCGCCAAGATCTCCGGCGCCGGCGCGCTCTCCGGGAGCGGTGCCGGCGCGCTCCTGGTTTATCATCCCGATTCCAGCGCCGATTCCAGCGCCGATTCCAGCGCCGATTCCAGCGCCGGTTCCAGCGCTGACTCGAGCGTCGATTCCGGCGCCGCGGGCGGCCACCGCGAGAGCCTGCCCTGCCTCGCGACCCTGCCGGTTCGCCCGGTTCGATTCGGCGCCGCCGGCCTGCGGCGGGAGACCCCTCGATGAGCAAGACGACCGTCCAAGCCCCGGCGAACATCGCCTTCATCAAGTACTGGGGCGCCCGCGATCTCGAGCGCGCCATCCCGCAGAACCCGTCGATCTCGATGACCCTGGAGAGCTGCGTCACCCGCTGCACGGTGGAGCTGCTGCCCGAGGGGACGAAGGACGAGGTCTGGCTCTCCGAGCCCGACGGCGGCTTCCGCACCCCGGCGCACGACTTCCAGGAGCGCATGCGCCGCCAGCTCGACAACATCCGCGCCTGGGCGGGGAGCCGCGCGGCCTTCCGGGTGGCGACCAAGAACGGCTTCCCCACCGCCGGCGGTCTCGCCTCCTCGGCCTCGGGCTTCGCCGCCCTGACGCTCGCCGCGGCGGGCGCCCTCGGCAAGGGGGCGCCGCCGACCGAGCTGTCGCGCCTCGCCCGCGCCAGCGGCTCGGGGTCGGCGGCGCGCTCGGTCTTCGGCGGCTTCGTCGAGTGGCCGGGCCCGAAGGAGAAGAAGGCCGACGACCCCGGCGCGGTGCAGATCGCCGGCGCCGAGCACTGGGACCTCTGCGACGTCATCGCCGTCGTCGAGATCGGCCCCAAGGTCGTCTCCTCGCTCGAAGGGCATCGGCGGGCGATCACCAGCCCGTACTACCCGCAACGCCAGGAGCTCCTCCCGGCGCGCCTCGAGCAGGTGCGGCGGGCGATCGCGGCGCGCGACATCGCGCTCCTCGGCCCCGTGCTCGAAGAGGAGGCGATCGACCTCCACCTGATCGCCATGTCGTCGCAGCCGCCGGTCTTCTACTGGAGCCCGGGGACGGTCGGCGTCCTGCGCGCCGTGCGCGAGCTGCGCCAGGAGGGCCTGCAGGCCTATGCGACGATGGACGCCGGCGCCAATGTCCACGTCATCTGCGAGGCCGAATCGGTCGACGACGTCGCGGCGCGGCTCGACAGCCTGCCGGTCGTCGGCTTCGTCATCCGCGACGGCGTCGGCGCCGGGCCGGAGACCGACTCCGACCACCTCTTCTGAGCCCCGCGATTCTGAGCCCGCGAGACCGGAGCGAAGCCCTGGACGTCATCCTCGTCAAGCTCGGCGGCAGCCTGATCACCGACAAGGAGCAGCCGGAGACGGCGCGCCCCGAGGTGATCGAGCGGCTGGCCGAGGAGATCGCCGCCGGCGCCGCGGCCTCCACCGCGCGCGGCGCGCGGGTGATCGTCGGCCACGGCAGCGGCTCGTTCGGCCATGTCGCCGCCGCGAAGTATCGGCTGACCAGCGGGCTGACGAGCGGCCTCGCCGGCGGCACCGGCGCCCCTGCGTCGCGCGCTCAGCTCGAAGGCATCTCGATCACCCAGGAGCGCGCCGCGGCGCTCCATTGGCAGGTGGTGGCGGCGCTCGCCGCGGCGGGCGCCCTCCCCTTCTCGATCAGCCCGTCGAGCGCGATGACCGCGGCGGCGGGCTCGCCGGCGACGTTCGCCGACGAGCCGCTCCTCCTGGCGCTGGCGCGCGGGCTCCTGCCGGTCGTCTACGGCGACGTGGTGATGGACCGCGACCGCGGCGTCTCCATCTGCTCGACGGAGAGCGCCTTCGCTCTCCTCGCCCAGCGCCTCCCCGAGCGCGGCATCACCGTCCGCCGCGCCATCTGGCTGGGCGAGACCGCCGGCGTCTTCGACCGCGACGGCTCCACCCTCGCCCGCCTGACGCGGAGCGACCTGCACAGCGCCGGCACCGCGATCGGCGCCGCGCGCGGCACCGACGTCACCGGCGGCATGCGCCACCGCGTCGAGACGGCGCTCGCCCTCGCCGACCTCGGTGTCCCCTCGCTGATCGCCGATGGACAGGTGCCCGGGCTGCTGGAGAGCGCCCTCGCCGGCGACGAGGTGCCCGGCACCGTCGTCGTCAGCCGCGCCTCCTGACGGGGCGCCGCAACGTACTCTCTCCGCCCTGCTCTCCGGCCCTCCCTTCGCCGCGTCCAGCGCGGCCGAGCTGGTATCCTTCGCTGCGAGCCATGGCCGATCTGGAACAGCTCCTGCTCCATTCGAGCCGCACCTTCGCGCTCTCCATCCCGCTCCTCCCCGAGCCGACGCGGAGCGAGGTGACGCTCGCCTACCTGCTCTTCCGCATCGCCGACACCTTCGAGGACGCCGCCGGCTGGCAGCGCGCCGAGAAGATCGCGGCGCTCGACCGCTTCGACGCCATGCTCGACGGCCCGGCGGCGGATGCCGGAGAGATTGCGGTGGCGGCGGGCGCCTGGAGCGGCGCGGTCCCCTGCGCCCAGCCGGGCTATCGCAGCCTGCTCGCCGAGGTGCCCTTCGTCCTCGACAGCTTCTTCGCTCTGCGCCCCGCGGCGGTCGCGCTCATCCGCGACCACACGCGGCGGACCATCGCCGGGATGGAGCGCTACGTCGAGCGCGCAGGCGACGACGGCCGCCTCGAGCTCGCCGACCTCGCCGACCTGCGCGCCTACTGCTACGTCGTCGCCGGCATCGTCGGCGAGCTGCTGACCGACCTCTTCCTCCTCGGGCGGCCGGAGCTGGCGCCGTTCGCCGCGGCGCTCCGCGCGCGGGCGCCGATCTTCGGCGAGGGGCTGCAGCTGGTCAACATCCTCAAGGACTCGGACGCCGACGCCAAGGAGGGCAGGCGCTACCTGCCGCCGGCGGTCGAGCGGGCGGCGGTCATGGCGCTGGCGCGCCGCGACCTCGCCGAGGCAGAGCGCTACCTCCTCGATCTCCAGCGCGCCGGCGCCGAGCGCGGCCTCGTCGCCTTCAACGCCCTCCCCGTCCATCTCGCCCACGCCACCCTCGATCGCGTCGCCGCCGCCGGCCCCGGCGCCAAGATCAGCCGCCGCGAGGTCTTCGCCATCGTGCAGGCCCTGCACGCCGCGCTCGACCGCGGCGAGCCGGCGCTCTGGCCGGGCGGCGCCGTGGCAGCCGCCATGGCAGCCGACGAGGCCGGTGACGCCGGCGCTGCCGGCGACCCGAACCGCTCGACCCCAGGAGCCCCCAATCGATGAAGCCGTTCGACCTGCCGCTCGTCTCGACACTCCTGCTCGCCGCCCTGCCGCTCCTCGTCGCCTGCGCCACCTCCGGCCGGCCGCCCCGGCCCGAGGTCGTTCAGCCCTCGCCGGCGGACGGCGCGCAGGCCGCGAGCCCGGCGGCCGGCCAGCCGGCAGGCGATCCGCACTCGTTCGCGCGGCCGGCCGAGGCGTCGGTCGACCACCTGAAGCTCACCCTGCGGGTCGATTTCGCCAGCCGCACGCTCAGCGGCCGCGCCAGCCTGCACCTGGCGCCGCACGAGGGCCTCCGCCTCCACCTCGACACCCGCGACCTCGACATCCGCGCCGTGACGCTCGACGACGGCAAGACCAGAGCCTCCTTCCATCTCGGCGAGCCGGTCCACTTCCTCGGCCGCGACCTCGAGGTCGAGATCACGCCGCGGACGCAATGGGTGAACGTCGACTACGCGACGCGGCCCGAGTCGGCGGCGCTGCAGTGGCTCACCCCGGAGCAGGCCGGCGGCGCCAAGCCGTTCCTCTACAGCCAGTCGGAGGCGATCCTGGCGCGCACCTGGATCCCCTGCCAGGACACGCCGAGCGTGCGGATGACCTACGAGGCGACGGTCACCGTGCCGCCCGACCTCCTCGCCGTGATGAGCGCCGAGAACCCGCAGACGAAGCACGCCGACGGCCGCTACGAGTTCCGCATGCCGCAGCCGATCCCCTCGTACCTGCTGGCGCTGGCCGTCGGCGACCTCGAGTTCAGGGCGTTCCCGGCCGCCGGCGGCGCCGAGCGGAGCGGCGTCTACGCGCAGCCGGCGGTCATCGAGCGCGCCGCCTGGGAGCTCGCCGACACGCCGCGGATGATCGCCGCCGCCGAGAAGCTCTACGGTCCCTACCGCTGGGGCCGCTACGACCTGCTCATCCTGCCGGCGAGCTATCCGTTCGGCGGCATGGAGAATCCGCGCCTCACCTTCGCCACGCCGACCATCCTCGCCGGCGACCGCTCGCTCGTCGCCCTCGTCGCCCACGAGCTGGCGCACTCCTGGTCGGGCAACCTGGTGACCAACGCGAGCTGGAACGACTTCTGGCTGAACGAGGGCTTCACCGTCTACTTCGAGCGCCGCATCGTCGAGGCGCTCTACGGCCGTCCGCTCGAGGAGATGGAGGCGGCGCTGGGGCGCGAGAGCCTCGACGCGACCCTCCAGGAGCTGGGGCCGGACAGCCCCGACACCCGGCTCCATCTCGACATGGCGGGCCGCGATCCCGACGACGCGGTCAACGACGTCGCCTACGAGAAGGGGGCGCTCTTCCTCTTCGCCCTCGAGCAGGCGGCGGGGCGCGACCGCCTCGACGCCTTCCTCCGCGGCTGGTTCGACGGCCACGCCTTCCGCTCGATGGACACCGCGGGCTTCGAGTCCTACCTCGACCAGCATCTCCTGAACGATCCGCAGGTGGCGGCGCGGATCGACGCCAGGGCCTGGATCCATGGGCCGGGGCTGCCGGCGAACGCGCCGCGGGTGATCTCCGCCGCCTTCGCCAAGGTCGACCTGCAGGTCGCCGCGCTCGCCGCCGGCACGGCGCCGGAGCAGCTGGCGACGCAGGGCTGGACGGCCCAGGAGTGGCTCCACTTCCTCGGCAAGCTCCAGCGCCCGGTGCCCGCCGAGCGGATGGCCGCCCTCGACGCCGCCTTCCACTTCACCGCCAGCGGCAACGACGAGATCCTCTCCGTCTGGCTCGAGCGCTCGATCCAGAGCCGCTACGAGCCGGCCTATCCGACGCTCGAGCGGTTCCTGACCGCGGTCGGCCGGCGCAAGCTCGTCAAGCCGCTCTACAGCGAGCTGGCGAAGACCCCGGCGGGGACCGAGCGGGCGCTCCGCATCTACGGCCAGGCGCGCCCCGGCTACCACGCGCTGACGCAGCAGACGGTCGACAGAATCCTCGACTGGCGCGGCTGAGAGACGCGGTGCCGCGGGGCTAGCCGGCCGCGGATGGATCGCCGGCGGGCGCAGCGGTCGGCGCGGCAGGCGAGCCGAGCGCTTCGCCGAGGAGTGCGTTGACCAGCTTCGGATTGGCCTTGCCGCCACCCGCCGCCACCCGCTTCATCACCTGCGCGACGAGGAAGCCGAGCAGCCCGGCCTTGCCGCCGCGGAGCTTCTCGACCTCGGCGGGATGGTCGGCGAGGACGCCCGCGACGAGCGGGCCCACCGTCGGGCGCATGGCGTCGAGCGCGGCGATCTCGTCCTCCGAAAGCGGCTCGGCGACCTTCGGCTCGGCCTCCTTCGCAGGCTTTTGCGGGGTCGGTCGATCCGGCGCCGCAGGCCGCGACGCCTCGGCCGCCTTTTGCCCTGCCGCCGCCTCCAGCGCCCACGAGTCGCGGAGCGGCACGATGCGGTTGAACACCGGGCGCTCGGGGGTCGAATCGACGGGGTCGCGGTAGAAGTACCCCTGGCGCTCGAACTGCAGCCGCTCGCCGAGCCCGGCGTCGAGCGCCGCCGGCTCGAGCCGGCTACCCGTGAGGATCTCCAGCGAGCGCGGATTGAGACAGGCCTCGAAGCCGCCCTCCTCGAGATCCGGCCGCTCGACGCGGAAGAGCCGGTCGTAGAGCCGCACCTCGACCGTCACCGACTGCGCCGCGGACACCCAGTGCAGGGTGCCCGGCACCTTGCGGCCGTCCGGCGCGGTGCCGCCGCGGGTGGTCGGGTCGTAGGTGCAGCGCACCTCGACGACCTCGCCGCTCGCGGCATCGCGGACGACGCCCGTGCAGCGGACGAGGTAGGCGTAGCGCAGGCGCACCTCGCGGCCCGGGGCGAGGCGGTGAAAACCCTTCGGCGGCAGCTCGGCGAAGTCGTCGCGCTCGATGTAGAGGACGCGCGAGAAGGGGATCCTCCTCTCCCCCTCCTTCGGCACGTCGTGCGGGTAGAGCGGCGCGTCGAGCTCCTCGACCTCGTCCTCGGGATAGTTCTCGATCACCAGCTTGAGCGGCCGCAGCACGCAGAGGAGGCGCGGCACCAGGGGGTTGAGATCCTCGCGCTGGCAGGCCTCGAGAAGAGCCACGTCCACCGTGCTGTTCGCCTTGGCGACGCCGATCCGCTCGCAGAAGTCGCGCAGCGCCGCCGGGGTGAAGCCGCGCCGGCGCAGGCCGGCGAGGGTCGGCAGGCGCGGGTCGTCCCAGCCCGCCACCAGCCGGCGCTCGACGAGCTCGAGGAGCTTGCGCTTGCTCATCAGGGTGTAGGTGAGGTTGAGGCGGGCGAACTCGATCTGCCGCGGCGGGTCGGCGAAGGGCAGGGTGTCGACCAGCCAGTCGTAGATGTCGCGGTTGTTCTCGAACTCGAGCGTGCAGAGGGAGTGGGTGATGCCCTCGATGGCGTCGGAGAGCGGATGGGCGAAGTCGTACATCGGGTAGATGCACCAGGCGTCGCCGCGGTGGTAGTGGGTGGCGCGCTTGATGCGGTAGAGGAGCGGGTCGCGCAGCTTCATGTTGGCGGCGGCCATGTCGATCCTGGCGCGCAGCACGGCGGCGCCGTCGGCGAGCTCCCCCGCCCGCATGCGGGCGAAGAGGTCGAGGTTCTCCTCGACGGAGCGGTCGCGGCCGGGGCTGTTGCGGCCCGGCTCGGTGACGGTGCCGCGGTAGGCGCGGATCTCGTCCTCGGAGAGGGTGCAGACGTAGGCCTTGCCGCGGCGGATGAGCTCGACGGCGAAGTCGTAGAGCCGCTCGAAGTAGTCCGCGGCGTGGAAGAAGCTCTCCCCCAGTCGAAGCCCAGCCAGCGCACGTCGCGCTGGATGGCGTCGACGTACTCCGCATCCTCGGTCTCCGGGTTGGTGTCGTCGAGGCGGAGGTGGCAGCTGCCGGCGTTCTCCAGGGCGAGGCCGAAGTTGAGGCAGATCGACTTGGCGTGGCCGATGTGGAGGTAGCCGTTAGGCTCCGGCGGAAAGCGGGTGACCACTCTCCCGCCGTGCTTGCCGGCGGCGCGGTCGCGGGCGACCAGGTCGCGGATGAAGTCGTGCCCGGCGGCGGCTGACGAGGTGTCGGACATCGGTCCGCTACTCGTAGCGCAGCGCTTCGATGGGATCGAGCTGTGACGCCTTGAGCGCCGGGTAGAAACCGAAGGTGATGCCGATGAGCGCCGAGAAGGCGAAGGCGAGCCCCATGGCGCTCGCCTGCACGGCGACCGGCCAGCCGGCGAAGCGGGCGACGCCGCGCTGGATGCCGATCCCGACGCCGATGCCGATGGCGCCGCCGGAGATCGCCAGCACCACCGCCTCGACGAGGAACTGGGCGCGGATGTCGCCGCCCTTGGCGCCGATCGCCATGCGGATGCCGATCTCCCGCGTGCGCTCGGTGACCGACACCAGCATGATGTTCATGATGCCGATGCCGCCGACGAGGAGAGAGACGCCGGCGATCGACCACAGCAGGTAGCTCATGGTCTGCGACTGCTGCGCCGCCTGCTCCAGCATCTCCGTCTGCGAGCGGATGGCGAAGTCGTCCTCCTGCCCGGCGGCGCGGTTGATGCGATGGCGCTGCTCGAGGAGCGCGGTGATCTCGTTCTGCGCCTCGTCGACCTTGTCGTTCGAGGTCGCCGAGACCAGGACGGTGCCGACCGCGGTGGTGCCGAGGAGCTTCTTGCGCACCGTCTCGTAGGGCGCGATGACGGTGTCGTCCTGGTCGGCGCCGTTGGTCGAGCCGCCCTTGGCCTCGAGCACGCCCGCCACCCGGAACGGCAGGTTCTTGATGCGGATGGTCTTGCCGATCGGGTCCTCGCTGCCGAAGAGGTTCTCGGCGACCGTCGTGCCGAGGACGCAGACCTTCGCCGCGGCGCGGTCGTCCTGGTCGGAGAAGAACTGGCCGACGCCGATGTTCCAGGAGCGGATGAGCGGCCAGTCGACCTGCGCCCCCTGGATCGTCGTCGACCAGTTCTGGTTGCCGTAGATGACCTGCGCCACGGTGCGGTTGGAGGCCGAGACGTAGGCGGCGGCGGGCACCTCGCGGCGGATGGCGTCGACGTCGTCCTCGGAGAGCTTGGAGCTGCCGCCGAAGCCGCTGCGCGCCCCGGAGGAGGTGATGGCGCCGGGGAAGATCATCAGGAAGTTGGTGCCCAGCGAGCGCAGCTGGTCCTGCGCCTGGATGCGCGCGCCGTCGCCGATGCCGATCGTCGCCACCACGCAGGCGACGCCGATGATGATGCCGAGGGTGGTCAGCAGCGAGCGCAGCTTGTTGCGCCCGAGGGCGCCGAAGGCGACCTTGAGGATGTTCTGCGACTTGGTCATGGGCGGGCTCCTGAGGCGACCGGCTCGACGGCGGGGTCGGCGGCCGCCGGCGCCGGCGCGGCAGCGGAGGTCGCCGCGCGGCGGCGGTTCTTGACCCGCTCGTCGGAGATCATCTTGCCGTCGCGGAAGGTGACGACGCGCTGGGCGAACTCGGCGATGTCCGGCTCGTGGGTGATGAGGACGATGGTCTTGCCCTCGTCGTTCAAGCCCTGGAAGATGGCGATGACCTCCTCCGAGGTGTGCGAGTCGAGGTTGCCGGTCGGCTCGTCGGCGAGGACGATGGCCGGATCGTTGACCAGGCTGCGGGCGATCGCCACCCGCTGCTGCTGGCCGCCCGAGAGCTGCGCCGAGGTGTGGTCCCAGCGCTCCGCGAGGCCCACCCGCGCCAGGCAGGCGCGGGCCTTCGCCTCGCGCTCGGCGTCCGAGATCTTCAGCGCCTTCTTCGAGTAGAGGAGCGGCAGCTCGACGTTCTCCAGCGCCGAGGTGCGCGCCAGCAGGTTGAAGCTCTGGAAGACGAAGCCGATCTTGTCGTTGCGGATCTCGGCGCGGGCGTCGCGGTCGAGCGAGGAGACGTCGATCCCCTCGAGGACGTAGCGCCCCGAGGTCGGGCGGTCGAGGCAGCCGAGGATGTTCATCAGCGTCGACTTGCCGGAGCCCGAGGAGCCCATGACGGCCAGGAACTCACCGTTCTCGACCGCGAGCGAGATGCCGTCCAGGGCGCGCACCTCGGAGCCGCCGACCTTGTAGACGCGGGTGAGATCGGTGATCTCGATGACCTTGGCCATGGCGCCTCCTACCGCGGTCCGCCGCGGCCGGGTCCGCCGCCGCCGAGGGTCGGCGGCCGCGAGGTCGACGAGGTGCCGGCCTTGGCCGTGGCGAGGCCGACGACCACCTCGTCGTCCACCTTGAGATCCTTCGAGGTCACCGCGGTGAACGAGCCGTCGGTGATCGAGGTGCGCACCTGGACCGGCTTGAGCTTGCCGTTCTCGACCTGGACGTAGACGATGGCCTGGCGGGAGCCGCCGCCGGTGCGGCCGCTGCGGCTCGCCCCGCCGGCGCCGCGGCCCCCATGTCCGGTCGCTCCGGCGGCTCCGGCGGCTCCAGACGCCGCGCCCCCGGCGCCACTCTCGGTCCCGAGAGCCGCCTGGGTGCCCTGAGCCGCCTGGTCGCCCGGCTTGCCCGTCCCGCCGCCGCCGGTCACCGTCGTCACCGCTCCCGGCACCAGGTCGGCGGGATCGGGCTTGAAGCGCAGCGCCGCGTTCGGCACCCGCAGCACGTCGTGGCGCACGTCGACCGGCACCTGGACGTCGGCGGTCATCCCGGGCTTGAGCTTCAAGTCGACGTTGGCGACGTCGATGACGACGGGATAGGTGACGACGTTCTGCACCGTCTGCGGCGACAGCCGGATCTGCGACACGGAGCCGCGGAAGGTCTGGTCGGGGAACGCGTCGACGGTGAAGTTGGCGCTCTGGCCGACCTTGATGCCGCCGATGTCGGCCTCGTCCATGTTGGTCAGCACCTGCATCTTCGCCAGATCCTGCGCGATGGTGAAGATGGTCGGCGCCTGGAACGAGGCCGCCACCGTCTGCCCGACGTTGTACTCGCGGTCGACGACGATGCCGTCGATCGGCGACAGGATCTTCGTATAGGTGAGGTTGGCGAGCGCCTGCTGGAGCGACGCCTGAGCCACCTTGACCGCCGCGACGGCGCCGTCGCGCGTCGCCGTGGCGGTGTCGTAGTCAGACTGCGCGATCAGGCCCTGCGCCAGGAGTTTCTTCGACCGCCCCCAGGCGATCTGCGAGCTCACCTGGTCGACCTTGGCCTTCTGCACGCTCGCCTGCTGCTGGTCGACCGCCGCCTGGAACGGCGTCGGGTCGAGCTCGGCCAGGAGCTGCCCCTTCTTCACCTCGGAGTTGAAGTCGACGAAGAGCTTGGCGACGATCCCCGAGACCTGGCTGCCCACCTGCACCGTGGTGACCGCCGACAGCGTGCCGGAGGCGGTGACGGTAGCCACCACGTCTCCCTGCTCCACCTTGACGGTGCGGAATCTGGGCTCCGGCGTCTTGTGCCGCTCGAAGTAGATCCCTCCAGCGAGAACCACCGCGACGATCGCCGCGATCACCACCCAGCCCTTTTTACCCATGGAATCCTCGCCGGAAACGGACGGCCCGAGACAGCCGCCCCGATCGAACAGTGCAAGGGAAGCGCCACAACTGACCGCGGGCGCCGCGCCGAGGTACATCCGGTGGAAAACAACGGCTCAGAACGAGGGTTTGTTCCGGGGCGGACCCTCGGAGCCTGCCCACAGAGACGCTATCAGGATATGGCAGGTTACGCCCGCTGTCTCCCACGCCGTCTCCAATAGAATCCCCCGCATGCCGATCGCCGGGCAGCTCGCGAGCGGCGGCGCGGCGAGGGGAGCCAACCCATGAGCATCACGCCAGCCGCCCGCACCAGGACGCTCCGCATCCTGAGCAACGCGATCCTCGCCGCCGGCCTCCTCGCCGCCCTGGTGATCTACCGCACCTCGCCGCCGCCGCCGGACGATCCCCTGGGCAGCATGGAGGACAGCAAGCAGTCCCTCCGCCAGCTCCAGATGTACGGCGGCCAGGCGAACGTCTTCGCCTACGAGATCCGCCAATGGATCGGCAGCCTCTGGCAGGGCCCCCGCCTGGCGGTCACCGTCGCCGTCCTCGCCGCCATCGCGGCCGGCGGCTGCCGCCTGGCCGCCATCCCCCTGCCTCCCATGGAAGGCGAAGCCGCAGCCCCGGAGCCGGAGCACACCAAGAACGATCTCGGATGATCGATCCTGGCGCTCCGACGAGCGCCCTGAGTCTGTTCGTCGCGGGACCACGATGGAGCTGGTCCGAGCAGACTGCGAGCCAGAGCAGTTGGCCAAGAAGTTCGAGCCGACCGCCCGGGCAATCGCAACTGGTGCAAGCAAGCGCGGGCCGCCGCTTGATCTTTCCTCTGGGATCTCAGGCTTCGATTTGGTCAGCGTCACGGCCAGTGCCTGAGACGGGATCACCAGGGCTGTGCGCCTTAAAGAAGAGGTAGTCAGGCAGCTTCTTTCGTATTTCACGAGGGCCCGTAGTCTTGAGGATGAGGAACACTCTCTTCCTGAGGAGCCGACCCTCGAATGATGCGACGTAGCGAACCTGAAAGGACTGAGAGTGCCGCGCCTCGATCCGAGGGCCTCCCGTGAGCCTATCCTCCCTCACGACCACGGGATGAACTTCCCTCCGCCATCGAGAAAATACGGCGAATTGAAGTCGTAGCACTTCCGTAGGCTTGTCCTCGTGGTTGATGATGATCACCTCCGAGAGATGAGCATCCAGCACCGTCCGCTCAGCCGCTGACTTTGGTGAGGGAGATAGAAACGCAGGAACGAGCCCAACCCAATCAGACTCAGATTCAAGATCGTTTTTTCTGATGACGACCTCAAGGAGCTGCTTCCTGCCCTTCAGGAACTGCCAGACGTTGACAGCGGCGCTCACTAGCCCTTTGACGTCGATAAGCATGGGCCAGCAAGAATACCGCGTCTGCCGGCCGAAGGGCTGGCCTTCCTCCTCCGCGACGGACTTCACCTTGTCAGCCTAGACTTCTTCGGACAGTGGTGATGCTTGATCGGTCGGCGCGCCTCGACTCCTACACCTCGGCGGCCAAGGCGCTGGTCGTCAGGCGGAGACGGGCGAGTCGTCGCACTTGGAGGCCCTCGAACAGGTAGGGTCACTCAATGCGCGCTCAGCAGGAATCCAGGCTATTTCTGCGTCGTCCCTCGTCGAGAGACAAGCGGAGTCACCAGTCCGCATTCGACGGGGCGACCGGAAGTCAACATGAGCAGCACGCCAGCCACTCTCACCAGGACGGTCCGTATCCTGAACAGCGCGATCCTCGTCGCCGGTTCCTCGCCGCCCTCGGGATCTAGCGCCGGCGCCGCCGTCGGACGATCTCCTGGGCAGCATGGAGACAGCAAGCCGTCTCTCCGCCAGCTCCAAATGTACGGCGGCCAGGCGAACGTCTTCGTCTACGATTCGCCGGCGACTGCCGCCTCGCGGCTATCCCCCCCTCCTCCCCCAGAAGGCGACGCCGCAGACTTGAGGGAAGGTCACGGATCGCGCTGAAAGAGCGATCTGCTTTGCCGACTTTTGGGGCCGACGATCGGGATTAAACCGAGACCTGCTGACCACGAAACTGTTACCAGCCAGCTTCTGGCTAATCCGCAGTGGGAGACCGGCCCCCTGTGTCGCGGCTATCGGCCGTAGGGCGCCAACGGCACGGGGGCTATTCGCGCATCGTCGAAGAGCTCCGCCTCGCCGGCCTCCTCTCGGCAAGGCAACGCATCTCTACCGCTCCCACTTCGCGCCAGATCTCTCTCACCAGTATCGGCAGCGGGCCGAGGTCAAACCATGGCGCGGAAGCCAGCAAGCTTCAACTTCTCCCGCGCTTTAGGACGGCGAAAGGCGCGAGCATCGGGCGTGGGGGGGGACAGGCCGACCAGCGACAAGGCAATCATGCGATCGACTTCAACAGGAACGCCAGTGATCCGGGTTGCCCTTGTCGGTATTACGGACGCGGGCACAAAGTGGATGATGGCCGTGATCTCTGGCGTAGCGAGCCGCTTCTGCCTGGGTCTTGAAGACATCCCCTATGGTCTGGCCACCCGCAGATTCGAGTACGTAGTCTGTGATCGGGGTTCCTTCTGGACGCCCCTTCGGTCGCGGTTCAACGTAGACGTTCGCCATCTTGTGTCCTCCACGCCATCGTTGGCAGTGCCGGCAGGCGCGTCGTGACGCATGCCTTGTTTAAGGTTACCACAGCAGTCTTCTATGCTTGGATTTAGATCGCCGAAAAGGTCTGCCTTGATCGATTTGCAAGTTTTCGCAATGGGCGAGAAACTCGGCGCCTGGAGTCGCCCGGTCTCGTGGACATATCCCTTCTTGGGACTAGGATCGAAAGGAGCCCAATATGCCGAGGAGCCGCCCTCACTCACCGTTCTGCGCCGGAGCTCCGGCGTCCACTCGGATCCACAGGGATGCACCTCCCTCCAGGAGTCTCCGATGAATCGTACGCTGCTTACTTCGATCGCGCTCCTCTCGATCCTGGGACCGGCGGGAGCGCTGGCGCAGGAGCACCAGCACCCGGCGCCAGGGGCCGCCGAAGGCGAGCTCGGCTCGGTGCGCTTCCCGACGACCTGCCGGGACGCCGTGGCGGCGGAGCTCGATCGCGCCACGGCGCTGCTCCACTCCTTCGGCTACGAGCTGGCGCGGCAGACCTTCGCCGACGTCGCCGCCCGCGACCCCGGGTGCGCGATGGCACAGTGGGGCATCGCGATGTCGTTCTACCACCCGGTCTGGGCGCCGCCGACCGCGGCCGAGCTCGACCAGGGGCGAGCGGCCGCGGACAGGGCGGCGGCGATGGGCGGTGCCAGCGAGCGCGAGCGTGCCTACATCGGTGCGATCGTCGCCTTCTACCACGACGCCGGCAAGCTCGACCACCGCTCGCGCGCCGCCGGTTTCCGCGACGCCATGGCGGACGTCGCCAAGCGGTTCCCCGACGACCACGAGGCATCGATCTTCTACGCCCTCTCGCTCCTCGGCTCCGCGCCGCCGAACGATCGCAGCTTCAGCCAGCAGCGTCAGGCGGCCGAGATCCTCAATCGTCTCCTGCCGCTCGAGCCTCACCATCCGGGAATCGCCCACTACCTCATCCACTCGCTCGACTATCCTCAGCTCGCCAGTCTGGCGCTGCCGGCGGCGCGCGCCTACGCCAAGATCGCCCCGGCGTCGCCGCACGCACAGCACATGCCCTCGCACATCTTCACCCGCCTCGGTCTGTGGGAGGAGTCGATCCAGTCGAACCTCGCTTCCGCGGCCACCGCCGACGCGCTGGTCGCCACCATGCACCCCGGCGCCACCTCGTTCGACGCCATGCACGCCCTCGACTATCTCGAGTACGCCTACCTGCAGACGGGCGAGGACGCCAAGGCCAGGGCGGTCCTCGAGCGCACCACGAGGGCGACGACCTTCGACGAGCCCAACTTCGCCGCCGGCTACGCGCTCACCGCGGTCCCGGCCCGCTACGCTCTCGAGCGCCGCCAGTGGAAGGACGCCGCCAAGCTCGCGCCGCCCAAGGCGGGGCTACCCTGGGACGCCTACGGCTACGCGCTCGCCGCCACCCATTTCGCACGCTCCCTGGGCGGCGCGCGCGGCGGCGACCTGGCGATCGCCCAGGACGGGCTGGCGCAGCTCGCGGCGATCCACGACGCACTGGTCAAGGCGCCGCCGGCGGGGCCCTACGATTGGGCGGCAGAGGTCGAATCGCTCCGCCTCTCCGCCGCGGGTTGGCTGGCGCAGGCGCAGGGAAAGCCGGACGCGGCGCTCGCGCTGCTGCGCGCGGCGGCGGATCTGCAGGACAAGGTCGGCAAGCACCCGGTCACTCCGGGAGAGCTGCTGCCGGCGCGCGAGCTGCTGGGGGATCTCCTGCTCGAGCTGCACCGCCCGAGCGACGCGTTGACGGAATACGAGACGGCGCTCGCCGCCGCCCCCAACCGCCTCAACGGGCTCTACAACGCGGCGCGCGCCGCCGGCCTGGCTGGCGACACCGGCAAGGCGCGCGCCTTCTACGCGCAGATCGTTGCACAGTGCAGTCGGGCCGAACCGGTACGTCCGGAGGTGGTCGAGGCGCGGAGGGCGGCGCCGCCCTGAGGGAAGGGCCGCTTGGCCGCATCAGCACGATAGCCACCTGGCGATCTCCTGGCTCGGAGATTGCGTAGCCTCGGGGGGTGGCAGCTCCAGGGGATACCGCAGCCGTCGCGCCGGAGCTCACCGGCTTCGTGCGGGTGCGTGGGGCGCGCCAGCACAACCTCAAGAACGTCGACCTCGAGATCCCGCGCAACGCACTCGTCGTCTTCACCGGCATCTCCGGCTCCGGCAAGTCGTCGCTCGCCTTCGGCACCCTCTATGCCGAGGCGCAGCGGCGCTACCTCGAATCGGTCGCCCCCTATGCCCGGCGCCTGTTCGATCAAATGGGGGTGCCTGAGGTCGACGAGATCGACGGCCTGCCGCCGGCAGTGGCGCTGCAGCAGCAGCGCGGCGCGCCGACTTCGCGCTCGTCGGTCGGCAGCGTCACGACGATCTCGAATCTCCTCCGCATGCTCTATTCGCGAGCCGGCAAGTATCCGCCCGGCCAGGCCCATCTCGAGGCCGAGTCGTTCTCCACCAACACCCCGCAGGGCGCCTGCCCCCGCTGCCACGGGATGGGCAGGATCTACGAGGCGACCGAGCGCTCGCTGGTGCCGGACGACTCGCTGACCATCCGCGAGCGGGCGATCGGCGGCTGGCCGACCGCCTGGCATGGCCAGAACCTGCGCGACATGCTGACGACGCTGGGCTATGACGTCGACCGCCCTTGGCGCGAGCTGCCGGAGAAGGACCGCTGGTGGATCCTCTTCACCGACGAGCAGCCGGTCGTGCCGGTCTATGGCGGCCTCGACGCTGCCGAGATACGCGCCGCCCGGAAGCGCAAGGTGCCGCCCGACTACCACGGCAACTTCTCGAGCGCCCGGCGCTACGTGCTGCACACCTTCGCCACCACCCAGAGCCCGGCGATCCGGAAGCGGGTGGCGCGGTACCTCGAGAGCCGCGACTGCCCGCTCTGCGGCGGCAAGCGGCTGCGTCCGGAAGCGCTCACCGTCACCTTCGCAGGTCTGGACATCGCCGACATCTCCCGGCTGCCGATCGTCCGCCTGGCGGGCCTGCTCCGGCCCTACGCGGACGGCACGGCGGCGGCGATGGCCAAGCTCGCGAAGCGCCATCCGGAGAAGGCGCAGGTCGCGCAGCGGATCTCCGCCGACCTCGTGGCGCGGGCCGCGGTGCTGCTCGATCTCGGCCTGGGGTATCTCGCGCTCGAACGGAGCACGCCGACGCTCTCACCGGGCGAGCTCCAGAGGCTGCGGCTCGCCACCCAGGTACGCTCGAACCTCTTCGGCGTCGTCTACGTGCTCGACGAGCCCTCGGCCGGGCTCCATCCGGCGGACACCGAGGCGCTGCTCGCCGCGCTCGAGCAGCTGAAGCGCGCCGGCAACTCGCTCTTCGTGGTCGAGCACGACCTCGACGTGGTCCGCCGTGCCGACTGGATCGTCGACGTTGGACCAGCTGCCGGCGAGCAGGGCGGCCATGTGCTCTACAGCGGCCGGCCCGAAGGGCTGGCGCAGGTCGAGGCGTCGGTGACCCGGCGCCATCTCTTCGCCGGGCCGCCGTCGCACCGCCGCGAGCCGCGGCCGCCGAAGGGCTGGCTCCGCCTCGCCGGCGTCTCGCGCAACAACCTGCGAGACCTCGAGGCGGCGTTCCCTCTCGGGGTGCTGACGACGGTGACCGGCGTCTCCGGATCGGGGAAGTCGAGCCTGGTCAGCCAGGCTCTCGTCGAGCTGGTGGCGGAGCACCTCGGCCGCGAGGTCTCCGCCGACGTCGAGGAGGACGATGGGGGAGCGCCGGCGGGCGAGGTCCGCGGTCGAGCCGGGCGGATCGTCTCGGGGATGGAGAGCCTGCGGCGGCTGGTGCCGGTCGATCAGAAGCCGATCGGCCGGACGCCGCGCTCCAATCTCGCGACCTACACCGGTCTCTTCGATCCCGTGCGCCGGCTCTTCGCCGCGACACGGGCGGCGCGGGCGCGCCGCTACGACGCCGGACGCTTCTCCTTCAACGTGGCGAAGGGGCGCTGCGAGACCTGCGAAGGCGAGGGCTTCCTCTGCGTCGAGCTGCTCTTCCTCGCCAGCGTCTACTCGGCCTGCCCCACCTGCCACGGCGCGCGGTACAACGCGAAGACGCTCGAGATCGAGTACCGCGGCCAGAGCATCGCCGGCGTGCTGGGGATGACCGTCGACGCGGCCTGGCAGTTCTTCGCCGACGAGCCGCCGGTCCATCGCCCGCTGGAGATCCTGCGCCAGGTCGGCCTCGGCTACCTGCGGCTCGGCCAGGCGGCGACCGAGCTGTCCGGCGGCGAGGCGCAGCGCATCAAGCTCGCGACCGAGCTGCAGCGGGTGCAGCGCGGCAACACGCTCTACGTGCTGGACGAGCCGACGACTGGGCTGCATCCGGCGG
Source organism: uncultured Acidobacteriota bacterium (assembly GCA_963755825.1). Lineage (GTDB taxonomy): Bacteria > Acidobacteriota > Thermoanaerobaculia > Multivoradales > UBA5704 > DATBQN01. The sequence continues at coordinate 259,131 of CAVWLA010000001.1, read as the reverse complement.
ACGTCGACCGGCTGATGGGGCAGCTCGATGGGCTGGTCGACGCCGGCAACACCGTCCTCGTCGTCGAGCACGACATGCGGGTCGTCGCCGGCAGCGACTGGGTGATCGACATCGGCCCCGGCGCCGGCGACGAAGGCGGCCGTGTGGTCGCCGCCGGAACGCCCTCGCAGGTGGCGGAATCCGCGGCCGGCCGGAGCCGGACCGCGCCTTATCTGGCCCGCTTCCTGGGCTGAGTGAAACTAGGCTTTGGGGATGCGGATCAGGGCCGGCCGCTCGCCGGCGGCAGCTCTCGGTCCAGGGCCTCGAGGGCCTGGCAACCCTCGCCGAGGCGGAGCGACGTCGTGTCCCGCATCCCGTGCGAGCAGGAGGCCGCGCCCTTCGCCAGCCAGACGAGCGCCGCGGAGGCCGACGCTTCCAGGCCGGGCTGCGGAGCGTGCGGAATGCGGCTCGCCCGGATCGCTCTCTCCAGGTCGCCGCAGGCCGCGAGGCTCCGCTCGGCGAAGGCGCGGTCCGCGGCGGCGCGAAGCTTCGCGGCTTCGGCTCGGTAGATCGCCGCCCAGGCCGGCAGGCGCGGATCGATCGCGGGGTCCGGGCGGATCAGGGCGCCGGGCAGCGATCGCTCCCAAGCCTGCAGCTTCCCGATCTCGGCCTCCAGATCGATGGGCAGGTCGACGGGCGGAGCCAGCCGGCGATGCCGCGGAAGGTCGATCGACGGCGCGCTGCTGGAGTCGGTCGTTGGCAGCGTATCGAGCAGCGCCTGGTCGAGCGCCAGTTTCCGGAGGAGCGCGTCGGGGTCCGTCCGCTTCCCGAGGTCGGTCGGAGCGACCGCTTCCTCTGGACCGAGCGTAGGGCCGACGGGGACGTAAGGGCCCGGCCCGGCAGAGTACGGGTGCGGACTGCTCGGACCGGCGAAGGAATTGCGGTGCGACTGCGCCCGGACGACCTGGTGGGCGGCGACGAGGAGCGCCGCGAGGGCGATCACCTTTCCAATCTTCATCGGAGAGCTCCTCCTGCGGCGTAGGATCTCACCGTAACACGACATGAGGTCGAGGCGGCTCGATCCTCGCCGGCGCCAGCGGCGGCGAATGGAGATCAGACCTCCGTGCAGGTGGTGGGCTGCAAGGAGCGGTCGGCTCAGAACACCGGCCGCCCCGACCATTTCGCCGCTCGGTTCAGTGGCCCTGATCGTGCGGCACCGTTACCGTAGCGGTCGTCAGCGCGGTATTTCCAGCGCTGTCGCGGCAGGCGATCTGCAGAGTGTAGATCCTCCCTGACCCTCCGCCGGCCCTCTCGGAACGAAGCTTGAGCGACAGCGGCCCCGTGATTTCCACGGCGCCGCCATCGATCGGCTCGTTGGCGGTCACACTCTGAATCGCGCAGGAAGGAGCCACGTTGCAGGCGTCTTGCGCGTTCGCCTGAACCGTCACGGCCACCATCTTGTGGTTAGGGGGCCAGAGTGAGCTGGGAGAAGCGGTCGCCGGACCCGGAACAGGCGCCGTCGTGTCGCGCACGTTAACGTCGACGGTGTCGGAGGAGGCCCCGCCCCGCCCGTCGTCGACGGTGAGCTGGACCGTGCTCGCTCCGAGCGGTAGCGTCACGGTGGGCGTCGCGCCGGTCACCGAGCCGAACGGCCCGCTCCAGCTGAAGGTCAGGGGATCGCCGTCCGGGTCGGCTGACACGCCGCCATCTAGGACGACGGCGCTACCGGCCGGCGAAGAGCACTCGACGGTCAGGTCGGGACCGGCGACGGCGAGCGGCGACTGGTTGGCGAGCACTGTGACGGCGACAGTGATCGAGACACCGGCGTTCTCGACGACTACCTCCGTCTCGCCGGGAGCCACGGCGGTCAGCAGGCCTGAGTCCGAAACCGTGACGATCCCCGGATCGGCGCTCGCGTAGGTGGTGCCGGCTGTGGGCGATGTCACGTCGCGGAGGACGCCGTCGTCGAAGTGGCCGATGATGGCGAGATTCCGGCTGTCGCCGGCTCCGAAGAGGAGCGGCGCGGCGTCCATGGCTTCGAGGGTATCCAGGGGAGACCCGGTCTGAACATGGAGGGTCACGAACTCGGAGTATCCCAGCTCACCCGCCGCATCCACTCCCGCCGCCTCCACCAGCACGTCGCCTACGGTCTCCTGGGGAATGTCGAGCGTGGTCGAGAAGGGTGGCGCGCTCAGGAGCCGGGAACCCGCAAGGGAGAGCACCGCCACACGCACAGGTACGAATCCATTTTGGGCGCTCACTTCGATCGGCAAGGAGCCTCCGGCGGAAGCGCTCGACCCGGCGGGCAGATCGATCCGGAGGGCACCGGCGACCTCAACAGGCGCGGGGTCGTCGCGGAGGGCAAGCTGGGACGACCGCGCGGCGAAGCCTAGCGAGCGCGGCGCGGGAAAGTTGCTGAAGGCCGGATCGCTCGTCGGTGTCGTCAAGAGTTCGACGAGCCTGTCCGAGTACTCCCCATTCGAGGTCACTTCAAAGTGCAGGCTCTTGAACCCGGAGAAGGGCGAGATCGCATTCGAGGGCATGCCTCCCTCTTGACTACGGCGGCCAACGATCAAGTCGTGCTGCAAGCCCGCGAAGAAGTCGGTGTTCTGGTCAAGGAGTTTGAAGGCGGTAAAGAGCAATCCATACGTTCCTGGGAGTAAGGCGAGCGCGTCATCTGTCAAGTCCGAGCCACCCGTGCCTACGAGCGTGTGAGCGGGCAACGGAGTCGAAGCGATGCCGGCGATTGCGGTGCTCGCGGTCGCCAAATCCTCGATGGCTCCCTGCTCGATCGGTTTTCTAAACCTGCTGAACAGGTTGACGAAAAACGGCCTATGCGAGAGCGCGAAGAGGGCGTTCCCCCACGGCGAGCCCGTGTGCGGTGTATCCAACGTAAAAAGCTTCCGGATATCGCCCCGCCCAAAGGTCAAGGGGCTGCGATAGCTCGGTGATTGCGCGTGAAGGCGACCCAAAAGTCCGCCCATGCTGTGCGCAACATAATCGACCCGAGTCACCGCTACTCCTTGTCCGCGAAGGCTTTCGAGAGCGTCCTCGATGATCCTATCTATGGGCGTCTCGTTCTTTGTGAAGTGGCTAGCATTCGTGCCGCTGTAGTCTCCAACCTCTACACGGAAGTGGGGATCCGTCCGCAGGGGGAAGTCATCCCACGTGCCAGCTTCCGACCAAAGTCCGTGTACTAGCACGACTGGCGAGCGGACGAGGGTGATCGTTAGCTTCTGATCGCTGGGCGGTCCGCTGTCTGGAACCAGGTGGGCGGTTAGTGGAACGCTCTGGGTGAGGAAGGCAGGGTCGACGTCGTCGGGCACCCAGTAGAAGGCGAACGCCTCCATACCCTTCGAGGTTGGCACGACGGGGACCGACACCGAGGCGAGCCGCTGGCTCCCGTCGACGCTCACCCCCCCGTCGTGACCGGTATTGCCGCTGACGACCGAGAAGACAACCTGCCCCGGCTGGAGGCCGCTCGCGCGCAGCAAGAGGAGGGTTGCGCCGTCCGCGGCCGCCTTGGTGACCTCTTTGCCTTCGACAGCTCGCTGTTCGGGGTCGCTCGACACTCCATGGGGGCCGATCAGCGCCGGGTAGGGATCGATCGCCTGGAGCGTCAGAATGTCGCTCGGCGTAAAGCTGAGATGATCGTAAGCCACGTAGTCGGCTGGGGCCGGTATGAGGACGACGCGGGCTATGCCGGCTCCTGTCAGGGTTACGGTCGACGTCGTGAATACCCCCGGCGTCCCGTCCCCGGCAAATGGGGCCGAGGCGATCAGCCCGCCTGCCGTGTCGAACGCGTCCATCCGGTTGCCAGCGAAATCCGGATCCAACGCCTTGACGGACACGGAGGCCACCGGAGGTGAAAACGTGATGGAGATGGGCAGCTGAACCCCGGTCCCGGGCTTGCTCTGGAATCCGCCGAAGGGCCCCCCGGTGGCAAAGGGACTTATATCGACACTGACACCACAATACCTTCCTGGAGATGGCACCGAACAACCCGACGGCTGAGCCTTACCGAGTGAAGTGAACAAAAAGAGACCGATTCCTGTAAACCCAATCGTTCGAAGAAACATGCGATGCCGGACGTCCATGCGCGGCCCTCCGCTGATCCAAAGACATTATGTCCCAGTCAGATAGTAGGCCATGCTAAACATACATAATCTAGAAAGTCAATCGGACGCATTCCGAGCCTCTCGACTATCCGGCGACCGACATCCAGGTCCACCGAGGCCTTCCGGCTATGCCGCCCTTCCAGTTGAGGGCAGCGGGCGCGTCTCAACGGTCCACGGCGGACGAAAGGCCGAACCCGCGAGTGCGGGCCCGGCACAGAGATCTCACTGGCAGGTCTGCACGCAGGTCGTCCAGCCGTTGCCGTAGTCCGTCGGGTTCAGTTCAAATGGCCAGGTTACCCGCAAAAAATCGCGCTCAGTTTCGACTTCCGAATGCCCGTTCGCCCTCAATTGGAACAAGCAGCCCACATCCTGCAAGAGTGCGAGAAACAGCTTAGCAGGGAACAGATTCTGCCCTCTATTCGGGTGGCGGAGCCGAAGGGGCGAATTCGGATCGACAAGTACCCTCTCTATCTTCGGTTGATAGATGCTGACATTGCTGGCGCTTCCATCTACACCATGGCCGAGGTGCTCGGTCGAGAGTGGACAGCCACACAGAGAGCTCTCGATGCTGCTCTCAAGATGGCGGAGGGGGGATATCGAGAGTTGTTGCTCAGGCCGAGCATCGATGGCGACAGCCGGCGCCCCTTAGGCTAGTCCGCTCCGCCGCCGGACAGGGAAACATCAATTATCCGCGTAGCTTCCTCGAGCGTCATCCCGCGGTCCGCTGCCGCCCTCTCCGGGTCGCCGATGAACTCGGACGCCGGCGAGAAGGGCGCGGCGGGCCGGTTGCGGAAACCGGCTTTCGGCGGCCAAACCTAGCCGCGCCTTTCAAGGATTAGATTTCAAGCTGCGGTGCCTCATTTCGGCCCGCTATGCCCCGAACCTTCCGCTCCCTAGGTTGCCCCGGCCCGCGACCTCCACGGCCGTTGAGCGGGCGCTAGCGGCGCGCCAAACGTAAATCGAGGGGCAGGCTGCGCCGGAGCCGACTCTCCCTCAGTTCGTCTCCCTTCCTCCGCCGAGCGCTGCCTCGATAATCGCCGTCGCCTCTTCTAGCGTCATGCCCTCGCGAGCTGCTTGCCGCTCGGGATCGGCGACGAAGTCCGGCACTTCCTCGACGTGGACCCGCTTCGGAGCGTCGAGGCCGAGGAGCTGTGCTCGCCGCTCCTCGCAACGCATGTACTCGCCGAGGAAGCGCGGGTCGCCAGCGAAGATCTCCGGGGCTCGCTCGTCCCCGGCCGCGGCGGAACCGCGCTTGCTTCGGCCCCAAGCCCGCGCCGCCTCTCGCTGCGCCCAATCGATTCGCGCACAGCTCGACGCGCGTAGCTCCTCGAAGGTTTCCGCCAGCTCGGTCGCCCAGACCTTGCGGATCGCCTTAAGCTGGTAGTGCGCCCAGCTCGCGGGGTGCCCGAGCTTCCGGCCCATCTCGGCCTGTGTCTCTCCGCCCAGGTACATCTCGGCGATTTCGAGCCGCTGTCTCTCGATCGCCAGCGCTCTTGGGGATAGGCGCTTGTGGGCCATGAGGGATTAGATTTCAGGCTAGCGCTCAGGTGCATCAACGGTCCTGGCCGCTTGTTTCCGCTCGACAGATCGTCGGTTCACGCTCGGCGAAAGTAGAAGACATTTGCCCTGGCCCCACCTGACGCACCGGCTTGAAGAAGCGCCGATCAGGCACCTTGCCGCCTTCGATGAGTCGATCTAGCTCCAGAACCTGAGTAATTGAATAGAAGACATTTTTGCTCGTCAATGTGCTCGAACAGGGAGGTGAGCAATTGATGACGCCTCGGCGGTCGTCTGGGTCAAAGAAAACATACTCTGTAGAGGCGCACTCTGGATCGACTACAAGTTGCCACCGTGCCAGGTTCTCGAGAGGCCGGCGAATCGGCTCGCGAGATTCCCCAAGGTCGACCTCTGTTTTGGAGAGATCGACTCGCTTGAGATCTTCTATCGAAGGTGGCGGCCAGTTGTATTCCAAGGTTCTGCAGTCTAGCGTTCCAGTCTCGGCCGAGCCACTAAAACCATGAAGGCTTATGGTCTGCCGAGGGCTAAGTTCTTCCAGCGCCTTCGTGAGGCGCCCGCAGACCATGGCGAGCGAGGTTCTTGCGGTGTCTTTCGAGGTCGTGATGTCGATTGAAATTCCCACCGGACCGGATTCGATATCCTCGATCTCCAGACCCTTTGTGAGACGCGAACCAGCTAGGAGCGTGAGGATCAGGGGCCGAATGTCTTTCGGCTTTTGCGCTGTGCTCCTGATGCTGTTCCATGCGAACACTACGGTTGCGAGGACGACGATAGCGGCTCCGATGTAGTAGGGCAACGCGCTTCTCTTTCGTTCTTCCGTCGTAGGTAGCATTTCGCTCTCGCAGAAATGTCATGAGGGTAGCATGAGCACGACCCGGAAGCGCCGCTGCCCGTCCCTTTCGCCGCCCCGCTCTTGATCTCGTCGAAAAAGGCGGCGACAGCCTTTGTGCCGGCGTCAAGATCAGACGCCGCTCTGATGGCAATCAGGATTTCGTTGGGATCGCCGGAGCCCATGATGGTCTATTCCCGATCTGCTAAAATGTGCTGCAGTACGCGAAGGAGGGGCAAGAGATGAGAGTTGGCGCGCAGGCGACTCGATGACGAACAGAGCGATTGGCTGCGGCGTGATCCTCGTGGCAGTGGCGGCGGTATACTTGCTCGACTCTCCGAAAAAGCGACGGCCCCAAGAAGTAGGAGTCGACCTCTTGGGGCATGCGAAGGCGGCGGCACCGCTATACCCGTTGCTCCCTTCGCGCGAGCCGCGATTGCCAGAGAGCTGGAGGATCTCCAAGGTCACGGAGGGTGAATTCGGCCTCTTCATCGAAGTCATCGCTCCCGACGACTTTCTGCCAGCAAAGGCGCATTCTCTGGATAGGACTCTCGGTTCCGTCGCATGCCCATCCGACAGCGATCCAATCTGGAAATCACTGAGCCTCGACCAGACCGTCGCGATCGGGGCAAGCGCTTCTGGACAGAAGGTCGCGGCGATCGACTGCAGCAAATTCAACGCGGCCGAGGATGAGCGCAGATCAAGCACAGCAGAGGAGGAGCGCATCTCGAAGAAAGAGGAGGCATCGGAGAAGGCGGCGGAGGAGGCGCGCGTGCGGTCGTGGCGAGCGTCATTGGCCAGGTAGCAGAGGGCAGCCCCGACGCTCTCCACGGCGCCTCCCGCGACAGCGACTGCCGGTTCGAAGCGTTGCCCTCCCGACATGCCCTAGTTCGCTCTGGGCGAAGGCGAGCAGGTTGACGAAGTGCCGGAGGTCGCGCACGGCGGAGGAGGAGGAGACGCCCCGGCGTGGCGAGCGCCGGGGCGGGCGAGTGGCCTACATGTGGTGCGCCGCGCCAGTGAGCAGGAGTTCCGCCGCCCGCCGGAAGCTCGCCAGCTGCTCGGGGCCGCGTTCTAGCGGAGGGGGTTGCTTCTCGTCGCCAAGCGCGAGCAGCCACCTGGACAGCTCCTCCCGATCGGCGAGTTCGGACAGGCGCTCGATTTCGGCATCCGCAAGGCCGGCGAGCCACTCGCCCACATGACGGCCCGAGAGGCCCGAGCAGATCGTCCAGGGAACCGCCTGCTCGCGGGGGATGGTGAGGACGATTCGCCGTAGCGGAGGGAGCGGCGGGTTCTCTCCCCACCGCTGCCCATCTAGCGCGATCCTCAGCACCTCGGCGAGCCAATCCGCTTGCCGCCCCATGTCCTGGGCGACCTCCCGGAGCAAGTGGTGTCCGTCCGCGGCTAGGGTTGGATCGTCGGTGCCCCCGAGCTTCAACAGCGCCCGCGAGCTGCGCCGAAGCTCCCCGGCGGCCTGGCGCACCTCGGCGCGGATACCTGTCTCGTTCCTGCGCCGCCTCACGGTCTCACCTCCGCCTCGATTCGCTCGGCGAGCCGCGCCACATCGGTCGCGAGCGTGCCGGCGAGCCCGACCAGCGGCCCGCCAGAGGTGCCGAGAGCGTCCTCCTCGCCCTCCTCGGCGATCGTCACGAGAGCGGCCCACAGCGCGCGCGCATCGGCCGCCACGGCGCGGAGGTCGGCAAGGATCGGCCGCTCCCCCTGGCGCTTGGCCCGGTAGCGCGCCGGCCGCTCCGTGACGTAGTCGGCGAGCAGGCGCCCAAGCTCATGGAGGGCGGCGCGGTCCCGCACGTCGAAGCGCGAGAGGAAGGCGCGCCGGAAGGCAGCAGCGTCGAACGCGAGATAGTCCGGCAAGGTCGGTTCAGCGGACATGGCTACAGCTCCCTTTCGATCAGCTCGGCGAGTATCCCGACCGCGGCGGCCTGCTCGCCAGCGAACCGCGCGAGCGCTTCATCCGATGGCGCCAGCGCCGACTCGTCGGCCGACCGCAGGGACGCGGCGAGATAGCCCTCCAAATGCCGGAGATCCGCCGCCGCGGCGCGCAGCTATCCATGGGTTGCGGACTCGGGATCGGGGCCGTAGGGTGCCGTCTCTAGGGCCATGTCGTGGAGCATCTCGCCCAGGTGCGTCAGGCGGCGCGGTCCTCGGGCTTGGTGAAGAGGCGGAGCGTCGTCTCGCGGAAGGCCGCGGACTCGTTCCAAGGGGGCGGGGTAGACTCCTCGGAGCTGCGCATAGGGCTGTCTCCTTTGCGTGGTTAGGCTCCGGCGGGGGCTGTACTCCCCTGCCGGGGCCGCTTGGGTGAATCCGCGGCGGCACGGCCGCCCCGGAAAGTGTGGCTTTTTGCAGGACGGGTTGCACCAGGGTTGCACAGCGCAAACTTCCACTCTCTCCGCCATGTAGGCGAAGCACGCCAAATCCAATAGTGAGAGAGGTTTACGCGTGGAGCCGACGATCGGGATTGAACCGATGACCTGCTGATTACGAATCAGCTGCTCTACCGCTGAGCTACGTCGGCTTCGGGTGGGGCCCTGGGGCCGTGGACCCAGAGGCCAGCGGATTCTAGGGGATGGCAGGCACCCGCGCAACCGGCGACTCCTGACACCGGCGGCGACGCACAGCTGGGGTTTCGACGGCCAGCGTCACGCCCCGCTCCGTGGCGAGGACATCGAGTGCGAGGTCATGAAGCAGCCCCCGCGAGGCGTCGGCATCGCCCAAGGCGAGGGCACACCTGCCAACGCGGTGCGCACCCGCCCGGTTGGCCGCGGCCTTGCGCAAGCGATGTTTTATCAAGTGGCTCAGCGAGTTGGAGTGGGACCGCAGGCGTCTTGAGGCCTGGCACGGCCGTTGGAATGCCATTCGGCATTGTCGAAGACCGCCGGCCGCTGTGGCGGCAGACGATGCCAACGCCCAAGAGACCGCTCGAGACGGTCAGGAGAACCGAATGCACCAAGCCCGTTCCCGTTTCCTCGCGCCCGCCGCGCCGCTCCTGCTGCTGCTCCTCCTCTTCCAGCTCGCGGGAGCCGCGGCGGCCCAATCGAGGAACCCTGGCTATGTCGAGATCTTCGACACCGTGTCCAACACGACGGTGCCCGCCAGCGGTGACAACTTCGGAGTCGGACATGTCATCGGCACCGAGAATGTGCGGCTGCTCGCCCTCATCAACCTGGAGACCTTCGACCTCGAGATCCACAACTGCTCGATCAGCTCTCCCTGGGCCCTCGGAGACCTGCCGGCGGACGGCCCGGGCGAACCGATCTATCCCGGTCTCCACTACGACATGCACATCTTCCTCACCAGCCCTCAGTACGGCGACTACACCGGCATCGTGAGCTGCGAGGGCTCGGCCGGATTCATCTTCCCGGTGAGCTGGAGGCTCCTCAACCCGTCGGCGACGATCTCCGTCGCGGCGGGCTCGACACCGATCGCGCCGGGTTCCGCGTTCAACTTCCCGACGACCCTCGGCGGGACCACCGCCAGCCAGGTCTTCACGATCACCAACTATGGCGCCACGGCGCTCACCGTTTCCAACGTCGGCGAATCGGGCGCCGGCTTCACCACCACCCAACCGCTGCAGACCATCAACGCCGGAACCTCCACCTTCACGGTCACCTTCGCCCCCACCTCGGGGAGCCTCTACTCCGCGGGGCTGACCATCAAGAGCAACGATTCGGTCGGCAACGGCACCTTCAAGATCAATCTCACCGGCTCCGGCATCGGGGCGGCGGCGGTGATCAAAGTCGCCGACGTCACCAACAACAACGCCTCGATGAGCCCGGGCCAGAGCGATTCCTTCGGCACGCCGCTGCCCGGCTCGGCGGTGACGCACACCTTCCGCATCACCAACAGCGGCAACGTCGCGCTCACCATCAGCAACCCGAACATGCTGGTGAGCGGCGACGGCTACTCCCTCGCCTCGGTGCCGCCGTCGTCGGTCGCCGCCAACGGCGGCACCGCCCTCTTCTCGGTGACCTTCTCCAAGAACGGAACCGGGACCTTCCCCGGCCAGATATCGATCTCCAGCAACTCGACGCCCTCGCCCTTCACCTTCCCCCTCACGGCGACGCTCCAGACCCAGCCGAGCGGCGTCACCTTCCGCGGCCCCGCCGGCGCGGTGGCGAACGGCGGCACCTACAACCTCGGCCAAGCCGCCATCGGCCAGCCTCTGCGGGTGACCTTCCAGACCACCAATATCTCGCCCTCCAACCTGACGCTCTCCCTGCCGGTCGTCGCCGGCGACGCGGCTTTCCTCCTCGACTCTGCGAACGGCGGCACGATGGCGCCGAACCAGACCCTGCTGTCGACCGTCCGGTTCACCCCGACCAGCGCGACCTCCTCCTACGGCACCATGAAGTTCACCGCCGGCGGCACCCCCTGGACGATCAACCTCGTGGCAACCGGCGTCGCGGCGGCGCCGGCGATGGGCGTGACGTGGAGCGCCAGCGGCGCGGCCATCCAGAACGGCGGCACCTATTCGTTCGGCAGCACCGCCGCCGGAACACCCCTGTCCCAGGCCTTCACCATCAGCAACACTGGGATGGGCGACTTGACGCTCGGCAACGTCGCCGTGTCGAGCCCGAACGGCTGCTTCTCGCTCATCGCCAACCCGCCGACTCCGATCAGCGGCGCCGGCGGCACCTCCACCGGGCGGATCCGGCTCTCCTCGACGCAAGCCGGGAGCTGCAGCGGCACGGCGACCATCACGAGCAACGATTCGGCGACTCCCACCTTCACGTTCAATCTCACGGGGACGGTCTCGTCCTCGGCGGTCCCCTACAGCCTCTCCGTCCTCTCGGGAGACGGCATCTCGATCCCGCCGGGCGGCAGCTACGCGAGCTTCCCGGCGACCACCGCCAACGTCGCGGTGTCGCGCGCCTTCACCATCACCAACAACGGCGCTGCGGCGATCTCGATCGACAATGCGAGCTCCATCCTGAGCTCGAGCGGCGGCTTCAGCCTGCTCGTCAGTCCGCCGACGTCGATCCCGGCCGGCGGCACCGGCACATTCAGAATCCGGCTGTTGGCCGCGAGCGCCGGGAGCTATGGGGGGACGGTGACGATCTCGGGCGATCCCGCGGGTCCCTACACCTTCACCCTCGGCGGCACCGTCAACTGACCCGACCGCGGCCCGGCGTGCGCCGCACACCGGGCCGTCACGCGCTTGAAAATTGGGCTGAATACGGCTGGGCGCGCCGCAGACCCCAACAAGTACCACCACACGTTGGTAGTCGCCCCGGTGCTCGCGATGCAGGGGCGTCTTCCCCTCTCCCAGAAGACGGCTGGTTCCATTCGGTGGGGATGCCCCGGGGCATCGGCTGATCGCGGCAGTGCGATGAAACGATAGGCTTGCAGCGTTGGCGAATGAGAAGGTAACCTGAGGGACGAATACGAAGTCAGCAGGCTCGTCAGCATCGAGCCCGCATCGAAGGGAGATTTGATGCGCGCGAAGCAAAGACCTACGACCGCAATAGCCGTCGTGCTCGGATTTGCACTCGGCGTTGCAAGCATCTCCTTATCGTCTTGTGGCGGAGGCAGTGCAACGTCACCAGCACAACAGGAACAATTTGATAGAGCCCATAAGATGCTATACGCCACACAGCCAAAACTCGACTCAAAGCCTTTTGACCAAAATGATTACAAAGGACCAGAGCCGGCGCCAGAAGCACCGGCACCAGAAGCGCCAGCGCCAGCAGCCAACAACTAGCTGCATCCACGCCGGAGTCTTCTCCCCCTAACCGATAGCCGTCAACGCATGGGCGCCGCCGTGCGCGAGCTCTGGCACCTCGCCCCGGCTCCGCCGCGGGACGATCATCCGGCGATCACTCCGCCGCGGTGGGCGCCTCCGCGAAGACCGAAGAGGCGCCGCGGCCTCGGCGCTCGACAGCTGGCGACGGGGTAGCGGCAAGCAGGAAGGCGAGGCCGGCGAACGCCAGCGATTCCCAGACGCTGGACCACTCCATGGTGTCGTGGGGTGCGGCGAGGGCGCGTGGTGTGTGCAGGATCACGCACCAGGTGAAGAGCATCACGCCGGTGAGCAGCGCCGCCGGCACCCGGGTCTTCTCGACCAGCATGCCGAGGCCGCCGGCGATCAGCGCCACGCCAGCGAAGTAGGTCCAGAAGACGTGGTGGGGGATCCAGGCAGGGACGAGGGCCGCCACGAACGTCGTGTAGATGAAGTGATCGATGCCGCAGAGGACGAGGAGAGCGGCGAAGAGGACCCGCACCGGCAGCGTCGGGTCCGCGGACGCGCGCCCGGCTGTCGAGATCGGGCCGGCTCCGGCGCGGCCGCGCTCCGCGGCGAGCCGGGCGATGAGAAAGGCGCCGGCGGCGAGGACGATGAACTCGCTCGGGCCGGTATATTCGATCAGCACGCCTGCCTTCGGCGCCACCCTCGGCACGAAGAGGAGGGCGACCGACAGCAGCATCATCGTCCCCAGCGTCGCCGCGGCCAGCCGCACCTTGACCTCGAAGAGGATCGCCGCGCCGATGGCGATGAGGACCACCCCCACCAGGCAGGCCCAGAACGGCTGGCCGGGAATCCAGGCCGGCCACGGCGGCACCATGCTGGTCACGAAGCCCCGCCAGAGGAGGTTCATCGCCCCGAAGGCGACCATCGGGAGGGCGTAGAAGATGCGGCCGACCGATGCCAACCGGTCCCCGGGTGAGTCGGGAGCCGCGGGTAGCGGGCGGCCGCGATCGCCGGGCTCGACGGGTCGTGCGAGGTTGTCTGCCATGGTCGAAGCAGATCACATCTGCCTCCCGCTCCGTCCGCCGGGGGCGCGTATCATGAGGTCCGCCGCGCCGAAGCCCGCGCTCGATCCGGGCGACTCCACCGAGGACGCGGCGGAGGCGAGCATGGTGATATTCGGCGCCCGCTACCCGATCATCCAGGCCCCCATGGCCGGCGGGGTCACCACGCCGGAGATGGTCGCGGCGGTCTCCAACGCCGGCGGGCTCGGTTCGCTCGCCAGCGGCTACTCGAGCCCGCCGGCGATCGCGGCGGAGATCGCGCGCGTCCGCGCCCTCACCGCGCGGCCGTTCGCCGTCAACCTCTTCGCGATCGACGTCCCGGCGCTCGACCGCGACCCCGGCCCCATGCTGGCGCTCCTCGCCCGCTACCACGGCGAGCTCGGGCTTCCCGCGCCGGCGCTCCCTGAGCCGCCGGAGAAGCCGGGCGAGCGCTTCGCCGAGCAGGCGGCGGCGGTCCTCGCCGCGCGGGTGCCGGTCCTCAGCTTCACCTTCGGCATCCCGGCGCCCGACTGGCTCGCCGCCTTCCGCGCCGCGGGCACCCGGCTCGCCGGCACCGCGACGACCGTCCGCGAGGCCGAGCTCCTCGCCGCCGCCGGCGTCGACGCCGTCATCCTCCAGGGCGCCGAGGCGGGGGCTCACCGCGGCACCTTCGATCGCCCGTTCGAGGAGTCGATGGTGCCGGCGATGGCCCTGCTGCGCCAGGCCGCCGGCGCCGTCCGCCTCCCCCTCATCGCCTCGGGCGGCATCATGGACGGCGCGGGCATCCGCGCGGCGCTCGCCGCCGGAGCCGCCGCCGTGCAGATGGGCACCGCCTTCATCCCCTGCCCGGAGTCGGCCGCGGCCGCCGTCTACAAGCAGGCCGTCCTCGCCGCCGCGGAGGACACCACCGCCGTCACCCGCGCCTTCTCCGGCCGGCCCGCTCGCGGCATCCGCAACCGCTTCATGAGCGAGATCGAGCCCCACGCCGCAGACATCCTGCCCTACCCCTGGCAGAACGCCGCCACCCGCGCTCTCCGCGCCGCGGCCGGACGCGCCGGGAGGCCCGAGCTCCTGTCGCTCTGGGCGGGGCAGAACGCGCGGCAGGCGCGGCAGATGCCGGCGGCCGAGCTGGTGGCGGTGCTGGCGAGAGAGGCGGGGCTGCTCTCGGACTGACCAGCTTGGACCTCGCCGCGGGATAAGACCGCCCGCAGGCCGCCGCCTTCGATCGGCGAGGGCCACAGGCGCGCCGGAATCTCCCGGCCGCGCGCCTGGCTTTTCTGCACACGCAAACCTCCCGCCGCGCCGCGGGGAAGGCAGTTTTCAGCGTCTAAACTCCGTGCCGCGGCGCAGGGAAGGAGGTTTAGCGCGTCTAAACTCCTTGCCGCGTCACGCGGAAGGCAGTTTTCAGCGTCTAAACTCCTTGCCGCGTCACGCGGAAGGAGGTTTATCGCGTCTAAACTCCTCGCCGCGCCACGCGGAAGGCAGTTTCGCGCGTCTAAACTCCTCGCCGCACCGCAGGGAAGGCAGTTTCCAGCCTCTAAACTCCTCGCCGCGCTGCAGGGAAGGAGGTTTCGTGCACGGAAACTCCTCTCCCTGTCACGGGGACGGAGGTTTTCAGCGTCTAAACTCCTCGCCCGATCATCGGGACGGCGGTTTTCGTCGTGCCGCGATCCCCAATGCCGGCGCAACGCCGCCGCCGTCGCCGGCCGCTCCGGCTCAGGGCTTCGCCGCCGCCTCGCGCAGGGTGTCCGCCGCCACCTTGCGCAGCTCGCGCACGAGATCGTCGCCGATGAAGAAGTGGCCGTCCTGCGAGTGCGACCCCATCTGGTGGACGTAGGCGGCGGGCGGCGGCATCTCTCCCTTCCACTCGCTGTGCTCGGGGTAGAAGAGATAGACGTCGTAGGCGCGGCCGGTCCAATGCAGGCTCGCGGGGACGGCGTGGGCCACCCGCTGGTGCGGGTCGCGGAACTGGCGGATGCGCGGATCGGGGGACAGGTTCCGGCTCGCCTTCAGCGCCGTCGTCTCGCTATCCGAAGGAAGGATGTCGACCCAGACGATCGCGAAGCGGATCGGGGCGTTCGGAAAAGCTTGAACGATGGACTTTTGCACCGCACGGGCGCCCGCGATGCAGGGGCCTCAGGTCGGCGAGAGCAGGGCCAGGAACCTGATCTGGTCGCCGGACTGGTTGAAGTACTCCTCGAGCGGTCGCGTCGAGCTGTCGAGCGAGACGAGCGGGTCGTCCGCCGGCGCCGCGCTCGCCGTGACCGGGTTGTGGGGCGGGCTCGCCGGAGCCTGGGCCGCCGGCACCCGGGCGAGCGATGTCATGGCGAGCCCGATCGCCAGGATCGTCACTCTCCGGAGGTCTGCTCGGCTGGACAGGAGGGCCGCCTTTCCGCGCACGCTGCTCGATCTCACGACTCGCCTAGGCTACCTGAAAAGAGCGCTCGCCGCCGAGCGCTCGAGCCGTTTCTTCGCTTCATCGAGCGTGCACATTCTGCAGCGCGCAGCAGGCCGCGGGAACCGCCGCGCCGGCGCCGCGAGCGCGCGTCGTCTCCTTCCTTGACCTCCTCGGAGCGCCATGCGATATTGGCCGCCATCCGAGGCGACAGAAGCTCCTGCGTGCTGGGCGATCCATCTGTCGATCCACCTGCGAACAACCCTCCCATGATCGCGCCGGCATGCCGGTAGAGCCGCGCACGGCGCTGAACGCCACGGGCGCGGAGAACGCCGGGATCGATCCCGCGGCGGCTCACCGGCACCCCGAGGGTCATCGCGTCCGCGAGCGCCAGGCGTGGGACCGCACGGCCTCGCGGGTGGAGGACTTCTCCCGCGCCCGCAGCACGGAGTACTACCGCCGCTGCGAGATCGCCCTCATCGAGCGCTGGCTGAGCCCGCTCGCCGGCCGGCGGTTCCTCAAGCTCGACCTCTGGAACGAGGCATACAACACCCGCATCCTGCACTGGGTCGCCGGCCAGGGCGCCGACGTCGCGGCGCTCGACGGCAGCGGCGTCGTCGCGGCGCGGGCGCACTCCAACGCGCGGGCGGCCGGGCTCGACCTCGGGCTGCTGCGCGCCGACATCCGCGACCTGCCGTTCGCCGACGCGAGCTTCGACCTCGCCTACACCATGGGCACCATCGAGCACATCGCGGAGTACCGCCATGCGCTCCGCGAGCTCCATCGCGTGCTGCGCCCCGGCGGCCGGGCGATCGTCGGCGTGCCGCACCGCTGGAACCTCTTCCTGCGGCCGCTCCTCGTCAACGTCCTCGAGGCCCTCGACGCCTATCCCTACGCGCCGGAGAAGTCCTTCGGCGCCGCCGAGCTGCGCCGCGACCTGACCGGCGCCGGCTTCCGCGTCCTCGACCGCGGCGGCCTGCTCATCACGCCCGGTCCGCTGCGCATGCTCGACGTGCTCCTCCACCTCCGCGGCAGCGCCCTCGAGCGCCTCACCGGCACGCTGGTGGCGCCGTTCGAGGCCCTCGAGAGGCGCTGGGCCTGGGCCGGCCGCTTCGGCTACCTGATGGCGATGCAGGTCGAGAAGGCCGGCTGAGCCGCCGCAGGTGATGCCGCTCGCCGCCTTCGCCCTCCCGCACCTCGCCTTCGCCGCCTGCTTCGCCGTCCTCGCGTTGGCTCTCGGCCGCCGGATCGCGGCGCTCGCCTGCCCGAGAGTCGATTGGCCGCGGGAAGCCCGCTGGGGCCTGCCGCTCGCCGTCGGCATCGGTGCGCTCGCCTGCCTCGCCTCGCTCCTCGGCGCCCTCGGCCTCCTCACCCGCCCGGCTCTCCTCGCCCTCGCCGCCGCCGCGGCGCTCGCCGCCGGTCCTGAGTGGCGGCGCCTGCTCGGCGGCGCAGTGACGGCCGAGCCGGGCCAGCCTGCCGAGCCGGCGGCGGCTGCCGCGGCTCGCGGCGTCGCGCCGCGCCAGATCTTCCCGCGGATCTGGATCCTCTGCGCCGTCGTCGCGGCGCTCCCCTGCCTCGTCCTCGCGCTCTACCCGCCGACCGGCTTCGACGCGCTCCTCTACCACCTGCCGGCCGCCGCCCGCTTCGCGGCGCGCAGTCGCATCGCTCTCGCGCCGGAGCTGCGCTTCCCCGCCTTCCCGTGGCTCAACGAGGTGCTCTTCGCCGCCGCCCTGAAGCTCTACGACGACCTCGCCGCGCAGCTCGTCCAGTGCACCGTCCATCTCGCCACCGCGGCGCTGCTCTGGGAGTGGGGCCGGCGCGCGTTCGGCGCCTGGGTCGGGGCCCTGGCGGCGGCGCTCTGGCTCGGCAGCCCGCTCGCCACCTGGCTCGCTGCCTCGGCCTACGTCGAGCCCCTGGTCGCCCTCTTTCTGCTGGCGACCGCGGCGGCGCTCGACCTCGCAGAGCGCACCGGCGACGGCCGGGCGCTCGTCCTCGCCGGCGGGCTCGCCGGCTGTGCCGCGGCGACCAAATACCAGGGGTTGCTGGCGATCGCCCTGGTGGCGCTGTGGACCTCGACGCGAGCTCCCGCCGGGCAGCGGCTGCGCGCCGCGCTCCTGCCGCTCGCCGCCGCCGCCGCCGTGGCGCTCCCCTGGTACGCCTGGATCGGCGCCGCGACCGGCGACCCGCTCTTCCCGCTGCTCACCCGCGCCGGCCATGCCCCGGCGGGCACGCTGCACCTCGCGAGCCGCGCGGCCGGCGTCCTGACGCTCCCCTGGCACGCGGTCGTCGACCGCGGCGCGCTGCCCTATCCCCCGGGCTCGCCGTTCCTCTGGGCGCTCTGGCCGCTGCCCTGGCTCGCCTGGCGCCGGCTGCCGCGGACCGTACCCGGACCGCGCACGCTGGCGGCCATCGCGCTCGCCGGCGGCCTCGCCGTCGCCTTCGTCGGCGCCGATGCCCGGCTGGTCTCGGTGGTGGGGCCGCTCGCCGCGCTGTCGATCGCCGCCGTCGTGGCGCCCTGGGCGGTGGCGCGCTGGGGCGAAGCGGGCGCCGCCCCGCGCCTCGCCGCCCTGGCGCTCGTCGCCCTGCTGCCCGCCTGGCTCTACACGGCGCGCCTGGTCTTCCGGCGCGGGCCGATCCCGGCCGACGCCGCCGCGCGCGACGGCTTCCTCCGCCGCCAGCTGCCGGGCTACGCCGCGCTCGCCTGGGTCGACGCCGCCGCCGGCGGCCGCGCGAACGTCTATGGGATGTGGGCCGAGAACCTCCGCTACTTCGCCGCCGGCCGCTACCTCGGCGACTGGTTCGGACCAGCGCGCTTCGAGACGACCCTCGCCCTCGCCGGCCGTCCCGCCGAGCTGCACGCCCGGCTGCGCGGGCTGGGGGCCGATCACCTGCTCATCCGGCGGATGCCGTGGCGGCGCGACCTGGCGCCGTTCGACGTCCCGCGCCTGGCGCCCTTCTTCCGCCTCGAATACCGCGACGCCGAGGCGGTGGTGCTGGCGCTCGACGCGACGGCGGCGCGCCCTGCCGTCTCTCAGGGCGCGCGGCCGACGCCGGCCGGAGGCGGCTGAGGATGTGCGGGATCTTCGGTTTCACCGGCCCGCAGGACGCGGAGAGCCTCGCCGCCCTCGGCGCCGCGCTCCGCCACCGCGGTCCGGACGGCGAGGGGGTCTTCGCCGGCGCCGCGCTCTCCATGGGCTGCGACCGGCTGGCGATCGTCGGCCGCGCCAACGGCGCCCAGCCGCTCGCCAGCGAGGACGGCCGCATCCGGCTCGTCTGCAACGGCGAGATCTACAACCACGTCGAGATGCGCCGCGCCCTCGCCGCCCGCGGCCACCGCTTCGCCACCGACTCGGACGCCGAGGTCGCCGTCCACGCCTTCGAGGACGAGGGGGTGGCGGCGCTCGGCCGTCTGCGCGGCATGTTCGCGCTGGCGCTCTGGGACGACGCCGCGGGGCGCCTGATCCTGGCGCGCGATCGCGCCGGCATGAAGCCGCTCTGCACGCTCCGCCACGGCGGCCGGCTGTGGTTCGCCTCCGAGGCCAAGGCCCTCCTCCTGGCGACCGGCCTGGCGCGCCGGCTCGACACCGCGGCGCTCGACGGGCTGCTGCGCCTGGGCTTCGTCCCCGGCCCGCGCACCCTCTTCGCAGGCATCGCCCGCCTGCCGGCCGGCTGCACACTCACCGTCGATCCGCGGAGCGTCGACCGCGGCGGCATAATGCGCCCGGAACCGCTCGCCGCACCGCCGGCGTTCGAGGCGGAAGGTGCGGCGGACATCGGTAACCGCGATCCCGCCGGCCTCGCCGCGGCGCTCCGGCGGCGCCTCGCCGCCGCCGTCGACAGCCACATGGCGGCCGACGTCGAGGTCGGCGCCTCGCTCTCGGGCGGGCTCGATTCGAGCCTGCTGGTCGCCCTGATGGCGGAGCGCGCCGGCGCGGGGGTGCGGACCTACTCGATCGGCTGCCCCGGCGATCAGGACGAGCGGCCGTTCGCGCGCCGCGTCGCCGAGCGCTGCCGCACCCGGCATTGTGAGATCGCCGTCCGCCCGGAGGACCTCTGGGCGCGCCTGCCGCGGGTGATCTGGCAGGCCGAGGAGCCCCGCACCGGGCCGCTGGTGCCCAACGATCTGCTCTTCGCCCGCGCCGCGCGCGACGTCGGCGTGCTCCTCCTCGGCGAGGGCGCCGACGAGCTCTTCGGCGGCTATCTCCGCTTCAAGACCGCCCTGCCGCCGCTCGACCGGGTGCCGCGGCGCCTCGCCGCGGCGCTCTACGGCACCCGCAAGCTGGGCACCGCCAGCCGCCTCGACGGCGGCCGACCGGCGGCAGCCCGCGACGGGGAGGATCCCCTCGCCGACCATCTCGCCACCCATCTCGACACCGCTCTCCGCCAGCGCGGCCCGGCGCGCCTCGCGGCGCTCCTCGACTACGAGCGGCGGGTGCAGCTGCCCAACGCCCACCTGCCGCGCGTCGATCTGCTCAGCATGGCGCACGCGCTCGAGGCCCGCCTGCCGTTCCTCGACGACGGCGTCGTCGACCTCGCGGCGCGCGTGCCGCTCTCGCTCAAGGTGGGCTGGCGCGGCGAGAAGATGCTGCTCCGCGAAGCGGCGCGCGGCCTGCTGCCGGAGGAGATCCTGGGGCGCCGCAAGCAGGGTCAGGCGAACCCGCTCCGCCTGTGGGAGACGGCGGGCCTGCTCGACCTCGCCATGCCCCTCCTCGACCCGGCAACGATCGCCGCCCGCGGCCTCTTCCGGCCGCGCACCGTCGAATCGCTCGTCTCCCGGCTGCGGCGCCGGCGCGGGCTGCCGTTCGACCGCAACCGCCTGCATCTGCTGGTGCTCGTCGAGATCTGGCACCGCGTCTTCATCGATCCCCAGCGGCTGGCGCCGCCGCCGCCGGCCGGCCACGCCGAGATCGGCTCAGCCGCCGTCGGCGGCGGCGGACTGGCTCTGTCATGACACGGACCATCCGAGCGACGCCGAGCCCGGCCGGCTGGCGGAAGAATCTCGCCCGGGCCTGGGGGATCGCCGTCTACCGCCGCGCCTACCTGCTCTCCTGGCTGCTGTGGCCGGCCGCCTACCCCGCGGCGTGGCTCTGGCGCCGCACCTGGCTGCGCTCCACCCGCGTCGTCGCCGTCACCGGCTCGTTCGGCAAGACGAGCAGCGCCGCCGCCGCCGCCGCCGCGCTCGGCGCCGCCTTCGATCCCGACAGCGCCAACTTCGGCAGCTACCTCGCCGCGTCGGTGCTCGGCCACCGGCCGCGGCGACGCCCGCTGGTGGTCGAGGTCGGCATCTCGCGGCGCGGCCAGATGCGCGCCTACGCGCGGCTGCTGCGCCCCGACGTCGTCGTCACCACCGCGGTCGGCGCCGAGCACCTGTACCAGCTCGGCAGCCTCGACGACGTCGCCGCCGAGAAAGGCCGGCTGGCCGAGGGGTTGCCGCCCGGCGGGCTGCTGGTGGTCAACGGCGACGACGAGCGCTGCCGCAGTATTGGAGAGCGAGGAGCGCGCCGCGGCGCGCCGGCGTCCGGGCGCACCGTGCGGGTGGTGCGGGTCGGCTTCGCCGCCGACTGCGAGCTGCGGATCGAGCGGGCGGACGGCGACTTTCCGCGCGGCACCCGTCTGCTCCTGGCCGGCTCCGGCGCCGGCTCGCTCGGCCAGCTGGAGATCGCCAGCCGCTGGATCGGCGAGGATCTGGCGCGCTCGACGGCCTTCGGCGCCGCTGTCGGGCTCGCCGCCGGCGTCGAGCCGGCGGCCGTCGCCGCCCGTCTGGAGGCGCTGCCGCCGACGCCCTGGCGGCTGCAGCCGGTGGCCCTCCCCGGCGGCGCGTGGCTGCTCTGCGACGCCTGGAAGGCGACCTGGCCGACCCTCCAGGCCGCCCTCCGCGAGCTCGGCGCGCTCGCCGGCTGGCGGCGGGTGGCGCTCCTCGGGGACGTCGAGGAACTCCTCGGCCAGCAGACGGCGATCTATCGCGACTACGGGCGCCTGGCGGCCGCGGCGGCCCACCGCATCCTCTACGTCGGCACGCAGACCGGCTTCGAGCGGATCCGCAAGGGAGTGCGCCAGGCCGGCGGCGCGGCGGTGTCGGCGTCTGACGTGGAGCACTACCCCGATTGGCGGCAGGCGGCCGAGGCGCTCCGCGGCGAGCTCTCGCCCGGCACCGCGATCCTGGTCAAGGGGCGTCACACGCAGAAGCTCGGGCGCGTCGCCATCCTGCTGCGCGGCGACGCCGCCCGCTGCGACCTGCAGCTCTGCCCGGCGCGCGGCCGGCGCTGCGAGAGGTGCTCGCGGCTGGCCTGAGATGACGAGATCTGGAGCGAGGCGGCCGGCTGTCCCGTCCGCCGGCACACTGCGAGGAGGAACGAAGGCATGACACGCATCCGATTGGCGCTGCTGCGCGGCGTCTGCCAGCTGCCGGCCTACGTGGCGATGAGGGGCGGCTGCTTCGCGGCCGAGGGGATCGAGGCGGAGCACACCATCGCACCCACCGCCTGGGCGGTTCCCGAGCGGCTGCACGCCGGCGCGGTCGATTTCGCGGTGATCCCGTGGACGCGGGTGGCGGCGGACGAGCCGCGCGACGGCAACCGGCTGGTGCTCGTCGCCGGCTCCGGCATCGAGGAGGCGGCGCTCGTCGTGCGCGCCGGCCTGGCGCCGGAGGAGGTGCGGCGGGTGGCGGTGCCGCAGGAGGGCGGCATCAAGGACCTGACGGCGATGGCGCTCCTCCGCCGCCTCGGCTGGAGCGGCGTGAAGCTGGTCCGCCAGCCCTCCGGCGACGGCGCCATCCTCAGCTTCGTCGGCCTCGGCGCCGACGCCGCGGCGATGGTCGAGCCCTACGCGACGATGCTCGAATGGATCGGCCTGGGGAAGGTTCTCCTGCGCACCGGCGACGTCTGGCCGGGCGCGCCGGGCTGCTCGCTCACCACCACCAGCGCGCAGATCGAGCGCGACCCCGGGCTGGTGCAGCGGGTGGTGCGGGCCTACGTCGCGGCGGCGCACCAGGTGGCCGCCGACCCCGACGAGGCGGCGCGCATCGGCGAGAGCTTCATCGGCATCGGCGCCGCGATCATCCGCCGCGCCCTCGAGGCCAACCGCCCCGAGCCGCGGGCGATCGAGAACGACGCGGCGATGGCGGCGATCCTGGAGACGATGCGCGGGCTCGGCTATGCGGCTCCCGCCGACGTCGCGGCGGGGAGATATCGCGACCTGCGCTTCCTCGCCGCGCTCGGACTGTGAGCGCCGCCGCGCGCCAGGCGCTCCCCTGGCGGGGGTTGGGCGAGCTCGCCCGGCAGTCGGCCGGCCTCCCCTGGTTTCTCCACCGCAAGCTTGGAATGGCGGCGGCCGCCGACGCCGTCGCCGAGCGGATGCGGCAGCGCGAGGCGAGATTCCTCGCCGCGGTCGAGCGGCTCGTCTTCGCGGTCCCCGCGAGCCCGCTCCGCCGGCTGCTCGCCTGGGCCGGGTGCGACGCCGGCGACCTGCGCCGGATGGTCACCGCCGACGGCATCGAGGCAGCCCTCGCCGGCCTCCGCACCGCCGGCGTCTTCGTCAGCGCCGACGAGTTCCGCGGCCGCGTCCCCCTCCATCGGCCCGGTCTCGACCTCGAGGTCGCGGCGCGCGACTTCGACAACCCGCTGGTGTCCGGCCGCGCCGGCGGCGTCGACGGAGCGACCAGCGGCTCGACCGGCAGCCGCGTGCCGGTGCGCTACAGCTGGGGGTTCCTCGCCGAGGAGGCGGCGGACGAGGCGCTCCTCCTCGCCAGCCACGACCTGCGGAGCGCGCCGCTCGCCTTCTGGCTGCCGGGACCGCCGGGGATCGCCGGCCTCCACAATCTGCTGGTACACGCCAAGCTCGGCCGCCCGCCCGAGCGCTGGTACTCCCCCACCGCGGCGCCCGCGCGGAGCGACGGGCTCGCCTTCTGGGCCGACCGCGGCTGGCGCGCCGCCCGGCGCTGCTTGCCGGCGCTCGGACCGGCGCCCGAGCCGCTGCCGCTCGACAGCGCCGAAACGATCGCGCGCTGGCTCGCCGCCGGCCTCCGGAATGGGAAGCCCGGGAACCCGGCCGCGCCCGCCCTCCTCAAGTGCTTCGCCAGCGCCGCGCCGCGGGTCGCCGAGGCCGCCGCGGCCGCCGGCATCGATCTCTCGGGGCACGTCGTGCTGGCCGGCGGCGAGCCGCTCACCGCCCGCCGGCGCCAGATCCTGGCGCGCGCCGGCCTGCGCGCCTACGGGCGCTACGCCGCGACGGAGACCGGCTTCATCGCCGGCGGCTGTCCGCTCGCCGCCGACGGCGCCATGCACCTCTACGCCGACCGCCTGGCGGTCGTCGCGGCCGGAGCGGACGCCAGCAGCGGCGCTGACGGAACCCGCGGCGCGCTCGCCTTCACCTCGCTCTCGCTCGCCGCTCCCAAGGTGCTGCTCAACGTCGAGCTCGGCGACCACGGCCTGCTCAGTCGGCGGCCATGCGGCTGCCCGCTCGGCAGCGCCGGGCTCGCCTGGCAGATCGGCGACGTGCACAGCCCGGAAAAGGTCGCCGCCGAGGGGGTCAAGCTGGGCGATGCCGATCTCGTCGGCCTCGTCGAGGACGCCGTCACCGCCCTCGGCGGCGATCCGGACGACGTGCAGATCTGGCTCGACGAGGCGGCGAGCGGCGCCCCGCGGCTGACCGTGGCGCTCTCGCCGCGGGCGCCGGTCGAGCCGGAGGCGCTCCGCCGCGGCATCCGCGAGCGGCTGCCGAGCCTCGCCGGCGGCGCGCTCGCCGCCAGGCTGTGGGTCGACGCCGGCGTCCTCGCCGTCGAGCGGCGGCCGCTCCGCGCCGGGCCGGGCGGCAAGATGCAGCGCGTCGTCCGCGGCGCTCGCGGCGAGCCGGCCGCCGACAGCCCCTCCGATCGCCGGCCGCATCCGGCGGACGATCCGCACGGCACAGGCCATGAGCGTTGATCAGCGCTTCGATCCAGACGCCTGGGCCGAGGTCCACGACCGGCGCGAGCGGCGGCACTTGGCGTTCTGGCGCGGCCTCGAGCTCGCCGCCGCGGCGAGCGCCGAGCGCCTGCGGCCGGGAGAGCTCTGGGCCGACGTCGGTTGCGGCACCGGGCACCTCGGCCGGGCGCTCGCGGCGCTCGGCGCGCGCGTCGTCGGCATCGATCGCGACCTCGCCATGGCGGCGTACGCCCGCCGGCGCGGGCCGGGCGGCGTCGCCGCCGGCGCCGCCTCGTCGCTCCCCCTGGCCGACGGCTCGTGCGACGGCGTGGTGGCGATCTCGCTCCTCGGCTGCCTGCCCGAGCCGGCAGGCTTTTTCGCCGAGGCGGCGCGCGTGCTGGCGCCGGGCGGCACGCTCTGCGTCACGGCCATGAACCGCCACAGCCTCCTCCTCGCGGCGAGCAAGCCGTGGAGCTGGCGCCCCGGCCGCCGGCGCTACAGCGCCTATGACCCGGAGCAGCTCGCGGCGGCCCTCAGGCGGCACGGTCTGGAGCCCGAGCGCCAGGTCCTCTACGGCCACTTCGTCAGCGCCGGCCGGCTCGTCCTGCCGGGTCCCGCCGCGGCGCGGCGGCTGGAGGAGACCGTGCCGCCCGGCCGCCGCAGCGCCTGGGCGCGGCAGCTCCTCCTCATCGCGCGGCGAGCTTGAGCGCGGCGGCGGCCGGTTGGTCACGCCCGTCGTAGAATCGGCTGGGAGGCCGGCATCGAGCTCGAGCTCGAGGACCATGGCAGTTATCTGGTGCTCCGGCAGGTCGAAGCATTCCCCGAAGTTACTCTCGACGAGCTCGTGGGCTGCGCGAATGATCAAGGCCCGCCTCACACACTCGAAGAGATGGCTTACAGAAAAGACGCACGAGGATGTCTTCGACCGCTCGGCGCGAGTTGACGAAGACCCACTCTCCTTCCGAAAGCGACGCCCACTCTCGGCCGTTGTTGCGCCGAGGGCTACGCCGCCCTCTGCCGCTGAGCGCGCCTCAGCGGGTGCCCGGCAGCGCCACCGGGGTCGGGCGGTAGAGGTCGGGATAGACGCGCTTGAGGGCCTCGACCTTGGGCATGTCGTTGATCACGATGTATGGATAGGTGGGGTTCCGGATCAGGAAGTCCTGGTGGTACTCCTCCGCCGGGAAGAAGCCCTTCAACGGCTCGATCTTGGTGACGATCGGCGCGCTGAACACCTTCTCCTTGGTGAGCTGTGCCACGTAGGCGCGCGCGACCTTCTCCTGGGCCGGCGAGCTGAAGAAGATCTCCGAGCGGTAGCTGGGACCGGAGTCGGGCCCCTGGCGGTTGAGCTCCGTGGGATCGTGGGCGACTGCGAAGTAGAGCCGCAGGAGCTGTCCGTAGGAGATCTTGGCGGGATCGAAGGTGATCTCGACCGACTCCGCGTGGCCGGTCCTCTCGGTGCCCACCATCTCGTAGACCGCCGTCGCCTTGCTGCCGCCCGAGTACCCGGCGACGACCTTGGTGACGCCCTGGACGTGCTCGAACATCCCCTGCAGGCCCCAGAAGCAGCCGCCCGCCAAGACCGCCGTCTCGGGGCCGGCCCCGGCGGCGGCGGGCGCGTCGATCTGCGGGGCGGGGATCACCTTGTCGACAGCGTCGGCGCCCGAGCGGGCGCTCCACACGAACACGGCGAGGCCCATCGCCGCGAGACCGAATCCGAGCTGAGCTCTGCTATTCATCGCCAGTTTCCTCTCGGCTCGTGGGAGCCGTAGCCGTAGCCGTTGCGAGGCGAGGCGCCCTCGCCCCGCTCTCTATGCTTTCATACGCCGCCCTCCCGGCGGCGGATTCAGGCCGCGGTCTTGCACCGGGGCCGCCTCTCGGCGCGCCGCACGGCGGTTCCCCAGCTCCTCCCGAAGCCGGGGAACCGCACACCGAATGGCGACCTGGGTGGGGACGGCAATGGAGCGCACGAGAGCCGCCGCACGGCTCCGGCTCGCCTAAGCTCAGTTCGAGAATCTCGTTCCGTTCGAGAAGCAGGTTGAGTAGACGGCCCAGAGCGTGGTGCCGTCGTTCGCAGGATTCCAGTCGTCCAGAGAGGGGGCGATACGGGTCGGAGGGTTGCCGACGATGTTGTAGGTCGTCTCATTCGGCGTGCCGATCGCGATCGGAATTTCGCCGGGCAGCTGCGCTCGGTCGACCGTGCAGCCGTAGGGCGCGGAGCCGCGTGAGTTGAAGCTCACAGTGAAGGCCTGGTTGGCGACGATCCCTACATGCGACTGGACGTAATCCCCCGGGATGAATCCATCGACGCTCTCGCTGAAGGCGGTCCGGGGCCTGCCGTTGACCACGGTGTTGTGGTACCCGCCGAGATAGATCTCGCCGTACGGAGTGCTCGGCGAGTTGGTCGGCAGCGGGTTGCGCGTCGCCCACTTCATCGCCACGTTGGCGGTATCCAAGGCGCCCAGGGTATAGGAGGCGCCGCGCAGCGCGCTCTCCACGGCAGCCGGAGTCCGCAGCGCCGAGCCCTCGATCAGAACCGCGGCGAGCCCGGCGACATGGGGGGCCGCGAACGAGGTGCCGGAGCCGAAGCCATATGTGGAGTAGACCGTGGTGCCATTCTGGTTCGCGGCGGTGTCAGGATTGGCCATCGGCATGTAGATGCCATCGCCCGGAGCCCAGGAATCGACGCAGGCGCCGTAGTTCGAGCCGACGTCGAAGCCGAATTGAGCCGCCTGCTTCCAGAAGCCGAAGGCGCCGGTCTTGGTCACGAAGTAGGTCAGCGGCACCACCGCTTGGCCGTGAGTGTTGAAGGCGCCGACGACCATGATGCCGTCAGAGGGTGAGGCCGCCGTCCACGGGCTGGCGCCGAAACCCGCGTAGGCATGCGAGCAGGCGCTCTGGTACTGATTGCCAGCGGACTGCACAATGATGGCGCCGGGGCTCGACGAGGCCAGGGTGTGCATATCCTGCTCGAGCATGTTGGGCCCGTCGGAGGGACTCCAATTCAACGAGATGTTGACGACGCTGGTGAGGCCGGCAGCGTTATAGGTCGCGATGTCGCTCGTCACCCAATCGATGCCGCTCTTGAGGGTCGAGATGGAGGGGCTCGCGGGCAAGCACATGCTGGTCGTGTCGGCGGCGGCTTCCGAGGCGGCAACGGAGATGATCTTCACCCCCGGATCGATACCCTGGGTGCCGCTGCCGTTCGCCTTGGCGCCGATCACACCGGCCACTGCCGTCGAGTGGGTGTAGCACCCGACCACATTCTGCATCTGCGCCGCCGTGCAGGCGGCGACGCCGGCGCCGGTCCGCGTGCCGCACTTGAAGCCGCTCTTGGCGTTGACCCACTCGACGACGTTCAGATCCTGATGCTGGCCGACACCGGCGTCGAGCACGTAGACCAGCGCCGCGCCGCTGCTCGCCGTCGATGACTGGTTGACAGCCATCTTCCCCCACGACTTGACCTCGGAGCCGACAACCTGGTCGTTCCACACCGCGCCGTCGTCGCTCAGGTTGTTGAAGCTGAAGACGAGCTTGCGATTGGGGGTGATCCGCGCCACGCGCGTGTCTCGCGCTAGATCGTCCAGCTGCCGGTCGTTGAGCAGCGCGGTGAAGGTGGTGCTGCTCCAGCTCGTCATGGCGTGGGCTTCGAAGCCGTACGCCATCTCGAGATCCTCGACGACGTTGACCACCTCCGGCTTGTGGTACGCCGCGAAATGCGTGCTGCGGATGAGTCTCTTGGGGTACTCCACAGGAGCCGCCGGATCGAGCTCCACGATGTAGTCTGTGCGGCCGTCGAGCGACCGAACGATCTGGTCCTCCTGCTGCTTCGGCGTGAACGACGCCCTCGCGAGCTCCTCTGCCCGTAGTGGGTTGATGATCAGGGACAGCAGCGTGATTCCGAGGGCGACTGCCATCCTCGGTGAGCGGACGAAGTCTCTTAACATTGTTTCTCCTCCGAGTGGTTTCCGACATGGAGCGCGGACCGAGGCTCCGGTCCGTCTCCGCTTGCCGAGGAGGAGTGACGCGCGGACCTTTTTCGTTTCGCGATATGACCGGTCGCCCCGCGGCGGTCGTCCGGAGGTCGACGCCTCCCGCGAACGGAAGAGATAGCCTATGGTATTGTTCAAGTGAACAACACAGGAGGACTCGAGCCATGCGAACCCTGCCCCGATCCGCCCGTCCCCTTCACCTTCTCCCCGTCCTGCTGCTGGCGGTGCTGCTCTCGGCGCTCGGCGCCGCGCAGTGCCTGGCGGCCCCGGCTCCGCAGGCCCCCGCGGTCACCGCCGCCGGCTTCCTGGCCTCTCTCGCTCCGACGGCGCCGGCCGCCGCGCTGCCGTCGGCGATCGCCGGCGCGGTGCCTGCCACCGGCTGCACCAGCAACCTGCAGTGCCTGCCGGACAAGCTCTGCTGCAGGGCCTGCGCGTTCCCCGGCTGCACGGCGATGGCCTGCCTCTCGCCGATGAACGGCCACTGCCCGCTGATCCCCTAGAGCGGACGGTCGGGCCTCTGCGGACGAGCGCGCCAGCTCGCGCTCGTCCGCGGACGATTCGGTTCGTGAGGCAGGTCGATCGTCGGGGCTTCTGGCGGGTCAATGGGGTCCGGCGGACGGCAGATCCTCCTCGCCCGGCGCCGGCGGCTCGATCTCCCGCCAGGGTAGATCGATGGCGACACGGGTTCCCCCTGGAGAGCGATCTCCGATCGCGAAGCGGTGCTCATCTCCGTAGAGCTTGGTGAGGCGGGCGCGGGTGTTGGTGAGGCCGATGCCGGCGACCGGTGGTGTGGCGCAGAGGCCGGGGCCGTCGTCCTCGACCTCGAGGTGCAGGCGGCCGCCCCGGCGCTCGGCGCGGACGACCGCCCGCGTCGGCTCGCGCCGCGCCGCCACGGCATGCTTCGCCACGTTCTCGAGCAGCGGCTGGAGGAGGAGGCTGGGCACGGCGGCGTTCCACGCCTCCGCCGCGATGTCGAGGTCGACGTGGAAGCGGCCGGGGAAGCGCAGGAGCTGGATCTCAAGATAGCTCTGCAGGTGCTCCAGCTCGCGCTCGAGCGGCACCTCCTCGACCCCGTTGGCAGCGAGCGCAAGGCGGAGGAAATCGCTCAGCCGGCAGGTCATCGCCTCGGCGACGGCGGGATCGGCATGGATCTGGCCGGTGATCGCATGCAGCGTGTTGAAGAGGAAATGCGGGTCGAGCTGCGCCTTGAGCAGCCGCAGCTCGGACCGCGCCAGGGCGGCCTCCAGCCGCGAGGCCTCGATGGCGCGCTCGCGGAGCTGGCGCGAGGCGAGGAAGGAGGCGGTGCCGCCGGCGAGCGCGGCGTAGAGCACGAAATCGGCGATCAGGCCGCCCGAGGCCTCGATGACGACGAGGTCCTTCAACCGGTAGGCCGGGCCGCCGAGGACGAGGTGCCAGGCGTTCATCAGGACGAAGAACCAGAGCGCCAGCGCGGCGGTCACCAGGATCGCCCGCCCGAGGTGGCGCGGGAGCTGCCGGCGAAGCGTCCTGCCGCCGGCGAAATCGCGCTCCGTCCAGCGCACGACGAGCGGGAAGAAGGGCGCCCAGGAGACGTTGCCGACGAGGTACCAGACGACGACCTTCCAGGGGATCGTCCCCTTCTCCTGCAGGTAGAGGCCGACGGGGCCGAGCGTCTGCAGGACGGCGAGGGCGAGTCCCGCCGCGAACAGCCACGCGTCGCGCCGCCGGAAGCCGCTCTCCGCCGGCCGTGGGTCGGAAACCATGATGCGCCGATGATAGTGCGTCGAGCGCGGCGTCCCCTGCCGTCCGGCCCGCGCCGGCGGCCGCTCGGCCCGCACAGGTGCCGTCCGCTCGCCGCCGCCGCGGAGCGGGGCCTGGACCTGCAACCTTTGGGCATCGATTGCGTTCTCGTATCTCAGAGGCGTGGCGGAGGAGGTTCGATCACTTGGCACACCAGGTTCTCATCGTCGACGACGAGCCGATGGCGCGCGCGCGGCTGCGCGCCCTACTCTCACGCCAGCAGGGATTCGACGTGGTGGCCGAGGTCGAAGACGTCGAGGGAGCCGCGGCGGCGATCGCGCGGCTGGCGCCGGACCTCGTCTTCCTCGACATCAGCCTGCCCGGCCCGGACGGCTTCCGCCTGTTCGACGAGGTCGCCGCCGAGCGCATGCCGGCGGTGGTCTTCGTCACCGCCCACGAGCGGCACGCCGTGCGCGCTTTCGACGTCGAGGCGATCGACTTCCTCTTGAAGCCGTTCGACGAAGCGCGCTTCGCGGCGACGCTCAGGCGGGTGCGGCAGGCGCTCGACGAGCGCGGCCGCGGCAGCGGCGAGCGCCTCCCGGCGCGCGCCGCCGAGGCGTCCCCCGGCGAGGAGCGCCGCTATCCGCAGCGCCTGGCGCTGCGCACCACCGGCCGGGTGACCTTCTTGAACGTCGACGAGATCGAGTGGATCGACGCGGCGCACAACTACGTCAAGATCCACGCCGGCGGGCAGACCTACACCTTCCGCGAGGTGCTCGGCGAGCTGGAATCGAAGCTCGACCCGCGCCGCTTCGTGCGCATCCACCGCTCGACCATCGTCCACGTCGCGCGGGTGAAGTCGCTCGAGCTCACCGCGCAGGGCGGCCACCTGGCGGTGATGTCGAACGGCCAGCGCCTGTCGCTCAGCCGCTCCTTCCGCGACCGCCTGCACAACCTGCTCGCGGCGCCGGTCTGAACGGCCGGCGCGCTCAGCCCGCTGACCGAGCGGCGCCGCGGCGCCGGCGCTCCCCTACTGGAACGCCGTGTTGTCGAGCCCGCCGCAGTACTGTCCCGGCGGATTGTGGTAGATCTTCGACTGGCCCGTCCGCGTATCGGTCATCGTCAGGTCATACTGGAGATCGGAGAGCGCGCCGTAGAAAACCGCGATGCGATCGCCGAAGTCGATCACCTTGGCGACGAGCTCGAGATCGCTCCTGTCGGTGAAATAGAAGGCTCCCGTGAGGTCCGACAGCGGCACCGTCCCGCCGTCGCCCGAGGCGCCGTTGAACTGATTGCGCCAGGTCATGCTCGCCGCGAAGCGCCCCTTGAGCAGGCAGAGTGTGCTCTTGCTCGGCCGGCAGCCGCCGCCCGAGGCCGCCGCGGTCGAGCGCAGGGCCTGGCTGCCGGCGCCGAAGAAGTCCTGATCGATGCCGCCGCAGTCCCCTGGCGTGTTGGTGTAGGTCTTGGTGTGCCCCAGGGGATCGCTCATGTCGGTCACCGCGACGGCGAACTCCAGGTTGGTCAGCTCGCCGATGAAGACTTTGACGGTGCCGCCGCCGAAGTCGAGCAGCTTGACCAGCAGCTCGACGTTGCTGGGATCGCCGAAGGAGAAGAAGCCGCCCGAGTCGGTGCGCGCGATGGCGCGGCCGAAGCCGTAGGTGTTGTCGAACTGATTGTGCCAGGCGACCTGGATGCGGAAGCGCTTGCGCTCGAGGCAGAGCGTGGCGACGTCGGGGATGCAATCGTCGAAACCGCAGGCGAGCGAGAGGATGTACGAGCCGGTCTTGTTGACCGAGGTGTTCTGCGAGTCGACGAGGATCTCGTAGTTGCCGAACGAGGTCAGGAAGTCGCCGAAGGAGGCGATCCCTCCCGAGGGTGCTTCCACGGCGTCGATCACCGTCTTGCTGGGATCGGCGAGACCGGTCAGCACGTCGAAGTCGTCCGACGAGACGGCCACTCCCACCGCCTGGCGGGTGTAGTTGGGGAAGAACCAGGCATCGCCGAAGCCGGGAGGGGTCGCGCAGTCGGTCGTCGTCAGCGTGCTCTCGACGGTCTGCCCGCAGAGCAGGAGGTTCGGCTGGCAGGTCTCGTTGGCGCGCGCCTGGAAGTTGCGCAGCGGCCGCCCGGCGGAGATGTCGGCGCGGGCGCGCTGGCGGGCGATCTCGATGAAGCGTGCGGCGTCGGGGGCGCTCTGCGCGAGCGCGGAACGACCGGCGAGGGTGACACCGGCGATGGCGAGAGCCGCGAGGGTCTGGCGCGAGAGCATCGTTCGACCTCCTGAGGAGAGCCTGCCCTCGGAGAGACACCAGGCGCGCCGGATCGGGTGAGGCGGGAGCGGTCAGCCCTCCGGAGACGGCCGGAAGGGCGTCGATGCCATCGCGCGCCGCTCGGCGTCGCGCTCGAACCAGTTGTCGTGGTAGTGATGCCGCCCGCGAGCGACGGCCCAGCCGCCGGCGACGAAGTAGGCGGGCAGGAAGAGCGGCCCCCACAGCTCGGCCTGCCGGACGTGGGCGAGCTCGTGCGAGCGGATCCCCGCCAGGCGCGCCTCGTCGACCGCGACGATCACGTGCCCCAGCGCCATCGCCTGGGCGCGGAACGGCGGCGACCGCAGGAGCCGAGCGCCCCAGCCGCCGCAGGATTCGAGGACGCCGGCCCGAAGGGAGAGCCTGCCGCCCGTCGCGGCGGAGAGCCCGGCGACGGCGAGGCCGAGGAGTGTCGTGGGGAGGGCCCAGAGGTAGGCGAGCGCCCCGGCGAGCTTCATTCCGGCGCTCAGTCGACGATGAAGAGGGTAGCGCCGACCGCCGTGGAGGAGCGGTGGGGCTCGGCGCCGTCCGCCACCTGGTAGCTGGTGCCCGGCGTCAGCGTCAGCTTGCGGCCATCGGCGAGCTCGGTCTCCATCTCGCCGTCGACGCAGAGCAAAATGTGGCCCTTGCTGCACCAGTGGTCCGCCAGGTACCCCGGCGTGTACTCGACCATGCGGACGCGGATAGCGCCGAACTGCCGAGTGCGCCAGTAGGCGACCCCGGTCGTGCCCCTGTGCTCGGTCCTCTCGACCTGCGACCAGTCGGTGACGCCGAAGGGGATGTCTGTCATGTGCATGCCGGTCTCTTGGCGGCGGCTAGGTTCTGGGACGGCCGCCGCGCGGACTTCCGCCGAGATCCGGCGGCGCCGCGCTCTCGTGGCGCGGCATCGGCCCATCCAGCTCGGCCGGGAGGATCAGCACGACCCTGAACCGCATCCACTCGAAGGCGGCGCGCTCGCCGGGCTGCAGGTGGCTCAGCGTCATCGATTCGATGCTCAACCTCCCGCTGCCGGCGGGGATGCTCTGCCACTCGCGATCGGCCGCCGCCTGATCGTCTCTGGTCTTCGGCCAGACCGTCCTGTTGAGCGCGGCGTGAGCGGCCTGAAAAGCCGCCTCGTCGAGGACGAAGGAGAATTTCCGCTCCTCCTGCGGCGCGTTGACGTTGGCCGGGCCGACGCCGTTCGGCCCGGAGTTGTCAGCCATCCGGAAATGCCAGCCGGCGATCTGCAGGTCGTTGATGCCGCGGAACGGCGGCGTCGCCACGGTCGCGAAATCGTGCTCGGGCCGTCCCATGCGGATCACCCGGATCTCCCAGCCCCAGGTGACGGGGACGAGCTGAAAGACGAGGTGGCGCGAGATCGGCCGCTCGAAGACCTGACCGGCGCGCGCCTCGCCGGAGAAACGGACCGTCCGCGTGCGGGGGGCCGCCCGTGCGGCGGCGGATTCAGCGAGCTCTGCGGGCAGGGCAGGCGCCGCGAGCGGGCAGGTTAGGAAGAGAAGGGCGACGACCGCAATCGGCCTCGGCTGCATGAGCATGAGCACCTCGCGCGGGCCGCTGAGCGGAAGATCGCCGCAGGAACGTTCACCGCAGATCCTCCGAATCTACACCGCCGTGGCGACTTCCAGCGACGCCGAGCGGAGCGCCTCGCTCCAGTTGACGATCGGCGCGGCGCCCGCGGCGGTCGCGGCGGTCGCCAGGTCGAAGGCGCGGCGGCACTGGCGGCGGAAGGCGGGGTAGCGCTCGGCGAGCCAGCGGGGGGCGAGCTCGCGGAGCGGCGCCTGGTGGAGGTTGCCGAGGGAGAGGGCGCGCTCGAAGCCGTGCTCGAGCGGCGTCACGGTGCCGTCCGCCTCGATCACCAGCGGCCGCACGCGATCGGCGAGCGAGCCGCCGGGGTCGTCCTCGCCGGCGAAGAAGAGGGCCGGCTGGGAGGCCATGGCGCGCCGGCTCACCAGGTCGAGCTGGACCTGGATGCGGTCGCCGAGGGCCTCCTGCAGGCGGCTGGCGAGGAGGAGGGCGTAGGCTCCCTCGATGCCGTCGGGCGACGCCTCCGGCAGCACGTCGGCCGCCCGGCCCACCGCCGCCAGGGGATGGATCTGCAGCAGGCGCGCCCCCTGCTCGATGGCGAAGGCGGCCACCCACTCGAGCTCGTGGAGATTGTGCTGGGTGAGGGTGAAGAGGAAACCGAAGGGGATCCCCGAGGCGCGCAGGCCGGCGAGCCGCGACGCCATGGTGGCGAAGGCCCGCGGGTCGGCGCGCATGCGGTCGTGCGAGGAGGGCACGCCGTCGAGGCTGATCGCCAGCAGGTCGACCCTGCCGGCCAGGGTGGCGAGCCGGCGCTCGTCGAGCAGCATGCCGTTGGTGGTGACGGTGGTCACCATGCCGAGGCTGCGGGCGTGCGCCAGCACCTCGCGGAGCGGCCGGTAGAGGAGCGGCTCGCCGCCGGAGAAGCTGGCCACCGCATACCCTTCCGCCGCGGCGTCGGCGAGCGCGTCCGCGAGGAGCGCGGCCGACAGCTCGCCGCGCTCCTCGGGACCGGAGGAGGAGTAGCAGTGCAGGCACCTGAGGTTGCAGCGCCGGGTGGGATGGATCTGCAGGATCCGCGAGCCTCGAGTGCACTCCATGGCAGCCCCCTCGCCTTATCGCCGCTCGGCGTCGAGCTCGACGATCGCGATGTCCGGCACCGGGACGCCGTACGGGAAGACCCGGATGTTCGGCGCCAGCCGCTCGTCGCGGATGATCTGGTCGACGAGCTTGCCGGCGCTGCCGGACGACACCTCGAACACCGCCGACACGCGGTCCCACACCGGGGTGCCGCGGTTGATCCAGCGCAGGATCTTGATCTGCTCGAGCGAGTCGATCGCCCGGTAGATCCCCTCGAGGTGCTCGCCATCGTTGCCGCCATGCATGCGGCGCAGTGCCTCGGAGCCTCGTTCGTTGGCCATGAATCGCCTCCGTTCCTTGAGCGAGCCGCCCATGAGGGGCTGGCTCGGGTTACGCCTGGTAGGCGAGGCCGCAGAGAGTTTCGTTACGGTTTGCACGCAGCGAAGCCGCGTGCGGATTGCACCGGCTGTCATCGAGAGATCGACGAGCGTCGACCGAGGTTCGCAGGCTATCTGTCTCGCTTGACCCGGATCCTCACCAGCTGGCACCATGCATCATGTTTGTCGCCCCGAAAGAAGGCCTTGCGATCCCCGTGTCGCGGCATCGCGATCGGGCGCGCGCTCACCCGATTCTCGGCCACCGGTGTCTTCAGATGAAAGCGCCGCGGACAGCGGAGAAAAATGCTCATGGCCGCATGATTCTCTTGATCTCAAACGTTGGGTCCAATTCCGCTTGGGGCCGCGACGTCTCGCTCTCCGAGGCGGTCGACACCTGGTGCAGTAGAGGGGAGAGATGACCGCCTCGCCGCAGATGGCTCCGGCGCAGCGATCGCCCAGCCTCAACCAGGGCCCGAGCCGCGAGGCGCAGGCCCCGTACGGCGCGAGCTCCAGCGTCTCAGTTGACGTGCGAGTGCTTTCTGGCATAGCCTCCGCGCCAATCGACAACATGCCAATCTCTGGGAAAGCCTCGTCTCTGCCGGACATTTCTCGGGTACCCAGAGGGCGCTCCCCTGTTTCAGCTCCACCAACCAGGAGGAACGATCACAATGCGCTGTAGCACAACGACGCTTGTGTTTGCTCTGCTTCTCACCGTGACGGGAGCCGCCCGCTCGACCGCACCAACCTGCGGACACCCACCACAGCCCGGCCTCTGCAGCGGCGGCACCGCCGCCGGCATCGGCACCCTCAACGCGGGCACCGGCATCTGCACTGGCGCTCCCGACGACTGCGGCGCACCCTCGCGCTACGTCTCCTAGGAGATCACGATGATCCATGCGCGATTCCTCGGGAGACGATTCGGGCTCTCGCTGGGCCTGCTGTTCTTTCTTCTCAATCTGACACCGAGCGCCGAGGCGGCGGCGGCGCGAGCGACGGGCTTGCGAACCGTCGCGCTCGCTCGCAAGCCAGGGTGGAACGTATCCGGAGCCACCGGTCCGGCCGACACCCTCCTCCTCATCGACGCCCTCCACAGCAGAATCGATCAGTACAGCTCCTCCGGTGCCTTCGTCGCAGAGATCAAGAGCCCGGACGACAGGTTCGCCTTTCCCAAGCCGACCTACATCCACCCGATCCCCGGCGGCTACCTGCTGGAGAGCGACGAGGCGCGGTTCATCCGCCTCGACAGCAAGCTCGTGCCGAGCGAGCGCATCGACCTGCTCGCGGGATCGAAAGGGCCGCGGCACGAGATCGGCGGCATCTACCAATGGATTCCGCTCGGCAACGGCGACTCGATCCTCGCCTTCGGCGACGTGCACGACGCCGATGGCAGTTGGTCGTCCGGATTCCTCCGCGTCTCGCTCAAGAATCCGGCGAAGTTCGAGA
This sequence comes from uncultured Acidobacteriota bacterium, assembly GCA_963755825.1. Lineage (GTDB taxonomy): Bacteria > Acidobacteriota > Thermoanaerobaculia > Multivoradales > UBA5704 > DATBQN01. Next base: position 222,219 of record CAVWLA010000001.1, on the reverse strand, counting down.
TCGTCAAGCCGATGCGGCTCGACGATCCGGCGCGGCGGTTCTACCTGCTGGGCAACCCCTACCTCGCGGCGTTGGGAGATCGCGGGTATTTCGTCCTCATGGGCCGCTCGCCGTCCATCTATGAGATCGCGGCGGATTCCGCCGAACCGCGGCCGCTCTCCAGCCTCTCGATGCGGAAGGCGCTGGGCGATCGCCCCCAGCTCACGGAGCAGCGAGGCGTCCACAGTTACGTCGCCCTCTACGCCTCCGTCGAGCAGGCGCGCGGCTTCGTGAGCGGCCTCTACACCGAGGGCGATGCGCTCTATCTGCTGAAGCGGGAGGGTTCCACCTCGTGGTCTCTCGCCCGGGTGGATCCGACGTCGGGAAACGTCGAGTTCAGCAAGCAGCTGCCCGAGATCTCCGCCCATCACCTGACGGTCATCCCGGGCCCCCAGGAATGGGCGTTCGTCGAGAAGGGAGCCGTCGTCGGACCTCTCCAACAGGACGTGTCGAAGGTCGTCTTTGCTGCCAGCGATCTTCTCGAATCCCCCGAGCGCTGACGAGCGCAACCGAGCCGCCCTGACCGCCTAGCCTGTTTTGCTTACGGGCTAGGCGATTCGTGTCTCTGTGCCTGAGATGAGCCTGCCGGTGGGGCGAAGGAGGAAGCGGGAAGATGCCTGAGGCAGAGCCGAATCGTTCGGCGAACTCCGAGTCGAATGGCGGTGCGGGGACTTCGCCGCACCCTCCCCGGGGCAGGGCTCCGGCGCCGCACTGGTCTGCCTGGATCAGCCTTGGCCTCTCGGGCGTCGCCCTGCTCCTGTCTCTCTGGATCGGCCTCAACACCACGCGCACCTCGGCGCAGACCTTGACGATGACCATGGGCGCCGACGTCGATCGCAAGATCGCGGCCGAAAGGCAGGAGTGGCAGCGGGACAACGGGCTCCTGAAAGAGATGCTCGAGAAGGAGCTCGAGACCGAGCGCGACCGGCGGCTCGATCGCGAGAAGCAGATCGAGATCCTCGTCTGCGAGCAGAGCCTCCATCGCTCGCTGGACTACGCCACCGGTGATTGTAAGCCCGCGCCGCAGCCGTAGCGACGGGGCCCGCCGCCCGCTCGCCATGTCGCACCGACGCCGCGCCGCCGCCTGCCTGCTGGTTCTCGCCGGCTGCGCTCTCTCCCGCTGCGGCTCGCGATACCTCGCCGCACGGGTGGAGCGGCGGCTGGTCGAGCGGGCGGTGACGGTCGACGGGGTGGCCTATCGGTATCGGGTGTTCCTCCCCGTCGGCTACCGCGCGGAGGGCTCCTGGCCCGTCGTCCTCTCGCTCCATGGCAGCGACGAGCGCGGCGACGACGACGTGGCGCAGGCGACGTCCGGGCTCGGGCCGTTCGTGCTCGATCACCCCGATCGCGTGCCGGCGATCGTCGTCTTCCCGCAGTGCCGGCGCGACCGGGAGTGGGTGGGGCCGATGGCGCGGCAGGCGCTGGCGGCGCTCGAGCAGGCCGTCGCCGAGTTCCATGGCGACCCGCGCCGGCTCTACCTCACCGGCATCTCGATGGGCGGCTCCGGCGCCTGGTACCTGGCGCGCGACCGCCGCTTCGCCGCCGTGGTGCCGATCTGCGGCGAGGTGCGGCCGGCGGCGGACGACCCGCTCCCCGCCGACGCCTCGCCGAGCCTCGCGGCCCTCGTCGCCAGCCCCGACCCCTTCGCCGCCCTGGCGCGCGAGATCGCCGGCACGCCGGTGTGGGCTTTCCACGGCGAGCGCGACGGCGAGGTCCCCGTCGAGCAGTCGCGCCGCATGGTGGCGGCGCTGCGGGCCGCCGGCTCCCCCACCCGCTACACCGAGTACCCCGGCGTCGGCCACGACGCCTGGGACCGCGCCTACGCCAATCCTGAGCTCTGGCGCTGGCTGCTCGCCCAGAGCAAGCCGGGCCCCGAGCCGGCGGGGGACAAGGCCGAGGTCGGGGCCCGCCGCCCCTGAAACCGCCCTGCTAGACTCCACCGGCGCAGCACCCCATCCATCCCAGCGGAGACAACGACATGACCACGGCTCGACGCTTCTCCCTCTCTCTCCTCACCCTCGCGGCGCTCGCCACCGCGATCCTGGCCGTCCCCGCCGCTCGCGCCGCCGCGGCGGCGATGGCCGCCGGCATGCCGGCGGTCGGCGCGCCGGCGCCGGACTTCACACTCACCAGCAGCGAAGGCCATCCCGCCAGCCTCAAGGACTTCCAGGGCAGGTGGGTGGTGCTCTACTTCTATCCCAAGGACTTCACCAGCGGCTGCACCCTCGAGGCGAAGAACTTCCAGCGCGACATCGCCAAGTACGAGGCGGCCCACGCCGTCATCCTCGGCGTCAGCGTCGACACCGCGGACTCGCACAAGAGCTTCTGCGCCAAGGAGGGCCTGAGCTTCAAGCTGCTCGCCGATCCCGACGCGCAGGTGGTGTCGCGGTACGGCTCGACGATGGAGTACAACGGCACGAAGCTCGCGGCGCGCAACACCTTCCTCATCGACCCGCAGGGCAAGATCGCCAAGGTCTACACCGGCGTCAAGCCGAACGCCCACAGCGAGGAGGTCCTCGCCGCCCTCGCCAGCCTGCAGAAGCCGTGAGCCGACGACGCTCGGGGTGGCGGTGCCGCCCCGAGCGGGCTTCCCCGTCTCCCCCTCTCCGCCCCCTCCCTGACTACTGCTTGGCCTTCGACTCGCTGAGCGCCGCGCCGCGCTGCACCGGATCGACGCTCGGCGCCACCGCCCGCAGCAGGGTCGGGCTCAGCAGCTTGGCGATCCCCAGCAGCTGATCGCGGTTCTGCGTCACCGCCGGCACCAGCACGCAGTCGATGCCGGGCGGGACCTCCGGGCCGACCTCGAGGTCGATGGCGTTCCTCGTGCGCTCGGAGAGCAACCAACCGAGCGGCATGCGGAGGCCGTAGCGGTTCTGCGTCAGGATGAACTCGTGGGGCACCACCCGCGCGAGCAGCTTCGCCTCCTCGTAGGCGAGGACGCCGCGCGCGCCGCGCGTCGCACCGAGGGCGCGGAGCGGCGACAGCAGCTCGTTCATGAAGCGCGTCGGTCCCGGCGCGGGCACCGGCACCGGCGTGCAACCGGCGGCGCCGACCTCCTCGAACTTGATGAGGATGAGGTGGATCGGCAGCGGCTCGCCGCCCGGGCGGCTGGGCGGTATGCGCTCGATGACGTTGGCGGCGGTGGCGGCGCCGGAGTTCTCGAAGTAGCCGCCGTCGACGACGTGGCCCACCAGCTCTCCCAGAGGTCCATGCACCGCGCCGGCCGGCGACACGTAGGTGAAGCGGGCGCTATTGTGCGCCGCCGTGCTCAGCCGCATGTCCCGCCCGAGACGGGCGAAGAGGTCGACGGCATCGGGGATCTGGCCGTCGCGGAGATCGCAGTTGCTGGCGATCAGCCGGTTGCCGATCTCGACCGAGGTGCCGTTCAGGAACAGCGACGGCAGCAGCGCGGCGGGCTGCTCGGCGTACATGTGGAGCATGCCGCCGGCGAAGAACTCGTCGGCGCCGGCGGCCGTCCGCAGGCGTGTGCGCCAGGCGTTCTCCCAGCCGGTCTCGAGCGCTCTGGCGCGGTCCGGGATGAAGCCGATCGGCAGGAAACGCTGCAGGAGGTCGGCGTGCAGCATCGAGGCGAGCGTCGGCGCCAGGAAGTCGTAGGCCAGCATCTGCTTGGCGGCGGCGCGGTAGGAGCGGTCCATCACCGGGCCGCGGCAGTCGTCGACCACCCCGATGCGCGCGTGATCGGCCACCAGCGCCGTGAAGACGGCGCCGCCGAGCGAGCCGCCGGAGACGCTGCTGATGGCGAAGAGGTGGTCCGAGAACGCCGGCGCCTTGTCCTCGATCGCCGCCAGCACGGCGGCCGTCCAGTAGGCGGCGCGGATGCCGCCGCCCTCCGTGGCGACGACGAAGACCGGCGGCGCCGGCTCGTTCGGGTACTTCGCGGCGAGGCGCGCGTACCAGGCCGCGAAGGTCTTGTCGACCGGCTGGCGCGCCGGCAGAGCGCCGTCGAGCGTGCGCACCGCGTGATTGTCGTTCCAGCCGCTGAAGGCGATGGCGATGATGAGGAAGGTGGCGACCAGCGGCACGCGGTGGGCGTCGAAGATGTAGGCGACGAAGCTCCCCAGGCCGATCCACAGCATCGCCGAGAGCATGAGGAGCGACGGCGACTGGAACCAGAGGCCGGCGAGGAGCGGCCAGAGGGCGGTGAGGACGGCGAAGAGCGCGGCGAGGATGGCGGTGATGCGGAGGAACCAGAGCGTCGCCGGGCCGAGCTGCTGGGGCGTCTCGACGTGGGCATAGGCGCCGAGGCGGCGGCGGCGGACCACCACGGCGCGGAGGAAGCCGACGAGGAGGAGGACGAGGAGCGCCGAGGTGCCGAGGATGATGCGGCCGGTGTAGTCGAGGCTGCCGCTCCAGGCGAGGAAGGCCGCCCGCGCCAAGGCGCCGATGGCGATCAGGAAGACAGCGGCGCCGAGCAGGCGCGGCAGCCACTTCTCGCTCCGCGGATGGCTCGCCGATGCGGCGGCGGCGCGGCCGACGAGGAGGAGCTGCCGCGACCAGTACCAGGCCTGCACCGCCGTCAGGCAGGTGACGACGAGGAAGAGGATGAGGCGCCCGAAGCGCGGACAGCGCGGATCGAGCTCGACCATCGAGCGGACCGCGTCCTGCCCCTGGTCCGAGGCGATGAGCGCGAAGAGGAGCAACGCCAGCGGCAGGATGACGAAGCGGACCGGCTTCAGGAAGAAGTACGCCGTGCGCAGCATGTCCCAGGCTCGCTGCAGCCATCTCATGGCAGGTCTCCTCCGCTCGCCCGCTCCCCCGCCACCCGCTCCGCCTGCGAGCGGCGAGGCAGCGGCGCGGCCGAGCGCCTATTCGGTTATTTCTGCCGATCCTAACCGAAGTCCGCTCGGCCGGCCGACCTCAGTGAGGGGCGGCCTGGGCGGCGGCCGGCGGCGGGGCGAAGGACTGGTGCTGGAAGATGGCGTTCCACACCAGGGGGTGGCTGCCGATCGTGGCGCCGCGGTAGATCGGGTTGATGGCGAAGAGCAGCAGGTGCCCCTTGCCGAGCGGGACCTCGACCACCGCGGCGCGCCCCGCCAGCTCGGCGCCGTGGTCGAGGAGGCCGGAGACCAGCAGGTCGTCGGCATCGCCGAAGCGGAGGAGCGCCCGCGGCCGCAGCTCGGCGGGGAGCACCGCCGGGTTGTCGCGCCGCTCCTCGGGGGTCAGCGGCCGCGCCTCCCAGCGCTCGAACTTCGCCGGCTCGGGCGGCGGCGGCTGGCCCGGCCGCCCCTGCGCCGCATCCACGTCGTGGGGGCCGCCGCGGCCGGTGGGGCGCTCCTCCTCGTCCTTCGCCCAACCGCCGGCGGCCGCCTCGCTGAGCTCGAAGCTGAGGCCGCCGGCGCTGTAGACCGACAGCCGGTCGCCGAAGCCGTCGGCGATCGGCGACGCGGGGTCCGGGAAGCGCGCGTCGAGGATGCTGCCGACGACCCGCACGCCCTTGGGGTCGGCGACGCGGACGCCGGGGGCCATCCCCGTCATGACCAGGAGGCGGGCGGTGTCGTCGACGGCGACGAGGAGCCCGCCCTGCTCGACGAAGCGGCGCAGGTGGTCGAGCCCGGCGAAGCCGAGGCCCGGCCGCGGATCGTCGGTCGAGTCGATGCGGCCGATGTTGGGCGTCTCCACCGTCGTCTTCCACGGCATCACCTCGCCCGAGGCCGGCAGGCCGCTCACCATCTGCAGCGGGTCGTCGAGGCCCACCGGCGGGAAGAGGATGACGTCGAAGCGGGAGCCGAGAGCCGCCTCGCGGGCGACGTCCTGGGTGCTGATGTAGCTGTAGGGGACCTTCAGGAGATCGAGCCGCTGGCGCCACCAGCCCTCGGTCTGGGTGTCGATCCAGGTGTGCAGGAGGGCGATGCGCGGCTTCGCCAGCGCGCGCGTGGCGACCTTTCCCACGGCGGCCGCAGCGGCGGAGTCGACGGCGACGCCGGCCTCCCGCGCCGCGCGCTCGAAGGAGGCGCGGGCGTCGCCCTCGAGGCCGCGCACCAGCCAGGTGCCGCGCGGGTAGTCGCGCCCGGCGGCGCGGAACGGCGCCGCCGCCGCGGTGACCGCCGCATCGCCCATGGAATAGCGCAGGGTGAGCATGGCGTCGTCGCCATGCTGGGCGACGAGGAGGAGGGGGCCGCCGTCGCCGGCGCCGGCGGCGGGCGCCCGCAGCGGCGCCTCGACGCGGCCCATCGGCGCCGCCAGCACGGCGCGGTCGGTGACCCGCACCGCCTCGGTATCGAAGAGCGCCGGGAAGCACCAGCCGGTGTCGTCGTAGGGGTGCTTCTGGGCGTCGCCCGGGCTCCAGTACTGGCGATCGAGGAGAGCGTCGGCGGCGCGGCTGTAGGGCTGGTCCATGCGCACGACGTAGCTGCCGGCGGGGAACGTCCGCGTCGGCTTGGCGGCCGATGCGGCCGGCGCCGCGGCGCCGCCGTGCGCGGGCTTGGCGGCGGGCTTCGCGGCGCTTTCCACGGCGACGGTGAACGGCCGCTCGGCGCGCCACACCTCGACGTGCTGGAGCTCGAGGATGCGGACGAGCTCGGCCTGGGCGCCGGGGCGGCGGTCGCCGGCGGGGAGGATCCAGGCCGCCGGCCCCTCGCGCTCGGGTTTGGCGATCGAGCGCTTGCTCTTCTCCCAGAAGTTGCGCAGCAGCAGCTCGCGGTTCTCCGCCACGAAGGCCAGCGAGACGAGGAGGCCGGTCTCCTCGTAATTGTTGTTGTTGCGCTGCGACCAGGAGACGGTGCGGTAGGGCGGGTCCTGGCGGTACCAGGTGCGGGTCGCCTCGTCGGCGCCGATGGTGCGCGTCTCGGTGTCGGCGCCGGCGTTGCCGAAGGTCTCGTAGAGCCGCGAGACGCCGTTGTGCATCGCCGCCAGGAACATCAGGTAGCCGGGGCTCCAGGTGTCGAACTCGCCGTGGGTGAAGACCCCCGGCATGCCGAGCTTCCCCATCTCCGCCACGTTGGTCCAGCCGAAGAGCTGCCATTCGTTGGTGAGGATGGGATCGATCCAGGCGTTGTACGGCCCGTCGCCCACCGTGTTGTCGTAGAGGAACGGCACCGACTCGTGGAGGTCGTGGAGCACCTGCGCGTGCCAGCCGAGATAGGTGTCGAGCACCTGGCGGGAGAGCGACAGCGTCATCCCCATGGCGTCGCGGTTGTTGTCGTGGGCGACGTAGTGCCCCCAGTACTCGAGCTGCGGCCGGTTCGCCTTCGGATGCGCCAGGTGCCAGCGATAGAGGTCGACCATGCGGTCGCGGCCGTCGACCTCGACGACCGGCGTGATGAGGGTGATGACGTGCTCGCGGATGCCGCGGATGTAGGGGCTCTCGTCGACCGCCAGGCGGTAGGCGAGCTCCATCAGGGCGGTGGGGGCGCCGGTCTCCGGCGAGTGGATGGTGCCGGTGATGTAGTAGACGGGGACGCTCGAAGCGGCGAGCTCCGCGGCCCGCCGTTCGTCGAGCTTGGAGAGGCGCGGATCGGCGAGCTGGGCGAGGCGCGCGTCGTTCTCCTGCTGGTGCGCCAGGTTCGCCTCCGAGCTGACAGCGACGGCAAGCCGTTCGCGACCCTCCTCGCTCATCCCGATCGAGACCACCCGCACCCGCGGGCTGGCCGCCGCGAGCAGGCGGAAGTAGCGGTTCACCTCCGCCGTGTAGGGGAGGATCCCCGGCGCCCCGGCGACGTCGCCGAGGACGGCGCTCGGGCTCGGCACCGTCGGCGAGGCCGGCAGGTAGTCGGTGAGCCGCGAGTTGAACTCCGGCGCCGTCGTGTATCTGCGGATCCGCGCCGTGGCGTCGGCGTCGATGGGCTGGCTCCGATCGGGCTCGAGCCCGACGGGAACGCGGCTCTCCGCCGCCAGCGGGGTCGCAAGACCGGCTCCGAGACCGGCCGTGAGGCCGACCGACGACAGCAGTACGGCAAGAGCGAATCGGCGCATCCGCGATCCTCCAGGGAGTGGGAGACGAACGTCGAACCGACGCATCCTATCCCCGGCGGGCGGCGGCGCGGCCGGCGCCGGCGAGCCGCGGCCGAGCGGAGCTCCGCGCGGCCCCGGCCGGTCTCTGTGCACCGAAGCTTGCTTCAGACGGCGACCGCCTCGCGGCGGACGGCGACCGGCGGGGCGAGCTCGAAATCGGCGAGCGCCAGACGGTTGCCGTGCGGCACGAAGCTCGGGGCGTCCTCCCAGGCGAGCGGCCCGGCCGGCGCCGCGTAGCCCAGGGCCTGCCAGAGGCGGCGCGAGAAGTCGGGGAGGATCGGCGCCGCCAGGATGGCCAGGCTGCGCGCTGCGGCGAGCTCCAGGCCGAGGCCGTTGCGCAGCTCCTCGACGCCGTCCTCGAGCTTCGCCCAGTGCCGCTCGGAGACCCCGAAGCGGCGCGCCTCGCGCACCAGCTCGGAGAGCCGGCGCACCGCGCGCGCCGGCGAGAAGGTCTCCGCCTCGTAGCAGGCGCCGACCTCGGCGATGGCGCGGGTGAGGACGCCGAAGAAGAGCTGATGGTCGTCGGTCCAGCCGCCGCTCCCCTGCGCGATGCCGCCGTAGTGGGCCTCGAGCCGGCCGCCGAGGTCGCGCAGCCAGCCCTCCCAGCCCGCCACCAGCTCGCGCTCGACGGTCGCCGCCATCTCCGGCAGCGTGAAGTTGGTCTGCTCGCGCTCCGGTCCGGCCCAGGCGAGGTAGAAGCGGACGGTGTCGGCCGGCGTCGTGGCGAGGAACTCGTGCCCCCAGATGGCATGGCCGCGGCTGGTCGAGAACTTGGCGCCGTCGAGGCGCAGGAACTCGTTGGTGACGAAGGCCGTGGGCAGCCGGATCTCCGGGTCGTAGGCCATCCAGAGCGCCGGGAAGAGGATGGCGAAGTAGTAGCTGTTGTCGAAGCCGAAGAACTGCACCAGGCCGTGATCGTCGTCGCAGAGCACGTCGCGCCAGGTGGCCGTCTCGCCGCGCCCGGCGAGCACCTCGTCGGTGGCGGCGAGGAAGCCGGGGGCCATCTCGAGCCAGGCGTAGATCGTCTGCTCGCCGTAGCCCGGCACCGGCACCGGGATCCCCCAGTCGGTGGGGTGGCCGGCGGCGATGTCCGGCAGCTCGTCGATCAGCTGCGTGCAGAGGGTGCGCAGGTGGGAGCTCATCTTCACCCGCCGGTGCCACTCGCGGAGCGCCTCGCGATGGCGCGAGAGGGGGAAGTAGAGCCTTTTGAAGGGGCGCACGGCGGGGCGGCCGCCGCAGACCTTGCAGGCCGGGTCGACCAGATCGACCACCTGATTCGGCCAGCCGCACTGCTCGCAGGAGTTGCCGTCGGCGCCGGCGCCGCAGTGCGGGCACTTGCCGCCGACGTGCGCCTCGTAGAGATACTTCTCGCAGGTCTCGCAGTAGAGGCCCGGCGCCTCCTTCTCGATGAAGGCGCCCTTGGCGTGGAGCTCCTTGAAGAAGCTCTCGACGAAGGCGATGTGGTGCGGCGACGTCTTCGGCCGCACGAAGAGGTCCATCTCGATCTCCGCCCGCGCCAGCGTCTCCTCGATCAGGTCGCCGAAGCGGTCCGCCACCTCGCGCGGCGCGAGGCCGAGCTTGCGCCCCTTCGCCGGCACGTAGCTCTGGTGGTCGTCCGCCCCCGAGAGGTAGATGGCGTCGACGCCGCGAGAGCGTAGATACCGCTTGTAGATGTCGGCCGCCAGGTAGGGGCCGGAGAGGTGCCCGACGTGGAGATCGCCGTTGGGAGTGGGCGGCGTCGCGACGATCACCACCCGCGGCGGCCGCGAGGCGCGCGCCGCCGCCTCGATCGCCTCGCCGGACGACTTCGCGAGACCCATGTTCTCCCACCAGACGGCGAGGAAGAGGACCGTCTCGCCGCCCGGCGGGTTGACCACCTCGTGGGTCTCGAAGGGGTCCATGAAGACGGCGTCGCCCGGCCCCACCGGATAGGACTCGTCGCCCACCCGGATGATGCCGCGGCCCTGGGCGAAGATGTAGGTCTCCGCCTCGTGATGCTTGTGAGTCTTGACCGAGCTCCCCGGCTCGACGACGCACCACATCGAGCCGAAGGGGGTGTCGGCGACACCCTCCCAGGGGTAGAGCGGCTGGCAGGGGATCCCGTAGGCGAAGTCGTTCGGCTGGTACTTCTGGATCTTCATCGGCTCTCTCGTCGGCGCGCGTCCGTGGGAAGCGCAGGGCGGACCGGCCCTGCCATCTCTAAGCGAGGTGCGGAGAGGTCGCCGCGGCGCGCCGGCGCCGGCGCCCCCTTGCGCGCGGTTGCCGTCGCCGTACAATGGCTCGCCGGTGGCCGTCCCGTTGACCCCCGCTCAAGCGACCTTTCAATATCGAGGAGGAAATCCCATGAACGATCTCGTAGAGCGTCTCACCAAAGAGCAGGCGATCGTGGTCTCCCTGCGCCCCGAGCCCAACCTCGCCGCCTTCAAGGCCGCCCTCGACCGGCGCTACGTGCACGTGCTGTTCACCGAGACCAAGGGCGGCACCGAGCTCGGCGTGCGCATCGCCAACGAAGACCTCGACCTCTCCCACGCCGACCTCGAGAACGGCACCGGCCAGCTCACCATCGCCGGCGACCTCACCCTCGACTACGTCCCCGTCCGCTGCCACGCCAAGATCGACATCGCGAGCCTCAAGGGGACCGGCTGGCTGACCATCCGCGAGGTCGAGCCCGCCGCCGAGCCGGCCCCCGCGGCCGCTGGCGGCGACGAGGCACACTGAGGCTCACCGACGCGCACTGACGCGCACTGACGCGCACTGAGGCGCTGAGCCACCGCGCAGGACGGCGGCGCGGTGGCGCGCCGCCCCTCGCGAGACATCAGTCCGCCCGCAGGGCGACCATCGGATCGATGCGCGTCGCCCGCATGGCGGGGAGCCAGCAGGCGAGGAGGGCGAGGGCGAGGAGCGTCGCGGTGACGGCGGCGAAGGTGGGGACGTCGGTCGAGCTGACGTCGAAGAGCAGGCTCTGCACCAGGCGGCTGGAGGCGAGAGCGAGGGCGAGGCCGAGCCCGATGCCGACGCCGGCGAGCGCCATCCCCTGGGTGACGACCATCTGCAGCACCGCCGCCCGCCGCGCGCCGAGCGCCATGCGGATGCCGATCTCCTGCACCCGGCGCACCACCGTGTACGACATGACGCCGTAGACCCCCACCGAGACGAGAGCGAGCGCCACGGCGGCGAAGAGGGCGAGGAGGATGGCGTAGGAGCGGCGGCCGACGAGCGAGCGCTCGACGACCTCGGTCATCATCGACACCTTCTCCACCGGCAGGTTGGCGTCGACGCCGTGCACCGCCTGGCGGGCGGCGTTGACGAGGGCGAGCGGGTCGCCGCTGGTGCGCACCGCGAAGGCGAGGAGCTGGCGCGGCACCTGCGCGAAGGGGGTGTAGATCTCCTGCCCGGCGTCGACGTCGAGCCCGAGGGCGCGGACGTTCTTGACCACCCCGACGACCGTCAGCCAATTCACCTGACCGCTGCCGGTGTCGAGCCGCAGGCGCTTGCCGAGCGGGCTCTCGTTGGGCCAGAAGCGGCGGGCGAGCGAGTCGTCGACGACCGCCACACCCGGCGTGCCGGCGGCGTCGGAGTCGGCGAAGACGCGGCCGGCGACGAGCGGGATCCCCATCGCCTCGAAGTAGCCGGGCGACGCCGAGCGCCAGTCGACCTGCGGCGCCGACTCGTTGGGGGCGAGCGGATGGTTCTCGATCAGGGCATCGATCAGCACCCGCACCTGGCCGAGCGGCAGGCTGTTGACCAGCCCGGTGCGCGCCACGCCGGGGAGGGCGCGCAGGCGGTCGAGCAGCCGCGCGGCGATGGCGGCGCGGTCCGGGTCCTTGATGTACTTGCCGGGCGAGAGGAAGACCTGGAAGGTGAGGACGCCGGGGGCGTTGAAGCCGGGGTCGACCTGCTCGATGCGCTGCACGCTGCGGATCACCAGGCCGGCACCCACCAGAACCACCAGCGAGAGGGCGATCTCGGCGACGACGAGCGCGCTGCGCAGGCCGTGGCGGCCGGTGCCCACCGACGAGGTCTTGCCGCCCTCCTTGAGGAGGTCGTGGCCGGCGCGCGAGCCGCGGAGCGCCGGCACCAGGCCGAAGGCGATGGCGGTGGCGACGGCGACCACGGCGGTGAAGGCGACGGCGCGGCCGCCGAGAGCGATCTCGTGCAGGCGCGGCAGCTTCTGCGGGTTGAGCGCGACGAGGCCCTTGAGCGCCCACCAGGCGAGGAGCAGGCCGAGAGCGGCGCCGGCGCCAGCCAGCACCAGCGCCTCGGTGAGGAACTGGCGGATGAGGCCGGCGCGGCCGGCGCCCAGGGCAGTGCGCAGGGCCACCTCTTTCTCGCGCGCCGTGGCGCGGGCGAGCATCAGGTTGGCGACGTTGGCGCAGGCGATGAGGAGCACCAGGCCGACCGCCGCGAAGAGCACCGTGAGGCCGAGCCGCACGTTGCCCACCAGCAGCTCGAAGAGCGGCACCGGCACCAGGTGCCAGGCGTGGCGGCCGCGGTAGGTCTGCGGGAAGTCGCGCTTGTAGCGCTCGGAGAGCGCGTTCATCGCCGCCACCGCGGTGCCGACCGAGACGCCGGGCGCCAGGCGCGCGGTCACCGTCAGGCCACGGAAGTCGCGCGGCGGCAGCTTGCCGGTGGCGACCGTCAGCGGCAGCCAGAGGTCCGGCTCGGCGGGGAAGATGCCGGCGTGGAAGTCGTCCTTGAGGACGCCGATCACCGTGTAGGGCTGATCGGAGAGCGTCACCTTGCGGCCGATGACGCGCGGGTCGGCGCCGAAGCGCCGCCGCCAGATGCCGTCGGTGAGCACCACCGCGTGGCGGTTGGCAGCCACCTCCTCCTCCGGCCGGAAGGTGCGGCCGAGCGCCGGCTGCACGCCGAGGAGCGGGAAGAAGCCGGCCGAGGCATAGGCGCCGAGGAGCTGCGCCGGCTCGTCGACGCCGGTCAGGTTGACGAAGGCGGCGTTGCCCGCCGCCACCTGCGAGAAGACGCCGCGCTGATCGCGCAGGTCGAGGAACTCCGGCATCGAGAGCGGCAGCCGCGGGTTCCGCTCGTCCTGGCCGAGCACGCCGACGATGCGGTCGGGCTGGTGGAATGGCAGGGCGCGCAGCAGCACCGCGTCGAAGACGCCGAAGACGGCGGCGACGGCGCCGATGCCGAGCCCCAGGCAGAGCACCGCCGCCGCCGTGAAGCCGGGGCTCTTCGCCAGCACCCGCACCGCCAAACGGAGGTCGCGGCCGAAGTTCTCGAGGAGTGAGCCGGAGCTCGGCTCGGCGGCGATCGGAGGCGGGCTGGAGGTCATGGTCGGAGCGGCCCTCGCGGGTTGACTGCGGGTCGAGGCAGGAGGCGGCGCGGGTTGCCTACCAATGAGAGGTGCGCGCGGCCGGCGGCGCGGGACGGCGGGGGTCGCGGCGCACCGACGCGCGGGGGATCACCGCGTCGCGACGCGCAGGCGTCACCGCGTGACGACGCGCAGGGGTCACACCCCCGCCATGCGGCCGCCGTGCGCTCCCCGTAGGCTGGCGCCATACCTCGATCCCAAGCCGACCATGAAGATCGCCGGAGACCTAGCCGAGTTCGCGCTCGCCGACCTGATCCAGGTCCAGGGCCTGTCCGGGCGCACCTGCGCCATCCGCGTCCTGGCGCCGGAGGCGAGCGGCGCGCTCCACCTCGTCGACGGGCGGCCGGTGCACGCGGTCTTCGAGGATCTCACCGGGGAGGACGCCTTCATCGCCCTCGTCGCCGCGCGCTCCGGCTACTTCCAGATCGACGCCGCGGCGACGACCGCCGAGCGCACCCTCCACGGCGAGCTGCGCGACATGCTGCTCGACGCCGCGGCGCGGATCGACGACGGCACGGTGCCGGCGCCCGCGCGGCCGCGGCCGGCGCGCATGGCGGCGCCCGGGCCCGCCAGCGGCGCCGGAGCGGCCGCGGCCACTCCCCCCGCGCCGGCGCCCGCCGCCGGCCGCGGCCGCGTGCTCGCCCTCGGCGCTCTCGCCCTCCTCGGCGCCCTCGTCGTCGCCGGCTTCGCCTTCTCTCGCCTCGACGCGGCGCACGGCGGCGACGTGGCGGCCACTGGATCGACGGCCGGGGCGACGGCGGCGCCGCTCGCGGCGAACGCCGTCGAGGCGACGGCGCTCGCCGGCCCGCGCGACGCCCTCCCCGCGCTCCTCGCCGGCGCCCCTCCCGCCGCACCGGCCGGCGCCGCCCTGCGGCCGACGATCGTCTGCCGGCTGCTCGTCGACCCCGCCGGACGCGTCGCCGAGGCCAAGGTCTACCGCTCGCGCCTCGACCTCGCCGCCTTCGAGGAGTCGGCGCTCGATGCGGTCGGACGCTACCGCTTCGCGCCCGGCCGCCGGGACGGACGGCCGGTGGCGGTGTGGATCAACTGGCCGGTCTCGTTTCGCTAGGCGGCTTCCCCGCCGGCGCTGGTGCTCGCTCGCATCCTTCGACAGGAGGGTCTTCGATCATGCGTGGCAACGCTCTCTCCACCGGGCTCGCGCTCGGCATCGCGCTCCTCTCGCTCCCCTCGCTCGCCCCGCCCGCCGGCGCCGCGGCATCGCCGGCGGCTCCAGCGCCCGGCGCGCAGGTCGTGCAGGTGAAGGGCTCGGACACCATCGGCGGCATCCTCGGCCAGGAGATCGCCAAGGCATACAGGCGCCTCCATCCCGACGTCGAGGTGCGCTGGGAGGCGCTCGGCTCGGCGACCGCCTTCGTCGGTCTCCTCGACGGCTCGGCGGCGCTCGGCGCCTCGTCGCGGAGCGTCAAAGCCGACGAGGTCGCCGCCGCCAAGCGCCTCGGGCTCGAGCTCCGCGAGTACGTGCTCGGCTACGACGGCATCGCCGTCGTCGTCCACCCCGGCAACCCGGTCGGCGAGCTGTCGATCGCCCAGCTCTCCGATCTCTTCACGGGCAGGATTCGCAACTGGAGCGAGGTCGGCGGCGCCGACCTCCCCGTGCACCGCATCTCGCGGCCGAGCTACTCGGGAACTCACGCCTTCTTCCGCGACAAGGTGCTGCGCCGCGGCAACGACCACGGGCCGGAGGACTTCGCCGCGGCGACCGAGGTGGTGGAGGAGAACGGCGCCATCCTGAAGAAGGTCGCCGCCGATCCCGCCGCCATCTCCTACGTCGGGCTCGGCTGGCTGTCGCCGGCGGTCAAGGCGATCGGCGTCGCGCCGGCGGCCGGCCAGCCGGCGATCCAGGCGAGCCTGCAGACGGTGCGCACCGGCACCTACCCGATCTACCGGCCGCTCCTCCTCTACACAGCCGGCGAGCCGCGGGGCGCGGCGCGCGACCTGCTCGCCTTCGTCCTCTCGGCCGCCGGCCGCAAGCTCGTCGCCGCCGCCGACTTCGTCCCCTCCGACCTGCCGGTGACGGCGGCGGCGGGCGACGCGGCAACTCCGCCGCCCGCCGCCTCGCCGGCGCGCGAGCTGGTGCGCATCGACTTCGCGCGCGGCGGCACCGCCCTCGATCGCGCCGCGCGCCTGCAGCTCGACGCCGTGGCGGCGCGCCTGCGGGCGGGCGCGCTCCATGCCGAGATCGTCGGCCATGCCGACTCGACCGGCGGCGCCGAGGGCAACCGCGTCGTCGCCCTCACCCGCGCCAACGCCGTCGTCCTCTACCTCACCGCCGCCGGGGTGCCGCGCACCGCCCTCCACGTCGAGTCGCGGGGGGCGGACGAGCCGTTGGCGACCAACGACACCACCGCCGGCCGGCGCCGCAACCGGCGGGTTGACGTGACGCTCGTCGCCGTCCGCTGAGGGCTCCCACCGGGGCCCGCGGACCCTGAGCCGCCGCCCGCGCCGGCTAGGGCAGCCCGCGCGGTCGGCCGCCGACCGCCGCTCGGACCGCCCGGCCGGCGCGCTCGCGGGGGTCGAGCCGGGCGACCTGTGCCGGCAGCAGGCCGCGGCCCTGAGACGGCCCGCGGCGAGCGTTGCGATAGATCGAGCAACGGCCGTCGCCGGCGATGCGCTCGGCGCCGCCGCCCGGCGAGCGCCAGGCGGCGAAGGCGCCCGGCGCCATCGAGCCGAGGATGAGGTCGCCCTCGGCCGGCCGCAGCCCCGGCGTGGGAGGGCCGTCCGCCACGTCGAGCACGTCGAAGCCGTCGACCACCTCGAGGAGGAAGCGCTCCGAGTGCTGGAGCGGATAGCCCGCCACCAGCTCGCGGGCGAGCCGGCCGCGCTCGTGCCGCAGGCGCGCCAGGAGGCGCTGGTGGGGCGTCATGCGCTCGCGCGCGATCACCCGGTAGGCGATGCGCGCCTCGCAGAGGGCGACCGGCAACACCAGGAGGAGGGCGAGCGCCGCCTGCCGCGGCCGTCCCGGCCGCGGCAGGCGCAGCAGGGTCAGCACGGCGAGGCCGGCGAGCATGGCGCAGGCCGGGTAGGTGGGGTCGAGGTACCAGTGGTGCTGGGTGCGGCAGAGGGAGAAGAGCACCAGCGGCACCGCGACCCAGAGGACGAGGAGCGGCAGCACGCCGCGGCGCAGGCGGCGGGCGAGCGCGCTCGGCCGCCAGCCCGGCCAGGTGAGGCTCAACCAGACGGCGACGACGATGACGACAGGCCACGGCGCGAAGCGATCGAAGAGCGCGGTGACGTAGCCGAACGGCGAGAAGGTGGTGTTGTCGATGATCCGTGTCGAGCGCAGGAAGAGATCCTCGCGCAGCATGCGGAGGAGGAAATACGGCGTGCCGTCGGCGTACCAGCGGGCGGCCGCCCAGGCCGCGACGATGAGGGTGAACAGGCCGCCGGCGAGGAGGCAGTCCGCCAGGCGCAGCCGGCGCCAGGCGCCGCTCCAGAGCGCCCAGGCGGCGCCGACGGCGACCATCGGCAGGATGGCGAAGCTCTTGAGCAGGAAGGCGCAGCCGAAGACGGCGGCGAGCGCCAGCATCGTCCAGCGCCGGCGCGGCGCGCGGGCGAGCCGCGCCAGCTGCGCCGCCGCGAGGAGGAGCAGAAAGGTGAGCGCGGCGTCGAGGTCGCCGCTGCGCGCCCCATGGTTGGAGAGGAAGCCGAAGGCTGTGGCGACGATCAGACCGGCGACGACGGCGAGCCGGCGGTTGCCCCAGCGTTTGGCGAAGGCCATGGTGCCGGCGACGACGAGCAGGCCGAAGAGCGCCGAGGGGAGGCGCAGCGCGAACGGCGTGAAGCCGAAGAGGCGATAGGAGAGGGCGATCATCCAGTAGCCGAGCGGCGGCTTCAGGTTCCAGTACTCGGGCTGCCCGGCATAGGTGGTGACGAGGAAGGAGCGGCTGCGCAGCATCTCGTAGGCGGAGACGCCGTAGCGCGCCTCGTCGGAGTCGCTGATGAAGGTCGAGCTCAGGCGGAGGAAGACGTTGACCGCCATCACCGCCATCACCAGCGCGGCGCACCAGCCGTAGCGGCGGACCACGAAGCGGCCGACGGCGCGCTCGAGCGCGGCGGCCCCGCCGCGGCGCGGACCGAGCGGCCGGACGGGGATCGCAGCGACCGAAGAGGTCAGAAGCTGAGCGCCATCCCGACGCCCGGCTGGCCCCGCGGCCCCACCATCGGCATCAGCGCATGGCGGGAGCGCTGGCGCTGGTTGTGGTGCACGACGGAGCGGCCGACCGCGGCGCCGAGGATGGCGCCGGCCGTCACGTCCGACAGGAAGTGCGCCTGATGGTGGATGCGGGCGAAGCCGACGAGGGCCGCCGAGCCGTACGAGAGCCCCTTGATCCAGGCGGAGTCGTAGTGCGTCGCGATCGCCGCGGCGACGGCGAAGGCCTGCGTCGCGTGGCCCGAGGGAAAGGACGCATTGCTGCTCAGCGGCGCGAAATCGAAGGTCTTCGCGGTGTCATGCGGACGCTTGCGGCCGACGACCGTCTTGACCGCCGAGCTGACGCCGCCGGCGAAGGCCGCGGCGAGCAAGCCGTCCACCGCCGTCGAGCGGGCCCGCACGTCGTCCGCGGCCACCCCGCCGGCGTAGAACAGCCCGAGGACGGCGAAGGAGTCCGTGCTGCCGAGAGGCTCGGCCGCATCGGCCAGGTGGTCGGCGAAACGGCTGTGGAGACGCCCGTCGGCCTTCCGCACGGTGCCGTCGAGGAGCGCCGCGCCGCCGACGCCGGCGATGGCGAGGGCGAACCGCCGCCACTCCGGCCCCTTCCAGTCGACCGGCGCCGCGAGGACCTCCCGCAGGTCGACGACCACCAGGCGTGGCAGGCTGGCGCCGGTTCCAAAGCGGCCGGCGCCCTCGGTGGCGGCGGCCGCGTCGGTCGGACGGTGAGCGGCCGCCTCGGGAGCCGCCGCCGGCTCCTCGCCCAACGCCCCGCAGCTCGGCGCAGCGAGGACGAGAACGGCGACGAGCAGAGCCGCGCAGCCCGAGGAGCGACGTGCGCCCTTCACGGTTCGATTCCTCCCCTCCGGTGGATCTCCGGTGGGAGGAGTCTCGCCTACCCTAGATGAAGGACTGATGAGGCCGGCCGCCGGAGCTCGCTCCCCCGGCGGCCGGCCTCCGCGGCTCGCTCAGCGGCTGACGACGAGGATGGTGAAGGTGTTGGGCAGGATCTTCGGCCGCGGGCGCGGCTGCTCGGCGGTGGCCGCCGGCGCCGGGCCGAGCTGGGCGGTGACCAGGTAGACGGTATGGGTCTTCTCGTCGAGCGCCATGGTGCGCGCGCCCTTGCGGGTGGGGACGCTCTCGGCGACGCTGAAGCGGTCGGGCGTCTCCTCGCGGATCACCGTCAGGGTGGCGTCCTTGCCGTTCGAGCTGAAGCCGAGCCCGGTGCCGGGATCGAAGGCGTTGGCGTCGACCCCTTCGCCGATCGGGACGGTGGCGACGACCCTGCCGCTCTCGCTGTCGACGACGGCGGCGAGCTTGTTGTCGCAGCCGGCGAGCAGCCGGTGGTGGGCGCGGTCGATCGCCATGCCCGACGGCTCCTCGCACGGCTTGAGCGGCCAGCGGGCCTTGACCGCCAGGCTGTTGGCGTCGATGACGGCGATCTCGCTCAGGTCCTCGAGGTTGACGAAGATCCGCCCCTGCAGGTCGGTGGTGGCGAACTCGGGCTTGCCGCCGAGCTCGACGGTGCCGACGATCTTGCCGCTCTTCGCGTCGAGAACGGTGGCGCTCTTCGAGCGGCCGTTGAAGGCGAAGACCCGCGACGACGCGGCATCGTAGAGGATGGCGTCCGGGTTCTCGCCCGTCACCTTGACGTCGGCCAGGGTGGCCAGCGACTTGAGGTCGAAGATGGTCACCGTCGAGCGGCGGCCGTTGCTGATGAAGCCGCGCCCGAGGTCGCTCGCGATGGCGATGCCGTGCACGCCGGCGAGGTTCGCCACCTCCCCCACCTTCTTGCCGCCGTCGACGTCGATGACCTCGACCTTGTCGGTGTGCGACACGTAGAGGCGGCGCCCGGCGGCATCGACGGTGAGGTAGTCCCAGCCGCCTTCGCCGCCGATCTGGATCTCTCGTGCCACGTGGTAGCCCGGCGGGGTCGGCGCCGGGGCGGCCGCCGCGGCAGGGAGGGGGAGGGCGAGCGAGGCGAGGAGGATCGCTGAGAGGAGAGAGCGGATCATGGTTTCTCCACGTGGGTTGCGAGATGGTTCGGCGACTGGCGCACGGGCCGACTCTGCCGAGCCGGCGAGGCGCCGTCAAGCGGAAATCACGCCGCCTTCATCCAATCGTCATCAAACCGCCATCGCAGCTTTCATCGAGCCGCAGGCGGCGGCGACATGGCGAGGCGGGCTTCGCCCGTCGGGACCGCCGCCGCCTCGGCGTCGTCCGCGGCCGCCGAGCCGGCGACGGCGCCGGAGATCGAGATCTCGAAGGCTCCATCGCCGAGGCGCGCCTCCTTCGCCAGCCCGAGCAGGTCGCAGAGGGCGGCGACCAGGCTCAGGCCGAGGCCGGCGTGACCCTCCGAGCGGGCGGCGTCCTGACGCCAGAAGCGGTCGAAGAGATGGGGCAGATCGCCGGCGGCCAGGCTCAGGGTCGGATTGGCGACGCTCAGCCGGAATCGCCCGTCGGCAGCGGTGGCCGCGCAGGTGACCCTGCCGCCGGGAGGGCCGTAGGCGACGGCGTTGGCGAGCAGGTTGGAGAGGACGAGCCCCAGCATCTCGCGGTCGGTGACGAGGGTGAGCTCGGCGGGCACCTGCAGGGAGAACGTCATCCGCCGGCTCTCCGCCTCGGCCGCGGCAGCCTTCCAGCAGCCCGCGGCGAGCTCGCTGAGCGCCACCCTCGACAGGCGAAGCGACTGCTGCCCGCTCTCGCAGCGGGCGAGGGTGAGCAGGCTGACGACGATCCCCTCCATCTGCAGCCCGCAGCTCCGCGCCTCGCCGAGCGCGCCGAGCAGGGCGGCGGAGTCCTCCGGCCATTTGAGGGCGATCTCGGTGATCGCGCGCAGCTCGGCGAGAGGAGTGCGCAGCTCGTGCGCCAGGCTGGCCGAGAACATCCGCTCGCGCTCGAACGACTCGGCGAGCCGCTCCAGCAGGCCGTTGAGGTGCTCGATCGTCGAGGCCAGCTCGGCCGGCGCGCGATCGACCACCACCCTTTCGCGCAGCGAGCCGGCGTCGACGTCCTCCAGCCGGCGGCCGAGGTCGTCGAGCGGGCGCAGGGCGAAGCCGGTGACCGCCCGCACCAGGACGGCGCTGCCGACGAGGAGGCCGAGGATGAAGAGCTCCAGCGTGCGGTGGAGAGAGGCGAGAAAGGCGTTGAGGCTCCCCGCGCCGGTGGCGACCACCAGCGTGACCCTGCTGTCCCCGCTGCCGGAGCCGCCGGCCTTTCCCTGGTCCCCCGGCTCGACCTGGGGACGAAACGTCACCTCCACCCGCCGCCCGGCGCGGCCGTCCGGCAGCGTGAGATCGCCGAATTGAAAGCCCGGCGCCGGCGACGGCGAGCGCGGGAGGTCGCGGCCGCCGAGCGACCGCGAGCGCGCCAGGACGCGGCGGCCCGGCAGCCAGACCTCGAAATAGTCGGCCTCCCGGCCCGCCTCGAACTGCGGCAGCAGCCCCGGGCTGAGCTCCACCGTCACCTCGCCGTCGTGCTGCTCGGCGACCGCCATGACCGAGCGCGCCTCGGCGATCAGCTCGTCGTCGAAATCCTGCCGCAGGCGGGAGCCGATCCGCCGATCGAGCAGCAAGCCCGCCGCGGTCACCAGCAGGCCGATGCCGACGAGCAGCCAGAGGATCAGCGCACCGCGCAGCGATCTCACGGCGCCGGCTCGTCGATCAGATAGCCCTGGCCGCGCCGCGTCTTGATCAGATCGCGAGCCGCCGCCAGGCTGAGCTTCTTGCGCAGGGAGTAGATCAGCACCTCGACGACGTTGCTGGTCACCTCGCGATCGAACTCGTAGAGGCTCTTCCACAGCTCCCGCCGGCTCAGCACCTCGCCGGAGCGCCGGACGAGGATCTCGAGGAGGCTGTACTCGCGCGGCGTGAGGCTCACCTCGCGGCCGCCGCAGGTGACCCGCCGCGAGGCGGTGTTCATCTCCAGCGGACCGCGGCGCAGGAGCGGATTCTTGGCGTGATAGGCGCGGCGGACGAGCGCTTCGAGGCGGGCGCAGAGCTCGTCGAACGCGAACGGCTTGACGAGATAGTCGTCGGCGCCGCAACGGAGGCCCTGCACGCGGTCCTCGACGGTGTCCTTGGCGGAGAGGATCAAGATGTGGGTGTTCCTCCCCCGCTCGCGGAGCTGGCGCAGCGCGCTCAGGCCGTCGACGCCGGGGAGCATGAGGTCGAGGACGATCACGTCGTACTCGACCTCGAGCGCCATCCACAGGCCGTCGCGCCCGTCCTTCGCGGTGTCGACGGCGTACCCGGCCTTGCGCAGCCCGTTCTCGAGCGCCGAGCGCAGGCGCGTCGAATCCTCGATCAGGAGCAGCTTCATGGCAGGTTCTGCGGCGCGCCGGACGGCGGCTGGGCGAATCCTAATCGCAAAGTCATGAAAAAGAGGTGAAGGAGGCCCGGCGGCCGCCACCGGCGCGTGACCCGCCGTTCACCGCCAGGGCACGGCTCCGCTCGCCACCCGTCACCGGCCGGTCACCGTGCGGCCACGGCCGAGCGGCAGACTGGTCGCCGTGCCCGAACCCGCATCCGAGCGCTCGCCGGGCCGCATCCTCTTCATCTGCGGCTCGCTCAACCAGACGACGCAGATGCACCAGGTGGCGCGCCAGCTCGCCGAGCACGAGCAGCGCTTCACCCCCTACTACGCCGACGGCCTCCTCGAGCTCGCCCGCCGCGCCGGCTTGGTCGAGTTCACCGTCCTCGGCGACAAGCTGCGCGCCCGCTGTCTCGCCTATCTCGCCGAGCACCGGCTCGCCGTCGACCTCGGCGGCCGTATTGGCTGCGATGGCTCCGCGGGCTCCGATGGCCGCGAGGGCCGCTACGACCTCGTCGTCACCTGCTCCGACCTCGTCGTGCCGCGGAACATCAGGCGCTCGCGGGTGGTCCTCGTGCAGGAGGGAATCCTCGATCCCCTCGCCGGCGCCTTCGCGCTCTGGCGCCGCTTCCCCGTCCTGCCGCGCTGGCTCGCCGGCACCGCGACGACCGGGCTCTCCGGCCGCTACGACCGCTTCTGCGTCGCCAGCGAGGGCTACCGCGACCTATTCGTCGACCACGGCGCGCCGGCCGACCGCGTGATGGTGACCGGCATCCCCAACTTCGACGACTGCCGGCGCTTCCTCGCGCTGCCGCAGCCCGCCGGAATCCCCGCCGCGGGCTACGCCCTGGTCTGCACCTCGGACGCGCGGGAGACCTGGAAGCGCGACGACCGGCGCGGCTTCCTCCTCGCCGCCGTCGGGCTCGCCGCCGGCCGGCCCCTCGTCGTCAAGCTCCACCCCAACGAGAACGTCGCTCGCGCCCGCCGCGAGATCGCCCGCTGGGCGCCGGCGGCTCACGTCGTCGAGTCCGGCTCCGCCGAGGCGCTCATCGCGCGCTGCGACCTCCTCGTCACCCAGTACTCCTCGACCGCCTTCGTCGGCCTGGCGCTCGGCAAAGAGGTCCATTCCTACTACGGCCTCGACGAGCTCCGCCGCCTCCTGCCCCTCCAGCACGGCGCCGCCGCGGCGCGCATCGCGGCGGTCTGCCGCGAGGTGCTGGCGGCGCCGTCGCCGGCCCGCCGGGAGCCGGCCCGCCTGCCGGCGCTGGTCTCCTCGAGGGCCGGCGGATGAGGCTCCTCGTCGTCGTCCAGGCGCGGCTCGCCTCCACCCGCCTGCCGGGCAAGGTCCTCCTGCCGCTCGCCGGGGCGCCGATGCTGCAGCGCCAGCTCGAGCGCATCGCCGCGGCGCGCAGCCCCGAGCTGGCGTTCGACATCGCCGTCGCCACCACCCGCACGCCGGGCGACGAGCCCATCCGCCAGCTCTGCCAGCGGCTGGGCGTGGCCTTCGTCAGCGGCCACCCGACCGACCTCCTCCACCGCCACCACCAGGCGGCGCGCGCCTTCCAGGCCGACGCGGTGGCGAAGATCCCCTCCGACTGCCCGCTGATCGACCCCGGCGCCATCCGCAGCGTGCTCGGCGCCTTCCTCGCCGACCCCGAGCGCTACGACTACCTGGGCAACCTCCACCCCGCCACCTAGCCGGACGGCAACGACGTCGAGGTGATGACGGCGACGGCGCTGGAGATCGCCTGGCGCGAGGCCTGGCGCCCGTTCGAGCGCGAGCACACGACGCCGTTCCTCTGGGAGCGGCGGCAGCGCTTCCGCCTCGGCAGCGTCGTCTGGGAGGACGGCCGCGACCTCTCGATGAGCCACCGCCTGACCGTCGACTACCGCGAGGACTTCGACCTCGTCGCCGCGGTCTACGAGGCGCTGTGGCGGCCGGAGCGGCCGATCTTCGGGCTGGCGGAGATCCTGGCGCTCTTCGACGCCCGCCCCGAGATCTTCGATCTCAACCAGCGCTACGCCGGCGTCAACTGGTACCGCGACCACCTCGACGAGCTGACCACCGTGCCGCGCTCGGCGACGCGCGCGCTCGAGGCCGCCTCGTGACGACGCCGGCAGCCGTCGCCACCGCCGCGACCGCGCCGCGGCTCGCGGCCGCCGCGCTGCCGCGCGTCGCCCTCGCGGTGCGCGAGCAGATCCTCCGCCTGGCGACCGCCGGCGGCTGCTTCCTCGGCGCCTCGCTCTCCGTGCGCCGACCTCCTCGTCCACCTCTACGGTCGGGTGCTCAGCATCTCGCCCCAGACGCTCGACGATCCCGGCCGCGACTACCTCTTCCTCTCCAAGGGGCACGACGTGCCGGCGCTCTACGCGACGCTCGTCGAGCTCGGCTTCCTCGACCACGCGCGCCTCGCCACCCACCTCGCCGCCGGCAGCGCCATCTACTGGCACCCCAACCGCTCGGTGCCCGGCGTCGAGTTCCATTCGGGCTCGCTCGGCCACCTGCTCTCGGTCGCCCTCGGCGTCGCCTACGACATCCGCCTCCGCGGCGGCGGCAACCGCGTCTTCGTCATCCTCGGCGACGGCGAGCTCGACGAGGGGTCGGTGTGGGAGGCCTGCCTGGTCGCCGCCGCCCTCGGGCTCGACAACCTGACGGCGATCGTCGACCGCAACGGCTTCCAGGCCAACCTGCCGACCGAGGAGCTGGTGCCGCTCGAGCCGCTCGCCGCCAAGTTTCGCGCCTTCGGCTGGTCGTGCCGCGACGTCGACGGCCACTCCTTCGACGCCCTCGAGGCGCTCTCGCGCGAGCTCCCCTTCGCCGGCGGACGGCCGAGCGCCATCGTCGCCCGCACCGTGCGCGGCAAGGGCCTGGCGAGCCTCGAAGGCCGCGCCGACCGCTGGTTCGCCGATCTCGACGCGGCGGAGGTCGCGGCGCTCGTCGCCGAGCTCCACGGCGCGCCGGCCGCGACGCTGGCGACGCCGGGGAGGATCGTGCGGTGAGCTACGAGACGGCGCTCGCCGCGCTCGCCGCCGAGCGGCCCGAGATCATCGTCATGACGGCGGAGAACCGCGCCCCCATCCGCGGCCTGCCGGCGATCCTCGGCCGCCGCTTCCTCGACGTCGGCATCGCCGAGCAGACGATGGTCGGCGCCGCCGCGGGCCTGGCGCTCCGCGGCCGGGTGCCGGTGGTCCACGCGCTCGCCGCCTTCCTCACCCTCCGCGCCTTCGAGTTCATCCGCACCGACGTCGGCATCGGCGGCCTGCCGGTCAAGCTCGTCGGCGCCGTGCCGGGCTTCCTGTCGGAGGCCAACGGCCCAACCCATCAGGCGATCGAGGACGTGGCGCTCCTCCGCGGCATCCCCGGCATGCAGGTGGTCTGCCCCTCCGACGAGGCGGAGCTGGCCCGCGCGCTGCCGGCGATCGCCGCCAGCCCCCACCCCTGCTACGTGCGCCACAACGCCATGGCGCCGGCGCTCGCCGGCCGCGCGCGGGCCCCCTTCCGCCTCGGCGAGGCCGAGGTGATCGCCGCCGGCGGCAGCGGCGGCGTCGCCATCCTCACCTACGGCTTCCTCCTCGCCGAGGCGGAGCGGGCGCGCCAGGCGCTCGACGCCCGCGGCGTCCCCGCGGCGCTCGTCGACCTGCGCACCCTGGCGCCCCTGGACGAGGAGGCGGTCGCCGCCGCGGCGCGCGCCGCGGATCTCGTGGTGACCGTCGAGGACCACCTGGAGACCGGCGGCCTCTACAGCGCGGTCGCCGAGGTGCTGGTCCGCCACGGCATCGCCCGCCGCGTTCACCCGATCGCCCTCGCCGCCCGCTGGTTCGCCCCCGCCCTGCTGCCGGCGGTGCTGGCGCACGAGGGCTTCACCGGTCCGCAGCTCGCGGCGCGCATCGTCGCCGCCCTCGAACGCAGCAACTGAACGAGCGAGGCCCGCCATGCCCAACGGCGTCCGCTTCAACCCCGGCTACCCCGACATCTCGCGCTCGGACGACCTCTGGGCGCGCGCCGCCGGCCTCATCCCGGCGGGCACCCAGACGCTCGCCAAGGGACCCGGCCAGTAGGTTCGCGGCGTGGCGCCGAAATATCTCTTGCGCGGCAAGGGCTCCCACGTCTGGGACGTCGACGGCAACGAGTACGTCGACTGGCAGATGGGCGTCGGGCCGCTGGTCTTGGGCTACGGCAACGAGCGGGTCGACGCCGCCATCCGCGCCCAGCTCGACAGCGGCATCACCTTCTCGCTCATGCATCCGCTCGAGGTCGAGGTCGCCGAGCGCATCCGCGAGCTGGTGCCCAACGCCGAGGCGGTGCGCTTCAGCAAGACCGGCTGCGACGCGACCTCCGCCGCGGTGCGCCTGGCGCGCGCCTTCACCGGCCGCGACCGGGTCCTCTGCTGCGGCTACCACGGCTGGCACGACTGGTACGTCGCGGTGACCGACCGCGCCGCCGGCGTCCCCGCGGCGGTCGCCGAGCTCTCGGCGACGTTCGCCTACAACGACCTCGGCGCGGCGCTCGCCGCCATCGACGGCGACACCGCCTGCGTCATCCTCGAGCCGGTCACCTTCGAGCCGCCGCAGGGCGGCTTCCTCGCCGAGCTCTCCGCCGCCTGCCAGGCGCGCGGCGCCCTCCTCATCTTCGACGAGATGTGGACCGGCTTCCGCCTCGCCCTCGGCGGCGCCCAGGAGCGCTTCGGCGTCGTCCCCGACCTCGCCTGCTTCTCGAAGGCGATCGCCAACGGCATGCCGCTTTCGGCGCTCACCGGCCGCCGCGACGTCATGGCGCTCCTCGACCGCGACGTCTTCTTCTTCACCACCTTCGGCGGCGAGGCGCTGTCGCTCGCCGCCGCCAAGGCCACCCTCGCCGAGCTCGCCGAGCGCGACGTGCCGGCGGCGCTCGCCGCGCAGGGCGCCCGCCTGGCCGACGGCTACAACGCCATCGCCGCCGACCTGGGGATCGCCTCGCGCGCCATCGGCTACCCCTGCCGCACGCTGGTCACCTTCGACCCGCGCGGCGGCGATCCGCTGCTCCAGAAGTCGATCGTGCAGCAGGAGATGATCCGCCGCGGCGTGCTCTGGGGGGGCTTCCACAACCTCTCCCTGGCGCACTCCGCCGCCGACGTCGAACATACCCTCGCCGCCTACCGCGAGGCGCTCGCCGTGCTCGCCCGCGCCATCGCCGCGGAGGACCTCGCCGCCGCCCTCGACGGCGAGCCGGTGGAGCCGGTCTTCCGCCGCAGCAGCGGCTTCGACACCAAGCCGCGGCGGGCGGCGGCGCGATGAGATCGGCGGTGCTCCCCAATCCGAGCGAGGCGGCGGCGGCGGCCGTCCTGCCGCTCCTCGGCCGCGTCGCCGTCGTCACCGGCGCCGCCGGGCTCCTCGGCCGCCGTTTCGCCGCCGCCCTCGCCCGCGCCGGCGCCTCTGTGGTGGCGGCGGATCTCGACGGCGCCCCGGCGGCGGCGGCGGCTGAGCTCGCCGCCGGGCTCGCCGCGGCGCACGGCCGCAGCATGCTCGCGGTGCCGGTCGACATCACGCGGCCGGAGGCGGTCGCCGCCCTCCGGGACGCCGTCCTCGCCCGCTTCGGCCGCGTCCACGTGCTGGTCAACAACGCCGCGCTCGACGAGAAGGTCGAGGGTCCCGGCGGCGGCGACCTGTTGCGCGTCGAGAACCACCCGCTGGCGCTCTGGGAGGCCTCTCTCCGCGTCAACGTCACCGGCACCTTCCTCTGCTGCCAGGCGCTCGGCGCCGAGATGGCGCGGCGCGGCGCCGGCTCGATCGTCAACATCGCCTCGACCTACGGCGTCGTCGCCCCCGATCCCAGCCTCTACCGGCGCGCCGACGGCAGCCAGACGTTCTGGAAATCAGCCGCCTACCCGACGAGCAAGGGAGCGGTGCTCGCCCTCACCCGCCATCTCGCCGCCTACTGGGGGAGCGCCGGGGTGCGCGTCAACGCGCTCTCGCCCGGCGGCGTCGCCAACGGCCAGGACGCGGATTTCGTCGCCCGCTACGCGGCGCGCACGCCGCTCGGCCGCATGGCCGACCCCGCCGATTACGACGGCGCCCTGGTCTTCCTCGCCGGCGATGCCTCGCGCTACATGACCGGCGCCAACCTGATCGTCGACGGCGGGTGGACGGCATGGTGACCGCACCGCCGCGGCCGCCGGTGGAGCTGGCGCGGGCGCCGATCCCCTTCGACGTCGCCGTCCGCGCCCGCCGCATCCTCCTCGTCCTCACCGACAGCGACGGCGTGCTCACCGACGGCGGCGTCTACTACTCGGAGCGCGGCGAGGAGCTGCGGCGCTTCTCGGTGCGCGACGGCATGGGCGTCGAGCGCCTCGCCGTCGCCGGCATCCAGACCGGCATCGTCACCCGCGAGCGCTCGCGCACCGTGGCGCGCCGCGCCGAGAAGCTGCGCATCGAGAGCCTCTTCCTCGGCGTCCACGACAAGGGCGGCCACCTGCCGTCGATCCTCCGCGAGACGGGGCTGCCGATGACCGCGCTCGCCTACATCGGAGACGACGTCAACGACCTCCAGATCCTGACCGCGATCGGCGCCAGCGGCTTGACCGCCGCACCCGCCGACGCCATGCCCGAGGTGGCCGCCGCCGCCCACTACCGCTGCGCCGCCTGCGGCGGCCACGGCGCCTTCCGGGAGTTCGCCGAGTGGATCCTGCGCCTGCGGGCGAAACCTTGAGAACCGCCGCTCTGACCGCCGTCGAGGAGAGGAGAGCCATGCGACACGCCGAAGCCTGGATCGGAGAGCGCCGGGTGGGCGAGGGCCACCCGGTCTTCGTCATCGCCGAGATCGGTATCAACCACAACGGCTCGCTCGAGCTGGCGAGGAAGCTCATCGACGGCGCCCACCTCGCCGGCGCCGACGCGGTCAAGTTCCAGAAGCGCACCCCGGAGCTCTGCGTCCCCCGCGAGCAGTGGGGCCGCGAGCGCGAGACGCCGTGGGGGCGGATGACCTACATCGAGTACCGGCGGCGGATGGAGTTCGGGGCGCGCGAGTTCGCCGCCATCGACCGCCACTGCCGCGAGCGCGGCATTTTCTGGTTCGCCTCCTGCTGGGACGAGGAGGCGGTCGACTTCATGGAGCGCTTCGCCCCGCCCTGCTACAAGATCGCCTCCGCCTCGCTCACCGACGACGCCCTCCTCGCCCGCCTGCGCCAGACGGGCCGGCCGCTGATCCTCTCGACCGGCATGTCGACGCTGGCGGAGATCGACGCGAGCGTCGCTCTCCTCGGCCGCCGCGACCTCCTCATCGCCCACACCACCTCGACCTACCCCTGCCCGGTCGCCGATCTCAACCTGCGCATGATCGGCGCCCTCGGCCGCCGTTTCCCCGAGTGCCCGATCGGTTACTCCGGCCACGAGACCGGCCTCTCCCCGACCTGGGCGGCGGTCGCTCTCGGCGCCCGCTTCGTCGAGCGCCACATCACCCTCGACCGCGCGCTGTGGGGAAGCGACCAGGCGGCCTCGGTCGAGATCGGCGGCTTCCTGCGCCTGGTGCAGAACATCCGCGACATCGACCGAGCCCTGGGCGACGGCGTCAAGCGGGTCGCGGCGGGAGAGCTGGCGCAGCTCGAGAAGCTGCGGCGCGTCAAGGCCCAGCCGTTGCCGGCGGCCGTCGGGGCGGCTTGAGCTGGGCGGTCGCCTCCCCGCTCGCCATCGTCGCGGCGGCGCTCCTCCTCGTCGCCCTCGAGCGCATCATCCCCTTCGAGCCCGGCCAGCGCCTCGTCCGCGAGGGCTTCTGGACCGACCTGTTGCTCTATTCGCTGGTGCAGAACTACGTCCTGGCGCTCGCCATCGGCCGCCTCATCCGCTGGCTCGACGCCGGCGCGCATCTCTCCCGCCTCCGCCTCGTCGGCGGCTTCCCCGTCTGGCTGCAGGTCGCCTTCTTCGTCGTCAGCCACGACCTCTACATCTACGGCTTCCACCGCTGGCAGCACCGCTCGCCGGTCCTCTGGCGGCTCCACGAGGCGCACCACTCGATGCGCCAGCTCGACTGGCTCGCCGGCGCCCGCTCGCACGCCTTCGAGATCCTCGTCAACCAGACGATCGAGTTCGCGCCGATGGTCCTCCTCGGCGCCAGTCCGCAGGTGCCGCTGATCAAGGGGATGGTGAGCGCCATCTGGGGCCTCTACATCCATTCCAACGTCGACGTGCGGACGGGGCGCCTGCAGTGGGTGGTGAACGGCCCCGAGGCGCACCGCTGGCATCACGCCGTCGATCACCCGCCGCCGGGGGTCAACTTCGCGACCAAGCTGGCGATCTGGGACCGGCTCTGGGGCACCGCCTGGCTCGCCCCGCGCGGCCTGCACCCGCGGAGCTACGGCCTGACCTACACCGAGTTCCCGCGCGGCTACCTGGCGCAGCACCTCTTCGCCTTCCGCCGTTTCCCCGCTGCGGGGCGCGGCGAGGGGCGCGCCGCAGCGGCGGCCGACGGCGAGCCCGGGCCCGGCGGTCCGTAGCGGCTCGCCGCCGCGCCGCCGCCCGAGCTAGGCCGAGCGGGCGAGCGGCAGGCCGGCCGGCGCCAGCGCGTCGCCCAGGCCCTCGCCCAGCTCGCGGAAGACGCGGTTGCCGCGCTCCTTGAGGCGCGCGTAGGCGCGGGCGATGTCGAGGATGAGGAGGATGCGCACGCTCTCGCAGGCGAGCTCGCCGTGGCGGTGGGTCCCGATGCGCTCGAAGCCGAGGACGCGGGTGTGGAAGCGCAGCGGCGAGTGCGGATCGCTCTCGAAGACGTCGGTCAGCAGATGGGTGTAGCCGCGCTCGGTGACCTCGCGGATCGCCGCCTTCATCAGCTCGAGGGCGACGCGGACGTCGCGGCGGAAGCGCGGCAGGATCATGAAGCGGCCGACGTCGACGAAGCGGCCGGCCTGCCGCAGCCGCTCGAGGTCGACGCCCGGCTCGAGCTCGACGCCGTACTCGGCGGGGAGGGCGAGCTCGGGGTCGTAGAGCAGGCGGATGGCGCCCGCCGCCTCGCCGCCGACCTCGACCAGGAACCACGATTCGCCGCGGCGAGCGCCGATGTCGGCGGGTATCTCGCGGCGGCTGTTGGCGATCCACCCCTTCTCGACGCGGTAGACCTCTTCGATCAGCGCCAGCGCGCTCTCCCGCGCCCGCTGCGAGGTGACCCGCGCCGCCGTCACGCCTTTCCTCTCCATCGTTCGTCTCCTCTCCTAAGGAACGGTCTCTCTGTCGGTTGCGGCCTGCGATCTCCCGTGCGCTCGCTCGGCCGGGGCGCCGGGGCCGGCGAGCGCGGCGAGCGCCGCCATCACCCGCGCCGCGGCGAGACGCGCCAGCTCGCGGCGCGCGGCGCGGGCCGCGCCGACACCGGCGAGGGCGGCGAAAAGGGCGCGCTCAGCCGCCAGGTCGACCGGCTCGCCGACCGCGAGCACCATGCGGCCGAGGCGAGGCGCGCGGCCGAGCCGCGCCGCCGCCGGATGGCGGATGCCGATGGGCACCACCGGCGCGGCGCTGCGCAGCGCGAGCTCCCCCAGCCCCGGCCGCGGAGCCAGGAGCCGACGCGGGTCGCCGCCGCGCCGCCCCTCCGGAAAGAGTCCCAGGCTGCCGCCCGCCGCGAGTCGCGCCAGGCAGCGGTCGAGAGCCGGCTGGCGCCGGCCTTGGCGCCGCCTGGCCTCCCCCCAGCCGAACCGCGCCCGCTTGCCGTAGACCGCGATCGGCTCGCCGAGCCGCAGCAGCGGCCCGAGCAGCGGGAGCTCGAGGAACATCCAGTCGGCGAGGAAATGGACCGCCCGGCCGCGGCGCAGAAAGAGGAGCACCATCGGCGCCAGCAGCGCCTCGGCGTAATTGGAATGGTTGAGGGCGAAGATCGCCGGCTCCTCCACCCGCGCCAGGCGGTCGGCGTGCTCGACCCCGACGAGCGGCCCGCAGACGATCAGCAGCGACTTGAGGACGGCGCGGCGGCCGGCGGCGAGGCACGGCAGCTCTGCGCAGAGAATTGCTGCCGGCCCGCCGAGCCCAGCTGCCGTCGCCGAGCGCGGAGGGACCGAGGCCTCGTCGCGCGCAGGAGCCTCCACCGAGCTCGTCGAAGCCACCTGCGCATCCTCGCAGCCGCCGGTGATCCGGCGATGGCGCGAGGACGACGGTCGGGTGACACCGGGCGCACCCTCGCCGCGGCCGGCGCGCCTCCTGCCGGCGAGCAGCCGGCGCCGCGGAGCCAGGCCGCCCGGCCGACACCGGAAACGCGTGAACAATTGAACAACGGGACAATGTCCCGCAACTGCAGCGTAGAACACCTACTCATGTAGACGATCGCTATATCTCGATCGCAAGGAATTCTGCAGAGATCATCTGCGTCCTCGTGACATTACGAAAGGAGTAGGTATGGAGAGCAAGCTTCGGTTTGGGTCCGCCTTCGGACTCGCGTTGGCGCTCTGCCTGGCAGGCAGAGCATCGGCCGACGGCGGCGTGACGATGAACGACATCGCCCTCAACGGCGGCGCCGGCATCACCTACCACCGCACGGCGACCCCGTCGCGGCTAGCCATCGAGGATTTCTTCTACACCAACGGCGCGGCGCCCTCGCCGCTCCTCCTCTCCGAGAGCCCGCAGAAGGCGCGCGGTACTCCCGGCGTCGCGATCTTCGACTACGACAACGACGGTTACCTCGACATCTACGTCAGCAACGGCCCGGGATCGGCGAACAGCCTCTACCACAATCTCCTCGGCCGCACCGGCGTGCTGCAGTTCGAGGACGTCGCCGTCAAGGCCGGCGTCGACGCCACGGCGCAGGACAGCTCCGGCGTCTGCTTCGGCGACATCGACAACGATGGCTGGGAGGATCTCTACGTCACCGGCATCGGCGGTCCCAACATCCTCTTCCACAACAACGGCAACGGCACCTTCACCGACATCACCGCCAGCGCCGGCGTCGGCGCCGGCAACTTCAACCACTCGGGCTGCGCCATGGCCGACTTCAACGGCGACGGCCTGCTCGACATCGTGGTCAGCAACACCTACGACGACTGGACCAACCGCCAGGCGGTCTTCCTGCAGCCCAACTACCCCTTGATGGAAAACAACCAGCTCTTCATGCGCAACGCCTCGGCGCACGGCATCCACTTCACCGACACCAGCGCCACCTCCGGCATCCAGAACATCGCCGGCTTCCCCGGCGGCACCTTCACCTGGTCGGTGTCGGCGGTCGACTACGATCAGGACGGTTTCGTCGACATCCTGTGGACCGATCTCCAGGGTCTGGCGCCGCTCGATCCCTCGCAGGCGCGCGGCTACACGCGGCTGTTCAAGGGCGACGGCACCGGGCACTTCACCGACATCACCCTCGCCTCGGGCATGCAGCTCGGCTCCTGGATGGGCCTCGCCTTCGGCGATTTCAACTGCGACGGCAACATCGACTTCTTCGCCACCAACCTGGGGCGCTGGATCGGCGGCAAGGCCAACGAGCCGCGCTGGTTCCTGGGCGACGGCCACGGCGCCTTCACCGACCCCGGCATCGGCGCCTTGAACGCGCTCCCCTTCGGCTGGGGTGCGGTGACCCTCGACTACGACAACGACGGCGACCAGGACATCTTCTACTACGGCGATGACTCTCTCCTCGTCTTCATCGCCATGGACAACCCCGGCATCGTGCTGCAGAACCCGGGCTGCTCGGCCAACTTCCAGCTCGACCTGAACGCCATCAAGCGCGACCATCGCCGCCGCGAGGTCAACGGCGTCGCGACGGGCGACCTCAACAACGACGGCTTCCCGGACGTGGTCACCGCGGCGATGTTCCAGATCGTCGCCAACCCGGCCTTCCCGCAGCTCCAGTTCCCCTATCAGAGGGTCACCGGCACCTTCGGCACGCCGCTCGACAACATCGCCCTCGTCCAGTACGTCATGGCAGCGACGCAGGCGATGCCCAACTACTTCAGCTACTTCGGCGTGCCCCGCCCGGACGGCGACCTCTCCGTCGAGATCAACAGCGGCGGCAACGGCAACGGCTGGGCGCAGGTGACGCCGCTCGGCACCGTCGGCCTGGTCGCCGGCGGCAAGGTCAACCGCGACGGCATCGGCGCGACGCTGAAGTTCACCCCGGACGGCGGCAAGACGATCATCGTGCCGGAGATCGGCGGCGGAAGCCACGCCTCGATGAGCAGCCGCACCGCGACCTTCGGTCTCGGCACGGCGGCGCAGGGCACCTTCGACGTGCTCTGGCCGGGCGGCACCCGCAACCGGGTCTACGGCCTGAAGAACGGCGAGCACATCCAGTTCCCCGAGATCCCGTGCAGCTACGACGTCGCGGTCGGCACCCGGCCGGGGCAGGCGCTCCTCGGCCACGTCAAGTACGACCTCTGCGTGGTCTCCGCGCTCACCACCCTCGCTCTCGAGCACAAGGTGAGCGGCGACAACTTCGTGCGCTTCCTGCAGAGCGCCGATCGGGCCTTCAACGACGCCCACCCCGGCCTCTTCGGCACGGGTTTCTAGAAGGATCGGTCTCGCCAGGCCGGCTCCTCCTCGCGCCCGCCGCGTTCCTCGAACGCGGCGGGCGTTTTCATCTCATCGGCAGAGGGAAAGGAAACGAGGCGGGAGCAGGGCTCAGAGCATGTCGTAGCTGAGGCTGCCGCGGGCGCCGACCTGCAGCAGCCGGATGACGTAGGGCGGCTCCTTGGTCAGATAGAAGGTCATCTTGAAGCCCTCGGCCTCCGTCTGCACCGCCCAGGCCTCGACCTTCTTGTCGGGGCCGGCCTGCACCTGCTCCTTGCCGCCCACCGTGAAGGAGATCCAGCCCATGGCGTTCTTCTCGTCGTCGAAGATGGGGAACTTCGCCGCGTAGCCGGTCTGCAGCGGGAAGCCGACGAGGAGCACCCCGTACATGCCGCCGAGGAAGTCGAAGACCGGCGTGTCGAGGGTGACCGAGCTCGCCTTGATCTCGCCGCCCGCCGGCTCGCTCGAGCGCTTGATGTCGATCTTCTTGCCGTCGAAGTCCCAGTGCCGGAAGAAGCCCTTGGTGTCGGAGATCTCGCTCATGATCGGCGCCAGCGTCTTGGGGTCGACGACGTTGACGTTGGTGACGGTGCGCTCGGTGAGCGCCTCGATCTGCGTCCGCTTGATCGCCGGCTTGCCGTTGACGGTGGTGATCTCGAGCTGGTCCGACCAGGTGCCGCGGACGACGCTCTTGCCCGAGAGGCCGGTCTGCGTGATCTTCCACTTGTTGGTGTAGGGCCGGATGACGCTGCCGTCGACGGCCGGATCGCCGGGGCGGACCGTCACCGGCTCCGCCCCGCGGGCGAGCGCCGGGGCGAGCGCGAGCCCCGGGACGAGGGCGAGCGCCGCGAGGATCGGCGAGGAAATCTTGACGCGGAAACCGGACATGCAAACCTCCTGTCGGGTAGAGATGGATCTCAGCTCGCCGCCGGGGCGGCAGGGCTCGCGAGTTTACGACATAGCGCCGCGACCTGGGGCGGGCGCAGCATGCTGTAGTGGTCGCCGGCCGCGGCGACGACGGTGAGGCCGCCGCCGGCGATCTCCTCCCAGATCCCGGCGGCCGCGGCGATCTCCTCGCGGAGAGCGGCGTCGGCGGGGCGGACGAGGGTGACCGGCGCCGCGCAGGGCTCCGGCCGATAGGCGAGCCCCGCCCGCAGGTTCTGGCGGTAGATCGCCGCCAGGCGGCGCAGGCGGCCGCGGTCGACGTCCGCCGGCAGGCCGCCCGCCGCCACGGCGCGCTCGAGCACGAGGTCGAGCCGGCGTGAGGGATCGGCCGCCGCCAGCTCGCCGGCGGCGAGATCGAGCGGCCGGCCGGCGATACCGCCGAGGTCGCGCGCCACCAGCAGGAGCTCGGCGACCTCGTCCGCCGGCTGTCCGCGGAGCGCCGCCGGCACCGTCGTCGGATCGAGCAGGACGAGCTCGGCGACGCGCTCGCCGCGCGCCTCGAGCTGCCGCGCCATGGCGAGCGCGACGAGGCCGCCGAACGACCAGCCGCCGAGGTGATACGGCCCGGCCGGCTGCACCGCGGCGATCGCCCGGCAGTAGTCGGCGGCCATCTCCTCGACCGTGGCGAGCGGTTCGACCGGCTCCGCCGCGCCGCTGTCGGCGAGGAGGGCGCGGGCCTGGATGCCGTAGAACGGCCGCTCGTCCCCGAGCCCGCCGGCGAGGTCGCGATAGCAGAAGACGGCGCCGCCCACCGGATGGACGAAGAAGCGCGGCGGCAGGATGCCCGCCGGCTGCAGGAGCACCAGCGGCGAGCCGGCCGAGGCCGCCGCGCAGGCCGTCTCGCCGCCGGGCTCGGCGGCGAGGAGCGCGGCGAGGCTCTCGACCGTGCGCGCCTCGAAGAGCGCGGCGAGCGGCAGCTCGCGGCCGAGCTCTCGCGCGATGCGGGAGAGCAGCCGGACGGCGAGGAAGGAGTGGCCGCCGAGGGCGAAGAAGTCGTCGGTGACGCCCACCGGACCGCGCCCGAGGATCTCCTCCCAGATCGCCGCGAGAGCTTGCTCGAGCGCGTTCCGCGGCGCCACCCGCGCCCGCTCGCCGACGGCGCCCGGCGCCGGCAGGGCGGCGCGATCGACCTTGCCGTTGGGGGCGAGCGGCAGGGCGGCGAGGACCGTCCAGCTCGCCGGCACCATCGCCTCCGGCAGGCGCTCGCGGACGCGCTGGCGGAGCGCAGCGACCGCGGCGACATCGGTCTCCTCGCCATCCCGCAGCACGACGTAGGCGGCGATCTGGCGCCCGGCGCCCTCGCCGCGGGCGGCCACCGCCGCCTCGCGGACCTCCGGCGCCGCGGCGATCACCGCCTCGATCTCCCCCAGCTCGACGCGGAAGCCGCGGATCTTCACCTGGTGGTCGAGGCGGCCGAGGAACTGCAGCGTGCCGTCGGGCAGGCGGCGGGCGAGGTCGCCGGTGCGGTAGAGGCGGCTCCCCGCGCCGTCGCCGCCGCCGGCCACCGCGCCGGGGACGAAGCGCTCCGCCGTCAGCTCCGCCCGGCCGAGATAGCCGCGCCCGAGGCAGACGCCGGCGATGCAGAGCTCGCCGGCGACGCCGAGCGGCACCGGGAGCTGCCGGCGGTCGAGCAGGTGGATGGCGGCATTGGCGACGGTGCGCCCCAGCGGCACGCTGACCGCCACCTCGGCGTCCGCCGCGCCGCAGCGGTGGGCGGTGACGGCGATCGCCGCCTCGGTCGGCCCGTAGATGTCGACCAGCTCGGCCGCCGGCGCGCCGCCCGTCCAGGTGGAGAAGAAGCTCCGCACCAGCTTGCCGGAGAGCGCCTCGCCGCCGGTGAGCACGCGGCGGAGCGCGCGCGGCGGCGATGCCGCCCACGGCTCCTCGAGGAGAGCCTGGAGGAGCGTCGGCACCAGCTGCAGGAGGGTGATCGCCTCGCCCTCGACGACCGCCGCGAGGTAGAGGGGATCGCGCTGGCCGCCGGGGCGGGCGAGGACGAGACAGGCGCCGGCGAGGAGAGGCGAGAAGATCTCCCCCACGGAGACGTCGAAGCAGACGCTGGTCTTCTGCAGCACGCGGTCGCCGGCGCCGAGCGGATGCGCCGCCTGCAGGAAGAGCAGGTGGTTGACGATGGCGCGGTGGGAGACCATCACCCCCTTCGGCCGTCCGGTCGAGCCCGAGGTGTAGAGCACGTAGGCGAGGCACTCGGCGTCGAGGGGCGCGAGCGGCGGCAGATCCCCCCCGTCCGCGCCTGCGCCGGGGCTGGCGTCGAGGGGGTCTTCGAGCGGCAGGGAGCGCGCCGCCGCCGCGCCCAGTCGAGCGGCGAGCCGGGGCGTCGCGAGCAGCGCCGCCGGCGCCGCGTCGGCGAGCATGAAGGCCAGGCGCTCGTCCGGGTACTCCGGATCGAGCGGCACGTAGGCCGCCCCGGCCGCCTGGATGCCGAGGATGCCGGCGACGAGCGCCGGCGAGCGCTCGGCGCAGATGCCCACGAGATCGCCGGCGACGACGCCGGCGGCGCCCAGCCGGGCGGCGATCCGCGCGCTCCGCCGGGCGAGCTCGCGGTAGGAGACCGCGGCGTCGCCGGCGACCACGGCGATCGCCTCAGGAGCCCGCTCCATCTGGGCGCGGAAGAGGTCGGTGAGCGTCGCGTCGCGGGAGAACGGCGCCGCCGTCGCGTTCCACTCCCAGGCGAGCTGCGCGCGCTCGCCGGCGCCGAGGAGCGGCAGCTCGGCGACCGCCCGCTCGGGCGCCGCGATCATCCCGGCGACGAGCGCCTCGAGATGGGCGGCGAGGCGCGCCACGGTGGTGCGGTCGAAGAGGTGGCGGTTGTAGCTCCAGGTGCCGTGGAGGCCGTGCGGACCCGGCGCGAAGGCGAGGGTGAGGTCGAACTTCGCCACCTCGGCGGCGGTCTCCAGCGGGCGGAGGGTGAGCCCCGGCAGCCGCAGCTCGGCCAGCTCGTCGGCGATCGTCTGCAGGACGAACATCACCTGGAAGAGCGGCGTGCGGCTGGGATCGCGCTCGGGCGCCAGCTCCTCGACCACCTTCTCGAACGGCAGGTCCTGGTGCGCGAAGGCGGCGAGCACCGTCTCGCGCACCCGCGCCAGCAGCTCGCGGCCGGCCGGCGCGCCGGCGCAGTCGGTGCGCAGCACGAGGGTGTTGACGAAGAAGCCGATCAGGCCCTCGGTCTCGGCGCGGTTGCGGTTGGCGATCGGCGAGCCGAGCGCCACGTCGTCGCCGCCGGTGTGGCGGGCGAGGAGCGCCGCCACCGCCGCCTGCAGCGCCATGTAGAGCGTCGAGCCCGACTCCCGCGCCAGGCGCTGCAGGCCGGCGGCGAGCGCCGCCGGCAGGCGGAGCGAGCAGGTGCCGCCCGCCGAGGTGAGGATCGGCGGCCGCGGCCGGTCGATCGGCAGCTCGAGCGGCGTCAGGCCGGCGAGCGCCTGCCGCCAGAAGCCGATCTCCCGCGCCAGCACCTCGCCGGCGAGGACGGCACGCTGCCAGACGGCGAAGTCGGCATACTGCACCGGCAGCTGCCGCAGCGGCGACGGCCGCCCCGCCTGGCAGGCGGCGTAGAGCGCCCCCAGCTCGCGCACCAGGATGCCCATCGACCAGCCGTCCGCGACGATGTG
Source organism: uncultured Acidobacteriota bacterium (assembly GCA_963755825.1). Classification (GTDB taxonomy): domain Bacteria; phylum Acidobacteriota; class Thermoanaerobaculia; order Multivoradales; family UBA5704; genus DATBQN01. The sequence goes on along the minus strand of CAVWLA010000001.1, from coordinate 183,383 downwards.
GTGGAGGGTGACGAGGGCGATGTGCTCGCCGTCCTCGGCGCGCTCGGCGGTGCCGGCGCGCGGACCGACCGGCGGCGAAAGGCAGAGCAGCAGGCCGCGGAGCAGCGGACCCGCGGCGAGGTCGAACGGCGCCCGCGCCTCCGCCAGCGCGAGGTGCCGCGCCGCGGCCTCGCGCGCCGCCGGCGCCAGGCCGCCGAGATCGACCTGCGGCAGTCCGACGGCGGCGAGCGGACGGATCACCTGCACCGGCCGGCCTCCCTCGCTGGCGAAGGTGGTGCGCACCGCCTCGTGGCGGTCGACGAGGGCGGCGAGGGCCGCGGCGAGGGCGCCGCGGTCGAGCGCGCCGGTGAGGCGGAGCGCCAGCGGCACGTTGTAGACCGCGCCACCCGGCTGCAGGCGGTCGAGGAACCAGAGGCGCTCCTGGGCGAAGGAGAGCGGCAGCGAGCCGGCGCCGCCGCGCGGCACGGGGACGATCGGCGGCAGCGCCGCCTCGCCGCCGGTGCGGAGAGCGTCCACCTCGCGCGCCAGCGCCGCGATCGTCGGCGCCTCGAAGAGCCGCCGCAGCGGCAGCTCGACGCCCAGGGTCTGGCGCACCTGGGAGACCACCCGCGTCGCCAGCAGCGAGTGGCCGCCGAGGGCGAAGAAGTCGTCGTCGATCCCCAGCGTCGCGGCATCGCGCCCCAGCGTCTCGCTCCAGATGCCGAGCAGCAGCTCCTCCGTCGGCGTGCGCGGCGCCAGCGCCGGCTCGCCGGCCGGCCGCTCCGGCTCCGCGCGCGCCGCGAGCGACGCCAGCAGGGCGCGACGATCGACCTTGCCGTTGGCGGTGAGCGGCAGCGTCTCGACGGGCACCAGGGCGGCCGGCACCAGGTGCTCGGGGAGCCGCTCCTGGAGGAAGGCGCGGAGCGCCGGCGCGGCGGGGCCGCCGTCCGCAGCGCTCCAGAAGGCGACCAGCCGCCGGTCCTCGCCCCGCTCGCCCTCCTGCACCAGGACGGCGGCCTCGCGCACGCCGGGATGGCGGCGGAGAGCCGCCTCCACCTCGCCGGGCTCGATGCGGAAACCTCGGATCTTCACCTGGTCGTCGAGCCGGCCGAGGAACTCGATGGCGCCGTCGCGCCGGCGGCGCGCCAGGTCGCCGGTGCGGTAGAGGCGCCCTCCCGGCTCCCCCAGCGGATCGGGGACGAAGCGCGCGGCGGTCAGCGCCGGCTGGCCCAGGTAGCCGCGCGCGAGGCCGTCGCCGCCGGCGCAGAGCTCGCCGGCGACGCCGATCGGCACCGGCGATCCCGCTCCGTCGAGGAGATGGACGCGGCCGTTGGCGATCGGCCGTCCGAGCGGCACCGAGGCGCCGAGGGCGGTCGCCGCCGAGAGCGGGGCGGCGCAGGTGAAGGTGGTGTTCTCGGTCGGCCCATAGCCGTTCACCAGCCGGATGGCGGGGAGCGCGGCGAGCACCTCGGCGACCTGCTTCACGCCGAGCACGTCGCCGCCGGCGAGGAGCTGGCGGACCGGCCGCAGCAGCTCGAGGTGGCCGTCGACGACCTGATGGAAGAGGCCCGCGGTCAGCCAGAGGGTGGTCACCTGGTGCCGCGCCAGCAGGTCGCCGATCTCCTCGATGGCGAGCGCCCCGGGCGGCGCCATCACCAGCCGGGCGCCGTGCAGCAGCGCGCCCCAGATCTCGAACGTCGCAGCGTCGAAGCCGGCTGGAGCGAGCTGCAGGAATACCTCGCGCGGCCCGAAGCGCACGTAGTCGGGGCCACAGACCAGCCGGACGACGGCGCGATGCGGCACGGCGACGCCCTTCGGCGCCCCCGTCGAGCCGGAGGTGTAGAGCACATAGGCGAGGGCGTCCGCGGCGGCGAGGGGAGGCAGGGGCGGCAACGGCTCGGGCGGCTCCGCCGCCGCCTCGCCGCCGCTCTCCTCGATGAGGAGCACCGGCGGCGACTCGTCCGGCAGGCCGCCCGCGAGCCCGCGCCGCGTCACCACCCGCACCACGCCGGCGTCGTCGAGCAGGAACGCCAGCCGCCGCCGCGGCAGGCCGGGATCGAGCGGCAGGTAGACGCCGCCGGCCGCGGCGACGGCCAGCATGGCGACGACGAGGTCGAACGACCGCGGCAGGAGGAGCGCCACCGGCGCCTCGGGCGGCAGACCGAGCGCCGCCAGCCGCCGGGCGAGGCGCCGCGACCGCCGCGCCAGCTCGCCGTAGCTCACCGCCGCCTCGCCGGCGACGAGGGCGATCGCCTCCGGCGTCGACTCCGCCTGGCGGGCGAAGAGCTCGCCGAGCGTGGCCTCGCGCGGATAGGCCGCCGCCGTCGCGTTCCACTCCTCGACGAGCTGCGCGCGCTCGGCCGCGGAGAGGAGCGGCAGCTCGGCGATGGAGCGCTCCGGCGCGGCGAGGAGCGCCCCGACGAGGATCTCGAAGTGGCCCGCGAGCCGCGCCACGGTGGTGGCGTCGAAGAGGTCGCGGTTGTAGCCCCAGACACCGCCGAGCCCGGACGCCCCCTCGGCGAAGGCGAGGGTGAGATCGAACTTCGCCTCGCCGCCCTCCTGCCGCAGCGGGCGAAGGGTGAGGCCCGGCAGCGCCATCTCGGCGGCGCCGTCGGTCGCGTTCTGCAGGGCCAGCATCACTTGGAAGAGCGGCGTGCGGCTGGGATCGCGCTGCGGCGCCAGCTCCTCCACCACCCGCTCGAACGGCAGGTCCTGATGCAGGAAGGCGCCGAGCACCGTCTCCCGCACCCGCGCCAGCAGGGTGCGGAAAGGCGGCGCGCCGGCGCAGTCGGTGCGCAGCACCAGGGTGTTGACGAAGAAGCCGATCAGCCCCTCGGTCTCCGCCCGGTTGCGGTTGGCGATCGGCGACCCCAGGGCGACGTCGTCGCCGCCGGCGTGGCGGCCGAGGACGACGGCGAGCGCGGCGACGAGCGCCATGTAGAGCGTCGCCCCCTCGGCGCGCGCCAATGCCGCGAGCGCCGCCGCGGGCCCGGCCGGCAGCCGCCGCGCGTGCGCCCCGCCCGCCGAGGTCAGCAGCGGCGGGCGCGGCCGATCGGTCGGCAGCTCGAGGGTGGCGAGGCCGGCGAGCGCCCGCCGCCAGTAAGCGAGCTCCGCCTCCAGCCGCTCGCCGGCGAGGGCCTGGCGCTGCCAGAGCGCGAAGTCGGCATATTGGATCGGCAGCGGGGCGAGCCGCGGCGGGCGGCGCTCCCGCGCCGCGGCATAGAGCTCGCCCAGCTCGCGCACCAGGACGTTCATCGACCAGCCGTCGGAGACGATGTGATGCAGGGTGACGAGAGCCGCGTGCTCCGCGGCGCCCAGGCGGAGGAGCGTGGCGCGGAGGAGCGGACCCGCCGCGAGGTCGAACGGCCGCCCCGCCTCGGCCGTCGCCAGCCGGCGGACCTCGCCCTCGCCGCCCGCCGGCGGCAGCGCGGCGAGGTCGATCAGCGGCTGAACGAGCTCGCCGGCAGCATGGACCATCTGCACCGGGCGGCCGGCGGCCACCGCGAAGGTCGTCCGCAGCGCCTCGTGGCGGCGCACGACGCCGCCGACCGCCGCGGCGAGGGCAGACGCGTCGAGGTCGCCCGCGAGGCGCATCGCGAGCGGCACGTTGTAGAGGGCGCTCCCCGGCTGCAGCTGATCGAGGAACCACAGCCGCTCCTGCGCGAAGGAGAGCGGAGGCGGATGCGATGGATCGCGCGGCGCCGGCACGATCGGCGGCAGCGCGGCGGCGCCTCCGGCGCGCTTGCCGTCGACCTCGCGGGCGAGGGCGGCGATGGTCGGCGACTCGAAGAGGCGGCGCAGCGGCAGCTCGACGCCGAAGGTCTGCCGGATGCGCGAGACGACGCGCGTGGCGAGGAGCGAGTGGCCGCCGAGGGCGAAGAAGTCGTCACCGGTCCCCAGCCGCTCGGCGGCGATGCCGAGAGCCGCGCTCCAGATCGCCTGCAGCAGCTCCTCGGTCGGCGTCCGCGGCGGCGTGCGGAGACCGCCCTCCGTCTCCGGCGCGGTGTCGAGGTCGAGGGCGAGGAGAGCGCGGCGGTCGACCTTGCCGTTGGCGTTCCAGGGCAGCCCGGCGACGAGCACGAAGCTCGCCGGTACCAGGTAGTCGGGCAGGCGCTCTTTGAGGAAGGCGCGGAGCGCCGCCGGCGTCAGCCGGCAGCCGTCGAGCGGCGCCGCGAAGGCGACCAGCCGCCGATCCTCGCCGCCGGCGCCTTCGCGCACCAGCACCGCCGCCTCGCGGACCTCGGGGTGGCGGCGCAGCGCCGCCTCGACCTCGCCGGGCTCGATGCGAAAGCCGCGGATCTTCACCTGATCGTCGAGCCGGCCGAGGAACTCGACGGCGCCGTCGCGCCCACGGCGCGCCAGATCGCCGGTGCGGTAGAGGCGGGCACCGGGAGCCCCGAACGGATCGGGGACGAAGCGCTCGGCGGTGAGCTCCGGGCGGCCGAGGTAGCCGCGCGCGAGGCCGTCGCCGCCGGTGAAGAGCTCGCCGGCGGCTCCCACCGGCGCCGGCTGAAGCGCGCCGTCGAGCAGATGGACGACGGAGTTGGCGAGCGGGCGGCCGATCGGCACGGTGACGGCGCCAGGCGCCACCGCGCCGACCGCGTGCCAGGTGCTGAAGGTGGTGTTCTCGGTCGGGCCGTAGACGTGGAGGAGGCGGCCGCGCGGCGCCGGGGCGAGCGCCCGGCGCACCGCGGCGGGATCGACCTGCTCGCCGCCGAAGAGCACCGAGCCCACCGCGGCGAGCGCCGCCGGCACCTCGGCCGCGAGCTGGTTGAAGAGCGCCGTGGTGACGAAGAGCGCGCTGACGCCCCTCTCGACGAGCAGGCGGCCCAGCTCGCGCGGCGCGAGGACCAGGTCGCGGTCGATCACCTCGAGGCGGCCGCCGTTCAGGAGCGCGCCCCAGATCTCGAAGGTCGCGGCATCGAAGGCCGGGTTCGACAGATGCGCCACGCGGTCGCCCGGCCCGAGGCTCACGTAGTCGGTGTCGCGCACCAGGCGGACGACGGCGCGATGGGGCACCGCGACGCCCTTCGGCGAGCCGGTCGAGCCCGAGGTGTAGATGACGTAGGCGAGGCCGTCCGGAGAGGCCGCCGGCGGCGCCGCCTCGGCCTCCCCGCCGACGCTCTCCTCGGCCGCGGCAAGGTCGAGCAGCAGCGCCTCGACACCCTCGACGGGCAGCGCCGAGCGCAGCTCCGCGCGCGTCACCACCTGCGCCGCGCCGACGTCGCGGAGGAGGAGCTCCAGGCGCTCCCGCGGCAGGCCGGTGTCGAGCGGCACGTAGGCGCCTCCCGCCTCGAGCACCGCGAGCATGGCGATCAGCAGGTCGAGCGAGCGCGGCAGGAAGAGACCGACGGCGGGCTCCGGCCGCAGGTCCAGGGCGCGGAGGCGGCGGGCGAGGCGCGACGACCGCCGGCCGAGCTCGCCGTAGGTGAGCGCGCGATCGCCCCACACCGCCGCGACGCGCTCCGGCCCGCGCTCCAACTGCTGGCGGAAGAGCCGCTGGATGGTCGCCTGGCGCGGGTAGGAGGTCGCCGTGGCGTTCCACTCCTCGACGATCTGCGAGCGCTCGCCGGCGGTGAGCAGCGGCAGGTCGGCGACGCGGCTCTCGGCGGCGGCCAGCGCCGCCGCCAGGAGGATCTCGAGGTGGCTCGCCAGGCGCGCCACCGTGCTGGCGTCGAAGAGGTCGCGGTCGTAGCCCCAGGTGCCGCGCAGGCCGCCCTCCTCCGCGAAGGCGAGCGTGAGGTCGAACTTCGCCGGCTCGCCGTCGAGCTCGAGAGGACGCAGCGTCAGGCCCGGCAGGCGCAGCTCGCCGCCGCTCCCGGGCGCCGCGTTCTGCAGCGCGAACATGGTCTGGAAGAGCGGCGTGCGGCTGGCGTCGCGCTGCGGCGCCAGCTCCTCGACGACGCGCTCGAACGGCAGATCCTGGTGGGCGAAGGCGGCGAGGACCGTCTCCCGCACCCGTCCCAGGAGCTGCCGCCAGGTCGGCTCGCCGCCGAGATCGGCGCGCAGCACGAGGGTGTTGACGAAGAAGCCGATGAGGCCCTCCGTCTCGGCGCGGGTGCGGTTGGCGATCGGCGAGCCGACCGCCACGTCCGCCTCGCCGGTATGGCGCGCGATGAGCGCCATCACCGCGGCGAGGAGCGCCATGTAGAGCGTCGCCCCCTCGCGGCGGGCGAGGCTGGCGAGCCCCGCCTCGATCGCCGCCGGGAGCCGGCGGTGATGCCTGCCGCCGTCCGCCGCCGCGGCCGCGGGGCGCGGCCGGTCGGCCGGCAGCTCGACGCGGCGGAGCCCGGCGAGCTGCCGGCGCCAGAAATCGAGCTCGCCGGCGAGCGCCGCGCCGGAGAGGGCGCGCCGCTGCCAGACCGCGAAGTCGGCGTACTGGATGGCGAGCGGCGGCAGCGGCGATGGCCGGCCGGCGGCGGCCGCCGCGTAGAGCGCGCCGAGCTCGCGGACGAGGATGCCCTGCGACCAGCCGTCGGAGACGATGTGGTGGAGCGTCATCAGCAGCAGATGGTCGCCCGCCGCGGCGTCGGCGTGGCTCGCGACGCCCGCCGTGAGGCGCAGGAGAGCGGTGCGCAGCAGCGGACCGGCGGCGAGGTCGAAGGGCCGCCGCGCCTCCTCGGCGGCGAGGCGGCGCGCCTCGTCGTCGCGGCGCTCGACGGGCAGGGTCGAGAGGTCCACCCTCGGCAGGGGCTGCGGCGCCGCCGGCAGGATCACCTGCGCCGGCGCGCCGGCGCGGACGGGGAAGACGGTGCGCAGAGCCTCATGGCGCCCGACCAGCGCCGCGAAGGCGGCGGCGAGAGCGCCGTCGGCGAGGGCGCCGGTCAGCCGGATCGCGGCGGGGAGGTGATAGGCGGCGCTCCCCGGCGCCAGCTGCTCGACGAGCCAGAGCCGCTCCTGGGCGAAGGAGAGCGGCAGGTCGCCCGACCGCTCGGCGGGCGCGATCGCCGTCTCGGCCGGCGCGAGCTCGATGCCCTCCTCCGCCAGGAGCAGGACGAGGATCTCCTCGTCTTCGGCGGAGAACCCCTGCGCTGGGCTCGCCTCGCGGATGCTCATGCCCCCTCGGCCGCTCCCTGCCGGCTGGAGAGCATCTCGCGCTTGCTCTCGGCCGACATGCGGCTGACCTTCAGGCGGGCGCGCGCGATCCGTTCGCTGCGGCCGGGGGCGGCCTCCGCGTCGAGCACCGCGGCGGCGAGCGCGGCGACGGTCGGCGAGCCGAAGAGCTGGCGCAGCGGCACCTGGGTGCCGAAGGCGCGCGACACGCGCGAGATCACCTGCGTCGCCATCAGCGAGTGGCCGCCGAGGGCGAAGAAGTCGTCCTCGACGCCGATCCGGTCGACGCCGAGGATCTCGCTCCAGAAGCCGGCGACGACCTCCTCGACGGCGGTCCGCGGCGCCACGTACGCCGCCTGCGAGCCGAGGCTCCACGACTCCGGCGCCGGCAGCGCCGCGCGGTCGAGCTTGCCGTGCGCGGTCAGCGGCAGCGCGGCGAGCATCACGTAGGCCGCCGGCACCATGTGCTCGGCGAGCTTGCGGCGCAGCGCCGCGGCGAGCTCCTCGCCGCTCGGCGCCGCGGCGCTGTCGGCCGGGGCAACCGGCACGACATAGGCCACCAGACGCATGTCGCCGCCCACCGCGCGGCCGAGCACCGCCGCCTCGCGCACCCCGGCGCAGGCCGCCAGCGCCGACTCGATCTCCCCCGGCTCCACCCGGAAGCCGCGCACCTTCACCTGCTGGTCCAGGCGGCCGAGGAACTCGATCGAGCCATCGGCGTGCCAGCGCCCGAGGTCGCCGCTGCGGTACCAGCGGCCGCCGCTCGCCGCCACGAACCTCTCCGCCGTCAGCTCCGGCCGGCCGAGATAGCCGCGCGCCACCCGCGCGCCGCCCAGCCAGATCTCCCCCGGCACGCCGATCGGCACCGCCCCGCCGTCGCGGTCGCGGAGCGCCAGGAGCGCCCCCGGCAGCGGCCTGCCGATGGCGTGCCCGGCGGGCGCCGCCGCGCCCACGGTCAGGCTCGCCGCGATGATCGTCGCCTCGGTCGGACCGTAGAGCACCGTCACCGCCGCCCGCGGGAACGCCGCCCCGAGCGAAGCCAGCAGCTCCGGCGGCACCGCGTCGCCGCCCACGAACACCCGCCGCAGGCGGCTCCCGATCCCCGGACGATCGCGCACGCCGTCCACCACCTGGCTCATCAGCGACGGCACCGCGTGGAGGAGCGTCATCTCCGGCAGCCGGGCGAGGAGATCGCCGAGGTCGAGGAGCGGCCGCAGCGGCCAGAGCACCGTCGTGCCGCCGGCGACGAGCGGCGCCAGGCTCTCGAAGAGGAAGATGTCGAACGACGACGACGCCAGGCACGGCATGCGGTCCGCCGGCCCGAAGCCGAACGCCGCCACCGCCGAGGTGAGCGACTGCGCCAGGCTGCCGTGCTCGACGAGCACCGCCTTGGGGCGCCCCGTCGTCCCCGAGGTGTAGATCAGGTAGGCCAGCTGCGACGGCTGGATGTCGGCTCGCCAGGGGCCGCCCTCCGCCGCTCCGGCCTCGCCCGGCGCCGCCAGCAGCTCATCCACGAGCACCACCTCGACGCCGGCGAGCGGCAGCGCCGCGAGCAGCTCACGCTGGCCGCTCTCAGCCAGAAGGACCGCCGGCCGCGAGGTGCCGAGCGAGTCCTCCACCATGAAGGCCAGGCGCTCGACCGGCAAAAGGGCGTCGAGCGGCACGTAGGCGCCGCCCGCCCCCCAGATCCCCAGGATCGCCGCCAGCAGATCCGCCGAGCGCGGAGCGAGCAGGCCCACCCGCGACTCCGCGCCGACCCCCAGCCCGCGCAGCCGGCGAGCCACCGCCGCCGCGCGCCGCGACAGCTCGCCGTAGCTGAGGTCGGCTCCCGCGAACGACACCGCGACCGCCTCCGGATGCGCCGCCGCGCGCGCGGCGACGAGCTCCGGCACCAGGCCCGGCGAGACGCCGGCGACCGCCGCCCACCCGCCCCACTCGACGAGGAGCTGCTGGCGCTCGGCCTCGCCGAGGAGCGACAGCTCCGTCGAGGCCACCGCCGGCGAGCCGGCGAGCCCGCCGAGGAGCGCCAGCAGCTGCGCCGACATCCGCGCCACCGTCGCGGCGTCGAAGAGCTGCCGCCGGTAGACCCAGCTCCCCACCAGGCCGTCCGCCGTCGCGGCGAAGCTCAGCGAGAGGTCGAACTTGGCGTCGGTCTCGTCGGCCTCGCCGAGATTGCCCGGCTCGCTCGCTTCGATCGGCTCGATCGGCTCGACCTCGAGGCCCGGCAGCTCCAGCCTCCCCTGCCGGCCGTCCTGCAGCGCGAACATCAGCTGGAAGAGCGGCGTGCGGCTCAAATCGCGCTGCGGCCGCAGCTCTTCGACCAGCTTCTCGAACGGCAGGTCCTGGTGCGCGAAGGCGTCGAGCGCCGCCTGCCGCGCGCGGGAGATCAGCTCGCCGAACGACGGCCCGCCGGCGCAGCTCAGGCGCAGGACCAGGGTGTTGACGAAGAAACCGATCAGGCCCTCGATCTCCGGCCGGTTGCGGCCGGCGACCGCGGTGCCCACCGCCACGTCGTCGCGGCCGGCCAGCCGCGAAAGGAGCGCCGACCAGCCGGCGAAGAGGGTCATGAAGAGCGTCGCGCCGCCCGATCGACCGAGCGACTCGAGCGTCCGCACCAGCTTCCCCGGCACGACGAAGCGCCGCGCGCCGCCGCGAGCGCTCGCCACCGGCGGCCGCGGCCGGTCGGCCGGCAGCTCGAAGTCGGCGAGACCGGCCAGCCGCCGGCGCCAGTGATCGATCTCGCCCGCCAGCCGCTCGCCGCTCAGCCGGCCGCGCTGCCAGAGGGTGAAGTCGGCGTACTGGATCGGCAGCTCGGCGAGCGGCGAGGGCGAGCCGGCGACCGCCGCCGCGTAGAGCGCCGCCACCTCGCGCACCAGCACCCCCATCGACCAGCCGTCGGAGACGATGTGGTGCATGGTGAAGAGGCCGGCGTGCTCCGCCGCCGCCAGGCGCAGCAGCGTGGCGCGGAGGAGCGGCCCGCGCGCCAGATCGAAGCCGCGCCGCGCCTCGGCGGCCGCCAGACGCCGCAGCTCGCCGGCCCGCCGCGGCGCCGGCAGCGCCGCGAGGTCGACGAGGGGATGCGGCAGCGGCGCCGCGAGCGCGTGCACCACCTGCGCCGGCAGGCCCTCGACGCCGGCGAAGGTGGTGCGCAGCGCGGCGTGGCGGCGGACGATCGCGTCGAGGCTGGCGGCGAGCGCCGCGATGTCGAGCGGACCGCTGAAGCGGAGCGCCGCCGGCACGTTGTACGACGCCGAGCCGCCGGCGAGCTGGTCGAGGAACCACAGACGCTCCTGCGCGAAGGAGAGAACCAGCGGCGTCTCCAACTCCCAGCCGCCGCGCTCGATCCGCCGCCAGGCGTCCGCCGCCGTGCTCCCGGACGCCGCGTCGAGGCCGGCGCGCTCGACCGCCCGACCCTCGCCCGCTTCGGCGGCGGCGGCCGCCGCCGAGGGAATGCGCTCGTCGAGATAGGCGGCCAGGCGGGCGATCGTCGGCGCCTCGAAGAGCGCCACCACCGCGACCGGCTCGCCCAGCCGCTCCTGCAGCAGGTTGGTGAGGATCGCCACCTGGATCGAGTTGCCGCCGAGCGCGAAGAAGCTCTCCTCGACACCCATCGCCTCGACGCCGAGAACCTCCCGCCAGAGCGCCGCGAGCCAGCGCTCGAAGGGCGTTCGCGGCGCCGTCGAGCCGGCCGCCCGCGGCTCGGCGGCGGGCGCCATCCCGGCGAGCGCCCGGCGGTCGACCTTGCCGTGCGCCGAGAGCGGCAGCGCGGCGAGCGTCACCCAGTCGACCGGCACCATGTAGTCCGGCAGCAGCCGGCGGAGGGCGGCCGCGAGCGCCTCGCCGCTCGGCGCCTCGCTCTCCACGGCGGGCACCACGTAGGCCGCCAGCCGCATCTCGCCGCCGACCGTCCGCCCCAGCACCACCGCCTCGCGCACCGCGGCGTGCGCCGCGAGCGCCGCCTCGATCTCCCCCAGCTCGACGCGGAAGCCGCGCACCTTGACCTGCTGGTCGACGCGGCCGAGGAACTCGATGGCGCCGGCCTCGGCGCGGCGGCCGAGATCTCCGGTGCGGTACCAGCGCCCGTTCTCGCCGGGGACGTAGCGCTCGGCGGTGAGCTCGGGGCGGCCGAGGTAGCCGCGCGTCACCAGCCCGCCGCCCAGCCAGATCTCGCCCGCGACACCGATGGGCACCGCGGCGCCGTCGCGGTCGCGGAGCTCGACCAGCGCGCCGGGGAGCGGGCGCCCGATCGCCTGGCCGGCGGGGGCCGCGATGCCGCCGGCGGTCAGGCTCGCCGCGATGATCGTCCCCTCGGTCGGGCCGTAGAGCACCGTCACCGCCGCCGCCGGGAACACCCGCACCAGATCGGCGAGGAGCTCGGCCGGCACCGCGTCGCCGCCGACGAAGACGCGGCGGAGGGCGCCGCCCGCGCCGCCGCCGGCGCGGCGGCCGGCGACCTCGACGAGCTGGCGCATCAGCGCCGGCACCGCATGGAGGAGCGTCATCTCCGCCAGCCGCGTCACCAGGTCGCCGAGGTCGAGCGCCGGCTGCAGGCGCCAGAGCACCGTGGTGCCGCCGGCGGCGAGCGGCGCGAAGGTCTCGAAGAGGAAGATGTCGAACGACGGCGCGGCGAGACAGGGCATGCGGTCGGCGGCAGCGAAGCCGAAGGCGGCGACCGCCGCGGCGAGCGACTGCGCCAGGCTGCCGTGCTCCACGAGCACCGCCTTCGGGCGGCCGCTCGTCCCCGAGGTGTAGATGAGGTAGGCGAGCTGCGACGGCTCGACGGCGCCGAGCGGCTCCAGCTCCGCGACGCAGCCCTCGCCGCCGCCGGCCTCGGCGAGCAGCCGATCGAGCAGCACCACCTCGACACCGGCGAGCGGCAGGGCGGCGAGCAGCTCGCGCTGGCCGGTCTCCGTCACCAACAGCGGCCGCCGCGCCCCGCGCAGCCCGTCGTCCACCATAAAGGCGAGGCGCTCGACCGGCAGCGCCGGATCGAGCGGCACGTAGGCGGCGCCGGCCCGCCAGATGCCCTGGATCGCCGCCAGCATGTCCGGCGTGCGCGAGAGCAGCAGGCCGACCCGCGCCTCGGCGCCCGCTCCCAGCGCCCGCAGGCGCCGCGCGAGGAGCGCGGCGCGCCGCGACAGCTCGCCGTAGGTCATCTCGGCGCCGGCGCCGGAGACCGCGATCGCCTCCGGCCGCTCCGCCGCCCGCGCCTCGACGAGCGCCGGCACCGGCTGCCGGAGGAGAGCCGGTGTCGAGGTGGTGCTCCAGCCCGCCTCGTTCCACTCGACGAGGAGCTGCTGGCGCTCCGCCGCGGAGACCAGCGGCAGCGCGGAGAGCGGCCGGTCGGGCTCCTCGACCATCCCCTCGAGGAGCGCCGAGAAGTGCTCCAGCAGGCGCGCCACCGTCGCCGGGAAGAAGAGGTTGCGGTTGTAGGCGAAGATCAGCTCGAGGCCGCCGCGGCCCTCACCGCTCACCAGCGTGAGGTCGAACTTGGCGTCGTAGGTGCGCACCGCCACCGGCTCGAGGCGGAGGCCCGGCCCCTGCGGCAGCGGCGGCGCCTCGTGGAGGTCGAACATCACCTGGAAGAAGGGCGTCTGCTGGAGCGTGCGCTCCGGCGCCAGCGCCTCGACCAGCTTCTGGAACGGCAGGTCCTGATGGGTGTAGGCGCCGAGCGCGGTCTCGCGCAGCCGCGCCAACAGCTCGCGGGCGCTGGGGTCGCCGCCGAGGTCGGTGCGCAGCACGAGGGTGTTGACGAAGAAGCCGATCAGCCCTTCGATCTCGGCGCGGCCGCGGCTGGCGACCGCGGTGCCGACCACCACGTCGCGCTGGCCGGTGTGGCGGGCGAGCAGGACCTTGAGGATGCCGAGGAGCGCCATGAACGGCGTCGCCCCCTCCCGCCGGGCGAGCGCGTGGAGACCGTCGGCGAGCGGCCGGCCGATGCGCCGCATCTTGCGGCCGCCGCGGAAGTCGAGCTGCGCCGAGCGCGGCCGGTCGAGCGGCAGCTCGAGGGTCTGCGGCGCGCCGGCGAGGCGCTGGCGCCAGTAGGCGAGCTGGCCGGCGAGGAACGGCGCGTCGAGCTGCTCGCGCTGCCAGATGGCGAAGTCGGCGTACTGCACCGGCAGAGCGGCGAGCGGCGACGGCTGGCCGGCGCGAAAGGCGGCGTAGAGAGCGATCAGCTCGCGCACCAGGAGCGAGATCGACCAGCCGTCGCTCGCGATGTGGTGCATGTCGACGAAGAAGACGTGGTGGTCCTCGCCGAGCGCCAGGAGCGCGGCGCGCAGCAGCGGCCCGCGGCCGAGGTCGAACGGGTGGCCGCCGGCGGCGGCGAGCACGCGGCCGAGCTCGGCTTCGCGGCGCGCCGCGCGCAGCCGCCGGAGGTCGATGCGGTCGAGCCGCACCGGCTCCGGCGGCCCGACGATCTGCGCCGGCGCGCCGCCGGCGGTGACGAAGCGGGTGCGCAGCGCCTCGTGGCGGCGGAGGATCTCGTCGAGGCCGCGGCCGAGGGCGGCCTCGTCGAGCGGCCCGAGCAGGCGGACGGCGTAGGGCAGGTTGTAGGTCGCGCTCCCCGGCTCCAGGCGGTCGAAGAACCACAGCCGCTCCTGGGCGAAGGAAAGCGGCAGCGGCCCCTCGCGGCGGCGGGCGACGAGGGGCGCCGGCGGCTGCTCGCCGGCCTGCCGGCGCGCCGCGGCGACCGCCAGCGCCAGGCCGGCGATCGTCGGCGTCTCGAAGAGGGCGCGCACGGGGAGCTCGACCGCGAAGACACCGCGCAGGCGCGAGATGACCTGGGTGGCGAGCAGCGAGTGGCCGCCGAGCGCGAAGAAGTCGTCGTGGACGCCGAAGCGGCCCGGCGCCAGCGCCAGCACCTCCGCCCAGATCCCCGCCAGGATCTCCTCCACCGGATTGCGCGGCGCCACCGCCGCCTCGGCGCTCCCCCACTCCGGCCGCGGCAGCGCGGCGCGGTCGAGCTTGCCGTTGGCGTTGACCGGCAGCGCGGCGAGGACGACGAAGGCGGCGGGAACCATGTGCTCCGGCAGCCTCGCCGCGGCGAGCGCCCGCAGCGCCGGGAGATCCAGGGCGCCGGCCGCGGGAGAGTCGGGCGCGGCGGGATCGGCGACCACGTAGGCCACCAGGCGCCCGTCGCCGGGGTTGTCCTGGCGCAGCAGGACCACCGCCTGGCGCACCGCCGTATGCGCGGCGAGCACCGCCTCGATCTCGCCCAGCTCGACGCGGAAACCGCGGATCTTGATCTGATGGTCGAGCCGGCCGAGGAAGTCGAGCCGGCCGTCCGCCAGCAGGCGCGCGCGGTCGCCGCTGCGGTACATGCGCGCCCCCGGCGGGCCGAAGGGGTCGGGGACGAAGCGCTCGGCGGTGAGCTCCGGGCGGCCGAGGTAGCCGCGCGCCAGCCCGTCGCCGGCGAGGAAGAGCTCGCCGGGGACGCCCGCCGGCTGCGCCTCGGCCGCCTCCCAGCGCCGGCCGAGCACGCGGGAGCGCTTGCCGGCGAGCGGCCGGCCGATCGAGACCTGGCCAGCGCCACGGGCGACCGCGCCGCCGGTCGAGTAGGTGGTGTCCTCGCTCGGTCCGTAGAGGTTGACGACCTGCTCGACCTGCGGGTGGGCGTAGATGCGCGCCGCGAGCTCCGGCTTCAGCGGCTCGCCGGCGAGGCTCACCGTGCGGAGGCCGGCCGGCAGCGGCCGGCCGACCAGCTCGGCCATCGGCGAGGGCACCGTGTTGACCAGCGTCACCTCGTCCGCCGCCGCGAGCTCCGCCAGCGCCAGCACGTCGCGGACGACGATCACCCGGCCGCCGGCGGCGAGCGGCGCGAAGAGCTCGAAGATCGAGAGGTCGAAGCAGACCGAGGTCGCCGCGACGACGCCGGCGAGATCCTGGCGCCGGAACGCCGCCAGGGCCCAGCGGACGAAGGCGACGGCGCTGCGGTGCTCGATGCCGACGCCCTTCGGCCGGCCGGTCGAGCCCGAGGTGTAGATGACGTAGGCGAGGTTGGCGGCGAGAGCGGCCGGCGCCGGCTCGCCAGCGGCGCGCTCGTCGCTGGCGGGCGCCACATCCGCCGCGCGGTCCAGCCTCATCACGGGGCCGCCGAAGGAGGGGAAGCGGCGGGCGAGCGGCGAGTCGGTGAGCAGCACCTCGGCGCCGGAGTCGGCGAGCATGAGCTCCAGCCGCGCCTCCGGGTAGGCGGGATCGAGCGGCACGTAGACGCCGTCCGCGGCGAGGATGCCGAGCACCGCGGCGACGAGGTCCGGCGTGCGCGGCAGGCAGAGGCCGACCCGCCGCTCGGGGCCGATGCCGTGCCGGCGGAGCGCCGCGGCGATGGCGGCGGCGCGCGCGGCGAGCGCCCCGTAGCTGACCCGCGAGCCGGCCGGCTCGCCGACGACCGCCACCGCGTCGGGCGTGCGCGCCGCCTGCGCCGCGACGAGGTCGTGCAGCCTCTCCTCGCCGGCGGCGTCGGCGGCCGGGACCGCCGAGTCGTTCCACTCGGCGACCAGCTGCTGACGCTCGGCGGCGGTGACCAGGGCGAGCGACGACAGCGGGCGCTCGGGAGCGGCGAGCGCCGCGTCGAGGAGCGTCCGCAGGTGGCCGGCGAGGCGCTCGATGGTCGTCGCGTCGAAGAGCTCGACGCTGTACTGCAGCTTCGCCGCCAGCCCCGCCGCACCGGGCACCCATTCGAGCAGGAGATCGAACTGCGCCGCCGCGGTCGCCACCTCGGCGAAGCGCAGGTCGAGCTCGGGCAGGCTGGCGGCGGGGACCGGCGCCTGCTGCAGCACGAGGAGAACCTGGAAGAGCGGCGTGCGCGAGAGGTGGCGCGCCGGCTGCAGCTCCTCGACCAGGCGGGCGAAGGGGAGATCCTGGTGGGCGTAGGCCTCGGCGGCCACCAGGCGGCTGCGGCCGAGGAGCCGGCGGAAGCCGGGATCGCCGGCGAGATCGCTGCGCAGCACCAGGGTGTTGACGAAGAAGCCGATCAGCGGCTCGAGCTCCTTGCGGCTGCGGTTGGCGACCACCGAGCCGATCACCACGTCGTCCTGCCCGGCGTAGCGGCCGAGGAGCGCGGCGAAGAGGGCGAGGAGGCCCATGAAGGGCGTCGCCTCGGCGGCGCGGCAGAGGGCGAGGAAGCGCTCCGAGGTCTCACCGCCGAGCGCCAGCGAGCGCTCCGCCCCCCGCCAGCCCGGCTGCTTCGGGCGCGGCCGGTCGAGCGGCAGCTCGAGGACGGGCGCGCCGGCGAGCCGCTGCCGCCAGAAGGCGAGGTCCGCCGCCGCGGCGCCGGCGAGGCGCTCGCGCTGCCACAGCGCGTAGTCCGCGTAGTGCAGGGCGAGCGCCGGCAGCGCCGGGCCGCGGCCGGCGCGGAGCGCCGCGTAGAGCGCCGCCAGCTCGCGGACGAGGACGCCGAACGACCAGCCGTCGCCGACGATGTGGTGCATGGCGAGGAGGACCCGGTGGCGGTCGGCCGCCAGGCGCACGAGGCAGGCGCGCAGCAGCGGGCCGCGGCCGAGGTCGAACGGGCGGAGCGGCTCGCGGTCCGCCAGCCGCCGCGCCTCGCCCGCCGCGCGCTCGCCGAGGGCGCCGAGCTCGACCCGCGGCAGGGTGAAGCCGCCGGCGGGCGCCACGACCTGGAACGGCACGCCGTCGCGGGCGGCGAAGCGGGTGCGCAGGATCTCGTGGCGGCGCTCGATGGCGGCCAGCGCGGCGGCCAGCGCGCCGGCGTCGAGCTGGCCGTCGATGTCGACCGCCTGGACCAGGTTGAGCGCCGGGTTGCCGGGCTCGATCTGATCGAGGAACCAGAGGCGCTCCTGGGCCGGCGCCAGCGGCAGCGGGTCGCCCTCTCGCCGCGTCACGGGCCGCAGCACCGGCTCGCCGGCGGTCGACGAGAGCGGCGCGCTCGGCAGCCAGGCGCCGCGGCTCGCCTCGATCAGGCCGGCGAGGTGACCGACGGTCGGCTCGGCGAAGAACGACTGCAGGTCGACCGCCACGGCGAAGCGGCTGCGCAGCTCGGAGACCAGGCGGGTGGCGAGCAGCGAGTGGCCGCCGAGCTCGTAGAAGTTGTCGTCGAGGCCGACCGGCGAGATGCCGACGAGCTGCTCCCAGACCGCCGCGATCTCCCGCTCGAGCGGGGTCGATGGCGGCACGAAAGCGCTGCCGAGCTGCGGCCGCGCATGACCCCCGAAGCCCGCCGAGGCGGACGAGGAGCCCGGCGCCGCCGGGATGGCGCCCTCCGGCGCCTCGCCCCTGGCGCTGGGCGCGGCCGCGCGCGGCGCCGGCGCCATGATCACCGCATGCGACAGCCCCTCGGCGAGGAGGAGGGGGACGAGGTCGGCGCCGCGGGCGCCGTCGGCGGCTCCGCCGCCGTCCCAGCCGAGCGAGAGGACGCGGCGGCCGCCGTGTCCCGACCGCGCGGCGGCGAAGGCGTCGAGATAGGCCCGCGTCGACGCCGCCTCGATCAGGCCGTCGACGTCGGCGGCGGCGGGCGCCGTCGAGCAGAGGACGAGGAGGTCGGCGCCGAGCGCCGGCAGGAGGTCGTGCAGCATCTGCACCTCGGCCGCCGGCGCGCCGAGCGCCAGGCCGCCGCCGGCGGTCGGCGCCGGGGCCTGCACGTGGACGACGCCGGCGATGCCGCCGAACGGCGCGC
This sequence comes from uncultured Acidobacteriota bacterium, assembly GCA_963755825.1. Classification (GTDB taxonomy): domain Bacteria; phylum Acidobacteriota; class Thermoanaerobaculia; order Multivoradales; family UBA5704; genus DATBQN01. The sequence goes on along the minus strand of CAVWLA010000001.1, from coordinate 165,715 downwards.
AGGCGTTCTGCAGCAGGCCCGGCATGTCGGCCGGCGCGGTGCCGTTGAGGTGGAGGGCGACGGCGCGGAGCCCGCGCTCCTCGCTCGCCGCCACCAGGCGGCCGAGCCGCGCCGCGTCCCCCGGCGCATGCTGGTCGCCCCCCTCGGCGGCCGCCTGGGCCTCGGGCGCCGCCGCGCGGCCGACGAGGACGAGACCGGCGCCGAGCCCGCTCGCCAGCCGCTCGCCGATGGCGGCGCCGACGCCATCGCTCTCGAAGCCGCCGAAGACCAGATAGCTGCCGCCCTGCGCCAGCGGCGCCGCGGCCTCGCCGTCGGCCGGCCGCACCGGCTCGAGCGCGCGCACCCAGCGGCTGCCGCCGCGGTAGGCGACGAGGCGATCGACGGGTTCGGCGTGCAGCTCGGCGGCGAGCCGGCGGACCAGGTCGCCGGCGACGTCCTCGGCCGGCGAGCAGGCTCCGCCGCCGAGGTCGATCACCCGGCAGACCGCCCCGGCGACGAGGCGGGGAAGCGCCTCGACCGCCGCCAGCACGGTCGCCCGCTCGGGCACCAGCGCCTCGTCGCCGGCGATGCGGAAGAGGCCGCCGGCGACGACGTCGACCTCGAGAGGGGCGGTGGAGCGATGGCGCCATGCCTGCGCCAGATGGAGGATGCTCGCGAGGTCCGTCCGCCGCGCCTCCGCCAGCGGGTCGCCGGCGGCCGCCAGGCTCCACAGGTGGACGACGGGGCCGAGCGGTCCGTCGCCGAGATCCTGCAGCAGAGATGCGTAGTCCGCGGCGGCGGCGGGGGCGAGGCGATAGCGGCCCGGCGCGAGGCGGGCGAAACCCTCGCCAGGGTAGATGCGGACGACCTCCCGGCCGTCGGCCTCCAGCCGGCGCGCCAGGCGCTCGCCGAGACCTGCCGCCGCGTCGGCGGCGAGGAAGAGCAGCCGGCGGCCGGGGAGCTCGGCGCGCCGCGGCAGCAGGCCGGCGGGCAGGCTCCCCTTCCAGACCGGCAGGTAGACACCCTCCCGCGCCGCGGCCGGCTCCGCCTGCCGAGCCGCCGGTTTCGCCGCATCGATCCAGAAGCGCTTGCCCTCGAAGGGATAGGTGGGCAGGTGCACCCGCCGCCGCGCGGCGCCGTGGACCGCCGGCCAATCGACCGCGGCGCCGGCGAGCCAGAGGCGGCCGAGCGCGGCGAGCACGGCGGCGCTCGCCGGCCGCTTCTCGTCGTGGCGGCCGAGCGCCGAGACCGCCACGCGGTCCTCGCCCTCGATCGCGGCGTCCGCCGCCTGGCGCTCCTGGTGCCGGGCGAGGCCGGCGAGCCCCTCGCCCGGGCCGAGCTCGAGGAGAGCGATGCCGGGCTCGGCGAGGAGCGTGCGCAGGCCGTCGCCGAAGCGCACCGTCCGCCGCAGGTGCTCCAGCCAGTAGCCGGGGTCGGTCGCCTCGGCGGCCTCGATCCAGGTGCCGGTCAGGTTCGAGACGTAGGGGCGGCTCGGCGGCCGCAGCGAGACCCCGGCGAGGACCTCGCGGAAGGGAGCGAGGAGGGGATCCATCATCGCCGAGTGGAAGGCGCGCTTGGTGCGCAGTCGGCGCACCTCGAGGCCGCGCTCGGCGAGCGCCTCGGCGGCGGCGGCGATCGCCTGCACCGGCCCCGACAGCACGCAGTGGGCGGGGCCGTTGACCGCCGCCAGCGCCAGCTGATCGCCCCAGAAGGGGGCCGTCTCCGCCTCGGCGAGCGGCACCGCCAGCATCGCCCCCTCCGGCAGCCGCTGCATCAGCTCGCCGCGCGCCGCGACGAGCGCCAGGGCGTCGGCGAGCGAGAGGACGCCGGCCAGATGGGCGGCGGCGTACTCGCCGAGGCTGTGGCCGAGGAGCGCCCGCGGCACGATGCCCCAGGACTCGTAGAGCCGCGCCAGGCCGACCGAGAGGACGAAGAGCGCCGGCTGCACGAAGGCCGTCTCCTCGAGCCGCCCGGCAAAACCCTCGGCGGCGTCGCCGACCGCTTCTTCGGCGAAGAAGCGCTCGATCTCGGCACCCAGCGCGCCGCCGAGCGTCTCGGCGCAGCGATCGACGTGGGCGTGGAAGAGCGGCTCGTCGCGGTAGAGGCCGCGCCCCATGCCGGCGCTCTGCGCCCCCTGGCCGGGGAGGAGGAAGGCGACCGGCCGCTCGCGCGCCTCGTCCCGGCGGCTGGCGATCCGCCGCGCGTCGCGACCGCCGAGGGCGCCGAGGGCGGCGCTGGCGTCCGCCGCATCGCTCGCCACCACCACCCGGCGGTGATCGAAGACCTTGCGCCCGACCTGCAGGGTGTAGGCGACATCGGCGAGATCGAGGTCGGGATGGCGGCCGAGGTGCTCGGCGAGGTTCGCCGCCGCCGCGTCGAGCGCCGTCGCCGTCCGCGCCGAGAGGACGAGGAGCTGCCAGGGCCGCCGCTCCGCCGCGGCCGCCGGCTCCGGCGCGACCTCCGGCGCCTCCTCGAGCACGACGTGGGCGTTGGTGCCGCCGATGCCGAAGGAGCTGACGCCGGCGCGCCGCGGCGCCGCGGCCGCCGGCCAGTCGCAGAGCGCGGTGTTGACGCGGAAGGGCGTCGCGGCGAAGTCGATCGCCGGGTTGGGCTCGGCGCAGTGCAGGCTCGGCGGCAGGGCGCGGTGGCGGAGCGCCAGCGCCGTCTTGATGAGGCCGGCGACGCCGGCCGCCGCGTCGAGGTGGCCGAGGTTGGTCTTCAGCGAGCCGATGGCGCAGGTGCCCTGGCGGCCGCCGCGCGAGCCGAAGACCTGCGCCAGCGCCGCGATCTCGACCGGATCGCCGAGCGCCGTGCCGGTGCCGTGCGCCTCGACGTAGCCGATCGAGCCCGGGTCGACGCCCGCCACCGCCAGCGCCTCGGCGACGACCGCCGCCTGCCCCTCGACGCTGGGGGCGGTGTAGCCGACCTTCGCCGCGCCGTCGTTGTTGATCGCCGAGCCGCGGATCACGGCGTAGATCGCGTCGCCGTCGGCGACCGCGCGGTCGAGACGCTTGAGCACCACGACCCCGGCGCCGCTGCCGCCGACGGTGCCGCGGGCGTCGGCGTCGAAGGCGCGGCAGTGGCCGTCCGGCGAGACGATGCCGCCCTCCTGGTAGAGGTAGCCGGCGGCGAGCGGCACGCGCACCGAGACGCCGCCGGCGAGCGCCATGTCGCACTCGCCGTGCACCAGGCTCTGGCAGGCGAGGTGGACGGCGACGAGCGACGTCGAGCAGGCGGTCTGCACCGACAGGCTCGGCCCCTTGAGATCGAGCTTGTAGGAGACGCGGGTGGGCAGAAAGTCCTTGTCGTTGCCGATCAGCGCCTGGAACTCGCCGACGGCGGCGAGCAGATCGGCGCGCGAGGCGAGGTTCGCGAGGTAGCCGCCGAAGCCGGCGCCGGCGTAGACGCCGATCGCCCCGGCGGCCTCGCCCGGCGTGTAGCCGGCGTCCTCGAGCGCCCCCCAGGCGCATTCGAGGAAGAGCCGGTGCTGGGGGTCCATCGCCTCCGCCTCGCGCGGCGTGTAGCCGAAGAAGGCGGCGTCGAAGAGGTCGGCGCCGGCGAGCACGCCGCGGGCGCGGACGTAGCGCGGATCGGCGAGGAGCTGCGGATCGACGCCCGCCGCCGCCAGCTCGGCGGTCGAGAAGAAGGAGATCGACTCGACGCCGCCGCAGAGGTTCCGCCACAGCTCGGCGACGCTGGCGGCGCCGGGGAACTTGCCGGCCATGCCGATCACCGCGATCGGCTGCGCCGGGAGGGCGAGCGACCGCGACCGCGCCTCGGCGCGCTCCGCTCCCGCCGCCGGCGCCGGTGCCGGCGCCTCCCCCGCCCCCGCCGCGTGCAGATGCGCGGCGAGCGCGCGGATGGTGGCGTGGCGGAAGAGGTCGACCATGGTGAGCGGCGTCGCGATCTGCTCGCGGAGCTGCGCCAGCACCTCGGCCATGAGCAGCGAATGGCCGCCGAGGTCGAAGAAGTTGTCGTCGAGCCCCACCTTCTCGAGGCCGAGGATGCGCCGCCAGACCGCCGCGATCGTCCGCTCGACGGCCGATTCGGGGAGGGCGACGGCCTCGCCGTCGCGGCGGTCGGCGCGCGGCGCCGGCAGCGCTTTGCGGTCGAGCTTGCCGTTCGAGGTGACCGGCAGCTCGGCGAGGGTGACGAAGGCCGACGGCACCATGTAGTCCGGCAGCTTGCCGCGCAGGAAGGCGCGCAGCTCGGCGGCGTCGAGATCGCCCGCCGCCGCGAGGTCGGCCTGCGGCACGACGTAGGCGACCAGGCGGCGGTCGCCCGGCGCGTCCTCGCGCACCGCCACCGCCGCCTCGCGCACGTCGGGATGGGCGGCGAGCGCCGATTCGATCTCCCCCTGCTCGATGCGGAAGCCGCGGATCTTGACCTGGGTGTCGGAGCGGCCGAGGAACTCGAGGTTGCCGTCGATCAAATAGCGCGCCCGGTCGCCGGTGCGGTAGATGCGGCCGCCCGCCTCGCCGCCGAACGGGTCGGGGACGAACTTCCCCGCCGTCTGCAGCGGGTCGCCGGCATAGGCGGTGGCGAGGCAGAGGCCGCCGATGTAGAGGTCTCCCGGCACGCCGATCGGACAGGCGGCGAACGCCTCGTCGAGGACGTGATAGCGCGCCCAGGCGATGGGCCGGCCGTAGGGGATGCTCCGCCAGGCCGGCTCGACGCGGCCGACGGGGAAGAAGTTCGACCATACCGTCGCCTCGGTGGCGCCGCCCAGGGCGATGACACGCGCCGACGGGAAGCTCCGCCGCACCTGGTCCGGCAGGCCGACGGGGATCCAGTCGCCGGACTGGAAGACCAGCCGCAGGCTGGCCTGCCCAGGGTGCGTCCCCGGCGCCGGGAAGCAGGGCACCAGCTGCTGCAGCGCCGCCGGGGCGGAGTCCCAGAAGGTCACCGGCCGGCTGCAGAGGAGGTCGACCAGCGCCTGCGGATCGCGCACCTCGCGCTCGACCGCGACCTCGATCGAGCCGCCGGCGGCGAGCAGGCCGAAGACGTCGTAGACCGAGAGGTCGAAGCAGAGCGAGGTGACGAAGAGGACGCGGTCGGCGGCGCCCAGGGCGAAGCGCGCGTTGGCCCACTCGATGAGGCCGACGACCGGCCGGTGGCGGACGACGACGCCCTTGGGGACGCCGGTCGAGCCGGAGGTGAAGATGACGTAGGCGAGGGCGTCGGGCGACACCGCGGGGAGCGCCAGGGCGGGGACCTCGCCGAGGTGCCAGGCGGTCCACAGGTTCTTGCGGCGCCGGCCGGCAGCCCGGGTCGAGCCGGCGGCGGCCTTCTCGAGCAGCACGTCGTAGCGGTAGCGCAGCTCGTTGTCGAAGCCCTCGGTGCGATGGAGGACCCGCGCCGCGCCGACCTCGGGGAGCGCCGCGGCGAGGTCGGCGAAGAATCCCTCGTCGACCGCCAGCTCGGAGCCCTCCGGCAGGCGCGTCCGCATGCCGGTCTCGGCGCGGTGGCGGCGGCGGTGCTCCTCGAGCGCCGCCTTGAGCTCGTCGGCGCGGCGCTCGTCGAGGACGTCGGCGAGGAGGAGGCCGCCGCCCGGCGCCAGCAGGCGGAGGGCGGCGCGGACGACCCTCTCGAGATAGACGAGGCCGGGGAAGAACTGCACCGTGCTGGCGACGACGACGAGGTCGAACGAGCCCGCTTCGTAGCGGTCGATCTCGTGCGCGAAGCCGGTCACCAGCTCGACCTGGTCGAGGCCGGCGAGCTCGACGCGGGCGCGGTTGCGCTCCTGCGTCACCGCCGAGGGGTCGAGGCCGACGTAGCGCGCCGTCTCGCCGGCGAGGGCGAAGAGGATGAGCCCCGAGCCGCAGCCGATCTCGAGCACCCGCTTGCCGGCGCCGGCGAAAGGCGCCGCGAGGGCGACGATGCGCACCGCGTACTCGTCGACCTCCGCCTCCGAGAAGAGGGCGCCGGTGAAGCTGGAGAGGAAGCCGGCGGCGGAGACGCGGTCGGTGGCGCGCTCGGCGACGTGGTCGAAGAGGCCGCGGATGGTGCCGGCGTCGAGCGCCTCGGCGGGCGGCTCGGGGGTCTCGACGTCGAGGCAGAGGACGTGCGCGAGGCCGGGAGCGCGCCAGAGCAGCCGCTCGACGGAGCGCAGCTCGGCGGCGTCGGTGAGGAGGAAACGGACGCCGAGGGACGAGAGGATGAAGAGCCGGCGCTCGGCCGGCCAGTCGGGCTCGAGCGGCGCGTAGTAGCAGCCGGCCTCGAGGACGCCGAGGAGGGCGGGGATCATCTGCAGGCCGCGCCGCATCCAGAGCGCCACCGGCTCGCCGGGGCGGGCGCCGCGGGCGAGGAGGAAGCGGGCGATGCGCTCGGCGCGGCGGTCGAGCTCGCCGTAGGCGAGGCGGCCGTCGCCGCAGGCGACCGCGAGAGCCTCCGGCGTGCGCGCCGCCTGATCCCGGAAGAGGGCGTGGATCGGCACCTCGGCGGGACCGCTCGCCGCGGTGTCGTTCCACTCGCGGACGAGCTGATGGCGCTCGGCCGCGGCGAGGAGCGGCAGCTCGCCGAGGAGCTTGCCGGCCTCGGCGCCGTCGACCACCGCGGCGAGCAGCGCCTCGAGCTGGCGCAGCAGGCGGGCGGCGGTGGCGCCGTCGAAGATGGCGGTGGCGTGCTCGATCCAGCCGAAGAGGCTGTCGCCGGCGGCGTTGAGCGACAGGTTGAGGTCGAACTTGGCGCTCCCCGCGGCGACCTCGAGCGGCTCCACCTTGAGGCCGGGGAGGGCGAGGTCGTGGAGCGCCATGTTCTGCCAGGCGAACATCACCTGGAAGAGCGGCGTGTGGGCGAGATTGCGCTCCGGCGCCAGCGCCTCGACCAGCTTCTCGAAGGGCACGTCCTGGTGCGAGTAGGCCTCGAGGGTCATGTCGCGGAGGCGGGCCGCGAGCGCCGCGAAGGTGAGGCCGCCGGAGAGGTCGCAGCGCAGCACCAGGGTGTTGATGAAGAAGCCGATGAGCGGCTCGGTCTCCTGCCGGTTGCGGCCGGCGATCGGCGAGCCCAGGAGCACGTCGGACTGGCCGCCGAGACGGCCGAGGAGCGTCGCGAAGGCCCCCAGCACGGTCATGAAGAGGGTGACGCCGCGGCCTTCGCTCCAGCCAGCCAGCGCGGCGGTCAGCGCGGCGGGGAGCGCGATGTGGCGGCGGCTGCCGGCGAGGCTCTGCACCGCAGGGCGCACACGGTCCGCCGGCAGCGCGAGGACGCCGGGGGCGCCGGCGAGGCGGCCGCGCCAGTAGTCGAGCTGGGCGTCGAGGACGCCGCTCGACAGCCACTGCCGCTGCCAGCTGGCGAAATCGGCGTACTGGATGGCGAGCGGCTCGAGCGGCGAGGGGCGGCGCTCGGCGAGGGCCTGGTACAGCGTGCCGAGATCGCGCAGGAAGATCTCGAGCGACCAGCCGTCCGAGACGATGTGGTGCATGTTGAGGAGCATCGCGTGCTCGCTCGCCGCCAGGCGCACCAGGGTGGTGCGCACCAGCGGGCCGCGGGCGAGCGCGAAGGGGCGCCGCGCCTCCTCGCGTGCCAGGGCGCGGAGAGCGGCCTCGCGCGGCGCCGCCGGCAGGGCGCCGAGATCGACCAGCGGCAGCGCCAGGTGGCTGGGCGCGGCGATCACCTGCATCGGCCGGCCGCCGACGTCGGCGAAGGTGGTGCGCAGCGGCTCGTGGCGGGCGACGACGCCGTCGAGCGCGGCGCCGAGGACCGCCAGCGCGAGCCGGCCGCGCAGGCGGACGGCGACCGGCAGGTGATAGGAGGCGGAGACCGCGTCGAGCTGATGGAGGAACCACAGCCGCTCCTGGGCGAAGGAGAGCGGCAGCGGTCCGCCGCGCGGCAGCCGCTGCGGCGGCGGCGCCAGCGCCGCGGCCCCCTCTCCCAGCAGCTCGGCGATCGCCGCCGCGCAGCCGGCGAGGGTGGGCGTCTCGAAGAGGCGGCGCAGCGGCAGCTCGACGCCGAGGACGGCGCGCACCCGCGACACCACCTGGGTGGCCAGCAGCGAATGGCCGCCGAGGGCGAAGAAGCTCTCGTCGCTGCCCACGGCGTCGACGTGGAGCAGCTCCGCCCAGATGCGCGCCAGCGCTTCCTCGACCGGGCCGCGCGGCGCCGCGCGGGGGCCGCGATCGGCCGGCCGCCAGTCGGGCTCCGGCAGGGCGCGGCGGTCGAGCTTGCCGGCGGGAGTCGCCGGCAGGCGCGGCAGGGCGACGAACGCCGCCGGGACCATGTAGGACGGCAGCCGCGCCGCGGCGAGGGCCGCCAGCTCCTCCATCCTCGCCGTCGCCTCGCCGCGGAAGACGACATAGGCGGCGAGCGCGCGGTTGCCGGCGGCATCGTCGCGGTCGACGACCGCCACCTGGGCCACCGCCGGATGGCGGCCGAGGGTCGCCTCGATCTCCCCCAGCTCGACGCGGAAGCCGCGGATCTTCACCTGCTGGTCGCGGCGGCCGGCGAACTCGAACGCCCCGTCGGCGCGCTGGCGGGCGAGGTCGCCGGTGCGGTAGAGGCGAGCCCCGGCGCCGTCCGACGCGAAGGGGCTGGGGACGAAGACCGCGGCGGTCAGGTCGGGGCGATCGAGGTAGCCGCGGGCGAGGCAGACGCCGGCGATGGCGAGCTCGCCGGCGACCCCCGGCGGCAGCGGCCGCAGGTCGCGGTCGACGACGTGCAGGCGGGCGCCGGCGATCGGCCGGCCGATCGGCAGCACGCGCGGCGCGTCGCCCGGATCGCAGCGCCAGGAGGACACCGCGACCGTCGCCTCGGTCGGCCCGTAGCGGTTGAAGAGGCTCGCCCCCAGGCGGGCGTGGAAGCGCGCCGGGAGGTCGGCGGAGACCGCCTCGCTGCCGGTGACGACGCTCTGCAGGCCGCGGGCGAGCGCGGCGTCCGGGTGCTCGAGGAGCACGCCGAGCATGCCGGGCGGCATGTTGAGGTGGCTGATCCGCTCGCTGGCGATCACCCGCAGCAGGTAGAGCGCGTCCTGCTGGCCGCCGGGCCGCGCCAGCACCATGACGCTCGCGGCGAGCGGGCCGAAGAGCTCGAGGATCGAGACGTCGAAGCTCATCGTCGTCTTCTGCAGCAGCCGCGCCGGCCGCGCCAGATCGGTCGCCTGGTGGTAGGCGAGGCGGTTCGCCGCGGCGCGATGGGAGATGACGACGCCCTTCGGCGTGCCGGTCGAGCCCGAGGTGTAGAGGACGTAGGCGGCGTTCTCCGGCTGCACGCCGGAGTCGGGGTCGTCGGCGCGCTCGCCGCCCTCTTCTGCCGCGCCGGCCGCGGCCGCTGGGGTGCGCTCGCCGAACGGTTCGCCGCTCCAGGGCTCGTCGCCGGCGAGGAGGATGGGCGCGGCGCCGGCGGGGAGGAGCGGCGCGATCTCCGCCGTGGTGAGGACGAGCCGCACGCCGGCATCGCGGATCATCAGCTCGAGCCGCGGCCGCGGCAGCGCCGGGTCGAGCGGCACGTAGGCGCCGCCGGCCTTGAGGATGGCGAGGAGACCGGCGACCAGCGCCGGCGAGCGCTCGGCGGCGATCCCCACCCGCACCTCCGGGCCGACGCCGAGCGCGATCAGGCGATGGGCGAGGCGGTTGGCGCGCGCGTTGAGCTCGCCGGCGGCGAGCGCGCTCCCCTCGGCGACGAGGACGACGTCCGCCGGCCGCGTCCGCGCGCGGTGCTCGAACGGCGCCTGCACGAGCCCCGGCGGCGGATAGTCGACGAGCGGGTCGTTCCATTCGAGCGTCGCCTGGTGCCGCTCGCTCTCCGGCATCGCCGGCAGCTCGCCGAGGCGGGCGTCGGGCGCCGCCGCGGCGGCCGCCAGGAGGTCGGCGAAGCGCGCCGCGAAGCGGCCGACGGTGGCGCCGTCGAAGAGCTCGCTGCGGTAGATGAAGCGGCCGCGCCGGCCGTCCTCCTCGAGCCACAGCGAGAGGTCGAACTTCGCCGTGGCGGTGTCGACCGCGAGCGCGCGGACGGCGAGCCCCGGCGGCTCGGCGGCGGCGAGCGGGGCGTTCTGCAGCACCATTGCGGCGTGCAGGAACGGCGTGCGGCCGAGGGCGCGCTCGGGAGCCAGCTCCTCGACCAGCTTCTCGAACGGCAGGTCCTGGTGCGCGTAGGCGGCGAGCGTCAGGTCGCGGACGCGCGCCAGGAGGCCGCGAAAGGTCGGCTCGCCGGCGACGTCGAGGCGCAGCGCCAGGGTGTTGACGAAGGCGCCGATCAGACCCTCGACCTCGCGCCGCTGGCGGTTGGCGATCGGCGAGCCGACGACGAGATCCTCGGCACCGCTGTGCCGCCACAGGAAGACGCCGTAGGCGGCGAGGAGCGCCATGAAGGGCGTCGCTCCCTCGCCCTGCGCGAGCGTCGCCAGGCCCTCGGCGACCGCCGCGGGGACGGCGAACGGGCGATGGCCGCCGCGCAGGCTCGGCGCCGGCGGGCGCGGGCGGTCGACCGGCAGCTCGATCGTCTCCGCCGCGCCGGCGAGGCGCCGGCGCCAGAAGTCGAGGTGGCCGGCGAGGCGCTCGCCCGCCATCGCCTGGCGCTGCCAGGCGGCGAAGTCGGCGTACTGGAGCGGCAGCTCGGCGAGCGGCGACGGGCGGCGGGCGGCGAGCGCCGCGTAGAGCGCCGTCGCCTCCCGCACCAGGATGCCGAGCGACCAGCCGTCCGACGCCGTGTGGTGAAGGGTGAGGGAGAGGGCATGCTCCCCGCCGTCCAGGCGGACGACGGCGGCGTGGAGGAGGGCGCCGGAGGCGAGGTCGAACGGCCGCCGGCCGAGGCGGTCGAGGGCGCCGCGCGACGCCTCGCCCCGGCGCGCCGGCGGCAGGCCGGCGAGGTCGACGAGCGGCAGCGGCACCGCCCGCGCCGGCGCGATCACCTGGCGGAGGGTCCCGCCGGCGCCGTCGAAGGCGGTGCGCAGGGCCTCGTGGCGGCGGACGATCTCGCCGAGCGCCGCGGCGAGGGCCGGGATGTCGAGGCGACCGCGCAGGCCCAGCGCCACGGCGTCGTTGTAGGCGGCGCTCGCCGGATCGAGCTGGGCGAGGAACCAGAGGCGCTGCTGGGCGAAGGAGAGCGGCAGGTCGGCCCGGCGATCGGCGCGGCCGATCGCCGGCAGCGCGGCGGCCGGCGCCGGCCGCGCCGCCGCGCCGGTCGGCGCCGCGGCCTCGCCCGGCGGCAGCGCGGCGCCGACCTCGCGCGCCAGGCGGGCGACCGTCGGCGCGTCGAAGAGCGCCCGCAACGGCAGCTCGATGCGGAAGGTCTCGCGCAGGCGCGCCAGCAGGCGGGTGGCGAGGAGCGAGTGGCCGCCGAGGGCGAAGAAGCTCTCGTCGAGGCCCACCCGCTCGACCTCCAGCACCTCGGCGAAGAGCCCGGCGAGCGCCGCCTCCACCGGGCTCGCCGGCCGCTCGATGGCGTCGGCGGCCTCCTCGGCGGCCTCGCGCACCTCGCGGCGGGAGAGCGCCAGGCGGTCGAGCTTGCCGTTCGGGGTGAGCGGCAGCGCCGGCAGAATGGTGACCGCCGCCGGCACGATCGCCGCGGGCAGGCGCTCGCCGAGGAAGGCGACGAGCTCGCCGGAGGAGGGCGCCGCTGTCGCGGCGGCGGCGACCGCGAAAGCGAGCAGGCGTGCGTCGCCCGCCGCCGTGCGGTGCACGACGACGGCCGCCTCGCCGACGCCAGGGTGCGCGGCGAGCGCCGCCTCGATCTCGCCGAGCTCGACGCGGACGCCGCGCAGCTTGACCTGATGATCGGCGCGGCCGAGGAACTCCAGGGCGCCGTCGGCGCGGCGGCGGGCGAGATCGCCGGTGTCGTAGAGGCGGGCGCCGGGGCGGCCGGCGAGGGGATCGGGGAGGAAGCGCTCGGCGGTGAGGTCGGGGCGGCCGAGGTAGCCGCGCGCGACGCCCAGGCCGCCGATCACCAGCCGGCCGGGGGTGCCGAGCGGCAGCGGCGCGAGGCCGGCGGAGAGCGCCGACACCAGGTGGATCTCGGTGTTGGCGACCGGTCTGCCGATGAGGATGGGCTCGATCGGCTCTCCGCGCTCGCCGCCGGCAGCGACCTCCTGCGCCGCCGACCACACCGTCGTCTCGGTCGGCCCGTAGAGGTTGATCAGGCGGCCGGCGAGCGCTCCCCGCGCCTCGCCGGCGAGCGCCGCGGGGAGCGCCTCGCCGCCGAGGAGGAGGGCGCGCAGGCCGCGGAGGGGCTGCCAGCCGGCGGCGCCGGCGACGATGGCGCGCAGCGCCGACGGGGTGCACTGGAGGAGCGTCGCGCCATGGCGCACGGCCTGGCCGGCGAGCGACGGATCGTCCACCTGCGGCCGCGGCGCGTTCGCCAGGCTCTGCAGCTCGGCGAGGGCGGCGAGGCCGCCGAGCACCCGCTCCTCGGCGACGCCGAAGTCGATCAGGCAGGCGACCTCGTCGACGCCGGCGGCGCGCAGCCGCTCGACCATGGCGAGGCAGCCCTGGGGGTCGCCGAAGAGGGCGCCGGTGTCGAAGTAGCGATCGAAGGCGAGGCCGAGGAGATCCTCGCGGTCGGCGGCGGACATCGTCGCGTCGAGCGCCAGGCCCAGGCTCCGCGCCAGGCTGGTGAGCAGGCCGAGCGACGAGCGGAGGTACTCGGTGAACGGCGCTCGCACCAGCTCGCGCACCGACTCGCGGTCGGCGCCGACGAAGGTGTGGAGCATCAGGGTGACCGTACCCGCGGCCGGATCGTGGCCGTGGGCGGCGCGCGCCGCGCGGTAGGCGCGCACCCGCGCCGCCACCTCGTCGACGGTCTGCCCGAGCAGGTGGGTGAGGACGTTGGCGCCCAGCGCGCCGGCGCGGGCGAAGGTCTCCTCGCTGCCGGCGGCGGTGATCCAGAGCGGGATCTCCGCCTGCAGCGGGCGCGGCAGGGCGCGCACCTCGATCTCCCCGCCGCCGCCGCCGCGCACCGCCACCGCCTCGCCGCGCCACAGGCGGCGCACCGTCTCGATGCCGCGGAACATCACCTCCTTGCGGTCGGCGTAGTTCTCCGGCCGGAAGGCGAAGTCATCGGCATGCCAGCCGGACGCGAAGGCGATGCCGGCGCGGCCGTTCGACAGGTTGTCGACGACCGCCCACTCCTCGGCCACCCGCAGCGGATCGTGGAGCGGCAGGACGACGCTGCCGGCGCGGATGGCGATGCGCTCGGTGATCGCCGCCAGCGCCGCGCCGGTGACCGCCGGGTTGGGATAGAGGCCGCCGAAGGCGTGGAAGTGGCGCTCGGGGGTCCATACCGCGTCGAAGCCGTGGGCGTCGGCGAACTTCGCTCCCTCGAGGAGCAGCCGGTACTTGCCGGGCGCCGGCGCCGCCTCCTCGCTCGCGAAGTAGAAGAGGCTGAAGCCCAGCCGCCGGGGCGGCGGCGCCGCCGCCGGCGCGGCGACGATGGCGCCCTCGGCGAGGAGCACCACCTCGGCGCCGCGGCAGAGCGTCCAGAACAGCTCGAGCACCGAGATATCGAAGCTGATGCTGGTGGCGGCGAGCAGGCGGTCGCCCGGCCCGCAGCCGACGGCGCGGTCCATGGCGGCGAAGAAGTTGACGACGCCGCGGTGGCTGACGGCGACCCCCTTCGGCCGGCCCGTCGACCCCGAGGTGTAGAGGACGTAGGCGAGGCTGTCCGCCGCGGCGAGGTCGGCCGGCGCGGCGTCCTGGCGCGGCGCGCCGGGCCGCGGCTCGCTGTCGAGCAGCAGGAGCGGGCCGTCGAACTCGGGGAGGCCGCGCTCCACCAGGCGCCGCTGGGTGACCAGCACCTCGGCGCCGCTGTCCGCCAGCATGAGGTCGATGCGCTGCCGCGGGTAGGTCGGATCGAGCGGCACGTAGGCGCCGCCCGCCTTGAGCACGGCGAGGAGCGCCACCACCAGCTCCGGCGAGCGCTCGGCGTAGATCCCCACCCGCACTTCGGGCTCGACGCCGAGGGCGCGGAGGCGGCGGGCGAGGCGGTCGGCGCGGCGATCGAGATCGGCGAAGGTCAGCCGCGCGGCGCCGAAGGTGAGGGCGGGCGCCGCGGGCGTCCGCCGCGCCTGCGCCGCGAACGCCTGGTGGATGGTCGCCTGCGGCGCCGGCGGCACCGCGGTGTCGTTCCACTCGCCGACGAGCTGCCAGCGCTCGGCGGCGGCGAGCGCCGGGAGGTCGGCGACGAAGCTCTCCGGCGCCGCCGCGAGACCTTCGAGGAGGGTCTCGAAAGCGGCGGCGAGGCGGCCGATCGTGGTGCCGTCGAAGAGCTCGCTGTCGTAGGTGAAGCGGAGGGCGACCTCGCCGGAGGCGAGCGGCGCCATGGCGAGCTCGAGGTCGAGCTGGGCGCCCGGCGAGGCGAGCGGCACCGACTCGAGGACGACCGGGCCGAAGGCGAGCCGCGCGCCGCTCTCCCCCACCGCGAAGGCGGCGAGGCCGCGCTCGGCCGCCGACCGCTCGCGCTCGAAGCTGCAGAGCGCCTGGAACACCGGCGAGCGGCCGGCGTCGCGCTCCGGCGCCAGGCGCTCGGCGAGGAGCGCGAAGGGGAGGGCCTGGTGCGCCAGCGCGCCCAGCAGCTGGCGCCGGATGCGGGCGACGAGCTCGCGGCCGTCGGGATTGCCGCGGAGGTCGGCGGCGAGCACCACCGGGTTGACGAAGTAGCCGACGACGCCGGCGAGGTCGGCGGTTCCGCGCCCGGTGGTGGGAACGCCGACGAGAACCTCGTCCTGGCCGCCGGCGCGCGCCAGGGTCGCCGCGAAGCCGGCGAGGAGGGCGGTGAAGAGGGTCGCCTGCGCGGCGCGCCCGCTCTCCTCGAGCCGGCCGACGAGCTGGCGCGGCAGGCGCCGGCGCAGGGCGGCGCCGCGGAGCGCCTGCAGGCGGGGCCGCGGCCGGTCGGCCGGCAGCTCGAGGACCTGCGGCCGGCCGGCGAGCGCCGCCTGCCAGTACGCCCAGGATCGCTCGCCCTCGGGGCTCCCCAGGAACGCCTCCTCGCGCCGCACGTGGTCGGCATAGCTGGCGGCGAGCGGGCGGAGCGCGGCGGCCTCCGCCTCGCCGCCGGCGACGAGGGCGCCGAGCTCGGTGAGCAGGATGCCGAACGACCAGAAGTCCGCCACCATGTGGTGGGCGGCGATGGCGAGGAGCTGCCCGCCGCCGGGCTCGGTGAAGAGGCCGACGCGGAGCAGCGGATCGCGGGCGAGGTCGAAGGGGCGATAGGCGAAGGCGGCGAGCCGCTCGGCGGCCGCTCCCGCCGGCAGCTCGGCGGCGACCATCTCGACCCGCGGCTGGCGCCGGAAGCGCTGTGTCGGCCGGCCGTCCGGCGACGCCGAGAAGCCGGCGCGGAGGGCCGCGTGGCGCCCGGCGAGAGCGCTCGCCGCGCGCGCCAGCGCCTCACCGTCGAGATGGCCGACGACGCGCCCGGCGCCGGCGAGGACGTAGGCGCTGCTGCCCGGCACCAGGCGGTCGAGGAACCACAGCGCGCGCTGGCCGTAGGAGAGCGGCAGGGCGGCGTCCGGCTCGTCCGGCGGGCTCGCAACGCGCGCGGTCTTCGCCATGCTCCCGCCCGGGGCTGGGGAGGTCTCCGCGCCGGCGTCCGCCGTGCCGCTCTCCATCGCGGCGGCGACCTCGCGCGCCAGCGCGGCGAGCGTCGGCCCGGCGAGGAGGTCGGCGAGCGGGAGGGTCACGCCGAGGTCGGTCTCGACGGCATGGGCGAGCTCGACCGCCGCCAGCGAGTCGAGCCCGAGGCCGGAGAGCGGGCGGTCGACCGCGACGCCCTCGGCGGCGATGTCGAGCGCCCTCGCCGCGCGACCGCGGAGATGGGCGAGGAGCGCCGCGGTGCGCGCCTCGCCGGCGAGAGCGAGGATCCTCTCGCGCGGCGCCGCATGAACGAGCTCGGCGGTGCGCTTGGTGTCGTGTGGGTAGAGATCTCTCCCGCGCAGGACGATGAGCTCCTTGAGGCGGCCGGTGACGAAGAGCTCGCCGCCGGAGAGGAGGCCGAGGTCGCCGCTGCGCAGGTAGGTGCGCGCCGCGCCGTCCCCGACCACCGCGAGCCGGCTCCTGAAGGTCCGCGCCGTCTCCGCCGCGCGTCCCCAGTAGCCCGCCGCGACGCTCGGCCCGGAGATCCAGATCTCCCCCACCACACCCTCGGCGCAGGGAAGCCGCGACCGGGGATCGACGATCGCGATCTCCTGGCCGAGCCAGGGGCGGCCGCAGCCGACCAGTTGCCGCACCGGCCCGTTCACTCCGGGCTCTCCCTCAGACGCCGGCGCTGGCAGCGGAGCACCGTGACCCTGCTCCAGCGCCGCGGCGGCGAAGGGCCGCGCCACCGGGTCGCCAGCGACATCTCCGCCCGTCACGAAGAAGGTCGCCTCGGCGAGGCCGTAGCAGGGGTAGAAGGCGCGGCGCGAGAAGCCGGCGACGGCGAAGGCGCGCGCGAAGCGCTCCATCGTCTCGGCGCGTACCGGCTCGCCGCCGTTGAAGGCCACCCGCCAGGAGGAGAGGTCGAGCGCCGCGCGCTCGCTCTCGCTCGTTCGCCGCAGGCAGAGCTCGTAGGCGGAGCTCGGCCCGCCGGAGATCGTCGCCCGGTGGCGCGAGATCGCCTGCAGCCAGGCGAGCGGCCGGGCCAGAAAGGCCGCCGGCGACATCAGGTGGCAGCTGGCGCCGGCGGAGAGCGGCTGCAGCACGTTGCCGATCAGCCCCATGGCGTGATGGAGCGGCAGCCAGCCGACGACGACCGAGTCCTCGGACAGGTCGAAGGCGCGGCGGATCATCTCCAGATTGGCGAGGAGGCGACCGTGGGTGATCAGCGCCCCTCTGGGGTCGGCGGTCGATCCCGAGGTGTACTGGAGGAAGGCGAGATCGCTCTCCTTCGCCGGCACCGGCCGCCAACCGTCGGCGGCGGCCGGCTCGACGTCCTCGCTGGCGATCAGGCGGGCCCCGGCGAGCTCCGGGAGGCGCGCGCCGAGCCGCGCGAGGCGCGGCGCCAGCGCGCGGCTGGCGAGCACGGCGCGCGGCGCCGCGTCGCGGGCGATCGCCGCCAGGCGCGGCACGCCGCGGGCCCCGCGCGGCGGCGGCGCGGGGACGGCCACGGCGCCGCTGTAGAGGCAGCCGAGAAAGCCGGCGACCAGCTCGATGTCGGGCGGACCGAGCAGCAGCACGCGCTCGTTGGCGAGGCCCGCGCGCGCCAGGGTGGCGCCGATCGCCCGTGCCCGCAGGTCGAGCTGGCCGAATGTCACACTCTCGCCGTCGTTCTCGCCGTCGGCGAGGAACGAGAAGGCGAGTTGGTCGGGGCGCAGCGAAGCTTGATGCTCGAAGTTTTCGAGAACTGGAAGCACTAGGCAAATACTCTCCTAATAGCATACGAGTGCTCCCCATCGGTTTCGCGAGACAGCGGCGCGCGCGGCGCGTGCGAGCAATTATGCGTCGATGCTTCAATGTCCGCGGGGCGCCGAATTCCGGCTGGCGCGGCGCCGGTCGCGCTCGGCGGCGAGCCCGCCGGCACCCTTCGGTGGTATCCTCGCTAACGCTTCATCGTGTGCCGCCATCCCACCCACAGCAACCCGCCGGAAACGCCCGGCGCACAAGGAGACACGCCATGGTTCACGTCGCGCTGTACGTCCGACTCGAGGCCAAGCCGGGGAAGGAAGCGGAGGTCGAGAGCTTCCTCAAGGGTGGTCTCGCCATCGTGGAAGAGGAGCCGGCGACGACCGCGTGGTTCGCGCTCCGCATGGGGCCGTCCACCTTCGGCATCTTCGACGCCTTCCCCGACGAGGCCGGGCGCCAGGCCCACTTGAGCGGCCGCGTCGCCGCGGCGCTGATGGCGAAGGCGCCGGACCTCCTCGCCGAGCCGCCGTCGATCAACAAGGTCGACGTGCTGGCGGCGAAGCTGCCGGGATAGCGCGCCGGCAGTCGACTGGAGGGTTTCAGGCCGCGGTCTCTGGCTCGGAGACGCGGACGAAGCGCATGGACCCGGCCTCGACCGCCACGGCCTCTCCAGCCGTCGTCTCGAACCGCACCGACTCGCCGGCGAAGGCGCCGCCAGCGAGCCGATAGCCGCCGCCAGCGAGCCGATAGCCGCCGCCAGCGAGCCGATAGCCGCCGCCAGCGAGCCGATAGCCGCCGCCGGCGATCGGAAAGCCTTCGCCGGCGTCCGGCTGCAGCTCCTCCTCGTCGGCGTAAGACATCGACAGCCAGAGCCTCCCCTGGCGCGCGAAGACGCGGATGTCGCCGTAGCCGTCGCGGCGATAGCTCCCGACGAGCGGCGCGAAGCCTGGATCGTCGCGCCGTGCGTCGTCGTCGAGCAGCGCGGCGGGCGCGCGGCCCTGCCGCGTCCAGCGGTGCGGGCCGGCGGTCATCTCCCAGACGCCGGCGCCCGCCGCGCCGGCGAACGCGAAACGCAGCAGGTGATCGGCGAAGGGGCCGCCCTCTTGGATGAAGCGGCCGCGGCCGTGCCGCGTGAGCGCGATCGCCTCGCCGTCCGCCCGCAGCTCGAGGCGATCGCCGGCGAGCCGCACGGCGAGCGCCCCCCGCGGCGAGGCGTAGTCCCCTGCATAGCGCTCCAGGCTCTCCACCGAGCGCGCGGCCGGCGGCGCGCCGCCGGTGACGAGCGGCGCCAGGGCGGCGTCGAGGATCTCGTCGATCGGATAGAAGGCCGTGCAGCGATTGCACAGGGCGACGCCGGCGACACCTTCCTGCGGGACGATGCGGAGGAGCGCGAAGAAGCCGGAGTGGCCGGCGTCCTGCTCCAGGCAGGCGCCGCCCCAGCGGCGGCTCCAGCGCAGCGCCAGCCCGAAGGACCGCGCGGCGCCGCCGTCGCTCGGCGGGCGCAGGAGCTCGGCGAGCGCGGCGGGCGAGAGGAGCCGCGGCGAGCCCGGCGAGCCCGGCGAGCCGAGACCGAGCGCGGCGGCGAGGCGGGCGATGTCCGCCGCCGTCGCGATCAGGTCGCCCGCCCCCTCGAGAGCCGGCAGCTCGGGCGCCGCCTGCAGCCGGTCGGCGCGGCGGACGAGCGAGCGGTAGTGGCCGCGCTGATGGCCGGTGGCGAGCACGGCTGAGCCGCTGGCGAAGCTCGCCCCCTCCATGCCGGCGGGCGCCAGCACCAGCTCGCGCGCCAGCTCGTGGAACGGGCGGCCGGCGGCGACGGCGAGGGCGTGGGCGGCGAGCCCGTAGCCGAGGTTCGAGTACTTGCTCCCCTCCCCCGGCGCGAAGGCGAGCGACATCCCGGCGAGGTCGCGCAGGCGCTCGACCGTCGACCTCGGCGCCAGCTCGTACGGGCCGCGCGGCAGGCCCGAGCGATGGGTGAGCAGATGGCGGAGGGTCAGCCGGGCGAGATCGGCGGCTCTGGCGCCGCGCATCGCGAGCCACGGCGCGTAGCGGCGGACCGGATCGTCGAGGCGGATGGCGCCGCGATCGGCGAGCCGCAGCGCCGCGACGGCGGTGACGAGCTTGGTGAGCGAGCCGACGCGGAAGGCCGCGCCGGTGCCGAGCGGCGCGCCGGAGGCGAGGTCGGCGACTCCCCAGACGCGGCAATCCACCGTGCCCTCGACGCGCGTGACACGGGCGAGGGCGACGCCGGGAAGGTTCTCCTCGCGGCGGCGCGCCTCGACGAGACCGTCGAGATCATCGAGCCCGCTCATCGCTTGCGCTCGGCGACCCGCCGCTCCACCAGGTCGACCGTCGCCTCGCCCCAGCGCCGGTCGGGCTCGCGCACCCGGCTCGCCGCCGGCAGGCCGCGGTCGCCCCACATGCGCGGGTTGCGGTTGGCCTCCCAGAAGACGCAGCCGCCGGCGGGTGTCGGGCTGTAGTCGACCGCCGCCCAGTCGGCGCCGAGGACCGCCACCGCCTCGCGCACGGCGTCCGCCCGCGGCTCGCCCTCGGCGAGGAAGCGGCGGTCCTCGCGGTAAGAGGCGAGCGTCCCCGCCCGCGCGCCGAAGTTGACGATCCAGCCCGCCGACCGCACGGCGTGCGCCGGGATCACCTCGCCGCCGATGACGTAGGCCCGCCGCTTGCGGTAGAAGCCGTCCGGCCAGCGGGTGTCGACGAAGCCGACGGCGAGGTCGAGCGGCTTGTCGCGCCCGAGCTCCTCCCGATCGCCGCGGTCGCCGGCGAAGGCGGCGGCCGCCGCCGGCTCGTCCGCCACCAGGTGCATGCGGCCGCCCTGGTGCTCGCTGTCGCGGCGGAGGACGAGCGGGTAGCCGAGGCGCAGCTGGTCAAGAGCACTGAAGCGCTGGTGCGGCGGGCAGGGGATGCCGGCGCGCCGCCAGATCGCCAGGTCGCGGGAGTGGAGATAGGTGAAGCTCGCGGTGTCGTTGACCACCGCCACGCCGCCCGCCGCGGCGCGCGCCGCGAGCCGCGCGGCGTGGGCGAGGAAACCGCCCCAGGTGTGGCGATAGGTCCAGAAGAGGACGGCGTCGAAGGCGGCGAGGTCGGCGGTGTCGCGCCAGGGCTGGCGGATCTCCCAGGCGACGCCGCGGCGGTCGAGCGCCGCGGCGAGCTGGCGGGCGGCCTGGAACTCGCGGAACCCCTCGGGGGTGCGGTAGGAGGTGGCGACCAGCAGGCGCACGGCAGGTCTCGGCGAGAGGCCGCTCGCCGTCAGTGTTCGGAGCCAGCGGCGCCGGCGGCGGCGGTCCGCGACGGCGCGGCCGCCGCGGCGCGCTCGATCACCAGGTCGGCGATGGCGAGGCCCAGGCGCTCGTCCTCGGCGCGGCGCTCCTCGGGGCTGCGGCCGGTCGCCGCCAGCATCTTCTCCGGCCGCTCGTAGCCGGGGTCGCCGAGCATCAGGAAGTGGCGGTTCGCCTCCCAGAAGACGTAGCCGCCGTCGCGCCGCCGCGCGTAGTCGAGGGCGACGATGTCGGCGCCGGTCCAGCGCGCCGCCTCGCGCAGCAGGTCCGGCCGCGCATCGCCGTCGCGCACGAAGGCGCGGTCCTCGGCGGCGGCGGCGGCGTCCTCGATCAGGTTGCCGAAGTTCACCAGCCAGTGGCACGACAGCTCGAGCAGGCGCGGGATCACCCGCGTGCCGACGACGTAGCTGCGCCACTTGCGGTAGATGCCGTCCGCGTCAGCGGTGTCGACGAACTCGACCGCGAGATCGAGGTGGCCGCGCGGCCTCTCCGGCCCGCGCAGCGTCTCGCGGTCGCGCTCGCGGCGGAGGACGAGAGCCCGCGCGTCCGCCGCCGTCGCCACGAGATGGACGTCCTGGCCGCGGTGGACGCCGTCGCGACGGACGAGGAGCGGAAAGGAGAGGCCGAGCCCACCCACGTCCTCGCCGCGGGCGAAGCGCCGCGCCGCGGCGCACGGCACCCCATGCTCGCGCCAGGTGCGCAGGAAGTAGGAGTGCGGCTCGGCGCAGCGCTCGGCGCCGTTGATCACCGGGATGCCGAGCGCCGAGGCCTGGCGCTCGAGGCGCCGCGCCCAGAAGGGAAAGTTGTCGACCTGCCAGCGGTAGGTCCAGCAGAGCACGGCGTCGTGCTCGGCGAGCTCGGGGCAGGGCAGCCAAGGCTGGTGGAGCTGCCAGTCGATCCCCCGCGCCGCGAGGCCGGCGAGCATCATGCGGCCGGCGACGCGGTCGGCGGCGAGCTCCTCGGGGGTCGGATAGCTGGCGACGAGGAGGAGCTTCAGCGGCGGCATGGCGAGCACGTCGAGCCTATGCGATGCGCGGCCTCGGGGCAGCTCAGCCGACGAGCGGCGGGCGGCCGGCGTAGAGGCGCTCGGAGGCGAAGACGCGGCCCGGGCGCTGGCTGAGCACCGCCAGCGGCTCGAGCGGCAGGCCGCGGCGCGCCAGGCGGCCGCGGCCGGGGCCCCATGAATAGTGGAAGAGGCAGAGCACCCCGGCGACCTCGAGGCCCTCGCCGCGGAGGACGCCGGCGAGCTCGCCGGTGCTCCGCCCGGTGTTGACGATGTCGTCGATCAGCCAGACCGGCCGCGCCGGATCGAGCGTCCCCTCGAAGGCGCGCAGGAAGCCGCGCTCCTTCGGCCGCTCGCGGAGGAGCGCGCCATCGATGCCGCACGCCGCGGCGACGATGCCGCAGACGAGCGGCGCGGCGCCCATCCCCTTGCCGGCGATCTGCGCCGCGCCGAGCCGGAGCAGGCGCTCGGCCGCCGCCGCGGCTACCGGCCGCAGGTGCGCGGAGGAGAGCAGCGGCCGGCGCAGGTCGAGCGCCCAGGCGAGCCGCCGGCCGCCTTTGGTGACATAGGTGTCCTCCGGCGCGGCCCGAGGATCGAGGTCGATCGAGGCGGCGGCGTAGAGGGCCGCGAGGAGGCCCTCCTGGTGCGCGTCGATCGCTCGCAGGAGGTGCCGCATCGGCCGCGGGATCGGTCGCTCGTCGAGGGCTGTCGGTCGGATCGCCAAACGTCCTTCGGAGGTCGCTCCGCATCTTAAAGCGCCGTAGTGGTTCCTGTATACTGCGGCCTCGAGATCCGGCTCCAGGACGCGGCGCCACGAGCCTGGCGACGGCGGTCCGCGCGCCCGCGGCCGGGCTCTCTTCGGGGCTCGCTCGCAACGCTTTGAAATCCACGCGCACGCGAAGGAGGGGACATGGAGATCGACGGGCAGGACTGGGACGGCGCCGAGCAGGCGGAGATCGACAGCTTCGACGAGGAGATCGGCGAGCTGACGCTCGACGGCGACGGGGATGGTGACGGCGACGGCGACGCCGATTCCGAGGACGACAAGGAGCTCGAGTGCCTCGGCAAGCTCCTCGAGGGCGCCCTGCAGCAGCTCGTCGAGGGCCTGACACCGGTCGACCGCGCTCTCATCGTCGAGGTGATCGCGCAGTTCTCCCTCCCCTCGAACCCGCTGCCGGGAAGCAACCCGAACAACATCCTCAAGGCCTTCTACTACCTCCTGGTGACGCGCAACAAGGCGACCGGCGTGCCGCTCTACAGCACCAGCGCCATCTACAACGCCAACCCCCAGTACCAGGCCCAGATCCAGCAGTCGATCAGCGGCTGGGACGCCATCCCGGACAACCCCAACCGCTGGCAGGATCTGGCAGAGGGGGTCGCCAACGGCAGCATCAACACCCAGGCCCTGCAGCTCGACCTCGTCCTCTCCTTCCAGTTCACCCGCCTGGTCACCAACGCGCTCCATCAGGCGAACGACCAGTTCTCCAACCAGTGGACGCCGGCCGGCATGACCGCCCAGGTGGGCGTGCTCGTGGCGGCGGCGAAGGCGGCGGGCTGGGAGGGCCAGGAGGCGCTCGAGAACTGGTGCAACATGATGGCGACCTACCAGGTGCCGAGCCTCGGCTACCCGCCGTTCGCCCTCGGCGCGCAGACCGTCCTCCTCGCCTACACGGTGCTCGCGAACCTGAACACCTTAGAGCAGCTCGACGACTGCGTGAACGGCTGAGCGGCGCGAGCACTTCCACCGCGACCGCGATGAGCCTGGTGCGACCGGAGGTCTCCGCCCACTCCCTGGGAGAGTCCTTCGGTCGCGCCATCGAGCCCGCGGCGCCGTCCACCGAGCTGGCCGATCTCGACCTCGACGAGGTCGGCGACCTCTTCCGCCGCCACGGCGCCCTCCTCTTCCGCGGCTTCGGCAGCACCCGCGAGGAGTTCGTGGCGCTCTCCGAGCGCTGCTCGCAGGGCTTCTCGACCTATCAGGGCGGCTTCTTCCGCGACCGCCAGGCGGTCGGCGCCGCCGGAACGCTGCTGACCGTCACCGGCAGCCAGGAGGGCTTCGCCATCCCCCTCCACGGCGAGATGTACTACACCGGCCGGCAGCCGGCGATCCTCTGGTTCTACTGCGAGAAGCCGGCGGCCGAGGGCGGCGAGACGACGCTCTGCGACGGCGAGGCGCTCTGCGCCGAGCTCGGCGAGGCGGCGCGCACGCTGTTCTCGACGCGGCGCGTGCGCTACCGCCGCGAGCTGCCGGACGGCGCCTGGCAGGCGGCGTTCCAGACCGACGACATGGCCGAGGTCGAGCGCTACTGCGCCGAGAACGACACCCGGCTGGTGGCCGACCCGGCGACCGGCGCCGTCGCCACCGAGCACCTCGCCTGGGCGATCCGCCCCGGCCGCGACGGCCGGCCATCCGTCTTCATCAACAACGTCATGGCCCTCTACATGGGCGAGCTCTCCTGGAAGCGCGGCACCGCGGCGGCGACCATCCGCCAGCTCGGCGGCGGCAGCTTCCCCATCACCGTGCGGATGGAGGACGGCGCGCCGGTGCCGGGCGCCGTGGTCAAGGAGCTGATGGCGCTCCACCAGCGCCTCGCCGTCGCCGTCGCCTGGCGCGCCGGCGACGCGCTGATGATCGACAACCGCCGCATCCTGCACGGCCGCAACGCCTTCCGCGGCGAGCGCGACGTCTACGTCCGCATGGCCGAGCCGCTCCGCTGAGCCGCCCGGCGCCCGTCGATGCCGCCCCGCACCGTCGTCTTCATGTTCCCCAGCCAGTCGTCCCGCTACGCCGGGATGATCGGCAAGCTGGTCGAGCTCAAGCCGCTCGCCGGCGAGATCCTCGGCGAGGCCTCGGAGGCGCTCGGCGAGGACCTCGCGCGCTACCGCGCGGCGGACCCCGCGGTCTTCAAGACCAAGCGCGATCAGCGGCTGGGGATCTTCCTCGTCAACTACATGTACCAGCGGGTGCTCGAGGCGGCGGGGGTCGAGGCCAGCCTGTCGCTCGGCTTCAGCCTCGGCGAGTACAACCACCTGGTGCACATCGGCGCCCTCTCCTTCGCCCAGGCGCTGAAGATCCTCGAGCGGCCGTCGCCGCCCGACCTCCCCGACCCGGTGGGCGACCGCGCGGTCGTCTACCGCATCCCCATCGAGCCGGTCGAGGCGATCGTCGAGCGCGCCCGCGCGCATGGCCTGATCGAGATCGGCGGCCGGCTGTCGCCCCACCTCCACCACATCGTTGGCGAGACGGCGGCCGTGCGCTGGGCCTGCGACCGCCTGAAGGAGGAGCAGCCGGAGTCGCGCTCGATGTTCATGCCGGTCAAGCTGCCGCTCCACTCGAGCCTGATGCGGGCGATCGGCGAGCGCCTCTCCTGGTGGCTGGGCGAGAACGCCGAGTTCGCGGTGCCGCGCCTCCCCTACCTGCCGAACGCCCTGGGGACGCTGGTCGAGAGCCCGAGCCGCGAGACGCTCATCGACCTGATCGGCCGCCACCTCTACGAGCCGGTCTACTGGCGGCAGTCGATCGACACCATCCTGCGCCGCCATCGCCGGCCGGTGTTCGTCGAGGTGGGGCCGCGGCGCGCCCTCTCGGCCTTCTTCTTCCATGAGAAGAGCTGGGTGCCGGCGGACCGCTACTACAGCATCGACAACATGGACGCCGAGACCGGCCGCCACATCGACCGCGTCGTCTCCGAGCTGGCGCCGCAGCAGCGGCGGCGCCACTTCGCGGGCCAGCTCCTCCGCGACCGCACGAGCCCGGCCTGACGGCGCCATGAACGCCGACCGCGCGCGGCAGATCCTCGCCGCGCAGTTCCCCGAGCTGGCGCTCGCCACCCTCTCCGGCCCCTCCTCGGGGACCAGCAACGACTGCTTCGTCGTCGACGGCACGTGGATCTTCCGCTTCCCCCACGACGCCGAGGCGGAGGACGAGCTCCGCCGCGAGCTCGTCGTGCTGCCGGAGCTGGCGAGCCGGCTCGACCCGGCGATCCCCCGCTACGTCTTCCACGGCCGGCCGGCGGCGGGCTATCAGCACCCCTTCGTGGGCTACCGCAAGATCTCCGGTACGACGCTCACCCGCGCGCGCCTGGAGGCGCTCCCCGCCGCCGAGCAGGAGGAGGCGGCGCGGCGCCTCGGCAGCTTCTTCTGCCAGCTCCACGACTATCCGCTCGACCGTGTGCGGGCCGCCGAGGCGGCCTCCGGCGTCGCCATGCGCAAGAGCCCGATCGAGTGGTTCGAGAACGGCGGCGCCGATTTCCGGCGGCTGATGGAAGAGAAGCTCGCCGAGCACCGCGACCACCCCGACCACCCCCGCTTCGCCGCGCTCGCCGCGGCCCTCGTCAGCGATGCCGCGGCCTTTCAGGCGGAGGAGACGCTGCTCCACGGCGACCTCTCGCAGAGCCACGTCCTCTATTGCGACGAGCGGCGCACGGTGACCGGCATCCTCGATTTCGGCAACCTTGCCGTCGGCGACCCCTTCGCCGACTTCATGCAGCTCGCCGACCACTACGGCAGGCCCTTCTGCGACCGCGTCCTCGCCCACTACGCACGGCCGACGGCGGCGCTCATCGCAAGAAAGCTCGACACCGCGAAGCTCGCTATGGACAACCTCAGGGACTTCAAGCGGCTGATGGGATGGCGGGTGAGCTCGCCGGCGGAGAGCGCGCCATGACGGGCGGACCGCCGATTGCCCGCGCCGCTCGCTCTTCGCTATAGTCGCGATCTACGATGAGAATGAAGTACGCGCGGCTGGCGCTGGCAGTCCTGGTGACCGCTGCATGCGGCCTCTATGTCTACTCTCGGGTCACGACGGTTCGCGAGCGCTACCGGGAGGTGCCGACCGGCGCCACCACCCCCGAGAGCTCCTCGGCGCAGGCGATCAGCGAGATGTCCAAGCAGAACGAGCTCTTCCTCAACTGGGCCGTCCTGCTGCTCGCCGGCTCGCTCGGTCTGCTCACGGCGAAGGAGCCGCTGCAGATCCGTGCCGTCGAATGGGCCTACACTCTGTTCACCGGCCCGCCGGCGATCCTGCTGCTCGGCTCGGCCTGGACGGGCTGGAGGTTCAAGGCGAGGCTCACTTACCTGCTGGCGACCGGCAATGAGGACTGGCGGTCGCTCAACGATCTGCTCTCGGCGCAGGCGCAGTTCTTCCTCACCGCTCTCCTCCTCCTTTCGCTGCTCGGCGGCTGGCTCGTCATCGAGCGCATCGCCGCGCCCATGACCCCGACGACGAGGAACCACCGATGATCCGCTCGCTGCTGCTCTGGTCGCTCGCTCTCGCCGCCTGTGGGACGCCTCTCGCTGCGGCCACCTATGGGAACGCTCTCGGCGACGAGCGCATCCAGACGATCGTGAGCGAGGTGACCCGATCGACCCTGCCGGAGCTCGGTCGAGACGATCGGGTCGTCCTGGTGACCAAGGACTTCGAGCAGCGGATCGTCCGCACGCTCACCTCTCTCGAGGCCGGAAGCTCCCCGGAGGAGGACCTCCGCCGCGGCTACCGCGCCCTCCTCACGGCCTACGCCCGCCACCAGGAGGCGCAGCCCCCACCCGTCCTCACCTCGCCCGCCGGGCCCGAGGGCAAGGTGCGCCTGAAGATCGCGGCTGAGGACGGCCGCGGGGCGGGCATCGAGGTGGTCGAAGGCAGCTTTTCACGGCAGTGGTACGACCAGTCCCAGGGCTCCGGCAAGCGCCTCATCGTGCTGCAGGAGAGCGGCCTCGCCGCCTACTTGAAGCACGTCCAGTGCGGCGAGATGCCCTGCCAGATTCCCCCTTGCTGCGGACGATGCGCCTCCTGCAAGGACCGGTAGCGCGCGCCGTCGTGGGCGCGGCGGTCGCGCTCGCGCTGACCGCCGGCAGGGCGCGGAGCGAGCCCCTCCACGAGCGGCGGGTTGCTCTCGTCGTCGGCAATAGCGCATATCCGACGGCGCGGCTCAAGAACCCTGCCAATGACGCCCGCGGCGTCGCCGAGGCTCTGCGTGCGATCGACTTCGACGTCACCCTCGTCCTCGATGCCGATCTCAAGACCCTCACCAAGGCGGCCAAGAAGTTCCTCTCCAGCCTGGGACCCGGAGATGTATCGCTTTTCTACTATTCCGGACACAGTATCCAGGTCGACGGCGAGAACTATCTCGAGCCGATCGATTTCGATGCTGACGACCTCATCGAAGCGAAGTTTCAGAGCTACAGCGCGCAGCTTATTCAAGAGCGGATGGAAGCATCGGGCGCCAAGCTGAGGATTCTCATTCTCGATTCCTGCCGCGACAATCCATTTCGCGGCCTGCGCTCATCGAGCCGTGGCCTGGCAGCCATGATCCCGGGGCGCGGGACGTTCTTCGCCTTCTCAACTGAGCCGGGGGGAACCGCCAGCGACAACGCCAAAGAGAGCAACGGCCTGTTCACAAAGTACCTGCTCCTAGCCCTGCAGCACCAGGAGCTGACGCTCGACGAGGTATTTCGCGAGGTCCGCGCCGGTGTGTACAGAGCCTCGGAAGGTCGCCAGCTCCCGTGGATCAATTCGAACGTCATCGGTGACTTCTATTTCGTGCCGCCTGGCGCTCGTTCGAAGGCTGAGGAGCCACGGGCGCTCGCGACCACCATCCCGCCTGTCCAGCCCTCTGGCCCGACCGAATTGAACAATCGTGGGTCCTCCGCTACCTCTAGCCCCGCGGAAGAGGCTAACTCTCGGCTCGCCAAGGCGAAAGAGGATGCGCTCACCGCGCTCGACAAGCAGGTGATGCCTGTCATCAACGCCACCGGCGACGCCAACCGGCTAACGCTCGTCTTTCGGAAGTCTGAATCGGGGTTGATCTATGCTGACGACCGGTTCGACATCACCCAACCGATCATCGATCTGCTCGATGCCGGTTCGACTCGCGGCGCCAGGTTGACGTTCCCCGCGACCAGCAAGGTCGCAGTCGTCGACATCCAGATCACCTCCGCCCGTTCGACCGTGATACGCAAAGCCTTGAGCGCGATCGGGAAGAAGCCTGCCGACTGGACGCAGCTCAGCGCCCACGAAAGGGAATCGATCGAGACTCTCCTCGAGTCGGCGGTCCGCTCCATCGGAATCGCCAACCGCCTCACGTATGTGTTCAGAAAGTTCGATTCGGGACTCATCTTCGCCGACGATGCCATCGACATTACGGATGCAGTGGTCAAACAGCTCGACACCGGCAAGACCGACCTTGTCGAGCTGCCCGAGGGTGCTTTCGCCACTGGCACGGTAGATTCGGAGAGGGTCGTCACCGACTCGCAGGCCGGCAGAGCGGCAATCCAGAAGCTCAAGCAGATGGCCGAGGAGCTCAGCGCCGGCCTCAAGCATTGAGCTGCTTCACACTGTTGACGCCGCTGCCAGCGGGCCTCCGCCGATCACCGGTCCTCGAGGTTGTTCGATCCTCCAGTCGAAAGCCTGGGGCGCGCTTCGTCGCGCTCCGGCACCAGGCGGAGCGTGGCGCCGGAGCCGAGCGTTCCGGCGGCACAGCGTCCGGGAGGGCTGGCCCAGCCGGCGCGATGGGCGGCGACGATGCTCGGCCGGGCGGCGAAGCAGACCTGATAGCCGCCGGGCGCCAGGTTGCCGACGCGGAGGCTGGTGTACGCCGCGTCGGCGTAGGCCTCGCCGTGGCCGAGGGCCCAGCGGCGGAGAAAAGCCGCCGGGACCGGGATGCCGTTCTGCAGGAACCAGGGCGGCGAGATGTCCTGCTCGTCCATCTCGTCACGCGAATACGGGATGGCGACCTCGAGCGCGCCCGAGTCGGCGTCGACGGCGAGGGTGGCGGGCGACCCGTCGACCGGCACCTGGAAGGCGCGGAAGGCGTCGCCGGGAGCGCTCACATAGACGAAGGCGCTCGCCGTCTGCGCCGGCAGCTGGACGGAGAAGCTCCCCGTGAGGTCCGTCGGGGACTCCTCGACCTCGAAGCGCGCCGAGCCGGCGGGGACCGCTGCGACCGAGGCGCCGACGACCGGACCGAGCGGCGAGACGACGCGGCCGGTCAGGGTGCGCATCCGCCGCAGGCGGAGCTCGATCGGCCCGGTCTCCTCGCCGTCCCTCAAGAGGGCCGTCGCCGCGTCGCTGAGCGATTTCCCCGGCGGCGCCGACGCCTTGGCGACCAACGTCACGAGACCGGTATCCAGACCGCGTGACGAGAAGCTGCCGGAGGCGTCGGTGCGCACCGAATCGGAGCAGCGCTCCATGTCCATGCCGACCTCGGCACCGGCGACGGGCTGGCCGTCCTCGTCGACGACGTGGCCGAAGAGCCTGACGTCCGGGAGATCGATCTCGACCTTGGCGCGGCCCGCTCGATCGGGCACGACCCTTGTCGAGCGGCTGGCGCGCAGCGCGGGCTCGGCGGACTCGACGCGTACCTCCCAGCGGCCGCCGCGCGGCAGCACGCCTTGGAAACGCCCCTTGTCGTCCGCCGACATCTTGACCCCCGGCGTGCTGAACGGCGAGCCGAACCAGATCGTCGCCGCCAGCGGATTCTTGCCGAGGAGGAGCTTGCCTTCGACGCTGACGAGGTCGATCGCGATCTCCCGCCGCGCGTCGTCAGGGCCGGTGACCTCGAGCTGCGGGTCGGTCGAGAGCGAGTTGCCGAGCGAATCGCGGACGTCGACGAGGTACCTGCCCGGGCTCTGTCCCGGCACCACCACCCGGCCCTCGCGGCTGGCGGCGGCCTCGTAGGCCGCCCGCCGCTCGAGGTTGGCGCTGAAATCGGAAAGGCGGACGACGCGCACCTGCCAGGGCTTGCCGAGCCAGTCGATCGCCGGCGTGATGGCGAGCTCCAGGGTGAGCGGGCGCCGGAGGACGAGCGGCTGTTTGATCAGGCTCTCCGCACCCGGCCAGACGGCGATCGGAAACGCTCGCGCCGGAGCGAGCCCCGGCTGCTCGGCCTGCAGCAGATAGCTGCCGGGGGCCACGCCGCGGAGCTGGAAGAAGCCGTCCTTGCGGACCGGCGCCGAGCCGGCCGTCTTCTCGATCTGCACCCCCTGGCGACCGCCGCCGGGAGCGATCATCGGGACGAGCCGGACGGTGCAGCGGCTCGGCGACAGCACACCGTCCTCGACGGTGACCCAGCCGGCGAGCGAAGCGCCGCGCTGGAGCACGACCGTGCCGGCGTCGTAGGTCCTGCCGGCGGCGACCGACGCCGCCCAGCGGTACTCCGGAACGAAGCCGTCGGCCGAGAGCGCGAGGTCGAAGCCGTCCGCCGGCAGCTCGCAGGCGAAGCGGCCTCTCTCGTCGACGGGGCAGGCGAAACGTTGCTCGCCGAGCCCGGGCTTCCGCGCCGGCAGCGGCGACAGCAGGTTCGCCACCGTGATGGTGCTGACGAGAGGCTCTTGGCGATCGGCCATGCGGACGACGCCCGCGACGCGCCCCGTCGGCCACAGCTCGATGCGATGCACCGACTCCGCACCTGCCGCGCCGGCCTCCACGATCTCCGGCCGCGCCCAGTATCCCGGGATCGCGACCGACAGGCTCCAGCGCGACCCGGGCGGCAGCGCGCCGACGACCGCAGCCTCGCCGTCGACGGCGAGCGACAGCGGTCGGCTCGCTCCCGCCGTCTCGGACGCGGCGAGCGGCGAGGCCGAGACGCCCTCGAGCCGGAGCGCGCCGACGCGCGCCGCCGTCGAGCCGCCCTGCATCACCCACTCGAAGCGCACCCTCGCCGGCGCGGCCACCGCCGGCGAATCAACAGCAGCTGCCGGCCTCGCCGCCGTCGCTACGACGGCGGCGAGGAGGAGCGCCGTCAGGGCGCCGATCGATCCCGTCGTCATCGCGATGGCTGCTTCTCACTGCCGGCGGCAGAACCTTGGAGCCGACATGAGGCTCGACCGGCTGGCGAAACGGTTGCGATCTCGGTCGCATCCGCGCGCCGCAACCGGATCCCTTCACCTCCCTGCAGGCTGCCGTGAGAGACGACGTTGTAACAAGGGTTGTCGGACGTCGCGCACTCCCAGCCGTCCAGGTAGTAGTACTCGGTGCATGACGTTCCCTGGCCCGATTCGTCGTTGCCGACCGGATTGCACCGCAGGCTCGGGTCGGTCGGCCCTTGATGAAGGGTGGCGCTGCAGGTGTAACAGTTGTCGTTCACGTAGACATGGCGCTGCGGAGTAGGAACCTGCGCCCACAGGCTCGCCGGCGCCAGCAGTCCGACGAGAAGAAGAAATCCCGAACATTGGCTCGACATGATGCTCGACCCTCCAGACCATCATACGCGTTCAGGGAGGAGACGCGCGATCTCTGAAAGAAACGGTTCATGTCAGGTCGACCGCTCACGAAGAAGCACACCGCGATGGCGTCGAGATGGCGACGCGATCGGAGCGAGGCGCCGCGGCCGAGCGCTCCGGGCGGCATCGGATCGTACCGCTTCCTGCACCGCGTTCTCTGCCGCCAGCTCAAGGAGATGCAGCGCGGCGATCCCGCCACCGGAACGGGCAAGCCCGAGCCTCTTCGTCACGCCCTCGCCGGGCTGTGGTCTCGACGGCTCTCGCTCAAGGACCGACTGGTCTACCGCGATGACGACAAGAGTCTCTACGTGATGGCGATCGGTGGGCACTACGACAGCTGAGCCGCACCCGCTCTGCTGACGTTGCGGCAGCGAGCCTCCGCGGCCCTCACCGCCGCCGCGGACCGCGCGGCGCCGGCTCGCCGGCGAGGAGCTCTTCGAGGTCTTCGATGTGAATGGGCTTCACCAGGTGGCGCGCGAAGCCGGCGGCGGTGGTGTGGCGGCGGTCGGCTTCCTGCAGGTAGCCGGTCACCGCGACGAGACGGAGCGCTTCGAGGCCAGGGAGCTCGCGCAGGTGGCGGGCGAGCTCGTAGCCGTCCATCACCGGCAGGCCGATGTCCAAGAGGGCGAGGTCGGGGCGGAAGCGCGCCGCGATGCGCAGCGCCGCCGGCCCGTCGTACGCCGCCTGGGCGACGTGCCCCATCAGCCGCACGCTCTCGGCGAGGAGCTCGGCGGCATCGACGTTGTCGTCGACGACGAGGACACGGAGGGCGTCGGGGCGAGGGGCGATGCCGCGCTCGGGCGCCGGCACCTCGCTTTCGGCGGCCGCGGCGGCGGGCAGACGGACGGCGAACTCGCTGCCGCGGCCGGCGCCGGCGCTCCGCGCCTCGACGGTGCCGCCGTGGAGCTCGACCAGGATGCGCACGATGGCGAGGCCGAGGCCGAGGCCGCCCTGGGCGCGGTCGAGCGCCTGGCTCTCCTGCACGAAGAGATCGAAGATCTGCGGCAGGATCTCGGGGCGGAGGCCGATGCCGTTGTCGCGCACCGCGAGCACCACCTCGTCGCCCTGGCGCCGGGCGCTGAGGGTGATCGAGCCCTGCGGCTCGGTGTACTTGGCGGCGTTGTTGAGGAGGTTGGAGATCACCTGCGCCAGGCGCACCGCGTCGGCCTCGACGAGGAGCCCCTGCCGCGGCACGCGCAGCGTCAGCCGGTGGCGGCGCTCCTCGATCAGCGGGCTCGCCATCTCGATCGCCTTGGCGACCACCTCGGCGAGCTCGATCCGCTCGCGCTTGAGCTCGATCTTGCCGCGGGTGATGCGCGACACGTCGAGGAGGTCGTCGACCAGGCGCACCAGGTGGTTGACCTGGCGCTCGATGATGGTGCGCTCCTTGTGCACCGCACCGTCGTCGCGCAGCCGCATGAGCTGCAGCGCGGTGACGATCGGCGCCAGCGGGTTGCGCAGCTCGTGGCCGAGCATGGCCAGGAACTCGTCCTTCGAGCGGCTGGCGATCTCCGCCTGTGCCCGCGCCTCGCGCTCGCGCTCGAGGAGCTGCTGGCGCTCGGCATCGGCGCGCTTGCGGTCGCTGATGTCGTGGAAGGCGTTGACCGCGGCGACGATCTCGCCGCCGGCGCCATAGACCGGCGCGGCGCTGGCGGAGAGGGTCAGCATCTCGCCGTCGGAGCGCCGGTAGAGGATCTCGACGTCGGTCACCACCTCGCCGGCGAGGGCGCGGGCGAGGGTGTATTCGCCGGAGGCGAAGGGGCGGCCGTCGGCGTGCACGGCGCTGTAGGCGGCGAAGCCGGCGACGTCGTCGGTGCGCAGCGCCGGGTGGCCGAGGATCTCGCGCACCCGCTCGTTGGCGAGGAGCGTGCGGCCGGCGGGTGCGGCGGCGATGATCACCCCCGCCGGCATCTGGTCGACCACCGTCTCGAGCAGCTTGCGCGCCGCCTCGACCTCGCGGCGCGCCCGCACCTGGGCGGTGACGTCGATGGCGACGACCATGATGCCGAACACCTCGCCGTCGCCGTCGCGCATCGGCTGCGCGGTGAACTGGAAGGCGACGTCCTCGACGGTGCCGTCGCCGGCGCGGTCGAGCGGCACCGGATACTCGTCCGCCGTGAACGGCTCGCCGCGCGCGTAGACCTCCGCCAAGGTGCGGAAGATCGCGGCGTCCGCCGGCAGCTCGGGGAAGGCCTCGCGGATGGTGCGGCCGACGCAGCCGGTGCGGCCGACCATGCGCTCGTAGAGCGGGTTGGCGAGGTCGTAGACGAGGGCCGGACCGAGGAGGACGCAGACCGGCACCGGCGCCTGCATGAACTGCGAGTAGAGCCGCGACCGCGCGCGGTCGGCCTCGATGCGCAGCCGCGAGATCTCCAGCCGGGTGCCGACGCGGGCGAGCAGCTCGCGGGCCGAGAAGGGCTTGACCAGATAGTCGTCGGCGCCGGCGGCGAGGCCTTCGAGGCGCGCCTCCTCGCCGGCGCGCGCCGAGAGGAGGATGACCGGGATGGCGCGCGTCCCCTCGCCGGCGCGGAGAGCCGCCAGGAGCTGGTAGCCGTCGAGGCCCGGCATCATGAGGTCGGAGAGGATGAGATCGGGGGGCGACCGGCGGGCGTGCTCGAGGGCGGCGTCGCCATCGGCGACGGCCTCGACCTGCCAGCGGTCGCCGAGCAGGCGGGCGAGGTAGGCCCGCATGTCGGCGTTGTCGTCGGCGACGAGGATGCGCGCCGCGCCGGGCTTCGGCGCCGGCGCCGCCCGCGGCGGCGGGGCGGCGAGGCCGGCGTCCCGCGTCCAGCGCTCGGTCTCGGCGACGAAGGGACCGGCGGCGCCCGCCGGCGCGGCGTCGCGCGGGCCAGGGCGCGCGGCGAGCGCCGCCGCCGGCAGGTGGGCGGCGCCGAAGGGGAGCGCGACGGTGAACGTGGTGCCGATGTCGACGGCGCTCTCCACCGCGACCGTGCCGCCGTGCAGCCTGACCAGCTCCTGCACCAGCGCCAGGCCGATCCCGGTGCCCTCGTGGGTGCGCGCGCGCCCCCCGGGCACGCGGTGGAAGCGATCGAAGAGGAGGGGGAGCTGGTCGGCGGCGACGCCGACGCCGGTGTCGCGGACGGTCAGGACGGCGCGCTCGCCGCGGCGCTCGAGGCGCAGCCCGATCTCCCCCTCGAAGGTGAACTTGAGGGCGTTCGAGAGCAGGTTGAGGACGATCTTCTCCCACATGTCGCGGTCGACGAAGACCTCCTCGCCGAGCGGCTCGAGGTCGACGGCGAAGCGCAGGCCGGCGTGCTCGATGGCGGCGCGGAAGAGGGTCGCCAGGTCGCCGGTCAGGGCACCCAGGTCCGCCGGCTCGTAGGAAGCCTGCAGGCGGCCGGCCTCGAGGCGCGAGAAGTCGAGGAGCGTGTTGACCAGCTTGAGCAGGCGGCGGGCGTTGTCGCGCACCAGGAGGCAGCGCTGGCGCGCCGCCGGCGGCAGCTCCTCGGCGTCGTCGAGCGCCTCCTCCGCCGGCCCCAGGATGAGGGTGAGCGGCGTGCGCAGCTCGTGGCTGACGTTCGAGAAGAAGGCGGTCTTCGCGCGGTCGAGCTCGGCGAGCGCCGCGGCCTGCGCGCGCGCCTCGGCGAGCGCCCGCGCGTTGGCGACGGCGGTGGCGATCTGCCCGGCGACGAGGGCGAGGAAGCTGCGGTAGGCGTCGTCGAGCAACAGCCGCGCGCCGAGCGCGGCGACCAGCACGCCGGTCGGCCGCGCCATCCCCGGCCGCGCGATGGGGAGCACCAGGGCGCGCCGCGGCGGCTCCTCCCCGGCGGCCGGCGCCGCGAGGTCGACGCCGGCCGGAAGCTCCTCGACGAGCCGCGCGGCGCCGCTCTCCAGCACCTCGGCGAAGGGCCAGGGCGAGCCGGCCGCCGCCAGCTCGACGGCGAGCGGGCTCGCCGCCGCTCCCGGCGCGATCCCCGCCGCTCCCGCCAGGCGCACGCCGGTGCCGTCGGCGGCGAGCAGGTAGAGGAGGACGAAGGGAAGGTCGGCGGCGTTCTCGCCCAGCACCTCCGCGGCGGCGGCGCCGGCCGCCTCGACGGTCTCCGCCGCCTCCTGGGTGCGCGCGGCGAGCTCCTGGAGGGTCCGCCGCCGGCGCGCGCCGACGACGCGCTCGGTGGTCTCGTTGACGGCGACGAGGATGCCGCCGACGCTCCCCCCCTCCTGGCGGATGGGGCTGTAGGAGAAGGTGAAGTAGCAGTCCTCGAGAAAGCCGTGGCGGTCGAGCGGCAGCTTGAAGTCGTCGACGGTCGTCGCGGTGCCCGCGAAGACGCCCTCGAACATCGGCCCGATGATGTCCCAGATCTCGGCGAAGGTGTCGCGGGTGCTCCCCCCCATCGCGGCGGGGTGCTTGGTGGAGCCGAGGATCGGTCGGTACCCGTCGTTGTAGAACTGGGTGAGCCCGGGCCCCCAGGCGATGTACATCGGGAAGCCGGTCTCGAGGAGGATGCCGAGGGCGGTGCGCAGGCTCTGCGGCCAGCCGGCGACGGGGCCGACGGCGGTCTCGGACCAGTCGAGGGAGCGCATCAGCGCGCCCATGGCGCCGCCTCCGGCGAGCGGATCGGTCCGCAGGCCGCCGCTCGCGGCCGGCTCGGCTGTTCTCGTCGACATGCTGAATGGAACCGCGCTCTGGTGTCCGGTTCGAATCCTGCCGCAGGAGATGCAAGGTTTCTGCCCGCTCGCGGGGCAGCGGCCGCAGCTCCGCGCGGCAGAGCCCGCGCTCGCGGCACGGCCCACGGGCGGGCGGCGGAGGCGACGGCGCGGCGCGGGCGGCGGCGGCCGCAAGCGGAGCGCGGAGACCGCGAGCGGCGGGAGGGGAATCCGCTTCACGCCAGGTGAGATGGGCTCACACGGTCTGAATCCGGTTCATACGGCGTGAGAGCGATCCACACCGCCTGAGCTCGCCTCAGGCGGCCTGCCTCCGCTTCAGGCGGCGTGGAGGCGATTCAGACGGCGTGAACGCGGCTCAGATCGGCGGAGAGCGCTTCAGACGGCGGGAGAGCGATTCCCCGCCCCAGGGTCGGCCGCAGCGGCCGGCGCGGGCCGCTCGCCGGGCGCCGGGGCGAGGATCGCCAGCACCAGCAGCCGCTCCGCGCCGGAGTTGCGGATGCCGTGCTGGACGCCCGCCGGGGCGACGAGGAGGTCGCCGGCGGCCATCGGCTCTTCGCGGCCGGCGAGGAGGAAGAGGCCGCTCCCGGCGAGCACGTGGTAGACCTTGTCCATGCCGGGATGGGCGTGCAGGCGGTGCTCCTGGCCGGGCTCGAAGGCGTTCAACCCGACCAGCAGGCGCTCCGACTCGAAGAGCGTGCTCTTGCCCATCCGCTCGCCATCGTAGACGGCGTGCTCCTCGGGACGGATCGGCTGCGGATGGTCCATGACGGCTCTCTCCATCGGGAAGGCGGCCGCGAGTCTATCCGCACCGCGGCCGCCGCGCCGATCTATCGCACAGCCTGATGGGCGGGCTGGGCCGCCGAAGCCACCGCAGCCGACGCGTCGGCGGCCGGCCGAGTGACGAGCTCGAGCCCCGCTTGCCCCTTGGCCGCCTGGCCCAGCGTGATCGCCTGCGGCAGATAGCGCCCCTCGACCCAGGCGATCTGCTGCCGCTTGAGCTCCTCGTCGAGAAGGAGGAAGGCGTGCGCGAGCTTCCCCTGGTCCGAGATGTCCTCGACATCGCCCCAGACCGACGGGTCGCGCTCGCGGCGGTGCGGCGACCAGACGAAGAGCGGCACGCCGATCGCCGCCAGGTAGTTGCGCACGACGGCCGGGGGGAGCTCGCTGGCGTCGGCGGGATCGCTGCCGAGGATGAGCACCACCGCCCGCGGCGTCTGGCGCTCGAGGGCGTGGAGGCCGGCGACGGCGATGGCGTCGCCGAGCTGCGGCGGCTTGGCGGGCGACGGCCGGGGGTCGGTGAGATCCGGCAGGGCGCGGAAATCGAAGTCGCCGCCGGCCGAGATGTCGAACACCGCGGTGGAACCGCCGGCGGTCGGGAAGAGCCTCGGCGAGGTGGCGAGGAAGTGGACGCCGCCGCCGCCGCCGAGCGCCAGCGTCCCGTTCCAGCGCGCGGCGAAGCCGAGCGCCCGGTCGCGCAGGAAGCTCGGCGCGATGACGACGTAGACCTGCGGCGGCTCCTGATCGACGGTGCGCACGGCGAGGGGCTGGCCGCCGGCGGCGAGGCGGCCGGCGAGATCGTTGACCGGCAGCGGCCTCGCCGGCCGCCGGGTGCGGATGGGCACCGCGGTGAGCTCGGTCGCCACCTCGCCGGCCGAGTCGCCGGTCAAGACGACGTCCTTCCTCGCGGTGGTGCCGTTGGCGAAAAGAAGCTCGGCGGAGAGGACATGCGCCGCGCCGGCGGCGGGGATCGCGATCGGCGCCCGGCCGGCGGCGTCGAGAGCGAGCGGCGCGCCGTCGAGCGTGAGGCGGGTCTCGGTCGGCGGCGCGCCGGTGAGGTCGCGCCAGCTGAGCCGCACCGAGGCTGGCTTGCCGGGAGCGCCGCCGTCGACCACCAGGTCGACCTCCGCCGGCGGGCGCGGCAGGTTGACCCACTGCTCGATGTGATCGATCTCGCGGCCTTCCGCCGAGAGCCCGCGGGCTTCGAGGTGATGCGGCAGGAGGGTGGCGCCGAAGTCGACGGCGAGCGTCCAGGGCGGCCCGCTGACGCGGCCGGCGCGCTGTCCGTCGAGGACGAGCTCAATCGCGGCGACGCCGCTGCCGGCGTCGAGCGCCACCGGCTGGGTGCCGCGGAGGAGGCCGAGGAAGAGGGTGAGGAAGGCGATGTGCATGGCGGTTCTCCGAGGGTCGGTGCGCAATCTCGGAACACGGCGCAGTGCGGCTTCTGTGCCAGTGCATCAACAGGCGCTAAAAGCCTGCTCGCGTCCACCGCGCCGGACGGCCGAGACCT
This sequence comes from uncultured Acidobacteriota bacterium, assembly GCA_963755825.1. GTDB lineage: Bacteria > Acidobacteriota > Thermoanaerobaculia > Multivoradales > UBA5704 > DATBQN01. The sequence goes on along the minus strand of CAVWLA010000001.1, from coordinate 127,066 downwards.
CGCGCGAGGACGCGTTCCGGCGGCCGCGGCGGAGCGGGGGCGGCGAGCAAACCGAACGGGCTCGGAGACAGGAGGCGTCGCCCCCCGGCTCCGAGCCCGGCGTGCAGAGAAGACCTCGCTGCCGGCTCAGCGGCCCGGAACCCGGCAACAGAGCGCCCAGCAGTTGCCCGACCAGACGTTGCCGCCGCCGTTGTAGCCCAGGCACTGCCATTCGTTGGAGAACGGGTTCGTGCCGAGGAGCTCGTCGCCCGAGGTCCAGCCCTGGCCGAGCTCGATGCCGCCGCCGGTCAGGGTGTAGCCGGCGTCGCAAGAGGGCGAGCCGACGTTGAACTGCGTGCCGATCGCCGCCGAGAACGGCGCCGAGAGCCGCTCGCAGTCGAGCGCGGTGGCGACCGAAGCGCCGAAGTAGCCGAGCACGTCGATCACCAGGTGAGTGGCGTGCACGTCGGCGCGGAGGAAGAGATCGTGGGTGCAGTCGCCGCTCGTCGCGGTCGCCGAGTTGCAGATCGGCACGACGACGCTGTTGGCGAGGTTGAGGCCGGAGATGGCGGTGAAGTTGACGAGGCTGGCGTTGGGCGGCGCCGGGCTGGTGTTGTCCCACGGCCAGGCGCGGAGGTCGCCGGCGCCGGCGGGGGTGACGACGGTGAAGTTGAGCACCACCGCCTTGGCGACGGGGAACGGCACGCCGCAGGAGGCGGCGGCGCCGCCGGCGACGTCGATCGCCCGCGTCACGTTCGCCGCCAGCGGCCCGCCGCCGGCGCCTTGCACGCCGGAGCCGGTGCGCGAGTCGAAGATCCGGCAGGGGGACATCGGCGTGTAGACCAGGTCGCCCGTGGCGCTGCCCAGGGTGCGGGTGACGATGGTGTTGAGACCGTTGCCCTGGCCGGCGAGCCGCGCCAGCTCCTCGGCGGGGAGCGCCAGGAGATTCTGGCTCGCGGCGGCGCGGAACTTGGCGTCGAAGTCCTTGCCCGCCGCCTGCTTGGCGTCGCGCAGCATGCCTTCGACGAGGTCCTTCTTGGCGAAGTCGTCGGCTGGCGAAGCCGCCGCAGCGGCCTCTTGGCCGGCGGGGGCCTTGCCGACCACCGGTCCATCCGCGGCCAGCACAGGTAGAGCGCAAGCTCCCAGGATCAGGATCAGGCTGAGCGGTGTTCTCATGGTTTCTCTCCTCTTTGGGTTCAGAGATGAAAATTCGAGCTGCTCACTGGTCAGGCGGCGCGGCACGTCGTTCGTTACAGGCAGCGCGGCAGGACGCGGCGCGCGCGTAAGATAGCGATCTCAAGACCTGTCCGGGGGCGCCCATGCCGAGACTCGAAAGCCTCACCGCCGACCTTCGCTTCGCCGCCCGGCTGCTCGCCAAGAGCCCCGGCTTCACCGCCGTCGCGGTCGCCACCCTGGCGCTCGCCATCGGCGCCAACACGGCGATGGTGAGCATCGTCGACGCCGTCCTCCTGCGCCCGCTCCCCTTCCCCGCCAGCGAGCGGATCCTCGTGCTCGGCGAGAAGAAGGCGTGCTGCGAGTTCGCCCCCACCTCGCCGCCCAACCTTCTCGACGACCGCCGCCTCAACCGCAGCTTCGCGCCGCTCGCCGCCTTCTTCCCGCGCACCTTCGTGCTCACCCGCGCCCACGGCGCGCCGCTCCTCCTCCGCGGCACGGTCGTCACCCCCGACTACTTCGACGTCTTCCGCCTGCCGGCGGCGGTCGGCCGGACCCTGGAGCCGGCGCTCGACCACGCCGGCGGGCCGCCGGCGGCGGTGCTCTCCGACGGCCTCTGGCACCGCGAGTTCGCCGCCGACCGCCGGGTCGTCGGCCGCGCCCTCGACCTCGGCGGACGCAGCGTCACCGTCGTCGGGGTGATGCCGCCGGAGTTCGCCGCCGCGAGCGGCGCCGACCTCTGGGTGAGCCCGCGCCTCGCCGTCCCCGAGATCGCCGACGACTCGCAGCCCGACCTCGTCCTCAAGCGCGGCTTCAACTACCTGCGGCCGATCGGCCGCCTGCGACCCGGCGTCACCGCCGCCGGCGCGCAGCGGGACATCGACGCGATCCTCCAGCGCATCCAGCGCGAGGACCCGGACAGCGAGCAGAAGCGGACGGCGATCGCCAAGACCCTCCTCGCGGTGACCGTCGGCGACGTCGGCCGCACCCTCTGGACGCTGGTCGGCGCCGTCGGCCTCATCCTCCTCATCGCCTGCGCCAACCTGGCGAACCTGCTCCTCGCCCGCGCCACCGGCCGCGAGCGCGAGATGGCGATCCGCGCCTCGCTGGGGGCGAGCCCGGGGCGTCTGGCGCGCCAGCTCCTCGTCGAGTCCGCACTCCTCGGCGCCGCGGGCGGCGTCCTCGGCCTCGGCCTCGCCGTCGGCTCGCTGCGGCTCGGCTCGTCGCTCCTCGCCGCCTGGCTGCCGCGGGCGCGGGAGATCCACGCCGACTCCGGCGTCCTCCTCGCCGCCCTCGTCTCCACCCTCCTCGCCGTCGTCCTCGCCGGCCTGGTGCCGGCCGTCCGCGGCGGCCGCTCCGCCCTGCAGACCGCCATCCAGGAAGGGGGGAGGGGCGGCGCCGGCGCGCAGGGTCAGGGCCTGCGCCGCGCCTTCGTCGTCGCCGAGATCGCCATGTCGCTCGCCCTGCTCATCGGCGCCGGCCTCCTCATCCGCAGCTTCTCGCACCTCCTCGCCATCTCGCCCGGCTGCGATCCCGACGGCGTGGTCGTGGCGGGCATCCAGCTGCCGGCCTCCCGCTATCCCACCGACCCCGCCATCGCCGGCTTCTTCGACCGCCTGATCGAGCGCATGGCCGCCCTCCCCGGCGTCACCGCCGCCGGCGTCGGCGACACGACGCCCTTCGGCGGCTCGAACATCAACGGCGACCTGGAGATCGAGGGGAGGCCGCAGCCGCGGCCGGGCGAGGCGATCACCGCCGAGAAGCGGGTCGCCTCGAGCGGCTACTTCCGCGCCCTGCGCATCCCGCTCCTCGCCGGCCGGCTCTTCGACGCCGGCGATCGCGCCGGTACCAGCACGGTCCTCGTCAACGAGCACCTCGCCCGCTTCGCCTGGCCGCACGAGAGCGCCATCGGCAAGCGCATCGCCTGGGAGAGGGGCCGCTGGCTGACCGTCGTCGGCGTGGTGGGCAACGTCCACGTCGACGCGCTCGACGACGCGCCGACGCTCGACACCTACGTGCCCTACGCGGCGCGGCCCATCCCCGGCCTCCAGCTCGTCGTGCGCAGCGATCCGCGCCTGGGCGATCCGCTCCGCCTCGCCGCGCAGCTCCGCGCCGAGGTGCTGGCGATCGACCGCGACCAGCCGATCTCGAACGTCGACCTGCTGTCGAATCTCATGCAGCGGTCGTTCGCCGGGCGGCGGTTCCACATGCTCCTGGTCGGCGCCTTCGCCTTCCTCGCTCTCCTCCTCGCCAGCCTCGGCATCTACGGCGTGATGTCCTACGCCGTCGCCCAGCGCACGCGGGAGATCGCGGTGAGGATCGCCGTCGGCGCCGGGCGGCGCGAGGTCTGCGGCCTCCTCCTCGGCAACGCTCTCAGCACCACCGCGGCCGGCGTCGCCGCCGGCCTCCTCCTCGCCTTCGCCCTCGCCCGCGGCCTCGAATCGCTCCTCTTCGGCACCGCCAGCCACGACCCGGCGGTGTTCACCGGCGCCGCCCTCCTGCTCACCGCCGTCGCCCTCTTCGCCAGCCTGCCGCCGATGCTCCGCGCCCTCCGCGTCGACCCGGTGCGGGCGCTCCGCGGCGAGTAGCGCGCGAGGCGCCGACGCCCGCGAATCGTGCCTCGTACCCGCCGGTCGCCGACCGCGCACAGAAAGGATCTCCGATGCACTCTGGCTCGCCGCCGATCGCGACCACGCGCCGCCGCCGAAGGCTGGCGCTCGCCCTGGCGCTCGCCGCCCTCTGCACCGCCCCGCCGCTCCTCCGCGCCCAGACCCCCGCCACCGGCGCCCTCCGCGGCCGCGTGCTCGACGAGTCGGGAGCGCCGATCCCGGGCGCCCTGGTGGCGGTCGCCAACGAGGCGACCGGCATCTCGCGCAGCACGCGGAGCGACGCCCAGGGCCGCTACGTCCTCCCCGAGCTGCCGCTCACCGGCAGCTACGACCTGCACGTCGAGCGCGACGGCTTCACCACCCAGGAGCAGGCGGGGATCGAGCTCGTGGGCGGCAGGACCGCCGAGGTGAAGGTCGTCCTCAAGGCCGCGGGAGTGGCGGCGCAGATGACCGTCTTCGGCGCTCCCGAGGCGGTGCAGTCCGACTCGCCGCAGCTCGGCGACCGCTTCGACAGCACGACGATCCGCGAGACGCCGCTCCTCGGCCGCAAGATCACCGCCCTGCCGCTGCTCGATTCCGCGGTGCGCTCGGCGCGCGGCACCGGCGACCTCTTTCTCGACGAGACGCTCTTCGTCATCGACGGCGGCGGCCGCCGGCAGACCACCTTCACCGTCGACGGCGGCCGCGCCGACGACGCCTGGGGCCGGCAGACGATCTTCGCCGCCATCCCCCTCGGCGCCATCCAGGAGCTGACGGTGCTCACCAACAGCTTCGGGGCGGAGTACGGGCGCTCGGCGGGAGCCGCCGTCAACCTCGTCACCCGCGCCGGGACCAACCAGCTGCGCGGCGACCTGGTCGCCCTCTCGCGGCCGGGCGGCCTGCAGCAGGACGCGCCGATCACCCACGCCACCTCGCACGACGAGCTCACCCAGGGGAGCGCCTTCCTCTCCGGCGCCATCGCCAAGGACCACGTCTACTGGTCGGTCGCCGGCGAACGCAACGACCAGAGCCGCGACTCGATCATCACCTCGCCGCTCGCCCCCGGCACCTTCACCGGCCAGTACCGGCAGACCCTCCTCTTCGGCCGCCTCGACGCCGACCTCGACTCGCAGCACCACCTCCTCGGCCGCTTCGACCTCGACCGCTTCTCCGACGACAACCCGCAGGACGTCGTCGGCGGCATCACGCTGCCGTCGGCGGGGCGGACCTTCCGGCGCGACACCAGCCAGGCGCAGGTCGGCGAGACGGCGGTGCTCTCCGACTCGCTCTACAACGAGGCGCGGCTGGTGTGGCAGGAGGGCGACCCGATCACCCAGTTCTCGCCGCTCGACCCCTCGACCCAGCTCGTCCGCCCGGGCGTCGCGACCGAGGGCGAGTCGCGCTACGCCTTCCTCACCAACCGAGAGGGCCAGGTCGGCGACACCGTCTCGCTCGCCCTCGGCGACCACTTCCTCAAGCTCGGCGGCGACGCCGTCCGCTCGCGCTCGGGCGGCAACGGCCAGGAGTTCGGCGCCCCGTTCGTGCTCGGCCAGTTCACCTTCGCGCCCGGCATCCCGGCCTCGACGCCGACCTCGGCGCTGACGCTCGCCAACGTCAGCCGCTTCACCCAGGGCTTCGGCAACGTCAGCTACTCCGTCGACGAGACCCTGTGGTCGCTCTTCGCCCAGGACGACTTCCGGGTGCGCAACGACCTGGTGCTCAACTTCGGCCTCCGCTACGACCGCCAGACGCTCTCCGACGACACCCGCGACCTCTCGCCGCGGCTCGGCTTCGCCTACAGCCCGGGCGGCGACCCCGCGACCACCGTGCGCGGCGGCTTCGGCATCTACACCACCGAGATCCCCGCCGACACCGCCGCCGCCTGGGACCTGAACGGCCCCACCGGATTCTTCAGCTTCAGCGCCGCGCCCGGCCAGCTCGGCTTCCCGACCTCGCTCGCCCCGCTGCCCGGCTTCCCGCCGGGCGCCGTGCTGCCGCCGCGTGACATCACCATCCGCCCGGGCGAGGCCGGCTACTACAGCCAGTTCTTCGACATCTCGAAGCTCGCCGGCTATCCCGACCAGTTGGAGAATCCGCGCACCGAGCAGACGACGCTCGGCGTCGAGCACCGCTTCACCGGCGGCTGGGGCCTCTCGGCCGACGCCGTCCACGCGACGACCGACCGCATCCTGCAGAACATCGACCTCAACGCCCCGTCGGAGCTCGACCGCACCGCCCCCGGGCAGACGCGGCCGGCGAGCGTCGCCGACCTCACCCGGCCGATCGTGCCGGTGCCCAACGGCTACCGGCGCATCCTCGCCACCGTCAACCACGGCGAGGCGAAGTACGACGGGCTGCAGCTCAACCTGCGGCGAAGCTTCTCCGACCTCGGTTCCGTCCTGCTGAGCTACACCTGGTCGCACAGCCGCAACAACGTCGAGCCCGACGCGCCGGGCGGCGACCCCAACGACGTGCATCAGCTCAGCAAGGAGTGGGCAGACAGCCTGCTCGACGAGCGCCACCGCGCCGTGCTCTCCGCCTGGGTGCGCGGCCCCCTGACGCTCACCTTCGGCGGCGTCGCCGAGATCGCCTCCGGCCGCCCGTACAACATCACCACCGGCGGCGACAACAACGGCGACGGCTCGACCGCCGACCGGCCGGTCGTCGACGGCCACGTCATCTCGCGCAACGCCGGCCGCGGCGGCACGCTCTACGACCTGTCTCTCTTCGTCGAGCGCGACTTCGCCATCCGCGGCACCACCCTCACGCTCCGCGCCGAGGGCTTCAACCTCACCAACCACGCCAACGTGGTGGGCTTCAACGGCGTCTACGGCAACGGCGCGGCGCCGCTCTCGACCTTCGGCACGCCGCTCGGCGGGATCAGCAACGTCGACCCCGGACGGCAGCTCCAGATCGAGGCGCGGCTGCGGTTCTAGTCAGCTGACGACGGTCGGGTAGAGCGGAGGTCGCTCGGCGGCGGCCGCCGCCCGCCGCAGCTCGGCGGCGACACGCTCGACGTGCGGCGGCTCGAGCATGCTCAGGTGGTCGCCGGGGACGCCGACGACGTCGAGCCGACAGCCCGTCCGCGCCGCGAAGTCGCGATAGAGCGCGGGGTCCCGCGCCGTCGCCGCGAGATAGGTCACCGTCCCCGCGTACGCTCCCGGCCGGTAGCGCTCGAGCGCCCGCTCGTTGGCGCGCAGCACGCGGGTGAAGCTCCGGTACTCGTTGGCCTTGCGGATGGCGTCCTCGCCGGTGAGCAGGCGGCGGGCGCGCCGGCGGCCGCGCCCCAGACGGTCGCCGAGGAGGCGGCGGAGGCGGCCGCGCAGGAGGTCGCCGGCGCGCGCGCCGAGACCGCCGCCGGGCGCCGCCGGCCGCCAGCCCGGCATCACCTCGGCCAGGTCGGTATCGAAGAGGACGAGGAGCGCCGGCGGGCCGCCGGCCGCCGCCAGCCGGCGCGCCATCTCGAACGCGACGATGCCGCCGAACGACATGCCGCAGAGGCGGTAGGGGCCCGGCCCCAGCCGGCTCCGCAGCGCGGCGAGGAAGACCTCCGCCAGCGCTTCGATGGTCGCCGGCACCGGCTCCTCGTCGTCGAGGCCGGGGCTCTGCAGGCCGAGGAACGGCTGCTCGGGCGCCAGGGTGCGCGCCAGCGGGACCAGCCGCAGGAGATGGCCGCCGAGGCCGTGGACGCAGACCAGCGGCGGCGCCGGCCCCAGCGGCTGCAGGTCGACGAGATACGACGCCGGCGCGCCGGCCGCCGGCGCCGAGGGTGGCGCGGCCGGGGAGACCGCGCCGCCGGCGCCGCGGATCTCCGCGGCGAGGGCGGCGAGCGTCGGCGCGCGGACGAAGCGCGCCAGCTGGATCCGCCGGCCCCAGCGGCGCTCGACCTCGACGACGAGGGCGATGGCGGCGAGCGAGTCGCCGCCGAGGGCGAAGAAGTCGTCGCCGCCCGCCGGCCGGAGGTCGATGCCGAGGAGGCGCTCCCAGAGAACGGCGAGGGCCGCCTCGAGGGGGTCGGCGCGGCGATCGCGCGGCGGTTCGGCGCGCGGCGCCGCGACCTCGCGGAGGGCCCGGCGATCGAGCTTCCCCGCCGCGGTGCGCGGCAGCGCGGGGAGCGCCGTCCAGCGGCTCGGCCGGAGGAACGCCGGCAGGGCGCGCTCGGCTGCGGCGCGGACCTCGGCGAGCGGGCCGCCGCCGCGCAACACGACCCAGGCCTGCAGACGGACCGGGCCGCCCTCGCCTCCCGCCGGCAGCACCGCCGCCTCGGCGACGCCGTCGAGCGCGCGCAGCACCGCCTCGACCTCGCCGGGCTCGACCCGCCGGCCGGCGATCTTCACCTGCCGATCGAAGCGGCCGAGGAGGATCAGCTCGCCGTCCGTCCGCCGGCAGGCCCGGTCGCCGGTCCGATACAGCCGACGGCCATCCGGCCGTTCGACGAAGCGCGCCGCCGTGAGGTCGGGCCGGCGATGGTAGCCGCGGGCGAGGCCGGCGCCGCCCAGCCACAGCTCGCCGGCCTCGCCGCGGGCCGCCGGCTCGCCCTCGGCGTCGAGGACGTGCGCCTCGACGCCGTCGATCGGCCGCCCGATCGGAACCGGCTCGCCGCCGGAGAGGGTCGCGGGGTCGGCCGGCGCCTCCCACCAGGTCGCCACGATGGTCGCCTCGGTGGGACCATAGGTGTTGAGCAGGCGCACCCGCCCCTCCGCCGCGAGGAGAAAGGCCTCGACGCCGGCTGCCGTCGCCGGCTCGCCGCCGATCACCACCAGCCGCAGGCCGGCGGGGAGCGCCGCGGTTCTCTCGGGCGCCGAGCGCGGCAACTGGCGCGCCACCGCCTCCCACACCGCGGTCGGCAGATCCAGGACGGTGACGCCGGCGCGCGCGCACTCGGCGAGGAGCTCTCGCGGCTCCGGCAGGTGGTCGGCAGCGAGCCCGACGAGCGCCGCGCCGTGGCAGAGGGCGCCGAAGATCTGCTCGTAGGCGAGGTCGAAGGCGGGCGAGCCGAGCTGCAGCAGGCGCTCGCCCGGGCCGAGAGCGAAGCGGCGGCCGGCGGCGCGGATGTAGTGAGAGAGCGAGCCGTGCTCGATCGCCACCCCCTTGGGCGAGCCGGTCGAGCCGGAGGTGAAGGCGACGTAGGCGAGGCTCGCGGGGCTGATCGGCTCCGCGGCCGGAAGCGGCGGCCCCTCGTCGGCATCCGCCAGGGAGATCGGGTGGATCGACGGATGCGCCGTGCGGCCGCCGCCGAGACCGCGCGCGCCGGCGTCGCCGAGAGCGAGGAGCGGGCGCGCCGCGTCGACGACGCGGCCGAGGCGCTGCGGCACGTCGAGCGGATCGAGCGCCAGGAACGCGGCGCCGGCCGCGAGCACGCCGAGGATCGCCGTCACCAGGTCCGGCAGCCGCGCCAGCTGGATCGCGATCAGCCCCTCCGGGCAGGCGCCGCGACGCCGCAGCGCCGCCGCGAGGCGCGCCGCGCGCGCCGCGACGGCGCCATAGGTCCAGTGCTCGCCGCTCACCTCCAAGGCCACGGCATCCGGCGTGCGCGCCGCCTGGCGGCGGAAGAGCTCGGAGACCGAGGGAGGCGGCGCCAGCTGAGCGAGCACAGCCGGTGCGCCGACGGTGGCGACGGCGACGGCGGCGAGCCAGGCTTCGAAACGTCGAGCGAGCCGGGTGAGGCGGCCCGGCTCGCTCCCGATCTCGTTCGTCGAGCCGCCGGGAGCGCGGAGGACGAGACGCCGCCCCTCGCGGTCGAGCGCCAGCCCGAGCGCGACGCCGGGACCGAGCGGCGCGCCGGCCGCGCTCTCGTCGCCGTCGAGCAGGTCGACGGCGACCGCCGGCGCGAGCTCGCCGCGCGGACCGGACAAGGCGCGCAGACTGCGCCGGCGGGCCGGCAGATCGAGCGCGTAGGTGCCGCGCTCGCGCCACTCGCGACGCCTGGCGTCCAGCTCGACGGCGAAGCGGGCGAGCGAGGCGCGCGTCGCCGGGGCGCGGAAGTCGACGCGGAGCGGCGGGCGGAGCGCGAAGAGGTCGCTCCACCCGCAGCCCGCGAGCTCGCGGCGGAGCGCCGGCTCGCCGAGCCCGACGTCGAACGGCTGGCCGATCTCCGTTCCCAGCCAGGCGAGAACGAGAGCGAGCGCGGCAGCGGCCGGATCGCCGCCGCGGCTCGCGCCGAGCGCGGCGGCGAGGCGGGCGACGGGACCTGCGGCCAGCTCGCATTCGACGCGCTCCTCGCCCGCCGCCGCATCGCCGCCGGGCTCGAAACCGGGCGGCGCGAGCGGCGCGAGACCGGCGAGCGCCGCCGCCCAGAATTCCTCATGGCGGCGCGCCGCGCGCTCGCGGAGCGCCAGCCGCTCCGGCCGCGGCGCCGAGGCGGCAAGCCGAATGCCGGGCGCGAGGCGGGCGCTCGCCGCGGCGTCATCCGTCGCCAGCAAAACGCGGACGTCGCGGCTGGCGGTCGCGACCTCGATCGCCGCGGCGTCGCGGGCGAGCAAGGTCCCCGCCGGCGCACCGCTGCGGCGCGCCAGCGGCTCGATCCGCTGCACCAGGAGCGCGCCGTCCGGGGCGAGGAGCTTCGCCATGCCGAGCGGATTGTCGGCCGGGCCGAAGTCGAGGGCGCGGACGAAGGCCGCGACCTGCTCCGCCGTCGCGTCCCAGGGGATCACGCAGCCGGGCGTCGGCCGCCGCGCGGCGGCGAACCAGGTGCGCGCCGCGGCGTCCTGAGCGCGCGCCGCGAGCCGCCCCGCCGCCAGGCCGTCGACGAGCTCCGGGAACGACTCGATCGCCGCCTCCGTGCAGCGGCTGCTCAAGGTCCAGGCGGTGTCGTCGGGGGCGATCGGAAAATGCCTTTGCAGGAGAACGTCGCCGGCGTCGACGCGGGCGGCCATGCGGTGCCAGGTGATGCCGTGCGCCGTCTCGCCGGCGAGGATCGCCCAGGTGGCGGCGTGGAGCCCGGCGTACCGCGGCAGCGGCCCATCGTGGTAGTTGACCGCCAGCCGCCGCGGCAGCGCGAGGACCTGCGGCGAGAGGATGCGCGGGTTGTGGATGCTGCAGAGGAGGTCGAAGGGACTGCCGCCGGCGAGATCGGCGACGTCGCTCGCCGCGAGCGGCGCCGCGGCGGGCACGAAGCGGCAGGGGATGCGCTGCTCGGCGGCCCAGCCGGCGACGCGCCCGTCGCCGGTGATCACTCCCGCCACGCGATTTCCGCGCTCGCGGAGGATGCCGGCGCAGCGGATCGTCACCGCCGCGTCGCCGAGGACGATGCAGGAGAGCGTTCGCATGGCCGGCGCCCGACCTCGTCGCGGCGCGGCGGATCGTACCATCCGCCGACCGGCGCTCGACCGAGCGAGACCGCGGCAGGCACGCTCGGCGGCGCCTGAGAACGCCGCGGCCGGCGCCTCGCTCAAGACCTTCGCAACATCTTTCGCAGCGCGAACGCGGCGCCGGCGCGGCGCTGTCCCGCCGATACAGCGTTGCGCACCTTCTGTATTAAGCGCCGAAGCGGAAAAGCCGGCTCGACGCGCCATCCGTCGCCGCGGAGACCGTGTTCCCGAGCATCCGGGCGACTTTACGCTCTTCCCTTAAGGAGTCGCACAAGTGACGAAAAGAAGACGAGGTTTCAGCAGCGCGTCCCGGGTCTCGATCGCCACCCTGGCGACCACCGCCTGCCTGCTCGGTGCCAGCGGGCTCCGCGCCGACGGCGGCGTCACCTTCACCAACATCTCCGCCAACGGCGGCGCCGGCATCACCTACCAGCGCATGGAGACGCCTGCCCTCCTCGCCGAGCAGCAGGCGCTCTACGCCGGCGTCGCCCTCCCCCACCCCGGCCTCCTCTCGCAGACGCCGCAGAAGCCGCACGGGGCGCCCGGCGTCGTCGTCTTCGACTACGACAACGACGGCGACATGGACATCTACGTCACCAACGGCCCGGGCGGCAAGAACAGCCTCTACCAGAACCAGTTCGCGCAGACCGGCGTCGTCAGCTTCGTCGACGTCGCCGACCATGCCGGCGTCACCGCCATCAACCAGGACTCGACCGGCGTCTGCTTCGGCGACATCGACAACGACGGCTTCGAGGACCTCTACGTGCTCGGCGAGGCGCAGAACAACATCCTCTTCCACAACAACGGCAACGGCACCTTCTCCGACATCACCGCCGCGGCCGGGGTCGGCGGCGGCACCTTCCACCATTCGAGCTGCGCCATGGCCGACTTCAACAACGACGGCTATCTCGACATCGCGGTCGCCGACACCTACGACGACTGGACGCACCGCAAGCCGATCTTCGTTCCCGGCGGCTATGCCGGCGGCGAGCCCAACCTGCTCTTCATGCGCAACCCGGCCCTTCACGGCATCCAGTTCACCGACGCGAGCGACAGCTCGGGCATCCGCAGCGTCGGCGGCAACGCCGGCCGCAGCACCTTCACCTGGGGGATCTCGGCGGTCGACTACGATCAGGATGGCAACGTCGACATCATCTGGGCCGACCTGCAGGGCGTGCCGCCCACCGGCCCGAGCGACGTCCGCGGCTACACCCGCCTGCTCAAGGGCGACGGCACCGGCCACTTCACCGACATCACCCTGCAGGCCGGCATGGCCTGGGGCTCCTGGATGGGGTTGGCCTACGGCGACTTCAACTGCGACGGCAACCTCGACTTCTTCGCCACCAACCTGGGCAACTACGTCGGCGGTCCGACGCAGCCGTCGCGCTGGTTCCTGGGCGACGGCCATGGCGGCTTCACCGACCCCGGCTTCGGCTCGCTCCTGGCGACGCCGTTCGGCTGGGGCGTCGCGGTGGTCGACTACGACAACGACGGCGACCAGGACATCATCTACTACGGCGACGACGACCTCCTGACGGTCATCGCCGAGGACAACCCCGGCACCGTGCTGCAGAACCAGGGTTGCAGCGCCAACTTCACCTGGGACTCGGCCGCCCTCACCTACGACCATCGCCAGCGCGAGGTCAACGGCGTCGCGGCGGGCGACTTCAACAACGACGGCTTCCCCGACGTCGCCACCGTGGCGAGCTTCCAGATCGGCCAGACGCCCGGCAACTTCCGCTCCTTCCTCACCGTCTCGATCCCCTACTTCTCGGTCTTCGACAACATCGCGGCGATCGAGGTCATCATGCACGTGGTGACGCCGCCCCAGCACCTGGAGTTCGTCCCCACGCCGCTGCTGCGCGGCGACCTCGCGGTCGAGATGAACAGCGGCGGCAACGGCAACGGCGCGGTCGCCGTCAAGACGCAGGGCAGCTTCGGCCTGGTGCCCGGCGCCAAGGTCAACCGCGACGGCCTCGGCGCCGTCGTCAAGTTCACCCCCGACGGCGGCAAGACCGCCATCTCCCCGGTGCTCGGCGGCGGCAGCCACGCCTCGCAGAGCAGCCGCGTCCTCGGCTTCGGCCTCGGCACCACCCCCAAGGGGACGGTCGAGGTGCTGTGGCCGGGCGGCGTGCGCAACCGGCTCTACGACGTGAAGAACGGCTCGCGGGTCACCTTCCCCGAGATCCCCTGCAGCTTCGACACGCCGGTGACCAGCACCAAGCTGGGACCGGTGCTCCTGGCGCGCGCCAAGTACGACGCCTGCGTGCTCGGCTCGCTCATCGAGCTGCGCCTCCGCAACAAGGTCAACGACGACGACGCGGTGCACCTCTTCGCGAGCGCTCTGCGCGCCTTCGACGACGCCCATCCGGGGCTGCCGGGCATCTAGCAGCCGCCCGCGCCGCCCCTCCCCGGCCCGCCGCCTTCTCCTGCACGGCGGGCCGGTTTTTTTTCACCCGCCTCGCTCACATCATGGCGAAGACCGAGCGGCCGCCGCGCGGCCCGACCTGCTCGAGACGGATGATGTAGGGCGCCTCCTTGCTGACGAAGAAGTCGAGGGTGAAGCCGCCGAGGAGCGCCCGCACCTTCCAGGTCTCCACCTCCTTGCCCGGCCCGGCGGGCACCTTCTCCCTGCCGAGGACGGTGAAGCTCTGCCACTCGATCTTGTCGCCGTCGTCGACATAGCTGGGGAACTTCGCCGTGTACCCCTCGCGGAGGGGGAAGCTGGCGAGGAGCAGCCCGAAGATGCCGCCCTGGAAGTCGAACGCCGGCATCGGCAGGTCGACCTCGGTCTTGCCCTGCGTCGGCGTCGGGTCGCCCGGGAAGGTCCCCTTGTGGTCGGCCTTGACGTGCCGGCCGTCGAACTCGATCTTGGCGTGGTACCCGGTGTTCTCGGTGAGCTCGGTCGAGATCGGCGCCAGGGTCTTGTGGTCGGCCAGGTTGATCGACGTGTAGCCGTTCTTCAGCCCCTTCTTCACCTGGATCCGCTTGATCGCCGGGCGGCCGTGGTCGTCGACGATCTGCACCTCGTCGGTCCAGGTGCCGCCGTCGACCGACTGGCCGGCGGGGGTGAACTGGGTGATCTTCCAGGCGTTCTTGTACGGCTTGATGAAGCTCGCGTCGACCGCCGGGTCGCCCACCTTGACGGCGACCGGCGCCGGCGCCTCCGCCGCGGCGGCCGAGACCGAGAGAGCCAGCAGTGAAAGCGCTGCCCAGGGCAGCAAGCACTTCGCTCGCGGCATGCATTCCTCCTTCAGGCGTCTGGGGAGAGTTCAGGATGAGCCGGCGAGGCGGCCGAGCGCCGCCGCCAGCTCGGAGACCGTGGGTTCGCGCAGCAGCGAATAATGATCACCTGGCAGAGTGTGCACCACGAGGCCGCCCCGCGCAATCGCCTCCCAGAGCGCCAGGCGCGCGGCGAGCGGTCCGCCGGCCGCCTGGAAGAGCTGGATGGCGCCGCTCCATGGCGCCGGCGCGTAGGCCATCGCCGCCCGCTGATTGGCCTGGTAGAGGGCGACGATGCGGCGCACCTGGGGGAGATCGGCGTCCGGCGGCAGCACCCCCGCCGCCACCGCCCGCGCCAGGAGGACGTCGAGGCGAGCCGCCGGCGAGAGGCCGGCGAGCTCCTCGCGCGGCACTGCGACCGGCGCCCCCGCGAGACCGCCCAGGTCCCGCATCAGGAGAGCGAGCATCGCCACGTCGTCCAGCTCGCGCGCCCTCTCCTCCGCCGTGATCGTCATCGGATCGATGAGGGCGAGGAGCGCCACGGTTTCGCCCCGCGCCTCGAGCTGGCGGGCCATCTCGAGCGCCACCAGGCTGCCGAACGACCAGCCGCCGAGGAGGTACGGACCGGCCGTCTGCACCTCGGCCAGGCTGGCGAGATAATCCGCCGCCATCTCGGCGACCGTGCTCCGCGGCGCCTCCCCCGAGCCGAGGCCGCGCGCCGCGAGGGCGTAGACCGGCCGGCCGCCGAGCGCCGGCGCCGCCAGGTGCCGCGCCAGCTCGCGATAGCAGAACACCGCGCCGCCGATCGGATGGACGAGGAAGAGCGGCGCCCTGCCGGCATCGCCGGCGGTCTCCGCGCCGAGGCGCACCAGCGGCGAGGCCGCGAGCGGGGCGCCGTCGCGGAGGCGGGCGGCGAGCGCCTCGATCGTCGGGGCGCGGAAGAGCGTCGCGAGCGGCAGCTCGCGGCCGAGCTGGCGCTCGATCCGCGTCATCAGGCGGACGGCGAGGAGCGAGTGGCCGCCGAGGTCGAAGAAGCTCTCGCGCACGCCGACCGCAGGGATGCCGAGGAGGTCCTCCCAGATCGCCGCCAGCGCCGCCTCGCAGGCGTCGCGCGGGGCGATGCGCACGCACGCCTCCGGCGTGGTGCCGGCCGCGCTGCCCGCGGCGAGCGCCCGCCGGTCGACCTTGCCGCTGGCGGTGAGAGGGAGCGCCGGGAGCGTCGCGAAGGCGGCCGGGACGAGGTAGTCCGGCAGCCGCGCGGCGAGGTGCGCCCTGAGGTCGCCGGCGCTCGCCGGCGCGGCGGCATCGCGCGGCACGACGCAGGCGAGGAGCTCGCGGCCGCCGGCCCGCGCCGCGCGGACGACCACCGCCGCCGCGGCGACCGCCGGATGGGCGGCGAGCACCGCCTCGGCCTCGCCCGGTTCGACCCGGAAGCCGCGGATCTTCACCTGCTGGTCGAGCCGCGCCAGGAAGGCGAGCTCGCCGTCGTTGCGCCAGCGCAGCAGGTCGCCCGTCCGATAGAGGCGGGCGCCCGCCGTCGAGGGCCCGGCGAAGGGATCGGGGATGAAGCGCTCGGCGGTGAGGTCGGGCCGCCCCAGATAGCCGCGCGCCAGGCCGGCGCCGGTGATGAGCGCCTCGCCGGCGGCGCCGAGGGGCACCGGGCGGAGCCGGCGGTCGACGAGGTGGATGCGCGAGCCGGCGATCGGCCGGCCCACCGCCGGCGCCGCCGTGCCGCCCGCCGCCACCGCCGAGAAGGTCGAGTAGGTGGTGTCCTCGGTGGGGCCGTAGAGGTTGTAGACGCGCTCGACGCCGGGGAGGGCGTGGACCGCCTCGACGAGGCCGCGCGGCAGCGCTTCGCCGGCGAGGTTGACGACGCGGATCGACGCCGGCAGCGGGCCTTGCAGCAGCTCGGCCATCGCCGAGGGGACGGTGTTGAGCAGGGTGACCTCGCCGGCGGCGGCGAGGCGCGGCAGGGCGAGGGCGTTCTCGGCGAGGATCACCGTGCCGCCGCAGGACAGCGGCGCGAAGAGCTCGAAGACCGAGATGTCGAAGGCGATCGAGGTGCCGGCGAGGACGCCGCCGAGCGCGTCGCCCCACTCGCTCGTCGCCCAGCCGAGCATGGCGATGGCGCTGCGGTGCTCGACCGCGACGCCCTTCGGCCGGCCGGTCGAGCCGGAGGTGTAGAGGACATAGGCGAGCTGGCGCGGGTCGCCGAGGCGCGCCGGCGCCGCGGCGCTCTGGCGGGCGATCTCGCCGCCCTCGAGATCGAGGCGGATCGACCGCCGGCCGGCGGCGGAGAGCGCGGGCGAGCTCTCGCCGGTCAGCACGATCGGCGCCGCGGAGTCGGCGAGGACCTGCTCCAGCCGCCGGCGCGGATAGGCAGGGTCGAGCGGCAGGTAGGCGCCCTCCGCCTTGAGCACCGCGAGGAGCGCCACCACCATCGCCGGCGAGCGCTCGAGGCAGACGCCGACCAGCACCTCGGGCCCCACCCCCAGCTCGCGCAGGCGGTGGGCGAGGCGGTTGGCGCGCGCCTCGAGCTCGCCGTAGGAGATGCTCTCGCCCTCCCAGCAGAGCGCCGGGCGCGCCGGCTCGGCCGCCGCCCAGGCCTCGAAGCGCTCCTCGAGCGCCGCGCCGGCCGCCGCCGTCCCCGCCGCGGCGCTCCACGCCTCGATCTGGCGGCGCTCGAGGTCGGAGAGGAGCGGCAGCGCGGCGAGCGGCACCTCGGGCGCGGCCAGCCCGGCGTCGCACAGCGCCTCGAGCTGGCGCGCCATCCGCGCCACCGTCGCCTCGTCGAAGAGGTCGACGTTGTACTCCCAGGTGCCGGAGATGGCGCCGGCGCCGGCCGACTCGGTGAGCGACACGGTGAGGTCGAACTTGGCGCCCCGCGCGCCGCCGGTGGCGAGCGGCTCGAGGCTGAGACCGGGGAGCTCGAGCCGCCCCATGGGGGTGTTCTGCAGCGCGAACATCACCTGGAAGAACGGCGTGTAGGCGAGGCTCCGCTCGGGCTGCAGCTCCTCGACCAGGCGCTCGAAAGGGAGGTCCTGGTGGCCGTAGGCGGCGAGCGTCGTCTCGCGCACCGTCGCCGCCAGCGCCGAGAGCCCCGGCTCGCCGTCGAGGCGCGCCCTGAGGGCCAGGGTGTTGACGAAGAAGCCGATCAGCGGCTCGGTCTCCATCCGCGTGCGGTTGGCGATCGGCGAGCCGACGACCACCTCGTCCTGGCCGGAGAGCCGGCCGAGGAGGGCGCTGAAGACGGCGAGGAGAGTCATGAACGGGGTGGTGCCGCGCCGCCGGTCGAAGGCCGCCAGCCGGGCGGCGAGCGCGGCGCCGAGGAGCGCCACGCAGTGCGCGCCGCGCATCGTCTGCAGCGGCGGGCGCGGGCGGTCGAGCGGCAGCTCGAGGAGCGCCGGAGCGCCGGCCAGGCCGGCGCGCCAGAAGGCGAGCTGCTCGGCGACGACCTCGGCGGTGAGCCAACCGCGCTGCCACACCGCGTAGTCGGCGTACTGCACCGGCAGCTCGCCGAGCGCCGGCCGGCGGCCGGCGACGGCGGCGGAATAGACCGCTCCCACCTCGCGCACCAGGACCCCCATCGACCAGCCGTCGGAGACCACGTGATGCATGGTGAAGAGCACCACGTGGCGCTCCTCGGCGAGGCGCACCAGGGCGGCGCGCAGCAGCGGCCCGCGCGCCAGGTCGAACGGCCGCGCCGCCTCCTCGGCGCCGAGCGCCGCCGCCACCGTCTCGAGCCGCCAGGCGGGGAGCGCGGCGAGGTCGACGAGGGGCGGCGCCGCCGCCTCGGCGGCCGGCGGCGCCACCACCTGCATCGGCCCGAGGTCGTTCTCGGCGAAGGTCGTGCGCAGCACCTCGTGGCGCGCCACCACGGCGCCGAGGCTGGCGGCGAGCGCGCGGCGATCGAGCCGGCCGCGGAGGACGAGAGCGAGCGGCAGGTTGTAGACGGCGCGGCCGGGCTCCAGGCGGTCGAGGAACCAGAGGCGCTCCTGGGCGAAGGAGAGCGGCAGCGGGCGGTCGCGCGGCACGCGGACGAGCGGCGGCGCCGCCGTTCCCCTGCCGCGCGCCAGCTCGAGCTCCACCTCGCGCGCCAGCGCCTCGAGCGTCGGCGCCTCGAAGAGGCGGCGGATGGCGAGCTCGACGCCGAAGGCCGCCTGCGTCCGCGAGACCAGCTGGGTGACGAGAAGCGAGTGGCCGCCGAGCTCGAAGAAGCCGTCCCGAGCTCCCACCCGCTCGACCCCCAGCACCTCCGCCCACAGCCCGGCGAGGATCTCCTCGACCGGCGTGCGCGGCGCCACGTAGGCCGCTCGCCCGCCGGCGAGCTCGGCGGCGTCGGGCTTCGGCAGCGCCGTCTGGTCGAGCTTGCCGTTGGCGTTGAGCGGCAGAGCGGCGAGCACGACGAAGGCCGCCGGGATCATGTGCTCGGGGAGCGTCCCGCGGAGGTGGAGGCGCAGCTCGTCGAGCGGCGGCTCGCCATCGCCCTCGGCCACCACGTAGGCGATGAGGCGCTTGCCGCCGCCGGCATCCGCCGCCACCACCGCCGCGTCCTTCACCGCGGGATGGCGCGCGAGGACGGTCTCCACCTCGCCCAGCTCGACGCGGAAGCCGCGCACCTTGACCTGGCCGTCGAGGCGCCCGAGATATTCGATCCGCCCGTCCGCCAGGTGGCGCGCCAGGTCGCCGGTGCGGTAGAGGCGCCCTCCGGGCGAGCCGCCGTAGGGATCGGGGATCATCTTCTGCGCCGTCAGCAACGGGTCGTTCAGGTAGCCGCGGGCGACGCATTCGCCGGCCGCGTAGAGCTCGCCGCGGACGCCGATCGGCACCGGCGCCAGGCGCTCGTCGAGCAGGTGGATGCGGACGTTGGCGATCGGCCGGCCGACCGGCGGGATGGCCGGCCAGCCGGCGGCGGCGAGGAAGCCCGGCAGCCCCGCGATGTCGCGCCGCTCCATCTCGCTCGCCACCACCAGCGTGCCGCCCGAGCACCAGGCGGAGAAGATCTCCTGGAAGCTGACGCAGAAGCCGAAGGTGGCGAACTGCACGGTGCGCGCCTCGCCGGCACGCGGCGAGGCGGCGAGCTGCCAGGCGAGCAGGTTGGCGAAGGCGCGGTGCGGCACCACGATCCCCTTCGGCTGGCCGGTCGAGCCCGAGGTGTAGCTGACGTACATCGGATGATCGGGGAGGACGCCGGCGGCGGGATCGTCGGCCGGCTCGCAGGGGAACGGCTCGACCCCGCGCTCGAGCCGCAGGGTGATGCCGGCGTGGCGCGGGAAGCGCTCCTCGAGCTCGCGCTCGGTGAGCAGCACGGCGAGGCCGGCGTCCTCGATGATCGTCGCCAGCCGCTCGCGCGGGTCGGCGGGATCGAGGGCCACCAGCGCCCCGCCGGCCTTGAGCACGGCGAGCGCCGCGACCGCCATGTCGAGCGAGCGCTCGACGCAGATCCCCACCAGCGACTCGGGGCCGACGCCGCGCCGGCGCAGGCCGTGGGCGAGGCGGTTGGCGCGCGCGTTGAGCTCGCGGTAGGTGAGCCGCTCGCCGGCGAAGGCGGCGGCGAGGGCGCCGGGCGTGCGCGCCGCCTGCGCCTCGACCCAGGCGTGCACCGGGCCGCGGCTCGCCGCCGCCGCCGTCGCGTTCCACTCGTGGAGCAGCTGATGGCGGGCCGCCGCGCCGAGCAGGGGGAGGGCGGAGATCGGCCGCTCGGGGTCGGCGATCGCCTGCTCGCAGAGGGCGGCGTGCTGCTCGTCGAAGCGGCGCGCGGTGGTCTCGTCGAAGAGGTCCGAGTTGTGCTCCAGCATGCCGCGGAGCCCGTCGCCGTCGGCGGTCCAGAAGATGGTGAGGTCGAACTTCGCCGATCCCAGCGAGAGCGCCAGCGGCAGCAGCACGAGGTCGCCCGCCGAGAGGCGGGAACGCGGCTGGTTCTGCAGCACGCACATGACCTGGAAGAGCGGGTTGCGGCTCATGTCGCGGTCGGGCTGCAGCTCGGCGACGATGCGCTCGAACGGCAGGTCCTCGTGGGCGTAGGCGCCGAGCGTCACCTCGCGCACGCGGCCGAGGAGCTGGCGGAAGGTGGGCTCGCCGGCGAGGTCGGTGCGCAGCACGATGGTGTTCGAGAAGAAGCCGATCACCTCTTCGACCTCGCGCCGGTTGCGGTTGGCGATCGGCGAGCCCACCGCGAGATCGGCCTGCCCGGTGAGGCGGAAGAGGAGAGCCTTGAAGGCGGCGAGGAGGACCATGAAGAGCGACGCCCCGTCGCGGCGGCCGAGCTCCTTGAGGCCGCTGGCGGTGGCCTCCGGCAGGCGGATCGCTCGCGCCGAGCCGCGGAAGCGCTCGACCGGCGGCCGCGAGCGGTCGGCCGGCAGGTCGAGGCCGCCGATGCCGCCCAGGCGCTCTCGCCAGTAGGCGAGGTGCGCCGCCAGCACCTCGCCGGCGAGATGCGAGCGCTGCCAGACGGCGTACTGCGGGTACTGCAGGGCGAGCGGCCGCAGCGGCGACGGCCGCCCGGCGGCGAAGGCGGCGTAGAGCGCCGCCACCTCGCGCAGGAAGATCACCGCCGACCAGCCATCCGAGACGATGTGGTGCATGGTGTAGACGACGGCGTGGTCCTCGCCGCCGAGGCGGAAGAGGACGGTGCGCAGGAGCGGGCCGCTGGCGAGGTCGAAGGGGCGGCGGGTCTCGAGATTGGCGAGCGCCGTCAGCTCCGCCTCGCGGCGCGCCGGGTCGAGAGCCGAGAGGTCGACCGCCGGCAGAGGGACCGGCGCCGGCGGCGAGACGACCTGGTAGGGGCGGCCGGCCTCGTCGGCGAAGGTGGTGCGCAGCGACTCGTGGCGGCGCGCTATCTCGCCGAGGCTGGCGGCGAGCACCGCCGGCCGCAGCGGCCCAGCGAGCCGCGTGCCGCCGGGGATGTTGTAAAACGCCGTCCCCGGCGCCAGCTGATCGAGAAACCACAGGCGCTCCTGCGCAAAGGAGAGGGGGATCCTGCCGCCGGCGAGCGGCGGCGCGGCGAGCGGCTTGCCCACCTGCCCCTTGAGCCGGGCGGCGGCCGCCAGCAGGTCCGCGGCGCTCAGCTGGAGCAGGCTCGCCGGCGTCTCGATGATCGCCATGCTCTCCTCGTCGTGGGCGGTCAGGAGACGGCGACGGCGGCGATCGCCCGCGCCATCTCGGCGGCGACCTGGCCGGCGAACTCGCCGAGGGTCGGCGCCTCGAAGATCGCCCGCACCTCGAGGCTGACGCCGAGGGTCTCGCGCACCCGCCCCATCAGGCGGGTGGCCTGCAGAGAATGGCCGCCGAGGTCGAAGAACGAGTCGTGGGCGCCGACGCGCGGCGCACCGAGGAGCTCGCTCCAGATCCCCGCCAGGAGCTCCTCCATGGCGTTGCGCGGCGCCACGTGGCCGGCGCCCGGCCCGGCGTCGGCCGCCGGCGCGGGGAGCGCCGCGCGATCGACCTTGCCGCTCGCCGAGAGCGGCAGGGCGGCGACGGCGACGAAGGCGGCGGGGATCATCGCCGGCGGCAGCCGCTGCTTGAGCCAGCGCCGCAGCTCGTCGGTGTCGACCTCGCCGGCGCGCGGCACG
The DNA here is from genome assembly GCA_963755825.1 of uncultured Acidobacteriota bacterium. Lineage (GTDB taxonomy): Bacteria > Acidobacteriota > Thermoanaerobaculia > Multivoradales > UBA5704 > DATBQN01. Next base: position 105,223 of record CAVWLA010000001.1, on the reverse strand, counting down.
AGATAGCCGATCAGGCGGCGGACGCCGCCGATCTCGCGCAGGGCGGCGGCCGCCGCCGCGACGCCGGGATACGCCGCGAGCGCCGCCTCGATCTCGCCCAGCTCGACGCGGATGCCGCGGATCTTCACCTGGCCGTCGGCGCGGCCGAGGAACTCCAGCCGGCCGTCGGGCAGCCAGCGCGCCAGATCGCCGCTGCGATAGAGGCGGCCGCCGGCGGCGTCGAGCGGATCGGGGACGAAGCTCTCGGCGGTGCGCGCGGGGTCGCCCAGGTAGCCGCGCGCCAGGCCGGCGCCGGCGACGGCGAGCTCGGCGGCGACGCCCACCGGGGCGGGCTGGCCGCCGCGCTCGAGCAGGTGGACGCGGAGGTTGCCGATCGGCCGACCGATCGGCGGCAGCGGCGCGCCGGCGGCCACCGCGCCGGCGGTCGTCACCACCGCGCTCTCGGTCGGCCCGTAGTGGTTGACGAGACGGAAGGGGCGCTCGCCCGGCGCCCCGGCATGGAGGAGATCGCCGCCGGTCAAGAGCACGGCGAGCGCCGCGCCCGGCGGCCAGGGCTCGGCGAGCACCGCCTCGGCGAGCGGCGTGGGGAGGAACGAGCTGGTGATCCGCTCCGCCGCGAGCCAGCCGGCGAGACGCGACGGCGAGCTCCGCGTGTCGTCGTCGGGGACGACCAGCGTGCCGCCCGCCGCGAGGCACGACCAGATCTCCCAGACCGAGGCGTCGAAGCCGGTGCCGGCGAGGAGCGTGGCGCGCGGCGGCGCCGCGCCGCCGCGGTCGCCGAGGTACTCGGCGAGATGCCAGGCGACCAGGTTGGCGAGGGCGCCGCGCGATACCACGACGCCCTTCGGCCGGCCGGTCGAGCCCGAGGTGTAGATGACGTAGGCCGCCGCCGAGTGCGGCGGCGCCGGCGGCGCGAAGACGGTCGCATCGCCCGCGACGGCGTCCTCGGGGTCGAGCGCCGCGACGCCGCGCGCCGCGAGCGCCTGGACGAAGGGCAGCGTGAGCGCCGCGCGGCCGGCGAGGATCGGCGCCGCGCTCCCCTGCCAGGCATCCTCGAGCATCGCCGTCAGCCGCTCGGCGGGCTGCAGCGGATCGAGCGCGACGTAGGCGGCGCCGGCGGCGAGGATGCCGAGATAGGCGACGAGCGTCGCCGGCGTGCGCTCGGCGAGCACTGCAACGCGGTCCTCGAGCCCGATGCCGCGCGCCCGCAGGCGGTCGGCGAAGGCGCCGGCCCGCTCGGCCAGCTGGCGGTAGGAGACCGCCCCGTCGGCGCCCTCGATCGCTGTGGCGCCGGGCGTCGCCGCGGCCCGGGAGGCGAAGCGCAGCAGGGCGTCGTCGCCGGCGGCGGCCGCGGTGTCGTTCCACTCCGCCACCAGCTGGTGGCGTGCCGCGGCGGCGAGGAGGGGGAGGTCGGCGAGGCGCCGCTCGGGGTCGGCGACGACGGCCGCCAGCAGCGCCCCGAGATGCGCTCCCAGGCGATCGATCGTCGCGGCGTCGAAGAGCGCGGTGGCGTAGGAGAGCGTGCCGCCGATGCCGTCCGCCGCCTCGGAGAGCGTCAGGGTGAGGTCGAACTTGGCGACGGCGCCGGGTGCCGGCCAGGGCCGCAGCGCGAGGTCGGTCGCCAGGCCGGGACTGCCGAGATCGCCGGTCGGCGCGTTCTGCATCGCGAACATGACCTGAAAGAGCGGCGAATGGCTGAGCGAGCGCTCGACGCGGAGCTCCTCGACCAGCCGCTCGAAGGGCACCTCCTGGTGCTCGTAGGCGGCGAGCGCATCCTCCCGCACGCGCTCGAGCAGCCGCGCGAAGGGGCGCTCGCCGGGCAGCTCGGCGCGCAGCACGAGGGTGTTGACGAAGAGGCCGATGAGCCGCTCGGTCAGGAGCTGCGTGCGGCCGGCGACCGGCACGCCGAGGCCGACGTCCCGCTGGCCGCTCAGGCGGGCGAGGAGGGCGAAGAAGGCGGCGCCGAGCGCCATGAATGGCGTCGTCCCGGTGCGCTGGCAGAGGGCGCGCAGGCCGGCCGAGATGGCGCCGCCCAGCCGCACCGGCCGGCTGGCGCCGCGCCAGCCCTGCACCGCCGGCCGCGGCCGGTCGGTGGGCAGCTCGAGGAGCGGCGGCAGGCCCTCGAGGCGGCTCCGCCAGAAGCCGAGCTCGCCGGCGAGCACCGCGCCGGAGAGCCAGCTCCGCTGCCAGATGGCGAAGTCGGCGTACTGGATCGCGAGCGGCGCGAGCGCCGCCGGCACGCCGCGCGCCGCCGCCCGGTAGAGCGCCGCGAGATCCTGGATCAGGATGCCGATCGACCAGCCGTCGGCGAGCGCGTGGTGGAGGACGACGAGGAGCGCGTGGCGGCGGTCGGCGAGGCGGACGAGGATGGCGCGGACGAGCGGCCCGCAAGCCAGGTCGAAGGGGCGCCAGGCCTCGCCGGCGACGAGGCGCGCGGCGGCGGTCTCCCGCCGCGCGGCGGGCAGGCCGGCGAGATCGACGACCGGCGGCGCCAGGTCGACCGCCGGCGCGATCCGCTGCACCGGGCGGCCGTCGAGGAGCTCGAAGCGGGTGCGCAGCGTCTCGTGGCGGTCGGCGAGCGCGGCGAGCGCCCGGTGGAGAGCGCCGACGTCGAGCGGGCCGAGGCATTCGAGCGCCGCCGGCAGGTTGTAGGCCGGGCTCCCCGGCTGCAGGCGGTCGAGGAACCAGAGCCGCTCCTGCGCGAAGGAGAGCGGCAGGGCGCCGCCGCGCGGCGCGCGCTCGAGCGGCGGCGGCAGCGGCCGCGCCGCGCCGCGGGCGACCGCCGCGGCGCGCGCCACCCCGGCGACGGTCGGCTGCTCGAAGAGCGCCGCCACCGGCAGCTCGACGCCGAGGGCGCCGCGCAGGCGCGCGATCACCTGCGTGGCGAGGAGCGAGTGGCCGCCGAGGGCGAAGAAATCGTCGTCGATGCCCACCTCATGCCGCCCGAGGACCGCGGTGAAGATGCCCGCCACCAGCTCCTCGAGGGGGGTGCGCGGCACCGCTGACGCCGCTCCGGCGCTCCCCTGCTCCTCGTGGAGCGGCCGCGCGGCGAGCGCGCGGCGGTCGACCTTGTGGTGCGCGTTGAGCGGCAGCGAGTCGACGAAGACGACGGCGGACGGCACGAGGTAGGCGGGGACTCGCGCCGCGAGCCAGCGCTGGAGATCCGCCGCCGCGAGGTCGCCGCGGTGCGACACGACGTAGGCGACCAGCCGCTTGTCCCCGGCGCCGCCGACCTCGCCGCCCGGCGCCGAAGCCGCGGCCGCCGCGGTCACCACGACGGCGACCGCGGCCACCGCCGGGTGGGCGGCGAGGGCGCTCTCCACCTCGCCCGGCTCGATGCGGAAGCCGCGGATCTTCACCTGCGCGTCCATGCGGCCGACGAAGTCGACGGCGCCCGCCGCCAGAAAGCGCACCAGGTCGCCGGTGCGGTAGAGGCGACCTCCCGGCTGGCCGAAGGGATCGGGGACGAAGCGCTCCGCCGTCTCCGCCGGCCGGCGGAAATAGCCGCGCGCGAGACCGAGGCCGCCGGCGGCGAGCTCGCCCGTGGCGCCGATCGGCACCGGCCGGAGGGCGCCGTCGACGACGCGGATCCAGCTGTTGGCGATCGGCCTGCCGATGGGCACCGGCGCGGCCGCCGAGGCCAGCGTCTCGCAGGTGGTGAAGGTGGTGTTCTCGGTCGGGCCGTAGCAGTGGACGAGCCGCACGCCGGGCAGGCCGGCGCGCGCCCGCGCCAGGTGCCGCGGCGACAGCACCTCGCCGCCGAAGAGCAGCCGGCGGAGCGCGCGCAGCGCGTCGAGGCCGCCTTCGACGGCGGCGTGGAAGAGCGCCGTGGTGATGAACATCGTCGTCACGCCGTGCTCCGCGATGAGGCGGTCGAGCTCGGCGAGCGACACCACGCCGGGCGGCGCGACGATGAGGCGGCCGCCGTTGAGGAGAGCGCCCCAGATCTCGAAGGTGGCGGCGTCGAAGGCGAGCGGGGCGAGCTGCAGGAAGGCCTCGTCGGCGCCGAAATCCGCATAGGCGGTGTCGCGGACCAGCCGCACCACCGCGCGATGGACGACCGCCACCCCCTTCGGCTCGCCGGTCGATCCCGAGGTGTACATGATGTAGGCGAGGCCGGCGGCCGTCGCTTCCGCACGCCGCGGCAGCGGCGGCGGCAGCGGCTCGGCAACGCCGTCCGGCTCCGCCGCCGCCTCCTCGACGAGCAGGACCGTCGACCAGCGGCCGCCGGCGACCGGCAGGCTCGCCAGCGAGCGCCTGGTGGTCACCACCACCGGCGCCGCGGTGTCGGCGAGCAGCCGGGCGAGGCGCGGCCGGGGCGCCGTCGGGTCGAGCGGCACGTAGGCTCCCCCCGCCGCGAGGATGGCGACCATCGCGACGACCGCCGACGCCGAGCGGTCGATGAGGAGGGCGACGGGAATCTCCGGCCCGACGCCGGCCGCCGCCAGGCGGCCGGCGAGACGCACGGCGCGGCGCGCCAGCTCGCCGTAGGTGAGGCAGCCCGCGGCATCCTCCACCGCCACCGCGTCCGCGCGCTCCGCCGCCTGGCGGGCGAAGAGGCCGTGGATCGTCGCCTCCGCGGGGAGCGGGCTCGGCGCCCCGCTCCACTCGACGAGCACCGCCGACCGCTCGGCGGGCGAGAGCGTGGAGAGCGCGCCCACCGGCAGGTCCGGATCGGCGGCGGCCGCCGCCGCGAGGACGGCGAGCTGGCCTGCCCAGCGCGCCACGGTGGTCGCATCGTAGAGCTCGCGGCGGTAGCTCCAGGCGCCCGCCATCTCGCCGGCGCTCTCGGCGAAGGTCGCCGCGAGGTCGAACTTGGCGATCGATGCCGCCGAATCCACCGCTTCGAGGACCAGCCCGGGGAGGGTGGCCGCGGCGGGGCGGACGTTCTGCACCGCGAAGATCGCTTGGAAGAGGGGTGTGCGGGAGGGGTCGCGCTCCGGGGCGAGCTCCTCGACCACCCGCTCGAAGGGGAGCTCCTGATGCGCGAAGGCCTCCAGCGCCACGCCGCGGGCCTGGCCGACGAGCGCCCGGAAGCTCTCCCCGTCGCCCGCCGCGCCGCGCAGCACGAGGGTGTTGACGAAGAAGCCGATCAGCCCTTCGAGCTCCGGCCGGCTGCGGTTGGCGACCGCCGTGCCGACCGCCACGTCGTCGCGGCCGGTGAGGCGCGCCACCACCACCCAGAGCGCGGCGAGGAGGACCATGAACGGTGTCGCCCCCTCCCGCCGGCCGAGCGCGGCGAGCGCCGGCCCCGCCGCCAGGCGCTCGCCGTGCACGGCGCCGCGGAAGGTCGGCCGCGCCGGCCGCGGGCGGTCGGCGGGGAGCTCCGCCGCCTCGAGGCCGGCGAGCGTCCGCCGCCAGTGGGCGAGCTCGACCGCGAGCGACTCGCCGCCGAGGCTCGCCCGCTGCCAGAGGGCGTAGTCGGCGTACTGGAGAGGCAGCTCGGCGAGCGGCGACGGCCGCCTCGCGGCGAGCGCCGGATAGATCGCCGCCAGCTCGCCGACGAAGACGCCGATCGACCAGCCGTCGGAGACGATGTGGTGGGCGGCGAGGAGCAGCCAGTGCTCGGCGGGGGCGAGCGACAGCAGGGTGCAGCGCAGCAGCGGCCCCTGCTCGAGGTCGAAGGCGCGGACCGCCGCGGCGCGCGCGATGCGCGCCGCCTCGGCCTCGCGGACCTCGGCGGTCAGCCGGGAGAGGTCGACGAGCGGCAGCGGCAGCGGCGCCGCCGGCCGCACGATCTGCAGCGGCCGCCCGTCGACCTCGGCGAAGACGGTGCGCAGCGCCTCGTGCCGGCGGGCGATCTCGGAGAGCGCCGCGGCGAGCGCGCCGGCCGCCAGGCGGCCCGTGAGGCGGAGCGTCGCCGGAACGTTGTACGCCGCGCTCCCCGGCAGCAGGCGGTCGAGGAACCAGAGCCGCTCCTGGGAGAAGGAGAGCGGCAGCTCGGCCGCCGCCGCCGGCCGCGGCGCCAGGGCCGCTCCCGCCGGCGCCGCCAGCTCGACCCCCTCCGCCGCCAGCAGGCTCGCCAGCAGCTCGCTCTCTTCGGCCGAGAGGCCCGACGCCGCCGCCACTTCGCGTACGCTCATGATCCGTTCTCCCCGGCCGCAGAGACCGCCAGCGCTCGCTGGCGGCGCTCGGCCGACATCGCTTTGACGCGCAGCAGGGAGCGCGCGACCTTCTCGCTGCGGCCCGCGCTCGCCTCGCCGGCGACCACCGCCGCGGCGAGGCCGGCGACCGTCGGCCGGTCGAAGAGCCGCCGCAGCGACAGCTCCACCTGGAAGGTCGCCGCCACCCGTGAGACCGCCTGCGCCGCGAGCAGGGAATGGCCGCCGAGATCGAAGAAATCGTCCTCGATTCCCACCCGCTCACGGCCCAGCACCTCCGCCCAGAAGCCGGCGATCACCTCCTCGACGGCGGTCCGCGGCGGCGCCCCCTCCGGGCTCTCCGCCTCGCGGGCGTCGAGCGCGGCGAGCGCCCGCCGGTCGGCCTTGCCGTTGGCGTTGAGCGGCAGCGCCGCGAGGCGGAGGAAGGCCGACGGCACCATGTGCTCGGGCAGGCGGGCGCGCAGGAAGGCGCGCAGCTCAGCGGGCGTCGGCTCCGGCGTCTGCTCCGGCACAGCGGGGACGAAGAAGGCGGCGAGGCGCCGCTCCGCCGCCCGCTCGCCGCGCACGATGACCGCCGCCCGCGCCACCCGCGGATGGTCGGCGAGCGCCGCCTCGATCTCGCCGAGCTCGATGCGGAAGCCGCGGATCTTGACCTGGCCGTCGCGGCGGCCGAGATAGTCGAGGGTGCCGTCGACGGCGGCGCGCACGCGGTCGCCGGTGCGGTAGAGGCGGGCGCCGGAAAGGCCGCTCACCCCGTCCGGCACGAAGCGCTCGGCGGTCAGCTCGGGCCTGCCGAAGTAGCCGCGGGCGAGACCGTCGCCGCCGGCCGCCAGCTCGCCGTGGACGCCGATGGGAACCGGCTCGCCGCCGTCGTCGAGCACGTAGGCGGTGGTGTTGGCGATCGGCCGGCCGATCGGCACCGACACCGCGCCCTCGCCGAGCGCGCCGATGAGGTGGCAGGCGGTGAAGGTGGTGTTCTCGGTCGGGCCGTAGCCGTTGAGCAGGCGCGCCGGCGGCGCCGCGGCGAGGACGCGGCGCGCCGCCGCCGGCTCCACCGCCTCGCCGCCGGCGAGGAGATGGCGGACGGCGGCGAACGCCGCCGGCGCCTCGCGCGCCACCTCGGCGAAGAGCGACGAGGTGAGGAAGAGGGCGGTGATGCCGAGCTCCCCGATCGCTGCCGCGAGCTCGCGCGCCGCGATCGTCACCTCCTTGGCGATCCCCACCAGGCAGCCGCCGTTGGCGAGCGCGCCCCAGATCTCGAAGGTCGCGGCGTCGAAGGCGGGGTTGGCGATCTGCGCCACGCGATCGTCCTCGCCGAGCTGGGCGAAGTCGGTCGACCGCACCAGCCGCACCACGGCGCGGTGCGGCACCGCGACCCCCTTCGGCCGGCCGGTCGACCCCGAGGTGTAGAGCACGTAGGCGAGCCCCCGCGGGTCGACGGCGGGAAACGCAGCGGGCGGCGCGCTCGCGTCCGGCGGCGAGCTGTAGCAGGCTTCGAGCGAGACGACGGCCGCGGCGCTCGCCGGCAGCTCGCCGCGCAGCCGGTCCGCGGTCACCACCACCCGCGCTCCGACGTCGTCCAAGAGGAGCGCCACCCGCTCGCGCGGATAGGCGGGATCGATGGGCACGTAGGCGCCGCCGGCGCGGAGGATGGCGAGCGTCGCGACGATCAGCGCCGGACCGCGCGGCAGGAAGAGCGCGACCGGAGACTCCGCGCCCACCCCGGCCGCCCGCAGGCCGCGGGCGACGGCGGCGGAGCGCGCCGCGAGCTCGCCGTAGGTGAGCGACTCGGCGCCGAAGGCGAGCGCCACGGCGTCGGAGCGCCGCGCCGCCTGGGCGGCGACGAGCTCGTGGACGGCGGCCTGCCGCGGATAGTCCGTCGCGCCGTCGTTCCACTCGGCGGCGAGCTGGGCGCGCTCGGCCGGCGAGAGCAGCGGCAGCGAGGAGAGCGTCCGCTCGGGCTCGGCGGCCGCCGCGGCGGCGAGCAGCTCGAAGTGGGCGGCGAGGCGGGCGACCGTCGTGCGATCGAAGAGATCGCGGTTGAAGCTCCACACCGCTCCCAGCCCGGCCGCGGTGTCGCCGAAGGCGATCGAGAGATCGAATTTGGCGAGGCCGCCCGCCGGCTCCAGCCGCCGCGTCGCGAGCCCCGGCAGGGCGGCCTCGGCCTCCCATTCGGTGAGCGTCACCATGACCTGGAAGAGCGGCGTGCGGCTGGCGTCGCGCCGCGGGTTGAGCTCTTCGACGATGCGCTCGAACGGCAGGTCCTGATGGGCGAAGGCGTCGAGCGCGTCGGCGCGCACGCGGCCGAGGAGGGCGGCGAAGGTGGGGTCGCCGGCGCAGTCGGCGCGCAGCACCAGGGTGTTGACGAAGAAGCCGATCAGCCCTTCGACCTCGGCGCGGCCGCGGTTGGCCACCGCGGTGCCGATGGCGACGTCGTCCTGGCCGGCGTGACGGGCGAGCACGGCGGCCGCCGCGGCGAGCAGGGTGACGAAGCGGGTCGCCCCCGCCCGCCGGCCGACTTCGGCGAGCCCCGCCGCCACCGCCGCCGGCAGCGCCGTCCGCGCGCCGCCGCCGCGGAAGGTCTGCACCGGCGGCCGCGGCCGGTCGGCGGGGAGCTCGAGCGGGGCGAGGCCGGCGAGGGCCCGCCGCCAGTGAGCGAGCTCGCGCTCGAGCCGCTCGCCGGCGAGCCAGCCGCGCTGCCAGACGGCGAAATCGGCGTACTGAATGCAGAGCGGCGCGAGCGGCGACGGCTCGCCGGCGAGCGCCGCCCGGTAGAGCGCGCCGAGCTCGGCGAGCAGCACCCCCATCGACCAGCCGTCGGCGACGATGTGGTGGAGGTTGAAGAGCGCCAGGTGACGCTCGGCGGCGAGGCGCACGACCGCGGCGCGCACCAGACGTCCGCGCTCCAGCTCGAACGGCCGCAGCGCCTCCTCGCGAGCGATCCGCCGCCCCTCGGCCTCGGCAGCGGCCGCCGGGAGCCCGGCGAGGTCGACGAGCGAGAGCGGCGCCGACGACGACGGCGGCTCGACGATCTGCGCCGGCCGCCCGCCGGCGGTGCCGAAGCGGGTGCGCAGAGCGGCGTGCCGGCGCACGGTGGCGGCGAAGGCCGCGGCGAGGGCGGCGAGGGCGAGCGGGCCGTCGAGCGCCAGCGCCAGCGGCACGTTGTAGGTGGGATTGCCGGGGTCGAGCTGGTCGAGGAACCAGAGCCGCTCCTGGGCGAAGGAGAGCGGCATCGGCTCGCCTTCCGGATGGCCGGAGGCGGGGATTTGCTGCAACAGCTCCGTCTCGATGCCCGCGGCGGCCGTGGTCGCCTCCGCGGCATCCGCGGCGCGTGGAGGCCGCCGGCCGGGCGCCCCATCGCCGCCCTCCGGGCCAGCGGCGGGCCAGCGGCGGGCGACCGCGCCGGCATGCTCGGCGGCGAGGTGGGCGGCCAGCCGGCGCACCGTCGGATGATCGAAGATCGTCACCACGTGGACGATCTCGCCGAGCTCCTGCTGCAGCCGGTTGATGAGCACCGCGCCGAGGATCGAGTTGCCGCCGGCGGCGAAGAAGTCGTCGTCGAGGCCCAGCCGGCCGCGCCGCAGGGTGCGCGCGAAGAGCTCGGCGAGATGGGCCTCGAAGGCGGTCGCCGGCTCCGCACCGGCGGCGGGCCGTGCGGTCTCGCTGCCGGCGTCACCGTCGGCCTCGGCGATCCACCGCTCGAGCGCGGCGCCGTCGAGCTTGCCGTTGGCGGTGAGCGGCAGCTCGGGGAGGACGAGGACGCGCGCCGGCACCATGTAGTCGGGGAGCGCGGCGGCGAGCGCCGCGCGCAGCGCCAGCGGGTCGGGCGAGCTCTCGCCGGCCGCCACGACGCAGGCGATCAGACGCCGCTCCTCCGCCGCCTCGCCGCGCGCCACCACCGCCGCGAGAGCCACCTCCGGCAACCTTCTGAGCGCCGCCTCGATCTCCCCCAGCTCGATGCGGAAGCCGCGCACCTTGACCTGCCGGTCGATCCGCCCCAGCACCTCGAGATCGCCGTCGGCGCGGTGGCGCGCCAGGTCTCCCGACAGGTAGAGGCGGCCGCCCGGCTCGCCGCCGAACGGGTCGGGCACGAAGCGCTCCGCCGTCCGCTCCGGCAAACCCACGTAGCCGCGCGCCACCCCGGCGCCGCCCACCGCGATCTCTCCGGGCGCCCCGATCGGCACCGGCGCCAGCTCGCCGTCGAGCAGGTGGACGCGCAGATCCGGGATCGGCACGCCGATCGGGCTGCCGCCCCGCCCCTCCGCCGCCCGCAGCCGCCGGTAGGTGACGTGCACCGTCGTCTCGGTGATGCCGTACATGTTGATCAGGCGCGGGTGCTCGTCGCCCATCCGCTCCCACCATGGCGCCAGCTGCGACGGCTCCAGACGCTCGCCGCCGAAGACCACCGTGCCGAGCGCCGCGAGGTCGCTCGGCATCCCCAGCGCCGACGCCGCGGCCACCGCCGCGGTGAGCTGCTGGAAGGCCGACGGCGTCTGGTTGAGCACCGTCACCCGCTCCGCCGCGAGCAGCGCCAGGAAGCTCTCCGCCGAGCGGCTCACCCGGTACGGCACCACCACCAGCCGCCCGCCGTGACCGAGCGCCCCCCACAGCTCCCACACCGAGAAGTCGAAGGCGTAGGAGTGGAAGAGCGTCCAGGCGTCCGCGGCGCCGAAGTCGAACCACGCCCGCGTCGCGCCGAGCAGGCGCAGCACGTTGCCATGGGTCACCGACACACCCTTCGGCCGGCCCGTCGAGCCCGAGGTATAGATCACGTACGCCTCGTCGGCGGCGCCCACGGCGACCGGGGGTTGATGCCGCGCCGCGCTGCCGGCGAGCGGTTCCCTCTCCAGCCTCAGGCGGCGCACGCCCGCCGGCAGCGCCAGGCCGTCGAAGCCGTCGCCGGCGCCGACCACCGCCGCCACCCCGCTGTCGGCGAGCGCGAAGCGCAGCCGCTCCTCCGGATAGCCGGGATCGAGCGGCACGTAGGAGGCGCCCGCCCACAGCGTGCCCACCACCGCCACCACCAGCTCGCCCGAGCGCTCGACGAGGAGGCCGACGCGATCGCCCCGCCCGACGCCGGCGGCGGCCAGGCGCGACGCCAGCCGGCCGGCCTGCGCCGCCAGGCCGCCGTAGCTCAGCCGCTCGTCGCCCGCCACCACGGCGACCGCCGCCGGCCGCGCCGCCGCCTGCGCCGCGACCAGCTCCGCCAGGCTCGGCGCCGCCGGCGGCTCGACCGCCGCACCCGAGCTCCACTCGTCCACCAGCTGGTGGCGCTCGGCCGCCGACAGCAGCGTCAGCTCCGCCAGCCGCCGCGCCGGCGCCGCCGCGGCGGCTGACAGCAGCCGTTCGTAGCCCGCTGACAGCCGCGCCGCCGTGGTGCCGTCGAAGAGGTCGGTGTTGAAGCGCAGCACGCCGGCCAGCTCCTCGCCGCGCTCGAAGACGTTCAAGACCAGATCGAACTTCGCGGTCTGCGACACCGCCTCCACCGGCTCGAGCTCGAGGCCCGGCAGGGACAGACGAGACGACGGCGCGTTCTGCATCTGGAACACCACCTGGAACAGCGGCGTGCGCGACGCATCGCGCGGCAGCCGCAGCTCTTCCACCAGCTTTTCGAACGGCAGGTCCTGATGCGCGTATGCCGCCAGCGACGCCGCGCGCACCCGCGCCAGCAGATCGCCGAAGCTCGGCTCGCCGGAGAGGTCGGCGCGCATCGCCAGCGTGTTGACGAAGAAGCCGATCAGAACCTCCAGCTCGGCGCGGCCGCGGTTGGCGATCGTCGAGCCCACCACCAGGTCGCGCTGGCCGGTGAGCCGCGACAGCAGCGCCTCGAAGCCGCCGAGGAGCGTCATGAAGAGCGTCGCGCCGCGCTCCCGCGACAGCCGACGCAGGGCCGCCGCCGTCTCGCCGCCGAAGGTGAAGGCGCGGCTGGCGCCGCGGTAGCGCTGGACTGCCGGGCGCGGCCGGTCGGTGGCGAGATCGAGGGCGGCCGGGGCGCCGGCGAGCGCGGCGCGCCAGAAACCGAGCTGGCGGGCGAGCTCGTCGCCGGCGAGCCAGCCGCGCTGCCAGACGGCGAAGTCGGCGTACTGGATCGGCGGCTCGGCGAGCGGCGACGGCAGGCCGGCGACCGCCGCCGCGTAGAGGCGGCCGAGCTCGCCGACCAGCACCCCCATCGACCAGCCGTCGGCGACGATGTGGTGGAGGTTGAAGAGGGCCACGTGGCGCGCCGCGGCGAGGCGCAGCAGGGCGGCGCGCACCAGCGGGCCGCGGGCGAGGTCGAAGGGCCGCACCGCCTCCTCGGCGGCGAGCCGGCGCGCCTCCGCCTCGCTGCGCGCGGCGGCGAGGCCGCCGAGGTCGACCAGGGCGAGCTGGGCGGCGAGGGCGGCGGCGATCACCTGCACCGGGCGGCCGTCGGCGGCGGCGAAGGTCGTGCGCAGCGCGGCGTGCCGACGGACGATCTCGGCGAGGCTGGCGGCGAGCGCCGGCACCGCGAGGCGGCCGGCGAGCGTCAGGGCGAGCGGAATGTTGTAGGTCGCGTTGCCGGGCTCGAGCTGGTCGAGAAACCAGAGGCGCTCCTGGGCGAAGGAGAGCGGCAGCGGCTCGCCCGCGCTCCAGCCGCCGGCGGGGATGCGCGCCAGGCCGCGGCGCTCGTAGCCGAGAGAGGTGGCCACCCGCCAGGTGCCGTCGCCGAGGAAGTCCTCCGCCAGCTCGCCCTTCCAGCGCTCGGCGGCGGCGCGCTCGACGCCGCGGTGCTGGTGGAACTTGACGTCCCCCAGCATCCGCGACTCGGCGTGGATGCCGTCGGTCATGCGCTGCCGCCGCTCCTCGTAGGGGCGCGCCATCGCCGGCTCGTAGGGGATGCCGAGGAAGCCGCAAATCCCCGCCAGCACCTCCTCCGGGCGCGCCACCAGATCCTCGAAGCCGACGCGGTGGTGGCGCTCGGCGGGAACCCCCGCGAGGAACTCGAGGATGTTCTCCTGGCTCACCCGCCAGATCAGCTCCGCCAGCTCGCGCCGCGTGAAGCGGTGCTCGCGGCGGAAGAAGATCTGGTCGAGCTTGGCCTCCTCGAAGGAGCGGATCATGCCGTAGGGATGGCGGACGAGGTGGAGGTAGAGCGGCCGCTCGAAGGCCTCCTCGGCGCGCCGGAGGATCGCCGGGTCGAGCGCGTAGGAGGGCGTCTTGTCGACCAGCATGCGGGGGCCGAGCCACGCCTGGAGGCGGCCGTAGAGCTCGCGCGTCGAGAGGCCGCCGCGCTCGGCGTCGGCGAGGAGGTCCGCCGCCGCCTCGGCGCCGCAGCCGCGGATCTCCATCACCGCCCGCACCGCCCCCTCGAGCCAGAAGCGATCCCGGCCGGCGAAGGCCGCGGCGCGCTCGGCCAGGGTGTTGAACGACAGCAGCTCGAGCTCGGGCGGGGCGAAGAGCCGCGGATGGCCGGCGAGCATGACCCGCAGCAGGGTGGTCCCCGAGCGCGGCGGCGCCAGCACCAAGATCGCGGGAGGGTTCCTCGCCGCGGCGACGGCAGCCGGAGCGAGCGGCCGGACGAGGGCGCGGAAGGCCGCCGCGTCCGCCTCGTCGACCCGCCGGCGCCGGCCGGCCGCGGCGCTGGCGGCGGCGGCCTCCGGCCAGCGGCGGGCGAGCGCGGAGGCGTGCTCTGCGGCGAGGTAGGCGGCCAGCCGGCGCACCGTCGGATGATCGAAGATGGTCACCACCTGGACGATCTCGCCGATCTCCTGCTGCAGCTGGTTGATCAGCACGGCGCCGCTCAGCGAGTGGCCGCCGAGGGCGAAGAAGTCGTCGTCGAGGCCGATCCGCTCGCGCTGCAGGGCGCGGCCGAAGAGGTCGGCGAGGAAGCGCTCGACGGCCGTCGCCGGCGGCGCCCAGGCGCCCGCGGCGAGCGGCGATCCAGCGGCCTCGGCCTCGTCGATCCGCCGCTCGAGCGCGGCGCCGTCGAGCTTGCCGTTGGCGGTGAGCGGCAGCTCGGGGAGGACGAGGATGCGCGCCGGCACCATGTAGTCGGGGAGCGCCGAGGCGAGCGCAGAGCGCAGTGCCAGCGGGTCGGGCGCAGGCGCCGACGAGCCCTCGCCGGCCGCCACGACGCAGGCGACCAGCCGCCGCTCCTCCGCCGCCTCGCCGCGCGCCACCACCGCCGCGAGAGCCACCTCCGGCAGCCGGCGGAGCGCCGCCTCGATCTCCCCCAGCTCGATGCGGAAGCCGCGCACCTTGACCTGCCGGTCGATCCGCCCCAGCACCTCGAGATCGCCGTCGGCGCGGTGGCGCGCCAGGTCTCCCGACAGGTAGAGGCGGCCGCCCGGCTCGCCGCCGAACGGGTCGGGCACGAAGCGCTCCGCCGTCCGCTCCGGCAGACCCACGTAGCCGCGCGCCACCCCGGCGCCGCCCACCGCGATCTCCCCGGGAGCGCCGATCGGCACTGGCGCGAGCTCGCCGTCGAGCAGGTGGACGCGCAGATCCGGGATCGGCACGCCGATCGGGCTGCCGCCCCGCCCCTCCGCCGCCCGCAGCCGCCGGTAGGTGACGTGCACCGTCGTCTCGGTGATGCCGTACATGTTGATCAGGCGCGGGTGCTCGTCGCCCATCCGCTCCCACCATGGCGCCAGCTGCGACGGCTCCAGACGCTCGCCGCCGAAGACCACCGTGCCGAGCGCCGCGAGGTCGCTCGGCATCCCCAACGCCGACGCCGAGGCCACCGCCGCGGTGAGCTGCTGGAAGGCCGACGGCGTCTGGTTGAGCACCGTCACCCGCTCCGCCGCGAGCAGCGCCAGGAAGCTCTCCGCCGAGCGGCTCACCCGGTACGGCACCACCACCAGCCGCCCGCCGTGGCCGAGCGCCCCCCACAGCTCCCACACCGAGAAGTCGAAGGCGTAGGAGTGGAAGAGCGTCCAGGCGTCCGCGGTGCCGAAGTCGAACCACGCCCGCGTCGCGCCGAGCAGGCGTAGCACGTTGCCATGGGTCACCGACACACCCTTCGGCTGGCCCGTCGACCCCGACGTGTAGATCACGTACGCCTCGTCGGCGGCGCCCACGGCGACCGGGGGTTGATGCCGCGCCGCGCTGCCGGCCAGCGGTTCCCGCTCCAGGCGCAGGCGGCGCACGCCCGCCGGCAGCGCGAGCGCGTCGAAGCCGTCGCCGGCGCCGACCACCGCCGCCACCCCGCTGTCGGCGAGCGCGAAGCGCAGCCGCTCCTCCGGATAGCCGGGATCGAGCGGCACGTAGGAGGCGCCCGCCCACAGCGTGCCCACCACCGCCACCACCAGCTCGCCCGAGCGCTCGACGAGGAGGCCGACGCGATCGCCCCGCCCGACGCCGGCGGCGGCCAGGCGCGACGCCAGCCGGCCGGCCTGCGCCGCCAGGCCGCCGTAGCTCAGCCGCTCGTCGCCCGCCACGACGGCGACCGCCGCCGGCCGCGCCGCCGCCTGCGCCGCGACCAGCGCCGCCAGGCTCGGCGCCGACGGCGGCTCGACCGCCGCGCCCGAGCTCCACTCCTCCACCAGCTGATGCCGCTCGGCCGCCGACAGCAGATCCAGCTCCATCAGCCGCCGCGCCGGCGCCGCCGCGGCGGCTGACAGCAGCCGTTCGTAGCCTGCCAACAGCCGCGCCGCCGTGGTGGCGTCGAAGAGGTCGGTGTTGAAGCGCAGCACGCCAGCCAGCTCCTCGCCGCGCTCGAAGACGTTCAAGACCAGATCGAACTTCGCCGTCTGCGACACCGCCTCCACCGGCTCGAGCTCGAGGCCCGGCAGGGACAGACGAGACGACGGCGCGTTCTGCATCTGGAACACCACCTGGAACAGCGGCGAGCGCGACGCGTCGCGCGGCAGACGCAGCTCCTCGACCAGCTTCTCGAACGGCAGGTCCTGATGCGCATACGCCGAGAGCGACGCCGCGCGCACCCGCGCCAGCAGATCGCCGAAGCTCGGCTCGCCAGAGAGGTCGGCGCGCATCGCCAGCGTGTTGACGAAGAAGCCGATCAGACCCTCCAGCTCGGCGCGGCCGCGGTTGGCGATCGTCGAGCCCACCACCAGGTCGCGCTGGCCGGTGAGCCGCGACAGCAGCGCCTCGAAGCCGCCGAGGAGCGTCATGAAGAGCGTCGCGCCGCGCTCCCGCGACAGCCGACGCAGGGCGGCGGAAGCTCCGCCAGGCAGCGTGAAGGCGCGGTCGGCGCCGCGGGAACGCTGGACCGCCGGGCGCGGCCGATCGGTGGCGAGATCGAGAGCTGCCGGGGCGCCGGCGAGCGCGGCGCGCCAGAAACCGAGCTGGCGGGCGAGCTCGTCGCCGGCGAGCCAGCCGCGCTGCCAGATGGCAAAATCGGCATACTGGATCGGCAGCTCGTGAAGCGGCGACGGCAGGCCGGCGGCGGCCGCCGCGTAGAGGCGGCCGAAGTCGCCGATCAGCACCCCCATCGACCAGCCGTCGGTGACCACGTGATGGAGGGTGAAGAGCGCCACGTGCTCGACCTCGGCGAGCCGCAGGAGCGCGGCGCGGAAGAGCGGCCCCGCGGCGAGGTCGAACGGCCGCTCGGCCTCCAGGCGGCCGAGGCGGCGCGCCTCCGCGACCAGGGCCGCGGCCGGCAGCGGCGACAGGTCGATCAGCGGCGGCTCCTCCCGCCGCGGCGGCGCGATCACCTGCAGCGGCCGGCCGGCCGGAGCCGTGAAGGTGGTGCGCAGCGCCTCGTGGCGGCGGACGATCTCGCTCAGGCAGGCGCCGACGAGCGGCACCGCGAGGCTCCCGCGCAGGCGGACGGCGAGCGGCAGGTGGTAGGCCGCGCTCCCCGGCTCGAGGCGGTCGAGGAACCAGAGGCGCTCCTGGGCGAAGGACGCCGGCAGCGCTCCGCCGCGATCGACCCTGACGAGCGGCGGCGCGGCCTCGCCGGCGGCCGCCAGCGCGCCGCGCTCCCGCTCGACGACCGCCGCGAGGGCGGCGACCGTCGGCGCCTCGAAGAGCCGCCGCAGGGGGAGCTCGATCGAGAGGTCGGCGCGCAGGCGGGAGGCCACGCGGGTGGCGAGGAGCGAGTGGCCGCCGAGATCGAAGAAGCTCTCCTCGACCCCCACCCGCTCGCGGCCGAGGACGTCGGCCCAGACGCCGGCGATCAGCTCCTCGAGCGGCGTGCGCGGCGCCACGTGCGCCGCCGGCGAGGGCTCCGGCGTCGCGAGGTCGGCGAGCCGCCGGCGATCGACCTTGCCGTTGGGCAGCAGCGGCAGCGCCTCCAGCCGGGCGAGCGACGCCGGAACCATGAAGTCGGGGAGGCGCCCGGCGAGGAAGGCCCTGAGCTCGCGCTCGCCGGGTTGCCCCTGCGCCGCGCCGGCCGGCTCGTCACCGTCCGCCGCCGCCGCCGTCGCCACCCAGAAGGCGATCAGCCGGCGGTCGGCGCCGCCGCCGCGCACCGCGACCGCGGCGCCGCCGACCGCGGGGTGGGCGCGGAGCGCCGCCTCGATCTCGCCCAGCTCGACCCGCGAGCCGCGGATCTTCACCTGGCCGTCGATGCGGCCGAGGAACTCGATGCCGCCGTCGCGGCGATAGCGCGCCAGGTCGCCCGAGCGATAGAGGCGCTCGCCGCGAGCCGCCCCGAAGGGGCCGCCGAGGAGGCGGGGGACGAAGCGCTCGGCGGTCAGCGCCGGATCACCGAGGTAGCCGCGGGCCAGGCAGACGCCGCCGATGAGCAGCTCGCCGGCGACGCCGACCGGCGCCGGCGACCCCCAGCGATCGACGATGAAGATCTCGGCGCGGGCGATCGGCCGGCCGATCGGCACCGCCCGCTCGACGGCCCCCGGCGCGCAGCGCCAGGAGGTCGCCGCCACCGCCGCCTCGGTCGGCCCGTAGCGGTTGAGGAGCTCCGCGCGCAGCCGGCGGTGGAAGCGCGCCACGAGGTCGGCGGGGACCGTCTCGCTCCCCGTCACCACCCGTTCGAGGCTCGCCAGGCGCGGCGACGCCGCCGGGCCGGCCGGCCCGCGCTCGATCCCATCGAGCAGGACGGCGAGGAGAGAGGGCGGGAAGTTGGCGTGGGTGACCGCCTCGCGCTCCATCAGCTCGACCAGGTATTCGGCGTCCTGCTGGCCGCCCGGCCGGGCCAGCACCGAGACGCCGCCGGCGAGGAGGGGGCCGAAGATCTCCGCCACCGAGACGTCGAAGCTCGGCGTCGTCTTCTGCAGCATCCGCGAGCTCTCGTCGAGATCCGCCGCGGCGCTGAAGCAGAGGCGGTTGGCGACGGCGCGATGGCTCAGCACCACTCCTTTCGGCCGCCCCGTCGAGCCCGATGTGTAGATCGCGTAGACCGCGTTGTCGGGGAGGACGCCGGACGAGGGCGGGCGGCGCGCGGCGCCGCCGGCGGCCGCCGCGGGGCCGAGCTCGTCGAGCGTGGCGAGGTCGACGAAGCGGATGCCCTCCGCCGGCAGCCGCCGGCGCCAGCGGCGGTCGCCGAGAACGAGCTCCGCTCCCGAATCGGCGACCATCGCCAGCAGCCGCTCGGCCGGGTACGCCGGGTCGAGCGGCACGTAGGCGCCGCCGGCCTTGAGGATGGCGAGCAGGCCGACGACGAGCGCCGGCGAGCGCTCGGCGCAGATCCCCACCCGCACCTCCGGCCCGACGCCCGCGGCGCGCAGCCGATGGGCCAGCCGGTTGGCGCGCGCCTCGAGCTCGCCGTAGAGGAGGCTGCCGCCGTCCCACGCCAGGGCCACCGCCTGCGGGCGGCGCGCCGCCTGCAGGGCGAAGAGCTCGTGCACCAGGCCGACCGCGGCGTAGTCGATCGGCGGATCGTTCCACTCGCGGACGACCTGATGGTGCTCGGCGCGCGAGGCGAGAGGGAGCGCCGAGATGCGCTCTGCCGGCTCGGCGACGACGGCGGCGAGGAGCGCTTCCATGCGCCCGGCGAGCCGCAGGATGGTGGTCGAGTCGACGCGGTGGGGGTCGTAGTCCCAGCTCGCCACCGGCCCCGCCTCGGTGTCGTTCCAGACCAGCGTCAGGTCGAACTGCGCCGGCCGCCCCTCGATCGCCAGGCTCTCCGCCGCGAGCCCGGGGAAGCCGCCGGTGACGAACGGCTCGTTGTAGAGCATCATCAGGCGAAAGAGCGGCGTGTCGCCGCCGCCGCTGCGCTCCGGCCGCAGCGCCTCGACCAGCCGCTCGAAGGGGAGATCCTGGTGCGCCATGGCGGCGGCGGCGGTCCGCCGCACGCGCTCGACCAAGGCGTCGAAGGGCGGGTCGCCGGAGAGGTCGACGCGCAACACCTGGGTGTTGACGAAGAAGCCGATCAGCGGCTCGACCTCGCGCCGGCCGCGGTTGGCCGTCACCGAGCCGAAGGCCACGTCGTCGTGCCCGCTCTGCCGTGCGAGAAGCGCCGCGAACGCCGCCGCGAGGGTGACGAACGGCGTCGCCCCGGCGCGGCGGTGGCGCTCGAAGAGAGGCCGCGCGATCGCCGCCGGGAGCGGCCGGTGGAAACGGGCGCCGCCGCGGCGGTGGCCGCCGCGGCGCTCGCCGTCGGCCGGCAGCTCGACCGCCACGGCGCCGTCGAGCTGTCGCCGCCAGTAGTCGAGCTGCCGCTCGAGCGCCGGCCCGGCCAGGCGGGCGCGCTGCCAGACCGCATAGTCGGGGTACTGCACCGCCAGCGCCGGCAGCCGTGCCGCGCGGCCCGCCCGCGCCGCCGCGTAGAGCTCGCCCATCTCGCGCATGAGGACGCCGAGGGACCAGCCGTCGGAGACGATGTGGTGCATCGAGATGAGCGCCCAGCAGTGCTCCGCCGCGAGGCGGAGGAGCGCCAGGCGGACCAGCGGCCCGCGGCCGAGATCGAAACGGCGCTCCCGCTCGACGACGGCAACGCGCCGCGCCTCGCCCTCCAGGCGCGCCGGCGGCAGCGCCGCGAGGTCGATCAACGGCACCGCGCGGTCGACCGCCGGCGAGACGATCTGCAGCGGGCGGCCGTCGCGGACGCCGAAGGTGGTGCGCAGCGCTTCGTGCCGCCCGACGACGGCGGCGAAAGCGGCGGCGAAGGCCGCGACCTCGAGGCGGCCGCGCAGGCGCACCACCTGCGGGATGATGAGCCCGACATCCTCTGGGTTGAGCTGCTCAAGGAACCACAGGCGCTCCTGCCCCGAGGAGAGCGGCGCGGCGTCGAGATCCGCCGGCCGGCGCGGGATCGCCTCGTCGCCCTCGGCGCTGCCCTTCTCCTCGCTGCGCTGGCGAAGCCGCGCCAGGAAGAGGTCGCGCTGAGCCGGCGACAGGCCGGCGAGGATCTTCGACAGATCAGTCATGCGGCTCCGCTCCGGGCTCGGCGGTGGCGAGAGACTCGACATCGTCGCCGGCCATCTCGCGCACCCCGGCGAGGAGCTCGCGCAGCTCGTCCTCGTCGAGCCTCTCCGCCTGCCGCTCCGCCACCAGGAGGGCGAGCTGCTCGATGGTCGGATGGGCGAAGAAATCCTCCAGCGCGATGCGGACGCCGGCCGTGGAGCGGAGGCGCGAGACGAGCTGCGTGGCGAGCAGAGAGTGGCCGCCGATCTCGTAGAAGTCGTCGTGCACGCCGACCGGCGCGATGCCCAGCAGCTCCTGCCAGAGGTCGGCGAGCCGTGTCTCGAGAGCGTCGCGCGGCGCCGCGTAGGGCGTGCCGAGCGCCGGCCTGCCGCCGGCGGCAGCCGGCGGCGCCGCCCTCTCGACGTCGGTCGCGAGATCCGCCGCGGCGAGCCGCCGCGGATCGCCCGCCGCGAGGATCACCTGCGGCTCGCCGCCGGCGAGCGCGGCGGCGAGCGCCGCGAGCTCGCGGCCGCCGCCGGCCGCCGCGCCGCGATGGATGGAGACCACCGAGGTCCCCGCCGAGAGGCGGCTGGCCGCGGCGAGGGTGTCCAGGTAGGCGCTGACGGCGCTGGGCACGGCGAGACCGCGGCCGCCGATCGCCGGCAGCAGCGAGGAGAGGAAGACGAGCGCCGCGGCGCCCTGCTCGCGGCAGGCGGCCGCCAGCTCCTCCCCCGCCGCCAGCGCGGCGAGGAGCGCCGCGGCGGCATCGGCGGCCGGCAGGGCGGCGAACGTTGAAGAGGGCGGCGTGGCGGCCGCCATCTCGTAGAGGACGCGGTCGCCGGCCCGCACCGCGGCGAGGGCGTCGCGCAGATGGCCGCCGCCGTCCCTGGCCTGGAGGGCGAGCTGCACGACCTCGCCGCCGGCAGCCGCGACCGCGGCGGCGAGCGGCGCCGCCGAGCCCGCCTCGCCGCCGACGAAGACGTGGCGGCCGGCGCCGGCGATCGCCGCGCCGGTCTCCGCCGGCAGCGCCTCGAAATGCTCGACCCAGCGGCGGCCGGCGCGGTAGGCGACCGCCGGTGGCGCCAGGTCGGCGGGGAGCGCGAGCTCGGCGGCGAGGCGCGCCGCGAGCTCCTCCACGCCGTCGGCCGGCGTCACGTCGATGGCGCGGCAGGAGATTCCCGCCAGATCCTGGGGCAGGCAGCGGAGAGCGCCGAGGAGGGTCGCCAGGGCCGGGCGGAGCGCCTCCCCGCCGGTCACCTCGAAGAGACCCTGGGCGATCGCGGCGAGGTGGAATGGCCCGGCGAGCCGCGCGCTGTGGAGCGCCTCGCCGAGGAGGAGGAGGCTGGCGAAGCCGCGCTCGACCGCGGAGCGCGAGCTCTCGTCCGCCGCGCCATCGACGCCCCAGAGGTGGACGATCGACCAGCCGTCACCCTCCCGCGCCAGCGCCTCGACCAGCCCCGCGTAGTCCTCGGCGGCGGGTCCGACGGCAAAGGAGCGCTCGCCGAGGGCGCGGAGGGAAGGGCCGCGCACCGCGGTCACCACCGTCGCACCACCCCGCGCGAGGAGCGCGGCGAGGGCGGCGCCGAGGCCGGCGGCGTCGAGGCAGACGAGCCAGCGCGCCGCGGCAGGAGCCGAGCCAGCCGGCGTGGCGGACAGGGCGGCCGGCAGGCGCTGCCGCCGCCAGACGGGAGAGAACGTCCGCTCGCCGCCCGCCGCGGCGGCACCCAGATCGGTCGGCTCGTCGATCCGCTGATCGATCCGCTCGTCGATCCGCTTTTCAATCCAATACCGCCGGCGCTCGAAGGGATAGGTGGGGAGCGCCAATCGGCGGCGCCGGGCGCCGGCGTGGAAGCCGGCCCAGTCGATGCCGACCCCGGCGAGCCACAGGCGCCCGGCGGCGGTGAGCAGCGCCTCGCTCGCCGGCGCCGTCTCGTCGCGGTGGCCGAGCGAGGAGAGGACCGCCGCCGCGCCGCGCCCGGCGCCCCGCCGCGCCATCGACGCCAGGCTGCGCCCCGGTCCCACCTCGAGGAGGATCGGCGACGCCCCGCTGGCGAGGGTCGCGACGCCCTCGCCGAAGCGGACCGTGCGGCGGAGCTGGCGCACCCACTGCTCGGGATCGGTTGCCTCGGCGGGCTCGATCCAGCGGCCGGTCAGGTTCGAGACGTAGGGGATCTGCGGCGGCCGCAGGTCGATCTCGCGCAGGCGGGCGGCGAAGGGCGCCAGGACCGGGTCCATCGCCGCCGAGTGGAAGGCGAGGCCGACGGGCAGCCGGCGCGCCGCGAGCTCGCCGCCGGCGAGCTCGGCTTCGAGCGCCGCGATCGCCGCCGGCGGCCCGGAGATCACGGCGAGCGCCGGACCGTTGACCGCGGCGAGCGACAGCGCGCCGCTGGAGCGCTCGACGATCGCCTGAGCCTCGTCCTCGGGGAGCGGCAGAGCGAGCATCGCCCCGCCGGGGAGAGCCGCCATCAGCGCCGCGCGCTCGGCGACCAGCGCCACTCCTTCGGCGAGAGTGAAGACGCCGGCGATGTGCGCCGCCGCGTACTCCCCCAGGCTGTGGCCGAGCATCGCCCGCGGCCGCACGCCCCACGCCATCCATAGCCGGGCGAGGGCGATCTCCACGGCGAAGAGGGCGACGGGGGCGATCTCCGGCCGCGCCAGCTCGCGGGCCGCGCCCTCCCTCGCCTCATCCGCCGGATAGAGGACGGCGCGGAGGTCGCGGCCGAGGCGCTCGGCGGCGAGGTCGGCGGCGCTGTCGAGGGCGTCGCGGAACGCCGGCTCGGTGTCGTAGAGCGAGCGTCCGGCGTCGACGTGGAGCGCCCCCTGGCCGGGGAAGAGGAAATCGACCGCCGGCGCGGCCGCCGGCGTGACGTGGGTGAGGAGGCGTACCGGATCGCGGCGGCCGAGCGCCGCGGCGGCCTCCTCCGCGTCGCGCGCCACCAGCGCGCGGCGGTGGGCGAAACCGCGCCGGCCGACCTGCAGGGTGAAGGCGACATCGCCCAAGTCCAAGCCGGGGTGGCCGGCGAGATACGACGCCAGGCGCTCCGTCGATCGCTCGAGAGCGGCTTCGCTGCGCGCCGAGAGCAGCAGCAGGCGGCGGGGGCGCCGGTCGCGCTCATGTGCAGGCTCCGCGGCCGTCGCCGGCGGCTCCTCGAGGATGACGTGGGCGTTGGTGCCGCCGATGCCGAACGAGCTCACTCCCGCGCGCCGCGGACCGTCGTGCGGCGGCCAGTCGGCGAGGCTGGCCGCCACCGCCAGCGGCACCGACGCGAAGTCGATCTCCGGGTTGGGGCGGTCGTAGTGGAGGCTCGGCGGGATCTTCCCCTCGCGCACCGCGAGGGCCGCCTTGATGAGGCCGGCGACGCCCGCCGCGGCATCGAGGTGGCCGAGGTTGGTCTTGATCGAGCCGATGGCGCACGGCGCGCGGCGGGCGCCGCCGCCCATCGCCTGCGCCAGCGCCGCGATCTCGATCGGGTCGCCCAGGCGGGTGCCCGTGCCGTGCGCCTCGACGTAGCCGACCGTCGCCGGCTCGACGCCCGCCGCGGCGAGCGCCTCGGCGATCACCGCCGCCTGGCCGTCGACGCTCGGCGCCGTGAAGCCGACCTTCTGCGCCCCGTCGTTGTTGACCGCCGAGCCGCGGATGACGGCGACGATCGAGTCGCCCGCGGCGAGCGCGTCGTCCAGGCGCTTGAGCGCCACGAGGCCGACGCCGGAGGCGTTGACGGTGCCGGCGGCGCCGGCGGCGAAGGCGCGGCAGTGGCCGTCCGGCGACAGGATGCCGCCCTCCTGGTAGAGGTCGCCGGCCGCCAGAGGCAGCTTGATCGAGACGCCGCCGGCGAGCGCCAGGTCGCACTCGCCGGCGACGAGCGACTGGCAGGCGAGGTGGACGGCGACGAGCGAGGTCGAGCACGCCGTCTGCACCGCCAGGCTGGGGCCCTTGAGATCGAGCTTGTAGGAGGCGCGCGTCACCAGGAAGTCCTTGTCGTTGCCGAGGAGGATCGGGTATTCGCCGGCCGAGGCGACGACGTCGGGGCGCGAGTAGAGGTTGTCGAGGTACCCCGAGAGGCTGGCGCCGGCGAAGAGGCCGACGGCGCCGCGGCCGCTCTCCACCGCGTAGCCGGCGCTCTCCAGCGCCTCCCAGGCGCACTCCAGGAAGAGGCGCTGCTGGGGGTCCATGAGCTCCGCCTCGCGCGGCGTGAAGCCGAAGAACTCGGCGTCGAAGAGGTCGGCGCCGGCGACGGCGCCGCGCGCCGGGACGTAGTCGGGGCGCGCCACCGTCGCCGGGTCGGCGCCGGCCGCCACCATCTCGGCGATCGAGAAGCGGGAGATCGACTCGACGCCGCCGCAGAGGTTGTGCCACAGCGTCTCGACGTCGGGGGCGCCGGGGAAGCGCCCGGCCATGCCGACGATGGCCACCCGCCGCGCCGGCGCCGCGGTTGCGGTTGGCGCGGCGAGAACGGCGCGGGCGGCGGCGCGGCGGTCGCCGGCGGCGGCTCCGGCGGCACGGGCGGTCGGGGCGGCCGCCGCCGCGACGTGGGCGGCGAGGGCGGCGACGGTCGGGAAGCGGAAGAGGTCGACCATCGAGAGCGGCCGCGGCGAGAGCGCCTGGAGCTCGTCGTGGAGCTCCGCGAGGAGGAGCGAATGACCGCCGAGCTCGAAGAAGTTGTCGTCGCGGCCGACCTCCTGGCGCGCCAGCGCCCGCCGCCAGATCGCCGCGATCGCCTCCTCGACGGCGCTCGCCGGGGCCGCGAAGGCGCCGCCTTGGCCGCCGGCGGCCGCCGCCGGCGCCGGCAACGCCTGGCGGTCGAGCTTGCCGTTCGCCGTCAGCGGCAGCTCGGCGAGGGCGACGAAGGCCGCCGGGACCATGTACTCGGGGAGCTTGCGGCGGAGGTCGGCGCGCAGGTCGGCGTCGGCGGGCGCCGCTCCCTTCGCCACCACGTAGGCGACCAGCCGCCGGTCGCCCGGCGCGTCTTCGCGCACCACCACCGCGGTAGCCCGCACGCCGGGATGCGCGGCGAGCGCCGACTCGATCTCCCCCAGCTCGATGCGGAAGCCGCGGATCTTCACCTGATGGTCGCGGCGGCCGAGGAACTCGAGGTTGCCGTCGGCGAGATGGCGGGCGCGGTCGCCGGTACGGTAGAGGCGGCCTCCCGCCTCGCCGCCGAGCGGGTCGGGGATGAAACGGTCGGCGGTCTGCACGGCGTCGCCGGCGTAGCCGACCGCCAGGCAGAGGCCGCCGATCGCGAGGTCGCCCGGCACGCCCACCGGGCAGGGCGCCAGCGCCGCGTCGAGGACGTGGTAGCGGCAGCTCGCGAGCGGCCGGCCGTAGGGGATGCTCCGCCAGTCGGCGCCGACCTCGCCGACCGGATAGCGGTTCGACCAGATCGCCGCCTCGGTGGCGCCGCCGAGAGCGATCACCCGCGCGCGCGGGAAGCTGGCGCGCACGCGATCGGGGAGGGCGACCGGGATCCAGTCGCCACTGAGAAAGACGAGGCGCAGCGAAGCCTCCGCCGCCGTCCCCGCCGGCGGGAAGAACGGGGCCAGGTGCTGCAGGCCGGCGGGCGCCGAGTCCCAGAAGGTGATCGGCTCGGCGGTGAGGAGGCGCACCAGCGCCTGCGGGTCGTGCAGCTCCTCGTCGGTCGCCAGGTGGATCGAGCCGCCGGCGGCGAGGAGGCCGAAGATGTCGTAGACCGAGAGGTCGAAGCAGAGGGAGGCGACGGCGAGGACGCGGTCGGCGGGGCCGACGGCGTAGGTCTCGTTGACCCAGCGGATGAGGTTGACCACCGGCCGGTGGCGCAGCGCGACGCCCTTGGGGACGCCGGTCGAGCCGGAGGTGAAGATGGTGTAGGCGAGGAGGTCGTCGGCGCGCGCCGGCAGGTCGCCCGCCGGCAGCGCGGCGAGCGGCGCCGCGCTCCACCAGCTCTTGCGGCGCGGCGCGGCGGCCGCCGGCCGCGCGCCGGCGGCCTTTTCGAGCACCACGTCGAAGCGCTCGCCGAGCTCGTTGTCGAAGCCGGCCTCGCGGCGCAGCACGCGCACGGCGCCGATCGCCGGGTGCGCGGCGGCGAGATCGGCGAAGAGGTCGGCATCGAGGTAGAGCTCGCCGTCCACCTGCGTCTTGGTGCGCACCTCCGGGTCGTCGCGGTGGGCGTGGCGGAACTCCTCGAGCGAGCGGCGGAAGGCGTCCTTCCGGCGGTCGTCGAGGAGGTCGGCGAGGAGGATGGCGCCGCCCGGCGCGAGGCGCTCGAGGAGCGCCTCGATCACCCGCTCGAGGTAGATGCGGCCGGGGAAGAACTGCACGACGCTGGCGAGGACGACGAGGTCGAGCTCGCCCTCCGGCAGCAGCTCGAGCTGGTGCGCGAAGCCGTCGACGAGATCGACGTTGGCGAGCCCGCGCGCCGCGACGGCGGCGCGGTTGCGCTCCTGGGTCGCCGGCGAGGGGTCGAGGCCGATAAAGCGCGCCGCGCGCGGCGCCAGCGCGAAGAGGACGAGACCCGAGCCGCAGCCGATCTCGAGCACGCGCTTGCCGGCGCCGAGGTAGGGCTCCGCCAGCGCGACGACGCGCGCCAGGTACTCGTCCACCTCGGCCTCGGCGAACGGCCGGCCGGTGTAGCTGCTGACGAAGCCGCCGGCGCTCACCCGGTCGCTGGCGCGCTCGGCGAGATGGTCCCAGAGGCCGCGGACGACCTCGGTCTCGATCGGCTCGGGCGGCAGCCGCGCCGCCTCGACGTCGAGGCAGACGACGTGGGCGAGGGCGGGCAGCCGCCACTCGATCTCCTGGATCGAGCGCCGGCACGAGGAGTCCGCGAGCACCACCGCCACGGCGAGCCGGCGCAGAGTGTAGAGCCGGCGCTCGGACGGCCAGTCGGGATCGACCGGGACATAGGCGGCGCCCGCCTTGAGGATGCCGAGGAGAGCGGGGACCATCGGCTCGCCGCGGCGCATCCAGACCGCCACGCTGTCGCCTGCGGCGACGCCGCAGCGGCCGAGGAAGCGGGCGATGCGGTTGGCGCGCGCGTTGACCTCGCCGTAAGTGAGGCGCTGGCCGCGGCAGACCACCGCCGTCGCCCCCGGCCGCAGCGCCGCCTGCGCCTCGAACAGGCCGTGGAGCGAGCCCGCGGGCGGCGGCTCGGCGGTGTCGTTCCACTCGGCGACCAGCTGGTGGCGCTCGCTGGCGGCGAGGAGGTCGAGCTGCTCCAGCGGCTCCTCCGGCCGCTCGACGCCCGCCGCCAGCAGGGCGACGAACTGCCCGGCGATGCGCTGCCCGGTGGAGCGGTCGAAGAGGTCGCGCGAGTGCTCGAGCCAGCCGTCGAGCCGGCCGTCCTGCTCGCTGAGGGCGATGGTCAGGTCGAACTTGGCGGTGCCGCTGTCGAGCTCGAAGGTGTCGACCGTCACCCCGGCGAGGTCGACCTCGCCCAGCGCCGCGTTCTGCAGCGCCAGCATGGCCTGGAAGAGGGGCGTCGAGGCGAGGTTGCGCTCCGGCTCGAGCGCCTCGACCAGCTTCTCGAAGGGCAGGTCCTGGTGGGCGTACGCCTCGAGCGTGTGCTCGCGAGCCCGCGCCGCCGCGACCGCCAGGCCGGGCGCGCCGGCGAGCTCGCCGCGCAGGACCAGGGTGTTGGCGAAGAAGCCGATCAGCCCCTCGGTGTCGGCGCGGTTGCGGCCGGCGACCGGCGAGCCGATGAGGACGCTCGTCTGCCCCGTCCAGCGGCCGAGGAGGGCGGCGAAGGCGGCGAGGAGGGTCATGAACGGGGTGACGCCGTGGCGGCGGCCGAAGCGGCCGACCTCGCGGGCCAGATCGGCGGAGAGGGCGAGCGGGCAGCGGGCGCCGGCGAGCCCGCGCAGCGCCGGCCGCGGCCGGTCGGTCGGCAGCTCGAGCGACAGCGGCGCGCCGGCGAGCTCGCGGCGCCAGAAGGCGAGCTGGGAGGCGAAGACCTCGCCGGCGAGCTGCTCGCGCTGCCAGCTGGCGAAATCGGCGTACTGGATGGCGAGCGGCCCGGCGATCGCGGCGAGCGGCGAGGGCCGCCCGCCGCGGGCGGCGCGGTAGTGCTCAGCCAGCTCGCGCACGTAGAGGTTGACCGACCAGCCGTCGGCGACGATGTGGTGGAAGATGAGGAGCAGGCGGTGCTCCTCGGCGCCGAGGCGGAGCAGCGTCGTGCGCAGCGGCGGCCCCGCGGCGAGGTCGAACGGCCGGCGCGCCTCGGCGGTGGCGAGGGCCGCGCTCGCGCTCTGCCGCGCCGCCGCCGGCAGGCCGGCGAGGTCGACGAGGGGGAGGCTCTGCGGACCGGCCGGGGCGAAGGCGGCGAGCGGCCGGCCGCCGGCGGCGGCGAAGGTCGAGCGCAGGGTCTGGTGGCGGCGGGCGATCTCCCCCATCGCGGCGGCGAGTGCCGGCAGGTCGAGCGGCCCGCTCAGCCGCGCTCCGAGCGGCATGTGGTACGAGGGGTCGGCGGGGTCGAGGCGGTGGAGGAACCACATCCGCTCCTGGGCGAAGGAGAGCGGCGCGGCGGCGCCCGCCGGCCGCGGCCGGATGGGCGGCGCCGGCGCCGCGGCGGCGGCGAGCTCCGCCTCGATCCGCCGCGCCAGCGAGGCGACGGTCGGCGTCTCGAAGAGCGCCCGCAGGGGCAGCTCCACCCCGCAGCCGGCGCGGATCCGCGACACCACCCGCGTGGCGAGCAGGGAGTGGCCGCCGAGGTCGAAGAAGCTGATGTCCCGCCCGACCTGATCACGGCCGAGCACCTCGGCGAACATCCCCGCCACCAACCCCTCCCACGGCGTGCGTGCGGCGCTCGCGGCACCCCCGATCCCAGCCGCCGCGGCCGCGCCGGCGGCGGCCAGCCCGGCCGGCGCGAGGAGCGCCAGCGCCTTGCGGTCGACCTTGCCGTTGGGCTGCAGCGGCAGCGCCGGGAGGGCGACGACGACCGACGGCACCATCGCCTCGGGCAGGCTCCGGCGCAGCTCGGTGCGGAGGTCGGCGGTCGCCGCGCCGGCGCCCGCGACGTAGGCGACGAGGCGGCGCTCGGCGCCCTCGCCCGCCGCCAGGACCGCCGCCTCGGCGACGCCGGAGCAGGCGGCGAGCGCCGCCTCCACCTCGCCCAGCTCGACGCGGTGGCCGCGCACCTTGACCTGCTGGTCGAGCCGGCCGAGGTAGTCGAGCCTGCCGTCGGTCCGCCAGCGGGCGCGATCCCCCGTCCGATAGAGCCGCTCGCCGTCGGCGAAGGGGTCGGGGATGAAGCGCTCGGCGGTGAGCTCCGGCCGGCCGAGATAGCCCCGCGCCAGGCCGACGCCGGCGAGGCAGAGCTCGCCGGCGACGCCCGCCGGGACGAGGCCAAGCTCGCCGTCGAGGACGCGGGCGCGGGTGCCGGCGAGCGGCGCGCCGATCGACGGCGGCCGCTCGTCGCCGCGCTCGACCGCCGCCCAGGTCGAATAGGTGGTGTCCTCCGACGGTCCGTAGAGGTCGAGCACGCGCTCGACGCCGAGGGCGTGGAGATCCTGCGCCAGGCGGAGCGGCAGCGGCTCGCCCGCCAGGTTGACTGTCTTCACCGAGGCGGGGACGCCGCCGGAGCGCACCAGCTCCGCCATCGCCGACGGCACGGTGTTGACCAGGCGGACGTCGGCGGCGGCGGGGAGCCGCGCCAAGTGGAGGGCGTCCTCCACCAGGATCACGCGGCCGCCGAGGGAGAGCGGCACGAAGAGCTCGAAGACCGAGAGGTCGAAGCAGACCGAGGTGGCGGCGAGGACGCCGTCGAGCTCGCCGGCCGAGAACTCCCCGCGCGCCCACTCGACGAACGCCGTGGCGCTCCGGTGGGTGATCGCCACCCCCTTGGGCCGCCCGGTCGAGCCCGAGGTGTAGATGACGTAGGCGAGGTTCTCCGGCAGGGTGGCAGAGGCGGATCCGTCGGCGGCCTGGCGAGCGCCGGGATCGGCGGCGTCGGAGTCGGCGAGCCGCAGCGGATCGACGATCGGCGCCGCCACGCCGGCGAGGCGCTCCGCGGCCTTGGCGCTCGCCAGGATCGCCGTCACCCCGGCGTCGGCCGCCATGTAGCGCAGCCGCTCGGCTGGATATGCCGGGTCCATGGGAACGTAGGCGCCGCCGGCGGCGAGCACCGCGAGGAGGGCGACGACGAGATCGGGCGTGCGCTCGAGGCAGACGCCGACGCGCACCTCCGGCCCAACACCGAGCCGGCGGAGATGGCGCGCCAGCGTCTTCACCCGCTCCGCCAGCTCGCCGTAGGAGAGCTCGCGGCCGGCGCCGGCGAGCGCCGGACGCCCGGGCTGACGCCGCGCCAGGCCGAGGAAAGCCGCGTGCAGCCGGCCGCCGGCGGCCGGCGCCGGCCCCCCGTCGCCCCACTCGGCGAGGAGCTGCCGGCGCTCGGCGTCGGCGAGGAGCGGCAGCTCGGCGATCGCCGTCGACGGGCTCGCCGCGCCGGCGAGGAGCAGCCGGCGCCACTCGGCGAGGAAGCGTTCGGCGGTCGCCGGATCGAACAGCTCGGCGTCGTATTCGAGCTCGATCGCCAGGCTCTCGGCCGCCTCGCTGATGGCGAGGGTGAGGTCGAACTTGGCGCGCCCGGAGTGCACGGCGAGCGGCGACAGCGTCGCGCCGCCGAGGTCGAGCGCCGGCAGCGGGGCGTTCTGCACCGCCAGCATCACCTCGAAGAGCGGCGTCCGCGCCAGGTCGCGCTGCGGGGCGAGCGCCTCGACCAGCTTCTCGAACGGCAGGTCCTGATGGGCGTAGGCGCCGAGCGCCATCTCGCGGGCGGCGGCGAGCAGCTCGCCGAACGGCTGGCGCGGAGCGGGCTCGCCGCGCAGCACCAGGGTGTTGACGAAGAGGCCGATCAGACCCTCGGTGCCGCGCTGGGTGCGGTTGGCGATCGGCGTGCCGATGGTGAGATCCCCCTGGCCGGAGAGGCGGCAGAGCTGCGCCTGCCAGGCGGCGAGGAAGGCCATGAACGGCGTCGCGCCGGCGGCGACCGCGGCGGCGCGGACGGCGGCGGCCTCCGCCGCCGGCAGACCCAGCGCCGCGGTGCCGGCCGGGCGGGCGCGCAGCGCCGGGCGCCGGCGGTCGGTCGGCAGCTCGAGGGTCGCCGGCGCGCCGGCGAGCCGCTCCCGCCACCAGGCGAGCTGGCGCTCGAGCGCCGCGCCGGCGAGCCAGAGGCGCTGCCAGCGGGCGAAGTCGGCGTAGCGCAGCGGCAGCTCGGCGAGCGGCGACGGCTCGCCGGCGCGCTCGGCCCGGTAGAGCGCCGAGAGCTCGCGCACCAGCACCCCCATCGACCAGCCGTCGGCCGCGATGTGGTGGACGGTGACGATCAGCCAGCGCTCGTCGTCCTCGAGGCGCAGCAGCAGGGCGCGCAGCGGCGGCTCGTCGCCGAGCTCGAACGGCCGCTCGGCCTCGGCGCGCGCCAGGGCCTCGGCGCGCGCCCGCCGCAGCGCCGGCGGCGAGCCGCGCAGGTCGAGCTCGACGAAGGGCACCGCCGCCGCAGGCGGCACCACCTGGAGCGGCTCGCCGGCCCATTCTCCCGTCCCCTCGACGATGCGCGAGCGCAGCGGCTCGTGGCGCGCGGCGAGGGCGTCGAGAGCCGCCTCGAGGGCGCCGGCGGAGAGCTCGCCGTCGAGCCGCACGGCGACGGGGATGTTGTAGAGCGGGCTCTCGGGCTCCAGCCGGTGGAGGAACCAGAGCCGCTCCTGGGCGAAGGAGAGCGGCACCGTCTCCTCCCCCACCGCCGCCGAGGGTGTGGCGACGAGCGGCGGCGGCGCCTCCCACTCCTGCGATCGCCGCGCGGCGATCCACGCCGCCAGGGCCGCCGGCGTCGGCGCCTCGAAGAGGGCGCGGAGCGGCAGCTCGACGTCGAGCGCGGCGCGCAGGCGCGATGCCGCCTGGGTGGCGAGGAGGGAGTGGCCGCCGAGGGCGAAGAAGCCGTCGCCGCGGCCGACCCGCGGCAGGCCGAGCACCTCGGCGAAGACCGCCGCCACCAGCTCCTCGAGCGGTGTCCGGGGCGCGACGCCGGCGTCCGCGGCGGCCTCCCAGCGCGGCGACGGCAGCGCCCGCCGATCGATCTTGCCGGTGGCGAGGAGCGGCAGCTCGGCGAGCGGCACCAGCCGCGCCGGGATCATGTAGTCGGGGAGGCGCGCGGCGAGGAGCGCGCCGAGCTCGGCCTCGAGGTGCGGCCAGCGCTCGGCGTCGAGCCCGCCGCGCGGCACCACCCAGGCAACCAGGCGCCGCTCGCCGCCGGCGCCCGGGCGCGGCGGCTCGACCGCGGCGAGCGCCACCAGCGCCCGCGCCACGCCGCCGTGCTCGGCGAGCACCGCCTCGATCTCCCCGGGCTCGATGCGGAAGCCACGCAGCTTGAGCTGGCCGTCCGCCCGCCCGACGAACTCGAGGTCGCCGTCCGCCAGCCGGCGCGCCAGGTCGCCGGTGCGGTAGGTGCGCTCCCCGTCGCCGCCGCCGCCGACTCCAGCGTCGGCGGCGAAGCGCTCGGCGGTCAGCTCGGCGCGGCCGAGGTAGCCGCGCGCCACGCCGGCGCCGCCGATCCACACCTCGCCGGCGACGCCGATCGGCTGCGGCCGGCCGCGGCCGTCGCGCACCGCCACCACGGTCCCCGGCAGCGGACGGCCGATGGTCGAGCGGCCCGCCGGCTCTCCGCCGGGCACGGCGCGGCTGGTGGCGAGGATGGTCCCCTCGGTGGGGCCGTAGAGGACGCGGAGCTCGCTCGCCGGAAAGGCCGCGCGCATGGCGGCGAGGAGGTCGCTCGGCACCGCCTCGCCGCCGACGAGGACGGTGCGCAGGGCGGGCGGCGCGGCGAGCCGCAGGGCGCCCTCGACCACCTGGCGCATCAGCGCCGGCACCGCATGGAGGCGGGTGAAGCGCGGCAGCCGTTCGACGAGCGCGTCGACGTCGAGCGCTGGCGCGAGGGGGACGAGCTCGCAGCAGCCGCCGGCGAGGAGCGGCGAGAGCAGCTCGAAGAGGAAGATGTCGAACGAGTAGGGCGAGAGGGCCGGCGCCACGTCGGCAGCGTCCCAGGAGAGCTCGCTGAGGCTCGCCGCCAGCAGGTTGGCGAGGCTGCCGTGCTCGACCGCGACCCCCTTCGGCCGCCCGGTCGATCCCGAGGTGTAGATGACGTAGGCGAGGTCGCGCGGCCGCGTCGTCCGCCGCCGCCGGCGCGGCGGCGCGGCGGCCCCGGCGGCGCCCGCCGCGATGTCGACGATCTCAACCTCTGGAGGCGGCGCCAGCGCCGCGAGCGCCCGCCGCTCCCCCACCACCAGCCGCGCGCCGGCGTCGGCCAGCATCCAGAGGAGGCGCTCGCGCGGATAGGTGGGATCGAGCGGCAGGAAGGCGCCGCCGGCCTTCCAGATCGCCAGGAGACCGATGGCGAGCGATCCGTTGCGCCCGGTCGACAGGCCGACGATCGACTCCCGGCCGACGCCCTGCGCGCGGAGCCGCGCCGCCAGCTCGTCGGAGAGGCGATCGAGCTCGCCGTAGGCGAGCTCGCATTCGACGCCATCGCCGTAGGCGAGCTCGCATCCGATGCCATCGCCGTAGGCGAGCTCGCGCTCGACGCCATCGCCGTAGGCGAGCTCGCGCTCGACGCCATCGCCGTAGGCGAGCTCGCGCTCGACGCCATCGCCATGGGCGAGCTCGCGCTCGGCCCCATCGCTCTCGGCGGGCTCCAGCATCTCGGCCCTCAGCGGCTCGCGCCAGCGTACCGCCGGCGCCGCCGGCGCCTGCCGCGCCACCGCCGCGAAGGCCGCCGCGACGCCGCCGGCGTAGGGCGCCGCCGGTGCGCCGGTCTCCCAGGCGCGGAGCTGGCGCTCCTCCGCCGCGGTGAGAATCGGCAGATCGCCGAGGGCGGTCTCCGGCGCGGCGACGAGCGCCGCGAGGAGCGTCTCCCAATGGGTCGCCAGCCGGGCCACGGTGGCGGCATCGAAGAGGTCGCGACGGAAGGCGAAGCGGACCTCGAGACCCGCCGCCGAGGCGGCGATCTCGACCTCGAGATCGAGCTTCGCGGCGCCTGCGGCGAGCGGCGCCAGCTCGACCGCCAGGCCGGGGAGCGTCAGGCGTAGCGGCGGCACGTTCTGCAGCGCGAAGAGGACCTGGACGAGCGGCGGGTGGGCGAGGTCGCGCTCCGGCACCAGCTCCTCGACCAGCGCCTCGAAGGGGAGGTCCTGATCGGCGTAGGCGGCCAGCACCTCGTCGCGCAGCCGCGTGAGGTGGAAGGCGGCGGTGATCGCCGCCTGCGGCCGGGCGCGCAGCACGGCGGTGTTGACGAAGAGGCCAATCAGCTCTTCGACCTCGACGCGGTCGCGGTTGGCGACCGGCGAGCCGAGCAGGAGGTCCTCCTCGCCGGTGAGGCGGCCGAGGAGCGCCGAGAAGCCGGCGAGGAGCGTCATGAAGAGCGTCGCGCCGCGCTCGCGGCCGAGCGCCGCGAGGCCGGCGGCGAGGTCCGGCGGCAAGGTGCGGTGGAGCTCGGCGCCGCGCCAGTCGGCGATCGCCGGCCGCGGGCGGTCCGCCGGCAGCTCGAGGACGGTCGGCGCCCCGCGGAGGCGCTCGCGGCCGCGGGCGAGCCGCGCCGCGAGCGCCGCGCCGGTCAGCCAGCCGCGCTGCCAGCGGGCGTAGTCGGCGTATTGCAGCGCCGGCGGTGGGAGCGGCGAGGAGAGCCCGGCGATGTGGGCGCCGTAGAGCGCCGAGAGCTCGCGCGCCAGGAGCCCCACCGACCAGCCGTCGGCGACGATGTGATGGAGGTTGACGAGGACGGTGTGCCGCCGCGCGCCCTCGATGAGGAGCGTGGTGCGGAAGAGCGGACCGCGCGCGAGGTCGAAGGGGCGGCGGCCTTCGCTGGCCGCGAGGCGCGCCGCCTCTTCCGCCAGCGCCAGGCTGGCGGCGTCTTCCGCGCCCGCCGGCACCGCCAGGGCGGAGAGATCGACGATCGGCAGCTGGCGCCCCAACCCCGGCGCCGAGGCCGGCCGACCGGGCGCCACCGGCGACTCGGGGTAGCTGGCGCCGAGCACCAGGTGGCGCCGCTCGACGGCGGTGAGGCTGGCGGCGAGCGCGCCGCGGTCGAGGTCGCCGCGGAGGGTGATCGCCGCCGGCATGTTGTAGCGCGCGCTCCCCGGCTCGAGCTGGTCGACGAGCCAGAGCCGCTCCTGGGCGAAGGAGAGCGGCCGGCCGCCGGGCAGCTCGGCGCCCTTCGGCGGCATCGGCAGCATCGGCGGCGGGCCGGCGTCGGCGCCGTCTGCGGCGCCGGCCGCTTCCCGCGCCCGCGCGATCGCCGCCGCCAGACCGCCGACCGTCGGCGCCTCGAAGACCGCGCGCAGCGGCAGCTCGACGCCGAGGTCCCGCCGCACGCGGGCGATCACCTGGCTGGCGTGGAGCGAGTGGCCGCCGAGCCGGAAGAGGTCATCGTCCGGCCCCGCCGCCTCCACCCCCAGCACCTCGCGAAAGTACCCCTCGACGATCTCGACGAGCGGCGCCTGCAGCGTCGCGGCGCCGGTGCCCGCGGCGGCGCTGGCAGCGGCGGCCGCCCAGTCCGGCGCCGGGAGAGCGCGGCGGTCGACCTTGCCGTTGGGCAGCCGCGGCAGCGCCGGTAGGGCGACGAAGGCCGAGGGGATCATGTGGGACGGCAGCGTCGTCGCAAGCGCGGCGCGGAGCGCCTCGGCGAGCGCCGGATCCGTGGCGCGCGGAAGGTCGCCCGCCGGCACGACGTAGGCGACCAGCCGCGGGTCGCCTTCGGCGCGGGCGCGGACGGCGACCGCCGCCTCCGCCACCGCCGCGTCGGCGGCGAGGGCGGCCTCCACCTCGCCCACCTCGACGCGATAGCCGAGCACCTTCACCTGGTCGTCGAGACGGCCGTGGAAGGCGAGATCGCCGCCATCCATCCAGGCGACGAGATCGCCGGTTCTGTAGAGGCGCGCGCCCGGCTCGGCGCCGAACGGATCGGGCAGGAAGCGCTCGGCGGTGAGCTCCGGGCGGCCGAGGTAGCCGCGGGCGAGGCCCGCCCCGCCGAGCAGCAGCTCGCCGAGGACACCCGGCGGCACCGCCTGCAGGCGGCGATCGACGACGTGGGCGCGGTTGCCGCCGACCGGCCGGCCGATCGCGGGCGCGCCGGGCGCGCCGGCGGCGAGCTCGGCGTAGGTCGCATAGACCGTGCACTCCGACGGGCCGTAGCCGTTGATGACGCGGCGGATCGGGCTCTCCCGGTGGATGGCATCGGCGAGGCTCCGCGGCACCGCTTCGCCGCCGAGGTTGACGGTCCGCGCCGCCGCCGGCACCCAGCCCTGCCGCACCAGCTCGGCGACCGCCGAGGGCACGGCGCAGATCAGCCTCACCCGACCGGCTCCGGCGTCGCCGGCGAGCGCCAGGATGCCGTCGACGAGGAGGATCGTGCCGCCGTTGGCGAGCGGCGCGAAGAGCTCGAACACCGAGACGTCGAAGCACACCGACGTCGCCGCCAGCACCCCGGCGAGCTCCGCCGCGGAGTAGGTCCGCGCCGCCCAGCGGACGAGCGCCGCGGCGCTCGCGTGCGTCACCGCGACCCCTTTCGGCCGCCCGGTCGAGCCCGAGGTGTAGATGACGTAGGCGAGGCTCTGCGAGGTGACCGCGGGGTGCGGTGCCCAGGGCGCAGCCAGCGCCGGGTCGATCGCCGCAGGCGCCAGGTCGAGCGCCGCCGGCGCCACCGCCGGCGGCCCGCCGGCGAGCCGGGCGGCGGCGGCCGGCGAGGCGATCACCAGGGCGGCGCCGCTGTCCTCGACCATCAGGGCGAGGCGAGCGCTGGGATAGGCGGGATCGAGCGGCACGTAGGCGCCGCCGGCGAAGAGCACGGCGAGGATGGCGGTGACCAGCTCGGGTCCGCGCTCGAGGCAGACCGCGACGCGGACCTCCGGCCCGATGTCGGCGCTCCGCAGCGCCGCCGCCCAGCGCGCGGCGCGGGCGGCGAGCTCGCCGTAGGTCGTCTCGCCGCCGGCGTGCAGCAGCGCCGCGCGGCCGGGGGTCGCCGCCGCCTGCCGCGCCAGGAGCTCGT
This sequence comes from uncultured Acidobacteriota bacterium, assembly GCA_963755825.1. GTDB lineage: Bacteria > Acidobacteriota > Thermoanaerobaculia > Multivoradales > UBA5704 > DATBQN01. The sequence goes on along the minus strand of CAVWLA010000001.1, from coordinate 67,896 downwards.
CGAGGCGTTCCGGCGCGTCGCCCGCCGCCGCGGCGGCGCCCGGTCCCCGGCTCCAGGCGCTCACCTGCCGGCGCTCCGCCGCGGCGAGGAGAGGGAGCTCCCACACCGGGCGCGACGGCTCCGCCGCCGCCGCCGCGAGGAGGGTCGAGAGCTCGGCGAGCAGCCGCTCGGCGGTGGTGGCGTCGAAGAGATCGCGGTCGTAGGAGAGGGCGGCGGCGAGCGTGCCGCCGACCTCGGCCAGGGTGAGGGTCAGATCGAGCTGCGCGCCGCGCGGCGGCAGCCCCAGCGACTCGAGGGCGAGGCCGCCCAGCTCGAGGGTGGCGCCCGCCTCGCCGAGCGCGAAGGCGGCGAGGCCGGCGGGGCCCGCGGACCCGGCGGGAGCGCCAGGTCCGGAGCCTGCGGCGCGGCGCTCGCGATGGAAGACGAGCATCGCCTGGAAGACCGGCGAACGGCCGGCATCGCGCTCGCCGGCGGCACCCAGGCGCTCGGCGAGCCGCGGGAAGGGCAGCTCCTGGTGGGCGAAGGCGTCGAGCGCCGCCGACCGCACGCGCGCCACGACCTCCGCCATCCCCGGCTCGCCGTCGAGGTCGCCGGCGATCACCAGCGGGTTGGCGAGGTAGCCCACCGTCGACGCGAGGTCGGCGTCGCGCCGCCCGGCGGCGGCCGTGCCGACGAGGAGCCGCGCCTGGCCGCTGCGGCGGGCGAGGAGGGTCTGGAATGCCGCCATGGCGCCCATGAAGGGCGTCGCGCCGGCGGCGCCGGCGAGCGCCGCGAAGCGCTCGGCCGCCGCGGCCGGCAGGCGCCGCCGGCGGACGCCGCCGCGGAAGCCCTGAGCGCGCGGGCGCGGCCGATCGGTCGGCAGGTCGAGCGCCCGCGGGAAGCCGGCGAGCGCCCGCCGCCAGTGCTCCCAGAGCGCCTCGGCCGCCGGGCTGGCGACGAGCGACGCCTCGCGGCGCGCCGCGGCGGCGCGTCCGGCGCCGGGTGGCGGCAGAGCCGCGGCCGGCGCGCCGGCATAGAGCTCGCCCAGCTCGGCGAGGAGCACCCCCATCGACCAGAAGTCGGCGGCGATGTGATGCACCGCGAGGACGATCAGGTGCTCCTCGGGAGCGCGGCGGAAGATCGCGGCGCGGAGCGCCGAGGCGGCGGCGAGGTCGAAGGGGCGGTGCGCGGCGTCGTCGACGCGGGCGGCGAGCTCGTCGTCCGACCACTCCGCGGCGTCGGCGAGCTCGCAGCCGGGCGCGGCGCCGGCGAGCGCCCGCGCCACCGGCTCGCCCGCCAGGTCGACGAAGCCGGTGGCGAGCGCCTCGTGGCGCGCCGCGAGCACGGCGAGGGCGGCCGCGAACCGCGGCGCGTCGAAGGGCCCGCGCAGCCGCGCCGCGCCGGCGATCACATAGGCGGCCTGCTCCGGCGCCAGGCGGTCGAGCAGCCAGATCGCCCGCTCGCCGTACGACACCGCTCCCGCGCCCACCCCGCTCGCCGGGTCCGCCGCGGCCGGCGGTGTCGGCTCCAGAGGAGAGCCGACGGCGCCGGCCGCGCGGCTCGCCAGGATCTCCTCGGCGATCGCGGCGACCGTCGGACCGGCGAGGAGCCATGCCATCGGCAGCTCGACTCCCAGGTCGGTCGCCACGGCATGGGCGAGCTCGACCGACCCCAGCGAGTCGAGGCCGAGCTCGCTCAACGGGCGGTCGGGCGCCACCGCGCCGAGCGGCAGCCGCGCGGCGTTCGCCACCAGGATGCGCAGCTCGTCGACGAGCGCCGCGCGCGGCGCGGAATCACCCTCGCCGAGGCCGCCGTGGCTCTCGGCGGTCCGCTCGCCGTCCTGGGGATCGGGGTCGCTGCCGCGGTGGCCGGTCAAGCGCTGGATCCGGCCGGCAGAGCCGAGCACGCCGGCGGCGGGAGGAGGTCGAGAAACGTTCCTGCATTCATGTCAATAAACGTAGGTGCTACACGTCGCAAGTAGCGTGCCGCCGGCGGAAAGATTTTTTCTGCCGCGCCCAAAACGCTGCTGAGATAAGGGTTTTCTCGCGATTCTCGCCTGACGCGGCGGGTTTCAACGGCGCTGCCGAGGCCCTCGGCGAGCCTGCGGGGTGCTTAAGCCATCGCGATAGATCGCTCACTTCATCCGCAGTGGTCTGACTCGCTCCCCGGCGCCGCTCGCACCACGCCACAGAGAGGGCGAGACCGCCGAGCCCGCGCGCCATGACGGAACCGAGAGATCGCTGGCTGCTCTACCGACACCAGGTCGCCGACGCCAGGCTCCGCCTCGTCTGCTTCCCCTACGGCGGCGGCGGCGCTTCGGCATACTCGGCATGGCAGCAGGCGATGCCGGCTGGGGTCGAGCTCTGGCCGGTGCAGACGCCGGGACGCGAGAACCGCTTCGACGAACCGCCGATCGCCCGCCTGCCGGAGATGATCGACCGGCTGGCGGAGGTGCTGGCGCCGCACCTCGACTGCCCCTATGCGCTCTTCGGCCACAGCGTCGGAGCGCTCGAGGCCTTCGAGCTGGCGCGCCGCCTGCGCCGCGACGCCCGCCGCCCCCCCGAGTGGCTGTTCGTCTCGGCGCTCCCCTGCCCCGGCCTGCCGGCGCGCCTGCCGCCCGTCCACCACCTGCCCTTCGCCGACTTCGTCGCGGCGATGCGCGGCCCCTACGAGATGGACCCCGAGATCCTCGCTCGGCCGGCGATGATGGAGCTGATCTACCCGGCGCTGCGCGCCGACTACGAGCTCGTCGAGACGCACGCGCCGGCGCCGGAGCCGCCGCTCGACGTGCCGCTCTCCGCCTTCGGCGGCCGCGGCGACCCGGAGACGACGGAGGCCGAGATCGAGGCCTGGGGGAGGCACACGACGGGCCCCTTCCGCCACCGCATGCTCGATGGCAAGCACATGTTCATCACCACCGCCGGCGACCTCCTCCGCCGCGAGGTCGCCCGCGACCTGCGGCTGGCGCTGGCGCTCTGCCGGCGCTGAACGGTCGGCAGGAAATCTAGGGAGCGAAGCGGCGGGCGAGCTCGCGATAGGTCCCGACGAGGGCCGGCGCGCCGTCCGCCGCGGCGAGATCCTCGGCGCGATGGGAGGCGATGGCGGCCAGGGCGAGGGCGCGGTCGCGCGGGCTCCGCGGCGCCACCTCGGCGTCGAACCTCTCGAGGGTCGCGGCGGCGGCATGGGCGACCGCGGCGAGCACCCGGAAGGCGCCGGCGGAGAGCGGCGGCTCGCCGCGGTAGACCTCGAGCCGCCCGCCCGGCCGCAGCCGCGGGAAGTCCTCGACGCCGAGGAAGCGGCGCAGCCAGTCGGCGCGGAAGCGGCCGGCGGCGGCGGTGATCCCGGCATAGTCGGCGATCAGCTCGTCGAGGAGGCGGTTGCGCATCGAGCCGAGCAGCCGCTTGGTGAAGTAGTGGGCGCATTCGTGGTCGCGGCGGATGGCGAGCGAGAGATCGCGCCAGGGTTCGTCCTCGAGCCCCAGAGCCGCCGCCGGCACGGCGCTGTATGGGCCGTTCGAAAGGAGGATGAAGCGATCCTGGTAGCTCTCCGGCGCCGCCTTGAGCGCGGCCATCTCCTCCTCCCAGGTCGCCGTCCGGCGCGCCGCCGGCGGCGTCGCCTCCCAGGCGGCGCGCCGAGCGCGGAGGCGCGACCAGTTGACGTAGCCGGAGATGGCGAGGGCGCCCTGCGCCTCGGCGACCGGCCGCGGCTCGTTGCGCGCCGCGAGCGCCTGCGCCAAGGCCACGAACTCGGCGCGGCCGCGGACGACGATCAGAAGGATGCTGCCCGCCGGGCTGGGGTAGAGCTCGAGCTCGATCGCCTCGGGGTGCTCGAGGTCGAGGCCGGTCGCCGCGGCGAGAGACTCCGGCGGCGCGCCGCGCCGGGTGGCGGCGAGGTAGTCGGCGCTCGCGCTCATCCCCTGGCGGATGGGGAAGTGGAGCTGTGGCAGATGCTCGCCAAGGACCGCGACGGCGCCGCGCCGGCGCGCCTCGGCGACCCGCGGCGCCCAGAACGCGGCGGACGGCTCGTCGCCGAGCGGCAGGGCGGCGATCTCGCCGCCAGCCGCGGCCGCGTCGAGGGCGCCGAGGTCGAAGACGTTCTCGCCGTAGGCGAGGAGCTCCGCGGCCTCGGCCGCCGTCGCGCCGAGCGAGCGGAGCACCGTCTCTTGCAACGCCCAACTCACAGTGCTAGCCTAGTTTAGTTGGATCGCGATGAGAAGATTGGCGTCGAGCAGGCCCGCGGTCCGCCCTTCTTCACAGCGCTCCTCGCCGCCGCCTCGCGCCCGCCTCCCGAGCCATCCCGGCTCCGTTCTACTCGCCGTTCTCCTCGCCGCTGCCGTCGCCGCTGTCGACAGCGCGGCGGACACGCCGTCCGCCGCCGCGGCGCGCGGTCTCGGCCTCCTCGATGCCGTGCAGATGACGCTCGCGCGCGACCCCAACCTGGGGATCGTCCAGGCTCGCCTCGAGTCGGCGCGCGGCGTGCTGCTCTCCGCCAGCGGCAAGTTCGACACCGTGCTCACCGACCGGCTGCTCGATAGCGACACCAGGACATCGGTGGGGCCCGGCGCCGACTTCGACCTCGCCACGGTGGAGAACGATCTCGGCATCGCCAAGCTCTTCCGCTCCGGCCTCTCGATCGCCCCCGCGGCGACCCTGCTGCGCAGCCGCGACAGCTCGGTGGGCCCCGACACCGGCAACACCGCCGCCTTGAGCTTCGCCCTGCGCCAGCCGCTGCTGCGCGGCCGCGGCCGCGCGGCGACCGCCGCCGTCGAGCTCGCCGCCGGGCGCGAGGTCGCGGCGAGCGAGCGCGACCTCCTGGAGACGACGGCCGAGCGCGTGCAGGCGGTCGCCGCCCAGTATTGGAACGTCGTCGCCGCGCAGGCCAACCTCGCCATCCTCGAGGACAGCGAGGGGAGCTCGCGCACCCTCCTCGAGACCACCCGCAAGCTGGTGGCGGCCGACGTCACGCCGGCCGGCGAGCTCGTCCAGCTGGAGGCGAACGTCGCCGCCAAGGAGACGGCGCGCATCGGCGGCGAGCTGGCGCTCTTCCAGGCGCGGCAGGAGCTCGGCCACCAGATCGGCCTCGACGCCGGCGAGATCGGCGCCCTCCCCGCCGCCGCCGATCCCTTCCCCACCGCCGCGCTGCCGGCGCCGCTCGACGCCGGCCGCCTGATCGCCGCGGCGCTCGCCCATCGCGCCGACCTGCAGGCGGCGCAGAGGCGCCTCGAGTCGGCGGCGATCTCCGTCGTCGCCGCCAGGAACGGCCTCCAGCCGCAGCTCGATCTCGTGCTCACCCCGGGGTACAACGGCTTCGCCGGCGGGGTCGGCGCCGGCGCGTTCTTCGATCCGCTGCGCCGCAACGTCCCCGGCGCCAGCTTCTCCGTCGGCTTCGACCTCTCGCTGCCGATCGCCAACCGGCTCGCCCAGGGCGGTCTCGAGCAGGCGCTCGCGGCGCGCCGGGAGAGCGCCCTCGCCGTCGATCTCCTGGTCAAGGCGATCGGCGCCGGCGTCCCTTCGGCGCTCGAGGCGGTGGTCCGCGACGCGGCGCAGCTCGAGCAGGCGGCGCTCGCCGTCCGCCTCTTCGAGCGCGCCGTCGACAACGAGGAGAAGAAGCTCCGCGGCGGCGCCTCGACGCTCATCGACGTCATCACCCAGCGCGACCGGCTGACCGCGGCGCGCCAGGGCGACGTGCAGTCGCGCCTCGCCCTCGCGCTCGCGCTCCTCGACCTCCGCCGGCAGACCGGCACGCTGGTCGCCGGCAGCGGCGAGGCCGCCACCCTCCGCGCCGCCGACCTGGTGACGGTCCCCGCGGCAGGCGCCGAGCAGGGGGGAGCGCCATGATCTTCCGCAAGGTCGCCCTCGAGCGCCTCTCCTCCCCCGAGCAGCTCGACCAGCTCCTCCAGGTCACCGACGCCCGCGGCTGGCTGGCGCTCGCCGCCCTCGCCGCGCTCCTCGCCACGGCGCTCGGCTGGGGCATCTGGGGCTCGGTCCCCACCGAGGCCGCCGGCGCCGGGATCCTCATCCGCCGCGGCGGCGTCTCGGACATCGTCTCCGCCGGCAGCGGCCAGATCGACGAGATGCGGGTGCGCGTCGGCGACGCGATCGACAAGGGGCAGGTCGTCGCCCGCGTCCGCCAGGAGGTGCTGCTGCGGCAGATCCGCGACACGCAGGCGAAGCTCGCCGACCAGCGCGGCGCCTACCAGGAGTCGCTGCGCTCGGCGGAGGAACAGAAGCGGCTGGGCCGGCGCGACCTCGAGCAGCAGCGGGCGAACCTCGAGGGGAGCATCGCCGCGCTCGCCAAGAACGCCGCGCTGCTCGCCGACCGCGTGGCGGCGGAGGAGAAGCTGCTGCAGGAAGGGCTCATCACCAAGCAGGCGGTCCTCGCCACCCAGCAGAGCCTGAACACGGCGCGCGACCAGCTCGCCAGCCAGCGCCTGGAGGAGAACGGGCTCGAGCTCAAGCGGCTGGCCTCCGAGCAGCTGCTCGACCAGCAGCTCGAGGCGCGGCGGACGACGATCCAGGATCTGGAGATCCAGCTCCGCGAGGCCGACGCCAAGCTCACCGAGGACGTCTCGGTCGTCTCCCCCTTCGCCGGCCGCGTGCTCGAGCAGATGGTCGACCGCGGCGACGTCATCACGCCGGGGACGCCGATCCTCTCCGTCGAGGTGCAGTCCGAGGAGCTGATGGCGGTGCTCTTCGTCCCCGCCTCGGACGGCAAGCTGATCCAGGTGGGGATGCCGGCGCGCGTCTCGCCATCGACGGTGAAGAAGGAGGAATACGGCTACATGGAGGGGCGCGTCACCTGGGTCGCCGCCTTCCCCTCGACGGCGCGCGGCATGGTGCGCCTGCTCGGCAACGAGGCGCTGGTCACCAAGCTGATGCAGGAGGGGCCGCCGATCCAGGTCAACGTCGCCCTGGCGCGCGAGGCGCGGACGCCCTCCGGCTACCGCTGGTCGTCGTCGACCGGACCGCCGGGGCGGATCAGCAGCGGCACCCTCGCCGACGGCAGCGTCGTGGTGCGTCAGGACCGCCCGCTCACCCTCCTCCTGCCGACCGTCCGCGAAAAGCTCGGGGTCTGAGCGTGCTCGGCCTGCCGCGCCGCACCGCCGCCGCCCCGCGCCCCGCCCGCGCCGTGCGCTCGCCGACCATCCTCCAGATGGAGGCGGTCGAGTGCGGCGCCGCCGCGCTCGCCATCGTCCTCGCCCACTTCGGGCGCTGGGTGCCGCTCGAAGAGCTGCGCATCGCCTGCGGCGTCTCGCGCGACGGCAGCAAGGCGAGCAACATGGTCAAGGCGGCGCGCTCGTACGGCCTCGTCGCCAAGGGCTTCAAGAAGGAGCCCGCCGAGCTCCGCCGCATGGCGCCGCCGATGATCGTGCACTGGAACTTCAACCACTTCGTCGTGCTCGACGGCTTCCGCCGCGGCCGCGGCCAGCTGAACGATCCGGCCTCCGGCCCGCGCACCGTCTCCGCGGAGGAGCTCGACCAGGCCTTCACCGGCGTCGTCATGACCTTCGCGCCCGGCCCCGACTTCCGGCCGGGAGGCGATCCGCCGCGGCTCACGGATTCGCTGCGCCGCCGCCTCGGCGGCTCCCGCGCGGCGCTCCTCTTCGCCTTCCTGACCGGCCTCGCTCTCGTCGTCCCCGGCCTCGTCGTGCCGGTCTTCTCGAAGGTCTTCATCGACCGCGTCCTGCTCGAGAGCCGCCGCGACTGGCTGGGGCCTCTCCTCGCCGCGATGGCGATCGCGGCGCTCCTCTTGGGCGCCCTCACCTGGCTGCAGCGCGTCTATCTGCTCCGCCTGGAGACGCGGATGGCGCTCGGCTCCTCGAGCCGCTTCCTCTGGCACGTGCTGCGCCTGCCGGCCGAGTTCTTCAGCCAGCGCTTCGCCGGCGACGTCAGCTCGCGGGTGGCGATCAACGACCGCGTGGCGAGCCTGCTGTCGCGCGATCTGGCGACCAACGCTCTCGCCGCCGCGACGATCGTCTTCTTCGCCGCCCTGATGCTGGTCTACGACCCCGTGCTCACCCTCATCGGCGTCGCCGTCGTCTCCGGCAACGTCGTCGCCCTGCGCTACGTGGCGCGCCGGCGGGTCGACGGCAACCGGCGGCTGCAGCAGGACCAGGGGAAGATGCTGGGCACGGCGATCGGCGGCCTGCAGACGATCGAGACGCTCAAGGCGACGGGAGGCGAGTCCGACCTCTTCAGCCGCTGGTCGGGCTACCAGGCGAAGGTGGTCAACGGCCGCCAGGACCTCGAGCGCTACACCCAGGTGCTCGACGCCGTGCCGGCGCTGCTCGCCTCGATCAACGCGGCGCTCATCCTCGGCGTCGGCGGCCTGCGGGTGATCCACGGCGCGCTCTCGCTGGGCGGCCTGGTCGCCTTCCAGGTGCTGATGACGAGCTTCGTCGCGCCGATCACCCAGCTCGTCAACCTCGGCGGCAAGCTGCAGACCGTCGAGGGCGACATGAACCGGCTCGACGACGTGCTGCGCTACCCGGCGATCCTCCCGGCCGAGCCCGCCGCGGCCGACGCCGCGCCGCGCGAGGGAGCCGGCGAGCCGGTCAAGCTGAGCGGCCGGCTGACCATCTCCGGGCTCGCCTTCGGCTACAGCCGCCTCGAGGCGCCGCTCATCGAGGGCTTCGACCTCGCGCTCGCCCCCGGCGCGCGGGTGGCGCTCGTCGGCGGCTCGGGGAGCGGCAAGTCGACGCTCGCCAAGCTGGTCACCGGCCTCTACCAGCCGTGGGCGGGGACCATCCTCTTCGATGGCCGGCGGCGCGAGGAGATCCCCCGCGCCGTGCTGCTCAACTCGCTCGCCAGCGTCGATCAGAGCGTCTTCCTCTTCGCCGGCACGGTGCGCGAGAACCTCACCCTCTGGGATTCCACCATTCCGCTCCCCGACCTCGTCGCCGCCGCCAAGGACGGCTGCATCCACGAGGACGTGGCGGCGCGGCCGGGCGGCTACGAGAGCGCGGTGGACGAGGCCGGCGCCAACTGGAGCGGCGGCCAGCGGCAGCGGCTGGAGATCGCCCGCGCCCTGGTCAGCCGGCCGACGCTCCTGGTGCTCGACGAGGCGACCAGCGCGCTCGACGCCGAGACCGAGCGCGCCATCGATCAGAACCTGCGCCGGCGCGGCTGCGCCTGCCTCATCGTCGCCCACCGCCTGAGCACCATCCGCGACGCCGACGAGATCCTCGTCCTCGAGCGCGGCCGGGTGGTGCAGCGGGGCACCCACGATCAGCTCAAGGACCAGCCCGGCCTCTATGCCCAGCTCATCAGCGCCGATTGAAGCGCCCGGCGATGTCCTCGCCGGCGCCCTCGCCGCGCGCGCCGCGCCCGAGGTCGCCGTCGCCGGCAACACGCCGCTCGCGCTGGCGCCCGCCGGCGCCGGCTGGCTGGTGCTCGCGGGCGCCGTCGAGGTCTTCGCCGCCGCCGCGGACGGCGCCGGAGCGCGCCTCCGTCTCGGCACCGCGCGGGCCGGCGCGATGGTCTTCGGCGCTCCCCCCGTCGTGCCGTCGCCGGCAGCCGAGCCCGGCGCCAGCCTCGGCCTGCTCGCCGCCGGCCTGCCGGGGACGCGCCTCGCCGCCGCCGGCGGCGGCGACCTCGCCGCGCTGGCGCGCCAGCCGGCCGCCGCCGCGGCGCTCGCCGAGGCCGTCGACGGCTGGCTCGGCCTGCTCTTCGCCGAGGTGCCGCGCGGCTCGACGCCGCAGGTGTTCGTCGAGATCGCCGCGAGCGACCTGAGAGCTGGGGCGCCCGGCCTCGACCTCGCCCCCGGCCAGGCGGCGCGGCCGCGCGGACGGGCGGCATGGATCGAGATCGAATCCGGCCCTGGCGGCGATCCAGCCGATGCCGGCCCGGCGGCCCCTCCCCTCCTCCTCGGCGAGCCCGCCCTGCCGCTCGCCGCCGGCGGCGCCTGGCCGCTCCCCGGCGCCGCCTGGATCGTCGCCGGCGGGCCGGCGCGGCTCACCGTCTCCGCGACCCGCGAGCGGCTCGCCGCCGGCGACCTCTGGGACGGCCTCGACCGCTTTCACCGCCTCTTCCTCCTCCACGTCGCCGGCGAGCTCGCGCGGGCGACCCGCGCCGACCGCCACCGCCTCGGCCTGCGCGCCGAGCTCGACCGCCGCCTCCTCTCCGGTGCCTACGGCCGGCTCGCCTCGGTGCTGGTGCCGGTCGAGGCGCAGGCGCTGGCGGTCGACGAGGACACCCCGCTCCTCGCCGCCTGCCGCCTGGTCGGCGCGGCGCAGGGGATCGCCATCCGCGACCCGGCGTCGATGGGCGACGCCGGGCGCGGCGATCCGCTGGTCGCCATCGCGCTCGCCTCGCAGGCGCGGCGCCGGCGGGTGATCCTGCGCGACGACTGGTGGCGGCGCGACAACGGGCCGCTCGTCGGCCAGCTCGTCGACGGCGACGAGCGCCGGCCGGTCGCCCTGCTGCCGACCTCGCCGGCGAGCTACGACCTGGTCGATCCCGCGGCGCCGGCGGAGCGCCGGCGGCGGCCGGTCGACGCCCAGCTCGCCGAGAGCATCGCCGGCGACGCGACGATGTTCTACACGCCCTTCACGGCCGGGCCGCTCCGCCGGCGCGACCTCCTCGCCTTCGCGCTCCGCGGCCGGCGGCGCGACCTCCTCACCATCGTCTTCATGGGCCTCGGCGGCGGCCTCCTCGCGCTCCTCCTCCCCGTCGTCACCGGCGAGGTCTTCGGCGACATCATCCCGGGCGCCGACCGCCCGCGCCTCCTCGTCATGACCCTCGCGCTCATCGCCAGCGCGCTCGCCGCCGCCGCCTTCCAGATCACCCGCAGCATCGCGGTGCTGCGCCTCGGCGGCCGCATCGACGGCACCCTGCAGTCGGCGGTGTGGGACCGCCTGCTGTCGTTGCCGGTGTCGTTCTTCCGCCGCTTCACGGTGGGCGACCTCGCCGTCCGCTCGATGGGCGTCGACACCATCCGCGACCTGCTGACCGGCAACGTCCTCACCTCGCTCTTGGCCGTCGTCTTCTCGCTCACCAGCTTCGCCCTGCTCTTCGTCTACAGCCCGCGGCTCGCCCTCCTCGCCAGCGGCCTCATCGCCGTCCTCCTGGCGGTGACCGCGGCGCTCATCTGGCTGCAGCTGCGCTACCAGCGCGAGATCCTCGAGCTCGAGGGGAAGCTCGCCAGCCTCCTCTTCGGGCTCATCAACGGCATCGACAAGCTGCACCTCGGCGGCGCCGAGGAGCGCGCCTTCGCGCTGTGGGCCGAGCGCTTCGCGGCGCAGCGGCGGCGGACGCTCCAGGCGCAGCGCGCCGCCAACGTGCAGGCCGCCTTCTCCGCCGTCTACGGCGTCTTCACCTCGCTCGCCATCTTCGCCCTCGCCGGCTCGGCGCCCCCCGCCAGCCTGTCGGTCGGCGACTTCCTCGCCTTCAACGTCGCCTTCGGCCAGTTCCTCGGCGCCGCGCTCGCGGCGCTCGCCATCCTCTCGAGCATCCTCGCCATGGTGCCGCTCTACGAGCGCCTGGCGCCCATCCTCACCGCCGAGCCGGAGATCGACGCCGCCAAGGCCGACGCCGGCGAGCTCGCCGGCGCCATCGAGTTCGGCCATGTCTCCTTCCGCTACCAGGACGACGGGCCGCTCATCCTCGACGACGTCTCTTTCCATGCCGCGCCGGGCGAGTTCGTCGCCCTCGTCGGCCCGTCGGGGGCCGGCAAGTCGACCTGCCTGCGCCTGCTCCTCGGCTTCGAGAAGGCCACCGCCGGCTCGATCTACTTCGACGGCCAGGACTTGGCCTCGCTCTCCATCCACTCGGTCCGCCGCCAGCTCGGCGTCGTCCTGCAGACCGGCCGGCCGATGGTCGGCGACATCTACTCGAACATCGTCGGCAGTGCCCGCCTCCCCCTCGAGGACGCCTGGGAGGCGGCGCGGATGGCGGGCATCGAGGAGGACATCCGGGCGATGCCGATGGGCATGCACACCGTCGTCAGCGAGGGCGGCGGCACCTTCTCGGGCGGCCAGAAGCAGCGCCTGCTGATCGCCCGCGCCGTCGTCCGCCGGCCGCGCATCATCCTCTTCGACGAGGCGACGAGCGCGCTCGACAACCGCACCCAGGAGCTGGTGAGCGCCAGCCTGGCGCGGCTCAAAGCCACCCGCATCGTCATCGCCCACCGGCTGAGCACCATCGTCGGCGCCGACCGCATCTACGTCATGGACGGCGGCCGGGTGGTCGAGTCCGGCGCCTACCGCGAGCTGCTGGCGCAGGGCGGCCTCTTCGCCCGCCTCGCCGCCCGCCAGATCGTCTGACCCCAGGAGAGACCGCCATGCGCAAGGTGCTTTTCCTCTTCGGACAGCTGAGCGACGAGGACGTCGAGTGGATGCTCGACCACGGCGAGCGGCGGGCGGTGGCGGCGGGCGCCGTGCTCATCCGCCAGGGGGTCGCCGTCGACGCCGTCTTCATCCTCCTCGAGGGCAAGCTCGCCGTCTGGCTGGCCGGACGGACGGAGCGCGAGATCGCGCGCTTGAACGCCGGCGAGATCGTCGGCGAGATGTCCTTCCTCGACGCGCGGCCGCCGTCGGCGACGGTCAAGGGGCTCGACGCGGCGACCGTCTTCGCCATCCCGCGGCCCCTGCTCGAGGCCAAGCTCGCCGCCGACCTGGGCTTCGCCGCCCGCTTCTACCGCGCCCTCGCCATCTACCTCTCCACCACCGTCCGCGAGCGCCACCGCTCGCTCGCCTACGGCGGCGAGGCGACGGGCGCCGACGACGGAGAGCTGGCGGCCGACGACGACGAGGCGGACGAGCTCAACCCGGCGGTCCTCGACACCGTCTACCTCGCCGGCGAGCGCTTCGACCGCATGGTCAAGCGGGTGCTGGCGGAGCCGGGGGCCTGAGTGTCGATCGGCAGCCTGCCGCTCGCCCTCGTCGCCATCTCCAGCCTCTCCTCCTCCGGCTTCGACCTGTCGCGGAAGCTCCTCGGCCGCAACCTGCAGCCGCTGCCGATGGTCTTCCTGCTCACCCTCGCCTCGGCTCCCCTCTTCGCCGCGCTCCTCGCGCTCACCGGCGGCGCCAGGGTCGCCGCCGCCTACTTCCTCCCCGCCGGCGCCTCGCTCCTCTTGAACATCGTCGCCAACCTGGCCTTCATCGAGTCGGTGCGCATCGCGCCGCTCTCGCTCACCGTGCCGCTCCTCTCGCTCACCCCCGCCTTCACCACGGTCCTCGGCTTCGCCGTCCTCGGCGAGCGCCCCGCCCCCACAATCTGGGCCGGCGTCGCCCTCGTCGTCGCCGGCGCCTTCTGGCTCCACGCCGGCGGCGCCACCGGAGCGAGCCCGCCGGGCTCCCCGGGCTCCGCAACTGTGCCGGCGAAGCCGGCCGCCCTCGCCGCCCTCCGCCACCCCGGCGCCTGGCTGATGGCGCTCACCGCCTTCCTCTGGTCGCTCACCATCCCGCTCGACAAGCTGGCGATCGGCCGTGCCAGCGCCCCCTTCCACGGACTCTTCCTCACCGCCGGCGGCGCCCTCGGCACCTTCCTCATCCTCGCCGCCCAGCGCCGGCTCGGCGAGGTGCGCGACATCCGCGGCGCCTGGTGGCCGTTCGCCGCCGCGCTCGTCGCCAGCACCCTCGACCTCGCCTTCCAGCTCGCCGCCATCCGCGTCCTCCTGGTGAGCCTCGTCGAGACGCTGAAGCGCGGCCTCGGCAACCTCCTGGCGGTGGTCCTCGGCCGCGCCGTCTTCGGCGAGCCGCTCTCCTGGCGGAAGCTCGCCGCCGCGCTCCTGATGGCGGGCGGTGTGGCGCTCATCCTGCTCTGAATGCCTCATATGGCACGAAAAGACGCGTACACTTCCCGCTGAGCGCGCAGGTCTCGATCATGGAATGCCCGCAGTGCCACTTCGACAATCCGCCGGCGATGAAGTTCTGCGGCGAGTGCGGCTGCCGGCTGGGGGCGGCCTGCCCGAGCTGCGGTGCGCCGGCCGTCGCCGGCTTCAAGTTCTGCGGCGAGTGCGGCGCCCCGTTCGCGGCACCCGCTCCCCACCGGCTCCCGGCCGCCGAGCACGCCGCGGGAGCGGCGGCCTTGCCGGCGGCCGAGGCGCGGCCGAGCGAGCCGCGGGCGGCGCCCGCGGCCGGCTACACGCCGGCCCACCTGCGCGAGGCCGCGCTGCAGACGCGCACCGCCATCGAGGGCGAGCGCAAGCAGGTGACGGTGCTCTTCTGCGACCTGGTGAGCTCGACGGCGCTCGCCGACCGCCTCGGCCCCGAGGTCATGCACGACCTCCTGTCGCGCTTCTTCGAGCTGGCGCTAGCCGAGGTCCACCGCTACGAGGGGACGGTCAACCAGTTCCTCGGCGACGGTTTCATGGCCCTCTTCGGCGCCCCCATCGCCCATGAAGACCACGCGCGGCGCGCCGCGCTCACCGCCCTCGGCCTGCAGCGCGTCCTCCGCGAGCACCGCGCCGACCTCGGCGAGCGCCACGGCGTCGAGCTGGCGGTGCGCATGGGGCTCAACACCGGCCTCGTCGTCGTCGGCGGCATCGGCGATCGCCTGCGCATGGACTACACGGCGATCGGCGACACCACCAACCTCGCCGCGCGCCTCCAGCAGCTCGCCCCCGCCGGCGCCGTGCTGGCAAGCGAGGCGACGGCGCGGCTGATCCAGAGCGAGATCGCCCTCGAGCCGCTGGCGCCGCTCGCGGTGAAGGGCAAGAGCGAGCCGATCGCCGCCTTCCGCATCGCCGGCCTGGGGCCGCGGCGCCCCGACGAGGCGGTGCTATCCGGCGTGCGGCTGTCGTCCTTCGTCGGCCGCGAGCGCGAGCTCGGGGTGCTCGGCGAGCTGCTCGAGCAGGCGGCGGCGGGCGAGGGCCAGGTGATCGGCATCGCCGGCGAGGCCGGCTCGGGCAAGTCGCGGCTCCTCCACGAGTTCCGCCAGCGCACCTGGAGCACGCCGGCGGTGCGCCTGGCCGGGCGCTGCGTCTCGTACGGCGCCGGCATCCCCTATCTCCCCCTCGTCCACATGATGCGCGGCGCCTGGGAGATCGGCGATGCCGACGGCGCCGACGCGGTCGCCGCCAAGACCCGCGCCGGCCTCGCCGGCATCCTCGCCGCCGACGATCCGGCGCTCCTCCACCTGCTCGGCCTGCTCGGCGCCGCCGAGGCGCCGGACGCGGCACAGCCGGCCGCCGCCGCCGCGCCGGGGGGCGAGCTCACGGCGCAGGCGCTGCAGAGCCGCACCTTCGGCGCGCTGCGCCAATGGATCACCGCCGCCGGCCGCGGCGGTCTCGCCATCGTCGAGATCGAGGACCTGCACTGGATCGACGCCACGTCGGAGGACTTCCTCGCCGACCTCGTCGAGAGCCTCACCGGCACGCCGCTCCTCCTCCTCCTCACCTACCGCTCCGGCTACCGGCCGGCGTGGGTGGACAAGTCGTTCGCCACCCAGATCACCATGCGCCGGCTGGGCGAGCGGGAGAGCGAGAGCGTCGTGCAGAGCGCGCTGCGCCGGGCCCACCTCTCGGAGGATCTCGCCCGGCTCATCCTCGACAAGGCCGACGGCAACCCGTTCTTCCTCGAGGAGCTCACCCGCTCGCTCCTCGAGCGCGGCGCCTGGGCCGAGGCCGCCGTCCCCGACACCATCCAGGGCGTCCTCATGGCGCGCATCGACCGCCTGCCCGACGAGCACAAGCGCCTCCTGCAGACCGCCTCGGTGCTCGGCCGCGAGTTCTCCGCCCGCCTCCTGGCACGCATCTGGGAGGGGGAGACGCCGGCGGCGCGGCTGCGCGATCTGCAGCGCTGGGAGTTCGTCTACGAGATGCCCGCCGGCGAGGAGCCGGTCTACCTCTTCAAGCACGCCCTCACCCAGGAGGTGGTCTACCAGAGCCTGCTGACGGCGCGGCGGCAGGCCCTCCACGGCGCCGCCGGCCACGCCCTCGAGAAGCTCTACGACGGCCGCCTCGAGGACGCCTATCCCAGCCTCGCCCACCACTTCGCGCAGTCCGCCGAGCCGGCAAAGGCGATCGAGTACCTGACCGCCCTCGCCGCCCAGGCGGCGGCGCGCTACGCCCACGTCGAGGCCGTCAAGGCGCTCTACGAGGCGCTCGACCACGCCGCGCGGCTGCCGCCGGCGGAGCGCGACGGCGCGGCGCTCGCCACCGTCCGCCGGCTCGCCGCCTCGCTGCTGCCGCTCGCCCGCTTCGCCGAGGCGCGCGACCTCCTCGGCCGCCACCACCCGCGCCTCGCGTCGCTCGGCGACTCGCCGCTCGCCGCGCAGATCGACTTCTGGCTGGCGCTCAACCACAGCTACCTCGGCGACCAGGAGGCGGCGGCGCAGGCGGCCCGCCGGGCGGTCGAGACGGCGCGCCGCTGCGGCGACCTCGAGACCGAGGGCAAGGCGCGCTACGTGCTGGCGCGCGACGGCTTCGTCGGCGGCCGCTTTGCGGCGGCGATCGCCGACGGCCAGCAGGCGGTCGCCCAGCTGACGCAGTGCGGCGAGCTCTGGTGGCGCGGCCAGACCCACTGGGCGATCGCCTTCAACCAGTACGCGCTCGGCCGCTTCGACCAGGCGCTGGCCGAGATGGCCGCGGCGCAGGCGATCGGCGAGGCGCTCGAGGAGCCGCGCCTCGACACCTCGTGGAGCGTCGGCTACTTCCACGCCTCGATGGGCGACGCCGAGACCGGGCTCGCCGTCTGCCGGCGGGCCCTCGAGACCTCGCGCGACCCGCTGAACACCACCGCCGCGCGCGGCTTCCTCGGCTACGCCCACCTGGAGCAGGGGGACCTCGACGCGGCGAGCGAGAGCCTCGGGGCGGCGGTCGACACCTTCGAGGCCGCCGGCTTCGAGCAGCTGGCCGGCTGGCTCGCCACCTTCCTCGCCGAGGCCCTCGCCCGCCAGGGGCGCCTCGACGAGGCGCGCGCGCGCGGCGAGCGCGCCTTGGAGATCACCGAGAAGACCGGCTTCGGCTACGGCGCCGGCCTGGCGCGGCGGGCGCTCGGCCGCGTCGCCCTCCACGCCGGCGAGCGCGAGCGGGCGGCGGCGCTCCTCCACGCCGCGCTCGAAACGTTCACCGCCCTCGACGTGCCGCTCGAAGCCGCCCGCACCCACCTCGACCTCGCGGCGCTCGCCGACGCCGCCGGCGACGCCGAGGGCGCTGAGATCGCCGCCGCCGAGCGCCGGAGGGCGAACTGCGCCTTCGCCGCGCTCGGCCTCGACCGCCTCGCCGAGCGCGCCGCCGCCGGGCAGCCTGGCGGCGACGCCGGCCGCGTGCTGCGCAGCGCCGCTTTTAGCTGATTCAGCTGCCTGAGTTGACTAGCTGACCCAGCCGAGCGGGACCGTCCGCTCGCGCGCCAGCCCGCCGGCGGCGGCCGCCCGCTCGCCCTTCCGCCGCCACGGGCCGAAGAGGAGGTAGGCCTTGGCGTGCGGCGGCGCCTGGGGGACGGAGACCAGCTTGAGGTGGCTCACGGCGCGGAGGCAGAAGGCGCTCGCGCTGTCGACGCCGGCGGGCCAGCGCGCCGCGGCGGTCCAGGCGGAATCGTAACCGGTCCACGCGAGGAGGGCCTCGGCCTCGTCGCCGCCCACCAGACCGGCCGCGGTCCACCGCTCGAGCAGCCCTCGCCAGGCGGGCTCGCGGGCCGGGAGGCGCGGAAACGAGCACTCGATGCCGAAGCGCTCGCCGACCGCCTCGCCGACGTCGAACGAGAGATGGGTCCGCGCGGCGCCGGCGGCGAGCGGCGCGAGCTCGCCGGCGCGGCGGGCGACATCCGCAGGCGCCACCCGCGCCAGAAACGCGGCGAGGGCGGCCACGTCGAGGCCGGCGACGACCAGCCGCACGGCGTCGTCGGGCCGCGATTCCATGCTCGCCGCGTAGCGCAGCCGCCCTGGCGCCGGGATGGCGGCGACGCAGGCGAGCAGCCGGCGCCGCAGGGCGGAGCCGAGAGGTCGGGCACGGAGGGCCGGCAGCAGATGATCGGCGAGGTGCTCGGCGAGCTGTCCTGGAACACTTCCAAACGTACCGCCCTCGGCGAGGCCGGCACAGATCCCCGGCACCGGGCGGACCGCCGGCTCGCGATCGAGATCGAGCTCGAGCCAGAGGGAGCGCGCCGCCGGCTGCTCGCCACGGCCCCACGACGAGACGAAGCGGCCGAGACGGGGGGGCGCGATGCGCGGCGCGAGGGCGCGGGCCTGCGCTGGGGTCTGCAGGTGGAGCGCGAGATCGACGGCGCTCGTCGTCCGCCTGGAAACGGCGCCGCCGAGGCGCAGCTCGAGGGCGCCCAGACCGTCGAAGGGGAGACGGCGGGCGGCGCGGCCGAGCCGCGCCATGGCGTCCTCGCCGGCCAGGCAGTCCGGCAGGCGGGTCCGCACGACATCGACCCACGGCGCGAGGGTGGGGATGGCGCGGGGGGCCGGCACCGGTGCCCGCCCTACGACGTCGGCGGCGGCGGGTCGCCGGTCCAGCCGCCGGCGGCCTGCTCGAGGTCTTCGTCGGAGAGCTCGCCGAAGCCGGCGACGGCGGCGGCCTCGTCGCGGCTGAACAGGTAGCCCTGGTCATTGGCCCACCGCACCTGGGCATCGAGGTCGTCGGCGCGGCTGTGGAACTCCTCCGCCAGCTCGGAGTCCCGCCTCAGGTCGTCGAGGAAACGCTGCAGCTCGCTCTGGCTCATCGGTCTCGGCCTCCGCTCAATCGCTGCCTTCTGATCTCTTTCTCGCTTAGCTACTTGAGAGCAGAGTAACTGGCAGAGCGAGCGGCTGTCAAACCCGCCGCGGTCGACCCGCTGCTCAGCCGGCGCTCAGCAAATCCTCCGCTGGCACCAGCCGTGCAGAAAATAGAACCGGAAATCGAGCCCGCTGTGGGCAGCTCGTCGTGCACCCAGGAGACAGTCGGAGGAGGCCACCATGCTGGGAGACAAGAACGCCATCGCCACCGCCGCGGTCAAGGACCTCGCCGCAGCCAAGCGGTTCTACGAGGGGAAGCTCGGCCTGAAGCCGATCGACAGCATGGGCGAGAACGCCATCACCTATGCGGCCGGAGGCTCCTCGCTCCTGGTCTACGCGTCGGAGTACGCCGGCACCAACGAGGCGACGACCGTTACCTGGATGGTCGGCGGCGACTTCGACGACATCGTGCGGGACCTGCAGTCGAAGAAGGTATCCTTCGAGCACTACGACGGCCTGCCGGGTCTCACCCGCGAGGGCGACGTCCATCGCAGCGGCGACTTCAAGGGCGCCTGGTTCAAGGACCCGGACGGCAACATCCACCACCTCAACAACGTCTAGGCCGGCGGGCGGGAGGCGACCCCATCGGACGGTGCGGGCGGGCGAGGCGAGCGCGCGGTGAGCGGCGGCGGGCTGTCGCCGGCGCGGCTCCGCCGGATGCACGACGCCATGGCGGCGCACGTCGAGAGCGGCGCCGTGCCCGGCATCGTCACCCTGGTCAGCCGCCGGGGCGAGACCCACGTCGACGCCATCGGTGCGATGGAAGCCAAGATGGCCGCCGGCGGCGCGCCGGCGCCGCCGATGCGGCGCGACACCATCTTCCGTATCGCCTCGCTGACCAAGCCGGTCGCCGCCGCGGCGGCGATGATCCTGGTCGAAGAGTGCAAGCTGCGGCTCGACGAGCCGGTGGATCGGCTGCTGCCGGAGCTCGCCGACCACCGCGTGCTCCAGCGGATCGACGGGCCGCTCGACGACACCGTCCCCGCCAAGCGGCCAGGCGATCGACGACTGACGGCGGCCCGACGCAAGTTTCCCCGGGAAATATCGAAAGTCTCGAGGTAAATTTGATTTCCCCTCGGGAAAATTCGGGTTACCCCAGATAAATTCGATTGACTCCAGATAAATTCGGTTTTCCCTAAGGAAAATTCGATTCACCCAAGGTAAATTCGATTTACCCTCGGGAGAATTCGATTTACCCTCTCCTGCGGCCGACGGAGCGGAGAAATCTTCCAAGTTCCAGCGCTCTAACGGCTGCGGCCACAGGAAACTTCGAAATTCCCTTCCCTACCGCCGGCGCAGCAGGGGAAGGCTCCAACTTTTCTCTTCACCAGCCGCCGCAGCGCTCCCGGCGCCGAGCGGCCGAGCGCCCGCCGATCCGCCGATCAGGTGATGACGCGGCTCGAGGGGCTGGGGCGCGCTGTGCGCGACTTGCGCAGGTCGCGGGTGATGTTGATCCGCTTCAGCCAGCGGTCCTTGCCGTCGTAGCGCGCCTTGAACGGCTTGCGGCCGTGCACGCCCTGGAAGTTGTCGATGAAACAGAAGTCTCCCGCCGCGAGGACGAGGTCTTCCATCCGCGCTTCGATCCTGGCGATCAAGGTGTCGAGCGCCGCCTGGGCCGCCGGATCGTCGACCGGATCCATGAAGTAGGGATCGATGCGGATGTAGGGCGCCCGCGGATCGCCGTGGAGGACGGCGACCCTGTCGGGCGCCGCGCTCATCTCCTCGATCCGGCGGTAGGAGCCGGCGAGATCGTCGTCGATGCGGCCGGCGTCGGAGATGTTCTTCTTCTGGTGCGAGTTGTCCGGCCGGATGGTGAACTGCGGCGCCAGGAGGAGCTCGAGCTGCTCCGGCTCGAGGTCGAGGCCGGCGAGCGGCCCAAAGGTGGTGGCGATGCCGTCCGGGTTGCGCAGGCAGAGCATGCCGAGGTAGTCGCCGCGGTAGGGGTGGAAGGCATCCTCGGTGTGCCACCAGAGCAGCTCCTCGCTGCCGCTGCCGAGCTGCTCGTGCTCCATGCCGCGGATGGGCAGGATGTCGTGCACGGTGTGGCCGTCCTGCTGCGTCGACCAGCCGATGAGGTCGCCGAGGAGCGCCCCCTGGAGGACGAGGAGGATCTCCTCCTCGCGGGTCGAGGTGCCCTCGCCGCGGCTCTTCCAGTGCGCCGGCGTGTCGCCGATGCGGTCGTCGTCGATCGGATAGCCGGAGACGACGAGGAGCGCCGACGTCGGCTCATGCAGGCGGAACTCGTTGAGCGTCCGGCGCAGCCGCCGCGGCAGCTCGTGGGCGTAGACGGTCGCGCTGTCGAGAAACTCGGGATCCTCGGTCGAGCGGTGAATCCTGGCGATCGAGCCGGCGAGCGCCTGCATGGCGTTCGCCTCGTCGCGGGTCAAGCGGAGCTTGGTCATGGCGTGTCCCTTCTGTCCGGAGAGGAGGGGAATCTCTCGGGCCGCCCGCGCGTGGCGCGCCGCGGCCCGACCTCTCGCCCTCTCAGGTATCCAATTGCCGCGCCAGCCGCGCCAGCCCCTCGCGCAGGCACTCCGCCGAGCAGCCGAAGCCGAGGCGGGCGAACTGCGGCGCCTCGAAGCAGCTCCCCGGCACCAGCAGCACCCGCTCCTCGCGGGCGAGGCGCAGGCAGAGCGCGTCGACGTCGCGGTCGGCGAAGCGGACGAAGCAGGCGACGCCGCCCTCCGGCGGCACCCACTCGACGGCTCCGGGGTGCGCCGCGACCCACTCCGCCACCACGGCGCGGTTGCCCCGCGCCTGCTCGAGGCGGAGCGAGACCAGGCGGTCGGCGTGGTCGATCGCCCGCTCGGCGATCATCTCGACCAGGGGCGAGAGGTGGAGCGTCGTGTAGTCGCGGATGCGGGCCAGGCGGGCGAGGAGCTCCGGGCGGGCGATGCACCAGCCGACCCGCAGCCCTGGCAGGCCGTAGGCCTTCGACAGCGTGCCCATGGAGAGGGCGCGGTCGTAGTCGAGCGGCAGCGGCAGCGGCGCGCCGTCGTAGGTGAGCTCGCCGAAGGCGCCGTCCCACACCAGGAAAGCGCCGATGCGCTCGACGGCGGCGACGAGCTTCGCCTGCTCCTCGCGGCGGAGCGAGACGCCGGTCGGATTGTGCGGGAAATTGACCACCACCATGCGGGTGCTCGGCGTCAGCGCCGCCGCCAGCTCGTCGAAGTCCGGCCGCCAGCCGCGCTCGAAGCGCAGCGGCCAGTGCCGCAGCCGGCAGCCCATCGCGGCGGCGACGCCGTAGAGCTGCTGGTAACAGGGATCGAGGACAACCACCTCGTCGCCGGGCTCGAGGAGCGCCTGCATGATCATGTAGTTGGCGTCGGTCGAGCCGTGGGTCACCATCACCCGCTCGCCCTCGCCGCCGGCGAGGCGCTCGCCGATGGCGCGGCGGAGGCCGCTGCCGCCGAGGGTCTGGCTGTCGTGAAAGACCACCGCGTCGAGATCGGCGTGGGTGAGGCCGACCAGCCGCCGCAGATCGGCCAGGGAGAAGTCCTCGACGCCGCTGCTGCCGATGTCGAAGTCGGTCTCGAAGTAGAACCTCCGCATCCATTCTTCGAGCAGCGCCGGCGCCAGTCTCATCTGCATCACCTCCCGAGGCGGGGACCGAGCCGCCGCATCGCGTCGCGAGATCTCTCCGACAGCCGCTCGAGGGAGGAAGGGGAGGATCGCTTCGTCGTCGAGGGAGCAGCGCCGGAGCCCGCACCGGCGCCCTCGCCGTCGCGAATTCTACCGGCAGACCGGCGAGCGTGAGCAGCTACGCCTGGGCACGAGGGCCGAGTGCAATCCTGCGTTGACAGACTGCCTCCGCCGGGCCAGCTCGGGCTCCGAGCCTTCAGCGGGCGCTCGTCCTCCCGGCGGCCAGGTCCTCGAACTCGAAGCGATGGCCGACGCCCGCGACCGGCTTGCCGTCGGCTTCGACGTACGGGTAGACGAAGTAGTTGAGGGGGTCGCCGGCCTGGCGGGGCGTGAGGACGAGGTCGCGGCCGATCGAGAGCTGGACGCGGTTCACGTCGAGGGCGCCGAAGAAATAGTCCCGCTTTTCGGGCTGCTTCTTGCCTTCCGAGGCGTCGACCGGCACCCAGCCGTAGCCGCGCAGGTAGAACTCCGCCCAGCAGTGGTAGCCGGCCACCTCGGTCGCCTTGCCTTCCGACCTCTGCGGGGGGAGCGGGTAGCCGATCTCGAAGCGGGCGGGGATGCCGACGGCGCGGGCGAGGCCGGTGAACAGGGCGTGGAAGTCGGTGCAGTTGCCGCGCTTGGCGTCGCAGGCCCAGTAGATGTCGCCCTGGCCCCAGCCGGTGCCGCTCTTGTCGTAGGACATGGTCTTGACGACGTAGTCGTAGATTGCCTGGGCCTTGTCGAAGTCGGTGTGCTGGCCGGCGGTCACCGTCTCGGCGAGCTTGCGGATGGTGGCATCGAGCGGCACCCGCTTCTCCGGCTGCAGCCACTGGGCGACGTCGGCCGGCAGGTCATCTCGGGAGGCGGGCGTCGCGGTGCGGAGGTCCGCCCGCCGGTACTCGGCGCGGCGGACGTCGAAGCTGACGCTCACCTCGACCGCGGGCTTCTCGGGGGCTTCGAGGCGGAGGTGCAGAGCGGCGTTGCCGTGCTGCCCCTTGGTCACCTCGTAGGCGGCGGGCGCCGACACGCGGACGTTCGAGACGGTCTGGTGATCGTCGCTCTCCGGATAGGGCATCCAGAGCTCGACGCGCTTTGCGCCAGCGGGAACGGCGAAGCTCGCCGTGTAGGTGGCCCGGAAGGCTCGCGAGACCGGCGCCTCGGCGACTGAGGCTCCTAAGGATATGAAGACGACGCAGCCCGCGGTCAGGGCTCCGATCCGGAGTGGCTCGTGCATCGATCTCGCCTCCATGCGATGGCTCGGAAAAGGACGGCTCGAAAAGCTACCACGAGAGCCGGCGAGCGCACCCGCGAGGCGCCAGGTGGCGGCGGCCCGCGAGCAGCTCGGGCCGGGCCCGGCGAAGGATCGCTGCGGCGCGGGCCGCCGCCATCCCGTCGCGCCGGTGGGCCGAGCCCCAGCGTTAGAATTCCATCACGATGCCTTCCCTCCGCCGCGCTCCGTTCCTCGTGGCGCTCGCCCTGGCCCTTCCCACGGCCCTCCTCGGCGCCGGCTCGGATCCGCTCGCCGACATCCCGCCGGGCAAGGTGCTCTGGATCGGCGCCCATCCGGACGACGAGATCCTCGTGGCACCGCTCCTGGGCGAGCTCTGCGCCACGGGACGCCATGCCTGCGCGATCCTCGTCGCCACCCGCGGCGAGCACGGGCTCTGCCGGCTGGCCGCCGGCTGCCACCCGGACCTCGCCACCGTGCGCGCCGCCGAGCTGAGAGCCGCGGCCACGATCTACCACGCTCAGCTGATCCAGGGCTCATTGCCCGACCTGTTCGGCCCCGATCCCCAGGCGATCCGCCGTGCCTGGGCCGATTCCGTCGGCGGCGACGACATCCTGCTGCAGCGGCTGGCCGCGGCGATCGCGAGCGTCGCGCCGCGGACCATCATCACCTTCGATTCCCGCCACGGCACCACCTGCCACGACGCCCACCGCGCCATCGGCAGCCTGGTGCTGGCGGCGGTGGCGCGCGCTCACCCGCGGGCGGATGGCGCACAAGAGTTCGTGGACGTCGCTGCCGTGCCCGAGGTTTTCCTCCTCGAGAGCCGGGTGCGCGTCGCCACCGATGATGCGAGCATCCTCTTCTCGTCCGCCCTGCCGGGCGACGCCAACCTGCTGCGCTTCGACGCGCGAGCTCCGCGCGCTCCTCTCCCCGGCACCGCCTGGGACTACCTCCTCGACGACGCCGAGCGCCAGCCGAGCCAGTTCGACGCCACCCTGCTCGCCTCCCTCCGCGCCGTCACCCCGGCGCAACGCCGGGTCGATCTGCTCCGCGCCTCCGCCTATCCGTTCGACCACACGCCCGTCGATCTCTGCGCCCACTGACCGAGCTCGATCGGCGAGCCGGTCGTGGGCGCAATACAATCGGCCGCCGCGCCCGAGCCGGCGCGCTGCCCCGAGGAACCGATCGATGCCCGAAGCTCCGACCTCTCCAACCGGATCCGCCGCCGACCGCGAGCTCGCCACCTCACGGCTGATCGAGGCGCCGCGCGACCGAGTCTTCCGCGCCTTCAGCGACCCCGTCCGGCTCGCCCGCTGGTGGGGGCCCAAGGGCTTCACCAACACCTTTCAGGAGATCGACTTCCGCCCGGGCGGCAGGTGGCGCTTCGTGATGCACGCGCCGAACGGCGGCGAGCACCCGAACGAGAGCGTCTTCGTCGACATCGTCCCCGAGGAGCGGATCGTCCTCCGGCACGAGTCCCCTCCCCCGTTCGAGCTGGTCATCACGCTCGCCGACGAGGGGCCCGGCACACGGGTCGGCTGGCGCCAGATCTTCCCCTCCGCCGCCGAGCGCGAGCGCATCGCCCGCTTCGCCGTCGAGGCCAACGAACAGAACCTCGATCGCCTGGCGGCGGAGGTGGCCGCGGCCGGCTGAGGGCGGGGCGAGCCGACCCTCCGGGTCAACCAGAGGGAGGTCAACGGCGCCGCCGAGGGCGAGCGGCGCGGCGGCTGAGCGACTTGCGCAGCTCCTGCGCGACCTGCACAGCGCGTGGGCGACCTGCTCGGCTCGCGCGGCGCTCGCGTAGCGCCGGAGCGAACCGCGCGTCCACGAAGGGGCTCGCGCAGCTCCCAAGTGACCCGCGCAGCCGCCGCGCGACCTTCCCAGCCTTCGCGCCGCAGGCTGGACGGCTGGTGAGAGGTTTTCTGAATCCTGGGAAGAAACTTTCGTCTCAGAGCCCGAAACATTGGCCGCAGCGCGCCAGCAACGGATGCAGAGGCTCAATCGCGCAAGAATCCGGAGAAACCTTCGCCGGAAGCCGGGAATCTCGCCTGTCGGGAGATCATTCTTCCCCTGACTGAGCCTCCGCGACGGATGCTCTGGCGCAGGCCGGCTGCTTGCCGGTCTTGCCGTGACCGCCGACGCGGTCGAGCGAGCGTTGCTGTGAGCGCCGTTGGACGACGAGCCCGATACGGACGACGCCGGCGGTGGCCTGAGCTCGGCCCGCCAGGAGCTCGCTCGCGGCGAGGGCATCTCCCACCGAGGAGCTGCGGCGAGAGCTCGGCCTCGCTTGAGTTTGGAGGTGCGCTGGTCGCCGCGCGCCCAGCGTGACGGTCAAGGTCCGGCTAGATCATAGGATTCTACTACTCTCCCCTCCCGCCGCAGCTTCAGCCTGTAATCCAATAGATCTCCGTGGTTCAAGCGCTCGCGCCGCAGGCCCAGCGGCTCGCTCGCGGAGCGCCTGATGAGCCTCGCCATCTCGGTGCGTCTCGAGGAGGAAAACACCTCAACCCGCTTCGCCTAGGCGCCGGCCGCTCGGCGCCGCAGGCGCAGAAGGCCGAGAGCGGCGAGCAGCGCGCCGAGGAACGCGAGCCCGGCGCCGCCCAGGGTCGGGATCTCGCGCATCACCGGCAGCGCGGCGGTGCTGCTGTTGTTGCCCGGCGCGGGGTCGGCGGCGCCCGCCCCGGTGGCGACCGTCGCGGTGTTGCTGAGCGTGCCGGTGGCGCCTCCGGCGACGGTGCAGGTGATGGCGTAGGTGACCGTGCCGCCGGCCGGCAGGTCGACGGTGTCGCCGAGGTTGCCGGCGCCGCTGGCGGTGCAGGTGGCGCCCCCGGAGCCGGTGCAGGTCCAGGTGCAGGCGGTGAGCCCGGCCGGGAAGGTATCGGTGACCTTCGAGCCTGGAGCGTCGCTCGGACCTGCGTTGGTGGCCACCACCTGGTAGGTGACGGTCTTGGCCGGCTGGGCGGTCGGGCTGCCCGCGGTCTTCGTGATCCGCAGGTCGGCGCTCGGCTCGAGGGTGTCGGTGTCGGTCGCCGAGTTGTTGTCGGGGGTCGGATCGGCGACGCCGGCCGGTGCGGCGATCGCGGCGGTGTCGGAGATCGTGCCGGTCGCTGCGGACGACAGCGTGCAGGTCGCGGTGTAGGTGGCGCTCGCGCCGTGCGGTAGATTGACCGTGCTGTCGATGTTGCCGGAGCCGGAGGCGGCGCAGGTGCCGCCGGCCGTCGCGCTGCAGGTCCAGGTGCAGGCGAGCGCGGCCGGGAAGGTGTCGGTGACCGTGGCGCCGGGGGCATCGGTCGGGCCGTGGTTCGAGGCGACCAGGGTGTAGACGAGGGTGCCTCCCGGCGCGGCGGCGGCCGCGCCGTCGGTCAGGGTGACGCCGAGGTCGGCCTGCGGCGCCAGGGTATCGGTGTCGGTTGCCGAGTTGTTGCCGGGCGTCGGATCGACGACGTCCGCCCCCGTCGCGACCGTCGCGGTGTTGGCGAGCATGCCGGTGGCCGCGGGCGACACGGCGCAGGTCGCGGTGTAGGTGACGGCGCCGCCGGCGGGGAGATTGGCGGTGCTGGTGAGGTTGCCGGAGCCGGACGCTGCACAGGTGGCGCCGCCGCTGCCGGCGCAGGTCCAGGTGCAGGAGAGGGCGGCCGGGAAGGTGTCGGTGACGATCGTGCCAGGAGCGTTGCTCGGTCCGGAGTTGGCGGCGACGATCGTGTAGGTGACGCTGCCGCCGGGGGTGGCCGTCGTGACGCCGTCGGTCTTGGTGATGGCGAGGTCGGCCTGCGCGCCCAGGGCGTCGCTGTCGGTCGCCGAGTTGTTGTCGGGAGCGGGGTCGGTGACGCCGCTGCCCGCGGCGACGGTGGCGGTGTTGCTGAGGGTGCCGGTGGCGGTGAGCGCGACGGCGCAGCTGGCGGTATAGGTGATGGTTGCGCCGGCGGGGAGGTTGACGGCGTCGGCGAGGTTGCCGGACCCCGCGGCGGTGCAGGTGCCGCCGCCGGCACCGGCGCAGGTCCAGGTGCAGGTGAGGGTGGCGGGGAAGGTGTCGGTGACCGTGGTGCCGGGAGCGTTGCTCGGTCCGGCATTGGCGGCGACGAGGGTATAGGTGACGCTGCCGCCGGGGACGGCGGTGGCGACGCCGTCGGTCTTGGTGATCGAGAGGTCGGCCTGCGGCGCCAGGGTATCGCTGTCGGTCGCCGAGTTGTTGGCCGGAGCCGGGTCGGTGACGCCGCTGCCGGCGGCGACGGTGGCGGTGTTGCTGAGAGTACCGCTGGCGGTCAGGGCGACGGCGCAGCTGGCGGTATAGGTGACGCTGGCGCCGACGGGGAGGCTGACGGTGCCGGCGATGTTGCCGGAGCCGGCGGCGGTGCAGGCGCCTCCCCCTACGCCGGTGCAGGTCCAGGTGCAGGTCAGGCGGGCGGGAAACGTATCGGTGACGCTCGCGGCCGGGGCGTTGCTGGGGCCGGCGTTCGACGCGGTGATGGTGTAGGTGACGTGCCCGCCGGGTGCGGCGGCGGCGACGCCGTCGGTCTTGGTGATGGCGAGGTCGGCCTGGGGCGCCAGGGTGTCGGTGTCGGTCGCCGAATTGTTGCCGGGCGTCCCGTCGATGACGCCGGCCGGAGCGGTCACGGTGGCGGTGTTCGAGAGGGTGCCGGTGGCGGCGGCGGCGACGGTGCAGCGGGCGGTATAGGTGACGCTGGCGCCGGCGGGCAGGTTGACGATGCCGGCGATGTTGCCGGTGCCGGCGGCGGTGCAGGTTCCCCCGCCCGCGCCCGCGCAGGTCCAGGTGCAGGCAAGGGATGCCGGGAAGGTATCGGCGACGGTCGCCCCCGGGGCGTCGCTGGGGCCGGCGTTCGACGCGGTGACGGTGTAGGTGACCGAGCCCCCGGGAGTGGCATGGGTGACGCCGTCGGTCTTGGTGATCGCGAGGTCAGCCTGGGGCGCCAGGGTGTCGCTGTCGGTCGCCGAATTGTTGCCGGGCGCCCCGTCGGTGACGCCGGCCGGAGCGGTCACGGTGGCGGTGTTCGCGAGGGTACCGGTGGCGGCGGCGGCGACGGTGCAGCCGGCGGTGAAAGTGACGCTGCCGCCGACGGGGAGGTTGACGGTATCGGCGATGTTGCCGGAGCCGGCGGCGGTGCAGGTGCCGCCGCCAGCGCCCGCGCAGGTCCAGGTGCAGGTGAGGGAGGCGGGGAAGGTATCGGCGACGGTCGCTCCCGAAGCGTTGCTGGGGCCGGCGTTCGACGCGGTGACGGTGTAGGTGACCGAGCCCCCGGGAGTGGCATGGGTGACGCCGTCGGTCTTGGTGATGCTGAGGTCGGCCTGCGACTCGAGAGTGTCGCTGTCGGTCGCCGAGTTGTTGCCGGGCGCCCCGTCGGTGACGCCGGCCGGAGCGGTCACGGTGGCGGTGTTCGCGAGAGTACCGGTGGCGGCGGCGGCGACGGTGCAGCCGGCGGTGAAAGTGACGCTGCCGCCGGCAGGGAGGTTGACGGTGTTGGCGATGTTGCCGGAGCCGGCGGCGGTGCAGGCGCCGCCGCCCGCGCCGACGCAGGTCCAGGTGCAGGTGAGCGAGGCCGGGAAGGTGTCGGCGACGATCGCTCCCGGAGCGTTGCTGGGGCCGGTGTTCGCCACGGTGATGGTGTAGGTGACCGCTCCGCCCGCCGTCGCCGTCGCGACGCCGTCCGTCTTGCTGATCGAGAGATCGGCCTGGGCGGTGAGGGTGTCGCTGTCGGTCGCCGAGTTGTTGCCGGGCGTCGGGTCGGCGACGCCGGCCGGAACGGTCACGGTGGCGGTGTTCGCGAGGGTGCCGGCGGCGACGGCGGCGATGGCGCAGGTGGCGGTGTAGGTGGCGCTGCCGCCGGCGGGGAGGTTGGCGGTGTCGGCGAGATTGCCGGAGCCCGCGGCGGTGCAGGTGCCGCCGCCGGCGCCGGCGCAGGTCCAGGTGCAGGCGAGGACGGCCGGGAAGGAATCGGTGACCGTCGCCCCGGGCGCATCGCTCGGGCCGGCGTTGGCGGCGGTGATGGTGTAGGTCACGGCGCCGCCGGGCACCGCGTTGGTGACGCCATCGGTCTTGGCGATCGAGAGGTCGGCCTGCGGCGCCAGCGTGTCGGTATCGGTGGCGCTCGTCGTGCTGTTGTCGGGTGTGGTGATGGTCGCCGTGTTGGCGAGCATGCCGGTGGCGGCGGCCGAGATGGTGCAGGCGGCGGTATAGGTGACGCTGCCGTTCGCCGGCAGGCTCACCGGGTCATCGATGCTTCCTGAGCCGGCGGCGGTGCAGGTGGCGCCGTTCGTGCCGGCACAGGTCCAGGTGCAGGTGAGCGCCGCCGGGAAGACGTCCGTCACTGTGGCGCTGGGGGTCGCGGTCGAGGTCGTATTGGCGGCCACGATGGTGTAGGTCACCGTGCCGCCGGGCGACGCCGTGGTCACCCCGTCCGTTTTGCTGATCGTCAGGAGGCCGAGGACGGTCACCGTCGCGACGTTCGAGCTGCCGCCGGTCGTCGAGCCGCCGACGGTCGCCGCCAGGTCGGTGATCTGGTTCGACTGCGTCCCCACCGCGACGCCGCGCACCGGCGCCGTCACGACGCAGGTCGAGCTTGCGGCGATCGTCGCCCCCGACAGGCTGAACTCCGGATCGCCCGAGCTGCCGGTCACCGCGCCGGCGCCGCAGCCGCTGGTCGTCGGCGTGCCGGCGAGCCGCAGGCCGCTCGGCAGGGGATCGGAAAAGCTGACCGCGGTGGCAGGGGCCGTCGCCGAGGGGTTGTCCATGGTGACCGTGAGCACCGTCGTGGCGTTGAGCAGGATGGCGCTGTCGAGAAACGATTTGCCGATCGCCGGCACCGTGGTGCTCGGGCAGCCGGCCGGCGCGGTGGTCAGCCAGTTGCTGGCGTCGACGCCCGAGGCGGTGTCGCCTCCAGGAGTGTTCGGGCCGCTGGCGACACCCCACCAGTTGGCTTCGAACACCGGCGTCAGGCCGCCCGTGGAGTTGAGTGCGCCGGCGGCGTTGCGCACGACGCAGTTGTTGCTCGAGGCGGCGAGGAGGTTGGCGCTCGAGCTGAGCTCGAGACCGCGCAGCGAGCTGGCGAAGAGGACGTTGCCGGCGACGCTGGCGGTCGCCGAGCTGGTCACCAGGATGGCGCGCTGGTTGGGAAAGAAGGCGCTGTGCGTCGCGTTGGTGCCGAAGGCGTTGCCGGCGATGCGGTTGCCGGTCGCCGAGGCGCCTTGGATGGAGACGCCGTACCCCGGCGCGTGGCCGGCGATGACGTTCCCCTCGGCCGGGTTCGGCGTGGCGTCGTCGCTGCCGATGACGTTGCCGCTGGCGTTGAAGATGCTCACACCGCCGGTACCGTTGGGGACCACCGCGCCGCCGGTGGCGGCGAGGCCGATCCAGTTGCCGGCGATCCGGTTGTTGGTGATGTCGGCGCCGAAGCGGGTGATCGCGACGCCGTCGTTGACGTTGCCCGAGATCACGTTGCGCTCGGCTTCGTCGCCGACGCCGTCGCCGTTGGTGCCGATCAGGTTGTCGTGGGCGCCGTTGCGCAGCGCCACGCCGTAGGAATTCGGCACGGCGATCGAGCCGCCGGCGTCGAGACCGATGTAGTTGCCCGCCACCGTCTCCTTGGAGCAGCCGGCGCCCTCGAAGACGACGCCGCCCGGCAGCAGGCTGGCGTTGGCGTTGGTATTGCCCGAGATGACGTTGCGCTCGAGCTCGTCGCTCTTGCCGTCGGCGTTGGTGCCGATGAGGTTGCCGAGGACCGGTGTGTCGCCAGTCGAGCAGTTGAGCTCGACGCCGGTGCGGTTGGTGAGGGCGGTCGCGCCGTCGGCGCCGACGCCGATGTAGTTGCCGGCCACCCAGTCGCCGTCGCCCGAGAGGTAGACGCCGGCCACGACGTTGCCGGAGAGGACGTTGCGCTCGCCGGCGTCGTTCTTGCCGTCGCCGTTGGTGCCGACGACGTTGCCTCCGGTGAGGCCGTCGAGGCTGACGCCGAACTGGTTGCCGAGCGCCGCGTTGCCGCCGGCGGTGACGCCGATGAGGTTGCCGCTCACCCGGTTGTTGGCGGCGGCGAAGGGGGCCAGGCCGAAGATCGAGACGCCGCTGCCGAAATTGCCCGAGATGAGGTTCCCCTCGGCGCCGTCGTTGACGCCGTCGCTGTCGGTGCCGACGACGTTGTCGCTGGCGCCGACCGAGTTGGCGACGATCAAGACGCCGGTGCCGTTGCCGAACGCCGCCGTGCCCGCGGCGTTGGTGCCGATCCGGTTGCCGCGCACCCGGGTGTGATTGGTGTCGTTCAGGGCGACGCCGGCCGTGCCTTCGGTGATGAGGTTGCCGTCGACGATCGTGCCGTCGGTGCTGCCGAAGGTCTGGCCGGCCACCCAGACGCCGTAGCCGGTCGCCCCCGCCGCGAGGCCCGCGGTGCCGGCAGCGTTGGTGCCGAAGCGGTTGTTGCGCACCACGGTGCGCGCCGTGGACGAGGCGTGCGAGGCCTCGATATCGATGCCGTAGTTGGTCGAAGCGGTGATGAGGTTCCCCTCGACGACGTTGTCCGCGCCGCCGTTGATGCGCAGCCCGAGGTTGTTCGCCGCCACGGTGGCGCCGGCCGCGTCGGTGCCGAAGAGGTTGCACTCGACGTGGTTGCCGCTCGCGTCGGCGATGGCGACCCCCGCCGCCAGGCCGGCGCTGAAGTGGTTCATCACCAGGCCGCGGATGACGCTGCCGCCGGCGCCGGCGCCCCGGATCGTCAGCCCCGCCGTCCCGAAGGGATAGCTGGTGCCGTCGATCACCACCAGCAGCGGGCCGTAGGAGCCCGCACCGGAGGCCGCGCCCGCCGCCGGACAGGCGGCCGCGGCGCCGCCGTGCGCCGGCTGGGTGGTGCCGTCGATGGTCACCGGGGCGGTGAGCGCCGGCAGCGGGGTCGTGGGAGCGATGGTGGCGGTATGGCTGCCTCCCGGGCCGACGGGGCCCGGATCGGGGATGTCGAACGCGATCGTCGCGCCGGCCGATGGAGCGGCCGGGCAGTCGGCCACCGTCGCGCCGTTTGCCGCGCTGATCGCCTCCCGCAGGGTACAGACGCCGTCGGTGACCGCGGTGTCCGCGGTGCCGGTCACCGTGTAGGTGGCGGCGCGAGCAGACCCGGCGCCGAAGGCGGCGGCGAGAAGGCATCCCAGCCATGCCGCGCCCACCTTCCGCCGTCGTTGCGAAGGAGCGGGAGCCGGTGAGGCGAAGGGGACGGGCGAATCGCCGTCCGGCGCGGGGTTGACGTTTGCGGCAGGGTGTTTCATGAGCGGGGGGTTCCCCAAGACGATCGGCGGGTTGCTTGCGCGCTCGATCCAGACATCTTCGAGGGTAGCGCGCGGGTCGAGGTGACGGTTGCCCATGCCGCGGAAATCGGGCTGAGACGGGTGCTGGAGAGGCTGAACGAACGGCCCGCGCGCCGTCCAGCCGTAGACTCGCGGCTCGCGGCAGGGGTGACAGCTCGGCGACTCCCCCGCCGCCGGGCCGCCCATGTCACGTTCGACCCCTTTTGGACACTGTGCTCTTGGCGAAGCGAGAGACGTCGATTGCTCTTACTAAACAGAACATTCCTCGAGACTTACAGGCCTTCGGGCCGCGGCTGAATGACTCCCTCTTCAAGCTCTCGGATGGCGCTTCCCACCTTCGTCGAGGTGCTCCGCGCCCGCGCCGCGGAGAGCCCGGAGGCGAGGGCATATACCTTCCTCGACGCGGCGGGCGAGGAGGCGGCGACGCTCACCTTCGCCGACCTCGATCGCCGGGCGCGGACGATCGCCGCCCACCTCCAGGCGCGGGGCGCCGCCGGCGAGCGCGCCCTCCTCCTCTATCCCCCCGGCCTCGAGTTCGTCGCCGCTTTCCTGGGCTGCATCTATGCCGGCGTCGTCGCCGTGCCCGCCTACCCGCCGCGCTCCGCCCGCACCCTGCCGCGCCTCCTCGCCATCGCCGCCGACGCCCGGCCGCGCTTCGCCCTCACCGAGTCCTCGCTCCTCCCCCAGCTGCGGGCGATGGGGCCGGGCGCGGCGGCCTTCGACGCCCTGACCCTGGTGGCGACGGACGCCCTCGATTCGGCGGCGGCCGACGCCTGGCGCCAGCCGGCGATCACCGCCGAGAGCCTCGCCTTCCTGCAGTACACCTCCGGCTCGACCGCGGCGCCCAAGGGCGTCATGGTCAGCCATCGCAACCTCCTCCACAACGAGGAGATGATCCGCCGCGCCTTCGGCCAGTCGGCGCGCTCGGTCGTCGTCGGCTGGCTGCCGCTCCACCACGACATGGGCCTCATCGGCTGCGTCCTGCAGCCCCTCTACCTGGGCGCGCGGGCGGTGCTGATGTCGCCCGTCGCCTTCCTGCAGCGGCCGGCGCGCTGGCTGCAGGCGATCAGCCGCTACCGGGCGACGACCTCGGGCGGCCCGAACTTCGCCTACGAGCTCTGCGCCTCCCGCATCGACGACGAGGAGCGGTCGCGCCTCGACCTCGCGAGCTGGGAGGTGGCCTTCAACGGCGCCGAGCCGGTGCGCGCCGAGACCCTGGAGCGCTTCGCCCGGCGCTTCGGCCCGGTGGGCTTCCGCGCCGGCGCCTGGTACCCCTGCTACGGCCTTGCCGAGGCGACCCTCTTCGTCGCCGGGCCGCGCCGCGATTCGACCGGGCCGCCGACCGCGAGCGTCGCCGCGGCGCCGCTCGAGCAGGGGCGCGCCGTCGTGGCCGCGGACGGCGAGGCGGCGCGCACGCTCGTCGGCTGCGGCACGGCCTGGCTCGGCCAGGAGGTGGCGATCGTCGAGCCCGAGTCGCGCCGCCCGCTCGGCGCCGGCGAGGTGGGCGAGATCTGGGTGCGCGGGCCGAGCGTCGCCGGCGGCTACTGGCGGCGCCCCGAGGAGACGGCGCGCGACTTCGGCGGCCGGCTGGCGTCGGCCGCGAATCGGGCCGCGAATCGGGCCCCGGACCCGGCCGCCGCGGGCACCAGGGACAACGAGCCATACCTGCGCACCGGCGACCTCGGCTTCGCCGACGCCGCCGGCCGGCTCTTCGTCACCGGCCGCCTCAAGGACCTCATCATCCTGCGCGGCAGGAACCTCTACCCGCAGGACGTCGAGCGCACCGTCGAGGCGAGCCATCGCTCGATGCGCCCGGGCTGCGGCGCGGCGTTCGCCGTCGACCTCGACGGCGCCGAGCGGCTCGTCGTCGTGCAGGAAGTCGACCGCCACGCGAAAGACCTGGGCGAGATCGCCGACGCGGCGCGCGCCGCCGTCGCCGCCGAGCACGAGGCGCAGCTCGACGATCTCCTCCTGGTGCGCGAGGGCGCGGTCCCCAAGACCTCGAGCGGCAAGGTGCAGCGCCGCGCCTGCCGCGCCGCCTATCTCGACGGCAGCCTGGCCTCCCAGGTCGCCGGCCGGTTGGCTGGCCGGCCGGCGGGGGGAAGGCTGCCGAGCCGCCTCCGCCCGCAGAGCGGCAGGCGGACGAGCCCGCCCTGCCCGCGGCGCAGGAGATGCTCCTCGGGGTGCCGGTCGAGGCCGCTCGCGGTCAGCAGCCGGCGCTCGCCGCGGTGCTCGCGGGGCTCGATGGGATGCTGGCGCGCATCCTCGGCATCCCCTCCGGGCAGCTCGCGGCCGACCGGCCGTTGACCGCGAGCGGTCTCGACTCGCTGCGGGCGATCGAGCTCTCCCATGTCGTCGAGACGGAGCTCGGCGTCGCCCTCCCCATGGCCTGGCTGCTCGAGGGCGCCACGCCGGCCGACCTCGCCGACGAGGTGCTGCGGCGTCTGGCCGACGCTCCGGTTGGCGGCGAGGGGGAGAACTACGAGGACGGCGCGCCGGCGGCCGTCTCGCCCGGCCAGCGCGCGCTCTGGCTCCTCGATCGCCTGGCGCCGGAGAGCGCTGCCTACGTGCTCGCCGGCGCGGCGCGCGTCGTGGGCGACGTCGACGTTGACGCCCTCCATGCCGCGCTTCTCGCTCTCGCGGCGCGCCATCCGGCGCTCTCGACGGTCTTCGCGGAGTCGGCGGCCGAGCCGACACCGCGGCCGATCGCCGGACCGGCCGTCGAATGGCTGGAGGAGGACGGCGCCGCCTGGAGCGACGAGGAGCTGGCGCGGCGCCTCGCCGATCGCGCCTACCGGCCGTTCGACCTCGCCGCCGGGCCGCTCCTCCGCGCCGGCCTCGTCGCGCGGGGCCGGCGAGAGCCCGTGCTGTGGCTCGCCGTCCATCACATCGCCGCCGACTTCTGGTCCGTCGAGGTGCTCCTCGGCGACCTCGCCCGGCTGTACCGCGGCGCGGGGAGAGCCGCTGTCGCCGAAGGCGCCGAAGCCGCGCTGCCGCCGGCGCCGCGGCCCCCCGACGCCACGGCGCATCGCTCCACCGACGCCGAGACCCAGCGCCTCCTCGCCTTCTGGCGCGCCGCGCTGGCCGACAAGCCGCAGGTTCTCGAGCTCTCCACCGACCGCCCGCGCGGCAAGGCGCAGAGCTTCCGCGGCGACTGGCGGACGGCCCGCCTGCCGGCCGATCGTACCCGCCGCCTGCGCGAGCTCGGCCGCGCCGAGTCCGCCACCCTCTTCGTCACCCTGGCGGCCGGCTTCGGCGCCCTCCTGGCGCGGACGAGCGGGCAGGACGAGCCGCTCTTCGGCACCCCGACCTCCGGGCGCGGCTCGGCCGAGCTCGCCGGCGCCGTCGGCTACTTCGTCAATCCGGTGGTGCTCGCCGCCGACCTCGCGGGCGATCCCAGCGCCGCCGAGGTCCTGGCGCGCATGCGGCGGACCGCGCTCGCCGCCTTCGCCCACCAGGAGCTGCCCTTTCCAGTGCTCGCCGAGCATCTGGCGGCCGAGCGCGATCCCTCGCGGTCGCCGATCTTCCAGGCGATGCTGGTGCTCCAGGGTGGCCGCGGGCCGCTCGGCGAGCGCCTCGCCGCGCTGGCGCTCGGCGCCGCGGGGGCTGGCGGAGGAACCGGGAGCCTCGACCTCGAGCACTTGGATCTGGACATCGGCGGCCTTCGCCTGGCGCCGCTGCCGCTCGCCCCGCGCGGCGCCCAGCTCGACCTGACGCTCGCCTGCGGACTCCTGCCGGGCGAAACGGCGGGCGGCGAGACGGCCGGCCTCGCCGCGGCGCTCACCTTCAACGCCGACCTCTTCGACGGCGCCACCGCCGAGCGCCTCCTCGGGCACTTCGCGGCGCTCCTCGACGGCATGGCGGCGAACCCGACGGCGCGGGTGTGGGAGCTGCCCCTCCTCTCGCCCTCCGAGCAGGCGCAGCTCGCCGCCTGGGGCGGCGGCGAGGGCGAGGCGCCGCCGGCGGTCTGCCTGCACGAGCTGTTCGCCCGCCAGGCGGCGCGCACGCCGGAGGCGACGGCGCTCGTCGCCGCCGGCGAGGAGCTGACCTACCGCGAGCTCGCCCGCCGGGTCGCCGGCCTGGCGGCGGTCCTCCGCGCCGCGGGGGTCGGCCCCGAGGTGCGCGTCGGGATCTGCCTCGAGCGCACGCCGGCGATGATCGTCGCCCTCCTGGCGGTGCTCGCGGCGGGCGGCGCCTACGTCCCCCTCGATCCCGCCTATCCGCGCGACCGCCTGTCCTTCACCGCCGCCGACAGCGGCATGACCGTCCTCGTCACCCAGGCGGCGCTCCGCGGCCGGGTGCCGGAGGAGGGCCTGAGGGTGATCGTGATCGAGGAGGCGGCAGCCGCCGCCGCGGCGCCGTCGACCCTCGCGGCCGGTGCCCGGCGCGGGCCGCTCCCCGGCAACCTCGCCTACGTCATCTACACCTCGGGCTCGACCGGCCGCCCGAAGGGCGTCGCCATCGAGCACGCGACGGCCGTCGTCTTCGTCGAGTGGGCGCGGAGCGTCTTCTCCACCGAGGAGCTGGCGGGTGTCCTCGCCGCCACCTCGATCTGCTTCGACCTCTCGATCTTCGAGATCTTCGTGCCGCTGGCGAGCGGCGGCGCCGTGGTGCTCGCGGCGAGCGCCCTCGAGCTTCCCGAGCTGGCGGCCGCCGATCGCGTCACCCTCGTCGACACCGTCCCCTCGGCGATGGCCGAGCTGGTGGGTGGCGGCCGGGTGCCGGCCTCGGTGCGGACGGTGAGCCTCGGCGGCGAGCCGTTGACGCCGAGCCTCGCCGAGGCGATCCGGCGGCGGACGCGGGCGACGCGACTGGTCAACCTCTACGGCCCGTCGGAGGCCACCACCTGCGCGACCTGGTGGGCGGCGCCGCTCGCCGCCCACGCCGCCGACGCCGAGCCGCCGGCCCCCACCATCGGCCGGCCGATCGCCGGCTCCCGCGTGCACCTCCTCGGCCCGGGCCTCGCGCCGGTGCCCGCCGGCGTCGCCGGCGAGGTGTGGATCGGCGGCCGCGGCGTCTCGCGCGGCTACCTCGGCCGGCCCGAGCTGACCGCCGAGCGCTTCCTCCCCGATCCCTTCGCCGCCGCCCCCGGCCGGCGCCTCTATCGCGTCGGCGACCTCGCCCGCTGGCGGCCGGACGGCGAGCTCGAGTTCCTCGGCCGCGTCGACCACCAGGTGAAGATCCGCGGCTTCCGCGTCGAGCCCGGCGAGGTCGAGGCGGCGCTCGAAGCCCTCCCCGGCGTCGGCGCCGCGGCGGTGGTGGCGCGCCCGGCGGGCCCGCCGGGTGCTACCGAGCTGCGCCTCGTCGCCTACGCGGTCCTCGCGCCCGGGGGCGAGCCGGGCTCCGCGGCGACGGCCGAGTCGCTCCGCCGGGACCTCTCCCTGCGCCTGCCGCAGCACCTGGTGCCCGCCGCCGTCATCCTCCTCCCCGAGCTGCCGCGGACCCCCAACGGCAAGCTCGACCGCCGGCGGCTGCCGGAGCCGGAGTGGAGCGACGGAGCGCCCGCGGTGGCACCGTGGACGCCGCCGCGGACGCCGCTCGAGGCGCGCCTCGCCGGCATCTTCGGCGAGGTGCTGGGGATTGCGGCGGTGGGCATCCACGACAGCTTCTTCGCCCTTGGCGGCCATTCGCTCCTCGCCGCGCGGGCGCTGGCGCGGGTGCGCGCCGAGCTCGGCCTCGAGCTGCCGCTCCGCGCCCTCTTCGAGTCGCCGACCGTCGCGGCGCTGGCGCTCGCGGTGGAGCGGGCGGCGCGCGCCGGAGGCGAAGTCGATGCGACCGTCGACGACGAGCCGCCGATTCGATCGGCGCCCCGCGTCGGCGAGGCGCCGAGTCAATCGGAGCTCCGCGGCGGCGAGCCGCCGCTTTCGTTCGCCCAGGAGCGGCTCTGGTTCCTCGACCGCCTGGAGCCGGGGAGCGCGCTCTACAACCTGCCCGCCGCGGTCGAGCTGCGCGGCCGCCTCTCCGTCCCCGCCCTCGCCGCGAGCCTGGCGGCGATCACGGCGCGCCACGAGATCCTGCGCACCTCCTACGGCGAGCGCGACGGCCAGCCCCTCGCCGTCGTCGCCGCCCGTCCCGTGGGTCGGCTCGCCGTCGTCGACCTGGCGCCGCTCGCCCCGGCCCGCCGCACCAGCGAGGCGGCGCGGCTCGCCGCCGCCGAGGCGCTCCGCCCGTTCGACCTCGCGGCCGGGCCGCCGCTCCGCGCGTCGCTCCTCCGTCTGGCGGACGAGGAGCACGTCCTCCTCGCGACCTTCCATCACATCGCGGCCGACGGCTGGTCGATCGCCGTCTTCGTCCGCGAGCTGTCGGCGCTCTACGGCGCCGCCCTCGAACCTGGTTACCAATCCGGCCGCCAGTCCGCCAGCCTGGCGGGCGTCCTGCCGGAGCTGCCGCTCCAGTACGCCGACCATGCCGCCCGCGAGCGCCGCGAGCTCGCCGGCGCGGCGCTCGAGCGCCAGATCGCCTACTGGCGCGAGCGCCTGGAGGGAGCGCCCGCCGTCCTCAACCTGCCCACCGACCGGCCGCGCACGGCCGCCCCCGACCTCCGC
The DNA here is from genome assembly GCA_963755825.1 of uncultured Acidobacteriota bacterium. GTDB lineage: Bacteria > Acidobacteriota > Thermoanaerobaculia > Multivoradales > UBA5704 > DATBQN01. Next base: position 28,570 of record CAVWLA010000001.1, on the reverse strand, counting down.
GGCGGCCTCCGCCGGCTGACCCTGCCGGACGCCCTGGCGGCCGACCTCCAGGCGCTCGCGCGCGCCCAGGGGGCGACGCTCTTCATGGTCCTCCTGGCAGGCGTCGAGTCGCTCCTCGGCGCCCACTGCGGGCAGGACGACCTCCTCCTCGGCACGCCGGTCGCCAACCGCGGGCGGCTGGACGTCGAGGGGCTGATCGGCCTCTTCGTCAACACCCTGGTGCTGCGCGCCGACCTCGCGGGCGAGCCCACCGGAGCCGAGCTGGTGGCGCGGGCGCGGGAGGCGAGCCTCGGCGCCTTCGCCCACCAGCGGCTGCCCTTCGAGCGGCTGGTCGAGGCGCTGGCGCCGGAGCGCGAGCTCGGCCGCGCGCCGCTCGTGCAGGCGCTCTTCGCCCTGCAGAACGCCCTCGCCGAGCAGCTGGCGCTCCCCGGCCTCGCGCCGACGCGGCTGCCCGAGGCGGGCGGCCTCGCCAAGCTCGAGCTGGAGATCGAGGCGGAGGAGGTGGCGGGAGAAGGCCTCGTCCTCCGCCTGCGCTACCGCCGCGAGCTGTTCGACGCGACGACGATCGACCGCCTGGCGGGCCATCTGGCGCGCCGGCTCGCCGGGCTCGCCGCCGAGCCCGGCTGGCGCGCCGCCGACCTGCCGCTCCTCTCCGCGGCGGAGCGGGCGCAGCTCGTGGTCGAGTGGAGCGACAGCTCGTTCCGGCCATCCGTCGCGGCGGAGACCGTCGTCGGCCTCTTCGCCGCCCAGGCGGCGCGGACGCCGGCGGCCGTCGCCGTGCGCTCCGGCGCCGCCGCGGTCACCTACGGGGCGCTCGCGGCGCGGGCGGGGCATCTGGCGCGGCGCCTCCGCCGGCTCGGCGTGCGGCCGGGAGATCGCGTCGGCCTCTGCGCCGAGCGTTCGCCCGACCTCGCCGCCGGCCTCCTCGCCATCTTCCAGTCGGGCGGCGCCTTCCTGCCGCTCGATCCCGGCTATCCCGCCGAGCGCCTGCGCTTCGTCCTGGGAGACGCCGCGCCGTCGGTCGTCGTGGGCGAGGAGGCTCTCCTCCGCGCGCTCCCCGCGCACGGCGCCGCCACCCTGGCCCTCGACGGCGCGGAGGACCTCTCGGCGGCCTCCGCGCCGGAGAGCGCGGAGCTTCCGATACCCTCCGACCTCGCCTACGTGATCTACACCTCGGGATCGACGGGGCGGCCGAAGGGCGTCGCCGTCGAGCACGGCAGCCTCGCCAACCTGCTCGCGGCGAGCCGCGACGAATTCGGCTGGCGCACGGGCGACGCCGGCGCCGTCGTGGCGCCCTTCTCCTTCGACATCTTTCTCTTCGAGCTGCTGGCGCCGCTCGTCGCCGGCGGCTCGGCCGTCCTCGTGCCGCTCCTGCCGGCGCTCGACGTCGAGGCCCTGGTCGACGGCCTCGCCGAGCTCACCCATCTCCACGCGGTGCCGGCCCTGATGCGCCAGGTCGCCGCGGCGGCATGGCGCCGCGGGCCCGCCGCGGCGGGCCTGCGGACCCTCCTCGTCGGCGGCGACACCGTGCCGCTCGACCTCCTCCGCGAGATGCGCGAGGCGTTCCCGGCGGCGGCGATCCGCGTCCTCTACGGGCCGACCGAGGCGACGATCCTCGCCACCTCCTGGATGGTCCGCCCGGGCGAGCTCCCGACCCGCTCGCTCCTCGGCGGGCCCCTCGGCAACGTCGAGGTCGGCGTGCGCGACGCCGGCGGCCGGCCGCAGCCGATCGGCGTCGCCGGAGAGCTGTGGATCGGCGGCGCCGGCGTGGCACGCGGGTACATCGGCCGCGCGGAGCTGACGGCGGAGAGGTTCGTCGCCGCGGCGGGCCGGCGCTGGCTCCGCTCGGGGGACCGCGCGCGCTTCCTCGCCTCCGGCGAGCTCGAGTTCCTCGGCCGCCTCGACCAGCAGGTGAAGATCCGCGGCTTCCGCATCGAGCCGGGCGAGGTCGAGGCGGCGCTCGCCGAGCACCCGGCGGTCGCGGTGGCGGCCGTCGTGGCGATGGCGGCCGGAGCCGGAGACGGCGAGGGCCCGCGGCTGGTGGCCTATGTCGTCCCGCGGCGGGACGGCGGCCCTGCCGCGGCGCTCGCCGCGGGTTTACCCCAAGCCGCGGCGGTCGCCGCGGCTTTACCCGATGCCGCAGCCCTCGCCCCGGACCTCGTCGCGGACCTCCGCGCCCACCTCGCCCTCCGCCTTCCCGCCTACATGGTCCCGGCGGCTTTCGTGGCGCTGGCGGAGCTGCCGCTGACCTCCCACGGCAAGCTCGACCTCCGGCGGCTGCCGGCGCCGGAGTGGCGGGCCGGCGAGACGGCGGGACCGCTGACGCCGCTGACTCCGATGGAAGAGCTCGTCGCCGGCCTGTGGAGCGAGGTTCTCGGGCTGCAGCGGGTCGGCGTCGACGACGACTTCTTCGCCGCCGGCGGCCATTCGCTCCTCGCCACGCGGCTGGTGTCGCGGCTCCGCGAGGCGCTCGGCGTCGAGATCCCCCTCCGCGCGCTCTTCGAGTCGCCGACCGTCGCCGGCCTCGCCCGGCGGCTGGAGGCGGCGCGCCGCGAGCCCGCTTCGCCGGCGATCGGGTCGCCGGTCGGGACGCCAAACATGGCGCCGGTGCCGCCGCCGATCTCGCCGACACCGCGGCCCGAGGACGGGACGCCACCGCCGCCGATACCGCTCTCCTTCGCCCAGGAGCGCCTGTGGTTCCTCGACCGCCTGGCCGCGGGCGGCAGCGCCTACAACCTCGCCGCCGCGGTGCGCCTCCGCGGCGGGCTCGAGGTCGCCGCCCTGGCCGCCGCCTTCCGCGAGATCGCCCGCCGTCACGAGGTCCTCGGCGCCACCTACGGGGCGAGCAGCGGCACGCCGTTCCAGCGGGCGGGCGCCGAGGCCGCTCCGGAGCTGACGCAGATCGACCTCAGCGGCCTGCCGGCCGACCTCAGCGGCCTGTCGGCGGCGGCGGCCGGCGTCGCCGAGGCGGCCCTGGCGGCCCTCGCTGCCGCCGAGGCGGAGCGCCCGTTCGACCTCGCGCGCGGTCCGCTGCTCCGCACCGTCCTCCTGCGCCGGTCGGCGGCCGATCACCTGCTGGTGGTGACGATGCACCACATCGTCTCCGACGGCTGGTCGATGGGCATCCTCGTCCACGAGCTCGGCGCGCTCTACGCGGCGGCGGTCGCCCGCCGGCCTTCTCCGCTCGCGGTGCTGTCCATCCAATACGCCGACTACGCGGCGTGGCAGCGGCGGTGGATGGCGGGAGAGGTGCTGGCGGGTGAGCTCGCCCACTGGCGCGCCGTCCTCGCCGGCCTGCCCGAGGCGCTCGAGCTGCCGGCCGACCGGCCGCGCCCCGCCGTGCAGAGCTTCCGCGGCGCCGAGCGCGGCTTCGCCCTGCCGCCGGCCCTGTGGAGCGGCCTCGGAGCGGCGGCGCGGCGCTCCGGGGTGACGCTCTACATGCTCCTCCTCGCCGCCTTCGACGTCCTGCTCTACCGCCTCACCGGGCAGCGCGACCTCGCGGTGGGCTCGCCGATCGCCGGCCGCACGCGCGGCGAGACCGAGGGGCTGATCGGCCTCTTCGTCAACACCCTCGTGCTCCGCGGCGAGCTCGCCGCGGACGACACCCTGGCGACCCTCCTGCCGCGGCTGCGGGAGACGGCGCTCACCGCCTACGCCCATCAGGAGCTGCCGTTCGAGAAGCTGGTCGAGGCGCTGGCGCCGGCGCGCGACCTCGCCCGCTCGCCGCTCGTCCAGGTGATGCTCGCCCTGCAGAACGCCCCCTTGGGCGCCCTCACCCTGCCCGGCCTGACCCTCGAGCCCCTGCGGCTCGCCGGCCGCGCCGCGAAGCTCGACCTGACCTTGAGCGTCGTCGAGGCGGACGGCGGTGCCATCGGCTACTGGGAGCACTCGACCGATCTCTTCGACCGGGCGACGATCGCCCGCCTGGCCGAGCGCTTCGCCGCCCTCCTCGCGGGCGCCGTCGTCGAGCTCTCCGGCAAAGCGGCCGGCGCCGCGGCCGGGCGCCATCTCGACGCCGGCGCGGCGCCTGGGCGCCGCATTGACGACCTGCCGCTCCTCTCCGCCGCCGAGCGGCAGCAGCTCCGCGAGTGGAACGACACCGCGGCCCTGCCCGCGGAGGTCACCGGGACGGTCAGGGGGACCACCCTCTACGAGCTGATCGCGGCGCAGATCGAGCGCACACCCCATGCGGTCGCGGTCTCGTTGGCTGGCGACGAGCTGACCTACCGGCAGCTCGGCGACGCGGCGGAGCGGGTGGCGCGGCGGCTTGTCGGCCTCGGTGGCCTCGGCGTGGGACCCGGCCTCCTCGTCGGCCTCTGCGCCGAGCGCTCGCTCGAGCTGATGATCGGGCTCGTCGCCATCCTCGCCGCCGGCGCCGCCTACGTGCCGCTCGACCCCGCCTACCCCGCCGAGCGGCTGGCCTTCATGGTCGAGGACGCCGCGGTCGGTGTGCTCCTGACCCACGGCGCCGCGGCGCGCGCCCTGCCGCCGCATGGCGCGGCGATCGTTGAGGTCGAGATCGAGCTCGACCTCGGGACGCTCCTCGCCGCGGCGGCAGATCGCCCGGATACCGAGCCGGATGCTCGGCCGGCCCGATTCGAGCCGCGGCTCCCGGCGGCCGATCCCGACGACCTCGCCTACGTCATCTACACCTCGGGCTCGACGGGTCTTCCCAAGGGGGCGATGAACAGCCATCGCGCCGTCGTCAACCGGCTGCTCTGGATGCAGCGGACGTTCGGCCTGACGGGCGAGGATCGGGTGCTGCAGAAGACGCCGATCTCCTTCGACGTCTCCGTCTGGGAGCTCTTCTGGCCGCTCCTCGCCGGGGCGCGGCTGGTCCTCGCCCGGCCGGGCGGCCACCAGGATGCGGCCTATCTCGCCCGCCTCATCGCCGAGGAGCGGATCACCACCGTCCATTTCGTGCCGTCGATGCTGCGGGCCTTCGTCGCCGCGCCGGGCGTCGAGGCCTGCACCTCGCTCCGCCGCGTCGTCGCGAGCGGCGAGGCACTGCCGCGGGAGCTGGCGCGCCGCTTCGCCGAGCGGAACCCGGCGCCGCTCTGGAACCTCTACGGCCCCACCGAGGCGGCGGTCGACGTCACCTTCCGGGACTGTCGCGAGCCGGCGGGCCCTGCGGGCGACGGCGAGGGGGGGAATGTGCCCATCGGGCGGCCGATCGCGGGCGTCGAGATCCGCCTGCTCGACCCGTCGCTCCGGCCCGTCCCCGTCGGCGCCGCCGGCGAGCTTGCGATCGGCGGCCTGGCGCCGGGGCGCGGCTACTGGCGGCGGCCGGACCTGACGGCGGAGCGCTTCGTGCCCGATCCGCTCTCGGGTGTCTCCGGCGGCCCCGGCGGGCGGCTCTATCGGACCGGCGATCTCGCCCGCTTCCTGGCCGACGGCAGCCTCGACTACCTCGGCCGCCTCGACGATCAGGTGAAGGTCCGCGGCGTGCGCGTCGAGCTGGGGGAGATCGAGGCGGCGCTGGCGGCGCATCCGGCGGTCGCCGAGGCCGTGGTGATGCTCCGCCCCGAGCTACCCGGCGGCGGCCTCGCCGCCTATCTCGTGCCCCGGCCGCGGGCCGAGCCGGGGGCCGAGCTGGATCGGCCCGAGCTGGATCGGGCCGAGCTGCGCCGGTATCTCGCGGCGCGCCTCCCCGAGGCGATGGTGCCGGCGGCCTTCGTCCTCCTCGCGGCGCTGCCGCTCACCCCCAGCGGCAAGGCCGATCGGCGGGCCCTCCCGGCGCCGAACGCCGCGGACCGCGGCGCCGGCGGCGTCGGCTCGGCGGTGTCGCGCCCGCTCGGACCCACCGAGGAGCTGCTGGCGGGCATCTGGGCGGAGGTGCTGGGGATCGACGCCGTCTCGATCGACGACGACTTCTTCGCCCTGGGCGGCCACTCGCTCCTCGCGACGCAGGTGCTGGCGCGCCTGGAGAGGGCTCTCGCGGTCGAGCTGCCGGTCGCCGCCCTCTTCGCGGCGCCGACGATCGCGGCGCTCGCCGCGCTGGTGGAGGAGGCCGTGGAGGAAGCCCGGCGCCCCGCGGCGGCTCCGGCTCGCGCCGCCGCACCGCCGCTCGCGGCTCGGCCGGCGGCCGCGGGGGCTGCCGGCGAGCTGCCGCTCTCCTTCGGCCAGGAGCGGCTCTGGTTCCTCGATCGGCTCACCCCCGGCGGCGCCGCCTACAACGTGCCCGTAGCGATCCGCCTCCGCGGCGCCCTCGACGCCGCGGCGCTCGCCGGCGCGTTCGGCGAGATCGTCCGCCGCCACGAGTCGCTGCGCACGACCTTCGCCGCCGGCGAGGGCGGCGCCTGGCAACGGGTGCACCCGCCGTCTCCCGCGGCGCTCTCGCGCATCGACCTCGCTGCCCTGCCGGCGGCGGCGAGGATGGCGGCCGGCGTCTCCGTGGCGAAGACGGAGGCGGAGCGCCCGTTCGACCTCGCCCACGGCCCGCTCCTGCGCACCGCGCTCGTGCGGCTGTCCGGGCCGCATGAGGCAGGCGAGGCAGGCGAGGCGGGCGACCATCTGCTGCTGGTGACGATGCACCACATCGTCTCCGACGCCTGGTCGCTGGGCGTCCTCGTCGGCGAGCTGGGGGCGCTCTATGCCGCGGCGCGCGAGCGGCGGCCGTCGCCGCTCGCCGAGCTGCCCATCCAGTACGCCGACTACGCGGCCTGGCAGCGCCGCTGGATGGCGGGAGAGGTGCTGGCGGCAGAGCTGGCGCACTGGCGCGAGCGCCTCGCCGGCCTCCCCCCAGCGCTCGAGCTGCCGGCCGATCGGCCCCGTCCGCCGGAGCAGAGCTTCCGCGGCGCCGAGCTCGGCGTGCCGCTGCCGGCCGCCCTGTGGAGCGGGTTGGGGGCGGCGGCACGGCGCTCGGGGGTGACCGTCTACATGCTCCTCCTCGCCGCCTTCGACGTGCTGCTCTATCGCCACACCGGGCAGCGCGACCTGGCGGTGGGCTCGCCGATCGCCGGCCGCACGCGCGCCGAGACCTTCGGGCTGATCGGCCTCTTCGTCAACACCCTCGTGCTGCGCGCCGAGATCGCCGACGACGACACCCTGGCGACCCTGTTGCCGCGGCTGCGGGAGACGGCGCTCGCCGCCTATGCCCACCAGGAGCTGCCGTTCGAGAAGCTCGTCGAGGCCCTGGCGCCGGCGCGCGACCTCGCCCGCTCGCCCGTCGTCCAGGTGATGCTCGCGCTGCAGAACGCGCCGCTCGGCGCCCTCGCCCTCCCCGGCCTCACCGGCGAGCCGCTGCCGGCGCCGGGGGGCGCCGCCAAGCTCGACCTTTCTTTGAGCGTCGGCGAGGAGGGCGGCAGGGCGGTCGCCCGCTGGGAGCACGCGACCGACCTCTTCGACCGCACGACGATCGCCCGCCTCGCCGGGCGCTTCGCGGTGCTCCTCGCCGGCGCCGTCGCCGACCTGGCCGCGGCCGGCGAGCCCCGGCGCCTGGACGACCTGCCGCTCTTGACCGCCGCCGAGCGGCAGCAGCTCCGTGAGTGGAACGACACCGCGGTGGATCCGGCCGCCGCCGAGCTCTGCCTCCACGACCTGGTCGCAGCGCAGATCGCGCGCACCCCCGACGCGCTCGCCGTGTCGTGCGGCGGCGCCACCCTCACCTACCGGCAGCTCGGCGCCGCCGCCGGCACCCTGGCGGCGCGCCTCCGCCGCCTGGGCGTCGGCCCGGACGTCGTGGTGGGGGTCTGCGCCGAGCGGTCGCGCGAAATGGTGGTGGGGCTGCTCGCCGTCCTCGCCGCCGGCGGCGCCTACCTGCCGCTCGACGTCTCCCATCCCGCCGATCGCCTGGCGCGGATGATCGAGGACGCCGCCCCGACGGTGCTCCTGACCCATGGCGCCGTGGCGCCCGCGCTCCCCGCCGGCGGCGCGCGACGGCTGACGATCGAGATCGAAACCGGAGGCGAGGTCGAAGGCGGCAGCGAGACCGCGGACCTGGGAGCGGCCGGCGGGCCGGCGCCGCGGCCCGCCCCCGACCATCTCGCCTACGTCATGTACACCTCGGGCTCGACGGGGCGGCCGAAGGGGGTGGCGGTTCCCCACCGCGGCGTGGTGCGGACGATCCGCACCGCGATGGTCCTCTACGGCGTTGGCGCGGGCGACCGCGTGCTGCAATTCGGCTCGCCCTCCTTCGACCTCTCGGCCCTCGAGCTCTTCACCACCCTCGCCTCCGGCGCCTGCGTCTGGATTCCGCCGCCCGGCCCTCACCTCCTGGGCGACGACCTCGCCGCCGAGCTGCGCCGCGAGGCGATCGCCGCGGCGTTTCTCACCCCGTCCGTCCTCGCGACCCTGGAGGCGGGGGAGACCCTGCCCGACCTCCGCCTGCTGGCGACCGGCGCCGAGCCCTGCCCGCCGGAGCTGGCGCGCCGCTGGGCGCCGGGGCGGCGCTTCCTCAATCTCTACGGGCCGACCGAGGCGAGCATCTTCGTCTCCGCCTGGCAGGCGGGGGCGGCGGGCGAGGTCCCCACCCTCGGCCGGCCGGCGCCGGGCGCGCGCGTCCACGTCATCGCCGGCGGCCGGCCGGCGCCAGTCGGCGTGCCGGGCGAGGTTCTCCTCGGCGGCCTCGGCCTCGCCCGCGGCTACTTCCACCGTCCGGGTCGCACCGCGGAGAGCTTCGTGCCCGATCCCTTCTCGGCGTCCGGCGAGCGCCTCTATCGCACCGGCGACCTCGCCCGCTGGCTCGCCGACGGGCAGCTCGAATTCCTCGGCCGCATCGACCATCAGGTCAAGGTCCGCGGCGTCCGCATCGAGCTGGGGGAGGTCGAGGCGGTGCTCGCCGCCCATCCGGCGGTCGCCCGCGCGGTCGTCCTGCTGCGCTCCGAGCTGCCCGGCGGCGGTGGCGGCGGTCGCCTGGTGGCCTACCTGACCCGCCGCGACGGGAGCTCGGAGCCGCCCGACGCAGACTTCAAGGACGACCTCCGCGCCTTCCTCGCCGCGCGGCTGCCGGAGCCGATGATCCCCAACGCCTTCGTGCTCCTCGCGGCGATGCCGCTCACGCCGACCGGCAAGCTCGACCGCCGGGCGCTCCTGGCGATCGAGCCCGGCCTTCCCGGCCTGGCGGAAGGCGGCGGCTACGTGGCGCCGCGCAACCCCGTCGAGGCGCTCCTCGCCGGCATCTGGACCGAGGTTCTGGGGACCGGACGGCAGGAGCGGGAGATCTCCGTGCACGACAATTTCTTCGAGCTCGGCGGCAACTCGATCCTCTCCCTCCAGATCGTCGCCCGCGCCGCGCGGGCCGGCTGCCGCATCACGCCGCGCCAGCTCTTCGAGCAGCAGACCGTGGCGCGCCTCGCCGCCGTCGCCGGGACCGCCGCCGAAGTCCTGGCGAGCCAGGGACCGGTGGTGGGGCCGCTGCCGCTCACCCCGATCCAGCGCTGGTTCTTCGACCAGGACCTCGCCGATCCGCACCACTTCAACCAGGCGGTGCTCCTCGCCGTGCGGGAGATCGGACCGCGGGTGGCCGAGAGCGCCCTCGGTGCGCTCGTCCTCCACCACGATGCGCTCCGGCTGCGCATCTCGCCGGCCGCTGAGGACGGCGGGGAGCCGCGGGCGGAGAACGCCCCGCCGGAGCCCGGCTTCGTCCTGCCGCGGGTCGACCTCGCGGCCCTGACGCCCGCCGATGCGGAGCGCGCCCTCGGCGCCTCGGCCGGTGCCGCGCAGGCGAGCCTCGACCTGGCGCGCGGACCGCTGCTGCGGTTCCTCTGGTACCAGCTGGGAGAGGGCGAGGCGCGGCTCCTCCTCGCCGTCCATCACCTGGCGGTCGATGGCGTCTCGTGGCGCATCCTCCTCGAGGATCTGGAGACGGCCTGCCGGCAGGTCGCCGCGGGAGGTCCCTCCGCGCTCCGTCTGCCGGCGAAGACCACCTCGTTCAAGGAGTGGGCCGAGCGGCTCGCCGCCTACGCCCGCGGCCTGTCGCCGGAGGCGGTGGAGCGCGAGCTCGGCCACTGGTCGGGGCTCGCCGGGCTGCCCGTCGACCGGCTGCCGTTCGAGCCGGCCGAGCCGACCGAGCGGACTGACCCGTTCGAACCCTTCGCTCCCACCGCGCCGCTCGCCCCCGCCGCTTCCACCGGTCTCGTCGCCTCGTCGCGGACGGTGACGGTCGAGCTCGACGCGGCGGAGACCCGCGCCCTGTTGACCGAGCTGCCGTCGGCCTACGGCACGCAGGTCAACGACGCGCTCCTGGCGGCGCTCGCGGCGACTCTCGCCCGTCCGGGCGGCGCGCTGTGGGTCGACCTCGAAGGGCACGGTCGGGAGGAGGTCGTCCCCGCGGTCGACCTGTCGCGCACCGTGGGCTGGTTCACCACCCTCTTCCCGGTGGCGCTCGCAGTCGACAGCACGGCGCCGGGCGCCCTCCTGCAGTCGGTCAAGGAGCAGCTCCGCGCCATCCCCGACCGCGGCTTCGGCTACGGCGTGCTGCGCTATCTGCGCGGCGGCGAGGCGGCGGCGCTCCTCGCCGCGCTGCCGGCTCCGAGAGTGAGCTTCAACTACCTCGGCGAGTTCGACGGCAGCTTCGAGGGCGGCCTGTTCGCCCCCGCCGCGGAGCCGAGCGGCACCGCGCAGAGCCCGCGCCAGCGGCGCCCGCACGCCCTCGCGGTCTCCCTGCTCGTCGCCGCCGGACGCCTGCGGGTCGACTGGGGCTACAGCGCCGACCTCTTCGACCGCGGGACGGTCGAGCGCCTCGCCGCCGCCTATGCCGAGAGCCTGCGGGAGCTCATCGCCCACTGCCGCGCCGCCGGGACCGGCGACTCCACCCACGCCGATCTCGAGGCCGACGAGCTCGCGAACGTGCTCGCCGAGCTGGACGAGGACTGAGCGCCCCGCCGTTGCGGCGCTCGCTCGCGGTCTCCAGAGGAGGTCGCCTACTACGATAGTCAGTCTCCCAGGGCTTGGGGTCGACTTGTCGAAGCCTTCTCAGGTCAAGGGCGACAGAAGGAAACGGCAGCGAGGACCGGTGACTTTGGCGAGGCGGTGATCGAGCGTCGCCGAGGGGGAGGTGGAACCGTTCGGCGACAACCAGGAGCGAAGCGTCGACGCTGCGCTCACCGGCGGTCCGTGTCGCGGTGGGCCAGTATCTCCTCAGGCAAGAGTCGGGTCCCAGCCGTCGCCTTGCGCTCCCGGATCCGCTCGAGCACCTTCTCGACCGGCACGCGTGCTGCCAGACGTTCCAACTCGGCGCGTAGGTATTCCTGCATCGACTTGCCTTGGAGAGTGGCCCGCGCGGCAAGCTCATCCCTCACCGCCTCCGGCACGTCACGGATGGTGACCCGCACACTCATGCCAGCTTCGCCGTCCGGTTGAGCAACCGGGTTAGGCGATCAGCCTTACGCAGCTTCAGTGCCCTTCACAGCGGGTACTTTAGCCGGCAGCGTAACGGTCTGCTGCCCTTCCGCGCGCGCGGTGTCGCGCAACAGCCGGAAGAGGCCCGCGATGTCGCCTCCCGCCTCAGTCACCAGCTGCTCCCGAACGCGATGGAGCTCGTCGAGAATGTCGTCGTTCGCCATTTTCCTTACTCCTCCAACAGTTCCTCAGGTGTGCACAGGACGGGAGCCTCATACCCTGCGCCCCGCAGCAATTGATCGATGCGCTTTCGCGTGACGGCGTTGGCGATGTGCCGACAATTCCACGTCAGGAGATAGTCTATTCCGTGGACGGCAGCTATTGCGATATGAGCGGCATCCGCACGCGCCTTCGAAGGAACCAGGCTCGCATGGAGAATCCGCTCCGTGAGCGTCTCTGCGGCGGCGGTGGACTCGAGAACGGGAATCCCCACAAGCACCGCTAAGCGACGAGAGGCCGCGTCGGGGTCTCCGGCGCGGGCCTCCAGCAGAACCAGCTCCGCAATGTACAGATCGAATGCGGCTCGGCGGGCCTGCCACCACTGGCGAGTGAGGCTTTGGTGCGCCGCCGTGATCACCGACTCGCTCGGCCAAGCTACAAGATAGCTTGCGAGGGACGTCTCCACATACACCGGAGGCTTCACTACTAAATTTTACCACCCTCGCCGCGCCGCGCCACTTACGCCCCGGACTTCGCTCCGCCTAACCCGTAGAGTCAACCGGCGACGACTGCCCTGCAGTCGGTCAAGGAGTAGCTCCGCACCATCCCCGACCGCGGCTTCGGCTATGGCGTGCTGCGCGAGGCCGCGGCGCTCCTCGCCGCGCTGCCGGCTCCGAGAGTGAGCTTCAACCACCTCGGCGAGTTCGACGGCAGCTTCGAGGGCGGCCTATTCGCCCTCGCCGCGGAGCCGAGCGGCCGCCGCGCAGAGCCCGCGCCAGCGGCGCCCGCACGCCCTCGCGGTCTCCCTGCTCGTCGCCTCCGGACGCCTGCGGGTCGACTGGGGCTACAGCGCCGACCTCTGCGACCGCGGGACGATCGAGCGCCTCGCCGCCGCCTATGCCGCAAGCCTGCGGGAGCTCATCGCCCACTGCCGTGCCGCCGGGACCGGCGATACTCCGGCCGGCTTCAGCCGCGCCGATCTCGAGGCCGACGTGCTCGCCGAGCTGGACGAGGCCTGAGCGGCCCGCCGTTGCCGCATGGCGTAGGGCTCGCGGAGCTCGGCCGTCCGCCGCTCCTCGCGTCGCTCGCCCGCAGGCTCTCCTGGGCGTCGAGATGGAAGGCGATGAGCTCCGCGAAGAGCTTGAACATGCCTACCGTCTCAGGGCGTCCAACGCCTCGAAAGCTCACCGCGCGGCGAACGTGCGAAGCGCGTTTGCCGTCCGGTGCGGCAATGGGTTAACCACCCTTCGCATGGACGAGCTCACACAAGCTTCGCGTCCAAGTAGTGAAGTAGTGTTCGGGCTATGTTGATCACCATCATGGCTTCGGGCTGCTCGAGAAGTATTTCGTTCGGATGGACTGCGGTGGCTTGGTTTCGCACCGGGTTCAAAGAATCCATAATCGTTGCCGCTGCTCGAAGCACCTGCACCAAGTCTCCGGATCGAGGGCCGAGGTTCTGTAATGACGGATGCCCTTCTCGGACGACCTTGAACACCTGGGTAAGACTGGCGTTCGGAGGATAGGAAAGGCAAGCATCTTCGCAGACGGCGATCAAGTAGCCATGCAGAGCCGTATGCACTCGATCGACGCCGCTGGTCGCACCATTAGCCCTGATTAGCGCCTCGGCGTCGGCTATAGCTCGTGCGACCACCTCTTTTGAGATACGGGGATTCGGCGAGGCTATAGGAGCACCAGTCTCCACCCGTTGAATGATTTGCAACAGCTCAGCACGTAGCTCTGGAGTTCTAGTCGCTGGGTTACCGACATCAGAGCCAAGGGGAAACCGCTCCAGGACTCCACGCACAATCTTTGCTTGATCAGCTGGTTCAGCGGAACTAAGTATCTCGATGAAGCGCTCCCGGGTCGTCCCATTCAGGTCGTATGGGTTGATGTCGAGATCGCAGTATTCGGAATAGAAATCGGCATGCGTTCGATACCTGAAATCTCCGAGAAATCCGCCAGAAACACCGATCCACCTGTTTACTACCTTCATTACTTCAGCTCTCGTCAATCCTGGCATGAGTCCTCAGTTATGATGGTTAACGGATCGATCCTGAGTCCACTGGCGCGCCCCATCGAACTTTGCCGAGCGAAGAGAGCCGTAGCGCATGGGGCGCGTCTTGTGGAACGAATGGTTAGGCGGCGGGCCTGCGACGCGCCTACTGTTGCTTGCCCGTGCCATGTTCAGCATTCCAGCGGGCTACCACCCGCAGTCTCTCGGCCTCACGCTCATCCAAGAAGAGCGACCAAAAGAACTGCGATGTGTTTTCGAAACGGAAAACTCTACCGTAGTCTCCCAAGGGGCCACGCAGGTTGCCCTGCCAAAAGGCCTTCTGCGTCGGGAGCGGTTGGTCTCTTGGCGCAGCCGCTAGAGTTCTGTACACAAGCTCGCCGGGGGTATGATTCTCCGTTAGGACTGCGAGCGCAATGCCTCGGCCTTCCGCCACTTTGACTGCGCCTTCCTGGTAGCCAATGGTTGTGACCATGATGCCCTTATGAGCACCGATGTCGTCCAGTTTCGAATGAAACTCCTCCACCTCATCGACAGAGACCGCATGTGCGTAACATTTGCATTCGACGAGACAGAGCAAGCGAGCGCCGGCGACCGATGTCTCGAAAGAAACGTCAACAACGATCTCCCGATGAGAGATACGCCCAACGTACGGCTTCTTGTGATGGACCTGGGCGCCGGTCAATGCGGCCATAACCTGCTGAACGAACTCCTCGTAGGCATCGGACGTAGCCGTCATCGGCACCTCGGTCACTACACTTCGACTGCTTGCCTTCTCGCGCTGTTCGCGCCGCCTAACCTTGTGTTGAGATTCACCGCCGGCCGGGGCCTTGGATTGTCTATGACACCAATCGGCTCCCCCTTGGGCCTCGGCATTCTACCTGCTCAGGTCTAACTTCCCCCTTGTGCTTCTGCAGTTTAGCTTAATCCTCGGCCAGCTGTTTGCCTCCGTCAACTCGGCTTCCTCGTGACGGATAAACGCTACGGGCCCGACGCCGCAACGGCGACGGACGAGATGCCAACAGGTCACCTCCCGCCGCCGCCCCTGAAGGCCGAAAGGTGCAGCAGCTTCAAGGTTTAGCAGAGGAGCCGCCTCTGTCGGGTGGGGTAAGGATTCCGCCTTCTTGGACAGTTGAACCCTTTCCATCTCCAAGGTGGCTGCGAAACCCGCCGATCTGCGGGTTCCTCTGCCTCCTATCTCCTTGAGGAACTATGGTTTTCTGTCTCCTGCCCACGCGGCCGAGGGCGCTTCTCCGCCACCGGGCTTGCAGAGAAGACACCCTCGCTTACACGTCTTACAGCAGGTCGGCGGGGCTCTGCACCCCGCGGCCGCCGCGATTGAGCACGTGGGTGTAGACCATCGTCGCCTCGCCGCTCCGATGGCACAGCGGCGCGCCGGAAGGCCTTCTGGACGTTGTGCTCGCACAGGTGGTGGCGGCAGAAGGCGCCGGAGCGGGGATGATCCCCCTCCGCGGAGGCGCGCCCCCGGAAGGGCTGCGGCGGGACCGCGGCCGTCCGGCGGAGAGCAGCAGCGCGCCCTCGACCGGACAGTCAGGCCTGGGCTGTGGCAGGGCGAGCTCGGGTACACTCGGAATATGGTCGCTCTTGTGTACTTGGAGACCTCGATCATCAGCTACCCTACGGCCTGGCCTTCCCGCGATTTGATCGTGGCGGGCCGACACCCATGAGTAGTGGAACCGGCGCCGTAGCTCCTTCGAGGTAGTGGTCTCGGAGATGGTCCACCACCTGGAATGCGCGGAAGACTCGCATATCGATGCCAGCAGATGAACCACAAACCCCGTGGGTGGATCCGATCGTCGCCGAGGTCCGGGCGGCACGCGAACGAATCGTAGAAGCGGTCGGTGGGGATATCCACCTCCTGTGCGAGCAGCTACACGCTCGTCAGGCCGCCGCAGGAAGGATTCCCGTGCGACACGCTCCGCGGCCACCGAGGTCAGAGATCGGCCAGGGGGAATAGCAGGGGTCGCGACAGGTCCGGCCGCAATTGCCGCGGCCTCCATCTCGGCCCTCCCTCACCACCTGACGGCGAACGGGGATGCCCTCAGCGGCGCCGTCAGGCGTCCGCTGCTTGGGCTGGGATCGCGCCCCTGGCTTACACGTCTACAACCGGCCGACGGCTCCTAAGCCGTTGCCTAGGTCCCGACGCTCGGTGCGCTGCAGCAAGCCTCGCAAGCGAGAAAGAAGAGCGACTTCCGGATCGACCTCTGCGTGCTCCAGTCTCGATGGTCCCAGGTCTCGCCCCCGACGTTGTCTCCTGCGTAGAGAAGCTCGGCCACGAGGACGTTGCGAAAGGCGCCGATGGCGAAGAGCGCGGCGGCTTCCATCTCGACGACGATCGCCCCCTCGGTGCGCCGCGCCTGGATCTTCCCGCGCGTCTCGCGGAAGACCGCGTCGGTCGTCCAGGTCTTGCCGCTGAGGTACGGCGTGCCCTGGCTCTCGAGCACCTCGCGGAGGATCTCGATGCCGCGGGGATCCGCCGCCACCTCGCGGCTGGGCGGGAGGTAGTGATACGACGTGCCCTCGTCACGGATCGCGGCGGTCGGAACGATGATCTGCCCCAGCGGGATCGCCGGGTCGACCGCCCCGGCGCCGCCGCAGGCGATGACCACTCTGGCGCCATGGGCGATCGCCCCCTCGAGCAGCCCCGCCGCCATGGGCGCCCCGGCGCCGGCATGAAAGATGGCGATGCGGCGCTTGCGATAGGTGATCTCGTAGATGGGATGCTGCCCCATCTCGCTCCGCTGCGTCGTCAGCGGAACCAGGTTGTCGCGCAGGACGATGTCGTCCACGACGTCCTTGAAGAAGCACGCCACCGCCAGCTCCGGGATCGATACCGGCGTGATCGTCCGCTGCGGCTCGATCAGCGCCGACCTCTCCGGGTCGAATTCGAGGAGAGGACAGTCGTCGGTCATGTCACTCCGCCTGCAGCTCGGCCTCTTCGTCGGTGAGGCTGGCGATCTGCTCGATCAAGATCTCCTGGATCGCCACGCCGAGCCGGCGGATGGTGGGGGCTTCGAAGAGGAGGCGGAGGGGGATCTCGAGGCCCAGGGCGTCGTAGACGCGGGAGGTGAACTGGATGGCGAGGAGCGAATGCGCTCCCGCGTCGAAGAGGTTGTCGTCGAGGCTGATCGGCCCGCGCCTCAGGAGGTCCTGCCAGATGCCGCCGAGGAGCTCCTCGAGCTCGGTCCTCAGATCGCCGACCCCGCCGGGCTCGGCCGCGGGCGCCAGCTCGCGGGCCGGGCGGAGGGCGCGGAGAGAGCCGCGGTCGAGCTTGCCGCTCGGGGTGAGCGGCAGGGCGTCGACGAGCGCGAAGTCGGCGGGCACCATGTGCTCCGGCAGGACGCGGCGGAGGGCGTCGCGGAGCTCCCCCGCCTCCGGCCCGGGCGATCCTACCGGCACCACGAAAGCGACGAGGCGAACCTCCCCCGGCCCCTCCTCCCGCGCCACCACCGCCGCCTCGCGGACGGCCGGATGGCTGGCCAGCGCCGCCTCGATCTCCCCCGGCTCGATGCGGAAGCCGCGCAGCTTCACCTGGTCGTCGGTGCGGCCGAGGAACTCGATCTCGCCGTCGACCGAGAAGCGGGCCAGGTCACCCGTCCGGTAGAGCCGCTCGCCGGGTCGGCCCAGCGGATGGGGGACGAAGCGCTCCGCCGTCAGGTCGGGCCGGCGGAGGTAGCCGCGCGCCAGGCCCATCCCGCCGATGTAGAGCTCGCCGGGCACCCCCAGAGGCACCGGCCGGAGCTCGGCGTCGAGCAGCCAGATGCCCAGGTTGGCGATCGGGCGGCCGATGGGGACGGCGCGCCGCGCCGGCCCCGGCAGCGTCCGGTGCGCCGTCACCTCGACCGCCGCCTCGGTGGGGCCGTAGAGGTTGTGCAGCTCGGTCGTTCCGGCAGGCCCGAGCCCGCCTCCCAGGATCTGGTGGAAGCGCTCCGCCAGCTCCGCCGGCAGCGCCTCGCCGCTCGCCATCACTCGCCGGAGCGAGCGGCAGCGGCCGACGTCTGACTGCGCCAGGAAGGCCGAGAGCATCGACGGCACGAAGTGGACCGTCGTCACCCCCTGCTCCTCGATCCGCCGCGTCAGGTAGGCCGGGTCGCGTTGGCCGCCCGGCCGCGCCAGCACCAGCCGCGCGCCGACGACGAGCGGCCAGAACAGCTCCCAGACCGACACGTCGAAGGAGACCGGGGTCTTCTGCAGCACGCGGTCGGCCGGTGTGAGACCGTAGGTCCGCTGCCCCCAGAGGAGCCGGTTGACGATGCCGCGGTGAGTGCTCATGACGCCCTTCGGCCGGCCCGTCGAGCCCGAGGTGTAGATGACGTAGGCGAGGTTGTCCGCCCCGGCGCCGCCGTCGAGGGGGGCAGCGTCGGCGTCGCCCGCCGGGCCGGCCGCGGCGTCGAGGTCGATCAGGCGGGCGCCGGCGCCCGCCACGGACGCGGAGAGGAGATCGACCTGCGCCAGGAGCACCGGCGCCGCGAGGCCGTCGAGCCCATCCTCGATCATGAAGGCTAGCCGCTCCGACGGATAGGACGGGTCGAGCGGCAGGTAGGCGCCGCCGGCCTTCAGAATGCCGAGGAGACCCACGACGAGCGCCGGCGAGCGCTCGGCGCAGATGGCGACCGGCTCGTCGACCCGCACCCCCAGCCGACGCAGGATGCGGGCCAGCCGGTTGGCGCGGGCGTCGAGCTCAGCGTAGGTGAGCGATTCGCCCTCGCCGACGACCGCGATGGCGCCCGGCGTCAGCGCCGCCTGCCGCTCGATCCAGCGGTGGAGACGGGGATCGGCGCCGCCGGCGAGCCCCGAGAGGTCCGCCGCCGTGTCGTTCAGCTCGACGACCACCTGCTGCCGCTCGGCCGGCGACAGCAGCTCGATCTCCGCCACGCGGCGCGACGGGTCGTCCGCCGCCGCCGTCAGCAGGTGGACGAGGTGCCCCGCGAGGCGCGCCATCGAGGTGCGGTCGAAGAGGTCGGTGCTGTACTCGAGCCCCCCGCCGAGCTCTCCCCCCTGGTCGGAGAGGCCGAGGCTCAGGTCGAAGCGGGAGACCCGGGCGGAGAGGTCGAGCGGCTCGACCGCGAGACCGCGCAGGGCGAACGGGATCCGCGGCGTGCTGTTGAGCGCGAGCATCGTCTGCACCAGCGGCTGGCGGCTGCGGTCGCGCGCGGGATTGACCTCGTCGACGATGCGCTCGAAGGGGACGTCGGCATGGTCGTAGGCCTCGAGCGCCGTCCGCCGCACCCGCGCCAGGAGCTCGGCGAAGCTCGGATCGCCGCCGCCGTCCGTGCGCAGGGCGAGCATGTTCAGGAAGATGCCGATGAGCGGCTCCAGCTCCGGCCGGGTGCGGTTCGCGACCGGCGTGCCGACGGCGAAGTCCGTCTGCCCGGAAGCGCGCTGGAGGAGCGCGTGCCAGGCGGCGAGGACGGTCATGAAGACGGTCGCCTGGCCGCGCCGCGCCAGACGGCGGAGGGCGCCGGCGAGCTCCGGCGGCAGGTCGAGCCCCAGGGAGTCGCCGCGGAAGCTCGCGATCGGCGGCCGCGGGCGGTCGGCGGGGAGGGTGAGCGCCGGCGTGCCGGCGAGCCGCTCCTTCCAGTGGGCGAGCTGTGCCGCGAGCGCCTCCTCCGGCCAGGCGCGCTGCCAGGCCGCGAAGTCGGCGTACTGGAGGGCCAGCGGGGCGAGCGGCGACGGCTCCGCCGCCAGCGCGGCGGCGTAGAGGGACGACAGCTCGCGCCGCAGCACCCCCTCCGACCAGCCGTCCGCCGCGATGTGGTGGAGGGTGAGGAGGAGGGCGTGCTCGGCGTCGAAGAGGGCGTGGTCGCCCTGGCCCAGCCGGATCAGCGTGGCGCGGAGCATCGGGCCGCGCTGGAGGTCGAAGCCGCGGCCGGCCTCGCTTCGCCCGAGCGCGGCGAGCTCCGGCGCCCGCCGCGCCGGCGGCAGGCCGGAGAGGTCGGCGAGCGGCAGCGGTGCCAAAGGCGGCGGCGGACAGACCTCCTGCCCCGGCTCGCCGTGCGCGACGGCGACGACCCGCGTGCGCAGCGCCTCGTGGCGGCGCACGATCTCGGCCAGGGCGGCGGCGAGCGCCGCCGGTTCGAGCGGCCCGCTGAGCAGGTAGCCCGAAGGAATGTTGTAGACCGGGCTCTCCGGCGCCAGCCGGTCCATGAACCAGAGCCGCAGCTGCGGGTAGGACAGCGGCAGCACGCCGTGCCGGCTGGCGAGCGGCACGATCGGCGGCAGCGCGTTCTCCGGCCGGTTTTCCCCCTGGCCGGCCGCCGTGACCGCCGCGAGCGCCGCGGCGAGGCCGGCGACCGTCGGCGCCGCGAACACCCGCTGGACGGACAGGTCGGCGCCGAAGGCCTGGCGGAGGCGCGACAGCAGGCGGGTGACGAGGAGCGAGTGGCCGCCCAGGTGGAAGAAGTCGTCGTCGACGCCGACCGGATCGCCGAGGCCGAGGAGATCCTCCCAGATCCCCGCGATCATCTCCTCGACGGGATTGCGGGGCGGCGTCCGCGGCGCGGTGTCCGCCTCGCCGGCCGGCTGCGGCTCACCGGCCAGCCGCGCCTCGGGCGCCGGCAGCGCCCGCCGGTCGACCTTGCCGTTGGCGTTGAGAGGCAGCTCCGGGAGGGACACGAAAAGCGACGGTACCATGTGCTCCGGCAGATTCTCGCGGAGGTGGATGCGGAGCTCCGGCGGCGACGGCCCGTCCGCGCCCTCCGCTACGTAGTAGGCGACCAGCCGATGCCCTCCGGCCCCGCCGGCCGACTCCGCCGCCGCCGTCACCACCGCCTCGCGCACGCCCGGATGGCGGAGGAGCGCGCTCTCGACCTCCCCGGGCTCGACGCGGAAGCCGCGCACCTTGACCTGGAGGTCGCGCCGGCCGAGGAAGTCGAGCGTCCCGTCCGGCCGCCACCGCGCCAGGTCGCCGGTGCGGTAGAGCCGGCCTTCTCCCCGCGGGTCCGCCGAGAACGGATCCGGCAGAAAGCGCTCGGCGGTCAGCGCCGGGAGGCCGAGGTAGCCGCGCGCCACGCCGGCGCCGCCTACGTAGAGCTCGCCGACGCAGGCGACCGGCAGCGGCGCGAGCGAGCGGTCGAGCACGTAGGCGCGGCTGGCGGCGATCGGCCGCCCGATCGGCACCGACGTCTCGTCGGCCGCGAGCCCACCGCGCAGGCGGTGGGTGGTCGAGAACGTCGTGTTCTCCGTCGGGCCGTAGCCGTTGACGAGGTCGACCCCGGGCAGCGCCGCGAGCGCCCGCAGCACGTGGGGGCGCGACAAGGCGTCGCCCCCGGCGAGCAGCTGGCGCAGGCCGCCGAGCGGCGCCAGCCCCTCCTCCACCGCCAGGTGGAAGAGGCCGGACGTCAGCCAGAGCGTCGTCACCCCGAGGCGCGCCACCGCGGCGTAGAGGTCGGCCAGCGTGTACGGCCCGGGCGGCAGGAGCGCCAGACGGCCGCCGTGGAGGAGCGGCCCCCAGAGCTCGAGGGTCGCCGCGTCGAACGACATCGGCGCCATCTGGAGGTAGACCTCGCCGGGGCCGAACGACGCATAGCCCGCCTCGCGCACCAGCCGCACCACCGCACGATGGCTGACCTCGACCCCCTTGGGCGCGCCCGTCGAGCCCGAGGTGTAGAGCACGTAGGCGAGCGCCGCGGGCGGCACGTCGGCGGAAATGGGTGCGGCGTCCGCCTCGGCGACCTCGGCAACCTCAGCCAGGGCGTCCTCGAGCGCCAGGCGGGGCGCCGTACCGGGGAGAGCCGCCAGCAGGCGCCGCGGCCCCACCACCACCGCCGGAGCGGCATCGGAGAGGAGGAGCGCCAGCCGCGTCCGCGGGTAGGAGGGGTCGAGCGGCAGATAGGCGCCGCCCGCGTTCAGGATGCCGACGACGGCCGCCACCATCTCCGGCGAGCGCTCCGCGACGAGCCCCACCCGCGCGTCGGTCGCGACCCCCAGCCGCCGGAGGCGCCGGGCGATCGTGCCGGAGCGCCGGTCGAGCTCGCCGTAGCTCAGCGCGCCCGCCTCCCAGGAGACGGCGACCGCGTCCGGCCGCGCCGCCGCCTGGTCGGCGAAGAGGGCGTGCACGGTCCGGCGCGGGAAGCCCGACTCGGTGTCGTTCCACTCCCCGACGAGCTGGTGGCGCTCGGCCGGCGCCAGGAGCGGCAGGCGCGAGAGCGGCAGCTCCGGCGCCGCCGCGGCGCCGCAGAGGAGCGTCGCGAAGTGCACCAGGAGCCGCTCCGCGGTCGTCGCGTGGAAGAGGTCGGCGGCATACTCCAGCTCGAGCAGCAGGCTCTGCCCGCCGCTCGCGTCCGCGATCTCGGTCGCCGCCAGGGAGAGGTCGAGCTTGGCCGTCGTCCGCTCGGCCGAAGGCAGGCGCGCCAGGTGGAGGCCGCCGGCGAGCGAGCGCTCCGGCGGCGCGGCGCTCCCCAGCGAGAGCATCGCCTGCACCAGCGGGGCGCGCGACAGGTCGCGCTCCGGCCGCAGCTCCTCGACGAGCGCCTCGAACGGCAGGTCCTGGTGGGCGAAGGCGGCGAGCGCCGTCTGGCGCGCCGACGCCAGCACGCGGCGGAGCTCCGGGTCGCCGTCGAGCCGTACGCGCAGGGCCAGGGTGTTGACGAAGAAGCCGATCAGCCCTTCGAGCTCCGGCCGGGTGCGGTTGGCGACCGGCGTGCCGACCAGGAAGTCCTCCTGGCCGCTGTGGCGCGCCAGCGTCGCCGCGAAGGCCGCCAGGAGCAGCATGTAGAGCGTCGCCCCCTCCCGCCGCGCCGCCTGGCGGAGGAGCGCCGCCTGCGGCGCCGCGAGGAGCAGCCGGCGGCCGGCGCCGCGCAGGCTGGCGACCGCCGGGCGCGGCCGGTCCGTCGGCAGCTCGAGGGCCGTCGGCGCGCCGGCGAGCTGCCCGCGCCAATAGGCGAGCTGGCGGCCGAGCACCGCCGGCGGCCAGGCGCGCTGCCAGGCCGCGAAATCGGCATACTGGAGGGCCGGCTCGGCGAGCGGCGACGGCGCCCCCGCCAGCGCCGCGGCATAGAGCGCCGCGAGCTCGCCGAGGAGCACCCCCTCGGACCAGCCGTCGTAGACGGCGTGATGGAAGCTGAGGAGGAGCGCGTGCTCGTCTTCGAAAGGGGCGTGGTCGCCCTGGCCCAGGCGGACGAGCCCGGCGCGCCAGAGGGGGCCCGCGGCGAGGTCGAACGGCCGCTCGGCCTCAGCGGAGCGCAGGGCCGCCAGCTCGGCGCTCCGGCGCCCGGCAGCCAGGGCGCCGAGATCCACCAGCGGCAGGAGCCCCGGCGCCGGTGCCGCCGCGATCTCCTGCCGCGGCTCGCCATCGCGCTCGACGAAGCGGGCGCGGAGGACCCGGTGGCGGCGCACCACCTCGGCGAGGGCGGCGGCGAGCGCCGCCGGCGCGAACGGCCCGGCGAGGCTGTAGGCGGAGGGCACGTTGTAGGCCGAGCTGCCCGGCGCCAGGCGATCGAGGAACCAGAGCCGCTGCTGCGCGTAGGAGAGCGGCGCGGCGGCGGCCCCAGCCTCCGCAGTGTCCACGGCTGCGCGCGGCGCCAGCGGCGGCAGGGCGGGCCCGGCCGCCGCGTCGCCGGAAACCGCAGCCCGAGCCACCGCCGCGGCGAGGCCGGCGATCGTCGGCGACTCGAAGACCTGCTGCACCGGCAGGTCCGCCCCGAGGGCCGCGCGGAGGCGCGACAGCATGCGGATGGCGAGGAGCGAGTGGCCGCCCAGGTGGAAGAAGCTCTCCTCGGCGGAGAGCGCGCCGGGGACGCCCAGCACCTCCGCCCAGATCCCGGCGATCACCCGCTCGACGGCGCCGCGCGGCGCGACGACGGCCCGGGCGCCGCCCTCCTCGTCAGCACCGGCCGAGCTCTCCGGCGGCGGCAGCGCCCGCCGGTCGACCTTGCCGTTGGCGTTGAGCGGCAGCTCCGCGAGGGGCACGAGGATCGATGGCACCAGGTGCTCCGGCAGGCTCTCGCGGAGGTGGGCGGCGAGCTCCGCCGGCGCCGGTCCGTCGGCGCCCTCCGCCACGTAGTAGGCGACCAACCGATGCCCTCCGGCCCCGCCGGCCGACTCCGCCGTCGCCGTCACCACCGCCTCGCGCACGCCCGGATGGCGGAGGAGCGCGCTCTCGACCTCCCCGGGCTCGACGCGGAAGCCGCGCACCTTGATCTGGACGTCGCGCCGGCCGAGGAAATCGAGCGTCCCGTCCGGCCGCCACCGCGCGAGATCTCCCGTGCGGTAGAGCCGATCACCGGCCCGCGGGCCCCGCGGATCCGCCGAGAACGGATCCGGCCCAAATGGATCCGGCAAAAAGCGCTCGGCGGTCAGCGCCGGGCGGCCCAGGTAGCCGCGCGCCACGCCGGCGCCGCCGACGTAGAGCTCCCCGACGCAGGCGACCGGCAGCGGCGCGAGCGAGCGGTCGAGCACGTAGGCGCGGCTGGCGGCGATCGGCCGCCCGATCGGCACCGACGTCTCGCCGGCCGCCAGCCCGCCGCGCAGGCGGTGGGTGGTCGAGAACGTCGTGTTCTCCGTCGGGCCGTAGCCGTTGATGAGGTCGACCCCCGGCAGCGCCGCGAGCGCCCGCAGCACGTGGGGGCGCGACAGAACGTCGCCGCCGGCGAGCAGCTGGCGCAGCCCGCCGAGCGGCGCGAGGCCCTCTTCGACCGCCAGATGGAAGACGCCGGAGGTGAGCCAGAGCGTCGTCACCCCGTGGCGCGCCACCGCCAGGTAGAGGCCGGCGAGCGTGTACGGCCCAGGCGGCAGGAGCGCCAGGCGGCCGCCGTGGAGGAGCGGCCCCCAGAGCTCGAAGGTCGCCACGTCGAACGACATCGGCACCAGCTGGAGGTAGACCTCGCCGGGACCGAACGACGCGTAGCCCGCCTCGCGCACCAGCCGCACTACCGCGCGATGGCTGACCTCGACCCCTTTGGGCGTCCCCGTCGAGCCGGAGGTGTAGAGCACGTAGGCGAGCGCCGCGGGCGGCAGGTCGGCCGAGACTGGCACGCCGTCGGCATCGGCGAAGGCGTCCTCGATCGCCAGACGGGGAGCCGTGCCGGGGAGTGCCGCCAGCAGGCGCCGCGGTCCCAGCAGGGCCGCCGGCGCCGCGTCCGCCAGCAGGAGCGCCTGCCGCTCGCGCGGATGGGCGGGGTCTAGCGGCAGGTAGGCGGCGCCCGCCTTGAGGGCGCCGAGGAGCGCGACGACCAGCTCCGGGGAGCGCTCGGCGCAGACGGCGACCCGTGACTCGACGCCCGCTCCCAGCCGCCGCAGCCGGCGCGCGACGCGGCCGGCGCGCCGGTCGAGCTCGCCGTAGGTGAGCGCGCCGCCGTCCCAGACGACGGCCGCCGCGTCGGGCCGCGCCGCCGCCTGCTCCTCGAACAGGCCGTGGACGGGGCGGCGCGGAAAGCCCGACGCCGTGTCGTTCCACTCGACAACGAGCTGGTGGCGCTCGGCCGCGGCGAGGAGAGGCAGGCGAGAGACCGGCAGCTCCGGCGACGCCGCCGCCCCGGCGACGAGCGCACCGTAGTGGGCGAGGAGGCGCGCCGCGGTCGTCGCGGTGAAGAGGTCCGCCGCGTACTCGAGGACCAGGGCGAGCTCCGCCTCGTCTCTCTCTCCCGATCTCTCACCCGGATCGTCGAGCCCCGCCTCCCCTCCCTCCGCCGGCATCTCCATCGCGGAGAGCAGGAGGTCGACCTTCGCCGTCGCCCGCTCGCCCCAGGGGAGCCGCACGAGGCGCAGCCCGGTGCCGTCGCTCGCGGCGGCCGGGCCGGCGCCCTGGAAGGCGAACAGCGCCTGGACCAGCGGGTTTCTCCCCTGCTCGCGCTCCGGCCGCAGCTCCTCGACCAGCATCTCGAAGGGCAGGTCCTGATGGGCGAAGGCGGAGAGCGCCGTGTCGCGCACCGCCGCGAGCAGGCGGCGGAAGGGCGGATCGCCGGCCGCCCGCGCGCGGATCACCAGCGTGTTGACGAAGAACCCGATCAACCCCTCGACCTCCGGCCGCGGGCGGTCGGCGACCGGCGTGCCGACGAGCAGATCCTCCTCTCCCGTGACGCGCGTGAGGAGCGCCGCGAAGCCGGCGAGGAGCAGCATGTAGAGCGTCGTCCCCTCCCGCCGCGCCGCTTGGCGGAGGAGCGCCGCCTGCGGCGCCGGCAGGCGGAGCATTGCGCTGGCGCCCCGAAAGCTCGCCGCCACCGGGCGCGGCCGGTCGACCGGCAGCGGCAGCGCCGCGGGCGCCCCGGCGAGCTCGCCGCGCCAGTAGGCGAGCTGCCGCCCGAGCACCTCCCAGGGCCAGGCGCGCTGCCAGGCGGCGAAGTCGGCGTACTGCACGGCGAGCTCGCCGAGCGGCGAGGGACGCCCCTCGAGGGCCGCCGCGTAGAGCGCCGTGAGCTCGGCCGTCAGCACCCCCTCCGACCAGCCGTCGTAGACGATGTGGTGCACGGTGACGAGCAGAGCGTGCTCCTCCTCGCCCAGGCGCACCAGGCCGGCCCGCAGCAGGGGGCCGCGGGAGAGGTGGAACGGCCGGGCCGCCTCCTCGGTGCGCAGGCGCGCCAGCTCGCCGCGGCGCCGCTCCTGCCCGAGGCCGTGGAGGTCGACCTGCGGCAGCGGCACCCGCCAGGGAGCGCCGATCTCCTGCCGCGGCTCGCCGTCCACCTCGACGAAGCGGGTGCGCAGCGTCTCGTGCCGGCGGACGATCTCGGAGAGGCCGGCGGCGAGCGCCGCCGGAGCGAGCGCTCCGGAGACCAGCCAGGTCGCCGGGACGTTGTAGAGCGGGCTCTCCGGCGCCAGGCGGTCGAGGAACCAGAGCCGCTGCTGGGCGAAGGAGAGCGGCGGCGGCCCCTGCCGCGGCACCTTGACGAGCGGCGGCAGGGCGCTTTCCGCCCCCCGGCGCGCCGCGGCGACGACGCGCGCCTGTGCCGCCAGGGTAGGGAAGGCGAAGACCGTCTGCGCGCCGAGCTCCACCCCGAAGGTCTGGCGGATGCGCGACAGCAGGCGCATGACCGAGAGCGAATGGCCGCCGAGGTCGAAGAAGTCGTCGTGGAGGCCGAGCCGCCGGCTCCTCTCGAAAGTCAGGGCGCCGTCGGCGGCCGGCCCGCGCCGCGGATCGGGGTCGAGCACCTCCTCCCAGAGCCCGGCCAGTATCTCGGTGACCAGGTCGCTCAGATCGCTCGGATCGCGGGCCATACCGCGGAGCGCCATGGCCGGCTCCCCCGCCGCCGGTCCGAGCGCTTCGGGGGCCAGCAGCTCCCGCCGGTCGAGCTTGCCCACGGCGGTGAGCGGCAGCGCCGCGAGCGGCACGAAGACGGCGGGCACCAGGTGCTCCGGCAGGCGCGCGCGCAGGAAGGCGCGGAGATCCTCCCGGCTCACCTCGGCGCCCGCCTCCGTCACGTAGTACGCCACCACGCGATGGTCGCGGCCGCCTTCGGCGAGCCCCACCACCGCCGCCTCGCGCACCTGCGGGTGGCGCAGGAGGGCGGCCTCGATCTCGCCGGGCTCGATGCGGAACCCGCGCACCTTGACCTGGAAGTCGTGCCGCCCGAGGAACGCGAGGGTGCCGTCGGTGCGCCACCGCACCAGGTCTCCGGTCTTGTAGAGCCTCCCCTCCCCGAACGGGTTCGGCAGGAAGCGCTCCGCCGTCAGCTCGCGGCGGTCGAGATAGCCGCGCGCGAGCCCCGGGCCGGAGAGGTAGAGCTCGCCGGCGCAGCCCACCGGCACGGGCGCGAGCGTCGGATCGAGCACGTAGGCGCGGCAGGTCGCGATGGGCCTGCCGATGGTGACCGATCCCTCGGCCAGCGGGCGGCGCACCCGGTAGGTGGAGGTGAAGACGGTGTTCTCGGTCGGTCCGTAACAGTGGATCAGCTCGACCTCTGGCAGCGCCGCGATCGCCCGCTCCAGGTGGGCGCGCGACATGACGTCGCCGCCGATCAGGAGATGGCGCAGCCCCGCGAGCCCCGCCAGGCCCTCCTCGACGGCGAGGTGGAAGAGCCCGGTGGTGAGGAAGAGCACCGTCACCCCGTGGCGCTCCACCTGCTCGCAGAGGTCGCCGAGCGCGAAGCCCCCGGGCGGCGGCAGCGCCACGCAGCCGCCGTTGGCGAGCGGCCACCAGAGCTCGAGCGTCGAGGCGTCGAAGGACATGAGCGCCACCTGGAGGAAGACGTCCCCGGGGCCGAAGGAGAGGTATCCCGTCTCGCGCACCAGCCGCACCACCGCCTGGTGGCTCACCTCGACGCCGTTGGGCGTCCCGGTTGAGCCCGAGGTGTAGAGGACGTAGGCCAGGCTCTCCGGCGACACCTCCGCCGACGGCTCCTCCGGCTCCGGCGCCGCGCTGTCCGCGGCTCCCCCCGTCATCGCCCGCATCATCGCCCGCGTGTCGCCGTCCGTCGCGCGGTAGACGCCGGCCAGCCGATCGACCAGCGCCTGCGAGGGCTCGCCGGCGACGAAGCGGGCGGCGAGCCGGCGGGCGAGGTGCCGGGCCGTCGCCGGATGGACGGCGAGGAGGTCGACCGCGAGCTGCGGCGCCTCGCAGGGCAGCGACGCCAGCGAGCGGCTGGTGCCGACGACCGCCGTCGGCGCCGCGTCCTCCAGGAGGAGCTCCAGGCGCTCCGGCGGATAGGAGAGGTCGATCGGCAGGTAGGCGCCGCCCGCCTTGAGAATACCCAGGACCGCCGCCACCATCTCCGCCGAGCGCTCCAGGTAGAGGGCCACGCGCGACTCCGGACCCACCCCCAGCCGCCGCAGCCGGCGGGCGATGCGGCCCGCCTTCCGGTCGAGCTCGCCATAGGTGAGCGCCCCCGCTTCCCAGACCACCGCCACCGCGTCCGGCCGCGCCGCCGCCTGCGCCTCGAAGAGCTCGTGGAGAGCGCGGCGCGGGAAGGCCGACGCCGTGTCGTTCCACTCGACGAGCATCTGGTGGCGCTCGCCCTCGCCGAGGAGCGGCAGGCGCGAGAGCGGCAGCTCCGGCGCCGCCGCGGCGCCGGCCAGAAGCGCCGCGTAGTGCGCCAGGAGGCGCGCCGCGGTGGAGGGTGCGAAGAGGTCGACGGCGTAATCGAGCGTGAGGAGGAGCTGCGGCTCCCT